>OZ240092.1:5657500-5753059 GCA_965197285.1 Acidobacteriota bacterium | reverse complement strand
TCAGAAAGCCATCCTGGGCACGGTATGTGTCCGGCCCGGTCTTGAGAAGACGCCTGGCCCTCACGAAGAGTTCGTCATCCGTGAAACCTTCGGCGTTATCGATGAATCCGGTCCCGTCATCCAGCCTGAACTCACCGTTGCTACCCTTTAGCCACTGGATGCCCTGAGTCAGCTCGATCCTGTTCTCGGCGATCACGAGCTGGCGGTCTCGGTGATAGATCAGACGTCCCGTTTTGAGCGTAATGTCTTCAAAGGTGACCACCACATCCCCTTCCGCAATCGTGGGGTCGGCCGAGACGATCCGGTCGGCTTCTATGACGAAAGGCGACCCACGATAGACGACCTCGAGCCGGGCTCGATTCTGACCCCATGCGGCCGTAGTCAGGGCCATGCCTACAAGCAGTGTGGGCCAAGCGGCTCCGCGCATCGAAATAAGATAACACCTCTTAGTTCACAAAGAGATGAACCGTAGAGTTGTACTCGGGCGTGGTGTGTGGCGATACTGAAAGGCGAGATGGAAGCGGTGCAGACTCGGGAGAGGTTCCTGAGCCAGTTAAGACAATTCGTGCATTTTCACCTCGGATCGGACGCCGAGCTGCAAATCAAACCTACGGCTGAAGGGCTCGAGGTTGACGTGGAGCACCAACGTGTTTCGCCTATGCATCTGCGGTTCTCCTCAACGGACATGACCACCCTTGTTGAGAACCGAACGCAATTTGAAGATCGATTGCTCGGTTACCTGACCCGACATCGGCGCAGCTGACCGGCCCCGGCGCGCGCGACCGGAGGTACGGCATCGAAGGGAGCACCAGGGGTTTGCGGGAGGATCAGAATCACGGCCCGGTTGTGCTGGTTGTGATGGACGGCTGGGGGCTGCGCGAGGAAACCAACCACAACGCCGTGGCTCTGGCCGCGACTCCGCAGTACGACGCCCTGTGTAGTCGTTTCCCCCATTCCCGGCTGCAGACCAGCGGCACCGCGGTGGGCCTGCCCGACGGCACCATGGGTAACAGCGAAGTCGGACATCTCAACCTGGGCGCCGGCCGTGTGGTCCGGCAGCAACTGCAGCAGATCCATCGAGCCATTGACGACGGTGCCTTCCGGCGCAACCCCGCTCTTCGCGAATCCATGCAGCTGGCGCGGTCGGGCGGCTCGCGTCTTCATTTCTTTGGATTGATCGGCAAAGCCTCGGTTCACTCCTCAGAGCGACATTATTTCGAGCTGATTGAGATGGCGGCGGATAACGGCATCGAACCGGGCCGGATCTTCTTTCACGCCTTCACCGATGGTCGCGACACCCCTCCCCACTCCGGACTCGGGGCCATGCAGAAAGTCGAGGCGCATCTGAAGCGCTACGGCGGCCGGATTGGCACGGTAATCGGCCGTTACTATTCGATGGATCGGGACAAGAGGTGGTCTCGAACGCAGCTGGCCTACGAGGCGATGGTGAGGGGCGAAGCGGAATTGCATGCCGGGTCGGGTCTGGAAGCGGTCGAATCGGCTTATCGCAGAGCAGCCAGTCATTCCCCGGGAGAGGGGTTTCCGGCCGAGAGCGACGAGTTTATTCGCCCTACCGTCATCGCCGATGCCGAGGGTCCGATTGCCAGAGTGCGGGACGGGGACGTGGTGATCAGTTTCAATCACCGTTCCGACCGCGCGCGCCAGCTGATCCGAGCTCTCATCGAGAAAGACCTGACAGACAACACTCGGGGCGACCCTCGCCCGACCTTTACGCCCCGAGACCAGCCTCGGATCCATCTGGTGACGATGACTGATTATCGGGCCGGTATCGACTGCCCCGTCGTTTTCAAAACGAGCCCTCTGACCGGAACGATCGCGCAGGTGGTCAGCGAGTCTGGAATGCGCCAGTTTCACACCGCCGAGACTGAGAAGTACCCCCACGTTACGTTTTTTTTCAACGGCGGAAGAGAAGCTCCGTTCAAAGGAGAGGACCGCTACATGGCCAGGTCTCCGGATGTGACGACCTATGACCTGATGCCTGAGATGAGCGCCCCCGACGTGACGGAGCAGGCAGTCGAGGCGATCCGCTCAGGGCGCTATCGGTTCCTGGTCGTGAATTATGCCAACCCGGACATGGTGGGGCATTGCGGCGTTCTGGAGGCAGCCGTTCAGGCTGTCGAGGTGGTAGACACCGGTATTGGGCGCATCGCCGAGGCCGTCCTGGATGTCCAGGGCGCAGCCCTGATCACAGCGGATCATGGCAACTGCGAGCAGATGTGGGACGAGGAAAGCGGGGGCCCTCACACCGCCCACACGACCAATCGGGTGCCCTGTATTCTGGTGTCGGAGAGACTGCAGAACTCCAGCCTCACCGATGGCCGCCTCGCCGACGTAGCCCCCACCCTCCTTTCGCTGCTGGGGCTGAAGCGCTCTAAAGAGATGGAAGGAGTAGACCTGGCCGGGACGGGCCGCAGGGAGAAGGTGTGAGAAATCGGTTGAGCGGCAGGGGGGCAGTGCTGGGGCTTCCCGTGATCTTTACGCTGGCCGCGGGTCTGTATTACGTGCTTGGGATCGGGTGGCTGCCCTGGACACTATTGCCGGTTCCCATGCTGGTGTGGGTGATTGCGATTCCAGAAATGAACACCCGCTGGGCGGCGCTGGTCCCGTTTGCGATTCTGCTGCTGTGTTATCAGAGCCTCAGTGTCTTTGCCCGCAGCCTGGATCCGAGCGCCGTTCATGTGGTGCGACTGATCGAATGGGAGAGGACGTTGTCAGCCGGTGTGATTCCGGCGGCGGTACTTCAACGCCACCTGGGTGGACCGATCGCCACCTGGCTGATCGATCCGGTCTCCAACCTTCTGTACCTCTCTCATTTTGTGACGCCGGTTATGATCGGCCTGGTTCTCTGGAAGCGCAACCGGCCGCTTTACTGGAGGTTTGTCGCCGGGTTTCTGTTCCTGTCTTACCTCGGGTTCGGTACCTTTATTCTTTTTCCCGCTGCCCCCCCCTGGTGGGCAACCGAAAGGGGGTACCTGGACGGCCTGGAGCAGGTGGGGCTGGATCGATTCCTGCTGGCCGGTGTAACCGCCAACCAGGCACCGAACCCCGTGGCTGCCGTTCCCTCCTTGCACTGCGCTTATCCGCTTTATTTCTTCCTCGTTCTACGGCCTCAGCTGGGCAAGCACTCTGTGTGGTTGCTTCTGCTCACCTTTGGGATCGTTTTTGCCGTTGTATACCTGGGACACCATTACCTGATCGACGCCTGGATCGGGTTTGCTTATGCGCTGGTGGGATGGGGTTTTGTTGGGCTCTTCAAGTAACCAGGATCCTGTGCCCGGCGGTCAGTGAAGATTGCTACACTTGATGGCAGTTTGGGGTCCACTTCCTGCCAAAAAGGGCAGGCATGAGAAACGATCGAATCATCACTCCGAGGGCGAGTGCAGTGCGTTCGATCGCTTGGATCGCTATCCTGACCGTTCCCTTCTCATTGCTTAGCGGGCATATTCGTGCAGGGTATCGAATACGGCGAGACGGTCTCCTTTCTAATGGTCAGCGGGCATCCCACGCCTGATTGGCCTGAGGGACCCTTTCGAGCAGACGTCATGCAGAGCCTCTTTGGTGACAGGGCTCGACTGGGGTCTCTTCTGAGAGATGTGCGTGACAACGATGCCCACCCGCCCCTTTATCACTTGACGCTGTGGTGTCTGCACTGGTTCGTCGGTCCCAATCTGATTCTTCACCGGGGTCTGTCGCTGGTGTTTGTGGTCGTGACTTTGTTGGTTCTACTCACTGGATAGCGACTCGACGAAATGGAAAGCGATGGTGCGCTGATTTGGGCGTTCCTTATTATGGCGACATTACCGGCCGCCTATTATGCAGCAACGACGGTACGGGGATACGCGATGGCGTCCTTATTCCTCGCTATCGCTTTCCTTGGATTCATCTTGCTCATTCACAAACGTGGCATCGGCTCGAGTTCAGGAACGAAGGCCGGCCTCTTGTTGCCCGCGGTCATCGGCCTCACCACTGGGCTCGCATTCCTGACACACTATTTGGGAATCCTTGCCGCAGGTGTTCTTGTCTTCAACAGCCTGTACCTGCTCGGCCGGCGAAGAAAGTGGCGATGCATAGCGGCACTGTTGGCAACTGGATCGCTACCGGCGGTGATTGGGGGATACTTCGTGCTCCATGGCGTGGGATCAGTCCCCGGCCACCTGCGGGCCTTTCCGGGAGCGTTGGAACTGGCGATAGGATTGCTTGTCAAGATGTTAGTGTTTGTCCCGGCGGAAGGACCTCCAAACGCCGGCTTGGCTCTCTTCAGGCTGATCCTGTTCATTACACCGGGGCTAGCTAGTTCTCGTCCGGAAAGTGACCTTTTTGGACATCTATCCCGGTTGATAATATTAACCTTTTTTGGCGGGGCCAACTTGTTTCAGTGGTTCCCCAGCTTTTTTGCCAGTAAGCCGCCTGAAGCCCTCTGGCGAAGACACCAATACGCAAGCTCTACACTCCACCTCAACTAGCGAACGACTGGCTGCCTAGAGGCGAAGTCGAGCCAGCACCAGCAAGTTGAAGCTGAGAACCGAAAGATGCAGGTACTGCTGAAAATGCTCCCAGCCCTTCCAGGTACAGCGGTTGGCACCGAAGACTCGCTTGAGCATCGAGATGCAGCCTTCGATTCCAGCCCGAAAACGCCGCAACTGCCGATAGACCCAGCTGGAACGCACCATCTCTGAGACTTTCAGTCGACCCTTCTTGGCGAAGGCCACATCGACAATGCCCTGTTTTTTGGCCCACCTCAGATTGTCTTGGGTGGCGAATCCCCCGTCAAAGCTGGCTTGCCGTGGATAGCGCCCGTAAAGCTGATGGTGGCGCTTGAGCATCGGCTTCATCTGAGCCGAATCCGCCGGATTGCCTCTGAGCACCAAGCAATCGGTCAACAGCGAGGTCTTGCCGCAAGTTAAAAAGATCTTGTGGCCAAAAGTGGTCTCGCGGCCTCCCGTCTGGATGATGTCGGTATGCTCCTCAAAAATGGAAACCACCTTCTCTGCCGCCGGTACCTTCTCGCCCTGCAAGACCCGGCGCTCGGTTTGCTTGATCACCTGCTGCATTAAATGCAAGTAATGACGCAACTTGCCGACAATCACCAGGCTGGGGATATCTTCCCACTGCGAGGCACTTTGCAGGACCACTCGAGTGTAGTGAGCTGTCTTGGCAGCCACCTTCAGCAGATCCTGGTACAAAGGCTTCTTGCGGGCTTGGCCTCGCGTGTTGCGAATATTCGTGCAGCGGCGTTTGGCCCGGCGGCAGTGATCGCTGTAGACCACTGGGTGGTGCTCTTTGAGTTTCCGCAACAGGGCCGTGAGTGTGCGGATCGAATCGTACAGCAACTGCGAGTCGCTGGGATGATGAATGTCACTTTCCACCGCTGTGGCATCGACTCGGATCTTCTTACCCTTTTCCAACCCTTCACCCGCCGCCCATCGGATCAGCACTCGATTGATCTTCTCCCAGCTGGAAGCTCGAATCCGGCTAATGTTGTCTTGCAGACAGCTTTTGCACGGTGTCCATCCCAAGGGCAGGCGGCAAAACGCTCGAAGGCTGATCGAGTCGGCCAGGTGGAAGGCCAGCTTGGACCCGGAAAACTGGACCATTTGTTAAGGTGGCTCCGACCTGAATCAGAAAGGATGAGGAGTCATGGCAAAACGAAGGAATTTCTCAGCTCAGTTTAAAGCGAAGGTGGCGCTGGAAGCGCTTCGAGGCGAACGCACCCTGAGCGAGTTGGCGGCTCGCTACGAGATCCATCCGAGTGTGATCACGAATTGGAAAAAGCGGGCCAGGGAAGGTCTGGGCGATGTGTTCGCGGGCAAGGTTGAGAAGCGTCAGAGAGGAAGCGAGGCGGAGACCAAAGAGCTTTATGCCAAGATCGGCGAACTGACGGTGGAAAAGGATTTTTTGTCCAAAGCGCTCGATCGCTGAGTGTAAAGGCCAGAAGGGCCACGATCGAGCCAAAGCACCCGAGGCTGAGCATTCGTAGACAATGCAGGCTGATGAGTCTGAACCGTTCGACTTTGTACTATGAGCCCAAAGGCGAGAGCGAAGAAAACCTGCAACTGATGAGACGATTGGACGAGCAGTTCTTAAAGACCCCCTACTACGGATCCCGGCAGATGGTCTATCACTTGAAACGGCGGGGCTCTCGGGTAGGCCGCAAGAGGGTTCGTCGTCTGATGGCCAAAATGGGCCTGGCGGTCATCTATCAAAAGCCGCGGACTTCACAGCCTCACCCGGAGAATCGAGTGTATCCGTATCTTCTTCGAGGATTGGCGGTCACCCGGCCCGATCAGGTGTGGTGCACGGATGTCACCTACATCCCGATGCGTCGGGGCTTTTTGTACCTGGTGGCGATCATGGACTGGTACAGCCGCTGGGTTTTGTCCTGGAGGCTGTCGAACACGCTGGAGCCGTCCTTTTGTTGCGAAGCACTCGAGGAAGCGCTCAACAGGTACGATCCCCCGGAGATCTTCAATACAGACCAGGGGAGTCAGTTCACCAGCACGGAGTTCACGGGACTACTCAAAGGGGCCGGGGTGCGTATCTCGATGGACGGGAGAGGCCGCTGGATGGACAACGTCTTCATCGAGCGTCTGTGGCGTTCACTCAAATACGAATGCGTCTATCTGAACGCTTTCGAAACCGGGTCGGAAGCCCGTCAAGGGATCGGCCATTGGATCGACCTATACAACAGCGAGAGACCTCACTCGGCGCACGCTGGGGCGACGCCGGAGGAGGTGTACACTGGCTTGAAAAAACATTCTGAGAGGGACCTTGCCCTCAGGCTCGCCCCCTCTCAGAATTTCCCTTACTGGCGGCAACAAGAACTGCGGAGTCCACCTTAGAAATGCCGCCAAGTGGTCCAACCGAACGGACTCGCCCGGTCAACCCTGGCGCAGGATTGTGCGATTCGCTGAAAGGGCAGGCCAGACTTCGCTATTAATTGTGGACCGAGGGATAGGTCGTGCTGTGCCCGGATCGATCGTGTATGCGGCAGCGCCCGGCACACAACTCTGGGTCGTCTCGCCGGACGATCTGGAGCGAGCGAGGACCGAGGTGCTTCTCAGCCCGTTTAGCGAGCTGCACATTGTGCTTTCTTTCAAGAATGTGACGAGAGAGAAGGTCGAAAACTGGGTCAGCCGCCTGAAGGCCACGTCATCGTTTGTCGAACAGGAAAGCAAGATCGAATATCACCGGCATTTGATCCGGAATCCCGAATAGTCCGATCACGGGCGCTCTCGTCGAAAGAGCCACCAGCGACCCCTCTTTCCCACCAGCCGTTGTCTCCACGTCTAATCCATGAAGCCCTGAAATCGGCTGATTTCTGTGACGCAAATTGGTATCGGGGCGGTATGAAAGAATACCGCCGGAATGAAGATCCAGCCTGGTGAACCACCGTTGATCGTCGATTCACGGGCTGTTGCTCCCTTCTACAAGAATGGCTACCTGGTCGGTCTACCGGGCTCCAGCCAGGTCGTCTATATTGACCCGGGTGACGAAGTGGAGTCGATACTGCAGTTGATTTCCTCTCGCGAGAGAGAACTTGTAGCGATCCTGCTGACTCATGCCCACATGGATCACATCTGTGGAGTAGCCAGAGTGCGGGAGCAGCACGACGCACCCATCCATCTGCATCCAGAAGACCGTGATCTGTACGACTCCCTTCCCACCCAGGCCCGGTTTTTTGGCTTTCAACACGGGCCCGCTCCACCGGTTGATCGGGATCTGTCTGACCACCAGCTCCTCGAGTGGGCGGGCATCGAATTCAAAGTCCACTTCACGCCGGGACATTCGCAAGGACATGTCTGCTTCGAGGCGGGCCAACATATTTTTTGCGGCGACGTGGTCTTCCAAGGCTCGATCGGGAGAACCGATCTGCCCGGGGCTTCCTCCGAGGTTCTTCTCAGCAGCATTCAGGACCGCGTGTTGCCTCTCGGAGATGAAAAACTCCTCTATCCGGGCCACGGTCCTCAGACGACGATCGGGTTGGAGCGAAGGACGAATCCCTTTCTGATCGGGATGGCGTGACCCGGACAGGAACCCCAACAGGGGGAATGAGAGACCGGGAGCCACCCGAAGCTGTCTTCTTCGACGCCGCCGGTACACTCATTCGACTGAAGGAGCCAGTGGGAACGACCTACACTGGCCACGCCCTTGGCTTTGGACTTCAGGAGCCCTATTCAGGAGAACTTTGTGAGCGAATTGACCGTTCCTTTCGCCGGGTCTTTTCCCGGCACGGGCCACTCGTGTTTCAAGAACCGGACGGTAGGCGGATCGGCCAGTTGGAAAGAGACTGGTGGAGACGGGTTGTGAAAGAGACATTCCAGGGCATTGCAAAGATCACGGATTTCGGCGGATTCTTTGACTCTATTTACAATCTGTACTCGACCTCCGAGGCGTGGGCCCTGGAACCCGGCTGCATGGAGGTTCTGGAAGAGTTGCAAGGGCGCTCGGTTCAGGTTGCGGTTGTCTCGAACTTCGACTCCCGGTTGCCAGCGCTGCTCGAGACACTGGGGATTTCACACTTGTTGTGTGAGATTGTGGTCTCGAGTCGCGCCGGGTTGGCGAAGCCAGATCCGAGGATTTTCCGGCTGGCCCTTGATCGCCTCGTTGTTTCACCCGGCAATTGCTGCCACGTGGGAGATGACCCGGAGGACGACTGGCAGGGAGCGATACAGGCCGGGATCAAACCGCTCCTGTACGATTCGGCGGGCAAACACAAGGGTTCGAGGATGGATAGAATTGAATGGCTACACCAAGTCGTCACCCGCTTGTTCAGCTGAAGGGGAGTGCGGGGGAACTCGGCAGTGGAATGTCGTGCCAGGAATAGGGAGAGACAGGGATAGATGACCAAGCAAACGATTCCGGTTGCCCACACCGGACTGGCAACTCGGCACTGGAATGTCGTGCCAGGAATAGGGAGAGACAGGGATTAGATGACCAAGCAAACGATTCCGGTTGCCCACACCGGACTGGCAACTCGGCACTGGGATGTCGTGCCAGGAATAGGGAGAGACAGGGATTAGATGACCAAGCAAACGATTCCGGTTGCCCACACCGGACTGGCAACTCGGCACTGGAATGTCGTGCCGGAATAGGGAGAGACAGGGATTAGATGACCAAGCAAACGATTAAGGTTGCCCACAGCCCGGATAGCGACGACGCTTTCATGTTTTATGCGCTGGCGACCGACAAGATAGACACTGGACAATTCGAATTCGTACATCATCTGAAGGACATCGAAGCCCTGAATCAGGCTGCCTCCAACGGCCAGTATGACGTCTCGGCCGTCAGCATCCACGCCTACGCCTATGTTGCCGACAAGTATGCGCTCCTGAACAGCGGTGCAAGTATGGGCGAAGGCTACGGTCCGAAGGTGGTCAGCAGAACACCGCTGGAACCATCGCAACTAAAAGGCAAACGGATTGCCGTACCGGGCCTCTGGACCTCGGCCTTCCTGGCGCTCAAGCTCCTGGAGGCGGACTGTGAGTGCCCGGTCGTGCCCTTCGATGAGATGATTGACGTGGTCAAGGCCGGGGACGTGGACGCCGGTGTGATCATCCATGAAGGACAGCTCTTCTATCGCGAGCACGATCTCCGCAAGGTGATCGATTTGGGCCGCTGGTGGCTGGACGAGACCGGGCTCCCGCTACCCCTTGGTGGGAACGTGATCCGCAGAGATCTGGGCCACGAAAAGATGTCCAGGATTGCAGCCTGCATCTCCGAGAGCATTCAATTCTCACTCGCCCACAGAGAAGAGGCCCTGAACTATGCGCTTCAGTTCGGCCGGGGCCTGGACTCCTCGAAGGGTGATCGTTTTGTGGGGATGTACGTGAACGATCGTACGCTGGATTACCAGGATAGCGGACGCCGCGCCGTACAGCTGTTTCTCGATCGTGGCCACGAGGCCGGATGGATCCCGCACCGGGTTCAGGTTGAGTTTGTGGGGACCTGAGAGGGACTGCGAAAGCGATTTCGGATTGACGTTTTTTTAAAGTCAGTCCGAGCCGACTCTTTCAAACAGCCACCATTTTCCAGCGTGAGCCTTGAGGCGTACCTGGTTTTGCCCTTCACCGAAGGTCCGCGCAACGCTACTTTCTTCTCCAGGTTTTCGTAAGAAAAAGTATTGGTAGTCAGTTGCGTGCTCACTCCAGACAAAATCTTGCGGAAAAGTACCGTGTCTTAGAACTGATCCAGCAAACCCGGCCACAGGACGTGTCTTGTATCGAAATCGATTCGGGAAAAACTCTGCGAAAGAGAAGTCCACAAGTCCTCCCTTCTTGACCTGGTACCAGACAGGGAAGTGAAGGAAGACGGGAAAAACCATGAATGTACTGTATTTGTCAAAGGTCAAAGAAAGGACTTTCTTCCCCGGCTCCATCGATTCGAGGATTTGATCAAACGGCCTCGATTCCTGATGGAAAGAAATGAAATTGGCCGACACGATCATGACCTTGCCCCCTAAAACGGGTCCAAGTTGAATGTTAGGATTTTCGGTTTTAGGAAGGAGGCAAGGATGGCACGGAAGCGGTTTACCCTCTGTGCCAATAATGGTGAGACACTTCTTCCCGGCTAAATTAGAGTAGAGGGCGAGAAGCTGGATTACAGAATGATAGAAAACAGAAGCGACAAGAAACTGAGGATTTTGGAAACCTCGGAGCGGAGGGGAGAGGTCTCCAAAATCGCTGCGGGACGGACCGAGCCCGAGAAGGCGTTGCCGCGACCCGACCCGGAAGTTCCTGCCAAGGCAACCCGTCGCCGGTTTTCAGCCCGCTATAAGCTCCGGGTCCTGGAGCAGGCCGATGGCTGCGAAGAGTCGGGCGAAGTGGGAGCATTACTGCGCCGAGAAGGACTTTACTGGTCGAATCTGCAGACCTGGCGACGCCAACGCGAGCACGGAACGCTGCAGGCATTGACCCCTCGCAAGCGGGGACGAAAGGCAAAGCCGGTCAATCCTCTGGATCATCAACTGAGGCAAGTGGAGGCTGAGAATCGGAAGCTGAAACGCAAGCTCGAGAAGTTTGAAGCCATGCTGGATCTCCAAAAAAAAGTCTCGCAACTGTTGGGAATCTCTCTGGCGAGCAGCGAAGAGAACGGAGACGAGAGCTGATGGACGAAGCTTTGCGATTCTCACAATCCCACGGAGTCCGTGCCGGCTGTCAGGCTCTGGATCTGCCGCCATCGAGTCTGTATCGGGAGAAACTTCGGCGCGAACGGCCGGCGCTGGATCCTCGGCCTCGGGCCGCATCCCCACGCGCCTTGAGCCCGCCCGAAAGGGAAGCCGTTGTGGAGGTCCTGCACAGCCGACAGTTTATCGACAAAGCTCCTGCCGCCGTATGGGCGGAGCTGCTGGACGAAGGGCGATACTTGTGCTCGATTCGAACCATGTACCGCATTCTGGCCAAACGTCTGGAAGTTAGAGAACGCCGTCGCCAGCGCCGCCATCCCCAATACTCCAAGCCGGAACTTCTGGCCACCGGCCCGAACCAATGCTGGTCGTGGGACATCACCAAGCTGAAGGGGCCCGTCAAATGGAGCTATTACTACCTCTACGTGATCCTGGACATCTTCAGCCGCTATGTGGTGGGCTGGATGGTGGCCACCCAGGAAAGCTCCCGCCTGGCCAAGGTCTTGATCGCCCAGAGCTACTCCAAGCAGGAGATCGTAGCGGGTGGTCTCACCCTGCATGCCGATCGTGGCTCGTCGATGAGTTCCAAAGCACTGGCCTTGCTACTGGCCGATCTGGGAGTCACCAAGTCTCACTCTCGGCCTCATGTCTGTGACGACAATCCCTACTCGGAATCCCAATTCAAGACCCTCAAGTACCGTCCCGAATTCCCGGCTCGTTTCGGCACCATTCAGCAAGCCAGAGACTTCTGTCGGGATTTCTTCGATTGGTATAACCGCGACCATCGCCATTCGGGTATCGGCCTGCACACTCCCGCGGATGTGCACTACCTCACCGCCATCACCACCCGTCGCGATCGATCCCAAACATTGGAGGCCGCCCATGCACTCTTCCCGGAGAGATTTCCCAACGGCAAACCCGTTCCTCCTCCTCTTCCCGAGGCGGTCTGGATCAACCCTCCCGAAAAGGAGAACTTTTGAGATGAAACTACAGTAATTTATTCACCAAAGTGTCTCAAAGTTGTTGACACGTTCCGTTACGGCAGAACAAATCATCATGAAGCTGCGTGAGGCAGAGGTAGGTCTAGCCCAAGGACAGACGGTGGGCCAGGTGTGCAAACAGATTGGGGTGACCGAGCAGACCTACTACCGGTGGCGCAAGGAGTACGGAGGGCTTCGACTGAATCAGGCCAAGCGGTTGAAGGTGTTGGAGAAGGAGAATGCCCGGTTGAAGAAGCTAGTGGCAGATCTGTCTTTGGACAAGCAGATCCTAAAGGAAGTTTCCTCGGGAAACTTCTAGGCCCGACGAAGAGGAGACGCGCAGTGGTGTGGGTGAGGGAGAGATTGGGAGCAGAGCGCGTCTCCGAACGTCGGGCCTGCCAAGTGCTGGGACAGGCTCGATCGACCCAGCGAAGGGAAAGGCATATCCCCGATGATGAGGCTCGATTGGTGGCTGAGATGGTGGAGTTGGCCACGCACTACGGGCGATACGGCTACCGACGGATCACGGCCATGCTTCGTTGGGAAGGGTGGAAAGTGAATCACAAGCGGGTGGAGAGGTTGTGGAGACAGGAGGGGCTGAAAGTCCCGTCCAGACAGCCGAAACGAAGGAGACTGTGGCTTCATGATGGATCCTGCGTTCGGTTACGAGCGGCTCACAAGGATCACGTCTGGAGCTATGACTTCGTGCATGAGCGAACCCATGACGGAAGGGCCTTTCGATTATTAACCCTACTGGATGAATACACCCGGGAGTGTCTGGCCATTGAGGTTCAACGACAGATGAATCACCAGGACGTGTTGGATCGATTGGCGGAGTTGTTCGTGGATCGGGGAGTGCCTGAATACATTCGGTCCGATAACGGGTCGGAGTTTACGGCTCAGGCGGTTCGGGACTGGCTGAAGGCTGTTGGGGTGAGGACCTTACACATCGAGCCCGGCAGCCCCTGGGAGAATGGATATGTGGAGAGCTTCAACGGAAAACTGCGGGATGAACTGCTGAACGTAGAAGTCTTCGACACGTTGTGGGAAGCGAAGGTGTTGGCCGAGAGATGGCGCAGGGAGTACAACCAGCGACGGCCTCACAGCGCCTTGGCCTATCGGCCGCCGGCGCCGGAGGCCAGATTACCCAGGTCCCAGGCCCAGAGTTCTATACCATGGAGTGGACTTCAAATGGTCCCAGGTCTAACTTAGAGAGTGGACTCGTTCCTGGGGGCAGGTCATGATCAAGGAGCTAGCGCGGCTAGCCAAGCCGGATGCAGTAGTAGTTATCACCATCCCCAACGAAGTTTGGATCAACCGGGTGAAGTCGCTCATCAGGGCTTCCGGTCTCACTCGCCTGTTCCTGAGGCGATCTCCGGTGCGGGAGAACGAATGGCACTTGCATGATTTTGATCTTTCACTCATGAGGAGGCTTACATCTGGAACACTCCGGATCCAAGAAACGAAGGCAATTCCCTGGCGGGTCGTGCCGCTTCGATACGTGTTCCGATGTGCGCCCATGCACCAGCCTCCCGATCCGGGCCCCACCGTACTTAGTGATCCGCAACTGCCGGTCTAGCTAGATCTCCACCTTGCCGTTGCCCCGGATTTGCGACCCGTTGCGACTGCGTTACCTGAAAGAGCTTACGAGGGCTCTGCCCGGGTATGGCGTTGTCATCCCTATCTCTGTAGTTTCCTTGATTGGCAATTTGCCTTGCGGCTTGCGGGCCGGTTCCTGAAGTGTCGGCAGTAGCAGACGGAGTTTTCCGGGGGTTGGTTGGTGTAAACTGAATCCAATCGATAGCGATCAGCATCTGTTTGCAGAGAAGAGGAGAACAATACATGGCAACGGTTTTTATACCAACACCTCTGAGGCAGTACGTGGACGGCCACGACACGCTGGAAGTGGACGGTCACACGGTAGACGACGTGCTGGCCCAGCTGGTCGAGGGACACACCCAGCTCCGCAAGCATCTTTACGATGACCAGGGCCGGCTGCGCCGCTTCGTGAACATCTATGTGAATGACGAAGACATTCGCTATCTGGAAAAAGGCGACACTGCCGTCGAATCGGGCGACGAGGTGAGCATCGTACCGGCTATTGCGGGAGGTCGAAAGTGAAATGTCCGGACTGACCTCTGAGGAAGCCCAGCGCTACAGTCGCCATCTCATGCTTCCCGAGATGGGAATCGAAGGGCAGGAACGGCTCAAGCGCTCGAGCGTGCTCTGCATAGGGGCCGGCGGGCTGGGTTCGCCAATGGCCCTTTACCTGGCCGCCGCAGGCGTAGGACGTCTGGGTATGGTCGATTTCGATGTGGTTGAATTCAGCAATTTGCAGCGCCAGATCATTCATTCCACCAACGATGTGGGACGACCCAAGCTGACTTCCGCAAAGGAAAAGCTGGAGGCTATCAATCCTCATGTCAGAGTCGAGGCCCATGAGACTCGCCTCAGTTCAGAGAATGCTCTCGAGCTGTTCCGCGAGTACGACGTCATTGCCGATGGGACCGATAACTTTCCGACTCGCTATCTGGTCAACGACGCCTGCATCCTGACCGGGAAGCCGAATGTCTACGGCAGCATTTTTCGTTTTGAGGGGCAAGCCTCTGTTTTCGGGGTCCCGGGGGGACCCTGCTATCGGTGCCTCTACCCGGAACCGCCGCCCGCAGGGCTGGTTCCCTCGTGTGCCGAAGGCGGCGTCCTGGGCATTCTCCCCGGGATGGTGGGCACCATTCAGGCAACTGAAGCTATCAAACTGCTGGTGGGCATCGGCCGTCCGCTGGTGGGCCGGCTCCTTCTATTCGATGCTCTGGAACTCAACTTCCGCGAGGTGCGGTTGCGCCCCGACCCGGAATGCCCGATTTGCGGCGAGCATCGGACGATCGACCGGCTAATCGACTACGAGCAGTTCTGCGGAGTGGGCCAGGTCGAGGAAGAGCAGACGACACTCGTCGAAGTCACCCCCACTCAACTTCAGGAAGAAGTGGAGGCGGGCCGGGATCTGGTCATCCTCGACGTTCGGAATCCTTATGAGGTAGACATTTGCCGAATCGAAGGCTCCATCGTGATTCCTCTTGGGGAACTGATGAGCCGCGTCGACGAACTGGATCCGGAGCGGGAGATGGTGGTGCATTGCCGCTCAGGTGCCCGCAGCGCCCGGGCCATTGAGCAGCTTCAGGGTCACGGATTCTCCAAGATGAGAAACCTCGAGGGTGGGATTCTGGCCTGGGCCAGAGACGTCGATCCGTCGCTGCCGTCCTATTGAGGATTCCAACGTCCGGAGGTTGGGAACGCGATCTCCGGCTCCTGTGACTCCAAGGCCGGGAGGCGCAACCAATGACCCAGATTGCGCCAGCGCAGCAGGTCTTCCGGTTGGTTCAGGTTAGCCCGGATTCCATCATCCCCCACCTCCACGTAGTGGACTGCGGCAGGATGGCGACGAACCACGAACCTGGCTCCCTGCTCCAGGGGTGCAGCCACCAGGTCGCGAAAGAACCGCAGGGGAAAAACCACTGGATGCCCCTTCTTTCCGTTCGACGTGGGTACGTGTATACAGTCGGGGCTGGCGCGTCGTCGTGACTTCAAGGTCAGTACGGTAGATGAGGAGACGAGAGGGTGATCCACAGGATGGACCAGCACACCGGAAGCCCGCCTCAGTTCCTTCAGAGCCAGGTGCAGGCTGTGGAGCGGGCCCTTCCCAGGTGAGCGGTTAACGATCACGAACCGGTCCGGAAGTCCGGCGTCGAGCACCCTGTGGCCCAGTTCTTCCGACACAACGAGACGGCATGTCAGGCCGCAGGCCAGGTGTTGATGGAAGATTCGACTCCAGGCAGCTTCTCCCCTCGAGACTCGAAGAAGCGCCTTGGCCTGGCCGAGGCGGACCGAGCGACCCGCCGCAAGGATGACGGAGGCCAGCCGATGGGGGGCGGGCTCTGAATTCCAGGTTCCACGTTTCACGTTTCACGTTCCACGTTGCGTTTGGACACATTCCCACGTTGCACGATTCATGTTTCCGGGCCGCAGGCTGCTATACTAAGGACCTTGACCCCTGAACACCAGCGAGAATGACATGTCGATTCTGGTAACGGACCAAGCCGCCGAGCGCATCAAGTCGGGAGTACACAATCAGGGCCTCTCGGAAAGCGCCGGGCTGAGACTCGGTGTCAAGGGAGGCGGGTGTTCGGGTCTCAGCTATGTGATCCGATTTGAGGAAAGCCGCAAACCGGGAGACAAAGTGTTCGAGCGGGGCGGGGCGATGGTGTTTGTTGATCTCAAGAGCTATCTCTATCTCAAGGGCATGACTCTCGACTGGCAGGGAGACCTGATGCAACAGGGCTTTGCGTTTGTAAACCCGAATGCCTCCAAGACCTGCAGCTGTGGGCAGTCCTTCATCGTCTGACGTCCGGAGCTACTTCGGAAACATTTGGCAGCCGGTCGAGCATTCAAGAAATGATCGTAGCCTACATAACAGATCTATTCGCTCAGGCGAAAATCAGTCGAACGGCCCGAGAGGCGGGTGTTGAGATCAAGGTGGTTTCTTCCCTTTACAAATTTCTCCCGGAAATCGAGAGTGATCCGTCGGCTATCATGGTCGACCTGGACGCCCAGGGCATCAGTCCTACTTCATTGATTGTTCAGGTGAAACAGCGAAAGCCCGAACTACCCCTGATTGCATTGGGGCGCAACTCGGAGAAGGCCCTGCTCGAGCGGGCCCGGACGGCTGGGGCCGACCACGTTCTTGGAGAGCATGAGAATAAGCTCTCAGAGCTTCTCAAGAATTTCGGCTGACCTGCTGTCGCGCTACGTGTGCGGATACGCGCCCGATTTCTCCCTGCAGAGACTTCGGGAACTTCCGAACCTCGACTTCAGCCCTTTCTACTCGAGGATGACGCAATACCACGTCACAAACGTGTCCAGCCATCGTTTCCAGCAGCGAGCATTCTATTTGAGCCACTTCATCCTGGATGGACCGCACCAGGGTCTCGTAGTCAATCGAATACTCGAGAGAGTCGGTGTCGATGGCCGCTTCCATCGAGTAACGCAGTAACACCGTCACCTCCAGCCGCTGGTATTCAGCCCGTTCCTCTGCCGAGACCCCGATGCGGGCCCTACAATCGATGCCCTCGATGCTGATCTGGTCCGCCAATTTCCGAGATCTCCGCTAGAAAGTCTGAAACTCGCTTCCAATACCGAGTCGGTTGGGTTTCGTGAACTCTACCGTGTCCGCCGCCGTCGATCTGAAAGAACTCCTTTGGTGGTGACAAGAGATTGTACAGCTCTTTTCCTGCCTGGAACGGGATCACCTTGTCGCGGGATGCGTGAATGACGAGCATAGGACAGGTGCGACTCTCCAGAAAGCGAACGGTTGGAAACTCGTAATCCGAGAAGCGAGCCATCCAGCGCAGCAGTGGCAGGTGGTGAACCAGATGCTGCTTGCTGGCGAAAGTGGCCTCCAGAATGAGCGCATCCGGCTCTCTTTCTTGACACGCTCGGGCAGCCGCGACTCCCCCCAGGGATCGTCCCCAGTATACGACCGGAAGGCCCGGCTCGCGCAACTTCTCCCAAAAGTGGTCCACGAACGCCTCCACGTCCAGGTACAGACCGCGTTCGCTGGGCCGGCCCGAACTGCGGCCGTATCCTCGATAGTCCAGGGCCGCCAGGCGAGCCCCTCGGGCCTGAATCAACTCCAGGAGTGAACACCATGTCGACAGATTTCCCCGATTCCCGTGAAAGAACAACACATTGACTCGCGGTGAGGGATGCTCCAGCAGCCAGAAATGAATGTCGTGATGGTCGCAGGTTGTTACGAACGAGGACACATAGGGAACGCCTGGTTCTCTGGTTATCCGGCGAGTCGGGGCGAACGCCAGTCGACGCTCCAGCCATTGAATCAATCCCTTCATGTTCCATGTTCCACGTTCCACGTTCCACGGTGCAGAGTCAAGCCTTTCACTGGCTGGGCCCGGCAAGGTATATTCGGTGGTGTGAACGACAGCGTAGAAGTGAAGTACCTGGGGCACAGCACGTTTCTCTTCCGGTCGCCAGGCGGCAAGAGGATTCTGATGGAGGCCTGGGTTGAGGGAAATCCGGCCTGTCCTGAGTCCGACAAGCAGCTTCCGCCCATCGATATCATGCTGATCACCCACGGGCACCCGGACCACGTCTCGGATGCCGTCGAAATTGCGAAGCAGCACAGACCGCAGATTGCTTGCGCATACGAACTGGGTGTCTGGCTGGAGTCGAAGGGAGTCGGAAACATCACCCAGATGAACAAAGGCGGAAGCGTCACTTTCGGTGCGATCCGGGCCACGATGGTCGAAGCCAAACACAGCAGCGGTTTTGTCGAAGAAGACGGGACGATTGTCTACCTGGGATCGGCCTCGGGGTTTGTCGTCCAGTTCGAAAATGGATTTCGCCTCTACTACGCTGGAGACACCTGCGTGTTTGGAGACATGGCCTTGATACGGGAGATCTACCGTCCCCACGTCGCATTTCTTCCCATTGGTGATCTGTTCACTATGGGTCCGGAAGAAGCCGCCCATGCGGCGCGCCTGGTCCGGACGCCGACCATCGTCCCCATGCATTACGGCACCTTTCCGGTGCTGACCGGCACCCCTGAAGAACTGATCCCCCTCCTCCCCGCCGGCGTCGAGCTTCTGGAGCTGAGACCGGGGGAATCCCGCCACCTGGGGGCATAGCGGTTTTTGCGAGCGAGCATGTCGATCGCCATCCAGCATGAAGCCGTGCAGCGCTCAGCCGGTGTCCTGGACTACTCCGACCGAGGAAAAGTCCGGGTACAGGGTCCCGATCATGTGAGTTTTCTCCACTCGATGATCAGCCACGACGTACAGAGTCTGGGGCAGCAGGCCGGTCGCTATGCCACCCTTCTCACTCACAATGGAAGGCTTATCTGCGACTTTTACTTTTACAAGCTCGACGGGTTTATCCTCATCGACCTGGATGCGGGCCGCGCCCCGGTTCTGGTGGACTCCCTGAACCGGTTCATCATCATGGACGATGTCGAGGTTGTGGATGAAACTGTGGTGTGGGATCACCTGTCGATTCAGGGCCCCCTGGCAGTGCAAATCCTGGAGCAGATAGTCCCGGAGCCTTTGGCCCGGAAGCTCTATCAGGTACAGGAAGTGCCGTCCATGGACGCTCTGGTGATCAACAAACCAGCCCTGGCCGAAGCCGGATACGAGATCTTCCTGCCCAGGGGCCTGGGCCAGGCCCTGGCTGCGCAGATTCTGGATGAATTTGGGCCCCGCGGGGTAGCGAAGGTCGATGGCCGGACCCGGAATGTGTTGAGGCTGGAGCGCGGCACGCCTCGGTTCGGAGTGGATATGGACGAGAGCAACTATCCCATGGAGGCTGGACTCGAGGAGGCGATCAGCCTGGACAAGGGCTGCTTCCCAGGACAGGAGGTCGTCGCCAAAGCAACCTACGTCGGCGGAGTTCGCAGACGACTGTGCAAGCTGCTCTTTTCACCGGGATCCCCCGTCCCGGCTCACGGAGCGAAAGTCATCTGCAACGAGAGGAAAGCGGGCGCTGTCACCAGCGCAGTCTACTCCATACGGCTGCAGCGTCCGATAGCCCTCGCCTCTTTGATTCAGGCCCGTGCTCGTCCCGGGGATGAGGTCACGGTTGTCGGGAATGGGAATCCGCTTCAGGCCCGGGTAGTCGACTTGTTTTGAGTATTGCCCGATCGGGTCAGGGTCCGAGGGTAACCGTTGTGAACAGGCCCTTTTTCAAGTTTCGGCCTCCCCCGGACCCCCCCACACAAAAATGAAATAGCGATACCCGGGCAGGTTATTTCCGGTGTCAGCGACCCCCGCAAAAAACAGAAACGGGTGACCGCCCGGTAACGCTAACCAGCCGCCTCACAACCTCTTAGCGTAGTACTCGATGACCGACGACACGTCAACCGGAAAGGGGACCGAGTCGGGCGATGGAAGTGCGGCAACGGTTGCCGTGAGCGTTTGTTCGTCAAAGTTGAGCCAGTCAGGGCGAATCAAAGCAATCTCCAGAAGCGACGTCGCGATGATGTCCAGCTTCATGCTTCTCTCCCGTGGTTTGATCACGTCCCCCTCCTTGACTCGGAAAGACGACACGTCAACCCGTCTGCTATTCACCGTGAAGTGCCCGTGGTTTACGAGCTGGCGGGCCGCCGGAATGGTAGGGGCATAGCCCGCTCGGAACACTACATTGTCGAGCCGTCTTTCAAGGAACTCGAGAAGCTGATCGCCAGCAGCCTTTTTTCCCCGCCGCGCCTCCGACACGAGACGGCGAAACTGCCGTTCCCCCAGCCCGTAGTTGAATCGGAGCTTCTGCTTTTCCTTTAACTGAAGAGCATAGTCCGAGGGCTTGCGGCGGCGGGCGCGGCCCTGCTCTCCGGGCGGAAATTCCCGGTGTTTCATCGACTTGCGGGACAATCCGGGCAGGTTCAATCCCAGCGCCCGCATCTTCTTTAGCCGTGGTCCTTTGTCACGCGCCATGCGATCTTGACTCCTTCACTCATCCAGCCCTCAACTCCCTGGGTCCCCCAGCTGGGGAGGTAAACTCAATCCTCCAGGTACCTTACGGTGGCCCGGGGCGAGCGGCGAGAAACAGGTATTATGGGCGTTTTCGGCTCGTGTTGTCAACGCCATCCGCCCGACTCCTGAGCCATTATAATGAGCTTCCTCGAGGGGAGCATCTGTGGAAGTCGCAAGCTATCGGATCGGCGGACTCATCGCTTTGAAGACCCTTTCCGACGTTGCCGGCAGGCTGAGCTCCTTCCTTCTGCTTCTTCTCGCCGCCCGCTTTCTTGATCCTTTCGAGTTCGGCCTTTTTTCTCTGGCCTGGGCGACGGGCTGGATCGTCTCCATCGCGTCCGATGTGGGCATCCAGCTTTTTGTCGCCAGCGAGGTGGCCAGACGTTCCGGGCAGGCAAGTCAGTTTGTTCCGAGTCTGTTTCGTCTGCGCGTCTACCTTGGCTCGATCCTGTTCGCCGCTCTTGGGATCGCCCACTGGCTGCTCTGGTGGGACAAGGGAGGGGCAGTCTTTCTGGGACTGGTTCTGGTGCAACTACTGTCTTCCGTCATCGAATTCTTCAATCACCTGTTCCGGGGCTTTGGGCGAAGCGACCTCGAGTCATGGGCCAATCTACTTCACCGGCTGGGCTGCCTGCTCTCAGGCGGGTTCGTGCTCGCCACTAGTTCCAGCCTCAGCCTCTTGACTCTGGCCTTGCTTACCATGGCAACCGCCATTGCCTTGCTAACTAACCGGATCCTGGGCACTGGCCCTGGTCCGAGAGAGTAAACAGAGTGTAGGACAGCAGGGATCCGAACTGCCCAGGGGTACCGGCTCACCGTCGCGAAGCTTCTTCGCAGAGATTCTTCCGATCGGTCTGGGCATACTGGCCTCCGGGGTTTATTTTCGCCTCGATCTTCTGTTTCTTGAGTGGTTCCGGGACACGAGCGCCGTGGGCCGGTACACGGCCGCCTTCCGGCTCGTGGACGCCGCCCGTCTCTTTCCCGCAGCGGTGATCGCAGTTGTCTACCCTCTAATGTGCCGTTCTTGGTCGAAATCCCTGGCCGCGATCCTGGCCGTCGTTCTGGGGCTCGTAGCCGTGGCCGCTGGCGGCGCTGTTCGTTTTCATCCGCGGGCACTCGTTCTCTTTCTTTACGGCGAAGCCTATGTGGGGGCGGGAGCTGCTTTGAGTATCCTGGCCCTGGCTCTCCCACCCCTGTTTGTCAATCTGGTCCTGACCCATCAGCTTATCGCCTGGCGCCGTCCTGTGTCCTATATGTGGGCCTGCGTGGCCGTGTTGATCCTGACGATTCCGCTGAACTCGATACTGATCCCATCCGGGGGTGAGGTCGGGGCTGCCTGGGCGGTTGTCGCCCGGGAACTCTTTCTCAGCTTGATATGCAGTGGTTTAATCTGGTGGAGCCCAACTCCGGGCCCGGGGAAGGATCCCTGACGCCGGGGTGCTGGAGAACGTTCATGAAAGCCGTACCAGCCAGTGACCAGACATTGAGTTCAAAAGAACTGGCCGTTCTCGAGGCGGTGATCTATTCCTCTCTTTTCGACTACCCGATGACACCGCGAGAGGTTGCTTACAGCCTTCCCGGCGTCAGGATGAAAAGCGCTGAAGTCGTTTCTACCTACCATCAAAGTGAGGCCCTTCAAAAGGTCCTTGATTTCCAGGACAACTATTTCTTCGTGAGAGGACGATCAGTTCATTTGATCAAAAGGCGGAGGCGCGAAGATCTCACTCGCGATGTTTGTCAACAACTTTGAGACACTTTGGTGAATAAATTACTGTAGTTTCATCTCAAAAGTTCTCCTTTTCGGGAGGGTTGATCCAGACCGCCTCGGGAAGAGGAGGAGGAACGGGTTTGCCGTTGGGAAATCTCTCCGGGAAGAGTGCATGGGCGGCCTCCAATGTTTGGGATCGATCGCGACGGGTGGTGATGGCGGTGAGGTAGTGCACATCCGCGGGAGTGTGCAGGCCGATACCCGAATGGCGATGGTCGCGGTTATACCAATCGAAGAAATCCCGACAGAAGTCTCTGGCTTGCTGAATGGTGCCGAAACGAGCCGGGAATTCGGGACGGTACTTGAGGGTCTTGAATTGGGATTCCGAGTAGGGATTGTCGTCACAGACATGAGGCCGAGAGTGAGACTTGGTGACTCCCAGATCGGCCAGTAGCAAGGCCAGTGCTTTGGAACTCATCGACGAGCCACGATCGGCATGCAGGGTGAGACCACCCGCTACGATCTCCTGCTTGGAGTAGCTCTGGGCGATCAAGACCTTGGCCAGGCGGGAGCTTTCCTGGGTGGCCACCATCCAGCCCACCACATAGCGGCTGAAGATGTCCAGGATCACGTAGAGGTAGTAATAGCTCCATTTGACGGGCCCCTTCAGCTTGGTGATGTCCCACGACCAGCATTGGTTCGGGCCGGTGGCCAGAAGTTCCGGCTTGGAGTATTGGGGATGGCGGCGCTGGCGACGGCGTTCTCTAACTTCCAGACGTTTGGCCAGAATGCGGTACATGGTTCGAATCGAGCACAAGTATCGCCCTTCGTCCAGCAGCTCCGCCCATACGGCGGCAGGAGCTTTGTCGATAAACTGTCGGCTGTGCAGGACCTCCACAACGGCTTCCCTTTCGGGCGGGCTCAAGGCGCGTGGGGATGCGGCCCGAGGCCGAGGATCCAGCGCCGGCCGTTCGCGCCGAAGTTTCTCCCGATACAGACTCGATGGCGGCAGATCCAGAGCCTGACAGCCGGCACGGACTCCGTGGGATTGTGAGAATCGCAAAGCTTCGTCCATCAGCTCTCGTCTCCGTTCTCTTCGCTGCTCGCCAGAGAGATTCCCAACAGTTGCGAGACTTTTTTTTGGAGATCCAGCATGGCTTCAAACTTCTCGAGCTTGCGTTTCAGCTTCCGATTCTCAGCCTCCACTTGCCTCAGTTGATGATCCAGAGGATTGACCGGCTTTGCCTTTCGTCCCCGCTTGCGAGGGGTCAATGCCTGCAGCGTTCCGTGCTCGCGTTGGCGTCGCCAGGTCTGCAGATTCGACCAGTAAAGTCCTTCTCGGCGCAGTAATGCTCCCACTTCGCCCGACTCTTCGCAGCCATCGGCCTGCTCCAGGACCCGGAGCTTATAGCGGGCTGAAAACCGGCGACGGGTTGCCTTGGCAGGAACTTCCGGGTCGGGTCGCGGCAACGCCTTCTCGGGCTCGGTCCGTCCCGCAGCGATTTTGGAGACCTCTCCCCTCCGCTCCGAGGTCTCCAAAATCCTCAGTTTCTTGTCGCTTCTGTTTTCTATCATTCTGTAATCCAGCTTCTCGCCCTCTACTCTAATTTAGCCGGGAAGAAGTGTCTCACCATTATTGGCACAGAGGGGATCGCCCCGGCACAATGCTCATCCTGAATTCATATTCTTCAGGAAGCGCGCCAGCTGGCGCAGGTATTCAAAGGAGTAAATTCCGCTCTTATGTCCGTCGCTGAACGAGAACTGGATCGCATAGTGGCCAACCTGCTCGGCTCCCGTCACCCGCACCGGCTCCTGGCCCAGGATCGGAAGTGAGTGTGGATCTTCCTCGGGGATCCTGATCGGAGGCTTGTCGCCGTGACCCGTGCAGGTGGCGCAGGGGCAGTTGTTGCGAAGAAAGGCGGACGAGTAAGTTGTCTGGGCTCGATCATCCCAGGTGACCTTGATCTCGGACGGACTCGCCAGCTGAATCCTTTGCGGTACGGGGCTCACGGCTCGGTCTCGTTGATTGCATTCATGAAAGGGAGTCGTCAAATCTCGATCGATATCTCGGTCGGTTCGGCCATGTTGGCCACTGCAACTTCGCGGGCGACCCGCCGGGCAATCAGCTGATAGGCCTGACCGTACTCAGATTCGAAATCCAATGCGATCGGCTCACCGCGGTCGCTGCGCTGGCGGATAATGGAGCTCAGCGGAATTTCCCCCAGGAAAGGATAACCCAGCTCGCCGCTGGCCTGACGGGCTCCTCCGTGGCCGAAAATATCATCCCTTTCTCCACAGTGTGAGCAATGGTAGTAGCTCATGTTCTCGAGAATGCCGAGCACGGGAGTATTCAGCTTCCGAAACATGGCGATGGCTTTGGAAGCGACTTCGAGGGCCAGGTCCTGGGGAGTAGAGACGACGACTGCGCCGGTCAAAGGGGTGGTCTGGCAGAGACTGAGCTGGACGTCTCCCGTTCCGGGGGGAAGGTCGATTACGAGATAGTCCAGTTCTTCCCATTCGACCAGCCCAAGAAAGTCCTGGATCATCTTATGCAGCATGGGGCCTCGCCAGATGACGGCGTCATCCTTGGGCAGGAAATAGCCCATGGAAATCAACTTGATACCTCTCCTCTGTGGAGGGATGATGCGGTTTTCCGACGTGACCTGAGGCTGCTTCAAGGATCCCATCAACTTGGGGATACTAGGCCCGTAAACATCGGCATCCATCAAGCCCACGCTGGCTCCAAACGAGTGCAGCGCCGTCGCCAGGTTGGCTGCGACCGTGGATTTGCCGACCCCGCCTTTACCGCTTGCCACGGCAACCACATTCTTCACTCGAGGAATGAGCTGCCGAGCTTGAGCCGCGCTTTTCGAAGTTACTTCCCACCTGGTTTCCAGTTCCACTGATTCGACCCCGGGAAGGTCACTAAGGACCTGCCTGACCTGAGTCTCTACGTCTTCGCGGGAGGGGGAGCCGGGATATGGAAACGCGAGCTGCACCCTCACTTTGTCGCCTCTTGGGTCCACACCCTGAACGTAGCCGAGTTCGACAATAGTACGGCCGAATTCGGGATCGGTGACCCGATTCAGTGCCCGGATGACAGCGTCCTCGCTCAGATTGGATGATTCCATTGCACACAGGCACATTACAACCTCGAGCCTCCCAGTTCAAACTCGTTCTCTTGGGGATCCCCCCGCCACACCGGGACGGTTCCACGTTCCACGTTCCACGCTTGAGTCGGTTGAGAGGCTTCTGCGGCGGCCTCCGCGCCGCGGCGCAGTCACTATCGTTCCTGCAAGAGCGGCCTGTGGGCCGGCAGAAGGCGATTGGCCCTCACGTCACGGTCAAGAAGGGAGCAGCATTCTTTCGCACTGGGTACCACAGGTAAAGCGAGGCGGAAGCACGACCCAACACCATCGCTACGGCTGCGGCTACAGCACCCACGAGTTGCAGCTGGAATACGCAGACGCTGAGAACCACCACAATTCCCGTCACCTCCAGAAGCGAGGCCCAGGTGATGCTCGCAGTTCGGCGCAGGTTGACCAGCAGTCCTCTCTGAAGAGAAAGCAGTACGGCCAGCCCGGGCGTGACAAACAGCAGTCGTGTGGTCGTAACCGCAAGTGCAGCGAGATCGGAGGATAGACCAGATAGCCACTCGTACCAGACAACGTGTAGCGGAGTAAACGCAATCAGGGCCAAGCCGGCAGATGTGACCAGGGCCAGTCGACCGGCAAACACTCGAAGCGGCTCGTATCCTTTCAGTCTTCTTCCGGTCAGGGCCACCACCACTTCCTGCAGCGCCAGGCCCTGGCTGCGAAAAACGAATACCAGCGAATGGACGACAGGCAGGACGGCCAGGGAATCGACCGCTTCGCGGCTGTGTCCAACGAAAAATGTGATCAGAGGCTGTACTCCCAGCGCCAGGCTGGAAGTCAGAGCCAGGGGGTAGTAGAAAGTCGCGATGCCGGGATAGCTCAGCGGCTGGCGGGATGGATCCCTCTGCTCGAGTTCAGCGATGCTCGAATGGGCCATCCAGCGGCTGGCAACCGCCTCGACCAGCACTCCCGAAGAGAGCGCCGCGGCCGCCACACGGGCGCCCGAGACTTCCGACTCAAGGAACAGAAACAATGCGACGACCGCCATCGTGAGGAGGCGAATCAAGGTCCCAACGGCAACGAGTCGCGTTCTGTGGCTGCGAATCAGCAAACCCTGGTAAAAGCGGCGATATCCAATGGCTCCCGGCCACGGGAGCAGAAGCACTATCGCCCAGTAAGTGAGATCTGCGACCGGCCGCGGCAGTCCGATCAGCCCGAGTGCCAGGGGATAAAAGACAGCAGGGAAGGCAAGAGAGCCCATGATAAGGGTCAGTCCCAGGCTGAGCGCAAACGTGAAGTTCCTCAGCCTCCTGTAGGAGTCCCGGTCGTGGACCAGGGCCGTAGCCGCGGTCATCATCATGATCACCGGGGCTTCCACGAGGAGTGCGATAGAGAAGGCAACTCCGTAAGCAGCCAGGTTGAACCGGGGCTCGGAGAGCCTGGCCACGATGGCAGCCAGCAGCGGGCCCTCAGCCGCCATCATGAGCCAGGTAGCTGCCAGCGGGCTCCACAGGCGGAAAATGGCGCGCTGAGACAGCACAGACGCTACTCGGGCTTCCGGCGACGGTCCAGTTCGTCCCTGATCAGGTCCTCGGCTCCGGGCTTGAGCGTCGCCCCCATGTCGAGCATAGACTGAAGCCCTTCGGTGGGCATGCCGGAAAGTCGAGCCTTCAGGGCCTCCAGCCCTTGACCTGCCGAGGGAGGACCCTTGGTGGGCGCCACTCCTCCCGCTCCCGGATCTTCAGGGGTGTCGGTCGACGGTCTCTCTGGATCGGGCACCGCCGGGGACGCTTCCTTCTCTTGAAACAAGATCCAGACCGTTACAGCCGTGACAGCGATCAGGAACAACAGGGCAAGCACGAAAATGACCACCAGATATCCTCAACGTCGGCGCCTTGCAGTTTAGAATCCCGGATCCGGCCGGTAAAGCATCCAGAAACAAAAAAAAGTGACGTAACCTTTTTTCTGTAAATTCTGGTCAGGCCTAAGTCGAAAAGACAGAGGTCTGGGACAGGATTTCTCCAAAAACAGAAACGCAAATCTGGAAAGGAGAATCCATGAACCCAGACCTGGAAAAGAGAGTACCACGAGAGATTCTGGAGGAGTTGATCGAGGAAGGAACAGAAGCCTTTCGAGGGATCTTGGAGAAGCTGTTCAACGTGGCCATGCAGTTGGAAAGAAGCGAGTTCTTGGGAGCGGAAGCCTACGAGAGGACGGAGAACCGACGAGGGTATCGGAACGGATTCAAAGGCAAGCGGATACAGACCCGGGTTGGAGAGCTGCGGTTGGAAATTCCCCAGGTTCGAGGGTTGAGTTTTTATCCGAAGTCGCTGGAGCGAGGCTGCCGTTCGGAGAAGGCATTGAAACTGGCCATCGCCGAGATGTACGTGATGGGAGTCTCGACCAGAAAGGTTACCGAGGTTACCGAGCAGTTGTGTGGTCTGGAGATCTCGGCCACCCAGGTCTCGAGAGTGGCCGGGATGTTGGACGAAGGGCTGGAGGAGTTTCGAAGCCGAGAGCTGGGGGAGTATCCGATCGTGTACTTAGATGCCCACTACGAGAAGGTTCGAAAGGGCGGCAGAGTACAGGACGTGGCTATCCTGAAAGCCATGGGAGTCAACCGTTTCGGCACGCGAGAGGTGTTGGGTCTGAGCGCCAGGCTGAGCGAAGCAGAAGTGCATTGGCGAGAGTTTCTGGCGGATCTGCACAGGCGGGGGCTGAGAGGAGTCGAGCTGTTAGTCAGCGATGATCATGCGGGATTGAAGGCGGCCAGGCGAGCGGTTTATCCGTCAGTGCCCTGGAACCGCTGCCAGTTTCATCTGAGCCAGAATGCTCAGCAATATGCCCGTCGTAAAGAAGACCGGCAGCGGATTGCACAGGCCCTGCGCGACATCTTCAATGCGCCGTCTCGAGAGGATGCCGAGGAGCTCAAGGGGAAGGTGATCAAGAAATTCGAAAAGATTGCGCCAGAGTTCGTTACGTGGCTCGAAGAAAACGTGGATGAAGGGCTCACGGTGTTTGATTTTCCGAGGAGCTGGTGGCGAAGGATCCGGACCATCAACGGACTGGAGAGACTGAACCGGGAGATCCGGAGACGAACCCGGGTGGTGGGGATCTTTCCCAACGAAGCCTCAGCGATGCGGCTCATCTCAGCTGTGATTGCAGAGATACACGAGGAGTGGTTAACCGGCCGCCAATACCTGAACCTGGCCGGCTGGAAAAAACAAGTGGAGCAATCCTTCCCTAAGGGCCCTAACTAAAGGAAATTACAGAAAAACGGTTGCTTAACCCAAAAAAAGGCGGGCGAACCTTTCGGCTCGCCCGCCAAAAACTGATTCCGACCGGGCGGTGAGTACAACCTCAGCCTTAGCGGATCAGAGTGGGCTAATTTTTTAGTTCAAAAAAATCCCAGCCCGAATCAGCAGGGGATGGAAATGAATCCAACCCCCTTACCGCCTGACACTTTTCAGTGCAGAAAGCGTATTGTGAACTGACCTGCCCCCAGGAACGAGTCCACTCTCTAAGTTAGACCTGGGACCATTTGAAGTCCACTCCATGGTATAGAACTCTGGGCCTGGGACCTGGGTAATCTGGCCTCCGGCGCCGGCGGCCGATAGGCCAAGGCGCTGTGAGGCCGTCGCTGGTTGTACTCCCTGCGCCATCTCTCGGCCAACACCTTCGCTTCCCACAACGTGTCGAAGACTTCTACGTTCAGCAGTTCATCCCGCAGTTTTCCGTTGAAGCTCTCCACATATCCATTCTCCCAGGGGCTGCCGGGCTCGATGTATAAGGTCCTCACCCCAACAGCCTTCAGCCAGTCCCGAACCGCCTGAGCCGTAAACTCCGACCCGTTATCGGACCGAATGTATTCAGGCACTCCCCGATCCACGAACAACTCCGCCAATCGATCCAACACGTCCTGGTGATTCATCTGTCGTTGAACCTCAATGGCCAGACACTCCCGGGTGTATTCATCCTAGTAGGGTTAATAATCGAAAGGCCCTTCCGTCATGGGTTCGCTCATGCACGAAGTCATAGCTCCAGAACGTGATCATTGTGAGCCGCTGCGTGAGGCAGAACGCAGGATCCATCATGAAGCCACAGTCGGTGGGCCTTCGTGTGCAAACAGATCTGGACGGTGACTTTCAGCCCTACTCCTGTCTCGCAAGGACCTCTCGGAGGGCTTCGACTGAATCACTTTCCACCCGGTTCCCAACGAAGCATGGAGAAGGAGATCCCGGTTGAAGAAGCTAGCCCGGATTATGCAAGAGATCTAAATCCAAGCGAGATTTGAGCCCAGAAAAAAGGCCGTAGCTCTCTGATATAAAAGGGTTTACATAAACAACGACCCTAAACAGGAGCTACGGCAATGTTGAAAGCAGTCTGCCAGAATACCCTGCTATTTCACAGCCACCGAAAGATCACGGCGCGTTTTGATGGGGGGAGTCTGACTTCCGACGCAGGATGGTTGTTGTTTGGATCGCTGGATCGGCAACATCGGTTGTGCGAGGGCTTCAGTTCCGTGTATTTCGGAAAGCCGGGACCGACGCTACGTTCGTCATGACCTGTTGAAGTTGATTCGACAACGAGTCTTGCAGATCGTGGCCGGCTACGAAGACTGTAATGACGCCGATACGCTGCGCTCCGATCCGATGCTCAAGACAGTCTGTGATCAGTTGCCCGAGAGCGATCCCGATTTGGCCACCCAGCCGACTTTCTCCCGTTTGGAGAACTCCGTCACCAAGAAGGATCTGATGCGTCTGAGCCAGTGGCTGCTAGCCCGGATTATGCATGAGATCTGAATCCGAGTGAGATTTGGGCCCAGAAAAAAGGCTTGTAGCTCTCTGATATAAAAGGGTTTACATAAACAACGACCCTAAACAGGAGCTACGGCAATGTTGAAAGCAGTCTGCCAGAATACCCTGCTATTTCACAGCCACCGAAAGATCACGGCGCGTTTTGATGGGGGGAGTCTGACTTCCGACGCAGGATGGTTGTTGTTTGGATCGCTGGATCGGCAACATCGGTTGTGCGAGGGCTTCAGTTCGTGTATTTCGGAAAGCCGGGACCGACGCTACGTTCGTCATGACCTGTTGAAGTTGATCCGACAACGAGTCTTGCAGATCGTGGCCGGCTACGAAGACTGTAATGACGCCGATACGCTGCGCTCGGATCCGATGCTCAAGACCGTCTGTGATCAGTTGCCAGAGAGCGATCCCGATTTGGCCACCCAGCCGACTTTCTCCCGCCTGGAGAACTCCGTCACCAAGAAGGATCTGATGCGTCTGAGCCGGTGGCTGCTAGGCCGTTATGTGCGCTCCCTGAAGAAGAGACGTCCCAGCAAGATCATCCTGGATCTGGACAGTACCGACGACCACACTCACGGCCAACAGGAGTTCTCCTTCTACCACGGGTATTACCGAAACCACATTCTGCATCCTTTGCTGATCTTCGATGCCGACACGGGAGACCTGGTCTGTGCCGTGTTGAGACCTGGCAACAAGGGGGCTGCCTCTCACATCGTGCCCATTCTGAAGCGAGTCGTGGAGGCCATCCGACAAGCAGTGGGGACGGGAGTCGAGATTGAGATTCGGGCCGACAGCGGCTTTGCCACTCCTCGGCTCTACGAGTTCTGTGAATGTGAAGAGAATAAACTCCAATATGTCATCGGGTTAAGTCGCAACTCTCGCCTGCAGCGAGTGGTCGAGCCCCTGCTGGATTCGACTCGGCTGAGGTTCGTTGAGCTGGAGGAAAACAGCGTCAGTTTGACGAGTTTCTTTATCGAGCCAAGAGCTGGGATCGATCCCGTCGGTCATTGTCAAAGTGGAGGTCGAACTCAGCGCGGGATCAATCGTCGCTTTGTGGTCACCAACCGGGACGATCTCTGCTCCCAATCACTTTATGACCACTATACAAACCGAGGGCAGACCGAGAACTTCATCAAGGCCTTCAAGAATCATCTGAGCATGGACCGACTCAGCTGTCATCGATTCCTGGCCAATCAGTTTCGACTCCTCCTGCATGCACTGGCTTACCAGATGTTCGTGCGCCTCCGCGACTATCTGCACGGGACTCCCTGGCACAAGCTCGAAATCGAAACCTTACGTCGTCGGGTCCTCAAGATCGGGGCCCGCATCCGACAAACCACTCGACGCATCTGGGTCCATCTTTCCTCAGCCTTTCCCGAACAACCCCTCTTCCACCTCGTCTTGAGTCGCCTCAACTCCAGTTAGCTTCTCCCAGTTCCCCAAAAAACCGCTTCCGATACTCATCCAGGCCCAGATCTGTCTGAAATTCACTCCCCCAACCACTCAAACGCCTCCCCAACCGATATTCTTCGCAAATCCGCCTGTCACACCTGCCCGCTTCCGAGGTATTGGGCCACTTCTCGACTCGTTTTTCAACACCGGACTACGGTTTTTGCATAATCCGGGCTAGGCCGTTATGTGCGCTCCCTGAAGAAGAGACGTCCCAGCAAGATCATCCTGGATCTGGACAGTACCGACGACCACACTCACGGTCAGCAGGAGTTCTCCTTCTACCATGGGTATTACCGAAACCACATTCTGCATCCTTTGCTGATCTTCGATAGCCGACACGGGCGACCTGGTGTGGTCGTGTTGAAACCTGGCCACAAGGGGGCTGCCTCTCAGCCGTGCCCATTCTGAAGCGAGTCGTGGAGGCCATCCGACAAGGAGTGGGGACGGATGTCGAGATTGAGATTCGGGCCGACAGCGAGCTTTGCCACGCCTCGGCTCTACGAGTTCTGTGAAGGTGAAGAGAATCAACTTCAATATGTCATCGGGTTAAGTCGAAACCCTCGCCTGCAGCGAGTGGTCGAGCCCCTGCTGGATTCGACTCGGCTGAGGTTCGTTGAGCTGGAGGAAAAACAGCGTCAGTTTGACGAGTTTCTTTATCGAGCCAAGAGCTGGGATCGATCCCGTCGCGTCATTGTCAAAGTGGAGGTCGATCAGCGCGGGATCAATCGTCGCTTTGTGGTCACCAACCGGGACGATCTCTGAGCCCAATCACTTTATGACCACTATACAAACCGAGGGCAGACCGAGAACTTCATCAAGGCCTTCAAGAATCATCTGAGCATGGACCGACTCAGCTGCATCGATTCCTGGCCAATCAGTTTCGACTCCTCCTGCATGCACTGGCTTACCAGATGTTCGTGCGCCTGCGCGACTATCTGCACGGGACTCCCTGGCACAAGCTCGAAATCGAAACCTTACGTCGTCGGGTCCTCAAGATCGGGGCCCGCATCCGACAAACCACTCGACGCATCTGGGTCCATCTTTCCTCAGCCTTTCCCGAACAACCCCTCTTCCACCTCGTCTTGAGTCGCCTCAACTCCAGTTAGCTTCTCCCAGTTCCCCAAAAAACCGCTTCCGATACTCATCCAGGCCCAGATCTGTCTCGAAATTCACTCCCCAAACCACTCAAACGCCTCGCATCCAACCCATATTCTTCGAAATCCGCCTGTCACACCTGCCCGCTTCCGGGTTGGGCCACTTCTCGAGTCGTTTTTCAACACCGGACTACGGTTCTTGCATAATCCGGGCTAGCCGGCAGATCTGTCTTTGGACAAGCAGATCCTAAAGGAACCTTTCCTCGGGAAACTTCTCGGCCCGACTGAAGAGGAGACGCGCAGTGGTGTGGGTGAGGGAGAGATTGGGAGCAGTTCTCCAGCGCGTCTCCGAACGTCGGGCCTGCCAAGTGCTGGGACAGGCTCGATCGACCCAGCGAAGGGAAAGGCATATCCCCGATGATGAGGCTCGATTGGTGGCTGAGATGGTGGAGTTGGCCACGCACTACGGGCGATACGGCTACCTTCGGATCCGGCCATGCTTCGTTGGGAAGGGTGGAAAGTGAATCACAAGCGGGTGGAGAGGTTGTGGAGACAGGAGAAACGGCAAGCTGAAAGTCCCGTCCAGACAGCCGAAATCTCGAAGGAGACTGTGGCTCTTTTATCATGATGGATCCTGCGTTCGGTTACGAGCGGCTCACAAGGATCACGTCTGGAGCTATGACTTCGTGCATGAGCGAACCCATGACGGAAGGGCCTTTCGATTATTAACCCTACTGGATGAATACACCCGGGAGTGTCTGGCCATTGAGGTTCAACGACAGATGAATCACCAGGACGTGTTGGATCGATTGGCGGAGTTGTTCGTGGATCGGGGAGTGCCTGAATACATTCGGTCCGATAACGGGTCGGAGTTTACGGCTCAGGCGGTTCGGGACTGGCTGAAGGCTGTTGGGGTGAGGACCTTATACATCGAGCCCGGCAGCCCCTGGGAGAATGGATATGTGGAGAGCTTCAACGGAAAACTGCGGGATGAACTGCTGAACGTAGAAGTCTTCGACACGTTGTGGGAAGCGAAGGTGTTGGCCGAGAGATGGCGCAGGGAGTACAACCAGCGACGGCCTCACAGCGCCTTGGCCTATCGGCCGCCGGCGCCGGAGGCCAGATTACCCAGGTCCCAGGCCCAGAGTTCTATACCAATGGAGTGGACTTCAAATGGTCCCAGGTCTAACTTAGAGAGTGGACTCGTTCCTGGGGGCAGGTCAGGGAGTCAGTTCACCAGCACGGAGTTCACGGGACTACTCAAAGGGGCCGGGGTGCGTATCTCGATGGACGGGAGAGGCCGCTGGATGGACAACGTCTTCATCGAGCGTCTGTGGCGTTCACTCAAATACGAATGCGTCTATCTGAACGCTTTCGAAACCGGGTCGGAAGCCCGTCAAGGGATCGGCCATTGGATCGACCTATACAACAGCGAGAGACCTCACTCGGCGCACGCTGGGGCGACGCCGGAGGAGGTGTACACTGGCTTGAAACAACATTCTGAGAGGGACCTTGCCCTCAGGCTCGCCCCCTCTCAGAATTTCCCTTACTGGCGGCAACAAGAACTGCGGAGTCCACCTTAGAAATGCCGCCAAGTGGTCCAACCGATGGGGTCCACCTCTGTGCTCTGGGGCAGGAGTTGATTCTGCTGGGGCGCCGGGTTCTATTCTCTACCTGCGCCCTGCTGGTACAGCGATTGCTGCGGGCCAAAATCGATCTGACTCTGGAGAAGGAGCTCAAGAAACTGGATCGCTTCGAGGCTCTCATAGTCGATGACATCGGCTACGTTCAGCAAAGTCGGGAGGAAATGGAGGTTCTTTTCACACTGCTGGCCCATCGCTACGAACGCCGCAGCATCTTGCTGACCAGCAACCTGATCTTCTCGGACTGGGAGAGGATCTTCAAGGACCCCATGACGACGGTGGCGGCGATTGATCGGGTGGTGCACCACAGCGTGATTCTGGAACTCAACGTCTCGAGCTACCGAATGGAGAGCGCCAAGAAGAAACAGCAGGAAACCACGAAATGAGGAAACCGCGAGGAGTTCAAATCCGGGCAAATCGGCTGATTGGCCCCGGGAAGTGCTTGGTGGGGACGATAGACGAGTGCCCGCCAAGGGGAGAGGTCGTACAGCGCCCTACAGAGGCCGCTCAGGAGCCTCGTGGATCTGGTCCACTCCCCTCGACGCCGGCGCGAGCGAGGGGGAGCTCCGTTCGGGCTACGCCCTCACTCCATCCCCCTCGCATTCTAAAAACAATCTCTCTTTTTTACAGAAAGGAGGACCCCGAAAAGAGTCGTCTCAGAGGACGGCTACAGCTCTTTTTTTTATCCCTCGTGTGGGGATTTCCAATTGTCGCTGCGGGAATTCCATTTGTCGTTGATCATTCGTGTTCCATCAGGCGAACAAGTATATGCTTGAGCACTTACGGGCCAAGGTTAACATCCCAAAAGAGAAGTTTTGTATCGAAATGTCCGATTGCGGGAATACCGTCTCGTCCACTGTTCCAATAGGTCTGACACGTCTCCAGGAACAAAAAAGCATTAAGGCTGGTGATCTAATTATGTTGGTGGGATTTGGCGTAGGTTATTCATGGGGAGCTACGCTTGTCAGGTGGAAAGTCTGATGCCGATGATCTCTTTCGACTTTTCTTCTTGTAACGTGGCATCTACCGGTCGGCCACCAGCTTCTTCAGCGCCCTCACAATCTCCTCCTCCTCTCCCTTTTGCACTGTCCGCAGGTCAATGAGAAGCCTGTCGTCGTCAATACGGGCCAGGATGGGTGGCGAGTGGCCGCGGAGCTGTTCTTCGAGCTGATTGGTCGTGAGGCGAGTAGAGGCCAGGGTGAGAACCGCGGTGGGGATGGCCTGGCCGGGGACTGATCCTCCGCCGACCAGCGACTCGGCCTCTTCGATGCCTATGTCCAGGTCTGTGTCGGCGAGCCGGTTCATCACTCGTTCTGCACGAGACTGGATCTCGGAAGCGGAAGTGGCGATCATTCTTCGCACCGGGATCTCCCGTTCGGCTCGATCTTTCTCGCAGGCGATGAGGGTCTGCTCGAGGAGAGCATAGGTCGTTTTGTCAATTCGGAGGGCCCGCATCAAGGGATTCCTGCGCAACTGGTCCAGTAACTCGGCCTTACCCGCAATCACCCCCGCCTGTGGCCCTCCCAGCAGCTTGTCGCCACTGAAACAGACCAGGTCGACCCCCTGCTCCAGCGAAGCTTTTACACTGGGCTCCATTTCCAGAACCGGCCGGTTGGAGTCGTGTAGCAGGCCGCTCCCAACGTCGTGGGCCAGGGGAATCTCGGCCCGCGATGCCAGCTGGACTAACTCCGCCAGGGCTGGGGACTGGGTGAACCCGACGATCTGGTAGTTGCTGGGATGGACCGCCAGGATCAGCCCGGTGTCGGCATCCACAGCCTTTTCGAAGTCTTCCACCCGGGTCTTGTTCGTGGTTCCCACTTCGCGGAGCCGAGCGCCGCTTCGTTTCATGATCTCGGGAATCCGGAAAGAGCCGCCGATCTCGACGAGCTCACCCCTCGAAACGAGAACTTTCTTTCCCAGAGCAAACGTGTTCAGAATGAGCAGCAACGCGGCTGCATTGTTGTTGCATACGGTAGCAGCATCGCAGCCCAGGAGTCTGACTATCCGCTGTTCGAAGAGCTCATCGCGGTGCCCTCGTTTACCTTTCTGGAGATCGAACTCGAGATTGGAATAGCCGGAGGCGATCTGGAGAGCCTTTTCCGCAAACGACCGGGACACGGGAGCCCGTCCAATATTGGTGTGAATGATGACTCCAGTGGCATTGATCACCCGGCGCAACGCAGGCTCCATTCGCTCCTCGATAGAGTTTCTGATGGACACAGGTAGACTCTTGATCCGAGCCTCCAGCTCCTGCCGATCCATGCCACCAGCCCTGGCGGTCCCTCGAAGTTCCTCAAGCTGAAGACGGATCTCGTCGACCACCAGAGCCCGGGAGTATTCCTGAAAGAGCGCTTCGAAGGCGGGAGCAGAACAAACCTGACCAACAGCAGGGATCAATCGTAGCGAAACGGAATCAGACACGGGGAACATTATAAATCGGTTCTGGGTTCTGGGTTTCACGGGATCGTAGGGGCGACCCGGCCCCTACGAATGTAGGGGGCGACTCCGGGTGGTCGCCCGTCAAACGGGCCGGCACGAGACCGGCCCCTACGGGCTTCAACCTTCAACTTTTAACGTCTAACCTGTAACCTTCATTGGGTAACAAAGTAAACAGTCACCAAGAAAACAACAGCGTGCGAATAAAAACAGCCCTGATCAGCGTCTCTGATAAGTCCGGACTTGGGTCATTCGCCCGCTCCCTGACGGAACTGGGAGTTCAGATCATCTCTACTGGTGGGACGGCCAGGACCCTGGAGGAGGAGGGCGTGGGTGTGATCCGGGTCTCGGAGCGAACCGGTTTCCCGGAGATTCTGGATGGACGTGTCAAGACTCTTCACCCTCGAATCCACGCCGGAATCCTGGCGCGGCACGCCGACACTGCCCACCGCCAGACGCTCGCGGAGCACGATATTGGTCCCATTGAGCTGGTGGTCGTGAATCTTTACCCGTTTTCAAAAACCTCTGCTCGTCCCGGGGTGAGTCGCGAGGAAGCAGTCGAGCAGATTGATATCGGGGGCCCCACCCTGGTGAGAGCTGCTGCAAAGAACTCCGACTCGGTGACCATTGTGGTCGATCCTGGCGACTATCCCCGGGTGATCGCCGAGATGAAGGCGGGAAAGGGAAACGTACCCCTGTCCATCCGAGAGGCATTGGCGACCAAAGCTTTCCAGCAGACGGCCGCTTACGACGCTTCCATCGCCACCTGGATGGAACAGGCTGGGGGCCGCGAGGAAGACCAGCTTCCTCCAGCGCTGATCCTGAACTTGAAGCGACGCGCGACACTTCGCTATGGTGAGAATCCCCACCAGCGAGCCTCTCTTTACTCGTCCGGACCGCCCGCGGGGCACCTGGCCGCGAAACAGCACCAGGGCAAGGAGCTGTCCTTCAACAACCTGGTTGACATGGACTCTGCCTGGGCGCTGTGCGGGGAATTCGACCGTTCGGCTTGCTGCATCATCAAACACAACAATCCGTGCGGGACGGCGCTGGGGGACTCTTCGGTAGAGGCCTTTCGAAAAGCTCTCGAATGTGATCCCGTTTCCGCCTTTGGCTCGGTCATCGCCTACAACCGGAGCGTCGACGAAAGGACCGCCAAAGAAATGAGTCAGCTTTTCGTAGAGGTCGTGCTCGCTCCCTTTTACGACTCCGAGGCACTGGAGAGTTTCTCTGGAAAGAAGAATTTGCGCGTCATCGAAATGCCTCAACAGTCGGACAGTCCCAGGCCGCTGAACTTGCGCTCGATCCAGGGAGGTTTCCTGGTCCAGGAGCGAGATGCGTTCTATCTGAAAGCTGAAGATCTGGAGGTGGTGAGCAAAACTAAGCCACGGGAAGATCAGTTGAAAGATCTTCTTTTCTCCTGGACCGTCTGCAAGCATGTCAAGTCAAACGCTATTGTTCTGGCAAAGAGCGAGCAGACGCTCGGTATCGGCGCCGGCCAGATGAGCCGGGTGGACTCGGTGGAACTGTCGGTGCGAAAGGCGAAAGTGAGTCTGGCCGGATCTGTTATGGCCAGCGATGCCTTCTTCCCCTTTCCGGACTCCATTGAGGCTGCGGCCCGCGCCGGTGTCAAGGCGGTCATTCAGCCGGGTGGCTCGATTCGTGACCAGGAGGTGATTGAGGCTGCGGATCGGCACGGACTGGCCATGGTCTTCACTGGAATCCGCCATTTCCGACACTGATTCCCGGTCGTGGAAGATGGAACATGGAGACGTGGAACGACATACCAGCATTACCAGTTATGATTAGGGGATGCTTCTGGTTATCGACATCGGCAACACCAATATCGGAGCCGGAGTGTTCCGGGGGTTGGAACTCACCTCCTCCTGGAGAATTGCTACCCGTCGGGACAGAACAGCTGACGAACACGCGGTTCTTTTTTCCGACCTGCTGGAACGAAAAGAACTCTCTCCCCAAGACGTCGAATCCGTAATCATTTCTTCGGTGGTTCCCCCGTTGAACGATTGCTTCCTGGAGCTGTCACAAGAGTTTTTCGGCCACGTCCCCAACTTCGTGGATCCGACCTCCCAGGAAGTACTGGAGATTCACTATGAGCCCATTTCTGACGTGGGAGCCGACCGAATCGTGAATGCCGTAGGTGCCCTGAAACTCGTCTCACCTCCCCTGATCGTGGTCGATTTCGGGACCGCCACCACCTTCGACGCGGTGGACACCGGCCCTGCCTATGTGGGTGGAGTCATTGCGCCCGGGATCGGGGTATCCGCCGAAGCCCTCTTTCTGCGGGCGTCTCGGCTGCCCAGAATCGAGATCCACAAACCCCAGGCTGCAGTTGGCACGTCAACTGTCGGAAGTATGCAGTCGGGGCTCTACTACGGACACATCGGGCTGGTTGACGGAATCATTGAACGCATGAAAAGGGAACTGGGCGAGGCCCGCGTCATTGCCACCGGTGGACTCGCGCAGCTCATCTCGGCCGAGTCTTCTCACATCCGGAGGGTTGAGAATCATTTAACCCTCCTGGGGCTGAGAGAATTTCATTCTCAGCAGTTTTCGAAAGATGAATGAATAGTTGAGAAACTACTTCAACTACTTCACAGAGATCGAAGAACATTTTTCCCGGCAGCGTGGCCGCCACCTTTTCGTCTCTCCTCTGGACTGGTGCCTGATTGAACTGTGGAAAGACAGCGGGATTCCGCTGCATGTTGTGTTGAGGGGCATCGATCGCAGCTTTGAGAGCTCTGCAGCCAGGAGTCGAAAGCCGCCCGGAACTCTCTACTACTGCCATCCAGCTGTGACGGAAGCTTTCGAAGAACATCAGACGGCTCATGTGGGGGCAGGGAAGCAGGACCAGGTCGCGGAAGCTTCCGCGTTCACAAAGGGTCAGGTCGGGGCACTGCTCGACGGGCTCTCCAGAGTCCTTTCCAGTGAGGAAGGTGAGAGCTTTCGCAGGGCTGTCGATCGACTCCGGGAGCTGCGCGAGGGATTGGAAACACAGGCCCATCCCAACTACGAGGAAGTAGACCGTTCGTTGAGTCACGTGGCCGGGCTCGTTGCCGAAGCTCTTCTCGAACGGATGGGCAAGGCTTCGATTCAAAAACTCAAGAAAACAGTTCGCAGAGAGTTGCGAGTCTACCGGAAATACCTCACGGAGCCGGCGTACGAGGAGCTCTTCGCGAACTACTTGAATCGCAAGGTCATCGAGGAGAGCGAGTACCCCAGCTTCAGTCTCTTCGACCTGGATTCCGGCGGGTAAGAATTACCCGTTTCTACCCTGAAGATCCAGGAAGGTCGTTTGGCTGCCGCGACCCATGGTGGGAAACCGGCGCAAAAGAGCAATCCGGAGGAAGCCGGCCGCGATCCCCAGGGAGAATACAACTACCATGAAGACACCGGTGAGGAGGATAGAGCGAGTCACGAGGCCGAAAAAAGTGACCATCTCCGCCCGGTTACGCTCCAGATCGCGGAGCCTCGCATCTTCTTCATGAACCCATTCGACGGTCGCCGTGTACTGGAGATTCTCAAGTACCGGAGTAGCGCCGGAAAGGGGTCCAAAGAACAGACCCAGCAAGGGTCCCGATCGTTTCATGTAGATTCCGTGCTCCGAAAACACCGATTGCAGGGCATCTTGAATCCTGCCCGCGTAATCGTCTGCCACAGAGGGTGTCGGGTACGCAAGCAGCAAAAGCTGAAAGCCATCCGGCTCATACCGCGCAACGGTCGCTTCTGCCTCATCCCCGAAGCCCAGGTGACCAATAAGTTGGCGAGGAATGTACGGATTCGTTCCGATGCCTTTTTGACCCACGTAGAAACGAATCGAAGACCGGATCAGGCTGTCGGCGGGCAACTGGAACACGCTGACAGGATGGAGGTTGCGTTCGTCGATGGCCTTCTTGAGCAGCGGAGGAAAGGTGGACAGAAGATCCGGCTGGGTCGCGGAAGCTTCCAGTATGAAGAAGTAGTGACCTCGCCAGAAGGCCAGACGCTCGTCCAGCAGCAGATTCTCCAGACCCAGGGTAAGGATTTGGATGTCGTCTCTTCGCTTCTCTTGCCAGATCGTAAAAAGGCCGTAAGCCGCTTGGGTGTCAATCATTTCGTAGACATTCAGAATCCCCGTGCCGGGCCGGACGCGCCACTGATTGAAGGAGAGAAACCCATACTCCTCCACGATATCGGGCGGGAACTCCCCGGCTGGAATCGTCTGGCTCGAGTCGATCCGGACCAACTCGTGATCGGTCAGGTTGGGGACAACCTCCTCGAATTCGGCGTGTGCCGGCAGGGCCAGAGCCCCGATCAGCGTCACAATCAGCATTCCCCGAAAACTCACTGCTCTCAGCATGTAATCCTTTGACTGCACGGTCGAAATGGCACTTTATTCTATCCGTTGGATAGCTTTGGCGGAGAATTTGTTTCCGGTTGAAGGCAACATTGAAACCCGGAATGCGGGAGGTGCCTTGGGGCGGTGACGCAGGGACCGGTCTTGTGCCGGCCCGTTGGGCGGGCGACCACCAGGGTTACCCCTACGAATATCCGCAGGTCGCGTCCCTGAGGCCCGCTTTCAAATCCTAAACCTGGAACGTGGAACGTGGAACCCGGAAGTTCAGTGGCCGGCAACCACCCACGGAGTGTTGGTGAAAACAACGCGCCCGTCTTTGGTTTCAATCCGGTGAATTCGACGAGAGGGAACTCGAGTCTGCGGGCGAGTCAGGCTGTAGAGGTGGCTAACCTTGCGGATGTAGTCTCGTGTTTCCTTGTAAGGCGGGACCCCGCCATGCCTTGTAACGGCATTCTCTCCCGCGTTGTACGCGGCCACGGTGCGGGTCAGATCCTGATCGAAATGGTCCAGCAGCCATCGCAGATAGGCCACACCTCCGCGAATATTGTCCTCCGGATCAAAGACGTCCCGAACTCCAAAACGCCTGGCTGTGTCCGGATGCAGCTGCATCAGTCCCTTGCAGTTCTTAACTGAGACGGCCCGGGGATCAAAGTTGCTCTCGACCTGAATAATGGCCTCCACCAGGCTCACATCTACGCCCCTTTCGGTCGAGATTCGCTCGATGAGAGGCCGGAAGCGTTCTTTTCTGACGGACCTCGCCTTCACCGGGTGGCTGCCGCGATGGCTCGGACTCATTGGCTTCCAGGAATGATTGGTGGGTAGGTTGGTGAGCACACGGATCCCGTCCTTGTCGACGTAGGCCCGCATGTCCCCGGCGTTTACGGAGCACACGCAAAGGACCCCAACCACAACGATTACTCTCATAGTTACCCCTATAGGATGCCACATGAAGTCGGAAAGTCGGAAAACATCTCGGAGCGTTAGAGTCCCCTAGTGGGCTGAAATGCTTGAATCGCTAGTGGATGAGCGAGTCATTCGGGCCCGAGGTCAAGGCGCGCCGACGAGGCATAGCAGGGATTATGGCGAGAAGGCGCAACGCAGAGATCGGGTGACCTGCCCCCAGGAACGAGTCCACTCTCTAAGTTAGACCTGGGACCATTTGAAGTCCACTCCATGGTATAGAACTCTGGGCCTGGGACCTGGGTAATCTGGCCTCCGGCGCCGCCGGCCGATAGGCCAAGGCGCTGTGAGGCCGTCGCTGGTTGTACTCCCTGCGCCATCTCTCGGCCAACACCTTCGCTTCCCACAACGTGTCGAAGACTTCTACGTTCAGCAGTTCATCCCGCAGTTTTCCGTTGAAGCTCTCCACATATCCATTCTCCCAGGGGCTGCCGGGCTCGATGTATAAGGTCCTCACCCCAACAGCCTTCAGCCAGTCCCGAACCGCCTGAGCCGTAAACTCCGACCCGTTATCGGACCGAATGTATTCAGGCACTCCCCGATCCACGAACAACTCCGCCAATCGATCCAACACGTCCTGGTGATTCATCTGTCGTTGAACCTCAATGGCCAGACACTCCCGGGTGTATTCATCCAGTAGGGTTAATAATCGAAAGGCCCTTCCGTCATGGGTTCGCTCATGCACGAAGTCATAGCTCCAGACGTGATCCTTGTGAGCCGCTCGTAACCGAATGCAGGATCCATCATGAAGCCACAGTCTCCTTCGTTTCGGCTGTCTGGACGGGACTTTCAGCCCCTCCTGTCTCCACAACCTCTCCACCCGCTTGTGATTCACTTTCCACCCTTCCCAACGAAGCATGGCCGTGATCCGTCGGTAGCCGTATCGCCCGTAGTGCGTGGCCAACTCCACCATCTCAGCCACCAATCGAGCCTCATCATCGGGGATATGCCTTTCCCTTCGCTGGGTCGATCGAGCCTGTCCCAGCACTTGGCAGGCCCGACGTTCGGAGACGCGCTCTGCTCCCAATCTCTCCCTCACCCACACCACTGCGCGTCTCCTCTTCGTCGGGCCTAGAAGTTTCCCGAGGAAACTTCCTTTAGGATCTGCTTGTCCAAAGACAGATCTGCCACTAGCTTCTTCAACCGGGCATTCTCCTTCTCCAACACCTTCAACCGCTTGGCCTGATTCAGTCGAAGCCCTCCGTACTCCTTGCGCCACCGGTAGTAGGTCTGCTCGGTCACCCCAATCTGTTTGCACACCTGGCCCACCGTCTGTCCTTGGGCTAGACCTGCCTCTGCCTCACGCAGCTTCATGATGATTTGTTCTGCCGTAAACCGCTTCCGTGCCATCCTTGCCTCCTTCCTAAAACCGAAAATCCTAACATTCAACTTGGACCCGTTTTAGGGGGCAAGGTCACGGGTTCGAGGGCGCTCAGGCACTAGTGATTCAGGTGTTACAGTCCACTAGTGCAGTCCAATATATCCTCCACCTCGGTATAGGCCTGTTCCAGGGCCACATCGAGCTGGGACGGATCGCTCCCCCCTGCCTCGGCCATGTCGGGACGTCCACCGCCACCGCCCCGGACCGTCCTGGCAAGGCGAGAAACCAGTTCGTTCGCTTTCACACGCTCGGTCAGGTCCGAGCTGACCATGGCGACCAACCCCACTTTTCCGTTGATCGGAGCTCCCAGAACCACCACACCGGAGCGAAGTTTGTTCTTCAGCTCGTCGGCCAGAGCTCGCAAACCGGCCCTGTCCAGGTCCTCGACTTTCTTGACCAGTACCTTGATACCGCCGATCTCGCGCACCTCGGCAGCCACGTCCCCGGTCTGCTCGCGGGCTAACCTGAACTGTACTTGCTCCAGCTTCCTTTGCGTCTCCTTGAGTTGGTCCGACAGACGGTGGACTGTTTCCTCGACGCCCTCACGTCGCACTCGCAGGTCGGCTGAGAGGCGATCCACGACCCCATCAGACTCCAGGAAGCGCTCCGTGGCGGCTTGCCCGGTAACAGCCTCCACCCGTCGTACTCCGGCTGAAATGCTACTCTCGTGAGTCACCTTGAAGAGCGCAATTTCGCCGGTGGCCCGGACATGGCTGCCACCGCACAATTCCAGGCTAAAGCCGGGAATCGCGACGGTGCGCACCCGATCGCCGTATTTCTCCCCGAACAGGGCCATTGCTCCGGCCTGCAGGGCGGCTTCCAGGTCCCGCACCGATATCTGGAGCTCGATGTTGTCCCGGATTCTCTCGTTCACGATCTCCTCGATCATCCGGACTTCCCGGCTGCTGACCGGCTGAAAGTGGCTGAAATCAAAGCGGAGGCGATCGGGTGCCACCAGGGAACCCGACTGCTTCACGTGTTCGCCCAGCACGTCTCGCAGGGCGGCGTGCAGCAGGTGAGTGGCCGTGTGGTTGCGGGCCGTGTGGCGCCGCCGCTGCAGGTCGATGCTGGAGCGAACCTCGTCGCCCACCGAGAAGGAGCCCTGCTGCACCTGGACCCGGTGAACATGCAAGCCCTGGACCGGGCGGTAAGCATCGGTCACCTGCAGGCGGGCGCTCTCGGTTTCCATGCTCCCCGTGTCACCGACCTGGCCACCGGCCTCCGCGTAGAAAGGCGTACGATCCAGAAGCACTTCTCCGGTTTCTCCTGCGTTGAGCCGATCAACCGACTCTCCGTCCCGTAGAACCGCCGTGATTCTGCCTTTGACACCTACCGTGTCGGTGTAGCCGGTGAACTCACTGTCGGCCGTGTTCTGCGCCAGCCCCTGGTAGACCGAAGAAACGGCTTTCTCGGCGCCTTTCCAACTGGCCCGGGCCCGCTCCCGCTGCTTTTTCATTTCCTGGAAGAAACCGTTCTCATCGATCTTAAAGCCTCGCTCAGCAGCCACTTCCCTGGCCAGGTCGAGTGGAAAACCGTAGGTGTCGTAGAGGCGAAAAAGGCCGCTACCGGGCAGTTCCCGGCTGTTGTTTTTCTTCGAGGTCTCGAACATCTCTTCCAGAAGCTCGAGACCGGAGCTGAGCGTGGAGCTGAACTTCTCTTCTTCGGCCTTGATCAGCCTGGAGGTGTACTCGCGACTCGTCACCAGTTCTGGATAGGCGTCTTTCATGAGCTCGGCCACCAGCGCCGTCAGGGTGAAGAGGAAGGGCTCGCTGGTGCCCAGCAGCTTGCCGTGGCGGATGGCGCGCCTCAGGATCTTGCGCAGAACGTAGCCTCGGCCTTCATTAGACGGTACCACTCCGTCGTTGATCAGAAAGGAGCAGGCCCGGCCGTGATCGGCCAGAATGCGCAGGCTCACGTCTGCGCGATCATCCTGGCCGTAGAGCGCATCGGTGAGCCGCGAGGCTTCCTGGATGATGGGCACGAAGAGATCCGTGTCGTAGTTGCTCGCTACCCCCTGCAGTACGCAGGCGATCCTCTCCAGTCCCATTCCGGTGTCGATGGAAGGGGCGGCCAGGGGGCTTTGATTGCCCTCCTTGTCCTTTTCGAACTGCATGAATACGAGGTTCCAGACCTCCAGGAAACGAGCCGGGTCGGGTTCTCCGTCGCTGTCCGCGGAAGACGATGCTGTGCCCATGTCGTAATGAATCTCGGAGCAGGGTCCGCAAGGACCCGTTTCCCCCATGGACCAGAAGTTCTCGGACGCTCCCAGCCGATAGATACGCGTTTCAGGAAGACCGATCCGCCCCTTCCATAGATCGTAGGCCTCGTCGTCACTTTCGAACACAGTGGCTGTCAGCCGCTCTGGCGGCAGGCCATACACCTCGGTGCACAGTTCCCAGGCGAAATCGATGGCCGCCTTCTTGAAGTAATCGCCAAACGAAAAGTTGCCGAGCATTTCAAAGAACGTGTGGTGGCGGGGAGTGCGTCCAACTGCTTCCAGGTCGTTATGCTTTCCGCTCACCCGCATGCACTTCTGGCTGGTGGCCGCGCGGCAGTAGTTGCGCTTCTCCGTGGCCAGAAAGACATCCTTGAACTGGTTCATTCCGGCGTTGGTAAAGAGCAGCGTGGGGTCGTCGTGCGGCACCAGAGAACCGCTCTTGACGCGGCGATGCCCCCTGGCTTCAAAGAAACTCAGGAACTCTTCACGGATTTCGCTCGCGGTCTTCATAAAGCAGTCTCTGCCAGTCTGGGAGATCGGAAGTACTACCGAGCCACTCGATCCCAGAAAGGTTCGAGCAGTTCGCGCACCATCTGGGACGGAAAACCCCGCCGCCGGCAGTGGTCAAAGAGCTTCTTGAGCCCGGCCACCGAACCCGGTTCTCCGTTCTTTGCCGTCCAACTCTCAATCACGCGGGCCAGCGTTTCTTGGGACGGAAACTTCGACTCGGCCAGCTCCGTAGCGCGAGCCACTATCTTAGCATCGAACCCCAGCCTCCTTAAGTCGCCCTCGATCCGCTGCGTTCCCCAGCCCCGCCGGCTGCGAAGCATCAGGGCACGCTCCCTGGCCAGACTGTCATCGTCGAGCAAACGCTTCTCGATCAGCTCATCGAGCAGTGTCTTGACCTCCCTGTCGGGGTGGTGTCGAACAAGCTTCTTTTCGAGCTGATACCGGCTGTAGCTGCGACTGGAAAGAAGACGGAGGGCATGGTTGCGGATCTTCTTCAGATCCGGCTCTTCGGAACTCAAGACCTGACAGTCGTTTCGACCGATCGGTGACTGCGGACGGGTGTCATCCAGCCGTGCCGGTCATCCACTTCTCCCTTCACGTAGGCAAAGAAGTCATTCTGCAGCTGGGCGGTTACCGGACCGCGGCGGCCTTCCCCTACTTCGATCTTGTCGATCGAGCGAACCGGTGTGACCTCGGCTGCGGTCCCCGTCATGAAAACCTCGTCGGCCAGATAGAGCATCTCCCGTGGAATCTGGTGCTCGATGACCTCGTGCCCTCTTTCCTGCAGCAGCTGCATTGCGGTGTCTCGTGTGAAGCCGGGCAGGATGGCACTGGCGGCAGGCGACGTGATGACCCTGCCCTGATAGAGGAGAAAGAGGTTTTCCCCGCTGCCCTCGCTCACATACCCGTGCACATCGAGAGCCAGGCCCTCCGAGAATCCCTGTTCGGTCGCTTCCATCTTGATGAGCACGCTGTTTAGATAGTTGCCGCCGGCCTTGGCCAGCGTCGGGAAGGTGTTGGGGGCGGCTCGCGCCCAGCTCGACGTCATTACGTCGACGCCCTTCTCGAGCGCTTCAGCGCCCAGATAGGCCCCCCATTCCCAGACCATGATGTAGACCTCAACGTCGGCGGTCAGCGGGTTCACACCCAGGGTTCCCAGTCCCCGAAACACGAGGGGACGTATGTAGCAGGCCTTCAGCTGGTTGGCCTGTATCGTTTCTATAGTCGCCGCGATCACTTCGCTCCGGGAAAACGGAATGCCGGTTCGGTAGATCTTCGCCGAGTTGAAGAGGCGCTGAACATGGTCCTGAAGCCGAAAGATCTCGGATCCCCTCCGGGTCTCGTAACACCGAATCCCTTCAAACCAGGAGGTGCCGTAATGGAGAACGTGAGACATCACATGAACCGTCGCGTCGTCCCAGTCGATCAGGCCACCGTTGTGCCAGATTTTACTCGATCGTATCTCAGACATGATTCTGGCATGATAGGGTCGGCCGGGCAGGCGAGTCAATGATCGGACTCACCCCCCGTCCGCGCGTGGTATCCCTTGCGCGCCCTCACCCTCAGGCCTCTTTCCCGGGCGTTTTGGAGGCGCACCTGAACCGACCTCCACCCCTTGTCATTTTCCTCCTCGCTGATGTTTGAAACGTACGCGAGTCGATACTGATTGCGGAGCTCGTAGGCGATCATCTTGAAGGCTTCTTCGATGTCTTTCTTTTCGCGGGGAAAGAGCGCCTTGCCTCCGGTCGCTTCCGCAATGGCGGCCATGGCCTTCGCGACTTTGTCCCGGGGAGACTTGAACATGCCGAAAAACCCGCCGTCATCGGGCAGGTCCTGATCGAGAAAGGCCACCAGGTAGACCTGCACGTCCGACTCTTCCACCTTTTCGATCACCTCTTCCAGTTCATAGTAGCTGTCTTTGTCCTCTCCGTCGGTAAAGACCACCACGACCTTCTTCGGCTCGCTCCCCTGGGCGGCGTGCTCCACCGCCAGGTAGATGGCGTCGTACAGCTTAGTGCCTCCGGTGACGATCTGGTTGAAGAGAGCGTCGCGGATGTCCTCCACGTCCCTAGTGAAGTCTTCGTTGATGTCGATCTCGGAATTAAAGCCCAGCAAAAACAGCTCATTGGAGGGATTGGTCAGTTCCAGAAACAGCTCGGCCGCCTGGTCCACCGTGTCTTTTTTCCCCCTCATGCTGCCGCTGATATCCATGACGATACCGATCGTCGAGGGAACGTCGTCGAGCCCGAAGTAGGTGACCTCTTGAACAATCTTGTTCTCGTAGACTTCGAAGTCCTCCTTCTTGAGAGAGGAAACGAGCTGTCCCGTCGCGTTGTACACGGCTGCGTACACGACCACCTGATCGACATCCGCTTTGAACCTGGCCGTCTGGGCGAGGGAGGGCGATAGCGTCACCCAGAGTAGGGCGGCGCCGACCGGAATTGAGCTCGCTTGCAGCCTTCGTGTCACAGCGTCACCACTACCTTAGACGACAAAACGCGGGGTTTAGTTCTGGGGGGCGTAGTAACCCTGCCGAGCCCGTACTGTGAGGGCTGGAAGACCCTCAGGGGGAGCCAGACGAACCTTGATCCTCCGCCACTTGCCGTCGGGCTCTTTATCACTGGGTTCGTAGCCGATTACGTACTGATTGCGGAGTTCGGTGTGGATCAGGTCGACAAAGTAGTCGAGCTGCTTGAAGTTATTGGGGAAGAAAGGGCGGCCCCCGGTCAAACGCGTAATCTCCGTGATAATACCCGTCCCGTAACCCAGCTTTCCCCGCTCCCCGATCACATAGATCTGAACATCCGACTCCTTGGCAAACTGCTTGACCTCGCTGAACGTGTAGCGGCTCCGGTTGTCTTCGCCATCGGTGATCACAATCAGGGCCTTCTTGTCGCGAGTTCCCTCACGGATCTTTTCCAGGCCCAGGTACACGCCGTCGTAAAGAGCTGTTCGGCCCTTGGGCTTGGCGATCGAAATCTCGCCCTGAATGTTCTCCCGCCGGGAGATGAACTCGTAGGCCATTTTGGTGCGATCGTTAAAGGTGATCAGAAAGTACTCGTCGAGATCGTGTCCGTGCTCGAGAAAGCGCACTACCGAGTTCCTGGCGCTGATAATGTCATCATCCATCGACCCGCTGACGTCGAGAATGATGCCTACCGAAACGGGGGATCGATCATTGGAGAAATGGATGATCTCCTGCTCGACTTTCCCTTCGAAGACCCGAAAGTGGCCTTCCTCGAGGCCGATTACGTATCGGTTGAGAGGGTCGGTGACCGTGACGCGGACAACCACCATGTCCACGTCGACATGAACTCGGGCTGGATCCTGCAGCGCAAGTCCGATTGGTCCGATCAGGACCGCAATCAAGCTCGTTGCCAATGCAGGTAAGCGCATCTCTCTAGGCTCAGTCTATTCCAACCGGTCCGCAAAGGAAAGTTTCCCCGCGACACGAGTCAGGTGCCCAACAATGTATATGGGCGGTCTCGCGTATTCAATTTCCCTCTACTTCGTCGAAGTAGCCGGAAGCCACCAGCACCTGGCGAGCCCTGGTTCCGTCGGGGGGACTGATCAGGCCCTCGTGCTCCATCATATCGAGAATTCGAGCCGCCCGCCCGTAGCCTATTCGCAAGCGCCTCTGGAGCATGGAAGTGGACGCCTTACCGGTTTCGACCACAAAGCGGGCGGCTTCGTCATAGAGGGGATCCTTGAGGTCCTCGACGTCCGCCGGGCTGGTTCCCTCATCGACCTCTCCCTCCAGAATCTCTTCCCGGAAAGAAGGCTCCCCTTGAGTGCGCAGAAATGCGGCGATGCTCTCCGTTTCCTTCTCCGTGACCAGGCCGCCGTGAATGCGAACCGGCCTGGCCGTCAGCGGAGAAAGAAAGAGCATGTCTCCCTGACCCAACAGCTGCTCCGCCCCGTTCATGTCGAGCACTGTACGCGAATCGGTTTTGGAGGAAACGCGGAAAGAGATCCGGCACGGGAAGTTGGCCTTGATCAGTCCCGTGATGACATCGACCGACGGCCTCTGGGTTGCCAGGATTAGATGGATGCCGATGGCCCGGGCCATCTGAGCAAGTCGGGTCAGGGAGGACTCTACTTCTTTTCCGGCAGTCATCATCAAATCGGCCAGCTCGTCGACGACAATCACGATGAGGGGCAGAGGCTCTAATTTTTCTTCGTTCTCGTCAGGGACCAGAGAAGCGACGTATTTGTTGTACTGCTCCAGATTACGGACCCCGGCGCGGGCCAGGAGTTTGTAACGTCCCTCCATTTCTCGGACGGCCCAGTTGAGGGCATTGGCAGCTTTCTTGGGGCTCGTGACGATCGGGGTCAGGAGGTGAGGGATGTCCTGGTACAGCCCCAATTCCAGGCGCTTTGGATCGATCAGGATGAACTGCACATCCCGGGGAGACGCCCGGTAGAGGATAGAACTCACGATACAATTGGCGGCCACGCTCTTGCCGGCACCGGTGGCGCCGGCGATTAACAGGTGCGGCATCTGGGCCAGATCGGTTATGAATGTATTTCCGTTGATCAGCTTCCCCAGCCCGAGGGTAAGCAACGACGTGCTCTGCTGAAAAGCCGTCGAAGACAGGATCTCGCGGAGGTAAATCGTCTGGCGCTGCCGATTGGGAACCTCAATGCCGACCGTGTTCTTTCCGGGTATGCGGTCGATTCGAATGGCTTCTGCCCGCAGAGCCAGGCACAGGTCATCGACCAGGTTGGTGATGCGACTGTACTTGATGCCCGGATCGGGCTTGAACTCAAAAGTCGTTACGATCGGCCCCGGGTGGATTTGCAGCACCCTTCCTCTCACGTCAAATTCTGCACACTTGTCGATGAGCTTCTGGGCGCGATCCATCAGTTCCGCTTCATCGACGGCCACGCTGGCCGAGGGTTCCCGCAGGATCTCCAGGGAGGGAGGCTGGTAACTTCTGGAGTCAAGGCCTGTCGAGGGCTTGGATGTCAGCGTCAGCTGGGCGGTCTGGATCGGCTGCACGACGGGATCGCCTGCCTGCCGCACCGAACCTCGGCGCGAGGAACCTCCCAGGCTCATCTTGCGGGGCGGAGGGTGGTTCACAACGGCACGGGGATCCTGTCTCAGGCGCATCAGCGTCAGGCGGTCCTGGCGCCGTTTCTGCCATCCGCGATAGCTTTCCCGGAAACTGGCGACGGGATTCCAGTTCTGTCGGCTGAGAAACCCGATCCCGGCCTCGAAGGAAAAACGCGTGGTGATGACCAGTGCGAACAACAATCCGAAGCAGACTACGATCAAAGCTCCAACCGGGTTGAAGGCGGCTTCCAGCACCGAGGCCACCAGGATCCCCGCAACGCCGCCCGGTTCGTACTGGGTGGCCAGGGCCAGAGTTGGCTGCAGGATGGCCAAACCAGCAGCCATCGCTCCCAGGATGCCCACGGTTCCACAGACCTTTACGATCGGGTACTCAACGCTTCGACCCCTCAGCTGCCGGAATCCCGCCGACACCAGCACGAGAGGAATGACGAAGGCAGCGAGTCCGAAGACCTGAAGCAGGAAATCGGAAAGCCAGGCTCCAGTGCGGCCAATGTAATTGAGGTGGCCCGATCCCACCGAAGACACGTTCAGGGAAGCATCCAGGGGACTATAACTGTAAAGGGCCAGGATCAGTAGCACGGCGCACATCAGACAGGCGAGCCCGATCAGTTCCGTGGTCTTTTGTTTCGGGTAGACTGACATGTCCGGATGTGCCTTCTCTAAAGCCTCTGCATTACCGGTACGATCAAAGGTCGCTTTCCGATTGCCTTTTTGAGATATCGCTTGAGATGTCGGACGATGTGGTCGGCGAAGATGTCCGGGTCTTTCCGGTCCGAGGCCGGCAGGTTCTTAATTGCCAGCCGGGCCTGACGGCTCAAATCTTTCGCCAGCGAGGCAGACGGCTCTGAAATGATTCCGCGCAGAATGACTTCGGGAGGCCCCAGCATCGTCTTTTCGAAGCGGTCGGTGGGGAGAAGCACTACCACGAAACCGTTCCCCGCCATGTAGCGGCGATCTCGAACAACATCAGGGTCCACCTCCTGCCGGTTCCCGGAGTCGATGTAACGATATCCGACAGGTACCTCGTCCCTGAGATGGGCTCCATCTTCTGATACCTCCAGTACATGCCCGCTCTCGATAATTCGAACCTGCTCCGGCTCCAGCCCCTGTGCCCTGGCCAGGCGAGCGTGCTTGGCCAGTTGTCGATATTCGCCGTGAATGGGGACGAAATACCGGGGACGCGTCAGGTTGAGCAGGATCTTCAAATCGGCCTGAAAACCATGGCCCGAAGAATGAACCTGGGTCGTCCTGGAGTCATAGACGTAAGCACCCCGGCGGTAGAAGTGGTTGATCATGCCCGCCACGCTACGCTCGTTGCCGGGGATGATCCGAGCTGAGAGTATGACCGTGTCTCCGTCCTGGATCGTAATCCGGCGGTACTCGTCGTAAGCCAGCCGGTTCATAGCGGAGCGGGGCTCGCCCTGGCTGCCCGTGGCCAGAAAGGTGATCTCGTTCGGTGCCAGGTTGCGGATTTCCGAAAGTGGCTGTAACACGCCGGGGGGAGTCGCCAAATAACCGAGCTCATGAGCAATCTCGATATTGTTCACCATGCTCCTGCCCAAAGCTATCACCTTCCTCCCGAATTCCTCGGCGAGATCCATCACTATTTGAATTCGATGAATGCTGCTCGCGAAGGAGCTCACAAAGATGCGCCCCTCTGCTTTCCGGAAGATGGCCCGAACCGGTTCCCGGACATGCTGTTCCGAAGGTGTCAGGCCCACCATGGCCACATTCGTGCTATCGGAGCAAAGCATCAGCACCCCTTCATCCCCGTACTCGGCCAGGCGCCCCATATCGCTCAGCCGGCCGTCAATGGGGCTCTGATCGAACTTGAAGTCTCCGGACCAGATGACGACTCCGGCTGGAGTCTTGATGGCAAAACAGTAAGAGTCGGGCATGGAGTGGGTCATGAGAAGCGGCTCAATCCGAAAAGATCCCAATTCGAGTTGCTGCCGCGGTTCAATTGGGTTCAGGGCGACGGAACGGTGCAAATCGCGCTCGCGCAGACGCCTGCGGACCAGTCCCAGCGCCAGGCGACTCGCGTAGATGGGCGCGGGAATCTCGTCCACCAGAAACGGTAGCCCCCCAATGTGATCTTCGTGACCATGGGTCAGGAGAATGGCGCGCAGCTTCTCTTTGTTCTCCTTGAGAAACGTGATGTCGGGAACGATCAGGTCCAGCCCCAGACCCCTCAGCGAACCATTTGGAAACATGACCCCAGCGTCGATCAGGATCATCTCCTCACCACACCGGAGGACGGCGCTATTCATGCCGAATTCACCCAGCCCCCCAAGGGGAATCATCTCCACGGAATGTGTCATAAAAGCGACGGAATTATAGCATTTGGACCAGACAGCAGAACTCGTCCAGGCTCACCTGATGGGGCCGGCGAGAACGGCTGATCTGGCAGGCGAAGAGGGCCCTTTCCAGTTCCTCCGAGGTGATTGGAAGGGACCTCAGGTTGTTGAACAGGGTCTTCCGAGGATGGCGAAACGATCGGCTGACCAGGGGATCGAGCCGGGCCCAGTCGGCGCCGGGTAAGGCAGGCACGTGGGGCGTCAGTTTCAACACCGTGGAAACCACTCCGGGTCGCGGCGAAAAAGCACCCGGCGGAACATCGAACCCTCTCTCCACCCGGTAGTGGTGCTGGATAAAGACCGAGAAGTATCCATAGTTCCGATCGCGGCAGGGAGCCAGCATACGCTCTGCCACCTCCCGCTGGACCGTCAAGGTCAGGCTCTGAAACCAATCGATGGTGTCGGTCATCCTTTTAATAATGAGAGTGGCGATGTTGTACGGAAGATTGGCCACCAGGCAGGCTCCTTTGTGAGGCAGAAGCTGCGCAGGGGAAACCCCCAGGATGTCCGCTTCCACTACCTGAAGCTGCCTGGCTGTGGCCCCGCTCCACCGTTTGCGCAGGTGGGCGGTCAGTTGTCGGTCGCACTCGACGGCAATGACGCGGCCTGCAGTCTTCAACAGTTCGCTGGTGAGATGCCCGGTGCCGGGTCCGATCTCGAGGACAACGTCATCCGTGGAAATCCCGGCGAAGCGGACAATGCGCCGGCAGTAGTTCGCGTCGACCAGAAAGTGTTGACCGAGCGATTTCTTAGGTTCGATTTGTTCTGCCAACGGGGCCGTAATGTTAGCATAGGCACGACTTGAGCAGACCAACTGCCGTTACGGCGGTGGTTGAGAAAATGACGGAGGGACTCATGAGCCAGGTGAACGACGTTACAGATGATAGTTTTCAGCAGGAAGTTCTAGATTCAGAGAAGCCGGTGCTGGTCGATTTCTGGGCAAGCTGGTGTGCACCCTGTCGGATGCTCGCGCCCACCATTGATGAAGTGGCCAGCGAGTTTGGGGATCGTGCCAAAGTGGTGAAGCTGAACGTGGACGAGAACGGTGCCACTTCCATGAAATACAATATCAAGGGGATCCCCACGCTGCTTCTCTTCAAGGATGGGGCGATCAAGGATCAGATCGTAGGAGCCACCTCCAAGGACAATATTGCCCGCATGATCGAAGCTCAGATCTGATCATGCCGCAACGTACATCCTTCTTTGGGCCGGGCAACCGGCCTTTTTTTTGAGAGGGCGGGGCGAGAAAGATGACATGCCAAACGTAGTCGTCGTGGGCACCCAGTGGGGAGACGAGGGAAAAGGAAAAATCGTCGACCTCATGACCGACCGTTTCGACGTGGTAGCCCGTTATCAGGGCGGCAATAACGCCGGGCACACCGTACTCGTCGGCGACGAAAAGTTTGTACTTCATCTGATCCCGTCGGGAATCGTGCGTCGCGAGAAAGTCTGCGTCGTGGGCAACGGGGTCGTAGTGGATCCCGGGGCCATGCTGGAGGAGATCGAAGAGCTGCGGGGCCGGCTGGGTCTCGATCTGGAAGGCCGTCTTTTCATCAGCAATCGTGCCCACGCCATCATGGCCTGGCACAAGGCGATCGAAGTCGCCGATGAGAGCGCTCGCGGCGAAGCGAAGATCGGCACCACGTTCCGTGGGATTGGACCCTGTTACGAAGACAAAGCGGCACGCCGCGGCATTCGAATGGGGGATCTACTGAACCCCCTCCTCCTGGAGGAGAAGATTCGTCTCCAACTCGAATTCAAGAACGCGGTCCTGGCGGGAGTCTATGGGGCTCCCCGATTGGATGGGGAAGAGATCCTCGCACGCGGGCTCGAGCACGGGGAAAGGCTGAGACCATTCGTCATAGACACTCTTGAGTTTCTGAACGAAGCCATCTCAGAGGGAAGAAGCATCCTGCTGGAAGGGGCCCAGGGAACCCTGCTTGACGTGGACCACGGAACCTATCCGTTCGTGACCTCTTCTAATGCCAGCGCAGGTGGAGCCTGCAGCGGAACGGGCCTGGGACCCTCGGCAATCGGCGGTGTCATTGGCGTCACCAAGGCGTATACCACGCGGGTGGGTGGTGGTCCGTTTCCCACCGAGCTAAAGAACGAAATCGGGGCACACATTCGCCGCCGTGGGGCCGAGTTTGGTGCGACCACGGGTCGGCCCCGGCGCTGCGGCTGGTTTGACGCAGTCGTGGGCAGATACTCGAGGCTGGTGAACGGTCTGACGACGCTGGTTGTTACCAAGCTGGATTGCCTCGACGAACTCGACGAGATCAAGATCTGCACCGGATACCGCTACCAGGGGAGAACGCTTCGGCATTTTCCGACCGAGATCGGCGTATTGGACGAAGCTGAGCCGGTATACGAAAGTTACCCGGGGTGGCGGCAGAGCACTTCCGAAGTCACCCGTTACGATCAACTCCCCGACCGGGCGCGAGCCTACCTGGACCGCCTCTCCGAACTCGTCGGCACGGACATCTGCATGATTTCCCTGGGCCCCGAGCGCACTTCGACGATTATCCTCGAAGAAAGCCCTCGCCTCAGACGTCTGCTGGCCTGAGTGCAGCGCGCGCGATAACTCGTCCAACCGGGCACCCGCTCCGCATACAATGGAGGCGCTTCAGTTGGCAACTGGAAAGAGAGTAAAACGAATGCCCAATTTCGATGAAGATTTCCTGGCCTTTTTCGAGGAGCTGGCCGGCAACAACCGCAAGGAGTGGTTCCACGCCAACAAATCGCGGTATGAGAAGAAGATCAAGGATCCCTTCTACGCCTTCGTGGGGGAGATGATCGAGAGGATTCATCGGGAAGAGCCCGATGTTCACCCCGAGGTCAAGAACTCGGTCTTTCGCATCAACCGCGACATTCGCTTCTCGAAGGATAAATCCCCCTACAAAACCCATGTTGCAGCAGCCATCTCCCGTGGCGGGCGCCGCAATACCATGTGCGAGCCCGGCAACTACTTTCACTTTTCTGCCGACTCGGTAATGGTCTGTGGCGGCTTGTTCAGGCCGGATAAAGACACACTCCTCAAGCTACGGCGCCATCTTGTGAAAGATTCCGGCAGCCTCAACGGCATCCTTTCCGCCCGCGGCTTTCGATCTAAATGGGGGGAGTTGCAGGGGGATCGGAACAAGATCCTACCGAAGGAGTTCAAGCAGGCCGGCCAGAAGAATCCGCTCCTCTACAACAAGGCCTTTTATGTCCTGGAGGAGCTTCCTGCAGAGACGGTGCTGCGTCCCGATCTGGCAGCCCTTCTGATGCGCTACTTTCGCTCGGTCCGTCCCCTGAATGACTATCTACGCCGGGGGCTCGAGTAACCCATTCGCGATCCAGATCGTGGGGCCTCGAACCTGGGACGCCGTGAGCGAGAGCCCAACCCCGAAACCCAAGAAGTCGGGCACGCAGTCTGACTTTTATTGTGCGATTTGTCTTACTTTGGCCGAACCACGGGATCGCCCTTTTGCCTCCGTGTGGACATAACGCTCTTTTTTCCAACTATTTAGCTCCTGGAACGTGGTTCTGGCACGAAATGTGCAGTGGTGGGAAGCTGTGTCAGGTGAGGGAAATCCTGAGAAAGGAGGATGGCCCCCACTCGGATGGCAGGGAAGTGAAGGCCATCCCCTCACCTGTCCACTCCCCAACCGTCTTCTCCAGCACGGGGACGCAACTGACCGGAAGATGAGCGCCGGCAACTTGAAGGCCGAGACTTTCGGTACAATGGGAAAAGATGATTGGGACGTCGAGCCGGCTGCTTATCCTCCCCCTGGTCTGTTCGACCATGCTGCCGGTGCCCGCCCAATCCACTCGCGAGCTCGACGAAGTTTTGTCGCTCTACGGAGTGCAGTCTCAGGTGAGCCAGATTCCCGCCCAGATCGAGGAGCAGATCAAGAGCTACGAGGACGGGCAGGATCCGGAGACCCTCCGGATTCTCAAAGAGGTTCTTCCCCGAGCCTTTGGCAAGGACTATCTCATGGCGTCTGTTCGCGAGACGTTCTACCGCGAGGCTGAAGGTCACGACGTCGAGGCTGCCCTCAAGTGGCTGCGGAGCCCGGCGGGTGCCAGGATTTCAAGAGCGGAGGCAGACGCGGCGCGTCCCGAGGCCCGCCAGGAGATGATGGAATTCATCGAGGAGTACCAGGAGATGGATCCCGACTCTCCCAGGGTACGGCTGCTTTCCGATCTGGACGAGGCAGCCGGCATCACCGAGTCCGGCATCCGGCTGGTGCTGGCGATGGCTCGCTCCACTGCCCGTGGGGTGAATCACCTGGTCCCCCAGGACCAGCAAGTCTCGAAAGAGGGTCTGGAGGCTCGAATCAGTCAACTGGAGCCGCAGATCCGTCCCGCCCTGCAGGAGAGCACAAAGCTTCTTTTGTTCTTCAAGTTTCGCGCTCTGGAGGATGAGGAGATCCGGCAATACCTGAGGTTCGCACGGTCGGCCGACGGCCAATGGATTCAGAAAGCCGTCGTGAACTCCCTGGTCCAGGCCCTGCGCGATGCCGGGGATCGGACGGGCCGGCTCATCGAAGAGCGGATCCAGAAATCCGGCTTCTAGTTGAGGGAAGGCAACGTCAGTGGTCCAGCCCGACAAGCGGAGGAAATTCGTTTGATCACGGCCCTCCACCACCCGAAGTAACTCCCCCAGCAACTCGGGCAGCTCTTACCGGGCTGGACCAGCGGGTCCGTTCTCGAGGGGTCAGGACCCACTTTTTCACTACTCCATCAACCGCCCCACCATGGGGTGATCGCTGAAGTGGCGATACCGATGCCCCGACAGCTTCGCACGGGTGCCCTCCCGGTGCGAACTGTCGGGGACCGAAGTTAAGGAGAAGGGTGCTTCCGCGTAAACCGGATTCCCCCGACGCTCCTGGGGCCGGCCCCCCGTACTCTTTCCACTCCTTCGGAGGATAGCCGAGAATTCGTCCACTCGTTGGCCACAGAGGAGCTGGACCAAAGTCCATTCGGGCCAGCCTCTGAAAGTGGATCGGACTCAGTGAAAAGGGCAGTCGTGCCAGGTCCCAAAAGATTCCCCCTAACCGTCATAAACTGGAGCGTAGCACAGTGATTTGCCTCCCAAAACGAAAATCCGCACGACTGTGATCGGCGTCACAATGTTGTGCGGACAATGTGGCCGCGAAAGCCAAATCCAGCAATTTTCAAGGGGTTTTTCGGCCTGGGAACCTCGGCCAGCATCCGATCTCCACCCAGGTTGTCCAATAAGAGATGGACTACCGCTTGGTCTTGACCCGTTGTTGAAGCTCGTTCACCATCTTCCGAATCTCTGGCAGATCACTACCCGGGTGGTCTTTCAGCAGACTGTTGAAGGTCTTGAGAGCTTCCGCCTGCTGGCCCAGTTGCAGTTGGGCGTACCCAAATGATAGGCGCCATCGAGGAACGTGGGATCCAGATCCACGGCCTTGCGAAGGACCGCGGCGGCTTCCCCGTGTCTGTTTGCGTATAGAAGAGCCTGGCCCAGATAAGCGTTTGCCCTCACATCGGATGGCTCCAGCGCCACTGCTTTGGAGAACTTTTTCACGGCTCGATCCCATTGATGAGTGAGCAGATAGGTCACCCCCATATTTCTATGCAGCAAAGGATTCGTCGGGTTCCTCCTGATCGCCTCACCGAATGCCGCCTCGGCAGCGGCATGAAGACCCAGACCCAGGTAGATCCTACCCAGGTTGTTCCAGGCCTGATAAAAGCCCGGGTGAAGCTCAACCGCCTGTCGCAGGTGCCGCAGCGCCGCCTCCGGACGATTCTTGTCGCTTGCCCGGACCGCCTTTTGAAAAGCTCGGAGCGCTTTCCTGGGAATCCTCAAGTCCGCCTCATCGACGGTCGCCTGTTTCCGCGTCGGCAAGGATTCGTGTTCAAGACGGGGACCCAGGGCCAACAAAACATGGTGGCGGTCCTTCAGGATGGGCGACCGCAGCTCGAGGATGGACGTCGCGTAACCTCGGGACTCGACTCTCAGGGTGTATCTCTGTCTGGGGAGTCTTTCAAACTCAAATCTTCCGCCTACCAGCAGGCATCTTTCCTGGCGAGGTTGTCCCGAAGATCCAACCAGCACGACCCAGACGATGGCAGGTAGTTTGCCCTCACCGCGGGCCGGCTCCACCCTTCCTTCGATTCGAAGAGTCTCCCTCTTCTTTTTGAAGCTCGAGCCGGCCACGAGCGCACTCCCTTCCTCTTCAAGTCCGAGGAGGAGAGTTGTGAAGAGAACCAATGCGGCTTTCCCTCTTGTACCCAGCGCCATCGAAAAATCCCCTTTTCTCCGATTCGTTTTCTGTGATCTGTCGCCGCCGGTGTGCGGTTTCTCAGTCTTCGAACAGGACGTGGAGACAGAGTAAGGAAAGTCTGACAAGAATAACAGATTCAAATCAACCGATTTGTATACATAACAGTTACACTTTATGGTCAACTGTTATGGTCAGCTTTCACCGAAACTGTGTCTGTTGGGTTACCGGGAGTTGACGTAGAATTCGATCGATGAGCTCTGAAGCCGTGAGGGAAAAGGAGTACCTGTACGAGCAAATCGCCGGGAAAATGGCCCGGCTCATTAAGGGAAGGACTCTTCGTCCCGGAGAGAAGCTACCCTCGGTTCGCAAGCTGAGTCAGCAGGAGCGGGTCAGCATCTCGACGGTCTTGCAGGCCTACTACTGGTTGGAGAGCAGAGGATTGATAGAGGCTCATCCCCAGTCTGGCTTTTACGTTTGTCTACCGACTCGATCGCTCCCCCCCGAGCCGGAGATCAGCAGTCCGCGGCCGGATATAGCTCATGTAGGTATCGATGAGTTGATCGCCAAAGTTTTTGATGCGGTGCGCGATCCAGAGATTGTGCCTCTAGGCGCAGCTTTGCCCAGTCCCGAACTCTTTCCCAACAGGAAGCTCGTCCGGCTATTGTCTGCCGTGGCCCGGCGCCACCCAACTCTCTGTAATCAGTATGACGTGGCTCCAGGAAACGATAAACTGCGCCGTCAGATCGCCCGGCTCTCGCTCACCTGGGGCGGGGGCCTTCCGAGCGCAGAGATCGTTGTCACCTGTGGCTGCCTCAAGGCAATCAACCTGTGCCTTCGGGCAGTGACCGAGCCAGGGGACGTCGTTGCGGTCGAATCGCCGACTTACTTCGGCGTCCTGCAGGTTCTCGAAACGCTGAGACTCAGGGCTCTGGAGATCCCGTCACATCCCCGCCATGGGATCTCGGTGGAAGCCCTCGATGTAGCGACTGAACAGACATCCATAAGAGCATGCCTGGTGATTGCGAACGGCCACAACCCGTTGGGCAGCTATATGCCAGAGGAAAACAAGCGGAAGCTGGTGGCGCTTCTTGGGGACAAGGGAATCCCCTTGATCGAGGATGACATCTTCGGCGATCTCTGGTTTGGCAAGGTACGCCCGAAAGCCTGCAAGGCGTTTGACAAGAAGGGACTGGTTCTCTTGTGTTCGTCCTTCTCAAAAACTCTGGCTCCAGGTTACCGAATCGGGTGGACGGCTCCGGGGAAATTCGTAGAGGAAGTAACCAGGCTCAAAAGAGCGGCCACGGTTGGAACGCCTGCGGTACTTCAACTGATGATCGCGGAGATGCTGGAGAACGGGCGCTATGAGTATCACCTGAGGGGCGTCACGAAGTCTTTTGCATCACAGATCCATGCGATGACTCAGGCAATCAGCCGATACTTCCCCGAGGGAACCAGGGTCACCAGACCCCAGGGCGGCTGTCTGCTCTGGGTGGAACTACCTCGACAGGTGGATTCTCTCGAGCTCTTTGGGCGTGCCATCGAAGAGAGAATCAGCATAGCACCCGGTCCTATGTTTTCTGCCAAACTAGGTTTCCGGAACTTCTGCCGGCTCAATGCCGGAGTTCTCTGGTCGGACCGAATCGAGCAAGCGCTCATGGTTTTGGGAAGGCTGACCAGCGAGCAGGCAAGAGTCTGAAAAACGCACCCACACCGGAGCCACCCAGTCAAATGGCAGGAGGACAGGCCAGACGATCCCGGTCTGGGTGGCCGACGGCTCAGGCCGGTTGAGGACCTGCTACGATTCTCGCGGTGACGCCAGATACTCCTCAACCCCCAGGAGATCCTTAAGTTCCTGGAAGGTAAGCAAGTCCTCCACGTGGCCATCCAGACGACCCTCGGTCAAAAACGCCTGGCACATATCTCGGACTGCTCGGGCCGTAACCATAAGAGACTCAATGGGGCACACAACGACCTTGTAGCCGAGGCGTTCCAGTTCTGCGACCGACAGTATCGGTGTGACTCCACCCGAGAGCATGTTGACGAAAAGAGGATGGGGAACGCGTTCCGGGATTTCCTCCAGTTCGGCGCGAGTCTGGGGCGCCTCGATGAAAGCTATGTCGGCACCCGCTTCACAGCAGCGGGTGACCCGATCGATGGAATCGTCCAGACCGTTGACCTGCCGGGCGTCGGTGCGCGCGATGATGACGAAATTCGGGTCGGAACGGGCAGCGACCGCCGTCCTGATCTTCAGCACCATCTCGGAGATCGGGATCACCCGCTTCTCTTCGAAGTGGCCACACCGCTTGGGAAAGACCTGATCTTCAAGCAGTATGCCTGCCGCACCTGCCGCTTCGAACAGCTCGACCGTGTGGCGAACGTTGTGAAGATCCCCATGTCCGGTGTCGCCGTCGGCGATGACCGGAACCGACATCCTGGCCGTCAGGCGCCGTATCGCATCCGCCATCTGGCTGGCGCCCAGAAAATTGAGGTCGGGTAGACCCAGCAGGGAAGCGCTGGTTCCGAAGCCTCCCATGAACACCGTCTCGAACCCACACTGTTGCACGATCAGCGCCGTGAGCACGTCGTGCGCCCCCACGCTGCGAATGATCCCGGGCGAGGCCAACAATTCGCGAAAACGGCGGGCGGGTCGATGTTTCATAACTTGCAGTTCCTCATCTAAACTTCGAATCTAATCCGGCCTCACCCGGTGGAATGATCGATAACCCGACCAGCTTCCGAGCCTCAAGGCCACGATGCCCTCCGTATTGTAGCTTCCTGGATCCCGTCTTTCTCTACCCAAGCCTCGGTGGAGAATTTCGCCAGGAACTGGGTCAGATTCACTGGAGGCGGCAGGGCTATAGCGACGGAGATTGACGTAGCCCTCCCCGATCCGTAAAGCTGGTGAACAAAAGAAGGCCTGCGCCACCTGTCTTGATCCATGCGCCTTGACCCGGGTGAGGGGCTGGCAAGTGGTACTGTAGTGGCATAACCGAGGAGCGCCCCTAATGGCCTACTATCTTGTCGTCGCGAAACCCCAACCGGACCGGTTATCTGATCTCCTCAGCAATCTCCAGCAGAGGGCGTATATCACGATGCGGCCCTTCGGGAGGTTCCTGACCTATTCCCTGGAAAACGCCAGGCTTCGAGACGACGGGTACGCCGTATGGGAAGAAGAGGATTACTGTACTCCACCTCTCGCCCAGGAACGGGCGGCGGCGTTGGATGAGTTCTTTGAGGGCCTGGAAGTTACACGTGTGGAGAAGGGAGAGGGATGGGCCAGGATAGAGGAACTTCCGCGGTTGTTCCCGGACTTGGAAGGCGGCCCCCCTGCCTGACTTCGGTGGTTGCCCCAGTTCCAGAGGTTGAGAATCGCGTGCAACGTAGGAGAGGTTAATGGTGATGCAAATCGTCTCGCTTCTTGCCAGTGCGACAGAGATCGTCCACGCCTTGGGGATGGGCCAGTACCAGGTGGGCCGCTCGCATGAATGTGATTTCCCGTCTCAGGTTGAGTCACTTCCGGTCTGCACCAGGCCCAAGTTCGCTGTAGGGGGAAACAGCCGAGATATCGACACCGCGGTCAAGGATGTCTTGCGGGAAGCCGTCTCTGTATATGAAGTTTTGGAGGAGAGGTTGGAGCAGCTTCAGCCCACTCACATCATCACTCAATCCCAGTGTGAAGTCTGTGCCGTCAACTTGAAGGACGTTCAAAGGGCCGTGTCTCGACGACTGAGCTGTGACCCCGAGATCATCTCGCTCGAGCCCTATTCCCTGCGAGATGTGTGGACCGAAATTGAGGTGGTTGCCGAGTCTCTGGGAGCCCGCACCCGAGGTCGCCGGCTGGTGGTTGAACTTCAGAATCGGATCCACTCCGTTTCTTCGCGCGCGGAGGCTCTTCAGGCCCGTCCCAGGGTGGCCTGTATCGAATGGCTGGAACCATTAATGATCGCGGGAAACTGGATGCCCGAACTGGTCGAGATGGCCGGAGGCGTCAACCTGATTGGGGAGACCGGAAAGCATTCGGGCTCGATCAGCTGGCAAGAGCTGGCGGTGAGCAAACCGGATATTTTGATCCTCCTCCCTTGTGGTTGGGACATGCAGCGCATCACGAAGGAAATGTACTGGCTGACCGATCGACCCGACTGGAAGTCTTTGAAAGCAGTTCAGAACGGGCAAGTCTATATCACTGACGGGAACCAGTACTTCAACCGGCCCGGACCCCGATTGGCCGAGTCGGCGCAAGTTTTGGCCGAAATCATCCATCCTGAGGCCTTTGCGCCCGCCTTCAAAGGCACGGCGTGGAAAAGAGCTCCGTAGATTTGGGAACGGCGGTTGGTCCCTGCATGATTGCCTCCTTGCGACAGGCACTGTGGAACCAGCTTGGTCGATTAGACGAGAAGCTGCCTCTGATCGTTCAGAGAATCCCGCCCTACGGACCAGTTTCGATGGTGCTTGCGAGCGTGCTAAACTGACCGGCGTCACCCCGCACGTTTCGAGGCAGGCCTTTGCCTCGCGGCTTGCTATGGCGGGGACGGATTTGAGGACGATTCAAGAGCTGGGAGGCTGGCTCAGCATCAAGATGGTTGAGCGCCATGCTCACTTGATTGATGAGCACAAAAGGGCTGCGACCGAGGGCCTCAGCCGGGAGAAAATGGACACAGTTTTCCCCAACAGCGGAAAGGCTGAGAATCCGAAATCTCTGCAAGTCGTTGAAAAATAAGACGGTGGGCCGCTAGCTCAGTAGGTAGAGCATCTGCCTTTTAAGCAGAGGGTCGCTGGTTCGAGTCCAGCGCGGCTCACCATTTTTTTCAAAGACTTAGCCGGATTCCCCGTAAATATTCGGTAAACCCGTAAGCGTAATCTCGAGCGTTGGGTTACAGGGAAACTCAAGTTGAGCGCAGGGAACAGAGTAGTGTAACTTTTTTTCTGTAATTTCTGGAGCCGGTCTTGAGAAGGGTCCCACTCTCCACCGCCTGAAGGCGGTGGATTCGACATGCGACTGAAGTCGCCTAAAGACCTCGCTTCGCTCGCAGGCTGACTACTCAGTGACCCGAAAATCGTCGTCTCGGGTCTCGACATCTTGGGTTTCGATATACTCTGCAACCATCGTATCGCTCACATTCCCAGTCGTCGCCACGAAGTACCCTCGTGCCCAAAGATGTCGTCCCCAAAACTCCTTGCGCAACTTGCGGTGATCTTGCAGTAGATGATGCGACGTTTTCCCTTTGATCGCCTGCATCACTCGGCTCGGCGCCAATCTCGGCGGCACATCCAACAACAAATGTACATGATCGGGTCGCACATGCCCCTTCACGATCTCGATATCCAACGATCGGCAAATCTCTCGCGTCAGGTCCCGCTCCTCTTTCCCGATCTCTCCTCGCAGAGCCGGCTTGCGGTACTTGGTGATGAACACAAAGTGATATCTCAGCCGATACACTGCATGCGAACTTTTCCGATACTCAGACACCTCCGCAGTGTACCCCCAAGCCTCCTGAAGGCTTCGCCTAAAGGCGAGGGGGTTCACCCATCCCAGAGTGGGACCCTAAGTCGAAAAGACAGAGGTCTGGGACAGGATTTCTCCAAAAACAGAAACGCAAATCTGGAAAGGAGAATCCATGAACCCAGACCTGGAAAAGAGAGTACCACGAGAGATTCTGGAGGAGTTGATCGAGGAAGGAACAGAAGCCTTTCGAGGGATCTTGGAGAAGCTGTTCAACGTGGCCATGCAGTTGGAAAGAAGCGAGTTCTTGGGAGCGGAAGCCTACGAGAGGACGGAGAACCGACGAGGGTATCGGAACGGATTCAAAGGCAAGCGGATACAGACCCGGGTTGGAGAGCTGCGGTTGGAAATTCCCCAGGTTCGAGGGTTGAGTTTTTATCCGAAGTCGCTGGAGCGAGGCTGCCGTTCGGAGAAGGCATTGAAACTGGCCATCGCCGAGATGTACGTGATGGGAGTCTCGACCAGAAAGGTTACCGAGGTTACCGAGCAGTTGTGTGGTCTGGAGATCTCGGCCACCCAGGTCTCGAGAGTGGCCGGGATGTTGGACGAAGGGCTGGAGGAGTTTCGAAGCCGAGAGCTGGGGGAGTATCCGATCGTGTACTTAGATGCCCACTACGAGAAGGTTCGAAAGGGCGGCAGAGTACAGGACGTGGCTATCCTGAAAGCCATGGGAATCAACCGTTTCGGCACGCGAGAGGTGTTGGGTCTGAGCGCCAGGCTGAGCGAAGCAGAAGTGCATTGGCGAGAGTTTCTGGCGGATCTGCACAGGCGGGGGCTGAGAGGAGTCGAGCTGTTAGTCAGCGATGATCATGCGGGATTGAAGGCGGCCAGGCGAGCGGTTTATCCGTCAGTGCCCTGGAACCGCTGCCAGTTTCATCTGAGCCAGAATGCTCAGCAATATGCCCGTCGTAAAGAAGACCGGCAGCGGATTGCACAGGCCCTGCGCGACATCTTCAATGCGCCGTCTCGAGAGGATGCCGAGGAGCTCAAGGGGAAGGTGATCAAGAAATTCGAAAAGATTGCGCCAGAGTTCGTTACGTGGCTCGAAGAAAACGTGGATGAAGGGCTCACGGTGTTTGATTTTCCGAGGAGCTGGTGGCGAAGGATCCGGACCATCAACGGACTGGAGAGACTGAACCGGGAGATCCGGAGACGAACCCGGGTGGTGGGGATCTTTCCCAACGAAGCCTCAGCGATGCGGCTCATCTCAGCTGTGATTGCAGAGATACACGAGGAGTGGTTAACCGGCCGCCAATACCTGAACCTGGCCGGCTGGAAAAAACAGGTGGAGAAATCCTTCTCTAAAGGAAATTACAGAAAAACGGTTGCTTAACCGAACAGCGGAAGTCTTTGCGTAAGGGGTAGAGCCAGATGCTCTTGGTGGGTAGATTGGCTTGGTGGTTACGATCCAGCTTTCCGCGCCCTTGGGTGTGGCCGACATGGATCCAGTTGGCAGCCTTGTAGCAGGCGCCTGTGAAGCGTTGAGTGTCGACGAAGGTTTCCAGCAAGACAGGTCGGTAGGCGTAGCGATTGTGCCAGTCTTCGGGGAGTTGACGGGCGGCCATGGCCAGTAGCTTGGAGGCCAGGTTCTTGGACTCGACCCAGGGCAGGATTAAGAAACGGGCGTTGTTGACAATCAGCTGCAGGTTCCTCTCCCGTTCCGAAGGACGCCAGCCGATGAAGCGGTCGCGCGCGGCGCGGTTTTCCAGGCGGCGGCGCCAAAGCCGAGCAGAGCCAGGATGCGGTTTTCCGAACAAGCGAAGTAGCGCAGCTGAGCACCGGGCAGGGGCTTGTATCCCAGATAGTGGTAGCGGTCGATATATTCATTCCACAAAGTGGAGTCCGGGCGGCTTAGGACCGGCTCCAGATGCAGGCCTGCCAGCTCATGCACCGGCCGGGACAGCAGCGGCTGCGGTGCGCTGCAGAAAGTGTGCTCGATTCGGCCCGAGCCTCCTTTGCGGTTGCGAGGGGGCGGCAGTTGCAGCAGCCCCTCGCGATGCATGCGCAGCATGGCCACCCGGCAGCTCATCTGCTTGAGGCCACCGTCCGTTTTGCGCCACTCGAGCAATCGGCACGCCAATCGAGACAGCTGAGCGCGCGTGCGGGTTGGGTTGTCGGCAATCAAGTCGCACAGTTGCCCGATCTCCTGACCCGTGAAGTTGCGGCCACAGTAGCGCTTCATGCCGCCTCCCGACCACCGGGTCGACCCCAGGCCGCTCTTCGGTCGGGGTCCATTTCCCAGGGCAGGAATCTCGTCAGTTGGGGCGGCGCCCGGTTGCCCGATTCGGCGCAGCACTGCAGATAGCAACTCAACCAGCGTTGCGGATTGATCTCCCACAGCTGCAAGGTTTGCAGAATCGTGAACACAACCGCGGCCAGACGGGCGCTAGACCGACTGCCTGAGCCGTAGTAGTTCTTGCGACCCACCACCGGGCCTCGCAAAGCGCGCTCTGAAGCGTTGTTGTCCATGGCCACCTCGGGGTGATCCAAAAAGACGGTCAACCCTTCCCAGTGTCGCTCCAATCGGCGCAGCACCTTCCTGCAGGCCCCATGCAGGACCCGGCTCTGCAACTCCGCATCGCGCTGCCTCTCCAGTCCCAGCACCGCCCCCCGCAGTTCCCGATCCCGGGCGGCAAAGCCGGCAGGCTGTTCTCGGGCCTGCACGCGACACCGATTCAGATCGAACAGGCCTCCGATCCCCTCCACCCAACTCATCGCCCACCCCTCCAACTCGGGCCAGGACTTGGCCAGGGAAAAAAAGTCGCGTCGCACGTGGGCCCAGCAAAAGGCCAACTCCAGACCCTCCCATTGTCTGGCCAACTTCTTGTACACAACGTAGCGGTCGCTCAGCAGAATGCCGGCCGCAGTGCCTCCGAAGTGCGCCTCCGGCACCTGGGCCGAGCGGCTGGGAGACAGCGTGAACACTACCGTCGAAGGGGATCGGAACACCCACAGATGCCAGCCGTGACCTATCTTGCCCTCCACCTCCTCGAACACCCGCCAGCCGGTCTCGTCAGCCTGCCAACGATCCTCGCTCAACTGCCTGACACGGATGGCCTCCCGGACCGGCTCCAACAGCGGGAGCAGTTTCCTCAGCCCTCCCGCGATCGTCCCAGCCGACAGCCTCACTCCTTGGTCGGCCAGTTCCTGCAGCAGTCGGTTGCTGGGACGCGCATAAAGATACTTGTCCAAGATCACCCTCACCCACACCGAGATGCCCAGCTTGCCGCGCGGGATCAAACGGCCTGGTGACGGCGCCGTCACGATGCCGGGCAGGACCCCACAAGCACAGCTTGGATGGTATCGCCTGCGTCTGATCACCCGACGCCAGACCCGCGTCTCGATCTCTACCACCTGGGCCTCATCGGTACCAGGAAACGGATCCAGGCGCCGTCCGCAGCGGGGACACTTCCGCTGCTCTGCGGGCAGATCAGCCACTTCCTCCCGGGCTTCCAGCCCATCCAGACTGCTTCGACCATGTCCCCGCGTCCCCGGCTGCTGTCCGCGAGGGCGCGCTGAGACCTGGCTCCGGGATGGGCTCTTGCCCTCGCAGACCAAACGCTCGCTACGACGACCGTACAGACAGCCTTCCAACTCTCGAATGCGTGCCCGTAGCTCTTCGTTTTCGCTCTTGAGATCGGTTCTCCGTCGGACCGCTTCCCCGTGCCGGGCCTTCCAGTACGCCGCAGCCCAACGCAAGCTGATGTACTCCTCCTTATCCACCCGGATCTGAACGCCGGCTGTCGACGCCCGCTGCCGGGACTCCCGATTCTCTACGCCTTGCTCCCCCTGACCTAGGGCGGCTCCCATGTCCACCTATATACACGATTGAAAGTCCTGTGTCCAGCAAAATCTGATGGTGTCAGCGGAGGGATGGGTTTACCGAATATTTACGATTCCCCAGCAGCCTGATTTTCCACTGTGTCAATTTGGTAAGCGGTATCGAGGATTTGGACGGCTCTCATGCGGTGAACGGGAGCCAGGTGGGAGTAACGCTTAGTCATGGCCAAGCTCTGGTGGCCCAGCAGTTCGTGCACAGTCCGGATGTCCACTCCGGACGTGACCAGATGGGAAGCCAATGTATGCCTCGTGTCATGAAACCGGAAGTCATCAATCTTGGCCTTCTTCGTGGCGTTCCGGAACTGACACTTGAAGTCGGTCCAGCGGTGCTCCAGGCGTTCTTCGGTGTGACGATTTTCTAGCACAAGCGGCTCGGTGGATGGACGAGTCACACCCTGTTCAAAGCTCCTTGATGAATATTGTGAACTCGTGGATCTTCCGGAAACCAGACCTTTCGTGGGCTTCTGGACTCAAAGGATAGACTGGCGTTGTGTCTGACGTGAGACGGCGGATGGCGCGATGCAGGCACCAGTGTTCGAGAGCGCCGATCAAATTGTTCCCATGACCCTTACCTCGGAACCGGGGGACGACGTACCAACCTTCCACATGAGCATAATAGGAGCCATTGGACCCGGGATGAATAGCTCCTTCAACAAACCCGAAAGCGTCCTCAGAGGGGTTAATGAGGAGGAAGCACACCTCATCGGGGGAAGCTAGAATTGACTTCGCTTCGTCAAGCAAGGCATCCACCTTTTGTTCAGGCCACAGTGACCTTGCCCCCTAAAACGGGTCCAAGTTGAATGTTAGGATTTTCGGTTTTAGGAAGGAGGCAAGGATGGCACGGAAGCGGTTTACGGCAGAACAAATCATCATGAAGCTGCGTGAGGCAGAGGCAGGTCTAGCCCAAGGACAGACGGTGGGCCAGGTGTGCAAACAGATTGGGGTGACCGAGCAGACCTACTACCGGTGGCGCAAGGAGTACGGAGGGCTTCGACTGAATCAGGCCAAGCGGTTGAAGGTGTTGGAGAAGGAGAATGCCCGGTTGAAGAAGCTAGTGGCAGATCTGTCTTTGGACAAGCAGATCCTAAAGGAAGTTTCCTCGGGAAACTTCTAGGCCCGACGAAGAGGAGACGCGCAGTGGTGTGGGTGAGGGAGAGATTGGGAGCAGAGCGCGTCTCCGAACGTCGGGCCTGCCAAGTGCTGGGACAGGCTCGATCGACCCAGCGAAGGGAAAGGCATATCCCCGATGATGAGGCTCGATTGGTGGCTGAGATGGTGGAGTTGGCCACGCACTACGGGCGATACGGCTACCGACGGATCACGGCCATGCTTCGTTGGGAAGGGTGGAAAGTGAATCACAAGCGGGTGGAGAGGTTGTGGAGACAGGAGGGGCTGAAAGTCCCGTCCAGACAGCCGAAACGAAGGAGACTGTGGCTTCATGATGGATCCTGCATTCGGTTACGAGCGGCTCACAAGGATCACGTCTGGAGCTATGACTTCGTGCATGAGCGAACCCATGACGGAAGGGCCTTTCGATTATTAACCCTACTGGATGAATACACCCGGGAGTGTCTGGCCATTGAGGTTCAACGACAGATGAATCACCAGGACGTGTTGGATCGATTGGCGGAGTTGTTCGTGGATCGGGGAGTGCCTGAATACATTCGGTCCGATAACGGGTCGGAGTTTACGGCTCAGGCGGTTCGGGACTGGCTGAAGGCTGTTGGGGTGAGGACCTTATACATCGAGCCCGGCAGCCCCTGGGAGAATGGATATGTGGAGAGCTTCAACGGAAAACTGCGGGATGAACTGCTGAACGTAGAAGTCTTCGACACGTTGTGGGAAGCGAAGGTGTTGGCCGAGAGATGGCGCAGGGAGTACAACCAGCGACGGCCTCACAGCGCCTTGGCCTATCGGCCGCCGGCGCCGGAGGCCAGATTACCCAGGTCCCAGGCCCAGAGTTCTATACCATGGAGTGGACTTCAAATGGTCCCAGGTCTAACTTAGAGAGTGGACTCGTTCCTGGGGGCAGGTCAACGGAAGTTCTGCGTGAAGGAGCACAGAAGCTTCTGGCTGAGGCGGTTCAAGCCGAGCTGGAGGAGCTGCTGGAAGAGTACGAGGGTCAGCGTGATGGCCAGGGCCGCAAACGTCTGGTTCGCAACGGCTACCTGCCGAAGCGTGAGATCCAGACAGGGATTGGAGGAATCCCGGTTCGGATTCCGCGGGTTCGAGACCGTGGAACTGGTGAGGAGTCGGAGGAGATCATCCGCTTTCGTTCCAGCCTGGTGCCTCCCTATCTGAGACGTAGCAAGAGCGTGGAGGAACTGCTGCCCCTGCTTTACCTGAAGGGGATCTCCACAGGAGACTTCTCGGATGCGTTGAGTGCACTGTTGGGGCCGGATGCACCGGGACTGTCGGCCAAGACGATCAGCCGGCTCAAAGGCAAGTGGGTCAAGGATTATGAGAAGTGGAGGCTGCGTGATCTCTCCAACAAGCGCTACGTTTACGTTTGGGCCGATGGCGTGTATGCCAACGTTCGCTTTGACGACGGCCGGCTTTGCCTTCTGGTGCTGATCGGAGCCCGTGCGGACGGCAAAAAGGAGCTGATTGCCGTGGAAGATGGCTACCGGGAAAGTGAGCAATCCTGGTGGGAGTTGCTGCGGAATCTGCGCTCCAGAGGCCTGCACAGGGGACCAAAACTGGCGATTGGCGACGGAGCGCTCGGATTCTGGAAAGCCCTGGCCAAGATCTACGGCAATACGCGACAGCAACGCTGCTGGATGCACAAGACGGGCAATGTGCTCAACTGTCTGCCCAAGGCCGTTCAGCCAAAAGCAAAGACGGCGCTGCATCAGATCTGGATGGCTGAAACTCGAGAGAATGCCTATAGGGCCTTTGACGAGTTCATTGCCACCTATCAGCTGAAGTTTCCAAAGGCCACGTCCTGCCTGGCCAAGGACCGGACAGAGTTGCTGGCTTTCTACGATTTTCCAGCCGAGCACTGGCCACATCTGAGAACCACAAATCCGATCGAGTCGACCTTCGCAACCGTGAGACTGCGAACGGCCAAGACTCGAGGCTGTTTGTCCAGGCAAACCATGCTGACGATGGTCTTCAAACTATGCAGAAGCGCTGAGAAAAGATGGCGCCGGCTACAAGGTTGCCGGCGCCTCGGAGAGGTCATAGAAAACGTCACATTTGTAAACGGAATCCGTGAAAACGAGGTCGCCGCCTAATGGGTCCGTACCCAACTTTTGACAATAACTCTGGCGTTCGTTGTTCCCGGTGGTTCCAAAAATGCGGTCTCGACCCAGCCAATTCGGGTTCGCCCTGTAAGCCAGGCAACTCGCTGTACAAGAAACTGGGTCCCACCAGTCCTGAGTATCCAAAAAATTGGGCATCCTTCGTGGATCCTCCGAGCCCGGGGCGCACGGCGGAACTGGAAAGGCTGACTCGAATTTGACATAGTCGGCTCCAGGAAGCCTCATGAAGGACCACCGGTACATGCTCCTGGGCCGCTCCGATCCGTACACATGAGCGGTATCTTCGGGCTCTTCAACAAAGACGGCAGGCCTGCCGGGCAGGAAGCTCTCCGCTCGATGGCCGACGCCATGGACTCGTGGGGTCCAGGCGGGAAACGCATGTGGCGTCGGGGTCCGGTCGGCCTCGGGCATCTGTCCCGGGGCCCCGCGTCCCGGACCTGTCCCCAGCCGTTGCGGACCTGTCCCCAGCCGTTCGAGAGCCCCGATTCAGGGGTGGTTCTAACGGCCGCCGCGCGGATTGACAATCGGGACGAGCTGGGCCGGCTCCTGGGTTTGTCGACTCCGGAGGCCCGAGAAACTCCCGACAGCTGCCTCATTCTCAAGAGCTACGAGCGCTAGGGAAGAGAATGTGTTCACCGGCTGCTTGGCGACTGGTCGTTCGCCCTCTGGGACCCGCCCGCCCAGAGCCTGCTGCTGGCGCGAGATCATTGCGGCATCTCCGGGGTTTACTACTACTACGACGACGAGAAGCTGTTTGCCTTCGCTTCTTCCCTCAGGGGGCTCTTTTCACTTCCTCGCATCCCTCGACGGCCCAACCAGATGCGACTGATTCAGCTGATCACCGTGTGGATGGAGGGCATCAACTTCGGCGACACGTTTCACGAGGACATCCGGCGGCTGGCCCCGTCTCATCTGGTCCAGGTGCAGGCAAACCGCAGTCGACTGGAAGAGTACTGGAGCCTGGATGGCGTCCCCGAGATCCGACTGGGCGGGGATGAAGAGTACCGGGAGGCCTTTCTCGAGGTGTACTCAGCCGCCGTCCGGTGCCGTCTGCCCACTGACAGGAGGGTCGGGATTTTCCTGAGCAGCGGTCTCGATTCGGGTTCCGTGGCAGCCCTGGCCGCCCCGGAACTGGCGCAGCAAAACGAGCGCCTGATTGCCTTCACGTCGATACCGGCACATACCCCGACAGCCTTTGGCGAGGCCGGCGACGAAGGCCCCTGGGTCAAGTCGACGGCCAGATTCATCGGCAATGTCGACGTCCATTGTATCCGGGCCGAAGAGATCACTCCCCTGGAAGCCACTCTCAAGGTGCTCGAGATCCTGCAGCAACCGGCCCATGCGGCTTCCAACTTTTACTGGTACTTGAGCATTCTCAAGGAAGCCCGGGACAGAAACGTGGGAGTCATGCTGACGGGCCAGATGGGGAATTTCACCGTCTCCTGGTCCGGCTACCGCGAATACGTTCGGACTCTGCTGCAAACCGGGCAGCTGGCCCGATACTGGCACGAGCTGCGGGCCTGGAAGGTAAGACACGGGGCAACTCTGTTCGAGACAGCCAGGAACCACATCCTGCGCTCTGCCCTCCCAACCTCGGTTGTGGGGCTGATCAACCGGATCCGAACACGGGAAACGGGATCGTTGCTGCTCTTGAACCCCGATCTCGCCGAGCGACTGGCGCTGCGTCAGCAGATGCGCTCGACCGGTTACGATCCGGGGCGAGCCCGCTCCGACCCTGTCTTCCTGCGGAAGCGGATGCTCATGCACAGCCAGCCCCCGGCCACCCAGTTCGAACTGGGTGCTGCCCACGGGCTGGAGATTCGAGACCCGACAGCCGACCGGCGGATCCTGGAGTTCTGCCTGGGAGTTCCCGACCACCAGTTTCATGGCGACGGCGGCGACCGGCTGCTGGTGCGGCGCGGCTTTTCGGGCTTGCTTCCCGAGGAGGTACTGCGGAACTCGAGAAGGGGGGTCCAGGCCGCTGATTTGGGGGCGCGGCTGGTCATGGATGTTCCGGCCCTGAGAAGGATTCTGGTGGATCTGCAGGAATCCCGCTGCGCGGCCGAGCTGCTCGACCTGGCCAGAATGACCCGCCTGGTGGAGAGGATTGGCATTTCGCCGAACCGGTCCCGTCTGACGCTGAACGCCCTCCTCAAGGGCATCATGGTGGGAGTTTTTCTGAGCCGGTTCGCCCGGGTTGGCGGCGACGTTTAGCCGAAAACGGCGACCGGAATCGGATTCGAAGATCTAAGGGTTGGTCTTCAATGGTGGAGGGCATGCTGCTATTATGAATCGAGACTTACCTTCAAGATGGAAATCGTGATGAATAGACATGGCAAGCTTGTCAAAACCCGCAATGAGCGAAAGCCAGAAGTACAGAAGCATCCGTACGCGACCCCGCGAGTAAAGAGATTCGGGAGCCTGGCCGATCTGGTGGCCGCGAACGTTGGAATCGGCGTAGACGGCGGGGTAGATTCCTCAGGCAACTAGGGTTCTCGAGCGCGGCTGAGGCACCAGGGTCGCACAGTCCTCAGCAAGTCACTTTCTGTCGATCGCAGGTACCGGCCGCAGCATGAGCGGGATTGTCGGCATCGTACGGGTCGGGGGAGCCCCGGTTGACAGCCGGGAGCTGCGGCGACTCACACAAAGCCTCACCACGCACGCTCCGGATGGCCACAGTATCCGTCTGCTCAAAAGCGCGGGTTTCGGTCATGCTCTCCTCAGAACCGCTGCAAAGTCCACTCCCGACCAACAGCCCCTCACCCTCGGAGGTCAGGTCTGGATCGTCGCGGACGCCCGGCTGGACGGCCGCGACGAGCTGGGTCGCTCTCTCGAAGCCCGGGGGCATCACTTCGACGACGGCGAGGGGACGGATGCTCAGCTGATCCTGGGGGCGTACGGGGCCTGGGGCAAGGACTGTGTCGACCATCTGCTGGGGGACTTTGCCTTTGCCATCTGGGATGAGGGTCGGCAGACGCTCTTTTGCGCCCGGGACCATCTGGGGATCAAGCCCTTTTTCTATTCCCTGCGAGAGCATCTTCTGGTCTTCAGTAACAACTTGAACACCGTTCGGCTGCATCCACGAGTCCGCGACGAAGTAGACGAACGGGTAGTCGGAGACCATCTGATCCTGGGAGGGAATATCCGCCCGGAGGCGAAGTTCTTTGCCGACATCAGGTGTCTGCCCCCAGGCCACAGCCTGGCGCTCCGCGGAGAGAATCTCCGAGTGAGCCGTTACCTGACGCTTTCCGATATAGAGCCCACCCGCTACCGCAAAGCCGAGGAGTATGTCGAGCACTTCCGTGCTCTGTTCGATACTGCAGTGGCCGAGCGAATTCAGTCACCGAGCGTCGGGGTGCTCATGAGCGGCGGCCTGGACTCCACTTCTGTGGCCGCCACTGCCCATCGCCTCTTGCAGACGCAGCCGGCAGCCGGCCTCCAGCTTTGGACCATCGATCCTGGAGAGCTGATCGAGAACGATGAAAGGGATCATGCCGATCTGGTGAGCCGTGCCCTGGGCGTACCCCACTACTATTTGCGCGAAGAAGAGTACCGGATCTATGAGCGCTACCAGACTGCGGGTCAGGGACCGGCCTCTGTAGAAGGCCCTTTTGCGGCAACCATCCCCCAGCCGCTGCAGCGCATGGCCCCAGGGTGCCGGGTGGCCTTGATGGGACACAACGAGAACGTACTCCATTTCCCGCGGGAATACGTCCTGGATCAGCTCAAGTCCCTTCGGATTGCTGGATTGCTGGGAAATTTCCGGCAGTACCACCGAATGCACCAACGCCTCCCGCGACTGCGGTTACTGCGCGAGACCGTGAAGAGGCATGCTCATCGCTGGGGCTGGAGACGAGGATTTCCCTCCTGGTTGAATCCTGATTTTGAAAGGCGCATTCAGGGGCGGCAACGCTGGGAAAGCATGTGGCGGGACGCCACCGCGGGACATAGCCGGATCGAGTCCTATTTGAGGTCGAGAACCAACTACTTTCCCCACTGGATGGAGGCTCTGGACCCGGGCCAGACTCATGCCCCGGTGGAAGTTCGCCAGCCGCTGGCCGATATGCGATTGGTCAGATTCGTCCTGTCGATTCCTGCCGTGCCGTGGTGTGTGGATCGCGTCATCCTGCGCGAGGCGATGCGCGGACGGCTGCCGGAGAGAGTCCGGCTTCGTCCCAAGACAATCATCAACAACCCCCGGCGGCTTCGGATCCATCTGGATCGGGATCGTGACAGATGGAAAAGCTACCTTGGATCGGTTCCGGGCCTGGAGAACTACGTGTCGATTCCCGCAGCCGAGAAGGCCATCCAGCGTCTGGACGCGAAAAGCTTCGCGACGGCGTACGTGATCGTGGCACCCCTGAGTCTGGCGGTGTGGTTGAGTCGAATACGTTGAGCACTCCAACGCGTTGTACGTTGTGCGTTTCACGGTCCACGGTTTAGCCCGGATTATGCAAGAACCGTAGTTCGGTGTTGAAAAACGACTCGAGAAGTGGCCCAACTCGGAAGCGGGCAGGTGTGACAGGCGGATTTGCGAAGAATATGGGTTGGCGAGGCGTTTGAGTGGTTTGGGGAGTGAATTTCAGACAGATCTGGGCCTGGATGAGTGTCGGAAGCGGTTTTTCGGGGGAGCTGGGAAAAGCTAACTGGAGTTCAGGCGACTCAAGACGAGGTGGAAGAGGGGTTGTTCGGGGAAGGCTGAGGAAAGATGGACCCAGATGCGTCGAGTGGTTTGTCGGATCCGGGCCCCAATCTTGAGGACCCGACGACGTAAGGTTTCGATTTCGAGCTTGAGGGGGTTCCGTGAAGATAGTCGCGCAGGCGCACGAACATCTGGTAAGCCAGTGCATGCAGGAGGAGTCGAAACTGATTGGCCAGGAATCGATGACAGCTGAGTCGGTCCATGCTCAGATGATTCTTGAAGGCCTTGATGAAGTTCTCGGTCTGCCCTCGGTTTGTGTAGTGGTCATAAAGTGATTGGGAGCAGAGATCGTCCCGGTTGGTAACTACAAAGCGACGATTGATGCCACGCTGATCGACCTCCACTTTGACAATGACGCGACGGGATCGATCCCAGCTGTGGGCTCGATAAAGAAACTCGTCAAACTGACGCTGTTTTTCCTCCAGCTCAACGAACCTCAGCCGAGTCGAATCCAGCAGGGGCTCGACCACTCGCTGCAGGCGAGGGTTTCGACTTAACCCAATGACATACTGGAGTTTATTCTCTTCACATTCACAGAACTCGTAGAGCCGAGGCGTGGCAAAGCCGCTGTCGGCCCGAATCTCAATCTCGACTCCCGGCCCCACTGCTTGTCGGATGGCCTCCACGACTCGCTTCAGAATGGGCACGATGTGAGAGGCAGCCCCCTTGTTGCCAGGTCTCAACACGGCACAGACCAGGTCTCCCGTGTCGGCATCGAAGATCAGCAAAGGATGCAGAATGTGGTTTCGGTAATACCCGTGGTAGAAGGAGAACTCCTGTTGGCCGTGAGTGTGGTCGTCGGTACTGTCCAGATCCAGGATGATCTTGCTGGGACGTCTCTTCTTCAGGGAGCGCACATAACGGCCTGGCAGCCACCGGCTCAGACGCATCAGATCCTTCTTGGTGACGGAGTTCTCCAGGCGGGAGAAAGTCGGCTGGGTGGCCAAATCGGGATCGCTCTCTGGCAACTGATCACAGACTGTCTTGAGCATCGGATCCGAGCGCAGCGTATCGGCGTCGTTACAGTCTTCGTAGCCGGCCACGATCTGCAAGACTCGTTGTCGGATCAACTTCAACAGGTCATGACGAACGTAGCGTCGGTCTCGACTTTCCGCAATACACGAACTGAAGCCCTCGCACAATCGATGTTGACGATCCAGGGATCCAAACAACAACCATCCTGCGTCGGAAGTGAGGCTCCCTCCATCAAAACGCGTCGTGATCTTTCTGTGGCTGTGAAATGGCAGGGTATTCTGGCAGACTGCTTTTGACATTGCCGTAGCTCCTGTTTAGGGTCATTGTTTTTGTAAACCCTTTTATATCAGAGGGCTACGGCTTTTTTCTGGGCCCAAATCTCACTTGAATTTAGATCTCTTGCATAATCCGGGTTAGTATCCCGTCGTCTTGTCGCTAACTTGGGTGTCTCGCTGAGGAGGAAAAGAAATGACAATCACAACGAGGTTTGGGGTCATGGGAAGAATGACCGTTGCGGCGGCGGTGCTGCTTGTGGCGCCGGTACTGGTAAGCGGACAGACCCGGGAAAAGGGCCCCTGGTGGCCTCATCCCATCTGGGGCGCGGGCGATCAGGCGGGCGGGTCCAACTGGATCACGCCCTCCAAGATCATGGAGGCCCTCCGACTCGTCAAAGACGGGAAGACATACGAACTGGGCCAGGTCTACGAGCGGGGTATGCCGCTTTACGGAAAGAGGACCTACTCGATTCTGATCCCCGATCCGGGTCCTGCGGTGGGAAAGAACCAGCTGCTCGGAAACGACGAGTTTGTGTGTGCCGAGATCGGGCAGGTAGGTACCCAGTTCGACGGGCCGGGGCACATTGGGACCTGGCTGGAAATGGCGGACGGAACCAGCAGGAGCGTCTTCTACAACGGCTTCATTCAGGAGGAAGAGATGGGCGGGCCCTATGGTCTGCGGAAACTCGGGGTCGAGAACGTCAAGCCGATTATCACCCGGGGCATCCTGGTGGATGTTGCAGGATACAAGGGACTGCCCAACCTCCCCCACAGCTACGAAGTCACCTTGGAGGATGTCGAGAGAGCGCTCAGGAAGGAGGGAATCGATCCCGACTCGATCCGGAAAGGCGACGCCATCTTTTTCCGCTACGGCTGGGCCAGGTTCTGGGGGCAGCCCGAGAAATACAACACGAACCCGCCCGGAATCGGCCTCGAGGTAGGCGCCTGGGCGGTGTCCAAGAAGGCTTCCATGGTGGGATCCGATTCCTGGACCACGGAAGTCGTTCCGAATCCAAATCCCGAGCTCATGTATCCGGTTCACCAGGAGTTGATCACGAAAAACGGGGTGTTCAATCTGGAAAACATGGTCTTCGAGGAACTGGCGCGGGATCAGGTCTGGGAGTTCCTCTTCATTCACACGCCGATTCGCTTCAGGGGAGCCACGGGGTCCCCGGCCCGTCCCATCGCCATACGCTAGTGCAGCCCCGTGAAGAGTGGGCCCGTGATCAGGCTCACCCGCGATCCCGGCAAGCCATGCTACAACAAGCTCTGTTAACCGCCAGTCCCGGGAGACGGAGCGTGAAGTTGGACGGCTTCCTCCCCCCGCAGCTGGAGAAGCGTGCTTGAAATGAGAGAAGTACTCACACAAACCCTCGGTGCTTTGCTCGGAGTCCTCGGTGCCGCCGCCGTGATCGTCGTCATGGCGATTGTTGTCACCGCCGTAGCCTCTTCGAACGCACTGGGCTCGTTTTCCCGACCCGAGCTGGACACGGACACCAATAGAAGCCTCCTCTGGAAATCTGTGGGGCAGGAAGGATTGAATTCATGACCAGGCTCATCGTTTTTGCCTGCTGGCTTGCCGCCCTCTCGTCTCTAGCCAATTTTTTCCATTCCGGAATGCAGCGCGCCCTGAATGAATTGGCAGGCTCCGCGACCGTTGTTGTAGAAGCGCGCCTCGCCCAACAGCAGCACAACAAGGGGCCGGGCGCGGAAGCAAAATCATCCGAAACTGATCACTGAGTTCCTCCCACAACGGGTGCCACGTCTGAACTCTTTCCCCCAGTTTTCAGTCGGCGTGGTGCCCGATCCCTAACACCTGAATCGCTGGCACCTGAGCGGCCCTCGACGCCGATCTGTGCGGTGGCAGGGTAGGCTGCCGTCCCGAAGTGAACCCCGGAATGCGGGGCGTGACACGCGTGGGGGATACTGCTATCTTTTGTTGGGAGTGCCTGCAAAGGAGACATGACCGCAGCGCATCATCACGACCATCTCCGCCGCTCTAAGCGCCGATCGGCGAATCAGAAGCGCCTGACAGCCGCACTGATACTGATCCTCCTCTACACGGCCGCCGAAGTGGTCGGCGGGCTTTTGTCCGGGTCTTTAGCGTTGCTGGCCGATGCAGGGCACATGCTCTCAGATGCCTGTTCGCTGGCCCTGGCTCTGTTCGCCATGTGGCTGGCAAACCGACCCTCCGGCTCCCAACACACCTACGGCTACTACCGGACGGAGATTCTAGCGGCTCTGGTCAACGGGGCCACGCTAGTTGCCATCTCAATTCTTATATTTATCGAGGCATTCGAGCGGCTGATCAATCCCCCCGACGTTGAGGCGGGCATCATGATAGCGGTGGCAAGCGGGGGCCTGGCCGTGAATCTGGTGGCCCTGTGGCTGCTTCGGGAGGGAAGGGGAGAGAGCCTTAACCTGCAGGGGGCCTGGCTGCACGTTCTGGCCGATACACTCGGGAGTCTCCAGGCAATCGCAGCCGCCGCTATGATCTGGATCTTTGGCTGGAACTGGGCAGATCCGGTGGCCTCGATCATCATCGGCGTGCTGATCATTCTCTCATCCTGGACCGTTCTCAAAGAATCGGTGGCCGTCCTGATGGAGAGCTCACCCCTTCACATCGACGTCGATGAGGTTCTGGAGGCGATGAAAGGAGTAGAAGGAACCGAAGGGGTCCACGATCTCCATATCTGGACAATTACCAGCGGAATGGTGGCCCTGTCCGCGCACGTCCTGCCCGAGACCGAGTGTGACCGCGACGATCTTCTCAAGCGACTAAGCGACACGCTGAAGCACCGCTTCGCCATCTCTCACGCGACGATCCAGATCGAGTCCCCAGCTCACGACTGCGAGCCGTGCTTTTAGATCGGCGAAACCGGTAAACCGGTAACTGGTAACCGATAACCGGCGCCAGCACACCCATCACCGCTCGATTCCAACCACCTCGAAGCGGCCCGCTCGGAGCCGAAGGTATACGAGAATCTTTTCCCAGTGGGGGAAGTCGGGATGGATCGCAAGAATCTCCAGCGCCGGATACTGGTTATTCTTCAGGCCTGAAGACGGGGGAAGAAGAACCGCTGTCTCGGTTTGAGTCTGTGGGGCCGAGAGCTGGTGGGAATCTCCGGTCTGATTGTCGTAAATCGTCCATCTCGTGCTGTACGACGTGCCGGGTGAGCTGAGGCGATACAGTTCGGCCAGGTTCGTGAACTCAAGCAGGGAATCCCCGACCTGGAACTGATCCAACGGGCTGATTCCGGTCAGATACGCCTCCAGGCACTTGCGCTGACGGGCCACCAGGGTGTCCAGAAGGTATTTCTGAGCCCGGGCGTCGCTCAGTTGAGCCACCTTCACAATTGCCCCCAGTTCTTCTCGCGTGAAGCGGGCCAGTATCTTGGCAGCCCAGAAGGCGTCCCTCAAGGTCATCCTCAGGAAGGCCGGATTCGGGTAGTCATTTTTCCACTCTTCGGGGTCAAAAAACTCGGCCTCTATGCGCCCCACACCGGGCAACCGGGTTTCCGCAGGCCATTTCACCTTCCGGTACCCGGGCACCCGGAACCCGAGGCCGCCCATCCATTTCTTGACCAACCCCAGATCCAGCCAGTAGTGATAAGAGAGATTCGGAAGCTGAGCTTCCACGGTTCCGCTGCCCAGTGTGGAACCGAAATCGATAAGATAATGGCGGACAAAGTGGACCCCGCCCTCTTCGATCCAGCTGTCCTGGGTGTTGTGTGCGCGAGTGTCGTCGTAGTTTAGCCAGGCCGCGAACAGCCGTAGACCTCTCAGCTCACGGCGGTTTTCGTGGCGGATCACATCGTTGGGATCATCACTTCGAGTCTCGTAGTAACGAAACGGACCTAAAACCTTTCCAGAAAGGTATTTACTTGCCAGAACGCGAATTCGCCCACGGGCGTCTCGAAGCGATCCTTTCAGTAGCCTGTTCAGCCTCCGGGGGGTGAGCACCAGGCGGTCACCGAACTCGTCGACGACCGCTGTCCCAGCTCGGATGGCCAGTTTCCGAGGATCCATGGAAACAATGTAATTTTCCGGGACGTGGTATCCGAGGGCATAGAAGATCTTGGTCGCTATCATCTCGGCGCCGGAGGCCAGCTCGGGATTCAACCTCGAGTCGACCTTGATCACGTATCGCACGCCCGTCTCGTCGACAATGTGGAAGCCCGGCGTGAGTCCCTGGGTCTTGCTCCTGATGATGGTCCAGGTCTGGTCCGAATCGGGCCGAGCTCCACTGTCCGGTCCCCGGACCAGTTCATTTACGGACATCCTCTCGAGGCCGTGGCGATTGGTGAACCAACTGCTGTCCGGCACCTCGTCCAGGGTGTTCACGTTTTCGGCTTGGCTCGAATTCGGATCGCCAAAATCGTGAAAGATGTGGGAGAAGCGGTCGAAGAGATCACTCAACTCGATCTCCGCGGGTTTTTGCGGGGTGTCGAGTTGATCGTGGTCTTTGCGGAGAGGATCGTCCGGGTAGAACCTGGGCTGGGCCACCGCCAGTGCGGTGGCCATCAGATTGGCTGCGATAAAGACCAGGCAACGTCGCATCTAGAACTTGGGCCCTCCACCGATGTGAAACACGATTCCCTCCGGGCTGCGCGCCAGATCGAGTCGCAGACTAGTCCCGGTGCCCGGAAGGTGGAAACGGAAGCCAATCCCGTTGCTGGCCTCGAGATCGGAAAGATCAAGGTCCCCGAACCGGTTGAAAACCTTGCCCCAATCAGTGAAAAGAGCCATATCTGCGTAGGTCCAAACCTCCCAGCGATACTCCAGATTCATGATCAGATTTCGAGTGTCGCGGAACCTGAATTCGCTGAACCCCCGCAAGCTCCTGGCCCCTCCGATGGTCTCCATCGCGTGAAAGGGAATCACCTGGCCCGAATCGGCCAGCGAGTGAGAGGTTCTAGCCCGAAAGGCCAGACGTCTGCTGCGGTAGCCCAGGGGTACATGAACCTGCAACTCACCGATGACTCTCGTAAAGTTGAAGTTGTCGTCATCGCGGTCGCTGAATCTCTCGGCGCCGGAGATCACGACGATCCCGGCCTCCGGGTAGCCGCTGTCGAGCCATTTGAACCGGACATTTCCACCGTAAACGAAGTAGTCGGAGCCCTCGGGACCAGGGAGAAGGTCCACGTCGAAGATCTCCTCAAAGCTGGGTGCATCCGCTCCCGAACCGATGTTGGTATTGAGAATGCGAGCTGCAGCCTCGACCTCGACCATCCGGTGGGGTTCAAAGCCTGCGCCAAAACCAAGGCTGCGAGCCTCGTCCTGGAAGCTGGTGTCATCGTCTTCCCGCGAGTCCCCTCCCAGGCCGAAGAAGCTCACCGACTTGTAGCGATGATAATCGGCCCCCACGAAGAACCTCATTCGCTGGTCTGGTGCCGGAGTCTGGTACTTGAGGCGGGAACTGAGCTGCGTGTAGTTCTTAGTGGAGTACAGTGCGTCCACCGTGAATACGAAATCCTCCCGCTCGAAGCCCACGACGTATCCACCGCCAAAGACGAATCCCGAACCGGACGGCATCCCACCCAACCGCAGGCGGGCGCCGCGATATCCCTTCTCGGTCAGCTTGGTCCAGATGGGACGCTTCTCGTAGCCGAGGAGGCGGCGCTCTCCCTTGGATGTCTCGTAGCGCTCAAGCTGGAGCTGCTTCGCCTGGCGTTGAGCCGTGAGGACAGCCTGGCGGCTCTCGGGCTTCTCCTCCTCACGGGAAGAGTTCTCACCCCGGGCCGACGAACATACACAAAGGGAAACGAAAATGAATGCTAGAAGTCTGACATCCACAATGAAGTCAGTATTCTGGCGCAAAGGCGGGCAACCTCTTACCGAAACTTAACCTCCGAGACCTTTCCAGCTCGAAACTCGACCACCATGTCCTGGTACTGGTAGATGCTCTTGTCCTCCAGACGGGCGATCTTGACGGGATCGCCAAACAGATCCCGCACTTGTTGTTCCGTCATTGCCGCGTGTATCTCCGGGGGCGGCTCGTCGAAGCGAATTCCAACCTGGGCGCTGTCGCGCCCCTCCCAATCTACGTCGATCTCAGAAGGAGGCACGCGAAACGCCGACTCCTGAAAGGCACGGGCCGAATGCCCCGAGCTGTTTTCAATCTCATCAAGGCGGGCTCGAGCCTCCCGTTTCTCCCTGGACCACCGGGGCCACCAGTCATCCGTGGCAGAGGCCGTACTCGGGTACCTCTGCACGCCCCCGCTCGGCCTCTTGACGACCCTCTTTGCGATTTCTCTCTGCCAGCCTGCCGAGGCCTGCTCGATCCAGTAGAAACGGGCTCCAGGTGCCGTGGGCCACCTCTTAGTTCCTGCAGGATTAAAGATCTGGATAATCAGGCGGATCTCTTCTTTGTGCCTCTGCGTGCCGGTGAATCCGGAAGTCTCTCGCATGATCAACTCCGCGTCGGCCGGGTTTTCGACAACCTTTAGGGGGACCCGCTGTCTGAAGATCTCGGATTGAATGGCGGAATGGAGATTCTCGGGCATGTCCTGAACGTACAGCCGAGCGTTCTTGTGGACGGGTTGTCCGAGAACAACAGAATTGGCCAGAAGAAGTAAAAAAAGTCCTGGATTGAATGGCGGAATGGAGATTCTCGGGCATGTCCTGAACGTACAGCCGAGCGTTCTTGTGGACGGGTTGTCCGAGAACAACAGAATTGTGCTCAATCGTTCCATGGCATTATCCTGTCAAACATTCTCTCACGGCAGGGACCACGGATCTGTGATCTGCACCGTTTCGATCCCCATCGAGGATCCTTCTGCTTGGCTCATCTCAGTTCGCGACGCGTCTGATCTGGAAACCTTTCCCGGCCAGCAGGGTCTGCACACCTGTCTCTCCCCAGTAGTGGCCGGCGCCGACAGCAAAGAAGTGTGATCGGTGGGGGTTTTCTTTCAATAGGGCCTCAATGCGATCGGCCATCAGGTAGTTGCGCTGGTAAAGAACCTTGTCGATGAAATCTTCATAAAAAGCGTCTTCTTTCACGAAGCCAACCATCAGTTCACCAAACTCGGCCAGGTCGCCTCGCAGGTACCACTCGATCATCTGCTCGGTCATGTCTATTCCCTGGGCCCTGTGCTCATCCAGAAAATCGAGCGTATCGCTCAACATCTTGAGCTGTTCCTCCTCGCTCATGGAGTCGAAAATCTGAACCTGTTCTTCAACGGTTTCCAGGCTTCCCACCGTCTTCCCGCCCTGCTCGGCCTGCTGGTAGAGCCGGGCGTCCATGGGCAAAGCACCCGGGTTCTTCATTAGGGTTTCAAAGTGAGGCACAATGGTTGCTATGGTCCACACCTTGAACCTGATGAGCGGTTCAAGTGTCAGGGCCATGTTGATCCGCTGCAGGGCCTGTTCAGTGCGCCCCAGCAAGTCGGCCGGGACGATGTCACGCAGGGTTCTTGATCTCGGGAGCATGAAGTGAGCAACCTGACTCACCAGGGACGAAGGGTCGAGAGGGATCTCGGTATAAACGGCCTGGCTGGCGTCAAAGGCTCGGTTCACGCTGGCCGGGAGATCGGCGACCCTCGCGTCGGGAAGATGAATCGTTCCAAACAGGTAGGAGGTCTTCGTCCCTGCGATTTCCCAAAGAAAAGGCGGACCCTGGGTCTGGGCCGGGACGGATTGCGCCGACAGGACGAGAAAAAGAAGGGGAATAAAGCGAGCCGAACGTAGCATACTCAAGAGCTTAACAGGAAAACCCAACCGGCGTCGGGGTTACGGAACGATGGCCAGGCTCATGCCCGATTCCTTCAATGTTCTGCGAATCTCTCGGAGCCGGGTCTGTTGGATGTCACTCTCCTGGAGATGGGTGAGAGCCTTTGAGTGTTCTCCCGCGAGGGAATTGGCAATGGCCAGCTGGCGGTGCAGGAATCGTTTCTGCTCGAGGCTCAGGAGCACCGGCCCCCGGTCGAGAGATTCTTCTGAAAAATCGATCAGGGTCCGGAGGCGCAGATCGGCCAGGAGTTCCCCTGTATAGCTATGCAGCAGCTCGTCAATCGAGCCCCTGAGCGGCTTGGGATCGATCGGGTGCCGAGCATGCCAGACCCCTTTGAGAAGAAGCGCGTCACGTGCTTTTTCCATGATCAGATGACGAGTCTTCCACATCTCTGGATCCCTGTAGGCCGCCACTTGCACCGACTGCGCCAAACGCAACAGGAGCATCCCGTAGCGATGAAAGGGTTTCCAGAGGTGATTCGGATTCTCGGCGAACTCCGCACTTCGAACCAGCATATTCTCCAGGTGCTCCAGTGAGCGGGCCATTCGAACCCGGCCGGGAAGGAGATAGCCGGGAAGCAGGCGGAACTCCGGAAACACCAGCGTCCAGTCTTGCTCGCTGCAGGGAGCAGCCGAGGGGCTCCAATCCGGGGGGCTCAGATACAGAAGGCTGGGGAGTCGACGGGCCGGTCGAAAAAGCTCACCCAGATCCTCGAGAAACTGGTAGAGCTGACGCGAGGAGGCCATGTTGCCCACGTCAAAGCGGATCAGGACATTGTAGAGCAGGGCTATCTGGGGGCGTTGCTCGGGGTAAAGATCAAAGGCGTCACACAAAACGGAGCCCAGGGTTTCGCCTACCTCTTTGCCCAGTGCCAGCGGGAAGCGGCGCGTGTTCTCGAGCGACAGATCCACGAACGACTCAACCTGGCGGAAGTCGGGGAGAGCATCCGTACCCGCGGCCGCGAATTCCCCTGTACCACCCGGAGGGGCTGAACCAAAGAGGTCCTCATTGGCCTTGTTGAAAGCCTCCTTGTAGTCCCTGAGAGCCTCTTCAATATGGGCCATACAACCCGAGAGCGGAAGATTCTCGTCGATCATGCAGTAGTGAATGCGCAGAGAGGACCAGGCCAGTTGATCTCGAAATCGAAGCTGCCCGACCTCGGGATTCTCGTTGACTTGCCGGTAGAAATCGAGCAGTTCCTGCTGCAGGCAGTGATAGTCGGTCTGCTGCTGAGGGTCCGTCGGAAAGCGCCTGAAATTGTTCACACATGCCGAGACTTCGAAAGCGATCGCGAGAGCCTGTCGCCGGAGGCGTTGGTTGGGGGCGGGGTGGGGAAACGAAAGAACCCGTTCCAGCTGCTCATCGTTGACGCATTCCAGCTCACCGGCGGCTCGAAGAGCGTCGCCGGTCGCGCACGGCGTACCCAGATCCTGGGCGCAAATGATTCCAGGAGGCGAGAGCAGCAGGCAGGTGCCAACCAGGAAGGAGATCGTTCGAGTCACTGATGGTCCCCGGCAGCGAGTTCTTTCTGCCAGCCGTCGTCTTCGGCGCGGAGCTGCCGAATCCGTTGCTCGACATCTCCCCAGAAGCGAATGGACTGGGCCACATAGTCGATGTCCGGAGCCAGCTCCCGAACCGTCAGGTTGAGGGACCGGATCTGCCGGGCCCAATAGCCTTCTCCCTCGCCGCTGCTGCATCCTGGCAGCTCCGTATCAACCCTCTGCATCCAGCGCACCTCCTGGCCCACGTGGGCCAGGGCCCGGCGACGAGCATCCAGCGAGAGGACGACGCCCGGTCGTGAATCAGGGATCCTGGGCGGACGATCGTCGAAAACCCGACTGGGGACCGCGGTGACGCTACTGATGAGATAGCAGTCCTCTGTTCCGGCCGGGCCGGCCGTCGAAATCCGCTGCAGGCGGGGGACCGAGACGAGCTGAACCTGGGCCAGGTCCTCCAGCAGGATTTCCAGATAGTGAGTCTCGGCGACCTCTGAAATCTTGGCCGGGCCGCTGAGGGGGAAAGCATAGGTCCGGGTGACCTGTTTGTCCGCCCTCTCCACCTTCACCCGAGAGGATCCGAAAAATTGAAGCGCCTTCTCGGAGTCGAGACGCCCGGAATTCGGATCGGAGGCCGGATCTGTGATCGAGCTGCGGGCCACGAACAACTGAAGGTCCGTTTCGTCCGCTTCAATCAGGAGGCACTCGGCCCGGGTCGACGTATATCTCTTGAAGAAGCTTCGCAGCTTTTCGATTTTGCTCCACTCCGGAAGAGAGGCCTCGCCGGTTGCGCCCTTGAGCAGCGACAAATCCGCCTCGACCATCTCCGGCCCCCGTGGGATGGTGATACTACTCTCGCTGCAAGGCTCCTGAGGGCGCACAGAAGGTGTAAGGATGAGTATGGGGACCACGAACCCCGCTGCCCGGGTCACGATTCTAAATCCCATGGTTGTCACTCCTCCCGTTTTCGGTCGCCGGTCGAGTGGACTGAAACCGCCCTCTACCGTTCGATTCTGATGCGAATCCTCTGATCCTGAAACTCGTCCCGGGCCACCACCGTAAGAAGGTGGGAAGAACCGGGGGCCAGGCTGTTGTCAATTCTTCCCTCCACCCTGAGGTGCCAGTCGCCGGTCGTCCCATCTTTTCTGAGGCGATAGGGCAGATGGTCGGGTCGAAGAGCGACGAACTGCCGTACGCGTACATCGGGGCGGCCGTCGATCGGATCGGTAGTGCCGTCCGGGTCGATGATGTGGCGGCTCAAGTTGTAGTAATAGTACCCCTGATCTTCCTCGAAGAAATGCCACTCATAGAAGATACGCACAAAGTGTATGTCGCTTTCACCGGGGCCCAGGTAGGTGGAACGCGGCGGCTCATTCTTCAAGAGGTTGAAGCCGATAGTGAAATCGACCTGGACGTTGTTCTTGTCCAGGATGTGTCCGCGCTGTTCGTAGTTTCTTCCGGCCTTGAGGCTGTGGATCGGCTGCAGCCATTCCCGGTCAAAGTCTTCGCCGAGAGCGGCCCCGCTGCGCCAGCCGCTGTCAGCGCCTCCCTCCAGAACCCTGACCTCCCGATAGGCATCCCAGCCGCCCCAGGATCCGCCTTCGCGAATACGCTGCAGGATGAGTCGTGGAATGTGGAAAGGCCTGCCCTGCACCACGGGAACGTCTCCAAATCGTAACTCCTCCTGGCGCAGAAACTTCAGAGTCCCCGAGTCGGTGGCAGTCTGCCCGGGTCGTCCCAGCTGGCGGCCACCACGAAAAAAATCGAAGCCGAACTGAACCTGGTAGTCCCCGGACACCAGGGCGGATTCGTCCCTGACCAGGTCGAGCAGATTGAAACTGGCCCGGTGCAGTACGGCTTTGTCGCCCTTGGTCAGATCGGCCCAGACAAAGCGCACGCAGCCCGGCTCAGGAGATTGGCAGGGGCCCTCCCTGGCAGGAGCCGGCATGAGTAGATCTTCCCCTTCCGGATTGGTCAACTTGAGAACTTCGATGGTGAACTCGTCATAGGCCTGGCCCAGCACAAGGGGCTTGAAGTCGATGGAAAAATAGGGATCTTCCGGCGTGACGACTTCGGTCGTGGCTGCGTCGCCCTCTTCACCGTCCCGGCTCACGGGAACCCGAAATACGTAGTAGTAGTCCTGAAAAAGCTTGACGCCGAGCTGCGTGTCCAGAGCGTTCTGGTAAAGGAACACCAGAGCGATCACGATCTTGGCCGTGTTCATCCACAGATTGGCGAAGTCATGGCCGCCGGCACGGTAGATGGACGGATTCATGGGCTCTGGCGAATCGCCCGAACCTCCGCGCGTCCGGCCAGCAAGCGAATCCAGGCGAACCCGGCAATCGAGAAGACCATGATCAGCAGGAGTACTTTCGATATGGCATCGATCCACCATTGGCCGCTGCTGAGAATGGGCAGGAGGATCGCCAGAGCCCCGCAAAACAGCCCGCCCGCAGAGACTACGGTCGCCCCCGTGTACAACATGGAGGTCTTCAGCGCGCTGTCGGGTTCGCGCTGGCTGGCAAGAGCCGAGATTCTTTCGAACCATTCCTTCATGGTGCCCGGGGTCGGGCCGTCGAGTTTCACCTGCAGGCCCTCACTGGAGGTCTTCACAACCAGGCACTCGCAACGAAAGGGTTGAGGTGTGAAAGGGCAGTCGGACCATTCCACCTGGAGCCTTTGCAGGCCGGACGGTGGATCGGCCCAGTGGATGAACATGCCCTGCGGACCGAGACGCACGAGAGCCGGCCGATAGGCCGATTCGCTCTCACTTTCACCGGCAAACCGAACCCTGATGTTGGCCCCATTGAGGCCCAGATCGGTCAGCTCGAGGGGGCGATCGTGTGGCATCATATCTGTTCTCCTTCGATTGTGAAGCTTGTGGGCCTTTCCGGCTTTTGTCAAGCTGTCAGGTTCGTTGATTGGCAGCTTCCCCGGCCGCCGCGCTGCGGCTGTACTAAGCAGGGGACTCGTTGGACCTGCGTCTATCTCGCTGGTTCAATTCGAGTCGTCTTCGAAGGCCCTGATCTGATCGATGAGGCTGCAAACGAATTGTCGGTCCTCTTTCGGTAGCTGGAAAAGGTCCACGTCCAGCTGTAGAGCCAGCGTGCCCCCCCCTCCCAGGCGAACGGACTTGTGGTTAACGGTGGACTTCGTCCGGGGCGGGGAGGTAGTCGTGGCAGGTGGATCGCTGTTGGGAGCGGCCCTTCTGGAGGCGGTCTTTTTTCCGCGGTGCGGCTTGATGTAGGCCGAGATTCGAACACCGCTTTCTTTGGCAATCGCCAAAAAGAAAGAGATGCAGCGCCGCAAAGTCTCCCCCGAAGCCCCCGTGCGTCTGAAGACCTCCTCCATCTGATCCGACGTCGCTGTCGCCACATCAAAACCCGAGCCGAAAACAAACGGGTAAGATCGTTCCAGCAGGCTCCTTAGATGGGCCGCACGCTCTCTCTGGACTCCGCCGAGCAGCTGCTTCAGATCTTCCGTGGGCTTCCCCGACTCATGGATCAGGCCCAGGAAGCGTAGAGCCAGCAGAAGTTGCGACTGAACCGACCCCGACTTGTGGGCCAGAACGCTGCGGTCAATTCGCGCGGGCAAGCCCTGTTTCTCGACTTGGACCAGAAAGTTCCGAAAGGTCCGGTAGGCAATGTAAGGGGGAATCGGATTTTTTCTGCCCATCCTGACATCCATTATATCAACGTTCCGGCATTTTATATCAATGTCCGACTGTTTTTGTTTTTCCCAAGAAAGTCCGACAGGATAGGCCACCACAACACCTCGGAGGTCCTGTGATCATGAGAACTGAACAGACATTGGATTTGACCACGGTTGGCGCATCCTTTACGGGAGTCGTCGCCGGCAACACGCACCCCTCCTTCTCGGCAAGGCCCCTGCCGGCGGCCGGCCACCCGGATGTCGGGCGGCTACCTCAGGGCGATCATCGTGGTCTGGTGGACGGCGACCACTGGAAGGTCGACGAGCACTGGACTGCAGTGACCGCCTACTTAGCGGATCTATATCTTCCAAACGAAGGGTGAACCATCGGGCCCGGCTCGGTAACCACATTTTTCCTCCTTTATTTCACCCTCAAGTGAAACTTGAGGGTGCAAGTTTGCAGATGCGCTGTAAGCTTGACTCTGAGTAAACTTCTTTTGGGAGGATTGAGAGTGAGGAGCTTTGCTACTTTAGGGGGAGGACTCGTAGTGTGGAGTCTCCTGGGGGCCGGTTGCGGCACCCGGGTGGAGCCGGACACCCGGCCCAATTTCCTGTTTCTGGTGGCCGATGATCAGCGAGCCGACACGATTGCCGCGCACGGCAACCAGCACATAGAGACGCCCCACCTGGACCGGCTGGTGTTCCGGGGCTTCAGCTTCCGCTCCAACTACTGCCTGGGCTCCAACAGCGGTGCCGTGTGCGTGCCCAGTCGAGCAATGATGCACTCGGGGCTCGCCTACCAACGGATTAACGGTGATCTGGAGGGCACCCGAACGCTTCCCGAGATCCTCAGGGAGGAGGGATATACGACGTTCGCTACCGGTAAATGGCACAACGAACGACCCTCGTTTCTGCGCAGTTTCGGCCGGGCCAGGAAGGTATTCTTCGGCGGAATGAGCGACCACACCAAGGTGCTCATTGAAGACCTGTCCAGTAGTGGAGAGCTGCACAACAAGCGCATCGGAGAGAGGTTTTCCAGCCAGCTGTTTGCGGAAGCGGCTATTGACTTCCTCAATAGCTACAGGGCGGACAAGCCGTTTTTTGCCTACGTGTCCTTTACGGCTCCCCATGATCCCCGCCAGCCGCCCGAGTCTTTTCGGGAGTCGTACTACGAGGACCAACCTCCACTCCCCAGGAACTTCTTGCCCCAGCATCCGTTCGACAACGGGTGGTTGGTCGGGCGCGACGAAGACCTCGCCCCATGGCCTCGCACTCCCGAAGTGATCCGCGACCAGCTGGCGGAATACTACGGTCTGATTTCCCATCTGGACGAGCAGGTTGGTCGGATCCTGGAGGCTCTGGAGGCATCCGGGCATGCGGAGAGTACTTACATTGTTTACGCTGCGGATCATGGCCTGGCCATGGGAAGTCATGGCCTGCTGGGCAAACAGAACCTCTACGAGCACAGCATGCGAGCACCGCTGATCTTAGCCGGCCCGGAAATCCCCAGGGGGGCGGCTAGCCCGGATTATGCAAAAGATCTGAATCCGAGTGAGATTCTGGCTCCAGGAAAAAGCCGTAGCCCTCTGATATAAAAGGGTTTACAAAAACAATGACCCTAAACAGGAGCTACGGCAATGTTGAAAGCAGTCTGCCAGAATACCCTGCCATTTCACAGCCACAGAAAGATCACGACGCGTTTTGATGGAGGGAGCCTCACTTCCGACGCAGGATGGTTGTTGTTTGGATCCCTGGATCGTCAACATCGATTGTGCGAGGGCTTCAGTTCGTGTATTGCGGAAAGTCGAGACCGACGCTACGTTCGTCATGACCTGTTGAAGTTGATCCGACAACGAGTCTTGCAGATCGTGGCCGGCTACGAAGACTGTAATGACGCCGATACGCTGCGCTCGGATCCGATGCTCAAGACCGTCTGTGATCAGTTGCCAGAGAGCGATCCCGATTTGGCCACCCAGCCGACTTTCTCCCGCCTGGAGAACTCCGTCACCAAGAAGGATCTGATGCGTCTGAGCCGGTGGCTGCTAGGCCGTTATGTGCGCTCCCTGAAGAAGAGACGTCCCAGCAAGATCATCCTGGATCTGGACAGTACCGACGACCACACTCACGGCCAACAGGAGTTCTCCTTCTACCACGGGTATTACCGAAACCACATTCTGCATCCTTTGCTGATCTTCGATGCCGACACGGGAGACCTGGTCTGTGCCGTGTTGAGACCTGGCAACAAGGGGGCTGCCTCTCACATCGTGCCCATTCTGAAGCGAGTCGTGGAGGCCATCCGACAAGCAGTGGGGACGGATGTCGAGATTGAGATTCGGGCCGACAGCGGCTTTGCCACGCCTCGGCTCTACGAGTTCTGTGAATGTGAAGAGAATAAACTCCAGTATGTCATTGGGTTAAGTCGAAACCCTCGCCTGCAGCGAGTGGTCGAGCCCCTGCTGGATTCGACTTGGCTGAGGTTCGTTGAGCTGGAGGAAAAACAGCGTCAGTTTGACGAGTTTCTTTATCGAGCCCACAGCTGGGATCGATCCCGTCGCGTCATTGTCAAAGTGGAGGTCGATCAGCGTGGCATCAATCGTCGCTTTGTAGTTGCCAACCGGGACGATCTCTGCTCCCAATCACTTTATGACCACTACACAAACCGAGGGCAGACCGAGAACTTCATCAAGGCCTTCAAGAATCATCTGAGCATGGACCGACTCAGCTGTCATCGATTCCTGGCCAATCAGTTTCGACTCCTCCTGCATGCACTGGCTTACCAGATGTTCGTGCGCCTGCGCGACTATCTTCACGGAACCCCCTGGCACAAGCTCGAAATCGAAACCTTACGTCGTCGGGTCCTCAAGATTGGGGCCCGGATCCGACAAACCACTCGACGCATCTGGGTCCATCTTTCCTCAGCCTTCCCCGAACAACCCCTCTTCCACCTCGTCTTGAGTCGCCTGAACTCCAGTTAGCTTTTCCCAGCTCCCCCGAAAAACCGCTTCCGACACTCATCCAGGCCCAGATCTGTCTGAAATTCACTCCCCAAACCACTCAAACGCCTCGCCAACCCATATTCTTCGCAAATCCGCCTGTCACACCTGCCCGCTTCCGAGTTGGGCCACTTCTCGAGTCGTTTTTCAACACCGAACTACGGTTCTTGCATAATCCGGGCTAGCACGGCGCTCACTTATCTGTTGGACATTTTCCCAACCATTCTGAACCTGGCAGGCGCACCCGTGCCTTCTCCAATCGACGGGAGAGACCTGGCCCCGATCTGGCGCGGCGAGACGGATTCTTTGCGCCAGGCCCTTTTCCTTTCCTTCACCGACACCATGCGGGCTGTCCGCCACGGGCGCTGGAAGCTGATCGTCTATCCACAGGTGAATCAGCTCCAACTTTTCGATCTGGAGGAAGATCCGAGCGAGGTTTTCAGCCTGGCAGAGGATCCCGCCCAAGCGCAAAGAATCGCTCAGTTCACCGTTCTACTCTCGGAATGGCAGGAGCACCTTGGAGACGATCAACCTCTGAGAAGCGAGAATCCGGCGCGGCTGAAGATCGACCTGACGGGACGGGAGCGGCAGCCGGATCCCTGGCAACCTGATTGGATCGTCGAAAAATACTTTGGATCCAGGTAAGGGCGGGCGCTGAATGGGATTTTGGTGTCCTCTCTTCAGCGCTGGCGGTTTTCGTGGCGATATTCTCCGGAATTTCGATGAATTTCTATATCGCTGTGCTGTGCTACACCGGAGTGCTTGCCTGCATCATCCAGATCAACTCGACGATCAAGCGTTCACGAGTTGCCGCCCAGCCCCCCCCGCAGCACAAGGGTTAATAGATGCAGAAGGTTTCCTGAGGCAGGATCTCGCGGCACTGCTTACACCGGATCGTCTCAGGGATTTCTGCAAATCGGGGAATCGATTTCCAGAGGAACAGATGGTCGTCCCGGACCTCCTGTTGCTCTGAAGTGTCGATCTTCGCTTTTCTCCGAATCTGCTTGACCCGGTACTTGTAAATCGTCACCAGTCCACACTTTCGGCAGCTGATCAACTTGAAGTTGGTCGCGATTTCGGTTTCCCTGAAGCGATTCTCGGAAAGCCTGGTGCCCGGTTGCTCGGGGCACTCGCGCCGCG
>OZ240092.1:4050000-5655000 GCA_965197285.1 Acidobacteriota bacterium | reverse complement strand
GGCAGAGACTCCAGAAAACGAGCCCAGAAAGTCGGGCTGAAAACCCGGGCCAGGGCCGCTGAATCCTGATAGGTCTCCGTCACGTCCGACACAGGTGATTCAGAAGTCACCAGCACGCCCTCATGCCTCTTCAGGGAATCGGCCACTTGATCTGCCAGGGTGGAGGCGGTCGTGGAAACGATTCCAATGGCCGGCGCCTCACCTCCCAACACCCTGAACCTGTCGCCTGACCAACTGAATCGGCCGGATTCCCCGAATAGCAGGATGGCCGCCGGGACGTCAAAAGTCCTCTCCTGCCTGAAACGCGCCTCGACCACTGTCACGCAGTTGAGCACGGTGGGAAGAACATGCCACCTCCGGGCCTGGGTGATTCCCATACTTCGCACGATGACGATACCGTCCTGCTCGTCATGGGCTGCCTCTTCAGGATTGTTGCTCAGCCGGTACAGCACACGACCACGACCGACGGCCGACCCGGCGCCGCTGCAGTCGTCGGGACCCGAGAGTGACCTGAACGACAACATTGAATCCAGCTCGGACAGCGGGGTAGAGAGCGCAGCCGATCTGCCCACCGGATTTCGATTTTCAGAGCATCCCGGTTCCGCCAGCGTTGCAGCCAGATCGACTGTCGGCAGGAGGGCCCGAACCAGCTCAACTCCGTTGGTTGCCAGCGTCAGGCTGTAGAGCTGGCGCTCCAGATCGTGGCTGACCCGAAGACGGTGGGCGACCCGACCGTGAGCCACCAGCAGGAGAAGCGTCAAGGGCACCAGAAAGAGCAGAGTCGTGATCAGAACCAGTCCCCCTCTGCTCTCAGCCCGGGCCATCAGTCACCGAAGAGAGAGGGCTGCAGATTGGGAAGGAAGAGCGTCAACTCCAGGCGGCGGCGGGAAAGTGGACCCGAACCGGGCCCGGACGAAAGTGCTTCCAGGTTCACATTTAGCAGGCCCTCGCCCTCCAGAAACCAGCTCACCCCGGCAACGTGATTGAGCAGGGGTTGATACGAACCTCGACCGCTTTTTATCTGAAGCTGCTTCGTGCTCTGCCGAATCGAGCAAAGCTCGAAGGGATCATCGAGGTCGCCGTCAGGAAAACCCTGTGTTCCCGAAATGTCGCTGCGAACCACCAGTTCGCCCTCTCGCAGCTCGATTGGAGCTTGTGGGAAGGCCCCGTAGTTGTTGCCTGCTTGAGTGAGGAGGGGTGCCAGAATAAGGGGGGCCAGATCCAGGTTCTCGTCTCTCTCCAGTGCGCTGTTGAACCGTCCCATCCAGGAGAGCAACGACTCGCAGGTAGAGAAGAGTGCGAGAAACAACAACGTCGAACAGGTGATTGCGACCACCACCTCAATCAGCGTGAAACCCTTCTCAGCGCGCACCAATGACCTCCCACTCGAGTCCGTTTTCTTCAAGCACGACCTGCCGCACGGGGCGCAGGCCGGGTTTCAGCATGAGAGGAGAACCCTCCTCTTCGAGGCGGGCCCGAAAGCGGGAGCAACGGGACCAGAGGCGGATTGTTTCTTCGCTGGAGACAGATCCTTCCCGGTGAAGGGCCCAGGCCAGCGTTGCGCTGTAGTGGGCTGCCAGTAGAGCCACTGAGAGAATAGCGCCGGCTACTACGACTTCGATCAGCGTCAGCCCGGCCTCCCCGGCCGGGGCCCGGCGGTACGGGTTTCCCCCGCTTCCGGATTCTCCACGGCTGTCGAGTCTTGGAGTTTTCATTCCCTGAACCATTGCACGCGTCCCCAGACCGCGATGACGACGCGAATCGTCCCGGCCTCATTCGTGATCCTGAAACTACCGGCAGGTGCCGCCGTCCCCCGACCGTGGAAAGTAACAGATCGGGACGGCACAGTGGCGAAATGAACTCCCGGCGGCAGGGATTTCCAACTCGTGGGCACGCCGTGACTTGGAGCCAGGCCAAACTGGCGGGACACAAATCGCGTGGCCAGTCGGACGTCCGTGTTGCGCGTGACAGCCATGGAGCGAGCCGCCGCCGCCGCCGAAAACATCGACAGGCCCGCAGCATGCAGCCTGTGTTCAGCCAGCAACCGCCGCGTGCCAAGGGCGCTCCAGCCAGCCAGAGCAATAATTAGGGAGATGGCTACGGCTGTCTCGAAGAGCTGAAAACCTCGACGCTTCATCGTTGCTACTCCCTTTCATAAACGCCACTGCTGCGAAAAGTACGAACTGGGCTGGCGGTCCGGGGGGGAGGGGATTAAAAATTAAAAATTAAAAATTGGGATTTCGTGGATTGGCCGCGGCAGCCGACCATGAAAGTCCTACGGCACCCGTAACTCAAATGCAGCAAGGGTCTTTACCCACTGGCTGTACTTCCCATCGACAAAGTCGGGACCTGCCCCCCTCTCTTTTCCTGATCCGATTTTTCAATTTTTAATTTTAAATTTTTAATTTCTTGTTTCTAATTCAATCCCGCTAAGCCCGGAGATCTCCGGATCGACCTGGAAGAAATGAAAAGAGCTCTCGGCCGAGACCTCGATGCGAATCGGGTTGGCGACCGGGAAGGGTAGTTTGTCAGCCCACTCCACCACGGTAACCGTTGTCTCCGAGAGAATGTCTTCCAGGGGGATGGACTCGAAGTCGGACACGCTGTCGAGGCGATACAGGTCGATATGAAAAACTGGGCCCCGGGGAGAAGGGTATTCGTTGACCAGGCTGAAGCTGGGACTTCGGACCAGGGACGGATCCACCTGCAGGCCCCGGAAGATGCCACGGGCCAGGACGGTCTTGCCGGAGCCCAGGGTGCCCACCAGCAGAACGGTAGCGGGCGCAATTAAAAGGGCGCCAATACCCGCACCCAGTCGCTCCGTCTCCTCCTCGTTAGAGGTCCTGAAGCGGATCACCCGGCAGCGTTCTCCAGGTTCGAAAAGGCCTGCCCAAGGTGGTCCAGGATCGAGGTGGAGGTCAGGGAGGGCATGGAATCGTCGACTGCCGCGAGGTCCCCGGCGCTGCCATGAAGGTAAACGGCTGCCGCCACCGAGCGGGTGAGATCTCCCGCCGCCCGCCGCCCGCCCGTCCAGGCGGCCCCCACCAGCGCCGCGATGATGCCGGTTAGAACATCTCCGCTTCCCGCCGTCGCCATCCCCGGATTCCCGGCCGGGCACACCAGGATTTCTCCGTCCGGAGTCGCAACCAGGGTCCGGAAGTCTTTGAGGACCAGCCACAGCCGGAGGTCCCGGCTGAAACGGGAAGCGATCTCGATCCGGTTCTTCCGGATTTCCGCGGTGGGAATGCCGCTCAGGCGGGAGAATTCGCGCGGATGGGGAGTCAGGATGAGGGGCCTCGCCACGCTGCGTTGCAGGCTCTCGGCCCTTCCCTGAAAAGCGTTGATGGCATCGGCGTCGAGAACGACCGGAACCTGGAGGGAAGAGAGCAGGGCCTCTATCAGCGACACGGTTGCGGGCGCCCGGCCCAGGCCGGGTCCCACAGCAACCGAAGATTTTCCTGCCAGCAGCCGCTCTAACGAGCCTGCATCTCGGCTCGCAATGGCACCCTCTGCCGTTTCTGCCAGCGGCGCGGTCATGATTTCGGCATGAGAAGCCGCCACGATTGGTTGGGCGGACGGCGCGGTGAAGCAGGTGACGAGTCCTGCTCCGGCACGAAGGGCCGCCCACGAAGTCAGACACGCGGCTCCCGGCTTGTCCCGGCTGCCGGCCACTACTGCCACATGCCCGTAACTGCCCTTGTGCGTGTCGGTGCGGCGCTCCGGAATTCCCGAGCGGGCGGTAGCCGGGTCCACCACCGAGACGTTCAACTCGTCCGAGTCGAGCAGCACGTCGGGAGTTCCGATGGGAACAACCCGGATCTCGCCCAGGTGTTCCCGGGCCGGGTTCAGGAGATGGGCAATCTTGGGGGCCGTGAAAGTGACCGTCAGGTCGGCATGAAAGCACAGCAGCGGCTCTTCCATCGAGTCTGCACCCAGGCCCGTCGGAACATCCACTGCCAGGCGAAATAGATCAAGACCATTCAGTTCCTCGACGACGCTCGCGTAAAGGCCCTCGAGGGGTTTGCTCAGTCCGGTGCCCAACAGCGCGTCGACAGCCACTGTGAAACGGCCCAGACCGGGTGCGACTTCCTGCCAGCGCTGCCGATCCAGTTCGAGAACGGGACGCCCCGACTTCAAGAAAGCAGCCAGGTTGATCTGAGCGTCTCCGCAGACCTCCCCGCTCGCGCCCAGGAGAAAAACCTCCACGCTGTATCCATGCTGGTCGAGCAATCGCGCCAGCACGAGTCCGTCGCCGCCGTTGTTCCCCTTTCCACAGAAGATGGCAATTCTTTGCTCGCGCAGGTCTCTCGGAAAATCCCCTTCCAGCGCCCGGAAGAGCTGGAAGCCCGCGTTCTCCATGAGAATGAGACCGGAAATGCCGAACCGCTCGCTGGTAAGCCGGTCGATCCGCTCCATCTGGGCAACTGACAATAGCTTCACCGTGAGCCCTCCCCGACCTTTCTGCCACTTGAGATTCCAGAATGAAACATCACCGACCTCATCGCGTCTTATTAAATGAAGGCTTGCTATCGACGGCCGCTGAATTATAAATGACAGTCGTCTATACTGGTAAGTAAGTTAGGAGTTCTTCGAATGGATCGACTACGTGCTCAGCTTGTCGCTTTCTTCCTGATTGTTCTGCTGCTCTTGACGCCGGTGAGTTTCGCGGGGCGCCGGCACTCGGATGTCGAGAATATCGGAAATCGGAAAATCAACGGAAAGGTCGCCGGACTCTTCCCCAATTTCGTTTCTCTGGAAAAGGAAATTCAGATCGGGGCACAGTACGCGCAACAGATTGAACGGACGGCGCGGCTGGTCGAGGATCCCGTAGTCAATGAGTACGTGGACCGACTCGCTCAGAACATAGTGAGGCACTCCGACGCCAAGGTGCCCTTTGTGGTTCGCGTGATCGACACGGATGATGTCAACGCCTTTGCTCTGCCGGGAGGCTACTTTTTTGTCAACAAGGGCTTGATTCTGGAGGCCGACACGGAAGCCGAACTGGCAGGTGTGATGGCCCATGAGATAGCCCATGTCACAGCCCGCCACGCCACCGAGCGCATGACGAAAGGACAGCTCCTTCAGTTCGCGGCGCTGCCCGCTTTGTTTATCGGAGGCTACTGGACCCAGGTTGCCATCAGACAGGGGCTGGGGCTGGGACTTTCTCTCTCGGTGCTGGGAATTACACGCCAATCCGAAGGAGAAGCCGATCAGCTTGGCACTCAGTATCTTTGGAATACGGGGCTTGACCCCAACGGGTTCATTACCTTTTTCGAGAAGCTGGAGGCCAAGGAGAAAAATAAGCCCGGGAAGTTTGCCGGCTTTTTCAGGACTCATCCGGCCGTGGAGAGCCGCATCACCCACGTTCAGCACGAGATTTCCTTCCTGCCGGTCAAGGATGAGTATCTGGTGACCACTTCGGAGTTTGACAAGGTCAAGTCCCGGTTGATTGCGATCGACAACAAGCTCGTCCAACCCGGGGCTGCCTCGGCGTCAGGAGCCAAACGTCCCAGCTTGAAGCGCAAGACGAACACGAACCGGAGCGAGGAGGAGAAGCCGACTCTCAAATCGGATCGTCCCACCTTGAAACGCAAGAAACCCGACGATCCGGATCCCGAGCCTTAGACCGCAGCTCGTTACAACAGGAAAGGGCCGCCTCACAGGCGGCCCTTTTTCGCATTTGCCTCTCTTTTCGACTCCTCGTTCCCTATAATTGGGCGTCCATGCTGCCCCATGCGATCTTTATCTTCCTGGTTGGCCTCGCAATCGGAAGCTTTCTGAACGTCTGCATCTTTCGCCTCCCCCAGCGGGCCTCCGTCGTGACCCCGGGCTCTTTCTGCCCGTCCTGCGGCCATCGCCTGAGCTGGAAAGAAAACATACCCCTTTTCAGTTACCTTCTCCAGAAGACCCGGTGCCGGCACTGCCGGGAGAGAATCAGCTGGATCTATCCGGTAGTCGAGATCTCGACAGCCGGTCTCTTCACCGGATTGTTTCTACGCTTCGGCATCTCGCCCCCGTTTTTTCTGAATGCCTTTTTCTGCAGCGTACTGCTTGTTCTCATCGTGATCGACTTGAACGAGAGGATCCTTCCCAATCCCCTCACCATTGGGGGCACGCTGGTGGGGCTTGGTCTGGCTCCTTTTCAAGCCCAGGAAATCCTGGGCGCCTCCCCGGGGGACTACCGGGCCGCCTATCTGTTCTCTGTGGCCGGATGCCTGCTCGGGGGTGGAACGCTGTGGCTGGTCGCCGAGCTGTACTACCGGATTCGCAAGCAAGAGGGCCTGGGATTCGGAGACGTCAAGATGATGTTCATGGTCGGCGCCTTCGTGGGCTGGCGTTTCGTGTGGCCCATCATCTTTATGGGTTCCCTTCTGGGAACTTTGATCGGAGGCGGCTACATTTACATCCTGAAAAAGGGCAGCCGCTACGCGCTTCCCTACGGAAGTTTCCTTGGCGTTGCAGCCATTTTCATCGTGTTCTGGGTTACCTAAGACGGTTCCACGTTTCACGCTAGTTTGCCGGGTGAGAGGTTTCCCTGGCGGCCTGTGGGCCGCGGCGCAGTCACCCACCACTTCGCACTCTTGCCGCCTTGCGTCGTTCTTGTTAGTAGCGAACCAAAAAACAAAGGAGCTACTGATGACACAGCGAAATGCAATGGCGGTCCTGGCCCTGGTGACTCTACTCTCGAGCTTTGCCTGGGTTGTGGCGGAAAAGGGCGGGAAGGTCAATCTGAATGTGGCCTCCGTACGACAACTCGAAGGCCTTCCGGGTATCGGCCCAGCCCTGGCGGGGAGGATCATCGACCACCGGAAGAAAAACGGCCCTTTCAAGAGGATTGAGGACCTGATGAATGTTCGAGGAATCGGGGAGAAAAAGTTTCTGCAGCTGGAGGATCGTATCACCGCCGGAGAAGAGCCGCCCAAGAAAGCGGTACCCGCAAAGAAATCCTGAAGACGCTCTGAGACTCGGATAGAATACGGCTAGTGTACTGTCCGGGAAGTTCCCGGTGTTAATTTCGGGATGGATTTTCGTTGACAGTGAGGCGCGCGACGCAGGAAGGCCGGGCGTCTTCCGAGGTAGCGGAACAAAGCTGTCGGCGAAAAGACGCTCGAAGTAGCGGCGGGAACTTTCCGGACAGTGCACCAGGATGGACCTGTGTGCGCCGGCACGAGGACAGTGGGCCGGGTGGGAACAGCTCCGGGAATCTGAAAATGGTCTAAGAGCCTGCTGGATCAGGTGGAACTTCGAAGAATCGCTGCTGGTTTCGCGGAGGCTGCATGACGGAAGAGGTTGACGTACTTGCGATCGGCGCCCACCCGGACGATATAGAGCTCTGCTGTGGCGGCACGGTCGCCCAGCTGGTCGCCCGAGGGCGCCGGGTCGGGCTCGTAGATCTCAGCTTTGGCGAGTTGGGCACGCGGGGGACTGTCGAGACCCGCCGCCAGGAGGCTCAAAAGGCAGCCCGGATTCTGGGAGTTTGCTTTCGCACCAACCTGGGACTGCCGGACGGCGAGATCACGCCCAACGCCGAGAACAGGAATCAGCTGATCCGCTTGCTGCGCGCCTGCCGACCCGGGTGGATTCTTTCTCACTCGGCCGTAGGACACCCGGACCACTGGAACGCCGGCGTGCTGGTGAGGGAAGCCGTCCACCACTCGGGGCTCGCCAGGCTGGAGCCCGAGTATCCTCGCCATCGGCCCGGGGGCGTTGCTTCCTGGCTGGAGTTCAATTCCCGGGACAGACCCGCCCTAGTGGTCGATATCTCACAGACGATGCAGATCAAGGAAGAGGCCATCCTGGCCCACGCCTCCCAGCTCCATGACCCAAAGTCGAAAGAGCCGCACACGATTCTGACCGACTCAGAGTTCCTGGACCGCGTCCGCGCCCACAATCGGTTCATGGGAAGCCTGGCCGACTGCAGATTTGGAGAGGGATTCCTGCTCTCGAGGATCCCCCGAGTCAGCGACCTGAACTTCTGAGGGTTAACGTGAAACGAGAAACGTGGGTGGAACTATGCACCCCCACCCCCAGCTGTTAAAATACCCGCATCATCAAAAGAGATCGCAGGGAGGCAGCAGGAGGTTCCCGCTTCGAGTGACTGTTCGTTTTCGGTTACTGAATGTTTAGGTACCACAGCGTTCTCTACGGCAGAATCCTCTTCGCCACCGACCTGCTGTCCGGTCTGGCGGCTCTGATTGCCGCCTACTCGATCCGGGCGCTGGTCAAGTTCCTTCCTCTGGAACTTGCGCAGCACTTCAATCCGGTCTTGCTCCCCCTGCTTCAGTATCTGTATTTCTTTCTGGTCTGCCTTCCAGTCTGGTCGGCTCTCCTTTTGATGACCCAGAGGTACTCTGACGTTTTGCAGTTGCCGTTCATGCGGCAGGTTCGACGAGTGGCCCAGTTTGTGATGCTGGTGGGCCTGTGCATGGCCTTCCTGTCCTACACTCTGAAACTGGAGGTAAGTCGTCCCATTTTCTTTGCTTTTCTGTTGTTCACGGGATGTCTGCTCTCCGTCAATCGAGCGGTGCTGGACGGCATCCTGCGCAGCAGAAACATCAGCGAGCACAACCAGATCCGCATCCTGGTAGTGGGAGCCCAGGAGCAAGCTGGTAAGCTGATTGCTTCTCTGGAAGCTCTTCGACACTGGGGCTTCAAGGTAATCGGTCTTCTTTCCGATCAACCCGCGATTGAAACCGTTTCCGCGCGGGTCCGTCGACTGGGAACTCCCCGGCAGTTGCGGACGCTGGTCAGTGAGGGCCTGGTGGTCGACGAGATCATTTTCGCGGACTCCGGCATTGCCGACCTGGGAGGTTTTCAAGAGATGATCGCCGTTTGCCAGGAGCTGGGCATCCGAACCAGGATAGCCGCCGACTTTTTTCCCCCCAACAGTGGAACAGTCTCACTGGAATACCTTGACGGCATTCCTTTCATCACACTGCTGACGGTGCCAGAGCACAGCTTCGATCTGGTGCTCAAACGGATTGTCGACTTTCTGGTGGCGGCAGGTTGTCTAATTCTCCTGTCGCCCTTGCTGCCTCTAATCGGAATCGCCGTCAAGCTCACGAGTCGGGGGCCGGTCTTCTACCGCCAGACGCGGTGCGGCCTGTTTGGGCGCAGGTTCACGCTCGTAAAGTTCCGAACCATGATCGACGGTGCGGAAGACAAGCTCTGGGAGATCCGGCATCTAAACGAAATGAGCGGGCCTGTCTTTAAGATGAGGAACGATCCTCGAGTCACTCCTCTCGGGAAATATCTGCGAAAGTTCAGTCTGGATGAGATCCCTCAGTTCTGGAACGTGATCAAGGGCGAGATGAGCGTGGTCGGTCCTCGAGCCCCGCTTCCCGAGGAAGTCGAGTTCTATTCCTTACGCCAGCGGCGCAGGCTCAGTGTGAAACCGGGAATCACCTGTTTGTGGCAGGTGTCCGGACGCAGCGAGGTCGACTTTCAGCGCTGGATGGATCTCGATCTCCAGTACATTGACAACTGGTCTCTGTGGCTGGACCTGAGCATCATGTTGAAAACGATTCCAGCGGTCTTCTCGGGCCGCGGAGCCCGTTAGCCCGGATTATGCAAGAGATCTAAATTCAAGTGAGATTTGGGCCCAGAAAAAAGGCCGTAGCTCTCTGATATAAAAGGGTTTACAAAAACAATGACCCTAAACAGGAGCTACGGCAATGTCAAAAACAGTCTGCCAGAATACCCTGCCATTTCACAGCCACAGAAACATCACGGCTCGTTTTGATGGGGGGAGCCTCACTTCCGACGCAGGATGGTTGTTGTTTGGATCCCTGGATCGTCAACATCGATTGTGCGAGGGCTTCAGTTCGTGTATTGCGGAAAGTCGAGACCGACGCTACGTTCGTCATGACCTGTTGAAGTTGATCCGACAACGAGTCTTGCAGATCGTGGCCGGCTACGAAGACTGTAATGACGCCGATACGCTGCGCTCGGATCCGATGCTCAAGACAGTCTGTGATCAGTTGCCAGAGAGCGATCCCGATTTGGCCACCCAGCCGACTTTCTCCCGCCTGGAGAACTCCGTCACCAAGAAGGATCTGATGCGTCTGAGCCGGTGGCTGCCAGGCCGTTATGTGCGCTCCCTGAAGAAGAGACGTCCCAGCAAGATCATCCTGGATCTGGACAGTACCGACGACCACACTCACGGCCAACAGGAGTTCTCCTTCTACCACGGGTATTACCGAAACCACATTCTGCATCCTTTGCTGATCTTCGATGCCGACACGGGAGACCTGGTCTGTGCCGTGTTGAGACCTGGCAACAAGGGGGCTGCCTCTCACATCGTGCCCATTCTGAAGCGAGTCGTGGAGGCCATCCGACAAGCAGTGGGGACGGATGTCGAGATTGAGATTCGGGCCGACAGCGGCTTTGCCACGCCTCGGCTCTACGAGTTCTGTGAATGTGAAGAGAATAAACTCCAGTATGTCATTGGGTTAAGTCGAAACCCTCGCCTGCAGCGAGTGGTCGAGCCCCTGCTGGATTCGACTCGGCTGAGGTTCGTTGAGCTGGAGGAAAAACAGCGTCAGTTTGACGAGTTTCTTTATCGAGCCCACAGCTGGGATCGATCCCGTCGCGTCATTGTCAAAGTGGAGGTCGATCAGCGTGGCATCAATCGTCGCTTTGTAGTTACCAACCGGGACGATCTCTGCCCCCAATCACTTTATGACCACTACACAAACCGAGGGCAGACCGAGAACTTCATCAAGGCCTTCAAGAATCATCTGAGCATGGACCGACTCAGCTGTCATCGATTCCTGGCCAATCAGTTTCGACTCCTCCTGCATGCACTGGCTTACCAGATGTTCGTGCGCCTGCGCGACTATCTTCACGGAACCCCCTGGCACAAGCTCGAAATCGAAACCTTACGTCGTCGGGTCCTCAAGATTGGGGCCCGGATCCGACAAACCACTCGACGCATCTGGGTCCATCTTTCCTCAGCCTTCCCCGAACAACCCCTCTTCCACCTCGTCTTGAGTCGCCTGAACTCCAGTTAGCTTTTCCCAGCTCCCCCGAAAAACCGCTTCCGACACTCATCCAGGCCCAGATCTGTCTGAAATTCACTCCCCAAACCACTCAAACGCCTCGCCAACCCATATTCTTCGCAAATCCGCCTGTCACACCTGCCCGCTTCCGAGTTGGGCCACTTCTCGAGTCGTTTTTCAACACCGAACTACGGTTCTTGCATAATCCGGGTTAGGGCACCTGCTTGTGGACTTCGCTCCACTTGGCGGAAAACTGGTCCTTGAATTGCAGTTGATAGAGCTTGAAGTAAATGCCCCGGCGGGCCAGCAGCTGGGCGTGACTGCCTTCTTCCACTAGCTCGCCCTTGTGAAGAACCAGGATTCGGTCGCAGTTCTGGATCGTGGACAGGCGGTGGGCGATGATCAGGGCAGTGCGATCTTCAATAAGTTGACCCAGAGCAATTTGAATCTGGTGCTCGGTGTGGGGGTCTACCGAGGACGTCGCCTCGTCCAGAACCAATATTGCCGGGTCCCGGGCGAGGGCCCTGGCAAAGGAAAGGAGCTGACGCTGGCCGCTCGAGATCGACTGTCCGCGTTCGTTCAAAACCGTCGCGTACCCATCCGGCACGGACTCAATGAAGTCGCTGGCCAGCACCCGGCGGGCGGCCTCTTTCATGGCCTGATCGGAGACCTGGCCGTCCCAGAGCCGGATGTTTTCAGCCACACTTCCGCTGAAAATGAATACGTCCTGCAGAACAACCGCGATGCGCCGCCTCAAGAAGGCGGGATCCCAGAGCCGAAGGTCGATTCCGTCGACCTCAATGTGGCCCTGGTCCACATCATAGAAGCGGCTGAGAAGGCTGATCAGGGTGGTTTTCCCCGCCCCCGTCGCTCCCACAATGGCCACTTTTTCACCGCGACCCACCTGAAAAGATAGCTTCTTCAATACGGGCATGTCGGCGTCGTAACGAAACGAAACATTCCGGAATTCGATACTGCCGCCGGCTCCGGAAGGAAGCTGCGGCACGGCCGGGGCCGAGACCATGGTTGGGGTGTCAAGCAGGTCAAAGATGCGCTCCGAGCTGGCCATGGCACTCTGCAGGATGTTGAACTTTTCGCTGAGGTCACTGATCGGCTTGTAAAACCTTTCCGAGTACTGGACGAAAGCCACCACCGCGCCCAGTGTCAGTACGCCATTCAAAACCTGGAGGCCGCCGTACCAGAGGATCAAGGCAAGGGCCAGGGTGCCGATCAGGCTGACAACAGGATAGAAGATCGCGTAATAGAAAATAGAATCCAGGTTCGCTTGCCTGTGCTCGCGGTTTCGTTCCTCGAACTCATTCAGCTTTCTCTTCTCCTGGACGAAAATCTGCACGATCGGCATCCCTGTGATCGCTTCCTGTAGAAAGGCGTTAATACGGGCGACTGCGGCTCTCACCCTGCGATAGGATCCCCTGACTCGCCGCTTGAACAGGAGCGTCGCGAGGAAGAGAAAAGGAATGACGGAAAAGCAGACCAACGCCAGGTTCCAGTTGATCCAGAGCATAACGGCGACTATGCCGAGCAGCGAGAAAATGTCCCCGAACACGCTCACCGCCCCCGAGGTAAACAGCTCGTTGAGAACGTCTACGTCGTTCGTGAGCCGGGTGATGATTCTGCCCGTGGAGTTTTTGTCGAAATAGGCGATGTCCAGCTTCTGGATACGCCCGAAGATCTGGAGGCGCAGGTCATGCATGATCCGCTGCCCGGTCCAATTGGTGGCATAGGTCTGCAAAAACCCGACGACAAACTGCAGGAAGAGGACGAACACGAAAAGAAAAGTCAGAGTCCGAAGCTGATCCGTGTCATTGGCTGGAATGGACTCGTCAATTGCGATTTTGAGCAGATAGGGACCCACGAGTCTCAGCCCGGAAAGGATCAGAAGCAACACCACCGAAACGCCGACTACGTTGCGATAGGGTCGCAGGTAAGTCAGCAGTCGCCTCGCCAGCAGGGCATCATAGAACTTGGTCGGCGTAGTTGAGTCGCTGGAGTTCATTGAATATCCAGCTCGTCCAGCAGCTGCTGCTTTTCGTACAATTCTGAGTAGGGGCCTTTTCGCCCAATCAGTTCCTCGTGGGTTCCCCGTTCCACGATGCGTCCCTTTTCCAGAACCAGTACCTGGTCGGCCTCCCGGACCGTGGAGGTTCGATGGGAGATCAGGATGGCGGTCTTCCCGGCCAGCTCTTCCCTCAGGTTCCACAGAATGGCCTCTTCCGTGTAGGTGTCGACACTGGAGAGAGAGTCGTCCAGAATCAGGATCCTGGGCTGAATCAGAAGAGCCCGGCTGATGGAAATACGCTGCTTCTGTCCCCCGGAAAGGGTGACTCCCCGTTCTCCAACCATCGTTTCAAACCCTTCGGGAAAAGCTTGCACATCGGGGAGAATATGGCTGGTTCGGGCCGCTTTCTCGGTTTCGGGCATCGTCGCGCCGGGCCGGCCAAAAGTGATGTTCCGACCCACCGTTCCGGAAAACAGGAAGCTGTCTTGAGGAACGTACCCAATGCTGCGCCTGAGCAGGGACAGGGGAATGTGATTGATGTCTCGACCGTCCACCAGAATGGTGTTGTCGGGAACGGGATAGAAACGGCACAGGAGGCTGGCCAACGTGGACTTGCCGCTTCCCGTTCTTCCCACGATTGCGGTGGTTGTCCCGGCTGGGATTCGGAAGTTCAGGTCCGACAGCACCGGCGAGCCGTTGTATGAGAACTGGAGATTTCTGACCTCGACTTCTCCCTCGATCTCGAACGCCTCGACCCCGGTTCGATCCCGAATCTCCGGTTCAGTCTCTAGAATGCGGTTGATCCTTCCCATGGAGGCCGCGCCCCGTTCGAAAACGTTCATTACGTGGCCGAGGGCGATGGTGGGCCAGGTGAGCATAGCCAGGTAGGCGACGAACGCAACCAGTTCACCGACCGTGAGGCGACCGTCCATGACGCGCAGGCCTCCCAGCCACAGAAGCACCACCGTGGAAAGGCCCAGCAGCAGGGTTAACAGAGGAGTGAACAGGCCCCACAGCTTGACCAGGCCCAGACTCTCGGTGCGGTAGCGCTGGTTGGCGGACTGGAAACGGTCGATCGAGGCGCGCTCCTGCACGTAGGCCCGAATGACTCTTCTACCGCTGATGTTTTCCTGGGCTTGAGAGGTCATCTCCGCAAATCGCTCCTGGATCTTCTCGAAGCGATCGTGAATGCGCTTTCCGAAAAACTTGACGCTGGCCGTGACCGCCAGCAGCGGGAGCAGAGCAGCCGCAGCAAGGGTCAGATCCATGCGAAGCAGGATCGTGACCGTGAGAACAGCCGTAAAGAGTGTGTTCAAACTGTACATGATGCCGGGTCCGAGCACGCTGCGGACGGCGCTCATATCGCTGCTCGACCTGGCCATCAGGTCGCCTGTCGAATGGGAACTGTAATAGGAGGGGGAGAGGCATTGCAGATGTGCGTACAGATCATTCCTGAGATCGAACTCGATATAGCGGGAGAGGCCGATCAGAATGCGCCTCATCAGGAAACGAAAGGCTCCCTCGGCCAAATTGAAGGCGAGAAGGAGTGCCGAGTACTGCAGGAGCTTCCGGTGGCTCACACCCAGTGTCAGGTCGTCAATTGCAGCGCGAAGAATCCACGGTGAAACCACTGCCGCCGTGTTCGTCAGCAGGACCATCAGGGAGCCCACCAGAAGTCTGAAACGGTATCTCTTAAGGTAGGGAACGAGGGTCAGAAGCTCCCGGCTTCGGGCGCTCCTGCGGCCGGCTTCACTCGACATTGAAACCGGCTACGTGATTGATCGCCGCGCCGTCGCTGGAGCGGAAGGAAAGCTGATAGCCATGGATCAAAGTAGAATTCTCGGCGTAGCGGACCTCGAAGGAGGCCGTCTGGCCGGCTTCCAGCTGAGAGGGCTCGGGCGAGACCAGAAGCTCATCAAGGCGCTCCTCATTGTGATCGAGGACGGAAACCACAATCTGAACGTCACCCAGGGTTTCCTCGCTCTGGTTCCAGATCTCGCCGTTGAGCGAGAAGCCTTCGTGGAACCGGTCGAAATCGAGAGCAGTAATGCGCAGTGGGGTCCGCTTCCAGTTCTCGGAGGTTGTGAAATTGTCCAGGAAAGGAGCCGGGACGAACGCGTAAAAGACGAACGACAGGCCAGCCAGGACCAGGGACAGCCCGGTTGCATAAACCAGGGGTCGCAAGATCTTCCAGCGTCTGAGAAAGTCGTCATTCCCGCGCGAACCGATCAGCTTCCGCCTGTTGTGGGTGAAGAAGCCGTACAGGCCGCAACAGGCAACCAGAATCAGAAACGTGACTAGAGTATTGCTGACGGCCCGGTCGAGAATCGAAACGACTTCGGGGTTGAGATTTGGAGTCACGTCAACCCCGCGTCACTTCTCAGGAGGCCGCTCCGGTCCCACGGAACGAGGGGGTTCCACTTCTTTCCGGATATGGCCTGGTTTTCGCTCCCAGAAACCGGGTCGGGGTCGGTCGAGGGCGAAAGACTGGCCGAACAGATGCTGGCCGAAGAGGGTCAGAAGGTCTTCTTCCAGTTTTCCGGTCGAGTTCAATTTCAGCCATTCGTCGCCGCTGACAAAGGCGCGCTTCAGGCCCCTGATCCGGGCGTCGACCCAGACCAGCGTTTGAGTTTCGGATACGAACTGGACATTCACCTGATACTGATACTCGGCCTTCACCCAGTCTCCATCGACGAGTTTGGATCGATCGGCGACCTTGCGAATGTGCGCTGCCGCCAGCGGTCCCGAGGTGTACTCTTTGGACCGTGTCAGGATGGAACCCTTGGAGACATCTTCTTCGAGGATCTCGAATCGATTCGACTCAAGAACTTCACGCATGGCCTTCCAGGCAGTGTCGAAGGGGGCACGGATGCTCAAGGGCGCCGGCATTCGCCCTCTCGACGACTGAGCGGAGAGGACAGTGCTGCAGAGAAGAAGGCAAGTCAGGAAAAGGGCGGTTGGGCGCTGCATAGGGATATTTTACGCGTTCCACCTGATGGGTTCCACGTTCCACGTTTCAACGATGGGGAATCTGGAATGTGGGAGGCGGCCTACTTTGGGGCAGCGACCGTTTAAATCCTCCCGGGAGTCGCCCCGAAGTAGGCCGCCTCCCACTCTTCTGGCCCCACTCACCTCCCTCCGAGTCGAGCAAGCCGATGGACGCTAAGCTCGTGCGCGCGCTCGTGCGCTACCTTTGATAAGTCAGTACGGCGCGCCGGTGCTCCCGGTAGGTGTTGGAGAAAGAATGACTGCCGTCGTCCCTGGCCACGAAGAAGAGATGGTCGACGGGGGCGGGGTGGAGCGCCGCATGGATCGAATCCAGGCCCGGATTGGCGATGGGACCGGGGGGCAGCCCCCCATTCCTGTAGGTGTTGTAGGGCGAATCGAGTTCGAGATCACTCTGATGAATGATCCCGTCGAACTCTTTGATTCGCCGCACCGCGTAAATGACCGTGGGATCGCACTCGAGTCTCATCTTGCGCTTCAGGCGGTTGTGGAATACAGCGGAGATCAGGGGTCGCTCGACTGCCAGGGCCGTTTCTTTTTCAACCAGAGAGGCCAGTGTAAGCACCTGTCTGAGAGTCAGTCCGAGCTCTTCGGCCCGAAGCTGTCGCTGCCGGGTCCAGGCGACGCGAAAGGCATTCGTCAGGGTCCTGAGAATCTTTTCCTCGTCAGCGTCGAAGGTGAAGTAGTAGGTCTCCGGATAAAGATACCCCTCGAGGTCTTCGGCCTCCGGATCGAGATCCGAGATCAGGTCCGGCTGGGCCGCAAGTTGCAGAAAACGGTCCCGATTGCCGAAACCTGCGGATTCGAGTCGTGCCGCTGCTTCTTGGAGCGAGAGCCCTTCGGGCAGGGTGACCTTATAGCGATGCACTTCTCCACGGTGAAGTTTCTCCGCGACCTGGATCGGACTCAGAGGTCCCGGAAACCGGTACTCCCCGGCCTGCAGGAAGTAACGGTCGCCCCGGTAGCGCAGGTAGCAGCGAAACCACAGAGCAGAAGAGATGACGCCCCCCTGCTCGAGTCGGGCGGCGATGACACGGGCAGTATCCCCCTGCGAGACAAAGATCTGTGCTTCGCCCGAGAAAGCCTGAAAAGGCTGACTGAGCCGAGTGTGAATGAACCAGAAGGACGCACCCGAGATCAAAATGAGAGTAACCGTAAACGAAAGGAGAAGAAGAACGATCCGGCCCCTGCTCACACCTGCTCCTCCAGGTACCACTGCAGGATGAGGGCGGCCGCATACTGATCCCGTAGCCGCGGGCGGTCTTTCACGGGCAGTTTCGCCTGCGACATCCACTGCTCGGCGAGCCTGGTGGAAAGTCGCTCGTCCTGCCATTCGACCGGAACCCGGGCCTCTCTCAGCTTCTCGCCGAGCGGGCGTATGCAATCCATGGTCGGACTCTCGTCGCCATCCAGATGCCGGGGGAGGCCGATGATCACTTTTCCGACATCATACTCGCGAATGAGACACAGCAGCTGGTCCCGGTCCTTGTTCAGCCCACTGCGCCGGAGGGTGGTCAGGGGGCGAGCATACAGTCGCAGCGGATCTGTGATGGCTATACCGATCTTTCTTGTTCCGACGTCGAGTGCCATCAGGCGACTTCGATGGGAGACGGCGGCAGTGCGATCTTTCACCGCGAGTTTCCTTGTTGGAACCTGGGTTTTCGAGCTATAATTTGCGGGTCCCCGCCAGGGCTCCCCGTGGACTTTCATCATATCAGGATCTAAGAAAAGTCAGATGTTTGGAAAACCGAAATTAGTTCTGATCTTTCTCTCCGCCACCATTGTCGCGTACGGGCTGATTGGCGGAATACTCACCGACGTTGTGGCTGAGAATGATATCTACGGCCAGCTGGAAATGTTTACCACCGTCTTGTCCAGGCTCAAGGCAGAGTACGTGGAGGAGCCACAAATGGGTCGCGCCATCAACGGCGCCCTGCTGGGGATGATCGAGGCGGTGGATCCCTTCTCCAGTTTTGTGGAAGGGGACATTTTTGCGAGTCTGGAAGAGAGAGCCGGATCGGAGGCTTCTCCGGGTCTGATTCTCTCCAAGCGGCACGGCTATGGCTACGTCGTTTCCGTGGTCCCGGGGAGCCCTGCGGATGAGGCGGGTCTGCGCACCGGGGATATCGTGGAGTCGCTCCAAGACAGAGTGACCACAGAAATGAGTCTGTGGGAGATCGTGCAGCGTCTAAAGGGGCGTCAGGGGACTGATGTTACTATCCGAGTCGTGCGGCCGCGCAGATCACAACCCACTGAAGTCAAGCTGACCAGGGCCGTTACAAGTCTGGGAAAAGCCCGGGCCAGAGTGATTGAAGACAGCGTCGGATTGCTGAGCATCCCCCATTTCCATACGGGAGTCTCGGGAGAGGTGCGGTCCCGGCTGCAATTGTTGATCGGAGCCGGCGTGGACGGCATTCTGGTGGATGTTCGCGGCACCAGCGAAGGAACGGTCGAAGAAGCCGCTCTCATAGCCGATCTCTTCCTGGATCGCGACCAGCTGATTGGCAGCCTGGCGGGCCGGGCAGGCACCCTTCGAGAATTCGTGTCCGAGGAAGAGCCGCTGGTCAAGACTCAAGTAGTCGGCTTGCTGATGGACGGCGGGACCAGTGGCGCGGCCGAAGTATTCTCCGCTGCACTGATTGATAACCAGAGGGTCTTTTCGGTGGGGCTGCGCACGAATGGTCACGGCACGATTCAGGAGAAGTTTGAGCTTACCGCCGGTTCCGTTATTTTTCTGGCCACCACTCTTTTCGTTCGTCCCAACGGACAACCTATCCAGGGAAGGACAGTGCGAACTTCCGGTCTGCGGCCCGCGGAGAGATCGCCGACCCAGGCTTTTGTTACCAACTTTTATTTCGAGAACGCGAAGGAGGAGTTCGGTGAGGGCAATCTGGAAGAGTTTTATCGAGAACTCGAGGACGCGGTCGTCCGCGAGCAGTTGGAGCGAGGCCTGGATGAGATCCGCAGTCGCATCTTGAAGAGGGCTGCCTGAAAAGGTCGGCGCAGCCCTGGTTAAGGAACTGATTTTTGAAGCTTGACAAGGAGGAAAAATGAACAAGGGAGATCTAGTCGCAGCTGTTGCCGGCGATGCAGGGATTAGCAAGAGCCAGGCTCAAGATGCTGTCGATTCTGTTTTGGACAATATCGAGGGGACTCTTGCCGGGGGCGGGAGAGTGACCCTCGTCGGCTTCGGCACTTTCTCCGTCTCACAGCGCGGCGAGAGACAGGGTCGGAATCCCAGAACAGGCATGCCTATTCGGATTCCGGCCAGGAAGGTCGCCAGGTTCACACCCGGCAAGGCTTTGAAGAGCGCCATCAACTAACTGGGCCGATCCCGAAAAACCAAATCAAGAACTGGCCACCGAGGCTCGAATCCGGCCGCCTCGTGGCCAGTTTGTGTTTTGAAGTCTTACCGGGGGGACGGAGCCGTTTTCACACTATAATAGCCCTTCAATAGGTGCGTAGCTCAGGGGTAGAGCACTTCCTTGACGCGGAAGGGGTCAGCGGTTCAAATCCGCTCGCACCTACCATTTTTTGCTCGGAGTACAGAGAAGTGAGTCGGGAGTTGCAGGCAGTCCTTCGCGATGGACGGATCCAGGCGGTGAACGACCCGGAAGAGGCCCTGACCATACTCCGCCATTCGACCTCCCACCTCATGGCTCTGGCCGTGATCGACCTCTACCCGGATGTGCATCTGGGGATCGGGCCTCCCACCAGCGAGGGCTTTTACTATGATTTTCAGACTCCCCACCGCTTCAGCGATGAAGACTTGTCCAGAATCGAAGCCCGTATGCGGGACCTGGCGGCAGAGAACCTGTCTTTTGAGCCCAGCGTTGTTTCCAAAGAGGAAGCCATGCAGTACTTTCGGGCCCACAACGAGCAGCTGAAGATGGAGCTGATTGAAGAGAGATCGGATCAGGTCCTCTCCTGGTACAAATTGGGAAGGCTGGTCGATTTCTGTACGGGGCCGCACGTTCTCGGGACTGATCACTTGGGAGTGTTCAAACTTCTCTCCGTCGCCGGAAGCTACTGGAGGGGAGACGAGCATCGGGAACAGCTGCAGCGGATTTACGGCACTGCCTTCTTCACCCGGGAAGAACTGGACGAGTACCTGGCCCGAGTCGAAGAGGCGCGCCACCGAGACCATCGCAAGCTGGGCAAGCAGCTGGGCCTTTTCAGCGTCGAAGAGGAGGTAGCCCCGGGATTGATTTTCTGGCATCCCAAGGGGGCCGTGGTGCGGGGAATCATCGAGCAGTTTTTGCGCGGTGAGCTGGAGCGCCGCGGCTATCAGTTCGTCTACACACCGCACATCGCCAAGAGCAATCTGTGGAGGACTTCAGGACATTACGAATATTTCCGGGAGCACATGTACACGCTCCCGGTGGATGAGGAGGAGTACGTTCTGAAGCCCATGAACTGCCCCGGGCACATCATGATCTACCAGTCGGCAAAACGCAGCTACCGGGAGTTGCCCATGCGGATTGCCGAGTTTGGCACCGTTTATCGTTACGAGAAATCGGGGACACTGCACGGGATGCTTCGGGTCCGAGGGTTTACCCAGGACGACGCCCACATCTTCTGCAGCCCCGAGCAGGTTCTTGCCGAGGTCGTGCAGACGCTCGATTTGGCCGAGTTCATCCTCAACGCCTTCGGATTTGAGGACTTTGAGGTGGCGCTTTCCGTCTCGGATCCGGCCAGCCCCAAAGAGTATGCGGGCAGCCCGGAAGACTGGGAGCGGGCAGAGAAGGTCCTCGTCGAGGCTCTCGAGCAGAAGGGTTGGGATTACCAGCGCAACAGCGGGGAAGCCGCCTTTTACGGTCCTAAGATCGATATCAACCTGATCGATGCCTTGGGTCGGTCCTGGCAGCTGAGCACCTTTCAGTTCGACTTTAGCCTGCCCCAGCGCTTTCACGTGACTTATGTCGGATCGGACTCACGGGAGCACTACGTGATCATGATTCATCGAGCTGTGCTCGGTTCTCTGGAAAGATTCATGGGTGTCCTGGTGGAACATTACGGCGGCGCCTTTCCGGTGTGGCTGGCACCCGTCCAGGCGCTGGTTGTGCCCATCAGCGAACGACACCATGGGTACGCCGGCCGCGTAACCGAGCAGCTGGCAGATGCCGGACTGAGAGTGCGGGCCGACCTGCGAAGCGAGAAAGTCGGCTTCAAGATCCGCGAGGCGCAACTGCAGAAGTTGCCCTTCATGCTCATCGCGGGCGACCGGGAAGTGGAACAGGGGAATGTCTCGGTTCGGGATCGCCTGCTGGGGGATCTGGGTCCTGCCAGCCTGGAGGAATTCACCCTGAAGGTGCGCAGGCTGGTGAACGACAGGACAGCCAGCCCTGCCTGAATCGTTACCGGGGACGGCGAATGAGGGCGGGGATCCTTTTTCTGATATGTTTGAAATTCAGCCAATGGTAAACTGTGAGCCTTTTGGAGGACGAATATTAGGAGAGCAAGGGTAAATCGGCGGATTCGGGCACCTGAAATTCGGGTCATATCGGACGAGGGTGAGCAACTGGGCGTGATGCGGCCCAGGGAGGCTATGGAGATCGCACAGTCGCGTGGGCTGGACCTGGTTGAGGTGGCTCCCACCGCGAGACCTCCGGTTTGCCGAATCATGGACTTCGGAAAGTACCAGTACCAGCAGAGCAAAAAGGCTCACGAAGCCAAGAAGCACCAGAAAACCATTCATGTCAAAGAGGTCAAATTCAGACCCAAGATCGATCCGCACGACTTCGAGTTCAAGAAGAAGCATGCGATCCGATTTCTAAAGGCCGAGAACAAGGTCAAGGCGACTGTGATGTTTCGGGGCAGGGAAGTCACCCATCCCGGGATCGGAGAGGAGATTCTGAGAAAACTGGCAGGGGAAGTGGGGGATCTGGCCGTCATCGAAGTACAGCCCAAGATGGACCGCTACACAATGACGATGATCCTGACCCCGAAGAAGAGTCAGTGATCCACTGAGAAGAGAAGGAATCGGTTGAGAACATGAAACTAAAGACGAAACGGGCCGCTGCCAAGCGCTTCAAATTAACCGGCACGGGAAAAATTCGCCGGCACAGCAGTCACCACAGCCACATCCTGACGAAGAAGTCATCAAAACGAAAGCGCAATCTGCGCAAGCCCTCTCTTGTCTCATCTGCTGACGTGAAGCGCGTCAAAGCGATGCTGAACCTCGGGTAGAAAGTATGTCCAGGGTTACCAGGGGAACGACCCGTATCAAGCGGAGAAAGCGGATCCTCAGATCTGCCAAGGGCTACTGGGGGACGAAGAGCAAACTTCACCGCGCTGCCAAAGAACAGGTGCTGCGATCACTGGCGTTTGCTTATCGCGACCGGCGTCGCAGGAAGCGAGAGTTCCGCAGGTTGTGGGTTGTCCGGATCAGCGCGGCGGCGCGCCAGAACGGTCTCTCCTACAGCCAGCTCATTCACGGCCTCAAGGTTGCCGGCCTCGATCTGAACCGCAAGATGCTGGCCGACATTGCTGTCCGCGATGACAAAGGTTTCAAGAAGCTGGCCGAAACTGCCCGCCAGGCCATTGGCTGACAGATATGTGCCTTCCCTGCACTCCGAGCCATGCAATCAGATCGGGTTGAGGAGATTTGGCAACAGTTTAGCGACGATCTCTCCGGGACGGACTCGCTCCCCGATCTGGCTGAAGTCCGAGACAAGTATCTGAGTCGGCAGCGGGGCCTGGTTACCCTGCAGATGCGCCGCCTGGGGAGCGCCCCGAAAGAGGATCGCCCGGCTCTCGGACAGGCGCTCAACGACCTGCGCGGGCAGGTACAGGACGCTCTCACCAATCGCAAGCAGGAGCTTGAAGACGCCGAGGTGGGCGGCGGGGAAGAGGTGCTGGATAGAACTCTTCCAGAAGTCCCCGTCGAGATGGGTCATATCCACCCGCTGCGAAGACTGGCCCGGGAAATGGAGGAGATCTGTGTCGGGATGGGCTTCGAACTGATCGATGGGCCGGAGGTTGAGTCTGAGTACTACAACTTTGACGCCCTGAATATTCCCGAGGGACATCCGGCCCGCGCCAGTCAGGACACTTTCTACCTGCCGGAGCAAATGCTCTTGCGCACCCATACGTCACCCGTTCAAATCCGCACCATGGAGAAGCGGAGGCCTCCGCTTCGCATTGCCGTCCCGGGAAGAGTCTTCCGAAGAGATGCGGTTGATGCCACCCACAGCCCGATGTTTCATCAACTGGAGGCGCTCGTGGTGGACGAAGGCATTACGTTTGCCGACCTCAAGGGAACCCTCGAAGTGTTCCTCAGATCCCTGTTCCTGGAGACCACCCAGATTCGCCTGCGGCCCAGCTATTTTCCCTTCGTCGAGCCGGGCGCCGAAGTGGATATCAGCTGCCCCTTCTGCAGGGGAGAGGGGTGTCGCGTGTGTAAGAGAACGGGTTGGATCGAAGTTCTGGGGGCCGGTATGGTCCATCCCCAGCTGTTTGAGAGAGTCGGATACGACCCTCGACGCTACACGGGATTTGCCTGGGGGATGGGGATTGATCGACTGGCACTGCTCAAATACCAGATTCATGACATGCGCCTGCTTTTCGAGAATGACATTCGCTTCCTGCAGCAATTTTAGTGCACTGTCCGGAAAGTTCACGCCGCTACTTCGGGCGTCTTTTCGCCGACAGCTTTGTTGCGCTACCTCGAAAGACGCCCGGCCTTCCTGCGTCGCGCGCCTCACTGTCAACGAAAATCCATCCCGAATTAACACCGTGAACTTCCCGGACAGTACACCTAAGGCTCCCGGCTCGCGGGGGCACAAGGCCGCTCCATGAGAGTTTCCTATAACTGGCTTGGTGACTTTCTCGATCTGACGGGAGCAGAACGGTCTCCCGACCAGGTTGCGTTGGCACTGGCGAGGATCGGGTTTGCCCTGGAGGGCCGGCAGGAGTGCGGGCAGGACGTCGTGTATGACCTGGAGATTCATGCCAATCGGCCGGATTGTCTGAATCACTGGGGTATTGCCCGGGAACTCGGAGCCCACTACGGGGCAACGCTGCAACTCCCCGATTTGACGCCGCCACCGGGCCGCGATGGCGAAATCCGGCCGTCCGTGAGAATTGAGGATTCGAAGCTGTGCCCCCGCTACACGGCACGCCTGATTGAGAACGTCACGGTGGAGAGTTCGCCGGCATGGCTGCAGCGGCGCCTGGAACGCCTTGGACACAGACCCATCAACAACGTCGTTGACATAACGAATTACGTGATGCTCCACATCGGGCAACCCCTCCATGCCTTTGATTTCGAACGGCTGGAGGGGGGGGCGATCGTGGTGCGCAGGTCCCGCCCCGCGGAGCGACTGCGGACGCTTGACGGCGAGCAGCGGGAGTTGGACGACAACATGCTCATGATCTGCGACAGCCGCAAGCCGGTGGCCGTGGCCGGCGTCATCGGAGGCCTCTCGAGTGAAGTCGGCCCCGAGACGTCAAGCATCCTGCTCGAGAGTGCCTATTTCAGTCCGCTCCAGGTACGCCGCACTGCCCGGAAACTGGGAACCGGCACGGAAGCCTCCTACCGCTTTGAGCGAGGCAGCGATCCGGATCTCCCGCCCCTGGGTCTTCACCTGGCAAGCCGCCTGATCGAGGAGATCGTCCCGGGTTCCGAGTGCTCGGGTCCGGTGCTCGACGAGTACCCCAGACCGGTTCGGCGGGTCGGCATCCGTCTCACTTCCGATCGCATCCGGCAGGTGACCGGCATCTGTATCGAGAACCGGAAAGTGGAGACGATCCTGGAGTCGCTGGGCTTCAAAGTGAAGGGCAAGGCAGGTGACTGGGAGGTGATCGCGCCGAGCGCACGCGGTGATGTCGCCCTGGAAGATGACCTGGTTGAAGAGCTGCTGCGCCACCACGGCTATGATCGCGTGGAGAGTACTTTTCCTGCCAGCCGAGGCACCGGAGCCTTCCTTCCGACTCGCAAGCGGCAACGGCCCATGATTGAGCTGCTGGTTGGTCGGGGTTTCTCGGAGGCGATCAATCTGGCTTTTACGGATCCCGCACGAGAAAAGGGATTCTGGGAGGAGCCGACAGGGATGGTTGCGGTGGACAACCCGCTTAGCGAGGAACATAGCCATTTGCGGAAGAGTCTGCTGCCCGGTCTGCTGGCATCGATTCAGCGAAACACTTATCGGGGAAGAACTCGAGTCCACCTCTTCGAGCTGGGAAGGGTGTTCTGGGCGGGCTCAGAGGGAATCGCCGAAGAAACCCGCCTGGGGCTGGCGGCCACCGGTCAGAATCGTCCGATTCACTGGCAAAATCCCGAGGACGTAGGAGTTTTCTCTATTTTCCACATGAGGGGAGTGGTCTCGTCACTGACCCGTGGGATGGGGCAGTCGGTCAAATACCGGAAAACGGAGCGGCCGTTTCTCGCACAAGGGACTGCAATCTCAGTTGAACTGGATGGCCGTGAGGTCGGAATCATGGGGGTGCTGGCCAGTCGGCTGCAGCAACCTCTCCGCATCTCGACACCAGTAGTTGTCGCCGAGTTATCACTTGACCAGTTTTATGGTAAACCCTTGCAGGATCCGAGGTTTCAGGACATTCCCAAATACCCTTCCGTGGAATCCGATCTGTCGTTCCTGGTTGACACGGGAATTGATTTCGATAGAATTGCAGAAGTTGTTCAACAATTGAATATTCCCGAACTTCGGGACGTTCATCTGATGGATCTCTATCGAGGCCCAAAGCTTCCCATCGGAAAGATTAGCCTGACTGTTCGGCTAACTTTCGCAAACCTGGAACGAACCTTGACACAAGACGAGGCAAACCTATTCAGCCGGCAGGTGTTTGCCGAGCTGTCCAGGCGTTTTCGCATTGAGGCTCGCTCTTAACTTGCTGCCCATGTCGGTTGTAGCGAAGACTGTCCTCAGCGAAGTCGAAGAGGTCGCCGTTCAGCTCGTAGAACGGTTTCGAAGTCTCCGCGAAGAGAACCTGAAGCTCAAGCAGCAGGTTTCGGAATTGCGACAGGATTTGGAGGTACTTGAAAGGGATTTTGGTGGAAAGTGCGATCAGGTGAAACTGCTGGAAAAGGATCGGCGGAAGACCCTCTCCAGTGTTGAGAGAATGCTGAGTTCGCTGGCCAGCCTGGAAAAGGCTCAAGGCTAGCGGCGAGCTCGAGATCAGCCCGATGACCCGGATGGAACCAGTACAGGAGCAAGTAACCACGGTAACGATCTTCAATCAGACTTTTCGGGTCCGAAGCGGAGACAATCCAGAATACGTTCAAGAGCTGGCCCGGTACGTCGATGAGAAGATGTCGGAACTGGCCGAGCAGACCCTTACCGTGGACACGTTGAAGATAGCTATCCTAGCCGCTTTGAACATAGCTGACGATTACATCTCTACACGTGGGGAACTGGAGCAACTCGAGCGTCGTGTTTCGGAGTCGACCAGCCGCCTTTCAGAGCTCTTAGCTTCACCGTTTCAAGAGGTTAGCTCGAGTTGACGCCTCTGGCGAGCCTGGGATACACTCCCTTACTCCCTGCGAGGCTCGTGATGGTTCAGTAGAAATTGAGCCAACAGTTTCTACCAGGGATTTCGGGTCCTGCGGCTGCGTGCAGTCGGAGGTAGATGTCCCACCTGCTCGATGCAGGTTCAATCTTCACGTCCACACGGCTGAGCAGGGTGCCCCTTCTTTCCCCAGCAAAGTCTCCCAGGCAGAACTGTTATGTTGGATGTCTCTCCCGAGTGGTTGATTCCGGTCCTCCTGGCGGCCGCAATTCTGATCTGGTACTACCTCAAGACTCGAGTCATTCAAAGACAGATGGCCGATGCGCAGGCCAGAGCGGAGGTACTCCATAAAGATGCGCTGGAAGAGAGCGAGCGACTCAAGAAGGAGCAGCTGCTCGAGGCTCGGGAAGAAATCCTGGACTGGAGAACCAATGCGGAGGCCGAGATTCGGCAGAAGAAGCGAGACCTGGAACTCGTTGAAGAGGAATCCAGGGCAACACAACTCGATCTGCAGCGCCTGGAGGAGTCGCTGGAGCGAAGGAAGAATGAGGAAGCAGCCGCCCGCAAAAGGCTGAGGGTGGAGCAGCAGAGAGCCGAGAACCTGCGAAGCGAGCTGAATGAACTGCGGCTTGAGCAGGTGCAGCGATTGGAATCGATCGCCGGGATCACCTCCGAGGAGGCCAAGAGAGCACTCTCCAGTACGATCGAGGAGGAGGCTCGCCATGACGCGGCACTGCTGGCCAGACGCATCGAGGAGGAAGCTCGTGAGAAAGCCGAGGTTGTCGCCCGAAAGATAGTCGTGCAGGCTATCCAGCGCTGTGCTGCTGAGCACGTGGTGGAATCGTCCGTTTCGGTCGTCGACCTGCCCAGCGATGATATGAAGGGGCGCATCATCGGGCGCGAGGGGCGGAACATCCGGGCCCTGGAGCAGGCCACCGGGGTTGACTTGATCGTGGATGATACCCCCGAAGCCGTGATCCTGTCGGGTTTCGATCCTCTGCGCCGGGAGATCGCCAGAAGGGCCATCGAGAGCCTGATCCAGGACGGGCGCATCCATCCCGCCCGGATTGAGGAAGTGGTCGGCAAGATTTCAAAAGACATGGATCGGGCGCTGCTCGAAGAAGGGGAGCAGGCCGCCTTCGAACTCGGTATCCATGATTTGCCCCGTAAGCTTCTCGTACATGTGGGTCGGCTCAGGTATCGAACCAGCTATGGTCAGAATGTTCTGGCCCACAGCCGCCAGGTCGCTTTCCTTGCCGGGCTCATGGCGGAAGAGGTGGGAGCAAACACCAGAGTGTGTGTTCGCGGGGGGCTCCTTCACGATGTCGGCAAGGCTGTGGACCAACAGCTCAGCGGAACCCATCTTCAGCTGGGCGTGGAACTGTTGAAGAAGCACGGCGAGTCGCCGGAAGTGATCCACGCCGTGGAGGCCCACCATTTTGACGTCCCTTTCGAAACGATTGAGGCCGTACTGGTGCAGGCCGCCGACGCCGTGTCAGCTGCTCGCCCCGGGGCCAGGCGGGAAGTTCTTGAAAACTATGTCCGGCGTCTCGAACAGTTGGAGACGATTGCATCTTCCTTCCAGGGCGTCGCCAAAGCTTTTGCGCTTCAGGCCGGGCGCGAGGTCAGGATCATTGTCGAGAGCAGCGAGGTCTCCGACGAGCAGGCCTTCTGGATCAGCAAAGACATCGCCAAGAGAATCGAGAAAGAGGTGAAGTACCCGGGCCACATCAAGGTCACCGTCATCCGCGAGATGCGGGCTGTGGACTATGCCAAGTAGGTGACAGGCTGACCCGACCGACCGTGACGAAAGAGTGGGCAGGGCCCCGGGGCGACTCCCGGGGGTATTTAAACGGTCGCTGCCCCGAGGCCCTGCCCACTCTTTCTTGCCATCACCCCGCGGTCGCGGTCCTGAGACCCCACTCTAAGCGACTTTTGCTGACAGGCTGACAAACTGGTAACCGTTAACGATCCGCGCTAGCCCGGATTATGCAAGAACCGTAGTTCGGTGTTGAAAAACGACTCGAGAAGTGGCCCAACTCGGAAGCGGGCAGGTGTGACAGGCGGATTTGCGAAGAATATGGGTTGGCGAGGCGTTTGAGTGGTTTGGGGAGTGAATTTCAGACAGATCTGGGCCTGGATGAGTGTCGGAAGCGGTTTTTCGGGGGAGCTGGGAAAAGCTAACTGGAGTTCAGGCGACTCAAGGCGAGGTGGAAGAGGGGTTGTTCGGGGAAGGCTGAGGAAAGATGGACCCAGATGCGTCGAGTGGTTTGTCGGATCCGGGCCCCAATCTTGAGGACCCGACGACGTAAGGTTTCGATTTCGAGCTTGTGCCAGGGGGTTCCGTGAAGATAGTCGCGCAGGCGCACGAACATCTGGTAAGCCAGTGCATGCAGGAGGAGTCGAAACTGATTGGCCAGGAATCGATGACAGCTGAGTCGGTCCATGCTCAGATGATTCTTGAAGGCCTTGATGAAGTTCTCGGTCTGCCCTCGGTTTGTGTAGTGGTCATAAAGTGATTGGGAGCAGAGATCGTGTAACTACAAAGCGACGATTGATGCCACGCTGATCGACCTCCACTTTGACGATGACGCGACGGGATCGATCCCAGCTGTGGGCTCGATAAAGAAACTCGTCAAACTGACGCTGTTTTTCCTCCAGCTCAACGAACCTCAGCCGAGTCGAATCCAGCAGGGACTCGACCACTCGCTGCAGGCGAGGGTTTCGACTTAACCCAATGACATACTGGAGTTTATTCTCTTCACATTCACAGAACTCGTAGAGCCGAGGCGTGGCAAAGCCGCTGTCGGCCCGAATCTCAATCTCGACTCCCGGCCCCACTGCTTGTCGGATGGCCTCCACGACTCGCTTCAGAATGGGCACGATGTGAGAGGCAGCCCCCTTTGATTTCGCTATCGTAAAAGTGACCCAGATTGGGGGCGAGTGATCGAGTAAAAGTGACCCACCCCAACCAGACCTCTGTTCTAGGTTTGTTCAAGAGCAAAAGAACAACTAGAACGGAGGCCGGAGTGATTGGGATGGACCAGTACGAGCTTATCAGAACAGCCCACCGTGTATACGGAAAGAGCATCCGAGAGATCCGTCGGGAGACAGGTCATCATCGGGAAACGATTCGCAAAGCCTTGCAAGGGTTGGAGCCCAAGTACCGACGGAGAAAGCCACCCAGGTGTCCGATCATGGATCCGGTGGCACCGATTGTTGAGGGCTGGCTGCTGGGAGACCGGGATCGTCCTCGGCGTCAGCGTCACACGTCTCGTCGGATCTGGGATCGGCTGGTCGAGGAGCACGGATTTGGGGGAGCAGAATCGACGGTCCGGCGTTGGGTCCGGGAGTGGAAAGCGGCTCACGGCTGGGGGGCCAGCCAGGCAGTGGTTCCTCTGGACCCGGAAGTGGCCCGGGAAGCGGAAGTGGACTGGGGGACGGCCTGGGTCGAGATGGCTGGGGAGCGCCGGAGGGTGAAGCTGTTCGTGATGCGCTCACGCTACTCGGGCAAGCCCTTCGTGAGAGCCTATCCGTGGGAGCGTCAGGAGATGTTCTTTGACGCCCACATGCGAGCCTTTGCCTACTACCAGGGGATCTTTCGGCAACTGGTGTATGACAACCTGCGCCCCGCGGTGAAGAGAATCCTGCGGGGCAAGAAACGAGTGGAGCAGGAACGCTTTGTCTCTTTTCGCAGCTACTACACGTACAAGGCCCGCTTTTGCAATCCTGGAGTGGGCCGCGAGAAGGGTGGTGTGGAGGGCCTGGTCGGCTTTGCGCGCAGAAACTTCCTGGTGCCGTTGCCTCGAGTCAAAGACTTCGAAGAGCTCAACCAGATGCTCTTGCAGCGCTGCCGGCAGTATGGCAGTCACCGGATTGCGGGCCGGGAAGATGATCGAACTGTCCAGGAGCGATTCGAGTCGGAGAGATCGCGACTTCTGCCCCTGCCAGAGCGCCCCTTTGACAACTACAAGCCGCTGCGAGTGAAAGTGGATCGTTACCAGACGGTGCGAGTGGACCGTAACCGCTACTCGGTGCCCAGGGCGTATGTGGGTCGCTGGGTGTGGGCGCATGTGAGCTGCTGGCAGGTGGAGGTGTTTGCCGAGGGCCGGAAGATGGCAGAGCACGAGCGAGTGTTTTCCAACTGTAAGTGGCAGATCGATCCGCTGCACTATCTGGATCTGATCAGCCAGCGGCCTGGAGCGTTTGAGTCTGCCCGGCCTATTCTCCAGTGGCGAGACCGCTGGCCTGACGATTACGAAGTGCTGCTCGCCAGGTTGCGCAGCCGCCTGGGCGAGAACTCCGGCACTCGAGAGTTTGTCGGCATCCTGGGCTTGCACCAGCGCTATCCGGAAAGGCTTGTGGAAGAAGCGATTACCCGGGTGTTGGAGCTGCAATGCCCGAGCCTGGCTTCGATCCGGCACTGGATCCGTTACCAGGAAAGTTCCACTCAGTCGATCGCGCCCCTGCCTGCTCAGCTGATTCCGGGGATCACGGACCGTCGGGTCGAGAGGATGGCAGTGGCGAGCTTCAATGCCTTGCTGAGGAGTAGGGGATGAGCCGCGCCAGTGAAGCGGTATTGCTGAAGGATCACCTCAAGGAGTTGCGGCTGCCGGCCATGCGGCGAGATTACGCCGAGTGTGCGCGCCAAGCGCGGGAAACGCGGGCCAGTTATGAGGGCTTCTTGCTGGATCTGGTGAGCCGCCAACTCGAGCAGCGTCGTGCCAATCAGCTGGAGCGAAGACTCAAGCAAGCGCGCTTTCCGGTGATGAAAACGCTGGAGAAGACGGATCTCGCGTTGTGGCCGACACTGGATGCAGTCGAAGTGCGGGAGTTGATGGAGTGCAGTTGGATCTCCGAGCGAGAGAACGTGTCTCTAATCGGCAAGCATGGAACGGGCAAAACGCATGCTGGGACGGTGCTGGGAGTGGAAGCGTGCCGGCGCGGACACCGGGTTTTGTTTCAGAGCGCCTCCGGCCTGGTCAACACCCTGGTGGAAGCCCGCGAGGAAAGGCAGCTGGAGCGAGTGTTTCGAAAGCTCGATCGCTTTCACCTGATCGTCCTCGATGAGCTCGGCTACATCCCATTCTCGGAACAAGGAGCGCAACTGCTGTATCAAGTCTTTTCCAATCGTTACGAGAAGGCTTCGCTGCTGGTGACCTCCAACCTGGCCTTTGCCGAATGGACACGGGTCTTTGGCGATGCTTCCCTGACGGCAGCTCTGCTGGACCGGTTCACCCATCGTTGCTACATCTACGAGTTCGACTGGGAGAGCATCCGTCTGGCCGAGAGTCTGAAACGGCAAAAGAAGATACGCCGGAAAAGATCCGCCAAGTCGAGGCCAAAATAGCCTTCTGGGCCCCCGGAAGTGTCTCCTGACGGCCACACAGCAATGTCGCCTCGACCCGTGGCCCGTACATCTCCACCAGCAGGGACTTCAAGGGGGGCATGGGGCCAGTAGACCGCTGAGGGGCCGGTCGAGTCGCGCGCCGAGAGGGGCACTCCGTTCGGGCTCGCCCTCACTACGTCCCCTCCATCCTTCAGGAACTCAAGGAGGTGGTTCTCCAGGATCAATTAGAACAACGTATCCCAGGGTGGGTCACTATTCCGTGATCACTCCGGGTCATTTTTCCCTTGTCATTCCGACCCCTTGTTGCCAGGTCTCGCACAGACCAGGTCTCCCGTGTCGGCATCGAAGATCAGCAAAGGATGCAGAATGTGGTTTCGGTAATACCCGTGGTAGAAGGAGAACTCCTGTTGGCCGTGAGTGTGGTCGTCGGTACTGTCCAGATCCAGGATGATCTTGCTGGGACGTCTCTTCTTCAGGGAGCGCACATAACGGCCTAGCAGCCACCGGCTCAGACGCATCAGATCCTTCTTGGTGACGGAGTTCTCCAGGCGGGAGAAAGTCGGCTGGGTGGCCAAATCGGGATCGCTCTCTGGCAACTGATCACAGACTGTCTTGAGCATCGGATCCGAGCGCAGCGTATCGGCGTCGTTACAGTCTTCGTAGCCGGCCACGATCTGCAAGACTCGTTGTCGGATCAACTTCAACAGGTCATGACGAACGTAGCGTCGGTCTCGACTTTCCGCAATACACGAACTGAAGCCCTCGCACAATCGATGTTGACGATCCAGGGATCCAAACAACAACCATCCTGCGTCGGAAGTGAGGCTCCCTCCATCAAAACGCGTCGTGATCTTTCTGTGGCTGTGAAATGGCAGGGTATTCTGGCAGACTGCTTTCAACATTGCCGTAGCTCCTGTTTAGGGTCATTGTTTTTGTAAACCCTTTTATATCAGAGGGCTACGGCTTTTTCCTGGAGCCAGAATCTCACTCGGATTCAGATCTTTTGCATAATCCGGGCTAGCGGATCAAGCCCAGCCATTCGATGGAGCGGGCTTTGCCGTTGGTGGGGTCGACTTCCAGGACCAGTGAGGACAACTGGGAGTGGGAGATCTCGGGTGGGAGGCGGCCCGGTAGTCCGGTCAGGAATCGTTCGATGGCCCGCTCCCGAGACATCCCGATTACCGATTCATAGGAACCGCTCATCCCTACGTCTGTCATGTAAGCGGTTCCACCGGGAAGGACCCTGGCATCGGCGGTCGGTACGTGGGTATGAGTACCCAGCAGGGCCGACACTTTCCCATCCAGAAACCAACCCATCGCCATCTTCTCCGAGGTGGCTTCGGCGTGAAAGTCGACGACGATGACAGAGACTTCCTCACCAAGGCGGGCCAGAATCTGTTTCGCTTTCTGAAAGGGACAGTCGATGCTGGGCATGAAGACCCTGCCCTGGAGGCTGATGACACCGACCGGTACCCCGATCGCGCTATTCGCCGTAACGACACCCCTGCCGGGCAGGTCGTTCGGATAGTTGGCCGGGCGCAGCAGGCGAGGTTCGTCTTCCAGGAAAGGATAGATGTCTTTCTGGTCCCAGATGTGGTTCCCGGAAGTCATGACATCCACTCCCAGATCGAACATCTGGCGGGCAAGTTTCGGCGTGAGACCGTAGCCGCCGGCTGCGTTCTCCACATTGGCAATGGTGAAGTCCACCCGGTGAAGCGACTGGAGCCGTGACAGCTGTTCTCGAAGAATTCGACGACCGCCCTTTCCCACGATATCACCGACGAACAGAATTCTCATGACTTCTCTTCTTCCTTGAGGATCTCCTTGAGAAACCTCCCGGTGTGGGAGTTCCGGCTCGCCGCGATGACTTCAGGGGCACCCTCGGCCACCAGGCGCCCCCCCCGCTCACCGCCTTCCGGGCCGAGATCGATGATCCAGTCTGCACATTTTATGACGTCCAGATTGTGCTCGATTACGAGCGCGGATCCTCCTCGGGCCGTGAGCTGGCTGAAAGCGCGGAGGAGCCTGCCGATGTCGTGGAAATGAAGACCGGTTGTGGGCTCGTCGAAAATGAAGAGGGGATGGCCCTTCGTCTTTCGTGACATGTAGGAGGCCAGCTTGATTCGTTGCGCTTCGCCTCCGGAAAGCGTGGTGGCAGGCTGACCCAGCCTCAAATAGCCGAGTCCGACTTCCTCGAGCAGGCGGAGCTTTCGCAGTAAGGCACTGTGGCCCGCGAAAAACGATTGGGCCTGGGAAACAGTAAGGTTCAGAACCTGGTCGATGTTCTTTCCTTTGTAGGTGACCTCGAGCAGCTTCCTCTGGTAGCGCTTGCCCCGACACTCTTCACAGACCAGCTGGACATCGGCCAGAAACTGCATTTCGACGGTTTCGGTTCCAGCTCCATGACAAACCTCGCAGCGCCCCCCGGGTACGTTGAACGAAAAGTGGCCGGGTCCGAAGTTGCGAGCCCTGGCTTCTCGCAACGAGGCAAAGATCCTGCGGATGCCGTCAAAGGCTTTGAGGTACGTAACCGGGTTGGAGCGGGGTGTCTTTCCAATCGGCGACTGATCGACCAGGATGATGTCGCTAAGGAACTCCCATCCGTCGATGGAATCAAAAGCGCCGACCTCCGCCCTCCATTCCCCACGCAGCTTCTTGATGCCGGCGTAAAGGACGTCCTGCACGAGCGTCGACTTTCCTGAACCGGACACACCCGTGACACAGGTAAGCAGACCCAGCGGAATCTTCACATTCAGGTTCTTGAGATTGTTCTGCCGTGCTCCGCGCACGAAAAGGCTGCGATGATTCACGGAGCGGCGAAAAACAGGCGTGGGAACGCGCAGCTTCCCGCTCAGGTATTTTCCAGTGAGGGAGTCGGTATTGTCGAGCAGGGACTGGAGGTCCCCGGAGTGAATGACTTCCCCCCCCAGTTCACCGGCCCCCGGCCCCATGTCGATAATCGAATCGGCAGCGCTGATCATCTCCCGCTCGTGTTCCACGACGACGACTGTGTTCCCAAGATCTCGGAGACGGCGGAGAATGCGAATCAGCTTCAGCTCATCCCGTGGATGCAGGCCCACCGTGGGTTCGTCCAGAACGTAAAGAGTCCCGATCAGCGCTGATCCGAGGGAAGCGGCCAGATGAATCCTCTGCATTTCGCCGCCGCTCAACGTCGAGGTCAGACGGTCGAGTGTCAGGTACTCCAGACCGACCTTAACCAAAAATCCAACGCGCCTGGAAATTTCCTCGTGCACCTTGCCGGCCACTGCCTGCTGCTGGGTGGTCAGTTCGAGATTGCGCAGAAAGTCCCAGAGCCTGGCCACAGGCTGCGCCGTCAGCTCGGTGATCCGGTGAGCTCCCACGGTGACGTCCCGGGCATCCCGGCAGAGTCGCTCGCCTGAGCAATCCGGACAGCGCGTGTAGCCCCGGTAGCGGCTGATCATGATGCGGACGTGCATCTTGTATTTCTTGCGCTCCAGATGGTGAAAGAAGCCTTTAACACCCGGAAACGAATCCGTACCTTCCCAGATCAGGGTACGGACGCCCTCCGGCAGGTCGGCGTATGGGGTCGCAGTAGCGATTCCCTGATCACGAATGAAGTCCACCAGACGTCTTTGGAAGCCCCTGTACTTGGGCTTCGTGAAAGGCACGACAGGGCCGTCGCAAATGGCCACTGACCCGTCCGGGATGACCAGATCGGGATCGATGCTGATGGTGTTCCCGAAACCCTGGCAGGTGGGACAGGCCCCGTAGGGGCTGTTAAAGGAAAAAAGGCGGGGCTCCAGGACACGGTAGCTGATCTTGCAGTACCGGCACTCGAGGCGTTCGCTGAAATGCATTGTCTGGGGGGACCCGCCTGCATCGGCAATCACGGCCTCGACGACACCGTTTCCCTCGGCAAAGCAGGACTCGATCGAATCGGCCAGGCGATCGGCGGCATCATCGCGAACCACCAAACGATCCATCAGGACCCGCGACGTCTGCAGCTGCTCCTCACCGAGAGGTCGCGGGCCGGGGAGGTGCAGTATCTCGGTGGGCTCCTGCACATCGAGGAGCAGCCGATGGTAGCCGTGTCGGATCAGGTTCTCGACGAGCGCCGGGGCAGACAGTCCTTTCTCCGAATAGCTGTTCAGATCCATCCTGCTGAGCTGGTAGGGAAAGACGAGCGTCAAACGGGTCCCCTCGGGGAGTCTCAGGAGTTCCTCGACAACGTGCTCCGCAGTGTCACATCGAACCGGTCGTTGGCAGGAGCGGCAGTGAATCCGGCCGATACGAGCATAAAGAAGCCGCAGGTAATCATAGATCTCTGTGACCGTACCGACCGTCGAGCGCGGATTTCGAGTCGTATTCTTCTGAGCGACGGAGACGGCCGGGCGGATCCCTCTGATCTCCTTGACCCGGGGTTTCTGGAGTCTCTCCAGAAACTGCCTCGCGTAGGCCGACAGGGACTCGACATAACGCCGCTGCCCCTCCGCGTAAAGGGTGTCGAAGGCCAGGCTGGACTTTCCCGACCCACTCACCCCGGTGATCACCGTGAGGCGGTTGTCGGGGATCGTGACGTCGATGTCCTTGAGGTTGTTCTGTTCGGCTCCCCGAACAGTGATGGGGCCCTCTCCTGATCTCTTTTCCGGCATAAACCAAAAGGATCAGTCTAGCATGGCGGGGGGCGAAGCGCGTCGAGCATGACCGGTCCCAATGTCAAATGACCACATGTTATAGTTGGAGCCCATGCGCATCACGTCGGTAAAGCCGAAACTGGCTCTACCCGGGGGGGTTATCCGGATTGAAGTGGAGGGGTTGACGAATCCCGCCGAGGGCGAGATCTCCATCGGGGGGGAGCCGGCCACTCCCGTGGCGGCCTCTCCCTCCCGGTTGACCGTCAGGGTCCCAGAGAGTCCTTTGGGAGGACGGGTCGAGGTAGTTTCGGGAGAGGAACACGACGTGGCCGAGATCACGGTGGGTCATCTTCTGGTAACCGACCTGCATGCGGTCGGGAACCCCGTGGTTGACAGCGCCGGGAGGATTTACGTCACGTTCAGCGGAACACGAGGCGAAAAGGTGCCCTTCAGCGTGTTCGTGATCGCCAGCGATGGAACCAAGGAGCCTTTCCTTGCCGAGATTATGAATCCCACCGGACTGGCCATTGGGCCCGATCAATGCCTGTACATTACGAGTCGAAACACGGGCATTGCCTACCGATCCACCCTGGATAAGCGGGTTGAGAAGTACGCCGACGGCCTGGGTCTGGCGACCGGATTGGCCTTTGATTCCGCAGGAAATCTGTTCGTCGGTGACCGCGGGGGTGTGGTTTACAAAGTGGCACAAGACCGGAGTGTTTCGGTTTTTTCGGAACTGGAGCCGAGCATCTCGGCCTACCACTTTGCAATGTCCGCGGACAATCAGCTCTATGTATCAGGCCCCACTCTCTCCACCCAGGACTGCATCTACAAGATCGATCACAACGGTGAACCGCATATTGTTTTTCGGGGGCTGGGGCGACCTCAGGGTATGGCGTTCGGTCCTAATGGCCAACTCCAGATCGCAGCCTCCTACCGGGGAACAAAGGGAGTTTTCACTCTCTCCAATGGAGGTCTGGAGCACACCATAGCAGCTCCCATGATGGTTGGACTCGCCTACAGTTCGGACCATTCAAAGCTCTTCCTGGCAAACAACAACAGTCTTTTCGAGCTGCCCGTGTAGTACCTGTCTGTCCACATTCCTTTATGGGTCTTCGGTTCAGCGTGCACCATCAGTGCGGCCGGGCCCGTGCCGGGGTGCTGGAGACCGGCCACGGACGGGTCCGGACTCCCGTGTTCATCCCGGTCGGCACGGCTGCCACGGTCAAGGCAATGACCCAGGAATGGCTGCGCGAGTTAGGGGCCGAGATCGTGCTTTCCAACACCTATCATCTCTATCTGCGGCCCGGCTCGGACCTGATCGCCAAGAGCGGCGGCCTGCATGGTTTCATGAGCTGGGAGCGGGCGATATTAACCGACAGCGGCGGCTATCAGGTCTTCAGCCACCGCGAGTTGACGAGCATTTCAGAAGAGGGAGTCAAGTTTCGATCCTATCTGGACGGGAGTAGCCACTTCATTACGCCGGAACGCTCCGTTGATATCCAACAACAGCTGGGTGCCGACATCATCATGGCTTTCGACGAGTGCACTCCCTACCCGGTGACGAGGGCTGAAGCTCGCGCATCGATGCTCAGATCGATGCGGTGGGCACACCGCTCCCGCTGTGCCCACGCCGACGAGCGCCAGGCTTTGTTTGGAATCGTGCAGGGCGGTGTCTATACCCAGCTGCGACGGGAAAGCCTGAGCCGGCTCAACGAGATCGGGTTTGCGGGACTCGCTCTGGGCGGCTTCAGTGTCGGTGAACCAAGACAGCAGATGTTCGAGATCCTGGACCGGCTCTCGGATGAGCTGCCGCCCCACCAGCCTCGTCATCTGATGGGAGTCGGAACACCTCTGGATCTGCTCCAGGCAGTCGAACTGGGGATGGACATCTTCGACTGTGTGCTGCCGACCCGGAACGCCCGTAACGGGATGCTTTTCACCGGACGTGGCCAGCTACGAATCAAGAACTCCCGATACCGGAATGACGAGCGGCCGGTTGACGCCGACTGTGAGTGCTTCGTGTGCGCACGTTACTCACGAGCTTATCTACGCCATCTGTTTGTTTCCGGGGAGATTCTGAGCAGCATGCTGAACACCTTTCACAACCTGCAGTTCTATCTGCAAATGATGCGTAGCATCAGGCGAGCCATTGAGTTGGGGACCCTTGAGTCGTTTGCCGGGGAATTCAGAGATCGATATTCCTCCGGTTGCTGAACTCTGCTCTCTGCTGTACTCTGTCTCTTTCGTTGGAGGACTTCTCTGAATATGGACGGGTTCTTCTTAGCCCAGGGCGCTGGTTCAGGGGCAGGCTCACTGGTCAGCCTGTTTCCGATTGTCCTGATCATCCTGATCTTCTACTTCATCATGTATCGCCCCATCCGGCAGCGCCAGAAGGGTTTGGAGGCGATGATTGCCGCGCTGGAGAAAGGGGATCGAGTCATTACCACCGGTGGCGTGTACGGGACGGTAGTGGATGTCAAAGACCACGTTGTCATGCTCAAAATCGCAGATCAGGTAAAGATCAAGGTATCCCGAAGCGCAATTGCCTCACTGCAGAGCCAGCCTGATCAGACCAAGGCCAGGTGAATTCCGCCGCGAGCGAACTCATAAGATGAACAGGACCACACAATACCGACTCCTGCTGATCATTCTGCTGGTGGCCGGGAGCGGCTTCGTCTGGAAATGGAAAGGTATCAATCTGGGACTGGACCTGCAGGGAGGTATTCACCTGATTGTCCAGGTCCAGACCAGTGAGGCCATGGGGGCCGAAGTCGAACAGGTCAGAGAGCGCATCGCCAGCAATCTGACCGACAAAGAAGTTGCCTTCGATCAGGTTTCGGTCGTAGAAGATCTGGAGATCGTGGTCACCGGAGTCCCCGCTCCCCAGTTCGACGCCGCCAGAGACGAGCTGAGAAACACACTCAATTGGAGCCTGAGCGGATCGGGCGAGGAGGGCTTTCGCCTTTCGATGCTGGCTTCGGCCCGCAAGGCGCTCCTGGAACTGACAGTTCGCCAGGCTCGGGAGATCATCCAGAAAAGGATCGATCAGTACGGCGTCGTGGACCCCACCATTGCCGTGTACGGCAGCGGCGAAGTGAAGGACCAGATTGTTATTGAGCTTCCGGGGGTCGAGGACTTCGATCGGGTCAAGCGCCTCATCGGTGAAACGGCGAATCTGGAGCTGAAGCTCGTCCACCCCGAGCATCCCCAGACATTCGCCTCGCCGGCTCTGGCTGCCCAGGCCTTGGGTGGGAAAATCCCCGAAGACTATGAGCTGCACAAGATGGAAGACCGGGATCGGGTGGCACCCGACGGGAGCGTTCCCGAGGCCTACATGGTGGTCAAGAAAGCCGCCGCCATAACGGGTCGTCACCTCAAGAACGCACAGCGGTCGGAAGATCCTTACACGGGCACGCCGGAAGTCGCCTTTTTTCTCAACGGCGAAGGGGTCCAGCTCTTCAGCGAGGTGACTTCCCAGAATGTGCAAGGGTACCTGGCTATCGTACTGGATGACATCATTCGATCGGCTCCCCAGATCGAGGGGCCGATCCGGCAGGAATCGGCACGGATCACCGGAAACTTCACCCGGCAGCAGGCTGATGACCTGGCCCTGGTACTGCGCTCCGGGGCATTGCCGGCCAGCATAAGCTTTCTGGAAAGTCGTCAGATCGGCCCGTCGCTGGGAGCCGACTCCATCGCCAGCGGAACCAATGCGTCGATGATGGGCCTTGCCCTGGTCGTGGTGGCGATGCTCGCCGTGTACAGAATCTCGGGACTGAACGCCGTCCTCTGCCTGGTGATCAACCTCTTCTTTCTGGGCGGCGCACTGGCTTACCTGGGTGCAACCCTCACCCTTCCCGGAATTGCCGGGGTCATTCTGACCATTGGAATGGCCGTGGACGCCAATATTCTGATCTTCGAGCGGATCAAGGAGGAGCTGCGTTCCGGCAAGACGGTCAAGAGCGCGGTCGACTCAGGTTTTGGCCGTGTGTTCTCCACCATCATCGATACCAACATCACGACGCTGGTGGCGGCCGTCTTTCTCTACCAGTTTGGAACCGGACCGGTGAAGGGGTTCGCGATCACCCTGGCCATCGGACTGATGGCCAATATTTTTACGGCCACTTTCGTCTCGCGTACTATTTTCAACCTTTTCCTGCAGGGTCGGGGAGTGGCCCGCCTTTCCATTTAGTACTTACTTGGTATTGTATCGGGAACAAACAAGCGGCTGGGGCAACTATACTCTGGAGACACTGGCCTGAGATGGATATTGTCAAGAACCCGAAGATCGAATGGCTGAGATTCAAGTGGATCTTTATCGCACTGTCCGTGGTCCTGGGGGCAGCAGGAGCCTCCTCGCTGGCTGGACGAGGACTCAATCTGGGGATTGATTTCACGGGCGGCACCCTGGTTTACGTAAAGTTCAAAGAAGCGCCCGACATCGAACTGGTGCGCGGCATCCTGTCGGCTGACGGGCTCAATGCCGAGGGAGTGACCCGCTTTGATGAACCCTCCAAGAATCAGCTGCAGATCCGGCTCTCCCGTATCACCGACGAAGCGGAGATGGATTTGAACGAGGACAGTCGACGGGTCTTTCGGGCTCTGAAACAGGCGTTTGACAGCGACTTTTCCGAAGACCGACTGGATTTGAACAACACCACCGCGTTCGTACTGACGAGGTGCTTCGCCAACGTCCTGCAGGGTGAAGACTGTCGCAAGGAGGTGGCGGAGAGTCTGATTGCCGAGCCCGTGGAGGAGGGTCAACCTGACCCCGAACAGCTGGCCCGCGCGGTGGTTGACTACCGTACCAGCCACGGAGGTATCCTCGAGAGCGAGTCCCAGTTCGACGAGATGCAGCTTCCTGAAAACATCACTCAGACCCTGAGAGACGAGTTCTACCTGGGGAGCTTCAATATCCTGAGCGTCGAGAGCGTGGGCCCCAAGGTGGGTCAGGAACTCCGTGTAAAGGCCCAGAACGCCGTCCTCTTCTCGCTGCTCGGAATCGTGGCCTACATCTGGGTTCGCTTCAAGGGAGTCGCTTACGGCCTGGCGGCCATCGTCGCTCTGTTCCACGACGTCTTTATCACTCTGGGGTTTTTCTCGCTCTTCAGCAAAGAGATTTCGCTCACCGTGGTTGCCGCCCTTCTCACGCTCGTGGGGTATTCGATTAACGACACGATCGTCGTATTCGACCGTATCCGGGAGAACCTGAGGCTGATGCGGCGCACCGATTTCGGATCCGTCATCAATGCCAGCATCAATCAAACTCTGAACCGTACGATTCTCACTTCGGGGATGACGTTCCTGGCGGTCATGGCCCTCTATCTGAAGGGCGGGCAGGTTCTGAACGGCTTTTCTTTCGCCCTGGTCATCGGGGTTCTCGTCGGGACCTATTCTTCGGTAGCTATCGCCAGCCCCATTGTGTACTGGTGGCAACTCCTGAGCGAGAGAAGGCAGGCACGGCCCTCATGAAGGATGTGAAAATGGTTTGTTGACGCACATTTTGATCAAGGAGGTGCGTCCCAATGGAGGCTTGACTCGTCCGGAGGCGGGTAGTAACATCACCGCCCTGTGCAAAGAGGAGTTCGCTTCACGAGAACTTCACGTCCGGGACGAGTCAATCAAAAAAGAAAGGCAGCCGGATGTTTGACGACCTGATCGAATCTTCGTACGGCAAAGAAGGCAGAAAGCACGGGACTTTTTTCGTCTCGCTGGTTGTGCATGCCATTGTGCTGGCGGTCATTGTTCTGATCCCCCTGATTTATTATCAAGCTCTTCCCGATCATGAACTTCTGACCTTCCTGGCTGCACCGCCGCCGCCACCGCCGCCGCCACCGCCACCGCCGCCACCGCCCGCCGCGCCGCGCCCCGTCCAGAAGGTGCAGGTGGTCAGGTTGGATCCAAACAAATTCACGGCTCCCACCGAGGTACCCAAGGAAATCCCACCGCCCGTAGACGATATCCCTGTGATGTCCAACCTGGACCTGTCCAGCCAGGGAGTGCCGGGTGGAGTCCCGGGTGGAGTCGTCGGAGGAGTGCCCGGAGGTGTAGCAGGAGGGGTACTCGGGGGAGGTCTCGGAGCTCCGCCGCCCCCGCCGCCGCCGCCGAAGGCGAAGGCAGCCATCCGAGTCGGTGGCAACGTGCAGAACTCCAAGCTTATACAGAAGATAGACCCCATCTACCCGGAGCTTGCCAAGAGGGCTCGTGTGTCGGGTATCGTCCTGCTTCAGGTGACCGTCGATGAGCAGGGAACGGTGGGAGAGATCAAACTCATCCGCGGGCACCCGCTGTTGAATCAATCCGCCATTGACGCGGTCGGAAGGTGGCGATACTCACCCACTCTGCTGAACGGGGAACCGGTGCGGGTCATCGCGACGGTGACGGTGAATTTCGTCCTCAGGTAAGTATTTCGATTCAATACTCATTTCACGAAGACACGATAACAACCGATCAAGATTTCATGAGGCTGTAACGGAGGTTTAAGACATGGATTTAGTGGATATGTGGAATCAGATGGGCTTGGTTGCCCAGGCCGTTGTGGTCTTGCTGGGCGTCATGTCCGTCTGGTCCATCGGGGTGATGGTTGAGAGATACCTCACCTACCGGGCAGCTCGGAATCAGTCGCGACTGTTTGCTCCCGCAGTAGCCGAGGCGCTGGGAAGGGGTAACCTGCGGGAGGCTCTGGAGATTGCTGAGCAGTACAACAAGAGCCATCTGGCCAAGGTTGTGCATGCGGGATTACAGGAATTTCAGGCCCAGGAGGGTGGCGGTCCGTCCATCCCCGGCCAGACGATCGACGCCTCCAGGCGCGCCTTGCAGCGAGCTACGGCGCTCGGTATTGAAGAATTCAAGCGGGGTCTTGGAGGGCTGGCAACGATTGGCTCGACGGCTCCCTTCGTAGGGCTGTTTGGCACTACCGTGGGAATCATCAACGCGTTTACCGGAATGAGCAGAGCGGAAGGTATGGGGCTGGCAGCTGTCGCCGGGGGGATCTCCGAGGCCCTCGTGGCCACCGCCTTTGGTCTTTTCGTGGCGGTTCCGGCCGTATGGATGTACAACTACTTCACGGCCAAGATCGAATCTTTTGTGGTGGAGATGGACAACTCGGCCTCCGAGTTGATCGACTATTTCCTGAAGAGGAGGGCTGCCAAAGATGGCCATGAGTAGTAGCGGCGGCGGCGGCGGCCCCGCCAGCAGCGAAGTCACCTCGGACATCAATGTCACGCCGATGGCGGACATCATGCTGGTACTGCTGATCATTTTCATGATCACCACGCCCTTGCTCCAGGAGGGGATCGCCGTCAACAAGCCCAAGGCCCGAAATGCGCAGGAGGCCCCCGAAGTAGAGGGCAAAGAAGCCACTACGGTGACCGTCACCCGGAGTCAGGAAATCTATATCAATGACGTACCGGTTGCACCCGAGGATCTCCTCGATGAACTGGAGATGAGAGCGGCGTTGGCCCCCGAGAAGCCTCTCTTCGTAAAGAGTGATGTAGCTGCCCCCTACGGGATGATTGTCAGCCTTGTGAACAAGGCGCGTGAGGCCGGGGTGGAACGAATCGGGCTTCTGGTAGACCGTGAAATGCATCAGGGGAGGTAACCAGAGATGGCCATCTCGTCGGGCACCCATAGTGGCCCCAAATCGGACATCAACATCACGCCGTACATCGACATCCTGCTGGTTCTTCTCATCATCTTCATGGTGATTCAGCCGACAACTCAGTACGATCTGAGAGCGCGAGTCCCCGACAAGCCCCCTGAGGATCTCCCCGAAAATGTAGTGGTCAAGTCGGACGCCATCGTGGTGGCAGTCAGCCTTGACGGCGAGATAACCATTAACCAGGACTCGGTCAGTTTGAGCCAGCTTGGAACGCGCCTCTTTGATATCTACAGCGCCCGCGCCAACAAAAACCTGTTCGTGCAGGCTCACGACGAGCTTCCGTTCGGAACCGTGATTCGGGTAATCGATCTAGCCAAAGGAGCCGGCGTCGGCGACATTGGGCTCATGCCCATGTCGCAATAGCAATCACTCTTGGAAATACGATGAAGAAACGCCCGTTCAAGTCACTGCTTCCGCCCGCTTTACTGGTCTGCCTGGCACTGCCAATGACCGGCTGTGAGATATGGTATCGACTCAAAGCCAGAGATCAGATGAACAAGGGCGTCAAAGCCTACTCGAGCGAGCGTTTCGAGCAGGCGGTGGAGCACTTTGCGCTGGCCGTCGAGTACGATCCGGAGCTATTGAACGCGCAGCTTTACCTGGCTACCACCTACCGGGCCCAGTGGATACCCGGTGTCCAGACCGAAGCAAACGCCGAATTCTCCGACAAGGCCATCCGGACATTTGAAAGGGTCCTGGAGAAGGATCCTGTCAACATCAACGCCATGGCCAACATCGCCGGCATCTATGGGGGCGACGACGAACCCGACCAGGCCAAGCACTGGTACCGCAAGAGACTGGAAGTCGATCCCGGCAACCCGGAGCCGTTTTACGGCATTGGGACCATCAACTGGCAACTCGCTCACGACCAGACCGGCATCAACGGGGACGCGGTCAGCTTTCTCGAGGAAGAAGAGAGGGTCGAAGTCATTCAACTCGTGGACGAAGGAGTCGAGGCTCTGAAGCAGGCTCTGGCCATCAACGCCGAGTACACCAATGCCATGCAGTACTTGAACCTGATGTACCGGGAGAAGGCGTATCTGGCCCCGGATGAGGAGGAAAAGCGCAAGTGGCAGGTGGAAGCCGATAAGCTGGCACTGCAGGCCCTGGAGCTGAGAAAGCGCCAGGAGGAAGAGGCGGAGCGTGCCCGCCACACGTTTGGGGGTGAGGGACAGTAGGGACGGGCTAACGGGCGGACAGTTGACAGGCTGACATACTGACAGGCTGACTAGACTCGCGGAGGATACGGGGCGGCTTTGGGGCCGCCTTTTTTTGTGTCTGCAGGGGGGTGCGTGATGGGGGGAGACGAAGGCGGTCAATCGGCGCTGGGATGCTACACTTGACGCGGGTCCTGAATGCTGAGTCTAGACGAACTTTGCGCTCGAGTGGAAGTCTACGCGCCGACGTCCGATCTGGATCCCCTCCGGGACGCGTATCGTTTTTCAGAGAAAGCCCACAAGGACCAAGTTCGGAAATCGGGGGAGCCGTATTTCTCGCATCCGGTTGAGGTTGCCGCCATTCTGGCCGACATGCACCTGGATGTTGTGTGTGTCTCGGTGGGCCTGCTGCACGATGTGGTCGAAGACACCCTGACCACTACCGAGCGGATTCGGGAACTGTTCGGAGAAGACATCGCCAGCCTGGTGGATGGCGTCACCAAGATGAGCCAGATCGAGTTCTCCTCGAAAAAGGAGAAACAGGTTGAGAACTTTCGCAAGCTTCTCCTGGCGATGGTGGACGACATCCGGGTCATTCTCGTGAAACTGGCCGACAGACTCCACAATATGCGCACTCTGAGCGCAATGTCGGAGGAGAAGCAGAAATCGATTTCCCGGGAAACCATCGAGATTTACGCGCCCATAGCTCACCGGCTGGGAATCGCCAGGATCCGTGGCGAGTTGGAGGATCTCGCCTTCAGCTACCTTGACCCGGCATCCTTCAAGCGGCTCAGGGATCAGGTGCGTAAAAAGCTGGCTCACAGTGACGGCTTCATACGAGGAGTGATCAAGCGCATTGAATCCACCTTCCAGGATCAAGGAATTGAAGTAGTGGCTCAGAGCCGGATCAAGCGTCCCTACAGCATCTCCGAAAAAATGAAGAGACAGCGAATCGAAATGGATCAGGTGTACGACTTTCACGCCTTCCGGTTGATTGTTCCGTCGATCAAGGACTGTTATACGGCACTGGGAGTCGTGAACAACCTGTGGAATCCGGTTCCGGACCGGATCAAGGACTACATTGCCATTCCCCGCCCCAACATGTACCAGTCCCTGCATACGACGGTCTTGAGCAACGGGGGCCAACCTTTCGAAGTCCAGATCCGAACGCCCGAGATGCACCGGCTCGCCGAAGAGGGGATCGCTGCCCACTGGAAGTACAAAGAAGGGATCCGTGCCGGGGCCGAGGAGCAGCAGTTCGGCTGGTTGAGGCGCGTTCTGGAGTGGCAGAAGGAAGTCAGCGATCCCCATCAGTTCCTGAGCAACCTCAAGATTGACCTCTACCCCAAGGAGGTGTACATCTTCACACCCAAAGGAGAGGTCGTCACGCTGTCGAAGGGCTCTACCCCTGTCGATTTTGCCTACTCGATTCATACCGAGATCGGCCACCGCTGCGTGGGTGCCAAGATCAACGGTCGACTCCTGCCCCTTAAATCACGGCTGAAGAACGGCGACCGCGTCGAGATTCTGACCTCTAAGCAGAGTCGACCCAGACGGGGTTGGCTGGAGTTCGTGAAGACCTCGAAAGCTCGTAACGCGATTCGGCGCTGGCTCAACCAGAGGCAGCGGGAACAAGCGGAAGTTCTGGGTAAGAAACTCTACGAGAAAGAAGCTCGAAAGTACCAGATCAGTCCCAAGCGCTATCGGCAGAAGCTGAAGCAACTGCTTCCGACCTGGAATTTCAGGCAGGTCGAGGACCTCTATGCCGCCCTCGGGTTCGGGAAGCTGCCGGCCCGCGTGGTCATCAAGAAACTGGCCCCGGAACAAGCGACCGAGGAACGAGAGCATGAGGAATCGAGGCCGGGCAAGGCGGTTCGCGCCGCGTTGGGAGGTCAGGATGATGGAATTCTCGTGAAGGGGGAAGCTGACCTGATGGTCTCGCGAGCCAAGTGCTGCAATCCCATCCGGGGGGAAGAGATTATCGGCTATATTACGGTCGGGCGGGGGATCTCGGTTCACGCCGCAACCTGCCGCAATGTGGAGAACCTGCTCCTGAATCCGGAAAGAACAATCGAGGTGGAGTGGGCTGGCGATACCGAGGAAGACCGCTACGCGGTTCGCCTGCGGATTTATACCGAGGACCGCCGGGGCATGCTGGCGGACATCTCAAACGCCATCTCCAACATCAATACCAATATTGTCAACGCGACAGCCGACACCGTTGAGGGAAGGTTCGGGCTTTTCGATCTGACGGTGGAGGTTACGGACACCGAACACCTGGACCGGGTCGTCAACGTCGTCAAGGGCATCAATGGTGTACGCGATGTGGATCGACCGGACAACCGGGCCAGGAAGGCTCGAGCCTAAACGCGGTTCCACGTTTCACGTTTCACGTTCCACGTTCCACGTTTCGGGATTTCAGTTGCTCCGGAGAATATCGCATTTTTGTTGGTCACTGGCGTTTATAGAGAGTAGGGAACTATGAAGATTGGGGTGGTTGGAGCCGGGACGATGGGAAGCGGCATTGCCCAGGTGGCGGCTTTCCATGGCCATGCGGTCTATCTGTGCGACGTGGAACAATCCTCGCTGGAAAGGGCCGTGGCAAGCATTGAGAAGAGCCTGCACCGCATCATCAGAAAGATGGATGCAACCGATCAGGAGGATCTCCTTGAGAAAACGCTGCGGCGCCTTGAGACCGGGACGGAACACGACGCGCTCGCAGAGTCCGATTTCGTGATCGAGGCAGTCTTCGAGGATTTCTCAATCAAGAGAGAGGTCTTTCGGCAGCTCGACGGGATTTGCCGCGACGGCGCCGTCCTGGCCAGCAATACGTCTTCGATATCGATCACTCGTCTGGCCGCCTGCACAGGTCGCCCCGAAGCCATGGTTGGGATGCATTTCATGAACCCCGTCCCGGTCATGCGGCTGGTGGAGATCATCCGGGGGCTGGAGTCCTCCGACGCGGCTCTGCAGACCACCCGGGACCTGACTCTGGACCTGGAGAAGGTGCCGGTCGAGGTGCAGGATTTCCCTGGGTTCGTTGCAAATCGCGTTCTTCTGCCAATGATCAATGAGGCCATGTTTACGGTCATGGAAGGGGTGGCGGAAGTCGAGGCTGTAGACCAGGTCATGAAGCTGGGGATGAACCACCCAATGGGTCCGCTGCAGCTGGCCGACCTGATTGGGCTGGATGTTTGCCTGGACATTCTAAACGTGCTCTTCGAAGGCTATCGGGACCCCAAGTATCGGCCCTGTCCCCTGCTTCGGCAAATGGTTGACGCGGGCCGGTTGGGCCGCAAAAGCGGGCGTGGTTTCTACGAGTATGGTTGAGCAGACTGTTGGGGCCGGTCTGGTGCCGGCCCGTGGGGCCGGTAAGAGCGCCGTGAGCGAAGTGAACAAAAGGTGAAATCTGTCGCCATTTTGTGCTAGACTTCAAAGTCTGAATTTGCCGCGTCCCGGCAGGATCGGCGGGAGCTGGAAGTCGGAAAGGAACAACACGTATGGCTGATAAAAGTAAAGAGAAGCAACGGGCCATTGACATGGCGCTGGGTCAGATCGAGCGCCAGTTCGGGAAGGGCTCTATCATGAAACTGGGCGATCGGGCCACTCTTAGAGTGCCTGTGATCTCATCCGGTTCGATTGGCGTGGATGTGGCTCTGGGAATCGGCGGTTATCCCCGCGGTCGAGTGGTCGAGATTTATGGTCCCGAGTCGAGCGGGAAAACGACCCTGGCACTACATGCCATTGCCGAGGCTCAAAAGAAAGGGGGCACGGCCGCGTTCATTGATGCTGAACATGCCATGGATGCCGAGTACTCCCGCAAGCTGGGTGTGGATATTGATGGACTGCTGGTTTCCCAGCCCGATTCTGGTGAACAGGCACTTGAGATCGGGGAAATGCTGGTGCGAAGCGGCGCAGTCGACATTCTGGTGGTGGATTCGGTAGCGGCTCTGGTCCCCAGGGCGGAGCTGGAAGGCGAGATGGGAGATTCCTTTGTTGGACTTCATGCGCGCCTGATGTCAAAAGCGATGCGTAAGCTGACGGCGATTGTTGCCAAGTCGAACACGTGCTTGATCTTCATTAATCAGATTCGCGAGAAGATCGGCGTCATGTTTGGAAGCCCTGAGACCACTACAGGCGGCCGCGCGCTCAAGTTTTATTCCTCGGTGCGGGTCGATATTCGGCGCATCGGAGCCATCAAAGAAGGAGAGCATACGATTGGAAACCGGACCAGAGCCAAAATCGTCAAGAACAAGATGGCACCTCCCTTTCGCCAGGCGGAGTTCGACATCATGTTCGGCCAGGGCATCTCGAAACAAGGAGAAATTCTCGACCTCGGCGTCAACAACCGCGTGGTGGAAAAGAGCGGCTCCTGGTTTTCCTACGGTGGTGAGCGGCTGGGCCAGGGACGTGAGAACTGCAAACAGTTTCTCTTTGAGAACCCTGACATTGCTACTGAGGTTGAAGAGAAAATCAGGATTGCACTGGGCTTGATTCAACCGCAATTGAAGGAAGTAGAGGGGGGCAAGTCTTCCTGACGGTTGCCCGGGTGCGCGATCTGACCGGGATGGTCCTGCCGGTCTATTTCGACCCGTCTGTTGAGGAGAAGACCGTCGAGCGACTCCTTTGCTCGGTGCTCGAGGAGCAACACCTGTTCCTTGATTCGAGTAACGTCGTCTTTGTCGTAGATCGAGCTACCACCGCCGAGAACATCCTGGACCGGCTCAGCAAAGACCTCGGGCTGGATTGTCTAACCATTCGTCTAGACCGAAATCAGGGAAAGATGGGAGCGGTTCGCGAAGGGCTGCGACGGCTGCTGCAGGAAGAGGTGCGGTACCTGGTGACCCGGGACTGCGACGGAGATCATGTGCTCCAGGACCTGGGGCGTATGGTGCAGCTGGCGGAGGAGATCGACAGAAGACTCCCCGACCCGGCGGTCTCAATCTTTGGGTGTCGTCCCTCGTTGACAAGGCCTATGGAGTGGGTACGCAAGGAGTGGGAGCTTCTGACGAACGGGATCTTCGAGAGCTTCACGGAATTCCTGCTGGGTGCTCAGGGAGGGGTTCTCGACCGCCGCTACTGGAACGGCTATCCCCTGGATCTGCAGAGCGGCTATCGGCTCTACGACCGTAAGGCGGCGGAGTTGGCGGTCCGCTCCATGGATCGGCTCCCCGACGATCGCGACACTTATCTGATGGCCTGTGAGCTGGTCCCGTTCGTAGAGCTATCACTGCAGGGCGGAGTCGTCGGACAGGTGCAGCGGCTGACCTGCGTGGAGCAGCCCGTTTCCAGCTTTAAATCCATCGACTTCGCGACTTCCTACGGAAAACTTCTCCGGACTTTGGCAAGTTTACACGCGGTCGACCACGCCCTGCTGCTGCGCATCTTTGATAACCACGCGCTGGCCTCTGAGGTTTTCTTCAGCGCACACCGCCAGCAGGTCTTGAAGTGCAGGAACCTGATCGGGGGCGAAGACGTTCCGTTACACCATCCCTCCATCATGTGAATGAGGGTCAACCGCCTTTCCGCTGCGCAGGATCCGGCGCAACGCGGGGGCTTGGCGGGATCCGGCACCTCGAACGCTGCGTTTGGAGGCAAGTCTGGCTCGGGGGCCAGGACTCGAACCTGGATCGGCGGCTCCAAAGGCCGCTGTCCTACCATTGGACGACCCCCGAGCGGGACTGGGAAATACTATCGTAGATGGATTAAAGGTTGAAGGTTAAACGTTGAAGGTTAAACGTTGAGGGTTCAACGGGTGGCGTCAGGGATCGACCAGGCTGATGATGGTGCGGCCACGTTTGGGGGTAATGGGGCGATCGGTGGCCGCCAGTTGGATTAGACCATTGCTAAGGATCACGAACAAGGGGATGGCGGAAGAACCGTAGAGCTCGCGGTACGCCCTTTCATCGAACTCGGGCGTCAGCTTGGTGACCTTGATCTCGGCTCCGGCTTCGAAGCGGGCTTCCAGATGATCGAAGGTTGCTTCTCTGCCAAACAGAAGCCGGCCGCGCAAGTGCCTGGCGGTTCCAGACCGGGATTCCGCCCGCGGTACGAGCTGGTAGACTCCGGCTCGCCCGAACACTTCCCGAAAGTTGAGACAGGCCAGGGAGTTGGCTTCGTCGTTTGCGCTCATGGCCAGGAACCTTCCCAGCCCGCTCAAGTCGATGTGCTCGGCATCTTCCCGGACCGCGTTGCCGTGCCAGGCGGTGAGGCCGGACAATCGAGCCTGCCGAACCTTGTGCCGGTTGCGATCGATCAGCGCGACGCGAAAGCCCAGCGACTGCAGTCGTCCGGCCAGAGTCCGGCACCAGGAGTGGGCTCCCAGGATCAGAAAACCCTGAGGCGTAGCCTCTGCCAGCTTCAGTTTCTGGGCCAGTGGTCTGGCCGTCAGGCCGTAGACACTCACCGTCGCGACTATGACCAGGAACGTAATCGGAACGATGCTGCCGGCCTGTTCGAAACCGGCCTCTTGCAGGCGCAGGGAAAAGATTGAGGCCACGGCGGCCGCTACGATTCCACGGGGAGCCAGCCAGGCCAGAAAACAGCGTTCCTCCCACTCGAGGCGGGTGCCCCAGGTGGCGGCGAAGACGGAGATGGGCCGCACCAGCAGGATCATCAGGGCCACGAAGAGATAGCTGCGAAAGTCGATCAGGGCCAACTCGCTCAACTCGACCCGGGCTGCCAGCAGAACGAAGAGCGACGAGATCAGCAGAACGGTCAGAGTTTCCTTGAATACCACGATGTGCTGCACGCCGGCCTTTTTCTGGTTAGCGAGTACAATTCCCATGAGAGTCACGGAAAGCAGCCCCGATTCGTGCTGTAGCTGGTTGGACAGGGCAAACACAATCACCACGATCATGAGAGTGAACGAAGTCTGCAGGTAATCAGGAACCCAGTAGTAGCGAAGCAGCAGCACGAGTATCACGGCCCCCAGCCCACCTGCAGCGACTCCGACGGCGATGGTCTTGAATAATCCAAGGAGAGCATGGCCGGTGGCGTCCTGCCAGCCTTCGATGAGCAGGGCTTCGTAGATCAGAACCGCCAGAGTCGCCCCCACCGGATCGATCACGATCCCCTCCCAGCGAGCCACCGAGGCAACCCTGCGAACCGGCCGGACATGACGGAGAAGGGGAATCACGACGGTCGGCCCGGTGACCACAAGTATGGCCCCCAACAGGACCGAGAGTGCCAGGCCCAGGTCGAGCACTAAATAAGCCGCCGCCGACCCCAGAACCCAGGTGATGGCCGCTCCGATCGAGATCAGATTCCGTACCGATCGGTGCACCTCACGGATCTGAGAGAACTTGAGCGTGAGCCCCCCTTCGAAAAGAATCAGGCCGACGGAGAGCGAGACGAAGGGGAAGAGCAGATCCGAAAAGAGCTCGTCGGGGTCGAGCAGGTGCGTGACCGGCCCGGCCAGGAAACCGAAAGTCAAGAGCAGCAGAATGGACGGGAGCCGTAGCTGCCAGGCCAACCACTGGGCAGCAATCCCCAGGACGACGATCAGGGCCAGATCACGGATGATGTGCTCGTGCATCGCTCAGCTTCTTGCCATGGGTCCTCTGTCAGGCCCATCCCTAACAGTAGAAGGTGACTATCGCCCTCCTTGCGAGTTGAAAGTTCAACCTTCAACCTTTAACTTTTAACTTTCAAGCAGTAACCGATAGCCAGCTGCCAAGAAATGCCCGAACTTCCCGAAGTGGAGACGATTCGGCGTGGTCTCAAGGGCCGGGTCGAGAGACTGGAGATCCTCGCTATCGAGGCCACCGGCTCTAGAATCTTTCAAACCGAACCGGCCCGGATGGCAGCCGCCCTGGAAGGGGAATGCTTTGTAGAGCTGGCGCGGCTGGGGAAGTTTCTCATCTTCCGGTTGAGCGAGAAAACCCTGGTCGTTCACCTCGGAATGACCGGTCAGCTCACTCTGCGACTGCCGGAGTTCCCGGACGCGGACGGTTTTCTGCGCCACCCTGTAACGGGTTTGCAGCGCGTGCGGCAGCACGCTCCCGACCGGCACACGCACTTACAGGTTCATTTTGAAAACGGCTCCTCCCTTCTGTATCGCGACACTCGGATGTTCGGCAAAGTGTACCTGCTTTCGCGGGCCGAGGCCTCGCGGGATCGCTTTTTTGCACGCCTCGGCCTGGAGCCGTTCTCCGATGAATACCGGCTGGATGCATTCCTGGGCGGCTTTGCGGGACGGACGCTGGCCGTCAAGTCTCTCCTCCTGGACCAGCGATTCGTGGCCGGAGTCGGAAACATCTATGCGGATGAAGCTCTCTTCCAGGCCTGTGTCCATCCCTTGAGACGAGTGAGGACCCTTCGCCGCTATGAGAAGGAACGGCTTTTCCACTCGATCAAGGGGGTGCTGCAGAAGGGAATCCACTTCGGCGGGACTTCGATGCGCGACTATATCAACAGCGACGGGGAAACCGGGAGCTTTCAGGAAGAGTTGCTGGTGTACGGGAGGCGCGGCGAAGATTGTGTTCGGTGTGGAACACCAGTCGAGAAGATTGTCGTTTCCCAGCGGGGGACCCACTTCTGTCCTACCTGCCAGCCTCCGAGCCGGCCGGTCCGCATGTGACATGAGAGACAGACGTGGCGATGGGACCTCCCCGAAAAGACGCTCAAAGAGACTTTTTTGTCAGTTGAAAGGATGAATCGGCCTCCGGTGCACCCTACCAGTGGCTGCCAGCCCATCTGACCCAAGAATTTCCTCTTTTGTTTGCCTTTATTTGTTGCCTTTCGTTATAATTTCCATGTTTGTTCAAGATTGGTGGGCGCGCCCTCCCCCAACCCCTGACTTGTCGCGCCCACCGGGCCTTCTTTTCCTTCACCGAGCGCTCCGACGTGCCAGCCGTATTCGCCACAGAGGTCTCGATCGGCGGCTCCGGCCTTGAGCGGTGACGACTAGTCGTCAGAGCGGTCGACGACTAGTCGTCGGAGTTGACAACCGCGCTTCATCTTGCTTAAAATGATGGTTTGCCCTTCTGAGCAAATTGTGCTCCTAGGGCACGAAGTTCTTTGACAATTTGGCTGCATCATAATGGGCAAAACCACAAGTAACATGGCTTAAGACTTTGGTGCGATTGTGCGCCAAAATATTCTAGGTCAAGCTACTAAGGGTAGACGGTGGATGCCTAGGCGCAAAGAGGCGATGAAGGACGCGGCAAGCTGCGATAAGCCTCGGGGAGCTGCAAGCGAGCTTTGATCCGGGGATGTCCGAATGGGGAAACCCGGCTCCGGTAAAGCGGAGTCATTCATCACTGAATTCATAGGTGATGAAGGCAAACTCGGGGAAGTGAACCATCTCAGTACCCGAAGGAAGAGAAAGCAATTGCGATTTCCTGAGTAGCGGCGAGCGAAACGGAAACAGCCCAAACCCGCCCGACTACGGTTGGACGGGGGTTGCGGGACCAGGCCAAACACTGCTGAACCTAGTCGAATCGCGCTGGAAAGCCGATCCATAGAAGGTAATAGACCTGTAGGCAAAAGGGAATGCAGTGGGCTCGGATTCCCGAGTACCACGGGACACGAGGAATCCTGTGGGAAGCTGGGAGGACCATCTCCCAAGGCTAAATACTCCTTTGCGACCGATAGTGAACTAGTACCGTGAGGGAAAGGTGAAAAGTACTCCTGCGAGGAGAGTTAAAAGTACCTGAAACCGTCTACTTACAAGCAGTCGGAGCCTCCATGAGGGGTGACGGCGTGCCTTTTGCATAATGAGCCGGCTAGTTATTCTAGGCAGCGAGGTTAATCTGAAGATCAAGAGGAGCCGAAGGGAAACCGAGTCTGAACAGGGCGTCTAGTTGTCTGGAATAAACGCGAATCTGAGTGATCTATCCTTGGCCAGGGTGAAGGCAGGGTAACACCTGTTGAAGGCCCGAACCAGTGTCGGTTGAAAACGGCTTGGATGAGCTGAGGATAGGGGTGAAAGGCCAATCAAACTCAGTTATAGCTCGTTCTCCCCGAAATAGCTTTAGGGCTAGCCTCGGGTGTTTCGTTCCGGAGGTAGAGCACTGGATGGACTAGGGGGCTTCACCGCTTACCGAATCCAACCAAACTCCGAATGCCGGAAACGACAGCCCGGGAGTCAGACTGTGGGGGCTAAGCTCCATAGTCGAGAGGGAAACAGCCCAGACCGCCAGCTAAGGTCCCCAAGTGTGTGCTAAGTGGGAAAGGATGTGGAGACGCGGAGACAACCAGGAGGTTGGCTTAGAAGCAGCCATCCTTTAAAGAAAGCGTAACAGCTCACTGGTCAAGCGGCTCTGTGCCGATAATGTAACGGGGCTCAAGCACATCACCGAAGCTGCGGGTACTCAGAACCTTCGGGTTTTGGGTGCGGTAGGGGAGCATTGCCTGGGCAGTGAAGGTGAACCGAAAGGTCAACTGGAGCGCAGGCAAGAGACTCTGCCGGCATAAGTAGCGATAAAACTTGTGAAAATCAAGTTCGCCGTAAGTCTAAGGTTTCCTGGGGAAGGTTTATCCGCCCAGGGTTAGTCGGCTCCTAAGGCGAGGTCGAAAGGCGTAGTCGATGGAAAACAGGCGAATATTCCTGTACCACCGTAATTCGTTATCAGCGACGGGGGGACGCAGAGGGATAGACGAGCCGGGTAATGGTAGTCCCGGTCGAAGCGTGTAGGCAGGCTCCATAGGCAAATCCGTGGAGCTATTGCTGAGGCGTGTAAGGGCCCCGAGGAGAGATCTGACGGGTAACTCGTTGATTCCGCACTGCCAAGAAAAGCCTCTAGCGAGAATGAAGGTGGCCGTACCGCAAACCGACACAGGTAGACGGGGAGAGTATCCCAAGGCGCTTGAGAGAACTCTTGTTAAGGAACTCGGCAAAATTCCACCGTAACTTCGGGAGAAGGTGGGCCTCCGTTAGGTGATGCCACTAGCTGGCTGAGCCGAGGGAGGTTGCAGAGAAATGGCCCAGGCGACTGTTTACTAAAAACACAGGACTCTGCTAAGTCAACAAAACGACGTATAGGGTCTGACGCCTGCCCGGTGCCGGAAGGTTAAAAGGAGGGGTTAGCACTTCGGTGCGAAGCTCTGAATTGAAGCCCCGGTGAACGGCGGCCGTAACTATAACGGTCCTAAGGTAGCGAAATTCCTTGTCGGGTAAGTTCCGACCTGCACGAATGGCGTAACGATCTGGGCGCTGTCTTGACAAGAGACTCAGCGAATTTGTAGTACCGGTGAAGATGCCGGTTGCCCGCAGCAAGACGGAAAGACCCCGTGCACCTTTACTACACCTTAGCTTTGGTGTCCGGTGCAGGATGTGCAGGATAGGTGGGAGGCTTTGAAACCAGACCGTCAGGTTTGGTGGAGCCAATGGTGAGATACCACCCTTTTTGTATTGAGCATCTAACCTTGTCCCCTGAATCGGGGAGAGGAACAGAGTTAGGCGGGTAGTTTGACTGGGGCGGTCGCCTCCTAAAAGGTAACGGAGGCGCGCAAAGGTGGGCTCAGGCTGATTGGAAACCAGCCGAAGAGTGTAAAGGCATAAGCCCGCTTGACTGCGAGACAGACAAGTCGAGCAGAGACGAAAGTCGGCCTTAGTGATCCGGTGGTTCCGCATGGAAGGGCCATCGCTCAACGGATAAAAGGTACGCCGGGGATAACAGGCTTATCTTGGCCAAGAGTTCACATCGACGCCAAGGTTTGGCACCTCGATGTCGGCTCATCGCATCCTGGAGCTGAAGACGGTTCCAAGGGTTCGGCTGTTCGCCGATTAAAGCGGTACGTGAGCTGGGTTTAGAACGTCGTGAGACAGTTCGGTCCCTATCTGCTGTGGGCGTAGGAGATTTGAGGGAGGCTGACCCTAGTACGAGAGGACCGGGTTGGACGTACCTCTGATGTTCCAGTTGTTCCGCCAGGAGCACCGCTGGGTAGTTAAGTACGGAAGAGATAAACGCTGAATGCATCTAAGCGTGAAGCTCGTCCCAAGATTAGATCTCCCGCTGGTTTACCAGCCTGAAGACCCCTTGAAGACCACGAGGTTGATAGGCAGGGTGTGGAAGTCCGGTAACGGATGAAGCTGACCTGTACTAATCGGTCGTGAGGCTTGACCTAGAATATTTTGTCGCACAAAACACTTGTGTGTTTGCCCGACGACATCGATCTTTAACAGTTTCCGGTGGCTCTAGCGGAGGGGTCACACCTGTTCCCATCCCGAACACAGAAGTTAAGCCCTCCAGCGCCGATGATACTGCATGGGGAACTATGTGGGAACGTAGGTCGTTGCCGGATCTTATGCCCCTGGAGCCACACCGGTCCCAGGGGCTTTTTGATTTGACGTGGTGGCGCCTGCCGGGACGAGGACGAAACAAGTGTGAGGGACGAGACGTTTCCACAGGACCCAATTCATTAGGATGAAGAGCATGTCGGAAGATGGAACCAGCGCCGAGGATCAGAGAATCATCCTTGAGCGGGTGCGCCAGGAGCTGACCAACGAAGACACCATCGCGCTGGGTGCCGGGCTGCCACAGAGCCTGCGGAGACTGCTGCCCACCGGAACCGTGATCCGCAGTCTCGACGAGGGCGAACAGGAGGACCTTTCCGGGGGTGTGATCGTAGTCGAGGCGGATGAGGTGTCGGCCAGCGGCGATGTCGTGGTCACGGGCCACGAATCAGTCCAGCTGCTCAACGGGATCCGGGTGATCGTTGCTACGCTGCACAATCACTCGGATGGCCAGCCAAAGCTGCTCAAAGAGTGCCGCTCCCCCGTGACCTGCAGCAGTTGTGTCGAGAAAGTCATCACGGAGCTGGGAGTGATCGAGATCTCCGACCTGGGATTGGTCCTGACTGAAGTCGCTCCCCGGGTCGGGACCGACGAAGTGAAGATTCGAACCGGCACCAGCCTCCACATCGCCGACGATATTCGGGTGATGGAGCTGTAAGGACTAATTAAAAATTAAAGATTTAAGAATTAAAGACTCAGAGATTTGCTGGTCAGATCGACGCCGATCTCGAATTGTTCAATTTTTAATCTTTAATTTTTAATCTTTTTTTTGCTACTCCACAACCACGGCTGTTCCGTAGACCAGCAGCTCGGCGGCGCCGGACATGATCATGGCGGTTCCGAAGCGGATGCCGACGATACCGTTGGCCCCCAGTTCTTCCGCCTCTTCCACCATTCGGTCCATGGCCTGTTCGCGGGCTTCCGCGGCCAGCTTGACATACTCGTGGATCTCACCCCCGACGACATTGCGAAGAACGGCCAGTATGTCCTTCCCCAGATGCCTCGATCGGACGGCATTGCCGCGAACCACTCCGATGGTCTTGACGACCCGCCGGCCCGTAATCTCTTCCGTCGTGGTAACGATCATTTGTAGACTCCCTTGTACTTGTCCGTGCGACTCTCGCGTATTCGCTGGGTGAGAACCGAGCAGAAGAGAAGGGCCATTGCCAGAAAGAATCCAAAGACCAGGAGCTTGTCCGTGAGCGGTTCGTCGGGAGCAGTGGCCAGCTCCCACAGCCCGTAGGACGTCACAGAGACCGCCCAGACCGACAGGATCATCCAGCCCAGGCCTCGGCTCACATCCTGTAGTACTTTCTTCTCCATCATCTTCCAATCTCCTGAACTGGGCTCCTCATAGTGCAGGTGCTGCGTTTCAGTCTTCACTCGTTCGAGTTCGGCCAGAATCTCCCGGTAGCGCTCATCCCGCTCCAGATACACACGGACTTTCTGTCTCTCCTGTTGGGTGAGTTCGCCGTCAAGATAGCCTGAGAGCAGTACCTCGATCTCTTTGTCAGACATTTCTTCGCTCTCGGAGTAGAGCAGCCAGTTTCTTGCGTGCATGATGAAGCCGGGACATTACGGTGCCCAGTGGAATGTCCATGATTTCGGCGATTTCGGCGTAGCTGTGGCCCTGATAATCTTTCAAGAAAATGATCTCTCTCTTGGTTTCGGAGAGCTCGTTCATCAGATCCCGGATTTCTCTCTTGAGCAGCTTCCGGTCGGCATGATTCCGGTCGCTGCGTTCCCGCAGAACAGCAGGTAATTCATCCGTGCGCGTGCGTTTTCGCTTGCGCAGCAGGTCGATGGCCAGGTTGCGCACGATCGACAAAAGCCAGGGTCGAAACTCGCGCCGGAAGTCAAACTTGTTCAAGTTCAAGTAAGCGCGCATGAAGGCGTCCTGGACGACATCCATAGCGTCTTCCTTGTTCTTCGTGTAGTGAAATGCCAGACCGTAGGCCCGGTCTCGATGGAGCTTGAAGATTTGGCCGTAAGCTTCTCTGGTTCCGGCTGCAGCCTGCTCAACAGCTCCTCCTCTCTCACATCCACGTCGTTCTTGGACACGGGTATTACGTCAACACCTCGACTTTATTCTGCCTGCCTGTCAGATTCCCGACAGCCAATCTACAAAACTTGGAGGCGGATTCCTAGCCGGGAAGCCCCTGGGCGATTCTATAGGTCTCCACACCAGTCAACCTGCGTTACTAACACCCCTCGTAGGGGCCGGTCTTGTTCCGGCCCGTTGTGGCGGGCGACCACCCGGAGTCGCCCCTACATTCGTAGGGGCCGGGTCGCCCCTACAATCTGACCTATGGATTTGCGACGATTTCGTACGCGCTCAGGCTTTCATATTCGGCCTGAAGCTGGATGACCCTTTTCTGCTCTGCCGCTATTACCCATGGACCCCAGGTAGTCGCCGGGCTTCCTACGAGTGCATCGATCACCGGATACGAAAGCTTGGGAGTGTCGCGGTCAAAATCGCACACCAGCAGCACGTCTCCGTGTTTCCAGAGCACCTCTCCCTCCCACTCCACTTTCCCCATCCAGCCTCTGCTGCTCTCGGCCTGGATCGGGTCGAGTTGGGCCAGGAGCAGAGGATTCGTCCAGATCGATCCCGAGAACTCCGGGTGGGCCTGCTGCCAGGCAGTCAGGTCGGCGAGGGCCGGTTGCAGGAGTCTGAGCTTCTCGGCTCGACCGCTCAGGGGAGAGGCCTTGATCCAGTGCCTTCCAGGTTGCCAGTCCATGGCTCTGCCGGCGCCAACCCGGAAGTCGGGAGCCAGCTGGGGCATCAGATAGGCGAGGAGACACGTGAGCTGCAGGGAGAGCACCAGCGAGTAGCGCAGGTTCTCATTTCGGAAGCGGCGCAGAATCACGTCCAGGCCGGCCAACGAAAGAACGATGGCAGCCATCTGAAATGGCATCAGAGCCCTCGTGTCGTAGTTTGCGGTTGTCATCCAGACAAGAGCACCCAATCCGGCCGCTGCGCCCAGGGCAGTCGCCTGCGCGCTTCTCCGGCAGCCGATCAAGAAGAGAAACAACCCCACCAGGAAAACACACAGGTCTATGACTGGCGAATTGAAAGCGGTCGTGCCCGCCACAAACATCGAGGCGCCATCGACGAGGATTCCGATCCTGGAAGCGTCTCCGTGGATGCCGGTAGTGACATAGTGGAGCAGAGGATCCGTGAAGGCTGCACGGCTGGACAGCGCCCAGGGGGCAATCACAGCCAGGCTTGCGAGTCCGCTCACCACCGACAATTTGAGGCGCCTCCCCATACCGGATCGCCCGCTCAGGACGAGCAGGCCAAGAATGAGCGCGCCGAATCCGAGCGGAGCCAGAAGCTTGTAGTGGAACGCTGTGCCGGCCGCCAGGCCGGCTGCAAGAGCCCGGTTTCGGGCCGAGCGCCGGAGAACCGGGTCCCGCGCAGCTCCCGAAATTGAAAACGCTTCCAGAGCCAGCGCCAGGGCCAGGCAGGAGAAACCGCTGGCCGCGATATCTGAGTAACCGGTTCCCGCGTAGCTGGATACGCCCAGCGGAACCATAACGGCGGTGCAGGCAAGGGCTCCGGGGACCGAAAAACAGACGGAGAGCCGCCACACACCGGCCCACAGGATCAGAAAGCTGAAGAACGCAAAGCCGTGGGCGGACGGCTCCTGAGAGGCATCCCCCGAGAGAACGTAGGGAAAACTCATACCCCAGGACAGATATTGAGGATGAAAGAACTCGGTTCTGGCGAAGAAATCCGGGTCGAGAGTAAAGGCCCGCGCCCATCGGTTCCAGGAAGCGATGCTGTCCCAGGCATAGAAGGGGAGTCCGAAGGATTTATAGGCCACGACCGCAACCACCGGGACGAGCATTGCGCTGGAGGCCCCCTCGTCGGTCGCCGGTACCGGCGCGTGGAACCTGGATCGGATCCAGTCCCGCTCTCGGCGCATACCAAGGGTGATCGCCATCAAAACTACCAGCCAGATCCACCCGGTGACGGGAGTGTAGACCTCGTAAAGAACCAGGAGCATGACCACAAGAGAGTTCAAGGCCACGCTGATTGCAACCGACGTACCCACCTGCTCGACCCAGGGGCGCCCCCTCTTCAACAAGGCCAAACCCGGCAGCAGACAGAAACCAAAGAGTCCGATCAGCGCAGGAATCATGGTGGGCAAGGCCAATTCCTTTCGACTTTCACTTCGCGAGAGTCATGGTCGGTAGCTGATTACGGTGACGGCGAGGTAGGCGACCAGTAGAATCACCCCGAAGGGTCGTGTCAGGTGATCCTTGGAGACGAAAATCCCAATCCGCAGCACCACCAGGAGAAACAACATGGATGGAAAGTAGAGCGAGAAAAAATGGACCGGGGCCGACAGGCCTGCAGGCGTGACTGCCGCCGAGGCTCCGGCTACAAACAGGGCGTTGAGAATATCGGCCCCCACCACATTGCCCACCGCCAGTTCACCGTGGCCCTGGCGGGCCGCCGTGACGGCCGTAACCAGCTCCGGCAGCGACGTTCCGAAGGCGACCAGAGTGGCGGCGATGATGCTTTCCGGTATCTGCATTCGTGATGCAGCCTCGGTGACGGCTGGGATGAGGATCCAGGATGAGCCCACCACCAGAGCAATGGCAAGCAACAGGCGCAGCAGGATCCCCAGGGCGCCCCCGCCCTCTTCCCGGGTCGGCTTTGAGGACAGCCCGGGAGTCCCTCCTCTCGCCCACAGGACCGAGATCCAAAGGTACCCGGCCAGCAGAACGAGAAAGAAGACACCACTGGGGCGGCTCAGATTCCCTCCCTCGGTAAACACCGCGTTCAGACGGGTCCAGGGCAACGAGGCCCCAACCAGCAGCAGCCCGCACAGGAGCTGAATCCAAGCCTGCCGATTCACAATTTTACGGTCCAGCGGAAGGGGAGCAATCAGACAGGCCAGGCCCAGGATGAGCCCGGTATCGCAAATGATGGAGCCGACGGCATTGCCGAGTGCCAATCCGGCTCTTCCCTGCACGGCTGCCAGGACGGAAACCGCTGCCTCCGGCGTCGTGGTTCCCAGGCTCACAATGGTCGCTCCCACAACCACCTTGGGGATGCCCGACCGGGCCGAGAGGTGGACGGCCTCGTCGACCAGCCAGTCAGCCGCCTTTGCCAGCACACCAAGAGCGGCCACGATTGTCAGGGCCAGAAAGGGCCAGGACAGGGTCGAAATGAATTCGTGAACGGCTTGCTCCATAGGGGTAGTCGAGAGGAAACAGCGATCAACCTCGATCGGATCTTGTCGGCGGCTGTGTTTTCAAGTGGCTCTGGTCTTGCGGGCCCCCACCATCTTCTTGACCTCCTGGAGTCTTCGTTTGAGTCGAGCTTCGTAGCCGTGATCGCTGGCCCGATAGTAATCTCTGCCACTGAGGTTCTCAGGCAGGCACGACATAGCAGTTACGGCGTCGGGATCGTCGTGGGCGTATTCGTAGCCGGCTCCGTAGCCCAGTCCTTTCATCAAACCGGTGGGAGCGTTCCGGAGATGCAGCGGCACGGGATCGCTCCGGGTAGACTCCACATCGGTCGCCGCCCTGGCGTACGCCCGGTAAACGGCATTTGACTTGGGAGCAAGAGCCAGGTCGATCGCCACCTGGGCAAGCGCGAGCTTTCCCTCCGGAAGTCCGATGAACTGAAACGCGCGAAGGCCGTCGATGGCCCTTCCAACCGCTCCGGGATCGGCCAGACCGACATCCTCGGAGGCAAAGCGGATCATCCGGCGCGCCACGTAAAGGGGATCCTCCCCCGCCTCCAGCATCCGAGCCAGCCAGTAAAGAGCCGCGTCCGCGTCGCTGTTACGCAGCGATTTGTGCAGGGCCGAGATCAGGCTGAAGTGTTCTTCACCGGATTTGTCGTAGAGAAGCGTTTTCTTCTGGAGCGCTTCCCGCACGACCTCGGGACCAAGGGTGCGATCCGCATCGGAGTCGGTCAGGCTGGCGGCGATTTCCAGTGCGTTGAGAGCAATCCGGGCGTCACCGTTAGCGTGACTGGCGATCAGACCCAGTGTTTTGTCGGTGCAGGACAACTGCAGAGATCCAAGGCCTCGCTGTTTCTCCTTGAGGGCTCGCTTGAGCAGGCGGATCAGATCGGACTCCGACAGGGATTCCAGCACGACAACTCTACATCTCGAGAGAAGAGGCGAGATGACTTCGAACGACGGATTCTCGGTAGTCGCTCCGATCAGCGTGAGCGCGCCGCTTTCGACATGCGGAAGGAAGGCATCCTGTTGAGCCTTGTTGAAGCGGTGAATCTCGTCCACGAACAGGATCGTGGGACGGGAAAATGCCCGCTGCTGGTATTCCGCGTCCTTGAGCACTTCCTTGACCTGCTTCACCCCGGACAATACCGCACTCAGGGCAACGAAATGGGCTCCAGTTGCCCTCGCGATCACCCTGGCAATGGTGGTCTTTCCGACGCCCGGGGCCCCCCAGAGGATCAACGAGGGAACCTGATCCTGATCGATCACCTGGCGTAAGAACCGGCCCTCGGACAACAGGTCTTCCTGACCCACGACTTCCGACAAAGAGCGGGGACGCATCCGCTCGGCCAGCGGGGCGGTCTGCTGCAGTGATGACGACGTCGACTCATTGCCGGAAAACAGGTCGGAGGTCATTTTCGTGATCTCTGAAGGTACACCTGGTACATGATAAGCGAACCGGCAACCGACGAGTTCAGGCTATCGCTTCCCGGCTCCATGGGAATGCGAAGGGTCTCCTCAGACATCTCCAGAGCTTCCCGGGTCACGCCCCTGCCCTCACTGCCCACGAGAAAAGCAGTCCTGGGAGCGAATCGGCGGTCCAGCAGACCGTTCCGGCCGGAAGCACAGACAGCAATGAGCCGGTAGTTTCGTCCCTTCAAGTCGGATAGGGAAATACCCTCGAGAAAGGGCACCTGAAACAAAGCGCCGCTGGAGGCCCGCACGACCTTGGAGTTGAAAAAGGAAACCGACTCGCGGCCTGTGACCAGTGAAAAGAGGCCGGTCGCCCGGGCCGTGCGCAGAAGGGTCCCGAGATTGCCGGGGTCCTGCATCCCTTCCAGGTAGAGGATCCATTCCGACGCGTCATCCCAGTGCCACACCGGCTTCTGGAAAAAGGCAATCAGTCCCTGAGGGCTCCTGACTCCGGAAAGCCGGGCAAACAGACTCGACCGGAGACGGACGGTGGGCGGAGCTTGCCTGCTGAGGATGGGAGCAATGGAGTCGTCAGCCGAGTGCAACAGCAGTTCGATCTTGTGTCTTGGAACCAGATCAAGAACCTGCTTAGGGCCCTCGACGGCAATCCAGGGACAGTCCGGATCCTGGGGAGACTGAAGGTACCGTTTCCAGAGCTTGAACTGCGGGTTTTGGGCGCTGGTGATGGGTGTGTCCACCGGGGTATTTTAGCTGAAGAGGACCCGCGTTCCAGGTTCCACGTTCCACGTGGGCGCGCTCATCAAGATTCGCGCCTCTGCCTGCTCGGCGGCGGGACAGATGATCTTCGGGATCGGCCCGCCAGCCGTAAGGAAAGCCGACCGTCAAGGAAACTGCAGAGGCAGGAACGACAGTGACTGCGCAGCGGCCGGTAGGCCGCTTCTTACAGGAACGAAAACCGGTAACTAAGGGCGGCCAGGGGCCGCCCTTTCTTCAAAAGTCGTAGCGCAGGCCAAACTGCATGACCCGCGGCGTGCCCTGAATACCGGTGATGTTGCCGAAAGTGGCCGAGGCTTGGCCGATTTGCGGGTCTTCGGATGTACCCCACTCGGTCCGGGTCACGGCAGCATCACCGAGACGCTGGGTGTTGGTGGCGTTGAAGACCTCCCACCGAAACGTGACCTCGTGACCCTCAGCATAGGGCATCGTGAAGGACTTGTAGAGACCAAAGTTGACGGTGACAAAGCCTTGCCGGCGAAACACATTCCGATCTCCCACCTCTCCTGCAAAGGCATCCCGGAAGCTCTGATAGGCGTACTGTCGGTCGTTCCAGAAATTCGGGCTTGTTCCGCTTTTGCTGGGCTCTACCCGGGGATCACGAATCCGCGTGGCGCTGCTGGGGGCGTTCCAGTTGGTGGCCCAGCGGCTATCCTCAAAAGGAACATCATGGGCCCGCCCGGAGTTCCAGCGAAAGACACCTGTCAGTGTCCATCCACCCACCACCGCGTCAGCCGCCGATGAGGTGCCGGCGCCCCACCTTTGGCCACGTCCAAAAGGTAGCTCCCACAACCAGTTGGTATTGATGATGTGGGCGTGGTCGAAATCGGAGTTCCCTCGTGTCGCCTCGGGAGTCAGCGAGTTGAGAATGGAAGCATAGTCTGTCTGGGAGGCCCCTCCTCCTCCGGAGGACCAGTCCAGAGACTTGGACCAGGTGTAGTTGAGGCCGGCTGAGAGTGAATCGCCGAAGCGTTCCCGGACCGTAATGGCAAGGGCGTCGTAGTCCGACTCGGCCAGCGTGCTGAACACGGACAGAGCGGCATACTGGGGATGGAAGAACATATTGGGAACAGTCCCGATATCGTCCAGGAGCGTCTGGAAGAACGTCCAGTCCAGAAATCCTTCGTCCCGGGACGCCAGAGAAAAGGCATTCTGGGTAGCCGTGCGGCCCTCAACCTGGTACCACGAGGGAGTGACGCTGTTGGGAAAGAGGTTCTCGAAAAAGGCAACGGGAGCTACAGTGTCCACGTTCGCGTCAGCCAGGCGATACTCGGCCAGTCTCAGGGCGGCGGTATAAAAGTCCATGCCCGAGGCCGGGTCCACGAAATTGTTCTGCTGGAAAACATCTCGTTCAGCCAGGAGATCTCGTGCCCGGCGGCCGATGTAAGAGGCCTCGATGAACAAGCCGCCCGGCAGCTCGCGGCCAAACGAGAAACTGTAGTTGTAGTGGACGGGGGAGCCCAGGGTTGAGTCCATGGAGCGCTCAATGCGCTGCTCCTCGTTGGAGGGTTGCTGGAGCGGGAACACGAGGCTATCTGGAACAGACAGGCCGGCCGGCTCAAGCAGAACCCGAATGTCCTGGTCAAAGCCTGTAAAGAGCGGCCCTGGATTGTCGGTCACATTGAAAGTGTTGGCCGAGATCTGTGACTGGGAAACAAACCCCAGCTGGTTGTTCAGGTCAAAGGTAACTGCCAGAGAGCTTCCGATCCGGTCATAGCCCATTGAAAAGCCACCTCGGAACACGGACTCACCGCCGCTTCCGAAGAGCTTGCGCAGGACTCCGTCATCAAAGCTGGGGGACCAGGCCGCCGACACGCGTGGCTGCCAGTTATTCTTATCCGTGGCATAAAACCCGGGCTTCCCATAAAACGGACCGGCCGTATCGATGATGATCGGGTCGTTCAGGGGTGTCCCCGCACGGGCCCCGGCGACTCTTCGGTCGAAATAGTCTCCCAGTGGAGTCGTGGGCGCTACTTGAAAGCCGCTGCTCTCACTCACCGGCGTGTTCACTCCCCATCGGATACCCAGGTTCAGCGTCAGCTCCGGAGTCACTTGCCAGGTGTCGCCAAAGTAAAGGTCGTACTCTTCGGTGGAGAATTCTCGATCCGTGGGAGTGCCGGCGGGCAGAAGTGCCCCATCGGCTCCAAAGGTAAAGCGTCCGGTGTACTGAGTGTAACGACCCAGCACCGAGGTGATCGCGTTCCGATAGACCGACTGCTGCCCATCACCCACGATGTCGATGTCCACCACAGCTCCGGAGGAAGCGTAAAAGGATGGATTCATTACGCCTGAGTCGAAAGCCGTGTCGAAGGAGGCGCGCTGATTGTCAATCAACCGGATGTTGGTGCCGAACTGGAAGGTGTGGTTGCCCCTGATCCAGGAAGTATCATTCACAAAGTTGTTCACAGGTGTGGTCCGACTCAGTGTGCGCTGATAGAGCCGGGGCTGATAAACGAACCGGAAGCTCAAGGCATTGTCCGAAGAGTCGCCCTGGTTGGAAAAGGCATCGCGAGTGAATCCGTACCGGAACGTGTTGACCAGGGTCGGGTTCGCAGTCCAGGTGTGTCCCACCGCGGTGGCAAACGGATGTCTCCACAGCGTCGGCGAGGGGGCGCCCGGGAACCGATTCAGGAAACCCTCCGCGTCCCACTGATAGTTGCCACGCACAAACAGTGTCTGAGAATCCGACAGGTTGAAATCGAGTTTGGCCGTGTACGTGTTCCAATCCAGCGGGGTGGAGCCGTTGAAGCGAAAGCCGCGGGTGTTGACCTGATCCCCGACTCCGTCATCGTTGCTAGGAAGGGCCGAACTGGCCATTGCCAGCGCTGCTGTAGCCGCCGGGTTCACACCACCGATCTCCGGATAAAGGGCGACGATTTCTTCAGGACCGAGTGTCTGCAGGACGCCGTCCGTGTTGGTGAACTTGACTTGTCCCTGTCCCAGGTGGGGCAAAGGCACCGTGTTGACATCGCTCTCCTGGCTGCGATCGGTTCGACCCTCGTAGTTGAAGAAGAAGAGGGCCCGATCCTTACTGATCGGTCCTCCGATGGAACCGCCAAAAAGATTGCGAATCAATGCCGGCCGTTCGACGCCGGAGCGATTATTAAAGAAATCGTTGGCGGTCGTAGAGGTGTTGCGGTGGAACTCATAGAGAGAACCATGCCACTCATTGGTTCCACTGCGGGTAACGAGTGTCACCTGAGCACCCGAACTTCGGCCCTGATGTGCGTTGGGATTGGAAACAGTGACACGAAACTCCTGGACCGAATCCGGAGTCACCCGAATGACCGGTTGGAATGCAGACTCGGCCAGCTCCTTCGACTCTACGATAGGGTCGCCGAAATTCGTCGAATCGGGACCAATCTGGGTTGAAATCGACCCATTTTGCTGCTCGTTGATATCCACACCATCCAGCGTAATGTTTGACATTCCACGCCGGGCTCCAGCAACTTCTCCCGACGTCACAGCACCGGGCTGGAGACTGAGTAGATTGGCAACGTTGCGAGACTCCAGTGGAAGCTTGACGATCTGCTCGCCCCGGATGTTGTTTCCAATGGTTGCATCCACCCTATTGAGGAGCGTTTCCGTGGCGCCCGTGACGATGACAATCTCAGTGACCTCGCCCAGTTCCAGCTGCAGATCCAGACGGGTGGCTTTGTCCACCCGCAGGGCCACGTTGCGGACGACGAATATCTTGAAGCCGGTCAACTCTGCCTGAATGGCGTAATTCCCCGGCGCAACCTGCTGGAAGTAATAGCGACCCGTGTCATCGGTGATCGTTGTGCGCAGCGCCTGTGTCGCTTCGTTCGTCAGCGTGACCTCACTGCCTGGGATCACTCCACCCTGAGGATCGGTGACCGTACCCGAGACGCTGGCGTTTTGAGCGAAGGCCGTGCCGCAAATCAGTCCGGCGGCCAGCAGAAGAATCCACCCGCGTGCAATGAAAGCGTTGTCAGTCAGTCGATGCATTTCTACCCTCCTTATCCCCATTTCGAAGTGCAAAACTCGCTGAAGAAAAAATCACCACCGAACATCCGGCAACTCCCGTGCCAGGGACAGGGACCATGGAGGAAACTGTTGAAAAAACAAAACTTGCGACCCGCCACCCCCGGCAGGAAATCCAAGAAATTGGACTACTATGGTACAAGAAAATGGATAAAGTGTCCATGCGAGAGCTGCGGATCCAGTCAGTTGAATGCTGGAGGTGACTACTCCTCTGCAGCCCGCTCGGATTCTTTCAGCCGGTCGGGCCGGTGCGGCCGGATCGGAAAGAAATCGTGTAAAATCTGAAAGTTGCCCGCGACCCGCTGAAAGAAGGAGTTCAAACGGTGATCCACAATCGTCTGTTGGCACTGTCGGCGGTCCTGATCCTGTCGATGAGCGGCCTCGCTCAGGACACCGAACAAGAGAACGCCGCTCGACGAGATCGCCTTCGGGAAGAGAGTCAGGACTACTTCAGGCAATGGGTGGAGAAGGACGTCACCTACATCATCACGCCCGACGAACGGGATGTGTTCGGGAGGCTCCAGACGACCGAAGAGAAGGAGCAGTTCATCGAGCAGTTCTGGTACCGGCGCGATCCCGATGTAATGACCGGGTCAAACGAATTCAAGGAGGAACACTACCGGCGCCTGGCCTATGCCAACGAGCGCTTTCAGAGTGGTGTGCCCGGCTGGAAGACGGACCGCGGAAGGATCTACATCATCCACGGCCAGCCGGCGGAGATCGAAAAGCACCAGCCGGGCGAGCACTATCAGAGACCTTCTCATGAGGGGGGCGGGTTTACCGTCGTGTACGGCTTTGAAATCTGGCGCTACCGGCACATTGAAGGCATTGGACCCGATGTCGAGATCGAATTCGTGGACCCCAGTGGCAGCGGGGAATACCGGCTGGCTACAGCCCCGTGGGAAAAGGACGCTCTGCTGTTCGTGGGCGGCGCGGGGATGACCATCGGCGAAGAGCTGGGCCTGGCCAGCCGGGCCGACCGACCCTACTTTTCACCCTGGAACTGGGATCGCTTTCCGGGAATGCATACCAGGGCCAAGGACAACCCGTTCACGAGATACGAAACTCTGGTCCGGGTCCAGCGCGCCCCGGAGATCATGTTCAAGGACCTGCAGCAGCTCGTGGACGTGAATGTTAGTTACGACAGCCTGCCTTTTCGAACCCGCCACGACTATTTCCGCCTCAATGAGACGTCGGTCCTGGTTCCGCTCAATCTCGAGATTGACAACAAGGATCTGACTTTCCAGCAGGAGGGTGGCCGGATGGTGGCGCGGATTGCCATTTACGGGGTCGTCACCAGCCTGACCAACCGGGTGGCGGCCGAGTTCGAGCACGATCTGGAAGTCTCCTGCCGCCGCGAGGAGCTGGAGCAGAGACTACAGTGGCGCTCCCTTTACCAGAAAGTGCTCATACTGGAGAACCGGATGCGCTACCGTGCCGATGTCGTCATTAAGGATCTCAACAGCGAGAACATCGGCCTCCTGCGAACCCCCATAGCCTCGCCTCGAGCCTCTGACAGCCTGGGGCTGAGCTCTCTGATCCTGACCGACTTCATTGCCCAGCTCAAGGACTCCCCGGAGCCGGAAGAGATGTTCGTGATCGGCGATCTGAAGATCCTGCCCAATCTGCGTAACCAGTTCTCTGCCTCGAGACCCTTTGGTGCCTATCTGCAGGTCTACAACGCCTCGCTCGATCAGTCCACCCGCAAGCCGGAAATCTCGGCCCTGTTCCGCATCGAGCGCGGCGGGAAGCAGCTCAAGTACTGGAGCGAAGACGCCGGCCAATCGATCCAGTTCTTCTCCGATTTACGCCTGGTCCTGGCCAAGCCGCTTCCCCTGTCAAACCTGGCCCCCGCCCGGTATGTGCTTCATGTCGAGATCGAAGACCACCTCTCCGGCCAGACCATCGCGACGAAACAGGCGTTTGAGATCGTCGAAGACCCGGTGGCGGGGTCGGAATGACCTGAGTCACAATTAAAAATTGAAAATTGAAGATTGAAAATTATTCGCTTTGCTCATTGCGGTTCCAGGGCAAGGTCAAAACTGCTTGGGAGGTCGGAGGAACATGGATCCGAAGTTGATATGGGGAATGTCGGTTAATTAGCTATGACGATCAGGTTGAGCAGACTCGCAATCCTGTGTTTCGCCGGGGTGATGGCGAGCCTGCAAGTGGCGGGGTCAGGTAGCGGTGAATCCCCCGCTCTGCGCCTGCTCGAGCAGAATTGCCTCGAGTGTCACAATTCCAAAACGAAGAAATCCGGCTTGGACCTGAGCCGCCTTGAATCGGCCCTGGAGGGCGGCACAAAGGGCCCAGCCCTGGTTCCCTCACACCCGGAATCCAGCTTGATTTACTCCATGGTCGAGGGCGGCTTGATGCCGCTAACAGGTCCGCGACTCGGGGCGGAAGATCTTCGAATAATGCATGACTGGATCAAGGCAGGAGCAGAATGGGAGACAATCCTGGGCCAGGACCAGGAGGCGAAACGTACTCCAGCCTCGCAGTGGTGGGCCTTTACGCCACTGCAGACACTTAAGGCCAGGGTGGCCCCCATTCAAGGCATCCCGGAGAACTGGAACAAGTCACCGATCGACCGACTCGTTTTCGAACGGATGGCGAAGCATGGCTTGAGGCCGCGAGCTCCTGCCGAGCGCCGGATCCTGATGCGCCGGGCTTATTTCGATCTGATCGGCCTGCCGCCCAAGCCCGAGGAAGTCCAACACTTCTTGAATGACACGCGGGATGAAGCTTACGCAGCCATGCTGGATCGCCTTCTCGCTTCGCCTCAGTATGGGGAAAGATGGGGACGACATTGGCTCGACGTCGCTCGCTTTGGCGAGAGCGACGGTTACGAGCAGAACCACCTGCGAGCCAACGCCTGGCCCTTCCGCGATTACGTTATCCGTTCCTTTAATGAAGACAAGCCCTTCAACCAGATGATCCTGGAACAGCTGGCGGGGGATCAGCTAGCGGTCGGAAATCCGGCCGTCGAAGTGGCTACAGGTTTTCTGGTTGCCGGTCCACACGACACCGTAGGTAATGACAACAAGGAAGGTCAGTTGCAACAACGTGCCGACGACCTCAACGACATGATCACCGCCACCGCCTCGGGATTCTTGGGGTTGACGATCCACTGTGCCCGTTGTCACGACCACAAGTTTGATCCAATTCTCCAGACAGACTATTACCAATTGAGGGCCATATTCGAGGGAGTTCGGCACGCTGATCGGATCTGGATGGCTCCCTCCAAACGGGACCGCGTCTTGCGGAAAAAGTCTACTCTCAAGAGTGCGCTGGCTGAAACCAAGGCCCGTCTCGAGAACTTGGATGAAGAAGCAAAACCCCTGATAGAGAGAGCCCGGGATGAGTTTTTCAAGGATTTTCGTAAACCAGTGCACTCCCGCGGCACCGAGGAGACGTTCGAGCCGGTTGGGCTCCGCTTCGTTCGCTTGAAGATTCTAGCTACGAATAAGGGCCGCCCGCCGGTGATTGATGAATTCGAGGTTTGGACGGCCGGACCGGAGAGCAGCAATGTTGCCCTTTCCAGCGCAGGTACGGAAATCCGAGCGAGCTCTGTCCGTAAGTCGGAAACGGAGCCCGAGATTTACAACCCCGAGCTCACCATTGACGGCAAGTTCGACCGCTTTTGGTACTCAGGAGAACCCGGAGCTGGCGTCCTGACCCTCAAGCTCGAGCAGGAGGCACGCGTCACTAGAGTTGTCTGGTCCCGAGATCGAGTGGGTGCTTATGACCCGGAGATACTGGAAAACATTGTGACCGAGTATCTCTTAGAGGGTTCCCTGGACGGGGAGAGCTGGTTCACACTTGGCGATTCGAGGGGGCGGATTCCCCTGATCGAAGCGGAACGCCAATCGCTGCTGTTCGCTGCCTTCATGCCCGAATCCAAGCGAACCCTGCGGGAGCAACTCCTCAACAAAAGAACGCAGCTGCAGGAATCCTTAGCAGCAATCAAAGAGACGCGCGCTTACATTGGCGAATTCGAACAACCCGAAGAGCCAACCCGACTTTTCGAGCGAGGTGACCCCATGAAACCCGCCGGGGTTGTCTCGCCGGCCAGTCCCTCGACACTTGAACATCTACTGTCGGGATTCAAGCTCGATCCGTCGGCGCCGGAAGGGGAGCGGAGGTTGGAACTAGCTCGCTGGATCGCGGATGACGGGAATGCTCTCACCGTCCGCGTGCTGGCCAACCGGGTTTGGCACTACCATTACGGCAACGGTATCGTCTCCACACCCAGTGATTTTGGGGCCGGTGGCCAGGGCCCTACTCACCCCGCTCTGCTCGACTATCTCGCCGGCAGGCTCCAGCTCCTGGGCTGGAGGTTGAAACCCCTGCACAAGGAGATCATGCTGACTGCAACCTACCGGCAATCGAGTGACGCCGATGAGGCAGCTGAGGGAGTGGATGCGGAGGCCAGGTACCTGTGGCGTTTTCCACCCCGCAGGCTCGAGGCTGAAGCCATCCGTGACTCGATTCTGGCGGTTTCAGGGCAGCTGGATCCCACCATGGAAGGACTCGGCTTCAGGCTCTATAAATATACCGTGGACAACGTGGCCACCTACGTACCTCAAGAGGACTATGGGCCCCAAACCTACCGACGAGGGGTCTATCACCAGTCCGCCAGATCGGTCAAAGGCGAGTTGCTGGGTGAGTATGATTGTCCGGACTCTGCTCTGCCTGCCCCTCGCCGCGTTGAGACCACCTCTCCTCTCCAAGCTCTGGCGCTCCTGAACAATCGGTTCGTATTGGATCAAGCCCGGGCTTTCGCGGAGCGGGTCCGCAGAGAGAGTCAAGGCGAGAACGTTGAAAACCAGGTCACCAGAGCCTTTCAGCTGACCTTGAATCGATCGCCCGAAGCAGAGGAGCTAGACCGAGCAGTTCGATTGGTACAAGAGCATGGTTTGGTCATGCTGTGCCGGGCACTTTTCAACCTGAACGAGTTTCTTTATGTTATGTAAGCACTGTTTAAGCCGCCGCGAATTCATGGGAGGACTGGCTGAAGGGTTAGGCGCGATTGCTCTCTCCGTACTGGCCGGATCGCGGTCGATCCACGCAGCTAGCCAACACCAGTTCCAACCTCTTGCGAAACAGGTCCTCCAGATCTTCTGCCCTGGTGGGGTTTCGCAGATGGATACCTTCGACTACAAACCGGAGCTGCAAGAGCGCCACGGTCAGCCGCTGCCCGGCGAAGAAGGGCTGGTCTCATTCCAGGGAAAGAACGGAAATCTGATGGCGAGTCCCTGGAGCTTCAAGCCCCGGGGCCAAAGCGGAAAGATGATCTCCGAATTGCTGCCTCAGATCGGCGAATACGTGGATGAAATTGCCTTCATCCATTCCATGACGTCGAAAACCAACACGCATGGCCCGGCTTGCGTGATGATGAATACCGGGTTCCTAAACGAAGGCTTTCCCAGTGCTGGAGGCTGGGTGAGCTATGCCCTGGGGTCCGAGAACGACAACCTACCGACCTACGTGGCGATCCCCGACGTGCGTGGCATTCCTCCGTCCGGGCCGGCCAACTGGTCGTCAGGATTTCTACCCCCTGAGAACCAAGCCACCGTCTTCAACGCCATTGAACCCATCCGCAATCTGGCCAGGCCGACCCCAATCTCGTCCCAAGCCGAGGCCCACTCCAGAGACTTTCAGCGTTTCATGAATGAACAACATGCAGCTCGACACCCCGGCAATCCTGAGCTTCTGGCCCGGGTTCATTCCTATGAGCTAGCGGCACGAATGCAGATGTCTGCTCCAGAGGTGAGCAACCTGGAAGAGGAACCGGACCACGTTCACGAGATGTACGGTACGAGGAACAGCAACCGGCTCGTCTCTGCCTATGCCAAGAACTGCCTGCTGGCAAGGAGGTTGATCGAGCGCGGCGTTCGCTTTGTCACACTTTATTGTGGGTCCCGAGCGTCAGGTATCGACGGGCTTCTGAACTGGGACGCCCACAAAACCCTGAAGCAGGACTACGAGAGACATTGTCAGATATTCGACGGTGCTACGGCGGCCCTTCTCGAGGATCTCGAACAGCGCGGGCTGATGGATGAGACTCTGGTGCTTTGGACGACGGAATTCGGACGTATGCCGACGCATCAGGAGGGCACGGCTGGACGCGATCACAATCCGGACGGCTTCACCGCCTGGATGATGGGTGCCGGTGTGCAGGGTGGGGTCAGCTATGGCCAAACCGACGAGTTCGGTCGTCGTGCGGCAGTAGATATCACGACGGTCTACGATTTCTATGCCACCGTACTTCGCATCCTGGGTCTCGATCACACTCGGCTCACCTACTATCACAACGGTATCGAGCGGCGTTTAACAGATGTTCACGGGAAAGTGATTGAGGCGCTTCTCAAAGCCTGAGACAGCGATTGCTGGTCGTCTTTGAGCAACGCGCGTTGCCTTAAACTTGCGACCTACCGTTATGGGGAAGGTGCTTTTTCTGGACCCTTGTTCTGTTAACCGCGTTGCGGTGCAAACCGCGGCAAGCGTGATCCGCGAAGGTGGAGTAGTTCTGTCTCCAACCGACACCGTTTACGGCCTGGCCTGTGACCCCCGCCGGCCGCGGGCGATTAGTAGAATCCGAGACGTTAAGGGAAGAAGCTCAGAGAAGGGGTTTCTGCTCTTGATTCCTGGACCCGAGTCCGTGAGTTCCCTGGCGGACGTCGCGATTTCTGATGATTTCAGGCAGATGAGACAGTTGTGGCCGGGGCCGGTAACCTTTTTGTTTACGGCCGGCTCTGAGGCACCGAGAGCAGTGGTGGGCTCAGGCAGGAAGATCGGGCTGCGATGTCCAGAGGATCAATTCTTGCAGGCCTGGCTTAGAGCCCTCGACCATCCTCTGCTCTCCACAAGTGCCAACCGTTCTGGAGAAGACATCCCACAGACGACCGAGGGCTTGAGAGAATTGTTCGGGAACTCTGTCGATCTGCTCCTGTTCCGCTCTGAAGAGACCGAGTCGCAAGCTTCAACCGTGGTCGACCTGACGGTTTCTCCACCTCATATTGTCCGTCGAGGCGACTCGGCCGATCAGGTCGGAGCGTTAATCAACAGAATGTAGGGCCCGGTCTTTAATTTTTAATTTTTAATTTTTAATTCAATTCACCCGCCTCCGCTCCCCCTGCCAGTACTTCTCACGTAGCGTGCGCTTCAGGATCTTCCCGGTCCCTCCCTTGGGAAGCTCCTCGTAGAAGTCGACGCTGTTTGGGACCTTGAAGTCCGCCAGCGTCTGCCGGCTGTGCTCTAGGAGCTCGCTTTCGCTGATACGGGCGTCAGGCTTGAGAACCACCAGTGCTTTGGGTACCTCCCCCCATTCGGCGCTGGGCACAGGAATCACTGCGCACTCCAGGACCCCCGGGTGGGACAGGATGGCCTTCTCGATTTCAACGGAGGCAATGTTTTCTCCGCCACTGATAATGATATCCTTCTTCCTGTCTACGATCTGTACGTAGCCGTGGGGGTCGATGGTGGCCAGGTCGCCTGTGTGGAACCATCCTCCCTGGAAGGCTTCGCGGGTTGCTCGCGGTCGATTCAGATAGCCTTCCAGCACGGAATCGGATCGGACGACCACCTCGCCCACCCCCGTTCCGTCCCAGGGGACGGCGTTGCCGCCCTCATCAACCAGCTTTAGCTGCACTCCGGGCATCGGATAGCCGGCTTTCGACATGAGTTCGAGTCGCTCCTGCTGGTTCCGATTCCGGAGATGGTTTTTCAGCCTGGCGACCGTGAGGACGGGACTGGTCTCGGTCAGTCCGTAACCAGCACAGCATTCGCAGCCGAAGAGCTCCATCGATTCTCTAATCAGGCCCGGGGTCGAAGGTGCGCCCCCGATGTTGACCATGCGCAGAGAAGAGAAGTCATAGTGCTTCGCCGCTGGGTGATTGACGAGGGCCGTGGCCATGGCAGGGACCAGAGAGAAGAACGTCACCCTGTGCTTCTGGATAAGCTCGAAGATCTCCTTCACCTCGAAGCTGTGCACCATAATGTGAGTGCCTCCGAGGCAGGTCAGGTACTGCGGGCTTCCCCAGCCGTTGACGTGGAAGAGCGGAATGAGATGAAGAACGACGTCTGCGTCCGTCGTACACGTGGCCAGGGCCGTTTCCAGGGCGTGAAGATAAAGGTTTCGATGAGTGAGCATGACGCCTTTCGGGTGACCCGTAGTTCCCGACGTGTAAAAGATCTCCGCCACCGAATCCTCGTCAATCCCCGCGAGATCCACAGCCCTTTCAGCGGACTCTTCTGCCAGCAGGTCCTCCAGGCACCGGCGCCGGGCCCAGTCCGGGGGAGTCTCGGAATCCAGCAGGACAAAATGGCGGACCGATTCCACTCGATCCCGAATCTCCTCGAGAAGAGGACCCAGCCCGTGACTGAATAACACGACCTCCGCCTGGCAGTCGTTGAGGATGAATTCGAACTCGCGGGGAGAGAGGCGAATGTTCAACGGGACGAGGACGGCTCCGGCCAGATTGACGCCATAGTAGGCTTCCAGCAGATGATGGGTATTGTAGGAAAGGCAGGCCACCCTGGAACCGGGGGACACTCCCATCCTTTCCAGTACATTGGCCAGCCGGCGGCAACGACCCGCATATTGGGCGTACGTCCAGGTCGATTCACCGTCAATGACTCCAGTCTTGGGACCGAACTGAACCTCGGCGCGTTCCAGAAACCGAAGATGAGTGAGAGGGACGTTCATTGGACCCTGACAAAGATCTGGCGGGCCAGTTCTTCACTCAGACTGTGCTTCGCAGCACCCAGCTCGATCAGCAGGGGACCGTTGAAAGGGGCTTTCTCGAGGACGCGGATCTCCACTTCGGGATGAATCCCCATCGAGTCCAGGTAACGCAAAACGGAAGCATCGCGATCATCCACCCGGGTCACGATAACGTTGGTCGATTCCTGAACTTCCCATAGAGAAGGCAGCCGCTCGTGGCTCATGCTGCCGTCCTTCCCCGGAATTGGGTGCCCGTGGGGATCCCGGGTAGGGTACCCGAGAGCCTCGTCGATCCTCTCCTCGAGCTCTTCCGAAATCACGTGCTCGAGCTCCTCGGCTTCTGCATGCACCCTGTCCCAGCTGTACCCAAGTACTTCTTTCAGATACAGCTCAATCAGCCGATGATGGCGCACGACTTCCAGGGCAACGCGGGTGCCGGCCTCGGTCAGATCTACGCCCTGATACGGCTGGTACTGTACCAGCTTCAAGGAGGCGAGCTTCTGGAGCATGTTGGTGACGCTGGCCGCCGAGCATTCCAGATTCTGGGCCAGCCTGGAGGTGGACACTTTCTTGCCCTCCTGGCCCAGCAGGTAGATCGCCTTCAGGTAATCCTCCATGGCATGGCTGATCATGGACAGTTACGATCTCCTCTCGTCAAAGCTCCTCATCGGTTCGGCCTGATTATCCCTCCTGCAACTCGGCCCGGAGAAGCTGAATGCGCTTGTGGGCGATTCGTCCATGCAGGCTCTTCTTTCGATCGAATTGCAGATAGGCTTCCCAGTGAAAAATTGCCTTTTCGATGTCTCCCAGAGTCTCGGCCACTCCGGCCAGCTGGTAGTGTGCTTCCGGATACTCGGACTCGGACTGCAGGGCCTGTTCGTAGCAGGCCAGGGCCTTCTTGATCTTTTTTCTCTCCTCGAACACCAGACCCAGGTGGAAGAGGGCGCCGGAATCGCCCGGCTGAATCTCCAGGCTGCGTACGAAGCAGCGCTCAGCCTCAACGAATCGCCGCCGTTTGTAATAGAGAGCACCGAGGCGGGCGAAAGCCTCCCGATGAGCGGGGTCCAGTTTAATGACCTGCCGGAAGGCATGCATGGCGTGTTCATGCGTGGAGGGATCGGAGTGAAAGCGGGTACCCTCTTCGTACCACTCGGCGGCTCCTCTGGTCGCTGCAAAACTGTCCACCCGTTGCCGGACCTCACCTCGAACTCTGTTCCAGTCGAGATCGAGCAGATATTGCCCCGAAAGACTGTCCACCAGGCGATGACCGCGGCCGGCAATGACCCGATTTCCCAGTGCGAAGACCCGGAGACTGCTCAGCTGGTGCCTGCCGTCGGGAAAACGCTTCGAGACAGACTTCAGACTTCGGGTCAGGTGAGTCGCCGCAACTCCCTTCTCGATAATCGTTTTGACCGTCCTGAGACAAATCAGGTCCTGGAAGTCGTAAAGCGCCCTCCCACCCTTTCTAAGGCTTGGTTTTACCAACCCGATGCGGTCCCAGTAGCGGAGACGGCCCAGTCTGATTTCTAGAATCTTGGCAGCCTGCTCACGGCTGAAATGTCTGAGCATCTAAAGTAGGTACTAAGAAGCCTGCTGGCGCTGTCTCGACGGCTCCTTTTCGCTTGTTTCGTGGTCCTCCTTCGACTTCTCCCGGGTGGTCGCATCGAGGCTCTTCTTGAGAGCCTCCATCAGGTCCACTACCTTGGCCGGCTTCCTGGTTTCGGCCACCACTACGCTTTCTCCATCGATTCTCTGCTGGATGATGTCGAGAAGGCGTTCCCTGTACTGGTCGTTGAGCATCTCTTCGGAAAAGTCCTCGGACATGTTCTCGATAATCTGCTCGGCCAGGTCCAGCTCCTTGCTCGACAGATCGACATCCAGCTCCGGGATGACCTGACCGGCGTGTTTGAACTCTCCCTGGTGGAACAGGATGTGCATCATCAGGCCTTCATCAGCGAAGTTTACGGCCCCGATGTATTCCTTACCGCGCATGACGAAGCGAGTAATGGCAACCTTGTTGGTTTCCTCCATCCCCCGGTGGAGCAGGGCGTAGCCCTTCTCTGCGTCGGGTTCCGGTACCAGGTAATAAGTGCGATCCAGAAAGACCGGTTTCAATGTCTCAGCTTCCACAAAAGCGATCACGTCAATGTTGCGCGAGGCATGGCTCTCCGCCTTCCTGAAATCCTCCGGCTGCATCACTACGTATTCATCTTTCTGATACTGGTAGCCCTTCTTCAGCTCCGCGCGTTCTCGATCCTGATCACAGGCGGGACAGTATGGCACCTGGTTGATGCGGCCGAGACAGTCGGGGCACAAGAGGTTGAAACTCAGCCTTTGGCTGCGCCGCGAAACCTCAAGTCGAACCGGGATCGAAACCAAGCCAAAAGTGAGAGAGCCAGACCATAGAGTGGGCATCGCCAAGTCCTTTGAACCGCTTCGTGTATCTTAACAGACTGTTTGGGGTTCTACGCCGCCGCTTTGATGCCGACGGGAACCCGGGCAGCTTTGTGAGTTGAATGTGAGCCTGTCGCCACCGGAGCGGCCGGGACGATTTGAACAGCCGGGTCGGAATTTGCTAAGATCAAGGCCCTTAAGGACTTATGCGGAACAACCCGAGAGATCACCTGCTCAACCTGCACCGAAGACATGTCAAGGCGTGGGAGCAGAAAGACTTGGCGGGTCTTCGTAGCATTTACGCCGAACAGGTTGTTATTTTCAATACGGTGCCCCCGCCCCGGTTTTCTGACTTCAAGACTTTCGAGAATACTCTGCAGCAGTACTTCGGAAAGCTGGCCGAGCTGGCCTTCTTCACTTCAAACATTCAAATAGAGGTGAAGGACGACGTCGCCTGGATTACCTCCCAGTATCTCCTGGCTCACCAGTCAAACGGCAAGCTCTCACGCGAGAACGGCCGTTGGACCGAGATTTATCAAAAGGACGACGGCACCTGGCGGTTGACTCATCTGCATTCCTCGCCGGATCCGGTTCGCAGCTCTATGGCCGCCGGGTGAGGCTGCTGTGACTCGCCCTCTGAAGTCGTTGCGCCCGCCTCAGTTTTTCCACTGTGAGCCAGCCCAGGAGGTAGGCAAAGCGGGGCGGCCACAACACGACCTTGGTTGTCTGCCGGAGCAAGGGCTTCCATGTCGGCAAAAAACCGTCAACCGACCCGGGAAGACTGGGCAGCCGCAGGACGCTGCTGAAGCGGCGGCGGGGGAGATAAAAGCAGTCAAAATTCTCATTGAAAACCAGCCGGTTGCGGGCCGGCAGAAGAAAGAAGGCGAGCTTCTGGAGCCGGAAGACCGGCCGGCCGGAGAAGATTGCGGTTACCACGTCCCGGTCGATCCCGCGCAACCTCATCATCAGCTTCAGATTCTCCAGAGAGATTCCCGGAGTCCAGGTGCTGATGTTGGCTTCTTCAATCGTGGATAGAAACTGATGCCGGTCCTGATGCCGGCACAGCAGCGTGACTCTTCCTCGCCCGACGGCCCGTCCCGCGAGCAGGGTCTGCAGAACCTTCAGGGTCGTGTCGGTGGCCTCGGTCTGGATAAGCAGGATCTCGTTGCGGGTTTCTACGGGAGGCAAGGGCATGAGGAGGGGCTCTCTGCGGAAGATTCGGCGAAGCGTGCCCAGCCGCAGCCAGTACGCGTCCAGACGAGCGTTGAAAACGAGCTTGGACCGAAACGGGAAGAGCGCCAGCACGAAGAGCTTATGCAGCGAAAAAACCGGCGGCCCGAGAGAATGAGGCTGACCAGGACCGGTTTCTGCTGTCGCAGTTGCCGGCCCAGCCGGAGCCAGCCCGCCAGGCTGCCCGGGTACGGAAGCACTGTTTCAACGCCCGGTAGATCGGCGAAATCCGAAGAGTTGGCCGCCCGGCACACGACCGTCAATCGCACCCCGGGGTAGAGTCCCGGGGAAGTGAGGCGCCGGATGGACTCACGCACCATGCCGGCGTGCTCGGTTTGGGTCACCACAATGGGCGTTGACCGTGCGGAAGCGAGGGAGGGGCCGAAGCGAAGGGGTTCCCGGGCCAGCATGCGGGACAGCGTGCGCGGTTTGAGGAAGTAGCATTCCACAGCAGCGTTGAAAACCAGGACCGGGCGGTCACACAGCAGCAGGAAAAGGAATTTGGCTTTGCGAAAGATCGGCCTCCCCGAGAAAACGGCAGAGACGATATCCGGATTGGCCCGACGAAGCTGCCGAAAGGTGCGCCAGTTGTGGAGCCAGTCACCTTTTTTCAAGTCAAAAACCCGGTCCACGCCCGGTTCGTTTGCGTAACGCGAACCGTACTCTTGACGGCATAGGACGAAGACTTCGCTGTTTGGAAAAAGTTCAGCCGACTTCAGGCGGATCAGGGCAAAGCGGCAGCTAGAGACCTCCTCCGTCTCGATGAACACGATCCTGCGAGTCGGCCGCGGGAGTGAGGACCCGAAGCGAACTCTCTGGTAGAGAAACCGCAGGAGGCCCGCCCGCGTGGCATAGAAAAAGTCTCCGGTCTCATTAACGACCAGAGTCTTCGGCACTCTCAACGCAAACGGCAAAAACTTGAGTCCCGAATAACCCTTTTCGCCGGAGAAGAAAACGATGCACGAGTCGAACGTGCGACCTTTCAGCAGCCGCATGCTCTTGACGAACGACTGCGGGGTGACACGCGTCAGCTCGCAGGAATCGGGGAGGGCATGGCGCCACACCGGCTCGGTCGCGTTCACCAGAGAGGGATGACAGCTCTGTACGAACAGCACCTTCTCGCCCAGAGGCCGGTGGGGAAAGCTAAGCAGATACTCTCTGAAGGCCGCGTCAGGTTGATGCACGGGATATACGACCGAGCGCGCCAGCCGAACCCGCGTCAGAGGGCGCGCCAGCCCTTGGTAGTCGATTTCAAGCGCGGGTCCCGGGAGTCGTCGAGCCGCCCTTTTTATCGATCGATACCCGCGGTTCAACAGCGGGAAAAGGATCTGCGAGTAGTTCGCCTCCTCCAGAGACTCCGAGGAGGGAGTCAGGACCGATGAGAATGGATTCTGCCTGGAGAGATAGAAGTCGAGGTCATCCGACCGAATGACGAGGGCGTCCAGCACAGCCGCTGGAAACTGCCGGCGCAGTACCTCCGCCAGATAAAAAAACTGGGGGAGGTGACAGCACTGCACGAGCAGGAGTCGGCGGTCGCCGTCACCCATGTCCGGAGAAGAAAACGAAGACTTCAAGCTCTCTTTTCCCTGTGATCGGAGTTCCCACCGGCGATGCTCTCGTAAAGGGTGGAGAGTTGGCGTCCCAGGTCGTCCCATTCGTAGTATCGAACGGCGGTTCTGCGACCGGCCGCTCCCAGCCGCCGGCAATGCTCGGGATCGCGCAACAGGGCCAGCGTCCAGAGAGCAAATTCGGCCGGGTCATCTGCAATCAGGATATTCTCTCCATGGCCGGCCCGGATGCCCATGCAGGCAAGCGAAGTCGCCACCATGGCCTTTTCAGCGGCCCAGCCCTCCAGGATTTTGCCGCGGATTCCCACTCCCGTCCGAAGGGGTACGATGACGACCTGTGCCCGATGGTAGTACTCGCGGATATCCTCCACGAAACCGGTCACCGTGACGTTGGGGTGCTTCTCCAGACGTCTGATCTCAGGCGGAGGGGAGGAGCCCACGATGTACAGATGCGTCGTGGGTCTGGCCTCCAGCAGTAGAGGAAAGATCTCACGCCGAAAATACAGCATGGCATCCACATTGGGCTCATGACGGAAGGCTCCAATGTATACCACCGAGTCGGGTTCAATCTGATCAGGTGCTCCCGGCGTAAAGTAGCCGGTATCCACGCCGGTGTGCACGACGTGAAGCCTGGAATCGGGGACGTACCCCGCCAGGAAAGCTGCGTCGGTGTCGGTCACGCAGACAACTCCGTCCGTCCTGCGGCACATCTGAAGCTCGCGGTGAAGCGTCTGCAGGGTATTGTAGTAGAGCCGCAGCCGCTTCAGCGGATTCGTCTCCACTGCCACCAGACTGTGGTGAGCTGCGTAATTCACCTCGATTTCAGTCACCAGCTTGGGAACGCCGGGAAACATATCGGCATACTGAGCCATCTGGGTCCACTCGAAATGAACCAGATCGAAATCTTCTTCTGCCAGCACACCTTCCAGCGATTCCCGAAAGTTGGCACAGTTGAATTCTTCGAATGGCTCGTAGAGAAATGGGGAGACCGGCTCGAACCGGCGGCGCAGGACGGTCTCCACCCGCTGACAGAAAGGAGCGGCTTGCCTTGCCTGTTCGGATTCTTCCCCGGTCTCGACGAAGCTGACGAGAGTCAGGCGGTGGTTATCGCTGACCCGTCTCAAGAGCTGAAAGACGCGCCCTGCACCGCCGTGCCGCCCCAGGTGGGGAAGATAGGCACTCGCGATGAGAACGCGGGGGACGGTTCCCCGGCTGTCGCGATGGCGATCCGGAGAAAAGTGATTCAGGTAGGCCAGCGGCCGTCTTATCCAGCCCACAAACTGCCGGTCCCGGTAACGGCGGGTGGGTTCACCAGCCCTCGAAATGAGAGCGCCAGGCGCCCTGATCAGAGCTCTGAGATAGCCGGCCGCGGTGATCGCCCCGCCGACATGAATCGGATACAGCAGCAAGTGGGAGAGGAGCGAGCGCGGCTGGAAGTTCCTCCACAGATACCAGAGTTTTCTCTGTTCGACCATCTCTTGAATCCGCTGTTCGCTGAAGCGCCGCCGGGAGCTGCTCCGATGCCTGTGTACGACCCGGCTGCCGGCTGCGAACAGGACCCGGAGGCCCCGTCTCCAGGCCCGGTAACTTAGATCGGTATCTTCCACATAGCACGGAGAGAAAATGGAAGCGAACCCTCCCAGCCTGAGAAAGTAGTCTCGCCGGAAGGCGGAGGACCCCCCTCCCGCCCACAGCACGGGCAGAAAACGACGCTTCTGGTGGTGGGTCCTTGCCGGCTCGTGACTCAGATGCAGGCGGCCCCTCTCAAGGCGGCCATCCGTATTGCCCGTTTCCTGGCGCCTTTGACCGGGCGGGAAAAGAATCTGAGCGCTGACGGCAAAGACGTCCGGATCGGCAAACGGTTCCAGGAGGGGGCCCAGGAAAGAGGGCTCCGCGACCATATCGTTGTTCAGTAAAACCACAATATTGTGCCGCGCCGCCACCACTCCTCGATTGTTGCCTTCTCCGAACCCGAGGTTGCGATCCAACTCCAGGATCCGAACACCGGGAAAGTGCGCGCGAGTCCAGGGGACGCTGTCGTCTTCGCTTCCATTGTCGACCACCAGAATCTCATGGTCTCCCGCGTCCGCCTCGACGGCGCGTACAACGGCAGGCAGACACTCTTCCAGGAGTTCGCGCCCATTCCAGTTGAGAATTACGATCGAGCACCGATCATGGGCGGTATCGGTTACAGAAAAGGCACCTCGCACGGAGCCCACGACGAACGAAACCAACTCGGCCAGGACAACCGCCGCCGCCAGCAGCAACTGGACCGGCAGCAGCACCAACCAGAGGACGAGCCTGGCGATCATATCGGGCCGCCCGCGGATGAACCCGGTCGACCCGGATAGGCATCTCTCATGTGGTGATGCAGACTGCGACAGGCCGCCATGTGCCGCGGTAGAATATGAGATTCGGGGAGCCGAGGTAAAGGGGAAGGAATGAGAATGACAACGCGCCTGTTCGCATCGATGCTGCCACTCGTGGCGGCCACGATCAGTGTGTCGGCGACCTCGGTCAGGATCATGAACCTTCCCGAAATGGTTCGGGCTTCAGATCGGATCTTTCACGGCCGCTGTGTTTCGGCCCGGGAGGCGACCCTCAGCAACGGTCTCCCGATCGTCGAATACGCGTTCCTGGTGACGGACGGACTGAAGGGGACGGCACCCGGTGAAAGCCTGGTTTTTCGACAGCTTCAGACGTCTCGAGCGAGGGGCTTTGTCATTGCCGGTCTCCCTGTCTTCAGGAAGGGCCAGGATGTGGTTCTGTTTCTGGCCGCCGACAGCAGAATCGGATTGACGAGTCCAACCGGGCTGTCGCAGGGGGTCTTTTCGGTACTCCCAGACGAGAGGGGAAAGTTGTCGATCATGAACGGTTTTCGGAACCAGAACCTGACTCATGAACTGGAGCCGAACCGGCTTCGCGGGATGGGCCTCAAATATTCCAAGGCTGAGCTTCTTCGGGCTCGGGGGCCAGTTTCCATCGAGGCGTTCACGGAGGCGGTTCGCACCATCGAAGCGTATCAGCGGAGCAAGGACCGCAGGTCCGTTCAATGAGTTTCCGCAACCCCGCAGCCCGCAGGGGGATACAAGGGCCGGGTGGGATCCCACCTGGCGGTGCTCGCCCTCCAGGCAGGATTCCTTATCTGGTCGACTGCTCTTTTTGCAGGCGGGCCGCTGGCTCCTCTAGGCACAGGTGATTTTGCCCGCTGGGACCCTCTCCAGCCCGTCATCATCGCCATCGACCAGGGTCCCATGAACGAGAGCGGATCCATCGGCAATGCGGACGGAGTCGATTTCGTCCTCTCGACCCTGGAGCAGTGGGAAATCGAAACGGCCACCATCCGTTTTGACGAGGGCGAACAGTTGCCGATCGATGTGGATCACACCAACTACGTGCCCTTTCTCACCCAGCTTCAGGAGCAGGGGAGCCCCGTGATCTTCGATCAGGACGGGTCGATTATCGAGGATCTGTTTGGTGACGGTTCCAGCGACAATATTCTGGGCTTCGCCAACGTTGTGACGGCAGGGGCGCACTTCCAGTTCGGTCACGCGGTTTTGAACGGGCGGGGGGCCAGTTTGGGAGTCGCCAGTCAGTTTCGACGGGTCGTGATCCACGAGCTGGGCCATCTGCTGGGCCTCGATCACAGTCAGGGAGACTTAGCCCGGATTATGCAAGAGATCTGAATTCAAGTGAGATTTGGGCCCAGAAAAAAGGCCGTAGCTCTCTGATATAAAAGGGTTTAGAGAAACAATGACCCTAAACAGGAGCTACGGCAATGTTGAAAGCAGTCTGCCAGAATACCCTGCCATTTCACAGCCACAGAAAGATCACGACGCGTTTTGATGGAGGGAGCCTCACTTCCGACGCAGGATGGTTGTTGTTTGGATCCCTGGATCGTCAACATCGATTGTGCGAGGGCTTCAGTTCGTGTATTGCGGAAAGTCGAGACCGACGCTACGTTCGTCATGACCTGTTGAAGTTGATTCGACAACGAGTCTTGCAGATCGTGGCCGGCTACGAAGACTGTAACGACGCCGATACGCTGCGCTCGGATCCGATGCTCAAGACAGTCTGTGATCAGTTGCCAGAGAGCGATCCCGATTTGGCCACCCAGCCGACTTTCTCCCGCCTGGAGAACTCCGTCACCAAGAAGGATCTGATGCGTCTGAGCCGGTGGCTGCCAGGCCGTTATGTGCGCTCCCTGAAGAAGAGACGTCCCAGCAAGATCATCCTGGATCTGGACAGTACCGACGACCACACTCACGGCCAACAGGAGTTCTCCTTCTACCACGGGTATTACCGAAACCACATTCTGCATCCTTTGCTGATCTTCGATGCCGACACGGGAGACCTGGTCTGTGCCGTGTTGAGACCTGGCAACAAGGGGGCTGCCTCTCACATCGTGCCCATTCTGAAGCGAGTCGTGGAGGCCATCCGACAAGCAGTGGGGACGGATGTCGAGATTGAGATTCGGGCCGACAGCGGCTTTGCCACGCCTCGGCTCTACGAGTTCTGTGAATGTGAAGAGAATAAACTCCAGTATGTCATTGGGTTAAGTCGAAACCCTCGCCTGCAGCGAGTGGTCGAGCCCCTGCTGGATTCGACTCGGCTGAGGTTCCTTGAGCTGGAGGAAAAACAGCGTCAGTTTGACGAGTTTCTTTATCGAGCCCACAGCTGGGATCGATCCCGTCGCGTCATTGTCAAAGTGGAGGTCGATCAGCGTGGCATCAATCGTCGCTTTGTAGTTACCAACCGGGACGATCTCTGCTCCCAATCACTTTATGACCACTACACAAACCGAGGGCAGACCGAGAACTTCATCAAGGCCTTCAAGAATCATCTGAGCATGGACCGACTCAGCTGTCATCGATTCCTGGCCAATCAGTTTCGACTCCTCCTGCATGCACTGGCTTACCAGATGTTCGTGCGCCTGCGCGACTATCTTCACGGAACCCCCTGGCACAAGCTCGAAATCGAAACCTTACGTCGTCGGGTCCTCAAGATCGGGGCCCGGATCCGACAAACCACTCGACGCATCTGGGTCCATCTTTCCTCAGCCTTCCCCGAACAACCCCTCTTCCACCTCGTCTTGAGTCGCCTGAACTCCAGTTAGCTTTTCCCAGCTCCCCCGAAAAACCGCTTCCGACACTCATCCAGGCCCAGATCTGTCTGAAATTCACTCCCCAAACCACTCAAACGCCTCGCCAACCCATATTCTTCGCAAATCCGCCTGTCACACCTGCCCGCTTCCGAGTTGGGCCACTTCTCGAGTCGTTTTTCAACACCGGACTACGGTTCTTGCATAATCCGGGTTAGGGGTCTTTACGCGCCGCGACTGGGTCTTTGTCCCTTTGATGTTTCCCTTCATCGGCAGCGGACCGGTGGGACCCAGGGTCGACGATCGGGCATGGCTGTCGTACATGTACCCGGTGGAGGGATTCCAGGACCAGACGGCTACCATCCGGGGCCAGGTTTTCCGCCGCAGCGGAGGGGGGCTCTCGGGCGCCAACGTCGTCGCCATGCCGATCGACGTCGACGGGGAAGGGCTGTGGACGGAACGGCCGGCCGGTCTGGTTTCGGTGGTTTCGGACTTCCTGCTCGAGGGCCTCGGCCAGTTCGAGCTACCCGGTCTCGATCCCGGCTCCTACGTCGTTTTCGTGGAGCCGATCGACGACGCCTTCACCGAGGGCAGTAGCGTGGGTCCCTTCGAGTTACGCTTCGATCAGTTCCCGAAGGACTACTACAACGGCGACGACGAGTCGGCCTTCCCGGAGCTCGATGATCCGACCGAAAGGATCCTGCTGCCCGCCCTGGCGGGGCAGCCGGTCGAAGGCATTCGCCTTTTTGCCAACGAAGGAAGCAACGACCTGGCCTCGCTGACGGATGACGACCAGGAGCTGTTTACTTTTCCGCAGGGATTCGACTTCCGCTTTTTCGGGCAGGTGTACGGCCGGGTCACCGTGAACACGGATGGCAACCTGACCTTCGGCGCAGGCGACAGCGAGAGCACGCCTCGCGACGAGGGCCGCTTCGTGTCCGGTCCGCCGCGGATTGCTCCCCTTTTTACCGACCTGAACCCCGAGCCCAAAGGGGGCATCCTGGCCCTGTTCGACGGTGTCTCGCTGACGTTTCAGTGGATCGACGTTCCCGAGTACCTGCCGTTCGGCGTTGCACCCGGGAACACTTTTGCCGTGGAACTTTTTCCCGACGGGAGTATCCGTTTCGAATATGACCAGATTCGGGCAACTCCGGACGGGGTAACTCCAGAAGACGACGGCCTGCAGGCGATCGTGGGGATCACGCCGGGCGGCACCGTTGCGGGAGGCCAAGTCGACTGGTCCAAGCAGATGCAGCCTTCCCAGTCCGGCCTCGATTCCGTTTATCAAGTATTCCCGGGGGAGAGCTTCGACCTGAACGACAATCAGATTATTCTCCTGGCCCCGGAATCCACCGAAGAGCTGCTTTTCCCGGTCATCGAACTTTCCGATACAAGGTTTACCGGCATTGCCATCGGAAACGACTCCGCGGCAACGGCGGTTTTCGCCGCGGAGGCGCTGGGAGCTGCCGGTCAGCTGCTGCCTCTGACCATCAACCCGGTCCTGGAAGGGATCGGCCCCTTCGGCCAGCTGGCAACTCTCCTGCGCGATCTGTTCCGCGATCCGATCACATCTGCACACAAAGGGTGGCTGCGCCTGCGCACCGGTTCTCGGGAAGTCTCCAGCTTCTTTCAGATTGGAAACGGCGTAGGAAGCCGTCCCAGCCTGCTGGACGGAGGGATCCCTCAAGCCGAACGGGCCATGCGCCTCGTCTTCAGTCGTGTCCACCAGGGGAAAGGCGCCTTTCCTGCAGGGAACGCCGATCTGGTATCGACCACCCACTTTTATCTCGCCAACCCCAACCACGAGCCGCTGGGCGCGGTCTGTAAACTGATCGGGTTTGACGGGATCGTGAAGACCCAGAGCGAAGTCGAGATCCCTTCCGGGGGTTTCCTGGAGCGAGAGTCGACCCTGATTTTCGGCGCAGAGTTTGCCGCTGAAGGCTACGTGCTGGTCGAGTTCGACGAGCCGGGAGGGATAGGCTTTTCGCTGATCCAGGTTGGGGACACTCTGCTCGGAAACCCGCCCAACCAAGCCTCCGACAGTCTGATGGCCTATTCGGCCCAGCTGGCCCACGGCCCCGTCGGTGGAGTCGATCTGACGACTTTGGTTCGGGTCATCAATCTGTCCGATGAGACAAGGAGCGTTGGTTTGAGCTCCGTCGCCGAAGACGGGGCTCTGATCCAGACACTGGATCCCGTGCAGGTGCCGCCCGCTGGAGCATTCGAGATCGAAGCCGCCCAGGTGCTGGGGTTGAGCCCGGTCGGTATCCAAGCTGCGGGGCCGAAGACGAGTGGAGGGATGCCGGCACGCGTCGGTTCGCTGATCGTCAGTGCGGACGGAACCGGCATAGTCGGAGACGTCGTTTTTGGTGAGGTGGGAGCGTTCCGGTTTGGGGCGCAACTGGTGCTTCAGCATCAGGGCTTTAATCGCGCCCTTTTCGGTCATGTGGCCAACTCGGTAGCCGAGGACTTGCGAGATCAGACGTTCACAGGAATCGCGCTCTTCAATCCGAATCTCGTCGATGCCATGGTCGAACTGATCGTGATCGGCTCGGATGGACTTCCCACGGGACAGGTGGAGTTCATTTTGAAAGCCGGCGAGCGCCTCTCCAGGGTTCTCCCGCAGCTGGTTCCGGAAAGCGTGGGTCAGGTGGGAGGGTACGTTCTGGTGCAATCGGGGAACAACCAGCTGGACTATCTATCGGCAGTCCCGCCCACTGCATCTTCCCAGGGATTGGCCGAGCGCTGAGGACTGTTCCAAGTTCCACGTTTCACGCCACATTTCACGTTCACGACTCGGGAAAAGCGGGGCGGGCAACCCTAGTCTCTGTCGCCCCTCCAGGGCTCTTGATTTGGCGGAGATACGTAATCCGTGGGCTGGCGCCCACGGCTATTTTCTTTCGGCCGCTTCGCGGCCTGATACAGGCCGGAAGGCAACTGGGTCCACAACCTTCAAACTGTCGGCGCCTCAATGTGCATCGACTGTGCCGAGTGATGTTCAGGCAAGAGTGAAGCGTGCCAGGGCACCTCAATGAGCAAAGCGAATAACCTTCAACCCTTAACCCTGGACAGATTTCCCGATTCGATCTACGGCGATTCCGGTTACCAGTGTGGTCGTTGCCCCGATCAGGACGTACCAGGTCCAGGCAACAACGGGCAGAATAGACCACCCATACACTCCATTGAGATGCACGAGGATCACGACGCCCAGGCCGGTGAGCATGGCAATGAGTCCGGCCGACTCACTCCTGACCCGGGTCCACTGCCCGAGCAGAAAGGCGCCCAGCACGCAGCCCATGACGACGCTCGTGATGCCCAGACCGACCTCCAGCACGCTGCCCCAGTTGCGTGCCAACAAAGAGATCGCGATCAGCACGACTCCCCAGCCCGCCGTGAACACCCGTGACATTCTGATGTAGTGTTCTTCCGCCGCGCCGGGAGCCAGATACGGCCGGTAGAAGTCGTTCAGGGTGGAAGAGGCCAGTGAGTTCAGTGAGCTGCTGAGCGTCGACATGGCAGCGGCAAAGACAGCGGCGATTACCAGCCCTGAAATGCCGCGGGGAAGCTCTTCGACGATAAAGACCGGGAAAACCCGCTGGCTGTCCACGCCGACAGCGTCGGAAGGAAAATGCCGGTAGAAGCTGTACAGTAGAACTCCCAGCACCAGAAACATCAGAAACTGGCCCAGGACTATGACGCCGCTCAGGATCAGGCCGTGCTGGCTCTTCGTCCGGCTCGAGCAGGCGAGATAGCGCTGCACCATCATCTGGTCGGTCCCGTGAGTGGCGAAGGTAAGGCAGGCACCACCCACAATGGCGCCGGCGAACGTGTAGGGGTTCTCGAGAGAGAAACTGAAATCGAAGATTCGCAAGTGGTCCGATTCGGCAGCGAGCCGGGAGACTTCCGACCAGCCGCCCGGAATGCGGTCGACGAGAAGGAAAAAGGCGATAACCGCGCCCACGATGTAGACGATCAGCTGGCATACGTCGTTCCAGACAACCGCGGTCATGCCTCCGTAGAACGTGTAGATAATCGTAATCACGCCAATGATAATCACCGTCCACACGTCAGAGATTTGAGTCACAACGGAAAGCACCAGGGCCGTGGCAAACAGCCGGACCCCGTCGGCCAGGGTCCGGTTCACCTGGAACAGGGCAGCCGAGAAGTTCTTGACCTTGGGACCAAAGCGCACCGTCAATATTTCGTAGGCGCTTTGAATCTCTCCCTTGAAGTAAGACGGGATCAGGATGAAACTGACCAGTATCTTGCCAATCAGATAGCCCATCGCCAGCTGAAGAAAGGTGAGGTTTCGATCGTAAGCAAATGCGGGGGCCCCGATGAAAGTGAGGGTGCTCGTCTCGGTGGCCACTATCGAAAACGACAGAGCCCACCACGGAAGCCGCCGGCCTCCCAGAAAATAGTCCGTGGTGTTGCCCTGGCCCCGCCCCAACCAGATGCCAAACAGCGCGGTGGCAACGAGGTAAGCGAACAGAACGAAGTAGTCTGCGGGGCTAAACTGCATTGGCGACCTCCGAGACAAGCTCCCCCGAAAGCCCGGCCAGAGCCTTTAGATTTCCCTGGCTTCCCGGACTTGCCGGGGCGAGCCGATCACGATCAGCACATCGCCTTCGCCTAACTCGGTCTCCGGCTTTGGATTGAAGGAATACTCCTGTTCGCCGGGTCGCTGCAGAGCCACCACCAGAAGGCCGGTCCGGTCATTCAAGTCCAACTGTCTCAGGGTCTTCCCCTGCATGGCGGGGGTGGCGACGACCTCCTCGACACGGAGAGTCTCCCCCGTCACGCGCAGCATCTTGTCCAGAAAGGTCACGACTGAGGGTCGGATCATCATCGATGCCATTCGCAGGCCACCGATCGCCTGCGTTTGAACGACTGCATCCGCTCCCGCTCGCAGCAACTTCTGGCGGTTGGCGGCGTCGGTCAGCCTGGCAATAATGCGAAGCTTGGGGCTCAGAGCCCGCACGGTCAGAACCAGGAAAACATTGGCCTGGTCATCCGGCAAAACGGCCAGCAGACCCCGTGCTCCCTCGACTCCGGATCTTCGCAAGATCGAGTCTCTGGTGGCATCCCCCTGCAGATACGGGATTTCCTTCAGAAACGGAATGCGCTGCAAAGCCTTCTCGTCCTTCTCGATAATCACAAAGGGGGTCAGTGTCTTGTACAACTCCTGAGCGATCTCAACGCCGGTTCTGCCGGCACCGCACAACACAATATGATCCCGCATCCGGGCAATTCGTTTATCCATTTTTCGACCTCGAAAGACTCGATTGAATTCCCCCTCGACAACGTAGGCCGCCACCGTGGAAATCGCGTATCCGGCGATCCCGATTGATGTGACGACCAGGAGCATGGTGAAACCCCTACCCACCTGGGTCAGTTCTCGTGTCTCGCCGTAACCCACCGTCGTCATGGTAATCACAGTCATGTACAGACCATCGGACCAGGGCCAGCCTTCCAGAAAGTGGTAGCCCGCTGTTCCCGCGCCGGCAGTGATAAGGATCAAGACAAAGGCGTAAAGAATCCGCGACTCGTAGACCGAGGAAATCAGGTACCCCCAGATCCCGTTGAGCAGATAACCCAGGGCGCTCAAAAGGCAAAACAGAGCCACCAGGGCTAGTCTTCCATCCCGGAGCAGGGCCAGGAATGAAATCACCGTGATCAACGTGAGATGCAGCCCAACGCCAACGCTCCAGCGGACTACCGGATCGCGCCAGTGTGTGGCCAGGCTGACAGGCCCGATCGGTGACCTGTGAATCAAGGCCAGATGGTGGGTTCGGGCCAGATTCACATAGGAGAGCCAGCCGATCAGACCGATAGCCAGAATCGGTCCGGGCAGGAGAACCCATCCGGAGGGCTGACCCGGCATCGTCTGAGCCCACCGACCCACCAGAGTGGCCAGCGCGGCAGCCGCCACAAGAGCGACCAGCTCGTGAGCCACCTTCAAGGGACTGGTTTGAAGAAGAGTCGCCGAGAATTCGTCGTCATCCAGTACGGTGCGACTGCGCAGTTCCTCAATAGACTGAAGGAAGCGCAGGCTGAGAATCGTGTGCGACACCAGCACCAGAAGCACCGTGGCAGGGGCGAAAAGGAGGAAGCTGGTCGAGAAGTTCTGACGCTCCGATTCGGCGATCAGCCAAGCTGCCAGGGGTCCGAGACCAACAAGAACCAGAACCAGGCCGCCGGACAGCTTCGGAGAAAGCCTGACCCTGGACAATTGCCGCTGCAGTGCGGTCTCAGACGTCCAGTTGGGCATGGCCTTATCCTACGACAACCGCATCTCAATACCTAACGTCCAGACTGAAATGTGGGAGACATCTGAGCTCATAAGTCAAGAGAATTGTCTCCCTTTTTTTTGAAGCTTATCCACAAGCCGGTTGCATCAGAGCCACAAGAGGAGAGTTGCTCCTCTGGAGACTCCGGCAGTAGAGTTCCTCGTCATAGTGGACTCGATCCATCCAGCAACGGAAGAGAATGCGAATCCATTTGTAAGCTAAAGATCGAACGGCAGCGTGGTGTTTGAGACCGCGCTGACGTTGCTGCAGGTAGTAAGCACGAGCCCAGGACGATTGCGGAATTGAGCAGGCCGCAAACTCATGAAAGGTTTGGCGAATAAACTTGGGACAGCCTCGACGCCAGACCACCTGAGAACTTCGTCCGCTCTTTCGTGTTACGGGAGCGATGCCGCTCCATTTTTGGACCTCTTCAGCATCCTCAAAGCGACTGCGATCCGACCCGAAGGCCGCCAACAAGCGAGGAGCCAGAGCCGGCCCGGCTCCGCTGAAGCTTGCAAACAGAGCGGCATCTTCATGCTCGGCGAAGAGCGTGGCAATGCGCTTGTCGTAGCGTTTGATGATCGGCAGCAGAACCGAGAGCTGTTCGACCAGGCCCACCAGTTTCAGTGAACCGGCTCCAATGAGAGCCTCATCCTGGGTCAGTGGGTAACTGGCACGGATCTGCTCGAGCAATGTTTGCAGCTTCGCCTCGGCACAGCGTACTCGATGTCGTGCCATGCAGCGACCCAGTACATCGATCCGCACTTTGCGAGCCTGCTCCAAGGTGGGCCAGCGCCTCAAAAACTCCAGAGCCAGCGGCCCATCCAACTTTGCAAACCACTGCAAAGGCTGCGGATAGTAGCTCTTCAAGACCCCGCGCAGTTGCTGCACCAGTTCTTTGCGCCTCTCCACCAACTGGCGTCGCCCCTCCACCAACAGCGCCAGCTCCCGGGTCTGGGCCGCCTCCGGTCTCCAACAACGCAATCGATCCCGGTGTCTGTACACCAGCTCCAGCAACAAGTCCGAATCTTCCGGATCATCCTTCTTACCGGAGGGTGAAAATGCCTCTCGATAGCTCGCCACCGTCTTCGGATTGATCGGGTACAGGTGCAAAAAGTCATAGCACATCAGCGCCGCCATCAACCCTCCCCGCTTTTGCTCCAGGGCAATCACCACAGGACGACCCTCAAAACGGGTTCTTAGCTGGCGTACCCATTCGTGCAACTCTTCCGGGTCTTGCCGCACCTGATACCTCTCTACTTCCCGACTGCCGGCGGCCCGCAGTCGGATCTCATGTTGATCTTCGGCCCAATCCAATCCTACCCATGCTGCGATCTGTTCTGTGGCTAACATTGCGCCACTCCTTTCTGCGCAGCACACGCTTGCCCAGACCTTGCGCAACCCTTATAGTCGAGTCCTCGAAGGACAGCATCTAGAGTATGCGTTTGCTGTCTGTGCACCGTGGCGTTCGAAAGTCTCCCACCAAGCGTCTCGTACGCTGGCGCCTTAAATTCGTAACGCCACGGTGCGCGTGCTGCACAGAGGCAATCAAATCCTCGATCGCTCCCGGCGCAAACTTTTTTCCACAACCCAGAAAAGAAAAAAGCAGCAAAAAAGAAAATCGCTACTATTTCTAATCCATCGTTGGAAAATAGATCGTTAGTAACTATAAGGCGCCTCAGGGCGGCGATCCCCCCCCCAAGCGGCTGCTCGAGGGCGAAAGAGTGGGAGGGGCTCCGGGGCGACTCCCGGGAGGATTTAAACGGTCGCTGCCCCGGGGCCCCTCCCACTCTTTCTTGAACTGCACACCAGCCGGCCGCAGCCCTGAGGCCCCTCCCACTCCAAGAAACTTCATATTGCCGATCGCGGCCCGCAGGCGTCTCCCACGCTCGGAAACCCTGATCATGGAAACTGGAGCGGCGCCAGCGATCGGCGAGTGGGCTGCTAACGGTGTTGAAGCGCCAGAATCGCGAAACAGGTCACCGACCAGAGAAGCAGATTCACAAACAGCGGGCGGTCACGAAAGATGGCCTCTTCGGGGCGTTCCACGATGTCCTGCCCGGACAAATACTGGTATCGGAGAAATCCGTAAAAGACGAATGGCACGCTTAACATCATCGCGGCAGTGGGGGCTCCCTGTATCGTCCAGAGGGCATAGGTCATGAGAATACTTGCCAGCAGTGCCGTCTCCACCTGCTCTAGGTAGGCGATGGAATACTGCGCCAGGACCGGGCGAGTCGTGACACCGGTATTCTCCATTCTTGCCAGCTCGCTCTTGCGCTTCTGCAGGCCCACATAGCAGGCGAGCAGGGCGACGCAGAACAAAAACCACGGCGAAAGCTCTACGGAGGCCGCGAAGCCACCCGCGACAGCCCGAAGCACGAAACCCGAGGCGAGCGACATGATGTCCAGAATCAGCACCCGTTTCAGAATCAGGTTGTAAGCGAGCTGTATGAGGACATAGGTCCCGATCAACAGGACGAGAGATTTCGAGATGCTGAAGGCCAGCCACACACCGGAGGCGGCCAGAGAGACGGCAACCAGCATCGCGGCTGAAACGGAAATCTGACCCGATGCCAGCGGTCGGCGCTGCTTAACCGGATGGAGGCGGTCGCTTGTCAGATCAAAACAGTCATTGAGCAAATAAGCGGCGCTCGACACCGCACAGAACGAAACAAAGGCCCCGACCACCGGGAGCAGCTCTTGCGGATCAGTGACAAACGCAAACAGGGGAGCAGCAAAGACTAGCAAGTTCTTGATCCACTGGCGGGGACGCAGGGAAACGAAGAGTGCAGGAATCATACTCTGGCGGTGCTCCGTAAGCTGAGCTGAATATACGAACCGGCACTGACAGGACTAGGTTAGAATGAGCCTGCTAATGTTTACCGGGATTGTTGTGGCCCAGGGCTGTATCGAACGGATCGCGAGAAGCCCTGAGGGCTTGATTCTGACCGTGAGGAGCGCCGAGCTGGCCCCCCGGCTGAGTGTCGGGGACAGCGTCAGCGTGGACGGTGTCTGTTTGACTGTGGTCGAAAGCACCCGGCAGCTGTTCACCGTGGAAGCAACGCCGGAGACTCTGCGCCTCACCAACCTGCAGGCCCGGGAAGAAGGAGAGCGCGTCAACCTGGAGCCGGCAGCCCGGATCAGCGATTTTCTGAGCGGTCATCTGGTGCAGGGTCACGTGGACGGAAAAGGTCAGATCACGGGTATCCGGGTGGATGGAAACTCGAAGGTTTTTCGTTTTCGGGCACCCGGCAGGCTTTTGCGCTACTGTACTCCCAAGGGAAGTATCGCCGTGAATGGTGTGAGCCTTACCATCTCCGCTTTGTCTGAAAAGTGGTTTGAGGTAACGATTATTCCTCATACCCTGGAGGTCACGAACTTTGGTCAACTGGAAATGTCGGATGTTGTAAACCTCGAGGTCGACGTGATCAGTAAATACGTGGAGCTGCATGTCAAGCGGGTGCTGGCGACTCTTGCCGCAATCCTGATCGCCTCGGGGGGATGGCTGCAGGCTTCGTCCTTCGAAGTGGACGCCAATACTATCCTGATTTACGAAAACACGTCTGGGGCCGGCACGACTCAGACCGTCATTCGAGTGGCGCGTTACCGCCCGGATATCGTCATGGAGTGGGAAACCCGCATGGACCAGGGGATCGTCCACATGTATCGCAGAGCTGTCGATCATTCCAGGCGGTTCACGCTTGCCGGACTGTTCGAGGTTGGCGTGAACAGGGGTTCAAAGGACGAAACGACCGTCTGGTTATCGAGGGCTCTCTACGATCAGCTGGCCAGCGGCAAGACGCAGAAGATTCATTTTAATCGCACCCCCTTAAAGATCACGCCTTTGAAAACCGAAAATGCTCGAATCCTTGTGGACGGGAATGAAGTTGTGTCTACTGTTGTCGTCTTGAAGGACGATCGCCGAGGCGAGTGGGCCTTCCTGGACGAGCGTGAAAACCCCATTCTGGTCAGATACTCGTCCCCTTTTTATGTGAGCGAGTTGAGCAAAGTCGTGAATCCGCAGAAAGCTTCCCTGCGCTGGATCAAGAAACTTCCTCCTGTACAGTAGACTCTCCGGGGAGATGAGAATGACGACACCGTCTGCATCAGAGACACAAACCGAACTCGATTCGATCGAGGATGCGCTGCGCGATGTTCGCGCCGGCAGGATGGTCGTCGTCGTTGACGAGGAGCACCGCGAGAACGAAGGCGACCTGACCATGGCCGCTGAAAAGGTCACTCCCGAGGCGATCAACTTCATGGCCACCCACGGACGGGGCCTGATCTGTCTTCCCATGACTGGTGAATCCCTGGAACGCCTGAAAGTACCTCTCATGGTGGCCCAGAACGAATCGGTGCACGATACCGCCTTCTGTGTCAGTATCGAGGCCCGCCAACGAGTGTCCACGGGTATCTCTGCGGCTGACCGGGCGATGACGATTCTGACTGCCATCGACCCGGCTACCCGGCCCCGGGATCTTATCCGTCCCGGGCATGTCTTCCCCCTTCGAGCCCGGCCCGGCGGCGTCCTGGAGCGGGCCGGACAGACGGAGGCGGCGGTGGATCTGGCCCGGATCGCGGATCTGAAACCGGCCGGCGTGATCTGCGAGATCATGAACGAGGATGGAACCATGGCCCGTCTTCCCGATTTATTCAAATTCCGGGACAAGCACGGCATTCGGATCGCTTCGGTCGTGGATCTGATCAAGTTTCGGTTAAAGAATGAGCGATTCGTCAGGAAAGTCGAACAGGTGCCCTTTCTCTCCGAATACGGAAGCTTCGAGTTGATTGTGTTCGAGAACCAGCTCGATGGGGACCGGCATCTCGCCCTCGTTAAGGGAGACATCAGCGGCCCCGAACCAGCTCTGGTCAGAGTTCATGCGGAATCGGTTCTGGGAGATATCTTTCGAAGCCGTCTGGACCCGGCCGGGCAGGAACTGGAATTGTCGCTGAGAAGGATCGAGTCGGAGGGAAGAGGAGTTTGCGTCTACCTCCGCTTTGCCGACAAAGATCGGCAGCTGGCAGGTGAAGTGGAGAGACTTGCGGCCCGAGCCCACGGCGACGCTTCAGGCACCGCTTTTCCGGGAGCCTCGTTCCGGGACTTCGGAATCGGTGCCCAGATACTGACGGGTCTGGGGCTGCGCGAAATTCGAATTCTGACCAACCACCCCAAGAAGATTGTGGCGCTGGAAGGCTTTGGGCTGCGAATTGTGGAACAGATTCCGATTCAGTGATCCTGGGAGTCGAGTTTAAAGTTGCCTCCCTGTGGGCGGCCCCGGAGACAGGAGAGCTTTTCTCAGCATGATCCAGAAAAAGATCTGCATGCTTGGTGCCTACGGCGTCGGAAAGACCAGCCTGATCCGACGTTACGTCGAAAGCATTTTCGATGAGAAGTACCTGATCACCGTCGGTGTCAGGATCGAAAAGAAGCGGGTCGATCTGGACGATCTGCACGTCGAACTGCTGCTGTGGGACATTGCGGGAGTCGAAGATCGCTACTCGGTGCCCTCCCGCTATGTCCGGGGAGCCTCAGGCTACATCCTGGTCATCGACGGAACTCGCGCGCAAACGGTCGAGGTAGCTCTCGATCTGATCGACCAGATCGGCGAAGATGTAGGAAAGCTTCCTTTCGTATTAGCCCTCAACAAATCAGATCTGGTCGAGCAGTGGGAAGTCAGCGAGCCGATGCTGGAGCCATTTGAGAGGTTACAGTGTCCCGTCCTGCGCAGCAGCGCCCGAACCGGGGAAGGAGTGGAAGAGGCCTTCGTGGCTCTCACTCGCCTTCTGGTGTAGCGCCTCCCAGGCCGGAACGGGCCCGCCGGCAGGGGAACCGGGTCAGACACGGTGGACCGTTCTTTGCGCTAGAGATCGATCACGGTTTCGGCTCGGGCCAGTTCGATCCTGCAGCCGGTTGAGCCTGAGCTACGCTGCAGCGACTGATCGATCCACTCCTTTTCGCTCCACTCCCGGTTGGGATCGTGATGCCCGATCAGCGTTCGCGAGACCTGGCATTGGGTCACCATCTCCTGAATGTCCTCAATGCAGCTGTGTCCCCAGTCCAGCCTCGGGACCGGCGCCGAGTTCCCAACGCCCTTCAACCCGTCGTATTCCGTTCTCAAGTACTGCCCGTCGCGGTAAAGTAGATCAGCCCCCCGGGCCTGCTCGATGAGACGACTCTCGGCCTGGAGGCTGGCAACCTGCCCGGGGTCATCGTCGTCGTCCCCTCTTCTGAGTTCGTGGTCCGTACAGAAAACGAAGCGGCGGCCGGCATTCTCGATCTTATAGGCCAGGCAGGGAGCCGGATGATTCACCTCGAATGCAGTGATACTGGTCTCCCCAAGTTGCACGGGCTCCTCCACGTGGTGGTATTTGCGAGTCATCTGATCGGAGTCATCGGGAGGAGGTTCGCGATTGCAGTCGCGAATCTCGGTGGCCTCGAACCTGGTGGGCATGATCCCGTAAAAAATGGGCGTGTGAACTCCCAGGAGTTTCTTGTCCACGTGACGGGAGAAGACGCCCAGATTGGCATCCAGTGCCCTCAGAAACTGCCCGTTCCCCAGGATGTGAAGCTGGTTTCGAGGATCGAAACAGACCGCTGCCTGGTCGAATCCTTCCGTATGGTCCAGGTGGGAATGACTCCCGAAAAGGTAAAGGTGGCGCTTCTCCCGGCTTCCCCATTTGGCCTGCAGATCCCTGGCACAATTCCGAAAACCGCTTCCGCAGTCCAGGACAATGTCGTATCCATCCGCCGTCTCGACCCATACGCAAGTTGCCCAGCCCCCGTAGATGGGCGTTGAATCATTGGGAAAGCGAGAGCGAAAGGCCTTGATCGTTCGCCTGCCGGGCGGTCCGCCGAGAATCTCCTCCACCGAGCAGTTCAGCAGCCCCCGGTCGTCCGCAAAGTCGCCGATATAGTCGAAGACCTGAGTCAGCAGATCGTGATCGTGAATGCGACGCTGGGTCGCTCTCTCTTCCCGGGAAGGGAAGATGGAGCCGCTGCCTTGCACTCCGTAGAAACGGATTCTCAAGTTTTCAAAGCTAGCTGGAGGAAGGGAAATAGCCTTCTTTGTGTGCAACTTTCAGCTTGTCCGGTTTGCCGTCACCGTTCACGTCGACTTCTACCCGGATTCTCAGCTTGCGAAACTTACTATCCTGCTTAGGATTGCTGGAAACGTAGCTCAGCTGATACTGGCTCCTCACCAGAGCGCTGATATTCCGAAAGATTCCCTGAAAGGCAGTGGTGAATCGGGGAAAGTAGGCGTGCCCACCGGTTGACTTGGCAATCTGCTTGAGCGTGGCCTCCGCTTGTTGAAAATCCATTCGCAAGGTTGCCGGGAGATTCATGTCATGGCGGGCCAGAAAATGGCCGGCCAGGCCGATCGGGTAGATGGTCACATTGGTGCTCTTCACGCGCTTCAGGAGCTTCCCCAGATTCGTCTTGCTGAAGGAATCGAGTCCGGTCGTCACGAGGATGATGTTGACTTTTCCCTCAACCTCTTCGAGCCGGTCCAGGGTGTCGACGATGGTGTCGTATAAGTTGCTCTCGGAGTAGGCTGGCGTACTGAGTCTGCGCAGCGCCATGTAGACATCGCCCCGGTTTTGAGTAAAGTCGACCAAAATTTCGGGCTTCAAGTCGTAGGCAATCACGGCGATCCAATCACCCTCGCGGATGCCGCGCACAAACGTCTGGGAGGCGAGCCAGGCCTCCCAGAGGACCTCCCATCCGTAGTAGCCCAGAAGCCTGGTGATGTAGTTACTGAACTCGACAACCAGTACGGCAGTCATCGGTGCTTCCACCGGAGCAAAGTTGGTGATCTCCTGCTCGACCTTGTCCTCGTAGACCTTGAAATTTCCGCGCTTCAAGCCGGTGATCAGGTTTCCCTTCTTTGTCTGCACCGTGACGTCGACACTGATCTGCTGGACTCCCACCCGGATGGTGGTCTGACCTGCCGGCCGGTCGGCTTCTTCCTCAATTGGCTTTGGCTTTTGCTGCTCAGCGAGCAGCTGTTGCTGGGGCAGGAAATCGACCAGACAGAATAGGGCAACCGGGAGCGAAAGGGCTTGTCTTTTCATAAGTGAATCGGTTCTCCCAGTAGTTGGGATGCGATTGCGCCAGAATAGTATCACACGGTCAGGAAAGCCAGTTATGAACTCCCCTCGGCGCGAAGGCGCTCGAGGTAGACACGCTCGGAGATGGAGCGGACGCTGGAAATCTTGTGTCTGGTGAGGACCACGCCGGCCGCCCCTCGGCCCTTGACGCCGTACTCCTCGAAGTCCACGTACAGGTCGGTCTTTATACGCGGCTTCTTGCGCAGACGAACGTAACAAAACCGGGAACCCCTGGGCTGGAACAAAAACACCCGGGCACCGCGTTTCGCCTTACCCAGTTCATAGCGCCGGTCGCGAGTGACTCCTCCCACCTGAAAGCGCTTGATCAAGCCTCTGCCCGTACGCAGATCCTCGTAGATCGAGTCGAATGTTGTTTCTCGATCATTATGCTCAAATAGCTGCAAATAAATAATATTATCTCCAACGTACTTCTTCGAATCAATCCTCGTGACCTGCAGGCCTCCATCCTTGAGTACAACCATCACATCGTGCAGGATCGAGCAGGGGCCAACCTCTTCGCCGATCTTCGGATCGGTGCCGATGAAGCCTCCTTTGCGATCGACGTAAAGCTTCTCGGTTCTGGCCGCAACGGTCTGCGCCTTGACCGTGTTGAAACTCGTCAGCTCGGTCTTTCTTTGCCTCCCCTCGCCATAGGTTTCAATGAGCCGGTCGATGTAACGGATCGTGCAGGCGGTCAGATTTCGCAGGTCGCGGCGGATGTCGGCCAGTTCGCGATCAATCCTTTCCAGTTCCGACTTGGCCTTTTCAGCGTCCCAGGCGCTGATCCGCCTGATCTTGACTTCGGTCAGGTACACCAGATCTTCCTCGGTCACCTCTCCGCGGAGCTGGTCCTTGTGAGGCTCCAGTCCCCGATCGATTTCGAACAGAACTGCGTCCCACGTCCGGCAGTCCTCGATTCGAAGATAAACCCGGTGTTCGACAAAAATCTGTACCAGGCTCAGACGGTGCCACTTCTGGACGAGGCGATCCTGGCGATGTTCGAGATCCCGCTTGAGAAGGGCTCTCGTCCTTTTGGTGGTGGCGATCAGGAGCTGCGATATGGTGCATTCCTGGGGGCGTTCTCCGCGTATGACCATGGGGTTGGAGGCCAGGCTGACCTCGCAGGCGGTGAAGGCGTAAAGGGCGTCCCTGGCCTGGGCCATGTCCACACCCCGTTGAAATGTGACAACGATTTCCACCTGTTCGGCCGTGTTGTCCTCGACATGAGCCAGCTTGATCTTGCCCTTTTCATTGGCGCTTAAAATCGAATCGATCAAATGCTCAGTGGTTGTCCCGTAGGGCAATTCTCGAATGACGAGCGTCTTACCCGCGCCCATTTCCACCCGGGCCCGGACCCGCACCCGGGAACCCCGAGCACCGTCGTTGTACTGGGTAACATCAGCCAGACCGCCACCGGGGAAGTCGGGGTAGAGCGTGAATTCTTCCTTCCGCAGCCAGGCTTTCTGGGCTTCCAGTAACTCCACAAAGTTATGGGGCAGGACTTTCGTCGTCATCCCGACCGCAATTCCCTCGGCACCGGTAGCCAGTAACAACGGAAATCGAACCGGCAGAAGCACCGGCTCCTGATTGCGGCCGTCATAGGAAAGCTGCCACTCAGTCAGATGAGGGGCGAAAACGACGTCTCGAGCGAAGGGAGTGAGGCGGGCTTCGATATAGCGAGCGGCGGCAGCGGAATCTCCCGTGAGCGGGTTTCCCCAGTTTCCCTGAGTGTCAATCAGAAGATCCTTCTGCGCCATCGTGACCAGCGCGGCATAGATAGAGGCATCCCCGTGAGGGTGGTACTTCATGCAGTGCCCGACCAGGTTGGCCACCTTGTTGTAGCGGCCGTCCTCGTTCTCCCACAGCGCATGCAGAATCCTGCGCTGCACGGGTTTCAGACCATCCGCAGCGTGGGGGATAGCCCGATCCCTGATGACATAGGAAGCATACTGGAGAAAGTAGTCCTTGTAGGTAGACCCGATTCCCAGCTCTCCGCCGGGGGAAGAAGGCCGGTCCGCCTCGGAGGGACCCGTCATCTCGACAGGACCTCGGCGGCCTCAAGGGCCGCATCCATGGGCTCGGTGATCAGGTTGTTCAGAATGAACTGCTTTCGGTGCGGCGTGTTCTTTCCCATGTAAAAGCGCAGGTGTTCCTTTAGTTTCAACGTGTGCGGCAGGTGGACCCGGTCGAGTCGAATGCCTTCGCCGATGAAGTCCTTGAACTCGTGCGGGGAAATCTCGCCGAGGCCCTTGAAACGGGTGATCTCCGGTTCACCGCCCAGTCCGAGGATGGCTTCGCGCTTCTCTTCCTCGTCGTAACAGTAGCGGGTATCTTTCTTGTTTCTGACTCTGAAGAGCGGGGTCTGCAGGATGTAGAGGTGACCGGTTCTCACCAGCTCCGGAAAAAACTGGAGGAAGAAGGTGAGCAGCAGCAGCCGAATGTGCATTCCGTCCACATCTGCATCGGTCGCGAGAATAACCTGGTTGTAGCGCAGATTGTCGATTCCATCTTCAATTCCCAGCGCGTGCTGCAGCAGGTTGAGCTCTTCATTCTGGTAGACCACCTTGCGCGATAGCCCGAAGCAGTTCAGCGGCTTCCCGCGCAGCGAAAACACGGCTTGAATCTGAACCTGGCGAACCTTGGTAAGACTGCCTGAGGCGCTGTCCCCCTCGGTGATGAAGATCTGCGTCCGGTCGAAACCTTCTTTATGCGGCTGGTTGAAGTGCACTTTGCAGTCTCTGAGTTTCTTATTGTGAATGTTGGCCTTGCGAGTCCGCTCCCGGGCCAGCTTCTTGATTCCGGCCAGGTCCTTTCGTTCACGCTCGTTGCGCTGAATCTTTCTCAGAATCTCACGAGCCGTCCCGGAATTCTTGTGCAGATGGGTAACGAGCCGGTCTCGGACATGCTCTACCAGCCAGGATCGTACGGTAGGCCCTTCCGGCGAGATGTGGGTACTGCCCAGCTTGGTCTTCGTCTGAGACTCGAAGACCGGCTCGTGGATTCTGACCAGAACGGCTCCCACGATTCCATTGCGAGCGTCGGAGGGCTCCATCTGTCTGTTGAAAAACTCCTTCAATCCTTTCAGGATTCCCTCGCGAAAGGCCGCCTGGTGGGTCCCGCCGTCGGGCGTATACTGCCCGTTGACAAAGGAAAGATAGGATTCACCGTACGAGTCCGTGTGGGTGAGCGTAAACTCGATTGAGTCGTTCACTTCGTGAATCGGGGCGTAGAGGGCGCCGTCCTCGACTTCGCGGCTGAGGAGGTCGAGCAATCCCTTCTTACTGAGGATGGCCTGGCCGTCGAAGTGCAGGGTAAGTCCCCGGTTGAGAAAGGCGTAGTTCCAGAGCCGATCTTCCAGAAACTGACGTCTGAACCGGTACTTCGGGAAAACCTCCTGGTCCGGGCAGAACTGGACTCGCGTGCCGGTTCGTTCCGGCGACGGCCGCACCGGATGGTCTTCGACCAGCTCTCCCCGACAGAACTCGGCACGCTTGACCTTGCCGTCTCGAAAAGATTCGATGATCAAGCTTCTGGATAACGCGTTGACGGCTTTGGTGCCCACGCCGTTGAGCCCGACGCTTCTGTAAAAAGCCCCCGTATCGTACTTGGCTCCGGTGTTGATCCGAGCCACGCATTCGATCAGCTTGCCATGTGGAACCCCGCGACCGTAATCGCGAATGATGACGGTGCCGTTCTCCATCGAGATGTCGATGCGCTTTCCCGCGCCCATGAGAAACTCGTCGACGCTGTTGTCCACGACTTCCTTGAAAAGGAGATAGATTCCGTCATCTTCCTGAGATCCGTCGCCCCGTTTTCCGATGTACATTCCGGGCCGGGTGCGAATGTGCTCCCTCCAGTCCAGACTCTTGACGTGGTCCTCAGTGTAAGCCGCCAGCTGGGCTAAAGAGCGGGTGGTTGCCAAACTGTGTAAACCTCTCCTTCACCAGGTTCGCGAAGCCCCGATTCACCCGGCTGATCGCCGGGCGGCAGGCCGCCGCGCCCGGTTCCTTTTTCGGCCCGTGGCCTGCAGGGCGCCGGGTCTTCTATTGTACCCAAACAGGCTGAACTCGAATCGTTAGGCCGGGTCCCGGCTGAGGTCAGCCAGGGTCTCTCTCAGGCGTCGCTGCACGAGCTTCACCTGCTCTTCGTTCCGGTAGGGGTGGCGGGGCCAGAAAAAGCCGCGTAGGCCGTCTCCCCGGGAGCGAGGAACGACGTGCACATGCAGATGCGGAATGCTCTGGCTGACCCGATTGTTGACGGCAACGAACGACCCCTCCGCCCCCATGGCATTCTCCACAGCCCGGCTGATCAGTTGCACGTTGCGGAAGAAGCGGTCCACGGACCGAGCCGGCAGCTCGGCAAGGGTCTCACAGTGATCCCGCGGCACGACGAGGACATGCCCGTGAAAGAGCGGCCTCCGGTCCAGGAAGGCAGTCGAAACTTCGTCCTCGAAGATCACGAAAGCCGGTTCTTCACCGGCTACGATCCGACAAAAGGCACATTGCTTCACGGCCCGAGGGTAGCGGTTCTGAGTTCCAGGTTCCACGTTCCACGTTCCACGAACCAATCCCAACCTTCAACAGCAGCGTACGTGGAACATGGCACGTGAAACGTGGATAGAGCTTGACCTTCCCCTCTCGCGCGCCTAACTTCAAAGGAACATAAGCGTTCGTTTAATTCGGGATCGGAGTGGTGGTGAAAAGAAGTTCGATTCTCAAACTGCTGGCGGTTGCAGTGGCACTTACGGGGGTTGTCTATCTCGGGGTCCGTTACGACCTGCAGAGCGCCCTGCTCGAGGCACTCACCTGGATCCGCGATCTGGGAGTGCTTGGGCCCCTGGTCTTTGCCGTAATGTATGTCATCGCGGCTGTGGCCCTGGTGCCGGGATCTATTCTCACGCTGGGGGCGGGGGTCATTTTCGGGGTCCTGAAGGGCACCATGGTGGTGGCCGTCTCCGCGACCCTGGGAGCGACCGCTGCTTTCTTGGTCGGGCGCTATCTGGCCCGGGACTGGGTGGCCTCCAAGATTAAAGATAGCGAGAGATTCCAGGCCATCGACAAGGGGGTCGCCGAGGAGGGATGGAAGATCGTGGGCTTGACGCGCCTGTCACCCGTTTTCCCCTTCAACCTGCTCAACTACGCCTTCGGCATTACCCGCGTTTCACTGAGAGACTATGTGCTGGCTTCCTTCTTCGGAATGCTGCCCGCAACCGTGATGTACGTGTATATCGGATCGCTGGCGGGTGACCTGGCGACTCTGGGAGCCGGGGAGCGTTCCCGCACCACCGGTGAACTAGCCCTTTACGGCGTGGGACTGGTGGCCACCATCGTGGTGACGTTCTACATTACCCGGATCGCCCGCAACGCACTCAACCGCCGGATTCCATAGGCCTGCACTGGAGTGACCATGTCATTGCCCAAGGGGTTTCCGATCTCTCCGCGTGACCAGCACAACGAACTGCTGGTGAACAACGTTCAGCCTCCCGACTGGGTGAACCCGAAACCGCAGGGGCGCTACAACCTGGTGATCGTGGGCGCCGGGACGGCAGGACTGGTCACCGCTATCGGGGCGGCTGGGCTGGGAGCGAAAGTAGCCCTGGTGGAGAGACATCTGATGGGAGGAGACTGCCTGACGGTGGGGTGCGTTCCGTCCAAGGGACTGCTGGCGGCCGCCAAAACGGCGGCCACGGTACGAAAGGCGGTCAAATACGGAGTCCGTGTTCCCGACCAGGTGAGCGTCGACTTTGGAGCTGTCATGGAGCGCATGCGCCGGCTTCGGGCCCAGATCAGCCGTCACGATTCGGCCCACCGCTACACCGGGGCCGGAGTGGACGTCTTCATTGGCCAGGGCGAGTTCATCGACGGACACCAGCTACGCGTCGAAGACCAGGTCTTGAACTTCAAACGCGCCGTTATCGCCACCGGAGCCAGAGCTGCCGGTATTCCCATTCCCGGTCTCGAGCAAGCCGGCTTCCTAACCAATGAGACTGTCTTCAATCTGACCGACCTTCCGGGCAGGCTGGGTGTCATCGGGGCCGGGCCCATTGGCTGTGAAATGGCCCAGGCCTTTCGGCGATTCGGCTCGGAAGTGTATCTGTTCGAGCGCTTTGGACAGATTCTGGGTCGTGAGGATCGGGATGCCGCGGCTATCGTGCAGGAGGCGATGGCCGAAGACGGGGTCCATCTGGTCCTGAACTGTTCGACAAAGTCGGTTTCCGCCGTGGGTGGTGAAAAGATCGTCGAGGTCGAGTGTGGGAGTGAACCTCGTCGGATCGCCCTTGACGAGGTCCTGGTGGGCGTGGGCCGGGCACCGAATGTCGAGGGCCTCGGACTGGAAGAGGCGGGGGTTCGGTACGACAAGCGCAAAGGGGTGTTTGTAAATGACTACCTGCAGACTTCCAATCCCATGATTTACGCAGCCGGGGACATCTGCAACCTTCACAAGTTCACGCACACCGCCGATGCAACGGCCAGGATCGTTATCCAGAACGCTCTCTTTTTGGGGCGTAAGAAAGCCAGCAGCCTGACCATTCCCTGGTGTACCTACACCGATCCCGAGATTGCCCACGTCGGCATGTACGAGAATGACGCCACAGAGAAGGGGCTGGAAGTCGAGACTTTCGTGCGCGACCTCAAGGAAGTGGACCGGGCTGTTCTGGACGGAGAGACGGCAGGGTTCGTCAAGGTCCACGTCGAGCAAGGGAGCGATCGGATCCTGGGGGCGACTATTGTGGCCCGCAATGCAGGAAGCATGATCAGCGAGCTGACTCTGGCCATGGTCACAGGAGCCGGTCTCGGAAAGATTGCCGGCACCATCCACCCCTACCCGACCCAGGCAGAGGCGATCAAACAGGTCGGCGATGCCTACAGCCGGACCCGCCTGACCCCGCTGGTAAAGAAGCTGTTCAACCGCTGGCTGGCCTGGACACGGTAAAGAAAGTTTCACGTTTCACGTTCCACGTGCCACGTGAGCGGCTTCAACTTCTTGGAACTTGGAACGTGGAACTCAGTCCCCCCGATACCATCGGGCTAGCCTGTTGGGAGAGACACCGCACCAATAGGCGAGCACGATCGTCCAGTTCAAAATCGTGGTTCGGACGAGGCCGCGGTGCTTCCAGCGCCGGGCTGACGTGGGGGCTGCCAGTTGCGAGATCACGATCCTGCCTGAGCGGGCCAGGCGCCGCACCAGTTCGAAGTCCTCCATGATCGGAATCTCTCGATAACCGCCCACCCTTCGGAGCGTGCTGGCGCGCAGGAACAGCCCCTGGTCACCGTAGGGCGTACCCAGCAGGCGGGCTCTCAGGTTGGTGCCGATCTCAATGAGCCGGAAGCCCCAGCCCGGCGCGTCAATCTGAAACCGGAAGGCGCCCGCTGCGGTACCGGGCCGAGTCAGAATCGTCTCGATTTCGGCGAGGTGCCCCTCCGGCAGGCGTGTATCTGCGTGCAGAAAAAGCAGAAAGAGGCCCCGGGCCCGTCCGGCCGCACGGTTCATCTGGAAAGCTCTGCCCGGTTTTGAACTAACGATGCGCACCCCGGGCTGCCTGGCGATCCGAAGTGTTGCATCCGTACTTCCACCATCGGCGACGATGATCTCCACGTCATCCGGTCTGCCCACGCTTGCCAACGTCCCCGGAAGGCGGTCAGCCTCGTTCAGTGTGGGGATGATGATGGTCACCTTTGTAGACATGAATGGGTTCCGGGTTCCGGGTCTTGGAATCTGGAAATCAAAGCGGGAGGGGCCTCACGGCCGCGACCGCCGGGTGATGTCCGAGAAAGAGTGGGAGGGGCCCCGGGGCAGCGACCGTTTAAATCCCCCCGGGGCCCCTCCCGCTCTTTCGTCATGGTCAACATCCTCGGGTCGCCGCCTCAATGCGCCTCCCGCGTCGCCGCCCGCACTCTCGGCCGACAAACCTTCAACCAGAACCCATCCCCCTACTGCTCGTTCAGAGTCCAGTCGTAGCTCAGGTACTTGACTCGGTAACGTTGCGTCTTGAGGTATTGCCGCTCTTCTTCTTCAAGGAAGGGGAGCGCGAAGTTGAGGACCGCTCCGAGCGCCGCCGAGTGGCGGGGGAAGGTCTCGGGAGTCGTGGCATAACGAGACTCGAAGTCGCTCCCAAACCACTTGAAAATGGAAGACATATAAACCACTCCGGCCTCCGCGTCGAGCCGAAACTTGGACGGGTCTCGAACAAACTGGGCCGCCTGATCCTGCAGCTGGTTCTCGAGCATCCTGCCCCGGTAGGCTTCTCTGCGCAGCAGGGGACAGCTCACAGCGGCACACACCAGAGCCACATGGATTCTCGGCTCGTCAAACTTCCTGCGCAGGATCGAATGCTCGATCTGATCCAGGGTGAGATCGCGCTCCGCCACCCCGAAGCGAATCCCGTCCCAGGCGCCATCGATCTGGCGGATACTGTTTCTGGGGTAGGCCAGAGACGTCAGGAAGCTGGACCGAATCGGATAGTTGTCAATGATCACACGGAGGGTCAGAGCATTGTAGGCGTTGATCCAAAACGCGATGCGAGCCGCTGGATTCCAGGAGTCGAGATCGACCTGACCGAGCTTTTCGACAAAGCCATCCAGCTCCCCCCGGTTCTCCTTCAAAGATGCGTAGTCGACCCGTCTCTGTGAGTCTACATAGGCAGCCAGGATCCGATCATATTCACCGTACAGCGACGCTTCCGCATCAGGAGCCTGGGCCAGGCAGCTGAGCGCGTAGACTGTGATTGCAAGGATGAGGCAGGGGATTCCCAGGCCAACCAGCCCGCCCGGAGCGAACTTACTGCGGTCCATGGCTGAAAACGATACCAGCAGCCGGGCGGATGTTCCAGATGTCGTCATGTAATAGAATCCCTTTCTCGGCCATTGTGTCGCGCTATGCGAAAACGTGTTTCCATCTCCACGAAACCCCTTGCTCTGCTGCTCTTTCTCGCCCACTGTCCCTCTCCCGAAGGCTGGAACATTCAGCCCCACGGTCGTCTGACTGATCCGGATCTGGTGGAGTCTTCGGGCCTTACCGCCAGCCGCAGGCATCCCCGGGTCTTCTGGACCCACAACGACGATGGGAGCCCAACGGTGTTTGCCGTCGATCGACGGGGCGGCATAGTGCGGAGATATGTCCTTCCGGGTGCCGAAAATCGTGACTGGGAGTCGATTGCCGCGGATGATGAAGGCTTCCTTTACCTGCTAGACAACACCTCGAGACTTCGCAGCGACTTCAAGAGTACGATCTATGTTTTCAAAGAACCCGATCCCTACCGCGACAAGTCGATGGAACCGGCTCGAAGCATGGAGGTCTGGACCGAAAAAGGCTTCGACCTCGAAGCCATGTTCTTCTGGAAAGGAAAGCTGTATCTGGTTTCGAAGCCGTGGGACGGCGCCCGGCCCCGGGCTTATCGGCTTGATGACCTCGACAACGGCGGTGCGCTGACATTTCTGGGCGAGGTCGATGTCTCGGCCATGATCACCGGAGCCGATATCTCCCTGGATGGAGGCCTGCTTGCTCTTTCCTCGTATCGAGCCATCTTTATTTTCCAGGGGCAGTCGGAACCCGAGGGACTCCTGTCCTCAAGGCCCCTGGTGTGCCGGCTCAACGCCGGCCAGATCGAAGGCATAACCTGGGTCAAGAAGGACCTCTTTCTCACTAACGAGCAGCGCGACCTGTACCGGGTCCCGAAAAAGACCTGGGAAAAGGAATCGGCCCCCTTTTTGACAGTTCCTACGGCTACCGCCCCGTTTCTCAGGGAAGAACCGGGTAGGCCCGGGCCTCTGGGCTTGTGGCGGAAAGGCCGCCGGGTTCACGGGACGGCCCGTTCCAGGGTTCATGAGATTGGAAGGGTGGCCTGGAGTCCGGAGGGGTTGCACGTTGGCATCGAGCTCCCTGCCGGCCTCGAGCTCGCACCACTGGCCGAGAGCGGACCACAAAATTTTTCCGATTGGTTCACTCCCGGGCTGGTCTACCTGATGATCAACCCGGACGGAACACGACCTCTGGTTTACGGCCCCCACGACCACTGCATTGTCTTGGGAGAATCCCCCGAAGGAGAGCTCGTCACTCAGGCTCGACGCCTGGAACCCGCAACCGTGATCGAATCGATCGAGAACTCTCCTCCCTGGCTCGTGGCCCAAAGGGAGGGCTCGCGTCTGCTCCTGACACTGGGCGCCGAGACCCCGGGTCTGGGAGCAGTGGGCCCCGGCCGTAAGGTGGGGTTCAACCTGATGTACGTGGGAGGGCAGAGGGAACTCATCTCCTGGACACCACTCACACTGCGCTTTTCCTGGGACTGCCCGAGTTTCTGGGGTCTCCTGGAGATGGAGTAAATGGGTACCGGCAGAAACCACATCAGGCTGCAGCGGGTTCTCGATCTGTTGAGGATCGGGAGGGCCGAGCTGCCCCTGGTGCTGCTGATGACGCTGTATTTCTTCCTGGCTATGGGGTGCGCAAGTGTGGTCCGAGCTCTTCAGAATGCCCTTTATCTGGGTCACATCGGCTTTGACTGGCGGCTGCCGGCCCTGTATCTGCTGCTGGCGGGGGTGTCGATCGGGGCGGTGCAGGTCTATCGTGGACTGGCCAGACGTTTCTCGCGCGTCTGGGTGTCCATCTTCACGCTGATTCTTCTCATCCTCTGCCTGCTGCTGTTCACGGCACCGATAGCCGGAAATCAAGAGTGGATCTTTCCGGTGTTCTATGTGTGGGGAGGAGTCTTCAGTCTGCTGGTGCCGACACAGGGATGGCTGCTTTCGTATGAATTCTATACCACAAGGGAGGCCAAGCGTCTGTTCGCCATTCTGGGGACCGGGGGAATCTTCGGAGGCGCCTTTGGCGGATTTTATGCAGCTTTCCTGTCTTCCAGGGTCAGCACTCTCGGGATCCTGATCCACGTGGTGATCGGCCTGTGCCTGATGCAGCTCGTCCTGATTGCAATCCAACGCCTGCGGGCCGGTTCGGTGCGGGCGCAGGACGACATCCAAACCGAACAGGGGAGGACGGATTCAAAAGGAGAGGCGGAGCAGAGCTCTTTTTCGGTACTTTTTCGATCACGCTACATCATGACGCTGGCCGGGCTGGTCCTGGTCGTCGGGGCTACCACGACAATCATCGATCTGCAGTTCAAAGGACTCCTGGAGGAGCGATACTCGGGTTCTCCGGAGGAGATCACTCGCCTGTTTGGAGTCATCCTGGGGCTCATGTTCAGCCTGTCGGCTGCAATTCAGCTGTCGGCCACGAGCCGGATCATCAAGCGGTTCGGTGTCGCCGTCACCTTGCTGTTTCTTCCCCTGGTGCTGCTGGCGGGTGTGATCCCGGCAGTGATGGCAGCCGGCTTCTGGCTCAGGATCCTGCCCAAGCTGATCGATGGAAGCCTCAGGTCGAGCCTGCACAGAGTTGGTGTGGAGTTGCTGTACATACCGATCGAGGGACGTCAGACGATTACGGCAAAGGGCGTTATCGATCTGGTCGTCACACGGCTTGGTGACGCGACCGGCGCGTTCGTGCTGCTGGGAGCCCTTTCGTTCATGGGCTTCACCGTTGAATCTATGAGCTGGCTGATCCTCCTGGGCGCCGCCGGCTGGCTGTTCCTGAGCCTCCGGCTGGGAACGGAGTACGTGCAGCACCTGAGAACCAGCCTGGCCACCGATCCAGTCACTGAGCTGAGCGGTTCCTGGCGAACGGATGTGGGAGGGGGGGGCAGATGGTTCTGGAGGCCCTGGACAGCCCCGCGCCCTCGAAGATCATCTTTGCCTTGAAGCTGTTGTCCACCTCCGAGGACTACTCGACGGATCTGATGGATCAATCGGGGGAGATACCCGACATTTCGGGCGTTTATCGAGCCGTGCCGTGGCTGGACAAAGTAGTGCCTCTGGTGGACCACCCGAACCTTCACGTTGCCGCGGCTGCGCTCCATCTGCTGGCAACGTACTATCCGGAAACCTATCTGGAGAAGATCAGGCAGAGCTGCTCGACCGAGGAGATTCCAGACCGGGTGCATCTTTTTTATCTGGATCAATACGAAGACGACCCCGCCGGATACCTCCGGCCCGAAAAAGTTCTCCTCTGGGCGGAAAGGGCCGACCAGGATCAGGCCCTCGTCTTGGAGCTCTTGTCAATAGGTGTGGAAAAACATCAGGCGGCTTTCTCCTCCGGGACTTGGTTGACCGGGACTCCATTGACATATTTGGCGCCCTGGTAGACGTCTTTCATCAGCTCCGGTGCCTTCAACCGGCGGAATCGCTGCTCCGCCACCAACAGCATCTTCCAGATCACCGCCTGGGCGTTTTCCACTTTCTTGAATCGCTTGGCCGCGTCCGTTCGCAGCCGAAGAGCGGCAAACGGTGACTCCACTGGATTGGTGGTTCGCAGATGCTGCCACTGCTTCTTTGGATAGTTGTAAAAGGTCACCATCCGGTCCCAGTCCTGCTCGATTAGCTCAGCCGCCAGAGTCAGCCCTCGCTGCCGGCACCAGTGCTGAAAAACCTTCTTGAGTCGTTGTGCTTCTTCTCGAGTCTCGGCGTAAGGGATCTGCCGCAGGATCAGCAAGGCCGGCTTGTGCACTCGCTTAGGGAGCTTGGCCAGCAGGTTGACGATCCGATGATTCCAGCAGCGCTGCTCCTCGGCCTGGGGATAGACGTTGCGCAAAGCTCCCCAGATGCCCAGGTGGCCGTCTCCGATCACCAGCCGTGGACAGCCCATCCCCCGGCGCTTCAAGTCGCGCAGTACTTCCGACCAGCTCTGAGTCGATTCCCGATAGCCGCTCGTGACCGACACCACGGCTTTGCTTCCGTCACTTAAGGCGGCCAGCACCACCAGCAGGACTGCCTTTTCCTTCTCCAGACCCGCCTTGACGTAGATTCCATCTACCCATAAATACACCACTTCCAGATCATTCAAGGGTCGACTCTGCCAGACTTCCCATTCGGCCTGCCACTTCTCTTTCAATCTGGCCACCGTGGAGGACGACAGGTGCGCCTTTTCCCCTAAAAGCCCTCTCAGAGCCAGATCAAAATCCCCCAGCGCCAGACCATGCAAGTACAGCTCAGGGATCAGTTCTCGAACCTGCCGCGTCCGCTTGGCAAACAGGGGCAACACCCGACTTTCAAAGTGTTCCTCTAGATCCCGCACTCGAGGCCTTCGAACCTGGATCGTCCCCGAGCTCAGCGTCAGATGCCTCGGCTTCCCATATCCATTGCGATAGCCCGACGGAGCGTCCACGGCCCTTCGCCGCTCACTCTTACGCCGCCCTAATAACTCCGTGACTTCCTCCTCCAGCAGCTCTTGAACCCAGCCTTGGATCTTCTCCCGCACCCAATCTTCCAGCTCCTCGAAACAAACTCTTGACTCCACACTTTCCTCAATCTTCTGCTTGCTCATGCGGTGTGTACTCCTTCCGTTGCGGGCCTTTCGGCCCTGGGTTTTAAATCAACCCGGAAGGATACTCACCGCCTATGCTATTTACACACCTTCTGATGGTAGCTCCTCGTCTTGAGCCGGTTGATGGCCAAGGCGAAGGAACCTGGTTATCCGAATATCCTGCGGAAGTGGATGAATAGCAGCTCCCGCTCTCTGGCCTCGGCGGCCATCACCGCAGTGGGCCACTTTCGCCGTGAGGAAGATATCGGGCCCCTGATCGCATTTCTCGAGCAGAGCTGGAGTCGAGGGGCGGCCCGGGCCGGCCTGGCCGGTTTTGGTGACGCGATCGTCGAGGACCTGGTGACGGTGATCAGGGAGCCGGAGACAGCACCAGCCGTGCGCCTGTCGGTGCCGTTGATTCTGAGAGAGATTGGGAGCCGGCGGGCCCAGCAGGCGCTCTTCCAGTGCCTTTACCTGCAGGATTCGGTCGTCTCTTTTCGGGCGCTGAAAAGCCTCAACAAGATCCGTGACGACCGGGGGCTCATGCTGGAGCCGGAGTTTTTTCTTCCCATCCTCCAGATCTGGGCCAGGGAGCACTATGAGCTGATCAATCTCGAGCTGCTGCTGGGCGGTGATGGAGAGCGGGGCACCCGTCGGCTCCTGCAAAAGGCCGTGACCGAACGCATCGATCGGGGGATTGAACGAATCTTCAGGGGACTGGCACTATTCCTCCCGGGTGCCGATGCACACTCTTCCTACAGGGCCTACATCGGGAATAAGACGGTGCTACGCGAGAATGCGATCGAACTGATTGACTCGCTGGTCAAGGGGGAGCTCAGGCAGACCATCATGCCCATCCTCACCGAGGAATCTGCAGGCAAGAAGGCCCAGGTCGGGCGCACTGTGTTCAGCCTTTCCGGCAACCTTGAGCAGGTGCTATCGGATGCACTTTTCCAGGCCGATCCCTGGCTCAAATGCTGCCTGCTGGCCTGGATCAAGGAAGAGGGCAAGTCGCGCCTGAGAGCGCGCGCGCAAGATGCCTGCCAGGACGGACATGCGATCGTGCGGGAGACGGCACAATGGGCGCTCAGCACCTGGGGGAAGTAGGAGGCCGCTGCCAACGGGTTGCCGCGAGGGGGGCTGGTGTGGCTACAATGAACGAACGCCATGCTGAAGACGGTTGAGAAAGTTTTACTCCTCCAGGAATTGGCGGTGTTCCGGGAAGCAACATCGGAGCAGTTGGCCCGCCTGGCGATTATTTCCACGGAGTCCAGCTTTGTGGAGAAGGAGATTCTGTTCCAGAAGGGAGACATCTGCGGTTCTTTGCAGCTGCTCGTCGACGGAAGAGTCCAGCTGGGCCCCCCTGGGAAGGGAGCCGAAGTCGAACAGACGATTCTCGACCCTCTGTCGTTTTTTGCCCGACAGCCCCACAACACCGAAGCCGTGGCTCTGACTTCCGGAATCCTGTTGGAAACCCCCCATCACGAATTGACAGACCTGCTCACTTCAGAAGGAGAGTTTGGCTGGATCGTGCTGAAGGAAATTGCACGCATCGGACGACAACTGATGAACCGGCAGATGCTCGAGTTGGTTTAAAGCTGGCTTTCGACTACGATTCCAGATTTTTTTAGCGGGTTACCCCTTCTCGGCGGATATTAACCTTGACAGCAGGCCGATTCAGTAAATACGATGGCAACACAACTTATCCAGAGTGGCCGAGGGATCGGGCCCTAGGAAGCCACGGCAACCCCCCACCGGAAGGTGCTAACTCCCGCAGATCGAAATCGATCTGAGAGATAAGAACTCTCGATATCGAAGCCCTTCCCGCCGGGAGGGCTTTTCTTTTGCCCGGTTCCCGCTCCTGAGAAGTGGCGAATATGACTTACTTCACAGCGTTGCGATGCCAGGAATGCAAAACTCCCTATCCAGCCGAGCGCGGCTTCATGTGCCAGGAGTGTCTGGGGCCCCTGGAAGTACGCTACGACTATGACCGGATCCATGCTGAGGTGGCCCGCGAAGATATCGCGACACGTCCGCTGAACCTGTGGAGATACCGGGAGCTGCTCCCGGTCGCCGGGCAGCCCATAGCAGGGCATTATTCCGGCTGGACACCCCTGGTTCGGGCCCGCAGGCTGGGCCGGCACCTGGGCCTGGAGAACCTCTATCTGAAGGATGATTCGACGAACCGTCCGACCCTTTCCTATAAAGACCGGGTCGTGCCGGTTGCCATCAGCCGCGGTGCTGAGCTGGGATACGAAACCTTCGCCTGTGCATCGACGGGCAATCTGGGGAATGCCGTGGCGGCACACTGCGCTGCAGCCGGTCTGAAGAGCCTGATCTTCATACCGGGGGATATCGAACCGGCCAAGATCACGGCCTCTCTGCTGTGCGGGCCGCAGGTGATCGCGCTCGACGGCAACTACGATCAGGTCAATCGCCTGTGCGCCCAGATCGGCGACGAATACGGCTGGGGTTTCGTCAATGTCAATCTGAGGCCGTACTACACGGAAGGTGCCAAGACAATGGGCTTCGAGATTGCCGAACAACTGGGATGGAAGCTGCCCGATCACATTGTGCTGCCGACCGCCGGCGGCACCCTCCTGCCCAAGGTAGGAAAGGCTCTGCGGGAGCTGCGGCGTCTTGAATGGGCCGAGGGAGACACGCGTCTTCATGTCGCCCAGGCCAGCGGTTGTTCCCCGGTCGTCAACGCACTGCAGTTCGATCGGGAAGAAATCGATCCGGTCAAACCCGATACCATCGCCAAGTCGATTGCCATAGGAGACCCGGCCGACGGGCCGTACGTCCTGGCTGCCGTGCGAGGTAGCGGAGGGCAGGGAATCGGCGTTGACGACGAGGGAATTCTGGAGGCCATTCAACTGCTCGCCGAGTACGAAGGCATCCTCTGTGAGCCCGCCGGCGGTACCACACTGGCTGCCGCCATCAGAATCATCGAGAACGGAGGCGTTAAGCCGTCCGAGACCCTCGTCATAGGTTTAACCGGCAACGCCTATAAATCCATCGATGTTTTCAACGGTCGTGCAGAAGTGACGGCCCGGATGCGCCCCAACCTGCGTGTCTTCAAGCAGTGGTACGAGAACGGAGGCAGCTGACGCTGCACTCGCGATCCATCAGGTTTCACGTCCCATCACGTCCCGAACGCGCAAGGGAGCCGTTCTGGTGGCGCCCCAGCAGGACGAGCAGGCGGGCGCTTCTCGCGTAGGAACGGATCCCTCCTTTCACCCGGTGCAGCTTCAGATAGGAGTTGTTCACCGAGGACGTCGCCTCGGAAAGGGTACCGCGATGCCGATTCCAGAATCTGTCTACGGTCTCCAGATCGCGTTGGACACCGGGAAGGCGTTCCAGTAGCGAGGCCCGGGCCCGCCCCGGATCGATTCGAAACCATTCCCGTAGCAGCTGCCGCTGGGCAAACAGATAGGCGGAATACCTGGCGTAGATAGAGTCGCTGTAGAGGCAGGCGAGAAAGCCTGCGAAACTGGCCTCGTCCTCACTGGCAAAGCCTCTCTGGTGAGCTTTCTCGTGGGCTATCGCCAGCGGCAGCTCGCTGTCCGGGACGGCGTCGTTGAAGTTGGCCTCTCCGGTCCACGGGTAGTAGAACCCGGAAAGGCCCAGATAGCTTACCAGCGGGGAACTGAACAGGGGCTTTGCGGATCCCATCGGTCTGCTCAGACCGGCAGGCAGGTCGAGCAGGTCGGAGGCCCTGCCAAACCCTGCGTTCAATTTTTCATCCAGGCTCGCGACGGATTCGTCCATACGGCTGGGTTCCTCCGAGTCCACGCTCCCCTCGGCGAGCAGGTAGAAGTGATTGGCCAAGCGGATGGTCTCGACAGCCAGCAGGCCCAGCTCCTGCTCCTCCGAAACCGGCTTGCCGATTGCCGCGGCGGCCCAATTGACCCTTTCGCTGAAGGCCGGGCGGCTGTAATTGAGGCCCCACAAGGCGTAACCCAGAAAAACCACGGCCAGAACAAGGTTCAGCAATACGAGAGAGAACCGGAGGGCGGCAGGCAGACTCTTGCGAAAGTCCAGGATTAACTTGATAAGTAACCTTAGAAAAAGAAAGCTAAGTAGCAATAGAAAAGAATAAACAGTTACCTCAGAGAGACTAAACGACGCCACGGAGCTGAGTCGGGTCAAGAGGGTGATCAGCAGGGGGAAAACAGTCTTCGAGTAAAGCTCTTCTACCAGTCGGGGCGAGTAAGAAACCAGCTTCAGCGAGAGCAGCAGCAGCGAGAGTGCCAGGGTGAGCCGGACCATGTCTGAGCTCCTTGCACCGATGAACTCCTACAACTCAGCCGGCGGCTGCCACAGATCGGATGTGGGGATGTGCTGCCGGGTGAGCCTGTCGAGCAACCGGGCAGGACGTTGTGCTGTCACGAGCAGGCTGGAGTGGGGGCGCCGGATGAACCCGGTAGCGACTGCATTGCTAATCTGCGCCAGCAGAGGATCATAGTAGCCGTTTACATTGAGAACTCCGACGGGTTTCGGGCTGAGTCCCAGCTGAACCCAGGTAATGGCTTCAAGAAGTTCCTCAAACGTGCCGTAACCTCCGGGAAGGGCGATGAAGGCGTCCGCCAAATGGTGCATCAAGGCCTTGCGCTCGTGCATGCTCTTGACCACGTGAGTTGTGGACAGGCCTTGATGACAGATCTCTTTGCGGGCCAGCCCCTCGGGAATCACACCAATTGCATGCCCTCCCCGGGCCAGGACTTGATCGGCCAGCGCTCCCATCAGGCCAATCGACCCACCGCCATAGACGAGCCGGACCCCGCGGTCGATCAGCTCTCGGCCCAATTCTCGAGCCGCCTCCTGGTAGTCCGTTCCTTCTCCGGAGCAGGAGCCGCAAAAGACACACACGGCGCTCAAGCGGCAGGCAGGGGCGCTGTCTTCACGCGCCGGGGGAGGCTTTGGGTTCTGCAATATTCCGTACTCTTCGAGGTGTTGGGCGAACCGGAGTCAAGAGTAGCAGAGAGTCGGGACACAATCTCCCTCTACCGGGGCGCAGAAAGTGGTTTGACTTTCGCTTTGTAACGCAGCCCTGCGTTCACCACGCTCACTGCGGAGTTCCTCGACTGACTCACGCAACTGCCATTAACATGACTCTTCAGAGATCGCTTGATGAGATTCAGGCTTGTTGTGACCATTTTGTTTCTGGCGGCGGCTCAGATCCTTGCCGGGGGTCAGACCGGCGGGCCTTTGTATACCCAGGGCACGGCGTCGCGTGATGGTACCGGCAAGTTCTACATGGGACGGGAGATCGCGCAGGTCATGGGCCACCAGGGAGCTTCCTGGCTGGAGCGGCCGGAGCGAAAGAGAGAAGAGAAGCCGAACCGGCTGGTCTCGGCTCTCGACCTCAGGCCGGGCCAGGTGGTGGCCGATATCGGGGTCGGGACCGGGTACTTCGCACACCGCATGGCCCGCAGGGTGGGAGAGACAGGGACCGTGTACGGCGTGGATATTCAGCCGCAAATGCTGGAGCTCCTGGAAAAGAACCTGCAGGCCCGGGGGCTGACAAATGTGACGCCGGTCCTGGGCAGCGAAACGGATCCTCGACTGCCCTCTTCGAGCGTCGACCTGGCCCTCATGGTCGACGTCTACCACGAGTTCTCCCACCCTTACGAGATGATTCAGGCCATCGTCGGAGCCCTCAAACCGGCCGGCCGGCTGGTTTTCGTCGAGTACCGGGGGGAAGACCCCGCGGTCCCCATTAAGCCGCTCCACAAGATGACGGAGGAGCAAGTGCGCAGGGAAGCCTCAGTCCACGCCCTGGAGTGGGTTGAGACCAGAGGGGAACTGCCCCGACAGCACGTCGTTGTCTTCAGGAAAAGAGCGACTTCGAGTCGGTAGCGGCACTGTACGGGAGCGCCCTCATTACGAGAGAACGCCCCCGCTCCTGTCCGGCTCGAAGGCGGCTCCGACAACGGCCCGCGTTCAGCCGTTACGGTCCCCTACGGAAGCAAATGTCCCCACAGCTGGCCCCGCAGGGCGCCAGGGGGAAAAGAGGTCGAGTGAACGTTGACGTAGATGTTGCTGGCCGTTATTGCGTTGAGCAGCGACGCGATGTTGTTGATCGGCATCCCGCACTCCTCAGCCGTCTTGGGAAGGATGTCATCGTTTGTGATCATCACTTTCCCGATTCTGCCGGCGGCGTTTTCCGCCGGTAAAAACAATCCGCCCTCAAAGAGGCTCACCACGATGGGCCCGTTGGTGCCTGCCATGCCGCAGTGAAGGTGTGCCCCGGTTACGTTGGCAGCAAAGACATTCAGATTCACGTCAGCTGCCGACAGATCGTCGTCAAAGCTGATCCCGAAGTGGCCAACGAAGCTGTTCGTCACTGGGGCAACCTCCTGATCACCACTCAGATACACGAACAGACCGGCGATTCTTCCGCTCCCACCGATGGCGGGCAGCGTCGCAATCAGGGCAACAGAGAGTGACCTTGCCCCCTAAAACGGGTCCAAGTTGAATGTTAGGATTTTCGGTTTTAGGAAGGAGGCAAGGATGGCACGGAAGCGGTTTACGGCAGAACAAATCATCATGAAGCTGCGTGAGGCAGAGGCAGGTCTAGCCCAAGGACAGACGGTGGGCCAGGTGTGCAAACAGATTGGGGTGACCGAGCAGACCTACTACCGGTGGCGCAAGGAGTACGGAGGGCTTCGACTGAATCAGGCCAAGCGGTTGAAGGTGTTGGAGAAGGAGAATGCCCGGTTGAAGAAGCTAGTGGCAGATCTGTCTTTGGACAAGCAGATCCTAAAGGAAGTTTCCTCGGGAAACTTCTAGGCCCGACGAAGAGGAGACGCGCAGTGGTGTGGGTGAGGGAGAGATTGGGAGCAGAGCGCGTCTCCGAACGTCGGGCCTGCCAAGTGCTGGGACAGGCTCGATCGACCCAGCGAAGGGAAAGGCATATCCCCGATGATGAGGCTCGATTGGTGGCTGAGATGGTGGAGTTGGCCACGCACTACGGGCGATACGGCTACCGACGGATCACGGCCATGCTTCGTTGGGAAGGGTGGAAAGTGAATCACAAGCGGGTGGAGAGGTTGTGGAGACAGGAGGGGCTGAAAGTCCCGTCCAGACAGCCGAAACGAAGGAGACTGTGGCTTCATGATGGATCCTGCGTTCGGTTACGAGCGGCTCACAAGGATCACGTCTGGAGCTATGACTTCGTGCATGAGCGAACCCATGACGGAAGGGCCTTTCGATTATTAACCCTACTGGATGAATACACCCGGGAGTGTCTGGCCATTGAGGTTCAACGACAGATGAATCACCAGGACGTGTTGGATCGATTGGCGGAGTTGTTCGTGGATCGGGGAGTGCCTGAATACATTCGGTCCGATAACGGGTCGGAGTTTACGGCTCAGGCGGTTCGGGACTGGCTGAAGGCTGTTGGGGTGAGGACCTTATACATCGAGCCCGGCAGCCCCTGGGAGAATGGATATGTGGAGAGCTTCAACGGAAAACTGCGGGATGAACTGCTGAACGTAGAAGTCTTCGACACGTTGTGGGAAGCGAAGGTGTTGGCCGAGAGATGGCGCAGGGAGTACAACCAGCGACGGCCTCACAGCGCCTTGGCCTATCGGCCGCCGGCGCCGGAGGCCAGATTACCCAGGTCCCAGGCCCAGAGTTCTATACCATGGAGTGGACTTCAAATGGTCCCAGGTCTAACTTAGAGAGTGGACTCGTTCCTGGGGGCAGGTCACGGCGACCCAGGATGACATTGGTATCGACACCCTCCTGATCAAGAAAAGCTGCAAAGTAGGTCGTGTCTTGTCCCGCCAAAGGTAGTGATAATGAGGGAGGATTGATCCCCTCCGGATCGTAGCGGCCGATCACTTCCACCCTGGAGATCTGGCCCTCACCTAACGCATTCTCGGCGATCAGAACGGCTTCATTCCCCAGGGAGCTGCCCGGTGGCAAAAGAGTGATATCCGGGATCACCACACTGCTCTCTACAAGCCAGAGAGTCATCAAGCCCGTGGACGGAACCAGCAGCGTGATCTGACTGGTTTCGAACAACGTCTCGATCACCAGCAGATGAAAGGCGTCAGGACAACTGATGTCTGATCGATAGAATCCCAGCAACTGGCCCGGCTCCGAGAGTCCCTCGGCAATCGTGCGGATCTCTCCCGTCAGCCGATCGATCTCCAGCACCTCGCCCGTCGAGGCCTGTGAGACGTATACATTGCCCGTACACCAGTCCACCGCAATCCCCGTTGGTGTCAACCCGGCCACCAGCGTCCTTGCTCCAGATGGAATCTCCACCTCTGCCAGTCCTGCTCCCGCCAGTCCCTGGTTCAGCTGCAAAGCCGCTATCGTCGACACCTGATCCGCCTCCGCAATCAGTAAACCTCCCGTCACCGGGTCGATGACCAGCGAGTTCGGCGCATTCAAACCCGAGGCCACTTCCACTGAAGTCTGGGCCTGGGGATCGAGCCTGCGTATGCTTCCCGATGTCCGCCCCGCCAGCAGCAGATACTCTTTGCCGTCTGATGCCGGGAAAGCAATCATCTTCGGTATATTGTCACCGAACACAGCCACAGACTGCTGGGCACCCGTCGTCACATCAAAGATCGTCGATTGTTCTGATCCCTGCGGTCGTTTTAGTTGGGACGGACTGGCCCCGAAGGACAGCTCCGAGGCGTACAGCTTTTCCAGTCCTGCCAGATAGGCCACCGACTGCACCACTCCCAGTCCCCCCACCAGCACCGTCTTGGTCTGCACATCCAGGCTGGCTCCGGCCGTCTGGTTGTCCGCCATCGCCATGATCGTCACCGGCAGCGCCATCGGAATTACCGCCGGGGCCGTGTACAATCCTGTCCCACTGATCATTCCCGTCGGGGCACTCCCTCCCGGTTGTCCATTGACTCCCCACGTCGGGGCCGTCATCGATCCATCCAGCTCGAACTGTTGCACCTGCGCCGGAGCCAGTACCGCTAGCGGCGGTGTCACTCCAATCTGATCAATCCCCATATCCGGCTGGAAACTCTCCGGCACCGGCTGTGGCGGTACATTGGCAAAGACTCTCGCACTCCCGAAGATGGCCGTCAGGTACACCGGTACATCACTCTCGATCCACAGCATCCCTCCGTTCTGTCCGCCTGCGCCCGGAATCAGGTCCGTCACAGGTTTGCTGATCCTCTCTCGCGGCTGCAGCGTCGTCGTAAACGTCCCCAGCACCTCGCCTTCCTTCGTCAGGGCCACCACTCTCACATTGGCAGCCAGTGCTCCCGCATTGAGGATCGCCAGTCCCGTAAAGAACGGAGGCGCCGTCCCCAGGTGCGAGATCAGTGCCCTTCTGCTTCCTTCCCTCACACTTGACACCGAGGCAATGGTTCCCAGCGACGGAATCGAGTAGGAGATCGACCCATTGATTGACTGCGAGGTCGATTCGACCTTCAGCCAGCCTTCCAGCGTTGTCTTGCCACCGAATCCGAATGTCTCCTCCAGGTCCGCTCTCAGGATCTCTCCCGGATCCAGGGCCACCACCACCGGGTTGTTCTCGACTTCGTCTGTGTAGATGTCTCCATTTTCCTGATACGCGGTCAAGGTCACGATGGCGGCCTCTTCTGAGAAGTTTCCGATGACGGCTTCGGTGGTGAAGATGTCGAGCACGGCTAGTTGCAGGAAAAACAGGGTAGTGAGAAGTTCACTGGCAGGACGGGCATTGAGCCCCAGCAGGTCTTCTCCCTCCTTGCCCACCAGTTCAAAGCCGGCAATCTCCACATTGGAGTCGGCGATCAGATAAGCGTCGGAGGCCACAGCACCCGCCGGTCGCGGCCTTGAGGCCCCTCCCACTCTAAGAGGCTCGACACCCTCGAAGAACTCCCCCACATCCACTTCCACCAGGCCTTTCGGAGGGATCTGCAGGTTCTTTGTCTTGGTCAACTCGGAGGTGACCAGACTCAGTTCTACAGAGACCGTGTCAAAGCCACTCGGATTCACCAGAAAGGCTGTGGTCGAGAAACCCTTATCCACTCGCACGTCCTGAAAGATCAGGCGTGAGTCCGGTACCGGCAGGTCGGCTCCATCCAGAAAGGAGATGTCAAAATCCAGAATCTGAAAGAACCCGGTCAGGTCATCGGCCTCGCTGGTCGCTTCAACCCAGCCGATGGCTTCCGGATCGGTGCCGGATCCGAAGATGCCGATGGTCACTTCAGCGAACTGCTGGCCGGCTAAGATGTCGATGGTGACTGGATTGGTGAAAGCTCCCTGGGGCTGTGGTCCTCCTGCTTCACTGTCCGAGGTCGTTGAGGAGCCTTTTCCGGCCAGCACCTGTCCGCTGACTCCGTAGGCGGTAAAAGTCACCGAAGCGGTCTCGTCCCCGGGATTGACGATGGCGATGCCGGTCAGATCCTCAGGTGCAAAAGACAGACGCGGGAAGATCAGGGTGCTGGAGGCCTGGGCTGCGGCAGAGAACAGCGATAGGCAGGCGAATGCGAGAAGGCTGTACCGCATAGGGGCTCTCCCACTTCAACCATGAATGTGCGGGATGGACTCTCAGAAGTCTAAGGGAATGGGGCTCTGGAGTAAAGGCCGGTTAGCTAGTCATCATCGAACCCCATGGATGGCGTAATCGGGGGTGAAGCAACCCGCGTTTGTTACCCAGAGCGTTACCCAGGAGCCATAAAAATCACTTTTTGCCACTGCTGTGAACCTGTAAGTTCTTTGTTATAAATGGTCTGAGGTTGCTTACTTGAACCAGTGTCTTCTCCCTGATCGGGAGTGCACTAAGGCTGGTCTGCGCCCAGCGCCTGGTTCGGAGCATCTGTGAACTGTGCCGCCAGCCGGTTCAGATATCCATGAAGGGCCTTCCCGGAATCCCCGGAGCTCGAGACGGACCACTTCTTTCGGCCTCACGCGGAGGAGGATGCAGACAATGTCGTGGCAGTGGCTACCGCGGCAGGACGGGCCTCTTCGAAGTGCTGGACGTGACCCCCGCGCTGCGCGAAACGATCCAGAGGGGCAGTGCTCCGAGCGAACTGGAAAACGGGGCCAGGTCCGAGGGCATCTTGACACTCTGGGAGCTGCAAGGCGGTAGTCGTGATGCAACCCATTCAAGACGGGGATTGCTGTTAGAGGTCCACATGTCTGTCGGGTGTGAAGCCGCCTGGTACCGCCCTCAGCCGCCCCCTGACGGCTTAAAACCCCCTTTAAGCAACTGGCGATGTTTACCCAGCCGTTTACCCAGCCGCAAAAAAGGCCGCTTTTTCGAGCGGCCTGAAATTCTGTAAGTCCTTTGTTATCAATGGTGGGCGGTATTGGACTCGAACCAACGACTTCCTCCTTGTAAGGGAGGTGCTCTCCCAGCTGAGCTAACCGCCCGCAGCTAATATATCTCATCGGCTCGTTCCGGAACACGACGGTGGCGACGGGGGTGCCTTCCTTTGGCCCAAGCGGGGCAAAGCCTCTCCGCAAGGGTGCCTTAGGGCGGCAAGCGTGGTGCGGAAGTGCAGCAGAAAGAGCCACACTCTTCGGACCTGTCCCCTTTTCTCCTGTCAGTTCACGACTGAAAAGGTGGCCCCGTTGCGCCTCAACCGGCCGCAGGGTTGCGCAGAGAAACGACGTTACGACAACTTTTTTCTACATTTGATGATGCTCTCCCTGGCAGGCGCCGGCTTGCAAACCATTCGGCATATCGGAGTACGTCCAGCTGAACGGCTACTTGCGGCGGCCCTGCTTGCACTGATGATTCCGTCGATTGCGACTGCGGCACCGCCGCCGCCAATTTCAAATCTCCTCCAGGATTCGAGCTCTCCCCCGCCGACCACTGATTTCTCCGTATGGAGGGGTCCGGACGGGAAACCACTGCCGTTGCAGAGCGACAAAGAAGTAAAGGAATTTCTGCGCACGGCCGAGGTGATCTCGAAAGAGCGCGTCGGAGAGGGAATCAACAATCCCTGGAAGCTTCTCTTGGAGAAGAGCGGAGTCCGAATGCATGCGGTTTTCCGCGACGTAGAAGTCGCGAAATCGAAGGCCCAACTACGAACAATAGATGCTCGTGATGACAACATTTTCGAATGTGCCGCATACGAACTCAGCAGGCTCCTTGGAATGGACAGTGTCCCCCCCACAGTGCGGCGGAGAATCGGGCGTCGGGAGGGGTCCGTGCAACTCTGGATAGAGAATGCAGTGACCGATAAGACTCGCCAAAGAAGGAATCTCAAGGTGCTGGATCGACGGCGCTGGGGACTTGAAAGGCAATTGATGTATCTTTTCGATAATCTGATTTACAACGATGACCGCAACCAGGGCAACATCCTCTATGACTCGGAGTGGAAGTTGTGGATGATCGACCACACGCGAGCATTTCGAAGATTTAAAAAGCTCAAGAATCCTCACATTGTCAGGTACTGCGAGCGCAGTGTCTGGGATCGATTGCGGACGCTCGATGATGCTCTCATCAAAGAGCGCCTCGGGCCGTTTCTAACTTCGCGGGAGATCAACGGCCTGCTGAAGCGGCGCGAGAAGCTGGTCGAACATCTTCAAAGTCAAATCGCCGCACGTGGAGAAAGGGCCGTGCTCTGGAGTTTTCAGGAGTTCAAGAAGAAGAACTAGAAGGGGGTTCTCGAGCTGCTCCTTCTCGATAAGCACCTTACCCTGTTCCTTTCGTCTCCAGGCACTCCCGGAGGGGTCTGACCGATTTGGAAAACGAGAGCATCGAAGCCCTCTTCCGCCGGGAGTCGGGGCGTCTCATCTCCATCCTCACACGCATCTTCGGACCCCAGAATCTGGAGCTGGCCGAAGACGTCGGCCTCCAGTTCTTTGAACCAGGCACCCCACTGGGCCATTACCTCCTGCTGCTTCTCGGGACTCCACGTCTCCATCCAGTGGCAATCTCCACCCTGGTAAATAAGCAGAAATTCTTTCATGTCGGTCTCCTTACAATTGAGTGTTGATGGTTGTCATCACACCCTAATGACGAGCCGGAATCCCGAAATAGGACAAGTGCCCCCAAATTACCCTGATTCTCGAATCAGCCGGGCCGCTACCCCCCAGCGACCCGAAAAAACCATGTCGGACAGCGGCTTGCGAGAACGGCGGGACTGGTCGCGGCTTCTGAGCTCGGGACTGAGGTCATCGGGGTCGGCGGCATAGCCAATGGCGATGCCGGTCACGGCCTCGGAATCCTCCGGAATCTCATAGAGTCGGCGGGCCCGGTCGGGCAGAATCCCGGCCATCTGATGTACGCTCAGACCCCTCGCCGTGGCCTCCAGGCACAGGTTGGCGGTGGCCAGGCCCAGGTCGTGAAGGGCATGCCGGTTCCGTCGCTGGTTGCGCGCAAACTCGAGCCTGCTGACAGCCAGAGCCAGCACCGGTGCCTTCCGGGCCCAGGCCTGATTCCCCTCGACCAGGCAGGATAGCAGCCGTTCGAATTCCCGCGAATCCGCACTCGTGGCGACGAGATAAGACCAGGGCTGATCATTGAAGGAAGAGGCCGCCCAGCGAGCCGCTTCGAACAGGGAACCGAGATCGGAGTCAGAGACGGGTCGGTCTGAAAAGCCGTAGGGACTCCAGCGTTCGGTAATGAGCTCATGCACAGGGTAGTGGATGGATTCATCGTGCGGCATTCTCGGATTCCTCCTCTTTCGCAATCACCAGGCCGCGAGACAGGCCCCTTCCATAGCACCCACAGCCGGCCCGGCCCACATTTTGCCAGAACCGAAAACCAGCCACCAGAAAAAGCACTCACGGAACCGGTTTAACTGGGAACCAACCATCATCCATTGACGTTATACTCCTGTACACAAACACCAGGGGCGAGATCCAGAAAGGGGACCGGACATGAGCGGACGTGAGTCACCTGATAAGTTTCATCCCCCCGGCATCGAGTTCGAAGAAGGGCTGGAAGAAGAAGAGCTGTTCGAGCGTGCCATGGAAGGAGTGCGGCCGCTGCCCAGGCAGCCAAGGCTGATCCGTCCGGACAACCGACGAGGCCGGATGGAGCCGCTCGATCCATCCGATCTGATGGAGGAGGCATTCGAAAACCTGAAGGAGTTCGAGTGGCCCTTTGCCCCGGGCTATCTGGAGGGCGGCGATCTGCAATGGAACCGGAGACTGCTGCGCCGGCTCCGGAAAGGACGCTTTGCGGTTCAGGCCGAACTGGATTTACATGGTCACAGCCAGGAGGAAGCGCGCCGGGAACTGCATCAGTTTCTCGCCGCGTGCGCCGGTCGCGGGCTGACCTGCGTACGCATCGTTCATGGACGAGGTCACCACTCTCCCAACCAGACCCCGGTGCTCAAGAAACAACTTCCACAGTGGCTGCACTGGAAGCAGAACGCTCGGTATGTGGCGGCCTTCACATCGGCTCCGGGGCAGGATGGGGGCGGCGGGGCGCTCTATGTACTCCTGCGGCGTAAAAAGTCGAAAGGGTAGTCGTCAGCCGTGGACGGTTTTCATTTCCTTCTTCAGGAAATCCTTGATTTTCTCGGCAAGCTTGCGGGGAATCTCGACCTGGCGATCGCGGAAGTTCTGGCTCATCTCGGAACAGGAGCGATAGGTGTTCAAAAAGTGCACGCAGGGAGGGCATTCGGCTAAGTGTTCTTCCAGCCGCCGCGTGGTTTCAGGGTCGAGGTTGGAATTCAGAAAATCATCCAGGAACTGGGTGCATTCGCGGCAGGTCACATATTCGTCCATGTTCATCGCCCCTCGAAGTACGTAGAAAGTTTCTCGCGCACGAAAAGCCGGGCCCGGTGAATACGGGTCTTGGTAGTGGCTTCCTTCAAATCGAGTACGGATGCGATTTCCCTGATCGAGTATCCCTCGATATCGCGCAGCACCAGCGGCACCCGGTATTCGTAGGGAAGCGACTGAATGGCATCGTAAAGACGGTGCGACAACTCACTGTTGAGGGCCACCGACTCGGGGTCGACCGGCCAGTCATTGATCAGGGTCTTGTGGTAGCCGTCCCGGTTGAACTGGGGGAGTTCGTCATCCATCTGAACCTCCCGCTCTCGCGAGGCCCGGTGCTTGCGCAACCACATGATGCAGTTGTTGATGGCAATCCGCTTCATCCACGGCCAGAGATGACTTTCCTCTCGAAAGGTTCCAATTTTTCGGACCACCTTCAAGAGAGTTTCCTGCAAAACCTCTTCGGCGTCGGCCGGGTCTTTCAGGTAGTTGAGGATGACACCGAAAAGAGGTTTGGAATAGCGATTTACGAAATCGTCGATGACCAGGGCGTCATGGGCCTTGAGTCCGTCGACAATGGACCTCTCGTCGGTAGCGGGTGCCTTCATGATATGATCCAGTCGATCCTACTTAAGCACACAAGGGACTGCCAAGCAAGACAGCCAGACCATGGATCCCTGCCTGACGCGCATCCCCAAGGTGATCAGACATAGTGCGGTGAGTGGAGCGATTCTAACTCTTCTGGGGTCCGTTTTGTCGGTTGGTTTCTCGGCGCCGCCGCCCCAGCATCGCATCCAGGACATTCCCGACTTTTATCGTCAGTATGTCAGCAGGGAGAACGTCGGCACCTCGGCCCGGGCGGAGTTGCCCAACGGCCTGAGGGTCATTGTCGAGGAATACGCAGTTCGCCCCGTCGCCGCCGTCACGATGGTGCTCGGGACGGGCTACGCCGACGAAGACGCCGCCACTGCGGGTGCCGCCTCTGCGCTGGCCTGGTGGATCCGCTTGCACTCACAGCTGGCCGAGAAAATTGCCCTGGAGGGGGGCCACCTGGAGTCGGAGGCCGCTGCCCGGGAAACTATTTTCACCGTCGTGCTGCCGGCCGCGAACCTGCTGTCGGCCCTGGACATCCTGGCCGGCCTGGTAAACTCATCGCTGCTCGAGAAGTTTACCCTGGATCAAATCCGGGTCCCGGCCACAACCGGCAAGGGACACGAGGACTGGCTCACCCTGCAGGGGGCTGAAAGGAGACTCTGGGAACTGGTCAATCCCGAGTTCGGATCCCGGGTTGCAGCCCTCGAAATCGCGAAGGTGCCCGTGCTGGGAAGCGGATTGACACGCGAGGGTGTGGTCCAGTTTCATCGCAATCACTATCAGCCGCGCAACCTGAGCATCATTGTCTCAGGGGGGATCGTTCGCGAGCGGATACTGGCGCGCGTCGCCGAACTTTTTGTCGGCCTCAAGAATGTGCCGCCGGCCACACCCGCCGCCGCCGCCGCGGCTCCCCAACGGCGCTTTCAGTATGAACACCGCCGTGAGGAGAAAGTGCCCCTGCGGTGTCTATTTGGCTACAGGGTTCCGGGGCGCGCACATCCGGACGGGCTGGCCTTGCAGCTGGTTGAGGCTGCTCTGACGGGGCCGCGCGGGTTGCTCACTTACCATCTGGTGAAAACGGGACTCGCTTTCAGCGCAGATCTGGTGCACTGGCCCTCGGCTCAGGGAGGACTCCTTGCCATACTGCTGTTTCCGGACCCGGAGAAGATCGACCAGGCACAAGTCCGGCTTCTGGCACTCCTTCGTTCGATTTCCCGCAACGGGCTCGACCCGCATGATCTCGCCCGTGCCAAAGCGCAGCTTGTCAGACGGTACATGGCCCGACTGCGAAGCCACCAGGACCGGGCACGGATTCTCTCCGCTCAGGCCCGGGACGAGAACTGGTCGGGTTTCGGTGAATGGCCCCGCCGCGTTTCCACGGTGACAAACGGGCAAGTCAAGACCGTCGCGAGCCGGTATCTCAGCCGGGAGGGCCTGAGCCTGCTCGAGTCTTTTCCCGTCGCCGGCCCCCGCAGGCAGTTCACTACGGAATCGTTGGCCGAAACGCTGGACCTGCTCATTCCAGCAGCCGTGGGCGAAGTGCAACAAAGGGACGATCAGGTCCGCTGGGACTCCAAGGCCACCAGCTTCCGGGTCCCGAAGATCCCTCAGCAGAGGCAAAAATCCTCTTTGAAAAGGACATCGGTGCTTAGAGGCCCTCAGATTTTCGAAGAAGAGGAACACACTTCTCCTGTGATCGATATCGGCTTCTTTTTCCCCGGTGGAAGAGTTCAGGAGACGGAGGCCAACCAGGGGATGACGGAACTCATGCTGCGCGCGCTCGCCGAGGGCACGGCACCGGGCGGCAGCTGGCAGACATGGGAATTACTGGAGGAAAAAGGGACGACCATCGAGATCATCAATGAGCCGGACTTTTTCGGCTTCCAGCTTCAACTGTTCAGCCGCCATCTTCAGGACGTGCTGGCCGAGTTCATCGAATGGTTGCGCGCCGCTCGCATCACATCCGAGCAGATTGCCCGGTCCCGGCAGACCCTTTCGGTTCTGCAGGAGATGGAGCAGAGGGACCTTTTCTCGGCGGGCAGGCTGGCGATCCGGAAGCAACTCTTTTCGGGACATGGTTACGGCTTGAGCCGTTTCGGGGATCCGACAAGTCTCGCCAGCCTCGATGCAGAGTCTGCCGTCAAGTGGCACGCAGATCTGGTGAAGGGAGTTCATCCCCTGATCGTCCTCTATGGAGACGTCGAGGGAACGGCTTTTTTGCCCGACCTGATCCCGCTCCTGAGCAGCTCCAAGTATCGATATCGGAAAAGACAAGAGCACCCCGTTCCCAACGCGAAAAACAATCCCCCTTTACTGGAAATCGGGGGGAGCTGGATTTTCGGTGGTGTTCCCGGGCCGGCCCAGGGGACCCGCGCGGACTGGACCCTGGACGTGTTGGCCAACCTTCTGTGGCTGAAACGGTTCAGGTCCGACAAACCCGGGCAGGAGCAACTTCCCATGCATGCCAAGGCCCAGCGGGATGCTCTCTTTGAGGCGGGAACTCTCTTCTTCGGCCGACCCAGGCCGGCCTCCAAAGCACGGCGGCAAGACTTTTTCCTGCAGCTGGCCGGTTTGAGTCAGACCCGGGTCACCGAGCAGGACGTTCGAAACAGCATCGTTCTCGCTATTACCGCTTATCATCGCGAGCGTGCTCGAGGGCCCGAGTACCTGGTGGACCTGGCCCGGCACCTGCTGGCCGGCGAAAAACCGGGCTACCAGCGCGAGTACCTGACCACCATCCGATCACTGCAGGCCGATGACCTCCGAGCCGCCGCCGCTCGCTTCCTCGGCCCGCTTGCCCGCTTTAATGAGCCGGTAGATAATCCAGAGCAGAAATGAAAGCCGTCATCATGTGCGGCGGGCGAGGAACCCGATTCTGGCCTGCCAGTCGCGCCCGCAAACCGAAGCAGTTTCTCCGTATCACAGGCCGGAAGACACTGCTGCAGGAGACTTTCGAACGGCTATTGGAGTTCCTCTCGCGCCAGGATCTCTTCTTTGTCTGCAGTCGCGAGTACGCCGCGATGGTGCACCGGCAGATTCCGGATCTCGAGGAGAATCAGCTCATCCTGGAACCGGCCCCGAGGAACACCGCACCGTGCATCGGACTGGCAGCTCACTACCTGGCCAGACGTTTTCCTGACGAAGTGATGGCGGTTCTTCCGGCTGACCACGTAATCGGAGACACCGGTACCTTTCACCGCGCGCTCGAAGCAGCCGAATCACTGGCCCGAAACGACTGGCTGGTGACTTTTGGGATCGAGCCGACCCGGCCGGCGACCGGTTACGGCTACATTGAAGCAGAGAACGATCTGGGCCTCTTCTCGGGCTTTCAGGCCTTCGCCGCGCGACGTTTTACCGAGAAACCGAATCTGGAGACCGCGCGAGAGTATGTGCAGGGCGGACAACACTATTGGAACAGTGGGATGTTCGTATGGCGAACTTCGACTATTCTGGAAGAGATCGCCTCCTCCCAGCCGGGTTTAGCGGCCGTGCTGGAAGAGATCAGCCGCCACCGGCAGGACCCGCCCAGAGCCAATCGGTTGTTTGAAGACCTGAGCAGCCTCTCCATTGACTACGCAGTGATGGAACATTCCAGCCGGGTGGCAGTCGTTCCGGTTCGCCTCCAGTGGGACGATGTCGGAGACTGGAGGGCGCTGATCGATCACCTGCCGGGCGACGAGGAAGGGAATCACAGCAATACACATCTGGTGCCCCGGGATGCCCGAAACTGTCTTGCCTACAGCGGCGAGGGAAAACTGGTTGCCCTGCTGGGCGTCGAGAACCTGGTCGTAGTGGATACTGAGGATGCCCTTTTGGTGTGCGATCGAAAACGTACCCAGGATATTAAGATTCTACTGGATTCTATTGATGATAAGTTACTTTAATAAAACGATTCATGTCGATGGATGATCGTCTGAACCTGAACGACAAAGAGCTGATAAAGGGGCTCGATTCAGCCGATATCCTTTCCTATCTCCAGGGCTTCGATCGGCAGGTCGCGGAGGCGCTGACGCTTGCAGAGCAGCTTGATAGCGATCAATGGACAGGTAAGAACATCGCTGCGCCCAGACAGGTCGTAATCACGGGAATGGGGGGATCGGCGATCGGGGGTGATCTGGTTCACGACTTGCTGGGTCCCAGGCTCGCGGTACCGCTTTTGGTCAACCGGAGCTATTCGCTGCCCTTCGTTGACTCCACGACGGTGGTGGTCCTGTGCAGCTATTCCGGCAATACGGCGGAAACCCTGTCGTGTTTTTCCCAGGCGCACGAGGCCGGGGCCAGGACCTTCACGATTACTTCGGGGGGACGGCTACTGGAGGAGAGTCGGCGGCTCGGGACTCCGGCTGTTGTCATACCCGGAGGCTATCCGCCTCGCTGTGCACTCGGCTTTACCGTTGTCTTGCTTCTGGTCCTGCTGGAGAGGCTGCATCTGGCGCCGGAACTGGATATCGTCGGATGGGGTCCCTGGCTCAAGGCCCGGGCGCAGGCACTGGGACCCGAAATACCGGTCCGGGAGAACCCCGCTAAGCAGCTGGCGGAACGATTGCACGGTCGCATTGTATTGATCTATGGCAGCCAGGGGCGGCTGGCAGCGGTAGCCCGGAGATGGGCGGGTCAATTCTCTGAGAACGGAAAACACTTTGCCCACTACAGCCTGATCCCGGAGATGAATCACAATGAGATAGTCGGCTGGAAACATCCGGAGCAACCCCTGAGCCGGGTGGCGGCCCTTTTTCTCAGAGACAGCGAGGAGCACCCGCAGGTCTCCAGCCGGTTTCAATTGACTGCCGAACTGGTTGGGAAGAAGGCCGGATACTGCGAGCAGATCTGGTCACAGGGCTCGAGCTGGCAGGAAAGGCTGTGGTCGCTGGTTTTACTGGGGGACTTCACCAGCGTTTACCTGGGTATCCTGAACCGCGAGGATCCCACCCCTGTCGAAGTGATCGAGGAATTGAAGCGTCGCTTGAAGAAGGTATGAGACCCGGAGGCTCGGACCGATGAAGGTCAACCCCGAGATTTTTCGAGAATACGACATTCGAGGCCTCGCCGATCGGGATCTGGCAGCCCCGGTCTCGATCGGTCTGGGGCAGGCCGTGGGAACCTACCTCAGGAGAGAGGGAAAGTCCCGCGTCGCTGTGGCCCGCGACTGCAGGATCAGCTCGAATCGACTGGCCTCGGAAGTGGGAAAAGGGCTGCAGATGTCCGGCCTTGACGTGGTGGACATCGGTCTGGTGCCGACGCCGGTGCTGTACTTCTCGCTCCACCACTTTGGAGACGTCGACGCGGGTGTGATGATCACGGGAAGTCACAATCCTGCCGACTACAACGGCCTGAAGATCTGTTCCGGCAAGGCCACGATTTACGGTGAAGAGATCCAGAAGATCGGTCGGATTCTCGAGGGCGGAGATCTGGAGCAGGGAAGTGGCAGCACCGAATCTCGGGACATGGAAGGCGCCTATCGAGAAATGGTGAGGGATCGCATCGGGCGCCTTTCCAGGCCTATCAAAGTAGTGGTGGATGCCGGAAACGGAACCGCCTCGGAGCTGGCTCCCCGGGTCTACCGCGAGCTGGGGTGTGAGGTTGTCGAGCTCTTTTGCGAGATGGACGGAACCTTTCCCAACCATCACCCGGACCCGACAGTTGCCGAGAACCTTACCGATCTCATCGCCACTGTCGAGGAGACCGGAGCGCATCTGGGAATCGCCTTCGACGGGGACGGAGACCGGATCGGAGCCGTGGATGATGGCGGGAGAATCCTGTGGGGAGACGAGCTCATGATTCTTTTCAGCCGTGAAATCCTGGCTCGCCACCCCGGCGCCACCATCATCGGAGAGGTCAAGTGCTCGATGAATCTCTACCGACAGATCGAATCCCACGGCGGAGTCGGCATCATGTGGAAGGCCGGCCACTCGCTGATCAAGGCCAAGATGAAAGAAACGGGAGCGGCCCTGGCAGGCGAGGTGAGCGGTCATATCTTTTTTGCCGACGGGTTTTTCGGGTTCGACGACGCGACTTACGCAGGGGCCCGGCTACTCCAGCTGGTGGCGGATTCGAGCCGGCCGATGAGCCGCCTTCTGGAGGATGTGCCCCGGCTCTACAACACGCCCGAAATCAGAGTGGACGCGCCCGAAGACGAGAAGTTTGAAATGGTTCGCCGTGTGCAGGACTATTTCAGCCGCGATTACGAGACGGTTACCGTGGATGGCGTCCGGGTTTTGTTTGAGGATGGTTGGGGTCTGGTTCGGGCCTCCAACACGCAGCCGGCTCTGGTCCTGCGCTTTGAAGCGTCCTCCCCGGAACGTCTCGATCAGATCCGGGCCATCGTGGAGTCGAAATTGGAAGAGGTCGCACCGAGGGCTGATCGGTAAGTCCCATGGAAGTCTCCTTTGCCAAGTGGCACGGCTATGGAAACGATTTCCTGGTGGTCGAATCAAAACCCTTTCAGGAAAACTGGTTGCGTGCTTTCACCAGATTCATGTGCCGTCCTCATTCGGGTCTGGGGGCGGATGGATGTGTCTTCGTGGCCAAACTCTCGGAGCGCGATTTCGACCTTCGAATCTTTAACCGCGACGGAAGCGAAGCCGGAATGTCGGGCAACGGTTTCCGTTGCGCGGCTGCTCAGATCCACCGCAGCGAGCAGAGCGCCTCTTCCAGCCTGGTGCTGCACACGCGCAGCGGCAAGAAGCCCTGTCAGCTGCTTGAGCAAACGACTCCCACCACCTGGAACTACCGGTTGGACATGGGGGAGCCCCTTTTCTCCCCCCCGGAAGTTCCGTGTCTGGTCGATGGCAGGGAACTGGTCTCGGAATATCCAGTTCGGATCGAGGGTCGCGAACTGCGGCTGAACGCTCTCTCGGTGGGTAACCCACAGTGTGCCATCCTGGTTGAACAACTGCCCGATCCGGACCACTTACGGCTTCTGGGCTCGAAGCTTGAGAGACACCCCCTGTTCCCGGAACGAACCAACGTCAGCTTTGTCCGGGTGAGGAGCCGGGAGCAACTGACTGTCGAGATCTGGGAGCGGGGTGTCGGACCCACTCTATCCTCGGGAACCGGGTGCTGCGGAGCCGCCGTAACGGCGCTTCGGCTGGGCCTGGTTGATTCTCCGGTCGAGGTGGCTACCCGGACGGGATCACAGCAGGTCACGTGGAGCCCCGGTAGCAATGTGCTGCTGACGGGAGTCGCCGAGCTGGTGGCCGACGGGCGCTGCTATTGGGAGCCCTGAAAGGGTTCCACGTTTCACGTTTCACGTTCCACGTTCCACGTTCCACGCCAAGATTGGCTTAACAGGTCTCCGGGGTGGTGCGTCGGGGGCCTCCCATTGACTCGGGCTGGTGTCGTGAGTAAGGTGTTACCTCTTTCGGTCCCGCGTCGCCGGCTAAAGGGAAGAACGCTTTTCATGGGAAAATTAATCAGCGTCGAGAATGGTCGCGTGCGAGTTCCCGACGACCCGGTCATCCCTTTTATCCGGGGAGACGGGATCGGACCGGACATCTGGAGCGCGACCCGGAAGGTTCTGGACGGAGCCGTGGAAAAGGCGTTCGGTGGCTCGAAAAGGATCGAGTGGAAGGAAATCCTGGCCGGGGAGAAAGCCTTCGAAGAGACCGGGGAGTGGCTGCCCCAGGCGACCGTCGATTTCATCGCGGAACACGCCGTTGCCATCAAAGGCCCCCTGACAACGCCGGTTGGCGGGGGGCTGCGCAGCCTCAACGTCACGCTCCGGCAGATTCTGGATCTGTACGCCTGCGTCCGTCCCTGCCGCTACATCCCGGGAGTTCCGTCGCCGGTTAAAGAACCCGAGAAGGTCGATGTCGTGATCTTCCGGGAGAATACGGAAGACGTCTACGCCGGCGTGGAATGGGCCGCCGGGACTGCCGAGGCCGAGGAGGTGATTGATTTTGCCAACGCCCGGTCCACCACCAGAATCCGATCGGGATCGGGGATCGGGATCAAGCCCATTTCCGAGTATGGGACTCGCCGCCTCGTACGCAGAGCGCTTGGCTATGCCGTCGATCAAGGCCGCAGTCGAGTGACCCTGGTCCACAAAGGCAATATTCAGAAGTTTACCGAAGGAGCCTTTCGCGACTGGGGATACCAGACGGCGCGGCGCGACTTTCCGGAAGCATTTATCGATGAGGAGACCCTGTGGGACTCCCACGCAGGCCGGATTCCAGAGGGAAAGATCCTCGTCAACGACCGGATCGCGGATTCAATGTTTCAACAGATACTTCTGCGTCCAGACGAGTACGACGTGATTGCTCTGCCCAATTTGAACGGAGATTATCTCTCCGACGCCTGTGCGGCCCAGGTGGGAGGTCTGGGGATGGCTCCCGGTGCCAACTTCGGTGACGGCGTGGCACTGTTTGAGGCCACTCACGGAACCGCCCCCAAGTATGCGGGCCAGAATAAAGTGAACCCCGGATCGCTGATTCTTTCAGGTGTCATGATGCTGGAGCACATGGGCTGGACCGATGCGGCAGACCTGGTCACCCAGGCGTTGAAACGAACCATTTCTCAAAAGCGCGTTACCTATGACCTGGCGCGCCAGATGGAAGGTGCGACCACTTTGAAGACAAGCGAATTCGGAGCAGCGATCGTGGAGAACATGTCAGGGAACTGAGAATTGAAAATTAAAGATTAAAAATTGAAAATTGAGAGGGATCTCCCACATTGGAATGGCGGTGTGAAGGAGTTGATATGGAAGCAAAGGTAACGGTTGTAGGGGCCGGACACGTAGGGGCTACCACGGCGCAGAGAATTGCTGAAAAGGCTTTGGCGGACGTCGTCGTGGTGGACATTGTCGAGGGGATGCCCCAGGGCAAGGCATTGGATCTGATGGAGGCCGGTCCGGTTGAGCATTACGACAGTAAGGTCACCGGTTCCAACGCCTACGAGGCGACCGAAGGCTCCGACGTGGCCGTCATCACGGCCGGTCTGCCCCGCAAACCCGGAATGAGCCGGGACGACCTGCTGCTCAAGAATGCCGCCATCGTAAAGTCGGTCACCGAGAACCTGGCACGCCACAGTCCGAACTGCATCCTGATCGTGGTCAGCAACCCGCTTGACGCGATGTGCCACGTTGCCAAGTGGGTGAGTGGTTTTCCGCGGGAGCGAGTCATCGGAATGGCCGGAATTCTCGACTCGGCCCGTTTCCGGACCTTCATTGCCATGGAGCTGGGTGTCTCAGTCGACAGCACTCATGCCTTCGTTCTGGGTGGCCACGGGGACACGATGGTACCCCTGGCCCGCTACACCACCGTCGCGGGAGTGCCGGTTACCGAGCTGATTGCGCCCGATCGCCTGGAAGCCATCATCCAGCGAACCCGCGACGGCGGAGCCGAGATCGTGAAGCTGCTGAAGACGGGGAGCGCCTTCTACGCTCCCAGCGCGGGCGTGGCGGAGATGGTGGAATCGATTCTGAAAGATCAAAAGAAGATCCTTCCATGTGCCGTCCACCTGGAAGGCGAGTACGGGATCAGCGAACTCTTCGTCGGTGTACCCGTAAAACTGGGGCGAAACGGAATGGAGGAAGTGTTCCAGATCAGCCTCACCACCGAGGAGCAGGCAGCCCTGCAGAAATCGGCGGCAGCGGTGCAGGAATTGAAGACAACTCTGCAGGAGAACGGGTACGTCTAGGGAATTCCACGTGTTTCGCGTTCCACGTCCCACGGTCCACGCGCCGGTTGCGAGAGACCCTGGACATTCATTCCTGGAAGTCGTCGGGCCTTACTCTTGATCTCCCTTTCTTGAGTTGGCTGCGCTGACCCTTGTGGCGTAGCCTCTTTTCTCTGGCACGCGCCGGTTTGCTGGTGGGCCGGCGCGGCTTTGGGCTGTGCAGGGCTTGACGCACCAGGTGCACGAAACGATCCTGCGCTGCCTGCCGGTTGCGCAACTGGCTGCGAGATTCCTGACTGCTGATCTGCAGAACTCCGGCCTGGCTGATTCGTGTTCCCAGCAATTCGTGGAGTCGCTCCTTTTGAGCGTTGCTCAGGCTGGGTGACGCATCCACGTTGAACAGCAGCGTAATCCGGGTGCTGACCTTGTTGACGTGCTGTCCACCGGGTCCGCTGCTTCGGGAACTCCTGAAGGAAATCTCAGAAGCGGAGATTCTCACGTTCCGGTTGATCTCTATGAAGCTGTCGTCATCACGGGGAGTCATTGGCTCTCGGACAATCCATCATACGACAACTCGAAACCAGGTAGCGATAACCCGAAAATGCGTTGTCATCTCGATTCGACTGTGCAAGGGCCACGGGTGATCCCGCTCAAGAACCGATGATGAAAAACAAGTACATGATTCGAGGATTGTCCGGCATCGCTTTGCTTGCGCTCTTCGCCGGGACGCTGGCAGCCCAGGAGATCAGCCGGCGGCCCATGACGGCCGACGACATGCTGGAGATGGTTCGGGTCGATGAGGCCGTGATGTCGCCCGACGGGGAGTGGGTGCTGTATCGCAAGAGCGAACTCGACTGGAAAAAGAACAAGCGTAGGAAAACCTATCATCTGGTTCCTTCAGTCGGTGGCAGCTCCTACCAATACCTGAATGAGGAGGGTACCGAGAGCCCCAAGTTCTCTCCCGACGGCCAGTGGCTTGCTTTTACCCGGAAGGTTGAGAAAGTAGCGCAGCTTTTCGTCATTCGCACCGCCGGAGGTGAAGCCAGACAATTGACGAAGCACAAGAGTGCGGTAGAAAGTTTCCAGTGGCTCTCCGGCTCGCGAACGCTGCTTTTCGTAGCCGACGAGGCCCTCTCCGGGGAGGAAAAAAAGGAGCGCGAAAATGGAGAGGACGCGATCTTTGTAGAGGAGGGTCCGAACAGCCAGCGCCGCGCCGAATGGCAGAACTTCTGGAAGATCGGTCTCGAGGACGGGAAAGAGAGGCAGGTTACCAGCGAGAAGTTTCGGGTCGGCGACTTCGACGTTTCCCCGGACGGCTCCCGCATCGCTTTCACCGCCCGCTACGAGAACCGCCGAAACCAGGGCAACCTGAGTGAGATTTTTCTCCTCGACCTGGACACCGGGCACCCGAGTGGTTGGTTACCTGGTCGCCGGACGGCCGCTGGATCGCGTACGCGGCTAACCACGATCAGAAATGGGACCTCAGGAACCGAAAGATCTGGATTCTGGACCCGCAAGACAAGAGCTATCGAATGGTGAGTGGCCAGTTCGAAGGGAGAATTCGAAGGTTTGTGTGGACGCGGGACTCGAAGGGCTTCCTGTTCGGCGAACAGCAAGGCATGCAATCGAATCTGTTCGGTGTGGACGCCTCCTCGAGGAGGGTCACGAAATTGACCAGCCAGACCGGCACTCTGACGCCCCTGTCTTTCTCCCGGGATCGCAAGCGCATGGTCTACAGTCTCGAGGACGCTGTCACTCCCCCGGATTTATTCACCTCTTCGACGAGCGAGTACGAGAGGGTGAGACTGACCGAAGCCAATCCCGGGATGAGCGGGGGGTTGCGGCTGGCCCGGGCTGAGGTAACCCGCTGGAAAAGCCGCGACGGCCTCGAGATCGAGGGAATCCTGCACCTGCCGGAAGGCTACAGACAGGGGACCCGACTCCCCCTGATCCTGCACTTGCACGGTGGTCCAGCCGGAGCCTTCACCAACTCTTTCGACAGCCGGTACCACATCTACGCCGGACTCGGCTATATCTCTCTGTCGCCGAATGTGCGGGGTAGCAGTGGCTATTCCGATGATTTTCTCCGCCATAACATGTACGACATCGGGGGAGGGGACTACCAGGACCTGATGGCAGGAGTGGACCACGTGATCGCCGCCGGCTATGCAGACCCGGAGCGGATGGGGATCCGCGGCTGGAGTTACGGCGGGATCCTGGGAGGATGGACCATCACGCAGACGAATCGGTTCAAAGCCGCGTCACTGGGCGCTATGGTCGCGGACTGGACGTCGGAGTATGGACCCGGCTTCAATCATGATGTCCACCTCTGGTATATCGGCGAAACCCCCTGGGAGAAGCCCGAAGAGTGGCGCCTGCGATCGCCTCTGACCCACGTCAAGAACGTGACGACACCGACAATTCTTTTTCACGGGATTCGAGACGTCATCGACACCGAGCCCCAGAGCATGATGTTCTACATGGCCCTCCGCGATCAGAACAAGCCGGTGCGTTATCTGCGCTTTCCACGGGAGCCTCACGGTTTCAAGGAGCCTCGCCATCAGCGCACCGTCTATGTCGAAGAAGTCCGCTGGATCCAGAAGTATGTACGTGGGGTGGAGTGGACTCCCTGGGAGAGACTCGGGGAGAAAGCGGTCGAGGAAAAGGACGTCTCCGAGAATCCGCTCCGTCGTGCGGTCAATCCCGGTTGAATGAAACCTGCCTGTCCAGATAGCGATCTCTCAGCCTGGATTCCTCCTGCTGTAACCAGGAGGCTTGCTGTCCCGATCTTGCCTTGCGCCAGGCAATCCAGGTAAAGAGCGCCAGAACCACGATCGTCACGATAGTCATTAACATCTCATTCTGCATTTGTATTCACCAGGTTAGTCCCCAATTCTCGGCTTCACTGTTCTATTGGACGGGCATTCGAACCAAATGTTTCGAAGGTTCGTCTGTCTTTTCACAGAGCCATCGTGCTAAGAACCTGAACTCGATGGCACCGGCGTTGAAGTAAAATCCCGGGGGGTCGCAGGAGACGAGAACAGGAGCAAGAACATGAACCGCATCAATCTGATGACTTTAGCGGTGAGCTTGGCAGTCTCTGCCGCAGCAGCCGAGAAGGATACCCCGCAGCCGGGTGAGAAGTTGATTATCGGCGGACAGAACACCAGCACCACCAAATATCCAGGAGTGGCAGCCGTGCTGGACCTAACTTCCCTGGAGTCGTTTTTCCTTTTGGACGACAAGTTTGAAGCCCACTTCTGCTCCGGAACCCTCATAGCACCCAACTGGATCCTGACCAGTGCCCATTGTGTCGTCCGATTTGATCCGAGCTTCTCCGAACCGACGAATATTCCCGTCGATCCCCGTGAGATCATCGTGGCGTTGAACCTGACCGACCTGGACGCGAATGAAGGAGATTTCTCAAATGTGGAGAGGATTATCGTCCACGAAAATTTTGATGGAAGGGTTGACAGCCCAACCGTTTTTGGCGACATCGCTCTCATGAAACTGGCGACCGATTTTCCCGAGCAGCCCACCACCGGCCTCAGCACAGTCCCGGGTGTCGGTGTTGGAACTGCGGGGCTGGCGGGAACCCCAGCAATCATCGTCGGCTGGGGTGCGGATGGATACAACAACAACACAGATGAGGCCACCACCTATCCTGCGATCCTTCAGGAGGCCCAGACGACAATTGTCTCTAATGAAGACTGTGCCGAGGCCAATACGGGGGCCTTCGACATCAATGATACCCACGTCTGTGCCCAGGAGCCGGGAGTCGATACCTGCGTTGGCGATAGCGGTGGCCCGCTGCTGGTGGACCAGAGCGACCTTGCTGGAGGAGCGTCGAACCTCGTTCAGGTGGGCATAACCAGCTTCGGAATTGGTTGCGCCGATCCCGACTTTCCCGGGGTGTACACCAGGATTTCTTCATATGTCGACTGGATTGAAAAGAACCTTGAAGAAACCACCCTCTTTGCCACTTTTGGGAACGGCCGCAGCGGTGGCCTGATCCTGACCAGCGAAATCGTGCTTTACAACCCCCATGCCAGCAGGCTTTCTCGAGGAACGATTGTGTTCAAGGATCCGGATGGAAACGTACTGGCGGCGGAGTCCATTCTGGCTTCCGGGGATGGGAGCTTCGAGATCGGTCCGCTGGGGTCGAGAACCTTCTCGACGAGCGGAACGGGCAACATCCTCTCCGGATCGGTGTGGGTCACGAGCGACGAGGCCGTATCCGGGGTGATCCGGTTCTCGCTCAGCGGGACCGGCATTGCCGGCGTGAGCCCCAGTCAGCCGGGCACCAGGCTGATTGCTCCCGCCCGTCGTGAGGGAACGGTGAACACCGGAATTGCCATCCTCAATGCCGACAAGGTGAAAGTCCGCGTGATTCTCGAGTTGAAAGACGAAAACGGCGATCTCGTCGGCCTCGGTATCCGGGATCTGGAGCCCATGGCCAGGACCGCCGAGTTCTTGGACCAGCTTTTCCCCGGGACCAATACCGATGGATTTCGCGGCACCGTCTGTGTGGAGGCCGATGGAAAGGTCGGCGTCATCGCCATCGAGCAGGGAACCGGGGACGGAGAGTTCACGACCCTGCAAGTGACTGTGGTGGAATAGGTTCGGGCAGGCAGTTATGGAACAGGCGAGACGCCCCGTGAGTACCCGCGCAAAGAGGTTCGTTCGACTCCCTCTGGACCGCAAGGTTCTCCTGCTGGAGGCCTGGATTACCCTGGGCCTCGCACGTGGGATGGTTCTCACGCTGCCGTTTCGGTGGATCGTTCCGAGGCTGCGCGCGCGTCTGCCCGACTCGGCACAAGTTTCCCGCCAGGACGAGGCCCGAGCCGTGGGCTGGGCCCTGCAGGCGGCGGGCAGATATACTCCCTGGAACAGCAACTGCCTGGCCCAGGCCATCGCCGGCAAACGGATGCTCCATCGGCGCAGGCTGCCCAGCACTCTCTTTCTGGGCGTGAGAAAGGGAGAGGAAGAAGAGTTTGAAGCGCACGCCTGGCTCGACTGCGATTCCGTCACCCTGACAGGTGGCCACGATCACACAGGCTATTCGGTAGTGTCCTCCTTTCCGGACGAATAGTTGCAGGGGCCGGCCTTGTGAAGGCAGGGCTCAGCGGGAACCACCCCAGCTGCCCGGGCGTTTCCAAGCGGGAGCGTCGAGTCTGCTGCATCCACTGCCTCTAATTCGCTGCACCCACTCATCCCCGACCTCGGGCTACTGTCACACAAGTCGATACAAACAAGGGACCTGTCCCCTTCTCAACGCGGGCCCAAGTCCCTGTAAACAAAGGACCTGTCCCGCTTGCCAGGTGCGCACAAGTCCATGTAAACAAAGGACCCGTCCCGCTTGCCAGGTGGGCAGACCGGGTCTGGCACGCCTGTTGCAAGGGGCAGGCCGGGAAAGGAGCAAGGTCTTGATGAGCGACAAAACAACCGCTGAGACACGAGTTCAAAACGGCATTCTCTCCGGGGTGGAGAGGCGGATCCTGCAGTGGATTGCCGGGCGCCTTCCGGAATCGATCGGACCCGACCACCTCACACTACTCGGGTTCCTCGCCATGGCTGGCGCCGGGCTGGCCTATGGGTTTTCTGGCACCCGGCCCCAACTGCTGCATCTGGTCAATTTCTGCATCTTCCTGAACTGGCTGGGGGACAGCATGGACGGGACCCTGGCCAGATATCGGAACAAACTCCGACCCAGATACGGGTTCTACGTGGACCATATCATCGACAGTTTCGGAGCTGTCTTTCTGCTGTCGGGGCTGGCTCTGTCCGGGTTCATGAGTGAACGAATCGCGCTGTCCCTGCTGGCTCTGTACCTTCTATTGTCCATTCACTCGTATCTCACCGCCCACACGCTGGGAGTGTTCCGCATCTCTTTTTTCTATTTCAGTCCCACCGAGCTGCGCCTTCTCCTGGCCGTCGGCAACCTGGTAGTCCTGTCAAAGCCGTTTGTTTCACTGGCAGGACATCGAATGCTTCTTTTCGACGTCGGAGGAGTCGTGGGAATTCTGATTCTGGCCGTGGTGCTCGTGGTTTCGACCACCAGAGTAACTCGAGCTCTGTACGAGATGGAACGTGTCTAAGGGCCGCCTGCGCCGCTGGATGCGATTTCTTTCAGTAGGGGCACTCGGGCTGGCAGTACAACTCTGGACCCTGCTGCTGCTGGTGAATCTGGGGGTCGAGCCGATAATTGCTTCTCTGCTGGCGGTGGAGGCCGCTATTCTTCACAACTACTGCCTCCACCGAATCTGGACGTGGAAGGACCGACCGGCCCCCGGTTTGGGTGTCGAGCTGCGAAGATTGTCTCGCTTCCACTTGAGCAGTGGTGGCACTTCGTTTGTGGGTCACGCCCTGGTGGTGCCCGTTGCTCTTCACGTACTTGTGCTGACGCCGGTTGCGGCCAACCTGATCGCAGTCGGAATTTGCGGCATGGCAAACTTCCTGCTCGCCGACCTCTACGCCTTCTCGTCGCAAGGAGCGGGCCACCGTCATACAGCGTGGAAGATGAAACGCCCCACCAGCCGTTGCTCGTTCTAACGCTTTCCCGGCAGCTTCCGAGCTGCTGCGCAGTCACTGGCGTTCCTGCCTCTGCGGGTTCCTTGACGGTCAGGTTTGCTCGTGGCTGGCGGGCCGGTCCCGAAGAGGATCTGGCCCGCCGCTGAGCGGGCAGAGGCGCGAATTTTCAATGAGCGCGCCAACGTGGAACGTGGAACGCGAGACGCAAAACGTGGAACGCAGATCGTGAAAGCGAGTATGGTATGGTAGTTCTTGGTGTGGGACTGGCGAATGAGTTGGCCCCACAGCGTGCCTGGATAATCGAAACGGAAGGAGAAGGAATGGCAAGACGGCCATACCGGCCGCGCTTTCGCCGCGGGAAGAAGAAGAAAAAACGGCACAGGACCAAGCCCACCTCAGACGGTCCAAGAGCCGGCAAGGCGGATGCGATTGAGGTCACGGGGACGGTTGTCGAGACTCTTCCCAACGCCATGTTCAAGGTGGAACTTGAGAACGAGCACGTTGTGCTGGCTCACATCTCCGGCAAGATGCGAAGATATTTCATTCGAATCCTGCGCGGCGACAAGGTCATGGTGGAACTGTCGCCTTACGACCTGACCCGCGGAAGGCTTGTCTATCGGTTCAAGTGACCGAGAGCAGGCAGATTTAAGATCAACGATTCAGCCGCTGCAGGTACTCGGCGGCTCTTGGCAAATCTCCTTTCTTCACATAATGATCCGCCAGAAGGCGAAGAGCGCGCTGGTGTGACGGGTTGCGCTCGAGGGTCTTCTCCAACAGCTCGACCGTCTTGTGTCTGTGACCCAGTTCCGAGTGGGCCATTGCCAGATTGAAATAGGCATGCGCGTAGCCCGGGTTGCCCCGAATTTCCCGCTCGAAGTACCGGACAGCCTTATCGGGCTGCTTCCTGCGGATGTGGAGAACACTCCTAGCCCGGATTATGCAAGAGATCTAAATTCAAGTGAGATTTGGGCCCAGAAAAAAGGCCGTAGCTCTCTGATATAAAAGGGTTTAGAGAAACAAAGACCCTAAACAGGAGCTACGACAATGTCAAAAACAGTCTGCCAGAATACCCTGCCATTTCATAGCCACAGAAACATCACGGCTCGTTTTGATGGGGGGAGCCTCACTTCCGACGCAGGATGGTTGTTGTTTGGATCCCTGGATCGTCAACATCGATTGTGCGAGGGCTTCAGTTCGTGTATTGCGGAAAGTCGAGACCGACGCTACGTTCGTCATGACCTGTTGAAGTTGATCCGACAACGAGTCTTGCAGATCGTGGCCGGCTACGAAGACTGTAACGACGCCGATACGCTGCGCTCGGATCCGATGCTCAAGACCGTCTGTGATCAGTTGCCAGAGAGCGATCCCGATTTGGCCACCCAGCCGACTTTCTCCCGCCTGGAGAACTCCGTCACCAAGAAGGATCTGATGCGTCTGAGCCGGTGGCTGCCAGGCCGTTATGTGCGCTCCCTGAAGAAGAGACGTCCCGCCAAGATCATCCTGGATCTGGACAGTACCGACGACCACACTCACGGCCAACAGGAGTTCTCCTTCTACCACGGGTATTACCGAAACCACATTCTGCATCCTTTGCTGATCTTCGATGCCGACACGGGAGACCTGGTCTGTGCCGTGTTGAGACCTGGCAACAAGGGGGCTGCCTCTCACATCGTGCCCATTCTGAAGCGAGTCGTGGAGGCCATCCGACAAGCAGTGGGGACGGATGTCGAGATTGAGATTCGGGCCGACAGCGGCTTTGCCACGCCTCGGCTCTACGAGTTCTGTGAATGTGAAGAGAATAAACTCCAGTATGTCATTGGGTTAAGTCGAAACCCTCGCCTGCAGCGAGTGGTCGAGCCCCTGCTGGATTCGACTCGGCTGAGGTTCCTTGAGCTGGAGGAAAAACAGCGTCAGTTTGACGAGTTTCTTTATCGAGCCCACAGCTGGGATCGATCCCGTCGCGTCATTGTCAAAGTGGAGGTCGATCAGCGTGGCATCAATCGTCGCTTTGTAGTTGCCAACCGGGACGATCTCTGCTCCCAATCACTTTATGACCACTACACAAACCGAGGGCAGACCGAGAACTTCATCAAGGCCTTCAAGAATCATCTGAGCATGGACCGACTCAGCTGTCATCGATTCCTGGCCAATCAGTTTCGACTCCTCCTGCATGCACTGGCTTACCAGATGTTCGTGCGCCTGCGCGACTATCTTCACGGAACCCCCTGGCACAAGCTCGAAATCGAAACCTTACGTCGTCGGGTCCTCAAGATTGGGGCCCGGATCCGACAAACCACTCGACGCATCTGGGTCCATCTTTCCTCAGCCTTCCCCGAACAACCCCTCTTCCACCTCGTCTTGAGTCGCCTGAACTCCAGTTAGCTTTTCCCAGCTCCCCCGAAAAACCGCTTCCGACACTCATCCAGGCCCAGATCTGTCTGAAATTCACTCCCCAAACCACTCAAACGCCTCGCCAACCCATATTCTTCGCAAATCCGCCTGTCACACCTGCCCGCTTCCGAGTTGGGCCACTTCTCGAGTCGTTTTTCAACACCGAACTACGGTTCTTGCATAATCCGGGCTAGATGTGCTGATGGGGGGATTTTAGAATTGAAAATTGAAAATTGAAGATTCTTGAGCCGGTTGGCCCAGGGGTTCGGATGCTTGCTGCGGCGAATCAGCTCAGAGCGTCCTACGGGCCGTCAGTCCGGCCTTGGCTGCCCACGAGATTCCCGTTCCGACGGCGTGCGCCGACGAGTTGTCCTCTCACCTGCCCAGACCGGCAGGTTCAGGTCACTTCAGGTCTCCATGTATCGGCAGACGGGGCAGTACAGTTTGCAGCGACGCTCAAACGTTCTCTCACCGCACACAGGGCAGAGGCTGGTCACGGTCCCAAGGTAACAATCACCAGCGACAATCTTTAGTTCTCAGTACTTAATCTTTAATTTTCGATTTTTAATTTTTAATCTTTAATTAGAACAGCTCCCCCTGCAGCTCCTCCAACACCTGATGCGTAGAGCTGGAATGTTTTTGACCCGAGACATCCAACTGTTTGCGTTCAAGGCGGGCCAGGATTCCTCGGGCCCGCTCCAGTACGGGGGAAGGAATCCCTGCCAGCTGCGCCACCTCGATTCCGTAGCTGCGACTGGCCGTTCCGGGCTGAACGCGGTGGAAGAAGATGATCTTTCCCTCCGACTGGCGAACCGCCACGCGATAGTTCCTGGCGCCCTCATAGAGTGATGCCAATTTGGTCAGCTCATGGTAGTGGGTGGCGAACAGGGTCCTGGCCCGGCGCGCTTCTTCGGTTAGAAGGAATTCCGCGATCGACCAGGCCAGCGACAGCCCGTCAAAGGTAGCCGTACCGCGTCCCACTTCATCCAGGAGGATGAAGCTCTTCGGGGTTGCCGTGTTGAGAATATGGGCGGTTTCGATCATCTCGACCATGAAGGTCGAGCGGCCGCGGGCCAGGTTGTCACTCGCGCCAACTCGAGTGAAGATCTGATCCACCAGACCGACGTGAGCCTCGGCTGCAGGTACGAAGCACCCCATCTGGGCCAGGATGACGATCAGGGCGTTCTGGCGGAGAAACGTCGATTTCCCACCCATGTTCGGGCCGGTCAGAATCAAGAGCTGATTCGAACCGGCGTCACAGGCCAGGTCATTGGGGACAAACGGCTGCTCGGTACGGCGCTGCAGCACGGGGTGGCGGCCGCCCTTGACAGTCAGCTGCTGAGAATCGTCCAGCCGAGGCCGGACGTAGCGTTCGGCCCGGGAGAGTCCGGCGAAGCAAAGCAGAACGTCGAGGTGAGCCAGAAAGCCCGCTGTTGCTTGAATCCTGGCCGCCTCCGTCCCGACTCGAGCTCGAATCTCTAGAAATAACTCTCTCTCGAGCCCTACGATTCTCTCTTCGGCGCTCAGAACTCTTTCTTCGTGTTCTTTCAACTCGGGCGTGATGAAGCGCTCGGAATTCACGAGTGTCTGTTTCCGAATGTAATCCTCCGGAACCTGCGCCAGGTTCACCTTGGTGACCTCGATAAAGTAACCGAAGATCCGGTTGTACTTGACCTTGAGACTGGAGATCCCGGTTCGTTCTTTCTCCTTCGCCTCCAGGGCCGCAATGAACCCTTTTCCGGACGCGGAGACCGCCTTCAGCCGGTCCAGTTCGGCATGGAAGCCCGCACGGATCACGCCGCCATCCTGGAGGGTCACCGGGGCCTCCGGGTCAATCGCCTCTTCCAGGAAGTCCCGGACGTCCTGAAGCTGGTCAAAGGATGGCTTCAGGAGGCCGGTCTCGCATTGTTCGAGTTCTGCCGCCAGCGCCGGAAGCACACCAAACGAAGTCCCCAGTGAGAGCAGGTCTCGGGCATGAGCCGTCTCCAGGGTCACGCGGCTCAGCAGCCTCTCCAGGTCGTACACCCGATCCAGCAGTCCCCCCAGCTTTCCCATGCGGACGGCTGAGTGATGCAGCTCTTCGACGGCGTCCAGACGGGATTCGATCTCGGGCCGATCAAGCGACGGCCGCAGCACCCAGCTGCGCAACAGGCGGGCGCCCATTCCTGTTTTCGTCAGGTCTATGGTTGCCAGCAGGGTCCATTTGCGATTCCCATCCAGACCCCGGACCAGCTCCAGGTTCGAAACCGTGGCTTCATCCAGCTTCAGGTAGCGGGCCGGCTCAAAGAGGCACAGCGACACGATATGGGCCAGGGCGGTCTGCTGGGTTTCTCGCGCATACCCCAGAAGGCTGCCCGCCGCGGCGATGGCGGCGTGTTCCCCGTTGACCCCGAAGCACTCCAGGGTCGCCACTCCGAAATGGTCCAGTAAAGCGCGGCGGCTGTAGTCGCTGTGAAAGGTCCAATCGGGTTGCCGCGTATCGACGAACTGGCCGCGCAGATCGGCCGGTATCTGGGACAGGTACTGCTCGGCAAACTGCTCCGGTACGATCAGCTCTCTGGGAGAAAAGTGAGCCATATTGCTGAACATGGCTCTCCACGCCTGCGGCCCCTCTTCCTGGCTGAGCCAGAATTCCCCCGTCGACACATCCAGAAATGCCGCTCCAACCGATCCCTCCATCTCCAGAAGACTGGCCACATAGTTGTTTTCTGAGGCCTCCAGAACGCCCTCCTGGACGGGCATCCCCGGCGTCATCACACGGGTCACTGCACGCTTGACCAGACCCTTCGCCTCTTTTGCATCCTCGGTCTGATCGCAAATGGCGACCTTGTAGCCCTGTTTCAGCAGCTTCACCAGGTAGCCCTCGACTGCGTGGTGGGGAATTCCACACATGGGAATCGCCTTCCCGGCCTGATCCGAGTTGCGGGATGTCAACGTGATTTCCAGAACCCGCGACGCTTCGATTGCATCCTCGAAAAACATCTCGTAGAAGTCCCCCAGGCGAAAGAACAGGAACTTGTCCGGATGCTGCTTTTTGATCTCCAGATACTGACGCATCATGGGGGTGTGAACTTCCATCGAGATCCCTATGTTAGCAGTTTCAACTGACCCCGTCCCGGTTCGACCCGGAGGAACCCTTAGTTGATATAAAACACATTAATAACAGTATTTTAATATCATATTATTAATATATTAGATTAGATATGGTACTAGAAACAGTCATACTTCCGCACTCCAGACCCCAAACTTGCACCGGTGTACGCTGGCAGGGTCTTGCGCCCGGAACTCTGGCCAGTCCCATCCCCATCGCAGTATGCTGTTGCCAGCAGTGAAGATCCTGGCAGTGGACACGACGACAGATCTGGGTGGAGTGGCCGTGGGAAGCGACGGCGTTCTCGAGGGCGCCGTCCTGGTACGCTCTCCGCGGCGGTATTCGGAGACCCTGGTCCCTATGCTCGACTTCGTCCTGGGGCATCTTCAAGGAAGCCTGGACGAGATTGGTCTCCTGGCGGTTGCCACGGGCCCCGGTTCCTTCACGGGAGTGAGAGTCGGCCTGGCCGTGGTCAAGGCGATCGGCCAGTCGAGAAAGATCCCGGGTCTCGGGCTGTCTACCCTGGAGGCACTTGCCGGCTGTTTTTCGGAATACTCCCGACCGGTCGCACCCATGCTGGATGCGAAGCGGGGCCAGATTTACGGAGCTGTCTATGCCTCGGTCGACGGGCGGACCCGGGTGTGTGTCGAGGAACAGGTCTTGAGCCCGGAGAGCTGGCTGGAGAGCCTCCCGCCAGACATAAGTCCTCTGTTCGTCGGCGCCGGGGCGGCGGCTCATCGGGATCTGATTACGAGCTCCCGCCCGGGCGCTCGGGTGATCGCCCGGCAGCCGCCTCTGTTCGAAGCTCTGATTCGGCTTGCCGACGAGAGGGCGGCGGAGGCGGTAGCCGTGGAAGAGCTTCGAGCCAACTACATTCGTCCCTCCGACGCCGAGCTGGGGAAAAACGGTGCCTGAAGAGAGCGCCAGCGCCGGGCATCCCGGATCGCTCTTGACCGGGCTCTTTGTCATCCTCTTCGCGGCAACCGTAGACAATCAACTCTTGATCCCGTTACTTCCTCGACTGAGCCTGGATCTGGCAACCGGGGTGTCCACGCTGGGCCTTCTGTTCAGCGTCTATGCCCTGGCTGCAACCGCCTCCAATCTGCTGCTGGGACCTGTCAGCGACCGGAGGGGTCGAATTGGATTGCTGCGAGCCGGCATCGTACTCCTGGCGGCGACCTCGATGGCGACGCAATTGTGTCAATCCTTCTGGCAACTTGTGCTCGTGCGGGCGGCGGCAGGCGCCGCCGGAGGGCTTCTTTCCGTGTGCACGGCCAGCCTGGTGGGAGACTGGTTCTCCTACCGCAGGAGGGGCAGAGCTGTCGGCATCCTGCTGAGTGCTCATTTCGCAGCACTCATCCTGGGCATTCCGATCAGTGTCCAGGTCGCCGAGCACTTCGACTGGCGAAGCGGCTTCCTGGCAGTCTCTCTGCTGGCCGCCGTCTCGCTGCTGTTTTCCTATCTGTTTTTTCCATCCCGATCGAAGCAACAACGCAGGCCGGCTCCCGGCAGTGAATCCATAGTTGATTCCTATCGAATCTTCCTCCGGAGATCGGAGATGAAGGGCGCGCTGATCGTTTCCTTTCTTACCTCGGGAGCAACGCTCGCGTTTCTAGCCTACCTTTCCGGGCTGGGCCTCAGTCCGGGGCAGATCACCTGGCTGTTCATGATCACGGGGGTAGCCTCGGTGTTTGGAGCCCCCGCCGCGGGCTGGTTGAGTGATCGCCTCTCGAAACGGTTGGTCTTTCTGGTGGGCAACACACTGCTGGTCGTTCCTCTCCTCTTCCTGCCATCGGCTGCCTGGGGAGTCCGGCTGTTCTGGCTCTTTTTCTCTCTGATGCTGCTGGCTGCAGCTCGCCAGACGGCCCTTCAAGCCGTCCAGACAGAGCTTGCGGGCAGGGTGCGGCGCGGAGCTTTTCTGGGCCTGCGCAACGGGTTTGCGCAGCTGGGCATTTCCTGCTCGGTGGCCGCCGCCTCCTACCTCTTTGAACTGCGGGGGTTCGCGGGAGTCGTCGAGCTCACAATCGGCCTGACTCTGGCGGCCAGCCTGGTGTTCTTCGTTCTCGTACGGGAGCCCGGCTCTGCTGAGGGCTGATACGCTACCAACCCCGGCACGTTGGCACCTGAATGTGGGATTCCAGAGCTCATCGGGCGAGCTACCATCAGAAGGTGTGTAAATAGCATAGGCGGTGAGTATCCTTCCGGGTTGATTTAAAACCCAGGGCCGAAAGGCCCGCAACGGAAGGAGTACACACCGCATGAGCAAGCAGAAGATTGAGGAAAGTGTGGAGTCAAGAGTTTGTTTCGAGGAGCTGGAAGATTGGGTGCGGGAGAAGATCCAAGGCTGGGTTCAAGAGCTGCTGGAGGAGGAAGTCACGGAGTTATTAGGGCGGCGTAAGAGTGAGCGGCGAAGGGCCGTGGACGCTCCGTCGGGCTATCGCAATGGATATGGGAAGCCGAGGCATCTGACGCTGAGCTCGGGGACGATCCAGGTTCGAAGGCCTCGAGTGCGGGATCTAGAGGAACACTTTGAAAGTCGGGTGTTGCCCCTGTTTGCCAAGCGGACGCGGCAGGTTCGAGAACTGATCCCTGAGCTGTACTTGCATGGTCTGGCGCTGGGGGATTTTGATCTGGCTCTGAGAGGGCTTTTAGGGGAAAAGGCGCACCTGTCGTCCTCCACGGTGGCCAGATTGAAAGAGAAGTGGCAGGCCGAATGGGAAGTCTGGCAGAGTCGACCCTTGAATGATCTGGAAGTGGTGTATTTATGGGTAGATGGAATCTACGTCAAGGCGGGTCTGGAGAAGGAAAAGGCAGTCCTGCTGGTGGTGCTGGCCGCCTTAAGTGACGGAAGCAAAGCCGTGGTGTCGGTCACGAGCGGCTATCGGGAATCGACTCAGAGCTGGTCGGAAGTACTGCGCGACTTGAAGCGCCGGGGGATGGGCTGTCCACGGCTGGTGATCGGAGACGGCCACCTGGGCATCTGGGGAGCTTTGCGCAACGTCTATCCCCAGGCCGAGGAGCAGCGCTGCTGGAATCATCGGATCGTCAACCTGCTGGCCAAGCTCCCTAAGCGAGTGCACAAGCCGGCCTTGCTGATCCTGCGGCAGATCCCTTACGCCGAGACTCGAGAAGAAGCACAACGACTCAAGAAGGTTTTTCAGCACTGGTGCCGGCAGCGAGGGCTGACTCTGGCGGCTGAGCTAATCGAGCAGGACTGGGGCCGGATGGTGACCTTTTACAACTATCCAAAGAAGCAGTGGCAGCATCTGCGAACCACCAATCCAGTGGAGTCACCGTTTGCCGCTCTTCGGCTGCGAACGGACGCGGCCAAGCGATTCAAGAAAGTGGAAAACGCCCAGGCGGTGATCTGGAAGATGCTGTTGGTGGCGGAGCAGCGATTCCGCCGGTTGAAGGCACCGGAGCTGATGAAAGACGTCTACCAGGGCGCCAAATATGTCAATGGAGTCCCGGTCAACCAAGTCCCGGAGGAGAAAGCCGCCTGATGTTTTTCCACACCTATTGACAAGAGCTCCATCGGGCGCCGGCACGGGGCAGAGGCACAGGCGTAGAATGGAGAGGACAGGTAACCGTATGAAAAGTATGTTTCCGCTTCTGCTGCTTCTGACGTGGGTTCAGTTGACCGCTGGGCAGATCACTTCACCCGAGCAGTTCCTCGGCTTCCAGATGGGCGCCGACCGGAAACTGGCCGACTGGCAGCAGATCTCGTCGTACTTTCGCCTTTTGGACGAGCAGAGTGCCCGTGTCCTGGTTCGGGAGATCGGTCGCACCACCGAAGGGAATTCGTTTCTCCTGGCCACCATCAGCAGCCCCGAGAACCTGGCAAGACTGGAACACTACCGGCAAATACAGAAGCAGCTGGCCGACCGCCGCCGCGTCACCGGGAGTGCTGAAGATCTGATTCGGGAGGGCAAGGCGATTGTCCTGGTCACTTGCGGCATTCACTCCACGGAAGTCGCCTCACCGCAAATGAGCCTGGAGTTTGCCTGGGAGATGGCCAGCCGTACGGACGCCGAGACAGCGCAGATTCTTGAGAACGTCATTTTTCTTTTTGTCCCCTCCTTGAATCCGGACGGCGTGAACATCGTGGTGAACTGGTACCGGGAGACAGTGGGCACAGCGGCCGAGGGCACGCCGCCACCGAGGCTCTACCAGAAGTATGTCGGACACGATAACAATCGCGACTGGTACATGTTTACCCAGAAGGAGACGCGCATCGCCGTCCAGCAGATACACAACCGATGGCATCCCCAGATCGTCTACGACATTCACCAGATGGGCGCGACCGCCGCACGCATTTTCGTTCCGCCTTTCATTGATCCCATCGACCCCAATGTCGACCCGCTCATCCAGGCCCAGATCGTGGATATCGGTGGCTTCATGTTTTCCGCCCTGGTGGCCTCGGGACGCAAAGGAGTCGTCACCAACGCCATCTACGACGCCTTTACCCCCGCCCGTTTTTACCAGCACTACCACGGAGGCGTTCGGCTGCTGTCCGAGTCGGCCTCGGCCCTTCTCGCGACTCCAGTGATGATCGACCCTGGGCAGCTGGTTCAGGAGCGGAATTATCACGCAGCCCGATCCAGCTGGAACTTTCCGGATCCCTGGCCGGGCGGCGAATGGCGGCTGCGCGATATCGTCGAAGACCAGAAGGTGGCTCTGAGGGCCTGCCTGCTCCATGCGGCCCGCAATCGTTTACGCTGGCTGCGCAACTTTCACCAGATCGGCCTCAACAGCCTCCGGCGAAAGCATCCCTACGCCTTTGCGATCCCGGCCCGGCAGAGGGATCGTCAGGGCCTCTACGATCTGCTCGAGACCCTCGAGTTCGGGCTGGTCGAGATTCACCTGACCCGAGAGGATTTTCAGGTGGAGTCAGCGGAGTGCTCCTCGCCACCTTTTTGCCAGGACGGGCCGGTGCGCTTCGAAGCCGGCGATCATCTGGTCTTGCTGCAGCAACCGTATGGCGCCTTCGCCAAGACCCTACTGGAGATTCAGAAGTACCCGGAGCTGCGTCAGTACCCGGGAGGCCCGCTCCAGCGCCCCTATGACGTAACGGCTCATACGCTGGGCACCCAGCTCGGAGTCACGGTCTACCGGATCAACGACCCCCTGCCGGCCGAGGCTGATCGCGTGGAGAGAATCGTCCGGCCGTCCGGAACTTTCTCCGGCAGCGGTAGCTACTGGCTCTTTTCGCACGAGAACAATGCCTTCGCCACACTCACCAACCGGCTGCTTCGGAGCGGCCACCGGGTGGACTGGGCCACTTACGGATTCCGAGTCGAGGACCGCCCCTATCCTGCGGGAACGCTGATGGCTCGCGCGAGGCAGGGAAACGACGAGGATATGGTGGCGCTGCTGCAGGATATACCGGTCCACGTCCAGCGCGTCGAAAAGTGGCCGCAGCTGGCCTGGCAGCGGATCCGGCAGCCCCGAGTTGGCCTGTATCAGAGCTACGATCCGTCCATGGACGAGGGGTGGACCCGGTGGATACTGGAGCGAAATGAATTCTCCTATGAATCCCTCTTTGACAGGGATATCCGCAACGGCCGGCTCCAGGAATTCGATGTGATCCTCTTCGCCGAGCAGAAGGCAGAGCAGATCGTGAAGGGTTTATCCGAGCCCTACCCTGAAGAATTCCAGGGAGGGATCGGAACTGAAGGGATGCAGAGTCTGAAAGGCTATGCGGAGCAGGGAGGCACGCTGGTTTTTTTGGGAGAGTCTTCACGACTCCCTGCCCGCAACTGGAAACTGGGAATCCGGGAGGTGACCTCGCAACTCTCGACAAGCGACTTTTTCGTTCCCGGGTCCCTCTTGAGGATTCGGGTCAACCGCCGCCATCCCATCGGCTATGGTATGTCGGAAGAGAGTGCCGCGATGTTTGTCCTCAGCCCCGCGTTCCGGGCCGACTCGGCCGTCGTGGTGGTGGACTATCCGAGGAAGGACCTGCTCCTGAGCGGGTGGATTGACGGAGAGGAGTATCTCCGCCAGAGGCAAGCCGTCCTGGAAGTTCCCGTAGGCAGGGGGAGGATCATCGTCATCGGATTCCGGTGTCAGTTTCGAGCCCAGACCCGCGTGACCTATAAACTGCTTTTTAACAGCATCTTTTATGCAACTACGCGCTAGTGCAGCGCGTCAAAGGTCTTGTACTCTGAACGCGTCTGCAGGCAACGGCTAAGAAAGAGAAAGACAGAAGGAAGGTAGAGATGAGTCGCAAGGATTTTTGGATGATTGCTCTGATCAGCAGCGTATTCTCTTCGGGGCTGACGCTTTTCATTCTCTACTGGTCGGCCCCGCCGCCGGCTTCCGCAGTGGCACTGACCGCTCCCCTGCCGCTGTCCCCTGACTTGTCTCCTGAAGAGAAGAACAACGTCGAGATCTACGAGCGGGTCTCTCCCGCCGTCGTGAACATCACGAGTATCTCCATAGAGTACAACTGGTTCTACGAAATCATTCCCCGCCGCGGTATCGGAAGCGGGATCCTGATTGACAACCAGGGGCACGTGGTGACCAACCATCACGTGATCGAGGGCGCGAAGCACCTGGAAGTGACTCTGCACGACAAGACCGTAGTGGAGGCCGAAATAGTCGGCACCGACCCGCCCAATGACCTGGCGGTTCTTCAGATCAAATGTTCCGGAGAGTCGTGCCGCCCCGCCGTTCTGGGGAAAAGCGATGCCTTGAGGGTAGGTCAGAATGTTCTTGCCATCGGCAATCCCTTTGGCCTGCAGCACACCCTCACCACCGGAATCATTTCCTCGACCGGGCGCAGCCTGAAAACCCAGCAGGGGTATGTGGAGAACGTCATCCAGACCGACGCCGCCATCAACCCGGGGAACAGCGGCGGCCCGCTGCTTGACACGCAGGGAAAAATCATCGGGATCAATACAGCCATCTTTTCGAGAACAGGCGAGAGCGCCGGGATCGGGTTCGCCATCCCTGTGGATACTCTCGCTCGCGTGCTTCCCGACCTGATCGAGCACGGGCGGGTAGTACGCCCCTGGATCGGTGTGAGCGGACGATCGCTGAACTCACGGCTGGCCAGGGCACTCGACGCTCCCGTCGAGGAGGGTTTTTTGCTCGAGAGAGTCGAGGAGGGAAGCACGGCCGACCTGGCGGGACTGCGCGGGGGCCGGAGGCGAGGCCTGTACGGAAACTCGATCATCCGCGTGGGAGGCGACATTCTGGTTGGAATCGACGGCCAGGACATCAGGGACCGCTGGGACATTTTGCGGGCTCTTCAGGACAAGCGTCCCGGCGACAAAGTTCAGATCGTCTTCTATCGTAGAGACCGCAAGAGAGAAAAGACCATCGAACTCGTCGGACATGACTCGGCAGGACGCCGGATCCGCTTCTGAGGAAGGTCCCGAGTCCCTGCGCTTCGCATTTATTTCAGAGTGAAGCGTTATATATAAGTTAGAGACGTTTTCTCAGGAGGTTAAAGACATGATAAACAAAGTGATCCTGGTGGGGAGGCTCGGCCGCGACCCCGAGTTGCGGTATACGCCGTCTGGGACGCCTGTAGCCAACTTTTCTCTGGCCACGGACGAGCGCTGGAGCAGCAGCAACGGGGAAGCCCAGAGCAGAACCGAGTGGCACAACATCGTGGTGTGGAGCAAGCTGGCCGAAATCTGCAATCAATACCTGACCAAGGGCCGCCTGGTATTCATCGAGGGCCGAATCCAGACGCGTGACTGGGAGGACAAGGACGGGAACAAGCGCCGCACCACCGAGATCGTCGCCTCTGATATGAAAATGCTGGGGGGAAGACGGGAAGGTGCTCCGGCGGGACAGACCGTCCCCGCCGAAACCGCAAGCCCCACCGAATCCGCCGGCGATATGGAAGTCGGGATCACCGATGACGATATACCGTTTTGATTAAGGATTAAAAATTAAAGATTAAAAATTAAAAATTGGGACTGAGAACTCAAGATTGGCCGCCGCGACCACTCTTCAACTTCTAGCTTCTTAATTTTAAATTTTTAATTGTCAGTCGCAATCAACGAGTCTCCACCCCTAAAGTGGACAGCTCCTGCTTGGCCAGCTCGGATTCCTGTGAATCCGGGTAGAGGCTGACGAGCCGGGAAAGGGTCTCAATGGCCTCGTCGTTTTTCTGCAGCTCCATCTGCGTAGTCGCCTTCTTGTAGTAGGCGCTGGGTGCCATGTCCGATTTGGGATACAGATTGATCACTTCATCGAAGACCTGAATGGCCTTCTCGTAGCGACCCTGCATCTGATGGCAGTTGGCCAGATAAAAGGCGGCGTTGTCGGCAGATTCATTCTCGGCATAAAGACTGAGAAAGTCCCGGAATCCGATGATGGCCAGTTCGTAATTGCCAGCCAGATAGTCGCTGTAGGCGATGTGGTAGACCTGATCCGGTTTGGGGCCGGTGCCCGGGATCGGGGTCGGTATCCGCAGGTCTCTGCGGGTCTGACTCTCCTCCAACTTGCGATGCAGTGCCGCAACCCGGTTATTGGTGTCGTCCAGTTTAATGGTGATGTTCTGCATTTCGTCGCGCAATGACGAAGCCAAGGCGACGGTTTCCTCCTGCTGTGTACGCATCACCGTCACCATATCCTGAAGCAAGCGGTTGGTCGCTGCGACCTGGTCATTGAGCTGTTCCAAGAGGCTCTGGTTGGTACTGTGATTGTCATCAAAGCTCTTGTGCAGAGCCCGGACCAGATTCTGCAGCTGCAGCACGTCGATTTGAAGCCTACGGACTTCTTCTTTCGTTCCCGAGAAAGCCGGCTTTAGAAAGACGAAAAGTATCAGCGCGGCGGCGGCAAGGTTCTTTTTCATGCGCGACTCCGGGTGAGATTGTAGCGAATGGCTCAGACGGCGTTCAAACCAGTCGGCGGGGAGAGGCACTAGTTGGCGAGGCTGAACTGGGCTCGCCGATTCCTTGCATAGGCTCTCTCATTCTTGCTCGTGTCAAGCGGCAGTTCCTCACCATAGGAGACAGCCTGTATGCGGCCGCGTTCGATCCCGAGCTGAATCAGATAGTCCCGCACGGCAATGGCACGGCGGTCGCCCAGGGCCAGGTTGTATTCCTCGGATCCCCGCTCGTCGCAGTGCCCTTCGATCACGAAATTCACGGTCGCGTACTGGCGAAACTGAAGAGCATTCTGCTGCAGCGTGGTCTTGGCTGCAGCACTCAACTGCGCCTTGTCGTAGGCGAAATAGACCCTTTTGATGGTGCCGTTTTTTATCTTGGCCGCCAGCTCTCGCTCGGGGGACACAAGGGGGGCCTTTTTGGGGGGATCCAGAACGGTGATGCGCGTACTGTCTCGGGCCTCGCCGCCCGGACCTCTGACGGTCGCCGAGTAGGTAGTTGACTGGCTGGGGCTGATGACGATTTCTCCGACGGCTCGCACGTTTCCGATGCCGTTGTCGATCACCAGGGAAGTGCCATCCTGCGAGCTCCACTTCAAGGCTGTATGCTCGCCCCGTTCAATGGTGCCTGGAGTAGCCGACAGCGACACAGTTGGCGCAGGCGCCGGAGGTGGGGCGGGATCCTTCTTGACCGGGGGCACAGGAGCAGGCGTCGGGTCGACAACAGGATCAGGCCTGTCGCACGCCGGGAGCAGAATCAATCCCAAGAAAAGGAAGCAGGCAAACAGGTAGGTGGAATTACGTCTCATGAAAACACTCCAGCAATAAAGTCGTGCGTCTAGTGTACTAGCGGACCTCACTCACGTAGGAAGACCATGCGGGACTCTCATTTATACCATAGGCGGTCAGCTGTCTTAAGTTGTTCCCGCTCAAGTTCATGACGAAGATCTGCTTGGTCCCGCTTCGGTCACTCTGGAACGCGATGTGTCCGCCGTCCGGCGACCAGTGTGGATTCTCGTTGCTCCCCCGGCCCGAGGTAAGCTGATAAAGGTTGCCCGTGACCACTTCTACCAGGAAAATGTCGTGCTTGGCACGTCGAGGAGCCTGCCAGGAATAAAGGACCCGACTCCCATCCGGTGACCACGACGGGCTGTCACAGTGACCGCCCCGATCTACCAGGCGGCGAGTATTTGAGCCGTCGACGTCCACCATCCAGACCTGCGGCGTCCCGCTTCTGTCGGAAACGAAGGCGATCTGTTGTCCGCTTGGACTCCACGACGGCGAGGTATCGATCGACGCATGGCTGGTGAGCCGCCGCCGTCGCCCGCCGTCGAGCTCGGACACAAAGATATCCGAGTCGACCCGGCTCCGCGAACGGGCCGAAAAGACGACCTCGGTTCCATCCGGGGAGAGGGTGGGCGAGGAGACGTAGGAGGTCGGTGTGGGAATTACCGTGCGCCCGCCAGTGAGATCTTGAATCCACAGCTCCCACGCGCTCTTGCGGGGGAGTTTCGTGATAAACACGAGCTTGCTGTTGTCGGTGGCCCATTCCGGAAATTTGTTGATTCCGCCGTTGGCAGTGATGGTGCGGACATTCTCTCCGTCATAGTCCATCACGTAGATCTCCTTGCTGTTTCCCTTGAGGGCGGAAAAGGCAATTTGTGTCCGGGCCACGCCGCGGCTCGCTCCCGAGGAGAGCTGGTAAACGATCTGGTCCGCGACCTGGTGGGCAACCTGCCGAATCATGCTCGGATCGCTGACCGTGTAACGGCGTCCCAAAAGTTGTTCACGGGTCTTCGAGTCGTACAGGAACGCTTCCACCACTGCACCACTGCTGTAGACCTGCAGATTCCCGAAGGCCAGATAGTCCGGCTCGAGCCGGGTAGCATCCCAGGCGTCAAAATCAATCTCCTGGGGCAGCTTGGCGTCTCCGGGAGGATAGAAGGAGCGGGACGGAATCTCGAAGAAGCTGGAAAACTTGAGATCGTCCAACAGCACCTGGTTAAAGGTGAGTAGAGAGGCCTCGGTTTCCGGGTTGGGAAGGGAGCGCGGATAGTAATTCGAGACGGCCAGTTTCGTCGTCACCGGCGGGTCGATGACCAAGGGAACCTGGTGGTCCTGGCCGGCGGCCCAGCCCAGCCCCAGGCCGCCCACGAGCAGCCGGACGATCATCCCGCTGTTCATCCCGCTGTTCATCCCGGTTTTCATCCCGGTTTTCATCCCATCACCCTTCAACCCGGAGGATACTCGAAGTAGGCAACGAACTCGACCCGCCGGGCCCGCAGCTCCACAGGCAGCGGCGGCAGTGGACTGCTGGCGCGAACAGCCCGCTCGGCTGCCCGGTCGACGCCCGGGTAACCGCTCGACTCGAGCACTTGGATGTTCTCGATCCGACCGCCTCGCGAGATTGTGAAACTGATGCGCGTCAAAACCGGTCCCTCGACCCCTGCCAGGGACGCCTGCAGCCAGCTGCGGGCAATGCGCTGCTCCAGCTGTCGGACGTACCAGCTCGCCACACCGGGGCCACCCGGTCCGGATCCGATGCGGAGTCCCCCCGCTCCAGGTGCGGCGTGTCCCCCGACGCCGGGGCGCGGCTCGCCGGGAATCGCGCCCGGGGCCGGGTCAGGGCTGAACTCGGGCTGGGGAGGAGCGGGAGCCTCGGTCGATTCTTTTCGCACATCCTTGTTGGGGTCGTCGAATCTCGGGAGTTTCACAGCCTCCCCGGGAGCGGCCTCCGGCCGTTGCTTGCGCTTCACTGCAGCGGGGGCCGGAGTCAGGGAGGGCGCGACATTGCCCGCGCCGCCCGTCAATTCGCCGCTCAGATGCACTGGAAAAACCGACCCCCCGCCACCGGACACTCCGCCGCTTCCCGCTTCCAGCGTGAGTCCGGGCTGGCACAGGGTCGAGCCCAGCGTGACGACAGCCAGCAGCAGCACATGAGCCGACGCGGAAAAAACCAGAGGCCGCCGGCTCTGTTGCTCCTGGACATGGGGGCGTAAGGTCGTTGCTCTCACTAAGGCCTACCCGCCGAAGCTGTTTCCAGAGGCCGCGTGACCAGGGAGACATTCTCGAATCCGGTCACCCGGATCTCATCCAGAACCTGAAACAGGGTCTTGACCCGTACATCTTCGTCGGCCTGGACGTAGATCAACTCTTGCTGCTCGCCGACATCTTTACGCAGGTGCTCGCCCAGCAGGTGAAACTGGATCGGTTCGGACCGGTAATAGAGAATTTCTTCCCGGCCGATGGTGACGACCGCCAGATTCTCGGGGTCGACGGTCTTCACGCTGCGGGTCCTGGGCAGGTTGACCTCGATTCCGGTCTGCAGAATGGGAGCGGCCACCATGAAAATGATGAGAAGGACGAGCATCACATCCACCAGCGGCGTGACGTTGATTTCAGAAAGAGAAGTTCCGGTCGAGGGATCGGCTCCAAACGCCATCAGTCGTCTCCTTCCATCAGCTGAAACTTCTTTCCAGCAGGTTCAGAAGCTCGATCGAGAAATCATCGGCTTCAGCGCCGAAGACTTTCAGGTCTCCGAGGAACTGGTTGTAGGTAATCACCGCGGGGATGGCTGCGAAGAGCCCGGCGGCGGTCGCGACTAGGGCTTCGCTGATGCCCGGAGCGACCGCCTGAATCGTAGTCGTTGACCCTTCTCCCAGACCTTGAAAGGCATTGATGATTCCAATGACAGTTCCGAACAGGCCTATGAACGGGGTCACCGCAGCCGTCGTCGCCAGCCAGTTCAAGGAAGACTCCAGCGCCGTCATCTCGACCTGGGCGGCGCGGCGCATGGCCCGCTGAATGCCGCCCCAGTTCCGCACTACGGGAGGGGACCCGCGGCCGGCCTCAATTTCCTGCTGCAGCTCGTAGTAGGCGCCTTTGAAAATACCGGCCAGGGGAGACCTGGGAAACTGCTCGCATTCGGCGTGGATGGCCGCCAGGCTCGAGGTGCTGTGAAAAAAGGAATGGAAGGCCTGGGACTGACGCCTGGCCTCCCGGAACAGGTTGTATTTCCGATACGTGATGGCCCAGGAAAGAACCGAGAAGCCGATCAGGATCACGAGCACGAGCTGAACCACTGGCCCGCTGTTGGCTACGAGGGACCAGAGGTTTCCAAATGCCTGCAGGATCAGCATTGTTTTGACCGGTGCGGAACATCCTCAACCAACTCGATCCGGGTTCATTGTAACCGAGGATTCCACTGGGATACCATAGCGTCCGGGTCTGCCAACGCGGCCGCCAGCCATCGGTTCCGCCATCTTGAATGATGCGGATCAATCGAAGAAAGTCGAAATGCTCCAGTATCTAGCCGTCCGCGACTTTGCCCTGATCCATCGAATGGAAGTCGACCTCGGCCCCGGCTTGAACCTGCTCACAGGAGAAACCGGGTCCGGGAAGTCGATTCTGATTGACGCAGTGGCCCAGCTCACCGGGAGGCGCGCCTCTCTCGACCTGATTCGTTCCGGATCGGAGGCTGCCGTGATCGAAGGACTTTTTCAACTGGAGCCGGGGCACCCTGCGCTGGAGTTGCTCGACAGCCAGGCGATCCAGGTGGAGGCCGGCCAGCTTGTAATTCGGCGACTGATCTCTTCTTCGGCAAGCAAGGTCTTTGTCAACGGGGCGGTATCCACCCAGCGTTTTCTGGCCCGCCTGGGAAGGACCCTGGCCCACATCCACGGCCAGCACGACCAGCAGGATCTGGTGCAGGCACTGGCCCAGCTCGACTTTCTGGATGTTTTCGCGGGCAATCAAGAACTCGCCAGCGAAGTGGCCGACTGTTATCGCCAGGTCGTGGAGACTCGGACCCGACTCGAAAAACTGGAGTCCCGCGAAAGCGAGCGAGAGCAGGAAATCGATCACCTGCGTCATCAGCTCCGGGAACTTGAAAAACTGGAGTTGCGGCCGGGCCTGGATCTCGAGCTGGAGGAAGAACTGCGCCTACTCGCGACGGCAAAAGGCCGAGCCCGCAGCGCCGTCTCCGCCTACCAGGCCCTGTATGAATCCGAGCCCTCAGTTCTCTCTTTACTGAACCGGGTTGAGAAGACAGCTGGGGAGCTGGTGGAGCTGGATCCCGCCCAGGAAGTCCTCGCCCAACAACTAGAGGATGCACGCCTGCGACTCACCGACACCGCCTACCTGCTCAGAGACTATGGACGGGGCATCCACCTCGATCCGGAAACTCTGGAGCAGACCGAAGCCAGGTTTTCGAGTCTTCAGCGGGCGCGCCGCCGCTACGGGCGCTCCCTTGACGAACTCATCGAACACACCCGGGAACTTCAGGACCGGCTCCAGGCCCTCCTCGACTACGACTCCAGAAAGAGGGAACTGCAAGAGCGAGCCAATGCTCTCAGTCACAGTTTCGAGAAGAGGGCTTCGCTGTTGTCCCAGCGGCGGCGGGCGGCGGGTCGACGGCTGGCGGCCAGGGTGGAAGCGGAGCTGGCAGAACTGGCCATGCAGCCCTGTCAGTTTCGGGTGCGTGTGGCTCCTGCGGGATCCGGTCCCCGGGGAACCGACTCGGTTCAATTCCTGCTCAGCGCTAACCCGGGGGAGCCGCCCCGGCCCATTTCCCGAATTGCCTCGGGAGGCGAGCTTTCCAGGATCGTCCTGGCCCTCAAATCGATCGCCAATGTCGATCAGCACTCCAAGACCCTCGTTTTTGATGAAATCGACGCCGGCATCGGCGGGGGGACGGCGTCCGCGGTCGGCCTCAAACTCAAGGCCGTGGCCGACCATCACCAGGTCCTGTGCGTCACCCATCTCCCCCAGATTGCAGCCGGAGCCGACCAGCATTTTCAGGTGGCAAAAGTGCAGTCCGGGGATCGGACTGAACTGCAGCTCGTGAAGCTGGACCAAACGGAAAGGAAAAGGGAACTGGCCCGCATGCTGGCCGGCGACCAGGTCAGCGAAATCACTCTGGCACAGGCCGATGAGCTGTTGCAGCGCGGCCGCACGACTTCAGATCCCGCAATCAGTTAAAATCTAGTCACTCATGAAAGCACGAAGCTTCCATATAGAGACCTTCGGCTGCCAGATGAACGAGCACGACTCCGAGAAGATCCGGGGGTTGCTTTGTCATCGAGGGATGGTGCCGGTCGTGTCCTCGAAAGAAGCTGATCTGGTGATTCTCAACACCTGCAGCGTACGCGAAAAAGCGGCCCAGAAGGTCTACAGCCGACTGGGTGAGATCAAGCACCGCAAACGCTCCGATAGCAAGTTCCTGATTGGAGTCGTGGGGTGCGTGGCCCAGCAGGAAAGCGAGGAAATGGCCCGCAAGGCCCCCTTTGTCGACCTGGTCCTGGGAACCCATATGTACCACGCCATACCCGATCTCCTGGACGAGATCGAGCAGAGCGGCTCCGCTCAGGCCGGAGCGGGAGTCGTGGAGACCCGGTTTCTGGAGGACCCGGTTCCGGTGGAGATAGAGGCCCGCGCCCGCGGCAATTCTTTTCGAGCCAATATCACGATCATGGAAGGATGCAACAAGCATTGCAGCTTCTGCATCGTACCCTTCACCCGGGGCAAGGAACGAAATCGGCCCGCCTGGCGAATCCTGGAGGAGGCCGAGCGTGCCGTTGACGACGGCTTTCGCGAAATCCTATTGCTTGGACAGACGGTCAATGCCTATCGGAACCCCCAACGCCCGAGAGACCGATTTGCGCGGCTCCTGGACGACGTCTCTTCGATTCGCGGGCTGCAGCGACTTCGTTTTACTTCGCCCCATCCCAGGGAATTCGACGATGAAACCATCGCCGTGATCGGGCAATCCAACGTCATCTGCAACCAGGTCCATCTGCCCGTCCAGTCGGGTTCGGATCGGGTGCTCGGCCGGATGCGACGCCAGTACACAAGGGACCGGTTCTTGGATCTGGTGGAGAAATTCAACCGCTGCGGGCGTCAGATCGCCTTTTCAACCGACGTCATTGTGGGATTCCCGGAGGAAACAGAGGAAGACTTTCAACTGACTCTGAGCCTGGTTGAAGCCGTCGGATTTGAATCCATGTTTTCGTTCAAGTACTCCCCAAGACCTCACACTGAAGCCGAACGATGGGAAGACGACGTCCCCGATAGCGAGAAGACCAGGCGGCTCATGTTGCTGCAGCGGTTGCAGCGGGGCATTCAATTGCGACTCAATCGGGAACGCTACCTGGGCAGAACGTTCGAGGTGCTGGTCGAAGGGCCGGCTCGCGACCGTGTCCACATCTTCGGCCGGACAACGAGCAACCGTGTTGTAAACTTTCCCGGTAGCGAAAAACCGGGCAGCTTGGTCGCTGTCAGGGTTGTGGCCGCCGGACCCAACAGCGTCAATGGCGAGCAGCTCGCAGCAGCAGCTGTGGGTTGAAGGAAAGGGAGCATGGAAAAGGAATTCAAGATCAAGGGCCTGATGATGGACCCGGTCACCAATTCGCCCATCGTCATTCTTCAAGACCTGGATGAGACGACGCTGCTCCCCATCTGGGTCGGCATCTTCGAGGCCAACGCCATCGCCCTGCAGATCGAACGCATCGACACCCCCAGGCCCATGACGCACGATCTTCTCAAGAACGTTCTCGTTCACATGGGCGCGGAGATCAGCAAGATTGTGGTTACGGAACTCAAGGAAAACACTTTCTACGCGATGATTCATCTGGATCTGGATGGCCAGCCCACCACCGTCGACAGCCGTCCCAGCGACGCGATTGCCCTGGCTCTGCGCACGGACGCCCCCATCTTCGTCACGGAACAAGTCATCGCCAACAGCCGCAGCCTGGCGCTCGATCAAAAGGAGATCGACCCAAAGGATGTTCGGGAATGGCTGGAAAACTTGAATCCCGAAGATCTTGGCAAGTACGAAATGTAGGCCCGTTGTTCAGCGTTCTTCTGCCGTCCACTCAGCGAGGGTGGGAGCTTGCCCTTTTGGATGGCGCGACAGGACGAAGTAGACATTTCGCCGGGCCAGCCAGGGAGGCACCATATAACGAAAGGTATAAGGCTCGGCATAGAGCACGTGCCAGCCCGCCAGCTCAACATCTGCGTACCGCCAGGAGTTCCCGGTCCCGACTTGCCGCCGGCTCAGAGGCTGGCAAAGATAATCAATGCCTTGTTCGTCGATAAACTCGCTCACGCGACCCTTGTCCAGACAGGTCTCCTTGTAGTGCCAAGAAGACACCAGTCCCTCCAGATTGGTCACCCCTTGTTCCGCAATGGCACCCACTATCCCTACCTCCCAACCAGCGACGACCGCATCCCGGGGGATATGCCGACTCAACCACTGGGCGCCCCCCAAGCGCACCTGGTACGCAGTGAACGTCGCCGGTTGAAAGCGAAGCCACCAGATCGCAGCGGCAAGACCGACCAGGAATAGCGCAACGCCCAGGGTGAGCCTGCGATACCATTCTCTCGATAACTGCCGCTCTCCCTTGCCGACACACCAACCAACCACCAGCAACGCCAGCAGCAGCAAGGGCCCCAACGTCCAAACCCCGCCCATATGCTGAAGCGTCAGGAGCCGGATCACTTCATCCCACATTCACCATATAGGACCCCAAGATTGCTTGTCTGAATCGATGCAAACTACTATAATTAAAGGAGATATAGCACATAAAGGGGGCAAGAAATGGCTCACCCCAAGGGTGAAGGTGTGAAGGTCGGTTTTGATGGCAGTATAAGGCTTGAGTTTCATGGTGCTAAGGTCACATCGGATGCCGGACTTCTCGCCTATCGTGATCTGGCTGAGGCGTTGGGTTTATTCGATAGTGTGCCCTTCGTGTTTCACGATTCGCGGACCGGGCGCAACATCCAGCACCACCTCACGGCCTTGATGCGTCAATCGGTATACAGCCGTCTCGCTGGCTATGAAGATGTCAACGATGCCCATCGCTTATCGGTTGATCCGACGATGCGAAGGATCACCGGAAAGAAGCTCGACGATAAGAATGCCGCCAGCGCCAACACGATGGGTCGATTTGAGACCCAGATGCTGTCCGTCGAGAACAACCTGCAAGCCCTTTCGGAAGTCAATGGTCGATGGGTGGAAAGAGCGCTGCAGAAAACAACTCATCGACGCATCATTCTGGATATGGACAGTTCAGCTAGTCCGGTCCACGGCGAGCAAGAAGCCTCTGCCTACAACGGGCATTTCGGATGCACTTGCTACCATCCGCTGTTTTGCTTCAACCAGTTCGGAGATTGCGAAGGTTTCATGCTTCGGCCCGGCAACGTGCACAGTGCGGACCGTTGGAAGGAGATGCTGGAACCAATCGTGGCTCGGTACGAGAAGAAGAAAGTCCGCAAATACTTTCGGGGTGATGCAGCCTTCGCCAAGCCAGAGATTTATGAATACTTGGAGGAGAAGGGCTTTTTGTATGCCATCCGGCTTCCCGCCAACCAGGTGCTTCAAGAAAAGATCGAACACCTGCTGACCCGACCGGTGGGGCGCCCACCCAGAAAACCCGTTGTTTGGTTGGCCGATTTCAAATATCAAGCCGCCAGTTGGGACCGGCCTCGTCGGGTGATTGCCAAGGTCGAGTGGCATCGCGGCGAACTCTTTCCGAGAGTCGGTTTCATCGTGACCAACAGGAGCGCACGAGCCCAAGGGGTGGTTCACTTTTACAACGGTCGCGGCACGGCTGAGCAGTGGATCAAGGAAGGCAAGTATGCCTTGAACTGGACGCGGTTGTCCTGCCAGCACTTTGTCCCGAATCAGGTGAGGTTGGCTCTGTTTGTTTTGGCCTACAACCTGGGCAGTTTTCTGCGACGTCTGGTCCTTCCCAGAAGAATCAAACACTGGTCCCTTCGAACCCTATTGGCCAAGTTGATCAAGATCGGAGCGAAGGTGGTTCACCATAGTCGAATCGTGACGTTTCAGATGGCGGAAGTCGCGGTCAGCAAGGAGGTATGGGCCGAGATGTTATCTCGGATTGACCGCTTGAGATGGATCAGAGCCTAGCACCAAGTGTTTCTGATCGAATGGGTGGAGAGGTGTCTCCACTGATCAGATTTCGGCAAAGGCGCCTGGATAACTCTGGGCTTAGAGGCCCTTTTCAGGCGGAAAGATGCCGAGGGAATCGTTGACGCGAGGGTGGAGGGCTGATAAGTTTTGATCATTCATCACCGGGAGGTCAGAGGAAATCGGATCCGAAGTTGATATGAGGAATGTCGGGTTAATGGTTAGCAACCGTCGAAAATTCCTCGCGAACTCAATTGCGGGCTTTGGCCTGTTGGCGGGAGCAAGCCGATTACTAGGCCAGGCTTTTGACCACGCCATCATTGGCAGCTACACCAGCATCCCGGGGTACGGCTTGGACCAAGCCATCGAACTCATTCGGCAACTAGGATTCCAAACAATTGAAATGCATCCAATGGGTGTAGCGGAGCCAAGACCGGGCCTTTCTCCGGGCTTCCAGTTCGATCGCCTGAGCGAGGAAGAAAGACGCAAGATCAAATCTGCTGTGGCAGGCTTTCGCCATGTTTCCACTCATTTGCCCTTTGCCGATCTGCACTGTTTCTCTGCCTATGAGCCGATTGCGGAATTCTCTGTCAAACAGATCGACATTGCACTGAAGGCGAGTGCCTACATTGGCGCGGAGGTCGCGACCATCCATGCACAGGCGCCTCGGCAGCAGACCCTGGAGCAGATTTGGCCTGTCATGCTCGAACGTTTCCGACGCTGGGGGGACATTGCAAAAGAGGCAGGCTTGCGACTGGCAATTGAAACCGGTTACCCCCGCTCGGTGCGTGATTATGTCAGGCTGATCCAGGGAATCGACCACGAATCCGTCGGGGCCACCATTGATGTCGGCCATCAGGGCGGCTACGCCGAATTGGTCAGCAGGGTCAGGCCGGAGGAGCGGGGAACCCCCAAAGGGATCAAGGCCTACAACGATGTCACTCATGAAATCATAGATCGGTTGGGCCCGAAGGTATTTCACTTCCACGTGCACGACATCGAGCCGGACACATGGGAGGAACACAAGCCGCTTTACTACGGGTTCGTAGACTACCCGCGCCTTCTCAGAAAGCTGCGCGAAATCCGCTACACCGGCCTGCTTGTGTTCGAACTCGTCGGACCCGCCTCGGAAAGAAGCAAACACCTGGCCGACAGCAAACGGAAACTGGAAGAATACCTTGCCGAAGCCTGAACCCGTGGGATGGATTGACCTGGGCCTGCCGCCCCACTGGATCCCTCCCGTTCCTCTTCTAAAAACGTCCGCTACTTGCGTCCATCTGATTCTCCAGTCTACATTCCTCTAAACGGCAGAGCCTGAAGGGCTACACCCTACTTGCCCGTTTCGATGACGTAATGGAGCGTACCTTTGGAGCAGCGGCCTATTGGCAGCGGCCATTGTTCTTGCAGACCAGCGAACAGCACTCGTTGTCCACTGTGCAGTCTGCATTCTTCGGCTCGCACGAGCAGGCAAAATCATCTCTGCAGTCGAGTTGGTCGGCGCAGTCGGTTCTTCCGTCACAGTCGTTGTCGATGCTGTCGCTACAGGTAAGACCGGAGATTTCTGACAGCGGTGCAACGCCACAATCCTGTGGACAAACACACGCATCCTCAGTCGCTGGATCACAGAAGAAATCGCCGCAGTCTGGCGGAGACATGTCACTGGCGCGGCAGCCGAACTCAAAGGCGTTCGTGCTACCACCGCTTATGGTCAGTAATTGCTCGCAGGAGCAGCCGCCGGTGTCGGCAATGGCGATGTCGCTCGGTACTGGTCCTGAGTTGGTTCCAATGTCAAAGGTCGTATCGTTGTCATAAAGGGCGAAGCGGTTGTTACCCAGACTACCTGACAGCGGTACCGACTCCGGAATGACTGTTTCAGCGCAGATGTCAGAGGTGGACCCCATCGGTTGGACCACTTGGCGGCATTTCTAAGGTGGACTCCGCAGTTCTTGTTGCCGCCAGTAAGGGAAATTCTGAGAGGGGGCGAGCCTGAGGGCAAGGTCCCTCTCGGAATGTTTTTTCAAGCCAGTGTACACCTCCTCCGGCGTCGCCCCAGCGTGCGCCGAGTGAGGTCTCTCGCTGTTGTATAGGTCGATCCAATGGCCGATCCCTTGACGGGCTTCCGACCCGGTTTCGAAAGCGTTCAGATAGACGCATTCGTATTTGAGTGAACGCCACAGACGCTCGATGAAGACGTTGTCCATCCAGCGGCCTCTCCCGTCCATCGAGATACGCACCCCGGCCCCTTTGAGTAGTCCCGTGAACTCCGTGCTGGTGAACTGACTCCCCTGGTCTGTATTGAAGATCTCCGGGGGATCGTACCTGTTGAGCGCTTCCTCGAGTGCTTCGCAACAAAAGGACGGCTCCAGCGTGTTCGACAGCCTCCAGGACAAAACCCAGCGGCTGTACCAGTCCATGATCGCCACCAGGTACAAAAAGCCCCGACGCATCGGGATGTAGGTGACATCCGTGCACCACACCTGATCGGGCCGGGTGACCGCCAATCCTCGAAGAAGATACGGATACACTCGATTCTCCGGGTGAGGCCGTGAAGTCCGCGGCTTTTGATAGATGACCGCCAGGCCCATTTTGGCCATCAGACGACGAACCCTCTTGCGGCCTACCCGACCGCCCCGCCGTTTCAAGTGATAGACCATCTGCCGGGATCCGTAGTAGGGGGTCTTTAAGAACTGCTCGTCCAATCGTCTCATCAGTTGCAGGTTTTCTTCGCTCTCGCCTTTGGGCTCATAGTACAAAGTCGAACGGTTCAGACTCATCAGCCTGCATTGTCTACGAATGCTCAGCCTCGGGTGCTTTGGCTCGATCGTGGCCCTTCTGGCCTTTACACTCAGCGATCGAGCGCTTTGGACAAAAAATCCTTTTCCACCGTCAGTTCGCCGATCTTGGCATAAAGCTCTTTGGTCTCCGCCTCGCTTCCTCTCTGACGCTTCTCAACCTTGCCCGCGAACACATCGCCCAGACCTTCCCGGGCCCGCTTTTTCCAATTCGTGATCACACTCGGATGGATCTCGTAGCGAGCCGCAAACTCGCTCAGGGTGCGTTCGCCTCGAAGCGCTTCCAGCGCCATCTTCGCTTTAAACTGAGCTGAGAAATTCCTTCGTTTTGCCATGACTCCTCATCCTTTCTGATTCAGGTCGGAGCCACCTTAACAAATGGTCCAGTTTTCCGGGTCCACCTCTGTCAGCCAAGTCAAGCACTCCGTCATTGTCGTCGTCCGGATCACACACATCACCCAGGTTGTCACCATCAAAATCGTCCTGGTCGGCATTGGGGTCCTCCGGGCAGTTGTCAGAGCCAGCGCATGCGGAAGGCCCAACACTAGGAGCACCGGGGTCACATACGCCGTCACCGTCATCATCGACTTGGGCATCGGAACACCCATTAGCGTCAACTGGTTGGCTGGAGATGGTTCCGGGTTTAATTGGAGAGCCGTTAACTCATGTCAAAATACCGTTCCCTGATTCTTGTCATTTCCATATCTGTCTTGTTTTCCGGTCTGGTGTCGGCCCAAGAGCGGGTCCAGGAGACTCGGCTGCTGGCGAAAACCGGGTTCATACGAGTAGCCCGATCCGGCGGGCCAGACCGCCCTGAACCAGCGAAGCATACAGGTAAATTCCCCCGACGTAGCAGATCAGAGGGAAGAGGAGACGCGGCAGTTCCCGGACTCGACTCAGCCACAACCAAAACAGGCAAAAGAGCCCAAACAACACGCCGAACCAGAGATACGTGGATCTGGTCGCCGCTCCGGCTTTGATGGCCCCACTGACCGTTAACCAGTGACCGAAGGTCAAGTAATGCCAGATCAGATAGGTAACAACCAGCGGCAGCATCCCCAGTGCAAGAGCGCCAAAATGGTGCCAGCGCGCCCGCCCCGCAATGCTCTCAAGACCGACAATTAAGACCACTCCCCCCAAGAAGAAAACTCCATCCAGCCGGGCCAGAAAGAGTCCTGCTGTCCCCAGCCCCAGGAGCAGAAACCCCGCCGTTGACGGACCTCCTCCTCCCGTTACCGCCCGCACTTTCCCCTCACTGCCGATCGCGCTTCCAGCGGCCCCGAGCATCTGAACATAAAGAGCCAGACTGCCGACCAGAAACAGCAGTTGCAGGGCAGATTCCTGCCCGTTGACAAAGACCTTAACTGCCAGAAAGTTGATCAGAATCAGCAACACACATGACCAGCCATGTATGCGGCCTGCTGTTCCCAGCCTCTGTGCAACCCGGCCCAGCCATACCAAAGCCATCAGCAGGAGACCCAGTTGAAAGGTCAAAATGAGGCGCATCAAGAGCTCGACCGACACCGGCCCGGTCAGCCACTGGACTCCGGTCAATAGAATCAACCACAGGGGATGGAAACCATCGGTGGGATTGACACGGTCAAACGTCAGACCGTGTCCCTGAGCAGCGTTTCGAGCAATCGTCAGGTAATACCAGCTATCGTCAACCGTGAGAGTCAAGACACCCGGCGGGAACACCCAGATGTACCAAATCCACCCGACCGCGCAGATTCCCACCACCAGGCCAAACGAAACCGAAACGCGGTGCCAACTCACTTGACTCCCTTTGCCGACATTCTGAACTTATTGTCGTGTATCCGGCTCTTCTGTCAATCCGAAATCCTTCTCGACTGATGCTGCCTGGCATCGCGGCGATGATGCCGGCGCAGAGGTTGGAACTCGCCGCCGCCCGCCGGTAGGGCCACCCCAACTCGTCCGGCTTGCCCAGCCGGACGAACTGCTTTACGGTATTGTCTCATGTATCACATTCGATATTAAAGTCTAAATAGCTTATATATAAAGTCTTTTGTCCCACAAGGTAGATTGGAACCAGATCAGCTCGTGGCGACTATTAGTTAACATAATATTTATTATACGACGTTAAAGCTACGGATACCGGGTCCGGAGATCCTGGCGGTTGGGGCTATTCCCTGCCTGTAAGGTGGGCCTTACTTGGGGTGATCCCGAACCCAGGCCTGGATGGCACTGGCCTGGTTTCGCCGGTGGGGACAGCGAGGATTGTTGATGCAGTCCTCGGCAATCAGAAGCCGCTGCACCGTCTCGCCGCCCTCCAGGTGCCGTTCCACGATTTCGTCGACGTCGGTCAGTTGAACATTTCCATACCAGATCCCGGCAGGATAAACGACCACGCAGGGACCGTGTTCGCACTGGTCCAGACAACCGCTGCGGTTGGCACGCATTGAGAGACGGAGGCCCCGGGTCTTCAGGGCTTTCTTAAAGGCCGCCCGAAGAAGCTCCGTACCCTCGGGATCGCAGCAGCCCCGCGGATGGCCGCCGGGCCTCTGGTTCCCGCAGACAAAGAGATGATTCGTGTAGTTCGGCATAGAAACACCGGATTTGTGCCCGTGGCGGCGGCCCTGAAGTCCCCAAGGATTTCATTCTCAGAGGCTGCAGTCAATCCGCAGAGCTGCAGGAAAGTAGCGGGCTGCAGGAGATACCGGGGCGTCGCTGGAAGGGTTCCCTCAGGCCGGACTGTGTCCTCAGCAACTGACATGTGGAAGCTCGCGAGTGACGAATCGTTGGAAAAAGCCGGAAAAATGAAAAATTTGTCGAGGATGGACTGGCTGGCTGCCGGAAAAACATGCTACAGTTCGGCTCAGGGCTCGAAGGGCTCGATAGCAGCACCTGAGAGGCCCTTCCGTTGTCAAAGTAAAAGTGTCAACGCCGATCAGTCAGCACCTCTGGCGGCGACCCTGTAACCAGTTCATTAATGTTTCGAGGATGGGAAAGAAATGGATGCAAAAGAAGTAGTCAGCTTGATTCGAGAACGGGACATTCCGGTTGTAGATCTTCGCTTTTGTGATCTTCCCGGGGTATGGCAGCACTTCACGGTGAAGTCCGGGGATGTCACCGAGGAGGCTCTTGCCGAGGGCTTTGGATTTGACGGATCCAGCATTCGGGGATTCCAGGAGATCCAGGAAAGCGATATGATTCTCTTCCCCGACCCGACGACCGTCTTTGAGGACCCGTTTACAAAGGTTCCAACTCTGGTGCTGATCTGTGACGTGGGAGACCCCGTAACGGGAGAGGCCTACACGCGGGATCCTCGATATGTGGCGCGCAAGGCGGAAAACTACCTCAAATCCACTGGAATCGGCGACACGGCCTACATGGGTCCGGAGCCCGAATTCTTTGTTTTTGACGACGTCCGCTTCGACCAGACGTACAACCACGGTTTTTACTACATCGACTCGGTTGAGGGTCACTGGAACACCGGTCGCGAGGAGAACCCCAACCTGGGCTACAAACCGCGCTACAAGGAAGGATACTTCCCGGTGCCGCCCATGGACTCCCTGCAGGACGTCCGCACCGAGATGATGCTGACCCTGATTGAATCCGGGATCGATGCGGAAGTGCACCACCACGAAGTGGCAACCGGTGGGCAATGTGAGATTGATCTGAGGTTTGATTCTCTTTTGAACATGGCGGATAAGTTCCTTAAGTTCAAGTACATTGTCAAGAATGTAGCGAGACGCTACGGGAAGACCGTCACCTTCATGCCGAAGCCGATTTTCATGGACAACGGATCGGGCATGCACTGCCATCAGAGCGTCTGGAAGGAAGGCCGGAACGTGTTCTATCAGGCAGGAACCTACGCCGATCTGAGTGAAGCCGCGATTCACTACATCGGCGGCATCCTCAAACACGCTCCCGCGCTGCTGGCGTTCTGCGCCTGTTCGACGAACTCGTTTCGAAGGCTCGTGCCCGGCTACGAGGCTCCCATTAACCTCGTCTACTCGCAGCGTAACAGGAGTGCCTGTGTACGGATACCCACCTACTCGCGCAGCGAGAAAGCCAAGCGCATCGAGTTTCGACCTCCGGACCCGACGGCTAATGGTTATCTGGCCTTCGCGGCCATGCTGATGGCCGGTCTGGACGGAATACAGAACAGGATTCTGCCGCCGGATCCCATCGACAAGGATCTTTACGACCTTCCGCCGGAGGAGGCAGCCGCAGTTGAGTCGGTCCCTGGGACTTTTCCGGAGGTACTGGACGCCCTGGAAGCGGATCACGAGTTCCTGCTCAAAGGGGACGTGTTCACGAAGGACGTGATCGATATGTGGCTTGAGTACAAGAGAGAGAATGAAGTGGATGCCGTGAGATTGCGCCCCCATCCTCACGAATTTGCCCTCTACTTCGACATCTAGTCGGCCTGCCACAGGGAGGGCAATCCGGCGGTTGGTAAAATGCCGCCGTGGGCGCAGAGGAATACTTTGCGGATCCGGGGATGAGCCGGGAACGTGCCATCCCTTTCCTGCAGGAGCTTGGCTTCTCGGATCCGTTGAAGGCTGATCAGATTCTGAGTCGGCTGGCGGAGGCTTCTCACCTGCGGGAGCTGGTGGCCGGCTTCGCCCCGCGTCTGTTTCGGGAACTGCAAACCGCTCCGGACCCCGATCTGGCTCTGGTGCACCTGCAGAGCTTTTGCGAGACGGTCGGAAACCTCCCCTCCCTGTTTCAGTTTCTGGCCGAGGTCCCGCCGGCGCTGAGCGTGCTGGTCCGGGTGGCTGGAACTTCCCCCTATCTGTCCCAGACGCTGATCCGCAATCCTGATTACTTCTACTGGCTGCTGCAGCCGGGACGCCTGGAAGAGCTCCTTGCGCGGCCGGCGCTCGAGGAGCAGGCGCGAACCGCGGGCCGGGCCCGGCGTTTCTCGTCCGGCATCAACGCCCTGAGGCGCCTGAGGCGGCGTGAGATTTTGCGCATCGCAGCCCAGGATCTGCTCGGATTCGTTGATTTCCCGGGCGTCGTGACGCAGCTCTCCGACCTGGCCGACGTGTTGCTGCAGGCTACCCTGACTCTTCTGGAGGATGATTCCGATTCCCTACTCGACTTCGCCGTTCTGGCTCTCGGGAAGCTGGGCGGTCGCGAGCTGAACTACAGTTCGGATGTTGATCTGCTCTATGTTTGCTCGGACCAGTGTGACCACGAGGAGGCAATCCGGTTTGCCCGGAGATTCACTCGAGCCGTGGCCGAGGTAACTGACGAAGGTCATCTTTACCGGGTCGACTTGAGGCTGCGTCCCATGGGTCGCACCGGGGAGATCATCTATCCCCTGAAAGCCATCCAGCACTATTACTCGAGCTGGGGCGACACCTTCGATCGGCTGGCGCTGCTCAAGTGCCGGCGCTGTGCCGGCAGCCGTGAACTTGCGGCAAAGTTCCTCTCCTCGATCAAGGTTTTTGTTTATCGAAAGTACCTCGACACGGCAGCCGTGGAGGAGATTTCCTGGTTGAAACGAACCATGGACCGGGAACAGTTGAGCAGTCCCCTTCCCGAACGGAATGTCAAGCTGGGCCAGGGCGGCATCCGGGAGATTGAGTATTTTGTACAGAGCTTCCAGCTTCTCTACGGCGGACAAGACAAGTCACTGCGAACAACCTCCACTCTGGAGCTTCTGGACCGGCTGGTCGACGGCGGGTACATCGTGTCTGCCGACTACCGGCATCTCATGGACGCCTATCGCTGGCTGCGCCGGGTGGAACACAGCCTGCAGCTCGTACACGACCAGCCCAGCCAGATTGTCCCACCGCACGGAAATGAACTCACCCGTCTGGCTCGCGCCAGCCTCGGCGAGGTACGAAGTGACACCGTTGTTCGTTTTGATGAAAAAATGCAGGAAACGACCAGGGTGGTGCATCGGATCTTCGTCAGCTTGTTTTCCAGCACTTCCGGGCCGGCGCTTCCTTCCATCGCTCTTGACCCGCAGCAGCCGGTTTCAGAGACGCTTGAGCTGCTGAAACGGCAGGGGATCCAGGATCCGGCGGCAGTGCGTGAAGGACTCGGCAAGCTTCTTTCCCTTCCCGCCTACCCGCAGTCTCCGTCCCGGGTTCGAAATCTGGTGGCCAACCTGCTTCCCGACCTGTTGGCGGTTTGTGAAGTGGGTCGGCAGACGAGCAACTTTTTCGGGCGCTTTTCCCGCCTGCTGTCCGCCTTCGGGCCCACTGAGAATCTCTTGCGCAGCCTCCTGGAGAGCCCTGTGCTCCGGGCGTCGGTGCTCGAAATCTGCCTGCAGGGTGGATTCCTGTTCGAAACTCTGTTGCGTTTCCCCGAGTTGCTCGACAGCCTGGCCGAGGCGGACGAGCTTCCATTTGACGGGCTGGACTGGAAGGCGGATGCCGGGCTGGGTCTGGACGTTCTGAGACGACGGATCTGGAAGGAACGCTTCAAGATTGGAATTCGACGTTTCTTTGGCGATTGTCCGGAGTCGCAGGCCCGCCGCGAACTGAGTTGCCTGGCTGACGAACTGGTCCGTTCCTGCTTCCAGGTGGCTCTCGAAGATCACCCCGGGCTGAAGAACGAGAGCCTCAGTCTATTCGCCCTGGGCTCCCTTGGGGGACGTGAGCTGACCTTTTTTTCGGACCTCGATCTGATCTGTGTTTACGACGACCGAAACACCAGGCTGCAACCGCACGCGTTCAACCGCTGGATTCAGGACTTTCAAAAACGCCTCAGTGAGTACTCCGAGGAGGGTGGCGGCCAGGCGGTCGATCTTCGACTGCGACCGGAGGGTCGCCGCTCCAGCCCGGCCACCCCCCTTTCGGCCTTTGAAGATTACTGGAAAGGGAGAGCGGAGCCCTGGGAGGCCATCGCCTACAGCCGCCTTCGTGAGATCGTGGGGACCCGAACCTCGGAGATCCCCGAAGACTGCTCAGCGGCTCTGAAAGGGTACGACCGGGTGGACCCGACCGCCATTCACAGACTGCGAATGCGGAAGGAAAAGGAACTGGCCGCCGAGGCTGCAGGAAAGAAGCGACACGTGAAATCGGGCTACGGAGGGCTCCTGGACATTCAGATCGCGACGTCGTTTCTGTTGTTGAAAAACAGTCTGCCGGTTCCGAACACCCTGGAGGCCCTGGCGGAGGTTGAGAAAAACGAGTTACTTTCCACAGGCGACTGCCGAGCTCTGCACAAGGCCTGGATTTTCCTCTCCTCGGTAGAGAGTGCTCTCCGCCTGATTCGGGCCAGGGCGTCGGAAAGCCTGAGACCCAATAGCCTGGAAGCGGAACTGGTCGCCAGAATGCTCGATTTCAAAGGCCCGGAGGCCTTCTTGGCTCACTACCACGAAACCACGGTGAAGGTCCGGGAGATCTACCTGAGTGCCCTGGCTGTGCCCCCGCTGAACATGACGTAGACCGCCAGCCTACGATCCTGTGACAGCTCTTCGATAATCACTGAAGCCTATCTGGTAGAAGGTGCTGCCGCCGCTAAAGTCAGGTTCACTTCCCTGCCCCCTCAGTTCACGTCCAGTTCGCCGGTGCGGATGTTGTAGCCTTCGTCGACGGGGAGGACGAAGATACGGCCGTCTCCAATTTCGCCGGTGCGAGCCGTCTCGGCGATGGTTCGAATGGCCTCTTGCACCATTTCGTCCGGGAGTACCACCTGGATCATCACCTTTGGGAGCAGGCTGATCTTGTATTCCTGGCCGCGGTAGATGGCGGTCTTGCCGCGCTGCCGGCCGTGCCCCCGTACGTCGGTAACCGTCAGGCCCGAGATCTGCAGGTCGCCCAGGGCATCCTTAACTTCTTCCAGCTTGCTGGGGCGAACGATCGCCAGGATCAGTTTCATTTCTACCACCGACCACCTTCCGGATTCGAGCCAGCAGACCGGCTCTGGCCTCCTCGGGCAGCCCCTTCCCATTCACAGTCAAATAAAAGACATCGATCGCTTTCGCTCCCTCCGTGGAGATCAGCGCAAGCTCGATATTTAAGCCAGCATCGGAAATCTCGCGGCTAATACGATACAACAGTCCCACTGCATCAGGCGCCACGACTTCCATAATCGTGTAGGCTGCCCCGGCTGTTTCTTCAAAAAAGACGGTTGCAGGAAACCCAGACGAGACCGGTTGCAGAAGAAAACTCTGCTCCCTGCCCGCCAGGAGCTGTTCCACGTCGAGCTTCCCCAGAATCGCCTCCTTCAGTAACTTGCGACAGCGGAGACGCTCGGTGGGATTCCGTTCCAGGGCGCGGCCGGGATCCGCAAACTCAAAAATGTCCAAAATCGTGTTCTGCCGATTGGACAGGGCGTACCCACGCAGGATGTCGAGACCGAAATAGGAGAGGACTCCGACGATTCTGGCGAACACCTGATGACGATCAGCGGCCAGGACACACAGTTCATAGCGGGCCCCGGAGCGCCGCAGCCTGAGTTGGGGGTTGTTCGTCCGGACCAGCCGCCGGGCCATCCGGCAATGCTCGAAAACCTCCTCTGGCTCGGTGCCGAGAAGATAGCGGCGCGGCAGACCTTTCAGGAACACTCTCAGTTCGACCGGATCCAGATCCTGTGGGTAATCGGCATCGGAACGGAAAGGATCATCCCCCTCAATAACTTCCTGACCGAAACCCCTGGTCAGTTGTACGTAGGTCCCAATGTAAAGCTGCCAGAGCAAATCCCTTTTCCAGTCGCTCAGAATGCCGGGTGCGACTGCCCTGACGTCGGCGTAGGTTAGAAGCGTCAACTGTCGTAGATCGGGCACGGTCCCCACGATGTCCGCGAGCTGCGCAACCACAGCAGGATCGTCAACGTCTCTCCGAAAGGCAAGCTGGGACATCACCAGATGGTGCCGGATCAGAAAGGTGATGCGAGCGACCTCATCGGGCGGGAACCGGAACCGGTGCAGGGCTTGCGCCGCCATCCGGGAGCTGGTCTCGTCGTGCGATCCCTCCCCACCCTTGCCCACATCGTGCAGCAAGAGAGCCAGCGTCAGGATCGGAGCTGCATCCGTCTCAATGAGCAGCTCACGAAACCGGCTGTCCACTCCTTCGCCCTCGGTCAGCAGGTCACAGACCGCCTTGATGGCTACAAGCGTGTGCTCATCCACCGTGTAGCGGTGATAGAAGTCGCGAATCACCCGGGCTTTGATCGCTCCAAACTCGGGAAACAACAACTCCAGAACTCCAAGCTCGTACATTTCAGAAAGGACGGAGTAAAGCCTGGGGTGAGGAGTGAAGATCTCCCAGACGAGGTCCCGTGTTTCCGGAAGGTCGGCTTCCTGACCAACCTGTGGAAGTGAATCCCTGATTCGCTCAGCTGCCCGGGCCGACAGAACTCCTCCCGCCTTCAAATCAAGAAAAACAGACAGGATCGATTGCAGAGTGTCAAAGGAGTGTTCGAGGTCCACCTCCTCGCTCTCCTCCGGTACCCGAAGCATGTCCAGGCAGACCCGTTGAAGAACCCGCGTATGCAGGAAATATTCCTTCATCAAAGACTCTGCGCCGGAATCGGGATCGTCCCCGAAGCCCAGCAGAGTCGCCATTTGCTCCTGCAGTCGATGGGTTAGCCGATTTTGATCGCGCCCCGAAATCATGTGAAGTCCTATGCGGGCCTTAGCCAGAAACTGGAAGGAACGCTCCAGCTGATCCGGACCGTAGGCCCCGGGCCGGTTCGCCTTTCCCAGAATATGCATCCAGTGAATGGCCAGGTGGTCTCGCAATCCTCCAGGCGAGTGCTTGACGTCCGGTTCCAGCTCGTAAATGGTGTTTCCATGCTCACCATGGCGGTCTTCGGTGAGATGGCGGATCGCGTCTACCAGCCCGGTACCGGGCCGGGCCAAAAGGCGGGTTCTGATCTCCCGGAACCGGTCGGCCCAGCTGGTCTCTCCCCACAGGAATCTTGCGTCAATCAAAGCGAGCAGAAAGCCGACCTGCCGGAGATCGACCGACTTGAGATCTTCAACCGCCCACACCTGCTGGCCAATCGATAGTCGGAGGTCATAAAGCTGTTGCAGAAACGTCGTGATGCCCTTCTCCAATTCACGAGAAGGGGTCTTCTCCGCATGAAGAAAAAGAAGATCCACGTCCGAAAACGGAAACACTTCGCCTCGACCGCAACCGGCTAGGCTGAAAAGTCCCACCTCGTGTTTCTGAAGGGATTCATCGGCCAGATTCGAGAGAACGCCATCCAGCTGATCGGCCAGGCTTGACAGCGTCTTCCTGCTATTGAGCTGGTCCCTGAACCGCGACAGTATGAGTTCCCGCTCAGAGAACATGCGATCACGAAGTGAAGCGAAACCGGGATCTGGTGTCATTTCCTGGAGAGGCTCGCCGTTCTGAATACGGGCTAGATCTCTTCTTGAAGCAAGCGGGCCATCTGCCGGATGTGGTAAAGGAAAATGAGCATGTTCGTGTGTCGAAGGTCGGTGATGTGCACCGTCGAGGTGGCATTGAACAGGTAGGAATGGATGAGCCGGGTCGTCGCCTCCGTCTCACGATTCAATCGACTGATTTCGACCTTGAACAGGAGGTTGTTTGCGGCAGGGTTGACTACGGGTTTGAAACTGTCCTTGGAGCGGAGCTGCAGGAAAACGACGGACAGCATCATGCGGAGATCCTCGGCCGTCCGGGAGATTTCCCGGGTCTCTTCTCTCCAATGAGCGCGGACTCTCGAGTCCAGATCACACTCCCCGGCCGTCACCTGCCTGCGGATCTCAGTCAGAGTGTCAACCGAGTTCTGCAAGATCTCGAGTCTGCCCTCCACTCGACCCAGAAAGTGCTCGATCTGGCGGTCCACAAAGGTCTGGCTGAAAGAAGACGGCTTGCGGGAGGACTCCCCGGTCCGCTGCAAACTCAGATACTGATACATGAAGTGAGACCGGAGGATCTGGTTCTGAAGAGCTGTCGCAGGACCCTTGTCCTTCTCTCCGTTCAGGATGCTCGTGCACAGGGAAAGCACCAGCAAACCAACGATAGGCGCCTTGTAGAGAGTCCCGCGCCGCAAACCGTTTTCTCCAACCATCATTCGCCCTGCTCAGTTCAATGCACACGAGAATCATACCTTATTGAATCAGCAGCCAGCCAAGAAGTACCAGAGATAAGGCGAGCCGATAGAAGACGAAGGGTCTTACGGTGTGGTTGTCCAGAAACCTGAGCAGAAAGTAAATGGAAAGGAGGCCGCTCAGAAAGGCGGCCAGGACACCTGCGAGGTACTCGATGCTGACCCATGGCGGCGCCAGGGCTGGCGACACCGATAGCTCAAGAAACTTTGCCCCGATAGCCATTGATATGGCAGGAATCCCCAGAAGAAAGGCAAAACGAGCTGCTTGCGGGCGGCCCAGTCCGAGTAGCAGGCCCGCTGTTATTGTAACACCCGAGCGGCTGACTCCAGGCATGAGGGCAAGGGCTTGAGCGAGTCCGATCCAGAACCCTTGGAGGGCCGTCAGGGACCGAAGCCCGGTCTGTGTTTCCCTGCTGCCGTCGGCCCGCCACAGCAGCAGGGCGAAAAAGGCCAGATTGAAGCAGGTCACCCCCGGTGTTCGAAGGCGTTCGACGTCAAAAAGAGTTAAGGCGCTTCCCACCACCAGGATCGGCAGTGTTCCGGTTATCAAGGGAAGGAGCAACCGATCCCATTTTTCTGAGGCCGAGGCTGGAAAGAGCACGCCCCGGGCGAAACGCGCCAGGGGCAGGCGAAAGTAGAGGATCAGCGCAAGTAGCGTGCCGCCGTGGAGAAAGAGGTCGAAAGTCAGGCCTCCCGGCTCCCAGCCGGCCAACCAGGGAAGTACCAAAAGGTGGGCCGAGCTGCTGACCGGTAAAAACTCCGTGAAGCCCTGCAGCGCTCCCAATATGACGGCGCGAATCCAAGACTCCGGTGTCATTGGGAGACGCCTCGGACATTCATTATCGAGGCAGCCAGCGAGGAGCCGAGAGAGCGCCTGGCAGCCCCACTCTGGCGTCGCCTGAGCATGCTATACTGCCCCCTTCCGTGAGAGGCGCGCCACTTCGAGTTTGAACCCTCGAAGCGGCATTTTCCATTTTGAACGCAACGAATGTCTGAAGCCCACGAGACCATTGTCGTCCTCGACTTTGGTTCCCAGTATACGCAGTTGATTGCGCGACGAATCCGGGAGGCCGGAGTCTACTGCGAAATTCTTCCCTACCACGTCGACCCGTCGGAAATCGAGAGCCGGGACCCTCGGGGGATCATTCTCTCCGGCGGCCCTGACTCGGTGTTTGACGCCGACTCTCCGCATCCTCACGAGGCGGTCTATGAGGTATCAAGACCGCTGCTGGGAATCTGCTACGGCATGCAGTTGATGGCCCACAAGCTGGGGGGCAATGTCCACGCCTCACCGGATCGCCAGTACGGCCCGGCCACCCTCGAGGTTCTCAGCGAGAGTCGAATCCTGCAGGGTATGCCCGAATCCTCTCAGGTGTGGATGAGCCACGGCGACAAAATCGAACAGGCCCCCCCCGGTTTCCAGATCGTAGGCCGGGCCGGAGAGGCAATTGCCGCCTGTGAGAACCTCGTACAACAGCGCTACGGAGTTCAGTTTCATCCGGAGGTTGCACACACTGCCGAGGGCGATACCATTTTGCGCAATTTTCTCTTTGAGATCTGCGAGTGCCGGGGAGACTGGACGGTGCGGTCTTTCATTGACGACGCTGTCGAAAGAATCAGTAGTCAGGTGGGAGATAGTCAAGTACTGTGTGGACTGTCGGGTGGGGTCGACTCGACCGTTGCGGCCGTGCTTGTCCACCGTGCCATCGGAGATCGCCTGACCTGCGTCTTCGTCGACAACGGGCTGCTGCGAAAGAACGAGTTCGAAGCCGTACTTCAGTCCTTTGGTGAGCATCTTGAGTTGAACATCGTCGGAGTTGACGCCGGTGAGCGATTCCTTTCCAGACTGAAGGGAGTGGTGGACCCGGAATCGAAGCGAAAGGCGATTGGGGAGGAGTTCATCCGCGTCTTTGAAGAGCAGGCAGGCCCCGATCGGGACTATCGCTACCTGGTTCAGGGAACTCTTTACCCGGATGTCATCGAGTCGATCTCGGTCAAGGGCCCTTCGGCCGTGATCAAGAGCCACCACAACGTCGGGGGACTCCCGGAAGAGATGGATCTGGAACTCGTTGAACCCCTTCGGGAATTGTTCAAGGATGAAGTGAGACGCGTGGGAAGAGCGCTGAAGATTCCCGACTCGGTGCTACAGAGGCACCCCTTTCCGGGACCCGGTCTGGCGGTCCGTATCCTGGGAGAGATCGATGAGGAGAGACTGCGGATCCTTCGCGAGGCCGATCAGATTGTTCTGGCGGAGATTCGAAGGGCGGGTCTCTACACAGATGTCTGGCAGGCCTTTGCCGTGCTCCTGCCGGTCCAGACGGTCGGCGTGATGGGAGACGACCGGACTTACGAAAACGTCGCCGCCGTGCGTATCGTCGACAGTGCCGACGGAATGACAGCCGACTGGGTCAAGGTTCCCTATGAGGTCCTGGCTGCCATTTCCAGTCGCATGGTCAACGAGGTTCCGGGAATCAATCGCGTCGTGTACGACATCAGTTCCAAACCGCCCAGCACTATCGAGTGGGAGTAAGGGAGTTATGGCCCGGGATCCGTTTGTTCATCTTCATCTTCACAGCCACTACAGCCTTCTCGATGGCGCCAACCGCATCGATGACGTGGTCGGCAGAGCAGCACAACTGGATATGCCGGCTCTGGCTCTCACGGATCACGGGAATCTGTTCGGTGCGGTTCAGTTCCATGATGCGGCGGTTCGAGCCGGAGTCAACCCCATCATCGGCTGCGAGGCTTACGTGGCCCGGGACGGGCGTCACACCAGAGGCGGGCGTTCCGATCGCAGCAACCATCTGGTTCTACTCTGCAAGAATGAAACCGGCTACCGGAATCTGATCCGTCTCATCTCGCTGGGCTATCAGGAGGGTTTTTATTACCGTCCCAGAATCGATCTGGAACTTCTTTCCAGGCACTCCGACGGCCTGATCGGACTCTCCGCCTGCCTGAAGGGAATCGTCGCCTGGAATGTTGTGCAGGACCGTTTTGACGAGGCCGCAAGAAGAGCCGGCGAACTCTCTGAGATTCTGGGGCCGGGCAATTTCTATCTCGAGCTGCAGGATCATGGGATTGAAGAGCAGGCGCGAGTCAACGAAGCGGTGGTGAAGCTCTCGCGCAGCCACGAACTCCCCATGGTTGCCACCAATGACTGCCATTACCTCTCTCAAGACGACTCTTTTGCCCACGACGTGTTGCTCTGTGTCCAGACCGGAAAGACCATCTACGATCGCGATCGGCTCAGTTACAAGACCGACCAGTTTTTCTTTAAGACAGCCCGCGAGATGGAAGAACTCTTCGGGGATGTCCCGGGAGCCCTGGCCAACACTCTGGAAGTCGCCGAGAAGTGCGATTTTCGCTTCGGGCCGACGGAAAGCGTCTTTCCCGAGTTCGAAGTTCCGCCGGGCCACACCACTGACAGCTACCTCGAAAAGATTGCACGCGACGGCTTCGAGGAGCGTCTTCCAGTGCTGCAGGAGCTCGAGCGCGAGGGTCGGCTTCGTCACGGCGTCGACGAGTACCGGGAACGGTTAAACGAAGAAATCCGCCTGATTCAGGAGATGAAGTTCCCGGGCTATTTCCTGATCGTCTGGGACTTCATCCGCCACGCCCGGGAAGAAGGGATTCCCGTGGGGCCCGGGCGAGGATCGGTGGCCGGCAGCCTGGTCTCCTACGCGCTGAAGATCACGGACGTGGATCCGATTCAGTACGATCTGCTCTTCGAGCGTTTTCTGAACCCCGAGAGGGTGACTCCGCCGGATATTGACATCGACTTCTGCATGCACGGCCGATCCCGGGTGATCGACTATGTGATGGAGAAGTATGGGCGCGACAACGTCAGCCAGATCATCACCTTCGGCACGATGGCCGCCCGCGGAGCCATTCGGGATGTCGGTCGAGCCCTGAACGTCGCCTATGCCGACGTGGACAAGCTCGCCAAACTGGTCCCCCAGGAGCCGAATACCAGTCTTTCCAAGGCCGTGCGCAATGTCCGGGAACTCCGGACTCTGGCCTCCAGCTCCTCGACTCACGAACAGCTTCTCACCGTCGCCCAGCGGCTCGAGGGACTGGTCCGCCACGCCTCGACGCATGCCGCCGGTGTCGTCATTGCACCCCAGCCGTTGATCGATCTGATCCCGCTCTACAAGACTCCCAGAGACGAGGTGATGACGCAGTATCCCATGACCGACCTGGAACGGCTGGGACTGCTCAAGATGGACTTTCTGGCTTTGACAACTCTGACCGTCATCGACCAGACACTCCAGCAAATTCGGAATCAGGCGGACGTCGATCTGGATCTTTCTCAAGTCGATCTGGGCGATCGTGAAACTCTGCAGCTGTTTTGTGACGGGCGCACCACCGGTATCTTCCAGTTCGAATCCTCAGGGATGCGGGACATCCTTCGGCGCCTGCAGCCCGACCGGTTCGAGGACCTGATCGCATTGAACGCCCTCTACCGACCCGGGCCGATCCAGGGAGGCATGATCGACGACTTCATCGATCGGCGCCACGGAAAAGTTCAGATCGAGTACGTGGTTCCCCAGTTGCAGGAGCTTCTGGAGGAGACCTACGGCGTGATCGTCTACCAGGAACAGGTCATGCAGATTGCCAGCCTGCTGGGCGGCTTCTCCCTGGGAGAGGCCGATCTTCTGCGCCGGGCCATGGGCAAAAAGAAAAAGAAGGTGATGGAAAAGCAGCGCAAGCGCTTTCTGGCCGGGGCCAGAGAGCGGGGAGTCCCTGCCCGCAAGGCCGAGCACATTTTCCAGCTGATGGCGCAGTTTGCCGGCTATGGTTTCAACAAGAGCCATTCCACCGCGTATGCTCTTCTCGCCTACCAGACAGCCTATCTCAAAGTGCATTTTCCGGTACAGTTCATGGCGGCCATGCTGACCAGCGAAATGGGGAACACCGACAAGGTGGTCGGATACCTGAACGAGTGCAAGGAAATGGGCATCACGGTGGGGCCTCCGGATGTCAACGAGAGCGATATCCACTTTCGTGCTTCCGAAGACCAGATCGTCTTCGGGCTGGCTGCCATCAAGAACGTTGGAGAGGGAGCCATCCAGACCGTGATCGAGTGCCGGGAAGAGATCGGCGCGTTCCAGAACATTTTTCAGTTCTGTGAAAACGTAGACCTGCGCGTCGCCAACAAGCGAGTCCTGGAATCTCTCATCAAGGCGGGCGTTTTTGACTCGCTGCACCCCTCCCGGCGATCCCTGTTGGAGGTCCTCGAGAAGGCGGTTGAGCGGGGCCAGAAGGCCCACAGAGACCGCTTGAGCGGGCAGATCGGCCTTTTCGGTGACTCCGCAGCGGAAGAGGCAGGGGTTGACGAGGTTCCCTTTGTCGGCAACTGGCCCGATCGAGAACAGTGGGGCTACGAGAAGGAAACCCTGGGCTTTTATGTGACCGGTCATCCGCTCCAGAAGTACGAGCGGGAGCTGCGCAAGTTTTCGCTGGGAGACAGTGCCCGGCTGGGCGAAGAGATGGGGGGACGGGAGACCTCGATTGGTGGAATGGTCACGGCGCTGAGACGCCTTCAGACCCGAAAGGGGGCGTCGATGGCAACTTTCCGGCTGGAGGACCTGAGCGGAGCAGTCGAAGTCGTGGTCTTTCCCAACTGCTACGAGAAATGCCGCGATCTGCTGTCCGATTCCGACCAGCCGGTCCTGGTGCGAGGACGCTGTGAGGTGGACGGAAGGGGCGACGTACGTCTCATAGCGGCCAATGTCGCCGTCCTGGACTCCCTGTGGAAGCAGGGTGTCGAAAAGATGCTCATCTCGGTATCGGTTCCGTCGATCGACTCGGCTTCCCTCTCCAGACTTCAGGATCTGATCAAACGTAACCCCGGCCCCTGCCCCCTGGAATTCGAGATCCACAAGCGGCATCGATTCCGAATTCGTCTCCTTCCCAGCGATCCGACGGAGATCAATCCCGCACCAGCCTTTGTGGACGAAGTGGAAAAGCTTTTTGGTGAGAATTCCGTAACGCTGTATACTTGAACCTTCATCAACAGGGTACTTCAGACTCCTTTTCGCCCGACCACTCACGCACCCGGGGCCTCGCGTGGAAAAAAAAGTTCAACAAATCAAACTCCTGCGCGAGCAGGTGCAGAACCTTCCACCGGACGAAGCTGCGGAGATTGCCAGTCTTCAGGAACAAATCGCTCAGCTCCGGGCACAGATGGAAAGCGAACTGACACCCTGGAACCAGGTTCAACTGGCCCGCCATCCGGAGCGACCGTATACGCTCGACTATGTGTCCAGGGTCTTCTCCGGGTTCAGGGAGCTGCACGGCGACCGAAGATTCTACGATGATCCCGCCATGGTCGGGGGAATGGCCCGTTTGGACCAGGAACCAGTACTGGTTATCGGTCATCAAAAGGGTCGAAACACGAAGCAGCGGATTTATCGGAACTACGGGATGCCGAAGCCGGAGGGATATCGAAAAGCAATCCGGGTCATGCGACTGGCTGAAAAGTTCCGGCGTCCCATCTTCACCTTCATCGACACGCCGGGGGCCTATCCGGGGATGGGTGCCGAGGAGAGGGGCCAGGCAGAGGCCATTGCTTTCAACCTGCGAAGCATGGCTCAGATTCAGGTTCCGGTGATCTGCGTGGTGATTGGCGAGGGTGGAAGCGGAGGCGCTCTGGCGATCGCGCTGGGCGACCGCATCCTGATCCTGGAACACTCCATATACTCCGTAATCTCGCCTGAAAGCTGCTCCGCCATCCTCTGGAAAGATCAGGAGCACGCCCAGGAAGCTGCCGCCTCCCTGAGATTGACACCCGAACATCTGCTCAAGCACAAGGTGGTTGACGAAATCGTTCCTGAGCCGGCCGGCGGGGCCCATCTCAATTACGACGAAGCCGCCGCTCTCCTGAAAGAGCGGCTGATCCGGAATCTCGGCCAGCTCCAGGGAGTGGATCCCCAGGAATTGATCTCCCGCCGCCACGAAAAATTCCGGCAGATGGGCCACTTCTACGAGGAGACAGTCTGACTCGGCTCAGCCGATCAGCATGACTGCAGCGGCAATCACCGTTGTCCACAGGCCGTCCTCATGGCCGCGGGCCGACTGGGCGATGCTGTGGCTTGCGAATGCCCTGCCCGCTTCGCCGCCCTGCTCTCGATCCCGGGAGTTCTGCACCGGATCCAACTCGATTCCCTGACTCGAGGCCAGCATCGCCACGGCGAGATCCTCGGCGGATTCAGACGCGGCTCTCGTGGTCTGCCCACAGCCATGATGCTCGCTGATGTAGCCATACTGGCTCGCATCTGTGGGTCTGGCCAGCCCGACGGCCGCAGACACCAGCCGGTCTGGTTCATTGGTACCCTGGCGGGCCAGAACGAGGAAACAGATCTGTCCCGGATGGAGAGCTTCAAGCCCCTGCTCTCTCGAGACCATCTGGCATCCAGGCGGAAAAATACTGGATACCAGAACCAGATTGTATTTCTCTATGCCGGCTCTTCTCAGGGCCATCTCAAAACTCTGCGGACGACTGCGGTGGCAGCCGAACCCTTTGGTCAGAAACATCCGTTTCGGGGTCCAGTCCATTCCATCTTCTCCTTCGACGATTCGTCAGACTCTCAGCGGCCCGACTCTTCAGTCTTGCCTGCAAAGGGCCGAGAGGTGATATTCCTTCGTGAGCCGGATGATTGTCCAGAAGACAAGGCTATCCAGAAGACTAGCCTATAAGAAAAGGCACCCCTGTAAGGAGAGGGATTGGTACAATCGGCACCCGGCATTGGGGAAACCCGAAGGATAGGGCTTTATCATGGAGATTCTGGGAGGTCCTCTTTTCGCAGTCGCCGGAGGCGGTGAATCGCACGGACCGGCAGTCGTCACGATTGTTTTTGGCTGTCCCCCGGGCCTACGTCTGAAGCGGGCCCGGATCCAGGAGTGGCTGGATCGTCGCCGACCCGGCAGTACCAAACACGGCACCACCCGGCGTGAGGCGGATCAAGTCGCCTTGCTGTCCGGTATCTTTTCGGACGATCCCGACGCGCTGCTGGCCGGCCCTTCCATTTCGGTGGGTCGAGTCGATGCGGGGGCCACCAGGACCTACGAAGAAGGCTACGGCACCGGAGAGCCGATCGCTGCCGTTGTCCTCTCGACGTCCAAACGGTCCGGGGACTACAGGCAGTTCCAGGGCCCTGAAGGTGAAGTCAGGCCGGGACACACAGACCTGGTGAAATACCATAAATCCTCCGGGCACGCCGACATCCGGGGAAGCGGAAGATCCAGCTATCGGTCGACGATTTCCGACGTCATTGGCGGGTCCATCGCCCGTTTGTTCCTGAGAGAGCATTTTGGCACAAGGATTTTTTCCTCGATTTCGCAGGTCGGTCCTCTCCAGGCCGAGCAGCGACTCTCCCGGGTGCTCTCGGAGAAGCCCTCCGAGGACGAGTATTGCGCCCTGGAAGAGAGGCTGGCAAGCAACGAGATCCACACTGTCGACGCCGATTTTACGGCCGCCGCCGTGGACCTGATTCGGCGGACTCGAATTGAAAGGGACTCCCTGGGCGCGGCCATCGAAGTGGTGGCGTGCGCCCCCCCGCCACTGGTCGGAGAACCGCTCTACAACAGTCTCAAGATGCGACTGATGAGCTCGCTGGGTGGCCTGCATGCTGTCCAGGGCTGTGAAGTGGGGGACGGCTTTGAAGTGGTCGGGCGACGGGGTAGTGAAAACAACGATCCGATTCGAAGCTCCGGCTATCAGAGCAACAGCCACGGGGGTCTGATCGGGGGGGTAACCACCGGAAAGCCGATCGTGTGCCGTGTAGGTTTCAAACCCACCTCCAGTATCCCGCAGTCCCAGAAATCGGTGCGGAAAGATCTCCGGGAAATCGATTTCCGACTCGAGGGAGGCCGCCACGACCCCTGTGTCGGAGTCCGCGCCGGAATCACCCTGGAATCGCGGCTGGCCATCGAACTGGCCAACGCGGTACTGTGCCACCAGGCGGGGCGAGTTCACGTAGAGGATTTCAAGCTGTTTTAATCTTTTCTATCCGAGGATCCGGCGGAGCTGATCCAGACACCCGGCCAGATAGCCGGTTCCGAAGAGATTCAGGTGGTTCAACAGGTGGTAAAGCTGGAAAATCTCGATTCTCTCCCGGGACCCGGCCTGTAGCGGCCAGGTTTCCTGATAAGAATCGTAAAAGGCCCTGCTAAAGCCTCCAAAGAGCTGGCACATGGCCAGCTCGGCTTCACGGTGGCCGTAATAAACAGCCGGGTCGATGAGGACGGCGCGCCCCTGTTCGTCGACCAGGAAGTTGCCGCTCCAGAGATCCCCGTGGAGCAGGCTGGGCGGTTCCTCAGTGCCGCCGATTCTCTCAGGAAGCTGACCGATCAGCTCGCGTCCCAGACCGTGCAGTTCCAGGCTGTTGTAACCATTTTTCAGGGCCAATTCGAGCTGGAAGCCGAGTCGGTGTCGACCCCAGAAGTCACACCAGTCGGAGGTCCATGGATTGGGTTGAGGGGTCCGGCCGATGTAGTTGTCGTGCTCGAACCCGAACCGAGGCGCAGTCCAGTCCCGGTGCAGAAGGGCCAGACCCCGGCCAAAGCGCTCGAAAAAAGCACCATCGGGCTGCCCGGCGGTCACGAACTCCGCGATCAGGAACTGACTGCCCAATTCGGGCAGCGATTCGTGAGCGAGGGGTTTTAGCGTTCGAATCGATTCGGCCCGGCCGAGGATGCGCAAACCCTGGAATTCGCGTTCCAGGATGTCGTTCGGCCCACCGGAGCCGACCTTGCAGAAGAAGACGCGACCATCCTCGAGGATGAGCTTTCGAGAGGAATGGATGCACCCCCCGGGCAGTGGAAGGGTCTCTGATACGCGGGCCGGGTCACCCGTCGCCTCGCTGATGGCACTCTCGATTGCCGACCTCAGCCGGTCATTCATTGCAGGGACAGATCGCGAAGGATCGCCGGGCAAGCCGCTTCAATCATGTCCAGAACCGTCTCGAATCCCCTGGACCCGCCATAGTAAGGATCCGGTACGTCGCGGGGCCGGCTGGAATCGAGAAACTCACTCAAGAGGCAAATCCGGGCTTTGGGATTGCCGCCCTGCTGGAGCGATCGCGCCACGATGTCCTGGTGGTTGGACTCGTCCATGGCAATCACCAGGTCGAATCTCTCCAGATCACTGCCGTTGAGAACACGGGCCCGGCCCTGCAGCCGGTATCCCCGCTTGTGAGCCGCCTGGCTCATTCGGCGGTCCGGAGGATCCCCCCTGTGATAGGCAATCGTCCCGGCGGAATCGACTGCAATGTCCGATTCCAGCTGGCGGCTTTCGAGCAGATGGCGGAACACTCCTTCGGCCGCCGGAGAGCGGCAAATATTCCCCATGCAAACGAAAAGCACGCGGTGCTTCATGCAGGCCGAAGTTTAGCACGACGCGCCCGGGCGGCACCGGATGCTTCCGGCTCAGGACCGGAACACGTGTCGAGGCAACGAGCATCTCCAATTTTTCTTTCGGCCGGCTTGACTGGCACTAGATCAAACGTTTATTTTAAACGTACGTTTTGTTCTGATGAGCCTTACGAAAGAGCGTCTTCTCGATTCGGCAGAGCGTCTTTTTTCCCGACAGGGATTCTCGGCAACCTCTGTTCGCCAGATTACCGCAGCAGCCAAAGTGAATCTGGCGGCTCTGAACTATCACTTCGGGTCTAAGGAACAACTGATTTCCGCGGTTTTCGCCCGCCGAGTGGGTCCCCTGAACGACGAGCGCATCGGCCTGCTGGAGCGCTACTGCAGGGAGTCCGAGGGAGGCATTCCCTCTCTGGAGCGATCGCTTAGGGCGCTGGTTGGTCCGGCCTTGCGTCTCAGCCAGGACCCGGATCGCGGCGGTGAACAATTCATGCTTCTCATGGGTCGCGCCTTCTCCGAGCCGGGGCACGCGGTCGAAGAACTGGTTTTGCGCCAGTTTGAAGGCTTAGCGAGCCGCTTTTTCCCGGTTTTTCGGCACCATCTTCAGGATCTGACGGAGGAAACGTTTTTCTGGCGCATCCATTTCGTGATTGGGGCCATGGCCCACACCATGGCCGCCTCCGGGAGACTTCACTTCATGTCGGATGGATTGTGTTCCTTCCAGGATCCCGAGGAGGCAGTGGAGCGGCTGGTTCAGTTTGCCGTCGCCGGCCTGCGCGCTCCGGCGGCAGAGGAGAGAAAAACTTGAGCCCCCGAAGCCCGTCCCGGTCAGTCGGCCTCGTTGTCCTGCTCTTGAGCACCGGTTGTGCGAAGCCCCGATTACAGGGCCAGTACGATCTCGACGTGGAGATCAAGGAGACCTGGCAGGCTGCACCTGCAGGCGATGATGATCCTCTGGCGGCCTGGTGGACAACCTTTCAGGACCCCGGACTGTCCCGGGTGATCGAGCAGACCCTGCTGCAGAATCGCGACGCCCGGGCGGCCGCTGCCCGCGTTCAGGCCGCCTTGACGGAATCAAGAATCGCCGGGAGCGAGCTGAGGCCGTCGGTGGAAGCGAGCTTTACACCCAACAGCCGAAAGCAAAACTTCATCGGTTTTCCGATCCCGGGATCTGAGGGACAGGTCTTGAGCCGGACCTTCACTACTTATGGGCTCTCGCTAGCCGTGAGCTGGGAGGCCGATTTGTGGGGACGTCTTCGGTCCGGAGAGCTGGCTGCCTACCAGCTTTACGAAGCAGAGGCGGCGGCATACCGAGCCCTGCAGCATTCTCTGGCCGGGCAGTCCGCTAAGATCTGGTTCGCCTGCATCGAGGCCGCCAATCAACTCTCCCTGGCGCACGAGACAGTGGGCAGCTTTGAAGAATCCAGCCGGGCCATCAGGGTCCGCTTCGAAGCCGGGGTCCGACCCGCTTTTGATTTGCGCCTGGTATTGACCGATCTGGCCAGTGCCGAGTCGCTGGTTCAACAGCGTCGGGAACAATTCAATCGAACCTTGCGCCAGCTCGAGATCTTGAGTGGAGACTACCCCTCCGGAACGCTTGCACTCAGTGATTCCCTGCCCGATCTCCCGGGCCCCGTGCCGGCCGGGATTCCAGCCGACATGGTGGCGCGCCGGCCGGATCTTATTTCCGCGCAGAAGAGACTGCTGGCCTCAGACGCTCAGATTGCCGAGTCCAGAGGGGCACTTTACCCCCGGCTCAGTCTGACCGGCAGTCTGGGCACCTCCACAGACGCGCTCAGCAGTCTCCTGGATGGGGATTTTTCGGTCTGGAGTCTGGCCGGGAGCCTTGTCCAGCCGGTTTTTCAGGCCGGTCGACTTCGCAGGGGGGTCGACCTGGCCCGGGCTCGCGCCGAGGCAGCTCTTGAGTCCTATGCCGGCTCGGTGCTTTCCGCCCTGGCCGAGGTCGAGTCGGCCCTGGCCGCTGAAGCCTCTCTGAATGAACGACTCGTGGCACTGGAACAGGCAGCTGAACAGGCCCAGGCCGCGGTGGCCCTGGCCCGGCTCCGATACATTCGGGGAGTCGGAGACGTCCTGGGGGTTCTTGATTCCCAGCGCCGCGTTCTGACCACACGCAGCCAGATTCTAACCGTTAAGAGAGAGCGCCTGGACAACCGGATCGATCTGCATCTGGCACTCGGGGGTGAACTGCAGTAATCGAGCCCCGACCCGGTGCTTAGGAATCCGGCGTGAAGAGGGGCGCCGGCGACGCGGGTCAGGAGAATGGTATGAAGCTTGCTCTGAAGATCGTCCTGCCCGTGCTTGTTCTCCTGGCCGGCGTGCTGGCGGCCCGGAAAATGACTCTTTCACGGGCTCCCGTTGAGATTCGAGAACCGGAGGCGATGATTCCCGTCATCCAGGCGATCGAGGTTCAGCCGGAAACCGTGCGGCTCTGGGTCAAGGCGCATGGAACCGTCGTGCCCAGAACCGAGAGCGTGCTGGCACCCGAAATTGCGGGACGCATCATCTACGTCTCCCCCTCGCTGCGATCTGGCGGATTCTTCGAAGAAGGGGGGCGGCTCGTGCGGCTCGATTCGACCGACTACGAGCTGGCGGCGATCCAAGCGCGATCCGCCGTTGCCCAGGCGCAGCTGCAACTGGTACAGGAGCAGGCTGAAACCGCCATTGCACTGCGCGAATGGAAGAGTCTGGGCGAGGGGGAGGCCAGCTCTCTCTTGAGACGAGAACCGCAACTGGCCCAGGCTCGAGCTGCCCTCGAGTCGGCCCGGGCAGCCTCGCAGCAAACCGAAAGAAATCTGGACCGGACCGAGATCCTGGCTCCTTTTGCCGGGCGGGTCCGTCGCAAACAGGTCGATCTGGGACAGTTCGTAACCGCGGGAACCCCTCTGGCCATCATCTATTCCGTAGACGTTGCCGAAATCAGACTGCCGCTTCCGGATGAAGAGCTGGCCTTCGTGAGCCTCCCCCTGAACTATCGTGGAGACAATCAGCCGGCGCCCCGGCCCCGGGTGATTATTCGGTCCCGGTTCGCCGGTTCCGAGCACACCTGGATGGGACGAATCGTTCGAACCGAGGGAGAGATCGATCCTCGGACCCGGGTCGTCCACGCCATCGCCCAGGTCGAGAACCCTTACGGGCGCGGGAAAGACAGTATGCGCCCGCCCCTGGCCATCGGTATGTTCGTAGAGGCGGAGATTCGAGGGCACTTGGTCGAGAACATCTTTCAGGTTCCCCGGGTGGCTCTCAAAGGAAAGGACCGGGTCGTGGTCGTGGATGAGGAGAACCGGCTCCGGTTTCGCCAGGTCGAAGTGCTGAGAATCGAGGATGACAAGGTCCTGATCAGTAAAGGACTGAAGGCCGGGGAGCGTGTCTCTGTCGCCATTCTGGAATCGGTGGTGGACGGAATGCAGGTGCAGGTGTTGGAGGAAGCGGAGGATCCAGCCCTGCACATGACCCTGGGAGAGCAGGAATGAAGGGAGCCGTCGCCTGGTTCGCCGGCAACCGGATTGCCGCCAATCTGCTGATGGCAGTGATCATAGGAGCCGGTCTGCTGGCCCTGCCCGACATTCGGGAGGAAGTGGTCCCGGAACTCGACCCCGAGATGATCAGCGTGACGGTCCCCTACCTGGGAGCGGCGCCGGAAGAAGTCGAGGAGGGGGTCTGTGCCCCGGTCGAAGATGCAGTTGCCAGTCTGACCGGAGTGAAGAAAATCACTTCCACGGCGGCCGAAGGGGTCGGGACCGTGCTCATCGAAGTGCTGGAAGGAATCGAGCCCGGCGAGCTGCTGGACGACGTCAAGAACCGAGTCGACGCCATAGAAACGTTTCCGGATGAGACCGAAGAGCCGATTGTCCAGCACCAGCTGATCAAGAGGCAGGCCATCAACGTGGCGGTTTCAGGGCGGGCTGACGAAAAGACACTCAAGCGCATCGGCGAGCGAATTCGCGACGACCTGGCAGCCCTGCCGGGGATCACGCAAGTCGAGCTGACCACCGCCCGGCCCTATGAAATCTCGATCGAAGTCTCGGAAACCGCCCTTCGGCGCCACGGTCTCACATTCGACAGAGTTGCCGATGCAGTACGCCGCAGCTCTCTCGATCTCCCCGGAGGCTCGGTTCGCACCTCGGGAGGTGAGATCCTGCTGCGGGCGAAGGGCAAGGCCTACCTGGGCGAGGAATTCGAACGCCTGATGCTGCTCACGCGGCCGGACGGCACTCGCATCCTGCTCGCTGACGTAGCCGATGTCGTGGACGGTTTCGCAGAGACCGATCAGGCTTCGCGTTTTGACGGCGAGCCGGCCGTACTCATCACCGTTTTCCGCGTCGGCGAGCAGAGCGCCATCGATATCGCCAACTCGGTGAGGGACTACGTCAAAGGGGCCACCAGCCGCCTTCCCGCCGGAATCAGGCTGACGACCTGGCGCGACGACTCGCGTGTTCTGAGAAGCCGTCTCGAACTTCTGACCCGAAATGCCCGTTTCGGTTTCGTTCTGGTGGTGATCAGCCTGACGCTGTTTCTGAGACTCGGTCTGGCGCTATGGGCGTCTCTGGGCATACCCATTTCGTTCCTGGGAGCCATCATGCTGATGCCCCATCTGGGGGTCTCGGTCAATCTCATCTCATTATTTGCCTTCATCGTGGTACTGGGGATCGTGGTCGACGATGCCATTATCGTCGGGGAGAACATCCACCGCCACTATGAGGCCGGCACGCCGGGCCTGGAAGCGGCCATCCGCGGAACCAGGGAGGTACTGGTTCCTGTGATTTTTGGTGTGCTCACCAGCGTGGCCGCCTTCTCTCCTCTCCTGGCGCTGGGTGGGATGACGGGTCAGATGTTCCGGGTGCTTCCTCTGGTCGTCATCCCAACCCTTCTTTTTTCCCTGATCGAGTGCCTCTTCATCCTGCCTGCCCACCTGTCTCACCTGCGCCAGGCGCCGCTGACCGCCGCAGGTAGAGCCTGGAGTTCCTTGCAGTCGGCTTTCACCCGCAGCCTCAAATGGTTCATTGAGAACGTCTACGGCCGGATTCTGGACTGGTGCCTGGAATGGCGCTACCTGACCGTGACAGTCGGGATCTTTACCTTGCTGTTTTCGGTTGGGCTGTGGTTCGGAGGTTGGATCAAGTTTCAGTTTCTGCCCGACGTTGAGGCGGACAACGTGGTGGCGCTGCTGACAATGCCCCGAGGAACGCCACCGGATGTCACCGCCAGGGCCCTTCGGCAGCTCGAAGATTCCGCCCAGAGAACACGGCAGGAAGTGGAACGAGATGGACGGCGTGTTTTTGTACACACGCTCACGTCGATTGGCCAACAACCCTCGGTGGCGAATCAGGTTCGCCCGGCGAGGACAGCTACCGGTCAGAGTTCGGGAGCTCACCTGGGAGAAATCAACATCCAGCTCGTCTCCTCAGAGGAGCGTACTGCTTCCAGCCTTGAGATCGGGAATCTGTGGCGAGAGTTGACCCCTCCCATTGCCGATGCAGTCGAGCTGACATTTGCCACCTCGCTCTTGAATTCCGGAGAGGACATCAACGTCCAACTCACAAGCAGCCGGCTCGACGAGCTGGAGATGGCTGCCGAAAGGCTTAAGAATTATCTCGGACAGTACTCCGGGGTTGACGAAATCGCCGATACGTTAGTAGCCGGAAAACAGGAAATCGAGCTGTCCATTCTGCCCGCCGCCGAGACGCTGGGGTTGACTCTGGCCGACCTTTCCCGCCAGGTGCGCCAGGCCTTTTACGGGGCTGAAGCCCAGCGGATCCAGAGGGGTCGGGATGAGGTCAAGGTCATGGTCCGATATCCGCTGGCCCGGCGGCGCTCCCTGGCCGACCTGGAAAGGATGCGTATCCGCACACCCGCCGGAGATGAGATCCCCTTCGGGGTGGTAGCCGAATTGACTATGGGGAGGGGTCCGGCGGAAATCCGCCGAGTCGATCGAAACCGTGCAGTTAACGTCACGGCCGATGTAGACGAGAACGAATCCAACGCAAACGAGATCATCGCCGACCTGCAACACACGTTTCTTCCCGATCTGGTGCGTACCTTTCCGGGACTCAACTTCACGTTCGAGGGGGAACAGCGAAACCAGCAGGACACTCTCAGCGACCTCGCCGACGGCTTTCTGATTGCGCTTCTGGCTATGTTCGCTCTTCTTGCCGTGCCCCTGCGCTCCTACCTCCAACCTCTGATTATCATGTCTGCCATTCCCTTTGGCCTGGTCGGCGCGATCCTGGGGCACCTGTTGCTGGGTATGGACCTCACCATCATTTCCATGTTTGGAATCGTGGCTCTAGCCGGTGTGGTGGTCAACGACAACCTGGTGCTGATCGACTATGTCAATCGCAGACGCCGTGAAGGCCTGTCCGCCATGCAGGCGGTCCGCCGGGCCGGCCGCTCCAGATTTCGCCCCATTTTGCTGACTTCGGTGACGACCTTTCTGGGGCTGACGCCGCTGCTGCTCGAGAAAAGCATCCAGGCCCAGTTCTTGATCCCCATGGCGGTGTCGTTGGCATTCGGAGTTCTTTTTGCCACTTTCATCGCCCTCATCGTTCTGCCCTCGGCCTATCTGATCCTGGAAGATGTCCTCTCTGTCCTTCGGCTGCTGACGAGCCGGGAATCAGACCCCTCCGCTGTTGCCGAGAGCTTGACGACGCCGGATTGAGAGCGCTGCGCAGTAGGGGGGGGCCTGGAAGAGGCCACCGGTTGTAACTTCCCCCGGCAGCTTCCGCGCTGCGGCGCAGTCACTGTCGTTCCTGCCTCTGTCGGTTCCTTGATGGGGACAGGTTTCCATGGGGAATGGGGAATGTGGAACGTGGGACGCGAACCCGAGCCGCAACGCATTCCACTTGAATTATCGAGGCGCAAATGGAATGATGCCCCGACTTGAAAACTTGTGAGAGGTATCATGAAACTGATCATTCGTTCTGGCTTGTTTTTTGTCGCCTTGATTCTTGTTGCCTGTGGCTCGGAGGAAAGTGAGGTCGCCGATCCGGGAGCTGCCGAGCCGGCCTCCCGTACGGACGAACCGCCGGCCACCGATATGGATGCTGCGCCGCCCCCGGCCCGGGCAAGCCAGAAGCTCGATTCCGACGGGGCGGTGGAAACGACTCCGCCCCCGGCGGCTGCTGACAAACCCGACCGACCACCCATGAGAGCTTCAGAAATGAAAAAACCCGATCCCACCCCTCCGCGCGCCGGCAACATGTCGGATCCGACGAGTCTCACCGCCAAGGCTCCAGACGAGTTCAAAGTCAGGGTCAAAACCACAAGAGGTGACTTCGTCATCGAGGTCCTGCGCTTCTGGTCTCCCCGTGGGGCCGATCGTTTCTACAACCTGGTGAGATCCGGGTACTTTACCAATGTCGCATTCTTCCGCGTTCTGGAAGGATTCGTTGCCCAGTTTGGAATTCACGGAGACCCGAAGGTGAGCCGGGTCTGGAACTCGGCGACGATTCAGGACGATCCGGTGAAACAGCGCAACCAGCGTGGAACGATCGTCTTCGCCAAGTCGGGCCTGCCCAACAGTAGATCGGTGCAGTTTTTCATCAATTTCAAGGACAATTTCGGCCTTGACGGCCAGGGGTTCTCGCCCTTCGGCAGGATTGAGCAAGGCATGGACGTCGTGGATTCCCTCTATGCAGGTTACGGCGAGGGAGCCCCGAGCGGACGAGGCCCTTCTCAGCAGCAGATCCAACAACAGGGGAACGCCTACCTCAAGAAAGATTTCCCGAAGCTCGACTACATCAAGCGCGCTTCGGTCGAGGAGTAGAGCTCCGCGGGCCGTTTCCTCAGTTCGGCTATCATAGCCTCCCAATGGAAGAGATTCTGGAGGCTCTGGATGAGAACCAGCTCGTACTCGACCTGGGAGCTGGAGAGGGCAGCTTTCGCTATGCGGGGATTCGGGCTACGGTTGTTGCCGTTGATCTTTCCTTTTCCCGCAATGCCGATCCGGGAGGTTTGCGCGTGATCGGGGATGCCGCGGCCATCCCGGTGCTGGACGGCTGCGTCGATCTGGTGATCTGCAACAACACACTGGAACATTTTGCAGGGCTGGATCGCACGCTCACAGAAATCAAGCGCGTGCTCAAGCCGGCAGGACTGCTGTGGGCCTCGGTGCCGGACGCCCGGTCTGTCGACGATCGATTCTATCGCTTCCTGTTCGCCGGGGGCGGGCATGTGAACCAGTTTACGCTCGAGAGCTTTCTCGACCGAGTTCAAGAACGCGCCGGGCTGGTGCCCGAGCGGATTCAAACGCTGCACACCGGCTTTGCTTTCCTCAATCCGCCCGACCCCGCCCGCCTACGACACTATCCCCTGCGAGGTCGCTTTCTGGGGTGGGTTCCCGCCCGCCTGCTGAGGCGGGTAGTCCGCTGGCTGAACTTACTGGTCAGAGTGGCAGACTCGCGATCTGGTGTGTGGTTGAGCCGGTATGGCTGGGCTCTCACGATGAGGGCAGGATCCGGAAGAATTGAAGGTGGACCAATCCTTCTCCCGGCCCACATCAACGTCTGTTTCGCCTGCGGCAGGTCTGCTCCTTCCAGCTATATAGCCTTCAGGCGCTTTCTGTTCTGGAGAGTCTACTCCTGTCCCCGGTGTGGAGAAGCGAACTTCTGGTTCCGTGACCGGGAAAGCCTGCCCGGAGCTTCCACACCCGGCCCTGTCCCCGGCCAGTCCACATCAACTGAGCCTGTGGCAAAGACCGTGGGTACGCTCCCGTCTGAGCCAAAGGCGCCGCCTGCCGGCGGCGAGCTTCGGCTGCACCAGCTTCACCGCGTGGCCGAGAGCATCTTTGGCGAAGAGGACGTCGAGTCCGTACAGCGATGGGTGAGTTTCTGGGGCTCCGCTCGCCGCAGGGCATCGTCGATGCTGAGGACTCTGCGGCCGCTGGCCCTCATGGACCTGGGGCGAAGGCGGGTGCTGGACGTTGGATGTGGGATCGGGGGAATGGGAGAAGCCCTGGAGGGTCATTGCCGCCTCTACGCAGGGGTGGATACCGCGGGGCACGTGATCGGGCTGGCGAGAGCTCGCGCGCACACGCATTTTATCAAGGCCTCGGGCGCAGCCTTGCCGTTTCCCGACCACTCTTTCGACTACGTCTTTGCGCTGGATGTGCTGGAGCACGTACAGGGGGGCCGCGACGAGCAGGTCGCCTTCTTGAAGGAGTTGAAGCGGGTTGCGACACCGGTTGGAATGATTTACATTTCCACTCCCAACCGGCTCTATCCGTACGAAGGGCACACGGATCTGTTCTTTCCCCAGTACCTGCCGAAGTGGCTGCGCCATAGCTACATTCGCATGTACAATCCCGGGTTCTTGAAGGAACACGCGAGCTTTTCCGAGATCACTTCCCTGACGCCGGCCGCACTGCGACGGTGCCTCAGAAGGAGCAGCCTCGTATTTCTGCACGAGCTTCCCTGCGGACTCGACCGGTCTGATTTCATGCGTCATTTTCCAATTCGCGGATTGCTGGCGTACCCGGGCCTGGGCTGGTACCCGCATGCCGAATTCTGGGGAATCCTGGTCTATCCCGAGATGAGGGACAAGCTGCGTCTCAAGCTGCCGAAGTTCTGGACCTACGAGCAGAGACAACCGTCCCCCACCGGCGTTGCTGATTTTGGCCACCGAATCGATTTTGAAAGCGGTCTTGCCAACGCGCAGCTGGGCCCGGGATGGTACTGGCACGAGCGGGACCGGCGCGGGTTTCGCTGGACGGCCGGGAAGGCGGTCTGCTTTCTGCAAACGGATTTTTCTCCCCGGCTGCTGCGTATTCACGGGTATGGCCCCAGACAGACTCGTCTTTCGATCCGAGTCGATGGTCTTCTGGTGGGGGTCAGAGAGATTGGCGAGAAGATCGAGTTTCGCCTCAGTTATCTGGTGCCTTTTGAGCGGTCCCACCCGGATATCTGGCGAATTGAAGTCGAGTGCACCCCGACGTTCACCGAGAATTCCCAAACCGATCCCCGCCAGCTGGGAGTCATGATCTTCTCAATCGAGATGACCTCTCTCTGAGTCGCCCATTTCCACACCCTCGGGAAAATACTCTCTCCACCGCGTCGTGACGAGTCGAGCCACCTCGGGCGCACAACTGAGTTCCTTCGGGTAGGGGGGCTTCATCCTGGCATCGATGACGATCGGAAAGCGATAGGAGAGATGGTGACGGGAGACAGAAGTCTGGCCTGCGTACAGATCTGCGGCCGGTTCGAAGCGAGTGAAGGTTGTCCATAGAAAGTTGGTTTCGCTGCGCACCGCCCTTCGCGGCTCGTCCGTCAGGACGACCAGCGGCCAACCGGAAAACGCGGCGTGTTGGGCCAGGCGCGACCCGAAGCTGTCGTCCTCCGGGTAAGAAGGCCCGCCCACCACCAGACAGCCGGCCGAAAAGACATGAACCTCGGTCACTCCCGCCGGGACGTCCGAGGCGGAAAACTCGCGCGGCAGCTTTCGCCGCGGTTTCCCTAGACCCAGCCAGACACCTTTTGAACCCTCGTTCACCTTGGGCCCTGTATAGTCGAGCGTGTCCATGGAGAGATTCGAGAAGACATACAAGTCGGTTTCCGGGTCTGTTCTCTCCAGAACGTGGGTGAGGGTCTTTCGAAACTCTTTCAACTCCACGGCCTCGTCGGTCAACAGCAGGAACTTGGTGAGGGACAACTGACCTTCTCCCAGGATTCGAAAGGCGCTGGCCACCGCTTCCCGACGATAGCGCTGCCGCACCACCGCGGCCGCCAGGGAGTGATATCCAGTTTCGCCGTAGGCCCAGACGTCCTTGACGGCCGGCATCACCAGAGGGAAAATCGGTCTCAGCAGTTCCTGCAACAGGTCCCCTATGTAGAAATCTTCCTGTTTGGGTTTGCCCACCACTGTGGCAGGAAATATGGCATCGCTGCGCCGGCAGATTTTCTCCACCTCGAAGACCGGATAATCATGGATCAGGGAGTAGTAACCGTAGTGATCGCCGAAAGGACCCTCCGGTCTTCGCCGGCCGGGCTGAACCTGCCCGAGCAACGCAAATTCCGATCCCGCCAGAAGCGGATGGGGGCCTCTCCCGGGGACGACCTCCAGGCGCCTTCCCAGTATCAGCGAAGCGAGCAGGAGCTCCGGTACATTCTCGGGAAGAGGCGCCACGGCGGAAAGAACCAGGCCGGGGGGGCCTCCCAGGAATGCCGTCACGGGCAGGGGTTCGCCTCTTTCCTCCGCCACGGCATAGTGGAAACCACCGCCCTTCCCGATCTGCCAGTGCATCCCGGTTTCGCGGCTGCCCAGAACCTGCATTCGATAGATCCCCAGATTCGGCCCTCCCTGCTCCGGGCCGGTTGTGTACACGAGTGGAAGGGTCAGGAAGGGGCCGCCGTCTTCCGGCCAACAGGTGATGACCGGCAGCTTCTTCAGGTCGGGATTCGAATCGATGACCTCCACTACTGGTCCAAAGCCGCGTCTGCGTGTCCCCAGACGTAAACCGGCCAGGGCAACGTCCCGGTTCTCCCAGAGGGCACCGAAACGGGGTGGAAAATCCTGGATCAACGAGACCAGACTCCGGATGAGACGAAACGGCCTTTTGCCGAACGCCGCCTGGGCTCTGCGGCGCGTCCCAAACAGGTTCGTGACCAGCCGGAATTGGGATCCGCGGACGTTGTTGAAGAGCAGAGCCGGGCCCTCGGCCGAGATGACCCGACGGTGAATCTCTGCGACTTCCTGATCTGGATCCACGGGCGCCTCAACGATCGCAAGCTCGCCCGCATCACGAAGGTAGTCAAGGAAGTCCCGGAGATCCGAAAACTGACTTTCTTTCATGGAAGTGCAAGTGCGAAGAGGCGATCCCGAGTCGCTATGAAAAGAGCCCTGTTAGCCGGCGACGGCATCGAATAGATCGACGTGCCGAGATGATTCTCGGCCAGCACGGCCTCCTTCTTTCCCGGCCGCAGTACTACCACATCGCCGTCTTCGTCGCCCAGATAGAGTTTTCCGTCCGCGACGACGGGCGAACCCCAAACTGCTGCGAACGTGTCATGAACCCAGTAGGGCTTCCCCGTTCGTGCATCCAGACAATGCAGGAAACCGCTGAAGTCAGGGTAGTAGACAAGTCCTTCATGAATCACAGGACTCGATATGGAACGGCGGATGTCGGAGTACTGCCAGAGGAGTCCGCGCGCGGTTATGTCCCCCCGCTTGGTGGCGTCTATGCAGTAGAGGCGACCTTCACCCTCTCCATTCTCAGGATCCTGCCCGTTGGCCACGTAGACCTTATTGTCCCACACTCCCGGGACGGCTAGAATGCTGTTGCGTGTTTCGGGATACACGGCGTGCTTCGGATTGGTGTCGAACTCCCACAGCTTTTGACCGGTGTGAGCTTCAAAGGCCCGAACCCATCCGTCCCCCTGCCCGATGACAACCTGATCAACCCCGCCAATGCGGGCGACGGTGGGAGAAGTCCACTGCCCGTTGAGAATTCCATCTCCCGGAGACCCGTCCGCCCACATGACCTTCCCGGAATGGCGATTCACTGCCACCAGCGAAGGGGCATGCGGGGCAGGCACTGACGAGTGATCTTCGCTGCGACCATTGGAGGTGCCCAGGAAGAGTGTGTCCCCCAGAAGAGCGGGCGAGGAGTTCGAAGCGTTGTGCGGGTACACACCCAGTTCACCGATCAAATCGAGAGTCCATACATGGTCCGCGCTGCCCGCATCCGGCGTCTCGTTGCTGCAGGGGCCGTCGTCCTCCTCATCCAGAAAACCCTCGGTGTCGAGGGCCACGAGTTCATTCCGGTTGTTGATGAAGTAGACGCGATCCCCGACCACCAGCGGCGTCGAACAGATTCCGACACCCGGCCAGTCCTGCGCTCCCCCGGTGGCCAGCTTAGGGGTCACAGCCTGCCACAGGAATTCACCGTCCGATTCCCGAAAGACCATCAGGACCCCCATGTCTGCGCTCTGGTCTGGATCTCTGGGGTTGTCATTGTTGGTACCGATGAAGACCTTTCCGCCTGCAATGACGGGAGAGGAGTAGGTCTGGGAACCAAGCGCTGCCACCCACCGGATGTTCTTTCCACTCCGGACATCCCACTGCGCAGGCAGGTCGCCGGTGGCTGAAACCATGCTCCGATTCGAAGAGCCGCCCAGCATGGGCCAGTCATCCGTCCCCCTTTTTTCCCTGCCCTCAGCCAGGAGCCCGGACTCGGGAGGCGGACTCGCCCCACTGCACGCAGTCCCCATCGTGATCGCTGCAACGGCAGCCAGCAGAAATCCTCGAGGCCGGCTCATCCTGGTGCCCTCAGCAAACATATCTGTAAGATGCCGGTTTCAGGGGAAGTTCGCAACCTGTGAACCTTCTCGTCGCCGCGTCCGTCAAAGAAAACAGGGAAATCTCGATCCGGACTGTGGAGGAAGAAAATTGAACACCACGCGGATCGGCCACGTATAAGGATAGTGAACCCGGAAGACACAGCTCCCACCCTGCCAGAGAAGGGTTGAGTCGATTCCCCGGCGTGCAGATTTCCACGACTGGACAGGTCCATTCGGTTGAACGATCCCCAGGCGACAAGGAGGAAACATGAGCGGAGTTGCACTTCGATTCGAAGAGCTGCAGGGCGCCGATAGAATCTGGCATCTGAGGCAAGCCGCCTTACTAAAGGGTTTATCCGTCGCCGATCTGACCGCCATCGCGCAGATCTGTTCGGACCGTATCTATGCCAAAGATGAAGTGATCTTTTCGCAGGACGACGTGGCCGATGCCATTTTCATTCTCAATCGGGGATGTGTCCGCATTTCTCTTGTGAGTCCGGCGGGTCGAGAGAAGATCATCGCTGTGTTCAAGACTGGAGACATATTTGGAGAGAATATTCTGGGGCATCATGAGCGGCGGAAGGTTCAGGCGACGGCCCATGAAGAGTGCTGGGCTTCCGTAATCAGTCGGGACAACTTTCTGCGTATGATGAGCCTGAAACCGGGGCTGGCCCTGAATCTGATCGAGATTCTCACCCAGAAACTGGTCGAGGCGCGAGAGGACATCGGAGCGCTGAGTTTTCTCGACACGGAACATCGAGTTGCCAAGACCCTGCTAAAGCTGGCCTCGCGGCATGGAAAACTGACGGTGGCGGACAGGGACATGGTCAAGCTCGTCATCCCGATTTCCCACGAGCAACTGGCCCGCATCATCGGCGGCAACCGCCCGCATATATCGACGATCATGTCGAAGTTCAAGAAGCGGGGCTGGATCCAGTATCAGGGTCGGAAGCTCTTGATCAACAGGGAAGCCCTCAGCGCCGAAATTTCTTTCTCTCGAAACGGGGAGAAGGGTTAAACAATACCTTTTTATGAAGTAATTTGGGTATAACTACCTCGATCAAATCATCAAGTCCTTTACGTTGCCGGGCGCTCACCTGGACACCCGGGTAGCTGCGCATCAACTGCTCCGCCCTTTCCTCGCCGACCAGATCCATTTTATTAAGAACCACAATCCTCGGCGTTCGCCCCAGATCAAGTTCTTCAAGCGTCCGGTCGACGACCGCCACATGGTGGCCGATGCGCTGATCGGAGGCGTCCACTACATGAAGAAGCAGATCGGCATCTTCCAATTCTTCCAGTGTAGCTCGAAACGCTGCAACGAGATCCGAAGGCAGCTCCGAAATGAAGCCGACCGTGTCGGTAATGATCACTTCTCCCTGTTGTGGAAACCGGAGCCGTCGGCTGGTCGGGTCCAGAGTCATGAAGAGTTGATCGGCCACTTCAATCCGGCTGTTCGTGAGGGCGTTCAGCAGGGTCGATTTTCCGGCATTCGTGTAGCCTACGATAGAGAGAACCGGAAGATCCTCCCTTCGGCGTTTACTGCGGCGAAGATCCCGTTGCCGGGACAGCGCTGCAATTTTCTTTTCGAGAGCTCGAATTCGTTGTCGAATGCGCCGCCGCCCGATCTCCATCACCGTCTCCCCGGGTCCGCGTCCACCAATCCCCCCAACCAGCCTGGAGAGACCGGCATCCTTGTCCGTGAGCCGCGGCAGTGAATACCTCAGCTGGGCCAGCTCCACCTGCAGCTTCCCGTCGCTGCTGCGTGCCCTCTGGGCAAAGATGTCGAGGATCAACTGAGTCCGATCAATGGCCTTGAGGCCGGTTGCGTCTTCGAAAGCCCTCGCCTGGGCGGGCTTCAGATCCAGATCAAAGATCGCTACCTCAGCCTGGCGACGCATCCCTTCCAGGACGATCTCCTGCAGCTTGCCCCGCCCTACGACGGTTCGAGGGTGGACTCGCCCCCGACGCTGTCGAATAACACCACCCAGCCGGGCACCCGCCGACTTGATGAGCTCGACCATTTCCGAAAAATGATCTTCATCCTGAGTCAGGCTTATCAAAAGCGCTGTTTCTTTATCCGCGTCCCGGGAACTCCTGCGGCGACGCCTCGAGAACTCGTCTTCGACAGCTCGAATGGTCGCTGCAAAATTGAAATCGAGCTGCTGCAGAGCGGGCGCGTCTACGAGTTGAAATGGATTTCCGTTCTCCTCGTAATCCTCAGAGAGTGGGTTGACGTACGCGATATACAGCCGACCAGGTTGCCCATCCTTGCGAGCTTCGAGAGCGGCAATCAGATCCAGCCTCAGCAAAGCCAGATCGTTTAAATCGTCAGTCGTCAGAGGCTCCCCATTCAGGTGGGTATGAACGAGACGCAGACCCCGGAATCGCCCTGCCCCGCCGCGCAGCCGGCCGATATCAGGAAGCATGAGATGCACTGCATCTCCCACGACCACATTCCGGATGCTTCCTTCCCGGGTTATCAGCACCCCGATCTGCCGGCCCAGCTGCCTGGAGAGCGAACAGAGGTGGTTTGCCAGCTCCAGAGAGACGATCTCACGAGGAGGGACTTTGCGGCGATAGGTTCGTTCCAGCGAACGCCGCTCCGATGCCTTCAATCCCCGGAGATGCCCGCTCAGATGCTGTGAGATGTCTTACCCCCTCTACTCAAGAGTACCTCGACGTCGATTATACTCCGCCCAGCTTCCGCCAGTTTTCCGTTGTTGTCGCGTTTCGTCAGCAGCTTCCGCGCTGCGGCGCAGTCACTGTCGTTCCTGCCTCTGTGGTTTCCTTGACGGTGGGCTTTCCTCGCGGCTGGCGGGCCGCTCCCGGAGCTAACCTGATCCGCCGCCGAGCCGACAGAGGCGCGAATCTTGATGAGCGCGCCAACGTTGAAACGTGGAACGTGGAACGTGAAACCGGCGAGCGTAGCGAAGGCGTCCTACCTGCGCGATCTCGGCCTTGAGGTGGGCGCCGACCTGCCTGTTGACCGCGACGGGGCGCTGGATCGGCCGATGCTGGATCGGCTGGGGGCCCGGCTGCTCGACCGGCCAATACTGGACCGGCTAGGGCTCGACCGGCCAATGCTGGACCGGCTGGGAGCCCGGCTGCTCGACCGGCCGATGCTGGGCCGGCTGGGGCTTGATCGGCCGATACTGGATCGGCTGGGAGCTCGGCTGCTCGGTCGGCTCGAGCTGAAGCGACTGGGAGGGCGGGTGCTCCGCGATACGGTCGACCGCGAGCTCGTTGAGCGGGACCGTGATCCGACGGTCGAGTTCCTGCTCGGACTGCTGCTTCGGGGAATCGTCGTCACCCGCGGGCGCGAAGTCCTGCTGCGACTCGAAGACGTAAACGTTCTAACCGGCGGTCGAGAAGAAGTGCGGGAACCGACCGTCGCCGGGGCAGGCGTCCTGGTCCTGGCAGAACTCGTCGCAACCCTGCTCCGGGCAGTACGGGTGCCCGTCGATGTGACCTCACGCGCCGCCAGAGGCGCCCTGGTGACGCCCGAAGAAGCCGCAGACCGTGTTTTCGAGCCTGTCACACTCGAAGTGCGTGCCCTGGAAAAGCTGCTCGTGACGCCTCGCTGGGCCCTCGTCGAGTTCACCCCACGAGCCTTGCCCGCCACTAACGTAGTGCGGGGACGGCTACGACTCGGCCCCGTCGACAAACTTCTCGGGAGACCCGCCTTCAGATTCCCTGCCAGCGTCCGGTTCAGGCTCGTGACACGGGACCGATCCACGCGGGAAGCTCTGAAATCGTCTTCCGTGACAACGGTGAGTCCGGATCCCGGGTCCCGATAGTTGTTTATGATGGTTCTATTGTCGACGACCCTAACCGAGTTGTCGATGTACCGGCCTCCGCCGCCATAATATCCTCGCGAACCAAAGCCCAGGTTAAAGCCATAGGGAGACCAGCCAACATAGCCTGACCCCCAGTAAAAATGAACTCGTGCGGGAGACCAGTAGGAGAACGATCCGGGAGCCCAGCACCACCGATTGTATGGCTGGTAGTAGTACCATCGACCGTGGTGGTACGGAAGCCAACCCCACGGCTCGTAGCTGACCCAGGTCCACCCCCAGGTCGGGTAGTGGCCCCAGCGGCCAATTCGATAAGGTGCCCAGCCAGGGCTCACGTTTGGAAACCAGACGTTCCCATAACTGGAAACATGATCCCAGGCCCCGTGGTGGTCGAGGTCATAGACTCCCACGTAAGAAGCGCCGCCGACTTTGGCCACCGATTGGCTGCTGGCAAAGTAGGCGTCCCGGCGATCGCTCCACGAATCCAGGTCGTCGCGATCGGGCGCAAAGGAGACGGTCTGCAGTGCGGCGTTGGACACTGCAATGATGAGCTGTTCGCCAGCTTCTACGCGCTTCTCGCCGACAGCGTTCTCGACCTCAGCCCGCCCTTTCCACACCACGACACGGCTTTCGCCCTGCTCATTGACAGAAAACCGATAGTAACCTTTTTTCTTGATCTTCACGCTGGCGCCGGGCAAGTGCACGAAGTAGCGGCCGGAATGGTTCACGCGCAGAACCAGTTCACCGAGTTGCATTTCGATATCGCCGTCCCGTCCGGATACGTTTCCGAAGACCACATCGGTATTCGCACCGAGCCGCAGGAAGTTCCCCTCACCCAGCTCGACTTCGACGCGGGCATCCACCTGCGAAACAATTCGATCACCACTCAAGAGAGGAAGGTTGACGGCCACTTCCGACCAGTCGACATCGCCCGCCGGCTCGTAGCTCGCCTTGCCGTCAATGAAGCTGACTCTGGGCGGGTAATAACCCTTCCCCATTACAGAGCTTGCCGCCAGCAGGGCAACCGCTGCGAGCCCAAACAGTCTTGACTTAACGGCGGTTTTCGGGACTAGTAGGTGTCTCATCAGTGCTTTAGATTGTAGCAGACCCAGAATGTTTCATTTTCTGCGCGACTCATCAGGCGTGCTTGTGCACGTCCCGGTGCTGAACGATAGGCGCCAGGCCGCGTTCGCGCAGGATTCGTGACAGCTCCCGGCACACATAGACCGAGCGGTGCCGCCCTCCGGTACAGCCGATTCCGACGGTCAGATAATTCTTACCCTCTCTCCGATATTTAGGAACCAGGTAGTGTAAGAGGCCTGCGATCCGCTCAACGGACTCCCCTGTATCGGGTTCTTTCTGGAAAAAGGCTTCCATCGGTGGGTCGTCGCCCCTGAGGGCCTTCAAGTCGGGATCGAAATAAGGGTTGGGCAGGAAGCGCACATCCAGAACCAGGTCGGCGTTGAAGGGCAGCCCGTACTTGAAGCCGAAAGAGACGAATGTGACCTGCGGCCTCTGGGAGTCCGAGTCACTGTCGAAGGTTTGCTGAATCAGGTGCCTCAGCTCATGAACGGATGTCTGGCTGGTGTCGATCACGAGGTCGGCCAGCTCCTTCAGGCTCGCCATCTGACGCCGTTCTAAGCGGACTCCCTCGAGCACTCCGCCTCCCTGAGCCAGCGGGTGTACACGCCGTGTTTCGCGGTAGCGACGAGCCAGCACGTCGTCAGACGCATCTACGAACACCTCCCTGGTATCGGATCTCGACTTCTTGAGATTCCCGTAAACGGATTCGAAATCGGCCAGGGTCTCTCCGGAGCGAACGTCCGTCACCACGGCCAGCCTGGAAACGCCTCCTCCTGCTGCGCGTCCCATTTCGATTAGCTTTGGGAGCAGCACAGGAGGCAGGTTGTCAACACAAAAGTAACCCAGATCCTCCAGCGCCTTGAAGACGGTACGCTTCCCGGAGCCGCTCATCCCCGTGACAATTACGATCTGTTGAGGATCTTTCAGCGATTCGGTCATCCCTAGCCGGGGCGCTGGGCACGGCGCTTTCGCGATCCTGCGATATTCATTTGATCGCGATACTTGGCCACTGTCCGTCGCGTTATGTGGATGCCTTCTCGATTGAGACCGTGAGCGATTTTTTGATCGGACAGCGGTTTGGCGGCGTTCTCCGCCGCGATGATCTTGCGAATCATCTCCTTGACTTGAACCGTTGAAAAGCTCCGGCCGTTGCTGCCTTCGACTCCAACAGTGAAAAAACGCCTGAGTTCGACTATCCCCTGGGGTGTGTGAGCGTACTTGTTGGCCACGACACGGCTGATGGTGGACGAGTGAACGTTGAGTTCTTCCGCAATTTCCTTGATGAGCATGGGCCTCAGGTGTAGAACACCCCGGTCAAGGAAGGGCGTCTGACGTTGGATGATGGCCCGGCACACACGGTAGATCGTGTCTTCACGCTGATCGACGCTCTTGAGAAGTTCGATCGCCGACCTGAACCGCTCACGAATGAAGCTCTTCGTTTCCCTCGAGGTAGTCTGCTGGCGAAGCAGTCTCCGGTACGCACTGCTGAGCCGAAGGCGCGGCAGGCCATCGTCACTCACCACAACGCGGTAACCATCCTCGGTCTTCTGAATATAGACATCGGGCTGAACGTACTCCGGTTCCTTCCAGTCGTACTGCTGGCCCGGCTTGGGCGAAAGGGACCGGATCACCTTCAAGGCTTCTTCGACCTCTTCGACCTCTCGGCCGACCCGGCCGGCAAGCTCTGCAGCTTCTCTGACCTCCATGTCGGCGAGGTGATCGCGCAGCAACTCTGCTGCCAGCCCATCGCTCAGACCCAGGCTCTCCAGTTGAATCAACAGGCACTCCGCCAGATCCCTGGCTGCCACTCCCGGGGGATCGAAGGACTGGACGGTGCGCAAAGCCCGCTCGACATCCTCCATTGAGACCTGTAGCTGTGAGCAGATTTCTTCACGGCCCACGCAGAGGTAACCATCCGAGTTGACATTACCGATAACAAAATGGGCGATCCGATGGATCTCCGGCGAGGTCTCGCTAAGATTCAACTGCCAGTTCAAGTGATCCTGCAGGGTGACGTGAGTCGAAAGAAAACTCTCGAAGGAAGGTCTTTCTTCCAGGCTCCCGGGCTCTGAACGGGTCCGGGCCGGAGACGGCAGATACTCTTCAAAGAAATAATCCACGTCGATGTCTGCGAAGGGATCATCGCGGTCGTCCGGTCCGTCGTCGTCGTCCGTCGGCTCGATGGTCACCTCCGCCCCGGCGGCTTCTTCCAGCACGGGGTTTTCCTCGAGTTCCTGCTGCAGCATCTCTGCAAGCTCCAGCCGATTCAGAGTCAGGAGTTCGATCTTCTGCAGTAATGCAGGAGTCATCGTCAAGCGCTGAGTAAGCTTGACGTTGAGGGTCGTTCTCAGCCGTGGTCGACTCAACCTTATGCTCCCTGGGCGCTAGTGAAGGCTGAACTGTTCACCCAGATAAACCTTGCGAACTTCGAGATCGGAGGAAAGCATGTCCGGCGTGCCCGATCGGAAGATTGTTCCTTCTTTGATGATATAAGCGCGATCCGTGATTTTCAAAGTCTCCCGTACGTTATGGTCGGTGATCAGCACTCCGATGTTCCGATCTCTCAGGTGGACCACAATTCGTTGAATGTCCTGCACAGCCAGAGGGTCAATTCCAGCAAAGGGTTCATCGAGCAGGATGAAGGAGGGCCTCGTAACCAGCGATCTTGCAATTTCCAGACGCCTCCTCTCTCCGCCGGAAAGCGCATAAGCCGGCTGGGTTCGAAGCGACGCGATTCCAAATTCCTCCAGGAGTTCACTGACTGTCTGATCTGCCAGCCCCGGGCTCAACTCCAGGGTTTCCGCGATCGCGTAGAGATTGTCCTCGACGCTGAGACGTCGAAAAACTGACGGCTCCTGAGGGAGATAGCTGATCCCCTTCCTGGCTCTCAGGTACATGGGAAGGTGGGTGATGTCCTCTTCGTCCAGAAGCACCCGTCCCTTGTTTGTGGGAGTCAGCCCCACGATCATGTAGAAGGTCGTTGTCTTACCGGCTCCGTTCGGACCCAGAAGACCGACTACTTCACCTTCCTTGATCTCCAGGCTGACTTCCTGCACAACCGTGCGGCCCCGATAGGACTTATCGAGATCTTCAGCAGCAAGAGTCTTCTCGACCGTCCTAAGCGTCGGGTTCATTGTCGTCCTTCAATCAGGAGAGTATCATCACCCAGGGTGAAGGTCAATTTGCTCCCGGTCGCCCTACCTTGTTTAGAATCAACCACTTGGGCCATTTCTCCTGTGACCGTAACCTTTCCTTTCTGCGGCTCGTAAGTGGCGCTTTCACCCGTGGCCCGTCGCTCCTCCTCGACCAGACTCACCTCACCGAGAGCAGTCATATGGAGGAGTGTCTGCAGGTCGGGCCCGTCAAAGTAGAGAGTCATTTCGGAGGCTTCCATCTCGAATGCTTCTGACTCGGCCCGCACCTTTCTCGAGAAGACCGCCTGGCGGGACCGGCGATCGAGCACCAGGCGGCCTGCCTTGACCCGGTAACGAGTGGGTTGTTCCGCCTCAATTGTCTGTACCAGCGCTGTGAGCCTGCCTTCGGCCTCCAGAATCAATCGGCGCGATTCCAGCCGCATCCGGTCACTCTCGATGCGGTTCTCCCCAAACTCGAGCCGGGGCCGCCCCTGGTATAGAATCCAGGAGCTATCACCCGCCGCCGTCATTTCCTCGGCCTTAATGGTCAGGGGCTGCTCCCCCGGGACCTGCGTCTCGACCTGGCCGTTCGCTCGTATACCGTGACCGGAAGCGTCCAGTTGAAAGCTGGCGGCGGTCGTCCGGCCGATCAGCTCGTTTTCCGCGGTCAGGCTCCTCAACACCGGGGGTGGCTCACCCGAAACCTCGATCAGCTCTCCGCCCTTCGTAATCTGGCCCTGCTGTCCGGAAAGCTGAATGGGACCATCCGATCCCACCCCGGTCAGCTCCACGTTGCCCCGCAGTTCAGCTCCCTGCAGCGCCCCATCGCGATCGTACGTGACCTTCAAGTCGCGTGCCGCGGCCGAGAGCGGCCGTTCCAAACCTCTTTCCAGAAGCACCGGTCCCGTCGCGGTCAGCGACACCGGCACCCCGTTGTCGTATTCGTTCCAGAGTCCGGCAGCCTGGATGACAGTCTTCTGTGTCGTTGACTCCTCCACGATTCGGGGTCTTCCAACCGCCTTCAGCCCTGTCAGTTGTCCATCCCGGAAGAAGATTCTGATCTCCTTTTCCGCCTCCAGGGTTCGCTTGGTCAGGCTTCCGTCTGCCACCAGCAAAGGGTGGTTTCGGGCGACCAGGTGCTGCACAAGGCCACCTGGCCCGAGGCCCAAGCTCAGTTCGCCGCTGCGGATCGTTTCTCTCCCCGCACGGGTCTGGCGAACCAGTTCAACCCCACCCCTGAAGGCCAGTCGCTCGAACTGCAGGCCGGAACCCGACGCTCCTGTCATGCGGTCAGCCTTGACCTCGTCGATCCCGGCGTCACGCCATTCGATCCGGATGTCCCCGACGGCCGCCAGTCGCTTGAGCACCATCTGGTCAGTGCGGCTCTCCGGTGCGGGCACACCCGCGATGTGTCGAGCCCTCAAAATCTGGGCTCCGGCTCCCGCTCCCCGGCGGTAGAGGGCCCTCTCGCCGGTCTTTGAGGTGACACGAAAACTCAACACTTGTCCCTGATCCGGATCAAACTCGAGGGTCAACCTGTCTCCCTCGACGACAGCGTCAGCACTCCCGAAAACCACCGCGCCGACGGCAGTTGCCAGTCGCAGTTGCCGCTGTGCTGTCAGTTCAATGTCGAGCTGATCGGCGGCCAGACTCTGAGTCGAACTCCTGACCCTGCACCTGCCGGCAAGGAGGAGTCTTCCGCGTCGCGGCCAGTAGCTGGCCGTCTCAGCTCGCAGGTCAACCACTCCCTTTTGCTCAGGAATTCGCAAGTGAATCCCCTCCTCCACCCTGAGCTGATTTTCTCCGGCATCGTAAAGCAGCGCTCGCCCCTCCCCTTCCACCTCCGCACGTCTGATGGAAAAAGCTTCCTCAATGCGGATCTCCTGCTTCTCGAGATCGGCTGAAGCGCGCTGGGAATGGATCCGGGTGCCGTCTTCAAGGAGCATGGAGACGTCTTGTTCAAAATCGACCGCCTTGTGGAGATCGTCATACCGCGCACTCTCGGCCGACACTCGGTCGGCCAGCTCCCTGGCCGGAGGACGAAAGATGTTCAAGCTCACCTTGGCCAGATCCTGCACACCTTCTTCGTTAATGCTGCTTTCGGCCGATCGAACCTGGAAAACGACATCTCCCCCGTCGTAGTTCATGAATTCCACTTCAACGCCGCGCTGGGTGGTGTCCGCCGCCAGCGGCTCTACCCGTGGAGCCTCGGGCCGTTCGGCCAGCTTTTGCAGAAAGTTCAACGCAATGGCCCCTGTAACGACCAAGAGCACCCCGATCAAAACGCCCTTGAGCAACCTGTTTCGACGCATGGTTCTCCGTATCCGGGTACTAGTGTAGCCCGTTAGCGGCAGTTCGGGGGCCGGACATGCCCGGGGGCTCCCGGGTCCAGGGCGGGAGGGCTGTCGCGCGGCGGACCGGGAAGAAGGGACTTCAGACTGCCCTTAGATCCTCGATGGTGAGGAGCAGTTTGGACTCACCCATGTAAACCTCGCGAGTCAGTGTGTAGGCCAGATCCAGAGAACTCACCCGCTCCAGGGAATCCGCCACACTCCCATTTCGCCACCAGATCGCTTCCAGCCGATGGCCGTTGCTGCCCAGGTACAGCTTCAGGTGCTTCTCTTTGATCAGGAAAGGCCCGGCGGCAATAGAAGCACCTCGTGACGCGAAGACCGGTACTGGATTTCCGACGCCGAAGGGAGCCAATCGCTCCACCTGGTCAAGCAATGAGAAAGAAAGCTGCTCGACTGGGAGCATGGCATCGATATTCACGGAAGGAACCAGCAGATCATCTGGAAGGTGTTGGCAGGCATATTCCTCCAGTCTTTCTTCCAGCTGGCCCAGCTTGGACTCCAGGTCGGGCCCGGAAAGCGTGCACCCCACGGCCTGGGCGTGCCCGCCAAACCGAGCGAAAAGATCACGGCATGAGGTGAGCGCGGCGAGAAGGTGAAAGCCCGGGATGCTTCGGCCCGAACCCTGACTCCCGTTCTCGTCGACAGAGAGTATCAAGGTAGGCCGATAGCAACGGTCCACGACACGAGATGCCACGATGCCGATGACTCCCCGGTGCCACTCGCGCCCGGCAAGAACGACGAACTTTCTCTGGAGTTTCTCCGGGTGGCGCGCAAACCGTTCCTCCAGTTCCTCGAGAATGCCCTGCTCGGTCTCTCTTCGGCGCAGATTCTTCGAGTTCATCTCCTCGACCATCCGTTGAGCTGTCTGATAATCCCCGACAGAAAAGAGGTCAACGACCTCTCGGCCTCCCCCCATCCGAGTTACGGCGTTGATGCGGGGAGCCACTTTGAACCCCACATCGAAAGGATCGATTCGCTCCTTCACCCCCGAACCCTCCAGCAGCGCCTTCAACCCCAGGTTGGCAGGCCTGGCCAGACCGTCCAGACCATACCTGGTAAGGATCCGGTTCTCTCCGACCAGCGGAACCAGGTCGGCAATGGTCCCAATGGCCACAAGCTTCAGGAAATGATGGACTACGTTGTCGCGACCTACCTCCCGGAAAAGTGCCTGAACCAGCTTGAACACGACCCCGACAGCAGCCAGATTCTGATCCGGATACCGACAGGCTGGCTGCCGGGGATTCACAATCGCGTAGGCGTCCGGGAGCGTGGTGTCGGGGAGATGATGATCGGTGACGACGAGATCGATGCCCAGTTCCCGGGCGGCCTCGCAGACTTCAAAGGCGCGAATTCCGGAATCGGCCGTAATGACCAGTGAAAAGCCCTGCTCATGGGCTCTGCGAATGACCTCGGTCTTGAGACCATAACCCTCCTCGAGACGGCGGGGCAGGTAGAAGTCCACCTCAACTCGAAGCATCTCGAGGGCACGTTTCAGAATGACCGTCGATGTGATCCCGTCTACGTCGTAGTCTCCGTAGATCAGGATCCTTTCGTTCCGGTCCCGAGCCTGGAAAATGCGTGCAACCACGCGGTCGATACCCAGCATGAGGCTGGGATTGTGCAGATCCTCCAGGCGCGGATTCAGAAAAACAGCCGCCTGCGCAGGGTCGGTCTGGCCACGGTGAATCAGAATCTGAGCCACCAGGGGCTCGATCTCCAGGCTCTTGCAGAGGGAATCAACGAGACCAGGATCCGCCCGCCTGACATTCCACCTGCATTTCACGGAGAAAGTCTACCAGTCAGATGTGGCCATTTCGCCTCTCGATTCACTTCCGGCGAAGCTTGAAAAAAAGGTCGCGCGCCTCCTGGTTCTCGGGGCGGGTCTGCCGCGAGGACACGTCGACGGACCAGGCAAAAGGCACGATGCCCTGCTCTGAATCTCGGACCATATCGAGTCTGATCGAGTAGAGGGACGCATCCACCCTGAGCGGCTCCCAGCCGCTGAAGCGAAGACCGTTCACCTCGCCTTCAATGAGGCTGGCAACCACTTCCGATTCCTCTTGAAGCACCCGGAACGCGGCCTCCCAGGCAGCGTCTTTAACGGGAGGTGAGAACTCTGCTGGGCCGCTCTTCGGGGCGTAAGCAGAACCCAACACGGCGCCGCCTACAGGGACAACCCCAGGCGTAACAACGGGAATCGGCTGCGAGGGAAAGCGAAGCTCAACCTGGGACTCTTTGGGGGGCGGCGGCGGCAGGTGGTAAACATGGGGCGGCTGCTCGAACGCCGCGAGCCACGAAGTCGTGATTCTTTCGAGCAGCTTGCCCCGCAGATCCCCGGCCACCAGGAGCGCCACACTCGAACCCAACACCAGGACCACCAGCGGAACGCCCAGAATCTGTTGCCAGGGGGCCAGTGCGGACTCGAGCCGTTCGAATCGTGCCGACGATATCCGGCGAATCTCCTGTGCCTGCCGGCTCAGCCTTTGTGCCGTGTCGGGAGCGACATCCCTTTCACTTTTAGTCATGGTTCTCGTCGGTCGCTCTGCGTCGGGCCCGTAATTTCAATGATGCCAGAATGAATTCATCCAGGTCACCGTCCAAAACCGAGTCCACGTTGCCGCGATCCAGCTTTGTGCGGTGGTCCTTAACCAGCCGGTAGGGGTGAAGTATGTACGATCGAATCTGGCTGCCCCAGGCGATATTAGCCTTTCCTTTTTCGACCTCATTCAACTCTTCCCGCCTCTTCTCCATCTCCAGTTCATACAGCTTCGAGCGCAGGATCTTCATCGCCATATCTTTGTTTCGATGCTGCGAACGTTCATTCTGACACTGGACTACGATCCCAGACGGAAGGTGGGTGATGCGGACCGCCGAGTCGGTGACGTTGACATGTTGTCCCCCCGCTCCCGATGAACGGTAGGTGTCGATCCTCAGTTCCTTTTCATCTATGACGACCTCCACGTCGTCATCCAGCTCCGGACTCACGAACGCCGACGCAAACGAAGTGTGGCGACGGGCCCCGGCGTCGTACGGAGAAATGCGCACCAGTCGATGAACTCCTATTTCCGGGACCAGGCGGCCATAGGCATAGTCGCCTTTGACCAGGAATGTGGCAGATTTGATCCCTGCCTCGTCTCCAGGCTGTAAATCCATGAGCTCGGTCTCATAGCCTGACTTCTCGGCCCAACGCTGATACATGCGCAGCAGCATTTCAGCCCAGTCCTGACTCTCGGTGCCACCGGCCCCCGGGTGAATGGTCACGATTGCGTTGTTGGGAGAGTGCTCTCCCGAAAGCAGGGTTCGGGTTTCCGTATCTGCAACCAGCTTCTCGACCTTCTTCAGCTCCTTCCGCAGATCAGCCTCGACGTCCTCGCCCTCTCCCAGCAGCTCTTCGAGCGCTTCCACATCATCGATCGCCGTGCGGCATCCAGTGGCGAGTTTCAGATCGTCATCGAGCTGCCGGCGGGTCCTGAGCAGAGGCCGCGTTGTCGCCGGCGACTCCCACACCGAACCGTCCGCCAGTTGGGCTTCGATCTTCTCGATGCGCCTCTGTTTGCCTTCTATGTCAAAGATACTCCCAGAGATGTTCGATCCTTTCCTTTAAGTCCTGCACCTTCTCACGATAGACTTCCACTGTCTCTTCCCTTTCTCCTGCTCAGCATGGCCTCGGCAAATGCGCCGAGCACTGCCACCATTATAATGAACCCGATGGTGGCTTGGCCGAAACGGGCAAAGTGTGACTGGTAAGAAGTGGGGGAGAATCGAACGCTCAGCGTGTCGACTTCGAACAGTCCCAGGTGCTCTTGAACTCTTCCGAAAGCATCGATCCTGGCCGAGATCCCGGAATTGGCCACCCGGAGCAGCGGTTTTCGTAGCTCCACGGCCCGGAATGCAGCCATTTGAAGATGCTGCCTCGGGCCGGCTGTGTCGCCCAACCACCGGTCGTTTGTGATGTTGACCAGAAATCTGGCCCCCGCCGCAACGGCCTGGCGGCTCAACTCGGGAAAGATGCTCTCGTAGCAGATCAGCAAGCCGAAGGGTTCGTGGCCACTTCGGGCCGGCTTCTGTAGGGGCTGGCCGGGGGAAAACCGGCCTACCTCGCGAGTCAGAGAACTGGTCAGCCCCAGCAGGTTGCTCCCCCGGGGAAGGTACTCGCCGAACGGAACCAGATGCCTCTTATCGTAGCGATGGGCGATTTCACCGGCTTCGTCGAGCAGGAATGCACTGTTGAAGTACTCGCCCGCTTTCTTTGAGTGGCCGGTGCCATTCAGGACGGCGGGTTGGCCGTGCGCCGATACGAGGGTTCGCCAGAACCTTCGAACGCCTGGGTCCTCCTGAAGAGAAAAAGGATTGGGGGCCTCCGGAAAGATGATTAACTCGGCTCCTTCCCCGACAGCCCGAATATACATTTCCGGCAGCTGCTTAAAGTACATTTCGCGAAAATAGCTGCTCGATCCCGTGAGATTGATACCGGGCTGGACCAGCGCCGCCCGATGGATGTGATCCGTTGGCAGGTCCCAGAGCCGGAGGCGATAGCTCCCGTAGAGCAGGCCGAGACCCATCAAAGCAACGTAGACAAGCGCCGCCCTCCTGCCCTTAAACATTGTCGCCAACAGCACCGTGGAACTGCCGGAGGCGACCAGGAACGACAAGCAATAGACACCCCCCACATCGGCCACCTGCAGCAGGGCTAAGAAACCGTGCTGAGAGTAACCCAGGGAAGCCCAGGGGAATCCTCCCTCGACAAAGTGCCCGCGAAAAAGCTCGCAGGTTGTCCACAGGGCCGGAGCCGCGATCAGGGCGGCTCTCTCACTCGACCGGGTGGCGATGAGCCAGGTCAGCATCGAGAACGGGAGCATCAGGACAGCCATGCAGGCCGCCAGCAGGAGAGAGACGCCAACTGCCGGGATAAAGTGCAGGCCACCGTGCTGGGTCATGACCCCGGGAATCCAGTACAGCACCAGACCGAAGCCGGAAATGGAAAACAAGAGATGTCCTGTGACCACGGGCGCAAGCCGTCGACTCTGGACAATTCGCAGCAGCAGTGGAATCAGACAGATCCAGGCCAGCGGGAAGAGCGCAGCCGAGGGGAAACTCAGAGCCAGCCCCACCGCCCCGGCCAGCAGCCCCGGGCGGCCGGACAGCCAGCTGCAGCAGCGGCCGCCGATCATCACTCGAAGGAATCAGGAGCCTGCCGCACATAGGTGCTGAAGCCGTCGTCTTTAAGGGTTTGTTCCATTTCGTGAGCGGCGGCTTCGTCTTCGAACTCGCCCACCCAGACGCGATAGAAGCCGCCGGAAGTGGAGGGCGGCACAACCCGTCCTTCATATCCCCTGGCGGCCAGCTTGCCCAACAGCTCCCGTCCCTCGGTGCGGGTTCTTACCGCCGCGATCTGGACCGTGTGGACAGGCATTCTCGCCGCGGGTTCGTCGGTCTTTGTCTGCGTTGCGGGGTCGTTATCTTGACTGCTCGCCTGCACCGCTGCGGGAGTCTCAGGGGGGGCCGGTGCGGCTTCAGCCGGAGGACCCTGGAAGGCCGCTTTCCCCTCCAGCTTCCTCTCCATCGGAAAGGCGCGGGACGGCTTCGCGGAGAAATCGGCAGCCTCTTCTTCAATCGGATCGGGGGCCGTGCGACCTCCGAAACTGAAACCCACCCAGAAAACAAAGACGGACCAGCACAGAACCATGGCGTAGGCGGTCAGAGTCTGCTTTGCTCCCAGACGCGGCATGACCAACCCGCTATTTGCCAGAACCCCTGGCTACCAGAGGCTTCAGCAAGTCAACGGGAACAGGAAAAATGATTGTTGAGTTCTGTTCCATGCCGATCTCGGTCAGTGTAGAAAGATAGCGCAGCTGGATGGCGGCTGGCTCCGCCGCCAGGGTCTCAGCCGCCTTCAGCAGCTTCTCGGACGCCTGATACTCTCCTTCGGCATGAATGATCTTGGCTCTTTTTTCACGCTCGGCCTCCGCCTGCCTTGCCATCGCCCTCTGCATCTCAGCGGGAAGATCAACCGTCTTGACCTCCACCATCGAGACCTTTATACCCCAGGCGTCTGTACTTTCATCGAGGATGCTCTGGAGCCGTTCGTTGAGAGTTTCGCGCTCGCTCAACAGGTCATCCAGTTCGACTTCTCCGAGAACGGAGCGCAGGGTGGTCTGGGCCAGCTGAGAGGTTGCGTAAAGATAGTTCTCCACTTCCAGAACAGCCTTGTTGGCATCCACGACCCGGAAGTACACGATAGCGTTCACCTTTACTGAGACGTTGTCCCTGGTGATGACATCCTGGGCCGGAACGTCCATGGTGACAGTCCTCAGACTCACCCGTTCGATCCGGTAAAGAGGTCGCAACACCAGCATCAGTCCCGGCCCCCAGGGCTCACCGACGATCCGCCCAAGACGAAACACGACGGCCCTCTCGTATTCCCTCAAGATCACGATCACCGACAGCAGATAGGCCACGACGATCCCCAGCAGCAAAAGAATTGGAGCGAAATTCATACGTCACCTCCAGCAGAACTGGTGCCTCCCTTCACGAGAACGTGCCCGCTCTGGAAGAAAGTACTCAGCCTTGCGGTTCAACAAACAGTGTCAGCTTCTCTACCTGTACGATACGGACGTGCTGGCCGCTCTCCACCGGCTGATCCGGAGAAACGGCGTTCCAGAGCTCGCCGTGTACGAAAACTCGTCCACCCCGATCGTTTACCGCCGAGCGGGCGACGGCAATCTCTCCGATTAATCCTTCCCGCCCCGTGACGACCCGGCTCCCGAAGCCCTTGATCAGCGCCCACAGAAACAACAACGAGATCCCTGCAACCGGAATCCCCACCGCCAGGGCCATGCCCCAATCGATCCTCAACTCGGGATAGGGTGAATCGATCAGAAAAAGGAGGCCCAGAACGATTGACGCGGACCCTCCGATCCCCAGAAACCCGAAACCCTGAACCAGAACCTCAGCCACCAGCAGACCCGCACCCAGCAGCAGGAGAAGTACTCCGATGTAATTGATCGGCAGCAGCGAGAAGCCGAGCAGCGACAGTATCAGACAGATGGCACCGCTTACGCCGGGTATCACAAGCCCCGGGGACTGAAACTCCAGATACAGACCCAGCAGCCCCAGAACTCCCAGTAGAAGCGCAAGATTGGGACTGGCAATCGCAGAAAGGAGTCGCTGCCGGCCCGTCATGCCCAGAGTCTGTACGACCTGGCCGCCAACATTGAGGGTCCGGACTTCACCGTCAAAGCGTTCAATTTTGCGCCCTTCCAGTTGGCTGAGAAGGTCCTCCTGGTCCTCGGCGATCAGGTCGATCAAGGACCCGTCCAGGGCCTCTTGCGCCGTATAGGACTGGCTCTGTGTGACTCCCTGTTCCGCCAGCTCATAGTTCCGGTTGCGCTGCTCGACGATGCTCCTCAGGCTGGCCAGTGCATCGTTGCGAACTTTCTCCAGCAAAACCTTATCCTCGACTCCGAAGGGAAAAACCGGATGAGCCGCGCCGGTGTTGGTGGCCGGTGCCATGGCGGCCACATCCGAAGCCAGCAGGATGAAGAAGCCGGCTGAGGCAGCGTGACTCCCCCTGGGAGCCACGTAGCACACGACCGGGACCTCAGAATTGAGAATCGCCTGTACGATCTCCTGCATCGAGATGCCCAGCCCTCCCGGGGTCGCCAGGCGGATCAGGAGAAACTCGGCTTCAACTTCCTCGGCGTGCGCAACCGCCCCCGTCATGAACTCCGCCTGTACCGGATCGATGGCTCCCACCAGCTCGATCTTGACGATTTCCGCCAGGGCCGGCTGTATGAAAAAACCCAGCAGGAGGCCGCTCAATACTCGCATAGGTTTCATCTTCCTTCGGATCCCGTGCTTCACCAGTCTCCAGTATAATACTCTCTTGACAAATGCTCACCATTCGACTCTTCGCAACCATGAGAGATGCGGCCGGCAAGGCCGTGCTGGAAACGGATCTGCCCTCGCCGGCGACCGTCTCCGAAGTCTTTCGCCAGCTCACCCTGGTGCATCCCGAATTGGGGCCGTTCCGCCGCAGCCTGCTGGTTGCGGTCAACCAGGAGTATGCCGAGTGGGACCGCCCGGTCAGTGAAGGGGATGAAATTGCCTTCTTTCCCCCGGTCAGCGGAGGGCGGCTTTGATTCGGGTCATCGAGGGAAAAATCGAAGCCGACGAAGTCATTTCCGCAGTCCAGTGCCCGGAAGCGGGTGCCATTGTGACTTTCGACGGGACTGTAAGGAACCACGCCCGCGGCAAGTCCGTAACGCATCTTTTCTATGAGGCTTACGATCAGATGGCGGTCAAGGAAATGGAAGCGATCCGGGAGCGGGTTCTGGCTGACTGGCCCATCCGCAAACTGGCCATCGTGCATCGCGTAGGGCGGCTCGAGATCGGTGACAGCAGCGTCTTCATCGCCGTTTCCGCCGATCATCGGGGTGACGCCTTCGAGGCCTGCCGCTTCGTGATAGACAGCCTGAAAACCACTGTCCCGATCTGGAAGAAGGAGTTCTACGCTGACGGGCAGGTATGGGTCGAGGGCTACGCAGCCCGGACCTAGTAAGGGCGCTCGTGGGAACAGCGGTATTGAGAGCTGGTCTGATGCGATGAGTCCACTGGGGACGATTTATCGGCATTCTCTGGCGCTGTTAACCGACCTCTACCAGTTGACCATGGCCTATGGCTACTGGAAGTCGGGTCGGCATGAACGAGAGGCCGTTTTTCATCTTTATTTTCGAAAGAACCCCTTCGGCGGCCCCTTTGCCCTGGCCGCGGGACTGGATCGCGTCGTTGACTTCATCACACGGTTCCGGTTCTCTTCGGGAGATCTTGCCTTTCTCAGGGAGTTCGGGCTGGACGGTGAGCGAGGCCCCTTCTGGGAGCCCGAGTTCCTGGGCTACCTGGCGGGATTGCGTCTGGAGTGCAGCCTCGAGGCCGTGCCTGAGGGAACCATTGTCTTCGCAAACGAGCCGCTGGTGCAGGTACGAGGATCGCTGCTGCAGTGCCAACTGCTGGAGACTCCGCTGCTCAATTTCCTGAATTTTCCAACCTTGATCGCTACCAAGGCAGCCCGCATCTGCAGGGCGGCCGCCGGTGACTCGGTGCTCGAGTTCGGGCTGAGGCGAGCCCAGGGGGTTGATGGAGCCCTTTCCGCCAGCCGGGCTGCCTACATCGGCGGCTGCGCCGCAACCTCCAATGTGCTCGCGTCCCGGCTCTTCGGGATACCTGCGGGGGGCACTCACGCACATAGCTGGGTCCTGTCCTTTCAGGACGAGCTCTCATCCTTTCGGGCATACGCACGGGCCATGCCCTCTGACTGCATCTTTCTGGTAGACACTTATGATTCCGAAGCCGGAATTCGAAACGCCATCGAGGTCGGTCGCTGGCTCGAGGAGAGGGGCTACCGCCTGGGGGGAATCCGACTCGACTCCGGAGATCTGGCCGAGCTTAGCGAGAAAGCCCGATTCCTGCTGGACCGCGCCGGGTTTTCTTCGACTCAGATTGTCGCCAGCGGTGACCTGGACGAGGGCGAAATCAGCCGGCTCAAGAAGAAGGGGTCCGGCATCGCCCTGTGGGGCGTGGGAACCAGTCTCGCTACCGGCGCTCCGGATGCTGCGCTGACAGGGGTTTACAAGTTGTCCAGCATTCGAAATGACCGCGGAGACTGGGTGGATAAGTTAAAATTGTCCGAGGAGAAAGGAAAAATGAGCTTTCCCGGGATTCTTCAGATCCGCCGCTTCACCCGGCCTTCCGGAGAGCTCGACTTCGACCTCATCTACGATCGGCGCCTGGGGGTTGGAGACGTCTGCTACCCGGTTGGGGCCGAGGACAAGACAGCAGGCTTTCCCATCCCGCGTTCGATGCCCGGCCGGGATCTCCTGCAACCCGTATTCGATGGGGGAAAACTGGTCTGCGCGTCCCCTCCTCTGGATGAGATTCGTGAACGAGCTGCCGGGGAACTTCGATCCCTGCCGCCCTCCCTGTGGGAGGGCAAGGATGTCTCGACGGCCCGGCTGGATGAACACCTGTTTCAGCTCATGGGCCGCCTGGAAAAGGATGAACGAGACAGGGTAGCCTCCCTCAAATCCGGCCCCGGAGCCCCGCAATGAGGCTGGTTAGAGTAGCTGCCGCGACCCTGAACCAGACGCCGCTGGACTGGGAGGCCAACAAGGCGACGATCCTGGGAGCCATTGAAGAGGCGCGCGCCCGGCAGGTGTCGGTGTTGTGTCTTCCCGAGCTTTGTATCACCGGTTACGGCTGCGAAGACGCGTTTCTTTCGGCGAGTCTCCATTCCACGGCGTTGCAGGTGCTGGAGGAAATTCTTCCTCACACAAATGAAATGGTCGTCTCCCTGGGGCTGCCCGTTGCCTACAACAACGTGGTTTTCAATACCGCCTGTCTGGCAGCCAACGGCCGCATTGCAGGGTTCGTGGCCAAGCGCTACCTGGCCCGCTCCGGGATCCACTACGAGCCCCGCTGGTTCAAGCCGTGGCCGATTGGAAAGCAGGTGTCGGTCCGGGTTGGGGGCAGCGAGTATCCATTCGGAGATCTTTACTTCGACTGCGGGGGCGTTCGAATCGCCTTCGAGATCTGCGAAGACGCCTGGGTGGCCGACCGTCCGGGGGGGAACATGTTTCTCAAGGGGGTGGACATCATACTCAACCCCAGTGCCAGCCATTTCGCGTTCAAGAAACAGTCCGTCCGGCAGCGCTTCGTCCTGGAGGGCTCCCGTGCTTTCGGTGTGACCTATGTCTATTCGAATCTTCTTGGGAACGAAGCGGGCCGCGCTATTTATGACGGTGGAGCGATGATTGCGTCGGCCGGCGAGCTCGTCAGTTCGACGAACCGCTTCTCCTTCCTACCGTTTCAGGTCGCCAGCGCAACCGTGGATCTCGATTTGACGCGGATGGGGCAGGCTCGCAGTGCGGGCGCCGACCCCAAAGTCGAGGAAGAGGCTTGTGACCGCGTCCTGGTGGACCTTTCCTATCCGGAGATCCCTCCCCAGATATCCGCCCCCAGTCCTCCGCCCTGGGAGAACTCCAGCTTTCACAAGGAAGAAGGGTTTCTAAGAGCCGTGGCGATCGGGCTCTTCGACTACCTTCGCAAGAGCCACTCCCACGGTTTCATCGTCTCCCTGAGCGGCGGGGCAGACTCCAGTGCAGTTGCCTGCCTGGTCGCTCTCACGATTCGACTGGCGACCCGGGAGATCGGAATCGACGGCTTCAAGTCGACGCTCTCCCATGTTACCGATCTTGCCTCCAGCAAGACCGTCTCTCAACTCACGGAATCGCTCCTTTGCTGTGTCTATCAGTCCACCCGCAACAGTTCCGACCGAACCCGCCAGGCGGCCCGATCCCTGGCAAGGTCCCTGAACGCCCGCTTCTACGAGTTTGACGTCGATGCCATCGCCCGCACCTATGAGCAGATCGTCTCTGCTCAGATCGGACGAGATCTCACCTGGAAAAAGGACGACATCGCGCTGCAAAACATTCAGGCGCGTGTTCGCTCACCCGGCATCTGGCTGTTGGCCAATCTGCGCGGGGCCCTGCTTCTTTCTACCAGCAATCGCTCCGAAGCCGCCGTTGGTTACGCCACCATGGATGGTGACACGTCGGGCGGCCTGAGTCCTATCGCCGGCATTGACAAAGCCTTCCTGCGCTGCTGGCTGCGGTGGCTGGAGAGGCACGGACCCGAGGGTCATGATCCCCTTCCCGCCCTGGCTGCCGTCAACGCGCAGCAGCCCACAGCTGAGCTGCGTCCCCGCGACCAGGAGCAGACGGACGAAGGAGATCTGATGCCCTATGATCTTCTGGACGCCATCGAGCGGGCCGCCATTCGTGACAAGAAATCACCCCTGGAGGTGTTTCGCCTCATGGAAGGGCGGTTTCCCGACTATTCCTCGCGCCAACTGGGCAGATGGATTCGAAGGTTCTTTGTTCTGTGGTGCCGAAATCAGTGGAAGAGGGAGCGCTACGCCCCATCCTTTCACGTGGACGACGAAAACCTGGATCCCAAGACATGGTGTCGCTTCCCCATTCTTTCCGGAGGCTTTGAGCGGGAGCTGGGCGAGCTGCAGGAGTACCTGGACGGACGTGAGGCCGAAGTGCGGGAACCGGTCCCCGTGGAACCTACTTGATCTTGCGGGCCCTCGTCCTCGTCGACCTCCAGAATGACTTCTGCCCGGGCGGCGCACTCGCGGTCCCGGGCGGAGACCAGGTGGTTCCGGTGGCCAATCGATTACTGAAGGCGGGGGTCTTCGGACTGGTCGCCGCCACCCAGGACTGGCACCCTCCCGATCACGGCAGTTTCGCGGTGAATCACCCCGGGCACTCAGTCGGGGAGGCCATCCGGCTGGGAGGACTCGAGCAGATCCTGTGGCCGGTCCACTGCGTCCAGGACACATGGGGGAGCCGGCTGGCCTCCCCCTTGAAGACCGAATTCATTGCCCGCGTCTCTCACAAGGGGACGGATCCTCGAATCGATAGTTACAGCACCTTTTTCGACAACGCCAACCGGCGATCCACGGGGCTCCAGAAGTTTCTCCGAAAACGCGGCGTCGAGTCTGTCTACCTGCTGGGCCTGGCCACCGATTACTGCGTGAAGTATTCGGCGTTGGATGCCGCCCGCCTGGGATTCCGGGCCCGGGTGGTGACGGATGGCTGCCGCGGGATTGATCGGCACGAGGGCGACGTGGAAAGGGCCTGCCGGGAAATGCAGTCCGCCGGGGTGAGGTTCGTCGCGTCTACCGATCTGATTGAATGAACCAATTCGTAGGGGCGGGTCTGGTGCCGACCCGGGCAACGGGCGACCACCCGGGGTCGCCCCTACATTCGTAGGGGCCGGGTCGCCCCTACGCGTTGTCAGGTTCTTGCCAGCACACGGCGCTGTCTCAGACTGTTGCCGACCACGCTGACGCTGCTGAAGGCCATGGCAAGCGCAGCCATCGCCGGATGCAGAGACCGGATGAAATGGGGAAGAAAATCGAGAGGATATAGAACACCTGCGGCCGTCGGGATCAGCACGACGTTGTAAAGAAAGGCCCACATCAGATTCTGGCGAATGGTCCGAATCGCCACGTCGCTGATGCGCAGAGCCCTTGGAATCAACTCGAGGCGGCTTCCGAGTATGGTGATGTCGCTGGTTGCAATGGCGATATCGGTGCCGCTCCCCATGGCAATGCCCAGATCGGCCTGGGCCAGAGCCGGGGCATCATTGACTCCGTCACCCACCATCGCCACGACCTGTCCATTTACCTGCATCAGACGGATTCGCTCCGCTTTCTCTTCCGGCGTGAGCTCGCCCACATGCTCCACAATGCCGACCTCACGAGCAATTGCTGTTGAGGTCTCCGAGCTGTCACCACTAAAAAGGACAACCCGGCGTCCCACGTCACGAAGACGGTCAACTACGGCGGCGGCCCCGGGACGCGCCTTGTCGGCAACGGCAATGAGGCCGAGAACCTTTTCACCTCGGCTCACCCAGACGGTAGTCTTCCCGTCTCCGGCCAGACGCCGCTGCTCGTCCTCCAGCTCGTTGAGATACACGCCGTGGGCCTGCATCATGGCCAGGTTTCCAGTTGCCCAGAGTTCCCCTTCCGACGTTGCTCTGACGCCTTTCCCTGCGATCGAGGAGAACTGATCGACGGGGGACCTCTCGATTCCCTGCTCGCGGGCTGCCCCAGCTATTGCCGCGGCCAGGGGATGCTCGCTTCCATGCTCGACCGAGGCTGCGACCTGCAACACCCGCCACTGGGCCTCCTCCAGGCCGCCCCCGGCTGGCTCTTCATGAGCTGCCACGATGTCCGTTACGACGGGCCGTCCTTCGGTCAGCGTCCCGGTCTTGTCAAATACGACCACCTGGATGGACCGAGCCACCTCCAGGGCGTCCACCTTCTTGAACAGGATCCCGTCGCGAGCTGCCACACCAGTGCCGACCATGACCGCGGTGGGCGTCGCCAGTCCGAGCGCGCAGGGACAGGCTATGACCAGCACAGCGACCATTCTGAGCAAGGCCTCCACCACGCCGAAAGGGGTTATGAAGAGCCAGATCAGGAACGTGAACACTGCGACCACCAGGACGATGGGGACGAAGACGGCGGCAATGCGGTCCACCAGCGCCTGAGTCGCCGCCCTCCCGGACTGTGCCTCCTCTACGATCCGGATGATCTCGGAGAGCCGCGTGTCCTCGCCGGTGCGAGTCACTTCAATCTCCAGAAAACTGCCCTGGTTGACCGTCCCGCCGGTGACGCTGGATCCGATCTGCTTCTCCACCGGAATGCTTTCTCCGGTGAGCATGCTCTCGTCCACCGAGGAGGCGCCCCGCCGTACCTCGCCATCCGCGGGTATCTTCCCACCCGGGCGAACCACAACCGTGTCTCCGACGCGGACTTGTTGCAGCTGTACCTCCATCTCCACGCCGTTTTTCAGCACCTGGGCTGTCGGCGGCCTCAAATCAAAAAGACCGGTGAGGGCCTCCCGGGCCGCTCTTTTGGCCCTTTCTTCGAGAAGCTTTCCCAGTTTGACCAGGGTGATGATGACCGCGGCGGTTTCAAAGTAGGTGTGCGTCCCCAGGGCAGTTGCGCCGGAGGCCTGAGAGAGCAGGACCGCCAGACTGAAAAAATAGGCTGTGGATGATCCCAGTGCCACCAGGACATCCATATTGGCTGCCGCGTTTCGAATCGAGCGGGCGGCACCCCGGTAAAAGCTCCATCCGACGTAGAACTGAACCGGCGTGGCCAGAGCCAGAAGCAGCCAATCGACCTGGGAAGCACTGGCCCACTCTCCAAGTAACTCGAAGTCGCGGCCCATGCTGATCACGAACAGCGGCACAGTGAAGACCAAACCCCACCAGAAAAGTGAAAGATCCCCCGTCGTCGACTTCTTCCGAGCCGGCACGGTCTCCCCTGTCCCCACGCCCCCGCCCGTTTCAGTGGCCCGGTATCCGGACCGCTCTACGGCATCCACGAGATCAGTGACTCGCGCCGCTCCAGCCACATGAACGACCTTTGCCTTCTCCGTCGCCAGATTTACACTGGCATCGATCACGCCATCCACTTGCCCGAGCGCCTTCTCAACCGTCGCCTGGCAGGCGGCGCAACTCATTCCCCCGATTTCCAGCTCGACCTGGGCGGGCTCCTCCCGGCCTGCCCGCCCGGATTCTATTGCATCTATTTTCTTTTTATCCACGGCCATTTTCCTTGAATACTCTCATATCTTCTGCCCTCGAGTACAAGTTGGCAGCGAACTCGACGGGGCGGGAGGCACCAATCGTCTTGCCCGGGCCCGCTCCGGCTTGAGATCTGGAACCTGTGCATCGGAAGTCGCAGAATAGTCCCTCGAATGGAAAACTGGTTGCAACACCTCATTCTCTTGTTGGCCGGGGCAGTGGCGGGCACGTTGAACGTGATCGCGGGCGGCGGGTCGTTTCTGACGCTTCCGGTTCTCATTTTTCTGGGACTGCCCCCCACCGTCGCCAATGGCACCAATCGCGTCGGCATACTGGTCGAGAGTGCGGCCGCTGTCCATAGCTTTTCGGGCAAGGGAGTGTTGGATTGGGGGTCGGTTCGCTGGGCCGCGCTGCCAGCCGCGGGAGGGGCTCTGCTGGGAAGCCTGATCGCCGTCTGGATTGACGACGAGTCCTTCCAGAGAGTCCTGGCCATCCTGATGGTGGCCGTCACGTTGTGGACTCTCTGGAACCCCTTCAAACCGCAAGACTTGGCTCAGCGCGGGCGCCGCAGCGCTCTTTTTTTGAGCCTGGTCTTCTTTTTAGTGGGCATTTACGGCGGATTCGTCCAGGCCGGCGTCGGGTTTTTCCTGCTGGCGGCCACCACCTGGGCGGGATTGGATCTGGTTCGGGGAAACGCCGTCAAAGTGCTCACGGTCCTGGTCTTTACGATCATGGCACTGGGGGTGTTTGCCTACCAGGGCAAAATCGCGTGGGTGACCGGCATCGTTCTGGCTGTCGGTTTTGCGATCGGGGGCAAGCTGGGAGCTCGACTGACCCTGACTCATGGGCACGCCTGGGTCAAGCGAGTCGTGACCATCACAATCGTGGTTTTCGCAGTTAAGCTGTGGGTTAGCTAAAGAATTGAAAATTGAAGATTGGAAATTGAAAATGGGGACTTAAGAAGTTCATATTCCTTGGGGTGGGTCTTTGCACTCGTGTTGGTCGGCATGTGTCCCGCGACCACAACCTGCATTTTTCAGTTCTTAATCTTTAATCTTTAATCTTAAATTTTCAATTTTTAATCTTCAATTACCCGATCGGGCAGCGCCCGATCGGGTTCCCTTCCTGAATCAACCGCGCCACCTGCAGGACCCGTTCTTCCGACCGGGGTGGGCCGGTGATCTGGATTCCGACGGGGAGGCCCCGTGAGTCTCTTCCACACGGGACAGAGGCGACCGGCAGGCCGGTGATGCTCAAAACAAAAGTTGGCGCTGCCCAGTCGATGTAGGTTTCCATTCTTCGACCGGCTACGATCTCGGGGTAGGCCGCCTCCACGGGGAAGGGGGCTACCGCGGTGGTGGGAGTCAAGAGTAGATCGTAGCGCTCGAAGAAACGGCGTAATTGATGCCAGATCGTCGTTCGCACCTGTTCGGCAGCGGCCAGATCACGTGCTTTCAGCTCCAGTCCGGCACGAATATTTCCCGCCAGGTTCTGACCGAACGAGTCCAGGTGCTCGAGACGGGTGAGGTGGTGCGACAGCATCCACTGGGCTCTCAGGGAGAGGAACGCCTTGCGACTGAAGGAAAGGTCCACGTCAACCTGGTCCACCCTGACACCCTCCCCATTCAGACGCTCGGCGGCCTGGCTGCAGCACTCGTCGATTTCCGGATCGATGCCGATTCCAGACACATCGGCACTGTAGGCAACCGCCAGTCCCTCGGCCAACCTGCGTCGGACCGCAGCCACAAAATCACGGCCCTTTGTGGGTTGTGTCATGGGCGTCTCGAGTGCCGGACCCGAGATGACCTGGAGCATCAAGGCTACGTCCTCCACGCGCCTGCCCATGGGTCCGGTGACTGCAAGACTGTCCCACAGGTAATCGGTTGGATGAGTGGGGACGAGACCAACCGTCGGACGCAGGCCTACGACCCCGCAGAAGGCGGCCGGGATCCGCAGCGAACCTCCCAGATCCGTCCCCTCAGCCAGTGCGAACATGCCCGTTGCCAGGCCGGCGGCCCCACCTCCCGTTGAGCCTCCCGCCGTCAGCTCCGGATTCCATGGATTTCGAGTGGGGCCGAAAACGTCGTTGAAAGTATTGGCACCGGCCGCGAATTCCGAAGTGTTGGTCTTTCCGAGAATGATGGCGCCGGCCTGCTTGAGTCTGCTGACGACGAGTGCATCCTCTTCAGCCACGTGGTCCGCGTATACGGTTGATCCGAAGGTGGTGCGCATGCCGGCCACGGGCGTTATATCCTTGATTCCGACCGGCAGGCCGTGCAGGAGTCCCAGCTCTTCTCCCGCCATGATCTGTTGTTCGGCTCGCCGAGCCTCACCGAGGACTTCCGTAGACAGGGTCACCACCGCATTAACGGTGCTGTTCCAGTTTTCGATCCGATGCAAACATGCCTTGACCACTTGCACGGGGGACAGCTCCCGATCAGCGATCAGGCGCCGCAATTCGGTGGCGGACTGATGCGCTATCTCCTGCAGTTTCATTCGTTCTCCGCACGGGAGGCCGGGGCATCGCCGACGCTCGCGACGATTCCCCGCAATGTGTGTTTCAACACCTTGCCCATGGCATTTCTGGGAAGCGAATCCAGGACAACGAGCAAGCTGGGAACCTTATACGGGGCGAGCCGCTGTTTCGCCCAGGAACGCAGGTCCTGGAGGATCAGGCTCTCGTCGTCTTGCAGAGACACAACGGCACAGACTCTCTCGCCCCAGAGGTGGTCCCCTACGCCAATCACGGCACACTCCCTGACCAGAGCGTGGTGCAAGAGCACGTTCTCGACTTCCAGAGCCGAGATCTTGTAGCCGCCGCTCTTGATGATGTCGACCGACTTGCGACCCAGAATCCTCCAGTAACCCTCTTCGATGACGGCCACGTCACCGGTCCGGAACCACCCGTCATGAAAGCTCTCTCGTGTCTCCCGGGGCCGCCTCCAGTATTGCTCGAAAACGGCCGGGCCCTTCACTTCGATCTCGCCCGGCAGGTCGTCTCGCGTGAGCGCAGAGCCATCTTCGGCCACGCGCCGGATCTCGACGCCCGGCAGGGGCGTGCCCACGGTTCCCTCTCTTCTCCGGCCCTGCAGCGGGTTGGAGAGCGCCATGCCGATCTCGGTCATACCGTAGCGCTCCAGCAGAGTGCGGCCGGTGATTTTCCTCCATTCCCGGAACACTTCTACGGGTAGAGCGGCGGATCCGGACACCACCAGTCGCAGTTTCGAACACCCTGCTGCCAGCGACGCCCTCTCCTGTTCATCGAGTTTTCTCCAGTGGGCAATGAGCCTTGCAAACATAGTCGGAACGCCCATGAAGAGAGTCACGTCGCCGCTGCTGAGGCGATTCCAGACGGCGGCGCTGTCAAACCTGGGAAGGAACTCGCACACGGCACCGGTCCAGAGAGGGCACAGCAGCGCATTGACGATGCCGTGAGTGTGGTGAAGGGGCAACGTGTGAAGAATCCGGTCCGAGCCGAGCCACTCCCAGGCCGAGACCAGCATCCTGGTCTGGGCTTCCAGATTTTCGTGGGAAAGCACGACCCCTTTCGGCTTCCCGGTTGATCCGCTCGTGTACAGGATCATGGCGGCTCCGGCGCGAGAAGGGGCTGGCGCGCGGCCTTCCCCCTGCAGCAGTTGCTCTACAGGCAGCACTTTGCAGTGCGTTCCTTCACTTGCCCGCCGCAGCAGGTCGCCGGGGATATCGCCTGCCACCAGGGCCCCCGCTCCGCTGTCGTTCAATGAAAATCGAATCTCGGGCGGCGGGTGGGTCAGACACAGAGGTACTGCCGTGGCCCCTGCCCTCCAGATGCCCAGCATGGCTGCGACATACTCAAAGCCCGGGGGGATCAGGAAAGCCACCCGGCTCTCAGTCGGCCGCGGCAGGACCTCCCGGAGGCAGGAGGCAACCCGGCGGGCTGCCTCGTCCAGGTCGGTGAAGGTGTATTCTCCGGCCTGGTCGACGATGGCGGAAGTCTTTCCAAAACCAGCCGTGCGCTGTATCAAGCGGACTTGCGACATGACTTTCCAACCCACCGCTTTCGAAGGCACCTGGAAAAGTTGCGGGTCAGCGGCGGCCTTGCCATCCCTTCACAGGCGGTACCCGTCTGGGAGTTTCGTCGCCGTTCAGGATGCCGTCCAGATCCTGGTCGATTCCAATCCGAAAGCCGCTCCCGGGGGGCACTACGGTGAATGTCATCAGGGCCGCGCCCCCCTCGATAGCCTCTATCAGCTCCGACCAGTTGAGGACGTCGTTCTTGAGATCTGTCTGAAACTCCTCCTGCCCCAGATAGAACATACCCCTCGGCTCTCCCTGAAAAACCCCACTGGCCACAAGATCGCCGTCACCGGCTTCAGCCCGCGTCTTGAGAAGACTCAGCCGGCCCAGCCGCTCCTCTAGATTCCGGGCGTTGACGGTCAGCTGCTGCCCGACGACCGGCGCCAGCCCGGGCGGAAAGGCAAAGAGAAAAGCTTCCAGAGCTCGTACCTTTTCGTCCCCACTGCCCGCAGCGTCATCGTGAAATGTGAACTGCTGCGTGGGGGCGCGGAAGAAGGCAAAGAGCGTGGGGGCCGAACCGTCGTGCAGGAATCCGAAACCACGCACCTGATCTCCCATGAAGGGAGTGGGCGTTGCCTCCAGGATCGGAACCGGGAAGTTCGGGATCGTTCTGGCGGTTATGGGCAACGCGAGGCCGAACATACCCACCTTCTGGTACATATTACGCAGGTGGGCGACCTTGAAATCCTGGGCCAGGCCTTCAAAAGAGGCCTGCCCGTCGGTGCCCAGAGGCATGGTGTGGCAGGAATTGCACTTGGAGCCGTCTCCGCCCGCTCCATCCCGATCTCCATCCGAGTCGAAAATCTCCTTGCCCCTGGCCTGCTCCGGGGTCAGGCCTCCGTCCAGGGGGGCAATCGGGTTGGGAGGGTACTGCGCCTCGAGCATGAAGTCACGAAACTTCTCCATCTGTTCCACCGACAGTTTCTGGGAACGACCCATCAGAGCCTTGAAGGTGGGGCGAAAGGCCAGAAAGGCTTTGGATTCACTGAACGGGTCCTCGAAGCTTCCGTTGCGGTCTCCCCGCCAGTGCATCGCTCCTGCGCCCATGAGCCCGCGCAGGCTTTGTGTGGTCATGGGGCCCTTCATGGGATGAAACGGCCTCAAGGTGTCATCCGCCTGCGGTTCTACGATGACCAGCGGGTTCTCTTCCGTCACTCCGCTCGGATCTCCCAGGTCCCAGGCCAGCCCGTCGAGATCTCCGAAAATGTGGCAGCTCGCGCAGGAAGTGTCTCCGTGCCCTGAGTTGGTCGCGCTGTAAAGCAGCGGCCTCCCTTCCCGCACGTGGGATGGCTCTGGGCTGTAGCCCAGAGGGAACCGGTGGATCTCCTCCTGCCGGCCCAGATCGATCACGGAGATCGTGTGGTCGAATCGATTCAGACAGTAGAGCCTCTGCCGCTGTTCGTCCAGTGCGAGACCGGAGGGTCCGCCACCCACCCTGATTCGAGCGGTGACTACGCCCTGCCGGCTCAGGACGCCAACCGTACGTGAGCTGGAGGCGGCCACGTAGAGGCTCTCGCCATCGGCGGACCAGACCAGATCGGTGGGAAACGCCAGAGTCAAGTCCCGCTCCGCAGGCGAGCCCTCGGGGAACGCGTAGTCGATGTGTGGATTGAGCGGAATGAAGCTGACGGATTCTTCGCTCAACCGAGTGATTCTATTTCGGACAAAGTTGCCCCTCAACTCAGGTTCGAAGCGAATCTGGTTACGGGCCTCCAGGTTCGAGATGAAGAGGGTTCCGTCACCGGGGTGGACAGCCATGTTCAACAGCACGGTGCCGATACCCGGGTAGGAGCGCAGCAGGCTGGGGGGATTGGCGGCGGCATCGATTTCAAAGACGTCCAGATCGGGCAGCCGAAAACGTGTTCTCGGAGTCCAGTCCCGATCCAGTTCATCCCGCCAGGCAGCGCCGTCCCATTTCAGGATCAGTCCCGTGATCGGCGCTTCCTCGCCCTGCTCGGTCTCGTGCGGCGGCGGCAGACCCGGTGAGAGGAATCCGTCGTTGATCAAGGCGTTGGCAATCGTCCCCGGATCCAGAGGGCCGCCCGCAGGGAGAACCGCTCCCTCATTCAAGACCGACGTTTGATTGCCGGACAGAAACACCGCAGCCCAGACTCGCGTTCCGTCCCGAGACACGGCCAGAGCCCTCGGTGTATCCCCGAAAAACGTCAAAATGGAAGGTTCGGCAGTTAGATCGAGCGTATTCCAGACCCACACATCGGCGCGGCCGACTCCGGGGCTCGTGAGCTCCGGATCCAGAGGATGGTTTTGACCTCGATGAGCCGTGGTGACAAAGAGCCGATCGAAGGCGGGGCCACCGATGACAACGTCTCGGGGTTCGTCGCCCGTCAGCAGCGTTTCTTTTACGAAGGGACGGCGGGGATTGCTCAGGTCGACCACCGAGATACTGTCGGAGAGATGGTTGATCACGTAGGCGGTCTTTCCTCGAACCGCTACGGCAACAGGCTCGAGCCCGACCAGGACTTGACCGATCGGGATGGGCAGACTGCCCTCCAGACTGTAAACCTGCAGCCGGTTGTCGGGAGTGTTGACCCCCAGCAGCAGGCCTCACCCGATGAAATCGCAAGCGGACGGACATGTCCCGATTCAAAGAGGGTAAAAGGTCTCTCCCCAGGTCCCGCTGTTGCAGACCAAGCCCCAAAACCGGCCATCAGAACCAGGAGTGACCTGCCAAGTTGTCGCGTCGAGAACCTGCCCATCAGCATCCCCATCATCCCGCGGCAGAAGATCCTCCCATTTTACCAAAGACGTGCCCCGGGCCCGTGCCGCAATGGGCGAAGCGAATAAACCGTCGGCGCCCTAAAGTGCATCTTTGCGGAGCGAGTCGCTTCAAGGCATTGCTGACCTTCCCCTGGAACCGCAATGAGCGAAGCGAATAATTTTCAATCTTTAATTTTCAATTTTTAATTCGACCGTCCCATCCGTAGCGGGCCAGGTCCACCTGCCCCTTTTCGTCAAACTCGACACCCTCGTTCTCGAGAAGTGCCTGTTGAAGCTCGGCTGACGGCGAAGGCAGGCTGATGCTCCCCTGAGCGTTGATCACCCGGTGCCACGGAACATCAGATCCTCGCTGCAGCGCGCGCATAGCCCAGCCCACGGTTCTGGCTCCACCCGGCCGGCCAGCCAGAGCGGCCACGCTTCCGTAGGTAGTCACCAGCCCGGGAGGAACCGCCCGCACGATGCGGTAGACCTCCTGAAAATAGCCCTCCTTCATGTCCGCTTCAGAGTAGCAGACGGACTCTCTGAACCACATGAGAAGTCCGGCCACAATGGTTTGGTTCTACGGATCAGCCGTTGTTTGCTCAAGGCGTGCGTCGGGGTTTCATGATGAAGATGAGGCTCTTTTTTCTCCGTTTGCAACCTGCAGATGAGTCTGAAAGAATAGCCGATGGGAGTAGAAGTCGGGTCGTCCACTGATTGAAAGAGGGTTATACATGCGTCCAGTATTCCTTGTTCGCACATCCGGAATCGCGTTGATCTTGTGTTCCCTGGCAGTGGCTGGAGCTGATGCCGGGGACAAGACGCCGGAAGACATCAAGAACAACCGTGCCGCCAGAGCGGATGCCCGCTTTGAGGAGGATGGTGTCAAACTGGTCCTTCTCTGGTTCATAGGAGCCCTTCAACAGTAAATATTCGGTAAACCCGTAAGCGTAATCTCGAGCGTTGGGTTACAGGGAAACTCAAGTTGAGCGCAGGGAACAGCGGAAGTCTTTGCGTAAGGGGTAGAGCCAGATGCTCTTGGTGGGTAGATTGGCTTGGTGGTTACGATCCAGCTTTCCGCGCCCTTGGGTGTGGCCGACATGGATCCAGTTGGCAGCCTTGTAGCAGGCGCCTGTGAAGCGTTGAGTGTCGACGAAGGTTTCCAGCAAGACAGGTCGGTAGGCGTAGCGATTGTGCCAGTCTTCGGGGAGTTGACGGGCGGCCATGGCCAGTAGCTTGGAGGCCAGGTTCTTGGACTCGACCCAGGGCAGGATTAAGAAACGGGCGTTGTTGACAATCAGCTGCAGGTTCCTCTCCCGTTCCGAAGGACGCCAGCCGATGAAGCGGTCGCGCGGCGCGGTTTTCCAGGCGGCGGCGCCAAAGCCGAGCAGAGCCAGGATGCGGTTTTCCGAACAAGCGAAGTAGCGCAGCTGAGCACCGGGCAGGGGCTTGTATCCCAGATAGTGGTAGCGGTCGATATATTCATTCCACAAAGTGGAGTCCGGGCGGCTTAGGACCGGCTCCAGATGCAGGCCTGCCAGCTCATGCACCGGCCGGGACAGCAGCGGCTGCGGGGCGCTGCAGAAAGTGTGCTCGATTCGGCCCGAGCCTCCTTTGCGGTTGCGAGGGGGCGGCAGTTGCAGCAGCCCCTCGCGATGCATGCGCAGCATGGCCACCCGGCAGCTCATCTGCTTGAGGCCACCGTCCGTTTTGCGCCACTCGAGCAATCGGCACGCCAATCGAGACAGCTGAGCGCGCGTGCGGGTTGGGTTGTCGGCAATCAAGTCGCACAGTTGCCCGATCTCCTGACCCGTGAAGTTGCGGCCACAGTAGCGCTTCATGCCGCCTCCCGACCACCGGGTCGACCCCAGGCCGCTCTTCGGTCGGGGTCCATTTCCCAGGGCAGGAATCTCGTCAGTTGGGGCGGCGCCCGGTTGCCCGATTCGGCGCAGCACTGCAGATAGCAACTCAACCAGCGTTGCGGATTGATCTCCCACAGCTGCAAGGTTTGCAGAATCGTGAACACAACCGCGGCCAGACGGGCGCTAGACCGACTGCCTGAGCCGTAGTAGTTCTTGCGACCCACCACCGGGCCTCGCAAAGCGCGCTCTGAAGCGTTGTTGTCCATGGCCACCTCGGGGTGATCCAAAAAGACGGTCAACCCTTCCCAGTGTCGCTCCAATCGGCGCAGCACCTTCCTGCAGGCCCCATGCAGGCCCCGGCTCTGCAACTCCGCATCGCGCTGCCTCTCCAGTCCCAGCACCGCCCCCCGCAGTTCCCGATCCCGGGCGGCAAAGCCGGCAGGCTGTTCTCGGGCCTGCACGCGACACCGATTCAGATCGAACAGGCCTCCGATCCCCTCCACCCAACTCATCGCCCACCCCTCCAACTCGGGCCAGGACTTGGCCAGGGAAAAAAAGTCGCGTCGCACGTGGGCCCAGCAAAAGGCCAACTCCAGACCCTCCCATTGTCTGGCCAACTTCTTGTACACAACGTAGCGGTCGCTCAGCAGAATGCCGGCCGCAGTGCCTCCGAAGTGCGCCTCCGGCACCTGGGCCGAGCGGCTGGGAGACAGCGTGAACACTACCGTCGAAGGGGATCGGAACACCCACAGATGCCAGCCGTGACCTATCTTGCCCTCCACCTCCTCGAACACCCGCCAGCCGGTCTCGTCAGCCTGCCAACGATCCTCGCTCAACTGCCTGACACGGATGGCCTCCCGGACCGGCTCCAACAGCGGGAGCAGTTTCCTCAGCCCTCCCGCGATCGTCCCAGCCGACAGCCTCACTCCTTGGTCGGCCAGTTCCTGCAGCAGTCGGTTGCTGGGACGCGCATAAAGATACTTGTCCAAGATCACCCTCACCCACACCGAGATGCCCAGCTTGCCGCGCGGGATCAAACGGCCTGGTGACGGCGCCGTCACGATGCCGGGCAGGACCCCACAAGCACAGCTTGGATGGTATCGCCTGCGTCTGATCACCCGACGCCAGACCCGCGTCTCGATCTCTACCACCTGGGCCTCATCGGTACCAGGAAACGGATCCAGGCGCCGTCCGCAGCGGGGACACTTCCGCTGCTCTGCGGGCAGATCAGCCACTTCCTCCCGGGCTTCCAGCCCATCCAGACTGCTTCGACCATGTCCCCGCGTCCCCGGCTGCTGTCCGCGAGGGCGCGCTGAGACCTGGCTCCGGGATGGGCTCTTGCCCTCGCAGACCAAACGCTCGCTACGACGACCGTACAGACAGCCTTCCAACTCTCGAATGCGTGCCCGTAGCTCTTCGTTTTCGCTCTTGAGATCGGTTCTCCGTCGGACCGCTTCCCCGTGCCGGGCCTTCCAGTACGCCGCAGCCCAACGCAAGCTGATGTACTCCTCCTTATCCACCCGGATCTGAACGCCGGCTGTCGACGCCCGCTGCCGGGACTCCCGATTCTCTACGCCTTGCTCCCCCTGACCTAGGGCGGCTCCCATGTCCACCTATATACACGATTGAAAGTCCTGTGTCCAGCAAAATCTGATGGTGTCAGCGGAGGGATGGGTTTACCGAATATTTACCTTCAACAAGCAGGAAGTCCAGATGTGGTGCTCTTTAACTTTAAAGACGTCTTTTATAGTTCCCCGGAGGGTCGGGCGGGTTCTTTTGGTCTGAAGGACCCCACGACAGGGTCCATGGAATCCGGAGAGATCATGGCCGAAGAGGAACCGTTTGGAGCCCGCCTTTCATTTCGTCTGAACATGGATGAGATCGCGGTTGGAAGTTATGACACCAACTTTAACGAGCTTGAAATCGAACCCGGAGCTGCAGCCGAAGGCAAGGAGATGATGGTCTGGTTCGACCCGGACGTCATCCTTCCGACGACTGCGGTTCCAACAGCAGAGATCCTGATCGGGGAAACCCTCGCTCGCCACCAACTCAACCCCAACTGGACGGCAGCCGCTCCTTTTGTCAACTGCTCGAATGGAGTCGAGGTTAAGTCCCAGATCACTCTCTGCAATGCCTGGTCCGTGCCCTTCTCTTTTGACGTTTTGCCTTTGGCCCGGATGGGTCTTCCAGGTCCGATGCGGCGGCAGAGATCGCAGCCAACGCCTGTTCCGGCGCGATTGAAATTCCCGACAACAGCAACTGTATTGCGGGAGGCGTTTACATCCTCAACCCGAGTCCCACTGAAAACACCATCACTTTTTCGGTCCGGCTGTTTCCGGACCCAGGTTCACAGGGCACTCAAGGGGCTGCTCGAACGCAGGGCTTTGCCGGAGTCGCTGTCTCCCAGCCCTCCACCTTCGGCATCATCCGGGTTCGCAAAACGAGTGACGGTTTTGACACGGGCATTGCCATGATCAACACCTTCTTTGCCGAGACCGCCACTGTTGACGTCCTGGTGGAAAATGCGGATCAGTCCGTGCAGGCCCTGGGAAGCTTCGAGTTGGCACCCAGAGCGACCCGCTCTCAGTTCTTCTCGCAGTACGTCGATCTGGACGTGGAGGACTTCGACGGCACCTTCATCTTCGCCAGCACCCATGATCTGGGCGTCAACTCACTGGAGACGCTGGACGGCCTGCCCACCGCCAGCCTGCCCGTCACGAGCCCCTGAGTGTAGCCTGATCGCTAAAAGCAGAGGTGCCGATGAATGGCTCAAATCCGTTCCCATCCCACATATAGAAAGTACGGGAGGGTTTATTTCAACGACTCATAGATGGATGCCACTGCTTCGGCATGCGCACTCCAGCTGAATGCAGCCGCCCTCCCCGGGCCGGCCTCCCGCATCTGCCCCACCCGGGCGGGGTTCTCGAGCAGCCTGAAAACTGCGGCGACCAGATCCGCCAATCTCTCCGGATCAAAGTACTCGATGACATCTCCTCCCACTTCAGGGATAGACGACCGGTCGGAGGCCAGGACCGGGGCGCCGCAGGCCAGGGCCTCGAGCACCGGTAAACCGAATCCCTCGTAGAGCGAGGGAAAGACGAACAGATCACTGGCGCTGTAAAAGGCGGGCAGATCGTCGTCTTCCACATAACCGGGGAGGACGACCTCCTTCTCCAGGCCCAGCCTGCCGATCTGACCCTGAAGCTGCAGAATCTCGGGAATCTTCGACCTGAAAGTCTCACCCGCCAGTACCAGTGAACCTTCATATCCGCGCTCTCGAACCTGGGCGAAGGCATCGATCAGGAACTCGAGGTTCTTCCGAAAATCACTTCCTCCCACATAAAACAGAAAGCGACCGCCGATCCCATGCCTGCTCCGCACTTCCTCCCGGGCCGCAGCGGGCTCGAGGGGTCGAAACGACGGGTTGCAGCCGGGGTACACGACGTCAATCTTTCCCTCCTCAATTCCCAGGTGCGAACTGATGTCCCGCCTGGCTGACTCTGAAATCGTGAGGATCCGATCGGCCGTACCGGCCCGTCTGTAAGCGCGTTTCAAACCGATCCGATAGTCGACCGGAATGCGGGACTTCATCTGCTCCCAGTAGATCAGCGGTATCAGATCATGCACGGTGACCACCAGCGGGCCCGGGAAGCGCTTGGGAACCGCGGTTACCTCGGTGGCATGATAGAGATCAAGTGCATCGGAATCGATCCAGTCATGTAATCGACAATAGTCCAACACCCAGTTCAGACGGCTGGGCCGCCGGATCTGGGGCAGCTCTCTCCAGGTCACCTTCCCGGACGGCGTTGGGCCCCTCTCGCCCCTGATCGTATACAGAACGAAGTCATGTTCGCCCTGGTGCAGGATGTGCTCAATCTGGGCTGCCGTGAACTTCCCGATACCCCGACGTCTCGAGTTGGGGCGCAGAACCGGGCGGTAATCAATTCCGATGCGCATGACCTTTCGTTGTGACTCTACCCCTTCCGGCGCCCCCCGTTCCAGGGCTGCTTCCGGATAAGGTGAACCAGAGTCCAAATCGTCCCGTCAATGTCCAGAGAATGAAGCTCCAGGCCGCTGTACGACAGGCAACAGCGTGGCAGCTGCCCCACAGGGCTCTGCTATTCTAAAATGCCGTTTCTTGATTAATAGCCCGAATCTGGAAAGGTTTGACGCCATGAAAACGCGACACATACTGGGACTTCTGGCCGTTTCGGTGTTACCGCTGACCGCACTGCTTATGGCTTTTTCCAGCGGCCCTTACCCGAAGCTGACTGGCGGGTTCGACGAAGACACCTGCCTGCAGTGTCGCAATGCTTTTGCTTTGAACGAAGGCAGGACTCTTGGCGGTGTCTTTTACCTGGGGGGGGGGGGGGGGGGGGTCCCCGATCAGTACCAGCCTGGTGGCACCTACCCGCTCACCGTCATCATCGCTCAGCCCGGCCAGCAGCGATGGGGATTCGAGCTTTCGGCACGCTTTGTCGGGAGCGGGAAACAGGCCGGCCAACTTGCCCCGGCCGACGACTACTCCCAGGTGCAGACGGCTGGCCGGGTGCAATACGCCTCCCAGACCGAGGCGGGGTCTAGAAAGGGCTTGCAGCATGGTCCTGTAGCGTTCTCCGTGAACTGGATCGCGCCCGATCAGGCCACGGGACCAGTGCTCTTTAACGCCGCCGGGAACGCGGCCAACGGAGACGGCAATACAACGGGAGATTATGTCTATACGGCCAGCGGCTACTCCGCTGCAGGTGAGGAGGCGGAGATCCTCCCCGTCGTCCAGCAGCAGGAGCCCTCATCCGAGCCGCGCAGGGCCAGAAGGCTCAATGACGATCCCCGTGTCGCCCACATGGGTGCTCCGGTTGATTTGAACCGGGGGAACGTGGAAGTCCTGATTCAGCATCGTTTCCTGGGGCCCATCGTGAGCGATGGCTCTCTAAATGCCGGCAATGCGTTCGGAATCGATTTCGGAGCCAACATCAACCTGGGAATAGCGTACGCCGTGACCGACCGCGTCAGTGTGGGAGTTTCCCGAGAACGCTTTGATCAGCGGGTCGGGTTCAGCGGTACCATGGAGCTGCTCACAGAGGAGAAGTCCCCCTTCAAGATTGCTGTCCGCGGCGGCATGGAGGGCGAAGGCAATTTCAAGCGACACTACACAGGATTCATCGAGGTTCCGGCGCAATGGGAGTACAAGGCGTTCCGGCTCCACGCCGCGCCCATCGCGGTCTTTAATTCACGCTCCGATGCGGAAGCCGAGTTTCGTCCGGGAGCCGTGAATGGGGACGACAACCATACTTTCTCCCTGGGTGTTGGGACTGACATTGCCTTCAATAACAGACTTTCCCTGGTCGGAGAGTACATTCCCCGGCTGGCCGGGTTCGGCGGCTTCGTCAACGATCGGGCCACCGTGACCGGGGGTCTCAAGATCAGGACCAGGCGGCACGTGTTCCAAGTGCTGATCACCAACAATCGCTTCATGAGCCCAAGCCGCTACGCGGTCAACGCCACCACCACCGACTATGCCTTCGGCTTCAACATTTACCGGAGGGTGGGTAGGTAGGGCCAGTTACCGGTTACCGGTTGAAGGTTGAAAGTTGAAGATTCCAGATTCAGATTGGTGGAACTCTTAAAGTGGGAGACATCTGAGCTCATAAGTCAAGAGAATTGTCTCCCTTTTTTTTGAAGCTTATCCACAAGCCGGTTGCATCAGAGCCACAAGAGGAGAGTTGCTCCTCTGGAGACTCCGGCAGTAGAGTTCCTCGTCATAGTGGACTCGATCCATCCAGCAACGGAAGAGAATGCGAATCCATTTGTAAGCTAAAGATCGAACGGCAGCGTGGTGTTTGAGACCGCGCTGACGTTGCTGCAGGTAGTAAGCACGAGCCCAGGACGATTGCGGAATTGAGCAGGCCGCAAACTCATGAAAGGTTTGGCGAATAAACTTGGGACAGCCTCGACGCCAGACCACCTGAGAACTTCGTCCGCTCTTTCGTGTTACGGGAGCGATGCCGCTCCATTTTTGGACCTCTTCAGCATCCTCAAAGCGACTGCGATCCGACCCGAAGGCCGCCAACAAGCGAGGAGCCAGAGCCGGCCCGGCTCCGCTGAAGCTTGCAAACAGAGCGGCATCTTCATGCTCGGCGAAGAGCGTGGCAATGCGCTTGTCGTAGCGTTTGATGATCGGCAGCAGAACCGAGAGCTGTTCGACCAGGCCCACCAGTTTCAGTGAACCGGCTCCAATGAGAGCCTCATCCTGGGTCAGTGGGTAACTGGCACGGATCTGCTCGAGCAATGTTTGCAGCTTCGTCTCGGCACAGCGTACTCGATGTCGTGCCATGCAGCGACCCAGTACATCGATCCGCACTTTGCGAGCCTGCTCCAAGGTGGGCCAGCGCCTCAAAAACTCCAGAGCCAGCGGCCCATCCAACTTTGCAAACCACTGCAAAGGCTGCGGATAGTAGCTCTTCAAGACCCCGCGCAGTTGCTGCACCAGTTCTTTGCGCCTCTCCACCAACTGGCGTCGCCCCTCCACCAACAGCGCCAGCTCCCGGGTCTGGGCCGCCTCCGGTCTCCAACAACGCAATCGATCCCGGTGTCTGTACACCAGCTCCAGCAACAAGTCCGAATCTTCCGGATCATCCTTCTTACCGGAGGGTGAAAATGCCTCTCGATAGCTCGCCACCGTCTTCGGATTGATCGGGTACAGGTGCAAAAAGTCATAGCACATCAGCGCCGCCATCAACCCTCCCCGCTTTTGCTCCAGGGCAATCACCACAGGACGACCCTCAAAACGGGTTCTTGGCTGGCGTACCCATTCGTGCAACTCTTCCGGGTCTTGCCGCACCTGATACCTCTCTACTTCCCGACTGCCGGCGGCCCGCAGTCGGATCTCATGTTGATCTTCGGCCCAATCCAATCCTACCCATGCTGCGATCTGTTCTGTGGCTAACATTGCGCCACTCCTTTCTGCGCAGCACACGCTTGCCCAGACCTTGCGCAACCCTTATAGTCGAGTCCTCGAAGGACAGCATCTAGAGTATGCGTTTGCTGTCTGTGCACCGTGGCGTTCGAAAGTCTCCCACCAAGCGTCTCGTACGCTGGCGCCTTAAATTCGTAACGCCACGGTGCGCGTGCTGCACAGAGGCAATCAAATCCTCGATCGCTCCCGGCGCAAACTTTTTTCCACAACCCAGAAAAGAAAAAAGCAGCAAAAAAGAAAATCGCTACTATTTCTAATCCATCGTTGGAAAATAGATCGTTAGTAACTATAAGGCGCCTTGGGGCGGCGACGCGGGAGGCGTCCTGGGCCGGCGACGCGGGAGGCGCCCTGGGGCGGCGACCCCGAGCTGCTCGACCATGACGAAAGAGTGGGAGGGCCCCGGGGCAGCGACCGTTTAAATCCTCCCGGGAGTCGCCCCGGGGCTCTCCCACTCTTTCTCTAACTTCACGCCAACCGGTCGCGGCCCTGAGGCCGCTTCTCAACTTATTCCGAAACCACGTTCTTGAGCAGCAGCTTCAAAAACTTCATGCAGATCCTCGGCCCTTCCAGTATACGACTGGTGGGCCCCTTCTTTCTTCATCGATTCGGGGATCGTAGACTGCCTGTGCCTCTCAACTGCGCGGGCGCAGCGGATCTCTTGCTTACTCATTGGGACCGCGGTCAGGGCTGTGTGGATAGAACACGCCGGGTGCTCTCGCTATAATCTCCTTTTTTGGTCGAACCATGGTGATCTGGTCAATCCAGGGAACACATGACATTCTGCCCGGCAGGGTGGAGCTGTGGCAGCGCATCGAAAGCACGATCCGGAGTGTCTTTGGCAGATACGGCTTTGCGGAAATACGGACTCCCGTTCTGGAGTGGACGGAGCTGTTTGCACGTGGAATCGGCTCTGCAACAGAGCTTGTTCAGAAAGAGATGTACTCTCTTGTGGACAGCAAAGGAAGAAGCATTTCGCTCCGTCCCGAAGGAACGGCACCGGTGATTCGCTCTTACATCGAGCATCATCTGGACCGGTCCGCCGCTGTGAGCCGCTTCTACTATATCGGCCCGATGTTCCGCCACGAACGTCCCCAGAAGGGACGCTACCGGCAGTTTCACCAGCTGGGAATCGAGGTGATCGGCTCCCGGAGTCCGGCGCTGGAGGCAGAGGTGATCGAAGCTGTCATCCGCTTCCTCGACGAACTCGGACTTCGGCGCCCTCAACTTGTCGTGAACTCGGTGGGAGATGGGAATTGCCGGCCTGCCTACATACAAGATCTGGCAGCGGCCATGGAGCCCCTGCTCGAGGACTTTTGCCAGCAGTGCCGGAGGAGACACAAGACAAATCCACTCAGGATCTTTGACTGTAAGGTCCCTTCCTGCCGGAGGATGCTGCCCGCGCTCCCCAGTCTGGTTGACCACCTTTGCGACGATTGCCGCCGCCACCACCGGGAGTTTCTCGAGTGGCTGGAGATTCTTGAAATCGATTACCGGGAAGATCCGACCCTGGTTAGAGGTCTTGATTACTACGTGAGAACGACCTTCGAACTGATCAGTGACCGGCTGGGTCCCACCCAGAACGCCATTCTTGGCGGGGGTCGGTACGACGGCCTCTCCGAACTCCTGGGTGGATCGCGTGCCCCGGCCTACGGTTTTGCACTGGGCCTGGAGCGGCTGGTGCTGCTGCTCAGCGAGCAGGGAGAAGAAAACCTCGATTATTCGATGCCGGCTCCCGATCTTTTCCTCGCCTACCTGGACGGGAGCTTCCTGAAAGAGTGTGTTCTCCTTGCCACGCACCTGCGAGGACAGGGGTTTCATGTCTACGTAGACTTTGAGGGCCGTTCTCTCCGGGCCCAGCTTCGCCTGGCCAACCGCTTGAACTCCCTTTTCAGTTGTGTGATCGGCGAAGATGAGATGGCCACCGGCAGGCTCCGGCTCAAGCGGATGTCGGACGGGCGGGAGATCGAGACAGACAGGGCGGAAATAGACGCGGTTCTGAGGCGAGAAAAGGTGGATCAATGAGCAGCGCGCAGACCGATCCCCTGGGGGACTTGCAACGCACCGAGTACTGCGGGAACCTGGGACTGCAGCATGCCGGGCAGGAAGTGACCGTCATGGGATGGGTCGACCGGCGGCGCGACCTGGGGGGCCTGATCTTCATCGACTTGCGGGACAGAGAAGGCATCGTTCAGGTCGTGGTCAATCCGGATCAGGCCGATGTCCTCGAAAAGTCCAGGCTTCTCCGCTCCGAGTATGTCCTGGCCGTGACGGGAAGGGTGGTGGAACGATCCGAGGATACGGTCAACCCCGAGATAGCCACGGGAGCAGTTGAAATCCAGGCCCAATCGATCCGCCAGTTGGCCGCTTCCGAAACCCCGCCATTTCCGATCAACAAGGAAGCCGCCACGGCCGAAGAGAATCGTTTGCGCCATCGCTATCTGGATCTGAGGCGACCGCGACTGCAGCGTAACATCCGGCTCCGGCATCGGGTCGGCATGGCCGTTCGAAATCATCTGGACGCCCGCGGGTTTTTGGAGATTGAGACACCGTTTCTGACAAAATCGACTCCCGAAGGCGCCCGCGACTATCTCGTCCCCAGTCGCATCTACCCCGGCGAATTCTACGCCCTACCTCAGTCTCCCCAGATCTTCAAGCAATTGTTGATGATCGCCGGCTTCGACAAGTACTTCCAGATCGTCCGCTGCTTCCGGGATGAGGACTTGAGGGCCGACCGGCAACCCGAGTTTACACAGGTGGACATCGAAATGTCCTTTCCACAGGAGGAAGCCGTGTTTTCGGTCGTGGAGGGCCTGCTGCGGGAAGTTTTCGCCGTCAACGAAATAGCGGTACCCGATCGGGTGCCCAGAATGAGCTACGCGGAATCCATCCGCCGTTTCGGCACGGATCACCCGGACACTCGCTTCGCCCTGGAACTCGTCGATCTAAGCGACGCCTTCGCGGAAACCTCCTTCCAGGTCTTCAGAGCCATCCTCGACGGGGGCGGCTCGGTCAAAGGGATCCGCGTTCCCGGAGCGGGTTCGTTCTCGCGGCGGGAAGTGGACGAACTGACGGAGTTCGTCCGCAACTTCGGTGCCCGGGCATTGAGCTGGATCCGCCGCTCGGAGAGTGGTCTGGGATCCTCCTTCCCGAAGGTGGTATCGGCCGAGGAACTGGACCGAGCCGCTCGGCTGAGTGGACTAGCCGCAGGAGATATCCTGCTCATCCTGGCCGGGGAAGATCGGGTCGTACACGATGGACTGGGTGCCCTGCGCCCGTTTTTGGCCGACCGACTCAACCTGATTCCGGAAGATGAGCACCGGTTTGTCTGGATTTACGAGTTTCCGCTGATGGAGTGGGACGACAAGGAAGGGCGCTTTTTTTCCCTGCACCATCCGTTCACGTCCCCGACCGACGAGAGTCTGGGCCTGCTCGAGTCCGACCCTTCCCGGGTTCGGGCCCGCGCCTACGATATCGTCCTGAACGGGCTGGAAATCGGTGGAGGCTCGATCCGAATCCACAGCCCTGCGATTCAGCGTCAGGTTTTTCAGGCCCTGGGCATACCTCGTAAGGAAGCGGAACAGCGCTTCGGGTTTCTGCTCCAGGCGCTCGAGTACGGTGCTCCTCCCCATGGAGGCATTGCCTTGGGACTGGACCGCATCGTCATGCTGCTGGCGGGCGAACGGACGATTCGCGAGGTCATCGCCTTTCCCAAGACGGCCCGGGCTCAGGATCTGATGTGCGGGGCCCCCTCACCCGTGAGTCGGCGACAGCTCAGGGAGCTGTTTCTCGAGATCCTCGGGTAGCTATTCGTCGCCGGGCTTCTCGTAGGTGATTCGGTAAATCACATTCGCCTTGTCGTCCGAGAGCAGCAGCGAACCGTCGGGCAGTTCCAGAAGATCCACCGGGCGACCCCACGCTTCCCTTCCCTGCAGCCATCCTTCCGCAAAGACCCGGTCATTTACCGGCGTACCGTCGGCCGAGAGCTCGATCAGCATCACCCGGTATCCCAGGGGGATCTCCCGGTTCCAGGAGCCGTGTTCGACTACAAAGAGCCGGTGCAGATAGCGGCTCGGAAAGAGATTGCCGCGATAAAAGTGAGCGGCCAGCGCGGCTACGTGTGGAGCCAGGTTCAGGGCGGGAGCCTGGAACTCGGAGCAGGCCCGCTTTTCGCCGAACTCCGGGTCGGGAATATACCCGCCGTGGCAGTAAGGAAAACCAAAGTGGATCCCCTTGCGAGAAGCTCGGTTGAGCTCGTCGGGAGGAATGTTCTCCCCCAGCCAGTCACGCCCGTTATCGGTAAACCAAAGGTCACCGGTGATTGGATGCCAGTCAAAGCCGACCGTGTTGCGTACACCCGAAGAGAAGATCTCCAGACCGCTTCCGTCGGCGTGCATGCGCATAATGGTTGCGTACCGTGGATCCGCCTTCTCACAAATATTGCAGGGGGCTCCGACGGGCACGTAGAGCATTCCATCGGGCCCAAAAGCTATGAACTTCCATCCGTGCCACTGGTCGCCGGGCAGACTGTCGTTGACCACCTGCGGTGCCGGTGGATCATTCAACCGAGAGTCGATGTCGTCGTAGCGCAACACCCGATTTACCTCGGCGACATAGAGTGAGCCGCCGCGGAAGGCGACTCCGTTGGGCATGTTCATGCCGGAAGCGAGTGTGTAGACCTCTTCCGCCCGCTGATCGCCGTCGCGGTCTACCAGCGCGTACAGGTTTCCCGCCCTGCGGCTGCCCACGAAAATCGTGCCTGAGGGCGATCGAGCCATGGAACGCGCCTCTTCGATCCCTTCGGCGTAAACCGAGATCTGAAACCCGGCATCGAGAGTCACCCGGTCGATCGCAACTCGACCTTCGGCCACAGACGCTCCTGCCACCTGCAAGGCGATCACGAGTGCGCCCCTCACTAGACCGGGTTGTCGTATGGGCATCACCGAACGCACGAAAGGGCCTCCTCCGAACCCGATTCTATACCAGGCCGCTTGAACGCCAGCCTCCCGCGAAAAGCCTCTGACGAGCCGATTCCCGGGCACGTTTGACAAAGCGGATCCAAAGCTCCTATGATCCAGTTCTCCAGTCAAGCCGGGTGTATCAAGAAATCGTCTTGTAGCTTCAGATGGACCGAACCTATTCTACCCGCGAAGTCGCCCAGATGTGGAACGTCAGCGAGTCCACCGTGAAGCGCTGGGCCGACACGGCTGGTCTGGAGTGCCAGAGAACTCCGGGGGGGCATCGCCGATTCTCGCTGGAGAACATTCGAGGTTTTCAACAGGAGCGCGGTTTCGAGGCCACCGGGCTTCTCACCACCGAGCGCTGGGAGGATCCCAGTGTCGAGGATCTCCTCAACCGCAAGGATTTTGTTCGCGTCCGGGAGCAGGTGAGCTTTCTGGCCGCCCACAATCAGAGATCCCAGATCGAAGAGCTCCTGAAGAGGCTCTACCTGCGGGGGATGTCCCTCGATCACCTGTACGACTACATCGTGATGCCGGTGGCTCGCTCGACTCAAGCAGGCCTTTCCGATCGGGTCTTGTCCGGGGGGCAGGCCAAACTGATCCAGGTAAATCTGGAAGAGGCTGTGTCGTACCTGTTTCCCCACATTATTCGAAAACGACACAACCAGCGCGTCAGCCTCTGCGCCAGTCCGGATCGGGCTCAATACCTACCCGTTAACGCGGCCGCCCGGATCCTGGAGGTCGAGGGCTGGGAAGTCCTCAATCTGGGCTGGTCGGTGCCTTACCCCGCCATGGCCACAATGGTGGAAGAAGAGCCCATCAATCTGGTTTGCATCGTTTCCAACGGGTCCACCCCGGAAGAGTCCACTCCGGAACTAGACCTCCTGCTGGAAGCGGTCCACGAATACCGTCTGCCCCTGGTCAGCCTGGGCAGGGCTCTTCCGCTGGACGGAGACCTCGAGGGCTCGATCGACGGGTTTTATTTTTCCGATTTCTCCGCCTTTCGAGACTTCATCGGGGCCAACACCCGGACCGGCTGAAATTCGGAACGGAATTTAAGGCCGCTCGTACTGGGCGCGTACGGTCGTCCTGATTCCGCCCCGGAAATTGAAATCGCCTTCGACGGTGCAGCGAATTGGCTGACTGGCGGCGACAAAGTCTTCCAGGATCCGATTGGTTGCGTGCTCGTGAAAGATGCCTAGATCCCGGAAAGTGAACAGGTAAAGTTTCAAGGACTTGAGCTCAACCAGGGTGGCATCCGGAACGTAGCGAATTCGAATCGTGCCGAAGTCCGGCTGTCCGGTTCGAGGACATACACAGGTGAACTCCGGGCACACAATCTCCACCTCGTATTCGCGACCCTGGTACTCGTTTGGCACGGTTTCCAGGCTTGGATAAGTGCTCGATTTCGTTTCCACGTCCACTACAGAGCCTCGGCCGTTTCCGTATATAGATACCGTTTGATCTTGCGAGTCGTGGTCTTCTCGAACTCTTCGTGACGCACCCTGAAGTGGCGAATCCTCTTGTAGGCGGCCAGCACCCGGTTGACCTGCCTCACCTCTTTCGCAATGGTCTCCTCTATTCTCTCATCATCGTAATTGCTGGCTCCATACTCATCGTCGAGTGTCTCAACATCGGGAACGATGATTGCCTGGACTTCAGTCAGAGCCGGATCGGTGGAAGGGCCTCCCCAGACTAAGGACTCGGCGATGAACCGCCTCTCGTTCAGGTGTGCCTCAAGCTCCTCCGGGTAGACATTCTTGCCGTTGGGCGTCACGATCACCGATTTCTTGCGGCCGCTAACGTACAGAAAGCCGTCCTCGTCCAGGTAACCCAGGTCACCCGTGTGCAACCAGCCGCTCTCGAGAGTTTCCTCGGTGGCACGCGGGTTCTTGTAGTAGCCCGGCATCACGTTCGGACCCCGGACGGTGATCTCACCATCCACGATCCGAGCTTCCACGCCTGGCACCGGCATTCCTACCGAACTATCCTTGGGATTGGCTTCCCGGTTCACCGAAATCAGCGGCGCAGCCTCCGTCATCCCGTAACCCTGGATGCAATGAATGCCCAGGTCGCGAAACCCGCTTGAAACGTCCGGATTCATGGCAGCACCACCGGCGATCAGGAGACGCAGGCTGCCGCCGAGCCGGTCATGGACGGGCTTGAAGAGCCGGCGTCTGATGCCGACTCCGAAGAACTCGGTGAGCGAGGCCGCCGCCTTGGCAATACGAAACTTCCGCTCGCCCTTTTCCCGAATGCCCTTCGCAATCCGCCGATACATGGTTTCGAAAAGCAGTGGAACTCCCAGCACAACCGTAGCCCTCGCCTCAGCCAGGTTTTCAGGAATCCGCCGCAGATTTTCGGCGTGATAAATCGACGCCCCCTGATAAAGAGCCGTCAGGAACCCACAAGTGCATTCATAAGTGTGATGAAGGGGCAGGACGGAAAGAACCCGATCGTCGTTTCGAATGGAAACAAACTGTGACGTGGCAACAATGTTGGAGCAGAGATTCCCGTGAGTCAGCATCACTGCCTTGGAACTGCCCATGGTACCGGAGGTGAACAGAACGGCTGCCAGGGTTTCGGATCCTATCTGGGGCAAACGGTAGCCGGGCCCCTCCAGTCCCTCACGGCCGCGCTCCAGCAACTCTGGAAACGAGTGATCGGCCTGCCCCCCTTCCGCATCCAGACACACGACCTTTTCGGGTCGCCCCGTCTCCGCGCGAAGGGCTGCCATGTCATCCACGAAACGACCGCCGCACAGAACCGTCCGTGCCTCTGAGAACTCGAGAATGTGCCGAATCTCCCCGGGCCTCAAGTCCCGGTCTACAGGCACCACGACTCCCCCGGACGACACAATCGCCAGATACGACAGGGCCCACTCGGTAGAGTTGTCCCCAATGAGCGCCACAGGGTCGCCTTCCTTCGTCCCCAGCTCCGCGAGGCCGGCGCGCAGCTGCACGACCCGCTCCCTCAGCTGTCGAAACGAAGTCGTGCTGTAGGCGCTCTTGTTTTTGGTAGCCAATGCCACCTTGTCGCCGTAGCGGGTAGCGATTTCCTCGACCAGATCCCGAAGCGTCGCGATGGGATACGTTGGAAACAGAGGTGGATGCTTCACTGCAGGGAATTGTAGCGGAGGGGAAATTTCAGATTCCAGGGGATGTTGCCCACAACGGGACCGGAAAGGGGGAGGTGACCGGCACTATGGGGTTGCTTAGAGTGAGATGCGCCCCGGGGGAAGCGACCAGCTGGCGTGAGGCTCCTGAAAGAGTGATCCTTAGGATTCAGCCGAGGCTTTACTGGATGACTTTGGAACACGGCCGCGAAGCAGCCTACGCGCCCTGCTTTGCCAGGCGGTCCTCGAGTTCGGCGGGAAGCGCGAACTGCACATTTTCGGTGCGGGTGACCAGCTCTTCCACCTCGGCTCCATCACGACATAGCCGGTTGACGACTTGTTCGACCAGCATTTCCGGGGCTGAGGCACCCGATGTGACCCCCACGACCTTCGCGTCGCGCAGCCACTCCGCTCGGATTCCCTCGTGATCGTCAATCAAGTAGGCCTGAGTTCCTTCCTTGATGGCCTCTTCCACGAGACGGTTGGAATTACTGCTGTTCCTGGAACCGACGACCAGAATCAGATCAGACTTCCGGGCCAGCTCCCGAACTGCCATTTGTCGATTCTGGGTGGCGTAGCAGATATCTTCGGAAGGTGGTCCCTGAACCTGGGGAAAACGTCGCCGGAGTGCCTCCACGATGGCCCGGGTGTCCTCTAGACTCAGCGTGGTCTGCGTCAGATAAGCAAGCGGTGTGCCCGCCTCGATTTCGAGCAGGGCGACATCTTCCACACTCGTAATCAGCTTGATCTTCTCAGGAGCGACCCCCATAGTCCCGATCACTTCATCATGCCCCTCGTGTCCGATGAGCAGAATCGTGTGCTCCCGAGCCGCGTAGCGCACCGCCTCGAGGTGCACCTTCGTGACCAGAGGACAAGTAGCATCGATGACGCGAAGCTCCCGGCCGCGGGCCTCTTCCCGCACCTGCGGCGAGACGCCATGCGCACTGAAGATGACTGTTTTCCCCCTCGGAACCTCGTCCAGAGACTCCACGAAGATGGCCCCCCGATTCTGCAGTCTGGCAACTACGTGGCGATTGTGTACGATCTCCTTGCGGACATAGACGGGTTTCGGAAACACCTCGAGGGCAATGTTGACGATGTCAATGGCGCGAACAACACCGGCACAAAAACCGCGGGGTGCTGCGAGTAGGACCTTTTCGGTCATTTGAAGGGGATTTTAGCACAGCGGTCGTGAGGACTGCGGGGGTGAGGAATTGACAGGCTGACACCTGACAAGCTGGTAACTGGTAACCGGCAACCAACATTTGAACCAGAACGGGTTCAGATGAATCCAATCACTGACGATGTTCTCAACTTAGTCCCGGTTTCGAGTGCTCTTTTTTGTTAAGAATCGGCTCACCATCAGTGGTATCCTTGATCGACCTGATCGACAGGTTTAGCACGTCCGGGTGGGCATGCATGGAATCGCGGGGTCAGAGGGTTTCCCGCGACGCCCCCTCTATTACTCGCGGTTGTGGGTTGGAATTCTCGTGATTTTGACTGCCTTTGTTTCCGGCGTGGAGGTGATAGACTGTCCGGCCGGGAAGTGGGGCGTAGTTTGGTAAGTTAGTCAGGTTTTGGCTGAGAGCGTTCAACCCATGATCCACCGACTACCTCAGGAGCTGCTGGCCGCCGGCAGGACCTCTCTGCTGACGGCGGGTTGTCTGGCGCTGACCTCCGCCTCCCTTCTGGCTTTCACTGAGAACGAGTCGGACTCTGAGGAGTTCGAGTTCAGGCTTCCCGGTCCTGCGAAGCTGGTCTACGCGGCGCCTGCGGCCGGGCTTCACGGCCCCGGTCGCGCGGATGGATAAGGCGGAGCTGATCGCTGATCCTCCAGGGTTCGTCAGCCCCCCGCTTAAGGAGTTCCCCTCTGCCCTTCTCGACGGCTTCGTCGGTCTGATCGACTCCGACAACCTGGTTCCGGCCATCATCGGAGCCTCTGCTGCAGGAGCTTCCGCTCTGGCGGACGACAGAACCAAGAACTACTTCCAGAGCCGTCGACGGGTAAAGGAAGTCGGGGACATCGGAGATACGCTGGGTAACGGATTCGTCCTGGCAGGAATCACGGGCGCGCTGCTGGCCACCAGCTACAGTGGTGAAAACCAGAAGTTCCGGGCCATGAGTTTCAGTCTGGCCCAGAGTTTCGTTATGACCGAGGTGATCGTTCAATCCATCAAGGCGGCAAACGACCGCTACCGGCCGAACTTCGAGAACGAGCACTCCTTTCCCTCCGGCCATACCGCTGCCGTGTTCACTTACGCCACCGTGATTTCCCACTACTACGGCGCAAAGGCGGGGATTCCCGCCTACTCCGTGGCGACTCTGGTCGGACTCAGCAGGATCGAGAAGCGCAAGCACTACGTGAGCGACGTCATCGCCGGGGCCACCCTCGGCTACCTGATCGGTCGCACCGTGGTAAAAGTGACGGATCGCCGGGCAACCTCAAAGAAAATGACCATCAGTCCCGTAATCGGCGAGGAAACCAGGGGCGTCTCGGTTAGCTGGACCTGGTGATAACTGCGAATGCAGTGAGCTACTCTCGGGAAGCCATCTCCCGATCGACCATCAGCAGCGCAACCGTATCCTCTCCCACCATGGTGAGTTGGGCGACAATGTCGCCTGCCGTCTTTTCTTCCTCCACCTGTTCCGTGATGAACCACTGCAGTTCCACGGCAGTCGCGTTGTCGCGCTCATCCAGAGCTGCCCGGTAGGCCTCGTCGATCCTCTTCGTGACTTCTTTTTCGTGGGCCAGGACGGTTTCGAACATCTCCAGAGCGGATCCGAACCCCGAGGGGGGGCCGTCGATCTTACGCAGTTCGATATGTCCCTCGCGACTGAGCAGAAAGTCAAGAAGACGCAGGGCGTGGACTCGTTCTTCCTCACTCTGAGCCCGCAGCCAGCCGGCAAAGCCCGGCAGATTGAGCTCCTCACAATAAGACGACATGGCCAGGTAAAGATAGGACGCCTGGAACTCAGCCTGGATCTGCTGATTCAGGATTTCATTCATATTCTTGGAAAGCATTCCGATCTCCTTCGAGTTTTGCTTCTGCTCCGCCTGCCGCACAGACACCACAGATCGAGGGCAGCAGCTTTCAGGATACCGATTTCACGTTCGGACATCAACTTATAAGCTATTGAAAACAAGTGACTTAAATGAACATGAATTTCAATTTCAACGTCTCTGGATCCGGGGCCGAGTCCTGACATATGCTATCGTTTGTAGGAACGGATTATGGGAGAGGCAAGTAAAACGGTCGACCCGGAGCCAAAGGGACCTCCATCCGGGAACGGAGCGGCGGCTCCCGGCCTGGTTCTTCTTTCCGACGTTCTCCCCGACAGGCTGCCCATCCTGGGAGTCCGTCTGCGACCCTATTTCCCGGGTTTTACAGCCCCTCTGGCGGTCACGGGGGAACATCTCGACCGAATTCAAAAGGTTATCGAGGGCCCCGATCAGGCGATTGGACTGGTTCTGCTGCGGAATGCGGAGGCTGAAGAGTCGCCCGAGAACCTTTGTCCCGTGGGTGTGGTTGCCAAGATCGTCAAGGCGGTTCAGGCGGACGCCGCTACGGCTCATGTCCTGTTGAACTGCCTGGCGCGCTTCACAATCGAGGAATTGAAAGAGGCTGACGGGGGGTGGACCGCCCTGGTCAAGTATCACCACGAACCCGAGTTGTCGGTCAACGAGGAGTTGAAGGCCTACTCGATGGCCATCGTGGCGACCCTCAAAGAGCTCGTCCAGCTGGATCCCCTGCAGTCGGAGGCCATTAAGCTCTTCCTCAACCGTTCGGCGATGGAGGATCCCGGAAGGTTAGCCGATTTTTCAGCCTCCTTGACGACCGCGAGTCCGGAAGAGCTGCAGCAGGTTCTCGAGACATTCGACGTTCGAGGCCGCATCGACAAGGTCCTGCTCTTGCTCCGCAAAGAGCTCGAGATGGCCAGACTCAAGCAAAAGATCACGGATCAGATTGAAGATCAAATGAGCCAGCGCCAGCGCGAGTTCTTCCTGCGGGAGCAGCTCAAGGCGATCAAGCAGGAACTGGGGATCGAGAAAGAAGGCAAGACCTCCGAGCTTGAGAGCTTTCAGGAGCGCTTGCAGGAGCTCTCACCCAGCCCGGAAGGCGCCAGCGTGATCTCCGAAGAAATGGAAAAATTGAGCCATCTGGAGCCGTCTTCCCCAGAGTACACGGTGACCCGAAACTACCTGGACTGGCTCACCATATTGCCCTGGGGCAAGCTGAGCGAAGACTCCTATCAGCTCACGCGCGCGCGCAGAATTCTGGATCGCGATCACTACGGACTGGACGACGTGAAGGACCGCGTCGTTGAGTTTGTGGCCGTCGGCAAGCTGAAGGGAGACATCTCTGGATCGATCCTCTGTCTGGTTGGCCCGCCGGGGGTGGGTAAGACGTCGATCGGACGCAGTATTGCCGAGGCGCTGGGCAGGAGATTCTACCACTTTTCACTGGGCGGCATGCGCGACGAGGCCGAAATCAAGGGCCACCGTAGAACCTACATCGGAGCCATGCCGGGCAAGTTTCTGCAGGCGTTGAAAACCGCGGGCACCGCCAATCCGGTCATCATGCTCGATGAAATTGACAAGATCGGCGCTTCCTTCCGGGGTGATCCTGCCTCCGCGCTTCTCGAGGTGCTCGATCCCGAGCAGAACTCGTCCTTTCGCGACCATTACCTGGATGTCCCCTTTGATTTGTCCAATGTGCTGTTTATCTCGACGGCCAACCAGGTGGATACGATCCCCCTGCCTCTTCTCGACCGGATGGAAGTCATTCGTCTCTCCGGCTACATCCTGGAAGAGAAGTTGGAGATTGCCCGCAGGCACCTGCTTCCGCGCGCCCTCCGGACCCACGGCCTGACAAACAAGCAGATTCGAATTACCAGTCCCGCCCTGCGCGCCATCATCGACGGGTATGCCAGGGAGGCTGGGGTTCGCGGAATCGAAAAGCAGATTAAGAAAATCCTCCACAGATCAGCACTCAGCCTTGCACAGGACCCGACCGAAACAGTCGTTGTGCGCAAGGACAACGTCCGCGAGTTCCTGGGAGAACCTGATTTCAAACGGGAAGAAATGGCGGCGGCGGCACCCGGGATCGTAACCGGTCTCGCCTGGACAAGCCTGGGGGGAGCCACCCTTCAGATCGAGGCGACCGCCACTCCCAGCAAGAGGCACGGTTTCAAGCAGACCGGGCAGCTCGGCAATGTCATGGTCGAGAGCTCAGAGATTGCTTACTCCTACGTGATGTCGCACCTGGTGGACTACGGCGCAAGTGGAGACTTTTTCGAGAAGCACTTCGTGCATCTTCACGTCCCAGCCGGGGCAACTCCCAAGGATGGCCCCTCAGCCGGAATCACGATGGCCACGGCTTTGATTTCAATGGTGAAAGAGAAAGCCGTACGCTCGGGACTGGCCATGACCGGAGAACTGACACTGACGGGTCGTGTACTCTCCATCGGAGGCCTCAAGGAAAAAGTGATCGCTGCTCGCCGCGCGGGATGCGCCATACTGATTTTCCCGGCGGAGAATCGGGGCGATTTTGACCGCCTGCCCTCCTACCTCAAGAAGGGACTCGAAGTGCACTTCGCAGATGACTTCTCGGATGTGTACCGAATAGCTTTCGGTTGAGGTCCCAATTGGGGTGAGGACATCGCCCCGAGACTAAGATCGCGCCCCGTTTAAGAGACGCGGCCCAGACTTGTTCAAGAAAACAAAGGTGCCCACGAGGTCAGGTCTTGGGCACGCTCAGGTATCCGACCACGAACTTCTTGTCCACTCGATTGACCAGAATCTCATAGGGCTTCTTCTGGCCTTCGACGTAAAAAAAGATTGGCTCGTTAATATTGACTCGCTTCTTGTTCAGGCGGCGTCCGTCGGCAACGATCTCCACGTGGTAGCGCTGGTGCTTGAAGTCGGTGTTCTTCAGCAGCATCGAGACGTTGAAGACCTTCATGAGGCCCCCGTTTCTCTGCAGTTCGAAGTTGTAGTAGTCTCGGTCGAGGGATCTCTTGACACCCCCGATTTCCTCCGCGTTGGCATCGACCTTGGTGACCAGCGAACCCAGCGATTCCCGATTCCCGGCGATCTCAGACCGGTTGGCGGCGGTCGCTTCCTCGAGACCCGACACGTTGCTGTCGGTCTCTTCCAACCGTGAGCTGACCGCACCCATCTGCTGTTGCAGTCCGTCGGTTTTCTCCGCCATTTCTTCCTTTAGCGCCCCTACAGCCTCTACATCGGCCTTGCCGATTGCGATTGCCTCGAGCTCTTTTTCCTGCTCAGCCTGGCTGCTACGGAGGTTGGAGTAGAGCTTCTGGTAGCGACCCAGCTCACGGCGCTGGTCGCCCAGCTGGGTCTCACTCTTACTCAGCCCACTCTCCAGTTCCCCGATCTTCTCTCCGGAAGTTTCCAACTGCTCGCTCACCGAGAGAAGGTGCTCCTGGCTCGTTTCCAGCTGTGTGTGCAGCGCAACGAGCTGTTGCTGGGACTGGTAAAGAAAATAAGCCAGTGCCGCCAGTCCAACGGCAAACAGGGATCCTACAATCACTGCCCAGTAGTTCCTCCCTTTTGCGGTCGTTTTGGGGCGGCTGTCGCGGGCTGGGCGGCTCTTGCGGCGGATTCCATCCATCAGGGGATCTTCGTACTCTCTGGTCTCATCGGATCCGTTCATTTTCTCCTCCAGTGAGAAGTCCAGTTAATGCCGTATTCAGCTATCCATTATAGAGTCTCGGCCGACGAAAAGGTTTCACGCCCAGGCCCACCGAGCCCGCACTTTCGCAGGAAATCCATATGATAATATCACTCTCCAATGTCTGCTAAGGTAATGCTACCCGTTCTCGCGATCGGTATTGGTTTGCCGGCCTTCATTTTCTACAGCATTTTTTCGAGTGGCCCTCGCCCCGAAATGGCACCCATCGCCAACTTCGAAAGCTACCGCCGAGACATCACCCGTTTGTCCAACGATCGCTATCAGGTTCTCGGGGTCATCGACGAAGGAAGCCTGCTCCGGGTGAATGTGTGGTTTCGCAATCCCATATCCTCTCGCCCGGAAGTGCGCGTCCAGGCTCTAAATACTCTGTACGATGTTCAATCGGTGGTGGGCCGGGACGTCTCTGCCAGCGTATGGATGTATCGGTCTGCTGCACCACAGCGGTCTGAGCTCCAGGGATTGGCTTTTTTCCGGGCTCTTACGGGACAAACGGTCTTCAAGCACGCCGACGAACTGCCAGCCTTTTGATGGGGAGCCCCCGGGAGCCCCTTGAGGGGCGACGCGGGAGCCCCTTGAGGGGCGACCCTCCTCCCCCCCGTAAGTCCCCTCGGAAGGTGAAGGATATGGACTATCCCGAGGATCTTCTGTACACGAAGGAGCACACGTGGGTCCGTCAGGCTTCAGACATCGCCACTGTAGGGATCAGTGACTACGCCCAGGAAGCGCTGGGAGACGTGGTTTACGTCCAGATCCCCCGTGTGGGAGAAGTGGTGGCGGCAAGTGCCACGATTGCGGTTGTAGAATCCTTGAAGGCAGTGTCGGATATCTGTGCACCGGTCTCCGGCCTGGTCGAGGAGGCCAACCAGAACCTAGTCGAGAACCCCGAGAAGATCAATTCAGATCCCTACGGCGAAGGCTGGCTCTTGAAAATACGACAATCCCCCGGCCATCAGCCGGCGGGTCTCATGCCGGTCAGTGACTACCGCGCCTATGTAGAAGAAGAGACTTCCAGCTAAGTACCGTAAAAACGTGGAACCTGGAACCTGGAACGCGGAACCTTCATCTCCCGCGGTTCTGCCAGCCCTGGCGCAAGGGCGGCGAGCCGCTGAGTGGGGCGGGCTGGGTCAGCGTGAGCGGTTGATTGGCAGGCAGGTTCAGGTAGATCACCACCTGGCCTCCCGGCCAGATCACCTTCAGTTCATCGATGATTTCGACGTCGCCGAGACCGAAATGAACCTCACCGGGCTGTTGGGAAACGTAATTGCTCCCGCACCGGGTCTCGCGCATTTGCGTCATCCCTTCGGCGGTCAGAAACAACCTGGCCCCAACCGCTTCGGTGTTTCCGTCCCCGCCCTCCAATCTGACGGAAAGAAAATTCTTTAGATTTCCGCCGTCATTTCTAAACAGAGCGTGGGGCTGTGAATTGTTGGCCATGAAAATGTCCACGTCCCCATCCCGATCATAGTCAAAACAGACAACGCCTCGGCCCTGGGCCCTGTCGTCAAGACCCAGTTCCACCGAGCGCTCCTGAAAGGTCCCGTCACCGTTGGACATGAAGAGTCGAGACGGATCGTCCCAGAAGACTGCGCCGATCGGAAGCCTGTCGTCTCGATTTCCAGCCAGGGGAACAAAGCCGTTTACGTGAAACAGATCCAGGTGGCGGTCGTTGTCAAAATCCGCGAAACAGCTCGCCCAACCCCAGAACCCGATTCTCACGCCCGCCTCATCAGTGGCGTCCTCGAACGACCCGTCGCCCCGGTTCCGGTAGAGGCGATTGCCGCTGTTCCCCCACGGGGTCTCCTCATCCGGGTCCCAGATACTGGATACGAACCAGTCTAGATCCCCGTCGTGATCGTAATCCTCGATCGAGGTCCCCATTCCGTTTTCGTCCGTGATCACCGCCGGATCGGTGGTCAGCGTAAAGGTTCCATCACCGTCACTGATAAAGACCTGACTGGTGCCGAAATCGCCGGTCATCAGCAGATCGGGCCAGCCCTCGTTGTTGATGTCCGCAAAGTTTCCCGTCAGCGTGAAGTCTCCCGGTCGGCCCTTGGCCCCAGGGTGTTCCGGATCATGGTAAACCTCCAGCCCGAGCCCCTGGTCGAGAACGGGAGTAAAGAACCCCGTTCCATCGTTTGCCCACAGGTGGTTGTTCTCGGTCGGGTTCGGCGAGGTCCCCATCCAGTGGGTCGAGAGGAGGTCCAGATCCCCATCTCGATCATAGTCCCCGAAAGACGCCGAATAAGTGTCTCCGGTGGTAGAGATGCCGGATTCCGCGGTCACGTCCACGAATCCTCCCCTTCCATCGTTCTTTAGCAGCCGTGGGCTGGTGCCCTCGATGCCTCCCATGAACAGGTCCAGCCAACCATCTCCGTCTACATCGGCGAAGGTCGGGCCCGATCCGAAGGTCCCTGCTAACCCGGATTATGCAAGAACCGTAGTTCGGTGTTGAAAAACGACTCGAGAAGTGGCCCAACTCGGAAGCGGGCAGGTGTGACAGGCGGATTTGCGAAGAATATGGGTTGGCGAGGCGTTTGAGTGGTTTGGGGAGTGAATTTCAGACAGATCTGGGCCTGGATGAGTGTCGGAAGCGGTTTTTCGGGGGAGCTGGGAAAAGCTAACTGGAGTTCAGGCGACTCAAGACGAGGTGGAAGAGGGGTTGTTCGGGGAAGGCTGAGGAAAGATGGACCCAGATGCGTCGAGTGGTTTGTCGGATCCGGGCCCCGATCTTGAGGACCCGACGACGTAAGGTTTCGATTTCGAGCTTGTGCCAGGGGGTTCCGTGAAGATAGTCGCGCAGGCGCACGAACATCTGGTAAGCCAGTGCATGCAGGAGGAGTCGAAACTGATTGGCCAGGAATCGATGACAGCTGAGTCGGTCCATGCTCAGATGATTCTTGAAGGCCTTGATGAAGTTCTCGGTCTGCCCTCGGTTTGTGTAGTGGTCATAAAGTGATTGGGAGCAGAGATCGTCCCGGTTGGCAACTACAAAGCGACGATTGATGCCACGCTGATCGACCTCCACTTTGACAATGACGCGACGGGATCGATCCCAGCTGTGGGCTCGATAAAGAAACTCGTCAAACTGACGCTGTTTTTCCTCCAGCTCAAGGAACCTCAGCCGAGTCGAATCCAGCAGGGGCTCGACCACTCGCTGCAGGCGAGGGTTTCGACTTAACCCAATGACATACTGGAGTTTATTCTCTTCACATTCACAGAACTCGTAGAGCCGAGGCGTGGCAAAGCCGCTGTCGGCCCGAATCTCAATCTCGACATCCGTCCCCACTGCTTGTCGGATGGCCTCCACGACTCGCTTCAGAATGGGCACGATGTGAGAGGCAGCCCCCTTGTTGCCAGGTCTCAACACGGCACAGACCAGGTCTCCCGTGTCGGCATCGAAGATCAGCAAAGGATGCAGAATGTGGTTTCGGTAATACCCGTGGTAGAAGGAGAACTCCTGTTGGCCGTGAGTGTGGTCGTCGGTACTGTCCAGATCCAGGATGATCTTGCTGGGACGTCTCTTCTTCAGGGAGCGCACATAACGGCCTGGCAGCCACCGGCTCAGACGCATCAGATCCTTCTTGGTGACGGAGTTCTCCAGGCGGGAGAAAGTCGGCTGGGTGGCCAAATCGGGATCGCTCTCTGGCAACTGATCACAGACGGTCTTGAGCATCGGATCCGAGCGCAGCGTATCGGCGTCATTACAGTCTTCGTAGCCGGCCACGATCTGCAAGACTCGTTGTCGGATCAACTTCAACAGGTCATGACGAACGTAGCGTCGGTCTCGACTTTCCGCAATACACGAACTGAAGCCCTCGCACAATCGATGTTGACGATCCAGGGATCCAAACAACAACCATCCTGCGTCGGAAGTGAGGCTCCCTCCATCAAAACGCGTCGTGATCTTTCTGTGGCTGTGAAATGGCAGGGTATTCTGGCAGACTGCTTTTGACATTGCCGTAGCTCCTGTTTAGGGTCATTGTTTTTGTAAACCCTTTTATATCAGAGGGCTACGGCTTTTTCCTGGAGCCAGAATCTCACTTGAATTTAGATCTTTTGCATAATCCGGGCTAAAGCGACCCCGGCTGCTTCGGCGACATCCTCAAAGGTCCCATCCCCTCGGTTGCGGAGTAACACACTGGGCGCCTCGTTGCCTCGGATGACGTACAGGTCGATCCACCCGTCCCGGTTGTAATCGCCTGCTCCAACACCGCTGACAGCCTGCATCGGATCCGTCACTCTGGAGCTCGTGTAACCGTGCGAGTAACCGACTCCAGCTTCAGCCGTCACGTCCGTAAAGCTTATTTGAGCCGGTTCCTGCGCGGCTTGTCTGGTGATCGGAATCCGGTCTTGAGAAGACCGGGCGCCACCCATCAGAGAGAGAGTCATCAAGAGTGGTGCAATCCGCGGTAATGAGGACATCGGGCTTTTCATTATAACGAGCTGCGGGATTGGGGGTTCCCGGATTCCAAATTGTTCACTCCCCTCACTGCGGAAGTTTGGCGGGACCTGTTTGAATGCATAAGTAAGAGTGACAGAAGTGGGAGAGAGAATCCTCCTGTAAGAAAAACCCTAAAAGGAGCCGGGCCTGTAGAGGACCCTGGCCAGGAGGATTCTCATGCAAGAAAGTTACTACGTTGGATTGGATGTGCACAAACGGAAGATCAGTTATTGCCTGATGGAGGCGGACGGAAGGGTGGTTGAGGAAGGAGAACTGGCGGCTCGGAGGGAGGTGCTGCAGCAGTGGGCTGAGAGTCTGGAAAGACCTTGGATAGGAGCGCTGGAAGCTACCCTTTTTAGCGAATGGATCTACGATTTATTGGAGCCCTACAGCCAGGAGTTGAAGGTGGCTCATCCAGCCATGCTCAAGGCATTGAGTGCGGGCAAACACAAGAATGATCGGATCGATGCGCGCAAGATCACCGATCTGCTGCGCTGCGACTTACTGGTGCAGAGCTACGTGCCGCCGGCTGAGATCCGAGAATTGAGACGAGTGCTGCGCTATCGCAACCTGATGGTGTCACAGATGGTGCAGCTCAAGAACCGGATATCGGGACTGTTGATGGAAACGGGAGTGCAGTACAACCAGAAGCGGCTGCATGGACAGCGTTACTTTCGACAACTGACCTTGCCCCCTAAAACGGGTCCAAGTTGAATGTTAGGATTTTCGGTTTTAGGAAGGAGGCAAGGATGGCACGGAAGCGGTTTACGGCAGAACAAATCATCATGAAGCTGCGTGAGGCAGAGGCAGGTCTAGCCCAAGGACAGACGGTGGGCCAGGTGTGCAAACAGATTGGGGTGACCGAGCAGACCTACTACCGGTGGCGCAAGGAGTACGGAGGGCTTCGACTGAATCAGGCCAAGCGGTTGAAGGTGTTGGAGAAGGAGAATGCCCGGTTGAAGAAGCTAGTGGCAGATCTGTCTTTGGACAAGCAGATCCTAAAGGAAGTTTCCTCGGGAAACTTCTAGGCCCGACGAAGAGGAGACGCGCAGTGGTGTGGGTGAGGGAGAGATTGGGAGCAGAGCGCGTCTCCGAACGTCGGGCCTGCCAAGTGCTGGGACAGGCTCGATCGATCCAGCGAAGGGAAAGGCATATCCCCGATGATGAGGCTCGATTGGTGGCTGAGATGGTGGAGTTGGCCACGCACTACGGGCGATACGGCTACCGACGGATCACGGCCATGCTTCGTTGGGAAGGGTGGAAAGTGAATCACAAGCGGGTGGAGAGGTTGTGGAGACAGGAGGGGCTGAAAGTCCCGTCCAGACAGCCGAAACGAAGGAGACTGTGGCTTCATGATGGATCCTGCGTTCGGTTACGAGCGGCTCACAAGGATCACGTCTGGAGCTATGACTTCGTGCATGAGCGAACCCATGACGGAAGGGCCTTTCGATTATTAACCCTACTGGAAATACACCCGGGAGTGTCTGGCCATTGAGGTTCAACGACAGATGAATCACCAGGACGTGTTGGATCGATTGGCGGAGTTGTTCGTGGATCGGGGAGTGCCTGAATACATTCGGTCCGATAACGGGTCGGAGTTTACGGCTCAGGCGGTTCGGGACTGGCTGAAGGCTGTTGGGGTGAGGACCTTATACATCGAGCCCGGCAGCCCCTGGGAGAATGGATATGTGGAGAGCTTCAACGGAAAACTGCGGGATGAACTGCTGAACGTAGAAGTCTTCGACACGTTGTGGGAAGCGAAGGTGTTGGCCGAGAGATGGCGCAGGGAGTACAACCAGCGACGGCCTCACAGCGCCTTGGCCTATCGGCCGGCGGCGCCGGAGGCCAGATTACCCAGGTCCCAGGCCCAGAGTTCTATACCATGGAGTGGACTTCAAATGGTCCCAGGCCTAACTTAGAGAGTGGACTCGTTCCTGGGGGCAGGTCAGGGACTTGCCCACACTTGACAACTACTTATCATGGATGTCCCTTTCTCTTTTGAAGATCAGCGAGCGAGGTTGATCTGGGTGACCCGCGGGCGTTTTCCGGAGCTGAGTGCCATAGGCATAGTAGAATCGCAGGGAATGTTGGATTCGAAGCGACCTGGGAGAATCCCGGCTCTGGTGGTACCCGTTCTCATCCTGTCCGCCCTGGTCAGACCGGTAATTTGCGAGGGCTATGAGAGTCTGTTGGAGAAGGGGATGAAGGAATTGGCGGGCGATCGCCTGGACCAGGCCCTGCAGTCCTGGTGCCTGGCCCGGCAGCTGTCCCCTCCAGACCCTCGCTCTTATGTCCTGACGGCACAAGCCCTTCTCGACGCGGGTCGAGACCACGACGCCGTGATTGAGCTCGTCGATCTCCTCGACTTGCCGTCTTCCGCCGCAAGCGCGGCCACAGTAAGTGGCCTGCTCCTGCAGGCAGGGATGGAGTCCCGGGCGATTGAGCTGCTGGAGAGGCACAGGAGGGATCCCGTGCTGCCCGCCGAGGGCAGGTGGACCCTCTCCCAGCTTTATCTTCAGGCCCATAAAACTGAAGAGTCACTGGCGGCCTTGGACGAATTTGCCCTCCTGCGACCTGATGACCCCCGGATAGCCATGCTGCGCGGGCGTCTTTTCTTGAAAAAGGGTCAGCTCGAGGAGGCCCTGACCAGCTTCGAAGAGGTCCTCAAGGCAGAACCCGAAAATGCGGAAGCCTACTTTCAGATGGCAACCACCCTGCATCTTGGTAACAATCCGGAGGCGACGGAGCGAATCGCTCTGCGTGCCTCAGAGCTGGACCCCGATTCCGCCGGGAGCCTGCACGTGCTCGCTCTTGCCAGGCACTCGCTGAAGAAGAACGAAGAGGCGATTTCGGACCTGCAGAGGGCCGCCCGGAAACACGATGTCTTTGCCCGCGTCTATTTTGATCTCGGCAACATCTATCGGGCGCAGGGAGACCTGCAAAAATCGAGGGAGGCCCTGACCCGCTACAGCGAGCTGCAAAAGCAGGCGCAGACGGAAAAGAATCGACAGCAAAGGATCGTGCAGCTGGTCAACCAGGGCGAAACCTCCCTCCACAACGGCGAAATCGAAAAGGCAGTCGATGCCTTTACCCGGGCCCTGGAGAGTGATCCTCGCGAATGGAACAGCCGTCTATTCCTGGCCAAGATCTTCCTTTCTTCGGGCCGGCCCGATATGGCGTCGCTCCATCTGACAAAGCTGCTCGAAATCGATCCCGACAGCTCAGAAGCAGCCTACCTGGCCGCCTTCTTCGAGCAGGAACGCGGGAATACCAGCCGGGCTCTGGCGTTGGCCGAGCGAAGTCGGCGGCTGCGCCCGAGCTGCGCCGAACTGCGCAATCTGCTGGGCAATGTCTATCTGGCTCTAAGCCGGCCCGAAAAAGCTCTGCACGAGTACCGCGCCGCCCGGCAACTGGCCCCCGACATCCCGGCCTTTCGCGCCAACTATGAGTCGCTGGCCGGTAAGTACGGCCTGTGGCCGTAGGTTGCTGATTACCAGTTACTGGGTTCTTGGCGCTTTTAGCATCCAACCGGTAACCGGTAACTACCAACCTCCCTCTCCCTCCCCCTCAACGAGCGTCAGGTATCGGTCAATCTCCGGCACGTCGAACCGCTCCACGCGAGCGCTCGGGGCCGGCCAGGCAACTTCGACCCAATCCACTGCTGCCGACGATCCGAGGCCCAACCGGATGCGGCGATCATGGGAGGCCAGGTAACTTCCGCCGCTGTTCAGAGTTCGGGTACGAATCCGTTCGTCGGCTCTCCAGGACACTCTCGCCCCAATGGCTTCCCGGTTGCAGGTGCGCCCCACCAGCCTTACGCCCACCCAGTGGTTTGCTGCGGGGCTGGTGTTGTGCAGAATCAACGGCTCCTCGCCATTGTTCCCGATCACGGCGTCGACTTGGCCGTCGTTGTCGAGGTCGACCGAGGCCATTCCGCGTGACGAAAAGCGCTCAGAGAACACTGAGCCGGCCTGATCGCTGACGTTCTTCAACCGGCCTCCCCGGTTTTCGAAAACGAGCAGGGGCTCGCGATAGGCCACGTCTGATGAATACTCGGAAATCATATCGTCCGGGTGACCATTCACCAGGAGGAGGTCGAGGTCGCCGTCGAGTTCCAGGTCGAGAAACTTCAAACCCCAGCCGCTGAGCAGAAACGTTGCCGGCGCGATGCCGTCCGAGATCGTCAGGTCGCTGAAGGTCTCCTTGCCGTTGTTTCGAAACAGGGAGTAGTTCTGATGGTCGATGTTGGAAACAAACAGGTCCTGGTCACCATCATCATCGTAGTCAGCAACATCGACACCCATTCCCGACTGCACGCTTCCGTCCAACGAGAACCCGACGCCAGCGAAGAGACCAATCTCTTCCAGCTTTTGGCCCGACCGATTCATGAAGAGAAAGTCCTGAACCGTATCGTTAGCCACAAACAGATCCATCCATCCGTCGTTATTGACGTCCCCGGCCACCACACCGAGGGCCTTTCCAACGGCTTCCTCAAGACCCACCTGGCGGCTGATATTCCTAAAGCTCCCGTCTCCCCGGTTGACGAACAGGTAGCTGGAGGTTCCCTCGAAAACGCGAGGAACGCAGTAGTAGCTCTTTCCCAGCGCGTTCAGCCCGCACGAGATGTGCAGGTTCTTGGCGAATTTGACGAAGTTGCAGATGAACAGATCCAGAGAACCGTCCCGGTTGAAATCAAACCAGACTGCACTGGTCGTCCAACCCCGAATGTTCACCCCTGCCGAGCCTGACACCTCTTCGAAGGTCCCGTCCTGTCGGTTATGAAAAAGTAGTACCCGGCCGTAGGCGGTGACCAGGAGATCGGGATAACCGTCGTTGTCGTAATCGGCAGCCGCCGCTCCCATGCCGAAGGTGCCGGCCTCAACTCCCGCCGACCGGGTTACGTCTTGAAAGGTTCCGTCACCCTGATTGCGCCACAGGGAGTTGGTGAGCTCTCGCCCGGGCCGAAAGAAGTCGGATGGCCCGCTGTTCACAAAATAAAGATCCATCAGGCCGTCCTGGTCGTAATCCAGAGCCGCTACCCCGGCTCCCATGGTCTCCGGCAGGTAATGGGCAGCCGACATGCCGCTGTCGTGAACCCAGTCGATACCCGTTTGCTGTGCAGACCATTTCTCGAAAGCCAGTTGACCCGGGAAAAGAAAAACCCCGTTGAGAGAGCCCAGCAGGAAGAGGACTCCACAAGCACAAGTTCGCCGAATCATATCAGTGTGCACCTCCGGGGGATCTGTTAAGAGGCCTGACAAGTTACCACAGGCTCGCAAAAGCGAGCCCCCACGTGGAACGTAAAGCGTAGAACGTGGAATAATCCCCCCCCGTGCAGAACCTGCGAGCGGATCTGGAAAAAATCTATAAGGCTGCGCTGACGGCAGCTGATCCTTACCCGTCGGTAATGGACAAAGTCACGGTGCGGAAAGACGTCTTGAGCGTGGGCGGCCGGTGCTACTCGCTGGGCAGCTATCGTCGTGTCCATCTGCTGGGCGCCGGTAAGGCCAGTGCTGCCATGGGCAGGGCCGTCATCGATCTGCTGGGCGAGCGCATTCATGGAGGCGTGCTGGTGGTAAGGGATCGTCCCGACGTAGTGTTTTCCAGGGTCAAGATCCTTCAGACCGGCCACCCCGAACCCGACCAGCGGGGTCTGGAAGCCTCGCGACAATGGATCCAATATCTCAAAGGTGAACTCTCATCTGAGGATCTGCTGCTGCTGCTCATCTCCGGTGGCGCTTCAGCACTTCTTCCCGCACCGGTCGAGCCGATTTCCCTGGCCGACAAGCAGGCCACAACGCGGGCGCTGCTCGCCTGCGGCGCCACGATTCATGAAATCAACATGGTGCGAAAGCACTTGAGCCGACTCAAAGGAGGAGGTCTTCTGAACTACAGCGGGGGCGCAACCGTTGTTGCGCTGCTCGTCTCCGACGTGGTCGGGGACGATCCATCAACGATCGGCTCGGGGCCGACCTCACCCGATCCTTCCACCTTCGCCGACTGTCTTGAGGTGATTCGGCGTTACCGGATCTCTTCACGGATTCCCGAGAAGGTACTTGAATACCTGCAGTCGGGCACAACGTCAGGTGAGTCTTCCGAAACGTTAAAAGCGGCAGACCCACGGTTCCGGGCGGTGCACAACTGCCTCGTGTCCAGCAACCGCGACAGTCTGCAGGCAGGAGCCATGAAAGCCGCGGCCCTGGGTTATCAGCCACTGATCCTCTCCTCCTCGATGCAGGGAAATGCCGCCGATCTGGCTCGATTCTACGTGGCCATCGTCATGGAGATTATGGCAACCGGCCATCCTCTTCCGGCCCCCTGCTGCCTGCTTTCGGGTGGTGAAGCAACGGTCCGAGTGAAGGGCGCCGGGAAAGGAGGCCGCAACCAGGAATTTGTCCTCTGGTGCCTGCACGAGACGCAGTCCTGGGAGAACCGGCCGGTGCTGCTTGCCAGCCTTGGGTCGGACGGTTCGGACGGTCCCACGGATGCGGCCGGCGCCGTCGTTTCACCGGCCACACGGGCCAAGGCTCGAGAGCTGCAACTGGACTCCGGGGATTACCTGCAGCGAAACGACTCCTATCACTTCTTCCAGCAGCTCGACGATCTGATCATCACGGGCCCCACCGGAACCAATGTGATGGATTTTCATTTGGCCCTGGTGGGTACCTGAGGAGCTGATCTTTACTGGCCGTGGTTCCAGGCAAAGGAACGGTTCCTCCGGTTCATTGTCCGCGGCGCGGTCACTGGCGTTCCTGCGGATCGCTACTCGCCTGTTGTCACGTCTCTACGGCAGCTTCCGCGCTGCGGCGCAGTCACTGTCGTTCCTGCCTCTGTGGTTTCCTTGACAGTCAGCCTTCCTCGCGGCTGGCGCGCTGCTCCTGATCCGTCGCCGGGCGGGCAGAGGCGCGAATCTCTTCCATGAGCGCGCCAACGTGGAACGTGGAACTCTCCTTTGGCCGGGCGTAGAATGGAAAGCCAAATGAGGCATTTCGCTGTTTCTGTGATGGCCCTGCTTCTGCTCGTCGCCGGTGCATACGGTCAGGGTGGGAGCATCCTGTTTGGGGACTTCGAGGTCCATGATATTCCGGAGGGAACTGAAGCTCCGGCGACATTTCAAATCCTGTTGCTGAATCGAGGATTAATGGTTGTCGGGAGGGAAACTCTGGGGCCCAGGGGACGCTATCGTTTCTCGGATCTGCGCAACGGCGAGTACCAACTGGTGATTCAGCTGGAGGATCGGGAACTTTTCCGAATGAGATATCACCTTCAGGAGGTCCGGCCCACCGAGGTCCGAAAAGACATCCACCTGCAGTGGAAGGACACCTTCGAATCGGCGCCGGCCTCGGGCGACCAGCTCCTCTACGCCCGTAATAAGTCCAGCCAGTCTTCCCTGGACAAGGCCCGCCGGCAGGCACAGCAGGGCAAGCTGAAGGAATCCGTAAACACGTTGGAGCGCCTGCTCAGAGCTGACTCAAATGACTTTGAAGCCTGGACCGAGCTGGGCACCGCCCACTTTCACGCGGGCCGGCTCGACAAGGCCCAGAGCAGCTACGAGAAAGCCGTAGAACTTCGACCCGACTTCACGGCGGCGCTGGTGAATCTGGCCAAAGTCCACTTTTCCCAAAAGGCCTTCGGAGCCGCCGCCGAGTTCTTTCGCCAGGCCCTGGCCGCGGAACCCGATCTGGCTGAGTCCCACTTCCTGCTGGCCGAGACCTACCTGCAGCTCAAGAAGGGATCACTGGCAGTAGAGCACTTTGAGGAGGCACTCAGAATCGATCCCGACAATATGGCCGACGCTCATTTGAGAATGGCCACACTCTACCGTGCTGCCGGCTGGCCGATGGGCGCCGCGGTTCAGTACCGTGACTTTCTCGAGAAAAAGCCCGACTATCAGGGTCGAGAGCAACTGGAGCGCTACATCGCCGAGCACCTGAAGGACCCGTCCTGAGCCCCTCGACTGCGGCGCGGGCAGGTCACGCGTCCCTATCACTTCAACACCGCTGCCGATGCGACGTCTTCGTTCACGGGACGGGCGACAAGCACTCGATTCATGGCTTGCTCCGGGTCAAGACTTGCGGCGAGCTGTCCTTGCCGCTGACGAGCTCCAGGAATGCCTGTCCGGCACGGCTGAGGGTCCGCTTCTTCGGAAACACCAGCCGGATGGGTCGCTCGACCTCGATCTCCTTGACCCGGACTTCACAAAGCGTTCCCTGACGGATCTCGAGTCCCACACACATGCGAGGCAAAAAGGCGACACCTTCATTCGCTTGTACCAGCTTTCGTATGCTCTCGATTGTAGGCATTTCCACAGGCATGCGCAGAGGGATCCGATGCTCGTGAAACCGGCCGATGACGATACGCCGGTAGGGCGAGATCACATTGTGGGCAATGAACGTCTCCTCCCCGAGATCCTTGATGGACACGCTGTCCTCGCTCGCCAGTCGGTGCTTCGGCGACACGACGAAGGCCAGGTGATCGGTATAGATCACTCTGGTCTCCAGGAGCCCGTCCATTGGATCGTAGCTGATCACACCCAGCTCCAGGTGACCCCGCAGGATTTCATTGGGAATCTGGCTGGACTGGGAGCGCTGAACCCGTATCCGGATCTTCGGATAGAGCCACCGGTATCGTCTCAAATGGCGAAGCAGGTAGAGAATAGACGATTCGTTGGCTCCTACACTGAGACGGCCCGAGGACAGGTTGCGCAGTTCCTCGAGTTCGTTGACCATCTTTCGCCTCTGAGCGTCAAATCCTCTGGCGAATTCAAGAGCCACTTCTCCGGCGTCCGTCAGGAGGAGCTCACGGCTCGTCCGGTCGATTAATGTGTAGCCGATCTGTCCCTCCAGCTTTCGAACTGCCAGGGATACCGCGGGCTGAGTCCTCAGGAGCTTCCTGGAAGCCCGGGAAAACCCGCCCTCTTCCACAACCACTCGAAAAACTGACAGGGCTGAAATGTCAAAATCTTCAGGCTTCGGTTCACTCATTCGCTCAATATACAATAAGTTTAATTTATACTTAAGGGAATAATTATAAATTTGATTAGAGACGAGACTTGTTCCATACTGGACGTTGCGGTTTGCTGAAAGGAAAGATCTGATGAGTCATACGGGCGCTCATGTCGTGTGGGAAGCTTTGATCCAGGAGGGCGTCGAGCTTGTCTTCGGCTATCCGGGGGGAGCGATTCTGCCTGCATACGACACGATTCTCGACTACCCGATTCGGCACATCCTGGTGCGACATGAACAGGGTGCAGCTCACATGGCCGACGGATATGCGCGTGCTTCCGGAAAAGTCGGCGTCGCTGTCGCCACCTCGGGACCCGGCGCCACCAATCTGGTCACCGGAATTGCGACGGCCATGCTCGATTCTTCACCTATTGTCTGCATCACCGGCCAGGTTCCGTCGGCGCTGATTGGGCGGGATGCTTTTCAGGAAGTCGACGTCACCGGCATCACGCTGCCGATTACCAAGCACAACTATCTCGTCAACGAGGCGGATGAGATCGGCCCCGTCCTCAAAGAGGCCTTCCACATTGCCCGTTCGGGAAGACCCGGTCCGGTGCTGGTGGACATCACCAAAGACGCCCAGCAGGCGGAGACCGACTGGGAGTGGGATGATTCTGAGGTAACATTGCCCGGCTATCGGCCTCGACACGAGACGCTTCCCGAAGAGTTCGACCACGCAGTCCGGCTGATCAACGAGGCCAAGCGACCTGTCATCCTGGCCGGCCAGGGCGTGATCAAGTCTGATGCAACGGAGCTCTTAATCCGGTTTGCCGAGAAAACCCGGATACCGGTTACGCCGACTCTGCTCGGTCTGGGTGGGTTTCCGGCTTCTCATCAGCTCAACCTTGGGATGATGGGGATGCACGGTGAAGCGTGGGTCAATACCGCCATTCAGGAATCCGATCTGCTGCTGGCCTTTGGAATGAGATTCGACGATCGGGTGACCGGAAATATCGCTACCTACGCTCCCAATGCCCGCAAGATTCACGTCGACATCGATCCGTCCGAGATTGACAAGAACGTGCGTGTGGACGTGGGAATTGTTGGTGATCTTCGAGAGACGCTCGAGGACCTGATGCCCGAGGTCAAGGAGGGGCATCGGGCAGCCTGGATCGACCATATCGAAGAACTCAAAGGAGATGCGGCAGTCAGGGACATCCAATCTCTACCTGACAGCGGCCATCTCTGGGCGGCGCAGGTCATTAATGATCTCTGGAACCTGACGGGGGAAGACGCGCTCATTGTGACGGATGTCGGCCAACACCAGATGTGGGAGGCACAGTACTACAAGCACGAGAAGCCTCGCTCGCTGATCACTTCGGGCGGACTGGGAACGATGGGCTTTGCTCTGCCGGCTGCGATGGGCGCCAAACTGGGCTGTCCGGAGAAGGAAGTCTGGGTCATCGCCGGGGACGGCGGTTTTCAAATGACCGCCGCCGAGCTTTCCACCATCGCTCAGGAAGAGATCAAGCTGCACGTGGCCATCATCAATAACGGGTACCTTGGTATGGTCCGCCAATGGCAGGAATTCTTCTATGAACGACGCTATGCGGCGACTCCCCTGCTGAATCCGGACTTCGTGAAGCTGGCGGAGGCACATGGATTGAAGGGTCTTCGAGTAGAGAAACGAAGCGAGGTGGAGGAAGCGGTGCGTGAGGCCGAGGCCCACGATGGGACGGTAGTCATTGACTTCCGTGTGGAACAGGAAGACAGTGTTTATCCAATGGTTCCGGCGGGGGCCGACCTGGATGCCATGATCAGAAGGCCTCGCGAAACCGTCCTGGCGGACCGGGGAGATACGGAATGGTAGGAGACGAACAGGCCCCCGAACCGGAAACCCCGCAGCAGACGCTGGTTGCGTACGTTGAGGACAAGCCGGGGGTCCTCAACCGCGTCGCATCGCTGTTCAGGCGCCGGGATTTCAACATCGAGTCACTGAATGTGGGAAAGAGCCACCAGGTGGGAGTCTCGCGTCTGACCATCGTGATGCGGGGCGACGATGCCACCGCCCGGCGATTCGAGGCGAATCTGTATAAACTGGTCAACGTCTTGAGGGTTGTGAATCTCACCGGCAAATCGACGGTCGAGAGAGAACTGGCTCTGATCAAGGTTGCCTCCAATACCGACGTGCGTAAGGAGATCCTTCAGATCGCCGAGGTTTTTCGGGCCCGGGTCGTGGACATGGGAACTGAGGCGATTGTCCTCGAAATCACGGGTATGCCCAGTAAGATCAATGGTTTGATTGAAGTGCTGGACCAGTTCGGGGTTCTCGAGACCGGCCGCACCGGGGGACTGGCGATGACCAGGGGAGCGGAACCTCCTCCTCTGGATCCTCAGTTCGTCCTCGCTCACGTGCCGGCTTCCAAGCGCGCCCAGAACCTGCCCTCAGAAGAGTGAACCCAAGGAGTTGAACAAAATGGCTACGACTTACTACGACGCCGATGCAGACTTGAACCTGATTCGATCAAGAAAGGTGGCCATTGTCGGCTACGGATCCCAGGGCCACGCCCATGCCCTCAATTTGCACGACAGTGGGGTCCCGGTGCAGGTGGGACTGAGGCCGGAGAGCGCAACCCGGGAACAGGTCACCAGGGACGGTCTGCAGGTTCGATCCGTGCCGGAGGTCTCACAGTGGGCCGATGTCGTCGTCATGCTTGCTCCCGACACGATTCAACCTCGGATTTACAATGAGCAGGTGTCTCCTCATCTTGGCCCCGGCGACACCCTTATGTTCAGCCACGGCTTCAACATACGCTATGGAACCATCGAACCTGCCGCCCGGATCGACGTCTCCATGATAGCCCCCAAGAGTCCCGGACACCGGGTGCGAGAGACTTACCTGTCGGGGGAAGGAACGCCCGCGCTGCTGGCAGTTGAACAGGATCCCAGCGGTCAGGCCAGGGCCGTGGCCCTCTCCTACGCCAAGGCCCTCGGTTGTGCGCGTGCCGGGGTCATTGAGACCACCTTCACGGAAGAAACGGAGACCGATCTTTTCGGCGAGCAGGCGGTGCTGTGCGGGGGTGTCAGCGAACTCGTCAAGGCGGCGTTTGAAACCCTCGTGGAAGCGGGATACCAGCCCGAGATTGCCTACTTCGAGTGCCTCCATGAACTCAAGTTGATCGTGGATCTGATGTACCGCGGAGGCCTGAACTACATGCGCTATTCGGTCAGTGACACCGCCGAGTACGGTGACTATGAAAGCGGCCCCCGAGTCATTGACGAGCACGTCCGGGGCACTATGCGGCAGCTGCTTGCTGAAGTCCAGGACGGATCCTTCGCTGAGCGTTGGATCCGCGAGAACGAGGAAGGGCTGCCCAGTTTTCGACCTCAGCGACAAAAAGATCGCTCTCTCCTGATCGAGACTGTGGGACGTGAACTCCGAAGTCGCATGAGCTTTCTGGATCCGGTGGAAATCCTGCCCGAGGAAGAGCCGGTGGCCGAATAGAAGGTTCCAGGTTCCACGTTCCACGTTTCACGTCGGCGCGGTCGTTGTTCACGTACTCGGGTCACAATGAAGGATGTAAGCGAACTGGCCACCACACCGGCGGTGCAGCCCGTTCGGGCTGCCCCACTGGACTTGTCCATCCTCATTCCGGTTTTTAACGAACGAGAGAGCCTTCGCCCCCTTTATGAAAACCTGACGCGCGTGCTCGAGACCCTGGGAGGATCTTACGAGATTCTCATCGTTGACGACGGCAGCACCGACGGAAGTCTCCAGGTGATGAGGGAGCTCGAGCGTTCCGACCACCAGGTCCGAGTGTTGGAGTTTGTCCGCAACTTCGGTCAGACGGCTGCCATGGCCGCCGGTTTCGAACACGCGCGAGGCAAGATCTTGATTCCCCTCGATGGAGACCTGCAGAACGACCCGAAAGACATTCCTCGAATCCTGTCCAAACTCGAGGAAGGCTACGATGTGGTCAGCTGCTGGCGCCACCCGAGCCGGGACTCTCGTCTGAGATCCCTTCTGTCCCGCGGTGCCAACTGGATGATCAGTCGCAGCACCGGAGTCCGGCTCCACGACTACGGATGCACGCTGAAAGGCTATCGGAGAGACATCACCGAGCACATTCGTCTTTACGGGGAGATGCACCGATTCATCCCCGTCTATGCCACCTGGGCGGGAGCCAGGGTCGCGGAACTTCAGGTCTCCCACTACCCGCGGACCCACGGAGAGTCAAAGTACGGGCTGCTGCGGACACTGAAAGTGCCGCTTGACCTGCTGACCGTCATTTTCCTGGCCAGATACTCGACCAAGCCCATGTACCTGTTCGGCGGCCTGGGCGCCCTCTCCTTCCTGGGCGGACTCCTGCTCTCGGGAGTCACGCTCTACCAGAAGTTCTTCGAAGCCGTGAAAGCTCACCGCAATCCGCTGCTCCTGCTGGCCGTTTTTCTTTTCCTGATCGGCGTTCAGCTGATACTGTCAGGGCTCATGTGCGAGTTGGTTGCGCGCACCTACCACGAGTCGCAGGATAAGGCAACGTACATTCTTCGAAGAAAAAACCGAAGCTGACGACCTGGGGCCCGAGCAGGCAGTTCTATGGATCCGCAGACTGAGACAACCCTACTTGAGAGCATTTCGAACGCGCTGTGGGGAGGACCAATGGTGGTCCTCCTTTTTGGGACCGGTCTTCTCCTTACGGTCCTCACCGGGTTTGTCCAACTCCGAAACTTTGGAAAAGCTTTCCGGATGGTTCTCTCGGGGGCGATTGGAAAAACCGAGCCAGAGAGTGAGGGAGATGGAGACATTAGCCCCTTTCAGGCCCTGATGACTGCCCTTTCTGCAACTGTCGGCAATGGCAACATTGCCGGAGTCGCCACAGCGATTGCCAAGGGCGGGCCGGGGGCGGCCTTCTGGATGTGGATCGCTGCGGTGTTCGGGATGGCCACCAAGTACGCCGAAGCAGTGCTGGCCATTCAATTCAGGGTCCGGATGGAAGACGGCACCATGGCCGGCGGTCCCATGTATTACTGCCGGTATGGGATTGGAGGAATACTCGGGGCCTTCCTGGGAGTCTTTTTCGCAATTTGCGGCGGAATCGCAACACTGTTCGGCACCGGGAACATGTTTCAATCGCAGCAAATGGCAATTGCTGCCGAGCAACAGTGGGGTGTGCACCCGTGGATCATGGGGCTTTTGATAAGCGTTCTCGTGGGTCTCGTGATTCTGGGTGGAGTCAAGAGAATCGGCGCCGTGGCCGAACGCCTAGTGCCGCTCATGATCCTGTTCTATTTCGGTGGGGCATTGCTCGTGATCCTCACGAATCTTCCCCAGGTGCCCGCAGCGATCGTCATGATCTTCCAGTCCGCTTTCAGCCCCCAGGCAGTGTTCGGCGGGGCGATTGGAATGTCGGTTCGACAGGCCATTCGTTATGGAGTTGCCCGCGGTGTCCTTTCCAACGAGTCCGGTCTGGGGAGCGCTGCCATTGCCCATGGAGCCGCCAGGACCAAATTTCCGGTCGTTCAGGGCAGCATCGCGATGATGGGAACCTTCATTGACACGATCGTTGTTTGTTCCCTGACGGCCATCACGATCACAGTGTCCGGGGCCTATAAACAGGCGACTTTCTTGCTAGGGAAGGAGGACGGGCTGGAAGACATCAACCTCACGGTTGAGGCCTTCAACCGGGGCATGCCGGACCTGATCTCGGGCTGGGGAGGCAATATTGTTGTTTTCGCTTCATTGATCTTCGGGCTCACGACTCTGATTGGATGGAGCTATTACGGCCAGATCTGCTTCGAATACCTGTTTGGGATCAAAGTCGTCAAACCCTACCGGGCAGTTTTCGTAGCTCTCCTTTTTGCCGGAGCTCTCTTCACCGGGAGCAGCTCTTCTATTGTCAAGAACGTCGGTGATATCTGCAACGCCTCCATGGCTTTTCCGAATCTGATCGCGCTGATTCTGTTGAGCGGCGTCGTCGCTCGGGTGACCCGCCAGGCCTACACGGAAAGCGATCTTCGAGCAGTTGAGGCGAGACCCCTGGAAATGAAACACTAGTAGCCGGCATGTCGGAGAAGAAGACGGATCTTTTCGAAGAAATCGTTCGCCTCCGCCGGCTGGGAGAGCCGGCCGCGTTGGCGACCATCATTCGACGCACCGGCAGTACCCCCCGCAAAGATGCCGCCAAGATGCTCATTCGCCAGGATGGGACCTCGGTCGGGTCGATTGGTGGAGGATGCGTCGAAGCCCAGGTGTGGCAGACGGCTTCTCAAGTGATGAAAACGAGCCGGGCCCAGCTCCTCGAGTACCAGATGACCGACGACGAGCTGGAGAATGACGGGCTGGTTTGCGGCGGTCGGGTGGAAATCTTCGTGGAGCCCATCACGACCAGACCGCGACTGGTCATTCTGGGGGCGGGTCACGTAGGCCAGGCGATCTGCCGGATTGCGGCCAGGGTCGACTTTCGTGTCAGCGTCATCGACGATCGAGAGAGCTTCCTGTCCGAGGAGCGCTTCCCCACAGCAGAAGTGACAATGGCCCGGCCGTACGATCAAAGCCTGGATGATCTCGATCTTCCCGCCGACAGTTTCATTCTGGTTGTCACGCGGGGACATCGATACGATCAGGAGGCACTGGAAACCGCCCTGAACCAACAGGTAGGCTACATCGGACTCATTGGAAGCCGACGAAAAATCAAGCTGCTCGTGGACAATCTCCTCGAAAAGGGCTGTCCCCCCGAGCATTTTCGCAACCTCTACGCGCCGATTGGTCTGGAGATCGGATCAGAGACTCCTTACGAGATTGCCGTCAGCGTGGTGGCCGAGATGATCGCCATCCGAAAAGGAGAGCACGGGCGCAGCCCTAAGCAGCGGTTTATCCACGACTATCTCACGCGCTCCGGGAAGAAGACCTCGGAGACCACAGTTTCTTAACCTCTCGTGCAGAGAGCTGCCTGAACTCACCCGGCTTGAGGTTGCCCAGCTTCAAAGAGCCGATGGCAACTCTTCGCAGGCGCATCACGGGGTGACGGATCGACTCAAACATCCGCCGGATCTGCCGGTTCCTGCCCTGCCTGATCGTCACTGTCAACCAGGAGTTGTTGCCCGGTTTGACCATTTTGATCCGACACGGTGCCAGCCTCTCCCCGGAGAAGAGAACGCCCCTGCGCAGGCGGTCGAGAAGTTGCTCGGAGGGGTGCCCCCGGACTTTGACACGGTAGTGCTTGGGGACTCGACCGGCTCTCGTCAGCCGCCTGCTCAAGTCACCATCGTTGGTAAGTAGGATCAGCCCCTCGCTCTCGTAGTCCAGCCTTCCGGCCGGATAGAGCCGAACCCGGGCTCGTACCAGGTCGGTTACCGTTCGTCGGCCCTTTTCATCCCGGACCGAGCTGACGACGGCGCGGGGCTTGTTCAGAGCGTAGTACTCCAGAGGTTGAGGATGAACTCGCTTACCCTTCACCCTGATGTCGTCTCGCCGGGGATCCGCACGGACGCCCAGCTGACGTACCGTGCGGCCATTCAACTCGACCAGTCCGGCCTGGATCAATTCCTCTGCTTTCCGGCGTGAAGCAATCCCTGCGCGGGCAATGATTTTCTGCAACCGCTCCATTTTCACACAAGATAAAGTGATACTTAGAGGTATTTTAAGAGCTGTCTTCCAGAATGTCCTGGAACTCTTCAAGAGTGGGGAGATCCCGCAGATCGGCAAGACCGAAATGGAGCAGAAACTCGCTCGTCGTCCCGTACATGATCGGCCTGCCGATCACCTTGCGGCGGCCTCTGGTTTCGATCAGGCGCTTTTCCAGCAGGGTCCGGATGGTGGAGGTATTCTTGACGCCGCGGATCTGCATGATCTCAGGAAGCGTGATGGGCTGCTTGTACGCGATCACTGACAGGGTCTCGAGTGCGGCCAGGGACAGCTTGGCAGCCGGTTTCGTCTTCAAGTAGGAACGAACGACCTGGTGGTATTCCGGTTTGGTCGTGATCCGGTATCCGCCCGCAACCTTCCGCACCTCCAGGCACGGAATGACCTCGTGAAATCCCTCACAAAGGCGAGTCAAGGTGACGGTCAATTCCGCCTCGGGCAGATCCGTGAAGACTTCGCCCAGCTGAGCCTGAGTTACGGGTCCCTCGGCCGCGAAGAGGATAGCCAGAAGTTGATTCCCGAGCTCTTCTCTCAACATGCCAGGATCCGAATATCTTCAAAGACATCGTCTTGAAACAACCGGACCTCCCGAACCCGGACCAGCTCGAGAAGGGCCGCGAATGTCACAACCAGATGGCGTCGGGACAACTTCCTTCGGAAGAAAAAGGAGAAGTAGAACTCCTTTTGCACTTTGAGAAGACCTCGCAGTTCTTGGATCTTCCCCTGCAGCGTGACGGTCTCCTTCTCCACTTCCATCGTGATCTGGTCCCTGTAACGCTCCACCGTTCGGTGGAAGGCCTTGACCAGATCAAACACGGTGGCCGAGACGGCTTCCCTCTCGTCTTCGGCAAACTCGAATCCGCCCCGCGGCCAGACCGCGAGCTCGATGGTTTCCCTGGCATAGAGCATCTGGGCGGCATTCTTGAACTGTTCATGCTCCAGAAGCCTTTCCACGAGTTCGGCCCGCGGGTCTTGCGGCTCTCCCTCTTGAGAATCCTTCGGATCCGCAGGCAGGAGCATGCGCGACTTGATGAAAATCAGGGTGGCCGCCATGACCAGGTACTCTCCTGCCAGATTGATGTTCAGATCCTTCATCATCTGCAGGTACTCGAGGTATTGGTCGGTGATCGACGCGATGGGAATGTCGTAGATGTCGACTTCCTGAACCCGGATCAAATGAAGCAGCAGGTCGAGAGGCCCTTCGAAGACCTCGAGCTGAACCTCGTAATCAAGCGAGCCCTGTCGAGGTTTCAAAGCTGGAGCGGCTTGGGCCATGATCTCAAACGCCGGGTTGATCTTACCGAGAACGGTAGGCGATCAGTACTTTATCTTCATGGCCTGACGCACTTCATCCATGGTTCGGCGCGCAATGCTGCGGGCCTGGGCGCTCCCTTCCTGAAGAATCTTCTTGACCCTGCCGGTCTGCCTTGCGAGCTCTTTACGACGGGCCGACACCGGCGCAATGCGGGGCAGCATCCTCTCCAGCAGGTGATTCTTACAATCCGCGCAGCCAATTCGTGCCGTCGTACATCCATCCACCACCCAGGCCCTTCCCTTTTCGCCGGTAAACACTTTGTGGAGATCGAAAACCGGACAAATTTCGGGGTTACCGGGGTCGGTTCTGCGAGCCCGTGCAGGGTCCGTGATCATGGGCATGATCTTCTTCCGGATACTTTCCGGCTCATCCGAGAGCCGAATCTCATTTCGATAGCTCTTGCTCATCTTTCGTCCGTCCGTTCCGGGAAGCCGAGGGGCCTTGGTAAGCCGAGCCCGGGGCTCCGGAAAAACGGTGCCGTAAAGACGATTGAAGCGCCGGGCGACCTCACGGGTCAGCTCGATGTGGGACACCTGATCTTCTCCCACAGGTACGACTTCCCCCTTGTAAATGAGAATGTCGGCAGCCTGAAGAAGAGGATAGCCCAGGAATCCGAAGGTGGAGAGGTCTCTGCCCACAAGTTGCTGCATCTGCTCCTTGTAAGTGGGAACCCGCTCCAGCCAGGGAACCGGGCAGATCATTCCAAACAGCAACTGAAGCTCGGAGTGCTCAGGGACCAGCGACTGGACCATCAGAATCGATTTCGCCGGGTCCAGTCCGGCCGCCAGCCAGTCCAGGCCGATCTTGAGCACATTGTGGGAGATGTCCCCGACGTTTTCGTATTCCGTCGTGAGTGCGTGCCAGTCGACAATCCCGTAGACACAATCGAATTCGTCCTGCATCTGGACCCAGTTGTCGAGCGCTCCCACCAGATGGCCCAGGTGCAGCGGCCCGGTAGGCCGCATCCCACTGAATACTCGCGTCGTCATAGGCGGTTTTTATAACAGATTAAAAATTGAAAATTAAAAATTGAAAATTGAACATCAGAAGGAACCGGCAACGGTAACTGGAAACCAGTAACCGGCGCTCACGACAGCGAGCGACCCCTAGAGAGCCAGCCGCTGGACGAAGAGAATGATGGGACCGATCACAGAGGAAAAGACGCCGGTGAAGAGAAGCAGGAGCAGCAGCATGAACCCGTAGGGTCTGATCGAGTCGATCAGGTCGGCCAGGTCCTCCGGCAGCAGGCCCTGCAGGATCCAGCTTCCATCCAACGGGGGAATCGGGAACAGGTTGAACACGGCTAGAACCACGTTTAGCACCAGACCTACGTAGAGCATCTGGAAGAGCGGGGACACGACCGAGTGGGTGGCGATCACGGACCGGTCGAACATCCCCTGGAACAGGTGCAATCCGAGAAGGCAAAGCGCCGCCTGAGCCAGATTACTGACCGGGCCTGCAGCAGCGATCAGCAGGTGATCCTGACGTGGTCTGCGCAGATTCAGGGTGTTTACCGGCACGGGCTTGGCCCAGCCAAACACCACGCCTCCGGAGACGAGTCCGATCAAAGGAAAAAGAACGGTCCCAATAGGGTCGATATGGACCAGAGGGTTCAGGGAAACACGACCTAGAAGGCGCGCCGTCGGATCTCCCAATATGCTCGCCGACCAGGCATGGGCCGCCTCGTGAATGCTCAGAGAGATGAGCAGTACGGCGAGCGTGATGAAGGCGTACGCCAGATCGATGTCCTGCACCGGGTCATGGTAGCACGGCTACACTCATTCCACGTTTCACGTTCCACGCTCTATACTTGGGGCTAGCGTTCAAAAATGACCCTTACGACCAGATCGGTGCGTACGGTGTTCCCTTCGGCGATGGAAGGGAGGATGGTCCAGGAGTTGCGTACGACCTCGAGGGCAATCTGGTCCAGTTCGGGTTCCACACCTTCCTCTATGGAGTGCTTGACCAGGCCTCCCAGTTCAGTCACTTCGAGGCGAATCCTGACAATCACCGGATGGGGTAGATGGCCGAACTTCTCAGGCAGTCTGGGAGCAGGATTCTCGAGCACAACCGGTGGATGCAGTTCGCTCTCGGCGAGAAACTCGGCAAATTGATCACCTTCCGGGGTGCCCGCTCGAAGGAGGGCGCCAACACCCTCCAGGAAACCGGCATCGTACAGTGCCAGAGTCGAGTTCTCGACCTCCAGGTTCAGCTTCCCCACTCTCTCGGCTGCCTTCTCGAACTCCTCAGACGTCAGCGGCGCCAGCTCCAGGATTCTGGACCCCACACGGAGATAAGCGGCAGCCGGGGGTGCTTTGAATCGGAAGTCGCCCACAATGGAGTAGCCCCTGAACTGCCGCGGCTCGACCAGGTCGGTCACGTGAAAGGCCTGGCCCTCTTCGTCGACTCGATCTCGCTTGAACAGATGCCCCCGGTAGGCGCCGCCAGCTGCGTCCAGAATCAGCAGATTCGTGGACTCGAGCAGGTCGAAGTTCTGCCCAAGATTGATGTAATTCAAGATCGTCTCGCCTTGATCGATGATCTCCACCGTCACTACGCGTTGATCGGAAACATACAGGAATCGATTGGAACCCACCTCGCCAGCCTCACAGACACGGAGAAGGGCACTCGCTGCCAGCCATATCCCAAGGCAAGCCGTCATCGACATCTTCATTCATGATCTCCGGATAAGGGATTGTCTGTAGGCCATTTTATCTTTTTCGGCCCTGTCGCGGCGCAGGCGCCAAGCGGTGTCTTCCGGAATAGTGCCCTCAGCCGACCGCGACCGCAACGCCTCGCAAGAAATCAGATGAAACATTCCACCGACCAGTTTCGTCTCTAAGCTCAAAGGAGTGATGTTTTGTGAGTCGCTGCCTCATTCAAATACTGTCCGGTTTGCTGGTTTTCAGCTCTCTGGCGGGCGGCCAGGCTGGACAAGATCGACAGGAACGACTCTTCGCCGCAGCGCCGGGCGACACCCTGGTGATCCAGAATGACTACGGCAGAATTCGGGTCCTCCCTGCCGGCGGACAGCAGGTGAAAGTTGTCATCAGAAAAATCGCCGCCAGCGACCCCCAGCTCGAGAACGTCGACGTCCTGGCCCAGAAGGTGTCCCGGAAGATCTTTCTGAGCGCTTATTACTACGACTATCAGGCCGAATCGGTCTACCTCGACATCGAGGCTCCGCCCTTCATGAATGTGGCCGTCTGGGGTGCCAACCCGGCGGTCGAGATCTCAGGGATCCAGGGCTACGTGCGCGTTTTTACCCAGACCGGTCTGATCACAGCCGCCGACCTGACCTCCTCGGTTTCACTGACGACGGAATCAGGGAGTATCGTTTTCCGAGCTCGCCGCCAGCCCGAAAAAGACATTCGCCTGGAGTCGATCCGCGGCGAAGTCAGGTGTGAACTTGCTGAAGGACTCAGTCTGCGAGGCTGGGTTCGTGCCGGCGGCCACCTCGACTGGAACTCCGAAGTGGAGTTCACCGGTGGGCAGCTGGAGCGTCAGATCGGTGTCGGCGGACCATTACTGCTGGCCGCCAGCCAGGAGGGGGCGGTCACGGTCAGGGTGAACCTGGAGCCCTCCACCACGATGGCTCCTCCTCCCGAGGAGCCGCCCCCGCCCAGGCAGACAGGATCCGGCGGATCGACTCCACGAGGCCGGGAACCGGGTCCCGTTCTTGATACGCCCAGGGATGAGCCCCGCCCGGGTCCTGCCAGCGATCGCACGGGCACGCCGCGCGACTCCCTCCCCGCTCCCACGCAGGCCGGCGCAGCCCCTCCCGAGGCGGGCATGGGAGAGTTTTCGGTCAAGGTGGACGTCAACTGGATTTACCTGAATGTATCGGTGAGGGATCGTCTGACCAATCGGAGCATCCCCGATCTGGACCGAGATGACTTCCTGGTGTACGAGGACTCCCAGCCTCAGCGAATCGAGCAGTTCCAGTCTACCGATGCACCGTTCAGTATCCTTCTCCTCCTCGATGTGAGCGGGAGCACCGACGAATTTCTGGCCGACGTCAAGACCGCCGCCATCCAGTTCTTGAGGCAAATGCGCGCCGATGACCGAATTGCCATCGCCGTCTTCAACTCGAACACCTCCATGATGCACTCCTTCACCAGCGATCGACGCCGACTCGAGAGGCAGATCCGGCGGATTAGACCTGGCGGAGGGACCGCCTTCTACGATGCTCTGGACATCAGCGTAAATGACTATCTGTATGGAGAGGAAGGGCGCAAGGCGATCGTCGTCTTTACCGACGGAGTCGATGGGCAGCTCATCGGCCAACGTGCCAGCGGTTCGCGCATCACTTTTGGACAGCTCTACCGGTCCATCGAGGAAACCGAATCCATCATTTACACCATATTTCTGGACACCCAGGACCGCGGGGGCCACGGAAGCGAGCGTGCCTACAGAACGGCTTACGGGCAGATGCGCAAGATCGCGGATCAGACCGGCGGGCGCTTTTACGGTCCCAACAGCATCTACGACGTGCAGAGGATGTTCCAGGAAATCGCCGAAGACCTGCGCGTTCAGTACATGCTCGCCTACAATTCCACCAACACCAACAACGACGGGGCCTGGCGCAGAATCAAGATTAAGGTGCGGGATAATCGAAACTGGGTCCCGCGTACGCGAAAGGGCTACTACGCGCCGAGGGGGTAGGAGGTTCCACGTCTCACGATCCAGGTTTCACGTTTCACGTTTTCGCGTCCGCGTTGGCCAGAGTCTTCAGCACTCGCGCCAGTACCTGAGTGCCCTGCCGTCCGTCTCCCAGGGCCTGGGCGGCCGACATGAACTGTCGAACCAGGGACGTTCCCATCAGTGAAACGCGCGCCTGGTAGCCGGCGTCCAGAACCAGGCCCAGATCTTTCTGGAGCAGATCCACCATGAAGCCGGGATCGTAGTCGGCTACGGCGATCCTGGGCCCCAGGTTCGACAGCTGCCAGCTTCCGGCGGCTCCCCCTCGAACCGCTTCGATCATGACCTCAGGCTCGAGACCGTTTCCTTCGGCAAAAGAAATGGCCTCGCACACTCCCAGCAGCGTCAGGGACACCAGAATCTGATTGCACAGCTTGGTGAGTTGTCCGTGACCGACGGGTCCACAGTGAGTAATCGTCGAACCCATTGTCTCGAAGACCGGCTTCACGCGTTTGAAATCCGCCTCGCTGGCACCCGCCATGATGGCCAGGGTACCCTTTTGAGCCCCGACGTCTCCTCCCGAGACCGGAGCGTCGACGAGACTGCATTCAATCGCTTGCAACCGGCTGTCGAGATTCTTCTCCATGGCCGGAGCGATAGTGCTCATGTCGATGACGACCGATCCCGGTCTGATCCCTTCAATGATGCCCGAGGACCCGGCCACTACGGCTTCGACATCCGGTGTGTCGGAAACCATCGTGATGACGATGTCGGTCTGGGCGGCCACCTCGGCTGGACTGGCTGCCTCTTGTGCCCCGGCTTCGACCAGAGAGGCTGCCGCGGACGCCGTCCGATTGAAAACCGTAAGATCGTAGCCGTTGCGCAGAATATGGCCCGCCATAGGTTTTCCCATGATCCCCAAGCCGATGAATCCAATTCTTGTTGTTGGCCGCATAAAACTCCTTTGGTGATCGTATAGACGTTGAGATTTCAGGAAACTATTCTACAAAAGAAAAAAGTAGTACTTCCTTCCAAAAGTCAGGGTAGCGGTTGCGGATGGGTCTTGCCAGGCGAGGAAGAAACTTTACCGTATCTCTGCAAGAAGAGTCCGAAAAAGCTAGAATGAATTGCAGGAACGGGGTTGTCGTAAGCACTAAGGAGAGTGTCAATGAGCACATTTCGACCGTGGGCCGCTGTCTTTCTGATCCTTGTCGTCATCGTGGGTCTGGCCCTGGCAGTGACCTTCTGGACCTATTGGACGCTTAGCCGTGGCCCTTCTGTAGCCCACAATACGATCCTCGAGATCTCAATCGGGGGCGAGCTTTACGAGGTTCCGCCCGAAAACCCCTTTTTTCAAGTCTTCGAATCGGACCAGTTGACGCTTTACGACCTGTGGGAGCTGTTTGAACTGGCTTCGGATGACGACCGGGTTTCCTCGATCTATCTGGAAGTACGGCCTCTGGCCGTCAGCTGGGCGCAGATCGAGGAACTGCGTGATGGCATGCACGAGTTCAGATCCTCCGGTAAGAAAATCCACGCCTTCCTGGCTCTCGACATGGCCGGGGAAAACGAGTTCTACCTGGCCTCGGCCGCTGACACGATTTCCATCAACCCGGATGCCGGCCTCCTCCTGAACGGCCTGGCTGCCGAGATTCAATTCTACAAGCGATCCTTGCAAAAGCTTGGGATCAAACCCGAATTCATCCAGTTCAAGGAGTTCAAGAGTGCCGAGGTTTACGACCGGGAGAAGATGAGTGCTCCCATCAGGTCGATGCTGGAATCCGTCCTGGCTGACATGGCGAGCCGCTTCGTGAAGTCGGTCGCCGCGGACAGGAAGATCGAAGAGTCGGTTCTCGAGAAGATCATCGATCTGGGGATGACCACTTCCAGGCAGGCTGTCGAGGCCGGGCTGGTCGATCGAGCCGGATACCGTCACGAGGTAGTCGAACAGCTGGCGACAGAAGCGGGCCTGGACGGGTATGAGGGAATGGACGGCCCCGACTATCTTTCAGCCGCACGTGCGCGGCAGCCGGCCGGCGGCCGGCAGGTCGCCCTGATCGGAGGGATTGGAGTGATCACATCCGGGAAGAGCGACTCCTTCGGCCAGACACTGGGCGGCAGCTCGATGGCCCGGACTCTCCGGGATGTCCGAGAGTCAGGCAGGTACGAGGCCGTTCTGTTCCGCGTAAACAGCCCGGGCGGATCGGCGGTCGGGTCAGACATGGTCTGGCGGGAAGTGGAGCTGCTGGAAGAGGCCGGCATACCGGTGATCGTTTCGATGTCGGGGGTGGCCGGGTCGGGCGGATACTACATCTCGATGGGAGCCGGCAAGATCATCAGCCAGCCCAGTACGATTACCGGGTCGATCGGAGTCATTTTCGGAAAATTCGACCTCGGGGGTCTCTACGACTGGCTCGGCATCAGCACCGATCTGGTGAAGACCTCTCCCAACGCCGATCTATTCTCTTTCTCCGCTTCGCTGACGCCTGATCAGCGCAAGCAGATCATCGCCTGGATGCAGGAGATTTATGACGCGTTCGTCTCCAAGGCTGCTCAAGGCCGAGGCATGGAGTTCGCGAAACTGGAGGAGCTGGCACGAGGACGCATCTACACGGGCGAGCAAGCTCTTGAGCTCGGCCTGGTGGATGACACCGGCGGCTTTCCCAAGGCTCTCGAGCATATCCGCCGGAGCCTCAAGCTCGGGGACGACGAGCGAATTCGCCTGGTTCGACTGCCCGAACCCAAGAGTTTCTGGGAGACCCTATCCGAGTTGGGGGCTGTCCGCCTGCAAAGGACCGGCCTGATTGAAGAGTGGCTCCGTACCGAGCTGGCCACCCTGGAAACAGCCGGGCCACGCCTGCTGATGCCCCAGATACGCGTGCATTAGTGCACTGTAACACCTGAATCGCAAGCGCCTGAGCGGCCCCTTGCCCGTCGTCACCGCCGTTCTGGATCGCCTATTTCTTAATTTTCAATTTTCAAACAGTCGGCGCCCAAAAGTGCATCTCCGCGAAGCAAGTTGGTTCAAGGCTCTGGTGGCCCTGCCCTGGAACCGCAATGAGCGAAGCGAATAATTTTCAATCTTTAATTTCCAATTCACACACCCATCAACTGAACCGCCACTGTGCGGGACCGGGGACGATTGTCGAAGTTGATGAGGACGACTTGCTGCCAGGTACCCAGGCGCAGGCGCCCGGCCATGACAGGGATAGTCAGCGACGGCTTCAGAAGCGTCGCGCGGACATGAGAAAACCCGTTGCCGTCGTGCCACCTCTCGTTGTGCTCATAGAAGGCATCCGAGGGAGCAAGCTTCTCGAAGGCGGTCTGCAGATCGGCTTCCAATCCGGGTTCGTACTCGACGGTTGTGATGCCCGCAGTCGAGCCCACATTGAAAACACAGACTGTGCCGTTTTGTACACCGGATTCTGCGACCTTCGCAGCCACCAGACCGGTAATGTCAACCACATGATGATTAGCCCGTGTGTCGACTTCCAGAGTGTAGTTTTCGACCCTCACATGGCCCCCAAACGTGAAACGCGGAACGTGGAACGCGGAACTACCCTTGCCCGTCCCAAACGGCGTCGTAGTTCCCCGTTCTGGCGGCGCCATTGCACCGGGCACGATGATAAAGTGCCTTTTGAGCCGCCGCAATATTGGCGGAATCGCCACCCCAGGCCGCGAGAGCCGAGGCCTGCAGCGCCCGGCCGTAGGAAAAGCTCAGCTCCCAGGGAAAAGACCCCTGAGCGTTCATTGCGTTGAGATTCCGGGTAGCCTCGGTTTCGCTCTGGCCGCCTGACAGGAAGACAACACCCGGAACGGCCGCAGGGACGTGGCGCAGGAAGCACCGTATCGTCGCCTCAGCGACCTCTCGCTCGCCAGCCTGTTCCGGACAATCTTTGCCCGACAGTACCATGTTCGGCTTGAGACTGATTCCCTCCAGCTCGACACCGTGCAGATAGAGGGCGGAAAAAACTGCCTCCAGGGTGCGTGCCGTCTCCTCCTCACACCGCTGGATCGAGTGGGGTCCGTCCATGAGGACTTCAGGCTCCACAATCGGAACCAGGCCGGCCTCCTGGCTGAGAGCCGCGAAACGGGCCAAGCCATGGGCATTGACATCAATGCAGCGGCTCGAGGGTATGTTCGGACCGATCGTGATCACTGCTCTCCATTTGGTGAAAGCGGCCCCCAGTTCCCGGTACTCCTCAAGTCTTTCCCGCAGGCCATCGAGACCTTCAGTGACCTTCTCGCCGGGAGCACCTGCCAGTGCCTTGGCGCCTTTGTCCACCTTGATTCCGGGCAGGATTCCCTGATCCGCCAGAAGCTGTGCAAAGGGGACCCCCTGGTCCGTCGCCTGTCGCAGTGTCTCATCGAAGAGAATGACACCACTAATGAATTCGTTGACTCCCTCGGTCGTGAAGAGAAGCTGGCGATAGGCGCGGCGGTTGTCTTCGGTCGATTCGACGTGGATACCGTCGAACCTCTTCTTGATCGTAGGGCTGCTCTCGTCCGCTGCCAGAATACCCTTCCCCGGAGTTGCCATCTGCCGCGCCACCGCAGCCAGATCTTTCGAGCTCATGAAGTCTCTCTCCTTTCCGAAATCCTAACAAAAACTCCAGAGTGGGTGGAGCGTCGCATGATACACGTAGGGGGAGGCCCGTCCACACTCAGACGCCAGAACCTAAAACCCAAAACTCAGTAACCGGTAACCAGGGGATTCTATCAGTCTTCTGGAAAAGTTGTCGGTGCTGGGCTAGTATTTTGTCGGTGGGGCCGAGCAGCTGCAAGTGTCGGACGGGGTTCCCTACTGGGAGACCGGATCTTGGATTTTTCTGAACTCACCCTTGGCGTCGAAGAAGAGTACCAGATCATCGACGGAAGCAGCCGTGAGCTGACCTCTTATGTCGGGGACGTGCTCAAGCAGGGAGCGGTCATTTTTCGCGATCAGGTGAAGCCGGAGCTTTTGCAGTCGCAGGTTGAGATCGGCAGTCATGTCTGTCGCAACATTCGCGAAACCCGTCAGGAAGTGACTCGCCTTCGGGGCATGGTTTCGAAGATTGCCGAGAGAAACGGCTGCCGGATTGTATCTGCTGCAACCCATCCGTTTTCTCGATGGCAGGACCAGATCATCACCGAAAAGGACCGTTACAAGGCGCTCTTCAGCACCATGCAGGTGATCGCCCAGCGCCTCTTGATTTTCGGCATGCACGTACATATTGGCATTCCCGACCGGCAGCTGCGAATCGACGTGATGAACCAGCTCACCTATTTCTTGCCCCATTTTCTCAGCCTTTCCACCTCCTCTCCGTTCTGGCTGGGGCAGAACACCGGTCTGAAGTCATACCGCAGCGTGATCTTTGAAGATCTTCCTCGGACCGGGCTTCCGGAATACTTCAAGACAGCGGTGGAGTATGAGCAGTTCGTGGACGTCCTGCTTAAGACGAAATGTATCGACGAGCCAACCAAGATCTGGTGGGACATCCGCCCCCACCCAAAGTTTCCCACGCTCGAGATTCGTATTTGTGATGCCATGACGCGGGTCAATGACGTTGTAGCGGTCGTGGCCCTGCTCCAGGCCATGGTAGCCAAGCTGATTCAGCTCCGCCTCAACAACCAGAGCTGGCGCCAGTATCGCCGAGCCCTGGTAGAGGAGAACAAATGGCGGGCCAGCAAGGACGGTCTGGATGGGCATCTCCTTGACCTGGGAAAGACAGAGCAGGTTCCGACCCGATTTCTGATCGAAGAGATGCTGGCCTTCGTGGACGATGTAGCGGACCCTCTCGGGTCGCGCGAAGAGCTCGAGAAGGTGCGCGACATACTCAAAGACGGCACCAGCGCCGACCGGCAGCTTCAGACCTTCCAGCGAACCGGCAGCCTGGAGGCCGTCGTCGACATGCTCGCCGACGAGACGGTACTTGACTGCTAGGGGTTCCCGGCTTTTCGCCGGTTGTCACGTTTCTCCGGCAGCTTCCGCGCTGCTGCGCAGTCACTGTCGTTCCTGCCTCTGTACTTTCCTTGACGGTCGGTGTTTCTCGCGGCCGGTGGGCCCGTCCCGAAGAGGATCTGTCCCGTCGCCGAGCGAGCAGAGGCGCGAATCTTGATGAGCGCGCCAGCGTGGACCGTGGAACGTGGAGGCGCCCTTAGTCCCCAGAGTCCCTTTCCACGACCAGGGCTGCCGGCTTCGGCCTGCGCAGGAAGAGCCCGAGCAAAGCTATCAGCGCCAACCCGCCAAGCGGCAACCAAATCGTGGGAAGCTGAGTTGTTGCGGTCTGGGAACCGATCCCGGGGCCGTGAAGGCCGTCCTCCCGGCCAAAGTCTTCCAGAATCAAGCTGTCAACGCTTCCCACAGCCCGGGAAGCGGGTGCCGAGCCCCGCAAGCGGCACACCAGATCCGGCTCGAGCGGACGGGCTTCTTCTCTTAGTGAATCGACCAAAGCCGGCGGAACCCGGGGCGCCGTCTGAACCGGAGTTTCAGGTTCTTCATCGCCCTCGAGATTCACATCTTCACCGTCCGGTGGTATGAGCCGGGGTTCGGGAGCGGGTACGAAACGTGCTTCGATCGGGTCGATTTCGACATCAATAGCGCCGGCTCCAGCAGCCATTGAAATGGTGGTCGGGTCAGCAACACTCTCAAACGCCGAAAGACTCAGCGGCTCCACCCCTGACGAGACGATGACGTTCGTGAAGTTGTAAGCCTCAGCGAGAGCCGGCGGCATCTCGACCGGGACCTGTGGAGCAAGCTGGGAGGAAGCTGGGTCAGAGATCAGTTCGGTTACCTCGACCTCCGCACGCGCACTTTCCTGAAGCATTGGCAGATCACTCCTGGTCGTGAACCCGAAAGCCATCTCACGGTTCAGGGGAAGCTCCTGAATGTCTCTCAGGGGCGGGGGGGTTGAAGCCTCGATCACTTCCAGAGATCCAGCAGCTTTTCCGGGCGGCCCTGACACCGGTAGACTCCCCAGGCCCTGGCCCGTATCGGGAACGATCCCAGGCTGATCCACGGGCACGTCCCGGGCGGCTTCTTCAACCGGGATACCCCACGCCTCCAGGATAGACCGCACCGACTCCGGCGGGTCCACTACGGCTGCCCCATTTTCGTCGGATGCCGCAACCTTCCCGTCGATGAGCGGGATCGCCCCGGAGTCCGGTGAGAGCGGGAGCTGGGCCAGCTCGGCCCCGCCCCAACCCGCCGCAGCGGCTGGGCCGGCACTCCCGAGACTCGCCGGGGAGACCGTTTGGCTGCCGGCCAGGTCAGCCGTCGAGGCCGAGCGCGACTCAGCAAGACTCAAAGCCGGATCCCTCGATTCCATCGGCAACTCAACCAGCTCAACAACATTCGGGGAAACACTTCTTTGAAGAAACCGTTTGTCCAAAGGTTCAGAGCTGTAGGGCCCCAGCTCGGTAATGACATCCATCGAGGATTCGTCCAGCACTTCGCCCGTCGGCGTCTCGGCGGAGACCCCGTCGGATCCAGTTGCCGGTTGCCGTTCCGGAGCAGAGATCAGAACCTGGCCACCAACCAATTCGACAACGCTGAAAACGGGGGCCACCGTAATATTCTCGACGTCGATCGCAACTCCGTTTCCCAGTTTGAGAGAAGCAACCGTGGGAAAGGGTAGATATGAATCGACAGTGGCCAGTTTCAGAGCCAGCTCTCGATTGTCTGGAAAGTATTCCAGGGCCTTCTCGAGTGCCTTCCGGGCCTCGCTCCACCGTTGGGCTGCCGCCAACTCCTGGCCGAGGCGTGCATAGGCTTCACCCGTTTCAAAAAGACCTCGCAGCACGGTGAAGGCGCCGCTCGTTTCATCCAGTCTGACCAGGGCGGTCGCCAGGCCCTCCCGGGCAGGCACCGACTCGGGGTCTATTCCCAGTGTTCTCTCGAAATAACCCCGGGCTGCTTCCCAGTCCCCAATCCCGGCGGCGGCCCGCGCCAGCGCCAGCACGAGGTCTTTACTGTCCGGATACGAGACAAGGGCCTCATTCAGGGCAACCAGGGCCTCGCCGTAGTCGGCTCGCTTCAGATGGATCTCGCCCAGAAGGGCCAGGTTGGCCGCCGACCTGTCCAGCAGCACGGCCTGTTGAGCGTGATACAGAGCCGAGGACGTGGACCCCAGTCTATGCCAGATCAGGGCGAGCCCCCCTTCGATTTCGGGATCCGTGGCAGGCAGAGAGCGCACGCGATCCAGCGTTGAGAACGCTTCCACCAGACGGCCCTCCCGGATGAGAAGACGAGCCAATTGCTTCGCCAGCTCCAGGTTCTGGGGCTCCCGTTCGAGGCGAGCTGCAATTTCGCGCGCGGCGACGCTCATTTCTGGTGCAGGCTCTTTGCCAATTTCCCTGATTCGGTTGGCCTGCGATGAACGAAGAAGCGTCTTCAGGTACTTGGATATCTGCCCCGGCTTGACCTTCCTGTAGGGATTCTTCGGCGGCTTGGGCGAGGTCTTCAGACCCGCCGTCCGGGGATGAGTGGCCGGGACCGACCTGGGTCCGCAACCCTGTCCGAAAAGACAGAGCAGGCCGACAGCAGTCACACCTTTGCTAAAGCGAGTTTGTTTGATCAAGATGGGCCCCCTCCAGGGGCCGGCTATTGGGTTCCCGCCATGAGCGGAAGGAGTTCCCTGACAAGCCCTACTATGGCCGGGCCTGCCACGACGGCAAAGATGGCCGGAAAGATGAAGATCACAAGCGGTACGACGATCTTCACGTTCATCTTGGCGGCTCTTTCCTCGGCTCTCTGCCGTCTTTTCACTCTCAGTGAATCGGAGAATATGCGCAGAGAATCGGCGATGCTGGTTCCAAATCGATCCGTTTGGATCAGGCTTGCGACCAGTGCCCTGACGTCATCGACCGCCGTTCGCTCAGCCAGGTTGCGAAGCGCCTCGGGTCGCTTCCAACCCGCGTTGACCTCCAGGTTATACAGGTGTAGTTCGGAAGACAGGTCCGGATGCGGTTCCTTGAGTTCGTGGCCGATTCGCTGCAGGGCCTGGTCAAGGCCCATGCCAGCTTCTACACAGACAACAGCAAGATCCATCATGTCGGGAAGCGAAAGCTGGATGTTCTCTTTGCGCTTCGAAATTTGCTTGCGAAGCCACAGATCGGGAAGGATCATTCCCAGAATCACAGGTAGCATGATTCCCAGCAAGGGGTTGGAAAAAGGCAGTCCCAGGACCGTCAGCACCAAGAAGGAGATGACACCGGTCGTGATCATAGAACCGTACCAGACCCAGATCGCATTCCGGCCCCGGTAGCCGGCCGTCACCAGACGATGCGTCTCCTTTTCTCGCTTTTCGTCCGACAGCGGGAGCGCTTTGCCCAGAGGGATGAGAACTTCCGAAACCTTTTCGCCCACCGCTTCAGGTTCCTGCTCACCTTGATGCTCCTGCAAAACGCGTTCGCGAAGGCCAACGCCCCGTCTCAAGAGTCCGGAAAGGAAGAAAAAGATGCCAATAAAGAAAAGAGCTCCGGCTACCAGTAGTAAAATCGTGATATCCATGCGTCGACCCCTTGCTTACACCCGAATACTGACGATCTTGCGGATGACCATAAAGCCGATAAACTGCATTATGAGAGCCACCGCGATGAAAACGTGGCCCATCGGATCCTCGAACAACCGCACCATGTAGGAAGGGTGCATAAGGTAGAAGAGCAAACCGGCGACCGGCGGGAGCGCGCTCAGAATGACGAGGGAGAGTCTTCCCTCGGCGGTGTAGATTCGAATCTGCCGATGAATCTTGAAGCGCTCTCGTACGACCATGGCAAGGTTCTCCAGGATCTCTGACAGGTTTCCGCCCGACTGGGTCTGAATCTGCATCGTCGTTACGAAGATGCGCACGTCGGACAGAGGAACACGTATAGCCAGGTTGTCGAGGGCTTCCCTCAAGGGCAGTCCGAGATTCTGCTGCTCGTAGAGCACTCGAAGCTCCTGGTTCATAGGTTCAGGCATCTCGTCGGCGATCAGCTCGAAAGCTGAGGAGACGGCGTAGCCGGTCCGAACGGCTCTAGCCAGCATATCCATGGCGTCTGGAAAGAGCTCCTCGAATCTGTGGAAGCGACGCCGGCGCTTGTAGCCGACGTACAGGAAGGGCCCGGTACCTGCGAGCACGGCTACCGTGGCGCACACCACGATCGACATCCCGATGAGGAACGTCAGCAGGTAGCCGCCCAGTGCGAAGACAACCGAGAGCATGCCCAGTACTCCGGGCCGCAGGTCCACGCCCGCCTGCTGCATGTACAGCTCCATCTCACCTAGCAGCGGCAACCGCAGAAACAGCCTTTCCAGAAAAGGCAGCTCGGAAGACATGTCTTCCCGCAGCAGCGAAATACCGTCTTCCATAGGAGGATGGAACGACGTCTGCTGAATGGCTTCCAGCCTGGTACGCAGGCGGCGGCGCTCTCCCGGGGCCTGGACCAGAAAATAGAAGAGCACAGTGGTCAGAGCAAAGACTCCAAGAAACGCGAGAGTGAGAAGCACCCAAACTGGCATCGAATCTCCTTACATGACCTGGCGGCGGCCCTTTTTCACTTCGAAGACGTCGGCCGGCAGGCGGACACCATGGGCGTAAAGCCGATCTGTAAATTTGGGGCGGATACCGGTCGAAGCAAAGTCGCCCAGAACCTTTCCGTTTTCGTCGTACCCTTGACGATTGAACATGAAAAGATCCTGCATCGTGATCACCGGGCCCTCCAGTCCGGTGATTTCAGAGATGGTGGTAACCTTTCGCGTACCATCCGGCATTCGGTTGACCTGAATGATCACGTTGATGGCCGAGGCAATCTGATAGCGGACGGCTTTGTCGGGAAGATTCAAGTTGGCCATGGAAACCATGGTCTCGAGACGACTCAACGCATCTCGCGGGGTGTTAGCGTGGATAGTGGTCAACGACCCCTCGTGACCTGTATTCATGGCCTGGAGCATGTCGATTGCTTCCTCTCCGCGCACCTCACCGACGATGATCCGGTCCGGACGCATCCGCAAGGCGTTGATGACCAGCTGCCTTTGCAGGATGGCTCCCTTGCCTTCGATGTTGGGCGGACGAGTCTCCAGCCTTACACAGTGCTCCTGCCGGAGCTGCAATTCAGCGGCGTCCTCTATCGTGATGATTCTTTCGGTAGCAGGAATGTGAGCTGAAAGTATATTGAGCAGCGTCGTCTTGCCCGATCCAGTACCTCCGGAAACCAGGACGTTCAGTTTACCGCGCACGCTCGCTACCAGCAGCGCCAACATCTGACTGGTCATGCTTCCGTACGCAATCAGCTGCTCTTCGGTCAGCGGATTCGTACCAAAGCGCCGGATGGAAACCACAGGGCCGGTCAAAGAGAGCGGCGGAATGATGGCATTGACACGAGACCCGTCCGACAGGCGAGCGTCGACCATTGGGGAGGATTCGTCGACCCGGCGCCCCACCCTGGAAACGATACTGTCGATGATACGGCGCAGATGAGCGTCGTCGTCAAACTCGACATCGGTCAATTCGAGAACGCCACGCCGCTCAATGTAAATCTGATGGGCCCCGTTGATAAGGATGTCCGAAATTGTTTCGTCCTCCAGGAGAATCTCAAGCGGTCCCAGACCAAAAATCTCATTGAGTAGTTCCTTGGTGAGACGTTCACGCTCGGCATAAGTCAGCGGCGTGCGTTCGCGAGTCAATCGCCCCGCAATGAAGTCTCCCAGTTGACGACGAGCTTTCTCATCGTCCAGCCGCGAGATGTTCTCGAGATCAATTTCCCGAAGGATTTGAGAGTGCAGAGCGGATTTGATCTTCTTGTATTCGCTCGCAATCCTGTGTTCAATATCTCGGGCCACTTAGGTTCCTCTCAATTGGGGAAAAGCCCCAGGAAGCCTCTCTTCTTGGACTGCCTTACACCAGTCAGGCCCTGGGCCAGCTTTTCATAGTCGGCCGCCAGTCCCGAGTGGTTCAGCGTAACGAGTGGAGATCCAGCGTTAATGGCGTCGATCGCCGCCCGGAAGTCGTCGCTCAACTTCCACTTGATCGGTCGCTCCAGCGTCTTCTCAATGTCGGAACGGGAAAGCTCCGTGCGACTGTCCGCACGATTCAGGACCAGATGCGTTTTTGGATTCAGTTCCTCCGGGTGCATAATCGTCTCCAGGTACGAGAGCAGCCGGTGAGTCCGCCACACCGCCGGGAGTTCCGGGGTCAGGACAATGAGGATGTCCTGCGAGACGTTGGCCATCAAGCCCAGGACCTCCTCACTGTGGGATCCGGGCAGGTCGATAATCACATGGGCATAGGCTTGTCGGGCCACATCGACCAGCGTCTCGATGGATTCACTGGTGAGAACCTGTCCGGAGCGGAAATCCCGCGCCCCCGGGAGCACGGATACCCCCTTTGCACTGGTTACATAGCTCTCGAGAAGCACCGGATCGAGTCGGTCGACGTTGGCCAGCACATCCGTCACCGTGAACTCGCTTCGCAGATTGAGATAGGGAGTTGCATCTCCCACCGGCCGGCTCAGGTCGACCATCACAACTCGGGCACTCACCATTTTCGACATCGATGCGGCCAGATTGATCGCGACCGTCGTAGTGCCGACTCCCCCTTTCCCGGACGTTACCCAGTAGACCCGGCCGATTTCCTTAACTTCTTTATCGCGGAACTTGTGTGCCTTGAAGCGCTCGATGGCCTGGCTCAGGGCCTGTTCGGATATCGGCTTGGGAAGGAATTCCCGCGCCCGCGCTCTGACCGCCTCAATGATCACCATCGGGTCCTTGGCTTCGGAGAGCGCCAGCAGCCAGGCGTCCGGCACCCGGGATCGTAAGACGGTCAGGGCGTCGGTCGTCTTTACGAGTCCCTGGGCCTCAAGAATGATGATGTCCGGATTGGTACGCACGAAACGGTTAAAAGCACTGGGGTTTGATTCCGAGGCGTATTCCGTGGTCTCGGTCACTACCTCAATACCCACTTGTGAGGCAAGTCTTTCCTTCAACTCTTGAAGCCCCTTGGCGCCCGCAATGAGTCCTATGCTTACCCTCGAATTTGCCATAGTTCCTTCATTGTCCCATAAAGGGGCTAGCAAAGGCCGATCGATTTCAACCAAGAGCCGCGTGGGCTCAGAGTGCCCGAATTTTTACCCTCAGGATCCTCCGGATGTAGCTTCGGCTTGCACTTCTTCGAGCTCCTGATCAAACAAGTCGGTGTCCAGAAAGGGGATCGGAAAGACCGGACCTTCAGGCAACTGATCAGCCTCCAGCGCATTCACCAGCCGAGGAGTCACCGTCACCAGAAGCTCTGCATTGGTCTTGTCGAGCGCGCGGCTCCTGAACAGCTTTCCAAGAACCGGGATATCGCCCAACAGGGGTATCTTGCTGGCGTTCTTGACCAGGCGATTGTCCAGAAGTCCTGCGATGGCGAAGCTCTGTCCGTCTCTCAGTTCCACTTGAGTTATGGCGCGGCGTGTATTCGGGGCAGGGATCAGAAACCCTGAAATGTTCACGGCATTGGCGAAGTCGAGTGAACTGACTTCCGGCTCCACCGTGAGCCGGATCAGCCCGTCCAACTGGATCTCCGGAGTGAACACCAATCGAATTCCAAACTCACGAAACTGGATGCTGAGGTTGAAGCTCTGCCCTCCCTGAACCACGGGGAAAGGAAACTCTCCACCGGCCAGGAAACTGTCCTCTTGCCCGTTGAGCGTCAGAAGGTTGGGCTCGGCTAGAATCTGGAGCAGATTCTCGGCCTCGAGAGCTCTCAGAGTCATGCCTATATTGATATCGGTCCGGAACAGAAAGAGGTTCAGAAGGTCGGTTAGACGGAAGTTTCCGGTCGAGCCGGTGAGAGGGGCTCCAATCGTCCCCGCGATGTTCCCCGAAATACCGGGCGGGCCGAACGCCCCGGTCGACAAGGTACCGAAAGTATTCACTCCGCCGGTGCTGAAAATGTTAAATCCGAATTCATCGGTCACCTGCCGGTCCACTTCCGCAAAACGAACCTGCAGCAGGATCATGTCACGGTTTTCGAACACATCCAGGAGGTTGACAACGTTGTTAGTCAGTGTGCCGGCAGCAGCCTCGGCCCAGGACGCGGCGGTTACGGTTGACACAGTTCCCGTCAGGATCAGAGAGCCCTCGTTCTGACTCAGCTCAATCGGCTCGTCCGGAAGCACCCCCTTCCCGACTTCCCGGGCTCTGGCCAGATCGAGGAGGACTTCCAGGTCAAAAGTTCGGGGCTGTTCTTCCTGTGTCCACAGGATGAGGCTGACGATTCCTGCCCGCAGCCCGTGTATCAGGACCTGCCTTTCTGTGATAACCAGAGCCGACGCAACCTTGGGATCCGACACGGAAACCCTTCGCAAGGCTCGGTCGGAATTGACGATCAGCGATTTTCCCAGCAGGACTCTCAGTTTCGGCGGTTCCATACCCGCCTGACTGGCCTCCAGGGCCACAGAAGCTGGCACCAGGGAGACGAGAAGCATCCCGCTCAGGAGCAGAATCGTACTACGCATCTTCATTTGCTACTCCTTCCAGCCTGCTCTCGCGAGCGAAGCTTAAATCCCCGGTTGGTTTTAACTGCCGAACTTTGTGCTAGTTGCGGCTCTTGCTGCTATCGTTACTGGCGCCGTCCCGAAGCCTCGGCATCTTCCTGGCTCTGGAAGCTCTTAGACTGTCGCCTCTCACCCTGGATCAGCTCGACCACGAAAGTCTCAACCCGCGGCGGCGGCGGCCCCGGCCGTGGTGCCCGCGGCGCCGGCGGCACCCGTCGCACCCTCTTCGGCGCAGGGAGCGCCCCCCTGTACAGCTCATCCACCATTGTCGCCTTCGGCTTTTCTACTGTAAGATCCAGGGGATTGCGCAGCGTCAGCCGAATCCGGCCGTCGATCGTGACCAGGGTCAACTTTTGAGCTTCCTCAGGGGTCAGCAGAAGCGTGACCACCGGAACTTTCTGGGGCTTGCCCGCCGAATCGTATTCGACGTTTTGCCCCGCAGAGAGAACCTGTACGTTCTCCAATACGACAGTGGTGACATCAATGCCCGGTCCCTTGATCTGACCACTCAGGAGGATGTCCACCCTGGTTCCCGGCAAAACGAATCCGGCCACGCCAGCCACGTCATCGACTCTCACGGCCAGGGCCCTTTTGCCTTCCGGGATGGTGGCCGCCAGACCAGCACCGCTTCCCTCGGCGGTGAGCTTGGCATCCAACATAGGCTCGTTCGTCTGTATGGGGAAGAGTATTCCACGACCAATCAATTCATCGGTAGTGGCGTAGCTGCCTTCCAGCGGCTCTCCAGGCCAGTCGATGACCTTCAGGTGCTGGGGCTCGATCGGGATCCCCACTGAAAGCGGCTGAGCCGCAATCACGAGTTGGTTGGTTGCAACCTCCTCGGTTGCCATTCGCGAATTCAACTCGCGGTAAATCAAATACGTGACCACTGCACTCAGACCGAGTGCTACCAAAGCCAAAACCAACATTCGGGTTCTCTGCATCCTGACTCCTTTGGCCTTTCAAGCCCAGTTCAAAGACGGAAGAAACTAATAAAATCCCCGAAAAGGCGTCCCCGATTCTTAACCTGACCAGCGAGCTCCCCCTAGCCCGGATTATGCAAGAACCGTAGTTCGGTGTTGAAAAACGACTCGAGAAGTGGCCCAACTCGGAAGCGGGCAGGTGTGACAGGCGGATTTGCGAAGAATATGGGTTGGCGAGGCGTTTGAGTGGTTTGGGGAGTGAATTTCAGACAGATCTGGGCCTGGATGAGTGTCGGAAGCGGTTTTTCGGGGGAGCTGGGAAAAGCTAACTGGAGTTCAGGCGACTCAAGACGAGGTGGAAGAGGGGTTGTTCGGGGAAGGCTGAGGAAAGATGGACCCAGATGCGTCGAGTGGTTTGTCGGATCCGGGCCCCAATCTTGAGGACCCGACGACGCAAGGTTTCGATTTCGAGCTTGTGCCAGGGGGTTCCGTGAAGATAGTCGCGCAGGCGCACGAACATCTGGTAAGCCAGTGCATGCAGGAGGAGTCGAAACTGATTGGCCAGGAATCGATGACAGCTGAGTCGGTCCATGCTCAGATGATTCTTGAAGGCCTTGATGAAGTTCTCGGTCTGCCCTCGGTTTGTGTAGTGGTCATAAAGTGATTGGGAGCAGAGATCGTCCCGGTTGGCAACTACAAAGCGACGATTGATGCCACGCTGATCGACCTCCACTTTGACAATGACGCGACGGGATCGATCCCAGCTGTGGGCTCGATAAAGAAACTCGTCAAACTGACGCTGTTTTTCCTCCAGCTCAAGGAACCTCAGCCGAGTCGAATCCAGCAGGGGCTCGACCACTCGCTGCAGGCGAGGGTTTCGACTTAACCCAATGACATACTGGAGTTTATTCTCTTCACATTCACAGAACTCGTAGAGCCGAGGCGTGGCAAAGCCGCTGTCGGCCCGAATCTCAATCTCGACATCCGTCCCCACTGCTTGTCGGATGGCCTCCACGACTCGCTTCAGAATGGGCACGATGTGAGAGGCAGCCCCCTTGTTGCCAGGTCTCAACACGGCACAGACCAGGTCTCCCGTGTCGGCATCGAAGATCAGCAAAGGATGCAGAATGTGGTTTCGGTAATACCCGTGGTAGAAGGAGAACTCCTGTTGGCCGTGAGTGTGGTCGTCGGTACTGTCCAGATCCAGGATGATCTTGCTGGGACGTCTCTTCTTCAGGGAGCGCACATAACGGCCTAGCAGCCACCGGCTCAGACGCATCAGATCCTTCTTGGTGACGGAGTTCTCCAGGCGGGAGAAAGTCGGCTGGGTGGCCAAATCGGGATCGCTCTCTGGCAACTGATCACAGACGGTCTTGAGCATCGGATCCGAGCGCAGCGTATCGGCGTCGTTACAGTCTTCGTAGCCGGCCACGATCTGCAAGACTCGTTGTCGGATCAACTTCAACAGGTCATGACGAACGTAGCGTCGGTCTCGACTTTCCGCAATACACGAACTGAAGCCCTCGCACAATCGATGTTGACGATCCAGGGATCCAAACAACAACCATCCTGCGTCGGAAGTGAGGCTCCCCCCATCAAAACGAGCCGTGATCTTTCTGTGGCTGTGAAATGGCAGGGTATTCTGGCAGACTGCTTTCAACATTGCCGTAGCTCCTGTTTAGGGTCTTTGTTTCTCTAAACCCTTTTATATCAGAGGGCTACGGCTTTTTCCTGGAGCCAGAATCTCACTCGGATTCAGATCTTTTGCATAATCCGGGCTAGGCTCCGAGGGCCATCCTGTTCTTCACTTCCCGCAGTCTCGATCACGCTCAATCTCATGGCGTCGATACAAGCACCTGGAGCAACAGCAGTGGGTGTAGCATCCGATCTTCGAAGACCTGCTCAACTGCCTGTAACCGCAGGGTACCCGCCATGTAGTAACTGCCTCAGACAAAAGAAGCCCGACCGTTCCGTAGACTGGTCGGGCTTCCGATGTAGTTTGCCGACTTCCGACTAGCTAGTTCCCGTCCGTTCGATTGTAAATGATTGGAAATAAAGGAGAAAGGTCACATTTTGGAGCTCCGATTTTGTCACCTTCTTTTGTTAAGATGAGTCTACTAAAACACTGAAACAAAAGAACTTATGCCAAACCCGGAGCTCCCAAAATGAGAAAGAACCGAGAAAATCAGCTGCCGCTCACGCCCCTGTGGCCCGATCACCAACTCAGCTACGAACTGCAGATGATCTCCCGGATCCTGGATGACAATCCAGAGATCCTGGACTTGGTTTTACAGGATCTGTCTGACAAGACGGATCCACAAAAGGGCTCGCCAGGACTCAGTGCCGAACAGGTGCTGCGTTGTGCCGTTCTGAAGACCTGGCAGCAGCTCTCCTACCAGAAGCTGGCCTTCCACCTGGCCGACTCGATCAGCCTTCGAGCGTTTTGCCGCCTGCCCTTGGGATGGACACCGTGCAAAAGCTGTCTGCAAGACAACATTAGCCGGATTCGAGCTTCCAGCTGGGAGAAGATCAATCGAGTGCTGATCCGATGGGCGGCGGGTGAAGGGTTGGAAAAGGGTAAGAAGATCCGAGTCGATGCCACAGCGGTGGAAAGTGACATTCATCATCCCACCGACTCGCAGTTGCTGTACGATTCGATCCGCACACTCACGGCCCTGTTGCGGAAACTCAAAGAGTGACCTCTGCCCCCTAAAACGGGTCCAAGTTGAATGTTAGGATTTTCGGTTTTAGGAAGGAGGCAAGGATGGCACGGAAGCGGTTTACGGCAGAACAAATCATCATGAAGCTGCGTGAGGCAGAGGCAGGTCTAGCCCAAGGACAGACGGTGGGCCAGGTGTGCAAACAGATTGGGGTGACCGAGCAGACCTACTACCGGTGGCGCAAGGAGTACGGAGGGCTTCGACTGAATCAGGCCAAGCGGTTGAAGGTGTTGGAGAAGGAGAATGCCCGGTTGAAGAAGCTAGTGGCAGATCTGTCTTTGGACAAGCAGATCCTAAAGGAAGTTTCCTCGGGAAACTTCTAGGCCCGACGAAGAGGAGACGCGCAGTGGTGTGGGTGAGGGAGAGATTGGGAGCAGAGCGCGTCTCCGAACGTCGGGCCTGCCAAGTGCTGGGACAGGCTCGATCGACCCAGCGAAGGGAAAGGCATATCCCCGATGATGAGGCTCGATTGGTGGCTGAGATGGTGGAGTTGGCCACGCACTACGGGCGATACGGCTACCGACGGATCACGGCCATGCTTCGTTGGGAAGGGTGGAAAGTGAATCACAAGCGGGTGGAGAGGTTGTGGAGACAGGAGGGGCTGAAAGTCCCGTCCAGACAGCCGAAACGAAGGAGACTGTGGCTTCATGATGGATCCTGCGTTCGGTTACGAGCGGCTCACAAGGATCACGTCTGGAGCTATGACTTCGTGCATGAGCGAACCCATGACGGAAGGGCCTTTCGATTATTAACCCTACTGGATGAATACACCCGGGAGTGTCTGGCCATTGAGGTTCAACGACAGATGAATCACCAGGACGTGTTGGATCGATTGGCGGAGTTGTTCGTGGATCGGGGAGTGCCTGAATACATTCGGTCCGTGATCAACGACGATTATTATTCCCGCGGCGACAACTGGAAATCCCCACCAAAGGGATTAAATAAAAAAGAGCTGTAGCCGTCCTCTGAGACGACTCTTTTCCGCGGTCCTCCTTTCTGTAAAAAAGAGAGATTGTTCTTAGAATGCGAAGGGGACGGAGTGAGAGCGTAGCCCGAAGGGAGCTCCCCCTCGCTCGCGCCGGTGTCCAGGGGAGTGGACCAGATCCACGAGGATCCTGAGCGGCCTCCGTAGGGAGCTGTACGATCTCTCCCCTTGGCGGGCACTCGTCTATCGTCCCCAGCCAGCACTTCCGGGGGCCCAATCAGCCGATTTGCCCGGATTTGACCTCCTCCCGTTTTCCTCATTCCGTGGTTCCCTGCTGCTTTGCCTTGGCGCTCTCCATTCGGTAGCTCGAGACGTTGAGTTCCAGAATCACGCTGTGGTGCACCAGCCGATCGATAGCTGCTGCCGTTGTCAGGGGGTCCTTGAAGATCCTCTCCCAGTCCGAGAAGATCAGGTTGCTGGTCAGCAAGATGCTGCGACGTTCGTAGCGATGGGCCAGCAGTGTGAAAAGAACCTCCATTTCCTCCCGACTTTGCTGAACGTAGCCGATGTCATCGACTATGAGAGCTTCGAAGCGATCCAGTTTCTTGAGCTCCTTCTCCAGGGTCAGATCGATCTTGGCCCGCAGCAATCGCTGTACCAGCAGGGCGCAGGTAGAGAACAGAACCCGGCGCCCCAGCAGAATCAACTCCTGGCCCAGAGCACAGACCAGATGCGTCTTGCCGCTTCCAGGGTTGCCGAAAGCCAAGACGTTCTCGGCGCGATCCAAAAACGTCCCTTCCAGCAGCGCCGTCAGTTGTCGATCCACGCTTTGGGGCAAGCGCGAGCGGTCCAACGCCGTCAGCGTTTTCTCCCAGGGAAGCTTCGAGATTCGGCGCAAGCGCTGGATTTTGCGCTCGTGCCGCTCCACCACCTCGATCTCACTTAACGAGAGTAGAAACCGGGGATAGGACAGACTTTCCTTGGTGGCCAGTGCCGCCTGGGCGGCGTAGTGCTCCCGAAAGGCCGGTAGATGCAGCTGGATAAGGCACTCGCGAAGCCGGATCAAGTTGCCTGTGCTCATGATCTCACCTCCCGGCTCTCCAGAAGCGTGTCGTAGAGGCCCACGTCCATCTTCTCCACCGCCACTTTCCAGGGTTCCACCACCGGATCGACGAGGCATTCTCGTAGTGCTTCGAAACGGATTCTTTGTCCCCTCTCAATCAGCCCCTGAAGCGCTTCTCGCACCCGCTGCTCTCCTTCCTGGGCAGCCAACTCGAGGATTTTCAGATATTGGCGATCCGCCGTGGCCGGACAATCCTGGCGCAGCTCGTCGTAGGCGACTCGAAACAAGATCCCCGGAAACAGATCCTCCCGCCAGCGATAGCGAAGAAAAGCTCCCGGTTTTCGCACCAGCGAATGGATCACGTGCCGGTAGTCAATGCGATGCTTGCCTTCTCCTCGCAAGCGGGGCATCCGTGAATGGCTCCGTCCCCCGTAGTAGATCTCCACTTGATCCGCCCACACCCGCACTTGCACTCGCTCGCCGATCAACCGGCTGTCCACCGAATAGGTGTTGTGGCGAACCCGGATCGTACTACTGGGGGAGACTTTCACCCACTGCCGGGTGAAGTCATCCAGACGGCGTGCCGGCAACGGGCGCATCACTGCCAGCTCTTCTCCCAGGCGCTTTTGTCGGGCCGCATTGCGCCGGGCCACAATCACCGCTACAAAGCCCTCGTACTCTTCCCGGCTGGAAAAATCACGGCTGCACCGCAGCAGCAGTTCCTGCTCGATGGCCCGTTTCAAGCGGTGATGGGCCTGTTCCACATCCCCGTTCTCGTGTGCCTTGCCTGCCTGGGTGCGACTCGAGCGCATCCCGAAGTGGTTCAGCAACCCTTGATAGCGCTCGGTGAACTCTTCCCGCTTCAGGTTGTTGACTGCCGCCGAGAGCCGGTCTGTTCGGTGTTCCTCGGGTAGCGCCCCCAACTCCCACAACGCGTTCTGAAGCCCCAGGCTGAGGCTCTCAAACGACTCACTGAAACACAGCGTGGTCGCTTCCCAGTTCGAGTAGGCCAACACAAAGTGGTACAGCAGATGGGGAAACGGCTGACCCTGGATCGTCACTCCCAGACGCCCCATAAAGGTAAAGTCCGATTGTGCTTGATGTCCCGGCCTATACTTCTGCGGGAACATCACCTCCTTCGCTTCTCCGTGTTCTACCTTCCACTGCTTGATCCTCCGCTGCAGTGTTCTCAACTGGCCTTGCTGGAAGGCCCCTTCCTGCTGACGGCACAAATACTCGAACACCGCTGTCGCCTCCACCGTCGGCGATCGCTTCAGGATCTCTTCCACTTCCGGCCATACCGACTCGAACGGATCCGATCGAGTTCTCCAATACCGCTCCGGCTGACACTGGCTCGGCAGCTTTCCCGACTTCAGGTACTTCCGAGCCGTCTTTCGCGACAGCCCCGCTCTCGCCGCCGCCATCGTTAGCGTCTTCTCGTTCTTTTTCAACTTCACTAGCCTCCGCACTTGCTGATCCTTAACCATGCCCTCATGGTCAGGATCAGCCCTGAAAAAGCGGGGATTTCTATTTGTCGTCGCGGGGAATTCTAACTGTCGCCAATCACGGTCCGATAACGGGTCGGAGTTTACGGCTCAGGCGGTTCGGGACTGGCTGAAGGCTGTTGGGGTGAGGACCTTATACATCGAGCCCGGCAGCCCCTGGGAGAATGGATATGTGGAGAGCTTCAACGGAAAACTGCGGGATGAACTGCTGAACGTAGAAGTCTTCGACACGTTGTGGGAAGCGAAGGTGTTGGCCGAGAGATGGCGCAGGGAGTACAACCAGCGACGGCCTCACAGCGAGCTCTTGTCAATAGGTGTGGAAAAACATCAGGCGGCTTTCTCCTCCGGGACTTGGTTGACCGGGACTCCATTGACATATTTGGCGCCCTGGTAGACGGCTTTCATCAGCTCCGGTGCCTTCAACCGGCGGAATCGCTGCTCCGCCACCAACAGCATCTTCCAGATCACCGCCTGGGCGTTTTCCACTTTCTTGAATCGCTTGGCCGCGTCCGTTCGCAGCCGAAGAGCGGCAAACGGTGACTCCACTGGATTGGTGGTTCGCAGATGCTGCCACTGCTTCTTTGGATAGTTGTAAAAGGTCACCATCCGGTCCCAGTCCTGCTCGATTAGCTCAGCCGCCAGAGTCAGCCCTCGCTGCCGGCACCAGTGCTGAAAAACCTTCTTGAGTCGTTGTGCTTCTTCTCGAGTCTCGGCGTAAGGGATCTGCCGCAGGATCAGCAAGGCCGGCTTGTGCACTCGCTTAGGGAGCTTGGCCAGCAGGTTGACGATCCGATGATTCCAGCAGCGCTGCTCCTCGGCCTGGGGATAGACGTTGCGCAAAGCTCCCCAGATGCCCAGGTGGCCGTCTCCGATCACCAGCCGTGGACAGCCCATCCCCCGGCGCTTCAAGTCGCGCAGTACTTCCGACCAGCTCTGAGTCGATTCCCGATAGCCGCTCGTGACCGACACCACGGCTTTGCTTCCGTCACTTAAGGCGGCCAGCACCACCAGCAGGACTGCCTTTTCCTTCTCCAGACCCGCCTTGACGTAGATTCCATCTACCCATAAATACACCACTTCCAGATCATTCAAGGGTCGACTCTGCCAGACTTCCCATTCGGCCTGCCACTTCTCTTTCAATCTGGCCACCGTGGAGGACGACAGGTGCGCCTTTTCCCCTAAAAGCCCTCTCAGAGCCAGATCAAAATCCCCCAGCGCCAGACCATGCAAGTACAGCTCAGGGATCAGTTCTCGAACCTGCCGCGTCCGCTTGGCAAACAGGGGCAACACCCGACTTTCAAAGTGTTCCTCTAGATCCCGCACTCGAGGCCTTCGAACCTGGATCGTCCCCGAGCTCAGCGTCAGATGCCTCGGCTTCCCATATCCATTGCGATAGCCCGACGGAGCGTCCACGGCCCTTCGCCGCTCACTCTTACGCCGCCCTAATAACTCCGTGACTTCCTCCTCCAGCAGCTCTTGAACCCAGCCTTGGATCTTCTCCCGCACCCAATCTTCCAGCTCCTCGAAACAAACTCTTGACTCCACACTTTCCTCAATCTTCTGCTTGCTCATGCGGTGTGTACTCCTTCCGTTGCGGGCCTTTCGGCCCTGGGTTTTAAATCAACCCGGAAGGATACTCACCGCCTATGCTATTTACACACCTTCTGATGGTAGCTCCCTCACAGCGCCTTGGCCTATCGGCCGCCGGCGCCGGAGGCCAGATTACCCAGGTCCCAGGCCCAGAGTTCTATACCATGGAGTGGACTTCAAATGGTCCCAGGTCTAACTTAGAGAGTGGACTCGTTCCTGGGGGCAGGTCAGCGGTCTGCGGACGTTATCCCTTCCCCGCAAGCCCGGCAGGGCACGTTTTAGTGGACTGTAGTGCTTGAATCGGTGGTGGATGAGCGAGCTTCCGGGCCGGAGATCCACTTCAGCCCAGATACCAGGAGATCACGCTATGAGATTATGCGCACCTGTTCTTGCTTGTCTGATGTGCCTTGTGCTCAACGTCCTCGGGTCAAACTGTGAGGCGGGCGGTGTGACCGATTTGTTCTCCAGATACCGGAGAGATCAGACCGTGGGTCGAGTCGTGGAGGGCCAGACCCGGGTGGAAGGAGAGCTGAGAGGCAACGAGTTGCTGCTCTCTGAGCGAGACGCCATCGAGATGGCTCTGCACAACAATCTGGGCGTCAACCTTCGGAAGCTCGAACCGGTTTTCTCGACCTGGGAAGCCGAAAAGGTGAGGAGCGAGTACGACCCCCTCACCTCCTTCGGTTTCAACTGGGATCGGACCAATGCGCCCACCGACAGCATTCTGGCCGGTGGAGACACGATCACCGACATCTTCACGAACTACGATCTCTCCTTCCGCAAACCCTTCTCGAAGGGAAGCACTATAGAGGCCGGTTTCTCAGGGGCACGCAACCGCTCTACCAACTTTTTCACCAGCCTGGTTCCGGCGATTGACACCGACCTGAAGATCGAGTTCCGGCAGAACCTGATGAGGGGATTTGGGAAAATCGACACCGAATATCGGCTGGAAGTGGCCCGCAACCGTGTCGACATCGGCGAGATGGAGTTCGCACAGCAGGTGCTGAAAACGGTCACCGAGGTGCAGATTGCCTACTGGGATCTTCTCTTCTCACGCCGCGATATCGGTGTAAAGCAGAAATCCCTGCAGCTTGCCCAGGAGGTTCTCTCCCAGAATCAGGCTCGTTTCGAAGTCGGTTCGGTGGCCTATCTGGAAGTCGTGGAAGCCGAAGCCGAAGTTGCCTCCCGTCAAGAACAGCTGGTTCGCTCGGAGTTCGGCAGCAGACAGATCCAGGATCGACTGGTTGCTCTGATCACCTCCTTCGAGGACCCTCGTGAACTGAACGCATCGATCCTGCCGACTCAAAGGCCCTTTGCTCCCGAACCGGTCTCGGGGGACTTTGATCTCCACATGTCCAGAGCCAGGGAACGACGTCCGGATCTGCAGCAGGCCGACGCAGAGATCGTCAACAGCCGCGTCGAGTTGCGCCGAACCAGGAATCAGCTCAAACCGGAGCTGGACATGGTCCTGGCCTTTCGACTGATTGGTCTGGGCGGGAATCGGGTCTTTCGCGATTTCTCGGGCGGCTTCGAGAATCCTCCGATTGTGGGCTTCGAACCGGGCGGAGTCGGCGATTCGTTCGAGCAGCTCCTGAGTGGTGATTTCTATGGTTACACTGTGGGCCTGGATCTGCGCCTGCCTTTCGGCAATGAGGACGCGCGCGCAGACAACGCCAAGGCCCAGATCAACCTTCAGCGGGCCGAGTTGAAGCGCCAGGCCGCGGCCCAGCGTGTCGCCCGAGAGATCAGGGAGGCTTTGACCGAGATCGACATGAATCGGGCAAGCCTGGAAGCCGCTTCCGCTACGGTTCGACTGGGGCACGAACGGCTGGAGGGCGAACAGGCTCGATTCGAAGTGGGACGGGGAACGACCCGAACGGTGATCGAGGCCCAGCGGGATCTGCTCCTGGCGACGGTCACCGAGCTGCGGGCCCAGGTCAATCTGATCAAGAGTCACGTGCAGCTCGACCGTGCGACCGGGACAACCCTCCAAAAGCACCGCATCCAGATCCGGGACGAGCTAAACCGGAATCTGCGCTAAAGAGAATTCCACGTTTCCAGGTTCCACATTCCACGTTGTCTCCGGTCGTGGAACGCGAAACGTGGACAATCAACGTGGAACGTGGAACGTGAAACGTGGAACTCTAGTCATAATAGTCCAGCCCCAGGTGGGTGATCTGCTCTTCACCCTGCAGGTATCTGAGCGTGTTCTTCAGCTTCATCAGCTGGATGAAGATGTCGTGCTCAGGGTACAGCTCGGGCAGCGTCATGGGGCTCTTGAAGTAAAAAGAGAGCCATTCCTGGATTCCGGACATTCCCGTACGCTGGGCGAGGTCGAGAAAGAGTGCAAGATCCAGCACCAGGGGCGCCGCCAGGATGCTGTCTCGGCACAGGAAATCGATCTTGATCTGCATGTCATAACCGAGCCAGCCGAAGATATCCAGATTGTCCCAACCCTCCTTGTTGTCACCGCGGGGAGGGTAGTAATTGATTCGCACCTTGTGGCAGAAGTCCTTATACAGGTCCGGATACACAGCCGGCTGAAGAATGTAGTCCAGTGCACCCAGCTTGCTCTCTTCCTTGGTCTTGAAGGACCCGGGATCATCCAACACCTCTCCGTCGCGGTTGCCCAGGATGTTGGTTGAGAACCAGCCCGAAAGACCCAGAAGCCGGGCCTTGAGACCGGGAGCGAGGATGGTTTTCATCAGCGTCTGGCCGGTCTTGAAATCCTTACCGGCCAGAGGGACCTCTTGCTGCTCCGCCAACTCGTGCATGGCAGCCACATCCACGGTGAGGTTGGGAGCTCCGTTCGCGAACGGTATCCCCAGTTTCAGGGCGGCGTAGGCGTAGACCATGCTGGAAGGGATATCCCGGTGGTTGGAGCGCAATCCCTCTTCCAGGCGGGCGAGGCTGGAATGCACGTCGGTGGGTGAGATGTAGACCTCGGTGCTGCCACACCAGATCATGACACAACGCCGAATCCCATGCCGATCCTGGAACTGTCGAATATCGTCCATGACCTGTTCGGCCAGTTCCAGCTTGTTGGCGGCCTGTTTGACGAAAGACCCGTCCAGCCTCTTGACATAACGGCGGTCAAAGACGGCCCTCATCGGTCGAATCGCACGTAATTCCGTTTCCAGGCTGGCCAGCAGCTCGGCGCGAAGTACGCCGGCCTTGGTGGCTGCTTCGAAACAGTCGTCCTCAAAAATATCCCAGCATGCGAAGACAAGATCGTCGATTCCGGCCAGCCGTACAAAATCGCATATTCTAGGGACTCGTGCCTCGGTTCTCTTTCCGAGACGGATGGTGCCGTATTGAGTCAGCGATCCAATTGGCTTACCCAGCCCCCTCTTGATGGCCTCGACTCCGGCGACAAATGTCGTACTGACAGCTCCCATCCCAACCAGGAGCACTCCCAGCTTCCCCTCCGGTTCTGTAACTTTCACGGCTTTTTGTGTCATGGCACTCCCATTCTCGCAGGTCTACCCTTTTCGAACGATTTGTGAAATGTCCGCCACCTGCAGGAACATCTGAGAAATGTGGTGAAGCAGGCGCAACCGGTTCCCCCTGAGTTGTCGGTCTTCGGTCAGAACCATGACCTCATCGAAGAGGCGATCCACGGGTTCACTGAGGGAGCCGATTCGGGACAGCACGGTTGGATAATCTCCCGAGGCCAGAGGTTCAGCCAGATTCGACTGCACATCGCAGAAAACAGCGAACAGGTTCTGCTCTGCACTCTCAACCAGCAGGGACTCGTCGACCCCGCCTTCATCAGCTTCGCGGGTGCTGAGAATATTGCGAATGCGTTTGAAGGCGACGGCCAGCGCCTCGAACTCGGGCTCTCCCCGGATTGCCTGCAGTGCCTCGGCCCGGCGTCGAGCCCCGGCTACGCTGCCCATTCCCGCTTCCAGGATGGCATTCACGACATCATATTCAATGCCTTGCACTTCGAGAATGCGGCGCAACCGTCTCCCCAGAAAGACGCTGACCTGACTTCGCAGATCGACAGAATTCGTGTCCAGGGCCGCACATGCAAAATCGAGCAGATCATCGACTTCCCAGTCCACACCGCGGTCCATGAGTATTTTGATCAGCCCCTGAGCCTGCCGCCGCAGACCGAAGGGATCGCTTGACCCGCGCGGTTGAATCCCGATACTGAAGCATCCGACAATAGTGTCGAGTCGGTCAGCGATGGAAAGGAGGGCGCCATTGCCGGTAGTTGGCGGAGGGTCGTCCAGGGAAACGGGCTGGTAGTGTTCGTAAATGGCCCGCCAGACCTCCTCCGGGTATCCCTCCTCATCCGCATAGAGCCCTCCCATTACCCCCTGCAGTTCACTGATTTCGAACACGGTTGCCGTCGTCAGATCGGTCTTGCACAGCAGGGCTGCCTGGTAGAGATTCTGGTTATCCGGTGAGAGCCGACGACAGATCTCCTGTACACGCATGGTCTTGTCCAGGTAAGTCCCGAGTGCCTGCTGAAAAGTGACTTTGGCGAGGCTCTCGACGCGCTCTTGCAATTTCGTCTTGCGATCCGACTCCCAGAAGAAAACAGCATCTTCCAGACGAGCACGAAGTACGCGCTCGTGCCCGGCCCGGATCCGTCCGTCGGGATCGCCCGAGGTGTTGGTAACGGCAAGAAAGAGTGGCTCAAGCTGCCGGGAGTCTCCGGTCACGGCAAAGTACTTCTGGTGATGTCTCATAACCGTCACCAGAATCTCCCGGGGCAGTTCGAGAAAAGAACTCTCGAACCGGCCCATCACCGCAGTTGGATACTCGTTGAGGAAACAGGTCAGGTTGAACAGCTCCGGATCATCCACGACCGTACAGCCGGCAGGTGTCAACCGGCTCAGTTCGCTCTGGATCTTGGCGCGGCGCTCGTCGGCATCCACCAGCACGAAGTTCTCTCGTAACAACTCTACATAGCGGTCCGGAGAGGGGATTTCGACTTCCGTATCCCCCAGGAACCGGTGCCCGCTGGACCGGCGACTGGACTTGATTCCCTCAAACTCGAAATCCACGACTTGGGTGTTCCAGAGAGCGACCAGCCACCGGATGGGGCGAACAAACCGAAACCGACTCTCACGCCAGTACATGCTCCTGGACCAGGCCATCGAGGCAATCCCGACTCCCAGTCCGCCGGCCAGCACGGCAGGCGTTGGCGACCCCGGACTGACCTGCTGGAAGCCGAGATAGCTTCCTTTGTCGGTCTCAAACGTAGCCAGCCGATGGGCCGGAATTCCATGCTGACGAGCAAAACCCTCTCCGGCCGTGGTCAGTTCTCCGCTCTCGCCACGGGCTATCCTCTCCGGGGGGCCGATGATCGTTGATTGCCGGTCGGGCTGGGCATCCGGGAGATCCTCCGCCAGCAGGGCCAATCTGCGAGGCGAGCTGAAGACCCGAATCCGACGGGCTTCGACGGAGGCCTCACTCAGGAGCTTCCGGAAATTGCCTTCCAGCTGCATCAGGGCCGGCTCAATCATCTTGGCCGGGATTTCCTCGGTCCCCAGCTCAAACAGAAACGTGTTCATCGATCTCCACGTATCGCGCGGCTACGCCCACTGCCAGCTGTCGTACCCTGGCAATGAGCTCGACGCGCTGAGTCACGCTGATGGCCCCGCGGCTGTCCAGCAGATTGAAAGTGTGCGAGCACTTCAGACAATAGTCATAAGCGGGGAGGACGCAACCCTCGCTCAGTGCCGTCTGACACTCCTGCTCGTATAGATCGAAGAGCTGGAAAAGAGTTTTCCTGTCTGCAACTTCAAAGCTGTACTTCGAGAACTCGAACTCATCCCTCCTTCTCAGAGCACCGTAGGTGTGTTCCCCGTTCCAATCCAGATCGAACAGGTTGCCTTGATCGCTGAGAAAAGTCGCAATCCTCTCCAGACCGTAAGTAATTTCGGCGGAGACCGGCATCAGATCCTGGCCCCCGGCTTGTTGAAAGTAGGTGAACTGCGTGATTTCAAGCCCGTCCAGAAGCACCTGCCACCCTATCCCCCATGCGCCCAGAGTCGGGCTTTCCCAGTTATCTTCCTCAAATCGAAGGTCATGCCTCTTGAGCTCGATTCCCAGATACCTCAGACTCTCCAGATAAAGGCTTTGCACCTCGGCCGGTGACGGTTTCAGGATGACCTGAAGCTGGTGGTGTTTGTAAACACGGTTGGGATTCTCCGCATACCGACCGTCGGCAGGACGCCGCGACGGCTGTACATAGGCCACCCTGAACGGCTCGGGGCCAAGCACCCCGAGAAACGTCGCAGGATGCATGGTTCCAGCTCCCACCTCGAGATCGTAGGGCTGCTGAATCACGCATCCCTGGTCCATCCAGAACTCCAGAAGTCGGTGAATGAGTCGTTGAAATGTCATCGTTTTCTCATCCGGTTCGTGGGTGCCCGGAAGTGGTCCGAAAAGCTGGAAGATCGGCCGCCAGCGGCAGCGATTAGTACCTACTAGAGCAGCTCTTTTAACATTCTTGAACTCTTCAGCTTCTTTTCCAGGTGGGATTCTATCAGCTCCTCCGAAAGCCTTCCCAGCCTTTTGAATTCCCCTTCCGTCAACTCATCACTCACCAGGTCGCGCGGGTGTTTCGCCATGAGCCGCAATGTCCTCGAAGCCAACTCCCGGGGCAGCCTGGAGGCCAGATCCGGCAACACTCCCTCCAGTCTCAGCAGCCACAATTCAAAGTAGCGGGCCAGCTGGATTACCGGAATCGACATCACAGATCCCATCACGGCCAGGCTCAGACGAAAGATCTGCTCAACGGCTTCCCCCTCGTTTGTGAATTCGAGCAACAACTCAGCGAAATACGCCGTGTAGAGTTTGGCCTGCCAGTCCAGTTCATAAGCGGGAAAGGCCTGAACGATCTCGAGATCACGAAGAACCGCCAGCTCCTGACCCTCTTTCTGAGAATACTTCAGACGTACATGGGTCAGCGGTTCGAGACCGCTGCCGAAGCGGCTTCTCCGCCCGCTCCTGGCACCGTGGGCGATGCTGCGCAGCTGGCCGGCCTCGCGGGTCAGGAAGACCCCAATCAAATGCGCTTCAGAGTAAGGATAGCTCCTGAGGGTGAGCGCTTCGCACTGGTGATGGCTCATCAGGTTCCCAGCGAATCCAGAAAGAGGGTCGCCAGGCCCAGAAAGGAGAAAAAGCTGATGACGTCGGTCAGGGTATGGAGGAAGATGCCGGAAGCCACGGCTGGATCGACGCTCAGACGGTTCAGCAGCAGCGGAATCAGAGTGCCCAAAATGCCGGCCAGCAGGATGGTACAGACCATGGCGGAGGCCAGGGCCAGGCCAACCGACGCATTGCCGTCGGACCACAGGTAGCCGACACCTCCCGCCAGCACACCGAGGGCGATCCCGTTGGCGATACCCACCAGCAGCTCCTTGGTGAACACATCTCTCATGTTCTTCCAACCGACTTCTCCCAGGGCCAGGCTTCGGACCATCAAGGTCAGAGCCTGGGTTCCCGAGTTGCCGCCCATTCCGGCCACGACTGGCAAAAATATGGCCAGCATGGGCAAAGCGGCAATGGTGTCCTCGTAAAGGTAGACGACCGTAGCCGCCATCAGGGCGAGAATCAGGTTCAGCCCCAGCCACGGGAGCCTTCTCTGGATGGAGCTCCTGGCCGAGCTGTGCACGGTGTCGTCGGCTTCGACGCCCGCCAGATGAAGGATGTCTTCAGTGGCCTCGTCCTGGATGACGTCGATGACGTCGTCAACCGTAATCACTCCTACGAGTTTGTTTTCATGATCCACAACCGGCACAGCCAGCAGATCGTACCGGGCCACCTGGTTTGCCACCTCTTCCTGATCCGTGTCGGTGGCGACGGAAATCACGTCGCTCGACATGATTTTCTTGAGCGGCGTGCTGGGCGAAACCGTCAGCAGCTGGCGTAAAGAGATGACGCCAACCAGGTGATTACGGTCATCCACGACGTACAGGTAGAAGACCATCTCGAACTCGTCTGCCTTCTGGAGCGTCTGAATAGCTTCACTCACCGATATGTCTTCTCCGAGAGCAAAGACGTTGGGGGCCATGATCCGGCCGGCCGTCTCCTTCTCGTAGCCGAGCAGACCCTGGACCTGGACTGATTCCTCCAGGCCCATGGTGTCCAGAACCTGATTGGCCAGGTCCTCGGGCAGAGCCGAGATGAAGGCAGCCCGGTCGTCCGTTTCCAGTTCCTGAAGAAGGAGCGCGGCTTCCCTGCCGGAAAGGGAGGTCAGCAGGACGATGCCACGCTCCTGGCCGAGATCCGTCAGCGCCCCCGCAGCCAGTTCGCGATTTGCTTGCACGAGCAAAGAGAAGATACGCAGCTGATCGCGATCATTCAGCTCCTGGATGATTTGCGAGATATCCCCGGGATGCAGCTTTTGAACCAGACGGGCGGCATGACTTTGAGCGCCACGGCGCAGCAGCTTCCTGACGGAGCTGGCCATCACCTTCATCTTCTCGACGTGCATCTCAAACTCCGTGGAAAGCGGTCTACTCTACCAGAAACGGGAGGCGGCCTGATAATTGCAGCCGCACCCATCGGTTTGGCCGCTAGTGGACTGTAACACCTGAATCACTAGTGTCCTGTCCCAGAAATTCGCACCATTTTGCGGATGGGTCTTGCGAGGTGAGGTCGCGAAGAGAGGAGGAGGCGATGCGGTAGTATCGTTGACGACGAACGACAAAGAGATCGCCCGCAACCCCCATCCGCCCAAAGGGTTGGGGCGGGACGGGCCCATCTCTTTGTTGCTCCTCCTCGCCGATGCCCTCGCATCGACGCGAGATGCTCTCGCATCACTTCGTCTTCGCGCCTCAATCTGGCCTCCGTCGCACTCCCAACAAAATGATGCGAATTTCTGGGACAGGACACTAACCGGGCGGCCGGTCTCGGGAGGCTACTCGACGGGGGTGGACCAGCCGGTATTTCGAAAACTGGTACATGCGCGCCAGCGGCCCGCTCAGAAGATACGAGTAGGCCAGGACCAGGAGTGCGTAACGGGAAAAGAAGAAGATGCCCGCCACCAGCGTCGCCAGGGTGAGGATGACCAGGTGCGACTTCCTCTTCCCGAGGTCCAGTTGCTTCATAGACGGATAGCGGATGGTACTGATCATTAGCAGGGCCGTCAGATAGGTCGCACCGACCAGGGCGGACTTGAACATGGCATCGGCAGGAGGCTGCGGGAAGAAATGAACGGTGGCAGCGATGAATCCGGCGGCGGCCGGTATGGGGAGGCCGGCGAAGTGTTTCAGCTCTCCGACATGAACATTGAAGCGGGCCAGGCGCATCACGCCGCAGATGAGGAAAACAAAAGCTGAAAAGCGTGCGAATCCTCCAAAATCCACCAGGCCCCAGGAGTAGACGAGAATCGCCGGGGCAATGCCAAAGCTGATCACGTCGGCCAGGGAGTCGAGCTGAACTCCAAAATCGCTGGTGACGTTTGCCAGCCGGGCGACGCGACCATCCAGGCCGTCCAGGATTACGGCTATGCCGATGGCGACGGCTGCCTTCTCGTACTCCCCACTAAGCGTGGCGATGAGGGAGAGGAAGCCCGCGAAAATGTTCCCCACCGTGAATATAGAGGGAAGGATGTAGATGGTGCGCTTCAGCTTCCGCCTTGGGCGCGTGGCTCTAATCCTCAGGTCCTTCACCGTTGCTCTCCAGTCTAGCCAGAATGCTGGAACCCCCGCGAACCCTGTCTCCTTTCTCGACAGCTACCGCGAAACCTGCCGGGATCGTGATGTCAACCCGGCTTCCAAACTTGATGAGGCCTATTCTATCACCGCGCTTGACAGTTTCTCCTTCGCGCTTCCAGGCGACGATGCGCCGGGCCACCCAACCCGCAATCAGGCTGAAGGTCACCGAAGCCTCGCCTTCGATCTTCCAGATCATCTGTTCGTTTTGTACGGAGGCTCGATCGTCGAACGCCATCAGGAACCTGCCAGATCGGTATTCCTGGCTGCGGATGGACCCACTAACAGGGGCGCGATTCACGTGCACGTTGAACACTGACAGGAAGATGCTGATCACGGTTCCATGAGCCGAATCCCGCAGCTGCACGACCCTGCCGTCGGCGGGGCTGACAAGGAGACCCGGTTGTTGTGGGATGGAGCGCTCCGGATCCCGAAAAAAGGAACCGAGACCCAATCCGGCGAGCAACAGGAGAAAACCCCAGGTCAACCATCCCAGCGCCAGGCAGATGGCCGCCCCAATTAGCGGGAGCACCAGGAAGGGAATTCCCTCTTTCGCCATGAGTCCCGGCATGGGGCTATCCGAAGCTCCAAAAAAAAGCCCACTGGTGAGTCGCCTCTCCAGTGGGCCCACGATACCAGTAGTGCCTTGAATCAGTTGTTGACTGCCTGGGATCGGTAGTCATTGATCATCAACTGCATCTGGTCCTTTAAAACTAGCTTCTTTTTTTTCAACTCCGTTTGCCTGAACTGTTCCTGAGCACTCAGATAGGGCCGGCGTGTGAACTGCTTCAACTCCGTGTCATACATCTGGTGCTGCTCAAAGAGCTCGCGGAAATCTTCGCTATGATTCCGCAGGTACTCCTTGACGACATGTTCATCCATAAAGAGGATCCTCCTTTTCGATTTCGTTGGGACGAGGCTGAGGAAGGAAAAGGCTGCATTCGCGCCAGTGAATCTAACAGATGAAAAATCCCGGATCAAGCCCTGAGCCAGGGTTCAGCAGCACGATCAAGCCAGGATCTTCTTCCCCAGGGCCGAGCAGACCAGCCCAACCGCAAGGCGGGCCGTACGGTTGGCGCTGTCGATGACGGGGTTGAGCTCGACCACACCCAGGGATTGACAGCATCCCGAATCAAAGATCATCTCCATGGCAAGGTGCGCCTCCCGATAGGTCAGGCCGCCCTCGGCCGGCGTGCCGACCCCGGGGGCCACCGAGGGGTCAACGGCGTCCAGATCAAGACTGCAGTGAAAGCTCCCCGTACCATTACAGGCAATCTCAACCGCCTCAGCCATCGCCGCGGCCAGGCCTCGGCGGTCAATCTCAGACATCGTGATCACGCGAAGACCCGCTTCCCGAATGTTGCCGGTTTCACTCGGATCAATCGACCGAGCACCAATGACGACCGCATTCCTGCCTTCTACCCTGGGGGCGGGACCCCCAAGAGAAGCGAGTTCATCCGGTCCCAGTCCCACCAGTGCGGCCAGCGGCATTCCATGGACGTTTCCAGAGGGACTCGTTGCGGGGAGATTCATATCCGAGTGAGCATCGATCCAGATGAGACCGAGCTTCTCTGAATGCCTGCGCGAGTAACCCGCGGATCCGGTAACGGTTCCCACCTCGATGGAATGGTCGCCCCCCAGCACCAGGGGAAAGTCGCCCTCTTCGAGGGCCTTCTCGACCCCGGCCGCCACGAGCTCACAGGCGGCCGCGATCTCCTCGAGATACATGCTCTTCCTGGTCCCGTGGTGAAGCTCCTCAGCAATTCTGATGGGAATATTCCCAGCCTCTTCCACGGCAAGACCGAGCTGGAGGATTCTTCGATTCAGCTCAGCAATTCGCAGCGCGGAGGGCCCCATGTCCACGCCACGCCTCCCCGCCCCGAGATCCATGGGGACTCCAATGATCCGCACTTTCTGCGCACGCTGCCTGGGATTCACGCTACCACTAATTCGAGTTTTGACCCTTCTCTCCGGAGCGGTTCGGACCGTCATAGGCGGCGATGATGAGCCGAACCAGGCGATGTCGCACCACGTCTCTTTCGTCGAAGTAGGCGAACTCGATGCCCTCAGTTCCCTTGAGAACTCGTTCGGCGTCCTTGAGACCAGAGATTTGGCCGGGTGGGAGATCAATTTGAGTCACGTCTCCGGTGACCACCATCTTGGAATGGAGGCCCATACGGGTGACAAACATCTTCATCTGCTCCACGGAACTGTTCTGGGCCTCATCAAGTATGACAAAGCAGTTGCTCAGCGTGCGACCCCGCATGAAAGCCAGGGGAGCGATTTCGATGATGTGCTGGTCGAGAAGCTTCTCGACCCGCGCCGAATCGAGCAGAAAAAAAAGAGCATCATAGAGCGGACGAAGGTAAGGATCGACCTTCTCCTGCATGTCTCCGGGCAGAAATCCGAGTTTTTCGCCGGCCTCGACCGCCGGCCTGGACAGAATGATCCGATCCACTTTGCGCTCCAGCAAAAGGGCCACTGCCTTGGCGACGGCGAGGAAAGTCTTACCCGTGCCGGCCGGACCGATCGCGAAAACCAGATCAGCCCCTTCCATCTTGGCTACGTAGCGGTTCTGGTTGACACTGCGAGGGACGATGGTTCGGGAAGTGGTCTTGAGAACAACCGGCTTAGGGAAAAAATCGTGGAGTGTAACCGCCGAGCCTTGAGCGATTTGCTCAAAAGCCTCTCGCAGCTCGCCATTGGAAAATTGTTCTCCGCGGCTCACCATCTCCGCAAAATCGCGGACGATCTTCTCGACGGCATCGACATTGGCCTGGCTGCCTCGCAATGAGAGATCCGAACCCCGGGCGTGGATCTCAACGTCGAACAGGTTTTCCAGAAGGCGGATGTTCTGGTCCTGGAGGTCAAAGAGTACTTCGGCCCCCCGGTCGGGAAGGGTAATCCTAGTCAAGCGTCTCAGAGGTTGCGATAAACACTAACTAAGCCTTGGGCGCCGAGTCGACCAGGCGACTCAAGCGCGATTTGTATCGGGCCCCCGTATTGCGGTGTATTCTCCCTTTCCGGGCCGTCTTGTCGATCACCGCGTACACTCTCGTGAGTTGAGATCGAGCATCGTCCAGTTTCTCCTCGGCGACCAGCTCTCTGAGTCGTCTGATCTCCGTGCGCATCTGACCCCTGGCAGCTCTGTTTCGGAGGCGCCGCACAGTGTTCTGCCGCATCCGTTTCTTGGCCGACTTGATATTTGGCATTAGGGCCTTACGAGTCCCGCTCCCCCGGTACCTGCTGGAGAAAAACAGTCATTATAGGGACGATCAACGACAAGCGTCAACAACCAGTTGCTCCAGACTGATCTGCCCGTCGACGCCCCCGGACTTGCACATTCGATCCGCCTCCCGCACCTTTAACGCCAGGCCCACCAGTCGCCGGCGCGGAGTCGCCTCAAGTTCCGACCGGCGGCCTCGATAGCTCCATATCTTTAAATCTCGAAGCAGGACGGAAAACTGGTGCCCGGCCTCCAGGCGTTCCCTGGCAACCAGGAGCCGCCGAAAATTCCAGTACAGCAGACTCAAAATCTGAGGCGCCGACATCCCCTGATCGAAAAGTCTGTTGAGTACCCTCAGCGCCTGGCCTGCGTCGCCCCTGGCCAGACAGCCGACGAGGGCAAAGACGTCATAATCCTGGGATTGCCGGGTCAGCGCCAAAACGGCTGATCGATCGACCCTGTCACCGCTGTACAGCCGCAGCTTGTCCAGCTCCATGCTCAACCGGTGACGATCCTCACCTACGAGCTCGATGAGAGTCTGTGTGGCCTGCCGATCAATCGTGCAATCGAGGGCTCGAAGTCGCTGTTGGATCCAGGCGGCCGTACTAGAACTCCCGGAGCTCGTGATGGCTGGGAGCCTGGGCCACCCGGCAGGCTTTTTCGCCAGTTCCAGAATCACGACAGTGTGGCTGGCCGGACTCTTCAGATAGGCCTTCAATTGCTTGCCGGCGAGATGCGCATTGCGGATGTAAATCCATCGCCTGGGACTCATCCAGGGGAGAGTGCGAGCTTCGCACAGAACGTCGCCCTCGGAGTCCTGTTCGAGATCATAGATGCCCCAGTCAAAACTCCGGGCGTCCTCACAGATCTGGCTCCGGGCCAGCTGAAAAACCGAGTCCCTCACAAAAATGTCCCGGTTGGAAAGCTGGTAGATGGGTCCCGGGTCGGCAGCCTGCTTCTGGAACTCTTCAACGTCCATTGGGGTGTATTGCCCGGGCAAGGCAACTAGTACGAAATAGGTGCTAGAACCCTTCCAGGATAGAGGTGACCACGCTGGCCGCGAAGTCCTCAGCAATCCGATCCAGGGCCGGATTCTGCTCGGTGAAAAACCTTTCGACGTCGATGTTCAGTTGATATTGCTCTCGAAACACATAGAGATCGTTCTTGAAGAGGACCCGACCCGTGTCGCTTTCCCGAAGCTCGACCCGTGCACCCATCGTCACCAGAAAGGTCGTGCCGAAGGAAGTCTGGCCGAAAGTCACTGGACTCACCGAGAGTCTCGAGACCACGCCGCTGAGTACCGCGTCGGCGTTGGCCGACCCGCTCCGGACCGCCCAGCTTGTCTTTTCGATAAACTTCCGGGTCATGGCCTCGGCCAGCTTCTGTTCGACCCGGTACGTAGTTGTGGTGTTTTCGAAGGGCTCGACCGCCACCGACCTGATCCCCAGATCGAGCCGGTTGCGCTCGGCAACACGATATCCACAGGAGCTGATCGAAGCGCCGACCAGCAACGCGCACAGCGCCCAATGAACCAATCCCAACCTGCAGCCGGACCCCGGATCAGCCATGACGTTCCTCTTCGTCCCCGACAACCTTAGCACGAACGATCTCCCCCTGAGCCTGGTACTTTCCCTTGCGATCGGCATAGGACGTGCGGCACACGGCGTCAGCCCCAAGAAACACGACCTGGGCAATCCCTTCACCGGCATACACCCTCACGGGAGACGGGCTCGTGTTAGAGATAGACATGGTGACAAAACCCTCCCACTCGGGTTCGAAAGGCGTCACATTCACGATGAGACCGCAGCGGGCATAAGTCGACTTTCCGGTGCAGATGGTCAAAACCGCTCGTGGAATCCGAAAATACTCGAGGCTGCGGGCCAGCACGTAGTTACCGGCCGGGACGATGCAGTCGTCCCCTTCCTTTTCCACAAAGGGCAACTCCCCGGATCGTTTGGGGTCGACAAGATTCCCTTCCCCTCCCTGAAAGACCAGGAACTTCCGGTCCATGCGCATGTCGTATCCGTACGAGGAAACACCATAGGAAATCGTCCCTCGACTGACCTGAGACTCCTCAAAGGGCTCGATCATCCGATGCTCGCGTGCCATTCTGACAATCCAATGATCCGGTTTCACGCCCACAAAACGTTCCTCCTTTCCAACTCCGCCCTGCCAGTATCGCCTGCCGGGTGCTTTTTCAGGGAACTGTTGTTGAATGTCTCGCAGCGGTTCCGAAACTCATCATGCTACCTGGATTTCCGGTCGCATTCTGTCATGAACGGGCAGATTTTCGGACGCCTTTATCATCTCGCCCCTGGTGGGCTCCAGTTTCGATGCCAAGTCGCTGCCGAAACGCGTGTGACCTGCCCCCGTTTGCGGCGTTAGTCCTTTCTCACTGAGAGCGTATCCAGGATGCGACGTCCAGGGGTGATCTCAACTCGCGCTGCAGGATGCCGAGCAACAACTTCTTGGTGAGCACCGAGTCGACCTCTTCATCGAGTCGTATCTCCTCGCTCTGATGGGGCATCTTGATCATCAGGGGGATCGCCCCCGGCTCTGACTCGTATCCAGGTATGCGCCTCGAACCGTGATCGGACAAGACGACCACGGCGGTCTTATCCCACAGGCCCGCCTTCCTCGATTCTCGCTCGATTTCGCTCAGCATCCTGTCGGCAAGGAGCACATTGTCGGGGTAACTGCGCTCGGGACCCCAGATCTTCAGCTCGTCGGACGAGGGATCGTAGACGTTCGGTCCGTGAGGCACGTTCGTGTGCACGACGACGAAGTCTTTCTCCGGATCGACGGCCATCTCCAAAGCCAGGGATCGGATGCTTTCAAAGGTGCGGGCGGCCCTGGCCTGGAACCAATTGGGGAGGAGTGAGCGAGCAGAGGCTTTCATACTCGATGCGAGACTGTTCGATCGCCTGTCCAGGTGGCCGGCCAAAAAAAATTCCTGGCAGTGGTCGGCAAAGCCGCCGAAGAGTCGGCAATAGGGGTGAAAGAGACCGGCGATGCCGGTCGATGCTCCAGCGCGGAAGGCCTCTCCAAAAATGTGGTCGAAGTTTGACACCGATACGAAATCTTCGCTGCCCTCGACCTGCAAATCGATTCTGTTACACGACGCTTTCCTGCTGACTTCGACCTGCTGGCCGATCCAATAGGTCGGCATCGCCCTTTGCGTTGTGCCCCCCGGGGGGAGTACGCGCGACGCGGAGATCGAATGCTTTCGAAAGGCGTCAAAGCCCGGGAACTCGTATCCAGCCGGCCGCTTGTCGAACAAAACCCGTTGATCCAGTTCATCGAATATGATCCACATCAACCGTTGAAGATCGACAGCCTCGGCATTCCTGTCCACTCGTGCTACCAGTCTGGGATCCTCCACTGAAGTGCATTCGTCGTTGTCCAGAAAAACGACCCACCACATGGCTTGCCCCACATTACTCACTGCGAATGGGCTCAGGATCACGAGCAGCAGGTAGAGGGCATACTCCGAGAATTGGGGCCATTTCAAGAAGAGCACGGCGGCGCTTGCGATCGGAATCAGGACGAAAGGGGGGCCAAGGACAAACAACAGAGACGTTGGCATCACAGAGATCAGAAAGAGCAGGGGATTGACCAGGCAGAGCAGGCACACCCCCAACACAGTTCCCTTGAACTCATCCTCCGAACCTCGCGATACCAACGGCTTTAAAACAAGGAACAGACCCCCGGTCAGGATCAGCATCAGGAGCAACGCGGCAATGTAGTCGTAGCGATTGAGGACCGGAACCTCATACAGTTCCTGACCGCTCGAAAAAACGAGGATTCTCCACACCCACATGAGATTGAGGTTGGCAGCGGACAGCGAGAACGCAGCCAGCAGCAAATTCGACTGCCAGATCGATTTACCTGCCATGCTGACTACCCATCAGTCTTCAAGGCGGCCGGTTATGCCGAAGAGTTGGGCCTTCCGGTCCGCTTTCATTTTCCCGTAACGGGCATCGCTGGGCAGCACGAGCATTGTAACGGTTCCTGTCACCAGGCTCTTCAGGATATCAGGTTCTCAAAAAGTGCGATATTGGCGGTTTCTGTTGTCCGCTGCCGACTTGGTGACCGATTCGGAAAACAGCGAAACTTGCACCGCTCAGGATAGCCGATTCCTACGATCAGTAATTGCAGTTGCGGAACCCTGAAAGGGCGACGGAGACTTGGCTAAAACGTTTGCTCATAGTTAATCTGGAATTTTCTCCCTCCCTTGACAGGACAAATCTAGGCAAGTATTTTTAAAATCAACACTTAAGGAAGTTTCGAGCAGTTGTGATCAAGGCGGATATTGTCAGTCGTCTGGCTGAGAAAATGGGGATTACCAAAGTCAAGGCAGAGATGGCGTTCGACTCGTTCCTTGACGCTCTCCGCCAGGCGATGAAGCGGGGAGAGCGGATCGAATTGCGCGGCTTCGGCGTTTTCGTTGTGAAGCCCAGAAAGAGCGGCATCGGCAGAAACCCGCGCACCGGGGCAGAGGTTCCGATTCCTCCCGGTAAGACGGTTCGTTTCAAGCCCGGCAAAGAAATCCGGTTCAGCCAGTAGCCGGTCTCTGTGGACACTCTCCCTCCTTCCACGATCCCGCCCAGCTCGTCCGTGGCATCTGATCATGAACCAGTGCCTCCCGATCGGCCCGGTTCCGTCCGATTGGCCGCTCTGCTCCTGGCCGCCACCGTGCTGACCACTCTGATCGCGGGGTTTCTTTTTCATGTTGGTTTCGTGGCTTCGTCTTCCGATGGCTTGATTCATTTTTCAAGTCCTCTTCACGAGCCGTCGGTCCTGCTTCAGGGGCTGCCCTTTTCGCTGGCGCTGCTGGCCATTCTGCTGGCTCATGAGATGGGGCACTATCTGGCCTGCCGCCTCTACGGCATTCGCTGCACTCTTCCGTACGTCATTCCCGCTCCACCTGTTCTTCCCATCCCCGGAATCGGACTTCTGCCGCTGAATCCTTTTGGGACCTTTGGTGCTGTTATCCGGATCCGCTCGCCCTTCCTTTCCAACCGCCAGGTCTTCGACGTTGGAATCGCCGGTCCTCTGGCCGGCTTTTTCGTCATTGTGCCGGTGCTGGCCCTGGGCGTCTCGCTTTCGACCGACTTTCACTGGCCCGAGGAAGAGTCCGGCCTCCTCCAGTTCGGAGAGCCGCTTTTGTTCAAACTGGCCGTGTGGAGTTTGTTTGATGGAGACCCTTCTGCCATCAATCTTCATCCCATCGGCTGGGCAGCCTGGTTCGGTCTTCTTGCCACCAGTCTGAACCTGCTTCCGTTTGGGCAGCTAGATGGAGGCCACATCGTCCATGCGTTGTTTGGAAAGCGCAGCCACCGTCAGATCTCAGCGGTAGTTTTAGCTTTTCTGGTAGGCATTAGCCTGCTGTCACTTCCGACACCAGGTTATCTTTTTTTCGCTCTCATCCTGATGTTCCTGGGCCCTCGCCATCCCGCTCCATTCGAACAACGAGCCCTCAACGAAGGGCGCTGGTGGATCGGGGTGCTGGGGTTGGTAATCTTTGCCCTCTGCTTTATTCCGGTCCCGGTAACGCTTGCCCAATGAGCTGGTGGTTGCCGGTTACCGGTTATCGGTTATCGGGTGAACCGTTAGCCGCCGATGTGGGACATTTCTACTTTGGTTCCGTCGGGTGATCGGGGGGATCTCAGCTCGGAGTATCGGTCGGTGCGCTGCTGCCAGATGCCGGACACCAGATCCAGAAGTTCCCGGTCGGAGGCTCCCTGGCGCAGTGGTGTTCTGAGATCGTGGCCGACGGAAGCAAAAAGACAGGTGTAGAGTTTCCCTTCCGGCGACAAGCGGGCTCGCGTACAGTCTCCGCAGAACGGCTCCGATATGGACGAGACCACGCCAATCTCCCCCTCACCGTCGCGGTAAGCCCATCGCCGGGCAACTTCACCGGCGTAGTGTGCTTTGAGCGGTTGCAGCGGGTACTGAGAGTCGATGAGCGTCAGTATCTCGGAACTGGGGATGACCTCCGCCGGCTGCCAGTCATTCGTGTTCCCGACGTCCATGTACTCAATAAAGCGAAGAATACATCCGCTGCCACGAAAAAGGGCAGCCAGCTCCAGGATGGCCCTCTCGTTGATCCCTCGACGGATCACCGCATTGACCTTGAGCGGCGTCAACCCCACTCGGCGGGCCTCGCGAATCCCGCCCAGGACCTCCTCGACGGAGGCATTCACGTCGGCGATGGAGGCGAATTCCTTCTGATCCAGCGAATCGAGGCTGACCGTGACCCGATGCAGACCCGCCTCCTTCAAGCTTCCGGCGTGTCGGGCCAGAAGCAGGCCGTTCGTGGTCAGCGTGAGGTCCTCAATCCCCCTCACCGAGGCCAGTCGCGAAACCAGTCGAGGAAGCTCTCTGCGCAGCAGAGGCTCTCCCCCGGTGATCCTGATCTTGCACGCGCCAAGGCGGGCAAGGATCCGTGCAACCCGGGTGATCTCTTCATAGGAGAGAAGCTCCCTTCTCTCCAGGAAAGCATAGTCGGCACCAAAGAACTCTTTCGGCATGCAGTAGGCACAGCGCATGTTGCACCTGTCCGTCACCGAAATGCGCAGGTCTCGAAGGGGGCGCTTGAACCGATCGGCCAGCATAGGTTGGCTATTCTAGCCCAAATCAACGGTTTCTGTTTACTGGCTACTGGATACGGCCCGCAGTGGTCCGTGGGCTCATGCCCACGGCTATTCCCTTCCGGCCGCTCCGCGGCCTTCAAGACAATCCCCCAAACCCTTTCAACTTTTAACCTTTAGCGTTCAACCGGTAACCGTCAATCGATAACTACCGCCGACCGAGCAGGCGGCGGTACACCTCCAGCGTCTCGCCCGCCATAGCGGTCGCTGTCAGGTCCCGGTGCACGCGGCGGTGGCCTTCCTGGGCCAGCTTTTCGCGACGCCCGGTGTCAGCCAGCAGCTCCGACACAACGGCGGCCAGCGCCGACGGATCGGGGGGTGTGAACAGGACACCCCCTCCAGTTCGCTCGAGCAACTCGGGAAACGGGCCGTGATTCGGTTCGACGACAGGGACGCCGCTGGCCAGCGCCTCCAGCACGTAGAGTCCCTTGGCCTCCCTGGGCCCGGCGGGAACCGCGAACACATCCAGGGAGCGGAGAAATCTCAGCTTCTGCTCGCGATTCAACTCCCCGTGGTAGCGAAAAGACCCTTCCAGATCCGCCTCCCGGATTCGGTCAACCTGCTGCTCGAAAAAGGGGCGATGAGATTCTCCCAGCCAGCCGGCAGCGTGCAGTTCGACGGATTCCATCCCCTCGCCGGATCTGAGGCGGATGAAGCCGTCAACCAGCACATCGAAGCCCTTTTGCGGGCACAGCCGTGCCAGGTAGCCGATCCGCTTCACTTCTGCCCCCGTGCCGGACCTTCGGGCTTTGGCCGGGTAGCCCTGGGTGTTCAGGCCCAGCGGAACTTGAAAAAGCCTGCTAGGGGGAATGTGGAGCAGGCGGGACATTTCTTCTCCATAGTATCGACTGAAGACGATAAACCCATCGATCAGGGGAGTGATCTCGCGGATTCTGCCCAGCACCTCTTTCCGATAGGGTTTTTCGAGTTGATCCAGAAAGGCATCATCTCCCTGCAGCGTGGCCACCACGGGGACCCCCAGCCGTGACTTGATGGCCGGGACCACACCGGCGATGAGGACGTTGGTCAGATTAACCACATCGGGCCGCAGCGACCCCTCCAGAAAGTCCACCAGGCGCCCCACTTCCTTGGCCTGGTATCCATCGGTACCCTGCAGCATCGAGAGCGCTAAATCACCGAGCAGGCGGGCCTCGGTGCGAATTCTCCCAGCCGCCACTTTCTTCAAAAGAGCTGGATGATCCAGGATTCGATCCAGGGAGCGCGGGATGCTTCGAAACAAGGCTGACTTCTGCTGCAGGAACACATTGATCCCACCGAAAAAGACTTGCTCGAGACTGACATTCTCTTCGTCCAGCCGGAGAGGCGTGTAAGTGGGAATCAAGACGGCCTCACAGCCCAGCTTCTGCAGAGCAGTGACCAGAGCATTGTCCCGCTGGCAGCTGCCGCAGATCATCCCCGCGGCCCCGGCGGCAATGTAGGCCACCTTTAGTCCGTCCGTCTTGCGCATCCTAGTACCTTGTCAACCCAGAAATTGTAGCTTCTGAACGGCCCTCGTGGCCGATCTCTGCGTTTCGCTTCCTCGCCGTAGCCTCCGCTATGCCTGCGTCACCGAGCCTTGATCTCGACCACGAATGACTCGCCCATAAGCCACAATCTCTAGATTGACAAGGCACTAGTGTCCTGTCCCAGAAATTCGCACCATTTTGCGGATGGGTCTTGCGAGGTGAGGTCGCGAAGAGAGGAGGAGGCGATGCGATAGTATCGTTGACGACGAACGACAAAGAGATCGCCCGCAACCCCCATCCGCCCGAAGGGTTGGGGCGGGACGGGCCCATCTCTTTGTTGTTCCTCCTCGACGATGCTCTCGCATCGACTCGTCGTCTCGCCTCAATCTGGCCTCCGTCGCGCTCCCAACAAAATGATGCGAATTTCTGGGACAGGACACTAGTACTTGACTCAAAAAGTTCCTGACTTAAACGAGGCGCCTGATTCCAGGTCCGATGGTTCCGAGAAAGTCGCTGATCATCCGGGCTGTCAGCCCCCAGATCACCTCGTCTTCATAGTCATAGAATTGAACTTCGACTCTGCGGCCCAGGCGCTGCAGAGTCTCAATCCTGGGTTCAGTCTCCACAAAAAACCGCAGGGGCACCCAGAGAACACGGGCCACTTCGGCTGGAGAGGGCGTGATTTCGAGCGACCCGTCTATGAATCCGGCGAATGGAGTCACCCGCGAGTGCCTCACCGCCAGGTAGTCGTTGAGCCGGCCGGCGATTTCAATGCTCCCGGAGCGAATCCCCAGCTCTTCGAACGTCTCGCGCAGCGCGGTCTCCTCCAGGCTGCCGTCGTTATCCTCGTGCAGCCCTCCGGGAAATGCGATCTGTCCCTTATGGGTGGCCACCGTGTTCGATCTGCGGGTGAGCAGAAAGCTGGGTCCTGCCTGGCGCTCTCCAATCCCCATCAGAACAGCGGCCCGGGTCCCATACTCACCCTCAAATGGACGGCCGGGGAGGGCTCCCAGCCCCTGAGAGACGGCCTCTTTCAGGGCTTCAGATAATGTTTGTGATTTCACCTTTCAGGTACCACGAACCTTGAAACCTTCAAACCGTCGGCGGCTGCCTCGACTGCGCCCAAGATGTTCAAGGCAAGAGTGGATGGTGTCAAGAACCGCAATGAGCAAAGACGAATAACTTCGAACTTTCAACCCGTATTGGAGTGGTGCCCTTTTCGGGCATCTGGGATTTGCGCTGGAAGCGGCGAGCCGTTCCGGTTCTCCATTTTTCAGGGGTCGGTAGTAGTCTGTTTGCCGCTATCGTCATCCTGGTGCGCCCCGAGCAATTCGCCACTCTGCCGGTGGGCGAGCAGCTGGCCGCGGCGCCTGACCTGAATCGGAGCCAGTGAACCGAATCGCCGGGACGGAACCTCTAAAGGGAGGGAGTACAGTAAGCGGCGCATTCCGGCAGGGAGGTTTTCGGCATGAACTCAAAGCTGGTTCAGGGCATGGTCCTCGTAGGTCTCCTTTGCGCCCCGGTCCGGGGAGCGGCCCAGACGCAGTCTGGTGGTCCACCGACCCAGGAGATTACCGACCCGGCTACGGTCCGCACGGCCCAGCGGGCTCTCCGGGACAAGGATCTGTATTCGGGGCCCATCAACGGCGTCGTCGAGGAGGAAACTCGCCGGGCCCTGCTCCGCTTCCAGGAACAGGCCGGAATCGATGCAACAGGGATGGTTGATCGACCTACCCTGATAGCCCTGGGGATTCTCGAGGACGACCGCGGCGTGTTGAAAAAAACCGGAGAAGGCGCTGTTCACACGGCTAAAACGGCGGGAGATGTCACGCTGACCGGTGTGACGGCGGCCGGAAAGAGCACCGCCAAAGGAGTTACCGTTGCCGGTGCGACTACCGCCAGAGGAGCGACAACTGCCCTCAACGGCACGGCTCACGGACTGGAAGCGGCCGGCAAAGGAGTGGCAAAAGGCAGTGAAGCGACGCTCGATACCGCGGCCACGGTAGGAAAAACCACGTCCGGAGGCGCCAGGAAGGCGGGACTGGGCCTCACCGATTTTCTGGGCATCAGCAAGTCCGACGACAAGATCCGCAGGCAGATTCTGAAAAAGCTGGATCGAGATCCCCTCCTGCAGGACAGTCAGGCTCGCATTTTGGTCGAAAAGGGCGTCGTGACCTTGACCCTTGCCGGGGGTTCGCCCCAGCAGTACGACCGAGCCGCCGCCATTGCGCGGGCGGTCAAGGGAGTCAAAGACGTGGTGGTTCTGAGCCCCTGAGGTTGAGTGCCAGTAACTCCCCCTCAGTCCGTCGACTCCTGGGAATCCGGTGGTTTTCCTACCGCAGCGCCTCTTCCAGCACGGTGGCTGCGTCGGTCCGCTCGTCCCGATACTTGACGATCAGGGGACAGGAGACAGAGATCCCGTGGCGGTCGGCAAATGACCCTTCCAGGGTTCGGCTGCCGGGAACCACCACCGCCCCGGGTGGGACGATCAGCCCCGAGCCCTCTACCTTCCGATAGACCTTTTCTTCCACCAGATCAAACAGCGGAGTTGACCCCGTCAGGATCGTCCCGGCCCCGATAACCGCCCGGCGGGAGACGATCGTTCCTTCATAGACGCCACAGTTTCCACCCACGAGCACGTCATCTTCGATGATGACGGGCAGGGCTCCAACCGGCTCGAGAACACCCCCGATTTGCGCTCCGGCACTGAGGTGCACGTGTTTCCCGATCTGGGCACAGGAGCCGACCAGGGCATGGGAGTCGATCATGGAGCCCGCTCCTATTGAGGCACCGACATTGATGTAGGCCGGAGGCATGATCACGACTCCCGGGGCGACATAGGACCCGTCCCGGATCGAGGATCCGCCCGGAACCTGCCGGACTGCATCACTGGCGGTCAATTTCTTGAGAGGAAACGTCGACTTGTCGAAAAAGCGGAATTCCGGGTTGATCGAGTAGTCCGTCAGAACCCCCCAGCGAAAACCCAGCAGGATTCCCTGCTTGACCCAGTGGTTGACGTGCCATCCGGAGTCGCGTCGCTCGGCGGCTCGGACGGCACCGGAATTGAGTAGGGATTTGAACTCCTCAAAGAGCTCCCGGGCAGCTTCATCGAAGCCCCGGTTCTCCTCCAGGAAAAGCTCTTCAATTCGTTCCTTCAGGTTGTTGGCGGTTTGCAATTCGTCGTACTCCATGTTGCGGGCATTGACTGTTATTTGGCCGGCTCCAGGCCCGGGCGCTGAACGAAGAGATCGTTCAGCACATCATCGAAAGTGAAAAATCCCTTTTTTCCCTGTATCCATTCGGCTGCCAGCAGAGCGCCCACAACGAAGCCGCGGCGACTACGGGCCGTGTGCTTCAACTCGATGGTATCGGACTCGGAGTCGAACTGGACCCTGTGGACACCCGCCACGCTTCCACCCCTGGAGGAGGCCACCTGTAGCTGGTGGGGTAGAACGGGCCCGGGAGCAGCACCGGTAAGGAGCTCACTTTTTCGCCTTACAGCCTTCAGAAGAATATCGGCAAGCGCAAGGGCCGTGCCGCTGGGACTGTCGACCTTTCCGCGGTGGTGGGTTTCATGTATGAACAGATCGTAGTCGTCCAGCTCCTCGAACAGGCTCCCGGCGGTCTGCACAAGCCTCGCGAAAGCACTGACGCCAACAGAGAAATTAGGAGCGTAGACAACCGCCATTTCCGATGCCAGAGATAGGTTCTTGATCTCGTCGAGCTGCTCGTACCAGCCCGTCGTACCGATCACGAGGCGAGCCTCCCCACCGGCCAGAGTGCGGACGTGATCAATGACCGCCCCCCCCAGAGAAAAGTCGATGAAGACGTCAATATCCAGGCTCAGAGCCGCTCTGCTGAGAGGCCGGCCGCGGTCAAAAGCAGCAACGATCCGGTGTCCCTTTTGAGGGGCCAGCCGCAACAACTCCCGACCCATGCGGCCGGTTCCGATCAGCCCGATACTGAGACTCATCCCAGGGTCCTCTTACACTTCCGCAACGCGATTCAGTAAACCATAGTGTTGCATGGCCTGCACCAGCCTCTCGGTATTGTGCGCGGACATGGGCACCAGAGGGAGCCGCAATTCTCCGACGTCCATCCCCATCAGGTTAAGAGCCGTCTTGACCGGTATCGGATTGGTTTCGAAAAACATGGCCCGACAGAGTGGAAACAATTTCCCGTGCAGCCGGGCCAGACCGGGAAGATCCGATTGGCGGTGAGCCTCCCATAGATTTCGCAGGTCACGCGGGACGATGTTTCCCACAACGGAAACGACGCCCACTCCACCTACGCTGAGAATGGGTACGAACAGGGAATCGTCTCCTGAGAAGACCCGTATCCGCTCCCCGCAGCGGTTTACGATCTCAGAGACCTGGTCGAGATTCCCGCTGGCCTCCTTGACGGCAACAATGTTGTCGATGTGACTCAGCCGTTGCACCGTCGAGGGCAGAATATTGACGCCCGTGCGCCCCGGAACGTTGTAGATCATGAGGGGAAGATCCACTGCCCGGCAAACCGCTTCAAAGTGGCGATACAGACCCTCCTGGGTTGGCTTACTGTAATAGGGAGTGATGACCATCGCCATATCCGCACCCAGCCGGCGCGCCTTCCTGGTTAACTCAATCGTCCGAGCCGTATCGTAAGTGCCGGTCCCGGCCACCACTGCCGCCTTACCTTTGGCCTCTTCGATGACGATTTCGAAGACACGATGGATTTCCTCCAGGGAAAGAGTGGGAGACTCTCCGCTAGTGCCGCAGGAGACGATCCCAAGGCTGCCGTTTTCTACCTGGAATCGAACCAGGTCGCGAAGACGCTCCTCATTGACTCGTCCATCCTGGAAGGGTGTGATCAGGGCGATAAAAGGACCTTCTAATCTCATGGTTTCTCCCCGAAAAATGGTTGAAGCGGGATTTCGCTTCGGGTTCCTCCGTGACAGTCTCTTCCGGCGCCGGTGGCCGGTGCAAATCGACCAAAGCGACTTTTTTGTGATTCCGTCCCTGGACAGCTGCCGATACTCACTGAAAAACTGACAAGATGTTACTCTATCCGATCGTCTTTGCGGTGTTCCTCGTGTCGATTCCGGTTCTCACGCTGGTGGTCGGCGGACGGCTGATCTGGTGCGCGTTTCACTTGAGTCGTTCGTCCCACTACAAGCTGGCGGCTGTCTCGGCTGTCGCCGTCATTGTCATGGGAGCCCTGCTGGTCCTCGTGACCTTTGCCTGGTTCGAATACGGCGTCGCTCCCATGTCCAAGGATTTTTGGACCGATCTGCGGATGGACCTGCTGACGGGCATCCCGTTTTATGCGGCATTTTACGGACTCTGGCGCCTGGGAGCCTATTTGCAGTCGGTGGTGGACAGGACGCGTCCGCTGAGCGGCTATCGCCCGCCGCCTGGAACGGTGAACCGGGTTGTCGATTCCGGCGGCGCAGTAAAATAGGGAACTGCCGGCTTACTAGTGGAATTCCTCCAGCTCCCGGCGCCACCGGGGCTACATTTCACCATGATGAGATGGACTCCTCCTTTAGGCTTAGACGGCATCTAAAGTGCCAGAGCCAAAGTTTTTAACTGTATCAGGAGGAGTCTGAAATGAAGCATAGAACAATCGCAGTGGATTTGGCAAAGTCGGTCTTTGAGATTGGGATTTCCGAGCAGCCTGGTCGGATGGAGAAGACGCATCGCCTGGGTCGAACTCGGTTGTTGAGGTTCATGGCCAAGCAACAACGGGCAACGATTCTGATGGAAGCCTGCGGTTCGGCTCACTACTGGGGCCGGCGATTCCGGGAACTGGGGCACGAAGTTGTGCTGCTGCCGCCAGCCTACGTCCGGCCGTACGTGTTACGCAACAAGACGGATCGCAGTGATGTGAAAGGGTTGTTGGAAGCCCACCGCAACAGTGCCATTCGACCGGTTCCGATCAAAAATGAATCGCAGCAGCAGTTGACCGCCTTACATCGGGTGCGGACGGCATGGATGCGCACCCGCACGGCACGGATCAATACGATGCGGGGCATTCTACGGGAATTCGGTTTGACGATTCCCGTTGGAGCCTGCCAGGCCGTGGAGCGGGTGCGAGGATGGATCGAAGATGCAGAAGTGGAGATTCCGAATGGGATCCGATCGGTGCTGGAGGAGATCTGTCTGGAAGTCAGAGAGCTGGAGGGGCGAATCGATCGGATCGAAAGGAAACTGAAAGCGCTATCGCGACAGAGTGTTGCGATTGAACAACTGCAGTCGATCCCCGGGGTGGGATTGCTGACAGCCACAGCGGTGGCCGGTTTTGTGGGAGATCTGAGGCGCTTTGATTCGGGACGACACTTTGCCAGTTATCTGGGCTTGACACCGCGGGAGCACTCCAGCGGTCTGCGGCGTCGACTCGGGTGCATCAGCAAGCAAGGGGACATCTATTTGCGCACTCTCTTGATCCACGGTGGGCGATCGGTCTTGTGGACGGCCAAGTCCAAGCAGCGGCCAGACCGTTTGCACAGGTGGGGTTTGGAGATTGAAAAACGACGGGGGCACAACAAAGCGGCAGTGGCTGTGGCCAATAAGCTGGCCCGTCTACTCTGGGCCGTTTCCACCCGTGACGCCGCCTATGAACCCCAGCGAGCTTAAGCGATAAAAGATTTGTCAAGATCTTTCCCTGGGAACTGCATGAGAGGATTCGAACTGATGGCGAACCGGTCAGACCGGCGCGGGGAACACGCCGATAGCAGCCTTGGCCACTCGATGGCCGTCACCACGATAGGCGCCCCACGCGCGAATATTCATCATGGCCCGGAGCCAGAACACAGCTCCACTAAGAGGCCGGAGATACGACTGCAGTCCACACCGAATCGCAAAAAGTCGATGCTTTCATGCCAGAGACCCAAGGAGGAGAAGATGATCCGATAGCGATTCTGGACCTGCAGCGAAACTCCTGGCTTCAACCCAGCATCCGAGTTTCGTCGCCAGGGCCCAGATCAGCTGAATTCGAAAAAATGAACAGGACCCTTGACAGGAGGAGTCCAGATACGGGCTGCTAGCGCTATTGCATTGCCCCGCATGAATTCTACAGTTGTAGAGACTTGGGACCATTTTGGGACCAATTTAGGGCCAAATGTGGGAAATATGGGGAAATGTGGGAGGAAATAAGAACCGGCAGGAATGGCAGTTGTTCTGCCGGTAAGTCCTTTGACATCAGCTAACTGCAGTGGAATCAACCTGGTAGCCCCAAGGGGATTCGAACCCCTGTTTCCGGCGTGAGAGGCCGGCGTCCTGGTCCCCTAGACGATGGGGCCACCTGAGTTATCAGGCGGCTCATTCAATCGGATTCGTGGCGGATTTGTCAAGGTCAGTGGGGGTCAACGAGGTCGAGACCAGGGCCGCGATCGGATCCAGAGGATGGTGTGACCCGAGGTCGTGCGTGGGCATGGAACGCGGGCGGTGGAATGCCTATACTGGAGCCATGGGGCGGGTACGCATTCTCTCTGATGTTCTGGCCCACAAGATCGCTGCAGGAGAAATCGTCGATCGGCCCGCCTCGGTGGTCAAGGAACTCATCGAAAATTCACTCGACGCCGAAGCGACGCGAGTCATTGTCAGGGTCGAGAACGGCGGAAAGCGCCTCATCTCGGTTCTGGACGATGGATTCGGGATGTCCAGCGAGGATGCGAAGACCGCCTTTCAGCACCACGCCACCAGCAAAATCAGCAGCTTTGAAGACCTGGCGCGAATCTCCACGCTGGGGTTTCGAGGTGAGGCGCTACCCTCAATGGCTGCAGTCTCGCGGCTGACGCTGCGGACCATCGAGCGTAGTGAGGACTCACAACCCGAGCCTGGATTCGAGCTCTCGTTTGAAGGAGGAAAACTCGTCGCCAGCAGCCAGGTTGCCTGGCCGGAAGGGACTCTGGTCGAGGTCCGCGAGCTGTTTTACAACGTTCCAGCGCGACAGAAGTTCATGAAGTCGATCGCCACTGAAATCAAGCACATCAGCAGGCAGGTGACCCACTCCGGCCTGGCCTATCCCGCTGTGGAGTTCCAACTGCACCACCAGGGACGTGCTCTGATTGAGGCCCCGGGTGTGCGGCACCTGGAAGACCGTGTCTACCAGATTCTGGGTGAGTCCTTTCTCGAGAACCTGGAGGCCATCGATTACAAGCGGGACGGGGTCACCATTACGGGGTACACCTCCCTTCCCCACGAACAGCGCAGCACGGCCAGGTCGCAATACCTTTTCGTCAACCGCAGAGTCGTCCGGGACAGGACCATGGCCCACGCCATCCGGCTTGCCTACCAGGATCTCATCCCCGTGTCGTCCCATCCGGTGGTGCTGCTTTTCTTGGAAATCGACCCCGAGGAAGTCGACGTCAATGTGCATCCCAACAAGACAGAGATCCGCTTTCGGGACTCGGGTCGGGTCCACCGCTGCATTCGCCACGCCCTGGAAGAGACCCTGCTGCGCCCCCGTGAAACCCTGGGGGACCTGGCGCGCGACCTCCCCTCGAGCTACCTGCGGGCCCCGACCCTGCCAGGCCACCAGCAGAACGTTGCGCGCAGTATAGAGAAGTACTTTCACCGTCATCCCGACAGTTCGCTCGGTTTCAGGGAGCTTCGAGGCTACTCGCGGGGTCCCGAACGCGCCGCTTCCTCCGAGGCCGCCGATTCAGGGGATGATCCTCATCGGTTCAATATTCCGGAGACGGCCGATTTGAGTCCGGTTCCGGTGGTCCTGGGCCAGTTTGTGGAGAGCTTCGTTATGGTCTCGGATCGAGAGGGAGTGATGCTCATCGACCAGCATGTGGCTCACGAGCGAATCCTTTTCGATCAGGCTCTCCGGACCATGGTGACCGGTCACAAGATCCCGACCCAGAGACTGTTGATGGCAGAGACGATGGAGCTGACGGCCGCACAGAAAACTTCCATGGAGCCCCTTCTCGAGCATCTCAACTCGAATGGGTTCGAAGTCGATTGGTTCGGGGACAGAACCATTGTCGTGAAAGGCGTCCCCAGCATCGCAAAGGACTGCCGTGAGCTGCCCAGGCTCATCGAGGAGATCATCACCGGCGTGGAAGTCGACCCTTCCGCCCCGGCCGACGGAGCCGAGGTGCAAAGGCTGCGCGAGAAGATCGCCATCAGCGTTTCCTGTCGCTCCGCCATCAAAATCAACACTCCCCTGTCGGAAGAGAAGATGCGCTGGCTGGTGGACGAGTTGTTTCGCTGCGACAACCCCTTCACCTGCCCCCACGGTCGACCCATCACCCTGCGGATAAACATCGAAGACGTACTGCGCGGGTTCAAAAGAATTTAGAGAGCGAAACGCCCAGCTTTCGTGAAACATGGAACCTGAACCGGTGTCACCCACTGGGATTAGCTTTGAAGGAATGTTTCAGTCTGGTCGTAGTTCCTGAAAAGAAAACGCTGAATCCGGCTAGCCCGGATTATGCAAGAGATCTAAATTCAAGTGAGATTTGGGCCCAGAAAAAAGGCCGTAGCTCTCTGATATAAAAGGGTTTACAAAAACAATGACCCTAAACAGGAGCTACGGCAATGTCAAAAGCAGTCTGCCAGAATACCCTGCCATTTCACAGCCACAGAAAGATCACGACGCGTTTTGATGGAGGGAGCCTCACTTCCGACGCAGGATGGTTGTTGTTTGGATCCCTGGATCGTCAACATCGATTGTGCGAGGGCTTCAGTTCGTGTATTGCGGAAAGTCGAGACCGACGCTACGTTCGTCATGACCTGTTGAAGTTGATCCGACAACGAGTCTTGCAGATCGTGGCCGGCTACGAAGACTGTAATGACGCCGATACGCTGCGCTCGGATCCGATGCTCAAGACCGTCTGTGATCAGTTGCCAGAGAGCGATCCCGATTTGGCCACCCAGCCGACTTTCTCCCGCCTGGAGAACTCCGTCACCAAGAAGGATCTGATGCGTCTGAGCCGGTGGCTGCCAGGCCGTTATGTGCGCTCCCTGAAGAAGAGACGTCCCAGCAAGATCATCCTGGATCTGGACAGTACCGACGACCACACTCACGGCCAACAGGAGTTCTCCTTCTACCACGGGTATTACCGAAACCACATTCTGCATCCTTTGCTGATCTTCGATGCCGACACGGGAGACCTGGTCTGTGCCGTGTTGAGACCTGGCAACAAGGGGGCTGCCTCTCACATCGTGCCCATTCTGAAGCGAGTCGTGGAGGCCATCCGACAAGCAGTGGGGACGGATGTCGAGATTGAGATTCGGGCCGACAGCGGCTTTGCCACGCCTCGGCTCTACGAGTTCTGTGAATGTGAAGAGAATAAACTCCAGTATGTCATTGGGTTAAGTCGAAACCCTCGCCTGCAGCGAGTGGTCGAGCCCCTGCTGGATTCGACTCGGCTGAGGTTCGTTGAGCTGGAGGAAAAACAGCGTCAGTTTGACGAGTTTCTTTATCGAGCCCACAGCTGGGATCGATCCCGTCGCGTCATTGTCAAAGTGGAGGTCGATCAGCGTGGCATCAATCGTCGCTTTGTAGTTACCAACCGGGACGATCTCTGCTCCCAATCACTTTATGACCACTACACAAACCGAGGGCAGACCGAGAACTTCATCAAGGCCTTCAAGAATCATCTGAGCATGGACCGACTCAGCTGTCATCGATTCCTGGCCAATCAGTTTCGACTCCTCCTGCATGCACTGGCTTACCAGATGTTCGTGCGCCTGCGCGACTATCTTCACGGAACCCCCTGGCACAAGCTCGAAATCGAAACCTTACGTCGTCGGGTCCTCAAGATCGGGGCCCGGATCCGACAAACCACTCGACGCATCTGGGTCCATCTTTCCTCAGCCTTCCCCGAACAACCCCTCTTCCACCTCGTCTTGAGTCGCCTGAACTCCAGTTAGCTTTTCCCAGCTCCCCCGAAAAACCGCTTCCGACACTCATCCAGGCCCAGATCTGTCTGAAATTCACTCCCCAAACCACTCAAACGCCTCGCCAACCGATATTCTTCGCAAATCCGCCTGTCACACCTGCCCGCTTCCGAGTTGGGCCACTTCTCGAGTCGTTTTTCAACACCGAACTACGGTTCTTGCATAATCCGGGCTAGTGCACAGCCTGCATGACACGGGTTTAGAAGACGGAGAAACAATAATGGAATGGGGTTATCTGTGGCTGTGGATCATCCTGGCGGGAGTTTTCCTGATCGGTGAGATTTTCACGGCGGGATTCTTCTTGCTCTGGTTTGGCGTGGCGGCGGGAGTGACTGCCATAGTCTCCATCTTCGGCGTCGCCACCACCTGGCAACTGGTTACGTTCGTCGTCCTGTCTCTGGGGCTGCTCATGATCTCGCGGCCTTTTGCGGACAAGGTCTCCGGCGAGCAGCCGGCCGGCATCGGTGCCAATCGCTTAGCCCGCATAGATCACCGATTTGGAAATGAAGGTGATTTTGGTAGGCCGAAACGGTTTTCTGAGAGTTTCGCTATCGATCCGGTCCAAGGTCGAGTGATGCGGTGGTGTGGATGGTCGTGAATGGAGCGTTTTTCGGGCTCGGAAGAGCGTGACGGAATGCATTCAGGCAGAGCTCGGCCTGAGCGATGGAACGATTTCGTTTTTGGGGGCGTTGGATCGGGACAGACCTCAGCAGCGCAGAGGAATGGCCTGGAGGTTTCGAACGACGGCAGCGAAGACCTCGCTGTAGGGATAGGCTTCCGACATGGAGATCCAGACGTGGCGGACCGTGAGGCGGACTTGGGCGCCGATCTTCAGGAGCTTCAAGCGAATCGTCTGACACTGAGCGCGAGCCAGGGGGGTCTGCTTCAGTCCGAGACGACGCAAGGCGTGCATGAGCATGTAGGCGGCGGAGGACAGATACAGCCGGAGTTGATTGGCGCGCATCGTTGCCGCGCTGGTCCGGTCGGCGAACAGACCCAACTGCTGTTCTTTTATGCGGTTCTCCATGTCGCCCCGCGCACAGTAGAAGTCTTCGTAGAGCGCGCGGGCCCCCAGGCGTTCCGGCGACAGGGAGGTGACGACGAATCGGGGATTGGCGCCTTTGTCCAGGAACTCGGCCTTGCCGACGACGCGTCGCTCCGAGGTCCAACTGTGGCGAGTCCGGTAGCGGAAATCCTTGAACACCCGCGCCGGTCGCCCGGTGGCGTTGAACTCGGCTTCGGCCTGAGTCATCGCTTCGGCGCTCTCTGACTTGAGCCGATCATTGTTGGCCAACCCCATCACGTAATCCACGTGATGGTCTTCACACCAGCGGAGCAAGTCATCCCGGCAAAAGCCCGAGTCGGCCCGGATGACGATCGAGACCTCCGGCCAGCTCTGCCGAATCCGGCCGACGATCCGTTCCAGTTCCTCCACCGATCCCGCGGCCCCATCGATATTGGAACACCGCAACCGGGCGCACAGCAGATGCTCCCCCGAGAAGATGTACAGCGGGAGATAACAGTAGTGGCGGTAGTAACCGTGAAAGAACCGGCCTTCCTGCTGGCCATGGATCGGGTCGTCGGTCGCATCCAGATCCAGCACCATCTCCTCGGGCGCCGAGTCGTGGGACTCCACGAAGGCATCCACCATCCAACCGTCGATCCGGTCCGGGTCCATCGCGATCTTCTTGTAGCGCTCCTGCTCATCGACCTCGGCGCCGGTCAACTCCAACCGGTTCAGCGTACACCTGCCCGCCAGCGCCTTCCCCCGATCTGAGGCCTGCCGCCGCCTCTCCCCCAACGGATCGGCCTTATTCACCGCCACCGCCAGCATCGGATCGGTGCGCAACTGATCATGATCGTTCAGATCCTCGTATCCCAGACAGAGTCCGTAGATGCGCTGCCCCAACAACTCCTCGACCGTGTGTTCGATCAACCGCGGATCCCGGTGATCCCTGAAACACTCAGCCAGTCCGGCAACGAGACCCGTCCGCTGCTCGACCTCTCGCAACAGCAGCACCCCTGCATCGGAGGTGATCTTCCCGCCGTCGAACCGCGCCTTCACTTTGCGTTGAAATAGTCCGTGAAATTCGAACCTGGCTTGTTTACACTCTGTTCTCATAAGGGCCGCCTCCGTTTGGCTTTGAAGTCTTTCATTCAAAACGCTTTATACCAAACAGGGCGGCCTTTTCAGGTCCCATCGGTGAGAAATGGCGGTTAGTGGGCGAAAAGTGCCGAGTCCTGGAAGACATCGATCCTGATGAAAACACCGGTCGAGTGAGACTGGGTCAGGACGAGTGGCGCGCCGAGAGCGGAACCGGAGAGCCGATAGCAGCTGGCCAGCACGCGGAGGTCGTCTCCGTGCATGGGACACGCCTCGTGGTCGCCCCGGTCCGGGAGGGTTGAGAAATGGAAGATTTTTTATTTTACGTGGTCCTTGCCTTTTTCGTTATCTTTGTGTTCATCATCGCGGCCACCGGCCTGCGCATCGTGAGGCCCTGGGAGAAGGGACTGATCGAGCGCCTGGGGAGATATCGGCGAACCGTCGACAGCGGCCTCACGTTGATCATCCCTTTTCTGGACAGAATGATGAAGGTCGACATGCGAGAGCAGGTCGTCGATGTGCCGCCCCAGCAGGTTATTACCAAGGACAACGTAGCTGTCGAGGTGGATGCGGTCGTCTACTACGAGGTCACCGACCCGGTTAAGGTTGAATACAACGTGGCCAACTTCTATTTAGCGGCCACGAAGCTGGCCCAGACCAATCTGCGAAATCTGATCGGAGACCTGGCACTCGACGAATCTCTGACTTCCCGAGAATTGATCAACAACAAGCTCCGGCAGATCCTGGACGACGCCACCGACAAGTGGGGCACCCGCGTGACGCGTGTTGAACTGCAGCGTATCGAGCCTCCCGGGGACGTCACCGATGCGATGCATCGCCAGATGAAGGCCGAGCGCGAGCGAAGAGCCATGATTCTCGAGGCGGAAGGGCGCAAGAAGTCTGCCATCCTGAGCGCCGAAGGAGTCAAGCAGTCAGCAGTTCTCGAGGCCCAGGGCCAGGCCGAAGCGATCAAGCAGGTGGCCGACGCCGAGAAGTATCAGAAGCTCACTGTTGCGGAAGGCGAGGGACAGGCCATCGAGCGGGTCTTTGGTGCCATCCACAACGGGAATCCCACCAACGACCTGATTGCAATCAAGTATCTGGAGGCCCTTGCCCAGATCGCAGACGGAAAGGCCACAAAGATCTTCCTGCCGCTGGAAACATCCGGAGTCATGGGAAGCATCGGAGCACTGCGCGAGCTATTTACTGACCACGAGGGGCCCGAGAACGAGATGGAGTCCTAAAACTCCACGGTATCCAGCCAGATGAGGAGAACCACAATCAGGGTGAGGGCGGCTGCCAGCGCTAGAATCTTCCACCAGCTCTTCGGGTATTTCCCGCTATCCGGCCGGTGTAGCCGTTGACGACTACCTGGAACTTGCGCGCCCCGTAGTCGTAGCTGAGCAGCCACACCCTCGAGCTCTTGTCAATAGGTGTGGAAAAACATCAGGCGGCTTTCTCCTCCGGGACTTGGTTGACCGGGACTCCATTGACATATTTGGCGCCCTGGTAGACGTCTTTCATCAGCTCCGGTGCCTTCAACCGGCGGAATCGCTGCTCCGCCACCAACAGCATCTTCCAGATCACCGCCTGGGCGTTTTCCACTTTCTTGAATCGCTTGGCCGCGTCCGTTCGCAGCCGAAGAGCGGCAAACGGTGACTCCACTGGATTGGTGGTTCGCAGATGCTGCCACTGCTTCTTTGGATAGTTGTAAAAGGTCACCATCCGGTCCCAGTCCTGCTCGATTAGCTCAGCCGCCAGAGTCAGCCCTCGCTGCCGGCACCAGTGCTGAAAAACCTTCTTGAGTCGTTGTGCTTCTTCTCGAGTCTCGGCGTAAGGGATCTGCCGCAGGATCAGCAAGGCCGGCTTGTGCACTCGCTTAGGGAGCTTGGCCAGCAGGTTGACGATCCGATGATTCCAGCAGCGCTGCTCCTCGGCCTGGGGATAGACGTTGCGCAAAGCTCCCCAGATGCCCAGGTGGCCGTCTCCGATCACCAGCCGTGGACAGCCCATCCCCCGGCGCTTCAAGTCGCGCAGTACTTCCGACCAGCTCTGAGTCGATTCCCGATAGCCGCTCGTGACCGACACCACGGCTTTGCTTCCGTCACTTAAGGCGGCCAGCACCACCAGCAGGACTGCCTTTTCCTTCTCCAGACCCGCCTTGACGTAGATTCCATCTACCCATAAATACACCACTTCCAGATCATTCAAGGGTCGACTCTGCCAGACTTCCCATTCGGCCTGCCACTTCTCTTTCAATCTGGCCACCGTGGAGGACGACAGGTGCGCCTTTTCCCCTAAAAGCCCTCTCAGAGCCAGATCAAAATCCCCCAGCGCCAGACCATGCAAGTACAGCTCAGGGATCAGTTCTCGAACCTGCCGCGTCCGCTTGGCAAACAGGGGCAACACCCGACTTTCAAAGTGTTCCTCTAGATCCCGCACTCGAGGCCTTCGAACCTGGATCGTCCCCGAGCTCAGCGTCAGATGCCTCGGCTTCCCATATCCATTGCGATAGCCCGACGGAGCGTCCACGGCCCTTCGCCGCTCACTCTTACGCCGCCCTAATAACTCCGTGACTTCCTCCTCCAGCAGCTCTTGAACCCAGCCTTGGATCTTCTCCCGCACCCAATCTTCCAGCTCCTCGAAACAAACTCTTGACTCCACACTTTCCTCAATCTTCTGCTTGCTCATGCGGTGTGTACTCCTTCCGTTGCGGGCCTTTCGGCCCTGGGTTTTAAATCAGCCCGGAAGGATACTCACCGCCTATGCTATTTACACACCTTCTGATGGTAGCTCCACCGGCCACCAGCACGTGCTTGAACGTCTCGTCCGAGTAGCTGGGACGAATCGACAGCTTGCGGTAGGTGTCGGCATTGATCGCTGCGACGGCCATCCTCTTCAGCTCGGCCCGCATCGACTGACGGGCCAGCTTGACGGCTTCAATCAAAACGATCTGGTAGTGCTCAACCACGAAACCAGACAGGTAAGCCGTGTCGTACGGCACCACGTGGTGCGTCGGAAACGGCTCCACCCGCCTCAGCAGGTCGATTTCAATCCCCCGGGTTCCCGGCACGGGTTGGTCGTCGAAGAAGTGCTCAATGACTCCATGGGCGTGTTCCCAGCGGACGCGGCGGACCTGCCGCTTGTTCACGGTCAGGTAATAGTAGTGACCGGCATCCGCCGACCAGGGACAGTACACACTCGCATCGAACGTCCAATAGAGAATGTACAAGCCGTGAACCGTGTCCATGAGAGCCCGTCTTTTGAGGGCGTTGGGCGCGAACCAGCGACCTCGGTACCAGCCGCGAATCGACTCCCTGACCTGTGCTTCGGTGATCTTGAAGGGGAGAAGACTGCTGGGGCGAATCGGAGGCTTCAGCTCCTCATAGTCAACCAGCTCGGGAGAGCCGCAGAATTCGCAATTCTGGCCCACCCGCTCGGGGTCAAAGACGCTCACGGCCTGGCAGCTGCGACACCGGACCGACCGCCTCTGGACGTTCCACCCCCGCATCTGGTCGGGAAGCTCGCGCAGCGTCTTGACCAGATCTATTTCCTGAATCTCGCCGCTCTCGGGGTCGATCTCGTAAGGGGCTTCGGTCCCGCAGTAGGGACACATCAGACGCTGCTTTCCGGGATTCCATTCGGCCCGGCCTCCGCAAGCCGGACAGGCGTGTTTTTCCAGAGCAGTCAGTTCAGAGGTCTGATCGGACATTGATCCCAGCCAGGTTTCTTGTCCCCGGACAAGGCTCCACGGGCACAGCCCCGTCGCTGAAGCACTTAGTCCTTACTTGCTGCTAGTCGGCCAGATACCTCTCCAGGGCAGACCGCTTGATCCGGTAGCTGGAGCCGATTCTCTTGGCCGGCAGTTCCCCCGATTCAATGATGCTCAAAACGTCGTCAGTGGAGACTCGCAGGGCGGCAGCCACCTGATCGAGGTCGAGCAGTTCGGGAATGGCTGGTGCGCCGGCCGGAGACGCTGCTCCGATCCCACCGGACGCTGCGGGCTGAGAGCCCAGAATGCCTCCGCCCTGCTGCATCATCTGCTGGGCAATCGCCAGACCGACCGCCATTTCGGTGGCCAGACCGCCTGAGCCGCCCTCGCCTGACTCCATGCCCTGCGCCATCTGGTATTTAACGTAGTCGTTGAGATTCCCGACAGCCGTCATGCTGGCCCGCTTGTCCATGGCTTCTTCCACTTCCGGCGGAACCGAAACGTTCTCCACTATAAAGCTGGCGATCTCAAGCCCGTACTTGGTCGACATCACTGGATTGATGAGGGGAAGAAGGGCGTCCCCCAGCTCGGTAAACCGGGTGGCGGCATCCAGAACCGGCACATTGGCCGTGGCCAGGGCGTCGCTGAAGACGCTCACCAGCCGCGAGCGCATCGTGTCGGAGAACTCATCCAGACGGAAATTGTGATCCGACCCCGCCACCTCACTTAGAAACAGTTTCACATCGGTGACCCGGAAATCGTATGTGCCAAAAGCTCGCACCCGAACGATTCCAAAGTCCTTGTCTCTCATCATGACCGGGTTGGACGTACCCCACTTGTTCCCCGTAAAGAGCCGCGTATTGATGAAATAAAGATCGGCTTTGAAGGGTGATTCCAGCCCGAACTTCCAGGATTTCAGCCGGGTCAGGATAGGGATGTTGTCGGTGGCAAGGCTGTGTTTGCCCGGTCCAAAGGTATCCCCGAACTCACCTAGATAGACAAACTGGGCAAACTGAGACTCACGGACAATGAGGGCGGCGCCATTCTTGATCGCTTTGTCCTCGTCAGGGAAACGCCACGACAGGGTGTCTCTCGAATCATCCTGCCACTCGATGATTTCAATCAGTTCACCTTTCAAAAAGTCCCAGATAGCCATACTTGTTCCTCGCTAAACCTGATTCATCTCGTAATACTGAGCCCGCCCCGATTCTATTCGTTCCTCGCCAGACTGTTCCAGGCTTGCAGCGGTTCCAGCTCGGGCGGGATCGTCACGGACTCACCGGGCTGAAATCCGACCACAGGGTCGGATCACCGGCTTTACTTTCAGGGTAGTTCACGATAATAGGATTAACTGGAACGTTACCCCCTGCCCGGAGGAAAAGTTTTCATGAAGGCTCATTTTATCTTCGTCGCGTGTGTCTTTGTGCTGCTGGCCGGAACGGCCCAGGCCTCCAGCACCCTGATCTTTCCCCGCCTGTCCTTCGCTGCAGAGGATCTGACCGGGATCGCCATCGTGAATCCCGGGGAGGAAACGGCTTCGGTTCGTTTTACCGCCTACGGAGTCAACGGGCAGGTGCTGGCCGGGGAGGGCTCCGGAGGCGATGGAGCAGCACAGCCCCAGGGAGCCTTCACCAATCCCGCTTTCGTCGACATTCCGGCCGGCCAGCAGTACGCCGAAGTCACCATCGGTATTTTCGGAGCCGGCATCGATCCGGCAGCCATCGGCTGGGTGAAGGCGACCAGTGAGACGGACGACCTGACCGGCTTTTTCCAGTTTCTGGACACTTCGATTTCCTTCTTGGACGGAGCCGACCTGCCTCCGGTGGCTGCCCGGCTCATCTTTCAGGACGTGCGGGTGGATGAAGGTTTCTCCACCACCGCCTTTCTGGTGAATCCGAATGCCGAGGGCACAGCCTTTGTCGAGCTCAGCCTGGTGACCTCCGAGTCGACTCAAACCAAGAACCTGCAAATCCCCGCCAAGGGCCTGGTTCAGGTGGATGTAGCGGATTTCTTCGAGGCTGAACCTCTCAGTCAACCATCAACGGTGGGTGGTCAACCCGGTTACCTGATCGCCGACTCCAGTCTGGAGATTGCCGGCTTCGAGCTGGTGGGTAAACAAGGCACTGACCTGCTGGGTCTCAATGCCCGGCCGGCCTCAGAGCTACTCACTACCCTGCTGTTTCCCCAACTGGCCGTGCTGGGCCCTTTCATTACCGAGGCCGTTATCGGCAACTTCTCGCAAGAGGCCGCCATCCTCACCCTCACGGCCTATCAGGGAAACGGGCAGATTTTTACCGATGAAGTGCAAAATAACCCGGTGGTGATGGACCTGGATCCGGGAGAGACGATCAGAGCCGATGTGAAGGAGACCTTTGGGTTTTCCGGCCCGGCCACGCTGGAAGGGTGGTTGAAGGTGGAGTCGACCTCGCAGTCGATCAATGGATCGATCTCCTATGCCCTTCCCGAGGTGGGACCGATTGCCTCGGTCTCGAGTGTCCGTGCGGGAAGTCGCAGGGCTTTGTTTTCCCATATCGGGACGTCACTGGGGTTTTTTACCGGGCTGGCGACTCTCAATGGGGCGGCACTGGCGGCCAATGTGAGAGTGGTGGCCTTGACACCGGACTCCCAGGTGCTGGGGACGTTTACGACCACGCTGCAGCCGGGAGAAAGACGAAGTGAACTATTGACGGACATCATCCCGGAGGCGGACGGGCAGGCGGGAGGGATGATCTGGATCGAGAGCGACGTCCCGGTGTATCTGACGGCCATCTTTGGCAGCGTCGATCCCGAGAAGCCGGTCTTCGCCAATGTACCGCCCCAGCCGGTACCGGAGAGTTTCGAGCCGGATATGGGGATTGCGCAGCTTGAAGTCACACCGCCGCTGGCCGTCCTGGGACCGGGACAGGCGCAGCAGTTTCAGTTGACGCAGGAAGCGGTGTTGGCGGGAGCGACGGTGTGGGGAGTCAACGGACAGGCGGGAGGTAATGCCCAGACGGGAACCATCAGTGCCGGCGGGCTGTACACGGCTCCGGGGGTACTTCCCCAGGCCCTGCCGGTGACGATCACGGCGGCAACGGACAATCAGACGGCCGGGGCCAGTGTGGATGTTCAGACCAGGACGTTGCTGGTGGGAGGGCTGGGAATCGTACAGTCGGTGGCTTATCTGGAGGGACTGGAGCGTCTGTACACGTCGGAGCTGTCCTTTGGGGCCAGTCCCTCTGAGAACAAGAGCCCGCAGGGATCCCAGCAATCGACGATCTTTGATGTGACGACAGGAGTGCAGCAGTCCGTGGCGGTGTTTGGTGACGACATCCCGAAGATGATTGGCTTCACGGGAGGCGACGGCAAGGAATATCTGCTGCTGGCCGGCAGGAACTCGGGAAGGATCCGCCGTCTCGATCCGCAGGCGGAGACTTCAGTAGACGTGGCGACGGGTCTGAACGGTCCCAACTCGCTGGTCATCGATCCGGTGACGGGAGATCTGCTGGTGGCGGAAGTGGATCAGGTCTCGACGATCCCGGTGGGGCAGCTCAACCAGGGGCTCACGAGTGCGGGACCGGCCCAGACGGAGACTCGAGGAGGAGTGAGAGCCCTGGCGGCAGGTCTGTTTCCGACCGGGATTGCAGTGGACCCATGCACCGGTGATGTGTACGTCTCACAGGCTATCACCGGAGAAGTGCTGAAGATTGACCGATTCACGGGAGAGATAACAGTTCTGGTTGGGGGCTTGTATTACCCGACTCACATGCTGCTGCTTTCCCGACTGGGGATGTCCTGTCCGCTCAGTTCTCATTTGCTGGTCGTCGAGAAACACTTTTTCAAGCCTCAGACGGAGGCCTCACAGGGCCAGATTCGTCTGATCGTGCCGGCCACGGGGACCGCAACGGTGTGGGTGCCTTTCGGGAATCCGATCGCCGACATAACCCTCCAGCCCGACCCCGATTCTGGTAATCCCTCAGTCCTGCTCGCCGCGACCGGACAAATCGACGAGGTTGAAGTGACGGGACGCTACGAGTCTCAAGGGACTCCCATCAATCCGCCGACGGTGAATCCCTGCCTGGGCACCCCGAACCTGGTGGACCCCAACCTGGCAGCAGCTGTTCGAGACTCGCTGGACCTGACCGCCGGCCCGCAGGGCAAGGGACCCGATCCGATCACCTGCCAGGACGCCCTCGATCTGCTTGTACTGGATGGCTTCGGCCGGGGCATACACAGCCTGGAAGGCATCCAGAGCTTCGAGAACCTGCAGATTGTCGATCTTTTCGTCAACTCAGTAAGCGACGTGACTCCCCTGGCCTCCCTGACCCATATCTGGGTTCTGGATCTGGGGCAAAACCGGCTCACTGAAATTGATGCCCTGGCGGGACTGACCGCCATGATCGAACTCTTGCTGGACGACAATTCGCTCGCCGACGGAATCGCAGGCCCCAATGACGTCCAGCCAGGCAGTGCAGTTGGGCCTGTCCTGTGGCCGCTGGCCAACATGAAACACCTGGAGTTGGTCCTGCTGGGGGACGATGAGGATCTTGACGGGGACAACCAGATCCGCGATCTCAGCCCACTGGCAGGTGCCAGCAGACTGGCGTTACTCGAGGCTTTCTCAAATAGGATCAGCGTTTTGGCGCCTCTCTCCGGCCTGAACCAACTGGAAATTTTGTTCGTTGACGACAACCAGGTCACCGACATCAGCGTGGTGAGGCAACTTGCTGGTCTGACCCGACTCAGCGTGAGCAACAATCCTATCCTCGACATGTCGCCGATCTCAGATCGAACAAACCTCGTCTCATTACAGGCAAATGGCAATTCGCTGGTCAACATCGGTTTCCTGGCCGGCCTGACGAATCTGGAGGTCCTGTTCCTGGCCAACAACAACATCAACGACATCGGCGTTCTGCAGAACCTTCGCAAGCTGGCGGCGCTGGGCCTGAGCAACAATCCCATTTTGAGCTTTGAGTCTCTCGCCCCCTTAGACGACATGGTCTCTCTGTTCCTCTTCAATACGGGTGTCGGCAACATCGGTGTGGGTTCTCACGGTCCCTCCGGCAACGCTGGTGGTGAGCTCGACTTTCTAACTGGACTAACCCGGCTCGAGTTGCTCGATCTCGGTCTGAACGAGGTGGCAAATCTCGGCCCCCTGAGTGGCCTGACGGCCTTGCAGACTCTTTACCTGGACTCGAACAACATCAGCGACATCGCGGCGCTCGTGGCCAACTCCGGCCTGGGCCAGTCGGACTTTGTCGACCTTCAAGACAACCTCTTGGGAACAAACGACTGTGTCAACCTGCAGATCCTGCTCGACCTCGGAGTTGACGTCTTTCACGATGTAAGCTGTCTCCCGTAAGCCAGGGATCTCTATGTGATCTGGCCAGATCCGGGCCAGCTTCTGCACCGCGAACGGGCGTGCCCTACAATAGAACAGGTACTTTTCCGGAACGAAGGAGATAGATCATGGCCACGACTGTCGCTGCCGACTACAAGGTAGCCGATATCACGCTTGCCGGTTTCGGCAGGCAGGAAATCGACTTGGCCGAGCAGGAGATGCCCGGCTTGATGTCGGTTCGCGAGGAGTATCGCCGGGAGAAACCCCTGCACGGGTGCCGCATTATGGGCTCGCTGCACATGACGATCCAGACGGCGGTGCTGATCGAGACGCTGCGCGATCTGGGCGCTGACGTGCGCTGGGCGAGCTGCAATATTTTCAGTACCCAGGACCATGCGGCGGCGGCTATCGCCCGGGCCGGGCTACCCGTTTTCGCCTGGAAGGGGGAGACACTCGAAGAGTACTGGTGGTGCGCTCTCAAAGCCCTGGAATTCCCGGAAGGAGGCCCCACCACCATCGTCGACGACGGCGGCGACGCAACTCTGCTCATCCACCTGGGATACGAGGCGGAAGAAGCCTACGCACAGAATGGATCCCAGCCCGACCCGGAGAGCAGCGATGTGAAGGAAATGCAGATCATCCTGGCTCTCTTGCGCCAGCGTCTGGAGGACGATCCTCAATTCTGGCATCGGATGGTGCCGGACATCGTGGGCGTGAGTGAGGAGACCACCACCGGTGTGCAGCGTCTCTACGAGCGCGCCGGCAACGGGTCACTTCTCTTCCCCGCCATCAACGTCAACGACAGCGTCACCAAGAGCAAGTTCGACAACATTTATGGCTGCCGCCATTCCCTTCCCGACGGGATCATGCGCGCGACTGACGTCATGATCGGTGGAAAGCTGGTTGTGGTCTGCGGCTTCGGCGAAGTGGGTAAGGGGTGTGCCCAGGCCATGCGCGGTCAGGGCGCCCGTGTTGTGATTACCGAGATCGACCCGATCTGCGCACTACAGGCCTGCATGGAGGGTTATCAGGTCGTCCGTCTGGAAGATGTGGTTGCCGACGCCGATATCTTTGTCACATCGACCGGGAACCGAGACGTCATCCTACTCGATCAGATGCGACAGATGAAAAACAACGCCATCGTTTGCAACATTGGGCACTTTGACAATGAGATCGACATGGCCGGTCTCGAAGGTTCCGATGCGACCCGGAAGAATATTAAACCCCAGGTCGATCTCTGGAGCTTTCCGGAGGGGCACGGGATCATCGTTCTGGCCGAAGGGCGCCTGGTGAACCTGGGCTGTGCCACGGGCCATCCCAGCTTCGTCATGAGCAGCAGCTTCTCAAACCAGGTGATCGCTCAAATCGAGCTGTGGAAAAATCACGAAAACTATGACCGGCAGGTGTATGTACTTCCCAAGCATCTGGACGAGAAGGTGGCCCGGCTGCACCTCGAGAAACTGGGCGCTCGTCTTTCCGAGTTGACACCCGAGCAGGCAAATTACATCGGGGTGCCGGTTGAAGGACCCTACAAACCCGACCACTACCGGTACTGAGTCACTCCGACCAGCTCACGAGATCCTGGTCCTGGCGCGTTCCTCCCCACCGTCCATCGGACCCGAGACTCCACAGGTCATAGGAAGCGTGGTCACCAGGGGCGACGTAGCGGTAAGATCGACCCCACGGGTCGATCGGGACGCGAGCTTCTGAAAGATAGGGCCCGGTCCAGTTCGTTGAATCGGGACTTCTGACCAGAGCCCTGAGCCCTTCAGCCGTGGTTGGATAGCGACCGTAATCGACGAGAAACAATTCGAGCGCCTTCTGCAAGCGTTCCATCTCCAGCCTGGCAGTGGCCGAATGGTCCAGGCCCAGGCTCTGAACAACTCGATTCGGAACCGAGATTCCGACAAGCCCCAGAAGACACAGCGGACCCAGGGCTCCTAACCCGGATTATGCAAGAGATCTAAATTCAAGTGAGATTTGGGCCCAGAAAAAAGGCCGTAGCTCTCTGATATAAAAGGGTTTAGAGAAACAATGACCCTAAACAGGAGCTACGGCAATGTCAAAAACAGTCTGCCAGAATACCCTGCCATTTCATAGCCACAGAAACATCACGGCTCGTTTTGATGGGGGGAGCCTCACTTCCGACGCAGGATGGTTGTTGTTTGGATCGCTGGATCGTCAACATCGATTGTGCGAGGGCTTCAGTTCGTGTATTTCGGAAAGCCGGGACCGACGCTACGTTCGTCATGACCTGTTGAAGTTGATTCGACAACGAGTCTTGCAGATCGTGGCCGGCTACGAAGACTGTAATGACGCCGATACGCTGCGCTCCGATCCGATGCTCAAGACAGTCTGTGATCAGTTGCCAGAGAGCGATCCCGATTTGGCCACCCAGCCGACTTTCTCCCGTTTGGAGAACTCCGTCACCAAGAAGGATCTGATGCGTCTGAGCCAGTGGCTGCTAGGCCGTTATGTGCGCTCCCTGAAGAAGAGACGTCCCGCCAAGATCATCCTGGATCTGGACAGTACCGACGACCACACTCACGGCCAACAGGAGTTCTCCTTCTACCACGGGTATTACCGAAACCACATTCTGCATCCTTTGCTGATCTTCGATGCCGACACGGGAGACCTGGTCTGTGCCGTGTTGAGACCTGGCAACAAGGGGGCTGCCTCTCACATCGTGCCCATTCTGAAGCGAGTCGTGGAGGCCATCCGACAAGCAGTGGGGACGGATGTCGAGATTGAGATTCGGGCCGACAGCGGCTTTGCCACGCCTCGGCTCTACGAGTTCTGTGAATGTGAAGAGAATAAACTCCAGTATGTCATTGGGTTAAGTCGAAACCCTCGCCTGCAGCGAGTGGTCGAGCCCCTGCTGGATTCGACTCGGCTGAGGTTCCTTGAGCTGGAGGAAAAACAGCGTCAGTTTGACGAGTTTCTTTATCGAGCCCACAGCTGGGATCGATCCCGTCGCGTCATTGTCAAAGTGGAGGTCGATCAGCGTGGCATCAATCGTCGCTTTGTAGTTACCAACCGGGACGATCTCTGCTCCCAATCACTTTATGACCACTACACAAACCGAGGGCAGACCGAGAACTTCATCAAGGCCTTCAAGAATCATCTGAGCATGGACCGACTCAGCTGTCATCGATTCCTGGCCAATCAGTTTCGACTCCTCCTGCATGCACTGGCTTACCAGATGTTCGTGCGCCTGCGCGACTATCTTCACGGAACCCCCTGGCACAAGCTCGAAATCGAAACCTTACGTCGTCGGGTCCTCAAGATTGGGGCCCGGATCCGACAAACCACTCGACGCATCTGGGTCCATCTTTCCTCAGCCTTCCCCGAACAACCCCTCTTCCACCTCGCCTTGAGTCGCCTGAACTCCAGTTAGCTTTTCCCAGCTCCCCCGAAAAACCGCTTCCGACACTCATCCAGGCCCAGATCTGTCTGAAATTCACTCCCCAAACCACTCAAACGCCTCGCCAACCCATATTCTTCGCAAATCCGCCTGTCACACCTGCCCGCTTCCGAGTTGGGCCACTTCTCGAGTCGTTTTTCAACACCGAACTACGGTTCTTGCATAATCCGGGCTAATAACGTGCGCTGAATCGTGATCACCACGCTGTTGCTCATGGCCTTTTTCCAGTTCCGAGATCCGTTCTCCTTGATTCCCGCTGTCGCCGCCACGCCTGACGGGCCGTGCGGCCAGCCCCGGTGGTAATCCATCTACCTTTATATTCCGGACCGCACCAACAAACGATGATGCATGTCACACTCCCGCGGATTTCAGCAAAGCCCCGGAAGGAGGAGAGATGCCGAGCGATTGGGACCTGTCCCCTCCTCGCCGCCTCTCCATTTAAGAACCCTGCCCGTCAAAAGAGTTCCCAGTCTCCGGCCTAATCATGCCCGCTCTCCAGCATCCTTCCGCCCCTGCTATAATCTCTGCCGGTTTGTACAGCTGAACCAAAGCCCAGAAAGAGGGAGGACATGATGCCTAAGTTGTTTGCGGGTCGTTTTGCGATTGCCGCCCTGGTGTTGGCAGTCTCTTTCTTCGTTGCCTTGCCGTTTGCTTTCTCCATCCACGGCGAAGGCGCAACGAATCGCTATCTGGTGACCGGTACCTATATTGATCCGGGCGTTCTGATGGAACCCGACCGCTCAACGGAACTTTGGGAGAACGCCATTGCACCCAGCCTTAAAATACTGAGCGACTGGGAGAAGGACGGCAAGCTAAAGGGCGGAACCATGGTTGGTGATCGCGAAGGCACCTTCATCATCGACGCTCCTTCCAATGACAAACTAGACCAGATGCTGCAGTCTCTTCCATTCTGGCCCTTCCTGGAGTGGAGCATCGTTCCGCTGACCCCCTTCGACCACCGCCTCAAACGTGGCAATGCAGCCTATGCGGCGATGAAAGAACAGGCAAACTAGGCCTCCCGGCCGCTCAGCGGCCTCCGCCCGGCCAGTTAGTAAGCGAAGAGAAACCGAGCGCGATCCGGACCTGTCCCCTCCCGACGTCTTCCCTTCTTCTCCCAGGTGGTCCGCGCACCCATGGGAGAAAAAGCTCCGAGCTGACCTGGTATCCATTGCCGTGAGAAGAAAATTCAGGGTGCCGTCAAAGGCATACGATGCAAGACCGTCCTTGCCTACGGCCCAGACGGTGCGCTGGCTGGGATCCACAGCCAGGCGCCGGTAGGAGGCGCCGGGCAGATCGAAGAGCTGAGAGCCGTCATCAACCGCGAACTTGCTGGCCAGATCCTTTTGTGCGACCCACAATGCATCGACGGAATCCGGATCTAGGGTGGTGCCTCCGCCACCGGCGGTACTGTAGCCTGAGGCCACCACCCTTACGCGATCCGGGCCCACAAACCCGAAACCCTTCGCTCGTCCTCCTATCGATCGACCTTCTTCGACCGTGCTCTCTGGAACTGCTTTCCCAGACCCCTGGCCGCCATATTCGGCGTAGTCTGCAGAGCACGTTGCATCAATCGCATAGGAGGTAGCAGTGAAACTAAATCGACCCTCCCCCGGGCTGCGGGCGGAGAGGATATGACCGGTCCAGTCGAAGTTGGATTCGTGGTGCAGTGAAGGGTTCTCCGCAAGAAACGGACCCATCGTCCCCGTACAAGTGGCCCGGGATTCACTGGCCTGAAAGGCGGACGTATCGCCGACTTGGAAGACCGGGGAAGGGGGAAGGATCTCTCCATAGGGAGCTTCGAAACAACAACCAGAACCCTGGAACCCGAAACGCCCGCCACCGGTCGTGTGCGCTTCCGTTCGTGCGATCAGAGACAGGCTGCCGGCTCTCGAAGACCAGCGCAGGACTGCGCCTTCGAATTCCGGGTCGAGGATTCTTCCCAGTAGGTCCGGCGGGCCGTTCTCGGCGAGATCAGCAATGTCGATCCGGTGCGAGGCGCCTGGTTCGCTTGTGATGGAGGGAAGTGCGTAGCTTCCGCCCTCCCAGTCGATCTGTGCCACAACGCTTGCAGACTCGCTGCCCAGATTTGCCAAAGTCGTGAAGACACGGTGTTCCTCGAGCCCGGCTAGCGGATACATGCCGTTGTGATGAGCGCTTCTCACACCCATCAGGGGGACGTCAATGACTTGTCCGTCAGGGCCGACACTGTAGGCAGAGAAGACAATAGAGCCAGGGTCTCCCGAATGCGTCACTGCGACTCTCACGTTGTCGGCATCGACGTCTATATCTTCTGTTGCGAGCAGTTCGGCAACATCCAGTGTATTTACGCCGTCCGGTTCCAGGATTCCGTCATAGCCTGTCAGTTGTTCTCCTGTCGCCTGATCGAAAACGACAACAGAGGCTTCCTGGTGCTGCAGGCTCGAGTTGAAAGCCGAGACAAGTGCCTGCATGGCAACGGGATCGCCAAGGCTGTCCCGGCTTCGAACAGGCATCCTCACGCTGTGGTATTCGATGGATTGAGGGACCTCTGGATCAAGCACCGGTAAGGGATTCAAGAAAGATTCCCCCTGCAGCAGTCCGATCGAGATCAAGTCTCCGGCAGGTCCGTCATGCTCGAACGTGATGGAACCGGCCGCGGCGGTCCCTATCCCGAGCGACAGGAGCTCCACAGCCTGTGGCTGCAGCTTTCCTTCGTACCTCGTCTCGCTGCCCTCCTCTGACGAGTTCACCGTTGCAGAGTACTCGAGCACCGAATCGCTGGTATTCAAAAGGACATACACGGGCTCGATCTCCCCGTTCCTCGCGAATGACCGTGTATCCCAAAAAGACCGCGCTGTCGTCGACCGAACCCTGCCTGGGTCGGCAAATGCGATTGCCATCGCATGGGATTCCGTTCGTACGACCGCCCAGGCGTCAAGCAGCCGCCCTTCACCCAGGTAGTCGATCCGAATGCTTCCACTACCGAACTCACTCCCGGACACCCAGAGGATTTCATTCACCGAAATCGTCGCCTGGGAGCCTCCCGCGATCTCCAGCTCGACGGGCGAAAGAGCTTCTCCCTGGGGAGTAAAGGGGGTTAGCAGCACCACAAAGGAGTCAGAGAACCGATTCAGAACCGAAACAGACGTTTCAACCCCGGGAGCGATCAAATAGTAGGGCAAGAACAAACTGACGGGACGGAAGTTGTCTCGGTGACTCTGCCGGTGAGCCTCCGTCATGGTCTCAACCATGCTCCTAGTGAAGAGCTGCGGGCTGGGTTCCTCGACTTCCTGTTCTTTGGCGGCAGACGGCTGCAGCAGAATGGGGACGATAACGACGAGCACAAGAGCTGCAAAGGCGAAGAACCTGTTCATGAGCGGATCTCCAGGACATCAAGACCAACAAACTGTTAGGGCAACTTGCGGTCCTACTTAGCAACTTCCGTGCCAAGCGGCACCGCTTCGACTCTAAGTCTTTCGTTGTTAATCACTTGCGGCCCGAGAGGCTCGACCGGTCATCTTTTCGAACTTTTGGAAGTGAACGGTTTCTGTGACAAAAAGTCACGATGCGTGTCTGACTTTCTTGGCCCTTGCCTCACAGACCTAGTCAGAGAGCATGAGACCAAGGAGACGGAATGGCCGGTGGGTTTCTTGAAATATACTTTTTGATGGGCTGGGTTGTCGTCGTAGCTTTACGAGGTGCCTGAATCCCACCAGCGCAATCAGGTGCGTGAAGTCCTGGTGGGCTATCTCGGCGTTGACTTTTTGCAGATGGGATCTGACGCTGAGGCTAGGGCCTACCCACGACCTCCAAGCCCCACAGCTTTGCCAGGCCTACGATCAGACCGAGAACGACGATAACCAGGACCCATATGTGACAACCAAGGCAAGAAGTGTTCGCAGTACTTACTCTGGCTCAAATCGGGATGGACGGTTGCGAACGCCTTAATGACGGGCGCCAAGCCAAGGCCCACACCCGCAATGAAGATGAACCGACGGAAGGGCACTGCAGAGAAGAGCGCCACAACCATTAACGAGATACCCCCGAAAAACAAACTTGCCGCAGTCAGCAGGAAGCTCCAGGTCCAAAGTCTAGTGGCTCCTTGCCGTAAGTCCCTGGGCATTTCTTTGGGCTCTCGCGGCCGCGGCCGTGAGGTCAAGATGGATCTTCTAGCCACCATCCTATCTCGCCCGTGGAGATCGTTGAATTAGAAGGAGTTCATTTGGCGTCCCCAAGGGGATTTGAACCCCTGTCGCCGCCGTGAAAGGGCGGTGTCCTAGACCTGGCTAGACGATGGGGACGCCCTGGTTTGAAGGGCGGAATTTTAGCATGGGGGTTTTTTCCGTGTCCACAGCGCCGCTCGCTCGGCAGGGGGCGCGTTTGGTCGTTACCTGCTCCGATGTCATCACCTGCTTGATGTTCCACTGGACGGCGATCTGGATGGAACATGGGGCGACTTTCCCTGTAAGATTATTTCTCCAGGTGCTCGTCGGCAGCCTGTGTTTGTGAGGTCGAGAAATTGCCTTTTGCGAAGCCCAAGATGAGAGTACGGTCGGGGTTGCTCTGTCTGTCGCTGGGCCTGCTGACGAATCTTACGGCCGCGGGCGCCACGGAGTCCGGTGTTCTGGTGATGGCCCACGGGGGCGCCGAAGAGTGGAACACGGCCATTCGGGAGGCGGTTGCTCCTCTGCACGAATACTGCCCTACAGTCATCGCGTTTGGCATGGCGGCACCCGAGGCCCTTCAGGAAGCAGTAAGGAAACTCGAATCTCGAGGGGTTACGCGGATTGTGGTCGCCCGGCTGTTCGTGTCGGGAGAGTCCTTTCGGGCGCAAACCGAATATTTTCTGGGCCTTCGACCGGAACCGCCTGAGTATTTCCTGCTCCACCACGGCCACGCAATGATGGGTTCAGGCCACGGGGCCGAAAGGCCAAGGGCCGAGAACATGCTCTATCCGAGCAAGTCGCATCCCATTGATCCCATTCAGGCGGCGTCATCTTTAGCCTTGACGAACAAGGGCCTCTACGACTCTCCGCTGATTGGCCGGATCGTGGCCGAGCGAGTCCGTGGCTTGAGCCAAAGACCGGAATCCGAATCGGTCCTGGTTCTTGCTCATGGAGTCGGAGACGACCGGCTGAATTCGCAGTGGGTCGAACGAATCAAGCAGATCAGTGGGGAGATCCGGCGGATTGGAGCTTTCCGGGACATCCGGGTCGAGACGCTCCGCGAGGACTGGCGCGACAAGAGAAAGATCGCCGAGCAGAGGGTTCGTGACTTTGTCATTCAGGGCAGCACATCAGGTGAGGTACTGGTCGTTCCCTTTCGTGTCCATGGCTTCGGCCCCTATAAATCTGTCCTCGCAGACCTCGACTACCGTGCTGACGGCCGTGGTCTGTTGCCTCATCCCTACGTCACCGAGTGGCTCATACAGGAGGCTTCCCGGTGTTTTCAGGAGCAGGGATGGCACGACCCGTTTCAGAAGACCAATCGCCTGCCTGAGCATTCATCGGGCCCTGTCCAAGGGCATTTCTAATGTGGGAAACTGTCCTGAGCGTGCTGGTGGTCGTTGCAATCCTCGGAGTCAGTGCCGTGGCCACCCAGCTCTTCGCCGGCGCAATGTACAAGCGGTGCCCTTTCTGCCAAACCCTCAACGCCAAACGTCGGAACCACTGCCGCAGCTGCGGTGAGTCCCTTAGAAAGCTCTAGTCAGGCGCGTTTTTGGAGTGCGGCACTTCGAGTGCCGCTCTTCAGAGCGGAAGTCTAACTTCCGCACTCCAGAGGTGGCCCGGGAGACAGCCTCAGTATTGATTCCTGAACGGGCGAAAATCAACTTTACATTTGTGGTGCGAGAGAAAGGCCAGAAAACGCCGGTAGTCTTTCTCTGGCAGATGGAACTTTCTTACCAGCTGCCGGTAGCTGCCGTCCGTCGAAGCCAGCCCCAGCGAGATAATCCCCCGCACCTCCAGACGAGACAGGTCGCGGGCCAGAAATCGACTTCGCCTCGAACCAGACCCTGGAACAAGCGCCGGCTCCGGCCGTTGATCTTCTCCTTCTCCGCCAGGACCTGGTCGGCAGTGGGGATGTTGATATCGCCTGCCCGCAACTGTTTTCCGGGGCTCAGCAGATAGGCTTGTTCGACTACATTGTGAAGTTCCCTCACGTTGCCGCTGAAACGAAGACCTTCCAATCGCTCCAGGAACCCGGCGGTGGCCTCTTTCGCCTGTCCGTGCTTTTTCTTGAGCTCTCTCAAAAAGTAGCCGGTAAGTAAGGGAATGTCCGATGCTCGTTCACGAAGAGGTGGAACGACCATCTGGATGACATTGAGCCGATGGAAAAGATCCTCTCGAAACTCACCTCGTTCCACCAGCACATCCAACGACTGGTTCGTTGCCGCAATGATGCGAACGTCAACCCGTCGTTCATTCGATTCCCCCAGCCTTCGGACCGTCTTTTCCTGCAGCATTCGGAGCAGCCGTGACTGGTGCTCCAGGGGCATGGAAGCAATCTCGTCCAGAAACAGTGTGCCGCCGTCGGCAGCTTCGACGAGTCCCGGCCTGTCCTCGCCTGCTCCCGTAAAGCTCCCTTTTCGGTACCCGAAGAGCTCGCTCTCAATGAGATCAGGGGGGAAAGCGGCACAGTTAAGCGCAACCCAAGTGTCCGTGGCTCGGCTGCTCAGGTCGTGCAGCGCTCGAGCGATCAGCTCTTTGCCCGTCCCGCTTTCCCCATGGATCAACACGGTCGCTCCGGTGGGTCCAATCTTTCGAATCAGACCGAACAGCTGCAGCATCTCGGGGTGCCTTCCCACGATTCGGCGACCATCCGACAGCTCAAGATGCGCTTTCTGACCGATCTGGGACCTTTCAGGCGACGAATCGCTCCAATCGGGACGCAGACCTTCCATGATTCGGACATGGCACTTGATCAAGTCGTACTCTGTTTCGGTAAACCCCCCGTTGTGACTTGTAACGCATAGGTCCAGGCGGCCAACTCCCAACACCCGGAAGGTCTCTTTCAAGCTCCAACCTTCAGACGGCGTCGTCTGACCAGAACGCGAGTTTCCGGAGTGTTCTTCTGCGACGGTCGAGGTTCGCCCGTTGGCGTGCACTCTCCGCAGGCTCGCCGAGCTCTGGGCCACCGCTGAGGTGATCGCCTGAACCATCTCCTGACCGAGTTCCTGGACGTTTCGCGCGGAGCTGGGGCGCGCCGCGAATCTCTCAATTGCCTGCAGGCTACTCAGCTGTGAACGCCGGGACTTGGCTAACTCAGCCAGCTCGTTTTCGATCGGCTCGATCCAGAGGTCGTCGAACTTGGGACGGTACTTGACGGGGAGCTGGAGCGACTTTTCACGCAGAATTCGCAACGCCTTGACGAAGTTCAGACGAGCTTCTTCGTGGCGATTCAATTGGGTCCACCTCTTAGGATTCGGTAGATTTCGGCCCGGAATCCAGGCCGCTCAACGTGGGCGATTATCTGCAGTGCCCGTGCCGCAAGAACACGACCCTGAGCCGCATCGCCGAGAAGAGCCAGACACTTTCCTTTCAAAGCATATCCTCGTGCCATCAAGGGGTAGCAGAACTGGTCTTTGGCTATATGCAGGCTTATCTCAAAGTGCTCGAGTGCTTCTCGATGTTTCCCTTCTGCCAGGGAGACAAACCCCATTTCGGAACGTGTCAACAACTTTGAGACACTTTGGTGAATAAATTACTGTAGTTTCATCTCAAAAGTTCTCCTTTTCGGGAGGGTTGATCCAGACCGCCTCGGGAAGAGGAGGAGGAACGGGTTTGCCGTTGGGAAATCTCTCCGGGAAGAGTGCATGGGCGGCCTCCAATGTTTGGGATCGATCGCGACGGGTGGTGATGGCGGTGAGGTAGTGCACATCCGCGGGAGTGTGCAGGCCGATACCCGAATGGCGATGGTCGCGGTTATACCAATCGAAGAAATCCCGACAGAAGTCTCTGGCTTGCTGAATGGTGCCGAAACGAGCCGGGAATTCGGGACGGTACTTGAGGGTCTTGAATTGGGATTCCGAGTAGGGATTGTCGTCACAGACATGAGGCCGAGAGTGAGACTTGGTGACTCCCAGATCGGCCAGTAGCAAGGCCAGTGCTTTGGAACTCATCGACGAGCCACGATCGGCATGCAGGGTGAGACCACCCGCTACGATCTCCTGCTTGGAGTAGCTCTGGGCGATCAAGACCTTGGCCAGGCGGGAGCTTTCCTGGGTGGCCACCATCCAGCCCACCACATAGCGGCTGAAGATGTCCAGGATCACGTAGAGGTAGTAATAGCTCCATTTGACGGGCCCCTTCAGCTTGGTGATGTCCCACGACCAGCATTGGTTCGGGCCGGTGGCCAGAAGTTCCGGCTTGGAGTATTGGGGATGGCGGCGCTGGCGACGGCGTTCTCTAACTTCCAGACGTTTGGCCAGAATGCGGTACATGGTTCGAATCGAGCACAAGTATCGCCCTTCGTCCAGCAGCTCCGCCCATACGGCGGCAGGAGCTTTGTCGATAAACTGTCGGCTGTGCAGGACCTCCACAACGGCTTCCCTTTCGGGCGGGCTCAAGGCGCGTGGGGATGCGGCCCGAGGCCGAGGATCCAGCGCCGGCCGTTCGCGCCGAAGTTTCTCCCGATACAGACTCGATGGCGGCAGATCCAGAGCCTGACAGCCGGCACGGACTCCGTGGGATTGTGAGAATCGCAAAGCTTCGTCCATCAGCTCTCGTCTCCGTTCTCTTCGCTGCTCGCCAGAGAGATTCCCAACAGTTGCGAGACTTTTTTTTGGAGATCCAGCATGGCTTCAAACTTCTCGAGCTTGCGTTTCAGCTTCCGATTCTCAGCCTCCACTTGCCTCAGTTGATGATCCAGAGGATTGACCGGCTTTGCCTTTCGTCCCCGCTTGCGAGGGGTCAATGCCTGCAGAGTTCCGTGCTCGCGTTGGCGTCGCCAGGTCTGCAGATTCGACCAGTAAAGTCCTTCTCGGCGCAGTAATGCTCCCACTTCGCCCGACTCTTCGCAGCCATCGGCCTGCTCCAGGACCCGGAGCTTATAGCGGGCTGAAAACCGGCGACGGGTTGCCTTGGCAGGAACTTCCGGGTCGGGTCGCGGCAACGCCTTCTCGGGCTCGGTCCGTCCCGCAGCGATTTTGGAGACCTCTCCCCTCCGCTCCGAGGTTTCCAAAATCCTCAGTTTCTTGTCGCTTCTGTTTTCTATCATTCTGTAATCCAGCTTCTCGCCCTCCCATTATTGGCACAGAGGGTATCACGTCAGTTCGCGAGGGCAGGACACATTCGCTTGTTGTGACTGTCAGTGACGTGTTCGTTTTTCTTGGGTTAATGCTGTTTGGCCCTAGTGTCGCGGCAAGCCTGGCCACGCTTGATGGGGCAACAACAGGCATCCGGGAGAAAACCAGGACTCTCTACAAGTACTTCTTCAACCTGTCGCTTCTTTGTATTGCCGCCTGGGTGAGCGGGTGGTGTTTCCAGTTCCTCCTGGGAGTGCCGCCCCCCCTTGGAGATCCCGCCAGAATCGGGAGCGACTTTGGAGTCTTCTTTGCGCTGGCCGGGCTAGCCAGCATGATCTTTTATGGCATCAACTCAGGTGGAGTGGTGGTTGCGATCGCCTTGGCCTCACAGAGATCAGTTGCGGAGGCGTGGAAAGAGAATTTCTTTACCTCTTCTCTGGCCACGCTAGCTGGATCTTCGGTTGCTGCTTTCGTTTTTCACAGAGATCAGTTGCGGAGGCGTGGAAAGAGAATTTCTTTACCTCTTCTCTGGCCACGCTAGCTGGATCTTCGGTTGCTGCTTTCGTTTTTCTCAATTTAGATCGAGCAGGGCGGATCCTTTCTTTTCTAGTAGCGGTTCCCATCGTCGTTGCCTTGTACTATGGGTACCGGCTCAACACCAACCGCATCAACGCCGCCCTGGCCCACGCCGACCAGATGAAACAGCTCTTCCACTCCACAATCGCCTCTCTGGCCATGGCCATCGACGCCAAGGATCAGTACACGCATGGTCACGTCAACCGGGTTCAGCAGCTGGTGGTGATGATCGCTGAGAAGTTGCGCTGGAAGGAGGACCGGGAAGAGGGTGTCGAGGGACTGAAGGCTGCGGCGCTGCTGCATGATATCGGGAAGCTGGCCATCCCCGAGTACATCCTGAACAAGCCCTCGGGGCTGACCAAATGGGAAATCCAGAAAATGCAGACCCACCCGGATGTGGGTGCCGAAATCCTGGAGACGGTTCCCTTCCCCCATGAAGTCGTCCCCTATGTTCGGCACCATCATGAAAAGTGGGATGGAACCGGGTACCCGGACGGGCTGAAGGGCAGAGGTATCCCTCTCGGAGCTCGTATCCTGTCCGTCGCCGACTGCTACGACGCGCTGCGCTCGGATCGACCTTACCGGGCCGCCATGAGCAAGGAAATCGCACTCGAGTACATTGCCAGCCTGAGCAGGAAATCCTACGATCCTGATGTGGTGGGCGTCCTGGTCGAGAATATTGACAAGTTTGAGCGCAGGTTGGCCGAAGCGGAAGCCTCCCACCCGGTCCGGCCCGAAGCCGTCGTTTCCAGTCCTCAGGAACCTGCCGACGACGCCGAGACGGCCAAGACCGTGTTTCACGACATCGCCTCCGCCCACCGCGAGATTCAGGCCGTGTACGAGATCTCGGAAAGCGTGGGGAAAACTCTCAACGTTTCAGAAACGCTGGCCCTGGTGGCGGCCAAGATCAGCAATCTTGTTCCTTTTGACGGGTGTGCCGTGTTCCTGGCCGACCCTCACACCGACCTGCTGTTGCCCTACAATACGTCCGGCGATCTGACGGAAGAGCTGGATAAGCTGCGGGTCACGATCGGGGCCGGGGTGACGGGCTGGGTGGCCGCCAACAATCAAATGCTCGCCAATGTGTCTCCGGCGCCCGCCGGCCTCCTCCGCTGCTATTCTGCCTTTCGACCTGCGGAGCAAAGCCTGACTCCGCTTTGATCAGCGTCATCATTCCCACGTTCAACCGCAAAGAGTTGCTTCTCGAGGCGGTTGAATCGGTTCGCGGCCAGACGTTCCGGGACTGGGAACTGGTGGTCGTCGACGACGGGTCGACCGACGGGACAGAAAAGGTACTCGAGCCCCTGATCTCGGATCGGATCCGCTGCATTCGGCAAGAGCACGGGGGTGTCAGTGCCGCCCGCAACCGGGGTATTCGGGCCGCCCGCAACGACTGGATCGCCTTTCTGGACAGCGACGACTACTGGCACGAACGGAAGCTGCAACAGCAAGTCGATACCCTGGAGGCAAATCCGGAGTATCTGGCTGTGCATACGGATGAGATCTGGATCCGGTCCGGCGTTCGGGTCAACCCGCGCAAGCATCACCGCAAACGATCCGGCTGGATCTTTCATTACTGTCTGCGGCTGTGCCTGATCAGTCCCAGTTCAATCCTGATGCACCGCAGAGTGCTTGAGGAATCGGGCCTTTTCGATGAGAGTTTTCCGGTCTGTGAGGACTACGAATTGTGGCTCAGGATGACGGCTCGCCGGCCGGTTTTCTTTTTGCCCGAAAAGTTGGTCGTCAAGCGGGGCGGGCATGCCGATCAGCTTTCGCGAAGTCGCTGGGGGATGGACAGATATCGGGTACGAGCGCTGCTGAAGTCGGTTGAGAGTGGTCGCCTCACGCCCCAGCAGAGCCGGTGGGCGGGCGCCGAGATCGTGCGGAAGGCGGCCATCCTGGAACAGGGGTATGCGAAGCGAGGTCGGGTGAAGCGGGCGTCGCACTATGGGGAGCTCAGAAGGAGGTTTCAGGGGGGGTAGGACGTCGAGAGCGGCCGCGCCGTATCTGTCGCCCCTCCGGGGCTCATTGCGTTGATCCGCCGTTGTCCGTGGGCTTACGCCCACGGCTATTCTCTGCTGGCCGCTTCGCGGCCTCGAAACGAGCTCGGAGGGGCGAAAGACAATCGTCAAGGCAGAGGTGCACGGCTATTCTCTGCCGGGCGCTTCGCGGCCTTCGAAGATCCGGGCTGATTGCGTTGATCCGGCGTTGTCCTTTGGGGTGCGGAAGCGTGAGACTGTCGGCGGCTGGATGTGCATCGGCTTCTGGCTTGATTTTGAAGGCACTCATGGACTCGCCCTGGAACCGCAGTGAGCGACAGCGAACAATTCCGCTTGCTAGCCCGGATTATGCAAGAACCGTAGTTCGGTGTTGAAAAACGACTCGAGAAGTGGCCCAACTCGGAAGCGGGCAGGTGTGACAGGCGGATTTGCGAAGAATATGGGTTGGCGAGGCGTTTGAGTGGTTTGGGGAGTGAATTTCAGACAGATCTGGGCCTGGATGAGTGTCGGAAGCGGTTTTTCGGGGGAGCTGGGAAAAGCTAACTGGAGTTCAGGCGACTCAAGACGAGGTGGAAGAGGGGTTGTTCGGGGAAGGCTGAGGAAAGATGGACCCAGATGCGTCGAGTGGTTTGTCGGATCCGGGCCCCAATCTTGAGGACCCGACGACGTAAGGTTTCGATTTCGAGCTTGTGCCAGGGGGTTCCGTGAAGATAGTCGCGCAGGCGCACGAACATCTGGTAAGCCAGTGCATGCAGGAGGAGTCGAAACTGATTGGCCAGGAATCGATGACAGCTGAGTCGGTCCATGCTCAGATGATTCTTGAAGGCCTTGATGAAGTTCTCGGTCTGCCCTCGGTTTGTGTAGTGGTCATAAAGTGATTGGGAGCAGAGATCGTCCCGGTTGGTAACTACAAAGCGACGATTGATGCCACGCTGATCGACCTCCACTTTGACAATGACGCGACGGGATCGATCCCAGCTGTGGGCTCGATAAAGAAACTCGTCAAACTGACGCTGTTTTTCCTCCAGCTCAACGAACCTCAGCCGAGTCGAATCCAGCAGGGGCTCGACCACTCGCTGCAGGCGAGGGTTTCGACTTAACCCAATGACATACTGGAGTTTATTCTCTTCACATTCACAGAACTCGTAGAGCCGAGGCGTGGCAAAGCCGCTGTCGGCCCGAATCTCAATCTCGACATCCGTCCCCACTGCTTGTCGGATGGCCTCCACGACTCGCTTCAGAATGGGCACGATGTGAGAGGCAGCCCCCTTGTTGCCAGGTCTCAACACGGCACAGACCAGGTCTCCCGTGTCGGCATCGAAGATCAGCAAAGGATGCAGAATGTGGTTTCGGTAATACCCGTGGTAGAAGGAGAACTCCTGTTGGCCGTGAGTGTGGTCGTCGGTACTGTCCAGATCCAGGATGATCTTGCTGGGACGTCTCTTCTTCAGGGAGCGCACATAACGGCCTGGCAGCCACCGGCTCAGACGCATCAGATCCTTCTTGGTGACGGAGTTCTCCAGGCGGGAGAAAGTCGGCTGGGTGGCCAAATCGGGATCGCTCTCTGGCAACTGATCACAGACGGTCTTGAGCATCGGATCCGAGCGCAGCGTATCGGCGTCATTACAGTCTTCGTAGCCGGCCACGATCTGCAAGACTCGTTGTCGGATCAACTTCAACAGGTCATGACGAACGTAGCGTCGGTCTCGACTTTCCGCAATACACGAACTGAAGCCCTCGCACAATCGATGTTGACGATCCAGGGATCCAAACAACAACCATCCTGCGTCGGAAGTGAGGCTCCCTCCATCAAAACGCGTCGTGATCTTTCTGTGGCTGTGAAATGGCAGGGTATTCTGGCAGACTGCTTTCAACATTGCCGTAGCTCCTGTTTAGGGTCATTGTTTTTGTAAACCCTTTTATATCAGAGGGCTACGGCTTTTTCCTGGAGCCAGAATCTCACTCGGATTCAGATCTTTTGCATAATCCGGGCTAGAGCGGCACTTTGAGTGATCCAGGAATATTCGGGGGGTTGGTTTTGGTTTGCCAGAGGGAAGCGATAACCTTGGGCTGGGTTCTCTGTCGAGTACGTTGTTTTTGAAGGGACGATTGGGGGAGATCATGTCCGAGTTTCAGACCTACATCGATCAATTGAATCAGTACGCCGGGGTCCACCTCCCGACGCTTCTGAAGGCCATTCTGATTCTCGTCGTCGGATGGCTGGCGGCCTGGGTCATTTCGGCGATCATCAGGCGGGTGCTGACACGCACCGAGCTGGACAACCGGATCGCCAACTGGATCTGGCCCCGCCAGGATGGACCGCCCGTTCCCATCGAGAGATGGGTGTCGAAGGCCGTCTTTTACGTACTCCTGCTGTTCGTCCTGATCGCTTTCTCCCAGTCTCTGGGAATGACGGTGGTCACGGAACCGCTGAGCGGGTTTCTCAATCAGGTCTTTGCCTTCGGCCCGCGGCTCATCGGTTCCATTATCCTCCTCCTGGTTGCATGGGCCCTGGCCAGCGTGCTCCGGTCCCTTCTGCGCGGCGCCCTCGAGCGGCTCGACCTGGATGCCAGGGTCACGGCCCAGACGGAGCGCGAAGAAGACCAGCAGCTCCCCCTGTCGCAGACCCTGAGCGAAGCGGTCTACTGGCTGGTTTTCCTCTTTTTTCTCCCAGCCATCCTCGGTCGTCTGGGCCTGCACGGTTTGCTGGAACCGGTGCAGAATCTGGTCGACAAGCTGCTGGCCTTTCTGCCTCAGCTGCTGGCGGCCGGTCTGATCCTGGCCGTCGGCTGGTTCGTTGCCCGTATCGTGCAGCGAATCGTCACCAGCCTGCTGGTGGCTATTGGAACCGATACCTTCGGGGAGTCCATTGGCCTGTCACGCGCCCTGGGCAAGCAGCGGCTGTCGAACCTGCTGGGGACGATCCTTTACGTACTGATTCTGGTTCCGGTCCTGATCGCGGCCCTGGAGGCCCTGGCCATCGAGTCGATTACCAGGCCGGCCAGCCAGATGCTCAACACCATGCTGCTGGCCATTCCCAACGTGTTCGCGGCCTGCCTGGTGCTGGCCATCGCCTACATGGTCGGAAAGGTGCTGTCGGGGCTGGTGGCGAATCTGCTCTCGGCCCTTGGATTCGACTTCATTCTGGCCAGGATCGGATACAGCAAGGTGCAGGCGCAGGGCCAAAAGTCCCCTTCGGTCGTGGCCGGAAACCTGGTCCTGATCATATTGATGCTGTTTGCCACGGCCGAGGCCGCAGAGTTGATGGGTTTTGACGTGGTGGGTGAGCTGATGTCCCAGTTCCTGGTCTTTGGCGGCCACGTCATCATGGGGCTTATCATTCTGGGCGTCGGCATGTACCTGGCCGGAGTGGCCTTCGACACCGTCTCCGCCAGCAACGCTTCTCAGGCCCGGCTTCTGGCCAACGGAGCCCGGCTGGCGATCCTGGTGCTGACCGGAGCCATGGCGCTCAGGGAAATGGGGCTGGCCAACGAGATCATCAACCTGGCCTTCGGGATGACCGTTGGAGCCATCGCCGTGGCCATCGCCCTGGCCTTCGGCCTGGGCGCCCGCGACGCGGCGGCGGAACAGGTCGAAGAGTGGAGAAGAAAGCTCAACTCCGGTTCGGGAAGCGAGACTCCCTGACGCCGCCGGACTACAGATCCTGACCGGGGGGATCGATCGGTGATCCAGAAGAAGATTTGCATGCTGGGGACGTTTGCGGTGGGCAAGACAAGCCTGGTGGCCCGCTACGTCCACAGCATGTTTTCAGAGGACTACCAGACCACGGTCGGAGTCAAGATCGACCGCAAGCTGGTCGACCTGGACGACCAGCAGCTCACGCTCATGCTGTGGGACCTGCACGGGGATGACGAGTTTCAGCGGATGCGGGTTTCCTACCTGCGTGGTGCGGCCGGTTACCTGCTGGTGTGTGACGGCACACGGCGCTCTACCTTCGACCAAGCGCTGGGCCTGCAGAAGACCATCGAAGACCAACTGGGGCCGGTGCCCTTTATTCTGCTATGTAACAAATGGGACCTGAGGAATGAGTGGGCACTGGGGGACGATGACGAGGAAAGTGTGCGGAAACGCCGCTGGATCCTGATGCATACCAGCGCCAAGACCGGAGAGCACGTGGACGAGGCTTTCCACAGGCTGGCGACGGAAATTGTGAAGGCAGGTTCTTGACTGACGGTCCCTCCCCTCGCCCCCACATCGAAGACTCCACGACCCGCGACGTACTGGAGGCCTTGAGAATCGTTGTTCTCGACGTAGACGCCGAGGGCAACCGGCAGCTGCTGTCTCCTCTCCCCGAGTGGTACCGGGCCGTGTGGGCCCGCGAGGGAACCGGCCCTCTCGACAGCCCAGCGGATAACCCCTTTTTCAGTAACTTTCTCATCGATGCAAACGACTTCTGGGACTCCGAAGGCGAAAACCGTCTGGCGTCCGGTCCCTGGGTTGAAGAAACCGCCGACGGCTCGACGATCGACCTGGAAGCGCTTGCTTTCAAACAGGGCCCGCGCCGTCTGCTCGTGCTGAAGCGACTCGGGTCGGATTTCCGGGAGCGCCTCGAACTCCTGCAGAAAGCCCGCGAAAACAGTCTCAGCCACGAGCGGCTGACCAGGGAGATCCAACAGAAGGAAATCCTTCTGCACTGCATCGTGCATGACCTGGCCGGTCCCCTCACCGGAATCTCCGGCTCGCTTTCTCTCCTGAGGAAAGAGCCCTTGAGCGAAGCCGGGCAGCGGCGCCTGAGCATCGGGCAGAGAGCCACCGACCATCTGAACGATCTGATTCGCGAAATCCTGGATGTTTTTGCGGCCGAAGTGGAAGGATTGAGCAGCTTCAGCGGCGCCGCCATAAGCCTTTCCGACCTGCTGCTTTGTGCCGAGCAGGTGCTCGAAACGCTGGCGCCAACGGCCACCCTCAGGGACATCGATGTGAACCTCTCCTGTGCTCCCGGCATCTCGCCCTCGCTGCAGGTCGTTGCCGAGGCGGATCGGCTCAAGCGGGTGCTCTACAATCTGGTGCAGAATGCACTTCGCCACACGCCGGCGGGATCGCCCGTGCGAGTTACGGTCGGGCCCGAGGATTCCGGATTACGGATCGCCGTAGAGGATGAGGGCCCCGGAGTGGTGCCGGATCTGCGCCCCAGGTTGTTTCAAAAACTGCTTCGGGGTGAAGGGAAGCGCGGCAAGGCCGGTCTGGGGCTTTATTTTTGCAGAATCACGGTCGAGCGCTGGGGAGGAAAAATCGGCTACACTACGGGGACTCCCGGAGGAGCCGTCTTCTGGTTCGTACTGCCTGAGAGCTCCCCCCCCGAGTAGTACCGACACGACACCCGGTCGAGAGAAAGCAACCGATGGGCGGCTCGACAATACTGATCGCCGACGATGACGACATCGTTCGCGTCACCATGCAGGAAGTGCTGGGTGAGGCTGGATACCGCCTGGTCATGGCCGAGGATGGAAACCAGGCGATTCAGAGTCTCTCGGACGACGTGCAAGTGGCTCTGCTGGATCTTCACATGCCCGGCCCAGGGGGCCTGGACTGCCTGCGCCACATTGCCGCCCACTGGCCCGCCATCGAGACGGTTGTCGTAACCGGCAGCTCTGAAGTCAGCCATGCCGTTGAGGCCATGAAAAACGGCGCGTTCGACTACCTGACCAAGCCGGTGAACTTCGATGAGCTCCTCGAGGTCGTGAGCCGCGCCGTTGGGCAGGTTCGGATCAAGTCGGAGAACCGGCAGCTCCGAGAGGCCATGTCGGCGCCCCGCATGAGGGTCCGGTTCATCGGCGAATCGCCGCCCGCCAGACAGGTTCTCGGCCGTGTCGAGAAAGTGGCCGGGCTGGAGTCGACCGTGCTGGTTACCGGCGAGAGCGGCGTCGGAAAAGGTCTTCTGGCCCGCCTGATCCACAGCAGCAGCGCCCGCCGGGATGGTCCTTTTGTCACCGTCAGCTGCACCGCCCTTCCCCGGGAGCTGGTGGAGGCGGAACTGTTCGGGCACGAGAAGGGATCCTTCACGGGAGCCCATGAACGGCGCCCCGGACGGGTTGAAATGGCAGAGACCGGCACGCTGTTTCTGGACGAGGTCGGAGACATGCCCATCGACCTTCAGCCCAAGCTCCTCAATTTTCTCCAGGAACGAACTTTTCTGAGAATCGGCGCGCGCCACGAGACTGCCGCCAATGTGCGGATCATCGCCGCGACCCACCAGGACCTGCCCGCTCTGTGCAAGGAAAAGCGATTTCGGGAGGATCTCTTTTTCCGGCTCAATGTCCTCCCCATCGATTGCCCGCCCCTCAGAGAACGCCGCGAAGACATCCCCCTGCTGATTGACTTTCTGCTCGACCGAATTGCCGAGAGCCGCGGGCAGGCACCGGTGCGGCTGGCTGAGGCAACGCTGAGGGCTCTGGCGAGCTACGACTGGCCCGGCAACGTGAGGGAACTGGAAAACGTGCTCAAGCGCAGCACGGCTTTTATGGGAAGCAGCACGCTGAGCCTCGCCGATCTGCCGGAAGAAGTCACTTCATCGGGCAGCGCCGGCGCCGCGACCTCGAGCTCGCTGGCCGGGCTGAGCCTCGCCGAAATCGAAAAGAAGGCGCTCGTGCAGACCCTCGAGCTGAGCCGGGGAAACAAGGCCAAGGCAGCCCGCTACCTCGGAATCAGCGAAAAAAGCATCTACAACAAGATGAAGAGACTGGGGATTTCCTGAGAACTCTGCTCAGCTCGGGCTCTTCAGAGGCGCAAAGTACCCTTTTCGGTAGTGGAGGATAGTGTTCCCGCGCTTCACCTTCACCTTCAGTTTGCGGAAACTGCCGTCCGCTCTCCGGTTGGTGGGAGTGTAGGTGATGCTGTACTGGTTGCGCAGTTCCTCATTGATGGCCTTGAAGGCCTTCGTCAGATCGCTCGTCGAATAGGGAAAATAAACCCGCCCGCCGGTGTTGTAGGTCAACTGCTTGAGAGCGTTGTCTCCCTCGTGGTCGATCTCCGCGCCGAAACGAGTGGTACTGATCGCATACACGGCCGCCTCTGCCCGGAAAGCCCCCCGCAGCGCATCCTCGAAGGTCATCCGGCTGGTCTGGTCGGCTCCGTCGGAGAGAATGACGAGTGTCCTGCGCCCCGGGACATCCATCATCTTCTGATCCGACACCAGAAAGATTGCATCGTACAGCGAGGTACCGCCGCCGGCTCGAAGACGATCAATTTCGCGAGTCAGGTCGTTGGGATTGGAGGTGAAATCGTGGAGCAGGGTGGCCGCGGTGTCGAACTCCAATAGCAGCGTCCGGTCCGTCGTCCTCATCACCGCATGCAGAAAATCGGTTGCCGCCTCTTTTTCAAATTTCAGCTTGATCCGGACGCTGGAGCTGGTATCGATGCAAAGCGCGATGGCCAGCGGCAGGTTGGTCTCCTCTACGAAGTTGGTGATCTGCTGGCGGACTCCGTCCTCATAGATCTCGAAGTCCCCGGGAGACAGTTCCTTGATAAAGAGGCCGGTCTTTTCCTGGTGCACCGAGACCAGCACGTTGACCGCCTCCACCTCGACCCGGATCGTATCCTGCCCCCCACCGCCGTTTGACTGGGCCAGAAGGGCGCCATACAGCTGGCTGCAGGCAAGACACAGGGCGAGTGGAGTGCGAATCAACACGTTCACCATTATTCCAAAAGGTCCAAAATCGCAGCAAGGTCCCGGGCCAGCGGCGATTCGAAGCGTTGGGCGACACCCGTCGCGGGATGCGTGAATTCCAGAATCGAAGCGTGCAGGAACTGTCGTTTCAGTTGACCGATCAACTCCGGCGAATCCGCCTGCAACGGCCTGCGGTTGGCACAGTACACCTGATCTCCCACTACCGGATGACCAATGTGTTCCAGGTGCACTCTGATTTGATGAGTTCTTCCGGTGTGAGGTTTCACTTCCAGGCAGGAGAATTGGGGAAAACGCCGGACAACACGATACCGGGTGAGAGCCACGCGGGGAGCTCGGCTGCGCGTCGACATCCTTGTCCTTCTGGTGGCATGACGCCCGATCGGGAGGTCGATCTCTCCCCGGTCGGCCTCGACTCGACCGTGAACCAGGCCCAGGTAAAGCTTTCCCACCAGCCGCTGCTTGAACTGCCGGGCCAGGTTGTCGTGGGCCCGGTCGGTCTTGGCCACAACCAGCAGCCCGGAAGTGTCCTTGTCCAGGCGATGGACGATTCCCGGCCGGATGGTGCCCCCCCGGCTGATCTTTTCAAAGTGATAGAGCAGGGCGTTAACGAGCGTTCCCCGGTAATTGCCGGCACCCGGATGCACCACCTGGCCGGCGGGCTTGTCCACGATCAGAAGGTGCTCATCCTCGAAGAGAATGCTCAGCGGCAAGTCCTCTGCGGGCACATCCATCACCGGGGGCGGAAGCGGCTTCACCCGGACCTCATCGGCGGGCTGCAGCCGCAGGCTGGCCTTGCATTCCCGGCCGTTGACAGCGACCCGACCCTTCTTGACCCAGCGCTGAATCACGCTCCGGGACTCCTCCATCCGCCGCTGCAGAAAACTGTCGACGCGCAGTCCCTTGTCCGGGAAATCGGCTCGAAAAGTGAGCGCTTCAGGCACGTTGCAGATTCGTTCTCTTGCGAGCCAAGTAGAAAACAATGAGGGCCGCCACAACCAGGCCGACAGCAATGAGCTGGTGGACCGACACCTGGCCGTCAAACAGGAGTCCGCGGTCCCGATCTCCCCGAAAGAATTCATTGGCGAACCTCAGAACACCATAACCCAGCAGATAGCTGGCGAACACCTGGCCCCTGAAACGGCGGCGGGCGTGCATCCTGAGCAGGACGAAAAAAAGCACCAGGGCTCCGGCCGCTTCGTAAAGCTGGGTGGGATGGATGGCAACGTTCAGGGGCACGCCCACGTTCTGATTGGCGTATTCGCTCGAGAACGTGACCCCCCAGGGCTGGTCGGTCGGCTTTCCGTAGTCGCATCCCGCACCAAAGCAACCCATCCGACCGATCGTCTGGCCCAGGGCGATGGCCGGGGCGGCGGCGTCTGCCATCACCCCGAAGTTGAGGTCGGAAGAGCGAGAGATGTACCAGTAGCTGCCCAGGATGGCGCCGATCAGCCCTCCGAAATAGGCTCCTCCGGCCTGCCAGAATTCCAGGCCTACGAAGCGGGAGGGCTCGGACAAGTAATAGTCGAGATTATCCAGTACCATCAGAAGCTTAGCCCCCAGCAGGGCGGAGACAATCACCACGAAGGCGAGATCCCAGGCCCTGTTTCGCACAACCTGGTCGCGGGCCGCGAGGCGGGCCAGCAGAGTCGTAGCGCACAGGAAGGCAAGGGCCAGCAGGAGACCGTAGGAATGGAGGGTAATGGGGCCCAGTTCCAGGATTTTAGGGTACACGAGGCTCCTCTCGGGCCCTAGTCTCGCTTCGATTCGGAGATGATCTTTTCGGCCAGATGGGGCGGGACGATTTCGTAGTGCGAGTTCTCCATATGGTAGCTCCCGCGGCCGCCCGTCATGGAGGTCAGAACCGGAGCGTAGTTGAGCATTTCAGCAAACGGTACCTGGGCCCGGACAACCTGGCTGGAGCCTTTCACATCCATGCCCTGGATCTTACCCCGTCGGCTGTTCAAGTCGCCCATCACGTCTCCTGCAAATTCTTCGGGAACATAGACCTCGATGTTCATGATGGGCTCGATCAGAACCGGCCTGGCCGTTTCCATCCCCTTCTTGAAGGCCAGGGCCCCGGCGATCTTGAAGGCCATTTCAGACGAGTCCACCTGGTGATAACTGCCGTCGTAGAGCGTCACCTTAAAATCGACCACCGGGTAACCGGCCAGATAGCCTCGAGCCGCCGTCTCCTGGACGCCCTTGTCCACAGCCGGGATGTACCCCTTGGGGATGGAACCCCCAAAGATCTTATCCTCAAACTCATATCCCTCTCCCCGCTCGCGGGGCTCCATCTTGATCTTGCAGTCTCCGAACTGTCCGTGGCCTCCGGTCTGCTTCTTGTGCCTCCCCTGAACATCGGCCGTCCCGATAATGGTTTCTCGATAGGGGACTTTGGGCGGCTTCAGGTCCACCTCTACGCCGAAGCGCTGCTTGAGCCGCTTCACCACGACTTCGATGTGGAGTTGACCCGTGCCCGCCAGCAGAAACTGCTGGGTCTGAGGATCCCTCCGAAACTGCAGCGACGGGTCTTCCTCCAGAACCTTGGCAATGGCTGTACCGATCTTTTCTTCGTCCCCCCGGGTCCTGGGCTCCACGGCGAAGCTGATTGCCGGCTCCGGGAACTCAACCTCCCTGACACGGACCTTCAACGCGGGATGCCCCAGCGTGTCTCCCGTCCTGGTGTCTTTCAGTTTGAGGACCCCACCGATATCCCCGGCCCGAAGTTCGGACACGGCCTCATGGGATTTGCCCTGAAACACCTGCAGCGATCCAAACCGCTCGGACTGGTCCTGGGTCAGATTCTTGAGTCTGTTGTCCGACTCGAGAGTCCCGCAGATAACCCTCAGGATGTTGATGCGCCCGGAAAACGGGTCGGCAAAAGTCTTGAACGCGTACACAGCCAGGGGGGAGTCCCTGGAGGGCACGATTTCCGCCGGCTCACCCTCCGCCGTCACAGCCGCGAAGGGCTTCCTTTGGAGTGGATTCGGAAACACATGGACAATCTGGTCGAGAAGCTGCTTGACGCCGATGTTCTGGACCGAGGATACGCAGAAAACGGGAAAGATCTCTCCGCGCGACACAGACCCCCCCAGACCGACTCTCATTTCTTCCTCGGAGAGAGTTCCTTCCTCGAAGAACCGCTCCATCAGGTCGTCGTCGCTTTCGGCGATCATCTCGACCAGTTCTTCCCGCATGCGCTCGGCGTCGCTCTTCACGTCTTCCGGAACTTCCACTTCCTGGAAAGCACCGCTCCCGTCCCCCTTGCCGGTGTAGGCCTTTCCGGATATGAGGTCGACAACGCCCCTGAACTCGCTCTCTTGTCCGATCGGAAGCTGGACCGGAACCACAGAACGTCCGAAGGCTTTCTGGAGAGACCGGAGACTGCGCTGGAAACTGGCCCGCTCCCGCCCCATTTTCGAGAGTACGATGGCTCTGGCCAGGCCCAGTTCCTCGGCAAAGCCCCACACCTGCTCGGTTTGAATCTCGACGCCCTCCACCCCATCGACCACTACAAGCGCGGTTTCCACGCCCAGCAGAGCCGTTTTGGCGTCGAATACGAAGGCCGAGTATCCAGGAGTATCGACGAGGTTGATTTTGTGGCCCTTCCAGGTGCAGTGAGCCACCGAACTGCTGATCGTTATCTGCCTCTCGATCTCGTCTTCGTCGTAGTCGGTGACGGTGCTTCCATCTTCAATCCCCCCCAACCGGTTCACATCACCCGATGAGAAAAGCATTGCGCTCACCAGCGACGTCTTTCCGGAATCACCGTGCCCCACCAAAGCAATGTTGCGAATGCTCTCAGTATCAAATATGGCCATGCATGCTCCTACCGGCAGTCGAGGAATCGGAATTTAACACAGCCGCTGATTCGTTTCAATTTGCGGCGGCGGCCACGAAGGGCGGCTACTCCGGAATGGTGCGCGGCGCCGGCAGCATTAGAGGATAAAGAACTCACCCTCGCTGGCAGCGCGAACCTTGGAGAAGTGATGTCTGGCTTCGTTGACGATGTCCACCATCATGCTGTCCTCATGGGAGGGATCGTGGTGAAACAGGATCAGCCGGTCGACTCCGGAATCGGTCGCAACCCGGGCCCCTTCCAGCCAGGTGCTGTGGCCCCACCCGACCCGATTCCGGTATTCCTGCGGAGTGTAGTGCGCGTCGTAAACGAGAACCCTGGCATTGGCCGCATGGTCTCGAATCGAAGCATCCAGACCGCTGTCCCCGTGCTCGTGGTCACTGGCGTAGACGAACGCCCGGCCCTCTCTTTGGATCCGGTATCCGGTTGCCCCCTGCGGATGGTTCATGGGGAAGGGCGTGATCTCGACTCCGCTGATGTTGAAAGGGCTGTGCCGGAGGGGATGAAACTCCAGCTGGGCGGGAAGAAAATCGAAGCTGACTGGAAAATAGGGCTCCGACATCTGTCCTTTGAGCATGCCCTCGGCCCGGTTTTCGAACGAAAAGAATGTCACCTTGTTCTCTGCCGAGTAAAGGGGTTCGAAGAACGGTATGCCCTGGATATGGTCCCAGTGGAAGTGGGTCATAAAAATCTTGATGTCCAGCGGACCGCCCTGATTCTCGACCAGATGCCATCCCAGGGGGGTGATGCCGGTTCCGGCGTCGAAGACCAGCACCTCCCCTTCGCCGGTGCGAACCTCCAGGCAGGGGGTATTTCCTCCGAAGGTGAGGTTTTCGATGCAGGGCGTGGGCGTGGACCCGCGTACGCCCCAGAAAGTCAGCTTGAGAAGGTAGTCCGCTTCCATGGCGAATCAAGAAACGATTAAAGACCAAAAAAGTTCTGAATTCTGGAGAGCAGGTTTTTCTCAGCGGCTCGCCTGGCCAGGATCTCACTGCCCAGTTCTTCCTTCTTCTCGTCCAGAATTTCTTTCCGACTCGCCACGACGGCACTGATCTGTCCAGCTACGTCCTTGTCGCCCATGAGGACCTTCTTGAAGCCCTGTTTGTCGAGAACGTAGGACTGGACATCCCCGACCGCCACCGCACTGGCGGCGCGGGGCTCACCGGTCAGAAGGGCCATCTCTCCCATATACTGCCCTCTCCCCAGAACCGCCAACTCCTTACTCACGATCCCTTCCCGAATCACGATACGCACCTTCCCCCGCTCGATGAAAAACATCGATTCCCCGGCCGCCCCCTGGGTGAGAATTCGCTCTCCCGCACCAAAGGTGTAAAGCCTCATCTGGCGCGCGACCAGTTCCTTGCTCTGTTCCTTCAAACCCGAGAAAAGATCGACGCTCTCGACGAAGCCGAGTCGTCGATCGGTAGCCCGAGCCAGTGCCCGGCCCGAACGTCCTTCCCTGCCCAGGCGTACATTCTGGGTGGGAAGCGGAAGAGGCAGGCCGGACCGCAGCAGGCGGTAGTACAGAAGCGTGCAGAAGTTGTCCAGGATGGGCTCGCTGCGACCGAAGTCGTTGATCCAGAAGCGGCATCTGTACTGAAGGGCATATTCGTCGTACTCATGGGTCAGGACATCCGGAGCGGGAGTCTCCAGAGACTCGGGCATGTCTGCAAAGACTTCCATGGCAGCTTTTTTGAAGTCGTTGGGGTGGACGCTGTGGCCCATCCGGACAATCCTCTCCAGGCGCTGCTCGGTGGTCGGCAGCGAGTAATTGATGATCGCCTCCTCGGCGATGACACTATTGGAAATGATCACGAAGTTTCCGGCCTTGGTACGAATCTTGGTGGCCCGCCACGTGGCCTCCTGCACCTGCCCTTCATGATCTCCCAATACCACCCAGTCGCCGACGCGAAACGGTTTCTCACTCTGCAGCGCCAGGCCCGCGAACAGATTTCCCAGGGTCTCCTTGAGGGCGATTCCAATCACCACCGAGCCGGCCACTCCCAGAGCCAGAAGCTGCTCGGAGAACTTGAAAAGCACAAAGACCGTGGGGCCTGCCAGGACCAGGAAATCCTGCACGATCGACGGCCAGCGGTCGGAGACACCCTGTCCCCGCAAAGGATTGAACAGTGCGGCGACCAGGGCGTTCAAGACGGCGATGGCGGCGCTGAAGTGCACCACTTGAAAGGCCACTTCAAAGGCCCGGTCGGACAGCTCGACGAGAAAAGCGGTGACCGGGAAGAAAGAGGCGTCGAGAAGAAAGACTACGCTACTGAAAAGCAGACGCCGCCTGATCCAGCGGTTCGGGATCAAAACCGTCAGAACCAGGCAGACCGCGGCGGCGATCAGGTAGGCGTTCGGATGGTGAATCCAACTCAAAATGTCTCCCCGGATCGGTATTGCAGGAAGCTTCCAGTTAGTGGAAATACTGACCTCTGCCCCCTAAAACGGGTCCAAGTTGAATGTTAGGATTTTCGGTTTTAGGAAGGAGGCAAGGATGGCACGGAAGCGGTTTACGGCAGAACAAATCATCATGAAGCTGCGTGAGGCAGAGGCAGGTCTAGCCCAAGGACAGACGGTGGGCCAGGTGTGCAAACAGATTGGGGTGACCGAGCAGACCTACTACCGGTGGCGCAAGGAGTACGGAGGGCTTCGACTGAATCAGGCCAAGCGGTTGAAGGTGTTGGAGAAGGAGAATGCCCGGTTGAAGAAGCTAGTGGCAGATCTGTCTTTGGACAAGCAGATCCTAAAGGAAGTTTCCTCGGGAAACTTCTAGGCCCGACGAAGAGGAGACGCGCAGTGGTGTGGGTGAGGGAGAGATTGGGAGCAGAGCGCGTCTCCGAACGTCGGGCCTGCCAAGTGCTGGGACAGGCTCGATCGACCCAGCGAAGGGAAAGGCATATCCCCGATGATGAGGCTCGATTGGTGGCTGAGATGGTGGAGTTGGCCACGCACTACGGGCGATACGGCTACCGACGGATCACGGCCATGCTTCGTTGGGAAGGGTGGAAAGTGAATCACAAGCGGGTGGAGAGGTTGTGGAGACAGGAGGGGCTGAAAGTCCCGTCCAGACAGCCGAAACGAAGGAGACTGTGGCTTCATGATGGATCCTGCATTCGGTTACGAGCGGCTCACAAGGATCACGTCTGGAGCTATGACTTCGTGCATGAGCGAACCCATGACGGAAGGGCCTTTCGATTATTAACCCTACTGGATGAATACACCCGGGAGTGTCTGGCCATTGAGGTTCAACGACAGATGAATCACCAGGACGTGTTGGATCGATTGGCGGAGTTGTTCGTGGATCGGGGAGTGCCTGAATACATTCGGTCCGATAACGGGTCGGAGTTTACGGCTCAGGCGGTTCGGGACTGGCTGAAGGCTGTTGGGGTGAGGGCCTTATACATCGAGCCCGGCAGCCCCTGGGAGAATGGATATGTGGAGAGCTTCAACGGAAAACTGCGGGATGAACTGCTGAACGTAGAAGTCTTCGACACGTTGTGGGAAGCGAAGGTGTTGGCCGAGAGATGGCGCAGGGAGTACAACCAGCGACGGCCTCACAGCGCCTTGGCCTATCGGCCGCCGGCGCCGGAGGCCAGATTACCCAGGTCCCAGGCCCAGAGTTCTATACCATGGAGTGGACTTCAAATGGTCCCAGGTCTAACTTAGAGAGTGGACTCGTTCCTGGGGGCAGGTCACTGGTCCCGAGCCGGGGATTGCTCCGCAGGGGACTGTCAGTACGCTGATCTATTCGACCCTGTACGGGGGGTCGGACAACGAGAACCCCGGCGGGATCGCGGTCAACAGCAGCGGCGAGGCTCACATCCTGGCCGACACGACTTCCTCGGATATAAGCCTCCCAAATGCCTTTGACGCGACGTTTGCCGGCGGAGCGGAGAGCGCCGACCTCGTCGTGGCCCAGATCAACAGCACCGCCACGACCCTTGACTTTGCCTCTTATCTGGGGGGCACCGAGGACGAGGGTGCCACGGGAAGCATTGCCCTGGCGCCCAACGGAGACATGTTGATTGCCGCCACCAGCTCCACCGCTACCGGACTGGCGACCTCCGGCAGTTTCGACGAGACCCTGGAGACCGGAGGTGCCGCTCCCAATCCAGCCGGAGTCCCCAGCGGGATTTTCGGCCAGGACGGGATCGTGGCCCGCATCGGGGAAGAGGCTGATCTGGATCTGACAGTCATGGATTCTCCCGACCCGGTACTGGCCGGGGCGAATCTCACCTACGACATCACGGTCGACAATCTGGGGGACTCCGATGCCACCAATACCACGCTGACGGTCTCCATTTCCCAATCCACCTTCGTGTCCTCGACGGGAAGCTGCGTCGATAACACCGGTGACATCACCTGCGACGTGGGAACGATTCTAGCGCCTGGAGGGCCGGGGCCGGCACCCGCCGGGACCAGCAGCGTGTCCTTCAATATCATCATCAAGGTCGATCCTGACTTCGACGGGAGTTCGATACTTCACACCTTCGACGTTTCGGCCGACCAGTTCGACACGGATACGGACAACAACTCGGTGTCGGTTGACACCCTGGTCGAGTTTGACGCTGACCTGGAAGTCACGAAGACCGATTCCGCCGATCCGGTCACCCAGGGGGATATGTTCGACTACGACGTCACGGTCACCAACAACGGCCCCTCGACCGCCAACAGCGTCTCCCTTCTTGACACAATTCCTTCTGAGGTCACGTTTGTGTCCTCCGACCCTGACGACCAGAGTAAGATCTGTTTCTTTTCGGATCCCGACCTCGACTGCTTCTTTGGGGACCTCGATCCCGGCGCCAGCGAAATGGTTACGATTACGGTTACGGCCGGGACGGGTCCGGCCACGGCCACCAACTCGGCCGCCGCCAGCGATTTCACGGCGGACTCCGACGACAGCAACGATTCGGTGGATGAAGAGACCACCATTTTGGGGCAGCCCGACTTGACGGTCAGCGTCACGGACAGTGCCGATCCCGTGACAGCCGGCGAGAACCTGACCTACAACGTCAGCGTCATGAACGGGGGCACTGCTGAAGCACCCGGCTCGGAACTGGATGTCACTCTGGACGCCGGGCTGAGTTTCGTATCGGGCAGTGTGCCCCCACCTTCAGGAATCTCGCTTCAGGGAACCACCGTGTGCACTCCCAGCGGCAACATGGTCTCCTGCACCCTGGGGGCGATTGCCGCCCAGGGCTCAGTGCCGGTTTCCATCGTAGCCACAGTGAGCTCAGCCCAGACCGCCGGCCTCTCCAGCCAGTTCGACGTCTCCACGACGGGCGATGAATCGGACGATCAGAACAACGACGACACCGAGACAACCGGGGTCTCGACCTCGGCCGATCTCACCGTGACCAAGTCGGATTCTCCAGATCCCGTGGTGACGGGCGAGACCCTTCAGTATTCGTTATCGGCTATCAACAACGGGCCTTCCGATGCGACCAACGTGGTGGTGACTGACACGCTTCCGGCCGGTGTCAGCTTCGTCTCGTCCAACCCGTCGATCTGTTCCGAGGACGGAGACCTTTTCTGCAGCATCGGAAGCCTGCCGGACGGGCAATCGAGCAACTTCACGATCGATGTCACCGTGAACGCCGGGCCCGGGCCGATCACCAACACGGCCACGATCTCCGGATCCCAGAGCGACCCGACTCCCGGCAATGACTCGGCTGAGGAGTCGACCACGGTCGACCCCGCCGTGGATTTGACCGTAAACGTCGTCGACAGCCCGGACCCGGTGATCGCCGGAAACGACCTGACCTATAACGTAACCGTGATGAACCTGGGCGGCGGTGAGGCGCCCGGTACGGTTCTGGACGTAACCCTGGATGCCGGATTGAGCTTTGTCTCGGCCAGCCTCCCGCGACCGCCGCGGATCTCACTGCAGGGAGGCGAGCTGTGTACACCCAGCGGCAACAGCGTGTCCTGCAATCTGGGAACTGTCGGTGGCGAAGGCTCGGCCCAGGTCTCGATCCAGGCCACGGTAGACCCGGGTCAGACAAGCGGTCTCTCGAGCCAGTTTGATGTCTCGACTCCGTCGGCTGAGTCTGACGATATGAACAACACCGCGACGTCCACTACCGGCGTCACGACCTCGGCGGACCTTTCGATTTCCAAGACCGACTCGGTGGATCCGGTGGGTACCGGTAAGAAACTGACCTACACTCTCATGGCAACCAACTCCGGCCCCTCGAACGCCAGCGAGGTAATTGTCCAGGACACGCTGCCCGAGGGGGTGAACCTGGACTCCAGCTCCCCTTCCTGCTCCCTGGACGGAGACCTCGTCTGCGATCTGGGCAATCTGGCTGCCGGGCAGTCAAAGCAGGTCACCGCGGTTGTGGCAGTGGATGCGCTGCCGGGAACGACCCTTACGAACACAGCCTCCGTCTCGGGCGCTCAGGATGACCCCGCTGCCGGAAACAACTCGACTGTCGAATCGACCGAAGTGGAGGCTACTGCGGATCTGGAAATGGAACTGACCCACTCTCCCGAGATCCCCTTCTTCGGTTTGCCCATGAACATCTCGGCCACGCTGCGAAATCACGGGCCCGACACTGCTTACAGCGGCAGTGCCCGCATCTTTCTCCCCGGCGTCTTTACGGTGGACTCCGTGAGCAGCGACTTCTCCTGCAGCAGCGGAGGAGGCCAGGTCGTGTGTAGTTTCGAGATCTTCCCGCCCAACGACGTAGCCAGTGCTTTTGTCACCGTGACACCCGGCCAGGGAGGTGATTTCCAGTTCTCCGGTACGATTAATTCTTTGTCCACGGACCCCGACACTAGCAACAACAACGACGAAATCATGGTCAATATCCCGGATGACCTGGACCTGTCGATCGTCAAGACGGCGCGGTTCGACATCGCAGCCTCGGGGCGGCCCTTCTGGTACGAGATCGAGATCGAGAACCTGGGCAACGGACCCTTCACCGACGTTGTTGTGACCGACGAAATGCCGGCCGGGCTGCAGGTGAACGGCGTCACCACCGAAGACCCGATCGTCTGCACCGAGGCTCCTACATCCGTTTCCTGCGAGATTGATACCCTGAACCCCGGACAGGTCATGAGTTTCCTTCTCGAAGTGCAGGTCTCCGGGGGTCTCGCAGGTCCCTTCGTCAACACCGCCGAAGCGACTGCTGAGGGCGATCAGGATGAGGAGAACAATTCCTCAACGGCTCCCGCGGTGGCGGCTGCGCCCGGCGATGCCAACGCCGACGGGGCCTTCGATGCTTCCGACGTCGTGCGGATCGTTCTGGAGATCAACGATGGGGATGGAGAAGAGGTCTTCGAGGCCAACGGGGGAAGCTTCGAAGGGAATCCGGCCATGGACGTCGACGGCGATGGGTTGATTAACCTGTCCGACTACGATGCTCTCCTGCCCTTGATCTTTCCATCTTCGGGAAGTCCTCTGCCCTCAGGACAGGAACCCGAAGATCAGGAATAGAACCAGCGCTCCCGCCGCCGCCGCCAGGGCGTAGGGCAGCTGGGTTCTTACGTGATCCATATGATCCGTGGCCGAGGCCATGGAAGCCACAATGGTGCTGTCGGAAACCGGGGAGCAGTGGTCCCCAAAGATTCCACCCCCCATTGCAGCACTCAGGGCCAGGGGCAGGTTGAGGTCGAGAATCTGAGCCATCGGCACCACGATCGGGATCATGATGGCGAACGTTCCCCACGACGTCCCTGTGGAAAAGGCGACGAAGCAGCCGAGGCAGAAAATGAGAGCGGGGACAAAGCCCGGATGCAAACCCGCCTGAGCCGCGCCGGCAACGAACTCGCCGGTTCCCAGCGCCCGCGTAGTGGCGGCGATGGTAAAGGCCAGTGCCAGAATCACGACCAGGGGGGTCAGGCCCTTGATCCCCTCGATCACGCTGTCGCTCAGCTCGCGCAGGGTCATGATGCCCTGAATGCGGTAGGCTGTCGAGGCCACCAGCAACCCCACGATCACGCCCCAGAGAATCGCTTTCGACCCATCTCCCCGCATCATGCTCCCGCCCCCGGTGGTGTAAAGAACAAACAAAACGGTCAGCACCATCACCACCAGAGGCAGAACCATGTTGACGGCGCGCTCGGGTATGCCTTGCGCCGGAGCAGCCATGCTGACCTCGGAGGAGACCAGCGGCGCAGCTCCGTCAGCCAGCAGCTTCCCTTCTTCACGGGTTCTGTACTCCGCTCTCCTCATGGGTCCGTAGTCGAGGTCGAGCCACACGATTGAAAAAACCAGCAGCAGGGAGAGAATCGCATAGAAGTTCAAAGGGATGGTCGCCACCAGTACTGAAAAGGGCGTGGGAACGCCCTCGGCGACCAGTAACCCGATCACGTAGGCACCCCAGCCGTTGAGTGGAATGAGAATGCATTTGGGTGCGCAGGTGGCGTCGATCACGTAACTCAACTTTTCCCGGGAGATCCGAAATCTGTCATACAGGGGCCGGGCGACCGCACCCGAAACCAACAAACCGAAATTGGACTCGAGAAAGAGCGGCAGACTCACGGCCACGCTCAGGAGGCGGACTGACCGGCGCGTCTTCACCACGCCTTTTCGTTCCACCCAGCCGATGAATCCCTGCATGCCGCCGGAGCGCTGCACGAAGACAATCATCGATCCTACCAGTGCGCTGAAAAGGAGAGTCCGCAGGTTAGAGGGCTGGCTCACGGCCAGGACAAGAGTGTCCACCGAAGCGATCAGGCCGAGTACCGGATTTCCGCCGTGGATGAGGGTCCAGCCCAGCCAGATGTACAGGCCCAGCGAGACGTAGACCTGCCTGGTGCGGATGGCCAGTGTGATGGCGATGATCGGGGGAAGTATCGAGAGCCAGCCGATTCCCTCCATGGGCAGGCGGAATACTAGCCGATCGAGGTCTGTTTTTACAGGTGGAGCCTGGTCACTGCGGCCGCAGCCGTTTGGCCAGCTCCTGGATTCGAGCCAGACTGAACAGCATGTTTTCGTTCTTCAACCGGCGTACCGTCACCGTGTGGCGGTCTTGTAGAACATACCCATCGACGGCTCGGAAAGTGGAGAACACCAGTCGCGTCAACGCCTGGATGTCGGCCTTTTCGTCTGCCCCGACTTTGGCTGGCCTCCCGTTCCTGTTCAAGCGGAAGTAAACCGGGGCCAGGGTTTGGCGCAGGTTGCCGGCGGTCTTGTCAAGATCCTTGAGGGCGGCGTCCAGCTCCTGTTCGTAGCCGGGCGAACCGTTCTGGGGCTGCAGCTGTGCAAGCCGGTCGGCGGCGGAAACCAACTGCTCCGATTGACGGTTCACTTGCTTCAGGAAACCCTCGATCAACATCTCCGTATGGCCCTCGAGGTTGGGATGCCGGCGATAGTATTTGCGCCCGAAACCGTCCAGATAGGAGTGGGTATCTCGGGCCACGCTCCTGAAGTGGCTCCACAGGACCGGATTTTGAGCCGCCCGCTGCAGCTCCGACTCGTCCAGCTCGGCGGCCAGCCCGGTCAGCGGCGAAAGCAGAGCCAGGACTGTAAACACCGAACAAAGCAGCAGGTTCGAGTTCCCCGGCGCGGGCCCGCCGGGCAGGAGTTTCGCTTTTCCAGACATCACAACATTTCCTTGCACAGCATTAGACGCACGAGAGTCCCTAATGTTTCGATCTCTCCCCCCCTTGCCCTTGCCCTTTTCAATCCTCCCGCACTTGTACCGCCTATTACAGTTTTCAGAAGCATCGTAGGGGCGACCCGGCCCCTACGAGTGTAGGGGCGACTCCGGGTGGTCGCCCGTCACGCGGGCCGGCACAAGACCGGTCCCTACGACCTCGGACCCAGGAGTGACACCTGAAGGTTTTCGTATGATAGTTTCCGCACAGATCAAAAGTTTCTGCGTAGGAGAGTGAGACATGACACCCATGAGTGAGTCACCCAAAGTCGAGTCGTTGCTGGAGAAGCTCGGAATCAGACCCGTCAACGCCGGGGCCTGCAGCGGGCCTGACGCCTGGATTGAAGATGAGAGGGGAGAGGAACTGGTTTCCTACAATCCGACCAACGGCGATCCCATCGCCAGCGTGGTCCAGGCCACGGAAACGACTTGTTCGGCCATTGTTGACGACGCTGCTGGTGCGTTTCGGAGCTGGCGCGAGGTACCCGCCCCGAAAAGGGGCCGTCTCGTCCATGACCTGGCCCGGGAGCTTCGCAGCTACCGGGAACCCCTGGGGGAACTGGTCAGTCTGGAAATGGGCAAGATCCGGGCCGAGGGGATCGGTGAGGTTCAGGAAATGATTGATGTGTGCGATTTTGCCGTCGGGCTGTCGCGGCAACTCTATGGACTGACCATGCACTCGGAAAGGCCCCACCACCGAATGTACGAGCAGTGGCATCCCCTCGGACCCATCGGCATCATCACGGCCTTTAACTTTCCGGTGGCGGTCTGGGCCTGGAACGCCGCCATCGCGGCCGTGTGCGGGGATTCGATGGTGTGGAAACCCTCCTCGAGTACGCCGCTTTCAGCTGTGGCGGTTCAAAACATCACCAACAGGATCGCGGCTGACCACGGGGTCTCAGGGCTCTTCTGCCTGACTGTGGGCCCCGGCCGGGTAGCAGGTGAAGCCCTTCTCAACGATCCACGGCTGCCGCTGGTCAGTTTCACCGGCTCGGTGAGGATGGGACGGCACGTGGCGCAGCAGCTGGCCGCGAGACTGGGCAGATCGATTCTGGAACTGGGGGGGGAACAACGCCATTGTCGTCACCCAAGATTCCGATCTTGACATGGCGACCCGGGCCATTCTCTTCGGGGCGGTTGGAACTTCGGGCCAGCGGTGCACGACCACGCGGCGGATTATCGTTCATCGGTCGGTGGCCGAAGAATTGACCAGCCGGCTGACCCGGGCCTTCCAGCAGGTCGAGATCGGGGACCCGCTGATTGAGTCGACGCTGATGGGTCCGCTGGTGAACGAGCAAGCCGTCAAGGATATGATGGCGGCCCTCGAGAAAGCCCGTCAACAAGGGGCTCGGATCGTTACCGGCGGTGGCCGTCTGCAGGAAATGGGCGCCTGCTTCGTGGAGCCCGCCATCGTCGCCATGCCCGGCCAGACCCCGCTGGTCTGCGAGGAGACCTTTGCCCCGATTCTCTATATCCTCGAGTACGACTCCCTCGATGAGGCCATCGAGATTCACAACGCGGTCCCCCAGGGTCTCTCCAGCGCCATTTTCACCACCAACCTGCTGGAAGCCGAGAGATTTCTCTCGGTCGCCGGGTCGGACTGTGGGATCGCCAACGTGAATATCGGCACCAGCGGCGCCGAGATAGGAGGGGCTTTCGGGGGTGAAAAGGAAACCGGTGGAGGCCGCGAGTCCGGATCGGATGCCTGGAAAGCCTATATGCGGCGGCAGACGAACACGCTGAACTGGTCGCGGGAGCTGCCCCTGGCACAGGGGATCCAGTTTGGGGACTAGCCTCTTAAAGTGGGAGGGGCCTCAGGGCCGCGACCGGCAGCCCGGAAGGGTTTCTCCGGTCGCCGCCCCAAGGCGCCTTATAGTTACTAACGATCTATTTTCCAACGATGGATTAGAAATAGTAGCGATTTTCTTTTTTGCTGCTTTTTTCTTTTCTGGGTTGTGGAAAAAAGTTTGCGCCGGGAGCGATCGAGGATTTGATTGCCTCTGTGCAGCACGCGCACCGTGGCGTTACGAATTTAAGGCGCCAGCGTACGAGACGCTTGGTGGGAGACTTTCGAACGCCACGGTGCACAGACAGCAAACGCATACTCTAGATGCTGTCCTTCGAGGACTCGACTATAAGGGTTGCGCAAGGTCTGGGCAAGCGTGTGCTGCGCAGAAAGGAGTGGCGCAATGTTAGCCACAGAACAGATCGCAGCATGGGTAGGATTGGATTGGGCCGAAGATCAACATGAGATCCGACTGCGGGCCGCCGGCAGTCGGGAAGTAGAGAGGTATCAGGTGCGGCAAGACCCGGAAGAGTTGCACGAATGGGTACGCCAGCTAAGAACCCGTTTTGAGGGTCGTCCTGTGGTGATTGCCCTGGAGCAAAAGCGGGGAGGGTTGATGGCGGCGCTGATGTGCTATGACTTTTTGCACCTGTACCCGATCAATCCGAAGACGGTGGCGAGCTATCGAGAGGCATTTTCACCCTCCGGTAAGAAGGATGATCCGGAAGATTCGGACTTGTTGCTGGAGCTGGTGTACAGACACCGGGATCGATTGCGTTGTTGGAGACCGGAGGCGGCCCAGACCCGGGAGCTGGCGCTGTTGGTGGAGGGGCGACGCCAGTTGGTGGAGAGGCGCAAAGAACTGGTGCAGCAACTGCGCGAGGTCTTGAAGAGCTACTATCCGCAGCCTTTGCAGTGGTTTGCAAAGTTGGATGGGCCGCTGGCTCTGGAGTTTTTGAGGCGCTGGCCCACCTTGGAGCAGGCTCGCAAAGTGCGGATCGATGTACTGGGTCGCTGCATGGCACGACATCGAGTACGCTGTGCCGAGACGAAGCTGCAAACATTGCTCAAGCAGATCCGTGCCAGTTACCCACTGACCCAGGATGAGGCTCTCATTGGAGCCGGTTCACTGAAACTGGTGGGCCTGGTCGAACAGCTCTCGGTTCTGCTGCCGATCATCAAACGCTACGACAACCGCATTGCCACGCTCTTCGCCGAGCATGAAGATGCCGCTCTGTTTGCAAGCTTCAGCGGAGCCGGGCCGGCTCTGGCTCCTCGCTTGTTGGCGGCCTTCGGGTCGGATCGCAGTCGCTTTGAGGATGCTGAAGAGGTCCAAAAATGGAGCGGCATCGCTCCCGTAACACGAAAGAGCGGACGAAGTTCTCAGGTGGTCTGGCGTCGAGGCTGTCCCAAGTTTATTCGCCAAACCTTTCATGAGTTTGCGGCCTGCTCAATTCCGCAATCGTCCTGGGCTCGTGCTTACTACCTGCAGCAACGTCAGCGCGGTCTCAAACACCACGCTGCCGTTCGATCTTTAGCTTACAAATGGATTCGCATTCTCTTCCGTTGCTGGATGGATCGAGTCCACTATGACGAGGAACTCTACTGCCGGAGTCTCCAGAGGAGCAACTCTCCTCTTGTGGCTCTGATGCAACCGGCTTGTGGATAAGCTTCAAAAAAAAGGGAGACAATTCTCTTGACTTATGAGCTCAGATGTCTCCCACTCTGTACTCCCTACCAGGTGGTCTGGTTGTGCCAGTAGTAGCGGCCGGCTGCGACCAGTAGGCCACCCGCGACTGCAATCGGCAGGAACTGCCGAATCTCGGGAATCCCAATCAGGAAAATCACGACCGTGCTGAGGGCGAACATGAGGCCCGCAGCCCCGTCGGCTGGGATCTGATCAATAAGAATGCCGCGATGCGGTTTCATTGCTTTCATCAACTTTCTCCTTCTCTTCTATGTACGGTATTGGCGCGACAATGTGTCACTGCCGAGAGGAAAAAGTTGGTTTTTCAACAATCCTTCGGGACGGGACTACTCACGGGTGCTGAGCCTTGAAGGCCAGGGCAGCCAGGACTCCACCAATGAACGGCCCGGCGATGTAAAGCGCCAGATGGCTCAGCGAGCCATCGCCCAGGGCGGAATCGACCAGCATCGGACCGAGACCCACTGCAGGATTGAAAGCTCCTCCCGAGATGGGACCACCGGCAAAAGCGGCGGCCACAATGGTGAAGCCGATGGCCAGGCCGAAAAAAGAGTTCCCCTTGGTCTCGTCGGCCGTCCCGCAGTTGAGTACGACGAGCGCGAGAGCAAAGGTATAGAGGATCTCGACCAGCAGGGCCGATCCGAAGCTCACCTCCGGACCCGGTGCCGGGGAAAACGTGCCGCCCATGATCGCGAACGCGGCCAGGCTGGCGGCCACGGCGCCGGCAATCTGGGCCAGCCAGTAGGGAACGAGCTCCGACCCCGATAGCTTTCCCCGGATCAGAACCGCCAGAGAAACGGCTGGATTGTAATGAGCCCCCGAGATGTGCCCACCCATAAACACCATGACCATGAGCACACTCCCAATGGCCAGAGGCGCCAGGCTCAGCCCCCCCATCACGGTCAATCCTATTGTGAGAACGAGAAAGAACGTGCCAATGAACTCTGTCAGAAGCTTTGCCATAAACTCCCCTCCTGTGAAGTGCAGCTGAGAACCTAAGCTCGGAAGCGTCCAACGACTTCCAGGTAAGCAAGTCTAATGTGTGCAATGTTGAAAGTTAAGAGCCGCAGCTCGAAAGTCAACGGGAGGTGCAAAGTTCAACCTTCAACTTTCAACTTTTGACCTTCAACTTCCGCACCTGCCTCCCTTGCGTCTTCCCCCCAACCGCAGTAGCTTATCCCCGTGCTGCCTCGCCATCGAATGAAACGGATCCTGATCCCCCTGGTTCTTGCCCTGCTCCTGTCAACTCTCCTCCCAGGCGCCTCGAGGCGTCCGGTCAAGGCCCGCAACGGGATGGTCGTTTCCGGCCACGTTCTCTCTTCACAGGTCGGTGTCGAGATCCTAGAGGCAGGCGGGAACGCAATCGACGCCGCCGTGGCCACCGGTTTTGCCCTGGCCGTAAACCTCCCAGCGGGGGGCAACATCGGAGGCGGGGGATTCATGCTGGTGTTCCTCTCAGACGGCCGGGTCACCGCCTTCGACTTCCGGGAGAAAGCCCCCCTGGCCGCCCACGCCGCAATGTTTCTGGACGAGAACGGCCGTTACGACGGTGAGATCAACCACAAGGGCTACCTGGCCGTGGCCGTCCCGGGGACGGTTGCGGGGTTCTTTCTCGCTCACCAGCGCCTGGGCTCACTTCCCATGGCAAGACTGATCGAACCAGCCATTCGGATGGCGAGAAAGGGCTTTCGGGTAACACCGAAGCTGGCGAGCGATCTGGAGCAGGAAGCTCCGGAGTTCCGCAAATATACCGGTTCTCGGCAGGCTCTTCTCAAGCCCGGCGGCCAGCCTTACCGGGCCGGCGAGCTGTGGAGGCAGCCTCATTTGGCCCGCACCCTGCGCCGCATTCAGCACAAGGGACGGGACGGTTTTTACAAGGGACCAACAGCCCGCCTCATCGCCGCCGAGATGCGGGCCAATGGCGGACTCATCACGCTGCAGGATCTGGCCGCCTACGAAGCCAGGGAGCGCCGCCCGGTCGAGGGTACTTACCGGGGCCACAGGATCGTTTCCATGTCTCCTCCCAGTTCGGGGGGTGTCGCACTGATTCAAATGCTCCACATTCTGGAGGGTTTTGACCTCGCGTCGGCAAGCTATGGCTCGGCCCGGCATTTGCATCTGCTGGTTGAGTCGATGCGACGTGCCTTCGCCGATCGAGCCAGATACCTGGGTGACCCGGACTTCAATCCACGGATGCCGATCCAACGCCTGCTCTCGCGCGAATACGCCGCGCGGTTGCGCAGCAGCATCAACCCGGCATACGCCTCAGTCAGCGATCCCGAGCGCTTCAACCCGATTGACGGGCCACAGGAGACGACCCACTACTCGGTGGTCGATTCCCTTGGCAATGCCGTCGTGGTCACTTACACGCTCGAAGAGCTCTACGGTTCGAAGATCGCGGTCGAGGGGACCGGCTTCCTCCTGAACAATGAGATGGGTGACTTCAACCCGGTCCCGGGTGAAACGAACCGGGAGGGTCGAATCGGAACGGATCCCAACCTGGTGGCCGCGGGCAAACGGATGCTGTCTTCCATGACACCCACGATCGTGCTCCAGAAAGACCGTCCTCTGCTGCTGATCGGCTCTCCCGGGGGAAAGAGCATCATCAACACGGTGGCTCAGGTGATCGTAAACGTCGTCGACTTTGAAATGGACATCTCCGAGGCCATCGACGCGGCCAGGATTCATCATCAATGGCTGCCCGATGAGGTGAAAGTCGAGCGTTTCGGCTTTTCTCCCGACACCCTGCGCCTGCTCGGAGAGATGGGACACGAAGTGAAATCATTTGACACCTCACGGGCCCAGGGCCGCGCCATGGGAATCATGATCGATCCGGAAACGGGATGGTTGCTGGGCGCTTCCGATCCTCGAAGCGCCGACGGTGCAGCGGTTGGTTACTAGCGGCTGGTACTTACCTGGAGGATTCTCCCATGTCAGACAAGCCTTCTCCCGAGCCCGGCTTTCATCTTTCTGCCGAAGAGTTCCGCCAACACGGGCATGAGGTGATCGAGTGGATCGCCCGCTACATGGAGCAGGTCGAAAGCTTTCCGGTCCTCTCCCGGGTGCAGCCGGGGCAGATTCGGTCTCAGCTGCCCGATGAGGCCCCCCTTAACCCGGACCGGATGGAAGACATTCTTGCAGACCTCGACCGCATCATCCTGCCGGGGATCACCCACTGGCAATCTCCCGGCTTTTTCGCCTTTTTTCCGTGCAATAACTCCGCTCCGTCGATTCTGGGTGAAGCCCTTTCCGCCGCCCTGGGCGTGCAGGGCATGATGTGGATCACCAGCCCAGCCTGCACGGAACTGGAAACCCATGTTCTGGACTGGGTGGCCGGGATGCTCGATCTGCCTGAGAAATTTCTCTCCACGGGCAGGGGCGGAGGGGTGATTCAGGATTCCGCTTCCAGCGCCACTCTGTGCGCGCTGCTGGCTGCCCGGGAACGCAAGACCGAGGGTACAGCGAACCAGAGCGGGATGGTGGGTCTGGCTCCGCTGGTGGCCTATGGTTCAACTGAGACTCATACGTCGGTGGACAAGGCGGTGCGCATTTCCGCAGTCGGCTCCGAAAACCTGAGAAAGATCGCCGTGGACGAGAGCTTTGCAATGAAACCCGATGCCCTGGAGCAGGCGATCCGCCGAGATCTCGCCCAAGATCGTGTTCCGTTCTTCGTGTGCGCTACCCTCGGAACGACTTCCTCGAGCGCCTTCGATCCCGTCGAGGCGATCGGCTCCATCTGCCGGGAGCACGGTCTCTGGCTGCATGTCGATGCGGCAATGTCGGGGACAGCCTCGCTCTGTCCCGAGTTTCGCTGGGTCAATGCCGGTCTCGAGTTTGCCGACAGTTACTGCTTCAATCCCCACAAATGGATGTTCGTGAACTTCGACTGCACCTGCTTTTACACGGCTGACCGCGAGGATCTGATTCGAGCCTTCAGTGTGGTTCCGGAATACCTGAACAATCCCGCCTCGGATGCCGGAGGCGTGATTGATTATCGTGACTGGCAGATTCCCCTGGGCCGGCGCTTTCGGGCGCTCAAGCTGTGGTTCGTCATCAGGAGCTACGGCATCGAAGGACTTCGACACCACGTTCGGGAACATGTCCGCCTGGCCCGCTTCTTTCAGGAACGGGTGGACAATTCAGAGCTCTTCGAGGTGGCCGCGCCGGTCCGTCTCAACCTGGTCTGCTTTCGCCACAAGCACGGGGATGAAGCTACCCGGCAGGTCCTGGAAAAGGTGAACGGTTCCGGCAAGATGTACCTCACTCACACGCAGCTGAAGGGGCAAACGGTCCTGCGCATGAGTATCGGTCAGGCTCACACGTCTGAGCGGCACGTGGAGGCCGCTTTTCAACTCCTGGAGGAGGCTGCCGCGGACGGATCGATCAGCTCCCGAGCTTACTGAAGGGCGCGGCGTCCACCTGCAGGCCGTCCTTGTAGTAAAGCAGAGTACGGGGGTGCGGACGCACCCGGTTGCCGGGGGTCACGATTCCCACCAGGTTCAAGGGATCTGCCGCTGAGATACGGATGACTTCTCCCTGCAGCGAAGCCCGGCGCACGGCCCGCAGCGCATCGACGGCTTCCGGTGCGGCAAACTGTTCCCCCGCGAACCCGGATACGAACCTGCCTGCTCGAATCCGCCCCTGGGCCTCCAGCCCCCGAAAGACCCGCACCAGATCCCTCCAGGCAGGTGTATGGGTCTCCCGCTTGAGGATGTCTCGAAACACCACGCCCCACCGTCTCAGCAGTACCCAGGCAAACCACTCCAGGTCCGCCGCGGATCGGTCGTCCTGTGAACTTCCCTCGTCCGGCACCGGTCGAGCCGGTCGGATCAGAGTCCAGCGACCGCTGGAAAGGTTCTTCTGGCGCAGCCGTTTACGGGCGGGAAACCGGTTTCCGCCTCTTCGCTGCAGGGGATCGATCAACGCCCGGAAGGTGGCAAAACCGTCCGCCGTAACCACTCCCGCCGCTACCAGTTCCCAAAGGCCCGACTCGACTTCAACCGGGAGCCTGCCGGTCAGGCTAACCAGATCGTTGAAGAACAGGGCTCCCCAGTTCTGCAACTCCCGGGCTACCTCGCGGGCAGGGTGACTCAACCCGGAATCGAGGGGCGCCTCGTCACCGGTTCCCGTTCCGCCCTGATCGAAAAGGGACAAAAAACGCTGCACGTGCTTGCGTCGCAGAAAGGCCACGGGGGCGATCTTCGATGGTCTTGCTCTGGGAGGCCGCCGGCCGGCGCCACGAATCGCCCGGGGTCGGCCCAGGCGCCCCCAGGTGAAATGGCCCGACAGGCACAGACCATCCAGAAAATCGGGTGAATAGTCGGGCACTCTGAGCGGGAGCAGAGAGATCTCCCAGCCCGAAGCCGGGGCCTCGAAACCCTGCAATTGCTCGAGGACGGCATTGAGTCCCTCCCGTCCATGGAGCCCGGTCCCGGCCCCCACTTTCTGCCATTTGAACAGGAATCTCATGAAGTCGGCAGCCGTGACGGGCTCGATCTCCCGGCGCAGGCGCCCCAGCGTGAGACGGTGGATTCTGGCCAGCAGAATACGATCGCACCACTCGAGCTGTTCATTCCCGGGTGTGAAGTGACCGCGCAGGACCTGTCCCTGGGATTCCAGCGCCACAAGAGCCTGGTGAACCTCTTTCCCGGAGAACCTCAAGGCATCGCTCACAGCGGCCTCCGTAAGCGGTCCGCTGGACTCCATCAGGTAGCGCACCAGTTCTCTGACCGCCGCCGCATGGTCCAGCTCCTTGTCCCGATCCCACTGCGCCCCCTGCACCGCCGGATCGTCCCAGACAGCAGGCGGGCGCAGGGCGGGGCGGGCGCTCAGAATCAGACCAAGCCGCTCCGTCGCAGCCACCAATTCCTCTCCGTCACCCGCATCGATCAACAGGGCCCGGCGCTCCCCGATGAGCTCCTCAACGAGCTCGCAGACTCCTGAGAGCCGATCCCGACGCACGAGAGCCAGGGTGAGGAGGGCATCGTGGACCTCATCGGCGTCACGCATCAGGGGCCAGGCCTCTTCCCGAACCGTTTCGATGGCGTCCTCGTCCAGTGCCGCCAGGTCCCCCGCCTGCTCGGGAAGAAGACTTCTTCTGGCCGCCACGGCCCGGGTTCTCCGTTCTTCCAGAGGGGCCTCGTCCAGAAAGGCATACGGATTCGCGTTGAGGATCTCGTGGCTCAGCGCGGACGGCTCCCGGGTGTCGACCGCCAGGCACTCGATTTCTTTCGACTCGATGGCGGCCAGAACGCGCTCCAGGCCCTCAGCGTCCATGGCGTCGGTCAGGCAATCATTCACGGTTTCCTGGACCAGAGGATGATCGGGAAGCTCAATGTCGCCATGGATGTGTTCCAGGCAGGCAGCCTGCTCCGGAAAGACGGCAGCCAGCAAATCGTCGGCTCGCAGCCTCTGCAGGGGAGGCGGGACCTTGCGGCCACCTGAAAAACGTCTGACCTGCAGGGCGCGCGTGACGGTCCAGCGCCAGCGTGTGCCAAACAGGGGGACGGCCAGCAGAGCCTGGAGCAGGACCTCCCGGACATTGGCAGGAGAAAGAAATGAGAAAACGCTGTCCAGTGGAAAGCTGTGCTGGTCGCTGAGAGAAATGACAATGCCGTTGTCGGTTGCCGCAGCCTGCAGCTCGAAGTTGAAAGACCGGCAGAAACGCTTTCGAAGGGACAAGCCCCACGCCCTGTTGATCCGGCTTCCAAACGGAGCGTGCAGAACCAGTTGCATCCCTCCGCCCTCGTCGAAGAAGCGCTCAGCCACAATCCGCCGCTTGGTGGGAGTAGCGTTCAGACCGGCGCTACCCGACTTCAGGTAGGCAACCACCTGCTCCGCCGCGCTCTCGGGGCAACCGCACTCTTCGACAAGGTGCTGCCGCGCCTCGGCAGCCGGCCTGGCTCCGACCAGCTCCCGCAGTTCCGAGACACTATCGCTGAGCTCGTCGGTGCGGCCCGGAGCCTCACCCCGCCAGAACGGAATCGTAGGAGGCATTCCTCCCGCGTCCTGCACCCGCACAACCCCCGATTCCACTCTCTGAATTCTCCATGAGGTATTCCCCAGCAGGAAGATGTCGCCGCGATTGCTCTCGACTGCGAAATCTTCATCCAGATTGCCGATGACCGCTTCGTCCGGATCCACCTTCACCAGATAGTTGGCGTTCTCGGGAATCGCCCCTCCCGACGTTATCGCCAGTAACTGCGCTCCTCGCCGAGCCTTGACCCGCCGCCTGATCCGGTCGCGGTAAAGGAGGGCCCTGCCTCTTCCCTTTCGAGTCGAGATCCCTTCCGAGAGCATGGAGAGAACCGCCTTGAAGTCCCCGTCACCCAGTTCGCGATAGGGAGAAGCCCGGCGCACCACCCGCAGCAGCTGTTCCTCTTCCCATTCCTGCATGGAAGCGGCGGCGACCAGCTGCTGGGCCAGGATGTCCCGCGGCGCCACCGGTACCCGGATGCTGTCGAGCTCCCCGCGGCGGATCGATCGAATCAGGGCCGAGCACTCGACCAGATCGTCTCTGGTGGTCGGAAAAAGGATCCCCTTGGGCCGGCCACCCAACTGATGCCCCGACCGACCCACTCTCTGCATGGCCAGCGCAATGGAACGGGTGGAACCGATCTGGCACACGAGGTCAACGGAACCAATGTCGATTCCAAGCTCCAGGGAAGCGGTTGCCACCACAACCCGCAGCTGACCCTGCTTCAGCTTTTGTTCCGCCTGCAGGCGAATTTTCCAGGCGAGGCTACCGTGGTGAGCTGCAACATCGTCAGATCCCAGTCGCTCGCTCAGCTGTTGCGAGAGCCTCTCGGCCAGGCGCCGAGTGTTGACGAAAACCAGCGTGGTTCGGTGGCTGTCGATGAGGCGGCCGAGACGATCGTAAATCTCTTCCCAGATCTCGTGGGTGGCGACGGCGCCCAGCTCAATCGGGGGGACGTCGACTCGGAGATCCATTTCCCGGCTCTGGCCGGTATCGATAACAGTGGTTGGCCGCCCCCCGGAAAGAAAGTCGGCGATCTGCTCGATCGGCTTTTGAGTCGCGGACAGACCGATTCGCTGCAGGGGCCTGCCGGCCAGTTCCTCCAGGAATTCGAGAGTCAGAGAGAGATGCGAGCCGCGCTTGTCCCGGGCCAGGGAATGAATCTCGTCGACGATCACCGACCGGGCCTCGGCCAGCATGCTTCGCCCGCGGGGGGTCGTCATCAGGATGAAAAGGGACTCCGGAGTCGTGACGAAAATGTGGGGCGGCCTCTCCAGCGTCTTTCGCCTCTGACTCTGGGGGGTGTCTCCCGTACGCACGTGCACGCGGATCCGGGGCAGATCGAGCCCCCGTTCATCGGCCAGCGCCTGGATTTCTTCGAGGGGCTCCAGCAGGTTGGCGCCGATGTCGTTGGCGAGAGCCTTCAGGGGAGATACATACAGAATTCTCGCCTCTTCCCGCAACTCACCCTTCAGACCCAGGCGGACCAGCTCGTCGATGGCGCACAGGAAAGCAGAAAGAGTCTTTCCCGACCCGGTCGGAGCTGCGATGAGAACGTTGTCCCCCTGCTGGATGACGGGCCATCCCGCTCGCTGCGGCGGGCTGGGCCGGTCGAAACGGCTCTTGAACCATTCCTTTACCAGGGGGTGGAAGCTCGTCATCTCGTTCAGCGTGGCCACTGTTACCTACTTTACCAGTCCCGTCCTTCTCGCCGAAGATGGTGCCGTAGGTCACACTCATTTGGAAGGCCCCAGTGCGACAATTTATAGGAATCGTTCGGCAAAGGGGGGAGGTCATGGGTCAAAGCGAGAGACAGGCAAGCAGCACCGGGGGGGCGCCCCTGGATGGAGCTGTCAAGGCGCCTGCCTCGTCCGGGGTCAACCTTCGAACTTTGACCGTAGCCGCGGCGCTCGCGGCCATCTGCGCGCTCAACTCGTCCATTCTGGAATGGGGGGTCTTTCAGAGCTGGGCCTTCACACTTGCAGCCCTGGCCCTTTTCCTGCTGCGGGTCCTGCTGGGCCGAACGGGCGAACCGTCAGAGCAGCCCAAGTCGCTGCTGTCACAGGGGGCCATGATACTGCCGGCCCTGTCGGTGCTGCTGGTTCTTTCGGTGAGCCGTGAACTCACCGGTCTACACTTTCTTCTCGCCACCCTGGCTTTGCTCTGTGCTTTCCTCCCCAGCAAAGACATTGTCCATATAGCTTTCGGCGTGCTTCTACTTTACTTTTTTGTCCATTTTGTGGACGCCCTGGCCAGCTACTGGAATGCTCTGGCAGTGGGGGTTTTTCTGGCCGCATCTTTGCGCTTCGGATACGACCTGGCGTCGCAGCGAGCGCCACTGCAGCCGGGAACACTGGAACGCCTTTCAGAGGATGTCGAGCAGCTGCACGCGTACTTTCACACCCATTTTGAAAAGGCGGTGAGAGAGTCGGGGGGTTGTGTTCTTACTCTTTCGCCTTCCGGGAAGGTGATTCGGATCAGCTCAGACTTCGACGAACTGGTCGGATACGAAGGAGCTCGGTTGCAGAATCGGGATCTGGAAAGCGTGGTTTCGCCGGATGACGTGACCCCTCTGAGAAATGCCGTGGCGGCCGCCAACCGTAAGGAATCCCTTCTCACAGAAGTCAGTTTCGTCGCCGAAGATTCGGTCTCGCCCAGAATGGAACTCACTCTGATTCCGATCGTTGCCAGGGATCAGGTGACCGAGATCAACATCATCGTGCGCGATCCCTCTCGCGAGAGCCACCTGCAGGACAAGCTTGAAGACAGCCGCCGCCGTTTCGACATGGCGGCGCGGGGAACCAACGACGGCATCTGGGAATGGGATCTGCGCCGCAACACGCTCTTCTACTCGCCTCGCTGGAAGTCGATGTTGGGATACGACGAAGAGGAAATCGAAGACAGCCTGGACGAATGGCTCGATCGCGTCCACCCAGAGGATCGGAGACCCCTGCAGAGCGCGCTGACGTCGCTGGTTCAGGGACCCAACGAGCGCCTTTCGGCCGAATACCGAATCAAGCATCGAAATGGGAACTATCTGTCAGTACGCTGCAGCGGACTGGTGGAGAGGGACGAGAACACACCGATCCGGATCGTGGGCTCGCAAACGGACATTACCAGCTTCAAGGTGACGGAAGAGCGGCTGCTGCACGATGCCTTTCACGATCCCCTGACCGGTCTTGCCAATCGGGCAAATTTCCAGGAACGGCTTTCCAGGGCACTGGAGCGAACGAAGAGAAACAAGGACTTTCATTTTGCTCTTCTCTTCCTGGACCTGGACAAGTTGAAGATGGTCAACGACACGTTCGGCCACGACGCGGGGGACCGTCTGCTGGCTGAAGCCGGGCGGCTGCTGCAGTCATGTGTTGGACCCGCCGATCTGGTGGCACGGGTGGGGGGTGACGAGTTCACTATTCTGTGCGAAAGAGTTCGGACCGAGGAGGAGGCTTCCAGCATCGCCGAGCGTATTGGGTCACGCTTCCAGGAGTCGTTTCGCTTTCCCGACCAACCAATGGATGTCTCCGTCAGCATCGGAATCGCCTTGAGCGAATATGGCTATGAGCGCTCCCAGGACATGTTGAGAGATGCCGATGCGGCGATGTATCGAGCCAAGCTGGATGGGGCCGGTGATTACATGATCTTCGATGAGGAGATGAAGGCTCGCTCACTGGAACAGCGGAGCCTCGAGAGCGATCTGTACCTGGCACTGGAAAGGGGCGAATTCACGCTCTATTACCAGCCGGTGGTCAGAATCGATACCTCCGAGATCGTCGGCTTTGAAGCCCTGATGAGGTGGCGCCACCCCGAAAAAGGGCTTCTCAAACCCGCTGAGTTCGTCTCTGTAGCCCGCGAATGCGGCCTGGCGGCGGAACTGGACTGGTGGGCTCTGGAAGAAGGCTGCCAGCAGATCCGCGTGTGGAACCGGCTCATCCCGGGCCAGGAGAAGCTGTGGGTGAGCGTCAACGTCGAAGCCGGAATGTTGGGACAACCGAATCTGGTCAGCGGGCTCAGCGAAACCCTGACCAAGACCGGCCTGGATCCGGCCTGCCTGAAGCTCGAACTCCCCGAGACCCACCCGGACGACACCGAAGGAACCCGAAGACTGCGGGAGATTCAGGAGCTGGGAATCGAAATGCAGCTGGATGACTTCGGGACCGGATACTTCTCCCTCAATCACCTCCATCAACTGCCCATCGAGTCGATCAAGATCAACCGTAGTCTGATCCGCCGCCTCGACAACGAGAGTACGGTAGACCTTGTGGAGGCCATGGTGCGGCTCAGTCATTCCCTGGGCGTGAGTGTGATTGCCGAAGGGATTGATTCGGCCTCCAACGCCGGAATTCTGCGTAACTTCAAATGCCAGTACGGGCAAGGCGACCTCTACTCCCCGGCGGTCAGCAAGAGCCAGACCGAACGCCTTCTCGTGAACCTTTACGGCTACAGAACGCAGGCAACACAACAGGATCTGATCGCCGTCGGCTAGTGTGCGTGTGGCGCTGAAGGTGTCTGTTGCCGAACCGCGACATGGGCACCGAGGCCTCTCGGCCTCGGCTATTGTCTTTTCGCCCCCTCCGGGGGCTTTTTTCGAAGGCCGCAAAGCGGCCGCAAGAGAATAGCCGTGGGCGCCAGCCCACGGAGAACGGACAATCCAAGGCAACCAGCCCCGGAGGGGCGACAGACGCCGTGCGGCAACAGACCCCTGAGCGGGGAAAGCTCGGTGACCGCACCGAACCGGCTTCCGCATCCAATCTCCGCTCGACCTCCTGTGAAGCACCGTCCTTGTAATTCGGAGCCGCGGACGGTACAACTTCTGCCCAATGTACGGGCGGGACACTTCCGTTATCCGGGTCGTTCAGGTGGGGCTCGGGCCGATTGGACTGGGCGCGACCCGCTATCTTTGTGAGCACCCGCGCGCCATCATCGTCGGTGCCGTAGATATCGACCCCGACAAACAGGGGGAGGACATCGGAACACTGGCCGGAATGCGACCCCTGGGTCTCCCCGTCTGCGCAGCGCCGCACCAGTACCCACCCGAGGCGGCCGACGCAGCGGTGGTCACGACGACCTCCTCGCTGAAGAGTCTGGCGCCACTGCTGTTCGATCTGGCGGGGCGGGGATGGAATGTTGTCTCGACTTGTGAGGAACTCAGCTTTCCCTGGCTGACGCATCCGCAGTTATCTCAGCAGCTGGACGACGCAGCCAGGAGCCAGGAGATTTCGATCCTGGGCACCGGGATCAACCCCGGTTTTGTGATGGATCTGCTCCCCATCGCGCTCACCGGGATCTGCACGAGGGTGGAACGGATCCAGGTTGAACGAGTGCAGGACGCCGGCTCCAGGCGCATCCCGTTCCAGCACAAGATCGGGGCTGGCCGGGACCCGACCGAGTTCCAGGAACTGGTTGCAAAGGGCCGAATGGGACACGTCGGTCTGACCGAGTCGATGCACATGCTTGCCGACCGCCTGGGCTGGGTGCTGGAAGCCACCACCGACGAAATCGAGCCGGTCATCGCAGCCACCCCGATGGGCGCGGCGGATCAACTGATTCCGGCGGGCAAAGTAACGGGTTTGCTCCAGACAGGGCGCGGATTTCGGCAGGGACGAGAGGTGATCCAACTCCTCTTTCGAGCGAGCGTCGGTGAGCCCAGATCCTTCGACCGGATCCGTGTCGAAGGAACACCCGCCTTCGACTTTGTAGCCGAAGGCGGCATCAACGGCGATACCGGAACGACAGCTATCCTGGTGAACTCAATCCCGGGATTGCAAATGGCCTCCCCAGGCCTGCTCACGATGGCCCAACTGCCGCCGGTCGCGTGGTTTGGAGGGTAGGGAATTCCACGTTCCACATTTCACGTTCCACGTTTCTCCACACTCCCAAGGTTCTGGAACGTGGAACTTGGAACGTGGAACCCTCAGGGGCTCAAAGCCCCTGAGAAGATGGCCGACTGTCCCGGTGACTCGATCACCTCGACGCTGAGAGTTTCCAGTCGCTCGACGTCTGCAGCCGGAAGGCGATCTCGGATGGACTCGAAGATGTGACTGGCCAACATCTCTGAGGTCAGGTTCTCAACGTCCAGAAGAACGACATCCCGGGTCGGCAGTTCCAGTTGTTCGCCGGCGAAGCCGATCCTGGTGGACTTCTCGCCGCGTTCGATGGACAGCCGGGGGTGCCTGGCGGGAACCAGGGTTCGATGGTTTAGAGTGTCTTTTATGGACTTCAGGATCTCTTTGACAACCCGGAAATCAACCACCAGGCAGTCCTCGTTCAGCGGCCCCCGAATCTCGATGGACAACTGATAGTTGTGACCGTGCTGGCCCTCCATCAGATCTCCATAGGTTGAAACGTGCCCCGCCGAGAAATTGAGATCTTCACGAAACAGCCGGACGGCGAAACCGGGCTTGGCGCTGGTGTCCTCCATGTGTCATCTTCCGGATGCTGTGGGGCCTTCCCATGGTATGCCATGACAGCGCCCTCGTGCATAGGTTTTGGGCCCACCCCGGAACCTGCGACCTCCGCCCCGCGCGCAGTCACTGGCGTTCCTGGAATCAGCTCTTGCCGGTTGTGACTCTTCTTCGGCAGCTTCCGCGCTGCTGCGCAGTCACTGGCGTTCCTGCCTCTGTAGTTTCCTTGGCAGTCAGCCTTCCCCGCGGCTTCCGGGCCGGCCCCAAAGATCAATTGCCCCGCCCGGGCTGCTCAACCAGGACGAAAGAGTGGGAGGGGCCCCGGGGCAGCGACCGTTTAAATCCTCCCGGGAGTCGCCCCGAGGCCCCTCCCACTCTTATGATCGCGCCGGCGTGGAACTTGGAACCTAGAAATCAAACAGCAGGGTGAATCCACCGGACCGGCCCGGGGCCAGCGGGGAGCGTGAGTCGGGGCTGGCCGGATAGTCTTTGTCGAGCAGGTTCTGGAGCTCTCCCACCACTGAGACGATGCGGTTTAGCCGAACTCTGCCGAAGAGATCAAAGCGGGCGTGACCGGGAGTCGTCACTTCAGTCGGTCCCGGCCTGTCGTCACGCTGAAACAGGGTGGATCGAAGCTGGATCTGTGCTCTCTCGAAAATGAGCTTCGAGACCTGCAAGCCGAGGCTTGCAGCCGGGACGTCGGCCAGGGCGTCGCCCCCTTCGGCTTCGCCACGTGCCAGCTGCACTCCCGCCCTCAGATTCCAGCCTCCGGCAAGCACGAAATAGGACTCGACTTCGACCCCACGGATGAGAGCCTCACCGCGATTGCGGAAGAAGAACTGATCGCGCCCCGTTTCAAAACGCTCGATAAGGTCCGAGATCCGGTATCGATACAGGTACAGCGCGATGCCGACCGGCTTGCGGCCATAGCGGGCAGTAAGATCGTACTGGAGGCTGGTTTCCGGCTCCAGCAGCGGGTTCCCGGTAATCAAACCCCTCCCGCTCAGGCCTCGAGAGTAGCGATCCGAAAGCGTCGCATCGCGAAACCCGCGGGATACCTGACCGGTGAGCGAGAATCCCGAGCGGAGATGAATGCCGGCGGATCCGTAGCCCGAGAAGGCGGAATCAGAAGTGGAACGATCCCCGGCGGTCCCACCCTGATTAGTCGTCGAAATCCGGTCGAATCGAACTCCGCCGGCGATCGTGACGGCCCGGCTCAAGGCCACTTCAGCGCTGGAAAACAGGCCCCCGTCGAACCGGCTGGCGTTCTCGATGGCCTCTTCAGAGGTAGCGCTTAGAAGCTGCTCCGAAGTGTCGAAGATCCGCTCCGTCCCCAGGGCTTCCAGGCCAAAGCGCCCGTTGATGTCCACTCCGAACTCGAGGCGGGTACGTCGCAGGGGCTTGATCCCCAGAACTCGAAAGCCGAAGTCTGAAGCGTCCACCTCGGAGCTGGAGATGGTTCGACCGGTCCCGCCCGGGTCAGATCGATCGCGGACCGTCAACAGGCGGTACTGGCCCACGAAGAAGTCTGTCTTGAGCCGCGAAAGCTCGGCGAAAGGCGGGAACTCGTAGGTCGCGGTGAATCGATTCGACTCTTCCTCCGGGTAGTAGAAGCGTTCGCCGGCGGAGTCCTTCCGAGGTTTGCCTATGTCCCGTCCCAGGTCGGTTTGCCAGCCCAGCGTCAGAAGGCCATCGGCCAGCCCGTGAACCGTAGAGAAAGCGATGTTGCGGCTCTTGGCTCCGGAATTGGTGATTTCTCCCTCCGGACTCCGGTAGTCCTGAAACTCCCTGACGCTGCCGCTCAGCAGGTACGCCCAGTCCTTAAAACCCTGAGCCGCCTGTGCGCCGGCCGTCTGACCGGGAACGCCGAAGCCGGCTCCCGCTGCCAGCTTTGCGTCAAAATTCTCACCCAGTCGCGGCTTGCGCGTTCTCATATGGATCACACCCCCGAATGCATCGGAACCGTAAGCCACCGAACCAGGCCCACGGGCGACCTCGATTCCTTCCAGCATGAAAGGATCGACGAAAGTCGCGCTGGGACCGGCCCGGCGTTCCGTAGTGACTCGCCCCCCGTCGATCAAGACGAGTGTGCGCCCCCGGGCCAGACCCCGTATCGTGGGAACGGCCGCCTGCCCCTCCGAAATCGTGCTGACTCCAGGAAGGCCGGACAGGGCATCCACGACCCGGGCCGGCCGCTGGATCTCCAGTTCCGCCGCACTCAAGGTGGCCTTGGCGTTGGCGTTCGGGACCTCTATGTTCGGCGTCACGCCCGAGGTGACGACGATTTCATCCTCGACGACCGGTTCAACCTGCACTCGGACGATTCCGTCGGCCGGGATCTCCCTGATCAGCACCGGCGCCGAATAGCGGCCGTTGGGAAGGACTACCAGAACCTCAAAGGGAGGCCAGGGCAGAGGGTTCCAGCGAAAGCGGCCCTGGAGGTCTGTGCTGGCGCTGCCCGAGTGCCCCAGGATGGTCACCGTGGCATTTGAAACCGCCCGGCCGTCCATCATGACGACTCCCTCACCCGCATGCAGATCGGCGCACACGGAGAGGGTCAGAAGCAGAGCAGGCAGGCCCTTCATCACGTCGCTTCGTCAGGTTGCTCGAAGAGAGAGCTGACTCACAATTCTGATGGAAGAGACCGCCCGGATCGGGCGAGGACACGTAATAGACAGCCCTGTATATCGATCCATGTATCCGACCAATCGTATATTATGACGGTTCCGGCTGCTGCAAATTGGGGGATTGCTCCGGCCATCGCAGGGTCGGGCGAAAAGGGGAAAGAAAAAAAGAATGGGACTCAGGCAAAGCGGCGGCTCCGTGGTGTGCCGTTCCTGCAACCTGCTGGTGGGCGTCGATGAGACCACCTGCTACCACTGTGGAACTCCCTACCCCGGCCTGTGGGGCTTCGGCCCGGTCCTGCGCCGGCTGGGCAGTGATCTGGGTTTCACCAGTATCGTGATGGTCACCTGCGGGGTGCTCTACGTCGTGGCTCTGGCGCTCGATCCGGGCGGAATCGGTACCGGGGGATTGCTTAGAATGTTGTCCCCGAGTGGCCCCGCTTCTTATTTGCTGGGTGCAAGCGGGTCGGTCCCGGTGTTCGGAATGGGCCGCTGGTGGACGGTACTCAGCGCCGGGTGGCTGCACGGCAGCCTGCTGCACATCGGATTCAATCTGATGTGGGTCCGCCAGCTGGCTCCGGTGACAGCCGACATCTACGGACCCGGCCGCGCTGTTTTAATCTACACTGCGTCAAGTATCGTCGGCTTCTCCTTGAGCAGCCTAGCCGGACTTTTTCTCGGGGGACTGCCCCTCATTGGCGGAGCCCACCTCACTTTGGGTGCTTCGGCCGCCATTTTCGGGCTGCTGGGAGCTCTGGTCTACGCTGGCCGGCGGGGGGTTGCCTTGAGCGTCAGCCGCCAGGCCCGGACCTATGCCGTCATTCTGTTCGTGTTGGGCTTCATAATCCCTGGAATCGACAACTGGGCCCACGTGGGGGGGTTCGCGGGCGGATTCGCAACTGCCGCGTTTCTGAATCCGCTCCTTCCAGAGCGCCTCAATCACCTGGCGGCCGCCGCTGTTTGCCTGGTCCTGACGGCGGGAGCCATCGTTCTCTCCTTTGTCACGGGTGCGAGCCATGTCTAGAACGCGTCGGTGCGGCCGACTACTGGCGCGTGGGCAGATGCTGCCTCTCCTGATGACGGCTCTCCTGGTCGGAGGTCCGGTCCTTGCCGAGGACGAATGGATTCAGGTCCAAAGCCCCCACTTCACGCTGATCTCCAATGCCGGCGTCAAGGCGGCCCGCGACGCGGCCCTTCGCTTCGAGCAGATTCGAGGCGCCTTCCGCCAGGCCCTGCCCGATGCCAACACAGATCCCGGTCAGCCCATCGTCGTCCTTGCCGTAAAAGATGAACAGTCTCTGCGCGAACTGTTACCCCAGTACTGGGAACGCCTCAGCGGGCTCAGGCCGGCAGGAGTGTTTCTGGCCGGGCCCGAGAGGCACTATGTCGCACTGCGCCTGGACGTCCAGGGCTCGTCACCCTATCGGACCCTCTACCACGAGTATTTTCACCTGCTCATGAGGATCAATCATCCCAGAGTCCCGCTGTGGCTGAGCGAGGGTTTGGCCGAGTTTTACGGTAACACCCGAATTTCCGAGGGCGAGATTGCCCTGGGCCTTCCCAACCAGCCTCACGTATTGAGGCTGCGCTCGCAGGAAATGCTCCCCCTCAAGACTCTCTTTGCAGTGGACCGGAGATCTCCCTACTACAACGAGGCCCAGAAGGCGTCGATTTTCTATAGCCAGTCCTGGGCCCTGACTCACTATCTGATGACGGCGGGCCGGGGCCGCGAAACCACCAGCCCCATCGACCAGTTTCTCGCCCTCATGCAGCAGGGAGTCAGAACCGATCAGGCTGTTCGAATGGCCCTGGGCCCCCTTTACCGGCTGGAGGAGAACCTGGCCGAGTACGTCGAAGGCGACGAGTTTCGCTTCTTCACCTACCCCCTCGGAGCCCAGGAGCACAGGGCTCCTAAAACCTCGTCCCTGACGCCTGCCCAGGCTTTTTCCATTCGTGCGGCCTTCCTGGTCAGAAACGATCGCGCCGCCGAAGCGCAGGCCCTGATCTATCGTGCTCTGGGCGTAAACCCCAACGAGGCGCTGGCCTTCGAAAGCCTCGGCTACCTGCACTATCGAGGCGGGCGCCGGCACAGAGCCTTCGATGCCTTCGAGAAAGCAGTCGACCTCGAATCCTCCAGCTACCTGTCTCACTACCTCTTCGCCTATCTGGCCGGAACGGAGAAGCACGAATCGGATCCGGCCAGGTCTCGAATCGAGAGCAGCCTGCGCAGGGCGATCCAGCTGCGTCCCGGCTTCCCCTACTCGTACTCGGCGCTGGCGCGCCATTTCCTGAGAGAAAACGAAAAGCTCGAAGAGGCCGTCGATCTGGCCACCACGGCCTGCCGGCTGGAGCCCGTCAACTTGAGGCTTCTCCAGACCCTGGGTCGCTCGCTGCTTTCAGTGCAGCGACTGGATGAGGCGCGACAGGTGGTGTCACGGATGAGAAGTATCGCCAACTCGAGAGAGGATGACAAGATCTGGGAGAGATTGTCCAGCCGGATCGAAGAGCAGGCGTCGAGGGCCCAGAAGCAGGTCGCCCAGGGCGAAAAGCCGGCGGTCCCACCCCGGGCTGAGGTGGTCCAGGTCGAGCAACCGCCGGTCGTCCGGGACCAAGTCGAGTGGACCTACGAGTACACCTTCGAGACGGACGACGGGGATGGAACCCAGCCGGGCGGAATTCCTGCCAATCTGATTCACGAGGTTGCCGGGGAGTTCTCTTCCGTTCACTGCGAGGCCCCGGCCTACCTGGAGCTGACCCTGCAGGGGAAAGAACGGGCGCTGCGCCTGGTCTCCTGGGACTACACGATGATCGAATACATCGTCCCTGCCCATGACGATCAATTCCACCCCTGTCGCCACCTGGCGGGAAGAGGCGGGACGGTCCGTTTCTTCGAGGATCGTGAAGCCGGCGCCCGCCGGCTGCTTGGAGTGATGATCGCCCCACCCTGACGGCCAGCTCTCACGCCCTCGCGCCGGGAATGTGGCAAAATACTTTACGATGAACCGGTTGTCGCCAAACTCGGGAAAAAGTCGGGCGGCCCTCATAGCAGCTATCGCCTCGGCCGCGATTTTGCTGCTGTTCTCGCTGGCGCTGCTGAACCGCATCAACCGGCTCGAGGAGCAGCTCATCGACCTGGCCGGGCACGTCGAGGAGAATGCAGCCCGGGCCGGGACGGCCGAGACCCAAGCACAAAAGGCTGCGCGCCGCGCCACTGAGGCGGAGGAGAACGCCCGCATGGCGGCGCTGGGCCGCCGGGTCGCCGAAACCGAGGCGGCCGAGGCCCGCTCCGATGCCGATCGATCTCGCTCCGAAGCAGCCCAGGCTCGCTCTCAACTGGAACAGGTCCAAGAGGAAGCGGAGACAGAGATGAACCGTCTCCATGAGGCCCTAGGTCAGGTCGTTGAAACCCGCCGAACGGCTCTCGGTCTGGTCATGAACCTGGGGAGCGACGCGTTGGAGTTCGACTTCGACAAGGCCTCCCTTCGCCCGGAAAACAGAGAACTCCTGAGCCGCATCGCAGGAATCCTCCTGACTTCCCAGGACTACGCCATCTACGTCTACGGTCACACCGACGATATCGGCTCGGACGATTACAACCTGAAGCTGTCCGCCCGCCGGGCCCAATCGGTGCGGGATTACGTCGTGCAGGCCGGAATCAACCCGGACTTGATCGAGACGGAAGGGTTCGGGAAAACGAGGCCGCTCGTGCCCGGCACCTCGCCCCAGGCTCGCGCCCGCAACCGACGCGTGGAAATCGGCATCGTCAACACCCACGTACGCTACACGGATACGGTCCGTGATAGCCGACAACCTTGAGTACTCAACTGCATCGAAGAAAAGGAGCAACAACCGTGGTTCGTAGAATTGAAGGCGCACTCTTCCCAATGCTGGCCGTTTCGGTGCTGTCGACACAGGCCCTGTCCTTTCAGCTGGAGGACGTTCAAATCAAGACCATCCCGGTAGCCGACGGGGTCTACATGCTGCAGGGCCAGGGCGGGAACATCGGGGTCTCGGTTGGGAAAGACTCGACGTTCATCATTGACGACCAGTTCGCTCCCCTGACCGAGAAGATCGCCGGCGCGATCGAAAAGATTGCCGAGCATCCTGTCCAGTTTGTCTTGAATACGCACTGGCACGGCGATCATACGGGCGGCAACGAGAACTTCGGCAACGCCGGCGCGGTGATCGTGGCCCACGACAACGTACGCCGGCGCATGGCGGCCGAACAGTTCGTAGAGGCCTTCGGCCGCAGCGTTCCCGCCTCGCCCAAAGCGGCATTGCCGGTCGTCACCTTCGCCGAGAGCGTCACTTTCCATCTCAACGACGATCACATTCACGCCTACCACGTAGACCCGGCTCACACGGACGGGGATTCGGTGATTCACTTTCGCGACGCCGACGTTTTCCACATGGGCGACTTGTTCTTCAATGGTTCCTATCCGTTCATCGATCTCAGCGGCGGCGGTTCGCTGAAGGGAGTGCTGGCGGCCGTCGAAGGTGTGCTCCGGCAGGCTGACGAGAATTCGAAGATCATCCCCGGCCACGGCGCCCTGGCGACTCGCCGGGACCTGGTGGCTTACCGCGACGTGCTCGACACCGTTCACCAGCGGGTCAGCGGACTGATCGCCGAGGGCAAATCTCTGGAGGAAGTGCTGGCGGCGCGGCCCACGGCGGAGCTGGACGAATCGTGGGGAGCGGGATTCATGAATCCGCAGACCTTTCTGACGATCGTGTACAAGAGCCTCACGCGGCAGGAGTGAAAAAACGGTTTTCCGGGGAAGTGCGCTTTCCCCTGTCCTTCCTCCGATTTATAGTACCGGCATGAGCCATCAAGACAAACTGAGCCGAAGGAAATTCATCCAGGCCTCCAGCTTGGCTGCGGCCAGCGTCCCGACCATGACTGCCGCCAGCTATGCCCGAGCGGCCGGAGCCAACGAGCGGTTGAGGGTTGGGATCATCGGGTGCGGGACCATCGGGGCAGTCCACTTGAGGGGGCTGCTCGAGATCCGGGAAGAACAGAACCTGGAGGTTTCAGCCGTTTGCGACCTCTTTGAGAGGCGGGCGCGGGCCTTTGACGATCAGCTTTCGAAGGTGGGAGGGCGGGCCCTGGTTCACGCGGACTATCGCCGTCTCCTGGATGCGGGCGACCTCGACTACGTGGTCGTTGCCACCCCCGAACACTGGCACGCGCCGATCGCCGTCGACGCCCTAGAAGCCGGTTTGCACGTCTACTGTGAAAAGCCCTTGACTCATGGTGTCCGCGAAGCCCATGAGCTGTGGGCAAAAGTCGGTGAAACCGGCCTCAAGCTGCAGGTGGGGGTCCAGGGCATGAGCGACGACAGCTATGAGGCAGCGGGGCGGGCCATTCGGGCCGGGAAGCTGGGCCCGGTTGTCCAGGCGCAGGTAGATTATGTGCGTAACTACCCGCCCGGGCGCGGCCCCTGGCGAACCGGGGTTCGCGCCGATCTCCCCCAGCCCTCGGACCTGAATTGGGAAGCGTGGCTGGGTCCCGCCCCGAAGCGCCCCTGGGATCCCAAGCGTTTCTTCGAGTGGCGCTGCTATCGCGACTACTCGGGGGGCATCGCTACCGACTTGTTCGTACACCGTCTCACTCGCATTCTGAAGGCCTGCGGTTTGACGTATCCTTCCCGGGTGACCGGTATGGGAGGGATCTACATCTGGGACGACGGCCGGGAATTGCCCGACAACATGGAAGTGCTTCTGGAGTATCCCCCGGTTGAAGGAGTGACCCGCGGAATGACGGTCCACCTGCTCGGGACCATGGCCAACAGCAATGGAAACAAGCATGTTATCCGGGGAAAGGATGCCAGCCTGATCTTCAATTCCAAAGGCTGGGAGATTGTCGCCGAGGAAGGCGGCGAGGTTCTGGAGAGTCATTCGAAGTCGGGAGCGGAAGCCATCCCGCTGCACCATATCAACCTGCAGAACTCTATCCGCCACGGCCAGCAACTCCACTGCCCGGTGCAACTCGGAGTCTACGCGGTCGCCGCGGTGGCAGGGGCCAATGAATCCTGGGTCACCCACAGGATGCTGACCTGGGATGACCCGGCCAAGGAATGGGTGTGAGGCTCGGTCGAGAAACAGCGGATCATGCCATTTCCTCGAGCTTCACCGGCCGCCGCTGTTCGGCTGCTCGATCGGCGGCCAGGCACACCCGGTGAGAGAACATCGAGTCTTCGAATGAGAACATCGGATCACGCCCCTCCCTGATCGAGTCGATAAGATCGGCGAACAGAAGTTGGTAGGGGTGGTCGGCCACGTCCCCGGAGTCGATCATCTGCGTGTGCATTCGGCTCCAGCCCTTCTGGTCGAGGCCACCCAGCTTGCGCGTGAAGAATCTGTCGTTCGAGATGGCCCCCTCCGAGCCGGTCAGGCGGACGTTCAACTCGTAGGGCTGGAATACGTCGATTACGGAAGCGACCTTTCCGATGGCTCCACTCTCGAAACGCATCACAGTGCTGCTCGTGGTGGGATACTCGTACGGCTCGAATTCAGGGGCGCTGGACCGGGCAGAGTAGCTGAAGACTTCCACGGGCCTCGTGCCCATGAGCCAGATCAGTCCATCCAGAGCATGACAGCCGGCAGTCAGGAGTGAAGATCCGCCGAACTCCTTCTTGACGTTCCACGGATACTGTCGATACCAGGGTCCGATTCCGTGATAGTAGTCGGACTCGCCATAGTGGATGTCACCCAGCAGTCCCTGGCGGATCATCTCGCGCATGGTCTGGAAGTGCCCGATCACCTTGGCCTCAAAACAGACGATGGCTCGGACCCCGCTCGACTCAACGGCCTGCTCAACCCGGCGGACTCCTTCCAGATCGATCGCCACCGGCTTCTCGATTACGAGGTTCTTTCCGGCTCTGGCGGCGATCTCGACCTGTTGTGGATGCAACGGATGGGGGGTGCAGATCGAAACCAGATCGAGGTCTGCTCGACACATCTCCTCGAGATCGCTGAAAACCTTGATCTCGGACCCATGCCGGGCCGAGAGCTCCGATTCGTCCAGTGCGCGGCGCGAGCAGATCGCCGTCGTCTCTACCCCTTCGATGGCGTTAAATTCCCGGGCATGCGCCTCACCGGCCCACCCGTAACCGACGATGCCAACTCGCATTCTTCCCTCCGTAATCGGTTCGTGCCGCGGATTCGGCGGAAAGCGTAAGACCGGTTACCGGAAAAGTCAAACGGCCCTGCAATCAGCGTCGGTGGTTTGCCCGGCGGCGACGCGGGAGACATCTGAGCTCATAAGTCAAGAGAATTGTCTCCCTTTTTTTTGAAGCTTATCCACAAGCCGGTTGCATCAGAGCCACAAGAGGAGAGTTGCTCCTCTGAAGACTCCGGCAGTAGAGTTCCTCGTCATAGTGGACTCGATCCATCCAGCAACGGAAGAGAATGCGAATCCATTTGTAAGCTAAAGATCGAACGGCAGCGTGGTGTTTGAGACCGCGCTGACGTTGCTGCAGGTAGTAAGCACGAGCCCAGGACGATTGCGGAATTGAGCAGGCCGCAAACTCATGAAAGGTTTGGCGAATAAACTTGGGACAGCCTCGACGCCAGACCACCTGAGAACTTCGTCCGCTCTTTCGTGTTACGGGAGCGATGCCGCTCCATTTTTGGACCTCTTCAGCATCCTCAAAGCGACTGCGATCCGACCCGAAGGCCGCCAACAAGCGAGGAGCCAGAGCCGGCCCGGCTCCGCTGAAGCTTGCAAACAGAGCGGCATCTTCATGCTCGGCGAAGAGCGTGGCAATGCGGTTGTCGTAGCGTTTGATGATCGGCAGCAGAACCGAGAGCTGTTCGACCAGGCCCACCAGTTTCAGTGAACCGGCTCCAATGAGAGCCTCATCCTGGGTCAGTGGGTAACTGGCACGGATCTGCTCGAGCAATGTTTGCAGCTTCGTCTCGGCACAGCGTACTCGATGTCGTGCCATGCAGCGACCCAGTACATCGATCCGCACTTTGCGAGCCTGCTCCAAGGTGGGCCAGCGCCTCAAAAACTCCAGAGCCAGCGGCCCATCCAACTTTGCAAACCACTGCAAAGGCTGCGGATAGTAGCTCTTCAAGACCCCGCGCAGTTGCTGCACCAGTTCTTTGCGCCTCTCCACCAACTGGCGTCGCCCCTCCACCAACAGCGCCAGCTCCCGGGTCTGGGCCGCCTCCGGTCTCCAACAACGCAATCGATCCCGGTGTCTGTACACCAGCTCCAGCAACAAGTCCGAATCTTCCGGATCATCCTTCTTACCGGAGGGTGAAAATGCCTCTCGATAGCTCGCCACCGTCTTCGGATTGATCGGGTACAGGTGCAAAAAGTCATAGCACATCAGCGCCGCCATCAACCCTCCCCGCTTTTGCTCCAGGGCAATCACCACAGGACGACCCTCAAAACGGGTTCTTAGCTGGCGTACCCATTCGTGCAACTCTTCCGGGTCTTGCCGCACCTGATACCTCTCTACTTCCCGACTGCCGGCGGCCCGCAGTCGGATCTCATGTTGATCTTCGGCCCAATCCAATCCTACCCATGCTGCGATCTGTTCTGTGGCTAACATTGCGCCACTCCTTTCTGCGCAGCACACGCTTGCCCAGACCTTGCGCAACCCTTATAGTCGAGTCCTCGAAGGACAGCATCTAGAGTATGCGTTTGCTGTCTGTGCACCGTGGCGTTCGAAAGTCTCCCACCAAGCGTCTCGTACGCTGGCGCCTTAAATTCGTAACGCCACGGTGCGCGTGCTGCACAGAGGCAATCAAATCCTCGATCGCTCCCGGCGCAAACTTTTTTCCACAACCCAGAAAAGAAAAAAGCAGCAAAAAAGAAAATCGCTACTATTTCTAATCCATCGTTGGAAAATAGATCGTTAGTAACTATAAGGCGCCTTGGGGCGGCGACCCTGCAATTGTTAGTGAACCGTGGTTGATGCGGCGACGGGTTGGGCCTGAACTTCCTGAGGCTTCGTCAGTCGTACGTAGAAGCGGCAGCGTCCGACGCTGGTTTCCCCGTAGTAGAGTTCGAGCCAATGCTCGCCCGCCTCTTTGAGCGGAAGGCCCTGCAGCTGGACATATCCCTGAACGGTACCCTGGTGCCCGACCTTCACCTCCATCCGGGGAAGGGTTTCGGTTTCTCCACTGGGCCTCTGCAGGAACAGGGTCATGGTGCGGGTCTTTCCCTCCTCGACCCAATCCCCTTCCTCCATGAGAAAGCGGAAGAAGACCCACATCCGGCCGTGCCTGGTGGGCAGCTGAAGTGTGTTGATGACATCGAAGAGCCCCTGCAGCTGAACCTTCCCTTCGGGCGTCGTCACGACGAGGTCACAGAGTAATAAAGCCTGCAACTGCGACATTGCGGCGACTATACCACACGTTGTTTCAGCCCAAAGGGGCTTCCCTTGTCCAGCCCCACGAGGGTCGTCTCCCTGGACGAGAAGAAGCTCTGACCGGGAACCTGTTTGGTTGGAAGGGTTCCTGGGGAAAGGGGGAGGTGGACCCAGGGCGACTCCCGGGGGTATTTAAACGGTCGCTGCCCTGGGTCCACCTCCCCCTTTCAAGACGTCTCGGGCTGGCCCCTCCCCCGTTTGGTCTCGGATTTGAGGCTTAGAGAGTGGGAGGCGGTGGCTTGGGACGGCGAACGTTTAAATACCCCCGAGAGCAGTCCCGAGCCACCGCCTCCCACTCTCGGACCCACCACTCAAAACGTTCCCACGCGCAATCCGACCCCGAAACAGCCGCGGCGGGCTTGATTCCGGCGGGTCGATGGCGGACTATTGAGGCGGAGGACGCGGTATGCAATCTCTATTTCGTAAGTTCACGGAACCTTCCTATGCCCTCATGCGAATTGCTTTTGGGGGGCTGTTCGCTTTTCACGGAGCCCAGAAGCTGTTTGGCGCCTTCGGCGGCAGCCAGGCGGACTCCGTCGTGATGTGGATTGCGGGAGCCGTCGAGTTCGTTGGCGGCTTGGCGATAGCGGTCGGCCTTTTCGCCAGTCCCGCTGCGCTGCTGGCCTGCGGACAGATGTTTATCGGCTACCTCTGGAAGCACCAGCCCAATGCGTTGTTGCCGATTCAGAACCGCGGCGAACTCGCTCTGCTCTATGCTTTTGCCTTCCTCTTCATTCTGTGCAGAGGAGCGGGCATCTGGTCGGTGGACAAGAAGAATTCCTGACCCGATTTCGGTCGCGCCGGCGCTCAGGTTCGTCCTCTTGCGCGTGATACTATGACGCGGTGTACAAGCGCCGTATCTTTACCCCGGGTCCCACCCCTCTGATGCCGGCGGCTCAACTGGCAGCTTCCAAGCCGATCATTCACCATCGAACCAAGGAGTTTCGGGATCTGTTTCGGTCCACTCAAGAGAACCTCCGGAAGATCTTCAAGACCAGCGGAGACGTACTCATCCTCAGTTGCTCCGGAACGGGGGCGATGGAGGCCGCGGTTGCGAACCTGGTGAGCGAGCAGACACCGGCACTTACGGTTTCCATCGGGAAGTTCGGTGAGCGATGGCGCGAAATCTGTGACGCCCACGGCCAGTCGTGCGCCACCCTCAGGAAAGAACCCGGCGACGCCGCCGACCCGACCGAAATCTGTCGGGCTCTAGAGAAAAACCCGGGGGTCAAAACGTTGCTGCTGCAGGGCTGCGAAACCTCGACCGGCACGATGCACGACCTGGGCGCGATCGGAAAAGCCGTGCGCGAGCGTTTTCCTGAAGTTCTGCTTGTGGTGGACGGAATTTCCGCAGTTGGAAGCCAGCCTGTCCACACGGATGAATGGGGCCTGGACGTAGTCATCAGCGGGTCCCAGAAATCGTTTTCCATGTCTCCCGGCCTGGCCTGCTTGTCGTTGAGTCAGGCAGCTGTGGACCGCCTGCGGACCAGCGGTCGGGGATATTATTTCAACCTGCAGCGAGAGGTGGCGAGCCAGCGCCAGGGCAAGACAACCTTCACGCCAGCCGTCAACCTTTGCCAGTCGCTCTTCGCCTCAACCAGCGAGATCCTGGTACACGGTCTCGACCGGATGGTCGAAGAGACGGCCCTCATGGCACGGGCCGCCCGGGCCGGCCTGCGATCGCTGAGGTGCACTCTGCTGTCCACATCTCCCGCCAATGCGGCAACTGCCGCCTTCCCGCCCCCGGGGGTGCAGGCTACCGATTTGATCCAGGGGCTGGAAAGGCAGTTTGGCATCAAGATTGCCGGGGGACAGGAAAGCCTCAAAGGACGGATCTTCCGGATCGCCCACCTTGGATATTTTGATTTCCTGGATGTCGTTTCGGTCCTGGCAGCGCTGGAAATCGTCATCGCGGAGTTGACGGGCAAAAGGCAAGACGGCTCGGGCGTAAGAGCCACCCTGGCAGCCTGGCCAGCTTCATGAAGATTCTCGTTACCGATCGAATCTCGGAAAAGGGACTGGCCGTCCTGACCGGTGCGCCCGGCCTGGAGGTCAGCTACCAGCCGGAACTGGGGCAGGAGCAGCTATTCGCTGAGATCCGCGATGCCGCTGCACTGATCGTCAGAAGCCGCACGCAGGTGACGGCGGACGTGGTCGGGGCCGCTTCCCGGTTGCGCGTCATCGGTCGCGCCGGAGCGGGCGTCGACAATATCGATCTGGAGGAGGCTACCCGCAAAGGGATCCTGATCATGAATACTCCCGGGGGGAACAGCATCAGCGCAGCCGAGCATGCGTTTGCGCTGATGATTGCCCTGGCTCGCAAACTGTCCGAGGCAGACGCCTCGGTCAAGGCAGGCGAATGGAACAAACCAGAGTTCGTGGGCCAGGAACTCAGGGGGAAAACGCTGGGGATTGTGGGTCTCGGACAGATCGGGGGCCTGCTGGCACGGCGGGCGCAAGCCTTCCAAATGCACGTGATCGCCTGCGACCCCTTTGTGGCCCGGACCTACGCCAGCGACCTGGAAGTCAGACTTTGCGATCTGCCCTCGGTTCTGGCCAGGGCCGACTTCCTGAGCCTGCATTTACCTCTTACTGATGAGACGCGGGGGATCATCAACCGTGAGACGCTGTCACTGATGAAGTCGACCGCGTTTGTCATCAACGCCGCTCGCGGTGGACTCGTAGACGAAGATGATCTCCTGGACTCTGTGCAGGAGGGCAGGCTGGGCGGTGCGGCGTTTGACGTTTTTGAGAATGAGCCCCGCCTCAACGAACGGTTGCTGCAGTCCGATCGGGTTATCCTCACTCCCCATATAGCCGGGTCGACGGTCGAGGCTCAGGACCAGGTGGGCCGCACGATCGCGACCCAGGTTGTGGATTATCTTCAGAAGGGTCTGATCTCCAATGCGGTAAACTTCCCTTCGCTGTCGGCTGGAGAGCTGGAGAAGATCGCTTCCTTTTTGAAGCTGGCCTCCAAGTTGGGCACCTTTGCCTCTCAGATTTGCCAGATTCGTATCAGCCAGATCGGCATCCGCTACTACGGCGATCTGAGCGAGGTGGATTACCGGCCAATCTCGAACCACCTGCTGAAAGCCATCCTCCGGCCCATGCTGGCCGAACCGGTCAATGAAGTAAATGCCCGGACCTACGCCGCTCAGAGAGGTATTGAAGTCATTGAAACCGCCAGTACCCGAAGCCGAGACCATGCCAACCTGATCAGTGTCAGGCTCCGCAATCCTGAAGGGATGGAATGGGTGGAGGGAGCCATCCTGCACCAGGGGAGCGTGTGGCTTGTTTCGGTCGACGGAATTCCTCTCGAAACACCGCTGGGAGATTACGTTCTTTTTATCCGCAACCAGGACACTCCGGGCGTTATCGGAGCGGTTGGAACCATACTGGGAGAGAATGAAATCAACATCGCCTCGTTCGTGCTGGGACGCGAGAGCAACCTCGCTCGGGCGCTGGGGATCATCAACACCGACAACCCCGTACCCGAAGAGGTGATGGGAAAGATCCGCAGGATTGCGGCGATTTCCTACGCGCAGCTCATCGAGCTTTGAGGGTCGATCGGCACGATCAGTCAGGTACGATCAGATGATTCCCTTCCAAGACAACGTCCCCTCTAGAACTTACCCCCTGATCACGGTCTTGCTGATCGGTGTGAACCTGGTTGTGTTTCTCTACGAATTGAGTTTTCCACAGGATCAGCTGGCCGGTTTCTTCGAGATGAACGGTCTGGTGCCCTCACGCATCCAAGAAATCGGAGCTCGGCCCCTGTCAACCGGACTGGCGGTGACTCGAGGGACTTTCTTTTCGATGTTCCTCCATGCCGGCTGGCTGCACTTGATCGGGAATATGTGGTACCTGTGGATCTTTGGAGACAATATCGAGGACCGAATGGGGCACCTGCGTTTTCTGGGCTTCTACGTTGTGTGCGGGGTGGCAGCTTCTTTGACCCACGTCGCCTTTCACAGCGAAAGCTCGGTGCCCGCAATCGGGGCCAGTGGAGCTGTAGCCGGTGTGCTCGGGGCCTATCTGATCAGCTATCCCTTCGCCAGGATTCTAACGCTTGTGCCTCTGTTCATCGTGTGGCCGGTGATCCAGCTACCCGCGATTGTGGTACTCGGCTCCTGGTTCGCCGTACAACTCGTTAACGGAACCGCGGGGCTGGCGGAGGCTGGGGCGGAAGCAGCTGGAATCGCGTGGTGGTCTCACATCGGAGGGTTCCTGGCTGGACTCCTCTTGGTTGGATTCCTGGCCCGGGCCGAGACGCATCGATACAAATGGGAGAGAGTCACATGAGAAAATACGGATGGTTGCTTGTTTGCCTGCCTTTTCTGATCGCCTTCGAAGCAGACGGGGAAGAGATTGTGATTCCCGGGAAAACGAATCTGTTCGTGACCCTGAAGACGGGTCTGAGTACCGAGACCGCCCGACCGGGAGACAAATTCCATGCCACACTGGCGGTGCCGGTCACCTCCGACGACCAGATCGTGATTCCGGTCGGAAGCTACCTGATCGGCCAGGTGGACGAGGTTGCCAAACCTGGACGGCTCAAGGGCAAGGGAGAGGTTCTCCTGTCGTTTGACACCATCATCTTCCCCAGCGGCGTAACCAGACGCCTGGAGGCCCGGGCCGAGCAGGCGGAAGGCTACGTGAGCGGTGCCGGCGCAAAGGAAGGCAAGATCACAACCACCAGCAAACAGGCCGACGATGTCCTTGAGACCGCTACCTATGGAGGTGCCGCCGGCACCGGCGTCGGGGCCGTTGCTGACCACAGCCTGAGGGGTGCCGGCATCGGTGGTGCCATCGGCGCAGCCGGCGGGGCAGTGATCGGACTCCTCATGAGAGGCCGGCACGTGGCCATGAGCCAGGGGACGTCCCTGACCGTTCAACTCCAGCAGGACGCCGTTTTGAAACGGCCCATTCCGCGCCGGCGCCAGACACTGGTTCCCTGATAGAGGAAACGCGTAATCCCGGACCCAATGGCGGAATCCTGTGACGCGAGCCCTGTTTTTTCTTGCTCCGCTGTACTAGCCTTAAAGTTGTGATGGGATTTGATCCGGCTCAGGCCTTCATCGACCAGGCGGTTCATTACCTCAGCGCGGACGCTTTTCTGAAGATTCGCCGTTGTCTGGCCCTGCTGGATGACGCCGAGATCTGGTGGAGGCCCAACCAGCACTCCAACAGCATTGGCAACCTGATTCTACACTTGAGCGGAAACGTTCGACAGTGGATCGTCTCCGGACTGGGGGGCGCACCCGACGAGCGGCGTCGCAGCGGCGAGTTCGCGGCGCGCGGGGGGATGACCCGGTCGGAACTCCTGGAGCATCTGGATGCCGCTCTGCAGGAGGCCGTCGAGACGCTGCAGAACCTGGCGCCCGACAGCCTGGCGCAGACCTATCAGATCCAGGACTACGAAATGACAGGGCTGCAGGTCATCTTCCACGTCGTTGAGCACTTCTCGGGTCATACCGGCCAGATCCTGTTCATCACCAAGCACCTCGAGGACGTGGATCTGGGATTCTACGTGGAACTCGAGGAAGAAGCGCAGAGCTGAAGCGGACAAACGGGCGGATTCTTCGTTCTGCAAGCTCGATTTCGCCCCGAATCTCATCCAGCACGAGACCTTCCGTCCGCGGTCGGCAGGGAAAACCTCACGGGGCCCGCCGCACTAGACCAGTTCCCTGACAGAGGCGAGCGCGCTGTCGTAATCAGGCTGATCGGCAATCTCGCCGACGTACTCGACGTGCCGAATCAGGCCCTCGGCATCGACCACGAAAATAGCCCGCGAGTTGAGGCGAAGTTCCTTTACCAGGGTCCCGTACCTTTCCCCGAACGAACCGCTGCGATGATCCGAGAGCATGACGATGTTCTCGACGCCGCTGGCCTCACACCAGCGACTCTGGGCAAAGGGCAAGTCCATACTCACCGTGTAGATCTGGACCTGGGGCAGCCCCGCCGCCTCTGTGTTGAAGCGCCGGGTCATGGTATCGCAGACCGGGGTATCGAGAGACGGCACAACACTGAATATTCTGATCTTACCAGCCGTATCCTGAAGATTGACGGGCTTCAAGTCCGCTCCAACGAGCTCAAAATCGGGAGCCGGATCTCCAGCCTTCAATTCCGGCCCAATCAGCGTAAATGGATTGCCTTGTAGAGTCACAGCATCAGGTCGCTCTTCAGCCATTCGAACATCCTCCGCGTGGGTGCTGATGAAACAAAAGCAGGATTGTACAACAAAAGCATAGAAGAAAACTTCTATAAGCCAGCCAGGAACAATGTAAGTAACGTATTATCAATATCTTAACAACTATACAGCCGACTGGTTGAGGGGCCGGGACCCGGCGTCTAAACGAAACTTTTCCGGCTGCCACGCGTCAAAAGGGATAGGAGCGAAAAAAAGCGGTGACGTCCGGAATAAATAGAAAGGAAAATGTTGAGTTGGCGAAACGGCAGAGAAACAATTCAGGTCTCGAAAGCGCCGGGCTTTACCCGAAGGAACATCGGCCTGACTCGTCCCTGAGAAATCTTTCCCTGGGCATTTTGCTCCAGGCTTTTCGTGACGTAGTTGCCCCCAAGAAGTCGCCGAATAAAGAGTGGAGGCTGTGGCGGCAGGACGCCCTGGACTGGTTTGCTTCCGAAGAGAACTATCCGGGCAGCTTCCATTGGGTCTGTGAAGTCCTGGAAATGAATCAGAGAGAGCTCCGGCAATGGCTGGAGGCCTATCTGTTGAGTGACGCGGATCGGCAGCGGGAAATGGCCCGCAAGCTAACCCGCTTTCAGATTCGCCATTAACTCTCACCAAGGAGCAGTTGCTACTAAACCGAAATTGCCTGGCGGCCATTGGGTCCTAGACCCGCCGGCTGCCGGGCCTCAGTCCCCCACCCACCCCCCGTCAGCACCCGCCCTTCCCCAGCCTGTCAGTGTGTCAGCCTGTCAGCTGTCAGCCTCCCAGTGTCAGTTTGTCAGCCTGTCAGTCCCCCCCTCAGGTAACATAACCCCCAATGGCCTTCAACATCTTCATCGCCCTGCTTTTCGCCGTCTACCTGGCCATCCTGCTCTCCCTGGTAGCTCGACGTTTCCTGGTTCCCCGCCGCGGGCACGGCATCCGACGGAAGATCCCCGCGGACGACTATACGGGCGAGGACGTCATTGAAGTCGTCGACCTCGAAAAATCCTTTGATCATCCCATCCTCTCATCCGTCTCACTGAAGATCAAAAGGGGCGAGACGGTGGGAGTCCTGGGACAGAGCGGAACTGGCAAGAGTGTCCTGCTCAAGTTGATTGCAGGATTCCTCAAGCCGGACCACGGCTGCATCTACTTCAGAGGAAAGGATGTGGGGAGCATGACGGAAAGGGAGCTCCTGGAAGTACGCAAGAGAGTGTCCTACGTGTTTCAGCACGGGGCCGTTTTCGATTTTCTGGATGTTGGCGAGAACATTGCCTACCCCCTTCGGGAACAGGGTGTGACGGATGAAGAAGTCATCCGGGAGCGTGTCGACTATCTGCTGGACGCGGTCGAGCTGGAGGGAATGGGAAAGAGCCTGAACGATGAGCTGAGCGCGGGCGGGAAAAAGCAGGTGGCGATTGCTCGGGCCATCGCCAACGATCCAGAGGTCATTCTTTATGACGAACCCACCACCGGAGTCGATCCGATCATCGGGAAATCCGTGAGCCGCCTGATACGCAAGCTGAACCGGCAGGAAAAGCTGACCTCGATCGTGGTGACCCACGACCTCAAGTGCATGAAAATCGTAGCCGACCGGGTGATTCTGCTGAAAGATGGCAAGATTCGTTTCGAGGGAGACCTGGCTTCGCTCGGGAGCTCGCGGGATCCTTACGTGCGGGCGTTCATCGAGGGAAAGAGGTATGAACGGGAAAAAACCGCCTGATGTGCCCTGAGCGGCTCAGCGTGGGCGTCGCGCCATGAGCTCGGCCACGACCTGCTCGAATCCCAGCTTTTTATAATTGATCAGAACGAGCAGGTGGAAGACAAGGTCGGCGCACTCGGCGACCAGTTCTCCGCTCTTCCCGCAGGTTGCGAGAATCACCTCGACGGCTTCTTCCCCCACCTTCCTGGCGATTTCGCCTTCTCCTTTTTCCGAGAGGCGACGGACGTAGGATTGTGCCGTTCCCCTGTCGATGCGTTGCCGAATAACTTCCTGCAGGTGGGGGAGAAACTCAAAAGGGTGCAGCGTCTTATCATCCGCGAAGCAGGATCGACTCCCGGTGTGGCACGCAGGGCCGCTGGGGCGCGCCATGACCAGAATGGTGTCGGCATCACAGTCCAGTTCAAGCCGTGTCACCGCAAGGACGTTCCCCGAAGTTTCCCCCTTCTGCCACAGGCACTCTCGACTCCGGCTCCAGAACACCGCCTGCCCGGATTCAATGGTTGCCTGCAGCGCCTCCCGGTTCATGTACGCCAGCATCAGGACTCGTCCCGTATCTGCGTCCTGAACGATGGCCGGCACCAGCCCGCCCATCTTTGACCAATCCGGCTTCAGGTCTGAGCTCAAGTTCTTTTTCATAGCCTCACCGTAACTCCCTGTCGCTGCAGGAATTCCTTGACTTCGCGGATGGAATACTGGCCGTCATGAAAGATGCTTGCCGCCAGGACCGCGTCGGCACCTGCCGAGAGTCCCTCCACCAGGTGCTGCAATTCGCCGACTCCTCCCGAGGCGATGACGGGAATCGAAAGACGTTCGGAGACCTTTTCGAGCAGCGTCAGGTCGTATCCGGACAGAGTCCCGTCACGATCCATCGAAGTCAACAGGATCTCTCCAGCGCCGCGCTCCTGCAGCTCACTCGCCCAATCCAGGACATCACGATCCGTCCTGTCTCTTCCTCCCGTCACGAAGACGCGCCATCGTTCGTGCCCCCGCTTGGCGTCTATGGCCGCCACGATGCACTGGCTCCCAAACCTCGAAGCGGCAGCCGCGATGAGATCCGGATTGCGCACCGCAGCGCTGTTAATCGAGACCCGGTCCGCACCGGCAGAGAGTAGTTCACCGATCTGGTCCAGGGAATCGATCCCCCCTCCCACGGTAAAGGGTATAAACACCTGCGTGGCAACCTGATTCACCCATTGGAGCATCGTCCGTCGGCCCTCCGCCGTCGCCGTAATATCCAGAAACACGAGCTCGTCCGCCCCCTCGGCGCTGTAGTGCTGGCCCAGCATGGCCGGATCCCCACAATCTCTGAGTGCCTGGAACTGAACTCCCTTGACCACGCGCCCATTCTTCACATCCAGACAGGGAATGACCCGCTTAGCCAGCATCGGCAAACTCCTTCTCTGGAATATCACTCTCATAGAGAGCTCTACCGATGATGACCCCTCCGACACCACACTCGCCCAGCTGAGCGATCTGCTCGGGCCGGGAGACACCGCCTGCCGCGATGACCATCGTCTCCGGGCCCAGGGAGTTGACCAGCCCCTCCAGTTGCAGGAGGTTGGGGCCGGTCAAAGTCCCGTCGCGGGAGATGTCGGTGCAGATAACCTGTCGAATTCCCCAGTCGGCAATCAGGTCCAGGGCTTCCTGCAACGTCATGGGCGCCCGTCGCTTCCAGCCGTGGGTCCGTAAGTCCTCACCATCCAGGTCTAGGCTGACAATGAAACGCTGCTCTCCCCATGCTTCGATCCAGACTTCAACTTCTTTCGGATCCAGTAGGGCAGAACTACCTATGATCAAATAACATTTATCCAGAGCGTCCAGTCGCCCAACGTGCTCTGCCGTACGAATGCCGCCACCGACTTCGGCGGGTAGCCGGAGGGCCGATACCAGCCGGCGGATGAGCTGGAACTGCTGCATTGCCCCCACTCGCGCTCCATCCAGATCAACGATGTGGATACGGGAAAACCCGGCGTCCTGAAGATGCAGCGCCTGCTCGACGGGGTCCGGTCGATACTCGCTCTTTTGAGCGTAGTCCCCACGCAGCAGACGCACACATCGACCGTCAATGAGGTCGATAGCCGCTATCACCAGCATTTTGATATCCGAACGAAATTCTCCAGCAACTGAAGACCGTGCCGGCCGGAGAGTTCAGGATGGAACTGAACCCCCCAGTAGTTCTCGGCGTGCACGGCCGCCGCAAAATCCACCGGCCCGTAGCGGGTGCTGGCAATAGTGACCTCCGGAGTCAAGGGCACGAAGTAACTGTGCACGAAGTAAAAGTAGCTGTTATCCGGAATCCCATCGAGCAGCTCGCTCCCCTGCACCGCGCGGCATGCGATCTGATTCCAGCCCACATGGGGAACCTTGAGGTCGGGGGCCGAGAAACGAGTTACCCGACCGCCCAGCAGTCCCAGACAGTCCTGATCGTCCTCGGCCGTCGACTCAAACAGCAGCTGCAAACCGAGGCAGATCCCCAGGAGCGGACGTTGGACCTTTCCAAGGACCTCGATCACTCTCGATTCCATGAGCCCCTTCATCGCGTACCCGGCAGAACCGACGCCCGGGAGAATCACGGCGTCGGCGCCGAGCAGCCGGTCCGGCTCCGCGGTGGGGTAGTGCCGGACGCCCAGATAGCTCAAGCCGCGGGCCACGCTATGAAGGTTGCTGGCCCCGTAGTCCACAATCGCAATCATTCGACCCCCTCCAGGACTCCCTTCGTGGAGGGGACAAAGGGGGGGCGATCGGTCAGCACTTCCACCGCCTGGCCCAGAGCCTGGCCGAACCCCTTGAAAAGGGCTTCGACTCGATGGTGCTCGTTTTCGCCGCGGTGTATGAAGTTGAAGTGAAGGGTCAGCCTGGCCTCCGCCGCAAGCGTCTTGAAAAAGTGGGAAATCATCTCCGTGGATAAATCCCCCACTGCCTCACGGCTCGGCGCATAGTTACTGACAAAGCAGATTCGACCGGACAGGTCGAGCGCCACCGCAACCAGGACTTCGTCCATCGGCATGAGCACCGATCCGTATCGGCGAAGGCTCATTTTCGCGCCCACCGCCTGACCGATGGCGCGGCCCAGCACGATGGCGATGTCCTCGGTGACGTGGTGATCGTCCACGTCCAGATCCCCAGAGGCCGTGATCTGCAGGTCCATCCCCGAACGATGGCCCAGCAGCTGGAGCATGTGGTCAAGAAAGCCGACACCGGTGTGTGCATCTACAAGGCCCTCGCCGTCGAGATTGACAGCCACGTTCACCTCGGTCTCTCCCGTCTTTCGCGATAGTTCAGCCCGCCTGGGCGTGGCAACTTTGATCATTCAGCACTTCCTTTAGTGTGGCTAAGAACCGTGAATTCTGCTCAGGTGTTCCGACGCTGACCCGCAGCGTGTCTTCGAGCCGGGGCAGTCCACTGCGATCGCGCACGACGATCTTCCGATCCCTGAGCCGGGAACAGACATCGCCGGCTCCCGGGCAGCGGAACAGGACGAAGTTCGCTTCGGAGGGAAAAATATGCTGTATTTCCGGGATCCTGGCCAGGCCAATCTCGAGCCTCCCACGTTCCCGTCTCATTTCACGAACCCGCTGTTCGAGAGCCTGACGCCGGCGAAGGCATTCTACGGCCAGCGCCATGGTCAACCCTCCCAGGTTGTACGGGGCCTTGATCTTCTCCAGCGCTTGAATCAGTTCAGGCTCCCCGACCAGGTATCCAACTCGGAGCGAGGCTCTGCCCCAGGCCTTGGAAAGAGTCCGAACAACCACCAGGTTGCCCAGCTCGGCCACCCGATCGGCAAGAGAGGGCGTAGAGGAGAATTCAATATAGGCCTCATCTACCACGACTAGACCGCGCCAACAACGGCAAACCGCCTCGACTTCCTGCCGGCTCAGGCAGTTCCCGGTCGGGTTGTTAGGGGAACACAGGAACAGGATCCTGATGGCGGGCCTGACTCTTTGAAGGAAGTCCTGGGCGGAAAAACCGAAATCGTCGGTCAACGGAAAATTCAGCACATCGATTCCGTAGGAGGCGGCCAGCACCTCATACATCGAATAAGTGGGCTGGGCGACGGCAATGGAATCGGCATCGTCCCGGCAGCAGGCCCGGATCAGCCAGTCCAGGACTTCATCTGAACCGCAGCCGGCCAGAATCATTTCAGAGGGACAGTCCACGTAGCGAGCCAGCTCCTGCCTCAGGTCCCGCTGGTGGGGATCGGGATAGCGGTTCAACATCACACCGTTGAACTGCTCGTCGAAGGGACTCTCGTTGGCGTCCAAAAGCGTTCCGTCACTGGCCGTGAGACGGGCCGACTCATAGGGCGTCATGGCAACCAGGTCCGCGCCGATCGGACTCCATTTTTCCGGAGCTTCCGATGGTCGGGACTGCCGCGGGGCTGAGTCGGAACCCAGGCGACACTCCACGGCTCTGCTGTGCCCCTCAAGGCCCTCGATCCCGGCCAGTGTCTTCAACGTAGGGGCCAGTGATTCGAGCCCTTGCCTGCTCAGGCGCTGGAAACTGATGTGGCGAACAAATGTGTCGACGGAAACTCCGGAGTAGGCGGCGGCCGTGCCCGACGTCGGCAGGGTGTGATTCGTGCCGCTGGCGTAGTCTCCCGCCGTCACCGGCGAATAGGGCCCCAGAAAGACGGATCCAGCCGATCGGATCCGCTCTTGCCACCGGAAAGGTTCCGAAACCTGGAGGACAAGATGCTCCGGGGCGTAGTCATTGGCAAACTCCACGGCCTCTTGCAGGGAACCTGCCACCAATATGAAGGACTTCTGCAGGGCCTTGAGCGCCACCTCGGCGCGGGGGAGCCCGGCCAATTGCTCGTCGACGCTGGAAGCGACCTGTTCCGCCTGCCGGCGGTCCGTCGTAACAAGAACCGACCGACTGTCCGTGCCGTGCTCGGCCTGGGAAATCAGATCTGCCGCGATCCAGGCAGCAGGCCCCGAGCCGTCTGAAATCACCAGGATCTCGCTGGGCCCTGCCAGCAAATCAATGGCTACGCCGTGGCGGACCGCCAGTGCCTTGGCTGACTGCACGATGCGACTCCCGGGGCCGACGATCTTAGAAACGGCAGAAACGGTTTCGGTGCCGAAAACCATGGCTGCGATCGCCTGTGCCCCGCCGATCTTGTAGACGGCCCGAAGGTCAAGGGTCTCGGCGGCCCACAGCACATGCGGTTCCACTGTTGAATCCGCCCGCGGAGGCACGCAAACCAGCACCCCGCTGCAGCCGGCCACACGGGCCGGTATGGCCAGCATCAGAAGAGTGGACGCCAGCGGAGCGGTTCCGGCCGGCACGTAGAGCCCCACCGAATCAATCGGACGCGGCTCTCGCCAGCACCGGATGCCCGGCTCAACTTCCAGGGGGTCCTGTGTGAACTTCTGGGCCTGGTGAAATCTGGTTATGTTGTCGGCCGCATGCCGGATGGCTCTTCGAGCTTCCCGGGAGACCTGCCGCGCGGCCTCCTGAAACTCCGCTCGAGCCACCCGAAAACTCTGCAGATCGACCCCATCGAACCGCTTCGAAAAGCGCCTCAAGGCAGCGTCGCCGTCCGACTGGATCTCGGCAAAGATACCTTCGCAGAGCTGGATCGTTTCAGCGTCGCACAGGAGTGTTCGACGCAGCAGACCCTCCCGCTCGTGTTGCTCCAGCCTGGACCCGTCTATGATTTTCACCGCGACACCATGATTTGGATGGGGACCGACAGGATATCCCTTGCGCCGCGCTCTCTGAGCTCTTCGATGAGGTCCCAGACAGCTTCCTCCTGAACCGCGGAGTGGATGGCAATCCAGCCCGGCTCGGCCAGCGGCATCACGGTAGGACTGCTCAAATGGGGCAGGACGGTCTTCAGTTCATCCCAGTCGCTGCGTCGAGCATTCATCATGAGATAGCGCATTCCTCGGGCCCGCAGACAGCTGTCGAGGCGGGCTCTGAGCCGGTCGCAGAGCCGGCTTTTGGCTTTCTCCCGGGGCTGAGGAGGGCCCGCAATCAAAACCGCTTCGGATTCCAGGACCGTCCCGATTGGGCGTAATCCATTCATCCTCAGTGTGGAACCGGTGGAGACCAGATCGCAGATCCCGTCAGCAACGTTGAGGATGGGTGCGATCTCCACCGAACCGCTGATCTCCACAACGGCGGCGTCGAGTCCCCTCTCTGACAGATACCGCGTCAGGATCGAAGGATACGAAGTTGCGATTCTCTTTCCCTGCAGGTCCTTCAGGGCCTCGATCCCTCCCCCTTCTCTGACCGCGATCTCGAGTCTGCAGTTGCCAAAGCCCAGCGACTCGAGACACTGGACGTCCCCGCCCTTCTCTTCCACGACATTGCGACCCACGATTCCCAGGTCGGCGACCCGGTTCTGCACATATTCGGGAATGTCGTCATCCCGAACGAAGAGAAGCTCCAGTGGAAAATTGCTGCAGGGAGAGAAAAGGCGGCCGTCCGAGACGTCGAAATCCAGCCCTATTCTCCGCATCAGCTCGACGGAGCTCCCCGCCAGTCGTCCCTTTCGCTGCAAAGCCATTCGAAGCCTGGTCGTCTTGGAAGGCCGGGAGGAGTGTTCGCTCGGGGGTCCCACCGGCCAGGATCTCGGTTCAGCCATCCCCGTTTTCTCCCGTCTGCTGCAGCCAGCTCAGTGCTTCCCGGTATCCCCCTTCTCCGTAGCGCAGCCAGTGGGCAATGCGCGTAACGGTGGCCGTGCTGGCACCGGTCTTCTCGCTGATTTCCCGATAAGGCAGGCCCGCCTGCAGCAAACGCACCACAGCCCACCGCTCGGCCATCGCAGTGAGTTCGCCTACCGTGCACAGATCTCGAAAAAAGTGGGAGCACGACTCCTCGTCTTCGAGGTGGCAGATGACCCGGAACAGCGACCAGAGATTCTCGTTTGCCTGAAGCTCCTTTTCCATGTGTTAGCATGGTACTACAAAAGGACAATTCCGTCAAGACCGGGACGCCCGAGACCCTCCCGTGCTGTAAGGGGGAACACAAGGCAGTGTGGACTTTGGGATCAGGATCACAGGAGCGGGCCCGGAATTGCCGTAGGCTTTTCGTCACCATGAGAACCTGGTCAAGCTGCCGGCAGTTGATTCGTGACGATGCAACCCGGTGCATGTTCTGCACTGAGTCCGGGCGCCTGCGCCGCAAAGAATTCGCGGCTGGCGGCACCACTGTCTCTCCCGGCGGTGCCCAGATCAGACGCCTCCTCACCGGCTACCTTCTGCTCGGAACGGTGTCGATTGCAGTGGCGGCTTCCGGGATGATTCTTCAAGCCGTCGAGCTCCCCGGTCTCGCCTACCACAAGCTCATCACCGAGTCTCCAATCGACCCTCAGTTGGCGGCTCCAGGAATGCCGACAGCCGGCCCAAAACAAGGTGCTTCGACTATCAGCATCGGCGGGGACGAGGCGCTGGGGACTGGGGCCCGGGACGTCCCTCGAAAAGAGGATCCGCGGCAAAAGCCCCCTCCTGCGGACACTGCCCGGGAAACAGCGCCGCGTTATGTTTTCGCCGCACATGGGGTGAACATAAGAAAGAGCCCCAATGGAGAGATCCTCAGAACAGCTGAGGCGGCCGAAAGACTCCAGCTTCTGGGAAAAGAGCGCACATGGAACAAAATCCGCCTCGCGGACGGCACCGAGGCATTCATCCATGACAGCGTCGTGACCGATCCCGCCCCCCCGCTAATCGACAGCGGAAACGTGGAACGTGGAACGTGAAACGTGGACCCTGGGAACGTGGAACCTGGAACTAATTCCTCAACGGCTTTCCGGTCTTGAGGATGTGCTCCATCCGCTCGTGCGTCTTTTCTTCACCGCACAGCGAGAGAAACGCTTCTCTCTCCAGATCAAGAAAATGCTGCGCTCCCACCTGGGTGGAATGGTTCAGATCGCCGCCGGCGAGAACCCGGGCCAGCTTGGTTCCGACGAGCACGTCATGCTCAGACAGGTACCCGGCGCGGTGCATCAGATGCACGGTGACTTTGAGGCGGGCAAGGCAGGATTCCCCGCAGGCCGTCATGGGGGCGGGCTCGCGAGGACGGTAGGCCGAGCTCAGACCAATGGCTCGCTGCTTGGCTCGATAAAGTAGTCGATCCTCGCTCACTTCGATCTGGTCCCAGTCTCGGAGAAACCCCAACTCCCGAGCCTCCACGGCACTGCCGGATACTTTCGCCATCCCGATGATTTCAAACGCGTTCACGACTCCGTCCTGGCGCTGAGCCTTCGAGTCGGGCTGAGCCGGTTCGTTGCGCAGCAACATCTCGGTGCACCCGCCGCCTGCTGGTATCAGCCCGACGCCGATTTCGACCAGCCCGATGTAGGTCTCGGCTGCGCTCACCAACTGGTCGCAGGGCAGACACACCTCGGCTCCTCCCGCCAGAGTTTGCCTGAACGGGGCCGCCACCACAGGGAAAGGGGCCTCCCTGAATCCCTGGCAAAACTCCTGAAACGATCGGACCCGCTGGTCGATTTCCTGCCAGGCGCCGCGGCGGCAGGCTCCCAGGAGCCCCAACAGGTTGGCCCCGGCAGAGAAGTTGATGCCGTGGTTACCAATCACCAGGGCTCGGAAATCCTGGCCGACCCTCTCGGTGGCCTGCAGTCCCAGCTCCACGATGTGATCGTCGATCGTGTTCATCTTGGAATGAAATTCCAGGCAGGCCACCCCATCGCCGAGATCGATCAAGCTGGCTGACGGATTGGTAAGAATCACGTCCCGACCCGCTTTGACCAGCTCCAGATGCAGGTTCTCCGGATCTCGAGGCATATCCTGATAACTCGATGAGCCCAGGTCGAAGTAGGAGGGCGGATCACCGGTGACGTAGAACCCCGAATCTACTGCCGTTTCTACCCAGGCCGGCAGCTCGACGCCATCCTCCCGGATGCGCCGGGCCACTTCCCCCGATCCCAGCCCATCCCATATCTGGAAGGGTCCATGCTCCCAGGCCCATCCCCAGCGCATCGCTTGGTCGACCTGGTAGAGGTGATCGCAGATCTCGCCAATCAGCCCGGCTGCGTAAGCGAAGGTGTCCCGAAACAAGGGCCACAGGAAGGCCTCGCCCTGGTCACCCGAGTGGATCAGATGCCGGATGCGCGCAATCGGATCAGCCTCGGATCTGACCGCCGCCAGCGACGCGATCTCAACCGGGTGCTGGCTTCGGTATTCCATCTCATCGAGATCCAGAACCAGAAATTCCCCGCCCTTGCGGACGTAAAAACCCTGCCCGGTTTTGCGCCCGTTCCATCCCCGTTCCACGACCTTACGAAGCAGGTCCGGTGGTGGCAGCAGTTCCCTCCAGGGGTCCTCCGGAAGGTTGTCGTAGAGGTTATCCGAGACATGGCACATGACATCGTTGCCAATCAGGTCAGCCAGGCGGAAGGTCGCCGTCTTGGGCCTTCCGATGACGGGCCCGGTGAGAGCGTCCACCTCCTCAATCGAAAGGCCCAGCCTCTCGGTCAGATGCATCGCCACCGACGCCGCGAAGGCACCGATTCGGTTGGCCACGAAATTGGGCCTGTCCTTGGCCAGCACGATCCCCTTCCCGAGTTTCCTGTCGCCGAACTCGGACATGAACTCGACGACCTCGGGATGGGTATCGGGACCGGGAATGATTTCGAGGAGCTTCATGTAGCGGGGAGGGTTGAAGAAATGGGTCCCCAGCCAGTGACTTCGAAACTCCGGCGAGCGCTCCCTGGCAATCCCGGCGATCGACAACCCGCTGGTATTGCTGGAGACAATGGTACCGCTTGCCAGGTGCGGCTCCACCCTCTCCCACAGATCCCGTTTTACGTCCATGCGCTCGGCAATAGCTTCGACGACCCAATCACAGCCCCCCAGTAAAGGGAGATCTTCGTCAAAGTTGCCGGGCCGGATCAGGCTCCAGCCCCCCGCCGAGTAAAAGGGAGCCGGCTTCATTCTGGTCATTCGCTTCAAAGCCGCACGGGCCAGAGCGCTCTTGTCACCCCCGTCCTGCGCAAGATCCAACAGCACCGACGGAATTCCGGCATTGGCCAGATGCGCCGCAATCTGCCCCCCCATCGTCCCCGCCCCCAGCACCCCCACTTTGCGAATCGTCTTATCCATGGTTCAAAAGACTAGCAAACCAGAAATTAAAAATTAAAGATTAAAAATTAAAGATTGAAGATTTAGTCGGGGCGTAACAGCGTGACGAATCGTAGTAGTGAGTTCCGGGAGGGCGACCTCTGGAGTGCGGCACTCTAAGTGCCGCTTTTCAGAGCGGAAGTCAGACTTCCGCACTCCAAGGATCGGACCACAGAGAATATGGCCGGTAGAGAGAATATTCTATTTTTAATCTTTAATCTTTAATTTTTAATTCTAATCTCTAAATTCATCCCAGCTCCCGCATGGCTTCGGCCAGGGCTTCGGGTCCGGGCTTGATGTCGGCTTCGGCCAGCTGAGCGAGGGGCCTCTCGTGCAGATTCAGCAGATCCAGGAAGCTCTCTGCCACCGGATTGACGTAAATCAAACCTGTCAGAAACTCATTTTTCGCCTTGGCTCTGCGCAGCGTTTGCAGGGCCGCGCTCCGGTCCTTGGGATCGTAGTCTCGCTCGATCTTCCTGAGCCTGATCTGAGAGCCATCGTGCATTTCGACATCAATGAGCTGGCCGGCCTCGTAATCCACCTCTTCCACCTGTTCAAAGTAAGGGACGAAGTCGATTTCATGAAGCAGCTCCTCGTGTTCTTTGGCCCAGGAGTAGCTCTTGGTCGAACCGGCATGGTTGTTGAACGTCACACAGGGACTGATGATGTCGAGCATGCTCGTACCGCTGTGGCTCAACGCTCCGCGCAGCAAAGCCACAACCTGCTTTGGATCTCCGGCAAAGGATCGGGCCACGTAGCTGCAGCCCATCTCTATGGCCAGCGAGCAGCAGTCAATCGGGGGCAGTTCGTTGATGACTCCCGTCTTGAGCGCCGCTCCCAGGTCGGCAGTTGCGGAAAACTGGCCCTTGGTCAGTCCGTACACACCATTGTTCTCGATGACATAGATCATGGGAACGTTGCGGCGCAGCAGATGACAGAATTGACCCAGACCGATCGAGGCCGTGTCACCGTCCCCACTGATCCCGATGCAGACCAGTTCCCGGTTGGCCATCATAGCCCCGGTGGCCAGCGACGGCATACGTCCGTGCACGCCGTTGAATCCATGCGACTTGCTGAAAAAGTAGGCCGGTGTCTTGCTCGAGCAGCCAATGCCGCTCATCTTTGCAATTCTGTGAGGCTCCACCCCGCTTTCATAAAAGGCCTTGATGATCTGACTGGTGATCGAGTCGTGACCGCAGCCCGAGCAGAGAGTGGACGGTCTTCCCCGGTACGCTTTCACCGTCAGTCCGATGCGATTCGTCTTCTTGCGGCGCCGCGGCGGATCGGGTGTCCTGACTGGCATTAGCCGATTTTCTCCAGAGGGGCCATGGCAAAAACCTGCTCGGTGATGAACCTGGCATCGATGGGGATGCCGGTGTAGTGGCGAATACTCCTGATCCTGGACGTTTCCGCTCCCACGGCCAGGCGGATAATATCGGCAACCTGCCCGTCCCGGTTTTGTTCGATCACGTAAATCTGTTCGTGCTGTGAGACGAATGTGCTCACCTCTTCGGTCAGCGGCAAAGCTCTCAACCGCAGGTAGCTTACGCTCGTTCCGTACTCCGAGCTCAACTGGTCGCGGCACTCCTGGATGGACGCATCGGTAGATCCGTAGGCAATCAGGCCGATTCGGGCACCCTGAACTCGATCCACGATCGGGGCAGGCACGAAGGATTTAGCAGTTTCGTGTTTGCGGGCAAGCCGGTCCAGCTGGTAGGTGTAGTCCTCGGGCCGCTCCGAGTAGCGGGCCATTTCATCGTGTCCGCTTCCCCTTGTCAGGTAAGCCGCCAGGGCGTGGTCGGTTCCGGGGAGCGTGCGATACGGGATTCCATCGCCGTCTACGTCCTTGTAGCGCCCGAACTCCCCCACTTGATCCAGATCGGAGGCGGTCAGGACCTTCCCGCGATCGCAGGGCTGGCTCGGGTGCGCAAAGGGATCGGACATCCAGTTGTTCATGGCCAGATCCAGGTCCGAGGCAATGAACACCGGCTGCTGGAAACGTTCCGCCAGGTCGAGGGACAAATACGCAAAGTCGAAACACTCCTGCATGTCGCAGGGGAACAGGACGAGGTGCTTTGTGTCTCCATGGGAGTTGAGATAGAGAAGGCTGATGTCTCCCTGTGCCGTCCTGGTGGGAAGCCCCGTGCTGGGTCCCACACGCTGCACATCGACGATCACGCACGGGACCTCTGCAAAATAGGCCAGCCCCGCGAATTCAGACATCAGAGAGATGCCCGGACCCGAGGTTGAGGTCAGGGAGCGAGCACCGGCCCAGCCGGCGCCAATCGCCATTCCCACGGCGGCCAGTTCGTCCTCGGCCTGAACCACCGCGAAGGTCGCCTTCCCCGACTTCTGGTCGACACGGTATCTCTCGGCATACTTGATCAGCCCCTCACACAGGCTGCTCGAGGGAGTGATCGGATACCAGGTCGCGACGGTGAAGCCACCAAACACAAATCCAAGGGCAGCGGCCGAGTTACCGTCAATGATGATCTTGCCTTTGGTGGATTCCATGCGCTCGATTCGAAAAGGATCTTGTTTCTCTACGTGCTGACGGCTGTAGTCGGCCCCCAGCCGTGCCGCCTTCACGTTGAAGTCGATCGCCTTTTGTTTGTTCTGGAACCACTTGCCGATAGCCGACTCCACCTCCTCGAAGTCGATGGACAGGATCTGGGCAACCGAGCCCACGTAGACCATGTTGGCGACCAGCTTGCGCAGTCTCGCATCCCTGACCACCTCGGCGGCCAGTTTGGAAAAGGGGATGGGATAAAAGGAAAGATCGTCTCGAATTCGGGAAAGCCGCAGCTTCTCCTCGTAAATCACGACTCCCCCGGGCGCGAGATTCTCGACGTCCTCCCGGGCCGTCTGCGGATTCATCGCAATGAGAATGTCGATTTCCTTTTTTCTGGCGGCATATCCTTGCCGCGAGGCGCGAATGGTGAACCAGGTGGGCAGACCTGCAATGTTCGAGGGGAACAGGTTTTTGCCGCTGATTGGAACCCCCATCTGAAAGATGGAGCGCATCAGCACATTGTTGGAGGACTGGCTTCCAGAGCCGTTTACGGTCGCAACCTGAATGCTGCAATCGTTGACAACTTCCTGGACCGCGGAAGCCCCATTTCCGGGCTTGTCCAAGATGCCTGTTCGACTCAACTCTTGATCTCCAGCCACAAGCTGTCCAAGGCGCGGGTAATATAACAGATGTGGCTGATCACTGTGCAGGAAAACAGTACTAAGAATTCCCTTCGAAACAACCAGGCAGGCAGGAATGTCGATCACGATCCGGCGGACGCGCGGTCGGGCCGCCCTTTGCGGGAGGTTCAGGGGAGTTTCCGAGCAATGGATTTGCCCTGAGTAAAAAGGAGCAGATAGTCGCGACCGCCGGCCTTGGAATCGGTCCCGCTCATGTTGAATCCCCCGAAAGGATGAACTCCGACCAGGGCGCCGGTGCACTTTCTATTCAAGTACAAATTGCCGACGTAGAATTCCCGCTTGGCTCTTTCCAGCTTTTCGGAATTCCTCGTGTAAACGGCTCCCGTCAACCCAAAGATCGTGTCATTAGCGATGTGAAGAGCGTGCTCGAAGTCGCTTGCCCGGATGACGGCCAGCACCGGCCCGAAGATCTCCTCCTGGGCGATCACTGCTCGGGGATCGACCCTTGTGAAAATGGTGGGTTCAATATAGTGACCCTCTTCGGCACCCGGGCGTCCACCGGTGAGGAGCTCAGCCTGCTCCCGGCCCTGTTCGATATAGGAAAGAATTCTCTGACGCGCTCTCTGATTGATGACCGGGCCAAAGTTGACCGACGGGTCTTCCACATTGCCCACTCGAACCATCTCGCGGGTCTTGTGCTCCAGGAGCTGGACGAAGTCGTCGTGGATCGACTCCACGACAATGGCCCTGGAACAGGCCGAACACTTCTGCCCCTGGAAGCCAAAGGCCGCCGCCACGACACCCTCGGTCGCTTCTTCGAGATCGCATTCATCGTCTACGATGATGGCATCTTTGCCTCCCATCTCCGCCACCACTCGTTTGAGCCAGATTTGCCCGGGCTGCGGAGTGGCGGCCAGCTGGTTGATTCTCGACCCGACCTGCATTGAACCCGTAAACGATATGAACCGTGTCCCTGGATGTACGACCAGAGCCTCGCCGATGTCGCCACCGCTTCCCGTGAGAAGGTTGATTACGCCGGGAGGAAAGCCCACCTCCTCACAGATCTTGACGAACTGCGAGGCGATGGCGGGTGAGTCACTGGAGGGCTTGAGAACGATCGTGTTGCCGGTGACGACGGCCGCCATGCTCATACCGGTCAAAATCGCCAGCGGGAAATTCCAGGGCGGGATAATCACCCCGACTCCCAGCGGGATGTAGAGGACCTCGTTCTCCTCCGGTTCGTAGGGAACCAGTGGCTGAGGCTGGGCCAGCCGCAGCATCCGGCGCGCGTAAAACTCGCAGAAATCCACGGCTTCGGCGAGGTCCGCATCCGCCTCGACCCACGATTTTCCGACCTCGAGCACCATCCAGGCGGAGAGCTCGTATCGGCGCTCGCGCAGCAATCGGGCGACTTCCAGAACGAGCCTCACCCGCTCTTGTGGTGGGGTTCGGCTCCACTTCCCAAAGGCGCCCTCCGCCGCCTCCAGAGCGGATTGCGCCAGATCTCGACCACCCTTCTGAAACACCCCCACCACTTCGGACTTCGACGACGGATTCCAGGACTGGAACTTGTTCTCCGTTTGCAAATGACGGCCACCGATGACGATGTAGTATTCGCGGCCCAGTTGAGACCTGACCCGCGCTATGGCCCGTTCCATCCTGTGCCGGTTCTCGGCCACGGAGAAATCAACCAGGTCCAGATTCCGGAAGGCATTCAGTTGCATCCTTCCGTCCCGGGAATCCCGTTGTGGGGGCGAATCACGTCCATGAAGCCAGAGACCGAAAAGACCGCGTTGCCGATCCCGGGCTTTCCATAGCCGGGCGGAGCCGGCAGCGAGTACTTCTCAAGGGTCTTCCGCCACGTGCTCAGAAGCAGAAGATGATAGGCCAGAGGGGCTCCGTCAGGATTCGTTTTTCCGAGCAGGCTCAAGGGTTCGGCACACCACGTCGTGAATCGTGGGACGATTCCCCGGGACATGAAAAAATCGAGCCCCTCGGCCGTGGAGCCGACCGCTTCCGCAGGTGTTCTGAAACCCTCAGGGCGGGCCATCTCGATGCCGGCTACGAAATTGGGTATCACATGCGAGGGCCCGAAGATCTCGGCGGCGATCAGGATCCTCTCGATCCATTCGTCGCGGCCGATGTAGCGGTTCTTCCCGGCACAGATAATCCGAAAAAGACGCGGGTCCCAGACCTCGTAATTGGGGTGGTAGATTTGTACTCCGGCATCTTTGAAACGCTGCACCTCGCGTCTGGGCAGAGCCTGAACGACCACCTTGCTGATCCAGCGGCCGGGGAAGCGCCGTTCGATGGCTTCCGGATAGCGAGCGTAAAACTCCACCTCGCTCGCGCCCTCCAGAGTCGACGTGATGCTGCCTCCCGTCACCGTGTAGGCCCCGGCAACAGAGTCAGTCTCGTCGATGACCTCCAGGGCCTGCAGGATCTCCTCCACGCTCTTTACCGCGGTGTAGGGACGACCGGCTCTTTTTTGCTGGCGATAGTTTTCGTTGATATCGCAGAACTGGCACTCCTCTTTCTTCCCGAAGTACTGGCAGATACGGAACACCGTGAGATACAGCAGGTATCCCCACTCGATGGTAGGGCAGATGTCGGTGATGGGCTTTCCGCTGGGGAGCCGCCGCCTGTAGTACTCCGGCACAGCCTGGTATTCGACTTCACAGATCTCGGTGCGCTCGAGGGTCAGGATCAGCCTTCCGTCCTCGGAGACGTCCACCCTGTAACGGGAGCCTGGATTGAGCCGGACGGACACGATGGTGCGACGAAATCCACGCGCTCCGCCCTGCAGGCAGATCTCTTCAGGCGCCCGCCAGTTCTCCCGGTTTTCCATCTCCTCGACGGGCAGAAAATCGAAAGAGAAGATGAAGTATGCCTTGGGTTTGCATCCAGCGGCGATGCGAAGCGCATCTTCCGAGAAGGCCACACCGGTTCTCAGCAGGTCCTCTTTGAAGACGACCTCCTGGGGGAGATCTGAGAAAGTCTCGATCAGCTCCTGGACTCGCTCCAGCCTGGCAGACACCGAAGGTAATCTAGCAAAGGATCCGAAAACGGATCAACGCGCCCGCGGCGCCCCCGTCTGCCGGCCAGTCGGCGCAGTCCGGGTAGTGGGTGCTTTTTAAAGTAACCCACTACCGCAGTCCGGGTCACCTTGACTCGCTGCAGGGCGATCTTATAATAGAGGACCTTTGAGGTTCTCGCAGATTCAGTTGGAGGGATAATGCCGGCCAAGCAGTCGCGCAGGAAGAAAAATCCGGCGCACACGGGTTACGAGCGCGCTTTAAAGCTTCTTTACAAGAGCGATCACGCGAAGGCTCAGGCGGCTCTGGAGGCTCTGGTCCGCAAGTACCCGGATGAGAAGCAGCTGGTGGCGCGAGTGAGCTTGCTCCTGAGGCTCTGCGAGCAGAGCCGCCGGAAACCCAAGAAGGTGGTTCAAGACGGCGTCGGACTCTACGATGAGGGTGTATTCGAGCACAACCGCGGCCTCTTTGACAAAGCCATAGACCTTTTCGAGAGCGCCCTGAAAAAGGTAAGCAACAAAACCGACAAAGCCGCCGTTTACGGAGCCATGGCGGCCAGTTTGGCCCGAAGCGGCGCCACCGACAAAGCCCTCGAGAGTCTGCACAAAGCCATCGAAGCCGACGAGATACATCGCCATCATGCGCGCCACGATCCGGATTTTGGTTCCCTGGCTACCAACGAGCGATTCAGAGAGCTGGTCGCGACTGACCGGGACTAGTGGTCGCCGCATTCCCGAGCTACGCAGTCGTTCTGGCAGCCGGTAAGGGGACCCGCTTCAACTCGGCTCTTCCGAAAGCCCTCTATCCCGTATGTGACAAGCCCATGCTGGAGCACATACTGGAGCAGCTTCAGTCCCTCGGCCTGACTCAAATACTGGTCGTGGTGGGAAATCATGCCGAACTCGTGAAAGAACACTTTTCAGAGTGGCCGGTGGAGTGGGTGTTTCAGGCGCAGCAACTGGGCACCGGGCATGCGGTCCTGATGACCGAAACCCGACTCGGAGACAAGACCGGAAGCGTCCTCGTTCTCTACGGGGATGCGCCCCTGATCACAGCTGAGCGGCTGAGCGAGCTTCTTCACGCCCGCCAACAGTCCGGCGCAGCGCTCGCTCTGATCACTTCTCACCTGCAGGATCCCACCGGATACGGGCGCGTGATCCGCTCACCCGGCGAACCACTCCGCATCGTTGAAGAAAAGGACGCCAGCCCTCGGCAAAAGGCAGTCCAAGAAGTAAATCCCGGCTATTACTGCTTCGATCTCCGCGTGCTCTTCCCCGCGCTGCATCAGCTCTCCGGCGACAACGCCCAGAACGAATACCTGCTCACCGACGCGGTCGAGATCCTGAGCCGCGACGGTCGCGACATCGCCACCATCGCGGCCCCCGAAGAAGAGATCCTGGGAGTCAACGACCTTTCCGAACTGGCCCGAGCCGAAAAGATCCTCCGCCACCGCACCGTGAAACGTGAAACGTGAAACCTGGAACCTGGAACGTGGAACAGCGCCTCTATTCGGCGTGGTACTCCTGCATACTGAGCACGTGCACCTGGTCCCGCTGCAGGGCCTGGATCGCCCGAACGGCTGCGTCCGCGGCGGAGAGCGTCGTGATACAGGGAGTTCCGTACTGGATGCAGGCGCGGCGAATCGCTTTTTCGTCGAAAAAGGACTCCTTGCCGAGGGGGGTGTTCACCACCAGGTCGACTCTCTCACTGCGGATCAGGTCCACAATGTTGGGACGGCCCTCGTTTACCTTGTAAACCGACTCCACGTCGAGGCCTTCATCTCGTAATTTTCGGGCCGTGCCGCTGGTGGCCACCAGGTCGAATCCCAGCTCCCGAAACCCGTTTGCCAGGCTGGATATGGAGCGTTTGTCCCGCTCGTTGACACTCACGAAGGCGACGCCTCCCTTGGGAAGAATGACACCGGCGCTGAGCTGGGCTTTGGCATAGGCGTCACCAAACGTCTCCGCCACGCCCATGACCTCTCCGGTCGAGCGCATCTCCGGGCCCAGGATCGTATCCACGCCTGGAAATTTGGCGAAAGGAAAGACAGGGGCCTTGATGAAACAGTGCTTCACGTCCAGGTCGTCTGTGAATCCCAGGTCCTCGAGGCGGTGACCGATCATTAAGCGAGCCGCAATCTTGGCCAGAGGGACCCCCGTCGCCTTGCTCACAAAGGGTACCGTCCGGCTCGCCCTCGGGTTCACCTCCAGAACGTACACCTGGTTCCCCGCCACCGCAAACTGGACATTCATCAGTCCCACCACACCCAGGGCCAGAGCCAGCTCGCGGGTGACGCGGCGCATTTCCTCCAGGTGCTCGGCATCAATGGCAAAGGGCGGCAGTACCGAGGTGCTGTCTCCGGAGTGTATTCCAGCCTCTTCGATGTGCTCCATGATGCCCCCGATGACCACGTTCTCACCATCACACAGGGCATCCACATCGAACTCCTGGGCCTCCTCGAGAAAACGGTCGATCAGCAAGGGACGTCCGGGGGTTACCCGAGCCGCCGTCGACACATACCGTGCCAGGGATCCATCGTCGTAGATGATGGCCATGGCGCGGCCTCCCAGCACATAGGAAGGACGCACCAGGACCGGGTATCCAATGCGGGCGGCAATCTCAGAGGCTTCCTGCACCGAAACCGCAGTGCCGTTCTCGGGCTGTCGGATTGAGAGCTCCTGTAGAAGATTTCCAAATCTCTTGCGGTCCTCGGCCAGGTCGATGGACTCGGGAGACGTCCCGATGATCTGCACCCCGGACCGGAACAGCTTGAGCGCCAGCTTCAGCGGCGTCTGCCCTCCGAACTGGACGATGACGCCGTCCGGTTTCTCCAGCTCCACGATGGCCATCACATCTTCAAAAGTCAGCGGTTCAAAGTAGAGACGGTCGGAAGTGTCGTAGTCGGTCGAGACCGTCTCCGGATTGCAGTTGACCATGATGGTCTCGAAGCCCGCCTCCTTGAGGGCAAAGGCCGCGTGGCAGCAGCAGTAGTCAAACTCGATTCCCTGTCCGATCCGGTTCGGTCCGCTTCCCAGTATGATGATCTTACGTTCTCCGGTCGGTTCCGCCTCGTCTTCTCTCTCGTAGGTCGAGTAAAGATAGGGAGTAAAAGACTCAAACTCGGCGGCGCAGGTGTCGACGCGCTTGAAGACGGGGCCGATACCCTGCCCGAGGCGCCAGGCCCGGACGTCCTCGTCCGCCAGCTCTCTATCTCCATCAGTCAGAATCTCCGCCAGCCTCTGATCGGACAAACCGTACTTTTTGGCCCGCAGCAGCGCTTCGCCGGAGACCTCGTCCAGGTGCTTGTTCTCGAGTTCGCTTTCCAGGGCCACGATTTGATGAAAGCTGTCCAGAAACCAGGGATCGATTCCGGTCAGCCGATGGATCTCCTCTGCATCGAAGCCCTCCAGCAACGCCAAGCGTACATAGGCCAGCCGCGACGGAGTGGGTTGAATCAGATTCTCGCGAATGCGGCCGGGGTCGACCGGCTCCGAGGCCAGCGTCTTATCCGTCTCCAGCGACCGGATGCCCTTTGAGAGAGCTTCTTTGAAAGTGCGGCCGATTGCCATCACCTCTCCCACCGATTTCATCTGGGTACCCAGCAGTGGGGGAGTTTCCGGGAACTTTTCAAAATTCCATCTGGGAATCTTGACCACGACGTAGTCGAGGGTCGGCTCGAAGCTGGCCGGCGTCTTCAGCGTGATGTCATTGGGAATCTCGTTCAACGTGTATCCCACCGCCAGTTTGGCCGCAATCTTTGCGATCGGAAATCCGGTAGCCTTAGAAGCCAGCGCCGAACTCCGACTGACACGCGGATTCATCTCGATAATGACGACTCTGCCATCCGCCGGATCGACCGCGAACTGAATGTTGGATCCTCCGGTCTCGACGCCCACCTTTCGAATGATCTTCTTGGCCATGTCCCGCAGCGTCTGGTACTCCCGATCAGTAAGGGTCTGGGCGGGAGCCACCGTGATTGAGTCCCCGGTGTGGACTCCCATCGGGTCGAAGTTTTCTATCGAGCAGATGACCACGACATTGTCATTCAAATCGCGCATCACCTCGAGTTCGAACTCTTTCCAACCCAAAACCGATTCCTCGATCAATAGTTCATGTATCGGGGAAAGTTGAAGCCCCCGGTCGACGACCTCACGAAACTCCTCCAGATTGAAGGCTATTCCGCCCCCTGTTCCACCCAGCGTGTAGGAAGGACGAATGACCGCCGGCAAGCCGATTTCTTCCAACAGAGCCTGGGCTTCCTTGCGACTGCTGGCAAAGCCCGACCTGGGGACCTGGAGACCGATTTGCTCGATGGCCGCACGAAAGAGCCTCCGATCCTCAGCGACCTTGATGGCCTCCAGCTTGGCCCCGATCAGCTCCACCCCAAAGCGACTCAGCACCCCGCTGCTGGAAAGCTCAACCGACAGGTTCAGCCCGGTTTGCCCGCCCACGGTGGGAAGGAGGGCGTCGGGGCGCTCGCGCTTGATGATCTCGGCTACGAACTCAGACGTGAGGGGCTCGATATAGGTCCGGGTGGCCGTTTCCGGATCGGTCATGATGGTGGCCGGGTTCGAGTTCACGAGAATCACTTCAAAGCCGTCCGCCACCAGCGCCTTGCAGGCCTGGGTGCCCGAATAGTCGAACTCACAGGCCTGGCCGATCACGATCGGACCGGACCCGATGATCAGAATTCGTTTGATGTCAGTGCGTCGGGGCATGGGCTCTCGAAGCGACAGGGAACTACAACAGGAATCTCATTCTTCTTCACCGTGCCTGCTCCATCAGCTCGATGAAATGGTCGAACAAATAGAGCGAATCCCTGGGTCCCGGCGAGGCTTCCGGATGGTACTGAACGGAGAAAACCGGTAGATCGCGATGGCGGAGACCCTCCAGAGTCTGATCGTTCAAGTTGAAGTGGGTACATTCTATGTGCCTGGAATCAAGGGAGTCCGGATCCACCGCGAAGCCGTGGTTCTGACAGGTGATCTCGACCCGGCCCGTTTCTTCGTTCAGTACCGGCTGGTTGCCCCCCCGATGCCCAAACTTCAGCTTGAAGGTCCGACCTCCAAAGGCCAGCCCCAGCAACTGGTGGCCGAGGCAGATCCCAAAGACGGGCTTGCGCCCCAGCAACTGCTTGATCTCCTGGACGATATAGTCGAGCGGTTCGGGGTCTCCGGGGCCGTTGGACAGGAAGATTCCGTCCGGATCCAGTGACAGGACGTCCCGGGCCGAAGTCTGCGCGGGAACGACCACGAGGTCGCAACCTCGCCGGGAGAGACATCTCAGGATGTTCGTCTTGATGCCGAAATCGTAGGCAACGACTCGCAGGTGCCCCTCCCGGGCCTTGAACTCATAGCGGTCGTCAGCAGTGACGTGGCGAACATAATCACTCCCGCTCATCGAGGGGTGGTCCAGGACCTTCTGCTTGAGACTCGGCAGAGAAAGGTCTTCCGCTGAGACGATTCCTCGCATGGCTCCGCGGGTGCGGATGTGTTTTACCAGAGAGCGCGTGTCGATTTCAGAAATACCGGAGATCGAGTGTGTTCGCAAATAGGAGTCGAGAGTCGATTTCCCTCTCCAGTTGCTGAAAACGCGGCTGCACTCTCTAACGACGAATCCCTCGACATGAGGCCGGCGCGATTCGCTATCTTCCTCGTTGGTACCGTAGTTCCCGATCTCCGGCTGTGTCATGACGACTATCTGCCCCGCATAGGAGGGATCGGTGAGTACTTCCTGATAACCGGTCATGGAGGTATTGAACACAACTTCGCCCAGCGAGTCGGAGACCGCCCCAAACGAGACACCTTCGTAATGCGTTCCGTCTTCCAGATAGAGGACTGCTTTTTTGTTCAAACCGGTACCCGGTACTCCCTTGGATGGACTGTAACGCCTGGTTTCAATCCGGAAATAAGCCTGCTAATCAACCACACCCATTTTGGAGACGGGCCAATAGCGGAAGATTGCCTTACCGAAGATGGAACTGGCAGGGACACAACCCCAGTGGCGGCTGTCATTGCTGGAATTTCGATGGTCCCCCATCACGTAATAACTGCCCCAGCCAACCTTTACGGGAGGATAAGAGTAGTAGTCAACATATTCCGAAAAGAGGTAGCGCTCACTGAGCGGCTCGCCGTCGACGTAAACGACGCCCTGGCGCACCTCCACGACTTCGCCGGGCAGCCCGATAACTCGCTTTATGAAAGACTTTGAACGGTCCTTTGGATACCAGAAAACAACCACGTCCGACCGCTGTATGTCGCTCAGGTGGTAGACGAACTTGTTGACGAATATCCTCTCCTGGTCGGCTAGGTTCGGCTGCATGCTGGTCCCTTCAACACGTACCGGCTGGACCACGAAAACGACGATCAGGATGGCCGTCAACGCCGCGAAAAAGATGTCCCGAGTCCAGCTTTTCAGCTCCGCCAGAGAGGAAACCAGGGGACGGTGGCCGGCGGGCCGCACTGAATCATCAGCCTCTTTCGTGTATCGATATTCGGGATCGTTCATAGCTGCCTGTGAGAATGCCCTCCCTTAGGAGACGCCCGGAAAAGGCCGAAGTTTCAGCCTCGGATCACACCTCCAGGATCTCCTTCTCTTTGTGGGCGGCCAGTTCATCCACTCGACCGACAAACTCGTCGGTCACCGTCTGTACTTCTCCGAGGGCCCGGTATTCCTCGTCCTCGGAAATGTCTTTCTCCTTGAGAGCCTTCTTGAGGGTGTCGTTCGAGTCGCGCCTGAGGTTTCGCACAGCAGTCCGGTGCTCTTCCGCGATCCTGCCGACTGCGCGGGCCAGCTGTTCCCGCCTCTCCTGTGTCAGGGGTGGGATCGGCAGCCGGATCACTCTCCCGTCATTGGACGGATTGACTCCCAGGTCGGAGGCCAGGATAGCCTTCTCGATTTCGCCGATCTGTGAGACGTCCCAGGGCTGCACGGTGACGAGACTGGGCTCGGGTACGTGCAGCGTGGCCAACTGGTTGATGGGAGTCTGGGTACCGTAGTAATTCACCATTACGTGGTCGAGCAAGTGGACCGAGGCGCGTCCCGTTCGAATCGAGGCCAGACTGCGGGTCAGATCGGCAATGGTTTTGTCCATGCGCAGGCGCGTCTGTGCCAGCAGCTGTGAAATCATAACGTGATCAGTGATCCCACCGGTTTCCCGAGAACAACATCTCTGATATTCCCATGCTTTCTCAGGCTGAAGACGACGATGGGCAGGTTATTGTCCCGGCACAGTGAAATGGCGGCGGCATCCATAATCGCGAGCTTTTTATTCAGGACCTCGTCGTAGCTCACCTTTTCGCGAAAACAGGCTTTGGAGTTCAGATTCGGGTCGGAGTCGTAGACACCTTCCACCTTGGTGCCCTTGAGAATGACATCCGCCTTGATTTCCATGGCACGCAGGGCGGCTGCCGTGTCGGTCGAAAAATAGGGATTTCCGGTGCCGGCAGCAAGAATCACGATGCGTCTTTTCTCCAGATGGCGGATAGCTCGGCGCCGAATAAAGGGCTCTGCGACTTCGGCCATGTGGATGGCGCTCAGAACCCTGGTGAAGGTTCCAGCTTTCTCGAGCGCGTTCTGCAGAGCGAGGGCGTTGATTACGGTGGCCAGCATCCCCATGTAATCACCGGTAGCCCGGTCGAAACCGGCGCGACTGACTTTCACACCCCGAATGATGTTGCCGCCGCCCACTACGATGGCAATCTCGACACCGAGTTGGTGTACGTCGTGGATTTCCCGGGCAAGACCCTCCATCATCGCAGGGTCGACGCCAAAGCTCTGGCCCCCGATGAGCGCCTCACCACTGAGTTTCATGAGGACGCGCTTGAACTTGGGCTTGGCGAAAACAGGACGGGATGGTTGAGGTTCTTTCTCTTTGATCGCGTCGGCTGTCATACCCTTGGAGTCTCCGAAGAGGCGCGGCCCGGGTCTTTCAGCCCGGAGACTACTCTCCTATCTTGAAGCGGGCGAAGCGGCGAACCAGGATGTTTTCGCCCATCTTCGCAACCATCGACCCGATCAGCTCTTCGACTGTAAGGTCAGGATCCTTCACAAAAGCCTGATCGTACAGGCAGACTTCAGAATAGTATTTCTTCAACCGTCCTTCAACAATTTTGTCTGCGATGTGATCGGGCTTGCCTTGCTGCTCGGCCTGGTTCCGGTAGATTTCACTTTCCCTGGCGATCTCCTCCTCGGGAATCTGATCCGAGCGCACGTGTAGGGGGCTGGAAGCCGCTATGTGCATGGCAATGTCCCGGACCAGTTCTTTGAAGTCGGAAGTCCGAGCTACAAAGTCGGTCTCACAGTTCACTTCAACCAGGACTCCCAGTTTACCGCCCGCGTGAATATACTGTCCCACCAGTCCTTCCCGTGCAGTTCTGGTGGCCTTTCCGGCAGCGGCGGCGATTTCCTTCTCCCGCAAAATCCTCACCGCCTTCTCCAGATCGCCTCCAGCCTCTACCAGCGCGTTCTTGCAGTCCATCATGCCAACGCCGGTCTTCTCACGCAGTTCTTTGACTTGCCGGGCACTTATACCCATCACTAGATCCTCCGGTACTCAATGGAATTGGAGAATAAATTCCTGGAGCGGTATTCAGCTCTCGGTCGCGACTTCTGTCTCCGCCACCGCTTCAGCCAACTCTGCCGGATCCTCGACAGTCTCCTCTGCCGTTTCCGCTGCAGCTTTCGGCGCCTCGGACTCCGCAGGCTTGCCAGCTGCTTTTTTCCGGGCTGGGCGCTTGCGAGGCGACGACTTCGCGGTCGGGCTCTTTTCGGCTTCTGCTTTCGGGGCTTCGCCAGCAGCCTCCGCCGGCTCTTCCTCGGTCTGCACAGCTTCAGTCTCGGCAGCTGCTTCCGCGACGGTTGTCTTCACTTCTTCCGCTTCCACAGCCCGGGCCGGAACTTCTTTGGCCACGGATTGATCCGCAACAGCCTCGTCCTCGTCGGATGCCGCTTCGACCGGCTCTTCTCGTGGCGGGGCGGCTTTGCCGCCGGCAGCCGCCTTACCCGTGGGCGCGGCCTCCTGCGCCGCCGCTGCCGCTACCGCAGCCGCCTCGGCCGCATCCGCAGCCTCTTCCTTGGCCTTCCGTGCCGCCTCGCGGGCGGCTCGCTCTTGTGCAGCCTGCGCCTCCGCCGCCAGCTGTGCCTCATACACAGAGCGGCCGGCACGAATCGCCTCGGCAATCGTCGAAGTGATCAGGCGAACCGACCGCAGGGCGTCATCGTTGGCGGGAATGACGTAATCAACGGGCGTCGGATCACAATTTGTGTCGACCAGCGCTACCACGGGGATCCCCAGTCGCCCGGCCTCCTTGACCGCGATCGACTCCTTTTCCGTATCGACCACGAACAGCGCGGCGGGCAATCCGGTCATCTCGCGGATGCCGCGGAGATTTTTTTCCAGCTTCTTTCGCTCTCGCTCCAGACGCGCGGCTTCCTTCTTAGAAACCTTCTTATAAAAACCGTCGGTCTTCATCGTTTCCAGATCTTCGTAGCGCTTAAGGCTGTTGCGAATCGTCACGAAGTTGGTCAGAAGCCCACCCAGCCAGCGATTCGTCACAAAGAACATCCCGCAGCGAGTGGCTTCCTCCTCCACCGCTTCCTGGGCCTGCCGCTTGGTGCCAACGAAGAGGATGGACCGGCCACTGGCTGAGACATCGGAGACGAATTCGACTGCTTCTTTGAAAAGCCGCAGCGTCTTTTGCAGGTCGATGATGTAGATGCCGTTGCGCTCCCCGAAGATGTAATCGCGCATCTTGGGGTTCCAGCGGTGGGTCTGGTGTCCGAAATGAACACCGGCTTCGAGAAGTTGCTTGAGGGAAATGGCTGCCAAGAAGGTCCTCCGAATCTACCGCTTAGAGAATTGAAAGCGCTTCCTGGCCCCGGGCTGACCGTACTTCTTACGTTCCTTCATGCGGGGATCCCGTCTTAGAAACCCAGACTTCTTCAGCTGGGGTCGAAGTTCCGGATCGAAATCCAGCAAAGCGCGGGCCAGCCCCATTCGAATCGCTCCGGCCTGTCCGGTCGTACCACCACCCTTCACATTGACGTAGACATCAAATCTCTCGGACAGTCCGGTCTTTTGGAGAGGCTCCACGACCGTTCTCCGCTGCGTCGGGCTGGTGAAGTAAACGTTATAGTCGGCTTGATTCACGACAAACTGCCCGCTGCCCGGGATTAGAAACACCCGTGCCGTGGCTGTTTTTCGCTTGCCGGTTCCGTAGTACTGAACCTTCTCGATTGTATTCATGAAGAAAGGGACAGTGTCGTGGGCTGCTGGGCTTGATGGGGGTGATCTCCGCCCGCGTAGATCTTCAGTTTCAGGAGCATCTTGCGCCCCAGCTTGTTCTTCGGAAGCATGCCTTTGACTGCTGATCGAATCAGGCGCTCCGGATGTTTCCGCAAGACTTCAGCAGCATTCATCTGTTTCAGGCCACCGGGATACCCACTGTGCCGATAGTAGAGCTTGTTCGAGAGTTTCTTGCCCGTCAGCCGAACCTTTTCGGCATTGACTACGATGACGAAGTCCCCACAATCGAGAAACCTCGTGTAGGTTGGTTTCTCCTTGCCCATCAAGATGGACGCAATTCTCGACGCGAGGCGACCCAGGACCTGTCCCTCAGCGTCGACGACGTGCCAGTCTCTGGTGATTTCCTTCAGTTTCGGTACAAAGGTCTTCATTCCCCGTCCCTTCAACGAGAAAAAGTAAACGCTAAACATACAGGAGCCTCTCATCCAGTGTCAAGGAACAGGCCGGCGGCCCCCATCACTCTGAAAATCAAGGCTTTCCAGCCCCGTACTTTCCTCGCACTTTTCCCTGCCTGCGGCGTTAATTGAGATAGCAGGACCGAACCGCGAGACAGCGGGACGGGACCGCCGGGGCGGGCACGTGGAGAAGCCGCGGCCCCCTTGTTGACAAAAAGGCTGAAGAGCACAAACACGCACGATGACAAGCGCGGGTTGACCAGCGTGGAAAGAAACCTTCCTCAGGGCACCAGGCACCCCGACATCGTCATGATTCGCCCCGGTTCGGACGCGGGGATCCGAGGCGGTGCAGTTTCCGGGAATGGTCCTTCAGGAGGCTTTTCGTATCTCTTGAGAGCAGCGCTTTGCGTCGCGCTCCCTCCCTTACTTTTGGCCGCCTGGGGCCTGAGAACGAGCTCTTGTCAATAGGTGTGGAAAAACATCAGGCGGCTTTCTCCTCCGGGACTTGGTTGACCGGGACTCCATTGACATATTTGGCGCCCTGGTAGACGTCTTTCATCAGCTCCGGTGCCTTCAACCGGCGGAATCGCTGCTCCGCCACCAACAGCATCTTCCAGATCACCGCCTGGGCGTTTTCCACTTTCTTGAATCGCTTGGCCGCGTCCGTTCGCAGCCGAAGAGCGGCAAACGGTGACTCCACTGGATTGGTGGTTCGCAGATGCTGCCACTGCTTCTTTGGATAGTTGTAAAAGGTCACCATCCGGTCCCAGTCCTGCTCGATTAGCTCAGCCGCCAGAGTCAGCCCTCGCTGCCGGCACCAGTGCTGAAAAACCTTCTTGAGTCGTTGTGCTTCTTCTCGAGTCTCGGCGTAAGGGATCTGCCGCAGGATCAGCAAGGCCGGCTTGTGCACTCGCTTAGGGAGCTTGGCCAGCAGGTTGACGATCCGATGATTCCAGCAGCGCTGCTCCTCGGCCTGGGGATAGACGTTGCGCAAAGCTCCCCAGATGCCCAGGTGGCCGTCTCCGATCACCAGCCGTGGACAGCCCATCCCCCGGCGCTTCAAGTCGCGCAGTACTTCCGACCAGCTCTGAGTCGATTCCCGATAGCCGCTCGTGACCGACACCACGGCTTTGCTTCCGTCACTTAAGGCGGCCAGCACCACCAGCAGGACTGCCTTTTCCTTCTCCAGACCCGCCTTGACGTAGATTCCATCTACCCATAAATACACCACTTCCAGATCATTCAAGGGTCGACTCTGCCAGACTTCCCATTCGGCCTGCCACTTCTCTTTCAATCTGGCCACCGTGGAGGACGACAGGTGCGCCTTTTCCCCTAAAAGCCCTCTCAGAGCCAGATCAAAATCCCCCAGCGCCAGACCATGCAAGTACAGCTCAGGGATCAGTTCTCGAACCTGCCGCGTCCGCTTGGCAAACAGGGGCAACACCCGACTTTCAAAGTGTTCCTCTAGATCCCGCACTCGAGGCCTTCGAACCTGGATCGTCCCCGAGCTCAGCGTCAGATGCCTCGGCTTCCCATATCCATTGCGATAGCCCGACGGAGCGTCCACGGCCCTTCGCCGCTCACTCTTACGCCGCCCTAATAACTCCGTGACTTCCTCCTCCAGCAGCTCTTGAACCCAGCCTTGGATCTTCTCCCGCACCCAATCTTCCAGCTCCTCGAAACAAACTCTTGACTCCACACTTTCCTCAATCTTCTGCTTGCTCATGCGGTGTGTACTCCTTCCGTTGCGGGCCTTTCGGCCCTGGGTTTTAAATCAACCCGGAAGGATACTCACCGCCTATGCTATTTACACACCTTCTGATGGTAGCTCCCTGAGAACCTCGCTGGAGGCGGGCCGACAGCGGGAGCAGTTGCAGGCCCTGGATCGTCAACTCGGCATTCACCGCGAAATCGGGCAGCGGCTACACAGCCTCCAGGAGAGGGGACAAGAGCTTCAGGCCGCAGCCGAGGCCATCCGCAACCTGGATAGGCGGCGGCTGCTGGTCGTGCACCTGCTCAAGACCATCCAGCAAAGCACTTCGAAAACACCGGGTCTGTGGCTGAGCCGTCTACACCTGGACTCCTCAGGACTCCTGGTCTCGGGATTGTCCCTGCAGTCCGCCCCGGTCGCGGCCCTGGTTGAATCGCTCCGACAATCTCCAACGCTGAAACAGATACAGCTGCACAGCCGTTCCCAGCGCCTGGAAACGGGGGTTTGGGAGTTCGAAATGAAGGGACAAATGAACGCACAACTGGAAGCCGATGAGAATGAGTGAATCCAAGCCATCGGCTGCCCGCAGGTCTGCCGGGGGCCGCCTGAAGTTGCCGGTCGGGATCTCCGTCCTCGCCTCTTTGTGGTTGTGGTTCGGTTGTGTCGCCTCTGTGAGGCAGGAGTCCACCCGGTTGCAGGTGAGAATCGAGGAAGCCCGGTCCGTCGTGGCCGCGATCCATGACCAGCAGGTCCGCCTCCGGGAACTCGAACAGCGCCTGCCTGTGGCCGAGCTCGAACTGGGTACGTTGAGTCGGATGCTCTGGCCCGGGAAAGGAAGCGCATCCGTGCTGGCGCACATAGACCGTGCGGCCCGCCGCGCGGGGGTGCGCATCGAGACTTTCTCCGCCGCTGGCGGCCATGAGCCTTCCAGTTCCGCCAGCCACTGGAAATGTGATCTGGAAGCGTCCTTTCGACCACTGCTGGTATTTCTCAGGAAAATGGCTGCTTCCGAGCGAATCGTCCATCTCAGGAGTCTGACGATTCGCCCGGCCTCAACCCGCGACCCTGTTTCAGTCCGGGACAGGAGACCCCGACGGCTGCAGCTATCCCTTCACCTGACCACTCCGTCTGCAAGCGACATCGTCCCATGAGTCGACCGCATAGCCTCTGCCGTCGGGCCGGCTTTTTGCCTCGGATCCTGCTTCTGGTCGCTCAAGCTGGCCTTCCGGTCTTCGGTCAAGAGCTCCCCAGCGACCCCTTCACACCGTCGCACGTGGAGAAAGCGCAGGGCCGCCGGGTAGCTTCAACCGTCCCGGGGCGAAATCAATCCAAGATTCCCGAAACAAAGCTTCGAGGATCGGGTTCACGAGGAGGTCTGCGCCTGCTTCTCGTGGAAGGGCAAAACAAGATGACCCACATCGTTGCCGATTCGCGATCGATTGAACGGCCTCTGAAATCCGGGCAAGAGGACGTTGGCCACTCGATCTCAATGAGGTTGTCGCAAGCTTCCCTTTCCGACTTTTTCCGCCTGCTGGCCCGACTCTCGGAACTGAACATCGTCATAGATCCCGATGTAAAGGGTGTGCTTACCCTCAACGTCACGGGAGTGGGAGCGGATCGGATCCTGGAAACCGTACTGGAGAGTCACGGGTTGCTCAAGGCCGAGACCGGCGGGCTGATGCGAATCATGACGCTCCGGACCGCCCGCATAAGAGAGGATGCGGACCGACGGGGCAGCCAAGCCCAGGAAGCAGTTGCCCCTGCTGGAACTCTGATCCGACAGCTCAACCATGCCCATGCCAAGACGTTTTCAGAACAGATTCTCAAGCAGGGTTCTTTTCTTTCCGAGCAGGGGACACTGGTTGCCGACGAAAGGACGAACACGTTGTTGGTCAGGGATGGTGAGGCAGCGCTAAAGCGCCTGCAGCAACTGCTGGAGAAGCTCGACCTCCCCGAGCCCCAGGTGGAGATCGAGGCCAGAATCGTGGAGGTGACAACGGGCTTTGCCAGGGAGATCGGCACCGAGTTCGGATTTCGTGTGGGCCAGCCGGCAGGGAGAACCAGGGCCGAAGGCCGTTTGCAAAACCCGAGCTCGGCGAGCAGTGCGGTCTTTTCCCTGGTGAGCGGCCGCCTAATCGACACTTTCAGGCTGGACGCCATGCTCTCCGCGGGTGAAGTTCAGGGCAGGGCGCGCATGCTCTCCAAACCGCGGGTCAGCGTCCAGAACAACACGGAGGCGATCGTCACCCAGGGCTCCAAGATCCCCATACCGGTTCGTTCCAACTTCTCCACCCGGGTTCGATTTGAAACAGCGGCCCTGCGCCTGACCGTCAAGCCCCGCATAACCGGTCAGAATACGGCGGTTCTCAAGCTCAAGCTGGAGAACAACGTTCCAGACTTCACCCAGACTGTCTTCGGCATCCCCACCATTTTGACCAGCGAGGCCAGCACGGTCGTCCTGGTTCCCGACGGAGGAACGGCGGTGATCGGGGGGATACTGGTTGAAACGGACCGGCACTCCGAGACCCGGGTGCCGGGGCTGGCCCGGATTCCGGTTCTGCGGGAAATCTTTCGCAAGACTTCCAAACAGCGCGAGACCCGGGAAATCCTATTTTTCCTGAGCGTGAACATTCAGACCCTCGATTTCCTGCCGGAAGCTAAACGGGGGAAAAGCAGCAGCGCAACCCCAGGCTCTTGATTCCAGATTCCGCATTGGAAAAGTTGGAGGCGCCTTGGGGCGGCGACCCGAGCTGCTGGACCGTGAGGAAAGAGTGGGCGGGGCCCCGGGGCAGCGACCGTTTAAATCCCCCCGGGAGTCGCCCCGGGGCCCTGCCCACTCTTTCTTGAACTTCACACCAGCCGTTCGCGGCCCTGAGGGCCCTCCCACTCTAGGACCCCGAGCCCGTCCCGGAGTAGACTAGCCTCATGACATTCCGGGCGCGCTACGGCCGCTTCTTAAAAGCCATTGAGGAACAGGAGATCGATGGCTTTCTTACTTCGCAGCGGGCCAACATCCGCTATTTGTTCAATCTCGACGCCAGCATCGCCTTTGCCGTCACCTGGGAGGGCGAAACGACCCTGCTGGTGGACTCGCGCTACTTCGAGGCAGCCTCCCGAGTGGCCGTCAACTGCCGCGTGGAGCTGTCGTCCACGGCGCCGGAGACGGGGCTCCAGGAGTTTCTCTGGCAAGGGCCCGGTAAACAGCGGGGGCGGCTCGGATTTGAAGCGGATCACCTGACGTACGGCCTGGTGACGAGCCTGGAGTCGGGCGGCTTCGAGCTGACCCTGGTCGCAACTTCCCTGCTCGTCGAACGGCTGCGCCAGGTCAAGGACCGGGATGAGCTGGCGGAAATTCGCCGGGCCTTTCAGACGGCGGCCACCGGCTATCGAGCCGTGTTTGCAGACTTCGCCTGGAAAGGAACAGAGTCGGACCTGGCGGGCCGGCTCGACTATGAGCTGCGAAAGGCGGGGGCGGAGGGCCCGGCCTTTGAAACCATCGTGGCCGCCGATGCTCGCTCTTCGCTGCCTCACGCACGGCCGACCCCGACCCCCTTCGATGATTGTTCCCTCCTGCTCGTCGACTTTGGAGCCGTCATCGGCGGCTACCACAGCGACGCCACGCGGGTGCACCTGCGCCAAGGTGCAAACCGATGTGAAGAGCTGAAGATTGTCAGAGAGGCACAGGCCCGGGCGATCTCTCAGATTCGGCCCGGAGTCCCGGCTGACAGGATCGACGCACTCGCGCGCAACTACATCGCGGAGCGCGGCCATGCAGAACACTTTGGACATGGTCTCGGCCATGGACTGGGCCTGCAGATTCACGAGTTGCCGCGGATTCACACAGACTCTAAGGAGCTTCTGGAGGCCGGCATGGTCTTCACGGTGGAGCCCGGAATCTATCTTCCCGGGCGGTATGGAGTGAGATGGGAAGACGCGGTTATCGTGACGGAATCCGGCTGCGAAGTACTGCGAATCGACTCTTGAGGAAACGCTTCCGCCCTATCGGTCCAGGGTCTAATCCCCGCCTTTACCGAGCAATAGAAGATTGACTAATTCTGCGTGAGCGCGGACAATGGCGACTCTCCCGGAATAGCGAAAGAACATGCAGATCAAAGAGATTGAGGAACTGATCAGGCTCATCGAGCGATCGCAGATCGAAGAGTTCGAGCTGGAGCGAGCGGGCACCCGAATTCGTGTGAAAAAACCGTCCGGCGCCCCCGCCCCGGTCGTAACTTCGCCGCCCCCAGGGGTCCCGGAGGAGGAGGCAACAGCAGGGCAGTCTGAGGGGATCGGTGAAGACGCAGCAGGGCCGGCCCAGAGTGCCGGCAGGGAGTCCGAGCGGCTGCATGTGTTCACGGCTCCAATCGTGGGAACGTTTTATCTCACCCTGAAACCGGACGCCGACCCGTTCGTAGAGCCGGGCAGCCCCATCCGGCCCGGGCAGGTGATCTGCATCATCGAGGCAATGAAGATCTTCAACCAGATCGAGTCCGATATCGAAGGGGAACTGGTCAGGATTCTGGTCGAGAACGGCCAGCCGGTAGAATACGGCGAGGCGCTTTTCGAAATCCGACTGTCCTCTCAATCAGATGTTCAAGAAGATTCTAGTAGCGAATCGCGGTGAGATCGCGCTTCGCGTCATCTGCGCCTGCAAGGAACTGCAGATCCCTACCGTCGCTGTCTACTCCGAGCCGGACGGGGACTCGCTGCACGTGCGATTTGCCGATGAAGCGGTCTGTATCGGGCCGGCCCCCAGCTCCGAGAGCTACCTGAACGTTCCCAGCATCATCAGTGCCGCCGAAATCACCGACGTAGAAGCGATTCACCCCGGCTACGGATACCTGGCCGAGAATCCCGACTTTGCCGAAGTCTGTGAGACCTGCGGCATCACGTTCATCGGCCCCAGCCCGGAATCGATCAGCCTGATGGGGAACAAAGCCAGAGCGCGCGAAATGATGGAGCAGGCCGGTCTCCCCATTATTCCCGGCACCGGCGTTGTCGGTGGGTCACAGGCTGAGATGCTGGAAGCGGCCGAGTCGGTTGGTTTCCCTCTGATGGTCAAGGCCTCGGCGGGAGGGGGTGGCCGCGGGATGCGTATCGTGGAGACCTCCGATCAGGTCGTTGAAGCTATCACAGAGGCCCGGTCAGAGGCCCAGAGTTCCTTCGGCAGCGATCAGATGTACCTGGAACGCTATCTGAGACGCCCCCGCCACATCGAGTTCCAGGTGCTAGCTGACCACAACGGCACGGTCCTGCACCTGGGAGAGCGGGAGTGTTCCATTCAACGCCGCCACCAGAAGCTTATCGAGGAGTGTCCAAGTCCCCTGTTGACCGCCGAGCTGCGAGAGACTCTCGGAGACCTGGCAGCCCGGGCCGTGGCATCCACCAACTATCTGAATGCCGGGACGGTCGAGTTTCTGTTTGACGAAGATGGGAACTACTACTTCATTGAGATGAATACCCGGATTCAGGTGGAACATCCCGTCACGGAAAGGGTTACGGGAGTCGATCTGATTAAAGAGCAGATTCGCATCGCGGCCGGAGAATCCCTCTCCATCCAGCAGCAGGACATCAAGCTGCAGGGACACAGTATTGAGTGTCGTATCAACGCCGAATCCCCGCGCACACTGCGACCCTCACCGGGCCAGATCACTGCCTATCACGCTCCCGGGGGGCCGGGCGTCCGGATTGATTCGATGGCTCACGCCGGGATGACGGTGAGTCCTTTCTATGACTCGATGATTGCCAAGCTGATTGCCACCGGCGCCGATCGGAAAGAGGCCATCACCCGGGCCGACCGGGCGCTGGACATGTTCGTCATAGAAGGAATCGAAACGACCATCCCCCTTCACAAAAGGATCATCGGCGATCGGGACTTTCAGGCCGGGCGGCTCTCGACGGCTTTCCTGGACTCGTTTGACTTCGACGGCCCCTAGGGCCCTGGTACCTGCTCGCGGAAATACCTGCTAACGCATCTTCGCGAAAGAGGGAGGCAGTGCAAGCCCCAGCCCAGCGGGGACGCTGGAACTCGAGACTTGGATTCATCATGGCCGCCGCAGGTTCTGCGGTCGGCCTGGGCAACATCTGGGCCTTCCCCAACCAGGTGGCTTCCAACGGCGGGGCCGCCTTCCTGCTCGTCTACCTGCTGTGCTGCTTTGCCGTGGGCTATCCCCTCATGGTCGCCGAGCTGACCATTGGCCGAAGTACGGGGAAGAATCCGGTGGGCGCCTTTCGGGCCCTGGCTCCGGGAAGCCGCCTCTACCCCCTGATCGGTTTCTGGGGCGTCCTGTGCGGGGTGGGAATCCACGCCTTTTACAACGTCATTGCGGGCTGGACGCTGGGCTTCGTTTTCGAAGAGGTGGCCTATGCAGCGGGTGCCACGGGTTTGAACGAGGTGTTGTCCGATCTCTCTCACGGGCACAAGAATGCTCTTTTCTCCTGTCTTTTCATGGCAGCCACCGTCACCATCGTGGCGGGCGGTGTCAGCTCCGGAATCGAGAGGGCCACCAAAGCGATGATGCCGGCTCTGATCGTCATTCTACTGATCATGATCACCTTCGTCCTTTTCCAGGAGGGCAGTCGCCAGGGCCTGCGGCTCTACCTGGAGCCGGACCTGTCCAGGATCAGCCCTCAGCTGGTCCCGAACGCTATGGGGCAGGCCTTCTTTTCTCTTTCCCTGGGGCTGGGGACGCTCATCACCTACGGATCGTATCTGAACCGCAGGCAGAACATACCCCGGGCGGCGGCCTATGTAACGGGTGCCGACATCTCCATTGCCTTCCTGGCAGGCTTTCTGATCCTTCCGGCCATGTTCGTAGCGCAGCGCAACGGGATTCGAATCTTTGATGATCAGGGCGGCCTGGTGTCCAGCACGGGGCTCGTGTTCGACACTCTGCCCAGTCTTTTTCACGGCCTGGGAAGCGTCGGAGTCGTGTTCGGGCTGTTGTTTTTCGTGTTGCTGAGCATCGCCGCCCTGACCTCGACCATCTCCCTGCTGGAGGTCCCGGTGGCCTACCTGTGCGATGAGTGGGGAATCGAGCGCCAACGGGCTGCTGTGGGCATGGGACTCGCCGGCGCCCTCTTCTCGCTTGCAGTTGCGTACGATCCCAGCTGGATCGACCTGCTGGTCAACATCTTCCTCAATGTCGGCCTGCCCGTGGGTGGCCTGATGATCTGCCTGTTCCTCGGATTTGTTTGGAAGACCGCACCCGCTCTGCACGAAATTGAGCAGGGCAGGCCCGGAACCCTGACCGGGCCCTTTGGACGGCTGTGGCCCGCTTTCATCAAGTTCTTGTGCCCGATCCTTATCCTGCTCGTTTTTCTGAACACGATCGGAGTCCTGAAGTGGGTTCTGGGAACTTGAGCAGTGTGTCGTTTCCAGAAATTCCCTGTCTCTATCCGATTTCTTCCAGCCCCTATTCAGACGAGACCGGTCATCTTCCCCTGATTCGGCAGTTTTTGAAGGGCGGGGCCCGGCTGGTCCAGGTGCGCGAGAAGCGGCTGTCCGACGATCTCCTCGTGCAGGCCCTCAGGCCGATCGTGCGCCAATGTCGCCTGTCTGGCGCGCGCCTCATCGTCAATGACCGCCCCCGCACGGCGCTGGCGGCCCGAGCCGACGGGGTCCATCTGGGTCAGGGGGACACCTCCCCCGACGAGGCTCGCCGGTTGTTGGGAAAGGGCGCCCTGATCGGCATCTCGACACACAACCGCCGCCAGTTCGACGAGGCGTGTCAGATGGAATCGGTTGACTACGTGTCGGTCGGCCCCATCTTCCCGACCTCCGGCAAGGAGCACCCTGACCCCGTGGTGGGCGTGCAGCAGCTTCGCCGCCTGGCTCTTGGCAGCCGGCTGCCGGTGGTGGCCATTGGCGGCATCCGTCTCGACCGAGCCGCCGCGACCTGGTCTGCGGGAGCCCAGGCGCTGGCTGTGATCTCGGACATCTGCGGTTCATCGCAACCGTCCGCTCAAGTGCACAGATACCTGAAGCTGTGGGAGGACACATGAGTGTCTCTGAGCGCTTCACCTCGCGCTGGGGCATGATCCTGTCCGTCATCGGGATTGCCGTAGGAACCGGGAATATTTGGAGATTTCCCCGCATCGCAGCCACCAACGGAGGAGGGACTTTCCTGATTCCCTGGGTTGCGTTCCTCTTCTTGTGGAGTATTCCGCTGATCATGGCCGAGTTCGCGATCGGCAAGAAGTCACGCCGGGGAGCCGTCGGCTCCTTCGCCCGGATGATGGGAAACCGATTCGCGTGGATGGGCGGGTACGTCGGTGTGGTTGCCGTCGGCATCATGTTCTACTACTCGGTCGTCGCGGGATGGTGCATCCGCTATTTCCTGCTGGCGGCCAGCGGGCAGCTGCTGGCGCTCCCGGACCACTCGTCCGCCTGGGAATCGTTCATCGGCTCACAGTGGCAGCCCGTCATTTTCCATTTTGCGGCTATTTCCATCTGTGCTCTGGTGGTTTCAAGAGGTGTTGTCTCCGGGATCGAGCGCGTCAACCGGGTTCTGGTTCCGTGCCTGCTGCTGATGATTGTTGTTTCCGCCCTCCGTGCCGTCACCCTGCCGGGCTCCTTCCGGGGCCTGGTGTTTCTGTTTACTCCCGATTTCTCCGAGCTGACCAACGCGGCGGTGTGGCTGCAGGCCCTCACCCAGAATGCCTGGGATACGGGGGCGGGTTGGGGTTTGATCCTGACCTACGCGATTTACATGCGCCGGCAGGAAGACGTTCCGTTGAACGCGGTTCTGATTGGTTTCGGCAACAACTCCGTGTCCCTCCTGGCCGGCACTACCGTCTTCTGTACCGTTTTTGCCCTGGCACCGGGCAACGCCCAGGAGCTGATTCGCACTCCCGGCCCCGCCAACACCGGTCTCACCTTCATCTGGATACCCCAGCTGTTTGCGCAGATGCCCGGCGGCAGTCTGTTTGCCGTGATTTTCTTTCTGGCCCTGAGCTTTGCCGCCATCAGCTCGCTCATCTCCATGGTGGAACTGGCTACCCGCATCCTCATTGACATGAAACTCACAAGGCAACGAGCCATTCTGATCGTCTATGGTGGAACTTTTCTATTTGGCTTGCCGTCCGCATTGAGTGTGGACATCTTTCTGAACCAGGACTGGGTGTGGGGCATGGGCCTGATTCTGGCCGGTTTGTTCATGGCTCTGATTGCCATTCGGTACGGTGTAGACAGGTTTCGGCACGAGTTGATAAACGAGTCGGGCGACATTCATGTCGGGCGCTGGTGGAGCCTGATCGTGAAGCATCTGATCCCTGTTCAGGTGGTGGTTCTGGTCACCTGGTGGTTTGCACAGGTGATCATTGCAGACCCGGACAACTGGTGGAACCCGCTCGTGCCCGAATCGGTGGGCACCTGCCTGTTGCAGTGGGGAATCGCGTTGCTGGTGCTGATCAGCGTCAACTCCCTGGTCGTGAAAAGAACGGGAGGACCATGAATATCCTCCTCTTCCGCAGTCCTGATGGTGAGCCTCACTTCACGCTGCAGAAAGTAGATCGCCGGGCGGCGGCAGAAGTTCGGGGAGGCGGCTGGTGGACACGCCTGCGATCTCGGATCGTCGAAAGCTACCGGCGACTCCGGCAACACTTTGCCTACCAGGAGAGAATGCTGGGGCGGCTGCGGCACGCACGGAAGCTGTGCGTTTACCATGCGGTCAGCCTGGAGCCGGATCGAGTTGAGAAGCTTCTCTTCAAGCACCTGCGTGCAGGCTATCGTAAACACACCCGGTGGTTCGTTATTGACGCAATTGTGGCGGGGCTTGGTGGTATCCTGGCACCGTTGCCCGGGCCTAACGTTTTTTTCTTCTATCCGGCGATCCGGGCACTGGGCCACTATCTGGCCAGAAAAGGAGCCGGGCACGCGAAGCGGCTTTCTCTGTCAGTCCAAGGCGAGCCGTTGATCGACAAGGTAGAAAAGTCGGGTCGGCCCGATTACGGGCAGGTCCGAAGTGAGTTGACACTACTGGAAAAACGCTATTCAATGGAGCCGTTAGAAGAACTTCTGGGATCGGAAATCTATGAGCGCTGAAACGTCATTTTTGAAGACCGTAACCCTTTTCGAAGATCTCTCTGACGACGAGTTGTCAATTGTGGCATCCCGTTTCCGGGAGCGGGAGTATGTCAAGCACCAGATCGTCTTCCATGAGGAAGACACCGGGAATTACATGTACATCGTCCAGGCAGGACGAGTGAAAGTGTCCCGTCTGCTTCCCAATGGAAAAGAGATGATTCTGGCCTTTCACGAAGCGCGCGAGTATTTCGGGGAAATGTCTCTGATCAACGGCGGTACTTCACCGGCAACCGTCACTACCGTGATTCCCTCCCGTATCCTGATTGTCACCCGGGAAAACTTCCTGGAGTTGCTCGAGCATCCCAGTATCAATCGAGCCGTGCTCAAGATGCTGTGCGGTCGGTGCCGCGATGCCTGGGGTCAAATCGAAGTGCTGACCTTTCACAACGCCGACGCCCGAATTCGAACGGCCCTTTTCCAGCTTTGCCAGCAGAAGGGAGTCGAGACCAACGGCGGCGTCAAGATCAACCTGAAGCTGACCCACAAAGAACTGGCCGACATCACCGGGATCTCCAGAGAAACGGCTACTCGAGTCCTCAGCAGCATGCAGAGCTCCGGAGTTCTCAGCGTGGAAAAGAAACAGTTCCTGATCGCCGATCCGGACTCTCTGGTCGACGTCCTCCTCCTCGAGTAGGTTCTACAGGTTCCGGGTTCTGGAAGCTAGTGGAACGTGGAATGCTGCGAGCGGCAGCGAGCGGCGCCCTAGTCGAGTCGTGCTTCCAGCAGGAAATCCTCCCCCAGCCTGCGAATCCGGGCGAGGTCTACCCGGAACGCTTTTTCCAGGCTTTCGACGCCCAGAGGACCGAAGCCCGCCAGTCCGTCTCCCCCGATGATGACGGGCGCATAGAAAAGGAGCATCCGCTGCACGGCCCCTGCCTTCAGGGCCGAGGCCGCCACCATGCCGCCTCCTTCGATAAGCAGGCTGTTCAGACCGCGGCGGCCTGCTTCCTTCAGTATCCCGGCCCATTCAAGACCGTCCGAGTCGCGGTCCACACGCACCAGGTCGGCTCCTCGTGACAGCCGGCGGGCTTGAGTACCCGAGGGCTCCGTCGAATGAAAGATCACGACCGGATCTCCGGACTGAAAAAGCCTGGCCCCGAGGGCCGTTTTGAGCTCACTGTCCAGAACCATTTTCACAATCCGGTTCTTCCTCCGCCCGCGCACGTTCAGCGAAGGATCGTCCTGCGCCACCGTACGGCTTCCCACCAGAATCGCGTCGTGCTCAAAGCGGAGCCGGTGAACGACCCGGCGGGCCCTCTTGCCGGTTATCCACCGGGAGGACCCTGTGCGGGTCGCGATTCTGCCGTCCAGAGCAAGGGCCAGTTTCAGGGTTACGAACGGTTTGCCGGTGCGCACCAGATGAAAAAACGGCTCGTTCAGGCGAGTGGCCCGCGTCTCGCACAGCCCCTCGTATACTGAGATTCCAGCCTCCTGCAGGCGTTCGATTCCCTTCCCGTTGACGCTTGGATTCGGATCGCGGGTGGCTACATGGACCGCCTTGATTCCGGCCCGGATGATTTCCTCCACGCAGGGAGGCGTTCGCCCGGCGTGACAGCACGGCTCGAGGTTCAGGTAGAGATCGGCTCCGCGGCTGCTTTCACCGGCGTCGCGCAAAGCGACGATCTCGGCGTGATCGCGTCGCGAGAAGACGTGAATTCCCTCCCCCACGATCTCTCCACCCCGCACCACCACGGCACCGACCATCGGATTGGGACTGGAGCGGCCGGCTCCACGTTTGGCCAGGCGCAGTGCTCGTCTCATGAAGATGCGGCCGGCATCGCCGGAAGAATCGCCTCGATGCATGCCCTTCAGTTTAGTCCAAGACGAGTAGGTACTAGCTAGCGGCCCCTTCGGAGCGCCGCTCGGGTGGGGACGGGCGAATTCGCATCAACTTGATCCGTTTGCGATCGGCATCGAGTATCTTGACGGCAATCCCGTTCACCTCGATCTCCTGGCCGCGAGCAGGCACATGGCCCAGATTCTCGACCACCAGCCCCGAGACGGTGGTCGCATCGCTGTGGCCCAGATCTATTTCCAGAGCCTCCTCCAGATGGGACAGCTCCATGGCGCCGGGGACGCGGTATGCACCGCCGCCTTCATCAATGGGGGCCGCTTCGTGGGGTTCGTCTTCGTCGTAAATCTCACCCACGATTTCTTCCACCAGATCCTCGATCGTGATCAGGCCCGACACGGAACCGTACTCGCTGACTACAATCGCCAAGGGCTGAGATTCGCGCTGCATTTCCTGCAGCAGCTCCGTTGTTTTCTTGGTTTCCGGCACGAACCACACCTCCTTTAAGAGCGGCGTGATCGGATCCGAGCCCTTTCCTCGGGACAGATGGGACACCAGGTTGCGCACATACACCACCCCGATAACGTTGTCGCCTGTGTCCCGGTATACGGGAATCCTGGAGAACTTGCTGCCGGCGATCAGGTCCGCCAGCTCGGCGACGGTGGCCGACTCGGTGATGGCAACGATCTGGGAGCGCGGGGTCATGATTTCGCGCACCAGCGTGCCCCTGAATTCGAGGGCACTCTGGATCAGACCGGTTTGATGTTCCTCGAAGATACCGGCCTCTTCACCGACATCCAGATAGGCTTGAATCTCCTCTTCGGAGGCTTCTTCGCCGTTTCGCGACGGAGGCTCTCCTACCCTGGCCTGACGAAGCCTCAACACCCACAAGATGGGGGCCGCGAAGAGGGAGATGAACTGGTAGGTGCTGCTCCACATGGGGAGCAGCCTTTTTACGAACTTTTCGGGGTCCTCCTGGGTGAGCCAGTTGGGCAGGATCCCCCGTACGAACCCCATTAAGACGACAGCACAGACAATGGCCCAAAAAACGGCATATGCCAACTGCAGATCCAGCAGCTGCTTGGCGATGAGTACGGAAATGATCACAGTGAGGGCGTGAATCGCAAACTGGAGGGGTACCAGAAACTGGGTACGGTCGCTGAGGACATCCTTCAAGAGACTGGACTCCAGATCCCGTTCTTTCTCCAGCATAACCCGCAGCGAGACCTGCGAAAGTCGGGAAATGGAGCTTTCCAACAAAGCGAGCCAGAAAACACAGACCAGGGCCAGTGAAGAAGACAGGATCAGAGTCAAGCTCAACTCAGGCGAAACTCCTTCTTGAGCGTTTCTTCCAGACGCACCATCTCCCCATCGTCGCTCTCGTGGTCATATCCGAGAAGGTGGAGGAGACCGTGAAGGCTCAACATCTTCAATTCACTCAGCAGGCAGCCCCGGGCCTGGCGAAGAGCAGACTCCACCGAGATCAGGATGTCGCCCGCATAAGGAGGTTCCATCGGCCAGTCCTGCTGCGCGGGAAAAGAAAGTACGTCTGTCGGCCTCTCCTTGCCTGCAAAACGATGATTGTATTCCTTCATCATGTCGTCGTTGACCAGCACGACGGTAAACCCGTCCTGGAGGGCCAGGTGTTCGGCCAGCTGTTGGAGAAAGCCCTCCAGCGCCCCGGTATCGAGGTCCAGCCCATGATTCCCATGATTATTGAACAGGTTGATCTTCCCGCTGCTCTTGCTCAATTCGCTTATTGAAATCAAAACCGGGGTAGTCCACCCGATGGTGGACCATCCCCGAGATGACCCTTTCAAACGAGCGTGTGATCTTGTCGAGATCTCGCGTCGTGATGTCACACTCGTCAAATTGCCGGTCCTGGATCGTTCCCTGGATAAGGCGGCGGATCATGCCTCGAACCTGGCCGGGGTTCGGATCCTGGAGGGTTCGGGATGCCGCTTCGACCTGGTCTGCGAGCATCAGTATGGCAGCCTCCCTGGTTTGCGGCTTTGGTCCCGGATAGCGGAATTCCTCTTCGTTCACGTCGGTGTGGGTGCTGCGGGCTGCCTGCTTGGCCTTCTGGTAAAAAAAGGACATCAGCCTGGTCCCGTGGTGCTGAGGGATGAGGGCGGCCACCTCGGGTGCCAGCCTGATCTCTCTCGCCATCTGGCTTCCGTCTTTGACATGACTGGCCAGGATCAAGCTGGACATGCTGGGTGACAGACCCTCGTGCTTGTTTGCGATGTAGATCTGGTTTTCGACGTAATACTCGGGCTTCTTGAGCTTTCCGATGTCGTGGTAGTAGGCTCCCACTCTGGCCAGCAGAGGATTGGCTCCAATCGCCTCGGCCCCAGCTTCCGCCAACACCCCGACGTTGAGACTGTGGTGATAGGTGCCGGGAGCTTCCATGGCCAGTCGCCGCAAAATGGGACTGTTCAGATTGGACAACTCCAGCAAACGGATATCGGTCGTCATCTCGAACAGGTTTTCCAGCAGCGGAAGCAGCAGGGATGCCAGCATTGCCGAGATAATGCCGCTGGCCAAAGCCAGCGTAGTTCGGACGCCGAAGACTCCCCACTGGAAGGCCCCGCTGTGAAGTTGCAGCCCCAGGGCGGCCAGGACGTTGACCAACCCCACCAGGGCGGCCGCCCTGCCCAGAGCCGATCGTTCGCGGTAGTGGCGCAGAGCATAGACGGCCGTCAGACTCGAAACCACCGTAAAGACTCCCATGGCCAGCTCTCCCGTCATCAGTCCGATGAACACGGAGACAGGCAGGGAATACAGGATGGCGAGCTGGCCGCCGGCGAGCAGGACCAGGACGATGGAGCCAAAGGAGACGGGGATCACCCAGTACAGGCTGGAAACATCCTGCAGCACCTGGATGGTCAGGCTCTGCGAAAAGAACTCGGCCAGCAGCGCGTGAGTCTTCGCAATGCCCAGATGAGCGACCAGGATCAGAGCCGCCAGCATGAAACGACTCGGGACGTTCTCTGGCTTTTCATGATAATTCTGCAGGTATCGCCACAGAGCGAACACAAAGAAAAGAGCCAACAACAGGAGGCCTACAAATTCGCCGATCGGCTCAGTTGCCTGCTCCTGGCTCTTCAGCTCGCGAAGAATCATGAGGCTCTGGGCGGCAACCGGGTCCCCGGCGCGAATGATCTTGTGTCCCTGTCTGATCTGGATTAGAACCGGGGGAACTTGGTCCATCGCCAGCATTTCGCGTTCTCGGGTCTCATCCTCATTGAAGCGCACTGTCGGCTCGATTCGATCCTCCAGGAAACCGACCAACTCCAGCTTCTCGGTTCCCTGAACGGCGGTCAGCTCGAATTCGTTCTGACGCAGCAGCGCCCGCGCCTGGGACAGATCCTTGACCATAGAGGCATCGTTGAGGACTTCGTCTTTGCGGGTGATTCTGTTTAGGAGAATGATGCTGCGGTCGCGATAGATGAACAGCAGATCCCTCGAGGCAACGACTCCAGGATGTTGGATGGCACTCTGGAGCAGACTCACCATCTGGTTTTCGAGCCCGGCGGAGAATCCATTGACGAGGAGAATCTCCATGACGGGAGCCCTTTCGGCAAAGATGGGAAGGGTTTGCCTCAGCTGCTGCAGGAGCTGGTTCCGGTCTTCTTCTGCGAATGTTTCATCGTCTTTGAGCCCCAGCTCCTCCCTGAGTTCGGCAATCGCCCGTCGCCCCTCGGCAAAATTACTGCGCAGAATCGATTCCAGACGACTGTTGATCGCCATGTCGAGGTCAAAGACCGCCGGTACTGTCGCGAGACTCTCCTCGCGCTTTTGTGCGGTTGCGTCGGCATCCATGACGGTGAAGTCATGAGGTGCCACGATGTCCCGGTCGGCAATCCCCCCCAGTTCGTAGTCGGGGATTCGCCGGAAGTCGTAGCCGAGCACCAGAAAAGCCACCACCAACGCGGTTCCGATAGCGAGGAGGATCTGTTGGAAAGTCATCCCCCGGGCCCACGTACTCCACCACTGCTCCCGGCTCCCCGGCCCATTGTGCGCCGCCAGTCTGCGAATCCGATCTTTGTCGGTCATTGATGTGTCCAACAGGACCTGTGGCAGGCTGATTGAGGAACAGCCCTACGAGACTTAGAATCAGGGGATTGCCAGAAGAGAGATGCTCGAGAGTACCGGGCCAGTGTTCATAGGCGATCGGGTCATATTATAGCACCTCGCCGCTTCAGCCCTCGAACCTCCTGAAGACCAATGCAGCGTTGGTCCCTCCGAAGCCGAAAGAGTTTGATAAAGCGTAGTCGATTCTGGCTTCTCGAAGGGTGTTGGGAACGTAATCAAGATCACATTCCGGGTCCTGGTTCTCATAGTTGATAGTTGGCGGCAGCAGCTGGTCGCGAATGGCCAGACAGGTGATTCCGCCTTCCAGCCCCCCGGCCGCTCCCAGGAGGTGCCCTGTCATTGATTTCGTCGAACTGACGGCGAGCTCGGCGGCATGCGAGCCGAAAAGGCGCTTAATAGCCACCGTCTCGACCCGGTCATTCTGAGGAGTACTGGTGCCGTGGGCATTTATGTAGTCCACGCTGGAACCATCGATCCCGGCATCGTTGAGAGCCGCCTCCATAGCGCGATACGCTCCCTGGCCGTCGTCGGGAGGGGCGGTCATGTGGTGGGCGTCGCCGCTCATGCCATAGCCAGCCAGCTCGGCGATGATCCGGGCCCCTCTGCGGCGGGCAAACTCGAGCTCCTCAAGCATGAGTATGCCGGCCCCTTCTCCTACCACGAACCCATCCCGCTCCCGGTCGAAGGGGCGACTGGCACGCTCGGGGGCATCGTTTCTCGTAGAAAGAGCCCGCATGGCGGCAAAGCCCCCGACTCCCATGGGCGTGATGGCCGCCTCGGAGCCTCCGGCTATCATCGCATCCGCGTCTCCCCGCTGGATGATCCTGAGTGAATCGCCCAGGGCATGGGCACCCGCGGAACAGGCCGTACAAGTGGCTGAATTCGGTCCGGAGGCTCCCACCCGGATGGAGACCTGACCGGCGGCCAGGTTGACAATTGCGGAGGGGATAAAGAAGGGCGAGATCCGTCTGGGCCCCAGTTTCAAGAACTTCTCGTGCTCGCGCTCAATGGTCCCGAAACCTCCGATTCCGGAACCGATGTAGACCCCGACTCGATGCGAATTTCGCGAGTTGATCTCTAGACCCGAGTCCTGCAGTGCGCCGTCGCTCCCGACCACGGCCAGCAAGATGAACCGGTCCATCTTGCGGGCCAGCTTCCGGTCAACGAAATCGAGCGGGTCCAGGCCCCTCACTTCGGCGGCAATGGTGGTGGAAAAGCCACTCGGGTCGAAAAGCGAGATCCTCCGGACCCCGCTTTCCCCCTTTTGGATAGATTCCCACGTGTGGTCCGTGTCGTTGCCCAGCCCGCAGACCAGGCCGACTCCGGTTACGACCACTCTTCGCAAACTGAATGTTCTCCCCGGGAGATGAAGTACCTGCAAGTACCAGTGCTAGGTATGGTGGGTATGGATGTAGTTTATGGCATCCTGGACGGTTTGAATCTTCTCTGCATCCTCGTCCGGTATCTCGATGTCAAAGTCTTCTTCAAACTTCATGACAAGCTCTACCGTGTCCAGCGAATCGGCCCCAAGATCGTCCACGAAACTCGCGCTGGCCGAGACCTCCGATGACTTTACACCCAGCTGCTCTACTATGATCTCTTTGACTTTTTCTTCTATCTCCTGATCTGCCATTACTCCTCCATTTGAATGGCCAAGCGGCAAGCTACATGTACATGCCGCCGTTAATATTTAGCACATGGCCCGTGATATATCCAGCTTCTTCTGATGCCAGGAAAAGGACACCGGGAGATACGTCGCTCACGGTTCCCGCGCGGCGCAGCGGAACCGTCTTGATTACCTGATCGCGTACTCTTACGGGGAGAGCCTCCGTCATCTCGGTTTCGATGAATCCAGGTGCTACGGCGTTTACCGTGATGTTGCGGGAAGCGATTTCCCGGGCCAGACTTCTGGTAAGACCAATCAATCCTGCTTTGCTGGCAACGTAGTTTGCCTGCCCCGGGTTCCCGGTCTGGGCAACCACGGAAGAAATATTGACAATCCGACCGGAACGCTTTCTGAGCATGTGGGGCACGACTTCTCGGATCAGCCGGAAGACTCCCTTCAAATTGGTGGCCAAGACCTGATCCCAGTCCGCGTCTTTCATGCGCATGAGCAGCGCATCTCGGGTCACTCCGGCATTATTGACAAGAATGTCGATTTTGCCCTCGTTCTCGATGATTGTTTCGATTGCCGAGCTGATGGACGCCTTCTCGGTGACGTCCAGCTGGATGCCGACGGCGGACTTGCCCTCGTCCTGCAGCACCCGGGCTCCCTGCCGGATCAGCTCAAGGTTGCGGGCAGCCAGGACAGTATGGGCGCCCGCGGCAGCAAAATCGCGTGCGATCTGCAAGCCAATTCCCCGCGACGCTCCGGTAACCAGTACGACTTTGCCAGAGAAATCAAACATGCTCCTGCACCTGTTCCGGCGTGGCGACTGACCGAACCTGAATCGACCGATCGATTCTCCGAATCAGACCCGCCAGAACCCGCCCCGGCCCGACTTCGACGGCGGCTTGCACGCCCAGCCGAACCATTTCCCTGACGCTCTCGCTCCACCGAACTGCCGAGGTCACCTGACGGATCAAGTTCTCCCGGATCTCGGCCGCGCTGGTAGCGGCAACCGCGTCCACGTTGCTCACAAGGGGCAACTCGAGGTCCCGAAACTCCACTTGCCGCAGGACTGTGGCCAGCCTTTCCTGAGCAGGCTTCATGAGGGCACAGTGGAAAGGAGCGCTCACGGGCAGGCGCAGCACGTGCTTCGCCCCCCGTTCCCGGGCCAGGCTCGAGGCCCGCTCCACCGCGGCGATATCCCCGGCGATCACTACCTGGCCGGGTGCGTTCAGGTTGGCCGGCGACACCACTTCGGCGGCTGCGCACTCCTTACAAATCCGGGCAACTGCTTCCACTTCCAGGCCCATCACGGCAGCCATCGCTCCCTGCCCGACGGGCACGGCCTCCTGCATGAAGCGCCCCCGCTCTCGCACGACTCGAACGGCGTCGGCGAAACTCATACCTCCGGCACCAACAACCGCACTGTACTCTCCCAGGCTGTGACCGGCAACGATGTCAGGCCGTTCTCCGAGGCCCTCCAGGACGCGGAGCGCCGCGATGGAAACTGTCAGGACGGCCGGCTGGGTGTGCTCGGTCAGCGCCAACTTTTCTGCCGGTCCTTCGAAGCAAAGGTTTGAGAGCGGGAAGGACAAAGCGGCATCAGCTTCATCGAAAACTTCGCGAGCGGACGAAAAGCTCTCGTACAGGTCCTTCCCCATTCCTGGAAACTGCGAGCCCTGCCCTGGAAAAACGAATGCCTTCATGGGAGTTCAGGAGGCCGGCCTTTCCCGAATCACTACTCCTCTACCTCGCTGACCTGGCGTCCCTTATAGTAGCCGCACTCGGGGCAGACCCTGTGGGGAAGAGTCTGCGATCCGCACTGCGGGCAGACCGACGTACCCGGCACGGCAATGGCATCGTGTGCCCGCCTCTTACCGCGACGCGACTTGGAATGTCTTCTTTTTGGATTTGCCATTTGGGCACCCTCTCATGATTCAGTCAGTCTCTTTTTGAATTCAGCCAGCGCCTGCCAGCGCGTGTCGGTGGCTGGACGGCAGGTACAGCTGGAGGTGTTGAGGTTGATTCCGCACTGGGCGCAAAGACCCTTACATGCCGGATCACAAACCATTTTCATGGGCAGGTCAATAAAAATCGGCTCCAGCATCACACTGCTCACGTCAATCCTGTCATCCCGATAGAACCCGATCTCCAGGTCGTCGTACTTTAGATTGATTTCGTCGCCTCCGTCCACCTTGGGGTCCGGGGCATAGACCAGGTCAAAACGCTTCTCCACCGGTCTCGAAAAGCTGCTCAAACAGCGGCTGCAGGCGGCGGTCAGCTCGGTCTTCACCTCTCCCCGAACTCGAACGCGGTCTCCGGCCAGCACCGTCAGCTCGCAGAATCCCGAGACCGGCTCTGTCACCTCGAGAGAGGTCTTCCGGGCGTCCAGTCGGACCTGATCTGGCGAGAAGACGGCTTCCACCCGATGGGGGGTCCGGCTTTCCCTGACTACGGCGAGCTCAACGAACATGACGGCTCACTCTTATGCAGCAAAAAACGATAAATCTACAGCACTGAACACGACCGTGTCAAGCCGGTCCGGGCCCTCACCAAAACACCGTAACTGCTGTTTGTTCAATCAGTTATCAAGTACTCTCGAGTCAGCCTCATCCCACCTTATCGAACTGCATTTCAGCGAAGCCGTCCGTCATTCCGGCAATGTAGTCACAGACGACTCTCGGCAGTTCCTGGTCCCCGAGTCGGGATCGGTGATGGTCGGGCAAAGCCTGTGGATTGGCCAGATAGTAGCCGAACAGTCCCTCAATGAGTTCCCGGGCGGACCGGCGAGCCTGTTTAAGAGTCGGGTCGTCGTAGAGTCGCTCGTTCAGAAAGTGCTTCAGGCCCTGATTCAGGAGTGAAGTGGCGGGGCTGAGCGATACGATCAGCGCTTCCTGCCGGCGCACGTCTTCGACGCTGCGAATACCCCGGGCCCTGATTTCACTCAAAGTGAACTCGATCAGATCCGTCACCAGACAGTCGATCAGCCGGCGCAGCGTTTCACCGACCCAGATTCGTTCCCGGGCTCGCGGGTATTCGCTTCTGACAGTCTCGGAAAGCCGTGCGAAGAGGGGGACTTCATCTCGCATCAGCTCGGCGCGGAGAATACCTGACCGGTACCCGTCGTCCAGATCAGCAGCGTTGTACGCGATTTCGTCGGCGGGATCGATCACCTGGGCCTCCAGCGGTGGTTTAACGCCGGGTTGGTATTCACTCAAGTCAACATAGGATTGAGTCGAATTCTCCCAGTTGCTGCTGTGTTTGATGATCCCCTCCCGAACTTCATAGGTTAGATTCAGTCCACGAAACGCCGGGTACTTCACCTCGAAGTCCTCCACGATCCGGAGCGCGTGAAGGTTGTGGTCAAAACCTGAACCGTACGGCTTCATGATGCGGTCGAGCACCTTTTCTCCCTCGTGCCCGAAAGGCGGATGCCCGATATCGTGACTCAAGGCGAGGACTTCACAAAGGTCGGTGTTGAGCCCCATCGCCCGGGCGATGGTGGTGGAGACCTGAGTTACCTCGAGGGTGTGCGTGAGCCGGGTGCGGAAGTGGTCCGAAAAGAGCGGGGCGAACACCTGAGTCTTGTTTTCCAGGCGCCGAAACGCCTTGGTGTGCACGATGCGATCGCGGTCGCGTTGAAACTCGGAGCGGTAGGGATGAGCCGCCTCCCGATGTCGCCTCCCCCGGCTCTGATCGTCGCGCATGGCGAAAGGGGCCAGGGTCGCGCCGACATAGCGTGCTGTGAGTCTGGAGAAACCTTTCGTCAACACCTGCCACGATAGCACGAGGTCGATACATTTGCTAAAATACCGTCTCTTCACGCGCCTGTAGCTCAGAAGGATAGAGCAACGGGTTCCTAACCCGTGTGTCGCAGGTTCGAGTCCTGCCAGGCGCAGACATCGCATTTATGGAAGTGAGTTCATTTTGCCCAGACCGAAACATCTCACGCGTAAAGAAATCACCGAAGATCGAATACGCTTTCTGCTCCTGGAAGCCTGGGAATGGGTCATTGCGTACCGTAAACACCTGCTCGCCGGCATTGCGATCGTGTTGCTGCTTGGGGCCGGCTATTGGGGCTTTGAAACCATTCAGGCCGGCCGTATGGCGGCCGCCCAGGAGGAGCTGGCGGAAGCCTTGAAGATCTTCAACGCTGTGGTCCCGGAGGGAGAAGACACGGACGAGCCGGAGACACAGCGTCCTTATACGAGTGAAGAAGAGCGCGATCAGCTGGCGCTCAGAGAGTTCCGGCGGATTGCTGAGGACCAGGGCTGGTCAGCCGTGGGAGAAGTGGCCAACTTCTACGTGGCCGTCACACAGCGCAGACTGGGTCAATCGGAGGAGTCGATTAAGTCTTTCCGGCTGGTGGTGGAGCGATCCTCCAGCATCGAACTGCAGAACCTGGCTCGCAATCACGTCGCTCAGCTGGCCCTCGAAATGGGCCGGACAGAGGAAGCAATCGAAGCGTGGAACGCCATCCTGGATCAGCCGTCCACCCATGTTCCGGCCTCCCAGATCATTGCCAGCCTAGCCAAGACTTACGACGGCGCGGGACAGAGGGCCGAGGCTCTGGATTTGTTCAAGAGACTCATGGAAGAGAACCCGTCAAACCCTGAAGCCGCGTCAATTGAAGCGCGCATTGCGCTTCTGGAAAGCGCGGCCGCCGCCGGGAAAAAAGAGGAGCTGCCTCCGGAGCAAGGCGAATCAGACTCGGCCGAGGTGGTTAATTAAAAATTTAAGATTAAAAATTTAAGATTTAAGGGTAGATAGATTTACGCAGTGCCCTTGCCCGGCAATCTTTAATTCTTAGATTTTTAATTTTTAATTTTTAATTCAGTAGCGAAGTAGGGAGAATACTTCGACGTCGTTTAGCTGGTCGCGGCCGGAGAGGAAATCCAACTCGATGAGAAAGGCAACGGCAGTGACGTTGCCTCCCAGTCTGCGCACCAGCTCCAGGGTCGCCCGGGCGGTGCCGCCGGTCGCAATTAAATCGTCGACAATCAGGACGTTCTCGCCTTCTTCAACTGCGTCCCGGTGGATTTCCAGGCTGTCCTGCCCGTACTCCAGTTCATACGATGCCTGGATCGTCTCCGCCGGCAGCTTGCCCGGCTTGCGCACCGGGACGAAACCCGCATCCAGGCGGGTGGCCACGGTAGGAGCCAGAATGAAGCCCCTGGACTCGATTCCGACCACCTTGTCCACCTGCCTTCCGCGAAACGCTTCTTCGAAGTGCCGAAGCACTTCCCGCAGGCCGAAGGGATCCTTCAGGAGCGTCGTCACATCGTAGAAGAGAATGCCGGGCTTGGGAAAATCCGGAATCTCACGAATCAGCTTCTTGAGTTGTTCCATCTCACACCTCGATCGAAAACTCCCGGTAGTGCCGGGGAGACAGCTCCTCGGTCTCTACCGACTCGACCCGGCCCCAGCGGGGTCCTGTCCGGAGATGCTGCTCAAACAACTCGAGCACCTCGGGCAACGCTTCAGCGCAGCACTCCACCCGCCCGTCAGCCAGGTTTCGCACCCAGCCCTGCACCCCCAGCTCGCGAGCCTTACCGGAAACATAATATCGGAAACCCACCCCTTGAACCCGGCCGATCAGGAGATAGCGTCGGCATCGAATCATGTCCCAGGAGGGTAACCGGAATAAGCGAGCAGATGAAAGAATACCGGGGAAAAGGTGGTCGGGGCGAGAGGATTTGAACCTCCGACCTCACGGTCCCGAACCGTGCGCGCTACCAAACTGCGCCACGCCCCGCTGCTCTTTTCTCAAATTATATACTTCAGCACCAGAAATCCACCCACCAGCAGCACGACGAAGAGAATCGTCAACTGATTGAAGTATCGGTCTATCTTCTCCTTGATGGTCGGCCCCAGGTAATAGATTAACCCGGATACCAGGAAAAAGCGGGCGCTTCGACTCACCGCTGCAGCCACAAAGAAGGTCAGCAGATTGACCCGAAACGCCCCCGCAGCGATGGTGAAGACCTTGAAAGGTATGGGAGTGAATCCGGCAATGGCGACCGCCACGGCGTTCCAGGTTTCGAACAACTCGCGAACCCGTTCGTAGTGATCGGCTGCCGCATAAAAGTCGATGATGGGCTGCCCGACAAGTGCATAAAACTGGTAGCCCAGAAGATAGCCGAACAGACCACCCATCAGCGATCCGAGGGTGCAGACCAGGGCGAAGCGAAAGGCCTTCGGCGGTTTGCCGACGGCCATCGCCATCAGCAGCACGTCGGGAGGAATTGGGAAGAACGAAGCTTCGGCAAAAGCCAGGAACCACAACGCCCAAAGTGCCGACTTGCGTTCGGCCCAGTTCAACACCCAGTCATACAGGCGTCTGAGAATTCGGAAGAGGGACCAGCGTGTGTTCGTCATCAAAAGTTGCTAAACTAACACAAATTTCAGGTTGCTCGAACCTTGGAATCTGAGAGGGTGACTGATATGAAGGTACGACTTCTTCTGACCACCGGTTTCATCTGTCTCTTGAGTGTCGCCGGCCAGGCCGCCGACAAGAAACGGGTAGCCGTGATGAACTTTGACTTCGGCACGGTCCAGCAGTGGTGGAGCGGGAACTGGGACATCGGCAGAGGGATTTCCGATTTGATTGTCAACGAACTCGTCACGGCGGGGACCTATCGGGTCATCGAACGCAATCGTCTGGACGAAATCCTGGGCGAGCAGGATCTGGGAGCGAGCGGCCGGGCCAACACGGCATCGGCCGCCCAGGTGGGCAGGGTGCTTGGTGTGAACGCGATGATCGTGGGGACGATTACTCAATTTGGCACCGAAAAAAAGAAGAAGGGATTTGGCGGTGCTTTCAGCAAAATCGGAGGATTTGGAGGCGGTTCCTACGGGACTGCGAAGGGGAAAGCCAAAGTGGGTATCGATGCCCGGATCGTGGACACGACCACCGGTGAAATCCTGGCTGTTGCCAAGGGAGCAGGAGAATCCGCTCGCTCCGGATTGATGTTGGGCGGGTACGGCGGCGGGGGCGGCGGGGGCGGTGCCGGAAGCGTCGACATGTCAAGCAGCGATTTTCGAGAGACGATTCTGGGAGAGGCCGTGGCGGCGGCCGTCAAGGAATTGTCCCAGCAGTTGATCGAGTCGGAGTCCCGCATTCCCGAAGTGAAGATCGCGATCAACGGCCTCGTGGCCGACGTGGATTGGATCTCTGGTCATACTGAACGTAGGCTCTGCACATGGTGTAGAAGCGGGCACCTTGCTGAAGGTCAAGCGAGTCACCCGTACCGTGAAGGATCCGGCTTCGGGCAAAGTGCTCCGCGAGATTGCCAGCACCATCGGTGAAATCCGTGTGGACGAAGCAGACGAGGGCTCATCCGTAGGCACCATCGTCTCCGGCGATTCCGTCCAAGTAGGCGATAAGGTTACTAGTCTAGTTCCCGTCCGTTCGATTGTAAATGATTGGAAATAAAGGAGAAAGGTCACATTTTGGAGCTCCGATTTTGTCACCTTCTTTTGTTAAGATGAGTCTACTAAAACACTGAAACAAAAGAACTTATGCCAAACCCGGAGCTCCCAAAATGAGAAAGAACCGAGAAAATCAGCTGCCGCTCACGCCCCTGTGGCCCGATCACCAACTCAGCTACGAACTGCAGATGATCTCCCGGATCCTGGATGACAATCCAGAGATCCTGGACTTGGTTTTACAGGATCTGTCTGACAAGACGGATCCACAAAAGGGCTCGCCAGGACTCAGTGCCGAACAGGTGCTGCGTTGTGCCGTTCTGAAGACCTGGCAGCAGCTCTCCTACCAGAAGCTGGCCTTCCACCTGGCCGACTCGATCAGCCTTCGAGCGTTTTGCCGCCTGCCCTTGGGATGGACACCGTGCAAAAGCTGTCTGCAAGACAACATTAGCCGGATTCGAGCTTCCAGCTGGGAGAAGATCAATCGAGTGCTGATCCGATGGGCGGCGGGTGAAGGGTTGGAAAAGGGTAAGAAGATCCGAGTCGATGCCACAGCGGTGGAAAGTGACATTCATCATCCCACCGACTCGCAGTTGCTGTACGATTCGATCCGCACACTCACGGCCCTGTTGCGGAAACTCAAAGAGCACCACCCAGTGGTCTACAGCGATCACTGCCGCCGGGCCAAACGCCGCTGCACGAATATTCGCAACACGCGAGGCCAAGCCCGCAAGAAGCCTTTGTACCAGGATCTGCTGAAGGTGGCTGCCAAGACAGCTCACTACACTCGAGTGGTCCTGCAAAGTGCCTCGCAGTGGGAAGATATCCCCAGCCTGGTGATTGTCGGCAAGTTGCGTCATTACTTGCATTTAATGCAGCAGGTGATCAAGCAAACCGAGCGCCGGGTCTTGCAGGGCGAGAAGGTACCGGCGGCAGAGAAGGTGGTTTCCATTTTTGAGGAGCATACCGACATCATCCAGACGGGAGGCCGCGAGACCACTTTTGGCCACAAGATCTTTTTAACTTGCGGCAAGACCTCGCTGTTGACCGATTGCTTGGTGCTCAGAGGCAATCCGGCGGATTCGGCTCAGATGAAGCCGATGCTCAAGCGCCACCATCAGCTTTACGGGCGCTATCCACGGCAAGCCAGCTTTGACGGGGGATTCGCCACCCAAGACAATCTGAGGTGGGCCAAAAAACAGGGCATTGTCGATGTGGCCTTCGCCAAGAAGGGTCGACTGAAAGTCTCAGAGATGGTGCGTTCCAGCTGGGTCTATCGGCAGTTGCGGCGTTTTCGGGCTGGAATCGAAGGCTGCATCTCGATGCTCAAGCGAGTCTTCGGTGCCAACCGCTGTACCTGGAAGGGCTGGGAGCATTTTCAGCAGTACCTGCATCTTTCGGTTCTCAGCTTCAACTTGCTGGTGCTGGCTCGACTTCGCCTCTAGGCAGCCAGTCGTTCGCTAGTTGAGGTGGAGTGTAGAGCTTGCGTATTGGTGTCTTCGCCAGAGGGCTTCAGGCGGCTTACTGGCAAAAAAGCTGGGGAACCACTGAAACAAGTTGGCCCCGCCAAAAAAGGTTAATATTATCAACCGGGATAGAGATCCAAAAAGGTCACTTTCCGGACGAGAACTAACTAGTGGACTGTAACACCTGAATCACTAGTGCCTGAGCGGCCCTCGACAGTCCACTACTAGGTCCGGTTGGTGAGTGGGGGTTGACGGTTACCGGTAACGAGAGCAAAGCTCTCAGAAGAGCCCCTTCTGCGGCACGGCCTGGTAGGGTTTGCCGAGGTGCTCGAAGGCCAGGCGGGTGGCTACCCTTCCCCTGCTGGTACGATTCAAGAATCCGACTTGAATCAGGTACGGCTCGTAGATGTCTTCGATGGCATCCGTTTCTTCGGCGATGGCGGCCGAGATGGTCTTGATTCCGACCGGCCCTCCGTCAAATTTGTCAATGATGGTCAGAAGAAGCTTGCGATCAGTCTCGTCCAGGCCGTGCGAATCGACGTTCATCAACTCCAGGCCCCGGCGAGCGATCGCGTCATTGACAAAGCCGTCTTCCCGGACCTGGGCGTAGTCTCGAACCCTGCGAAGAAGTCGGTTTGCGATCCGCGGTGTTCCCCGGCTTCGCCGGGCGATCTCCTGAGCGCCGCCGAGATCCACCTCGACGCCCAGTATCCCGGCGGACCGCTGGACCACTTCGGTCAGGTCTTCGCGGGTATAAAAGTCAAGTCTCTGCAGGATTCCGAACCGCGCTCGCAACGGAGAAGTGAGCAGGCCGCTTCGGGTGGTCGCTCCCACCAGAGTGAAGTGAGGAATGTCCAGGGGAATAGAGCGGGCGCCGGGTCCCTCTCCAATGATGATATCGATCCTGAAATCCTCCATGGCCGGGTAGAGAATCTCCTCGATGGCAGGATGAAGACGGTGAATCTCGTCAATGAAGAGGACGTCGTTGGCCTCGAGGTTGGTCAAAATGGCGGCCAGATCACCTCGCCTCTCAATGATTGGCCCGGACGTGCTTCTGAAGTTCACACCCAGTTCATGGGCAAGGATCTGAGCCAGCGTCGTCTTGCCCAGGCCCGGCGGACCAAACAACAGAACGTGGTCGAGCGGCTCGGCCCGATGGATTGCCGCCTGGATGGCGATCCCCAGGCCCTCCTTAATTTTGGGCTGGCCGATGAACTCCTTCAGGGTTCCCGGGCGCAGGCTGTTCTCGACCGACCGATCGATGTCCCGCAGCGACGGGTCCAGAAACCGATTCTCTTCTCCCATAAGCACTATTTAAACCTTTCACTTCTCAGGAGCCCGAGAGAAGACTGAGAACACGCCTCAAGAGGCCTTCGAAACGGAGATCCCCCTCTTCCCGACCGACTTCTCGAACCGCCTTTTCGGCAGCTTTTCTCTGGTATCCGAGATTGACGAGCGCCGAGACCACGTCCCCATTGAGACCGGCCAGTGGCCTTCCACTCTCTCGCGAAGAACGGTCCGGGATCAGCTTGTCGAGCTTCTCCTTGAGTTCGAGAACGATCCTCTCGGCCGTCTTTTTCCCGACTCCCGGAATCGAAGTCAACCGCACCAGGTCTCCGGCCAGCACAGCCTCTGCCAGCTCATCGGCAGGGAGCCCGGACAATATGATGACTCCGAGCTTGGGACCGATACCGGAAATCTGAATCAACAGGTTGAACAGGTCTTTCTCGCGCTGGGTCAGAAAGCCGTACAGGCTCAGATCGTTCTCTTTCACATGCGTGTAAATCCGAAGCGTGACTTCTTCCCCCAGCTCACCGAGTTCATAGTAGGTCGAATAGGGAATAAACACCTCGTATCCGACACCTCCAACGTCAACGATGAGCTGTCCGGCCGACTTCTCGTCGAGGGTTCCCGTCAGTCGGGCAAGCATACCTGCGATTATAGCGAAAGGGGGTGGTCGGGCTCTCGGTTAACGGTTGAAAGTTGAAAGTTGAAGGTTCAAAGTTGAATGGGGGTTCGTGGAGCGTGAAACGATGCTGAGAGAATGGCAGGCCCGGGAGCTCATTTGTGAGATCGGCCGGCGTATGTATGGCAAGGACTTGATCTGCGCCAACGAGGGGAATCTGTCGATCCGGCTGGGAGATCGACTTTTAGCGACTCCCACGGGCATGTGCAAGGGCGATCTGCAACCCGATGACCTGGTAGTGACCAGCCTGGAGGGAGATCGACTCGAGGGTGCGCGTGAGGTCTCAAGTGAGATTAAGATGCATGTCGTCGTCTACCGGGGAAGGCCGGACGTGGCTGCCGTTTGCCACGGACACCCCGTCTACGGCACGGCGCACGCCGTGGCCGGCATTCCCCTGCGCGAGGCTCTGATGCCGGAGGTCGTCCTGACTCTGGGTTGTGTTCCGATAGCTCCTTACGGAACTCCTTCCACTGATGAACTGGCAAACAGCCTCAGGGATCTGGTGCCCCGGCACGATGCGATCCTCCTGGCCAACCACGGTGCCATCACCCTGGGAGCCGACCTCCAGAAGGCCTTTTTCCGGATGGAAATACTGGAGCACTTTGCCAAAATCTCGTTGCTCACGAGGATCCTCGGAAGGCAAAGTCTGCTCACTCGAGAATCCGTTGACAAACTTTTTGACGTGAGTGGGAATTATGGTATAACTGCTTCGGCTTCGCTGCAGTCAGACTGCCCGGTCACTGCCAATGGCGAACGCCCTCTCACGCTGTCTCCGCGGGAAATCGAAGAGATCGTCGAGAGAGTCATAATGGAGATGGGCAGGGACCGATAGGCGGGTCCTTTTAGCCGGGAGGCGCTACCAAATGGCCGATTCCATGGAAGCTTTGGGGATGGTCGAGACCAAGGGTCTGGTGGCCATGATTGAAGCTGCCGACACGATGGTCAAGGCCGCCAAGGTGACGCTGGTCGGCTACGAAAAAATCGGCAGCGGACTGGTAACCGCAATCGTGCGCGGGGATGTTGCGGCAGTCAAAGCTGCGACCGACGCCGGCGCGGCAGCGGCGCGACGGGTGGGCGAGCTGGTTAGCGTTCACGTAATACCGCGGCCTCACTCGAGTCTGGACGAACGCCTTCCCATCGTCCCCAAGTAGCCGTCCTAGTGCTTCTGTTGCAGCAACACTGCTCCCTGAAGGTTCTGACCAGCCATGCTCCTAGGTAAGATTGCCGGCACGGTGGTCGCCACCCGAAAGGACGAGAAGCTGGAGGGAAAAAAACTTCTGATCGTCCGAATCATCGATCCCGAAACCGGCGACGACCTGGGCTACCAGGTGGCGGTGGACACCGTTGGGGCGGGTGCCGGTGAGACGGTAGTCATCGTCAGCGGCAGTTCGGCACGGATGGCGACCGGGATGGTCGATCATCCCGTCGACTGCACTATTGTCGGCATCGTGGACACGGTCGACTTTCACGCGAGGCGCCCAAAGAGTCCATGAACCTGGCGGAAGTTGTTGGAACCGTGGTGGCGAGCGCCAAGGACCCGTCCCTGAGCGGCCGCAGGATTCTGCTCGTCAAACCCATTGACCGACGCGGTCGTCCCCTGGGGCCCGTCCATGTGGCCCTGGACGCTGTGGGCGCGGGACTTGGCGAACGAGTCTTCTACGTGACCGGGAAGGAGGGGAGCTTCCCCTGGTACCCCGACCTGGTCCCGTCGGACTGCTCCATCGTCGGGATTCTTGATAGTGCGAACTTCGCGGATGCCGATCCATGATCGTTGGCAGAGTCGTAGACCAGCTTTTTGCAACTCAGAAGGACGCCTGTTTCGAGGGGCAGAAGCTGCTTCTGATCCAGCCACTGACGCTGGAGGGAAATGAGCGTGGAGAGCAGTTGCTGGCCATCGACGGAGCCGACTCAGGGGTGGGTGACCGGGTGCTGTGCGTGCTCGACGGCTGGGCCGCGATGAAGGTGCTGGGAGAGTTCGATACACCGGTGGACGCCGCCGTCGTTGGAGTGGTCGACCGCATCGATTTGTTGGACACAGAATAGTGTTAGAATGAGCGCGTTCACGGAGCCGGCCCGAAGCCAGGATAGATTTGTCATGAAGGTCCAGATTGTGGTCAAGCTCAAGGACGGAGTGCTGGATCCGCAGGGACAGGCGATCCAGCGCTCTCTGAAGAAACTGGGTCACGAGACCATCTCGCGGGTTCGCCAGGGCCGTTACTTTGAGCTCGAGATCGACGACCAGGACCAGGCTGTCGTGACTCGCCTCAGTGAGCAGATCGCCGCCGACGTACTCTCCAATCCAATTATCGAAGACTTTGAGATCCGGCAGATATCGTGAAGTTTGGAGTGGTGGTCTTTCCAGGCTCAAACTGTGATCACGACACCTCCTATGTAATCGGGCACGTGGCCGGTCAGGAGGCCGTCTTCCTGTGGCATCAGGATGTCGATCTGCGTGGAGTGGATATCGTTATCCTCCCGGGAGGATTCTCCTACGGGGATTACCTGCGCAGCGGAGCCATAGCCAAATTCTCTCCTATCATGGAGAGCGTCAAGAATCATGCGGCCCGAGGCGGACTGGTGCTGGGCATCTGCAACGGTTTTCAAATTCTCCAGGAAGCGGGTCTGCTACCCGGAGCCATGCTCAGGAACGCCAACCTGAAGTTTCTCTGTCAGCCGGTTTATCTGCGCTGCGAGCAACCAGACACTCCATTCACCGCCGGGTTGACTGAGGGAGAAGTCCTGGAGATGCCCATTGCCCATAACGACGGTAACTTCTTTCTTCCACCCGCCCAGCTCAGCGAGCTGGAAGCACGCGGACAGGTGGTTTTTCGGTATGTCGACGCCCGCGGAAATCGGACTCCTGAAGCGAACGCGAATGGATCGCTCAACGCCATCGCCGGGATCGTTAACGCTGAGCGCAACGTGATGGGAATGATGCCGCATCCGGAACGGGCGTCGGAAGCCGTTCTCGGCTCGGACGACGGGTTGAGGTTGATCGAATCCATAGTCGGGTCTGCCAGTCAAGTCCCGAGCCAGTACCTATGCAAGTGAGCGCCAGAGTGGAAATCACGTCCGAGCTGGTTGCCAGTCACGGCCTGACTTCCGACGAATTCGACCGGATCTGCCGGAGTCTGGGACGAACCCCCAACCTGACCGAACTCGGGATCTTTTCCGTCATGTGGTCGGAGCATTGCAGCTACAAAAGCTCCAGGGTCCACCTGAAAAGAATGCCCACTGAGGGCTCTCAGGTCATTCAGGGACCGGGGGAAAATGCAGGTGTGGTGGACATCGGGGACAACCTGGCGGCCGTCTTCAAGATCGAGTCTCACAACCACCCGTCCTTCATCGAGCCTTATCAGGGTGCCGCCACGGGCGTGGGAGGAATCATTCGGGACGTGTTTACGATGGGTGCCCGGCCCATCGCAGTGATGAATTCGCTCCATTTCGGCCCGCTCGATGGCACTCGCAATCAGTACATCATGGAGGGTGTGGTGGCGGGCATCGGAGGTTACGGAAACTGCATGGGGATTCCCACGGTGGGCGGAGAGGTCGTTTTTCAGGAAACCTATACCAACAACCCCCTCGTCAACGCCTATTGCCTCGGGGTCGCTCCGAAGGAGAACATTTTCTACGCCAGGGCCTCCGGTGTCGGCAACCCCGTGATTTACGTGGGAGCCAAGACCGGAAGGGACGGTATTCACGGTGTCACCATGGCCTCCGAGCAGTTTGAGGAGGGAGAAGAGTCGAAGCGGCCTACAGTTCAGGTTGGGGATCCCTTCCTCGAAAAGCTTCTCCTGGAGGCCTGTCTGGAAGCCATGCACTCGGGCGCCATCATTGGAATCCAGGATATGGGGGGAGCGGGACTCACATGCTCTACCTGTGAAATGGGAGGACGTGCGGATCGAGGAGTTGAAATTCACCTGGACCGAGTCCCCCAGCGCGAGCCGGGAATGACGCCTTATGAAATCATGCTCTCCGAGTCCCAGGAGAGGATGCTGCTGGTTTGCCGGAGAGGCCGCGAGGAGCAGGTCAAGGAGATCTTCTCGCGGTGGGATCTGGACGCTGTCACGATTGGAGAGGTCAAAGATCACGGAAAACTGGTCGTCTACGACCAGGGAGTCAGGGTGGCCGAAATCTCAAACCGTGCTCTCACCGATGAGGCGCCCGTGTATTCTCGGCCTACCAGACGCCCCGAGTATCTGGACACTACGGGAGACTGGCGCGACCGGGAACTTGCGGAGCCCGACGATTACAATGTCCTGCTTCTCGGTCTGGCGGGCTCTCCTCAGTTGTGCTCTCGACGCTGGGTATACCGCCAGTACGACTACCAGGTGCGCACCAACACCGTGGCGGGCCCCGGCAGCGACGCCGCCGTGCTCAGGCTGAAGAAAGGAAGCGGCGCCCTGGCCATGAGCCTGGATGGGAACCCGTTCTTCTGTTATCTCGACCCTCGCCGGGGAGCGGCACACGCCGTCGCGGAAAGCTGTCGCAACCTGGTCTGTACCGGCGCGCGACCGCTGGCAGCCACCAATTGCCTCAATTTCGCCAACCCCGAGAAGCCGGAGATCATGTGGCAGTTTGCCGAGGCCGTCACCGGCATCGCCGAGGCCTGCACGACTTTTGGGACTCCCATCACCGGAGGCAACGTCAGCTTTTACAACGAGACCGACGAAAGCGGGATCCTGCCTACACCGGTGATCGGCGTCATCGGCAAGGTCGACCGGCTCGAGAACGTCTGCCCTTCCAGCTTTCAACAGGCAGGGCACCTGGTCTTCCTACTCGGCGAGACGCGGGCGGAGCTGGGCGGGAGCGTCTACCTGCAGTTGTACGGCGCCCCACTCGAAGGGCCGATCCCGAGCCTTGATCTGGAGGTCGAAAAAGCCCTGCAGGAGCAGCTCCTGGCGGCCATCCGCGCCGGGATCATCCAATCGGCACACGACATCTCGGAAGGAGGACTCCTCTTTTGCCTGGCCGAGTCCTGTCTTTACAGCGGCCTCGGCCTGAAGGCCGCGCTGGATGCCGGGTCGCTGCGAGCGGACCAGTTCCTGCTGAGCGAGACGGCGTCCAGGGTGGTGGTATCGATAGAAGCGGGGGACGAAGCCCGCCTCATCGAGCACTTCACGGGCGTTTCAGTTGCCCGAATCGGAGTTGTCGCTGAGACTCGCTTTGAAATCGACGTCAATGATCGGCCCCTGATCGGCCTGCCCATCGCGGACGTCATGGCCTCCTGGGAATCCGGTTTCGAGGAGGTGTTTCGCCATTGAAAGGGACCAACTTGATTTCCTTCTCGGACGACAAGTTTCGCGACGAATGTGGAGTCTTTGGGATTTCCAATCATCCCGAAGCCGCACGCATGACCTACCTGGGACTCTACGCCCTCCAGCACCGCGGGCAGGAATCAGCCGGTATCGTCACGGTCAACGGCGGTCAACTGCATCAACGTTATGGGATGGGCTATGTGGCCGACGTCTTCCCCGATGATGACGATCTGAACAGTTTGACGGGGACGGCAGCCATCGGCCACGTTCGCTACTCCACCACCGGAGAGAGCCGCCTCGCCAATGCCCAGCCGATCCTTACAGACTCGCGCCGCGGCCAGATGGCCCTCGGACACAATGGGAACCTGCTGCAGACCGAGCAGATCCGCCAGGAGCTTGAGGCTGAGGGAGCCATCTTCCGCTCCACCACCGACAGCGAGGTCATGCTCCACCTGCTGGCCCGCTCTCGTCACCGGGAAATGGGAAACGCCATCAAAGAGGTCTTTGGACAAGTCGCCGGGGCCTTCTCGCTGGTATTGGCCACACCCGACGCGGTCTGGGCGGCGCGGGATCCGTTCGGAGTCCGCCCTCTGTGTTTGGGGAAGCTGAACGACTCCTGGGTAATCGCCTCGGAGACCTGTGCCTTCGACCTGATTGGGGCCAGCTACGTCAGAGACATCAACCCGGGTGAAGCGGTGGAATTGCGAGGCTCAAATCTCGTCTCCTGGACCATCGTGGAACCCAAGGAGACGGCCCATTGCATCTTCGAACATGTCTACTTCGCCCGGCCCGACTCCAGGGTCTTTGAAAGGAGCGTGCATTCCAGCCGGTACGATATGGGCAGGCAGCTTGCGGTTGAGCATCCGGCAGAAGCCGACCTTGTCATCCCGGTTCCCGATTCGGGAGTCACCGCCGCTCTCGGCTTCTCAAGCGCCTCCCAGATTCCTTTTCAGTTCGGCCTCATCCGCAACCACTACGTTGGGCGCACCTTTATCGAGCCGAAGGAGTCGATCCGGCACTTCGGGGTCAAGGTCAAGCTCAACCCGGTACGGCAGTTGTTGGAGGGCCGCACAGCTGTGGTCATCGACGATTCGATCGTGCGCGGTACGACCAGTAAGAAGATTGTTGAGATGCTCCGTCAGGCGGGTGCCGTCCAGGTTCACATGCGAATCGCGTCTCCGCCCACCGTGTCCCCCTGTCACTACGGGATCGCCACGCCGACCTACTCGGAGCTGATTGCCAACCGCCTGAGTGTCGAGGAGATCCGGGAGTACATCCAGGCCGACAGCCTGGCCTATCTGAGCGTGGAGGGAATGAAGGCCGCCGTCGGAGCTGAGAACGGGTTCTGCTCTGCCTGCTTCGATCGCAACTACCCCATCCCGCACACGCCGCGCCCCCCCCAGAAAGCGCTCTTCGACTGAGTGGCGCCTCATGAGCGATAAGAGCCGGAGCTCAGAGAAAGCCAGCCCTCAGTCCGAATTGACCTACGCCGGCGCAGGTGTCGACATCGAGCGAGCCGAGCAGGCCAAGCGGCGCATTAAGCAACTGGCGCGCTCGACGTTTACGGCCGAGGTAGCCAGCGACATCGGCCTGTTTGGTGCCTTGTTTCGGCCCGATTTCTCGAGATTGCAGGTTCCCGTTCTCGTATCCAGTGTGGATGGAGTCGGGACCAAACTGAAGATCGCTTTCATGACCGGAATCCACGACACGGTCGGCATCGATATTGTCTCCCACTGCGTGAACGATATTCTGGCCCAGGGCGCCCTGCCTCTGTTCTTTATGGACTATATCGCCGCAGGACGCCTGGAGCCGCATGTCATCGAGGCCGTGGTCAAAGGTCTTGCCCGGTCCTGTCGCGAATCTCGCTGTGCTCTGTTGGGAGGAGAGACTGCCGAGATGCCGGATTTTTACTCCGATGGCGAGTACGATCTGGCCGGGTTCGTGGTCGGGGTTGCGGACCAGGCCAAACTGCTCGGGCCGGACCGCGTGCACCGGGGCGATCTACTGATCGGGCTGCCTTCCTCGGGGCTTCACACCAACGGGTACTCCCTGGTCAGGAAGCTCTTCTTCGAAATGGAAAAGATGTCCCCCGCCGATCACCTGCAGGAAGTTGGTCGCAGCCTTGGCGAAGAGCTGCTGGAGCCGCACCGCAACTATCTGCCCCTTTTGCGGGAGCTGATCCAGACGGACGACCTGCACGCGGTGGCCCACATTACGGGTGGAGGGATCCCTGGAAATCTGGAGCGAATCCTGCCCCCCGACCTGGATGCACTGGTCGAGGAGGGGAGTTGGCAGGCGCTACCCATTTTCCGCCTCATTCGGAGGCTCGGGAAGATCCGCCAGAGAGAGATGTACCGAACCTTCAATATGGGTCTGGGAGCCATTTTGGCGGTCTCCAAGCAGCGCGTCGATCGTGTTCAGGAGTATCTCCAGCACCGGGGTGAGAAGTACTTCCTGATCGGAGAAATCAGCCGGGGAGCTCAGCAGGTTCACTTCCGATGAAGAAGGTTTCCATCTTACTGAGCGGGAGAGGGTCCAACTTCATGGCGCTGGCCGATGCCATCGATCGCGGCGATATCCCGGCCACGATCGTGGCGGTGATCTCTGACCGCGCCGAGGCGGCCGGCCTGGCACACGCCCGCGATCGAGGCTATCCGACGGCGTTTATTTCCTCCCGCGGCGGGTCCCGGGAAGATTTCGATCGGGCAGTGGTCGCCAGACTCGAGGAGGCCGGCACAGAAATTGTGTGCCTGGCCGGATTTATGAGGCTTTTGAGTCCTCTGTTCCTCCGGCATTTCCCCATGAGCGTGCTCAACATTCACCCCTCTTTGCTGCCCGCCTTCCCTGGACTGCACGCCCAGGAACAAGCGGTGGCATGGGGCTCCAGGGTCTCCGGATGCACCGTTCATTTCGTTGACGAACAGCTCGATCACGGCCCCATCATCCTTCAGAAGGCAGTGCCCGTGTTGGACAGCGACGATGGCGACACCCTGGCGGCGAGGATTCTGGAGAAGGAGCACCAGATCTACCCGGAAGCACTCCGGCTGGTGTGCCTGGATCAGGTTCGGGTGGACGGCCGGCGAGTCGTGCGTTTGGATGCGGGAACCTGAAGGAGGAGATTCCAGACTTTCCGGTCCCTACCCAGTTAGATCCTTCCTCAGGTGGCTGGCCAGGGATTCCAGTTCCTTGCGCACCTCGAGGCAGACTTTTCGGTACGGGAGGTCTCGCTTCTTGAACAGCGGGATACGCGCGCCGGCGGTCCGGTCGCCCAGCTTCTTGCGGGCTCCGGAAATCGTGTAGCCTTCCTCATACAGAAGCCGGCTGATCGTGTCGATCAACTCCAGGTCCCGGGAGCGGTAGATTCTCTGCCCGGCCCGATTCTTTCCCGGACAGAGCGTAAGAAACTCCGACTCCCAGTAACGCAGAACATGCGGCTCAACGCCACAGATTTTACAAACCTCACCGATTTTGTAAAAGAGTTTCCGCCCCGCTCGACGCGCCATCTAAAAGACCTTCCTCGACGGCTTGAAGGTGACGTACTTACTGGGCTCGAGACGAATCCGATCGCCGGTCTGCGGATTGCGACCGGTTCGGGCTTTACGATGGATCACGTTGAGTGACCCAAAACCGGAAAGCTTTACGTTTGTTCCATCCACCAGGGCAGCCTTCAAGTGATCGATGATCAGGTCAACGATTTCCCTCGCCTCTTTCTGGGAAATCCCACCGTGTGTTTCGTAGACAGCTTTGGCTAGATCCGCTTTGATCAATGAACCGCCTCGAGATGGCCAGGATAGTACAGTCCCTCTCGGAATGAACTGCATGATAGGCACCGGCCAGGAAGCTGTCAAGCTATCCCGGGACCTATCAAGGTTGAATGTTCAAGGGGTTAAAGGTTGAACGAAGGTTTCCTAGGATCGGGACTTGATTCGGGAACGCGTCCGCTGGATCACCCGGATCGGCGTAGCGTAGAAGCCATACTCTTCTCGAAGTTGATTCACGATGTAACGCTCGATCGAGAAATGCAGCTTTTTTCGGGTGCGGGTGAATAAAACGAAGACAGGGGGGGCGGTTCGCACCTGAGTCACATACAGCAGAGGGTGTCTCTCCCTTCCGGCGGAGGGTATTCGGGGTTGAATCCGTTGCTTCACAAGCTGATTCAATTCATGCGTCGGTACTCGAAATCGGCGGGCCTTGTCGGCTCGATCGACATAATCCAGAAGCCGGCTAACCCGCTGACCGGTCCGGGCAGAGACAAAGACCATCGGGGCATAAGAGAGAAATCGCATGCGGCGCCGGAACTTCTCTTCCAGCTGGTGGGCTGTAAAGGTATCCTTCTCGATCAAGTCCCACTTGTTGATCACAACAATGAGTGACTTGCCCGCATCATGAGCATACCCTCCAATTGTGGCGTCCAGCTTTGTCGCGCCTTCCGTAGCGTCTACAATCAGCAAAACAACATCACAGCGATCCATGCTCTTTTTCGCCATCACAACGCTCAGCTTCTCAGCCAGTCCTGTGGTCCTGCCCTTGCGCCGGATCCCCGCCGTATCAATGAGGCGATAGGTTCTCCCCCCCCTGACCATCAAAGTGTCGATCGAATCCCGCGTCGTCCCCGGTATCTCTGTTACAATCGACCTCTCCTGACCCAAAAACTGATTCAATAGCGAAGACTTACCCATATTGGGACGACCAATGATGGCGACACGTGTCTCCGCGAGAGCCTCCCCCGACTCGCCCCTCGGGAGAACCGAGATCAGGTCGGTGACCAGTTCCTCAAAGCCACGCCCATGCTCGGCCGAGACCCCGTAGAGCTTCTCGACCCCCAGTCCATGAAACGCATGGATCAGGTCTTCCGCCAGAGGAACATCCAGTTTGTTGACGATGAGATAGAACTTGTGGCCAGACCGTCGAAGCAGCGACACCAGGGAGGTGTCCAGGTGGGTCGGGCCGGCCCGGCCGTCCACAACCAGCAGGATCAGGTCCGCCTCATCGATAGCGATCCGGGCCTGGCCCAGGACCTGCTCCGGAATCACGTCTCTGTCTTCGGGAACGATCCCTCCGGTGTCGATGAGCTCGACTTCCCTGTCGTCAAAGCGGGTTCGGGCATAGATCCGGTCACGGGTGATGCCGGGCTCGTTTCCTACGATGGCCCGTCGACTCCTGATCAGGCGGTTGAACAGGGAGGACTTCCCCACATTCGGACGGCCCACGATTGCAATCCTGAACATTTTCCTGCCAATCCCCCTCCGGGATCTCACCCCGTCCAGTGGCGGAAAATCTGCTCACCGTGGAAACGGCCGTTTTCTATGAACACCCGGTTGGTCATGCGTCCGGAAACAATGGCGCCGGCTACGTATATGCCTTTAACATTCGTCTCCAGCGTTTGTCCGTCATGCTGTGGAATCATCGTGTCCGGATCCACCTCGATTCCCGAGCTGCTCAGAAACTCGACGTCGGGATGGTAGCCGGTCATGGCGAGGACGAAATCGTTCTCCAATGCCAGCACCCCCTCCGGGCTTTCGATGATGATTTCGGAAGGTCGGATTTCAACCACGTCAGTGGAGAGGTAGGCGCGTATTTCGCCCTTGTGAATACGGTTTTGGATGTCCGGCAATACCCAGTACTTGATGTCCCTGCCCAGAGCTGGGCCCCTGTAGATCAGGGTCACTTCGACATGGTTGCGATGCAGCTCGAGGGCCGTTTCTACTGCCGAATTCTTGCCTCCTATCACGGCCACTTTCTTGCCGAAGTAGGGATGCGCTTCGCTGTAGTAGTGGCTTACCTTTTCCAGTTCTTCTCCAGGGACGTTCATCATGTTGGGGTTGTCGTAGTACCCGATCGCCATGATGATCTTCCGACATCGCAGCGTGTGGCTTACTTTTAGCCGATCCTTCGTTTGCACCTGAAAATCGCCGTCCGAACCGGCCACCTTCAACACCTCCTCGTAGTCTCGGATAGGAAGGTCGTAGTGGTGGGCCACGCGTCGATAGTACTTGAGCACCTCGAGGCGACGCGGTTTCAGCGACGGTGACGTCAAAGGAAGGTTCCCGATCTCCAGGAGGTCAGCGGAGGTAAAGAACTTCATATTCACGGGGAAGCGGTAAATCGAGTTGACGACGCTGCCCCGGTCAATGAGGCAGAAAGCGAGATCCCGGCTCTTGGCCGCGATTCCGCAGGCAAGTCCGGCAGCCCCCGCTCCAACCACGATTACATCCAGTTTCTCACTCATTTGACACAACTTAGGTCGCTTCAATAGAATGTCGAGTCCTTCCGAGATGGGCGATTAGCTCAGCTGGTTAGAGCGCCGTCTTCACACGGCGGAGGTCACTGGTTCGAGTCCAGTATCGCCCACCACTCATGACCGCGTATTGCTTCCGGCCGGGCACGGCTCATTCGACCCCGGGACGCACGCGAAGCCAGGAGTATAGCAGGAGCAGGGCCACGGAAACCGGTTTTCTCGAAGACGCGAGTCGCTTCCACCCGGATTCTTGTGGCGCGACCCGTCCGCCGGGTTTTCAAACAAGGGAGACCATGGGTTGACAGGCGGGGCGCTGGCAGCAGGCAATCAGGTGACGGCGGACTGCGCGGCCGAGATTCTGGGTGCGGGCGGGAACGCGGTGGACGCCGCCGTGTGCGCTGCCTTCGCCTCCTGCATCGCCGAGATCGGGTTCGTTCATCTGGGCGGCAGTGGAGTTGCCCAGGTATATGACCCGCGTCGTCGCGAGCCGGTCACTTACGACTTCTTCAGCCGTGTCCCAGGCCTGGGGCGCCGGCTCCAGCCCGAGAGCCTAGACTTCTATTGCACAACTATCGATTACGGCCCGACCACGCAGGACTTCTTCCTGGGGCGCGCGTCAGTGGCGGTCCCGGGCAATGTTACCGGACTGTGTTGCATGCACGCCGATTTCGGCCGGCTTCCGCTGGAGCAAGTCCTGGACCCCGTGATTCGGCTGGCCGAGCGGGGTGTGACCCTCGACGCTTTTCAAGCTGGCGCCTGTGCGTTGCTGAAGGACATCTACACGGCCACAGACTCCATTCGCAGGGTCTTCATGCCCGGAGGGAAATTCGTAAGCGCGGGCCAGCGTCTTTTCGTGCCAGACCTGAAGGGAACGCTGGCGGGAATCCGAGACCACGGATCCAGCTATTTGAGCGACGGCCCCCTGGGTCAAGCGCTGGTTAACGACCAGGACCGCCGGGGAGGGCTCCTGGCATTGACGGATCTCCGGGAGTTCCAGCCCCGGAGAAAAAGTCCGATCCGGGTGCCCTATCGAGCATACGAAGTTCTTCTGCCCCCCCCCATCCTCTACCGGCGGTGCGTTGACAGCCTTTTCACTCAAGCTCCTTTCCCAATTCGAACCAGCGCACATGGAGTGGGGCGGTTCTGCCCATCTGCGACTCCTGGCCGAAATCATGGCGGCCGCTTCGCGAGCACGCCCCCTCTGGGATCGGCTGGTCTGCGAATCTGGCCCCTTCGAGGCGGTTGAAGAGTTCCTGGGCGGCGAGCATCTCGAGTCGGCGTTCGATGCCGTTGCCGAAGCGTTTTCAAAACACGTTCCCGGCGAATGGGTCCCTGAGCCCGCGTGCCCGCCCAGCACAACCCACTTGAGTGTCATCGACCAGCACGGCATGGCCGTCAGTTTGACCCATTCGGCTGGTGAATCGGCGGGATTCGTGGTCCCTGGCACAGGCTTCATCCCCAACAACATCATGGGCGAGGCAGATCTGCACCCGGAGGGCTTTCACTCTTCACCTCCGGGGCAATCCATTGCCACGATGATGACCCCGGTCATCGTGCTCAAGAATGACCGGGTCCGAGCCGTTGTGGGAAGTGGGGGAAGCACCAGAATCCGGACCGTGATTCTTCAGGTCATTTCCAATCTCATCGACTTCGGACTCTCACTGGCCGATGCAGTGCAGCGACCCCGTATTCACTACCAGGATGGGATTCTACAGTGCGAGAAGGGCTATTCGGAAGAGGTTGCCGGCGCCCTTGAGAAAATCGGCTACCAGGTCAGGCTCTGGGACTCCCGGTCCCTCTATTTTGGCGGAGCCCATTGCGCCGGGATGAGATCCGGAGGAACCACCTCCGGCGCCGGCGATCTCCGAAGGGGGGGCGCTACGGCTATCGGTTAGTACTTCCTTCCATAAGTCTGCCCTTTTCTCGATGGGACTTGGCTGAGCTGGAATCAGAAGGTCATTTCTGATTGAATCCCTCTGATGGCCAAGAAGAAGGCCCGCAAGATCACACCTCAGATGCTGAAAACGGGCCCGCCCAGGGACCCGAGGAAATCACTTCGTGTGGGGCGCAATGAGACTTGCCCCTGCGGCAGCGGTCGCAAATACAAAGACTGCCACCAGTCCGAGGGAGTCGAGTTCCTTCAGAAGCTGCTCAGGCGTCAGGAACGAGAGGAGCTCAAGCGAGAGGGCGTCCCCTGGTACAAACGGCTCTTCCGAGAGTAGCAGTTTTTCGCTCTGTACCCGTCTACCCCTTGCCTTTGCCCGTGCATTGAATAGTTTCATTGTGATATCAGTATGATATACAGTAAGGAGGTCAAGAATGATTCAAGAGAAGCAAATCAAAGCCATCTCCGGTCTGGGAGTGCTGCCCATCGCGTTTCTCCTGCAGATTGTGTCCATCCTGGCCGTGATCGCGGCGATTCGCAGTGAGAGCGCTGCCGGTATTGTCCTGTCCATCTTTTTCGCTGTTCTGGTGGTGCTGATGTGGGGCGGGTTCTTCATGGTTCACCCCAACCAGGGCAAGGTTCTGCAGCTGTTTGGCAAGTACGTGGGCACCGAGCGGACTGCCGGGTTGAAATGGGCTAATCCTTTCTACAGCAAGAAAGCCCTGTCTCTTCGAGTCAGAAACTTCGAGAGTGGAAAACTCAAAGTCAACGACAGTCTGGGCAATCCGGTCGAAATCGCCGCCGTCGTCGTGTGGCGGGTCGTTGACACGGCCGAGGCGGTCTTTGAAGTGGATGATTTCAGAAGCTTCGTGCAGATTCAGACCGAGGCCGCCCTTCGCAACATGGCGACCAATTATCCCTACGACCAGCACACCGAGGGTGAAAAGTCCCTGCGCAGCCACACCGTGGAGATCGCCGACGATCTCCGCGTCGAGATCCAGGAGCGACTGGGAAAAGCCGGTGTTGAGGTGATGGAGTCGAGAATCAGCCATCTGGCTTATTCGCCGGAAATCGCCCAGGCGATGCTGCAGCGCCAACAGGCCACTGCTATTGTGGCGGCTCGCCGGAAAATCGTCGACGGGGCCGTCGGGATGGTCGAGCAGGCCCTCGAGGAACTGTCTGCGAAACAGGTCGTCGATCTGGACGACGAGCGAAAGGCCGACATGGTCGGCAATCTTCTGGTGGTGTTGTGTGGTGACCACAACGCACAACCGATCGTCAATGCCGGTTCGCTCTATTAGCACTTCAGGATGGCGAGAAGAAAGGCGTTTCTGCTGCGGGCCACGCCCGACATCATGGACGCGTTACAGGGTTGGGCAGACGACGAGCTTCGCAGCGTGAACGCTCAAATCGAATATATTTTGCGCAGCGCCCTGCGCCGGGCGGGGCGCCTCCCCGGGCCCAAAGTGCCTGTCGCCCGGCACAAAGCGAAAAGAACCGATCCATCCGCCTGAAGATAGCCCCCAAAGGGAGCGGCAGAGAAAAGCTGGATCGATTTTGGTCTGCGCGAGCCCTAAGCGCCGGCCCGTGAAGATTTCATTTTCAGAGCGGCGGCGACGCCTCCGCAGAGCATGCCCGTCACGATCGTGAAGGCCAGCCAGAAGGTCAACTGGGGGAACACGCCCGTCAGGAACCACTCGAAGAACGGTCCTGTTTCAGGAAAGTCGGGAGGCGGGCCATCGTAGTGCGTTCCCCAGTTGCCCATGATCGCAAAGAACATGACGACCACCACCGGAATTCGTGCGGCCAGACCATAAGAGACGAGCGTCGAGAACAAAGCGGGCCAACTCTTTCTCATCACGAAGAGAGTTGTGCCCAGAGCCAGCACACCGAACAGCGGGATCTGGACCATCAAGTTTGAGATCGTCGCGAACGTCAGCGAGACGACAGCCACTATGACCGCGACCGAGACGATGGCCATGAGCGCCACTTTCCATCCACTTTCAGGAGCCCGGCCGGCACCCACCAGCTTCAAAGCGAAGTAAACTCCGAAAACAGGCGCCAGCACCCAGATCCCGAACAAGGACCCTCCGCCACCCGGTTCCGGACTGAAGAGCGTCGCAGACCAGCCCTGCAGTTCGCCCGCCAGGCGAAGCAGCGTCACGGCAAGTGTAATGATCGCGGGTACTAGGATCAGTCGTCTGGTGGCCTGGCCTGGATCGGGCATCGCGCTTTTCTCCCCGGATTGGATTTATAGTGCGAGAAAGTATAGGAGATACCGCACAACTTCTCCACCCGGCCCGCCTCCCTTCGCCTACGTCTCTTGAAAAAGCTCTCGCGTGGGATCCAGTTTCCTCCAGCTCCAGCCGCCGAGGGCGACCATGACAGTCAGAAGGAACAGAATCGGAAGTGAGGTCGCCAGGCCCAGCAGCGGCGTTTCCCAGAATGAAAAGGGAATCTCGAACCACCACACCTGAATTCGCAAGATCACGCCCAGCAACAGTGCGCTGGGAAAGATTCCGAGGGCCATCGAGAACATGATCACTATCGTGATCAGCAGGTTTTGTCCCATGGTAGCCGCGGCATCCTGACGCTTTCGCCCCAGTGGAACCCAACCCGGGAAGTTCAGCGCCAACAGGTTGTGCATGGCACAACACATCGCGCCTGTGAGCAGTACGAGAGGCGAGGCGCCCAACATCATCCAGCCCAGCACCAGGACACCGGGCAAAGCCGTGTCCTGTATGAGCGATTCCGGAAGAACGCGCATGCTCTCAACGCCAAGAGAGTCGATGGCGAGTTGCGTGACCAGGGTAATTGCGGCGCCCAGGGCTGAATAAAGACCGATTTGCACCGTGGGGCCTCCAATCTCCGCGACAAACATGCGCCATGATTTAGTTGGCCAGGATCGCACCAGCTCGAGATTGGTCAAATCGGTCCGAAAATCATTGCGGTAGCCGTTCCCGGCAAACATCGGAAAAAACGAAAACAGTACCAGCCCTGTTACCAGAAACACTCCGTACATCCACTCCGGCAGCGGCAGCAGCACCATGCTGAGATAAATCGCCATAACGGCCAGAAAGCCGATCAGCACCTGTCTCCGAAGGGGCATCCGGGTCGAAGCCACTAGGTTCTTCCAAACGACCGCCGCCTCAGGCGAATTCACGAACCGCAGAGAGAAGGGGATATCTCGTCGACGCCGGGACGAGGTGCTGACGTATCGACCGGCACCATCTCTCAATTCGCTGACCCGGCGAGCCTTCTCGAGAGCCGCTTCTTCAAAGCGGGTCGCCGATCTGACCACCCACTCGTTCTGGATCACGATCAACAGCAGATTCACAACCAGGCTCGAGAGAAAAACAGCCGAGCCCGGATTATGCAAGAACCGTAGTTCGGTGTTGAAAAACGACTCGAGAAGTGGCCCAACTCGGAAGCGGGCAGGTGTGACAGGCGGATTTGCGAAGAATATGGGTTGGCGAGGCGTTTGAGTGGTTTGGGGAGTGAATTTCAGACAGATCTGGGCCTGGATGAGTGTCGGAAGCGGTTTTTCGGGGGAGCTGGGAAAAGCTAACTGGAGTTCAGGCGACTCAAGACGAGGTGGAAGAGGGGTTGTTCGGGGAAGGCTGAGGAAAGATGGACCCAGATGCGTCGAGTGGTTTGTCGGATCCGGGCCCCAATCTTGAGGACCCGACGACGTAAGGTTTCGATTTCGAGCTTGTGCCAGGGGGTTCCGTGAAGATAGTCGCGCAGGCGCACGAACATCTGGTAAGCCAGTGCATGCAGGAGGAGTCGAAACTGATTGGCCAGGAATCGATGACAGCTGAGTCGGTCCATGCTCAGATGATTCTTGAAGGCCTTGATGAAGTTCTCGGTCTGCCCTCGGTTTGTGTAGTGGTCATAAAGTGATTGGGAGCAGAGATCGTCCCGGTTGGTAACTACAAAGCGACGATTGATGCCACGCTGATCGACCTCCACTTTGACAATGACGCGACGGGATCGATCCCAGCTGTGGGCTCGATAAAGAAACTCGTCAAACTGACGCTGTTTTTCCTCCAGCTCAAGGAACCTCAGCCGAGTCGAATCCAGCAGGGGCTCGACCACTCGCTGCAGGCGAGGGTTTCGACTTAACCCAATGACATACTGGAGTTTATTCTCTTCACATTCACAGAACTCGTAGAGCCGAGGCGTGGCAAAGCCGCTGTCGGCCCGAATCTCAATCTCGACATCCGTCCCCACTGCTTGTCGGATGGCCTCCACGACTCGCTTCAGAATGGGCACGATGTGAGAGGCAGCCCCCTTGTTGCCAGGTCTCAACACGGCACAGACCAGGTCTCCCGTGTCGGCATCGAAGATCAGCAAAGGATGCAGAATGTGGTTTCGGTAATACCCGTGGTAGAAGGAGAACTCCTGTTGGCCGTGAGTGTGGTCGTCGGTACTGTCCAGATCCAGGATGATCTTGCTGGGACGTCTCTTCTTCAGGGAGCGCACATAACGGCCTGGCAGCCACCGGCTCAGACGCATCAGATCCTTCTTGGTGACGGAGTTCTCCAGGCGGGAGAAAGTCGGCTGGGTGGCCAAATCGGGATCGCTCTCTGGCAACTGATCACAGACTGTCTTGAGCATCGGATCCGAGCGCAGCGTATCGGCGTCGTTACAGTCTTCGTAGCCGGCCACGATCTGCAAGACTCGTTGTCGGATCAACTTCAACAGGTCATGACGAACGTAGCGTCGGTCTCGACTTTCCGCAATACACGAACTGAAGCCCTCGCACAATCGATGTTGACGATCCAGGGATCCAAACAACAACCATCCTGCGTCGGAAGTGAGGCTCCCCCCATCAAAACGAGCCGTGATGTTTCTGTGGCTGTGAAATGGCAGGGTATTCTGGCAGACTGCTTTCAACATTGCCGTAGCTCCTGTTTAGGGTCTTTGTTTCTCTAAACCCTTTTATATCAGAGAGCTACGGCCTTTTTTCTGGGCCCAAATCTCACTTGAATTTAGATCTCTTGCATAATCCGGGCGAGAGCGCCGGGGCCGTGAAGAACAGGCCCAGATAGACAGCAAAAGGGGCCAGCATCAGCGCCAGCCACGACTCGGATATCGCAACGCTCAGCGCCTGCACGGTTTGGGGTAAGGTAGCCGAATCACGCACCACGCGCAGCACCAGAGGCATGAGCTCACGACTCAGGACAACAAAGAAAATCCAGTACAGCAAAATCGCTCCGATCACGCCGATACGGCGCGCCCATGCCTTGTCGCGAGTCAGCTCCTTGTTGCGCGCGATCCAGAGGTTGCGAGCTTTGGCATGAAGATCCCAGTTCGTCAGGAACAGCCAGTAGGAAAGGAATCCGAGCAGGTAGCCGCGGTTGCCGGTGCCGATAAGCAGGCTCATGAGAAAGCAGCCTACCAGCACCCTGGGCTGGTTTTTCAGGATGGCGTACTGGAGAACTTGTCTCTTGGGCAAAGGAGCTGGAATCAGGAGATGAATCTCCGACTCCCTCAGGGTCAGAGGCTGGCTCCCCCACTGCATGAGCCACCAGATACTCAACAGCAGGGCCAGGCCGAAAACCGTAAGGGTGCGAAACGCAGGCATCAAGTGAGCCAGAGTCGCGAGGAGTTGCCCGACCGGCCCAGGCTCGGTTCTCTCCGAGCCTACCAGGATCGGCCCCAGCCAAAAAAACAGCCAGGCGATCCCAACCAGGAAGCCGAGCAGGTACGCGGGGTGCCGGAGGCTGCGGAAAAAGTAGACTGCCCTTCCCCTGAAACTCCGCACGAGCAGCCCGATCAGGGGCAAACTGATCATTCGTTCGGATCTCCGAGCCCGGTTGCTCTCATGAAAATCTCCTCCAGATCAGCTCCCTCGTCGATCTCCGGAAGATTGCTCCTGATCTCATTCAACGAGCCCTCCAGCACCTTCCGGCCATGCTGAAGAATCAAGATCCTGGAACAGACTTCCTCGACCAGGTGAAGCATGTGCGAAGAGACGATCACAGCAGCCCCTTTTTGAGCAGTCTGAAGGATCGTCCGTTTGGTTCTGCGTATGGCGCCCGGATCGAGCCCGGTCAGGGGCTCGTCCAGCACCAGCGCCCGGGGCGAATGAAGCAGCGCGCAGGCGATGATCAGCTTCTGCTTCATACCCCGAGAAAGCTCCGCGGGATAAGCGTACTTTCGATCACCCAAACCATTGTCTCCGAGAAGCTTGTCGGCACGGCCGACTCCGTCTTCAACACCGTAAAGCTTAGAGAAAAGCATCAGGTGGTCCCAGACGGTCAGGTATTCGAAGAGATGGGGCTCGTCCGGGACGAACGCGAGAACTTTCTTGGCCTCGATCGGGTCCCGGTCGAGATCGATGCCTCCAATGTGGATGACTCCCGCGGTGGCGGGGATGATCCCGCACAGGCAGCGCAAGGTAGTCGTCTTACCCGCTGCGTTAGGCCCTACCAAACCCAGGATCTCGCCCGGAGCCACCTCGAACGAGAGCCGATCGACGGCCCGGAAGCCGTTGTAGGACTTGATCAGCGAGAGCGCGACAATCGTAGGGATCTTCGGAGGCGAAGTCATCGATAGGGGCAGGTTTTTGGAGTGATTCCGATCCTATTTCTTCGTTTCGGGAACAGGCCTGAAATAGAGCTCTCTTTCGGACACGGTGACATCCTTACCCGACTTCTGTCTGAAATGAAGCGTGTATCCGTGATCCTTCACTTCAAAGGAGGAGTCGGTCCAGGGCTGAAAGAGGTGGACCCGGAAAACTGGACCATTTGTTAAGGTGGCTCCGACCTGAATCAGAAAGGATGAGGAGTCATGGCAAAACGAAGGAATTTCTCAGCTCAGTTTAAAGCGAAGGTGGCGCTGGAAGCGCTTCGAGGCGAACGCACCCTGAGCGAGTTGGCGGCTCGCTACGAGATCCATCCGAGTGTGATCACGAATTGGAAAAAGCGGGCCCGGGAAGGTCTGGGCGATGTGTTCGCGGGCAAGGTTGAGAAGCGTCAGAGAGGAAGCGAGGCGGAGACCAAAGAGCTTTATGCCAAGATCGGCGAACTGACGGTGGAAAAGGATTTTTTGTCCAAAGCGCTCGATCGCTGAGTGTAAAGGCCAGAAGGGCCACGATCGAGCCAAAGCACCCGAGGCTGAGCATTCGTAGACAATGCAGGCTGATGAGTCTGAACCGTTCGACTTTGTACTATGAGCCCAAAGGCGAGAGCGAAGAAAACCTGCAACTGATGAGACGATTGGACGAGCAGTTCTTAAAGACCCCCTACTACGGATCCCGGCAGATGGTCTATCACTTGAAACGGCGGGGCGGTCGGGTAGGCCGCAAGAGGGTTCGTCGTCTGATGGCCAAAATGGGCCTGGCGGTCATCTATCAAAAGCCGCGGACTTCACGGCCTCACCCGGAGAATCGAGTGTATCCGTATCTTCTTCGAGGATTGGCGGTCACCCGGCCCGATCAGGTGTGGTGCACGGATGTCACCTACATCCCGATGCGTCGGGGCTTTTTGTACCTGGTGGCGATCATGGACTGGTACAGCCGCTGGGTTTTGTCCTGGAGGCTGTCGAACACGCTGGAGCCGTCCTTTTGTTGCGAAGCACTCGAGGAAGCGCTCAACAGGTACGATCCCCCGGAGATCTTCAATACAGACCAGGGGAGTCAGTTCACCAGCACGGAGTTCACGGGACTACTCAAAGGGGCCAGGGTGCGTATCTCGATGGACGGGAGAGGCCGCTGGATGGACAACGTCTTCATCGAGCGTCTGTGGCGTTCACTCAAATACGAATGCGTCTATCTGAACGCTTTCGAAACCGGATCGGAAGCCCGTCAAGGGATCGGCCATTGGATCGATCTATACAACAGCGAGAGACCTCACTCGGCGCACGCTGGGGCGACGCCGGAGGAGGTGTACACTGGCTTGAAAAAACATTCCGAGAGGGACCTTGCCCTCAGGCTCGCCCCCTCTCAGAATTTCCCTTACTGGCGGCAACAACAACTGCGGAGTCCACCTTAGAAATGCCGCCAAGTGGTCCAACCGATGGCGTCCACCTCTGAATCAGCTCAGAGGGGAAGAAAAACCGTCTCTGGATGAGCAGACGATTCTTATCGTGCTCGACATTAAAAAACCATTTTCGTCCCTTATCATATTCCCCCTCGCTCCTGCCCAACTTGTAGATGTGCTTATGCAATCTGGTTCTCCCCTTGTGCGTTACTTCTTCGTCCCAGAAGACTCCTTTTCTTGTCACGCGTAAGGTCCAGACGAGGTTGTCGGCTCGCTCTTCGGGCGACCGAACCTTATCGAGCTGCCACCTACCCGCCACCGCGCAAAGTGGCGTCTTTCGCTTTGCCTGAACAGAGAACAGCAGCAGCAGGGTTAGAAGACCCGTTCTTAGATACATAGCCAGTCTCGGGGCTCGACGAGGATAACACACGTGAACCCACGGGTTCGCCAGCCGGGCCGCGACCGGCAGTAGGGGCGACTCCGGGTGGTCGCCCGCCCAAACGGGCCGGCACGAGGCCGGCCCCTACAAAGTTCCAGCCCATTGCTCACAGTGGGACTATTCGATGACGGCGCTGGCGTCGTTCAGGGTCACTTTTCCACCGGCCAGTTTCCGGCCCCGGTGCTTGGACTTGACGTAGATATAGCCCTGGATCGATTCCCCGGCATCGAGGGGCCCCGGATTCAATCGATACCCGTCCAAAACCAGTTTGAACTGCTGCGTCAGGAGGGCGGAGTACGTGTCGGCGTCAGAATCCTCATTTCCTCCAGAAGCGGCGGGACGGCCCGTGGCCGGTCCTCCAGCATAGACTTCCCCTCCACGGGGGCCACTGCCCCGATAAAACTTCAGCAGTTTGGGGAGAATCTTAGTCGACGTTACCTGAGCAAGTCGCTTGTTCCCGCGCGACCAGGCCTGGACCATCTCGGGCCCAACCTGAACGGGCGACTCTTCCCGATTAACCACTGTCACCTCAATAATGGCGAAGCCGGCATCCAGGATCTCTTCGGGAAACCCAATCGGCAGCTCGCCCCTGGGAACCGATCTGGCCTGCAGCTCGATGCCCTGCCCCGAGATCTCCGTGGAGTGGATTCCCACAGGGATCAGCATGGCGAAAACGGCAGCTGCAGCCCGGTTGCGCATGCTCGTATTGTACCGTGAAATCGCCGACCCGGCGGGCAGTGCTCGTATTGTGAGACAATTCGGCCCTGGACAAGTCAACACATGCTGGAATCCCTGAATCTGGAGCAAAAGACACAAAAGGCGTTTATCGTCAACGGTGTGAGCCGCACCGCCCTGGCGGTGATTCTCCTGATCACGCTCAGTGTTTTTGCGTTCCTTCTATGGATTCTCTACGTCAAAGAACCGCTGGTTGAGTTCGAGGACCGGTTTCTTTTTCTCCCGGCCTTGAACGCGCTGCTGAACGCTCTGAGCGGAACCTGCGTGCTGCTGGGTGTGCGGGCCATCCGTCATCGTCGCCCCAGGGTCCACATGCGGTTTATCCTGACCGGGTGCTTCTTCACACTGGCGTTTCTCGTCAGCTACATCTTTCACCACATTTTGCACGGAAACACACCATTTGTTGGAAGCTGGTGGCTCAGATCAGTCTATCTGGGGATTCTCGGGAGTCACCTCTTGATGGCCACCGTCACGCTGCCCCTGATCCTCACCACTCTATATCTTGCCTTCAAGGGCCGGTTTTCGGTCCACCGGAAACTGGCGCGCTACACCTTTCCGGCATGGGTTTACACGTCCGTCACAGGCGTTCTGATCTTTCTTTTTCTCAAACTCTCGGGCTCGACGTGAGGCGCCGGCTGCTACGTTCGAGCAGGTCCCAGCTGCTCCCTGGCGACGATCGCAGCTCCGATCATTCCCGACTCGTCCCCAAGTTGCGTGACGACGACCTCAACGTCTCCGAGCTTCTCGGGCCAGACGTGGTCCAGGATCGATTCCCGAACCCAATCCCCCCAGGCCGCCCCCAGTTCCGTCGCCAGACCGCCACCCAGAACCACACAGGGTAGACTGAGCGTCGTAACCAGATTGGCAGCGGCGATGCCGGTGAGTCGGGCCGCGTCGCGCACGACTCGCACGGCCAGTTTGTCCCCGGCCAGCACCGCCCTGGCCAGAACCTTCGATCTGATTCGAGTGAAGTCATCTTCCACCATCCTGCTGAGAATGCTGGCGTGGTTGGACTGCATCAGTTCCGTCAGCGTCGTGACGATCGCTCGCCGGCTGGCAACCTGTTCCAGCGTCTCCCGCCCCAGGCCGGCGCCCGGCAGTACTACCGTGTGTCCGATTTCTCCCGCCGTGAAGTTATGGCCGCGAAAGAGGCTGCCCGACAGTACCAGGCCTCCTCCCACGCCGGTTCCCGTCCAGATTCCCAGAGCATCCTCAAAGCCGGTCGCGGCGCCCGCTTTTACTTCCCCGTAAAGAGCCACATTGACGTCGTTGTCAATGGCGGTGGGCAGGCCCGTAATCTTCTCCAGGGACCTGCGGATCTCGAGATCCTTCCACCCCAGATTGGGGGCGTCCAGGGCGATCCCCCTTTCGATATCCATCGCTCCCGGAACCCCGATTCCCAGCCCGGCTATGTGTTTGCTCCCGAACCCTGCCTCTGCGTGCAGCTGGGATACCATTTCCCCGATTCTCTCCAGGACCGACGCATGGCCCAGACCAGCCCTTGTCTTTCGCCTGACGGATCGAATCGTCCGGTTGTTGGAATCAATTACCCCTGCACTCATATTGGTTCCGCCCAGGTCGATCCCGACATAAAAAGGAGGCGTTGTGCTCGAGGACATGTCGGACGGATTCTATTCGATCGCGGTTGGAGAATTCCAAATTCCCGAACTGATCAATTCCAAATTCCAGATTCCAGATTCCAAAACTTGGTCTGGCACCCCTCTGCGATTGAGGACCGGCCTTGGGCATCAAGGGCAGCCGCCCGCGAACCGAGGAAACGCAATGAGCGAAGCGAATAATTTGGAATTTGGAATCTGGAATTGAACACTGAAGGACTTGAAAGGCCGTGCTCACTCCGTCTACCCTCCCCAGATAGGCTTCCCATTCCGGAGACGCGAATGACACGGTGGGTGAAGGAGTACTGGGCCGGTGCGACACCTGCGCAACGCTTTGCGCTTGCGCTGGGATCCGCGCTGGTCCTGAGCGGCCTCCTTCACTTTGGCCTCCTCTTTTCGACCGGATCCGCTTGGGAAGGAGCGGTTTCCTATCGCAAGCCGGGCGCCTTCAGCCTCTCCTTCGGAATCACGACGATCACCCTGGCTATGGTCATGGGCCCGGTCCGGGTCCGGAATCGGGTGCAGTGGCTGCTGCTGGGGCCTTTCTCGGTAGCGATGGTCCTGGAAGTCGGCCTCGCCACCGTTCAGTTCTGGAGAAGCGTTCCGTCTCATTTCAACTTCGCGACTTCCTTCGATGCGGAGCTACCATCAGAAGGTGTGTAAATAGCATAGGCGGTGAGTATCCTTCCGGGTTGATTTAAAACCCAGGGCCGAAAGGCCCGCAACGGAAGGAGTACACACCGCATGAGCAAGCAGAAGATTGAGGAAAGTGTGGAGTCAAGAGTTTGTTTCGAGGAGCTGGAAGATTGGGTGCGGGAGAAGATCCAAGGCTGGGTTCAAGAGCTGCTGGAGGAGGAAGTCACGGAGTTATTAGGGCGGCGTAAGAGTGAGCGGCGAAGGGCCGTGGACGCTCCGTCGGGCTATCGCAATGGATATGGGAAGCCGAGGCATCTGACGCTGAGCTCGGGGACGATCCAGGTTCGAAGGCCTCGAGTGCGGGATCTAGAGGAACACTTTGAAAGTCGGGTGTTGCCCCTGTTTGCCAAGCGGACGCGGCAGGTTCGAGAACTGATCCCTGGGCTGTACTTGCATGGTCTGGCGCTGGGGGATTTTGATCTGGCTCTGAGAGGGCTTTTAGGGGAAAAGGCGCACCTGTCGTCCTCCACGGTGGCCAGATTGAAAGAGAAGTGGCAGGCCGAATGGGAAGTCTGGCAGAGTCGACCCTTGAATGATCTGGAAGTGGTGTATTTATGGGTAGATGGAATCTACGTCAAGGCGGGTCTGGAGAAGGAAAAGGCAGTCCTGCTGGTGGTGCTGGCCGCCTTAAGTGACGGAAGCAAAGCCGTGGTGTCGGTCACGAGCGGCTATCGGGAATCGACTCAGAGCTGGTCGGAAGTACTGCGCGACTTGAAGCGCCGGGGGATGGGCTGTCCACGGCTGGTGATCGGAGACGGCCACCTGGGCATCTGGGGAGCTTTGCGCAACGTCTATCCCCAGGCCGAGGAGCAGCGCTGCTGGAATCATCGGATCGTCAACCTGCTGGCCAAGCTCCCTAAGCGAGTGCACAAGCCGGCCTTGCTGATCCTGCGGCAGATCCCTTACGCCCAGACTCGAGAAGAAGCACAACGACTCAAGAAGGTTTTTCAGCACTGGTGCCGGCAGCGAGGGCTGACTCTGGCGGCTGAGCTAATCGAGCAGGACTGGGACCGGATGGTGACCTTTTACCTGCTATCCAAAGAAGCAGTGGCAGCATCTGCGAACCACCAATCCAGTGGAGTCACCGTTTGCCGCTCTTCGGCTGCGAACGGACGCGGCCAAGCGATTCAAGAAAGTGGAAAACGCCCAGGCGGTGATCTGGAAGATGCTGTTGGTGGCGGAGCAGCGATTCCGCCGGTTGAAGGCACCGGAGCTGATGAAAGACGTCTACCAGGGCGCCAAATATGTCAATGGAGTCCCGGTCAACCAAGTCCCGGAGGAGAAAGCCGCCTGATGTTTTTCCACACCTATTGACAAGAGCTCTCGATGCGAGCCTCTTTGGCTTAATGGGTCTGACCATACTCCTGGTCATTCTCTCGATCGTCGGGATGACGATCGCGGCCTTCGCGGGGATGGAGTCTGCGCGGCCGCTGAAACTGGGCGTGAAGACGGGGTTGATCCTGCTCCTGATCAGCAGCGCCATCGGGTTCTTCATGATCAACCACGGCAACGACATGGTCCAGTCGGGAGGCGCGTTCTCGCGGGCGGCGGTTGATCGGGCGACCATAGTCGGGTCACACGGAAACCTGAAGCTTCCTCACGCCGCGACTCTGCACGGCATTCAGGTCCTGCCGCTGCTGGCCTGGCTGCTGGGTCTTACTTCGCTTTCCCCGACCCGCCAGCTTGCCACCATGTGGACGGGCGTCGTCGTTTACCTGACGGGCACCCTCTTCGTCCTGCTCCAGACCCTCCAGGGCCGGACCCCTCTCGATCTGGCCTTTTGAACTCGGCCCGGAAGTGGTTTGAGCCGGTTGCTGAACGGTGTCTGTCGCCCCTCCGGGGCTGGTTGTCTTGGTCCGCCGTTCTCCGTGGGCTTCCGCCCACGGCTATTCCCTGCCGGCCGCTCCGCGGCCTCTAAAACCAGCCCCCGAAGGAGGCGCCAGGAGGACCGAGCCCCCAGAGGGGACGACAGACAATAGTCGAGGCCGAGAGGCCTCGGTGCACAATGAGACCACCGGGCCAGCCCCCAGAGGGGGCGACAGCTAATAGTCGAGGCCGAGAGGCCTCGGTGCACAATGAGACCACCGGGCCAGCCCCCGAAGGGGGCGACAGACAATAGCCGAGGCCGAGAGGCCTCGGTGCCGAACGTGGAACGGTCAGGCTGAACCCTCTGCGGCCCTGCGCACCGCAACCAGCTTCGCGACGATGCTCAGGGCAATTTCCTGGGGGCCGTCGGCGCCGATGTCCAGTCCGATTGGGGTGTCGACGCGGGCCAGGTCCACCCGCGGCGGGAGGGAGCCGTCCTCCCCGAGCAGCTTCCAGACTTTCTCGAAGCGATGGCTGGGCCCCAGCAACCCGATATAGCGGCACTTTTTCTCGAGGGCCTGCCGCAGGGCGAGAGCGTCTTTGGCCACATGATGGTGCATGATGACAACCTGACTGGTCGGACCGAGAGGGACCTCTTCGTACTGCTCGGGCGGGAGGATCAGTATGCGGCTCTCGGGAAAGCGCCCACGCGTCGCCAGTCCCGTCCGCGCATCCACTACGGTCACTCCAAAACCGGCCATCCGAGCCAGCCTGGCCACCGGAACGGCATCATCTCCAGCTCCAAATACAACCAGGTCCGGGGGCGGCTGGGCGACGTCCAATAAGAGACGTACGCCGTCGAGTTCCAGATCCCCGGCGTCGCCTGTCCCGAGGCTTAGAAGCTCCCGGGATTTCTCCAGGATCTTTTGATCCAGGTCCACAGCTCCGGTGGATCCGGCGTGGCCCTGGGGCTCGACCACCAGAAATGAACCGGTCGAAACATCGCCGCGGCTCGACTCGTAAACGAGAGCCCTGACAACCGGTCTTGAGGCCTTCAAGGCCTCCTGCCACGACCGCCACTCGGGCTCATCCCGGACCTCCTCGATCAGCACTCCGACCATTCCGCCGCAGCCCATTCCGAGACCGAAAACCGAATCGTCTCGCAGATCGAAATGCCGGTAGATGGGTCCCTCGAGGTCAAACCCGGCAGTGGTTTCGACGATTTCCGGCTCCAGGCAGCCGCCCGAAATCATGCCCTGAAAACTCCCGTCTTCGAGTACCAGCAGCTTGGCGCCTTCATGACGATAAGCCGAACCCTCGACATTGACGACGGTCGCCAAAAAGGCCCTCTCGCCCCGCTGCACGGCCTCAACCGCTGCTTCAATCAGATCCGTCACCCGGACTCCTCTTGCTTGATCCACCAGTGTATCTGAGCAGGCGCCTGTAATCCGCCGGCGCATCCATATCTTCCAGGGGGCGCCCACTCTCGAGTTCGACCACCACCACGAGTTCAGGGCAACGGCGGATGATCTCCCGTCCCCCCCGATCCCCTCTCAGGGCCTGCAGGTCCGCAAACAGCATCTGCTCGAAAAGCACCGGCGAACCACGACGCCCCTGAAAACAGGGGACCACGATCGCCGCCCCGGTCTGAGTGTACCTCGATACGATCCGATTGATGACCTCGCTTGACAGGAAGGGCTGGTCCGCGGTCATGAAGAGCGCCGCCTGTGCCTCACTGTCAATGCTGCCGATCCCGACGGCAATGGATTGGCTCAGCCCCTCGCGGTAGCGCGAGTTGCGGACCGCGCAAAGAGGTAGTCCGGCCAACGCCGCCTCCACGGCTGCAGCGCGGTGACCGAGCACGACAACCACTTCTGCAAGCACCGACCGGCAGGCCTCTCTGGAAACGCGGCGGATAACGGGCTCTCCACCAAAGTCAAGCAGTTGTTTCGTCTCCCCACCGAAACGCTGTGACCGTCCGGCCGCGAGCACAATCCCGGCCACGCTCACGTGGAGGGACCTCGCGCCTGGAACTGCCGGTGGCTGCGGCCGCCCAGCGCTGCCCGCCACGTCTCGCCTTCGGGCCGGCGCCGGCGCTTCGTCACGCCTGAGATCTCCGGAAGAAGCGCGGCCAATCGCTCCAGGCTGATCAGATTGTGCACGGGCAGGAAAAAGTCGATGCGGGGCAGGGCGGCTTGAATGCCTCGAGTCAGAGGTTGATAGCCTGCCGTTCCAAGCAGTGGGTTCAACCAGATCAGCGTGTGGCAGCTGCGGCGCAGGCGGTCCATTTCGGCAGCCAGGCGGTCTGCATCTCCGCGGTCCCAGCCATCGCTGACGATGAGCACGATCGGGCCTCCTCCCAGCACCCGGCGGGACCATCTATAGTTGAAGTCCTTGAGGGCTTCTCCAATCCGCGTTCCCCCGCCCCAGTCTGAAGCGACCGATACGGCCCGGGCCAGGGCGAGATCGATATTGCGGTGTCGAAGCTGGTGGGTAATCCGACTCAGCCGGGTACTGAAGAGGAAGACTTCGACATGCTGCCAGCCCCGGCTCAGGACATAGCAGAACTGGAGCAGAATTCGAGAATACGACTCCATCGATCCGCTCACGTCACAGATCAGAACCAGGGGACGATAGCGCCTCTTGCGGGATCTCCACATCAGATTCAGAGGCCAGCCGTCATATCTCAGGCTGGCCCGAAACATTCGTCTCAAATCCATGTACGGCCCGTGCCGGGTCGCGATCCTTCGGCGTGTCCTGCGGACAGGCGGTGACCAGGAAAAGCGATTCATCAGCCCTTTCACCAACTCGAGCTCTTCCTCCGTCAGCCTGGTGAAGTCCTGGCGACGCAGCCGTTCCAGGGCGCTGAAACGTTGCCTGCCGGAGAGAGCCTCCGGCTCGGGTGCTTCTTCCTTTCGGCTCGACTCGGAATCAGCGAGAGCCTGATCGAGGAGTGTGGACGGGTGGATTCGAGTCGTTCGCTGCAACAGTCTGCCGAGCTGGAGCTGGCTTTTCCCGGTAGAGGAGCTCCAGAACGCATCAAAGGACTGGTTGAAAGCGTCCAGATCTTCTTTGCGATTCACCAGAATCGCTCTCAGCGCCGCCTTGACGTCTTCTCGGTTAGTCACAGAAACGTGGCGGGCGGCGTCAATCGCCGCCAGGATCTGCCCGGTCGTTACGGCAAGGCCCTCCTGCCTGAGGGTTCTGCAGAATAGAACCATGTTGTGGAGAATCTTGTCAGGAGCGGCCATGTTCTCGTGCGCGATACGGGGAACCCTGTCAGTTCGAAGCCGCAGCCGTTCGCTTCAGAAGCTCCGCGGCCCTCTCACCGCGAACCCGCTCGACATCGTCCTGATACTTCAAAAGGACGCCCAGAGTGTCCCCGGCGACCTCTTCGCTCACCGTAGCCTGGTTCAAGGCGACCAGAGCGTTCATCCAGTCCAGAGTCTCGGCGATGCCGGGAACCTTGAAGAGATCCTCCTTCCTGAGTTCCTGGACAAAGGCGACGACCTGCGAGGCCAGGGCCCGGGAAGCATCGGGGCAGCGCAACTCGACGATCGCCAGTTCTTTTTCAAAGCCGGGGTAGTCGATCCAGTGGTAGAGACACCTTCTCTTGAGGGCATCGTGAATCTCGCGTGTCCGGTTGGAGGTGACAACTACGATGGGAGGAGTGTCAGCCCGGATCGTCCCCAGCTCAGGAATACTGACCTGAAAGTCGGACAGAAGCTCGAGCAGGAAGGCTTCGAACTCCTCATCCGCCCGGTCCAGCTCGTCGATCAGCAGCACGGGTGGCTCTTCGCCCTCATAATCGATGGCTTCCAACAGGGGTCTCTTGAGCAGGAACCGGGGACCGAACAACTGCGGGGGTCCTGAGCTGGCCAGGTCGTCGCGCGCCTCCATGAGCCGAATTTCCAGCATTTGATGGCTGTAGTTCCACTCGTAGACGGCGCTGTTGATGTCCAGACCCTCGTAGCACTGGAGGCGAATGAGCCGGCGGCCCAGAAGATCGGAAAGAACCTTGGCGACCTCGGTCTTTCCAACCCCGGCCTCCCCTTCCAGAAACAGCGGTTTAGCCAGGCGAAGACACAAGAACAGAGCAACGGCCAGTGACCGGTCGGCCACGTAGAGATGTTCCTCCAGTCCCTTCTGGAGTTGGTCGATCGAAGGTTCCCGCACGGCAGGGCCCCGAGTCCTAACCGCGCGCCCGGTCCCGGGCCGACTTGAGAGCCCGCTTCCCGTACACATGGGCCAGGTGCACGCGGTACTGCCCGGACGCATAAATGTCGCCCATCGGGTCGGAGACCGACAGATTGTCATCTACTGCACGATCGATGTCGTCCCCTCCCAGAGCGCTTCCGGACAAGGCTTGACCAATTCCGTCGACGCTGACGGGAGTCGCAGCGACCCCGTTGAAGCTGAGAGCCGCGCTGCGACAACTTCCACCCTCATCCAGAGACACGACGGCGGCGGCACCGCAAACGGCATAACCCGAGGCCGGATGCTCGAACTTGAGATAGCAGGCCCCTGTCGGCTCGGACGGGACGTCAATCTCGATCGACGTGAGGACCTCGTCCTCTTTCAGGTCACTCATCAGGAGGTCGACGAAGAAGTCTCGTGCCGCCACATCGCGAGACCCGTTCGGGCCCGTCACCACCAGATTGGCATTCAAGGCCTGCACGACTGCGGGCAGGTCGGAGCCTGGGTCGCTGTGGGCCAGATTCCCTCCGATCGTCCCTTTGTTTCGCACGGCCGGATCGGCGATCTGGCCCGCGGCTTCGGAGAGCAGTGGACAGGAACTCTTCACGACTCCGCTGGAAGCGAGTGCCGCATGTGTGGTCAGCGCCCCGACTCGGAGGGTGTCTCCATCCAATTCGACTCCGCTCAGCTCGGGCAGACGGCTGATGTCAATCAAGACGGAAGGCTGAGCGAGGCGCAGCTTCATCATGGGAAGCAGACTGTGCCCACCGGCCAGGAATTTGGCTCCCTCATGAGAGCGGACCAAGTCAATGGCTTCCGCCAGGTTGCTTGCGCGAACATATTCGAAACGGGCCGGATACATATCAGGACCTCCCCTCAGATTGAATCGCGTTGTAGACCTTCTCAGGAGTCAGGGGCATGTCCAGGTGCCTGACTCCGAAGGGCTTCAAAGCATCGATCACGGCATTGGCTACGGCCGCCGGTGAGGCAATCGCCCCGGCTTCGCCGCAACCCTTGACCCCGAGGGGGTTGTGCGGGCAGGGCGTGACGGTGTGGCCCAGATCGTAGTTAATCACCTGGTGAGCCTTGGGAACCGCGTAGTCGAGCAGTTCACCTGTGATCAACTGGCCGTTGTCGTCGTATACCGCCTCTTCCAAAAGACACTGGCCGATTCCGTGAGTAATCCCCCCGTGTAGCTGACCAGCAACAATCATGGGATTGATCAAGTTTCCGACGTCATCTACGGCCGTGTAATTGACAAGGTCGACTCCCCCGGTCTCAGAGTCAACTTCTACGACGGCGATGTGGGTTCCAAACGGGTAGGTAAAGTTTGCCGGATCGTAGAAAGTCGTTGCCCTCAGCCCCGGCTCTATGCCTTCGGGAAGGTTGTGTGCCAGGTGGGCCTGAAGCGCGATCTCCTGGATGGTGTGAGCTTTGTCGGGAACACCCTTCACGGTGTACCGGCCCTCTTCGAAAACAACATCCTCTTCCGCAGCCTCCAGCAGATGGGCCGCTATCGTGCGCCCCTTCTGGATGATCTTATCGGCAGAGCCGGCCAGGGCGCTTCCTCCCACCGCGGCGCTCCGGCTTCCGTAAGTCCCCCAGCCAAAGGGTACTTTGTCGGTGTCGCCATGGATGACCTCGACGCTTTCCATATCGACACCCAGTCGATCGGCAACAATCTGGGCGAATGTCGTGTGGTGTCCCTGGCCATGGGAGGAGGAGCCGGTGTAGACGGTCACGGAGCCGGTGGGATGAAAACGGATCTCGCCACTCTCCCATTGCCCCGCCTGCGCTCCCAGCGACCCGACCACGGCGGAGGGAGCCAGGCCGCAGGCTTCGATATAGGTGGAAAGCCCGATGCCGAGCAGTTTCCCTCCCTCTCGAATTCTGGTCTGCTGCTTTTCGCGCAGCCCCGAGTAGCCGACCATTTCGAGGGCCTTGTCCAGAGCACCCTGGTAGTTGCCGCTGTCGTACTGCAGAGCCACCTGGGTCTGGTAAGGGAAATCCTCCGGTTGCACGAAATTGAGGCGGCGAATCTCCACCGGGTCCATGCCCATCTTGTCGGCCGCCAGATCCACCAGCCTCTCGACAATGAACGTTGCCTCGGGCCGGCCGGCGCCGCGAAGGGCGTCGACTGGGGCGGTCGTCGTGAAGGTTCCGATGGTCTGCACGTGAATCGCCGGAATGTCGTACTCGCCGGACATCAGGGTGCCGTACAGGTAGGTGGGCACGGCCGGGGCAAAGGTGGATAGATAAGCACCCATGTTGGCGTAGGTCTTGGCGCGCAATCCGGTAATGCGACCCTGCGAATCGGTCGCCAGCGCCGCCTCCGTCACATGATCGCGCCCGTGGGCGTCGGTCAGGTTGGCTTCAGAGCGCGTGGCTGTCCATTTCACGGGGCACTTCAACTGAATGGAGCACCAGGCCGTAATGGCTTCATCAGCATAGTGGTGGATCTTGCTCCCGAATCCACCCCCCACCTCCGGCGCAACAACGCGAATCTTGTGCTCGGGCAAACCCAGTGAGGCCAGCGACAGCAGGAGGCGATGAATATGAGGATTCTGCGATGTCATGGTGATGGTCAGGTCGCCGGTAGTCTCGTCGAACTCAGCCACCACGCACCGAGGCTCGATGGCGACGGGAATCAGCCGGTTGTTGCGAGTCGTGAACTCAACTACCTGGGCCGCCTCGGCAAACGCCGCGTCGGTGGCCTCTTTGTCGCCCAGCTCCCAGTCAAAGGCGATGTTACCGGGAGCCTCGTCGTGGATCTGAACGGCTCCCTCTTCCGTGGTCGACCTGGGATTTACGGCGGCCGGACGTGGATCATAGTCGACCGAAACAAGATCGACTGCATCGCGGGCAGCATAGCGGCTCTCGGCGACGATCACGGCGACCGCGTCTCCGACATAACGCACCCTGTCCCCGGCCAACATGGGATGCCCGGGGGTCTTGATATCGGGCAGCAGCCATCCGACCGGGATCGCTCCCGCCGTCCCGCTATCGGCCACATCCTGATGGGTGTATACGCCCAGGACACCCTCGGCCGCGGCGGCCCGTGCCGTGTCGATGGAGCGAATTGCAGCATGGGCGTAAGGACTGCGAACGATGGCTGCGTAAGCCATGCCGGGACGCTTCACATCATCGCTGTACTTCCCTCTTCCGGTAATCAGAGCCGGGTCTTCTCGGCGGCGAATAGAAGAGCCAAGCACTCCCGCCATCACGCACCTCCTTGCTGGCTGGCCATGGTCTGGCTGGCCGCACGGACTGCTTTCACGATGTTGTGGTAACCGGTGCAGCGGCAGAGATTGCCTTTCAGGCCTTTGCGGATCTCTTCCTCGCTGGGGGTGGCGTTGTTTTGCAGCAGGTCGACAGCCGCCAGAATCATTCCCGGAGTACAGTAGCCGCACTGCAGGCCGTGGTTGTCCCAGAAGCTCTGCTGTAGTGGATGCAGACCCTCTTCGCCAGCCAGGCCTTCGATAGTGGTTACCGAAGAGCCGTCGGCCTGCACCGCAAGCTGAGTGCACGACTTGACCGCCTTTCCATCCATGAGGATGGTGCAGGCTCCACACAAACTGGTCTCACAACCAATGTTGGTGCCGGTAAGATCCAGTTCCTCTCGCAGGAAATGGACGAGCAGTGTTCGGGGTTCCACCTCCCGTTCCACCTTCCGGCCGTTGACAACGATCGAAACTCTGCTCATAACGCCTCTCCATTCAGTGGCCGACCCGAAGCCCTGCGTCCCTTGCAGCGGGCAGGTCAGACCAGTGCAGCACTGGCCCTGGATTCTACAGGTTGTTTCCCTCGAAACGACTCCGAAGGTTTATCGCTTGTGAAGGAAAAGGTCAAGTATTTATGTCTGCCGCAGTCATCGAAGACTGATGATCGGCCAGCCGCGCTCGGCGGCTTCCTTTGTGAGCCGGGAATCGGGATCCACCGCGACCGCGTGGTCGACATGACTGAGAAGCGGGAGATCGTTGTGACTGTCCGAGTAAAACCACGTCTCCCGGTCGGACAACTGCCTCTCATCCTGCCACTCCTGCAGCCGCTTCACCTTTCCCTCGCCGAAGCTGAGGATCCCGAGGGGCCGCCCCGTGAACCTTCCCTCCACCAGCTCCGGGTCGACGGCAATGAGCTGTCGAATCCCGAACAATCCCGCTATCGGCTCAGTCACAAAGCGATTCGTGGCGGTAATGATCAACGTCTCGTGCTCTTGCTCCTGGTGCTGCCTCACCAGCGATTGCGCCCGGGGCAGGACGATCGGACGAATCCGGTCATTCAGAAACTCCTGCCTCAGCGATTTCAACTCGACGAGGTTCAAACGGGCAAGATGCCCGAGCTGAAAGGCCAGGAAAGCCTGCATGTCGAGGCGGCCCTCCAGGTAGTCTCGATAGAATTCTGCGTTGCTGCGCAGAGCCTCCTCGTCCAGATGTCCCCGTGAAGCGAGAAACTCGACCCACAGCGAATCGCTGTCTCCCCCAATCAGAGTATTGTCGAGGTCGAAGATGGCCAGCCCTCGCCGCCGGCGGGACTCCGATTCAACGCGGAATCTACTTCCCATAGAGCAGGTAGCAGGTCTTGCACTCTTCGGGGTAGTTGCCGGTTTCAAATCCCCAACGAAAACTTTGGAAGGAGGCCGACTCCCAGATTTCTTCGAAACCTTGTTCACGAATGTCGCCGTAAAACAGGGCCGAAGGCGGATACTGGACGCCATCAAAGTAGTTGGCCACGTGATGGCCGAAGTAGCAGCAGGGAGCCACCCGGCCCTCATAGGAGAAATAGACGGCCTCCAGCGGCGTGGCCAGACAATGTCTCGGCTTCAACTGCGAATCCATGGGAAACTGCGAGTGCATCAGGACCTCCAACCCGGCTCTCTCAGCTTCCTCGAGCACTTCGGATATGGAAGCCTCCAGGCGGGTGAGCAGGCCGCCGTCGACATGGGTCGGTGAGAGGCGGTACTTGAGAAAACTGCGGCTCCAGTCCTCGCTGGTGGAAACAACGTTGAGATGCTTCAGGTGGAGTGTCCTGGCTCCGACATGGGCCAACCAGGGAACCAGCAGGTGCAACTCCTGTACATTGGCCTCTTGTATCGTGAAGGCGATTCCCAGTGCCAGATCATGGCCCCCTGCCTCGACCTGGCGCGTTAACTCTCGAAGATTGGCCGTGACCTTCTCGAAACTGGCGCCGGGCCGCACGGCTTCAAAGGTTTCCGCTTTCAGCCCATCGATGGACACCGTGAGTCGATTCATCCCGGCCTCGATGAGTCGGGCCGCGTTTCTGGAATTCAAGACTGTCCCGTTGCTGGTCATGGTGGTGACGCAATCCTTCTCCCTGGCCATTCTGACCATGTCGTAGATTTGAGGGTGAAGCATCGGCTCTCCCCATCCCGTCAAGTCAACGGTGTGGGCCAGGTGCATTGCTTCAACGATGCGGGAGTAGGTTGTCATCGACATATCCAGGTGCGGATCCACACTGGAGAAGCGCGGACACATTTCGCAGAACAGATTGCAGCGAAACGTGGGCTCCAGATTAATGGCAATGGAATTCGGCCCAAGCACCGGGGCATTATACTCCGGTGGACTTGTGGCGGGCTGCACTAGTGATTCAGGTGTTACAGTCCACTATTGACAACCGATGAAGCGCGCGCGGAAAAACGTAAATGAAGTCTGACTTTCTGAGCCGGGAAATACTGGAAAAGTGCTGGGAGCGTGCTCCCCGCTACGACCTCGAGAATCGCTTTTTCTCTGAGGACTTCGACGACCTAAGGGAGGCCGGGTACCTGACCCTCGCCGTTCCCGGGGAGATGGGCGGCTCGGGACTGACTCTGGCAGAGGTTTGCCGGGAGCAGCGGACCCTCGCTTATTACGCCGCTCCCACGGCCCTGGCCGTGAACATGCATCTGTACTGGACGGGGCTGGCGGCCGACCTGTGGCGATCCGGAGATAGTTCACTGGAATGGCTCTTGAAAAAGGCCGCCGCAGGAGATGTTTTTGCAGCGGGTCACGCAGAGACAGGGAACGATATTCCAGTCCTTTACTCCAGCACAGAGGCGCGCAAGGTGGAGGGAGGGTATCGATTCACGGGAAAGAAGTCCTTTGGAAGCCTGACCCCCGTCTGGACCTACCTGGGTATGCATGCGACCGACTCGAGCGACCCCGAAGCTCCCCGCATCGTGCATGCGTTTATGCCGCGTGGAAGCGAAGGCAGCCAGATCCGGCAGGTCTGGGACACGATGGGGATGAGAGCCACAGCCAGCGACGATACGGTGCTGGAGGATGTCTTCGTACCCGACGAACTGGTCGCACGGGTCGTGCCGCCGGGTGCCGCCGGTGTGGACCTCTTCGTCCTGGGGATCTTTGCCTGGGCCCTGCTCGGCTTTGGCAACGTGTATTACGGGTTGGCGCGCAGGGTCTTCGACCTCTGCGTCGATTCCATCAAGGACAAGACGTCGCTGGCGCTGTCCCGTACCATGGCCCATCATGCCGGCATCCAGCACCTGATTGCCGAAATGGCGATCGAGCTGGAATCCATCGAGCCCCACCTGGACAGGGTCGCCGCGGACTGGTCCGAAGGAGTGGATCATGGAGCCAACTGGCCCCTCAAGATCGTGTCCGCCAAGTATCGGGCTGTGGAGGGATCCTGGCGGGTCGTTGATCAGGCGCTCGATGTGATCGGTGGATTCGGAATTTTCAAGAAAGGCGGGTTCGAGCGACTGTTCAGAGATGCCCGTCTGGGAAGGATCCACCCGGCCAATTCCCTGCTGACCCGGGAGTTCGTGGCCAAGACCGTGCTGGGTGTCGATTTCGATGCCAGGCCGCGGTGGGGATGAACTCTGAGAGTTGCGAGTTGGTTGAGGTATGCAGGTTTCCATTGTCGTGCCGGCGTTCAACGAACAGCAGCGGGTGGCCCGAACCCTGGGCCAACTCGCCTCTTATTTTTCCGAAACGGGTCATTCACTGGAACTGATCGTCGTAGACGATGGAAGCGAGGACAACACCGCCGAGATCGTCAGGGGTCTGGGCGGGACCACGCTTATTCGCTTCCAACACAATCGTGGGAAGGGGGCGGCCCTGCGGCGGGGGATTGGGGCTGCCTCCGGAGATCTGATTTTTCTGGTAGATGCGGATCTGCCCTATTCCGCAAGAGCCTTCGATCGCTCCCTGCCGATGCTGAAGCAGGGAGCCTGCGACGCCGTGATCGGAGCCCGCGACCTCCCTGATTCCCAATTGGACTCCTCCTATCCCCGTCATCGGATCTACATGGGGCGAGCTTTCTCGCACATCGTGAATCGAGTGCTGCCTCTGGGTATCTTCGACACACAGTGCGGATTCAAGGGATTCCGTGCGGAGGTTCTGAAGAAGGCAACCCTGTATACCAACCAACGCGATTACACACTGGACATTGAGCTATTGCTGATTCTTCGAACCTGGGGCTGCCGCATTGAGCGAATCCCCGTCGAACTGATCCATCACCACGGATCTAAGATCCGGACCTTCGCAGACTCCTTTTCGATGTTAAAGAGTCTGCTCCGAATCTCGAGTGACTTCCGCCGGAGAACTTACCCACCCTCATCGCCGCAGCCAGTGCTGGAGGTGGTTCCCTGCCCCCTGTGCTCGAGCGATGATTCCCGAGTCCTGGCCCGCATCGCCGAGCAGCGGTTCAAACGCTGCCGGCACTGTCTAACCATCTTTCAGTCACCGCGCCTGTCCGCCGACCTGCTGGACCGCCAGTATGACCAGGCCTACTTCGAGTCAGGTGACCTCATGACGGGGTATCCCGACTACGAACACCGGCAGGACCTCCAGGTTCGAACAGCTGCCTGGCAGTGGAAGGAAGTCGAAAGAACCCTGACCGGCGGGCAGCCGACTCGGATCCTGGACGTCGGGTGCGGATCCAGCCATTTTCTCAAGCAGGGACCGGCCGCAGAGAAAGATTGCTGGGGAGTAGATCTGGTCGACCTCGGCAACGAGGGGCAGATGAACTTCCGCCGGGGCAGTTTTCTGGAAGTGGATCTCCCTGAAGGGTCGTTCGACCTGATCGTATTCAACGATTCCTTCGAACACTTCCCCGATTCCGGAGCCGTGTTGAAACGATCCCACAGGTTGCTCAGGCCAGGTGGTACATTGATGATCAATATGCCCGACCCTGATTCGTGGATAGCGCGGATTTCCGGGACTTCCTGGATCTCTTTCAAGAAAGAGCATCTGGTGCTCTATACGAGGGCGGGCGGGCGACGGCTTTTCGAGCAGCATTCTTTTCGACAGCTGCGGCGCTTCCCCAGCTGGCAGGCCGTGGACTGGCACTACCTGCAGCCAAGGCTGCAAAGAGCCTCACCTTTTCTAGCGGTTCTTCTGGGAGCCGTTCTAAAGCACGCGCCGGGGCGGGGGTTCTGGGTCCCCACCAGCGGTTCCATCTGGATCCTTTCGAAACAAGAGGGTTGAAGGTCAAGAGTTGAAAGTTGAAGGAGGCAAGGGGTGAGCCCGGTATGCGCATTGCAACGTGGAACATCAATGGATTGAGGGCCCGGCTCGACTTTGTGCTCCACTGGCTTCGTTCGAGGGAGCCGGACATCGTTGGACTGCAGGAGCTCAAGGTCCACGAGGAGGAGTTTCCCTTTCAGGTGTTCGAGGCCGAAGGGTATCGGGCCGTCGTGGAAGGTCAAAAGGCCTGGAATGGAGTTGCCATCCTGGCCCGGGAACGTCCCCACCGGGTTTCCCGGGGACTGCCGGGGCAGGAGGCGAGCGGGGCTCGATTGATAACGGCTCAGTTTCGAGACCTGAACTTCATTACGGTGTACTGCCCCAACGGCAAGCATGTCGGCCATCCCGACTTTGGGCTGAAGCTTAGTTGGTTCGAGGCCCTCGAGGGGTATTTGCGGGATCGACATTCCCCACAGGAGCCGGTGGTACTGTGTGGTGACTTCAACCTCTGCCCGGCGCCTCTGGACAGCTGGAACGAGGAGGGTCTGGAGGGTCAGATCTTTCACACGGTAGAGGAAAGGGAACGCTTTGATCATTTCCGGAAGTGGGGTCTCACTGACCTGTTTCGTGTTCTGTATCCGCACCAGCAGAAGTTTTCCTGGTGGGATTATCGGGCCGGAGCCTTTCATCGGAATCACGGCCTCCGGATCGATTTCCTGCTGGCCACTAAGCCGCTCCAGGATCTCGTCAAGGAGGCGACGATAGACCGCGACTATCGAAAAAAGAAAGAAGGCATGATCGCTTCCGATCACGCCCCCGTCTTTGCCGACCTCGACTGGTGACTTCCACACCTGGCTCACCTGGCTGGCATTTTTCAGCCGGGCGGGTTAGTATAAGTGAATAAAAGGTGAATATGAAGGGTCGGGGCACGAGTCAGAACCCAGCCAACCGTTTCGAGCCGATCCATTTCTGCCCGGACGAAGGTACCAGCCCGGAAAAGACGCCGACACGGTTTTTTCTCGACCCCAGCCGGTCCGTTCTGGCCTACAACGAGAGTCCGGACGTGGGCTTCGAGGTCAGCCTCAACCCGTACCGGGGCTGCGAGCACGGCTGCATCTACTGTTACGCGAGACCGACCCACGAATACCTTGGGTTTTCTGCGGGGCTCGATTTCGAAACCCGGATTCTGGTCAAGAAAGACGCTCCGGTTCTGCTGCGAAAGGAACTGATGTCGACCCGCTGGCAGCCCCGGCCGGTCGCGCTCAGCGGAAACACCGACCCCTACCAGCCTGTTGAGCGCGAGCTGGAATTGTCTCGTGGCTGCCTCGAAGTCTTCAGCGAATTTCGCAATCCGGTGATCATCGTGACCAAGAACCATCTGGTGACTCGCGACATCGATCTTCTCAAGCAGCTGGCCACCCGGCGGGCAGTCGTCGTCAATATCTCCGTAACTACTCTGGATGCGAAGCTGCAGCGCGTGATGGAGCCCCGCGCGTCGACTCCGGCCAGGAGGATGCAGGCGGTGTCGGAATTAGCCGGCAGCGGAATCCCGGTGCGTGTGCTGGTGGCGCCGGTCATTCCGGGCCTGACCGACCATGAAATCCCGGCCATCCTGGAACAGGCGGCCGGTGCCGGGGCCCTGGACGCAAGCTACATCCTGCTACGGCTGCCTCATGGAGTGAAGGATCTGTTCGCATCGTGGATCCGGCTCCATTTTCCGCGGCGGGCCCGGCGTGTGCTCAACCGCGTTCGTGAAGTCCGCTCGGGTAAGCTGAACGATCCCGCGTTTGTCACACGAATGAGAGGCAAGGGCGCGTGTGCGCAGCAGATTCAGGGACTCTTCCGGGCGACTCGCCGGAGACTGGGCCTGGGCCGGCAGAGCCTGGGAGTCTCGGCTGCCGGCTTCAGAAGACCGGGCCTGCCGGACCAGAAGGCCCTGTTTGACTGATCTACCCGTTTTAGTCGGTAAGACTCTTCTCGCTCATCAGGGCCAGAAAATTCTGATCGACGTCGCGCAGGAAAGCCATCCACAGCTCCATATCTTCCGTAGCGTGAACGACGTGGGGTTCCGAAACGAACTCGACACCTCGACTCATTAGGGCCTCGTGAGCAAGGTCTATGTCTGGAACCCGGTAGTAGACAATGGAGCCCGGCGGAGAGAATTCATTGCCCTCCGGAATAGCCAGAATGATCCGAACGCCGCCGCACTCGAAAAAGGACATGTTGGGGGCGCTGAACAGAAACTTAATCCCCAGAGCTTCTCTGTAGAAGCTGGTTGCGCGGTCAAGATCCGTAACCGGGATCGAAATCTGACCGACCTCGGTGAGGCCGAAACCCGACATTGTTTGACTCATGACATCTCCGAATCGAACCTGTTCTGCGACTTCACATCCGACACCCTGATTCTCTCACAGCTCAGGGACGTGAAGGCCTCCCTCGGGCGACTCGAAGACAGATGGAAGAAAGCGGACCAGACCGTTCGGGTCTATCGCTGCTTTTTTTCGCTTACCATCTTTCGATAGGCTTTGTTCATCTCTTTGTGCTTCTTCTTTTCCTGCTGCGAGGCCGTCACATCGAGCCGGCGGTTCTGAAACTCGAGCTCTTTCCGGATCTTGAGATAGTTCCGATACCGGTCCCGGTCGAGCCCGCCGTCTACAACCGCCTCCTGCACCGCGCAATCGGGCTCCACCTCGTGCCGACAGTCCCGGTAGCGGCACTGCCGGGCCAGTTCCTCGACACCCCGAAGGTCGCGCCAAAGCCGGCCACCGCATCCAGGAACTGGATCTCCCTCAGACCCGGGGTATCGAGCAGAACCCCCCCAGACGGCAGCAAAAACAGCTCACGATGCGTCGTCATGTGGCGGCCGCGGTCGTCTCCCGTTCTGATCTCCCGGGTAGGAATCACGTTCTCGCCCAGCAGGCGATTGATCAGGGTCGATTTGCCCACACCCGAAGAACCCACGAAAGCGATGGTTTTGCGCTCCTCGAGGTAGGGGTCGAGACTGGAGAGCCCCTGCCCTGTCAGGCTGCTTACCGCTGTCACGGGAACTCCCAGCGCCACCTCTTCAACCTGGGAAATCCGGGGGGCGGCATCGACACACAGGTCGACTTTGCTCAGCACGACTACGGGCCGGGCTCCGCTGTCCCAGGCCAGGATCAGATAACGCTCCAGACGCCTCAGATTACAATCCCGGTTCAGGGACATCATGATGAAGATGGTGTCGATGTTGGCCGCGATAACCTGCTCCCGGGAGCGCCGCCCGGGCACCTTTCTGACAATCAGGCTGGAGCGGCTGAGCACCTCCTCGATAATCCCGCCTCCGGGGGTGTCGGGGCTGACGGCCACCCAATCGCCAACCACCGGGTAGGACCCCTCGCGGCGGAGTCTCCCGCGCACGGCAGCCGCCATCTCTCCCTGCGGACAGATCAGCCGAAACCTTCCATGCTGCTGGCGAAGGATGCGACCGGGGAAGGATCCTTCCGAGGCCAGTTGTGCGAACGCCTGAGCCCGGTGTCGGGTCCAGCCGAAGCATCTCAATCTGTGGTTTTCGATCGATCCCATGGGACTGTCCACGGCGCTTTCGCTTCGATGACTCAGGACCTCTTGCCCAGTACGAAGTCGCGCATGGCACAGACGGTAGCGAAATTCTCGACCACCATCTCCCGGGGTTCGATTTGAATCTGAAAGGTCTGCTCCAGGAAGCGCATCAGGGTGAGGATCCCCATTGAGTCGACGATCCCTTCGCGAAAAAGCTGGGTATGCTGGTCGATTCGCGACGCCTCGCCGGCATCGAACTGATCCGTGACAAAGGCCACGATCTGTTTCAACACAGCAGTGGAGTTCAGGTCTGCTTCCGTCATGGACGACTCCGGCGTGGCTTGCGTCCCCTCACGTAGCTGTTCGTGTTGAGCATGGACATGGGGCAGTGCTCGATTTCCGCGAAGCCGGCTTCCGTCAGCCACGCAGTGGTCTCCTCGACGCTGTGATTCTCTCCTCTCTGAGATCCGCAAAGCATGACCAGATCGAGAATGGCCGGCCAGCGCCGGCCCAGGCCCCCGGTACCCAGAAACTGAGCCTGAACGACCAGTGAGCCTCCCATGTTGACGCTGGGGAAAAGGCGACCGATCAATTCTCTGCTCTCCTTATGACCCAGCATGTGGAGCGTGTTCGAAATGAGAATCACATCGTAGCTTCCGGGAAGCTCATCTTCCAGGACGTCGAGCGGAATAAAGTGGATCGAGTTGTCCAGATCGCGCCACACGGGGAGCCGGCTGGTCTGTTCGATCACGCCCGGAAGATCGGCCAAAAACAGCTCCAGCCGGGAATTCCCCGAGGCTAGATGATAAGCATAGGTTCCGGGGCCGCAGCCAAGATCCAGAAGCGTGGCCGAACCAGTCAGATCGAGGTAGTCGGCCAGCTCCCGCCCGCGCAGGCGGGCGTAGGTATCCATGGCGCGATTGAAGCTCTCGGCTGCTCCAGGTTTTGTCTCGAACTCACGGGTCAGATCGATGACGGGACTGTCGCCAGCCACCGCTTCGTCGAGTTGCCCGAAGACCCCGTAAAGCGTGTTCAGAAAACGGAGCCAGTCCCCCAGATAGTAGTCCGGTGAGCTCTTCAGGAGGACTCTCCGGAACGGTCTCGAGAGCTTGAAGTGCTCGCCGTTCCGGGTCTCCAGAAACTCCATAGTTGCGGCGCAACGCAACAGTCGACCCAGGCGCCGGGCGTCGGCTCCGGTCTTGCTGGACAGCTCACTGATCGAGGCCGCCCGATGACCGATGGCCTCGAACAGATCTAGACGGAGCAGTGCAAACATCACCGAAGCCTCGAAAAAGCCCTCCACCTTGGAAAGGACTGCTATCTGGTCACGAACGGCTTCACTTCGATCCACGAGCACCTCTGCGGGAAACGGTTTAGGTTAGCAGACTCCATTTGTGGCGACAAAGCAAGCCGGATCCCGGGTAGTGGTACGTTTTGGAAAACGTACCACTGGCGCAACCCGTGTTGAGCGTCAGCGAGTTCCTTGATTACCATGCCGGCGTGGAGAAGAGGCTGCGGCGCCTGCCGGACCAATTCTATTTCTTCGGGCTGCTGGTAGCTCTAGCAGCGCTGCCGCGGCGGACCGCCTACCGGCTGGCCCGCAATCTGGGGCAGTCGCTGGAGCGCAGGCACCCCGCCAACCGGCATGCCATCCTGAACAGCCTGCGCGCACTCTCCCCTGAGGCAACCCCTGGACGTCTCTCTTTAATGGCTCGAAGTTGCTTTGAGCACATCGCGTGCGAAGATCTCGACTCTTATTATTATCCGTTCTGGTCTGGACGGAATCTGGACGGTTACTTTGACGTCTCCGGGTTGCGGCATCTGGATCACGCCCTGGCTCAGGGGAAAGGCGCCATTTTGCTGACCGGTCATCTGGGGGCGGTGTGTGCAGGTATGGTGGGTCTGGGAATCCTGGGCTATCCCATTCATCATGTGGCCCGCGACTACCGGTCGGATAAGTCGATCGAGCCGGCCTTTCGCAGCTTCGCCCTGCTCAAGGTCGGCTGGATGGAATCAAAGATGGGACGCCCGTTGATCTACGCTCACAGTGGCGACAATCCGAATCTGGCAGCGGCGGTTCTGAGGATCAAGCCGGCCCTCACCAATAACGAGCTTGTCTCCATGGCTGTGGATGTGAATCCGACCTGGGTGAATGACGCCATCCCGGTGAGCTTTCTGGGACGGCGCTGCCGGCTCACTTCGAGCCTGGTGCGCCTGGCCTATGACTGTCAATGCCCGATCATTCCCTACTTCAACCTTCGTCATTCGCGATCCTGGTTCCGGCACCGGCTGGAGGTGCTGCCCGAGCTTGAGCTGTCCGGCGATCTGCAGCAGGATGTACAGCGCTGCGCGGACCAGCTGCAAACGGTGATCCACCGCGATCCGGCCCAGTGGTTCAGCTGGGACTCACTGACTCAGTTCGCCGCCGCTGACCCGGCTGGGGGTTGAGGGGGCTCTCATTGTGCACCGAGGCCTCTCGGCCTCGGCTATTGTCTTTCGCCCCCTCCGGGGGCTTGTTTTCGAGGCCGCCCAGCAGCAGCTAGGGAATAACGTCTAAAGGCCGCGGAGCGGCCGGAAGGGAATAGCCGTGGGCGCAAGCCCGCGGACAACGGCGGACAGCGACCATCAGCCCTGGAGGGGCGACAGATACCTTTCGGGAAGAGGCTCTCAAACTTTGGTACTCCAGAGAGTCCCCGATCCCGCACGCCTGGTCAGTCCGGCAGAGTGAAGCTTCATGGAACATGGAACATGGAACGTGGAACATGGAACCTCCTAGTACCCCAGCACCCAGGCAAAGACCAGCGGCGCCACGATGGTGGCGTCGGATTCGATCATGAATCTAGGAGTCTCGACGCCCAGTTTGCCCCAGGTGATCTTTTCGTTGGGGACCGCACCGGAATAGGAGCCGTAACTGGTGGTTGAATCTGAAATCTGACAGAAGTAGCTCCACACCGGGGTCGCTGCGCGTTTTAGGTCCCGGCTCAGCATGGGAACGACGCAGATCGGAAAGTCGCCTGCGATTCCACCGCCAATCTGGAACATACCGATGGGCCGGCCCTGCGACTCCTTCGCATACCAGTCGCCCAGGGCCATCATGTACTCGGTTCCCGACTTGACAATCTCCGGACTCAATCCTCCCTCCATGCAGCGGGCCGCGAACACGTTGCCGAGTGTCGAATCTTCCCAGCCCGGGACCACCAGAGGGAGGTTCATTTCAGAGGCGGCCAACACCCAGGAGTCTGCCGGATCGATCTGGTAGGAAGATGCAAGATCCCCTTCCCGCAGGACCTGGAACACGAATTCGTGTGGAAAATACCACTCGCCCTTTTCCTGGGCCAGCTGCCACCGGCTCAGCACCCGCGCTTCCAGCAGACGCATAGCCGCCTCTTCAGGGATGCAGGTATCCGTCACCCGATTCAGTCCCCGCTTCAGCAATTCTTGTTCGTCTTCAGCGCTCAGCTCGCGGTATCCGGGGACTCTCATGTAGTCGCCATGAGCCACCAGGTTGAACAGATCCTCCTCCAGGTTTGCCCCGGTGCAGGAAATGATGTGCACTTTCTTGCGTCGAATCATCTCTGCCAGGGAACATCCAAGTTCAGCCGTGCTCATAGCCCCTGCCAGAGTGACCATCATCGAGCCCCCCTCCTCGAGCAACCTGCAATAGGCTTCGGCCGCCTCCACCAGCGTAGCCGAGTTAAAATGCCGAAAATGCCGGCGCAGGAATTCGCTAACCGGGCCCTGGCGCCTTCCCACTACACGTTCCATGTTCCACGCTCCACGTTCCACGAACCTTCAACCTTCAAACCATCGGCGGCGCGTTGTGCATCGACTACTCCCAGTGATGTTCAAGGCGAGAGAGAAGCGTGCCGAGCCACCGCAATGAGCAGAGCGAATAGCTTTCGAACGGTTACCCGTTACCACGTCAACCAGCCTTACCCATCGAGCGAAGCCAAAGCCGCACAGGACAAGCGATACAGCAGCCGCGCAGCCACATAAGCGTCCGCCAGATCGATGCCCGGCACCACCTCGCACAGGTCGAAAGCCACAACTCGCCTTCCACTGGCCACAATCTCGTCGATCAGGTAAAGAGCCTGTTCGAACATCAATCCACCCGGGGCCGGTGTGCCTGTACCGGGACAGAGCGACGGTTCCAGGCCGTCGATATCAAAGCTGACATACACATTGCCGGGAAGGTCGCGCAGGATCTCGGCGCAGAGCTCGGCCCACGTAGCTCCCTCCAGACTCCTGCGCCACAGGCGCCGGCTTTCAACCAGAACCACGCGACCGGACTCCCGAGCGACGGTTTCGACCTCCTCCAGGCTGTAGTCTCGAACCCCTACCTGGACCAGTTTCCGGACCCCGGGGCAACCCAGCGCGTTGAACATGATCGACGCATGAGAGAACTCAAAGCCCTGATAACTTTGCCTCAGGTCCGAATGTGCATCGATCTGCAGAATCCCAAAGTCGTATCCCTGATCGGCCACCGCTTGAATCAGACCCAGAGGAGAACTGTGATCCCCGCCCACGACCGCCGGCAGCTTTCCCTTCTTCAAGACATCAGCCGATCTGGCTCGCACCCATCTCACCATTTCACGACAGCCGTGATTTACCTCGTCCTGACACTCCCTGGTTCGGGAAGAGAGATTGCCGCTCTCGACATCCCTGACAACCGACTCCGCGAGCCGTCTCAGGCACTGGCCCTTGTTCTTCAAATCTTCGGGAATCGGCATCATGGCGATTCCCTGCTTCCAGGCTTCAGGATAAGCCGCGTCATAGAGATCCACGTGGGAGGACGCTTCCAGAATCCCCTCCGGTCCCCGGGCCGTCCCCGTTCGAAAAGTCACTGTCACTTCCCAGGGAACGGGAATCACGATCAGCCGGGCGCTGGCCGTATCGAAAGGCAGGTCCCACAGCGTATCCCCTGTGGGCGCCCGGCTGGGGTCGAAGGGGCAGAAATTCTCGGATGTCATTTACGAGTAGTGGGCTCCGAGATTAGCGGCCCGCCGTTGAGGGACCTCGGTCGCCGCCCTGAGGCGCCTTATAGTTACTAACGATCTATTTTCCAACGATGGATTAGAAATAGTAGCGATTTTCTTTTTTGCTGCTTTTTTCTTTTCTGGGTTGTGGAAAAAAGTTTGCGCCGGGAGCGATCGAGGATTTGATTGCCTCTGTGCAGCACGCGCACCGTGGCGTTACGAATTTAAGGCGCCAGCGTACGAGACGCTTGGTGGGAGACTTTCGAACGCCACGGTGCACAGACAGCAAACGCATACTCTAGATGCTGTCCTTCGAGGACTCGACTATAAGGGTTGCGCAAGGTCTGGGCAAGCGTGTGCTGCGCAGAAAGGAGTGGCGCAATGTTAGCCACAGAACAGATCGCAGCATGGGTAGGATTGGATTGGGCCGAAGATCAACATGAGATCCGACTGCGGGCCGCCGGCAGTCGGGAAGTAGAGAGGTATCAGGTGCGGCAAGACCCGGAAGAGTTGCACGAATGGGTACGCCAGCTAAGAACCCGTTTTGAGGGTCGTCCTGTGGTGATTGCCCTGGAGCAAAAGCGGGGAGGGTTGATGGCGGCGCTGATGTGCTATGACTTTTTGCACCTGTACCCGATCAATCCGAAGACGGTGGCGAGCTATCGAGAGGCATTTTCACCCTCCGGTAAGAAGGATGATCCGGAAGATTCGGACTTGTTGCTGGAGCTGGTGTACAGACACCGGGATCGATTGCGTTGTTGGAGACCGGAGGCGGCCCAGACCCGGGAGCTGGCGCTGTTGGTGGAGGGGCGACGCCAGTTGGTGGAGAGGCGCAAAGAACTGGTGCAGCAACTGCGCGAGGTCTTGAAGAGCTACTATCCGCAGCCTTTGCAGTGGTTTGCAAAGTTGGATGGGCCGCTGGCTCTGGAGTTTTTGAGGCGCTGGCCCACCTTGGAGCAGGCTCGCAAAGTGCGGATCGATGTACTGGGTCGCTGCATGGCACGACATCGAGTACGCTGTGCCGAGACGAAGCTGCAAACATTGCTCAAGCAGATCCGTGCCAGTTACCCACTGACCCAGGATGAGGCTCTCATTGGAGCCGGTTCACTGAAACTGGTGGGCCTGGTCGAACAGCTCTCGGTTCTGCTGCCGATCATCAAACGCTACGACAACCGCATTGCCACGCTCTTCGCCGAGCATGAAGATGCCGCTCTGTTTGCAAGCTTCAGCGGAGCCGGGCCGGCTCTGGCTCCTCGCTTGTTGGCGGCCTTCGGGTCGGATCGCAGTCGCTTTGAGGATGCTGAAGAGGTCCAAAAATGGAGCGGCAGCGCTCCCGTAACACGAAAGAGCGGACGAAGTTCTCAGAGGTGGACCCGGGAAACTGGACCATTTGTTAAGGTGGCTCCGACCTGAATCAGAAAGGATGAGGAGTCATGGCAAAACGAAGGAATTTCTCAGCTCAGTTTAAAGCGAAGGTGGCGCTGGAAGCGCTTCGAGGCGAACGCACCCTGAGCGAGTTGGCGGCTCGCTACGAGATCCATCCGAGTGTGATCACGAATTGGAAAAAGCGGGCCCGGGAAGGTCTGGGCGATGTGTTCGCGGGCAAGGTTGAGAAGCGTCAGAGAGGAAGCGAGGCGGAGACCAAAGAGCTTTATGCCAAGATCGGCGAACTGACGGTGGAAAAGGATTTTTTGTCCAAAGCGCTCGATCGCTGAGTGTAAAGGCCAGAAGGGCCACGATCGAGCCAAAGCACCCGAGGCTGAGCATTCGTAGACAATGCAGGCTGATGAGTCTGAACCGTTCGACTTTGTACTATGAGCCCAAAGGCGAGAGCGAAGAAAACCTGCAACTGATGAGACGATTGGACGAGCAGTTCTTAAAGACCCCCTACTACGGATCCCGGCAGATGGTCTATCACTTGAAACGGCGGGGCGGTCGGGTAGGCCGCAAGAGGGTTCGTCGTCTGATGGCCAAAATGGGCCTGGCGGTCATCTATCAAAAGCCGCGGACTTCACGGCCTCACCCGGAGAATCGAGTGTATCCGTATCTTCTTCGAGGATTGGCGGTCACCCGGCCCGATCAGGTGTGGTGCACGGATGTCACCTACATCCCGATGCGTCGGGGCTTTTTGTACCTGGTGGCGATCATGGACTGGTACAGCCGCTGGGTTTTGTCCTGGAGGCTGTCGAACACGCTGGAGCCGTCCTTTTGTTGCGAAGCACTCGAGGAAGCGCTCAACAGGTACGATCCCCCGGAGATCTTCAATACAGACCAGGGGAGTCAGTTCACCAGCACGGAGTTCACGGGACTACTCAAAGGGGCCGGGGTGCGTATCTCGATGGACGGGAGAGGCCGCTGGATGGACAACGTCTTCATCGAGCGTCTGTGGCGTTCACTCAAATACGAATGCGTCTATCTGAACGCTTTCGAAACCGGGTCGGAAGCCCGTCAAGGGATCGGCCATTGGATCGACCTATACAACAGCGAGAGACCTCACTCGGCGCACGCTGGGGCGACGCCGGAGGAGGTGTACACTGGCTTGAAAAAACATTCTGAGAGGGACCTTGCCCTCAGGCTCGCCCCCTCTCAGAATTTCCCTTACTGGCGGCAACAACAACTGCGGAGTCCACCTTAGAAATGCCGCCAAGTGGTCCAACCGATGGGGTCCACCTCTCTCAGGTGGTCTGGCGTCGAGGCTGTCCCAAGTTTATTCGCCAAACCTTTCATGAGTTTGCGGCCTGCTCAATTCCGCAATCGTCCTGGGCTCGTGCTTACTACCTGCAGCAACGTCAGCGCGGTCTCAAACACCACGCTGCCGTTCGATCTTTAGCTTACAAATGGATTCGCATTCTCTTCCGTTGCTGGATGGATCGAGTCCACTATGACGAGGAACTCTACTGCCGGAGTCTCCAGAGGAGCAACTCTCCTCTTGTGGCTCTGATGCAACCGGCTTGTGGATAAGCTTCAAAAAAAAGGGAGACAATTCTCTTGACTTATGAGCTCAGATGTCTCCCACTCTTTCATTTGGATCGCAGGACGTTTGAACTCTGGCACTATTTGTCCTCTCTGGCGGCGCCTCGGGCACGCCGGCGGAAGGGCAGCAGCAGGAGGTCTCTCAAGGGCAGGTCCGCTGCCGTTTCCATGAGGCCGACCCGGACCGAAGCGCCCGAGACCGGTCTCAGATAGCTGCCCAGGGCCCTGTCCCAGAAAGAGAAAATCGTCCCGTAGTTCCGATTGTGCTCTTCCCTGTTTTGTGAGTGATGGATCAAGTGCAACGAGGGAGTCACAAAAACCAGGGAGAGCCGGCAGTCCAGCGGTTCGGGCAGCCGGACATCGCTGTGGACGAGCAGGTTAAAAAACCCGTAGACCAGCTCGAAAAGAATGAGACCCAGGACCGGCAGACCGAAAACGAGGACCACCAGCAACCGCACACCCAGGGAAATCAGCAGCTCGCCGCCATGAAAACGCACCGCCGTCGAGGTGTCAAAGGTGGCGTCGGAATGATGCACCACATGAAAACGCCACAGCACTCCCCACACGTGATTGGCGCGGTGCCAGAGATACGCGACAAGATCCAGCAGCAGAACCGTCAGCACCACCTGCAACGGGTAAGACAGGCCCAGCATCTCAAAGGCACCTCCGCTGTCTTGCCTGACCGAAACCGCCAGAGCCGAAGCGCAGGCGCCACAGATCAAGGCCAATAGCGCTACGTTGATCAAGGCCAGCGGAACGTTGACCTTCCAGTTTTTCAATAGCGCCTTGATCCCCAGACGATTCGGGAAAAGGATCTGCAGCACGACGAGAAGAACGAGAGATACCAGGAATCCGAGCCCCTTGTAGTAGTTGAAGCTGAAGTGGATCTGGGCGTCCAGTTCAGGAGTCATCCGGCTCCCTTCTCCCGCGGCTACCTGCGAGACCGGCGATCATTCCTTGAAGGGGCTGCGGCGGAGGGCGTAGTCGATGGCTTCCTGAGGGACGCTATATCGCTCCCAGTAGCTGTTCCCCTGATACCCGAGATCCTTCACTCCGATGGGGCTGGTGGCAAAAGCATCAACGGTCATTCGCCTGACCCACACGAAGAAGCGGCCGCCCGGCCCCAGTGTGGACGCCGGCTCGGCTGTGTACTGAAGAAAGCCAAGGTGCGACGGATCGAGCTTGAACGTTGGATTGCGGGCGGCCTGCTCTCTTCTTTCCTGGTGGCGAGCTTCCTCGGAGAGGGTCTTCAGCATACGATGCTGCTGTTGCTCAGCGGCACTCAGAAAGGGCCTTCCCCACCGCCGCTGCATTTCCCTGTCCAGCCACAGGATCCCCCCGGTGAACGCACCGGCCAGTTCTCGATTCTCACTGCACAGAAGATCGATAAACTCCGGGGCTCCGGCCTCCAGGGCACTCCCCGAGACTTCGTCTGCAGGGATGATCAGTTCGGTCAGCCGCCGTACGGTTTGGAACTCGTGGTCTTTGAAGAAAAGGGGTTGATAGGAGCCGCCCTCCTCCTGCCTTTCCTCCTGTGCCAGGAAGTGGACGAAGCGACCGGCTTGCAGGCTGATCCCACTCGATCCGGCCGCCGTGAGAGCCAGTGCAATCGACCGCAGCATGTGCCGGCGGCTAAGCTGTGCAGCCCCGGGGATGGACTTTTCAGGCTCAGACATGACCCTTTCTCATTTCTTCAGCCAGATAATCGCTGGCACGCCACGACAGGGCGTTAATCGTCAACGTTGGATTCTTGTCTGGATTGCTGACGAAGCAGCCTCCGTCGACAACGAACAAATTGGGATTCTCATGACTCTGGTTGAATCGGTTCAGGGCCGAGCTGCGAGGGTCGTTCCCCATTCGGACCGACCCCACTTCATGGATAATCGTGCCGGGAACGGAGATCCCCTGGGATTCAGTGCCTGGCTTGGAAAGCCCCTGGACGGTCCCTCCCATGGTTTCGATGATCTCCTTGAAGGTCGCTTCCATGTGCCGGGCCTGCTTCCACTCGTAGTCGCTCCAGCGAAAATGAAAGCGAAGCACCGGAATCCCAAACTGGTCGACGACTCCTGGATCGATCTCGCAGTAGCTCAGGTTGTTGGGAATCATCTCGCCCCGGCCCGCGAACCGGACGAAACACCCGTACTCGCGACGGATCGCGGCCTTCAGGTCACGACCGTAGCCTCCGTGGCGTTGAATGGTACTTGCGCCGAAACCGATCTGGGGCTGGCGATAACCACCGCCGATCTCGATGTGGTACCCGCGCGGAAAGTCCTTGTTCTTCCGGTCGTAGAGCCACCAGGGCATGTACAGATGGGCGCCGCCGAACCCGTCGGTGTCATATCGAGGCAGACCTTCCAGAGCAGGCACATAGCCGGCAACGCTAAAGCCTACGGTGTCCATGAGAAAGCGCCCTACAACCCCCGAGTTGTTGGCCAGACCGGCCGGAAAGCGACTCGACTTCGAGTTCAGGAGCAACCTTGCCGATTCACAGGCGCTGGCGGCCAGCACGAGGACGCGGCAGTGGATTTGACTTTCCCGGCGAGTTGTCTTGTCGATGTAGGAAACCCCGGTGACCCTGCCCTCATCGTCGGTGAGGATCTCTCGTGCCATGGAATTGTCGAAGATAGTGAGTTTCCCGGTCTTCAGCGCAGGCAGGATCTCGACGGTGCTGGACGAGTAATTGGAGGCTGTCACACACCCTCTGCCGCACATTCCACAGTAGTGGCAGGGCTGGCGACCGTTCAGCGGTTGGGTGATGACCGCCCTGCGGTTGGCAATGCATGGAATTCCCAGCCGATCGCACGCCTGCTTGATCAGGAGCTCGTGGACTTTGGGTGGCGGGGCCGGCTGAAAAATCCCGTCGGGGGCGCTGCGGATCCCTTCCACCGTCCCAGTAACACCGATGAACGCCTCTGCCTTGTCGTAGTAGGGCCCGATGTCCTGGTACGTGATCGGCCAGTTGGTCCCCAGCCCATCGAAGTCGTAGGGGTGGAAGTCGTAATCGCTGAAGCGGAAGGACATGCGACCGTAATGGTTAGTGCGGCCTCCCAGCACCCGGGAACGAAACCACCGAAACTGGCTCCCGTCCGCCACCGTATAGGGCTCACCTTCGAGTTCCCAGTCCCCAAATGTGGCCCTGAAGTATCCGAACGGCTTCCCCTTCCCGAAATAGGCCTCGCCCTTCTCTCCTGCGCCGCGGTGGGGCAAGTCGTGAGGCCAGGCGTGCTCCTTGAAGTCGCGCCGCGGATTCAGCATAGGGCCGGCTTCCAGCAGGGCTACTTCAATTCCCTTCTCTGTGAGAACACGAACCGCCGTGCCCCCACCGGCTCCAGAGCCGATTACAAGAACATCAAACTTGCGAGGGCTGGTGCGCAGATTCGCCATCGACCCAATTCTGGCAGTTCTCCGCTGCAGATTCCAGATCGTGCACTTGGATTGGCTTGGGGATTGACGGACTGACAGGCCGGACAAGCTGACAGGCACCCCCGAACCTGAAACGCTAAAATGGTGGCAAGCACGGTACGGACCATGGAATTTGTCGAGCAAAATCTCCGGGATGCGGGCCGCATTGTGATCAAGGTGGGCACCAACCTTCTGCGGGGCGAGGAGCAAGGCCTTAACCTGCAAATGATCGACCACCTTGCATTTCAATTCTCGCGGCTGCGGCACCAGGAAAAAGAACTGATCCTGGTCTCCTCGGGGGCCGTTGGCGCGGGGGCCTTCGTGCTGGGCCTGGAGAATCCGCCAACCGACTTGAGTCAACGGCAGGCCCTGGCGGCGGTTGGCCAGTCCCGGCTCATGCGCCAGTACGAACTGGCCTTCAACCAGCACGGACTTCCGGTCGCCCAGGTCCTGTTGACACGCAACACCTTTGACAGTCGAGAGTTATATCTGAACGCGCGAAATACTCTGGAGACGCTGCTGCACTGGGGAGTCGTGCCCATAGTCAACGAGAACGACACGGTAGCTGTTGAGGAATTGAAGTTTGGAGACAACGATCAACTCTCCGCCCTGATCGCCGGAAAGATTGGAGCCGGCTTGCTGATTCTCCTCACCGACGTGGACGGCCTTTACGATCGCCCACCCGGCCAAACCGGGGCTAAACGAATTCCCATTGTCTACCGGGACCGCGATACGGATCTGGTGGTGGGAGAAGACACGGGGAGCCGCTTTGGACTGGGGGGAATGCCGAGCAAGCTGCGAGCCGCTACTCTGGCCGGTGATGCGGGGATCCTCACCAACATCTGTGGCGGCCGTGAGAAGAACATCATCCAGAGAGTGCTTGCGGGTGAGCCGGTCGGGACCTGGTTTGAACCCAGCGAGAAAAAGATCTCGGCTCGGAAGCGTTGGATCGCCGCCGGAAAAACACCGGTCGATGCGACTATCAGCGTGGATCGGGGGGCCGAGGCGGCCATTCAGTCCGGGGGAAAGAGCCTCCTGCCTTCGGGTGTCCTCGAGGTTCGGGGCAACTTTCAAGAAGGGGACTTGATCCAGGTAATGGGAGCCGGGTCGGAACCGATCGCCCGCGGGCTGGTGAGGTTCTCGTCACACGACCTGAGGGCGATTCAAGGTCGCAAGAGCTCTGAAATCGCCGAGATTCTGGGGCCGAGGCAGGCCTCGGAGGTCATCCATCGCGACGACATGGTAGTCTTCAGTGGAAAGAAACAAGAATGAAAGCACAAGCCATCGCCAGCGTACGGGAGCATGTCCTCGAGATCGCCACCAGGGCCAGGGCAGCGGCTCGCCTGGTGGGCTGCCTCACGCCAGAGGTCAAGGAGCGGGCTCTTCTCGGCCTCGCCGCTTCGCTTCGTGAAAACGCAGGCCGGATCGAGCAGGAAAACCGCAAGGACCTGAGAAGCGGTAAAGACAACGGCCTGAGCAGCGCTCTGCTGGATCGCCTCGAGCTGAACGAAGGGAGAATCGAGGCTATGGCGCTGGCGGTCGAGGAGATCGCCTCCGTCGTTGACCCGGTGGGCGAGGTGGTCTCGCAGTGGACCCGGCCGGGAGGCTTTGAGGTTGGACAGATACGGATTCCTCTGGGTGTCGTAGGAATCATTTACGAGTCCCGTCCCAACGTAACCGCAGACGCGTCGGCACTCTGCTTCAAGGCGGGCAACGCCGCCATACTGAGGGGAGGATCCGAGGCGATTCATTCCAATCTGGCGATCGGCGGCTGCATTCGTGAAGCTTTTGAGAGAACCGGAGTGACTCCCGACGCAGTGCAGTTGATTGAGACCACGAATCGGGAGGCGGTGGGAGAGCTCTTGAGCATGGACGATTTCGTTGACGTCATCATCCCGAGGGGCGGAAAGGCCCTGATTCACAGGGTGGTCGAAGAGTCTCGGATTCCGGTCATCAAGCATTTCGAAGGGATTTGCCACACCTTTGTCCATCGGGAAGCCGATCCGGACATGGCCCTGAGCATTGTGGTCAACGCCAAAGTGCAACGACCTGGAACGTGCAATGCCCTGGAAACGCTGCTGATTGATGCACCGATCGCAGAGGGGTTCGTCCCGCGGGTAGTGACCGAGCTGAGGCACCAGGGTGTCCGGATCCGGGGATGCCCGCGCACGGCCGAGCTGGCCGAGGTCGATCAGCCGGTTGCCGAAGAGGACTACCGGCGTGAATACCTCAGCCTGGAGTGCAACGTGCGGGTAGTCGACGATCTGGAATCAGCCACTCAGCACATCGCCGATTTCGGATCCCGGCACACCGACGCGATCGTCACCGAATCCTACGCGGCCGCCCGGGCCTTCGTCAGCCAGGTCGACTCGTCTTCGGTCATGGTGAATGCCAGTTCACGGCTTGCCGACGGGGGAGTGTACGGACTCGGTGCCGAGATCGGCATCAGCACCGACAAGCTTCACGCCTTCGGCCCCATGGGCGTTCGCGAACTGACCGCTAGAAAATTCGTAGTCTACGGTCAGGGAGCTCTACGGGAATAACCACAACCGGCCGGCCGACCGACCTCACGGCAGCGGGGCCTCAACCTTCAACTGAAGCCTTGGCCCTATCCCCCAGCTCAGTTCAAATCGTGGAACGTGGAACGTGAAACGTGGAACTCAGGGAGTCCCACACGAACCCGATCGGAGAGCAGTGGATCAGGCGCCCGGCGATGCGCGCGTTTCCCTTCCACAATCCGAACTCACGCAGGGAGGCAAGCCCGAAGTGAGAGCAACTGGGATCAAACCGGCAGATTATGAACCGCTCGGCGAGCGGACTGGCCCGCTGCTGATAGATGCGCAGCAGGTCGATCTCGGCCTGGAGAAGCCATGGGGCTCCGGGCCCCAGCAGGATCGAGACCGCCAGTACGAGAGCCGCCCAGCTCTTCGTCTTGCGACTGATTACCACTGATCTACAAGATCGGATAGAACCGGAAGTCGAAGCTTCTCATCCTTGAGGGCCTTCATGATGCCTATCACGATGAGAACGAGGTACCCGATGGTGGAGAGCGGGAAGACTAGACAACCGACAATCCCACCCAGCACGGGAACGAATGCCAGAACGCTTGTGACAATTACAATCGCGACGACCGCCAGCAAAAGGACCAGCCCGTTCTTGGCGTGCCACTGCACCTCTTGGTCTTTGTCGACCAGCAGCGGAATGATTGCCAGGAGTCCGAGATAGCTCAGTATCAACATCAGGCTCTTGTCGCCCCCCGAAGAAGCAGCCGGAGGAGGAGGCTCGGGTGGCGGCGGCGCGCCCTGGTGCTGTGGGCCTCCGGTTTCTCCCGGACTTTGATCCTGCGATCCCCCGGGGCCTGGTGGTGTGTGATTCTCGGGCATTGATTGACCTCCCTGAGCCGCGCAGCTTGCGGTGCCGGCCGAAAAACGATGATCTCCTCAAGCGAAAACAGTTCCTATCTGTTAACACACGCCACGACGGGACACAAGGCTCGGATTGATTCAGTGACTGGCCGCCAGGGGCATGGGGGCGGGATCCAGCTCTCTGAGGAGTTGCACGACCCAGGGTTTCTGCTCATGCCCGGGAAATCTCTCGAGGAAAACGCTAAATGTCTCCCGCGCCTCTTCGGGCCGGTTCCCAAAGGCGTGGATCTGACCCTGCAGAAGATAGGCGTCAGCCAGGATCGGACTGGAGGGAAACCGATCGCTCAGTCGAGCCAGCTGATTGAGCGCTTCCTGGGGCTGCCCGCCGGTGGCGAGAGTTTGGGCCAGCCAGTAGTAGCTCACGTCGGTCAACCCCTGCACGTTTTCCGGGTCGCTGACGATGACCTGGACGAAATGTTTGGCTGCCGTGAAGAGACGACCCCGCTCCAGGTACTTCTCACCCAGTGAAAAGTGGGTGGGCAGCGAGTCCGGCTCGGTCTCAAGCCTTTGCTGCAAACCCTTGAAAGTGTCGGGACCGGCCACGAAAGACTCGATCCGTCGTTTGAAATCGGAAGCCTCGACGTAGCCGTTCAACCGATCGATCTCCGAACCGTCGTAGTCGGTAACGACAATGGTGGGATAACTCGACACCGAGAACTGCTCGCGCAGTTGCGAGCCCACGGGGTCTGTTTCGGCATTCAGCTTGACCCACAAATACTGATCTCCCATCCCTTCCACCAGCAATGGGTCCTTGAAGGTGGTCGCCTCCATCTCTTTGCAGTAGGTGCAGGTGTCGGTATAGAGATAGGTCAAGACCGGCTTACCCGACTCCCGGCCATCGGTCAGGGCCTGCCTGAAATCCGGCCGCCAGGGAAGGGTCTTTGGACCACTCGTGCAGCTCAGTAGAAGCAGTCCTCCCAGAGAGGCGACCAGAGCTGTTCTCAAGGGAGAGTCTCCATTGAAACGTCGTCAATCGTCCCGTCGACACCGTCGGCTCCTGCGGACCGCAAGTCGCATTCCCGAGGCGATCTGACCTCGTAGATGAAGGGGTTCGACCACGCATCCAGTCGCACGGCCTGCTCCAGAAAACCCGGGTACAGGACATCTACGAGAGCGGGGAAGGTCTCTACCTGCGGTACGGTTCCCTCCGACTCCAGGTGCCGGTGCATCGCCTGGTGGAGCTGATGGAGTCGGCCTTTGGTCGTTTCCAAACGCTGTTCATCGAGTAAGGTCAGGATGTGATCCGCTTTTTCCCAGCGTCGATCTCCAAGCCGAATCTCGGCCAGCTCCCATTTCCCTTCCCTCTTCACGAGGCGAACAGCCGTTGTGACGCGAATCTCGGCCAGAATCGTATCCCCCGACTCCTGAGCGGTCAAAATCTCGACATGCTCCTGGTCCAGGGCAAGCCCGTCATAGTTACGAACCGAGTTGGCGACGCGCGTATCCAGGCCCTTGCCGCAGTTGGCCAGGCTGAGGATCAGCAACCCGAAGAAAGGCCACAGCTGAGAGCGCATAAGAGTCAATATAGCATGGGTTCCACGTTCCCCGTCTCCCGTTCCACGACTTATCGTCTTGGTAGTATAAAGGGTGGATAAAAGGTGAATTCCTTTTAACTAAAGATTGAAAATTGAAAATTGAAAATTGGGAATTTGATCTTGCGGAGCCAGGTGTTGCAATGAGCGAAGCGAATAATCTTCAATCTTCAATCTTCAATCTTCAATCTTCAATCTTCAATTTTTAATTTTTAATTCTCTTGATCCCCATGGACCTGAACACCCCGGTTCAATACGTTAAGGGCGTAGGAGAGAGGCGGGCGGCGGTGCTGGAGAAGGCCGGGATCGAGACCGCTTCCGATCTGCTTCGCCACAAGCCCTTTCGTTACGAAGACCGGACCAACTTTTGCCCGATCGCCAGAATCAACCCTGAATCCAGGACCCTCATTCGCGGTCGAGTCCTGACTCTGGGCGGCCGCACCACGCACCGGAAGCGAATGCCGATCTTCGAGCTTCTTGTCTCGGACGACACGGCGACGCTTCCCGTAAAATTCTTCAATCAACCCTACCTGTCGCGCGTTTTCAAGAAGGGCCAGGAAGTGGTCCTCTATGGGGTTCCCCGTCTGGACGGCTACAGCCTGGGTGTTTCACTCGTCAATCCCGAGTTCGAGATCCTGACTGCCGGTGGAGAGGACTCGATCCACAGCGGACGCATCGTCCCCATTTATCGCCGCATTGGAGCCCTCACGCCGTCTCAACTGCGCACCATTCTTTTTCGCCTTCTGGAGGGGCTTCGGGGCAATTTGCCCGACGCTCTGCCGGAGTGGGTGCGATCCAGGTATTCCTTCCCACTTTTCGAAGAAGCCCTGAATCAGCTGCACTTTCCGTCATTGCCGCCAGGGTCGTCAAAGTCGGAGTTCCTGGCCGAGCTCGAGCGGGGTCGCACAGTAGTGCAGCACCGGTTGGCGTATGAAGAGTTTTTCGACTTCCAGCGGGGGCTGCAGGTGCTCAAGGAGCATCGCCGGAGAGAGCCGAAAGAGCGGAGACTGGGCATTACGCCGGCCATGCGCGACATCATTAAGTCGATCCTTCCGTTTCACCCGACCGGGGCTCAAAAGAGGGTGCTGAAAGAGATCGTCGACGATTTGTGCGGGCCCCGGGTGATGTCGCGACTGCTGCAGGGGGACGTCGGATCCGGAAAGACGATCGTGGCCGTCCAGGCCCTGATTGTCGCGGTCGAGAACGGCGTTCAAACCGTGCTCATGGCACCCACGGAAATTCTGGCCGAGCAGCACTTTGAAACTCTGAACCGCTACCTGGGAGAGGTCGGGTATTCGATCGCCCTGCTCACGGCCAGGGTCAAGGGCCGGGAGCGCAAGGCGATCCTCGAGGGCCTGGCGGCGGGCGAAATCCAGATTGCGATCGGCACTCACGCAATCTTTCAGAAGGGCGTCTCCTTTCAACGGCTGGGCTTTGTCGTCATTGATGAACAGCATCGATTCGGCGTCCGCCAGCGCTCTCAGCTCCAGCAAAAGGGTGACAAGCCGGACACGCTGGTGATGACGGCAACTCCCATTCCGCGGAGCCTGGCCCTCACGCTGTATGGTGACCTCGACCTGTCGATCATCGATGAACTCCCGCCGGGGCGCCGGCCCGTTCGAACCGTGCTGCGAAGAGAAGCCGAGCGCCGGAAGGTCTACGCCAAGATGAGGGACGAGGTACGCAAGGGCCGGCAATGCTATATCGTTTTCCCGCTCGTCGAGGAATCCGAGAAGCTCGAGCTCCGGGCAGCCACGGAAACGGCCCGACAGCTTCAGCAGACAGTCTTTGCGGACCTTGAAGTCGCACTGATCCACGGCCGGCAGTCCGGGGAGGAAAAAGAGCGCACGATGGCTCGTTTCAAACAAGGCGAAATCAACGTACTCGTCTCCACCACCGTGATCGAGGTCGGCATCGACGTGCCCAATGCCAGCCTGATGGTGATCGAGCACGCCAGCCGCTTTGGCCTCTCACAGCTGCACCAGCTGCGGGGGCGCATCGGCCGGGGCCGGGACAAGAGCTACTGTGTCCTGCTGGCCGGGCGCGGAGTTTCCGCTGAGGCCCGAGAGAGGCTTCGAATCATGCAGCAGACAAACGACGGTTTTCGAATCGCAGAGAAAGACCTCGAATTGCGTGGACCCGGAGATTTCGTGGGCACGAAACAATCCGGAATCCCGCAGTTCCGCTTTGCCAACCTGGTGCGCGATCGACCCTGGCTGGAACGAGCCCAGGTGGATGCTCAGGAATGGCTGGAGAGGGCTCTGGAGGCCGGGTCTTCCGAGAAAGATTTCGGGGAGCTCGCCGGCGAATGGGAACGGCGTTTCGGGCTCTTTCGCATCGGATAGTGTTTGAGGGAGCGAGCTCTTGAGAATCATTGCAGGGACTCTCAGGGGGCGAAAACTGGCCCGGCCGGCCCCGGGGGTGCGACCCACCACTGATCGGCTCCGGGAGTCTTTGTTCAACGTCCTGGGCGGCCTGGTCGAAGGTTCTTGCTGGGTGGATGCTTTCGCCGGATCGGGGGCGGTCGGTCTCGAGGCGATCAGTCGGGGAACCGGCCACGTGATCTTCAATGATCGCAGCACCCGAGCCAGAACTGTAGTGGAAACCAACCTCCGGCTGTGTGGCGTGAAACGCGGCTTCGATCTGTATCGTGAGGATGCGGTTTCTCTTTTCCGAAGGCTGCGCGGTCGCGTCGTCGACTTCGTGTTTCTGGACCCGCCCTATGACTTCCAGGACTATGCCCGCCTCCTGGAAGCCGTTCATCGCGCCCTGAATGAGTCGTCTCCCCAACACCTCGTACTGCTCGAAGTTTCCAGCAGAACCGGCGACGAAGTGGCCGGCGATCACTACCAAATCACGCGCAGAATCCGAGCCGGAGACAGCCACATCCTGATGCTGAGGTCACCAGCTAAGAGAGAATCGTAGGGGCCGGTCTCGTGCCGGCCCGGCGGGGCGGGTGCACCAGGCGCTCGATCAGAGTGAAAACCGGGATGAGGAGCGGGAACAGCAGGACGGTCCAGGGAATCGGCTCTCGCTTGGGATAGAGAACGATTCCCGGCCTTCCTATGTAGCTGATTCCGGCCCAGAAGAACGGATGCTCCAGGTCGAGCCGGACCCGGCCTCGCGTCCTGACCTTTCTCCTGAAATTGCGGCGGGCCTGGGTCAAAGCGACATCGAGACTGGCCCCCTGCCATACCCGCTCGGCAAACTCCAGATAGACTTCCACCGATGCCTCGTCCAGCTTCCATCGGTTCAGCACCAGCGCAGACGTGTTTCTTTCCAGCAGCACGCCCGCGATCCCCATCCAGAAGGGGGTGCGCCACCCGTGGGAGTTTCCGGCGTCGCAGGTACTGAGCGATAGCAGCGTTGAGCGGAACCGGCTGCGCAGAAACTGCCACAGGTCCAGTTGAGCCCCTTCTCCGCTGAGTCTCGATCGGTACCAGAGATCGTGATCGAAGGAAAGATGACTCGACACATGGATCCAATCCGACTCCCGACTCGTGACGGCTGCGATATGAGGGGAGGTATTGCCATCACCAAAGAGGAGGCCAAAGAGAAACCTTTCCCGGGCCGCCATCGCGTGACCCAGGCCCAGATCGGGAAGAACGGCCAGCGGTGTTCCGGAGCCGGCCGGCCGTAGTTTAGAGGTGGGGGGAAGATAGCTGATGAAGAACTCATCGAGTAGCAGCTGTCCATCCCGGTTCAGGAGCATCTCAAAGGGAAGCCGCTGGAGTTCTTTGTGAGGGATGAACAACAGCCTTGGATACTGCAAGTGTGTTTGCAGGGGCCCGATGAGCTCCCGCGAAAGGCGGCGAATCGCGTTCATCGGGGGAGGGGGCGGGAGGCCCTGCCCGGTTGTGTAAAGGGGACTCACGACAGCGTCAACCAGTGACGAAACGCTCTCGCTCAGACGAACTGTCAAGTGCTCTTTCATCCGGGTATGGTCACGGAGCCAGATATAGATCCTGTTCCCATCAGGCCATAGCTCGATCTCGAGTGTGTCCGCGGGCAGGGGTTCATCCCGTTGGTGCGCCCGTGGGACGGGTTCCCTGCCCCATGCCGCGGGCCGCGCAGCTGCTTCCACCAGCAGGCTCAATTCGTCGGCGCTCCGCGGCGAGTCTTCCATGGCTGTAAGAGCTCTCACGGTCTTGTCCAGCCGGCGGCGGAGCTGGTTGCGGATCACACTTCGAGCCTCTTCCCACCGATCCTGGTTGATGAGGGCTCTGACCAGTCCGTCGAGCGCCGGATCAGCCATTCTCGAGAACGGAAAAAGCAGATCGCCGGTTAACACCTCGGCATCGGCAAGCGCCCGGCGGTATGAATCCTCCGCCAGCCTGCTGTGCTGGCTTCGCTCCAGCCACTTGCCGAATTCGATTTCCACCCGGCGGCGCAGGAAGCGGCTCTGTATTCGTGAAGCCAGTTGCCGGGCCTCGACCAGGAGTCCCCGGGCGCCCGCTCCTCCAGGAGCCCCTTTGACCAGCTCCAGATTGCGAAGGATGGCGGCCCGGGCTGAGGGTGCAGCGGCTCCGGCCAGAGCCTCTCTGGTGGCCTCACCCGGGTTTACCGCGTACTCGAGCAGTAGCAGCTCGAATGGGTCTTCGCCGGGCTGTCTGCGGGCCTTCTCAAGGGTCGCCAGGGCGCCCTCCCTGTCACCGGAGCCGACCAGAAACTTCGTGAAGCCGGCCAGAATCTGGAAGGAGATCTCGGGCATCTCAGCGGTGTCCTCGAGGCGCTCGAGTGCCCTTTCGTAGTACCGTTGCGCCGTGGATTGAAAACCGAGTTCACGATAGAGAAGGGCCAGGTTGTGAAGTATCGCGATGTGCCCGTGTGAGAATTGAATCCGCTCCCAGCACGACTCGGCTTCCCCAAAAGCCCAGACGCTCAAATCGAGGTGGCCCGAAAACCACAGGTTGTTGGCAAGACCCTGAAAAATGAGACCGGTAAGAAAGGGTCGGGATCTGGTTCCGGCCAGGGAGAGCGCCGCTCTCAAGTACTGAGAACTGAGCTCTATGTTTTCTTCTTCGGCCAGCAGTTCACCGATGAAGTAGTAGCAGAAGGCGGCTTCGCTGAATGCCTTTTCGAGCAGGAGCAACCCGCCAGCTCGACGATAAAGGTCCACTGCCTCGTCATGCTTCCCCTGGTCCCAGCTCAGGAGGGCTTTTTGTTCCAGATTCATAGCTTCCCTGATGGGGGGAGAATCCTCCAGAAAAGTGTCGAAGGAACGGTCGCCGCTTTGCCGGCTCCAGCGAAGAGCCAGGGGCCGAGTCGATTCTCCCTGGATGACCAGATCCAGGAAACGGCCGTGCAATTCCAGAGGAGAAAGGTCCGCAGGCAGGGCAGCGCAGCTCCATAAGAGAAACCGGACGCCTAGCAGCCCTTCGTGGAGTCCCACGAATCGGCGCCCGAGGAGATGGTGCTGGATCTGGATGCGACCGACGACCCGATCCATGGCCAGCAGGAAGGCCGGTTCTTTCACGGACTCCTCCTGTCAAGGGTCCTGTTCATTTTTTCGAATTCAGCTGATCTGGGCCCTGGCGACGAAACTCGGATGCTGGGTTGAAGCCAGGAGTTTCGCTGCAGGTCCAGAATCGCTATCGGATCATCTTCTCCTCCTTGGGTCTCTGGCATGAAAGCATCGACTTTTTGCGATTCGGTGTGGACTGCAGTCGTATCTCCGGCCTCTTAGTGGAGCTGTGTTCTGGCTCCGGGCCATGATGAATATTCGCGCGTGGGGCGCCTATCGTGGTGACGGCCATCGAGTGGCCAAGGCTGCTATCGGCGTGTTCCCCGCGCCGGTCTGACCGGTTCGCCATCAGTTCGAATCCTCTCATGCAGTTCCCAGGGAAAGATCTTGACAAATCTTTTATCGCTTAAGCTCGCTGGGGTTCATAGGCGGCGTCACGGGTGGAAACGGCCCAGAGTAGACGGGCCAGCTTATTGGCCACAGCCACTGCCGCTTTGTTGTGCCCCCGTCGTTTTTCAATCTCCAAACCCCACCTGTGCAAACGGTCTGGCCGCTGCTTGGACTTGGCCGTCCACAAGACCGATCGCCCACCGTGGATCAAGAGAGTGCGCAAATAGATGTCCCCTTGCTTGCTGATGCACCCGAGTCGACGCCGCAGACCGCTGGAGTGCTCCCGCGGTGTCAAGCCCAGATAACTGGCAAAGTGTCGTCCCGAATCAAAGCGCCTCAGATCTCCCACAAAACCGGCCACCGCTGTGGCTGTCAGCAATCCCACCCCGGGGATCGACTGCAGTTGTTCAATCGCAACACTCTGTCGCGATAGCGCTTTCAGTTTCCTTTCGATCCGATCGATTCGCCCCTCCAGCTCTCTGACTTCCAGACAGATCTCCTCCAGCACCGATCGGATCCCATTCGGAATCTCCACTTCTGCATCTTCGATCCATCCTCGCACCCGCTCCACGGCCTGGCAGGCTCCAACGGGAATCGTCAAACCGAATTCCCGTAGAATGCCCCGCATCGTATTGATCCGTGCCGTGCGGGTGCGCATCCATGCCGTCCGCACCCGATGTAAGGCGGTCAACTGCTGCTGCGATTCATTTTTGATCGGAACCGGTCGAATGGCACTGTTGCGGTGGGCTTCCAACAACCCTTTCACATCACTGCGATCCGTCTTGTTGCGTAACACGTACGGCCGGACGTAGGCTGGCGGCAGCAGCACAACTTCGTGCCCCAGTTCCCGGAATCGCCGGCCCCAGTAGTGAGCCGAACCGCAGGCTTCCATCAGAATCGTTGCCCGTTGTTGCTTGGCCATGAACCTCAACAACCGAGTTCGACCCAGGCGATGCGTCTTCTCCATCCGACCAGGCTGCTCGGAAATCCCAATCTCAAAGACCGACTTTGCCAAATCCACTGCGATTGTTCTATGCTTCATTTCAGACTCCTCCTGATACAGTTAAAAACTTTGGCTCTGGCACTTTAGATGCCGTCTAAGCCTAAAGGAGGAGTCCATCTCATCATGGTGGAAGTACGTTTTCTGAGCTCAGGTGGTACCCACCGGTGGAAGCAGCGAAGGGGTCGCTGAGTTGGGTTTTTCGAGCCAAGCAGCCGGAATCAGTCCGAACAGGCCCTTAAGACGCTTGAACAGCGACAAAATCAGTAGCATCAGGGCGCAAATCCGCCCCTGCAGACCCCGCGGCGTTCCCACACCCAGGCTCTGACGCATCAGCATCCCCAGATTGAAGGCGCTCACCTGGATCAGCAGTCGCTTCAACACATTCTCATGTCCCCGTACATGCAGCCGTCTCATCCCTCCGCTCCCGTACAGATGCGCACAGGGTCGCTCCAGCTGCTCTCCTCGTTGCCGCAGCAGCCGCTGCCCTCGCTCTCCCCGGATGCGCCGCCGATTCGCATACACCGCTTCCTGCCCCTGCCGGTCTCCTCGCCAGCGTCGCTTCCCTCGCCTCGGTTCGCTCACATAGCTGCGCAGTCCCACCGCATCCAGGTCCACCATCCGCTGCGTGCTGTGATACCCCTTGTCGGCCACCACCTCTTCGATGCCTCGTCCCTCCGGCAGCGCTTGTTCCACCTTCTCGGCCGCTTCCGTCAGGGTCTTCACCATGGTCTGCGTGTCCCCTTGATCGGCTCCCTGTACCGTCACCGAGACAATCGCTCCGGTCTCCAGATCCACTGCATGCTCCGCCTTGTGCGCCAGGTGCGTCCGCCCGTCCTTCATTCTGGTAATCCGCGCATCCGCATCATGCGGGTGCTTCCAAACCCGGTTCGATCCTTTGCCCGTGCGCTTGCGGTCCAGTTTGGCCAGATCTTCCCGTCGCGGCGTCTCAATCCCGGAGGCTTTCGCCAGCTCCATCAAAAACTCTTCATACCCCTGCTCGCTGTCCCGGCGCACGATGCTGCGCAGCGCTGCATTCGCTTCCAGCGTAGTGGCATCGATGCCGATCGTCTTGCCCCGCAGCAGGCCGCTCGCCCCGATCCGCTTCAGTACCCAGTCAAAGACTGCTTCGTGGGTAGCCACATCGATCAGTCGTCGGGTTCGGGAGATCGTGGAGTGATCAGACGGCGACTCGCTCAGTTTCAATCCCAGAAACTCTCGCAGTGCCAGAGAATCAGCTGCTCTCCAGGCTATTCCTCGTTCCGATCCGATCCCTTCGAAATACCCCACCAGCAGCAGCCGAAAGTACACTCCCGGAGCCAGGCTCGGTCGCCCCATCTTGTCTGCATAGAACTTCGCACACAGTCCCTCCACGAAGTCGTCAAAGCCGTGTTCGTTGAAAAGGCCATTTAGTCTTTCGTAGAAGGGATGGCCGGCGGGGCGGGGCAGCTCACTGGTGGCGACCCACAGGTCTTCTTGCTGTCGACGTTTCTTTTTCCCCATTGCCATGGGGTCAGTCTAGTGTCACTGTGTGACCCCTTATCTTCGACTTTCACCATGATGAGATGGACTCCTCCTTTAGGCTTAGACGGCATCTAAAGTGCCAGAGCCAAAGTTTTTAACTGTATCAGGAGGAGTCTGAAATGAAGCATAGAACAATCGCAGTGGATTTGGCAAAGTCGGTCTTTGAGATTGGGATTTCCGAGCAGCCTGGTCGGATGGAGAAGACGCATCGCCTGGGTCGAACTCGGTTGTTGAGGTTCATGGCCAAGCAACAACGGGCAACGATTCTGATGGAAGCCTGCGGTTCGGCTCACTACTGGGGCCGGCGATTCCGGGAACTGGGGCACGAAGTTGTGCTGCTGCCGCCAGCCTACGTCCGGCCGTACGTGTTACGCAACAAGACGGATCGCAGTGATGTGAAAGGGTTGTTGGAAGCCCACCGCAACAGTGCCATTCGACCGGTTCCGATCAAAAATGAATCGCAGCAGCAGTTGACCGCCTTACATCGGGTGCGGACGGCATGGATGCGCACCCGCACGGCACGGATCAATACGATGCGGGGCATTCTACGGGAATTCGGTTTGACGATTCCCGTTGGAGCCTGCCAGGCCGTGGAGCGGGTGCGAGGATGGATCGAAGATGCAGAAGTGGAGATTCCGAATGGGATCCGATCGGTGCTGGAGGAGATCTGTCTGGAAGTCAGAGAGCTGGAGGGGCGAATCGATCGGATCGAAAGGAAACTGAAAGCGCTATCGCGACAGAGTGTTGCGATTGAACAACTGCAGTCGATCCCCGGGGTGGGATTGCTGACAGCCACAGCGGTGGCCGGTTTTGTGGGAGATCTGAGGCGCTTTGATTCGGGACGACACTTTGCCAGTTATCTGGGCTTGACACCGCGGGAGCACTCCAGCGGTCTGCGGCGTCGACTCGGGTGCATCAGCAAGCAAGGGGACATCTATTTGCGCACTCTCTTGATCCACGGTGGGCGATCGGTCTTGTGGACGGCCAAGTCCAAGCAGCGGCCAGACCGTTTGCACAGGTGGGGTTTGGAGATTGAAAAACGACGGGGGCACAACAAAGCGGCAGTGGCTGTGGCCAATAAGCTGGCCCGTCTACTCTGGGCCGTTTCCACCCGTGACGCCGCCTATGAACCCCAGCGAGCTTAAGCGATAAAAGATTTGTCAAGATCTTTCCCTGGGAACTGCATGAGAGGATTCGAACTGATGGCGAACCGGTCAGACCGGCGCGGGGAACACGCCGATAGCAGCCTTGGCCACTCGATGGCCGTCACCACGATAGGCGCCCCACGCGCGAATATTCATCATGGCCCGGAGCCAGAACACAGCTCCACTAAGAGGCCGGAGATACGACTGCAGTCCACACCGAATCGCAAAAAGTCGATGCTTTCATGCCAGAGACCCAAGGAGGAGAAGATGATCCGATAGCGATTCTGGACCTGCAGCGAAACTCCTGGCTTCAACCCAGCATCCGAGTTTCGTCGCCAGGGCCCAGATCAGCTGAATTCGAAAAAATGAACAGGACCCTTGACAGGAGGAGTCCAGATACGGACTGCTAGTGTACTGTCCGGGAAGTTCGCGCTGTTAATTCGGGATTCTTGTCGACAGTGAGGTGCGCGACGCAGGAAGGCCGGGAGTCTTTTGAGGCAGCGCAACAAAGCGGTCGGCGAAAAGACGCCCGAAGTAGCGGCGTGAACTTTCCGGACAGTGCAGTAGCCAACAGTGCTGCCTCGACCACTGGTTTGGATCCCGTCACCGGCAGAGACTTCGAGGGCTTTCCTGCAAGGCCCGCAGACCGCTCAACGAGCTGCCTTAAGTCGGCCGTCGAAAGGGGCACTCTGTTCGGGCTCACCCTCGCTGCCTCCCCTGGCCCCTAGTTACTTTCTTGCTTGCCTATGCCCGTCAATGAAGACCAACTTAGCGCAGATTTTCTCAGCATAAAATATCCCAGCGGTGGTGCTAAGGTAAAGGTCAGGGCAATATGGACGACCCGTGCCAGAGCAGCGCCGGCCATTCCGGTAGCAAAATCTATACCCATTACCGATACCAGGTAGGCAACAACAAATTCTTGTACACCTAAGTTATTCGGCGTAATCGCAAAGAGACCTGCTAGCGATGCAAAAACTCCCACCACTAATCCCATTAAAAAGGAGATGTCGTGCCCGAATGCGGCATACACGAATTCTGCCTGATCAACGACGATTATTATTCCCGCGGCGACAACTGGAAATCCCCACCAAAGGGATTAAATAAAAAAGAGCTGTAGCCGTCCTCTGAGACGACTCTTTTCCGCGGTCCTCCTTTCTGTAAAAAAGAGAGATTGTTCTTAGAATGCGAAGGGGACGGAGTGAGAGCGTAGCCCGAAGGGAGCTCCCCCTCGCTCGCGCCGGTGTCGAGGGGAGTGGACCAGATCCACGAGGATCCTGAGCGGCCTCCGTAGGGAGCTGTACGATCTCTCCCCTTGGCGGGCACTCGTCTATCGTCCCCAGCCAGCACTTCCGGGGGCCCAATCAGCCGATTTGCCCGGATTTGACCTCCTCCCGTTTTCCTCATTCCGTGGTTCCCTGCTGCTTTGCCTTGGCGCTCTCCATTCGGTAGCTCGAGACGTTGAGTTCCAGAATCACGCTGTGGTGCACCAGCCGATCGATAGCTGCTGCCGTTGTCAGGGGGTCCTTGAAGATCCTCTCCCAGTCCGAGAAGATCAGGTTGCTGGTCAGCAAGATGCTGCGACGTTCGTAGCGATGGGCCAGCAGTGTGAAAAGAACCTCCATTTCCTCCCGACTTTGCTGAACGTAGCCGATGTCATCGACTATGAGAGCTTCGAAGCGATCCAGTTTCTTGAGCTCCTTCTCCAGGGTCAGATCGATCTTGGCCCGCAGCAATCGCTGTACCAGCAGGGCGCAGGTAGAGAACAGAACCCGGCGCCCCAGCAGAATCAACTCCTGGCCCAGAGCACAGACCAGATGCGTCTTGCCACTTCCAGGGTTGCCGAAAGCCAAGACGTTCTCGGCGCGATCCAAAAACGTCCCTTCCAGCAGCGCCGTCAGTTGTCGATCCACGCTTTGGGGCAAGCGCGAGCGGTCCAACGCCGTCAGCGTTTTCTCCCAGGGAAGCTTCGAGATTCGGCGCAAGCGCTGGATTTTGCGCTCGTGCCGCTCCACCACCTCGATCTCACTTAACGAGAGTAGAAACCGGGGATAGGACAGACTTTCCTTGGTGGCCAGTGCCGCCTGGGCGGCGTAGTGCTCCCGAAAGGCCGGTAGATGCAGCTGGATAAGGCACTCGCGAAGCCGGATCAAGTTGCCTGTGCTCATGATCTCACCTCCCGGCTCTCCAGAAGCGTGTCGTAGAGGCCCACGTCCATCTTCTCCACCGCCACTTCCCAGGGTTCCACCACCGGATCGACGAGGCATTCTCGTAGTGCTTCGAAACGGATGTTTTGTCCCCTCTCAATCAGCCCCTGAAGCGCTTCTCGCACCCGCTGCTCTCCTTCCTGGGCAGCCAACTCGAGGATTTTCAGATATTGGCGATCCGCCGTGGCCGGACAATCCTGGCGCAGCTCGTCGTAGGCGACTCGAAACAAGATCCCCGGAAACAGATCCTCCCGCCAGCGATAGCGAAGAAAAGCTCCCGGTTTTCGCACCAGCGAATGGATCACGTGCCGGTAGTCAATGCGATGCTTGCCTTCTCCTCGCAAGCGGGGCATCCGTGCTTGCCGCTGACCCCCGTAGTAGACCTCCAGCTGATCCGCCCACACCCGCACTTGCACTCGCTCGCCGATCAACCGGCTGTCCACCGAATAGGTGTTGTGGCGAACCCGGATCGTACTACTGGGGGAGACTTTCACCCACTGCCGGGTGAAGTCATCCAGACGGCGTGCCGGCAACGGGCGCATCACTGCCAGCTCTTCTCCCAGGCGCTTTTGTCGGGCCGCATTGCGCCGGGCCACAATCACCGCTACAAAGCCCTCGTACTCTTCCCGGCTGGAAAAATCACGGCTGCACCGCAGCAGCAGTTCCTGCTCGATGGCCCGTTTCAAGCGGTGATGGGCCTGTTCCACATCCCCGTTCTCGTGTGCCTTGCCTGCCTGGGTGCGACTCGAGCGCATCCCGAAGTGGTTCAGCAACCCTTGATAGCGCTCGGTGAACTCTTCCCGCTTCAGGTTGTTGACTGCCGCCGAGAGCCGGTCTGTTCGGTGTTCCTCGGGCAGCGCCCCCAACTCCCACAACGCGTTCTGAAGCCCCAGGCTGAGGCTCTCAAACGACTCACTGAAACACAGCGTGGTCGCTTCCCAGTTCGAGTAGGCCAACACAAAATGGTACAGCAGATGGGGAAACGGCTGACCCTGGATCGTCACTCCCAGACGCCCCATAAAGGTAAAGTCCGATTGTGCTTGATGTCCCGGCCTATACTTCTGCGGGAACATCACCTCCTTCGCTTCTCCGTGTTCTACCTTCCACTGCTTGATCCTCCGCTGCAGTGTTCTCAACTGGCCTTGCTGGAAGGCCCCTTCCTGCTGACGGCACAAATACTCGAACACCGCTGTCGCCTCCACCGTCGGCGATCGCTTCAGGATCTCTTCCACTTCCGGCCATACCGACTCGAACGGATCCGATCGAGTTCTCCAATACCGCTCCGGCTGACACTGGCTCGGCAGCTTTCCCGACTTCAGGTACTTCCGAGCCGTCTTTCGCGACAGCCCCGCTCTCGCCGCCGCCATCGTTAGCGTCTTCTCGTTCTTTCGCAACTTCACTAACCTCCGCACTTGCTGATCTTTAACCATGTCCTCATGGTCAGGATCAGCCCTGAAAAAGCGGGGATTTCTATTTGTCGTCGCGGGGAATTCTAACTGTCGCCAATCAGGAGAGAGCACTCTCAAGGCCGAGATCGCTCGTGTGGAACCGACAGCCTCCGAAATCGGGTCCCAATCGTCGCCCAGATGCTCCACCAGACGGTCGCAAAACGGGTCTGGCTTCGCCCTCCGGGCTCCCTCACCCCGACCCGTTGTTTCTGAGGTAAGGAGCTAATAAAGTGTTCGGAACTGGGTTCGATTCCTACCGTGAGGCAAGTTTCTGGCTTCGGTTCGATTCTCTAATGACGTGAATCGCGGGGAATTCTAACTGTCGCCAATCATCTGCCAACCAGGCCGCCAGTACAAACTGAAGAAGTATCGACAGAAGCACTAGAAGAATCATGCCCTTCTGGGATTTGATCAACGCAAAGCTCAGTAAGGCGTTGTCGATGCTGCGCCAGAGTTTGCCTGTTTTGTTCGTCGAGGAAATGGGGACAATAAAGGGGATCAGTGCGCCGCAGGTCGCCAGGGAAGACAGTAGCAGTAGTTCGATCGAGAAGATGTTGGCGGTGCTCCACAAGAGCTCTTGTCAATAGGTGTGGAAAAACATCAGGCGGCTTTCTCCTCCGGGACTTGGTTGACCGGGACTCCATTGACATATTTGGCGCCCTGGTAGACGTCTTTCATCAGCTCCGGTGCCTTCAACCGGCGGAATCGCTGCTCCGCCACCAACAGCATCTTCCAGATCACCGCCTGGGCGTTTTCCACTTTCTTGAATCGCTTGGCCGCGTCCGTTCGCAGCCGAAGAGCGGCAAACGGTGACTCCACTGGATTGGTGGTTCGCAGATGCTGCCACTGCTTCTTTGGATAGTTGTAAAAGGTCACCATCCGGTCCCAGTCCTGCTCGATTAGCTCAGCCGCCAGAGTCAGCCCTCGCTGCCGGCACCAGTGCTGAAAAACCTTCTTGAGTCGTTGTGCTTCTTCTCGAGTCTCGGCGTAAGGGATCTGCCGCAGGATCAGCAAGGCCGGCTTGTGCACTCGCTTAGGGAGCTTGGCCAGCAGGTTGACGATCCGATGATTCCAGCAGCGCTGCTCCTCGGCCTGGGGATAGACGTTGCGCAAAGCTCCCCAGATGCCCAGGTGGCCGTCTCCGATCACCAGCCGTGGACAGCCCATCCCCCGGCGCTTCAAGTCGCGCAGTACTTCCGACCAGCTCTGAGTCGATTCCCGATAGCCGCTCGTGACCGACACCACGGCTTTGCTTCCGTCACTTAAGGCGGCCAGCACCACCAGCAGGACTGCCTTTTCCTTCTCCAGACCCGCCTTGACGTAGATTCCATCTACCCATAAATACACCACTTCCAGATCATTCAAGGGTCGACTCTGCCAGACTTCCCATTCGGCCTGCCACTTCTCTTTCAATCTGGCCACCGTGGAGGACGACAGGTGCGCCTTTTCCCCTAAAAGCCCTCTCAGAGCCAGATCAAAATCCCCCAGCGCCAGACCATGCAAGTACAGCTCAGGGATCAGTTCTCGAACCTGCCGCGTCCGCTTGGCAAACAGGGGCAACACCCGACTTTCAAAGTGTTCCTCTAGATCCCGCACTCGAGGCCTTCGAACCTGGATCGTCCCCGAGCTCAGCGTCAGATGCCTCGGCTTCCCATATCCATTGCGATAGCCCGACGGAGCGTCCACGGCCCTTCGCCGCTCACTCTTACGCCGCCCTAATAACTCCGTGACTTCCTCCTCCAGCAGCTCTTGAACCCAGCCTTGGATCTTCTCCCGCACCCAATCTTCCAGCTCCTCGAAACAAACTCTTGACTCCACACTTCCCTCAATGTTCTGCTTGCTCATGCGGTGTGTACTCCTTCCGTTGCGGGCCTTTCGGCCCTGGGTTTTAAATCAACCCAGAAGGATACTCACCGCCTATGCTATTTACACACCTTCTGATGGTAGCTCGCTCCACAAAAGCAAGATGAGTACCACGCCGACCGCACCGGTGAAGAACACCATCAGAAATGCATTAGCCGCTAACACAGCTGAGAATTGGGCAAAGTTCAACTGTTTCTCCGACTTTAAGTACATGGCTTTGATTGCGGCCCCGGGTTTGAGAGGCCCAAGGTAATTGAAAAAGGTGGTTAGGAACGTCAGGCTCAATAGTTCCAGGGCCGATAGACGTACGCCGACCATTGCGACCAGCAGGGCAAAGTTAAAGGCCGTTGCAACAAAAAAAGCGAAACTCACAAGCACGATGCCGAGGATCTGCCCTGCCTCAATTGACCGCAGAATTGTGAATTGCTCCCGGAAAAGGTACAGGTAGCCAGCTGCCAGAACCAGGATAAAAAGGCTAAGGATATTTCCTATGGTTCCTTTATACGGCAGGTTGAAAGGTACTTTTCTCATTGAGCTATTTGGCCTGGATACCAAGTATTGGCCTTTAAATCCTAGCTCTTTCTTAAAAGCAGGGGAGCTACCATCAGAAGGTGTGTAAATAGCATAGGCGGTGAGTATCCTTCCGGGTTGATTTAAAACCCAGGGCCGAAAGGCCCGCAACGGAAGGAGTACACACCGCATGAGCAAGCAGAACATTGAGGGAAGTGTGGAGTCAAGAGTTTGTTTCGAGGAGCTGGAAGATTGGGTGCGGGAGAAGATCCAAGGCTGGGTTCAAGAGCTGCTGGAGGAGGAAGTCACGGAGTTATTAGGGCGGCGTAAGAGTGAGCGGCGAAGGGCCGTGGACGCTCCGTCGGGCTATCGCAATGGATATGGGAAGCCGAGGCATCTGACGCTGAGCTCGGGGACGATCCAGGTTCGAAGGCCTCGAGTGCGGGATCTAGAGGAACACTTTGAAAGTCGGGTGTTGCCCCTGTTTGCCAAGCGGACGCGGCAGGTTCGAGAACTGATCCCTGAGCTGTACTTGCATGGTCTGGCGCTGGGGGATTTTGATCTGGCTCTGAGAGGGCTTTTAGGGGAAAAGGCGCACCTGTCGTCCTCCACGGTGGCCAGATTGAAAGAGAAGTGGCAGGCCGAATGGGAAGTCTGGCAGAGTCGACCCTTGAATGATCTGGAAGTGGTGTATTTATGGGTAGATGGAATCTACGTCAAGGCGGGTCTGGAGAAGGAAAAGGCAGTCCTGCTGGTGGTGCTGGCCGCCTTAAGTGACGGAAGCAAAGCCGTGGTGTCGGTCACGAGCGGCTATCGGGAATCGACTCAGAGCTGGTCGGAAGTACTGCGCGACTTGAAGCGCCGGGGGATGGGCTGTCCACGGCTGGTGATCGGAGACGGCCACCTGGGCATCTGGGGAGCTTTGCGTAACGTCTATCCCCAGGCCGAGGAGCAGCGCTGCTGGAATCATCGGATCGTCAACCTGCTGGCCAAGCTCCCTAAGCGAGTGCACAAGCCGGCCTTGCTGATCCTGCGGCAGATCCCTTACGCCGAGACTCGAGAAGAAGCACAACGACTCAAGAAGGTTTTTCAGCACTGGTGCCGGCAGCGAGGGCTGACTCTGGCGGCTGAGCTAATCGAGCAGGACTGGGACCGGATGGTGACCTTTTACAACTATCCAAAGAAGCAGTGGCAGCATCTGCGAACCACCAATCCAGTGGAGTCACCGTTTGCCGCTCTTCGGCTGCGAACGGACGCGGCCAAGCGATTCAAGAAAGTGGAAAACGCCCAGGCGGTGATCTGGAAGATGCTGTTGGTGGCGGAGCAGCGATTCCGCCGGTTGAAGGCACCGGAGCTGATGAAAGACGTCTACCAGGGCGCCAAATATGTCAATGGAGTCCCGGTCAACCAAGTCCCGGAGGAGAAAGCCGCCTGATGTTTTTCCACACCTATTGACAAGAGCTCAAGCAGGGACTCGACTGTGGCAACATTCTTGTGCCAATTTGCTTTCATTACCACAGATTCTCGTAACGCAGACCTCAATTTTACGTCATGCCTGGCAGAATAGGCGCCAGAGTTATTGTCAAAAGTTGGGTACGGACCCATTAGGCGGCGACCTCGTTTTCACGGATTCCGTTTACAAATGTGACGTTTTCTATGACCTCTCCGAGGCGCCGGCAACCTTGTAGCCGGCGCCATCTTTTCTCAGCGCTTCTGCATAGTTTGAAGACCATCGTCAGCATGGTTTGCCTGGACAAACAGCCTCGAGTCTTGGCCGTTCGCAGTCTCACGGTTGCGAAGGTCGACTCGATCGGATTTGTGGTTCTCAGATGTGGCCAGTGCTCGGCTGGAAAATCGTAGAAAGCCAGCAACTCTGTCCGGTCCTTGGCCAGGCAGGACGTGGCCTTTGGAAACTTCAGCTGATAGGTGGCAATGAACTCGTCAAAGGCCCTATAGGCATTCTCTCGAGTTTCAGCCATCCAGATCTGATGCAGCGCCGTCTTTGCTTTTGGCTGAACGGCCTTGGGCAGACAGTTGAGCACATTGCCCGTCTTGTGCATCCAGCAGCGTTGCTGTCGCGTATTGCCGTAGATCTTGGCCAGGGCTTTCCAGAATCCGAGCGCTCCGTCGCCAATCGCCAGTTTTGGTCCCCTGTGCAGGCCTCTGGAGCGCAGATTCCGCAGCAACTCCCACCAGGATTGCTCACTTTCCCGGTAGCCATCTTCCACGGCAATCAGCTCCTTTTTGCCGTCCGCACGGGCTCCGATCAGCACCAGAAGGCAAAGCCGGCCGTCGTCAAAGCGAACGTTGGCATACACGCCATCGGCCCAAACGTAAACGTAGCGCTTGTTGGAGAGATCACGCAGCCTCCACTTCTCATAATCCTTGACCCACTTGCCTTTGAGCCGGCTGATCGTCTTGGCCGACAGTCCCGGTGCATCCGGCCCCAACAGTGCACTCAACGCATCCGAGAAGTCTCCTGTGGAGATCCCCTTCAGGTAAAGCAGGGGCAGCAGTTCCTCCACGCTCTTGCTACGTCTCAGATAGGGAGGCACCAGGCTGGAACGAAAGCGGATGATCTCCTCCGACTCCTCACCAGTTCCACGGTCTCGAACCCGCGGAATCCGAACCGGGATTCCTCCAATCCCTGTCTGGATCTCACGCTTCGGCAGGTAGCCGTTGCGAACCAGACGTTTGCGGCCCTGGCCATCACGCTGACCCTCGTACTCTTCCAGCAGCTCCTCCAGCTCGGCTTGAACCGCCTCAGCCAGAAGCTTCTGTGCTCCTTCACGCAGAACTTCCGTCAAGGCATCCTTCGTTGTGGTTGGTTCGTCGATGGAAACTACAGTATCTTTCTTCAAGGCGTATCCTCCTTCTCGGTCTCCGGGTGAATCCATGATTGAAGGTCACGGATTCAGGATACGCCGCCTCTCATACACAACTTCCGACCATAGCTCTAGGCGGCGTTCCAACGCCAGCGGCAAGTCTCTGGTGAAATCCTTGAATATAAAGGGGGCAGCTTCGTCGGGCAGGATCCAATCAATGCTTGGCCTACGGCTGATAACGGGTATCAGGCCGCTGGCCATGCCCTCGAGCAATGAACCGGAGACGCCCCAATCTGCAGTGTCAGGCCATTTGTGGATATTAATGGGATCAATATAAACGTCGCATCCGGACAATAGGGGAGGGAGATCGTCGTAAGGCATATGGTTCAGGATTTCAATACACTCCAACTCACGACAACCGGTTTTCTCCAGTTGTTCATATAACAGGGTTAGATTGGCTTCGCTGCGGGCTCCTGTGGCGAGGATCAGCTTAATGTCCGGTTGTCTTTTGTACAAGAGTTTAAAGGCGCGGAGAATATTTTCCATATCAAATTCAGCACGGAAGGGTCTTGAACAAATAAAGCAGCATTGACGTGATCTGTCGTTGATTGACACCTCGTCAATCGCGAATTTGTCGGTATCAACTCCGAAACCGTTGAACCACAGAGTATTGTCGGTTCGACAGCCCTTTGCTTTCAGTATCGGTTCAAAGGTTGCCTGGTCTCCAGCAATGACCGTGGCACATCGATTGCAGGTGTAGCGTAGGATGGCCCGGTGGTGGGCCCAATACATTACGGTATGCCATTTATGGCGAGCGATGTCCCTACCGATACCGCAAGCAACCAGGTTACTATGGCCGGACAGCGCGCCGAGAAAACCGTGCATAGTGATAGTGATGGCAAACATCGCCTTCACATTCTCTTGCTTGACAATGTGTTTTATGGAGAACAACAAATAAATGTAGGTGAACAGTGCCGCGATGGTATAGGGTTCAAACCAACGAACACCGGAGGTAACGCTATGGTATTGGCTGTATCGCAGAAACGGTAACTTAACCAGCAGGTTGTAAATTGAATATGTAGGCAAATTCACAAGCTGGGCACCGAACTCCTGCCGATTTTCCGGATTTGGCGGTTGAATCGAAATGATTCGAACCCGCCAGCCGCTGGCCGTAAAGTGGCGTATAAAGCGCTGGGAGTGGATGTTCGTTACATTTCCGAGAACGATTACCGATTTGTCTGCGTCGTTCATATCCTGTAGCCGCGACATGCTTCCTTTCCTCGTGTGAAGTTTTTACTGACTCTAAAATACCCGTCCGGACCGGCATTTCAGGTGTTCTCAGTTCCTCCTGCTCTTCTAGGTGCTAAATCTGGGCCAAAACACGCCAGGCTGGCGCGCCGAAGGTCGCCGGCTGCCAGCCAGGTGAGTTCGGCGGGGTTGATCGCCGTGCCTTACACTTTCCTTAGCGCCACATTGGCGGCAATCTGGAACGGGTCCCAGAGGGTCCCAAAAGGGGGCGCATAGGCAAAATCCAGTTGAGCCAGATCCCTGATGCTCATTTCAGCGCTGAGGGCTGCAACCAGCGTATCGATCCGTTTGGCGGACTGGCCACCGCCGACGATCTGGCCCCCCAGCAGGCGCAAAGTGCGGCGCTCAAAGACCAGCTTGACGTGAACCGGCTGCGCATTCGGGTAGTAGGCCGCCCGATCGCGGGCCTCAATACGAACAGAATCCGCTTCGAATCCGCTGGCGAATGCCTGCCGCGATGTCAACCCTGTGCGGGCGACTCCCAGGTTGAAGACTTTCTCAATGGAGGTCTCCAGCGTCCCGGAGAACTCTGAACGCCGGCCGGCCAGGTTCTCTCCCACCACCCGACCCTGCTTGGCGGCTGTGGTTCCCAGGGCGGAGACGATTGGTTTTCGGGTCACCCTGTGTATGGTTTCCGCACAGTTGCCAGCCGCCAGAATCCCCGTCACGTCCGTCATTCCCCGGCTGTTGACCTGAACCCCTCCGCTCATGCCAAGTGGGATGGCTGCCCGCTCCGCCAGATCCGTGTTGGGACGCACTCCAACGTCCACCAGAGCCAGGTCGCAAGGAATGGGCCCCCGCCCGATCTCCAGGGCCCGGATGCGCCCCCGTTCTTCCACGACCCTGGAGACCCCCGTCTGCAGGAGAACCCGAACACCGTTTTCCTCCAGCTCCGACTGAACCAGCTCTGCCATGTCCCGGTCGATCTGGCTGAAGACCTGCCGGCCCCGCTCGAGAAGGGTTACACCGAGACCCAGAGAGATCAGGGCTTCGGTCATCATGAGTCCAATGTACCCGGCGCCCACCACGACGGCCTGCGGGCGGGACGAAGTCAGTTCACGAAGCTGGAGCCCGTGCTCGAGCCGGCTGAAGGTGAGGAGACCGCCCACTTCGTGCTCCGGTACGAAGCGGGGTAATCTGGGGTGATAGCCAGTGGCAAGGACCAGCTTGTCGTAGCCAATGACAGTCTCCTGTCCGCTTTGCAATTCGACATATCGGATCCCTCGCCGGCCGGGCATAATCTCACGGACCCGAGTCCCGGTGAGAGCGCGAATTCCCCTCTCTTCCTGCAGGCTCTCCGGCGTGAACTGAACCAGATCGGAGTGGCGTCCGACCACCCGGGCTACGTAATAGGGCAGGCCGCAGATACTATAGGAGATGAAGCGGCTCGCTTCCAGAACCAGGATGTCGAGTTCCGGATCCAGCCGTCTGGCGCGGCTGGCCGCTGTCATCCCGGCCGCGTTGCCCCCGACTACGACGATTGGTTCGGACATCCCGCCGGAATATTAGCAGACGCCGGCCAAGACCGTTCCAATGTTGCGACGTTCCAAGGGGATCTTCCGTCAGAATTCAAGCTGATCAAAAGTGTTTCAGGATCAGGCTGCAGCCCTTGGAGGAGGCGACCACCCATCGCTTCCCATCATAGAAAAGGACGGCCCTCGGGCGCGGCGCTACCCTTTCTCAGCGAAAAAGTCTCCGATGAAGAGAGTATCGATTCCCGAAGAGTAGAAACTTCGAACTGCTGAACGAGGGTCCGAGACCAACGGCTCTCCGAAGAGGTTGAACGACGTGTTGTAGACGACCGGAAGACCGCTCGCCTTCCCTACGGCCTGCAAGAGCTCCCAGTAGCGTTGATTCTCTTCCCTGCAGACCACGTGGACCCGGATTCTGTGACGATCGAGCAAAGCCCGACTGAAAGTTTCTCGATGGGCGGACTTGACGCGGCTTACCGTCGACAGAAACCGCGCATTGTCACTAACCTCGAAATACTCAGAGGCCCGCTCTTCTGGAACCGAGGCCGCAAACTTGCGAAAAGGTTCACGATGCTTGATGTACTCATTGAGGTTTTGAGTGGCATAAGGATTCAGAGGAGAGGCCAAAATACTGCGGTTGCCCAGCGCTCGGGGACCGAATTCAGATCGGCCCTGGAACCAGGCCACAATCTTGTTGTCGGTCAGGCGCTGCACTGCGGTTTTCACCATCTCGCTCTCCGTCCGATGAAAGCCGAACCGTAGTTTGCAATTCTCCAGCACCAGCTTGATCTCATTGCCGCCATACTCGCCACCCAGGAAGAGGTTGCGCAAGACACGCCTCTCGGCACTGGGCTGGGTCTGGTGGAGTGCGAACAGGGCGCTGCCAAACGACGTTCCAGCGTTCCCTGCCACCGGCTGGACCCATACATTCTGAAAACGGCCGGAGTCTTCAATGCTCTGAATCAACAAGGCATTGTAGGCCAGACCCCCTCCAAGGCAGATATTTCGCCCTTCCCCAGCCATGCGCAGAACTGCCTCCACGATGGCTGCTTGGATGCTCGCGGCCACATCCGCTTTAATGCCCTCGCCCAAGAGCTCGTCGAACTTGATGTCCAGCTCGCGATAGAAACGCTCGCTAAAGCCGCCCTCGGTAGTGCGTCCAGTATCAAAATAGCTGTGGTCAAGTCTCGGAAGCGGATTTCGGTCCATGCCGAGGACTTCCAGAAACATCTCCTTGAACCGTGGCTCTCCAGCAACCGACAGCCACTGGACCTTATGCTCTTCGGAATCGGGTTGAAAGCCCAGCAGCTCTGTGACCCTGCTGTAGAGAGCAGCGGGGCTGTCCGGATAGTAGATCGTGTCTACCGGCAGCAACTGATTTCCCGCACCCTTCCAAGTCGCTCCACAACAGATGTCACCGTGGTGATCCAACGTCAGGACACGAGAATTCTCATATGGAGAGGGGAGAAAGGCAGCTGCAGCATGGGCGGTGTGGTGATCAACAATCACCATTCTCGAATTGGGAAAGAGTGTTTTCAAATGGAGAAGCGCACTGGCTTCCTTACCGGCTTCAAGCGGCTTTGAAAGGGCGATTATATCGACATCCTTGCGCCTGGCACCGGCGATCTTCAGACAGGTCGTCACCGCCTGTTCCGGAAAACCACCAGGGTGCCTTTGCCGCAGCAACTTTTCCTCTTCGATCGCGGCAACGTACTCGCTGTCAGCTACCAGCGCCGCCGCTCCATCATGCAGCCAGCCTCCAATTCCGAGTATCAACATAGCTTATTCGTCGGGTCACGCCCCTGGAGCCAAACGGCCGCAATCCTGGCGCCAAGCTTAGATTTTAGCGCGCGTGCCCCCGAGTGTCAGGGGCTATTCTTTTGTCTGGCCCGGCACACGTTGCACGATCGAGGGTGTCAGACGCGATTCTGGAGGGGTCCAAGCTCGGCATTGGCTCCCTCTCTTCACATCTCCTGATGGCTTAGGGTAGACTTACATACTGTTTCGGCGCTGCCCGGGCCAACTCAGCTTGGACATGCCTCAGCGCGGCGCTCACATCTCGCCCGGCCACCGAGCGCCGGGTGGTGGCGCTGTCGAAAGAGCATCTGGAGAACAAAGTCGGCACCTATTTGGCACCGAAGCAAGCCACCGGCTTAAGGACAGGACCTTAAGTCGTTGAAGAAATGCTGCCGGAGTGGTGGAACTGGTAGACGCGCTGCGTTCAGGGCGCAGTGGGCCTTGCGCCCGTGGGAGTTCGAATCTCCCCTCCGGCAAGAACTTAAGATAATTTGTCGTTCCGACTCGTCCAATAATATCCCTTGACAGCCGGGGGCAACTGGGGGCAATATTGGGGGCAGATCAGGAGTTACTAACAGGAGTTGCCCCAAATGCCCCTTACTGCCACTGCCATCCGTCATGCTAAACCCTCCAAGAAGGCCAGGAAAATGTTCGACGGAGGAGGCCTGTATCTGGAAGTGGCCCCCAGCGGTGGCAAGTGGTGGCGGTTGAAGTACCGCTTCGGAGGCAAGGAGAAACGAATCTCCCTGGGTGTCTATCCCGACGTCTCGTTGAAGGAAGCCCGGCGCCGGCGTGCTGAGGCCCGCCAGCTGTTGGCTCGAGAAATCGATCCGAGCGAGCACCGAAAAGCGCTAAAGGCCAGCAGAACGGAGCGCTCAGCAAACAGTTTCGAATCCGTGGCCCGGGAATGGTTCATCAAACATTCTCCCAACTGGGCCGCCAGTTATTCCGGGCGGATGCTGAGCCGACTGGAGCGGGACGTCTTTCCCTGGATGGGTGGCAAGCCGATTGCCGCCATCACCGCTCCTGAACTGTTGACGGTCGTGCGTCGGATCGAACAGCGTGGAACTCTGGAAATCGCCCACCGGACCCTACGGACTTGCGGACAGGTGTTTCGCTATGCGGTGGCCACTGGACGAGCCCAGCGTGATCCGTCTGGTGACTTAAGAGGCGCTTTGGCACCGGTCAAGAGAACACACCTCGCTGCCGTCACCGAGCCCAAGCAGGTGGGTCCGTTGCTGCGAGTGCTGGATGGTTACCAAGGGACACTGGTCGTGCGTTGCGCCCTGCGGTTGGCTCCCCTGGTCTTCGTGCGGCCTGGGGAGTTGCGCCACGCTCAATGGTCAGATATTGATCTGGAAGCGGCCGAATGGCGTTTTACGGTCACTAAGACCGACACTCCGCATATCGTTCCGCTTTCCCGCCAAGCGGTGGAGATCCTGCGCGAACTGCATCCACTGACCGGGCACGGCCGTTATGTTTTCCCCAGTGCCCGAACACCGGGAGGAGACCGGCCCATGAGCAACAATGCCATTCTGGCCGCCCTGCGGAGCATGGGCATTGGCAAAGAGGAAATGACCGGCCATGGCTTTAGAGCGATGGCGAGAACCATTCTGGATGAAGTGCTGGGCTTTCGGCCCGACTTCATTGAGCACCAGTTGGCCCACGCGGTGCGGGACCCCAACGGCCGGGCCTACAACCGCACCTCCTATCTGCCGGAACGGACGAAGATGATGCAGGCATGGGCGGATTATCTGGACCAGCTGAAGGCAGACGCATAAATCCTGTCGAGCCCTCCAAGTAACTGAAGCTGAAACGGAGGGATTCCTTGGGACCGGACGGTCCACACGGATTCAGGACGCACCGCCCTTCAGACCGCTCCCCTTGACAATTTTCGACCATAGCTCACGATGCGGTGCAATGACTCCTTCCCTGTCCGATTGGCCAGTGCCACCTTACCCTTGGGGACCGGTGTGACAAGATGGGGAGCGTAGTCGCGGTAGACAGCCTTCCGGGAGGGATTCTTTGGTGGGATAAAGGACATCTCGTGCCGATCCGGGAGTGTGAAAAGGACAAGCAGGGTGGATTCACAAAAAGCGGTTGTATCGATTCACAAAACCGTTTCCCCCGATCTCTTTGTCTTTCATTCAGTTAGGGTCATATTCGCAGGGCCGCGGTGCCGATCGGGGAATTTGGAGGTGGACGGGAGCGACCCCCCTATTTTGCCTCCCGGATCGGCACTGCGGGGGGCGCTGTTTTCACATGCGCCATACCCCTGGGGAGGGTCGCTCCCGTCCCATTGATCCCTGCGGGAAGGCGGAGGGTTCGTCTCATGAAAGGCGCCCGGTCTCGCCAGCTTCGCAGCGCGGTGGCACAGCGAGTCAATGATCGCCTATTTCTCCAATCAAGCCAGAAATCCGGGCCATGGTGGCCACTGGTCTCTGGAGAACCAATCCCCAGCAACCTACCAAAGGAGTTACGATCAGGCACCAGCGCTGTGGAATCTGACCGGGACATGGAAATCGCTGCGCGATTCACACAGCCGCTTGGAAGCCGCTCGGCGGCTCCCATGGTTCCCACAACGCCTACTGTGACTAGTTGAAAAACTCAAAACGAGAATCTGTCCACTGAAACGGGGCGAGCCCAAAGAAAACTCGCCCGGGAGTGGAGAGAGAACGTTGAGGGCAAAAACGACACCATCGCCAGCGTGTTGAACGAGATGGCGGGACAAGGGCGATTGAGACGCGTCAAGAAAGGCAAACAGAGAGTGTTGTGGAGTTGGGTCACCAAGGAGACTTCAGGGAGACGTCGCGGTCAAGAGTCTCGCAAAAACCAGTTCCCGAAACCGGTTCCCTTTTCCAACGGAAAAACAAAACGGGAACCAGTTTAAGTGACATCAAATCAAATGGTTACGATAAAAAATACCAACCGGTTCCCGCTCGTAGGACTTTCGCGCGCGCGCGAGGGAACCGACTTTGTGCTTATGGCCTGGAAAAGAGTTGGGAAAGGGGGTCGAAAGAGCCTCAGCCAGAGCCGGGAGGCGAAGTCGTCACAGTGGAAACCAATGAGGGCAGTAAGGGACGCCCCGTTTATCTGGGGGGCCGAAACGAAGGAGGAAGCAGAAAGTGCTGTGGAGCCTGCTCAGCAGGGAAGATTTCAGGGCGAAAGCAGCAGCCGTCAAAAGACTCTCAAAACCGGTTCCCGTACCGCCAACCCGTTCCCGTTTTCCAGAAAAAAGGGGAACAGGTTTAAGTTCAATCAATTCAAATAGTTGTGCTGAGACAAACAAATCGGTTCTCACCCATTTCCCTACACTCCTGGAACCGGGAACCGGTACCGGTTTTTTCGAGCGTGGGAACGGGGTGAAACGGTGCTGCACAACTGGGGCAATAGCACTGGCTGTAAAGCTCGTGCAGGAAACCCTTCAGCGGCTCAGGAGTACGCGAAGGTCAAACGCGCCGGGCTCTCGCGGGTAATGCGACCATGCTGGACTCCTACGGGGGCGTAACACCAGCGCTGAAACGGGCCATCGAGTTGCAAACGGCGGCCCAGGATCGCTCCTTCAGAGTCGTGATCGACGGTTATTCGACTTGGCAGGCAATGCGTTTGCTGCAGGGTGATTTTGGAGGCTGAAAAGTAGAGTCTCGTGACGATCGAGAAGTGCACATGAGACAAAGGGGGGTATGTGCACGAACACTTCTCTCTATCTCCGTGTCCCCCTTGCGGTTACGGCGCTGCTCGCTGGTCCGCCGTGCCGATCCAGGATTTCGGAGGTGGACGGGAGCGACCCCCCTTTTTTGCCTCCCAGATCGGCACGGCAGGGTGTGCTGATGTGCACTAGTGTGTCACACCCTTGGAGGGTCGCTCCCGTCCCAAAAATCCCCTGCGGGAAGACCAGAAATGACACCCGTGACAGGCAAGATGGGACGCATGAGCGCCCCGGACATCCACGAGGAGCGACTGAAGACCCTCAGAAGGGCGGGCCCTGGAGCGGTTTCGAAGACGACACTCCTATCGCTGCCTGCACTGTAGCTATAGGTGCGGACGGCCTTGGACATCGGCTTTCACGGCGGCGGACGAGGGGCGTTGTCCCGATTTCGGATGTTACGGCAAGGCTGTGCTCTGGAGCCTTACCCACTGACGGATCTTGCCCCTGTGGGTTTGTTATCCTGTAGGATAGCTCATGCCGGGATTGAGGTTGCGCCTGATCTCGCGACTCGTTGCTGTACTGTGATATATAGGACTCATCGCGATGGATCTATCATTTCTGGTGTGCAGAAAGGAAGGGGTCGGCTTGAATGGCGCACGGGTTGACTTGAGGCGTCTAACGAGATCCGGGTCCAACGCGTCGCCACGTTCCCTCTTCGTCAGCACTGCTGCCTCTGCTTCCAGCTATGCCTCAATAGCAGGCAACTCCAAGACCAGCTTGACCCAAATCCCGTCTCCGAATCCCTTAAGAACGGCTGGCCTTCGAACTCCTGCCGCTATAGCACGTCGTCCATGAATCTATCCAGCGATCCCGATACGAACGGTGAAGTCGCGCTCCACCGGCGAGGGAAGGTGTTCGACTTCTTCTCCGGTTGCGGCGGAGCCAGCCGCGGGTTCCAGAACGCTGGAATGGACATCGTGTTCGCTCTCGATTGGGAGGCCGACGTCGAGGAGACCTTCAGACTGAACTTCCCGTTAGCCGCCTTTGAGTCCACGGACATTCGGCAGGTGAAGGAGGACTCCATCCACGAGCTAGTGGTCAAACAGCGGCCGCATCCCGTTCTCTTCTGCGGATGCGCCCCCTGCCAGCCGTTCACCAAACAGAACACCATCCGTCCCGAGCCTGAGGATGACGAACGTGTGTCGTTGCTTCTCGAGCTCCTGCGGTTCATCCGAAGGTGCAGGCCCGACATCGTGTTCGTGGAGAATGTCCCCGGGATTCAGAACGTGTGCCCCGACTCGGAGCCGCTCAAGGGATTCCTTAGGGGATTGGAGGAAGCAGGCTATCCCGAGCCGACTTTCTCTTCCGTGTCCCTGAAGCGGTACGGGGTGCCGCAAGGTCGCCGCAGATTCCTGCTCCTCGCCAGTCGCCACGGACCGATCCAACTTCCGCCCGAAACCCACGGCCCCGAAACTGCCAACCCCGAATTCGCCACCGTGCGCGACTGGATCGGTAACCTTCCCCGGATCGAAGCCGGTCAGAGCCACCCAGAGGTCTCCGACCACCGCGCGGCCAGCCTGTCCCCGCTCAACCTAAAGCGCATCCGGGCAACCCCCGAGGGCGGCGGCAATCGGGATTGGCTGGAGGAGGATCTGCGGCTGGAATGCCACAAGAAGGCCACGGGATACACCGACGCCTACGGTCGCATGTCGTGGGACCGGCCCGCTTCTGGACTCACGACACGATGCATCAGCTATTCCAACGGCCGCTTTGGCCACCCCGAGCAGGATCGTGCTATCAGCGTCCGGGAAGCGGCGTGCCTTCAGACATTCCCGATGGATTTTCGCTTTTCCGGTAACCTGAGCTCGATGGCCCGGCAGATCGGTAATGCAGTGCCTGTGCGTTTGACGACCGTGGTTGGACGGCACGTTGCCAAACACCTGGCCGAGGCAGACGTGACCTGATGCCCATGGACGTCAGCTTCAAGGCCCGCGCTCGAACCCTGGACATGCTGGGGAGACAGCAGATTGCTGGCATCCCTACCGCCATCAGCGAGCTTTTCAAGAACGCTCACGACGCGGACGCCGAGCGGGTGGAGGTGGACTGTTACCGCAGCGACGGGCTTTTCGTGCTGCGAGACGACGGCTTCGGTATGGAGGCGTCGGAATTCGTCGACCGATGGCTCACTATTGCTACGGAGGCCAGCGTCAAGCGGAAGCGCGAGGACAGTCGGCTTCCCGGGTCCCAGAAGCCCACCAGACCCGTGCTTGGGGAAAAGGGAATCGGTCGCCTCGCAATCGCCACGATCGCTCCCCAGGTGCTGGTGCTCACTCGCGCCTTTCGGGACGATATCCTTTCCGACCTCACAGCCGCCTTTCTGAATTGGAGGATCTTTGAGTGCCCCGGGCTGGACCTGCAGGATATCCGGATCCCGCTTCGCACCTTTCCAGGCGGCGAACTGCCCAACGGCGAAGATGTCGCAGACATGGTCCGCCATTTCCAGAGTCGGAACGCACACCTTCGGGAGCGTGTAGACAGTACCCAGTGGGAAAAGATGGAAACTGAACTTGCGCGGTTCACGGTGGATCCTCTGGACCTCGCCGAATTCCTCGGCGACCCGACGCTCCTCGCCGGAGGTCACGGAACACACTTCTACCTTCTGCCAGCATCCCCGAATCTAGCATTCGACATCGCCGGAGATCCGAGTTCCGACGTAGCGCCACCGCTGCAGAAGGCACTACTGGGATTCACCACTCCATCACTTACGGCCGGTGCCGAGCCGGTGATCCGCACCGCATTTCGGGACCACAAGACCGACGGAATCTGCGAAGACCTCATCGGCGAACACGAGTTCTTCACCCGCTATGACTACGAGAACGCCGATCACCAGGTCTGGGGACGATTCGACAGGTACGGCCAGTTCATGGGCAGCGTCTCCGTCTACGGTGAGACCATGCCCGACCACGTGATCAATTGGAGCGGAGGCAAAGGACGGCAGACCGCGTGCGGTCCTTTCCACATCAGGTTCGCCGCAATCGAGGGTGCAGCCAGGCATTCGGCCCTTCCGCCCGCCGAACATGGTCGCATGCTTGAGAAGACAAGAAGAATCGGTGGCTTGTACATCTATCGGGACGGCGTTCGCATTCAACCCTACGGAAACACAGACTACGACTGGCTGGAAATCGAGCTGCGCCGGACTAAGAGCGCGTCGTATTACTACTTCTCGTACCGGCAGATGTTCGGGATGGTCGAGATTGACTCGACCCACAACGGACGCCTTCAAGAGAAAGCAGGCCGCGAGGGCTTTCGCGCGAATAAGGCTTACCGTGATCTGCGGGACATTCTAAAAAGTTTCCTCATACAGGTGGCCGCTGACTTCTTTCGCGAGGATGCAGTTCATGGCGAGCGGTTTGCAAGTCACAAGAAACAGTTGGACGAGATCGAGCGACACCGACGTGCCCGGGCCAAGCAGGTTAAAGTCAAGCGCAGCAAGTTCAGGAAAGATCTGACCGAGTTCTTCGACCGCATGGAGATCGAGAAGCCTCTTGAGAGGATCATGTCGTTGGGCGTGAAGATCGAGTCGCGCGTTAGGGAAGCAGGCTGCGATGTGAACCCGAAGAGGGCGACCAGACAGATCATCGAGATCGAACGCGATGCAAGGAGAGACCTCAGGGACTTGGAAGCCCGCTACCGTGTCTCCAAGCCTCGGATCGGCATGAGTCGGGCGTTACAGAAGGAATGGAGGGACTATCAGGAGGTGTTCGAGGACCTCCGTAGCAGCATACGGGACATCCGTGAATTGATTGAGAGCGTCGTCACGGAGGAGGTGAGCAAGGCGGGGGTTGACGTGAGTGCCAGAGAGCGCATGGAATCGGCTCTCAACGAGATCGGACAGTCCGCACGACGGGAGGCGAAGGCAGGACGCAAAGAAGTCGAAAAGACAGCCGCGGAGATCTGGACCGACGCACGCGCGATAGCGGGCCAGTGTGTACGAGACGTCGAATCGACGTTTCGCGCCGTGTTGGCCGATTTCGCTCGACGTGATATTGCGAGCTTAGAAGACCAGCGACTGATCGAGGAGCGTTCGGCTCTGGAAGCGCCGATCCGCGAAGCATTTGAGAACGCTGCCCACACACTCGACTTCCTCCGTTCGCAGCTGACAGCCATCGACTTGAGGGGCGATTCCTCCCTCGTGGATCAGCTCGCGGCAGTTGAGCAGAGCAACGTTACACTGAGGGAAGAGGCGGCCGCCGACCTCCAGCTCGCCCAGCTCGGGATGGCCATCGAGATCATTAGCCACGAATTCGGCGCCGCCATCCGATCCGTCCGATCGGGGCTTCGCAGCCTCAAGAGATGGGCCGATGTGAACCAAGAACTGATGTCACTGTACCAGAGCATTCGTGGCAGCTTCGACCATCTCGACGGTTATCTGAGCCTCTTCACCCCGCTCCAGAGAAGGCTGTACCGAAAGGCGGTGGACATTCGAGGTTGGGAGATCCATGAGTTTCTGAAGAATCTGTTCGGGCAGCGACTGGCTAGACACAACATCGAACTGACCAGAACCGAGGCGTTTGCCAGCGCCACCTTTCAGGGCTATCCCTCATCCTTCTACCCCGTGTTCGTCAATCTCGTGGATAATGCGATCTATTGGCTTGCCGGCCAGAACGAGCGCGTTGAACGACGAATCGAGCTTGACGCGTCGGGGAACACTCTCCGCGTCAGGGACTCGGGACCTGGGATTCACACCCGGGATCGCGACGACATCTTCGACATCGGATTCACCCGAAAGCCCGGAGGGCGTGGCATGGGGTTGTATATCGCGAGGGCAACGTTGCGCGAGGTTGGCTATGACCTAGTCCTTGAAGCGAGCGGACCGGGCCAGGGGACGACCTTCCTGATTGCACCGATCGAGGAGGAGGACCCAGAGATCGATGCCGAGTAATGGTTTTGCCGAGCATTGTCGAGAGATCGCTCGGCGTTTCCTTCTGACAGCGGTCGTGGTTGACGACGAACTCTCGGTTCCCGCGGACACGCCCGTCCACGGCGAGCTGACAGCACCCCGGCGGAGCGCACGGGCACGGCGGAGGCTGACATCGGCGGGCCCGCAGCTCCATCCGGCTAGGCCGCTCAAGGTCGGCCCGATCACATGGTCGTTTGCCCGCCGGGGCATGGTTTGTGGTGTGGTATCACCCCAAGGAGGAGGGCAAGAAGACCATGAGGCTCTCGCCAATGCCGTCGCTCGTGCGGACATCGTCATTCTGGACTGGCGGTTGAGTCGATCGACTGGGGCGGACGCGTTGCCCTTGTTGAAGCGAATCCTGGCGGAGGATCAGGCGCACCGACTTCGGCTGATCGCAATCTATACGGGAGAAAGCGAGCACGAGCCGATTCGCGACAAGATCGCAGAAGCTCTCAACGACCTAGGTACGCCTGATCAAGCGGAGATCGCCAGCGATCACGATCACATCACCATTAACTTCCGAGCCTGCCGTATCGTGGTGTACGCCAAGCCTGACTCTCCGACCCGTGAGCCCAGCACCGTCGTCCACGAAGAAGCGTTGGCGGACCGGCTCATCGCCGACTTCGCCGACATGGTCGAGGGGCTTCTACCCAGCCTGGTTCTGACCGCACTGGCCGCTGTCCGGGAGAATGTGTATCGGGTGCTAGGGCGCTTTGGGCCGAAGTTAGACCCCGCGTTCCTAGCGCACCGCGCCTGTCTCCCCCAGCCGGCAGAATCCGAGCAGCACATTGGGGAACAGATTGCCAGCGAGCTACACAGCATCATTGAAGACGACATTATCCAGATGAGTCCTGCGGGAATCGATGCGATCAAGCTTTGGCTCAGGGGCCAATTCGGGGACAACCGCGTCGAATTCGGTCAGGGCAAAGACATGTCTCAATCGGAAGTCCTCGCAATGTTGAAGCATGGGGTCGAGAAGAAACGTGGATGTCTCAAGAAGGACGGCAAGGACTATCCCATTCTCTCCGACGGATTCTCACGCGGCACCCAAGACGGCCGCGAGCTTGATCGGCGGCTCGCGTCCGCTATGAGTTTTCGACAGGTTCTAGCGGACACTGCACGGCAGCTTTCGATGGGAACCGTGGTCCGCCGGACGGGGAGCAACGGCGTAACGCTTTTATGCGTCACACCGAAATGCGATAGTGTCCGCTTGGTCGAGAAGTCATCGTTTCTGTTCCTCCCCCTCTCGGACCCAAAGTCTGACACGCTGCAGGTCGTAGTCCCGCCGGAAGAAGGCGGGCATCGGCGCATGACGATATCCATGAATCCATCGAGTTGGTGTATGGCGGATTTCGAGCCCGACCCCGTGCGGCAGTGCGTGCTGGCGTACCGCAACGGCCCGAGTCAGGCATTCATGTTCAAGGATGCCGCTGGCCGAGAATACCGGTGGGTGGGAGAGCTGAAGCCGGAATTTTCCCAATCCATAGCACAAGCGATCGCGACAAGAACGTCTCGGGTGCCGCTAAACAAGTCGGAATGGCTCAGGCGTTCCCAAAGCGTTGGAGAGCGGTGAGGGTAGCCGACTCTGCCGCAGGCGCATTACTCCAGCGATTCCCCCACGGCGGCCTCGCTCTTCTCTCGCCCAAGGAACCCCGCAATCCGTTCCATGACCGTGTCGCGATCCTTCGTCTCGCACTCCCAGATCACCATGACCCGCCAGCCGAGTTCGCGCAGGGCGATCTCGTTACGCCGGTCCCGGACTACGTTGCCCTTGAACTTGTCCTCCCAGAATCGAACGCGTGTCTGCGGGCGGGAGGCGTGTTTACAGCCGGAATGCCGGTGCCAGAAGCACCCGTGGACCATGATCACAGCCCGGTGCCGGGGGAACACGATGTCCGGTGAACCGGGCAGATCTTTACGATGGAGGCGGAAGCGGAAGCCGAGTCTGTGGGCCATGCGGCGGACGATCATCTCTGGCGTGGTGTTGCGGTTTCGGATGCGTGACATGATCTCGCTGCGCTTGTCGCTGTCCACGATATCGGTCATAGGCCAGCATCTCGATCACGATTGGGCCCCAAAAGGGGTCTCTGCAAACACCTAAAGCGAAATCCTGTCCCAAGTGATCTGTAGTGTCCAGTTCACAAGAGATTTGGGGAATGGCAAGGATCCCCAGTTGACTAGAGCCTGCCGCCCCAATGGACCCCGCTTCATACCGACCACCCAGCCGACAACACTGCGGCTTGTTCGAGCACCGTCCGCGTCGCTTGGAAGAACCCTACCCCGTCGCGAATTCGGGACGTTTCCGGGTGGGGCACAGCCAGCGCAAAGGCTTGGGAGAGTTCCCGCACGGCGATCAGGCAGCGCTCCTTGCCGTTCTCTTGGGCCAGGATGTGCTCCTGAGCAGCCGGCAGCAGTCCCGACCGCTCTTGAGGCGTGCCGGTCGTCCACAAGGACCGGTCGAAGCCGTGGAAGAGGCCGCAGCAGACCTCGTATTTCTCCAACATCACAGCCACGGTTTCCTTCTGATCTACTGCGGTCTTCCCGGTACCGCCGCACTCGGTGTAGGTGGCCAAGGCACGCTCGAGTTCGTGGGCCAAGCCCGAGTAATCGACCACCAGACCGCCCGGCTTGTCCAGGTACATGGTGTGGACGCTGGGGGCATCGAAACCGGTGAGCCACATGTCCCGCACCAGCATTATCCGAAAGCAATCGGACGGGTTGCGGAACCGCTTGGCCAGTGCTTCTCTACGCAGCTTGTTGCGGATGTGCGGCTGCCAGTCGGGCGGGTCGGAGGCCGAGCCGGTCATCACCACCTTGAGGATTCCCCGGCCGTCATCCCGGTGATGCCAATCGGGGCGCAGGCTCACCAACTCCCGATAGAGGTCGATGCAGATGCGGCGGCTCATGCACACCACCATCGCCTTGCCGGCTATGGCTTCCAGGCGCTTTTCGAAGTGGGCAACGATGTCTTTGGCCTCCAGCTTCAGCCGCTTCTCGGTCCCCACCAGGGCTTCCAGTTGGGCCCACTTGGTCTTCAGCTTCTCCTTGCGCTCTATCTCCTCGCCCTCGGTGGCCGCCTCGAACTTGGGGTCGATTCTGGGCTTTTCGTTCTCATCCGGGGCCAGCTTGGCGAGGCGGCTCTCGTAATAGATGGGAACTGTAGCCCCATCCTCGACGGAACGCTGGATGTCGTAGATGCTGATGTAGTCGCCGAATACGGCCCACGTGTTGGCATCATGAAGCTCGATGGACGTCCCCGTAAAGTCCACGAAAGAGGCCTTGGACAACGCGTCCCTCATGTGGCGGGCAAACCCGTCGATAAAGTCATACTGACTGCGGTGGGCCCCGTCGGCAATCACCACGATGTTGCGGCGGTAGGAGAGCGAAGGATGAGTGTTGCCCTTGTCTTCGGGGAAGAATTTCTGAATGGTGGTGAACACCACGCCGCCGACATTCACCGAGAGCTTGTTGCGCAGGTCGGCGCGGCTCTGCGTCTGGCGCAGCAAGTCCCGGCAGCGGGAAAAGGTGCCAAAGAGTTGGTCCAGGTCGTCGCCCAGGCGGACGCGGAGAATCTTCATCGTTCAAGCGTACCAGAGTGGCACTTGTAGCTTATAATCATTATAGATCATGTTGTATCATGTGGAGGAATAGACGGCTTTGATGCCTCCAACTCGGCTTGTTCCTTTCACACACCTGGATCGGCATCGTCCCGCCCTGAGCCGCCTCACGACACTAAGTCCAGAAGTTGTCGCGGCGGACTCTGCGTGGGCGTAATCCGGCTTGCACCGGTCGGCCAAATTGGCCAAGAATTAAGCTGTCACCAACTGGGGGAGTCATACAGACGTTGAGTGCGAAAGACGCGAAGTACGGCTTCGGCCGACTCATGGACCTTGCTCTCGCCGCGCCGGTTCACGGTGGCCAAGTATGGGCGTCCAGTTGTCGTGGTGCTCTCGTTGGAGGAATACCCGCAGTGAAGGCGCTCGACACACCTGAGACACGCCCGGAAACGGAGGAACGGGAGTGACGCGGCACACAAAGGGAGGCCGCACATCCTGATGGACAAGCGAGGCCTCTCGGAGCGCGATATCTGCACGAAGTTCATCACGCCAGCCCTGCACAAGGCCGGGTGGGACGAGATGTCGCAGATTCGCGAGGAGGTGAGCTTCACCAAGGGCCGCATCATCGTGCGCGGCAAGCTGGTCACGCGCGGTAAGGGCAAACGCGCGGACTACATCCTCTACGTCAAGCCGAACATCCCGATCGCGGTGATCGAGGCGAAGGACAATTCCCACAGCGTCGGCGACGGCATGCAGCAGGCGCTAGATTACGCTGAGACCCTGAACGTTCCCTTCGCGTTCTCTTCGAACGGCGACGGCTTCGTGTTCCATGACCGTACAGGGGCCAGTACACCGCTCGAGTCGAACCTTCCTCTAGAAGGCTTTCCGTCACCGAACGATCTGTGGGCACGCTATCGGGCCTGGAAGGCCCTGACACCGGAAGCTGAGGAGATCGTCCTTCAAGACTATTTCGAGGACGGCAGCGTCAAGACGCCGCGCTACTACCAAGTCAACGCCGTCAACGCGACGATCGAGGCCATCGCCAAGGGGCAGAACCGTATCCTGCTCGTCATGGCCACAGGCACGGGCAAGACATACACCGCCTTCCAGATCATCTGGCGGCTGTGGAAGGCACGCCGCAAGAAGCGCATCCTGTTCCTCGCCGACCGCAACGTGCTGGTCGACCAGACGATGGCGAACGATTTTCGCCCCTTCGGCAGCACGATGACCAAACTCTCGCGCCGCATCGACCCCGCCTACGAGGTCTATCTCAGCCTCTATCAGGCGATCACCGGGCCCGAGGAAAACCAGAAGACCTACCGAAAGTTCTCGCCGGGGTTCTTCGATCTGATCGTGATCGACGAATGCCACCGGGGCAGTGCCGCCGCCGATTCGGCGTGGCGCGAGATTCTCGAGTACTTCTCCTCCGCGACCCAGATCGGCCTCACCGCCACGCCGAAGGAGACGAAATACGTCTCCAACATCGCCTATTTCGGGGAGCCAGTCTTCTCCTATTCCTTGAAGCAAGGCATCCGCGATGGTTTCCTCGCGCCCTACAAGGTGGTCAAAGTCCATATCGATCGCGACGTGGAGGGCTACCGCCCAGAGAAGGGCAAGGTCGACCGCGACGGTGAGGAGGTTGAGGACCGCGTCTACAATGTCATGGACTTCGACCGGAAGCTGGTGATCGACGAGCGGACGACACTCGTCGCACAGAAGGTCACGGCTTTCCTGAAGGAGAGTGGCGATCGTTTTCAGAAGGCAATCATCTTTTGCGTCGATCAGGAGCACGCCGCGCGGGTGCGTCAGGCGCTGATCAACGAGAACGCGGATCTCGTCGAGGGCAACTCACGTTACGTCATGCGAATCACCGGTGGTGATGCTGCGGGACAAGCCGAACTCGGGAACTTCATCGATCCGGAATCGAAATACCCCGTCCTGGTGACCACATCCCGCCTGCTATCCACCGGCGTCGATGTCCAGACCTGCCGGTTGATCGTACTTGATCGGGCGGTGGGGTCGATGACCGAGTTCAAGCAGATTGTGGGCCGCGGTACCCGCGTGCACGAAGAAACACTAAAGTTCTACTTCACACTCATCGACTTCCGGCGGGCCACCGTTCATTTCGCGGACCCGGAGTTCGATGGCGAGCCGGTGCAGATCTACGAGCCCGGGGAAGACGATCCGATCGTCCCACCCGATGTGCCGCCTACGGACGAGGACGGGCTCGACGACGAGATCATGATCGATGGAGTGGATCCACCACCACCGGGTCCAGGGCCACAGAAGAAAATCTATATCGACGGCGTCGAGGTGGCCATCATCGCCGAGCGGGTGACATACCTCGACAGACACGGAAAGCTGGTGACCGAGTCACTGCGCGATTTCACGAGGAAGGCCCTGCGCAAGCGCTTCGCGAGCCTTGACGACTTCCTGAACCGTTGGAACGCTGTCGAGCGCAAACAGGCGATTATTGATGAGATAGAGGCCGAGGGGCTGCCGTTCACTGTGATCGTCCAAGAGTTGGGCAAGGATCTCGACCCTTTCGATCTCGTCTGTCACGTCGCCTTCGACGCCAAACCGTTGACACGCCGTGAGCGGGCCGAGAACGTGAAGAAGCGGGATGTGTTCACGAAATACGGAGGTCAGGCCCGCGCCGTGCTCGACGCGCTGCTCGACAAGTACGCCGACGAGGGCATACTCAATCTCGACGACACCAACGTTCTCAGGATCGCGCCCCTCGACAGCCTCGGCACACCGTTGGAACTGGTCCGCGCCTTCGGCGGGAAGCCGGATTTCGAGCGGGCCGTGCACGATCTTCAGTTCGCTCTCTATCGGGAGATCGCGTAAGAGATGTCCGTCAGCACCCTCGTCAAGTCGATTCAGAACATCATGCGCCAGGACGTGGGCGTCGATGGCGATGCGCAGCGCATCAGCCAACTGTGCTGGATGTTCTTCCTCAAGATCATTGACGATCAGGACCAGGAACTCGAACTTCTCAAGGACGGATACCGTTCGCCCGTACCCGCCCCTTTGCAGTGGCGGAGTTGGGCCGCCGACCCGGAAGGCATCACGGGCGAGGAGCTACTCGACTTCGTCAACAACGATCTCTTTCCGCAGTTGAAGGAACTTTCACCTAGGGCCGGCCCTCGCGCGAACGTCGTACGCGATGTGTTCGAGGACGCCTACAACTACATGAAGTCCGGCCAGCTGATGCGGCAGGTTGTCAACAAGATCAACGGCATCGACTTTAACAATCTGGCTGCCCGCCGACACTTCGGCGACATCTATGAGCAGATCCTCAACGACCTCCAATCGGCCGGCAATGCGGGCGAATACTATACGCCGCGCGCGGTGACCTCGTTCATGGCCCGGATGATCGACCCGAAACCGGGCGAGATGCTGTTCGATCCGGCGTGCGGCACCGGCGGGTTCCTCACCTGCTCCATCCGGCACATGCGCGAACGCTATGTGAAGCGGCCCGAAGATGAGGCAAGAATGCAGACCTCCCTGCGGGCAGTGGAGAAGAAGCCGCTTCCCCACATGCTCGCCGTCACGAACATGCTCCTGCACGGAATCGAGAATCCGTCCTTTTTGCGCCACGACAACACGTTGGCGCGTCCCTACATCTCATGGGGCCGGGACGAGCGCGTGGACATCGTGTTGACCAATCCGCCTTTCGGCGGCAAGGAGGAGGACGGCATCGAGTCGAACTTCCCGAAGCACTTCCAGACGCGCGAGACGGCGGACCTGTTCCTCGCTTTGATCATCCGACTTCTGAAACCAGGAGGTAGGGCTGCGGTGGTGCTGCCCGACGGCTCCCTGTTCGGTGAGGGCGTCAAGACGCGGCTCAAAGAGCACCTGATGGAGGCATGCAACCTTCACACCATCGTGCGCCTGCCGAACTCGGTGTTCCGTCCCTACGCCTCGATCGGGACAAACTTGTTGTTCTTCGAGAAGGGCGAACCGACCAATGACATCTGGTTCTGGGAACATCTCGTTCCCGAGGGCCAGAAGGCCTATTCGATGACCAGACCCATCCGGGTGGAGCATCTTGAGGACTGTGCTGCTTGGTGGGGCGGGGCGGAACGTAAGAACCGCGAAGAAGGTGACCGCGCTTGGAAGGTAAGCATCGAGGAAATCAAGGCACGTGGCTACAACCTCGACATCAAGAACCCTCATACAGAGGAAGAGGACTACGGCGATCCCGAGACTCTTCTGGAGGAGCTTACGAGTGCTGAGGCCGAGGTGATATCAGTGCGAAACCGGTTGAAGGGAATCCTGGCCGAGGCGCTGTTGCAATGAACGCCGACCGCCTGTTCGCCCTCTACGACCGCGTGGCCGAGGCACCGGATGCCGTTGGCCGCATGCGGCGCTTCGTGCTGGATCTCGCCGTGCGGGGGAAGCTGGTGGAGCAGGATCCGTCGGATGAGCCAGCAACGGAACTGCTTAAGCGGATTGATGAAGGAAAAGATCGACTGGCAGGATTCAACCGGGCTAAGAAATCACGAGCACTACCACCGATAGATCCAAGGGAGACCCCTTTCGAATTGCCTCCGACTTGGCAATGGGTCTATTTCGGGAACATCGTCGATTTTTCCGCAGGTCGGACGCCCCCACGAAAAGAACCCTCGTATTGGAACACCGGTGATTTCCCATGGGTCAGCATTGCCGACATGGAAGACGGAAAGACCGTTCGATCTACGAAGGAGACTGTGAGTACTGAGGCCCGTCTCAACGTCTTTAAGCGTGAGCCGGAACCACCCGGCACAATAATCATGAGCTTCAAGCTCACAATTGGAAAGATCGCCAAGCTGGGCATCCCGGCTTTCCATAACGAAGCAATTATTTCCATTTGGCCACACCTGGCTGAGTTCGACTCGTTCCTATTTAGGGTCCTGCCCGATCTTGCACGGGCCGCCAAAGCCAAAGGAGCAATCAAGGGCGCAACGCTCAATCGTAAGTCGCTTTCGAAAATCATGGTCCCGCTGCCCCCTCTACCAGAACAGCATCGCATCGTGGCCAAGGTCGATGAACTCTTTGCCCTCTGCGACCACTTGGAGGAAGTCCGCACCGCGCGGGAGGACACCCGCGACCGGCTGACCAAAGCCAGTCTTACCCGTCTGGTCGCTCCCGACATCGACGCGCCGACGTTTCGTTCTCACGCGCGCTTTGCCGTCAATGCCCTTCCCACACTGACCTCCCGCGCCGATCAGGTCAAACACCTGCGTCAGACGATTCTCAACCTCGCCGTGCGGGGGAAGCTGGTGGAGCAGGATCCGTCGGATGAGCCAGCAACGGAACTGCTTAAGCGGATTGATGAAGGAAAAGATCGACTGGCAGGATTCAACCGGGCTAAGAAATCACGAGCACTACCACCGATAGATCCAAGGGAGACCCCTTTCGAATTGCCTCCGACTTGGCAATGGGTCTATTTCGGGAACATCGTCGATTTTTCCGCAGGTCGGACGCCCCCACGAAAAGAACCCTCGTATTGGAACACCGGTGATTTCCCATGGGTCAGCATTGCCGACATGGAAGACGGAAAGACCGTTCGATCTACGAAGGAGACTGTGAGTACTGAGGCCCGTCTCAACGTCTTTAAGCGTGAGCCGGAACCACCCGGCACAATAATCATGAGCTTCAAGCTCACAATTGGAAAGATCGCCAAGCTGGGCATCCCGGCTTTCCATAACGAAGCAATTATTTCCATTTGGCCACACCTGGCTGAGTTCGACTCGTTCCTATTTAGGGTCCTGCCCGATCTTGCACGGGCCGCCAAAGCCAAAGGAGCAATCAAGGGCGCAACGCTCAATCGTAAGTCGCTTTCGAAAATCATGGTCCCGCTGCCCCCTCTACCAGAACAGCATCGCATCGTGGCCAAGGTCGATGAACTCTTTGCCCTCTGCGACCGGCTGGAGGCTGGACTTGATACCGTAGATGGCAGCCGCAGTCGCCTTCTCAAATCCCTTCTGCATGACGCGCTGGCATCCGCCTCACACGAAGCCGCGACCGCCAGGAGGCGGCAGGGATGAAATACTTGGCGCGGGGGGGGGCACGGAGGGGAAATGTCCCAACCATGAGATAGGCTACCGAGGTGCTTCCCAAGTCCGGCCCAGCCGGGATGATGCTGCGAGAATAACACCATGACCCGCGTCCCAGTGCCCCCCAAGATACTCCGCTGGGCCTGCGAACGTGCCGGCTATGACGTGGTGTCCCTTGCGGAGCGCCTGCCACAGCTCCGGGCCTGGGTCCGACGAGAGAGACAGCCGACTTTGAAGCAGCTTGAGAAGCTGGCCAAACTTACGCATACGCCGCTCGGCTACCTGCTCCTCCCCGAACCCCCCGACGAACGCCTTCCGGTTCCTGACTATCGCACGGTGACGGGGGCCACGGGAGCCAGGCCGAGCCCCGACCTGCTCGACACGCTCTACACTATGCAACGCCGACAGATGTGGCTGCGAGAGTCCCTCGTCGAGAATGAAGTGGAACCATTGGCTTTTGTGGCAAGCGCCCGTCTTGGCGATGAGCCAAGCGCTGTGGGTCGGGAGATACGACGGGCACTCGGCCTCGATGGTGGATGGGCTGCGGAAGTCCGCACTTGGCAGGACGCCGTGAGCGAATTGCGTCGCGCGATCGAGCAACTCGGCGTGATGGCCGTGATTAACGGCGTGGTGGGGAACAACACGCATCGCAGGCTGAGCGTGGAAGAGTTTCGCGGCTTCGCGCTCACGGACCCGTACGCGCCGCTGATCTTCGTGAACGGTGCTGATGCGAAGTCGGCGCAGATGTTCACGCTGGCTCACGAGCTGGCGCACATCTGGTTGGGAAGGGAGGGACTTTCCGGCTTCGAAACGTTGCTCCCCGGCGGTACGGACGTGGAGGACTGGTGCAACCGAGCGGCGGCGGAACTCCTCGCGCCGGAACGGCAGCTCAGAGCGCGATGGCAGGCGGTCAGGTGGGAAGCGAGTCCCTTCCAGAAGCTCGCCCGGACGTTCAAGGTGAGCCCCGTAGTCGCCGCCCGCCGAGCCCTCGACCTGAATCTCGTTGGCCGCGGCACCTTCTTCGATTTCTACGAGCGTTATGTCAATCGGGAACGTAGGAGTGGCACCAAGCCGAGCGGGGGCGATTTCTACAACAACCAGAACACGCGTGTCGGCGAGCTCTTTGGGATCCAGGTGCTGCGCGCAGCGATGGAGAGCCGTATCGGATTCAAGGAAGCCTATGACCTGACAGGGCTGCGTGGAGGAACCTTCCAGAAGTACGCCAAGCGGCTGGGAGTGGATCTCCCATGATGGTGGATCGGACTTATCTCGTGGATTCGGATGTTTTCATCACGGCGAAGAACCTGTATTACTCGTTCGACATCTGCCCCGGCTTCTGGAAGTGTGTGATTCATCACCACCGGGAGGACCGAGTATTCAGTGTCGACAGGGTTCGCAGCGAACTCCTCGCGGGTCACAAGAAGGAGGATCTCGTCCGGTGGGTGAGGGACGAAGTCCCGAAAGGGTTCTTCCTCCCAGTGGACACCGAGGTGGTGGTTCGTGCGTATATGGGTATCATGATGTGGGTTCAACACCATCTGAGATATTTCGACCATGCGAAGGCGAAGTTCGCGACGGGCGCGGACGGCTGGCTGGTCGCCTACGCACAGGTTCACGGCGCCACTGTCGTCACCAATGAGCAGAGTGCGCCGGAATCCAGGAAGGAGATCAAGCTGCCCGATGTATGCGATCAGTTCAGAGTGCGGCGCGACAACACGTTCGCCATGCTTCGGTCGCTGAACGTCCACTTCGATTGGGCTGGAGGTGGCTAATTGAACCGGGGCATCCGTAAGCTATCTTCGATTCGAGGCCTGTTCTATTGGGGCACGGCTTCGTCCGAGTTTCGCGTGGGGGTTTCGACTGCGTTACGTGCACTATCGCCCCTCGAAATCGTCCTCTCCCTCCATGCCTGCGCGGGAATGTGAAGCCAAGGACATCGTCGTTCACTTCGAGCAACGGGTGGAGATGTTACAGAGCAAGGCGATGGTCCAAGTACGGTCTTTGGCCAGATGTTTAAGTGGACTTTGCGGCGTTACCAGAACCGGGAGGTAGAGACGGCGCAGGTGATCGAGGAGCTAATTCAACTGGCTCGAGAGATGAGCGAGGCAAACGTTCGCGGTGAGAAACAGGGACTGTCCGAGGACGAACTGGCTTTCTAGGACGCGCTGGAAACCAACGACAGCGCCCTGCAGGTGTTGGGGGATGAGACGCCGCGGACCATCGCCCGGAACCTAGTCAAGACCATCCGTAACAACGTCACGATCGCCTCCGGCACCAACATTGCACCAGCGTAGCTCCTCTTCCCATTTTCCTCACTGGGAACGCAGCCAGGACACGACTTCCTGGGGTGTTCTCAGTTCGCGCTGCAGGATGGATAGCAACAGCCTCTTGGTGAATACCGAGTCGAGCTCCTCATCGAATCGAACCTCTTCGCTCTGATCGGGCATCTTGATCATCATAGGGATCGCTCCGGGCTCTGAGCTAAATCCAGGCAGGAGTCTCCAACCGTGATCGGCCATTACGACAACGGCGGCCCTGTCCCACAAACCTGCCTTCCGCGACTCTCGCTCGATTTCACTCAGCATCTTGTCCGCACGGATCACGTTGTCGGCATAGGTGAAGTCAGAGCCCCAGATCTTGAATTCGTCGGATGACGGATCGTAAACGTACGGCCAGTGAGGGACATTTACGTGTACGACCACGAAATCTCTCTTCGGATCGACCGCCATCTCCAAAGTGGCCGATCGGATGCTCTCAAAGGATCTGACGGCCCTGGCCCTCAGCCACTTCGGGAGGAGCGTGCGAGCAGACGATTTCATACTCGATGCAAGATTAGTTGATGCCCTCTCGTGGTGACCGGACACGAACAACGCCTGGCAGCTGTCGGCAAACTCGCCGAAGAGCCGGCAGTAGGGGTGGAGGTAGCCTGCGATGCCGGTCGATGACCCGGAGGCAAAGGCGACTTGGAAAAGGTGGTCGAAGTCAGAGACCGATAGGAAAGCTTCGCTGCCCTCGATCTGCACGTCGAGCCTGCCGCACGATATCTTGCTGCTATCCACTACCCGTTGGCCGATCCAATAAGTCGGCATCGCTGTTATCGTTTTGCCTCCCGGGGGAACCACGCGCGAGGCGTAGATCGATTGTTTTCGAAAGGAGTCTCGGAATGACAAGGGAAAAATGACCCGGAGTGATCACGGAATAGTGACCCACCCTGGGATACGTTGTTCTAATTGATCCTGGAGAACCACCTCCTTGAGTTCCTGAAGACTGATGGAGAGGGGACGTAGTGAGGGCGAGCCCGAACGGAGTGCCCCTCTCGGCGCGCGACTCGACCGGCCCCTCAGCGGTCTACTGGCCCCATGCCCCCCTTGAAGTCCCTGCTGGTGGAGATGTACGGGCCACGGGTCGAGGCGACATTGCTGTGTGGCCGTCAGGAGACACTTCCGGGGGCCCAGAAGGCTATTTTGGCCTCGACTTGGCGGATCTTTTCCGGCGTATCTTCTTTTGCCGTTTCAGACTCTCGGCCAGACGGATGCTCTCCCAGTCGAACTCGTAGATGTAGCAACGATGGGTGAACCGGTCCAGCAGAGCTGCCGTCAGGGAAGCATCGCCAAAGACCCGTGTCCATTCGGCAAAGGCCAGGTTGGAGGTCACCAGCAGCGAAGCCTTCTCGTAACGATTGGAAAAGACTTGATACAGCAGTTGCGCTCCTTGTTCCGAGAATGGGATGTAGCCGAGCTCATCGAGGACGATCAGGTGAAAGCGATCGAGCTTTCGAAACACTCGCTCCAGCTGCCTTTCCTCGCGGGCTTCCACCAGGGTGTTGACCAGGCCGGAGGCGCTCTGAAACAAAACCCGGTGTCCGCGCCGGCACGCTTCCACTCCCAGCACCGTCCCAGCATGCGTTTTGCCCGTTCCATGCTTGCCGATTAGAGACACGTTCTCTCGCTCGGAGATCCAACTGCACTCCATCAACTCCCGCACTTCGACTGCATCCAGTGTCGGCCACAACGCGAGATCCGTCTTCTCCAGCGTTTTCATCACCGGAAAGCGCGCTTGCTTGAGTCTTCGCTCCAGCTGATTGGCACGACGCTGCTCGAGTTGGCGGCTCACCAGATCCAGCAAGAAGCCCTCATAACTGGCCCGCGTTTCCCGCGCTTGGCGCGCACACTCGGCGTAATCTCGCCGCATGGCCGGCAGCCGCAACTCCTTGAGGTGATCCTTCAGCAATACCGCTTCACTGGCGCGGCTCATCCCCTACTCCTCAGCAAGGCATTGAAGCTCGCCACTGCCATCCTCTCGACCCGACGGTCCGTGATCCCCGGAATCAGCTGAGCAGGCAGGGGCGCGATCGACTGAGTGGAACTTTCCTGGTAACGGATCCAGTGCCGGATCGAAGCCAAGCTCGGGCATTGCAGCTCCAACACCCGGGTAATCGCTTCTTCCACAAGCCTTTCCGGATAGCGCTGGTGCAAGCCCAGGATGCCGACAAACTCTCGAGTGCCGGAGTTCTCGCCCAGGCGGCTGCGCAACCTGGCGAGCAGCACTTCGTAATCGTCAGGCCAGCGGTCTCGCCACTGGAGAATAGGCCGGGCAGACTCAAACGCTCCAGGCCGCTGGCTGATCAGATCCAGATAGTGCAGCGGATCGATCTGCCACTTACAGTTGGAAAACACTCGCTCGTGCTCTGCCATCTTCCGGCCCTCGGCAAACACCTCCACCTGCCAGCAGCTCACATGCGCCCACACCCAGCGACCCACATACGCCCTGGGCACCGAGTAGCGGTTACGGTCCACTCGCACCGTCTGGTAACGATCCACTTTCACTCGCAGCGGCTTGTAGTTGTCAAAGGGGCGCTCTGGCAGGGGCAGAAGTCGCGATCTCTCCGACTCGAATCGCTCCTGGACAGTTCGATCATCTTCCCGGCCCGCAATCCGGTGACTGCCATACTGCCGGCAGCGCTGCAAGAGCATCTGGTTGAGCTCTTCGAAGTCTTTGACTCGAGGCAACGGCACCAGGAAGTTTCTGCGCGCAAAGCCGACCAGGCCCTCCACACCACCCTTCTCGCGGCCCACTCCAGGATTGCAAAAGCGGGCCTTGTACGTGTAGTAGCTGCGAAAAGAGACAAAGCGTTCCTGCTCCACTCGTTTCTTGCCCCGCAGGATTCTCTTCACCGCGGGGCGCAGGTTGTCATACACCAGTTGCCGAAAGATCCCCTGGTAGTAGGCAAAGGCTCGCATGTGGGCGTCAAAGAACATCTCCTGACGCTCCCACGGATAGGCTCTCACGAAGGGCTTGCCCGAGTAGCGTGAGCGCATCACGAACAGCTTCACCCTCCGGCGCTCCCCAGCCATCTCGACCCAGGCCGTCCCCCAGTCCACTTCCGCTTCCCGGGCCACTTCCGGGTCCAGAGGAACCACTGCCTGGCTGGCCCCCCAGCCGTGAGCCGCTTTCCACTCCCGGACCCAACGCCGGACCGTCGATTCTGCTCCCCCAAATCCGTGCTCCTCGACCAGCCGATCCCAGATCCGACGAGACGTGTGACGCTGACGCCGAGGACGATCCCGGTCTCCCAGCAGCCAGCCCTCAACAATCGGTGCCACCGGATCCATGATCGGACACCTGGGTGGCTTTCTCCGTCGGTACTTGGGCTCCAACCCTTGCAAGGCTTTGCGAATCGTTTCCCGATGATGACCTGTCTCCCGACGGATCTCTCGGATGCTCTTTCCGTATACACGGTGGGCTGTTCTGATAAGCTCGTACTGGTCCATCCCAATCACTCCGGCCTCCGTTCTAGTTGTTCTTTTGCTCTTGAACAAACCTAGAACAGAGGTCTGATTGGGGTGGGTCACTTTTACTCGATCACTCGCCCCCAATCTGGGTCACTTTTACGATAGCGAAATCAGGAGTCAAATCCCGGGAACTCGTATCCGGCTGGTCGTTTCTCGAACAGGATGCGTTGATCCAGCTCATCGAATGTGATCCACACCAGACGTTGTAGTTCAACAGGTTCCGCGTTCATTTCCGCTCGTTCTTCGAGCCCGGGACGTTCCCCTGAAGTGCAGTTTTGATTGTCCGGAAAAGCCGCTTTCCACAGGGTCTGCGCCATATTGCTCACCGCGAACGGACACAGGATCACCAGTAACACGTAAAGGGCATACACCGGGAAGCGAGGCCATTTCCAGGAGCGCACAGCGGCACCCGCGAGCGGGATTACGAGGTAAGGAAAAGAGTCTCCCGAATCCCTGATCCTGGATGCCTCCCACAGGAAGAGCAGAGGGTTGAGCAGGCATACGATGTGAACGGCGAGGACAGCCCATTTTGAGGCATACGAGTCTCGCCTCACCAGTGACTTCAAGACAAAAAACACGCCGCCCGCCAGGATCAACATCAATAGCCGCCCGACGTAGTCAGGATCAACATCAATAGCAGCGCACCGACGTAGTCGTAACGGCCCAGCTTGGGAACAAGATAGAGCTCCTGATCGCTTGTAAAAAAGCGGACAGCGCGAACGCGGCCAGCAGCAAATTAGACTTCCAGATCGATTTACCAGCTACGCTTGCCATGGCTCCGGCTTTTTTGCCTAGCTACTCCGCAGTGATGAAGTCTCGCGCCTTGATGGACATTGCATGGTTTAGCACGAAGCGCGCCAACCATTTCGTGATCTTGAAGGGTCCGGGGCTCTGGGCTGCCTATCATGTCACGTTCCCCTGCTGCTTAGGAGCTATGGTCGGAAGTTGTGTATGAGAGGCGGCGTATCCTGAATCCGTGACCTTCAATCATGGATTCACCCGGAGACCGAGAAGGAGGATACGCCTTGAAGAAAGATACTGTAGTTTCCATCGACGAACCAACCACAACGAAGGATGCCTTGACGGAAGTTCTGCGTGAAGGAGCACAGAAGCTTCTGGCTGAGGCGGTTCAAGCCGAGCTGGAGGAGCTGCTGGAAGAGTACGAGGGTCAGCGTGATGGCCAGGGCCGCAAACGTCTGGTTCGCAACGGCTACCTGCCGAAGCGTGAGATCCAGACAGGGATTGGAGGAATCCCGGTTCGGATTCCGCGGGTTCGAGACCGTGGAACTGGTGAGGAGTCGGAGGAGATCATCCGCTTTCGTTCCAGCCTGGTGCCTCCCTATCTGAGACGTAGCAAGAGCGTGGAGGAACTGCTGCCCCTGCTTTACCTGAAGGGGATCTCCACAGGAGACTTCTCGGATGCGTTGAGTGCACTGTTGGGGCCGGATGCACCGGGACTGTCGGCCAAGACGATCAGCCGGCTCAAAGGCAAGTGGGTCAAGGATTATGAGAAGTGGAGGCTGCGTGATCTCTCCAACAAGCGCTACGTTTACGTTTGGGCCGATGGCGTGTATGCCAACGTTCGCTTTGACGACGGCCGGCTTTGCCTTCTGGTGCTGATCGGAGCCCGTGCGGACGGCAAAAAGGAGCTGATTGCCGTGGAAGATGGCTACCGGGAAAGTGAGCAATCCTGGTGGGAGTTGCTGCGGAATCTGCGCTCCAGAGGCCTGCACAGGGGACCAAAACTGGCGATTGGCGACGGAGCGCTCGGATTCTGGAAAGCCCTGGCCAAGATCTACGGCAATACGCGACAGCAACGCTGCTGGATGCACAAGACGGGCAATGTGCTCAACTGTCTGCCCAAGGCCGTTCAGCCAAAAGCAAAGACGGCGCTGCATCAGATCTGGATGGCTGAAACTCGAGAGAATGCCTATAGGGCCTTTGACGAGTTCATTGCCACCTATCAGCTGAAGTTTCCAAAGGCCACGTCCTGCCTGGCCAAGGACCGGACAGAGTTGCTGGCTTTCTACGATTTTCCAGCCGAGCACTGGCCACATCTGAGAACCACAAATCCGATCGAGTCGACCTTCGCAACCGTGAGACTGCGAACGGCCAAGACTCGAGGCTGTTTGTCCAGGCAAACCATGCTGACGATGGTCTTCAAACTATGCAGAAGCGCTGAGAAAAGATGGCGCCGGCTACAAGGTTGCCGGCGCCTCGGAGAGGTCATAGAAAACGTCACATTTGTAAACGGAATCCGTGAAAACGAGGTCGCCGCCTAATGGGTCCGTACCCAACTTTTGACAATAACTCGCTGCTTAGTACTCCCGTCCGTAAATACGGCAACCTCATTGCCAGGTGACGTCGCGAGAAAACGGCAGACGGAAAGGGGTGCAAAAGTGTGCTTTCCCCTTCGAAATCAGCTGTCACGGCACTGTCAGGGTAAGATGGGAGACTTTTTCTTTGCCGAGTTTTGGGCGCACGCCGGACTCCTCGAGAACGCTTGTTTTGTAGGGCCCTTTTGCGAGGACAAAGGCTAATGGCGGATACGCTTCCGAGACGCACACCTCACTTGACCGTCCGGGCATAGTGTGGCCCGTAGAGTTCACCGGACAGCTATGAACCAACCCAAAGTGGAAGACCGTACGGGTTCGGGTTCCCTGTCGGGGTATGGGAAGGAATGGTTGCTGCTGATCCTGTTCCTCGGATTCCAGCTCACTTTCACCCTTTTCGTCACCGTCCCCGGACACATATCGGTGGACGAAGGGACGTACCACATGATGGTGAAGAACCTTGCGGAAAGTGGAACTCTGGGGATCTGGAACGGTTACGAGGAGTTCGCTTCGATTGAGCTACAGGCGGCCGGCTATTTGCGCGCCCACAATGGCCGACTGGTTGCTCAGTATCCCTATTTGACCGCCGTTCTCGCTACGCCTTTGTACTGGATCTGTGGGTACCGCGGCTTGTTCTTCATCAACTCCCTTGCCTTTTTTCTAACAGTTCTGGTTTGCTACGCTCTTGCCCACTCGCTGTACGGGGACCGGAACCTGGCACTGAACTCCTGTGTCATTCTTGTCCTGGCAACTTACCTCTGGGAATATTCCCAGGCGGCCTTTCCCCACGCCCTGACGGTACTGGGTTAAAAGTGCGTTGTTCTTTAGCAGAGCGAATACCGGCCCCGCTCCTTCCCTTCCTTTATATATAGCTTGGTCCGCACCAAGGTCTAGTGCTATCCTTCTCAGGTGAGGCGGGGGCGGTGGGACTTGAACCCACACCTTCCGGATTCGAATCCGGGGCTCTTTCCGGGGTTGAGCTACGCCCCCGCTCCCTCTATATCACACCCGCTATTGGAACTAGGAAATTTTTGGGAAAAAGCGGGGCCGGTGCGTTGTTGGGGGTGGTTCAAAAAAAACAATCTGCGACAAGTGCTTATAGGGTAAGCTGTGGCCGAACCTCGCTCTTATTCTATCATTTTCCTTTGGCGAGCACTGCTGACCTGCTTCCTCGACTCGGTTCCGCTCTGCTCGGCGTGCCTGTGTCGTCTTGCCAGCGGCCCACGTTGTTCCAACTGGCTTAGTTTTCGCCTCAGCCCCAAAAAGGGCGTCAACCTTCCGGCTGCAAACTGATAGGCATGGTAAACCTGATACAGATGAACAATGCCTGTGAAGAAGAGCGTAAGGAAGACGGAAAAGCCCAGTATACCTGAAGTAACAGCGGCACCTGCTTCGCCGCTTATCTCCCCCACTAGTGCCAAGAAGAGAGTGGCGAAGGCGAAGGTAGCGCCGAAAAAGCTGCCAATAAAACTCGGCAAAAGGAACCACACAACGGCTACGCCAATGCCTGCTCCTGCGTAGAGATGACCGGCCCCCGAAATAAAGAAACTCAGGAGCGCAGCAATAGCTGGATTTGGTCTGTCGGCGGCGTCCGGCGCTGGTAGCTGGCCGCCGTCCACTTGGCGGTATCCGCAATAGCGGCAGACGGTGGCCTGGGCCTGAATACTTTCTGCACAATAAAGGCAAGCCGTTAATCCCGGCAAACTCCTGTTTCTCATTGCAGCAAACTCCAAAAATCGGGTACTGGTCTATCGGGGTGTGTTGGTTGTCAAGCTGCCTACCCTCAATTCAAAGGGGCCGCAGGCAACGTCACCAAAGAGCCGCCGACCAGTTCCAGGGCCAGCACAGTAATCTCTCCCCCATCGGCACTGACAAGCAAAGTGCCAGTGGGAGCACTAGGAAAAAGCTCGTCAACAAACTTTGCCATCTTCCCTTGCGCCGGCAGGGTCTCGTAAAACACTCTCGCCCCCAATCTAAACACCGCCGTTACTTCCTCGTCACCAGCGTTAAAGACAGCCACCCCCACTCGGTCAACTTGCTCGCTGACGGGAACCATGAAGGCGCTGGCCACTGGAGACGCCTGAACCGAGAGGGCCGCGCCGCCCTCGTGTCGGAAGCGCAAAAAGCCAGCCAGACTTGCTTTAGATGAAACCACCACCCCGCCCGACTGTACTCCCATACCTCCTGGCAGTTGCCATTCCATCGTGCCCAACTCTCCCAGGCTGAACTCTGTACCCATTTCCCGGAGCGTTCCGTCCTGGCCAAATAAGTCCACCGTGGCTTCTGCCGCATCGCGTTCCGGGTTCAGCAGCACCAAATCAGTTTGCCAGCCGCCGCCCCTAGCCGAGTGAGCAAAGTGCAGGAAATAGGTGGGGAAGATCCAGTCCCAAAAGTAGGACGTTCTCGAGCTCTTGTCAATAGGTGTGGAAAAACATCAGGCGGCTTTCTCCTCCGGGACTTGGTTGACCGGGACTCCATTGACATATTTGGCGCCCTGGTAGACGGCTTTCATCAGCTCCGGTGCCTTCAACCGGCGGAATCGCTGCTCCGCCACCAGCAGCATCTTCCAGATCACCGCCTGGGCGTTTTCCACTTTCTTGAATCGCTTGGCCGCGTCCGTTCGCAGCCGAAGAGCGGCAAACGGTGACTCCACTGGATTGGTGGTTCGCAGATGCTGCCACTGCTTCTTTGGATAGTTGTAAAAGGTCACCATCCGGCCCCAGTCCTGCTCGATTAGCTCAGCCGCCAGAGTCAGCCCTCGCTGCCGGCACCAGTGCTGAAAAACCTTCTTGAGTCGTTGTGCTTCTTCTCGAGTCTCGGCGTAAGGGATCTGCCGCAGGATCAGCAAGGCCGGCTTGTGCACTCGCTTAGGGAGCTTGGCCAGCAGGTTGACGATCCGATGATTCCAGCAGCGCTGCTCCTCGGCCTGGGGATAGACGTTGCGCAAAGCTCCCCAGATGCCCAGGTGGCCGTCTCCGATCACCAGCCGTGGACAGCCCATCCCCCGGCGCTTCAAGTCGCGCAGTACTTCCGACCAGCTCTGAGTCGATTCCCGATAGCCGCTCGTGACCGACACCACGGCTTTGCTTCCGTCACTTAAGGCGGCCAGCACCACCAGCAGGACTGCCTTTTCCTTCTCCAGACCCGCCTTGACGTAGATTCCATCTACCCATAAATACACCACTTCCAGATCATTCAAGGGTCGACTCTGCCAGACTTCCCATTCGGCCTGCCACTTCTCTTTCAATCTGGCCACCGTGGAGGACGACAGGTGCGCCTTTTCCCCTAAAAGCCCTCTCAGAGCCAGATCAAAATCCCCCAGCGCCAGACCATGCAAGTACAGCTCAGGGATCAGTTCTCGAACCTGCCGCGTCCGCTTGGCAAACAGGGGCAACACCCGACTTTCAAAGTGTTCCTCTAGATCCCGCACTCGAGGCCTTCGAACCTGGATCGTCCCCGAGCTCAGCGTCAGATGCCTCGGCTTCCCATATCCATTGCGATAGCCCGACGGAGCGTCCACGGCCCTTCGCCGCTCACTCTTACGCCGCCCTAATAACTCCGTGACTTCCTCCTCCAGCAGCTCTTGAACCCAGCCTTGGATCTTCTCCCGCACCCAATCTTCCAGCTCCTCGAAACAAACTCTTGACTCCACACTTTCCTCAATCTTCTGCTTGCTCATGCGGTGCGTACAGAGGTGGACCCGGAAAACTGGACCATTTGTTAAGGTGGCTCCGACCTGAATCAGAAAGGATGAGGAGTCATGGCAAAACGAAGGAATTTCTCAGCTCAGTTTAAAGCGAAGGTGGCGCTGGAAGCGCTTCGAGGCGAACGCACCCTGAGCGAGTTGGCGGCTCGCTACGAGATCCATCCGAGTGTGATCACGAATTGGAAAAAGCGGGCCCGGGAAGGTCTGGGCGATGTGTTCGCGGGCAAGGTTGAGAAGCGTCAGAGAGGAAGCGAGGCGGAGACCAAAGAGCTTTATGCCAAGATCGGCGAACTGACGGTGGAAAAGGATTTTTTGTCCAAAGCGCTCGATCGCTGAGTGTAAAGGCCAGAAGGGCCACGATCGAGCCAAAGCACCCGAGGCTGAGCATTCGTAGACAATGCAGGCTGATGAGTCTGAACCGTTCGACTTTGTACTATGAGCCCAAAGGCGAGAGCGAAGAAAACCTGCAACTGATGAGACGATTGGACGAGCAGTTCTTAAAGACCCCCTACTACGGATCCCGGCAGATGGTCTATCACTTGAAACGGCGGGGCGGTCGGGTAGGCCGCAAGAGGGTTCGTCGTCTGATGGCCAAAATGGGCCTGGCGGTCATCTATCAAAAGCCGCGGACTTCACGGCCTCACCCGGAGAATCGAGTGTATCATCTTCTTCGAGGATTGGCGGTCACCCGGCCCGATCAGGTGTGGTGCACGGATGTCACCTACATCCCGATGCGTCGGGGCTTTTTGTACCTGGTGGCGATCATGGACTGGTACAGCCGCTGGGTTTTGTCCTGGAGGCTGTCGAACACGCTGGAGCCGTCCTTTTGTTGCGAAGCACTCGAGGAAGCGCTCAACAGGTACGATCCCCCGGAGATCTTCAATACAGACCAGGGGAGTCAGTTCACCAGCACGGAGTTCACGGGACTACTCAAAGGGGCCGGGGTGCGTATCTCGATGGACGGGAGAGGCCGCTGGATGGACAACGTCTTCATCGAGCGTCTGTGGCGTTCACTCAAATACGAATGCGTCTATCTGAACGCTTTCGAAACCGGGTCGGAAGCCCGTCAAGGGATCGGCCATTGGATCGACCTATACAACAGCGAGAGACCTCACTCGGCGCACGCTGGGGCGACGCCGGAGGAGGTGTACACTGGCTTGAAAAAACATTCCGAGAGGGACCTTGCCCTCAGGCTCGCCCCCTCTCAGAATTTCCCTTACTGGCGGCAACAACAACTGCGGAGTCCACCTTAGAAATGCCGCCAAGTGGTCCAACCGATGGGGTCCACCTCTATCTTCAACGCCCCGTCTCGAGAGGATGCCGAGGAGCTCAAGGGTAAAGTCGTCAAGAAGTTCGAAAAGATTGCACCGGAGTTCGTGAGCTGGCTGGAAGACAACCTGGATGAAGGGCTGACAGTGTTTGATTATCCCAGGAGCTGGTGGAAGAGGATCCGAACCATCAACGGACTGGAGAGACTGCACCGGGAGATCCGGAGACGAACCCGGGTGGTGGGAATCTTTCCCCACGAAGCATCGGCGCTGCGGCTCATCTCGGCTGTGCTTGCAGAGATACACGAGGAGTGGTTAACCGACCGGCAATACCTGAACCTGGCCGGCTGGAAAAAACAAGTGGAGCAATTCTTCCCTACAGGCCCTAGAGGAAATTACAGAAAAACGGTTGCTTAACCCCCAAACGGTTGCAAAAAGCTGGAAGACAACGCTGCAAGGACGCCCCGATATGGGGCTAGTATCCACGGCTTATGTGGAGCGCCAGAACTTGACAATGCGTACGAACATGAGGCGGCTAACCCGGAGGACCAACGCTTTCTCAAAAAAGCTGGTCAACCTACAGGCTGCCACCGCTCTTCATTTCGCCTACTATAACTTCTGTCGGATACACGGCACGTTGGAGGTAACACCTGCTATGGAAGCTGAGATAACGGACCACGTATGGACGATTGAGGAGTTGTTGCTGGCGGCGTGATAAGATGGCGAAGGCGCTGTGACTGAGTGGTCAAGGTAGTGGTCTAGCAAGCCTATTCATCCGGGTTCGATTCCCGGCAACGCCTCCGCCCTTTTCCCGGTGCTCAGTCGCTATCCACCCCGTCATGGCGGGACTGGATCTGTAGAACGCCACGTTGGCGAAGTAGTTCTTCGTATGCCTGAATCGTAAGTGGGCAACCCACTAGCTGTCTGAATTGCTTGGTCGAGATTTTACACTGCCGCGCCATCATTCCGATCACCCTGTCCTTCACGTCTCGACCCCCTGATCCATGAGAATAATGCGTGAATATAGACGTTCGTGTTCCGTCCGAAGCGATGTAGCGAAGGGTTTTGTGGCCTTTGTTCTTTTGCACGAACCCCTTCCGTCGCAACCCTGACTGAATTTCCCTATTCGGTATAGGCACTATTCTATTACTCTCTTTTCTAAGTCGAGTTTTATCTCCTGGGCTCTTGGAGACAGCTTAATGCCTTCTCCTCTCACACAGTCCTCCCATAAGATAGGCAAAATCTCTTTCTCAAGCACATCCGAAGCCTCCCCGACATTCTCTCCATACACAAGGATATCCTCGTAGGGGGACTTGCCATTAATTTCAAACATCCTCGTCTTCGGATCAAAGTAGCATAGAAATTCAAGTGCCGGAGAAATCCCACGCCTCTTGCTCTCTAAAACAAACGAATTTATCAAGAGTTCTAGCGGGAACTGGTTAGGGAAAAAGGTTAACAGATGGTCTCCCTTGGTCCAATGATTTATCAGTCGAACTTCCTGCGTATTGATAGAGATAAGTTGTGGCTCCCAATGACGCATTTGATACAAGCGGTCTAAGTGGTCTAGCGGGGTGAGATGCACACATTCTCTTGGAGAAAGCGACGACATCTCTATGACTCCTAGGTTACTGTACATGCTTATCCTTATCTTCTTTCCTCATGAGTTCATCCGGCGCTGAGATGATTATGGTTGCATTTTGCGTAACGGTGTAAATGGGCTGACCTTCATTGTTCCACCGACCGTCTAACCTAACAGCCTCGATAAACGACATTCTTGTCGTTAGCGTCGTCCCATCTTCAAGATAAGCGTAGGAAAAAGGTTCTTCGGCTCTCAAGATCTTCACAACAGTACCGCTGATCTTGCGCTTTGGATTTTGCGGGTCAGGCACCAGTTTTTTGATTGTGCGCTCAACCATACTCAACCTCCATCTTTCGTAACTCTTGATTTGACCGGCTAACCTCCCAGGCTACGGGCGATCTTGGCATCTGAGCACTCGGAACAGCATGCTACCACACAATATAACCGAATACGCACGCAAAAAAGAGAACAACGCACTTTTAACCCACTACCGCCCTGACGGTCTTCTTTGTCACCGGGGCAGCCTACTGTACGGTTCATGGCCTGCGGCTCAACAGCGCGGGCCGATCCCTCTGCTTCGCTACAATGGCCGGGCTGCTGATCGGGTCAGGTGCGGGAGCCCGTCTGGACGTGATTCTGGCGGCGCCGGCTCTGCTGTTCGCTCTGGCGCTCGCCCCATCCCAGCGGATCAAGAAAATACTTGCTTTCTGTGCCGGACTGGGCCCGGGTCTGGCAGCCCTGTCCATCACCAATCATTTCAAGTTTGGCACCCTCTCGCCTTTCAGCTACGGTAGCCCCGGAGGACAAACAGCCGGCGCCGCCCCCTATGTTCCTCTCGTCCTGTTGGGGCTGGCTCTGCTGTTTACCGTCTGGATCGGCCGCAAAGCGATGGTCCGCTGGCGGTCCGGGGACAAGAAAGGCGTCGTTCCGGCTTCGGCTGCTGCAATTCTAGTCGGGGCAGTTCTTATTTGGAGCAGTGCAGGTCTCCTTCTGCAGCTCTTCTCGGGAGCCCTGCAACTTCTGGTGGATCTGCGCTTTCGAGAACCCGAGCTAATCGAAACCTCCATGATTCGAACTGCCGGCGGAGCCATGGTCTACATAGATGGACTCAAGAAATCCCTGCTCCAGAGCTGTTCCTATTTACCTGTAGTGCTGCTGCCCCTGATTGCCGTCAACAAGAGAACAACGGATTTTCCAGACAAAGCAAGTTTTTCAATTCTCTATATGATTCCGCTTAGCGTTTGCGGGGTTTTCAGTTTTTTCGCCTGGCACGGCGGCCTCAGCCTGAACTTGAGATACTTTCTGCCGATCTTACCCTTCACTTCGATATTGACGGCCTGGGCGTGGCGGGATTTGAACAAAGAACTGAAACGGGGCTGGCGAACGGCAGCAACATCGGTCGGGCTGGCAACTGTTATTCTGTATGGGGCATTTGTTCTCCCCAACACGGGAGCACTGACCTCCGAACATGAGCTCTGGCTGCTGACGCTCCCGCTGCTGGTTGCCGGTTTGATCGCCTTCCTTACTCTTGTCAGGTTATTGGTCTCACATCACGAATCGGTGGCCGGGCTGCTGTTAACCACCGTGCTCGGCGCGATGGTGTGGTCGGGTCTGCTCGGTTTCTCCTACGACTACCCCAGGTCGGCTATTTTTCGCTACGTCAATTCCAAGTTGTCAGCCTCCCTTTCCAGGTACATTTCTCCGGACTCGCTCGTATTCATGGACGACTACAATTACGTGGGTCTGCTAGAGGTTGATCGTGTACGCCTCGCGGTTCCAAGGGGCTGGAGGAGCGACAATTTGCGAGATTTCAAACCCCTGATGAACTACCATCTTACCCGCGATCGAAACGTCTACGCCGTTTTTCGAAATGAGTTCTGGGAGACGGTTCGGCAGCGCGGGTTATTGGAGAACATTCGCACTCGCACACTGAGGGAGGACGAGCAGTTTCGGCTGGCTCAGCTTGCGCTCTCGGCAAAGGAAAAGTGATCCGCTTTCTTTCAGCTTGTTAACGAAACTCTGATTCCAGCAGGAGTTCACAGACTTGTGGCGGGCTGCACTAAACTAGTCTCTCTTATGAACTCGTGATCAGCGGCCTAATTAAAAAGAACAGGAACCTGCTGGAGGTCGAACTGCGTCAGAAAGGCTACCGGAGACTCTTTTCACCTGCCCTGCTGGCCCTGGAGCGAGCTCTGATCCCAAGACTGCGCGATCATGCCCACGGGAGATTCCTCGACCTGGGCTGTGGAGCAATGCCATTTCGTAGACATGTCGAATCTCAGGTCAAGTTCTACGAATCTCTGGACGTCGAGAGGAGCGTTCCGGATGTCACCTGCCTGATGGACGCGCATGACCTCACGGCCCTGGGAACGAACGTTTACGACGTGGTCCTGTGTAGCGAGGTTCTCGAGCATGTCCCCGATCCCACCAGGGTTGTCGGTGAAATTTGGAAGATTCTGATCCCGGGAGGGAAGCTGCTTCTCACAGTCCCCTTCCTGAGCCGCCTTCACGAGGAACCGCACGACTATTTCCGATTCACGAAGTACGGTTTGAGGAGAATGCTCGACCGGGCGGGGTTCCGGGTTGTCGAGATCGCTCCCACCGCATCTTTGTTCAGCTTTCTGGGGCATCAGGTCTCGACCGTTCTTGTGTGTGCTGTCTGGCACATCCCAGTTCTGAAACATCTGGCCTTCTGGCTGAACGCTCTGGCCGTCACCCTACCGTGCTATTACCTGGATCGACTCGCAGGAAGCTCTGAACTGTATCCTCTCGGCTACATCGTTACGGCCGATAAGGGTGTCAGTCGACGCCGCGACGGCACGGATGCAATTGGGTAGTTCGGCAACTCCGTCCTGGGGGCATAGACTGTCTGCGATGGAGGCAACTCCGGTGGCCAAGCTAATCATTCAAATCCCCTGTTTCAATGAGGAGGAGACTCTCGGAATCACCCTCGATCAGCTTCCCTCGACCGTTTCCGGAATCGACAGTCTGGAATGGCTGATCATCGATGACGGCAGCACGGATGAAACTGCACAGGTGGCCCGAACCGGAGGTGCTCACCATATCGTACGGCGACCCCACCAGGGGCTTTCCCGTGCCTTTCTGGCTGGTTTGAAAGCCTGTCTCGAACGAGGGGCCGACGTTATTGTCAACCTCGATGCCGACAATCAATATGACGCACGAGACATTCCGAAACTGGTAGGGCCCATCTTGGACGGATCTGCGGACATCGTCATCGGGGCCCGTCCCGTTTCGCAGATTTCCCAATTTTCTTTCCTGAAGAAACAGCTACAGCGACTGGGAAGCTGGGTTGTCCGGGTGGTGAGTCAGACGAGCACACCGGATGCACCCAGCGGATTCAGAGCTCTCAGTCGCGAAGCCGCGATGAGAACTCACGTTTTCAATCAGTACACTTACACCCTGGAAACGGTCATACAGGCTGGCCTGGACGGTATGGCAATCACCTCGGTTCCCGTGCGGGTCAACGAACAGGATCTTCGTCCTTTGCGATTAGTGACCAGCATTCCTGATTATGTCCGCCGGCAGGTACTCACGATCTTTCGAATCTTCGTAACTTACAAGGCCTTCGCCTTTTTCTTCGTGAGTGGAGCACTCATTTTTCTGGGCGGGTTTTTGATTGGCGTACGCTTCCTCTATTTCTATTTTGTGGACGGGGGGGGCGGGCCACGTACAGTCGCTGATCCTGTGCGCTTTGTTGTTGATCACCGGCTTTTTCCTGAGCGTCGTGGGCCTGCTGGCAGACCTCATTTCGGTAAACCGGCGTCTGCTGGAACGCCTCGACTGGAGACTGCAGAAGATCGATGAACTGGTCCGTACCGCTCGAAGGAACAAGAGCTAGCGGCTAGGACGTCTCGGAGCACAGCTTTTCGAAGAGTTGCAGGTAACGTGCAGTAATCTGCTCCGGTGTGAGGCGCTGTTCCCTGATGTAATTCAGGGCATTGCGCCCCATATCTCGAGGTAACCCGGGGGTGCTAAGCAGCTTGTCCAGGCAGTCGGCTAGATCCTTCGCATCTCCCGGCCGGAAAAGCAACCCGGTGCGCTCATTCTCGACAATCTCACGAGTTCCGGGGACGTTGGGCGCAACCACCGGAACTCCATTTGCCATTGCTTCGAGGACAACATTGGGCCGGCCCTCTGATAGGGAAGGAAGGACCAACACATCGGCCTGGGCCAGCCACTGTGCTACCACCGCGGGGCTTTGCTGCCCTATCAGGTGTAGCCTCGTCAAGGATCGCTCCCTAACCAGCTTCTCGAGTGAAGACTCTTCCGGGCCGGTTCCGACGATGGCGGTGGTGGGCGAAAGCCCGCGCCGCAAGAGGACGTGATGCGCCTCGACCAGAGTATGCACGGACTTGCGGGGGATAAGACTCCCCAGGTAAAGAATCCTGAATCCTGAGGCCTCGGCGAAGAGCTGAAAGAGCGGCGAAACGTCTCGATTCGTCTCTGCGCGATCCGCTCTACCGGCACCGATCGACGATATCAGGGAAACTCTTTCCTCCGGAACCCCCAGCTCAACAAAACGAGCGCACAGGGCTCGGCTGACCGTGCAACCGACCGCGCGATCACGCGGAGAAACCGCGACTGTCCTGCAAGATTCAAGTCTCCGCCCTGACTCGTGACAACCAGGGGGATCCCCCTCAACCGCCCGGCCATCGCGCCGGCAATACCAGAAGGGTACAACCAGTGGGCATTGATCAGATCACGGTGCTTTGATGCGCGGAAACCAGCCCAAATCAGGGCAGCCGTCAATGCAAGAGCCTGGAAGACCAGCCAGGGCCGTGTCTTTAAATTGGGCATGATCCCCCCCAGGCCAACCGCAAGGGTCTGCCATCTCGGTATCCAGTACCGTACCCAATGACCCTCACGTCGTCGATCAGCTGTTCAACAGGTACACCAGGGGCACCAGGAGCCAGAACCAGGACGTCGCTGCCCAGCCGGCTGAGCCGAACCGCCGGTCGGTGAACAAAGATTCCGCGCGGATCTTCCTCGTCCGACGGATAGGAAGAAGTCAGGAGGAGTATTCTCATTGCCTCGCTTGCCCTCGATCTGCCCTTTCGCGAGTCCACAAACCCGTGTTGATTCTACTGGTTTGGCCCGTCGCCTGCGAGGCCCTGCTCCCTTGACGGGGTCGCAAGAAAAGGGACCGGGTATTCTAAATGCTTGCATTTTATAGGCTTCTGGTTCACAATACGCTTTCTGCACTGAAAAGTGTCAGGCGGTAAGGGGGTTGGGTTCATTTCCATCCCCTGCTGATTCGGGCTGGGATTTTTTTGAACTAAAAAATTAGCCCAGTCTGATCCGCTAAGGCTGAGGTTGTACTCACCGCCCGGTCGGAATCAGTTTTTGGCGGGCGAGCCGAAAGGTTCGCCCGCCTTTTTTTGTTTCTGGATGCTTTACCGGCCGGATCCGGGATTCTAAACTGCAAGGCGCCGACGTTGAGGATATCTGGTGGTCATTTTCGTGCTTGCCCTGTTGTTCCTGATCGCTGTCACGGCTGTAACGGTCTGGATCTTGTTTCAAGAGAAGGAAGCGTCCCCGGCGGTGCCCGATCCAGAGAGACCGTCGACCGACACCCCTGAAGATCCGGGAGCGGGAGGAGTGGCGCCCACCAAGGGTCCTCCCTCGGCAGGTCAAGGGCTGGAGGCCCTGAAGGCTCGACTTTCCGGCATGCCCACCGAAGGGCTTCAGTCTATGCTCGACATGGGGGCGACGCTCAAGCCCGGAGCCGAGGACCTGATCAGGGACGAACTGGACCGTCGCCGGAAGCCCGAGTAGCGTCTGTGCTGTCTCAGCGCGCCATTTTCCGCCTGTGGAGCCCGCTGGCAGCTACCTGGCTCATGATGGCGGCTGAGGGCCCGCTGCTGGCTGCCATCGTGGCCAGGCTCTCCGAGCCCCGGTTCAACCTGGCTGCTTACGGAGTTGCCTTCTCTATCGCACTCCTCGTGGAAGCCCCGGTGATCATGATGATGACCGCGGCTACGGCCCTGGTCCACGACCGGGACTCCTACAGGAGGCTGAGGAACTTCACGTTTGCGCTCAGCCTGGGACTGACCCTTATCATGGGCTCTCTTGCCTTCCCTGCTGTCTTTTATCCCCTGGCACTCGGGCTGATCGGACTGCCGCGGCCGGTCGCAGATCTCACTTACTGGGCGATAGTGCTTCTGCTCCCGTGGCCGGGAGCCATTGGATATCGCCGCTTTTACCAGGGTTTGCTGATTCGCAGCCACAGAACGCGACTCGTTGCCGTTGGGACCTTGATTCGCCTCCTCACGATGGCGGTCGTCGCATTGTTTCTGTTCCTTGAGTCGGAAGTCTCGGGCGCCCGTGTGGCGGCCGCGGCGCTCTCTTCGGGAGTGCTGGTCGAGGCGGTTGCCAGCCGCTGGATGGCCCATTCGAGCATCGCTGAACTCGAGCAGAGGGATCCATCCCGCCAGCCGCTGAGCTATCCCGGCATCGCGACTTTCTACTACCCCCTGGCCCTGACTTCCAGCCTGGCGCTGGGAGTACAGCCTCTGATCACATTTTTCGTTGGACACAGCCGCGAAGCGGTCGATTCCCTGGCCGTCCTGCCTGTCGTCCATTCGCTGGTATTCGTTTTTCGCAGCCAGGGCCTGGCGCTGCAGGAAGTGGTGGTGGCCCTGACCGGAAGAAGACTGAAAGGATACGAGCCGCTTCGAGTGTTTGCCGGTCGACTGGCCCTGGTCACATCTGCCGGCTTGGCCCTGATTGCGTTTACTCCGCTACACGTTGTCTGGTACGAGTGGCTATCTGGTCTATCCTCCGATCTCGCTGCACTTGCGGTGACGACCACACGACTGCTGTTTGTCACGCCCGGGCTGGCCGTACTGCTTTCTCTTCAGAGAGGACTGCTGGTCAACCTGCGCCGAACTGCGAGCATCACCTGGGCCTCGCTTCTGGAGGTGACGGGAATTGTGGTGGTTCTCAGCGTCTGCGTATTCCAGCTGCAACTCGTGGGTGCTGTAGCCGCAGCCGTAGCGATGGTGTTGGGTCGTGCTTCCGCCTCGCTTTACCTGTGGTACCCAGTGCGAAAGAATGCTGCTCCCTTCTTGACCGTGACGTGAGGGCCAATCGCCTTCTGCCGGCCCACAGGCCGCTCTTGCAGGAACGATAGTGACTGCGCCGCGGCGCGGAGGCCGCCGCAGAAGCCTCTCAACCGACTCAAGCGTGGAACGTGGAACGTGGAACCGTCCCGGTGTGGCGGGGGGATCCCCAAGAGAACGAGTTTGAACTGGGAGGCTCAAGGTTGTAATGTGCCTGTGTGCAATGGAATCATCCAATCTGAGCGAGGACGCTGTCATCCGGGCACTGAATCGGGTCACCGATCCCGAATTCGGCCGTACTATTGTCGAACTCGGCTACGTTCAGGGTGTGGACCCAAGAGGCGACAAAGTGAGGGTGCAGCTCGCGTTTCCATATCCCGGCTCCCCCTCCCGCGAAGACGTAGAGACTCAGGTCAGGCAGGTCCTTAGTGACCTTCCCGGGGTCGAATCAGTGGAACTGGAAACCAGGTGGGAAGTAACTTCGAAAAGCGCGGCTCAAGCTCGGCAGCTCATTCCTCGAGTGAAGAATGTGGTTGCCGTGGCAAGCGGTAAAGGCGGGGTCGGCAAATCCACGGTCGCAGCCAACCTGGCGACGGCGCTGCACTCGTTTGGAGCCAGCGTGGGCTTGATGGATGCCGATGTTTACGGGCCTAGTATCCCCAAGTTGATGGGATCCTTGAAGCAGCCTCAGGTCACGTCGGAAAACCGCATCATCCCTCCACAGAGGAGAGGTATCAAGTTGATTTCCATGGGCTATTTCCTGCCCAAGGATGACGCCGTCATCTGGCGAGGCCCCATGCTGCATAAGATGATCCAGGACTTTCTTGGGCTGGTCGAATGGGAAGAACTGGACTATCTCGTAATCGACCTTCCCCCCGGAACGGGAGACGTCCAGCTCAGTCTCTGCCAGACCATCCCTTTGACCGGCGCAGTCGTCGTCTCTACTCCCCAGGGCCTGGCCCTCGAAGTCGCTTCCAAAGCCATCGCCATGTTTCGGAAGCTGAATACTCCCGTGCTCGGCATTCTCGAGAACATGAGCTACTACCATTGCTCACACTGTGGAGAAAGGGATGATATTTTCGGCCACGGAGGAGCCCGTCAGGCCAGCGGCGAGCTGGGTTATCCTTTCCTGGGGGAAATTCCGCTGAGCTCCATTATCCGCCAGCGCAGCGACCGCGGTGAGCCGATCGCATTGGATTTCGAATCTGAGTACGGTCAGGCCTATCAGCTGATTGCCCGGCGGGTCGCCCGCGAAGTTGCAGTGGCCAACATGGCCGAACCGACCGAGATATCGATCGAGATTTGACGACTTCCTTTCATGAATGCAATCAACGAGACCGAGCCGTGAGCCCCGTACCGCAAAGGATTCAGCTGGCGAGTCCGTCCGAGATCAAGGTCACCTGGGATGATCGAGCCCAGACAACTTACTCGTCCGCCTTTCTTCGCAACAACTGCCCCTGCGCCACCTGCACGGGTCACGGCGACAAGCCTCCGATCAGGATCCCCGAGGAAGATCCACACTCACTTCCGATCCTGGGCCAGGAGCCGGTGCGGGTGACGGGAGCCGAGCAGGTTGGCCACTATGCGATCCAGTTCTCGTTCAGCGACGGACATAAGAGCGGAATTTACTCCTTTGAATACCTGCGCCAGCTGGCGCGCTTCCTGAAGAATATGAATTCAGGATGAGCATTGTGCCGGGGCGATCTGCTTCAGCGCTCTGTTCAGCTCCGAATGGTAACGACGCATGACGGCTGCGGAATGACTTTGCGTGTGAAGCTTGATCACATCCGGCTTGAGTCTCACCTGCCGAGGCGTCGACCACGACGGGGATTTCCACAGAAGGTATCGCCGATAGAGTGTCCGGCATAGAATTTCGTAGATCGCGGCCAGGCCCAAAGACAGAACGACTTCTTCCCAATGTTTCAAAGCAAGCAGAACACCTGACACCCCGAGAGATTCGGTAGTATCTTTTAACGGTAGGCTGTTAGGATATACATCTTCAACCCATTTATTGGCGGTGCGTAGCCGCATCATCCACTCTTTTCCCGTCTGCGGCCGCAGATGAATTAACTGATTGGCGGAAAACAGGTCGCGCTCCTGAAGCGCGAGGTGAGTGTCCGCAACCAGGTAGTTGAAACAAACCATCCGGCGGGAGCCGAGCAACCGGCTCACCAGGAGGATGTTCATGGCCGTGCTCCAGACTCTCCTACCGCGCGTGATCACAAACAGATCGATGTCTCCCTCCTCGCTCATGTTGAAGTGAGCGGAGCTCCCGGAGAGAGCAATCAAACGAGTGTAGGGAAGAAGACTGATCCACTGAAGCGTTTTTCTGTATCGCTCTAGAACATCGCGAGTGAGATCTTCGCGCCTCCGCCTTTTGATCAAATGAACTGATCGTCCTCTCACGAAGAAATAGTTGTCCTGGAAATCAAGGACCTTTTGAAGGGCCTCACTTTGATGGTAGGTAGAAACGACTTCAGCGCTTTTCATCCTGACGCCGGGAAGGCTGTAAGCAACCTCTCGCGGTGTCATCGGGTAGTCGAAAAGAGAGGAATAGATCACCGCCTTGAGAACGGCCAGTTCTTTTGAACTCAATGTCTGGTCACTGGCTGGTACGGCTTTCATGAACGTTCTCCAGCACCCCGGCGTCAGGGATCCTTCCCCGGGCCCGGAGTTGGGCTCCACCAGATTAAACCACTGCATATCAAGCTGAGAAAGAGTTCCCGGGCGACAACCGCCCAGGCAGCCCCGACCTCACCCCCGGATGGGATCAGTATCGAGTTCAGCGGAATCGTCAGGATCAACACGGCCACGCAGGCCCACATATAGGACACAGGACGGCGCCAGGCGATAAGCTGATGGGTCAGGACCAGATTGACAAACAGGGGTGGGAGAGCCAGGGCCAGGATACTCAAAGCAGCTCCCGCCCCCACATAGGCTTCGCCGTAAAGAAAGAGAACGAGTGCCCGCGGATGAAAACGAACAGCGCCGCCAGCGGCCACGGCTACGAGCCCCAGAACGACGGCCAGGATCGCGGCCAGGGATTTCGACCAAGAACGGCACATTAGAGGGTAGACAACTGCGATCACCGCTGCGGGAAAGAGACGGGCGGCGTCCACGAGCCGGAAGGCGGCCGTGTACCGGCCCACGGCGCTCGTGTCCCGGAACCACTCAAGAAACAGAAGATCGAGGCGAAAATAAACCCCGGAGGCCAGTATGCCCAGACCGATCGGAAGAATCTCTGCGAAGAAGCTTCGCGACGGTGAGCCGGTACCCCTGGGCAGTTCGGATCCCTGCTGTCCTACACTCTGTTTACTCTCTCGGACCAGGGCCAGTGCCCAGGATCCGGTTAGCCCGGATTATGCAAGAACCGTAGTTCGGTGTTGAAAAACGACTCGAGAAGTGGCCCAACTCGGAAGCGGGCAGGTGTGACAGGCGGATTTGCGAAGAATATGGGTTGGCGAGGCGTTTGAGTGGTTTGGGGAGTGAATTTCAGACAGATCTGGGCCTGGATGAGTGTCGGAAGCGGTTTTTCGGGGGAGCTGGGAAAAGCTAACTGGAGTTCAGGCGACTCAAGACGAGGTGGAAGAGGGGTTGTTCGGGGAAGGCTGAGGAAAGATGGACCCAGATGCGTCGAGTGGTTTGTCGGATCCGGGCCCCGATCTTGAGGACCCGACGACGTAAGGTTTCGATTTCGAGCTTGTGCCAGGGGGTTCCGTGAAGATAGTCGCGCAGGCGCACGAACATCTGGTAAGCCAGTGCATGCAGGAGGAGTCGAAACTGATTGGCCAGGAATCGATGACAGCTGAGTCGGTCCATGCTCAGATGATTCTTGAAGGCCTTGATGAAGTTCTCGGTCTGCCCTCGGTTTGTGTAGTGGTCATAAAGTGATTGGGAGCAGAGATCGTCCCGGTTGGCAACTACAAAGCGACGATTGATGCCACGCTGATCGACCTCCACTTTGACAATGACGCGACGGGATCGATCCCAGCTGTGGGCTCGATAAAGAAACTCGTCAAACTGACGCTGTTTTTCCTCCAGCTCAACGAACCTCAGCCGAGTCGAATCCAGCAGGGGCTCGACCACTCGCTGCAGGCGAGGGTTTCGACTTAACCCAATGACATACTGGAGTTTATTCTCTTCACATTCACAGAACTCGTAGAGCCGAGGCGTGGCAAAGCCGCTGTCGGCCCGAATCTCAATCTCGACATCCGTCCCCACTGCTTGTCGGATGGCCTCCACGACTCGCTTCAGAATGGGCACGATGTGAGAGGCAGCCCCCTTGTTGCCAGGTCTCAACACGGCACAGACCAGGTCTCCCGTGTCGGCATCGAAGATCAGCAAAGGATGCAGAATGTGGTTTCGGTAATACCCGTGGTAGAAGGAGAACTCCTGTTGGCCGTGAGTGTGGTCGTCGGTACTGTCCAGATCCAGGATGATCTTGCTGGGACGTCTCTTCTTCAGGGAGCGCACATAACGGCCTGGCAGCCACCGGCTCAGACGCATCAGATCCTTCTTGGTGACGGAGTTCTCCAGGCGGGAGAAAGTCGGCTGGGTGGCCAAATCGGGATCGCTCTCTGGCAACTGATCACAGACTGTCTTGAGCATCGGATCCGAGCGCAGCGTATCGGCGTCGTTACAGTCTTCGTAGCCGGCCACGATCTGCAAGACTCGTTGTCGGATCAACTTCAACAGGTCATGACGAACGTAGCGTCGGTCTCGACTTTCCGCAATACACGAACTGAAGCCCTCGCACAATCGATGTTGACGATCCAGGGATCCAAACAACAACCATCCTGCGTCGGAAGTGAGGCTCCCCCCATCAAAACGAGCCGTGATGTTTCTGTGGCTATGAAATGGCAGGGTATTCTGGCAGACTGCTTTCAACATTGCCGTAGCTCCTGTTTAGGGTCATTGTTTCTCTAAACCCTTTTATATCAGAGAGCTACGGCCTTTTTTCTGGGCCCAAATCTCACTTGAATTTAGATCTCTTGCATAATCCGGGTTAGCAAGGCAATGGCGGTTGCCATGGTAAGCAGGGCCAGAGTCAAGAGGCTGAGGCTGGAACTAGTGGCGAGCACGAACCCGCCTGAGAGCAGGCAGCCCAGCCGGTGAAGTAGATTGGCCCATGACTCGAGGTCGCTTCGCCCAAAGCCCCGGAACAGGTGATTGAAGAATTCGATGACGGAAGACAGTAGTTGCACCAGAACCAGTCCCAGAAAGACTGCCCCTCCCTTGTCCCACCAGAGCAGCCAGTGGGCGATCCCAAGAGCGGCGAACAGGATCGAGCCAAGGTAGACGCGCAGACGAAACAGACTCGGAACAAACTGACTTGCCTGCCCGGAACGTCTGGCCACCTCGCTGGCGACAAAAAGCTGGATGCCCACATCGGACGCGATGGAGACGATCCAGCCCGTCGCCCAGGCCAGAGAAAAAAGGCCGAACTCGAAAGGATCAAGAAAGCGGGCGGCGAGAAGAAGCAGAAGGAAGGAGCTCAGCCTGCCGGCAACGTCGGAAAGGGTCTTCAAAGCGATGAGTCCGCCGATCCGATAGCTTGCGACTTCCACAGATGCCCCCCTCGAGGAAGCTCATTATAGTGGCTCAGGAGTCGGGCGGATGGCGTTGACAACACGAGCCGAAAACGCCCATAATACCTGTTTCTCGCCGCTCGCCCCGGGCCACCGTAAGGTACCTGGAGGATTGAGTTTACCTCCCCAGCTGGGGGACCCAGGGAGTTGAAGGCTGGATGAGTGAAGGAGTCAAGATCGCATGGCGCGTGACAAAGGACCACGGCTAAAGAAGATGCGGGCGCTGGGATTGAACCTGCCCGGATTGTCCCGCAAGTCGATGAAACACCGGGAATTTCCGCCCGGAGAGCAGGGCCGCGCCCGCCGCCGCAAGCCCTCGGACTATGCTCTTCAGTTAAAGGAAAAGCAGAAGCTCCGATTCAACTACGGGCTGGGGGAACGGCAGTTTCGCCGTCTCGTGTCGGAGGCGCGGCGGGGAAAAAGGGCTGCCGGCGATCAGCTTCTTGAGTTCCTTGAAAGACGGCTCGACAATGTAGTGTTCCGAGCGGGCTATGCCCCTACCATTCCGGCGGCCCGCCAGCTCGTAAACCACGGGCACTTCACGGTGAATAGCAGACGGGTTGACGTGTCGTCTTTCCGAGTCAAGGAGGGGGACGTGATCAAACCACGGGAGAGAAGCATGAAGCTGGACATCATCGCGACGTCGCTTCTGGAGATTGCTTTGATTCGCCCTGACTGGCTCAACTTTGACGAACAAACGCTCACGGCAACCGTTGCCGCACTTCCATCGCCCGACTCGGTCCCCTTTCCGGTTGACGTGTCGTCGGTCATCGAGTACTACGCTAAGAGGTTGTGAGGCGGCTGGTTAGCGTTACCGGGCGGTCACCCGTTTCTGTTTTTTGCGGGGGTCGCTGACACCGGAAATAACCTGCCCGGGTATCGCTATTTCATTTTTGTGTGGGGGGGTCCGGGGGAGGCCGAAACTTGAAAAAGGGCCTGTTCACAACGGTTACCCTCGGACCCTGACCCGATCGGGCAATACTCAAAACAAGTCGACTACCCGGGCCTGAAGCGGATTCCCATTCCCGACAACCGTGACCTCATCCCCGGGACGAGCACGGGCCTGAATCAAAGAGGCGAGGGCTATCGGACGCTGCAGCCGTATGGAGTAGACTGCGCTGGTGACAGCGCCCGCTTTCCTCTCGTTGCAGATGACTTTCGCTCCGTGAGCCGGGACGGGGGATCCCGGTGAAAAGAGCAGCTTGCACAGTCGTCTGCGAACTCCGCCGACGTAGGTTGCTTTGGCGACGACCTCCTGTCCTGGGAAGCAGCCCTTGTCCAGGCTGATCGCCTCCTCGAGTCCAGCCTCCATGGGATAGTTGCTCTCGTCCATATCCACTCCGAACCGAGGCGTGCCGCGCTCCAGCCTCAACACATTCCGGGTCCGGCCATCGACCTTCGCTACCCCGCGGGGCCCAAATTCATCCAGAATCTGCGCAGCCAGGGCCTGGCCCAGGCCCCTGGGCAGGAAGATCTCGTATCCGGCTTCGGCCAGGGCTGGTTTGTTGATCACCAGAGCGTCCATGGACGGCACTTCCTGTACCTGATAGAGCTTCCGGGCCAAAGGCTCCGGGACTATCTGCTCCAGGATTTGCACTGCCAGGGGGCCCTGAATCGACAGGTGATCCCACACCACAGTTTCATCCACAACCTCGACATCGTCCATGATGATGAACCGGTTCAGGGAGTCCACCAGAACCGGGGCGCGGCCCGCATCCAGGTCGATGAGGATAAACCCGTCGAGCTTGTAAAAGTAAAAGTCGCAGATAAGCCTTCCATTGTGAGTGAGAAGGGTGGCATAGCGACCGGCCTGCTGCCCCAGACTCTGTACGTCGTGGCTGATCATCGAGTGGAGAAAACTCACATGATCGGGACCCTGTACCCGGACTTTTCCTCGGTCGGAGTAGTCCAGGACACCGGCTGAGCGCTGCACGGCTTCATGCTGGATGGCGATCGACATGCTCGCTCGCAAAAACCGCTATGCCCCCAGGTGGCGGGATTCCCCCGGTCTCAGCTCCAGAAGCTCGGCGGCGGCGGGGAGGAGGGGGATCAGTTCTTCAGGGGTGCCGGTCAGCACCGGAAAGGTGCCGTAATGCATGGGGACGATGGTCGGCGTCCGGACCAGGCGCGCCGCATGGGCGGCTTCTTCCGGACCCATAGTGAACAGATCACCAATGGGAAGAAATGCGACGTGGGGACGGTAGATCTCCCGTATCAAGGCCATGTCTCCAAACACGCAGGTGTCTCCAGCGTAGTAGAGGCGAAATCCATTTTCGAACTGGACGACAAACCCCGAGGCCGATCCCAGGTAGACAATCGTCCCGTCTTCTTCGACAAAACCGCTGCTGTGTTTGGCTTCGACCATCGTGGCCCGGATCGCACCGAAAGTGACGCTTCCGCCTTTGTTCATCTGGGTGATGTTTCCGACTCCCTTCGACTCCAGCCAGACACCCAGTTCGTATGCGCAAGCAATCTGCGGTCTGTGCTGCTTCGCAATTTCGACGGCATCCGAGACGTGGTCCGGGTGCCCGTGGGTGATCAGCATGATATCGATGGGCGGAAGCTGCTTGTCGGACTCAGGACAGGCCGGATTTCCCTCAACCCAGGCCTCCATCAGAATCCTCTTGCCGCCTGGCGACCGGAAGAGAAACGTGCTGTGCCCCAGGTACTTCACTTCTACGCTGTCGTTCACACCACCGAATATACCTTGCCGGGCCCAGCCAGTGAAAGGCTTGACTCTGCACCGTGGAACGTGGAACGTGGAACATGGAACATGGAACATGAAGGGATTGATTCAATGGCTGGAGCGTCGACTGGCGTTCGCCCCGACTCGCCGGATAACCAGAGAACCAGGCGTTCCCTATGTGTCCTCGTTCGTAACAACCTGCGACCATCACGACATTCATTTCTGGCTGCTGGAGCATCCCTCACCGCGAGTCAATGTGTTGTTCTTTCACGGGAATCGGGGAAATCTGTCGACATGGTGTTCACTCCTGGAGTTGATTCAGGCCCGAGGGGCTCGCCTGGCGGCCCTGGACTATCGAGGATACGGCCGCAGTTCGGGCCGGCCCAGCGAACGCGGTCTGTACCTGGACGTGGAGGCGTTCGTGGACCACTTTTGGGAGAAGTTGCGCGAGCCGGGCCTTCCGGTCGTATACTGGGGACGATCCCTGGGGGGAGTCGCGGCTGCCCGAGCGTGTCAAGAAAGAGAGCCGGATGCGCTCATTCTGGAGGCCACTTTCGCCAGCAAGCAGCATCTGGTTCACCACCTGCCACTGCTGCGCTGGATGGCTCGCTTCTCGGATTACGAGTTTCCAACCGTTCGCTTTCTGGAGAGTCGCACCTGTCCTATGCTCGTCATTCACGCATCCCGCGACAAGGTGATCCCGTTCCAGGCAGGAAAAGAGCTGTACAATCTCTTGTCACCACCAAAGGAGTTCTTTCAGATCGACGGCGGCGGACACGGTAGAGTTCACGAAACCCAACCGACTCGGTATTGGAAGCGAGTTTCAGACTTTCTAGCGGAGATCTCGGAAATTGGCGGACCAGATCAGCATCGAGGGCATCGATTGTAGGGCCCGCATCGGGGTCTCGGCAGAGGAACGGGCTGAATACCAGCGGCTGGAGGTGACGGTGTTACTGCGTTACTCGATGGAAGCGGCCATCGACACCGACTCTCTCGAGTATTCGATTGACTACGAGACCCTGGTGCGGTCCATCCAGGATGAAGTGGCTCAAATAGAATGCTCGCTGCTGGAAACGATGGCTGGACACGTTTGTGACGTGGTATTGCGTCATCCTCGAGTAGAAAGGGCTGAAGTCGAGGTTCGGAAGTTCCCGAAGTCTCTGCAGGGAGAAATCGGGCGCGTATCCGCACACGTAGCGCGACAGCAGGTCAGCCGAAATTCTTGAGAAGCTCTGAGAGCTTATTCTCATGCTCTCCAAGAACGTGGTCGGCCCCAGCCGTCCGGGCCCGCTCGAGCAGGGCCTTCTCCGAGTTGCGCCCCAATGCAATCAGGGGTAGTTCGGGCTTTCGCTGTTTCACCTGAACAATCAATGAAGTAGGACTGATGCCCTGGGCGTCCAGGTCGACCATGATAGCCGACGGATCACTCTCGATTTCCGGGAGAAATTTGTAAAGGGAAGAAACCACCTTGATCTCAACACCCGCCTCTCGGGCCGTTCGACTGATTTTCGCCTGAGCGAATAGATCTGTTATGTAGGCTACGATCATTTCTTGAATGCTCGACCGGCTGCCAAATGTTTCCGAAGTAGCTCCGGACGTCAGACGATGAAGGACTGCCCACAGCTGCAGGTCTTGGAGGCATTCGGGTTTACAAACGCAAAGCCCTGTTGCATCAGGTCTCCCTGCCAGTCGAGAGTCATGCCCTTGAGATAGAGATAGCTCTTGAGATCAACAAACACCATCGCCCCGCCCCGCTCGAACACTTTGTCTCCCGGTTTGCGGCTTTCCTCAAATCGGATCACATAGCTGAGACCCGAACACCCGCCTCCCTTGACACCGAGTCTCAGCCCGGCGCTTTCCGAGAGGCCCTGATTGTGTACTCCCGACTTGATGCGCTCGGCGGCTTGGTCCGTTACCAGAATCGACATGTCATTCTCGCTGGTGTTCAGGGGTCAAGGTCCTTAGTATAGCAGCCTGCGGCCCGGAAACATGAATCGTGCAACGTGGGAATGTGTCCAAACGCAACGTGGAACGTGAAACGTGAAACGTGGAACCTGGAATTCAGAGCCCGCCCCCCATCGGCTGGCCTCCGTCATCCTTGCGGCGGGTCGCTCGGTCCGCCTCGGCCAGGCCAAGGCGCTTCTTCGAGTCTCGAGGGGAGAAGCTGCCTGGAGTCGAATCTTCCATCAACACCTGGCCTGCGGCCTGACATGCCGTCTCGTTGTGTCGGAAGAACTGGGCCACAGGGTGCTCGACGCCGGACTTCCGGACCGGTTCGTGATCGTTAACCGCTCACCTGGGAAGGGCCCGCTCCACAGCCTGCACCTGGCTCTGAAGGAACTGAGGCGGGCTTCCGGTGTGCTGGTCCATCCTGTGGATCACCCTCTCGTCTCCTCATCTACCGTACTGACCTTGAAGTCACGACGACGCGCCAGCCCCGACTGTATACACGTACCCACGTCGAACGGAAAGAAGGGGCATCCAGTGGTTTTTCCCCTGCGGTTCTTTCGCGACCTGGTGGCTGCACCCCTGGAGCAGGGAGCCAGGTTCGTGGTTCGTCGCCATCCTGCCGCAGTCCACTACGTGGAGGTGGGGGATGATGGAATCCGGGCTAACCTGAACCAACCGGAAGACCTGCTGCGCTGGCGCAATCTGGGTCATTGGTTGCGCCTCCCGGCCTTGGAGTCACAGGAGCCGGAGATCGCGTTCCCAACCTCCGGACGTTGGAATCCTCAATAGGACGGCAGCGACGGATCGACGTCTCTGGCCCAGGCCAGAATCCCACCCTCGAGGTTTCTCATCTTGGAGAATCCGTGACCCTGAAGCTGCTCAATGGCCCGGGCGCTGCGGGCACCTGAGCGGCAATGCACCACCATCTCCCGCTCCGGATCCAGTTCGTCGACGCGGCTCATCAGTTCCCCAAGAGGAATCACGATGGAGCCTTCGATTCGGCAAATGTCTACCTCATAAGGATTCCGAACGTCGAGGATGACCAGATCCCGGCCCGCCTCCACTTCTTCCTGAAGTTGAGTGGGGGTGACTTCGACGAGTGTCGTCTGCTCTTCCTCGACCTGGCCCACTCCGCAGAACTGCTCGTAGTCGATTAGCCGGTCGATCGTCCGATGCTCGCCGCAAATCGGGCATTCCGGGTCGGGGCGCAACCGCACCTCGCGGAAGTTGAGTTCCAGAGCATCGAATAGAAGGAGCCGGCCCACCAGCGGACGGCCGATGCCCACCAGCAGTTTGATAGCTTCAGTTGCCTGAATGGTGCCCACCATCCCGGGGAGAATGCCCAGGACGCCGCCTTCGGCACACGAGGGAACCAGCCCTGCGGGCGGCGGTTCCGGGTAGAGGCACCGATAGCAGGGTCCCCCCGGGACCCCGAAAACAGAGGCTTGCCCCTCAAAACGAAAAATGCTGCCGTAGACATTCGGCTTCCCGGTCAGGATGCAGGCGTCGTTGACCAGATAGCGAGTCGGAAAGTTATCGGTCCCATCGGCAATGACGTCGTACTCGCGGAACAGCTCGAGAGCATTCTCTGAACTGAGGCGAGTCTCATGGGCCTCGACTCTGACATGAGGATTGATAGCCTCCAGCTTTTCCTTTGCGGAAGTCAGCTTGGGTCGTCCCACATCGTTGGTGGAATGAATGATCTGGCGCTGCAAATTGCTGAATTCAACCACATCGAAATCGACCATACCCAGACGTCCTACGCCTGCGGCGGCCAGGTAAAGGGCCATTGGCGAACCCAGCCCGCCGGCCCCTATGCAGAGCACGCTCGAGCGCTTGAGCCGTTCCTGCCCTTCGATTCCCATCTCGGGAAGCATGAGATGGCGACTGTAGCGCTGGGCTTCCTCAGAGGTCAGTCCGGACATTTCACTTTCGACCTCCCGCAATAGCCGGTACGATGCTCACCTCGTCGCCCGATTCGACGGCAGTGTCGCCTTTTTCCAGATAGCGAATGTCTTCGTCATTCACATAGATGTTCACGAAGCGGCGCAGCCGGCCCTGGTCATCGTAAAGATGCTTGCGGAGCTGGGTGTGTCCCTCGACCAGCTGGGCCAGCACGTCGTCTACCGTGTGACCGTCCACTTCCAGCGTGTCGTGGCCGTCCACGTACTGCCTCAGAGGTGTTGGTATAAAAACCGTTGCCATGTATTGTTCTCCTCTTCTCTGCAAACAGATGCTGATCGCTATCGATTGGATTCAGTTTACACCAACCAACCCCCGGAAAACTCCGTCTGCTACTGCCGACACTTCAGGAACCGGCCCGCAAGCCGCAAGGCAAATTGCCAATCAAGGAAACTACAGAGATAGGGATGACAACGCCATACCCGGGCAGAGCCCTCGTAAGCTCTTTCAGGTAACGCAGTCGCAACGGGTCGCAAATCCGGGGCAACGGCAAGGTGGAGATCTAGACCGGCAGTTGCGGATCACTAAGTACGGTGGGGCCCGGATCGGGAGGCTGGTGCATGGGCGCACATCGGAACACGTATCGAAGCGGCACGACCCGCCAGGGAATTGCCTTCGTTTCTTGGATCCGGAGTGTTCCAGATGTAAGCCTCCTCATGAGTGAAAGATCAAAATCATGCAAGTGCCATTCGTTCTCCCGCACCGGAGACCGCCTCAGGAACAGGCGAGTGAGACCGGAAGCCCTGATGAGCGACTTCACCCGGTTGATCCAAACTTCGTTGGGGATGGTGATAACTACTACTGCATCCGGCTTGGCTAGCCGCGCTAGCTCCTTGATCAGAGCTCCGGGATCGGGCACATGTTCAATGACTTCTGTACAGAGGATGCGCTCAAAAGACTGGTTCGGGAAAGGGAGATACCCGGCATTCGCCTGAACGAAGTAATGCCCTTTCGACCCCAAACGCTCCCGGGCCTTGCCCAACAAGAAGGCCGATAGGTCGATTGCAAACTTTCTCCCGGCAGGGACCAGTTCCAGCACGTTTCCGGTGCCACAACCTACCTCTAACAAGTCCCTTTTCGGCTTTTGTGAAAGGAATTGAAGGATCGATCGAAACCGGGCTCTTTCCACCCAGCGAATCAAGACACTCGATTCGCGATAGTACTTATCTGGAGGGTAGAGTCTGGCCATCTCGTCATTCCACATGACCTGTTGCTTCTCGCTCGAGAAGCTGCCCTCAGCAGCCTTCACGCTAGGCACCTGGTTTTCGCCGCTGACCTGGGGCTGCCTTGATTCGTGTTTGGAAATCATCTTCCCGATGGAGACTCAGCCAGCTGAGACTCTTCTAAGACACCTGCTCCGAAGACGCCGCGATGAGCGGGTCGACGGTTGGAGCCAAGTGTTGCAGGCCGGTTTCTTCCACGTAGCGTTGGTACCAAAGCTGGAACATGAGCAGGGTCCAAAGGAGCTTTCGATTGTCTCTCCGTCGGGCTAAGTGGTCGTCCAACAGCTGATGAATGTAGGAGTAATCGAAGAGGCTTTGCCGAACTATTCGTTCTTCCGCCAACATGTCCAGTAGCAACTCCTTCAAAGAGCTCGTGAGCCATTCCGCAACGGGCATGTTGAATCCCTTCTTGGGGCGATTGATCACTCGGTCCGGGAGTATACCTCTCATGCTCTTCTTGAGCAGGTACTTTGTCGTCAGGCGTCTGAGTTTCAATTCCAGAGGAAGCTGAGTCCCGAAGTCGAGGAGATCACGGTTGAGAAAAGGCACCCGAACCTCCAGTGAGGTGGACATACTGGCTGACCTTGCCCCCTAAAACGGGTCCAAGTTGAATGTTAGGATTTTCGGTTTTAGGAAGGAGGCAAGGATGGCACGGAAGCGGTTTACGGCAGAACAAATCATCATGAAGCTGCGTGAGGCAGAGGCAGGTCTAGCCCAAGGACAGACGGTGGGCCAGGTGTGCAAACAGATTGGGGTGACCGAGCAGACCTACTACCGGTGGCGCAAGGAGTACGGAGGGCTTCGACTGAATCAGGCCAAGCGGTTGAAGGTGTTGGAGAAGGAGAATGCCCGGTTGAAGAAGCTAGTGGCAGATCTGTCTTTGGACAAGCAGATCCTAAAGGAAGTTTCCTCGGGAAACTTCTAGGCCCGACGAAGAGGAGACGCGCAGTGGTGTGGGTGAGGGAGAGATTGGGAGCAGAGCGCGTCTCCGAACGTCGGGCCTGCCAAGTGCTGGGACAGGCTCGATCGACCCAGCGAAGGGAAAGGCATATCCCCGATGATGAGGCTCGATTGGTGGCTGAGATGGTGGAGTTGGCCACGCACTACGGGCGATACGGCTACCGACGGATCACGGCCATGCTTCGTTGGGAAGGGTGGAAAGTGAATCACAAGCGGGTGGAGAGGTTGTGGAGACAGGAGGGGCTGAAAGTCCCGTCCAGACAGCCGAAACGAAGGAGACTGTGGCTTCATGATGGATCCTGCGTTCGGTTACGAGCGGCTCACAAGGATCACGTCTGGAGCTATGACTTCGTGCATGAGCGAACCCATGACGGAAGGGCCTTTCGATTATTAACCCTACTGGATGAATACACCCGGGAGTGTCTGGCCATTGAGGTTCAACGACAGATGAATCACCAGGACGTGTTGGATCGATTGGCGGAGTTGTTCGTGGATCGGGGAGTGCCTGAATACATTCGGTCCGATAACGGGTCGGAGTTTACGGCTCAGGCGGTTCGGGACTGGCTGAAGGCTGTTGGGGTGAGGACCTTATACATCGAGCCCGGCAGCCCCTGGGAGAATGGATATGTGGAGAGCTTCAACGGAAAACTGCGGGATGAACTGCTGAACGTAGAAGTCTTCGACACGTTGTGGGAAGCGAAGGTGTTGGCCGAGAGATGGCGCAGGGAGTACAACCAGCGACGGCCTCACAGCGCCTTGGCCTATCGGCCGCCGGCGCCGGAGGCCAGATTACCCAGGTCCCAGGCCCAGAGTTCTATACCATGGAGTGGACTTCAAATGGTCCCAGGTCTAACTTAGAGAGTGGACTCGTTCCTGGGGGCAGGTCAACGGCTCTGTCAACCTTGAAGAGAATGTCTCCTTCCAGGTACATCATCATGTCGACGTGCAGGATCTGGTTGAGGGGGCGGGTGACTCCACTGTCTCTGGCGTGCTTATAGACAGACCAATACGTGTCCCTGAGGACCGGCTTCACCCAATCACGCAGGAGTGCGTTCTTCTGTTCATCGGTGAACGATCCAATCCAACGATGATGCCGAGCCTGGAGCGGAACTCCGCGACCTTCTAGAAACCGCCTTAGCCCGGATTATGCAAGAACCGTAGTTCGGTGTTGAAAAACGACTCGAGAAGTGGCCCAACTCGGAAGCGGGCAGGTGTGACAGGCGGATTTGCGAAGAATATGGGTTGGCGAGGCGTTTGAGTGGTTTGGGGAGTGAATTTCAGACAGATCTGGGCCTGGATGAGTGTCGGAAGCGGTTTTTCGGGGGAGCTGGGAAAAGCTAACTGGAGTTCAGGCGACTCAAGACGAGGTGGAAGAGGGGTTGTTCGGGGAAGGCTGAGGAAAGATGGACCCAGATGCGTCGAGTGGTTTGTCGGATCCGGGCCCCAATCTTGAGGACCCGACGACGTAAGGTTTCGATTTCGAGCTTGTGCCAGGGGGTTCCGTGAAGATAGTCGCGCAGGCGCACGAACATCTGGTAAGCCAGTGCATGCAGGAGGAGTCGAAACTGATTGGCCAGGAATCGATGACAGCTGAGTCGGTCCATGCTCAGATGATTCTTGAAGGCCTTGATGAAGTTCTCGGTCTGCCCTCGGTTTGTGTAGTGGTCATAAAGTGATTGGGAGCAGAGATCGTCCCGGTTGGTAACTACAAAGCGACGATTGATGCCACGCTGATCGACCTCCACTTTGACAATGACGCGACGGGATCGATCCCAGCTGTGGGCTCGATAAAGAAACTCGTCAAACTGACGCTGTTTTTCCTCCAGCTCAAGGAACCTCAGCCGAGTCGAATCCAGCAGGGGCTCGACCACTCGCTGCAGGCGAGGGTTTCGATTTAACCCAATGACATACTGGAGTTTATTCTCTTCACATTCACAGAACTCGTAGAGCCGAGGCGTGGCAAAGCCGCTGTCGGCCCGAATCTCAATCTCGACATCCGTCCCCACTGCTTGTCGGATGGCCTCCACGACTCGCTTCAGAATGGGCACGATGTGAGAGGCAGCCCCCTTGTTGCCAGGTCTCAACACGGCACAGACCAGGTCTCCCGTGTCGGCATCGAAGATCAGCAAAGGATGCAGAATGTGGTTTCGGTAATACCCGTGGTAGAAGGAGAACTCCTGTTGGCCGTGAGTGTGGTCGTCGGTACTGTCCAGATCCAGGATGATCTTGCTGGGACGTCTCTTCTTCAGGGAGCGCACATAACGGCCTGGCAGCCACCGGCTCAGACGCATCAGATCCTTCTTGGTGACGGAGTTCTCCAGGCGGGAGAAAGTCGGCTGGGTGGCCAAATCGGGATCGCTCTCTGGCAACTGATCACAGACGGTCTTGAGCATCGGATCCGAGCGCAGCGTATCGGCGTCGTTACAGTCTTCGTAGCCGGCCACGATCTGCAAGACTCGTTGTCGGATCAACTTCAACAGGTCATGGCGAACGTAGCGTCGGTCTCGACTTTCCGCAATACACGAACTGAAGCCCTCGCACAATCGATGTTGACGATCCAGCGATCCAAACAACAACCATCCTGCGTCGGAAGTGAGGCTCCCCCCATCAAAACGAGCCGTGATGTTTCTGTGGCTATGAAATGGCAGGGTATTCTGGCAGACTGTTTTTGACATTGCCGTAGCTCCTGTTTAGGGTCATTGTTTCTCTAAACCCTTTTATATCAGAGAGCTACGGCCTTTTTTCTGGGCCCAAATCTCACTTGAATTTAGATCTCTTGCATAATCCGGGTTAGTTTGAAATCGAAACTAATATTGTTGAACGATACCGGAAGCTTTCCGAGAACCCAGGGAGCCACGTTCGAGCGAATCCAGTGAGGTACGACTCGCTCGTAGTATTCGATGAGGCTATGAGCTGCCAACGTCGTATACCCGCCAAAGATCTCGTCCCCCCCGTCACCACCGAGCACAACCTTGAGGTGTTCCGATGCGAACCTTGACACCAGCAGGGTAGGGATAAAGGAGGAGTCCCCAAACGGTTCGTCGAGAACCTCCATAATGCCGGGCACGACATCCGCTGCCATATCGCTTGTGACGATCAGCTCGTGATGTTTCGTGCCCAGATGCTCGGCAACTAGGCGGGCATCATCTGACTCATCGAAAGAAGCCTCTTAAAAGCCGATCGAAAAACTGCTCACCGTTCCGGGACAGGCTTCGACCATGAAGGCAGCTATCGCACTTGAGTCGATTCCCCCGCTCAGCAGAACTCCAACCGGTACGTCACTTACTAATTCCTGTTTTACGCTCTCTCTGAGCGTCCCGACAAGGTTTGCCGAAAAGTCGCGCCAGTTCACAGGAGGCCGGGTCTCGCTGCGGCTCAGATCGACACTCCAAAAGCGCTCAACGTGGAGGCCTCGGGACCCGTAAGTGGCAAAGTGACCGGGAGCCAACCGATGAACACCCTTGACAATCGTGCGGGGAGTCGGAACATATTCAAACGACAGATACTCGTTGAGTGAAATGAGATCGATGCTGGGATTCACCTCCGGGTGCCGCAAAATTGCTTTCAGCTCGGACGCGAAGATCAGCTGTCCCCTCTTCTTCGCGTAATAAAGGGGCTTGACTCCGAGCCGATCGCGGGCCAGAAAAAGTTCCCTCAGCAGGTCGTCCCAGATCGCAAATGAGAAGATGCCGTTCAGATGTTGAAGACAATCGGGACCATACTCTTCATAAAGATGGACAATGACTTCAGTATCGCTTTCAGTTGCAAAGGTATGACCCAGTTGCCTCAGAGACTTCTGCAGTTTCTTGTAATTGTAGATCTCACCATTGAAGACAATCCAGAACCTACCGGTTTCGTTGCTGATCGGCTGCTTGCCCCTCTCAAGATCGATGATGGAGAGGCGACGAGACGCGAGGCCGACCTGATCTTTGAAGTAGAAGCCTGAATCGTCGGGTCCCCGATGGCGGATCGAAGCCGCCATTGCCATCAAAACCTTCCGGTCGATTCGTGTTGCCTGGTCGAGAGTCACCAAGCCACAAATTCCGCACATTTCTTGTTACCTGAGTACAGTTAGAGGCTGCCGCCCCGCCGACAACTCTCAGGGTCCGTTTCAGGAGCTCATTATAGTCTACCGGTCCGATCCCACACTTGACGTGAATCACACAGAGATCGGTCACGTCGTGAGGATCGCGGCTCTGCCCGGGTCGCTGAGAATGTCACTCGGACCGTGCTACCGTGAGCGAGGCCTTAAGGCCGAGTTTGGATTCCGGTCGCCGCTAGTGGACTGTAATGCTTGAATCGCTAGTGGATGAGCGAGTCATTCGGGCCCGAGGTCAAGGCGCGCCGACGAGGCATAGCAGGGATTATGGCGAGGAGGCGCAACGCAGAGATCGGGTTCGAGGGCCGCTCAGGCACTAGTGATTCAGGTGTTACAGTCCACTGGATAGTCGAGACTCCGCGTTTGTCATTTCGGAGAGAGCTCTCAAGGAAATGCAAAAGAAAGCCAGTTCAAAGGACGATCGCCTCTTTTTGATCGCATTCTCTCTGCTGTTTGGCGTTTCGCTTGTGCCCATCTGGGTCTGCGAATACCTTCCTATGGTAGATCTTCCTCAGCATGCAGCGCAGCTGTCGATCGCGCTAAGATGGCACGATCCAGCCCTCAGGTACCCTGACATCTTCGACTTTAACTGGCTGGCGGCTCAGCAGCTCACTTTTCTGGTAATCCGCCTTCTATCGACCCTTTTTCCCTTGATGGTCGCCATAAAGGTCTTTCTCAGTCTCCTGGTGGTGTCCCTGCCGTTGTCCTGCCTGTATCTTCTGAAGCAGACGAAAACGAATCGATGGGTCGGCTTACTCAGTTTCCCGTGTGTCTTTAATTTCAGCTTCTACTGGGGCTTCATCGCCTTCTTGGCCGCCATACCGATCGCGATCCTCTCAACCACTCTTGTCCACAATTACTGTAGAGCCCCCACCAGATGGGCTTCAATCAGGCTCGCCCCCTTGGGCCACATTCTATTCTTCACCCACCCTCTCGTTTTTGGTTTTTCGGGTCTGGTCTCGGCGCTCGTCGTGTTGACCCAGCCGCTGGGCTTCAGGACTCGAATTCAAATGCTGCTCCCTCTGGTTCTTACACTGCCGGTCCCTCTTCTCTGGCTGATACTGGTGGCGGGAGAAGGCGGAGGAACGGTATCTGGTGTCTGGAGTCTTGGCCCCTTTCGAATACGCGAGTTCTTTGCTCTCATTCCAGGACTCGGTCATCCGATCTCAGGCATTATTTTCCTCCTACTCCCTTTTGTCTGTGGATACCGTCTTCGCCCAGAGTGGAGTCGACGGATTCCCCTGGTTGTTACAGGCGCTGTCTTCATGTTTGCTCCAGCCACGATCTTCGGTACGGCGGCTATTTATCGGCGCTTCGCAGTCTTCGTCTTTCCGCTTCTTCTTTACGCTCTAAAGCAGGAACGTGCAGACCTTTTTCGAGATCGTACAAGAGTCCTTTTCCCAGTCTCTGCTCTCGTTTGGGTCATGATCGTGTCGGCCAATTTCATTTCTTTCCATCAGGAATCGAGGCCGTTTGATCAAATCCTCGAATCGATGGAGCCGGGGAAGAAAGTCCTTTCTTTGACCTTTGACAAATACAGTACATTCATGGTTTTTCCCGTCTTCCTTCACTTCCCTGTCTGGTACCAGGTCAAGAAGGGAGGACTTGTGGACTTCTCTTTCGCAGAGTTTTTCCCGAATCGATTTCGATACAAGACACGTCCTGTGGCCGGGTTTGCTGGATCAGTTCTAAGACACGGTACTTTTCCGCAAGATTTTGTCTGGAGTGAGCACGCAACTGACTACCAATACTTTTTCTTACGAAAACCTGGAGAAGAAAGTAGCGTTGCGCGGACCTTCGGTGAAGGGCAAAACCAGGTACGCCTCAAGGCTCACGCTGGAAAATGGTGGCTGTTTGAAAGAGTCGGCTCGGACTGACTTTAAAAAAACGTCAATCCGAAATCGCTTTCGCAGTCCCTCTCAGGTCCCCACAAACTCAACCTGAACCCGGTGCGGGATCCATCCGGCCTCGTGGCCACGATCGAGAAACAGCTGTACGGCGCGGCGTCCGCTATCCTGGTAATCCAGCGTACGATCGTTCACGTACATCCCCACAAAACGATCACCCTTCGAGGAGTCCAGGCCCCGGCCGAACTGAAGCGCATAGTTCAGGGCCTCTTCTCTGTGGGCGAGTGAGAATTGAATGCTCTCGGAGATGCAGGCTGCAATCCTGGACATCTTTTCGTGGCCCAGATCTCTGCGGATCACGTTCCCACCAAGGGGTAGCGGGAGCCCGGTCTCGTCCAGCCACCAGCGGCCCAAATCGATCACCTTGCGGAGATCGTGCTCGCGATAGAAGAGCTGTCCTTCATGGATGATCACACCGGCGTCCACGTCCCCGGCCTTGACCACGTCAATCATCTCATCGAAGGGCACGACCGGGCACTCACAGTCCGCCTCCAGGAGCTTGAGCGCCAGGAAGGCCGAGGTCCAGAGGCCCGGTACGGCAATCCGTTTGCCTTTTAGTTGCGATGGTTCCAGCGGTGTTCTGCTGACCACCTTCGGACCGTAGCCTTCGCCCATACTTGCACCGCTGTTCAGGAGCGCATACTTGTCGGCAACATAGGCGTAGGCGTGGATGCTGACGGCCGAGACGTCATACTGGCCGTTGGAGGCAGCCTGATTCAGGGCTTCGATGTCCTTCAGATGATGTACGAATTCGAATTGTCCAGTGTCTATCTTGTCGGTCGCCAGCGCATAAAACATGAAAGCGTCGTCGCTATCCGGGCTGTGGGCAACCTTAATCGTTTGCTTGGTCATCTAATCCCTGTCTCTCCCTATTCCGGCACGACATTCCAGTGCCGAGTTGCCAGTCCGGTGTGGGCAACCGGAATCGTTTGCTTGGTCATCTAATCCCTGTCTCTCCCTATTCCTGGCACGACATTCCAGTGCCGAGTTGCCAGTCCGGTGTGGGCAACCGGAATCGTTTGCTTGGTCATCTATCCCTGTCTCTCCCTATTCCTGGCACGACATTCCACTGCCGAGTTCCCCCGCACTCCCCTTCAGCTGAACAAGCGGGTGACGACTTGGTGTAGCCATTCAATTCTATCCATCCTCGAACCCTTGTGTCTGCCCGCCGGATCGTACAGGAGCGGTTTGATCCCGGCCTGTATCGCTCCCTGCCAGTCGTCCTCCGGGTCATCTCCCACGTGGCAGCAATTGCCGGGTGAAACAACGAGGCGATCAAGGGCCAGCCGGAAAATCCTCGGATCTGGCTTCGCCAACCCGGCGCGACTCGAGACCACAATCTCACACAACAAGTGTGAAATCCCCAGTGTCTCGAGCAGCGCTGGCAACCGGGAGTCGAAGTTCGAGACAACCGCAACCTGAACCGAGCGCCCTTGCAACTCTTCCAGAACCTCCATGCAGCCGGGTTCCAGGGCCCACGCCTCGGAGGTCGAGTACAGATTGTAAATAGAGTCAAAGAATCCGCCGAAATCCGTGATCTTTGCAATGCCCTGGAATGTCTCTTTCACAACCCGTCTCCACCAGTCTCTTTCCAACTGGCCGATCCGCCTACCGTCCGGTTCTTGAAACACGAGTGGCCCGTGCCGGGAAAGGACCCGGCGAAAGGAACGGTCAATTCGCTCACAAAGTTCTCCTGAATAGGGCTCCTGAAGTCCAAAGCCAAGGGCGTGGCCAGTGTAGGTCGTTCCCACTGGCTCCTTCAGTCGAATGAGTGTACCGGCGGCGTCGAAGAAGACAGCTTCGGGTGGCTCCCGGTCTCTCATTCCCCCTGTTGGGGTTCCTGTCCGGGTCACGCCATCCCGATCAGAAAGGGATTCGTCCTTCGCTCCAACCCGATCGTCGTCTGAGGACCGTGGCCCGGATAGAGGAGTTTTTCATCTCCGAGAGGCAACACGCGGTCCTGAATGCTGCTGAGAAGAACCTCGGAGGAAGCCCCGGGCAGATCGGTTCTCCCGATCGAGCCTTGGAAGACCACGTCGCCGCAAAAAATATGTTGGCCCGCCTCGAAGCAGACATGTCCTTGCGAATGTCCCGGCGTGAAGTGGACTTTGAATTCGATGCCCGCCCACTCGAGGAGCTGGTGGTCAGACAGATCCCGATCAACCGGTGGAGCGGGCCCGTGTTGAAAGCCAAAAAACCGGGCCTGGGTGGGAAGGGAGTCGTACAGATCACGGTCTTCTGGATGCAGATGGATGGGTGCGTCGTGCTGCTCCCGCACTCTGGCTACTCCACAGATGTGATCCATGTGGGCATGAGTCAGCAGGATCGCTACAAGTTCTCTCTCGCGAGAGGAAATCAACTGCAGTATCGACTCCACTTCGTCACCCGGGTCAATATAGACGACCTGGCTGGAGCCCGGTAGACCGACCAGGTAGCCATTCTTGTAGAAGGGAGCAACAGCCCGTGAATCGACGATCAACGGTGGTTCACCAGGCTGGATCTTCATTCCGGCGGTATTCTTTCATACCGCCCCGATACCAATTTGCGTCACAGAAATCAGCCGATTTCAGGGCTTCATGGATTAGACGTGGAGACAACGGCTGGTGGGAAAGAGGGGTCGCTGGTGGCTCTTTCGACGAGAGCGCCCGTGATCGGACTATTCGGGATTCCGGATCAAATGCCGGTGATATTCGATCTTGCTTTCCTGTTCGACAAACGATGACGTGGCCTTCAGGCGGCTGACCCAGTTTTCGACCTTCTCTCTCGTCACATTCTTGAAAGAAAGCACAATGTGCAGCTCGCTAAACGGGCTGAGAAGCACCTCGGTCCTCGCTCGCTCCAGATCGTCCGGCGAGACGACCCAGAGTTGTGTGCCGGGCGCTGCCGCATACACGATCGATCCGGGCACAGCACGACCTATCCCTCGGTCCACAATTAATAGCGAAGTCTGGCCTGCCCTTTCAGCGAATCGCACAATCCTGCGCCAGGGTTGACCGGGCGAGTCCGTGAGGGCGATCAGGAGCTGCCCGACCTGCACCCCAATCAAAAGCACAGGCACCACCCAGGCCAATCTTCTCGCTCGTTGATCGGAGCTGAACCCACAAGGCCCCTTTGACTAGTAAAAACGCAGTGAAGGGCCAGACGATCGACAGATAGCGAGGCATTTCAACGGACTTGTCGGTGACATAAGAAACAGATACGAGTGCGACAATATAGACAGCCACAGCTTGAAGAGCCAGCCCCAAAACCCAGCGTTGACCGCGCTCTCGACGGAGGCGAACAATCAAAGCGGCCCCAATCAGAAGGGCTAGCCCCGGTGTAATGAACAGGATCAGCCTGAAGAGAGCCAAGCCGGCGTTTGGAGGTCCTTCCGCCGGGACAAACACTAACATCTTGACAAGCAATCCTATCGCCAGTTCCAACGCTCCCGGAAAGGCCCGCAGGTGGCCGGGGGCTGATCCCACGCCATGGAGCACGAAGTATCCCCCAATCACCGCCGGTAGCGATCCAGTTGCCAACAGTGCCGCTATGCATCGCCACTTTCTTCGCCGGCCGAGCAGGTACAGGCTGTTGAAGACAAGAACACCTGCGGCAAGGATTCCCAAATAGTGTGTCAGGAATGCGAGCCCAGTGGTGAGGCCGATGACCGCGGGCAACAAGAGGCCGGCCTTCGTTCCTGAACTCGAGCCGATGCCACGTTTGTGAATGAGCAAGATGAATCCAAGGAAAGCGATAGCGAGGAATAAGGACGCCATCGCGTATCCCCGTACCGTCGTTGCTGCATAATAGGCGGCCGGTAATGTCGCCATAATAAGGAACGCCCAAATCAGCGCACCATCGCTTTCCATTTCGTCGAGTCGCTATCCAGTGAGTAGAACCAACAAAGTCACGACCACAAACACCAGCGACAGACCCCGGTGAAGAATCAGATTGGGACCGACGAACCAGTGCAGACACCACAGCGTCAAGTGATAAAGGGGCGGGTGGGCATCGTTGTCACGCACATCTCTCAGAAGAGACCCCAGTCGAGCCCTGTCACCAAAGAGGCTCTGCATGACGTCTGCTCGAAAGGGTCCCTCAGGCCAATCAGGCGTGGGATGCCCGCTGACCATTAGAAAGGAGACCGTCTCGCCGTATTCGATACCCTGCACGAATATGCCCGCTAACCCGGATTATGCAAGAGATCTAAATTCAAGTGAGATTTGGGCCCAGAAAAAAGGCCGTAGCTCTCTGATATAAAAGGGTTTACAAAAACAATGACCCTAAACAGGAGCTACGGCAATGTCAAAAACAGTCTGCCAGAATACCCTGCCATTTCATAGCCACAGAAACATCACGGCTCGTTTTGATGGGGGGAGCCTCACTTCCGACGCAGGATGGTTGTTGTTTGGATCCCTGGATCGTCAACATCGATTGTGCGAGGGCTTCAGTTCGTGTATTGCGGAAAGTCGAGACCGACGCTACGTTCGTCATGACCTGTTGAAGTTGATCCGACAACGAGTCTTGCAGATCGTGGCCGGCTACGAAGACTGTAATGACGCCGATACGCTGCGCTCGGATCCGATGCTCAAGACCGTCTGTGATCAGTTGCCAGAGAGCGATCCCGATTTGGCCACCCAGCCGACTTTCTCCCGCCTGGAGAACTCCGTCACCAAGAAGGATCTGATGCGTCTGAGCCGGTGGCTGCCAGGCCGTTATGTGCGCTCCCTGAAGAAGAGACGTCCCAGCAAGATCATCCTGGATCTGGACAGTACCGACGACCACACTCACGGCCAACAGGAGTTCTCCTTCTACCACGGGTATTACCGAAACCACATTCTGCATCCTTTGCTGATCTTCGATGCCGACACGGGAGACCTGGTCTGTGCCGTGTTGAGACCTGGCAACAAGGGGGCTGCCTCTCACATCGTGCCCATTCTGAAGCGAGTCGTGGAGGCCATCCGACAAGCAGTGGGGACGGATGTCGAGATTGAGATTCGGGCCGACAGCGGCTTTGCCACGCCTCGGCTCTACGAGTTCTGTGAATGTGAAGAGAATAAACTCCAGTATGTCATTGGGTTAAGTCGAAACCCTCGCCTGCAGCGAGTGGTCGAGCCCCTGCTGGATTCGACTCGGCTGAGGTTCGTTGAGCTGGAGGAAAAACAGCGTCAGTTTGACGAGTTTCTTTATCGAGCCCACAGCTGGGATCGATCCCGTCGCGTCATTGTCAAAGTGGAGGTCGATCAGCGTGGCATCAATCGTCGCTTTGTAGTTACCAACCGGGACGATCTCTGCTCCCAATCACTTTATGACCACTACACAAACCGAGGGCAGACCGAGAACTTCATCAAGGCCTTCAAGAATCATCTGAGCATGGACCGACTCAGCTGTCATCGATTCCTGGCCAATCAGTTTCGACTCCTCCTGCATGCACTGGCTTACCAGATGTTCGTGCGCCTGCGCGACTATCTTCACGGAACCCCCTGGCACAAGCTCGAAATCGAAACCTTACGTCGTCGGGTCCTCAAGATTGGGGCCCGGATCCGACAAACCACTCGACGCATCTGGGTCCATCTTTCCTCAGCCTTCCCCGAACAACCCCTCTTCCACCTCGTCTTGAGTCGCCTGAACTCCAGTTAGCTTTTCCCAGCTCCCCCGAAAAACCGCTTCCGACACTCATCCAGGCCCAGATCTGTCTGAAATTCACTCCCCAAACCACTCAAACGCCTCGCCAACCCATATTCTTCGCAAATCCGCCTGTCACACCTGCCCGCTTCCGAGTTGGGCCACTTCTCGAGTCGTTTTTCAACACCGAACTACGGTTCTTGCATAATCCGGGCTAAGCAATGAGAAGGGAACGGTCAGGATAGCGATCCAAGCGATCGAACGCACTGCGCTCGCCCTCGGAGTGATGATTCGATCGTTTCTCATGCCTGCCCTTTTTGGCAGGAAGTGGACCCCAAACTGCCATCAAGTGTAGCAATCTTCACTGACCGCCGGGCACAGGATCCTGGTTACTTGAAGAGCCCAACAAAACCCCATCCCACCAGCGCATAAGCAAACCCGATCCAGGCGTCGATCAGGTAATGGTGTCCCAGGTATACAACGGCAAAAACGATCCCAAAGGTGAGCAGAAGCAACCACACAGAGTGCTTGCCCAGCTGAGGCCGTAGAACGAGGAAGAAATAAAGCGGATAAGCGCAGTGCAAGGAGGGAACGGCAGCCACGGGGTTCGGTGCCTGGTTGGCGGTTACACCGGCCAGCAGGAATCGATCCAGCCCCACCTGCTCCAGGCCGTCCAGGTACCCCCTTTCGGTTGCCCACCAGGGGGGGCAGCGGGAAAAAGAATAAAGGTACCGAACCCGAGGTAAGACAGGAACAGAAACCCGGCGACAAACCTCCAGTAAAGCGGCCGGTTGCGCTTCCAGAGAACCAGGCCGATCATAACCGGCGTCACAAAATGAGAGAGGTACAGAAGGTTGGAGACCGGATCGATCAGCCAGGTGGCGATCGGTCCACCCAGGTGGCGTTGAAGTACCGCCGCCGGAATCACACCGGCTGACAACGTCCTCTCCCATTCGATCAGTCGCACCACATGAACGGCGCTCGGATCCAGGCTGCGGGCAAAGACACTGAGGCTCTGATAACACAGCAGCAGAATCGCAAACGGGACCAGCGCCGCCCAGCGGGTGTTCATTTCTGGAATCGCAATCACCCACACCAGCATGGGAACCGGCAATAGTGTCCAGGGCAGCCACCCGATCCCAAGCACGTAATACAGACCCGCGGCCAGCGTAAAGATCACGGGAAGCCCCAGCACTGCCCCCCTGCCGCTCAACCGATTTCTCACACCTTCTCCCTGCGGCCCGGCCAGGCCAGGTCTACTCCTTCCATCTCTTTAGAGCGCTTCAGCCCCAGCAGCGAAAGGAGGGTGGGGGCTACGTCGGCGAGGCGGCCATCGGTGAGGCTGGAGTTCTGCAGTCTCTCCGACACCAGAATACAGGGCACCCGATTGGTCGTGTGGGCGGTGTGAGGGCCCCCGCTTTCCTCGTCCCACATCTGCTCGCAGTTGCCATGATCCGCTGTGATCAGGGCTGCGCCCTGGACATCCAGGACGGCCTCGGCGATGCGCCCAATACCGGTGTCTACCACCTCGACAGCCTGAACGGCTGCCTCCAGAACGCCGCAATGCCCCACCATGTCCGGGTTGGCATAATTCACGACCAGGAACCGATAGCGCCCTGAGCGGATCGCCTCGACTGCCTGCTCCGTCACGTCGGGGGCGCTCATCTCAGGCATCAGGTCATAGGTCGTCACATCCGGAGACCTGGCCATGTAGCGGTCCTCTCCTTTGAACGGAGCTTCTCTTCCGCCGTTGAAAAAAAACGTAACGTGGGGGTACTTCTCAGTCTCGGCGGTGTGAAACTGGCGCATTCCAGACTCGCTGACCACCTGCGCGATCGTTCCGGTCAGAGGGCTCGTTTTGAAAACGACGGGGCAGTCGATACCGGCCCGATAATCAGTCATCGTCACCAGATGGATCCGAGGCTGGTCTCGGGGCGTAAAGGTCGGGCGAGGGTCGCCCCGAGTGTTGTCTGTCAGGTCTTTCTCGATGAGAGCTCGGATCAGCTGGCGCGCGCGGTCGGAACGGTGATTGAAACTGATCACCACGTCCCCGTCCCGCACTCTGGCAATCGGACCCTCGGCATCGGCGATGACGGTAGGGCGAATAAACTCGTCGCTCTCGGCCGGAAACCCCTCTCCCGGGGAATGACTGGCTGCTCTGCGATAAGCCGATTCGACCGCTTCCAGACCCGACCCGGCATGCAATTCCGCTTCGCCCCTCACCATCGCCTCGTAGGCCAGCTGCGTTCGAGACCACCTCTTGTCCCGATCCATCGAATAGTAACGGCCGATTACCGTGCCAATCCGGCCGCCGTAGCGCTTCAGATGCGCCTCGACTTTCTGCATGGCCCCGAGTCCGGAGTGGGGAGGGGTGTCGCGACCATCGGTGAAGGCGTGAAAGAAGACCCGGCCCGGTTCGATGCCGTTATCCGCCGCCATCTCAATCAGCTCGAAATAATGTCGCTCTGAGGAGTGAACCGAGGCTTTGCCGATCAATCCAAAGAAATGAAGACGCGAGCCGCCCGACCGCGCCAGCTGCATGGATTCGCGAAGAGCGGGGTTGCGCCGGAAGGCACCGTCGTCAATGGCTCGATGGATCTGCTGCAGTTGCTGCCGGACCACACGGCCGGCGCCCAGGTTGAGATGTCCGACTTCGCTGTTACCCATGGTGCCGTCGGGCAGGCCCACCGCGGTGCCGCTGGTCTGCAGCCGGGAATGGGGGAAACGACTACACAGGGCGTCGTACTGCGGAGTCGCGGCCAGAGCCACTGCGTTGTGGTTGGTTTCCTCGCGCAGCCCCCAGCCGTCCATCACAACCAGCACAACCGGGCCGTGATTCTGATCCTCCCGCAAACCCCTGGTGCTCCCTTCGATGCCGTACCTCCGGTCGCGCGCGCCGGGGCCGGTCAGCTGCGCCGATGTCGGGTCAGGTAACCGAGCAATCGATCTTCAAATTGCGTTCGGTTCTCAACAAGGGTGGTCATGTCCGTTGAGGAGAACCGCAGATGCATAGGCGAAACACGTTGGTGCTCCACGTCAACCTCGAGCCCTTCAGCCGTAGGTTTGATTTGCAGCTCGGCGTCCGATCCGAGGTGAAAATGCACGAATTGTCTTAACTGGCTCAGGAACCTCTCCCGAGTCTGCACCGCTTCCATCTCGCCTTTCAGTATCGCCACACACCACGCCCGAGTACAACTCTACGGTTCATCTCTTTGTGAACTAAGAGGTGTTATCTTATTTCGATGCGCGGAGCCGCTTGGCCCACACTGCTTGTAGGCATGGCCCTGACTACGGCCGCATGGGGTCAGAATCGAGCCCGGCTCGAGGTCGTCTATCGTGGGTCGCCTTTCGTCATAGAAGCCGACCGGATCGTCTCGGCCGACCCCACGATTGCGGAAGGGGATGTGGTGGTCACCTTTGAAGACATTACGCTCAAAACGGGACGTCTGATCTATCACCGAGACCGCCAGCTCGTGATCGCCGAGAACAGGATCGAGCTGACTCAGGGCATCCAGTGGCTAAAGGGTAGCAACGGTGAGTTCAGGCTGGATGACGGGACCGGATTCATCGATAACGCCGAAGGTTTCACGGATGACGAACTCTTCGTGAGGGCCAGGCGTCTTCTCAAGACCGGGCCGGACACATACCGTGCCCAGGATGGCTTTCTGACCGCCTGCCAAGAGGCGGTTCCCAAGTGGAGCTTTACCGTCAACAATGCTTCCCTCAAAATCGAATCTCGCGCATCGGCCTCTCATGCCATTTTGAGGATCAAGCAGATTCCCGTGTTTTACCTTCCCTACCTGCGCGTGCCGGTCAGACGAGATCAGCGGTCCTCCGGATTTCTGCTGCCCTCTACCGGGACCTCCAGCAACAAGGGCCGGCGGGTCACCCAGGGGTTTTACCTGGTGTTGGGCCGCAGTGCAGATCTACTGATTGAAGAGGACTATTTTTCGAAACGGGGCTTTGGTCACAGCTTCACTTTCAGGACTCGACCCAATCACGACAGCTATCTGTACCTGAACGGTTACACGATCGATGATCGAAAGGGACAAGGGGGCGGGAGTTTCACAGGCACCGGCGAAACCAGGTTCGGGGACGGCTACCGTCTGGTCGCTGATTTCAACCTGGTCAGCAACTTCGTGTTCCGCAGGGTCTTTTCGGACAGCTTCTACCTAGCGACCAGGCCGACTGAGGCATCCCACCTGTTTCTGACCCGCAACGCCGGCCCGAGCTCCCTGAACTTCCGTTTATCACGCCAGGAAACGGTCTTCACGAGGCGCAACGCCGTCACTACCGCCGCTCCGGGACTCCACTTCAGTCTGAACCCCACGCAGATCTCTCATCTTCCCTTCTACTTCGGGTTGGACGCGCTGGCAGAAGGAGTCAGTCGAGTCGACAGCCAGATCGAGACACCCGGTATTACCCAGCGCCTCGATCTGTATCCAAGATTCTTCTTCTCACTCGATCTTCCTCAGGGACTCAAGGTGACTCCCCGACTCGGGGTGCGGGAGACTTTTTACAGCGACAGCCTGGAGCACAACGAGAGTGGGAGAACAGTGACGTCGGACAGCCTGAATCGAGACTACTTCGATTTCACCCTGACGATCGATGGATGGGGCCTGTCCAAGATTTACCGGCAGGGCAGCCGCAGAGCTTTCAAGCACCTGGTCGAGCCCCTGTTGCGTTATCGGTATACGACCGGAATTGACAACTTCACGGAGACCGTCCTCTTTGACGAGAACGATGCCATTGCCAACACCAACGAAGTCGAGTTCGGTCTGGTAAACCGGTTTTTCGTACGTCGGCGCTCCGCTAGCGGTTCCACGACCAGGGAGTGGCTCTCCATCAAAGTCGCACAAAAGTACTTTGCTGACCCGGATTTCGGAGGAGCCTTCCAGCCGGGCACGGTGAACCAGTTTTTTCCCCTTTATACGTTAACCGGCTTCCACTACGGTGCCATTCAGCGGCAGTTCTCTCCTCTGACCACAGTGGCCAGGATCACTCCGAGCCGTCGTTTGAGTTTCGACGTGCACAGCGACTACGATGTTGATTTCAACCGATTCCGCAACCTGGCCGTTACCGGTTTTCTGAACAAGGGACGCTTGGGCTTGGCCACGACCTACTTTCTGACCGAGGAACTGGAGGCGGGGACGCGCAAGAACAACCAGCTCCAGGGGTCGGTTCGGTGGGGAAACTTCAGGAGGGGACTCTCCTTCACGAACATATTCAGTTATGACGCTCGCTCCAAGGCGCTGCTCAATCTGAGGGCGCGGGCGAATTATTTCTGGGACTGCTGTGGGGTATCCGCCGAATACCAGCGGCTGAACCTCGGATTGAGGCGGGAACGAGAGATCCGCTTCTCTTTCTTTCTCAAAGGCATTGGAGCCTTCGGGACCATCAGACGACCGGACTCTCTTTTCTAGTAGTGGACTGTAATGCTTGAATCGCTAGTGGATGAGCGAGTCATTCGGGCCCGAGGTCAAGGCGCGGGGACGAGGTATAGCAGGGACTATGGCGAGGAGGCGCAACGCGGAGATAGAGGTGGACCCCATCGGTTGGACCACTTGGCGGCATTTCTAAGGTGGACTCCGCAGTTCTTGTTGCCGCCAGTAAGGGAAATTCTGAGAGGGGGCGAGCCTGAGGGCAAGGTCCCTCTCAGAATGTTTTTTCAAGCCAGTGTACACCTCCTCCGGCGTCGCCCCAGCGTGCGCCGAGTGAGGTCTCTCGCTGTTGTATAGGTCGATCCAATGGCCGATCCCTTGACGGGCTTCCGATCCGGTTTCGAAAGCGTTCAGATAGACGCATTCGTATTTGAGTGAACGCCACAGACGCTCGATGAAGACGTTGTCCATCCAGCGGCCTCTCCCGTCCATCGAGATACGCACCCCGGCCCCTTTGAGTAGTCCCGTGAACTCCGTGCTGGTGAACTGACTCCCCTGGTCTGTATTGAAGATCTCCGGGGGATCGTACCTGTTGAGCGCTTCCTCAAGTGCTTCGCAACAAAAGGACGGCTCCAGCGTGTTCGACAGCCTCCAGGACAAAACCCAGCGGCTGTACCAGTCCATGATCGCCACCAGGTACAAAAAGCCCCGACGCATCGGGATGTAGGTGACATCCGTGCACCACACCTGATCGGGCCGGGTGACCGCCAATCCTCGAAGAAGATACGGATACACTCGATTCTCCGGGTGAGGCCGTGAAGTCCGCGGCTTTTGATAGATGACCGCCAGGCCCATTTTGGCCATCAGACGACGAACCCTCTTGCGGCCTACCCGACCGCCCCGCCGTTTCAAGTGATAGACCATCTGCCGGGATCCGTAGTAGGGGGTCTTTAAGAACTGCTCGTCCAATCGTCTCATCAGTTGCAGGTTTTCTTCGCTCTCGCCTTTGGGCTCATAGTACAAAGTCGAACGGTTCAGACTCATCAGCCTGCATTGTCTACGAATGCTCAGCCTCGGGTGCTTTGGCTCGATCGTGGCCCTTCTGGCCTTTACACTCAGCGATCGAGCGCTTTGGACAAAAAATCCTTTTCCACCGTCAGTTCGCCGATCTTGGCATAAAGCTCTTTGGTCTCCGCCTCGCTTCCTCTCTGACGCTTCTCAACCTTGCCCGCGAACACATCGCCCAGACCTTCCCGGGCCCGCTTTTTCCAATTCGTGATCACACTCGGATGGATCTCGTAGCGAGCCGCCAACTCGCTCAGGGTGCGTTCGCCTCGAAGCGCTTCCAGCGCCACCTTCGCTTTAAACTGAGCTGAGAAATTCCTTCGTTTTGCCATGACTCCTCATCCTTTCTGATTCAGGTCGGAGCCACCTTAACAAATGGTCCAGTTTTCCGGGTCCACCTCTGATCGGGTTCGAGGGCCGGTCAGGCGCTAGCGATTCAGGTGTTATAGTCCACTAGTACCTTGACGATCATTCTTCTCAGCCTTGGCTCGAACCTGGGAGACCGGTTGAAATACCTTCGATCGGCCGTTGAACTCCTGCGCGCGTCGAGGATCAAGGTGTTCCGATGTTCCACTGTTTACCAGACCCAGCCGGTTGGGTTCAGCGAGCCGCACGACCTGCCCGACTTTCTGAATATGGTAGTTGCCGCCCGGACTCCGCTGGGGGCCGAGGCCGTCTTGGCAACCTGCCGGGAGATTGAGCGGAGGCTGGGACGCCGCAGACCGGAGCCGGCCAGAACCATCGACATCGACCTGCTTTACTACGGCGCCCTTGAGCTTTCCGGCGGCGAACTCGAGTTGCCGCACCCCAGGCTTTACGAGCGGCGGTTTGTGCTCGTTCCCCTTCACGAGATTGCTCCGGACTTTGTGGATCCGGTCCGCAATCGGACGATCGAGTTTCTCCTGCAGCATTGTCCGGATCAATCTCGCGTCACCGAGTTCAAGCCGGGAAGCGACGCGCCATGCTGACAAACGAGCCCCGGCCGCGGTCTCGAAAGGAAGCCGGTTGGAGGGCCCAGGCTCGAATCACCGCTGTTTCCGTCTGGAGCCTGTTTCTCTACGGTTTTCTGGAATGGCTCTTCTTCAGTACCAAACCGTCTTTCCTCTCGGCCCTCAACTGGTGGGAGCAGTGTCAGGTACTTTTCACGGCTTTGGCAATTCCCATGGGCTGCCTCCTGTGCCTGCACTTGCTGCTGTTGATTCTGGCCGGTCTTTCCCCCTGGTCTTTGTGGCGGTGGCTCGGTACGCTGGTCCCGGCCACAGTCCTGGCGATGGCCTGCCTCATGCTGGTCGACAACTTCACCTACACGCTTTTCGGCCTGGGCGTGAAGACCCAGGACGGATGGTGGCGGGGCGCGTACGTGGTTGCGGTAGGGGCGATTGCCGTCACGTTCTTTCGCCGCATCTTACCAGGGCGGGACGAAAGGCGCTGGCTCCGTCCCCTGCTCTCGGCCGGCCTGGTGATCGCTCTGTCAGCACAGGCACTGGTAAGCGCCTGGCGAAAAGAGCCCGGGATTGTCCTCGGCGAAGTGCAGGAGGAGATCGGGGAGAAAGTACTTCCCAACATCGTCCTTCTGTCAAGCGACGGCCTGAACGCCTCTCATATGTCGGTATATGGTTATGAGAAAGCCACCACGCCGTTTCTCGAGGAGTTGGCGGACGGTGCCCTGGTGGCTGAGAACTCCTTCACCAACGGCGGGCCCACTGCAGCGTCGATCACATCCCGTCTGACCGGAAAATGGCCTACCCAGACCCGCTTGATCTATCCCCCCGATATCTTGCGGGGGGAACATTCCTACCAACATCTGCCCGGACTCCTGCACAGGATGGGTTATACGGGACTCGATCTCAGCATCCGCCACTATGCCGACACGGTCGACCTGAACTTTCGAGTGGCCTTTGACAGGGTGAACTTCCGATCGGTGAAAAGACAGGCCCGGCTGGGGTCCGAAGGCCTTGGACTCGACGTCGACACTTCCTACTTCCTTTATCAGCTGCAGGATCGGCTGGTTTCGAGGTTGGGAAAAATTCTTCACGGTGTTCCAATGGACGAGGCCTTCGAGGAGGCCACCGAGGGTGATCGCTCGTTTCGACGCGATCCCCAGCGAATGAAGGAATTACTGGACTTCATTGACTCGGACCCGGAACCGTTCTTCTGCCACGTGCACCTGATGGGCACGCATGGAGCGCGTTTTCGGACTCATAACAGAGTCTTCTCCCAGGGACTGGAGCAGGATCGGCAATGGATGGCCGACTTTTACGATGATGCGATTCTCGACTTCGACGGCTATGTTCGGCAGCTGGTGGACTTCCTGAAGGATCGCGATCTCCTGGAGCGAACCGTCCTCATCATCGGTTCCGATCACGGACAACGGTTTCGGACGGCCGACCGAATTCCGCTGCTCATTCGCTTTCCCGGCCAAAATCATGCCGGCAGGATCTCCGCCAACGTTCAGAATCTGGACATCGCACCCACCGTACTCGATTACCTGGGCAGAACCGTTCCCGAGTGGATGGCCGCTCGCTCGCTCCTGGGCGATTGGCTGGATCCCGAACATCCAATCCTGGCTGGCAATCGCGGAGGCACCCCGACGACGGTGACGGCAACGGGACGACAGCTGGATACGAGCCAGGTCCGTGCTCCCTTTTATTCTCTGGGACAGCTCAGTGTGATCTTCTGCTCAGAGGCCTACCGGCTGAACCTTACCAACGGCATCATTTCCCACTACACGATTCCCGGCCACACCTCCCCGTGCGCTCCGCCCCCCCGGGCATCCCGCGTCGAGAGTCTCCTTCTCGATCACCTGAAGTCGCAGGGATATGACACCCGGAGTTTGCAAACACCCTTGCAGGTGAGGGAGACCACATACGGCTTTTGAAGCAGCATTCCATGTATAATGTGAGTCACCATGTCTAAACGGAAAAAGAAACTCGACGACCGGCAGGAGCCCAGGCAGAGTACTCTCCGCGAGTACTTTCTCACCACCGTCGTCTGTACGATTTTCGCCCTTTTCGTGACGACTTACGTGGTCCATCCGATGACGGTACCTACGCCTTCTATGGAACCGACCATCCTGGTCGGCGACCGTCTTCTGATTGACAAGTTCACGGTGCGCAATGGTTTCCCAAAGGGTTCGCTTTCCATCGCCCCTACTCATTCCGCCAGGCGGGGAGACATTCTGGTTTTCAAGTTCCCGGAAGAACCCGAAGTGCTGTACGTAAAGCGCTTGATCGGGTTGCCGGGCGAGACCATTGATATCCACAACAAGCAGGTTTACATCGATGGAGAGCCTCTCGCCGAGCCCTACAAACACCACAGCGACTTGACGACCTACGGACGCAGGCCCATGCCCCACGGTTTCGTCAGCGACTTCCACAGAGACAACTACGGTCCTGTAAAGGTTCCGGCAGATCATTACTTCATGATGGGGGACAATCGGGACAACAGCGCCGACAGCCGATACTGGAACTTCCTACCCGAGAGCTATGTAGTCGGACGCCCGCTGTTCGTTTTCTGGTCGTATAAGGACGACCCGACGGCTCACACACGCACCGACTACGTGAAGCTCTATGCCGAACGAGTCCTCAACTTCTTCCACAAGACCCGCTGGGGCCGGACTTTTCATTTCATCCGGTAAGCTCGCGTTTCACGTTCCACGTACCAATGGTTCTGCGTCGTCCGAGCTCTTGTGCCGCCGTCAAGTATCGATCGGCTTACCGATGCGGGGGTCGATCCGGAGATACCTGGACAGAATGCCGACTGCCAGGTAAGCGGGGCCCGTGTCCACAAGGGCAGCTGTCAGCTTGAACAGGTAACCGGACCAGATGAAAACCAAGAGCTGCCCGAAAACCGGCTCATCGGTCTGGATCGGAAGCGCTCCCGCCCAGTAGTGGGTGATCAGAATAACGGCCACCGTGTCGATCAGCTGGCTGGTCAGCGTGGATCCGTTGTTTCTCAGCCACAGGTACCTGCCTTTCGTCAGATCCTTGATCCAGTGAAAAACGTAGACATCGCAGAACTGGGCGGTCAGGTAGGCAATCATGGAAGCCGAGACGGCTCCGAAGGTCAGTGCGCGAACCTCGAAGAAGGCAGGCAGCCGACCGGCCTCGTCACGTAGAATCTCTCCGGTCACGGCGTCCGTCTCCTCGAACCCGGGGAGGATGCCTCCCAACCAGATGACCACGACGAGCCAGACATTGAGCAGCAGGCCCATCCAGACGACCCCGGACGCGCGACGCCTGCCGTACAGCTCGCTGATCAGATCCGTACACAGAAAAGTGACGGGGTAAGGCAAGACCCCCACCGCCACTGCCACCGGTATGTGCCAGCCGAAGACGGTAAAGGACAGATCGAGAAAGCGGGAAATACCCAGGATGTTGAGCATCGCCAGCGTTCCCAGAAAGATCCCTGACAGTACCAGGAACACTCTTTCCCTGCGGGCCTGAACCACTGCGGAGGCGGGTTCTAGGGGGTGAATCTCTTTCATTTTCCCTTCGCGCGCTTTGCTAGACCCGTAAGGAGTCCCCCCGGCTCTGCCGGGGAGGCAGCCAGAGTTTGACAGTTCCGGGAATAGGTGAAAAAACTCCCTTCCGTGAGCCGAGCAAAGCATCACGAAAAGGAGTTTTATGAGTAACTACAAGAGCTTACAGCATACAAAATGGGAGTGTAAGTACCATGTGGTGTTCATCCCCAAGTACCGCAAGAAGTTGATTTATGGGGAGCTGCGCAGACATCTCGGTCAGGTGCTGCGACGGTTGGCTGGGCAGAAGGAAAGCTTGATTGAAGAGGGCCACCTGCTGCCGGATCACGTGCACGTGATGATCTCGATTCCGCCAAAGTTTTCTGTGGCGCAGGTGATCGGGTACATCAAAGGGAAAAGCGCCATCCACATTGCGAGGAACTTTTCAGAGAGTCGGCGTAACTTTGTTGGACAGCACTTCTGGGCTCGCGGATACTTCGTATCGACGGTGGGTCGGGATGAGAAAGTGATTCGTGAGTACATCCGGCGGCAAGAAGCAGAAGATCGTCGCCAGGATCAGCTCAGGCTGCTGTAGCCAAGCCACCTGTAGGTGGCACAAGTGGCCGCGGTAGCGGCAACGTCAAGTCCGCTTTGAGCGGCTCACAAGATTAAAGCCCCCGGCTTTGCCGGGGGATACTTACTGGACTGTAACACCTGAATCACTAGTGCCTGAGCGGCCCTCGAACAGTCCACTAGTAGGAACTAGCTTGATCTGCGCTTTTCGCGCTGGCTCATCTTCCGGGCCTCTTCTTCCAGGAGCACCCGCTTCAAGATCTTGCCCACTCCGCTCTTTGGTAGCTCGGACCGAAACTCAATCTGCTTGGGAATCTTGTACTTGGAGAGCCTGTCTACACAGTGGTCGATGATGTCGGTCTTGCCCACTTTCGCTCCTTCGGCAACGACAATGTAGGCCTTCACGACTTCTTCTCGGACGCGGCTGGGAACTCCTGCAACCGCTACCTCGACGACATCGGGATGGGCCAGCAGCACCTCTTCGATCTCGCGCGGATAAACATTCATCCCTGCGCTGATGATGATGTCCTTCTTGCGATCGACGATTTTGATGAAGCCTTCCTCATCCTGCGAGGCCAGATCACCGGTGTAAAGCCACCCGTCCGCAAGAACCTCGCGGGTCTCCTCGGGCATGCTCCAGTACTCTTTCATCACCTGCGGCCCTTTGATGGCCAGCTCTCCAACCTCACCCGCCGGCAGCACCGCCCGCGTCTTATGATCCACGACCCGAGCCAATGTGTCCGAGATCGGGACGCCAATCGTCCCGCTCTTGCGATGGCCGAAGATCGGGTTCACGATCGCCACGGGAGAAGTCTCGGACAGCCCGTAGCCTTCTACGAGCTTCCCCCCTGTCAGTGCCTCGAACTGACTTTGGACCTCGGCGGGAAGCGCCGCGCCGCCACTGACACAAAGCCGGATTGAATTGACGTCTTCGGGTCCTATCCCGGCTGAGTGGTTGATGGCGTTGTACATGGATGGGACGCCGCAGAAGATCGTGGGTCGGTGCTTGCGGATTCTCTTGATCGCCTCCGCCAGATCGAACCGTGGAAGCAGCAGCAGCGTGGCTTGCGCCTGGATGGCCAGATGCAGCGACGTGGTCATTCCGTAGCTGTGAAAAAAGGGCAGGACCGCCAGAATTGTCTCGGCTCGATCTCGAAAGCCGACCAGCCAAGCCCGGGTCTGCTCAACGTTAACGAGTAGATTCCGGTGAGTGAGCACGGCCCCCTTCGAGACACCCGTGGTGCCGCCGGTATACAGAAAAATGGCCGTTTCCCCGGGCCGGGATCGATACGCCTCGACCGGCGGAAAGCGCTTCTTCATCAAATCGCTGTAGAAATACATGTCGGAATCCGGCTCAACTCGGGGTTCATGCCGATTCTTGATTCTGTAGGCTAAATTCAAGGGAAACGGCAAGAAATCCTGCACCCCTGCATAGATGACACGTTTTACCCCGGTATTGGGTACGGCAGCGGAAATGCGCGGGTGCAGTTTGTCCAGGGCAACGATCGTCTCGGCTCCGGAATCGTTCAGCTGATACTCCAGTTCCCTCTCCACGTACAACGGATTGGTGGGGACCAGGATCGCGCCCAGTTTCATGGCGGCAAAATGGGCAATCGGATAGACCGGCAGATTGGGCAGAATCAAAGCCACACGATCCTCGGCCCTGACCCCCAGTGACACCAGCGCCGCTGCAAACCGATCCACCAGCAAACCCAGTTTTCGATAGCTGATCCGAGCCCCGAAGAACAAGGTGGCGGTCCTCGTGGGACTCCCGCTCACCGCCTTTTCAAAAAGCTCGTAAAGGGTCGTTTCCGGATAATCCAGCGAAAACGCAACCTCAGGATCATAGGACCGGTGCCAAACCTGCTGTTCCATCGGCGTCTCCGTATCATCAGTGGAGCAAAGTTTGACGCGGAACTGTATCAGTTTCCGGGTTCCAGGTTCCAGGGAGGCACTCGCTGGGGCTCGTGCGGTTACCGGTTACCAGTCACCGGTTTATCAGTTTGTCAGCTGAAGGTTAACGGTTGAAGGTTGAAAGTTAGAGGTTGACGGAACCTCCAATCTGAGATTTGGAATCTGGAATCGGTCGGCGGCTCGCAGTGCATCTGCCCCACCCCTCTTCATAAAGGCGCATTTGACCGCGTCACCGTAGCGCAATAAGCGAAGCGAATAATTTGGAGGGCGTGTTGCCCAAACCTGATCCAGCTTTTTCTGCCGCCCCCTCCGGGGGCTGTCTTCAGGCCGCAGCGCGGCCGAAAGAAAATAGCCGTGGGCGTCAGCCCACGGAAATCTCCGTCAATTCTAAAGCCCTGAAGGGGCGACAGAGATTTGGGCCACACGCCCTTGGAATCTGGAATCTGGAATCTGGAACCCAGAATCCCTACACTTGGAAGCGCCCCATGAGATACCTCCTGCGACTTCCTTTGACACTGATTCTCTTGAGCGGTTGCACGGGGCCGGCAGCCGATGAAAGCACCTTGGACTACCCGCTGACAAGAAGAGTCGACGTGGTGGAGACGCTGCATGGCGTAGAAGTTTCAGACCCCTACCGCTGGCTCGAGGATTTGGATTCTCCGGAGACGGGCGAATGGGTTCAAGCTCAGAATGCAGTGACCTTTCCCTACCTCCATTCCCTGCCCGACCGCAAGAGACTGGAGAAAGAACTCACGTTATTGTGGAATTACCAGCGATACGGGCTCCCCGAAAAGCACGGTAATCTCTATTTCTTCACTCGGAACGAAGGCCTGCAGAACCAGGGGGTTTTGTACGTTTCCGAGGGATTGGATGCAGACCCTCGCGTGCTGCTGGATCCCAATAAGCTTTCCGAGGACGGGACGGTTTCTATGGCCGGAGCCGCGGTCAGCCCCAACGGTAAGTATCTGGCATACGGCATCTCCAGCGGCGGCTCTGATTGGAGGGAGTGGCGAGTGCGGAGAGTGGACACCACGGACGATCTGGAGGATCGGGTCGAATGGGTCAAGTTCTCGGAAGCCTCCTGGACGGTTGACAGCCAGGGGTTTTTCTACAGCCGATATGACGAGCCGAAGGGAGACATTCTGGAAGAGGCCAACTATTTCCAGAAGATCTACTACCATCGACTGGGCGAGCCTCAGGAAAAGGACCGCCTCGTCTATGAGCGTCCCAACCATAAGGACTGGGGTCTGAGAGGGGTCGTCACCGACGACGGCCGATATCTGATTATCCAGGTCGACCAGGGAACCGACGAAAGGAATCGGATTTACTACCTGGACCTGAACGGTTCCGGAGAGGTGGTCGAGTTACTTGACGAGTTTGATGCCAGCTATTCTTTCGTGGGAAATGAGGGGACTCTCTTCTGGTTTCTTACGGATCTGGAGGCCCCCCGGGGACGGCTCATCCAGATCGACACGCGCCGCCCGCACAGAGAACACTGGGTAGAGCTGGTGCCCCAGGGTGAGCACACGCTGCGCGCTGTCTCGACGCTCAACCACAGTTTCGTCCTTTCGTATTTGAGGGATGCCCACTCCTACATCGAGATCCGCAAACTGAACGGAGAAAAGATCCGAGCCCTGGAACTGCCCGGCATCGGGGCGGTTGCCGGTTTTGAAGGAAAGATCGACGACCGAGAAACCTTTTACCGCTTTTCTAGCTTTGTCGATCCCGGGACGATCTACCACTTCGACCTGGCAAGCGGGGAGAGCAGGGTCCATCGCCGGCCGATCATCGACTTCGACCCCTCGGCCTACGAAACGCGGCAGGTCTCCTACGAAAGCAAGGATGGCACTCGCGTTCCCATGTTCATCACCCTTCGCAAGGGCCTGGAGTTGAACGGTAAGAATCCGACTCTGCTGTATGGCTACGGAGGCTTCAACATCCCGCTGACTCCCGGGTTTTCGGTAGCCAATGCGGTGTGGATGAAAAACGGAGGCATCTACGCGGTACCCAGCCTGCGAGGGGGTGGAGAGTTCGGAGAAGAATGGCACCAGGCGGGGATGAAGGGCAACAAGCAGAATGTATTCGATGACTTCATTGCCGCCGCCGAGTGGCTGATCGAGATGAAGTACACGTCCACACGCCACCTGGGAATCGCTGGGGCGAGTAATGGGGGCCTACTGGTGGGGGCCTGTTTGACGCAGCGCCCCGATCTGTTTGGGGCAGCCATTGCTGCTGTCGGGGTCCTGGATATGCTGCGATTTCACAAGTTCACCATCGGCTGGGCCTGGGTCTCCGACTACGGTTCTCCGGATGACCCCGAAGACTTTCGGTCGCTGCACGCCTATTCGCCGTACCACAACATCCGCGATGGCGAGCATTACCCTCCCACACTGCTGACCAGCGCAGATCACGATGATCGTGTGGTTCCAAGCCACAGCTTCAAATTTGCCGCCCGGCTGCAGAAGGCGCAACAAGGTTCCAGTCCCGTCCTGATTCGCATTGCCACACGCGCTGGCCACGGGGCGGGGAAACCGACTTCAATGCAAATTGAGGAGGCGGCGGACCGGCTGGCCTTCCTGAGCCGGCACTTGAATTGAAAATTGAAAATTGAAAATTGAAAATTGAAGACTCAAGGTTGGGGGGTGGGGGTGTTGGTGGACCAGGGGGTCAGGTGGGGCAGGCCGATTTTTGCAAAGAACTCCTGCCAGGACCGGCGGAAGCGTCGGCGGGAAAATCTCTGGACGCTCCGGCGCAGGGCTTCCGGCTCGAAACGCATGGAATCGAAACCTTTCAGAGCCTCCACCAGGCTGGGGACCGTCTGCTCCGGAAAGAGGAGCCCTGTGGCGCCGTCCTCAAGGACCTCGGTGGCGCCGCCTTTGCCGAATGCAATGACGGGGCAGCCGCACGCGAGGGCCTCGACCGGGACCAGACCGAAATCTTCCAGACCCGGGAAAATGAGAGCTCGCGCTCTTCGGTAGAGCTCCCGGATAGCCTCATCGCTCTGCCAGCCCAGGAACTCGATGCGGAAGATGTCAACAACTTTGAGACACTTCTTTGAATAAATTACTGTAGCTTCATCTCAAGAGTTCTCCTTTTCGGGAGGGTTGATCCAGACGGCCTCGGGAAGAGGGGGCGGAACGGGTTTGCCGTTAGGAAATCTCTCTGGGAAACGTGCCTGTGCGGCCTCCAATACGTGGGCTCGATTGCGACGCGTGGCGACGGCGGAGCGGTAGTGCACGTCCTCGGGGGTATGCAGGCCGATACCCGAGTGACGATGGTGGCGGTTGTACCAATCAAAGAAATCCCGACAAAAGTCTCTGGCTTGCTGGAGGGTGCCTAAACGAGCCGGGAATTCTGGACGGTACTTGAGGGTCTTGAATTGGGATTCCGAGTAGGGATTGTCGTCACAGACATGAGGCCGAGAGTGAGACTTGGTGACTCCCAGATCGGCCAGTAGCAAGGCCAGTGCCTTGGAACTCATCGACGACCCACGATCGGCATGCAGGGTGAGATCGCCCGGCTCGATCGCCTGTTTGGAGCAGCTCTGGGCGATCAAGACCTTGGCCAGCCGTGAGCTTTCCTGGGTGGCCACCATCCAGCCCACCACATAGCGGCTGAAGATATCCAGGATCACGTAGAGGTAGTAATAGCTCCATTTGACGGGCCCCTTCAGCTTGGTGATGTCCCATGACCAGCATTGGTTCGGGCCGATGGCCAGAAGTTCCGGCTTTGAGTAGTGGGGATGGCGGCGCTGGCGACGGCGTTCTCTAACTCCCAAACGTTCGGCCAGAATGCGGTACATGGTTCGAATCGAGCACAAGTAACGCCCTTCGTCCAGCAGTTCCGCCCACACTGCGGCAGGAGCCTTGTCGATAAACTGCTGGCTGTGCAGAACCTCCACTACGGCCTCCCTTTCGGCTGGGCTCAACGCTCGTGGGGATGGCGGCCGAGGTCGAGCTTCAACCGCCGGCTGTTCCCGCTGTCGTTTTTTCCGATAGAGGCTTGACGGTGGCAAACCCAGCGCCTGAGAGCTCACACGGACTCCGTGAGTTTCCGAGAAATGCAACGCTTCGTCCATCAGCTCTCGTCTTCGTTCTCGCTGCTGCTCTCCAGAGAGATTCCCAATAGATGCGAGACTTTTTTTGGATATCCAGCATGATTTCTGCCTTCTCGAGCTTGCGTTGCAGCTTCCGATTCTCAGCTTGTAATTGCTTGACTTGAGCATCCAGAGGATTGAACGGCTTCGACTTGCGCCCTCGTTTTCGAGGGGTCAACGCCTGCAGAGTTCCTTCTGCGCGTTGCCGTCGCCAGGTCTGAAGATTCGACCAGTAAAGCCCTTCTCGGCGCAGTAACGCTCCCACTTCGCCCGATTCACACCCATCGGCCTGCTCCAGGATCCGGAGCTTAGAGCGGGCTGAAAATCGGCGACGGGTTGCCTTGGCTGGAACTTCCGGGTCGGGGCGCGGCAGCACCTTCTCTGGCTCGGTCCGTTCCACGGCGATTTTGGAGACCTCTCCGCTTCGCTCCGAGGCCTCCAAAATCATCAGTCTTTTGTCGCTCTTGTTTTCCATTATCCTGTGATCCACTTCTCGCCCTCTAGTCTAATTTAGTGGGAAAGAAGTGTCTCACCGATATTGGCACAGAGGGATGTTCGACTGCGCCTGTGCCTTCAACACCCGGGACAGGGGTCCGCTTCCGACCACCAGCAGTCGGTGCCGGCGCCGGTTGAAAGCCTGAATGGCAAGATCGAGGCGTTTTTGCGGCACCAGGCCCGAAACGACCAGGAAATAGTCTTCCCTTTCGGCGGGCGAGCAGGTGTAGAAGTCTAGATCCGCGCACGGGTACACGAGCGTCGACTCGCGACCGTAGACCCGTCTGATTCTCTTTTGAACGGTCTTCGAGATGGCCACGAAGTGATCCACCAGACTGCTCGTTTCGCGGTCCCAGGACTTGAGCGATCTTGCCCAGTACGAAAGGGCCAGCCCGCGCAGGGAGGAACGCAGTTCTTGACCGTAAAGGTGTGGTTCCCACAGGTAGCGCATGGGAGTCAGGCAGTAGCAGACGTGGGGGATACCCGGTCGGCGGGGAAAGGCCTTGGCCACGGAGTGGCTGATGCTCAACACCAGATCCGCATCCGAGACACACAGCGAAAGGGCAGCGCGGCGGAAAAAAGGAAGAGTGTACCGATAGTACCGCCTGGCCCCCGGCAGGCGGTTCAAGGTCGAGGCCAGGACCGTCCGCTCCCGCAGCGAGGGATGCAGGCGAGCGGGATCCAGAAACAGAGTGTTGATTTCCAGACGGTCCCAGCCCGAAGCAAGCTCGACCAGGACGCGCTCGGCTCCCCGCGGATCGAGGATCCAATCGTGACAAATGGCCACTCGGCTCATAGTCTGAATCTAACAGCTCCCGCGGTGCACTACCCAACAATACCGCGTCTGTGCCGCGGGACAAGCATTGCAGTTGACAGAGGTTTCGTCTATTTTTGAATTATGCGTTGCTCCTCTTTCCGCCGCTCCTCTTTCCTTGGACTCCTGTTGTTCCTGACGACTCCCGCCGTCCAGGCCCAGGAGGTCTCTTATCTGCCCCAGGTCTGAGATGGTCAGTTCGGGGACATCATCCGCCTGATTACGGAGTTCATCTTCGTCAACAGCGGTGCCGACACCCAGGTGAATCTCGCTTTCAAGCTTCCGGACGGCAATCCGATGGCCCTCAACCTGGTCGGAATCGGTTCGGTCACCGAGCACGACTTCATACTTCGAAGAGGGGAATCCGCCAGATTCTCGACCATGGGAGAGGGTGCCCCCAGCGTGGGATACGCCGTCGTGACCGCCGGAGGACCTCTTGCCGGAGGGAGCAGCGGCAGCGGTGTGGGAGGGACCGGCGTCTTCACTCAGATCGACGTACCTTCCGGCACGATCATCAACGAGGCAGGTGTGCCTCTGGTGAAGGAACTCTCCTCCTTCAGCCTTTTCGTGGACACCATGGGCACTCGCGACACCGCGCTGGCCATCGTGAATCCCCCCGGCCCCGGCATTCTGGGCGGGGGTAAAGAACCGACAACTGCCGCGCGACTGACCCTGTACAACACGGCTTTTGAGCAAATCGCCGGCACCGACGTGCCTCTTGCTCCGGGCCAGCGCATAAGCGAATTCATGAACACCCTTTTCGATCCTGAGATGGTTCCGGAGGTGAACGACATGGAGGGGAGCCTGACGGTGAGGTCAGTGTTCCTGCAGGGCGGCGGCGGCATCGGCACCCCGCTGGCGGCTCTTACGGTGAGGACCAACAATCTGTTTGCCGCTTTTCCGGAGGGTGTTCCCACCTTCACCGCCTTCCCGGTTATCCCGGGCGCTGCTTTCCTTGTTTCTACCGGCGTCGCGGGGACCGTGACGCGGGAATCGACGGGGACGCTGAACGTCACCCTCGACCTGCGGGAGGCGATACGCCCGGTCAAGGGCGCCATCTTTTATCTTTTTGACCGGGGTGAGCTCATAAGCGAGCTGGTTCGATCCGTGGATACCAACGACTCTGCCAGCTTTCTTTTCGAGGTGCCGGGGCGCCTGGGATCCGCCACAGCGACCAGCGTCGAAGTCCGATTGATTTACGGGGGAGGAGAGATCACGCCTCGGATGCCGGTCCAGTAAGGCCGGAGCGGTAGTTCGGTCAGCATGAGGTCAGCGGGCACCCGCAAATACGTGTTGGCCGCGGGGCTCGGCCTGCTGGTTTTTCTCCTCTACTGGTCGAGTCTGGCTTACCCCTTTCAATTCGACGACCAGCTTTTCCTGCGTGACGACAACGTCAGGTTGACTCGCTGGTCGGCCTTTTTGTGGCCCCCCATCCCGAGGGCCCTGACCTGGCTTTCCTTAGCCCGGATTATGCAAGAACCGTAGTTCGGTGTTGAAAAACGACTCGAGAAGTGGCCCAACTCGGAAGCGGGCAGGTGTGACAGGCGGATTTGCGAAGAATATGGGTTGGCGAGGCGTTTGAGTGGTTTGGGGAGTGAATTTCAGACAGATCTGGGCCTGGATGAGTGTCGGAAGCGGTTTTTCGGGGGAGCTGGGAAAAGCTAACTGGAGTTCAGGCGACTCAAGACGAGGTGGAAGAGGGGTTGTTCGGGGAAGGCTGAGGAAAGATGGACCCAGATGCGTCGAGTGGTTTGTCGGATCCGGGCCCCAATCTTGAGGACCCGACGACGTAAGGTTTCGATTTCGAGCTTGTGCCAGGGGGTTCCGTGAAGATAGTCGCGCAGGCGCACGAACATCTGGTAAGCCAGTGCATGCAGGAGGAGTCGAAACTGATTGGCCAGGAATCGATGACAGCTGAGTCGGTCCATGCTCAGATGATTCTTGAAGGCCTTGATGAAGTTCTCGGTCTGCCCTCGGTTTGTGTAGTGGTCATAAAGTGATTGGGAGCAGAGATCGTCCCGGTTGGTAACTACAAAGCGACGATTGATGCCACGCTGATCGACCTCCACTTTGACAATGACGCGACGGGATCGATCCCAGCTGTGGGCTCGATAAAGAAACTCGTCAAACTGACGCTGTTTTTCCTCCAGCTCAAGGAACCTCAGCCGAGTCGAATCCAGCAGGGGCTCGACCACTCGCTGCAGGCGAGGGTTTCGACTTAACCCAATGACATACTGGAGTTTATTCTCTTCACATTCACAGAACTCGTAGAGCCGAGGCGTGGCAAAGCCGCTGTCGGCCCGAATCTCAATCTCGACATCCGTCCCCACTGCTTGTCGGATGGCCTCCACGACTCGCTTCAGAATGGGCACGATGTGAGAGGCAGCCCCCTTGTTGCCAGGTCTCAACACGGCACAGACCAGGTCTCCCGTGTCGGCATCGAAGATCAGCAAAGGATGCAGAATGTGGTTTCGGTAATACCCGTGGTAGAAGGAGAACTCCTGTTGGCCGTGAGTGTGGTCGTCGGTACTGTCCAGATCCAGGATGATCTTGGCGGGACGTCTCTTCTTCAGGGAGCGCACATAACGGCCTGGCAGCCACCGGCTCAGACGCATCAGATCCTTCTTGGTGACGGAGTTCTCCAGGCGGGAGAAAGTCGGCTGGGTGGCCAAATCGGGATCGCTCTCTGGCAACTGATCACAGACGGTCTTGAGCATCGGATCCGAGCGCAGCGTATCGGCGTCATTACAGTCTTCGTAGCCGGCCACGATCTGCAAGACTCGTTGTCGGATCAACTTCAACAGGTCATGACGAACGTAGCGTCGGTCTCGACTTTCCGCAATACACGAACTGAAGCCCTCGCACAATCGATGTTGACGATCCAGGGATCCAAACAACAACCATCCTGCGTCGGAAGTGAGGCTCCCTCCATCAAAACGCGTCGTGATCTTTCTGTGGCTGTGAAATGGCAGGGTATTCTGGCAGACTGCTTTCAACATTGCCGTAGCTCCTGTTTAGGGTCATTGTTTTTGTAAACCCTTTTATATCAGAGGGCTACGGCTTTTTCCTGGAGCCAGAATCTCACTCGGATTCAGATCTTTTGCATAATCCGGGCTAGCCGCGCTGCACCGACATTACGGGCTGCATGGAGTCGAAATCGGGCAAGGCGTTGCAGGCAAAACCAGGACCTCCCAGACTGCGTAGGTCGAGGCGACCCTTGTGGATCCGCAGGCAAACCGTGTGGCCGAGTCTGGTATAAAGCCCGGGATGGCCCTCGAGAAAGTCTTCCGGCTCTCTCGTGCAGACCCCGCCAAAACCCTTGACATAGTGGTGTCCATTTCGTTCGACGTGCTCCAGCCCCAGCAGCGCGGCCACTGCCAGATCCTGCTGTACACTGACTCCGGGCTGTGCACTCAGGTCTTCAGCCGACATGAAAAAGTAGTGTCTGCCCTCTTCTCGGTTCCAGAGCCGGCATCGGGCCCGGTTCAAGATCGACTTGTAAAAGCCCTTGCAGGTCTTGGCAGAGACGCCACGATATCCCAGTTCCCTTGCTCGCACGAAGGCATCCATGGTTGCGTCCGATTCATCCACGATCACGGCCCGGCCCAGGCCGGCATCCTGGAGGGGAGAGTCCCACGTGATCCCCCGCTCCAGCGGCTGTTCGAGAAACAGCACGGATCGCCAGAATCGCCGCAGTGCCGGCCGAGCCTGCAGTCGGGCCGTGAAGTCTCGCAGCTGACCGACGCTCTTGAACTGTTCGTTTCCATCCAGGGTTACCCGGTAGTCCTCGAGTCGATTCAGGACGGCGGCAATGGCCTCCAGCCGGTCCAGGTCCTGGTCCGTTTGACCACTTACTTTGACCTTGAAGTAGCTGTTTTGGTAGCCATCAAGGACCTCCTCGAGGGTCTCGGGGAGGCCATCGGCAATCCGTTCCTCACCGGGCTGGTCGGCAGCTGTGATGGGATCCGCCAGGCCTATCGTGTGCCGGGCGTGAACACTCTCGAGCGGCCGCAGTCTTGACAGGTAACGCTTCCAGTCGAGATCGTCCAGGTCCCGGGTTTCGGGATGTGGACCAAAGCCGGGCAGATTGTGTCTCACCGCCTCCCAGAAGGAGGTTTCCGCCAGACGGCAGGCTGCGTCCAGGATTGCTCGATCCAGCAGAGACGGGCCAAAGCCGGCGACCAGTGGATTCAATCCGGCCCTATTGCCTTCCTGCAGCTGAAACGGATGGCAGTTCATGGAGAGCTCAAAAGGCGCTACCGGCCGGGGAGGCTCGAGGTACAGCCGGGTGCTCACCCTGATCGAGTCACGAAGGTGCTCGAAGTTCTGCTCGTCGCTGAGATCGGGGTTTTTGTCAAACCACTTCGCAGCCAGCAATTCCGCCGCGATTCCCTGCCCCGTTCTCCCGCTGCCGTCGCTGATCCGCACCCGCACAAGGACCTGTAGAGCTTCCCGGATGACGATGATTCCAAAACGAAACGGGATTCTGAAACGAACCGGTCGCTCGAACGCCTCTACGGCCTCGAGCCTTACCCGCATCAAGAACACCCTTCGAACAGCGATTGGAGCCGTCGAGCGTGGCGGGGAATCTCGATTCGCGGGGGGCCGGCGGCCTCGTACTCCAGGGCCACCCAGCCGCGGTACCCGCTGGTGGCGAGAATGTCTCGAATGCGCTCGAAATCCGTGGGAACAAGATCGCCGCCAGGTCGACGAATCTCGACCTTGAACTGTACATTGACGGCTCGAGGAGCGGCCAGCTCCAGCTGGCGGTAGGGATTCACGGGGTAGTTTCCCGTGTCCAGATTGACTCCAAACCACGGATGCTCGCCAACCTGATTGCAGATGGCAAGATGATCCTCGGCCCGCGTGGTGATTCCTCCGTGGTTCTCGAGGCCCACGACGACCCCCCTCTTCTCGGCACGTTCCAGAACCTGGCGAATGGCCTCGGCGACCCATTCGATGACCCTCTCTCGGGTGATGCCGGCTGGACGCTCTCCGGCAAAGATCCGGATATGGGGAGCGTACATCTCTGCCGCGTAATCGATCCACCGCTTGACATGCCGGACTTGCGCCGAGCGCTCCCTTCCGGGCGCCAGGCAGAAGTTATTGCGCACTGCCGTCCCCGTTACCGTGACGCCGTTTTCAAAGGCCCGCCGGCGCAGCCGCCTCAGATACCCCGGATTGAATTGCTCGGGAAAGTAATAGGAGGTCAGCTCCGCACCACTGACTCCGATGCGGGCGCACCAGTCGAGGAAGCCGAATAGATCCAGCTTCCCCGCCGTCAGCTCGTCGCGAAGCGAGAACGCGGCCAGAGCGATCCGAATGGGCCCCTTCCGCATGCCTGGTTCCGACTCGGCACGGGCCCGGGGCGAGAAACAAAGCGGGGCCGCCACCGCGGCACCCAGAAGTCTGCGTCTTGAAACAGCCGGTTTCACGCAGTCAATGTTGCCACCCTTCGGACACCGTGACAACCGCCGACAGGTTGATCGATGGTCGGATTTCGGCAAGAATGACCGCGAAAGTGAGTCAGACATGAAGATCGCTCTCTGCAATGAAGTCTTGCGCGAATTCTCCTTTCGGGAGCAGTGCCGATTTGCCGCTGCCGTGGGTTACGACGGCCTGGAAGTGGCGCCCTTTACGCTCAGTGAGGCACCCCACTGTATGGCGCGGGAAGAGATCGATGAGATCCGACGGACAGCCGATGAGGAGGGAGTGGCGGTAACGGGGTTTCACTGGCTGCTGGTCACTCCCCCGGGGTTGTCTGTCACTTCTTCCGACCCCGCGGTCGCGGAGGAAACAAAGCGGGTTTTGCTCGCCTTGATCGATCTGTGTGCAGAGCTGGGCGGGAGCGTTCTGGTCCACGGTTCGCCCCAGCAGCGAATGATCGAAGACGATCAGGATCGCAGTCGGGTCTTCGACCGGGCGGCGGGATTGTTCGGGGCGGTGGCGGGCCGCGCCTCTGATCGCGGCCTGGTCTACTGTATTGAGCCCTTGACCAGAGCGGAGACCAACTTCATCAACAACCTGCAGGAAGCCACGGCTCTGGTCCGGGCGGTCGACAGTCCGAGCTTCAAGACCATGTTCGACAGCCGATCTGCCAGGGCCTCGGAGCCGGTTCCTCCCGATATCCTGCTGCAACAATGGCTTCCGACGGGCCACATCGCTCATGTCCACCTGAACGATTCCAATTCACGGGGACCGGGGGAGGGAGAGGACTCCTTCAGCGAGATCCTGCGGGTCCTCTTGAACCAGAATTACCAGGGAACATTGACCGTGGAACCTTTCCTTTACGAGCCGGATGGGAAGGCTTGCGCGGCCCGGTCGATCGGATTCATTCGAGGCCTCCTCGAAGCCATCACGACCCCCCCTTGACGGCGGGCGACCACTCGGAGTCGCCCCTACATTCGTAGGGGCCGGGTCGCCCCTACAACTCACTGCGAATCCACGCTCAGCGAATGTATGCCTGGTACTCGGAATCCAGGCGCTTTTTTTCGATCTGGGCCGAGTAAACAGAGAGCCGGTATCGGAACCGGAGTTTCTCTCCGGAGCGAATCTCGAAGCCGACCGGAACGGAACCCTCCACGAAATGCCTTCTTCCCAGCGGATTGGCGGCAAAGAGCCCATAGTCGCGAGCGTGCCAGTAGGAGGGGTAGTTGAACGTGCTGGGGTGATCGAAGATGGCGATTGAGAGTGGCGCGCGCGCGCGCTTGCCCCGCAGCACGACCCACGGGACACGTGTGCCCCAGATGGACTTCGCTCCCCGGCGGCCGAAGGCATCCAGGTACTCAGACCCGCCCCGGTCTTCGCGGAAGTCGGCTGCAACCCGGATCGCGAACATCCCTTCCTTGGTCTCCCCCAGCTTGACCGTACGCTCTTGAGCCAGCAGGTCGCTGGTATGGTCGATCCAGAACGAGTCTTCGCCACCGCCAAACTCAAGCCGGCGAATTTCCTGAAGAACGGGGTGGCCTTCGGGATCAAGCCATTCAAGCTGTACCTTCAGAGTTGCCGTGCTTCCACTTGCCATCTCCAGGACGGAACGCTGACGAATCTGGACTCCGTCACGGCCCCGCCAAAAATCCAGACCCTCAACGTCACCATAGGTGAACCACAGTGATTCCTGATGGGGATGGTCTTTTTCTTCGTCGGATCCGTCCTCCCGGAGAGGATAGAGCCGGTTCACGATTCTGCCGCCGGGGGCCCTTACCGGAAACAGGATGGGTTTGCTGCGCTCCGGCCCAAAATGGTAGCTGGTAAAGGGTTCGCCGCGCACGACCACGTGAACCTTGGACTCTTCGGGATCAGGAATCAGCTCGACCTGTGCGACGAGGCGATTTTCGGAAGCCAACAGCGTGAACCCCACCAGGCTGGAGACAAGAAGCGCCGGCTTCATACTTTACCGGGAACCGTAAAGGGATCTCGATAGTCGCGGGTCAACATCTCATCTGCCTGGGCGTCGTCACGGAAGGCCTCAGTCACGGGATCGAAATCCAGGGAGCGACCGAGTCGGTAGGAGATATTGGCCAGGTGAGCCAGGGTAGCGCTGCGATGGCCCTCCTCGATGTCACAGTTGACCTGTCCAGGGTTCTCGGATCGGACTGCGTCGATAAAATCGGCGTAGTGATCTCCGCCGGCCTGGGCGTGAGGGCCCGGTTCTCCCTGATCTCCAAGGTAGGCTCTCCAGCTGTCGTAGCTGTCAACCACCAGGTAGCCCTTCGAGCCGTAGAAGATCACACCCACCGTGTCTCTGTGCCCCTTGCCGATCGCTGCCTCTTTGTTGGTGAGCCAGTGCCGGACTTCGAAGTGCAACAGGAGAGGGGAGCGACCTTCCCGCTGGTAGGTGTAGGAGGCGTGGAGAGTGTTAGGAGTTTCCTGGTCATCGTCAAACATAACGTGGCCGCCGGTTGCACTCACGCGATCGGGATGTTGCGTGATACCCAGACCCCAGCGGGCCACGTCCAACTGGTGAACTCCCTGATTCCCGATGTCCCCGTTTCCGTAGTCCCAATGCCAGTGCCAGTTGTAGTGAAAGCGGTTGCGTGAAAAAGGACGCCGGGGCGCCGGGCCCAGCCACAGGTTGTAGTCGACGCCGGGGGGAACCGGTTCGACAGGGGTAGAAGAAATCGTGTCGCGCCGCTTGTAGCAGAGTCCCTTCGCCATATAGACCTCGCCCAACTGGCCCGATTCGAGGAAATCGACGGCGGCTCTGATCGCGATGGAACTGCGGATCTGGTGACCGACCTGGACGACTCGCCCGTACTTGCGGGCTGCCTCAACCATGCGACGCCCTTCGAGAACGTTGTAACTGGCCGGCTTTTCCACATAGACATGTTTTCCCGCCTGGCACGCCCAGATGGTCCCCAGCGCATGCCAGTGGTTGGGAGTGGCCAGGGATACGGCGTCCACGCTGCCGTCTTCCAGAAGGTGACGTATGTCTTTGAAAGCCGCGGGCTGCGCCCATCCCTTTTCGTCAAAACCGCGCCGGGCGGCCGCGATGACCTCGTCGTCGACATCACAGATAGCGGTAACCTCGACGCCGGAAAGACCCTGGAAGCCAGCCAGGTGGTCCCGCCCCCGCCCCCGCAGGCCCACAACGCCGACGCGAACTGTGTCGCTTCTTGCGTCGCCCCGAGGAAGAACGTAGGGAGCCGATGTGGCCACCGCTGAATTTTTCACGAACTCTCTTCGATTCATCTCTTTCATGGCCGCATCCTCCCAGATAGCGTCATCGGCTCGACGTGACTTCAGTTTACCGCTGGTGGATGGCAGATTCCAATTGCCAGATCCACCTTCGGGGTTACACGAAACCACGAAATCGGTAGAATGGTGCCGAATTCTCGAGAGGGGAGGCTCTCCCGGGCTCCATGGAAGAAACTCACATCGGGCGCTACGTCATTTTGAAGGAAATCGGCCGGGGAGGCCAGAGTCGGGTCTACCTGGCCCGGGACCCGGCGATCGAGCGCACCGTCGCCATCAAGCAGATCAGAGCCGTCACCGAACTTCCTGAAGAGATTCGTGGTCAGTTTGTCACGCGATTCCTTCAGGAGGCCCGAGTGGCCGGCACGCTTTCGCATCCCAACATCGTCTCCATCCACGATATCGGGGAGGACGAGGCAGGGCCCTACATCGTTATGGAATTCGTCGACGGGGAGACTCTCGACGCAGTCATCGAGAGATCCGATCAGGCCGAAACATCGTCGGTCATTCCCACTCTCCTGCAGATCTGCAGCGGTCTCAGCTTTGCCCACCAGCACGGGGTTGTCCATCGGGATGTGAAGCCTGCCAATATCATGCTGAACAGGGAGGGCTTCGTGAAACTGGTCGACTTCGGAGTAGCTCGTGTGGCTTCCACGCATTTGACCCAGACCGGCACGCTGCTGGGGACGCCCAGCTATATGTCACCCGAGCAGATTCAGGGGGAGGACATTGACCAGCGATCCGACATCTTTTCGCTTGGCATCGTGTTCTACGAGGTTCTAACGGGCCGGCTTCCCTTCGCGGGAAAAAATCCCACGACCATGATTTTTCGAATAGTCAATGATCCTCACTCGCCTCTGGGAGAAATAGACCCCGTACTGGCAGGTGATTTCGGGCCCATCATCGATCGATGCCTGGCGAAGTCGCCCGCGGATCGCTATCAGGACTGCCGTCAATTGGCCGCGGATTTGAGCCGCCTCCTTCCCCCTGAAGTTGCCGCGGAAAGCCGGTTGGACGCGACGATGGGAAAGACCGCCGCCATCCCCGCGACCGGGCCGGGAGGCGAAGCGGACGCGAAAGCTACACTCGTCGACGGCGCGGAGACCACTCTGCTGGTGGAAGAGCCGGCGGCCACCAGTGAGACCCAGTGGACTCTTCCGGTCAGCCGCAAGACTGCCGGGATCATCGGAGGGGCAGCCGCGGCGGTACTGATACTGGTAGCCCTGCTGGTGGCGGCGAGCAGCGGCCCGGAAGATCCGGAGAGTTTGAGGGCGGGCTCCGAGATCGAGTCCACTTCTCCGCATGAGCTTCTCCTCGCTGCACGGGCTGCGCTGGATGCAGGAAAACTCGTCGGCGAGGGGCAGGACGACGCACTGTATCTCGCTCGGACGGCGCTGGCTCAGGGGGAGACAACGGCCCAGGAGACGATCGACCGGGTGCGGGAGAGTCTCCGTGAGAAGATCCTCCAACGGGTTCGAAATGCGAGCCCCGGCGCCGCGGTCACGGCTTATGAGAGCTTTCTATCGTCGTTTCCCGACGATGAGCCGATGATGAAGCTCAGGAAGCAAATGCAGGGGCAGATCACCGGGGAGAGTCAATTGAGAAGGGTTCCACTCTCCACCGCCTGAAGGCGGTGGATTCGACATGCGACTGAAGTCGCCTAAAGACCTCGCTTCGCTCGCAGGCTGACTACTCAGTGACCCGAAAATCGTCGTCTCGGGTCTCGACATCTTGGGTTTCGATATACTCTGCAACCATCGTATCGCTCACATTCCCAGTCGTCGCCACAAAGTACCCTCGTGCCCAAAGATGTCGTCCCCAAAACTCCTTGCGCAACTTGCGGTGATCTTGCAGTAGATGATGCGACGTTTTCCCTTTGATCGCCTGCATCACTCGGCCCGGCGCCAATCTCGGCGGCACATCCAACAACAAATGCACATGATCGGGTCGCACATGCCCCTTCACGATCTCGATATCCAACGATCGGCAAATCTCTCGCGTCAGGTCCCGCTCCTCTTTCCCGATCTCTCCTCGCAGAGCCGGCTTGCGGTACTTGGTGATGAACACAAAGTGATATCTCAGCCGATACACTGCATGCGAACTTTTCCGATACTCAGACACCTCCGCAGTGTACCCCCAAGCCTCCTGAAGGCTTCGCCTAAAGGCGAGGGGGTTCACCCATCCCAGAGTGGGACCCTAAGACGGGTCGAGAACCTGGCCGTCCGGGGTCAGTCCGCCCTGGCCGCAGGCAGACTGGATGAAGCTGCACGGATTTTCGAGCGGATTCTCAAAGCAGCCCCCAACGATGCATACGCAGCCCGGATGCTGGGGAAGACATACGCGGCCAAGGGAGATCTGGGTTCGGCTCGCCTCTTCACTCTCACCGCTTGACCCGACCGTGCAGGTGAATCTGGCCGACGTGCTGGAACGCCTTGAAGAGTACGAGTCGGCCGCGACGACCCTTCATCGGGCGATCGGGCTGGGGGCCGCCGAAACGGCCGGAGCCGGGGTTCTGGAAACTCGCATTAAGGCACTGAATGTCAGACACGAGTTGAAGTCCCTGCTCCCCGTACAGTCCAGTGCCAGACACGCGCACTTTCTGAAGCGCTCCTGCCGGGGAATTCTCAACCTTACCGCCGATTCGATCGAGTACGTTCCGGAGCGCAACCAGGATCATGCGTTCCAGTTCCAACTGCAGAATCTGCAGTCTTTCAAAGCGGAAGGGGGAACTCTGGCCATCTCGGGGCCGGATGGCAAGAAGTACAATTTCGATGAGCTTGGCGATGAGGCGTCCAGGGTCCTCGGCAAGTTCCGTGTGCTGCTGGACGGTAGCAGTTAAGGGTTGCCGGTTGCCGGTTGAAGCGTTGCTTCGTAATGTCTTACCAGCCGGCGCAGGCGAGCTGCGACTTTGGGTTGTGCTGCGATGAGGTTTCGTGACTCGCCCGGGTCGGCGTGCAGATCGAACAGCTGATCGGGGGTGTCGGGGATGGGACCGGCGGGTTCTATATGCAGCTTCCAGCGACCGGCGCGAACGGCAGCGACGCTCTCTCTCAGAAAGAAGAAGATGGGATCCTCGGGCTGACGCCCGCGGCCCTTGCGACTTCCCTTCACACCCAGATAGTCGAGCAGATGGCGGCCGTCCAGTCCTTCCGGTCCCCCGGCTCCGACCAGCAGCATGATGGTTGGAAAGAGGTCACAAATCATGGCGGGAGAAGCGATTTCCCCCGAGGAGTCAATGCGATCGGGATAAGAAACAATCAGAGGAACCCGTACCCCCCCCTCATAGACCGATTTCTTGCCCGCCCTTAGTCGCCCGTTGCTGCCGCGCCTCCACGATCCGTTGTCACTGGTGAAGATAACGATCGTTCGCCGGGCCAGATTCAGGTCTTCCAGGCGTGCCAGGATCCTCCCGATGTTCCAATCCATGTACTCGACCGCATCGATGTAGGCACTTCGCCCCGGCTTTCTCCAGGCTCCGGGCAGGGAGAGAGGGACGTGGGGTGTCTTGAGGGCCAGATACAGCAAAAAGGGCTGATTGGCATTGCGCTCCAGGAAACCGATCGCCTCGTTCGTGAATTCCCTGCTCAGAAAGGGCTGAGTCGGGTTGGCGTCGATGATCCTCGCATTGCGCAGCAGCCGCAGAGGCACCATGTCGTTGCTGTAGGGAATCCCGAAGAACTCTTCAAAACCGTGTCTGGTCGGAAGGAATGAGGGAGCGTCGCCAAGATGCCATTTGCCGATCGCGGCCGTCGCGTACCCCTGGGCTCCGAGCGCCTCTCCCAGCGTTAGAAGTTCCCTGGGCAGGCCGGTCTGCGCACCGGGTCGAAGCACCCCAACAACTCCGGTTCGGGGCGGGAGAAGTCCGGTAAGCAGAGACGCCCGCGAAGGGCTGCACACTGGAGAAACCGTGTAGAACCGGGTGAAGCTGGCCCCTCGCCGCGCCAGGTCATCCAATGCCGGTGTGCGGATTTCCGGCGAGCCCCAGGCCGACAGATCTCCCCATCCCAGGTCATCCGCCAGAATCAGGATCACGTTGGGCTTTTCAGCCGCGGCAGCCGCTGTTGCCAGGGTCCAAAGGAGCAGGAACAAAGCTCTGGAATGAAACAAAACCGTACTCCGGGAGTCTTACTTACTAGGTGGCAGAAATGACGGCTCTAGTTCTCGCCCTGATTACGTTCTGGTTGCTTCTGGTTGCGCTCATGCTGGGCCTTCGTCACACGCCGCCCCCTCTCAGACGGCAGCCGGCGGTCCCGACCTCTCCCGGTGCCGGGCCCCCGCCGGACCTGATGCGATCTCCCAGCCGCTCAACTGAGGGCCTGCGGGCCCCCCGCGTCTGGTAAGAGCCGGGCGAGGCGTTTTCTGTGCAGTGGAAGGGCCACCGCCCGTACCAGGTCGGTCAGGCGCCCGATCCGGCCCCGCCTCAAATCCGCCAGGGCGCGGCGGCCCCGGTATTCAGTATGAATCGTGCGATGGAGCTGGCGGTAGAAGGCCGTAGAGAAAGGGCCGCGGTAAAGCATGGCAAGGTCGTTGCTGTCGACCCAGTTGTGCAGGGCACCCAACTCTTCCCTCACCGTTTCGTAGAAGCCGGTCCCCGGCAGGGGATAGGCGACCGAGATCCCGATGTCATCTGGGCTGCAGTCACGGATCATCTGGAGAGTCTGCTCGATATCCGCCCACTCCTCTCCGGGGTAGCCGAACTGTAGAAAAAAACCGACCTGGATGCCGCTCTCTCTCAGGATCCGGGCGGCCGAATAGGTATCCTCCACGGTGGCGCCCTTCTCCATCGCGTCCAGGACTTTCTGAGAGCCCGATTCGGCCCCCACCCAGACCGACTCACAACCCGCCTTCTTGAGGCCTTGCGCCGTCTTGACGCTGATCAGGTCGGTACGCAACAGGCATTTGAAGGGTGTCTGCAGGCCTCTGGAGGCAACCAGCTCGGAAAAGCGGTCGATCCAACCAGGCTTGAGACCGAAAATATCGTCGCAGAACCAGACATGATCCGGGCGCACCCGTCGATGAAGCCAGGCCAGCTCCTCTACGACATTCTCGGGAGATCGACAATGATACTTCTGCCCGTAAATGGGTTTCGCACACCAGTTGCAGTGGTAGGGACAGCCCCTGGTTGAGACCATGTTGACGGAAAAACGACCATGCCTCTCGATCCAGATGCGCCGGTACCGTTCGACCTCGACCAGATCCCAGGCAGGAAAGGGCAGACAGTCGAGATCCCGCAGCAGGTCTCTGGGGAGGCCCTGGAAGCGAGGACTCCGCACACCAGGAATGTCCTCCGGTTTTGAGCTGTCTGCTCCCATCAGAGAGTCGAGCAGTTCTCCAAGCGTGATCTCTCCCTCGCCGACCAGAACAAAGTCGGCTCCCTTTTCAAAGTAAGCAGCGCTGTGGTCGGTAGCGTCCGAGCCGGACACCAGGACCGTGACGCCCGCGGCCCGAGCCATCTGGATCATTTCGAAGGCCGCTTCGCGCATCCGCAGCAGACACATTTTGCTCAGGTAGTTGAAGCTGTCCTCGTAGATAACGGCAAAACGAGGACGATGCTTCTCCAGCGCGCGCTGCCAGTCGGCGGGAGAATCGGCCAGCATGGCATCGAACACGGCGGTCCGGAGACCCCGTGAGCGAATGTAGCTGGCGGCATAGAGAGAACCCAGCGGCGGGTAGGGCTGCATCGCATCCCACAGTTTGGGATCGAAACGAAGGTAGTAAGACTGTCCGATCAGAACTTCCGCGGCCACGATTCAGACCCTTCTCCAATGCCGATGAAAGTTTACTCGATGTGGAGGGACTGAACATCCGGGAACCGGAGTGTGCTATAACGCAGAGCCGTGAAACCGCACATAGAAGTGGGGCTCAATGCGGTCATCGTGGCCGTGACCGAGGAGATTCCCCGAATCCTGTCGCTGCGCGTCGAAGACGGGCAGCAACGGCCTCTGGCGGCACTCCCGTATGGACTTCTTGACATCGATCGAGACTCCACCCTGGAACTGGGCCTGCGTCGCTGGGTGGAAGAGCAGACCGGCATTCGCCCCGGCTACGCCGAACAACTGTACACGTTTGGTGACCGCAACCGTGATCCCGGACAAGCCCGGCTCCTGTCCGTTGCCTACCTCGCCCTGGTGCGCGAGCAGGCCCCCCCGGTAGCCGCTGCCCGCTGGTCGAACTGGTATGCTTTCCTGCCCTGGGAGGACTGGCGCGAGGGCCGCCCCGAAGTCCTTGACCGGGACATATTGCCAGCTCTGGGAGGCTGGATGGATTCCTCGCCGCCGCACCGCACACTGCGTCGAGAGCGAATTGAGGTCTGTTTCGGTTGGGGGGGAGCCCCCTGGAACTGGGAGCGCGTTCTGGAGCGATACGAGCTGCTCTATGAGGCCAAACTGGTGCCGGAAGCCTGGCGCAGGGAATCGAATCACCCGCCTTCAGGTGGCCCTGAGCTGGGCAGGCCCATGTTTCTGGACCACCGCCGCATCCTTGCCACTTCCCTGGATCGGCTCCGCGGCAAACTGAAGTACCGACCGGTCGTCTTCGAGCTGCTCCCTCCCCGGTTCACGCTGCTCCAGCTTCAGAGGCTGGTTGAGGCTCTGGAGGGCGTGCGACTCCACAAACAGAACTTTCGGCGCCTGGTTGAGCGGGCCGGCCTCGTAGAAGGAACCCCTCACCTCGACACCAAGACAGGCGGACGACCCGCCAAACTCTTCCGCTTCCGCAAGGAGGTCCTCAAGGAACGGCCGGCTCCCGGGGTCGGACTTCCAGGGGTTTCGTGAAACCACACGCTCGACGACCCAGGTCCGTAGTGTAGGGGCGACCCGGCCCCTACGAATGTAGGGGCGACTCCGGGTGGTTGCCCGTTCAGCGGGCCGGCACAAGACCGGCCCCTACCGGATGCGATGGAAACCTGCTTGACAATCCCATATACTCAATTCTAGTATAAGTAGACGGGTCATCCAGGGCGATCGACCCGCATTTTTTGACTCTATATATGCTCATAATGAGTATAAGAGAGGCCGGTCATGCTGACAGACAACACGAGTGATCCTTCCCTGACTTACACGCCGGAAGTCGCCCGGTTGACGGGGCCGATTTACGAGCGCGTTCGGGACGTAATTCCTGAAGTGGAATGGCCTGTGCATGCTCCGTATGTTGCCGCCATCAACCGCCTGAAGTCCGAACGCAACGCGATCGTGATGGCCCATAACTACCAGACCCCCGAGATTTTTCACGGCGTCGGTGATTTCACCGGCGACTCGCTGGCCCTGGCACGAGAGGCCGTCACAACAAAAGCCGACGTTATCGTGCTGTGCGGGGTTCACTTCATGGCGGAGACAGCCAAAATATTGAACCCGGAAAAGAGAGTGCTGATTCCCGATCTCGGGGCCGGGTGTTCACTCGCTTCGTCGATCACGGCGGCAGATGTCCGGCTCCTGAGGGAGCGCTATCCGGGCGTGCCCGTGGTCACCTATGTGAACACGACAGCGGCAGTTAAGGCCGAGTGCGATATCTGCTGCACTTCTAGCAACGCCCTGCAGGTGGTCGAGTCCCTCAACAAAGACACCGTAGTGTTTCTCCCCGACGAGTACCTCGCCAACTGGGTGGCGCAACAAACCAACGTGAGAATCATCTCCTGGAAGGGCCGGTGTGAGGTACACGAACGGTTCACGCGGGAGGATCTCCGTCAATATCGAAAGAGCATCCCGGAAGTCACTATTCTGGCCCACCCCGAGTGCCCTCCCGACGTCCTGCGCGAAGCTGATTATGTCGGCTCCACGGCTGGAATGATCAAGCACGTCAAGAGCGAGCGGCCAGCCCGGGTCGTCATGCTGACGGAGTGTTCGATGAGTGACAACGTGGCGGTCGAGTGTCCCGACGTCGAGTTCACCCGACCCTGCAACCTGTGCCCCCACATGAAGAAGATCACGCTCCCCAAGATTCTGCGCTCACTGCGCGAGATGGTCTACGAGATCGACCTCGATCAGAACCTCGCCGCCCGCGCCCGCCTGGCCGTCGAGCGGATGGTGGGGGTCTGAATCTTTAAATTAAAAATTAAAAATTAAAGATTGAGGCTGGGGGAATCTTCAGTTTTCAAGCAGTCGGCGCCCCAAAGTGCATCTTTTTCGAGCGAGTTGGTTCAGGTGTTGACCTTGCCCGCGCATCGCAATGAGCGAAGCGAATAATTTTCAATTTATAATTTTCAATTTTCAATTTTCAATTTTCAATCCGTAGGCACCCGCAGGGCGCCTACTCTTCCGGCTCCGTGTTCCCCTGGTGGCAGGTGTAACACGTCACCTTGTGATCCGTGTTCAGCTTGGAGATGTGCTTGCTGTTGATATCCTGGGTCATCTTCATCATGATGCGCGCCGTTGCCTTGGTGGGCTTGGCGTCGGAGGCGAAATCAAAGGTTGATAAATCGTCTCCCTCGCCATCGTGGCAGAACCAGCACCTGGTCCCCAGGGCGAAGGTCATGTCCTTCATAGCATTGAGCACGTCCATCCGCGAGCTGTCCTTGGAAAGGATCTTTAGATTCTCGAACTTTTCCGGGATCTGCCCCGTAGTCGGCGTCATCCACATCAGCACAGCAACAGCAACAACTATCAAGGCACCAAGCCCATTTCGAATTTTCCTCATGCGGTCTCCTTCCACCGTCGCAACAGTCTAGCCTGAACGGCCGTCTATTTTAGCAGATGCCGATTCGCCCCCCTGGTTGCGCCTCGCACGTTTGAATTAGACGTTTGGCCTCCCCCCATCCCCGTACCCGGTCAGTTCCACATACCCCACACCCGTCACTTCCCTTCCCTGAAATCGCCCCCTGATCTCAACGGCGCCTTCCCAGTAGACGATCCCGGTTGAGAGGCGAGTGTCGAGTTCCTGCCCGTCCAGCAACGGAACAATCTTCAACTGACAGTCGAGGCTTGGAATCTCGACGGTCCACTCAACCGGGTAGCGAATTCCCGTGTCGGGGCTCCTCCATTCTCTAGTTGGCTCCACCTGAAAATGGGTAGCCTCGAGGTGGAGTGTCTCCCCGTCCGGGAAAACAGTTGTGCCGGCCGAGTTCCGATCCACGGAACCGCCTTTTCGTCTCAGCCGGTAGAGCATGATCTCGGATTGGTTGTCGAGCTGCAGGCTGAACCAGTCCCATCCGATTTGCTCACTGGAGAGCTGAGTGGTGCCGAACTCGTGATCCATCCAGGCCAGGCCTCGCACCTTGAAGATCTCATTGTCGAGACGGACGCTGCCGCGGGCCTGCAAGCGCGTCAGCGAGTAGTAGTGAGAGGCCTGGCCCGGGAGGTCTCCTTTCCGGCTGACTCCCTGGTGGCCGTGGACGACTGGAGGCTTGAGAGACTCGAGAGTCAAATCAATGGCTGCTTCCGGCGATCCCGCCTCGAGCAGGATATTGCCTTTCTCCAGCCGGGCCCGCCACAGTTGGTTCCACACCTGGAGAGTACCGGTTGTTGATCCGGCCACCCCCGGGCTGGTGCGGCTCAGCTTCTGATAATGAAGGAAACGACCGGTATCGACATCGGTGAGGGCGAAGTGGGCCGGAAAGAGATGACCCAGGGCCCAGCTCGACGAGGACCTGGCCTCGCGCCGAACTCCGAATCTGAAAAAGGTCAATTCAAAGCCGAAACGGCGACCCTCCTCCGAGGTCAAATGTCCGGTCCAGTACCACCACTCCAGCTTGTATCCAGGGTGGTTTCCGTGATCGCGGGGGAAGGAGAACTCGTAACCGGGAAGGGCCGGCTCGAAGACTCCCTGCCACAAAACAAGCAGCATCAACCAGAATGTCATCCCGTCCTCAAAGCGCGCAGGGCATCGATTCGACCTGTCAGCAGGGCCGGATAGATCCCGGCCAGAACCGTGACCAGGAATATCAACACCAGTCCTCCCGATACAAAGACAAAGGGAAAGTCGAACTGAATGGTCCATCCAAACGACTGGAGATTGATCACGTAGATCAGAAGCAGCGATAACACCAGGCCGAGCGCCAGTCCCAGCAGGCAGCCCGCTACACCGAGCATCGCTGCCTCCGTAAGGGTGATACGCCGGATCTGCTGCCGGAGCGCCCCCAGGAAGCGAAGAACGGAAAACTCGCCCCGTCTCTCAAGGATCAACCCCGCCAGGGTGTTCGTCACGCCCAGCACCGCTACGATCAGCGCGATCAGTTCCAGCCCGTAGGTGATGCGAAAAGTACGGTCGAAGACCTCCAGAGCCGCTGCCCGCAGCTCTGAAGTGGGCTGAATACTGAGTCTTTGCCCTGGAAATCCTGTGCGAATCTTATCGCTGACAATGTCAGCATCCGCACCCGGCCGCAGGTAGACAGCCAGCGTGTCGGCCCGTCGATCTCCGAACAATTCACCGAACAGAGACCGGTCCATGACGATCGCTCCGCGATCACTCGAGTAATCGAAGTAGGTGGCTTCGACTTCAACATCCCTGGGCCCGGACGGCGTCCTCAACCGGATCCCGTCCCCGCGGGCAACCCCGAATCGCCGGCTGAAGGGCTCAGACACAAGGACGCTATCGCGCAGGCGGGCGCGCCGCACGATCTGGGCCGAAGGTCGCGAGTCAGCGAAAAGAAGACGGCCGTGCTTCTCCAAAACCTGGAACCCGGCCCCCGCCAAAGTGACCGGGACACCCTGCCAATGTATCGTCCCGCCCCTGAAAGTGCCCACGGCTTCAACTTCGGAGATTCCCTCGATGCCGGAGATCGTTCCCACGGAAAGAGGACTTTCCCATTCGCCGCCGGATGTCCCGGCGGCGCGAACGAACAGATCAGCGACGAACGTCTGATGGATCCAGGCCTGGACCGTGGCTCGAAAGCTCCCCACCATGGTGGCCACGCCGACGAACATGGATGCCGCAATCATCAGCGAAACTACTGCAAGAATCACCCGGCTGGTGTTCCCCTGAAGCTGCCGCAGGGCCAGCCGCGCCTCGACCCCCACCGAGGAAAAGATCAACTTTCGGGCGAGCCTCAGGGCCACGTGCATTGCCGGGAGGGCCCCCAGTGCAAAGCCGGCAGTAAAAAGGAAACAGGCCATGTACCCGAACAACGGGATACCGTTGAGCGCACGCCCGAAGCTGAGAATACAGCCAAGCAAAAGGGAGACGGCACTCGTGATGACCAGCCCGCGATAATGACGGAACCCACCGCCCGCCCAGGATCCCTCGCGAAGGACCTCGACCGGAGCCAATCTAGTGGCGCCCCAGGCCGGCCGGAGGCCGGACAGGATGGCCACTCCAATACCGACGCAGGCCAGCGTGATCAGCACGCCTGGCTCGAGCCGGCCGCCGGTGGGCCCGAGGGCGCCCCCACCGTAGAACTCACCTACCGTACGACCGACCAGCTCCTGGGCGAAAGAGGATAGCAACGGAGCCGCCAGGACACCTGCAGCAGCACCAACCAGGCCGAGCAGGAGGGCTTCGGCCAGGAAGAGGGCAAGAATCACTCTACTAGAGGTGCCGAGAGCTCGCAGGACAGCGACCTCAGAACGGCGCGAGATCGTCGACAGGCTGACCGTGTTGTAGATCAACAAGACACCTACCATCAAAGCCAGATAGCTGAGAACTCTGAGATTGAGCTGGAAACTACCCAGCATCCGACTGCTTTGCCTGGAAAGTTCGCCCTTGCGGTGCAGCGTCAGACGGCCCGCAATCTGCTTCTCCACTCTGGACACAGGCGCCTCCTGCTCCGAATCGTGCAGCGTGAAGTCAATCCGGTCGAGAACGCCGGGCTTTCCCAGGACGTCCTGAGCCGTGGCGATGTCCATGATGATCAAATTTCCGCCGAAAGCCCCTGCGATCCCGAGACGGTCAAGAATCGACCCCACCTGTAAGTGCCATTTCCGTCCCCCAATGCTTAGCTCCATCCCGGACCCCACCTGAAGGTCGAGAGCCGCCGCCAGGTCCTCCGGTACCAGAATCTGGCGGAGGTCTTCCTGCAGCAGGCGCAGAAAGGCGTCGGTCCTCAACTGACCCTTGAAGGGGTCCGCTCGCCGGTCTTCCCCCTCGCCATGCGGCGGCCGGTCATCGGCCCGAAAATAGTCCCGGACGGCAGCGTCGCCGATCAGGTCTACACCGTACACACGCAGGCGTGTCCCGTCAGTTGTTCGGGCCCTTCCCGCCAGCAGGGGAGTCATCGTGCCAAACTCCCAGAACCAGGCGAATTCCTGGAGCCATTCTTCGTGAAGGGGAAAGCCGCTGCCTTGCACGTGAAAGTCAGAGTGGCCTTCCAACAGATCCAGGTTTCTGGCGAAAGATGCGACCGCACTCTTCGTGGACAAATGTACCGCACCCACGACGGCCAGCCCCAGCGCGACTCCCCCGACAGTCATTAGACTCCGAAGGCGGTGCTGGAGGAGGGGGCGGAGCGTGAATGCTCGAATCAGCGCGAGGAAGCCTCTGAATCTCATGCCCCGTTTTCGCTCGCCGAGGACGGAGCCAGTTGGCCATCTCGCATGGCGATCGTCCGCCTGGCGAAAGCCGCTGCTTCGCGGCTGTGGGTAGCCATGATCACGGCCGTGTTGGTCTGCCCCGCCAGGTCCTGCATCTTCTCGAGGACAACCGCTCCATTGTCCGAGTCAAGGTTGCCGGTGGGCTCGTCGGCCAGCAGCAGCCGCGGCCCGGCCACGAGGGCGCGGGCGACGGCGGCTCTTTGCATCTCGCCACCGGACAGCTGTCCCGGAAAACTGGCTGCGCGTCTGGAAAGACCCACCAGTTCCAGAAGGTCCAGCGCCTTCCTTCGGGAAGATCCGCTTCCCATCAGTTCCAGCGGCAACTCGACATTCTCTTGGACGGTCAGGGTGGGCAGAAGGTAGAAGAACTGAAAGACAAACCCTACTTCTCCGCGCCGGAATTGCGTCAACTGGGTCTCGCTCATCTGGTGCAGCGGCAAATCGCGGTACCAGATTTCACCCTCACTGGGCAGGTCCATTCCCCCGAGCAGGTGTAAAAGAGTGCTCTTCCCGCACCCGCTGGGGCCTGTGACCGCCACAAACTCTCCGGGATAGATCTTCAGAGAAGCCCGATGAACCGCTCGCACCGTGCCGCCCTCGCTCTGGTAGGTTTTGGAGGCTTCAATGGTCTGTACCAGAGGCTTCACGAGGTCATACTAGCCTTTCCAGATTCCAGGTTCCACGTTCCACGTTCCACGGGGCGTGGTCACGTCGTTGCTGGAAGAGCGGCCTGTCGACCGCGGCGCAGTCACTGTCGTTCCTGCAGTCAGCTTTTGCCGGTTGTCACGTTTCGTCGGCAGCTTCCGCGCTGCTGCGCAGTCACTGGCGTTCCTGCCTCTGTAGTTTCCTTGACAGTCAGCTTTCCTTGGGGCTGGTGGGCCGGTCCCGGAGATGGCTTGTGCGGCCGCCGAGTGGGCAGAGGCGCGAATGCTAATGAGTGCGCGGCGTGGAGGGCGCGCCCGGTGGGCCTTCCGCTGAGATAGAATATGACAGTGAACTGAGAGAGGAGCGCCGCCGCCGGGCGGGACGGGTTCGGACTCGAAATGGTACAGACCTCAATCCTGGTTGAGATCATCAAGATGGCCGTAGAGTCCATCTGGTCCCACAAGCTTCGAGCCTTCCTGACTCTTCTCGGGATCATTGTCGGGGTGGCCTCTGTTATGGTCGTCGCCGCCGGCATCAGTGGCGCTGAGCAGTATGTCATCAACGAGGTCTCACAGGCGCTCGGCAGCAACTCGTTCATAATCGTTCAATTCGGCCGCTTCGGCAACGTCAGCGATGAAGACCGGGAGGAAATGCTGAGGCGAAACCAGAGAATTGAATTCTCTGACTACGAGTTTGTGCGCCGCTACTGCGTCGACTGTGAGCAGATGACGGCCGAGCTCTCGGGTGCGCAAACGATCCATGCCGGGAACCAGGAACTGATCGGAACCAGTGTGCACGGCGTGACCGCCAACGCGATCCTGATGCGAAGCTTCGATGTTGGAGAGGGTCGTTTTTTTGTCGACACCGAAGTGAGAAGCGCCGCCAATGTTTGTGTGATCGGCAAGGAGGTGGAGGAGAAGTTTTTCCCGAATGTAGACGGCATAGGGCATACGATCAAGGTGCTCAATCACCCCCTCAGGATTGTGGGCCAACTGGAGAAGCTCGGTTCCAGTTTCGGGAACAGCCAGGACAGGGTCGTCTACATCCCGGTTACGACCTATCAGAAGATTTTCGGCTCGCGAGCGAGTCTCTTGATTCGAGGCAAGGCAAGAAACAAGGAGGTTTTCGAATCCGCTCTCGATCAGGCCCGCATGGGCATGAGGATTCGCCACAAGCTGCATCCCACCGAGGAGGATGATTTCGGCCTTGTCTCGACTGACCAGATCAACGAGACGGTGGATCGGGCCGCCGGCATCGTGGCCGGCGTCGTCATACCGATTACCCTGATTTCTTTGCTGGTCGGGGGCATCGTCATTATGAACATCATGCTCGTATCGGTCAGTGAACGGACCTTCGAAATCGGCATACGCAAGGCCCTGGGTGCGCGCCGCTCCGACATCCTCAATCAGTTCCTGATCGAGTCGTTCCTGATGGCCGCCCTGGGAGGGGCCATGGGGCTGGCCGCGGCCTGGGTCGTCGTCGAGATCGTGGAGGCCGGGCTTGAGTTCCCCATGGTGATTACCTGGGGATATGCTCTTCTGGCGGTTGGTTTCTCCGGCGGGATCGGCCTCATTTTCGGAATCTATCCAGCCTACCAGGCCTCGCAGCTCGATCCGATCATTGCGATGACTGCCGAAAGATGAAGCACATCCAGTATTCCGAAAACGTCAAAATGGCTCTGGAGACTCTCAGAAGCCACAAGTTCCGGAGTTTTCTCACGGTTCTGGGGGTCATCATCGGCGTCCTCACGGTAGTGATGATTTCGTCGATCCTGACAGGTGTGCGCAGGAACCTGATCGGCCTCGTGCAGGAGTACGGAACCGACAATATCTATGCCTTCCATTTGAAGTCCGGGTTTCAGGGGATGCCCACCCGCGAGGAGATGGCCCGCAAGCCTCTCACCGTGGATGACGTCCGAGCGTTGAAGGCGACGGGCTCGAGTGCGATCGATGACGTGGCTCACCAGGCCATTTCGCTGGTTCACTGGCAGGGGCGCACCGTGCGTTATGGTTCCGAGAGTTTCAGCAGGGCCAAGGTCAGCGGCGTGTCCCCGAACTTTGGAGACATCATTAATACGAGCCTCGCGGAGGGACGCTTTTTTTCGGCGGGTGACAACCGCCGCGCCGCCGACGTGGGAGTGATCGGGAGCAACGTGGTAGAAGCTCTCTTTCCCCATACCCGCCGGATTCTCGGCCGTTCGATTACTCTGGGAGGCCACCCCATTACTGTTGTCGGCATACTGGGCAAGCGTCACAACTCTCTGTTTGGAGAGACCGACGACGACAACGCCGTGTACGTGCCCTATCGCACGATGAGAAAGATGAGCCCGGAGGATCGATTCCTGATGGTCGTCGTTCGGGCTCGGGAAGGCCTGCTTGCCCAGGCCATAGACGAAACCGAAAGCGTTTTGAGGCGCCAGCGAGGACTGCGTTTCGACCAGGCCAACAACTTCGATGTCAACACCGCGGACAAGATGATCGAGCAGTTCGATGCACTGACGGCCACCATGGGTCTGGTCGCGATTGCCATTTCGGCTGTCGGACTCATGGTGGGCGGAATTGGCGTCATGAACATCATGCTGGTCTCGGTAACGGAGAGAACCAGGGAGATCGGCCTCCGCAAGGCACTGGGAGCCAAGCGGCAAGACATCATCCTTCAGTTCCTTTGTGAGGCGATGACGCTGACAACCCTGGGCGGATTGATTGGAATCCTGCTTTCCATCGTGGGGAGTTACGTCCTCGCATACGTCCTCCCCACCCTTCCGGCAACGATCCCGCTGTGGGCACTCACGGCAGGGTTAGTGGTTTCCTTGTCGATCGGCCTTGCTTTTGGTGTTTTCCCCGCTTTCAAAGCCGCCTCGCTCGACCCCATCGAAAGCCTCCGGTGGGAATGAGAGAGTTGAAGGTTGAAGGTTGAAGGTTGAAGGTTGAAAGTTGGGGTTCCAACCTGAACCTGGCTACTTGCCGAGTTTCTTGAGCTTGGTCTGGAGTTCGGCGACGGCGTAGGGCTTGGACAGGGTGTCGGTGGCGCCTGTCTTGAGAACCTTTTTCTCATCTCCCGCCATGGCGGCGGCGGTGATCGCCAGAATCGGTAGCTTCCCGGAAACCTGACTTCGTAACTCCTCGATCACGCGGTAGCCTCCGTTGCCGGGGATCATCATGTCGACAATCACTAGTTGAGGTCTAAATTGGCGACAACGCTGCAACACACTGGTATCGGCAGAGAATGACATCACTTCGTAACCGAGGCTCTGCAGGACGAACTTGATGGAGTAGATATTATCGGCCGTCTCCTCGATGACGGCGATTCGAAAGTCGATTTTCCGGGGCTGGCCCCTGGATTGCTTCGCCATCAGGGCTCGCTCAGTTTTTGCTGCAGCAGTTCATTGACCAGTTTGGGATTGGCCTGGCCCTGGGTACGGCGCATGACCTGCCCTACGAAAAAGCCAAGCAGCCCGGTCTTCCCGTCCCGGTAGGCCCCGGATTCCTCCGGGTGAGCGTCGAGGATCTCGCCGACAATTCGTGAAAGCTCCTCTTCATCGCTGATCTGGCTCCACCCTTTTTCCACGACGACAGCTTTGGGATCCCGGCCGGTTTCGATCATGATCCCGAACACCTGCCTGGCAATTCGGTTACTGATCGTCCCCTCATTGACCAGGCGGATCAGGTCTGCAAGTCCCCGCGGAGAGAGACCTGTCCCCGAAAGCCTCGCACCGGACTGCTTGAGGTGACGCGCCAGATCCCCCAGGATCCAATTCAGGGTGGCGCCCGGCGAGGCCCCTTCACTGATGGTGTCTTCGAAGAAATTAGCTGTTTCCCGCCCTTGAGTGACCTGCAGAGCCGCCTCAGGCGTAAGTCCGTACTTCTCAATGAACCGGTGCTGCTTTTGGTCGGGAAGCTCCGGCAGATCTGCCGTGAGGTCTTCCAGCCACTCGGATGAAATGGTGACGGGCAGCAGATCGGGCTCTGGGAAATAACGATAGTCGTGGGCAAACTCCTTGCTCCTCATTAAGAAGGTTTTCTGCCTTTCTTCGTCCCAGAGTCGGGTTTCCTGATGGATCGTCGCACCGCTGCCCAGCAAATCGGCCTGACGGCCGATCTCAAACTCCAGGGCCTTACGCAGAAAGCGGAAAGAATTCAGATTCTTGATCTCCACCTTGGTGCCCAGGTTGCGCTCACCGACTTCACGGAGGGAGACGTTGGCATCGCAGCGCAGACTTCCCTGCTCCATGTTGCCGTCGCACACGCCGAGGTAGAGCAGGCGCCGGTGTACGGATACGAGAAAGTCGTGGGCTTGTGGAGCCGAGCGCAGGTCCGGTTCGGTAACGATCTCAATCAAAGGAACCCCCGTCCGATTCAAATCCACATAGGAATTGCCGTCATTGCGATGAATCGACTTGCCGGCATCGTCCTCGAGATGGACTCGATGGATGCCGAATCTGAGGAACTGCAATTGGTCGCTGCCTGGCGCGCGGGTCAGGGTTTCGAGGGTGCCCTTTTCCGCCAGGGGATGGTCGAACTGCGAGATCTGATATCCCTTGGGAAGATCCGGGTAAAAGTAGTTCTTGCGCGCAAAAACAGAGGCTCGATTGATTCTGCAACCGAGCGACAGAGCCGCTTGAATCGCCAGGCCGACCGCTTTTTGGTTCACAACCGGCAGGGCGCCCGGCAGCCCCAGACAGACCGGACAAGTGTTGCTGTTCGGAGGTGCGCCAAAACTCGTGCTGCAGGAACAAAACAGCTTTGACTCGGTTAGTAGCTGAGCGTGAATCTCCAGTCCGATAACCGTTTCAAATGGACGTTGCAAGGTTCAAAGTTCCAACGTGAATCGCTTCAGAGTCAGGTGACAAATTCCAGTGCGTTTTCCAGTGTCTCTTGGTTTTCTCCCGGCGTCGAAATCCAATGCAGATCAGGTTCCTTCCGGAACCAGGTCATCTGGCGCTTGGCGTAGCGACGGGTGTCTGCGCATGTGCTCTCCACTGCTTCTTCCAGGCTGATCTGTTTGCTGAGGCAGGAAACCGCCTGCCGGTACCCGATCGCTTCGAAGCCCCTGGACTGCGGTGAGAACCCCCGATCAAGGAGTTGCTGCACCTCTGCCAGGAGCCCGGCCCGAAACATCTCGCGGACACGGGAATCAATTCTAATATAGAGCATTTCACGCTCCAGCCCAATGCCGACTTTGACTACCCGAAATCCCGTCAGAGGCTTCCGTTCACCCTGCAGGTCGCTGATCGGTCGGCCGGTCTGGTGGTACACCTCGAGGGCACGGACGATCCGCACGGTATCGGTTGGCTGTATCCGCCGGGCGGCGGAAGGATCTATCGTGGCCAGCATCCCGTGAAGGGCGGCCTTTCCCTTCCTGGCACCGAGCCGGTGCAGGTAGCGACGGTGCTCGCGGGAACGACCGGGCCCCTCGAAGACACCCAGCAGCAGAGCCCGCAGGTAAAGACCCGTCCCCCCCACTACCAGGGGGACGCCGCCTCGCACAGCGATCTCCCGGCAGACGGGCCTGGCTTCCTCCATGTATTGGCCGGCGCTGTACCAGCCATCCGGGGGAACTCGATCGTATAGATGATGAGGAACCGCCGCCCGCTCGCGCCGGCTCGGCTTGGCGGTGCCGATATCCATGCCCTGGACCATCTGCATGGAGTCGCAATTGATGATCTCTCCGCCCAGAGTGCGGGCCAGGCCAAGAGCCAGACTGCTCTTGCCGGTGGCGGTCGGTCCTACGATGGCAACCAGTAGAGGATCGCGCGAATGGGAGCTCACGATTCAACCGGGCTGGGCTTGATCAGACTGCAGAGGGGTCCGCATCCGGCTCAGCAGGTTGAGCGCGACTTCCAGGGCCGCCCGCCCCTGGGGTCCGCTGCAGGGCCCCGGCCATGCCTGCGCCGCATGGCCCCTCACGTGGTCCAGAAACGCTGCAATCTCCGCTCTAAGAGGTTCCACATCATCACCACCTACGACCTGATGGGAGATGCGCCGCTTGCCAACTGTTTCGACGACTCCGAAAATCTCGGTCTTTTTCTTCTGGAAATCCAGCGACAGGTACTGGCCGGGTTGGAAGAAGCGCAATTTTCTGACCCTTTCGGTAGAAACGCGGCTGGCGGTCAAGTTGGCAACGCACCCGTTTTCGAATTCGAGTCGGGCGTTGGCGATATCGACGCGCGGAGTCAGAACAGGGACTCCGGCCGCTCGAATCTCGCGCAGCGGTTGCCGGACAAGGGACAGGACCAGGTCCAGGTCGTGAATCATCAGATCCAGGACTACATCCACATCCAGACTCCGAGACACGAAGGCTCCCAGGCGGTGACCCTCGAAAAACAGAGGCAGCGTGAGATGCCCCTGCAGTTGGGTCAATGCCGGATTGAAGCGTTCGGAGTGGCCCACGTGTAAGACCCTGCCGGACGCTTTCCGGGCCGCAATGAGGCGGTCGGCACCTTCCAGCGTATCGGCAATCGGCTTTTCCACCAGCACATGCAGCCCTGCCTCCAAAAGGTCACAGCCGATCTCGGCATGCAGTGGCGTCGGCACGGCCAAGCTCACCGCATCGGCAAGATCGATCACATCGCCGTATTCGGTAAAAGCGGCGCATCCGCACTTGCGGGCCGCTTCGGCTGCACGATCGGGATCGCTATCCACTACCGCTACCAGTTTCGCGCCGGGCAACTCAGCGTAGATGCGGGCGTGGTGGCTGCCCAGAGCACCGACTCCCACGACCGCGGTTTTCACTGCTGAACTCATTCTGATCCCGAGACGATGCTGATGCCGAGATCGTTGGCGCCGGCGATGAGCTTTGGTTTGTCCAGAAAAAGAGTCTTTTCCTCGTCGACCGCCACGGCCGTGACATGGCATCTGGCCAGGACTTCCAGCGTATCCAGGCCCAGAACCGGCACATCGAATCGCATGTCCTGGCCGGGTCTGGCCACCTTGATCAAGGTCAGGCTCTGCCCGCCCGTCAAACGGGCCGCTCGCTCCACCATCTCGTCAGTACCCTCCATCGCCTCCGCTGCAACCACGGCACAATCCTTGACCACGATGCTCTGACCCAGATCCAGACCCGCCAGTTGCCGGGCGATCGGGCGTCCGTACTCGATATCCCTCCACTCCGCCTTGCTCGGCTCTCGATGCGTCAACACCCCACTTCCAGCCATGAGATCCTTCAGCAGCAACGTGGAGTCGACCAGTTGAATCCCGTTTTCCTCCAGCACACCCATGACTCCCTGGATTAGTGATTCGGTGTCCTTTCGGGGCAGGGACGCGAGCACCTTGAGCATGGTCAGGTCGGGCATCGCCGAGAGCAACCTGCGGGAAGCCGGAGTGTTTGCCGAGAAGATTTGCGAGTGGCGAACCTGCCCTGCCATCAACGCCTTTTCAACACCACTCTTCTTGAACAGGCGAATGAGTCGTCCGAGTCGTCCCAGGCCAATCCAGTGAACAGCGAATCCTTCACCGGCCTGGGCGACGCAGGAGGCCACCTGTGGCGACGCCTCTTCCTTGATGGCCGCCACGACCATGGGAATTCCACGGCGGCTGGCTTCCTTGAGAACCAGCATCGGAAATCGGCCGCTGCCGGCAATCAAGCCGAGTGGCTTCGAGCTGTCCTCACGACTCATCGGATCGATCTGAGGTGGCACGCACAAAGCCCCGCTGAGAGGTCTTGATGAAGTCAATCAGAGTGCGAACCGACTCCCATTCCTCTATTTCCCGGGCCAGTTGCGCCACCGCCTCCTCAACCAGCAGCCCTTTTCTAAAAAGAACGCGGTAGGCTCGCTTCAACTGTTCGATCTCTTCCTTTGGGAGACCCTTCCTCTCCAGCCCCAGCTGGTTGATTCCATAGATGCGGGCCTGATTACGGCTTCCCACCGTCTTCACGAACGGCAGCGCATCGCGCGTCAAAACCGAGTGGGCCCCCAGAAAGGCATGGTGGCCGACCCTGCAGAATTGCTGTACCCCTGCAAAGCCCGCCAGGATGGCGTGATCTCCCACCTCAACGTGGCCCGCCAGCGAAGCACAGTTGGAAAAAACCGTACCGTCTCCGAGAACACAGTCGTGAGCTATATGGACACTCGCCATGAGAAGGTTGTCGTTTCCGATCACTGTTTCGTTGATCCCTCCCAGCGTGCCCCGATTGATCGTCACGAACTCCCGGATTCGGTTTCGATCGCCGATCCGCAGCTTCGATTGCTCACCTTTGTATTTCAGATCCTGGGGGATGGTTCCAATCGAAGACTGCCCCAGGATCAGATTGTCGCGGCCGATTTCAGTCGGACCTTCGATGACGACGTGAGGGCCGATGCGAGTACCGTCCCCGATCTGAACATCCTCACCGATGATCGTGTAAGGCCCGATTTCAACCCCGTTTCCAACCCTGGCGGAGAGGGCAACAATGGCGGTCGGATGAATGGTCGATCGCTCGACTTCAGGCATCTGTCTCCGGTTCGTAAGCGGCTCGATCCACCAGCGAAAACATGATCCCGGCCTCGCACACCAGCTGGCTCTCCACAAAGGCTTTACCCCTGAGTTTGCCAACTTTGGGCCTCATTCTCTCTACCACCATCTCCACCCGGAGCTGGTCTCCGGGCCGGACCGGCTTCCGAAATCTGGCGCTCTCGATCCCGATAAAAAAGACCAGTTTGTCATCCCGTTCTTCCAGCGATTCAAAGACCAGGCAGCCCCCGACCTGGGCCATAGACTCCACGATCAACACCCCTGGCATGATGGGGACACCCGGGAAGTGCCCCTGGAAAAACGGTTCATTTATGGTTACGTTCTTGAGGCCAACGATGCGCTTTCCCGGTTCGTACTCTAGGATCCGATCGACCAGCAGGAACGGGTATCGATGGGGCAAGAAACCGAGAATCTCCTGAATATCAAACACCTGGATCCCCTCTCGTCACGGGCTCTTCCTGGCCCTTTCTCGACAAACGCTTCTTTAGGCCTCGCCACTCCCGGAAAACCTCCGGCAGCCGCCGGATCATCGCCTCTGCCCTGAGCTGCTCTCGGTGGTCGCGGCAATGGAGCCCGGACACCACGCTTCCCGACGGCACATTCTTTGTGACGGCCGTCTTTTGCATAATCGTGACGTGGTCTCCTATCTTAATGTGGTGACTGATCCCCGCCTGACCGGCAATCAGGCAGTGGTCACCCACCTGCACGCTCCCGGATATCCCGACACAGCCCACGATGATCGAGTGTTTCCCGATGAGACAGTTGTGTCCGACGTGAACCAGATTGTCCAATTTGCTCCCGCTGCCAATCAAGGTAGCCCCGAAAGTACCCCGATCGATACAGCTGTTGGCCCCGATCTCAACGTCATTCTCGATCACGACCGTGCCTGTCTGCTCGATCTTGAAATGTCCTCCCGAATGGCCAACGTAGCCGAATCCGTCAGCTCCCACCACGCAGCCACTATGCAGAATGACACGCTCGCCAAGCGACACACCCGGGTAAAGGGTGACGCCGGCGTGCAGGGTCGTCCCGGCACCGATCCGGCACCCTTCACCGATGATGCAGGCCGCGCCAATCGTGACCTGATCCTCGATTCTCACCCTGTCGCCCACACTTGCGAACTCTCGGATCGAAACTTCCGGGACGATCTCACAATCTTCCCCGATCGAGGCTCGGGGCGATATGCCCGTAGCCTGAAAGGGTTTGACGGACAGCAGCCGCAGGACCCGGGCAAAGGTCAGTTTGGGATTGGAAACACGAAGCAGACTCTTCCCGGCTGCCGGGATCAACTCCTGGACGATAACTGCTGACGCTCGAGTAGAGGCGATCTTCTCCAGGTAACGGGCTTCGGCTGCATAGGTAATGTCCCCTTCGGCAGCGTCCTCGAAGGGCCGGACCCGCTGGATGATGAGCTCCGGGTCCCCGATCAATTCCCCATCAACCAGCTGGGCCAATCGAGCAAGCGTATACACCCGGGGGATTTAATAACAGGGCAGGAGTCAGGTCAACCCGGGCACGGGTTGACGGGTGATCTGTTGGCTCTGGAGTGCGGAGGTTCAGCTTCCGCTCTTTCAAAGCGGCACTCTAAGTGCCGCACTCCAAAGATGCGCCGGAGGGCAACGCGCGACTACTGCCCGGCGGCGGTGACGGGGTACTTGAGGTTGTAACGGTTGATGATGTCCTGGGTGATGTCGTTGCTGAGATCGAAATAGCCCGCCAGGCCGTTTTGCGCCAGCGAATCCATGTACAGAATGGCTGTGTATCCGTTTTTCGTCGCGGCTTCGTTGAGGACGGTCTGAAGCTTCTGACCGAGATTAGCGAAGACCGCGTTGCGCTTGGCCTCGATTTCGGCCGCAATGTCCTCCCGATACCTCTTCAGATCCCGCTCCATTTTGGCAATTTCCCTCTGCATCTCGGCTTCGGTCTGAGGGTTCAGGGCGCGCCGCTGCTCCTGGAATTGCTGGGTTCGGTTCTGCAGGTCCTGGGTGCGGGTTTCGTTCACACGGTTCTGTTCCTCGACATAGCTCTCGACCCGCCCAAATTCCTGCTTGGCTTCCTCGGTTCCGGTCACGACCTGGCTGAAATTGATAAACATGATCTTTGACGGCCCGGCGGCGGCGGGCGGCGTTGCAGGTGCCGCTGCTGGCGGTTGAGCCACCAGTACTCCTCCCGCCAGGATCAAGGTCGCAACGCTCAAAACAACTCGTCCTGCTTTATTCATTTTTGAAACCTCTCCCAAATCCAAAATACTCACTTTAGTACCTACTTGCAGAAATACGATAACGTTTGCGGATGGGTCTTGCGAGGTGAGGTCGCGAAGAGAGGAGGAGGCGATGCGGTAGTATCGTTGACGACGAACGACAAAGAGATCGCCCGCAACCCCCATCCGCCCAAAGGGTTGGGGCGGGACGGGCCCATCTCTTTGTTGTTCCTCCTCGACGATGCTCTCGCATCGACTCGTCGTCTCGCCTCAATCTGGCCTCCGTCGCGCTCCCAACAAACGTCATCGTATTTCTGCAAGTAGGTACTAGAAAGTATATCCTACCGTAAATTTCACGTTCGTCCTGTCTTCCTGCAGTCTGAAACGTCTACCCTGCAGCACGATATCGGTGCTCATTACCCTGGGATTGTAGGCGAAGATGAGCCGAAAAGGCTGGTTGATCATGGGCATGAGGAACTGGATTTCCGCTCCAGTGGAAGCCCGGATCACGCCGTTCGTGTTCTCGAGCAGATCGACGACCGTCTCGGGTCCGAAGATCGTCAACTTGCTCTTGCGCAGGATCGTCGAAGTCCCCACATCCATGAAGGCGTTCAAGGTCAGCGGCCCGGCGATAGGAATCCGGTACTCGACGGTACCCACGAAGCTGGTATCCCCACCCACCGGAATCAGACTCTCCGTAATGGAAGGTAAGCCCGTGGACGGATCGATCAGAGGATTGCCTTCGGAGTCGGTGAGCGCGTTTCTGGTAATGGCCAGGGGACTGACCGATCGGATGTCAAACCCTCGCAGATCAAACTCACCCCCCATGAAAATTCGTTCAAAGAAAGGGACTGTCTGCTCGGACCCGCTGGGAAGAGTGCCGTAAGGCCACACGTGCTGGCCCCGAACCCGAAACGCCAGCGTGTGTCGTCCACCGCTCAACCAGGTGTCGGGATAAAATTTCTGGTATTCGACAAAGGGTCGAATCAGATTGAAGCTTCCGCCCAGAGGGCCACCGGCGATCGAGACCTGGGCGAAAATGCTGGACCCGGCCGTGGCCTGGAAGTAAGCATTCTTGGTGTTCATCGTGTAACTGGGCCGGACTTCGCTTCGAAGGATTCCGGATCTGGCATCCTCGGGATTGCCCCCCGGCGTGAAGCCCACGAGCTGCCGCAGCGCCAGGCTCTCGATGGCCGGATTGATGTCTGAGATCGAGATATTGCTCAGCCGATAGGCCAGACCCAACCGGCTCCACCTGCGCCAGGGATAACTCCCCATTACTTCAAAGCCGTTTTGCCCCTGCGTGTACAAGGTCACGCTGTCGTCGGGGTTGATGAGCCCGAAGGAAGCCGTAAACGTGTCGTAGCGGAATCGCTGGTTGAAAACAGACAGCGACATGGTCACCCGGCTGTCGCGGAAATACGGATCCGTATAGCGGACGAAGTAATTGGAGGTTCGGGTGCCGGTGCTCAGCTGGACGTCAATCGTCTGCCCGAGACCACGGAAATTGTTGGTGCGGTAGTTGATGCCGACAAACGTCCCGCTGATACCGCTCACACCTCCGGTGAAGCCAATCGACTGCATGCTCCGCTCTTTCACTTTGACGATGACGTCGGCACTTCCCTCGTCGGGCTTCTTGATGACTTCGTAATCTTCTTCTTCTATCCTTTCGAAAAAGCCGAGCTGATTGAGGCGGGTGATTGAGACATCCAGAAGCGACCCGTTAAACGGCTGCTGCTCTTCGATAAACATCTCGCGCCTGAGCACCTTGTCGCGAGTTCTCGTGTTACCCGAAAACTCAATCTTATCGACAATGTACTGCTTCCCTTCGACGATCGTGATGGTGACGTCGAGGGTCTTTTCGGCCACGTTGGGCGCCATATCCGGAATCGCATCCATGTCCAGAAAACCGCGCGTCGAATAGAGCTTCTTGAGGTCCTCGCTGGATTGCTTGAGCTCCGTGTAGTTGACCACGGCACCGGTCTCGATCCCGAAGCCCCCCTTGAGCGCCGCCGGATCGAAAGTGGTGGCGCCTTCCAGCGTGAAAGTACCGTAGCGGAACTGTTCCCCCTCGTCGATAGGCACCGTGATGTAGTACTGCTGCTTGGTCTTGCGAAAACCGATCAGCATCCCCCGCGGCCCTTCCACGATCTCTATCTTCGGTTGCCCGGCCCTGGCGTTGATGTATCCGACCGCCCGGTACTTCTCGAGCATGTTGACCTGTACGTCGTACTCGAGTTTGTCCTGGATAAATTTGTCCTTGCCCTTGAAAATGACCATCAGGCTCCGCTCTTTGTTCAACTCCAGCGCGCCGCGGAGCTGGCCCGAGCTGAGCACCGTGTTCCCTTCGAAGTCAATCTTTCCGATCCGAACCTTGGGACCCTCGTCGATGTTGAAGGTGAGACCGATGGAAGACGACGTGATCTCCTCGGTCGCGGTCTCTACACGTCCCAGAGGTCTTCCGTTCTGATCGAGCAGGTCCCGCAGCGCCCGTCGTGCCTTGGGGAGCTTGGCAGGATCGAAGGGAGAATCGACGGTCAGGCCGACGCGCTTTTCGCGGAAGTGCTCCAGCACATCCGACTCTTTGAAGGACTTCATTCCTTCATACTCGATGCGACGGATCAGCGGCCTCTCACTGACTTCGAAGATAACAATGATCCCGGTCTCTCCCTCTCGAGTCTTGAGGGTGATCTCGTCGAAAAAGTTGGTGTTGAGAAGGCTCCGGTAATCACGCAGGATCTGGGCGCGGTTGTAGGGTCCGCCCTTCTGCGTCTGAATGTAGTAAAAAATCGTGCTTTCCTGGATTCGACGGTTTCCCACCACCAGGACATCTTCGATTCTGTCGGCTGGACTCTGGGCGGCGATGGCCCCCCAGGCCACGAGACCCAGAAGACTAGTAACGATCAAGATGCGCCGGTTGCGGGCGCATCTGTAGAATTCAACCAGCGAGTGAATCTCCGTCCTCCAGACCATGTATGCCCTACCCGAAAACGAATTCAAGATCTTAACAAGAAGCCATCAACGGCTACAACTAACCAGGATTCTGGAGCGGAGGATGGGTGGGAGGCCTGCCGGTAGCACCGATCAAGCCAATCCATAGGAGAGAGGCGCGCCCTCACTCTTCGAACCCTCGGATCGATAGTAGAGCGTGTCATTCTCTAGATAGATGGCGAGGGTTTCCTTTTCTTTCAGTTTTCCCTGAATGATGAGTTCCGCGACCGGATCTTCTACATATTTTTGAATCGCGCGGCGCAAGGGGCGTGCACCATAAGACCGATCGCTGCAGGTCTTGTCGATCATCCAACTCTTCCCGTCCCGGTCGAGCTGGATTGCAATCTCTTTGTTCGACAAATTGTCGTTCACCTGCTTGAGCAGCAGATCAACGATCTGTCCCAGATCGTCTTCGGTCAGGGAATCAAAGAGGATAATCTCATCCAGGCGGTTAATGAATTCCGGATTGAAGACCCTCTTCACCTCATTCATGATGAGGTCTTCCGTCTTCTGCCGAGTCTTCTCGAAGACACTCGAGAATCCCAGTTGAGGCTTGTCCGCCAGATAGCGCGCCCCGATGTTGGAGGTCATGATGACGATGGCGTTCTTGAAATCGATCACGTTGCCCTGGGCATCCGTCAGTTGCCCGTCCTCGAACACCTGCAGAAGAATGTTGTAGATGTCAAAGTGAGCCTTTTCGATCTCATCCAGCAGCAGTACTGCATAGGGATTTCGCTTCACCTTTTCCGTCATCTGCCCGCCTTCCTCATGGCCGATGTAGCCGGGAGGCGAACCGATCAACTTGGAAACGGAATGCTTTTCCATGTACTCGGACATGTCGAAACGGATCAGCGCCTTTTCGCTCCCGAAAAGATAGTCTGCCAGGGCTTTTGCGAGCTCTGTTTTCCCGACTCCGGTGGGGCCAAGGAACAAGAACGATCCGACCGGGCGGTTCGGGTTCTTCATTCCTGCACGGCTGCGCCGGATGGCGCGGGAGAGAGCCGAGATGGCTCGATCCTGGCTGATCACCCTTAGATGCAAGTCCTCCTCCATCCTGAGGAGTCTCTGCATTTCCTCCTCTTTGAGCGTATTCACCGGAATGCCGGTCCAGCGTGAGATAACCTCTTCGATATCATCCTTGTCGACCGTGGGGGGAACCTGGTGCTTCAGTCTCCATTGCTCCTTTACGACCTGCAGATTTTCTCGCTCGTGCATCTCCTCGTCTTTTAACTTGATGGCGCGTTCGAACTCCTTCTCGCTGATGGCGTGGTCCATCTCCCGCACGATGACCTTGATCCGCTTCTGCAGGCTCGTGACTCTGGTCGGAAGCACCGTCGAGTTCAGCTTGACCCGTGCTCCCGCCTCGTCCAGTACATCAATCGCTTTGTCGGGCAGGAAACGATCGGTGATATAGCGGCTGGACTGGAAAACCGCCGCCTCAATGGCGTCGTCTCCGTAGCGGATGTGGTGGAAAGCCTCGTATCGATCCTTGATCCCGTGAAGGATGTTCAGCGTCTCCTCTTCGGTCGGTGGAGCCACTTTAATGGCCTGAAAACGTCTCTCCAGGGCGCGGTCCTTCTCGATTGAGCGTCTGAATTCGTAAGGAGTCGTGGCTCCCACGCACTGGATCTCACCTCTGGACAGAGCCGGCTTGAGAATGTTGGCGGCATCCAGCGAGCCCTCCGCGGACCCGGCGCCCACCAGGGTGTGAAGTTCGTCAACGAAGATGACGAAGTTGGGGTTCTCCACCAGCTCCTTGATAATGGCTTTGAGGCGCTCTTCGAACTGTCCCCGGTACTTGGTGCCGGCCACGATCAGCGAGATATCGAGCGCCAGCAGCCGTTTGTCACTGAGCATCGAGGGAACATCCCCGTTCACAATCTTTTGAGCCAATCCCTCGACGATGGCTGTCTTTCCGACGCCGGGCTCTCCAATCAGGACCGGATTGTTTTTGGTCCGGCGACAGAGGATCTCAATGACTCGTTCCACTTCGGGCTCCCGCCCGATCAGTGGATCCAGGGTTCCGGCAATTGCGGCATCGGTCAGATCGCGGCTGAACTCGGTCAGGATCAGGCCCTCTTTGGGCTTACTTGGGACCGCTCTTTCGGGCAGGTTGCCGGCCAGCTCGTTGCGCACCTTGGAAACCCTGAGGCCCTTCTCGTGGAGAAGTGAGGCGGCGACTGATTTCTCTTCGCGAAGCAATCCGAGAAGGATATGTTCCGTACCGATGTAATTGGAAAGCAGCCTCTCGGCTTCCTCGTTGGCGTGGTTGAGAACCTTCTTGGATTCGTCGCTAAGGGGCAGTTCAACTGAGGTGGAGACCTTGTCCTGAACGCTGCTTCGGCCCTCGATCTCCTTACGAATGGCGTCTATGGTTGTATCGGCCCGGGGAAAGAATCGACTGGTGAGCGCCTTGTCCTCGCGAAGAAGCCCCAACAGAATGTGTTCGGTCTCGATACAGCGCGAGCCCAGCTGGCTGGCCTCATAGCGAGCAAAGAAAATAACGCGACGTGCCTTTTCCGTGTACTTCTCAAACATGAGCCGGCGAGTAGGTACTAGCGCCTGTCCCCCCGTCGCTGCTAATTTAACTAAATTGTCTTTTTTCAAGCAACCAGCGATCGAAGCAAATTATATAACGACCGAGTGATAGCTTCGCTGGCCGATGGTGGGTCGGGGTCTGACGGTACGGGATTCCAGATTCCAAATCGGCGACCCCCGGGTTGCTGGGCTGGGACGAAAGAGTGGGCAGGGCCCCGTGGCGACTCCCGGGGGTATTTAAACGGTCGCTGCCCCGGAGCCCTGCCCACTCTTTCTTGACACATCCCGGCGGTCGCGGCCCTGAGGCCCCTCCCATTTGGAATTTGGAATCTACTCGACCCGCTCAAGCCTGCCGTACTCGAGTTTCCAGATCTGGTCGCAGAGGCCGGCCAGTCCTGGATCGTGAGTCACGATGACGGAGGTGAGGGTGAAGTCGTGGTGCACCCGCATGAGTAGTTCATGGATCTCCTGAGAGGTGGTGGCATCCAGGTTGCCGGTGGGTTCATCAGCCAACAGCATGCGAGGCCGGCCGATCAGCGCGCGGGCCAGAGCCACTCTCTGCCGCTCCCCTCCCGACAGCTCACCCGGCCGGTGATGGAGACGGTCGCCCAGTCCCAGTTGGGTCAGCAGCTGGCCGGCTTGATCTCCCGCCGATGACGCCGGCTCTCGACGCAAGAGAAGGGGCATCAGGGTATTTTCAACCGCGCTGAACTCGGGAAGGAGATGGTGGAACTGAAAAACAAAACCAACCTCCCTGTTTCGGTACGCTGCGAGCGCGGCCGGCTCGATCTGGCTCAAGTCCCGTCCCCCGAACAGGATGCGCCCGGAGTCGGGCCGATCCATTCCCCCGATCAGATGCAGCAGAGTTGTCTTGCCGCAGCCGCTCGCGCCCGTAACCGCGACCTTCCCACCCGGACTCACCTCAAGGTCCAGGTCCTTGAGGATGGTCAGCGTGCCATCGCCCGAGGGATAGGTCTTGACGAGCCGCTCCAGCCGCAAACCATTAGTACTCACTTGGCCCCAGCTTCCGCGCCGCCGCGCCGCAAAGTGGGAGACATCTGAGCTCATAAGTCAAGAGAATTGTCTCCCTTTTTTTTGAAGCTTATCCACAAGCCGGTTGCATCAGAGCCACAAGAGGAGAGTTGCTCCTCTGGAGACTCCGGCAGTAGAGTTCCTCGTCATAGTGGACTCGATCCATCCAGCAACGGAAGAGAATGCGAATCCATTTGTAAGCTAAAGATCGAACGGCAGCGTGGTGTTTGAGACCGCGCTGACGTTGCTGCAGGTAGTAAGCACGAGCCCAGGACGATTGCGGAATTGAGCAGGCCGCAAACTCATGAAAGGTTTGGCGAATAAACTTGGGACAGCCTCGACGCCAGACCACCTGAGAACTTCGTCCGCTCTTTCGTGTTACGGGAGCGATGCCGCTCCATTTTTGGACCTCTTCAGCATCCTCAAAGCGACTGCGATCCGACCCGAAGGCCGCCAACAAGCGAGGAGCCAGAGCCGGCCCGGCTCCGCTGAAGCTTGCAAACAGAGCGGCATCTTCATGCTCGGCGAAGAGCGTGGCAATGCGCTTGTCGTAGCGTTTGATGATCGGCAGCAGAACCGAGAGCTGTTCGACCAGGCCCACCAGTTTCAGTGAACCGGCTCCAATGAGAGCCTCATCCTGGGTCAGTGGGTAACTGGCACGGATCTGCTCGAGCAATGTTTGCAGCTTCGCCTCGGCACAGCGTACTCGATGTCGTGCCATGCAGCGACCCAGTACATCGATCCGCACTTTGCGAGCCTGCTCCAAGGTGGGCCAGCGCCTCAAAAACTCCAGAGCCAGCGGCCCATCCAACTTTGCAAACCACTGCAAAGGCTGCGGATAGTAGCTCTTCAAGACCCCGCGCAGTTGCTGCACCAGTTCTTTGCGCCTCTCCACCAACTGGCGTCGCCCCTCCACCAACAGCGCCAGCTCCCGGGTCTGGGCCGCCTCCGGTCTCCAACAACGCAATCGATCCCGGTGTCTGTACACCAGCTCCAGCAACAAGTCCGAATCTTCCGGATCATCCTTCTTACCGGAGGGTGAAAATGCCTCTCGATAGCTCGCCACCGTCTTCGGATTGATCGGGTACAGGTGCAAAAAGTCATAGCACATCAGCGCCGCCATCAACCCTCCCCGCTTTTGCTCCAGGGCAATCACCACAGGACGACCCTCAAAACGGGTTCTTAGCTGGCGTACCCATTCGTGCAACTCTTCCGGGTCTTGCCGCACCTGATACCTCTCTACTTCCCGACTGCCGGCGGCCCGCAGTCGGATCTCATGTTGATCTTCGGCCCAATCCAATCCTACCCATGCTGCGATCTGTTCTGTGGCTAACATTGCGCCACTCCTTTCTGCGCAGCACACGCTTGCCCAGACCTTGCGCAACCCTTATAGTCGAGTCCTCGAAGGACAGCATCTAGAGTATGCGTTTGCTGTCTGTGCACCGTGGCGTTCGAAAGTCTCCCACCAAGCGTCTCGTACGCTGGCGCCTTAAATTCGTAACGCCACGGTGCGCGTGCTGCACAGAGGCAATCAAATCCTCGATCGCTCCCGGCGCAAACTTTTTTCCACAACCCAGAAAAGAAAAAAGCAGCAAAAAAGAAAATCGCTACTATTTCTAATCCATCGTTGGAAAATAGATCGTTAGTAACTATAAGGCGCCTTGGGGCGGCGACCCCCGAGTTGCTGGGCCGGGACGAAAGAGTGGGCAGGGCCCCGTGGCGACTCCCGGGGGTATTTAAACGGTCGCTGCCCCGGGGCCCTGCCCACTCTTTTTTGACACATCCCGGCGGTCGCGGCCCTGAGGCCCCTCCCACCTCTAGAACTCCCACATTTAGAACCCCGACATCACTTGCTCCTACGTGGAACCTCCCCGGCAGACTACTCATAGCGGAGACCCTCTACCGGGTTGAGTCGCGAGGCCGCGCGGGCTGGAACAACGGTCGCCAGTGAGCTGATCAGGACGGCCATCACCAGAACCACCAACACGTCGGCCGGACGCAATTCGAAGGGAACGTAGGATATGGAGTAGACGGTCTTGTCAACGGAGATGACCTGGTAGGTCTCGAGATACCAAGCCAGGCCGCAGCCCACCACCGCCCCGACAGCGGTTCCAACCACACCGATGATGACGCCCTGGAACAGGAAGATACGCAGGATGGTTGAAGGCAGTCCTCCGATGGCTGTGATGATCGCTATGTCCCGCGTCTTTTCCATAACCATCATCGTCAGCGTAATGATGATATTCAAAGAGGCCACCATGACAATCAGCCCGATGGCGATGAACAGCGCCAGCTTCTCGAGTTCGAGAGCCGCAAAAAGAGGGCGGTTCAGTTCTATCCAGGTTGTCGTCGCAAACGTCTTTCCGGCTCTCGCCCGGAGCTCCTGGGCCGTGGCGTCCGCCCGATAGATGTCACGCAGGCGGAACTCAAGCGCCGAGACTTCCTGATCGGAAAAACCTTCGAACACCTGGGCCTCCCGCAATGGAATTAATGCCAGGTTAGCGTCAAACTCCCACAGGCCAGACTTGAAGACGGCTGCGATTTTGAATCTCTTGTAGCGCGGGAATCGGCCGATCAAGAAAGGCGCCAGCTCGCCTCTCATACCCACAGCTCGAACCTGATCGCCCACCAGCAGGCCCAGCGCCCCGGCGAGATCTTCTCCCACGATCATCTCCGGAACCGGGCTGCGCTGACCGAAAGAGGCAGTGTCCCCCTCGGTGATCCGTTCCAGCAGCCCCCCCATGAACTGTGGTCGTGCAGGATCGAGGCCCCGTATATGGACTCCCTGCGATCGGCCCAGGTCACTCTGCAGCAGGGCTTGACTGTAAACCGCCGGAGAGACGGCGACGACATTTTCAATATCTTTCATTTGATCGGCCAGCGAGTCGTATCCCTGGATGGGCTGGTTCTGGATCCGCAGCAGAGTAACGTGGGTGGTCGCCGACAGAATTCGCTCCTGAAACTCCTTCTGGAAGCCGCTGTTGAGGGCCAGGGCGACGATCAGCGCCGTAACCCCGGCTGCGACTCCCACGATCGAGATGAGCGATACGATGGAAAGGACTACCTGTTTGCGCCGGGCCAGCAGGTAGCGCATCGCGACGAATAGTTCAAAGGGCATGACTCCCCTCTTCATCGGCGGTCCTGCCGGTCTCCGGTCGCAGCTGCGGGAAGAGGATGACCTCGCGAATGGAACGTCGGTCGGTCAACAGCATGGTGAGACGATCGATTCCCATCCCAAAGCCACCTGTCGGCGGCAGGCCATAGGAGAGAGCCTGGACATAGTCGTCGTCCATGGAGTGGGCTTCCCGGTCGCCCCTCGTTCGCCGCTGAAACTGTTCCTGGAAGCGCCTCCTCTGCTCCACCGGGTCGTTCAGCTCACTGTAGGCGTTGGCCAGCTCGAATCCTCCTGCGTACAGTTCGAAGCGTTCCACGAAGCGGGGGTCCGAATTCTTCCTTTTGGCCAGGGGGGAAAGCTCCAGCGGGTAGTCGAAGATGAAGGTCGGTTGAACGAGATGAGGCTCGGCCACGGCTTCGAACACTTCCGCCAGCAGCAGTCCCCAGCTCGCTTCTGCCGGGACCTCCACCTCCAGCTGTTCGAGCATCTGTCGGAGGTGATCGGGGTTGTCGAGTTCCTGCTGCGTTGGAGCCGGAGGTTGGGGCCAGTATTCTCGAATGGCCTCCACCATGGAGAGGCGGCGATAGCACCCGAAGTCGATCTCGTCATCCCCGTAGCGAACCAAGGTTGATCCGGTCACCCGCTCTACGACGCGGGCGAGCATCTCCTCAGTGAGGTCCATCAAGTCGTTGTAGTCGACATAAGCCATGTAGAACTCCAGCATCGTAAACTCGGGATTGTGCTGGATCGAGATTCCTTCGTTCCGAAAGTTCTTGTTGATTTCATAGACCCGGTCCAGGCCACCAACGGTGAGTCTTTTCAGATAAAGTTCCGGCGCTATCCTCAAGAAAAGAGAAACGCCGAGAGCCTCGTGAAAGGTCTTGAACGGCCGGGCCGTCGCCCCTCCCGCCAGAGGCTGCATCATGGGCGTCTCCACCTCCAGAAAGCCCCTCTCATCAAAGAAGCTTCTCAGTTCACGAATAACGTGACTGCGCCGGACAAACACCTCTCGTACGGCGGGGTTGGCGATCAAATCCAGATAGCGCTGGCGAAATCGAAGCTCGACATCGGTCAGACCGTGCCACTTCTCGGGGAGAGGAAGCAGGGACTTGGCCAGGAGATCGATCCGATCGACGCCAATGCTGAGCTCACCCATCCGGGTGCGGAAGACTTTCCCCGTGACACCGATGATGTCGCCTATATCGAGCAATCGGTAGAGCTGGTAGTTCCGGCTTCCCACCCGGTCCTTTCGTACATAGAGCTGAATACGGCTGCCCTGACCCGCCAGGTCGGCAAAGCCGACCTTTCCATGTCCCCGCATGGAGGTGATTCGCCCGGCCGTCTGGACTTGTATCGCCGCTTGTTCCAGCTCCTCGCCGCTCTTGGAAGAGAATTCGCCTACCAGATCGGCCACCTCGTGAGTCCGTTCGAAACGATGAGGGTATAAGTCGTAGCCGAGCCGCTCTACTTCGGCCAGCTTTCGCCTCCTCTGTTGCACAGGGTCGTTGGCACCCTTAGCCATCCGACCGATCCTTCCCCGCCGCTTCCAGGTCCTTTCGGACTGCGTCCAGAATGCCGTTCACGAATTCGGTTGATTCCTTTCCGCTGTACTTTCGGGCCACTTCAATGGCTTCGTCAATGACGACCACCCGGGGAGTTTCGACGAACAGAAATTCCGCTATCGCCATTCTCAGAATGTTTCGATCAACGGTCGCCATCCGCTCCAGCTTCCAGTGCCTGGCATGCTTCTTTATCAACCTGTCGATCCGGGCTTGATTCTCTACATAGTGGTTGTGCAGGAACTGGGCAAAGTCCCGAGTCTCGGAGTCGACCTCTTTGGAGTCCCAGATCAGTTCCTCGCTGTCCCCGGGATCCGAGAATTCGCTCCGGAAGAGTAATTGAAGAGCGTACTCTCGACTCTTTCGTCGACTACCCATCGTGCACCAGTCGGGGGACTACCCGGGCTTCAGTTCTTCCATTACCTGTACCATCTGCAGGGCCGCCCGCACAGCCTCTACGCCCTTGTTGCCGTGCCGGCCGCCGGCCCGCTCAATGGCCTGATCGAGGCTCCGGGCTGTCAGCACACCAAAGGCGATCGGTACCTCGGTGTCGAGCCCCACCTGCCCGATGCCCCGGCTCACCTCTGCGGCGAGGTAATGATAGTGGTCGGTTTCTCCCTGAATCAGGGCACCCAGACAGACAACAGCATCCGGACAGGCCGTTCGAATCAGGACTCGGGCGGCGAGCGGTATTTCGAAGCTGCCCGGGACCCGGACCTCCCGCACGTTGCGGTCCGGCACTGCAAGCCGGGCGAGTTCCTCCCGAGCTCCGGCCAGCAGGCGTTCCGTCACATCGGAATTGAACAGGGATACTACGATTCCAATCTTCAGACGGGAGGGTTCGAGGTCGAAAGGAGCAACCGCCCTGCTCTCCTCACGTTGAACCACTAGTATCCTTTGCTTCCGGTATCTTCCCAGAAAAATCGTTTAGATGGCCTGCCCGCGAGAGATAGTGTAAACCGGATATCAAAGTCAAAGCGAGTGCCGTTACAAAGATCGGTCCCAGTGGAATCAGGGTCGGGATTCCGGCGTTGAAGACCAGAACCAGGAATACACTCAAGAGCTGGAACAAAGTAGCCGATTTGCCCCATATCGAAGGCGGAAAGACGCGCGTGCCCCGCAGCCAGTACACCAGGAGGGCACCGAGCACAAGAAGCAGGTCGCGCCCGATCACTGCGACAGTCAACCAAAGCGGTATCTGAAACGAGCCTTGGGCGCCCGGGAGGCTGAGAACCAGCAGCGCGCTGACGAGCAGGAACTTGTCGGCCAGCGGGTCCAGCGCCATTCCCAGTTCGCTCTGCTGCCTCCAGCGCCGCGCGATCCAGCCATCCAGCAAGTCGGTCAATCCCGCAGCCACAAAGGTGAATAACGCCGCGATCGCAGCCCCCTTTAAGATCAGGAGCACCAGAACCGGCACCAGGAGAATACGGAGAACCGTCAAACTGTTGGCGTAACTCATAGGCCTTACGAAATGAGACAGCGGGCAGGTGAAAATTCTGGCAGGCAGTCCGATTCGAGTCAAGAGTGTGACCCGGGTCGCCCCCTGACTGGGCCCGCAGCCTTAGCATCACGGGAGCAACTTTTTTGCCATTACCGGCAACGTAGAGATGGGAGGATGCTAGAATTCGCTCAACTCGTCGATGCAGTACACAAATAGCAATTAAATCCTGGAGCTCCAAGAATGCGACTGAAACTGTTTTTTCTTGCCATGGCCCTGTTGACTCCCTCAGTGCCGGCCGCCTCTTACGTCATGATCCACGATGACGTGTTGACCGACCAGGCCCGGCTGGTGCTGGTGGGCGGCGTAGACCGGGTAGAGAGCATTGTGGGCAATCCCCCCTATACTCGCTACCACATCCGTGCTGAGCGCGTTCTCAAAGGGCAGCTTGAAGGAGCGACGGTCGCGGTGGACGTAATGGGAGGCCTCTGCCCTGACGGAAGCCGACTCATTCTTTCCGCGTCTTTTTCATTCGCCCCACGGGATCGGCTGATTCTCTTTCTCGTGCCGCGAGCCAACGGGTCGTATGGAGTGCTTCACCTGGGTCTGGGAGCCTTCCGGGAATTGACCGTCGGGAACCGTAAGATTGCCCGTCGCTTCCTTGGAGACAGCGTCGAGATCCGTCCCAGCACCAGCAGTTCGGAGCAGTTTCGCCAGCCGCGCGATTTTCAAGGATTTGCTCAGTGGCTGGAGGATTATTCCGCGGGAACCAGACGCCGGATGGACTACTTTGTCAGTGCGTCCGAAATACAGATTCCTGCGACCTCGGATTTTCGCCTGCTGTCGCAACCGGGAAGGCACGACAAGTTCGACAAGGGAGAGACGGTCGAGTTCGTGGCCAACGCAGGTGGCCAGCCCGGGTTGGCCGGAGGTGGAACCGCAGAGCTCAACGCCGCTATGGACGCCTGGAACAACGATCTGAATACGAACATCGACCTCGAACTCATCGGGACGGTGCAGGCCAATCCGGGCTTTGCCGAGCCAAACGGGGAGAACAATATCTCCTATGGCGATCCTCTCAACGAAATAGACGGCACGTATACCTGCGAGCCCGGGGGGGGCGGTTTCCTGGGCCGGGGGGGATCCAGTGTCGGCACACCCATTCACATCTACGGAGATCAGAGCTTCTTCACGATCCTGGAGTCGGATGTCGTGATGAACGACGGTGTAGAGTGCGAGTTCAGCAACGGCAACGGGAGTATCGAGGCGGCCGAGGTATATGCTCACGAGATCGGGCATACCCTCTTGCTGGGCCACTCCTGTGGAGAATTCTTTTTTTGCACTGGTCTTCCGGTCAAAGACGATGCCCTGATGCGCGCAGAGGCTCACTTCGACGGACGCGGCGCGAGTCTGAGGTTTGATGATCGCCTGGCGATAGCACAGCTTTACTCCAATCCCACGAAGGATTTCCCCGTGGCTATTTTCGCCCAGCACATCAACGGTGACATCAGTGGTACCCCTAACAGCACCCGGGTTGTGGCCCGCAACAACGGCACGCAAACCGACAGCGGCCGCATCAACTTCCAGGACGCAACCGGCAACCCGCAGGCGGTCCCGGTCAGCATTTCCGGGAGTGCGCCGTCGGGAGCCCGGACCTTTGTCAACTACAGCATTCCGGTGGGGGGTGTCTTTGACGTCGAAACCACCGGGACCGGTCCCGTGGTGCAGGGGAGCATCGAGATCGTGTCCAACCTGGGCGCGGATTCAAAGCTCGAAGCCACGGAGGCTTTCGAAGTCCTGGGGGATTTTGTCTCGGTCCCCAGTGCCACTCTGGCCGCTGTTCAACAGGTCTTCGTGAGTGTCAACAGTGACGAGAACACCGGCTTTGCGGCCTATAACCCGAACCTTACCGCGGTGGACATGAATATCTGCATGATCGATGACGACGGAAACGAACGCGCCGATGTTGATATGTCCATCGATCGGCGTGAGCGAATCGCCATTTTCGTTGATCACGAAGACCTGTTTCAGGGATTTCTGAACAGCGTCGGCAACAACTTCACCGGAACCATGCGGATCAGTACCGGAAACGGAGAGGTGCTGGCTATCCTGGGACTCCTGCAGAAAAAGCTGGGGTCGCGGGCCGCCCTGATCGCCGTGGAGACCAGCACCAACGTGGCCCAGCCGGAGTCGTAGGGGGCCGGAGAGTTCCACGTTTCACGGGGGCGCGCTCATTGCTGCATTCGCGCCTCTGCCCGCTCGGCGGTTGATCAGATCATCTCCGGGACCGGCTCGCCAGCCGCCAGGAAAACTGACTGTCAAGGAAAATACGGAGGCAGGAACGCCAGTGACTGCGCGGGGGCGGCAGGCCGGCGGTAGCCCAGGATTGACAGGGGCGTGATCCGGGCGTTAAATGGATCACAGAAACAATTCGGGGAGGAGAGTAAAGTTGCAGGAAATGATGGCTAGATACTCATGGGGCACGGCGGCTCTAGTGATTCTCCTGGGTCCGTGCGGGAGCATGACCGCCTCCCCTTTTCAAACTGAGCAGGAACCGGAACAGCAAGAGGAAGAACAGGCGGAACAAGAGGAAAACCAGGAAGAGGAAGAGAAGGATTTCGCTCTTCTGGGGGGGTGGCTGAATAGAAGTGACCCTGTGCGCGGCATGAGGTATTCAGGTCACCAGCTGGAGCGCCTGCAGCCCATGCCGAAGGAGATGGGAAACGATCCGCAAGCGGTTGTCGAACAGGAAACCATCCGGATCGATTCGGAGACAACTAAGACCGTAACCCGAACTTAGAGGTGGACCCCATCGGTTGGACCACTTGGCGGCATTTCTAAGGTGGACTCCGCAGTTCTTGTTGCCGCCAGTAAGGGAAATTCTGAGAGGGGGCGAGCCTGAGGGCAAGGTCCCTCTCGGAATGTTTTTTCAAGCCAGTGTACACCTCCTCCGGCGTCGCCCCAGCGTGCGCCGAGTGAGGTCTCTCGCTGTTGTATAGGTCGATCCAATGGCCGATCCCTTGACGGGCTTCCGACCCGGTTTCGAAAGCGTTCAGATAGACGCATTCGTATTTGAGTGAACGCCACAGACGCTCGATGAAGACGTTGTCCATCCAGCGGCCTCTCCCGTCCATCGAGATACGCACCCCGGCCCCTTTGAGTAGTCCCGTGAACTCCGTGCTGGTGAACTGACTCCCCTGGTCTGTATTGAAGATCTCCGGGGGATCGTACCTGTTGAGCGCTTCCTCGAGTGCTTCGCAACAAAAGGACGGCTCCAGCGTGTTCGACAGCCTCCAGGACAAAACCCAGCGGCTGTACCAGTCCATGATCGCCACCAGGTACAAAAAGCCCCGACGCATCGGGATGTAGGTGACATCCGTGCACCACACCTGATCGGGCCGGGTGACCGCCAATCCTCGAAGAAGATACGGATACACTCGATTCTCCGGGTGAGGCCGTGAAGTCCGCGGCTTTTGATAGATGACCGCCAGGCCCATTTTGGCCATCAGACGACGAACCCTCTTGCGGCCTACCCGACCGCCCCGCCGTTTCAAGTGATAGACCATCTGCCGGGATCCGTAGTAGGGGGTCTTTAAGAACTGCTCGTCCAATCGTCTCATCAGTTGCAGGTTTTCTTCGCTCTCGCCTTTGGGCTCATAGTACAAAGTCGAACGGTTCAGACTCATCAGCCTGCATTGTCTACGAATGCTCAGCCTCGGGTGCTTTGGCTCGATCGTGGCCCTTCTGGCCTTTACACTCAGCGATCGAGCGCTTTGGACAAAAAATCCTTTTCCACCGTCAGTTCGCCGATCTTGGCATAAAGCTCTTTGGTCTCCGCCTCGCTTCCTCTCTGACGCTTCTCAACCTTGCCCGCGAACACATCGCCCAGACCTTCCCGGGCCCGCTTTTTCCAATTCGTGATCACACTCGGATGGATCTCGTAGCGAGCCGCCAACTCGCTCAGGGTGCGTTCGCCTCGAAGCGCTTCCAGCGCCACCTTCGCTTTAAACTGAGCTGAGAAATTCCTTCGTTTTGCCATGACTCCTCATCCTTTCTGATTCAGGTCGGAGCCACCTTAACAAATGGTCCAGTTTTCCGGGTCCACCTCTCTTATCACGACGACGGCTTCGGCTCACGGCGACTCGTCAGGGTGGCTGAAGAAACGCGGACCGTGAAGAAAGACGGGCAGGAAGAGGCGGTTCGAAGCATCTCCACTCCGGATGCCACTGGGCGGCTACAGCTTCAGACGCAAGAGACCCAGCGAGTCGTGTCAAAAGGAGACAACGAGTTCGAGGTGGCGACCGTCCTCTCCATGCCGGGGCCGACCCGACGCATGCGGGCCGTGGAGCAATTCGTTCAAAGGGAGACCCGCAACTCCGATGGCACCCTCGAACTCGACCGCATTTACTACGCGATGGACGGCAATCGCAAGTGGCAACCCGTGGAGAGGCGCACCGCACTCACCCGGACTTCCGGCGGGGAGAGCACCACGCAGGAAGAAGTCTACCGGGCCGATCTCAACCATCGAATGTCTCTGAGCGACCAGATTACGAGCCGGGAGCGGACGACTGAAGACGGCACCACGAGCCGCACCACCGAAATTCGAAATGTGAATTCCAGGGGCAGGCTTGAGCTGGCTGAGCGGGTCAGCACGGTTCAGTCCACCGGTCCGGAAGGCGGCGTGAGAATCGTACAAAACGTGGAAGTTCTCAATCAGGGCACCGGCCGGATGCAACCGTCTGAAAGAATTGTCTCCTCTTCCACACCGGAAGGCGAGTCAGGAGGAAGTACCGAGATCCGCATCGAGACCCCTGACGGTAACGGCCGATTGACTCTGGCCGAAACCTACCGAGAAGATCGATCCGGCGCCGAGGGAAGCGAACGGCAAACCCGGACCCTCAAGCAGCAATAGTTGTCCGAGCTACTGCTATTTCTCGGGCAGGAGAACCCCGCTCATTCCGGCCTTTGCGGCCTCGCGGTTGAACTCGCGCACCCCCGGGCTCAACACTCTTTCCAGCCGGCCCAGGATTTCCGACAACTCGCCCTTCAAATCCTCGTATCTCTGGTAGGAACCTTCTGTCGGCAGGGCGTCCTGCCCGTTGACCACTGCGAACAGGTAAGCGATCTGATTGTCGATGCGAGGCGGGAAATTGATCGGATCCTGCCCGCTTTCGTTGCGCGTCTGAATCAACTCCTCCTCAATCGCCCTGAGATGCTTCAGCAGCCCCTCACTGGTCTGCTCGAGTCGCTGCACCTGCTTCAGTCCAGCCTCCCGGGCGCGCCCCAGAAGGTCCTGGACCTGCTCCCGAACCGACCGGATCCTGCGAATGGCTGCGTGAGATCGGTTCAGTTCCTCCAGGACAGACCTGGCCAGTTCGAACTGTTCTTGCAAGTCCTGGTCCGAAGCCTCCCAGCGGGGATCCCTTCGGACCTTGAGAGTCTGAGTCCTCGTCACACCGTCGACGTCCAACTCAACCGTATAAAGCCCGGGCGCTGCTCTGGGCCCACTCGACCTGCGGCTCAGCGACATCACGGCTCCTGGGACCAGCTCAGGGGCGCCATAGTCCAGATTCCACACCACCCGATTCATACCGGTTCTGAGATTGAAAGTTTTGCGCTGAGGGCGGCTCCTCTCCGGTGGCCCTCCCTCCTGGTTCTCTTCGGCTTCGGGCGGTCCCCCCTCCTGGTTCTCGTCGACTTCGCCCGAACGGCCCCGGAAGGTTCGGACCAGACGGCCCCGATCGTCCCGGATGCGAACGGTGACGGGCGTTTTCTGTTCCGAAAGGTAGAAGTGGATGCGGGCTCCCAGCGGCGGGCGCTCGGGGCCGATACCACCCCGAGACCCCCGGATCTGGGTGCGATACGCCTCGCGTGGCTTGAACAGGTAGGTGGGCGATTCCAGCACCTGCTCCTCCAGCTGGTGAAGCGGAGATAAGTCGTCCAGGATCCAGAAAGAGCGGCCCTGGGTCGCCACTACCAGATCTCCCCGCCAGACGGCCAGATCGGTGACCGGCGTCCTGGGAAGATTCAGCTGCAGGGACTGCCACTGATCGCCGTCGTCAAAAGAAGCATAGATTCCAAACTCCGTTCCGGCATAGAGCAGACCGGGCCGTTGAGGATCCTCCTGGACCACCCGCACGAAATGATCCTCTGGAATCCCGTTTTTTCCGTCGCTGACAAGCTTCCAGTTCTTTCCGTGGTCGTTGGTGAGAAAGATGTAGGGCCGGGGATCATCTTGCCGATAGCGGTGCACGGCCAGCAGTGCCCGACCGGGGGCACGGGTCGAAAGCTCGATCGTGTTTACGGTGCCTTCGGAGGGCATGTCGGGCGGCGTGATATCGCTCCAGTCTTTCCCGTTGTTCCGTGAAATATGGACCAGGCCGTCGTCGCTGCCCGCCCATAGCTCTCCCGCCTGATGGGGGGATTCCTCGAAGGCGAAAATGGTGCAGTAAAGCTCGACGCCCGTGTGGTCGTGCTGGATGGGTCCGCCCGGGAGGTCCTGGTAGGCGCCGTTGTTGGTAGTCAAATCGGGGCTGATCGTCTCCCAGCTCTGTCCCCCGTCCCGGGACCGGTGCACATACTGGGAGGTGTGATAAAGCACATCCGGATCATGCGGCGAGATACGGATGGGCGCGTTCCACTGGAACCGATATCGTATCTCACGCCCCGCCAGCCCATCGTGCATTTGAGGGTAGATCACGACGTTGCGCTGGTGACCTCGATTTCGATCGAGCCGTGAAATGTAGCCAATGTAGTTGCCCGCATAGACGATCTGCGCGTCGCGGGGATCGACGGCGATGTGGCCGCTTCCCCCCCCCTCCAACCGCATACCAGTGCTCCCTGGGATCGACCCCTCCCGGGCTCCAACTGGGGACCGAGATCGTAGAGTTGTCCTGCTGGGCCGCGTAGAGTCGGTAGGGGAACTGGTTGTCGACACTCACGCGATAGAATTCAGCGGTAGGCTGATTGTGCTGAGTCGACCAGGTTCTCCCTGCGTTGAAGGAAACGTTGGCGCCTCCATCGTTGCCGTTGATCATGAACCGGGAGTCGCCGGGGTTCACCCACAGATCATGATTGTCACCGTGAGGTACGCGGATGCGCTGGTCAAAAGTCTTGCCCCGGTCAATTGACTTGTAGAACGCCGTGTTGAGGACATACACGGTGTCCTTGTCCGATGGGTCGGCGAAGATGTGACTGTAGTACCAGGCCCGCTGCCTCAATTTCCTCTCGCGATTGACCCGGGAAAAAGACCGGCCCCCGTCGTCGGAGCGGAACACCCCTCCACCCTCGGCTTCTACGATCACCCAGACCCGCTTTGGATCGGCCGGCGAGACCGCCACCCCGGAGCGTCCCCACGGTGGCTCGGGGAGGCCTTTTCGAAGCTGTTTCCAGTTGTCTCCGCCATCGCTGCTCTTGTAGATCGCCCCTTCGTCGCTCCCATCGATCAGCGTCCAGGGCTTGCGCTGAACGGTCCACACCGCAGCGAAAAGGATCCTCGGATTGTTTTCATCCATCGAAAGATCGACGGCTCCCGTGCGTTCTGAAACAAACAGAACCTTTTCCCAGGTGCTTCCGCCGTCCCGGGATCGAAACACGCCGCGTTCAGGGTTGGGCCCGAAGATGTTCCCGAGGACCGCCGCATACACCAGGTTCGGGTCGTCGGGATGAACCCTGATGCGCGAGATCAGGCCCGCCTTTTTCAATCCCATGTGAACCCAGGTCTCGCCCCCGTCTGTCGACCTGTACATCCCATCGCCAATCGAGACGTTGCCTCGGGGACAAGCCGACCCTGTGCCGACGTAGATGACCGCAGAATCGGAAGGGGCAACGGTGATGGCTCCTACCGATCCCACATTGAGAGAACCGTCGGTGATGTTCTTCCAGGTGTGACCTCCGTCATCCGTCTTCCACACCCCCCCCGCCACTGGCTCCGAAGAAGTAGGTCATGGGCTCTTCCGGAACGCCGGTCACTGCCGTGACTCGACCGCCGCGATAGGGTCCTGCCAAACGGTATTTCAGGGTCTCGAAAAACTTTTCGTCCACCGGCGGATCGGGAGCCTCGGCCCCCGCCCACGAAGCCGGGACGAGGACCAGAAGGCTAGAAAGGAGACCGCCGGCTCTCTTAATCATCAGTATTCCCCGCCTGATCAGACAGCACCATTCGGTTCAACTCCAGCGAAACCATTTCAGTGCCAGAACAAAGGAAACACTCATCCAGGCAGCCAGGATTGACAGCGCAAAGCCCTGAGAAGCCAGGGGCTGGCCTTCCAGGATGGTCGCCCGCAGTGCGTTGATCAACTGGGTGAGAGGCAGTGCCTGTATGAACGACTGCATGAACTGGGGAAACCGATCGGCCGAAAAGAAGATGCCGGAACAGAGCCACATCGGAAGCATCACCAGATTCATGATGCCTGAAATCGCTTCGATTCGCCGGGCCCGGCAGGCGGCCAGCAAACCCAGGCCCGCAAAGGCCATCGCTCCGGTAAGACCAACTACGGAAATGGACACAATACTGCCCTGGATGGGAACCCCGAATATGAGCTTGGCAGCCAACAGCAGTACGAATGCTTCCGGTACGAAAAAAATGAGCCGCGGTACCACTATCGACAGCAGGAACTGAGGTCGTCGCAGAGGGGTTCCGATAAGGCGCTTCAGCAGCTTTTTGAGTCGCATGTTGACCAGCCCAAACCCGACTCCCCACATCCCTCCGCCCATCAGATTCATGCCGATCAGACCGGGCACCAGGAAATCGACGTAACGGGACCCGGGGGCGGTAGCGGTCACGTCGCGAGCCGGTACTGGATCAGTCCTGCCTGCAGCCCGCTGCAGGGCGTCATCGATGGCGGAACGTGCGTTTCGCGCTTCCGGATTGGAGGGGTCATAGTGATACTCGAAGCCACCGGATTCGCTCAATACAATCACCACCGGGGTCTTGCTCGCCCGCAGTCGGTCAAAAGCTGCCCGGGCGGAATGGACCGTGATCTCCAGCTTGTCATCGTCACCGACAGCCGCCATCACTTTCCGGGCCGCATCTCCCTCGACCACGTCGAAGGCGATCGGCTGGCTGCCGCTTCCCGAAAACGCGACGCCCAGCCCGATGACCATCAGGAGCGGAAAGCCGTAGGTCCAGAAAATTGCCTCCGGCTCGCGAATATAGCCTCGAATATTGCACAGGGTTAACTGAGCCAGGGCATTTCTCTCAAGCATCGCGCAAATGCCTCCCGGTGAGACTCACGAAGACATCCTCCAGGTTAGCGTGACGGGTGGCCAGAGTCTCGAGAATGAGGCTCCGGTCTTTCAGGAGCTCCAGAAGACCCGGCAGGCTAAGGCGTGGTTCGGAGACGGCAAGCAGATAGATATCGGCCTCGCGTGTTACTCCCTTGACCCCCTTCAGGTCGAGGAACTCTTTCTCCAGGTTCTCGATTTGTGAACCGTTCTCGAGGCTGAACTCGATCACGTGATCCCCGCCCAGGCGAGAGATCAGCTCCCGGGGGGGACCCTCGGCGATAATCTTCCCTATATCGAGGACAGCCACCCGGTCACAGAGGCGCTCCGCCTCCTCCATGTAGTGCGTCGTCAACAGGATCGTTCTGCCCCGGGCCCGAAGGTTGGAAACAACATCCCACAGCTGTCGCCGAGCCTGGGGGTCGAGCCCGGTCGTCGGCTCATCCAGAAAAATCAATGCCGGATCCCCAACCAGCGCGACGGCCACGGCGAGGCGCTGCTTCTGTCCACCCGAGAGTTCGCGCACCCAGGAAGCAGCCTTTTCGTTGAGGGAGACCAGCGACAACGCGTCATCGAGCGATAGGCCGGAATGGTAGAAGCTGCGAAACAACCGAACGATTTCGATGACGCTCAGTTTTTCCTGAAAGCGGGTTTCCTGGAGCGTAATCCCAATTCTCTGGCGAATCTCATGATCTTTCCCCTCACCCCACCGCATACCCAGGACCTCAACCTGGCCGGAAGTTGGTTCCAGGAGACCCTCCAGAATCTCCACCGTCGTCGTCTTTCCCGCCCCGTTGGGCCCGAGCAGTCCAAAGCACTCTCCCTGCTCCACCGACAGGTCCAGACCGTTTACGGCATCGACTACCTTTTTCTTTCTCCGGTACTGCTTGTACAGCTGCCGGCAGCGAATCGTTGCAGACATAAGACATCTTCACTCTTAACTATGAGCGCGCCAACGGGGGACGTGGAACCCGGTCATTCCGGGACGAGAGCCACGATGCGCAGCGGTCCTCCGCTCCCGCCGCCTATTTTCATCGGCAGCGCCACAATCACGAAGCCCTTCTCCGGGAGCCGGTCCAGGGCGGCCACGTTTTCGAAGGCTGGTATGTTGGCTTCGAAGAGAATCTGATGAGACTCGTACTGCTTCGTCTGGCCAAAATCAATGCTGGGGGTGTCCAGACCGATGGCCCGGATCGAGCGGTTTTCCACCAGCCAGCGGGCCGCCGCCAGTGCCAGACCCGGGAAGTGCAGGCCGGCGACGCCCTTCTCGCCCCGCTCCTCAGTGCCCAGGTAGCGGAGACGATCGGGCCAGTAGCTCCCGAAACCGGTGTACAGTAAAACGATCACGCCGTCGGCAAGAGTGCCGTTTCGATCCTCCCAGGATCGGAAATCGTCAATGCTGACCTCGTAATCCGGGTTCTCCCGGCACTGACTGGAGACATCAATGCAGACCGCAGATCCGATCAGGCGTTGCAGGGGAATCTTGTCAGTAGTCCAGCGCCCTTTGGCGAAATGAATGGGCGCGTCCAGATGGGTCCCTCCGTGTTCCGCCGCGCTGAAGGAATTCGCTTCGTAGTAGTAGCCGCCCTCCGTGAGTCCCCGGGCGTCTACTCTCAGCTGGAAGCCTTCGGCGGTGGGCCAGTAGATCGTGTCGGCGTCGAAGGAATGGGTAAGATCGACGATTGACGAGCTTCGCAGCACGTCCCCCAGACGAGGGTCGTGCCTCTGGTCATCGACCTCGTGGGCCACAGCGCAGGCGAGGCCTGCAAGCAGAATCATCGGCACAAACAAACGGCGAACCGTAGCCAAAACACCCTCCGGTCAGATCACTCAGTATTTCTCGAAGCGCAGGAGTTTCTCGCTCACTTTCCCATCTCTAGAGCGCATCACGAGGTACGTATGCAGGGTCTCCTCGTCAATCTTTTCGATCGTCAGGCCGCTGAAGAAGGCCTTGTTCTCCTCCAGGCGAACCAGTCGAAAATCGATCGATCCATCCTTCTCTTCCCAGGCCACGAACTCGGGGCTGAAGTGTTTCACGCGAAGCATCAGGCTCCCCTCGCTCTCCTGGATAACCATCAGCTCGTAGAAGCTGATCACTCCATCGTTGACGAGCCGGAACATCCCCATCATGGTTCCGCCCAGAGGGGGCGCCCAGGACTCTTCGATGATTCCCCCCAGGCCTTCTCCCTTCCAGTTGCCGGCCAACCAGGCTACATCTTCGATCGAAGCCGGACTGGAGCGGCCGCCTTCTCCCAGTTTCATGGTGTGCTCCGTGAATTTCTGCTGAGCCATCCCCACCGGGAAGATCAGGTTCACGGCCGTTAAGACCCCAAGGATGCATTTCATGAATAGGCCTCCCGTTACTCGTGCACGCCGACCCATTCAGTCTAACCACTCCCTTTCACAAATACGACAGGTTTCAGTCGTGCGCCGCCGTTTGAGCTCGATGACTGCTGAAGGGTAAAGTGTGGGCGTCCGGTGAACTCGCTAATCATTGGAGGTCCCATGTGTTCCCCTAAGCGCATTCTCTCTGCAGACATTGGTCTGCTCTTGGCCACAGCCGCGATCGTCGACGCCCAGCCAACTGTGAAACCGGTTCTTCACGGCAGGCACTGGGTGGCGATTACCGGAAAACCCCTGGCGGCCACGGCCGGGGCCATCACTTTCATGAAGGGGGGAAACGCCGTAGATGCAGCCTGCGCCATGCTGGCCACGACCAGCACCATGTTTGACGGATTGAGCTGGGGCGGAGAGACCCAGGCTCTCATCTATAGTCCGGAAACCGGGAAGGTGATCGGTATCAATGCGCTGGGGGTCGCCCCTACCGGCGCGACCCCCGATTTCTTCAAGGCCAGGAAGCTGGAGTTTCCTCCGGCCTACGGCCCCCTGGCGGCCGTGACCCCCGGCACTCCCGGCGGTCTGATGGTGATACTGGCCGAGTTCGGGACACTCTCGCTGCAACAGGTGTTGTCCCCGGCCATGCAGATGGCGGCCGGGTACCCCATCGAAGCCTCCCAGGCCGACATCATCGAGCTCCACAAGAAGAGGATCAAGGAGTGGCCTTATTCGAGGGAGATTCTGCTGCCACATCTGGGGGAGGACGAGAGAGAGGCTCCTTTTCCGGGAGAGACTTTTCGACAGCTGGATCTTCTGAAAACCCTCGAAAAACTGGTGGAGGCGGAGCAGGAGGCTGTCGCGGAGGGAAGGAACCGCAAGGCTGCGATCATGGCCGCCTACGACCGCTTCTATAAGGGGGACATCGCCGAGGAATTCGTGCGCGGCTCGCAGGAGCAGGGAGGATTGCACACTCTCGAGGACCTGGCCGGCTGGCGTGTCTACATCGAGGAGCCGGTGAAGACGACCTACAAAGGAATCGAGGTGTACAAACTCCAGCCATGGGTCCAGGGTCCGGTCATGCTCCAGGCCCTGAACATCCTTGAGAACGCCGATCTGAAGTCGATGGGTTACAACAGCGCCCGCTACATCCATACTCTCTACCAGGCCATGAATCTGGCCTTTGCCGACCGCGATTTCTACTATGGAGATCCCTATGTTCCCCCCTCGGAACCGATCCGGGGACTGCTCTCCAAAGAATACGCCCGCGGTCGCTTTTCGCTGATCAACCAGAAAGAGAACAATCCGCACGTAAAGCCTGGCAATCCCTACCCTTTTCAGGGCCATAGAAACCCTTATTTGGGCTTGCTGGAAGCCTGGCCACCCGAGAAAGAAAAGAAAGATCCCGACGCGATGAGCGAGGCGCAGTTACGCCGCTACGAGGAAGACTTCCGGGCCGGGACGACTTCGATTCAAGCCGCCGACGAGAGCGGCTGGGTGGTTTCAGTCACCCCCAGCGGCGGCTGGATTCCAGCCTGTATCGCAGGGCGGACCGGTATCGGCATGAGCCAGCGGATGCAGAGTTTCGTGCTGGAGCAGGCCTGGAATCCCTTTAACGTGGTTCGGCCCGGCCAGCGCCCCCGAGCCACTCTGACACCCGGCATGGCACTTAAAGATGGCAAGCCCTACCTTTCCTTCGCGGTACAGGGCGGCGACACGCAGGATCAAAATCTGCTTCAGTTCTTTCTCAACTTCGTCGAATTCGAGATGAATGTCCAGCAGGCTGCGGAGGCCGCCAACATCGTGAACTACCAGATTCACAGCTCCTTCGGAGAACACGAATCAAAGCCGGGGCGCCTGGGTCTTCGCGCAGACGTCCCCCCCTGGGTTCAGGCCGAGCTGGCCAGGATGGGCTACGACATCACGACCCAGCCCCGCACCTCTGGGCCCATCAACTCGATCTACTTCGACCGCCGGCATGGAACCATGTGGGGAGCCTCTGACCTGCCCCCAGGAACGAGTCCACTCTCTAAGTTAGACCTGGGACCATTTGAAGTCCACTCCATGGTATAGAACTCTGGGCCTGGGACCTGGGTAATCTGGCCTCCGGCGCCGGCGGCCGATAGGCCAAGGCGCTGTGAGGCCGTCGCTGGTTGTACTCCCTGCGCCATCTCTCGGCCAACACCTTCGCTTCCCACAACGTGTCGAAGACTTCTACGTTCAGCAGTTCATCCCGCAGTTTTCCGTTGAAGCTCTCCACATATCCATTCTCCCAGGGGCTGCCGGGCTCGATGTATAAGGCCCTCACCCCAACAGCCTTCAGCCAGTCCCGAACCGCCTGAGCCGTAAACTCCGACCCGTTATCGGACCGAATGTATTCAGGCACTCCCCGATCCACGAACAACTCCGCCAATCGATCCAACACGTCCTGGTGATTCATCTGTCGTTGAACCTCAATGGCCAGACACTCCCGGGTGTATTCATCCAGTAGGGTTAATAATCGAAAGGCCCTTCCGTCATGGGTTCGCTCATGCACGAAGTCATAGCTCCAGACGTGATCCTTGTGAGCCGCTCGTAACCGAATGCAGGATCCATCATGAAGCCACAGTCTCCTTCGTTTCGGCTGTCTGGACGGGACTTTCAGCCCCTCCTGTCTCCACAACCTCTCCACCCGCTTGTGATTCACTTTCCACCCTTCCCAACGAAGCATGGCCGTGATCCGTCGGTAGCCGTATCGCCCGTAGTGCGTGGCCAACTCCACCATCTCAGCCACCAATCGAGCCTCATCATCGGGGATATGCCTTTCCCTTCGCTGGGTCGATCGAGCCTGTCCCAGCACTTGGCAGGCCCGACGTTCGGAGACGCGCTCTGCTCCCAATCTCTCCCTCACCCACACCACTGCGCGTCTCCTCTTCGTCGGGCCTAGAAGTTTCCCGAGGAAACTTCCTTTAGGATCTGCTTGTCCAAAGACAGATCTGCCACTAGCTTCTTCAACCGGGCATTCTCCTTCTCCAACACCTTCAACCGCTTGGCCTGATTCAGTCGAAGCCCTCCGTACTCCTTGCGCCACCGGTAGTAGGTCTGCTCGGTCACCCCAATCTGTTTGCACACCTGGCCCACCGTCTGTCCTTGGGCTAGACCTGCCTCTGCCTCACGCAGCTTCATGATGATTTGTTCTGCCGTAAACCGCTTCCGTGCCATCCTTGCCTCCTTCCTAAAACCGAAAATCCTAACATTCAACTTGGATCCGTTTTAGGGGGCAAGGTCACGCGGTGATCAGGCCGAAGGTGGCCCAGGTTGTCACGATCAGGGGGGTAAAGCTCAAGAAGCAATCAACCAACCCGTGAACCAGGATCGCCGTCACCGCCGCACCCGCACCCACCCAGAAGGCCAGATCGAAGTCTTCCTCGGGTCGCCACAGACGGGCGAGAGGGGAGAGCAGTCGAAACAGCAGCCACAGGAAGACCAGTCCCCCGCCAATGCCGATCGACACGAACACTTCGAGATAGAGGTTGTGCGTGTGGTAGCTGCGATCGGGATCCGGGACCCCGATTACGCTTCCATAGGTCATCCGAAAGTTGTCCGGGCCCACTCCCAGCAAGGGATGATCCCGGATCATTCCCGCCGCCAGACTCCACAATTCCCATCTGGAAATCGAGAAGCGCGTCTCCGGGAGGGGCAGCTGACCTTCCAGTTCCACGACCTCTGCCCGGCGGGAGGCTTCTACGACCGTCACTTCCGTCATGCCCATCTCGACCCCGTGCATCGTGAACCAGAAGCGATGTTCCTTGAGCATGTCCCAGGCCAGGCGGTATTGGCCGGGTTGCGGGGGAGCCAGCACCCGGGCGCGCAGGTGCGCCGTCCGACCTGGAGCAACGTCACCCTGCAGCTCGGTTCGGACCCCCTCGAAGAGGACCACCTCGTCGCCATCCGGTGACAGCCAGTGGTAGGCCAGCCGTACCGGATTGGGTGTATCCCGCGTCCAGGCCAGCGCTCCCCGGTTCTCTACCCGGACCTCGATCTCGCTGAGGCTTCCCGCTTCCAGAGATAGCTGCTCCGGCACCCGGTATTCGGCCCGGTACCAGAGGCTCTCGTCGGGTGAGCGCAACCTCAGTCCAAGATTGCTGGAGCCCAGCACTGCCAGTAGCACCAGCGCCAGGGTGGCGTCCAGCACCAGCAGGCGCCCCGTCTCCAGGCCCGGCCCGCGCCGCCACACGACGATGCCGGTCGCCAGTGTGAGGATCACCGCCAGGGTCCCCAGACCTGCACGGGTCATGGTCAGGAATATGCAGGTTCCCATGATGACGAGAGCCGTGAGCACACTGGCAGCCCAGCGCCGGGGACGCGAGGGCCAGACCCGGAGAAGGAGGGCCAACCCCCAGCCCAGCGTGATCTCAAGATACATGGAAGTGATGGTCGAGTACTGCAGGGTTGAGGACACTCTTGGCCCTCCGGCCACGTAAAATCCGGTCGGCCTGAAGAACGCAAGCAGGCCGGCGATTCCGCTCACGTCCCAATACTCGAGTAGACCCAGTACTCCCACCAGACTCCCGGAGACAATCAGCGTGCAGACCAGGGCTCTGACTCTTGAGGCCGAGTTGGCCTGGTCGACTACCAGCACATAGACCAGCATGCCGAGAGCCAGACGCCCCGTGAACCGAAACCCCTCAGCCTGGTGCCGTGCGGCCACCAGAGCTGAGACAAGAAACAGCCCAAGCAGTACGAGCAGCGGGACGGCCAGAGGGATGCGTACCGCCAGCAGGCTTCCTCTCGTCAGATGCTGAGCCAGCCACGCAGCCAGCGCGATCATGGCCAGGAGTTCCAGGTTCGTGAGGTTCTGACCCGGCAGCGCCAACACGGGCTGGAGGCGCTCGAAGGGCGCGCACGCAATCATCACCAGAAGCGCCCCAAACGCCCAGTCCGCTCGAGAAGACAATGACAGCACTTTGGAAACTCTACTCGATATCCCTCACAGCGCAAGCCGGCCGCCAACAATCTCTTTGACGCGTATCTGTTTCATCGCGACTCCCGGTCTCTTCTGCTTCACTGCAGTAGGGTTGAAATTCCCCGGGCCTGGACCTAGGATCGCAGAGCATGCCGGGCAGTTTTCCCACCCGCGGGTCACGAGAACACCGCCTGGAAACCCTCCATGTGGCGGCGCTCTCGAGTTTTGCCGTAGCCCAGCCTCTGTACGATCTGATCTCGCGAAGCCCGGAGTTCCTCGTCGCCCATCGATTCGAGCCGGTGGGCGTTGTGCTGCTGGCGGCACTACTGATGCTGGGGCCTCCGGCACTGGTCGTGTTGCTGGTACGACTCGCCCGTGCCTGCTACCCGCAGGCCGCCCGAGTCGCCGCCGGACTGGCCATAGCCGGGCTGGCAGCCACCATCTGGCTGCCCGTCTTGCGGCGCTGGCCGGCAGCACCCGGCTGGCAGGTGCTGTTGGCGGCGGGGGTCATCGGAATCGTGACAGGAATCGGGTACGTTCGATTCGGTTTAGTTCGTCTCTTCGTATCCGGCCTGGCTCCCGGCCTGCTGATTTTCCCGCTTCTTTTCCTGGCCCGGCCCCCCATCAACAAGCTGCTGATGCCGCCGCGTCCCGCCAAAGTGGTGGCCGGCGCGATCGAGTCAAAGACTCCGGTGGTGGTCGCTGTGTTCGACCAGTTGCCGCTTGTCTCTCTGCTGGATGACCGAAAGCTGATCGATCCGGTGCTCTATCCAAACTTTGCGAAGCTGGCCGCCGAAGCGATCTGGTTTCGGAACGCGACGACAGTCAGCGACCGTACCAGCCATGCGCTGCCGGCTCTGTTGAGCGGGAATTACCCGCGTCCCTCACTCCTGCCCACTGCGGCCGATCATCCCGGGAATCTGTTCGAATTGCTGGCCCACCGAAATCTAAAGGTTTACGAACCCCTCACCCGGCTGTGCCGAGAGGATCTTTGCGAGCCCTCCAGGGAGCGCCTGGGCGTGAGGGTTTCGACTTTGCTGATCGACCTTTCCATTGCTTACAGCCACCTTCTTGTCCCCGCCGACTTTGACCACCTGCTTCCTCCCATTGACCAGCGATGGAAGGGTTTTGCGGGCGAGAACGATTCCCCTGAGGGAAGGCGATGGGCCTGGCACAGGGACCGGGATCGGCGCCGGGGGCCGCTCCAGTTCATCGCATCCATTGGGGGGGACGATCCACAACCGACGCTTTATTTCCTGCACTGTCTTCTTCCACACGAACCATTTCAACACCTCCCCTCCGGGCAATACTATGGAAACACCCGCGATCTAACCGGGCTGCTTCCCGGTGAACGATGGACACGCCAGCCTCTCCCCGTCGATCTGAGCTATCTGCGCCACCTGCTCCAGGTTCGCTACGTGGACCACCTCCTGGGGAAGCTTCTGGACCGGCTTCGCCAGGCCGGCATCTATGAAAGGTCTCTGCTCGTAGTGACTTCCGATCACGGCGCCAGCTTCCGGCCGGGCGATCTGTTCAAAGAACCGTCCAGCAGCAACTTTGCCGACATCATGTCCGTTCCCCTGCTGGTCAAATTACCCGAGCAGACGGCCGGTCGGATCGACGATTCCAATATCGAGACCATCGACCTGTTGCCCACCATCGCCCATGCTCTGGGCAGCCCGCTCACCTGGCCGACGGATGGCCAATCGGCGCTGGCGATGGAATCAAACAGGCGTCCCACCAAAACGATCTTCCTGGCAGGCGCCACCCGTTCCCTACAGTTTACGCCGCGCGAAATCGATTCCAAGTTCCGGAGCGCGCTCAGAAAGTACCGGCTTTACGACCGGGGGACGTCTGCCTGGTCCTGGAGCCCCGTATTTCCGGAACTGATCGGGCGCGAAGTGGCCCACACGGCCGCAGGCGCAGACGAGCACTTGCGGGCGAGACTCCACTACGCCGATCTGTTCTCGGACGTGGATCCCGCTGCTGATTTCGTCCCGAGCTTCCTCTCCGGGTACCTGGAACCCGCCGGCGGTCCCCCGATCGACCTCGCCATCGGTGTCAACGGGACGATCCGGACCACCACCCGAACGTACGCCTTTGCGGTTGCGGGAAGGCAGACGGGCGCGTGGGAGGCGCTGGTTCCGGCCAATGTATTCACGGCCGGGAGGAATCTAGTGGAAGTGTTCACCATCGGCGGGAGCCGTGACAATCCGATTCTGTCCCGAGTCTATTCCTCCCGGCATGAGATTCTCCCCATCACGAATCTGGCGCTCGAGGCTGCCCGCTGGCGAAACGGCGTCGAGTCTTCGGGGTTTTATCCCCAGGAATGGTGGGCCGACCGGCCGGCCCGCTGGACCAACGGGAACGCCGGTCTGGTCATCACAGCCGGCTCTGAAGCGCCTCCCCGAGGCTTGCATCTGACCCTGCTGCACACCGGGCCCCGAGGAGGCCCGCTGAAGATCCTCGCCAACGGATGTGTGTTGTTCGACGGGACAGTGCCGCCGGGGGGATTGTCCTTGGCACTGGACTTCTCTGCCTGTGCTCCCGGCCCGGGCCCGCTGAAAGTCGAGTTGATCAGCAACACCTTCGTGCCCGCAGCAGTCGATCCGAGTTCAAACGACAGGCGGCCTCTTGGAGTAGCGGTCGAGTCCCTCCGTCTCCTCGAATGACTCGCGAGCGGCATGCCGACGGAATTCGACAGGGCCGAACTGTTCCGCATTCAAACTGGATCCCGGAAGGGGTGTGCAAACAGTCATTCCACAACTCGAGAACCATGTTGATAAGATCACAGCGCCGAGGACGCCGACAGATGCGACCTCCCGGGAGACACGCCCATGCGATCGAAATTCGCTGCCTTCGCTGTTTGTCTGCTCGGCTGGACCGGGCTGCTGGCTCAGGAACCCTCCAGCCGGCCCCGCTCCATTCGTCTGGACGATCTGTTTGAGATCAAGAGCCTGGGAGATCCTCAATTCAGCCCGGACGGGGCGTGGGTGGCCTACACGGTCGGCGAGTCGAGCCTCAAGAAGGACAATTCCGAAACCAGCGTCTGGATGGTCTCCACCGGCGATGGAGCCGAGATTCGGATGACGCGTAAGGGATCTTCCGCGAGTCAGCCGCGGTGGAGCCCTCAACCCCGGATCCGATACCAACCCGGCCTGGAGCCCCGATGGGAAGTACCTGGCTCACGTGACTGTCACGCGACCCGATCTGATCTGGTACGCGGGCCGCAATCTCGCCATTTCTCCCCTGGAAGGCGGAACAGTTGAAATCCTGACCGCCGACCTGGATCGCAACGTGACCCGGCCTCGCTTCCATCCCGACGGCAACGCCATTTACTTTCGAGCCGAAGACGACCGTGTGTATCATCTGGCCCGGCTCGATCTCGAGACCGGGCGGGTGACCCGGCCGGTGGGAGGAAAGCTCAAGGTTTCTTCGTTCACGATGAGTCCCGCCGCTCGGCTGGCCGTGCTCAAGGGCGAGCCCCACCAGCCGGCAGAAGTCTTTCTGGTAGACACTCGTCTGCGCCAGCTCACCTTGAGAAACACCGAGCTGTTGGGTCAACTTCAACTGGGGGAGATCGAAGACCTCCACTTTCAGAGCAGCGATGGGACTCACATCAAGGGTCTTGCCGTAAGGCCTCCGGACTTCGTGGAAGGTCGCCGCCATCCCACCCTGCTTCGAATTCACGGCGGACCCGTGTCCCAGTTCTATTTCGATTTCAACTTCGAGGCTCAGTTCTTTGCTTCCCGGGGATACCTCGTAGTGATGGCCAATCCGCGGGGCTCCTCCGGCTACGGCCAGGACTTCGCCTTGGGAATCTGGCAGGCATGGGGTCAGAAGGACTTTGAGGATGTGATGGCGGCCGTTGATCACGCCGTCGCGAGGGGATGGGCGGACCCTCTGAGACTGGGTGTGGGAGGCTGGTCCTACGGGGGTATCCTGACCAACTACGTCATCACCCGGACGGACCGATTCAAAGCTGCCGTCTCCGGTGCCAGCGAGGTCCTCTATGTCGCCAATTACGGGCATGATCACTACCAGCTCCAGTGGGAACTCGAACTGGGGCTTCCATGGGAAAACCGTGAACTGTGGGAGCGGCTCTCCCCCTTCAACTACGTGGAGAAGATTGTTACCCCTACTCTGATCATGGGGGGTGAGAAGGACTGGAACGTGCCCATTCTCAATTCGGAGCAGCTCTATCAGGCCCTGAAACGCCTGGACCGCGAAACCCTGCTGGTGGTATACCCCGGAGAGTCTCATGGACTTCGCCGGCCCACCTTCTTGAAGGATCGTCGCCTGCGGGAGCTGGACTGGTACGACAAGTATGTCAAGGGTTGGGAGCCGGAGACCAGCGGCGACCTGGAACCGCGTGAAAGGTAGGCGATGTTGAGCATCCATCCACGTTTTTTGCTTCAAAGACCGGCCGCAACGACATTTTCGCTCGGATTGGCTGTCCTGTGCCTGATCTCCTGCCGCCCGGCAACGACCCTTCCCGATGCCGCTGAGTTCGTGAAACGGGCGGAGGAGCGTCTGGACGCATTGTCCGACCGGGCGGAGCGGGCCAACTGGGTTCAGGCCAACTTCGTCACCCGGGACACGGAACAACTGGCGGCTGACACCCTCAGTGCCCTGCTGGCCTGGACGGGCCGGGCCGGTCGCCGGGCGGCTCTGTACGAGGGCGCGGAACTGGCGCCTGATGTGGCTCGCAAACTCGAGCTGATCAAACTCTCGCTGTCCCTGGCAGCGCCGGACGACGAGGCTAAAAGGGAAGAACTGGCTGCCTTGTCCTTTGAGATGGAATCGATTTACGCGACGGGAGAATACTGCCCGGAGAACGGCGCCTGTCGGAATCTGGGCCAGTTGAGCGGAGTGTTGGCCGAGAGCCGGGATCCGGATGAACAGCTGCAGGCGTGGGTCGGATGGCGAACCATCTCGCCACCCATGAAGGAGAAGTACCGGCGCTTCGTGGAACTGGCCAACGAAGGGGCCAAAGAGCTCGGTTTTGAGGACCTTGGCGCCCTCTGGAGATCCCGATACGACATGGCCCCGGATGAATTTGCGCAAGAAATGGATCGGCTGTGGAACCAGGTGCGCCCGCTCTACGAGTCTCTCCATTGCTACGTGCGAGCCCGCCTGCATGAGCGCTATGGCGAGCAACTGGTTCCCCTCGATCAGCCCATCCCTGCCCACCTGCTGGGCAACATGTGGAGCCAGCAGTGGGGAAACATCTACGACCTGGCCGGTCCCAAGGGCGGCGGCAAGGGTGTGGACCTGACCTCGATTCTACGTGCCAGGGAAGTCGACGCGCTGGAGATGGTTCGCTACGGCGAGAGGTTCTTCGTCTCTCTGGGCTTTGACCCGCTGCCGGAGACCTTCTGGGAACGGTCCCTCTTCACGAAGCCGGCTGATCGGGAGGTCATGTGCCACGCCAGCGCCTGGAACCTGGACGGCCAGGACGACATCAGGATCAAAATGTGCATAGATATCACCGGCCACGACTTTGCCGTCGTCCATCACGAACTGGGGCACAATATCTACCAGAGAGCCTACAACCAGCAGCCTTTCCTCTTTCAGGACGGGGCACACGGGGGATTCCACGAGGGGATCGGAGATACGATTGCCCTTTCCATTACGCCCGAGTACTTGAAGCAGGTGGGCCTGATCGACCAAATACCGGATGGCCGCGATGACATCGGACAGCTCTTGAGACTGGCCCTGGACAAGGTAGCTTTTCTCCCCTTCGGACTTCTCGTCGACCGGTGGCGATGGAAGGTGTTCTCGGGCGAGACGCCCCCTGATCGCTACAATCAGGCTTGGTGGGACCTGGTGGAGAAGTATCAGGGAGTCCGCTCTCCGGTATCTCGAACCGAGGAAGACTTTGATCCGGGAGCCAAGTATCACATCCCTGCTAACACCACGTACGAAAGGTACTTTCTGGCCCATATACTGCAATTCCAGTTTCACCGGGTCCTGTGCGGGCAGGCGGGGTATGAGGGGGCCCTGCACGGCTGCTCCATCTATAACAGCAAGAAAGCGGGCGCCAGGCTCGAGGCGATGCTCGAGATGGGAGCCAGCCGGCCCTGGCCTGACGCGCTCGAATTGATCAGCGGGCAGCGCGAGATGGATGCCTCGGCGATTCTGGATTATTTTTCCCCCTTGAAGCAGTGGCTGGACCGGCAAAACGAGAGTCGAACCTGCGGCTGGTAGCTTGCGGCATGAGGTCCGATCCTTTAACATTCCCGCGATGCCGGGACGCCCCTATCGCATTTTGCTCTCGCTCGCCTCGGCGTGGCTTTTGCTGATTGTGTCCCCACCCCTGCTGGCGGCCAGATATCCCCTCGCAGCGGGGGCAGTTTATTACTTCTTCTCTCGAGTGTGTCACCAGATTCCAGAACGAAGCTTTCACTGGGAGGGGTCTCAGATGGCCGTGTGCCACCGCTGCCTGGGTATCTACGTGGGGTTCTGGTTGGGAGCGCTGTGCTGGCCCTGGCTCGGGCGGCTGGGGCAGCGGTTGCTGGACAGGCCGCGCCTGATCCTGATTCCGGCAGCCCTGCTGCTTGTAAACTTTCTGACGGCAAACTCCCCCTTTGACAGGGTCGTCACCGGTCTCGTCGCCGGTTTTCCGGTAGCCCTTTTCGTGTGGATTGGATTCGAACAGTTCTTTGGATCCGGATCCCTAGGAGAATCCCATGAATCCAGCTAAGCCCAGCATGACCGTTCCCGTGATCGCCGGAGGCCTTTTCCTGGGCGTCCTTTCGGCGATTCCGCCAATCAATTTTCTCAACTGCGCTTGCTGCATCCTGGTGATCGGAGGCGGGTTCCTGGCCTCTTACCTTTACCTGAAGAACTACCATCCCGAGCTGCCCAGGGTCACTTACGGAGACGCTGCCCTTCTGGGTCTCCTGACCGGACTCTTTGGAGCCGTCGTGGACACCATAGTGTCGATTCCCTTCAATCTGTTGCTGGGCGGGGTTGCCAACCAGGAGGCGCTGCAGCAATTGCGAAACACGCCCGAGATCCCCCCCGAGCTGGTGGAATTTGTGGAAACCATGATGATGGGCGGGTTCAGCATGATAGGAATCGTATTGTCCCTGCTCTTCGGAGGGGTCATCTATTCTATCTTTGCCATGATAGGAGCCATGCTGGGAGTGGCCACACTCGGACCCAAAGGGGGAGGCCAACCCGGATCGGTTCAGCCGCCTCCCCGGATGAGCCCCTATCAGACGACTGTGCCGCCTCAGCCACCCCAGCCGGAACCTCCGAGCCGGCCGTCTGCACCGGCGCCGGGCTCGCCCCCCGAACCAGAGGGCGGCCCCGATGATGAGGGCTCGGCTTCCTAGTCACGTCGGGGAATCAGAGCCGCCGGCGGAGGTGCGGGACAAGAAAGCAAAGCGCCGCGCACCTCACAATACGCTTTTTGAATGTGGCCTCGATCACCCCGGGATTCCTGCAAACCTCCGATAATGGGCGACCGATTCACCGGACAGTGCCGCCAGATGGCAACGATGCCGGAGATCAACCAACGTTCGCGGGTGGAGGGAATGAGAGTCATCGATCGGGAGCTCCTTTTTCGGCTGCTGGCGTACCTGCAGCAGGAGAAAGGCAGTGTAACGCTGGGGCAGTTCAATCCACACCGCGACTTCCAGCTTGCCAACAGCCGCATTACGTCGCTCGTTCTGCTCGCCTCAGCCATGATCTTTCTGGTAGGACTCGCCCTGAATATGTTGACGGGTCAGCCCATCCCGGTTCCCGTCACGGTGGATGCATCACCTTTTGCCAATGTCAGGGTTCTGGATGCCGATGAAGTCCTCGTCCTGAGCGACGACACTCCTCTTGTCGCACCCCTCCTCCCCGGAGATTATTCGTTCCAGTTCACTTACGGATCGCGCACCATCACGAAGTCGGTACTTGTGGGCCCCGACCGGATCCCCAGGATTCGGCACGAATTCTGGAACCGCGAAGATGTCGAAGCCCTGGTCGGACGCTTTCTGGGAACTGGAGCCGAGCGCTAGCTGATGTTCAAGGAACAAGCGATGGAAACAATGGTTCTGATCGTGGCATTGTCCATCAGTATGGCGATGCCGTTGCAATCGGGCAGGACCGCTGATGATGAGTGCGGTACAGGAGTCCTGGAGCAGGCTCGGCGTGCTTTTCGGGCCAGCGACCTGAGCCAGGCAGAGACATTGGCGGGGTCGATTGTCGAGTGTCCCGAAGAACTGGGAGAAGAGGCGGCCCGGTTACTGACCAGAGTCAGGAGCCGGCGAAACCACGACCGTCTCTGGCAGCGGGCCCAGGTGTTGATCCAAAGGCACAGATCCGAAGAAGCTTGCCGGTTACTTCATGAGATCCTGGTCGTTGCACCCGATTTCCCCAACCTGCAAGCGGCGGCACAGCGAGCCGGTTGCAATCTCGACTCCGAGCAGTTTCAGCGAGACCTGGATCGCGCGGATGAACTGATTGCAGGGAAGAACTGGAGAGAAGCTCGCCGGCTTCTAGACAGCCTCCTCGAGAGGCATCCGCATGCGACGGAAGTGCAGGTCCGACGAAGAGCCGTGGAGTTGCAGATCCAGACCATCCAGTCAAGAACCGATGCTCTCCACTACACTGCGGCAGTCAGGCTTCTTGAACAGGGTGATGCGGCAGGCGCGAAGAGTCGTTTACAGGAAGTTCTCGAGACCAGCCCGGATCACCCCAAAGCCCACGCCCTGCTCGCAAAAGTCGAGACCCGTCTGCAAGAGCAGGCGAATCTCGAAACGGCCAGACGTCTTTCCATGCAGGCCCGTGGCCTTCTGGATGCCAAAAACTTTGCAGGAGCCCGTGAAAAGATTGAGGAGGCGATCTCGCTTGCGGGCTCGGATCCCCATCTCATGGAACTGCTCCGAACCATTAAAGTGGCCGGCCTCTCCCATGAAGCACGGGAACTCCTTGATTCCGGCCAATCTGCCAAGGCAAGGCTCAAAGTGGAGGAGGCCCTTTCCCTGCAGAGCTCCGGCCCTCTCCTGATAGAGCTCCAGGAGTTCATCGAAAGGCAGCGACAGCAGACCCTGCTCAGACTTGCCGTCCAGAGCTTCTACTCGGGCGAGTACTCAGAATCCATCGCTCAGCTAAAAGGCTACCTGGAGGAGAAGCCCCGACCTCCGTTTGCATCTTTCGCCTACTTTTACCTGGGCGCTTCTGTCGCTTCCGCGACACTGATGTCACAACGCGCCCCCGTTCACTCTCTGGAAACTGCCGCAGAACACTTCAGGACAAGCCACCACATCGACCGGGACTTTACCCCACCCCTGGAGAGTGTCTCGCCGCGGATCCGTGCTCTGTTTTCCCAGGCTCTTTCCGAGAACAAATAGCGACTCGAGAATGAAATACCGGCAGGTAAACGTGAGCCAGCTTCTGAGGTCCCGGATCTTCATCCGAGGGCTCATTCCCGTCCTGCTGTGGGCGGGACTTGAAGAAACAGGTCCGGCACAGGACTTGGGCGAGCTGTCCAGTCTGTCTGAAAAAAAACTCTATGAAGAAGCCGAGAAGGCGCAGGCGGCGGGCAAACTCAAGCGGGCTTACGAGGCTTTGGGACTGGCCCTGCAAAAAAGAGACTCGGGGCGGGACAAGCCCAAACCACATAAGAAGTACACGCCTCTGCGGCTTCAGCTGGGCCGCGACCTGGCCGATCGGGAAGCGGCTCTGGGGTTGAGAAGCTGCAATGCCATGGACCTCGCCGCTTGTGCCGAGAAGCTGCAGTCTGCGCAGCAGTTTTCCTCGACCCAGAAAGTAGATCAACTCGAGTCGCTCTTGCGAGAAAAGCACTCGACTCTGGAGCGAAGCTTCTCCTCGGCCGTAGCCAAGGCTGAAGCGGGAAGCGAAGAGGAGGCCCTGGAGAAGCTGCGTTCCATGGCTCCGTATTCCGCCTATCTGCCGTCTTTGGACGAAGAGATTCTTCGCATCGAGACGACCTACGCGAATTCTCTGCTGCGGGATGGCCTCACCCTGCTTGATTTCAAGAATTGGGACAGCGCTGAGGATCTTTTTCGGCGTGCACTCCAGCTGAACGCGGACGACCCGCGTATCGCAGCGGCCGAGAGTCGCGCCGAGCGGGGGCGGCGATCTTATGAACTCGCTGCAAAGGCTGAGGATCAGGCGGCACAGGGAGCCTTCAAAGCAGCAATGGATACCATTGGCATCGCACTCGACGGCTATCCGGAAGGCGGGGACCTGGAGCCGATCAAAGAAAGTATTGCAAGCCAGTGGGTGGACCATCTTGCGTCCAGCGTGGAGTCCTTCTCGCGCCTTCACGACAGCTTTACCCAGGCCAGAGACACGGTGAACGCCCTGGACATGATCAGGAGTCTGAACCCCGAGCATCCCATTCTCTCAGCACGGCAGCGCGACGCTGCAGAGAGACTCGGCTCGTTCTCGCTGCAGAAGGCCATGAGCCTGACCGAGTTCGGTGACCCGACGTTTATCGCAACGGCCTTCGTGCTGCTGCTCAATGCCCAGTCGAGACTGGGTCCGGCGATCGTTCTGCCGTCCCAGGTGAAGGACGCCGGGAGCCTCTTCAATCGTAAGCGGGCCTCGCAGCTGGTCCTCTCGGTCGAGGACCTGACAGGTGCGCCGCGGACCTTCTCCGATGCGGTATCCGCCCGCCTCCAGCACGTGTCCGAAAGCCTGGGGTTGCCCGACTTACGGATCAGGTCCAGAGAGGGCTACCGGGGGTCCCCTGACGAGGATCCCGAGTTTCAGGACTTCAGGCCCGACGGAAAGTCGCGAACGGCGCTCCTCACCGTCGGAGTTCGAAAGCATCTCTCTGAACGCTGGTCATCCGAGACACCCGAGCGCGTTCCGTCGCAGTTCATTGCGGGCACGCAGGAGATACCTAATCCTGAATACGAAGCCAAGAGGTCGGAGTTCGAAGAGATTGTCACCAGGCTGGAGCATACGAAGGGTGACAAGAAGATCGCTGCACTGACGCGCCAGCGAGATGTGGCTGAAATGGCTCTGGCGATGATCCCGCAGACGAAGCAGGTGCCCAGGGTGGCCGGTTACACCTATCTGAAAATCAACCACCGGCAACAGACGCGCGTTGAGCTTCTCATGACCCTGCGTGACTTCTTCACCAAGAGCCGGATCGAGAGCCGGGAAATCGTCTTTTCCGAGGTCAAAGAAGCCAACCAGCTCGAGGGAGTGCGGGAATCAGACACGTCCCTGATCCAGAACGAGCCGGTTCGGCTGCCGTCTCCCGAGCAAATGCTGGCCAGGGCCCAGAGAGAAGTTCTGGATTCACTGGAGGGCAAGATCAAAGAAAGTCTTCCCGCCTACATCCACCGCTTCTATCACCAGGGGATGCTCCTGCACGAAAGTGGTCGACGGCCTGAAGCCGTGGAACTTTTCATCTGCCACTGGGCATTCCTGCGGGGAAGGCTCCCGGAGACTCAGCGGGAACTCGTCTCGGCGACAGTGAAGGAAGAGACCGGCTTCGACCTGGCCGGCAACGGCCAGACTGTACTGTCTGCCCTCGATCGCGTTGCCCCCATCGCCTGGTAAGCTGGTTCCTGCGCCGGCCGCATTAGGAAGCAGGATGGGAACCACCTTGACTCCGAATCAACTGGATCAGATCGTACGGGAGTACTTTGGACCCGGCGGAGCGGGAGAGTGCCCGATCTGTCCGGACTGCGGAGAAGACCTCGAGATCGAGTCCCGTTCGGTGGCCGGCTTCGGCCTCCAGCTTCAGATCGACTGTTCGGGTTGCCAGGCACTCTCCACATGGGTTCAGCCCCAGCCGGTCCGAGACTGGAAAACACTCCACCTCGATTACTTCGCAGAACGTTACCTGCTGGAGGAGACGATCCGCTGCCCCTATGATGACTGCTATGTGACCTGGGCCGAGTTCAGCGACAACGTCGTCCAGTTCAACTGCCCCTACTGCAACCGCCGCGGCCGCATCATCGTCACCCCGGCTCCAGAAGATTGAAGGTTGACGAGCGGAAGCGTATCGCCTTTTTCTGCCGCCCCCTCTGGGGGCTGATCCATGCGACGGCGTCCTCACCGGGGCCTTCCGGCCCCGGCTATTGTCTTGCGCCCCTCCGGGGCTGTGGACCAGCCGCGGAGCGGCCGAAGGCAGCTGTATCAGGCCGCAGAGCGGCCGAAAGAGAATAGCCGTGGGCGGCCAGCCCACGGAGCGCATCGCCACCAATTTCAGAGCCCTGGAGGGGCGACAGAGATTCGGTCACACCTTGCAACGTTGATGCCCCAAGGCTCGTGAAACGCGGCACGCACAAAAGAGGCCCGCCGCACCTGGCAGCCGGATAGGTGCAGCGAGCCTCCGGGTAGGCGGCGGCGACAAGCCGCCGGCTAGTTCAATGCCAGTTCGGCAATCGCGCTGTTGAGCAGCACTTTGATTTCGGCCCGCCGATTGGCCCGGCGCCCTTCGCGCGTCGAGTTATCGGCCACGGCCATGAGCTCACCAAATCCGTGGGGTCTCACAAACCGCCGCAGGGGGACCGAGTGCACTTCGGCCAGGTATTGGATCACGGCCTCGGCACGGCGGCGGCTGAGGTGACGATTGAAGTCGGTGGGGCCATCGGCAGAGGCGAACCCGGTCACCTGGAAGAGAACTCCCAGACGGGTGTCCGTCGTCGAGACGACGAGCTGATCGAGCTGCTGTTCGGCCTCTTCGTCCAACTCCGCGCTGCCCCCCCCAAACCGGACCGTCATGGAATCGACCAGGCGATAGTCGTCGAGACTAGAGAGCTGACCCTCCAGATACCCTACCTTCCGGACATTCTCATTCACCTGGTGCCTGGTCTCCTCGAGGTCGTTCATGACGTGACCCAGGCTCTGTTGCGTGTCCCGGGCATCTTTGCGAATTCGAGTAGAGGTACTCGTGAGTTCCTCCACCTGGCCTCCCAGCCGGACCATGTTCTTCTCCATTCCTCCCAGTTGAGCGTCCAGTTCGGATGCCCTTGCCTCGACTGTGGAGGCGACCTTGAGATCGATGTGCTTCATCCGTATCGACTTGGCCGTCAGCACCCCCGATCCGTCCCGGCGACCCCGAACCTGGACCCGCAAACCTCGAACCAGATCAGAGGGTCGATACACACGGGCATCGCGAAGGAAGTTCCTGGTCTGCTCCTTGATCTCGGTGTCCGGCTGAACGCGCACGACGAACTGGTGACCCCTGAGATTGTCTACGATCATTCCCTGCTCGGTGCTGGAGAGTATTACACCCTCGAGCCTGACCTTCTTCCCTGCCTCCAGCAGAGAAAAGCACGTCATCAGGATCAGTGTGAAGAGAAGCAGCATTGACTTGCGGGAGTTCTTGTTCATTCTTGGTTCCTCCTTGATCTCGCTTCAAGCTCAGGTCTTGCGGCACGGCGACGATCGCCAGGCCATTCGTAACTGCTTTAGAGCAATTCCCGTTCCAATTCTCTGGAAGAGTCCTCTAAATGGTTTGCACTCAGCTACTTAGGGACATCCATCCGATGCATGGCGTCGCCGTTAGTAGGGAATTGTGCCCCGGACCAGGGAAATGTTCCCTGCCCGGCCCGCGACTGCCTTTGTGCGGATCCATCGGGATGCTATGATCTTGCGATTCGCGCCCGGCTCCGGCTCGAATCGAGGGCCCGAAGGTTGCCCGGACAGGGCCCGTACGGAGGGCTCGAAGAGCTGATGCACAATAACCCATGAGTTGGAGCGAAAACCGAAACCCACATGTGGTGGGCTCCTGGGGAGTACCGGGCCGCGGACCCACACTCGTCGTAATCGGCGGCGTCCACGGCAACGAGCCAGGCGGAGTCGTCGCTCTGACCCGGCTGCTGGGTGAGCTAAAAAGGAGCGACAGGAAGCCACGAGGACAGCTGATCGGTCTGAGGGGCAACTGCCAGGCCCTGGAGAGCGGGGTGCGCTGGGTTGTCAGGGATCTGAATCGGCTCTGGACCACAGAGCAGGTCGACTGGGTGCGTTCGCAGCCCGATCCTGAACAACTCGAGGGCGAGTCTCGAGAGCAGCTCCGACTGTTGCAGATCATCGAGCCCCTGGTGAGCACAGCAGGAGGTGACCGGTGCTACCTGCTTGACCTGCACACGACTTCAAGCCCGAGTGCACCCTTTTCGATCGTGGATAACCAGCCGTCCGGGCAAAGTCTGGGTGCCCTCTTTCCCGTTACGATGGTGTTTGGGCTTCAAGATGAGATCGACGGGACGCTGGTGAGCCATTTCGACTCGAGAGGAATTCCCGCGCTGGGGTTCGAAGGAGGTCGGCATGGATCCAAGGAAGCCGTCCGCTGTCACCTGGCTATTCTTCGTCTGGCCATCGTCTTCACCGGGATTCTGAACGAACAGGACTGCCCCCGATTCGAGCAGTCGATAGCGTTGCTGGAGGGGTCATGCCGGCACCTCCCCGGGGCCCACCAGGTGCGCTACCGGCACCCGGTTCAGCCCGGTGACGAGTTCCGGATGGAGCCCGGCTTCACCAACTTTCAACCCATCCAGGAGAACCGGCTCCTGGCCCACGACCGCACCGGCGAGATCCGCTCACCCCGCCCCGGAAGGATCTTCATGCCCCTCTACCAGGCCCAGGGAGACGACGGTTTCTTCATCGTCGATCCGATCGAAAAACCGCAACCGCCCCCATCGAGGCCACCGCAGAGGCAGGAATTCCAGCGGTGAAATCGACGACCAAGGGCAGGGATCTACCCTTGCAGGGCTTTCTTCAATCGGCGAGCCGATTCGGCCAGCGAGACCTGCAGGTAGGGCGCCTCTTCCTTCTCGCTCCTGCTGATCGGGCCCTCACGGCCCGGCTCGATCTGGACCTCAACAAAGGCCGGACCTCCTCCCCTAAGGATTGTAGAAAGTTCTTGTTTATAGTCATTTGGATCATTACATCTGAAGATGCGCTTGAAACCGGATGAGCCCGCCAATCCACACCAATCCACACTTCCGCGCGCAGGGATTCTCTGATTTCCGGTAATCTCGTACGTCCCGTTGACCAGGACGAACAGGATCAGGTTCGAGACTCCGGACTCTATGATCGTCGTGAGCGTCCCGAGACCCATAAGCATACTCCCGTCGCCGTTGAGGCAGATCACCTTGCGCGCGGGCTGGGCCAGGGCCAGGCCCAGGCCCAGGTCGGCCGCGTGGCCCATCGCGCTATCGGCCGAGGCAAAGTCGAGTTCGTGACTGGAGATCCGGCCCCAGGGTCGCACGGCCGCCATGGTGGTGACGACGATCTCCTCTCTTCTCAACTCGGCCAGCGGTACCAGTAATTCGTCCTTGGTCAGCATGATCGATCAGATGAATTCCGTAACCAGCAGTATCGCCACCGGCCGGGCTTCGCGGCGGGCCCGATCCCAGCACGAGGCCACCTGCGGCAGATCGGAATCGGATCTGTAGAACTCGTATGGCATTCGCCAGGCACGAAGCGTCGGCTCGGTGATCAAAGCAACCGAATCGAGGTCGCTGCGGATCATGTCTTCGCGGGCTTCGGATTCCATCTCGGAACGGCTCCCTAGGGCCTGCAGTTTGGCGTAACCTCGATATCCGATCAGACAGAGCACGGGAACCCCCATCCGCATGGCAGTGCCACGCAGGCTGTCGCCGCTCTCCAGCAGCCCGGTGTTCTGGATCAGCACCACCGGCCGTTGCCCTCCCATCCACAGGCCGGAGGCGACGGCAAAGGCCTCTCCTTCCCGGGTCACACTCAGCAGCGTCACGTCAGGCGAGTCTTCGACGGCCCGGAAAATGGCCGCCGAACCGTTGTCCGGAAGCCCGATCACGTGAGAAGCGCCCAGCCTCACGAGTTCAGCGAGCAACGCTGCGGCTTTCGGTCTGTCTGAACCCATTTCGAACGGTCCAACCCCTTTAGTCCATCTGGACCAGCGCCTTGGTTCTCTTGCCCGGCAGATTCTGAAAAAAGTCTCGACCTTCGTGGTTGACGATGATGAAGGCCGGAAAGTCTTCGACTTCGATTCTCCAGATGGCTTCCATCCCGAGTTCTTCGAACTCGACAACGTCGACTTTCTTGATACTGTGCTCGGCCAGCCGGGCTGCCGGGCCCCCGATCGAGCCCAGGTAGAACCCCCCGTGCTTGCGACAGGCCTCGCGAACCCGTCCCGAGCGGTTCCCTTTGGCCAGCATCACCATACTGGCGCCGTGACTCTGAAAGAGGTCGACGTAGGGATCCATGCGCGCTGCCGTGGTCGGTCCGAAAGAACCAGAGGCGTAGCCTGCAGGTTTCTTGGCTGGTCCCGCATAGTAAATCACGTGATCCTTCAAGTAGCGGGGGAGATCACCGCCGGCGTCAAGGCGCTCTTTGAGCCGGGCATGGGCAATGTCGCGCGCTACGATCAGAGACCCGGTCAGAGACAGCCGGGTGGCGATCGGGTGCTTCCTGAGCTCGGCCAGGATCTCACTCATGGGTCGATTCAGATCGACGGCGACCGCTTCGCTGCCCAGTTGCTCCTCGGTCACGTCGGGCAGATACCTGGCCGGATCCGCTTCGAGCTGCTCCAGGAACACCCCCTCCCGGTTGATCTTGCCCAGGATCTGACGGTGTGCCGAGCAGGAGACTCCCACTCCAACCGGGCAGGAGGCTCCGTGCCGCGGCAGGCGCACCGCACGCACGTCGTGGGCGAAATATTTTCCACCGAACTGGGCTCCGATACCGATCTGGGTGCACAACTCGGCGATCTTCTCCTCCAGCTCGAGATCGCGGAAGGCCCGTCCCTGCTCGTTGCCCGCGGTGGGAAGATCGTCAAGATAGTGGCTACTGGCCAGTTTCACCGTCTTCATGGTGAACTCCGCCGAGGTCCCGCCCACGACCAGCGCCAGATGGTAGGGAGGGCAGGCCGCTGAACCGATCGTCTGGATTTTCTCGGCCACGAAGTCGAGAAGTGACTCCGGGTTCAAGAGAGCCTTGGTCTCCTGATAGAGAAAGGTCTTGTTGGCCGAGCCTCCCCCTTTGGCAATGAACAGGAAACGGTAATCTTCTCCCGGGCGGGCATAGATCTCGATCTGGGCGGGAAGATTCGTGCCGGTGTTTTTTTCCCTGTACATGTCCAGCGGAGCCAACTGTGAGTAGCGAAGATTCCGGTCCTGAAAAGCCTGGTAGATACCACGCGAGATGGACTCGGCATCGCGGGAGAAGGTGAAGACGTTCTCACCCTTATAGGCGTGTACGATGACTGTTCCGGTATCCTGGCAACCGGGCAGTATCCGCCCTGCCGCGATGTTAGCGTTCTTGAGAAATTCGAGGGCTACGAAACGGTCGTTCTCCGAGGCCTCCGGGTCGTCCAGGATGTTCCTCAACTGCTGCAGGTGATGGGGGCGCAGCAAGTGCTCCACGTCGTCGATGGCAGCGCCGGCAAGGAGCGATAAAGCGGCCGGGTCCACTTTGAGTACCTCGACACCGTTCCAGCGATCGGTCGACACGTAATCGGAGGTCAGCTTTCGATAAGGCGTCGTGTCCGCGCCGTGCTCGAACATTTCCTGATACTTGAATTCAACCATGCGAACACTCCCTGGCCGGGGCCGGAACCGAAGCCTTGCAGGGCTCGGTCGGTCCGAAGGCTCGGATGGAAACCACGGCTGCTTCAGCAGGAAGGAGCACTTTCTTGAGTCTAGCGGACTGTCGCCGGTGATGATCCGTACGCGCCTGGGACCGTCACCACTACTTCCGGCTCTTGGGCAGACGCGACGATCGAACCTGCTCGGGCACCGGTCGCAGATCCCAGATGAGTCCGAGCCAGCTCATGACCTTGAGCAGGTAATAGGTGATATCGATTTCCCACCAGAAGAATCCCTGGCGCGCCGTAGCCGGATAGTGGTGGTGGTTGTTGTGCCACCCCTCTCCCAGAGTCAGAAGCGAAAGGAAAAAGCTATTCCCGCTTTCGTCTCCAGTTTCGTATTGCTTCTTGCCAATGAGATGGGCAATGGAATTGATCATGCAGCTGCCGTGGAACAGAAGTACCGTGGACACGAAAAAGCCCCAGATCAGCATCTGCCAGCCGCTTGTCCCGAAGGCGGGGAAATTGTACTTCAGGAACTCTCCGAAGAGGAACAAACTGGAGGCCATCAAGAGCGGAACCAGCAGGTCGAATCGATCCAGAAACCGCAGCTCCCGAAAGCGGGCCAGGTCAGGTACCAGGCTGAGACGGGTGGGAAAGTTGCGCCGGTCGGTGATCCAGCCAATATGGCTCCAGAAAAACCCGTGCTGGTGGGGTGAATGGGGGTCTTCCGGTCCGTCTGAACACTTGTGATGCAGGCGATGATTGGCTGCCCACCAGAGGGGTCCCTTCTGGGTACAGGATGTCCCCAGAAGAGCCAGGACGAGCTGCATGAAGCGGCTCGTCTTAAAGGTCTTGTGTGAAAAGTAACGGTGGTAAAAAGCAGTGACAAAAAACATTCGAGCAAAGTAGAGGGAGATCGCAACGGCGACGGCGGCCAGGCTCCAGCCCACAAAAATGATTCCAAAACACATCGCATGAAGGGCGATGAATGGAACGCTGCGGATCCAGTCAACCCGGTAAGGCACTTCCTTAAAGCTGGGCTGATTGAAGTCTTCCTTCGCGTCGACACCGGATGCAAACCAGCGACGGATGTCGGTCAGTATTTGTTTAGCCATGAATCGAGAATCTTCACCTCTCAGAGTATGACGTTGTGGTGACCCTGTTTCTGCGCACCCCGTCGCAGCACTCGGAACCGTGGATCCCGATTGTAGCTGAAAAGCTGCCGGATTTCATCGATTTCTCGACTGCAAAACACAGTCAGGCCCCGAGGTGCCTGGCGATTTCGGTCACTCAGCCCGCCTGGAACGCTTCCAACCGCCAACATAAACGAATGATCCCTATCCGACCCGGACCCATCGAAACAGAGAATGGTCGCGGCACAAAAGGTGGATACCTCCTCAAGGGATTGCTGCGCTATCGGCACTCCTTCGCTGCGGCGCAGTCACTGTCGTTCCTGCCTCTGCAGGCTTGCTGGTTGGTGCGTTTTCTGACGGGTGGGGGCCTGGTGGTTCAGAGGGAACCGCACGTCTGGTAACCCACAGTATTGCCAGTTGGAACCGGATCTACCGAGATTTAGCCGGAATCGCAGCAATCCAGGCGTTCCAGGGCTCTGAGTGCCCAGCTATTGACACGACTCACCCCCGATGAAAGTCGTGGCCTAATGTAAAAACACTACCACTCCATCTTGGAACAAGTATTTGAGAGAGATGAGAAGCTAATCGGGCGTCTCACGGCCCCGCCCTGCCTCCGGTTGATTTGTCGCATACAACCTGTCCAGGTTGCATCCGAGTACCCGAGACAGGCTGGTGGCGTGTTTCTCGATCTGCTCATCGCAGGTCGGAGCGTGACGGAGAAGTCTAGATCACCTTTAAGCAACAGTCTCAGCGCGACATCTCCCTCGGATCAACACCCAGTACCGTCAGCATCTCGCAGGCAACCTGAACTTGAAGGTCCTGACAACGAGTCTTGAGTCCTGGAGCGAGTAGCTGCCGAAGACGTATGTCACCGACTGCCCGGTGCGTCAATGACCTGAGTTGCACTGGATAAACATCATCCAGCCAGGGCCCCGCTGACTCGATCGCCACCTGGGCCCGATCGAAATCTTCGATGGCAGTCTCAAACGCGCTCTGGGCCTTTTCGGTTGGCGATCTCAACAGTACTTCCCAGGCTTGCTCATCATCGAGTGCTCCGATAGCCCAGTCCACGAGCCACTTATCTCCAAGACAGGCCAGGGCATGTATCGCGTTCTCGTTCGACCGGGATGGATCAGAAGACTGAAGCCTCTGGTAAAGGGGCAACGCTTCCGGGAGAGGATGTTGGCAGAACCAGGAGGCAAGCGTCGCAGCTTCCACTTTGGAGATGGCCTGCTCTCTCAAGTCCTCCAGTAACTGACGTTGTTGTTCATAATCCCCCAGCGAGGAAATCCGGATGTAGTGACGTACCGCCGTCACCCACCGAGCGTCGGAACCACTCACTTCTTCGTTCTCCCGGAAGTATTCACTCAGGAACCACCGGGCATCTGAGGGGGAAAGGAACAGCAGATACAACTGGCCAAGACGGTAGCCTGTCGGGTGACAGGGTCCGCCGACGTACGGTCTGGACTTGGTGAAGTCGTTCTCTGGACTCCGGCCCAAGAGGTGGTCGTGTCCGAACAGCTGAATGGGCTCAAACGGCACGAATTCACGGGCCGAAAGTGCGTCCTTGAAATCCCAATTGTGCTGCTGGCGGTAAGACATCCCCGTCAATTCCTTGATGTCACCCGTGTTCCGATCCGATCCCTTCGAAATAGCCCACCAGCAGCAGCAGCCGAAAGTACACTCCCGGAGCCAGGCTCGGTCGCCCCAGCTTCTCCGCATAGAACTTCCCGCACAGTCCCTCCACATAGTCGTCAAAGTCCTCCTCGTCCAAAAGACGAGTCAGTGCTGCGTAAAAGGGATGGCCGGCAGTGCGGGGCAGCTGGCTGGTGGCGACCCACATCTCTTCTTGCTGTCGCCGTTTCTTTTTCCCCATTGCTACGGGGCCAGTCTAATGTCGCTATGTGACCGCTTCTCCTCAACTTTCACCATGATGAGATGGACTCCTCCTTTAGGCTTAGACGGCATCTAAAGTGCCAGAGCCAAAGTTTTTAACTGTATCAGGAGGAGTCTGAAATGAAGCATAGAACAATCGCAGTGGATTTGGCAAAGTCGGTCTTTGAGATTGGGATTTCCGAGCAGCCTGGTCGGATGGAGAAGACGCATCGCCTGGGTCGAACTCGGTTGTTGAGGTTCATGGCCAAGCAACAACGGGCAACGATTCTGATGGAAGCCTGCGGTTCGGCTCACTACTGGGGCCGGCGATTCCGGGAACTGGGGCACGAAGTTGTGCTGCTGCCGCCAGCCTACGTCCGGCCGTACGTGTTACGCAACAAGACGGATCGCAGTGATGTGAAAGGGTTGTTGGAAGCCCACCGCAACAGTGCCATTCGACCGGTTCCGATCAAAAATGAATCGCAGCAGCAGTTGACCGCCTTACATCGGGTGCGGACGGCATGGATGCGCACCCGCACGGCACGGATCAATACGATGCGGGGCATTCTACGGGAATTCGGTTTGACGATTCCCGTTGGAGCCTGCCAGGCCGTGGAGCGGGTGCGAGGATGGATCGAAGATGCAGAAGTGGAGATTCCGAATGGGATCCGATCGGTGCTGGAGGAGATCTGTCTGGAAGTCAGAGAGCTGGAGGGGCGAATCGATCGGATCGAAAGGAAACTGAAAGCGCTATCGCGACAGAGTGTTGCGATTGAACAACTGCAGTCGATCCCCGGGGTGGGATTGCTGACAGCCACAGCGGTGGCCGGTTTTGTGGGAGATCTGAGGCGCTTTGATTCGGGACGACACTTTGCCAGTTATCTGGGCTTGACACCGCGGGAGCACTCCAGCGGTCTGCGGCGTCGACTCGGGTGCATCAGCAAGCAAGGGGACATCTATTTGCGCACTCTCTTGATCCACGGTGGGCGATCGGTCTTGTGGACGGCCAAGTCCAAGCAGCGGCCAGACCGTTTGCACAGGTGGGGTTTGGAGATTGAAAAACGACGGGGGCACAACAAAGCGGCAGTGGCTGTGGCCAATAAGCTGGCCCGTCTACTCTGGGCCGTTTCCACCCGTGACGCCGCCTATGAACCCCAGCGAGCTTAAGCGATAAAAGATTTGTCAAGATCTTTCCCTGGGAACTGCATGAGAGGATTCGAACTGATGGCGAACCGGTCAGACCGGCGCGGGGAACACGCCGATAGCAGCCTTGGCCACTCGATGGCCGTCACCACGATAGGCGCCCCACGCGCGAATATTCATCATGGCCCGGAGCCAGAACACAGCTCCACTAAGAGGCCGGAGATACGACTGCAGTCCACACCGAATCGCAAAAAGTCGATGCTTTCATGCCAGAGACCCAAGGAGGAGAAGATGATCCGATAGCGATTCTGGACCTGCAGCGAAACTCCTGGCTTCAACCCAGCATCCGAGTTTCGTCGCCAGGGCCCAGATCAGCTGAATTCGAAAAAATGAACAGGACCCTTGACAGGAGGAGTCCAGAGAGGACTGCTAGCGGGAAGGGCCACGGCAGCCGACCCCTCACGGGCCCTCACCCAGTTGCTCGACGAGTGCGGTAGCCCGATCCGTGTACTCTCCGTCTTCTCCCGCCAGGGCCTGGAGTATCCTGCGAGCTTCTTCCCACTGCCCCAACCGGATCAACGCATTGGCCTCATACCAGAGCGCGGGCTGACGCCACGCGCTTTCGTGTGACACCCCCCGCAGTACGGACACGGCCTCCTCCCAGCGCTCGAGCATGTAAAGACTCACTCCCCGCAACAGAAGATCCATCTCGTGCGTCGACCTGCGAAGCAGGATCTCGGCACGGGAGTAATCCCCAGCCAGATACGCCTGGTAGGCGGATCGTCGATCTGTTTCCGCATCCGAACGGTTGTTCAGGAGAACCAGGGGATAGGGGATCTTGACAGCAATCACGGAAGGCTTCGGGGGCCCGTCCTGACGCAGGCTCTGCTGCACGAATACCGTCACCACCGCCAGAGCAAGCACAGCCGCCGCCACCAGCCACCAGCGCCGGCGCCGGCGCCGGCGCAGCCCGTTCTCGAGATGGTACTCCTGGAGAGCCACCATGACCTGCAGACGCTGAGAGCAGGTGTCGCACTCGGCCACGTGCTCAGCCGTCCGACGCGCGCCTGCCGGGTTCAGCTCGCCGCGCGAGAAACGAAACAATGGATACCCCTCGCAGTTCATGGATCGCCCCCTTCGTCCCCTGTCTCCAGTATTCCCCGGGCGGCCAGATGCCGGCGCAGAGCGTCGATTCCGGCGAGCATTCGACTGCGTACGGTCGAATAGGGGACTCCCAGCCGCGCGCAGGTTTTCTTGATGGGACGACCATTGCGTCCGAACATGAGCCCAATCGCCTGGCGCTGGTCCCGGTTCAGCTGTCCCAGCCCCAATTTCAGTTCGCGCAGTAAATCTCTGTGGTGCCGATTCTCTTCCTCCCGCACCAGCAAGAGGAGGGGGCTCTCGGGATCGACCGGCCGCGAGTCCTCGCCCACCTGAGGATCATCATAGGAAGGAAAACGCCGGTTCCGGCGCGTCAGGCGGCGAAGCTGGTCCAACGAGGCGTTGTGGACGGCCTTGCGAACGAAGCGGAACGCCTGTACGTCTGAGGCAAAAGTCTTTTCGGCGCGCAGGACCTTTGCGAAGGCCTCCCTGGAGCGCATCGTCGACCAGGGACTTGTCCACCAGAATGCTCGAGGCTATCGCCCGAAACACGTACTGGTAGGTCCGCCAGACTCTCTCCAGCAAGTAGTAAAAGCGGCCACGGATGGGGAAACCAGGGGAAGTGGAAGGCCGCTGACCACTATATGACCGCCTCGCCGCCCAAGTCAAGACCGGAGACGCTTGGGGCGGGTCAATTTTACTGAATCCCTCGCTCCCCACTCTGGGCACCTTTACGTTAGCGGAATCAATCCGCGAGCGACGAAGCATTGCCCTTCACCGCCGTGCCCGACGCATATACTTGCGTGGACTTTCGCGGCCGTTCATATTGACCCGCGGCACGAGACGACAGCTTATGTTCTGTCCATTTTGCGGAGAGGAAGTTCCGACTGGATCCCGTATCTGTGCGAGCTGTGGCCAGACTGCCCCCGCGGGTGGTTTGAGAACGGACCCGGTAGCAACACCTGATGGGGCGGAGCCCGCCAATTACCTGATCCAGGCGATTGTGGTTACGCTGTGCTGCTGCTTGCCCTTTGGTATCGTCGCGATCGTGTACGCGGCTCGGGTGAATCCCAAAATCCAGGCCGGGGATTTGGCGGGAGCTCGATCCGATTCAAAATCTGCATTGACCTGGATTTGGCTCTCCGCAATCTTCGGCTTCATCATTCAAGTCCTGTTTCTCTTGATTGGGCTTCAAGGCAATCTGTGAACTTCAACTCCCCCCTACCGGCGAATTTGTCCTTCCAACGTCTTGTCGCTGCTGGTCTTGGACTCAGTCTACTCTTTCTGGGTCTGTGGCTGATTTATCAGTTTGACCCTTCGCGGCATCGGTTTCCGGTTTGCGCTTTCTATTACTGTCTGGGACTGCATTGCCCGGGTTGCGGCGCAACCCGAGCTCTCCATCATCTGAGCCACGGCGACCTGTTGACCGCAGCCCGTCATAACCTGCTCGCCATTGTTGTGCTGCCATACCTCTTCGCAATCGGCACGAGAGACACGTACAGTTGGCTCCTACTGAGGCCCTCGTCCAGTGCCGGCAAGTCCTGGCCCGGCTACTGTCTGCTCGTGATCATCACGTCTTTCTTCGTCCTCCGTAATATCCCTCTGTACCCCTTCAACTGGCTGGCACCTCCTGGCGGGTGAACAGAGAACTCAAAGGACTGCCCCCCTTCTTCCAACCAAAGAAGTGATCTGTCCCTTTCTCGTCACTTTGCGACCATCGCTGGCTAAGGACCACCACGTACACGGCGCCGTACAGGCAAGGAAAGTCCTGACCGGGTTTAGCTATCCCGGGGAACGAATTGAGGCTGTTTGTCACTGCATCGAGTCGCATCGAGGAAGCGCACCGGCCGAACGACGCACACCTGAAGCCGAGTGCCTTGCCAACGCGGATGCAAATGGCTCACCTGCATCACCTTCCCGCCTTGTTCTATCTTGTCTATGTGCGCCTGGATATGGACATTGACAGCGGCCGCGAATGCGTTCGCAACAAGCTCAAGAGGACCTGGAACAAACTCCACCCTTCCATCTGTGAGACGATGGAGGTGCGATACAAGGCAGCGCTTGCTGCTACCGGAAAACCGGAGAGTTCTGTCTAAGCGCCACCTGGCTGCCAATACCGAGATCGACACAATGATCAATATCGACCTGACGTCTATGATGATTGCCATTGTCGTGATCATCTTCTTCGGCAACCTCGGAGCAAGGCTAACCCGATGGAGAGAATCAACCTTCGAGAAGACTCTGGTCGTCATCGTCATGTTTCTGGCCGGCCTCATCACGTTTGTTCTTCTGGTTGCCTTCTGCAATAGCCTGATCAATTCCCTGGCTTCTTAATAGCCTCATCCCATCACAACTGGAAAAAAAGAGACGTCAAGAGGGGGACACTCATTTAGGCGGCGTTGTCAAGAAGGCGGACGTGTCCTTTCCCTGGGACCATGCATGGATCGGGAGACGGCTATAGTCCGTTAGTAAGTCCAGGACGTGGATTAAAGACGGGTTTTACGGGAGTCTGGTTCACATAGGAGCATGGACCTTTGCATACCTTTGTTTTCGCTCCTTCCTGGGGGCCGGCGGTGCACGAGTAGCATACGGATTGCTGTCTGGGTGGTGGTTCGCTCTGTATCTTGGCTATGTGCTCAGGGTAAGCATACGCGCTGCCCCGCTTTCGGCTCTTTGTTGGATCCTGCTTGATATACTCGCTTTTCTGCTGAACTGGCAGGCGATGGTATGACGACATGCCCGGTCGCTTCTCCGCCTCATACGCTCTGATAATCACTTTTAGAGCAGTTTTCTTTGTCAGCCCTATCATGATCAACAGCTTCGTGAGAAGGATGGCGGGCTAGACTTTGGTCGCCACCTGACGAACGGAGTTCCCCTCTCGGCGCCCAGGTAACGGATATCCCGTACCTGTAACCTTTCCCGCCGCTTTCTTCTGAACGGACTAGTGGAGGCAATCCGCCGCCATCTCGGAAGCTGGAAGAAGGCGCCATGCGAGAGCCAGCATCACACGTGGCCGACACACTCACGGTCAGAACGCCATCCGGCTGCCGGCGAGGGCCCACAGAGAGCTCCTGAACCTGGAGGCAAAGCATGATTGACGAACGAAGGGAGAACAGCGATGACTCTGGCAGCAAGACCAAGCTCGGCAACCGACCGCACGAGGCATTCTCGACGAAGCCTATACTCCATACTGTTTTTTGGAGTATTCCTCTCGGGATGCATGTGGCCTGCGGCCGCGCAACCCACTGACGACCTCTTCGAGCAGTACGAGGTCGTCACCGGCTCCGCGCAGCGCCAGACCGTTTTGGTGGGATTTCTTCTGGGTGGCGCTATCGCCGAGCTTGCCGTGGTGAACGTCGACGAGAACAAGGGCCGCCACTTGCGCATCTACGCGTTCGAGGACGGCAACTGGGTGCCGAGCCTCGACGCGGTGCTGCGTCCGGACGTGTTGTTCGTCGACGTGGCCAGGGTCGGCGGACGCGATCGGTTGGTCACCTGCGAGCCCGGCCGCCTGAACTGGTTCGATCCTGAATCGGCGACGGAACGGTCCCTGGTGGCGGTAACGTCCAGGTTCACCCCGCCTCGCAGAGAAGAAATCCCCCATGTAAAACTCTCTCGAGACGTCAACGACGACGGCCGCGACGACCTGGTGGTGCCGGACGGCGACGGCTTCTGGGTGTTCATCCAGATGAGCGCCGCCGCGTTCGCGGATCCAGTGAAGATCGGCCCCGGCGCCGACATGAGTTGGATCTACGCAGCCGACGGATATCGACACGACCCCTGGGATCTGGGCCGTGTCCACGAGATGGATTACAACCGGGATGGTCGGAGCGATCTGGTGTTCTGGAACGAGGACCATTTCGAAGTTCATCTCCAGGACCGGCGCGGGCTGTTTGCCCCGGAGAGCACGACCTTCACCACCGATGTAGCGTTCGACTCGGACGATCTAACTTTCCTCGCCGCTCCACACGGGATGCGCACCCGGCGTAAGGATCATATGCCGACCGGAGACATGACGGGGAGCGTGCTGCACTCGCTGACCGACATGAACGGCGACGGCGTCGCCGACCTCGTGGTGTTCTCGCTGGAGATCAGGAGCATGTGGAGCGCTCACTCCACCTATGAGGTGCATTTCGGCACGCCAACACCCGATGGCGGCACTGTGTTCGAGTCGGACGTCGGCACCGCGATCCGGTCGGGCGGCGTCCCGCGGGAAATAACGCCCCACGACTTCGACGGCGACGGCGAGGTCGAGATGATGTTCACAACCATCAAGATCGGGGTCTTCAAGACGATCGGCATGATTGGCCGCGCGCTTCTGACCCGTTCCGTGTCGCTGAATCTCGAGCTCTATCGCATGAAAGACGGAATCTACCCCGACAAACCCAACGCCACCCGTAAAATCAAGACCGACTCTCTGGGCAAGTCAGGGGAAAGAGCCGCGCGCTTGCCGTCAGTGCTGATCGGGGATGTGAACGGCGACGGACGCTCGGACCTGCTGACGGGGAGGAGCCGGAAAGAACTGCGTGTCTTTCTCGGCGTGCCGGGGCCGGGGCTCTTCGCCCGACGGCCTCAAAAGGTGGCGGTCGCTATGCCCAACCAGGAATACACGTGGTTGGTGGACCTTGACAACGACGGCAGGCACGACATCCTCATGCATCACCCGTCCACCACCGAGCCGCATCGGCTGACGATGCTGATCGCCCGCTAGGGTCGCTCCTAAACGGGAGATTGCCACTTGAACGGCACTGCGCTTGTTTCTAAGATACTCGGGTGCCGGAGACTCTCATGGCCGATTCGGTGGTTGCTCTCTATCCCGGTTCCTTCGACCCCCTCACAAATGGCCACGTGGACATCATTCAGCGCGCCGCCAGGCTCTTTGACCGGGTGATCGTCTCCGTTTTGTCGAATGCCGGCAAGAGGCCTCTGTTCAGCCCTGAGGAACGGATGGAAATGATCGGGGAGGTCACGGCCGCGTGCCAGAATATTGCGGTCGAGGCTTTCGATGGTCTGCTCGTCGACTTTGCGACCGCCCGCAGTGCCAAGGTTGTCGTCCGCGGGATCCGGGCCGTGACCGACTACGACTACGAGTTTCAAATGGCCCTGATGAACCGTCGTTTGAAATCGGATCTCGAGACCGTCTTCATGGTGCCGGCACTGGAGTACTCATACTTGAGCTCCAGTCTGGTCAAGGAAGTCTGTCGGCTGGGAGGTGACGTGAGCGGTCTCGTGCCGGGTAGTGTCGAAAAGCGTCTGCTGGCCAAAATTCAGCGCCGGGATCAGGATGTCGACTGAGAAGACCCGCATGAAACCGTGGGCAGCGGCCTCGGGCGGACTGCTCCTGGCAGTGGCTCTCTTTGCCGTTCTTTCCGATTCGTCCCGTTCCAGTGACCCCGTAGCACAACAGCCCACCGCTCGGGCGCCCGCGCCGGACAATCCTCAGGCCGAACCCTCGTCTCATATCATCAAGGGCACCCTCCCCGGCAACTCCACGTTGCAGGACCTGCTGCTCGGGCACAACTTCACTCCCCGCGAGATCCATGAGCTCATCGAAGACTCACGGGAGGCTTACAACCTTAACCGGGTCCGGGCCGGGAACGACTACACTCTCAGGATCAGCCCGGGAGGAACACTGGAGAGTCTCCGCTACGAGATCAACGACGAAGAGTACCTGCTGGTGGAATGGGACGGCCAACGATACCGGGGCTCGCGCCGGACCTTCGAGGTTGAAACGAAAACCGCGACCATCCAGGCCAGTATCGAGGAGTCACTCTGGTCTGCGCTGCTGTATATCGGCGAGAAAGATCAGCTGGTGATGGATCTGGCCTGGATTCTGCAGTGGGACGTGGACTTCTCTGCCATCCAGTCCGGCGACAGCCTCCGGGTGGTCGTGGATAAGAAGTATCGGGACGGGCGGCTGGTTAAGTATGGAGACATCCACGCCATCCAGTTCACAACCGGCGGAAAGGATTTTTTCGCCTTCCGCTTCGTGCTGCCGGAGCGCGGCCAGGTCAAGTACTATGATCGGAAGGGCAATTCCGTGAAGAAGGCCTTTCTCAAGGTTCCTTTCCGATTCAGCCCGCGCATCAGCTCCGGCTTCAGCTATAACCGGTTCCATCCGGTTCTGAAGCGCCGACGGCCCCACCTGGGAATCGATTTTGCAGCCCCTGCAGGCACTCCCGTCCTGGCTTCAGCCAGCGGCTCGGTCACTTTCACGGGATGGAAGGGCGGACTCGGGAAATTCGTTGAGCTTCGCCATCCCAATGGATACCGAACCGGCTATGCACATCTTTCTCGAATCCTGGTGAAGGCGGGGCAAAAAGTCGGCCAGGGAGACGTGCTGGGCCGGGTGGGCTCGACAGGCCTGGCCACCGGCCCTCACCTGGACTACCGGGTGCGGGACGCGCGAGGCCGGTACTTGAATCCGCGCCGCCGCATTGCCTGGCCGTCCGACAAGCCTCTGGAAGAACGCTACCGGAGTGCTTTTGCGGCGGTTCGTGACCGCTTTTTGCTTCAGCTCGACCACACACTGGCAGCTCCTGAGCCCGCCCCGGCCCAGCCCGCCGCCGAGTAGCGTCCCCTGGTACCGAAATTGCTTTGAGCAGGTTGGGATGAAACGTGCACTCTTTTATTACAATCCCAACGCCGGTCGAATCACCCTCTCGCCAAGGAGAAGGCAAAAGCTGATCGAAGCAATCCATGCCATGGGGCTGGAGGTCACTGCCGTCCGTTCCAGTCCGGCATCGGGAGCCCTTCGCAGCGAGGATCTGCACGACCATGACCTGATCATTGCGTACGGGGGAGACGGGACCATCCACCAGGTGCTGGAACCTGCACTGGATCTTCAACTCCCCGTGGCCGTTCTTCCGGCCGGAACCGCGAATGTGCTGGCCCGGGAACTGTCGATCCCCAGAGACCCCACCCGGGCGCTGCGCCTTTTGAAAGAGGGCACCCGGACCCGCATCCGCCTGGGCAAGAGCGGGCCCAATTACTTCCATCTGATGGCCGGGGTGGGATTGGACAGCCAAGTCATCGATCAGACCTCTTCCGCACTGAAGCGCCGTTTCGGGGTCGGTTCGTACTGGCTGGCGGGCTTGCGAGCGTACCGACACCTTCCCCTGGAACCATTCGAGATCTACCTGGACGGGCGCTCCGCGGAGGCCACTTTCGCCGTGATCAGCAACAGCCGCCTTTACGGAGGACATCTCCAGCTGGCGCCGGACGCCGACGTCACCGAGGACTGTCTGGACATCTGCCTTTTCACCTCCCGCGATCGCAAGCGCTATGTCACCTATCTGCTGCGGGTCCTCACCGGGGGCCATGTAAAACTGCCCGACGTCCACTACGTCAAGGCCAGGCACATCAGCGTGAGAGGCAAAGACTCGATACCGGTGCAGATGGACGGGGAGATCATCGGAACTCTGCCCATGGACTTCAGCGTCGCCAGACGTTCGGTAGAGGTATTCGTCCCGCGGGCCGTCTAGCCATCCCGGAATCAGGGGTCCGAATGTGGGAGACATCTGAGCTCATAAGTCAAGAGAATTGTCTCCCTTTTTTTGAAGCTTATCCACAAGCCGGTTGCATCAGAGCCACAAGAGGAGAGTTGCTCCTCTGGAGACTCCGGCAGTAGAGTTCCTCGTCATAGTGGACTCGATCCATCCAGCAACGGAAGAGAATGCGAATCCATTTGTAAGCTAAAGATCGAACGGCAGCGTGGTGTTTGAGACCGCGCTGACGTTGCTGCAGGTAGTAAGCACGAGCCCAGGACGATTGCGGAATTGAGCAGGCCGCAAACTCATGAAAGGTTTGGCGAATAAACTTGGGACAGCCTCGACGCCAGACCACCTGAGAACTTCGTCCGCTCTTTCGTGTTACGGGAGCGATGCCGCTCCATTTTTGGACCTCTTCAGCATCCTCAAAGCGACTGCGATCCGACCCGAAGGCCGCCAACAAGCGAGGAGCCAGAGCCGGCCCGGCTCCGCTGAAGCTTGCAAACAGAGCGGCATCTTCATGCTCGGCGAAGAGCGTGGCAATGCGGTTGTCGTAGCGTTTGATGATCGGCAGCAGAACCGAGAGCTGTTCGACCAGGCCCACCAGTTTCAGTGAACCGGCTCCAATGAGAGCCTCATCCTGGGTCAGTGGGTAACTGGCACGGATCTGCTCGAGCAATGTTTGCAGCTTCGTCTCGGCACAGCGTACTCGATGTCGTGCCATGCAGCGACCCAGTACATCGATCCGCACTTTGCGAGCCTGCTCCAAGGTGGGCCAGCGCCTCAAAAACTCCAGAGCCAGCGGCCCATCCAACTTTGCAAACCACTGCAAAGGCTGCGGATAGTAGCTCTTCAAGACCTCGCGCAGTTGCTGCACCAGTTCTTTGCGCCTCTCCACCAACTGGCGTCGCCCCTCCACCAACAGCGCCAGCTCCCGGGTCTGGGCCGCCTCCGGTCTCCAACAACGCAATCGATCCCGGTGTCTGTACACCAGCTCCAGCAACAAGTCCGAATCTTCCGGATCATCCTTCTTACGTCGCGGTAGGGACGATCCTTTCGGATCGCCCCCCGCACAGATCCCAGCGAGCGGAACTACCGCACTGGGCTCTTACCTCAGGTAATAACGCGCAGTCGCTGTTCGGGATAAGGGTGTACAACTCGCAGTGCAGGAAGCCATCTTGTCGCTAGGCGGTTCATCCGCTCTCCAGTGATCCGATGACGCTGGCTACGACGCCTTAGCGCACGCAGCCAGAGTCGATAGACCTGATACTTGAAAGCGGCCGGCTTGCGATGGTTACGCGGTACGGCATAGTACTGGAAATGTCCCTGTACTACACTGCGCAACCACTGACCCACTACCGGGACGGGTTCATGCAGGCGATACCGAAGCTCGCGAGCGATCTCTCGCAGTTTCGCTTGCATGCGCTTCCGCATGGTCTGCCGCAGCACGATGAATCTCCCGTTCCGGGTTCTGTCGCACGTGTGCGTAAAACCCAGGAAGTCGAAAGACTCGGGCTTCCCTTCTCCACGGCGCTTGCGATCCCGAGCGGCGTACCGCCCGAACTCGATCAAGCGCGTTTTGTCGGGGTGCAGTTCCAGGTGAAACGTGTGGAACCGGTCCCGCAAGTCTGCCAGAAAACGCTCGGCATCTTCACGAAACTCGAAACCCACTGTGAAGTCGTCGGCAAACCGGACGATGATTACATCGCCACGAGCGTGCCTGCGTCTCCATTGGTCGGCCCATAGATCGAACACATAATGAAGGTACACATTAGCCAACACGGGTGAAACACTCCCGCCTTGAGGCGTACCGGATTCGATCTCGGTTCGCTTCCCATCCTCCACGATCCCCGCCTTGAGCCACTTTTTAAGGTGGCGGATAACACGTGGATCGGCGATTCTGTGCTCGATGAACTTCAACAGCCATTTGTGGTCGATGGCATCGAAAAACCCACAAACGTCCGCATCCAGCACCCAGTTCACTCGCTTGCGCATGATTCCGACATAGAGCGCGTCCAACGCATGGTGTGGACTGCGCCCCGGGCGGAAACTATACGAGAAGCCGAGAAAGTCGGTTTCGTAGATGGCGTTCAATACCTGGACCGTAGACCGCTGGACGATCTTATCCTCCAATGCAGTCACTCCGAGCGGACGCTGCCGCCCATCGGCCTTCGGTATATAGGCCCTCCGAACCGGCTTGGCTCGGTACGCTCCGCGTTTGAGCCTTGCGGATAGATCCTGGAGGTTCTCCTCGAGGCTCTCTCCGTATTGCTGCCACGTCAATCCATCCACGCCCGGTGCGGCATTGCGCTTGAGGCCGAAGTAAGCCTGCCGGAGTCGATCGATGTTAGTGACGTGGTGCCAGAGCGACGTGAACCGTAGCTCCTTATCCCGGCAGGCTACCTGCCGTATCCGTTCCAGCGCACTTTGCAAGTCCTCGGTTTCGACGTAGGTGCGGTCTCTTGGCTGTGTCCGCGATTTCCCGCTTGGTGCCCGTTTAGAGTCCTCCATATCGATTCCTCTCCCGGCTCTGTGTCCGGCACTTGTTTTGCTAGGACGAATTATGCAAAAGATCTGAATCCGAGTGAGATTTGGGCCCAGGAAAAAGGCCGTAGCTCTCTGATATAAAAGGGTTTACAAAAACAATGACCCTAAACAGGAGCTACGGCAATGTCAAAAACAGTCTGCCAGAATACCCTGCCATTTCATAGCCACAGAAACATCACGGCTCGTTTTGATGGGGGGAGCCTCACTTCCGACGCAGGATGGTTGTTGTTTGGATCGCTGGATCGTCAACATCGATTGTGCGAGGGCTTCAGTTCGTGTATTTCGGAAAGTCGAGACCGACGCTACGTTCGTCATGACCTGTTGAAGTTGATCCGACAACGAGTCTTGCAGATCGTGGCCGGCTACGAAGACTGTAATGACGCCGATACGCTGCGCTCGGATCCGATGCTCAAGACCGTCTGTGATCAGTTGCCAGAGAGCGATCCCGATTTGGCCACCCAGCCGACTTTCTCCCGCCTGGAGAACTCCGTCACCAAGAAGGATCTGATGCGTCTGAGCCGGTGGCTGCCAGGCCGTTATGTGCGCTCCCTGAAGAAGAGACGTCCCAGCAAGATCATCCTGGATCTGGACAGTACCGACGACCACACTCACGGCCAACAGGAGTTCTCCTTCTACCACGGGTATTACCGAAACCACATTCTGCATCCTTTGCTGATCTTCGATGCCGACACGGGAGACCTGGTCTGTGCCGTGTTGAGACCTGGCAACAAGGGGGCTGCCTCTCACATCGTGCCCATTCTGAAGCGAGTCGTGGAGGCCATCCGACAAGCAGTGGGGACGGATGTCGAGATTGAGATTCGGGCCGACAGCGGCTTTGCCACGCCTCGGCTCTACGAGTTCTGTGAATGTGAAGAGAATAAACTCCAGTATGTCATTGGGTTAAGTCGAAACCCTCGCCTGCAGCGAGTGGTCGAGCCCCTGCTGGATTCGACTCGGCTGAGGTTCCTTGAGCTGGAGGAAAAACAGCGTCAGTTTGACGAGTTTCTTTATCGAGCCCACAGCTGGGATCGATCCCGTCGCGTCATTGTCAAAGTGGAGGTCGATCAGCGTGGCATCAATCGTCGCTTTGTAGTTGCCAACCGGGACGATCTCTGCTCCCAATCACTTTATGACCACTACACAAACCGAGGGCAGACCGAGAACTTCATCAAGGCCTTCAAGAATCATCTGAGCATGGACCGACTCAGCTGTCATCGATTCCTGGCCAATCAGTTTCGACTCCTCCTGCATGCACTGGCTTACCAGATGTTCGTGCGCCTGCGCGACTATCTTCACGGAACCCCCTGGCACAAGCTCGAAATCGAAACCTTACGTCGTCGGGTCCTCAAGATTGGGGCCCGGATCCGACAAACCACTCGACGCATCTGGGTCCATCTTTCCTCAGCCTTCCCCGAACAACCCCTCTTCCACCTCGTCTTGAGTCGCCTGAACTCCAGTTAGCTTTTCCCAGCTCCCCCGAAAAACCGCTTCCGACACTCATCCAGGCCCAGATCTGTCTGAAATTCACTCCCCAAACCACTCAAACGCCTCGCCAACCCATATTCTTCGCAAATCCGCCTGTCACACCTGCCCGCTTCCGAGTTGGGCCACTTCTCGAGTCGTTTTTCAACACCGAACTACGGTTCTTGCATAATCCGGGCTAGGACGAATTCCCTTTGGCCAGGCCGCTTGGCTCCACCCTCTCCGCCGACCGCGGCGCACCGCCGTCTTTGTTCGAGCGCTTCTCAGCTACTATCAGCCTGTCCGACTTCCCGCCTCCGTGCATCGCTGTCGTGCTCCTTTCGGATTCACAGCGCGGACCTTGGGGCCATCCCCCTGGGGTCAGAGGCGGGATCTCCCGGCTCCCGTGTAAGCAACTTCCGTACGTGCACAAGGTCTCGGGACCACGCGGGGGCGGAATCGTTCTCGCGATTAGCGAACGGTTCCATGTTGCCTTCCGATCCTACGACTACGTCGGCCCCCCGAAGTCATTTTCCTTCCGCGGCTCAATACCTGGCCCGCACGTGCCCCTGTCAATGCTTCGCCTGCACTCTTACGAGTACACACGCATGACTCGGGGTCAGCATGGTTCGCTACTCCTTTCCTGTGAGAGACTCTCGCTCTCTGCTACTCACCGGTTTGCGCCGGCGCACCGGAGGGTGAAAATGCCTCTCGATAGCTCGCCACCGTCTTCGGATTGATCGGGTACAGGTGCAAAAAGTCATAGCACATCAGCGCCGCCATCAACCCTCCCCGCTTTTGCTCCAGGGCAATCACCACAGGACGACCCTCAAAACGGGTTCTTAGCTGGCGTACCCATTCGTGCAACTCTTCCGGGTCTTGCCGCACCTGATACCTCTCTACTTCCCGACTGCCGGCGGCCCGCAGTCGGATCTCATGTTGATCTTCGGCCCAATCCAATCCTACCCATGCTGCGATCTGTTCTGTGGCTAACATTGCGCCACTCCTTTCTGCGCAGCACACGCTTGCCCAGACCTTGCGCAACCCTTATAGTCGAGTCCTCGAAGGACAGCATCTAGAGTATGCGTTTGCTGTCTGTGCACCGTGGCGTTCGAAAGTCTCCCACCAAGCGTCTCGTACGCTGGCGCCTTAAATTCGTAACGCCACGGTGCGCGTGCTGCACAGAGGCAATCAAATCCTCGATCGCTCCCGGCGCAAACTTTTTCCCACAACCCAGAAAAGAAAAAAGCAGCAAAAAAGAAAATCGCTACTATTTCTAATCCATCGTTGGAAAATAGATCGTTAGTAACTATAAGGCGCCTTGGGGCGGCGACGCGGGAGGCGCCTTAGGGGCGCGACCCCGAGTTGCTGGGCCGGGACGAAAGAGTGGGCAGGGCCCCGTGGCGACTCCCGGGGGTATTTAAACGGTCGCTGCCCCGGGGCCCTGCCCACTCTTTCTTGACACAGCCCGGCGGTCGCGGCCCTGAGGCCCCTTATAGTTCCTAAAGACCTCCAGTAGGCCCACTCACTCTTCGGGGGCCGAAACTCAGCGGCGTCCCTTCCTGATGCGGCCGGTGGTTCCGACGTGGGGGACGCGCAGCAGGTCGAAATCTTCCTTGATATCAGGACTGTCGTAGTTGACCTTGTTGATCCGCTCCGCCAGCATCTCGAAATCGAGGCAGTCTACGGCCTGCAGCCGGTATTCGGTTTCACCCAGCTCAATGACTACGCGACTGGGCTCTGAAAAGCCCTCGAAATCGCCCTGCAAATCGAGCCCGATGAAAGACGAGGTCAGGACCTTCAGATAATTGGTGATATACGGCTCGAAGCCCGTCTCAATGGCGAATTTCTTGACTTCGGCGGTTCGATCCCCGGCATCGTACAGGTGAATCTGATCGGGCTTGAGAGGTGTCTCCTTGGCGTCGAAGGTGATGATATTGAGGATCGGAACCGGAGCCTGGTTGAACTGCTGTGCCACTTCGAGAGTCCAGATGATGCGATAGTCGATGTAGATGTGGCAACTGGATTGATCGACCTTTTCCAACCGGGGCTCTGGCCTGGGCTCAGGAGCGGGCTGCAGGACTGGCAGCAGGATCCCCACTAGCACGGGCAGGACTGACATATTGGGCGCCGAGTTCAGCACGATCGAATCTCGCGATTGATGCGGCGAGCCGCCTGCAGCGGGTCTGGGTCGTGAGTGATGGGGCGGCCGATGACCAGGTAGTCGGCACCGGCCTGCACGGCCTCCCGGGGAGTCATCGTTCTTTTTTGATCGTGCTTCTCGGCACCCGAGGCCCGCACACCGGGTGTGACTCGGAGCAGCCGGTCGAGAGGTTCCTCCCTCAGAAGCTCCAATTCAAGAGGGGAAGAGACGACTCCGTCCAACCCGGCCTCCACCGCCACTCCGGCCAGGCGTCGTACCAGCCGGCGGGGGGGGGCGGGAATTCCGACCCGCTCCAACTGTTCGGCGTCAATGCTCGTCAAGACCGTCACACCCAGCAGGCGGGGAGGCCGGCGCCCCAGTTTCCGGGCAGTCTCGTCGACCTGTTGGCGGGCGGCTCGCAGCATCTGCACTCCGCCCATTGTGTGCAGCGTCAGCATGGCACAACCCAGGTGGACGGCCTGGGCGGCGGCGTTTGCCACGGTGTTCGGAATATCGTGAAGCTTGAGGTCCAGAAACACCTCCACGCCCAGCCGCCGCAGGTCTTGCACGAGGGCCGGACCACCGGCCGTAAAGGCCTGCAGGCCCACTTTACACAGACCGATTTCGTCTTTGAGCCGGGCAGCCAGCTCCAGGGCCAACTCTCCGGCCTCCACGTCCAGCGCCAGGATGATGCGACGGTCTCGCCCACTCATCGATTCCGGACTCTAACACAAGGGGAGTGCGCGCCGCCCCGCCCTTGCCCTGGCCCTGCACGTCCGCTTTGCCCAGCACTCCTGCCGGATTCTCTTGAGAGCCAAGAATCCAACGTTTTGGAGTTTCCCCATTTTTGCTGTACAATTTCTTGGATCGCGTGGTGTCGCTAGACGGCCACCGCCACCAGATTCGAGCCAGGAAAGTTCAACATTATCAGCCTCTTGAGTGGGATCGGGGCGGTAACTGGATCGTGTCGTGCAAGCAAGAAGCAGGGGTTTCAATTTGTTGATCTGTATCGGATCCGAAAAGTGGAGGGTTCGGGAATGAAAAGCAATCCAAGACTCTTAGCTGTGTCCATCACTCTCGCGGCGCTTCTTGTCTCGCCGCTTCTCTCTCAGGCCAACTACGGTTCTTTGAGCGGGACCGTGAAAGATCAGAGCGGTGCGGGTGACCTGCCCCCAGGAACGAGTCCACTCTCTAAGTTAGACCTGGGACCATTTGAAGTGAGCTACCATCAGAAGGTGTGTAAATAGCATAGGCGGTGAGTATCCTTCCGGGCTGATTTAAAACCCAGGGCCGAAAGGCCCGCAACGGAAGGAGTACACACCGCATGAGCAAGCAGAAGATTGAGGAAAGTGTGGAGTCAAGAGTTTGTTTCGAGGAGCTGGAAGATTGGGTGCGGGAGAAGATCCAAGGCTGGGTTCAAGAGCTGCTGGAGGAGGAAGTCACGGAGTTATTAGGGCGGCGTAAGAGTGAGCGGCGAAGGGCCGTGGACGCTCCGTCGGGCTATCGCAATGGATATGGGAAGCCGAGGCATCTGACGCTGAGCTCGGGGACGATCCAGGTTCGAAGGCCTCGAGTGCGGGATCTAGAGGAACACTTTGAAAGTCGGGTGTTGCCCCTGTTTGCCAAGCGGACGCGGCAGGTTCGAGAACTGATCCCTGAGCTGTACTTGCATGGTCTGGCGCTGGGGGATTTTGATCTGGCTCTGAGAGGGCTTTTAGGGGAAAAGGCGCACCTGTCGTCCTCCACGGTGGCCAGATTGAAAGAGAAGTGGCAGGCCGAATGGGAAGTCTGGCAGAGTCGACCCTTGAATGATCTGGAAGTGGTGTATTTATGGGTAGATGGAATCTACGTCAAGGCGGGTCTGGAGAAGGAAAAGGCAGTCCTGCTGGTGGTGCTGGCCGCCTTAAGTGACGGAAGCAAAGCCGTGGTGTCGGTCACGAGCGGCTATCGGGAATCGACTCAGAGCTGGTCGGAAGTACTGCGCGACTTGAAGCGCCGGGGGATGGGCTGTCCACGGCTGGTGATCGGAGACGGCCACCTGGGCATCTGGGGAGCTTTGCGCAACGTCTATCCCCAGGCCGAGGAGCAGCGCTGCTGGAATCATCGGATCGTCAACCTGCTGGCCAAGCTCCCTAAGGCGAGTGCACAAGCCGGCCTTGCTGATCGTCTGCGGCAGATCCCTTACGCCGAGACTCGAGAAGAAGCGGTGATCTTGCAGTAGATGATGCGACGTTTTCCCTTTGAATCACTCGGCTCGGCGCCAATCTCGGCGGCACATCGTACAATCGTCGCACATGCCCCTTCACGATCTCGATATCCAACGATCGGCAAATCTCTCGCGTCAGGTCCCGCTCCTCTTTCCCGATCTCTCCTCGCAGAGCCGGCTTGCGGTACTTGGTGATGAACACAAAGTGATATCAGCCGATACACTGCAACACCTGCAGTGTACCCCCAAGCCTCCTGAAGGCTGCGAGGGGGTTCACCCATCCCAGAGTGGGACCCTAAGCGAAGCCGGCCTTGCTGATCCTGCGGCAGATCCCTTACGCCGAGACTCGAGAAGAAGCACAACGACTCAAGAAGGTTTTTCAGCACTGGTGCCGGCAGCGAGGGCTGACTCTGGCGGCTGAGCTAATCGAGCAGGACTGGGACCGGATGGTGACCTTTTACAACTATCCAAAGAAGCAGTGGCAGCATCTGCGAACCACCAATCCAGTGGAGTCACCGTTTGCCGCTCTTCGGCTGCGAACGGACGCGGCCAAGCGATTCAAGAAAGTGGAAAACGCCCAGGCGGTGATCTGGAAGATGCTGTTGGTGGCGGAGCAGCGATTCCGCCGGTTGAAGGCACCGGAGCTGATGAAAGACGTCTACCAGGGCGCCAAATATGTCAATGGAGTCCCGGTCAACCAAGTCCCGGAGGAGAAAGCCGCCTGATGTTTTTCCACACCTATTGACAAGAGCTCTTTGAAGTCCACTCCATGGTATAGAACTCTGGGCCTGGGACCTGGGTAATCTGGCCTCCGGCGCCGGCGGCCGATAGGCCAAGGCGCTGTGAGGCCGTCGCTGGTTGTACTCCCTGCGCCATCTCTCGGCCAACACCTTCGCTTCCCACAACGTGTCGAAGACTTCTACGTTCAGCAGTTCATCCCGCAGTTTTCCGTTGAAGCTCTCCACATATCCATTCTCCCAGGGGCTGCCGGGCTCGATGTATAAGGTCCTCACCCCAACAGCCTTCAGCCAGTCCCGAACCGCCTGAGCCGTAAACTCCGACCCGTTATCGGACCGAATGTATTCAGGCACTCCCCGATCCACGAACAACTCCGCCAATCGATCCAACACGTCCTGGTGATTCATCTGTCGTTGAACCTCAATGGCCAGACACTCCCGGGTGTATTCATCCAGTGATCAACGACGATTATTATTCCCGCGGCGACAACTGGAAATCCCCACCAAAGGGATTAAATAAAAAAGAGCTGTAGCCGTCCTCTGAGACGACTCTTTTCCGCGGTCCTCCTTTCTGTAAAAAAGAGAGATTGTTCTTAGAATGCGAAGGGGACGGAGTGAGAGCGTAGCCCGAAGGGAGCTCCCCCTCGCTCGCGCCGGTGTCGAGGGGAGTGGACCAGATCCACGAGGATCCTGAGCGGCCTCCGTAGGGAGCTGTACGATCTCTCCCCTTGGCGGGCACTCGTCTATCGTCCCCAGCCAGCACTTCCGGGGGCCCAATCAGCCGATTTGCCCGGATTTGACCTCCTCCCGTTTTCCTCATTCCGTGGTTCCCTGCTGCTTTGCCTTGGCGCTCTCCATTCGGTAGCTCGAGACGTTGAGTTCCAGAATCACGCTGTGGTGCACCAGCCGATCGATAGCTGCTGCCGTTGTCAGGGGGTCCTTGAAGATCCTCTCCCAGTCCGAGAAGATCAGGTTGCTGGTCAGCAAGATGCTGCGACGTTCGTAGCGATGGGCCAGCAGTGTGAAAAGAACCTCCATTTCCTCCCGACTTTGCTGAACGTAGCCGATGTCATCGACTATGAGAGCTTCGAAGCGATCCAGTTTCTTGAGCTCCTTCTCCAGGGTCAGATCGATCTTGGCCCGCAGCAATCGCTGTACCAGCAGGGCGCAGGTAGAGAACAGAACCCGGCGCCCCAGCAGAATCAACTCCTGGCCCAGAGCACAGACCAGATGCGTCTTGCCACTTCCAGGGTTGCCGAAAGCCAAGACGTTCTCGGCGCGATCCAAAAACGTCCCTTCCAGCAGCGCCGTCAGTTGTCGATCCACGCTTTGGGGCAAGCGCGAGCGGTCCAACGCCGTCAGCGTTTTCTCCCAGGGAAGCTTCGAGATTCGGCGCAAGCGCTGGATTTTGCGCTCGTGCCGCTCCACCACCTCGATCTCACTTAACGAGAGTAGAAACCGGGGATAGGACAGACTTTCCTTGGTGGCCAGTGCCGCCTGGGCGGCGTAGTGCTCCCGAAAGGCCGGTAGATGCAGCTGGATAAGGCACTCGCGAAGCCGGATCAAGTTGCCTGTGCTCATGATCTCACCTCCCGGCTCTCCAGCAGCGTGTCGTAGAGGCCCACGTCCATCTTCTCCACCGCCACTTCCCAGGGTTCCACCACCGGATCGACGAGGCATTCTCGTAGTGCTTCGAAACGGATGTTTTGTCCCCTCTCAATCAGCCCCTGAAGCGCTTCTCGCACCCGCTGCTCTCCTTCCTGGGCAGCCAACTCGAGGATTTTCAGATATTGGCGATCCGCCGTGGCCGGACAATCCTGGCGCAGCTCGTCGTAGGCGACTCGAAACAAGATCCCCGGAAACAGATCCTCCCGCCAGCGATAGCGAAGAAAAGCTCCCGGTTTTCGCACCAGCGAATGGATCACGTGCCGGTAGTCAATGCGATGCTTGCCTTCTCCTCGCAAGCGGGGCATCCGTGCTTGCCGCTGACCCCCGTAGTAGACCTCCAGCTGATCCGCCCACACCCGCACTTGCACTCGCTCGCCGATCAACCGGCTGTCCACCGAATAGGTGTTGTGGCGAACCCGGATCGTACTACTGGGGGAGACTTTCACCCACTGCCGGGTGAAGTCATCCAGACGGCGTGCCGGCAACGGGCGCATCACTGCCAGCTCTTCTCCCAGGCGCTTTTGTCGGGCCGCATTGCGCCGGGCCACAATCACCGCTACAAAGCCCTCGTACTCTTCCCGGCTGGAAAAATCACGGCTGCACCGCAGCAGCAGTTCCTGCTCGATGGCCCGTTTCAAGCGGTGATGGGCCTGTTCCACATCCCCGTTCTCGTGTGCCTTGCCTGCCTGGGTGCGACTCGAGCGCATCCCGAAGTGGTTCAGCAACCCTTGATAGCGCTCGGTGAACTCTTCCCGCTTCAGGTTGTTGACTGCCGCCGAGAGCCGGTCTGTTCGGTGTTCCTCGGGCAGCGCCCCCAACTCCCACAACGCGTTCTGAAGCCCCAGGCTGAGGCTCTCAAACGACTCACTGAAACACAGCGTGGTCGCTTCCCAGTTCGAGTAGGCCAACACAAAATGGTACAGCAGATGGGGAAACGGCTGACCCTGGATCGTCACTCCCAGACGCCCCATAAAGGTAAAGTCCGATTGTGCTTGATGTCCCGGCCTATACTTCTGCGGGAACATCACCTCCTTCGCTTCTCCGTGTTCTACCTTCCACTGCTTGATCCTCCGCTGCAGTGTTCTCAACTGGCCTTGCTGGAAGGCCCCTTCCTGCTGACGGCACAAATACTCGAACACCGCTGTCGCCTCCACCGTCGGCGATCGCTTCAGGATCTCTTCCACTTCCGGCCATACCGACTCGAACGGATCCGATCGAGTTCTCCAATACCGCTCCGGCTGACACTGGCTCGGCAGCTTTCCCGACTTCAGGTACTTCCGAGCCGTCTTTCGCGACAGCCCCGCTCTCGCCGCCGCCATCGTTAGCGTCTTCTCGTTCTTTCGCAACTTCACTAACCTCCGCACTTGCTGATCTTTAACCATGTCCTCATGGTCAGGATCAGCCCTGAAAAAGCGGGGATTTCTATTTGTCGTCGCGGGGAATTCTAACTGTCGCCAATCAATCCAGTAGGGTTAATAATCGAAAGGCCCTTCCGTCATGGGTTCGCTCATGCACGAAGTCATAGCTCCAGACGTGATCCTTGTGAGCCGCTCGTAACCGAACGCAGGATCCATCATGAAGCCACAGTCTCCTTCGTTTCGGCTGTCTGGACGGGACTTTCAGCCCCTCCTGTCTCCACAACCTCTCCACCCGCTTGTGATTCACTTTCCACCCTTCCCAACGAAGCATGGCCGTGATCCGTCGGTAGCCGTATCGCCCGTAGTGCGTGGCCAACTCCACCATCTCAGCCACCAATCGAGCCTCATCATCGGGGATATGCCTTTCCCTTCGCTGGGTCGATCGAGCCTGTCCCAGCACTTGGCAGGCCCGACGTTCGGAGACGCGCTCTGCTCCCAATCTCTCCCTCACCCACACCACTGCGCGTCTCCTCTTCGTCGGGCCTAGAAGTTTCCCGAGGAAACTTCCTTTAGGATCTGCTTGTCCAAAGACAGATCTGCCACTAGCTTCTTCAACCGGGCATTCTCCTTCTCCAACACCTTCAACCGCTTGGCCTGATTCAGTCGAAGCCCTCCGTACTCCTTGCGCCACCGGTAGTAGGTCTGCTCGGTCACCCCAATCTGTTTGCACACCTGGCCCACCGTCTGTCCTTGGGCTAGACCTGCCTCTGCCTCACGCAGCTTCATGATGATTTGTTCTGCCGTAAACCGCTTCCGTGCCATCCTTGCCTCCTTCCTAAAACCGAAAATCCTAACATTCAACTTGGACCCGTTTTAGGGGGCAAGGTCACGGCCGTTCCCGGAGCCGACGTTACCATTACGAATCAGGGCACGAATGCTTCTCAGGCGCTGATCACCAGTGACGTGGGAACGTTTCGTCTGACCCAGTTGATTCCTGCCTTCTACGAGGTTCGGGTGGCCATGATGGGCTTCCAGACTTACGTGGCCCGCGATGTCAAGGTGAATGTGGGCGGGGAACACTCGCTCAACGTGACGCTGGACGTCGGTGAGCTGACCTCGATCGTCACGGTTGCGGCCGGTGTCGACCTGGTGAACACCTCGGACGCCTCCGTCTCCACGACCGTGCAGACACGGCAGATCCAAGATTTGCCCTTGCAGGCTCGAAATCCCCTGAACCTGATTACCCTGCAGGCGGGAACCGCCAACAACGGCAACACGCCGACCAGCATCTCCGGTCTAAGGCCCACCTACACCAACGTGACTTTGGACGGGGTTAACATCCAGGATAACTTCCTGCGTGAAAACGGCACCACCTTTTCGCCCGCCCGGCTGACGCAAAGCATGGTCAGCGAGTTCACCATTTCCACCATCAACCAGGGCTCGGTTTCCGGAGCGGGTGCTTCACAGGTCAGCTTCGTCACCCCTTCCGGCACCAATTCCCTCAATGGTGAGGTGTACTGGGTGCATCGTAACAACGCCACCAAGGCCAACGAGTTCTTCAACAACTTGGCGGACGTCGACAAGCCCTTCCTGCTGCGAAACCAGTTTGGCGTGGCCGCCAGCGGGCCGCTGATCAAGGACAAGCTGTTCTGGTATGGCAACTACGAGGGGTTTCGACAGAGCTCACAGGCCAGCCTACTGGCTACCGTGCTCAGCCAAGAGGCTCGCCAGGGGATTTTCCAGTATGAAGCCCTGGACGGCAGCGGACTGCGGGAAATTGAGCTGCTTCCGATGCGCGGGGCAACCGCCGATACCTTCATGGCCTCACAGATCACACAGACGCCTTTGGGTAACGACTCCACCACAGGCGACGGCTTGAACACACTGGGTTATCGATACAATCTTTCCAACAGCGAAGACCGCGATCAGTTCGGCTTTCGACTCGATTTCTTCCACAGCGAGGCGCACTCTTTCGAGGGGATCTATCGCCACAACGACCTGAAGGTCGACCGTCCCGATTTTCTTGCCGGGTTCCAGGAAACTTTCGGCCGGACCGTCTCGACGCCCGACTTCTTTTCCACGGCCTGGCACTGGACGGCCAGCCCTAACTTCGTCAACGAAGTTCGGTTCGGCGCCCATTTTTCGGGTGTCCTTTTCGCCGATGATCGGGATTTCCTTCGCGAGCGAGGCTTCAAGATCATCGCGGCCAGTTACACGGACCCGGAGGGGGACGGTACCCTCGAAAGGCAGGGTCGCGACACCGACACGTGGAATTATGCCGACAACGCCACCTGGACTAGCGGGAGTCACTCCTTTCGGTTCGGTTTCCAGGCGCAGAACATCCGCAATTTCACATTCGCCGGATTCAACGTGACTCCCACCTATGAGATTGGTGCCAATCTTGCCAATGGATTTGAGCTCGGTACCAGTGAGTTTCCGGGAGGCACCACCTCCATCAGCGCTGACCGGGCCACCAACATCCTCGCCGACCTGGCCGGCGTGCTCAACGACGCGACCGGAGAGTTTCACGTTCGCAGCCGCAACGATCCCGCTTTCATGGCAGCCGAAGAGGCCTTTAACTGGGAAAACGACATCTATGCCTTTTATTTCGGCGACTCCTGGCGCATCAACCCCCGGGTGACCTTGAACGGCGGCGTACGCTGGGAGTGGTACCGCAACATCCGCGAGCGGGACAATCTGATCACGCAGCCCGTCATCAGCGGCGACGATGTCGTCAGCGCTGTGCTGGACCCAACCAACGTAGTCGACTGGCTGGACGGGGACGTCACCAAGAACGACCTGAACAACTTCGCCCCCAACATCGGAATCGCCTGGGATGTCTTTGGCGACGGTAAGACGGCTCTGCGGGCCGGCTACGGGGTTGCCTACGCCAACGACCAGATGGTCGTCGCACTCGAAAACGCGTTGAACCGGTACGGTGTGACCTCCTTCGTCAATCTCATCAACCTGACCGATACGATCAGCAACCGGCCCAGCATTCCAGTGCCCACGTTCAAGCTTCCGCTGACCTGGCCCGAGATCAACAACCCGGCCTCGCAATTCTTCGTCGAGAGCCGTCCGGCAGCCTTCGTAGTGGACCCGAACCTGGTCAACCCGTACGCTCAGACTTTCCAGGTCGGCATCACCCGCGAGATTGGTTGGAACACGGCTCTGGAAGTCCGCTGGGCAGGGAGCAAAGGCACCAAGCTGATCCGGGCCACCGACTTCAACCAGGTGGACATCCGGGGTACCGGGTTCCTGCCCGATGTCCTGCGGGCCCAGAGCAATGGAGAAATCGCCGAGGCGGCCGGCTTCGGCTACGATCCCAGCTACAATCCGGATCTTCCGGGCAGCCAGGAGCTCCCCGTCTTCGATCAGCTCGTGGGCGGAGGCTTCCTCTTTATCCCCTTCATCCAGGATTTCATTCGAACCGGAGAGGCCGGCTTATTGCTCTCCGACATTTACGGTGGCAACTTTATCTGCGGCAACGTCCAGTGCCACCCCAATCTCGAGGTGCTGGTTGGTGACGCCACCGGCAACGGAGGAGACTCCGTCTACCACTCCTTCCAGGTGGAAGCAAGACGGCGCTTTTCGGCCGGGCTCATGTTCAATGCCAACTACACCTTCGGCAAATCACTGGCCAATCAGGTCACCAACAACCAGGCCAACTTTGAGCCAAGCCTGGATATCCTGAACCGGGGCTACGACCGGGGCCGCACGGCTTTCGATGTGACCCATGTCTTCAACGCTAGTTTCATCTGGGAGCTGCCCTTCGGCCAGGGCCGGCGTTGGAACATTGCCAATTCGGTGTTGAATCAGATCGCCGGGGGATGGCAAGCCACTTCAATTTTCAACGTTCGAAGTGGGGAGCCGTTCAGCCTGTATTCGAACCGCGGCACGGTGAATCGGTTCGGACGCAGCCTGGGGCGCAACCGGGCCAGCTCGACCCTGAACAACAACGGCATCCGCGACTTGATCGGTGTGCGAAGCGATGAGGACGGCCCTTTCTTCTTCCCGTCGGCAGCGGCTGACGATGGGAGAGTGTTTCACCCCGCCGCGGGCGAGCTGGGCGGCCTGCCCCGCTTCGGATTCAACGGACCCCGTCAGTTCACCTGGGACCTGGGCGTTATCAAGAAGTTCCCGGTGACGGAAGAAACGGCCGTTGAGCTTCGGGGGGAATTCTTCAACCTGACGAATACCACCAATTTCAACACAGGCATTTCCGACACCCAAACGAGCACTACACTCGATATCGCTTTCCCGAACTTTGGTCGACTGTCGGACACGAACACCTTCGCCCGCATCATCCAGTTTTCGCTGAAGTTCACCTTCTAGGCCGCGCGGGCTCTTCATCCGCAGCTTCCGGGGACCTCTTCCGGAGGCCCCCGGCACTCATCGTAAGAGGTATAATTCGAGGTCGTGACCGCTCCCGCGAACCGGCTTCAGACTTTCAGTCTTTTTCTGGTGTTCCTCATATCCTTCCTTCCGGCGGACGGCCAGAGCCGTCAACAACGAGCCGAAGAGGTTGACGACTACTTCCGGCAGTGGCTCGAAACGGATGTGCTCTACATCATCTCGGCGGAGGAGAGAGAGGTCTTTGACAACCTTTCGACCAGCGGGAAAAAGACCAGTTTATCGAGCAGTTCTGGTTCCGGCGCGATCTCGACCCCCGGACCGCCGTCAACGAGTTCAAGGAGGAGCACTATCGCCGCATCGCTTACGCCAACGATAAATACCATTCCGGCATCGAGGGCTGGAGAACCGACCGGGGGATGATCTACATCCTCTTCGGCCCCCCCGACGGAATCGAGAAGCACCCGGAGGGCGGAACCTATCAGCGCAAGTTCGAAGAAGGTGGAGGCCGCACCTACACCTACCCCTTCGAGGTTTGGTTTTATCGCCATCTGGAGGGAGTCGGGCCGGGGATTGAAATCGAATTCGTCGACGCCTCCCGCACCAACGAGTATCGGATCGCCCTGGATCCGGAGCAAAAGGACGCCCTTTTCCACATCCCCGGAGCCGGACTCACCCTGGCCGAGAAACTGGGAACGATGAGCCGTCTCGACCGCGTCCAGAGTCGCTGGATGGGAAATCCCGAAGGCTATCGCCGCTTCGACACGGCCGCGCGCACGATGCGCTACCGCGACTATCCTCTGCAGAGGCTGGAAACTCTTTACCGCCTGCAAAAGGGCCCGGCGGTCAAATACAAAGACCTGGAGCAGATGGTCACGACGCGTCTCAGCTATTCCGAGCTGCCGCTTCGTGTCCGGGTGGATGTGATGCGCTACTCCCAGAGCCATTCCCTGGTCCCGGTCACGATCTTTCTGCAGGACAAGGACCTGCATTTTGCTTCCGAGAAAGAGGCGGCCGATCAACTGACAGCCACGGTTGGCATCTACGGTGAGGTTCAGACTCTCTCGGGCCGGAGGACTTATACCTTCGAAGATGACCTCGAGAGACGGATTCCGCGCGCGACTGCAGCACAAGACCTGCGAACCGAAGCCGTTTATCAGAAGAGGTTTCCCCTGGAACCCGGTCGGTACAAGCTCTCGCTGGTCATTCGAGATCAGGGTTCCGGCAGGGTTGCGACTGCAGACGAGCTGGTAGTCGTGTCCCCTCCCAGCCAGGATGAACTGGAAACCAGTACCGTCGTGCTGACGCCGCGTCTGGGCACGCCCGGGGTCGACGAAACGGTGGGGGACCCTTTTGTTGTGGGCAAATATCGGGTGGTTCCGGCCTCGGACAATCGATTTCGACCTGACGAGCAGTCCGCCGAGGCTTACTTCGAAGTCTACAATCTGGCCCTGGATCAGACGACCCTGCAGCCGTCTTCACGGGTGGAGATCGCTCTCTTTCATGAAGGAGAATCCGTTTTCCCGTTCACTGCCATCAACCGGCCCATGGATTTCGACGGCGACAGGCTGCTGGTTTACGCGACCATTCCCTTTCGTGGACTGGTTGAAGGTCGATACACGCTCCAATTCCGGGTGAGCGACGAGATCCGTCAGCAGTCCGTTCGAAGAGAAGTCGATTTCCAGATCGAATGAACGGCGACGATGCCAACCGGAGAGTTCGTATGAGATTGCGTTTTCGGGTGGGACGGCCACTGGGCTCGCCCATCACGTTGCTGGCCTTCGTTCTGCCCGTTTTCGCGGTCTTCGAGTCGTGGGCCGTGGAACCCGCTGGGCAGAAGAAGCTCACTGCAGATGAACTCGTTTTGCGCCATGTCCAGTCGCTGGGAAGTGGAGAAGCTCTGGCCCGGCGCAAGACCTTTGTCATGGTGGGGACTTGCAAACACGAGAGACTGGTCGGGGGTAAAGGGGACATGGCCGGCAAAGCGCAACTCGTGTCGAAGGAGAGCGGGGTCAATTTCCTGCTTGACTTCGCGCGCGGTGACTACAACGGCGAGCAATTTGTCACCGACGGAAAGAAGTCGACGACAGCCTTCAGTATCCCGGGCGTCCGATTCCCCCTGGCAGACTTTCTCTTCTCGCAGAAGGCCATCCTGAGAGAGGGTCTGTTCGGGGGCGCACTCACGACGGCTTGGCCGCTCGTCAACGTCGAGGAGAAGAAACCGATCCTGAAGTTGAAGGGCACGAAAAAGATCGACGGGCGCGAACTGCACCAGCTGGACTACCGAATTCGCAAGCGCGGAGGGGACGCCCGCATCCGCATGTTCTTTTCTCCCGAGGACTTCTCGCACGTCATGACGACCTATAGCGTGCAGATAACAGCCCGCCTGGGTGCGACTCCGGAGCAGTCCGCCGGACAGCGTGCTTCACGTTTCAAGCTGGAAGAACGGTTCAGCGATTTCAGGGATTTCGGCGGACTCAAGCTACCGGCCACCTGGGTGGTGCAGTTCTCGACCCAGGAAACCAGAAGCACCTCCCTCTGGCAATGGACCATGAAGTTCGACCAAAGCTCAGAGAACCAGGAGGTTCCAGACTCATTCTTCCAGGTGAACTGAAGGGATTGTTCGCGAAGCGGTTTCGTAGGGGCGACCCGGCCCCTACGATTTTCCCTCGGTTTCGTAGGGGCGACCCCGGCCCCTACGAAGGTAGGGGCGACCCCGGGTGGTCGCCCGCCGCAACGGGCTGGCACAGGACTGGCCCCTGCAAAGTTCCAGCCCATCGCCCATTTCAATAAAAAAACTGGCCTTCTCTGACCTTCAGGGTGCCTACGATTTCGTTGATGTCACGAATTCCCTGGCGGCGGCAGTGGTCCTCGAGCCCCTCAATGACCTCGACCGCGGCGGTGGGGTTGTAGAAGTTGGCGGTCCCGATCTGGACGGCACTGGCTCCGGCCACCAGGAACTCGAGTGCGTCTCGAGCCGTCGAGATACCTCCGATCCCGATGATGGGTATGGATACGACCTGGCTCACTTCATAGACCATGCGCACCGCCAGTGGGCGTATGGCCGGCCCTGAGAGCCCTCCAGTGGTATTGGAAAGCATGGGGCGTCGTTTGTTCACGTCAATGCTCATTCCCACAAATGTATTCACGAGGCTGATGGCGTCGGCCCCCGCATCCTGGCAGGCGCGGGCAAAGAGGCGAATGTCGGTGACATTGGGAGACAGCTTCACCCACAACGGTTTGGAGGTACAATCGCGCACCGCGGCGGTGACGGCGTAGGTCATCGCGGGATCGTGGCCAAACTCGATTCCCCCTTCCTTGATGTTGGGACAGGAGATGTTCAGCTCCAGCGCCGCGACCTGCGGATACGGGTCAAGGCGCCGGGCGATGGCCTCGAACTCAGCCAGCGTTTTGCCCAGGACGTTGGCAACAATGCGACAGCCACAGTCCTCAAGGCGCGGCAGCTTCTCTTTGATGAATCCTTCCACGCCCACGTTCTCGAGACCAATGGCGTTGAGCATGCCGGCCGGGGTCTCGTGGATTCTTCCGGGCGCCGTCCCGGCCATGGGTTCGAGCGAAAGTCCCTTGGTGCAGAACCCGCCCAGCAAAGAGATGTCAAAGAACTGCTCGAACTCGAGGCCGTAGCCAAAGGTTCCCGACGCGGTCAGCACGGGGTTTTTCAAAGTGAGCGAGCCAATCTCAACCTGCAGGTCAGCAGGATCCGTCATGCCACCGCACTCGACTTGGTTTCTTCTTCCCACACAAACCCGGCCGCCTCGAATACGGGTCCATGCGTGCAGGCCAGGCGGTATCGATCTCCGACCTTGACGCTGCACCCGAGACAGACCCCGAAACCACACGCCATCTTCGTCTCTACCGAGACCTGGCAGCGTATTCCCAGACGCAACACCTGGCTCGAAACCGCCTTCATCATGGCATTGGGCCCACAGGTGAAGACGATGCTGTTATCGGGCGAGAGGCCGGGAAGGCACTCGGCCAGGGGCCCGGTGACGCGACCGGCGCGTCCCCGGCTGCCGTCTTCCGTCGTCAGAGTGAGCGAAATGGGAAGCCTTTCGAAGTACTCCAGACAGACCAGGTCGCCGGCGGATCTCCCCCCGTAGATCAGATGTACGTCGGTCCCCTGGTGGACCAACTCCTCGGCCAGCAGATAGACCGAGGCGATGCCGATTCCACCGGCCACGATCAGGGCCTGCCGGCCGCGCGCCCGCTGACAGTCGAAGGCACACCCCAGCGGACCCACCAGCCTGATCGGATCTCCCTCCTTCATTCCGGCCAGTTTGCGCGTTCCGTCGCCGATGATCTTGAGCAGCAGCGTGATCCGGTCGCGATTCGAACCTTCAATGGAGAACACCGCCAGGGCGCGCCTCAACAGGGGAAAGGGCTGCGAGTAGGTCTCGGCGGCAGCCGCCATCACGAACTGTCCGGGTCGGGTGGCAGCAGCAATGGCGGGGGCCTCGACGGTGAGCAGGAAATTGTCGCGCCCGAGGGACTCATTGGCCCGAACCTTCCCCTCGACGTCGCCGGTCATGGGGCAAGGATAGCATAGCGTCCGACGGGGGTCCGAAGCGTAGAACGCGCGAAAGCGGCTGTGTTAGAATCCCTCAGATTTTCCAGTGGAGGGCACGTGAGCAAGTATCTCCGGCGGATCATGACGGAACGGGAGATGGACGTTGCCCTCTCCCAGATGGCGGTCGAAATCGTGCGCGATCATCCGCGGCTGGAAGACACCGTCATCGTGGGAATCCGGCGGCGGGGGGTTCCTCTGGCGGAGCTTCTGCAGGCGGAGATCGCAGCAAGGCTGGGGAAGACCATCGAATACGGTAGTCTGGATATCACCTTTTATCGAGACGACTTCTCTCTCGTCGCCACGCAGCCTGTCGTGCACGGGTCTGAACTGCCTTTTCCGATTGATCGAAAGAAGATCCTGCTGGTGGACGACGTGCTTTTCACCGGCCGCACAGTTCGGGCGACTCTCGAGAGCATCCTGGACTACGGTCGTCCCGACAAAGTGGAACTGGTAGTGTTGGTGGACCGCGGGCACCGCGAGCTTCCCATCCAGCCCAATTACGTGGGCCGCTTCATAGAGACGTCGGCGGACGAAGTGGTCGAGGTCCGGATCCCCCCAGTCGACAACGACAAGGCCGTCTACCTGAGCACTTTCGAGCTGATGCAGCGGGGGAATGGCGATGACTGAGAGCCGGTCATGGCGTTGAAGTCCCGGCACCTGCTTGGAATCGAAGATCTTGCCCCGGAAACCATAATGGAAGTGCTGCGCACTGCTGCCGGTTTTCTGGAAATCTCGGAGCGAAAAATCAAGAAGGTTCCCACGCTCAGGGGACGCACCGTCATCAACGCCTTTTTCGAACCATCCACCCGAACTCGATCGTCTTTTGAGATCGCGGCCAAGCGCCTGAGCGCCGACGCCATTAACTTCACCGCTTCGACCAGCAGCGTCAGTAAGGGAGAGAGCCTCAAAGACACCGGACTGACCCTGCATGCCATGCGGCCCGACGTTCTCGTCGTACGCCATCCCCACTCCGGTGCGCCGGCTTATCTGAGTCGATACTGCACCGACACCCATATCATCAATGGAGGGGACGGGGTGCACGAGCACCCCACCCAGGCGCTGCTCGATGCTATGACGATCCTGGACCACAAGGAGTCCCTGCAGGGGCTGCGAGCCGCCATCGTGGGGGACATTTCCCACAGCCGGGTAGCCCGCTCGAACGCGCTGCTGCTCACCAGAATGGGGGTTGACGTTCGGGTCTGCGGTCCCCCCACATTGATTCCGATCGGCTTCGAGGAATACGGGGTCGAGGTGACCTACGATCTCTCCACAGCTCTCAGAGATGCCGACGTCGTCATGTTGCTGCGCACACAGTGGGAGCGTCAGAGGGAAGTCTTGTTTCCATCCATACGAGAGTATTTCCGTCTCTACGGCCTCAACGAAGAGAAGATGAAGGTGACCCGCAAAGACTCCATCATCATGCATCCGGGACCCATCAACCGGGGAGTCGAGATCGATCCCCAGCTCGCAGACGGGCCCTATTCGGTCATCCTCGACCAGGTGTCCAACGGTGTAGCGCTCAGAATGGCCCTGCTCTATCTGATCCTGGGCGGGCGGGAAGAATAAAGAGGAATCATGACCCTTTTGCTCAAAGGCGGGACCGTGGTGGATCCCAGCCAGGACCTCGACCAGGTTGAACTCGATGTCTTGATCGAAGGCGGATCAATCGCCGATCTCGGCCGAATCGAGCCGCGCCCCGAATGGAAAGTGGTGGACGTGAAGCATCTGATCGTGGCCCCCGGCTTCATTGACATGCACGTCCACCTTCGCGAGCCCGGGCGCGAGGACAAAGAGACGATCGAGTCGGGGTCGAAGGCCGCCGCGGCGGGCGGGTTTACCACTCTCATGTGCATGCCCAACACCCAACCGGTGAACGACAACGCCTCGATTACGCGCTACATCATCGACAAGTCCCGAGAGTACAACCTGATCAACGTTCATCCCTGCGGGGCGATCAGCAAGCAGTCACTGGGCCGGGAGCTGGCGGAGATCGGCGAGATGGTCGAAGCTGGAGCCGTGGCTGTCAGCGACGACGGCAGTCCCGTCGAAAACCCCCAATTGATGCGCCGCGCCCTCGAGTACTCGCGCATCTTTGACATCCCGGTCGTGGATCACTGCGAGAATCCGGCCCTGGCGGCCGGCGGCTGCATGAATGAGGGACCGACGGCAACGCGGCTGGGGCTGCCCGGCATGAGCCGCACGGCGGAAGAACTGGACGTGGTGCGGGACGTGATTCTAGCCCGGGTCACCGGAGGCCACGCCCACATCGCACACCTTTCGACCGCTGAGTCCCTGGACTGGATTCGGGAGGCCAGGAGGCGGGAGATTCGAGTCACCTGCGAGGTTACGCCCCACCACTTCATCCTCAAAGACGAAAACATTGAGTCGTACGACACGAACTACAAAATGAACCCTCCGCTGCGGGAGCCCGGCGACGTCGAGGCGATGTTGGAAGGCCTTCGAGATGGATCAATCGACTGCATCGCCACCGACCATGCTCCTCACACGAGCCTGGAAAAAGACACCACCTTCAGCGAGGCCGCCAATGGAATCATCGGCATGGAATGCGCCGTTTCACTGGCGTGGGAGTTTCTGGTCAAGACGGAGATTGTCTCGGTCTGCCGCCTGGTGCAACTGTTCAGCGAGAACCCGAGCCGCATCCTCAAGCTGGGCAAGGGGACCTTGAAAAAGGGCAGCATAGCCGACATTACGGTGATCGATCCCAACCGGCAGATTACCGTCGACGTATCCAGCTTCCAGTCCAAGAGCCGCAACAGCCCCTTCGACGGGTGGAAACTGCAGGGCGCTCCCGCCATGACGATCGTGGCCGGAAGGATCGTTCACGAAAACCTTGCACCAGACCCAACCTGAGGGTCCTTGCCGGTTCAGAGCCCTTGCCCGTGCCCTTGCCCGTCCCCCCATCTCGCGTCCTGCCGGCTAGCGACATCATCAGCCTGAGACTTCCCTCTCCCGAAAAAATACCGAAACGCCGGGGCAGTCTCCTCCGTCTTGTAAGGTATAGGCAAGACGGGGAGAAATTGTGAAGCGCGCCATTTTGAGATGCTGGATAGGGACCGTTCTGGTGATGGGGATCTTGCAGGGTCCCCTGTGGAGCCAGAACGAGGTCCGCTTTCAGATTCTCCCCGTGGAGCAGGCTGTTGCCCCGGGCGGCCGACTCGTCCTGACGCTGCGCGCCACCATGGCTCCAACCTGGCACCTGTATTCCCTGACCCCCTATCCCGATGACGTACTGGCCGCTCCGCAGCCAACCACCATCCAGCTCAAGGACCATGCTTTTTTCGAGTCGGACGGCAAAGTCCGCCAGCCGACCCCCAAAACTGACCACGACGAGAACTTCGGCATCGAAACGGAGTACTTTGACGGGATAGTCGATTTTGACGTGCCGGTCCGCGTCGCTTCGACTGCAAGTGCCGGCGAGCACGAGGTGATTCTGAAGATTCGCTTCATGGCGTGCAATGATCGTCTGTGCCTGCCGCCGCGCAACATCGAAGCCGCCACCCTGTTGACGGTTTCTACAGGATCGGCCGCGCTCTCGACCGAGTTTCGCCGGGCGCTCAACCCGGTGGCAGCTCCGGAAACCGAGATGCGGCCTCCGCTCGCCGCCGAGGGCCGGTATTTGCCCGAGCGGGGAGCCCAACTACCGCCGGCGTCGGCCCCGGGCGTGCCAACCACGACCCTGGCCTACATTCTCTTCGCGATGGCCGGAGGAGGCCTGGCGCTGCTCACGCCCTGTGTGTTCCCAATGATTCCGATTACCGTTTCCTACTTTACGAAGAGGGACGTGGGCCGAAGGCAGGCTCTTCAGGACGCTGCTCTTTACTCGCTCGGAATCATCTTGACCTTCACCCTTCTGGGGTTCGCTCTAACCCGCGTTTTCGGGGCCGGGGGAATCAATCGGGTCGCCGCCAGTCCCGTCGTCAACATCGCAATCGCCGCCTTGTTTATTGTTTTTGCCCTGAATCTTTTCGGGGCCATCGAGCTGCGCCTGCCCTCCGGCTGGCTCACGGCGGTGGACAAGAAGTCTTCTGCCGTCGGGGGAGCGACGGGAATCCTGTTGATGGCGCTGGCTTTCTCGCTGACTTCCTTCACCTGCACCGTCCCGTTTGTGGGAACCGTCATGGTCGCCGCCACCCGTGGAGACTGGCTGTGGTCACTGCTGGGCGTCAGTGCGTTCGCAACTGTTTTCGCGGCACCTTTTTTCTTCCTGGCCCTTTTCCCCTCGCTGCTCAAATCGCTTCCTAAAGCCGGTTCGTGGATGAGTTCCATGAAGGTCACGATGGGCTTCCTGGAGCTGGCGGCAGCCATGAAGTTCATCAGCAATGTCGATCTTGTCTTCCAATGGGAGCTCATCACGCGACCGGTCTTCATCACCGTGTGGCTGGGGGTGGCTCTCGTCCTGACGCTGTATCTGTTGGGCCACTTCTCGTTTCCCCATGAGGACCCGGCTCCACGCGTGGGAGCAGGCCGCGTTTTGAGCGCTATTTTCTTCCTCTCCGTTTCCTTTTATCTACTCAGAGGCCTCTTCGGGGCCTCTCTCGGCGAACTGGATGCCTTTTTGCCCCCACGCGACTACGGTGTGGACCAGTGGGCCCCGGCCCACGCGGTCTCCGTCGCGGGATCGGGCCAGACAGAACAGCAGCGCTGGCTGACCGACTATGGGGAGGCGCTGCAACGGGCCCGGGCTAAGGGGAAGCCCATCTTCGTCGACTTCACCGGCTACACGTGCACGAACTGCCGCTGGATGGAGGCGAACATCTTCGTGCGGCCCCGGGTGCGGGCTCTCTTTGATAAGTACGTGCTGGTGCGCCTCTACACGGATGGTGGCAAGCCCGAGCACGAAGCGAATCTGCGCATGGAGCAAGACCGATTCCGGACCATCGCCCTGCCCCTGTACGCGCTGATGACTCCAGGCGACCAGATCATCGCCACCTTCCCCGGGCTCACTCGCAGCGAAGGGGCATTCGTGTCCTTTCTGGAGCAGGGTCTGGCAACCCCCCCGGTGCTGGCGCTCAAGGAATAAATTTTCGGGTTGCCCATTGGGGCAACCCTGGCCCTACGTGTTGACATCTACATATCTTTATATCTATAATTCTCAAGTGCAGGATCTTGTGACTGTCCTGAAGGCGGCGGCGGAACCGACTCGCCTGCGTCTTCTCACCCTCTGCTCCAGCTCTGATCTGACAGTCTCCGAGCTGACCCAGATTCTGGGCCAGAGCCAGCCTCGAGTCTCGCGCCACCTCAAGCTGCTGCACCAGGCCGGCTTGCTCGATCGCCAGCGGGAAGGAAGCTGGGTTTATTTTCGTCTCGCCGGCGAGGGTCCCGGGGCCGCACTGGCCAGGACGCTGCTCGGCTCCATGCCCGTGGACGATCCCACGCTGGTGCTGGATGTACAACGCCTCGAGCAGGTGTTTCAGAGACGAACGGAAAGGGCGGCCGAATACTTTCGCAAGAATGCCAGGCGCTGGGATCAGGTGCGCTCTCTGCATGTGGATGAACGACAAGTCGAGCAGACCCTGCTCGATCTCGTGTCAGCCGAAGAGGTCCGCCGCCTGCTCGACATCGGCACCGGGACGGGACGAGTGCTGGAGCTTCTCGCGGATACGGTTCCCGACATGACGGGTATTGATTCGTCTACCGAGATGCTGCAGGTGGCAAGAGCGAGCTTGGCCCGCAAAGGGATCCGCAACTGCGTTCTCAGGCAATGCAACATGTATCAGGTGCCGCTGCCGGGCCGGAGCTTCGACGCCGTTACGATTCACCAGGTGCTCCATTTTGCCGAACACCCCGCTCAGGCGATCACCGAAGCCGCCCGGCTGCTGGCCGCTGGAGGTCGCCTGTTCGTGGTGGACTTCGAAGAGCATCATGTGGAGGAATTGAGGGAGGAGGACGCCCACCGGTGGCTCGGTTTCAAACCCGCCACCCTGCGAGACTGGTTGTGCGACGCCCACCTGGAACCCGAGAAGCACCTGTCGCTTGCCGGGGGAGCTCTCACCGTCGGGGTGTGGACGGCCCGACAGCGCAAAACGGGCATTGACCCCATTGACTCCGACTGAAGGAAAGCCCATGCCGGACTCTTCCAATCGACACCGCAAGATCGGAGCACCTGTCAATGAGCGGGCCCAGCTGCTGACGAAGGCCCTGGCGGGGAGAATCCTCCTCCTGGACGGCGCGTACGGCACCATGATTCAGGCCCAGCACCTTGACGAACAGGCGTGCCGGGGAACACGTTTTCTGGATCACCCGGTTGATCTGAAGGGGAATCACGACGTTCTCAATCTGACCCAGCCTGAGGCCGTGTCGGCCATTCACCAGGCCTTTCTGGAGGCCGGGGCGGATATCATTGAAACCAACACCTTCAACTCGACCCCTCTTTCCCAGCAGGAGTATCAGCTCGACCATCTGGCCTACGAGCTGAATGTCGCCGGGGCCAGCCTGGCCAGCCGCGCGGCCCGGGAGGCCGCCGCAAGAACCCCTGAGCAGCCTCGCTTCGTGGCCGGAGTCCTGGGACCGACCAGCCGCACCGCCTCGATGTCCCCGGATGTGAATGATCCCGGATTCCGAGTGGTGAGTTTCGGTGAACTCGCCGGGGCCTACGGGGAAGCTGCCCGGGGACTGATCGACGGGGGAGCCGATCTGATCCTGATTGAGACCGTTTTCGACACACTGAACTGCAAAGCCGCCTTTTACGCTCTTGCGGAGCTGTTCGAGAACAGGGGGCAGGCACTGCCCGTGATGATCTCCGGGACGATTGTCGATTTGTCGGGGAGGACGCTTTCAGGGCAGACGGTTGAGGCCTTCTGGTATTCCATCCGCCATGCCGGGCCGCTGATCGTTGGCTTGAACTGCTCCCTGGGTCCCGGCCAGCTGCGACCCTACCTTTCTGAGCTGGCTCGAATCGCCGACACGGCCGTGGCATGCCACCCCAACGCAGGCCTTCCCAACGACCTCGGCGAGTATGAGGAAACCCCTGAGGAGATGTCTGCCCATCTGGCCGAGTGGGCGGAGTCGGGACTGCTCAATCTGGTGGGAGGCTGCTGCGGTACCACTCCCGAACACATCAGGGCCTTCAAGGAGGCCATCGCCGGGTTTCCTGCGCGGCCGATTCCAGGCCGGAAGCGGCAGATGTGTCTCTCCGGGCTGGAGCCTCTTCGCATCGAGGAGGGCAGCGGCCGCTTCGTCAACGTGGGCGAACGCTGCAACGTCACGGGTTCGGCCCGATTCAAGCGTCTCATCCTGGAGGAGGACTTTGAAGCCGCCCTGCAGGTGGCTCGGGATCAGGTGGACAACGGAGCGCAGATTCTGGACGTGAATCTGGATCATGCCATGATCGATTCGGAGGCCACCATGACCCGATTCATGAACCTGCTGGTGTCCGAGCCCGACATCAGCCGCATTCCCTTCATGATCGATTCTTCCAAGTGGTCCGTCATCACGGCTGGTCTGAAGTGCATTCAGGGCAAGTGCGTCGTTAACTCGATCAGTCTCAAAGAGGGCGAGGAAGCCTTCATTGCACAGGCGCGGGAGATCCAGCGCTTCGGGGCTGCCGTCGTGGTGATGGCCTTCGATGAAAAGGGCCAGGCCGACACCGCGGATCGAAAGTTCGAGATCTGCCAGCGCTCTTACCGGATTCTCACCCGCAAAGCCGGCTTTCCTCCGGAGGACATCATTTTTGATCCCAACATCTTTCCCGTAGCCACAGGGATCGAGGAACACGACCAGTATGCGCTTGCTTTCTTTGAAGCCACGCGGCGAATCCGGCGGGAACTTCCCCACGTTCACGTCTCGGGTGGCGTGTCCAACGTTTCCTTCTCCTTTCGCGGCAACAACGCGATTCGCGAGGCCATGCATTCGATCTTCCTCTACCACGGCATTCGGGCGGGAATGGACATGGCGATCGTCAACGCGGGCCAGATAGGCATCTACGAGGACATCCCGCCGCAGGTGCGCGAGCGGATCGAAGATGTCTATTTTCTCCGCGCTCCGGATGCGACCGAGAAGCTGGTGGAAGAGGCGAAAGGATTTCGGGGAGAGACCGCCAGGAAAGAGGCGGATTTGTCGTGGCGGGAAGAGACGGTTGACGAACGGCTCAAGCACGCCCTCGTCAACGGCATTACCCAGTTTATCGAGTCGGATACGGAAGAGGCCCGCCACAACTACGCCCGCCCTCTGGAGGTCATTGAGGGGCCCCTCATGGCAGGGATGCAGGTGGTCGGTGATCTGTTTGGCTCCGGGAAGATGTTTCTGCCCCAGGTTGTAAAGAGCGCACGGGTCATGAAAAAAGCAGTCGCCTGGCTCGATCCCTTCATGGAGTCCGAAGCAGCGGCGACGGCCGGCGGGTCCAAGGGCCGGATCGTCACGGCCACGGTGAAAGGCGACGTGCACGATATCGGCAAGAACATCGTTGGCGTCGTACTCCAGTGCAACAACTACGATGTGATTGATCTGGGCGTCATGGTGCCGGCCGACAAGATCCTGAACACAGCCCTGGAGGAAGGGGCACACGCAATCGGCCTGTCGGGTCTGATCACCCCCAGCCTGGAGGAAATGTGTGTCGTCGCCCAGGAAATGTCGCGTCGCGGCTTCGATCTCCCGCTCCTGATCGGTGGGGCGACCACCAGCAAGGTTCACACCGCCCTCAAGATCGCGCCGCAGTATGCCGGGCCCACAGTGCATGTTCCGGATGCCTCCCGGGTGATTGGCTTCGTCCAGGGTCTCTTCGACGTGGACAAGAGCCAAGCGTTTCTCAAAGACATCGAGGACGACTATCAGAAGCTGCGAGAGAAGCGACTGGCCAGATCTTCGCGCACGCTCTCGCTGCAGCGGGCCCGGGAAAACCGCCTCATTCTGGATTCGGGAGCAGACGATCCACCTCAGCCCACACTTACGGGCCGGATGGTTCTCGACGAGTATGATCTGGAGGAACTGGCCCGGCGCATTGACTGGCGCCCCTTCTTCCAGGCCTGGGAGCTGGTTGGTCGCTTCCCCGACCTGCTGGATGACCCCAGGATCGGTGAGGCAGCCCGCCAGCTCTATGACGACGCCCGGCGCCTGCTCGACGGGATGATTCGAGAGCGCTGGATCGAGGCTCGCGCCGTGCTCGGTTTCTGGCCGGCCCAGAGCAGCGGCGACAGCATCCGGGTTTATGCCGATCACGACCGCCGGGAAGCACTTCTCGAGTTCCACATGCTGCGCCAGCAGGGCCAGTTTCGCACCGGGCAGCCCAACCTGTGCCTGAGCGATTTTCTGGCCTCTGTTCAGAGTGGCAGACCCGACTACCTGGGAGCCTTCGTGGTGACGGCAGGGATTGGTGTCGAAGCCAGGGCCGGCCAGTTCGAGGCGGAGCACGACGACTACCGAAGCATCATGCTCAAGGCCCTGTCCGACCGGCTGGCGGAAGCGCTCGCGGAGCGCCTTCATGAACGCGTGCGCAAGGAGTTCTGGGCCTACGCCCCCGACGAAGAGCTGACCAACAAGCAATTGATTGGAGAAAAGTACTGCGGGATCAGGCCGGCTCCCGGTTACCCCGCCTGCCCGGACCACTCCGAGAAGGCAAAGCTGTTTGAGCTTCTGGATGCCGAAGAGGCGATCGGTGTCCGGCTCACGGAAAACTTCGCGATGGATCCGGCGGCCTCTGTGTCCGGATTTTACTTCTCTCGCCCCGAGAGCCGCTATTTCGGCGTCGGCAAGATTGGGCGCGACCAGGTTGAAGACTACGCTCGCCGCAAGGGCGTGGCTCCGGCCCTGGTCGAATCCTGGCTGCATTCCAATCTGGGTTATGAACCCAGATTGGTGAGTGTTAGCTAGCCTGAGGCCGGGAATCGTGGGGCGACCCGGCCCCTACGAAAGTAGGGGCGACTCCGGGTGGTCGCCCGCCCAGCGGGCCGGCACCAGGCCGGCCCCTACGTCGTGGCGTGCTAGCATCAGGTGAGGAGGCGGACAAATGAGTGATTTGGGGTTGCTTTCGCTGGTCTTACTGGCCTTCGTGCTGGCCTCGGCAGCAGCTTGTTCCTCTGCATCAAACGGGCCGCAGCAACCAGCGGCGGCACTCGACCCGCACTCGTTTTCCAGACCGGGCCAGGTGGTGGTCACACACCTGGAACTCGACCTGGCCGTGGACTTCGACGAGAGGAGGCTCCGGGGCAGGGCCTCTCTGCACATCCAAAACCTGGGCGGTGGCCGGGAGCTTTCTCTGGACACCCGCGACCTGGAGATCGAACGGGTTACTCTGGGTACGGAAGAGACGGAGACGCCTTTCCTGAAAGGGGAGACCGTAGAGCATCTGGGGGAACCTCTCAGTATCGTGATCCAGACCGAGACGCGGCTGGTTCACGTTTATTACCAGACCTCACCCGAGGCAGCCGCGCTGCAGTGGCTGGCCAGAGAGCAGACAGCCGGGGGAAGGCATCCCTTCCTGCTGTCTCAGTCGCAAGCCGTCCTGGCTCGCAGCTGGATCCCCTGCCAGGACTCTCCTTCCGTGCGGATGACCTACACCGCCCGGATTCGGGTGCCGGCCGGCCTGATGGCGGTCATGAGCGCCGGCAATCCCACTGTTGTCGATGCAACGGGTCTTTACGAATTTGAAATGCCTCAACCCGTTCCCTCCTACCTGTTGGCCATCGCTGTCGGCGAACTCGGCTTTCGCTCGCTGGGCAGCCGCAGCGGAGTCTACGCAGAACCCGAGCTCCTGGAGGCGGCGGCCTGGGAGCTGGCCGACACCGAGAGAATGATTGCGGCAGCGGAAGAGCTCTATGGGCCGTACCGCTGGGAGCGCTACGATCTGATCGTCCTTCCCCCCAGCTTCCCTTTCGGGGGAATGGAGAACCCCCGCCTGACCTTTCTGACTCCGACAATCCTGGCGGGAGATCGCTCCCTGGTGGGACTCATAGCCCATGAACTGGCCCACTCCTGGTCCGGTAATCTGGTCACGAATCGAACCTGGGAGGACTTCTGGCTCAACGAGGGTTTTACCACCTACTTCGAGCACCGGATCATGGAAGCGGTCTACGGCCGGGAGCTGGAGGAGATGTTGGCGGAGCTGGAACTGGCGACTCTCAAGGAGTCGCTGCAGCGGGATTTCGCCTCGACCCCCAGAGACACCTGGCTGCACCTGGATCTGGCGGGCCGCGACCCCGACGCCGGTATGACCGCAATTGCCTACGACAAGGGACACTTCTTTCTGCGCGCAATCGAGGCCGCCGCGGGCCGCCGCGAGTGGGATCGTTTTCTGGCTCGCTACTTCCAGGAATACGCGTTTCAGTCAGTCGACTCGAGAACCTTCGTCCGCTATCTCGGTGAGCACCTGATCGCCGGCGATCGCACTCAGGAAGAAAACCTTCAGATCGAGAATTGGATCTACGGCCCAGGACTTCCTTCGAACTGTCCTGAGCCCCGATCCCGGGCACTGGAGCAGGTACGCGCCCAGCTGGCCGCTTTCACCGGGGGCGGGAGCGCTTCAACCCTCGATTCGAAAAACTGGACAGCTCACCATTTTCTCTATTTTCTACGCAACCTGCCCGACGACCTGGACCCGGGGCGGCTGGCTGACCTGGACCGGGTCTTCCACTTCACACGCTCGGGCAACTCGGAAATCCTTCACGATTGGCTACTGCTGTGCCTGAAGACCGGATATCCCGCCCAGGAGGCACTCCAGGGTTTTCTGACCCGGCAGGGACGGCGCAAGTTCCTGCTGCCTCTGTATCGGCAGCTGGCCCGCACCACGGAGGGCCTGGAGAGGGCCAGAAGAATCTACCGGCAGGCCAGGCCCGGCTATCACAGCATCTCACGCCTCAGCGTGGAGGAGATTTTGGGTCAGGACTAGAGTGGGAGGGTCAGGGCCGCGACCGCCGTGTGATGTCAGGAAAGAGCGGGCAGGGCCCCGGGGCGGGGGCCGGGGCCATTTTTCGCTTGATCAGGAGCGTGATCGAGCCCAGAATCATGCCGATAATCGGGCCGACTACGACCGCCAGAATGAGGTTTCCTCCCGGAATGAGGAGCATGCCAGAGAGTGCTGACTCGGCACCGACGCCTCCTCCCCCCTCGAGGCTGAAGCGATTCGCAGTCCAACCCAGAGGGTAGGCGATTACGTACGTAGCGAATACCATCAGCCGCGTGAACAACGTGAAAAAGAAGATCGCCATGAACAGATCTTTGAAGGGCCTGGAGCCGCCCGCGCCGGCGACACGCAGACCCAGATATATGGGCACGAAGAGGTGGAGCCAGGACACGCCTACAATGAAAGTGATCGCCGAGGGGGCGCCAACGCCCTCCAGCGCGAGCCGGGCCAGGATGATCACCGCGGCCAGGATCAAGGGCATCTTGATGAGAGAATTCATGTTTGCCTCCTGAGTTTTGATTTTGCCGGGAGTCTACCAGACCCGGTGGGTTGTGTCTTGCTCTGGTTCACTCAGTTAGGGCAAAATAATAGTCTGATCGAGGAACAAACCATGAAGTCACGAATTCACCCCGATTACCATCCGGTTATCTTTGTAGACAGCAGCACGGGCGAAGAACTCACTACGATGTCTACGGCCACCAGTGACGTGACTCGCGACATCGACGGTGTCGAGCACTACGAGATCCGCATTGAGATCTCTTCATCCAGTCATCCTTTCTGGACCGGGCAGCAGAAGCTGGTCGACTCGGAGGGGAGGGTTGAGCGGTTTCGCCGCAAGTACGGTCACGCCCTCCCGGAGGGAGATTGAACGATGCGCGAGAAAATTAAACTGGTCTCCAGTGCCGGAACCGGTCATTTTTACACCACCTTGAAGAACCGCAGAAATACGACCGCCAAGCTCGTGCTCAAGAAATATGACCCGGTAGTGCGCAAGCACGTCATCTACAAAGAGAGCAAACTGAGCTAGTACTTACTTCCATAAGTACTAAATACGATGACGTTTGTTGAGCTCGCATGCATTCGCCCCCTGCCCTACTGCTTCTGATCGCCCTCGCGAACCCGGCGGGAGCGCCGCCGACCGCCGAAGGAGATCTGGGTGATATAGACTTCCACACCTCGGGGGCCCCCGAAGCCCAGCCGCATTTTCACAGAGGAGTTCTGCTTCTTCACAGTTTCGAGTACGCAGACGCACGCCGGGAGTTCCTGAGGGCCCAGCAGGTGGATCCCGGGTTTGCACTTGCCTACTGGGGTGAAGCGATGACCCACAACCACCCCCTGTGGCGGGAGCAGGACAAACCATTGGCCCGGGAGGCTTTGTCGAAGCTGGGAGAGACTCAAGTCAAGCGACTGGCAAAGGCCGGAAGCGAACGTGAGAAGGGCTACCTGCGGGCTATTGACGAGCTCTACTGCGAAGAGGAGAAGCCCCGCTGCGACTTCAGGTATTTCATTGCCATGCGGCGGCTCTCTGCTGCCTATCCAGACGATCTGGAGGCCGCCTCGTTTCACGCTCTTTCGCTGCTGGGTACCGCCCAGGGCAAGCGAATTATTAGGACCTACATACGAGCGGCAGCCATCGCCGAAGAGGTTTTCGCCCGCAATCCTCGCCATCCGGGCGCCGTCCACTATCTGATTCACTCCTATGACGAGGCGGTCCACGCCCCGCTGGGACTCAGAGCGGCCCGCGTCTATGCAGCAATTGCACCCGGTGCACCCCACGCGCTGCACATGCCGTCGCATATTTTCATGGCCCTGGGACGCTGGCAGGATTCGGTTGACTCGAACACCGCGTCGGTCCAGGCGGCGCTCGATAAACAGAACCTGCGCAGCGCCTACCATGCTCTGTGGTGGAAACACTACAGCCTTCTCCAACTCGGCCGCCATCAGGAAGCCGGCCGCACGCTGGAGCAGGTGAACGACCTGGCAGCCCGGTCCCCTTCCCAGTCCGCCCGGCGCCACATTGCTTACATGCGAGCGTCCCATATCATCGAGACCCGGGACTGGGACTCTGACCTGCTGGCGGGATTCGAGGTCTCCGATTTGAGAGTCAAGGCCCAGGCGGCGGTGTTGTTCGCACACGGGATGCAGATGATCCACCAGGGCCTGATGGACCAGTCGCTGCAGCTGGTAAGGAAAATAAAGCGTCTGCCCAAGCCCGAAGAGCGCCGTGCCGACGACGAGCTGCCTGTCCGCATCATGGCGCGCCAGTTGGAGGCCTTCGTGCTGCTGCGGCTGGATCAAAAGAGGCAGGCTCTGAATCTGGCCCGGGAAGCGGTCCGACTGCAGGCTCAGACTTCTGCCGAATTCGGGCCCCCGATCCCCGTGAAACCGGCTTTCGAAATGCTGGGAGACATTCTGTTTGCACTGGGTCAAGCCGCTGAAGCTCAAGAGGCCTACGCGGAGTCCCTGCGCATCAACCCGGGGCGATCTCTTTCCCTGATGGGTATGGCGGGCGTGTCCGAGGCTCTGGGAGATCGGCAATCGCTGGCTGCCGCCGTCAGGGCTCTACAGAAAAACTGGAGTCAGGGAGACGCGGGCCTCCCCCCGCTTCCGGAGATCCCCCCTGAGGAAACCGACGGGCCGGCCGGTGAAGGACCCGAAGCCAATGAGCAAGGTAGGTAAGCTGGAATCGGTTTTCATGCGCCTGACCCGCCTCTTACTGCAAACATGCATCCTCATGGCCGGCGTCCCCGGCAGCCTGGCCTCCGACTGGCCGGCCTGGCGCGGCCCTCATGGCAATGGAATCTCCGACCAGAAGGGTCTCGTCTTGAGCTGGTCCATTGACGGTGCCAACCTGCTCTGGAGCGCACCGTTCACGGGCCGTTCCACTCCGATCGTTATGGGAGACAGGGTGTGTGCGAACGGTCGCGTCGGCGCAGGAATTCACCGGCAGGAAATGGTTGCCTGCTTTGACATCCGGGATGGCCGCAGGCTCTGGGAGCGCCGCTTCAATGTGCACCTGACAACGGTCCCCTGGAACCGTGTCGGATGGGCCAACATCGCCGGCGACCCTGAGACGGGATACCTTTACGTGCAGGGAGTGGGAGGGGTTTTTCTGTGTCTGGACGCCGCCGGAGAGGTGGTCTGGTCCCGATCCCTGACCGAGGACTTCGGGTTTTTTTCCGGGTACGGAGGCCGCACGCAGACCCCGGTTGTCGACGAAGGCCGCGTGATCGTTACCTTCGTCAGCTCGAGCTGGGGCGCATGGTCCGCGCCTCGGCACAGAACCTTTGCGTTTGCCAAGAAAACGGGAGAACTCCTGTGGGTGGCCTCGCCCGGGGAGCGCCCACCCGATCTGAACACGCAGTCGACTCCGGCCGTGGCCACTATCGGGGGCCGGCGTCTACTCATTCAGGGCAATGCCGATGGGTCCGTTTGCGCCATTCAGGCTCGTACAGGCCGACCCGTGTGGCGGTTTCGGCTCAGCAAGAGGGGAATCAACACTTCAGTTGTGGTCGAGAACAAAACCGTATACGCCGCACACAGCGAAGAGAACGTTGAGGGCGGCGTCATGGGAGCCGTCGTGGCAATCGACGCGACCGGCTCCGGTGACGTAACCGACACCCATGAAAAGTGGCGAGCCTCTCTGTCGGTCGGCTTTTCCTCACCCTTGCTCAAGGACGGAAGGCTTTTCGTCGTCGACAACTCGGGCAATCTTCACGGCCTGGATGCCTCCAACGGCGCCGAGCTCTGGGACTTCAGTCTGGGCACTGTCGGGAAGGGCTCTCCCGTGTGGGCCGACGGCAAGATCTTCGCCACCGAGGTGAATGGCCGGTTTCACATCCTCGAGGTGGCCGAGGATGGAGTCCGCTCGCTGGACGAAGAGCATCTGACGGTGGAGACGAACAGATACGCCGAGATCTATGGGTCTGCAGCGATAGCCCGCGGGCGCGTCTTTTTCACCACTGAAGGGGGCATCTACGCGATTGGTGATCCCTCGATTCAGCTGCCGACCGGTGCTGCTAAGCCCCTCGCAGAATCTCCCTCACCGGGACGAAGGGACGCCGCCGTCATTCTGCCGGCACCGGCAGAAGTACGAATGCAGTCCACGGAAAAAAGACGTTTCCGGGTGCTGGCCTTCGACAAGCTGGGTCGCCCCTTGGGCGAAAGGCAGGCCGACTGGGAACTGATCGGACTCGGCGGGTCTGTGAATCAACACGGCGAGTTCGAGCCGGACCACGATGCCACGGCGCAAGTGGGTGTGTTGCGGGCCAGGCTGGGAGACTTGACCGCAGAAGCCCGGGTGCGGATCTTTGGAGGCCCTGAACTCGAGGAAGACTTCCAGTCGACTGCAGTTGACCGGATCCCGGACTACTTTCTGGGAGCTCGCATTCACTTCAAAGTCGCCGAAGAGGAAGGCGGGAACCGCTTCCTGGTCAAACACCCGGCCGCTCGATCGATCCACCGGCACCGGACCTTCATCGGGCCCTCCGATTGGAGCGACTATACGATTGAAGCGGACCTGCGGGCCACCAGAACTGCCCGCAGGGTACCCGACATGGGTCTCATCAACAGCGGCTACACCCTGGATGTCATGGGAGCGCATCAGCAGATTCAGGTGCGGTCGTGGACAGCCGAGCGCCGAATGGCGGTTCAGGTACCCTTTCAATGGGAGGCCGACCGCTGGTATCGCATCAAACTGAGAGTGGACGCCAACGCGGAAAAGGCGACGATCCGGGGAAAGGTCTGGCCCCGCGAGAGTCCTGAGCCGGCCGGCTGGACGATCGTTGCGGAGGATCCGCATCCGATTCCAAAGGGAAGCCCGGCGCTGTACGCGTACTCGCCGGCACCCGTTCATTTCGACCAGGTCAAGGTGACCACCAACAGATAGGACCACGACATGCAGCGTCTCGTTCTCATTTTGTCCAGTCTTTTTCTACTGTCGGTAGTTTATCCCCTCCAGGCCCAGAAGAAGGCTTCCATGTTCGGGGGGACTCCGTCCCGCAACATGGTGTCCTCTGAAACCAACCTTCCCTCGGACTGGAATCTCGAGACCGGGAAGAACGTACTCTGGAAGCAGCCTCTGGGGACCCAGAGCTACGGAGGTCCGGTGGTTTTCGAGGGCCAGATCTATGTGGGGACGAACAACGAAGGGCTGCGCAATCCAAAGTTGTCGGGAGACCGGGGCAACATGATGGCTTTTCGCACCTCCGACGGGCATTTCCTGTGGCAGGGGGCCCACGCCAAACTGCCGGCCGGCCGGGTTCATGACTGGCCCCAGCAGGGAGTCTGCTCGGGGCCGTACGTGGAGGGGGACAGGCTCTACTATGTCTCGAATCGGGCCGAGATCATCTGCGCTGATACCGCCGGCTTCCACGACGGTGAAAACGACGGACCTTACCGTGACGAGGAGAATACCGGCCCGACCGATGAAGACGTCATCTGGAAAGTGGACATGATCGGGGATCTGGACGTGTTTCCTCACAACCTGGCGGCCGGGAACCCGCTGATCGTCGGGAATCTCCTCTTCACGGTGAGCGGAAACGGGGTGGATGAGGGTCACTTCAACGTTCCCGTCCCGCTCGCACCCAGCTTTCTGGCTCTGGAGAAGAACACAGGAAAACTGGTCTGGGAAGACGACTCTCCCGGGTTGGAGATTCTCCATGGATCCTGGTCGAACCCCTCCTACGGTGTTGTCAACGGGGAGCCCCAGGTCATCTTCCCGGGAGGCGACGGCTGGATTTATTCCTTCGTCCCAGAAAGTGGCAAGCTGATCTGGAAGTTCGACTGCAATCCCAGGGGGTCCAAGTGGGAACTGGGAGGGGCAGGAACCAAGAACAACATCATTTCGACCCCGGTGATCTATGACAACAAGGTCTATATCGGTGTCGGCCAGGATCCGGAACACGGCGAAGCACCCGGCAACTTCTGGGCAGTCGACGCGACCATGACGGGCGATGTCACGGAGAAGGCTGTCGTCTGGCATCGCGGAGGCAAAGACATTTATCGCACCATGTCGACGGCGGCCATTGCCGACGGCCTTCTGTACGTGGCCGACCTCTCCGGCTTCCTTTATTGCCTCAATGCCGGGACCGGCGAACACCATTGGACTTACGATGCCTTCGCAGCTGTCTGGGGCTCCGCCCTTGTCGCCGACGGCAAGGTTTACCTGGGAGATGAAGACGGAGATGTAGCTGTGCTGCGGGCCGGAAAGAAGATGGAGTTGCTGGCTGAGCCAAACCTCGGGAGAGCCGTCTACACGACGCCGGTGGCGGACGGCGGTGTGCTCTTTGTTGCTTCGCGCACGATGCTCTTTGCGCTCAAGGAAGGGGCGGGAACGCGCTAGCGTTCCCGGGTTAGCGGTTGAAGGTTGGCGGATGAAGGGTTTGAGGGCTTTGGGGTTTTTGCTTGGGGGCGCGGCGGTGTTGGTTCTCCTCGTGGTGCAGCCGGCAGCGGCTCTGCGGGCAGGGAGACTGACGCCCCGGCTCCTGCAGGAACTGGGACGGGTCTCTGATCCACAGGTATCTCCCGATGGCCAATGGGTGGTGTACGGGGTGACCTTCCACGACGTTGAGAAAAACAAGGCGAACCGCGATCTCCATCTGGTTGCTTCCAGTGGAGGAGAGCCGCGGAGAATCACCAGCTTCGAGGGAAACGAGTTCAATGCCCGCTGGCGCCCCGACGGCAAAAGGATCGGCTTTCTCTCGGCTCGCAGCGGTTCCATCCAGTTGTGGGAGATGAATCCGCACGGATCAAGGAAATCTCAAAGAACCAGGGTGCAGGGAGGAATCCTTAACTTTCTCTACTCTCCATCAGGAAACCACATTTCTTTCACTCGCAACGTCAAGCTCGACGAGACTACCACTGACCGGCACCCTGATCTGCCCGCTGCCGAGGCCCGGATCATCGACTCGCTCATGTTTCGCCACTGGGACTCCTGGCATGACCATGCCTACAGCCACCTGTTCGTCGCTCCCTACCGCAAGGGCAGAGTCGGCCAGGGGACGGATCTGATGAAATCGGAGCGATTCGACACTCCGCTGAATCCTTTCGGGGGGGTTGAGCAGATCGGCTGGAGCCCGGACGGGCGCATTCTTGCCTACACGTGCAAGAAGTCCTCGGGAACCGAGTACACTCAAAGTACCAACTCCGACATCTACCTGTACGATGTCGAGAGCGGAGAAACCCGAAATGTGAGCGGGGCCAATCCCGGATACGACATCGAGCCTGTGTTTCATCCGGATGGCCGCCGCCTCTTCTGGTTGAGCATGGCCACCGCCGGCTATGAAGCGGATCGCCAGAGACTCATGGAATACGAACTGGGCTCCGGCAAACTTCGGGAATTGAGCGCCGGTCTCGATCGGAACGTCTCGCATCTTCTGCCCGGCGCCGACCCGAGCACGCTCCTGTTTATCAGCGAGACGAAGGGAACCGCTCAGATCTACGCTCTCGACACCGGCTCCGGCAAGACCCGGCAGATCACCCGGGGCCAGCACGATTACACATCTATCCAGAAAGGTCCCGACTCGAACACCTTGATCGCCTCAAGGATGTCCATGTCCGCGCCCACAGAGCTTTACCGGGTCGATTCGACGTCGGGTGAGGCCGTGGGGCTGACCTTCACGAATCGAGAGCGGCTGCGCAACGTCGAGCTTGGGAAAGTCAAAGAGCGATGGGTCAAAACGACGGACGGCAAACAGATGCTGGTCTGGGCCATCTATCCTCCCGACTTCAACCGGGAGCAACAGTACCCGGCTCTTTTGTATTGCCAGGGAGGGCCGCAGTCCACCGTCAGCCAGTTCTTCTCCTACCGCTGGAACTTCCAGATGATGGCGGCCCATGATTACATCGTCGTCGCCCCCAACCGGCGCGGTCTTCCCAGCTTCGGGCAGGCCTGGAACGATGCGATCGCAGGTGACTGGGGAGGCCAGGCAATGCGGGACTACCTGAGCGCTATCGACGATGTCTCGGCCGAGCCCTACGTAGATCGCAACCGGCTGGGAGCAGTGGGCGCCAGCTTTGGAGGTTATTCGGTTTTTTTTCTAGCGGGACATCACGAAGGACGCTTCAAAACCTTCATCGCTCACGCGGGGGTCTTCAACCTGGAAAGCATGTTCGGCGCCACCGAGGAGATCTTTTTCGTAAATCACGATTTGGAAGGGCCGTACTGGCGCGATCCCGAACCCGCCAGCTACGCCGCGTTTTCGCCCCACAAGTACGTCAGCAACTGGGACACTCCGATTTTGATCATCCACGGCCAGAAAGATTTTCGGGTTCCCGTTACGGAAAGCATGCAGGCCTTCACAGCGGCCCAGCTGCAGGGTATTGCCAGCCGCTTCGTCTACTACCCGGATGAAGGCCACTGGATCCAATCCCCCCAGAATGGCATCTTGTGGCAGCGCCTCTTCTTTGACTGGCTCGATCAGTATCTGAAGTAGGCGCCCCCGGGTGCGGGCTTAAAGTGGGAGGGCCTCAGGGGATTCCTGCCATCTTCTTCACGACTTCAAATTCGGCGGCCGCGACGGGCTGAACTGACAGGCGACTTCGCTTGGTCACGACCATTTCTTCCAGTCCCGGTTCCGACTTGAGGGCTTCCAGCGGAACGATCTGATCGAAACGGGCCAAGAATTCGATGTCCACCATGAACCAGCGGGGATTGGAAGGGTCGGACTTGGGATCGTAGTGTTTGTCGGCAGCATCGAAAGCCGTGTGATCCGGGTGGCTTTCCTTCACGATTCGGGCCAGTCCGACGACTCCGGGAGGCTTGCAGTTGCTGTGGTAATAAAGCACGCCATCTCCGATCCGCATGTCGTCCCGCATGAAATTCCGCGCCTGGTAGTTCCGGACTCCGTCCCAGTAGGTCTGGCCATCCCGCTCCAGGTCCTCTATGGAGTAGGCTTCGGGTTCACTCTTCATCAGCCAGTAACGCCGTGCCATGGGCCCTCCCTATTCCGCCGCATCCGTCGCCGGATCCGTCTGGGACATGTTCTTGACGTAAATGTCGCGCTTGGGAAAGGGGATTTCGATTCCGGAGGCATCGAAGGCCGCCTTGACTCCTTCGGTCAGCTGGTCCCCAATATCCCGTCGCCGGCGGGCATTCCGCACCCACACCCTGGCCTCCAGATCAACGGCGGAATCTCCAAAGCGCCGAATGATGACTACCGGTGCAGGTTCTGCCATTACGCCCTCGATACCCGCCGCAACCTGCTTGACCAGGGCCTTTGCCTTTTCGACATCCGCATCGTAGGCGATCCCGATGGGAACCCGCAGCCGGAGGTGATCTCCCGAGTCTGTGTAGTTGATGATGTCCCTCTGCATGATCTCGGCGTTGGGAATCACGACGACCAGGTTGTCCGTGGTTTTGATCTTGGTGGCTCGCAGGCCGATTTCAATAACATCTCCCCAGGATGCCGTGTTCTTGGGGGCTCCCCAGATCTCGATACGATCACCTACCTGGAAAGGCTGATCCAGAATCAGAAGGAATCCGGCAATCAAATTGGAGAGTGTGTCCTTGGCCGCAAACGAGAGAGCCAGGCCGGCCACGCCGCCAATCCCCAGCAGAGGAGTGATCTCCCAGCCCATGACCAGCATGGCGCTTAGAATCCCCACTCCAACGACCAGAAACTGGATCATTCGATTGGCAAGAGGCAGGACGGTATCATCGAGTTTCGTCTCTGTTCTGGCGACTACTTTCTGCTCGACGATTTTCAACAGATCGGACACAAAACGGCTGAGGGGGAACGAGAGGGCCAGGACCCAGAGGGCAGAGATGATGTTACCCAGGAACCCCTGGTCCCAGACAATCGCCACCCGCCATATGGCTCCGAATACAACCGACATCAGAAGCGCCCGGCGCATCAGACAGACAACGCAGTCGTCCACTTCCGTTTCTGTCTTCGAGGCCAGGCGGTGCTCAAGAAAGCCGAGCAGCCAGCGAAGTACAAAGTAAATGACTACGGCGACGAGAAGAACTCCCCCCGACGCCACGAGTCGGGGCTCGGCAAAAGCCCAGGTCTGCTGCAGCCACGCTTCGATCTCAGTTCGGGAAAGGCTCAAAACAAAGGGTCCTCCTCGACAACTTCCAGGCTCACAGCCTGGTCAAATCCAACCCGGCTTCCCAGCGCTGGTTGGACTGGAGCAAATCGTACCAGCTGACGCTCTCGCCGGTGTAAGCTGCTTCGCGCCCGAGAATAGCGCTCAAGGCTGACTCGGCTCCCTGCCGGGCCTGGTTGTGATAGTCGCCCGAACGGATGCTGGCTTCGAACCCTTTCTGCTTCTCCGGGTCGGAGTCGGCCAGGGCGCCACCGAAATCTCCCGTCTCGGAGAACTCAGCGTCCCCTTTCTGCATCCGGACAGCCAGTTCGTTGAAATAGTCCCAGGGCTCTTCGCCGTAAATGGCAACCGGCTCGCTGTAATGGGCCTCCGAGACCCCCTTGCTCCCGAAGAAGCGCTCGCAGACATCGAACCAGCCCTGCAGATATTGGGTGGAGGCAAAGGTGATGACGACATCGCCGGGATAGGTATAGATCACATTGAAGTGGTCGTAGCAGTTCCCGCTGTTCTGGACCACCTTTCGACCGCCCGACCCGGTGGCTTTGATGGGATGTCCCTGCAACACCCAGTTACAAACGTCGATGACGTGGATATTCTGTTCCACGATGATGTCGCCGGAGAGGGTCCGGTCGAAAACCCAGCTGCGCAGCCGTCTCTCCAGGGGCGGGGCGTTCGGGAAATCTGGCCTCTTCAGGGCTCCGGCGTAGTAGTAGGCGAGGCCCGAGCCGATCCGTCCCAGAGCCCCGCTGTGGATCCTCTTCGTCAATTCGATAAAGGGCGGAGCGCTGCGAATCTGAAAACCCACGTCGAGGCTGAGCCGCCCCTCGGCCTGCCTGGCGATTTGCATCACATGCCTGCAGCCGGCCACATCCACGGCGACTGGTTTTTCGCAGTAGGCATGCTTGCCGGCGTCTACCACAGCCTGCAGGTGTTCGGGGTGGTAGTAGGGAGGCGTAGCGATGACAACAGCGTCCACCTCGCTGGAATACGCCAGTTTCCTGAAAGCACTCGGTCCCTTGAACACGAGTGAGCGGTCCACGGCAGCGGTTCCCTTCTCTGCATAGGCGCTGTTGAGTTCGTCCTCAAACTGCTTGAGCTGATCCTGAAAGACGTCGCCCAGGGCGTGGACTCGTGAGTTGGTGTTCGTCAAAAACCCGTGACCGACAGTTTTGCCACGGCCGCCACAGCCAAGAACGCCCAGCTGAAGCGCCGAGTTGGCCGCTGTACCCCGCACCAGGCCCGAGTTCAGGATCATGAAGCTGCCGGCGGCTGCGGTTCGTTCGACAAAATCCCGGCGATGGATTTGATTCCTGCTGTTTGCTTTGCCCTCATCTTCCGGCATGAGCCTCTCCCTTTGCAGCTTCGCCCCGGCAGCGAACCCGCCGGGCCACTCAATGTAACAGGTTCCCGGTTCTGCCTTCTAGCCCACCCCTGTGTACGACCGGGGCCTCTCGGCCCCGGCTATTGTCTGTCGCCCCCTTTGGGGGCTGCCTGGGTGGTCCCAAACCGGTTCCGGGGCCTCCCGGCCCCGGCTATTCCCTTTCGCCCCCTCCGGGGGCTGGTTGGAGGCCGCGGAGCGGCCGGAAGGAAATAGCCCCGGCGCAAGCCCACGGACACCGGTGACCAACACAATCAGCCCCGGAGGGGCGACAGATCACCCTCCCGAGGTCAAACGCTGTAGAATAGTCCAACTCTCAGTGCGAGGCATGCCGAATGGAACTGCAAGACAGATCGATCAGAGTCGCGGAAGACCTGGTCGTGTCCAGCGTCTGGGCGGTTCCATCTTCCTTCGACCGCGATCAGGGTACAGCCGTGATTCTGGCTCATGGAGCGGGCGCCGACATGAACCACGAATTTATGGTTGACTTCCACGGTCGATTGGCCGAGGCGGGGAATCTGGCGATTCGCTTCAACTTTCCTTACAAAGAGCAGGGACGGCGAGCGCCCGATCGGCGACCCCTGCTGGAAGCGACCTTCCGAGCCGTGGTGCAGGGCCTGCGAGAAAGCCCTTTGAGCACCCGGCGGGTAATCATTGGAGGCAAGTCCATGGGGGGGAGGATTGCCTCCTACCTGGCAGCCTCCGAAGAGAAGGTAAGCGGACTCCTCTTCCTGGGGTATCCCCTGCATCCTCCGGGGCGCCAGGAGCAGCTTCGAACCTCCCACTGGGAAAAGATTCAATGCCGGTCTTTCTTCGTCCAGGGCAGTCGAGACTCCCTGTGCAGTCTTCGCCTGTTGATGCAGGAGATGGAGAGACTCACCGGCCCGGTTAACCTGCACGTCGTCGAGGGCGGCGACCATTCCTTTAGAACCCTGAAGAAGCTGGGTCGGACTCCGGCTCAGGTTCGAGAGGAAATCAGCCAGGAGATCCAGCGGTGGTTGAACGCAGTTTGAGATATCAGAGCAGGGCCGCTGCCCCTGTGAAGCTGGACCTGAAGCGCATGACCCACGATCACGTCAGCCAGGTGATGCAGATCGAGCAGGCCACGTTCAAGCCCTCATGGACCGACATCTCTTTTCACATCCTCATCGATCGTGGCTGTGAGAGCTGGGTCCTGGAGGCTGACAAGTGCATCGTCGGTTACGTGATCTGTCAGGTGGAAGGATCTCTGGCCCATATCCTGAACATCTGTGTGGACAGGAGATGGAGGGGACAGGGCTACGGAAGAAAGCTGCTGAATCACATTCTGAACCAGCTCGACACGCATGTGGAACACGCCGTTCTGGAGGTCCGCAGGTCGAACCGGAAAGCGCTCAATCTTTACCTGTCCTGCGGCTTCCTGAGGCAGTCGATCAAACCGGGTTACTACCCTGCGGACGACGGACGGGAGGATGCAATCGTTTTCGTCAAATCGTTGGGCTGACGCGAACCGGCCGGGCCTCCGTACCCCCATCCACAAATACGGGATCGCTCAGGTTTTACCGATCCCGTTTGCAATTGCGCCCTCGACGGCGTCACAGAAGCGATCCAGTTCCGGCACGGTTGTATAAACGGCCGGCGTCACCCGAATACCCCTGCAGTCCCGATGGCCGATGTACGACACCAGGATGCGATGTCTTGTCCACAGATCGCGGGCCAGGGCCCGGTTGTCGAGGCCGTCGACGCGGAAGTTGGCCAGGGCGCAGGAAAACTCAGACCGAAGACTCGTATTCAGGCGTACTCGCTCGTTTTGCAAAAGGCGCTCGGCCCAGTATCTGGTGAGATAGCGGAGTCTGGCCTCTTTTCGAGCCGGTCCGATGGTTTGATGAAAGGTCAGGGCCTCGGCAATAGCGACAAAATTGGCCGCGGGATGAGTTCCGATTTCTTCGAACTTACGGATGTTCCGGTCTAGATGTACCCCCGCCGCCATGAGCGGCCACAGATCCCGAATTTTCCGCTTCCGGACGTAGAGAAAGCCGGTTCCGTGAGGAGCGAACAGCCACTTGTGAAGGCTGGAGGCGTAATAATCGCATTTCAGGTCGCTGTGCCTGAAGTCGATGTGAGCGAAGGCCTGGGCGCCGTCTACGATCACGGGCACCCCCCGCCCGCGAGCCATTCGAACGACCTTCCGGACGGGCAGGATCTGGCCGGTCAGATTGATCATGTGACACATCAGGATGATTCGGGTTCGGGGCGTCAGATTCCGTTCGAACAGACCTACGATGTGGTCGGGGTCCTCAGCCGGAACGGGAATTCGAATCTGCCTCAGAACGATGCCTTCCCGTCTTTCTCGCTGTTTCCAGGCGGTGATCATGCGTGGGTAGTCCTGATCGGTAGTCAGTACCTCGTCCCCCGGCTCGAGGTCGTGGCCAAGCTGGCAGATCTGAAGGCTTTCCGACGCGTTTCGAGTGATGGCGATCTCTCGGTGGGAAGATCCAAAGGCTCGCGCCAGCCCTCTTCGAACCGTCTCGCGCTGAGGTTCGAGGACTTGCAGCATTGTGTAGGCAGGCGCCAGGTTCGAGTAATCGAGGTGTCGCTTCATGGCCTCCTGGACGACGACCGGTGAAGAACATACGCCGCCGTTGTCGAGGTTGACGAGGCTGCGGTCTACCGTAAAGGCCTCCTGGATCTCAGACCAGAAGCTCTCGTCGCCGGCACTCTGCTCGGCGGAGAGGCCACTTCGCTCTGCTTCTTCGGCCGCTGCCAGCGCCCGAGCCATGCCCGGTGAAGACAACCCCGCGAAGCTGGCTGTCGCGGAAGCTCCAATCGAGCCCAGAAAACGACGCCTGTCCAGCATGGCCGCTATTCCTCTTGCGTCTTGCGCACGGAGACAAATCTCCTCTTCTCGACCATGGCGCAGGCGCCGTGCACCACCTGCATCCGGTGTTGATTGCAGCAATCAATGATGTCGGAGGACTCGGCGCCCGGCTGCAGCCAGATCCGGTTCAGATCTTCTTGCCGGCATTGGCGAACTACATGAATTCCTTCTTCCGGCGGGACCACCAGATCGACCACATCGACCGGAACCGGGAGCTCACCAACCTCTGAGTACACAGATTGGCCGGCCAGCCTGCCCCCTTTTGCGTTGACGGCATAGACCTGGTAGCCGGCTCGCCGGAGGTCAAAATAGATGCGATGCCCGAACTTGAGGGGATCCGCAGAAAAACCAACGATCGCCCACACTCGTCTGGATACGAAGTCCTCAATCAAATCTCTCACGGGGATTCCCTCACCACGGCATCATACTACTCGTCAGCGGTTAACGGCTGAAAGGTGGGCAAGACTTTCTGCCCCCCGGGCGGTTCGTGCGAAACCGGTAACCAGGCTAGCGCTACAACCCCCAAAGTTGCGCTGTGGCAAGCTCGACGGAGTTGCCGGCGGGATCCCGAAAGTATAGAGAGCGGCCGCCCCCGGGCCAGGAGATTTCCTTTTCGATCTCCACACCTTCAGCTTTCAGGTGAACCTTCCAATTCTCTACGTCTTCATCTTCCATTCGAAAGGCCACATGACCGGGACCGGTAGCACCGTGTCGAGGGACTGGGGAGTTTCCGTTTTGTGAAGTCCGGCGGGGATTGAAGACCAGGAACATACCGCGACCGCAGCGGAAAAAGACGTCGCGACCGGGGTCGCGCGAGTAGACCTCGAGTCCCAGAACCTTGCGATAGAAATCCTCCGCCGCCTCCAGATCCGCAGCGTAGAGAGTGGCTTCCAGCAGGCCGGCAGGCTTCATTCCAGGAACCAGATCAGAAGGCCAGGTGGAACAGTCCCCAGATGAAGAGAAGGGGGAGTGCCAGGACACACACCACAATCAGGATTGGAATCATCACGACCGCCACGGGAAGGAAGACCAAAGCAACCACCAGGCCAATGACTCCGACTACCAGACTGACCACAAAGTGGAGGACAAACCCGACAATCTTGACCGGCAACAGCAACAGTCCCAAAAAGAGCTTGAACAACCCCACGGTCAGCAGAACCGCACACAGGGCCCCACAAAGGATCAGGCTCAACACGAAAAGAAGCTCAAACATCCAGATCTCCCATTCTCCAAAAAAGCCGGGGGAACCTACTGTTCCCCGCTACTATAGGCTCCGAGTCTGATACGATTCATCGCCTTCATGTATTCATCTTTGCCGCATCCTCTCAGCCTGTGATTACGATGCTTCAGCCGGAAAAGTTCCACCCATGACCGACCTCATTCTCTTCGATATCGACGGAACCCTGATATCGGCCAAAGGAGCGGGCAGTCGCGCCCTGGAAAGGACGATTCGACAGTGCTACCAGATCGAGACACTGAGAGTGCAACTTCCGCTGGACGGAAAGACGGACATGATGATCATCCGTGAAGCCCTGGCCGGCGCCGGCCGCAACTTCGACGGGGGCCTGAGTGAGGAGTTTATGGCCGTCTACGGGGGTCACCTGGACGAGGAATTGCACCGCTGCTCCCATTTTCGCGTTCTTCCAGGAGTGAACCAGCTTCTCGAACATCTCGATCAGAGCCTCCAGTTCCTCAGCGGTCTGGCCACCGGTAACGTCGCGGGGGGAGCTCGCCGCAAGCTCAGCAAGGGAGATCTCCTGCATTTCTTCCAGTTCGGTGGCTTTGGCTCCGACAGCGAATCGAGAACGGACATCGTACGCGCGGCGAGGCAGCGGGGCGCCCGCATCCTGGGCAGCCGTTTCAGCGGAAAGTCGGTCGTAATCGGCGATACGCCGCGCGACATCCAGCACGCCCGTGAAGCCGGCGTCAAAACCGTCGCCGTCGCAACGGGAAGCTTTGATTTGGAACAACTGGAGGCCTGCTCACCAGACGCCGCCTTCCCCTCTCTGGAGTCCACGGAGGAAGTACTGCGGGCTCTGGAACGGATTTGAGATGCCAGTGTGGAATCAAAAACTGTACCGCAGTTCCAGCAGATAGCTGCGGCCGCGCTTGAAGAGCGAGCGGTTGCCCAGGAGCCCGTGATTCGACTTCAATACCCGATCCTCGAGGGCATCTGGAAGAGACTGCCCGAAACAGTTCTTATCCCGGGCTCTGCCCTGCGCCAGATTGATACTCCAGGTCCGGCCCAGGAAGCTGTACAGCCGAAGACCTTGCGCTCTGTACAGCGGAGTCTTGAAGACGAACAACCGGCCCCACTCTCGATTCGTTTCTTCGATCTTCTGACGGGCCACCGGATCGGTCACCTTTGCCAGAGTACGTGCCTCTCCCGTCGCGAAGTCGAGCAGGCCCTGCCACTGCCCCGCCTCCCAGGATTGGTGCCTGAGATCGGGATCGGGGCTCACGTGAAAAAAAGCGCCGTCTGGTCGATCACCCGGCAGCTCGGGGAAAACCAGGAGCTCTGAAACAGCGACCCAGCCTTCTTCGGAGCCGTAGGTCAAATGGGCCCACTTGCCGCTAATTTTGTCGATCTTGAGCAGGGACCGATCCTGGATCTCAAACGCGGGCGTCGACGTCCTGGCAGGGAGTCGATATGCTTTCGGTTGCTGCTGTGCGTACACGACTCCGATCGTGACTACGGCCAGGCACAACAGGTGAAGAATGCGGAGAAGCGTCACAAGAATGGGTTCAGAACCTCCTTACTACATATTAAGATGCCTGAGAACGGAAAAAGGTGCAGTTGAGTACATTCTTGCGGAAGGGAGCGAACACAGGTGAAGGCCGTTTTCTTTGGTTTCCCGGTCCACGGTGATACGAATCCGAGCCTCCCGGTGGTGCGCCAGCTGATCGAGCTGGGAGAACAGGTCACATACTACAGCTCGGCGGCCTTCCGGGACGCTATTGTTGAAACCGGCGCCTCATACCGCCAATACCAAAGCCGATTTCTCGAGGATCCAGGCAACGTCACGGCCTCGCTGAGCCAGCTTCCCTACCTGATGATGAAGGCCGTGGAGTCGGTCATCGAAAAGGAACTCGACGAGCTGCGAGGCTCCGACTATAACTATTTGATTCATGACGCCATGGCGCCGTGGGGCAAATGTCTTGCCGAACTTGTGGATCTGCCGGCAATCTCCTCGATCACGACGTTCGCCCTGAACAAGCGTGTCGCCTCCCTGGGCCGGGGCCTCTACCGTCCCCCGCTCTCGGCGACTCGATTCATAGCCAAGACTTATTCCATCATGCGCTCCATTCGGGTGCGAAAGCGAATCCGCTCACGCTATAGAATCCGGCACCCCCATCTCATGGAACTTTACTTCTGCCCCGAACAGCTCAATCTGGTCTACACCTCGCGCAGCTTCCAGCCTTTTTCCGAGAGTTTCGGCGAGGCCTTTCGTTTTGTCGGAACCTGCCTGGGAGAGCGGGCTGGTCCGAGCCTCTCCGACTGGCAACTGCCCGATGGAGAGCCACTGGTCTACGTTTCGATGGGGACTCTGTTCAACCTGGACCCTGAGTTGTACACCGCGATTTTCGAGGTCCTGAAGAAGATGCCCTATCGAGTGGTTGCCTCGGTGCATCCGGAGCTCTTGGGGTCACCTCCGAGCGCGATCCCGGACCACTGGGTTTTGAAGCCCTACGTACCGCAGCTGGAAGTTCTACCTCGCTCCATTCTCTTCATCAGCAGAGGCGGGATGAACAGCGTCAGCGAAGCACTGTACTTCGGCAAACCGCTGCTGATCGTCCCGTACCTTCTGGAGCAGGCGATCGTGGCGAGGCGGGTTGTAGATCTGGGAGCCGGTCTCGCCCTTTCGCCCCGCGAGGTGACGCCCGGGAAGCTGCGCGCAACGATCAACGAACTACTCTTCAATCCTGATTATGCGGCGGCGGCCAGAGAACTGGGAGCGGGACTCCGGGAAGCAGGTGGCCCGGATCGGGCGGCGTCTGAGATCCTGTCCTACGTACGGAGTTGACCCCTGAGTATCGGCGAGGGCGGTGGCCAGCGGGTCAAGATCCACCGTTGTCGACGTTCATTTCGCGCAGCTTCTCTCGATCCACCTTGCCCCGGGACGTGCGCGGCAGGCTGGACAGGACGTGAACCCTATCCGGCAGCATGTAGTCGGGCAGCATCCGTCGGATGATCCCTTCCACTTTCCGGGCGTCTGCCGATTCTTCCCCCTCGAAAACAACAAATGCTGCAATCGTGGGCCCGATTTCGTCCTCTCCAGCAGCCACCACCGCGGCTTCCAGAACGTCGGGATCCCCGTTCAGGCAAGACTCGATCTCTCCCAGTTCGATTCGATATCCACGGCGTTTTACCATTGAGTCCAGGCGGTTCAGAAACACCAGGTTGCCATCCGGGGAAAGGCGAACCAGGTCGCCGGTTCGATAGACGGGCAGAGCCGAGGGTACGGCGGGAGGAGGTCGCGAGAGCTTCACCCTGCGGGTTTCCGCCCGTCGCTTCCAGTAGCCTGACATCAACGAATCACCGGCCACCAGCAGCTCTCCCCGCTCCCCCGGTCGGGCCAGTGTGCCATCCGGCTTGAGGACAAAAACCTTGGCATACGGACAGGCCTTCCCGATGGGGATCGCTTCATCGGGCCGGGCCTCGCTGACCCTGTGGTAGGTGCAGACATTTGTCTCAGTAGGCCCGTAGAGGTTGAAAAATATCGTGTCTGGAAGCGACCGGCTGAGACGGAGAAAGTCCGGACTCGGGAAAACTTCCCCGGCAAACAGGATCAGCCGCAGGGATGTCAGCAGCCCGGGCGTCAGCTCCTCCTGCCGAGCCAGCCGCGACAGTATCGTCGGAACCGAGTACCAGACGCTGATCCGATGATCTCTGATAAACGCGGCCAGGCTGGCCGGAAACACCGACATCTCTTTAGGGATCAGCACGATCCGGGCCCCGGCACTCAGCGAAGCAAAGAGATCGAAGACAGAGAGATCGAAATGAAAAGGAGCGTGACTGGAAACTATGTCAGCGGGGCGCAGCTCAAAGGCATCGGCCGCCCAGTTTACGAAGGCCGCGGCCGCAGAGTGAGAGATGACAACACCCTTGGGCTCACCGGTGGACCCCGAGGTGTAGAGAAGATAGGCGGTGTCAGTCCCCTCTGCCGCATGGGGTGCAATCCGACCCGGGGAACTCCTGAGAACCTCGTCCCAGAGCTCCCATTCCGGGGGTGCCTTTGCGGTTGGCGCCGGGTCCCCGATTATGACGGTCCTGGGCGCATTCAAGGCTGGCTCGTATGAAAGGACCGGCGAGGTGGAGTTCACGAAAAGGGCCTGTGGCTCACAGTTTTTCAACTGGCTCGCAATCCGACGCCGCGGAGCCGCCGGATCCAAAGGCACGTAGGCCGCGCCAGCCTTGAGCACACCCAGAATCACGACGACGGCTTCGATCGATTTGTCGAGAAGCACCGCCACCCTGGCGTGCTGTCCAATGCCGCAACTGTGCAGATAGGAAGCCACCCTGGAGGACCGGCTTTCGAGCTCTTGATAGCTGATTTCGTGCTGCCGGTCGATGATCGCCGGCTGGTAAGGTCGATCGGAGACGTGGCGGAAGAAGCGGTGCAGCAACACGTATGAACACCCCTGGGGTACCTGGTTAGAGGCCCATGATGGCGGCCGCCGTCCGGCGCTGGATCTCTGCGGTACCGGAATAGAACTGGCTCCCCATCGCATCCCTCAGCTCTTTCTCAATCTCGAAATCGGTGAGATAACCGTAACCGCCGTGGACAGCCATGGCATCGAGACAGTTCTTGACCCAGCACTCACTGACGTAGAGTTTGGCAAGACAAGCCTCCAGCAACACGGATTGCCCCTCCTCCTTCAACTGCCCCGTGTTGTGCAGAAGCAGACGAGAGGTATCCACGCGGGTCTTCATCTGGAGGATTCTAGCCGCCACTTCGGGTTGTCTCGAGATCGGCTGCTCGAATTGGACCCGCTGCTTTGCGTACCGGATCGTCCGATCGAGCAGAAACTGCATGGAGCCCACAGCGGGAGCCATGATGCAGGCCCGCTCCCACTCCATGACATGGGTAAACAGGGATTGACCGATTCCCTCGGGACCGATTCTGTTGCCGATCGGAATCCTGCACTCCGCCAGCTGGATCCTGGCCATTTCTGCAGTTCGAAGCCCCATTTTCCCAAGCTTCTTCTCCACCTGAAAGCCGGGTGAGTCTTTCTCAACGAGGAAGGCCGAAAGCGCTTCCGGGCCCTTGCGTTGGCCATGGCGGGCGAGCACCACCACTACATCTGCGACGGTCCCGTTGGTGACAAACGTCTTCACCCCGTCCAGGACGTAGTGGTCGCCGTCCCGCCTGGTGCTGGCCGCAAGATTGAAGGCATCAGAACCTGCTTTGGGTTCGCTTACCGCCAGCCCGCCGATCGATTCACCCGCTGCCAGCGAGGGCACAAACCGCTTCTTGAGCCGGCTGGAACCAAAGGCCCCGACAGGCAGCAGGCATCCCCATATATGGGCTCCGACGGCGAACAGCAATCCGTTGTCACGGCAGCCATAGCCAAGACCCTCGAACGCTTCGATGACCCGCAGCATGCCGGCACCGTCACCTCCAAACGCGGGGTCCGCCGGCAGTGCCATCACCCCAAACTCGGCGCAGTGCCGCCAACCCTCCCGGTTGAATCTCTCCTGCTGCTCCAGTTCCGGCCGGGACGCACCCAGTTGATCCTCTGCAAACTGCTGGAACCTGTCGCGAAGCCGCCCCTGATTCTCCACCTTGCTCTCAGTCAAACCACTCCTCCGCCGCACCGTCCAATCGCTCTTATTGTCGAGGAAGAGCACTGCTCGGCTCAAGCCCTGTTTGTTTCGCGTTGTTGCTGAAAGGGGTTCCAGCGTGGCGGAATGTGGACCGTGGAATTTCCGGTAGAGAGGAGTTAAGGTAATCCACACGATGGGCGATTTGGCAATTGACGTTCGAGGGCTCAAGAAGAGCTACCCTCTGCTCCCTGATCGGAAATCGTGGGGTCGGCTCATCCTCAGGCCGACGCGGGGCTTTCCCCGATTCACGGCCCTCAGGAATGTCAGTTTCCAGCTCACCCGGGGATCGGCGCTGGGAGTCGTCGGTGACAACGGCGCGGGAAAGAGCACACTGCTCAAGATCCTGTGCGGCGTGACCAGCCCGAGTACCGGAAAAGCGCAAGTAGCGGGCACGATTGGTGCATTGCTGGAGTTGGGAACAGGCTTTCACCCGGAGTTCAGCGGTCGCGAAAACATCCACTTCAGCGCTGCTCTGCTGGGACTGACCCGAGCCGAGGTGCGGGCGTTCGAGCCGGACATCATCGATTTCAGTGAGCTGGGGAGTGCTATTGACGAGCCTGTACGAACCTATTCATCGGGTATGTCATTGAGGCTGGCATTCGCCGTAGCGACCGGTTTTTCCCCTGACGTTCTGGTCATTGATGAGGCCCTTTCGGTCGGGGACCAGGTCTTTCAGAAGAAGTGCACGGATCGCATCAAGGAATTTCAGGACAATGGAACAACGATCGTTTTCTGCTCCCACAACCTGACCCAGGTGAAGTCCCTCTGCGACGAAGCCCTGTGGTTGGACAAGGCCAGTGTGGTGGACTCGTACCGGGACTGGTGTCGCAAAAGAATCGGGAGTTCTCAGGCAACTGTCCCCCCTTTGAAAGGTCCGGCTGCGGGTGGATCTGGAAGCTCGATCGAACAGGTCGAACTCTCCCGTCCGACCGGTCGCGAGGACCTCATCTTCCGCCCTGGAGATTCCTTGCGGCTGGATGTCTGGGCACACTTTCCGAAGCATCAAGAGGATGACGCCGGAATCGGTGTGGCACTGGTTCGAAACGACGGGGTATTGGTTTACTGCACCACGACAAATATCGCTGGACATCGTCTCACCAGGGCAGACCGGGGGCTCTTTCACGGATCCCTTTTTTTTCCAGACCTGCAACTGCTTCCAGGTCGCTACGCGTTCAATGTCTTCACCGCGGACTCCTCGAGCCTCCAAGCCTACGATCAGGTGAACGGCGTCGAGGAGTTCAGGATCTCGAGTTCGACCATCGAGCGGGGAGTGACCCGGATTCAGCACTACTGGGGGTGACTCGCTTCGCTCGTGGTTAACGGTTAACGGTCGCCCGGTTACCGGTTGGACAGTTGGTCGATTTCCCGTTTGAGCCAGGTGATTCCGGCGGCTCCGAGGGCGCTGGTAGAAAAGATTTCGGCTTGGGTTGATTTATCGAATCCACCCAGGGCAATGACCGGTATGTACAGCATCTGGGCGGCCTCTCTGAGCCCGGACCAGCCCAATGCAGGAAGGCTTGACCGTTTGGAGATAGGTGGGAAGATCGGGCTGAGGAGGACGTAGTCGACCCCTTCGCTTTCGGCTCGAACGGCTTCCGCAAGCGAGTGGACGGACTTGCCGATCAAGAAGTCTTTCCTGCCCGATTCCCGGCGCCGCTCGATGGCCCTGCTCACGGACAGTCTGGCGGGCAGGTGTACGCCATCGGCCCGCTCTGCGATTGCCAGGCTGGTGGCGCTGTTTAGCAGCAGCAGTTTACCCGTGCGTCGCGCCAGCTGCACGGCGTGCCGAAGCAGCACCAGCAACTCCGCTTCCCGAAGGTCTTTTTCGCGCAGCTGGAGTATTGACGCCCGAGTCTGAAAAGCCAGGTCGAGATACTCTTCAGGGCTGAAGGAGGGGAAACTCCTGCGATCGGTGATCCCGTACAGCACCGGGATGGCCAGATCACGCTTTTCCAAAGTATCGACTAAAGTGGCCAACTTCCCAGAAACCCAGAAGCAGATTGGCGAGCCCCAGACCGGAAACCGCCCCGCGAAAAAAGTTATTCAGGATGATCAGCCTCAAGTCCGGATAGTAGCTCAAGAGCGAGTTCTGGTCCCAGATGTTAGACCAGGGAAAGATGAGCAGGAACACTCCGACCTCGAAACAGTAGAAGACGTAGAGGAAGAACAGGGCTTTCGCGATCATCATCCCGCAAGGCCCTCATGGGACACGGAACACAGGCGGAAATGACGCCTATCGGGTCTCTTTGATGCGGGCGGCTTTGCCCCTTCGTTGGCGGAGGTAATACAGTTTGGCGCGGCGAACCTTCCCTTTCTTCACTCGCTCGATGTTCTGGACGTTGGGGGAGTAGAGGGGAAATATCCTTTCCACCCCGTACCCGAAAGAGACCTTCCGAACCGTAAACGTGGAACGGACCCCTCTTTTTCTGATGCGGATGACAACCCCTTCGAAGGCCTGGATCCTCTCCTTTCCGCCCTCCTGAATCCTGACGCTCACCCGAACCGTATCGCCAGGCGTGAACTCGGAGAGCTCACGCTCCATCTGTTCCTTTTCGATCTCGTCAATGATGTTCATGTCTCCATCCGGGGCGCTTCTGGCGAACCAGTACTGCGTTTTTCAAAATGAAGTGGGTACTCAGTCATCCTCGCCGGTCTCGACGGAGTGGTCCAGGAGATCCGGCCTTCTCGTCCGAGTTCTACGGTAAGCCTGTTCCTCTCTCCATCTGCGAATCCGTTCGTGGTCGCCACACGATAACACAGGTGGAACTCTCCAACCACGGAACTCAGCCGGACGGGTGTACTGCGGATAGTCCAATTGTCCGTGCATGAAAGAGTCTTCCAGGACCGACTCGGAGTTTCCGAGAACACCCGGAATCAGGCGGCAAACGGCATCGGTAACAACCATGGCGGCAAACTCTCCGCCGCTGAGGACGTAATCGCCAATGGAGATCTCTTGATCGGCCAGGTGATCCGCCACCCGCTGATCGACCCCTTCATAGCGACCGCAGATCAGAATAAGGTGCTGATACTTCGTCAACCCTTCTGCCGCCGACTGGTCCAGAGTCTCCCCCTGGGGAGAGAGAATCACGACATGAATCCGCTTTCCGGATCGCCTCTGTGACGCCTCCACGGCCCTGAAGATCGGCTCGGGCTTCATGACCATCCCCTCGCCTCCCCCATAGGGCCGGTCATCCACCGTCCTGTGCCGATCGGTCGCGAAATCTCTCAGGTCAGTGACTTCGATCCGGACCAGGCCCTTTCTCGTAGCCTGCCGGATCATGCCTGCGCGGAAAGTCGACTCGAACAGTTGAGGGAAGATGGTCAGGATTTCGATCTTCATGGTTGAATTAAGAATTAAAAAATTAAAGATTGAAAATTGAAAATTGAAGAGTCAGGGGGGTGGAGCCTTCAGCTGCGGGGGCCGGGTCGGCGTTTACCTTTGTGGGGAGGGTGGAGGGCCAGGTCGAGAAGGCCTTCGGGCAACTCTACATGGATACAAGAGCCTTTCAAATCAACGCGGTGCACGAACTGGTGAGCCAGGGGGATCATGAAATCAGCTCCTTTGGAGGTCCTCACGACTAAATTCGCGCTCCCGCCCGTGTCCAAAACCTCAACGACGCGGCCCAGCAGCTGATCACCTTCAAAAACGTCGCAATCCGTCAGTTGGAAATGAAAATAGACGCCGTAAGGAAGTTCGACTGCCTCTTCTTCGGCAACCTGCACTTCGCAGCCGGCGAGCGAGGAGGCTTCCTGCCGGCTTTCGCATCCAACGAATTTCAGGAGTACCCGATTCTGATGGAACCGGAAGCTCTCGACCTCGGCCCAGTGAATCTTCGCATCGCACTGGAGGCGAACTCGGCCGACTCTGCGGAATCGATCGGGAAAGTCGGTGAGTATCTCAGCCGTGACTTCTCCCTTGACACCCCGGGGCCTGGTAACCCTCGCGATGGTGATGAACTCATCCAACTACTCAAGAATCTCCAGTACGAAGCGTTTGTGCAGCTTCATGCCTGCCGCCCCCAACAGCGTCCGAATCGCTCTTGCGGTACGTCCCTGCTTCCCAATCACTTTGCCCAGATCGGTCTGAGCTACGCGCAGTTCCAGAACCGTTGTCTGTTCTCCTTCCACCGCGAAGACAGTCACAGCATCCGGATCATCCACCAGGGCCTTAGCGATCTGTTCTATTAGCTCCTTCATCGGGCACCTCCAGCGAGTCTGGGCGGGTACCAGGTTCTCAGCTTCTGATCCGGCGCTCCTCAGGTGTCAGTCTTGGCGAAGGGACGAAGACTTCAAGCTTCCTGTGCTTCGGGCTCAGGTTGAGGCTCCCTCCTGACCCGATTCATCAGGCTTTGGACCGTCGCAGAAGGCTGTGCCCCCTGACCGACCCAGTAATCAACTCTTTCCAGGTCTAAACGCAGGCGAACAGGCTTTAATGCTGGATTGTAATAACCTACAACCTCCACAAAGCGGCCGTCACGTGGACTTCTCCTGTCTGTGACGACCACTCGATAGTGTGGATCCTTCTTAGCTCCATGCCGACTTAGGCGTATTCGAAGCAACAGTCATCCTCCGGGAAGTTAACTAACAATTTTAACAGATCCTTACGAAGGAAAACCGAACTTCGGTAATTTCTTACCAAACAGCCCTTTACTGGCCTTCTTCATGAGTTTCCGAGTTTGCACATACTGTTTCAGCAACCGATTCACTTCTGAGACGGGCCGCCCGCTGCCCCGGGCGATGCGCCTGCGCCTGGAAGCCTTGATGATCTTGTGGTTGAGACGCTCCCGGGGAGTCATCGAGCAAATGATGGCCTCCAGATGACCGAGGCGTTTTTCGTCGACCTGCAGCTTGTCCAGGCCCTTTAGGGGACCGGCTTTGGGTAAGAGTCCGAGCAGCTGATCCAGTGGCCCCAGTTGCCGCAACTGGCGCAGCTGGGCGAGAAAATCCTCAAGCGTGAACTCGTCTCGCCGAATCTTCCGGATCATCGCCTCAGCCTGCTCCTCGTCCACCACCTGCTCGGCGCGTTCGATGAGGCCCAGGACGTCACCCATTCCCAGAATGCGGCCGGCCATCCGGTCCGGATGAAAGACTTCCAGAGCGTCGTATTTTTCACCCACTCCCACGAACTTGATTGACTTCCCGGTCACCGACCTGATGGAAAGAGCGGCGCCACCGCGGGCGTCGCCGTCGAGCTTGGTCAGAATCACTCCGGTCAGGGCTACTCTTGCATCGAACTGGCGGGCCGAGGTCACGGCATCCTGTCCGGTCATAGCGTCTGCAACCAGCAGGGTCTCGCTTGGCTGCAACTGCTCCTTCATCTGTTCCAGTTCCCCCATCAGTTGCTCATCGATGTGGAGGCGTCCGGCGGTATCCACGAGCAAAACGTCAAATCCCGCTTTTCGGCAGTGGGAATGGGCCTTTCGAGCCAGGTCCAGAGCGTCACGGCTGGGATCCGAGAAAACCGGTATCCCGGTGGCGTCCCCGATCACCTGCAGCTGCTCGATTGCCGCCGGGCGGTAGACATCGGTCGATACGAGGAGAGGGCGGCGCCTCAGGTTGCCAAGCCATAGACCCAGCTTTCCTGTAGTCGTCGTCTTGCCGCTTCCCTGCAGGCCAACCAGCATGAACGTTGACGGCCGGACCTGTCCGAACTCTACTCGAGACGAACTGCCCCCCAGAAGCTCGATTAGTTCGTCACGAACCACCTTCACGACTTGCTGGCCGGGTGTCAGACTCCGTAGAATCTCTTCGCCAAGTGCCCTGCTCCGAACCTTCTTGATGAACTCCTTGGCGACTTTGAAGTTGACATCTGCTTCGAGCAACGCAATCCGAATCTCGCGCATGCTCTGGTCGATATGCGACTCAGTGACACGCCCCTCGCTGCGCAAGCTCTTCAGAACAGCCTGGATTCGATCAGACAGACTCTCGAACATAGTCTTCAAAAACCAGGCATTCTACCATTAGCCAGCGCCGACGGTGTCAAAGGCTGGGGAAAGTTCCACGTTCCACGTTCCACGATTTGGCATCTAGAAATGTGACCCGGGAGGCGCCTTGGGGCGGCGACCCTTTAAATACCCCCGAGAGTCGCCCCGGGGCCCTGCCCACCCTGACTACCCTCACATTGCCGGTCGCCCCTCCCACTCTGGCACTGCACTCCGCGTTCGAGCGCTTGGGATATACTCCGTCGCTACCGACACATGCGACACCTGATTATCGGCACAGCCGGCCACATCGACCACGGAAAGACCCGACTCGTGCAGGCCTTGACGGGAATCAATGCTGATCGGCTCAAGGAGGAGCGCCGGCGCGGGATCACGATTGATCTTGGCTTTGCGCACGCCCAACTGGGGTCGTTCCAGGTCGGGTTCATCGACGTGCCGGGACACGAAAGATTCGTCAAGAACATGCTGGCCGGTGTCGGCGGAGTTCAGTTCGTCCTGCTGGTGGTGGCGGCTGATGAGTCGATCATGCCCCAGACCCGTGAGCATTTCGAGATCTGCCGCCTGCTGGGAATCCGTCACGGGATCGTAGTCATTACCAAGAGCGACCTGGTGGACCCTGAGCTCATTGAGCTGGTCAGAGAAGAGGTTGGCGAACTGCTGCGGGGCACGATCCTCCACAACGCACCTATGCAATGCGTCGACAGCCATTCGGGTCGCGGAATCGACCAGCTGAGGGCTCTGCTCGAAGAGCAACTCATTGAATTGGATGTGGACGACGAACTGCAGGAAAGGCGTCATTTCCGGCTGCCCATCGACCGCGTTTTTTCGCTCAAGGGCTTTGGTACAGTCGTAACCGGCACGACCTGGCAGGGGAGGATTCGGAAAGAGGACAAGGTGCAGGCCTATCCCTCGGACTCCGAGGGCCGTGTCCGGAACCTGCAGATCTATGGCCGCAGTACTGATGCGGCCACGGTCGGGCAACGAACCGCTCTCAATCTCACGGGGCTCGACAAAGGCAAGCTCGAAAGAGGGACGATGCTGGGCCCTCCCGGTGTTTTTCGTGCTTCCTCCATACTGGATGTGGGCCTGGAGCTACTGGCTGGTGCCCCGGCGCCAGTGCGCCGGCGAACGCCGGTTCGGTTTCATCACGGCAGCAGAGAAGTGATCGGACGAGTCTACCCGATCGCGAAAAAGAAGCTGGGGCCGGGCCAGAGCGGGCTCGTGCAGCTGCGCCTGGAAGCGCCCGTGATCGCCTGTTCGGGAGATCGATTCATCATCAGGCGCTATTCACCACTGACGACGATCGGCGGCGGAATCGTCCTCGACGGCCAGGCACCGAAGCGCAAGAGAAGAGATCTCGAGGGAGCTTCCCCTGACTTGCGCACCCTGCAGGAGGCCTGGGCCGGAGGCAGCACCGACTGCTTCATCAGGTCGATCGACTATTACGTCTCAAGCGCGGGCGCTCAGGGAGCCTCGGTGGCACAACTCCAGGCGCATACCGGAATGACTGAGAGAGCCGTTCGGGAATTGCTTTCGGCAGCTCAGGAACTCACCTTGCTCGAGGCGGCAGATCTCGCCGTGGCCGACGACTCTCTGGCGGCCCTGAAAGATCGGATGGTCGACTACACGCGGCGGTTTCACGACCAGCATCCCCTCCTTGACGGGGTTCCCAGAGAGGAACTGAAGGAACGATGCATGAGCTGGGCCTCCAACAGTTACTTCAATGCGGCCCTGCTGAGTCTGGAGGCGGAATCGCGCGTCCGGGCCAGCGCTCACACCGTGTCCCATTCCCAACACAGGGCGACCCTGACTCCGGATCAGGAGCAACTTCAGGAGCGAATTCTCCAGACCCTGGAAGCCAGCCCCCACTCGGCCCTCGGGATCCACGATCTGGCAGCCCAGCTGGGCCGCCAGATAGCAGAAATCAATGACGTCTTCTTCTTTCTCATCCAGCAGGGATTGATCGTGCGCATCTCGGATAGTCTGTTCATGACCAGCCAGCAGGTCAGTCGGTTGAAAACCGGCCTGCTCGAAGCGCACCCCTCCGGAACTTCCTTCTCCGTTGCCGACTTCAAGAATCTCTTCGGACTCACCCGCAAACTTGCGATCCCCTTCCTGGAATACCTGGACAAGAGCAGAGTGACAAAGCGGGCGGGGGACCGACGGATAGTGCTTTAAGGGAGAGTTCCAAGTTCCACGTTTCACGCTGGTCAGAACTTGGAATGTGGGAGACATCTGAGCTCATAAGTCAAGAGAATTGTCTCCCTTTTTTTTGAAGCTTATCCACAAGCCGGTTGCATCAGAGCCACAAGAGGAGAGTTGCTCCTCTGGAGACTCCGGCAGTAGAGTTCCTCGTCATAGTGGACTCGATCCATCCAGCAACGGAAGAGAATGCGAATCCATTTGTAAGCTAAAGATCGAACGGCAGCGTGGTGTTTGAGACCGCGCTGACGTTGCTGCAGGTAGTAAGCACGAGCCCAGGACGATTGCGGAATTGAGCAGGCCGCAAACTCATGAAAGGTTTGGCGAATAAACTTGGGACAGCCTCGACGCCAGACCACCTGAGAACTTCGTCCGCTCTTTCGTGTTACGGGAGCGATGCCGCTCCATTTTTGGACCTCTTCAGCATCCTCAAAGCGACTGCGATCCGACCCGAAGGCCGCCAACAAGCGAGGAGCCAGAGCCGGCCCGGCTCCGCTGAAGCTTGCAAACAGAGCGGCATCTTCATGCTCGGCGAAGAGCGTGGCAATGCGCTTGTCGTAGCGTTTGATGATCGGCAGCAGAACCGAGAGCTGTTCGACCAGGCCCACCAGTTTCAGTGAACCGGCTCCAATGAGAGCCTCATCCTGGGTCAGTGGGTAACGGAACGTGTCAACAACTTTGAGACACTTTGGTGAATAAATTACTGTAGTTTCATCTCAAAAGTTCTCCTTTTCGGGAGGGTTGATCCAGACCGCCTCGGGAAGAGGAGGAGGAACGGGTTTGCCGTTGGGAAATCTCTCCGGGAAGAGTGCATGGGCGGCCTCCAATGTTTGGGATCGATCGCGACGGGTGGTGATGGCGGTGAGGTAGTGCACATCCGCGGGAGTGTGCAGGCCGATACCCGAATGGCGATGGTCGCGGTTATACCAATCGAAGAAATCCCGACAGAAGTCTCTGGCTTGCTGAATGGTGCCGAAACGAGCCGGGAATTCGGGACGGTACTTGAGGGTCTTGAATTGGGATTCCGAGTAGGGATTGTCGTCACAGACATGAGGCCGAGAGTGAGACTTGGTGACTCCCAGATCGGCCAGTAGCAAGGCCAGTGCTTTGGAACTCATCGACGAGCCACGATCGGCATGCAGGGTGAGACCACCCGCTACGATCTCCTGCTTGGAGTAGCTCTGGGCGATCAAGACCTTGGCCAGGCGGGAGCTTTCCTGGGTGGCCACCATCCAGCCCACCACATAGCGGCTGAAGATGTCCAGGATCACGTAGAGGTAGTAATAGCTCCATTTGACGGGCCCCTTCAGCTTGGTGATGTCCCACGACCAGCATTGGTTCGGGCCGGTGGCCAGAAGTTCCGGCTTGGAGTATTGGGGATGGCGGCGCTGGCGACGGCGTTCTCTAACTTCCAGACGTTTGGCCAGAATGCGGTACATGGTTCGAATCGAGCACAAGTATCGCCCTTCGTCCAGCAGCTCCGCCCATACGGCGGCAGGAGCTTTGTCGATAAACTGTCGGCTGTGCAGGACCTCCACAACGGCTTCCCTTTCGGGCGGGCTCAAGGCGCGTGGGGATGCGGCCCGAGGCCGAGGATCCAGCGCCGGCCGTTCGCGCCGAAGTTTCTCCCGATACAGACTCGATGGCGGCAGATCCAGAGCCTGACAGCCGGCACGGACTCCGTGGGATTGTGAGAATCGCAAAGCTTCGTCCATCAGCTCTCGTCTCCGTTCTCTTCGCTGCTCGCCAGAGAGATTCCCAACAGTTGCGAGACTTTTTTTTGGAGATCCAGCATGGCTTCAAACTTCTCGAGCTTGCGTTTCAGCTTCCGATTCTCAGCCTCCACTTGCCTCAGTTGATGATCCAGAGGATTGACCGGCTTTGCCTTTCGTCCCCGCTTGCGAGGGGTCAATGCCTGCAGAGTTCCGTGCTCGCGTTGGCGTCGCCAGGTCTGCAGATTCGACCAGTAAAGTCCTTCTCGGCGCAGTAATGCTCCCACTTCGCCCGACTCTTCGCAGCCATCGGCCTGCTCCAGGACCCGGAGCTTATAGCGGGCTGAAAACCGGCGACGGGTTGCCTTGGCAGGAACTTCCGGGTCGGGTCGCGGCAACGCCTTCTCGGGCTCGGTCCGTCCCGCAGCGATTTTGGAGACCTCTCCCCTCCGCTCCGAGGTTTCCAAAATCCTCAGTTTCTTGTCGCTTCTGTTTTCTATCATTCTGTAATCCAGCTTCTCGCCCTCTACTCTAATTTAGCCGGGAAGAAGTGTCTCACCATTATTGGCACAGAGGGTAACTGGCACGGATCTGCTCGAGCAATGTTTGCAGCTTCGCCTCGGCACAGCGTACTCGATGTCGTGCCATGCAGCGACCCAGTACATCGATCCGCACTTTGCGAGCCTGCTCCAAGGTGGGCCAGCGCCTCAAAAACTCCAGAGCCAGCGGCCCATCCAACTTTGCAAACCACTGCAAAGGCTGCGGATAGTAGCTCTTCAAGACCTCGCGCAGTTGCTGCACCAGTTCTTTGCGCCTCTCCACCAACTGGCGTCGCCCCTCCACCAACAGCGCCAGCTCCCGGGTCTGGGCCGCCTCCGGTCTCCAACAACGCAATCGATCCCGGTGTCTGTACACCAGCTCCAGCAACAAGTCCGAATCTTCCGGATCATCCTTCTTACGTCGCGGTAGGGACGATCCTTTCGGATCGCCCCCCGCACAGATCCCAGCGAGCGGAACTACCGCACTGGGCTCTTACCTCAGGTAATAACGCGCAGTCGCTGTTCGGGATAAGGGTGTACAACTCGCAGTGCAGGAAGCCATCTTGTCGCTAGGCGGTTCATCCGCTCTCCAGTGATCCGATGACGCTGGCTACGACGCCTTAGCGCACGCAGCCAGAGTCGATAGACCTGATACTTGAAAGCGGCCGGCTTGCGATGGTTACGCGGTACGGCATAGTACTGGAAATGTCCCTGTACTACACTGCGCAACCACTGACCCACTACCGGGACGGGTTCATGCAGGCGATACCGAAGCTCGCGAGCGATCTCTCGCAGTTTCGCTTGCATGCGCTTCCGCATGGTCTGCCGCAGCACGATGAATCTCCCGTTCCGGGTTCTGTCGCACGTGTGCGTAAAACCCAGGAAGTCGAAAGACTCGGGCTTCCCTTCTCCACGGCGCTTGCGATCCCGAGCGGCGTACCGCCCGAACTCGATCAAGCGCGTTTTGTCGGGGTGCAGTTCCAGGTGAAACGTGTGGAACCGGTCCCGCAAGTCTGCCAAAAAACGCTCGGCATCTTCACGAAACTCGAAACCCACTGTGAAGTCGTCGGCAAACCGGACGATGATTACATCGCCACGAGCGTGCCTGCGTCTCCATTGGTCGGCCCATAGCCCGGATTATGCAAAAGATCTGAATCCGAGTGAGATTCTGGCTCCAGGAAAAAGCCGTAGCCCTCTGATATAAAAGGGTTTACAAAAACAATGACCCTAAACAGGAGCTACGGCAATGTTGAAAGCAGTCTGCCAGAATACCCTGCCATTTCACAGCCACAGAAAGATCACGACGCGTTTTGATGGAGGGAGCCTCACTTCCGACGCAGGATGGTTGTTGTTTGGATCCCTGGATCGTCAACATCGATTGTGCGAGGGCTTCAGTTCGTGTATTGCGGAAAGTCGAGACCGACGCTACGTTCGTCATGACCTGTTGAAGTTGATCCGACAACGAGTCTTGCAGATCGTGGCCGGCTACGAAGACTGTAACGACGCCGATACGCTGCGCTCGGATCCGATGCTCAAGACCGTCTGTGATCAGTTGCCAGAGAGCGATCCCGATTTGGCCACCCAGCCGACTTTCTCCCGCCTGGAGAACTCCGTCACCAAGAAGGATCTGATGCGTCTGAGCCGGTGGCTGCCAGGCCGTTATGTGCGCTCCCTGAAGAAGAGACGTCCCAGCAAGATCATCCTGGATCTGGACAGTACCGACGACCACACTCACGGCCAACAGGAGTTCTCCTTCTACCACGGGTATTACCGAAACCACATTCTGCATCCTTTGCTGATCTTCGATGCCGACACGGGAGACCTGGTCTGTGCCGTGTTGAGACCTGGCAACAAGGGGGCTGCCTCTCACATCGTGCCCATTCTGAAGCGAGTCGTGGAGGCCATCCGACAAGCAGTGGGGACGAGATTGAGATCGACAGAGCCTCGGCTCTACGAGTTCTGTGAATGTGAAGAGAATAAACTCCAGTATGTCATTGGGTTAAGTCGAAACCCTCGCCTGCAGCGAGTGGTCGAGCCCCTGCTGGATTCGACTCGGCTGAGGTTCCTTGAGCTGGAGGAAAAACAGCGTCAGTTTGACGAGTTTCTTTATCGAGCCCACAGCTGGGATCGATCCCGTCGCGTCATTGTCAAAGTGGAGGTCGATCAGCGTGGCATCAATCGTCGCTTTGTAGTTACCAACCGGGACGATCTCTGCTCCCAATCACTTTATGACCACTACACAAACCGAGGGCAGACCGAGAACTTCATCAAGGCCTTCAAGAATCATCTGAGCATGGACCGACTCAGCTGTCATCGATTCCTGGCCAATCAGTTTCGACTCCTCCTGCATGCACTGGCTTACCAGATGTTCGTGCGCCTGCGCGACTATCTTCACGGAACCCCCTGGCACAAGCTCGAAATCGAAACCTTACGTCGTCGGGTCCTCAAGATTGGGGCCCGGATCCGACAAACCACTCGACGCATCTGGGTCCATCTTTCCTCAGCCTTCCCCGAACAACCCCTCTTCCACCTCGTCTTGAGTCGCCTGAACTCCAGTTAGCTTTTCCCAGCTCCCCCGAAAAACCGCTTCCGACACTCATCCAGGCCCAGATCTGTCTGAAATTCACTCCCCAAACCACTCAAACGCCTCGCCAACCCATATTCTTCGCAAATCCGCCTGTCACACCTGCCCGCTTCCGAGTTGGGCCACTTCTCGAGTCGTTTTTCAACACCGAACTACGGTTCTTGCATAATCCGGGCTAGATCGAACACATAATGAAGGTACACATTAGCCAACACGGGTGAAACACTCCCGCCTTGAGGCGTACCGGATTCGATCTCGGTTCGCTTCCCATCCTCCACGATCCCCGCCTTGAGCCACTTTTTAAGGTGGCGGATAACACGTGGATCGGCGATTCTGTGCTCGATGAACTTCAACAGCCATTTGTGGTCGATGGCATCGAAAAACCCACAAACGTCCGCATCCAGCACCCAGTTCACTCGCTTGCGCATGATTCCGACATAGAGCGCGTCCAACGCATGGTGTGGACTGCGCCCCGGGCGGAAACTATACGAGAAGCCGAGAAAGTCGGTTTCGTAGATGGCGTTCAATACCTGGACCGTAGACCGCTGGACGATCTTATCCTCCAATGCAGTCACTCCGAGCGGACGCTGCCGCCCATCGGCCTTCGGTATATAGGCCCTCCGAACCGGCTTGGCTCGGTACGCTCCGCGTTTGAGCCTTGCGGATAGATCCTGGAGGTTCTCCTCGAGGCTCTCTCCGTATTGCTGCCACGTCAATCCATCCACGCCCGGTGCGGCATTGCGCTTGAGGCCGAAGTAAGCCTGCCGGAGTCGATCGATGTTAGTGACGTGGTGCCAGAGCGACGTGAACCGTAGCTCCTTATCCCGGCAGGCTACCTGCCGTATCCGTTCCAGCGCACTTTGCAAGTCCTCGGTTTCGACGTAGGTGCGGTCTCTTGGCTGTGTCCGCGATTTCCCGCTTGGTGCCCGTTTAGAGTCCTCCATATCGATTCCTCTCCCGGCTCTGTGTCCGGCACTTGTTTTGCTAGGACGAATTCCCTTTGGCCAGGCCGCTTGGCTCCACCCTCTCCGCCGACCGCGGCGCACCGCCGTCTTTGTTCGAGCGCTTCTCAGCTACTATCAGCCTGTCCGACTTCCCGCCTCCGTGCATCGCTGTCGTGCTCCTTTCGGATTCACAGCGCGGACCTTGGGGCCATCCCCCTGGGGTCAAAGGCGGGATCTCCCGGCTCCCGTGTAAGCAACTTCCGTACGTGCACAGGGTCTCGGGACCACGCGGGGGCGGAATCGTTCTCGCGATTAGCGAACGGTTCCATGTTGCCTTCCGATCCTACGACTACGTCGGCCCCCCGAAGTCATTTTCCTTCCGCGGCTCAATACCTGGCCCGCACGTGCCCCTGTCAATGCTTCGCCTGCACTCTTACGAGTACACACGCATGACTCGGGGTCAGCATGGTTCGCTACTCCTTTCCTGTGAGAGACTCTCGCTCTCTGCTACTCACCGGTTTGCGCCGGCGCACCGGAGGGTGAAAATGCCTCTCGATAGCTCGCCACCGTCTTCGGATTGATCGGGTACAGGTGCAAAAAGTCATAGCCCGGATTATGCAAGAACCGTAGTTCGGTGTTGAAAAACGACTCGAGAAGTGGCCCAACTCGGAAGCGGGCAGGTGTGACAGGCGGATTTGCGAAGAATATGGGTTGGCGAGGCGTTTGAGTGGTTTGGGGAGTGAATTTCAGACAGATCTGGGCCTGGATGAGTGTCGGAAGCGGTTTTTCGGGGGAGCTGGGAAAAGCTAACTGGAGTTCAGGCGACTCAAGACGAGGTGGAAGAGGGGTTGTTCGGGGAAGGCTGAGGAAAGATGGACCCAGATGCGTCGAGTGGTTTGTCGGATCCGGGCCCCAATCTTGAGGACCCGACGACGTAAGGTTTCGATTTCGAGCTTGTGCCAGGGGGTTCCGTGAAGATAGTCGCGCAGGCGCACGAACATCTGGTAAGCCAGTGCATGCAGGAGGAGTCGAAACTGATTGGCCAGGAATCGATGACAGCTGAGTCGGTCCATGCTCAGATGATTCTTGAAGGCCTTGATGAAGTTCTCGGTCTGCCCTCGGTTTGTGTAGTGGTCATAAAGTGATTGGGAGCAGAGATCGTCCCGGTTGGTAACTACAAAGCGACGATTGATGCCACGCTGATCGACCTCCACTTTGACAATGACGCGACGGGATCGATCCCAGCTGTGGGCTCGATAAAGAAACTCGTCAAACTGACGCTGTTTTTCCTCCAGCTCAAGGAACCTCAGCCGAGTCGAATCCAGCAGGGGCTCGACCACTCGCTGCAGGCGAGGGTTTCGACTTAACCCGATGACATACTGGAGTTTATTCTCTTCACATTCACAGAACTCGTAGAGCCGAGGCGTGGCAAAGCCGCTGTCGGCCCGAATCTCAATCTCGACATCCGTCCCCACTGCTTGTCGGATGGCCTCCACGACTCGCTTCAAAACGGGCACGATATGAGAGGCAGCCCCCTTGTTGCCAGGTCTCAACACGGCACACACCAGGTCTCCCGTGTCGGCATCGAAGATCAGCAAAGGATGCAGAATGTGGTTTCGGTAATACCCGTGGTAGAAGGAGAACTCCTGTTGGCCGTGAGTGTGGTCGTCGGTACTGTCCAGATCCAGGATGATCTTGCTGGGACGTCTCTTCTTCAGGGAGCGCACATAACGGCCTAGCAGCCACCGGCTCAGACGCATCAGATCCTTCTTGGTGACGGAGTTCTCCAGGCGGGAGAAAGTCGGCTGGGTGGCCAAATCGGGATCGCTCTCTGGCAACTGATCACAGACTGTCTTGAGCATCGGATCCGAGCGCAGCGTATCGGCGTCGTTACAGTCTTCGTAGCCGGCCACGATCTGCAAGACTCGTTGTCGGATCAACTTCAACAGGTCATGACGAACGTAGCGTCGGTCTCGACTTTCCGCAATACACGAACTGAAGCCCTCGCACAATCGATGTTGACGATCCAGGGATCCAAACAACAACCATCCTGCGTCGGAAGTGAGGCTCCCTCCATCAAAACGCGTCGTGATCTTTCTGTGGCTGTGAAATGGCAGGGTATTCTGGCAGACTGCTTTCAACATTGCCGTAGCTCCTGTTTAGGGTCATTGTTTTTGTAAACCCTTTTATATCAGAGGGCTACGGCTTTTTCCTGGAGCCAGAATCTCACTCGGATTCAGATCTTTTGCATAATCCGGGCTAGCACATCAGCGCCGCCATCAACCCTCCCCGCTTTTGCTCCAGGGCAATCACCACAGGACGACCCTCAAAACGGGTTCTTAGCTGGCGTACCCATTCGTGCAACTCTTCCGGGTCTTGCCGCACCTGATACCTCTCTACTTCCCGACTGCCGGCGGCCCGCAGTCGGATCTCATGTTGATCTTCGGCCCAATCCAATCCTACCCATGCTGCGATCTGTTCTGTGGCTAACATTGCGCCACTCCTTTCTGCGCAGCACACGCTTGCCCAGACCTTGCGCAACCCTTATAGTCGAGTCCTCGTAGGACAGCATCTAGAGTATGCGTTTGCTGTCTGTGCACCGTGGCGTTCGAAAGTCCCCCGCCAAGCGTTTCGTACGCTGGGGCCTTGAATTCGTAACGCCACGGTGCGCGTGCTGCACAGAGGCAATCTGTTCCTCGATCGCTCCCAGCGCAAACTTTTTTCCACAACCCAGAAAAGAAAAAAGCAGCGAAAAAGAAATTCGCTATTATTTCTAATCCATCGTTGGAAAATAGATCGTTAGTAACTATAAGGCGCCTTGGGGCGGCGACCCCCGGGAGGCTCGACCATGACCCGTGAGTGGGAGGGGCCCCGGGGCGACTCCCGGGGGGATTTAAACGGTCGCTGCCCCGCGGCCCCTCCCACTCACTTGACGTGGAACGTGGACGGTGGAACGTGCTAACATGAAGTCATCATGGACCTGATTCTGATTGGCTTGGGACTACCCGAGCTGGGTATCATCCTCTTAATCGTGATCGTTGTTTTCGGAGCGAGCCGGCTGCCCCAGCTTGGCAAGGGCCTCGGAGAGGGCATCAGAAACTTCAAGAGCTCGGTGCGCGATGGCGAGGGCTCTGCCGCGAAGAAGAGCGACGAAGCCGAATCCTGAGACCGGTCCTCGTCTTCCCATTCCACAGAGAGTTACGGAGTCCGGCAGGGCAAGTGTACCCGGATGATCACGCTGAAAAACTGGACTCAGCTCATTCTATTGGTTGTGACGGCGACGGCCTGCGCAACAGCCCCGCTGAATGAAGCCCCGGTCGAGCAGAAGAGCCCAGTGCCCGCCGAGGCGCCCCCGGACGCGAAGGAGAGTATGGTCGAGATCGGGCCGGGCACTTTTTATTTCGGGGTTACCCAGCGGCAGTTCCAGCTTTATCTCAGCCAGACAAGGATGAACTTCCCGGGGATGGTAGAGCAGATGAAAGAGCAGTTGACCGTTCCTCCCCGGACCCAGTTCAAAGATCGGTTCTACATGAGCCGTTTCGAGGTAACCAACCGTGCATTCAACAACTTTCTCCGGTCTACGTCGTACAATCCTTCTGTCCGCCGGGATTTTCTCCGCCACTGGGAAGGGAGCCGACACCCGGGCTGGGCGGCCGATTTCCCGGTCGTGTGGGTGTCCGGCTCTGATGCAGCTGCCTATTGCCGCTGGGTAGGAGGAGAACTTCCTTCGGAAACCCAATGGGAAAAAGCGGCCCGTGGAGGGGCCGGCGCCAGAGCGTTCCCGTGGGGAGAAACGCAACCTTCCGAGAGTATGGTCAACTGCGCTTCGGGCCAAGCCGAGCCGGTAGGAGACCGTGCCGAGGACGTGTCTCCTTTTCAAGTGTACGACCTGGGAGGCAACGTCAGCGAATTCACCCGATCCACCGCCTCTAACGGGCCCCAGGAATTCATCATCCGCGGGGGCTCCTTTAAGCAGAGCACTCGCTACGCGCTGGTGGGAATCCGACTCCGCTCAGCCGCCAGGGACCAGCGTTTTGAGGATGTCGGGTTCCGGTGTGTCGCCTACTGAGGACGTTCCACGTTCCAAGTCTCAAAGTTGTTGCCGGTTTTCCAACGGCCGAGTAGAGAGTGGGAGGGGGCTCAGGGCAGCGCGACGTTTAAATTCCCGAGCGCGGCCCTGAGCCCCCTCTCACTCTCGGCTCCCCCAGCAGCTTCCGCGGCGCAGTCACTGTCGTTCCTGCCTCTGTGGTCTCCTCGATTGTCAGTGATCCTGGTGGCCGCCGTTCCGGAGATGATCGTTCGTAATTTCCGCTACCCACTTCATGTACTCCGGCAGGCCGGTGTCCACCGGGAGGGCGATGATCTCCGGGAGGTCGTAGGGGTGGAGCTCGCGCAGACGATTCATCAGCTCATGTAGTCGCCCCTCGCCAGTCTTGACGATCAATAGGATTTCCTCAGCTTTTTCCACAGTCCCCTGCCAGTGGTACACTGACTCGACGCGGGGGATGATGTTGACGCAGGCAGCCAGCTTTTCACTGACAAGCGTCGTTGCCAGCTCCTCGGCTTTGCGGGCGTCATCGATGGTCGAGAATACAATTCTTATCATTCAAACCTCCCCATGAATCTGAGTCGAAAAGCACGCCGTGAAATTCTCTTCATCCTCTTTTTCGTGTGTCTTTTCTCGTCTGCCTACCTGCTCACCTACGGCTCGGGAGGGTTCATGGAACTCGACCGAACGCGCAGTGAGCTGAACCAACTGGAACTCGAAAACCAACAGTTGCGTGAAATCAACCGGCACAAGTCCCAGCAACTCGAGAGAATCAAGAGCGACCCCAATGAACTGGAGCGCATTCTGCGCGAAAAGCTCGACTATGCCCGGCCCGGAGATGTGATCATTACTCTGCCTGAGAATCAACCCTGACCCTGCGTACGCACCTGATCCTGCATACGCAGGGCGGCCTCTTTACCCTCGCCCTCATCCACCAGCATCAGACAGCATGCCCCCGCCAGGAAGAGAAAGGCAACGGCCACGATTGAGACTCGGGGACTGTTCGTCCACAGACTGACCAGCCCCATCAGTATGGGACCGAACACGGCGGCGAACTTTCCCAGCATGTTATAGAAGCCAAAGAACTCGGCGGATCTGTTCTCTGGAATCAGGCGAGCATAGTAAGACCGGCTCAAGGCCTGGATTCCTCCCTGTACCAGTCCGATCAACGCCGCCAGCAAAAAGAAATCCCGTCCCCGGGAGATAAAGGCGGCGGCGATAGTAGCGATGAAATACACGCCGATGCAAACCAGGATGGCCGGGCGTGGCCCCATCGACTGCCCGATCTTCCCGAAGAGAAGGGCCGCCGGAAAGCCCACAAACTGGGTCAGCAGCAAAGCCAGCACGATGTCCTTCCGCTCCAGCCCGATCGAGACGCCCCAGATGCCCGCCATTCTCACGATGGTGTCTACGCCATCGATGTAGAGCCAGTACCCGACCAGAAAGAGGAACACCGTCCTGAGCCTTCGCACTTCCCGGAACGTGGACCGCAGCTGCCCGAATCCAAGACGGACGGCTTGCCACCCTGACACCCTCTTCCTACCGTAGGCCGGCTCCTTGACCCAGAGTATGAGGGGCAATGAGAACAGTATCCACCACAGCCCCACGGTGACAAAACAAACACGGACTGCCTGCTCGGAGCCATGCAATCCGAACCACACGGGGACCTCCACCATGGCGATGTTCAAGGCGAACAAAAGCCCGCCTCCCAGATAGCCCACGCCAAAACCCAATGCTGAGACCCAGTCCCTCTCTCGAGGTGCACAGACACCGATGAGAAGAGCGTCGTAAAAGGTGTTGGCTCCCGAGAAACCGATGGCGCCGAGGATATAGAAGAGAGCGGCAACCTGCCACTCGCCGCGGGCGACCAGTGCCAGGCTGATCGTCGACAGCGAGCCCATGAAGGCAAAGAAAATCAGAAACTTTTTGCGCCGGCTCCCCTGATCGGAAATAGCCCCGAGGACGGGCGCCAGAATGACCACGGCCACACTGGATAGCGAATTGATGGCGCCCACGTTGAAAGTGTTCTGGGCCGCCGAATTCTGGGCACTCCAGTAGCTGGAGAAAAACACCGGAAAGAAGCCGGCCATGACCGTGGTCGCAAAGGCGGAATTCGCCCAGTCATAGAGCGCCCAGGAGAGGACTTGCCTCCTCGAATCCGGCATAATTCTAGGGCACCCTCTTTCCCCATTTCTTTGCCACCCTGATCATCGACCCGACAGTGTCCAGATCTTGCGGGCTGACGCGCCCGGCCGGGATAGTGCGCCCGCTCGCGATCTCAAGAATCCCCAGCACCTCCACCAGTCCGAAGGAATCGATCAAGCCGGACGACACCAGGGGAGTGTCGACGTCGATCAGGGCATCCGGGAGGATGAGACCCTTCTCCTTGAGCGCCGTAATGATGTTGCCGCTCAATTGTTCCACGGGTCGGTGCTCCATCGATGTTCCCTGGCCAGATCGGCGTTTTGCTCGAAAAATCTGGTCCGGCTTGCCCGGCGGGCCGGCTTACCGGCGGTGCTCTTAACCATCCAACCCGGTTCCACTACTTGTACCGTCCGAGGGGAAAACCCCAGGTGGGCCACGATCTGCACTCGCAGATCGGCTTCAATCGAGTCGGCCTCCGACAGCTCTCCATCTGTATTCACCTCCGCAACCACAACCAGATCCTGCGTACCACTTCTGAGGTTTCGAACACCGAAGGCGACCACCCGTCCAGCGTGTATCGCCGGATGCTGAGAGGCCAGGTCCTCGATATCCACGGGATGAATATTGCGGCCGCCTGCGATGATGACGTCGTCGAGCCGACCCAGGACAAACAGTTCATTGTCGTGGAAGAATCCGAAGTCGCCGGTCTTGAACCAGCCCTTCTCGATACAGTTGCCCCGGTCGGAGCTTCCGAAGTACCCGCCAAACAGACAATCACTTCGGATCCACAGCTCACCGATACCCGGCTCCGGGAGTCGACTCCCGGAGCGGCCGCAGATTTTCACCTCGGTGCCCTCCAGACAGATGCCGGATGAGATCAGCGTCAAAACACGACCGCCGGAGCCGCTGACTTTCCGAACCGTATCCTCCACAGCGAGAGAGTCGGAATCGACTGCCAGTCTGGTGGAAGGACGGTCACGAATAGAGTGCGTTACTGCAAACACGTTCTCGGCCAGCGCGTAACTCGTCTCCAGCGCTGAGGCCGACAGACCGTAGTCTTTGAAGGCGTCATAAAACGAATCCATGGCGGCCGCCGTGACCGGCTCGGAACAATTCACCAGGGAGCGTACCGAGGAGAGGTCGAGCCCGATTCGATCAGTCGATGGGACGCTCCTGCTCAAAAAGGAGAAGGCGAAGTTGGGCAGCCAGGATCTGGTAGCCCGGAATCTGGTCACGATCTGCAGAAAAGAAACAGGTCGCAGCACCCAGTCGTCGGGCGATTGAACGACGATCGGAAGACCTGCAACGGCGGGGAGGAGAAAGCAGGCTATCAGTCCCATGTCGTGATACAGGGGAAGCCAGCTGGCAAAACGATCGGTCAGGTTCAGCTCCAGGTAGCGGGCCAGTTTCCGAATCTGGCGAAGTACCTGTCGATGATTTAAGACAACCCCTTTCTGGAGACCGGTGGTCCCCGCCGAGTGCTGCAGCAGGACCGGGCTGTCTGGAGTGATCTTGGGGCTGACTCGCAACGGGGGGGCTCTCTCGATCGAGGCCCGGCTGATCTCCCGCAGCGCGGAGCCAGCGGGCAGATGGATCATCTCCTGAAATTCAGCAGGAAAGCCCGAGTCGATGACGACCAGGCGGGCTCCCGTTTGGTTCGAGACTCCCCGCAGTCCCGAGGCATATTTGGGCCGGTTCATCTTGAAATTCGGATAGGCCAAAATCGCCGGGACGGCTCCCCTCACCACGGCACCCCAGAAAGTAACCATGAGAAGAGCAGGGTCCCTGATCAGAAGGATGACCACGTCCCTCTCACCGAGCCCGCCTTCGTCCAACCAGCCGGCTGCCCGCTGGGACGACTCCCGGAAAGCCTCGAAACTGAAGGACTCGAACTCGGGATCTGCCGCGGGAGTCCAGGTGATCAGGCACGTCTCATCCAGGCGCCAGCTGCCCATGCAGTCGTGCAGCAGATCCCCTTCCCCGGGCAGGCTGATGGGGCTGACGGAGTCAGAGCTCAACGGCATCCTCCTTGCTCAGAACCGGACATACACGAACGGAGACTCGCTCTCCCCCCAGGCCAGCGTCAACAGGAAAACAGCCGTGAAGAAGGCTGCCGACGCCAGCCGACGAATCCGCCTTACCCTCTCACTCTCAAGCCAGTCTGCGACGAAGGACCTTGAAACGAGCATCAGGAGGTGCCCGCCAAAAAGCACGATGACCAGGAGGTGAAAAGCCACAGCCAGACTCGCCGGCTGGCCGATCGAAAGCAGGCCGGCATACATTTTACCCGCCTGCTCGAGGCTCTGCGACCGGAAGAGAATCCAACCCAGATTGATGACGATGAAGGTCACGGTCCATCCCACAGCGGAGGGGATCCGCTTCTCGGGACCTCTCGCCAGCATCCTCTGACCGGCCAGAAGCAGACCGTGATAAAGACCCCAGAGCAGAAAAGTGGCTGCCAGACCGTGCCAGGCTCCAAACACCACCATGGCGACGACGACGGCAAAAAGACGCCACCCGGAGCTCTTCCGCCGGGTCGCCAGAGGAAAGAAGACGTAGTCTCGGATCCAGGAAGAGAGAGACATGTGCCAGCGGCCCCAGAAATCGCCGGGAGAGGTCGCCCCGAAAGGAGACCTGAAGTTCTCCCTGAGGCGGATCCCGACCAGCAGGGCGGACCCGATCGCGATGTGCGTGTAGCCCGCGAAATCGAAGAACAACTGTAAGCCGTACCCAAAGCTGAGAGAGATGATGTCCACCGGATTCCAGTTCTGGATCTGGTCGAAGCCTTTGTTCACGCCGCCCTGGTCGTAGATACCTCGAGCCAGTGAGTCTGCTAAAACAATCTTCATGAACAGCCCCAGAACGATCCGCTGGATCCCTTCGGGTCCATGGTTCTACGTTGCATTCGGTTTCCTGAACTGGGGAAGCATTTCGGGCATCCGGCAGATCGGGCCGGACAGAACAACCGGCCAGAAAGACATGAAGACCAGAAATTCCAGAAGCGTCGGCTTCTTGTCGAAGCCGCGATAAACGTCAACCAGGTAACCCACAGCCTGAAATGTATAAAAGGAGATTCCGACAGCCACCAGGACGCCGGGAGCGGAGTGCGGTTGAACCAACCCGCGAGAAAGGATGCGGCGCTTCGGCCCACACACAGAATCAGGATGTTCACCCCGATCCCCAGGCATAGTACCCCGGGGCGCCGGTTGCGAAAAAGCAGTCGCCCCATTGCGAAGTTGACCAGCGACGACCCCGCCAGCAGGAAAACGAAGACGCTGCTCCAACTAACGTAGAAACAGTAACTCAGGGCTAGAAACAGCATCATCCGGCCGGCTGGACGCCGCGTGAACGCGGCCACAGAAACGGCCGCAAGCAGGAACAGAAGATAGATTGGCGAGTTCAGTTCCATTGTGTGGGCTCGAGCGGATATCTTATATCACCGGATATCCGCTGCCATTCAGGCTCGGGAGGAATCTTGGCAACGCCCACGCGCCGCAGGACTGCAAGACGCAGGACCCGGCAGGAACTAGCACAGTCTTACCCCCTCAGCGTCGTCATCCCTGTGAGGAATTCCCGTGACACACTCAAGCGCTGCCTCGATGCCCTGGCTCAAAACGACCTGACGCTGGCACAGGTGCTGGTTGTCGACGACGCCTCCTCGGACGGCACTGGATCAGTAGCTCAGGAGTGGAATGGAGAAGGGGAGGTGTCGTTGATCTCGCTGCCGGTTCGAGCGGGTCCTGCCGGGGCACGCAACAGGGGTCTGGAACGGGCCGTTCATCCCCACGTCCTTTTCCTCGACGGTGACGTTCTGCTTCCCGCCAGGAGCATCGAATGGATCCGCGAGTCTCTGGACCTGTATTCCCACCGCCCTGAGGTTGCCGGCGTTCTCGGAATCTATGCGGAAGAGATCCCCCACCGGGATTTCCTATCCAACTACAAGAACCTGTACACCCGCCATTTGTATCTGGCCACCGACCCTCTCAGTCCCTACATTCACACGCCCGTTTTCTGTATCCAGCGGGCGCTTCTGAACAGCCATGGGGGATTCGATCCGAGCCGGGAGACCGGCGAAGATTTTCAGCTCGGGGTCATCCTCGGGAGCCGCGGCTACCGATTTGTGATTGACCGCCGCGTCAACGCGGTGCACCTGAAGGAGTACGATTTCGGCGGAGTGATGCGCGAGAATGCCCGCCGCATCCATGACCTGACCAGACTGGATCTGAACCGCACGGAACGAGCTTTCTCGCTGCGGGCTCATCGCTGGACAAGAATCCTCTCGCTCACCATCCCGGGCCCAGCCCTGGCCAGCGGCCTGCTGGCACTGGTGTGGCCGGTTCTGCTGGTAGGTTTTCTGGCCCTGATCACCCTCTTCGGGCTCGCCAACTTACGCTTTCTGAAGCTGTGCCGAAGATCCAGAGGTTTCGGGTTTGCCCTGCAGGCCGCAGCTTTGCTGTTCTTTGAGATGCTGGCCGCCGAATACTTTACGGTCCTGGCCTACCTGAGGCGGTAACGGTAAAACGGGACCGGAAAGTGGGAGGGGCCTCCCACTCCAATCTTCCTGGAACTCAGAGGGAGTTCCACAAAACCCGTGCTGCCCGGCGGGGATTGAAGAGGGAGTTAACGCTCATGGCGCACTCGTAAGTGCACTGGCAGCCCAGCTCTCGCTGGTAGCGGCGGGCTTCCTGTGCCTGGTTGGCGGCCCACAAGCGGGCCAGATCACAGTCGAAGTCCCTGACGTTGCCCATGCTCTTGTCAAGCGTCTCGCAGACATAGACCTCGCCGATTTCACTCAGTATCCCGATCAGTTCACCGGCATAGCAGGGTGAGATTCGGGACGTGGCCCCGGCGGCTTCTCCAATCAGACGGTATGTTTCCCTCTCCTTGGCAATCACCAGACGATCTGTCCAGCTGTTGGTGAGACGGTGGGCCGTGCGGTAGCCGATCACCTGGTCGGCAAACTCCTTGTACCGGCCGAGATCGACCTCTTTCAGGGAGGGATCGATTGGATTACCTCTGGTCAAAGTAATCGTGATGGCGTCCGGCTGCAGATCCTCCGCTACGTACCGATAGAACTCGTGGAGGCGGCGCTGATTGGCTGAGGAGACGGTGAGCGCGACACCGACGGAAAGATTAGGGTGCTGGCTCTTCAGCTTCTTCAACTCTGCGAGGCAGCGAATCGCCTCGTCAAAGCTGCGCCGGTTCTGGCGGATCTCATTGTGTATGGCTCTGGGTCCGTCCAGTGAGACGCCCGTGCAGACACGAGCCTTTGTGACCCTCTGCAGCAGCGCGGCCGCTCTCTCGACGGTCTTCTCGACCATAAGACCGTTGGAAGGGATCTGAATGTTCCTGACTCTAGAATGGGTCTCAAACGCACCGGCAATCTCCGGCAAATCCGGCCGCAGATACGGCTCACCGCCCGTCAGCGAAAGCGAGAGAAGATTGGGCAGGCTGCGCGCCACTTTTTCGATCTCGTCCAGCGAGAGCTCGTTCTTGGGAAGGTTGAGCTCTTCCCAGTAAAAGCAATGCCGGCACAAGAGATTGCACTTGGACGTGACGAAAAAGATGAGATTGACGGGCAGGCCCCGCTTGATGAAAAGCCGGCTCGCCACTTTCAGATTTCGAGTCACCCGCCCCATCCGGGCATGGTAGCACACGGGGAATTCCACGTTTCACGTTGCACGTTCGGCGTTCGGCGTGGGCTGCAAGTGGACTGTAACACCTGAATCACTAGTGCCTGAGCGGCCCTCGAACCCGATCTCTGCGTTGCGCCTCCTCGCCATAATCCCTGCTATGCCTCGTCGGAGCGCCTTGACCTCGGGCCCGAATGACTCGCTCATCCACTAACGATTCAAGCACTACAGTCCAGTAAGTATCCCCCGGCAAAGCCGGGGGCTTTAATCTTGTGAGCCGCTCAAAGCGGACTTGACGTTGCCGCTACCGCGGCCACTTGTGCCACCTACAGGTGGCTTGGCTACAGCAGCCTGAGCTGATCCTGGCGACGATCTTCTGCTTCTTGCCGCCGGATATACTCACGAATCACTTTCTCATCCCGACCCACCGTCGATACGAAGTATCCGCGAGCCCAGAAGTGCTGTCCAACAAAGTTACGCCGACTCTCTGAAAAGTTCCTCGCAATGTGGATGGCGCTTTTCCCTTTGATGTGCCCGATCACCTGCGCCACAGAAAACTTTGGCGGAATCGAGATCATCACGTGCACGTGATCCGGCAGCAGGTGGCCCTCTTCAATCAAGCTTTCCTTCTGCCCAGCCAACCGTCGCAGCACCTGACCGAGATGTCTGCGCAGCTCCCCATAAATCAACTTCTTGCGGTACTTGGGGATGAACACCACATGGTACTTACACTCCCATTTTGTATGCTGTAAGCTCTTGTAGTTACTCATAAAACTCCTTTTCGTGATGCTTTGCTCGGCTCACGGAAGGGAGTTTTTTCACCTATTCCCGGAACTGCCAAACTCTGGCTGCCTCCCCGGCAGAGCCGGGGGGACTCCTTACGGGTCTAGTCAAAGATTTGAGGTTGGGGATTGTGAACAATTCCGGGCTGGGATTCGTTTTATTGGTGAACTGGAGGAAATTTGATGCAACTGAAAAGAAATGTCTCAATCGCTCTGCTGATTTTTTTCCTGGGAAGCTCACTCGCCTGGGCCCTGAATACCACCCTGCACATCAGGGTTCACGAGGGTGAACAGGAGAAGTTGAGCTTGAATCTCCCGATTTCGGTGATCTCAGCCGTCATTCCACTCTTCGAGGATAAGGTGCGGCATCTCAGCGGAGAGCACATCGAGATGGGAGGACAGGAGTTCGGGATTGTCGAGTTGCGAGAGATGTGGAACGCTCTCAAAACCGACGGCTCCTATGAACTCGCCAGCTTCCAGGCCGGGGAGGAGACTATTCGCGTTTTACTGGACGAGGACAATCTTCTCATCGACACGGATGAAGCGTCCCAGGAGCGGGTCCATGTCCGAATCCCGGTCCCGGTCGTCGACGCGCTGCTCTCCGGACCCGGCGAGGAGCTCAATCTGGCCGGCGCACTGGAGACGCTGGCCTCAATCGGAGGATCAGATCTGGTTGAAGTTCAAGCCAGCGACGCTCATGTCCGGGTTTGGATTGATTAGGAATTTAAAATTCAAAATTTAAAATTAAAGATTAGGAATCGATAGGAGAACTGTTCAAGTCGCTCACCGCGGGCATCGGTTTGTCGCAGGCAAGGCTCGAGAACCCAAGGAAGCGCAGTGAGCGAAGCGAACGAATTTTCAATTTTCAATCTTTAATTTTTAATTTTCAATTCCTTAACCTAGGTTCGCGCGCTGAGCAGGAGGACAAGACTGCTCGTTCCAAAAACCAGGTTGGGGCCCCAGGCCGCCAGGAGCGGGGCCAGCAGACCGTTGGTTCCCAGCACGCCGAAAACTCCGAAGGCTCCCCAGTAGAAGATCCCCAGGAAGACTCCGACGGCGATGCCGTACAGCGCACCTTTTCGACCTATGGACAGGGCGAAAGGCACACCCAGAACTGTCATGATGAGGCTGACGAATGGGAAAGCGATCTTGGTGTGGAGGTCGGTGCGCAGGTGCTCTACCTCGAGCCCGGCTTCCTGCAGGTCGGCCAGGTATTGGCTCAACTCCACGTAAGTCATTTTGCTCGACTCTTTGACCTCGCGGACAAAATAGTCCGGCTTCTCCGGCAGGTCGAGCAGTGTCTCGTCAAAAGCGGTAAAGCCGTCCCCGCTACCTGTCAGATCGCGGATCCAGCCCTGTCGAAAGCTCCAGGCCTGGCGTTCCCGGTCCCAGGACGACCGGTAAGCATAAATGTGGCGATTCAATCTACTGCCTGAAATATCGATCTCATAAATTGAAATCTCGGCGAACAGGTTTCGATCAGGATCGAAGTAGTTGTAGTTGTACAGCCGGTTGTCTTCTCCAAAGATCCAGTTCCTGCCGGGCTGGTAAAAGGTCTGGACCGGACGCCCCTGGATCAAGTGGCGGAGATTATCCTGGCGCTGGTTGGCATAGGGCAAAACGTATTCCTGCAACACAAAGGTGGCCGTGCTTACCAGCACAGCCACGAAAACGACCGGCACGACAAGCCGGTACAGGCTGATCCCACTGGCTTTGAAGGCGATCAACTGAGCCGTCTTCTCGAGCAGGCCGAAAGTGGTCAGTGTTGCAATCAGCATGGAGATCGGAATCAGCATCATCAGGGCGTGGGGCAGGAGGTAAAGAAAGTACTCGGCGAGCAGCGAGTAGGGTTTATCGTTGGCAACGAGATCATCGATGAGCTCAAAGAAGGTGAAGAGATAGAAGAGCCCCAGGCAGACAAGAAGCGTCGGGAACACATACATCAAAAAGGTTCTCATCAAGTAGAAATCCGCGACCCGACCAAGACCGATGCGGAGCCGCGGTCCGCGGCGGCGCTCCAGCTTGCGATGCACGAGGTGCAGCTTCTTTCCAACCTGGCGAAAGAAGCGGCCCAGGCTCAGCAGCACCCTGCCCAAGCCGCTTTGCCTCCAGAAGAACGATCCCTCACCCGACGCCAGGGAGGCAAAACGAAAGCTGACCGCAGCTGCCAGCCCGAGCAGGAGGTTGGCCCCCCAGACACCGACGATCCAATGGATGACCCCCTGGCTCGCCATGCGGGTGCCGGTCGCGAACAACATATAGAATGTGAAAGCGACGACCAGGCTGATGATGGACCGGTAGCCCCGCCCTCCCCGATGAGCTCGAATTCCCAGAGTGACGCCGAGAACGGCAAAGACCAACGGGGCAAAGGCAAGGGCAATCCGCCTGTGAATTTCGACGCGACTCTGAAACTCCACCTCTCCGGGAGCCTGGCTGGAGTCCCGAAGCAGCTCCTGCAGCGACTTTTCCGCCGGCTTCCTGGGCCGGCGATCCACCGGTTCCGTCTGCGGCAAATCGACCGCCACTCCCAGCGAACCGAAACTGCTGACGCTGTACTTGCCGGGTTCATTTTCGTTGAACTCGTAGTTGGCTCCGTCTTCCAGGAAAACCTGCACCTGTCTGCCATCCGGATCGACTGCGATCTGACCCGTCCTGCTCAAGATGAGCTGGCGCCTTCCCTCCTGTTTGCCATGAGCCAGCATGACGCCGCTCCAGACTTCACTGCCCACCTGTACGTCGTGAACGTAAAGAAGTGTCCCCGGGAAGTCCTCATTGAAAACCCTTGGTTTGATCTGAGAGCGAACGGGACGAACACCGATCTCTTCACGAAGCAGCTTCAGCCGCCAATTGCCCTGGGGAAGAACGAACAGCGTAAGGAATAGAGTCAGCAGGGAAACGCCTGCACCCAATTTGACTACCGGGGTCAGGATCTGCAGCAAGCTCACCCCACCGGCGCGCATCGCTACAATTTCACTCTCAGACGAGAGACGGCTGAACCCGATCAGCGCTCCCACCAGAAAAGCGATGGGTACCGTGAAGACCAGGATGCTGGGGAGCAGGTAAACCACAACCTGGAGAATCGTGAGCCCATCCGCATTCTTTTTGATCAGTAACTCGGTAAGGCGCCCGAATTCCCGGCTGAACACGACAAACGTCAGAACCACGAAGGCCAGGATGCCGGGCGGAATTACCTCCTGGTAGATGATCCGGTTAATTCTTCTCAGAGGCAAGATGCCCAGATTCTAGCAGGTTCGCCCTTCACCGTTGAATGTGGCACCTGGAAGTGAAGAGCGTGTTGGCCAAAACAGCAGGGAGGGGGGGCCGAGGGCTGCGACCGGCTGGTGTGAAGTTCAAGAAAAGAGCGGGCAGGACCCAGGGGCGACTCCCGGGGGTATTTAAACGGTCGCTGCCCCGGGGCCCTGCCCACTCTTTTCGTATCGGTCCGCGCACCGGTCGCCGCCTCAGGGCGCCTCCCACACTTTTGGGAATTTGTCAGGAGCGGGAACGGTTAGAATGGGGGGGTGCAGATCGAGAAACTGGGCCTCGTCGATTTCGAGACAGCCCTTGACTTGCAGACACGAACTCTCGAGTCCCTGAGAGACGGCCGCAGCCCCGAAAAGACCTTCTTGCTGGAGCATCCGCACGTATTCACAGTCGGGACAAGAGGTCGGAGGCAGGGGGGGCGAAGAGCCAGTGATACGAAGGTCGCGGGGTTGGAAGCGATCCCGACCGTGCCGGCTTCCCGGGGAGGACACATTACGTACCATGGCCCCGGTCAGCTGGTCGGTTACCCGATCCTGGATTTGCGCCGGCGAGGCCGAGATGTTCATCTGTATCTGCGCAACCTCGAGAAGTGCCTCATCCGGACCGCCCGGGACTTTGGCCTGAGCGCCTGCAGAAGGGAGGGCCTGACCGGTATCTGGACCGAAGAAGGCAAATTGGGATCGATAGGAGTCGGCGTCAGAAAATGGATAACGATGCACGGCTTTTCTTTGAACGTGGCCACGGATTTGCGCTTCTTCGAAGTGATTGATCCGTGCGGCATTCCGGGCTGCCAGGTCACATCCATGTCGAAGCTACTGAAACGGACCGTTTCGATCGAGGAGGTCGTACCGGTTGTTTCCCGCCACTTGAAGCAGGTGCTTGGGAAATAGGTTAAAGGTTGATGGTTGAAGCGTTTCGCGATTCCGGTGGTTGTGAAGAGAGTTGCGTGTCCTTTCGTGTAGGAAGCGTCTGCGTCAGGGGTGACCTCGTCCTCTCGCCGATGGCCGGCTTCAGCGACCTTCCCTATCGCTCACTGTGTCGGAAAATGGGATCGGCGATGAGCTATACCGAGTTTGTCTCGGCCCTGGCCGTGCTGCACGGCGGGAGTGAACGCACCCGTCGAATGCTCGCTTATCGCGAAGCGGAGCGTCCCGTTGTCTTTCAGATCTTCGGCTCCGACGAGCGGCACATCGTCGAGGCAGCCAGACGCCTCGAGCAGCTTGGCCCCGACGTGATCGACCTCAACATGGGATGCTCGGTGCGCCACGTCAGCGGTCGAGGAGCCGGTGCGGCTCTCCTCAAGGACCCCTGCAAGATCGGTCGCATTTTCCACGACCTGGCCAGGTTTCTCAGTATCCCGGTAACCGCCAAGATCAGACTTGGCTGGACCGAGTACTCCCTGAATTATCTCGAGGTGGCCCGGGTGTTGGAGGAATCGGGTGCCTCGCTCATGGCGGTCCACGGCCGCACCAGGAACCAGGCTTATCGGGGGAAGGCCAACTGGGATGCCATCGCTGAGATTGTGGATGCGGTGCGGATTCCCGTGATCGGGAACGGAGACGTCAAGACCAGGGCGGACATTGCGCGGATGAAGGCTCACACGGGCTGCGCCGCCATCATGATCGGTCGGGGGGCCATCGGACATCCCTGGATCTTCCAGCACAGGGACCGGAATGAGGTGGCTTTCCAGGAGAAGGCCGACTTTCTGGGGCGGCATTTTCGCGCCATGATCGATTTTTACGGAGAGCGCCTGGCCCTGCTGCTGATCAGGAAGCATGTGGCCCGTTACCTGAAAGGAGTCCGCGGGATCCGGGATCTCCAGCAGCAGCTGGTCAGGATCGAATCGGTCCCGCGCTTCTACGAGTTGCTGGAGCTGGCGAAGTCCAGGTTGTCGACTCGGAATACATTGCCGTCGTCCAGCCTGACCGCGGTCAGCTCTCCCCCCCAGCCGCACCCGGAGTCCAGGGCGTCGCAGTTGGAGAGCCGGCGATAACCCAGGGCCGCCCAGTGCCCGAAGACAATCCTCTGTTCAGACCGCTGGCGAAGCTCGTACCAGGGCCGGCAGGGGTGGGGTGCAGCCTCGGGGGGACCCGTGAAATCAAAGCAGGGATCGCCGTTGAGCCGGCACGTTCTCAGCCGGGTAAGGGCGTGAGCGGCTGCCACGGCCTGGTCACCGGAGTTCAAGACCGGGTGCGATGCCCCGGCCCGGTTCGCGAACAGCTCCTTCAAGAAATCGGTGGCCCGCGGGCCCCGCAGCCGGGCTTCGACGTCGCCCGCCAGTCTCCGGGCCGTCTTGACCGTCCACTGCGGGAGCAAACCGGCGTGGACAATAAGATGGTTTCTGCACTCGGCCATCAGGGGGCGCCTGCACAGCCAGTCGACGAGTCGAGAAGAGTGCGCCGAATCGAGAAAGCCACCTAGCCCGGATTATGCAAAAGATCTGAATCCGAGTGAGATTCTGGCTCCAGAAAAAAGGTAAATATTCGGTAAACCCATCCCTCCGCTGACACCATCAGATTTTGCTGGACACAGGACTTTCAATCGTGTATATAGGTGGACATGGGAGCCGCCCTAGGTCAGGGGGAGCAAGGCGTAGAGAATCGGGAGTCCCGGCAGCGGGCGTCGACAGCCGGCGTTCAGATCCGGGTGGATAAGGAGGAGTACATCAGCTTGCGTTGGGCTGCGGCGTACTGGAAGGCCCGGCACGGGGAAGCGGTCCGACGGAGAACCGATCTCAAGAGCGAAAACGAAGAGCTACGGGCACGCATTCGAGAGTTGGAAGGCTGTCTGTACGGTCGTCGTAGCGAGCGTTTGGTCTGCGAGGGCAAGAGCCCATCCCGGAGCCAGGTCTCAGCGCGCCCTCGCGGACAGCAGCCGGGGACGCGGGGACATGGTCGAAGCAGTCTGGATGGGCTGGAAGCCCGGGAGGAAGTGGCTGATCTGCCCGCAGAGCAGCGGAAGTGTCCCCGCTGCGGACGGCGCCTGGATCCGTTTCCTGGTACCGATGAGGCCCAGGTGGTAGAGATCGAGACGCGGGTCTGGCGTCGGGTGATCAGACGCAGGCGATACCATCCAAGCTGTGCTTGTGGGGTCCTGCCCGGCATCGTGACGGCGCCGTCACCAGGCCGTTTGATCCCGCGCGGCAAGCTGGGCATCTCGGTGTGGGTGAGGGTGATCTTGGACAAGTATCTTTATGCGCGTCCCAGCAACCGACTGCTGCAGGAACTGGCCGACCAAGGAGTGAGGCTGTCGGCTGGGACGATCGCGGGAGGGCTGAGGAAACTGCTCCCGCTGTTGGAGCCGGTCCGGGAGGCCATCCGTGTCAGGCAGTTGAGCGAGGATCGTTGGCAGGCTGACGAGACCGGCTGGCGGGTGTTCGAGGAGGTGGAGGGCAAGATAGGTCACGGCTGGCATCTGTGGGTGTTCCGATCCCCTTCGACGGTAGTGTTCACGCTGTCTCCCAGCCGCTCGGCCCAGGTGCCGGAGGCGCACTTCGGAGGCACTGCGGCCGGCATTCTGCTGAGCGACCGCTACGTTGTGTACAAGAAGTTGGCCAGACAATGGGAGGGTCTGGAGTTGGCCTTTTGCTGGGCCCACGTGCGACGCGACTTTTTTTCCCTGGCCAAGTCCTGGCCCGAGTTGGAGGGGTGGGCGATGAGTTGGGTGGAGGGGATCGGAGGCCTGTTCGGTCTGAATCGGTGTCGCGTGCAGGCCCGAGAACAGCCTGCCGGCTTTGCCGCCCGGGATCGGGAACTGCGGGGGGCGGTGCTGGGACTGGAGAGGCAGCGCGATGCGGAGTTGCAGAGCCGGGTCCTGCATGGGGCCTGCAGGAAGGTGCTGCGCCGATTGGAGCGACACTGGGAAGGGTTGACCGTCTTTTTGGATCACCCCGAGGTGGCCATGGACAACAACGCTTCAGAGCGCGCTTTGCGAGGCCCGGTGGTGGGTCGCAAGAACTACTACGGCTCAGGCAGTCGGTCTAGCGCCCGTCTGGCCGCGGTTGTGTTCACGATTCTGCAAACCTTGCAGCTGTGGGAGATCAATCCGCAACGCTGGTTGAGTTGCTATCTGCAGTGCTGCGCCGAATCGGGCAACCGGGCGCCGCCCCAACTGACGAGATTCCTGCCCTGGGAAATGGACCCCGACCGAAGAGCGGCCTGGGGTCGACCCGGTGGTCGGGAGGCGGCATGAAGCGCTACTGTGGCCGCAACTTCACGGGTCAGGAGATCGGGCAACTGTGCGACTTGATTGCCGACAACCCAACCCGCACGCGCGCTCAGCTGTCTCGATTGGCGTGCCGATTGCTCGAGTGGCGCAAAACGGACGGTGGCCTCAAGCAGATGAGCTGCCGGGTGGCCATGCTGCGCATGCATCGCGAGGGGCTGCTGCAACTGCCGCCCCCTCGCAACCGCAAAGGAGGCTCGGGCCGAATCGAGCACACTTTCTGCAGCGCCCCGCAGCCGCTGCTGTCCCGGCCGGTGCATGAGCTGGCAGGCCTGCATCTGGAGCCGGTCCTAAGCCGCCCGGACTCCACTTTGTGGAATGAATATATCGACCGCTACCACTATCTGGGATACAAGCCCCTGCCCGGTGCTCAGCTGCGCTACTTCGCTTGTTCGGAAAACCGCATCCTGGCTCTGCTCGGCTTTGGCGCCGCCGCCTGGAAAACCGCCGCGCGCGACCGCTTCATCGGCTGGCGTCCTTCGGAACGGGAGAGGAACCTGCAGCTGATTGTCAACAACGCCCGTTTCTTAATCCTGCCCTGGGTCGAGTCCAAGAACCTGGCCTCCAAGCTACTGGCCATGGCCGCCCGTCAACTCCCCGAAGACTGGCACAATCGCTACGCCTACCGACCTGTCTTGCTGGAAACCTTCGTCGACACTCAACGCTTCACAGGCGCCTGCTACAAGGCTGCCAACTGGATCCATGTCGGCCACACCCAAGGGCGCGGAAAGCTGGATCGTAACCACCAAGCCAATCTACCCACCAAGAGCATCTGGCTCTACCCCTTACGCAAAGACTTCCGCTGTTCCCTGCGCTCAACTTGAGTTTCCCTGTAACCCAACGCTCGAGATTACGCTTACGGGTTTACCGAATATTTACGAAAAAAGGCCGTAGCTCTCTGATATAAAAGGGTTTAGAGAAACAAAGACCCTAAACAGGAGCTACGGCAATGTCAAAAACAGTCTGCCAGAATACCCTGCCATTTCATAGCCACAGAAACATCACGGCTCGTTTTGATGGGGGGAGCCTCACTTCCGACGCAGGATGGTTGTTGTTTGGATCCCTGGATCGTCAACATCGATTGTGCGAGGGCTTCAGTTCGTGTATTGCGGAAAGTCGAGACCGACGCTACGTTCGTCATGACCTGTTGAAGTTGATCCGACAACGAGTCTTGCAGATCGTGGCCGGCTACGAAGACTGTAACGACGCCGATACGCTGCGCTCGGATCCGATGCTCAAGACAGTCTGTGATCAGTTGCCAGAGAGCGATCCCGATTTGGCCACCCAGCCGACTTTCTCCCGCCTGGAGAACTCCGTCACCAAGAAGGATCTGATGCGTCTGAGCCGGTGGCTGCCAGGCCGTTATGTGCGCTCCCTGAAGAAGAGACGTCCCAGCAAGATCATCCTGGATCTGGACAGTACCGACGACCACACTCACGGCCAACAGGAGTTCTCCTTCTACCACGGGTATTACCGAAACCACATTCTGCATCCTTTGCTGATCTTCGATGCCGACACGGGAGACCTGGTCTGTGCCGTGTTGAGACCTGGCAACAAGGGGGCTGCCTCTCACATCGTGCCCATTCTGAAGCGAGTCGTGGAGGCCATCCGACAAGCAGTGGGGACGGGAGTCGAGATTGAGATTCGGGCCGACAGCGGCTTTGCCACGCCTCGGCTCTACGAGTTCTGTGAATGTGAAGAGAATAAACTCCAGTATGTCATTGGGTTAAGTCGAAACCCTCGCCTGCAGCGAGTGGTCGAGCCCCTGCTGGATTCGACTCGGCTGAGGTTCCTTGAGCTGGAGGAAAAACAGCGTCAGTTTGACGAGTTTCTTTATCGAGCCCACAGCTGGGATCGATCCCGTCGCGTCATTGTCAAAGTGGAGGTCGATCAGCGTGGCATCAATCGTCGCTTTGTAGTTACCAACCGGGACGATCTCTGCTCCCAATCACTTTATGACCACTACACAAACCGAGGGCAGACCGAGAACTTCATCAAGGCCTTCAAGAATCATCTGAGCATGGACCGACTCAGCTGTCATCGATTCCTGGCCAATCAGTTTCGACTCCTCCTGCATGCACTGGCTTACCAGATGTTCGTGCGCCTGCGCGACTATCTTCACGGAACCCCCTGGCACAAGCTCGAAATCGAAACCTTACGTCGTCGGGTCCTCAAGATTGGGGCCCGGATCCGACAAACCACTCGACGCATCTGGGTCCATCTTTCCTCAGCCTTCCCCGAACAACCCCTCTTCCACCTCGTCTTGAGTCGCCTGAACTCCAGTTAGCTTTTCCCAGCTCCCCCGAAAAACCGCTCCCGACACTCATCCAGGCCCAGATCTGTCTGAAATTCACTCCCCAAACCACTCAAACGCCTCGCCAACCCATATTCTTCGCAAATCCGCCTGTCACACCTGCCCGCTTCCGAGTTGGGCCACTTCTCGACTCGTTTTTCAACACCGAACTACGGTTCTTGCATAATCCGGGCTAGAGTGTCCCGGCGGCGAGGCTTCGTCAGGCCGTGGGCCCAAGCCACGAGGAACAGGTCATGATTCCCCAGGATGGAATCGGCACGAGGCGTTTCAGCTACCCAACGCACCACCCCCAGGGAATTCGGGCCGCGGTTGACGAGATCTCCCACGAACCAGACAACATCGGCCCCGCGCCGGTAACCAATCACTTCGAGCAAGCGGACCAGTGTCTGGAAGCAGCCGTGCACATCGCCTACTGCAAAGCTGGCCATTGTTTAGAACCAGACCGAAGTCGGGTTCGATTCGGCGCTCTTGCCGCTTTCGTTGAAGGCCCGGACTTTGTAGACGAACGCTCCGTTGACGTATTTGCCAACCCGGTCTTCGTGGTGCTCCGTATTGGAACCCACCATGCCGACTACCGTGTAGTCTTCACCGTTGTCGGACCGCAGAATCTCAAACCCAAGTTCATTGTCCGATTCATCCTGCCACTTCAACCGGGCCACGGCCACGGCACCCTGGAACTCGCTCCGGGCGGAGAGATTGATAGGTCTTGCGGGAACGGTGTCCTCGCCCTGGGCGAGCGGGCCCAACCAGAAACCGACCATTACGGGGAAAGCTGCCAGAGCTACCGCTTTCATAGGTTCTCTTCTCCAGTAATCAGGATACTTGATTGAATCGGACCGTGGAAATGTCGCCACCTCGGGGTTTGCCGCTGATCGCGTTTCTGCGGCAGCTTCCGCGCTGCTGCGCAGTCACTGGCGTTCCTGCCTCTGTCGGTTCCTTGATTGGGACGGTTCCGAGCGGCCTGCGGGCCGGTTCCGGAGATTATCTGTGCGGTCGTCGAGTGGGCAGAGGCGCTAACCCGGATTATGCAAGAACCGTAGTTCGGTGTTGAAAAACGACTCGAGAAGTGGCCCAACTCGGAAGCGGGCAGGTGTGACAGGCGGATTTGCGAAGAATATGGGTTGGCGAGGCGTTTGAGTGGTTTGGGGAGTGAATTTCAGACAGATCTGGGCCTGGATGAGTGTCGGAAGCGGTTTTTCGGGGGAGCTGGGAAAAGCTAACTGGAGTTCAGGCGACTCAAGACGAGGTGGAAGAGGGGTTGTTCGGGGAAGGCTGAGGAAAGATGGACCCAGATGCGTCGAGTGGTTTGTCGGATCCGGGCCCCAATCTTGAGGACCCGACGACGTAAGGTTTCGATTTCGAGCTTGTGCCAGGGGGTTCCGTGAAGATAGTCGCGCAGGCGCACGAACATCTGGTAAGCCAGTGCATGCAGGAGGAGTCGAAACTGATTGGCCAGGAATCGATGACAGCTGAGTCGGTCCATGCTCAGATGATTCTTGAAGGCCTTGATGAAGTTCTCGGTCTGCCCTCGGTTTGTGTAGTGGTCATAAAGTGATTGGGAGCAGAGATCGTCCCGGTTGGCAACTACAAAGCGACGATTGATGCCACGCTGATCGACCTCCACTTTGACAATGACGCGACGGGATCGATCCCAGCTGTGGGCTCGATAAAGAAACTCGTCAAACTGACGCTGTTTTTCCTCCAGCTCAAGGAACCTCAGCCGAGTCGAATCCAGCAGGGGCTCGACCACTCGCTGCAGGCGAGGGTTTCGACTTAACCCAATGACATACTGGAGTTTATTCTCTTCACATTCACAGAACTCGTAGAGCCGAGGCGTGGCAAAGCCGCTGTCGGCCCGAATCTCAATCTCGACATCCGTCCCCACTGCTTGTCGGATGGCCTCCACGACTCGCTTCAGAATGGGCACGATGTGAGAGGCAGCCCCCTTGTTGCCAGGTCTCAACACGGCACAGACCAGGTCTCCCGTGTCGGCATCGAAGATCAGCAAAGGATGCAGAATGTGGTTTCGGTAATACCCGTGGTAGAAGGAGAACTCCTGTTGGCCGTGAGTGTGGTCGTCGGTACTGTCCAGATCCAGGATGATCTTGCTGGGACGTCTCTTCTTCAGGGAGCGCACATAACGGCCTGGCAGCCACCGGCTCAGACGCATCAGATCCTTCTTGGTGACGGAGTTCTCCAGGCGGGAGAAAGTCGGCTGGGTGGCCAAATCGGGATCGCTCTCTGGCAACTGATCACAGACTGTCTTGAGCATCGGATCCGAGCGCAGCGTATCGGCGTCATTACAGTCTTCGTAGCCGGCCACGATCTGCAAGACTCGTTGTCGGATCAACTTCAACAGGTCATGACGAACGTAGCGTCGGTCTCGACTTTCCGAAATACACGAACTGAAGCCCTCGCACAATCGATGTTGACGATCCAGCGATCCAAACAACAACCATCCTGCGTCGGAAGTGAGGCTCCCCCCATCAAAACGAGCCGTGATGTTTCTGTGGCTATGAAATGGCAGGGTATTCTGGCAGACTGTTTTTGACATTGCCGTAGCTCCTGTTTAGGGTCATTGTTTTTGTAAACCCTTTTATATCAGAGAGCTACGGCCTTTTTCCTGGGCCCAAATCTCACTTGAATTTAGATCTCTTGCATAATCCGGGCTAATGCAATGAGCGCGTCAACGTGGAACGTGGAACGTGGAATTCCCTAGTGCTTGAACTGGGCGATGAGCTCGTGGAGGCTGGCCTTGGCGTCGCCGAACAGCATGCGTGTGTTGCTCTTGAAGAAAAGCGGATTCTGGATACCCGCAAACCCCGCCGCCATGGATCGTTTTCCGACGATCACGGTTCTGGCACGGTCCACCTCGATAACAGGCATCCCGTAGATGGAACTTGTCTCATCGTCACGGGCAGCGGGGTTCACGACATCATTTGCCCCGATCACCATCGCCACGTCCACGGTCTCCATGATGGGATTGATGTCCTCCATCTCGATGAGCTGATCGTAAGGAACATCTGCTTCGGCAAGCAGGACATTCATGTGCCCGGGCATCCGACCGGCCACCGGATGGATGGCGTACTGGACCTCGCAGCCGTTGGCCTCCAGCAACTCGCCCAGTTCCCTGACTGCGTGTTGGGCCTGAGCCACTGCCAGACCATACCCGGGCACGAACGCAACCGAGCTGGCTGCCTCGAGCACATAGTAGGCATCTTGAGCCGTGATCGGCTTGGCTTCCCCCTGGGCACCGGCCTCGGAGCCGGTTGCGACGGCACCGAAACCGCTAAAGAGAACATTCGAGATGGAGCGGTTCATGGCCTTGCACATGATGTTGGTCAGGATAATACCGCTGGCTCCCACCAGGGAGCCGGCAACGATGAGAATATTGCTCTGAACGGCAAAGCCGGCCGCGCAGGCAGCCAGGCCGGAATAGCTGTTGAGCAGGGAGATGACGACCGGCATGTCCGCTCCCCCAATCGGAATCACGGTCAGGATCCCAAGCAGGAAGGAGGCTCCAATCACGACCAGATACAACTCCGATCCGTCTTCGGGGTGCAGCATCAGCCAGGCCCCCGCCCCAATGGCCCCGGCCAGCATCAACCCGTTGAGAATCTGCTGACCCGGGAAAAGGAGCGCTTTGCCGATCCGGAATCGGCCGACCGAGAAATCGCGCAGCTTCAAGAAGGCAACCAGGCTGCCGGTGAACGTGATCCCGCCGATCAGCGTGGCCACCAGGATGGGCACGGCGGCGACCATTTGAGCGGCCCCTCCCTGGAACTCTACCCAGGCCACAAGCAGGCTCGCCACTCCTCCGAACCCGTTGAAGAGGGCAACCATCTCGGGCATGGCGGTCATGGCCACCGCGCGGGCTGCGATGACTCCCACCACGGCTCCCGCAGCCGCACCTGCGGCAATCCAGCTCAAATCGACCACCTCATGATGGAAAAGGGTTGAGGTGACGGCTAGAAACATCCCCAGGGCGGAGAAAAGATTTCCTCGCCTCGCCGTCTCGGGAGAACCGAGCATCTTCAGACCCAGACCGAACAGGAGGGCGGACAGAATATAGACCCAGTTGATCCAGATCGTCATTACTTCGAGCCCTGATCTTTTTTGCGGAACATCCCCAGCATTCGATTCGTTACGAGGTAGCCACCCACCACGTTGATGGTGGCGAAAAAGACGGCGGCGGCGCCCAGGACGACGCCCATTTTTGTCTGGCTGGAACCGGCTGCCAGGAGCGCTCCTACCAGAGTGATGCCGGAGATGGCGTTGGCTCCGGACATCAGCGGTGTATGCAGGGTCGAGGGAACCTTCGAAATGAGCTCAAATCCGAGCAGAACCGACAGTACCAGAATGAAAGCAAGAAAAACGTTTTCCATGATTCTCGGTCACGACTTCTTGAAACGATCGTGGCAAATGCTGCCCTCGTGAGTAATCAGACTGCCCTGAATGATTTCGTCCTCCAGGTCGATGATGAACCTCTTCTCCTCTTCCGACCAGAACTCAGAAACCAGGTTGACCAGATTGGAGGAATAGACCTGACTGGAGTGAGCCGGAACCAGGCCGGGAAGATTTCTCAGGCCCACGATCTTGACTCCGCCCCGCTCGACCACCTTGCCCTCTTGTGAAGCTTCTACGTTGCCGCCGCTCTCCACCGCCAGATCAACGATTACGCTCCCTTCTCTCATTCCCGTCACGACGTGGTCCCGGATGATGGTAGGGGCCTGGCGGCCGAAAATCTGGGCGGTCGTGATCACGACATCAGACTGATGACAGACCTTCTCCATCGCCTCCTGTTGGATCTTTATCTGCTCTGCCGTAAGAGCCCGGGCGTAGCCCTCCTCGGTGGATCCGGTCTCTCCCAGGTCGATCTTGAGGAATCGGGCTCCCACCGAACGAACCTGCTCTTCTACCTCGGGTCGCGTGTCGAAAGCCTGAACCCGGGCTCCCAGGCGGCGGGCCGTGGCAATCGCCTGCAGACCGGCAACGCCTGCCCCAATTACGAAGACGCGGGCCGGAGGGATCGTGCCTGCCGGCGTGGTCATCATCGGAAGTATCCGGTTCAGATGGCTGGCGGCCAGCACCACCGCGACGTAACCCGCCAGGTTGGCCTGGGAACTCAGCGCGTCCATGCTCTGGGCTCTCGTGATCCTTGGAATCATTTCCATGCTCAGTGCGGAAACCCCCTGCACTGCCAGTGCCTCCAGTACTTCTCGCTTCCCGAAAGGATCCAGGAACCCGATGTAGACGGCTCCCTGTTTGAGCAGCGACACGTCCAGGGCCCGAGGTGGACCGAGGCGCAATATCAGATCCGAGTCCGAGAACACGCTGGCCCGTTGTGCCTGCCGGCCGCCCGCATCCACGTAGGCCTGGTCGGGAAATCCGGCGGCCTTTCCCAGACCGCCTTCAAAGACCACCTCGGCCCCAAGTTTGACGAGGCTGGCGATGCCTTCTGGAATGATCGGCGTGCGGGTCTCCCGTGGATCAGTCTCTCCTGGTATCCCAATACTCATTTAGCTGATTTCTGAGACCGCCCTTCAAGCGCGGCCAGGCTCATGGGCTCTTTCGGTAGGCTTCGGCGAAAATCCGACGCAGAGGTGAAAGACAATAGTTCTCAAGAAGATCTCCGAGGATCTCCGGTTCGGCCAGAAGCTGATCTTCATGATCGGGATTCAAGGAGAAATGGAGGCGAACAATGTCGGCCTTGTCCTTTCGTACGTCGAGGAACACCGTCCCCCCCAGCCTGGGCTCAAAGGGCATCACATCCTCATACGTGTAGCGGTCAAAGGCAGGCCTGGTCCAGGGCTTCTCATTGCGGGCTCTCCAGTAGTAGGTCTTGAGCCGATCGATAAAGGCATCCAGATCGAAACCCGCCGTCTTGGTGTTGACGCTGGAGGCAATAAACAGATGGCCCTGCTCTTCCAGCACACTGAGGCCGTAGGTGACATCCAGGTCATCCGCCCGACCAAACTTGATCCTGTAATTCGATCCATCGTTGAAGTACTTGAGCTCCGGCTCGACTCCCAGCTGGAGGCTTTCTTCTACGGTCACATAGTAGGGCTTACAGCGCTCGTACCAGTTCTCCATGATGGTGCGGATAGTCTCGTCGAGGAGCCTTTTCTTTTTTTCGGGGGGAGCCATAGCAAAGCGTTTATTCTGAGGTTTTTCGGTTCAAAAGTAAACACTACGAGACTCTGTCTCGGAGCTCGCCGGGAGGCAACGCGAAACCGGTTTGATTCAGGTTTCCGCGAATTGCTACATTGATTGATGCAATGCTCGAGAAGCGAGGATTCAAGGGATGTCTTGCCGCGCTCGCATCGGCCTGCCTGCTCGCAGCCACGTCCTTCGCCCAGCAAGAGCGCAAGCCCCCCGATGAGACCGAGATCCGCGTTGAAGTCGACGCCGTCAATCTGCTTGTCTCCGTTACCAACAAGCGGGGTCGGTCGGTCACTCACCTGACGCAGGAGAACTTTCGTGTCCTGGAGGATGGACGGGCTCAGACGATAACCAACTTCGGGATCGAGTCCGAACTGCCCCTGAGCATCGCCCTGCTGATTGACACGAGTGCCAGTGTCAGGACCAAACTGGACTTCGAGAAGCAGGCGGCCACGAACTTCGTCTTCTCCGTCATGCGGCCCAAAGACCGGACGATGGTGGCCGAGTTCGACAGTGGTGTCACCCTCGTGACCGACTTCACGAGCCGGCCGACGGAGATCGCCCGCCAGCTGAAGGGTTTGCAGGCAGGTGGCGGAACCGCCCTTCTCGACGCGATTTATGTCGTGGCCCGCGACAAGCTCAACATCGCCCAGCGGCGCAACACGATCATTGTCCTTTCCGATGGAGCCGATCTGGACAGCACCCACTCCTCCAAAGAGGCACTCGACCTGGTCCAGAAGAACAGCATAACGGTCTATGCAATCGGAACCAATCGAATTGGAGCCAGCGGCGACAAGCGGGGAGAGGGCATTCTCGAAGACCTCGCCCTAAGGACCGGGGGACGGGTCTTCTTCCCCTACTCGGCCGAACAACTGCACCACGCTTTTGCCCTGATCGATGAGGAACTGAGGAGCCGCTACAGCCTGACCTACACACCAACCCGGAAAGAGCGAGACGGAAAGTTTCGGAAAATTAAGGTCAAGCTGATTAAAGCCAAGAATCTGGTGGTCAAGCATCGTAAAGGGTACTACGCCCCATCCAAGACCTCCTGAGGTTGTTTAGAGTGGGAGGGCCGAAAGTCTCTTCGATCAGGTTATTCCCGGAGGGCAATCACGAGATTGCCGACAAGACACTCAGGCGCCGCGTTGGCGATTCCGCCGGCATCAGTCGAATCCGACAGGGGATCCTGGAAATCAAAAAGACTTACCGGGATCGGGGCTTCCTGCAAGCCAGGCTGGGTCAACCCGTAATAGAGGTGGTTGAGCGTGCCGGGGCTGCCTGGCCGGTCCCGGTTACCCCAAAGCCATCAAACTATCGCGCCAAAGTGAAGCTGTCCATCTTTGAGGGACCCCGCTTCCGCTACCGCAAAGTGCAACTTCCTTCACTCTATTCGGACCTGCCTCTCCAGCTCCCGGCGGCCGGTGACTACTACTCTGAGACCGAACTCGCGGATTTCCGAGAGACCCTACTGAAACACTTCCGCACGAACGGGAGCTTCCTGGCTGATTTTCGAGTCCGAGAGCAACTGGATCCGACGACCAGGTCAGTGGACTTGACGGTCGCCTTTCGAGTTCTTCCCGCACTGTCTGTTGGGACGATTGAGTTCGCCGGTTACTCCGTATTCCCGGATTCGTTCTACCGGCGGGAGCTCCATCTGGGCGAGGCTGAACCACTCGATCCGCAAAAGCTGGAGCAGAGCCTGGAGGCCCTTCGGAGAACCGGAGCCCTGAGTTCGATCCGACGAGACGACGTCCAAATCACCGTGCATGCACGCGAGGGAGAAGCGGACCTGCTCATCCATCTGAACGAAAAGGATCGGCTGCCCACGCCCCGGCTCATCCTGGCCTGGAATCCGCTGCGCCTCGACCGCCGGGTGCTGACACCAAAGGGGCTGGCCCGGCTGAGGGACCCGGCCTTTACGTTCCGGGTTCGCTTCTAGTCAGCCAGCCACGAATCCACCAAGGTGGGGGCCTCAGGCCGCGACCGCCGAGTGATGTCCAAGAAAGAGTGGGAGGGGCCCCGGGGCAGCGACCGTTTAAATCCCCCCGGGAGTCGCCCCGGGGCCCCTCCCACTCTTTCGTCATGGTCAACATCCTCGGTCGCCGCCCTCGGGCGCCTCCCACATTCAGACTCCGTTTCCAACCTCTAACGGGATCCGCTTTCAGTTCGTCACAAACGAACTGAATTCCTCCTCCTCGGCATTTCGATCGAGGAGACTGGCTTTGAGAATGGCCTGGCTTCCAAAGCGCTCTGCGATGCGATCTACGCTTTCGTCCAGGCTGCGCTTTCTCGTATCCAAGTCCCCAAACAGCGTTGCCTGAGAAGTGCTGTCTCTGGACTCAAAACCCGACACGCCGACTCCAATCAGCCGCACGGCCCGGGTCAGAGGCAGGAAGTCCCGGGAAAGGTCGAGGGCAACCGAAAAAATGCGTCGAGCGTCGTCGGTTGATTCACCCATTCTTCGCTGGCGCGAGAATGTGGAAAAGTCCTCGAACCGCCACTTCAGGCGGACGCAAGAAGCAGTCAGACCATGTTTCCGGCAGCGCCGGGCGACTTTCTCGCTCAAAGACAGGAGCGTCTTCCTGATCTGTTCGAAGTCGCTGCAGTCCCGCTCGAACGTCGTCTCATGACTGAGCGACTTGAATCCCCGCGACGGCTGCACCGGACCCCGCTCCCCAGATCTTAGCGACGGGGAGATCGGCCAGGAACTTCCCTTCCCCGCCCGAGGGCACGATGCACAGCCCGTCCGGCTTGTCGGCGTCGCTGGCGATCTTAGCCACAAATTTATTGGTCGCAACTCCAATTGAGCAGGTTAGTTGCTGTTCCTTCAGAACGCTGCTCTTAATGGCTCCGGCTATGCTCTCTCCATCTCCAAATAATCTTGAGGACCCGGTAACGTCCAGAAAAGCCTCGTCGATGCTGACGGCCTCCACCAGATCGGTAAAGTGTCTCAAAACCCCCATGATCCGGCCCGAGACTTCCCGGTAGAGGGATCCGTTGGGTCTCACATAACTGGCCTGCGGACAGAGGCGCCAGGCCCGCGAAATCGGAAGAGCTGAGTGGATCCCGTACCGGCGCGCCTCATAGGAACAGGCGGCTACAACGCCCCGGCCTTTTCCGCCCTTCGGGTCGGCCCCAACCACCACCGGCGTGCCCTTCAGCTCGGGTCGCTCGCGCTGCTCGACCGAGGCGTAAAAGGCATCCATGTCCACGTGCAGAATAGTCCGGGGTTGCATCGAGGTACCCGGGGGCATTGCCGTACTTACCTCCTGTCGCGCCTTGAGCTGCTCAGGCCGGACACTAGGATGTTCAGGTGGTCTTCGAGGGGACCGGATCCGGCTCCACTTCGATGGCCAGCAGGAATCGATTGACCATGTTGTAGAACCCGATCAGCGTGATCATTTCTACTACCTGGTCGGAAGTGAAGTGGTTGTCCAGAGTCGTCCAGAAGGCCGCCTGGGGAATGTCATCGGGGCTGTCGAGCACGTACTCCGCCAGCGCCAGAGCATCCTTCTCGTAGTGATTGAAGAGATCGCTGTCGTGGAAGCTGTCCATCGCTTCGATCTGCTCATCCGACCAGCCGGACTCCCCGGCAAGATCCTTGTGCCAGCGAACCGTGGCTTCGCAGCGATCCAGCTTACAAGTCTTTAGAATGACGAGCTGTTTCAGCTTCTCACTCAGTCCGCATTCATCGTTTACCGTGAGGTAGAGCTCGGCGACGGACTTCAGATAGTGAGGGCTGTGCGCCAGCGTTTTCAGGTAATTGGGAACGATTCCCAGCCCGCGTTCGACCCTGGAATAGACGTCCTTGATCTCGTCGTAGGCAGCGTCCTGCTGGACTGGGAGATATCTTGGCATGGTTTCCTCTAGTAGGCCCCGAATGGTAACACCATTTTCGTCACGCGATCCAGGTGTGAGAGTTGTCGGTTCTCGCTCCGCAGAGTCTGGGGGCAGGGTCGTGGTTTAAGCTGCAGGTCCATGGAAGAGCCCATCATTCAGGTGCAAGGACTGACCAAGAGCTTCGGCACCCGGACTGCGATCGAAGACTTGAACCTGGAGGTATACAGGGGTGAAGCCGTCGCGCTGCTCGGACCCAACGGAGCCGGGAAAACGACCACGGTGCGAATTCTGACCTGTCTGCTCCGCCCCACCAGCGGAACCGCTTGAGTGATCGGCAGGAGCATCGACAGTCGCGAGGGCCGGCATTTGATCCGCTCTCGTGTCGGCCTGCTGACCGAGTCGCCGGGCCTGTACGACCGGGCGACAACCCGCTACAATCTTCTCTACTTTGCGCGACTCTACGGGCTGGACAACCCCGGGGAGTCGGTCGAGCGCTATCTCCGGCAGCTCGATCTGTGGGGTCACCGCGACGCGCCGGCTGCCTCGCTCTCCAAGGGGTTGAAGCAAAGACTCGCTATTGCTCGTGCCCTGCTGCACGAGCCGGAAATCATTTTCCTGGACGAACCCACCAGCGGTCTGGATCCGGCGGCCGCGCGAAGACTGAGAGATTTCCTGCTGGTGCTCAAAGAGGAGGGCCGGACCGTCCTTCTGACCACCCACAATCTGGCCGAGGCCGAACGACTGGCGGACCGTATCGTCGTGATGAGAACCAGACTGGTCGCCATCGACACCCCGGCGGCGCTGCGCGAGCGGCTTTTCGGTCATCGAGTGCGGGTGGTCGCCGATCGAATTCCCCAGGGGGTAGTAGACAGAATCGAGAGATTCCCTTTTGTTCGCAGCGTGTCTCGTTCTCAGCTCAGCTTGGCGATGGAAGTGGATGACCCGGATCTCAACAATCCGCAGATCGTCGGCGCCCTGACCGAAGCCGGGGTTGGAATCCGGTGGCTGACCGACGATGGAGCGTCTCTCGAAGACATTTACCTGGAACTCGTGGACGAGGGCCGACGGGAGAACACCACATGAGAGATCCCATGTCCCGGGTGGAAACGGTCTTTCGAAAAGAGAGCAAGGAACTATGGAGCAATCGTCCCCTCGTTTTCTCCTTCATGGCTCTCGTCCTGTTTTTCGTGCTGGTGCCGGTTGTTCTGCTCCTCCTGATCGGCAGCTTTTCGGAGGAAGAGGCCGAGCCGGCGGAAACGAGTCCGGCCGTGCAGCAACTGGCCCGGCTGGTGCCGGGCCTGGAAGAGATGCCTCCGGCGGAGCAGGCAGCCATTGTAGTGGTGCGTCATTTCATATTGATCTTTCTGGTGCTTCCCGTGATCGGCGCCCTGGGTTCGTCCTCCTCCTCCATCGTCGGCGAGAAGCAAAGCCGGAGCATGGAGCCGGTGTTGGCCACGCCCGTTACCACGCTGGAACTCCTGGCCGGGAAGAGCCTGGCCACCGTGAGCTTGGCCGTCTCCGGAACCTGGTTCGGGTTTCTCGTCTACGCCGTTCTGATTCGATGGGTCGCCGGGTCTGCCGTCCTGCACAGCGCGCTGGATGTAACCAGCCTGATGATGGTCTTTTTGCTGACGCCTCTGATCGCCCTGCTTGGTCTGGGTGCCGGCGTTGTCATCTCGAGTCGGGTCAACGACTCCCGGTCGGCGCAGCAGATTGGGGGACTGCTGGTACTGCCGATCGTTATGCTCATCGTCGGCCAGATGGCGGGGCTGTTCGTGCTGGGGCCCGCAGCCACGGTGGTGGCCGCCATCGTGCTCGTCTTCTTCGACATCGTTGTGATGGCGCTGGGAGTTCGGGTCTTCGATCGGGAAAAAATCATCTCGGAGTGGAAGTGAACGGTTCTACGCATCGCCTCTGCGACTCCCTTGCGGGATTGGCCCGTTGGAACCCTACAGCGAGGGAGCTGTGGGACCTCGAAGAGACTCGAACTGCCGATCGGCCAGGTAGCTCGATCGCACCAGAGGGCCGGCTTCGACATGAGCGAAGCCCAACTCTTCACCCGTCTTTTTCCAGGCTTGGAACTCGTCGGGATGATAGTAGCGATCCACTGGGAGATGCCAGCCGGAAGGCCTTAGATACTGGCCGATCGTAACTATGGAGACTCCGCGGGCGGCAAGATCCCGCATCACCGCCAGGATTTCCTCATCATTCTCTCCCAGACCCAGCATCATCCCGGTCTTGGTGATGACGCCGGGAGAGAACTCCCGGGAGCGGTCGAGCAGCTGCAGTGAGACCTGATAGTCCCCTCCTCCCCTCGCCACCGGATACAGCCTGGGCACGGTTTCAATGTTGTGATTGAGGATCTCGGGCCGGGCGCCCAGCACCACCTTCAGAGCGCTCCTGGAGCCCTGGAAATCGGGGGTGAGAACCTCGATCGTGCAGCCCGGACATCTGCGCCGGACCGCTTCAATCGTGGCGGCAAAGATGGACGCTCCACCATCTTCGACATCGTCTCGATCCACCGACGTGATGACTACATGCTTGAGACCCATCTCGGCCACGGCAGCCGCCACCCTCTCGGGCTCCGCCTCGTCCAGTCGGGCAGGCTTCCCTTTCCGGACCGCGCAGTAACGGCAACCCCGGGTACAGATGTCCCCCAGAATCATGAAAGTCGCCACTCCGTGGGACCAGCACTCGCCCATGTTGGGACACTGGGCTTCCTGGCAGACCGTGTTCAGGCCCAGGCCCGTCATGAGTTTCCTCAGCTCGTGCACTCTTCCCCCGAAAGGAGCGCGGACCTTGAGCCAGTCTGGATGGCGCCTGCTCGGTCTCGTAACAGCTGAGTCAGTCATCGCGTATCAAGATAGCAGATTCTGCTGGACCCTCCACGTTCCAGGCTCCACATTCCAAGGGGCGCGTTGCCCGCAACCAGATCCATCCAGTTCTTTCTGCCGCCCCTTTGGGGGCTGAATCGGGTGATGGCGTCCTCACCGGGGCCTTGCGGCCCCGGCTATTGTCTTTTCGCCCCTTCGGGGCTGCCAGGCCGCAGAGCGGCCGAAAGAGATAGCCGTGGGCGCCAGCCGATGGATCCGGGGCTGCCAGGCCGCAGAGCGGCCGAAAGAAAATAGCCGTGGGCGGCCAGCCCACGGATCAGGTATCTCCCGGATTAGAGAGCCCTGGAAGGGCGACAGAGATTAGGGCAACACGCCCTCCACGTTGAGAACGCGGGCTTGTTCCCTACCATTTGAGTAAGAGCAGCTCCGAACTGAATCCGGGGCCGAAGGCGGCAGCCAGGGCATGGTCGCCGGCGCACGGACCGGCGTTCTCGAGGAGGCGCTTGAGAATGAAGAGGACCGTGGGACTGGACATGTTCCCGTATTCCTGGAGAACACTGCGACTCAACTCCAGCCGGTCCTCGCTGATCTGAAGGGACTCGCACATGGATTCCAGAATCCTGGCTCCGCCCGGATGAATGGCAAAGTGGCTCAGTGAAGAGACTGTCTGACTGCTTCGGTCCAGGAAGCCGTCCACATTCTCGCGGACAAACTTCCGGAGCAGAAATGGAATGCTTTTTGAGAATATGACACCCAGGCCTCGACTGCTGAAATCCCACCCCATCACCTCCAGTGTATCGGGCCACAGCGTGCTCTGAGTGTCGATGATTTCCGGTCCCGCCAGGCCCAGGCTGTTTCCGGTCACCAGAACGGCGCCGGCACCGTCTGCAAACAGGGCCGAGGCCACGAGATTGCTCTTGCTGAAATCATCCGGCTGGAAGGTGAGTGAGGAGATTTCTACGGCCACCAGCAGGATCAGAGCCTCCGGATCCGCCATCGCCAGCTGGCGGCAGCGGGACAGACCGGCGGCCCCTCCGGCGCACCCCAGACCGAAGATCGGAGTTCTACACACATGCCTGTCGAACCCCAGACGGTTGATGAGACGAGCATCGACACTGGGGGTCGACAGACCGCTGGTAGAAACAAAGACCAGATGGGAAACCTCAGATGGGGCGATTCCCAACGGGTCCAGGCAGTTGTGAATGGCCTCGGTGCTGAGATTCTCCGCCCAGCGATTGTACAGATCGTTTCTTTCTTCAAAAGTGTGCGGTTTCCCGAACCACTCCACCGGTACGCAGAAGAATCGCCGGTTTACCTGAACGTTGTCGAAAACCGAAATGAGCCGGCTGATGTCGCTCAGGCCTGCCTGGAAGTGACCTCCGGCCAGATTTCGCAACAGGGGCTGATTAACCGAATGGGGCGGGACTGCTACGCCTACACTGACAACCTTGGGCACCCCTCCATTGTCGAACGTCGAGTGCTAAATGTCGAATTCCCGCAGTTGAAACCGATGGGCAGAGATCAAAGATCCGAGATTCAGGGGTCTTTTGGTTGGGCGGGAGCTCCCAGCCCGTACTGGGACCCTTTCAGAGCTTGTTGAGAAGATTTCCAGGCTTCCCTCCACTCCACGTGAAGATCCTCGTCCCGCCGGTCCTCGGCCAGCTTCTTGACAGGTTCGAGCCGGGGAATGAAGGTTTGTATGCGGGAATTGAGCATTTTGAGTGACTTCTTGATCTCTTTCTCAGGTGCTGTTTTGCGGGTGGCCTTCTCGTCGATGTTGATCATGATCCCCTCGAGGGACCTTTGATAGGCTCTTGTCAGTTGCGCGTAAGTATAGAATTCCAGGGGATTCGGATCCTCCTTATCCCATTCGATCCCGGCCGTCCTTCGCTCGATTTCGTCCAGGCGAGCTTCGGCGATGTTTAGAAAAACCTCCACCCGCTCCTTCAATTCCTGGGCGTCCCGCAACAGCTCGAATTCAGCGTCGGTGAACTGATCTCCCGAGATAGAACTCTTGATCCTCAGCTGCCGGGCTCGTCCGGCTGCCAGGGGCAGGTAGCCGGCGGTCTGCAGACTTCCCGCAGTAAATCCTGCAGAGCCGGAACGGGGTTCGGGTGCAGCGAAGAATCCATCCAGCAAATCGTTTCGAAAAGCCGTGACGTCTTCCACGGCTGCCTCGAAGACTTCCCACAACTCGAAAGGGGAAGCTCTCTTCTGGCTCTCCAACTCTTCCGCCAACTTGCGGAGACGAATCTCCATGCGCCGGGCAGACCTCGAACGCAGGGCTTTTCGGTCGGTAACCCGGGCAGTCAGCTGCATCGCTTCCCGGACGACGCTGCGAATGGCCAGAACAGATTCTTGTATTTTCTCGGTGTTCTGCGAACTCAACTGCGCCCTGACGATCCGGGCAAAACGGTCCAGGACCCGGCGGTGCACCTTCAATGTTTCCTGGAAAGTCACTGCCCGATCCAGTTCTTGTCGCTCGGCAGCCGAGAGAATGGATTCCAGCGGGGGCAACTGATCGCCGCGGGGCGCGAGCGACGGGAGCAGGACGAGAAAGAGCAGAGCCAGCTTCATCACATTCTCTCCGGCACTTCAATTCCCAGCAGCTTAAGCGCCTCGGTCAGTCCCCGTCTGGCGTTGTCCGCCACTACCAGGAGCGCGTCTCTGCGCCGGCGCTCCAGCGAGAGAATATGGCAGCTGTGATAGAAAAGATTGAATTGCCGGGCGACCAGGAAAGCATGTTTGGCCAGATGGGAGACTTCCAGGGTTTGCACCGACTTTTGGATCACCTCCTCGAGACGCCCGAGCAGCTGCAGCAGCTGCCAGACTCGATGATCCTCCAGCTCTATTCGGATTGGCTCCGGGTCGAGATTTGCACGCGCGACCCAGTCCCGATAGTTCCAGTTCTCTTCACGCCGGGCAAGCTTTCGAAAGATATTATTGGCGCGAACCACCGCGTACTGAAGATAGGGGCCGGTCTCTCCTTCGAAACTGAGAGCTTCTGAAAAGTCGAAAGCAATGACGGAAGTGCGGGCGTATTTCAGAAGAAAGTAACGCAGCGCTCCTATGGCGATTTGCTGAGTAATCTCTTCTTGCCGTGCCGCAGCCAGCCCGGGTTGTCGCCGTGCAACCTCCGGCCGCGACTTCTCGATCAGCTTATCGATCAGATCGTCTGCCTTGACACCCAGGCCCTTTCTTCCCGAAACCTCCACATAGCTCTTGTCCCTGTCTTGAGGGGACAACTCGATGCCCAGTTCCTCACAACAGGCCGGAGAAAGGGCTACCATCTCGTAGGAGAAGTGGGTCGACCGATCCGCCTCTGCAGTGTACCCAAGACGCCGCAACCCCAGGACCACGACTCTCTGAAGATACGACTGCCGAACATCGATCACGTTGTAAACGGAAGTGCCGCCGCCGAAATCCGGTGAGACGCCGTTTGTCTCCTCGCTTGTGGTGACCCAGCTCTGCTGCCCGTTTTCGTACGTCAAGAACGGCTTGTAGCGAAAGGTCCGCCCCAGCAGACCAAACTTCCAGAGCTGGTACGCGATGTCCTTTCCCACGTACGTGACGGTCCCGTTGCTGCGAACAATGATTTTTTCATCGGCCGGGAGCCCATCCTCCTCGGGTATCTCCATCACCCAGCATCCGGCATGGATACCGGTTTCGCGATAGACGATCGCTTTGCTTTCGCGCAGCTGACTGAATGCCTGATCCCAGAATCTAAACGCCAGAATCTCGCTTTCCCGCGGCAGCACGTCGTATCGAATCCCGAGCCGGAGCATCGTCTTCAGATGGGCACCCACGACGCGGTTGGAAATGTGCTCGGCGAGTTGTGCCACGTCGTCTCGCCCCGATTCAATGGCTTCCAGAACCTCGTCTCGATACTGCAGTCGCGATTCGTCCTCCCGCAACCATTCCGACGTCTGTGCATAAAGATCCCAGCAGAAGTAGTCAAAGGGTTCTTCGATCCGGCGGACTTCCTCGAGACCCATGTTCAGCAGTTCCCTGAATCCGACCACGACGTCGGCAACCTGGACTCCGGTGTTGTCAATATAGTTCTGGACTTCGACCCGATGACCTACTGATCGCGCCAGGCGCACGAAAGAGTCACCGAGGGCCGCGTTGCGCAGGTGCCCTATGTGAGCCGCCTTATTGGGATTGATGTTGGTGTGTTCGACGATCACTTTACCGGGCCGGGGGGCTGCCTGCGGATCCTTCAACCAGGCGTCCAGATCTTTCACAAAGGCGGACCGATCGAGAAAGGCATTCACGTAGCCGGCACCGGCAGCCTCGAAGCGCTCCACGCCCGCGGGCAGGGACACCTTCTCGGCCACCTCCTGCGCGATCTGACGTGGGGCCCGCCTCAAGATCCTGGCGAGTTCAAACGGAAACGGAAAGGCCAGGTCACCCAGATCGACGCTGGGCGTAGACTCGACGACCAGGGAATCGGGTGTCACCTGGAAATATTCCTGCACAAAGTCGCCCAGGTGCCTCCGCACCCGGTCGACCCGGTCGACAAACATCGGCCCATGATAACTCAGGCTTCCTAATTCCAGATTCCAGATTCCGGATTCCAGATTATTCGCTTTGCTCATTGCGTTTCGGCGACTCGGTCAACTGCGCCTTTACCTGAAGATGACGGTCACAGATGCACTCTAAGCCGACGACAGTTTCCAAAGTTGTTGCGGGTTTTGAAACTGCCGAGTAGAGAGTGGGAGGCGGCTCAGGGCAGCGCGACGTTTAAATTCCCGAGCGCGGCCCTGAGCCTCCTCCCACTCTCGCCCTGTCGTTCAAGGCAAATCTCTCGCCAACCAAGGAACGCAATGAGCGAAGCGAATAATCTGGAATCTACTACCTGAACCGGGCACAGTATGATAATCGAATAGACTCGCGGTCGCGTGGAGTTCAGCTATGGGCAAAGTCCTCTTTTTTGAACCGTTCAACGGAGCCAGTGGTGACATGATCGTGGGGGCTCTGCTTGACCTCGGAATGCCTTTGGATCACCTGAGCAGCCAGCTCGCCCACCTTGGGATCTCAAGTGAATTCGAATTGCGTGCCGAAGTTGTCAACCGACAGGGCCTGAAGGCGACCGATTTTCAGGTGATCTGTGGGGCAGGAAAAGAAATCGACAAGTCGCACCGGCACGTCCACCACCATGGAGAGAGCGGCCCAAGTCGTAACCTTCAACAGATCAACCGTTTGATCGAGTCGAGTTCCCTGGATCCGAAAATCAAGGAGACTTCACTGCTCATATTTCGACGACTCGGGGAAGCGGAAGCCCGGGTCCATGGCACGGCGGTGGAAGATGTCCACTTCCATGAAGTTGGGGCAGTGGACTCGATCGTCGACATCGTGGGTGCCAGCGTGGGCTTTGCCTTCTTTGGGATCCAGCAATTCTTCACCTCCAGAATTGCCCTGGGCGGCGGAACGGTCCATTTTTCTCATGGAAACTGGCCCGTCCCCGCTCCGGCCACGCTGGAACTGATTCGAGGAGTGCCGACCCAACCGGGACCGGTTGACTCGGAGCTACTGACTCCCACCGGGGCTGCTATCATCACCAGCCTGGCCAAAACCGGCCCAGTGCCCGGTCTCCGGCCCCGCAGTTGGGGTTTCGGAGCAGGTTCAAAGCAATTTGATTCGATCCCCAACCTGCTTCGGCTGACGCTTGGGGAAAGTCTCAGCAAGTCCGACAGCAGGGATCAAGCCATGCCGGTCGAGTCGGTGGTTGTTCTCGAGGCCACGCTGGACAACATGGACGGCGAACTTCTCGGTCACTTCATGGAGATGGCCTTGAGTGAGGGAGCTCTCGATGTTTACTACTCCATGCTGCAAATGAAGAAGAACCGACCCGGGGTGCTTCTGACGCTGCTGTGCCGGAAACCGGATCAGGAACGCTTCTCGCATCTGATTTTCCGAGAAACGAGAACCCTGGGGTTGAGGCGAAGCGCCCGCGAGAGGGTCTCCCTCGATCGCGAGCACCGGAACGTCGACACACCCTACGGGACGGTTCGGGTCAAGGTCGGGAAAATGGGGGACAGAATCGTTAATATCTGGCCGGAGTACGAAGATCTCAAGACTCTCTCCCTGGAAAAGGGAGTACCATTAAAAGTTCTGCGCCTGGCAGTCGCTCATCAGCTGAAGCTCTATGACTAGAAACTACTACCTGACTACCCCTCTGTACTACGTGAACGACGTGCCCCACGTGGGACACACCTACACCACGATCATCGGGGACATCCTGTCCCGTTACCAGAGAATGCTCGGACAAAGCGTGTGCTACCTGACGGGAACCGATGAGCACGGGCTCAAGATCGAAAGGGCAGCCCGGGAGCGGGGCATCGATCCGCGCCAGCTCACCGATCGGAATGCGGCGGCCTTTCAGCGGGTCTGGGCGGAGATGAAACTCCAGTTCGATGCGATGATCCGCACTACCGATCCCGGCCACAGGAAGGCCGTGGAGACGATCTTTGGCAGGATCAGCGACAACGGTTACATCTACCTGGGGGAATATTCCGGGCAGTACTGTGTGCGCGACGAAGCCTATGTAGCCGACAATGCGGAAATCTGTCCCACCTGCGGTGGGAAGACGGAGTTCATCAGAGAGGAAAGTTACTTTTTCAAACTCTCCGCCTTCCAGGATCGATTGACTGCTTTTTACAGTGACAATCCCGATTTCGTGATTCCCCAGACCCGCATGAACGAAATCGCCAGCTTCGTCGTGAGCGGACTGAGGGATATCAGCATCAGCCGCACCTCCTTTTCCTGGGGAATCCCCGTTCCGGGGAATGACAAGCACATATTCTATGTCTGGTTCGACGCGCTTCTCGGCTACCTGTCGGGTATCGGTTTTGGCACCGATCAGGATCGCTTCGAACAGAACTGGCCGGCTGCGGTTCAGCTCATGGGTAAGGATATACTGCGCTTCCACGGTGTTTACTGGCCGGCCTTTCTCATGGCGGCTGATCTGGAACCGCCGCGTCGCCTGCTCGTTCATGGCTGGTGGACGATTGACGGCCAGAAGATGTCAAAGTCATTGGGAAACTTTATTACCGCCGATCGACTCAGGCAGACCCTTCCACTGGATGCCATCCGCTATTTTCTGGTTCGTGAGATCAGCCTTGGCTCAGACGGTAACTTCTCTCTGGATGCTTTGATCACCCGGACCAACAGCGACCTGGCCAATGATCTGGGCAACCTGGCCAGTCGCGTCCTCAAGATGATCAACAGTTACTGCGATGGCAAGATTCCCGAGGGTGTGGACCTCGAGCCCCGCGACGAGCAGCTGGTTCGGTTCAGCAGGGAGACGATCGGTCTGTATACGCGGAACTTTGATCAGTTTCAGATCAACCGGGCCCTGGAGAACGTGTGGGAACTGATCTCCGTCGTGAACAAGTATATTGTCGCTCATGAACCCTGGGTGCTGGCCAAAGACTCCTCGAAAAGGGAACGACTGGGGACAGTGCTATACAACTCTGCCGAAGCATTGAGAATCGTCAGCGTCCTTCTGGCACCGGTTCTGGTCGAAGGCACGAAAGCCATTTTCTCGCAGCTGGGACTGGATGAGCCGCCCGCCAGTCTCCGCATTGACAAGCTCAACTGGGGCGGACTGCGTCCCGGCACGTCTTTAGGGAAGCGGGAGGCGGTCTATCCCAGGCTCGACAAGGCGACGGTCCAAGCGGCATTCGGCGAACCGGAACCAGAGAGAGATCACGAGAAGATTCGGGCCGCTCCCGGGGTCGGGGCCGACCCGGACCGGATCTCGATCGACGACTTTTCGCGCGTTGAGATGCGGGTGGGAAAGGTCGTCTCCGCTGAGCGGATCGATAAATCGGACAAGCTCTTGAAGCTGGTGGTCGACATCGGCTCGGAGCAACGACAGGTCGTGGCCGGTGTCGGAAAAGAGTACGAACCCGGGCAACTCCCCGGCCGTCTGGTGGTCGTCATCACGAATCTCAAGCCGGCGCGCCTGATGGGAGTGGAATCGAACGGCATGATCGTGGCAGCCGAGGCCAACGGCCGTCCTGTGCTGGCCACTTTTACGGAGCCGGTTGAAGTGGGAACCCGGCTTCGCTGATGCTGGTCGACTCCCATGCCCACCTCGATTCTCCGGAGCTTTCGGAAGCCGTCGGAACGCTCATCGATGACGCCAGGGGGGCGGGCGTTACCCACATCCTGACCATCGGTTGCGTCACCGAAGGGCTGGAGGAGATCGCTCGAGGGATTCGCCTTGCCGAGCAATACGCTGGAATCCTGGTTGCCCTGGGAGTCCATCCCCATGACGCGCGAGGGTATTCTGCGCCGATCGGCCGTGAGATTGCACGGGCCATGCGCCATCCCAAAGTCATAGGGTGGGGAGAAATCGGCCTCGATTACTACTATCAGAACTCACCGAAAGAGAGTCAGATACAGTGTTTTCGCAGCCAGCTGGAGCTGGCTCTGCGGGCTGAAAAGCCCGTCATCATCCACTCCAGGGAGGCGGCCGAACAGACTTGTTCGATCCTGGAGGAGTATGCCGCACAGGGCCTGAAAGGGATCATGCACTGTTTCACTTACGACCAGCACACAGCCAACCGCTGTCTGAACTTCGGGTTTTACCTGTCGTTCGGAGGGATCGTCACGTTTCCCAAAGCACAAGAACTCCAGGCGATTGCCAGCCAAACCCCCTCCGATCGGTACCTGGTTGAGACGGATTCACCCTATCTCGCCCCGGTTCCCTTCCGGGGCAAAACGAACCAGCCCGCCCACGTCGTCAAGGTCGCCGAAAAACTGGCCGAATTGAGAAACGTCGACCTCGAAACCATCGCCCGCGAGTCCACCCGGAACTTCAAGAGCCTCTTCGGGCTCTCCTGAGCCTGCAGTTGCAGACACCCCAAGCTGGAATTTCCAGTTTCTAGACCTTGTTTCTTAAATTTTTGATTTTTAATTTTCAATTCTATTCTCAATCGATTCGATTGAGAATATAGCCGGGGAGGTACATGAGCGATTCCCGGGCCGCCGAGTCGGGAAAGCTACTCAGGCAATCCATGGCCTCCGACGCATAGGCCCGGACGACGTCTCTGGCTTCGTGCAGGGTTCGGTAGCGCCGGTGCAGCGAGAGGATCTCTGTCTTCTCCTCGTCGCTCAGCTCTCCCTGAAGAGCCAGTCTGGTCAAGAACCGTTTTTCCGCCTTGTTGGCCTTCTGGAACAGAAGGATGATCGGCAGCGTGACTTTGCCTTCCTCGAGATCCTTCAAAACAGGTTTCCCGAGACCTGTCTCCTCGGCAGTGTAATCCAGGATGTCATCAGTGAGCTGAAAGGCCATTCCCAGCGCTCTCCCATACCCTTCCAGGCTCTCTTCAGCTCTTGTCGTCGCACCTGCCAGAATCGCCGGAAGAGAGGCGCAGGCAGCGAACAGATGCGCTGTTTTCCTCAGCGAAATCTCCCTCTGCTCGTCCGCCGAAACAGCCACGCTGCGGCCGATAGCCAGCTGCATCATCTCCCCCGTAACCATCGTTCGAGTCAACTGGATAAGGACATCGAGCAAACGGAAGTTGCGCAGCTCCAGCGCGATCTGGAAGGCCGTCATGTACATCCAGTCGCCCATGAGTACTGTGATCTCGTTTCCCCACCTGGCATTGACCGAGGGCCTGCCACGACGCAGGTCCGCTCGATCGATAATGTCATCGTGCACGAGGGTGGCCACATGGATCAGTTCGACCACCGTGCCCAGCTTGATGACCTCGTTCCCCCCGGTCTCACAGAGCCTGGAGACGAGCAGCAGAACCGCCGGGCGAAGTCGTTTTCCGCCGCTCTCGTGGATGTAACGATTGATCTCGTCGATGAGAGGAAAGGCGACGTCGGTGTAGCTCCTGAGCTCGACTTCGACCTGCGCAAGTTCCTCCGCGACCGGGCTTACAAGCTCTTCCTTCGTGAGAGCACCGGTCAAAGAGAGGTGGCTCTTCATCGGCACACATTATAGCGCCCGAATCAAGAAGGCGGCCGAGAAGACCGTCCCTTCTTCCTCGGTCTTGCTCCCGCCTCGCCTTCCTCTCCCTCCTCCTCCTCCTCGGGAGGCGGTGGCGGCGGGATCTCCTCGACCTGGATCGGGAGGGCGGCGACCTGCTGCGCTGCCTGCTTTTCAGCGAGTGCGACTTCGATAGGTGTGGGCCGATAAATATTCTCGAAATCCCGGACAGGAGTGTCCTTTAGCGCCTCTGCCATGAAGCCGATCCAGATGGGCAGGGCGAGATTGTTGCCGTAAATCTTCTCTCCCAGAGATATCTTTTCGTCGTGACCGACCCACACCGCGGCCGTGATGTCAGGGTTGAAGCCTACGAACCAGACATCGGTGGAATCGTTTGTCGTGCCGGTTTTTCCTGCAACCGGTCGTCCAAGCACGTTAGCGCGGCCGGCCGTGCCCCGCAGGACAACCTGACGAAGCAGGTAAACCATCCTGGCGGCGATGTCGGGAGACGTGGCCTGCTCGAATTGCATCCGATGTTCTTCCAGAGTGACTCCCTCGTAGTCTTCGACCCGAACCAGGTAGTGGGGCACGGCTCGAACGCCGCTGTTGGGAAAGGCGCTGAAGGCGGATGTCAGCTCCAGGAGAGTGGTCTCCCCCGACCCCAGAGCAATTGAAAGGACGGGAAGGAAGTCGTGCTCTATTCCGAACCGCTTCACCACCTCGATGATCTTCTCGACCCCGAGCGCCCGCGCCAATCGTACGGTCGGCACGTTGCGGGACTCCGCAAGAGCCTGATACATGGGGATGAGACCCTTGAATTCTTCATCGGAATTCTTGGGTTCATACAAATTGCCCACGGCGTCCAGGTAGCTGACCGGAGCATCCAGCACCCTTTCGTAGGGCGATCTTTCTTCTTCGAGGGCGACCAGATAGGTAAATGGTTTAAAGATGGATCCGGGCTGACGGAGAGCCTGCGTAACCCGATTGAATTTACTCAGTTCGAAGTCGAATCCGCCCACCATGGCCCGGATGGCGCCGGTCTTGTTATCTAGAACAACCATTGCCCCCTGGACGTCGGGAATACGATCCAGCACGACTTCCAGATTCTGCGCTTCTACGTCAACTTTCTGAATCAGGAAGTGAGCCAGATCTCCCGTCCGAAGGACCCTGGTCAGATCTTCCTCTTCCGCCCACTCAACTTGCGCCGGACCGAGACCCGCTGAATACTTTCCAAAGCGGATCCTGGCGCTGTTTTCTTCGACTTCCATCACGAGCCCCCGCACCATCTCACCCGGATCGAAAACCTGACTCCACCCAGGGTCCGTGTAAGCATCGAGATCCTTGCCTTCGTCCAGCAGATTTCGCGGGGCTCCCTCCCAGGGTCGATAGCTCTTATCAAACTCCTTGAGCCCGTTCCGAAGCTCCTGCTGAGCAATCGTCTGCAGATCGGAGTTCAGAGTCGTGTAGATTCTGAGCCCACCCTTCCAGATAGCCTCGGTCGAATGGTTTTTCTCCAACCTCTGGCGAACCCATTCCACGAAGTAAGGAGCAACTTCCCGTGCATGACTTCCCCTCGGCATCAGCGGCTCCCGACGCATTTGCTCCATCTTCTCCTGCAAGAGATACCCTTCTTCGACCATGCGCCTGAGGGCGTAAGCTCGACGGGCCAGCGCCGCCTCCGGGTTACGAATGGGAGAAAACCTTCCCGGGACCTGAAGGATTCCCGCCAGCAGAGCACATTCCGCTGTTGAGATCTCCTCCAGGGACTTGTTGAAGTAAAAGCGGGCTGCGGCCGCCATCCCGTAAATGCCGTGGCCCATGTAGATCTGATTGACGTACAGCGTAAAGATCTGCTCCTTGGAGTAGTTCTGCTCGGTTTCGAGCGCGAAGAGCCAGTCCTTGATCTTGCGCTCCAATCGCTTTTCCGAACCGGTAAAGCGCAGCTTGCACAGCTGCATGGTGAGGGTCGAGGCTGCCTTCCAGCGAGTGTAATGGAGACCGTGATTCCAGAGGTTGCGGACCATTTCGATGCCCAGCCTCGAGAAGTCGATACCCGAGTGCTGGAAGAAATCCGCGTCCTCAGCGGCCAGAATAGCCTGCTTGAGTTGCTCGGGAATCTGGTCATAGGTCACTAGAATCCGTCGTTCCAGGGCAAACTCACCAATTACCGGGCCGTCCGAGGAATACACATAGGACACTACGTTGGGCCGAACGTCCTGGAGTTCCTCGATCTGCGGCAGATCAATGGTGTAACCCAGAACGACCCCAACCAGCCCCCCGGAAAGAACGGTTATAAGGACCAGAACGCAGTAGCTCATCCAGAAGAGGGGACCGCGCAGGGTGACCGCGGTTGTGAACTTTCTCCACACTTTCGAGAGCATCTTTACCTTTTGAAACTGCTGGGCGGCACGGGTTCCAATTTTAACCCAAGAAGGGGTTGCGGGTTCCACGTGCCGCGCTGCAGGTTGGATAAGCGCCAGAGGTGGGGGCGACCGGAGTGGGTTTGCGAGAGTTAGCGGTTACCGGTTATCAGGGGTTCGGTTCTTGTGCCAGGTCACTGGCAACCGAAAATCGGTAACCCACCTGATGGAACCTGAAACGTGGAACCTGGAATTCCCCATCAGGAATCGTCCTGCTCGTGGATGGTCGTGAGCTCGACGATCTCGTAGGTGGCCCTTCCCCGCGGTGTCACGATCTCGACTTCATCGCCTTCCTGCTTCCCCATCAGGCTGCGACCGATCGGTGAAGTCGTAGAAATGCGTCCCGCCTTGACATCCGCTTCCTCGCTCGTAACCAGGCGGTACGTTGCCTGATTCTCCGTCTCAAGGTTGAGAACCACGACTCTGGATCCGTACGAGATACGGTCCTCCGGGAGCTTGCGGAGATCGATCAGAGACAGCTCGGCGAGCCGCTTGCGCAGTTGCGCCAGCCGGCTCTGCACAAATGACTGGCGTTCCTTGGCCGTCTGATACTCCGCGTTCTCACGCAGATCGCCCATTTCGAGAGCTTTCTTCAGGGCCTCAGGCAGTTCCTCAGTGAGTTCTCGCCCCAGGGCTTTGATCTCTTGCTCCAGTCTCTTCTTCGCCTCTTTCAAAGACTCTCACCTCACTCGCTACCCGCACCAAGGGTCGGCCAGCACGAAGGTCCGTAATCGTTACCGAAAGGCGTGCCTCGGCGGCCGCCGGCCCGCCTGACAGCTGGTTGGGGGGATCCTTTCTCTGAGACGCGAATAGCAAAAACCCAGCAGCTCGACACGGACCTCTTGCGATTGCTGTCCGGACGAAATGGGCATCTTATGTTCACTCTCGGACCCTGTCAAGATAGCCTGGGCGTTACCGGTTTTCCGAGGACGGGCGGATGCCGCTGCCCGCGGCTGGTCCCTGGTTGTCACGTTCCGTCGGCAGCTTCCGCGCTGCCGCGCAGTCACTGTCGTTCCTGCCTCTGTAGTTTCCTTGACCGTCGGGTTTCCTAGCGGCCTGGGGGCCGATCGCGGAGATGACCTGTGCCGTCGCCGAGCAGGCAGAGGCGCGAATTTTCAAATGAGCGCGCCCAACGTGGCACTTGAAACGTGGAAGGTGGAATTGAAGTCCGAAGCTGCGGCGGGATAAGATCGTTCTCCGGTGGGCGAGGATTCTCAGCAAGAGGGATGAAAGGCGAAATGACAGGCATGGTTGAAGTTGTAGTGAACGGCCAGCAACACAGCCTCCCGGACCGGTGGACGATTGGAGACGTCGTGAGCCAGCTGATCTCTCCGGACGGTCCGGTCGCCGTAGAGCTGAACCGGGAAATCCTCCGTCGTGATCTCTGGATGTCGAAGAAGGTGGAGCCGGGAGACCAGATTGAAGTCGTCCACTTCGTGGGTGGAGGAGAGGCCACGCAGGCTGCTCCAGCAGACGAACTGGTGGTAGCCGGCTGCCGCCTGCACTCCCGTCTGATCGTAGGCACCGGTAAATATGAAAGCAACGAGCTGATGCGCCAGGCCTTGCTGGCCAGTGGCTCCGAGATGGTCACTGTGGCCGTGCGAAGGGTCGATCTGAGCAGCCGTGGGGAATCTCTTCTCAACTACATTGACCGGCAACGGTTTCACATCCTGCCCAACACCGCGGGGTGCTATACCGCCAAAGAAGCGATTCGCTATGCCCGGTTGGGGCGGGAGGCCGGCCTTTCATCCCTGGTGAAACTGGAAGTCCTCGGGGACGAGCGGACCTTGTTTCCCGATAACGAGGCATTGCTGGAGGCAACCCGTACGCTCGTCAAGGAAGGCTTCACTGTCCTGCCTTATACGAACGATGATCCGGTGGTGTGCAGGAAGCTGGAAGATCTGGGAGCCGCGGCCGTCATGCCGCTGGGAGCCCCCATCGGATCGGGTCTGGGAATCCAGAATCCGAACAACATCACCATCATCCGAGAGATGGTATCGGTACCCTTGATCGTGGACGCCGGTGTAGGAACCGCCTCGGACGCCGCCCTGGCGATGGAACTGGGTGCAGACGGCGTTCTGATGAACACCGGAATCGCAGGAGCCCGGGACCCGGTGGGTATGGCACGCGCCATGCGGCTGGCGGTAGAAAGTGGGCGCCTCGCCTGCCTGGCAGGAAGAATACCCAGGCGCCGCTATGCCAGCGCCAGCACCTCGGCCAGCGGAATGCTCACCTAGGCAACAGCCTTGAGCCCATGAGAAGAGTTGAAGTCGAGCTCGGGCCCAGAAGTTACAGCATCCTCATCGCACCCGACCTGGGCAAAGAGGCGGGTAGTCGGTTCCTCGAGTATTCCATCGGGAAAAGGCTCTTTCTGGTCTCGAACGACAGAGTCTTCTCGCTGCATGGGGCTCAGGTTCGCCGCAGCCTCCAGGACTCGGGGTTCGAGGTCACCGAGATCCTGGTTCCTGACGGTGAGGCACACAAGAATCTGCACACCGTAGAGAGGATCTATACCTATCTTGCCGCTCAGCGCGCGGATCGCCAATCCAGCATTGTGGCTCTGGGGGGAGGGGTTACCGGCGACATGAGCGGGTTTGTAGCGGCTACCTTCCTGCGCGGGATCGACTGCGTTCAGATGCCGACAACGCTGCTGGCTCAAGTAGACAGCTCAGTGGGTGGCAAAACGGGAGTCAACCACCAGAAGGGGAAAAACATGGTCGGGGCTTTCCATCAACCCCGCCTCGTGCTGATCGATACGGCGATGCTGTCCACCCTGCCCGAACGTGAGTTCCAGTCGGGTCTCTACGAGGTCCTCAAGTACGGCCTTATCTATGACTCAAGCTTCTTTTCGTTCCTTGAATCCCACCTCGACAGCTTGCGGGCCAGAGAAGATGAGACTCTGGAGCGAGTGATCGCCCGCTGCTGCGAGATCAAGGCCGAGGTGACGTCCAGGGACGAAAGGGAGTCGGACCTGCGCAGGATCCTGAATTTTGGGCACACCTTTGGACACGCCCTGGAAGCCGCCACTTCGTACGTACGGCTGGCCCACGGGGAGGCGGTAGCACTGGGAATGCTGGCCGCGACGGAACTCTCGCTCGAGCTGGACCTGCTGGATTCCAGGACTGCGGACCGAATTGCCGAAATGATTCGAAGTGTCGGCCCCCTGCCGCCCATCGACGATATCGGGCATCAAGAGCTGCTGGAAGTGATGAAACACGACAAGAAGCGCCAGGAGGACATGGTTCACTTTGTGCTCCTGGACCGGATTGGCCATACCCAGATTCGGAGCGATCTATCAGAGGCTCTCCTGGCCGGGGTGTGGACCAGGGTACGGGCAGCCGCACAGTCTCTGTCGTATGGTTGACAGAGACGGCCGCAAGATTCGGGCCATGTTCGGTGCCATCGCTCCCACCTACGACTTTCTGAATCATCTCCTTTCCTTCTCGGTAGATCGCTACTGGCGGAGGGTCACGAGAAAACAGCTCGAGGCCCGACTCGAGCCCTGCGGTCGAGCCCTCGATCTTTGCACCGGGACCGCAGACCTGGCACTCGAGATGGCGAGAATCAGTCCCGTAACCGCGTGTGACTTTTCACGCCCCATGCTGATGCGGGGCATGCACAAGGTGCAGCGCAGGGAGACTGCGAATCCAATTCTTTTCGTGCAGGGTGATGCGCTCGCCCTGCCCTTTCCCTCGCGCACTTTCCAGGTTGCGACCATCGCCTTCGGTCTTCGCAACCTGGAGGATTACGGGAGGGGCCTGGGCGAGGTGGCCCGAGTTCTCCGGGCTGGAGGGTATCTGGCCGTTCTGGAATTCGCAGCCCCCGATTCGAGAATCTTTGGAGCCCTCTACCGAATCTACTTCGAGCGCCTGCTTCCAGTGATCGGAGGTCTGATCTCGGGTCGGGTTGCCCCCTATCGCTACCTCCCTGAGTCGGTGAAAGGGTTTCCCCCGCGCGTCGAACTGGAAGGCCTCTTTGTAGACGCGGGTTTTTCGACACCGGACTCACTTAAACTATCGGCGGGTATCGCCGAAATCTACATCGCGCAGAGGCAGTAGGGTTTTGGATGATTCTCGAGTAAACTGGTGCGTACCGAGTGTTCGGGGGTTGGTCCGGTTCCAGAACCCGGGACCACGCCCTGAGCCCGGGGAAGAAGGGCGCGACATGAAAACCATCTACTGGATCGATTGAGAAACCGGCCAATAAGGCCGCGGACCGCGCCGCCGTCTTTTTAGGCGAAGCTCGGAAATCATCCCGCCGTCCAGGCTCGGGAGTAAGCGGCCGGGGTTGGTCGCGTGGCAGCATAGCAGTGCGTTTTTTTACGGATGATCTGCCTAAGCGAGCGCGAAACTATGTAGCGTCGATTACCGTTGTCGGCCTGCCGATAGCCGTTTACTCCTACGCAGACGTGATTCTGGAGGGGGATCGGCAGTGGCTTTATCTTGCTCTTTTCACTGCGGTGGCCGCCTTTTTGCCGGTGCGGCTGCGTTTCTCGGGCGATCAGAATCTCTCCGTAAGCTTCACCATCAGCGACGTCTTCATATTTAGTGGGCTGCTGTTCTTTTCCCCTGAAGTAGGGGTGGCAGTGGGAGTCATTGATGCGACTCTCGTCAGTTTCCAGTTCCTGCACCGATCACGGATGTATCGATTCCTGTTCAACATCGCTCAGGTATCCATCTCCGTTTTTTTATCGGAAATCTCTTTTATCTGTTGCAGGGACACGTGCCTCCGCTAACCAGCCAGGATTCGGGGCTCCAGACCTTCATTAGCGTCGGCGTGTGCGGCTTCCTGTACGTCGTCCTGAACACCATGACCGTAGCCACAGCCATGCTCCTGTCCAGCCCCGGTGCGGGTACCGAAGTGTGGCGCTCCAGCATAGTCCCCTCAGCATTCTCGACGCTGGCTGGTGCTATGACAGCCGCTGCCATCTTCTTCACCTTTGAGCAGGAGTCTCTTTTCGGGGTAGCCATTTCTGTCCCACTGGTTCTGGTGCTCTACACCTCCTACCGAATGGCCAACGACCGTGTAGAAGGACTGTTGGAATCGCGCAGCTTGCTTCTGGAATCGCGCAGCTTGCTTCTGGAATCGCTGGACGCCATTGAGTCGCACATCGCGGTTCTGGATGAAACAGGTGTGATTATTGCTGTGAATCAGTCGTGGAAGTCGTTCTCTGTGCCCGGACACCTTTTTGGTGAAGATTTGGGGGTGGGAATGAACTACCTGGATGAGCTTGATTCAAGGCTGTCAGAAGTTTCCGACGAAACCAGCACCATCAGCCAGGGGATCCGCCAGGTCATCGCCCTGGAGGAGCCGGTGTTTTCATGCACCTATTCCACCGCCGCCACCAGCTCCACGTCCTGGCTGGTCGTTCGCGTCACCCGCTTCAAGGCTCCGGATCCGATCCGAGTCGTGGTCACGCATGAAGACATCACGGAGCGTCAGCGGGCTGAACAGGGCCTGAGACTGAGCGAAGAGAGGTATCGCCGCTTCTTCGAAGATGACCTGACGGGTGATTTTACGGCCAGGCTCAACGGTGACATCCTCACCTGTAACCCCGCCTTTTCCGAGATGTTCGGGTTTGAGTCTCTTCAGCACGCGGAAAACTCCAACCTGTTTTCGTTGTTTCCCGGCGAAGAGCAGGCCATTGAGTTCCTGGACCTTCTTCGCGCCAGGAAGAAACTTGAATACCATGAGATTGAACTTCAGCGCATTTCCGGAGACCCCGTTCATGTCGTTGCCAATGTAACGGGCTCGAATGACGAGGCGGGGATTCTGGCGCGCGTGAGGGGATATCTGTTCAACGACACGGCCCGAAAAGCACTGGAAGACGAACTCCGTCAGGCTCAGAAAATGGAGGCAGTCGGGCGGCTCGCAGGAGGAATTGCCCACGACCTCAACAACATCTTGACCGTCATCATGGGCTACGGGGAGTTCCTCAAGGATTCCCTGTGGGAATCTTCCGAGGCGCGCGAGGACGCCCAGACGATTCTCGACTCAGTCGATCGTGCCCAGGGCCTCACCCACAAGCTGTTGACGTTCAGCCGCCATCAGATTCTGCAGCTCGAGATCCTGGACATGAACGATGTCGTCCAAGGTTTTGCACAACTTCTGCGGCGTATCATTCGACCCAACATCAGCATCGAGACCAAACTGGATCCCGAGATCATCCCGGTGCGAATGGACCCCGGCCAGATGGAACAGGTGCTGATGAACCTCTCGGTGAACGCTCAGGACGCCATGCCGCAAGGAGGGGCGCTGACGATTCGAACTGGGAAGCGTTCGATCGAGGAAGGAGAGGAGGAGTTCCCGGGCAACTTGAAAGCGGGTGAATATGTCGTGGTCAGCGTCGTGGACGAGGGCGAGGGGATCCCTGAAAAGGTCCGGGAACAAGTGTTCGAGCCCTTTTTTACGACCAAAGATACCGGTGAGGGCACGGGTCTGGGTCTTTCCATTGTTTACGGGATCGTGGCCCAGGCTGGCGGCCAGATTCAGATCCGAAGTGGCGAGGAGAAAGGAACGATTTTCGAGGTCTGGTTGCCGGCATGTGGGCCCCTGGAGGAACCGATCCCTCCGACGGCGCCGGAAGAGACCGTTGTCGCCGCCACCGGTGGAGACGAAACCATCCTTCTGGTCGAAGACGAGGATCGGATTCGCAAACTGATCAGCGAAATCCTGACGCGCAAGGGGTACACTGTCTTCGAAGCCGCAGACGGAGAAAAGGCGCTCACCCTGGCCAGGAAGCTGGGGGCCTTCGACCTGCTGATCACTGACCTCATCATGCCCGTCATTGGTGGCTGGGAGCTGGCTCGCGAGATCCGAGAGATGAGGGCCGGAGAGGAACTCAAGGTTCTGTACGTCTCCGGCTACCCGGACACGATCCACTCGGAACTCCTCAAAGGCGGGTCCGCCGGAGTGTCGTTCCTGGCAAAACCGTTCACTTCCCATGCACTGCTGCGGAAGGTGCGAGAGATTCTCAGCCCGAGCCAGAATGCTTGACAACCAGAGGATCGTCGTCGTCCTCCCGGCCTACAATGCTGAAGCCACCCTTGAACGAACCTACCGCGAGATCCCCCGACACGTAGTTGATGAAGTGGTCCTGGTGGACGACGGCAGCTCGGATGCAACGGCGCGAATCTCACGAGATCTGGGAATCAAGACCATCCGCCACGCCCGGAACCTGGGCTACGGAGCCAATCAGAAAACATGCTACCGTCACGCCCTCTCTCTCAGTGCCGAGGTTTTTGTCATGCTCCACCCCGACTACCAGTATTCTCCTCGCCTGATTCCTGCGATGGCTTACATGGTTGTCAGCGGGGAGTTCGACGTCGTTCTCGGCTCCAGGATCCTGGGCGGTACCGCGTTGAAGGGAGGCATGCCGGTGCACAAGTACTGCGCCAACCGGTTCCTTACCTGGTTCGAGAACTTGCTCACCGGCGCCAAACTCTCCGAGTACCACACCGGCTTCCGCGCTTTTAGCAGAAAGGTTCTGGAGGCGCTTCCGCTGGCACGCAATTCGAATGATTTTGTTTTTGACAATCAGATTCTGGTCCAGGCCCTCCACTTCGGATTTCGAGTCGGAGAAATCAGCTGTCCTACTCGATACAATGCTGACGCCTCAACCATCAGCTTTGGGAGATCGATCGTGTATGGGCTTGGAGTGATGGGGTGCAGTCTCCAGTACCGCATACAGCGCGCCGGGCTGTGGTCCTTCCCCGTTTTCGACCCGGCAGGTAAACTGGAACCTCGGCTCATTGACGCCTCGGGGAGCGGTGGACACCACGACGACTAACAAGAGCGCCGGCTTTCGGATCCTTCTGACGGCAGTTCTCCTGCTGGTCTTTCTCCTTCCGGCGGAACTGCTGGTCAAGTACGTAAGAATGCCGGGACCAGCCCGGCGCGACACGATTCCAGGCAAATATATCCCCACCAGACTTCGCCCCAACTTCAGAGGCCCTGTGGGGGACATGCAGGAGGTGAAAACGAATCGCTACGGTTTTCGGGGAGAACCCGATTTCCCGCGGCGGAGGCCCGAAGATGAGTACCGGATTCTGGCCCTCGGCGACTCCGTTGCTTTTGGTTTTGGCGTGCAACCGGAAGAGACCTATTGCCGGCTGACGGAAGCGCTCCTGATGCGCGGACCCGGGCGAATCCGAATCATGAATGCGGCCGGACAGGGCTACAGCCCCTCGTCGTATCTTGCCTACCTGCGGGTGGAAGGCTTCGATCTGGCCCCAAACCTGATACTCGTTCAAATGGAGCCGTCCAACGACGTGACTGATGAAGCCCTGTTGCGAGTTGTGGATGGGGGAGAACGCGGCCTGGAGGTGCGTGGCGGGAGATATTGTGTGGCCTGGGACGGCAACCTGCTGGGATCTTTCACCCTGGGTCCCTATTTCTACGAACGAACGTATCTCTACACTATGCTCACTCGCCGACTGCTCGGCACTCTGGGTCGACTGTTTCCCCGGCACTCGGCGCTTTCGAGTCCAGGCTACCTCTACTACCACATGGAGTTTGATCGCTTTCTCTTCACTACCGAGAGGCTCGAATCCGGCTGGAGTCAGGCACAGGCGGCGATCTCGAAGATCAGGGCACTCGCCGACCGCAACGGATCTCGCCTCGTACTGCTGCTGACTCCCACTCGATATGCCTTTCACGAGCAGAAGACGGTTAATCGTTTTGGAAATCAGCTGATCGACCGGATGGCCGACTGGGCCCGGCACCAGTCGATCGACTATATCGACCCCAGAGCTGTGCTGGCCGCGAACGGCGGCACCTCTCTATTCACCGACTTCGCCCACTACACGCCCGAGGGACACCGGGTTCTCGCCCACGAGATCGCCCGGCAAGTGGCGGATCAGCTGCGCTGATCCGGGTTCCACGGTTCCAAGTTCCACGTTGTTGCAGGTTTTCAAACCTTCCGAGTAGAGAGGGGGAGGGGGCTCAGGGCCGCGCTCGGGAATTTAAACGTCGCGCGGCCCTGAGCCTCCTCCCCCTCTCGGCCCCCCGGCACCTTCCGCGCTGCGGCGCAGTCACTGTCGTTCCTGCCTCTGCGGTTTCCTTGGCAGCCGGGGTTCCTTGAAGCTGGTGGGCCACTCGAGTCCGCAACCCGCCCGCACCGAGGAATGAAAGAGGCTCGCCTGGATCTCACCCAATTTCTCCAGCAGCGCCCAGGAGGACGGCTGGCTGATCTTGACCACGAAGGCCCGGCCGTCGTCCACGTGCAGCTTGAAGTTGCCATCGGTCTCCGAAGGCAGCAGCGTCGCCGAGCCCCCGAGCCCGAAAAACTCACGAGCGTAAACAACTACCTCCTCCGCTGCGATGGGGGGCTTCATGTCGATGTTCGCCGGCTTGCTTGGTTCTGGTGGGTTTTCCATGGTTGCGTGGAACGTGGAACATGGAACTTGGGCTATCCAGCCCAGCGCAGGAGGAGGCTTGCCCAGGTAAAACCAGCACCAAAGGAAGCCAACAGCACCAGATCTCCATCCTCGATGCGACCGTCTCGCTGCGCCTCGGCAAGACCCGCCGGAATGGTGGCCGCGGTCGTGTTGGCGTACCTGTCAATGTTGACCAGGACCTGTTCCCTGCTCAGCCCGAGGCGATCGACCGACGAGTTGATGATGCGCAGGTTCGCCTGGTGGGGAACGAACAATTTGATGTCTTCAGGCGCAAGCCCGTTTCTGTTCAACAGGTTCTGACAGACTTCAGTCATCAGCTTGACCGCGGATTTGAAGACCGCTCGACCGTCCTGATGTACCGAATGCATCTGCTTGGCCACCGTCTCCTCACTGGCCGGATGTAGGCTTCCCCCGGCCGGCATCGACAGGTACTTTCCACCTGATCCGTCACTGTGAAGAAGAAAGTCAAGGATTCCCCGATCATTATCACTGGGCTCCAGCAGCACCGCTCCCGATCCGTCACCAAAAAGAACGCAGGTTGACCGGTCCTGGAAGTTGAGAATGCTGCTCATCACATCGGTCCCCACCACCAGCACCCTCTGGTGGACTCCGGTCTGAATGTACTGGGCGCCGGTGGCTAGAGCATAGACAAATCCGGAGCAGGCGCCCGACAGGTCAAAACCCCAGGCGTTGGCGGCCCCGATCTTCTCCTGAACCACGCACGCCGTCGAAGGAAACATCATGTCGGGAGTAACGGTTGCAACGATAATCAGATCGAGATCCCGAGGCCGGTAAGGAGTCTGCGCGAGTGCCTCCAGGGCCGCCTGCGCTGAGAGATCGCTGTTCGTCTGCCCTTTGGCGACGATTCTCCTCTCGACTATGCCGGTCCTTTCGCGGATCCACTGATCGGACGTGTCGACGAGTTCGGACAGCTCGTGGTTGCTCACGATTCTCTCCGGGAAGGACATCCCCAACGCCGTGATCTTGGCCCTCACGTTACTCAACGCCCCGCCTTCCCTTTAAGGTCCCGGGCGGCAACCACCGAAATTCGTCCCGGGTCATCTGTCATCGCAATTTAGTACTCGCGGACAATTTCAACCCCCCCTGGAGGCTTGAACCTGAATCTCCGGTCGGGAATACTGACATTCTCGCGGATGTTCTTCAAGATGTAGTCATTTCGCGCCCCAATCGGCTCAAGAGCCACGAGCCTCTCGATTCGGTAGGAAACGGGGGTAATTTCCAGCAATATCTCTGAAAACGACGCCTCTTCCTCCCGCGGCGTGAGTCGGACCAGGAAGTTTTCTTTCTTGAGGGGTGGCTCCTCCCTTTCAAAGGCGATCTCAAAATCTTGCGCCACCTGCCCTTCCCCCATCAGAAACATGAAGAGCCGATCATCTTCGAGTTCGTACAGGAATACCTGCCGGTCTCTGGGCACGTAAAAATAGGCTCGTTTCCCATCCGCGATCAGGTACTTCTCAACCGGATCCCGGTATTCCCAGTACATTTTGCGAGGCTTCTTGAGCATGAGAATGCCGTGCTCCTCGTCTCTCGCCATATGACCTCGGTAGACCTGGCTGAAGTCCGCCCGCAATGTCCGGATTCCCCGGTAGTGCTTCTGACTGAGCTCAACCACCTCCAGGGCGGAAACTTCCCTCTCAACTGCCCCGGCACCCAGACTGCTTCCTATCAGAGCCAGGGTAACAAGGGCAGGCACCCAACCACTCTCGCAACTCATTCGCCGACCGTACTCCTCCCCATTTGCTGATCCTCACTCCCAAACAGACTGAGCGCCAGTATCAGCACGACTCCAATCGTGATCGCTGAGTCAGCCAGGTTGAAGGTCGGCCAGGCAAAGACATCAAGCCAGTGCAATTTCACGAAGTCGATTACGTACCCGTGGGTCAGACGGTCCGCAAAATTGCCGAGGATCCCGCCCAGTACCAGGCCGAGAGCCACCAGGACGGCGCGCTCGCCGACCGGCGTGGTCCAGATGTAATAAAGCACCATACACATCGCGACAACAGCCAGCAAACCGAGAAGGGGGCCTTTCCACGCGGACTGGGAGCTGTCGAACAATCCAAAGGCAATTCCCGTGTTTTCGGCGTAGTCAATGGTGACGAACCCCTCCACAATCGGGTAGTACTCGAGCCTCAACGTGGTCTTGACCCACCACTTGGTGAAGAGGTCGGCTGCAAAAACAACGAATGCCAGTGAAACGGACAGCTTGCGCATCTCAATTGCGGAAACGTACTGCCACCCGGCAGCGCGGCGCTATTGCACGCGTGGCGGAAGCCCCATGGGACCCGCCTTGGGTCGAGAAGTGAGGCGCCCCCGGTTCGATCAACGGAGGTTGAAGGTAACTTCAATGGTGGCCCAGACATCCACCGACTGGCCATTGCGCATTCCGGGCCGAAATTTCCACTTCGACGCGATTTCTCTGATGGCGTTCTCTTCGAGACCGTATCCCAATCCCCGGACGACGCTCAGGGTGTCCACCCGGCCGTTGCTCCGCACGATTCCCCTCAGCAAGACAACTCCCTGCACCTTGGCCTTGATGGCCTGGTCCGTATAGGAGGGGGTCGTCTTGATCAGCAGGACCGGCATGCTGACGTCTCCTCCCACCTGGAAGATACCGCCACCTCGACCCGCTCCATCACCGGGGCCGTGGCGCCCCAGTCCCCGACCCTGGTCCCCCAGTCCCGTACCCCCACGGGCGGGAGGACCCGGAGGGGCCTCGATTTCGCCGATGCTGAGATCGATCGAGAGTTCTTCCAGAACCCGCGGAAGTTCAACTGCGACGCGGCGGATGGGTTCGGGCGCGTTGGGAGTCGGATCGGGAATCGGGACGAACTTGGGCTTGGGCTTGGGAACCACCGGTTTGGGCTTGGGTGGAGGGGCGGCGGGGCGGCCCGCGGCTCCCTCGAGTTTGGCCGGGCGGGCCAACTGCTTGATGACGAATTTGTCCGGCGTCAGGGGCAGTTCGCTGGCCCCCAGACGGGGCCACACGATGAGTATCAGAAAAAGATGGAACAGCAGGGCGAGAACCGCTGCAACCACAAGGGGTCGCCGTCCGGAGACGTCCCGAGCGTAGATATTGTAGGGATCGTCGACAAAAACCAGCCGCTCGCTCTCGACGATCCTGAGAGCAAACAGCCACTCAATGAAGTCCCTCAGTCCACTCAACCGTGGTCTCCGCAAAAGTCAGTATTGTAATAAGCGCAAAGGCCGCCCTTCAACACTTTCACTACAATCCGATGCCGGCTGTGCAGAAAAGTCTCACTCGGCCGCTCGGCCCCCTCTGGTCGCATCGCCTCTGACTATGACGCAAAAAGCCCTGCCCGGGTTCCCCAACAGGAGCCTCCATCCTACGCTCCTGCACGGACATTGCCATGTCATCGCATTCACACGGCGCGCCCTTCATGGCCTCCATTTCACGGCCCCACCCTTGCCCCTGCCTTTTGCCCTTGCCCGTGTCGTTCTCCGGCCCCCCAGACCGCCCTGGCATCGGGGACGGTCTGCCAACCGGTGCGGCATCTTCATCCCGGCCGCAGATCAGTGGACGGCCACTCCCAGGACTCAACCAGGCTCCGGGTTCGCAGCAGAGGAGGATGGCACGTCGGCAGGTCTGCCCTCAGGGTTTTCAAATCCTCTACCGTATCTACGTCGTACCATTGCGGCAGTTCGTACCAGCTACGGTCACCGAGACGTGCGCGAGTCTGGGTCAAAACCTCGGATGTCCCCCAGGCAATACCCTGAAAAACTTCGGGAGCCGGCTGGGAGAGACCGAGAAGATAGTATCCTCCGTCGGCAACCGGGCCCAGGACTACCGGGTAGTCGTGAAGCTTTCGATATGCCTCTTCTATATGGGAAACCGGGAGAGTCGGAGAATCAGCTCCGATGAACACGACCCTGTGGCTGCTCTGAGACAACTCCAGATAGGCATTCCACAGGCGCTCGCCCAGGTCAGTTCCCTGCTGGCGCCGGATCGGGAGGCGATCCGGAAGACGATGCTCCCTGGCGAGGCTCGTGTTCTCCTCGTCGCTGGAGTCGGCCAGAAAAAGAAACGACCTGGCGGGAAGAAGGGCCAGGCGGTCAACCACGTCGAGCAGAAACGCCAGGTAAAGCTTCAGCGCCGGCCCGTCGCCTATCGAGGCGGCAAGTCTGGTCTTCACTCTGCCGGATCGGGGAAAGCGCGCGAACAGTGCCAGCGCACTGTCTGAAAGGTTCATTAACGACTCACTCAATCCGAACTTCCAGGTTCCAGAAAATGAAGTCTCTCCAGCTGTCGGGCGGCCTGCGCTGCTGCAGCTTCAGCCGGATCTTGTGATGGACGCCGTTGGGGGCCTTGGGCTTCTTCAACAGGCCCAGCCCGGCCTCCTCAGGCGTTCGGTTTCCTTTCTTCCGATTGCAGACCACGCAACAGGTAACGATATTTTCCCAGGTCTTGGGGCCGCCGCGGGCTACTGGCATCACGTGATCATAGGTCAATTGTGGGGCCGCGAATCGGCGGCTGCAGTACTGGCACGTGTGGCGATCGCGGGCGTAGATATTGGTTCGGGAAAAGCGAACCCGGCTGTGATGAGGCCTCACCTTGACGTAGTGAAGAAGGCGCAGGACCGAGGGCATCCGGATGGTCAGTGAAACGCTTCGAATCTCTCGATCGTATTCGGCAACTACTTCGACCTTGTCCTGAAACAGCATCCGAACTGCGCGTCGCCAGGAGACAATTTGAATCGGCTCGTACGTGGCATTGAGGACGAGTGTAGTATCCATCTTCGTTTTTACTCCCCCGCAAGGGGCACGAGCGTGCGTGCTGGGAGACTGTAGCATAACGTCTCTCAGGTCGCCTTTTTGCACAGTACCGGCTGTTTGCCCCATTCCCTGCCCGTGCCTTTGCCTGCGGTTCCCCGTTTCGCTGTGCCCGCCTGGGATCGATTCCTGGCCAGTCAAGAGCCTGGTTGGGATAGGGGGAATGTGTGTGAGAGCAGGAGCAAAGGCGTCCGAACAAGCAGGCGGGGGGAGTGATTTCAGGCTTGAAGTTCGCGCCCCGGACACATAGAAAGGAGTTTCGATTCAAACCTGAGAGAGGCTTTCATTCAATGCGGTCATTCCAATCCTACTTCTCAGCTGTCCTTCGCGAAGCCCGGGCGGATCCCGAAGCCCTGATCGCGGCCCTGCAGGGTCTGTGGCCTCACCTCACGGGAGAAGAGATCTCCGCCCACAGCCGGCCCGTCAGGCTTCTCCGGGCCACATTGATCGTAGAAGCGGCGTCCATGAGATGGATTCGGGAGCTGGCCCGCCTCGAGCCTATGCTGGTCGAGAAAATCAATGCTTTCTGGGACGACAAACTGATTGATCGAATTGAGTTCCGGGGACGTCTAAGTCACTGAGGAGTAGGCTCCGAAGCGCTGTATGGGTCCGTTGTCGCCCGAGACTGCTTGAGTTGTTTCGAGGCGGACCTACGCCTTATAATCGGATGTTCTTATGGTCAAGCAGATCGTGCTCGTCGCTACATTGGTTTGCGGCGTCAGTACTACGGCCCTGGGGCAGCGTCTGGTGCGCACTCTTCGGCCCCCGGAAGCTCCGGAGGGTGAGGAAATCAGGTTCGACACGAATCTGCAACCGCTCACGAATCAGGGCCTCTCTCCGGGTAGCTCGGCGCGTGACGCCAACTATGCGCCGAAGCTCGTTTTCACTCCGGATTCGGCGCGCATCTTTGCGGTGTTTCCGGGATCTGACCGGATGCTGGGGTGGGATGTGGCCACCGGAGAATTGGCCGTCGACCTGGAGATTCCAGGGAATCCGGCGTCGGTTACCGTGGCGCCGGGCGGAAAACAGGTGGCGGTCGTCTCGTTGTTCATCGATGAGAACTTCGGTGACGCGACCAACAACTTCGAGGGTGACCGCATTGGGGCCATCAGCATGGTCGATCTCGAATCTCTCGAGATCAGGACGCTTGCACTTACGGAAGTCTTTTTTTCCTTTTTCAACAACCTCGTTTTCACAGCAGACGGCACCCGGGCCTTTATCGCCTCTGCCGCGACCGATGAGCTTCTGCGGATCGACGTCGCCACCTTGACCGAGGCTGGTCCCCGGCTCAAGTTCGACACGGGTACGCGGCCCACGCCGCTCTCGATCTCGGCGGACTCGTCGACGCTTGCGCTGACTCTGATCGGCTCCCTCATCCTGCCCCGTGACGAGGTGCCCGATTCCGTGCAACTGATCGACACGGGCACTTTCACCGTGACGGGAAGCATCGTGCCCGACCCTTTTGAGATTCCAATTCCCGGCGGAGAGACGGTTGAGGTTCGCCACGACTTCGTCGCCACTAACAACCTGGCCTTCTCGCCGGACGGAAACTGGGGAATGATTGCAGAGCAGTCCGCAGGGGCGGGTTCCTTTCTCCCCGAGTTCACGGCCAATCGAGGGCTTTTGATTGACATGGCGACCGGAGAAGTCGATGAAATTTTTGCCACCGGTGGAGTCTCCGGTATGGCGGTCGTGGTCCCTGATTCCGCGTTGTTTGCCGTCGTTTCTGCGGCTGATGTGACGTTTATCAGCTACGATCCGGAGACCCGTGGATCCTGGCAGACGCAGGATGCGAGATCGCAGTTTCGAACCACCAGCCGCCCCGCCTTCAGGGGCGACCAGATTCTCCTTGGATCGCCCGTGCGGGATGCAGTGGTGCGATTCGATGTGCCATCGGGAGATCTGCGCAATATCGTTGCGGTTAGTCCGGACTTCGAGCCCGAGAACTTTACTATCCCGGCAGGCGCGCTTGATGTCAGTGTGTCTCCGGACGAGCAGACCATCGCCGCTCTCATCTTCAATGACAACAGCGTCGATCTCTTCAAGCCCACGAGACGCTTCGTGCTGCCCCACTTCGATCAGAATGCCGCCTGGTCGACCGGTATCGCCCTCACCAATGTCGCCGGGAAGGAAATCGAGGTCATCGGTCTGGCTTACAACAATGTTGGATTCCCCTTCGTAGATGTCGACGATTGTGCCGATTCTGAGGACGAAGAGTGTGAAAATGTCGTGGAATTCGTGAATCCGCAGACGCTCGTTATGCAGCCGGAAGAGCAGGTTTCCTTCACGCCCCTCGGCTTTCTGGATGCTGCTTTTGGAGAAACGGTGCAGGGGTGGCTGGACCTGGATGTGGACGCCGAGGAAATGAGCGGCATGTTTCTTACGCTGGACGGAGCGGTGACGAGGATGGACGGAGGCAGCCTGGGTAGGCCGGGCGGGCTGGCGCACATTGTCACCCACTTTCGCGGGACGGGCGACTATATTGCTGAACTGGTCGTCGTCAACTCGAGCCTGGCCCTGTCCAGCGTAGACGTCCAGCTCGTGAATTCGGCCGGCGAGCTGGTGTCGACGAATTCCGTTCCGATCGCGCCCGCCGGCAGAATCGCCAACTTTGTGATCGACCACGGACTCGGCGGGCTCTTTTTTCCAGGGGAAATCGAAGAAGAAGAGGAATACTATCTACTACTCAGTGGTCAGGAACTCCAGAACGTTTTTGTCCGGTACTACGACGACCGGCACCTCGCCGTGCTGGAAGGAACTCAGACTGTCGGGCCTGAGGCGCAGCTAGCGCAACGCCAACTTGCGCCCCAGATTGTTGCGTTCGGAGGGAATTCCTCGACTCTGACGGTCATCAACGGAAGCCCTGAAGAGGCGGTCATTACGCTCACGCTCAACAGTCAGTTAGTGGTAGCGCCTGTAGAAGTGACTCTGCAGTCCGCCATGCTCATGAAAGAAGATGTCGCGGAGCTCTTCGGTCTGCAGGACGAAGGACAGGTTGTCTCCGGCTGGGTGGACATCGTAAGTGACCAGGCCGGTCTTTTCGGCAGTGTGGAGTTTCAACTCTTCGAAGGCCGGGCCATGAGCGCTCTGCCCTTTTTCCCGGGGGGCGGCAAGCGGATCATCTTTTCCCATGTGGCCCAGGGGCTCGGGTTCGACACCGGAATGCTGGCCCTGAATCCGACCGATCAAACGGCCACGGTGACTGTGATCCTGCGAATGGTAGATGGTACTCAGGTCGCAGCTACACAGCTGGTGTTGCAACCCGGTGGACGGGTTTCGCTCCTTTTGGAGCAACTCTTTGGACAGGAGATCGAACAGATCGGAGGGCACATTGAGCTGCTTTCGGACGTCTCCATAATCGCTGTCGAGCTGTTCTTCTCCCAAGATGGTGAGATCCTCTCCACCGTGCCTGGCCAGATCCTGGACTGAGGGGAGTCCCTGCAGAGTCGAAGCGCATTTAGGCAGCACCGGTCGATTTTGCGATAGTTGAAAAGGAATGATCGCTTTATTATTCGCGGCCCTGTTGATTGTGACTCCCGCCCTTCAGAGTCCGGAGCACCCGGCATCGCCTTCTGATCAGGCACGGGCCTACTACCACTTCGGCCTGGCCCAGTTTCTGCGGCTCGACGGAGAGCGGCAGAGAGCCATCGAAGAACTGCGAAAGGCTCTGGAGTACGATCCCGAGAGCTCCAGCCTGCATTTTTCTCTGGCTCAGTCGCTGGCCGACGCCGGCCGCCTGGACGACTCGATCAGAGAGTGCAAGAAAGCCATCGAGCTGGATTCCGACAACCCTGATCCTCATTTCCTGCTTGGCTTGATTTACAAGACTCGCGTTCAGAGAGCGGGAGGGGCCGGACCCCTGGAACCCGCCATCGAGGCACTCGCGCGGACCGTTGAGCTGGAACCACACAATGCGGAAGCCCTTTCCGCCCTGGGCCAGGTTTATTCTACCGCCGAGCGATGGGAGGATGCAGCCCGCACCTTCCAGGCTTTCAAGGCACTCCGTCCCGACATCCGCACGTTGGATGTGCTTCAGGCCCAGGCCCTGGCCAACCTGGGAAAGACGGAGGAGGCAATCGATGTACTGCAGGATGCCTCCGGGGATCCGCCTATCCGGCTCGATCGGCTGGTTTTGCTGGCACAATTGTACGAGTGGGCGTCGAGATTCGATGAGGCCATCGACACCTATGAGCAGGCCGTCGAGCTGACCCCGAAAGGTCAGCATCGCTGGAATCTGCAGTTTCCCCTGGGGCGCCTGCTGATCCGCCAGTCTCGCTTTGCCGAGGCCCAGGAAGTTCTGCGCAAGGTTGTGGAGGGCGGCTCAACCGACCCTCAGGCGCTGGTCGAACTGGGAAAGGCCCAGGAAGGGTCGCGTCAGTACCCCGAAGCAGTCGAGAGTTTTCGAACGGTCCTGAAGCGACAACCGGACAACCGGGAGGCCAACTACTACCTGGCGTCTTCCCTGAGACACCTGGGGCGACGGGAGGAGGCCATCGAGCGACTGCACCATCTGCTGAGTCTCTCCGAGTCGGTTTCCGCCTCCAATTCGCCGGGGGCCACGAACCCTCGAACCAGCTTCCGACAGTTTCTGGGTGTTCTCTACCAGGAAACGAGACAACACGATAAGGCGATTGAGCTGTTCCAGGACCTGTGCCGGGACCTACCCGATGACGTAGATGCGAAACTTGGACTCGTCTACGCACTGAAGGAAGGAGGAAGGCTCAGCGAAGCCCGGAAACTCAGTGCCGAGCTACTGGAGCAGGCACCTGAAGATCCGAACCTCGTGATCACTCATGCCCGGATTCTTTCCAGCGACGGCGAGCTGGATGCGGCCGCCCGGCTGCTCAGACAAGAGCTGCGACGGAAGCAGAAAACCAGCCCCGGCGGTGAGGAAGCAGAAGAGTACTACCTGTCGGTGGGCCAGCTTTACAGCGAGCATCGCCGCTACGATAAGGCCCGCCAGGTTCTGGAAGAAGGTCTTGCCCAGTACCCCGCCAGCCAGGCCCTGATTTTTTTCCTGGGTTCCGTGTTCGAGCGCCTCAACCAGATCGCCACAGCCGAAGAGTACTTCAGGAAGGTGCTGGCGGAAGATCCGGAAAACTCGGCGGCTTTGAACTATCTCGGCTACATGCTGGCCGACCGGGAACTGCGACTCGAGGAGGCGCTGGGGTACATTGAGCGAGCTCTTGCTAAGGACCCTCACAACGGGGCCTACCTTGACAGTCTGGGGTGGGTATACTTCAAGCTCAACAACTTCGAGCTGGCGGAAGAGAACCTCAAACAAGCGATCCAGATCAACGGGGGAGATCCGACCATTCTTGAACATCTGGGTGATCTGTACCTCAGACTGGGTGACCGTTTTCGTGCTCTGGGCTACTACCGTAAATCGGTGGCCGTGGCGGAGGATCCCGATGAATTGGAGAAGGTGGAGGCGAAGCTGGCGTCCCTCGAGAACGAGGTTCCGGAAAGAGACCGGCGCAAGAAAAAGAACCGCTGAAGCCCCCTTGCTCCATCAGACTGTTCAACGTTCAAGGTTCCACGTTTCACGTTCCTCGCAGGTTGTGTCAGCGTTGTGAACAGGATACGAATCGAATCGTTTGCGAAGATCAACTGGATCCTCAAGGTACTGGGCCGCCGGCCGGATTCCTTTCATGAAGTAAGCACGATCCTGCAGACTGTCGACCTGGCCGATCGGATCTCGATCGAGTCGATGGCTGCGGACGGGATCGAATTGAAGACGACGGGCTTCGAGGTCGCTCAGGGCGAGAATAATCTGGCCCATCGCGCTGCCTCGCTTCTGAAGACGGAATTCTCGGTTGGGACCGGCGCCAGGATCCTCGTGGAGAAAAGAATTCCGGTTGGCGCCGGCCTGGGCGGAGGTTCATCGAATGCCGCGATGGTCCTGCTGGGACTGAATCGACTCTGGGACTGTGGAGCGGATGCGGACCGTCTGTTAAAACTGGGAAGGAAACTCGGCTCGGATGTCCCGTTCTTCCTGACCGGGGGCACGGCCTGGGGACAGGGCCGGGGCGATCGAATAAGATCTCTGCCGGATCCGCCACGGGAAGAGCTTATCCTCTGCTATCCGGGTTTCCGCGTGGCGACGGTGGACGCGTATCAAATGTTGGAATGTGCCCCTCTCAACACCTCCTCGAGGCGGTTGACAAAGACCGGGACGGATACTAAAATCCAACGTTTCCGCGACTATGCCGAGGAGGGTCGGCGGGTTCATGTGCTTATTGAGAACGACTTTGACACTCCTCTTTTGAAGCGCTTTCCGCGCCTCGCAGAAACCCGGCGGGTGCTGGAGAGGGCGGGGTGCGAAGGCGTCTCACTTTGTGGCAGTGGTTCAACGGTTCTCGGTGTTCCTTCGCAAAGCCAAACCGGAGTAGAGGCGAAGAGAGTGTCTGATGCCGAGGTGGGGCAGGTCTTCGAGACCCTGACTCTAGCCAGGCACCGGTATTGGGCTGCGCTGCAGGAGGGCGGGATCGAGGTTTTCACATGCTGAAAGTCTTTGCCGGAAGCTCGAATCTGGAACTCGCAGAAGAGATCTGCCAGTACCTGGGTGTTCCCCCCGGCGAACAGTCCCTGCGGCGCTTCAGCGACGGCGAGGTCGCCTACCAGGTTCTGGAGAACGTGCGGGGAGCAGATGTTTTCGTAGTCCAACCCAGTTGTCCGCCGGTCAACGAAAGCATCATGGAGATGCTGATCATGATCGACGCCTTCAAGCGTGCGTCGGCGCGGCGGATAACGGCTGTCCTGCCTTACTACGGATACGCCCGGCAGGATCGGAAAGACAAGCCCCGCGTCCCCATTTCCGCCAAAATCGTGGGTGATTTGCTGACTGCAGTCGGGGCCAGTCGCCTGCTCACAATGGACCTGCATGCGAATCAGATCCAGGGCTTTCTGAATATCCCGGTGGATCATCTGTTTGCGGCTCCGGTGATTCTGGGACATCTTGCAACGATCGGGCTGAATAACCCGGCCATCGTTTCACCGGATGCCGGCGGCGTGGAGCGGGCGCGCTTTTACGCAGAGCGGCTGAAGGCCAATCTTGCCATCATTGATAAACGTCGAGTTGTTGCCAATAAGGCGGAAATCATGAACATTATCGGTGATGTCCGGGGCCAGGAGGTGGTCGTCGTGGACGACATGATTGACACCGCCGGCACCCTGGTGCAGGCGGCCCATGCTCTCAAAGATCAGGGGGCGACACGAGTTTTTGCGGCAGCTACTCACGGGGTCCTGTCCGGACCCGCCATTCAGAGGCTCCGCGAGTCTCCACTGGAAAAAGTAATCGTGACCAATTCAATCAAAGTGAGTGAAGGAAAGCGGATCGACAGACTGACGATTCTGAGTGTCGCCTCGCTGCTGGGTGAAGCTATCCGATCCATTCACGAGGAGACCTCCGTCAGCAAACTGTTCATTTGAATCCGCTTGATGGACTTCTGGAGAGCGAGACGATGTTTAATTTTGTTCTGACGGCCCTGCCCAGAAAAGAGCGGGGGAAGAATTCCAACCGTCGGCTTCGTGCCACCGGACAAATTCCTGCCATTGTCTATGGCAGGGCCATCGATCCGATCGCGGTGGCCGTTGATCCGAGGGAAGTCTTCGCCATACTGCATTCCGAGTCGGGTCGCAACACCATCTTTAAGCTGAAGATCAATGACGAACAAATGGATGTCCTGATCCGCGAACTGCAGGTAGACCCGGTTCGAGGCCAGCTACTGCACGCGGACTTTCAGACCATCTTGATGGACGAAGCACGAGCCTTCAGCGTGCCCGTTGAACCTGTCGGCGAGGCCGAGGGCGTCAAGGGCGGCGGTATTCTCGACATCGTCGTTCGGGCGATTGAAGTGGAGTGTCTTCCCAGGGACGTACCGGATCACATCCGGGTTGACATTTCCGAACTGGAGGTGGGCGAGGCGATTCGGGTGCGGGATCTGGAAATCACGGAGGAAGCTATTCAGGTCTTGTCCGACCAGGACCTGGTGCTCTTGACCGTGGTTCCGCCCAAGGTCGAGGTCGAGCCGGAGCTGGAGGAGGAGGTTGAAGAGGAAGCCGCCGAGGATGTCGAGGGAGTGCCGGAGGCTGCCGAAGAGACACCCGAGGAGAAAGAGTAGGGCAACTTCGATTGTACCTGATCGCCGGACTGGGGAATCCAGACAGACGGTTCGAGGACACGCGCCACAACATAGGATTCATGGCGGCAGACCGGCTGGTAGCCGCGGCCGGGAGCGGTTTTGTGGGCCAGCAGGATTCACTGGTCTGCACGATTCGGCGCTGCAAGCAGCGGGTGGTGGTGGCCAAGCCCCAGACTTATATGAACCGCAGCGGAACCGCCGTCGCCAGAATAATGAGGCTGCACCAACTGGAGCTGAGCGACTTGCTGGTCGTCTTCGACGACGTGGCCCTTCCCTTCGGACGAATTCGGCTTAGACCTGAGGGAGGATCCGGCGGGCACAACGGAATGAACTCAATCATAGCGGAACTGGCTTCCCAGGAGTTCGCACGACTGAGAATCGGAATTGGAAGGGCGGCCAGAGAACCCGACCTCAGCTCGTTTGTCCTGGACGTGTTCGACGAAGAAGAGATGGAATCGCTTGATAACGTGCTCGATTTGACACTACAGGCCGTGGACTCGATTCTGATCCACGGGACGGAAAGAACCATGGCCCGGTTCAACCGGCGGCGCCCCCTTGATGCCCCCTCAGATTCGAAGGAATGTACGGATGAGTGACTACTACTGGACCCTTCCCGTTCTCGGAGTTATCGGTCTGTTTTTTGCGGGTTTGATTTACGCCTCGATCAAGAAACTAGAGGTCTCAAACCAGAAGATGGTGGAGATCTCGGATGCCATCCACGATGGCGCCATGGTCTTTTTGCGACGGGAATATGGCATCCTGCTGGTGTTTATCGTCGTCGTCTTCGGACTCCTGAGCTGGGCGGTTACGCTGTGGACGGGCGTGGCCTTCTTGCTGGGAGCTGTGAGTTCCATGGTGGCCGGCTTTTTCGGATTGAAGGCGGCCACCAGAGCCAATGTAAGGACGACCCAGGCGGCCAACGACTCCGGGATAGCGGCGGCGTTGAATATCGCTTTCTCGGGAGGGGCCGTAATGGGTCTCTCGGTCGCCAGCCTCGGCCTCATCGGAGTCTCCACAGCATTCATACTCGGTGTGGGCGGTTCCATCGAGTTTGCCGACATCAGCGGATTCGCCATGGGGGCCAGTTCCATCGCTTTGTTTGCTCGCGTCGGGGGCGGGATCTTTACCAAGACTGCGGACGTCGGAGCCGATCTGGTCGGAAAAGTCGAGGCGGGAATTCCCGAGGATGATCCAAGGAACCCCGCCACCATCGCCGACAACGTTGGCGATTGTGTGGGGGATACAGCGGGCATGGGAGCTGACATTTTTGAAAGCTACGTCGGCTCGGTAGTAGCCACGATCGCCCTGGCCGCCACCGGGGCTTCGGAGGTTCTGAACATTACACAGGCCAACCGCCTCGTGTATATGGCCCTGCCTCTGTACATCATCGCGCTTGGCCTCGCAGCCTCGCTGATCGGCGTGGCTTCCATGCGTTTGCTGAGGGGAATGGGACCGGCCCAGGCGCTTCGCTACTCTCCTATTGTGAGCGCCATTCTGCTGCTCGCCGCAACCTACCTGACGGTCGAGAGGCTGGGTGTGGAAGTGGGAATCTTCCTGGCCATTCTGACCGGCACGGTCAGTGGAATCGTCATTGGCCTTTTGACTGAGTGGTACACATCGGCCAGTCCCATTGAGCGCATTGCCCACGCCTCCAAGACCGGCGCGGCAACCAACATTATTGCCGGGCTGGCAGTGGGGATGCAGTCGACCGTGCTTCCCATCCTGACCATCTGCGCCAGCATCCTGATCGCCTACCACTACGCGGGGCTGTACGGGATTGGTATCGCAGCCGTGGGAATGCTGGCGACCGTGGGAGTCACCATGTCAGTCGATGCCTACGGCCCGATTGCCGACAACGCCGGAGGCATTTCGGAGATGTCCGGACTGGGTTCGGATACCCGCTCCATTACCGACAGCCTGGATTCGATTGGCAACACCACGGCCGCCATCGGGAAGGGATTTGCAATCGGCTCGGCGGCCCTGACTGCCCTGGCGCTTTTTTCGGCTTACAGCAAGGCGGTTCAGCTGGAAGTTCTGAACCTGCTCGATCCTACCGTGGTGGTGGGATTTTTCGTTGGCGGAACCCTGCCATTTCTGATTGCCGACTTGACCATGTCCGCGGTGGGACGGGCCGCCTTTCGGATGGTGGAGGAGGTTCGACGTCAGTTTCGCGAGATCAAGGGGTTGATGGAAGGGACGGCAAAGCCGGATACGGCGCGCTGTATCGATATCTCGACCAGGGCGGCCCTGGGAGAAATGGTCCTGCCCGGGTTGATTGCCATTTCGGCTCCACTCCTGATGGGTTTGCTACTGGGCCCTCAAGCGCTGGGAGGCATGCTTGCGGGAGCCACTCTTACAGGCGTTCTGATGGCCCTTTTCATGGCCAATGCGGGCGGAGCCTGGGACAATGCCAAGAAGCTCATCGAGGGGGGGATGCTGGGTGGCAAGGGTTCCGATCCACACAAGGCGGCAGTTGTCGGTGACACGGTCGGGGATCCTTTCAAGGACACGAGTGGGCCGTCTATGAACATCTTGATCAAGTTGATGTCCATTGTCTCGCTAGTCATGGCACCGCTTCTGAGGTGATGCACCCTGTGTTAAAATGAGCCCTTTTTCAGGAGGGATTTGTCCATGAGGCGATACGAAGTCGTTTTCGTTCTCGCTCCCGACCTGCCCGACACGGATCTGGACGATACTGTCGACGGATACAAGCTCGCGGCGGAAGAAATGGGAGCCAAAGTCCTGAGTGCCGACAAATGGGTAAGAAGACGGCTTGCATTTCCGGTCAAGAAGTACACCGAGGGAACTTACGTCTTTCTGCTCATCGAGGAGGAACAGGGCGCGGCTGTGACTGAACTGGAGCGCCGGTTCAAGGTAACCGATTCTGTCATCCGCTTCCTCACCATCCGAGCGGACGGCACTGACAAGCGCATCCAGAAGAAGATTGCCCACCGGGAAAAGCGCCGCAGGCAACTGGCCGAGCGAAAGAGTGCAGCCGAGGGGACCGGCCCAGACACGCCCACCAGGGCGGCTCCCGAAGCGGGCAGCGCGGCGGCAGCCAGGAAAAAAGGGCAGGAAGTCTGAACTAGCCACGCGAAAGATTCATTTCCGTTCGACTGCCGAGAGTCCCGGCAGGTCTTGCGCTGCCTTCTGGAGGAGGCTGCCATGCAATTAGTGCTGATCGATGATGTGCTCCATCTGGGAAGACGAGGTGACGTTGTCTCCGTTGCGGCCGGCTATGGACGGAACTATCTGATACCTCAGGGCCTGGCCGTGGCTGCTACCTCAGCCAACCTGAAAATGGTGGAGCAACAGCGGGCAGCCCTGGCCAGGAAGGAAACCAGGGTCAAGGGAGGTGCTGAGATCCTGGCTCGAGAGCTGGATAAGCTTCACCTTGTCCTCAGTCGAAAGGCAGGTGAGACAGGGGCTTTATTCGGCTCCGTAACCGCCAAAGATCTGGCTGATCTGCTGGCGGAGAAAGGTTTCAACGTGGACCGGCAAAAGATCGATTTGGAGCACCCGCTGAAGACGATTGGAAACTTCCCGGTCGAGGCTCATCCCCATCCCGATGTGAAGCTGGAGTTCCTCGTTTCCGTGGTTCTCGAAGAGGAAGAGCCCTTCACCCGAATACTCAACCAGGAAACCGATGAGAGCGCTGAAATTGTGAGCGGGGTGGAAAACCTCCTCAGCCAAGCCTCGAAAGAACTCGAGGCTCAAAAAGAGGCCCTTCCGGACGAAGCGCTGGAGGGGCGGCAAGAGTCTCCATCCGAGGGGGAGCGGGCAGTCGACGAAGTCGGCGAGGCCGCCCAAAAAGAGGAGAGCCACAGCTGACGCGCGCGACGTCTCGCGCATCTTGATCCAGCTCTGCCGGCTGGTTAGTATGGTAGACGGGTCCTAACACTCCGGTCGGCATGGCAGCTCCAGACATAACTCTCGAGAAGGCTCTTCCTCACAGCGCCGAAGCGGAACGGGCTGTTCTGGGAGCCGTCCTGCTGGACAACCGGCTCTTCGATCAGGCCGCAGGCGTTCTGCATATCGAAGACTTCCATGTCCGCGCCCACCAGATCGTGTTTGCCGCCATGGCGTCGCTGTCAGCCGCGTCGAGGGCGATCGATGCCCTGACCCTGCGCTCTGAGCTGGAAAAAGGGAGCCACCTACAGGAGATTGGAGGAGCATCGTATATCTCTTCCCTTCTGGACGGCGTCCCCAGGCTGACCAACATTGAGCACTACGCCCGAATCGTCAAGGAGAAGGCAGTTCAGCGAAAGCTCATCCACGCCGCCTACAAGATCCTGGAGCAGAGCTACGCCGACGACCTCGAAGCAGCCGATCTGCTGGAAGAGGCGGAGCGATCCATATTTGAGATCAGCCAGGAACGAATCGAAAGCGGCTTCGTGAAGCTCGGGCACATTCTTCCGGATGCCTACAAGCAGATCCAGTCTTTTTACGAGCAGAAATCGCTGATTACCGGGATCGGGACCGGCTATACTGATCTGGATGCTTTAACTTCCGGATTTCAGAAAACCGATCTGATCATCATCGCGGGCCGCCCCGGCCTGGGCAAGACAAGTCTGGCCTTGAACATCGGGCAGTATGCGGCACTTGGCCACCATTCGGTCGGTATTTTCAGCCTCGAAATGAGCTCCTTCCAGCTCGTGACCCGGCTGCTGTGCTCCCACGCCAGGATTGACAGTCATAAGTTGCGTTCGGGACGTCTTTCCAAGGGAGACTGGGAGGAACTGGCTGCGACGATGGGCCAGCTCGATCAGGCCCAGATATTCATCGATGATGCGGCCGGGATTTCCATTATGGAAATGCGATCCAGAGCTCGCCGGCTGAAAGCCGAGCACGGCCTCGACCTCCTGATCGTGGACTACCTCCAATTGATGTCTCCCGGCGGCGGCCGGAAAACGGACAACCGAGAACGCGAAATCTCGGCCATCAGCCGGTCTCTGAAGGCCCTGGCCAAGGAGCTGAACATTCCGGTCGTCGCCCTCTCCCAGCTGAGTCGAGCACCTGAGCAGAGGAGGGGCCGCCAGCTGGGCAGACCGCAACTCTCCGACCTGCGCGAATCGGGGTCGATCGAGCAGGATGCAGATGTCGTCATTTTTATTTATCGAGAAGATCTGTACAAGCGGCCCGAAGATCTGGAGGGTGAGGAGGGAGTCGCCGAGATCATTGTCGCAAAACAGCGAAATGGCCCCACCGGCATGATCAAGCTCGCTTTTATTGATAAGTGGACGCGATTTGAGAATCTAGCCTTCGATCGAGCATGAAGTCCCGATCCTGGGTGGAAGTCTCCGCGTCCAGCCTCAAACACAATCTGAAGGTCATCCGGTCGCGCCTCGGCAAGGGCACCGCCGTCATGCCCGTCGTCAAAGCGGACGCCTATGGGCACGGCCTGCTCCAGGTGGCGGCGATTCTCAATCAGGAAGGGATCCGCGCATTCGCTGTTGCCCAGCCTGCGGAAGCTGTGGAGCTGCGCCGGGCCGTGCCCGATTGCGAGATTCTGGTGTTCGGCGGTTGCCAACCCGGCGAAGCCGGGGACTTTATTGAACATCGCTTCACGGCAACCGTCCATGACAGCCGAGCCGTACACTCTAATCTACAGGTGGAAGTCAAGATCGATACCGGAATGACTCGAATCGGGATCCCCTGGGAGGAAGCGACCAGCTTTCTCAGGTCCACCCCCGCTCGCCTACGCGGCGCTTACTCCCACTTTGCGCGAGCCGATGCGGACCCCGATTTCTCCCGCCTGCAGTTGGAACGCTTCCTGAAAGCGACCGGCAACATGCGGCAGCGTCGGCACATCGCGAACAGCGCAGGACTGAGATTTCCCGAGGCACACCTGGACCTGGTCAGGATCGGACTGGCACTGTATGGCGTTGCGCCTTGCCCGGGATTCGAAGATCTGCGCCCCGCACTCACCTGGAAGAGTCGACTCATGGCCGTCCGTCGAGTCAAAGCCGGCCAGTGGCTGGGTTATGGGATCTCGTTTCGGAGCCGGCGCAAGTCGGTTATAGGAGTCTTGCCGGTCGGTTACGCCGACGGCTACCGCCGAGTTCTTTCGAACCGGGCGCCTGTCCTGGCCCGAGGGCATCCCGCCAGGGTGGTCGGCAGAGTCAGCATGGACCTGACCTGCATCGACGTCACAGACATCCAGGGCGTGGGGACCGGAACTGAAGTCGAGCTCCTCAGCGCCGATCCGGACTCCCCTCTTTCGTGCCAGACTCTGGCCTCTCTCGCAGAAACGATTCCCTACGAGATTCTCACTGGAATCGGGCCACGAGTGGAACGCCGCTACGTGGATTAGTGGGACTGCCCGTCGCCGGTTCGTTGATGGGCAGCAATCGGTGGTGAGGTTCAATCTCCAGTTGTAAGGACTGAGAGCAGATAGCGGATCTCTTCGTCGATTTGACCGGAATCGGCGACGGTCTGACCCACTTCCTCGCGAAGCAGGGCCCCGAAACGGCGGCGCAGGCGATGGACAGCCACTTTGACCGCTCCTTCCTTCATTCCCAGCCGATCGGCCACCAAACGGTAGCGGGTGCCGGTGGTCTCCCCGGTGAGGAACCCCTGCAGGTCATTGAAGCGCCGGCTCTTCCCCGCCTCCTCCATTTCCGTTGAGAGTCTGGCCAGGGTCTGGTCGATCAGCGCCATGGCCCAGCGCTGTTCGTAGACCTTGTCGGGAGAGATCTCATCTGCCGGTTCCATGTGGTGGTGATCCTCTACCTTTTCGAAATCCAGAGAGATCGGAATCTTCCCTCCGCCCCGCTTCTTGGCACTGGCCCGGTCCCACTCGTTGGCAAGGAAGTTCTTGAGGGAAGCCAACAGGAAAGAGCGAAACTTCCCCCGCTGCGGGTCGGCAGCCTTGATGTACCCCTTACCGAGCAGCTGGGCAAAGAACCCCTGGGTGAGGTCCTGGGCCTCTTCGGGGCCGTAACCGCGGCGCCGAACGTAGACGTACAGAGAGTGCCAGTAGCAGGTGCAAAGATCCTCCAGAGCCTCCCGCCCGTGCGGGCTCTTGGTGTCGGCCGCTTCTAGAACGAGCGTCCACCTGGTGGTCGTGAACCAGTCGCGGCGGGCTGGCTTTCGATCGTTCATTTAGGAGGTTCCACGTTTCACGTTTCACGTTCCACGGTTGCACGGTTGCACGGTCCAGGGTCAACGGTTCCGGGGTTCCCGAGAATACCAGATCCTGGATGGGAACGACACGGGGTCGGCTTCCCCGGGCTTTGCTATACTCGGTCCACCTTTCTCGAGGAGCCTTGTCTATTGCCGGTTGACACACTGTGCCCTGAGTGTGGAACGGAATTATCCAGCCAGGAGCAATCACGGGGGCTGTGTCCAGGTTGCCTGCTGTCCCTGGGGCTGAGCCGGTCCGGCGTGGAGGCAGGAGTCGCAGATCCGCAACATCCATTCCCGGACATGATCGGGGCCTCCGTGTCACGTTACCTCATCCTCGAGCAAATTGGCCGCGGTGGAATGGGCGAAGTCTTCCTGGCTGAGGACACTTCACTGGGGCGAAGGGTCGCCCTCAAGTTCCTCCCCCCTGAATTGCAGAACCACCCCAAGGCCCGGCAACGTTTTCTCAGAGAAGCCAAAGCCGCGGCCGCCCTGGACCATCCGTACATCTGCAAGATCTATGAAATCGACGCTTTTGAGGGCCGGACCTTCATCTGCATGGAATACGTGCCGGGCGAGAACCTGAGGCAGCAGCTGGAGAAGGGTAGCCTTCCTCTGGAAAAGGCCCTGCAAGCGGCCGACGAGCTGGCCGAAGCTCTGGAGAGCGCCTTCCATGAAGGAATCGTCCATCGCGACCTGAAACCCTCCAACGTCATGTTCGCTGCGGACGGACATGTCAAGGTCCTCGATTTCGGACTGGCGAAGCGGATTCTGCCGGGACCGGTGGAAGGGACGGAAGACAGCTGGTTTTCCGACCTTACCGAGACCGGGTCGGTGTTGGGAACACCCGCCTACATGTCTCCCGAACAGCTGCGGGGAAAGGCACTCGACCATCGATCAGATATCTTCTCGCTCGGAATCGTTCTCTACGAGATGGCAACAGGAGTTCATCCTTTCCTGTCCGACTCCAAACTGGAGACCATCAACGCCATCGTCGCGGCGCGGCTTCCGGCGATCTCCGAACACCTGCGCGATGCCCCCCCTTTGCTGCAGCGAACTCTGGAAAAGATGATGGCCCGAAGACCGGAACGCCGCTTTGCCACATTCGGGAAGGTCCGCGAGAAGCTGACGCGCCTCCTCGAAGACATCAAAGCGCCTGGTTATGCGGGTTTATTCCGCGAGTTGCTCAGCCCCGGTGTTGTTCTGACGGCGGCTGCGGTGCTGGTCCTGGGGATACTCTTTACGGCTTTTCTTTCGCTGGACCGCGACGCGCGCCGCGAAGCTCCGAGCCACCAGACGCTGGACTGGGCGGGGATGCCGGCGGATCCAAACCCCCGAATTGCCGTTCTCCCGCTCGTCCATGCCGGACCCGGCGGGCAAGACGGCATCCTGGGCGAAGGACTGACAGACTCTCTGATCAGCCGACTGACCGGCGTGAGGGGACTCTCGGTGATTTCGCGACCCTCGGTCATGTACTTCAAGGGAAAAGACGTGCCTCTTCCCGACATTGCGGAGACGCTGGGGGCCGACTACCTGCTGCACGGCAGTTTTCAGCGACCGGGGAACCAGGTCGTGGTGGCCGTGCAACTGGTGCGGGCGGCTGATGAAACGACGATCTGGGCAAGAGAGTACCGACAGGCCTGGACGGACGTTCACCAGGTCCAGTCCGACATCTCTAGACAAGTGATCGAAAACATTGGACCGGCACTGGGCCCCGGAGAGGAGGCCGCACTGCGGGGATCGCCGCTGGAAAACGTCGGGGCCTACGAGCTTTATCTGCACGGTCGCTTCTTCCTGGCCCAGCGCTCCCGGGTCGGACTGGAAAAGTCTGTTTCTTACTTTGAGCAGGCCATTGCCCTCGAACCCGATGCGGCTCTGGCCTACTCGGGACTGGCCGACGCCTACTCCCTGCTCGGGGCCACCGGCTACGGAGGCCGCCCCCCTGCGGAGGTCATGCCCAGGGCGGAAGCGGCAGCCCGCAAGGCACTGTCCCTGGACCCGAGTTCGTCCGAGGCCCACACGGCACTGGCCAGTACTCTCATGTCGTACAACTGGGATTGGGACGAGTCCGGGAAACACTTCCAGAAGGCAGTCGAATTGAATCCCGGTTACTCGACCGCCCGCCACTGGTACGGGCTCTATCTGGCGGCCACCAACGACCTGGAGGGCGCACTTCGTGAGATCGGGATTGCCCGAAGGCTGGATCCCCTCTCGCCGGCGGCCAACGCCGCGCTGGCCCGTTGTCGGTACTATCGTCGCGAGTATGATGAGGCGATCCCTCTGTACGAGCGGGCGCTGGAACTGGATCCCGATTTTGCGCCGGCCCATCTGGGCCTGGCTCTGGCTTACGTGAAAAAATATGAAGGCTCGGATTCCGGAATCGAGCAGATGTCCCTGTTTGTCAGCTCGATCGCGGAGTTTGAGAGAGGAGTCGCAGTTCCAATCGATGTTTTTGATTTCGTCAACGCACTCATGTCGTCTCCGACCGGTGCAGACGATTGGGAAGACCAATTCCCCGCGGTGTTTTTCGCGATTGCCTATACCATCATCGGCAATCCGTCTCAGGCCCTGGCCTGGCTGGACAGGGCCGCCGAGGAGCGCAGTGAGTATCTGGTGTTTCTCAGGGTCGATCCGATTTTCGACAAGTTGCGCGCCGAGCCGGAATACGCGACCCTGATCGAGAGAATCGGCCCTGGAACCTGAGGACGTCGCTAGTACTCGTGCTAATCCCGATACGATCCCGATGGCTGCGCTTGCCGGTTGCAGCAGCGTTGATACTGCTGAGGACTTTCGGATCGCCGGCCGAGCCTTCCGGCCGGTCATCGGCTTCCCAGTTGGTGGATCGCGCCCAGGCGCTCCAGGAACAGTTCCGGGAGCGTGAGGCCCTGGATCTTTACCTGGAAGCCCTTGAAGCCGATCCAGCTGACTTCGACGCGATCTGTGGAGCCAGCTATCTGTACGGTCAGGTGGGAAAGCGCCTTCCCGACAAGAAGAAGCAGCAAGAGTACTACCACAAGGCCCGTACTCTGGCCGCACAGGCTTTCGCAGCCAGGCCTGACGATCCGGAAGCCAATCTGGTAATGGCCTGGGCGTACGGAGGAATTGCCCTCATTTCAGGTTTCCGGGAGAAGGTTGCCGCCGGCTGGAAGGTCAAGGAGCACATTGACCGGACTCCCGAGAGCAGGCCCGACGACCACAGAGCGTGGCACATACTCGCCAATCTCAACTACCAGGTTGGGACGGCCGGCTTTCTCCAGAAGAGCCTGGCCCGGGTCTTGTTCGGAGGAGTTCCGAAGGAGCTATCCCTCGAGAAGGCACTCGAAGCCTATCGAAAAACAGTCGAGATCCGGCCTCATTTCATACTCTATCGGTATGAATTGGCGCGGGCTCTCAGTCGCTCCGGAAGGAAAAGCGAAGCCGCCGAGCAACTTCGCCAGGCCCTGATCCTGGAGGCCAGATTCGAGGACGACGACGACGTCCTGAGACAGTGCCGGGCACTACTATCCCGGCTCTACTGACCGGTTGGATTCCAGCCGGTCTGATCTGGAGGCGCTGCGGGCTCGCGGCTTGGGGAATGGGAGCCGGGAGCCCCAAAAAATGCTAAGATGGCCGGCGTCATGGATTTTCAGGAGTTTTCAGTCTTCGCCAACGACGCACGGCTCTGGGTGTATCCGTTTCGGGAGCCATTGGCCCCACCGGCCAGCCTGCTGGTCGAGCAGACTTTGAGCGGATTTCTACCCACCTGGGCTTCCCATGGAGCAAGGGTCGAAGGTCGCTACCTGATTTACCTAGACCGCTTCTGCCTGCTGGCCGGGCACTCGCCGGCGGGCATCTCCGGCTGTTCTATAGACAGTAGCGTCGAGAATTTCAAGCTGCTTCGCGATCGGCACGGGCTGGACGGGCTGGACCGATCGCTGGTGTTCTTTCGGGACCCGGACGGTCGCATCCAGGCCGATCATTTCTTCGACTTTCAGAAGCGGGTAGGCTCAGGCGGCATCCTTGCGGACACGCCCGTCTTCGACACCGCTATCACGACCGTGGGCGAGCTCCGGGAGGGTGGCCTGGAAAAGCCTTTCCGGGATTCCTGGCACGCCCAGCGGTTTTCCTGATTCCACGTAGAGTAGGGAGGGGCCTCCCACATTCCTAGTCGGAATGACTCACGTAAGGGCCCCCGTGGAAGTCTTCCAGGGCCTCTTCTTCGTCTTCCGCAAAATCGAGCAGCGGAAGAATTCGCCCGAGATCCAGAATATGCCGGACCTGAGGGGCGATGCTGAGGAGTTTGACCTGGCAGCCGGCCCTTTCTGCCCGCTTGATGGAAGCCACCAGTTCGCCGACGCCGGTGCTGTCAATGCGAGAGACCTTTTCGAGATTCAGCAGAATCTTGCCCTCCCTTTTCCCGATCAGCTGGTCGATGGAATCGCGAAGCTGCTCGGCACCGACTCCCGCCACCAGACGGCCATCGACATCGACAATTACGACGTCCTGGTTTCGCCTCAATTCGATCTTCATCTCGCAGGCTCCATCGGGCCGAGATTCCCTCGCCACCGGCGGAATGGGATGATATCAGTCTGCCAGCGTCGTTCGCAACAGCAGGAAGATGCCATTGACATGACGGGCAGTCGATCTCATAACTGGTCCGGGTTCTGGACTCGTTCGTGGAGAGGGCCTGGATCGTCCCGGGCGCAAGATCGGGGATGACCCACGACAAAATTGAAACAAAAAAGGGGATTGGGGCGTCCCTTTATGCACGACTGACACACCATCAAGGCAATGCCGAGACCTTCAAATGAGTTTCTGTCGTAATGGATAGTGAGTGCCTGCCGTTCGGAAGCCTTCCGGGACAGAATCCCCTGTTTGTCGATTTCGCTCATCAGTTCGAAAGAGTGCGGGATTTTTATAATCCGCCCCCTCTGACAGAGCCGGAGCTTGGTCAACGCCTGGAGCGGGCCCGCCGCTCCAGCGGAGTCCCCAGAAAGCCTTTTGCAGCCGCGCTGACCAGATATAACAGTACTCTTCACGGGGGCACCCCTCTGGCTCGAAATCTCGAGGCCTTTGAGTCCGAAGACTGTGTGGCTGTGGTGACCGGACAGCAGGTCACCCTGTTCGGCGGGCCCTCCTACACGGTTTTCAAGGCAGCGACGGCCATCCAGCTGGCCCAGAGCCTGCGGCAGCAAGGGGTCAACGCGGTGCCCGTGTTCTGGCTGGCCTCCAACGACTCGGATTTCGAGGAAATCCGCTGCACCCATTTTGTGGGTTCGGATGCAAGCCTCGTCCCGGTCGCGTTCCCGGAAGATCCCGACGACTCGTGTCGAATGGCGGGAACCGTGCCCCTGTCCTCAGTCGGCACCTGCCTCGAACAATTGCGCTCGAGCACCCAGTTCCACCCCTTTTCCGATGTGGTTCTGGACGGCCTGGAGAGGGATTACCGGAAGGACCGCAGCTTTCGAGACGCATTCGCCTGCTGGATCAGCCGCCTCTTCAGCGACTATGGCCTGATTGTCTTCGATCCCCTCATGGAAGGCTACCAGGACTCACTTTCACGCTTTTTCGAGATCGCCGTGACCGGGCAGCAGTCGATCATCGATGCTCTGGTGGAGCGCAATCAGGAGATTGTCGAGGCGGGCTATCACCCGCAGGTCTGGGTAGACGAGCAGGAAAGCCTCCTTTTTCTGGTAGACGGGTCACGCCGCTACAAACTGCTCTGGGACAAGGGCAGGTACCGAGCCAAGGAACGGAGAGAGCTTTCTTTTTCGAGCGGGGAGCTGCTGCAGATGGCCCTGGACGACCCGGGGCGACTGGGTGTCAATGTACTGCTCCGCCCTATCCTTCAAGACTACCTCTTCCCCACAGCTTTTTACGTGGGCGGCCCTTCCGAGGTAGCCTATTTCGCGCAGTTGAACGCCGTTGCCGACCGCTGGGGCCTGGAGCCGGTGATTCTGCCCAGGGCCGGTTTCACCATCGTGGATCACCTCGACCAGCGGCATTTGAAACGCCACCACATCACTGCCCTGGATGTGCTGCAGAGATCAACAGACGATCTCACCGAGACGATTCTCAGGGAAAGTCACCAGGGTGAGGCCCTCCAGCAGATGGATTCGGTGTCGGCCGAGTTGAGGCAGAGCCTTGAGGAGCTTCAGCAGTTGATCCACGCCTCCGATCCGACGGTGGCGGCGATGCTCGAGAAAACGCGCCAAAAGATGCTCTACCAGCTCGACAAAGTGAAGTCCCGTTTCGTTGCGAATCACCGCCGTGTCGCCCCCTCGCTGAAGCAGCACCTCGATCAACTTCTGAACCATCTCAGACCCCTGAACAAACTGCAGGAGCGGGTCATCAACTTCAACCACTTCCTGATGGATCGGGGGCCGGGTTTCCTGAATGAGGTTACCGAGCTGACCGATCCCTACTGCTTCTCCCATCGGCTGCTACGGCTCTAGGAATTCCACGTTCCACGTTGAGGTTTGACGCTAACCCGGATTATGCAAGAACCGTAGTTCGGTGTTGAAAAACGACTCGAGAAGTGGCCCAACTCGGAAGCGGGCAGGTGTGACAGGCGGATTTGCGAAGAATATGGGTTGGCGAGGCGTTTGAGTGGTTTGGGGAGTGAATTTCAGACAGATCTGGGCCTGGATGAGTGTCGGAAGCGGTTTTTCGGGGGAGCTGGGAAAAGCTAACTGGAGTTCAGGCGACTCAAGACGAGGTGGAAGAGGGGTTGTTCGGGGAAGGCTGAGGAAAGATGGACCCAGATGCGTCGAGTGGTTTGTCGGATCCGGGCCCCAATCTTGAGGACCCGACGACGTAAGGTTTCGATTTCGAGCTTGTGCCAGGGGGTTCCGTGAAGATAGTCGCGCAGGCGCACGAACATCTGGTAAGCCAGTGCATGCAGGAGGAGTCGAAACTGATTGGCCAGGAATCGATGACAGCTGAGTCGGTCCATGCTCAGATGATTCTTGAAGGCCTTGATGAAGTTCTCGGTCTGCCCTCGGTTTGTGTAGTGGTCATAAAGTGATTGGGAGCAGAGATCGTCCCGGTTGGTAACTACAAAGCGACGATTGATGCCACGCTGATCGACCTCCACTTTGACAATGACGCGACGGGATCGATCCCAGCTGTGGGCTCGATAAAGAAACTCGTCAAACTGACGCTGTTTTTCCTCCAGCTCAACGAACCTCAGCCGAGTCGAATCCAGCAGGGGCTCGACCACTCGCTGCAGGCGAGGGTTTCGACTTAACCCAATGACATACTGGAGTTTATTCTCTTCACATTCACAGAACTCGTAGAGCCGAGGCGTGGCAAAGCCGCTGTCGGCCCGAATCTCAATCTCGACATCCGTCCCCACTGCTTGTCGGATGGCCTCCACGACTCGCTTCAGAATGGGCACGATGTGAGAGGCAGCCCCCTTGTTGCCAGGTCTCAACACGGCACAGACCAGGTCTCCCGTGTCGGCATCGAAGATCAGCAAAGGATGCAGAATGTGGTTTCGGTAATACCCGTGGTAGAAGGAGAACTCCTGTTGGCCGTGAGTGTGGTCGTCGGTACTGTCCAGATCCAGGATGATCTTGCTGGGACGTCTCTTCTTCAGGGAGCGCACATAACGGCCTGGCAGCCACCGGCTCAGACGCATCAGATCCTTCTTGGTGACGGAGTTCTCCAGGCGGGAGAAAGTCGGCTGGGTGGCCAAATCGGGATCGCTCTCTGGCAACTGATCACAGACTGTCTTGAGCATCGGATCCGAGCGCAGCGTATCGGCGTCGTTACAGTCTTCGTAGCCGGCCACGATCTGCAAGACTCGTTGTCGGATCAACTTCAACAGGTCATGACGAACGTGATAGCGTCGGTCTCGACTTTCCGCAATACACGAACTGAAGCCCTCGCACAATCGATGTTGACGATCCAGGGATCCAAACAACAACCATCCTGCGTCGGAAGTGAGGCTCCCCCCATCAAAACGAGCCGTGATGTTTCTGTGGCTATGAAATGGCAGGGTATTCTGGCAGACTGTTTTTGACATTGCCGTAGCTCCTGTTTAGGGTCTTTGTTTCTCTAAACCCTTTTATATCAGAGAGCTACGGCCTTTTTTCTGGGCCCAAATCTCACTTGAATTTAGATCTCTTGCATAATCCGGGCTAAGCCGGTTGAGAGGTTTTCTCGGCGGCTTTCGAGCCGCGGCGCAGTCACTGTCGTTCCTGCCTCTGACGGTTCCTTGGTTGGTATATTGTGGAACGCTTCAGGGGCGTCGGCCCAAAGCGACCAGGTTTGCGAGCAGGCGGTAGCTTCCGGGGACGCCGGCCGGTAGCTGGCGCCACAGGCCCAGGCCGACGTAGATCCAGCGACCTTTTCCGTGACGGGCTTCGACTAGGGAGCCCAGCTTTTCACCGGCGTTGAAGGGAAACGGATCCTCAGTGGCGACCAGATCGCGGTAGCGCGCATCCTTCCGGCCCAGAAAATAGAGTCCCCGCTCCTGCACCCATCCCTGCCAGTCTTCCTCACCGATCTGATTGGGGGTCAGAAAAAGTGAATGATCCGGGGTCAGCACTCGAATCGGCGCGCGCTCGTCCGTGACGCGACCGCGGCCAACCACAACCGGAAAGGGAGCAAAGGGACTGGGGGACGGCCCGCCTGCGGCGCGCCCCGCTCGCGGGCCGTTGAACTCGAATTTGTTGTACTGGACGATCAGGGTTCCGCCTCGTTCCACCCACTCGAGCAGGCGATTGTTGTAGGCCTTCAGATCCTCCCGGTTGAGATAGGCACGAACTCCGGTAACGATGGTATCGAATCGATCCAGATCGGAAGAAGCCAGCTCGTCGGGTCCCAGCAACTCGACGTCTACCCCCAGCTGGGCCAGAGCCTCCGGAACATAGTCCCCCACGCCCACGATGTAGCCGACCTTGACCGTGGGATCGATCTCAACATCCAGGACCTGGAGACAAACCTGAGCGGACCGGTACAGGTGTCTCCGCTGAATGTGATCGTAATCGATGACCTGGAATCCTCTATGAAAGCTCTGTCCCCCGAATTTCGCCATCGCCTGGATCCCGAAGGTGCCCTCCCTGAGATTCTCCGGTGGGTAGACGGTAAAGGTTGTCGCGATCGATTCTTCCTCCCGCTCAAATTTCAAAGGGCGCAACGGTGGGACGACTGTCCAGTCTCGCGGCACCTCCAGGGCAACTTCACCCTCAACTGCCTGTCTCCCGTTGTGGGTGACTTGAACGCGCAGCTTCCGCCCCTTTCGAGCCGCCGAGAGAGGAAGCACGGCAACCTGGGGCCTCACGGCGAGAGAAATCCGCGGGACGACCATCAGATCGTGGCGCTGCTCCCCTCCCACCCAGGGACCGGCATACCGGTACTCGGCAGAAGTGCCCAGAGTCCCCTCCACTCCAAAGCTTCTGTACCCGACCCGTACCTGCAGCTCAGGGCGACCCCAGGGACGGGAGGCGTCTTTTCCCTGGATCCGAAATCGATCCGCGTCTTCCATGGGACCGCTCCAGTAGGGCTCGGTAACGGGGGCATCGGAACTGACCCGCACGCCGACCACGAAGCCGCGGGCCTCGCCCGGGCCCAGTACGAAATTGGAGAAGTCGCTGCCCGGATACTCGATTTTCCAGGCCTTGCTGGTTGTCGCCTCCCAGGACTCGACTGTGACCGGATGAGAGCCGCCGTTGAAGAGCACCAGGGTCAGCTTCAGGCCCTGCCCCGGCGTCACTCGACCGTCATCCACCGTTGCCTCCAGGACCAGCTGATTGGCCAGGTTGAGAGCGTGGACAAAATCCTCTTCTTTCCTTTCCAGGAGAAAGAAAACCTCGTACTCGTCCTCCTGGGCAAGCCCGGCAACGTGGAAATCCTGTCGCAGCATGCGCAGCCGCCGCAGGCCTTCGGCCACGAAGGGCGTCGTCAACCCCGGGTCGCGAGGGTCGAATGCTTCCCCGGCCCGGCGGATGGCCAGTTGAATCTGACGTATTGAAGGAACCAGAAAGGGTAGATCGGCAAGATCTGTCACGGCAAAGTGCGTGAGTGACATCAGACTCGTGTCGATTCCATCGAACAGATCGGCTTCGCCCCCGGTCATTTCGATGTCCCGAAAGGCAACCGGGTTCCACGCCGATGAGCGCTCGCCCGGAGCGGCCTGCAGCTGTGCCATTCCCTGGCATTTGTGCATGGCACGCGCCTCGGTCCCTACCTGAGCATAGGTCCGGCCCAGAATGGGATCGTGGGCGCCGGCGGACACTTCGACGACCCGCGGCGACCGCTGAGCCGATTCGCGGCCGGGCCCGCCGCCGTGCCATCGGTACTGTTCGTACAGCTTCGCCGCCTTCCAGGGGCGCAGTCCTTCCCGTATCTGATCCGGAAAGCGGGCTCGATCGGCGGCCGCGTGGAACGCCTTTTCGGCCAGCAGCGCCGAGGCCTGATGATGCTGCCCCCCGCCTTCACCGCCCCTGGGGAGTGCCAGGATCACTCCGGGTCGGAAGCTCCGGATCACCCGCACCATGTCCTCCAGAATGGCTTCTTCTCCCCAGCGCTCAAGCGTCTCTTCAACACTGAAGGAATAGCCGAATTCGTAGGCCCGGGTGAAGAACTGCCGGGCGTCGTCGTATCGATGCGTCGACATGAGTTCCTCGGTGCGGATGATGCCCAGGGCCTGGAACAGCTCCGCCCCAATCTCATTTTGGCCTCCGTCTCCCCGGGTCAGAGTGAGCAGCCCGGTCCGGAAGCCGCGTCCCCGTCGCGTCAACACCAGAAGGGCATTGTCCTCATCATCGGGATGGGCCGTGACCTGCAGTAGCGAACCGGTGACCGGAAGTCGTCGCAGCGCCAGCGCCAGGCCGGCTGCACCTTGATCAAAGCGCGGCTCGTGAGCCGCAACTAAAGAGCACGCAAGCCACACAACCAGTGTCCTGGCAGCGGTGCTGACCCTCATACTCGATTCACTCCACCGCCGGAACTCAGGCCGGTTTGCGCCACCCATAGATCTTCTCCCCGAGCGAGACCACAAATGCCACCAGGCAAACAGTCACAACTCCCACCAGGTTGTACCAGAGAAACGAATAGTCCGTCGTCAGGGAAAAGAGAGCAACCGCCCCCATCCCGGCCAGCAATCCCACGAAGGCGGCCCGCGCTGTTGCCCAAGCGGTTGTGATCGCGAGCACGAACACGCCCAGAAGAGAACCGTAAAAAAACGACCCGAGGAGGTTCACGACTTCGATCAAAGAACCCAGCCGGCTGACATAAACCGCTACCGTACAGGCCATCAACCCCCATCCCGCGGTGACCAGCTTGGACACCCGAAGGTAGTGGGTGTCACTGCCCTCCTTCCGGATCAGGCGCCGGTAGATATCCATGACGGTCGCAGCGGACAGCGCGTTCAGTTCAGCGGAAACGCTTGACATGGCAGCGGCGAATATAGCCGCGATCATAATTCCCACGATTCCGATGGGAAGATGGTGGGTTACGAAATAAGGGAAAACGTAGTTGACGTCATTGACTTCCTCGCCCAGCATCTCGCCCAGATCCTCTCTGATTGAGTCTCTGTGTCTCAGCGCCTGGAGATAATCGCGGCGCCCCTGTCCGCTCCCGTCGGGCGCGGCTGCGAACTGGATGGCGGTCTCCCTGAGCTGATCCTGAACCTCATCGTGCTGCCTGGCCAGCTGGGCAAACCCGCTTCGCGCCTCAGCCTTCTCGAGCTCGGCGGGGCTGAAAACGATGGGCGTCGCCGCAAAGTTGAAAAACACGAAAACCAGCACACCGATGAGGAGAATCGCAAACTGAAGCGGGATCTTCAGGAAGGCGCTCATCAGTAGTGAGACCCGGCCTTCGGTCACCGAGCGCGCCGTCAGGTAGCGCTGGACCTGACTCTGGTCGCACCCGAAGTAAGACAGCATCAGAAAGGTCCCCCCCAGCAGACCCGACCAGAACGTATAGGTGCGAGAAGGCTCGAAGGAGAAGTCCACCGTCTCGAGCCTGCCCGCCGCAGCCGCGATCTGAAGGGCGCCGGAAAACGAGACTTCCTCTGGAAGCTGCCCGATGATGATGATCAGTACGACCGCCATCCCCGTCACGATGAGGGCCATTTGCTTCACGTCGGCCCAGGTGACGGCCTGGACACCTCCGATCATCGTATAGACGACCGTTGGAAGTCCTATCGCCAGGACCGTGAGGATCAGGTTCCATTCCAGGACGATTGAAAGAATGACGGCGGGCGCCGAAATGATCACACCACATTGCAGACCGCGCGAGGCCAAGAAAAGCGCACTGGTGAGGGTGCGGGTCCGAGAGTCGAAGCGTCGTTCCAGAAATTCGTAAGCAGTGAACACCCCGGAGCGGTGAAAAAAGGGAACCACCGTCAGGCACAAGATCACCATTGCCAGAGGCAGGCCGAAATAAAACTGGATGAAGCGCATGCCGTCCTGGTAACCCTGTCCGGTCGTCCCGACCAGCGTAATGGCGCTCATCTGGGTAGCCATGATGGAGAGCCCGACGGCCCACCAGGGCAGGCTCCGATTGGCCAGAAAGTAGCCCTTGATTTCGTGTGTGGCCCGACTCCGCCGAATCCCATCGATCACGATGTAGGCGAGATAAACCGCGACGATCAGCCAATCCAGAAGGTGCATCAGTCAAATATTCTGGAGAAAAGCCAGAGGGCCCAGATCGTTCCCAGCGTGTAAGTCAGGACGACGGCATAAAGAAAAGCGAAGCGCTTCTCAGACCATTCCGACGATTCCCCTTCCGGCTCCGGGTCGGCTCCAGGGGAGACAGTGTGGTTGCTTTCACTCATGAGTTGCCGCCAGGCGGTCGCTGCGATCCAGTCTCTCCCAAATCGCTGCCGCCCGTAAAGTCCCGGGACGTTTTGACAACCCCCGGTGCCGAAGGTAGCCTAGTTTATCCCCAATGGCGACTTTTTCATTTCCTCAGATAGCCACGGTCACGCAGCAATTCGATCCCGAATACGTGGAGAATATCGAGTCGACCCTGCTCTCGGAATTCCAGCGGAAAAGCGAACTCCTGGAAGCCACCTCGGGCCGGAGAGTTGCCGTGTGCGCCGGGAGCCGAGGAATCTCCCGACTCTCGGAGATCATTCGGATCCTCGTCGGGCGGCTCAAGAAGGCCGGTGCTGACCCTTTCATCGTACCGGCCATGGGGAGCCACGGAGGCGGGACGGTCGAGGGGCAGACGCAGATCTTGTCCGACTATGGGATTACCGAAGCGAACCTCGGAGCTCCACTGATCGCCTCGATGGACGTGGTGGAGATGAGCCCGACCGTAGACGGCGTTCCCGTGCATGTGGACCGCGCGGCCTTCGAGTCGGATGGAATCATTGTTGTGAATAGAGTCAAGCCGCATACGGATTTCAAGGGTAAGGCCGAAAGCGGCTTAATGAAGATGTTGGCGGTGGGCCTGGGCAACATCCCCGGGGCCAGTGATCTTCACCGCTTCACTCACTCGCTGGGCTATGAACGGTTGATCATCACCAAAGCCGAAAGCATCATCGCCGGCGGCAAAGTGCTCATGGGGCTGGCCATTATTGAGAATGCCTACCACCAACCGGCTCACCTGGAGCTGATTCCGGCGGCGGAGATCGTGGAGAGAGAGCAGCAGCTGCTGCTTCGAGCCAAAGAGCTGATGCCTGTGCTTCCGGCGTCCCAAATCGACTTGCTCATCATCGACCGCATTGGCAAGAACATCAGTGGAACCGGTCTGGACCCGAATGTGACCGGGCGCTGGTTCGGCTTCAACTCGCTGTGGCAGGACACTCCAGATGTCGATCGGATTGCGGTCCTGGATCTGAGCAGAGGCACCCACGGGAATGCCGTCGGAGTCGGGCTGGCCGATTTTTGCACGCAGCACCTGGTGGACAAGATCGACAAGGAGGCTACCTACCTGAATGCCCTCACCGCCCACTTCACCCTCCCCGGACGAATCCCCATGCATTTCTCCACCGATCGAGAGACGCTTCGCCTGGCTTTGCTTTCGGTAGGCGGCCGGAGCCGGCCTCAGGACAAGCGCGTGATTCGAATCCACGACACTCTCAGTCTAAACGCCCTCGAGGCCTCGGAGCCCATGCTGGAAGAACTTCGAGACCACCCCAACATCGTTCAGATCGGGGATCTCCGCGATCTCACTTTCGACGGCAACGGAGTGCTGGCCCCGATGGGGGAGGGTCCGTCGTGAGCGCCAAGGCCGGTCCCTCAGAACGGAAATCAATGCAAGTGGCGGAGGCCTCTCGCCAGAAGACGTGGGAGGCCCCCAGTTTTTTGCGAGAGCTGTTTTTGGGAAGCTTCCGTCTCGATCTCATCCACCCCTACCCCCTGTCCGGGAAGGAGCGCCCCGAATTCGCCGAGTTTCGCGAGCGGTTCCGCCGCTTCCTGATCGAAGAAGTCGACTCGGCCGGAATCGATGAGGAAGGAGATTATCCTGAGAAGGTCGTCGAAGGACTGCGGCGCCTGGGGGCTTTCGGCATGAAGATTTCCAGGAAATACGGCGGCCTCGGATTCTCCCAGGTCGAGTACGCGCGCATCATGGAGCTGCTGGGAAGCCGCGACGCGAATTTGAGCGCTCTGCTTTCCGCCCACCAGTCCATCGGGGTTCCCCAGCCCCTGAAGCTGTTTGGGTCCGAGGAGCTGAAGAAGAAATATCTTCCCCGCTGCGCCTCCGGGGAAATCTCCGCGTTTGCGTTGACGGAACCCGATGTGGGCTCCGATCCTGCCCGGCTGGCGACGCGGGCGGAACTGACCCCGGAAGGGGACGCTTACGTCCTGAATGGGACCAAACTCTGGTGTACCAACGGCACGCTGGCCGGACTCCTGGTGGTCATGGCAGTGGACTCCGAGACCGAAAAAATCAGTGCCTTCGTGGTCGAAACCAATTGGCCGGGCGTCACCATCGAGCGCCGATGTCATTTCATGGGCCTGAGGGCGCTGGCCAATGCCGTGATCTGTTTTCAAGACGTGCGAGTGCCTCGTGAGAACCTGATCGGCGAGGCCGGGAAAGGACTCAAGATTGCGTTGACGACCCTCAACGACGGCCGGCTCTCCATTCCCAACGCAGCCGTCGGCGCAGCCAAGATGTGTCTCCAGATCTGTCGCAAATGGAGTAGCGAGCGAGTTCAGTGGGGGAAACCCATCGGGCGGCACGAGAGCATCGCCCACATGCTTGCCCGCATGGCTGCCAGGACGTTTGCCATGGAGTCGATTGCCAGGCTGGCCACCGAAATGTCCGATCGAGGGGGGTACGACATCCGGCTGGAAGCCGCTGCCGCCAAGGAGTGGAATACCTGTACCGGCTGGGAGATTATCGACGACACGATGCAGATTCGCGGAGGGCGCGGATACGAGACCGAGTCTTCGCTGGCGGCCCGCGGAGAGGATCCGATCGGAGTCGAGCGAATGATGCGCGATTTTCGAATCAACAAAATTTTCGAGGGCTCCAGCGAAATCATGCACCTTTTTATGGCCCGCGAGGCTGTGGACAAACACCTTCAGGTGGCGGGACTGCTGGTGGATCCCGCCAGCGCTCTAGGTGCCAAGTTCAAGGCGCTGCCGGCCATCCTCGCCTTTTATGCCTCCTGGTATCCAACCCGCTGGCTGGGCTGGGGGCGGTGGCCCCGCTATGGGAACTTCCGTGCACTGGCGCCCCATCTGCGTTTCGTGGAGCGCATGAGTCGGAAGCTGGCTCGCCAGGTTTTCCACGGGATGGTGGTCCACGGTCCCAGACTCCAGAACAAACAGGCTTTCCTGTTCCGCCTCGTCGATATCGCAAACGAACTATTCGCGATGGCCGCCTCCGTTTCCCGTGCCCATGCCATGCGCAGTGCCAAACGGGACGACTGCGACGACGCGGTACACCTGGCCGATCTCTTCTGCCGCCAGTCCAGGCGAAAGGTAAAAAGACTGTTTCAGGATCTGTGGTCGAATGACGATGTTCTTCTTTATCGGTTAGCCCGGCGGCTGCTGGAGACCGAGCAGCCCTGGACTGAGGCTGGAGTATACGGCCTGGAAGAAATGGTCGGGAGAGCGCGAGACCTGCCTATTCTCTAAACATGCCTGATTCAGATTTGACCCGGGTTCTGTTTGATCTCGCATCCCCGCGACCGACAGACGCGTCTTTTTCTGCGATCGAGCAACAATCGAAGCTCGCGCCGGCCTGGGAGGATTTCCTGAAGCGGGCCGAGCACGCCAGGTTGCTTCCGATCGTGGCATGGCGGCTCAAGGACCGACCCGGCCTCTCGCCTGAGAATCGGGAAAAGCTGTCGCACATTTTCCACGGCAACAATCTTCGCAATCTGATACGAGTTCGTGAATTGATCCGAGTCTGCCGGGAGATCGAGAACAGCAATATCCGAGTCCTGGCTGTCAAGGGGCCTGTCCTGGCCACCCTCTGCTATCGCAACCTGGGATCGAGAAGCTTCGATGATCTGGACCTGCTGATTCATCGGCAGGACGTTTTGCCTGTATTGCATCTCCTGCTCAGTCGTGGATACGACCACTGGTTGCCCGAATGGGACCGCGGGCACTTAAAGGAGTTTTTCTCACGACCCGACTTCTTGCGTTTTCTGTGGTGGGATCAGGCCATGATGACGCGCGACGACCCCCGCATGACAGTTGAGATTCACTGGGCAGCGCTGCCTCGATATTTCTCCCTTGAGTTGCCCTTTGAGAAGCTCTGGAACGACAGACGAGCAGTTGCCATCTCGGGTCATGAATTTCGTACTCTTTCCGCGGGAGATCTCCTGCTGCTGATCGCCGCCCACGGCGCAAAGCATCTCTGGTCGTCGCCCAAATGGATCTGTGACCTGGCCTGGGCCCTCCACGAATTCTCCCACGCGGATTGGAAGCAGGCGCAGACCCGGGCTCGGGAGAGAGGGGGACTTCGGATGCTGAGGGTGGGCGCCCTGTTGGCCGCCCGCCTGTTCTCCGCTTCCCTTCCGCAGGAGTGGTTCGCCACCGTGCGCACTGACGCGCCTGCTCACCGTCTGGCCCAGGAAATTGAAGGTTCCTTACTGGAATCGATGGAAGGCCTCGGCCCCTTCCCGGAACCCCTTGGCCGGAAACTCCGTCTCCGGGAGCGAAGGCTTGATCAGATCCGGTACCTGCAGAGGTCTCTGCTGACACCTTCGAGCAGGGACTGCAGGTGGATTTCCCTGCCGCCGGGACTCTTTCCACTCTACCGCCTGCTCAGGCCCCTTCGTCTGGCCCTTGGCGGTCTGAGGGGTGGAAGCTGACGAACGCCCCGCCGGCAATGCGCCTGCCACATAAACGGGGGCGATGGCTGGCCCGAGCACGGGCTAGTCTAGGGGAGGCTTGTCAGATGGGCCATTACGGCCTCCCGGACGGCATGCAGGGAGTCGACTCCCGACGGATAAGCCAGGCGGGCACACCTTCAGCCGCGTGGCAATCCGGTGCAGCAGGCGAAATCGCTCTTTCTGCATTCCGGCTCCCGCCGTCAGCCGGGGAACCAGCGAGTGGCGGACCAACTCGATGACCGCCGCGGCTCCCCGAACCGGCTCGATGACGACATCCCTCTGATCCGGCCCGTGCTCCGGAAGATAGCAGCACACCAGTCTTCGGGGAGATGTCCCGAAGCTGCCCGACCAGGTTTCCCTGACCGGGACTCCGATCTTACTCGAGAAACCATCCGCAGGTGGGAGGTGATCCACCTCGTCTAGAAACAACCTAGCCTGCTCGGGTGCCATCTTGATGCGGGGATGACAAGGCCAGGCCAGAACCTGTTTCTCGTGAATCTCAACCGGAAGGGAATCATCTGAGACCAGCCGGTACCCGTCTTTCAGGAAGGCCGCCGCCAGAGTGCTCTTCCCGCTGCCGCTGAAAGCCAGAAAGGCTGCGGCCCGGTCGGCATCTGCGATGCAGGATGCGTGTAGAACCGGACGACCGATGGTCTCGAGCCAGAAGCTCATCGCTGCCTGCAGCAGAAGGCTCTCGATCGAGCTGATGTTTTCGCTACTGGGAAAGCATCGCAGCTGTTTTTCGCCTATCCCGAAATCCGCAACTCCCGCCATTCTGAGGAGATACCCGTCATGATGCTCGTACAGACGGGCTAGCCCGGATTATGCAAAAGATCTGAATCCGAGTGAGATTCTGGCTCCAGGAAAAAGCCGTAGCCCTCTGATATAAAAGGGTTTACAAAAACAATGACCCTAAACAGGAGCTACGGCAATGTTGAAAGCAGTCTGCCAGAATACCCTGCCATTTCACAGCCACAGAAAGATCACGACGCGTTTTGATGGGGGGAGCCTCACTTCCGACGCAGGATGGTTGTTGTTTGGATCCCTGGATCGTCAACATCGATTGTGCGAGGGCTTCAGTTCGTGTATTGCGGAAAGTCGAGACCGACGCTACGTTCGTCATGACCTGTTGAAGTTGATCCGACAACGAGTCTTGCAGATCGTGGCCGGCTACGAAGACTGTAATGACGCCGATACGCTGCGCTCGGATCCGATGCTCAAGACAGTCTGTGATCAGTTGCCAGAGAGCGATCCCGATTTGGCCACCCAGCCGACTTTTTCCCGCTTGGAGAACTCCGTCACCAAGAAGGATCTGATGCGTCTGAGCCGGTGGCTGCCAGGCCGTTATGTGCGCTCCCTGAAGAAGAGACGTCCCAGCAAGATCATCCTGGATCTGGACAGTACCGACGACCACACTCACGGCCAACAGGAGTTCTCCTTCTACCACGGGTATTACCGAAACCACATTCTGCATCCTTTGCTGATCTTCGATGCCGACACGGGAGACCTGGTCTGTGCCGTGTTGAGACCTGGCAACAAGGGGGCTGCCTCTCACATCGTGCCCATTCTGAAGCGAGTCGTGGAGGCCATCCGACAAGCAGTGGGGACGGATGTCGAGATTGAGATTCGGGCCGACAGCGGCTTTGCCACGCCTCGGCTCTACGAGTTCTGTGAATGTGAAGAGAATAAACTCCAGTATGTCATTGGGTTAAGTCGAAACCCTCGCCTGCAGCGAGTGGTCGAGCCCCTGCTGGATTCGACTCGGCTGAGGTTCCTTGAGCTGGAGGAAAAACAGCGTCAGTTTGACGAGTTTCTTTATCGAGCCCACAGCTGGGATCGATCCCGTCGCGTCATTGTCAAAGTGGAGGTCGATCAGCGTGGCATCAATCGTCGCTTTGTAGTTGCCAACCGGGACGATCTCTGCTCCCAATCACTTTATGACCACTACACAAACCGAGGGCAGACCGAGAACTTCATCAAGGCCTTCAAGAATCATCTGAGCATGGACCGACTCAGCTGTCATCGATTCCTGGCCAATCAGTTTCGACTCCTCCTGCATGCACTGGCTTACCAGATGTTCGTGCGCCTGCGCGACTATCTTCACGGAACCCCCTGGCACAAGCTCGAAATCGAAACCTTACGTCGTCGGGTCCTCAAGATTGGGGCCCGGATCCGACAAACCACTCGACGCATCTGGGTCCATCTTTCCTCAGCCTTCCCCGAACAACCCCTCTTCCACCTCGTCTTGAGTCGCCTGAACTCCAGTTAGCTTTTCCCAGCTCCCCCGAAAAACCGCTTCCGACACTCATCCAGGCCCAGATCTGTCTGAAATTCACTCCCCAAACCACTCAAACGCCTCGCCAACCCATATTCTTCGCAAATCCGCCTGTCACACCTGCCCGCTTCCGAGTTGGGCCACTTCTCGAGTCGTTTTCAACACCGAACTACGGTTCTTGCATAATCCGGGCTAGAGCCACGCCGGCCTCGTTCACGAGGTCACTCGCATACAGGGGTTCGAGTCCGTCCTGCAGGCCGCTCGTCGTGCCCGGATGAAAGCTGAGCGTCAGGTCCGGTTCTTGTTCAGAGGGAGGGAGTTCGATGCTGAAGGGAAAATTGCTCCGAACACTGCATCCAAAAAGGTAGTAGGCGGGCCACAGGGTGCTTACGGAGTCGGACATGCCCGTCAAAAAGATCGGTCCTGCAACATTCGGGTGTACAGATACCAGATTGAATGAACCGTGGCAAGTACGGGCCGTCCGCGACTGGCCGGCCAGGCTGGAGTTGCTGCAGACACCCAATTTCAGTTTCGCAGGCTTCCGCCGGTCCGGTGTGCAACCGGCCGCGCAGAAAATGCTCAGAAGTAGCGCCGCAGCCAGTCTTCGACGGTGAGTGCATTCCAGATGCCAAGGGCGCTGCCCTCTCCCTTCAGGTATTGACGGTACTGGTGGCGCACAGAAGCCTGATCCACAAGCCCCAGGTCTGCGGCACGCATATCCTGCAACAAGGGCCATACCTTTGCCGTTTCCCGTTCGCGCAATCCTCGATGAAACAGGGTCTCGACGGTGATCTTTCGTTTCCGTTGGATGATGGGAGCCGGCAGGATTTCCTGGAAGGCTCGTCTCAAGATCATTTTGTCCTTCCCGGCATGAAAGTTCTGGGTAGCGGGCAAGCTGGCCGCGAACTCGACCACCCGCCGGTCCAGCAGGGGGTGGATCATCCCCAGCCCGGCGACCTCACCGATCCTGGAAACCTGCAGGATCTGTCTGCTGCGGGCCAGGTTCTGCAGGAAACGGATGCGAAGCTGCCGGCCGAAGTCACCCCGCCTCGAATGAAAAGGCGGCAGCAAGAGTCCCCGGACCCGCTCTCTGGTCGCCTCCGTCAGCCAGACAGGCAACCTCATCCGTCTTAGCTGCCAGCGGGGAAACCGATTCCGCAGCCACGGATTCAGGGTAGAACTGAAAATGTAACGCGGGCCGAACCCGGCGTCCCTGCGTTCGCGAAGCAGTTGCCGCAGCAGCGAAAACCAGCGGCCGCAGAGGAATAGATCGGTGTAGGAACTTATTCCCCCGAACAACTCGTCCCCCCCGACACCGGAGAACAGATAGTGGTGACCCTGAGATTTCGCTCTCTGAAACGTCACTTCCCAGCTCTCCCGGTAGTAGTGAGCCTCCGGGCCCTGGATGGAAGTCGTCAGCCCTTGCGGGTCACACAGCGTCCAATGCCGGTCCGCTTCAATCCGCGTCAGGTCCAGATTCAGGGTCCGGCACACGTCCTCGATCCCGGCCGATTCGTCGGCCTCGGGCAAGCCCGGGTGAACCCATGAGAAAGCCCGAATCAATGGGCTGGAATCGAGACCGCGCACGACGGCTGCGACGCTGCCGGAATCCAACCCGCTGCTGAGCGCGATGCCGACGGGAGCGGGCAACACACGAAGCCAGCTGCGGTGCACTTCGCGGAGACGCTCGTTAAGCTCACCGGCACAGGCCTCAGCATCCCTCGGTGCCGGTCTCGACCCTTCCAGGCTCCAGTACTTCTTCTGCTCAAGATCATCTTCGTACACCCTCGCAATCATCCCTGCCGGGATTCTCTGAATTCCGTCGTAGAACGTCCGGCCCTCGGGCAGCAAAAAGCCCGCCACGTGAGCCGAAAGGCTTCTCATGTCGGGTTGGGAGTCGGGGAGGTACGGGACGAGGTCCTCCACCTTCCAGGAAACGAACAACCTGTCGCTGTGGCGGTAGTAGTAGATGGGGTGCAGACCAAGTCGATCGGTCGAGAGAACCAGGCTCATCGCGCGGCCATCCCACAGGGCGAAGGAAAGGTCCCCTTCGAGAAGCCGGCTCAACTGGCCGTGTCCATGCCGCAGGTACAGCGTCTCCAGCTGGCGATGCTCCCAACCCGGGCCTGAGCCGGACGCAGGTAGAGCCTCATTCAGAAAGTGTCCACGAGCGAACAGGACTCGGATCGGATGCGATGGTTCCCGGAGGGCCCCCTTAGACGCGACCCGCACCTGCCAGTTAATCCGGCCGCAGGTGCCGGTCTGCCAACTGGCCGGACGATCGTCTTCAGGGATAGTTGGCAAGTCGAGCGTTACGAGTCATCTGGGTCTCCCCCCGGTTCACGGCTTGACCGCGAGGAGCTCCAGCTCAACCAGTTCCTTGACGAACTCGATGATGGCTTCTTCCAGATCGCTGTCCTCGATCTCGAATTCCTTCATCAGCACGGTATGAGCTTCACGGAGCGAACCGGTTTGGTGAAAGGCTTTCCACACTCGACTACCCACATCATCGAGCCCGTAGTACTGGCCGGTTTCCTCGTGAAAAATGGCCACTTCATCGTCCATATTGCCAAAGGTGACTTTGGGCGGGAGTTCCACGGTTGATTCGAGTGTGACTTCATCCATCACGGCTGGTCCAACCTAACAGACGTGGCCGGCAGATGCTAGTGCATCTCGCCCAGATTCCAGATTCCTCCCGGGCACGGGGCGCCATCGGGCAGGTAGCATTCGGAAGGCACCGGGAAGCCGACTGCGGAGAGCATGCTGCTCAGCTCGCACAGGGGCAGCCCCACGACGTTGAAATAGCAGCCCCGGACGGATTCTACCAGCCTCCCTCCGGCACCCTGAACGGCGTAGGCTCCAGCCTTGTCGTCGGGCTCTCCGGAGGAGACGTACTCGCTGATCTCTCGATCCGGGTAACAGCGCATTGTGACCTCGGTCGTGGTTCGTGAAACCAGGGTGCGGCCGGACGCGTTTTCGACGATTGCCAGTCCGGTCACGACGTGGTGGATCCGCCCGCGGAGCTTACGCAGCATTGCCGCAGCGTCTTCGGGGCCGGAAGGTTTCCCCAGGATTCGATCTCCTATGATGACCGCCGTATCAGCCCCGATCACGAGCCTCGCAGACTTGTCTATAGCGGCCACGGCTTTTGCTTTCTGGAGCGCAATCTGCTGGATCGTCTGAGCGGGTGTTGCCTCGGCTTTAACGGACTCGTCCGTGCCGGAGGGCTGCACGTCAAAGGGCTTGCCCAGTTTCTCGAGCAGCTTGCGCCGGCGAGGAGAGGCGGACGCCAAAACAATTCTCATCTCAGCCCAGCCCCCGGCCGGTGGCCGGATGATTCTTGAGAGAAACTTGCGAGGTTTCGATAGGCTATGTGCGAGCTGTGGCAGTCAAGACCCTGCAGACACTGAAGCATCAATGCTCGAATCTCAGCCTGGTCCCGAGTCGGCCATGATTCACTGGTGAGGCCCCCAAGGGGACCATCCCGAAGCTTAGATTTAGCAGCATAGCCACCTCGGGCCACAGCTCGCACATTTCCTGATGGAGGTTCAACGATAGCATGAAAGCCAAGAAGAAAAGCAAGAGGAAGCGAGGCCGAAAAAGACAGCCAGCAGCCCGAGGGCTGCTGGTCGTCCAAAGCCGGGTAGCAGGAGTCGATGCCGGCAGTCGAGAGCATTGGATCTGTGCCCCCGAGAGGGAGGAGGGAGTGCCGAATGTGCGAGTATTCGGGACCATCACGTCAGAGTTGGAGGCGGCGGCGGACTGGCTGCACCAAGAGAGAGTGAAGTCGGTGGCCATCGAGAGTACGGGAACATATTGGATCCCTTGTACGATCTGCTGGAAGAACGGGGCATCGAGGTGGTGCTGGTGGATGCCCGCAAGCTCAAGCGGGTCCCCGGCCGGAAGACCGATATGTTGGACTGCCAGTGGATCCAGAAGCTACACGCATGTGGACTGCTGGAGGCCTGTTTCCGCCCCTCGCCCGTGATTCGGGAGTTGCGAGCTCTGGCCCGAGAGCGGGCCAACCTGAAAGAAGCCTTGGGATCGGTGGTGCAGCGCATGCAGAAGGCGCTGGACTGGATGAATATCAAAGTTCACCAAGCCGTGACGGATGTGACGGGAGTGACGGGAATGTCGATTCTACGAGCCATCGTGGCGGGAGAACGAGATCCTCTGAAGCTGGCCCAGTTGAGAGATCGTCGCTGTAAGAAAAGTGAACAAGAGATTTCCGAGCACTTGAAGGGAACCTGGATGCCCGAGCATTTGTTCAATCTCCAGATGCATCTGGAGCACTATGAGTATCTGCAAAAGATGGTGGAGGTTTATGAGCAGAAGATCATCCAGCGGCTGGAAGAGTTGAGCCCGCCCGAGCGTCAACAACAGCCGGTGCCGGTACATCCCAATCCCACCAAAGAGAAGAACATCAAACGACAGGGATATCACGAACTGCGCACGGCTCTGTGGCGATTTACAGGGGTCGACCTGACCCGAATCGACGCCATCGGCCCAGAAGCCGCATTGACCGCAGTCAGTGAAGTAGGATTCGACATCCAGCGTTTTCCCTCCACCAAGCACTTTGCATCCTGGCTCAAGGTTTGCACCCCCTTGGATCGTTCTGCCGGCAAAAGCCGCAAGCGTCGTGGAAGGGGCCTGGGATCGACCCGAATTGCCTGCACCCTTCGCATGGCGTCTCTGTCTCTGAAGTATTCCTCAACAGCATTGGGTGCCTACTATCGGAGAATGGCTCAGCGCAAAGGCATGTCCATCGCCATTGGAGCCACTGCGCGCAAGCTCTGCGAACACATTTATCGGGCACTGAAATACGGTCAGGAGTACGTTGATCAGGGAGCTGAGACCTATGAGGCACGTTTCCAGCAGAATCGGCTCAAGTACGCTCAAAAGGTCGCAAAATCAATGGGTTACGCTCTTGTTCCGATGGAGGTGGCAAATCAAGTTTCAGCTTAGTCCTTTAATGAGCGCGCAATCTGGGATCACCCCTGTAAGTCCAGGCAGACGATTTCTTTCTGATTTCTCAGGTAGAGCTTTTTGTGGGCGAGGGTGGGTGAGGTCCAGCACTTGCCTTTGAGCACCTGGGCGCGTGAGAGCTCGTTGTAGGCTCCAGGCGTGGCTTCTACAAGAACAAGTTGCCCTCGTTCCCCCAGCACGATCAACATACCGTCTGCGGAAATCAGAGAACCCCGGCCCAGTCCCCGGGTCCGCCATTTCACGGATCCATCCAAAGCGTCGATGCACTTTAGCGTGGCCTTATCGAATCCGTACAGGAAACCATTTAGATACACGCAGGTGCCGAAATGATTGCGCATCTCCTTGTTCTTCCAGACCTGCCGGGGAGCGCCGCTCTCCTGCACTTCGAAGACCGCTCCGCCGACACCGTAGTCGGAAGAGATGAAAACTCGGTTGGGGGGGATCCATATCGGCGTAGCTGCGTTGACATCGTAACTGGTGGTCCACGGAACCTGCCATAGGACCCTTCCTCCATCCAGGGTTACCGAAAGGAGATTTTTAGCCGTGAAAAAGAGAACCTGAGACTGGCCCCTGAATTCGACGCCCAGAGGTGAAGAGTAACCGGCTGGATCGCCGTGGCTTTTCCAGACAAGCTTCCCGTCATCTTTTCGAAAAGCAACCAGGGAGCCCCCTCCCCGTCCTCCAGGCTCCACCAGCACCAGGTCGCCCTTGACCAGAGGGGAAGTGGAAAAACCCCAGTACGGCGGTTCACTATCGAATTCCCGGGGCAGGTCGTGCTTCCAGACCTGGCGGCCGCTGCTGCGCTCGGCGGCCGTCAACGTGCCGCGTCCGCTCACGGCAAACACCAGGTCCCCGTCGACGGCCGGGGTACCCCGTGGCCCATCGCCCTGACCGCTCGAGAAACCACCGCCCAGCGAAAGTCGCCACAGTTCCTGGCCGTTCACGGCACTGAAGGCCACCAAAGACTCATCCCCATCTTGATCGAGTGTGTAGAGACGGGTCCCGCTCACCACCAACCCGGAATAGCCGGTTCCGATGGCGCGCCTCCAAATCTCGGTGGGACCGCCTTCCGACCAGCTGCGCACCAAGCCCTGTTCGAAGCTGACCCCATCCCGGCGCGGGCCCCGCCACTGGGGCCAGTCCTGGCCCCCTTGAAAAAATGCCGCCTCACTGGACCCAGCGACAGTTGACACGACGATGCCCGTGTCGAAGTCATCCTGACAACCGTTCGGGGTCAGGAGAAAGGCAACTGCCAGCGTCACACGCTTCATTGTCCCGTCTCTGCGGTCACAGGCTCTGGTAGGTTGCCTGGATCAGCTGTCTGCCGTACTTGCGCTCCAGGCTTCGGACCTTGAAATGCCCGCGCGCCATGCTGTTGAAATGGTCGATAAACAGGGCGTTTACGACTCCTCCTCCTACGGCTCCTATGGCCGGCACCGCCATGGCGGCCGTTTTCTCAGAGACAACGATTCCAAAACGGGAGGCAATCCCTGCCAGGAACCGAACCAGGGCGGGGGCCCCCTCGGCGGAGAGTCCCTTCTGAGAGATATGCTGGGCTGCATCGGCAAGGCTGGTCGCCAGGGCGGCCCGAACCGCATAATAGCCGGTCTCGACCGAGTCATCGCTGGACGAGTTCCCTCCCAGCGCGAATACCTCCAGACAGGCGAGCTTAGTTTCCGGCCGATCCAGGTCTTCTCCCTCCGATCTGGCCACGTCGGCGATGGAGCGGAGCATGATCGTCGTCGACAGCGGGAGCTCCAGCGGCAACGCAGCCAATCCGAAAGCCCCTCCCAGGCCTCCCGTTCCGATCACGGCGGCTCGATGCAGCCGAGCCCGCGGCATCTTCCGCTCGGGCTTCCTTCCCAGGCTCGCTACCGCGATATTCAGGGCCCGGTTGAGAGAGATCTCGACGGCGCTCTGAACGGCCGAGGACCATTTCTCGGGCAGCAATTGGAAGCCTCGTTCGATGGGGGCGCCCAGCATACCGGTGACACGGGCTGCCAGGCCGGGGTTTTCGAGGAGCGCCTTGGCGGCTTTCAGTTCGGAAAGATCCTCTGGGCTGATCATTCAGTCACACGAGGCACGACTCGTATCAGCGCCTGGCGCCGGCCGTGCCGAGACCCGTCAGGCCGGCCTGCGGGAATACGGAAACCTTACCCGACAGGATTTCATCCAGCGGATGGCCAACGCCCTGGCCGTCTGCGATGCTCACCGGGGGAGTACCCGCAAAGGCAACATTCGCCGTACCCTGGATAGCCGCATTGCTGACAAAAGTGATACTGAACAGATTGCCTTCCGGCAACGTCGCCATCGCGCCATCCAGATCTACGATAACGATGTCGATTTCTCCCGTCGTATCTCCAGGATCGAACAGCACGGTCAATTCAAAGGCGCCCGGCAGGCTGGGAATAATGGCGTCCGGGACTCCGTCGCCGTTGCCGTCGCTGGGGTTGAAGGCCAGTTTGGTTTGATCGTAGTCAATCGAGAACGCCATGGCCGCGATCTGGTCCGGCCCGGCACCGGGACCACCACCCGCAGGACCAGGCCGGAAGAATGCGGTCACGGTGGTATTGCCGGCAAGCTGGCCCGTCGCTCCTGCGATGGCAATGTCCGGCCCCGGCTCGGTGGTTTCTCCTTCACTGGTGGTCTGGGTCACCGGAGGATTCACCGGACCGGGTCCGTAGAGATCGGGAAGAAAGAGGATGACGGCCTCCGAAGTGGCTGAGTCGACATCCAGATTGGTGATCAGCAACCCAGCCTGATCGGTGATGATACTCCCCGCCGGGATGAATACGAGCGCCACCGGCTTTCCGCCGGTCTCCAGCCAGGGACGAATCAACTGTCCGGTGCTTGGAATGATCATTGAAACCTGATCGGCCTCAGCCACGAACAGATGGGTGGAATCCGAGCAGGTCATCCCGCGCCGGTAGAGAATCAGCAGCTGTCCGGGTTGGTTCAAGCCGGAGGCGAGGATCGAGATCGAACCGTTGGCCCGGTTGAAGCTGAAGACCACTCCTAGAATCGGCACCGAGAAATAGATGTTTCCATTGCAGCGATCTACCTGGACGCCTCCGACCCCTTCGCTAGGAATCAATGCCGAGGTGGGGACCCGGGACGCCTCCTCTTCGATCGCGGCCGGGGAGAGTCCCTGCTCGAGCTCCGACCGTGGAATCGTCGAGATCTGGTCCACTTCCGCCACCAGCAGGTTTTCGCTGAATTCGTCGAAAGCAATCGCCTGGGGAGCATTCAAGCCGCTGGCCACGATGGTGGTTGAGCCGGAGACCGGATCCAGCCGCTGAACGGTGCCGGACTCGCTGGCGCAAAAAAGCAGATACTCCCGCCCATCGCTGGCGACAAAGGCGATGATCTGAGTGATCGTGTCGTCCAGCCCGGTGATCTGGACAGGGGTATCGGGAGGCGTAATGTCATTGACCGAACTGTCCAGAGACCCGGCCGGCTGCCGGTTCCCGGCCGGCTCTCCGAGAACCGTCAGTTCCGCGGAATAAAGCCGGTCCAGACCGGCCAGGTAGGCGACCGACTGGACAATGCCCAGATCGCCTACCAGTTGCTGCTCGGAGATCACGTCAACCCCTGCCCCCGCACTCTGGATACCGCTTCTCGCCGACACCGTGATGGGGAGGTCTGGAACCAGAATGGCGGGAGCCGTGTAAACCCCCGATCCTGATATGGTGCCAAACTCGGCGGAGCCGCCGGGGATGTCGTTCACCGTCCACGAAACAGCCCCCGAAGCGCCTTCGACCGAAAAGCCCTGAGCATTGGTGGGGGAAAGGACGGCCAGCGGAGGATTGATCTTGATTTCCAACAGTCCCTGGGCCGGGTCGAAGTTCTGGGAGACGTCCTGGGCGGGAACATTAGCCAGAACGTCGCCCTCGACCGATCCAAACAAGGCGCTTAGAAACAGGGGCACGTTGCTCCTGAGCCAGATAAACCCGCCCGCCAATTCGGCTGCTTCGGGCACCAGATCCGTAATCAGCTCGCTGATTCTGACACCGGGATTGAGCACCGTCGTGAAGCCTCCCAGAAAGCTTCCTTCCGAATCGAAGACCGCGATTTCAACCGTGGCCGGAAGCGCTGCCGAATTGAGCGCCGCAAGCCCGGTAAAAAATCCGAGAGTCGTGGCCACATGGGCAAAAATGGAGGCCTTACTGCCCTGGGGCACTACAGCGACGGCTGCTGCTGCGCCAGAGCCGACCACGCGGTAGGTCAGCTGCCCGTTGATGGCTTCCGTGTTGGCCGTGACCTCCAGCCAGCCTTGCAGCACCGAATCTCCCTGGAACCCGAACAGCAGCGCCAGATCGCGGTTCTGGCCGGCACCGGCCTCGAGGGCGATCGTGACCGGGTTCTGCTGCGTTTCTTCGATATAAAGGCTCCCGTCGGGCTTGTGTGCCGTAACCACAACAATGACCGGCTCACCCGAGTAATTCACCCCTCCGAGTTCCGCCTCGAAAGGACCGAGGACAGCCATCTGGGCAAAATAGAGAGTATTGAGAAACTCCTCGGCACTGCGGGCATTGAGACCCTGCAGGTCAGCCCCCTGGCGGCGGATAAACTCGAACCCCACTATGTCCTCGGGCGCATTGACGATGACATAGGCCCCGGGAGCAACCTGGTTGACCCCAAAAAAGCTTGCCACATCGAGTCTGGCCGCCCCCAGGGCAGCCAGATCCAGCACCCTCTCCACCGGATCGGCGGCCCCGATCAGCGTTAGTCTCACTTCGATGGAGGCGCCGCCCGGGTTGACGATGTTGAGCTCAGTGCTCAAATCTCCTTCAATCTGGATCTTGTTGAAGACAATGTCCCGGTCCCGGATCGGAAGGTCGGCGCCATCCAGTTCGCTCGGGTCGCTGTTCAAGAACAGGAAAAAACCGGTCAGACCGGATACATCACTGACTGCCTGGAACCAGCCCACGACATCGGCCTCGAGATCGGGAAAAAGACCCGAGGTCAGGAAGCCCAGGCGCTGCCCGGCCGGGACCATCACCTGAGCGACACTCAGAATCTGTCCCCCCGCCCCATAGGCGGTGACGTCAACCGGTGCGTCAACACCACCCGGATTCACGATGACGACACCTACAATGCTTCCCGACTGGTTGGAGAGTCTGGGAAAGTCGAGGACACTGGCCGCCTGGAGACAGGCCAGAGAAGCGAAAAGAAGCGCTGACAGGGCTAGTGTAGCCCGCACTAGAGGTCTACATCTTCCAACTTGCATAACCTAGATGCACCGGCTGCCGCAGGGCCCTGCCGGGGTTACGTGATCTTCCCTAAGCAGACACGGGCACCAAGTCTAACACGCGATACTTTTTATTGACAAAAAGCGGCTGGGGTCGGCGCCTCAGGTCGGCTGCTCGACGGGGGTCTCGGGTTGATCAAGGACCCGTTTGTAATCGCATTTCTTGTCGCTGCAGATCCGGATCAGGCCCTCGCGCTTCGTCTGACGTTCAAGCAGAAAAGGGCTCTCGCACTGCGGGCAGGGTTCCGGCACGGGTTTTTGCCAGAGCAGGTTTTTGCATTTCGGGTATCGATCGCAGCTGTAAAAGACGCGACCTCGCTTCGACTTGCGCTGTATCATCTCCCCTTTTTTGCACTTCGAGCACGTGACGCCGGTAGTCTCACGGCGAATATAGCGGCAGTCAGGATAACCGCTGCAGGCCACGAACTCGCCGAAGCGCCCCTGCTTGGCCACCAGATGCTCCCCGCACTTGGGGCACTGCTCATCCAGCTTCCTGTCGGTCTTTACCTCGACGTGGTCGCCGACCTGGACGATGCGCCGGGTGTTGCGGCATTCCGGGTACCCGGAACATGCCAGGAACTCCCCGAACCGCCCGCGCTTTTTGACCATCGGGCGGTCGCATTTGTCACAGGTCTGATCGTCCAGTGCAGGCTCACTATCGGTCTCTTCTCTTGGCAGTTCTCGCGTGTTCCTGCACTCCGGGTAGTTCCCGCAGGCGATGAAACGGCCGAAGCGCCCCCATTTCACAACCATGGGAGAGCCGCATTTATCGCAATCGATGCCAGCCGGAATCTCCTCCCTCTTCAGGTTCTTCATGCGCTCTGAAGCTTCCGCCAGTTCCCTCGAGAAACCCTGGTAGAAGGTGCGCAGGGCGTCCACCCAGTCTCGATCTCCCCTCTCGATGTTGTCCAGTTCCTCCTCCAGGCGCGCCGTGTAATCGTAGTCGAAGAGATCTTCGAAGTGATTCACCAGCAGTTCGGAAACGACCGTCCCGGTTTCGGTGGGAATGAACTTGCGTTCCTTCCTGGCCACGTACTCCCGATCCTGAATCTTGCTCAGGGTCTGAGCGTAAGTGGAGGGACGGCCGATCCCCCTCTCCTCAAGGGCCTTGACCAGGGTCGCCTCGGAATAGCGGGGAGGGGGCTGCGTGAACTTCTGCTCGTGCAGGAGCTCGAGCACGGAAAGGACTTCACCCGCTTGAACCCTCGGAAGTCGCGCCTCTTCACCCGCCTCGTTCCCATCGCCCTTCTTATCGGGTTTCACCTCGTAGACCTTGAGGAACCCGTCGAACTTGAGAACGTCACCGGTGGCCCTGAACAGGGTTCTCGGAGCTTTGATCTCAATCTCAGTCCGGTCGAAGAGGGCCGGCTGCATCTGACAGGCCGCGAAGCGCCTCCAGATCAATTCGTAGAGTCTCAACTGGTCGCGCGTGAGCACGCCCCTCAAAGCCTCGGGAGTTCGCACGGCAGAGGTCGGCCGGATAGCTTCGTGAGCGTCCTGGGCCCCCTTTTTCTTTTGAAAGACGGCCGGCCGGGACGGCACGTAGCGCTTTCCATAGGACCCTTCGATGAACTGGCGCACTTCGCTCAGGGCCTGTTGTGACAGCCGGGTCGAGTCGGTTCGCATATAAGTAATCAACCCGACTCTCCCCTGATCGCCCAGCCGGATTCCTTCATAGAGATCCTGGGCCAGGCTCATTGTCTTCTTTACCGAGAAGCGCAGCCTCCGGGACGCCTCCTGTTGCAGCGTACTGGTGATGAAGGGAGCTGCCGGCCGACGTGTCTTTTTCTTCGTCTGAACCGAGGAGACGACAAATTCACCCCCTCGCAGATCCGCCAGCAGGCGCTCGGCGTCTTCCTGGTTCGGGATCTTGAACTTCTTGCCGTCCAGCCTGACGGCTCTCGCCACGAAAGCCGGAGGCGTTGCGGCCCGTAACCGGGCCGAGAAGTTCCAGTACTCCTCCTGGACGAAAGCGTCGCGTTCCTTTTCACGGTCTACGATCATGCGCAGCGCTACGGACTGGACACGCCCCGCCGACAACCCCCGCCGCACGTTCCTCCACAAGAGAGGACTGACCTTGTACCCGACCAGACGATCCAGAATTCGGCGAGCCTGCTGGGCCGCAACCTTGTCGGCATCAATGCTCCCGGCCCGGTCGAAAGCCTCCAGAACCGCTTTCTTGGTGATTTCGTTGAAAAGAACCCGCCGAATCTCCTGACCTTTGGACTTCTTGAGTTCTTCGGCCAGGTGCTGGCAAATGGCCTCGCCCTCGCGATCCGGATCCGCCGCAAGATAGATCGTGTCGGCCCGGCGGGCGACCTTCCTCAGGTCGCGGACAATCTTCTCTTTACCGGGGATCAGCTTGTACGTGGGCTCGAAGTCGCGCTTGACCTCGACCGCCAGCTTGTCCTTGGGGAGATCCTTGATATGCCCTGAACAGGCCTTCACGATATAGTCGCGACCCAGGTAGCGCTCAATCGTCCGGGCCTTGGCTGGCGATTCAACCACGACCATCGACTTAGGCATCAGCGTTCATTCCTCCCCCAAATTGGTTCTCGTTCGTTCACAGCTGCTCGAAGCTCCTTAATTTAATCTATAGCATAGGTCTGCATCTGAGTCAGTGAAAGGCCGACATTTGATCCAAACACCCCGCCCCGATGCAGAGTTGCCCGACGCTAGTACCTACAGTAAGTATCCCCCGGCAAAGCCGGGGGCTTTAATCTTGTGAGCCGCTCAAAGCGGACTTGACGTTGCCGCTACCGCGGCCACTTGTGCCACCTACAGGTGGCTTGGCTACAGCAGCCTGAGCTGATCCTGGCGACGATCTTCTGCTTCTTGCCGCCGGATATACTCACGAATCACTTTCTCATCCCGACCCACCGTCGATACGAAGTATCCGCGAGCCCAGAAGTGCTGTCCAACAAAGTTACGCCGACTCTCTGAAAAGTTCCTCGCAATGTGGATGGCGCTTTTCCCTTTGATGTGCCCGATCACCTGCGCCACAGAAAACTTTGGCGGAATCGAGATCATCACGTGCACGTGATCCGGCAGCAGGTGGCCCTCTTCAATCAAGCTTTCCTTCTGCCCAGCCAACCGTCGCAGCACCTGACCGAGATGTCTGCGCAGCTCCCCATAAATCAACTTCTTGCGGTACTTGGGGATGAACACCACATGGTACTTACACTCCCATTTTGTATGCTGTAAGCTCTTGTAGTTACTCATAAAACTCCTTTTCGTGATGCTTTGCTCGGCTCACGGAAGGGAGTTTTTTCACCTATTCCCGGAACTGTCAAACTCTGGCTGCCTCCCCGGCAGAGCCGGGGGGACTCCTTACGGGTCTAGGACAGCCTCACGGAGAACCGCTTTCCCGGTAACTGCCGGATCAGCCCCTTTAGTTCCAGGTCCAGCAGAATCGCGATCAGACGCTCGGGCTTTTCGTCGATCTGGTCGACGATCCAATCTATGTGAAGAGCGCGGTCCACGGCCAGAAGTTTCAAAATTTCCTTTTCCGCGTCGTTCAGATGGGGACGCACGTTCCAGTGTTTCGTGCCGCTGGCGTGAAGGGCCCGACCCCGCTCGGCTCGCTGCTTGAGACCAACCAGCACGTCCGCCGGAAGATCTTCCAGGACATCCTGGGGGCAAAGGGCCGGCCTGGCGCCCTGCCTGATCAGATAGTTGGGCCCGTAGCTCCGTGCAGACGTGATGTTTCCCGGGATGGCCCAGACTTCACGGTTCTGCTCCAGCGACAGGCGGGCCGTAATCAGAGATCCGGAGAACTCGGTCGCCTCAACAATCACGGTTCCGTAGCAGAGCCCGCTGATCAAGCGGTTGCGAACCGGAAAGTTCCGGGGCACCGGATAAGCTCCCAGCCGAAACTCGCTGACCAGACACCCCGACTCGCGAACCTGGGAAAAGAGCTTCTTATTCTCCCTTGGGTAAACGACATCCACGCCGCAGCCAAGCACCCCAACCGTGCGGCCTTCCACTCCCACGGCTCCAAGGTGGGCCGCCGAGTCGATGCCCCGGGCCAGGCCACTTACGATGGTGAGGCCGCCTGCGGCCAGTTCGCCGGCGAATCTTCTACTGACTTCACGGCCGTAAACAGAACATTTCCGGGAACCCACAATGGCCACCCCCGGTCCCTGCAGAGCAGAGGTATCGCCGAGGCAATAGAGGGCTACGGGCGCGTCATCGATTTCCTTCAGCAGCGGTGGAAAGCCCTCTTCGTATGCGGAGATGATTTCGACCCCGGCCTTGCCGGCACGTTCAGCCTCGAGTCTTGCCTCTTTTAGAACACTCCCGGAGAGAATCGAGTTTATGTCAGAAACGGCCAGTCCAGCCCTCAGCATCGCCTCCCTGCCGGCTTCCAGAATGCGGCTGGGTGCGCCACAACTGTCGATCAACCGATGAATCTTTCTTCTTGCCAGACCCGGAATCAGTGAAAGCGCCAGACAGGAAAAGGTTTCCCGGTTCACACAACCTATAACGCCGACGCCTCTCGAGAGTGCGAACCGCGGCCTCTTTTTGGGTTCCAGCGACCGTTGGACCCCTGGTAAAGTGGAAACCCGTGCCCGAGAACCAGAGGATTCGTGTTTCCTTTATCGAGTTTCTCAATTCCGTTCCGCTGGGGTGGACGTTCCTGAAGGGCCCTCACCAGAAAGAGTTCGACCTGAAGGTTGCCCTTCCGTCCGAGTGTGCCGACCATATGACCACCGGGCAGGCCGATGTCGGGCTCATCCCCGCCATCGAGTACCAGCGAATCCCGGGACTGCGGATCCTGCCCGACCTCTCGATTTCCTCGTGTCGGGAGGCGCGAACCGTGCTGTTCGCCTCGCGGGTGCCCCTGGAGCAGGTCGAGACCATTGCCCTGGACACTTCCAGCCGTACCTCGGTTGTCCTGCTGCGCATCATCCTGGAAAGATTTCTGGGTCGGCAAGACATTTCGTATCATCCTCATGAACCGGACCCCGAGGGGATGCTCTCTCGCTTCGACGGCGCCCTCATCATTGGGAATCCCGCCTTTCGGGTTCCGCGCGATCGATTCTTCGTCCACGATCTGGCCGGTGAGTGGCATCGCTTTACGGGACTGCCCTTTGTCTTTGCCCTGTGGGCGGTTCGCGACGGGGTCGATCTGGGAAGCAGAGCCGGGCTGTTCTTGCTCTCCAGGGAGGCCGGACTACAGTCGGTCTCTGCAATTGCTGCGATGTATTCACGGAAGCTGGGACTCTCGGCAGACCTGATCTCCAGTTACCTGCTCGACAACCTCGACTACCGGCTGGATGAGGTGCACCTGCGAGGTCTGGAAATCTTCTTCGAGTATGCCCGGGATCTGGGAGTCATTCCCAGGGTCGAGCCGATCCGGTTTTACAGTCCGGTCGCGTCCGCGGGCCGAAAAGCGATATGAGCGTCGCTCCCGGGCTCGAGATCCTGCTCCGGGACCACCTCGACCTGCTGCGGGGAAAACGAATCGGAATTCTTTCCAATCAAACGTCGGTCGATCGCCAACTTCGTCACATCGTGGACCTCGCCTGGAGCCATCCGGAGATCACCGTCACGACCGTGATGGGACCTCAGCACGGGGTCCGGGGAGAGACCCAGGACAACATGATCGAGTGGCAGGATTACCGCGACCCGGTCACAGGCCTGCCTGTCTTCAGCCTGTATTCGCACACCAGAAAACCAACGCCCCGGATGCTCGGCGAAATCGATGCACTTGTCATTGACATGCAGGATGTGGGTGCTCGGATCTACACCTACATTTACACCATGGCGCTGGCGATGGAGGCCTGTCGGGAGGCCGACGTGGAGGTCATCGTCCTGGATCGTCCCAATCCCATCAACGGGGCCGATGTCGAGGGCCCCGTGCTGGAATCCGAGTTTTCCTCCTTCGTTGGACTCTATCCACTACCCATCCGGCACGGGTTGACCATCGGAGAGCTGGCCCGCTACTTCAATGAGGAGATGCGCATCGGCTGCCGCCTTCAGGTGGTCCCCATGTCGGGGTGGCGGCGCCACATGTTTTTTGCCGACACCGGGCTGCCCTGGGTCATGCCGTCTCCCAACCTCCCCACCCCGGATACCGCTCTGGTCTACCCGGGCGTGGTGATCCTGGAAGGGACCAATCTCTCGGAGGGCAGGGGGACCACTCGCCCCTTCGAAATAAGCGGCGCCCCCTGGGTGCGACCCGAGAGGCTGCCGCCTCTGCTCCAGGCTCTTGACCCGGAGACAGCCACGTTTCGGCCTGTTTTCACCGTACCGACCTTTCACAAGTGGAAGGGGGACCTGCTTGGCGGCGTCCAGATTCACGTTACAGATCGGCGCAGCTTCAGGCCTTTCCGGACTGGCCTGGGGTTGCTGATGGCTTATCGGTCACTCGAACCGGATCGCTTCGCCTGGCTAGACCCGCCCTACGAGTACGAATTTGAAAAGCTGCCCTTTGACATCCTGTGCGGAACCGATTCGATTCGCCTGCAGATCGAGGCCGGGTGCGATCTGGCAAGCATCGAAGCAAGCTGGCAGGCGGGCCTGGACCGTTTCAAACAGATCAGGACCGGTTATCTGCTTTACTAGAATTGACTAGAATCGATGGCTACTGAGACGGAATTGAAAGTGAGATTGACGCCGGATGACTTTCGAGCCGTTCGAGGCAGGCTGCAACAGCTGGGCAGCCGCCTGAGGACCCAAAGCCAGACCGAGGTCAATATCCTTTTTGATTACTCCGACCACAGACTGCAGGAGACCGGCTGTGCTCTTCGTCTGCGCTCGTACGGGGGCACGAGCGTGCTCACTTTCAAGGGGAAAGTTGAAGACGACCCGCTTCTGAAGAAACGCCCCGAGATCGAGACCGCAGTCACCCGTCCCGAGGAAACCAGAGAGATTCTGGGCCTTCTCGGCCTGCACCCACAGTTCCTCTACTCCAAGCAGCGAGAGATCCGCACCTGGGCCATCAAGGGTGGAGAGCTGGAAATCTGCCTGGACCAGACACCGGTTGGATTCTTTCTGGAAATCGAGGGAAGAGAGCCACAGATCAGAGAAGCGGCCCGGCTGCTCGACCTCGATCTCGAAGACGCGGTCAAAGAATCCTACGTGAGTCTCTACGCTAGAGCCGGGTTGGGGCAGGTGGACGATGGGCCTTGATTGTGACCATCCACCGCATGATGGCTCCTCCACAGAGACGCCAAACCGATTGACGGGAGGTCAAGGCAAAAGCAGCCGGATCAAGGCTATGATCCTGGCAGCCGGACTGGGCACCCGGCTCCTGCCCCTCACCAGGCTGCGAGCGAAGCCCGCTGTTCCGTTTCTGGGACGTCCCCTGATCCATTATTCGATGGATCTGGTGGCTGAACTCGACCCAGAATGCGTGGTCGTGAATCTGCACCATCTGCCCGAGACTGTGATCAGCGCCGTGAACCAGTACCGCAGGATCGACCCGGGGCAGCCACTCGAGATCGTGTTTTCCGAAGAAGCCGAAATTTTGGGTACCGCCGGTGCCCTGCGCTACGCAGCAAGGTTTCTGGAAGCGGATCACATCGTCGCGATCAACGGAAAGATCTATTCCGAATTGGAGCTGTCCCGTGTTGTCGGCTTCCATCGCCGCAACGAGGCTCTGGTTACCCTGGTAGTCGCTCCCTTTCAAAGCGGATCTCCTTTCAATCCCGTTCGCGTCGGGGCGGACGGTCGCGTCGTGGGCTTCGGGCCGCAGGGACCGGGGAAACCACACACTTTTACCGGAATCCAGTTGCTGAAACACGAGGTTCTGGAAGCTATTCCAGGCGGCAAGAGCGACCTGGTCAAAGACGTTTACCCCACATTGATCGAGAGCCGGCAGCGGGTTCTGGCTTATGCCAGCAGTAGCGCGTGGTACGAGTGCAGCACCCCGTGGCGATACCTGCACGGTTCCCTTCTCCTGCATGGAAAACGGGCTGCACAGGCGAGGCTTCAGGGGCGGCAAGCTGCTGAATCCGGCCTCATTGCCGCAACCGGATGCTCGATTGGAACCGAATCGAAGGTGCGGGACACTATACTCTGGGAGGGGGCACAGATCGGTGAAAACTGTATGGTGAGCAATGCTATAATCTGCTCCGGCGTGAAGATCCCGGACGACTCACGGTTGAGCGATGTCATGGCCACGCCGATAATCGATCCAGGGCCCATTTCCCCCGCCACGCAACCCGTCGAGGAGCAAGGTTACCTGGTTTGGCCTCTATACCCGGAATGACCCCAGGAGACTTCCCACCCATCCAACAACGGCTGATGGACTATATCCGTCGCCGTTTTCAACCCGGCTTCAACCACTATCGCGTCACCAAGCTGATTGGCGATGCCTCCATGCGGCAGTACTTCCGCTACACGGCCGATTCAGAGGAATCCTTCGTTCTTGCCGCCTACCCCGAGCCCTTTGATCCCGAGAGCTTCAATTACAAGCAGATGTATGATGTGCTGACCTCTATCGAGGTGCCGGTTGCCAGGATTCTGGACCTGCAGGGCGACCTGGGGATCGTCCTTCAAGAGGATCTTGGCAACGTGACGCTGCAGGCGTACCTGATGACGGCCTCTCCCCGGCAAAGACGCATGCGAATCAGAGAGGCCATCGAACACATCATACGGATCCAGCAGCAGGGCAGCGGGCGGGTCAAGCCGGCCTATGAAGCAGCCGGCCTGGCCTTTGACCGGGAAAAGCTGGACTGGGAGTTCGCATTCTTTCGCAGACACTACCTGGGCAACTATCGTCAGTTCGAAGAAACGGATTTCCCCGGTCTCGAAGAGGAATGTGGACGCATTGCGTCACAACTCTCGGCCCTTCCCCGCGTGCTCTGTCACCGCGATTATCATGTCAGGAATCTAATGCTGTTCAGGGACCGTCTTCACGTGATCGACTTCCAGGATGCCCTCTGGGGCCCCGTCTCCTACGACCTGGCCTCTTTGCTGAAAGACTCGTGCGAACTGTCGCCGGCCGAGGTCGATGGGTACATCGACTACTTCCTGAGGAGTGCCGGCATGGAGCAGAGCCTGGACAAGTTTCGAAGACAGTTCCACCTCATGGTCGTGCAGAGACTGCTCAAAGCCCTGGGCACCTTCGGCTACCAGGTCTTCGTGCTCAACAACTTCATTTACGAACAATACATGCCCGGCTCGCTCCACCGCACCCGGCTTTCACTCGAATACCTGGGAAGTTTTCCCGTGATCCAGAGCCTTGTTGAATCGGAACTGACGGGATCGTAGATGCATGTTTACGTAAGGGATCTGGGCCTACAGGTGGGGGGCAGTGCCACCATCAAAGGGTGGGTCTACAACCGCACCGACAAGGGCAGGCTTCGCTTTCTCCTGATCCGCGACGGGACGGGGATCGTGCAGGCCGTGGTGTTTGCAGGCAATGTTTCGGAAACGGTGTTTTCCGCAGCCGACTCTCTCACCCAGGAATCCTCGGTAGAGGTGACCGGGACCGTCCGGGCGGATGCGCGGGCCCCGGGTGGGTTTGAACTGGATGTCGCCGACCTGCGAATCGTGCACGAGGCCGAGCCCTATCCGATCGCTCCCAAGGAACACGGCACCTCCTTTCTCATGGAACACCGCCATCTGTGGATTCGGTCTACCCGGCAACACGCAGTCCTGCGCATTCGGAGCGAGATCATACGGGCTGCGCGGGACTATCTCGACAACAACGGTTTCACCCTGGTCGATACGCCCATACTCACACCCGCCGCGTGTGAAGGGACGACCTCGCTGTTCGAACTCGAGTATTTCGGCCAGCAGGCCTATTTATCCCAAAGCGGCCAGCTCTACAACGAAGCTACCTGTGCCGCTCTGGGCAAGACGTACTGCTTCGGACCCACTTTTCGCGCTGAGAAATCGAAAACCAGGCGCCATTTGATGGAGTTCTGGATGGTTGAACCGGAGGTCGCGTTCGCCGACCTGGACGACCTGATGGAACTGACCGAAGAATATGTTTCCTACATCGTTGGACAGGTACTGCACAATCGCAGCCTGGAACTGGAGACTCTGCAAAGAGATACCGCGGCTCTGAGCGAGGTACGTCCCCCGTTCCCCCGGATCAGCTACGGCGAAGCTTTTGACATCCTGGAGCGGGAAGGGACCACAACGCCTCGCGGTTCAGACTTTGGCGCAGCCGATGAAACCTTGATCTCGGAGACGTTCGAGAAGCCCGTCATCGTGCACCGATACCCGGGTGAGGTCAAAGCCTTCTACATGCAGCCCGACCCTGAGGATGCGAGCCTCGCCATGTGCATGGACATGCTGGCTCCCGAAGGTTACGGAGAGATCGTAGGGGGCAGCCAGAGGGTTCATGATCTGGAACTCCTCGAGGAGAGGTTACAACAACACCAGTTGCCCGAGGATGCCTTTCGCTGGTACGTCGATCTGCGCCGCTACGGTAGCGTCCCGCACTCAGGTTTTGGAATGGGAATCGAGAGAGTCGTCGCCTGGATCTGCGGGCTGAAACACATCCGGGAAACGATTCCCTTTCCAAGAATGCTCCACCGGATTTATCCCTGACCAATAGCGTCCCCTCCAGGGTCTTATAATCTCTAATGGCATTAAAGACTCTGTGCCATCCCGGCGCAGCCAAGAGGCGAGCCTAGCCCGGATTATGCAAGAGATCTAAATTCAAGTGAGATTTGGGCCCAGAAAAAAGGCCGTAGCTCTCTGATATAAAAGGGTTTACAAAAACAATGACCCTAAACAGGAGCTACGGCAATGTCAAAAACAGTCTGCCAGAATACCCTGCCATTTCATAGCCACAGAAACATCACGGCTCGTTTTGATGGGGGGAGCCTCACTTCCGACGCAGGATGGTTGTTGTTTGGATCCCTGGATCGTCAACATCGATTGTGCGAGGGCTTCAGTTCGTGTATTGCGGAAAGTCGAGACCGACGCTACGTTCGTCATGACCTGTTGAAGTTGATCCGACAACGAGTCTTGCAGATCGTGGCCGGCTACGAAGACTGTAATGACGCCGATACGCTGCGCTCGGATCCGATGCTCAAGACCGTCTGTGATCAGTTGCCAGAGAGCGATCCCGATTTGGCCACCCAGCCGACTTTCTCCCGCCTGGAGAACTCCGTCACCAAGAAGGATCTGATGCGTCTGAGCCGGTGGCTGCTAGGCCGTTATGTGCGCTCCCTGAAGAAGAGACGTCCCAGCAAGATCATCCTGGATCTGGACAGTACCGACGACCACACTCACGGCCAACAGGAGTTCTCCTTCTACCACGGGTATTACCGAAACCACATTCTGCATCCTTTGCTGATCTTCGATGCCGACACGGGAGACCTGGTCTGTGCCGTGTTGAGACCTGGCAACAAGGGGGCTGCCTCTCACATCGTGCCCATTCTGAAGCGAGTCGTGGAGGCCATCCGACAAGCAGTGGGGACGGATGTCGAGATTGAGATTCGGGCCGACAGCGGCTTTGCCACGCCTCGGCTCTACGAGTTCTGTGAATGTGAAGAGAATAAACTCCAGTATGTCATTGGGTTAAGTCGAAACCCTCGCCTGCAGCGAGTGGTCGAGCCCCTGCTGGATTCGACTCGGCTGAGGTTCCTTGAGCTGGAGGAAAAACAGCGTCAGTTTGACGAGTTTCTTTATCGAGCCCACAGCTGGGATCGATCCCGTCGCGTCATTGTCAAAGTGGAGGTCGATCAGCGTGGCATCAATCGTCGCTTTGTAGTTACCAACCGGGACGATCTCTGCTCCCAATCACTTTATGACCACTACACAAACCGAGGGCAGACCGAGAACTTCATCAAGGCCTTCAAGAATCATCTGAGCATGGACCGACTCAGCTGTCATCGATTCCTGGCCAATCAGTTTCGACTCCTCCTGCATGCACTGGCTTACCAGATGTTCGTGCGCCTGCGCGACTATCTTCACGGAACCCCCTGGCACAAGCTCGAAATCGAAACCTTACGTCGTCGGGTCCTCAAGATTGGGGCCCGGATCCGACAAACCACTCGACGCATCTGGGTCCATCTTTCCTCAGCCTTCCCCGAACAACCCCTCTTCCACCTCGTCTTGAGTCGCCTGAACTCCAGTTAGCTTTTCCCAGCTCCCCCGAAAAACCGCTTCCGACACTCATCCAGGCCCAGATCTGTCTGAAATTCACTCCCCAAACCACTCAAACGCCTCGCCAACCCATATTCTTCGCAAATCCGCCTGTCACACCTGCCCGCTTCCGAGTTGGGCCACTTCTCGAGTCGTTTTTCAACACCGAACTACGGTTCTTGCATAATCCGGGCTAGCGGTGCAAGGTTGAGTTCGGCCGAGTTTCTTTATATTGATTAAGCCTGTTTGACGCCGCCGTTCAGGGCTCCACTTTGCAGTTGCTGATGGGGCCGATGCCGACAACTTCGCCGGAGAGCCGGACCTGGGTCGTGACGTCCATCTCGTGGCAGTCGATCGCGCCGATTGAATACGTGCCGGGCATATTGGGCGTCAACTCCAGCGCGCACCCTGTGTCCAGTTGAACGGTGCCGGTCACGACGGTTCCATCCTGGAATGCCAGCGTGCAGTCCCGGACTCCCGAGACGTCCCCCGTCATGGTGGTGTTGCCAACTCGTACGCTGGAGGAGTATCCCGGACTCAGGCTGGGGTTGCCGCTCAACTGGCTGTCGAAAACCCAGGCGCTGCTGGTGTTGTTCAGGCCCAGGCCATCGTTGATGGTGCTTCCAGTGACCTTGATCCGGCCGCTCTCGACAATGACACCGTCCGGGAATCCGCTGATGGTACTTCCCGCCACGACGAGAGCCGTTCCTCCCGTTACCCAGAGACCACGTATGTCACCGACCACGTTGGATCCGTTGACCTCGACAAAGCTACCGTCTGACGCCACCCCGCCGAAGTCGAAACCCTGGACGCTGCTGTTCTCCAGCCAGACTGACGAACCTCCGCTGGCGGACTCGATTCCAAAGCCGGACGAGCCTCCACCATTCAGGGTAACGTCCGTGAGTCGCGCATTAGCCGAGTGGCTGGCGAAGAGGCCGGTCTGGAAGCCCACAATGCTGCCGCCCTCCATCCTCACGGATCCGCCTGCAGCCACCCCAATTCCTTGGCGGGTCGATCCTCCACCGTCCAGCGTGACATCCGTGAGTTGCACAGAGGCGGAGTTGGAGGCAAAGACAGCCTCGTCGAAACCCAGGATGCTGCCACTCTCCATCCGCACCGATGCGCCGTCGGCCACCCCGATTCCAGGGCGTGTCGAGCCTCCACCGTTCAGGGTGACTTGTGTGAGTTGCACAGAGGCAGAGTCGGCGGCAAAGACCGCCTGCTCGAAGCCCACGACGCTGCCGTTGCTCAGGTGGACGGATCCGCCGTCAGCCGTGATTCCAGCCCCCGGCGAGCCCCCACCGTCCAGGGTGACTCCGCTGAGCCGCAAAAAGCCTTCCTCCCGGGAGGATAGTGTGGCGCTGAGGATGTTGGCATTGTCGACTTTCAGGGAGCCTCCCGAATCCACTTCAATTCCCGGGCGCACCGAGTCCAGAGCGATATTCAACCCGGAGATCGTGCCGGCGGAGTTGTCGGCGACCACTATGGCCCTGCCCGGGCTTCCCGTAATCGCCAGATCAAGAACGAAAAAAGAGGAGGCGAAACGCGCGCGGAAACCGATGGCGCCGATGTTCTGAAGACTGGTCCCAAAAATGAAGGCGCTGGTGCTGCTGCTCAGATCGATTCCGACAGCAGCATCCGAAATCATGTTATTCAGGAGAATCGCCCCTGAGTTGTTCCGGGCCTCCACGCCCCTGACCGAGCCAGAAATCGAATTGTTCGCGAGAACGGCCTGGCCGTTCCTGATCATTACTCCCCTTGCCCCGCCGCTGATGGAAAAGCCGGAGATCGTGATTCTCCTGGCCTGATTAACGTCGATGGTGGGACGACCAGGATCGGAGCTGACGATGGCCGCTCCTGGTGCGCCAAGCAGGGTGAGAAAGTGCTGCGTAATATCGAAGACAATGAACTCATTGCAGGTGCCTGTAACGTCAATCTCATCTCCCTCGGACGCGTTGTCGATTGCCGTTTGCAGGCTTTTTCCCTGGTCGCACTTGACCGTTTTCGCCCAAGCCGGGCTCACCTGCAGAGTCACTGAAGCCATGACAATGGCGTAAAGCACGTTGTGCTGAAAAGACATACCTACCTCCTTTCGGGACAGCGCGGATCAGGCTGTGCGGCGTTGGTAACTTTTGCGGAGGTCTTAATCCGACATTCCTCATATCAACTTTCGGATCCGAGCTCCTCTGGCCTCCCCGTGAGGAATGATCACAACCTATCAACCTTCACATTGGACTATCTCGGCCCATATCTCCTCGCTTACCGCGACCTCCGCCATCTGAAACGTGGCCATCCGGCTATGCCGAACCACCTTCGCTCCGATCTTGACCAGTTTACTCAATAGGGTGCGAAGGGACCAGTGTTTGATTCTTCTGGGAAGGACCAGACGTCGCAGAAAATTGCCCAGGTTGTAGGCCAAAACAAACAGAGCCACCCTCACCTGATTCGAGACAAAATGTTGGCAGGACAACGGCGTCCAGTTCAAGGCATACTTGCCTTCCTTGATCCACTGCTCGGCTCTGCCGCGACCGTTGTAAAAGTGAACCACCCCTGGGGCTCGTGCGCTCCTATTGGTCACGATGAAACCGACTCTCGGAAAAAGTTCGCCGCTATGCCACTCGACCTTGGCAATCACCCGACGAGGCCGGTCCCAACTGGCGGCTTGATATTTGAAATCGGCAAACCAAACGACGGGTTTTCTGGGTGGATATCTCCTTTTATTATAGTAGTTTAGACCGATTAAGGCAAGCAATCCTAGTGTCCCATATGGTGAATGCGGGATAATACGTCTCGTGCTTCAGATCGTCGGTCTCCTCCTTCTGTCTCTCGTCCCCCTCTCTCCCAGGAACCCCATGCCGGGCGTCCTCGCGGCACGGGAGGCGGGCGATCCGGAAACCGCACTCGGCCTGCTCGAACAACACGAAAAGAACTATCCCGAGCTCTTTGAGCAAAATCATCTGGCGTACTTGAAGGCTCGCCTGTTCATCGAGTCGGGCCGTAGCGGGGAAGGAGAAGCCCTGCTCTCGGAGCTCGACTGGAAGAAGTCATTGCTGGGTGACTCCATTCTCCAGGCCCTCATCGAAGCCAGGCAGCATCGCCCCTTCGGAGAGTGGAGATCCGAACTGAAGGACTTCCTGGAACACTTTCCCGGTCATCCTTCCTGGTCTCGCTGGGCCCTTACCTATGCGGACTTCCTGAAAGAACAGGAGGAACTGGACCAGGCCCTGGACTGGTACGACCGGGTGTGGAGGAAGAGGGACGGCTCGAGCGCGCGAAGAGCGGCGCTGGAACACGCGAGACTGCACCTGCCCGGGAATCAGGCCGAGGAAGCGGTCAAGGATCTCCAGAACCTGATCAAGAAGAACGAACGGGACGACGCCGCGCTGCAGGCGGCTCTCGATCTCGATGAACTGCAGCCTCTTTCCAGGTCGTCCGAGTCCGGACTGCGCCAGCGAGCCAGGGTGTTCATGAATAATCGACGCACCCGCCGGGCGCGCGAGTACCTGGAGTACCTGCTGGACAAATTTCCCCGCAGCCTCTCGGCAGCTCAGTATCGATACCTGACAGCAAGAAGTTACGTTTTCGACGGGCAGCTGGAGAAAGCCTTTGACGGGTACCTCCAATGCTACGCCCGCTTTCCAACTTCCGACTGGGGTATCTTCTGTAAGTACCAGGCCGGCAACACCGCCCTGCGAAAACTCTCTTATGCGGCGGCTGCCCGGGAGTACCGGGAGTTCCTGGCCGCACATCCGACCAATCGACGGGCTGCCCGCGTGTACTACAACCTGGCCGACACCTATCGCTGGCTGGGGGACGACGAGAAGGCGCGGCAAACGGCTCTCCAGGCCCTGAAGACGGTAAAAGGCTACCAACGCAACCAGTTCCACTACTACCTGGTGCGGCTATACGTCGAGAAGCAACGGTACCGGGAGGCTCTTTTACACCTCTCCCATCTTGACAGCTTGAGTTCTCGCCGGCTCCCATCCGGCGTCACCAGCGAAGAGATCCAATATTTCAAGGGGTTGAGCCTGGCCCGCACCGGAGAAGAGGAGAAAGCGCAGGATGCGTTCCGGCAAGGAGGTTCCGGTCGTCCCACCCATTTCGGATATATGTGCCGTGAGCAGGTTGAGGACCTGACCCCGAGTGCGCCGGAGAAGGGAGAGGAGTGGTTGAAGCAGCTGCTGGCCCCACGCGCCTTCTACTGGAGTGCGGACGAGGTTCCCGCACAGCACACCGAACCTCTGGCGCACGTGCGGGAGCTACTCTTTCTGGGCTTGACGAGCGAGGCGGCCCTGGCCATCAAACGAGCGGGCCGCAGGGCTTTTCCGAACGTCGGAGCCTACTTGTTCAACCTGGCCTTCCAGGCCGACCGGGGAGGGCTGCCCAGGGAGTCATTGCTGGCGGCAGAAAAGCTCCTGAACTCCAGTTTCCGGGGAACCTGGCCCGACCAGCTACCCGAGCCCGTGCGCAAGCTCGTCTACCCCAGGCACTACTGGTCCCTGATTCAAGCCGAGAGCCTGAAACGCCAGGTCGACCCCCACCTGCTCCTGGCCGTCATCTATCAGGAGAGCCGCTTTGATCCCACAGCCAAGTCAGTGGCCTCAGCCCGGGGCCTCATGCAGTTCCTGGAAGGACCGGCCCGGCGTCTTGCCCAGGAGCTCTCCATGCCTGCTCCCACTGCTGCCGACCTTTACCGACCGGATCTGTCGATCCGCCTCGGTGCCTACCACCTGCAGAAACTGTTGGAGCGCCACGGCGGCTCGATCGCACAGGCTCTGGCGGCGTACAACGGAGGGAGCTCCAACGCGAAGCGCTGGGCGGCAAAGGGACGTCAGTCCGAGCCCGAGCACTTCATAGCCAACATCGGCTTCCGCGAAACCAAACTCTACGTCCTAAAGGTCCTGGGCAATTATCTGACCTACCGCAATCTATATGAAACGCCGTAAGGGGCGAGCGCCAGCTCGCGCCCATTTGATAAGATCCAAGTGCATGCCTACTCAGGTTCAGACGCGTCTGATCGACGGGAACAGGATCGCCGGGGAAATCAAACGGGAGGTCGGCGAACAGGTTAGGAAGCTCTCTGAGCTGGGACTCCAACCGGGGCTGGGTGTCGTGCTGGCCGGTGACGATCCGGCCTCTCGAGTGTACGTCCGGAATAAGACCAGAACCTGCGGCGAGCTGGGAATTCACTCCGAACAGATCAACCTGGCGGCGGATGCCTCGACGCGGGAACTGCTGGCCACGATCGGCAAGCTGAATCAGTCGGACCATATCGATGGGATTCTGGTTCAGCTGCCGCTCCCCGGGCATATTGACGCAGACCGGATCCTGCGTGGCGTGAATCCCATCAAGGATGTAGATGGGTTTCATCCGGTGAACGTGGGTAAGCTGTGCGGCGGCAAGCCCGCCTTCGTGCCCTGTACCCCGGCGGGGATCCTGGAGATGCTGAGGCGCGAACAGGTACCCATGCTGGGGCAAAGAGCGGTTGTCATCGGCCGCAGCAATATTGTGGGCAAGCCGCTGGCGCTGCTGCTTCTACGGGAGCACTGCACCGTTACCATCTGTCACTCCAGAACTCGCGATTTGGCCGGAGTCTGCTCCCAGGCCGATATCCTGGTCGCAGCCGTGGGCAGAGCCGGTCTCGTGACGGAAGACTTCATCCGGCCGGGCGCCACGGTCATCGATGTCGGGATGAACCGAGCTGAAACTCTAAGTGAGGTTCGACATCTGTTTGGAGAAGACCCGAGACGGATCGAGACCTTCCGCAGGAAGGGGTTCTGCCTGGTTGGAGATGTTCATCCGGTGCAGGCCATGCGCCGGGCCGGGGCCCTCACGCCGGTTCCCGGTGGAGTGGGGCCTCTGACTATTGTCCAACTGATGAAGAACACGGTTCTCGCCTGCGAGTGGCGCAGGGTTCAGTCGAAACGGAGTTCATCGTGAGAATCTCAAGAAGCCCATTCTGCCCCGCCCTGATCATTGCGGTGCTGCTTGGCGGGACTTTGCTTTTCGCTGCCGACAGCTTCTCTGTCAGACCCGCCGGAAAACTAAAAGTGGGCAAGGGGCCTCATTTTTCGGATCTGAGCCGCGACGGCCGGTTTCTCTACGTGACAGCTTTTGCCTCCAACGAGGTCGCCATCGTCGATGTCAAAACCCTTCGCTCCACCGGGAGTTTTTACGCCGGCTACGAACCCCTCGGCATCACGGTATCCCCCGCGGGAGACAAGATTTTCGTCACCAATAGAAAAAACGGGCTGGTCAAAGTGGTGGATGCCGAGTCGCACCAGGTAGTCGATGATATCAAGGTTGGAGGCAGACCCGCCAATGTGATTGCCTCTCCCACAGGACTGCTCCTGTTCGTTGCCAACTGGGGCACTGGAAAGTATGGCAAAGTCGACGTTATCGACGCCTCGACTCACCGAATCATCGACGAGATTCCCGTCGGAGTGACGCCCATAACAGGGGTTGTTTCGCTGCTGGGCGACTACCTGTTTCTGGCCTGTGCGGGTTCCAACGACTTGTGGGTCATCGACATCAGTTCCAGAGAAGTCGTCAAACAGATACCGGTGGGAGTGCAGCCCTCAGGTGTCGGCACGTCCCCTGACGGCAACACGCTGTACGTGGCCAACTCCAAGACCAACGATCTCTCCGTGATCGATCTCCTGGATCTCGAAGAAGTCCGGCGGGCGCGGGTCGGAAACCGACCTTTTTCCCTCGATGTCGACTCGAGCGGACGCGTTTACGTGGTCGAATCAGGAGACGATACGGTGTCGGTTTTCAGTCCGGACCTCCAGAAGCTGGGTAGTTTCCGCGTCGGAAAAGGGGCCATTGATGTAGACGTCACCCCAGACGGCCGCTATGCCTTCGTGACCGCCGAGAAGGCGAACCGCTTGTATGTGTTCGAGATTCACTGAGCAGTGACTCTCTGCCTCCAGGAAAACAGGAGCCAGCCCCAGATTCCAGCGTGCTCGAGGCTGCGAGTCAGCGTCCAGAACCACTCCGGCGACCCCCGGTACTCGAAATAGAAACTCAGATAGTAGAGTGCCAGAAGGAGAGACAAGCCAAGTGTCGTCCGGGCGGGAGCCGAGTTGGGATCGAGGCATGCCAGCGCCATCAGGGGCAGTGAGTACCACGGGTAGGGAGTTGGGATCAGCAGCAGCCACAGCAGCAGAGCCAGCTGCGCTGTCATGACTAGACTGCGTCCGTCGGGAAGGGCGAACTTCCAGGCCACGAGCAGCGAGAGCAGGGCGATCAGAGCAGCGGCAACAGCTCTGGGCTGCGCGGTTACCAGACTCAGCAGGGAAAAAGCACCCTCGTTCATGACCCAGTAGCGGCCGTAGATGGACAGGCCGCGGAAAAGAGGGCCGACCCCGTCACCTAAAAAAGGTGAATAGCCGGCTGTCACGACAACGGCTGTGGTCCCCACGCACACAAGGGCGCCGGCCACTGAATGAAAGCGGCGATAGAGCCATGCTGCCAGAATAGGCAGCAGCACGAGCGGATAAAGCTTGCTCAGCGTGAGAAGGCCGAGCAGAGCCCCCGCCAGAATCGGGGTCAGCACTCTTTTTCCGGAAGATGTGAGCACCAGCATGAGCAGCGCCGTGAGCAGGCACACCAACACATCCAAATGGGCTGAATTGGCCACCTCCTTGAGTACCAGCGGGTTCCACGCGTAGAGGACGATCCATTCACGCGCCACGCCGAGTGTCCTCTGGACTCGCAAGAGACCGAGGATGACCAGCAGGTCGATCACCAGGAAGAAATATCTCTGCCCCCGCCAGTCCCAGCCCTTGACGAGAGCGCCCAGGGCAAAGGCGACCTGGGCCGCCGGCGGGTACACGGTTGGCACTTCGGGAAAGCCGATGCGTTCCAGAACCAGAGCAGCATCCGGCTCCCTGAGGTCGTCCGCCAGGGGATGGGTCGGATCATGCCGGATCTCGGTTGGAGACAACCGGTACGGATTTTCGCCGCTGAGCAGGTTGTGACCATCGAAAACGTAGCGGTAGACGTCGTTTTCCTGGATCAGACCGGACGGCAGCAGGGCGATTCGGCTCAGCAGGCCTATGAGCAGAATCCAGGCCAGGGAGCCGCCCCTGCCCGACCTGATCCGGCGTACCGCAAGAACCAGCCCCAGCCAGATCACGGCGTAGACGAACAGGAACCAGAGAATGGGACGCTCCAAATGGCCCTCTCCGTACGTGAAGGACCGGGACAACAGCGCCATCGTGATCGACCCGCCCAAGACGAGCAAGCCGGGACCCAGACCCCCCGGACGATGCCATTCCCTACCCATCACCTGCCCCAATTCCCAGGCATCAATCCCCTCCCCCTTCTCGTCGATTCCTCAACTTTACGATCTCTATTTTTCAAACCGTCGGCGGCTTAATGTGCATCGGCTTCGCCCAGTGATGTTCAAGGCAGACCTCTAACGAACCAAGGCAACGCACGGAGCAAAGCGAATAATTTTCAATCTTTAATTTTTAATTTTTAATTTCCCGTTGAGGCAGCGTTGGAACGTTACAACAGCCGGATGCTATGCTCAACGAACCGGTCGTACCGGTTTGCGATTGCCGTCGTTCGAGACGCCGGCTAAGACCGCAAACCCGGATTATGCAAGAGATCTAAATTCAAGTGAGATTCTGGCTCCAGGAAAAAGCCGTAGCCCTCTGATATAAAAGGGTTTACAAAAACAATGACCCTAAACAGGAGCTACGGCAATGTTGAAAGCAGTCTGCCAGAATACCCTGCCATTTCACAGCCACAGAAAGATCACGACGCGTTTTGATGGAGGGAGCCTCACTTCCGACGCAGGATGGTTGTTGTTTGGATCCCTGGATCGTCAACATCGATTGTGCGAGGGCTTCAGTTCGTGTATTGCGGAAAGTCGAGACCGACGCTACGTTCGTCATGACCTGTTGAAGTTGATCCGACAACGAGTCTTGCAGATCGTGGCCGGCTACGAAGACTGTAATGACGCCGATACGCTGCGCTCGGATCCGATGCTCAAGACCGTCTGTGATCAGTTGCCAGAGAGCGATCCCGATTTGGCCACCCAGCCGACTTTCTCCCGCCTGGAGAACTCCGTCACCAAGAAGGATCTGATGCGTCTGAGCCGGTGGCTGCCAGGCCGTTATGTGCGCTCCCTGAAGAAGAGACGTCCCAGCAAGATCATCCTGGATCTGGACAGTACCGACGACCACACTCACGGCCAACAGGAGTTCTCCTTCTACCACGGGTATTACCGAAACCACATTCTGCATCCTTTGCTGATCTTCGATGCCGACACGGGAGACCTGGTCTGTGCCGTGTTGAGACCTGGCAACAAGGGGGCTGCCTCTCACATCGTGCCCATTCTGAAGCGAGTCGTGGAGGCCATCCGACAAGCAGTGGGGACGGATGTCGAGATTGAGATTCGGGCCGACAGCGGCTTTGCCACGCCTCGGCTCTACGAGTTCTGTGAATGTGAAGAGAATAAACTCCAGTATGTCATTGGGTTAAGTCGAAACCCTCGCCTGCAGCGAGTGGTCGAGCCCCTGCTGGATTCGACTCGGCTGAGGTTCCTTGAGCTGGAGGAAAAACAGCGTCAGTTTGACGAGTTTCTTTATCGAGCCCACAGCTGGGATCGATCCCGTCGCGTCATTGTCAAAGTGGAGGTCGATCAGCGTGGCATCAATCGTCGCTTTGTAGTTGCCAACCGGGACGATCTCTGCTCCCAATCACTTTATGACCACTACACAAACCGAGGGCAGACCGAGAACTTCATCAAGGCCTTCAAGAATCATCTGAGCATGGACCGACTCAGCTGTCATCGATTCCTGGCCAATCAGTTTCGACTCCTCCTGCATGCACTGGCTTACCAGATGTTCGTGCGCCTGCGCGACTATCTTCACGGAACCCCCTGGCACAAGCTCGAAATCGAAACCTTACGTCGTCGGGTCCTCAAGATTGGGGCCCGGATCCGACAAACCACTCGACGCATCTGGGTCCATCTTTCCTCAGCCTTCCCCGAACAACCCCTCTTCCACCTCGTCTTGAGTCGCCTGAACTCCAGTTAGCTTTTCCCAGCTCCCCCGAAAAACCGCTTCCGACACTCATCCAGGCCCAGATCTGTCTGAAATTCACTCCCCAAACCACTCAAACGCCTCGCCAACCCATATTCTTCGCAAATCCGCCTGTCACACCTGCCCGCTTCCGAGTTGGGCCACTTCTCGAGTCGTTTTTCAACACCGAACTACGGTTCTTGCATAATCCGGGCAAAGGGGAGCAGTTGAGCCAGCAAAACCTCCTGAGACAGGTTATGGACATCCGCCGGGAGGAGTGGCCCCAGGCCCTCCTGATGGCAGTGTACTTCTTTCTGGTTATCGCCAGCTTCTGGATTCTCAGACCTCTCAAGAACATTCTTTTCCTCGAGTTTTATGACCAGGCCGGGTTCAATCTCCTGGGCTGGCAAATGACCGCAGCCCAGGCGGAGCTGTTGGCCAAAGTGGGCAACATGCTGGTTGCCTTTGTGGCCGCCTCCGTTTTTGCCTATCTCGCCCGGCGGCTCCGCCGCCAGCAGCTGACCTACGTCTTCGCAGCGTTTTCGGTCCTGTGCTACGTTCTTTACAGCACTCTGCTGAAAGCACCACAGGGACCGACCATATGGACGTTTTACCTGTATGGTGATCTCTTCAATACCCTCATGGTTCCCACCTTCTTCGCTTTTCTCAACGACAGTGTCACTCCAACACAGGCAAAGAGGCTTTATGGTCTGATTATCCTGGGAGGGCTGCTCGGGGGGGGCGTGGGCTCGAACGTCTACAACGCCCGCCTCGATGCTTACAGCCACAGCCAGTGGATGTGGATCTGCGTTGGGATGGCTCTCACGATCGTCCTGGTTGCCTTTCTGGCAGCGCGCAGCTTCGGGTTCAAGTCTGGACCTGGAGACGAAGTTGAACCTCAGGATCGGAGAAGGAACCAGAACCCGCTAACCGAGGGGGCCCGGCTGGTCTTCAAGTCGCGTTACCTTCTCTCCATCGTGATGATCCTGGGTCTCTATGAAATGGTCTCCACGATTGTCGATTTCCAGTTCAAATCTGCTGTCAGTTTTTATTTGGCCGGACCAGCGATAGGTGATCTCTTGTCGACGGTGTATGCCGTGACGAACTGGATCGGGTTTCTGGTTCAGCTCCTGCTGACCAGCTTCATTATGACCCGCTTCGGGGTCGGAGCAGCGTTACTGTTTCTGCCCATCGCGGTTCTGCTTAGCTCCGCCGGCTTCTTTTTCACTCCCATTCTTTTCTTTGGAAGTGCCATGAGCGTGTCCGACAACGCGCTCAACTACTCGATCAACCAGTCTTCCAGGGAAGCTCTCTATGTTCCCACCACGCGAGAAGAGAAGTACAAAGCCAAAGCTTTTATCGACATGTTCGTGCAGCGCTTTGCCAAGGCAGTGGCGGTTGGCCTGAGCCTCGCGATCACTACTTTTTTTGCTGGATTTGCCAATGTTCGCTGGCTTTCCGTTGCAACCGTCATCATCCTTGTGATCTGGATTCAGGCCGCCCGTTTTGCAGGCAGGGAGTTTCAGAAGCTGGCTGGTGAAAAGTGATTGAGATGCAGGTACCCGGCCGTTCCCGGACTCGAAGGAGGTGAACTCGTGATGACGACGGCAACAAAAGTCAAGATTGTCGGGATTGTGGTTCTGGTCAGCCTCAGCTTGGCTGTGATCATCCAGAACACATCCCCTATCGAAGCAAAAATCCTTTTTGTCTCGATCTCCATCCCTCTCACGGTGCTGATCGGAGGAAGCCTGATCGTGGGCTATCTACTCGGGCTGCTGACCCCGGTACTGTGGCGGCGGCGCCAGCAGGAAAGCTCCCCCGAGGTCCCGCAAGAGGCTGCGTGGAGCGCCCCGGCGGAACCCGAAACCGCTCCTGAGGAGCCCCCCCCGGTCAGCTCGCCCGGCGACGGCACAGATCCTCTCGACCGGTCCGCAGATCCCGAGGATAGCTGAGGAAAGAGAAAGAGTGGGCAGGGCCCCACCCACTTTAAGACCCTCCCACTTTCGGTTCTGATCTCAGCATTGGGATCAGAATGCGGCGGGCGACTTCGCGACTTAGTTTCCGGGCTCCGTCGGCTGTAATATGACGACCGTCTTTCATGTACTCGTTCTTCTCCAGTTTCGGATACGGGGGATCGAGAAGGTCCACGTAGGGGACTGAGACGCGGCGGCAGTACTCTCCGAGCGCCGCCGAGAATCTGTGACGTATCCGCGCTTCTCTCTTCACGACTTCCTCGTTGATCGGCATGAGCAGAACCGCCAGCTGGAGATGGTGCCGCCGCATCAGCTCCGTCATTTCGCTCAGGCTCTGCCAGTGGATGCTGGACTCCCAGCGCGCCTTGGAGCCGGGCATTTCGGGGTGCCCCGGGTACCAGCCGCCCCATCTTCGAGTTCTGGCCATCTCGAGCTGAAATCGAGTCGGGGCAAGGTTCAGAACACGTCCCGCCAGGAGGGATCCCGCCAGCAGGCCACCCTGAAGAACAAGCGCCGGCGGTCTGAAGTAGGCGGCGGCCGCTCGTTTGGCGTCCTCCCATGACCGGGGCCTGCTCCAGGAAGCCTCAACAACGTCGATTGGCGAGGCATAGGTCCGCAGGTAATGCCCCCGATTGCGCATCATGCATTCCTGGGGACTGGTTCCCCAGATCACAATTTCAGGCCGTGAGCGGGCGAGAACGGCCCGTAAATAGGAAACGGCGGACTCGCTGGAGAGACCCCTTTGTCCCAGGTTCAAGACACAGATCTTCTGCCCCAGTTCCCCCTCCACCTCGGCCTCAATGACAGAGGGTGACAGACCGAACTCGGCCAGGGAAGACCCCACGACGAGCACGCGGCAATTCCGGAACTCAGTCCAGGCGGACGTGAGTCTGGCCGTCTCGACGGGATGGGTGTAGGGCTGCCAGCAGTAGACGACCCAAATCTCAGCAGCCGCATTCGTCACAAGTACCCAGACCAGACTCCAGCCCAGCAGCCTCAAGAGCCTGTGCTGTTGTGAGCCGGTCCCGTGTTCTTCCACAGCCTTGCTATCCACTCGTTCAGAATTGCTGGTTCAGAATTGAAAGTATACGAAGGGTCTCTGCGCAGTCAGCGACATTTTGACCAGTGCCAGGGTAAAGACCACGACGGCTCCCTGCAGGGGCGAAGGCATTTGCAGGAAAACCTTCTCGACCTGCTGCCGAAAACCGTAGGTGGTCAGGTGCAAGATCGTAGCCAGACCGAGGATCGCGACTCCGAGGCGAGCAAGCTGACTCCCCACGGTCCACTGCCCTGGCGACAAGAGCATCCCGTAAACGTGAAAGGCGTCCCCGATGCTGTCGGCCCGAAACAGGACGATGCTCAGCGCCACGACGAGGATCGTCCCCCCACGTTTGCACCAGGTCAGCCCGAATTCGACCGGCGCGGGCCGCGAGGGCGGGCGCCGTCCCCGGTTTCGCCGGCCCCACCAGCGGGTGAGGGCCAGTCCGGCCCCATGGAAGATTCCAAACGCAATGAACGTCCAGGCGGCCCCGTGCCAGAGCCCGATCAGGACCATGGTCAGGAAAATGCTGATGTAAGGGCGCAGGCGGCGACCGCGCCTCCTCCCCACCGTCATCGGCACAAAGAAATAGTCTCTCACCCAGGTAAACAGCGTGATGTGCCACCTGCGCCAGAACTCCGCCAGGTTCACTGCCCGGGCGGCGGCGCGGAAGTTCTCGGGCAGCTCAATACCGAGTGTCCGGGCCGAACCGATGGCAATGTCGGCGTAGGCGCTGAAGTCAAACCCGAGCTGCATGTAAAAGCCCAGCATGGCCAGCGCAGAATCAACCGCCCCGAAGGCAGCCGGCTCTTTGAAGACCGGATCCACCAGGTGAAGCCCGATCAAATCGGCAATGAATACCTTCTTCACCAGACCCTTCAGGATCCGATAGATCCCTGAGATCATGCGCTCCTCGTCAAACTCAGCCGGGCTCTCGAGCTGGGGAAGAAACTGCCGTGCCCTCACAATCGGACCCGCAATCAACTGCGGGAAAAAGGCCACGAAAAGAGCGAAGTCCGCCAGGCTCCTGGTGGGTTGCAGTTTTCCGAAGTAGATGTCGAGGGAATAGCTCAGCGTCTGGAAGGTGTAGAAAGAGATTCCCAGGGGCAGGATGACTTCGACATAGCCCGGAACTGAAAAGCCCATGCCCGAGAGCAGGTGGTTCAGATTCTCGAGGAAGAAGTTGTAATGCTTGAAAAAACCCAGAACACCCAGGTTGCCTAGCAGGCTGATGACCAGAAACTGCCGCTTTCGCCGCTGCGATGTTGCTTCGTAGATAGCCCGGCCAACCAGGAAATCAAGCAGGGTCGAGAAAACGAGTAAGCCGGCAAAACGCCAGTCCCAGGCACAGTAGAAAAGGTAGCTGGCACCCAGCAGCATGAGGTGGCGCAGCCTCAGCCTGGTCCTCACGAACCCCCAGGCAAGAATCCAGACCGCTGTCAGCAGAACGGCATAATCGAGGGAATGAAAAAGCATGCGTGATCCGGTGTCACAAACCTGCGAGATGATAACAGGCGAGGCGGTCAATAGAGGGGATCGACGGATATGCACTACGGCAAGCCGGTTGTGATTACCGGAATCGGGTTCATTTGCTCGCTGGGCGGTAGCCGCGGCGAGGTGTGGAAGAAGGTTCTGGCCGGAGCTCCCAACATGGGGCCCGTCACCCATTTTGACGCGACTCGTCACCGCGTTGATAACTGCGTGGTGGCCGAGATTCCCCCGCCGGTTCTGGCATCGAGAGTGGACGAGATGAAGGCCCGGGGCCTGCTTCCTCCCCGTAAGGGACGTTTTCGCTGGATGGTTCTGTCCGCAGCAATCGAGGCGCTGGACGAGGCTGCCCTCGACCTGGACTCGCCCCGGGAACGATCCGAAGGGATGGTCATTCTAGGGACCATGACGGCCGGTTCGGAGGAGGCGGAAAGAATCGCCGTGATGGCGGAGGCGGGAAAGAAGCCGAGAGTCTCGGACAACATCGGCAAGCGCCCCGGAATTGCCATTCAGGACGTGGCCCGAGCCTTCGATCTCTCCGGGCCGACCTTCGGACTGGACGCGGCCTGCGCCAGTGGAGCCTCAGCCATTACCCTGGCTACCCGCCTGATCGGAGCCGGCACCGCTCCGTGGTGCCTGGCCGGGGGAGCGGAAGCTTCGATCATCGCCTCGAGTATCAAGATGGTTCACGCCCTGAGCATCATCCCCAAGTCTTTCAGCCGGGAGCCCAATGCGGCTTCGCGTCCCTTCGACAAGCGACGAGAGGGATACGTCCCCGCGGAAGGGGCCTGCCTGTTGGTCCTCGAGAGCGAGGAACACGCGCTCGCCCGAGGAGCCCGTCCTTATGCCCGTATCAAGGGTGTGGCAGACCGCTCTTTCAGTGAGCACCCGACGCGAATGTCGACCCCCTTCTGTCGAATGGTCATGGAACAGGCTCTGCGCGACAGCCACGTGGAAGTCGCGGAGTTGGGCTGGATCAATGCCCATGCCACTTCGACCGTGCACGGGGATATTCAGGAGGCACAGGGCATTGCCCGGGTTGTCGGTGAGACAGGAGTACAGGTGTCCGCTCCCAAGTCCCTGACCGGCCACCTGCTGGGAGGAAGTGGAGCCGCCGAGGCAGCCTTCTCGGCACTATCCCTCCGCGAGCAGCAAATCCCACCAACGGTAAACCTGGAGGATCAGGACCCGGAATGCCCGATCGACTGCATCACCTCCGCAACGTCGGCGGATTTCAGGTACGTCCTCTCCAATTCGTGGGGCTTCGGAGGGACTGGCAGTTGCATCGTTCTGGAACGGGTCTGAGGCTAGAGCAAACTCCGGAGCACGTAGTGCAGGATACCGCCGTGCTGGTAGTAAAGGGCTTCGTTGGGAGTGTCGATGCGGACTATGGCTTCAATAGCTGTCTCCGCGCCGTTCCCGGACCGGATCCCGACTCGCAGCCGCTGTCCGGGAACCAATTCCTCTCCCAGCCCCGTGACGTCAAAGCTCTCGAAGCCAGTTAGCTGGAGGCTTTCGGCCGACACGCCCGCCCGGAACTGCAGAGGCAGGACGCCCATGCCGATCAGGTTGCTGCGGTGGATCCGTTCATAGCTCCGGGCCAGAACGACTCGTACGCCCAGCAGGCGGGTTCCCTTGGCGGCCCAGTCGCGGGACGAACCGGAGCCGTACTCATTCCCTGCGATGACGATCAGGGGGGTCCCGGCCTTCAGGTAGCGCATGGCTGCGTCATAGATGGGGAGTACTTCAGAGCCCTCCTCCATCCGGGTGTAGCCCCCCTCGATCCCCGGGGCCAGCTGGTTGCGAAGCCGGATGTTGGCAAATGTCCCACGCATCATGACTTCGTGGTTGCCGCGCCTGGAGCCGAAGGAATTGAATTCCCAGGGTTTGACGCCGTGACTGATCAGATACTGCCCGGCCGGACCGTCCTTGGGAATGGCGCCGGCCGGGGAGATGTGGTCGGTGGTCACCGAATCTCCCAGCAGAGCCAGCACCCTCATCCCAGGGATGTCTCTCAACGGTTCCACCTCGGGGGTCATTCCTTCAAAAAACGGAGGGTTCTTGATGTAGGTCGAGGACGGATCCCACCTGTATCGGTCGCCAGGTGGAACGGTAATTTCCTGCCAGGTCCGGTCACCGGTGAAAACATCCGCATACTTTTCGGCAAACATTTCGCGTCGCACTGATTTCTGGATCGTCTCTTCGATCTCCTGCCGCGACGGCCAGAGGTCTCTCAGGAAGACCTCCCCTCCTTCGGGGTCTGTCCCCAGTGGCTGTTCGTACAGGTCAATGTCCATCCGCCCCGCCAGGGCGTAGGCCACTACCAGGGGCGGGGAGGCCAGGTAGTTGGCTCGTACGTCGAGACTGATCCTGCCTTCGAAGTTGCGGTTCCCCGAGAGTACGGAACAGGCGATCAGGTCGTTCTCCTTGATCGCCTCAGAAATGGGTCCGGGGAGGGGTCCGCTGTTGCCGATACACGTGGTACAGCCGTAGCCCACCAGGTTGAACCCCAGCTCATTCAGATAGGGGGTGAGTCGCGCCTCGTCGAGATACGCGGTGACGACTTTGGAACCGGGCGCCAGGCTGGTCTTCACCCAGGGATGTCTTTTCAAGCCCCTTTTTACCGCGTTTCGTGCCAGCAGCCCGGCGGCCACCATCACCTCCGGGTTGGAAGTGTTCGTACAACTCGTAATGGCTGCGATCACCACCGCTCCGTCCCGGAGTTCGAAGTCGACCGCATCCTCACCCCCCGGGCTCTGCATGCTGATGCTGGCCTGCCGTCTGGTCCGTGTCGCTGTCGCAGTCCCGCCCGCGGCGTCTCCCGACAAGCCGCTTCGAACCTCATCCACCACACCTTCGAAGGCCTGCCTGCTGTTGCGCAGAGGTATGCGATCCTGCGGCCGCCTGGGTCCGGCCAGGCTGGGCTCAACCGTGGCGAGATCCAGCTGCAGTGTGTCGGAGTACTCGGCATCCGGGCTTTCCGGGTCGTGGAAAAGACCCTGGACTCGTGCGAACTCTTGCACCAGCCCGATGCGGCTCTCGTCACGGGCCGTGAAGCGGAGATAGTCGATCGTCTGCCCGTCGATCGGGAAGATGGCGCAGGTGGCTCCGTACTCGGGCGACATGTTGCCGAGGGTGGCACGGTCGGCCAGCGAGAGGCTTGCGACTCCGGGCCCGAAGAACTCCACGAACTTCCCGACCACCCCCCGCTCGCGAAGCATTTCAGTGATGGTCAAAACCAGATCGGTGGCCGTGGCTCCCTCCTTCAGGTCTCCTTCCAGACGAAAGCCGACAACCTGCGGGATCAACAGGCTGATGGGCTGACCCAGCATCGCAGCCTCAGCTTCGATGCCGCCGACGCCCCACCCCAGAACCCCCAGACCGTTGATCATGGTGGTATGGCTGTCAGTGCCCACCAGAGTGTCCGGATAAGCCACCAGACCGGTCTCGGTTTCCGTGGCGAAAACGACCCTTGCCAGGTACTCGAGATTGACCTGATGAACGATCCCTGTGGCCGGGGGAACCACCTTGAAATTGTCGAAGGCCGTCCGACCCCATTTCAGGAACTCATAGCGCTCGCGGTTGCGTTCGAACTCCCGCTGGACGTTGATCTGTAAAGCCGTGAGAGTGGCAAACGAGTCGACCTGCACGGAATGGTCGATCACGAGTTCGGAGGGGACCAGAGGATTAATCTTCCGGGAGTCGCCACCCAGCCTGGACATAGCCTCTCTCATGGCCGCCAGATCGACTACCGAGGGAACTCCGGTGAAGTCCTGAAGTACGACGCGGGCCGGCGAGAAGGCAATCTCCTGAGCCGGTTTTGCCTGCGGATCCCACTCGAGAAGCGCCTTGATGTCCTCGGCCGTAACCGACTCACCATCTTCATGGCGTAAGAGGTTCTCAAGCAGAATGCGCAGCGAAAACGGAAGTCGGGCGATTTCTCCCGCCCCTCTCTCTTCCAGAGCCGGGAGGCTGTAGTATTGATACTGCTTCCCGCCAATGTCCAGACTGGACAGGGTTGTGAGGCTGTCTCGACTGTTCATGGGTCCCGGTCTCCCTGGTACCAAGATACTTGGCCCGCCCAGGCAAGGCAAATCGCCCGCGCCGCCAGGTTCCGACCTCTTGCAAAGAGGCCGGGGAACGTCGTGCTAAAATCCACACTCTCGTCAACTTTCGGTGCACCGCCCAAAGGGCCGGATGAGTGGTCGGCTGGAGGAAGAGAACATGGCTGGTGAAGCTGCTTATGAGACTGATGTCGTTGTGATCGGGGCAGGGCCCGCCGGCTACACGGCGGCCTTCCATGCCGCCGATCTCGGGCTGCAAACGATTCTGGTCGACTCGCACGAGCGACCGGGAGGGGTATGCCTGCACGTTGGATGCATTCCATCGAAGGCTTTGCTGCATGTGGCCTCCGTTCTCCATCAGGCAGCTCATGCCCCGTCCATGGGAGTCGAGTTCGGAAAACCCCGGGTGGACGTCGACCGGGTTCGAGACTGGAAGAATGAGATCGTGGACAAACTCACTGGCGGCCTGAGCCAGATTGCGAAAATGCGGGGAGTCCGGTTCGTTCAGGGGCAGGCCGTGTTCGAGAATTCCGGGCAGTTGAGAGTCGAGGGCGGGCAGTCTGCCACGATCCGGTTCCGCAACGCCATACTTGCCACCGGCTCCCGCCCCACCCTCTTTCCCCCTTTCGAAGCCGACAGTGACCGAATTCTCGATTCTTCCAGCGGCCTGGAGCTTCGCGAGGTCTACGACAGGCTCCTGATCGTCGGGGGCGGGTACATCGGTCTCGAGATGGGAACCGTATATGCCGCCCTTGGCTCCCAGGTGACCGCAGTGGAATTGACCGACGGGCTGCTCCCGGGGGTGGATCGAGACCTGGTACGGCCTCTGGAAAAAGCCCTTGGCAGGTCTTTTGCCGAGATCCACCTGGAAACGAAGGTCACTCGCCTGCGGGAAGACTCCAGCGGGGTCGAGGTGCAACTGGAAGGGGCGGTTCCCTCGACTCAGGTCTTTGACGCCGTACTGGTAGCCGTCGGGAGGACTCCCAACTCGGATGGTCTCGGGCTGGAGAACACCGCCGCCCGGCTGGAGAACGGCTTCGTGGTCACGGACGAACAGTGCCGCACGACCGACCCCGCTATCTTTGCGATCGGGGACGTCGCCGGCCAGCCGATGCTGGCTCACAAAGCCTTCCGGGAGGGCAGGGTGGTGGCGGAGGTGGCCGCCGGCAAGATGGCGGCCTTTGACAATGTTGCCATCCCGGCCGTCGTGTTCACCGACCCCGAGATCGCCTGGTGCGGTGTCACGGAGACCGAGGCCAGGCAGGAAAGCCGGGACATCAGCGTCGCCAGATTCCCCTGGGGTGCCTCGGGCAGAGCCTTGACGCTGGGGAGAACCGATGGCCTGACCAAGATCATTTTCGACCGCGAGTCACGCTCCGTTTTGGGTGTCGGAATCGCTGGTCCCGGGGCGGGAGAGTTGATTGCCGAAGGCTGCCTGGCGGTGGAGATGGCTGCCGTGGCGGAGGACCTGGTGGCGACGATCCATCCCCACCCCACCCTGTCGGAAACGGTGATGGAAGCAGCTGAGGTTCTCTTCGGTCACTCCTCACACGTGTACCGAAAGCAACGCCAGTGAATGCCGGTTCATAGTTTTGCACCTCTGAGGGGAAGAGTCAGCGAGACCTGGATCGAGTCGCGGGCTCTGCGCGGGAATCTGCTGGGCGACCCCTCCCGCCGCTGCGTTCGAGTCTATGTGCCGCCTGGCTCGGAGGGCTCGACCCGCTTTCCGCTGCTGGTCTATCTGGCCAGCTTCACCAACAGCGGTCTGAAAATGACCTCGTGGAAGGCATTTGGCGAGAACTTCCCCCAGCGAGTGGAGCGCCTCGTCGAGGCGGGGAAGATGGGCCCGGTGGTGGTGGCTTTCCCGGATTGCTTCACTTCTCTGGGGGGGAATCAGTACATCAACTCTGCAGTGATGGGGCAGTGGGAAGACTTCCTGGTAGTTGAACTCCTTCCCCGCCTGATCTCGGAATTCCCGGTCGAGACGTCGCCTCGGAGTCGGGCCGTTGTGGGCTTTTCCAGCGGCGGCTATGGAGCGCTCGTGCAGGGATTCCGGCACGGGGAACAGTGGGGAGCCGTCGCCTGCCACTCCGGAGACATCGGCTTCGACCTGCTCTTTCGACCTTCTTTCCCCCGGGTGGCGCGGCAACTGGAGGAACATGGCCTCCGACCGGAGCGATTCCTGGAAGACTTCCGGGCTCGGCCCAGGATCCACGGCCGCTGGATGGAAACCTTGAACCTGCTTGCCATGGCAGCCACCTACGATCCGGATCCGGACCGGGACTACGGGGTCCGTCTCCCTTTTGATCCCCACACCTGCCAGCTGATTCCCGAGCGCTGGTCGCGCTGGCTGGCCAACGACCCGCTACAACTGGTCGAGGAACCGGCCTGCCGCCGCAGCCTCTCGCGGCTGCGGGGGCTCTACCTGGACTGCGGCAGGCAGGATCAATACAACCTGCAGTTCGGGGCTCGGAGGCTGGTCCGAAAGCTCGAGGCCTACGGTATTGGGCATTTTTACGAGGAATTCGACGGCAGCCATTCAGGAGTCGACCATCGGCTCGACGCATCCCTTCCTTTCCTCTACGCGGCGCTGGCTGGGGGATAGGTGGGGGTTCGGTTACCCGTAGGGGCCGGTCTCGTGCCGGCCCGCTGAACAGGCGACCACCATGGTGATGCCGTAGGGGCCGGTCTCGTGCCGGCCCGCTGGACGGGCGACCACAAGGGTCGCCCCTACGATCCCAATACGCGCCCGCGGAACGCGGAACGCGGAACGCGGAACCCGACGGCGACGGCGGGACGGCTCGTGTTATCCTCATTGGTCGAATGAAGTACCGAGCTAATATTCCTGCTCTGCGGCCGACCGACGAGAGATGTTTTTTCGATCGACGTCGCTTCATCCGGTCGCTGGGCCTCGGATCGATTGCGGCGGTGTCGGCGTCGCGCTGCTCGGTAGCGGCGGGAAAACAGGGACTCCTGGACGAACCGCTGAGCCGCCCCGAGGTCTTTCCTCCCAAGGTCAACGCCGCTTACACCCTTCCCGGAGGTATCGACACCCGACTGACCCCCCGCCGGGATGCCGCCAGCCACAACAACTTCTATGAATTCCTACCCGGCCGGGGAGGTCCGGTGTGGCGACATGTCGACAAGTTTCAGGTGGAGCCGTGGAAGGTGGAGATCTCCGGTGCCTGCAGAAACCCGAGGACCCTGGACCTGGACGACCTGTTCAAGATCTCTCACGAGGAGCGCCTGTATCACTTTCGATGCGTGGAACGATGGGCCATGAACGTTCCCTGGAGCGGCTTCCCGCTCCGTAAGCTGATCGAAGACTCCGATCCCGAGCCGAAGGCCAAGTTCGTTCGTTTTGTCACCGCCTATCGCCCCTCGCAGATGCCGGGAATCAGGCAGGCCTCCAACTATCCCTGGCCCTACAATGAAGCTCTTCGCATCGATGAGGCGATGAACGAACTTGCGATGGTCGTAACGGGCGTCTACGGCAGGCCGCTGCTCAAGCAGCACGGTGCCCCGGTCCGCATCATCGTGCCCTGGAAATACGGGTACAAGAATCCAAAGTCAGTGGTGAAGATCGAGTTCGTCCGCAAGGAGCCGAGCATCTTCTGGCAGATTCTGCCCCATGAATACGGCTTCCTGTCCAATGTCAATCCCTTCATTCCACACCCGCGCTGGAGCCAGGAAAGGTCGTACTGGCTCGATTCCCGGTCGTGGTTTCCGACTCCCATTTTCAACGGGTACGACAAGTACGTGGCCGATCTTTATCCGGACGAACCGCGCACACCTCAAAGAGCCCTGAAGCGAGGGCAGACGGCTCGCTGACAGCGGCTGGCTGTCTAATCGTTTCCACGGGCGCCGGTCAGAGATGACACTTCGACCCCCAGCCAGGAATCTCGTTCTGAGTGTTTCTTTGGCGGTGGTCTCCGTGTCCTTCGGGTCGCTTCTGGTGAAATGGAACTCAGAGGCTCCGCCGTTGACGATCGCCTTCTTCCGGATGCTCTGGGCCTCGGTCCTGCTGCTGCCTTTTTATGTGCGGGAGCGAGCTGTCTCGGCGAAGGCAGGTCGCACGGCTGTCCCGGTCACTTCCATCCTGCTGGCCGGGCTGGGTCTGGCCCTGCATTTTGCTTTCTGGATCACCTCCCTGCGCCACACGTCGGTCGTCGTGTCCGTCTTCCTGGTCAACACGGCGCCGCTGATGGTGGCTCTGCTTTCGTTCCTTCTCTGGCGCGAAAGGCTTAGTTTAACCGGTGCCGCCGGTATCCTTCTGGCGGTTGCCGGCAGCGGCTGCCTGGGCATTGAGCAGTTCCAGTCATCCGGCACACTCGTGGGGGCTCTCTACGCGCTGCTGGGAGCCTTGTTCGCAAGTGTCTACCTGACGGCCGGCCACGCCGGCCTGCGAGCCGGCAGTCTGTGGCTCTACGTCTATCCGACCTATCTCACAGCAGCGCTGCTGCTGGGCCTTCTGGTCTGGCTCACGGGGAGCCGGGTTGGCGGGTTCGGAATTCAAACCCACGTGCTGATGTTTCTTCTGGGCCTGGTTCCCCAGTGTCTGGGACACACTTCTTACAACCGCGTCCTGCAGTACCTTTCTCCGACGCTGGTGTCGCTGCTCTGGTTGGGGGAGCCGGTGGGGGCGTCCGTGCTGGCCTGGGCATTCTTGAGCGAGGGCCTCACGTCGCTCTCAATGCTGGGAGCGGGGGCAGTCGGCGTCGGAGTCTTTCTGGTATCTCGGGGCGGCATCCGCACCCTGCCCGAGCAGCAGATCGCCGTCGCCGTGATCCGCTCGCAGCTGGGAGTTTTTGTCCAGGAGCGCCGGGGCGACCCGCTCCTGGAGGGCTCTCTCGAATTCCCCGGAGGAAAAATCGAAGAGGGAGAGTCGCCCCTGGAGGCAGCCGTCCGGGAGACTCGAGAGGAGTGCGGCATCGAGCTGGACCCGACGGGTGCAGCTGAGATCTGCCAGATGACTCACCAGTACCCGGACCGCCGCGTTCACATCCACTTTCTGCTTTTCCATGTTCCGGCAACGGTCCCGCCTGGAACTGGAAAGTGGGTTCCCGAAGCAAACCTCGACGAGCAGTCCTTTCCAGCCGCCAATCGCGAAGTGATCCGCCTCCTCAAGAGATCTGATCCAGTCAAGCGGGTCTGAAAAAGGGGACAGTCCACTCTGTCCCCTTATTTGTGTCCAGTATGGGTTCCGTTTTGATGAACAATCTGGGTTTATCGGGGCGAACTGTCCGGGTGGAGGATGACCAGCAGCAAGCTGCATGGTGCTGCCTGCCCCCACCACCGGCGTGTCCGCCTTTCTGCTGCTGAGCGCCTGATCGTTTTTCGGCGACCGGCCGCCAGGGAGACTCTGTCCACCCTGCTGACCACCGTCGAGGTGCGAGTGCATGCTCCGAGACGAAAAAGAACCGGACTGGAGACGGTGGTGAGATGAAACTGGGACTTGCCGCGCGCTATGTTTTCGCCTGGCAGAAGCGCTATTCTTCATACATAAGGTAGCGTTCTCTGAAAAGTAGTCGAACCAGCTCTCCGCCTGGTTAAAAGGCATCGAGAGTTTCTGCCAAGTCTTTGTCCAATTGAGCATTCATTGCTTACTCCCCCCTTCCACCGATGCTCCTCGACAAGTGGTTAGCGTCAGTCTGTCCGATTTCACGACTCCCGGCCAGGAGTTTCGAAAGTTTCGTAAATTCAGGCGTGTCCCGAACGAATTCTTCGAATCTGTCCGACCCGCGCGCGGACTCAGGCAAACGCTCTGTCGTGACCCTTGACCTACCACTCGGGGTCGACCCGGAGACGGCCCGCAGGTACGGAATCTTCAGTCCGAGGCCAGAGAGAAGGCTCCATTGCGATAGACGACATCAGGAAATCGCTTCAACCGAGTTTCTTGCAGGCGCCTCCCGATAAGGGCCAGCGGGTTGTGGCATCCGACCTGCCAGAGCTCCGCGGGTTCCAGCAGCTTCAGTCCCGCCAGATAATTGATGCACTCCATCAGACAGGCGCTCGAACCCACGAGGTGGTCTTCCGCTGGATTCCAAAGTCGACCGTTCGCTTCTAATGTTACGTCTTGGCCTAGAGTCTGATACCGCCCTGGAGGCATGCCGGCGATAGGAGCTGAATCGCTCACAACAATCATTCGCTGCACTCCCAGGGCCCGGACTGCGACGCGGATGAAACGATCGGGCAGATGGTGCCCATCGGTGATCAACATGACCTGCAGCCGTGCTTCGTCGAGTTGGTCCCAGATCGGGTTCGAGAGCCTCGGCAGCAGTTTGGGAAGGGCGTTTCCAAGATGTGTGGCGGCAGTTGCCCCTAGTTCACAGGCTCGCGAGACTGTCGAAGACCCGGCCAGGTGATGCCCCAGCGAAACGGCCGCTCCACACTCCGCGATGTGCCGGATCAATGCGTCCGCGCCGGCCAGTTCCGGCGCCAGAGTGACCAGGCTGATACGGCTCCCCGCCAGTCGCCGCAAGTGCTCGAAATAGCTGACGTCGGGCAGGCGGGTGTACTGCCCCCGGTGGGCGCCCCGTGCCCCCTCTTTGTTGGAAATGAAAGGGCCCTCCAGGTGAATCCCGAGAAGATGAGGCGACAGATCGCGAACGTCCATGGCTCGAGCGAGAACCGGAAGATTGCCTTCGTAGATGCTGGCAGGACTGGTGATCACGGTTGGGCAAAACGCGATGGTGCCGCGACGGCGCAAAGCGTCCACCACCACGGCGACCTTGGAGATATCGAGGCCCGGCGCAGAGAAATCCACGCCGCCATAGCCATTCACCTGAAGATCAACGAAGCCTTTCATGGACTAATCTCACACCGGCCGTCCAGTTCCCGATTCACAAAGTTGCAGGGCTGAGCAGGGAGGCCGATCCTGAGTCCAGGAAAAGCACTGTGTTGGGATGACGGCGTAGTATCGAAGCTGGATGCCGGGGGCTCACCTTACCCTCCAGGCAGTTCTTCACCGCCAGTGCCTTGCGGCGCTCCGGAACACAGCAAATGATTTTCTTCGCCTTGAGAATCTGCCGGATGGACATCGAGATGGCCAGTTCAGGAACCTCTTCGATGCTGGAAAACCAGCTCTCCCCCACCTGTTGCTTTCGGCAGGCTTCATCCAACTCGACGACCAGGAAGGGCTCCACCGTTTCGAAATCAGCCGGTGGATCATTAAAGGCCAGATGCCCGTTCTCCCCGATACCGACCAAAGCCAGGTCGACCTGGTAGTGGCCGATCAGCTTGCTCAAACGCATGCACTCAGAAAGTGGATCGGGGTGATCTCCCCGAATAAAGAAAAACTCTCTCGGCTTTACTCTTTTTTCGATGCGCTCTCTCAAGTAAGCCGTGAAGCTGGCCGGATGTGTCTGCGGCAGGCCGACGTACTCGTCCAGGTGAAAGAAGACCGTTCGGGACCACTCGATCGGATGCTTTACCAGTGCATCCAATAACTCGATCTGCGATGTCCCGGTAGCCACAACCAGGCAGGCTTCCTTTCGTTCCCGGAGGACCGCCTCGATCACGGCAGCGGCCTCCTTTGCCGCCTCTTTTCCGAGTTCTCTGGCAGTCTTCATCAACCGGATGTCCATCGTTTACCGCCAGATTCTAGCAGCTGCGGCTAACTCTGGTGCATCTCGCCATAAGTTTTGATCCAGGGTCAGCGCGTCAATCGTCGCTGAGCTCCACAACCTCGAGTGGTAGGCCCCGGCAGGCAGGGACGGCTGGCGGGCGGGGCGAGCGTGACGGGTCGGGGGGTACGCCGGCGATCTTGTTACCCCGGGCCGGAATTTGTATAAATTCGGTTCGATGCAGATTGCCCGACTCGATTGGATCGTTCTGTTCGCCTACCTGGTTGTGATCGCAGTGATCGGCCTGGTCGCCGGCTTACGGGTCAAGGACACGGATCAGTATTTCCTGGGCAAACGTCGTTTCGGAAAATGGTTGATGATCGGGCAGAGCTTCGGAATTGGCACGCATGCCGAGATGCCGGTTTCATTGGCCGGTGCCGTCTACACGATGGGTGCCTCAGGCATCTGGTTTCACTGGAAGAACCTCTTCGCCACCCCCTTTTATTGGATCATGGCGCCCATCTTCCGACGAATTCGGCGCACCACGATCGCTGAGATGACCCAGGACCGTTACGGCCTCTGGATGGGTGGAATCTACAGCTTCTTCGCGCTCTGTTTCTTCACTTTGAACACGGCCAGTATGCTGAAGGGAGCCGCCAAGGTCATCAATCAGGCCGTGGGTGGAGAAGTTGGGGTCGATCGGGTGGTCATTGCCATGACCGTCATCTTCATCTTTTACAGCTTTGTCGGTGGGCTGCTGGCTACGGCCTGGACGGATTTCTTTCAGGGATTTCTTATTATCGCCCTCTCCTTCCTCTTGATTCCTATGGGCTGGACCACGGTTGGCGGGCTGACCGGCATGAAAGAAAGCCTGGAGGCCTACAAGTTTTCTCTGGCTGCTCCCGAGGGAATTACGCTCTGGATTATCGTCATGCTGACCCTCAACGGGCTGATCGGAATCATGGCACAGCCTCACATGCTGGCCGCCGTCGGCACTGGCAAAGACGAGAGAACCTGCCGCGTAGGGTTCATGTACGGGAATTTTGTCAAGCGTTTCTGCACCGTGGGATGGGCCCTGGTCGGCCTGATCGTGGCGGCTATGGTGGCCCAGGGCCAATTTGGCGTCTCTTCCCTGGCCGACCCGGAAGACGCCTTTGGATTCGCCTGTCGCCAGCTGTTGTTCCCGGGGTCGCTCGGCTTGCTTATTGCCAGTGTACTGGCTGCTAACCCGGATTATGCAAAAGATCTGAATCCGAGTGAGATTCTGGCTCCAGGAAAAAGCCGTAGCCCTCTGATATAAAAGGGTTTACAAAAACAATGACCCTAAACAGGAGCTACGGCAATGTTGAAAGCAGTCTGCCAGAATACTGCCATTTCACAGCCACAGAAAGATCACGACGCGTTTTGATGGAGGGAGCCTCACTTCCGACGCAGGATGGTTGTTGTTTGGATCCCTGGATCGTCAACATCGATTGTGCGAGGGCTTCAGTTCGTGTATTGCGGAAAGTCGAGACCGACGCTACGTTCGTCATGACCTGTTGAAGTTGATCCGACAACGAGTCTTGCAGATCGTGGCCGGCTACGAAGACTGTAATGACGCCGATACGCTGCGCTCGGATCCGATGCTCAAGACAGTCTGTGATCAGTTGCCAGAGAGCGATCCCGATTTGGCCACCCAGCCGACTTTCTCCCGCCTGGAGAACTCCGTCACCAAGAAGGATCTGATGCGTCTGAGCCGGTGGCTGCTAGGCCGTTATGTGCGCTCCCTGAAGAAGAGACGTCCCAGCAAGATCATCCTGGATCTGGACAGTACCGACGACCACACTCACGGTCAGCAGGAGTTCTCCTTCTACCACGGGTATTACCGAAACCACATTCTGCATCCTTTGCTGATCTTCGATGCCGACACGGGAGACCTGGTCTGTGCCGTGTTGAGACCTGGCAACAAGGGGGCTGCCTCTCACATCGTGCCCATTCTGAAGCGAGTCGTGGAGGCCATCCGACAAGCAGTGGGGACGGATGTCGAGATTGAGATTCGGGCCGACAGCGGCTTTGCCACGCCTCGGCTCTACGAGTTCTGTGAATGTGAAGAGAATAAACTCCAGTATGTCATTGGGTTAAGTCGAAACCCTCGCCTGCAGCGAGTGGTCGAGCCCCTGCTGGATTCGACTCGGCTGAGGTTCCTTGAGCTGGAGGAAAAACAGCGTCAGTTTGACGAGTTTCTTTATCGAGCCCACAGCTGGGATCGATCCCGTCGCGTCATTGTCAAAGTGGAGGTCGATCAGCGTGGCATCAATCGTCGCTTTGTAGTTACCAACCGGGACGATCTCTGCTCCCAATCACTTTATGACCACTACACAAACCGAGGGCAGACCGAGAACTTCATCAAGGCCTTCAAGAATCATCTGAGCATGGACCGACTCAGCTGTCATCGATTCCTGGCCAATCAGTTTCGACTCCTCCTGCATGCACTGGCTTACCAGATGTTCGTGCGCCTGCGCGACTATCTTCACGGAACCCCCTGGCACAAGCTCGAAATCGAAACCTTACGTCGTCGGGTCCTCAAGATTGGGGCCCGGATCCGACAAACCACTCGACGCATCTGGGTCCATCTTTCCTCAGCCTTCCCCGAACAACCCCTCTTCCACCTCGTCTTGAGTCGCCTGAACTCCAGTTAGCTTTTCCCAGCTCCCCCGAAAAACCGCTTCCGACACTCATCCAGGCCCAGATCTGTCTGAAATTCACTCCCCAAACCACTCAAACGCCTCGCCAACCCATATTCTTCGCAAATCCGCCTGTCACACCTGCCCGCTTCCGAGTTGGGCCACTTCTCGAGTCGTTTTTCAACACCGAACTACGGTTCTTGCATAATCCGGGCTAACATGTCTACCTGTTCAGCCTTCATGGTAGACAGCGGAGCTCTCTTCACCCAGGGATTGTTTCGCACTCACATTTCTGCCAACCGATCGGATCGCTATTACCTGTGGATCGGACGAGTCAGTGGGCTCGTGATCACGATGCTGGGCGTTTTATACGCCTTGTTTCTTATCGAAAGAGTCCTCTACGCATTTCTGCTGACCGAGACGCTGGCCACTTACATGGGGATCAGTTTGATCGGAGGAATTGTCTGGGCGCGGGCCAATCGTTGGGGCGCGTTGGCCAGTCTGGTGGCCTCCCTGAGCACGAATTTCCTGCTCTACTACTCAAGAGGCGAGCGTCTCGACCACTGGGACGCCGATGTATTTTTCCTGGCATTCCTGGCGGGCGTGGCAGGGCTGGTGATCTTCAGCCTGCTGACATCTCCGGAGCCTCGTCTCGAGATCGATTCATTCTACGGCCGGCTGCAAAGCCCGGCAGATGTCGGCCGGCCTGACGGAAGTGACACCTCGGTCACCGCCCTGGCCGGACTGGACGCTGCAGCACCTTCCTCTCCGCGCCCCACCCAGCGGGCCGCAGAGCTGGGCCAGCAGTCTTTGCTGGTGAATTTGCTGCAACTGCGAAAGGGGAGCGTGCGGGTTGGCTTCTGGAGAGCCTACCGAATCGACCTCAGCGGTCTTGCCATCGGCTGGCTGCTGGCTGCGGGACTCGTGCTGGGCACCTGGCTCCTGTTTCGCCTGTAGCCCTGCCCACAAAAAGGGGCAGTCTACTGTGGCGCCAAGCAGCCCTGGATCCTGGGTGCACAAAGGGCTCCGCCTGGACTGCGCAAGCTAGCCCGGATTATGCAAGAACCGTAGTTCGGTGTTGAAAAACGACTCGAGAAGTGGCCCAACTCGGAAGCGGGCAGGTGTGACAGGCGGATTTGCGAAGAATATGGGTTGGCGAGGCGTTTGAGTGGTTTGGGGAGTGAATTTCAGACAGATCTGGGCCTGGATGAGTGTCGGAAGCGGTTTTTCGGGGAGCTGGGAAAAGCTAACTGGAGTTCAGGCGACTCAAGACGAGGTGGAAGAGGGGTTGTTCGGGGAAGGCTGAGGAAAGATGGACCCAGATGCGTCGAGTGGTTTGTCGGATCCGGGCCCCAATCTTGAGGACCCGACGACGTAAGGTTTCGATTTCGAGCTTGTGCCAGGGGGTTCCGTGAAGATAGTCGCGCAGGCGCACGAACATCTGGTAAGCCAGTGCATGCAGGAGGAGTCGAAACTGATTGGCCAGGAATCGATGACAGCTGAGTCGGTCCATGCTCAGATGATTCTTGAAGGCCTTGATGAAGTTCTCGGTCTGCCCTCGGTTTGTGTAGTGGTCATAAAGTGATTGGGAGCAGAGATCGTCCCGGTTGGTAACTACAAAGCGACGATTGATGCCACGCTGATCGACCTCCACTTTGACAATGACGCGACGGGATCGATCCCAGCTGTGGGCTCGATAAAGAAACTCGTCAAACTGACGCTGTTTTTCCTCCAGCTCAACGAACCTCAGCCGAGTCGAATCCAGCAGGGGCTCGACCACTCGCTGCAGGCGAGGGTTTCGACTTAACCCAATGACATACTGGAGTTTATTCTCTTCACATTCACAGAACTCGTAGAGCCGAGGCGTGGCAAAGCCGCTGTCGGCCCGAATCTCAATCTCGACATCCGTCCCCACTGCTTGTCGGATGGCCTCCACGACTCGCTTCAGAATGGGCACGATGTGAGAGGCAGCCCCCTTGTTGCCAGGTCTCAACACGGCACAGACCAGGTCTCCCGTGTCGGCATCGAAGATCAGCAAAGGATGCAGAATGTGGTTTCGGTAATACCCGTGGTAGAAGGAGAACTCCTGTTGGCCGTGAGTGTGGTCGTCGGTACTGTCCAGATCCAGGATGATCTTGCTGGGACGTCTCTTCTTCAGGGAGCGCACATAACGGCCTGGCAGCCACCGGCTCAGACGCATCAGATCCTTCTTGGTGACGGAGTTCTCCAGGCGGGAGAAAGTCGGCTGGGTGGCCAAATCGGGATCGCTCTCTGGCAACTGATCACAGACGGTCTTGAGCATCGGATCCGAGCGCAGCGTATCGGCGTCATTACAGTCTTCGTAGCCGGCCACGATCTGCAAGACTCGTTGTCGGATCAACTTCAACAGGTCATGACGAACGTAGCGTCGGTCTCGACTTTCCGCAATACACGAACTGAAGCCCTCGCACAATCGATGTTGACGATCCAGGGATCCAAACAACAACCATCCTGCGTCGGAAGTGAGGCTCCCTCCATCAAAACGCGTCGTGATCTTTCTGTGGCTGTGAAATGGCAGGGTATTCTGGCAGACTGTTTTTGACATTGCCGTAGCTCCTGTTTAGGGTCATTGTTTCTCTAAACCCTTTTATATCAGAGAGCTACGGCCTTTTTTCTGGGCCCAAATCTCACTTGAATTTAGATCTCTTGCATAATCCGGGCTAGAGCGTCGGTACAAAGGAAACGGTTTTTCTTCAAAGGGACCCACCCAGGGTCAGCACGTAAGCCGACTCGCCTGGTTCGGGGTTCTCCAGGCAGATGAGCAACCGCCGGTCACCGAAAATAGACGTGTCCAGCGGGCTGAACAAATCCGCTTCCGTGGCGGCCCCGAATCCCCCTCCAAGGAGAAACCGGTCAGGTTCCACTTTTCGCGTCCTTGACCCGGGCTCCGGCTTCTGACAAAGTTCGCTGGGAGCGGTATTTGATCGCCCCTCCTACATGCGTCAAGCCAACCTGGTTGCGGAGGCAGCCATGAAATCTAGGGAGGCCCGGGCGGAAGGTGATTTTCATGGAGAGGCTCCCAATCTGACCTGGAACGCCCCGGTCCCCTCGACTGGGCCGGAGTGCAAAGTATTGACGTCGAAACGGAGGGTTTGACGATTCTCGAGTCGGGATCGGCGCGCCGGCTCCAGTTTGCACTCGCTTGGCGGCTCGTCATTTGAGCAAGGAGCAAACATGAGCTATTGGAGCGACAAGACGGTTCTCATTACCGGGGCCGCCTCGGGGATCGGGCGTGCTACGGCGCTGCGTTTCGCCGGCGAGGGGGCATCGGTCGCGATGCTGGACCGAAATGAAAAGGGTCTCGAACAAACGCGGCAGATGATCGGCGACGATTCCAGAACCCGCACGTTTGCGGTCGACCTCGAGGACGAGCCGGCCGTCAGGGAGGCGGTCCGAAGCTCCACTTCCTGGAGCAACCAGCTTCAGGCTGCCGTCAACGTAGCCGGAATCGGCGCACCGGAGCAGTTTCCGGACAGTACGCGCGAAGATGTGGGACAGCCTGATCCAGGTCAATCTTCGGGGCGGCTACGTGGTGGCTCAGAAGGCGGCCCGGCACATGATCCAGGCAGGCGGCGGCGCCATCGTCAACGTCTCCAGCATCCTGGCCCTGGTTGCCGACCCCAGCCTGATCATCTACTCGGCCACCAAGGGAGGCGTCAGTGGAATCACCCGCGCCCTGGCGATTCGTCTGGCCGAACACAATATCCGCGTCAACGCGGTCTGCCCCGCCGACGTGGCCACCCCGCTGTTGGACGAGTGGATCGACCGCCAGCCCGATCCCGCCCAGACCCGGCCACCATTGCTGCGGCCTATCCACTTGGCCACTACTGTGACCCGGAGGACATTGCCGGCTGCATTTTTTTCCTGGCCGGGCCGGATGCCCGCTGTATCACCGGGACCGAAATCGTGGTGGACTGCGGTTTGACGGTGAAATGTTATTGATGATCAAGAAGCGCGGTGGCGCGACATGCTCCCTACTAAGATCGAGACGATTCACGTAGCCGAGTTCTGGAACATCCTGTTCGTTCGCTTGCACACGGACGCCGGCTACGTGGGACTGGGTGAGACCTACTACACCCCCCGCTCGACCCGAGCGGCCATGGAATTGTGCAACAACGCGCCTTTAACTTGCTGTTTTCAAGTCCCGGAGGCCGGTCTTGTGAAGTGATATCGAAGGTGCCATCATGATTAGACTGCCGGCTGATGAGTAGTACTACGGAGTGCCTGAAGCGATGAAGGAAGGCCGCCTGAGAGACAAGGTTGCGCTGGTCACAGGTGCCGGATCCGCGGGGCCGGGCTGGGGCAACGGCAAGGCGACCGCCGTTCTTTTTGCCCGCGAAGGGGCCCGGGTTTTTGCCGTGGACTCGAGTCTCGAAGCCGTAGAAGAAACTGGGAAAATCATCGGAGATGAGGGCGGCCGTTGCACGACCTTTCAAGGTGATGTGTCGAAAGCCGATCAGGTCGAGTCGATGATTCATGACTGTGTTGAGAGGTACGGTCGGCTGGATGTTCTTCACAACAACGTGGGGACCCTGGCAGTAGGGGGACCCGTGGAAATTTCCGAGGCCGAATGGGATCGAGTAATAGACACGAATGTGAAGAGCATGTTCTTGACTTGTAAATCTGCCCTACCGGTAATGGAGCGCCAGCACGGGGGTGCGATCGTGAACATTTCCTCGATCGCTTCCCTGCGCTACGCCGGCTATCCTTCCGTCGCCTACAGTGCCTCCAAGGGGGCGATCAATCAGCTCACTCAGAATATTGCAGTTCAGTACGCAGCCAGGGGAATTCGGGCCAACTGCGTTCTGCCCGGCCTCATGAACACCCCTTTTATCGTCGAGCCCCTGAGGAATACCTACGGGGCCGGCGGGGTAGACGAGATGGTGCGCAAGCGAGACGGCCTGGTCCCGATGGGCAAGATGGGGGACGCCTGGGATGTCGCCTACGCTGCGCTTTTTCTGGCCTCCGACGAGGCCAGCTACATCACTGGCGCCTGCCTGGTGGTGGACGGCGGGCTGACCTGCGGGGTCGGTTGATTGGTTCACTCACCGCCACCCCCGGCAGGGACGGGGAATCGGGGCCGAAGGGTTCGGTAACGGACGGCTCAGCGCTGAGAAAGGAGACGCCGACGAGCCGACCCGACACCTACACCTACCATCCTGAGGATCCTGTCCCCAGCCGGAGTCGACTTTGGCGGTCCCCTGCCCGTCAGCCGTTCACCGAAAAGCTGCTGTCGGGATTGATCTCGCGAAGGCGTGAGTAAAAACCTGCATTGAGGGACAGGCCCGTGTGGCGGCACTTGACCTGGATCGGTTCGGCATCGTGATCCTGTCCGGCTTCGCAGGCCTTGATCAATTCGGACATCAACACGCCGACAACAGAGGCGTTCTTGAACTGATTGCCGCTCGTTCCCACTGCCATGTAAAAGCCCGTCAGGTCGGACTTGTCGTAGATCGGAATCCAGTCGTCCGAGACGTCGTACAGGTCAACCAGGCCCCTGGGCCGGTTGGGAATGCGCAGCGAGGGAATGCGCTTGGCCAGCCGGTACACTTGAGCTTCCCACTGATCCGGCGTCACGTTCCGATTGAAGTCGTCCGGGTCGTCCACCCAGACCTTCTCGTCACACTCGGGATCTTCGCTACCTACCAGAATCGAGTTGCCGGTTTCCGGACGGAAGTAGGTGGCGGTGTCCCCGTCGGAGGTATGACAGCCCTTGTTCTGAAAGTCGAAGCCATCGGGAGAATGGACGTGGTGGACTTCGTGACGCAACGCCCTGGTCTTGATATTCATCCCCTCTTCGACACCGGCCATGCGGTTGATGACAAAGGAATGGGGTCCGGACACATTGACCACGACTGGAGCCTCCAGTTGGGCTCCATCGGCGAGGACGACCCCCTGTACCCGGCCGTTGGCTCTCGGAATGGACGTGACCTCGCTGTTGAACAGGAACTCGCCTCCCTTCGCTTCGGCGGCCCGCATCAGGTTGTGGGTGGCCAGCTGGGGGTCGTTCACGTAACCGGACCCGGGAGTGTAGATCGCCCCGTCAATCTTCTGCTCCGGTTGGATCCAGAACCTGGGATCGCTGGGCCGCCGGGGCGGATAGAAGCAGTGGTGATCGTAAAGCGGCATGTTGCGTTCCAGTTGCTCCAGATCCCACTCCTCGAACTCGACTCCGATTTCCCGGTAGAGCCGCAGGATCTTTTCAAAATCGTGCCCACGCGTCTTGAGCAGAATCGTGCCCGTGTTGCGGAACTGGGCGTATCCGCTTTCATCCTCAGCATCCAGATACTCCTCCCAGTTCTGCCAGTAGTAGAAGTTCTCGTAGGCCATGGCCACACCGTCGTAAGTGGAGTAGTGAGCCCTGACGATGGCGCAGGAATTGCTGGTGGATCCGTAGCCGGCCACAGGATTCTTGTCGATGTTCAGTGTCCTGTTACCTTTCCTGGACAGCTCGAAGGCAGTTGCGCGCCCGATGATTCCGGCCCCGATGATGATGACGTCATATTCTTTCGTCATGCGGCCATTCCTCGGGACGCTCCACTGGGTTTGTGTGGATATTTCGGGATTATATGACAAAATCTGGTCAACATCTCGATCACGCTGTGCCTCATTCGAATCCGCGGGAGTATGGATCAGGTTCCAGCTTCACGGTGTTTGCGGACAATGGCCAGGGCGTTCGTAAAGGCGAATGTGACCCACACCGTGGATCGAGCCGACTCCAAGATTCAGCTGAGATCGGGACGGATGGCTCATGGCAGAAATCGACTGGCTCATAGTGATCACTCTCAATCTCCTGATCTTCGGCTACGCGTCCATCCGATCGCTCAAGACACGCTCTGACGTGGACTGGTTTCTGGGCGGACGCAGCCTGCCCTTCTGGCTGATTGGCCTCTCGATGTTCGCGACTTCGGTTGACGGTGGCGAATACGTTGCCATCAACGGTGCGACCTACCAGGATGGTCTCGTGATGTTTACCGGCGTTGTGTTTGGGATTGGGGTCGGGGGCGTGATTGCTGCGTTTATCGTTGTGCCGAGCATGTACAGGGCCGGGCTGTTCACGAACGCGGAATACCTTGAGCATCGCTTCGGCCGCTCGGCGAGAATCATCAGCGTCCTGGTTCAAATCCAATATCGTACGGCCACCCTGGCAACCATTGCCGTGGCGTTGCATCTCATGCTGACCGAAGTGGTTCCTCTCCGCTCTCACAGCGCCTGGATTCTGATTGTCGGGTTGATTGCCGCAACGACTCTCTACGCTGCCTGGGGCGGATTGAAAACGATCGCCGCCGCAGATGTTCTGCTCGGCTCACTCATGCTTTTCTCGACTCTGGTGCTCTGGTCCGTCATCTGGCAGGAAGCAGGGGGTTGGGCCGGCACCGAAGCCGCACTGGTCGGGCAGCTCGGTGAGAAAGAAGCACAGACATTGCTGCACATTGGTGGTGGGCGTGATGCGAGCAGTCATCCAGTCGTGGTGGTGATCGGATGGTGCTTGATTACGACCGGCTATTTTGTCGTGAATCACACTCAGACAATGAAGATGTTCGGCGCCCGATCCATGTGGGATCTGAAGATGAGCGTCGTAGCGGGCACCGGGCTGATCATGTTCTCGGGTTACTTCAGCAGCTCACTGGGACTGTTCGGGCGGGCGCTGGTTCCGGACCTGCCCAACCCGGACATGATCTATCCACGCCTGGTCGGCCAGTACCTCGTCCCTGGACTGAAAGGTATTGTCGTGGCCGGAATGATCGCATCCGCCATCAGCACGTTCGAAGGAATTGGAGTGGCCCTGTCTGCCCTCTTCACTCGTGACATCTACGCTCGTCTGGTCGTACCGGATGCGGACGACCGTCACTATGTGGTTGTCAGCCGGATTGCCACCGTTGTCATCGTGGCCATCACCTTTCTCTACATTCCGTTTATCCTTCGTGCTCAGAACATCGTGGACTTCTTCGTCGGCATTACCAGTGTCTTTGTGACGCCTTTGATGACCGTGTATCTAGTGGGCTCAATGACAAGAGTTGACAGACGCAGTGGCCTTGTCGGTCTGATCGTCGGACCCGCCTTCCGACTGTCGGTAATCGCGCTGGGAGCGCACCTTCCGCTGTGGTTGACGGACAAATTCGCAGCCTACCTTTGGAGCACCGGCATAACTGCCATCTCGATGTTGAGTGCCTCGGTGATCCTGGGCGTGATGTTTCCAATGGCTACCCAGCAAACGACGGGAATGATCACTCAACCCTCTGGCTGGCTGGCACGCTCCCAGGAAAAGGTCCAGGAGATCGTTGTGTCCCCGTTTCCGGAGGGCGTTCCCTGGTGGGCATCGCCTGCGTGGTGGGCCGTCGCAGTTCTGAGCACGTCGGGCTACCTGGTGTTCGTGGTCCTGTGGTAGTGATCGGGGTTGTCAGGCCTTTTTGACCGGCCCCAGGATCAGATCTCTGGGAAAGGGGAAATGGCCGTGGTTGATAACTTCCTCCGCCGGGCGCTCTGATTTACAGTCCGGCGATTCGGTCAGAGCCGGCTGGCCGCCGCCCTCAGTCGCAGGGTCTCCCCGTCGTCGACCCGAAGTGTCTCGGGGTTGATGGCGACGGCGTACAATTCTCGTGCCTTTGGTAGGGACACTTTTTCATTTCAAGACGTCTGTTAACACCCAGCATCTGGAAAATGGCTTCGCTGGGCCGGCCGCCCTCATACAGCTTCAAGGGCGGAATTCGCAAGCCCTCCTGGTAGATCTCCGTACTGTCGCAGGCGCCACCGGCCACGCCGCGACTCTGTGCGAAGCCGCTTGTAAGAACGGCGACCCGGCTTCACGGCACGACGCGACCGGAAAAAGTGCGGGACGCAGTCTGACTATTAGTCAGACCCTGGTCTTACTTCCACAAAACGGCATGCAACTTCGAATCTCTATAAATACAAGCGCATCAGTGATTTGGGAAGATACACCGTTTCTGGCACGTGACTTGCAGAGGAACGGAAGAGTCTAAAACAACTACTATCAAAGGAGGCAAGAAATGAGACGTGTTACTGCTGCTTTTGTACTGAGCCTATGTGTTTTCGCAATCGCCCTCACGGCGGCTGAGGCACCGGCGTCCGACATGTGGGTCAGTTTCTCATACGTGTACGCTGCAAAGGGAGGATCGGCAGAGGGAGGAGCCGCCCTTGGCGTTCTGGGCGTGATGGACAGCGCCCTGATGGGAGCCGCATTTGGCAGCCTCTTCGGACCGGGGGTCGGCACGGCGGTCGGAATCGGAGTGGGCTTATGACCCGAGCTAGGATGGGAGCGACGGCGGAATTAGCGAAACTGCTCACTGTCACAACCGCCCTCTTCATGGTTTCGGCTCTGGCCTGGATTGCTCTTGGAAGCCTGAGCGCTATTCCCTGGGGAGCCTTCCTATGCTCCTCTCTGGTGGGTGCCCTCCTGGCCGGAGCTTCTGTTTTCGGACACCTGTCCGGATCAGTACTCAAACCGGCCATTGCCTTTGGACTGCCTGCCGGAGCCGTGACTCTCGCTTACTTTCTCGTCCTGCGGCTTGAGTTCAACCAGAATCCCGAGCGCTTTTTCGGTGTTTTCGGGGGCGGAATTGTCTGGGGAGGGCTTCTAGTTCTTGTTGTACTTTACGCATCCCGGCTCCGCCGGCAGAGCTAGTTGGGTCCGATGCGACGTCTTCTGCTGAGCTCCGCGCTCTGGGCTCTGGGTGTTTCAGTGGGGCTTTGGTGCGGCCTGGCCGCGCCGGGCCCTGCGATCCGGAGCGGTTCGCCCTCTGTGGTCGAAGTCCCCAGCCCCTCGTGGCTCGAGATCTTCGGCCACAACACGCTCGTACTGGGGGTAGCTCTGCTTGGAGTTTTTAGTTTCGGTCTGTTGTCGATCCTGACGCTTTTCATGTCCGGACTCTACGTAGGGCTTGCCTTTGGGGTTACCGCTAGCCCGGATTATGCAAGAGATCTAAATTCAAGTGAGATTTGGGCCCAGAAAAAAGGCCGTAGCCCTCTGATATAAAAGGGTTTACAAAAACAATGACCCTAAACAGGAGCTACGGCAATGTCAAAAGCAGTCTGCCAGAATACCCTGCCATTTCACAGCCACAGAAAGATCACGACGCGTTTTGATGGAGGGAGCCTCACTTCCGACGCAGGATGGTTGTTGTTTGGATCCCTGGATCGTCAACATCGATTGTGCGAGGGCTTCAGTTCGTGTATTGCGGAAAGTCGAGACCGACGCTACGTTCGTCATGACCTGTTGAAGTTGATCCGACAACGAGTCTTGCAGATCGTGGCCGGCTACGAAGACTGTAATGACGCCGATACGCTGCGCTCGGATCCGATGCTCAAGACCGTCTGTGATCAGTTGCCAGAGAGCGATCCCGATTTGGCCACCCAGCCGACTTTCTCCCGCCTGGAGAACTCCGTCACCAAGAAGGATCTGATGCGTCTGAGCCGGTGGCTGCCAGGCCGTTATGTGCGCTCCCTGAAGAAGAGACGTCCCAGCAAGATCATCCTGGATCTGGACAGTACCGACGACCACACTCACGGCCAACAGGAGTTCTCCTTCTACCACGGGTATTACCGAAACCACATTCTGCATCCTTTGCTGATCTTCGATGCCGACACGGGAGACCTGGTCTGTGCCGTGTTGAGACCTGGCAACAAGGGGGCTGCCTCTCACATCGTGCCCATTCTGAAGCGAGTCGTGGAGGCCATCCGACAAGCAGTGGGGACGGATGTCGAGATTGAGATTCGGGCCGACAGCGGCTTTGCCACGCCTCGGCTCTACGAGTTCTGTGAATGTGAAGAGAATAAACTCCAGTATGTCATTGGGTTAAGTCGAAACCCTCGCCTGCAGCGAGTGGTCGAGCCCCTGCTGGATTCGACTCGGCTGAGGTTCCTTGAGCTGGAGGAAAAACAGCGTCAGTTTGACGAGTTTCTTTATCGAGCCCACAGCTGGGATCGATCCCGTCGCGTCATTGTCAAAGTGGAGGTCGATCAGCGTGGCATCAATCGTCGCTTTGTAGTTACCAACCGGGACGATCTCTGCTCCCAATCACTTTATGACCACTACACAAACCGAGGGCAGACCGAGAACTTCATCAAGGCCTTCAAGAATCATCTGAGCATGGACCGACTCAGCTGTCATCGATTCCTGGCCAATCAGTTTCGACTCCTCCTGCATGCACTGGCTTACCAGATGTTCGTGCGCCTGCGCGACTATCTTCACGGAACCCCCTGGCACAAGCTCGAAATCGAAACCTTACGTCGTCGGGTCCTCAAGATTGGGGCCCGGATCCGACAAACCACTCGACGCATCTGGGTCCATCTTTCCTCAGCCTTCCCCGAACAACCCCTCTTCCACCTCGTCTTGAGTCGCCTGAACTCCAGTTAGCTTTTCCCAGCTCCCCCGAAAAACCGCTTCCGACACTCATCCAGGCCCAGATCTGTCTGAAATTCACTCCCCAAACCACTCAAACGCCTCGCCAACCCATATTCTTCGCAAATCCGCCTGTCACACCTGCCCGCTTCCGAGTTGGGCCACTTCTCGAGTCGTTTTTCAACACCGAACTACGGTTCTTGCATAATCCGGGCTAGAGCAGCCCAGGATCTTGCTGGGCTGCTCTGGGTAGTTCTTCCGCACAGCTTCGAGGCCGCGTGTTTGTGGATGGGAGGGGCATTGGGTTTGCAGGGGATGACAGGACGCTTACGGAGCAGTCCGTATCGTGGCCTGCAGTTGTTAGAGGGATCTTTGAGACAGATCGCGGTCTGGACACTGCTATTGGCGGTGGCTGCGTTTGTTGAAGTGGAGGTTAGCATTGGATGGATGGCAAAGTCCTACAGGCCGGATGTGGCAGGAGCGGTTGTTCGGCCTGAAGGAGCTAAGAGATGAACAGGTAAGTCTCCTGGTGCCCGCCGTGGTAGTCGTCTTGACGGCCGGGTTGAAGTGGGGAGGGTTCCGGCTTCTGGCTCCCCATGTACTGGAGGCTACGCCCCTTGAATGGGAGGAAGTCACGCTTCGGATCTACGCGGTATCCGGTTTTGCGGGAGCTCTCGTATCTGTAGCAGTATGGCCGGCTGCAAGCGCCATGTTTTCCGCTTCCATGCTGGTCTTGTGGAAGCTCGAGCCAGACTATCGGAAGATGCGCTTGCTAACCGGGTTTGCTCACATTCCTCTGCTGATCCGGTCGCTGCTGCTCTTCCTTTTCCTGCGCGGAGGGCACGGAGAGAATCTTATTAACTTCTATCTTTCGGGCCACTATTTCTTTCAAGCAGGCGGCCTGGGTCTCATCTATTGCGGCACCGGAGCTCTTCTGGCGGCACTTGGATACTGCGTCCTAGGTCTGCGCATGCACCGGGAGCTATGTTGGCTGCGGGCCGGAGGGACGATTGCCTTTCCTAGCCTCTTCCTGGTAATGTCCATAAAGCTGATCCAGAGGCTTAGCTGACCCGAATGGAGGCGGACATCGGGTTAAGCAACGTCCCGGAAGTCAGAGAGCTCGTTTTTACTTGAAAACCAGGCGGGTGTTCGGAAACTGGGCGAACCAGCCAAACCAGAAGGCTCGGTGGGAAGGAAGTCGCTGCTGGCGCCCATCCTTGGGTCCGACCAACGCATCTTCCGTGAGCCTCCATTTCCCGCCCTGGCTGTCGACGAGACTCGAATCGCGGTCCCACTCAACGAAAGTAACGCCCTCTGCCTGGTAGACTCGATTGGCCCCGGAGCGATCCGTCAGGATCACCACCTCCTGGTAGCCGACCTTGTCGTGATACAGCGGTCTTTTCTTGTTCAGAAATCTTGTGTCGTAAGCGACCGGAACCCCTCTCAAGAACAAGGCCACTACCTCCTGCTTGTTCTTGAGCCGGTCATCCTGCTCCGGAACATGAAACATGAGCTCGTCGGTTCGGAAATAATCGCGATAAGCAGCGCCTTCGCCATAGTCCCTCTGGTGACCGGTGTCCAGCGACAGAGCCTTCGTCTCCGGGTGCCGCTTCTTCCAGCTTGCCCAGGTGGTCGTCACGATGGGAAGCTGCTCCAGCCGTAGATCCTCTCCTGCCAGCTGACCGGCCACCGGGATTCCCTCCAGCGCGGACCAGAGGGTTTTGGTCTGACGATCGTACATCAACTTGTTGGACCGGTAGAGAAAGCCACTGGTTCCGAAATCGAATTTCCGTTCCCCGAGCTGCTGCCGGTAAAGGACCGCCGCTCCACACAGCGTGCAGTAGGCGCAGGTCACATCGAGGCCGCCGATCGTGTCATTGAACAGTTCGTGCCAGGCCAGAATCCGCTTCGGATAAGCGCGTGCCTCGCCGTTGATGAACACTCCGAAGACGATATTGTTCTTGCCCAGGTACCTGGCCTCCCCGGCGCTGATATGTTTGGGGTGCTCCAGGGGCGGGATCCCATCCGTTTTCACCCCTCCCCATAGAATCTCGTCCAAACGGATTGTGTGTTTCATACCCGGGTAGAAGAACTGAGCGAGGCTGGGATCAACGAACCGGTAAAGTTGAGCCTTGAAGACGGCGTAGTCGGGATGGGGTTCTATTTCCTCGTTCCAGATCCAACGATGCCACTCGGCCGTGTTGAGGGGAAGCTTTCGGTCTGTGTTCTCATCCAGCACCTGCCACAGCCGCTGGGCGGCCGTCGCCTGGCGCGGCACCAGCAGCAGCATTTCCAGGATCATGGGAACAAAGCCGACATCCCAGTTCGCTGCCAGCTTTTCCCTGGCCTGGCGGCGGATCGCCTTGTCCTCGTCGAGCAAGTCGGCGAGAACGGAAAAGGGAAGCTCGGGTCGATTGCCGGCAGTGATGCCCGGCTCGCTCACTTCGGTCGTACCGGCACGGACACTGGCCTCCACGTACCCGTTACAGGCAACCAGGGCTATCAGTGCTACAAGAAACGCATTGCTTCCCATTTTATCGCTACCACAGATAACATGTCAGACTCCACGTTGCATATTCCAGACGGAAAGAGCGGCTGAATGACTTCGAGAGTGTGCTTTGCTGCCGGTGATCCCCGGAGCCAACTGATAAACCGTCTCTCACCTGTAGTTGACGCGCCAGGGGTGAAAGATGTGGTCTCTTTTGCCCTAAAAAGGCATCTTTCCCGGTGAAATTCCCAAGTTCCCTAGAAATATAGCGAAGTTGAGACGACCATCATCCGTTCGCTGCAGAGGTAAATGTTTTGTAAACCTCTCCGGAAGATCTTTTACAGTGTGACGTCTTCTCTTCGAGTCGATCCTCCTCTTACGCTGAATGCAAGGAACCCCAATTGAGGTTCAACAGTCTAAAAAGAAATAGCTGTCTAATAAGTACGCACGTTTCTCCGTCATTAAGGAAGAAGGTACAAGGCAGCAGGAGGTCGACTTGTGAGACAGGAATACAGGTGGTTACTATCGGCGATCGTCGCTTTGGTCTGTGGCATCGCGTTAAGTTTTACGGGGCAGCCGCTCGCATTGGCTGCTGAGGAAAGGGGCGACGGGGTTGAATCCTATCGTTTCGTAGGACCCTATACTCATCAGAATCTCAGCATCTACCTCATTCGAGGCGATGATCGCCTCGAGGCCAGCGATATTCTCACCCTTGATGAGGCTCTGAAACAAAGAAAGGTGGTCGTTCACGAGACTGGGCAGGTCAATGAACTGGCTATCGAGAACGTCAGTGAAACGGAACGCGTGTTCGTCCACGCCGGCGACATTGTCAAAGGCGGAAGGCAGGATCGGGTGCTTTCCTACGACCTGTTGCTGCAGCCCCAATCGGGGAAGGTTCCGATCGCCTCTTTTTGTGCGGAACAGGGACGCTGGCAGGCGCGTGGAGCCGAGGAGGCGAGTACCTTCGCGTCTTCCGAGAATCGTCTCAACTCCAAAGCTCTGAAGCTGGCGGCCCAGTCGGCAAGGGCGCAAGGGACGGTGTGGGAAGAGGTAGCCCGCGTGCAGGACAAACTCGCTGAAACTGTCGGAACTACAGTGCGAGCGCCTGCTTCCGCCACCAGTCTCCAGCTCAGCCTGGAAGGCGAGGAAGTCGTTCGTTCCATCGAAGGATATCGGACTGCCCTGGCGGGTATCATTGACACTAGTGGCGACGTGATCGGATTCGCTTTTGCCATCAACGGACAGCTCAACTCAGTGGAGCTGTACGGTGCGCGCGACCTCTTTGTCAAACTCTGGCCCAAGCTCCTGGAGTCCACCGCCTCCGAGGCCCTGGCCGAACAAACGAGCGGTACGACTGCGCCTTCGACCTTCAGCAAAGACGAGGTCAAAGCGTTCATGCGGGAGGCTGCGGATGCCCCGGTCAAAGACACCAAGGTCGCGGACATCACCGAGGTGGAGTATCGAGAGAGCGATCAAGCCCTCTACATCGAGAGCCGTAGTCGCAAAAAGGAGTCGAACTGGGTGCACCGCGGCTACGTCAAGAAGTAGCCTGTCGGGATCGCTTCGGTCGTACTCGAAGTCCCCTAACCTGGCCGAACGCTGGGTAGCGGTTACGTTCCTTTTTGAAGCGTTCTGGATCCGGGAACTCTTGAATGAGCTGATCCGCCGAATGTGAATCGGCCGGGAATGTCACTCTCTTTTCCCTTCCCCGCCCTCTGGTTCAGTCCCCACTGTCTGGCCGTCAGCCGCGGATTTCGAGAAAACCAGCCGCGGTGAAGTCCCCGTCGAATGCCAGAGCTTCACGGATGCGCTCACGGCGCATGAGAGCAAAGCTGGTGGCGTCGACGAAAGAGTACTCGCGCTCATCGTGGCGGCGGAGCCAGCTGAGTGCCTCCTCCTCGGTGTTCTGATTAACGTGTACGATCGAAACGCGAATCGATTCATGAACGGCATCGAGGAAAGAGACTGCAGCTCGGTGACCCGCTCGACGGCGCAGAAAGGTCCAGGCCTCACCCAGGATGTGGTTGGTCACCAGAAGTGCTCCCATGTCGTTGCGCCACAGAGCCTTGGCCTCTTGATGGTGCTGATCCCGGGAAAGAAGAACTGCTACCCAGTAACTGGTATCAACGAGCCTCATGAGCCATACACGATTTCGTCCACGTCAGCCGGCTCGACATCAATGCTTCCGACCAGAGAGGTGATTGGATCCACCTCAAGGGTTTCCATTTTTCCCCACCGTGCGGCCACCGACTCCCGAATCAGAAATGCTTTGGAACGCCCTGTCTTAGCGGCCTCAGCTTTCAGGCGCTCATCAAGTTCTTCATCGATGTAGATTTGTATACGTCTCATGCTATCAGTATACATCATAGCTTGTGCCTGACTTCCGGAACAGTGTTTGACCGGAGCCGGAACTTCGACTGACGGGATTGGAGATCCTCATCGACAGGAGCCAGGAACCCGTATTCCAGCGGGACGCTGTCCCCCAAAACCGGCTCACAAAAGATCCCGGGCCGGGGTGCCGATAAACGGAGTGGGACGTCGTGTAGAATGGCGCTAACGTACGCCCGGGCGAAGTCACGAGGATCTCCGCAGGTGGGGACAGGAAGATCCCGCTGAGCTGTATCCGATTGGCCGGGGTACTCGCGTGGAGAGCTGGCCGAGGAATCCAATATGGGGGACTTTCCGGAATCTCCTCCAATCGAATCCCCGACCGCCAGGCAGCAGCCGGAATCCGATGGCGTTCCTCTTCACCCTTTGAAACCGGCACTATTGCGGACCAGAGCCAGACCCGGCGACCTTCCCGGGGTCTCGCACGGCTTTGGCCTTCCGCCCGACATGATGGCCAGGGCGCGAGACCGTCTGGGCCGATTCCTGCTGCTGATGGCAATCGTTTTCGCCGCGGTCACGGTCTTGCTCGAATTGCCCCTGGTCGATTGGGGAATCAAGCCCCGGGACCTGAACATCATTCGGGTGTGTCAGTTCGTGGCGATTGCAGCCCATCTGGGGCTCTACTCATTGACGCGCTGGGGCCGGCTCAGCCACAGCTTGATGCTCAACCTGGGTCTTGCCTATGAAATCGCTCTCTGCCTGGCGATCTCAATCGGGGACACCTGGTTGACCTACCGCTTGAACGAAACCATCCCCCAAATGACGTTTGCCAGCCTGGTGATTGCAGTGTATCCGCTAATCATTCCCAGCCCACCTGGCCGGACTCTGACAGTCGGCCTCGCGGCCGCTGCCATGGCTCCGCTGGGTATCCTGATTCTACAACACCTGGGCTTGATCAGCAGACAGCCTGCAGACTTTGTCGTGGCCAGCATCATGCCATTGATCAGCGTCTCGATTGCGGTGCTGGGTTCCCGACTGGTGCATGGCTTGAACATCGACCTGGCCAGAGGCCGCCAGCTCGGCAGCTACCAATTGGAATCGCGGCTCGGCCTTGGGGGAATGGGTGAAGTGTGGCGGGCCAGCCATCAGATGCTGGCCCGGCAGGCGGCCATCAAGTTAGTGAGACCAGAGGCTCTTGGTGGCAGCAGGGAGAGCCGCGATACCTTACTGGCCCGCTTCGAGCGTGAAGCACAGGCGACCGCCTCGATGCAATCGCCGCACACGATTCAGCTATACGACTACGGAATCTCCGATGCCGGAACATTCTATTACGTGATGGAACTACTCAGCGGTTTGGATCTAGATTCCTTTGTAAAGCGCTTTGGCCCGCTGCCGGCCGGTCGGGTAGTCTACCTGCTGCGCCAGGTGTGCCAATCACTGGCTGAGGCTCACCAGCATGGTTTGATCCACCGCGATGTGAAGCCGGCAAATCTGTACTTGTGCCGCTACGGCCTGGAGGTAGATTTCATCAAGGTTCTGGATTTCGGACTTGTCAAGACTAGACACCCCGGCGATGAACAGGATACCCGCTTGACAGGAAAGTTGGCGGCCGCTGGAACCCCTGCATTCATGGCTCCGGAGCAGGTGGTCGGAAACCGCCCGGTAGACGCGCGTAGCGACATCTATGCCGTGGGCTGCGTCGCCTACTGGCTCCTGACCGGCCAATTGGTCTTCCAGGGCAAGACCGCCATGGAGATCATGACTCATCACGCTCGAACGCCTGCGGAGCCCCCGTCTCACCGGACTGATTTGCCGATTCCGGAGGCGCTCGCTGCAATCGTCCTCTCCTGTCTGGAAAAGGAACCCGAAAGTCGCCCGTCCAGCACAGAAACCTTGCTCGAGGCGTTCGACGGTTGCTTGATCCCGGAACCCTGGACAGCGAGCCAGGCCCGCCAATGGTGGGACGTCCATTTGCCACTGACCGGATCAGGACGAGTCACCGCCCTATAAACCCCCTAGCCCGGATTATGCAAGAGATCTAAATTCAAGTGAGATTTGGGCCCAGAAAAAAGGCCGTAGCTCTCTGATATAAAAGGGTTTAGAGAAACAAAGACCCTAAACAGGAGCTACGGCAATGTCAAAAACAGTCTGCCAGAATACCCTGCCATTTCACAGCCACAGAAAGATCACGACGCGTTTTGATGGAGGGAGCCTCACTTCCGACGCAGGATGGTTGTTGTTTGGATCCCTGGATCGTCAACATCGATTGTGCGAGGGCTTCAGTTCGTGTATTGCGGAAAGTCGAGACCGACGCTACGTTCGTCATGACCTGTTGAAGTTGATCCGACAACGAGTCTTGCAGATCGTGGCCGGCTACGAAGACTGTAACGACGCCGATACGCTGCGCTCGGATCCGATGCTCAAGACAGTCTGTGATCAGTTGCCAGAGAGCGATCCCGATTTGGCCACCCAGCCGACTTTCTCCCGCCTGGAGAACTCCGTCACCAAGAAGGATCTGATGCGTCTGAGCCGGTGGCTGCTAGGCCGTTATGTGCGCTCCCTGAAGAAGAGACGTCCCAGCAAGATCATCCTGGATCTGGACAGTACCGACGACCACACTCACGGCCAACAGGAGTTCTCCTTCTACCACGGGTATTACCGAAACCACATTCTGCATCCTTTGCTGATCTTCGATGCCGACACGGGAGACCTGGTGTGTGCCGTGTTGAGACCTGGCAACAAGGGGGCTGCCTCTCATATCGTGCCCGTTTTGAAGCGAGTCGTGGAGGCCATCCGACAAGCAGTGGGGACGGATGTCGAGATTGAGATTCGGGCCGACAGCGGCTTTGCCACGCCTCGGCTCTACGAGTTCTGTGAATGTGAAGAGAATAAACTCCAGTATGTCATCGGGTTAAGTCGAAACCCTCGCCTGCAGCGAGTGGTCGAGCCCCTGCTGGATTCGACTCGGCTGAGGTTCCTTGAGCTGGAGGAAAAACAGCGTCAGTTTGACGAGTTTCTTTATCGAGCCCACAGCTGGGATCGATCCCGTCGCGTCATTGTCAAAGTGGAGGTCGATCAGCGTGGCATCAATCGTCGCTTTGTAGTTGCCAACCGGGACGATCTCTGCTCCCAATCACTTTATGACCACTACACAAACCGAGGGCAGACCGAGAACTTCATCAAGGCCTTCAAGAATCATCTGAGCATGGACCGACTCAGCTGTCATCGATTCCTGGCCAATCAGTTTCGACTCCTCCTGCATGCACTGGCTTACCAGATGTTCGTGCGCCTGCGCGACTATCTTCACGGAACCCCCTGGCACAAGCTCGAAATCGAAACCTTACGTCGTCGGGTCCTCAAGATTGGGGCCCGGATCCGACAAACCACTCGACGCATCTGGGTCCATCTTTCCTCAGCCTTCCCCGAACAACCCCTCTTCCACCTCGTCTTGAGTCGCCTGAACTCCAGTTAGCTTTTCCCAGCTCCCCCGAAAAACCGCTTCCGACACTCATCCAGGCCCAGATCTGTCTGAAATTCACTCCCCAAACCACTCAAACGCCTCGCCAACCCATATTCTTCGCAAATCCGCCTGTCACACCTGCCCGCTTCCGAGTTGGGCCACTTCTCGAGTCGTTTTTCAACACCGAACTACGGTTCTTGCATAATCCGGGCTAGTAGTGTGTAATCAAGTAGAGTTGAATTTATTAGTCAGAAAAACGTACTATGAAAATATGAAAGTTACTGAGAGAGGCCAGGTGACCGTTCCCAAGAAGCTTCGTGAAAAGTACGGGATCAACTCTTCCACGGAGGTCGAATTCCTGGAACGGAACGGAGACATCCTGCTCGTGAAGAGAGGTGCCGTTAGCTCGTTGGCCCGATTTCGCGGGATCGCCAGGACCCGCGGGCTTCCCGGGCGAACCGAGGAGTTTCTAGCCCTGCTCCGGGACGGGGAGGAGGAATGAGATCGGCGGTCGATTCCTCCTTACTCCTGGACATCCTGCTCGACGACACGCAGCACGCAGAAGCCTCCATGCTGCTACTCGAAGCGTCTCTATTTGCCGGTCCTGTGATCATCTGTCCGGTGGCTTTCTGCGAATCGGCGGCGGCCCTCTTCCCTCCCTCAGAATTCAGGGGCGTAGCCAGCGAGATGGGGCTCATCTATGACGACTTCGACGTCGAGATCTGCACTCTGGCGGCTCAAATGTGGCGCGATTACCGCATCCAGGGAGGACCCCGTCAGCGAGTCCTTGCCGACTTTCTCATCGGCGCCCACTCCCAGCGCCGGGCTGATCGTCTGCTCAGTCGTGACCGGGGATTCTACCGGGGCTATTTCCAGAGCCTTGAGGTGGTTTCGCCTTCTTAGTACCGAAAATCGCCGTCAATTAATGCAGTTCGCTGGCAAATCGACAATAGGTAGGTCCATAGCCTCAGGCGATGCCGCTCTTCAACTATACACGGCGGCCCAGCGACGCCGCTATTTGCAATGTTTCGCCGTGGCGCGCGCTGTCGGCTTATCCTATTTCTTATTCTGTGTTTATTGCTTGGAGCCTATTCGATTCCAGCCAATGAGTATGACCTCTGTATCTACGGAGCCACCTCCGGAGGGGTCGTAGCTGCGTTACAGGCAGACCGCATGGGTAAATCTGTGGTGCTGCTCGAACCCTTTGAACATGTGGGGGGGGATGACAGCCATCCGACCTACTTCGATTCCCTCTTGAATGCTCTTCATGTGCATCCCAACGCTTGGATTGCATTCACAGCGGGCATGGAACTAGCATCGGAGTCATCAACTGTGTGACTTGGGGAAAGAGAACCCCCTGTGATCAAAAGTGAGGTGTGACGATGAGCAAGAGGATAGATCGGGCGCTGGTCGGCCTTCTCACAGTGGCTACGATTGGTCTGGCCGGTTCCGGGTGCAGGCCAGATTCGGAAACAGAACCCTCCAGAATCGGAATTCAACAGGAGCATGAGCAGCGAAAAGTGGATCTGGTGCTGCGGTTCAGTGACGATTTCAGTAAGGAGTACGGCCCGCCGGATCACTTCGACCTGACGCGGTGGACCAGACTCTATGAGGCCCAGGCCAGAACCGAAGGCGGATACTGGCTGATGGATGTCCAACACCCCCCTTCCCCTGGGCCTGGCTTGGCCTCTTTGGACGTGGTTTTTGGCGGTTTCGCCACGACTGAGAAGACCTTTAATCCGGGGCTGGCTGGGACGAACGGCGTGGAAATCACGCTGGTAGATTTCAGCCATGAAAAAGATCCTTCCGAGGAGATGGAAGCGCCAGAAGAAATAGTCAACTGGACACAGAACCTGAGCCATTGCTGGAGCCTGACGGTCGCGAGCTGGCAAGGATGGGTGGGGGACCAGGATGACGACCAGCGTGGAGTGCAGCTACACTTCGATCTCCTTCGCGACGACGGACTTTTCGTGTACCTGGTGCGTGGCCTCGTGCCCGAAGACCATGAGAAGTACCCGAGGGATGGCTTCGGAAGAGATCATTCACGGCCCAATCAAGACATGAGCCCGCGCGAGCTGAGAGATTTGCACGAAGAGCAGATCGCTCACGGGGGAGTGTTTATTAGCGAACCCGTCTGCAGCCTCGCCGCCAGAGTTTACCGGACTGAGCAGGAAATCCAGGATATCCTCGGGCGCAGCCGCCGCTGGGGGCTGTACCTGACCAACGACGCCAGCACTGTATATTGGACATTGGACGACCAGGTGATGGATACCGTTGATATCTCAGGGTACTTCACTTCCAGCCCGGAATCGGTCCAGAGCGGAGCTTTCCTGACGGTCATGGGATTGGGCACTTATCAGCAAAATACGTGGAAAATGGACGATCTGGAAATCTATGTGTCCCGGTGATTCTGAGGGGCGAGCGCATGGCCAAGTCGAGTCGGAGCAGCAGCAGGTTCCGGTGAGTATTGAGACTTGATCCCGGGCTTACGGAATGGTGTGGTGGTCCAGCGAATCTTATGTTGGACTCGACCCGGGACGGACGGCGTCACCTACCGATCGTATCCCTCAGACGTGCAGCGTAGTCCACCGCTGAGCGGTTTGTACCGCTGTTGGTTCAGATCATCACTGCAACTGCGCTCTGGTTTTCTCGATAGTGGTCGCGCTGGTAGAGGGGATGATTGTTCCCCGGCGGATCGACGTTGACCACCTCGTTGCCCTTGCGGACCAGCTTATACTCGTGACCCTCGACCTGAACCCGGTTGATCCGCTCCGCGATAGGAAAGGTCAGCGTCACTTCGTCTCCAGACCTGACGCGGTCCACCACCGCATAGCGAGCTTGCCAGGACAGTGAACGCTCTTTGCCGTTCACCTGACAGCGAGCGTCTTTGGCCTTGACCCACTCCGGAATCCGAATCAACAGTTCACGAGCCTCCTTTACCTTGACATCCACCCGGCCCTGGTAAGGGATGTGACTGTTCACATCCGCCCAGGGTGAGGCCCGGTTGAGCAGGAGGTTCACTTTCAACCGGCCATCCTGGTGATGGAGGATGTTTTCCCAGACGTAGTAAATGGCTCTGGTGCCATTGCCGGTACAGCAGTGCGCAATGCTCCTGGTTTCTTGTCCCTGCCAGTCATTGACCGAAGGCCAACCGGCAAACCCGCCGACACTTCGTTCGCCCACGTTCTCGGTCGTGTAGTCGCCCGGCTCAAAGAAATGGGGGAAGTACTCGGCTTTCAGTGGGGTCTTGACGGGCTTGTCCTTGATCATCTCTGCGACCCAGTCGGAAGGGGTCAACTGCCCCTCGGCTAAGTGGTTGCGTGTCCAGCGGTCCACATCGTCCCAGTAGTCTCCAGCGCCGGCTTCGATCAGCTTCAAGCCCATGGCAATCATGTCCGCCACGCCACACATCTCGGAGGTGTTGTAGGTCTTGGGGTTGATCACCTCAGCCACGTAGCCCAGCAGTGGTTCCATGCATGCGTGCCGCAGTCAAGCATGGTAGGGTCGTCAAAATGCTCCTGGCCTGAGCAGAGATCCCAGACAACTCCAATTAGCTTGGGGGAGGGAGACGAGTGCAGCAACAAGGCAACGGAACGAGGGCAAAACAAGACGCACTCCGGGTAGATATCATTCTCTCACGCAGCCAACCCTGGTCTGCGCGCCAATGTTTCTGAGAAGATGGTCTCCAATGTAATCGCCACGGGACCAGAAAGAAGGCTCGAGCACTCTAGGGAGACCAAACAGATGGCTGGTAACGGGAGTTCAGTTCAAGTCGACTACCTGCCGAGATTGCCGATCAACAAAGATACAGGAATCGGCTGTATCGGTTCGGGATTCATCATGGCGGATTGCCACCTGGAGGCCTATGCACAGGCCGGATTCAATCCCGTTGCGATTGCCTCCCGAAATCCGCAGCATGCCCGGACAGTGGCCACACGCCACGGGATTCCCAAAGTCTACGACACCTACCAGCAGATGCTCTCCGACTCCGAGGTGGAGGTCGTCGACATAGCGGTTCCGCCGGACATCCAGCTGGAGGTCGTCCAGGAAGTGGTTCGTCATCCCCACATTCGGGGGATCCTGGCCCAGAAGCCTCTCTGCAACGACTACGATGGAGCGAGGAGAATCTGTGGCTTGTGCGGCGAGGCTGGGATCACCCTGGGGGTGAACCAGAACATGCGCTACGACCAATCGGTTCGCGCCTGCAAGAGTCTGCTGGACACGAAGGAACTGGGAGATCCGGTTCTGGCTACCGTCGACATGCGGGCCATCCCTCACTGGATGCCCTGGCATGAGAGGTTGGGTTCGGTCACGCTCAGAAACATGTCCATCCATCATCTCGATACGTTCCGTTTCTGGTTCGGGGATCCGCTGCGCGTTTTTGCCAGCGTCCGCACCGACCCGCGCACCTCTGAAAAGTTTGATCACGAGGACGGGATTTGTCTCTATATCCTGGAATATTCTAGCGGGCTGCGGGCCGCCTCCTGGGACGACGTCTGGGCCGGTCCTTCAGCGGAAGGATCGGCGTCAGATATCTACATCCGATGGAGGATCGAGGGTACCGACGGTATGGCTCGGGGCACCATCGGCTGGCCTTCCTACCCGGAGCGCACACCGAGCACCCTGGACTTCACGACCAGAGAGAGTGGACAGTGGCATCAGCCTCGCTGGGAAGAGGTCTGGTTCCCTAGCCGCGAGCCGAGAATCCCAGTTTCTCGATGGCGTTGCGGAGCAGAGCCTGGGTCCCGAAGAAAATCAGTGTCCCTCGGAAAACGAGGTGAGTGGTAAGCTGGAGTTAGCTTCTCATGGACCACGACCTGCTGCGATGGCCTGACCTGATCGTGATCGGTCTGAACTTCGCCGCCATGATTGCGATTGGCGTCCACACCGCTCGCAAAAGCAAATCCTCGGATGCCTATTTCCTGGCCGGTCGGCGCATGCCCGGCTGGGTAGTCGGGTTTTCTCTGCTGGCCACTATCGTCAGTTCCATGACCTTTCTGGCGATGCCCGGCTTTACCTACCGCGAAGACTGGCGGTACATGCTCCCCCATCTGACCTATCCGCTGGCCGGCCTGGCTGGTCTTTATCTGTTCATGCCCTTCTTCCGGCGAGGGAACATTCGCTCTGCCTACGAGTATCTGGAGCGGCGTTTCGGAATCTGGGCCCGCCTCTATGCAGCAGCCGGGTTTCTGTTGTTTCAGATGTTTCGCCTGGGGGTCATCTTGTATGCGGTATGTTTGCCCTTCGAGGCTATGACCGGACTCCCATTGGCCTGGGTTATTGTCATTTTCGGGCTACTGGTGGCTACCTACACAGTGGCAGGTGGGCTGGAAGCGGTGATTTGGACCGATTTCATTCAGTCGCTTGCTCTGATCGGGGGAGGGTTGATTTGCCTGCCCATTGTGGCTGGTCTACTCCCGGGTGGCTTGACGCAGATCTTCACCGAGGCCCAGGCCGACGGAAAGTTCTCCGTGGGAAATACGGCCTTCAACTGGAGCGAGCAAACCCTTTGGGTTCTCATGCTGCTTTACTTTTGCGTGTTTCTCGGGTTTATGTGCACCGATCAGATGACGGTTCAACGCTACCTTTCGATGCGGAGTGACCGCGAAGCCCGCAAGGGACTGGTGATCGGTGTTCTTTTGGCAGTGCCGGTCTGGGTCTATTTTTCTTTCATTGGCACGGCCATGTACGTGCTCTACAAAAACTTTCCCAGAGCCGAACTGGATCAGATTGTGCCCGAACAGGTTTTCCCCCTGTTTATTTTGACGGAAGTTCCCGCCGGGGCTGCCGGCTTCGTCTTGTCCGGACTGCTGGCAGCCGCCATGTCCACACTGGATTCCAGCATCAACGCATCAGCCGCCACGGTAACGACCGATTTCTATCGCCGATTGATGGCCCCGGACCGCGATGAGCGACACTACGTCAAGATCGGCCGCTGGTTTTCGGTGCTTTTCGGCGCCCTCATGATCGGACTCGCTCTGCTGATCCACTACAGCCGCAGCCAGACACTCATGGATTTACAGACGCTCGTCTTTTCCGTCTTGAGCGGGGGCATTCTGAGTCTGTTCCTGGTAGGCTTCCTGACTCGGCGGGTGAACAATCGGGCTGCCTTGAGCGCCACCCTCTGCACCTTCACCGGGATTTGCCTGTGGTTATTCCTGGACAGCGCGGCGGGAGAGAGACTGCTTCCGGGTGCCTCAGGTTGGCTTCCGGAGATGTCGTGGATTATGGTCCTGTCCAACCTCTTTCTGTTCGTTGTCGCCTACGGCTTGAGCCTGCTCTTCGGGCGCCGATCTCAAAAGGACCTCCGGAACCTTACTCTCTGGACGACTTAGCGCATGCAGATCCTTTATTTAAAACTATATAACCTTTATTGCTTCTTTATACTCCGCATTTTGCAGGTCTCAGTGCGATGCGGACGGACCATCAACGTAGGGCTTCAACGCGGCGTAAACCGCGAAATTCAGAGGCGTGTCTACGCCGTGTTCCCGGCCCAGGCGGACCACGGTGCCGTTGAGGGCCTCAAGTTCCATGTGCTTGCCGTCAATTAGGTCGGTGAAGGTCGACGTACGGTGGGTGGGCGGCAACCGGTTGCTAATCAAGTCCATCAGTTGATCTGGCAGCTCGGGGGAAAGGGACACCCCCGTGGCTTGAGCCACATGGATCACTTCCTGTAGCAGGCCCTCCAGCAGTGCCCGGCACTCCGGCGTGGCCAGCACCGGTCCCAGGGGCTGCCGGGCAAGCATCTCGGCGCCGCCAAGACAACAAATTGCCACAAACTTCTCCCACAAGAAGCTCCGCATATCCTTGCGCAGCTCCACATCGATGCCGGCATTCTGGAAGACCGTGACTATTTGCTGAACCCGGGGAGTAACGCTGCCATCCGTTTCCCCGAAAGAGGTCATATTATTCGCTCTTAAAAAAATTACCCCCGGCTGCTCCACCAGTGCGTTGATATAGGTTGCCCCAAGAACGAAATGCCCGGGCCCCACAGCCCGTTCGATCCTGTCCCCATTGTCCACCCCATTTTGAACGGAGCTTACGACGGTGTGAGGGTCGACCATGGGACGGATCAGTTCCGCTGCCGCGTCGGTGTCGTAGGTCTTCACCGAGAACAGGATCAGGTCCACCGTCCCGATTGCGCCAGGATCGTTAGTAGCCTTGACCTTTACGTTGAATTCCTCGGCGGTGGGTAGTTTCACCGTCAGCCCCTTGGACAGTATCGCTTCCAGGTGTGGACCTCGGGCGATCAGGGTGACATCTTCCTCGGCCCGGGCCAGCATGCCTCCATAATATCCTCCCAGTCCCCCGGCACCCATGATCGCTATTTGCATCGTCTACTCCATTGCAGGTTTAGGCCTTTTCAGATTAAATCCAGAGTTGGTCGTTTATGACGACACGGGCAAAGCCAAGACCGAACTCCTTCACCCCGTGCACGATAACCTTTGGGTGCTTCTTCAGGCAACTGTTGTTGAGGGCGGAGTACTCCTCACCAAGACTCCGTGAGATCCGCCGTACAGCTGCCTCGAATAGCTTCAGTCAGGCATCTTGCGTTCTTTGCACATGTTTGACGACTCAGCAAAGTCCAGAAATTCAGGTGGAATCGTGTCTTCCGAGGATGTTGGAGACGATTAACAACACTTCCCTGAAGAAGCACCCAGAGTAGACTGTCCCCTTTCCCTCAGTTCCAATTTCCTGACATAGCCGTAGACGAAAAGTCCGTCCCGAGTCGGGACGGACAAATCCCGGCCCACGGAGCCGTCCGGGAGAGGACGGAACGTCAGATCGAATTCCTCGGCCGGGGCCAGGGAGGGCAGGAAGAGCAGAATCAGGATCAAGGTAAGAACGGTTCTCAGCATGGCGGTCACTATTCCGAGCCTCGGGGAAGAGATCAAGGATGAAGAGCCCGGTCGCGTGACAGCTCCTGGAAATCACTGCCGCTGGGGTTCTGGTAGACGCGCAGGTCGAACTCCTGGGCAATCGCCAGGATGTGGTCGAAGATGTCGGCCTGGATGTCTTCGTAGTAGGCCCAACGCGTGTCGCTGGTAAAACAGTAGATCTCGATGGGAAGACCATTCTTCGTGGGGACCAGCTGACGCACCAGCAGGGTCATGTCCTGGGTGATCCCGGGGTGATGCTTCAAATACGCCAAGTGACGTAACCTTTTTTCTGTAAATTCTGGTCAGGCCTAAGTCGAAAAGACAGAGGTCTGGGGCAGGATTTCTCCAAAAACAGAAACGCAAATCTGGAAAGGAGAATCCATGAACCCAGACCTGGAAAAGAGAGTACCACGAGAGATTCTGGAGGAGTTGATCGAGGAAGGAACAGAAGCCTTTCGAGGGATCTTGGAGAAGCTGTTCAACGTGGCCATGCAGTTGGAAAGAAGCGAGTTCTTGGGAGCGGAAGCCTACGAGAGGACGGAGAACCGACGAGGGTATCGGAACGGATTCAAAGGCAAGCGGATACAGACCCGGGTTGGAGAGCTGCGGTTGGAAATTCCCCAGGTTCGAGGGTTGAGTTTTTATCCGAAGTCGCTGGAGCGAGGCTGCCGTTCGGAGAAGGCATTGAAACTGGCCATCGCCGAGATGTACGTGATGGGAGTCTCGACCAGAAAGGTTACCGAGGTTACCGAGCAGTTGTGTGGTCTGGAGATCTCGGCCACCCAGGTCTCGAGAGTGGCCGGGATGTTGGACGAAGGGCTGGAGGAGTTTCGAAGCCGAGAGCTGGGGGAGTATCCGATCGTGTACTTAGATGCCCACTACGAGAAGGTTCGAAAGGGCGGCAGAGTACAGGACGTGGCTATCCTGAAAGCCATGGGAATCAACCGTTTCGGCACGCGAGAGGTGTTGGGTCTGAGCGCCAGGCTGAGCGAAGCAGAAGTGCATTGGCGAGAGTTTCTGGCGGATCTGCACAGGCGGGGGCTGAGAGGAGTCGAGCTGTTAGTCAGCGATGATCATGCGGGATTGAAGGCGGCCAGGCGAGCGGTTTATCCGTCAGTGCCCTGGAACCGCTGCCAGTTTCATCTGAGCCAGAATGCTCAGCAATATGCCCGTCGTAAAGAAGACCGGCAGCGGATTGCACAGGCCCTGCGCGACATCTTCAATGCGCCGTCTCGAGAGGATGCCGAGGAGCTCAAGGGGAAGGTGATCAAGAAATTCGAAAAGATTGCGCCAGAGTTCGTTACGTGGCTCGAAGAAAACGTGGATGAAGGGCTCACGGTGTTTGATTTTCCGAGGAGCTGGTGGCGAAGGATCCGGACCATCAACGGACTGGAGAGACTGAACCGGGAGATCCGGAGACGAACCCGGGTGGTGGGGATCTTTCCCAACGAAGCCTCAGCGATGCGGCTCATCTCAGCTGTGCTTGCAGAGATACACGAGGAGTGGTTAACCGGCCGCCAATACCTGAACCTGGCCGGCTGGAAAAAACAGGTGGAGAAATCCTTCTCTAAAGGAAATTACAGAAAAACGGTTGCTTAACCATACGCCAGGATATAGGCACGAAAGGTACCCACGTTCGTCAGGTGGCGGGCGTTGATGCGGTCACTCTTCTCGACTTGTTGCTCTCGGTTCCAGGAGACGACCTCGTCCTGTTTCTTCTGGAAGTAGCCGGCGATGTATGTGATCTCGGAGAAGCGCTTGAGCATCGCCGGAGTGCACAGCTTGATCGTTTGCATATCGATGTGAACCGCTCGCTTGATCCGACGGTCGCCCGACTCGGACATCCCGCGCCAGTTCTTGAAGGAATCAGAGATTAGCGCATAGGTCGGAATCGAGGTGATCGTCTTGTCCCAGTTCTGGACCTTGACGGTGGTCAATGCAATATCGATGACATCACCGTCCGCCCCGTGGCTGGGCATTTCAATCCAGTCGCCTCTGGAGAGCATCTGGTTGGCGGAGAGCTGGATTCCTGCCACAAGACCCAGGATGGAATCCTTGAAAACCAGCATGAGCACTGAGGCGAGAACTCCCATTCCGCTGAGCAGATACGTAGGAGACTTCCCCAGGACGGTCGCCAGAATCACGACCAGAGCCACGACATAGAGCAGGATCTTTGCCACCTGAATAAAACTCTCGAGGTGGACCTGACGAGAGATAGCGTAGCTGTTGTAGATATCCAGACCCGCGTTGAGGAGGGAATCCAAGGCCAGCAGCCCGACAACGATCATGTAGATTTGACAGGATCCCAGGACCACTGCGATGAGTCGCTGAGCAGTTTCGAGGGCCACTGGAGCCAGCAGGTAGATCACGATCCCCGGCGCAAGGTGGGCAATCCAGAGGAAGAAGCGGTGATCCAGCAGGCGATCATCCCAGACCGTGCTGGTCCTCTTGACAATGGAAGAGACGATCCGCAGAAGCACCCTCTTCGCGATGAAGAAGGCGATCACTGCCAGGATCATGATCAGGAAAAAGGCTGCTGTTGGACCGGCGATTGACGCGGCCCGGGGGTCGACACCTAGACTTTCGATGATCCGCACAATTTGTTCGGGCATGGGATTCCGCCGAGGAGTATCTCGTCGGAATGACAAGGGAAAAATGACCCGGAGTGATCACGGAATAGTGACCCACCCTGGGATACGTTGTTCTAATTGATCCTGGAGAACCACCTCCTTGAGTTCCTGAAGACTGATGGAGAGGGGACGTAGTGAGGGCGAGCCCGAACGGAGTGCCCCTCTCGGCGCGCGACTCGACCGGCCCCTCAGCGGTCTACTGGCCCCATGCCCCCCTTGAAGTCCCTGCTGGTGGAGATGTACGGGCCACGGGTCGAGGCGACATTGCTGTGTGGCCGTCAGGAGACACTTCCGGGGGCCCAGAAGGCTATTTTGGCCTCGACTTGGCGGATCTTTTCCGGCGTATCTTCTTTTGCCGTTTCAGACTCTCGGCCAGACGGATGCTCTCCCAGTCGAACTCGTAGATGTAGCAACGATGGGTGAACCGGTCCAGCAGAGCTGCCGTCAGGGAAGCATCGCCAAAGACCCGTGTCCATTCGGCAAAGGCCAGGTTGGAGGTCACCAGCAGCGAAGCCTTCTCGTAACGATTGGAAAAGACTTGATACAGCAGTTGCGCTCCTTGTTCCGAGAATGGGATGTAGCCGAGCTCATCGAGGACGATCAGGTGAAAGCGATCGAGCTTTCGAAACACTCGCTCCAGCTGCCTTTCCTCGCGGGCTTCCACCAGGGTGTTGACCAGGCCGGAGGCGCTCTGAAACAAAACCCGGTGTCCGCGCCGGCACGCTTCCACTCCCAGCACCGTCCCAGCATGCGTTTTGCCCGTTCCATGCTTGCCGATTAGAGACACGTTCTCTCGCTCGGAGATCCAACTGCACTCCATCAACTCCCGCACTTCGACTGCATCCAGTGTCGGCCACAACGCGAGATCCGTCTTCTCCAGCGTTTTCATCACCGGAAAGCGCGCTTGCTTGAGTCTTCGCTCCAGCTGATTGGCACGACGCTGCTCGAGTTGGCGGCTCACCAGATCCAGCAAGAAGCCCTCATAACTGGCCCGCGTTTCCCGCGCTTGGCGCGCACACTCGGCGTAATCTCGCCGCATGGCCGGCAGCCGCAACTCCTTGAGGTGATCCTTCAGCAATACCGCTTCACTGGCGCGGCTCATCCCCTACTCCTCAGCAAGGCATTGAAGCTCGCCACTGCCATCCTCTCGACCCGACGGTCCGTGATCCCCGGAATCAGCTGAGCAGGCAGGGGCGCGATCGACTGAGTGGAACTTTCCTGGTAACGGATCCAGTGCCGGATCGAAGCCAGGCTCGGGCATTGCAGCTCCAACACCCGGGTAATCGCTTCTTCCACAAGCCTTTCCGGATAGCGCTGGTGCAAGCCCAGGATGCCGACAAACTCTCGAGTGCCGGAGTTCTCGCCCAGGCGGCTGCGCAACCTGGCGAGCAGCACTTCGTAATCGTCAGGCCAGCGGTCTCGCCACTGGAGAATAGGCCGGGCAGACTCAAACGCTCCAGGCCGCTGGCTGATCAGATCCAGATAGTGCAGCGGATCGATCTGCCACTTACAGTTGGAAAACACTCGCTCGTGCTCTGCCATCTTCCGGCCCTCGGCAAACACCTCCACCTGCCAGCAGCTCACATGCGCCCACACCCAGCGACCCACATACGCCCTGGGCACCGAGTAGCGGTTACGGTCCACTCGCACCGTCTGGTAACGATCCACTTTCACTCGCAGCGGCTTGTAGTTGTCAAAGGGGCGCTCTGGCAGGGGCAGAAGTCGCGATCTCTCCGACTCGAATCGCTCCTGGACAGTTCGATCATCTTCCCGGCCCGCAATCCGGTGACTGCCATACTGCCGGCAGCGCTGCAAGAGCATCTGGTTGAGCTCTTCGAAGTCTTTGACTCGAGGCAACGGCACCAGGAAGTTTCTGCGCGCAAAGCCGACCAGGCCCTCCACACCACCCTTCTCGCGGCCCACTCCAGGATTGCAAAAGCGGGCCTTGTACGTGTAGTAGCTGCGAAAAGAGACAAAGCGTTCCTGCTCCACTCGTTTCTTGCCCCGCAGGATTCTCTTCACCGCGGGGCGCAGGTTGTCATACACCAGTTGCCGAAAGATCCCCTGGTAGTAGGCAAAGGCTCGCATGTGGGCGTCAAAGAACATCTCCTGACGCTCCCACGGATAGGCTCTCACGAAGGGCTTGCCCGAGTAGCGTGAGCGCATCACGAACAGCTTCACCCTCCGGCGCTCCCCAGCCATCTCGACCCAGGCCGTCCCCCAGTCCACTTCCGCTTCCCGGGCCACTTCCGGGTCCAGAGGAACCACTGCCTGGCTGGCCCCCCAGCCGTGAGCCGCTTTCCACTCCCGGACCCAACGCCGGACCGTCGATTCTGCTCCCCCAAATCCGTGCTCCTCGACCAGCCGATCCCAGATCCGACGAGACGTGTGACGCTGACGCCGAGGACGATCCCGGTCTCCCAGCAGCCAGCCCTCAACAATCGGTGCCACCGGATCCATGATCGGACACCTGGGTGGCTTTCTCCGTCGGTACTTGGGCTCCAACCCTTGCAAGGCTTTGCGAATCGTTTCCCGATGATGACCTGTCTCCCGACGGATCTCTCGGATGCTCTTTCCGTATACACGGTGGGCTGTTCTGATAAGCTCGTACTGGTCCATCCCAATCACTCCGGCCTCCGTTCTAGTTGTTCTTTTGCTCTTGAACAAACCTAGAACAGAGGTCTGATTGGGGTGGGTCACTTTTACTCGATCACTCGCCCCCAATCTGGGTCACTTTTACGATAGCGAAATCAATCTCGGGAGCAAGGTCATGCTATCGGCATTCCTGGGGCAGTTCAACGCGATTTGAGACAGAGACGGCGCCTCCCGGGCGCTGGCGCTGCCGAGGACAGACCGCGACGGTGCGCAAACCGTCTTCTCTTAGCGGGGAAGATGAATTAACCTGACCCGTGACGTGCAATACGAACTGCTCACCACCGACGGCCAGCTTCATGAATTGTGCCGACGGCTGGCCGACGCCAGTATCGTTGCCATCGACACCGAGTTTGTCTCGGAATACTCGTACCGTCCGGAACTCTGCCTGGTCCAGGTTGCTGTCGACGGAAAGCTGGCGGCGATCGATCCTCGCATGGTGGGCGACCTTACGCCCTTTTGGACCCAGCTTGCGGCCGAGGGGTCCGAGACCGTCGTTCACGCCGGGCGCCAAGAGTTCTGGTTTTGTCGCCAAGCGATCGGACGACGTCCTCCTCTTTGGTGGGACGTCCAAATCGCGGCGGGCATGGTGGGCATGGACTACCCGTCCTCTTATGCGAAACTCGTCGCAGGGCTGCTCGGGCAGTCGCTTCCCAAGGGAGAAACCCGGACCGACTGGCGTCGGCGTCCGCTTTCGCGTCGTCAACTCGAATATGCCATGTACGACGTTGTTCATCTCGTGCCCATGCGTGACAAACTGCGCCGGCGGCTGGACAGGTTGGGGCGTCTCGATTGGTTCGAACGCGAGATGACCGCCTGGCAAGACGTTGTCGAGCGCAGCAAAGGGGCCCATCGATGGCGCCGAATCTCCGGTGCGTCGCGTTTGTCCAGTAGGTCGCTGGCGATTGTGCGCGAACTTTGGCTGTGGCGAGAGGATGAGGCCATGCGGCGTAACTGTCCGGTGCGCCGACTGCTAAAGGACGATCTAATCGTGGAACTGGCACGTCGCGGTAAGGCGGACCACAAACGCATCCGCGCGGTGCGCGGACTGCAACGTGGTGACCTGAAGAATAAGATTCCGCAGATGTCACGGGCGATTGCCGCCGGGCTGCAAGTTCCCGACGCCGAGTGTCCGGAAATGTTTCGTGGCGGCCCGCCCAGTCAGGTCCGGGCCATGGCCCAATTCCTGGCGGCCGCGCTGGCCAGCATTTGCCGGTCCCGGAGCATCGCGCCCGGTCTCGTAGGCTCTGTCCAGGATGTGCGCGACCTGGTGGCCTACCATTTGCGTCTGGAACCCTGCGATGACAACAAGGTGCCGGCGCTGGCCTGCGGCTGGCGCGCGGAAATCGTCGGCAAACAAATCGAGCAGTTGTTGGCCGGCAAACTCGCAATTCGGATTACCGACCCCGGGTCCGATGAACCTCTGTCCATCGAACCGACCGATCAACGCCGACCCGTGTAGCCGCTCCGCAACCAGAAGCTGGGGCGAGTTGTTCTCCACCCAGACCATGTGGACAAAATGATCCTTCCAACTGAAAGGTGCCAGGACGGCAAGTGTGGCAGCTGTGAAGATTCCGGACAAGAGCAGGCCCGACGCGCTATGATCTTACTGGTAAGATTGATCGCTTTTCCAAGGAGCGCAGGCCTGACCGCCACGACTTTCATCGGCGCCACCAGCACACCCAGAAGGCATCAAAGCAACGAAAGAGATGTTGGAACGAGTACGGGAGGAAGATAGAAGATAGGAATTTGCTTTTCAAGCTGAGGGTAGCAAGTCCTGAAATGCGGGTCACGATGGGCCTACAAGGAGCCGTGAGGGCCGGAAGGCCGGGTGTTTCGGGGATGTAACCAGGGAAGCGTGGGGAGGGACAGCTATGTGAGCGAACCGAGGCGAGGGAAGCGACGCTGAGCGCAGCAACAAGGCAACGGAACGAGGGCAAAACAAGACGCACTCCAAGCAGGGCCGTCGATACAGAGCGATATCAGTCGCTCCCAGACAACCGAGCATGAACAAGAGATAGGTCGCTGTTTCCATTGTCTCAAAGGCTCAATGCGGTCCCTCGGGCAAGAGTCCCATCTTCAGCGAGCTGGGATAATCTGAGGTGACGGTATTCGAACACTCTCCGAATCTTTGGAGCAACGACGTGATGCATTGCAGTTTCCCCGCCATAGATCGATGGAAGGGTGACGTCAAGTTCATCCCGTACTAATGTGCCTCCTCCCTGTTTTTCAAACTCATGGACGTGCGTGAATCGGGAAAAGGGACCATGTATCACTTCTTCACCAAACCGCTTCGGCGGTTGGTAGACTGTGTGGCGGAATCCCATAACTACCGGAATACACCGGCACACATTTTGCTCGAACCATGTGGTGCTGCCTTGAAGCACATTCCCGTCGTGATGGAGCAGACGGAACCCGGGCCAATCCCTCATCAACACCGCCAGACAGGTGGGTACCGTGTGAAAAGAGAATATCTCCTCTCTAGGGGCCGAGATGACGGACTCAAAACGCAATTTCATCTCAAAAGAGGCATCCTATTAGAAACGCTGGCAATCAGGGCAGAAAGCGGTCCTTCTCAGCTTCCTCGGGAATGCGACAACTTTGCCTTCGCCCGAACCAGCGATAACGGTTGCGGGCGATCACTCGGTATAGAGAATTCCGACTTGCTTTCGGAATGAACTGAAGAAGGCTAAGAATCCTCCATGGCCCCCCCAGGCGTTTATATACTTCCAGCGATGCGTCGGACTGATCGTAAATGGCATGTTCGTCCAGATAGAACATCGACCATTCCAGTGCGTCTTCGGGTTGCTGACCCAACATCCTTTTCGCAGTTTCTCCCTGCAGAGGTGCAAACCGAAATATTCCCTTCTCGTCCACCCGGAGGATCAAGTCGACGAATCCGTTACACATGCCGCAAACACCATCAAAAAATATGATCGGGTGTTCTCTCAACGACTTTGTTTTGACCTTGCCGTCCTCATTTTCCATTGCTGTGGCCCTCGAGAGGCTCGTCAGGTATTGCAAACTATCCCTGTGCCGCTAACCTGCGGCTGATTCTAGTTCTGTGGCCCGATCACCCAGGTCGTGGAGCAGTGAAACCGTAGATGGCAGTAAAGCCAATGAACAGGAGCGTCAGAGCGTAGTATCCGATCTTGCGCGTCAGGGGCAAGAACAGGAATCGGTGAGTAAGATCGCGGAACGCAGTATTCCATCGCCTCCCCCAAAACTCGCTCACGCTGACTGAAGCCAGTGGCGAGTTCATGAGTGGGTGCGCCTCGATTCCAATGGAACGCCACACACAGCTCAGCAAATGAAACGCGCCAAAGTGCAGCATCAGAATGATCCCAACCATTCCCACCCAACCCCTGAGCACCTCCAGATTCGGGGGCACCGCCCTGGAAACACCCCAGAAAACGGCAAACCCGATCAGAGCCATCCCGACGGCGTGAATCCATTCTCCCGGCAGTGGCCGCTCCGGCCTGCTGAGGCGACTCGGTCTCAAGAAGGTCTTAGCGTCAAGTCCCGGCCATGCCAGCAGGTATCCGGCCTGGCGCCACGTGGCAACCGATCGTGCCGCAGGCGTTGCCGCCCAACTCAGCCACTTGCAGCCGGCGAACACTCCAAACGCGAGCAGCCACATGAAAGCCCAGCGAGGCCACTCGTCTGGAGTCAGGACCAGGACCGCCGTTGGAAACACAACGAGTGGAATCCAAGTCCACCAGCCACTGTTTTCTTGAACCTCCAGTTGTCTCATCAGCTCTCCGCTGGTTGTGCCGATCCCTCCTCACGGCATGACTCACTCCCCCGCCTGTCGGCGGGCAGCGAGTGAGTTGAAGCATGCCAGGAACTTATCGTTGACAGCGCCCAACTATTACTATATATTCTGAAATAACAGAAATCAATGAAATATCTGGTGAGGACATCCGAATGGATCTAGGCCCGACTCAACGCAAGTTCATCTTCCACTGGGGCGAGATGGGGACACGCTGGGGTATCAATCGCACAGTGGCTCAAATCCATGCGCTGCTTTACATCAGCAGGGATCCGCTCAACGCCGAGCAGATCGCCCAGACCCTGAAAGTGGCTCGATCAAACGTGAGCACCAGCCTGAAAGAGCTCCAGTCCTGGGGGATCGTGCAACGGGCTCCGGTCCTGGGCGAGAGACGGGACCACTACGAATCGATGAGCGACGTTTGGGAAATGTTCGACAGAATCCTGGAAGAGCGAAAGCGACGCGAGTTCGACCCCACACTCAGGGTGCTTGGCAAGTGTCTGGAAGAAGCCGCGGCAAAGGGTGATACTCACCTGGCTGAAAGGGTCGGGGCCCTTCACGAGTTTTTCGAGACCATGACCGGCTGGTATACACAAATGCGTCGCCTGCCCCGCGGCACTCTCAAAAGTTTCTTCAAGATGGGCACCCAGGTGAAAAAGTTTCTGGGCCTGGCGTCGTAGTTCAGGGCCCCTTGGACGGGTTCTTTTTTGGCAGTAAAGTTCTGTAGTTACAGAACTAACAGATTAACATGAAAAAGGTAACGATTTTCAGATCCTCCGCCGATCTCAACCATGTTATCCCTGGAATGGGCGTGCCGCGTGTACGGCGGAATCTGAACGACGGGAGGTTATAGCATGTTTGTAATTCAAGAAGCCCTGCCGGTGTCACTCAAACTGTGCGCCGCCGCTCAAATCGTCGTCGCAGGGTTGAATCTGTTCCTGGTAAGAGCACTGGGCTGGCGGGCGGACCTGGATCGCATGTCGCTCCTGCCCCGGCAGGTGTTCATGGTACATCTCTGGTTCATCTCGCTGACGGTCTTGATCTTCGGCTTGCTGACCTGGCGCTTTGCCGACGAGTTCGCCGTCGGGACGAACCCGGTGACCGTGTGGCTGGCGGGCGCGATCGCCGTGTTCTGGGGGTTCCGCACGGTCTTGCAGGTCACGTATTACAGTCATAAACATTGGCTGGGCAAACGCCCGCAAACCCTAGCACACATTGTTTTCCTTCTCGCCTATGCGGCTATGACGATAACCTACGGGACGGCTGCGCTGAGAGGAATGCCGTAATTCACCTTCCCTCCAGATGAGGAGCGAGGTTCCTGCTTTGCTTCAGGGCTTGGAGAAGGAGCTGCAGCATGATCTTTCGTATCAAACACTGTTGGTGGCTGGCCCTGCTGGTTGCACTTGCTTGGTCCGGGTTGAATGTGCCGATCGGCGGCTGGCGCGACCTGGTCGGGGATGAACTGAGCCTGCGGTGGCAGATCGCGCTGGGTCTGTTGGGAGGTGTCTCGGCACTGCTCATCAATGGTGTGCTCCACGAGGTCCTGAAACGGTCTCTCGGGCACAACTACGTGGTGGCATTCGAGGGCTACGCACGGGAGATTCTGGATGGCATGGCGTGGCCGGCCTATCTGGCAGGTGGCCTCATGGCGGCGCTGGCCGAGGAGCCTTTTTTCAGGGGCTTCGTGCTTCGGAGTTTTGACAACGCCGCGGCCGGCATCGGCGTGGCCGCACTCCTGTTCGCAATCTTCCACTGGCTGCGGTTGTCTTACCTGGGATTCTGGCTGTGGGCGATGTGGGAAGGTATCTTCTTCGGCATTCTGCTGGTCCTTACCGGATCCCTGCTCGTTCCCATGATTGCGCACGGATTTCATGATGTCGTCGCCTATCGGGTTTTCCAGGAACTGGTGGGGAAGGACCAATGAGGGTGCCCCCCGGCGGCCGGCGCACCGGTCCACGTTGCTTAGTTAAGTTAGCTGAAATCCTTCCCGGGTAAGTGCCGGGCTGGTGGACTGTAATGTCTGAACGGGTGGTGGATTGAGCGAGCTATTCGGGCCCGAGGTCAAGGCGCGCCGACGAGGCATAGCCTATGGCGAGGAGGCGAAACGTCGATGGAAGAGTTTGAAGAGGATGCTCCGAAGGTACCTCACGATTAAGGCGATGGCATGACGCGTCGCCGAGCTGGCCCGTCAGAAAGAAAAAAGCGTTTCACGTTACGATCGCATACCTGCAATTGCTCTGAGGGCGTGTGCCGTTGAAATACAAAGTAATCCCTTTTTTTTCTAAGTATTCATCAACAGCTTTTTGGCAGCCCTCATAAGTTCCGTAATCATCAACGATCAGGAACCCGTTTTGAACCACTTTATCGAACAAATACTCTAGACAAACCTTCGTCGACGCATACCAATCGCCATCAAGTCGCAAGATGGCGATTTGTTTAATGCTGTCGTGGTCCACGGGCAGTGTGTCTTGAAACCATCCCTTGTGATAGTGGAGATGTGCTGCATCGTATCCGATCGTCTTCTCCAAAAATTCTTTATTCCCTTCAATCGTCCCTGGACCGCCAAGGTGATCGTAACTCCCTTTCAATGGAACCAGCCTGCCCATTGCCCCTCCCCCGACCGAGGATGCTTCTCTAACGGCCCGGTTGCCATCAACCGTCTCGTCCGGCTCACATATCTCCTGGAATGCATCAAAGAGATGAATATGTCGCCGGACGGAACTGTGCTTCAGGTTCACGAGCGCCATAAGCCCGACAGATCCGCCCTTCCACGTACCACACTCAATGAAGTCCCCAGGTATTCCATTCAGTTCGCAGAATCTTGCTTGATGATAGAGCGTTACGAGGCTGTCTTCTCCCACCATTGTGTTTTTTCTAACGATGTCTATCATCGAATGGCATTCGGTCATGACCTTGCCCCCTAAAACGGGTCCAAGTTGAATGTTAGGATTTTCGGTTTTAGGAAGGAGGCAAGGATGGCACGGAAGCGGTTTACGGCAGAACAAATCATCATGAAGCTGCGTGAGGCAGAGGCAGGTCTAGCCCAAGGACAGACGGTGGGCCAGGTGTGCAAACAGATTGGGGTGACCGAGCAGACCTACTACCGGTGGCGCAAGGAGTACGGAGGGCTTCGACTGAATCAGGCCAAGCGGTTGAAGGTGTTGGAGAAGGAGAATGCCCGGTTGAAGAAGCTAGTGGCAGATCTGTCTTTGGACAAGCAGATCCTAAAGGAAGTTTCCTCGGGAAACTTCTAGGCCCGACGAAGAGGAGACGCGCAGTGGTGTGGGTGAGGGAGAGATTGGGAGCAGAGCGCGTCTCCGAACGTCGGGCCTGCCAAGTGCTGGGACAGGCTCGATCGACCCAGCGAAGGGAAAGGCATATCCCCGATGATGAGGCTCGATTGGTGGCTGAGATGGTGGAGTTGGCCACGCACTACGGGCGATACGGCTACCGACGGATCACGGCCATGCTTCGTTGGGAAGGGTGGAAAGTGAATCACAAGCGGGTGGAGAGGTTGTGGAGACAGGAGGGGCTGAAAGTCCCGTCCAGACAGCCGAAACGAAGGAGACTGTGGCTTCATGATGGATCCTGCATTCGGTTACGAGCGGCTCACAAGGATCACGTCTGGAGCTATGACTTCGTGCATGAGCGAACCCATGACGGAAGGGCCTTTCGATTATTAACCCTACTGGATGAATACACCCGGGAGTGTCTGGCCATTGAGGTTCAACGACAGATGAATCACCAGGACGTGTTGGATCGATTGGCGGAGTTGTTCGTGGATCGGGGAGTGCCTGAATACATTCGGTCCGATAACGGGTCGGAGTTTACGGCTCAGGCGGTTCGGGACTGGCTGAAGGCTGTTGGGGTGAGGACCTTATACATCGAGCCCGGCAGCCCCTGGGAGAATGGATATGTGGAGAGCTTCAACGGAAAACTGCGGGATGAACTGCTGAACGTAGAAGTCTTCGACACGTTGTGGGAAGCGAAGGTGTTGGCCGAGAGATGGCGCAGGGAGTACAACCAGCGACGGCCTCACAGCGCCTTGGCCTATCGGCCGCCGGCGCCGGAGGCCAGATTACCCAGGTCCCAGGCCCAGAGTTCTATACCATGGAGTGGACTTCAAATGGTCCCAGGTCTAACTTAGAGAGTGGACTCGTTCCTGGGGGCAGGTCAGTCATGTCCTCGCCTTGAATTCTGCGTATCTCCAATCCAAATTTTGCGAACATATTCTTGATTGCTCGTTCGGTCGTAGGTTTCATGAGCTCTTCTTCCGATTGTCACTTGAAGCGAACGAGCTATGGTCGGAAGTTGTGTATGAGAGGCGGCGTATCCTGAATCCGTGACCTTCAATCATGGATTCACCCGGAGACCGAGAAGGAGGATACGCCTTGAAGAAAGATACTGTAGTTTCCATCGACGAACCAACCACAACGAAGGATGCCTTGACGGAAGTTCTGCGTGAAGGAGCACAGAAGCTTCTGGCTGAGGCGGTTCAAGCCGAGCTGGAGGAGCTGCTGGAAGAGTACGAGGGTCAGCGTGATGGCCAGGGCCGCAAACGTCTGGTTCGCAACGGCTACCTGCCGAAGCGTGAGATCCAGACAGGGATTGGAGGAATCCCGGTTCGGATTCCGCGGGTTCGAGACCGTGGAACTGGTGAGGAGTCGGAGGAGATCATCCGCTTTCGTTCCAGCCTGGTGCCTCCCTATCTGAGACGTAGCAAGAGCGTGGAGGAACTGCTGCCCCTGCTTTACCTGAAGGGGATCTCCACAGGAGACTTCTCGGATGCGTTGAGTGCACTGTTGGGGCCGGATGCACCGGGACTGTCGGCCAAGACGATCAGCCGGCCCAAAGGCAAGTGGGTCAAGGATTATGAGAAGTGGAGGCTGCGTGATCTCTCCAACAAGCGCTACGTTTACGTTTGGGCCGATGGCGTGTATGCCAACGTTCGCTTTGACGACGGCCGGCTTTGCCTTCTGGTGCTGATCGGAGCCCGTGCGGACGGCAAAAAGGAGCTGATTGCCGTGGAAGATGGCTACCGGGAAAGTGAGCAATCCTGGTGGGAGTTGCTGCGGAATCTGCGCTCCAGAGGCCTGCACAGGGGACCAAAACTGGCGATTGGCGACGGAGCGCTCGGATTCTGGAAAGCCCTGTGATTGGCGACAGTTAGAATTCCCCGCGTATTGCCTCATTAGAGAATCGAACCGAAGCCAGAAACTTGCCTCACTAGGAATCGAACCCAGTTCCGAACACTTTATTAGCTCCTTACCTCAGAAACAACGGGTCGGGGTGAGGGAGCCCGGAGGGCGACCGGAGCCAGACCCGTTTTGCGACCTTCTGGTGGAGCAACTGGGCGAGATTGGGACCCGATTTCGGAGGCTGTCGGTTCCACACGAGCGATCTCGGCCTTGTAGAGTGCCTCTCTACGCCAGTCCCTCACTCGTCGCTGCAGCGTCCGCAGTTGCCCATTGAAAAATCGACCAGGATAGCGTTGCTGAAGCCCAACGAAAAGCGCTTTGGCGGTTTGAGCGGGATTGACTTCCAGCTGGACACGAACCTCTGGCCAGACTTCAGCGAAGGGATCCTTTCGGGTCCTCCAAGTCCGGGGCTTTTTCGTCCGTCGATATCTTCTGATCGCGTTAGGTTCTTGTGAAGCGGTGATCTCGACGAGATACTTCCTGACGACAGCATCCATCTCTCTGGGGGAGTCGTTCTCCTCGAGTTCCCTTTGTCCATTAGCAAAGGTCCAAAAATGGTCTTGGCGTTGCTCGAGCTCTTTGAGCAAGGTCACCGGGTCCAGCTTCCGGTACAAACTCTCGATTCGCTCCCTCTTCCGCTTGGTGAGATAACCAGAGGCGATGATGCGCTGGTAGGGGGTTTGAGCCCGATCGTAGCGCTTCTTGACGCGTGCGCCCTCGCGTTGCTTTTCGATTAGCTTCATCGAGGGCTGAAAGAAGTTCACATAGAGACGCAAGATCTCATAGAGATGAATCAGGGCCCGCCAGGCCCCCAGTCCCTCGTAGCGATCGTACCCGATCAGCCGCCTCACGACAGAGCCGTTCTTCTCTTCCACGAAGGCCTGATCGTTCTTTCGATTAACCCGGGAACGAGTGAAAGTGATCTGCTCTCTTTGGCAGTAACGAAGCATCTCATAGTTGATGAACTCGCTGCCGTTATCCGTGTCCAATCCCAGCAGCGGAACCGGGAGCCGGCCACGCAGGGAGTTCAGGGCGCCGATCACGTCGGCTTCGCTGCGCCGCAGCAGGGCCACGCATTCGGTCCAGCCCGTTGCAACGTCCACCAGGACCAGCGTGTGCAGGAAACTGCCTGCAGCACTCACGCCGCAGTGAGCGACCAGGTCCGCTTCCAAAAAACCAGGTTGAAGATCGTCCCAGTCGGCGAAGGTCCGTACCTTGATCTGCTTCTTGAGTAGGCTTCCCGGTCGGGTTGTACTCATGCCACGCTGATTGCTTCTCTCTGTGGCCAGCAATCGATCAGCGGTGGCGGGGCTGATCGTCAGAAGCTTTCCCCGGACATCAGCGGGTAAGGACAAATGACCGTGCCTCTCCATCACCTCGATCAACTCGGGAAGAAAGGGAACCAGTCGCTTAGCGCAGATCCGGTTGGCGGTGGTCCAAAGGGTAACCAGTGCCCGCTTCACCCGCTCATCGTATCGGGCACGGCGGGGCCGCGAAGAACTAATGCTACTTGGCGGATTGTTCAACAGCGTAATGGCATGTTTGCGACCGTAGCCGGTTGCCGCAACCAACTGATCCACGATCTGGCTCTTGATTCCTTTGCGGGCCGATGCGTAATCCTCGGCGGTGCGCGTCAACAACTCTCGGCGCAACTCCAAACTCAACTTTTTTCTCAATTCGTCGCCTCCTCATCAAGTTTTCGGTTCGATTCTTGATGAGGCAACGGTCTGACATCAGTTCGATTTTGGATGAGTCAATGCGCGGGAATAATAATCGTCGTTGATCAGCCCTGGCCAAGATCTACGGCAATACGCGACAGCAACGCTGCTGGATGCACAAGACGGGCAATGTGCTCAACTGTCTGCCCAAGGCCGTTCAGCCAAAAGCAAAGACGGCGCTGCATCAGATCTGGATGGCTGAAACTCGAGAGAATGCCTATAGGGCCTTTGACGAGTTCATTGCCACCTATCAGCTGAAGTTTCCAAAGGCCACGTCCTGCCTGGCCAAGGACCGGACAGAGTTGCTGGCTTTCTACGATTTTCCAGCCGAGCACTGGCCACATCTGAGAACCACAAATCCGATCGAGTCGACCTTCGCAACCGTGAGACTGCGAACGGCCAAGACTCGAGGCTGTTTGTCCAGGCAAACCATGCTGACGATGGTCTTCAAACTATGCAGAAGCGCTGAGAAAAGATGGCGCCGGCTACAAGGTTGCCGGCGCCTCGGAGAGGTCATAGAAAACGTCACATTTGTAAACGGAATCCGTGAAAACGAGGTCGCCGCCTAATGGGTCCGTACCCAACTTTTGACAATAACTCGAAGCGAACGCACCTTACCTTCAGGGATTAGATTCTGAACCTACAAAATCTATGATTTTGCGCAAAGCAAAAAACACATGTACTGATGGATTTAGCAAAGAGCATGTCGGTTAAAACTAATTGGCGGGTGGGTGTGGTGGAAGACCTTGAGAAGGGTCCCACTCTCCACCGCCTGAAGGCGGTGGATTCGACATGCGACTGAAGTCGCCTAAAGACCTCGCTTCGCTCGCAGGCTGACTACTCAGTGACCCGAAAATCGTCGTCTCGGGTCTCGACATCTTGGGTTTCGATATACTCTGCAACCATCGTATCGCTCACATTCCCAGTCGTCGCCACGAAGTACCCTCGTGCCCAAAGATGTCGTCCCCAAAACTCCTTGCGCAACTTGCGGTGATCTTGCAGTAGATGATGCGACGTTTTCCCTTTGATCGCCTGCATCACTCGGCTCGGCGCCAATCTCGGCGGCACATCCAACAACAAATGCACATGATCGGGTCGCACATGCCCCTTCACGATCTCGATATCCAATGATCGGCAAATCTCTCGCGTCAGGTCCCGCTCCTCTTTCCCGATCTCTCCTCGCAGAGCCGGCTTGCGGTACTTGGTGATGAACACAAAGTGATATCTCAGCCGATACACTGCATGCGAACTTTTCCCATACTCGGACACCTCCGCAGTGTACCCCCAAGCCTCCTGAAGGCTTCGCCTAAAGGCGAGGGGGTTCACCCATCCCAGAGTGGGACCCTAAGTTAACTAACTAACTAGTTCTCGTCCGGAAAGTGACCTTTTTGGATCTCTATCCCGGTTGATAATATTAACCTTTTTTGGCGGGGCCAACTTGTTTCAGTGGTTCCCCAGCTTTTTTGCCAGTAAGCCGCCTGAAGCCCTCTGGCGAAGACACCAATACGCAAGCTCTACACTCCACCTCAACTAGCGAACGACTGGCTGCCTAGAGGCGAAGTCGAGCCAGCACCAGCAAGTTGAAGCTGAGAACCGAAAGATGCAGGTACTGCTGAAAATGCTCCCAGCCCTTCCAGGTACAGCGGTTGGCACCGAAGACTCGCTTGAGCATCGAGATGCAGCCTTCGATTCCAGCCCGAAAACGCCGCAACTGCCGATAGACCCAGCTGGAACGCACCATCTCTGAGACTTTCAGTCGACCCTTCTTGGCGAAGGCCACATCGACAATGCCCTGTTTTTTGGCCCACCTCAGATTGTCTTGGGTGGCGAATCCCCCGTCAAAGCTGGCTTGCCGTGGATAGCGCCCGTAAAGCTGATGGTGGCGCTTGAGCATCGGCTTCATCTGAGCCGAATCCGCCGGATTGCCTCTGAGCACCAAGCAATCGGTCAACAGCGAGGTCTTGCCGCAAGTTAAAAAGATCTTGTGGCCAAAAGTGGTCTCGCGGCCTCCCGTCTGGATGATGTCGGTATGCTCCTCAAAAATGGAAACCACCTTCTCTGCCGCCGGTACCTTCTCGCCCTGCAAGACCCGGCGCTCGGTTTGCTTGATCACCTGCTGCATTAAATGCAAGTAATGACGCAACTTGCCGACAATCACCAGGCTGGGGATATCTTCCCACTGCGAGGCACTTTGCAGGACCACTCGAGTGTAGTGAGCTGTCTTGGCAGCCAGCTTCTGGTAGGAGAGCTGCTGCCAGGTCTTCAGAACGGCACAACGCAGCACCTGTTCGGCACTGAGTCCTGGCGAGCCCTTTTGTGGATCCGTCTTGTCAGACAGATCCTGTAAAACCAAGTCCAGGATCTCTGGATTGTCATCCAGGATCCGGGAGATCATCTGCAGTTCGTAGCTGAGTTGGTGATCGGGCCACAGGGACGTGAGCGGCAGCTGATTTTCTCGGTTCTTTCTCATTTTGGGAGCTCCGGGTTTGGCATAAGTTCTTTTGTTTCAGTGTTTTAGTAGACTCATCTTAACAAAAGAAGGTGACAAAATCGGAGCTCCAAAATGTGACCTTTCTCCTTTATTTCCAATCATTTACAATCGAACGGACGGGAACTAACTAAACTAACATTTCAATAAACTCGATTCCGGACTTTGATGCCAAGATGGCCCGAGTCGTGTGTTTACACGCAAGTCCAGTTGCTGTGCGAAAAGGGTCAGCCCCAAGGCCAATCCGTAGCCGTGCTTTCCTATGACGAAAATCCACACAATCAAGCCGTCGGCGGCACGGGAGTGGATCGATCTCCCGTTGTCCCCCCCGGAAAAATCCCGTCCACCTTGTACTGTAATGACTTAGGCAAAACTAAAGTAAATATTCGGTAAACCCGTAAGCGTAATCTCGAGCGTTGGGTTACAGGGAAACTCAAGTTGAGCGCAGGGAACAGCGGAAGTCTTTGCGTAAGGGGTAGAGCCAGATGCTCTTGGTGGGTAGATTGGCTTGGTGGTTACGATCCAGCTTTCCGCGCCCTTGGGTGTGGCCGACATGGATCCAGTTGGCAGCCTTGTAGCAGGCGCCTGTGAAGCGTTGAGTGTCGACGAAGGTTTCCAGCAAGACAGGTCGGTAGGCGTAGCGATTGTGCCAGTCTTCGGGGAGTTGACGGGCGGCCATGGCCAGTAGCTTGGAGGCCAGGTTCTTGGACTCGACCCAGGGCAGGATTAAGAAACGGGCGTTGTTGACAATCAGCTGCAGGTTCCTCTCCCGTTCCGAAGGACGCCAGCCGATGAAGCGGTCGCGCGCGGCGGTTTTCCAGGCGGCGGCGCCAAAGCCGAGCAGAGCCAGGATGCGGTTTTCCGAACAAGCGAAGTAGCGCAGCTGAGCACCGGGCAGGGGCTTGTATCCCAGATAGTGGTAGCGGTCGATATATTCATTCCACAAAGTGGAGTCCGGGCGGCTTAGGACCGGCTCCAGATGCAGGCCTGCCAGCTCATGCACCGGCCGGGACAGCAGCGGCTGCGGGGCGCTGCAGAAAGTGTGCTCGATTCGGCCCGAGCCTCCTTTGCGGTTGCGAGGGGGCGGCAGTTGCAGCAGCCCCTCGCGATGCATGCGCAGCATGGCCACCCGGCAGCTCATCTGCTTGAGGCCACCGTCCGTTTTGCGCCACTCGAGCAATCGGCACGCCAATCGAGACAGCTGAGCGCGCGTGCGGGTTGGGTTGTCGGCAATCAAGTCGCACAGTTGCCCGATCTCCTGACCCGTGAAGTTGCGGCCACAGTAGCGCTTCATGCCGCCTCCCGACCACCGGGTCGACCCCAGGCCGCTCTTCGGTCGGGGTCCATTTCCCAGGGCAGGAATCTCGTCAGTTGGGGCGGCGCCCGGTTGCCCGATTCGGCGCAGCACTGCAGATAGCAACTCAACCAGCGTTGCGGATTGATCTCCCACAGCTGCAAGGTTTGCAGAATCGTGAACACAACCGCGGCCAGACGGGCGCTAGACCGACTGCCTGAGCCGTAGTAGTTCTTGCGACCCACCACCGGGCCTCGCAAAGCGCGCTCTGAAGCGTTGTTGTCCATGGCCACCTCGGGGTGATCCAAAAAGACGGTCAACCCTTCCCAGTGTCGCTCCAATCGGCGCAGCACCTTCCTGCAGGCCCCATGCAGGCCCCGGCTCTGCAACTCCGCATCGCGCTGCCTCTCCAGTCCCAGCACCGCCCCCCGCAGTTCCCGATCCCGGGCGGCAAAGCCGGCAGGCTGTTCTCGGGCCTGCACGCGACACCGATTCAGATCGAACAGGCCTCCGATCCCCTCCACCCAACTCATCGCCCACCCCTCCAACTCGGGCCAGGACTTGGCCAGGGAAAAAAGTCGCGTCGCACGTGGGCCCAGCAAAAGGCCAACTCCAGACCCTCCCATTGTCTGGCCAACTTCTTGTACACAACGTAGCGGTCGCTCAGCAGAATGCCGGCCGCAGTGCCTCCGAAGTGCGCCTCCGGCACCTGGGCCGAGCGGCTGGGAGACAGCGTGAACACTACCGTCGAAGGGGATCGGAACACCCACAGATGCCAGCCGTGACCTATCTTGCCCTCCACCTCCTCGAACACCCGCCAGCCGGTCTCGTCAGCCTGCCAACGATCCTCGCTCAACTGCCTGACACGGATGGCCTCCCGGACCGGCTCCAACAGCGGGAGCAGTTTCCTCAGCCCTCCCGCGATCGTCCCAGCCGACAGCCTCACTCCTTGGTCGGCCAGTTCCTGCAGCAGTCGGTTGCTGGGACGCGCATAAAGATACTTGTCCAAGATCACCCTCACCCACACCGAGATGCCCAGCTTGCCGCGCGGGATCAAACGGCCTGGTGACGGCGCCGTCACGATGCCGGGCAGGACCCCACAAGCACAGCTTGGATGGTATCGCCTGCGTCTGATCACCCGACGCCAGACCCGCGTCTCGATCTCTACCACCTGGGCCTCATCGGTACCAGGAAACGGATCCAGGCGCCGTCCGCAGCGGGGACACTTCCGCTGCTCTGCGGGCAGATCAGCCACTTCCTCCCGGGCTTCCAGCCCATCCAGACTGCTTCGACCATGTCCCCGCGTCCCCGGCTGCTGTCCGCGAGGGCGCGCTGAGACCTGGCTCCGGGATGGGCTCTTGCCCTCGCAGACCAAACGCTCGCTACGACGACCGTACAGACAGCCTTCCAACTCTCGAATGCGTGCCCGTAGCTCTTCGTTTTCGCTCTTGAGATCGGTTCTCCGTCGGACCGCTTCCCCGTGCCGGGCCTTCCAGTACGCCGCAGCCCAACGCAAGCTGATGTACTCCTCCTTATCCACCCGGATCTGAACGCCGGCTGTCGACGCCCGCTGCCGGGACTCCCGATTCTCTACGCCTTGCTCCCCCTGACCTAGGGCGGCTCCCATGTCCACCTATATACACGATTGAAAGTCCTGTGTCCAGCAAAATCTGATGGTGTCAGCGGAGGGATGGGTTTACCGAATATTTACAACTAAACTAGGTGAAGATCTCATCCTTTTCAACCGCGTGCATCTTCTATCTTCAAATCTTCCTTTTTCGAGGCCAGGGGAACACTGAGCAGGTGCTTCAGTCGGTGACCCATCTCCCGCGGCAACAGCTCAGCCCTGAATCTTTACCTAGCCGGGGAAGAGTCGAAAAACGAACGGATGGCTTTCACGACCACCTCCACCTCCCTCAAATCCAGCTCATGGAAGAACGGTAGGCGAAGAACTCTTCTACTTACGTCTTCCGTAATCGGAAACTGACCTTCTTCGTATCCCAGCCGCCGTCCCATCGGAGACGTGTGCAACGGAAGGAAATGAAATACTGCCATGATTCCCTGTGCCTTGAGATGCTCGATCATGGCGGTGCGACTCGCTGCATCCTTGGTGAGCAAGAAGAATTTGTGAAAGTTAATCTCGCAGCCTTCCGGAACTGTCGGCAACGTCACCTTGCCGGCATCGGCCAGCGGCTCCAAACCTGACAAGTAGTACTGATAAATCTCTTTTCTCTTACTTGTAATCTGTTCGATCCTCTCGAGTTGGGCACACAGAAAGGCAGCGACGATGTCGGATGGGACGTAGGATGAACCAACATCGATCCAAGTGTACCGGTCGACTTGGCCACGGAAAAACTTGCTCCGATCCGTACCCTTTTCTCGGATTATCTCGGCACGCTCAAGTAGCTCTTCGCTGCTCGTGACGAAAGCACCGCCTTCGCCGCAGGTGCAGTCCTTTGTTTCATGGAAACTGAAGGCGCCCATGTCACCGATGGTACCCAGACACCGGCCCCTGTATTTCGCGTTGAGGCCTTCCGCGACGTCTTCTACGACGAATACCCCTTTCGAACGGGCGAAGGCGGTCAGCCGCTCCATATCACAGGACACGCCAGAATAATGTCTGGGTACGATGGCCTTCGTTCGGTCTGTCGTTGCGCGCTCGACCAGATCGAGGTCGAGGGTCAGGGTATCCGACCGAACATCCACAAACACAATCCGCGCGCCACGCTTGAGGACACTGTTGGCCGCCGAGGTGCTATTGAACGACGGCAGAATGACCTCGTCGCCTTCCTCGATCTCGCAGAGCATTGACGCGATATCCAGGGCGCTGGCGCAAGAGGTTGTGAGAAGCACGTGCCGTGCCGAGAGCAGGTTCCCCAGGAGCTCTTGGCAACTCTTTGAGTACGGGCCGTCCCCACACGTCCACCCACCCAGCACCGATTGAGCGATGTAATATAGCTCGGGCCCTAGCCCGGATTATGCAAGAACCGTAGTCCGGTGTTGAAAAACGACTCGAGAAGTGGCCCAACTCGGAAGCGGGCAGGTGTGACAGGCGGATTTGCGAAGAATATGGGTTGGCGAGGCGTTTGAGTGGTTTGGGGAGTGAATTTCAGACAGATCTGGGCCTGGATGAGTGTCGGAAGCGGTTTTTCGGGGGAGCTGGGAAAAGCTAACTGGAGTTCAGGCGACTCAAGACGAGGTGGAAGAGGGGTTGTTCGGGGAAGGCTGAGGAAAGATGGACCCAGATGCGTCGAGTGGTTTGTCGGATCCGGGCCCCAATCTTGAGGACCCGACGACGTAAGGTTTCGATTTCGAGCTTGTGCCAGGGGGTTCCGTGAAGATAGTCGCGCAGGCGCACGAACATCTGGTAAGCCAGTGCATGCAGGAGGAGTCGAAACTGATTGGCCAGGAATCGATGACAGCTGAGTCGGTCCATGCTCAGATGATTCTTGAAGGCCTTGATGAAGTTCTCGGTCTGCCCTCGGTTTGTGTAGTGGTCATAAAGTGATTGGGAGCAGAGATCGTCCCGGTTGGTAACTACAAAGCGACGATTGATGCCACGCTGATCGACCTCCACTTTGACAATGACGCGACGGGATCGATCCCAGCTGTGGGCTCGATAAAGAAACTCGTCAAACTGACGCTGTTTTTCCTCCAGCTCAACGAACCTCAGCCGAGTCGAATCCAGCAGGGGCTCGACCACTCGCTGCAGGCGAGGGTTTCGACTTAACCCAATGACATACTGGAGTTTATTCTCTTCACATTCACAGAACTCGTAGAGCCGAGGCGTGGTAAAGCCGCTGTCGGCCCGAATCTCAATCTCGACATCCGTCCCCACTGCTTGTCGGATGGCCTCCACGACTCGCTTCAGAATGGGCACGATGTGAGAGGCAGCCCCCTTGTTGCCAGGTCTCAACACGGCACAGACCAGGTCTCCCGTGTCGGCATCGAAGATCAGCAAAGGATGCAGAATGTGGTTTCGGTAATACCCGTGGTAGAAGGAGAACTCCTGTTGGCCGTGAGTGTGGTCGTCGGTACTGTCCAGATCCAGGATGATCTTGCTGGGACGTCTCTTCTTCAGGGAGCGCACATAACGGCCTGGCAGCCACCGGCTCAGACGCATCAGATCCTTCTTGGTGACGGAGTTCTCCAGGCGGGAGAAAGTCGGCTGGGTGGCCAAATCGGGATCGCTCTCTGGCAACTGATCACAGACTGTCTTGAGCATCGGATCCGAGCGCAGCGTATCGGCGTCATTACAGTCTTCGTAGCCGGCCACGATCTGCAAGACTCGTTGTCGGATCAACTTCAACAGGTCATGACGAACGTAGCGTCGGTCTCGACTTTCCGCAATACACGAACTGAAGCCCTCGCACAATCGATGTTGACGATCCAGGGATCCAAACAACAACCATCCTGCGTCGGAAGTGGGGCTCCCTCCATCAAAACGCGTCGTGATCTTTCTGTGGCTGTGAAATGGCAGGGTATTCTGGCAGACTGCTTTCAACATTGCCGTAGCTCCTGTTTAGGGTCTTTGTTTCTCTAAACCCTTTTATATCAGAGAGCTACGGCCTTTTTTCTGGGCCCAAATCTCACTTGAATTTAGATCTCTTGCATAATCCGGGTTAGCAAGCAAGCAGGAAGCGCAGTTGGGTTTTGGGGCAGTCTGGAATCGGACCAATCCGATCGGACCACGAAGGGTCCTCCTGCGTTGCGGCGATCTGATCGGACGGGGGAAGAATGTCCAGGGGGGTAGAATGGGGATGTGAAGCGGAGCGCACTGGCGGCAGTCGTGACGGGTTCGTTGATGATCTCCATCCTGCCCCTCTGTGTTGCCGTAATCGAGGAAGAAGAGGGTACTCCGGCCCGGACCGTGAGGATCGAGGCCGGAGAACTCTCGGTGGTCTTTCGCGACAACGCACAATCTCCGAAACTTCTGAGTGGAATCGACTCGCTCAGAAGTGTCCGTCACGCCCCGGAATACGATGCCTACGACCCGGACAACCCCGCCGCTTCGGCGGGTCTGAACTTCGAGCACGTGATTTCCGGTCACCGCAATCCCAACAACCGCTTCACGCCTCGACACGGAAGGTACGATCTGTATCGGCTGCCTGACGGAAAGTCGGTGAAACTTGTCCGCCGGGCGGAAGACAGCCCCTGGAAAGTCGCCAGCACTCTGACCTACACGGTTCGCCGACCCTACTACGTGGATTTTGAGTTCCGCTGTGTACCCGAAGACGCTTCCCTGTTTGGAGAACGGGGATACGCCATCTTTTTCTTCGCCAACTACATGAATGACGTCGAGGAGGTTGCACTTCACTTCCTGGGAATCGCGGAAGATGGAGGAGAAGAGCAGTGGATTGCCGCCGATGCTCCGGAAGGCCACCCGCACTGGCGCGGTGGCGGCAACTATCGCAGCCTGCCCGCTCAGGATCTGGAGTACGACCCGGACGTGCAGTTTCGCCTCAACACCTGGTCCTACGACTGGCCACGTTACAGTCAACCGTTTTATTACGGCCGTGCGGCCCACGGCATGACGCTGATCCTCATGTTCGATCGGATGTACTCGGAGCGCGATCAGATCCGCTTCAGCCTCTACAAGTTCAAGCTCAACCGCTATCCACGCCCAGCCTGGGATTTCCAGTACGTCATCAACCGTGTGGAGTCGGGGCAGCAGTACGGTTTTCGAGGGCGCCTCGTGTTTAAAAAATTCCGCGATCCGGAAGATGTCCGGATGGAGTACGAGAGCTGGGCATCGGGCTTGGCATCCGGCGGCGTTCGCGAAAAGAACTGAAACTCTCAGATTGTCGACGTACCTGATCCCCGCGATCAACCTGCCTGATGGGAGTCCCGAATCGACTAATGGATGACCTCGGCGTCTACGATCTCGACCAGTTCCACGAGACGATTCTTTTCGTCCCGGGGTACTCCGGCGAGAGGATCTGCTTCGTTTTCCGGTTTCTGCGGTACGCGTGAGCGCCGAAGTCCTCCGGCTGATCCAGCGGCCGTTGATGCGCATCCGGAGTCGGCCTTTGATCAGGGCTTCGTTTTCGAGCTGGAGGGGGCCTTCCAGGATCTGAAAGGACCAGTTCTCAGTGCCCAGGACATCATTGAGACGCTGGAGGACGGTGGCGCCTTCGAGGTAGGCGAGCCCGTCCTTGAGCTTGACCTGGTTGGGACGGAATGGGTGCTCGAGCAGCCTGGCCGTTTCGTTCTTGCTGATGGCCGGCCAGTTGGGAGGCTGCCGATGCCTCGGTCAAAGACACCAAGGTCGCGGACATCACCGAGGTGGAGTATCGAGAGAGCGATCAAGCGCTCTACATCGAGAGCCGTAGCGGAAAAAAGGAGTCGAACTGGGTGCACCGCGGCTACGTCAAGAAGTAGCCTAAAGAGGAGTTCAAATCTATTGATTCACGCGCGCCGCCTAAGCCTAGGCTTCGTCTACGACCGGATTGGTGAGGGCGCCAATCTTTTCAACCTCGATCGTGCAGGTGTCGCCGTCTTTCAAGAAGACGGGAGGCTTGCGGGCGGCACCGACACCATGCGGCGTCCCGGTCAGGATGACCGTGCCTGCTGCCAGCATACTGCTGCCACTCAGGAACTCGATCAGCGCTGGGACGTCGAAAATCATATCGTTGGTGTTCCAGTCCTGCATCACCGTGCCGTTCAGGATCGTCTTGAGACCCAGAGCGTTGGGATTGGGGATCTCGTCGGTTGTCACCAGACAGGGGCCGAGAGGGCAGAACGTGTCGAAAGTCTTGCCGCGACACCACTGGCCGCCACCCCACTTGAGTTGCCAGTCTCGGGCGCTGACATCGTTTGCACACGTGTACCCGAGCACGTAATCAAGGGCCGCGTCGCGAGACACATTCTTACACGGTTTGCCAATCACCACGGCCAGTTCGCATTCGTAGTCCACTTCGGTGCTCTTGAGAGCCGTGGGTAAGACGATCGCGTCGCCGGGATTCTGCACGGCGCTTGGCATCTTCATAAACAGAACCGGATGTTCAGGGTAGGCCGCACCGCCTTCGTCGGCGTGCTTGCGGTAGTTCAGTCCGATGCAGAGGACGGCCTGTGCTTCGAAGGGAGCAAGCAGTTTCTTTACGGTTGTCGCTTCACCTGTGTCGATGAAATCGCCGAAAATGGACCCTTCGATGCGTGTGGTCGTACCATCGGCGTGCTGGCAGCCATATTGCGTTTCATCTGCTTCATTCAAAAATCGCACGATTTTCATAGAGGTCTCTTTCTATGGGTAAGAGTTCCACCCGGCAACATGCCGAGTCGAGCGTTGTATCATAGTACGCCGGAAAACGCGGCCGCAAGCGATCTGCTGGCAGTCAACCACAGGAGAGCTCGAAGTATGGAGTGACGTGACGGTTGGCAACCCGTGCTTTTGGCCCCAGCGACCGCTGAGCACTGCAGCGAGACTTTCGACCCCGCCGTTACCCACCGCCCGCGGTATTAAGGCCCGCTCCTTCCATAGCCGGACTGTTCACAAGTCTCTATTTACACAACCACAGGGTTTCATTTGAAGCTCGGAATGACGCTTCCCTGTCGCTGCCTGAGAGCGCCGTCCGTGGGGCCTAGGGAAGCTCTTGTATTCTTGGTATTCTAGGCTCTGATGTTTCTTATTCGCTACAGCGGAGTGACCCCCTCATTTCTGCTCATCACTTTCTTGGCGAGTCCTTCAGCTGTTGAGTGGGCAGATTGTGTTACCAAGAAATATACGAGTTACTCTGAGGCCCGAATCAAGTTTCAGAGGGAGCTGACTGAGCTGATAATCACGGTCGCTCCAGAGTGTTCCGAGGTGGCGAATCTGTATCTGAAGGACCAGCTGAACCTCATTGAGCGGGGAATGATTGCGGTCAAGCATCTTGCCCGAAATCGCCCGGATCAACTCAGAGTTTCTCGACCCTTCCAGGGCTGGTTGGATCTGACCCAGGAGGATGAAGCACGGATCGCATTGGAGAACGTTAGATACAGGGAATTGCTCCAACTCTCGTCTGAGGCTAAGAAAAGGCCGCCGCATCCCGACGGTGATGCCCTGAGAAGCGTGGTAAGGGAGAAAGTCAGCCCTTCGCAGGAATCCAAGGAGCTGTTCTCAGAGTTCTTTCGAGCGGTTCAGGTCCTCGAGGCCCACGGGTGTCTGGACAGATAAGGGAAGGCAGTATACATCGGACGAACATGGATGAGACCGTGTGTAAAGGATTGGTCTTTTTGGGTACCGCGCTTTTTGCTTCTGGACTGACGGCTTCTGCCTGTGCCGGAGACCTGGACAAGAAGGTCAGGAGTTTTCTGGAAAGCCGCAAGGGTCAGTGGAAGGACTTCAATGTGCCCTGGTCTGAACTCAAGACCACCATCGAAACCTCGAGTCGCGCGGGACTTTCCATCAGCTACAAACGCAAGCAGTAAGCGCTCCTTTCCTCTTCTGAACGGTAGTGACATGAGATACCGCAGGCTCAGTTGTCAGTTTGTGGGTTCCGAGGTCCGCGATGTGACGGGACCCGTTGCCGTGTTGGCGTCCTTGTTCCTCGTTTTGAGCCACACTTTGCTGGGCGCGCCGCCACCGGAAACCACTGGTGCAGTCGACTATCAGCGCGACATCGAACCGATCTTCGCGGCACACTGCTCCATGTGCCACGGGCCGGCCAGACAGGAAAGTGGTTTGCGTCTGGATCGCCGTGCGAATCTATTAAAGGGAGGCAATCACGGGCGACCCAGCATCGTGCCGGGAAACAGTAGTGGAAGTTTCCTGTTCCGACTGGTTGCCGGCAGAGAAGCCGATCTGAAAATGCCGCTGCAAGGCGACCCGCTCTCGGCCGACCAGATCCGCATGTTGCAAACATGGATCGATCAGGGCGCGGAGATGCGGGAAGCAGCCGACACCGACATCGAAACAGCGGCCACCAACCACTGGTCTCTACAACCGCTACGTCCCGTGAGTCCTCCGCCGGACATCGAAGACCCGTTCGTCGAAGACCCGTTCGTCAGGAATCCAATTGATGCGTTTGTTCTGGCAAAGCTTCGACAAAAAGGGCTGTCGCCGTCACCACCGGCGAAACCGAGTGTTCTGGCCCGCCGAATCCATCTGGTGATGCTCGGATTGCCGCCGACGGCCTCCGAGTTGAAACGATGGCAGGCGTCATCCGACCATCGGGAACTGGTCGAGAGCGTGCTGAGTTCGCCCCGATACGGTGAGCGTTGGGCCCAGCATTGGTTGGACGTCATCCGGTGGGCGGAGACATGGGGCTTCGAAACCAATGCGCCCCGTCCCAACGCGTGGCAATATCGCGACTGGGTGATCGAATCGCTAAACGCCGACAAACCCTACGATCAGTTTATCTTTGAGCAAATCGCCGGCGATCAGGCAGGTACGGATGCGGCAACTGGATTCCTCGTCGCCGGTCCGGCCAATTTGCCGGGGCAGATTGGCAAAGACATCGAGTCCATGCGCCAGGCTCGCCAAGACGAACTGGACGAAGTCGTCAAGACGGTCAGCGCCGCGTTTCTGGGTCTGACCGCCGGTTGCGCACGTTGCCACGACCACAAGTTCGACCCGATTTCTCAGAAGGACTACTATTCGCTGCAGGCCGTCTTTGCCGGGTTGCGATACGGCAATCGACGGCTGCGGGGTTCGGAGAACGACCAGTGGGCCTCCCAGGTTCCGGCCACAAAAGGCAAGCTGGACAGATTGCTGGGCCGACTCGAGGAAAAACGTGACCAATTCAAACTGCTCCCGCCGGTTGAACCCGATTATCACGAAGAGAGATTCAAACCCGTGAAAGCGAAATCCGTCCGCATGAAAATTGCTGCCACTCACGACGGGTCCGTCCCTTCGCTGTATGAATTCGAGATCTGGACACCGCTTGTCAGACAGGGGAGTTCGGCCCTCGAAGAGTCAAAGTCCGGAGCCGATCCAACAACGCTTAACGTGGCATTGAAAACAAACGGCGGGCGGGCGTCGGGGTCAAGTTTTGCGTTCGCCAATCAAACGCGGCACTACGACAACCTCATCGACGGCAGATTACAGGACGACGACCGTTTTCCGTGGGTCGCAAAAGAGGTCGGCCCGGCCTGGATTGGCATCGAATTGGCGAAGCCAACGAGAATCGACCGGGTCGTCTGGCAACGCGGTTTTGGCGACGGCTCTGGCGGTTTTCCCGTCGAATTCCGGATCGAAGTCGAGGAGGTAGATGGAACCTGGACCACCGTCGCCGAGAGCGGAAATCGAATGCTGCATCTGGATGACCACCGCGCTGCGGACCAGATAACACTGAGTGGAGTGTCCCCTGAAGATACGGCAGCAATCGCGACACTGCTGGCGAAAGCTCGCGATACCCAAGAGAGATATGAGCGACTGTCGGCAGGGCCGCAGGTTTTCGCTGGCCGGTTCTCAGCCGCCGAGACCACCTATCTGCTCCATCGCGGCGACTCGATGCGGCGCCGGGCAGTTGTAGAGCCCAATGTGCCGGCCGTTTTGGGTTCGCTGCAGTTGTCCCAGGATGTGCGGGAGGCGCAGCGCCGCACGGCACTCGCTCACCACTTCGCCAGTGCCGACAATCCGCTGGCGGCCCGTGTGATCGTAAACCGAATCTGGCAACACTATTTCGGTACCGGTATCGTCGACACGCCGTCAGATTTTGGCCGCATGGGATCGCAACCCACTCACCCGCGGCTGCTGGACTGGCTGGGCGTCGAATTGATTCAAAGCCGCTGGTCGCTGAAGCATATTCATCGCTTGATCCTGGAGTCCAACACCTTTCGCCAATCCAGCGCGCCACGCCAGCAAGCCTTGTCGGTCGATACCGACAGTCGCCTGTTGTGGCGCTTTCCACCCAGAAGACTGGAAGCGGAAGCCCTGCGAGATTCGATGTTGTTTCTCAGCGGCAAGTTGAACTTGCAGATGTACGGACCCGGATTCGATTTCTTCAACCAAAAGGGCGGGCTAAGGGATTACATTCCCAAGCAATCGTTCGAGGCTGCCGGCTGGCGCCGGATGGTCTACGCCACTAAGATCCGAATGCAGGCGGTTGACGTCTTCGGAGCGTTCGATTGCCCCGACGCCGGCCAGATGACGGCCAAACGGACGCGGTCGATCACGCCGATCCAGGCTCTGAACATGCTCAACAGCACGTTCGTGAATCGCCAGGCCGAATTCTTTGCCGCAAGGCTGCGCGAGGAGGCCGGTGAGAAGGCGGAAGAGCAGGTCAAGCTTGCGGTCCAGTTGGCCTTCAGCCGGGATGCCGCAGATCGGGAAGTCCAACGACTTGCCGAATTGTGCGAACAGCACGGATTGGCGCAGGTCTGTCGAGCGTTGATCAACGCAAACGAGTTTGTGTTCTTGCAGTAGGATTTGAACAGACGACAAGTTGCAGCATGAGACGAGATTTGCCAGCGCCACTTACAGCTCATGGTCGCCGCCTGCTCGACCGGCGCGGTTTTCTTTCGCGAACAGTGGATGGGCTGAGCGGCATCGCACTGGCAACCCTGCTTTCCCAGGATCGATTGTTAGCAGGCCCTGGACAATCCATTGTTCCGGCCATCGATCCACTGCGACCCTATGCGCCCCGGCAGCCACATTTTGAATCGAAAGTGAAAAACGTCGTGGTCGTGTTTTGCGCGGGGGGGCTCAGCCACGTGGACACGTTCGACTACAAATCTCAACTTGTCCGCCGAGACGGCCGGCCGCTGCCGGGGAACGACCGGTTTGTTTCTTTTCAGGGTGAGAACAGCAGCCTGGTCAGGCCGCTGTGGGAGTTTCGGCGGCGGGGCCGCTGCGGGAAAATGGTCTCGGATCTGGTCCCACACATTGGCGAGATGTCTGATTCCATCTGCTTTCTGCACTCCTTGACAACCAAAACCAACACCCACGGTCCTGCCGAAAACGTGATGTCGACCGGGTTCACGTTCGATGGTTTTCCCGGCATGGGAGCGTGGGGCACCTACGCGCTGGGCAGCGAGAACCAGGACCTGCCGGCCTTCGTCGCCATCGAAGATCCTCGCGGTATGCCCCAATCGGGTCCCAACAACTGGGCCAGCGGATTTCTGCCGGCGGCGTTTCAAGGGACACCATTCAGTTCGACGAAACCGGTGCGTTATCTCAAACCGCCGAAAGGCGTGAATGCCCAGGCGGACAGGGCGACCCGTGATGCGTTGCGATTCCTTAATGACAGCCACCATACACAGTTTCCCGGCGACGACGCGCTCGCCGGGCGAATCGCCAGCTACGAATTGGCGGCGCGAATGCAATTATCAGTTCCCGAGGCGACGGCGATCGATCACGAACCCGAACATGTCATGCGGCTGTATGGCGCCGACGACCCTGAGAACGAGCACAAGGCCTCGTTTGCCCGCAATTGTATCTTGGCCCGGCGGCTGATCGAGCGAGGTGTGCGGTTCGTGCAGGTGTTCAATGGTGCCTACGCCTCCGAAGGCCGCTTGAACTGGGACGGCCACTCCAAATTGAAAGAGCAGTATGACGTTCACGGTGCGATCCTGGACCAGCCGGTGGCCGGTTTGCTGCAAGATCTGAAACAGCGCGGGTTGCTCGACACGACACTGGTTTTGTTCTGTACCGAGTTCGGTCGGATGCCCATGTTTCAAATCGGCACGAACGGGCGCGACCATAACCCGTTCGGCTTTACCTGTTGGCTCGCCGGCGCGGGCGTCAAAGCTCCATTTAGCTACGGAGCGACCGACGACTTCGGATTCAAGGCTGTCGAAAATGTCCTGACAGTCCACGACCTGCACGCCACGGTCCTGCACTTGCTTGGCCTGGACCACACGCGGCTGACCTTTTACCACAATGGAATCAAACGCCGTTTGACCGATGTGCATGGCCGGGTGGTGAACGAAGTGTTGGCCTGAAGGCTTGATATCGATGGAGAGCTCGAAGTCCATGAACTTCTCATCCGTCAGGAGAATGCCGCCATTCCCTGAGCCGGGCGGATCCTGCTGGCCGGTGATGGCCCCGGCCTCCACCTGCCAGAGCCCGCCGGGCTTGTTCTCTACGATTCGGGGAAATCCTACCCTCGTCTACTGCAGGGATATTTTGTTGACAGATTTACCGAACTGGGCGGAGAAATCTCCAATGCGCGGCTTTTCTCGCGGCATACTCTGCTGCTTACCCCGGTGAACCAGTCAGCGCATTCGCTGCTCTCGGCTATGATGCCGTTGGTTTGATAGCGACAGCGGTGACAAATGCAGGGCAAGCAGATCACACAGCAGTCGCTTCCGGTTTGTTTGCCATCGAGGCCTACCAGGGCGTGACCGGCACAATCAGTTATGCCGGGGGAAGCAGGATTCCCAGGAAAAGTGTTTCCATTCTGGAGATTTCCGGCGGAGAACAGCGATTCGTCAAAGAGACGGTGCCTGATAGTGTTCCCGAGCCCTGATCCCAAGCGCAACGACGTGGTTCGCTGACGAAGCTGGTTCGGTTTCCATATAATCCTTCCCAGCCTGCCGGGTCGCCCCCGGTCGTCAAAACAGCTCTTCTTCAGGGGAGGAATCATGAACCTCACACTTCGCCCGTTCGTCGGTATTGTCCTGACCTCGCTGCTCTGCCTTTCGGCTCATGCCCAGTTTGGAGAACACGTCCAGTATTTCTCCCAGGTGGGCATCGGGGGAGGAGCCACCACCTTTTTCACGATCCACAATCCGACCGACGAAGCCGTCGTCGTGCTACTGGAGATCTGCCTGTCGGAGAGCTCCAATGCTGGGTATGACCGGGAGGTGAATCTGGTACCGGGAGCTACGGTAACTATTGTGACCTTGCCCCCTAAAACGGGTCCAAGTTGAATGTTAGGATTTTCGGTTTTAGGAAGGAGGCAAGGATGGCACGGAAGCGGTTTACGGCAGAACAAATCATCATGAAGCTGCGTGAGGCAGAGGTAGGTCTAGCCCAAGGACAGACGGTGGGCCAGGTGTGCAAACAGATTGGGGTGACCGAGCAGACCTACTACCGGTGGCGCAAGGAGTACGGAGGGCTTCGACTGAATCAGGCCAAGCGGTTGAAGGTGTTGGAGAAGGAGAATGCCCGGTTGAAGAAGCTAGTGGCAGATCTGTCTTTGGACAAGCAGATCCTAAAGGAAGTTTCCTCGGGAAACTTCTAGGCCCGACGAAGAGGAGACGCGCAGTGGTGTGGGTGAGGGAGAGATTGGGAGCAGAGCGCGTCTCCGAACGTCGGGCCTGCCAAGTGCTGGGACAGGCTCGATCGACCCAGCGAAGGGAAAGGCATATCCCCGATGATGAGGCTCGATTGGTGGCTGAGATGGTGGAGTTGGCCACGCACTACGGGCGATACGGCTACCGACGGATCACGGCCATGCTTCGTTGGGAAGGGTGGAAAGTGAATCACAAGCGGGTGGAGAGGTTGTGGAGACAGGAGGGGCTGAAAGTCCCGTCCAGACAGCCGAAACGAAGGAGACTGTGGCTTCATGATGGATCCTGCGTTCGGTTACGAGCGGCTCACAAGGATCACGTCTGGAGCTATGACTTCGTGCATGAGCGAACCCATGACGGAAGGGCCTTTCGATTATTAACCCTACTGGATGAATACACCCGGGAGTGTCTGGCCATTGAGGTTCAACGACAGATGAATCACCAGGACGTGTTGGATCGATTGGCGGAGTTGTTCGTGGATCGGGGAGTGCCTGAATACATTCGGTCCGATAACGGGTCGGAGTTTACGGCTCAGGCGGTTCGGGACTGGCTGAAGGCTGTTGGGGTGAGGACCTTATACATCGAGCCCGGCAGCCCCTGGGAGAATGGATATGTGGAGAGCTTCAACGGAAAACTGCGGGATGAACTGCTGAACGTAGAAGTCTTCGACACGTTGTGGGAAGCGAAGGTGTTGGCCGAGAGATGGCGCAGGGAGTACAACCAGCGACGGCCTCACAGCGCCTTGGCCTATCGGCCGGCGGCGCCGGAGGCCAGATTACCCAGGTCCCAGGCCCAGAGTTCTATACCATGGAGTGGACTTCAAATGGTCCCAGGTCTAACTTAGAGAGTGGACTCGTTCCTGGGGGCAGGTCACTCCGCTGTTTTCGATCTGTATTCCGAATTACAATTACGCCCGGTATATCGACCGGACCATCGAGAGCATCCTGGAACAGGACTGTCAGGATTTCGAGATTATCGTCGCCGATAATGCCTCGACGGATGGTTCTGTGGCCGTCGTCGAGCGCTATGCGCGGGCATCCGGTAAGATTCGGCTGATCAAGAATCGCCACAACATCGGGTTTGCCCCGAACCTGGAGCGGGCCGCCCGCCCGGCCCAGGGGCAGTTCATGTTGATGCTCTCGTCCGACGACGTGATGCTGCCCGGAGCGCTGGGCACCTACAGGCAGGTCCTCGAGGCGCTCGGGGAAAGGGCCCCTCGCGCGGTCATTGCTTCGGCGATGGCCGTGATCGATTCCGAGGGCCGCCGGTATGATCGGACGGGGGTTCCGTCATGGTATCCCTTGCAGCCCGCCGGCGGAAGGTTGGGTCATCTGTCGTGCAAGCAGATCGCCGGCAAGGACATGCTGACCCAGGCGCTGCGCTGGCTCAACAACCCTTTGCCGTTTGCCAGCACGATGTATTCCCGTGAGCTGTATGCGGCAGTGGAAGGCTACAACGGCACCTGGACGGTAAGCCCCGACTACCACTTTGTTATCAAGCTGCTGGGGCAGAATCCGACAGTGGTTTACCTCGACGAAGAGTGGTTTGGATACCGGGTCCACGCAGCCAATCAAACGGCGGAGAAAGCGCGTCAAAAATCCTTGAAGGCCCAGTTCGACTATTACCAGCTCTGTCTCGACAATCAGCAGGTTGCCGCGGAGTTCGGGGTCTCCTCCGAGGAGATGATCCGGGTGCTCATCGACGGCGTGTGTCTGAAGAAAGGCGGGGGCCACCTCTCGCGCGGCGACTGGATGTTTGCTTTCCGGCTGTTTTGTCTGGCCTGGGCCTTGTATCCCAAGACGGCCCTCAAGAGCCTGCGGACCTACGGGCTGACGGCCCTCTTACTGCTCGGCCCGCTGGGCGGCGCCCTGGTCCGGCTGGCGATTCGCGTGCGTGGAGATCGCTCGGGGGAGCCGAGGCTACGCTAGTACACTAGGTACACCACAGAGACCCATCTTTTAAAGTCGTTAGCCGAGGCCAATCTCCCGCAGATACGCGCGGTTGCGCTTGGCGATGGGCAGAGGCTTGTCGAAGGGCGCAGGATGCATGTCCTGTTCGACGATGGCGAAGCCGTCAAACTCGATCTCATCTAGCACTTCCTTGAAGGCCACGCAATCGAGCTTGCCCCTGGAAAGTTCACAAAAAACGCCCATCTCCACCGCTTTGATGAAAGGAATCTCGCCGTCGTCGACCTGCCGCTGCAGCTCAGGATCGACGCTCTTCAGATGCAGGTAAGGAGTTCGCTTATGGTTTCTTCGCATGAATTCCACAGGGTCCACACCACGGTAAGCGAGATGCCCGATATCCTGGCCCAGTAAGACCCTCTCGGGATCGGTGTCTTCCAATAACCTCTCGACCTCTTCCTCGTAGGCGACGTGCGAATCGGAAGTGGAATGAAAGCACAACTGCAAGTCAAATTCCTGGCGGGCGATGTCGGCAATCTTGTGGATGGTTGCGATCAATTGCCTCCACCCCTCGTCATCGAGGGTGGGCGGTCTGACTTGCTCACCTGTGAACCAGTCGGTGTGCAGATCGTCGAATACCAGAAGATACTTGGCGCCGAAACCGGCCAGGAGTTCACCAGCACCAAACAGCTGCGTTTCCAGTCGCGGCCAGTCGTCGGGGTCCTCCAGATGACCGTAGATAAAGGTTCCGGAGACTTTCAAGCCGCGATTCTCGATCTCCGGACGAAGTTGGTTGATGTCGGTTGGCAGATAACCGTAGGGACCGAGTTCGATCCATTCATATTCTGCTTCCGCCACCTCGTCGAGAAAGCGGTTCCAGGGGATTTGCTTGGGATCATCTGGAAACCAGACACCCCACGAATCGGGGCAGCTTCCCACTTTGACGCTCATAAGTCCTCCTCCTTTTGCAGCTTACTCGAAACGAGTCAAAACACCTACTCTCGTCGTGCCGGCTAGGGAGACCGATAGATCTCCAGGTTGTCCATTCTCCAGGTATTCAGATAGGCGCTTCCCACACCAATGACGCTTAGAAAGGCACCATCTTCAGTGGATTCGGAACTGGAACCGAAGTAGCCGCTGATGTCGACTCTGTCCATCACCTCACCGTCAAGCGTCCAATAAACAGTATTGGCGTCGTCGGTGAGATACAACCCCCAGCGGCGGGTGCGCCCCAGCATCTCGCTGATTTCCTGCTCAGTCGGGTAGACTCTGCAGGCCAGGATCAACGTGGGAACGCTGATAAATACTCCCCCGTGGGCGATCTCCTTCTCGTGCAACCCTCTGAGCTCTCGCGAGCTCAGGTTCTCGGCACCTTCTCCAAAGCCGTCTTTCGGGAATCTGTCAAAGTCCTCGGGCAAAATCCCGCGCACCAGGTACACGAACAGCCCGTCCGGGCGCAACAGATCGAAGTGCAGCTGCACCCCCCGGTCCTTTTCACCCTGGCCACCGACCAGACCGTGCCAGCTCCCAACAGTGAGGCTCCAGGCATGGATCAGGACCGGGTCGACTCCTTCCGGTTGCTCCGCGAGCTCCCGCTCATAACTGAGATCGTGCACGGTGATTTCCACACCGTTGGTGCCGGCCAGGCCCGGGCCAAAGAACCTCTGCGTCGTGGCGTAACCACCGAAGGCGATATCGGCGGACCCCAGAGGTGGAAAGGCCCCGACCTCCAGCAGCCAGGACCCGTCTTCAATTCGGGACTGGGCCTTGTCGATTCTGGTCCATCGCGTCAGGTCGAAGTAGTCGGGGGGGCCATAATCCTGGCTGAAATCGTCACTGAACTCCACCACCAGACCCGCCTTGCGCTGCTCGTGCTGCTGTTGCGGTCCCGGGCTCGGCTTTTCCGGTTCACTCGGGGCCTCTGGGCGGCACCCGGAAGCCGCCACTCCGACCGCCACAATGATTGCCCAGACCAGAACCCGAACTGTTTTCTTGATCATGCCTCCGCCTCGCCCTTGATCATAGGTGAAACGCCACGCCCTGCAAAGCTGCATCGGTTAGAATCAGACAAACCCTGGAGGAAGTTCCAGTTGAAGGCGACAGAACAAGACATCAAATCCCCGGTGAGTCCATGAAGTGTGACCAGGTCCGAGATCCGTTGCGCATCTCTTGCCTTCTTCTCCTGGGCGCGCTCGTCGGCCTCCCGTTCGTCCATTCGCAAGAGGGCTTCCAGAGGTGGACCCCATCGGTTGGACCACTTGGCGGCATTTCTAAGGTGGACTCCGCAGTTCTTGTTGCCGCCAGTAAGGGAAATTCTGAGAGGGGGCGAGCCTGAGGGCAAGGTCCCTCTCAGAATGTTTTTTCAAGCCAGTGTACACCTCCTCCGGCGTCGCCCCAGCGTGCGCCGAGTGAGGTCTCTCGCTGTTGTATAGGTCGATCCAATGGCCGATCCCTTGACGGGCTTCCGACCCGGTTTCGAAAGCGTTCAGATAGACGCATTCGTATTTGAGTGAACGCCACAGACGCTCGATGAAGACGTTGTCCATCCAGCGGCCTCTCCCGTCCATCGAGATACGCACCCCGGCCCCTTTGAGTAGTCCCGTGAACTCCGTGCTGGTGAACTGACTCCCCTGGTCTGTATTGAAGATCTCCGGGGGATCGTACCTGTTGAGCGCTTCCTCGAGTGCTTCGCAACAAAAGGACGGCTCCAGCGTGTTCGACAGCCTCCAGGACAAAACCCAGCGGCTGTACCAGTCCATGATCGCCACCAGGTACAAAAAGCCCCGACGCATCGGGATGTAGGTGACATCCGTGCACCACACCTGATCGGGCCGGGTGACCGCCAATCCTCGAAGAAGATACGGATACACTCGATTCTCCGGGTGAGGCCGTGAAGTCCGCGGCTTTTGATAGATGACCGCCAGGCCCATTTTGGCCATCAGACGACGAACCCTCTTGCGGCCTACCCGACCGCCCCGCCGTTTCAAGTGATAGACCATCTGCCGGGATCCGTAGTAGGGGGTCTTTAAGAACTGCTCGTCCAATCGTCTCATCAGTTGCAGGTTTTCTTCGCTCTCGCCTTTGGGCTCATAGTACAAAGTCGAACGGTTCAGACTCATCAGCCTGCATTGTCTACGAATGCTCAGCCTCGGGTGCTTTGGCTCGATCGTGGCCCTTCTGGCCTTTACACTCAGCGATCGAGCGCTTTGGACAAAAAATCCTTTTCCACCGTCAGTTCGCCGATCTTGGCATAAAGCTCTTTGGTCTCCGCCTCGCTTCCTCTCTGACGCTTCTCAACCTTGCCCGCGAACACATCGCCCAGACCTTCCCGGGCCCGCTTTTTCCAATTCGTGATCACACTCGGATGGATCTCGTAGCGAGCCGCAAACTCGCTCAGGGTGCGTTCGCCTCGAAGCGCTTCCAGCGCCATCTTCGCTTTAAACTGAGCTGAGAAATTCCTTCGTTTTGCCATGACTCCTCATCCTTTCTGATTCAGGTCGGAGCCACCTTAACAAATGGTCCAGTTTTCCGGGTCCACCTCTACCAGGTTGGATTTGCATTCTTTACTTCCACCGACGATCAGCCGCCTCCAGTCGGAACCGCCCTGTTCAGTTGTAAATATTCGGTAAACCCGTAAGCGTAATCTCGAGCGTTGGGTTACAGGGAAACTCAAGTTGAGCGCAGGGAACAGCGGAAGTCTTTGCGTAAGGGGTAGAGCCAGATGCTCTTGGTGGGTAGATTGGCTTGGTGGTTACGATCCAGCTTTCCGCGCCCTTGGGTGTGGCCGACATGGATCCAGTTGGCAGCCTTGTAGCAGGCGCCTGTGAAGCGTTGAGTGTCGACGAAGGTTTCCAGCAAGACAGGTCGGTAGGCGTAGCGATTGTGCCAGTCTTCGGGGAGTTGACGGGCGGCCATGGCCAGTAGCTTGGAGGCCAGGTTCTTGGACTCGACCCAGGGCAGGATTAAGAAACGGGCGTTGTTGACAATCAGCTGCAGGTTCCTCTCCCGTTCCGAAGGACGCCAGCCGATGAAGCGGTCGCGCGGGGCGGTTTTCCAGGCGGCGGCGCCAAAGCCGAGCAGAGCCAGGATGCGGTTTTCCGAACAAGCGAAGTAGCGCAGCTGAGCACCGGGCAGGGGCTTGTATCCCAGATAGTGGTAGCGGTCGATATATTCATTCCACAAAGTGGAGTCCGGGCGGCTTAGGACCGGCTCCAGATGCAGGCCTGCCAGCTCATGCACCGGCCGGGACAGCAGCGGCTGCGGGGCGCTGCAGAAAGTGTGCTCGATTCGGCCCGAGCCTCCTTTGCGGTTGCGAGGGGGCGGCAGTTGCAGCAGCCCCTCGCGATGCATGCGCAGCATGGCCACCCGGCAGCTCATCTGCTTGAGGCCACCGTCCGTTTTGCGCCACTCGAGCAATCGGCACGCCAATCGAGACAGCTGAGCGCGCGTGCGGGTTGGGTTGTCGGCAATCAAGTCGCACAGTTGCCCGATCTCCTGACCCGTGAAGTTGCGGCCACAGTAGCGCTTCATGCCGCCTCCCGACCACCGGGTCGACCCCAGGCCGCTCTTCGGTCGGGGTCCATTTCCCAGGGCAGGAATCTCGTCAGTTGGGGCGGCGCCCGGTTGCCCGATTCGGCGCAGCACTGCAGATAGCAACTCAACCAGCGTTGCGGATTGATCTCCCACAGCTGCAAGGTTTGCAGAATCGTGAACACAACCGCGGCCAGACGGGCGCTAGCCCGGATTATGCAAGAACCGTAGTTCGGTGTTGAAAAACGACTCGAGAAGTGGCCCAACTCGGAAGCGGGCAGGTGTGACAGGCGGATTTGCGAAGAATATGGGTTGGCGAGGCGTTTGAGTGGTTTGGGGAGTGAATTTCAGACAGATCTGGGCCTGGATGAGTGTCGGAAGCGGTTTTTCGGGGGAGCTGGGAAAAGCTAACTGGAGTTCAGGCGACTCAAGACGAGGTGGAAGAGGGGTTGTTCGGGGAAGGCTGAGGAAAGATGGACCCAGATGCGTCGAGTGGTTTGTCGGATCCGGGCCCCAATCTTGAGGACCCGACGACGTAAGGTTTCGATTTCGAGCTTGTGCCAGGGGGTTCCGTGAAGATAGTCGCGCAGGCGCACGAACATCTGGTAAGCCAGTGCATGCAGGAGGAGTCGAAACTGATTGGCCAGGAATCGATGACAGCTGAGTCGGTCCATGCTCAGATGATTCTTGAAGGCCTTGATGAAGTTCTCGGTCTGCCCTCGGTTTGTGTAGTGGTCATAAAGTGATTGGGAGCAGAGATCGTCCCGGTTGGTAACTACAAAGCGACGATTGATGCCACGCTGATCGACCTCCACTTTGACAATGACGCGACGGGATCGATCCCAGCTGTGGGCTCGATAAAGAAACTCGTCAAACTGACGCTGTTTTTCCTCCAGCTCAAGGAACCTCAGCCGAGTCGAATCCAGCAGGGGCTCGACCACTCGCTGCAGGCGAGGGTTTCGACTTAACCCAATGACATACTGGAGTTTATTCTCTTCACATTCACAGAACTCGTAGAGCCGAGGCGTGGCAAAGCCGCTGTCGGCCCGAATCTCAATCTCGACTCCCGTCCCCACTGCTTGTCGGATGGCCTCCACGACTCGCTTCAGAATGGGCACGATGTGAGAGGCAGCCCCCTTGTTGCCAGGTCTCAACACGGCACAGACCAGGTCTCCCGTGTCGGCATCGAAGATCAGCAAAGGATGCAGAATGTGGTTTCGGTAATACCCGTGGTAGAAGGAGAACTCCTGTTGGCCGTGAGTGTGGTCGTCGGTACTGTCCAGATCCAGGATGATCTTGCTGGGACGTCTCTTCTTCAGGGAGCGCACATAACGGCCTGGCAGCCACCGGCTCAGACGCATCAGATCCTTCTTGGTGACGGAGTTCTCCAGGCGGGAGAAAGTCGGCTGGGTGGCCAAATCGGGATCGCTCTCTGGCAACTGATCACAGACGGTCTTGAGCATCGGATCCGAGCGCAGCGTATCGGCGTCGTTACAGTCTTCGTAGCCGGCCACGATCTGCAAGACTCGTTGTCGGATCAACTTCAACAGGTCATGACGAACGTAGCGTCGGTCTCGACTTTCCGCAATACACGAACTGAAGCCCTCGCACAATCGATGTTGACGATCCAGGGATCCAAACAACAACCATCCTGCGTCGGAAGTGAGGCTCCCTCCATCAAAACGCGTCGTGATCTTTCTGTGGCTGTGAAATGGCAGGGTATTCTGGCAGACTGCTTTCAACATTGCCGTAGCTCCTGTTTAGGGTCATTGTTTTTGTAAACCCTTTTATACCAGAGGGCTACGGCTTTTTCCTGGAGCCAGAATCTCACTCGGATTCAGATCTTTTGCATAATCCGGGCTAGACCGACTGCCTGAACCGTAGTAGTTCTTGCGACCCACCACCGGGCCTCGCAAAGCGCGCTCTGAAGCGTTGTTGTCCATGGCCACCTCGGGGTGATCCAAAAAGACGGTCAACCCTTCCCAGTGTCGCTCCAATCGGCGCAGCACCTTCCTGCAGGCCCCATGCAGGCCCCGGCTCTGCAACTCCGCATCGCGCTGCCTCTCCAGTCCCAGCACCGCCCCCCGCAGTTCCCGATCCCGGGCGGCAAAGCCGGCAGGCTGTTCTCGGGCCTGCACGCGACACCGATTCAGATCGAACAGGCCTCCGATCCCCTCCACCCAACTCATCGCCCACCCCTCCAACTCGGGCCAGGACTTGGCCAGGGAAAAAAAGTCGCGTCGCACGTGGGCCCAGCAAAAGGCCAACTCCAGACCCTCCCATTGTCTGGCCAACTTCTTGTACACAACGTAGCGGTCGCTCAGCAGAATGCCGGCCGCAGTGCCTCCGAAGTGCGCCTCCGGCACCTGGGCCGAGCGGCTGGGAGACAGCGTGAACACTACCGTCGAAGGGGATCGGAACACCCACAGATGCCAGCCGTGACCTATCTTGCCCTCCACCTCCTCGAACACCCGCCAGCCGGTCTCGTCAGCCTGCCAACGATCCTCGCTCAACTGCCTGACACGGATGGCCTCCCGGACCGGCTCCAACAGCGGGAGCAGTTTCCTCAGCCCTCCCGCGATCGTCCCAGCCGACAGCCTCACTCCTTGGTCGGCCAGTTCTTGCAGCAGTCGGTTGCTGGGACGCGCATAAAGATACTTGTCCAAGATCACCCTCACCCACACCGAGATGCCCAGCTTGCCGCGCGGGATCAAACGGCCTGGTGACGGCGCCGTCACGATGCCGGGCAGGACCCCACAAGCACAGCTTGGATGGTATCGCCTGCGTCTGATCACCCGACGCCAGACCCGCGTCTCGATCTCTACCACCTGGGCCTCATCGGTACCAGGAAACGGATCCAGGCGCCGTCCGCAGCGGGGACACTTCCGCTGCTCTGCGGGCAGATCAGCCACTTCCTCCCGGGCTTCCAGCCCATCCAGACTGCTTCGACCATGTCCCCGCGTCCCCGGCTGCTGTCCGCGAGGGCGCGCTGAGACCTGGCTCCGGGATGGGCTCTTGCCCTCGCAGACCAAACGCTCGCTACGACGACCGTACAGACAGCCTTCCAACTCTCGAATGCGTGCCCGTAGCTCTTCGTTTTCGCTCTTGAGATCGGTTCTCCGTCGGACCGCTTCCCCGTGCCGGGCCTTCCAGTACGCCGCAGCCCAACGCAAGCTGATGTACTCCTCCTTATCCACCCGGATCTGAACGCCGGCTGTCGACGCCCGCTGCCGGGACTCCCGATTCTCTACGCCTTGCTCCCCCTGACCTAGGGCGGCTCCCATGTCCACCTATATACACGATTGAAAGTCCTGTGTCCAGCAAAATCTGATGGTGTCAGCGGAGGGATGGGTTTACCGAATATTTACGTTCAGTTTTCGCAATCTTCAAGACGAGCTGGTGTCCGAAGCGGCCGTTTCGGCCACGCCGCCGATCGCCAGGGGCAGGGTTTATATCGGTGGAGACGCACCGACCGGAGTCGCCTTTGCCAACCCCTGGAAGGTAGCGATCTCGGCTGATCTCACGGTGAGAGATACTGCCGGCGCCGAGCAGGCCAACTCCCGGATCGATCTTGCGGCACGGAACCATTCAGCGCGCTTTTTCAGCGAACTCTTTCCTGAACTGGAGGCTGGATTCGCGGGCAGCCTGACTTTTGAGACCACCGATCCCCAGCTTGGCCTGGGAGCCGTCACGCTGCGGCAGAGTACGAACTCGCACGGGGAGCCCCTTTTCGCCACCCTTCCGGTCGTGGATCTGACTCAGGGCGCCGCTCCGGCGGGAGCAGCCAACGGGGTGATCGTCCTGCCCCAGATCGGAGCCGGCCCGGGACTCTCGACCGCCATTATCCTGATCAACAGTGTCAATGCCGCCGTCAGCGGGTCGATTCTCCTGACCGGCTCTGATGGAAACCCTCTGATTCTGACTTCGAACGGGGCTTCAGCTTCGCAGTTCGCCTATGAGCTTGCACCCAACGGCACTCAGGAGCTGGAGTTCACGTCGGCCTCCGGTGAGTTGCTTCGCGGGTACGCCACCGTCACGCTCACCCAGGGGCCGAGCCTGCCGTCCGGCACCGCCATTTTTCGTTTTCGAGACGGTGACGACCCGGTCTCCGAAGCCGGAGTCGCAGCCGTCCCCCCGACCGACCGTGCCCGAATCTTTGTCGACAATGTGGATACGTTGACGGGAGTTGCCCTGGCCATTCCGGGGGCACCTGCAACGGATATCGAATTCACGCTCCTCTCCCTGCAGGGAGATGCCCTGCAAAGTGCCGAGCGCAACCTGCCCGCTAACGGACAGACCGCCATCTTTATCAATCAGATCTTCCCCGATCTGGAGGACGGATTCACAGGTCTGATGGAGATCTCGACGGCCGCAAATGGTGCGCAGAGTGCCGGCGTGCAGTTCGTTCCGGTCAGCCTGAAGCTGACCATCAACGGCCGCGGCGACACCGTCCTGACCACCCTTCCGGTAGCTGACATGAACCGCCTTCCCCAGGAGGATACTTTCGTTTTTTCGCAGGTAGGGTTCGGGTTCCAACCAGGTCTGGGAGCACTGAACACACGCCTGATCTTCATCTCAGCCCAGCCCCCGGCCGGTGGCCGGATGATTCTTGAGAGAAACTTGCGAGGTTTCGATAGGCTATGTGCGAGCTGTGGCAGTCAAGACCCTGCAGACACTGAAGCATCAATGCTCGAATCTCAGCCTGGTCCCGAGTCGGCCATGATTCACTGGTGAGGCCCCCAAGGGGACCATCCCGAAGCTTAGATTTAGCAGCATAGCCACCTCGGGCCACAGCTCGCACATTTCCTGATGGAGGTTCAACGATAGCATGAAAGCCAAGAAGAAAAGCAAGAGGAAGCGAGGCCGAAAAAGACAGCCAGCAGCCCGAGGGCTGCTGGTCGTCCAAAGCCGGGTAGCAGGAGTCGATGCCGGCAGTCGAGAGCATTGGATCTGTGCCCCCGAGAGGGAGGAGGGAGTGCCGAATGTGCGAGTATTCGGGACCATCACGTCAGAGTTGGAGGCGGCGGCGGACTGGCTGCACCAAGAGAGAGTGAAGTCGGTGGCCATCGAGAGTACGGGAACATATTGGATTCCCTTGTACGATCTGCTGGAAGAACGGGGCATCGAGGTGGTGCTGGTGGATGCCCGCAAGCTCAAGCGGGTCCCCGGCCGGAAGACCGATATGTTGGACTGCCAGTGGATCCAGAAGCTACACGCATGTGGACTGCTGGAGGCCTGTTTCCGCCCCTCGCCCGTGATTCGGGAGTTGCGAGCTCTGGCCCGAGAGCGGGCCAACCTGAAAGAAGCCTTGGGATCGGTGGTGCAGCGCATGCAGAAGGCGCTGGACTGGATGAATATCAAAGTTCACCAAGCCGTGACGGATGTGACGGGAGTGACGGGAATGTCGATTCTACGAGCCATCGTGGCGGGAGAACGAGATCCTCTGAAGCTGGCCCAGTTGAGAGATCGTCGCTGTAAGAAAAGTGAACAAGAGATTTCCGAGCACTTGAAGGGAACCTGGATGCCCGAGCATTTGTTCAATCTCCAGATGCATCTGGAGCACTATGAGTATCTGCAAAAGATGGTGGAGGTTTATGAGCAGAAGATCATCCAGCGGCTGGAAGAGTTGAGCCCGCCCGAGCGTCAACAACAGCCGGTGCCGGTACATCCCAATCCCACCAAAGAGAAGAACATCAAACGACAGGGATATCACGAACTGCGCACGGCTCTGTGGCGATTTACAGGGGTCGACCTGACCCGAATCGACGCCATCGGCCCAGAAGCCGCATTGACCGCAGTCAGTGAAGTAGGATTCGACATCCAGCGTTTTCCCTCCACCAAGCACTTTGCATCCTGGCTCAAGGTTTGCACCCCCTTGGATCGTTCTGCCGGCAAAAGCCGCAAGCGTCGTGGAAGGGGCCTGGGATCGACCCGAATTGCCTGCACCCTTCGCATGGCGTCTCTGTCTCTGAAGTATTCCTCAACAGCATTGGGTGCCTACTATCGGAGAATGGCTCAGCGCAAAGGCATGTCCATCGCCATTGGAGCCACTGCGCGCAAGCTCTGCGAACACATTTATCGGGCACTGAAATACGGTCAGGAGTACGTTGATCAGGGAGCTGAGACCTATGAGGCACGTTTCCAGCAGAATCGGCTCAAGTACGCTCAAAAGGTCGCAAAATCAATGGGTTACGCTCTTGTTCCGATGGAGGTGGCAAATCAAGTTTCAGCTTAGCCCAGCCCCCGGCCGGTGGCCGAGGTTTCGATAGGCTATGTGCGAGGGCAGTCAAGACCCTGCAGACACTGAAGCATCAATGTTCTCAGCCTGGTCCCGATCGGCCATGATTCACTGGTGGCCCCCAAGGGGACCATCCCGAAGGATTTAGCAGCATAGCCACCTCGGCCACAGCTCGCACATTTCCTGATCAACGATAGCATCTGCTGGTCGTCCAAAGCCGGGTAGCAGGAGTCGAGCCGGCAGTCGAGAGCATTGGATCGTGCCCCCGAGAGGGAGGAGGGAGTGCCGATGTGCGAGTATTCGACCATCACGTCAGAGAGGCGGCGGCGGACCTGCACCAAGAGAGAGTGAAGTCCCATCGAGAGTACGGGAACATATTGGATTCCCTTGTACGATCTGCTGGAAGAACGGGGCATCGAGGTGGTGCTGGTGGATGCCCGCAAGCTCACTCCCCGGCCGGAAGACCGATATGTTGGACTGCCAGTGGATCCAGAAGCTACACGCATGTGGACTGCTGGAGGCCTGTTTCCGCCCCTCGCCCGTGATTCGGGAGTTGCGAGCTCTGGCCCGAGAGCGGGCCAACCTGAAAGAAGCCTTGGGATCGGTGGTGCAGCGCATGCAGAAGGCGCTGGACTGGATGAATATCAAAGTTCACCAAGCCGTGACGGATGTGACGGGAGTGACGGGAATGTCGATTCTACGAGCCATCGTGGCGGGAGAACGAGATCCTCTGAAGCTGGCCCAGTTGAGAGATCGTCGCTGTAAGAAAAGTGAACAAGAGATTTCCGAGCACTTGAAGGGAACCTGGATGCCCGAGCATTTGTTCAATCTCCAGATGCATCTGGAGCACTATGAGTATCTGCAAAAGATGGTGGAGGTTTATGAGCAGAAGATCATCCAGCGGCTGGAAGAGTTGAGCCCGCCCGAGCGTCAACAACAGCCGGTGCCGGTACATCCCAATCCCACCAAAGAGAAGAACATCAAACGACAGGGATATCACGAACTGCGCACGGCTCTGTGGCGATTTACAGGGGTCGACCTGACCCGAATCGACGCCATCGGCCCAGAAGCCGCATTGACCGCAGTCAGTGAAGTAGGATTCGACATCCAGCGTTTTCCCTCCACCAAGCACTTTGCATCCTGGCTCAAGGTTTGCACCCCCTTGGATCGTTCTGCCGGCAAAAGCCGCAAGCGTCGTGGAAGGGGCCTGGGATCGACCCGAATTGCCTGCACCCTTCGCATGGCGTCTCTGTCTCTGAAGTATTCCTCAACAGCATTGGGTGCCTACTATCGGAGAATGGCTCAGCGCAAAGGCATGTCCATCGCCATTGGAGCCACTGCGCGCAAGCTCTGCGAACACATTTATCGGGCACTGAAATACGGTCAGGAGTACGTTGATCAGGGAGCTGAGACCTATGAGGCACGTTTCCAGCAGAATCGGCTCAAGTACGCTCAAAAGGTCGCAAAATCAATGGGTTACGCTCTTGTTCCGATGGAGGTGGCAAATCAAGTTTCAGCTTAGCCGATACCCAGGGCACTGGTATGGGGCGGCTGCTCTTCTTTCAGTCCGATGGAAACGACCTGCCCTTCCCGTTTGAGGAATTCAACGACAGTCACTTCACGTATGAAATCAAAAGCGGAGGCGAAATTATCTTCACTCCGGGGATCGAGTTTGACATTGCCGCCATCCTCGTGGACCCCGCCAATCTGGTCGTCAACGAAGGTAATACGACGTCGTTGGATCCGGTCACCCTGAATGAAGAGGGTACGCCGCGGGACGACTTCGAGCTGGAGTTCACGAGCCTGGACCCGGCCACGGTGAGCGTAGATGAAAACGGCAATATCACCGGTGAGAAGCGCGGCTTTGCCAATATCGTGATTTCTTCCGGCGGCCTGGTGGAGACGTTTCCGGTGGCCTCAGCCACGATTACCGAGGGAGGCGCCGGGTTCGCGATCACTGGAATCGCTCAGGATTTCGGCGGCAAAGTCTATCTGGCCAATACGCAGCGTCATACGGTGATGCTGAGTGAGAACCTGGCCGATGTGGCCCAGCTCTGGGCCGGCTCGGACTCTGTCCCGGGTTACGATGACCAGCTTCGCCTGGAGGCGCTTTTTGACAGCCCGACTTTTCTGGCACTGGACCAGGCCGGCGCAACTCTTTACGTGGCCGACAGCTCCAACCACGTCATCCGGGCGGTTGGCCAGGGTGAAAACGGCGAAGTCTCGACTCTCGCCGGCACGACGGCCCAGGGGAATCAGGACGGGGACCTGGCCGGCGCCACGTTCAACAACCCCCGGGGACTCGCACTGGACCGCAAGGCCAGGTTGTGGGTCGTGGATTCGGACAACCACACGGTGCGGAGGATCGACCTGCTGGCCGGAACGGTGGAGACGATTGCGGGACTTGCAGGTGTTGCGGGGTTCGTCGACGGCACGGGATCTGAGGCGCGCTTTGACGCCCCCACAGGGATCGCAGCCGAGAAGGAGTCGGTACAGTCCGAGCTGGAACGCCAGCTGACCGGAGATCCACCACCACCCGTGAGTGTGGTTGTGACCGACACGGGAAACGGCATCCTCCGGCGCATCTGGGAAGACGGTCTGGTTGAGGCCATTGGCGAAACCAACGTCACCCCACAGGGTGGCGGGATCTCCCTTTCCGGGGACGCGGGAGAGAGTGCTCCCGTTCAGTTCGAGAGTCCCGCCGGTGTGGTCGTCGACTCATTCGGGAATATCTACGTCAGTGAGCCGTCCACCGGACGGGTGCGGCTGCTACTCGTCAACGGTAAGGTGGTCCAGGCCGCTCAGACAGGCACCTTTACTACTCCGCAGGGGCTGGCTATTACAACCCGGGGCCGGGTTGTGGTGGCCGAGAGACTGAATTCAGTTCAGGAGATCCGTTATGCCGGCCCGGGTCTCACTTCGATCAATCCGTCCACCGTAAGCAGTCTGGGTGGGGCACTGATCTCGCTGGACGGCTCCAACTTCGCTCCCGACTCGATTGTCCTCATCGACGGACGACTGGTACTGGATATCGAAATCCTCAGCACTTCGAGGATCGACTTCACTCTTCCACCCGTTCCCAGCGGGATCCGGACCCTCACCGTTCAGCACCGCGGTGGGCTTGCCCAGCTGCCCCTGTTCGTGGAGCCGGTGCCCTTTTCCGAATTGAACGACGGTGAGGTGACCACCCTGATCGGAGGGTCGCCGTACGCCGCTGACGGAAGAGTTGCGACCAGCGCGGCGACAGCATTTCCGGGGGATGTGGTGGTGGCCCCCTCCGGAGACGTCTACCTGGCGGATACGGAGTTTCATCGGATTCGGAGGATCGACGCGGTGAGCCGGATCATTACGACGATCGCGGGAAGCGGGGTCCGTGGTTTGAGCGGAGACAACGGCCCGGCTGTTCGCGCCAGCCTGAACTTTCCCGCAGCCATCGCACTGGATGGTGGAGGGAACCTCTTCATCGCCGATTCCTCGAATCACGTGGTCCGCCGGGTCAACCTGGTAAGCGGAATCATTTCCCGGGTGGCGGGCACCGGAGAGCCGGGTTTCTCGGGAGATGAAGGCCCGGCGTTAAACGCCAGACTCGCCGCTCCTGAGGGTGTTGCTGTCGTGGAAGGCAACCTTCTGATCTCGGACACCCAGAACCAGCGGATTCGCCGGGTCGATGCGGAGACCGGGATCATCACCACCGTCTATCCCGACTCTTCCAGCGGGCCTCCGAACAGCTCGTTGCCAAGCAGTCTGTTCCCTTTCCACCCAGCGGACTTGGCCCTGGATGGTGATTTCAACCTCTTTATCGCAAACCCCTCCGGCCATACGGTGGAGGTGCTGGAGCTCTTGAGCGGGGGATTTTACAGGCTGGCGGAGACTGGGGCGGCGGGATTCTCCGGAGACAACGGCAGCCCCTTGTCGGCTCAACTGAATACTCCTGCAGATGTCACGGTCGACTCCGCGGGAGCGGTTTACGTCGTGGACATGGACAATCATCGTGTGCGACGCATTGATCCCGACTTTGAGACGATTGTGACCGTCGCGGGGACCGGTACCCAGGGCTTCTCGGGCGACGGAGGGCAGGCTCTGGACGCTGACTTGAATTCACCCCTTGGAATTGCAGCCAACGCAGCCGACGATCTTCTGATTGCGGACTTCTGGAATCACCGGATCCGCCGCGTGGCCAGAAAGACGGCCACGATCACAACCGTTGCCGGTAATGGAGGCCTTCCTCCCACCGGTGACGGCAGTCAGGCGTGGCGGGCCACCCTGAACGCTCCCCACCAGATCGCGATCAGCTCGGCGGGACAGGTCTTTGTCGCGGATTCGGGGCATCATCGGCTGCGCATCGTCACAGCCGGAGCCATCGCCGCTCCAGTAGCGCCCTCGGGGAGTTTTCCGTCGGACGGCTTGATTTCCTCCGTTGCCGGCAACGGAATCCGAGGCTTGGCGGGGAATCTCGAAACATCGCTCAACTCGATCACCAACTATCCATACGGCGTCGCCCTGGATGTCGATGGAAACCTTCTCTTCAGTGAGAACGGGAACCATCGGATCCGGCGCATCAACGAGGCGGTCGGGACATTCACGTCTTCCGTCCTGTTGCTGGGCGATACCACCGGTCCCGGGTCGGTCGAAACCGCGGCAGGCACCGGCGAGCAGGGGTTTTCGGGGGATGGAGACCAGGCCACCCTGGCCCGGCTGAATTCACCGCGCGCGGTCGACGCTCTGGGCAATGACTTCTACTTCGCCGACGAACTCAACCACCGGATTCGGCGGGTTGACGGCGCTACGGGTGTGATTCAGACCGTGGCTGGTAACGGGATTGCAGGATTCGGCGGCAACGGCGGGCCGGCCACGCAGGCGAATCTCAGGCGCCCGGCGGCTGTTGCCGTGGCCCCCAACGGAGACCTCCTGATAGCAGACACCGGCAATCATCAAATCCGGCGGGTTTTTGTGGCAGCCGGAATCATTGTCACAGTGGCGGGAACAGGGAACCAGGGGTTTTCGGGTGATGGCGGCCAGGCAGCTCAGGCCTCCCTGAACCGCCCTGAAGGGGTTGCCCTGGATGTCCTGGGCAGGATCTTGATTGCCGATACGGGTGACCACGTGGTTCGAAGAGTAGCTGCCAGCGGAATCATCTCGACAGTCGCCGGCACCGGGTTGCCGGGAGTGGCGGGCAACGGGGGAGACGCTCTGGAGGCCGCCTTCCGGGACATCAGCAACGTGTTTGTCGATGCGGGTAACAACCTCTTCATTACGGATCGAGGAAACCGGCGGATCAGGGTCGTCAAGAATCCTTGAATGCAACCCATGACCAAGACGCCTCGTGAGGCAGCGCCGCCGGCCGCTACGACGGGCCGGGGGGGTGCCCGTTTTTTCCCCCTGTGACTCGCCGCTTGCGCTTGGCGCCCTGTTTTTGGCTTCCTTTAGTCGTTCAATTTGCCTGTCTGAGTTTCCTGCCTGCCCAGTCGGACGTGGCGGGGATCGACCCTGAGCGCAGCTGGGCCCTGGTAATCGGGGTGTCGGGCTACAGTCGCGCAGAACCACTGGCCTACGCCGCTTCCGACGCTCAGGCCTTCTCCGAATTTCTGAAGAGCCCTCGCGGCGGAGCCCTCCATCCGGATCGGGTCATCACACTACTGGAAGAAAGGGCCAGCCGTACCGGAATCGAGTACGAGCTGGAGCAGATGTGGGATCGCGTCCAGGACGGCGACAGGATGATCGCTTATATCGCCGGACACGGTCTCATCAACAAGAGGGGAATCGCCTATTTTCTGCCCGTTGACGGCGACGTGAGAACACCCAATTCGACCTCCATCAATCTGCTGGCGCTCCAGCAACAGCTTACTCAGGGTTTCATGCACGCCGGCCAGCGTATTCTCATCACCGATATCTGCCATGCGGGAACGCTGGGCGAAACCCAGAACCTGATCAACGACTACATTCTTGAGCAATTCCATTCCAATGGCGGCGGGTCCTTCCTGAACCTCCTGGCCAGCGGGTCAGACGAGCCCTCCTGGGAATCAGAAGAGCTGGGCCACGGAGTGTTCACCTATGTCCTGCTGGAAGGCCTCAACGGTCGCGGTCTCGACGTAGCGGTCCATATGGTACAGGCTTCCCAGGTGGTCGATTTCGTGAAGAGCGAAGTTCCGAAGTGGACCGGACAGCAGCAGAATCCCGTCGTCAACGAGTCGTTTGAGCAGACGCTGCACCTCTCTTATCTGGATCGCCCCGGGCCGGGCCAGGCGCTGCCCGCCGGAGACACCACCCTGCTGCTGGTGAATTCGGGCAGGAGCCCGTTCGTGCGGGCCAAGTGGATTGACACAAGAGATGAGACAGTGATCGTCCAGCGCATCCCCCGCGATCAGGAATCGTTCCGAATTTCGAGTTTGCAGCCCGGGCCCTGCGAGCTGGAATTCTTCGACACCGAGAACAACGGCAAAAGGATCAGGGTGACCCTGCAGCAGGGTGAGAACCGGCTGGACATACAGGGCCCGGAGATTGGGCAGTCACACTTCTGGGACGGCCGAACTCGTGTCGCTTCGCTCCGACCGCAGGCCTTTCCGGCTTCTCCCCAGCCCGGGACGCCCTCCGGTTCCACCAGGGGGGCGACTTGCAGCCTGCTTCTGCAGCCGGGAGCTGTGGCGGACGTTTATCTGGATGGCGATTTCTACGGGGCGCCTGAAGATCCGGAGCGCCTGTTCCAGTTACAGGGTCTCTCGCCGGGCCCCCGCAATCTCCGGCTCGTCTATCCGGACCGGGAGCGCCGCTTTCGCGTGAAGCTCCTGTCGGGACGTCAGCTCTTGAATGTTGAAAGCGGGGAACTGCTGTCGCTGCGCTCGCTCGACCTTCCCCCCCGCTACCGGGAGCTTCCGGAGTTGATCCCGGACACCGCCGGCTCCCTCTTTCGGCGCTTCCTTCAGGCCATCTGGGAGGGTCGGCTGATCTCTCCGAGTGGAGACAGCGCCTGGGACTTTCATCAACAGCTGCGGCAGTTGATGGACGGGGCTGCGGCCGAGCTGGCTCGACGTGAACTGATCGTGGCCATGGGCGACCAGGCCCATCGTGTCATTCTCCGTTATCTCCAAGGGGGTGACGTGAGATGGGAAAGTTCGACCTTCCGGGAGGGCGAAGAGCTGATCGGGCGGCTGCAGGACGTATTCAAGGCCTCGGATCACTATGAAGCCAAGCAGCGCTTCTTTCGGGGGGGGCGCTCTCGTGGAGGAGGGTGATTACCGGTTGGCTGCCCGGGAACTGAGGCGGGCAACTCAACTCGATCCGGAAGCCAGCTACGCGTACAACGCACTGGGTCTCGCGTTCTGGCAACAGGGGCTCTTCGCCGAAGCGCTGCGTGCGCTGGAAAGATCGATCGAGTTGACTCCGCGCTGGAATTACCCGCGGGTCACGAGGGCGCTGGTCTTGATTGAGCAGCGACTCTACAGCCAGGCGGAGCGGGCCCTCCAGGAGGCGTTGCAGGTGGATCCGGAAGACAGCACGGCACTGCGGGCGCTGGGCCAGCTCTTCATGCTCACGGGACGCATCCGAGAGGCGAGACCCCATCTGGAAGAGGCGATTCAGTTCCATCCGGGAAACGCTTACGCCTACCAGAGCCTGGGCAACCTGGATCGCCGGCAGCTCCGGCACGCCCAGGCTGAGAAATCATATCGCCTGGCGATCCTCCTGGAGCCGTCAGAACCTGTCTTTCGGGTCGATCTGGCCGATCTGCTCCACCAGGTAGGAAGAATCGCTGAAGCACAGGCAGTTCATGATCAGCTCCAGGACGACTTTGCCTCCAGTCCCCGTGTCCTGGAGGCTCGCGCAGCCTTTCTGGCGGCGCTCGGCCAGTTCGGTTCGGCCGATTCGGCATATCGCAAGGCCCTGGAGACGGCACCCGATAACGCCACGCTGCGTATTCGCTATGCGATCTTTCTGGACGGACAGCGCCGCGCGCAGGAAGCCGGACGGGAACTGAAACGTGTCCTCCGATCCCACCGGAATAACCCCTTCGCCTTGTTCCAGCTGGCCCGCATGGCGTTCAGCAGCCACCGCATCCAGGAAGCTGAGCGCCTGGCAACGAAAGCACTGAAAGAGGACCCCTTTTATGCTTCTCCACAGCTTCTTCTGGGCCAGATTCGCTTTGCCCGGCGCAAGCACGACGAAGCTCTCCAGTTTTTCCGAAAAACCGCTGAGCTTGCCGTCGACGGACACCAGCGGCAGCAGGCCGAGGAGGCCATCGAACGAGTCGAGTCGATTCTCGTTCAAGAGCTTCTGGCGGCGGCCGTAGCGCAAAGCCAACGGGGCCGCAAAGAGGATGCCTGGCGCACCTATCGGGAAGCACTGCGGCGGGCGCCCGACAACAGAACGCTCCGCAACGGCATTCTCGAGTTCATTCACGTGGAAGACCCCGAGCTTTCTGACTTGCCTCCCTCCAATCTGGCCCGGGTTTTCGAAACCGGCCTGTGGGTGGCCCATCGGGAGGCGACCCGTCTCTGGCGCAAAGACCGGCAGACAGAGGCGATGAAACTTTTTGAAAGCGCCCTGCAGCGGCTGGATGAGAAGGAATTGCAAACCGTCGGATCAACGGCCTTCAACTTTGAAAACGAGTCACATGGAGTGCACCAGTGGGTGATTGACTGGGCCCGGCGGCGTCTGGAAAGAAGCGAGTACGAGGCCGGTGCACGGCTGCTGGAGACGGCCCTGCAGAAGAGAATCTTTGGCGCCGTCCCCGGGTACCAGCCGCTCACCATCGATTCCCTGATGGTTCCCGCGAATGCTGAGGGGCTGGAGAGCTTTGCTGATTTTGAAGTGGCCCACCATCCCGATTCCAGAGTCCACGTTCTTCTGGCCGCCCTCAGGGCCGGTGCCGGTGAGGTTGGCGAGGCCCTCCAGTACCTCTCGGCACTGGAGACTTCCGGGACGCACCTCGAGGGTCGAACCCTGGTGTCGAGTGTTCTGGATCGTGTGAACCTCGTGGAAGACGCGATTTCGCTCCTGGAGCCGGCCGTTGAAGCGGCCTTTCGCTCTGGCCGCCCGGGAACTGAAGGGATGATTCTGCTGGCCCGGCTGCATTGCCGTTCGGGAGAGTGTGAACGCGGTCGATCCATTCTGCGCCGGGGTATCGAGCATTTCCCCGATCAGGCCCAACTGCGGACGGCTCTGAGAGAACTGCAGTGAGACGGTGCCGGTACCTGCTACTGCTGGCCTGCTCCCTGGGGTCGGAACTCCCCGTTCGAGCGGATACGCTCACCGGAGAGGTCCGGGGAGCGATACTGGATGTGGGCGGACTGGTTGCCCTGCCCGGGGTGGCGGTCAGGCTGACCAACGTTGATCGAGAGTGGACCAGGCAAACGGCCAGTGACTCGAGCGGCAGCTTCGTTTTCCTCCAGCTCGAGCCGGGAAACTACTCCATCCAGGCCAGAGCCGGAGGGTATTACCCACAGGAAAGAACCGGCATCCTGATCCGGCTCAATCAGCCCAAGGTAGTGATTCCACCGTTTCAGCTGCGCAAGAAAGTCCCACCCCCACGCGGCAGGTCATTTTGCAGGGTGAGCAGACCAGGACGGCGGTCATCGATCTCTCGGCTCCCGGACCGAACCCGGTGGTGCTGGCGTATGTTAGTGAGCCTGGACAAACCTCGCTTCTATCCAGCCGTGACACCGCGCTGCGTTCCAGCTACGGAGAGCGAGCCCTGAGCAGCATGCCGTTGAGGGGGGCCCGGAGCTTTGATCAGCTGGCCCTGCTGTCTCCCGGTGTCTTCCGCGTGCCTTTCTCCTCGGGAAATGGTCCGGCTGCAGGAATCGGAGTGGGGACCGCGGGTCAGTTTTCCGTCAACGGGATGCGTGGGCGCAGCAACAACTTTACGGTCGACGGCTCCGATAACAACGATGAGGACATCGGTGTGAGACGCCAGGGTTTCGTGGCACTGGTGCCCCAGAGTCCCGAGAGCGTCAAGGAATTGGAGATCACGACTGCCGGATTCAATGCGGAATTCGGCAGAAACACCGGCTCCATGACGAATGTGGTCTCCCGGTCCGGTGCCAGCCGGTGGCATGGAAACGCCTACGGCCTGTTCAGCCACCATGCCTTGCGGACACGGGATTCCTTCCAGACTCCTTTCCAGGACAACGTCAATGAAGGAGCGCTCAGCGGCGGCCGCTACGACGGAGACGACTCTTCGCAGCAGCTGATTGGAGGTACGCTGGGCGGGCCTCTGGTTGGCGACAGGCTCTTTTTGTTCACTTCGCTGGAGCTTCAGCGGGAACGTGAGAACAGAGTAGGACACTTCGTAGTACCACGTCCGGATGAGCGAGGGCTTCGAACCACCAGCGGATTTGTCCCGATTGAGGATCTGACCGCGTTTCTCGAGGACCGGGGTTTTCTCTACTCGGGACTGGCCGGGGAAGGAGTCTTTTCCCTCTACCCTCTCCCCAATCACGATCAGGGGCCCTTTGGTCGGCACACCTATTCGCAGGTCGGCAAGTCTCAGAGCAACGGTCGAATCTTCTCAGTCAAGGGGGACTGGTACCTGTCGGACGTCCACAGTTTCAGCGGCCGCTACAACTTTACCGACGACGATTCCATCCTTCCCTTCACCAGCGAGGCCCTGAATTCCAGCCTGGCCACCGAGACACGAACCCAGAATGTATCGCTGTTTCTAAACAGCACGGCTGCGGGCCTGGCCAACGGTTTGCGTGTTTCCTACGGCCGGACTTCTCTCGGCTTTCCTCCGGGGCTGGGCAGCCCTTTGCTCTTTGGCTCCGCGCCGATCGATACTGGAGCCGCCGGGATCGATGCGCCCGCTCTGGAACGGATCATCGAGACGCCCTACGGCTCCTTCGGTCCCTTTGGAGCCACCGGCCCGATCGGACAGCTCTCCATAGCTCCCTACAGCTCGATCGGAGTTGACGTGTTCAATTTTCCACAGGGGAGAGTGGACAACACCTTTCAGGTAAGCGACTTCGTCACTCTTGTGAGAGGTTCTCATCAGATCAAGACCGGGTTCGATTTCCGCCGCACCCAGCTGAACAGTTTCTCGGACCGAAATGCCCGTCCTTTACTCTTTTTTGGCCATGGATTTGTCTCCGATGCCTGTGTCGGAAACCCGACTTGCCTGTTCGGATTCGAGAACGGTGTCCTGCAGGCCAGCGACCTTGCGGCGCTCGGTTCTCCGGCTGGTCTGCTGCACACCATCGCCACCGGGCCGATCCCTGATTCCGCCATTGGCCTGCGCCTGGCCCAGTATGATTTCTTTGTCCAGGACCACTGGCAGGTGCGCTCCAATCTGAGCCTCAGTCTGGGTCTGCGCTATGAGCTGCAGACGGCGCCCCGCGAGCAGAACGGCCGCATCGAAGAGACATTCAATCTGACGCCGGAAGAGTTCGGCCACCTCTCGCCTGCAGATCGACCCGCCAACCAGGCCTTCGACTCCGCCCTCCTGGCGCTGGGGAATGTTCTGGGCGGTCGAGAAAGGATCTATCGGCCGGACCGGAGTAACTTTGCTCCCCGCATCGGAATCGCCTGGGATCCGCTGGGCAGCCACCGAATGGTCCTGAGGGCCGGGTACGGAATCAGCTACGACGCGGTGTTGGGAGCCGTCACCAGCCAGTCGCGCAATGTCTTTCCAACCTTCGTTCCGGTCAACCTGAATCCCAACTTCCTGAACTTCGATCCGGTGACCGGCGTGTTCAATCCGCTGGCGGGCCGTCTCGTGCCCAGTACTACCTTTCTTACCTTTCTGCCCACAGGAGAACCCCTGGTCACTCCGGGAACAATCAACAGCTTCAACATTTCCGAGGATGCCTTTGCCACGGCCGTCGGAGCCCTGATCGGCCAGGGGGGAGTGGACCTGGGTGAGGGAGGGGTGGTCCGACTCAACGGGCTGGCTTTCACGTTGCCGGAATCCAGGCTGGAGTCACCTTCGGCTCAGCATTTCGTTGTGTCGCTCCAACGGCAATTCCGGCAGAACTGGCTGGTCTCCGTCGACTACGCGGGCACCCGCGGCTCTCATCTGACCCGCTTCACCACACCCAACCTGGGGCTGATCACGACGCCGCTGTACCTCTTCATCCCTTCGCTGGCACGGATCCCCATTGTCGATGTCCCACCACTTCGACCCGATTCAGACCTGGGCGCCTATACCTTTTTCGAGAATTCCGCGCGTTCCGCCTACCACTCCCTGCAGACCCGATTGCGGAAGCGTTTCAGCGGGGGCTTCAGCCTGGACGCGCACTGGACCTGGTCGCACGCCCTGGATCATGTTTCGGATCCCTTCGACGGCAGAGGCTTTTTCGCCTTTCCACAAAATAGCGTCGGCCTGGAGTCGGAATGGGCCGGGGCCAGCTTCGATGCCCGTCATCGCTCTACCTTCCTCCTGGCCTGGGAGCCCTATGCAAGATTCTCACGGGGTTGGCTGCGGGATCTGCAACTGGCAGTTGTCGGGGAGTTTCAGACCGGTCAGCCCTACACACTTAATACCCGCTTCGATCAGAACCGAGACGGCAATCTCACGGATCGGCTGGACTCTCTCAACGGCGTTGTCCAGGGTGAGGGATCGCAACCACTTCGACTGAGCAGCGGTGCCGATCTTTCGGAGTTGCTGGCCGGCCCCGGCCAGAACGGAAGGGTAGGCCGGAACACTCACCGGGCCGATGGCCTGAGTACGGTTGACATTGCACTCACCAGAACGTTTGCGGTGGGAGACCATTTTCGTATCGGGGCGCGGCTGGAGGTCTTCAATCTATTCAATTCCACCTCCTTTGGCATTCCCGTCCGAATTGTCGATTCTCCCGCTTTCGGGAGGAGTTTTGACACTCAGACGGGTGCCCGGTCCATTCGGCTGGGCTTCAAGGCCGAGTTTTGAATTACTGAACTCTGTAGACGCGGATGAGTGCACTCTTTCCTTTGACTGGCACCTCAGCCACGAATTCCGCTGGAATGGAATGACGAATGGCTTCATAGACCTGTGAACTGGTCAGGATGGCCCCGTCCAGCTTCCGGGTCAGCCCTTCGATACGAGCAGCCGTGTTCACGACATCTCCGATGGCCGTGTACTCGAGTCTGCTGGGTGACCCGATATTACCCACAATCGCATCCCCGCAGTCGATTCCCACACCGATCCGGATGGGTTCGATACCCTCCCGCTCAAGTTCAGGATTGAGTTTTTCGAGTGCTCCGATCATGGCCAGTGCGGCTCGAACTGCATTTACTTCTGCTTTCTCGTCGGGGAGTGGAGCTCCGAAGATGGCCATGATCCCGTCACCCATGAACTTGTCAATCATCCCATGATTGGCCTGAATGGCCAGCACCATCTCGCTCAGGTAACGATTCAGGTGAGAGACGAGCCTTTCCGGGGGCATTGATTCAGAGCGTGTCGTGAAGTTGAAGATATCTGAAAACAGAACCGCTACGTGCCGTTTTTCTCCCCCCAGAGTCAGGTTCGGATTCTCCAGGATCCGCGAAATCACATTGTCATCAACGTAGCGACGAAAGAGGGACCGCAAGCGGCTCTTCTCTCGTCCCACCAGGATGTAGTTTGCGGCCTGACTGGCTCCGGTAGCTGCAACGGCCCCCGTCACCGGGCCCACCAGATAGATCGACCAGCCGGAGCTGAAAGCCACAACAGACGCCACTACAAAGGCGAGAACGGCTACCAGTCCCAGAAAGATTCCCTTCAGGGCTGGACGGCGCAGGCCCAGGAGAGCACACAAAAAAGGCAGGCCGATGAGGGAAAGTATCTGGGCCCCCGGGCCGGGCACACGAATGAACGGGCCATTTTGTAGGGTGGAGAGCACGGCCGCGTGGATCTCGATTCCGGGAGTTCGAGCCTGCTCCCCCGTCCGGCTACGATCCGCCCAGTGGTACAGCGGAGTGGGGTGCCGGTCCTCCTCGCCGATCTCCCCCAGCAACACGATCGAGTCTTCAAAGCGCTGGAAAAAGTCTTCGTCCCGATTTACGGAGGCATCGTAAGCATCTGCAAAGGAAACCCTATGGAAGCTCTCTCGTCCCCGGAAATTGATTAAGAGCTGGTTCCGCTCAGTGCCGGTGAGGGCCGAATCCAGGGCCCCAATGAGCTTGTTCAAGTCGTGAGAATCATCCTCCCGGCGAAGGGTAGCGGCCAGCACGGCGAGGGCAAATCCCGGCACGGTCTCCCCGTCCTGCCTGACGAATAGCTCCTGGCGTCGAACAAAATCGTCCGAGTCAGTGGTCAGATTCAAATAGCCAATTTCACTCGCGGCCATCGTCAATCGAGGGATCACGGCTTCGACGCCGTCCCGGCGGACCTTGTAACCGAGGGTGACAGGGACCCCCTGCAGCCCTCCCTGCAGCACCGCAGCGACCAGACGGTCCTGCCCTTCTGGAATCCACTTGCTGGCGTCCTTGAACAAGAGATCGACACCGATCGCAGCCGCCTCATGATCGACCAGTTCCTGGATGACTGTTGCAAAGGCTCCCAGCCACAGCATCACCGGGTCGCGCCTCAGATCCACGTGAGAATAGGTCTTTTCGTCAACGGCCAGGATCACGATCGGGACAGCCGGGGGAACGGAGATCGGACCGCGCAGCTGGAAGCGCAGATCGTAGCTCAGATATTCCAGGCTGGTCCCAAACTGGAAAGTGATTCCAAGCAACGAGGCAAGGGAGGTCACGACGAACAGGGGTGCCAGCGTACGCCACCAGCGCACCGCTGATTGGGCAGGATCCTGGTTGGGGCTCACCGGGGATCTTCTCGGGCTAGACGAGATTTTTCCGCCCTGGCCGCAGTAATCAGCCCGGATTCCCAGTACAGCCAGGCAAGGTGCCGGGTCAGTCGCTCGTCAGGGCTATCCCGGTGGAGGGTGGCATAGAGTTCCGCCGCCTCCGAGTAAAAGCCCCTGTTTTCCAGTTCCGCGGCACGCAGCAGCAGCTCCCGGGAGTCGTTGGATGAGGAGAAAAGGAGCGAGGGGTCGGGTTTTACTTCAAATCTGGCCCTCTGCTCTCCGACGATACCCTCTTCGCCCCTGGCTGTCAGAATCCAGGAGTAGCCTCCGGGCTGCAGGGCTGGTCGGTCGGCTGGATACTCCAGCACCGTTTCCATCGTCTCAGTTTCCCAGATCTCGCGGCCGGAGCTGGCCCTGAGCAGAACTTGGTAGGTGCGGGCGTTCTCCAGTCCCTGCCATCTGAAGGTGGGCCTGTCCACCCGGATTCTGCCTCCCAGGAAAACCGCAATGGGAGGATAGCCGCGGGCTCGGAGGGCTCCGATTCGCTCCAGGCTGGCCGAGCCCAGGGCGACGCGCGGAAGTGAACAACGGCGGGCCGGGTTCTTTTCAACGCGACTCCCCAGGATCACTTCAAGGCTGGAAGAGACCTTGACACTGGTCTGGGCTCCGACAGTGACCGTTTCGACAGCGGGGCAAAACAGAAACGACACCTCTCCGGAATCAACTTTGATGATGTCTCCAGCGTAGAGAAGTTGGGCCAGGCGGGGTCGACGGGTCTCACCATCATGAAGCAGGTGAGCTTCGCCCGTGCTGCTCAGAATCATTCCGATCGCGGCTTCGCTTTCACCACGAAGCGGCGCCCACAGAACAAGGGTAACCAGGGCGACCCAGCCCGGGAGCCGCCGGACGAAAAGGGAGGGCGCTGCAGATTCTCTGTTTGCCACCGTTCGATTCTACCGTGTGAGCGCTCCCTAGCCCGGATTATGCAAGAACCGTAGTTCGGTGTTGAAAAACGACTCGAGAAGTGGCCCAACTCGGAAGCGGGCAGGTGTGACAGGCGGATTTGCGAAGAATATGGGTTGGCGAGGCGTTTGAGTGGTTTGGGGAGTGAATTTCAGACAGATCTGGGCCTGGATGAGTGTCGGAAGCGGTTTTTCGGGGGAGCTGGGAAAAGCTAACTGGAGTTCAGGCGACTCAAGACGAGGTGGAAGAGGGGTTGTTCGGGGAAGGCTGAGGAAAGATGGACCCAGATGCGTCGAGTGGTTTGTCGGATCCGGGCCCCAATCTTGAGGACCCGACGACGTAAGGTTTCGATTTCGAGCTTGTGCCAGGGGGTTCCGTGAAGATAGTCGCGCAGGCGCACGAACATCTGGTAAGCCAGTGCATGCAGGAGGAGTCGAAACTGATTGGCCAGGAATCGATGACAGCTGAGTCGGTCCATGCTCAGATGATTCTTGAAGGCCTTGATGAAGTTCTCGGTCTGCCCTCGGTTTGTGTAGTGGTCATAAAGTGATTGGGAGCAGAGATCGTCCCGGTTGGTAACTACAAAGCGACGATTGATGCCACGCTGATCGACCTCCACTTTGACAATGACGCGACGGGATCGATCCCAGCTGTGGGCTCGATAAAGAAACTCGTCAAACTGACGCTGTTTTTCCTCCAGCTCAAGGAACCTCAGCCGAGTCGAATCCAGCAGGGGCTCGACCACTCGCTGCAGGCGAGGGTTTCGACTTAACCCAATGACATACTGGAGTTTATTCTCTTCACATTCACAGAACTCGTAGAGCCGAGGCGTGGCAAAGCCGCTGTCGGCCCGAATCTCAATCTCGACATCCGTCCCCACTGCTTGTCGGATGGCCTCCACGACTCGCTTCAGAATGGGCACGATGTGAGAGGCAGCCCCCTTGTTGCCAGGTCTCAACACGGCACAGACCAGGTCTCCCGTGTCGGCATCGAAGATCAGCAAAGGATGCAGAATGTGGTTTCGGTAATACCCGTGGTAGAAGGAGAACTCCTGTTGGCCGTGAGTGTGGTCGTCGGTACTGTCCAGATCCAGGATGATCTTGCTGGGACGTCTCTTCTTCAGGGAGCGCACATAACGGCCTAGCAGCCACCGGCTCAGACGCATCAGATCCTTCTTGGTGACGGAGTTCTCCAGGCGGGAGAAAGTCGGCTGGGTGGCCAAATCGGGATCGCTCTCTGGCAACTGATCACAGACGGTCTTGAGCATCGGATCCGAGCGCAGCGTATCGGCGTCGTTACAGTCTTCGTAGCCGGCCACGATCTGCAAGACTCGTTGTCGGATCAACTTCAACAGGTCATGACGAACGTAGCGTCGGTCTCGACTTTCCGCAATACACGAACTGAAGCCCTCGCACAATCGATGTTGACGATCCAGGGATCCAAACAACAACCATCCTGCGTCGGAAGTGAGGCTCCCTCCATCAAAACGCGTCGTGATCTTTCTGTGGCTGTGAAATGGCAGGGTATTCTGGCAGACTGCTTTCAACATTGCCGTAGCTCCTGTTTAGGGTCATTGTTTTTGTAAACCCTTTTATATCAGAGGGCTACGGCTTTTTCCTGGAGCCAGAATCTCACTTGAATTTAGATCTCTTGCATAATCCGGGCTAGAGAATAACACGCGCTATCGCGATCGGATCGTCGGGGCCGGGCTCAGTGAAAGACCGTTGGCGGTACGGCCGAGAACAACTGAATGCCTTCAAAAAGATCCGTACGAAGCAGGGCGGTCTGCTGGCCCGAAGGCAGGCTCACCGAAGCCCGGTTGAAATCTCCCTGAGGAGAACGTGATCGCACTGAAGCAGTGGAGGACGTCGACGTGATGGCCTCCAGATCCAGGGGGGCTTCCGCGTGAGAGAGGTTGGTGAAGGCCACTCCCTCGAACGCAGCCTCGGCTCCGGAGGGGTTATTGCCGGCATAAAGCCAGCTCGTCCCTTCAACGAAGACAAATACTCCGCCTCCGCGGGTACCTGCGTAGAGTCTGGAAGGGTTGAGGGGGTCGATAATTAAGACGCCGGGGTATAAATAAGGCGCCAGGCCGTTACCGTCCCTTCCCACTTCGCTCCCGTGTCGGTGCTCCGAAACACCCTACCCTCGGCAACGACGGCGTAGAGGATAGAGGGGTCTGTGGGGTCGATGGCCAGGGCGAAAACACCCCGGAGGGGCAGACCGCGAATGCTTTGCTCCCAGGTGGCTCCCCTGTCGAGGCTCCTGAAGAACCAGCCATAGACTAGGGCATAAACCCTTGAGGGGTTGATGGGGTCGACAGCGAGGGCTCGGCATAGAGGAGAGAGGGATCAGTGGGATCGACGGCCAGGGCCCGGACATCCAAGTTGGTCAGGCCGCGATTTGCCTCCAACCAGTTTTCTCCCCCATCAGTGCTTTTGAAGACCCCGCCGCCCTCCGTCCCTGAATAGAGTGTGGAGGAGTCCGTGGAGTCGAGGACCAGGACCAGGACCTGGACTCTCGTGTCGGTCAGGCCATTGTTGATCCTTCCCCAGGCAGATCCCTGGTTGATGCTCTTGAACACGCCGGCGGCATTGCCCACGTACAGGACAGATGGGTCGGCAGGGTCGATGATCAAGCTGCGGATGCCCCCACCAGGTCCAGAACCTGTCAACTCCCAGTTCCCGCCGCTGTTCGTACTCCGAAACACCTCCATGTCCGAAGCGGCGAAAAGGGTGGCGGGGTTGGTGGGGTCAATGGCGAGAGCGAAGATGCTCCTGTTGGCCAGGCCGTTATTGATTTCTTCCCAGTTCGCGCCCGAGTCGGGGCTCTTGAACACGCCGCCGGGAGTACCGGCATACAGCGTGGACGGGTTCGTAGGATCGATGACCAGGTCTCGCACATGGGTGTGGGTCAAACCGCTATTGATCGCCTGCCAGCTGGCTCCCGCGTCTGTACTCCGAAATACTCCTCCCCCTTCAGTACCCGCATAGAGAGTGGAAGAGTCGACGGGGTCCAGGGCCAGCGTCCGAACACGAGGGTTGGTCAGGCCCTCACTCATGTTCCTCCACTGGGCTCCCCAGTCGGTGCTCTTGAGCACCCCGCCCCACAGAGTGCCGGCATAAAGAACGGAGCGGTTGGTCGGATCGACAACCAGCTCTACCTCCTGAAGCCCTCCGAGTAGCGATTGAGACCAGAGTCCGCTACCGAGTGTGGAACTCGGGAGCAGCAAACCCAATACGGCAAGAATTGAGAACCTGCTCTTCCAGTTCATGGATCCCGCTCCTCATTCAACTGAGTGATCTCTCACGGCAGGCAGATGGTCGGCCATACGGGCACCTGTGCGGCGGAGCTCAGCGATCGTGGCCTTGCGAAACTCCTGCAGCTTTGCAGCATGTTCCGGCTGCAGCGCCAGGTTCGTCAGCTCCTCGGGATCGCTCTCCATATCGTAGAGTTCCTCGATCTCGCCCTCTATCAGCGTCCGGATGTACTTGTAGCGGTCTTGCCGGAGGGATACCCACCAGGGAACGTCGCCAATAAAGAGGTCTTCCGGGTCGGTCGGCACCCGGTCTGTGTCGGAGCCGTATTTCTTAGCCGTCTGCGCGGTCAATACCGGGTGGGGCCAACGGCTTTTCGGATCGTGCAGCAGCGGGGTCAGGTCGTGGCCGTGCATTTTCCAGGGGAGCTCAATCCCGGCAAAGCGGAAGAACGTGGGCACCAGGTCGGCGCCCCCGACAGGAGTCTCGGTGACGACTCCCTGGGGCAGAGTCTCCGGCATGCTGACAATCAGGGGTGAGCGGATGGTGGCGTCATAGGGAGCCAGCTTCGTTCTAAAACCATGTTGTCCCCAGGCATGACCCTGGTCGGACGTGAACACGACCAGTGTGTTCTGCAGCTGACCGGTCTCCTCCAGCGCCTGCATAATCCGACCGATGCCCTCGTCGAGGGCCAGGACACCCTGGTGATACTGGCGCACGCTTGACTGCAGTGTTTGTCCCGGATTGTTCGAGGGCATGCCAGTTCCCTGGACCGGCTCACCGTCCTCCCCTTTGATCCAGTGCTCGATTTTCTGCATGTATCCCGGCTTGCCGGGACGGGGCGGATAAATGTCAGCCGGGATCGGGACGGTTGCCTCCGGATAGGTCTGCAAGTGACGATCAGCCGGGGTGAAGGGCGCGTGGACGGCCCCGTAACAGAGCCACAGATACCAGGGTTTCTCCGGGTCTCGGTGGTCTCCCCGGATGAAATCGAGCGCCCAGCGAGTGTAGTTGTCGGTGGCGTATCCCTTCACGACCCTGGTTTCACCGCCATTGGTGGTAATCAACTGGTCGTGATAGTAGTTGAGGGCGTTCTCCGGATACCCGGGACGATTCCAGACGATCTGATGATCCCAGTCCCGGCCGGCACCGGTATCGGTTCCGGTGTGCCATTTTCCGATCTGAGCGGTAACGTAGCCGTTTTCGCGAAACACCCTGGGCCAGAACGGGACCTGGTCGGGATCGTAGGTGCTGCCGGGATACTGCCCCTCCATTCGCATCGACTCCACCCCGTAGGGATGGTGCCCCGTGAGCAGCGTCGCCCGCGAAGCCATGCACCAGGTGCCGATGTAGGCATAGGAGAACTGCACGCCCCGCTTTGCCAGGCGGTCGATGTTGGGCGTGCGGACCCACGGGTAGGCTTCAGGATAAGAACCTATCGTCCGATGGGAGTGATCGTCGGTGTAGATGAAAAGGATATTGGGACGGACTCTCTTCTCCTTCGCGGGCGGGGGTCCGCACGCCGACGACGCGGCCAGGGCAGTCAAACAAATCGCAGCCAAGGACAGTGCAGCCCGAGGATGAAGCAAGAACGGTTTGGTTCTCATCGGTGATCTCCCGTATCGGTAAAGGTTTCCACGTCGACGCCCAGACGGTAAGGCTTCATTCTTCCCGTCGGACATTGTGGCCCCTGCCGGGTACTACCGGCAAGAGGACGTGGGATGGATACTTCGCGTACGCCGTCAGCGGATTCCGAGCAATATTGAATGCTGGACTGCTCGAAAGCTTTGTACCTGGTGTACTGTATGAGAAGACACGCATCAAAATAACTGAACGGGCTGGAGGTCCTATATGTCGGAAAAAAAAAGTGTCCCGGCGGGAGTTTGTTGCGGTAACCGGCACAGCCTCGGCTGCCCTCGCGGCTTCGGGTCGCGAGCCAGTCGTCAAACCGGCCCCCGTCAGAATTGCCAAGCCAGAGATGGTCGAGCAACCCATTCGCATCGTCACGACGTATCAATTCGAAGGCGATGAGATTCGCCAGATCGAACGAGCTGCTGCTCCGGTTCGTGTCGATATCGTGATTTGCGGTACCCGCCGGGAATTCCTGAGTAGGATGTCTGAAGCCGAGGTCGTCTACGGAGCCCTCAGTGCGGGAGAAATCGAGAACGCGCCGAAACTCAAGTGGCTCCAGTGGGGCGGTGCAGGTGTGGAGAAGATGCCGGAAGACCTGCGGAAAAGCTCGATCGTCGTGACCAATTATGCCCGCACCTTTGCCCCCGCCATCGCCGAGACCGCAATGGGACTCCTGCTGTGCCTGACGAGAGGAATCAGGAAGTACTACGTACCGCAGTTTTTAAGGCGCAGCATGAAGATAATCGGCACTCTAAAGTCGGATCACCATGTGGAACTGGGGGGGCGCACAATGGGTGTGGTGGGTATGGGCGGAATCGGTAGCGCCATTGCTCGAGCAGGCCATTATGGCTTCGGCATGCGCGTGGTGGGTACCGACGCCAAACCCCTTCCGAAGCCCGAGTATGTGGACGCGCTTCACGACCCGGGTTGGTTTGACGAAATGGTACCTCAGGTGGACGTTCTGGTGGCCGCCGCACCCCACACTCCGCTGACCGAGCGCATGTTCAACGAGGAGGTGTTCCGGCGAATGAAGAGCACGAGCTACTTTATCGCGATGTCCCGAGGCATGCTCTTCGATGACACGGCTCTGGCGAAAGCCTGCAGGGAGTACTGGATTGCGGGTGCCGGTCTGGACGTGTTTCCCGAAGAGCCACCACCCCCGGAGCATCCGATATTCGAGTGCGACAACGTCGTCATGACGCCGCATACGTCCGGTTGGAGTCCTGATCGGCAGCTGCGCCTCATCGCCCTGTTCGCAGACAATGTTCGCCGTTACTCCAAGGGGCTCCCCTTGTACAACGTAGTTGATAAGGAGGCCGGTTACTGAGGGGGAAGGACCGCTCAGGCAAGGCCGGAAAGTTGAGGATGCAGCCATCGGCCGCCGACATTCGACAGAGCCGCAACTTGAGGGAAATGTGCGCCTTCGCCAGTGAGATCCGGGATCGATCGAAGGGGCGCATCCTCAGTTTTTCGCCCAAGGTCTTTATTCCTTTGACTCAGTTGTGCCGGGACTTCTGCGGTTACTGCGTGTTCCGCAAGTCCCCCCTGGAGGCCAGGAGCCTCTACATGACTCCGGAGCAGGTTCTCGAATCGGCAACGGCCGGGCAGAAAGCGGGCTGCCGGGAAGCTTTATTCGTGCTGGGAGAGCGTCCCGAACAGCGATACGACGAAGCCCGCGCCTGGCTGCGACGCAACGGCTACGACAGCACCCTGGAATACCTGAGTGCAATGTGTTCCCTCGTGCTCTCGGAGACCGACCTCTATCCCCACAGCAACCCGGGGACGATGACACGGTTGGAATTGGAGAGCCTGAAGGATGCAAACGCATCGATGGGACTCATGCTGGAGACCGCAAGTGCCCGGTTGTGCATGCAGGGCGGGCCGCACGAGCAGGCTCCCAGCAAACATCCAGCGCTGCGCCTGCGGACGCTGGAGCTTGCAGGTCAGCTGAGAATTCCTTTCACCACGGGCCTTTTGATCGGAATCGGCGAAACGGCTGACGAGCGGGTGGAAGCTCTCCTGAAAATCAAGGACCTGCACGCCCGCTACGGGCATATCCAGGAGGTCATCATCCAGAACTTTCGCGGCAAGGAAGCAACCCCCATGGCGGCCGCTCCAGAAGCCACCCGGGAAGAATTCATTGACACCATTGCCATGGCCCGAATTATTCTAGGCGGTGAGATGAATATCCAGGCGCCGCCCAACCTGGCCAGGACGCGATCCCGGCCCGATCGGGTTGGGGATCCCGACCAGACCGGTTACCTGAGCTATCCCGACGCTGGGATCAATGATTGGGGCGGGATCTCTCCTGTGACGATCGACTACGTCAATCCCGAGGCCGCCTGGCCTCAACTGGGCAGGCTGAATCGACAACTGGCGCTGCGAAACTACCAGCTTCGGGCTCGCTTTCCAGTCTATCCCGAGTACTTCCTGCACCGGTCCGACTTTCTCTCGCCCGCCCTGCACAAGCGTCTCCGCACTGAAGCCGACCCCGCCGGCTACTGGGCCGGATACCAGTTTGGCAATGGAACTCCTGTGCCGACGGACCTGGATTCGTCTACGAGCTGGAGAGCCGGGCAGTGAGTGAAACAGCTGAGCGCAGACTGAAGAAGGCGTCCGGCGGGATCGCTCCCATCCTGGACCGGTCCCTGCAGGCCCGGGATCTCACCGAGGACGAGATCGTGGCGCTCTTCGGTACGATGGGGACGGACTTCGAGGCCGTGGTGGCCACGGCCGATCAACTGCGCAGCGACACCGTGGGGGAGACGGTCACTTACGTGGTGAATCGAAACATCAACTTCACCAACGTCTGCGTCAAGCGCTGCAGCTTCTGCGCCTTCAGCCGCACCCACCGCAGCCGGGAGGGTTACTACCTCCCCGAAGAAGAGCTGGTGCGGCGCGCGCGGGAGGCCTGGGAGTTCGGTGCCACCGAAGTTTGTATCCAGGCCGGACTCCCCCCCGACATGGGAGGCGACCTCTACATAAGGATCTGCGCCGCCGTAAAGGATGCGCTGCCAGAACTGCACATCCACGCCTTCTCTCCGGAAGAGATCCTCTACGGCACCCGATGCTCTGGCTTGACGATCCGCCAATACCTGACAGAACTGCGCGACGCGGGGATCGGCAGCCTTCCCGGAACATCGGCAGAGATCCTGGTCCAGGAAGTCCGGGATCGCATTTCTCCCGGCAGAATTACCGTGGCTGAATGGATCGACGTGATCCGGACCGCCCATTCGCTGGGTGTCCCCACCACCTCCACGATCATGTACGGTCATGTGGAAACGGCCCGCCACTGCGCCCGACATTTGCTCCTGTTGCGCGACCTGCAGCGGGAGTCGGGGGGCTTCACCGAGTTCGTTCCGCTCAGCTTTGTGTACCGGGAAGCACCCATGTATACGGACGGACTGATCAGCGAAGTTCGGCCCGGCGCTTCGGAAATGGACGTCGTGAAAATGCACTCCGTTTCCAGACTGGTCCTCAATCAGGACATCCCCAATATCCAGGTCTCGTGGGTGAAGGAAGGATTGGAGCAATCGGAAGCCTGCCTGGCGGCCGGAGCCAATGATATGGGGGGGACCCTGATCAACGAGAGCATCTCCACGGCGGCCGGGGCTTCGCACGGGCAGTTGGTCCGTCCCCGCGATTTGCGCCGATGCATTCGCAATGTCGGCCGCATCCCGGTAGAGCGTTCCACCCTTTACGATGACTTACGGCGATTTGATACCGAGGACCCGAAATCGCCGGATCCACTGGATCGCCTCAGCGACGATGAGGTTCAGCGCTTCGGCTCCTACCACCAGCTCACGAAGCTGAGCGATTTTCGCTTCCAGGCCCCGAGCGACGCAAACCCCAGGAGATGAACGCAGTGCCGGCCTCCCTTCTTCCGATTCCGCTGCTGTGTCTGGTGTGGGTGGTGAGTCTGGCAGCCCAGGCTCCGAAGGTGCAGAATCCTCGCACTTCACCCGCTGACATTGCCGCCGGCGCCCGCATCTATCGCGCTCAGTGCAGCATCTGCCACAGCCTGGACGGATCCGGGGCGGACGGGCCCGACCTGACCCCTCTGGGTTTTCTTCAGAGGCTGTCCGACGCTGATCTGTTCAGAATCATTTCTTTAGGGATTCCCGGCACCCCGATGTATCCGAACCGTTTGTCCGATCGCCGCGTGTGGCAGACGGCAGCGTTTGTCCGAACCCTGAGCCTCACGGTGAAACGGGCCAGACTCCCCGGTGATCCGGTTCGGGGAAAGGGTCTGTTCCGGGGAAAAGGACAGTGCAATCAGTGTCACATGATCGGCGGACAAGGGGGTCGACGGGGGCCCAATCTCAGCGCCATCGGAAGGAAGCGCGGGCCTGGTTACCTGCGAGAGTCCCTGCTGGAACCGAGCCGGGTGGCGAGCACGTCCAGGATGATCGCGGAGGGCTACAGGCGCTACTGGCCGGTATCGATCACCGACCTGCAGGGAAATGTAGCGGAGGGGGTGCTGTTCGGAGAAGACTCCTACTCCATCCAGCTGCTGGATGAGGAGGAGCGCCTGCTTTCGGTAATGAAACGTGACCTGCGCGAAGTCCGACACAGTAATGAATCAGTAATGCCCGGCTACCGGGAGGTCTTCAGCGACCCCGAACTGGATGACCTGGTTGCTTATTTGAGTGCTCTGGGACGGGAGAAGCCGAGATGAGGTTGCCTCGGGCGGTTCTTTTTCTGCTAGTGACGGCCAGCTGCACAGGGCCCGCGGAGGACGCCGGTCCGCCCACAGACTCCCTGCTGGTTGAAGACGCCTTCCCTTCCGGGGTCAGCTTCGAGAAGCTGGTGGCGGCAGATCAGTATCCTGAAGCCTGGCTGACCTATTCCGGCAGTTACCGGAGTCAGCGCCACAGCCGGCTCGATCAGGTCGACCGCAACAACGTCGACCAGCTTCGTCTCAAGTGGGTGTTCCAGGTGAAGACGACGGAAAAGATCGAGACGACTCCCCTGGTAGTCGGCGATACCATCTTCGTCACCGCCCCACCCAGCAATGCCTTTGCCCTCGACGGCAGGACCGGCCGGCCATTCTGGTCCTACCAGCGCAGGATTCCGCCGGGGGTCAGTGTCTGCTGCGGACGGGTCAATCGAGGGTTGGCCATTCTGGGCGACCGGCTCTACCTGGGCACATTGGACGCCTACCTGGTGGCTCTGGATGCCAAGACCGGCAACGTGATCTGGGAGACACAGGTGGCCGACTACCGAAGCGGCTACAGTATTACCGCCGCGCCCCTGGCCTTTGAGGACAAGATTATCGTCGGGATTTCCGGCGGCGAGTATGGGATTCGCGGTTTTCTCGATGCCTACGACACCCGCACCGGCGAGCGCGCCTGGCGCTTTGACACGATCCCCGGCCCGGGCGAGCCTGGAAATGAAACCTGGGAAGGAGATTCCTGGAAGACCGGAGGCGGTCCAACCTGGCTGACAGGTTCGGCAGACCCGGGGCTGAACCTGATCTACTGGGGCATCGGAAATCCCGCTCCGGATTGGAACGGCGAGGTTCGCGAAGGGGACAATCTGTATACCTCATCGGTGGTGGCTCTGGATCCAGGCAGCGGAGAGCTGCGATGGCATTTTCAGTTCACACCCCATGACACCCACGACTGGGATGCGGTCCAGATTCCGGTGCTGGCCGATCTCGAATTCAAGGGAAAGCAGCGCAAGCTGATGCTGTGGGGCAACCGCAATGCTTTTTTCTATGTTCTCGACCGCGAGACGGGTGAGTTTCTGCTGGCCAGGGCGTTTGCCAAGCAGACCTGGGCCCGAGAAATCGACGCCCGCGGCCGTCCCGTTCTCATACCCGGCATGGAGCCGAGTGAGGAAGGGACATTCGTGTACCCGGGGGTGCAGGGAGCCACCAACTGGTATTCTCCTTCCTTCAGCCCCTTGACCGGTCTGTTCTACCTTTCGGTTTGGGAGCTTCCCAACGTCTACTTCTCGGGCGAGGCGGTCTACGAAGCGGGCACCCCTTTTTACGGAAGCCTGATTCAGGGCGCCAGCGACGTGCCGGGCTGGGGAGCCGTCCGGGCTCTTGTACCCGAGACGGGCGAGCGGAAATGGGAATATCGGCTCAGCTCAGTCCCCTGGTCGGGTATCCTGTCCACGGCCGGCGGAGTCGTGTTTGGAGGTACCTCGGAAGGCCAGTTCTTTGCCCTAGCCCGGATTATGCAAGAACCGTAGTTCGGTGTTGAAAAACGACTCGAGAAGTGGCCCAACTCGGAAGCGGGCAGGTGTGACAGGCGGATTTGCGAAGAATATGGGTTGGCGAGGCGTTTGAGTGGTTTGGGGAGTGAATTTCAGACAGATCTGGGCCTGGATGAGTGTCGGAAGCGGTTTTTCGGGGGAGCTGGGAAAAGCTAACTGGAGTTCAGGCGACTCAAGACGAGGTGGAAGAGGGGTTGTTCGGGGAAGGCTGAGGAAAGATGGACCCAGATGCGTCGAGTGGTTTGTCGGATCCGGGCCCCAATCTTGAGGACCCGACGACGTAAGGTTTCGATTTCGAGCTTGTGCCAGGGGGTTCCGTGAAGATAGTCGCGCAGGCGCACGAACATCTGGTAAGCCAGTGCATGCAGGAGGAGTCGAAACTGATTGGCCAGGAATCGATGACAGCTGAGTCGGTCCATGCTCAGATGATTCTTGAAGGCCTTGATGAAGTTCTCGGTCTGCCCTCGGTTTGTGTAGTGGTCATAAAGTGATTGGGAGCAGAGATCGTCCCGGTTGGCAACTACAAAGCGACGATTGATGCCACGCTGATCGACCTCCACTTTGACAATGACGCGACGGGATCGATCCCAGCTGTGGGCTCGATAAAGAAACTCGTCAAACTGACGCTGTTTTTCCTCCAGCTCAAGGAACCTCAGCCGAGTCGAATCCAGCAGGGGCTCGACCACTCGCTGCAGGCGAGGGTTTCGACTTAACCCAATGACATACTGGAGTTTATTCTCTTCACATTCACAGAACTCGTAGAGCCGAGGCGTGGCAAAGCCGCTGTCGGCCCGAATCTCAATCTCGACATCCGTCCCCACTGCTTGTCGGATGGCCTCCACGACTCGCTTCAGAATGGGCACGATGTGAGAGGCAGCCCCCTTGTTGCCAGGTCTCAACACGGCACAGACCAGGTCTCCCGTGTCGGCATCGAAGATCAGCAAAGGATGCAGAATGTGGTTTCGGTAATACCCGTGGTAGAAGGAGAACTCCTGTTGGCCGTGAGTGTGGTCGTCGGTACTGTCCAGATCCAGGATGATCTTGCTGGGACGTCTCTTCTTCAGGGAGCGCACATAACGGCCTGGCAGCCACCGGCTCAGACGCATCAGATCCTTCTTGGTGACGGAGTTCTCCAGGCGGGAGAAAGTCGGCTGGGTGGCCAAATCGGGATCGCTCTCTGGCAACTGATCACAGACTGTCTTGAGCATCGGATCCGAGCGCAGCGTATCGGCGTCGTTACAGTCTTCGTAGCCGGCCACGATCTGCAAGACTCGTTGTCGGATCAACTTCAACAGGTCATGACGAACGTAGCGTCGGTCTCGACTTTCCGCAATACACGAACTGAAGCCCTCGCACAATCGATGTTGACGATCCAGGGATCCAAACAACAACCATCCTGCGTCGGAAGTGAGGCTCCCCCCATCAAAACGAGCCGTGATGTTTCTGTGGCTATGAAATGGCAGGGTATTCTGGCAGACTGTTTTTGACATTGCCGTAGCTCCTGTTTAGGGTCATTGTTTTTGTAAACCCTTTTATATCAGAGAGCTACGGCCTTTTTTCTGGGCCCAAATCTCACTTGAATTTAGATCTCTTGCATAATCCGGGCTAGCCGACGAGACGGGGGAGGAACTGTGGGTGGCCTCTCTGGGGGGTATGATCGCGGCGGGTCCGATCACCTACTTGAGCCGGGGAAAGCAGCAGGTTGCGATCGCAGCAGGAAGCGGGCTCTTTGTGTTTGAGCTTCCCTGAAGCGGCCGACTCCCGGACAGTACACTAGCTGCGCGGATGGAGCAGCTTCAGCAAGGCGAGATAGAGTCGATCCCGCTCCTCCGTTTCCCGTTCCCGGTCTTCTGCAGTGTATTCAAAGATCCCGTGCCCACTGTTGATCCCGTGGCGGCCGCCATCGACCATCTTTCGGATCAGTGCAGGTACCTCGGTGTTGGAACGCATGTGGGGGAGCAGGTTCTCAGACACGCGCCGGGTCATAGCCAGTCCGGCGAAGTCGTTGATGCGCAAAGGGCCAAGCGCGGCCATACGAAAGCCCATACTCCCGCGGATGGCCCGATCGATTTCCGCGGCCGTGGCGATGCCCCGATCGAGCAGGTCCCAGACTTCCCGATACATCGCGATCTGGACGCGGTTCACCAGGAAACCGGGGATTTCCCGGTCGATTCTCACGGCCGTCTTCCCAATTCTCTCCAGCAGATCGTAGGCCGTCTTTGTCGTCTGTTCGGAGGTTTGCCGGCCGGGAACAACCTCCACGACGGGCACGATGTGGGGAGGGTTGAACCAGTGAGTGAGAATGGCCCGATCGGGATGCTCCATGGTGGCGGAGGTTTCGCTGATCACGAAGCTGGAACTGTTACTGGCCAGAATCGCATCCCTGCTCACCGTCGATTCGAGCCGCGCCAGCAATTGCCGTTTGATCTCGAGATCTTCCACGATCGCCTCGGTTACGAACTGGGCGCCGCCGACCGCATCCTCCTCGGTGCCGCATACGACCAGGTGATCCAGGGCTTTCTCTACGGCGGCCGAATCCACAACGTCGGCTTTGGCCATGCGCAGGAGATTGCCCCGCACCCGCCGCACAAGGGACTGGCGGGCTGCTTCGTCCTGATCGAAGCAGCGAACCTGGAGTCCCGCCATGGCAAACTGCTGGGCTATGCCATGACCCATGGTGCCCAGACCCAGAACCGCAACGGTTCGTATTGCTTCGCTATCCATCGCCTCTATGGATTCCAACCGGCGGCCGCCGAAGTTGTGACCGGAAGGCTCGCTGAGTTGAGCGCCTGAGATCTTCCCCCGTGAGACTCCGACAATTCATGGGAGCAACCATATAGGAGGTGTAACGTCATTCTCAACCGCAAACGCGGGTCGGTGCCGGAGGCCTGGAGCCACTAGCCCGGATTATGCAAGAACCGTAGTTCGGTGTTGAAAAACGACTCGAGAAGTGGCCCAACTCGGAAGCGGGCAGGTGTGACAGGCGGATTTGCGAAGAATATGGGTTGGCGAGGCGTTTGAGTGGTTTGGGGAGTGAATTTCAGACAGATCTGGGCCTGGATGAGTGTCGGAAGCGGTTTTTCGGGGGAGCTGGGAAAAGCTAACTGGAGTTCAGGCGACTCAAGACGAGGTGGAAGAGGGGTTGTTCGGGGAAGGCTGAGGAAAGATGGACCCAGATGCGTCGAGTGGTTTGTCGGATCCGGGCCCCAATCTTGAGGACCCGACGACGTAAGGTTTCGATTTCGAGCTTGTGCCAGGGGGTTCCGTGAAGATAGTCGCGCAGGCGCACGAACATCTGGTAAGCCAGTGCATGCAGGAGGAGTCGAAACTGATTGGCCAGGAATCGATGACAGCTGAGTCGGTCCATGCTCAGATGATTCTTGAAGGCCTTGATGAAGTTCTCGGTCTGCCCTCGGTTTGTGTAGTGGTCATAAAGTGATTGGGAGCAGAGATCGTCCCGGTTGGCAACTACAAAGCGACGATTGATGCCACGCTGATCGACCTCCACTTTGACAATGACGCGACGGGATCGATCCCAGCTGTGGGCTCGATAAAGAAACTCGTCAAACTGACGCTGTTTTTCCTCCAGCTCAAGGAACCTCAGCCGAGTCGAATCCAGCAGGGGCTCGACCACTCGCTGCAGGCGAGGGTTTCGACTTAACCCAATGACATACTGGAGTTTATTCTCTTCACATTCACAGAACTCGTAGAGCCGAGGCGTGGCAAAGCCGCTGTCGGCCCGAATCTCAATCTCGACATCCGTCCCCACTGCTTGTCGGATGGCCTCCACGACTCGCTTCAGAATGGGCACGATGTGAGAGGCAGCCCCCTTGTTGCCAGGTCTCAACACGGCACAGACCAGGTCTCCCGTGTCGGCATCGAAGATCAGCAAAGGATGCAGAATGTGGTTTCGGTAATACCCGTGGTAGAAGGAGAACTCCTGTTGGCCGTGAGTGTGGTCGTCGGTACTGTCCAGATCCAGGATGATCTTGCTGGGACGTCTCTTCTTCAGGGAGCGCACATAACGGCCTGGCAGCCACCGGCTCAGACGCATCAGATCCTTCTTGGTGACGGAGTTCTCCAGGCGGGAGAAAGTCGGCTGGGTGGCCAAATCGGGATCGCTCTCTGGCAACTGATCACAGACGGTCTTGAGCATCGGATCCGAGCGCAGCGTATCGGCGTCGTTACAGTCTTCGTAGCCGGCCACGATCTGCAAGACTCGTTGTCGGATCAACTTCAACAGGTCATGACGAACGTAGCGTCGGTCTCGACTTTCCGCAATACACGAACTGAAGCCCTCGCACAATCGATGTTGACGATCCAGGGATCCAAACAACAACCATCCTGCGTCGGAAGTGAGGCTCCCCCCATCAAAACGAGCCGTGATGTTTCTGTGGCTATGAAATGGCAGGGTATTCTGGCAGACTGTTTTTGACATTGCCGTAGCTCCTGTTTAGGGTCTTTGTTTCTCTAAACCCTTTTATATCAGAGAGCTACGGCCTTTTTTCTGGGCCCAAATCTCACTTGAATTTAGATCTCTTGCATAATCCGGGCTAGCCCGCATAGATCACCGATTTGGAAATGAAGGTGATTTTGGCAGGCCGGAACGGTTTTCTGAGAGTTTCTCTATCGATCCGGTCCAGGTCGAGTGATGCGGTGGTGTGGATGGTCGTGAAGGGAGCGTTTTTCGGGTTCGGAACAGCGTGACGGAATGTATTCAGGCAGAGCTCGGCCTGAGCGATGGAACGATTTCGTTTTTGGGGGCGTTTGATCGGGACAGACCTCAGCAGCGCAGAGGAATGGCCTGGAGGTTTCGAACGACGGCAGCGAAGACCTCGCTGTAGGGATAGGCTTCCGACATGGAGATCCAGACGTGGCGGACCGTGAGGCGGACCTGGGCGCCGATCTTCAGGAGCTTCAAGCGAATCGTCTGACACTGAGCGCGAGCCAGGGGGGTCTGCTTCAGTCCGAGACGACGCAAGGCGTGCATGAGCATGTAGGCGGCGGAGGACAGATACAGCCGGAGTTGATTGGCGCGCATCGTTGCCGCGCTGGTCCGGTCGGCGAACAGATCCAACTGCTGTTCTTTTATGCGGTTCTCCATGTCGCCCCGCGCACAGTAGAAGTCTTCGTAGAGCGCGCGGGCCCCCAGGCGTTCCGGCGACAGGGAGGTGACGACGAATCGGGGATTGGCGCCTTTGTCCAGGAACTCGGCCTTGCCGACGACGCGTCGCTCCGAGGTCCAACTGTGGCGAGTCCGGTAGCGGAAATCCTTGAACACCCGCGCCGGTCGCCCGGTGGCGTTGAACTCGGCTTCGGCCTGAGTCATCGCTTCGGCGCTCTCTGACTTGAGCCGATCATTGTTGGCCAACCCCATCACGTAATCCACGTGATGGTCTTCACACCAGCGGAGCAAGTCATCCCGGCAAAAGCCCGAGTCGGCCCGGATGACGATCGAGACCTCCGGCCAGCTCTGCCGAATCCGGCCGACGATCCGTTCCAGTTCCTCCACCGATCCCGCGGCCCCATCGATATTGGAACACCGCAACCGGGCGCACAGCAGATGCTCCCCCGAGAAGATGTACAGCGGGAGATAACAGTAGTGGCGGTAGTAACCGTGAAAGAACCGGCCTTCCTGCTGGCCATGGATCGGGTCGTCGGTCGCATCCAGATCCAGCACCATCTCCTCGGGCGCCGATTCGTGGGACTCCACGAAGGCATCCACCATCCAGCCGTCGATCCGGTTCGGGTCCATCGCGATCTTCTTGTACCGCTCCTGCTCATCGACCTCGGCGCCGGTCAACTCCAACCGGTTCAGCCCACACCTGCCCGCCAGCGCCTTCCCCCGATCTGAGGCCTGCCGCCGCCTCTCCCCCAACGGATCGGCCTTATTCACCGCCACCGCCAGCATTGGATCGGTGCGCAACTGATCATGATCGTTCAGATCCTCGTACCCCAGACAGAGTCCGTAGATGCGCTGCCCCAACAACTCCTCGACCGTGTGTTCGATCAACCGCGCATCCCGGTGATCGCTGAAGCACGCGGTCAGTCCGGCAACGAGACCCGTCCGCTGCTCGACCTCGCGTAACAGCAGCACCCCTGCATCGGAGGTGATCTTCCCGCCGTCGAACCGCGCCTTCACTTTGCGTTGAGATAGTTGGTGAAATTCGAACCTGGCTTGTTTACACTCTGTTCTCATAAGGGCCGCCTCCGTTTGGCTTTGAAGTCGTTCATTCAAAACGCTTTATACCAAACAGGGCGGCCTTTTCAGGTCCCATCGGTGAGAAATGGCGGCTAGTGGAACATGGACAGTCAGGGCACCCAGTTCATGCCGGGATCCAGGGGGTAGATGGGCCGCTCAAGATGCTCGTAGGGCAGTTGCTCCACTGCCTGTGCAGCCTGTCCCGGTGTCAGCGCCATGATCGTCCGTGGAGAAATATCGCACAGTGCCTGAAAGAGATAGCCTAGCTTCACCACGACTATCTTGTGAGCCAGAGGATCGATGCCCACATCGGCGAAGTCTTCAGGACTCGTGAACGAACGCCGCCTGGCGATCAGCACCACCCGTACACCTCCGGTTTCTCCCGTCCTCAAGACGGCAAACCGACCGACGGCATCGGATCGGCGGGGCTTGCCGCCGGTTGTGGAGAGGCGCTCTATGATCGCTTCGACGGTCAGGGCGCTGGAAAAGCGGTTGTCCAGCTCGCCACCGCCACCGGCTCAGGACCCAGGACCCGCCGCAGCGACTCGATCAGGTCGACCTGGGCGTCGGGGTAGCCCTCAACATGCATGCCACCGTGGAAATCGAGGTAGATTCCGTCGACCCTTCCGGCTGCTTTGGCGCCCTTCAGGATCTCGGCCTTCATCATTTCGTAAACCTCACGGTCGATCGGCCCGAACGGTTGAGCATGGGCATGGAGCGTGGGAAGGACAGTGACATTGTTGATCTCGGCCACGAGCCGGCCCATGCCCAGAACGAAACCTCCCACCAGAGCCGCCATCGCCCCGACCGCATTGATCCTTGGCCAGAACAAACCCACGAAGAATACCGCAGCAATGGGAGGGGCGATGTACGCCTGAACCGACTGCAGGTAGGTGTAAAGTTCCCCGGAGAGGCCCCTCACGAACGGGATCCAAAGGATCCCCAGGACGACGAGGACAGCGGTGGCCAGGCGCCCGACGATCACCAGACGCCGCTCAGATGCCTGTGGATGCACTTTCTTGTAGATGTCGATGGTAAAGAGTGTGGATGAAGAGTTGAACACGGCTGCCAGAGAGCTCATCAGAGCGGCCAGCAACCCGCCTGCGACCAGTCCTCTCAGGCCTACCGGCAGCAGGGCACCAACTAGGGCGGGAAAGGCCTGATCCGATGCAGACAGGTCCAGCGCCCCCGAGCGGGCCAGGACATGGGCGATGACCCCCGGGAAGAGGAAAATGAAAAAGGGCAGCAGCTTGAGGTAGGCGGCGAAGATGGTGCCGCGTCGTGCCTCGCCTTCGCTCTTCCCGGCCAGCGCCCTCTGCACGATGTACTGATCGGTGCACCAGTACCAGAGCCCCACGATGGGGGGTGCGAATACCATGCCCGTCCACGGGAAATCCGGATGATCGGCGGGGAGAAACATGTTGAAGTGTGATGGATCGGCAGCCTCCAGTAAGGCGCGGATGCCGCCCACGTGCCGGCGGAGACGGGGATGATGTCCATCTGCAACGCCATTCCGCTGCGCAGCGTCACGGTGCTGCCCGAGAAAAACGGTGAGTTGACCCATTCATCCAGATGGATCGAGCGTCCCGGGTTGACGGCGAAGGTGAACATCGAAGAGTTGCGGGCCCGAGATGGTTGGCCAGCTCGCGTTCAGTGATTCCTTCCTGCAGCGCGCCAAGCAGGCATTTGACACTTTCCGAGGTGCGCGTCGCGGCATACTCGAACTGGGCTATCTGGGAGACGCTGTTGACGATTCTTGCAGACACGCCCGATTGCAACAACTCCACACGCACAATTCGGGCACAATGGGTGACGTATGTAACGAAAAGCCACGATTGAGGAGAATAAACCATGAATCATCGCGTACTCGGCTCCAGTGGGCTGCTGGTCTCGCCAATTTGTTTAGGCACGATGACTTTTGGCGAACCCGTTGCTGAAGCTCAAGCGATCAAGCTCGTCCACGGCGCGATCGATCTGGGAATCAACTTCATCGACACAGCCAACGTCTATGAAGGATACAAACGATTCCTTGGAAGCCCCGGCGGAACCGCCGAAGAGATTGTCGGCAAGGCAATCGATGGTCGGCGCGATCAAGTGATCGTCGCCACGAAAGTCTGCGCTCCAGTTGGACCGGGACCACAGGATCGCGGTCTCTCGACGACGCACATTCTTCGCGAAGTTGATCGTAGTCTGAAGCGACTGCAAACCGACTACATCGACCTGTACATCATCCACTGGCCGGACAAGCACGTCCCGTTGGACACGACGATGGCGGCGCTCGACCAAGTCGTGAAACAGGGCAAGGTTCGTTCGATCGGTGCGTCGAATCACAGCGCCGCTCAGCTTTGCGAAATGCTCTGGCTCGCCGACAAGAACGGTTGGCCAACGATCACTTCGTCACAGATTCCGTTCAGTTTGCTTCGTCGAGAATTTCACAATGATCTGGCATTTTGCGAGCGGCAATCGATCGGGGTCACTCCCTATCAACCATTGCAAAGCGGCATGTTGACGGGCAAATACTCGCGTGGAGACGCGCCGCCGAGTGGCTCGCGCGCCGCCGAGAAACCGCAGTGGATGTGGGAATTTGACGACGCGCTGTTCGATCGCCTGGAAAAGGTGGATGCTCTGGCAGCGGAAATTGGGACACCAACCGCTCAATACGCGCTCGCTTGGGCGTTGACGCAAACGGCGATGAGTTCGCTGATCGTCGGCGTCAGGAGCATGAAGCAAATCCAAGACGCGGTCGATTCGTTGGGCGTTGAGATTCCAACGTCACATCTTGAGCTACTCGATCAAGTCTGCCCGCCGCCCTGGCAGCAACACGATCCGATTCGCGGATAGTCGCTCAGACACGCGTATCGACTGGAAGGTGATGCCAGGCAGCAAATAGGCCTTTGAAGAAGGAGGTGAGATTACGGGGGGGGCTGGTTCTCCTCATCAGGGTTCTTGACAGTCATCGAAGGCCGCTCAGATAATCATCTCGGATTTGTTTTGGCCAGATTTGTTTGGGAAGTCCCGCCATCCTTCTGAGGACTCGACTGCGTCTCTTCGGATCCATGGGACAGCATCGGAGTCAGGGGGCAGGACACCCTGGGAAAGGGGCACTCCATCATGGGAACAGGAGGAAGTCATGGATACGCAGCAGGAGCTTCTTGACCGGGCGCGCGGGGCGATGCCGGGTGGTGTGAACGTTTCTATTCGAAGGCTCGAGCCCTTTCTGGTCTGGGATCGAGCCCGGGGAAGCCGAATCTACGACCTGGACGGAAAAGAATACATCGACTACCACGCTGCCTTCGGTCCCGTCATCCTAGGGCACGGGCACGAAAACCTGATCCGGAAAGTGAGAGACAGCCTCGACCATGTCGATTTGATCGGAAACGGCGTCACCCTGCAGGAAGTGCAGGTGACCGAGAAGATCGTTCAACATGTTCCCAGCGCCGATCGCGTGCTGCTGTGCAATTCAGGCAGCGAAGCAACTCTCTACGCAATCCGCCTGGGCCGTGCCGTCACGGGACGCAACCGCATTATCAAGTTTCAAGGCTGTTACCACGGCATGCACGACTCCGTGTGCATGAACCTCATCACGCCGGCTGAAAGGATCGGCCAGCTGGATCCGCTATCCTCGGGAATCCTGCCCCAGGTCCTCGAAAATACAACCGTACTTCCCTTCAACGATCTGGCGGCCGTGGAGCAGGCTTTCCAGGAGAGCCCCAGCGACATCGCTGCCATTATCCTGGAGCCGATTCCCCACAACGTCGGCTGTATCCTTCCCCAACCCGGATACCTGGAAGGCCTGCGGGAGATTACGCGCGCATACGGGGCACTGTTGATCTTCGACGAAGTCGTCACCGGCTTCCGCCACAGCCTGGGTGGCTACCAGGCACTGTGCGGAGTCAAGCCCGACCTGACGACCCTCTCCAAGGCCATCGCGAACGGCTTCCCGATCGCTGCAGTGTGTGGGACACGCGAGTTGATGGAGAGATTCAACACGGCGGAAAATGGTGACGCCTTTTTCGTCGGGACCTACAACGCTCACCCCCAAGCAACAGCGGCCGCACTGGCCACTATAGCGGAACTGGAGAAGCCGGGGAGCTATGAGCACCTCTTTCGCCTGGGCGACCGGCTGCGCAGGGGCCTTACTGAGATCATGGAGCGGGCCGGGATCCCTCACTTCGTGACCGGATTCGGATCCATCTTCGTGACTTACTTCATGGAGCCGCCCGTGGAGCGCTACGAAGACCTGCTTCGGCACGATGACGCGCTGCAGATTCGTTACCGCCAGGCCGCCATCCAGCGCGGAGTGTTCAAGGTGCCCATGGCCCTGAAGAGAGGTCATATCGGCTTGAGCCACACCGAAGAAGATATCGACCAGACCCTGGATGTCTGTGAATCGGCGCTCAAGAGCATACTAGCTCACTCGGCCTGACCACACCGCCAGAGAACCGTTCCGCGGAGTGGATCGACCTCGTGCTCCAGATTGCCGATTCACGCCGTAAGGGAATTGCAGTGAGCGATCGAAAGACTCCGCCCCAACCATCGTGATCTCGGGCTGGCGTATGCGGAGCGGTATCACGTCGTGGGTCCGTTCCCTGGAAGGATTTTCCGTTTTTCGTCCTGAACAAGGGGATTTCCCTGAGTGCTTTCGTCCTGCTGAGAATTTCGGGTTCGGTCCGCTAAACAACCTGGGTGTCGAAGTCCCCCAAGGTTGGCTCAAGGCGCGCAAAGCGATCGCATGATTCGTGGTGCTCATCCATGCCCTGATGAGCTTTATGCTCTTCACGGCTGTATACGCCAGGTTCTTCGAGGCGGATGGAACACTGACGCTGCCCGCCGGTTTGAGTATCAAGGTGGTGTTCTGGCGTTCGTGGTTCTCTGGGCCTACCCTCAGCTTTCAGAAGAGAGGTTCATCACCTCACGAAAGTTCCTGCTGGTCGCAATGATTCTCGCCGGCGTGCACCTGGTGGGCATGGGATATCAGGGATGGCTGAGGCCGTCGGGTTGGCACGGAGGGATTCCACCCATCAGACCGTTGCGTTTGCATTTCGACTTGCTAGGCAGAAAGTAGGAATGCCGCGGAAAGTAGGGATGCCGAAGCGAATTCGATGTCTTGCGACTGTGGTCGGTCTCGGTTGATCACCCCGCCGGGTTACTTGATCAAGAGCATACTCGAGCTCTTGTCAGTAAGTATCCCCCGGCAAAGCCGGGGGCTTTAATCAGCCGCTCAAAGCGGACGAGCTCGCAATAGGTGTGGAAAAACATCAGGCGGCTTTCTCCTCCGGGACCGGGACTCCATTGACATATTTGGCGCCCTGCGGAACCGGCGGAATCGCTGCTCCGCCACCAACAGCATCTTCCAGACCGCCTGGGCGTTTTCCACTTTCTTGAATCGCTTGGCCGCGTCCGTTCGCACCGAAGAGCGGCAAACGGTGACTCCACTGGATTGGTGGTTCGCAGATGCTGCCACTGCTTCTTTGGTAGTTGTAAAAGGTCACCATCCGGTCCCAGTCCTGCTCGATTAGCTCAGCCGCCAGAGTCAGCCCTCGCTGCCGGCACCAGTGCTGAACGTCGTTGTGCTTCTTCTCGAGTCTCGGCGTAAGGGATTGCCGCAGTGGCTTGTGCACTCGCTTAGGGAGCTTGGCCAGCAGGTTGACGATCCGATGATTCCAGCAGCGCTGCTCCTCGGCCTGGGGATAGACGTTGCGCAAAGCTCCCCAGATGCCCAGGTGGCCGTCTCCGATCACCAGCCGTGGACTCCGCATCCCCCGGCGCTTCAAGTCGCGCAGTACTTCCGACCAGCTCTGAGTCGATTCCCAATCCGCTTGACCGACACCACGGCTTTGCTTCCGTCACTTAAGGCGGCCAGCACCACCAGCAGGACTGCCTTTTCCTTCTCCAGACCCGCCTTGACGTAGATTCCATCTACGGTAAATCACCACTTCCAGATCATTCAAGGGTCCTCTGCCAGGATTTCCCGTTCGTCCTGCCACTTCGATTTCCCTGGTGCTTTCGTCCTGCTGACCTGGTGGCCTCCGCTAAAACCTGGGTGTCGAAGTCCCCCAAGGTTGGCTCAGGCGCGCAAAGCGATCGGCATGAGGGTTTCCGAACCTGCCGCGTCCGCTTGGCAAACAGGGGCAACACTGATGACTTTCAAAGTGTTCCTCTACGATCCCGCTGTACTCGCCAGGCCTTCGAGGCGGATGGAACCTGGATCGCTCCCCGAGCCAGGTTTGAGTATGCTCGGCTGGTCCCATATCCATTGCGTTAGCCCGACGGAGCGTCCACGGCCTTCAACGCTCAGCTTTCACGCCGCACTTATGAAGACCCGGCCTTCATCCGCTTCAGCACTCACGAAAGCCTTCCTGCTGGTCGCAATGATTCTCCCCGGCGTGCACCCAATCTTCCAGGGATGGCTCGAGGCAAACGTCGGGTTGACACGGAGGGATCCACACTTTCCTCAGTATGGTTGCGTTCTGCTTGCTCATGCGGTGTGTACTCCTTAGATCCGTTGCGGGCCTTTCGGCCCTGGGTTTTAAATCAACCCGGAAGGATACTCACCGCCTATGCTATTTACACACCTTCTGATGGTAGCTCGGCCGGCTCTGCGAATCTCCTTGCCGGCTGCGTCTACGAGATCTTTGGCGAACTTGCGGACGTTCTTGGGGTTGGTGGTCTCACTCTGTCCGGCCCAGATGAGCTTGTCCTGCTCGATATGGTAGAGGAGCGTTTCAATCGAGACGTAGCGGTCGCTCCCAGGGTCTCCGATCGTATAGACCTCCGTCCAGCCGTACTCCCAATAGCCCCAGAAGGTGGGATAGTAGGAGGTTGCCCAATAGGCGGATCGCTTGGGTCGGGCTACTTTCTCGTCAGCCACCACTCTCATGATGACAGCTCCGGTGATCCCGGCCTTGTGCAGAAACTCTTTCGCTTTCTCCGGATCCTTGGCCAGCTCCCCGGGCAGCACCGTATATCCGGCAACACACCGTACGCCACGACTCCGCAGCTCAGCCGCCAGCGTCTCCTCGGGACCCAGACGCATCGACTGGTCCGCACTCATGACAAAGGTGGCCATTTTCATGGAGGACTTGTCGATGACGGGAGCGAAGGGGTTGCGCCAGGTGGAGACGAACCGCGTGGACGCAGCCGTCGCGAGGGTGGCGAGAAGCAGCAGGACTGGAACGATTCTCAGACCGGATTTCATGGGCCAATCTCCTTCGAAATCAATGTTTCCTCCACGAGCGGCTCCACTCAGAGTGGCAACGCGCTCCATTCATACCTGATGCGACTGGCCTTGATGGCAGCGCTCGGTGTTGGCTCAACAGGAGTAGCTGCTGTGTTCGGCCAGGCTCCCGACCCGTTGAATTCGTCGAAGGTGCTGAAGCTGAAGACCTTCGCCACGTATTCTTCAGCCATTATGCCGGAAGGCGCGACCGATCTTACACATCCCACGGATGGATCGGGACGAATCTTCGTCAGCACCAATCTAGGTAAGATCCACGCCTTTTCGTCCAGCGGCGCCTCTCTGGGAACGTTCCTGGATTTCAACACCGCTGGAGTTCCGGACTTTGACAGCTCTCTCGGCTTCACAACAAGGGGGCTCTCGTACATAGCCTTTCATCCGGATTACGGCACCGCCGGTGCCCCCGGCGAAGGCAAGCTCTACACCTTCTATAAGACCAGCGTGCCGGGAGTCCGCACCCCCGACTATAGTGGAGCTGAGCTTCCGACGAGGCCAGGTGACGTCATCACCCAGTATGCCATCGCTGAATGGACTGTCGATGCAGAAAATCCCAACCGGATCGACACGACGTCGCGGCGCGAGGTAATTCGGTTTGAGGTCAGTGGTGTAGCCGAGGACACGCACTCGATCGGCGACATCAGCTTCAATCCGCTCGCCATGCCGGGTCTGGCCGACTACGGCAACCTTTATTTATCATTAGGCGATAGCAACGCCGGATCTGCTGTAAAGAACTTTCAACACGCTCAAGATTCGAACAATCCTTTCGGCAAGGTGTTGCGCATCAACCCGCTTCGAAACGGCAGCGACCCCTATTCCGTGCCGGCGGACAACCCGTTTCAGGATGGCGGCCCGCTACTTGATGATGATGGCAATGCAGAAGAGATCGCGGCCTGGGGCTTTCGTTATCCCCAAAGCTTCAGCTTCGCCAGGGGCGCTTGCGGTAACCACCGCATGATCGTGTTTGACATCGGCGCCGACGACTTCGAAGAGGTAAACATCGTCGACCTTGGCGACAACCACGGCTGGTCGCGCCATGATGGTCCGGTAGACGGCAACATGAAGACGGTACTCAAGCTGCCGCCCGGTTCCACACTGGAATTTCCCGCCGCCGTGTATGACCACAACATTCCCACCCTTCCTGGCTCGACCCCCACTGTGGGTAGCGCTGCGATCACCGGGGGCTTCGTCGTCTCCGATCCCGGTGATCCAGGTTTTCAGAACCAGGTGGTCTTTGGTGATCTGCCCCGCGGTGCATTTTTCCACGCCGATCTTGACGATTTGTTGGCAGCCGATGCGGCCAATACTTGAGCATCGATGTCGGTGATGGCGGTGAGTCTCGACGGCAGCCCTGCGGGGCTCTTCCGTGACCTGATAGGCAACGACCGAGGGGATGCCCGTTTTGGTGTGGACGAAAGGGGCCGGCTCTTCATCATCAGCAGACCGACCAACCAAATCTATCTCACCGGTCTGATCGCGGACCAGACTTCCGGGGATACAACCCGCCGGGTCGAAAACCGCCCATGAGGCGCCGACACAATGTCCATCTCCTCGATCAGGTGATTGGCCAGATCGACCTTTTCCATCACCCACAGCATATAGCGGCTGTCGACATGGATCGTGCGCGAAGTGCGGGAATCAAAGTCCCAGTCGGAGTTCACACTCTCGATAGTCCCGTCGAAGAGCAGTCCGACCAGTTCACCGCGGGCGTTCAGGGTGGGAGAACCGGAATTCCCACCGGTCGCGTCCAGGTCGGACAGGAAGTTGACGGGCACCGAGCCGATCGAAGGCAGCTCGTAGGAGCCGTACTCGCCAGCCTTGATCAGATCCAGCTGTCGCTGCGGGGCGTCAAACGGATCCTGGCCCGTGTTTTTCTCCACAATGCCTTCCAGCCGGGTGAAGGGTTCGTAGATCAGCCCATCCCTGGGTGAGCCGCCCACGACCCTGCCGTAAGTGACGCGCAGCGTGGAGTTGGCATCCGGGTAAGCCGTATGGCCCCGCGATCCCTGCCAGTCGATGGTGGCAGACATATACTGAGGCCGCAGGGCCGCGCTGCGTCCGAGCCGATCCTTGCGTGATCCTCAGCTTTTCCATCGGGCCCGACGTACACACGATAGACGGCAAAGTCGCCGGTGTGGCGCGGCCACTGCCAGTTGTCGATGTCGCCGCCGTAGCGGCCGATGGCATCGGCCGGGGCGTAGACCAGGCGGACGTCGCGGATCTCCAGGCGCTTGATCAACTTGTACTGCAGGCCCCCGTAAAAAGAAGAGACCTGGCAGCGGTGTCCGGGATCCGACTCGCACTCCGCGATCAGTTCCTTTCTCTTTCGCTGGATCCGCTCATAGCGATCGCGTCCCGATAGGGACCCGGTCAGGTCCGACGTCACCTGGGGCGTCACGTCTTTCACACCCACGGTCACGTAAACTCGCGAGCCCGGGGCCGCCGGCAGTTCGGACTGCAGGTCTGGAGCCAGGAATCCTTTCTCCAAAAGGTTGTTTTCCTGCGTGGAATTGAACTGCACCGAGCCCCTGGCGCAGTGATGGTTGGTGAGGACCAGCCCTCTGGGGGAAACGAATGAGGCCGTGCAGTTTCCGAGCGAGATCACGGCGCTCATTGGAAAGCCGGTCAGGTCCGTGAGCTCGACCGGATCGAGTTGCAGACCGGTCTGGCGCAGATCCCGCGCCATCTCAGGTAACTGATCGGGCGTGAACATGCCTTCCTTGGCCGGAGCTGAGCTGATCAGGGCGATCCAGCAGGCTGCCACGCCACATCTTTTCATCACTTCGTACTCCTCTCTGTTGGGGAACACACGTGATGGGATCATATACTCTGCCGCTATGGCAAGGGCCACCACAGCCGCGCTCCGCCTGGATGAACCGCGGCTGCCGTGGGATCTTTATCGTGCCCAGGCACTTGACGGAGAGGAACTGACGAGGATCAAACGACTGAAGGTCGGGTAGACATGCGAATTGTTATTGACACGAATGCCCTCGTTGCTTCGCGGTGGTCTCCGAGAGGTTCAGCCAGCCAGCTCCTTGATCTCTGTATTGAGGGGCAGGTGACCGTGCTCCTTACCCCTGAGATCGAGCGAGAGAATCGGGCCATTCTCAGGAAAGTGAAACCCTCTGAGCAGTTTTGGAAGCGCCTGGAACGCCTGTATGGCACCGCGCTTGCGACCAAGCCGGGTTCTCGAATCACGGTATGCGAAGATCCAGATGACAACAAGTACCTCGAATGCGCTGTGGCCGGCCAGGCGGACTACATCATTTCAAGTGATCGACACCTTCTCGATCATGACGGGTACTCGGGGATCCGCATCTGTAAAGCGCGGCAGTTTTTGGAGGAGAATCCCTCCTTGAGAGGATGAGCTAGTGTGCTGTCCGGGAAGTACGCGATGTTAATTTAGGATGGATTTTCGTTGACAGTGAGGCGCGCGACGCAGGAAGGCCGGGCGTCTTTCGAGGTAGCGCAACAAAGCTGTCGGCGAAAAGACGCCTAACCCGGATTATGCAAGAGATCTAAATTCAAGTGAGATTTGGGCCCAGAAAAAAGGCCGTAGCTCTCTGATATAAAAGGGTTTACAAAAACAATGACCCTAAACAGGAGCTACGGCAATGTCAAAAACAGTCTGCCAGAATACCCTGCCATTTCATAGCCACAGAAACATCACGGCTCGTTTTGATGGAGGGAGCCTCACTTCCGACGCAGGATGGTTGTTGTTTGGATCCCTGGATCGTCAACATCGATTGTGCGAGGGCTTCAGTTCGTGTATTGCGGAAAGTCGAGACCGACGCTACGTTCGTCATGACCTGTTGAAGTTGATCCGACAACGAGTCTTGCAGATCGTGGCCGGCTACGAAGACTGTAACGACGCCGATACGCTGCGCTCGGATCCGATGCTCAAGACCGTCTGTGATCAGTTGCCAGAGAGCGATCCCGATTTGGCCACCCAGCCGACTTTCTCCCGCCTGGAGAACTCCGTCACCAAGAAGGATCTGATGCGTCTGAGCCGGTGGCTGCCAGGCCGTTATGTGCGCTCCCTGAAGAAGAGACGTCCCAGCAAGATCATCCTGGATCTGGACAGTACCGACGACCACACTCACGGCCAACAGGAGTTCTCCTTCTACCACGGGTATTACCGAAACCACATTCTGCATCCTTTGCTGATCTTCGATGCCGACACGGGAGACCTGGTCTGTGCCGTGTTGAGACCTGGCAACAAGGGGGCTGCCTCTCACATCGTGCCCATTCTGAAGCGAGTCGTGGAGGCCATCCGACAAGCAGTGGGGACGGATGTCGAGATTGAGATTCGGGCCGACAGCGGCTTTGCCACGCCTCGGCTCTACGAGTTCTGTGAATGTGAAGAGAATAAACTCCAGTATGTCATTGGGTTAAGTCGAAACCCTCGCCTGCAGCGAGTGGTCGAGCCCCTGCTGGATTCGACTCGGCTGAGGTTCCTTGAGCTGGAGGAAAAACAGCGTCAGTTTGACGAGTTTCTTTATCGAGCCCACAGCTGGGATCGATCCCGTCGCGTCATTGTCAAAGTGGAGGTCGATCAGCGTGGCATCAATCGTCGCTTTGTAGTTACCAACCGGGACGATCTCTGCTCCCAATCACTTTATGACCACTACACAAACCGAGGGCAGACCGAGAACTTCATCAAGGCCTTCAAGAATCATCTGAGCATGGACCGACTCAGCTGTCATCGATTCCTGGCCAATCAGTTTCGACTCCTCCTGCATGCACTGGCTTACCAGATGTTCGTGCGCCTGCGCGACTATCTTCACGGAACCCCCTGGCACAAGCTCGAAATCGAAACCTTACGTCGTCGGGTCCTCAAGATTGGGGCCCGGATCCGACAAACCACTCGACGCATCTGGGTCCATCTTTCCTCAGCCTTCCCCGAACAACCCCTCTTCCACCTCGTCTTGAGTCGCCTGAACTCCAGTTAGCTTTTCCCAGCTCCCCCGAAAAACCGCTTCCGACACTCATCCAGGCCCAGATCTGTCTGAAATTCACTCCCCAAACCACTCAAACGCCTCGCCAACCCATATTCTTCGCAAATCCGCCTGTCACACCTGCCCGCTTCCGAGTTGGGCCACTTCTCGAGTCGTTTTTCAACACCGAACTACGGTTCTTGCATAATCCGGGCTAAAGTAGCGACGTGAACTTTCCGGACAGTGCACTAGACGGAACTCGGCAAAGGTGCCGTTCACGGAACGGTGGGGTCGTTTTCGGATGAGCCGGCCAGGTTCAACCGCACAGCTTGGGCCCCGATCCAGGAAGCATGCGGAAAGAGAGCGCTTCGATTCTCAAGAGTCACCCTGATCTCGCTAGTCCCTTCCACGTCACGGCTCTTGACAGACGCTTCCCCTGAAAGGACCGAGCCTGCTGGCAGTTGGACCCAACCAGAGCCGTCGAAATCCTGCCACAGCACCGCCAGCGATTGTCTGACCCGGTTGGCCTCAAAGCTGGACCCCAACTTCGCCGGGTCCAACCAGATTCCCTTTCCGGGATCGTTCAGAAGTTTGATGGACAGGGTGAGGCTACTACCCTTTCTCTGAGCCGCCTTCAATTGAAGCTTGGGCGGTGCAGAAGCCACTTCTTCAAGGCTCTTGAGAAAGCTCAACAGCGACTGTTCGGAACAGTCATCCACGGTCCCCACCGTGAAGAAAAGATCCAGCTTTCCGGCTTCGAGGCCAGCCCAGACGGCGTCTTGATAATAGGCATGGCGGGACGGGATCCGCTGCAAAAAGAGAATTCTCAACTCGCCCTCTCTATAAGTGGGGCCGACCCAGGCGCTGGCCCCAAAGCGAATTGCCGGCGACATCTCTCCCTTAACTACCTTGACGATCCTGACCTCTACGTACATGGGCCCGTCGGCCGCCATCCGCGTCTCGTCCGTTGAGAGAATCTCCCCCAACGCAATTACATCGGCTTCCCCGACCAGCCGCTCGTATGGCCCCATCCCAGTCTGGCCCGAGCCCGTGAGCCCCAAAAGGAGATAGGTGAGAACAAACCCCATGAGCTTTAAGTTGCCTACAGGAATCACCTCCGTTATAACAACGTTGTCACGGCAATAGATGAGCCGATCGCCACGATCGGTCCTGGGCTTCATGGTTCGGATGATTATTTTTTCCGGACGGCCTTCTTCAGGTTGCTGGCGAGCTTCTCTGCTACCTTCCTTTGGCCGCGGCGTTTCAGGGGACCCCAGAACCAGGATCGATCACCTGCCTCGAATGCCCAGACAAAGTTCTCCCCTCTGTCAACCACTTCAAAAGCTACCATGACGTCGTCCGGCTGGGTGGTCAATCGGCCTTCGTGCCACTTTCTGTTCTTTTCACCCTTAGCGTAGGCCTGGATCCGGCCCAGACACCTACCAAGCTAAATAGCAATAACAGAGAAACTACTGAGGCGGTTTGCTTCATATCCCTACGACCTCGACATTCTCGGGAAGCTCCAGTTCAGCCTTCTTGACGAACAGTCGGCTGCTCACGATGGTGGTGAGACCGGGACATGCCGATGATATGTCGCCCAAGTATAGCAATCTAAAATCAAGCTGTGTTGTCCATGCCAGGTGTCTCGGTCATCAACACCATGATCGGAGCGGGACTGAGAAATCCGCGAGGCCGGTTTCTCTTTTTGGATCGACAGCACCTGCGCAATGGGTGACAACTACCAAGTTTGCCCGGTAGACTCAGTTCCGATTGGTTCGATCCAGTGGGCAAGAGAACCGCAGCGTATGTCCGTCCGGATCTTTAAGCGAAAATTCGCGAGATCCCCATGCCCTGCTCGTGGGCACTTCCTTCATTTCGACACGTCCTTTCAACCCTTCAGCCAAAGCATCAACGTTCTCGACAAACGGCATTTCTACGAAAAGCGAGGACTCAGAGCCACCGCTGCTTTCTGACAAGAAAAGAACAGCTGCACCGCATTCAATACATGCGAACTCCGGTTGGTTAGTTTCTTCAAACCGGGCCTCGTTCGACCAACTCCATTTCACCGCAAATCCGAGCACATCAGTATAAAAGGCGAGACTTGCCTTCATTGATGCCACTTTAATCGTCGGCACAATTGGACCGTATTCCATCTTGTCTTACCTCAATAACTCCACAACGTTTGACTTCACTTGCCAGGTCCGAACGAGGCTTCGCCTCGGACCATTCCTTACGGTATTATGCTGTCCATTCTATTCGTTGCCAGGCTGTCAGGGTGGCGGCCCCGGAGCGCAATGGCAATCGAGGCTGTGCATCTCCGACTGGAACCCTACTCGCCTGAGCATCTGCTCGCTCTGATATGGCATCGTGCCCGCGTTCAGGGCGAGGGTATGCCAGGGAAGAACAGGAGCCCGCTTGATGTCGATAATCCGAAGATTTTCCGCATCGATCTGTTTTCTCTTCTTTCTCCCGACCGCAGCCGCTCAAGAAGGGATTCACTGGCCCCAGTTTCGGGGCCCCGACAGCAGTGGCGTACAGGAGGGCTTCTCCACGCCCGTTCGCTGGAATGTTGAAGAGCGAAAAGGCGTCGCCTGGAAGACCCCCATTCCGGGGCTGGGTCACTCCAGTCCAGTCATCTGGGGTGATCAGCTCTACGTCACGACCGCCGTAAGCAGCCAGGGCAATGTGGACCTGAAGGTGGGCCTCTACGGAGACATCTCCGCCTCACCGGATGAGAGCGTCCACGCCTGGAAGGTGTATTGTCTCGACAAGAACACGGGCCGAATCCTGTGGGGTCGCACCGCTCATGAGGGAGTTCCCCGGATCCGGCGCCACACCAAGGCCACCCATGCCAATTCCACTCCAGCTGTCGACGGCAGTTATGTCCTTGTCTTCTTTGGGTCAGAGGGACTCTACTGCTACGACGCGGAGGGGAACCTGAAGTGGAAGAAGGATTTCGGGATCCTGGATTCGGGCTTCTTCCGTGTCCCCACGGCCCAGTGGGGATTCGCCAGCTCCCCCGTCATTCGCGAGGGCCGCGTTTACATCCAGTGCGACGTCCAGAAGGATTCCTTTCTGGCCGCGTTTGATGTCGAGGATGGAGAAGAGATCTGGCGTGTTGCTCGCCACGACGTTCCCACCTGGAGCACACCTGCCCTGATCGAGAACGGGGGCCGTACCGACCTGATCGTCAACGGGTGGAAGCATATCGGGGGCTACGATGCCGCTACCGGAAAGGAGCTGTGGAGGATGGCGGGAGGAGGCGACATACCGGTACCGACTCCCGTACTGGGTCATGGGTTGATCTTCATCACCAATGCCCATGGGAGCATGGCCCCAATCTATGCGATCCGACCCAGCGCCCAGGGTGACATCTCCTTGACTGATAACGAGACTGCGAACACTCACATTGCCTGGAGCATGAGGCGGGGTGGGGCCTACATGCAGACACCTTTGATCTACGGGGACTATCTCTACAACTGCCGCGGCAGTGGAGTCTTGACGGTCTACGAGGCGAGGACCGGAAACATCGCGCACGGCCCTCGTCGGGTAGGAGGCACCGCCTACACGGCCTCAGCCGTAGCGGCCGACGGCAAGATCTACTACACGAGCGAGAGCGGTGACGTCACCGTCCTGCGACACGGCGGCAGCTTCGAGAAAGTGGCCGAGAATCCGCTGGGGGAAGTCACGCTGGCCTCTCCAGCGGTGTCCGAGGGACGGCTCTACTTCCGCACGAAGGGATACGTGGTCGCGGTGGGGGAATAGGTTCCAGCCTTGTGGCAGTTGATGCTCTTGGTAGGAGCCATTACCCTGTCCGGCAGCCCCTCTGAGAAGGCCAGAAAACTCAGGCAGCAAAGCCGCATGACTACGTCCAGGCCTATCACCAGAACATGGAGTCGATCGACTTCAAGTGTCAACGGCTGCTTTTCTGAATTGGAGAGTAAGGCCCGGAAGGTGCTGGCGTCGGAAAATGTGGACGCCAAGGATGTCAGCTTCCTGCGTCACATGGACATGAGATATGCCGGTCAGGGCTACGAGCTGAAGATCGAGATACCGAATCGTGAACTCGAGTCCGGAGACGTCGAGACCATCAACGCCAGTTTCTACCGAGAGCACGAGCGTGCCTACGGCTATGCGGCCAGGTCGGAGGCGACTGAAGTGGTGGTGCTCAGGCTGACTGCGATTGGGAAGATCAAGCGCCCCAAACTGCGCCGGCTGGGGGAGGACAGCACCGACGCCGCCGGGGAGGTCGTCAAGAATGAGCGGCCGGTTTTCTTTGCCGAAGTCGGCGAATCTGTTCCCTGCAAGGTGTATGATCGCTACCGGTTGAAACGGGGCAACCGTATTTTGGGCCCGGCGATTCTCGAGGAAGTTGATTCAACTGTGGTGATCCATCCCGACTATGGCGCCGAAACCGATGTATACGGAAACGTTTTGATTAAACAGAGGCAACCAACGCCAGCTCTTTGAGCTTGCACAGGCGTGCACTGCGCCTTCTCTACGGATATGAACAAGAAACAGGTCATGATCCTGGCCGGCTCCGGTCATCGAGGGCTCGAGACGCTGGATGCCATTTCGGACGAGGTCCGCGTCCACCTGGTGGACAGCGTCGGGAAAGCCCAGCCGGTGATCGGACAGGTGGAAGTCATTTTTGCCTGGGATCACACCCTTTATGGTCTCCTGGAGGACCTGTGGCCCCAGGCAGAATCGCTTCAGTGGGTGCAGTCGGGCAGTGCCGGAGTCGAGTCGCTGCTCTTTCCGGACTTTGCCGAGAGCTCAGTGGTGTTGACCAGTGGAAGGGGACTGTTCAGCGGCGTGCTGGCGGAGTTCGTGGCCGGGGCTGTCATCTATTTCGCCCAGAACCTGGATCGCCAGTCAGTCAACCAGCGATCCCGTATCTGGGCACGGGCGCGAATCACGGAAGTGAGAGGGCAGACTCTGGGCATCGTGGGACTTGGCGATGTGGGGTGCGCAGCCGCCAGGCTGGCGCGCTGCTTGCATATGGGTCTGCTGGGTTGCAAGCGCAACCCGGACGCCCCTGTGAAGGACCTGCCGATCGATCGCTTATACCCACCGGAACGTCTGCGCGAGATGCTCCCCGAGTGTGATTTTGTAGTGCTCACCCTTCCCTTGACCTCCCAGACCCGGGGGATCATCGGCAGACCGGAGCTGGAGGCGATGAAATCGAGCAGTGTGCTCATCAATATTGCCCGCGGAGCAGTGGTCCAGGAACAGGTACTGATTCAGGCCCTGCAGGAGGGGTGGATTCGAGGTGCAGCTCTGGATGTGTTCGAGCAGGAACCCCTGCCCGAGGCAAGCCCCTTGTGGGGAATGGAGAATGTGCTTGTCTCGCCTCACTGTGCCGACAATACGAGGGCTATGGAACCCCGCCAGGGGCGCTTGTTCGTGAAGAATCTGGGGCGTTATCTAACAGGAGAGCCTTTGCTCAACATCGTTGACAAGAAGGCCGGTTATTAAGGGTACTAGCCCATGGCAGTATAGTGCCGGGGCTGGATCTTGATGAGAACTCGTATCTCGCCGGGCCGAGAATAAGGATACTTGTCCTGGTCGAGATACTTCTTAGTCATCTTGTCAATATGGTCCAGGGCCCCCTCTTCGGTCATTTCTGCAACTTCCCCCCTCACTTCCAGATACCGGTAAGGGTCATCCGGGTCCATCATGGCCAACGCGACGCGGGGATCGCGTGAGAGGTTGCGGTGTTTTTGCCGTCCCCTGGCCGTATTGATGAGGATATGGGTTCCATCGAAATCACACCAGACCGGCGTTACCTGGGGACCTCCTCCCGGCATTAGAGTCACCAGGCTTGCAAACGCTCGCTTCTCAAAAAGATCGGAGTACTCCTGTGGAATGCCGCCTTTCGGCATTTCTTCTACCTCCTTGTGATATCTTTCGCCCTGCTCCGATCCGCTCTGCCCTCGAGCGAGAGTTCAACGAAACAGGTCCTCGGCGGCCGGCCGAATCATGGCCTGTCCCGAGCCACCGCCGGTATTGTATTTGAAGCCGTGGATGAGGGCTACCGGGACCCGGCTGATCTTTCCCATAACGAGTTCTGCCGCCGAGGCCAGTTCATCGGCGACTGCGATAACCGTGGTTGTCAGCGGCGTGCCGGAGCTATCGCGGCTTCCCCGGTAGTCCAACAGCGGTTTCAACCCTGCAACGCCCAGAGCCACGTTCACCAACCCCAGCCGCCAGGGGCGTCCGAAGCTGTCGGAGACGATCACGGCCAGTGGAACCTTGAATTCTCGCGCCAGTTCCTCCCCAATTCCCTGAGCCGATCGATCGCAATTCTCGGGTAGCAGACAGGCACTTCCAGCGGCGACGTTGGAGGTGTCCACACCCGCGTTGGCGCAGATGAATCCCTGCAGGTTTTCGACAATCATGTGTCCTCGCTCCATGCGTACGATCCTCCGCGTCTGGCCCAGAACGACCTCAACCAGCCGGGGGTCCCTGCCGTGAGCGGCAGCCCAGGAAAGAGCTCGCTCGGAGGGCTTTACGCTATCCAACCGGACGACCCTTCCCTCCGCCTTGGAGACGATCTTCTGAGCGACGACGAAAATGTCGCCGGGGTGGATTCCGATGCCGGCCTCGCGGATGGCCGCACCTATGCATTTGCCTACAGAATCGCCGGCGCGCACCTCCGGCACACCGGCTAATCCGACTATTTGCAACTCTCCTGATCCCATCCTTCTCCCAAGACCCCAAATCGCACCAATACGTAGGGACCGGTCTTGTGCCGGCCCGTTTCACGGGCGACCACCCGGAGTCGCCCCTACTCGTACTGGTGTCAGTGGGCCGATTCGCACTTTCGATTCTCCAGGCCTTCGTATCCAAACTCATCCAGGACCTGCCAGGTGCAAGTTCCCTGTCCGATCCGCCAGAAGTCAACCAGATCATTGGGCGTATCCAGGTCAAATCCCAGCCTCGCATTCTCTATCACTTCCAGGGAGACTCCAGCCCTTTTTGCCGCCGCCCGGTGCAGGGCAAAGCTGCCTTGACCGAAACAGGACGGAAAAACGTCCGGCGGCGATCGCAGCAGCGCGTTGGTGCCGGAACCGTCGCGTGAGGGAACCATGAGGGCACCCGGATTCGAAATCGCTCTGTGCAGCAGAGAATCTACGTCCCTGGTTTTCACCAGTGGAATATCTCCCGGCAAACGCAGCACGGCAGAGCAACCTCGATCCATGAGCAGCCTGGAGGCCGCATCCACGGAATGGCTCTCTGAGACCTGCCTTTCCTCCTCCAGGACTTCCCAGGACTGGCGGCGGGCGTGCCTGGCGACGTGCAGATCTGCGGTGACTACAAAGATCCCTTCCGCTGCACTGGAGCCATTCAGGGCCCGCGTCACATCCTCCAGCATCGCCCAGACCAGGCAAGAACGCTCCTCCCGGGAGAAAAGTGGACCCTGCCGCTGCTTGGCGGCCTCCAGATTCTTGATGGGTAAGAGGATTGCGGTCATATCAGCTCGGTCACCCGACCGGCCACGTGAATCTTATCGTCCAGGTTCGCCATCACGGTGTTGGTTACTTCCACTTTCATGCCCAGACGTTCGATCTCACGGGAACAGGTCGCGTCCCGTTCATCGAGAACAAAAACGTCCACCACATCTCGGTAGATCCGGGCGACCGCGGTGGCTGAAGCATCATGTCCGAGTTCTTCGAGCATCCTGGCAGCCGGCCCTTTCAGAGCCTCCCCTGCAACGATCGGGGTGATTGCGATAACCGGTGCTGAGACGCGCTGCAAACAGGCTCTCATGCCGGGTACGGCCAGGATCGGGCCGATGCTGATAAATGGATTACTGGGGCACAGTATCACGGCCTCAGCCTCTCGGACCGCTTGTTCGACCTGAACCGGGACCCCGGCCTGATCGATATCCGTGTAGCACACTTCCTGAATCCCGGGACGGCAGCCTTCCCGGACCAGGTACTCTTGAAGATGCATGGTCCCGCGGTTAGTTTTGAGACAGGTCGGATGGTAGCCGTCACTCATGGGAAGGACCCGACAACCGACTTCCAGGGCGGCACAGATTCTCGCAGTCACCTCGGTGAGGCTTTCGCCCTGTGCCAGAAGGGACGTGCGAAACAGGTGGGTGGCCAGGTCTCGATCCCCCAGCTTGAACCAGGCAGGGACCCGGTACGACCTGAGCTGCCGCAAACACTGAAAGGTGTCTGCGGCGATCCCCCAGCCCTGATCGGGATTGACGATTCCGGAGAGCGTATAGGCGACGGTGTCCAGATCGGGACAGATGCGCAGTCCGTGAAGCTTGAGATCGTCTCCGGTATTGCCCACCACCGTGATTTTCTCGGCAGGCAGGACGTGCTGCAGCCCCAGCAGGAACTTGGCCGCACCCACACCACCGGCTAACGCTACGATCATCTCACTGGGTCTGAAGGTAAACGAACATCATCGGCCGTAGGAGGTCAGTACATCAGATACCAATTACTTTGAATCGACTCCCTTTGACCCGGTAGCGCCGGTTCATACCAATGGCCAGCAGCGTCATACCTTCCAGCGATCGGCAAAAACGCAGGGGTCCGCCGTCCAGCCAGCGAACACCCTCGATCCTTTGCAAGACTCGCAAGACCCGCTCCTTGGCCTGTGACGAGTCGGAGCAGATGAACTCATCGCACTCGAGCGGCACATCCAGTTCGCTCAGCAACTCGGCCGGCATCGTCTTGAATGTTGCCACCAGAGGGACGTCCGGCGACAGCCGGCCGCGCAGTTGCTCGCTGCCGGAACCTTCTTCAAGTCGCAAGAGCCGGGGACCTCTATCAAACAGGACCGGGACGGTCACATCGACCAGGACCTGATCGGAGGTGAACTGGGCCCCGTGCTGCTTCAGAGTCTCCCCAGCGTGGCGAAAAGGCACGGTGAGAAACAGTAGACTGCAGTTCTCGATCACCTCCCGGTTCTCCGCTCCGGAGACCGGCCGGCCGCCGGTGTGCCGGCTTATCTCTGCAGCCACTTTTCGCGCCCGGTTTTCCCGACGGGATCCGATCTGCACCTGACAGCCGGCCACAGCCAGACGCAAGGCGATGCCCCGCCCTTCCACGCCGGTGCCGCCGATCAGACCGATCTTTTCCACAGTGCCGGATTATACCCCCTGGCTTCTACACCCATAGGCAACAGGCCTTTGGAATGTGGGAGGGGTCCTCAGGGCCGCGACCGGCCGGCGTGATGTTTACAAGGGATACCGTAGCCCGGATTATGCAAAAGATCTGAATCCGAGTGAGATTCTGGCTCCAGGAAAAAGCCGTAGCCCTCTGATATAAAAGGGTTTAGAGAAACAAAGACCCTAAACAGGAGCTACGGCAATGTCAAAAGCAGTCTGCCAGAATACCCTGCCATTTCATAGCCACAGAAACATCACGGCTCGTTTTGATGGGGGGAGCCTCACTTCCGACGCAGGATGGTTGTTGTTTGGATCCCTGGATCGTCAACATCGATTGTGCGAGGGCTTCAGTTCGTGTATTGCGGAAAGTCGAGACCGACGCTACGTTCGTCATGACCTGTTGAAGTTGATCCGACAACGAGTCTTGCAGATCGTGGCCGGCTACGAAGACTGTAACGACGCCGATACGCTGCGCTCGGATCCGATGCTCAAGACAGTCTGTGATCAGTTGCCAGAGAGCGATCCCGATTTGGCCACCCAGCCGACTTTCTCCCGCCTGGAGAACTCCGTCACCAAGAAGGATCTGATGCGTCTGAGCCGGTGGCTGCCAGGCCGTTATGTGCGCTCCCTGAAGAAGAGACGTCCCAGCAAGATCATCCTGGATCTGGACAGTACCGACGACCACACTCACGGCCAACAGGAGTTCTCCTTCTACCACGGGTATTACCGAAACCACATTCTGCATCCTTTGCTGATCTTCGATGCCGACACGGGAGACCTGGTCTGTGCCGTGTTGAGACCTGGCAACAAGGGGGCTGCCTCTCACATCGTGCCCATTCTGAAGCGAGTCGTGGAGGCCATCCGACAAGCAGTGGGGACGGATGTCGAGATTGAGATTCGGGCCGACAGCGGCTTTGCCACGCCTCGGCTCTACGAGTTCTGTGAATGTGAAGAGAATAAACTCCAGTATGTCATTGGGTTAAGTCGAAACCCTCGCCTGCAGCGAGTGGTCGAGCCCCTGCTGGATTCGACTCGGCTGAGGTTCCTTGAGCTGGAGGAAAAACAGCGTCAGTTTGACGAGTTTCTTTATCGAGCCCACAGCTGGGATCGATCCCGTCGCGTCATTGTCAAAGTGGAGGTCGATCAGCGTGGCATCAATCGTCGCTTTGTAGTTACCAACCGGGACGATCTCTGCTCCCAATCACTTTATGACCACTACACAAACCGAGGGCAGACCGAGAACTTCATCAAGGCCTTCAAGAATCATCTGAGCATGGACCGACTCAGCTGTCATCGATTCCTGGCCAATCAGTTTCGACTCCTCCTGCATGCACTGGCTTACCAGATGTTCGTGCGCCTGCGCGACTATCTTCACGGAACCCCCTGGCACAAGCTCGAAATCGAAACCTTACGTCGTCGGGTCCTCAAGATTGGGGCCCGGATCCGACAAACCACTCGACGCATCTGGGTCCATCTTTCCTCAGCCTTCCCCGAACAACCCCTCTTCCACCTCGTCTTGAGTCGCCTGAACTCCAGTTAGCTTTTCCCAGCTCCCCCGAAAAACCGCTTCCGACACTCATCCAGGCCCAGATCTGTCTGAAATTCACTCCCCAAACCACTCAAACGCCTCGCCAACCCATATTCTTCGCAAATCCGCCTGTCACACCTGCCCGCTTCCGAGTTGGGCCACTTCTCGAGTCGTTTTTCAACACCGAACTACGGTTCTTGCATAATCCGGGCCGTAGGGGCCGGTCTTTTGCCGGCCCGATGGACGGGCGACCACCAGGGTTCAAGAAAGAGTGGGAGGGGCCCCGGGGCACCTCCCACTCTTTGGTCATGGTCTAGCAGTTCGGGTCCCCGCCTCAACGCACCTCCCGGGTCACTCTAAGCTCCAGAGTACACCGGGATGACGGCTTCTGCGAACGCCCGGCTCGGTACCAGCAGTTTCAGTAGTGTAGAGTCAGTGTAGTCGGGTCTAGGGTATTCAGGTCCCAAACAAAACGTTTGGGGCTAGGTCTGTGGGGTTTCCAGGATCGTCTTCACCTTCTGCAAATCCTTGGCGACACGACGCTTGAACACCCACCTGATCAACGGGGCGAGTGGCCGATAGGCGGCATCCAACTCGACATCAGAGTGATAGGTGAACCGGGTCCGCGTTCCTTCCTTTTCGACGAGGCGGAAGCCCTCCGCGGACAAAACATCCGAGACGGTGCGAAAGGCGGTCTTACGCCCCGCCTCATACTCCACGATCTCGGCGTCAATTTCCATTGTCCGGCCCATGAAGCGGATCACCTCATGAGTGAGCATCCCTATCCGCACTTCGCCGGGCGGGTCGTGACGCATCTCGGATACGCCGGAGCGCCACTTCGGATCGTTCTCGTAGTTGCCAACGATGGCAAAGACGTCCCTCGAAGGACGATCGATCAGAATGGTGCCAGTCACTGTGACCATCTGTCGATGCTACCGCACCGCCACCACTCTACCGAAGTGTACGCCTGCTTCGATTAGCTGCCGGTTTGTGCCATCAACGGCCCGTCGAAGGTCAGATCCGAGCACAGAGGGATCAAAGGTCGTGAGCCGAGTACCCCACCTGCCCTTGCTTCTTGACACTTCGCCGGGTGTTCCCTACAAGAGAGAACAGAACCCTATCCAGGGTGAAACCACGCAGGCCAGACCCGGAGTACTGGTAGAGAAGGTGGGGCACTAGGCATGCAATCCTATGTCACAGAGCGGGTGACCAGGCTGGTTGAGCAAGTGATTGCTGAGATGCACCGTGCACAGCAGGAAGTCACCGTCGAGATCGTTCACGACCTGCGCGTTTCCATCCGAAGATTTCAAGCCGCCCTCAGGGCTTTTTCGGCATTCTTCCCGGAGGAGGAATCGAGGCAGATTCTGAAGCAGGCTCGAAAGGTCCTGAAGCTGGCGGGTCGCGTTCGCGACTTCGACATTGCGCTGGAGCTGGCTTCTGAAAGTGGACTCCCTGCGGATGGCGAATTGTCCAGCAAGCTGACCGCGCTAAGACAGCACGCAGCCGCGAAACTGCACGGCCACGTTCGGAGGATGGAACTAGCGGAGTCGGGAAAGGCTTGGCTGAAGGAATTGGGCCTCATTGCAAACGGAAGAAGCCACAGAATGAAGAACAAGCTGTTCACCGATATCAACTGGGCAAATAGTGGCGAGCCACAGCGCAACGCCAGACGTAACCTACCCCTTCTGGCCCGGCGGTTTATTGAGGCGGGAGAGGAAACCGTCCGCGATCGGTCGACTTCTGAGATGCTTCACAATTTCCGATTGATTGGGAAACAAGTGCGCTACCTGTTGGAGTTCCTGCAGGACTGTTACCCATCTCGCTTGCAGGAACAGATCGGTGAAATGAAAAAGCTCCAAGACCATCTGGGCGCAATCAGTGACTGTCGGGCAACCACCCGGATTCTCCAGGAGACGGGGCTTTCGGAACTACCCGAAGCCTCTCACCTCAAGCGTGATTTGGACCGGAAAGCCCAAGAACACACACAGGCCTTCATCGACCACTGGAGGAAGACTCTTGGTCGCAAGGAGGTGCAGACTCGCTGGGTCGATCATCTTGCAGGTCCAAAGGAGTCAAATGTGTGAGAGAACAGAAACGATGGCAATCGAGACTGTGCATCTCCGACTGGAACCCTACGCGCCCGAGCGTCTTCTCGCGTTGATCGAGGGGGATGAGCGTTTCGGAGAACGCTTCGGACTGCCAGAGAGGAGAGGTGGACCCCATCGGTTGGACCACTTGGCGGCATTTCTAAGGTGGACTCCGCAGTTCTTGTTGCCGCCAGTAAGGGAAATTCTGAGAGGGGGCGAGCCTGAGGGCAAGGTCCCTCTCAGAATGTTTTTTCAAGCCAGTGTACACCTCCTCCGGCGTCGCCCCAGCGTGCGCCGAGTGAGGTCTCTCGCTGTTGTATAGGTCGATCCAATGGCCGATCCCTTGACGGGCTTCCGACCCGGTTTCGAAAGCGTTCAGATAGACGCATTCGTATTTGAGTGAACGCCACAGACGCTCGATGAAGACGTTGTCCATCCAGCGGCCTCTCCCGTCCATCGAGATACGCACCCCGGCCCCTTTGAGTAGTCCCGTGAACTCCGTGCTGGTGAACTGACTCCCCTGGTCTGTATTGAAGATCTCCGGGGGATCGTACCTGTTGAGCGCTTCCTCGAGTGCTTCGCAACAAAAGGACGGCTCCAGCGTGTTCGACAGCCTCCAGGACAAAACCCAGCGGCTGTACCAGTCCATGATCGCCACCAGGTACAAAAAGCCCCGACGCATCGGGATGTAGGTGACATCCGTGCACCACACCTGATCGGGCCGGGTGACCGCCAATCCTCGAAGAAGATACGGATACACTCGATTCTCCGGGTGAGGCCGTGAAGTCCGCGGCTTTTGATAGATGACCGCCAGGCCCATTTTGGCCATCAGACGACGAACCCTCTTGCGGCCTACCCGACCGCCCCGCCGTTTCAAGTGATAGACCATCTGCCGGGATCCGTAGTAGGGGGTCTTTAAGAACTGCTCGTCCAATCGTCTCATCAGTTGCAGGTTTTCTTCGCTCTCGCCTTTGGGCTCATAGTACAAAGTCGAACGGTTCAGACTCATCAGCCTGCATTGTCTACGAATGCTCAGCCTCGGGTGCTTTGGCTCGATCGTGGCCCTTCTGGCCTTTACACTCAGCGATCGAGCGCTTTGGACAAAAAATCCTTTTCCACCGTCAGTTCGCCGATCTTGGCATAAAGCTCTTTGGTCTCCGCCTCGCTTCCTCTCTGACGCTTCTCAACCTTGCCCGCGAACACATCGCCCAGACCTTCCCGGGCCCGCTTTTTCCAATTCGTGATCACACTCGGATGGATCTCGTAGCGAGCCGCCAACTCGCTCAGGGTGCGTTCGCCTCGAAGCGCTTCCAGCGCCACCTTCGCTTTAAACTGAGCTGAGAAATTCCTTCGTTTTGCCATGACTCCTCATCCTTTCTGATTCAGGTCGGAGCCACCTTAACAAATGGTCCAGTTTCCCGGGTCCACCTCTAGGCTTGGTGCTCTGCTTCCCATATGGGCAAATACTGGAAGGCAGCATTGTATGAGCAAGAGGAAGAGAGAAATAGTGCATTGGTTCAAGTGAGTTATTGTCAAAAGTTGGGTACGGACCCATTAGGCGGCGACCTCGTTTTCACGGATTCCGTTTACAAATGTGACGTTTTCTATGACCTCTCCGAGGCGCCGGCAACCTTGTAGCCGGCGCCATCTTTTCTCAGCGCTTCTGCATAGTTTGAAGACCATCGTCAGCATGGTTTGCCTGGACAAACAGCCTCGAGTCTTGGCCGTTCGCAGTCTCACGGTTGCGAAGGTCGACTCGATCGGATTTGTGGTTCTCAGATGTGGCCAGTGCTCGGCTGGAAAATCGTAGAAAGCCAGCAACTCTGTCCGGTCCTTGGCCAGGCAGGACGTGGCCTTTGGAAACTTCAGCTGATAGGTGGCAATGAACTCGTCAAAGGCCCTATAGGCATTCTCTCGAGTTTCAGCCATCCAGATCTGATGCAGCGCCGTCTTTGCTTTTGGCTGAACGGCCTTGGGCAGACAGTTGAGCACATTGCCCGTCTTGTGCATCCAGCAGCGTTGCTGTCGCGTATTGCCGTAGATCTTGGCCAGGGCTTTCCAGAATCCGAGCGCTCCGTCGCCAATCGCCAGTTTTGGTCCCCTGTGCAGGCCTCTGGAGCGCAGATTCCGCAGCAACTCCCACCAGGATTGCTCACTTTCCCGGTAGCCATCTTCCACGGCAATCAGCTCCTTTTTGCCGTCCGCACGGGCTCCGATCAGCACCAGAAGGCAAAGCCGGCCGTCGTCAAAGCGAACGTTGGCATACACGCCATCGGCCCAAACGTAAACGTAGCGCTTGTTGGAGAGATCACGCAGCCTCCACTTCTCATAATCCTTGACCCACTTGCCTTTGAGCCGGCTGATCGTCTTGGCCGACAGTCCCGGTGCATCCGGCCCCAACAGTGCACTCAACGCATCCGAGAAGTCTCCTGTGGAGATCCCCTTCAGGTAAAGCAGGGGCAGCAGTTCCTCCACGCTCTTGCTACGTCTCAGATAGGGAGGCACCAGGCTGGAACGAAAGCGGATGATCTCCTCCGACTCCTCACCAGTTCCACGGTCTCGAACCCGCGGAATCCGAACCGGGATTCCTCCAATCCCTGTCTGGATCTCACGCTTCGGCAGGTAGCCGTTGCGAACCAGACGTTTGCGGCCCTGGCCATCACGCTGACCCTCGTACTCTTCCAGCAGCTCCTCCAGCTCGGCTTGAACCGCCTCAGCCAGAAGCTTCTGTGCTCCTTCACGCAGAACTTCCGTCAAGGCATCCTTCGTTGTGGTTGGTTCGTCGATGGAAACTACAGTATCTTTCTTCAAGGCGTATCCTCCTTCTCGGTCTCCGGGTGAATCCATGATTGAAGGTCACGGATTCAGGATACGCCGCCTCTCATACACAACTTCCGACCATAGCTCGGTTCAAGTCCCCGGTGACGATAGACCCGCAGACCATGCGGAAGTTTAAGGAGCCCTACGTGGCTTATCTCTACGTCAACGGGGAGTGCGTTAAGTGCCTGACCGAGAAGGAAGCGAAGAAGTATGAAAAGCTTGGTTGAAGGTCCGGGAAGAAGCATTGTCGCCGGCTTGGGAGGTGGCGTTGTGCCGGGTTGCCTGTAAACTATACAGCAAAGTGATCAAAGAAGTGTGCCGGTTTCTAATGGTGACCTCCAGTCTACTGATGGCTGTCTGGACCTGCACCGACCTGTTGAATGCGGCGAGTCAGCTCAACTTCGTCTATCTGACTTTCAGTGATGACAGCCTGATTGGTGTTGTGATCTTCAATCCTTCCGATCTGGACGCCGACCTCACCTTCACCGCGTACGGTGCTGCCGGGAACCTGGTGCAGGCCCAGGGTCTTCAGAACCCCGTTCAATTCGAGGTCAAGGCCGGGCAGCAGTTTGGATCCATCACCAGCTCCATTTTTGGACAGGGAGGCGACGCGGAGACGATTGCCTGGTTTCAAGTTACCAGCCCAGTCGACGGGCTGACCGGCTTCTTCATCTTCCTGAGCAATGACTTCACGCAGCTCGATGGGGCGGATCTCCCGGTTCCTTCCCGGGAACTGGTTCTCACCGAGGTGAATCTGAATTCCGACTTCTCCACAGAGGTGACGGTCGTCAACCCCAACGATTTCGACGTGTCTGGAACTTTAACTTTGTTTGGCGGGGAACCCCCTGTTGACGCAGAGCTGGCCTTGCCGGGCCTGAAGCCTGAGGACCCCAGACTTCCTGCTCGCTCTGTTTGGCGGTTCGATGTCGCAGAATTGTTTGGAGTCGAAGGTCCGGTCAGCTCGAGTTTCCTGACGCTGAAAGCAGAGGGAGAGCTGATCGCCTTTGCTTTTGTTGAATCGGGTGACCTCTTGGCCCTGAACGCAACACCGCTGGTCCAGCTGCTGGACACCCTCTACTTTCCTCAAATGGCTGTTCTTGGACCCTTCGTCACGGAACTGGTACTGGTAAACAACGGCGACCGTGCCGTGATTGTGACGATGACCGCTTTTGGGGAGGACGGTGCTCCGTTCGGAGCAGGGGATTTGCAGCAGAATCCGGTCGCCCAGGGATTGGAGGCCGGTGAAGTGTCTCGTTTCGATCTGGCCGAGTTGTTCGGTTTCACAGGAAAAGATCTAAAGGAGGGGTGGCTGCGGGTGGAATCCACCGAGCGCACTCTGACGGGATCGCTGAGCTATGCCCTGACTGCACTGGGGGCACGGGCCGCCGTTGCCAGTGCCGCACAGGGGACCCGCAGGGCCATTTTTTCGCACCTGGCGACGACGGCCGAATTCTTTACCGGCGTGGCGGCTTTGAATCCCGGCAGCATGGCGGCCAACCTCAGAATAATCGCCATTCGGGCAGATGGCACGGTGCTGGGAAGCTTTGCCACAACTCTGGCGCCAGGGGTGAAGTTCTCTGAGCTGATGGGGGGCGAGATCATCGAAGAAGCCGCGGGTCAGTCAGGAGGTGCCGTGATCGTCGAGAGCGATGTTTCCGTCTTTCTGACATCGATCTTCGGCAGTCAGCTGACCCTGGCTCTGGCCAACATCCCACCCCAGGATTTTCAAACTCCTCTTACGCTTGTGGGTGAGCCCCTGCGTTTGAGTCCCCCACTGGCTGTAGTGGGGCCACTGGCCTCGCAGCAGTTTCAACTGGTTGGGGAGGGGCAGGTGCAAAGCTGGAACGTGAATGGCGTCAGGGCAGGCAGCGCTGTCCTGGGCACAATCAATGATTCGGGACTCTACACCGCACCGGCCGCCCTGCCCGAGTCACCCCTGACGGTTACGGCTGACGTGGGTTCTTCCAGCGTAGGCGCTTCGGTGGACGTCATCACCACCTCCGACCTGATCTCTAATCGCGGAATCGTGCAATCGGTTGGGGGCTTATAAATGTTAGTTGACAGAAAGGAAAATCGGCCATGCCCGATCCCAAGGTTGAAATCGTTGGCATCCGCGAGCTTCGGCTAGGGGAAGTCCTCACGATGTCTTATCCCGGATTCCCTGTTTTGGGGACAAAACAGGTTGTCCCAATGTTTCTTGAGACGATGGACCCCAAGACAGGCGAGAAAGTGGAACTGAAATTGGCCCTTTCCATGGAACAGCTGGCCGAATTGCAGGCCCGAGCCGCAAAGCTTCTACAGGGACAGAACATATTGGGAGACTCCAGTTCTTCGGTCCACTGAGGGTCGGCGATTCGGGTTTGTCAACTAACATTTATAAGCCCCATCGGTTGCTTACCTTTCCGGTCTGAACCGGCTCTATACGGCTGAATTGAGTGCGGGCCTTGAGCCGGCAAACGCTTTGAGAATCTCCCCTGCCGGCAGTGACGATTCGACGATCTTTGACGTTACGGGGGAACCGGTCAACCAGGTGGAGACGTTTTCGGCCGAAGATATCCCCAAGATCATTGAGTACCAGGCCGGGGACGGAAATGACTATTTGCTGATGGCGGCCAAGACGAGCGGAAGCATTTTGAGGCTCGAACCCCTTGGCTCAGACGTACAGCAGGTGGCGACGGGATTTGATTCTCCCAGCGCGATCGTCCTGGATCCCCTGACCGGGGATCTACTGGTAGCCGAATCCGGCCAGGTGAGCATTGTGCCTGCTCCGCAGCTCAATCGGGGACTAGGCGCCACGGCTTTCTCAACCGATGATCCGATGCGCCTTCGCGGAAGGGCCTTGGCACCAGGCATAATCGCCGCAGGCCTGGCCGTGAGTGTCTGTACTGGAGACATCTACTTTTCCGATGCCATCCGAGGTGTGATCATCCGGATCCGTCGAGCAGACTTGATTCAAACCATCGTAGTTTCCGGCCTTCTCAATCCTGGTCAACTTCTGGCGATTTACCGCGACGGATTCCCGTGTCCGAATGGTTTTCAACTGCTGGTGGTGGAGCGGGGACGCGACCAGATCACGCTCGTGATCCCATCGCTGGGGACCGCGCAGAAGTGGGTGGACGCACCGGGAGCCCTGGATGTGGCAGCCCTTCCCCCGGACAGTTCAGTAGGGAATCAGGGAGTCGCGATCGCCCAGGCCCCACCCGCGCAAGACGGAGGCGTCGCGCTGGTTGCAACCAAGCTCTATGAAGAAGGCCCGGTTAACCAGCCCGAGTCTCCTGAATCCCCCGAGACGGGAACGCGGACTTACACTAGTTCGGTGAAGTTTTTCGAGGCTTTAGGAAGCATGGCAGCTTCTCGTCAGCCCCTGGGAGGAGGGTCAAACTGGTGGGTCGAAACCTATGAAGACTTCGAGCTGAACGAAATGATTCCGAATGGCTCTACTGTCAACGGAATCACCTACTTTTTCCCGGGTGCTCGGCCCGGTCTGGTCAGCAATGAGTACAACAGGTTCGAGACGCTTTCGCTTCAGCTGTACAGAGAGCCCGGCTTTCACTTTTTCTTCGGTGGTGATTCGGTCACGGTCAACATCGACGAGCCCTGCATTGCAGTGGGCGTCTTTCTCAACTCGAACAACCCCCCGGAAGGAGCCAACGACCTCTTTTTGCTGACTCCAGTCGGTCTGGTACGTTCCGGTGGAACAGAGTACGATACTCCAACATTCTTCCCCGCCGAGTTGCAAACCTTCTTTTTTCTCGGCATCATCTCGGATGTTCCTTTTGACACGGCCACTTTCGGATCCGACCATCTGCTCCCCTATAACGTAGACAACCTGGTCTGCGCCCACGCTCAGCCGTAGCCGACGCCCGGACGAGACTTCCTGCCTCCAGTGAGAGATAGGAATTTGCTTTTCAAGCTGAGAGGGGCAAGCATTGACGAGGGCCGAATCGAGCTCAAAGAGAAACATGAAGGTCAACGACTTCCACTGTCACTTCTTTTCGCGTGGCTTTCTGCGGGCGCTGGGCCTTCAGGCCGGCATGGAAGACAGCGGGGAATTGGCCCTGGATGTTGCCGGCAGGCTCGACTGGGAGAACCCGGGTTCGGACCTGGATCTGGCGCAGCGCTGGGTTGAGCAACTCGATGAGCACGGGGTCGATCGAATCGCATTGATCGCCAGTCTGCCCGGCCAGGAGGATTCGGTGAGCCGGGCGGTAGGCGCCTTCAGAGAGCGCTTCGTGGGTCAATTCATGATCGATCCTTCTCAGCCGGATGCCGCCGGGCGGGCGCGACGAGGCCTGCAGGAACTCGGTCTTCGGGTGATCTGCCTGTTTCCCGCCATGCATCACTTCCGGCTGGACAGCGACGAGGTCCTGGCGGTCTGCGAGGCCGCGAATGAGCTGGGTGGCGCCCTTTTCGTCCACTGTGGTGTTCTCACGGTAGGAGTTCGAAAAAAGCTCGGACTCCCCAGCCCCTTCGACGTGAGACTTGGAAATCCACTGGACCTGCAAAGGGCTGCACTATCTTTCCCCAAACTCCCCATCGTTATTCCCCATTTCGGAGCGGGGTTTTTCAGGGAAGCTCTCGTCGCGGCCGATCTGCACGCCAACATTCATCTCGACACTTCGAGTTCCAACTCCTGGGTCAAGTACTTTCCGAATGTCACGCTGAAAACGGCCTTGGCTACGGCCCTGGACGTCGTGGGGTCGGAAAGGCTCCTTTTCGGCACCGATTCGTCATTCTTTCCCCGCGGCTGGCAGCCCCAAATCCTGCAGACTCAGAAGGCTCTCCTGGAGAATCTGGGTGTGTCCAGCGAAGAACAGGAAGCCATCTTCAGCGGCAACTTCGACCGCTTGTTTCCTCTGTAAACTGCGTGACGGCGCCTATCTGTCGCCCCTCCGGGGCTGATTGCACTGGTCCGCCGTTGTCCGTGGGCTTGCGCCCACGGCTATTCCCTTCCGGCCGCTCCGCGGCCTTCAGAGCCCACAGAGGAGGCGAAAGACAATAGCCGAGGCCGAGAGGAATCGGTGCACTTCCGCACTCAGTAAGTATCCCCCGGCAAAGCCGGGGGCTTTAATCTTGTGAGCCGCTCAAAGCGGACTTGACGTTGCCGCTACCGCGGCCACTTGTGCCACCTACAGGTGGCTTGGCTACAGCAGCCTGAGCTGATCCTGGCGACGATCTTCTGCTTCTTGCCGCCGGATATACTCACGAATCACTTTCTCATCCCGACCCACCGTCGATACGAAGTATCCGCGAGCCCAGAAGTGCTGTCCAACAAAGTTACGCCGACTCTCTGAAAAGTTCCTCGCAATGTGGATGGCGCTTTTCCCTTTGATGTGCCCGATCACCTGCGCCACAGAAAACTTTGGCGGAATCGAGATCATCACGTGCACGTGATCCGGCAGCAGGTGGCCCTCTTCAATCAAGCTTTCCTTCTGCCCAGCCAACCGTCGCAGCACCTGACCGAGATGTCTGCGCAGCTCCCCATAAATCAACTTCTTGCGGTACTTGGGGATGAACACCACATGGTACTTACACTCCCATTTTGTATGCTGTAAGCTCTTGTAGTTACTCATAAAACTCCTTTTCGTGATGCTTTGCTCGGCTCACGGAAGGGAGTTTTTTCACCTATTCCCGGAACTGTCAAACTCTGGCTGCCTCCCCGGCAGAGCCGGGGGGACTCCTTACGGGTCTAGTGGAACGTTGTGCCGATGCCCCGTATCATGTGGCCTGACGGCAGGCGAAGGCTATCGTAATGCGAACTCCGATTTCTCTCCTATGGCGGCAGGCAGGCGGTGTCCTGATCGTCCTCGCCTCGAGCACCCTCATCGCACACGCAGAGACTCCGGTTTTAACCCACGGTCCCCTGCTGGGCCATGTGACGGCCGACAGTGTCCGCGTCTGGGGAAGGACATCCCGGCCCGGCCGACTGGCCGTCAGATATGGACAGAGCCGCGACCGTCTCGAGCATCTGTCCAGCAGTGTCGAGACTGGATACGATCGAGATCTGACCGGAGTCATGGTTCTCGATGATCTCGAGCCTGATACGACCTACCACTTCAGGCTGGTGGTCGGCGACCGGGATTCCGGGGCGGACGGCAGTTTCAAGACGCTGCCCGAACGAACGCAACTGCAGGACCGGAGGCACAACCCGCGGGGGCTTTTCAATTTCAGCTTCGAGTTTGCCTGCGGCAACAATCAGAACCCCATCGGCGGCCTCGGCCCGGCGCTGCCCACGTACGACACCCTCCTCGAGAAGGTCAAAGACGAAGTCCACTTCGCCATTCTCAACGGTGACTGGTTGTACGAGGAGAAGCGGGACTACCCGCCGGCCGAGTGGCGCGGGCAGGTCGGCTACGGAGATCTTCCCCTGCCGCCTGTCGTCGACGCCATGCCCAACATCACGGGCGTGTGGGAAAACTACAAAACCTATCTGGCGCGAGCCCCGAATCTAGCTGAATGGCACCGGCACGTCCCCAGCTACTACACCTTTGACGATCACGAGCTGCTCAACGATATCTTTGGCTCGGGGACGGCCGGCTACCGCAACCGCCGCGCGGTCTTTCGCGACATCGGCGTAAGAGGGTGGTTTGACTACCTGGGGTGGAGCAACCCGGTGGCCGACCCGCAACGCGTGCATTTCGGCACGGCCCGGCTCAACCAGGGTGACGACGTCCTGTTTGACGATCAGGCCGATTTCACGGGGCTGGATCTTTACGAGTCGGCCAATCTGCATGTCCACTGGGGCACGCCCGATGCGGGCCTTGCCAATATCAGTACCGGTGACGTCGAGGGTGGGGATCCCAACGCCAACGTCTACGAGATTGTGGAAGTGATCGACAGGCACCGGCTCCGGATCCATCCGAAGCCCGTCGCCACCCGCCAGTCCTCCTATTCAGTGGGCCGGCGCTCTTACGGGATGTTCCGCGTGGCCAATGCCGCCTACTATCTTGTGGATACGCGCTCGCAGCGCCAGCTGCACGACATCAAGCGCCCCGGCATGAAGGGACTGTCCATGCTGGGCACGACGCAGCGCCAATGGCTCATCGACCGCATGAAGGGCAACGCAGACGCCGACTTCCATTTCGTCGTCTCCTCGGTGAACTTCATGATTCCCCACGTGGGTGCCGGCGGCACTTTCTTTGAGGCGGCGACGAAGGACGATGCCTGGACGGTCTTCCTGGATGAGCGCGAACAGTTGATCGAGTTTTTCGACCAGCTCAACACGCCGGTATTTATCCTGACAGGCGATCTGCACAACAGCTATGCCGTCAAGATTACCGACACGGTCTGGGAGTTTGCCTCGGGGCCCCACAATTCAGGGAACCACCGACCCCAAGATGAAGGGATGCGACCCGTGACGGGAACCTTCCAGTACGGACCCCGGGCCTGTGACATCCGCTGGTCGACTACCGCCCTGGGGGACATCGATCAGTCCAACCGAAGATTCCCGCACTACAGCGTCGTGCAGGTCAACAACGTTTTCAACAATCCCCTCCAACTCGGCGGCACCCGTTGGGTCGCCTTCGAGCATCCCCAGGTGATCTTCAAGTTCTACAACGGCCGGACCGGGCGCCTGGAGTACGCCGAGGCCATCTCCACGCCGAGAGGGCCGAAGACGAACCCCACGATCTCCAAGAACCGTTCATCCGACTTGCCGGAGTACCCGACCGTCGGCGAGGTCGAGAGGCTGCATCCTGACCTGGATGCGATCGTGGCGGACGATGCCAGGATGGAGATCCTGGCCGAGGGCTTTGACTGGAGCGAAGGACCGACCTGGGTGGGGGGGGAAGAGGACGGGTATGTCCTCTTCTCGGACGTACCCCGCAACACGGCCTATCGCTGGAAGGAAGGGCAGGGCACGACCGTTTTTCTCAAACCCTCGGGTTACACCGGGACACAGAGCCGCAGACGCACCGGCGGCTCCAACGGGCTGGCGATCGACCGCCAGGGCCGGCTCATCCTGTGCCAGGACGGCGACCGGCGAATTTCCTACCTGGACGCTCCTCTGGAGCGGCCCCAACCCAGTTACGTGACACTGGCCGACCGCTACGACGGCCGGCGCTTCAACAGCCCCAATGATCTGGCTATTCACGCCAACGGCGACATTTATTTCACGGATCCGCCCTACGGTCTGGAAAAGCGCTACGACGATCCCGAGAGCGAGCTCGGCTTCGCCGGCGTTTTCCGCCTCGACACGAGCGGAAACGTCACGCTGTTGAGCAAGTCTATTGCCCAGCCCAACGGTATTACCTTCGCCCCCGACTACAAGACCCTCTACGTCGGCCAGTCCAGCGCTGAGGCGGCCCGGTGGTATGCCTTCGATGTCCTTGAAGACGGCACCCTCAGTGAAGAGCGAATCTTCTTTGATGTGACGAAACTCTTCCCCGATCGACCCGGCGCTCCGGACGGTTTGAAAGTCGACCAGGAGGGAAATGTCTACGCGACCGGACCGGGCGGCGTCCTCATCTTCGACCCGGCCGGAACCCACCTCGGGACCCTCCTGACCGAGGGTCGGACGGGTAACTGCTGCTTCGGGAACGATGGACGAACGCTGTACATCACAGCCGATCAATACCTGCTGAGGGTCCGTGTGAAGATCCCCGGAATGGGCTTCGAAGAGTAGCGTCGACTGATCAAAGACTGATCCAGTGGTTCGGGTGGCCATTGCTAGTGCCAGCCCGCCATAATTCCTGAGCCACACTCAGACGCCCCTCCCCGCCGCTGCCGTTGTTGCGCGATGGGGAACTGATTGACATGAAAAACAGATGAAAACTATCATGTTTACATGAGTACTATGATTCAGATCAGAAATGTCCCGGATGCTCTGCACCGCCGCATCAAATCCCGGGCAGCTTTGACCGGGATGTCGATGTCCAGGTTCATCCTGATGGAATTGGAGAAAGTAGTGGAGCGCCCCACCCGCGACGAGATTCTGCGACAGATCGCCCGCTACCCGACCGCCCCCCTGGAACCGGCACCAGCGAAAGTCATCCGGGAAGAACGAGAGAACCGGTGATTGTCCTGGACGCTTCTGCCTGCCTGGAACTTCTGCTGGGCACGCCCACCGGAAACGAAGTGGCAAAGTGGATCCAACCCCGTGAAGAGGATGTCCACGCCCCTCATCTGCTCGACCTTGAGATCGCCCAGACGCTTCGACGCTACGTGATGAAGCGAGGGCTGGCGGCCACAAGGGCGGAGTTGGCGCTCCAGCACCTCCGGCAAATGGACTTCGAACGCCATGGCCACGACCTGCTGCTGCCCCGCATCTGGTCCTTGAGGGACAACCTGACTGCCTACGACGCCGTCTACATCGCTCTGACTGAGGTACTGAAGGCCACTCTGCTGACCACAGACCGAAAGCTGGCAGCGGCTCCGGTCAAGGCCAAGATTGAGCTGATCCACTGAAAAAAAGGGACCGTTCCCTTTTAGGTTAATGGCACGGTGGTGACTCGGGGGCCCTGCCACCCAAGGCTAATGGACCGGTCGCCGAAGCCGGTACACTCCGTCGCTGAATTCTTTGAAGTAAACGTCAATCAAGGGGTGGGAAATCGCTTCCCCAGTGGGGTCGGGCTCCAAGTTTCTCTCCGCGACGTAGGTCGTGTGCCCGGCTCCGTGTACCAAGACGTGATACCAGGGTTGGTCTTTAGGCGGTCGGCTTCGGGCTACTTGTGCGTACCATTCTTCGGTCCCCTGAAAGACTGGGTCTACATCGAAGATCACCCCACGGTAGTCGAAAAGGCAATGGTGAATCAGTTCGCCGATGCTGAATCTCGCGTCAATCGTAGCCATAGAGCCCAATCTCACCCCGTGTCCAGGCTGATCAGCTTCCAGTCCTCCCTACCGGAATGCCACATCTACAACCTTGCCTTTTCGGAACTCAATCACCGTTGCTGCCCGCATAAGAACCCCTCGTTTTCGTTCCGTCCTGGGGGAGTTCCTTATAGAATAGCACCTCAGTTTTGAAGCAAGTTTTTGTCTTTGTGCGCCAGTCCAGATTCTTTCGCGGCAGGGAAGCCTCCGGAGGGGTCGGAGAATGGGGTTTGATATCATTCGACGTCCAATCGGAAATAGGGCTCTGAGACTATGTCACTCTCCGATAAAGTTCTGACAGAAAACCGTGACAGACCCATGTTGTCGGTGGTAACCCCCTGCTACAACGAATCCGAAGTAGTAAAACTCTTCTACGATGAGACCAAACCGGTTCTTGGTGCGCTTCCTGATCTGGATTACGAGATTATTTTCGTCGATGACGGCAGCAGCGACGACACGCTGATACGACTGAACGAGCTTGCCGGTCGTGATGAGACCGTGCGCGTCTGTTCCTTGTCACGTAACTTCGGACACCAGATTGCGCTGACGGCCGGTCTGGATTTTGCCCTCGGCGATGCGATTATCCTGATGGATTGCGATCTGCAGCATCCACCCCGTTTTGTGCCTGAACTGGTTGCCAAATGGCGTGAGGGCTACGACGTAGTTGCGGGTGTTCGAGCCAACGCGCAAGGTGCTTCCTGGTTGAAAAACTTTACGTCAAGCGGCTTTTACACCATTTTCAATTTACTCAGCTCGACGCGTGTTCCAAAAGGCGCAGCAGATTTCTGTCTGCTCTCGCGCCGGGTGTGCAATACACTCAAAAATATGCCCGAACGCCATCGACTGTTGCGCGGCATGGTTTTCTGGACTGGCTTCAAAACGGCGTTAGTGCCCTATGTCTGCGCCGAGAGGGCCGCCGGGCGATCCAAGTATTCACCGGCCAAGATGGTAGGCCTGGCATTGGATTCAGTGTTTTCATTCTCCGCTAAGCCGTTGCGACTGGCTTTTCGATTGGGATTGACCATGGCGGTGCTGGGTTTTTGCTACCTGATCTGGACCGTGGGCTCAGGCCTGCTACATGGCCGTCTGGTGCCAGGCTATGCGTCCTTGATCGGTATCACGGTGACGCTGGGGGGTTGTCAACTCGCATTCATCGGTTTGATCGGTGAGTATCTGGCGCGCGTGTTTGAAGAAGTCAAGGGCCGCCCGATCTATCTGGTAAAACAGTTACCGGAAGGAGCTCCCGATACTGAGAGCCCGACGCCATCATCGGCCGAATGAGCAGCATGCTGCCGCACGGCACCGATTCAGAATGATCCTGGGCGCCCCGGCGTGATGCCCATGTTTGAACTGCTCTTCGGATGGTTGCTGCTGACCCTGTTCGCGGTCTGCCTTTGGCTACCGTGCTGGTGGCTGACCGGGCGCATGGATTCCCGCATCCGCCAAGCGTTGATCCGGGTCCCCGTGTCGGTGGGCATCGCGCTGGTGGCTTACCTGACGTTTGTTAACCTCGTGGGCCAACTGCTGGAAAACTCCCTGCAGGCAGCATTTATCTATCTGAGCCTCAACCTGACCGGGTGCGCCGTTTTACTGTGGCGCCACCGCTTATCTTTGACCATGACCTATCTGTGGCGCAGAAAAAGGTCATGGGTCAGCGTCCTGGTGATCGCCGTTGTTCTGGCCTTCCCACAATGGTTCCAGGCAGTGAGTGGCAACCGCTGGGACGAGATGGTTGCCAGTTCTCTTCATGTGACAGCGGCAAACCAGTTTGCCGAGGGCGTCTTTCCACCGCGCCATAATTCCTTTCCGGACATCGTCCCCAAATACCACTATGGTTTTACGCTCTTATCGGGAACGGTGCGCTGGGTAACGCAATTGTCATCAAACGTCAGTATCGACATCGCCAGCACAGCCCTGTGGCTGTTCATCTTTCTGTTTGCATTCGCCTGGCTGCGTCAACTGGGCACATCCAAGGTCGCATCCGTGTGGGGGAGTTTTGCGGTACTGCTCGGCGGAGGGCTTTCGTGGTTATACCTGCCGCGCTTAAGGGTATACGATGGCTTCCAGAAACTCCCTCCTGAAAGCGCCTTGATCTACAGCTATGACTCTGAAGTGAGTTGGTGGAGCAACCTGATCTCGGTTATGCAGCATCAGAGTATTTGACCTTGCCAGAGGTGGACCCCATCGGTTGGACCACTTGGCGGCATTTCTAAGGTGGACTCCGCAGTTGTTGTTGCCGCCAGTAAGGGAAATTCTGAGAGGGGGCGAGCCTGAGGGCAAGGTCCCTCTCAGAATGTTTTTTCAAGCCAGTGTACACCTCCTCCGGCGTCGCCCCAGCGTGCGCCGAGTGAGGTCTCTCGCTGTTGTATAGGTCGATCCAATGGCCGATCCCTTGACGGGCTTCCGACCCGGTTTCGAAAGCGTTCAGATAGACGCATTCGTATTTGAGTGAACGCCACAGACGCTCGATGAAGACGTTGTCCATCCAGCGGCCTCTCCCGTCCATCGAGATACGCACTCCGGCCCCTTTGAGTAGTCCCGTGAACTCCGTGCTGGTGAACTGACTCCCCTGGTCTGTATTGAAGATCTCCGGGGGATCGTACCTGTTGAGCGCTTCCTCGAGTGCTTCGCAACAAAAGGACGGCTCCAGCGTGTTCGACAGCCTCCAGGACAAAACCCAGCGGCTGTACCAGTCCATGATCGCCACCAGGTACAAAAAGCCCCGACGCATCGGGATGTAGGTGACATCCGTGCACCACACCTGATCGGGCCGGGTGACCGCCAATCCTCGAAGAAGATACGGATACACTCGATTCTCCGGGTGAGGCCGTGAAGTCCGCGGCTTTTGATAGATGACCGCCAGGCCCATTTTGGCCATCAGACGACGAACCCTCTTGCGGCCTACCCGACCGCCCCGCCGTTTCAAGTGATAGACCATCTGCCGGGATCCGTAGTAGGGGGTCTTTAAGAACTGCTCGTCCAATCGTCTCATCAGTTGCAGGTTTTCTTCGCTCTCGCCTTTGGGCTCATAGTACAAAGTCGAACGGTTCAGACTCATCAGCCTGCATTGTCTACGAATGCTCAGCCTCGGGTGCTTTGGCTCGATCGTGGCCCTTCTGGCCTTTACACTCAGCGATCGAGCGCTTTGGACAAAAAATCCTTTTCCACCGTCAGTTCGCCGATCTTGGCATAAAGCTCTTTGGTCTCCGCCTCGCTTCCTCTCTGACGCTTCTCAACCTTGCCCGCGAACACATCGCCCAGACCTTCCCGGGCCCGCTTTTTCCAATTCGTGATCACACTCGGATGGATCTCGTAGCGAGCCGCCAACTCGCTCAGGGTGCGTTCGCCTCGAAGCGCTTCCAGCGCCACCTTCGCTTTAAACTGAGCTGAGAAATTCCTTCGTTTTGCCATGACTCCTCATCCTTTCTGATTCAGGTCGGAGCCACCTTAACAAATGGTCCAGTTTTCCGGGTCCACCTCTGCCCCCTAAAACGGGTCCAAGTTGAATGTTAGGATTTTCGGTTTTAGGAAGGAGGCAAGGATGGCACGGAAGCGGTTTACGGCAGAACAAATCATCATGAAGCTGCGTGAGGCAGAGGCAGGTCTAGCCCAAGGACAGACGGTGGGCCAGGTGTGCAAACAGATTGGGGTGACCGAGCAGACCTACTACCGGTGGCGCAAGGAGTACGGAGGGCTTCGACTGAATCAGGCCAAGCGGTTGAAGGTGTTGGAGAAGGAGAATGCCCGGTTGAAGAAGCTAGTGGCAGATCTGTCTTTGGACAAGCAGATCCTAAAGGAAGTTTCCTCGGGAAACTTCTAGGCCCGACGAAGAGGAGACGCGCAGTGGTGTGGGTGAGGGAGAGATTGGGAGCAGAGCGCGTCTCCGAACGTCGGGCCTGCCAAGTGCTGGGACAGGCTCGATCGACCCAGCGAAGGGAAAGGCATATCCCCGATGATGAGGCTCGATTGGTGGCTGAGATGGTGGAGTTGGCCACGCACTACGGGCGATACGGCTACCGACGGATCACGGCCATGCTTCGTTGGGAAGGGTGGAAAGTGAATCACAAGCGGGTGGAGAGGTTGTGGAGACAGGAGGGGCTGAAAGTCCCGTCCAGACAGCCGAAACGAAGGAGACTGTGGCTTCATGATGGATCCTGCGTTCGGTTACGAGCGGCTCACAAGGATCACGTCTGGAGCTATGACTTCGTGCATGAGCGAACCCATGACGGAATGATTGGCGACAGTTAGAATTCCCCGCGACGACAAATAGAAATCCCCGCTTTTTCAGGGCTGATCCTGACCATGAGGACATGGTTAAAGATCAGCAAGTGCGGAGGTTAGTGAAGTTGCGAAAGAACGAGAAGACGCTAACGATGGCGGCGGCGAGAGCGGGGCTGTCGCGAAAGACGGCTCGGAAGTACCTGAAGTCGGGAAAGCTGCCGAGCCAGTGTCAGCCGGAGCGGTATTGGAGAACTCGATCGGATCCGTTCGAGTCGGTATGGCCGGAAGTGGAAGAGATCCTGAAGCGATCGCCGACGGTGGAGGCGACAGCGGTGTTCGAGTATTTGTGCCGTCAGCAGGAAGGGGCCTTCCAGCAAGGCCAGTTGAGAACACTGCAGCGGAGGATCAAGCAGTGGAAGGTAGAACACGGAGAAGCGAAGGAGGTGATGTTCCCGCAGAAGTATAGGCCGGGACATCAAGCACAATCGGACTTTACCTTTATGGGGCGTCTGGGAGTGACGATCCAGGGTCAGCCGTTTCCCCATCTGCTGTACCATTTTGTGTTGGCCTACTCGAACTGGGAAGCGACCACGCTGTGTTTCAGTGAGTCGTTTGAGAGCCTCAGCCTGGGGCTTCAGAACGCGTTGTGGGAGTTGGGGGCGCTGCCCGAGGAACACCGAACAGACCGGCTCTCGGCGGCAGTCAACAACCTGAAGCGGGAAGAGTTCACCGAGCGCTATCAAGGGTTGCTGAACCACTTCGGGATGCGCTCGAGTCGCACCCAGGCAGGCAAGGCACACGAGAACGGGGATGTGGAACAGGCCCATCACCGCTTGAAACGGGCCATCGAGCAGGAACTGCTGCTGCGGTGCAGCCGTGATTTTTCCAGCCGGGAAGAGTACGAGGGCTTTGTAGCGGTGATTGTGGCCCGGCGCAATGCGGCCCGACAAAAGCGCCTGGGAGAAGAGCTGGCAGTGATGCGCCCGTTGCCGGCACGCCGTCTGGATGACTTCACCCGGCAGTGGGTGAAAGTCTCCCCCAGTAGTACGATCCGGGTTCGCCACAACACCTATTCGGTGGACAGCCGGTTGATCGGCGAGCGAGTGCAAGTGCGGGTGTGGGCGGATCAGCTGGAGGTCTACTACGGGGGTCAGCGGCAAGCACGGATGCCCCGCTTGCGAGGAGAAGGCAAGCATCGCATTGACTACCGGCACGTGATCCATTCGCTGGTGCGAAAACCGGGAGCTTTTCTTCGCTATCGCTGGCGGGAGGATCTGTTTCCGGGGATCTTGTTTCGAGTCGCCTACGACGAGCTGCGCCAGGATTGTCCGGCCACGGCGGATCGCCAATATCTGAAAATCCTCGAGTTGGCTGCCCAGGAAGGAGAGCAGCGGGTGCGAGAAGCGCTTCAGGGGCTGATTGAGAGGGGACAAAACATCCGTTTCGAAGCACTACGAGAATGCCTCGTCGATCCGGTGGTGGAACCCTGGGAAGTGGCGGTGGAGAAGATGGACGTGGGCCTCTACGACACGCTTCTGGAGAGCCGGGAGGTGAGATCATGAGCACAGGCAACTTGATCCGGCTTCGCGAGTGCCTTATCCAGCTGCATCTACCGGCCTTTCGGGAGCACTACGCCGCCCAGGCGGCACTGGCCACCAAGGAAAGTCTGTCCTATCCCCGGTTTCTACTCTCGTTAAGTGAGATCGAGGTGGTGGAGCGGCACGAGCGCAAAATCCAGCGCTTGCGCCGAATCTCGAAGCTTCCCTGGGAGAAAACGCTGACGGCGTTGGACCGCTCGCGCTTGCCCCAAAGCGTGGATCGACAACTGACGGCGCTGCTGGAAGGGACGTTTTTGGATCGCGCCGAGAACGTCTTGGCTTTCGGCAACCCTGGAAGTGGCAAGACGCATCTGGTCTGTGCTCTGGGCCAGGAGTTGATTCTGCTGGGGCGCCGGGTTCTGTTCTCTACCTGCGCCCTGCTGGTACAGCGATTGCTGCGGGCCAAGATCGATCTGACCCTGGAGAAGGAGCTCAAGAAACTGGATCGCTTCGAAGCTCTCATAGTCGATGACATCGGCTACGTTCAGCAAAGTCGGGAGGAAATGGAGGTTCTTTTCACACTGCTGGCCCATCGCTACGAACGTCGCAGCATCTTGCTGACCAGCAACCTGATCTTCTCGGACTGGGAGAGGATCTTCAAGGACCCCCTGACAACGGCAGCAGCTATCGATCGGCTGGTGCACCACAGCGTGATTCTGGAACTCAACGTCTCGAGCTACCGAATGGAGAGCGCCAAGGCAAAGCAGCAGGGAACCACGGAATGAGGAAAACGGGAGGAGGTCAAATCCGGGCAAATCGGCTGATTGGGCCCCCGGAAGTGCTGGCTGGGGACGATAGACGAGTGCCCGCCAAGGGGAGAGATCGTACAGCTCCCTACGGAGGCCGCTCAGGATCCTCGTGGATCTGGTCCACTCCCCTCGACACCGGCGCGAGCGAGGGGGAGCTCCCTTCGGGCTACGCTCTCACTCCGTCCCCTTCGCATTCTAAGAACAATCTCTCTTTTTTACAGAAAGGAGGACCGCGGAAAAGAGTCGTCTCAGAGGACGGCTACAGCTCTTTTTTATTTAATCCCTTTGGTGGGGATTTCCAGTTGTCGCCGCGGGAATAATAATCGTCGTTGATCAAGGGCCTTTCGATTATTAACCCTACTGGATGAATACACCCGGGAGTGTCTGGCCATTGAGGTTCAACGACAGATGAATCACCAGGACGTGTTGGATCGATTGGCGGAGTTGTTCGTGGATCGGGGAGTGCCTGAATACATTCGGTCCGATAACGGGTCGGAGTTTACGGCTCAGGCGGTTCGGGACTGGCTGAAGGCTGTTGGGGTGAGGACCTTATACATCGAGCCCGGCAGCCCCTGGGAGAATGGATATGTGGAGAGCTTCAACGGAAAACTGCGGGATGAACTGCTGAACGTAGAAGTCTTCGACACGTTGTGGGAAGCGAAGGTGTTGGCCGAGAGATGGCGCAGGGAGTACAACCAGCGACGGCCTCACAGCGCCTTGGCCTATCGGCCGCCGGCGCCGGAGGCCAGATTACCCAGGTCCCAGGCCCAGAGTTCTATACCATGGAGTGGACTTCAAATGGTCCCAGGTCTAACTTAGAGAGTGGACTCGTTCCTGGGAGCTCTTGTCAATAGGTGTGGAAAAACATGGGGCTTATAAATGTTAGTTGACAAACCCGAATCGCCGACCCTCAGTGGACCGAAGAACTGGAGTCTCCCAATATGTTCTGTCCCTGTAGAAGCTTTGCGGCTCGGGCCTGCAATTCGGCCAGCTGTTCCATGGAAAGGGCCAATTTCAGTTCCACTTTCTCGCCTGTCTTGGGGTCCATCGTCTCAAGAAACATTGGGACAACCTGTTTTGTCCCCAAAACAGGGAATCCGGGATAAGACATCGTGAGGACTTCCCCTAGCCGAAGCTCGCGGATGCCAACGATTTCAACCTTGGGATCGGGCATGGCCGATTTTCCTTTCTGTCAACTAACATTTATAAGCCCCAAAAACATCAGGCGGCTTTCTCCTCCGGGACTTGGTTGACCGGGACTCCATTGACATATTTGGCGCCCTGGTAGACGTCTTTCATCAGCTCCGGTGCCTTCAACCGGCGGAATCGCTGCTCCGCCACCAACAGCATCTTCCAGATCACCGCCTGGGCGTTTTCCACTTTCTTGAATCGCTTGGCCGCGTCCGTTCGCAGCCGAAGAGCGGCAAACGGTGACTCCACTGGATTGGTGGTTCGCAGATGCTGCCACTGCTTCTTTGGATAGCAGGTAAAAGGTCACCATCCGGTCCCAGTCCTGCTCGATTAGCTCAGCCGCCAGAGTCAGCCCTCGCTGCCGGCACCAGTGCTGAAAAACCTTCTTGAGTCGTTGTGCTTCTTCTCGAGTCTGGGCGTAAGGGATCTGCCGCAGGATCAGCAAGGCCGGCTTGTGCACTCGCTTAGGGAGCTTGGCCAGCAGGTTGACGATCCGATGATTCCAGCAGCGCTGCTCCTCGGCCTGGGGATAGACGTTGCGCAAAGCTCCCCAGATGCCCAGGTGGCCGTCTCCGATCACCAGCCGTGGACAGCCCATCCCCCGGCGCTTCAAGTCGCGCAGTACTTCCGACCAGCTCTGAGTCGATTCCCAATAGCCGCTCGTGACCGACACCACGGCTTTGCTTCCGTCACTTAAGGCGGCCAGCACCACCAGCAGGACTGCCTTTTCCTTCTCCAGACCCGCCTTGACGTAGATTCCATCTACCCATAAATACACCACTTCCAGATCATTCAAGGGTCGACTCTGCCAGACTTCCCATTCGGCCTGCCACTTCTCTTTCAATCTGGCCACCGTGGAGGACGACAGGTGCGCCTTTTCCCCTAAAAGCCCTCTCAGAGCCAGATCAAAATCCCCCAGCGCCAGACCATGCAAGTACAGCTCAGGGATCAGTTCTCGAACCTGCCGCGTCCGCTTGGCAAACAGGGGCAACACCCGACTTTCAAAGTGTTCCTCTAGATCCCGCACTCGAGGCCTTCGAACCTGGATCGTCCCCGAGCTCAGCGTCAGATGCCTCGGCTTCCCATATCCATTGCGATAGCCCGACGGAGCGTCCACGGCCCTTCGCCGCTCACTCTTACGCCGCCCTAATAACTCCGTGACTTCCTCCTCCAGCAGCTCTTGAACCCAGCCTTGGATCTTCTCCCGCACCCAATCTTCCAGCTCCTCGAAACAAACTCTTGACTCCACACTTTCCTCAATCTTCTGCTTGCTCATGCGGTGTGTACTCCTTCCGTTGCGGGCCTTTCGGCCCTGGGTTTTAAATCAACCCGGAAGGATACTCACCGCCTATGCTATTTACACACCTTCTGATGGTAGCTCTTCCTGGGGGCAGGTCAGCTAGTGGCAGATCTGTCTTTGGACAAGCAGATCCTAAAGGAAGTTTCCTCGGGAAACTTCTAGGCCCGACGAAGAGGAGACGCGCAGTGGTGTGGGTGAGGGAGAGATTGGGAGCAGAGCGCGCCTCCGAACGTCGGGCCTGCCAAGTGCTGGGACAGGCTCGATCGACCCAGCGAAGGGAAAGGCATATCCCCGATGATGAGGCTCGATTGGTGGCTGAGATGGTGGAGTTGGCCACGCACTACGGGCGATACGGCTACCGACGGATCACGGCCATGCTTCGTTGGGAAGGGTGGAAAGTGAATCACAAGCGGGTGGAGAGGTTGTGGAGACAGGAGGGGCTGAAAGTCCCGTCCAGACAGCCGAAACGAAGGAGACTGTGGCTTCATGATGGATCCTGCATTCGGTTACGAGCGGCTCACAAGGATCACGTCTGGAGCTATGACTTCGTGCATGAGCGAACCCATGACGGAAGGGCCTTTCGATTATTAACCCTACTGGATGAATACACCCGGGAGTGTCTGGCCATTGAGGTTCAACGACAGATGAATCACCAGGACGTGTTGGATCGATTGGCGGAGTTGTTCGTGGATCGGGGAGTGCCTGAATACATTCGGTCCGATAACGGGTCGGAGTTTACGGCTCAGGCGGTTCGGGACTGGCTGAAGGCTGTTGGGGTGAGGACCTTATACATCGAGCCCGGCAGCCCCTGGGAGAATGGATATGTGGAGAGCTTCAACGGAAAACTGCGGGATGAACTGCTGAACGTAGAAGTCTTCGACACGTTGTGGGAAGCGAAGGTGTTGGCCGAGAGATGGCGCAGGGAGTACAACCAGCGACGGCCTCACAGCGCCTTGGCCTATCGGCCGCCGGCGCCGGAGGCCAGATTACCCAGGTCCCAGGCCCAGAGTTCTATACCATGGAGTGGACTTCAAATGGTCCCAGGTCTAACTTAGAGAGTGGACTCGTTCCTGGGGGCAGGTCACTTTGGATTGAGCTCTACAGCCTTCTGAAACTGCCGGAAAGCTTCCTGCGAGCGGCCCTCGGCCTCCAGGGCAAGCCCGTAGTTCATATGAGCCCTCCCGGTACCCTGGTTGAGAGCTGCATCCTCCCAGAGTGTCAGAGGGGAGCTCCAGATTCGGTTGCGGGCTACCGTCCCAATGCTGAAGACGACCAGCAGGAGGAGGGCTGCGACCGTGGTTGCGCCCCTGCCCGGGTGACGGCCAACGCGATAGCTGAAGAGCTGTGCTGGAAGACGCATTCTCACCCGCAGGAAGAGAAGCCCCGCCAGTCCCGAAACACCTACCAGGGAGAGATACACCCGGTGCTCGTTGACCAGGTCAGGCAGGCTCACCAGATAGGTGGTCACCAGCAGGCAGATCGGAAACCAGAGCGTCCAAAACACGGCGATCCTCTTCTTTCTAAACCTGATCAGCAGCCCCAGAATTGCGGCCAGAATCAGGAAAGAAATCAGAACTCGTGGCTCAAAGAAGGAGTCAGATGCGGGGAAGTAGCGATCGATGTTGAGTCCGAATGGGAAAAGGGCCAGCTTCAGGTAGCAAAACACCAGGGCTTTGGTCTGGATAAGATAACCCGAAAACGCCTGCCTTATGCCCGTGACCCGGCCGGGAGGAGAGCCCTGGAAAATGTACCTCCCCAGGAGGTAGTAAGCCAGGGTCAGGGCAAAGTAGGGGAGAAGCTTGTACAGCCTGGGCACCTGGGAGATCCAGCGGGACTTGTACTTGCCCGGCCTCTGCGCGCGGGGAGTCCCAAACAGGACCTCCCATACGAGAAGATTTAAGGGAAGCGTAACAGCGGTTGCCTTACTCAGCAGGGACAGGGCACACGCAGCGTAAGAGCCCAGTTTTCGGGAAGGTTGAACCGCCGGAGAGCTGTCCGTCCCATACACCCTGACAAACAGATAGAAGCTGAGAAGGTAGAAGAAAGACATCATCGGGACAGACTGCTGCGTAATGTAGTTGACGGACTGCGTCGCCAGCGGGTGCACCGCGAACAGGGCGGCTGCGAAGAAAGCTGCCCGCTCTCCCTCCGAATACGACCTGGACCGGGCCCCGTACCTGCTTTGAGTCAGAAAGAGACGCACCAGCAAGAAGACAAGAAGAACATTGGCCATGTGCAGGCTCACGCTGACCAGGTGGAATGGAAGCGTGCTTCCTCCGCCTATCCACCAGCACAAAGCCATCGAGGTTAAGAAAAGGGGGCGATAGTCCCAGTTGCGTTTGAAAATGCTGAAAGTGGAACCGTCTCGGAAGAAGGAAGGTACGTCGGCCGGTCCTCTGACAGCCGGGTTGGAAGCGATCACGGAAAAATCATCGAAGGCAAAGGGGTTGTGCAGGGAATTCCAGTAGACCAGCCACACCAGTCCGGCCAGCGCCAGCACCCTCGGTATCAAAAGCCCTCTCCATCCATTGACGTGATGACTTCCCCTGAAGCGTGCAGGATAACGGTTCAAGATCACTCGGTCCAGGCGTGGCTATCGTCACTGCCTGGATCACACCTAACCCGGATTATGCAAGAACCGTAGTTCGGTGTTGAAAAACGACTCGAGAAGTGGCCCAACTCGGAAGCGGGCAGGTGTGACAGGCGGATTTGCGAAGAATATGGGTTGGCGAGGCGTTTGAGTGGTTTGGGGAGTGAATTTCAGACAGATCTGGGCCTGGATGAGTGTCGGAAGCGGTTTTTCGGGGGAGCTGGGAAAAGCTAACTGGAGTTCAGGCGACTCAAGACGAGGTGGAAGAGGGGTTGTTCGGGGAAGGCTGAGGAAAGATGGACCCAGATGCGTCGAGTGGTTTGTCGGATCCGGGCCCCGATCTTGAGGACCCGACGACGTAAGGTTTCGATTTCGAGCTTGTGCCAGGGGGTTCCGTGAAGATAGTCGCGCAGGCGCACGAACATCTGGTAAGCCAGTGCATGCAGGAGGAGTCGAAACTGATTGGCCAGGAATCGATGACAGCTGAGTCGGTCCATGCTCAGATGATTCTTGAAGGCCTTGATGAAGTTCTCGGTCTGCCCTCGGTTTGTGTAGTGGTCATAAAGTGATTGGGAGCAGAGATCGTCCCGGTTGGTAACTACAAAGCGACGATTGATGCCACGCTGATCGACCTCCACTTTGACAATGACGCGACGGGATCGATCCCAGCTGTGGGCTCGATAAAGAAACTCGTCAAACTGACGCTGTTTTTCCTCCAGCTCAACGAACCTCAGCCGAGTCGAATCCAGCAGGGGCTCGACCACTCGCTGCAGGCGAGGGTTTCGACTTAACCCAATGACATACTGGAGTTTATTCTCTTCACATTCACAGAACTCGTAGAGCCGAGGCGTGGTAAAGCCGCTGTCGGCCCGAATCTCAATCTCGACATCCGTCCCCACTGCTTGTCGGATGGCCTCCACGACTCGCTTCAGAATGGGCACGATGTGAGAGGCAGCCCCCTTGTTGCCAGGTCTCAACACGGCACAGACCAGGTCTCCCGTGTCGGCATCGAAGATCAGCAAAGGATGCAGAATGTGGTTTCGGTAATACCCGTGGTAGAAGGAGAACTCCTGTTGGCCGTGAGTGTGGTCGTCGGTACTGTCCAGATCCAGGATGATCTTGCTGGGACGTCTCTTCTTCAGGGAGCGCACATAACGGCCTGGCAGCCACCGGCTCAGACGCATCAGATCCTTCTTGGTGACGGAGTTCTCCAGGCGGGAGAAAGTCGGCTGGGTGGCCAAATCGGGATCGCTCTCTGGCAACTGATCACAGACGGTCTTGAGCATCGGATCCGAGCGCAGCGTATCGGCGTCATTACAGTCTTCGTAGCCGGCCACGATCTGCAAGACTCGTTGTCGGATCAACTTCAACAGGTCATGACGAACGTAGCGTCGGTCTCGACTTTCCGAAATACACGAACTGAAGCCCTCGCACAATCGATGTTGACGATCCAGCGATCCAAACAACAACCATCCTGCGTCGGAAGTGAGGCTCCCCCCATCAAAACGAGCCGTGATGTTTCTGTGGCTATGAAATGGCAGGGTATTCTGGCAGACTGTTTTTGACATTGCCGTAGCTCCTGTTTAGGGTCATTGTTTTTGTAAACCCTTTTATATCAGAGAGCTACGGCCTTTTTCCTGGGCCCAAATCTCACTTGAATTTAGATCTCTTGCATAATCCGGGCTAAGCGTTATACGTTGTGTTTCCCATGAGCCACCTCGGAACCTTTACTCAGTTCGCACTGAAAAAGGGAGCTCAGAAAGTGGTCGCGATTGAACCGAGGGCAGACGGATTTGCCCCCCGCTTCCGGCTCCACAAGCAAGCGTACGGACTCCCCATAAGCCCCGTGTCAGCGCCGTCCCCGGACCGAGCAGGAAATCAGGCCAACAGAGCCAGCAGTGGGACTAGAAGCTCCAGAAGCGCGGAATGAAGATGACGGACAGGATCCAGAACACGATGCTGAGCGGGACTCCCGTGCGCAGGAAGTCCGTGTACTTGTAGCCGCCCGGGTTGTAGATCATGGTGTTCGTCTGGTACCCGACGGGCGTGGAGAATCCAGTCGAGGCTGCAAAGGTGATCGCCATCAGGAAGGGTCTGGGGTCGACGCCGATCTGCTCGGCCGTGGAGATGGCAATGGGCGCCAGCAACACCGCGGCAGCATTGTTACTCATCGTATCGGTCATCACGGACGTCATCAGGTACACGACGGCCAGCACGGCCACCGGGCCCATTGCGCCCACCATATCCACCGCATTCCCGGCGATGGAGCCGGCCGCGCCACTTTTATGCATGGCGATGCCGAGCGGCAAGATACCAGCGAGCAGGAAGATCACCTGCCAGTTGATGGCATGATACGCCTCCTCCAGCCGCAGGCAACGAGTCAACACCATAGCCAGGCAGCCCAGAATCGAGCTCACGAGGATGGGCATGACGTCGAAGGCCGCCAGCCCGATGACGGCGGCAAGGATCCCGAGTACGACAGGAGCCTTGTGCCGCAGAACCGTCTCCGCAACCTCGTCGAGCACGATGAAGTCCGAATCGTTGCGCAGCTCCCTGATCTGCGTTTCAGGGGCCTGGATCAGGAGCGCGTCTCCCAGACCGAGCTCGACCGTATTGAGCTTCTCGCGAATCGTTTCGCCCCGTCGCAGGATAGCCAGAACCAGAGCCCGGTAGCGGTTACGAAAATCCAGGTCCTTGAGGTTGTGGCCGATGAGCTCCGATCCCGGTGCGACCAGGGCTTGCACGAGCCGTAGATCCTCGGTCTGGAGTGTCTCGTCTTGCAGCTTGAACTCGACGTTCAGCTCCAGCTTTGCTGAGTCGCGCAGACGCATCAGCTCGCGGATCTTGCCACGGACCAAAAGTACATGGCCCGGCTTCAGCACTTGTCTGAGGGGTGCCCAGACATTCTTTCCCACCCGCAGGATACGAAGAACCGTGACGTCGTGGTCCTCGCCGAGCCGGCTCTCGAGAACAGAGCGGCCTACCAGTGGCGAGTTCTCCTGGACCCGCATCTCGGTGATGTACTCGCCCAGCTGGTAGGTAGCAGCAAGCTCCTGCGCCTTACGCTCAGGCAGGAGCCAGCGGCCAAACAGCAGAAAGAAAAGGACACCGGCCACGAAGAGGATTAGACCCATCCGGGCGAACTCGAACATACTGAACGCCCCGTATCCGGCCTGCTCCGAAATCGAGCTGACCAGCAGATTCGTCGACGTTCCGACCAGGGTGCAGACGCCGCCGAACTGGGAGGCGTAGGAGAGCGGGATGAGCAATCTCGAAGCGGCAATCTTACGCCGACCCGCAACGATCATCACGAGGGGGATGAACACCGCAACTGCCGCCGTATTGTTGACGAAGGCCGAGATGACGGTGATCGTCCCCATGATCACGACCAGCGCTGTGAAATAACTTCTTCCGAAGCGCACCAGCAGGCGACCCAGCGAGGCCGTGGCACCAGTCTTCTGCAGGCCCGCACTCAGGATGAACATGGCTGCGACGGTGACGGTCGCCGGATTGCTGAAACCGGAGATACCCTCCTGGGGAGTCACCAAGCCCAGAGCCAGGAGCGTCCCCAGCACCAGCAGGGCCACGAAATCGATCGGATACTTTTCGGAGACGAAAAGGGCAACCGTTCCGACCAGGATTGCCAACACCAGGATCGCGTCGATCGACATCAGCGTAGTCTACCTTATAGTACTCCCGTCCATAAATACGGCAACGTTTGTTCACTTCGCTCACTGCGGTTTCTACGCCAGATCAACAGTGCCTTTACCTGACTTAGCCTCAAGAGGCACACTGAGCCGCCGACCTATGGTTGGGAGCGCGAGGCTACTGATCCAGAATCTCGTCGGCCCGCCGTATCAAGGTCGGTGGCAGGGTCAGGTTGTTCTGACGGGCCGCTTTGAGATTCACAATCATCCTGGTCGACTGCACGGGCCGGAACGGGAGATCAGCAGGATCCTCTCCTCGCATGACCCTGGCGGCGAGATGGCCCGCCTCTCGTCCTCCTTCGTAGTAGTCCCGCGCCACTGCCACCACGGCTCCCTGGCGCGCCTGCGAGCTCATGAACCCAAACACCGGCAGTCTGGCCTGGCGGGCGGCTCGAGCAATGCTGGTGAACGATGAACCCAGCAGGTTGCCGCCGATCTGGCAGAGAGCATCGATCTTTCGACTGCACAAGGACATGGCGGCGTCGGCGATCTCCGTGGGGGAGGTAACGGGTACGGCGACGACTTCGATTCCGGTCGCCTTTGCTGCTTTCACCACCATGTCCTTGTGGTACACCGTATTGACCTCGGCCGGGACGAAAAGCGTACCCACCGCCCGCACTGAGGGCAGGCATTCCCGCACGGCCGCGATTACGTCTTCGTAGGCTCCGTGCAGGTAAACGCCTGTCACATTGGGCAGGTGATCCTCGTCGCTGCGTCCTGCTCCGGCCACGATCGGGTTGGCCACAAAGGTGAACACAACAGGCAAACTTCGACCTCGACTCAGGGCCGCCTGCAAGGTTGGCGTCGAGAGTGTGATCAGCAGATCGGCGCCCTCGGTGACCGAAGCATCCACCAGCGCCGTAACCGTGGCCATATCACCATGGGCACTGAGACCTTTCACCTGATAGTCACGTGCTTTGACCAGTCCAGCTTCCTCAAGACCGACGAGAACTCCCTCCTCCGCCTCCTCGGATTCCTCGATCTCCACGAACTTGAGCAAGTTGACTTTCCAGGTCTTCGACAGCGGCCTCGGGCGGCCATTCGAGGTAGAAGTGACGGCCCCTGCGAGGGACTTGTCATGGATTCCCGTCTTGTCGATCACCACATCGGCCCTGGCTAGAACGTCATCAGGGAGTTTCCAGCCGTCTCGCAGACCCTCCAGTGCGGTCGTGTTGATCAGTAACTTCGAGGTGTGAACGTTCCTGACCGGAATCGCGGCCGGATCGATACCTTCCAGCACTTTGCCGGCCAGCACCCCGGTCTGCCTGCCGATCTCGTGGTAGTCCACTCCCAGATCGAAGAGCGCGCCCCGCTCGACGCTGCCCGATATGCTGGTAAACACCGGAACGCGCTGTTTACGAGCCACACCGACAACCGAATCGAGCGCGCCGATGACGATAGCGTCCGCACCCACCCAAAAGGCCTCGACGCCCCGGGAGGCGAGCGCCCCTGCCGCCTCGAAGACCTCCGAAGAGTTGGTCACGTTTGATTCGAGCAACTCGATGCCAAGCTCTTGACAAATCTCTCGCGCCATCTCGGTGTTTTGCTCGGAGTTTGCTTCCGCAGGGTTCCAGACAACGCCGACCTTTCTCAACGAGGGCAGCAGCCCTCGCGCCTGCCGGAACGTTTCTTCCACCGGGACCATGTTGCCCAGACCCACCAGGTGCCCGGGGTGATCGAGTGGATCTTCCCGGTTGATCCCAACGCCGGCGCCGGCGGGGTCCGCGACGAGCCCGAAGACGTGGCGCACTCGGCCCTCCTGGTTGGCGTTGGCAACCGCCTGCATAGCGAGTGTGGTCGAAGTAACGATCAGATCGAATGCGCCGCCTACAATCTCCTGAGCGATCAAGTTCAGAGTGGACGTCTCTCCTTCGGCGTTGTAGTGCTGGATAGAGATGCCTCCTCCGTCGCTAAAGCCAGCATCCGCGAGTCCATCCATGATGCCTTTGACGCTCTCGTCGATGGCCGCCTGGGAGGCGTATTGCAGAAGCGCTACGCGGGGTGTGTCGAGGGGCCTCGCTTTACGGCGCCCCATGTCGGAAAGCAGCAGCACGCTGGATGCCAACGTAATCAGCAACAGGCCCAAGAGTAATTGTTTGACGAGTAACCACACTTTGTCGCTATCCGTAGAGGAGCTTCTCAACAACCATGCCGCCGGCATCGGTCAGCCGGGAGTCCCAATACAAGAATTGCGTGAGCTGACGATGGTTCACCCTAGACACTGCTACCGCGACGCTGCCTGCTCCCGCGCCTCGTTCCACTCCTTCTCAAGCCCCAAAGACTTAACCCAGTTTTCGAGATAGTCGACATTGAGATTCTCGCCCTGCATTCGGACGATGCCAGCGACATCCTCAATCTGGCGATCCGACCCCCCCAGTTTTGCCCACTCCAGCTTAGAAATCACTGTGTCCTCTGCTGTCGCCATGAAAAGCTCCACACCGCCAATGTCCAACAGGCTGCGTCGGTCGAACTCGGCCAGGCTGAACGGCCGCGCTTTTCGGATGATCAAGTCAACCTTCCAGCCACTCTCGACCTCGATAACGTTGAACTGAGATCGACGAGACAAAGCAGCTAGTGCCGCTACTTTGCTGACGTAAAACTCCGAGCTCGGAAGCTGCTCTAACAGCCGAAGCAAGCTGGTCCGTGTCGGAGCGATGACCAGGTCGATGTCTTGAGTCGCCCGTGGCGTACCATGAGCCGAGCTGGCAAACGAACCCGTGAGCATGTAGGGAACTCCCGCGGTTTCAAGGATGTCTCGCAGTCGCTTGAAAAGGGCAGTGAAGGTCATCCCTGAATCGACACGCCATACAAACGAACCCAGAGCATCCGCTTCAATTCTGCCGCACTTAGATGGGGTTCTCGTTGGCGTAACGAGGCCAGCGCGAAACGGCGAACCGTCTCGCTCATGTCGATCGCGATCTGAAGACGAGCAGCAGTACCGAGGCGCCTTTGGATGCTCTGCTGCAAGCGGACGGTCTCAGCGCCGGAATCAGCGGGAATCACTCGATGAATTCTAGCATAGGGAGTTTCCCGGACCTTCGTTTCTCTACCTTCCACACCAAGAGCGCCGCTGTTCGCGAGCTCCGTCTGCGGCTTCCAGTGCCGGTCTCTTAGAAGGGCGTCTTGACGTAACCGGAATGGTCGAATGCCAGCGAAGCGGGCTGGGAGCGCACCTCAATATCCTCTCGGCCGGCGACCAGAGGTAGACAGGCCTCGGAAAGAGACACGTTCTCGAGCTCGAGAGTATCCCGGATGTGGACAACTCGAGGGCCCTCGGCGCGGTGCGGCGACGTTCGTATCGCTGTCTCGAGGGCGTCGCGATCGTTGGCGCGAACGACCGGAGTCCGGGCCGCCCCGGGTGAGCAGGCGGTGATTGCGTTGAGCGAAGTCACACGATGATTCACCTTGTCGATAAACCTCTGCGTCACGAAATCAACCAGTCCCATTCCCACGCCGTTTCCGTCACTTTCCCTAGACAGGTCACTGACGACGATGCGCATGACACTGGGCATGCCCTCGCACCACGGGACACCCTGGACGTGACCGTAGACGCTGCGGCCGATGATATTCGTATCCAGCCCGGCGCCCGAGATGTTCTTGCCCATGCGGTCGCAGAGGAGGACGTCGATCTCGTCCAGCGGCAGCCGCCCCATCAGTCCCTTTGCCTCCTCGAGCAGCTTCTCCTCCGCTTCGAAGAAACCGTCCAGGCCCACTGCGGCGATCCTGGCGGTCTCGCAGTAGGCGTTCTCGAGGATCGCAATCCCGCCGATGATCTTTCCGCTGGCGAGGATCTTCTCGGTGACCCCGCGGATGGCGGCCCCCAGCCCCACCCTGAAAAGGTTGCGGTGGATCTCCTGGGCCCCCTTGTACTTGCCCAGTCCGATGGCGCAGATCTTGGTCAGGCCGCTCTCGAGCGGCCCCTGGTAGTCCGTATGCGGCTTGATCCGATTCATCAGGAGGATGCCGTCCGCCTCCCACGCCGCCTCGGCGATCAGGGCCTCGACGCCGTCTCTCGATCGCCCCAGACTGCGCGTCTCCATGGCGGCATGCACCGGGCACTCCATGCTCTCCTCAGACACACCGTAGTGGGCAATCAGGCGGGCCTGCGCTGCGGCTTCGGCGCCGCCGTGACTGCCCATCGCGGGAATGATGAAAGGAACCGCATTGCGACTCTTGAGGAAGTCCACGACCGCTCGCGCGATGGTGGCGATTCCCTTGATGCCCCGACTTCCCACGGTCACGCCGATCTTTGCACCAGCGGCGATCGTCCCGGGGGGAAACAAGCGTTCCAGTTCCGACCGAACCTCCCGGGTGACGTCTCCAACCTGTGGCCGGAGGAAGGCCTGACGAGCGTGGAACATGCGGGGGATCACACGACTACCCACTTCCGCTGTTCCAGCCGTGCGCGTCGCGGACCTCGAGCATGACGCCTAGAATCGTGTTCCAGGTTTCCTGAGTCTCCAGCACCGCGTTGGGGAACATGCAACCGTCCCAGCAGATGTGCTGCATGCCCCGGTCTTGGGCGTCTTGCAGCCAATGGCCGGCCGCTTCGACGATATCCAGTTTTCCCCCGGGGTCGTCGGCCTGACAGTGTCTGCCCGTCTTGTCGTGGCTACCCGTGCCGTGCACGGAGCCGTCGTTTTGAGCAACGTGAAAATCGAAAGTCCAGGGCCGCAGGGCGCCGGTCATTTGTCGATAAGCGTCCTCGAACTGCGCCTCGTCGTAGCCGCCACTCACGAGAGCGTGTTCTTCGGCGTTGTAGCCCAGTAAGTAGAGATAAGTATGAGCCAGATCGGCCTGAAAGCCCACCGTCCCCGGCAGGTCGACTTCTTCGAGTAGATGGACCATGTGTTTCCAGGAATGCATGCCCGCCCAGCAGATCTCGCCCTCGGCTGCCAGGCGCTCGCCGTAGCTCTGAGCCACCCGGCCCGCTTCGCCAAAAGTCTCGGCAATTCTCTTCGTGTTGGCTTCGGGATCCTGCCGCCAGCGCTCGGGACCATCGGCGGAATCGATACGGATCACCCCGTACTTCCGCACCCCGTGGTCGTTGAATATCCCGGCGATACGGCAGGCCTTCTCGACCGCCAGGACAAAGTTCTTTCGATCCTGCTCGCTTCCCATGGCGCTTCCACCGACCGTTCCGGGCCACACCGGCGCCACCAGCGACCCGATCGCCAGCCCCTTGTCAGCCACCTGATCGGCTACCCGCTTCAGGTCGTCTTCGCTGGCGTCCGGGTCGGTGTGCGGATGGAAAAGGAAACAGTCGATTCCGTCGAACTTTCGCCCGTTGACCTGGGCATTGACCGTGAGTTCGAGCATTCGGTCGAAACCAATCGGCGGATGATCGGTTCCCTCCTCCTTGCCAACCAGCCCGGGCCACATGCCGTTGTGAATTCTGGGGTAGGTATTGCCTTCGCTCATCGGTTTCCTTTCTGTTCTTCTCCGGGCCGCCGTGTTCGTCCCGGTTCAACCGCCGGCGCCGGTTCCAGAGCGTAGTCGGTGGTGATCTGAATGGCGGCCTCCAGGGACCGGTAGACCGGACAGTACCGCGCGTGCATCGAGTGCACTCTATCGATCGTTTCCCGCTGGCCGGGGTCCGCCTGAATCCTGTAGGTGACGTGGATCCGCCGGATAATGAGAACCCTGTCTTCGGACTCGACTTCACCGCTAACTTCGGCTGTGAGCCTGCCCGTGCCGGCGTCAATCTGACGCGCCTCCAGCGCGCCTCCCAATGTGCCCGTCAGTCAGCCACCCGCAGCTGCGACTACATAATCCAGGGTGGTCGCCCGTTGTTCGAAGTCTTCCGGGCCTACCCCGTAGTGGCTGGCCACATCCCCGTGCACGCCGAAGGTGACGGCCTCGTTCTCTGCGGGGAGATAGGCAAGTCGAACAGGGCCGCCCACCCTCTCAATCTTGACTCTTGATGTGTAAACGACGTCCGACATCTTTGTTCCTCCTCCTTCATGGCAACGTCGCCGGCGCGAATGCGACAGGATACGATCTTACGGCTCACGTCGTCCAGTATGAGATCCCCTGTCTGATATCCAACTCGCGTAAGAATGCCAGCAACTTCCGGAAGCTCGCGCTCGGTTTTTCTTGAAGAAGGGTAACACGCGGCGCGGTTGCCAAACTGACACAAGCGACGGTTATCACTGCGACGCCAAGAGGTTTAGAATGGCCCTCACATTCTGGGCTGAGTCCAATCCTCCCAGATGATAGAATGCCTGTTTTCTTGACACCATTGAGGAAATCCCCTGATGAACAAGTCGAATCAAGTGATGAGAGTCGCTGTTGTGTTGGCGGTGTTGGTCTTTGTGTCGGTCGCTGCTCTGGCTGAGGCTACTCTGGTGGTTCTGTGCAGCGACGGTGCAGGTCAGCCCCTCAGGAAGGTTGAGGTTTCCGTGCAGTCCCTGCAGACGCGCCAGCTGCTCGATACGATCTCGTCGAACCGCAAGGGAAGAGTTCGTTTCAAGAAGCTCGACCCGGGCTACTACCGGATATGGGCTCGGAAAAAGGGCTTTCAGCCGGTCTTTAGCGAGTTTCTGAACCTGGACGGGGGCTCGGAGAGCTCAGTAGATCTGAGGCTGGAGCCCGGAGACTCCTCACAGCTGCTCTACTTCGAAGACGCCGCGTCCGTGGAAAAAGGTCAGCACCTCTACGCAGAAGGGGCTCAGGCCCTGCTGACGGGCCGGATTGACGAGGCCGAGGAGAAGTTACTGGCAGCCCGGAAGTTGAATCCGTCCGACCCGTATACCTTCAAGTACCTGGGTGTTCTGTTTCTCAAGGGGAGGAACTGGGAGGAGGCCGGGGAGAGTCTCGAGAAGGCTGTCGAGCTGATGGAGATGTTCGGCACCCTGCGGACGGGTCAGGAGCAAATTCAGATGCAGCGGCGCGGCCGCAGCCTGGAGCAACTCGCTGCCGACATTCCCCTCATGCAGCTCGAGGACCAGGTGGCACAGGCCGTGCAGGCCGGAGAGTACCCCCAGGCTATCGATCTGATTTCGAAACTCCTCGAGCTGAACCCGAAACGTGGGGGGTATCATTACAACCTTGTCCTGGCCTACCGGGACTCGGACCGGCTCGACGAAGCCCATCAGCTAAAACTGGGGACTGTGATCGACGACTACGAGAAGAATGCTGCAGCGCAAGCCGTCGAGCAACCGGATCAGCCTTCTATCGGGAAAGACCTGCCTGAAATGTACATGCAAGCCGAACGCCATGCCCAGGCCATCCATGCGTTTCGGAGCTTCTACCTGCACAGCGGGGGGAACGCCGATGAAAGTCTGATCGAGAAGGCAAGAGAGTCGGTGAGCAAAGGGAACAAGGCCCTGGCTATCCTGATTTACGAGAGCATCATCCGAGACAGCCCCGACTTTGCCGAGGCCTACTTTCAACTGGGCATGCAACGTTACTTTGATAACCATTACGCAGAGGCCAGGAAGCTTTTGCGACATTATCAGAAAATCGGTCAGGATCCGAGCAATCTTCAGAATGTGGAAGCCACCCTGGTTGTGATGAAACGGGCCGAAAGCCAGTAACCGTCTACCGAATCCACGGCTGGGCTTCTTTTGAAATTCTTCCCGACTAAGTACTCGGAGTCGCGCGCAGTCGTGCCCGTGCATGCTCTGGAGTTGAACCATGACTACCTCCCTTAACTGGAACAGCCGGCGGCTGACGACCTCGCCCAACGCCGCGATCACCGCCTTCCTGTACGGCCTGGACTGGTCACCGGCTGAGTTCGAGATGGCCCTGGTGGGCATCGGAGCCCCCGAGCTGGAGTTGAACCTTTGCAACCGCGGTGCCCACGCGGCGGCCGAGGCGGTGGCCGCGGGCTGTGCCGGGGCCGGCCTGCACGGTTACAAGTGCGGTCTGCCCGCAGTCAGCGACAACCTGACCCAGGGCATCGAGGGAGGCAGATACTCGCTGCCTTCCCGCGAAATGATCGCCGACGCCTTTGCCGCCATGACCTCGGCCCACTGCTTTGACGCCATGGTGGGCATCCACTTCTGCGACAAGAACTTCCCCGGCCTGGCCCTGGCGCTGGCCCGCAACAATTTTCCCGGCCTGATCTTGAGCGGGGGCAGCGTCAGACCCGGCGAGTTCGAGGGGCGGCCCATTACCATCCTCTCGGCCTACGACGCCCAGGCTGCGGCCCAACAGAAGGCCATTTCTCCCGCCGAGGCCGATCAGATTATTCGCCGGGCCTGCCCGGGGCGGGGCGGCTGCGGCCTAATGGCCACCTTCAACACCATGGCCCTGGCGGGTGAGGCGATCGGCCTCATCCCGCCGAATAGCGCTTCTGTTCCCGCTGACGACCCGGCCAAAGTCGATGAACTGAAAACCGCCGGCGCCCTGGTTCGCGGCCTCATCGAAAAGGACATTCGGCCGCGTCAGATTCTGACCCGGATCGCTTTCGAGAACGCCATGAAGACCGTGGCCACCGTGGGCGGCTCGACGAACGCCGTACTGCACATACTGGCCCTGGCCCAGGAGGCCGACGTGAGTTTCACGATGGCGGACATACAGAGAATCGCCCGCAGCACTCCCGTTCTGTGCAACTTCGCGCCCCGCGGGCCCTTCAACATGATCGACCTGCACCGGCTGGGAGGATCTCCGGTCCTGTTTCGCCATCTGCTGGACGAAGGTATCCTGGACGGGGACTGCCTGACTGTGACGGGCAAAAGCCTGGCAGAAAACTATCGAGCCGCTCGGGATTTACCTCCCGATCAGGAGCTGATCCGTCCGACATCCAGCCCCTTCCGGGCCTTTGCCGACATGCAGGTGTGTTTCGGCAATCTGGCGCCCGAAGGGATCGTCTTCAAGGTCTCGAGCCTGGAAGAACCGCGTTTCAGCGGCGAGGCGCTTTGCTTTGACACCGCCACCGCCGTGGCCGACGCCGCCGCCGAGGGCCGGGTCCGTCCCGGACACGTCGTGGTGCTGCGTTACCAGGGGCCGGTGGGGGCGCCCGGCATGCCGGAGCTGCTGGTGGCTGCGGCCGCCCTCTCAACGCCGCGGCTGGACGGCAAGGTGGCTTTTGTCTGCGACGGCCGCGTTTCGGGCGTGGCCCACGGCGCCGTCGGTGTGCACTGCTCGCCCGAAGCGGCCGTGGGTGGTCCCATCGCCGCTGTCGAGGACGGCGACCGCATCAGCTTTGATTCTCTGGAGGGTACGATCCACCTGCACGTGGAGGAAGAGCTGCTCAAGAGAAGGCTCTCGGATTGGCAGCCGCGCACGCTACCAGCCGACACCGACCCGGCCCTGCGGCGCTATGCCAGGCTGGTCTCGCAGGCCAGCAAAGGTTGTGCCCTGGGCGCGTAAGCGTGAGTAGAGGCGATGGTTTTGCCGCCGCAGCCAGCAGAAGGTGCTCATCCTTGGCCGCACCACCCCTCCTTCGACCTGGTGGCGAGACACTAACGTACTATCTCCCCCCCCAAGATCATACTTACTAAGCCTCATTTATGGGTGTAGATTCAATGCCGGGTGCACGAATGTCCTTTTGCCTGAAGAAGGGATTGATCTCAATGATACCTTGGCCAGCCTGGAGAGAGATCTGATTGTTGAATGTCTGAAACGAACAAGAGGCAACAAGAATCAGGCGGACAGCCTCCTCTCACTCAAGCGAACTACCCTGGTCGCTAACCTCCGCCGTAGAGGGATGCTTGAGAATGCTGTTGCTGGAGAAGCACGGGTGAGTTCGTCCTCTCCCATCTTCGGTTCACGTAGCCGGGTCGAAGAACAAGGCTGAGCCAAACCCCGCTACGGGAGTTCGAGGGTCTGTTACGGGAGTCAAGCTGGAGCAGAGAGTCCGTGACCTGGAAAGCACACAGTAGGAGATACAGAGACAGGCTACGTCGTATCCTGCAAAGTCCTCTTCTTCACACCAGTGGTTTGGCGGCGAAACTCAATTTGCTAACAGTAGGATTGATTCTGGTCTGCTCCGTGTTGATTGCCTCTTTTATCATTCAGCACGCAATTGAAATCCAGCACGAAGAACTTAAACAGCGCGGGCTTTCCACTGCTGACCTGGTGGCACAGAGTAGCCGCCACGCGGTCTACACTCAGAACCAGGAAAGTTTGTCTCATGTCCTTCTGAGCTTGCGTACCCAGAAGGACTTGGCCTACGTGACGATTTCGGACCAGGAGATGCTGCCGCTGGCTCACGAGGCCTTCACTCTGCCAGGCTGTGCGAAGCATGGTGGAAGCGGGCATCGTGACGGTGGTCTCGGCCGGCAACCTGGGCAAGACCGATCAATACCCCGAGATCTGGGGAGGCATCACCAGCCCGGGCATTGAACCGACGGCCATTACTGTTGCCGCTGTCAATACACGAGGCACGGATACCCATACGGACGACATCGCCACCAGCTATTCCTCTCGAGGTCCCTCCTATCCCGATGGGCTGTTCAAACCGGATCTGGCGGCACCCGGCAACGCCATCGTGACTCCCAGTGCAACGGGCAGCTATATCGCCGCGATGCATCCCGAGCTGTTGGTCGGTGATCACTACATCAAGCTGAGCGGATCCAGTTTTGCGGCGGCCGTGGTCAGCGGTACGGCAGCCTTGATGCTGGACGCCAATCCCAACTTGAGTCCCGGCGTCGTCAAGCTGATTCTGCTGTCGACTGCGATCAAGCTGACGGAGCCTTCCATGCTGGAGCAGGGCAATGGCATGGTCAACGCCAAGACGGCCGTGGAGCTGGCACGCGCGATCGATATGAGGACGCATACCGTCGCCAAGGGTGTGGCTGCGAACTGGAGTCTCTCGGGAGAAAACGGGCCGGAAGAGGTGTGGGCCGGAGGGGGCCTTTGCCTATGACGATGAGATCATCTACAGCGAACTGGTGGATAGTCAGGCAGAGCAGGTTTGGGGCGACGGACTCCTTTGGACCGATGCCATCGTGCCCTCCAATGAGGACACCTGGTTGGATGGCGTGTTTTGGACCGACGTGTCCTGGGCACGCGGCGTGTTCTGGACCGACGCGTCTTGGTCACGCGGCGTGTTCTGGACCGATGGAACTTTCGAGACGGATTCTTCAGAAGTCGACATTGCGGTGTGCGATCCGGACTGAGGAAGAGTTACACGATCAAGGGGATGAAAATACTCAGAGGGTAGTGCATTGAGCACCTCCAAGAACCAGCCGGCGCAGGCGAAGGCGGGGCTCCCGCTGGCGGCCCGGTTGTACATTCGGCCCTTGCAGATTGTGGGGCTGGGTGTGCTCGGTTATGCCCTGTGGCAGGCTCTCGAGCAAGGGGATATCCGCTGGCTGTACCTGGTGATCTTGACGGGGGCTGCCAGCTTTCTCTCTGTGCAGGTATCTGCCAGTGAGAAGAAGAGTGGTTCGGTGACCGTCAGCCCGGCGGACTTCTTTATTTTTGCCGCCATCGTGCTGGTGGGGCCGGCGGCGGGCGCTTTGATGGGAGCGGTGGAGGGTTTGGTGAGCAGCTGGCGGGTAAAGGTCCGCAGTTTAAACAAAGTGCTGTTCAATATCTCTCAGCTGGCAGTCGGAGCCTATCTGGTGGGCACGTTGCTGACCCGGCTGTTGCCGGACGTATCGTCGCTCGTACAGATCCAACAGGGGTCTCTAGCGGTCCTGTTGATATCCCTGCTGGAGGGGGCGCTGGTCTACTTTCTGTTGAACTCGCTGCTGGTGGCCACAGCCATGGCTCTTGTCTCGGGACGATCTCTTGCTGACGTAGCCGGGAAGGGATTTCTGTGGGCTTTGCTCAACAACTGTGTGAACGCCTGTCTGGTGGTCGTGGTACTGGCCTTGGCGGGTCCGATAACGATGAGGCTGTCCCTGGCGCTTGTTCCTTTGATTGTGACGGCCTACCTGCTAAAGGCGATTACTCCCGGAGATCGCCGGGAAGCTAAAGGGGGACTGTTTAGTCTAGGATTCTTTACGCTGCCGACCAAAGCACGCGGTTATCTGCTGGCTGTGGCCGTCGTCGCGCTGCCTCTTTATGTGTACTGTCCATCGATCATCGCCGTGGTTTCGATCAGCGAGTACCTTATCCGTACAGCCAAGAGCGTGCGAATTCTTCCTACCTGCTCGTCCGCCGGGGAAAAAGTGACAGGGATCGTGGGCACAGTCCCGGGAAGCGCCGAAGCCACGTTTGCGATCGCACTTGGAGCACCCACGACCAGGGCACCAATCGCCAGATCGGGATTGGAGCAAAGCTCTGGCCGGTCACCCTGGATTAGAATCTTCGCCATGGTCTTGTCTCCTCGGTTGAAATCTGGGATGTCCTGAGAGATTCAACCACGGCGGCGCCTAAAGGCAAAAGTGGCTGTTGCTCCGGCTTATCCAGCACGGCTGGGTGCGCTATCCTTTCTTGGTCGAGGATAGCCGACCCGCAACCACGTGGAAAGGAGAGACATCAATGGCGCGAGTAATTCTTGCCGGAATTTTGGGTGCCGTCGTTTACTTGCTCGTTTTCATCGGGGTTATTGCTTATTCCCCGCCCCAGGTTGCGCGGGAGCATCGAGCCACGCCTCATCCAGTCATCAAGTCGCTCAAGCCCGTCGTTGAGCAGGCCCTATCTCAACTCGATGGCGCCTCGGCCACGGTCAGCGCGTCTGGTGTCTTAGTCGCCGAGTTCCGGGTGCACGAGTTTCAGGTTCACACAATCTACAAGAACGGCCGTATCGGTGAAGAGGCGCATCCAGAGCGAGGACCCAACGTCGATGGACTACGGCTTGAGGTTCACATACAGTCCGGGGACCGATACGAAGGTGCGTTGATGCTCAGTTCTGACGGTTACGGTTTCGTCAGGCACCCCTATTGGGAAACACAGGTGCGCTATATCCCGCTGCCGTCGGGTAAGGAATACGCCTGGTCCATGTTGAGTTTTGGCTCACGGACGGACCGGAAACTGATGCAGGCGGTCGACAGCGCAATCGCGGCGCATATACAGAAAGAGTAGAGCGGCCCCGTGTAACCGTTTGTTTGGAGAGCGCCGGACAGGACACCCGTTCCCGGCTTCACATTCGGCGCATGGATTGTGTCCATTTCTGGAGCCGGCCTCGCGCGGCTTCAGTCTCCGGACTCAAGGACTCGGGGATCGGCGCACTCTCACTGGAGTCCAGGCGTATATCAAAGAGCCGACCGTCATCGTAAAGCTTCCACCTTCGAGTCCTCAACCAGAACTGCCCCTTGAGCTCGCTAAATGCCCATCGGCGCTGCGATGGAGTACCCTCCAGCAAGCGTCCTGCAAAACTGACACCGTCGATTGCGTCGGCTTCCGGGACCGGCATTCCTCCCACTTCTGCCAGCGTGGGCAGAAAGTCGCTGAAGTCGACCAGATCCAGGACCTCTTGACCCGGATCGATGATCCCGGGCCAGCTGGCGATCAGAGGAACGCGGGTACCGGCATCCGTCAACTGCTGCTTGCCCCCCACTACCTCGGTGCCGCCGACCCGTGACACAAAGGGTTGACGGATCAGCTCACCGTCCCGGGCTTCGGCGATGTAGCTTTCGGGACTCCCGTTGTCGCTGGTGTAAAGGATCAGTGTCCTGTCCAGCAGCCCGAGACGATCCAGTCCGTCAAACAGCCGTCCCACCCGCTCATCCATGGCTTCGACCATTTCCTGGTAGGTGTCGTAGCGTCCCAGGGGTCCGTGGGGAACGGGTTGCTCCAGATCGTCCGTGACGTCATGGCACAGAGCCATCGAATAAAAGGCGAAAAACGGCTTCTCGCGGTGCTCCTCAAAGAACTGAATCAGGAATTCCGTGTACAAGTCCGGCCCGTAGCGATCCCGAACATCGTCGCGGACCCGACCGTTCTGGTAGATCATCGGTTGGTAGTAGCAGGGACCCTCGTGCCAGCCGAAAAGGGCGTACTGGTCGAATCCCAGCCGGTGAGGATGCTCCGGGTCATCCCGCAGCATCGTCAGTTGCCATTTGCCGGCAACTGCCGTGGCGTAGCCGGCTCGTCTCAACACCTGGGCAAGCGTTGCACCCTCTGCTTCCACAGGGAAGGCTCCCCAGGCCGCATCCGCAAAGCGGAACGGATAACGTCCCGACAGCAGGCTCAACCGGGAGGGATAACAAACCGGCATGCTGTAGGAGTGCACGAACTTCATCCCGCCGGCCGCCAGCCGGTCCAGACGCGGCGTCGCATACGACGTGCCGCCATAGCTCCCCAGCACTTCCGTTCCGACGTCGTCGGCCAGAATGAGCACAATGTTGGGCTCGCGATCAGCAGGCAGAAAGGCGCCTTCGCAACCGGCAAAAACTAACAGAATGAAGCAGATCACAAATCTCTTCACGACGGTGTGATGGCAAAGGCCGTGTCGCGCCTGGCCGTCAGACTGAAAAGAGCTCCATCTTGCAGGCTGCCTGTCGAAACCGTCAGACATATGCGAGCTTCCGGTTCATGGGAAGCAGACTACCAGAACCGGACACCCGAAAATAAGGATATAAGGGGACATGGTCCCCTGCCGGGCGCCGTCCCTAGGAAAAAACTCTTCGGAGGACGAGTCCGGGTTCCAGCACCGGGACGATGCGGGTGGTGTCAAGTTGCAGGGCGAGGTCGACGTCCTTCTGGTAGCGGGGGCCTCGGGACGAGATCGTCTTGGAACACTTTCGGCGGATGCAGACAAGGAGCGAATCCACATCCACGGGCTCATTTTGAAGGCGGTCCTGGAGAGCCTGGGCGCAGAGTTCGTCTTCTACCCGCGGCTCGCCGCCCGACCCAATGGGAATGAGGGTCACCTGATCCCGGTTCGAGTCGCGCAGGTGATCAGCGGCCGCGTCGAGATTCCGAAATCCTGCCAGTATGACCGCAGGACTTTCCTGCACGGCGATCAAGGCCCGGGTGCCGTTACTGGTCGTTACGACCACCTTTTGTGACTCCCAGGCCCTTTGGCTGACCTGGTAAGGGGAATTGTCCAGGTCGAATCCAGCCACCCTGCGGCCGCCTCGTTCGCCGATCACCGTGTAGCCCTGCTGTTTGCGCTCGAGAGCCCGGCTCACGCTGTCGGTTACGATGACCTCTTGGGCTCCGTTTTCCATCAGGCAGAGTACGGTCGTGGAGGCACGGAAAACGTCGATCACCGCGACACAGGTGCCCGCCAGGTCGGTTTGCTCGAGCCCGGCAAGGGCAGACAAGACTTGAATTCGCACCATGGGAACCCGCGCCCCGGCGGCCGGCGAGCCGTCCGGCAGTCACTGCCGCTGCTGTCCGATTCCTCGAATCAAAAACTCTGATAGATCCAGGCGGCCAGTGTTAGAAGAAGACCGAGTATGACAACAACCGAAAGGGCCCATCTGAACCTCCACTTCTCCACTGCCTCGGCCAGTTTCTCTTCCAGGTTCTGATCCTCGACACGCATCCTCCACTCCTGGGGGTCGAGCACTCCCTCCGAGGGGGTGAGTTCGGGCCCGATCGGCTCGAAGTGAATCAGCCGCGGCGCAAACCATAGAAGCAGTCCGATAATGGCGAAGAGCACGAGCAGAGGAACGTTGCCCTGGCTGACGACAAAGATCAGTACGAAGGCCAGAATGATGAGAAAGATCAGCAGGATTCGAACGTAGTGCCAGGGTACGGTTGGCTTGAACTCAGCTCCGCAGCGGGGACATTTCATTTTGGATCTGACCAGCAGAGGATCGGACCAGAGGCGCGTCTTGCAGACGGGACATTTTTGAGACATCTGAGCAGTAAATCCGGCTACCGATCTTCAATTGATGCGGCCACGATGTTCGCCAGCTGTCTGCGCAGCCGCCCGACGTCCCCATTGCTCCGGGGATGAAGCCGGCTGGTCAGAACGATCAGGAACGCCTGTGAAGATGGATCGATCCACAGCGAGGTGCCCGTGAATCCGGTATGTCCGAATGACCCGATCGGGAAGAGGTCACCGCGGCTGGAGCTGAACCTGGTGCGGATGTCGAAACCCGCTCCCCGCCACGCCTCTTGTTGTGCTGGAGACTGATTGGTGGTCATTCGCTCAACCGACATGGGAGAAAGGATCCGAGTGCGGTTGTAGACGCCGCGATTCAGGAGCATCTGGGCATAAACGGCCAGGTCGCCTGCCGTCGAGAACAACCCTGCATGCCCCGCTATACCCCCCATGCGCTGCGAGGTTGGATCGTGCACGCTTCCTCTTAGCATCCGCCCGTCTCTCAACTCGGTCGGCGCGATCCGAGCCCGCCACGACGGCGGAGGGTTAAAGGTCGTTTGTTTCATGCCCAGAGGGGAAAAAATGCGTGTGGCACTGAACCGATCCAGCGGCATTCCAGCCGCCTCGGCAACAACGGCGCTCAGGACAATGTAGTTGATATCGCTGTATATGAAGCGGGTTCCCGGGACGGCGACCAGTTGCTCCTCCTGGGCCCGTCTCACGGCCTCTTCAAAGCCACTCCACTGCACATCCTGGTCCAGACCCGGGCGCAGGCCCGAGAAGTGAGTCAAGAGGCTCAGAACCGTGATGTTCTGCTTTCCATGGCGGCTGAACTCGGGCAGAAACAGACTGGCGGGATCGCCCAGCGTGAGGCGGCCCTCTTCAACCAGAATCATGACTGAAGTCGTGGTGGCCACCACCTTGGTCAAGGAGGCCAGGTCGAAAACCGTGTCGATCGTCATCGGCTCTTTTCGCGGCAGCAGCGCTCGGTGACCAAATGCTTTCCGGTAGACGATCCGACCGAGCCGGGCCACCAGCACCACCGCGCCCGGTACCTCGCCCTCGCGGATTGCCTCTTGCAGCACCCCATCGATTCTGCTGAGACGCTCGGAAGACACCCCCACTTTCTCCGGGCGAGCCCGATCGAGAACCCCCGATGCCGCAGCCCGGGTCGACGTGGAAAACAGCAGCACAAGCACTAGTGCAGCCCGCCACAAGTCTTGACCCAGATTCAGACGCCCCTCCCCGCCGCTGGCGTTGTTGCGTGATGGGCGCCGTCTACCGCCGCCGCCCGTCTCGCTCGCCATATCGCATGATATGACTCGCTCCCGACGCCTAGCCAGCGACGACGATTGACGCGCTGACCCTGGATCAAAACCTATGGCGAGATGCACTGGTGCACTGTCCGGAAAGTTCCCGCCGCTACTTCGGGCGTCTTTTCGCCGACAGCTTTGTTGCGCTACCTCGAAAGACGCCCGGCCTTCCTGCGTCGCGCGCCTCACTGTCAACGAAAATCCATCCCGAATTAACACCGCGAACTTCCCGAACAGTACACTATGAATCTGAGCACGCATCAATTTTAAGGCATCGTCCTCGCAAAGAGCACTCCCTGGGGCGGCCCGGAGGGCTACCGCCCGTGAGATAATCCCTTCATGATCGGAGCTGGATATGTGCTGGCTGGAGGTTCGAGCCGGCGCCTGGGTCACGACAAAGCCTTTGTCGAAGTCGGAGGGATGACACTGGTTGAGCGGGCCGTTCGCACACTGGAGACGCTGGGGCTGCAGGTCTACGTCGTTTGTGGATCAAAGGATCAGGCCGGGCGGATCAAACACCCCTGGATTCTCGACAGGACCCCCGGCCAGGGGCCGTTAATGGGGATCTGCAGTGCCCTGCGGCACTCGGATCAACGGCACAACTGTCTCCATTGCTGCGACATGCCTCTCGTTCCTCCTGCCCTGTTCCGCAGATTATGGAGCCTGAAGAGTAGATTCGATGTGGTCGTTCCCGCCGACCTCGAGGGTCGGATCCAGCCCATCTGCGGTATCTATTCCCGAGACTGTCTGGGGATCCTCGAAGAGCACCTCGGGAGCAATGTTTTGAGCATTCTTGACGTCTTGAAATCGCCGCGGGTGAAGGTGAAAACGGTTCCCGGTCAAGATCTGCAGATAGACTCGGATACCTTCTTAAACGTCAATGATCGAGCTGGCCTTCGGGCTCTACAGGAGCACTTGGCGGCTTTTCACTAATCCGCGGGAGACCCCGCCTCTTCAAACGGGCCGACTGACATGTCAATTGGACTCTTCACTTTTCACGTGATTGCGGTGGTGGTGATCTTCGCCGGCGGATACTGGGTGGGGTTCCAGCGCGGGAAAGTTCAACCCCGCACGCCTAGATGAAGAGATCCTCTTCGGCGGCGGTCTTTTCTTCGGCAGGCTGTTTACGAGAAAACAGAGCGTCGATTCCACCCCTGATTCCCCGAATGAAAGAAGAGATCTCAATGGCAGGCTTGAGCAGGTCCTTCTGAATCGTTTCTGTGGCCTGCTCGAACTTCTCCACCGTATCGCTGACCAGAAAGTCTATCTTGGCCGCCTGATCCTGGCCCACGTTCATCAGATCTTTGATTACGGCGTCGGCATGTTCCGCCCGGTTGTGCAGCGTCTCAGACATCGTGCCCAGATTAGTGGCCAGGTCCTGGGCAACGGCCTTGACCGGCTCCAGGCTGTCAGAAACCTCCACCAGCCTGGATTGAACCTGGGAAAGGGTGGCCTCGAGATCTTTGGATTGTCGTTCAATCTGGGTAGTGACCTGGCGGACGGAACGGGCGGTCAGGATCACTGCCACGATTTGAAAGATAAAGGCAACAACCGCCAGCAGGGCGATCGCCGGCACCCACATCTCCAGACCGCTCACCTACTGCCTCCGGAATGCATCAGGCCTCTTCTTCAGACATCTCTTGGGCCAGTTGCTCTTTTCCTTTTTCGTACGCCTTCTTACCCGCCTCGACGGCCTTGGTGATGGTCTTTCTCTTCTTGGCTATGGCATCCTTGCCCTTTTCGATGCCATCGCTGACTGCACCGACGGCCTGGCGGGATTTATCGCCCAGTTTTTCCTTGCCCTCGCGGGCCTTTTCGGCAACCCACTCGCCTTTCTCTCCCAGATACTGTTTGCCCTCGCTCGCTTTCTGACCGAGCTTCTCCGATCCCTCGCGATACTTGGTTTCGATCAGTTGCCGTGTTTCCTGGCCGCTGCGTGGCGCAAATAGTAGAGCAATCGCCGCACCTACAAAACCACCGACGAGAAAATAGGTTATCTTATCTCCTTGTGAAGCCATTTTGGTTTCTCCGATTCTCCTTAAGGAAAAAGGATCCGTTCCCTAGATTAACACAACTGCAGGCACTCATTTTCTAAAGCAATACGAAGCCGCCGCAAAATGACACCACGGGTCGGGAACGTTCTGACGATTGGCGGTTCTGACAGCAGCGGCTGCTCCGGCATCCAGGCCGATGTCCGGGCAGTTTCCGCCCTGGGAGGTCATGCCCTGGTGACCGTTACGGCGGTAACAGCCCAGAAGACCGACCGGGTCGAGCACATCTGGGAAGTTCCTCCGGAAACCATCGAAAAGCAGCTGCTGGCTGCTCTGGACACGGGTGTGGCAGCCGTAAAAACAGGAATGCTCCCCAGCCCATCCGTGGTTGAACTGGTGGCCTCTGCCCTGTCCGGACGAGACCTTCCCATCGTTGTCGATCCGGTCATCAAGAGCAGTAGTGGGCACAGGCTGGTGAAACGCGGCGTGCCCGCCGCCATGCGCCAGGTTCTCTTTCCTCTGGCCTCGCTCGTGACGCCCAATCTGGCCGAGGCGGCTCTATTCTCAGGAGTGTCGATCGACCAGCTCGGTCAGGGGAAAAGCGAGGCGGGCTTCGAATCGTCCTACCCGGTCAACTCGTCGGGAGGTGCGCTGGGGGTCGTAAGAGGCAGGCGCGGATCGGGCCGGGAGCGTGAATCATGAGTTTTCGTCTCCTCCTGACTTCGGCTCTTCTCGGCGCAGGAAGCTCCGCTGCCCTGAACCGAATTGAATTCGCTCATGTCCCGGTCCCGCTCCCGGCGCGGGCGGCTCAGCAGGCCTACGAGGCGCCGGAGGCAGGGGAGCAGGCCTCCAGAAGGCTGGAAGAGAAAGCGCGCGAGCAACTGGCGGCAACCCGGGCGCTCGTCGAGATCCTGGAGGCTGATCTGGCGAAGGCTAAGAGCCGGAGGCTCCAGTTCGTGAACCTGTACGGGGAAGGTCTCGTCGCCCGCCGGGAGCGGGACGAGATGGCCGCTCGGGTGGAGAAACTGGAAGCGCGCCTGAAACAGCAAAGAGAGGTACTCAGCGCCACCGGACTTCTTCTCACCGAGCTCACCCGCGAGGGGATGGGGAAACAGGGAGACTCGGTGTTTGCGGGCACTGCGAAACCGGTGAGAACCTGGAACGTCGGACTGGTTCCGGAGCTGGCTAATTTCTTCTGGCACAGGTTCAAAAGAGAATTACCCATCAGTGCGTTCGGCCAGACCCCGACCCATGACTATCTCGGCTTTGACCATCGAGATCGAGTCGATCTCGCCCTTCACCCGGCCAGCGACGAAGGCGAGGCCGTCATCGAGTACCTGAGACAACGAAATCTGCCCTTTCAGGCGTTCTCGACCGCCCGCACCGGCTCCGCCACCGGAGCCCACATCCACGTCGGCCCCGTCTCAGGACGGCTACTGGAGGAATAGAGGCCGCTTCGGCGGGAGCGCCGAGCAGGTCAGGTGCCGGAGTCATGCCCTCGACGCTGCCACTTCCAGGCGGTAGATGTGCAGGAGCGCCATCAGGAGGGCCGTGACCATGGGGCCCAGGAGCACCCCGGGTGGTCCGAAGAAGAGAAGGCCGCCGGCGAAGGCAAAGAAAAGCAGCAGCACGTGCATTCCCTCGGAACGCCCTTCGATGATCAGTGGCCTCACGATATTGTCGACGAGGGCAATGACGAGGGCCCCCAGCAGAAAGAGGGCGATGCCCCGACCGGGCGAGCCACTGAGCATCAGGTAAATCGACATCGGCATCCAGATGATTCCCGTCCCGAGAACGGGAACTATGGACACGCAGGCTATGGCGGGAGCTCTTGTCAATAGGCGTGGAAAAACATCAGGCGGCTTTCTCCTCCGGGACTTGGTTGACCGGGACTCCATTGACATATTTGGCGCCCTGGTAGACGTCTTTCATCAGCTCCGGTGCCTTCAACCGGCGGAATCGCTGCTCCGCCACCAACAGCATCTTCCAGATCACCGCCTGGGCGTTTTCCACTTTCTTGAATCGCTTGGCCGCGTCCGTTCGCAGCCGAAGAGCGGCAAACGGTGACTCCACTGGATTGGTGGTTCGCAGATGCTGCCACTGCTTCTTTGGATAGTTGTAAAAGGTCACCATCCGGTCCCAGTCCTGCTCGATTAGCTCAGCCGCCAGAGTCAGCCCTCGCTGCCGGCACCAGTGCTGAAAAACCTTCTTGAGTCGTTGTGCTTCTTCTCGAGTCTCGGCGTAAGGGATCTGCCGCAGGATCAGCAAGGCCGGCTTGTGCACTCGCTTAGGGAGCTTGGCCAGCAGGTTGACGATCCGATGATTCCAGCAGCGCTGCTCCTCGGCCTGGGGATAGACGTTGCGCAAAGCTCCCCAGATGCCCAGGTGGCCGTCTCCGATCACCAGCCGTGGACAGCCCATCCCCCGGCGCTTCAAGTCGCGCAGTACTTCCGACCAGCTCTGAGTCGATTCCCGATAGCCGCTCGTGACCGACACCACGGCTTTGCTTCCGTCACTTAAGGCGGCCAGCACCACCAGCAGGACTGCCTTTTCCTTCTCCAGACCCGCCTTGACGTAGATTCCATCTACCCATAAATACACCACTTCCAGATCATTCAAGGGTCGACTCTGCCAGACTTCCCATTCGGCCTGCCACTTCTCTTTCAATCTGGCCACCGTGGAGGACGACAGGTGCGCCTTTTCCCCTAAAAGCCCTCTCAGAGCCAGATCAAAATCCCCCAGCGCCAGACCATGCAAGTACAGCTCAGGGATCAGTTCTCGAACCTGCCGCGTCCGCTTGGCAAACAGGGGCAACACCCGACTTTCAAAGTGTTCCTCTAGATCCCGCACTCGAGGCCTTCGAACCTGGATCGTCCCCGAGCTCAGCGTCAGATGCCTCGGCTTCCCATATCCATTGCGATAGCCCGACGGAGCGTCCACGGCCCTTCGCCGCTCACTCTTACGCCGCCCTAATAACTCCGTGACTTCCTCCTCCAGCAGCTCTTGAACCCAGCCTTGGATCTTCTCCCGCACCCAATCTTCCAGCTCCTCGAAACAAACTCTTGACTCCACACTTCCCTCAATCTTCTGCTTGCTCATGCGGTGTGTACTCCTTCCGTTGCGGGCCTTTCGGCCCTGGGTTTTAAATCAACCCGGAAGGATACTCACCGCCTATGCTATTTACACACCTTCTGATGGTAGCTCCTATGGCGGCAGCCCAGAATACCGGCTTGTCAATCCCCAGAACCCCGAAAATCAGCGCGGCCAGTACTCCCTGGCACAAGCCGGTCACGAAAATACCCAGAAAGGTGGCGTGCACCATGATCTGCAGCTTGCCAAAAAGGATGTCCTGATACTGCGGTGAAAGTGGAAGCAGTCCCTGCAGCCGGGCGAGCAGCAGGTGACCGTCCCGAAAAAGGAAGAACATGCTGAATACCATGACCACGAAATTGATGGCCAGCCAGCCGACGCTGCCCAGAACCGTCGAGGACCGGCTGATCAAGAAACGTGCCAGGTCCTCCAGACGCGACGTAAGGAACACCCGGAAGTTGAAACTGTCCTGCTGCAGAAGCGATGCAACCCGCTCCACCAGAGGATCCAGAAGGTCCGGATAGGGCTTCTCCATCAACTCCAGGATCTGGTCCTGGTTGGCAACAAAAACTGCATAGGCGTCATTCAGCTCGTTGGCTAGAAAGATGAACAGCAGCACCAGTGGAATGATGATCAGGATCGTGATAATGGAGCACATCAGTGCCGACGCGAGAGCGGCTCGGCCCCGCACCAGCCGTTTCGCAGCCACGAAATTCGGGTAAAAGAGAGACACCAGTGTCATGGCCAGGATCAGAGCAAACAGAAAGGGCCAAAGGATCCTGTAAAACAGAAACAGGACCAATGCCAGGGCGAGAAGCAGAAAGGTTTGAGAGGGGACCGGAGAGCGCTTCATCTTCAGATTCGCGAGACTACTTCGGCGTAGTACGGGCACAGGTCCACCAGAACGCACCGGTCGCAGCGCGGTTTCCTGGACTGACAGACTTGTCTGCCGTGGTGAATCACCCAGTGGGAAAAGTCGATCCAGTTACCCTCCTCAATCTTCTCCATCAGGTCTTTCTCGATGGCCGTGGCCGAGTCGGCCCGGGTCAGGTCCAGTCTCCGGCTGATCCTTGAAACATGGGTGTCAACGACCACTCCCGCGGAGATTCCGAAAGCTGTGCCGAGAACCACATTCGCCGTCTTGCGGGCAACCCCGGGAAGGGTCAGGAGATCTTCCATCGTGCAGGGAACCTCTCCATGAAAACTCTCGACAATTCTGCGCGAGGCCCCGATCAGACTCTTAGTCTTGTTTCGAAAGAAGCCGGTGCTTCGGATGATCTCCTCAACCTGGTCAGAATCGGCCTCGGCCAGGGAGCGCGCCGAAGGATGGGTGGCGAAAAGGTGAGGCGTGACCATATTGACTCGGACGTCGGTGCACTGTGCCGAGAGGATGGTCGCGATCAGCAGCTGGAAGGGGTTCGAGTGGTGCAGGGCACACTCAGCTCCCTTGTATTCGTGGGAGAGAATCTGGACAATCCTGGCGACTCGCTGCTGCTCCTTACGCTGCTGGGCGCTGCTGCGTCGGCTCGACATCCAGCTCGATCATAACACCGATACGGACAAACAGACCCCGAGCCCCCTAGAGCTCTTTCTCGGCCAGATATTCAGCCGGGTGTCGCGACCGAGTCTCCCTTCCCTGCCCCCCACGCACGAATACGATTGCGCAGGCTGCGGCAGCTCCCAGGATCAGTCCGGCAAGCAGCGAGGGCAGCGAGAAAATCCCGGAGAGCCAACTTCCCAGGCCCCTCGGATGGACCACGAACTGCCGGGTGTGCAGGAGAATCCCCTGATCGTTTCGATCAATCAAGTCGATTTCGAGCGTAACCGGCTGAGAACGAGTCAGGTCACCGTCCACATTCCACTCCCAGAAGGTGCTTTCCCTGACCTTGACGACTCGCCGGCTGTCCTCTCCGTCCAGCACCATCGCGAGCTCGTCAGGAGTGACCCAGGCAACCTCGGCTCTGACGTCCTCACCCAGGGCCGAGTGCAGCTCTCGTTCTCGTTGGGAGAACTTGACGGTGTCGGGAGACAGCAAGGACATTTCCACTCGAGCTGCAACCCCGACCTGGGTGGGAGGCGCAATGCGCACCGTACCCAGCAGCTGCGACTCCAGGTAGAACCGGTTCTCGAGCCATCCTTCCTCGGACGGCGGGCCGGCCGCAGCCTCGACTCGCAGGGCCCTGGAGAGCGCATCAGTCGTTTCCAGAATCTCCTTTTGCTCGCGCATCTGGAGGTACTGCGCGTTGATGCTTTTCTTGTCCGAGGTCAGGGCTCTGAGTCGAGACGAAAGCCGTCGATTGCTGCTTTCAGCAGCGGCCAGGTTCTTGCGCAGCTCTTCCGCTTCATTCTGCAAGGCCAGAATCTGGCCCTGGACCTCGCCCAGCTGAGAGGAAAGGGTTGAGCGATCGGACTGCAGCTGAGTCAAAAACGTACTGAGAGACTCCACTTTCGATCCCTGCGCCTTCGCATCACCAGGGTCCGCCTGGAGGCTTCTGAACAGATCGTTGACCTGCTGCTCATAAGCCTCCTGCGCACGCTTGACCTGATCGAGTTCTCCCTGCAATCTCCTGATGTCTGCGCGCGCCTCGTCGCGCTGCTCCAGGATCTGCAGGCGTTCCTCTTTTTCCTCGTCAACGTGGGTGTTAGCCTCCTCCAGTTGCTGACGAAGACTTGCGGATTCGGATTCCGCCGCAGCCAGCCTCTGAGCGGCTCCCGCCAGTTTCGTCTCCATATTCGAAGCCGTGGTCGCCAGCTGAGCGGCGTCTTTGATGGCCTTCCGGTAGTCGGGATTCTGCTCCGCAATCTTGCGGACGACGAACTCCTTTGATGCGCCGGTTGTAGCCGCAAACGTTCGGATCAGCTCTTCATACTGACTCTCGATGAAGGCGGCTTTGGCGGAGTCGATTTCTCGATAAGACACCCCCTCTGTAAAGGCAAACCCAAGCGAATCCTCGAAAGCACCCTGCTGGGCGAAGTGCTGTTGCAGGGGCTGGGCAAACTGAAAGAAAACCGTGGCCTCCCTGCTCGAATCCAGACCGCTGAGCCTGAACCGGATACTCCGATCCTTGAATTCCAGCGCCGTCACGCGTACCTGGTCTCCAACCTTGAAGGCAACTGCCTCTCCCTGACTCGAAGCCAGGCGGCTCCCCGACGCCGTGACGTCGACGGTTTGCCGAAGACCGTGTACAGGGACCCTCAGGAAAACGGTCTTATTCAGGTACCGCTCGAGGTAATGACTCTGAAGCCGCTTGTCTATGCCGGCCTGAAGGGCCAGCGAAGCAAAGACAGCGGCCAGGGAAATGCTCACTGTGCGTGCGATCGAGGGGTTTCTTTTTGTCACGGGGTCTCCTGGTTTGGTGGCAGAACCGATTTTAACAGCCCGTAAGGGCTCTGCGCTCCTGTTTTCGGCTGACGGGAAGCGCCCCGGCCGCTACGAATATCGGCCTCCGCGCGGCACGTCGTATAATTTCGTAGCTATGGAGCACTGGACGAGATGAGCCACCCGAACCTCAACGTGAACGAGATCTTTTTCAGCATTCAGGGGGAATCCAGCTTCGCCGGGCGCCCCTGTGCGTTCGTCCGCTTGACCGCGTGCAACTTGAGGTGCAGCTACTGCGATACGGAATACGCCTTTTACGACGGTGCCGAGCACACGGTCGACGAGATCGTTGCCAGGGTCGCCGAGTTCCCCTGTGACCTGGTGGAGATCACCGGTGGCGAGCCGCTGCTCCAGCCCCCGGTGCATGATTTGATCAGAGAATTATTGGAACTTGGGAAAACGGTTTTGATCGAAACGGGTGGCGCCCTGGACATCAGCAGCGTCGACCAGCGCGCCATTCTGATTTACGACATCAAGTGTCCGGGAAGCGGCATGGCGGACAAGAATCGCTGGGACAACATCCCGCTGCTCAAGCCGGTTGACGAAGTCAAGTTCGTAATCGGCTCTCGGAGCGACTACCGGTGGAGTAAGAAGAAGATCGCCCAGCACCGGCTCACCGACCGCCATCAGGTCCTCTTTTCACCGGTCTGGGGCACTCTCGAACCCCGCCAACTGGCGGAGTGGATCCTGGCCGACGGCCTGGACGTCCGCGTTCAGCTGCAGCTTCACAAGATATTCTGGGGTGCCGAGGCCAGGGGGGTCTAGCTGCACTAGTGGACTAGATAGTCCCGACCTGTCGCAGGGCCTCGTAGACGACGATTGCCACCGCATTGGCCAGATTCAGGCTGCGTACGCCGGGCTGGATGATGGGAATCCGAAAGCTACGTTGCGGGTACCTGGCGAGAAGATCCTCCGCCAGACCTGCGGTCTCACTTCCAAAAATGAGAAACTCAGTTCCCTGAAAACCGGCCTCCAGATAGGAGCGGGCAGCCTTCTTCGAAAAGAAGCACAAATCCCGCGGGTCTACCTCGGCGGTCAAACCTTCCAGGGAAGGGTAGGTGCTGACTTGAGCGAATTCCCAGTAATCGAGCCCGGCACGTTTCAGTCGGCTATTGGTAATCTCGAAGCCCAGAGGCTCGACCAGGTTGAGAGGAATCCCCGTGGCCGCGCAAAGACGCGCTATGCTGCCCGTGTTGGGAGGGATCTGTGGTTCTACCAGCACGACCTGAAACCCCGTTTCCCCTGCTTGCCTCTTCCTCTGGTTTCCGGACATGCACTAAAATTACTACTCTGGGACCGGGGATAACTCAAGCGACCCGACAATGTTTGTAACACTAACTCTACTGCTGACGCTGGCCGCTCCGGCGGCCCAGGTTCGTCGCGTTTACATTGAACATCTCAAAGACCAGGCGCTGCGTGATGCGGCATCGATTGTGCGGGCCAGTGAGAGCCTCACCGATCTCTTTGCGTCCTGGTCAGGCTCGAAGCTCACCCGTCAGGAGTTCGATCGCCTGGCCGGGCAGAGACTCGAGCTCATCAGGAAATCTTCCCGGCACCTGTCGGAGAACCTCCTCGTGATCCGCCTTGACGAGCTCAAGGAATCAGTCAGGCGGTCGGAGTCCGGTAAAGCCTCCGGGACCTCGCCCGACCTGACCCTGCAGGAAATTCCCACCGCTCTGGATGAAATCGCTCAAAAGGCAAGAACGGTCAAGAAGCGCCTGGAAGAGCTGATTCAACCGGCCTCCCGCAGGGGTCCGGGCGAGGCGGAGCAGGGTCCAAACCGCTCGACCGTCACCGTTGGGGAGCTCCGGGCCCCCAAGATTCGGGACCTCTGCAAGCAGATCCGGGCTGCGGCCAAGAGGGTTTCAACCAGCCTTCGCGCTCTCGATGCACTGCCCTAGTCCGATGAGTCGGGGAGCGGAGTAAAGAGCAGATCGGTGATCTGGTGCCCTTTGATTCCCACTACCCGGACATGAAACTTCCCACCCAGCGTCAACTCATCTCCGATTTGTGCCGTGCTGCCGAGAACCATCATGACGTGGCCCGCCACGGTGTCGTTGTCGACATCCTCTAGCTCCAGGTCCAGGGCTTGTTCAACCTCTTCTACCAGGGCTCGACCGTTGACAAGATAGGTACCTCCCTCCGATTCGCGAACCATGATCGGAGGTGTCTCGAGATCGAACTCGTCCTGAATCTCTCCGACCAGCTCTTCCAGGATGTCCTCCAATGTGACGATTCCGGTGGCTGACCCAAACTCGTCGACGACGATCGCCATATGGATCTGGGACTTGCGAAACTCGGCCAATAGCGAATCAATGCCCTTATTTTCGGGCACAAAAAGGGTCTGGCGTTTGAGCATCTTCAGATCCAGCCCGGGACCCAGCTTTTCATAATTCCAAAACAGGTCCTTGACATGGATCAGACCCAGGACCCGGTCCAGAGCACCTTCGCACAGAGGGAATCGCGTGTGCTTCTGCCGGCGGGCCAGCTCCAGGTTCTCTTCCAGACTCTTGCGAACATCCAGATACTTGACTTCAATCGAAGGCACCATCACCTGCCGGACCGTGCGATGCGCGAAAGAGAAGACTTTCATGAGGAGGCGTTTCTTGTTCCGATCGATGATGCCGTGCTCGCTGGATCGCGACAACAGGATGCGCAGCTCTTCTTCTGAGTGTGTGAGTTCCGTCTCCGAAGTCGGCTGGATCCCGACCAGGCGCAATAAGTGTAAGGCCGTTCCATTCAAAGCCCAGATAAAGGGATAGGACACCCGATAGAAAAAGATGAGCGGAGCAGCAGCCCAGAGTGACGAGCGCTCCGGCTGCTGGATGGCCACCGACTTCGGTGCAAGTTCTCCCAGCACAATGTGGAGAAATGTGATCAGGAGAAAGGCGGTACCCCCGGCCAGGGTGTGGGTCAGGGCCGGATTGTCGAGACCCAGGGTTTGGAGAGCCGGTTCGAAGAGCTTCGAAAACGCAGGTTCGCCAATCCAACCGAGCCCCAGGCTGGCCAGCGTGATTCCCAGCTGCGTAGCAGAAAGGTACTCATCCATGTTGTCGATGAGCCTCAAAACCCTGCCTGCGCGTTTGTTCCCTCTTCGGACCAGCTCCTGGATCCTGGTTTCCCTGACTTTCACAATCGAGAACTCGGCGTTGACGAAGAACCCGTTGAGGAGGACAAGGAACAGGGCGCTGGCGATGAAAATCAGTTGATAGATCAGTTCCATGAGGGGAAATATACAACGAGCCCCTGCAGCATAGTATTGTGCAGACCTTCGGGTGTAGAATAGCCGGGAACCCAGATCGAAAATGGATCGGCACTACTACGACCAGCTGAGAAGCGCTTCTCAAGAGGACTTTTACGAGGCCATCAACAGCCCGGAGCATGAGCTCTACGACATCCTCTGGGATCTGTTCGAAACCGTTGTCATCGAGCCTTCAGAGGTGTACGATCCCGATTTCGGAAATCACAACCAGTTCCGCTACAGCATCGGAAACTCCGTTACCATGGAGTTTTTCCCGGACTCTGCCTATTTCGAGCGGCGCCTGGAAGCCAACCCTTATCGGGACGGAGGTGACGCCGCCGGAATTCACCTCCGATTCACCATCCAGCCCCAGATGAGCTGTCTGTTTTCGGTCAGCTTTCAGATCTGGGGGCGGCCCGAGCGGCTGGCGTTCAAGAAGCTCTGGAAAGGACACAGAAACCTGGTTCTGAACGTCTTGAGAAAAGCCAAACCCATGGTTGGAAAGCGCATACCCTTTCCAGCGATGGATTTTTCCGGGTCACTGGAGGAGATGCTGGACAATTATCTTGCAGTGCGGGACTCGGAGAGTTTTCTGGCTTTCCAATACCCCTTCGCGCAGTTCGATGAGACCGACTTTGCTCAGGATTTCATGATCTACATGGGACTGCTGTACCACACCATCCGGGAGCAGTGCCAGCATCGAAAGAGCAAACCGGAAGGCCTGCACAGCTGCATGCACGGCTTCTACTCAGGACACCTGCCGGAACTCCCCCCTCCGCTGCCCAGCGTTGACCTGTTGATTCCTTCGGGAATTGAATAGTTACCGGACCTGCAACAGTCAGCGAGCGCCCTAGTACCTACTTGCAGAACAGGGGAGTCCTGGCAATGGTCAGGGCGGCCAACGACTCCGGGCGACACCTGCCCTCGATGACGGAAGCCAGTTCGAGCATGGTGGTGCCCGTGGTGAGAACGTCGTCAACGATCAGCAGGTTGCCGCTGGGCCTGGAATCTCCGTTTCGCATATCGAAGACTCCCTTCAGGTTGCCTGCGCGCTGCTCCCGGCTCAAACCGAACTGAGGAGCCGTCCTCTTGACTCGCTCGAGACCTGAAAACACCGGAATCCCAGTGTGATCCGAAAGCCGGTCGGCCAGTAGCGCGACGGCGTCGAACCCCCGCTCCAGAACCCTGGAGGGATGGGAAGGCACCGGCACGAGCCAGTTGAACTTGAGGTCGCTGAAGTGGACTTGCAGACCCCGGCACAGGATCCGGGAGAGTGGCCAGGCCAGGCGCCTGCGCGATCTGAATTTGTAAAGATGAATCAACTCCCGAAGATCTCCTTCGTAGTGCCCGCAGGACCTGAAATTCACGGCGGCGGGAGGATGCTCCCGGCAAGCGGAGCAGATGGCGAGGCTCTCGACCAGGCTGCCGGGGAGAGGAGTCCCACAATAGTGGCAGACCGGCCCCGTGATGGACCTCAGCCCACTCCGGCAGGCCTCGCACAGCGGGATCAGCCGCCGGTTGAGCACCCACTTATCGCACAGCCCACAGGTCTCGGGCGCGAACAGGGCGTTGAACCCCAGCCGCACAAAATCCAATACTCTCATCTTACCTATTACGTCGCACCCCTGGCGGGGTGCGAGCTTAGCAAGCGCTCCCCCCCCGGTGGTAGGGGATCCGGTTCTGGATACAGAAGGCCCGGTAGATCTGTTCGAGCAGGATGACCCGGGCCAGTTCGTGAGGGAGCGTCATCCTGCCCAGTGAAAGGACTTCATCGGCAGCCGCTCGCAGCGGAGCGGACAGTCCGTAGTGACCTCCAACCACAAACGCTACCTGCTGGCGACCGGATTGGTCGAGCTCGCTCAACCATCCCGAGAGCTGGCGGCTCGATTTATCCTTACCCGTTTCGTCCAGACACACCATATACCAGCCTCTCCCCAGTGCCTTCTCAACTCTTCCGGTCTCGAGGTCCAGCTGCCGGCCGGTCTGACGAGGATCCGTCTTCCTGCCTTCGCGCACAGCCACCACCCGGGCCGCCGAGAACCTCCCGATCCTCGACAGATAGTCCGTCTCGAGATGACGGTAGTGAGGATTCTTCGTGGCCCCGATCCAGACGAACTTCAGCTTCACTCTTGTACCTGCCTGGATGACGTTCCCTTCAGGCGGACAAGGCCTGTCGACTGACCTCGGTTCCGTCGCTCCAGAGCTTCTCGAGGTTGTAAAAGCCCCGCGTCGGCCCTGAGAAAATGTGGACGACGAAATCAATGTAGTCCAGGAGCACCCACCCGGCGTTGCGGTAGCCCTCCACATGCACCGGCCGGGTTGCCTCCTCCTTCGTCAATGCTTCCTGGACGGCGTCGGAGATGGCTTGAACCTGCTTTTCATTATTGCCGTGACAGAGAACGAAGAAATCCGTGAAGGAAGAGACTTCGCTGATGTCCAGCACCAGAATGTCCTCCCCCTTCTTGTCCTCAATCGCCTGGCAGATCTTAGCCAACTTCTGAGTTACGTCACTCATACAGACGATATTTCCTGATGTGTTCAAACACTCTCGGAGAAAGGAGATTGGCCCCGACCGACCTGCCCTCGTAAAGAGCCCGCCGGATCTGGGTGGAACTGACTTCCTGGTGGTGGGAGGAAAGTACAAAGGACCTTCCCGGCTCAAGTTCTGGTCGCGGCTCATCTTCCTGAATTACAGTCAGTCTCTTTCTCAAGTCCGCAGTAAGGCTCAAGCCCTTGAGATTGGCTTCTATCCCGGGTCTTTGTACAAAAACAAAACAGAACTCGGTCAGGAGTCTAGCACAGTCTCTCCACAGATGGAGTTCTGAGAGCGAGTCGATCCCGGCAATGAAACACAGCCTGGTCCCGGGATAAGTCGCCCTCCACTTCTCCAGCGTGTGCGACGAGTAGGACGGGCCCTCGCGCTGCAGCTCCCAGTCCGAAACTGCGAGCCTCGGATCCTGTTCGGTCTCGAGCACGGCCATTGCGAAACGATGGCAGGAACTGGCGATACTGTGGCCCTGTTTATGAGGCGGGACACGGGCCACCATCAGGACCACCGAATCCAGTTCGAAGAACGTGCGGGCCCGGTGGGCAATGGCGATATGGCCCTGGTGAATCGGATCGAACGTACCACCCAGGATTCCCGTCCTCAAATTGCTTCCACCTCCAGGGCCGACGCGATCGTGTCCTTCAGCTCCTCGAGTCCCTGGCTGGACACGCTCGAAATTTTCACCAGCGGCCGCCCCTGCGAGCGAGCGCATGATTCGAGACTCTCGACTCTGCCGGCTGCCTCAGCGTCCATTTTGGACGCCACCAGAATCTGCGGTTTCTCGGCCAGCCCCTCCGCATAGGCCTCCAGTTCTCGATCGATCACATCGACCGCCACAGCCGGATCCGGCGGCCCGAGTTCACTCACGTCCACAAGATGGACCAGCACACGCGTGCGCTCGACATGACGAAGGAACCGGTCGCCCAGGCCACTGCCTCGGTGGGCCCCCTCAATCAACCCCGGTATGTCCGCCACGACGAAGCTCTGGTACTCGCCGTACCCGACAACGCCGAGGTTTGGAGTCAGGGTGGTAAAAGGGTACTCCGCGATGGCCGGCCGAGCTGCAGAAATGACCGCGATCAGAGTCGACTTGCCGGCGTTGGGATACCCGATCAGTCCCACATCTGCGAGCACCTTGAGTTCCAGAATCAGGCTCCTGTGCTGGCCCGGGCGGCCCGGCTCCGAGTACTCGGGTGCCTGGTTGATGGAGTCCACGAATGCCGCGTTTCCTCGCCCACCACGACCTCCGAGGGCGACCAGCTTCACCTGATCGGGAGCATCCAGGTCGCAAATCAGCTCTCTGGTGTCCGCGTCAGTCGCCTGAGTCCCTACCGGGACTTCGATGGTCAGGTCCTGGCCGGCCTTCCCGGTTTGCTTCTTCCCCGAGCCGTGGCGCCCGCGCTGCGCCTGGAAGTGCTTCCGGTAGCGAAAAGGAAGGAGGGTGCTCAGATGGGGCGAGCTCTTTAAGTAGACGTTACCCCCGTCTCCGCCGTTGCCTCCGCTGGGTCCCCCTCTGGGCACGTATTTTTCTCTTCGAAAGGCGCGGGCTCCGTTTCCCCCGTCTCCTGCTTTCAAGTCGATTCTGGTGTAGTCAACGAACATACCGACCCGGTCCGGGGACGACGCACAGGCGGGACGCGTCCGGGCACACAGGCGTTATGTAAAGTAGGTACCCGGTGTACTAGGAGTTACTCGAGATCACGTGAACGAACCTGCCGTGACGTCCCCGGTTCTGGAACTTCACGGTCCCGTGAGCCGTAGCAAAGAGCGTGTCGTCCGTGCCGCGCCCCACGTTGTTTCCAGGCTTGAACGGAGTACCCCGCTGGCGTACCAGGATGGAGCCACTGGTCACGAACTGACCGTCAAAGCGCTTGATCCCGAGCCGCTTGGCCTTGCTGTCGCGCCCGTTCTTGACACTACCCTGTCCCTTCTTGTGCGCCATCTGCTACACCTCGTTCTTCGATGCTGTGTTGTCCTCGGACACGACCTCGTCGTTCCTGTCGACATCCCCTTCGCTTCCGGATGGGGCTTTCTTTGCGGCTGCTTTGGCGGTCTTGATCTCTTCGATCCGGACCGCCGTGAGATGCTGCCGGTGCCCGGTTTTTCGGCGGTACATCTTTCTGCGCTTGAACTTGAAGACCAGAATCTTGTCACCGCGGGCCTGGTCTACGATGGTTCCAACGACACTTGCTCCCGGCACGATCGGTTGACCGACCCGGGTTTCCTCATCCGCACTCACCAGAAGCACATCTTCGAAGGTGATCCGGTCACCCACCTCACCGCCGAGCTTCTCCAGACGCAACAGATCGCCGGGAGAAACTCTGTACTGTTTACCGCCACTCCGAATCACCGCGTACACGGTCGCTCCCTGGGATTTGAGTTTCGCTCCTGATTGGGAACGAAAGTCGCTTCAAAAAAGACAAAATTATACCGAGGGCCGGGCCCCGCTGTCAAAACACTACCTGGCGGCGGGAACCCCGGAGCTGATCCTCATAGAGACACTGATCGACTGCACCATGCTTCCCAGACCGGTGCGCCTCGTCGATCCGGAGTAAGCGGCTGCAGCGAACCAGGGTGCCACCGCAGCCTGCCCTTCCCTTGAGAAGGGTCCCACTCTCCACCGCCTGAAGGCGGTGGATTCGACATGCGACTGAAGTCGCCTAAAGACCTCGCTTCGCTCGCAGGCTGACTACTCAGTGACCCGAAAATCGTCGTCTCGGGTCTCGACATCTTGGGTTTCCTCTGCAACCATCGTATCGCTCACATTCCCAGTCGTCGCCACGAAGTACCCTCGTGCCCAAAGATGTCGTCCCCAAAACTCCTTGCGCAACTTGCGGTGATCTTGCAGTAGATGATGCGACGTTTTCCCTTTGATCGCCTGCATCACTCGGCTCGGCGCCAATCTCGGCGGCACATCCAACAACAAATGTACATGATCGGGTCGCACATGCCCCTTCACGATCTCGATATCCAACGATCGGCAAATCTCTCGCGTCAGGTCCCGCACCTCTTTCCCGATCTCTCCTCGCAGAGCCGGCTTGCGGTACTTGGTGATGAACACAAAGTGATATCTCAGCCGATACACTGCATGCGAACTTTTCCCATACTCGGACACCTCCGCAGTGTACCCCCAAGCCTCCTGAAGGCTTCGCCTAAAGGCGAGGGGGTTCACCCATCCCAGAGTGGGACCCTAAGACCGGAAGACGGTCCAGCTCTTTGTTGAGTCCCAGAGCCGTGGCTGCCACCGGTACCCGATCCAGGTTCTCCCAGTTGAATGAGTCAGTGCCAGTCGCCCGGGCTCGCATCCGGATGAAGCTCCGCAAGTCCTTCCAGACCAAATACCACTCTTGCCCTTTTCGAGTTCGTCGCCTCAGCGCAACGGTCAGGATAGCCTGCAGGCTCCCGCCAGCGATCGCGGGAACCCCTGCCGGGCCCTCGCTGACGGCACAGACGATCCCGACTGCGACGATTGATCCGTCTCCCGGATCCTGAGAACGAGTGGGGCGCGAACCCAGCCACCAGGCTCGGGTTTCCAGATCCGAGGGGGAGATCGTGGAGGCAAACTCGATCCTGGCCTCGATGTGCCGGAAAGGACGGCTCCAACCGTCCCGGGCATTTTCCTATTCAGTCGAAGCAAGCGCCGCCGCTTATGGGACGATCCGCCTCAAGAACCCAGAACCCAGCACGCGTTTATAATCCTGCACGAGGAGATCTCGCACGAATGACTCAAGAAAACTCCCCGCTCGAAGGGTTTCGAACATTGTCGAGGCAATTGACCGATCTACAGAGTATCCTCAGCGCTCTCAGCTGGGATCAGGAGACCACGATGCCGGCCGGGGGAGCTAGCTCCCGCGCCGGTCAATTCGCGACGCTGGCAAGTCTGCACCACGAGCGTCTGATCTCAGACCGATACCGGGATCTGATTGACGAGGCGGGAAATAACACTGCGGATCCCTGGGAGCAGGCCGATGTCCGCGAAGCCCGACGTCTGCACGAAAAGGCCAGAAAACTGCCTCCCGAGCTGGTCGCCGATTTGGCCCGCACCACCAGTCTGGCCCACGAGGCCTGGGTGGAGGCCCGCCGGGACTCGGACTTCCCGGCCTTTGCCCCCTGGCTGACCAGGATCGTGGAGCTCAAACGCCGCGAAGCAGAGTGCCTGGAAACGGGCGAGACCCTCTATGACGCGCTGCTCGATCACTACGAAGAGGGTGCAACCGAAGCTCAGTTGCAGCAGGTGTTCTCGCGCGTACGTCCCCGCTTGACAGGTCTCCTGCAGCGAATCCTCCAATCCTCGAAGCAACCCGGGCCCGATCTTCTAAAGGGACATTACCCGGAAGAGCAACAGGAGGCTCTGGGCCGGCAGATTCTGACAGCCATGGGTTTCGACTGGACCCGCGGGCGGCTGGACAGATCTCCTCATCCGTTCTGCACGGGTCTGGCCCCCACCGATGTCCGCCTCACCACACGCTACCGGGAAGACGATTTTACCGTGGCCCTGTTTGGGACCATGCATGAAGGGGGCCACGGACTTTACGAGCAGGGACTCGATGCCCAGAGGTACGGATTGCCGGCGACTGCAACCGTCTCCCTGGGGATTCACGAATCGCAGTCCAGGCTATGGGAGAACCAGGTGGGCCGAAGCTCGGGTTTCTGGTCCCACTGGTACCCGGTCCTCCGGAACGCCTTCCCGGGACAACTGGACAGCCTCAGCCGGGAGGAATTCCTGAGGGGAATCAACCGCGTCGACGCCGGCTTGATTCGAGTTGAGGCAGACGAGGTCAGCTACGGCCTGCATGTGATTCTTCGTTTTGAGCTGGAGCGGGAACTGCTGGCCGGCACTCTGGAAGTGGCAGAGGTGGAAGAACGCTGGAATCAGTTGATGGAGGAATTTCTCGGAGTCAGACCCCCGGATGCCGCCTCAGGAGTGCTCCAGGATGTGCACTGGTCGAGCGGTCTGTTCGGGTATTTCCCCACCTACCTGATTGGGACCATCTACGCAACCCAGTTCTATCAGCAGGCGGTGCAGGAGGTTCCCGACCTGGAAGGCTTCATCGAAAAGGGGAATTTTTCGGATCTCGGAGAATGGCTGCGGAGAAGGATTCACCGCCACGGAAAGCTGTACCGGGCGGAAGAGCTGGTGAGGCGGGTCACCGGCGAGCCGATGAACGACGATCAGTTCAGCGACTACCTGACCCGGAAATACCAGAATCTGTACGATATCTGAGTCCGCACTTCATAAGTACCATGCTGGCAACCCTTGCACTGCTCGTCTCATTGGGCGCCGGCCCCTGCAGCGGCATCCTGACCGGCGTCGACCGGCTGGAGCAGTCTCCCTACCGGGAGTGGCTGGAAGGAAAGAGGATCGGACTGGTGACCAACCATACAGGCGTTAGCTGCCGGCTCGAGTCAACGGAGAAGATCATCTCGGAGATCCCCGGAGCCCGTCTCACGGCACTGTTTGCTCCGGAGCACGGGATTCGGGGCGACTCCCCGGCGGGCCGTAAGATCGCCTCCCGCGGCATCGTTTACAGTCTTTACGGAGAGCAGACTACTCCAACTGCGGAGATGCTCGATGAAGTTGAGGTTCTGATCTTTGACATCCAGGACGTGGGGGCTCGCTTTTATACCTACATCTGGACGATGCTGGGGAGCATGGAGGCCGCTGCTCGCGACGGTATCCGCTTTGTTGTCCTGGACCGTCCGGTTCCCATCGGCGGAGCCCGGGTGGAGGGACCGGTCCTTGAAAAGGGTTATGAGTCGTTTGTGGGCCGTTTTCAGCTGCCCATTCGATACGGGATGACGCCGGGCGAACTGTCCCTTCTGCTGAAATCCGAACTGAAGCTGCAGCTGGAGCTCGATGTGGTCCCGCTCAGGGGTTGGAAGCGGACCCAATGGTTCGATGAGACGGGACTGATCTGGATCTCTCCCTCGCCCAACATGGCCACGCTCGAGACCGCCTCCGTCTACCCGGGCTTTTGTTTGATTGAGGGCACGAACCTGTCTGAGGGTCGCGGGACTACGCATCCCTTTGAACTCGTGGGAGCTCCGTGGCTCGAAAACGACGAACTCCTGCGGAGCCTCAATCGCCTGCAACTGCCCGGTGTCCTGTTCCGGGCCCAGACCTTCCAGCCCTGGTTTTCGAAGTACCAGGGGCAAACGTGTCACGGAATCCGGATTCACGTTACCGACAGGTCCGCTTTCAAACCCATCCAGACCGTGCTTCACTTTCTGTACGGGGTCATCCGGCTTCACCCGACGGAGTTTCAGTTTCGGAGCAGCTTCGATCAACTCGCCGGCAACTCCTGGATCCAACTGGAGTTGAGCAGGGGCACACGACCGGCAGAGATCCAGACCCGATGGCAGGCAGGACTGAAAAGATTCCTGGAATTGAGAGAATCATTTCTCCTGTATCCGGAGACCGGCAGAGGCAACGAGTGATGAATTGGCGAGAGATCGGCGCTGCGATTACTCAAAGACTCTTCCCCAGCGCTTCGCGGGGATCCCTGAAGCGTCTCGAGGCTGACCATCGGGCGGGTGTGGAGCTGTACGCTGATGGCAAGTACGCCGAGTCGAAGGAACAGTTCACAAGAAGTGTAAAACGGGCCAGGGGGTTCGGCCCAGAAAGCAGCGAGCTGATCGATTATCTCAAGAAGCTGGGTGACTTCTACCATACGACCGGCAATTACTCCTCGGCCGAACGGCCCTTGCTGGAGGCCCTGAGAATCGCTCAGAAGCGCTTTGGAGAGGCCAGCTACCGCGTCGCTCTCGTTTTGAACGACATCGCCCTGTTGTACTACGCACAGGGCAGGCATCGGGAAGCGGAAAGGAGGTTCGAGGCCCTGCGAAAAATCCTCGAGGAACACGCGCCCCAATCGGCTGAGATGGCCATCTGCCTCGAAAACCACGCCGCGGTACTGCGCCGGCTCGATCGGGAACAGGAATCCACTCAACTGCGCACGCGCTCCCGCAAGATCAGAGCAGCCCTGGCAAAACAGGAAAACGTGAAAAGTAAAACATGAAACGTGGAACGTGGAACCTGGAATGCGAAGCCCGCTAGTCGAGGAGCATCGGGGCTCCCAGTTTTCCGAAGTAGTTGGGTCGGTACCTCTGTTTGTTGTAGAGGACGTCAACGTCCAGTTTGCGCGGTCCGGCCGTTTGCTCCGGGATTTGCACGGCCGCGTAACGTCCCTTTTGGATACCCACCATCTGCCCGGTGACGCCGTCACTGAGAAGGTCCAGGGCGATGTTGGCAAAGGTGATCGCGACGAGTCGGTCAATGGAATCGGGATCCCCGCTTCGCAGGTCGTAGGTCAGGTCACTCGTCATGGTTGAAAAGCCCGTCTTGGCCTTGATCTCAGACGCCAGAGCCTCGCCAACGTCTACCTTTTTTCGATGGCCGAAGGCGTCCGCCTCGCCGTATTCCACGACCTTGCGCCCACTCCAGGTGGCGCCCTCCGAGACCACCACCAGTGCGTAGCGACTCGGGTTGTTCTCCCGGTCCTCTACCATCAGATGAGTCAAGTGATCCAGGTCAAAGGGGTGCTCCGGAATCAGACAGCGCGACGACGTGACGTAACCGGTATAAAGAGCGGTGAATCCGGCGTCTCGACCGAAGATTCGAAAAACGCCCACTCGTTCGTGCGACCCGAGAGTCGTGCGCTGGCGGGTGATCAGATCTTTGGCCCGGGTGATGGCGGTCGAGAAACCGATGCAGTATTCGGTATTGCGCACGTCATTGTCCATCGTCTTGGGGATGGCCACCAGGGGAAATCCTTCCCGATCGAGCCGTGCGGCATAACTGAGAGTGTCATCCCCCCCGATCGCCACCAGAGTATCGATGTTCAACCGCTCCAGGTTCCGCAGAACCAGAGGAGTGAAGTCGTATACCTCGTCACTCTTCCGAAACTTTTCAAGCACTCGCGCAGGAAGGTGTCCCGGAAGCTTGGAACCGGTCATGCGCGAGGGATTGGTGCGGGAGGTGTGCAGCACGGTGCCACCCGTCCGGTCGATGGCGCGAGTGTTCTCTCGGCGCAGCGGCACGATGTAGTCTGCGTCGTTTTTCCCGTCCGGCTCCAGGTGGGTCAGGCCTTCCCAGCCCCGGCGGATGCCGATGACGGATCGTTCCCATTGCAGGGAGCGGTAAACCACCGACTTGATCACCGAATTCAAACCGGGCACATCGCCACCCCCCGTGAGAATTCCAAGACGCGCCTCGCTCATTAGCTGACCTCTCCGCTCTTCTGCACCGAGCAGCCAATCGCCGCTCTCGCCTGGCCGGTTCCGATTATATCTTGGAGTCGCTCGCCGGGGACCGGCCGGCTTTGCGAACGTCCTGTTGGTGGGCTAGTATCAGGAACACGAGGAATCAGATCCGATGCCCAAAAACGGCAAGAAACTTCGCAGCGAACAGTGGTTCGGTCCGCCCGACAGACACGGTTTCCTCCGCCGCAGCTGGATGATGAACCAGGGTTTCCCGCGGGATCTGTTTCAAGAGCGACCGGTCATCGGAATCTGCAACACCTGGTCCGAGTTGACCCCCTGCAACCACCATTTCCGGAAGCTGGCAGAGCATGTAAAACGCGGTATCTGGGAAGTCGGAGGTTTCCCCCTCGAGTTCCCCGTGATGAGTCTCGGGGAAACGATCATGCGCCCCACGACGATGCTCTTCCGAAATCTGGCTTCCATGGATGTGGAAGAAACCATCCGCGCCAACCCGCTGGATGGAGTCGTTCTGTTGGCCGGCTGCGACAAGACCACACCCTCTCTCGTGATGGGGGCGGCAAGCTGTGATGTTCCCGCCATCGTCGTCTCGGGAGGGCCGATGCTGAGCGGGCGCCATCGGGGGGCGAAGGTCGGTTCCGGGACCACCATCTTGCGCCTGTGTGATGACGTCACGGTGGGACGGATCTCCAGCGAGGAGTTCTGTGACGCGGAGGCGGGGATGTCTCGCTCCGCGGGCCACTGCATGACGATGGGAACGGCTTCGACAATGGCCTCAATGATGGAGGCTCTGGGCCTGGCACTCCCCACCAACGCCGCGATCCCGGCGGTTGACAGCCGCCGCTACATGCTGGCCCACCAGGCCGGCCGCCGAATTGTTGAAATGGTCTCCGAAGACGTCCGCATGTCGACGATCCTGACCCGCGAGGCCTTCGAGAACGCGATTCGCGTCAATGGCGCCATCGGGGGTTCGACGAACGCCGTCGTGCACCTGCTGGCGATTGCAGGTCGACTCGGCGTTGACCACAAGCTGGACGATTGGGACCGACTCGGAAGAGATGTTCCCTGTCTCGTCAACCTCATGCCCTCCGGAGATCATCTGATGGAGGACTTCTACTATGCAGGTGGCCTCCCCGTAGTGATGAAGGAAATCTCGCATCTGCTCCATCTCGACGCTCCGACCGTCAGCGGACTCACGGTTGGCGAGAACGTGGAGTCGGCGGAATGCTTCGACCGTGACGTTATCTTTTCCTTTGAAGAGCCCTTCAAGGAGCAGGGTGGAATCGTCGTCCTGCGAGGAAATCTGGCACCCCGCGGAGCTGTTCTAAAGCCCTCGGCGGCCTCCCCGGAGCTGATGCAGCACCGCGGAAAGGCCGTAGTCTTCGAAGACATCGAAGACTACCGGGCCCGCATCGACGATCCCAGCCTGGACGTTCATCCCGAGGACATCCTGGTCCTGAAGAACTGTGGTCCCAAGGGCTACCCGGGCTTCCCGGAGACGGGCAACATGGCCCTTCCTCCTAAAATCCTGGAGCAGGGGGTTGATGATATGGTTCGCATCTCCGATGCCCGAATGTCCGGAACCGCCTACGGAACCGTGGTGCTGCACACGGCTCCGGAGGCTGCGGTTGGAGGTCCCCTGGCCCTGGTTGAAAACGGCGACGAGATTGAACTGGACGTCCAGGGGCGGAGCCTTCACTTAGCGGTGAGCGACGAAGAACTGGCGCGCAGGAAAGTGCAGTGGACCCCGCCACAGCCTCCTCTGGACCGTGGCTGGTACCAGCTTTACACCGAACACGTTCTGCAGGCTGATGAGGGCGTGGACCTCGACTTCCTGCGCGGTGGCAGCGGGACGCCGCATCTTCGCGAGAGTCACTGATGCCTGAATACCGAGTGCCCTCAGACGGGTACGAGTGAACTAATAGGTCTCGCTGATCTGCCCGGATTTTGGTGCCGCTGAAGCCCCAACGCGCCGGGTTGCAGGTAACGCCAGCGCCAGGGCGACCCCGGGAAGGCACAGCAGCACCAGGACAGAGAACGACCAGCTCAATCCGATACTATCGCTGGCCCAGCCCACCACGGGAACCGAGATGCCGCCAAATCCCCAGGCGAATCCCATCATCAGAGCCGAGACGGTCCCCACTCCCTGAGGCACCAGGCGTTGAGCCATGGCCACGTTGACCGGCGTGTTCAGGAGCAGAAACCCGGCACCCAGAACACACAGCAGAATGGAAATCGTCCCCTCCGTGGCCAGGAACCCGAGGAAACAGGGCACGGGACCGGCCATCGACGTGACCAGGACCCTCTTGCCTCCGACGCGATCCGTGAGGATGCCGCCCAGAAAGCCGGCAAACGCCCCCACCAGCAGGAACAGGGTCAGGATCTGGCTGGCCGTTATGGCAGAGTATCCGCGCAGAACCAGCAGCAAGGGGAGAAACGTGACAAACGCCATTTGCTGGGCCGCGCGCAGGACGACCAGAGCGAACAGCAGCAGCAGCGATCGGGAGTGGTCCTTGAGGCGACTGAGAACTTCGCGGGGCTTGACCGCTTTGTCCAGGGCGACCGGCAGGGGTCCGCTGGTCAACAGATACAGGGTGACGAGCAGGCCGGGAAGGGCAGCCAGGATGCTCCAGCCCAGGCCGACCAACGCGACCAGAGATCCCATCATGACGGGACCTGCCGCATACCCCATCATCCCGCAGGTGATAAAAACACTGAGCTGGAACGCCGGGTTCGTGCGGCTGGAGCGAGCCGCCACAGCGGCGCCCTGGGGATGGAAAGCAGCGATGCCAATCCCCGCCAGGAAAACCGACACCAGCATAAGCGAATAGCTGCCGATCAATCCCAGCGCACAGACGAAAACCCCTGCTATCGCGGGCCCCAGAGCCGTGAACACCCTGCTGTTCCAGCGATCCGACCAGTACCCGTAGAGCGGCTGAAAAAAGGAGGCCGAGAGAATGAGCGTCCCCGCCAGGACCCCGGTCTGCGAAAAAGAGAGATCGTGAGTCCGATACAGAAAAGGTATCAGGGCCCCCAACATCGACGCATAGGCATCGATCCAGAAATGCGCCACTGATAATTTCACCACGATCCGGCTGGGTCGCATTGTGATTGAAAATTGAAAATTGAAAATTGAAGATTAAAGATTGAAGATTGCGAATCCTAAAACCATGAGGCTCCGCCGGGAGACCTCCAGTCCTAATTCTTAATTTTCAATTTTTAATTTTCAATTTTTAATCTATTTTGCTCAATCTCTCTGATTTCGACTATTCCCTTCCCGAAGAGCTGATCGCCCGCCGGCCGGTCTCTCGTCGCGGTCGATCGCGACTCATGGTGGTGGATCGTGCGGCGGGGCGGATCGAGCACCGTGGTTTTCAAGACTTGCCCCGGTTGCTCAAGGACTCAGACCTGCTGGTGCTCAACGACACCCGCGTCCTGCCCGTGCGCCTGGCGGCCCGAAAGGGAAAGTGGGCACTGGAAGTGGTCTTGCTGCGAGAGCTGGAGGCCGGCGTCTGGGAGGCTCTGATCAAGCCTGGACGCAGGGCCCCGGTGGCGACATCCCTGAAATTCGACGATCGTGATCTGAAAGCGGAGGTGATCGGCACGACTGGATCTTCCATCCGCCTGATTCGTTTTGCGGAGGTTCGCGGTTTCCCCAGGATCCTGCAGCGAATCGGCCGGATGCCGCTCCCACCGTACATCAAGAGACCTCTGGGTGACGCACCTGAACTCGACCGCGAACGCTACCAGACCGTGTATGCCCGACACAGTGGATCGGTTGCCGCACCGACCGCCGGACTCCATTTCACCAGCGATCTTTTGAGCCGCCTTGAGCATGTTTTCCTCACCCTGCACGTGGGCTACGGAACCTTCCAGCCGGTGGCGACCGAACTAGTCGAGAAACACCAGATGGACGCCGAGCATTACCGGATCGGCGCTGAGAGCGCGGCGCGAATTCAGCAACAAAAAAGCAGCGGTCGGCGGATCGTGTCCGTGGGCAGCACTTCGACCCGGGTCCTGGAACAAGTATTCCTCTCCCACGGGAGCATTTGCGCATCCGAAGCCTGGACCAGTCTTTACATCTTCCCCGGCTTTCCCTTCCAGGTGGTGGATTGCCTCCTCACGAATTTTCACCTGCCCAGGTCGACGCTGTTCCTGCTGGTCTGCGCCTTTGCCGGGACCCAGCTCATGCACGAAGCCTATCGAGTTGCGGTCGACCGCAAATACCGCTTCTACAGCTACGGGGACGCCATGTTGATTGTGTAGGGCGTGTTTCCCAAATATCTGTCGCCCCTCCAGGGCTTTATGATTTGCCGAGATTTCCCGTGGGCTGGCGCCACGGCTATTTTCTTTCGGCCGCTCCGCGGCCTGACGACAGCCCGTGGGGGGCGAAAGAGAATAGCCGGGGTCGTAAGGCCCCGGGTGATCGGCCGGCCCCGCTACCGCCCCGCTTGACCGATTCCTCGAAAACGACCTATATTCTCCGTCCTGAACCTGCGAGCGATTACAACAGCGTGAGTCGATTTCTATTCACAGTCCTGGGAGCGAGCTTTCTCATTCAGTGCCTTCCCGGTGAGCCGGAGTCGAATGAGGTGACCGTCTCCCTCGTGGGGCGGTGGGATGTCACGGCGACACAGGGAGAAGCACAATATCCGTTGTGGTTTGAGCTGGAGCAGGTCGACGACGGCTTCAGAGGCCGTTTTCAGCCCATGGGCGGCCATGCCAAACCGATGGAAGAGGTGGCGGTGGCCGGCGACCGGATTCGATTCACCTGCTCCGGTTGGGCTCTGGAAGGGCTTGCCTCCGGGGGAGGAATAGCGGGTACCGGAAATGCCGGGGGAGAGGGTTTCTCCTGGGAGGCTCAGGCGGCTCCCGAACTCCCCGCCAGGCCCAACCTGCAATGGGGTGAACCGGTCGATCTCCTGAGTGCGGGAATGGACGGGTGGAAGGCTCGCGGCGGGGATGCCTCCAGCTGGCAATTTGCGGATGGTGTTTTAGTCAACTCCCGTCGGGGAGCCAACATTTACACGGTCGACCATTTCAAGGACTTCAAGCTCCACATCGAAGTAAACTGTCCGGAAGGAAGCAACAGCGGGATCTATCTCCGAGGGCGTTACGAAATCCAGGTTCAGGACGATTTCGGAAAACCGCCCCACAGCCGGCACATGGGAGGAATCTACGGGCAAGTCACGCCTTCTATGAATGCCGCCAGGCCGGCTGGAGAGTGGCAGGAGATCGACGCTACCTTGAACGGTCGCTGGGTAACCGTAGTTCTCAACGGTGAGACCATTATTGACCGTCAGGAGATTCCCGGAATCACGGGCGGAGCTCTCGATTCCCATGAGGCGGAACCCGGTCCTATTTACCTGCAGGGAGACCACGGCGCCGTCTCCTACCGAAATATCGTCCTGACTCCCGCACTGTAGCAACCGGGTGTGTTGAACATCAGCGCAGAGTGGGAGTCGCCCCGGGGCTCTCCCACTCTTTCTCTAACTTCACGCCAACCGGTCGCGGCCCTGAGGCCCCTCCCACCCTTTTTTGGCGACTTTCCTTAACCCGTCTTGAGGAAGCGCGACGAGACTTCAAAAGCGATCAGAGAAATGATCAGCGAGGAGACGATCAGCAGCGTTGGCTGTTCGAAATAGCCGTCGGAAAGACGCAGGCAGGCGACTCCCAAAAAGCCCAGGATATGGCAGGCCCTAATTCCCCAGAGCCTCATCTGGGACCCGTGTCTGTACTTGAACAGAACCAGGATGAAGCCCGCTGAGGCCATCGTGAAGTAAAAGAGGGCGATCAGCTCGAGATCCAGGTACATGGCGAACAGATTGCGTAGGCAGCTACCTCTCTACGTTGGACGTCTCCGGCCGGCGCAGGTTCCAATCGGCTGGCTCCGCGGCTACTCAACGCGGTACTGGCGAACCTGGACGGCGGCCTGCCCCAGAAGTCGAAACGACACTTCGTTGAGCGGGTAGTCCAGGTTATAAATCACCTCTTCGATTCCTGCATTGATGATCATCTTGGTGCACATCAAGCAGGGAGCAAAGGTCGTGTAAAGGGTTCCTCCCTTCACACTAACGCCATGGTAGGCCGCCTGCGTGATGGCGTTTTCCTCGGCGTGCGAGCACAAACACTCCTCCAGGCGGGTGCCGCTGTCGGCCAGGTTGTTGCAGCGGGGGCACCCGCCCTCGAAACAGTTTGTCGTGCCCCGGGGCGTCCCGTTGTAGCCGGTGGAAATCACTCGTTTGTCTTTGACGATCACGGCGGCGACTTTCCGTTTCACACAATTGCTGCGCAGTGACGCGACTTTGGCAATGCCCATGAAATACTCATCCCAGCCGGGCCGCGAATGTTGATGGACCCAACGACTGGCGATCTTGGCAACCGTTTCCCTCAATTCCTCGATGGTGGAGTTGTTCGAGACCGTCGCGTCGGCCTCTTCGGCACTGAGCTTTAGTTGCTGCCCTCCTTCAGCCGAACTCGCCAATTCCTCGTTTTCCAGTCGCGTGAACTCCTCGAGGGTGGTCGGGTCCGATTCGCGGCCCCGGCTTTGAATCCGTTCAAATCGGACCGCCGGATCAGCCTCAACCAAAAGCAGACGATATCTCGGATCTCTTCGAAAGACAGCGATCTCACAGGGGTGGCGAAAGGAATCGACTACGTAATTCTTGTCGCCTTGAGTCTTGGCCAGGACGCGCTCGGCGAGATAACCGTCTCCGTTTTTCTTGCGCAGTTCCCTTCCCGTCCGGATCAGGTTGCTTCGAGTCGGCTCTTCATCCCTCTTCTTTAACTCCTCTCGCAGAACATCAGACAGCGAATGGTAGTAAAACCCTTTGTCCTGCAGGAACCTGGCCACCTCACCTTTCCCCGCCGCGTTCTTTCCGGTCAAGCCGATGATCATCGTTTTCCTTTATAGCACACGGTGGTTACCGGTTACGGGTTACGGGTTACCGGTGGTTGGGAGTTTAAGGTTAAAAGTTGAAGGGCGTGTTGCCCAAATCTGTGTCGCCCCTCCAGGGCTCTATATTCCCGGAGATACCTAATCCGTGGGCTGGCGCCCACGGCTATTTTCTTGCGGCCGCTCTGCGGCCTGGATGCAGCCCCGAAGGGGCGAAAGAGAATAGCCGGGGCCACAAGGCCCCGGTGCGGACGCCATCACCCAAGGCAGCCCCCAAAGGGGGCGACAGAAAAAGCTGGATGGATTTGGTTTTGGGCAACACGCCTTTGAAGGTTGAAAGTTGGTTCTTATCTCCTGGAACCGGAACTGGTAAAACCCAACCGGTAGCTGCACGAGCGAAGCGAGCGCCTACTCGAAGGCCGCAATCCCGGTGATCGACTGACCCAGGATGAGAGTGTGAATATCGTGGGTTCCTTCGTAGGTGTAGACGGACTCCAGGTTGGCCATGTGTCGAAACACGGGGTAGTCGGCCAGAATGCCGTTGGCTCCAAGCAGGTCGCGTGCCGCCCGCGCGGTCTCGAGCGCCATCGCGACGTTGTTGCGCTTGCCCATCGAAACCTGATCGAAGCGGGCTTTTCCATGGTCCTTGAGCTGCCCCAGTCGGTAGGCAAGCAACTGCCCCAGCGTAATGCCGGTCAACATGCGGGCGAGTTTTCGTTGAACCAGCTGGTGCGAAGCAATCGGTCTGTCTGCAAACTGTCGCCTTTCCAGAGCCCACCTCCGAGCCGTCTCGTAGCAGGCCATGGCGGCGCCAACCGCGCCCCAGGCAATTCCGTAGCGGGCCTGGGTCAGACACATCAGTGCATTCTTCAGCCCTGTTGTTCCCGGAAGGAGGCGGGATTCCGGTATACGGCACCCATCCAGGATCAACTCCGACGTCCAGGAGGCCCTGAGGGAATGTTTGTTGTGGTAGTCCTTCGCCTCGAAGCCGGGACTCCCCTTCTCTACCAGAAAACCCCGAACTTCTTCGTCCTCACATTTTGCCCACACGACGGCCAGGTCAGCCACGCTTCCGTTGGTAATCCAAGCCTTGCTGCCGTCCAGGACGTATTCAGAGCCGTCTTTTCTGGCCCGAGTTCTCAGTCCTGCCGGGTTGGAGCCCGAATCAGGCTCCGTCAGGCCGAAGCAGCCAATCGCCTCTCCCGACTGGAGTCGAGGAAGCCATTTTTCCTTCTGCTCTTCACTGCCGAAGGCGTAAATCGGGTACATCACCAGAGCGCCCTGAACCGAAACGAAGCTGCGCAGGCCGCTGTCCCCCCGCTCCAGTTCCTGCATGATGAGACCATAGGCAATATTGTTCAGACCGGCACAGCCGTAGCCTTCAAGATTGGCCCCAAAAAACCCCAGTTCCGCCATCGGTTGAATGAGATGCCGGGGAAAGGTTCCCGACATGTAATGGTCTTCGATGACCGGGATCACCCGATCATCGACAAAGGACCGCACCGTGTCGCGAACCAGGATTTCCTCATCGCTCAGCAAGTCCTCGAGCCGCAGGAAATCGACACCTTGAAATGACATGGCGTGAATATAGCACGGGCGAAGCCTACTCGTACCTGAGCGCCTCGATGGGCGAGACATGGGAAGCCTGGCGGGCGGGGTAGATGCCGAAGACGAGTCCCACGGTCATGGAAACACCCACGCCCAGCAGCACGGACAGCGGCGTCACGATGGTGGCCCATCCCGCATAGGTCGAGACCAGACGTGAGATACCGTAGCCCAGTCCGATCCCCAGTGTAGCCCCGCTCACGCTGATGACGAGAGCTTCCAGGACAAACTGGCGACTGATATCCCGGCGGCGCGCGCCCAGAGCGCGGCGCAGGCCGATCTCCCCGGTGCGTTCCAGCACCGAGGCCAGCATGATGTTCATGATTCCGATCCCGCCGACCAGCAGAGAAATCGAAGCGATGGCCCCCATGACAATGTTGAAGATACGCTGGGTCTGTCGACTCTGAGTCAGAAGGCGCTCCGGTACCACCAGCGTAAAGTCGTCTATTTGCCGGTGCATGCTCCCCACCATAGCCGAGATGAAGGCCGCCTGTTCGGCGATATCCTCGCGCTCAGGGACGCGCACGATGATCTCGTCTAGTTCATTGGCCACTGGGTCCCGCTCGAACTTGGTCAACAGAGTTCCCAGCGGAACGAAAATGTCGTTATTGGGATTCTCGATCTTGATTCCCTCGAATTCCTGCTTTCCTATGAACTGATCGGCAAGAACCCCAATGACGGTAAACCAGACGTCATTGATCTTCACTACCCGTCCCAGGGGGTTGTTCAGACCAAAAAGGCGGCTCTTGGACGTCGTTCCCACAACACAGACCTGGTTCGCGTTGCGCTCATCCGAGGGAAGGAAAAAAGAACCCTCCACAATGCTCAGGCTGGCGAGTTGGGGATAGATCGCCTTGACGCCAATCACGCGGGAATCGGCGGCCGCGAACTCGGATCCCACAAGGTAGGTCTTGAGGATCTTCTTCCCGGCCAGGCCGGCCGGTCCCTTCCGGTAGAGCCTGGCGCAGGGCATCGACGTCCTTTCGGGTAAGTCCCGGGGAATCCTGGCGAATGACCTGCATCTCGGACTGCTCGAAGGTCTTGGCGCGCACTACTATATTGCGAAGACCCATCCTGGTGATCATGTCCAGGGCCTCGTCTTCGGCCCCCGCCCCGATGGAAAGCATTGCCAGCACGGCGGCCACGCCGAAGATCATTCCCAGCATCGTCAGAGAGGTGCGGAGTTTGTGGCGACCCAGACTCCCGGCAGCGTCCTTGGTAAGCTCTACGACAACCATTAGATCATTCGATCATCATAAAGCGCCTTCCCCGGCCCGCTGTGGAGGGAGCGTTGAAATCCGGTAGATGTAATCGATTCCCATCGAAAGGGTGCCTCAGGCAGGCCAGTTGACCGGCTTCCAGCCCATCCACAACGTAAAATCCGTGGTCACTGCCCAGGATTTCTACCTGGTTTCTCTCGTAGGCACCGTCCTTTTCGGTAAAGACTACGAACTGCTCCTCCTCCTTGAACACAGCGCTCCTGGGCAGGACCAGAGCCTGCTCGGTGACTTCCGTCTCGATCTGACCCTGCACACGCATCCCCGGCTTGAGGGAACTCAAGGTCTTAGAGGAAACATCGAGATCAAGCTGGCACTCGAAGTATTTCCGTGGATCCTTTTGGCTGATCTGTCGGGAGACGGCCGCCAGGCTGGCCACGCGCCCGGAGAACGATTCTTCGGGCATGGCATTCACCGTCACCTGCACAGGGGCCCCGGCGCTGATTCCGGAGATGTCCGATTCAGGGACTTCGAGTTGGGCACGAAACTGATTCAGATTGGCAATCTCCATGAGTTCCTGGCCGGGCCAGACACTGTTTCCGACCTCGATTCCTCTCCACCCATACCGTTTGTAAAAAAGAACTCCGCCCACCGGCGCCGGCAGCTCGAGAGCCGAGAGCAGCTCCTCCGCCAGTTCAACCTCGGTGTTGGCCTGCCTCTTCCGGATCTCCAGGATTTCCAGATCTGCCTCGGTGAGCCGGCCCCTCAGCGAGGCCCTTTCATCGACACTCAGCTGCTTGTACTCGGCCAGAGCTGCGCTCATCAGCGACTCGTGAATCTCCCAACGAGAGAAAATGTCCTCATCTCGTCTGATCTGGGAGCGTGCAAAGTCGAATTCCAGATCCGCTGCGTTGCGATCGACCTCCAGAATTCTCATTTCGGTACCCGAGTCGGTCGTCGTCTTGTCGATGTGCTGCCCCAGGGTCGAGACCTGATTCTGATTTTCCTCCAGGGCGAGTTGGGCTTCCGAACTGTCGAACCGACGAGTACTTCCCCAGGCTGGACGAGGGAGCCTTCCTCACGCATCCAGGCAATTTTCACTCCTCCCCGGCGCACCCTCGGCGTCACAACGGGCGTCATCTTGAGCCCCGTGAGCTCTCCTTCGGCAAGCACCAGCAGGCGGTAGCGACGCTGACTGAGCAGCAGAGTAGGAACCGGATCCTCGGGGTCCGGACTCAGGTAATCCCGCACCGCCAGGAACCCTGCCTCGTGATACGTCCAGGCCAACCCCACGATCAGCAGGCCCATCATCAGACCCGGGAGCCAGCGCTTCATTCAGTTCTCCTCGGGGTGTCGACCCCGGATACTTTCACCTTCCTCGAGGCCGGATTCCACTACGGCCAGAATCCCATTGTCTCTCCCCAGTTGTACCGTTCTCCGCACCGGGGTGCCGGCTTCCCCCTGAACCCACACAAATGACTCACCGCCAACGACTTCCACCGCGGCCAAGGGAACAGCAAGAACATCCTGAAACTCGTCCACATCGATCTTGAGGCGAGCCACCATTTCCGGTCTCATCCGCTGCAGGTCGATGTCTTTGAAACTGGCTTCGATGTCCAGAACCTTGATTGGCCGGGTGGGGGAGGGCTGGCGGAAAATCGTGCCGGTCCGGATGATGTGGCCGCCGAAGGTTTTCTCGGGAATGGCGTCCAGATTGATGCTTACTTCTTGTCCGATCTGGACCTTGCCTGCATCGGCTTCAGCGATCTGGGCCTCGATCATGAGTGTAGACAGAGTCGGAAGAGAAAGGACGGTCTCGTGAAAGTGCACCTGCGAACCGACCCTCTTCTTCTCATTATTCCAGTTGGCGACATAGATGACGAGCCCGGGGATCGGCGCCTTCAGCTGCAGATCATCCAGCGTCTTGCGGGCCTCCGATATCCGGTACTCATGCAACCGGCGAGTCTCCTTTAGAATCTGCAGCTGCAGTCCCGACGCCAGCCTTGTGGCAGCCAGCTTCCGGCCCAGCAACTCGACCTTACGATGGGCCAGTTTCGCCTCCAGATCGGCCTCTCTGATCTTCAGATTGGACTCGAACTGACGGGCCTGAGTCAGCTTGTTCGTGGCCTTCTCATCTGCAACTTCCGCCTCCTCCAGTTCCAGCTCCAGGTCCTGGTGCTGGTGCTGGAGTTTGAGATTGGCCTCCGTTTTCTCGAGCTCCCGCTGCACTTTGTCGAGTTCCGCCTCCTCCTTGCGGAGCATCTTGAACACCTCGGTCGGGTCAAACTGAAGCACCGTGTCGCCGGGTTGAACCATGCTCCCCTCGGGGGCCAATTGAATGATCTTGAAATCCCACGTGCGCGCAATGGCGGGGGGGCGGAAATTCACCGATTGAGCTGCCTTCAGCTCTCCGGTTCCCGAGACCGTGAAGCGGATGTCCTGCCGCTGCATTTCCAGCCAGGCTTCCCCTTCGACCGTTTCCTCCTCTGTACGGGAGCGGTTCAGCAGAACAATCTCTCCATCGCTCACTTCTCCTTCGACGAGTGCCTCGCGACCATTGGCCTGAACGACGCGGCAGGCAATAGCTTCGCCTGACTCCCTGACCAGGTAGCTTCCGCCGAACTCTCCGATGCGCACCGCTGCCCGGTCTACGACGAGTCCAGTACCGTAGCTGACGGGGACCCGGATACGGGCGGTCATTCCCGGTTTCAGGAAGCTGAGGTCTTTGTCGAGGAGAAGAAAATCGACCACAAAAACGTTGAGCTCGGATCTTCGATGAATCGGCTTGGCGAATTCGGGAAGTCGGTAGACCTCGGCTTTGAAGCTTCTCGAAGGGACAGCATCGAAGGTGACCTCCGCTTTCATTCCTTCCCGAAGCAGGCTGAAATCGGTGTCAAAGACCCTTGCGGCAACCACCAGGCGATTCATGTTGGGCAGCTCGAGCACGGGCCAGCTCCTGTAAACCGTGTCCCCCACCTGGATCTTGACGCCCTCGGTGTTGGTGGCATAGAGGACAACCGCGGGAGCGCGGGCTCGAATACTCATCCTCTCGACGTCGCCCACGACTCGTCGCAGTTCCAGGTCGGCCTGATCGTACGCGAGCTGCACCACGTTCAGGTCAGCCCGCGCCGACGCTTCTCGACTCTGCAGGCGTTCTCTGACCTTCCGGATCTCCAGCTCCGACTGCTTCGCATCGAACCGGAACTGCTCCGCCTCTGAGCGGGCCAGCAGCTCAGGTTCAATGTCGGCGTAGAGCCTTGCCACCCGGTAGCGCATGTCAGCCTGGGCGAGGTTTATCAGAAGATCGATTTCCGCGATCTCCTGGTGCGACTGCTTCTGGGCAATCTGGATGCGGGCATCTTCTCGCTTCGTCTCCAGCTCGAGCCGTTCACTCATCAACTCGGCGATATCGAATCGGGCCAGAAGCTCGCCGGGCTGGACGACGCTGCCCTCGGGAATCAGGTAAGAGACCACGAACCTCCACTTGTTGGCGAGGTTGGGGCTCGTCACCCGGACGGTCTCAAGAGCCTTCAGATCCCCGGTTAGATCCAGAGAACGGATAAACTCCTGCCTCTGGATCCGGGACTCAACGGCTTCATCCGCTCCCCAAAGAGGCTGGGAAAGGGCCAGAGCGGCTGTCACAATTGCACTGCCGGTGCGAGTCAGGGGTGCGGCCATGCGGCTCTTTTCTGTTCAGGTCTTGTCGCTGGAACTGAACTATTCGACGTACATCTCGGTGGCTCCGTTCCATTGTACGACGGTTTAGCCCTGACCGGATCTCTCCCGCGCAGCGGCGCGTGGAATCCACTCATTGCGGGGAATTGGTGCACTCGCTGTGCGAAATTCGTGTATTCTTTTCGGAAGGAGGATTAAACATGCCTTATCCGGAAGAGTGGGTCCGCCCCGGGCGGGAAGAACTCACACAAGTTGGATTCGAAGAACTGAGAACGTCCGAGGATGTTGATTCTATACTGACGAAAGACTCCGGTACCGTGCTGCTGGTCGTCAACTCCATCTGCGGATGCGCCGCCGGCAAGGCCCGTCCGGGCATCGCCCACGCTCTTGACCAGGGCCCCAAACCCGATCGGCTTACCACTGTGTTTGCAGGCCAGGACATGGAATCGACAGCGCGCGCCCGGGAGTATCTGAAGCCCTTCCCGCCGTCCTCGCCCAGCGTCGCCATGTTCAAGGATGGAAAGCTGGTTTTCATGATGGAACGGCACATGATTGAAAGCCAGGAGGCCTTCGACATCTCCGCGGATCTGCAGGCGGCCTTCAGGGAATACTGCGAGGCACCCCAGGAAGCCTAGGACCACCGCGTTCCACGGCGGCGGCCGGGGGCGCTAGCCCTCGCTGTCCTCATACTGGTTCTTGATGGAATCCAGCACGCCGGGGTCGGCCAGGGTGGTCGTGTCGCTCAGAATACGGCCCTCGGCTACGTCCCTGAGGAGGCGGCGCATGATCTTCCCGCTGCGGGTCTTGGGGAGTTCCGGTGTCAGAAATACCTGCTCGGGCCTCGCAATCGGTCCTATTTTCTCGGCCACATGGTGGCGCAGCTCATCCGACAGTCCTTCCTGGTCCGCGCCTGAGCGAGGTGTAACAAAGGCGGCAATTCCCTGCCCCTTGATATCGTGCGTGACCCCGATAACAGCGGCTTCCGCCACGGCGGCATGACTGACCAGGGCGCTTTCGACTTCCATCGTTCCGATCCGGTGGCCGGAGACGTTTAGAACATCGTCCACCCGACCCAGCAGCCAGAAGTATCCTTCCTCGTCGCGCTTGGCTCCGTCGCCCGTAAAGTAGAGGCCGGGAAAGCGACTCCAATAGGTCTCCCGAAAGCGATCAGGATCGCCCCAGATGGTTCGGGCCATGGCCGGCCATGGCCGCTTGAGAACCAGATATCCGCCCGAGCCGAGGGGCACTGAATTCCCCCGGTCGTCCACAATGTCCGCTTCGATACCCGGGAAGGGGAATGTCGCCGAGCCGGGCTTGAGAACCGTGATTCCGGGAAGTGGCGTGATCAGGATCATCCCGGTTTCCGTCTGCCACCAGGTGTCCACAACGGGGGTGCGCCCCGAGCCGATCTTGTCCCGGTACCAGATCCAGGCCTCCGGATTGATGGGTTCCCCTACCGTCCCCAGCAGGCGCAGGGAGCTGAGATCGTGTCGAGCCGGATACTCGTCGCCCCAGCCCATAAAGGCTCGAATAGCCGTTGGCGCTGTATAGAGTATGTTCACCTGATATTTTTCGACAATGGCCCAGAACCGATCGTTGTCCGGGTGATTGGGAGCCCCTTCGTACATGACCGAGGTGGCACCGTTGGCCAGAGGTCCGTACACGATATAGCTGTGCCCAGTCACCCAGCCAATGTCGGCTGCCGCCCAATAGGTGTCCTCGTCCTTGAGATCGAAGACGTAGCGGTGGGTGGCGGCTGTTCCCACAAGATAGCCCCCTGTGGTGTGTAGAAGGCCCTTTGGTTTACCCGTTGTTCCCGAGGTGTACAGGATGTACAGGGGATGCTCGGAATCGAGACTGGCCGGCTCCACCAGGCTTCCCTCCGACCGGCTCACCTCTTCGTGCCACCAGCGATCACGACCCTCCACCATAGGTACTTCGGAAGCCCGGCTGGTGCGGTTGACGACCAGAACATTCTGGATGGTCGCGCAGGTCTCCAGTGCTTTGTCGGCGTTACTCTTGAGGGGAACCACCCCGCCCTTGCGCCACGCTCCGTCGGCGGTGATCAGCAGTTTGGCCTGGCAATCGTTGATCCGATCACTGAGAGACTCGGGACTGAAACCTCCAAACACAACCGTGTGGGGGGCACCCAGGCGGGCGCAGGCAAGCATGGAAATCGCCAGTTCGGGAATCATCCCCAGGTAGATGGCCACCCGGTCGCCCTCCTGAATCCCGAGGCGCTGCAGAACCGCGGCACATCGATTCACCTCGCGGTACAGGTCCTGATAAGTCAGCACCCGCTCGTCACCCGGCTCGCCTTCCCAGATGATGGCAGCGCGATTCTTTCGCCAGGTGCTCAGATGTCTGTCCACGCAGTTGTAGCAGACATTGAGCCTGCCTCCTACGAACCACCGGGCGTCCGGAACGTCCCAGTCCAGAACCTGATCCCACTTCCGGAACCAGTCGATCGATTCCGCCTGTCTGGCCCAGAAGCCTTCGAGATCTCCGCTCGCGTCTTCGTAGATGGAGGGATCGTTCCAGTTGGCCCCTTCCCGAAAATGATCGGAAGGCTCAAACTTTCTCTCTTCGCGCAGCAGGGCATCCAGTGTCCCACCTGAAAGTTCATCCATTTTGACTGTCTCCCGTTTCACTCTCTCCTGTTAGTACCTCCTGCAGGAGGTACTAGTCTAGTTCCCGTCCGTTCGATTGTAAATGATTGGAAATAAAGGAGAAAGGTCACATTTTGGAGCTCCGATTTTGTCACCTTCTTTTGTTAAGATGAGTCTACTAAAACACTGAAACAAAAGAACTTATGCCAAACCCGGAGCTCCCAAAATGAGAAAGAACCGAGAAAATCAGCTGCCGCTCACGCCCCTGTGGCCCGATCACCAACTCAGCTACGAACTGCAGATGATCTCCCGGATCCTGGATGACAATCCAGAGATCCTGGACTTGGTTTTACAGGATCTGTCTGACAAGACGGATCCACAAAAGGGCTCGCCAGGACTCAGTGCCGAACAGGTGCTGCGTTGTGCCGTTCTGAAGACCTGGCAGCAGCTCTCCTACCAGAAGCTGGCCTTCCACCTGGCCGACTCGATCAGCCTTCGAGCGTTTTGCCGCCTGCCCTTGGGATGGACACCGTGCAAAAGCTGTCTGCAAGACAACATTAGCCGGATTCGAGCTTCCAGCTGGGAGAAGATCAATCGAGTGCTGATCCGATGGGCGGCGGGTGAAGGGTTGGAAAAGGGTAAGAAGATCCGAGTCGATGCCACAGCGGTGGAAAGTGACATTCATCATCCCACCGACTCGCAGTTGCTGTACGATTCGATCCGCACACTCACGGCCCTGTTGCGGAAACTCAAAGAGCACCACCCAGTGGTCTACAGCGATCACTGCCGCCGGGCCAAACGCCGCTGCACGAATATTCGCAACACGCGAGGCCAAGCCCGCAAGAAGCCTTTGTACCAGGATCTGCTGAAGGTGGCTGCCAAGACAGCTCACTACACTCGAGTGGTCCTGCAAAGTGCCTCGCAGTGGGAAGATATCCCCAGCCTGGTGATTGTCGGCAAGTTGCGTCATTACTTGCATTTAATGCAGCAGGTGATCAAGCAAACCGAGCGCCGGGTCTTGCAGGGCGAGAAGGTACCGGCGGCAGAGAAGGTGGTTTCCATTTTTGAGGAGCATACCGACATCATCCAGACGGGAGGCCGCGAGACCACTTTTGGCCACAAGATCTTTTTAACTTGCGGCAAGACCTCGCTGTTGACCGATTGCTTGGTGCTCAGAGGCAATCCGGCGGATTCGGCTCAGATGAAGCCGATGCTCAAGCGCCACCATCAGCTTTACGGGCGCTATCCACGGCAAGCCAGCTTTGACGGGGGATTCGCCACCCAAGACAATCTGAGGTGGGCCAAAAAACAGGGCATTGTCGATGTGGCCTTCGCCAAGAAGGGTCGACTGAAAGTCTCAGAGATGGTGCGTTCCAGCTGGGTCTATCGGCAGTTGCGGCGTTTTCGGGCTGGAATCGAAGGCTGCATCTCGATGCTCAAGCGAGTCTTCGGTGCCAACCGCTGTACCTGGAAGGGCTGGGAGCATTTTCAGCAGTACCTGCATCTTTCGGTTCTCAGCTTCAACTTGCTGGTGCTGGCTCGACTTCGCCTCTAGGCAGCCAGTCGTTCGCTAGTTGAGGTGGAGTGTAGAGCTTGCGTATTGGTGTCTTCGCCAGAGGGCTTCAGGCGGCTTACTGGCAAAAAAGCTGGGGAACCACTGAAACAAGTTGGCCCCGCCAAAAAAGGTTAATATTATCAACCGGGATAGAGATCCAAAAAGGTCACTTTCCGGACGAGAACTAGCTAGGGTGAGCACGGATTCGGAAACACCCGAATTCGCAAAACAAAGGAGAAAGAACACGATGAGCATGCTAGACAGATTCCGATTCATTAACAGCTCACCCCGGGCCGGCCTTTTGGCCCTGGCGGTGGCCGTGGGGGCCACCCTGCTGTGGGTCCAGATCCTGGGGGGCACCGACACGATCCGAAACTTCTGGACCTCCGGGAGCACCACCTCGCACATCACGATCGACCCCACTACGGGCGTGAAGCTGAACGCCAGCCTCTCCCAGCCCAAGATCGTCCAGGGAGGCGACGGGACTGTTTATCTGGACCTGAAGGTCGTCACACCGGACAGCCTCCGGCACAGTGAAGAGACCCTGCCCAGCGACATTCTGGTGGTCCTGGATCGCAGCGGGTCGATGGGCGAAGGTCAAAAATGGCAGTATGCCACTCAGGCGATCCGTTCTCTGCTGGACCGGCTGACCCCTTCGGACAGAATTGCCTTTATCAGTTTTGACAGCTCGGCCAGACTCGACTCGGCGCTGGCGCCGGCGACACCGCAAAATGTCGCCCGCCTGCGCACCATTCTGAAGGGTCTCGCCCCCGGAGCCTCGACCAATCTGGGCCACGCCCTGCTGCTGGCCGAGCGAAGCGCATCGCGCGGTTCGGAAGGCGCCCGCAGACAGAGAGTTCTTGTCCTCTCGGACGGCCACGCCAATACCGGGATCGTGGAGCCTGCCCAGCTTCAAAAGATCGCCCGGCGGCTGGCCGACAAAGGATCGGTCGTTTCCACCGTAGGCATGGGCCTGGGATTCAACGAGACGCTGATGGCATCCCTGGCCGACCAGGGGATGGGATCGTTCAGCTACCTGGAACACCTGGAGTCTCTTGGCTCCATTCTGGCTGCAGAATTGAGCGACAGCAGGCGAGTCTTCGCCGAAGGATCGAACGTGAAGGTGACCCTTCCCCGCGGCGCCAGGATCGTTGATGTGGCCGGTTATCCGTTCGAGATGAGTGGCAGAACCGCCTTGATCCGGACGGGTCAGCTCCTGCACAACAGCACCAAGGGGTTCATGGCCACGATCCAGATCCCCAACCAGTCGATTGGCAACCATGAGTTCGGGGCAATCGATCTGTCCTACAGGGCGGGTGGACGCTCCTACCGGCAAACCCTGGAAGGAGGCAATCTGCTCGTCGCCTGTGTGGCCCCTGAGCGCAAGGCGGAGGCCGTGGCCTCGATCGACCAGAAAGTCTACCGGAAGGCCTGGTCCGAGAACAATTTCGGAGCGCTCATGAAAAAGGTCGGTGACTACGTACGCACCGGAGAGAAGGCCAAGGCCTCAGAAGTGATCGACAACTACAAGGCTCGCCTCGAACAGGCCGCCCAGGCGGCCCCTGGAATAGCTCAGGAGGCGGACGCCGAGTTGAAGGAGCTGGAGGAGCAGGTGGATGATGCGTTCGACGGTTCCAACCAGGGCGTCAAACAGAACCGCGCCGCCAAGAAGTTCCTCGACGAAGCTCAAAAACGACAGCGAACAACCGTTAAGCAATAGAGAAAGGAGGACAACAATGCCTATCCTGAACCGCGTCAAGAGACTCTTTCAAGCCGACGTCCACGCTATCCTGGACGTCATCGAAGAGCCGGAGGCCGTGCTGAAACAGGCCATTCGCGAAATGCAGGAGAGTCTGGATCAGAAACAGGGTCAGCTGGCCCGAAGCGGTCGCATGCTCGACGCTCTTCGCAACAACCAGACGAGGTTGGACGCCGAGCTGTCGAAGGCAGTGGCGGACCTGGGACTCTGCATGGAGAACGGACCGGAGGAGCTGGCCCGCAAGACGATCGCGCGCAAGCTGGCTCTTCAAAAGCACCTGCTCGTCATTGAACAGCGTATCGCGGAGCTGGAAAAGCTGCGCAACGAGCAGCGCAGCGCCATTGAGATCCAGCAATCCCAACTCGAGTCCATTCTCAAGAAGGCCAGGATCTTCGTGCCCGAAGTCTCCGAGGAGGACTCCCCCTACAACGTGGCCGAGTCCATCCTCACAACCCGCGAATACCAGAGAACTTCTCCTTTTGCGGGCCACCCGGGAAATAGCCTCCACGTCAACGACGAGGAGATCGAACTGGAGTGGATGCGCATGCAGGAGAATCGCCAGAAAGGAGGAAAGAAATGAAGCGGCCCACCCTTTCCGGCGGCATCTTCTTTGCCTTCCTGGCGGCCGTGTTTGCGGCTCCCCTGTGGTGGGGACTGTCGTTCGCCTTTCCTTTCGGAATGGCTCTGCGGCTGGTCGCTGCGGCCGTCTACCTGGCCTACCTGGTCTATCTGGTGCGGGTGCGCCGGGGACGCATCGGCACTGTGACCCAGGTAACCGTCAACCTCGTGCTGACGGTCGCACTGTGCTTTTTCCCGGCCGGCTCGACCGCGGTCGTCTTCTCCCTCACCCTTCTGCTCGCCATCAACCGCGCCCTGCTGTTTCAGAGGAGTCTGTTCTCGGCTGCGCTGGACGGCCTCGTGGCCCTGGCCGGTTTGATGTTTGCCGGTTATCTGATCAACTCAACCGGAAGCATTCCCACCGCCATCTGGGGATTCCTGCTCGTGCAGGCTCCCTTTGTCCTGATTCCGCCGAAAGCCGGGTCCTCCCTGGAATCGGGAAGACCCGACGCCGGCGCCGACCCGTTCGTGCGCAGCCAGCGCCAGGCGGAGGCAGCCCTGGCAAGGTTGATCCAGACCTGAGCGAAGCCAGGCTGGGCCGGCCAAAGCCGGCCCAGCCTGGCGGGTTCCACGTTCCACATTCCAGATTCCCGTCGGCGAAAGTGGGAGGGGCCTCAGGCCCGCGACCGGTTGGCGTGAAGTTAGAGACTCGCCATGGTCGATCAGTCGGTCGCCGTCAAGAAACCCCCAACCGTCAAGGAACCTACAGAGGCAGGAACGACAGTGACTGCGCCGCGGCCGACAGGCTACAATGGGCAGGCATCGTTCAAGGGAGCGTATCGATTTGATCGGGAAAGGCTTGTTGGCCCTCGTGGTAGTGGCATCCGCCCTGTCCCCGTGGTCGGCCGTTGCCGAAAAGGTAACGGCCGCCTGGTTGGAGAGCGAAGACTTCTCCGACAATGAAACTCACCGGGGGGTCATCTATTTCGGGAAAAGAATGTTTCGGTTTGATCCGGAGCGTAAGGGAGACATGAACGCGTCGGTGATTTTCCGGGGGGATCGACAGCAGCTGGTGGTCCTTGACCACAACCGAAAAACCTACTTTGTTCTGGACGATCAGGTGATCAACCGGGTGAGCAGCCAGCTCGGGAACATGATGGCTCAGATGGAGGCTCGAATCGCCAATCTTCCGCCTGACCAACGCGAAATGGCCAGACGGATGATGCAGCAGCGCCTGGGGTCGACCGGCACCAGCACGACGCAGGACCAGACTCCCCATCGCGTCGAGAAGCTGACGGAAACGAAAAAAATCAACGGCTACTCCTGCCAGCTTTTCGAAGTGTTTCGAGCAAAGCAAAAGGTGAGTTCCGTATGGTCGACACGTGACGTGGACTCCGAGAACCTGAGGAGCATTTTCGTCGAGTTGAACAGATTCACCCGGAGGATCCGGCAAAGCGCCAGATTCGCCGATTTCGAGACGGGAGTCGACTTTCTGGGATTCGAAGGGCTGGAAGGCTTTCCCATCCTGGTGGAGACGTTTGAAGACGGCAACCTCGTGCAAAGGACGAGCTTCACAAGAGTGGCGCCCAGCGCGAAAGCGGTCAACTTTGAGGCAGATCCGGGATACAAGCCCCAAGCCCCAGGGGACGCGAACAACTAGTGCACTAGGAGCGAATTTTCAGAGTGCCAGAAAGCAAGCGACAACCAGAGCGAAAGGCGCCACCCGCGACCGATGTCGGCTCGATTCTGGTGCCATCTCCCGTGGTTGGTCCCGATGGGACCAGAAAGACTCGTAATTTCCCTGTCACCAGGGTTCGGGAAGGCCACACGGAAGCCCGTCCCGACTCGATCGCCGTAGAAGAGCCTCTGGAGATTCGTCTCCTCTTTCACGAGAACGGGCAACTCGTCGACCAGAGTATTTCCATCACCATGCGAACCCCGGGACACGACTTGGAACTGGCCCTGGGCTTTCTTTTCACAGAGTCCATTATCGACAGCTACGATCAGATCGAGTCGGCGGCACCGGCCACAGCCCGGCCGGAATGCAATGTCGTTCGAATTCAGTTGAAGCCGGACACTCGCTTTGATCCGAAGCTTCTGCAGAGGAATTTCTACACTACCTCCAGCTGCGGAGTCTGCGCCAAGGGCTCCCTGGAAGCGCTTCGAGTCAGCGGAGTTTCACGGATCGATTCCAACAGCTTCCGCGTTTCGGCTGCCGTCGTCAGCTCCCTTCCCGACCGGCTACGGCAGTCTCAGTCCGTTTTTGCCAGCACCGGGGGTCTGCACGCCGCCGGACTGTTCGGCCCGAGGGGGAAATTGATCCTGATCAGAGAGGATGTTGGACGCCACAACGCGGTGGACAAGCTCGTCGGGGAAAGGCTGTCGGCCGGTCAGACACCCGTGACCGGAAAGATTCTAATGGTCAGTGGCCGCACCAGCTTTGAGATCGTGCAAAAGACGCTTCGGTTGGGGGCCCCCATTCTGGCTGCGGTTAGTGCTCCCTCCAGCCTGGCAATTCAGCTGGCTGAGGAATTCGGGCTCACGCTACTGGGCTTCGTGAGGGGCTTGAGATTTAACATCTACAGCAGGGCGGAACGGATTCGTCTGTGAGGACACGCTGGATCGAGGGAGCAGGGAAACCCACGATATTTCTTTCATTCCAGAACCTTTAAACGCACATCCTGAAGGTAAATAGGAAAGATGGGCTTCCCCTGCCGCGTCGGAACCTGAGAGATCCCGTCAACCGTTTCGATGCCATCCACGACCTGGCCGAAAATCGTGTACTTCTCATCCAGATTGGGAGTGGGAGCCAGAACAATGAAGAAAGAGTCGACTGCGCTTTCTAGATCCTTTCCGCGGGCCATCGAGACAACTCCGCGAACATGTTTTCTCTTGCTGAATTCGGGTTGCAGCGGCCTTATATAGCGGGAGTACTCGCGCGGCATCCGTACCTTTCTGGTTGCAATCGCGCCTCCCTGGATGACAAAACCCGGGACGACCCGATGAAAGGTGGTTCCCGTGTAAAGTCCCAGCTCCGAGAAACGCAGAAACTGACGTACATGCTGGGGGGCGTCTTGCGGAAAAAAACCGATTTCGATCTCTCCCAGTTCGGTTCGCAGAACAACCGTATAGTTGGCCAGCTCATCCGCCGGGGTGGCGCTGAACGGCATCCCGGATGACGGAGGATGCTCTGGCGCCCGTGACTGCTCGGGATCGGAGATCTGCGCACTCAGGCAAAGTGAGAAGAGGAGTGCAACCTTTATCCTGGGGGTTCGAGCCATCGGCCAACTCCAATGGACTAGATTATTGTGAGTACTTTTCGGAAAATCAACCGGGCCCGCCGCATTCGAACTGTTGGAGGAGAGGCTGATAGGATCATCCCACAATCAACGCGCAGCGCCTACAGCGCACTCCGAGAAGGCCTGAACGTCCAGTCCGTCTTCGACGATTCGGTTGCGACGGTGTACCGTCCTGGAGATTGAACAAATGCCAGTTCTCAAAGTAACTTACAGAATCAGAGCTCATAATCTGATTGAATTCGAGCAACTCTTTGTAGACCAGATCTTCCCTTTGACCCACAGCCATAATCTGAAGCTGTTGGGCTTCTGGCGCACCCTGGTTGGCAATATGGGAGAGTATATGGAGCTGTGGGAATTCCGGTCAGTGGCGAACTTCGAGCAGTCCTGGCAGCGGCTCCTGCAGGATCCTGCGCTGGCAAAGATTTTCGAACGAACCGGACCCATGGTGGAAGACGAGACCTTCGACTTGCTGGAGGCAGTCGATCTGCGGCCGGGATCCACGGCCTAAACGATTCCACGTTGCACGTTCCACGCCGGCGGCAATCGTGAAACGTGAATCGTGGAGCCTTTTGGTATAATCCGCGCTTTCCGGGAGATCGGTACTACGCGATGGATAATTCGACACGGGTTGTGATCACTGGCCTGGGTGCCGTGACGCCGATTGGAAACAGTGCCGAGGAGTTCGGCCGGTCCTTATTCGAGGGAGTTTCCGGGACTGGCCCCATCACCCACTTTGATTGTGAGGTCAGGGATCCCAGAACCAACCGCCATCAGTTCACGACTCGAATCGCCGGTGAAGTGAAGGACTTCGACCCACGCACCGTGGTAGACCGGCCTGAGCGCCTGGATCGAGCTACTCATTTTGCTCTTGCGGCCGTGGACATGGCCCTCACAGACGCGGGTTTGACTGCGCAGACGATCGTCCCCGAAAGAACTGGAGTTGTCGTGGGTACCGGAATGGGCGACATGGCTACGATTGAGGGGGGAATCGAACAGATCCTGAAGGGCTCGGCCCGGCGCATCCGGCCCACGGCCCTCCCCAAGGTTCTGCCCAGCTCCCTTCCCGGCAATGTGGCCATTCGGCTTGGCTCCCGAGGCGTGACGATGGGAATCTCGACGGCCTGTGCCAGCAGCACACATGCGGTGGGAGAAGCCTACTGGGTGATCCGCCGGGGGGATGCCGATGTCGTCATGGCGGGAGGCGCTGAGGCCGCCATCACTCCGCTGAGCATGGCTTCCTTCGGAGCGATGCGAGTACTCTCCAGAAACAACGAACATCCCGAGCAAGCCAGCCGCCCCTTCGATGCGCGCAGGGATGGTTTCGTGATGGGAGAGGGCTCCGGCCTCATGGTGGTCGAGAGTCTGCAATCCGCCCGGGATCGGGGCGCCCGCATTTATGCCGAGATTCTCGGCTACAACGCGACTTCGGATGCCTTCCACGCCACCGGCATGAGGGCCGACGTGTCGGAGTACATCAGGGTGATGACGCAAGCCATGGAAATGGGCGGCGTGAAGGTCGAAGAGATCGATTCAATCAACGCTCACGGCAGCTCGACGCCCATGAATGACTCTGTCGAGACCAGAGCTATCCGGAAAGTCTTTGGGGAAAGGGTGTACCAGATCCCCGTCAATGCAACCAAATCGATGACGGGGCACCTGCTCAGCGCAGGAGCGGCAATCGAGATCATCGCGGTCTTGCTGTCCTTTGAAAGACAACAACTCCATCCAACGATCAACTATGAAGTCCCGGATCCGGAGTGCGACCTCGACTACGTGGTGGACGGGAAACGCAGCTTCCCTCTCAAGACGGTTCTCAAGAACTCGTTCGGTATGGGGGGACACAACTCGGCCCTCGTGCTGCGCCGCTGGGAGGGGTGAGGAAGTTTCGCGTTCCGCGTTCCACATTCCCTGAGTCTATCTCCTACTTTCGTGTGCTCGGTTCCTGCAGCCGGTGTGAAGAGAGGGAGAGGGCTCAGGGCTACGGCCGGGAATTTAAACGTTCTCCGCCCTGAGCCCTCTCCCTCTCCCGCTTTCCCCTGGTTTCACGTTCCGCGTTCCATGTCTATAATCCGGCCACATGGAAGAAACATCGCTTGAGTTCGAGTTTCCGGACCGTCCACTGGAAGGTCGAGCTGTTGTCGTGTCCGGAGGCAGTGGCGGGCTGGGTGCGGCAACTTCCTTCCTGCTCGCCCGGGCGGGTGCGAAACTGGTGGTCGGGTATCGGTCCAACCGGGTTCGAGCAGAGCAACTGGCGTCGGCTCTGCACCGCGACTTCGGAGCCGAGACGCTGCTGGTGGAAGGAGACATTCGAGACGCATCTTCGCGCCGGGACCTGTTGAAAGCCGGCCGCAGTTACGGTGCGGGACCGTACGGACTGGTCTGTTTCACAGGGCACGCCGGGAGGATCGACTTCGCATCGGCCGAGGTGGGGGATCTAACCGAATCTTTCCAACAGAACTATGCTGCGCCTCTCCTCTTGGCTCGAGACTGCGCCCGAGTGATGCGGGATGAGGAAGTGGAGGGTTCCATCGTCCTGATCGCAAGCAGGCAGGCCGTAGGACTCTTTCCGGGAAGCTACAACTACTCCGGACCCAAGGCGGCTCTGGTCCATGCCGCCCGCGTGATGGCCAAAGAATGGGGCGGCCCGGGCGGTATCCGGGTGAATGTCGTCGCGCCCGGAGTGAATGCAGCCGGCATGGCTCTACAATCCATTCGCTCTGGAAAGTATGACCGATTCGTAAGCGATGGGATCATTCCTAGGTTCGGGCGGGCGGAAGACGTCGCCCGGGTCGTCCGTCTGTTTCTGGAACCCGATGGCTACATCACCGGCCAGACCGTCACGGTAGACGGAGGATTGACCCTTCGCACCTGACGAGCCGTAGTCTCCCTGCACTCAACGACCGAGGCCGGAACGCGGCCGTGCGTAGGGGCCGGTCTTGTGCCGGCCCGCTGGACGCGCGACCACTCGGGATCGCCCCTACGAGTCCCAATACCCGGCAGTCGTGGAACGTGGAACCTGAAACGTGGCTACGGCAGCTTGTAGAGCCGCAAAAGAGGATTGTGGAAGCCGTAGGACCCTGATCCGGCACGAAATTCCTTCACCAGTTCAGCTCGGGCCCGCAGCTCGAGCAGCTGATTCTGGATCTGTACGTGGGTATTGGGCTGTTCAAAGAAACGACCCGACCCGAAGCTTGACTCGACGACATAGTTAAAGCCTTCTCCGTGCATCCCCCTCCAGCGCACCAGCGCGCCATACTTCCTGCGAAGTCTGGGCGTGGAGAGGCTGCCGGAATAAACGCTCGCGTAATCCATGAGGATGCGAGACCCCTCGGGAAGGTTCTCGGGCAGCCAGGTCGCGAGGCGGGTTCTCGTGTCATTCGTCAGGTCGGACGCCAGATACAGAGAACGAACCACGGAACTCCCGAGCGCCACGACCAGGAATCCGACCATCAGTTTCCTGGACCCGGTCTCCCAGAGGTGGCGCAACGTCGCGGCGGCCGCGATGCACAGAAAAGGAATCACGGAAAGGATGTAGCGCTCGGGTTGGGGATGCGGTTTGGACCGCGCCATTTCAGCCGGAAGCAGAAAGAGCAGGAAGAGCCCTACCACGATCAGGCCCTCAGGTTTTCGCCGGCGCAGAAACAGTCCCACCCCGACCAGGCCCAGCAGGGCTGGCAGCAGCCCCATCCCTGGAATGATACTTCGACCAATGTGATACACCCACCACTCGGACCAGGAACTGATCTTGAAGAGGACCGGATACCCACCCGTAAAGTGGCCGGCGACGGCGTGACGCGCCTCGAATAGAAACCCGCTGGCCGCGTGGTGGGGTTCGACCAGCGCAAACGGAGTGAGCGCCAGAAAAGCGGCCCCCATCAGACACAGGGCCAGGGCGCTCCAGCCCAGCAGCCTGGCGTCCACCCTCCACCTCCGCGATACGACCCAGGGCCAGACTGCAAAGAGGGAGATCAGCACTAAGCCCGTATACTTGGCCGAAAAAGCGAGCCCCGCCGCCGCCCCCGAGAGAGCGAACCAGAAGCGACTCTGCCTCTGGATCGAAGTCACCCAGAGCAGTGCTGTCAGTAAGACTCCCGCCACCAGGAGGGAATCCTCTTTGAGATACCGACTGCACGTAACCGAAACAGGAGCAAAGGCGAGAAGAGCTCCCGCAATCAGTGCGCTGCCGCAATCTTTCAATCTGCGAACCAGCAGGTAAAGCAGACCGACGGATACCGTCCCGGCCATTGCACTGACAGCCCGGCCGGCCACCAGGACCAGCTCCCTCTGGCCTTCCAGCGGTGCGAAGAGGTTCAGAACCTTGCTGAGAACAAAGGTGCAATAAATCAGGAAGCTGGGGTGATAGTAGCGGCGAGGGTTGAGATCGCCCAGGCGGTCCATGAGGAGAACCTGACGCACCTTGTTGGGCTCGTCAGGATGGAAACCAAGGGGCAAGCCGAAGTCGAGTCCGTAGAACCGGATGGCGGCTCCCGCGGCGAGGATCGCTGCCAGGAGAACATAGTGAAGGGCTGAGGGCCCGCGGTTGTTCGCCTCGGGATTTCTTGGCCGGAACGCGTTGGAGCCCAGCAGCCAACCCGAGAAAATCGAAACCGCAAGCAGCAGCAGCGCCGGTACCTTCGACACCTTGAGACCCGAAACGGGCAGCAGGCGGCGTGCCGCATCCGTCGCTGACAGCGGGTCTGCTACTGGATCAGCGGGAACAACGACGGCAAGCACAAGGGCGATGACCCAGACCAGGGCTAGTGCAGCCCCCCACGAGTATCGACCCAGCTTCAGGCGTCCCTCTTCTCTGGTTGGACTCAAAAGACTCTCTCTGAAAGACCCGGCCGGGGATGGCGGGCAGCGGCCCGGCTCGGGAGCCTGTCAAGAACCCGCGACTTGCTGTGAGTCCAGCCAGCGCTCCGCGTCGATGGCAGCACGGCAGCCGGCTCCGGCTGCCGTGACCGCCTGGCGGTACACGTGGTCATGGACGTCTCCGGCGGCAAAGACACCCTCTACGCTGGTCCTGGAGCTGCCGAAAAGCTTTAAATACCCGTGCCCATCCAATTCCAGCTGGCCGGAAAAGAACTCGGTGTTTGGCTTGTGGCCGATGCCGATGAAGACACCGTCGGTTGGCCGCAGGTTTTCTTCACCGGTCTTCACGTTCCTGGTTCGAATCGCCTCCACGTTGCGCTTTTCCTGGTCCAGGATGTCGACGACGACGGTATCCCAGAGAAACTCGATCTTGGGGTGCTCAAGCGCGCGGCCGGCCATGATCTTGGAAGCCCGCAGCTCGTCGCGACGATGGATGACGGTCACACGAGTGGCGAACTTGGTCAGAAACAGGGCCTCCTCCATGGCAGTATCTCCCCCGCCCACGACGACGACCTCGCGTTCCCGGAAAAAGAAGCCGTCACACGTGGCGCATGTGGAGACCCCGTGTCCAAGCAGGGCCCTCTCCGGTTCCAGGCCTATCAACTTTGCAGAAGCTCCGGCGGCGACAATGATGCTCTCCGTCCGATATTCGTCCTTCTCCGTATAAACTTCGAAAGGGCGGCCGCTTAGATCTACCCTCTCGGCCACTTCCATGCGGTAGACGGCCCCAAAGCGCTCCGCCTGCTGCTTCATGAGCAGCACCAGGTCTGGACCCTGGATTCCTTCGGGAAACCCTGGATAGTTCTCCACGTCGGTGGTCAGGGAGAGCTGCCCACCGGGCTCATGACCCTCCAGAACCAGGGGCTCGAGATTAGCCCGTGCGGCGTAAATGGAGGCAGTGGACCCCGCACAACCGGACCCGAAAATGATCAACTTGTGTTCCATATTCTCCCCAGCAGCTACGGCTCTACAGAACGGGGGCTCGCCATGAAGGCCGCATAGCGGCCGGAAGAGAATAGCCGTGGGCGCAAGCCCACGGACACGGACGGACAAAGGCCATCAGCCCCGGAGGGGCGACAGATACCGTTTGACAAAAGGTTCTCGAACTTCCGCCCTCCAGACGAGCCCAAGGCCCAGCATTACAGCCCATCAGTCAGAAGTATAGTTGATCTCCTGCCGGCGCAGCTGCAACGCAGCCAGAGTCAGGAGCAGGATGGTCAGCAGCAGCAGGCCCGGGAGGGCCAGCCACAGGGGTGCCGGGTCGGCCAGAATCGTCAGCGGACCAGCTGGAAGCGCAACCGGGCACAGCGACTCCAGGTAGTAGATGATGCTGATCTTCTTCAAGGTGGGAGGAAGCAGGAAGTTGATAGCTTCCCATCCCAGAATCACAACTGAGGGAACAATCGGGTTCCTGAACCTCAATCCCATCAGCAGAAACACTGCGCCGTAACCCAGGCAGGCCAGGAGGGTGACCCCCAGGTAGGCACAAAGATGCCATAGGCCCGGACCGGTCGCAAAGAACCCGGCCCCCTCCTGGCCCCCGGGTAGATAGAGCAGCAGGAAAGAAGCAGCGGTGCTTGAGCCAAAAAGGGCAAAAGCAATCAGGACTCCCGAGAAGAACTTGCCCAGTACCAGAATTTCTCGCCTCACGGGAGACAGAAAATAGTAGTGGAGCGTGTTCTCTAGAACCTCTCCCCGGAACAGGCTGGTGAAAATCACTACCGATCCGAAGAACACGACCAGTCGCAGAATGAAGGCCCGATAGATCAGCGCGTAAATGACGGCCAGGCCCCCCAGAGAGCGGATTGCGTCATCGGCAACCCCGGTCACCTGGACCAGGAAGCGGAGAGAAAAGAGCAAAACGGGAGCGGCAGCCAGCAGGAAGGCCCCCAGAAAACGGCGGCCCCTGAGCGCCTTCCGAACCTCCAGGCCCACAACGGCCTTGACCTGCCTCCAGCGGTACCCCCAGCTCGGCAAAGAAGTGGCCGTCGTCTGATCCATCATGAGTAGTTTCCGCGGCCTTCCCCGATCAGGTAGCCGTACAACGACTGCACATCCTCATCTGCCGGTGCGACCGTCTCTATGTTCAGCCGCTTCTCCAGAATGACCCGGTTGAGGAGCCGGTAAAACCGATCGGCGTCGCGGGTTCTCACAAACAGCCCGGCCCCGTCTTCGTGCAGCTTGACCTCCGTCACGTGGTCCTGTTCGAAGACCTGAGCGGCGATCACGGAGGGGCGGTCGCACCGTATGAGGATTTGCATGGGATGCTCATTGACCTCACTGCGGACCCCCCGAATATCCCCCTCGGCAACGACGTATCCATTGTCGAGAAGGATCACCGTGTCCGAAATCATGTCTACTTCATGAAGAATATGACTGGAAATAATGACATGAAGGCCCTGCCCTGCCAGGCTGGTAAAGAGCTCGATCGTCTCCGCCCGAGCCATGGGGTCCAGGCCGTTGAGAGGCTCGTCCAGAACCATGACGGCCGGCTGGTGGGAGATGGACTGGGCCAGCTTGATGCGCTGGCGCATGCCCTTGCTGTACCCGGCAATCTTTCGGTCAGCCGCTTCCGTGAGACCAACCTGCTGAATCGCCCGCCAGGCCCTCTCCTCTGCTTTTCCGGTTCCCATACCGTGCAGCTTCAGATACCCGGCAACGAACTGCAGTCCGGACAACCCTTTGGGGAAGGCATCCCACTGGCTGCAGTAGCCTAACAGCTGAAAGGTCGCCTCGGCCTCGGCCGGACTCCTCCCCAGGATTCGAACCGAGCCCTGGGAGGGTTTCAAGAGCCCGGTCAGAAGATTCATTAAGGTGCTCTTGCCCGACCCGTTCGGACCTACCAGGCTCGTGACACCTGCCGGAATGCTGAGGTTGACGCGGTTTATACCCAGGACCTCTCCGTAAAACTTGGAGACATTGTCAAAGACAATCAAGTCCTGATCGTTGGCCGGGCTCATCGCACAATCTCGTAAGCTTTCAACTTGCGGTTCAGTACCAGAAGGCACAGGGTGAGTGTCAAAGCCAGCGACAACCAGGCCTGACCCACCGGTACGGTGCTCCAGGAATCCACCTGAAAGAGCCAGGCGTCGATCGAATCCACAACCGCTCTCAGATTCAGCAGCGATCCCTGGCGCGTATCCACGATCCGATTCACCGCTTCACCAAACCCGCCCAGTACCAGAAACACTCCGATCAGAGTGGCCCCGGCCACAGGACGCCAGCGCACCCAGGCGGAGATGGCCAGAGAGAGAAAACACAACAGGAGAATCCATACCCAGGATCCGACGACGACCCCCAACAAAATCCGGAAGTTGTCCGCCAGCCAGCCGAATCCAGCCAGACTGGCCTGAAAACCAAGCAGCAGGGTAAGAGGAATCCAGGTGATTGCGGACAGTAGCACGGCCAGCACACACATTTTCCCAAGCACATACTCCGTTCGAGAAAAGGGCCGGCAAAAGTACATGGGCAAGGCGTTGTTGACAAGATCCATCGAAACCAGCCCCGGGCCCACCAGCACCGTCAGGATGAGACCCAGAGCACACTGTATCTTGAGAAGATTCAGGAAGAAAGCCGGGTCGACCGCGAGCAGTTGTTGAGCCACAAGCTCAAACATGTCCAGGGCCTTGACGTTGTAGCGAAGATAGACAAGAACCATGGCCGCTAGAAACGGCATGAGGCAGACAATGAGGAAGATGGTAGTGACCCGGGAGGAAAAGACGTCGCGGAAGACGTAGCGGGGAAGCACCAGAAACCGCGACCATGCGGGGGTATGCGCCCCCTCGTACGGCCTGTAGTCCTTTCTATAAACCGCCACTGAGTCGCCCTTCCATGGCTTTGAGAAAGATGTCCTGCAGAGAGTCGCGTTTGAAGTCGAGCCGGCGGATCTGAACGTCGCGGGCGGCGGCGATCTCGTACAGATCGCGGATTTCAACCGATTCCGGGAGCACGGTCTTGAGGCGCCCCCGGTAAGACACGCACTCGCAGCCGAGTTTTCGAATCGATTCTGCGAAGCCGTCCTGATCGCCCACAGTTTCCATCTCTATGAATTTTCGATGGGCTCTGCGCTCCTCTTCCAGATTGCAATAGACAGCGATTTCCCCATCTTTCAGGATAATGACTTCGTCCGCACAATCCTCCACATCCTGAAGTAGATGGGAAGAGAGCAGAATGTGGACACTACCGGCCTCCCGAATCTCATTCACCAACCGCAGCATGCGCTGACGGGCGGGGGGATCGAGCCCGTTGGTTGGCTCATCCAGGACCAGTATGCGAGGTCCATGCACCAGCGACTGGGCCAGCTTGACGAGCTGCTTCATTCCGGTGGAGTAGGTTCCCAGTGCACGATAGCGGGCCTCTCCAAGCCCCACGTAAAACATGGCCTCGTGGGCGCGTTCCATGGCTACGCCTGGCGGAAGGCCCGAAAGCTCTCCCATCATCCGCACGAAGCGGATTCCGCTCATCCTGGGAATATGAGAGTCCGTTTCGGGCATGAAGCCGATCCAGGTACGGATCAGCCTGGCATGCCTTGCAATGTCGTGACCGAGAACCCGCCCGCATCCCGATGAAGGTGGATGAAAGCCCAGCAGGGTCCGGATCAGGGTGGTCTTCCCGGCACCATTGGGCCCCAAGAGCCCAATACAGCGACCATCCAGTGAGGCCTTCAGACTCTTGAGGATCGTTCTCCGGCCCAGGCGGACCGTCAGGTCCTCGAGCTCGATTAAAGGCACTATTCCCGAGCGCTCCTAGTTGCCGGGCCGGCTCCGGGCGGCCGCCCTGCCCCGGAACAGATCGTCAAGGCCTCCGCCCGCCAGGCTCATGAGCGAAGCTACGTTCAGCCCCGCGAACTGTGTTGCAGTGCTGGCCAGGGTGATCTGATCTTCTCCTCCATACGCATACAAGAGCGTCGGCTCCATCCCCGACAACAGTGCCCGGAGAAAACCCTCCGGTTCGCCACCGACACCGGACAGGTCAGCCAGTGTGTCGAGAATCTTACCCATATCCTGAAATACAAGACCCGATACGCTGCTCATCCCATCGGCCGGCAGGAGTTCCTGGAAACGTTGTGCGTTGACCAGCGTGTATCCGGTCTCCCGGTGGTCGATGGCGTTTCGAAGCAACGCCCGGCTGGGCCCTGCAAGCAGAAAGCCATCCACGAAAACATAGTGGATCCGCAGGGCGGAGTCCCCCGAGAGCAGGCTGTAGAAAACACGGCCGCCGCTGCTCTCAGTAAGCAGTTCGACCCCGCTCTTGCCCTCCTCCTGCAGCTGCATGTTCAATTCCTCGACAACCCAGTCGAGGGTCTCTTGAAAGGCCGCCGGATCGTACACTTCGAGCACGATCTTCCAGCTTGGAGCCGGGAGGACCGGTCCATCCAGGGCAAACACGATTTCCCCACCGATCGGTTCGGCAAAATGTTGAATATCAACTCCTTTTTCTGCCTGGAAAGCGGCCAGCTCCTGCAGGGCCTCAGGAGCGGTCCTCTCCATGAAGACAAGCAGATCCTCGACCATCAGAGCCGGGTCCTTGACCACAAAGGCACCGGTCACGTGCGCATCGGCTGAGATAAAGTCCAGGCCACCCATCGGGGCCGGCGCAGCCAACCAGGATGCGATGCCGCGGCGCTCCCGGGCAAACGTGACGACAGCTCTCGTCTCGGTTTGGTCGCCACTGGGCTTTTGTTCGATCAGGACGAATCTCGTATCCAGGAGCCCGGCTTCGCCCAGTGCCTGGGCCTCCTCGCTACTCATCTTCCGGGTCATGATCCGCTCCAGATCGGCCGCCACCAGGAACCCCACGCCCTCTTCATACGCCCCGCCGATACGTGCCGAAAAGGGCGTAGGGCGGGGAGAGGCAGAGGCCAAACGCTGCAGACTGGCCGCAGCCGGCGAAGCCGCAAACAGACCCTCCCAGACCATCAGATGGAGTTTCGCCGTAGACTCAGCAGAAAGCTGAGCCGGCTCACTGACCAGCCTCAGCACCTGAGCCCCAGCTTCTGAGTTTGCTGCGTTCACCTCCTGTTCCAGGGCGACGACCAGGGCTGGGGCATCGGCTGCCTGGCTCACGAGAACCAGGTCCTCGGGTTGTGAGCTTTCACCCATCTCGAACCAGACCACGATTTCGGGCCCCAGCAGGCTCCCCAGCGTCTGTATCTTTCTCAGCAGCTCCTCGATCAGCACCCGACCCTCGGAGCCGGCCTGATCCCACCACTCCTGAAGTTCGGAGTTCTCCCCGACCCGCTGCTCGAATAGCTCATAGGCCTCGAGGATCCCTCCCGACAGGTTGGGAAGCGAGGCGTATAGCACCGCGTCTTCCGGAGTCAGTGCCAGCAGCCTGGTGGAAAACGTCAACCCCGGGGTCAGCCTTTCCTCCAGCTCCCCCCTCAGAGATGATAGCGTCTCGAGCAGCGCGATGTGCTCATGCACGTTTCTGCTCCAGGCGATCTCCTTCTCCAGCGGAACGGCGGTGAGGTTCCTTTGCGTTGACATCTGCTGTCCGGCCGTCAGCTGGTGGCTCTTTCCTCGTGACTCCACAGAGACGATGCCTTCGATCACTGCAACACGCGAACCCTTGAGGCCGCGGCTGACCGAAAACACGGTTCCTTTCACCTGGACCAGACAATCGGCCGTCTTCACATGCAGGAATCCGTCCTCTTGAGCAGCCGCCTGGACAATTATCTTGCCCCGGCGCAGATCGATCGTGCGGCCGCTGCGGGTCTCCCGTATTCTCACTTCCGCTCGCTCTCCCAGCTCGATAGTGGAGCCGTCTCGGAGAGCCAACAGGGCTCCCGAGTCCTTGGCCGTCCTGAGACCCTTTCCTGCCACGATGCGCTGCCCACTGTGCAGGGTCTCTCCGCTTCCTTCGGAGACGTTCAGAAGGGATCCGTTAAGAGCCTCGACGACCGCGACGGGTCCCTCCGGTGCCGGCAGGAGACGCTCCCACAGCCCCAGACGCCCCAGCCCCAGGGCCACGAGCACGACGGCTGCCACCCCCAAGGCCAGCCACACCCGCCGAGACCCGCCCGTAGACCGAGCAGGGACGGGCAGCGGTGGCCCGGCCCCGTCCCTGGCGATCCTGAGCTCGCGCCGGCAGGAAAAACACTCGCCGAGATGGTCTTCGAGCAGGAGACTCTTGGGATCGGAAAGCTGGTTATTCAAATAAGGCTTGATGAGGCCACGAAAACCCTCGCAATCACTCACTCCCCGCAGCTCAACGCCCCGGGCCGGGGATGCGCCCGGATCTTGACTGCCCAGTTTCGCCCAGACACGGTCCGCCGCCTCCTGGACGACAACCGGGTCCATCTCTGTGTTCTTGATCTCATCGACCGCTTCAGCCAGCAGTCGCTCAATTCTGTCCCGCTTCTCGCTCATAGCTTTTCTCCCAGGAACTCTGCTAGTTCCTCCCGGAGGCGCTGTCGTGCCCGGTGCAGCACTACTGCCACAACCCCTGGCGAGGTCTGGACCATTTCAGCGATCTCCAGGTTCTTGTAACCTTCCAGATATCTGAGCGAAAAGATCTCGGCGGCCTGGGGGCTGAGCCCGGAAATGGCCGATCGAAGCCAGTCTGCCAGCTCCTTCTGTTGCTGCCCGGCCTCGGGGCTGGATTCGATGCCTTCGCCCAGCCGGACTGCGACGTCTTCCAGGGGGATTCTCCGCGACGGCCTCCTGGAGCGAAGCAGGTCGATCGAGGCGTTGATGGCAGCCCTGTGAAGATAGCTGCCCAACTCGCCCGACTCGGCGGGGAGAAAGGGTCGCTTCATCAGCCGGATGAAGATGTTCTGAAGAACATCCTCGGCGTCGCTGCGGTTTCCGGTGACCCTATAGGCCACTTGAAAGACACGATTGTAGTGAGCCTTGAACGCCTCCTTGAGTTCCGGAATGGCTGAGGCAGGGGATTGGCTCGACAACGCTGTCTGCACCCCGTCATCCTTTCGCTTTTCGCTACTCACCAAAACGTGGCTCCCAGGCCAATTCTTAACAATCCCTTCCCTGAAAACCAGCCGGTGCGGCTCACAGCCCCGGGTGTTCCGGTTCCCAACAGACGACATCTCCGACCCGGATCTCTCCTCCCTGCAGCACTTCGGCATACGCTCCACCCCGCCATCTCGGCCCCATAGCCTGCCTGAGCCCGGCTTGGACCTCCTCCATCCGCTCGCAGGGCCGGGTTTCTCCGTTAATCCGCAGTCGGCTCGCGCCCACCGCCAAAACTCGACCTCGAGATTGTCGCAAATAAACTCCGCTCACCAGAAGGTTGGCCCTTCGAAGGGAGGGATCCAGCTCGGTGCCGGTTGCGGAAGCCACCTCCTTCCAGGAATCCACATCCAGAAGAGTCACCTGCCTCTTGCCGCCCTGGTTGGCATTGGCCTCCAGTCCCCGCTCAGGGACGAGCACAGCCGCCTCGCGCTCGTCCATCGGTCCCCGGAAGTAGCGCTTCAGCCAGATTCGTTCCAATCGGCCCGTCTGATTCCGATTCTCCATGCTCTTTACCTAACGCCTACGGCTCGCGGTTCTTAGCAATGAATACTCCGGCACCCAGTGGACTGTACGTAGAACGTGGAACGTGAAACGTGGAACCTCTTCAGAGGGTCTGCCGGCCCGAGATGGCCCGGGAAAGGGTGACCTCGTCGGCGTATTCGATGTCGCTGCCTACCGGGATCCCAAAGGCGATGCGCGAGACCGTAATCTCCATGGGTTTGATCAACTGGCTCAGGTAGTGGGCGGTCGCCTCGCCGTCACTGGTCGGATTCGTCGCCAGGATCACTTCCTCCACGCCACCCGCACGGAGTCTCCGAAAGAGCCCCTCGATCTTGAGGCTGTCCGGGCCAACTCCGTTCAGGGGTGAGATGGCGCCGTGCAGCACGTGGTAGGTTCCCCGGTAATGGGCGCCTTTCTCGATGGAATGCACGTTGAAAGGCTCCTCCACAACGCAGATTCTGGATGAGTCTCGACCCGGATCGTTGCAGATGCGGCAGGGATCCTCGCCGCTGATGTCATTGCAGTTGCAGCAGAGGGTGAGACTTTCTTTCAGGTCGGTGATGGCGTCGGCCAGCTCGGTACACGTTTCGGTGGACTGGCGAACCAGGTGAAAGGCAATCCGCTGCGCCGATTTGGATCCGATTCCGGGCAGTCGCTTGAGTTGCTGGATCAGTTGACCCAGGGGATCTGCAGGATTCTCCATGTCCTAACCGAGCAGGCCCCCGGCCAATCCACTCACCTGGTTCTTGAGCTTCTCATCGGCCTTCTCCGCCGCCTGGTTGAAAGCCCGGACGATCAGGTCCTGCAGCAGTTGAGCGTCTTCCGGACCCAGAGCCTGGGGATCGATTTCAACGGCCTCGACCCGTTTCTTTCCGTCCATGACGACCCGCACCAGGCCCCCTCCACTCGAGCCCTCGAAACGGGCCTCGTTCATCTCGGTCTCGAGTTGCTCCTGCATTGACTGGGCCTGCTTCATCATTTCCTGGAGCTTTTTCATCTTCATTTACCGTTCTCCGCCTCCACAATATACTTCCCCGGGAAGGCTTTGAGAAATTCCTGCACGGCCGGCTCATCCGCGGGCTCGAGCCGATCCTGCCCCGCAGCGTCGGTCTCCAGGACAACCTCGACCCTGGCTTCCCGCGCCGACACCTCGGTGCAGAGCCTGGCCAGATACTCCTGCATGTGTGGCTCCACCATCCGGTAGTGAAAGGCCGCGCCCTTTTCGAAAACGATGCTGAGAGTATCCTCTTCGTGTGTCATTGTCCGGGCGTGGCTGAGCGTGGCATGGAGAGGCAGATTTTCCTTCTGCAGGCGCCCGAGCAGCCGATCGACAACTTCTGCGCAGGCGGCAGGCGCCTGACTCTTCTGTGCCGACTCGGTGTCGGGACCGACCCGGACCGGGTCTTGGGAGGGGGGTCCGGCCGCCGACCGGGCGCTGCCCGATTCTCCTGACTGCAGCCTGGAGACTACCTCCTCCAGGTCGGACAGACCAGCCAGCTCTACGAGTCCCATCAGGGCCATTTCCAGGTGCAGGTGAGGGTTGTGGTGGAGGCGCATCTCTTCTTCCACGCGCACCAGCAGGTCGTAGAACCGAATCAGCTCCAGATGGTTGATCGATTCCGATTGAGAGACCAGATCTTCCCGGAAACTGTCGGGAAGCTGTAAAAGCCGCTCGTCCCATCCTGCAATCTTGCAGACCGTGATGTTGCGCACATGCTGGAACAGTTTTCGAACCACGGTGTGAGCTTCCACTCCGCTCTCGGCCAGCTGGGTGAGCCGGCGCAGCAGCTTCTCCCGATCCCGGGCGACCACCATTTCGATCAGTTCGATAACGACGCGGTCGTCCAGAACCCCCAGCAGCGTGATGACATCCTGGTCTTCGATCACCGAGCCGGCAAAAGCGAGGATCCGATCCAGGGCAGACAATCCATCACGCATGCTGCCCTGCGCCGCGGAGCCGATGGCCTGCAGCGCGTAGTCGGAGATTTCGGCTTTTTCCTCATCGCAGATGCTGCGCAGTCGCTGGACGATGATGGAAAAGGGTATTCGTTTGAACTCGAAGTGCTGGCAACGAGAGGCGATGGTCTCCGGAATCTTGTGAAGCTCAGTCGTCGCCAGTACGAACTTGACGTGCGAGGGCGGTTCTTCGAGGGTCTTCAGGAGGGCATTGAAAGCGCCCCTGGACAACATGTGGACCTCGTCAATGATGTAAATCTTGAATCGATCCCGGGCGGCCTGATAGCGGACGCTCTCCCGGATTTCCCGGATGTTGTCGATGCCGGTGTTGGAAGCTGCGTCGATCTCCAGAACATCGACGCTGTTGGAGGCCGAGATCTCCCGGCAGGAATCACACTCACCACAAGGGTCTTGTGAGATCCCCTCCCGGCAGTTCAACGCCATGGCCAGGATGCGGGCAGTGGATGTCTTTCCCACCCCGCGCACACCGGAAAACAAAAAGGCGTGGGCCACTCGATTCTGAACGATGGCGTTCTTCAGAGTGCGCGTAACGGCGTCCTGGCCGACCACGTTATCAAAGGTCTGGGGCCGCCATTTTCTTGCCAGCACCTGATAGGACATCGGACCTCAACACCCCTGCCTGCAAGGGGAAAACCGGGCTCGCGGCGAATTTTGATCAGGTTTCGGGAGACCTGCGGCACACGAAGCGATCCCCTTAATGCTGCTTCCTTCCGGACCTGACATGGTTCGGGGGGCCCGTTGCACAGGGCCCGAAACCTGCTACAGACGGGGTTCGCGCTCACCCCGCAGAATGCATGATACAACAGCTACCGAAAGGAAAGCACATGCCTTGACTTGCTGATGGCCCTTCGATGTAATGAGCCCTGCTTTCTACTTGCGGAGGAGTACCGAAGTGGACGTAACGGGCCCGACTCGAAATCGGGTTGCCCGGTGAAGAGCCGGGCACGTGGGTTCGAATCCCACCTCCTCCGAATCGACCCGGGAGAGGTGTCCGAGTGGCTTAAGGAGCACGCTTGGAAAGCGTGTGTACGGGGAACCGTACCGAGGGTTCGAATCCCTCCCTCTCCGCCATAATTTATTATTTAATCGTTTATTGTCAGTATTTTAAGTTTATTCTAAGTTCATTTAATCCCCCAAATAGTCCCCCAATCATTTCGCAGGTAAACCCCAGAAAACGCCGGTGGCGGCTCCGTGAAGGCTCATCCGTCCTGCTCGCCTTTTCCGACCCGCTGGAGCGCTTCGGTGAACTCATGGTCGCCCTCCCCGCCGACCCCGGATTCGTTGCCGGTTCCCATAGACCGCATCACGGGCCTGAGGGTCTCCTCTTCAGCGTCGCTTCCCTCGTCGCGGTTCGCTCACATAGCTACGCAGTCCCACCGCCTCCAGATCCACCATCCGCTCCGTGCTGTGATACCCCTTGTCGGCCACCACCTCTTCGATGCCCTGTCCCTCTGGCAGAGCTTGTTCTACGTTCTCGGCCGCTTCCGTCAGTGTCTTCACCATCGTTTGCGTATCGCCCTGATCGGCTCCTTGAACCGTGACCGAGACGATGGCTCCCGTCTCCAGATCAACTGCATGCTCTGCCTTGTGCGCCAGATGCGTGCGCCCGGCCTTCATCCTGGCGATGCGCGCATCCGGATCATGCGGGTGCTTCCACTGCTGGTTCGATCCCTTGCCGGTTCGCTTGCGGTCCAGCCTGGCCAGATCTTCTCGGGTCGGCGTCTGGATGCCGGAGGCTACTGCCAACTCCGTTAAGAACTCTTCGTAACCCTGCTCGGTGTCTTGTCTCACGATGCTGCGCCGCGCCGCATTGGCTTCCAGCGTGGTGGCATCGATGCCGATCGTCTTGCCATTCAATAACCCGCTCTCGGCTATCTGCTTCAGCACCCAGGAGAAAACCGCCTCATGCGTGGCCACAGCGATCAGTCGCCGGGTCCTGGAGATGGTCGAATGATCGGGCGATGACTCACTCAGATTCAGTCCCAGAAAATCGCGCAGCGCCAGCGAATCAGCGGCTTGCCAAGCGATGCCTCGCTCCGAGCTCAAACCTTCGAAGTAGCCCACCAGCAGCAGCCGGAAATAGATGCCGGGAGCCAAGCCCGGCCGCCCTCGGCTGGGAGCATAGAAAGTGGCGCATTCCGCTTCCACAAAATCATCGAACCCGTGCTTGTCCAGCACTCTGTCCAGGCGCTTTGGCCAGCTCTGTTGCCGACACCCATATCTCGCTCTGTCTCTTACGCTTGCCCATCGACATGGCACCAGTCTATTGGCACCAGCTGACCGGGAGGCGACTTTCACCATGATGAGATGGACTCCTCCTTTAGGCTTAGACGGCATCTAAAGTGCCAGAGCCAAAGTTTTTAACTGTATCAGGAGGAGTCTGAAATGAAGCATAGAACAATCGCAGTGGATTTGGCAAAGTCGGTCTTTGAGATTGGGATTTCCGAGCAGCCTGGTCGGATGGAGAAGACGCATCGCCTGGGTCGAACTCGGTTGTTGAGGTTCATGGCCAAGCAACAACGGGCAACGATTCTGATGGAAGCCTGCGGTTCGGCTCACTACTGGGGCCGGCGATTCCGGGAACTGGGGCACGAAGTTGTGCTGCTGCCGCCAGCCTACGTCCGGCCGTACGTGTTACGCAACAAGACGGATCGCAGTGATGTGAAAGGGTTGTTGGAAGCCCACCGCAACAGTGCCATTCGACCGGTTCCGATCAAAAATGAATCGCAGCAGCAGTTGACCGCCTTACATCGGGTGCGGACGGCATGGATGCGCACCCGCACGGCACGGATCAATACGATGCGGGGCATTCTACGGGAATTCGGTTTGACGATTCCCGTTGGAGCCTGCCAGGCCGTGGAGCGGGTGCGAGGATGGATCGAAGATGCAGAAGTGGAGATTCCGAATGGGATCCGATCGGTGCTGGAGGAGATCTGTCTGGAAGTCAGAGAGCTGGAGGGGCGAATCGATCGGATCGAAAGGAAACTGAAAGCGCTATCGCGACAGAGTGTTGCGATTGAACAACTGCAGTCGATCCCCGGGGTGGGATTGCTGACAGCCACAGCGGTGGCCGGTTTTGTGGGAGATCTGAGGCGCTTTGATTCGGGACGACACTTTGCCAGTTATCTGGGCTTGACACCGCGGGAGCACTCCAGCGGTCTGCGGCGTCGACTCGGGTGCATCAGCAAGCAAGGGGACATCTATTTGCGCACTCTCTTGATCCACGGTGGGCGATCGGTCTTGTGGACGGCCAAGTCCAAGCAGCGGCCAGACCGTTTGCACAGGTGGGGTTTGGAGATTGAAAAACGACGGGGGCACAACAAAGCGGCAGTGGCTGTGGCCAATAAGCTGGCCCGTCTACTCTGGGCCGTTTCCACCCGTGACGCCGCCTATGAACCCCAGCGAGCTTAAGCGATAAAAGATTTGTCAAGATCTTTCCCTGGGAACTGCATGAGAGGATTCGAACTGATGGCGAACCGGTCAGACCGGCGCGGGGAACACGCCGATAGCAGCCTTGGCCACTCGATGGCCGTCACCACGATAGGCGCCCCACGCGCGAATATTCATCATGGCCCGGAGCCAGAACACAGCTCCACTAAGAGGCCGGAGATACGACTGCAGTCCACACCGAATCGCAAAAAGTCGATGCTTTCATGCCAGAGACCCAAGGAGGAGAAGATGATCCGATAGCGATTCTGGACCTGCAGCGAAACTCCTGGCTTCAACCCAGCATCCGAGTTTCGTCGCCAGGGCCCAGATCAGCTGAATTCGAAAAAATGAACAGGACCCTTGACAGGAGGAGTCCAGATAGGCTGCTAGAGCAGGGGCAAACACAACGGCAAGCAGCGAGCGCCCAGCTTCTTAGGGGCCCCACGTGGCGGCATCATGCCAGATCATCGGATCGGCAAACTGAGCTCTTGTCAATAGGTGTGGAAAAACATCAGGCGGCTTTCTCCTCCGGGACTTGGTTGACCGGGACTCCATTGACATATTTGGCGCCCTGGTAGACGTCTTTCATCAGCTCCGGTGCCTTCAACCGGCGGAATCGCTGCTCCGCCACCAGCAGCATCTTCCAGATCACCGCCTGGGCGTTTTCCACTTTCTTGAATCGCTTGGCCGCGTCCGTTCGCAGCCGAAGAGCGGCAAACGGTGACTCCACTGGATTGGTGGTTCGCAGATGCTGCCACTGCTTCTTTGGATAGTTGTAAAAGGTCACCATCCGGTCCCAGTCCTGCTCGATTAGCTCAGCCGCCAGAGTCAGCCCTCGCTGCCGGCACCAGTACGGCTTTGCTTCCGTCACTTAAGGCGGCCAGCACCACCAGCAGGACTGCCTTTTCCTTCTCCAGACCCGCCTTGACGTAGATTCCATCTACCCATAAATACACCACTTCCAGATCATTCAAGGGTCGACTCTGCCAGACTTCCCATTCGGCCTGCCACTTCTCTTTCAATCTGGCCACCGTGGAGGACGACAGGTGCGCCTTTTCCCCTAAAAGCCCTCTCAGAGCCAGATCAAAATCCCCCAGCGCCAGACCATGCAAGTACAGCTCAGGGATCAGTTCTCGAACCTGCCGCGTCCGCTTGGCAAACAGGGGCAACACCCGACTTTCAAAGTGTTCCTCTAGATCCCGCACTCGAGGCCTTCGAACCTGGATCGTCCCCGAGCTCAGCGTCAGATGCCTCGGCTTCCCATATCCATTGCGATAGCCCGACGGAGCGTCCACGGCCCTTCGCCGCTCACTCTTACGCCGCCCTAATAACTCCGTGACTTCCTCCTCCAGCAGCTCTTGAACCCAGCCTTGGATCTTCTCCCGCACCCAATCTTCCAGCTCCTCGAAACAAACTCTTGACTCCACACTTTCCTCAATGTTCTGCTTGCTCTTGCGGTGTGTACTCCTTCCGTTGCGGGCCTTTCGGCCCTGGGTTTTAAATCAACCCGGAAGGATACTCACCGCCTATGCTATTTACACACCTTCTGATGGTAGCTCCAGTGCCCTTTCGGGTAGCTTGTTAGCCGTTGGATTGCGACGTCATGAGAGCTCACTATTTGCAGCACGTTCCATTCGAAGGACTCGGCAGCATCGAGTCATGGCTCCGCTCAGCCCGATACGAGATAACGCGCACGCCGTTCTTCGAATCGACCGATCTACCGGACGCCCAGGAGGTCGACTTCCTGATCGTGATGGGCGGCCCCATGAGTGTGAATGATGAGATCCGGCATCCCTGGCTGGCTGACGAGCAACGTTTCATTCGCGATTGCATCCAGACGGGGAAGCCCGTTCTGGGTGTGTGTCTTGGCGCCCAACTGATTGCCAGCGCTATGGGTGCAAAGGTCTATGCGAACCTCGCGAAGGAGATCGGCTGGTTTCCCGTCCAGGCGGTGTCCTCGGAGAACAAGTTCGGCTTTCCTTCCTCGATAACAGTGTTCCACTGGCACGGTGAGACGTTCGATTTGCCACCGCGCGCGAGATTGCTGGCCAGGAGCGAAGCCTGTGAAAACCAGGCGTTCCAGTTTGGGAAGCGGGTACTGGGTCTTCAGTTTCATTTGGAAACCACACCCGAGGCGGCCCATCAGCTTGTCGAGCACTGTCGGGGAGAGCTGCTGCCGTCAGGGTACGTGCAGTCGGAGGAGGAGATTCTTGCGGCACCAGCCGAAAGGTATCAGACGATCAACAATTTGATGGCTCGGATACTGTTCCTCCTGAATTGTTAGTAGGACACCAACGACGGAACCTTGGCTTTTCTCGAGTCGATTGCTCCGGCGTTCCCGAAAACATCGTTTCCCCAACACCACCGGACGAAGAAGAACCGTAGACGGTTATGTGAGTTCTGCAGCTCCGCCGCAAGCAGGCGGCGGATCGCGGAGCTGCGCTCAAATTGCGCGGAACGAAGCCGAGGTAGCGAAGTGCACAAAGCTGAAGCGCGAGCCCCAAGCGGTTTGATGCCCGCCGCCGGATGACGACGAGGTCTCGGTCGGCACCCGTCAGCGTGAATGCTCTGATCAGGTCATCGCCCGGGATTTCCTCGGGAAAGCTGGCCAACCTAGCCAACTCAGTCTCTGAGAAACTAGATGCCGGCACCACTGGTCGAGAAGTAGCTCAACTCTCGAATTGGAGGAACTTGACGCAATGTGAGTGCTACATCCTGCGTGGATTCGACCGAGAGGAAGGCACATGGGGGCTTTTGGGATCGTTGAACTAAACCGCTTCCAGCGGTAGGAATCTCCCCGGGCTCTCTCTTCAAGAATCCAGTATCACTTTTGGATATCGAGACTTAAGGTCTCGGAGTGGCCAAGAGGCTCCTTCGTGAGGCAAGGTGTTGTTGCAAAAACCAATAACCCTACCTCACGAAAGGAGTCTGTCATGACTATCTTACGCCAAAGGATGATCGAGGATCTGCGGATCCGCAACTATGCAGAGCGCACCATCGAAACCTATGTCGGAAGGGTGGCTGAGTTCGCGCGCCATTTCGGCAAGTCCCCTCATCTGTTGGGACCCGAGCAGATTCGCCAGTATCAGGTCTTTCTGGTGGAAACCAAGAAGGCTTCCTGGCCGGTCTTCAACCAAACGGTTTGCGCTTTGCGCTTCTTCTACCGGGTCTGCCTGAACAAAGACTGGGCCGTCGAGCACATCCCCTTTCCCAAGCAGGAAAAGAAACTTCCTGTGGTCTTGAGCCCCCACGAGGTGGCCCGCTTGTTGCGAACCCTGGACAACCTCAAACACCGGACCTTGCTGATGACGATTTACGCCGCTGGGCTGCGACTTTCCGAGGCCCTGCACTTGGCCGTCTCGGACATCGACAGTCAACGGATGGTACTTCGAATCCGTCGCGGAAAAGGCCGCAAAGACCGCTACGCTCCTCTCTCGGAGACACTGCTGGGGCAGCTTCGGATGTACTGGAAGCGAAATCAACCTGCCAGTTGGCTGTTTCCCGGAAAAGAGGACGGCTCTGCTCTCTCCAAAAGCTCGGTGCAGAGAGTCTGTAAGCAGGCAGCTGGCCGGGCTGGATTGGCCAAAAGGGTCAGTCCCCATGTGCTGCGTCACTGTTTTGCCACTCATCTGCTGGAGGCCGGAACCGATCTGAAGACCATCCAGGTGCTGCTCGGGCACCGCAGCCTCAACACTACTTCGGTCTACTTGCACGTAGCTACTCATGCTCCCGGCTCCAAGTGCCGGACTCAAGACCTGCTGGCCCGTTTCCCCAGCTCCAGCTAAGGGTGGGAAGACATCGGCTGGAAGTGGCCGATGTGGTTCGCAGTGCAGGAACAACTTTTCTGGCTCAGCATCCCACTTCTGGTGAGCAACGCAAGGCGCTACGGGATATCGCGTCCTGCCGAACTGCCACCCTGGGTGGGCATGTGCTGGCTTGTCAGCAATGCGATCATCAGGAGATCTCCTACAACTCCTGTCGCAACCGCCACTGCCCCAAATGCCAGGGCAGCTGTCAGGCCAAATGGTTACAAGATCGCGCCGCCGACTTGTTGCCAGTGCCTTACTTTCATGTCGTCTTTACGTTGCCTGCGCTACTGGGCCCCATCGCCCTTCAGAATCCGCGACAGATCTACGGCATCCTTTTCCGGGCCGTCTCGCAGACTCTACTGACGATCGCCCGCGACCAGCGCCATCTGGGAGCCAAGATCGGGTTCTTGGCCATCCTTCACACCTGGGGTCAAAACCTGATGCACCATCCCCATCTGCACTGTGTCGTCCCCGGTGGAGGGCTTGGTGCAGACGAAAGCAGCTGGGTCAGTTGCCACCACAGCTTCTTTTTGCCCGTGCGTGTGCTCAGCCGTGTCTTCCGGGGAAAGTTTCTTCACTCTCTGGATCGCCACTATCACACCGGAGAGCTTTCCTTTCACGGACAGCTCCAGTCTTTGGCCTGCCCAGAGCACTGGAAAACTCTGCTCAGACAACTGCGTGCAACCGACTGGGTGGTCTATTCCAAGCCTCCCTTCGGCGGGCCCGAGCAGGTTCTCAAGTATCTGGCTCGATACACCCATCGGGTGGCCATTTCCAACCGGCGACTGCTGTCATTTCAGCAAGGCCAGGTGAGCTTGCGTTGCAAAGACTACCGGCGGGGGGGGCGCTCCAGAACCCTGGTACTGCAGCAGCAGGAGTTTATTCGCCGTTTCCTACTTCATGCCCTGCCGACCCGCTTTGTGCGCATCCGCAGTTACGGCTTTCTGGCCAACCGCTGCCGCCGACAAAAGCTGGCACTTTGCCGGCGCCTGCTCGCTCCTATCCACACCCGCCATCCGCAGCCCGAGACCAGCCTTTCCTGTGCCGACACTCCTCCCCTAGAACAGCCCCATCTGCTGTGTCCCGTCTGCGGCCAAGGCCCAATGCTCAGGGTCGACACTCTCCTCCCTACACCGTATCGAATCGAGGAAAGGATCCACTCCCCGTGAAGCTCTCTCAACCACTCTTTCCTCGCATCCCGGGACTGCCGAGCTTGCCTCTTTGCTGCTCAGCGGCCTTCCTACTCCCGCGTCTACTCTACCGTTCCCCAGCCCTCTGCCGGTCCCCTTTTCATCCCCCTACTTGTTCATCGGGTGCCTTCCCCCCCCAATCCGGGCGGAATATCCCCTTCCCGCACTCCCCACTTGCCTCCCTCATCCGCTCACACCTGAAACAATCCCCATAGCAGCCACCAGCGGCTCAGTCCAACAGGGTCGTATCCGGAATCCCCCACACTTCCAGTCGTCTGAAACCTCTTGCCTTTCTCGTTGCACTCCGGATACAACCCTTATTGTTAGAAGCAGTCTTCCCTGGCCTATTGCCGCACGAATCGCCAACTCCAGATCCTGCGACACGGTTCCGGGTTGAGGGGGAGGAAAATCACGGTCCTGGATTTGCGAAAAAATGACCTCCACTTCGTCCATGAAGCGAATTATGCTGATCCCTTCCTGAGGCCTGAATGAGATCTTTTCGAGCGCCCCTCGAAGCTTGTCCGGATCACTGGTAAAGGACTGGTGGATTCGCAGGCCCCGCTTGATGCTCGCCAGCATGATCCGATCCCGTGCCGCTAAATGAGACTGAAAGAACTCTTCAAAAGAGTGCTTGACCCTGAGCAGCGAATCGAAAGACATGCTCTCCAGGTCGAGAAGGACGACGAAATGAGCACCCTCACCCGGCTGAGCAGCAGGAGTATCTTCCGGGCGAAAGGGTTCTCGGTCGTTCTGAGCCGCTGAGATGTCGTCTTCCCCCAGTCGCTGAAAGGACGTGACCTCTTGCTTCTTGCCGTCTTCCCAGATTTCTATCTCGTGGGCCTGCAGATCAGAAACGAATCTCCCCTTCTTGTCAGTGACGATGAGGTCAATCCGGACAACTTCAGACTCGGCGGTGAAGAGGGGCTGCTTTTCTCTCTGAGCGAAGAGATTCCCCGGCAACAGGACCAGAGCCACGGTCAGGAGGGTGGGAAGCGTTCCGACCACGGCAACAAGTCTAGTTGGCGACTGGACTCTCTTCGTCATTCCCTGAAAGAAGTCCGGGACATGCAAGTTCTAAATCCTAGAGGCTGATCTATGATGCCACAAGAGCGAGCGCAAAGGGGCGGCTCTGTTGGCCGCCCGACTTGAGAGAATTGATCACCGATCGCATCCTGAGTAGAATAGGTAAGTCATGAAGATCCACCGCCACCATCTGTTCCGATCCTTGGTCGTTCTGATCGTCGTGTCACTGGGGCTTTCGTTCCAGGGACTGGCAGGGAAGAAAAAGAAGAAAAAAGCAAACCCCGACATTCAACGTGAGGAAGCGGAGGATTATTTCAAGAAATGGCTGAAAGAAGACGCTGTCTACCTTATTAGTGAAGATGAGGAATCAGTTTTTCACAGTCTTTCCACGCTGGACGAAAAGGAACAATTCATCGAACAGTTCTGGCGCCGGCGAGATCCAGACCTGAGAACGGCGTCCAATGAATTCAAGGAGGAACATTATCGCCGGATCGCCTACGTCAATGAGCGATTCCATAGCGGCAAGCCGGGCTGGAAAACAGATCGAGGGAGGATTTATATCATCCACGGCGAGCCGGCCGAGATTGAAAGCTATCCCTCCGGAGGCTTTTACGATCGCCCCTTTGAGGAAGGTGGCGGACAGACCACCGTTTACCCATTTGAAACTTGGCGCTATCGGCACGTTGACGGAGTCGGAGACGACATCATGTTGGAATTCGTGGACGACTCCTTCACGGGAGACTACCACCTGGCCCTCAATCCCGAGGAAAAGGATGCTCTGCTCCATATGCCGGGTATGGGCTTGACCTGGGCCGAGCAGGCGGGCCTCAGCGAGAAACAGGATCGTCCTTACTTTAGTCCGGGAAGACACAATCCCGCCTATGCCAGTGGCTACAAGAGCAACCCCTTCTATCGCTACGAAATTTTTTCCAAAATACAGCAGGTGCAGCAGGTCAAGTATAACGATCTCAAAGAGCTGGTGAAGGTCAGCATCGGCTATTCAAGCCTTCCCTTCCAGGTTCGAAGTGACTACTTCAAGATCAACGATCAACAGGTTCTGGTTCCCGTCACTCTCGAGCTCCAGAACAAGGACATGACGTTCGAGCGCGACGGGGAAGTGGACTCGGCGCGAATCGGCCTCTACGGTGCTGTCACCAGCCTGGGTAATCAGTTCATTGAAGAATTCGATCACGATCTGGTGGTGTCGTTCCAACCTGAAAAGCTTGAGAAGGGTTTGCAGGGCCGTTCGATGTATCAGAAGATCCTTCTTCTGGAGAACAAGACTCGCTATAAGCTCGACCTGATCGTGAAGGACCTGAGCAGTAACAACATAGGTGCTGTCAAAGCCATCATTCCACCAGCGAGTGTGAAGGAAAAGGAGAAATTGAGCAGCAGTTCGCTCATTCTTTCCGACTTCATACAACAGCTTGGCGAGCAGCCCAAATACGATGAAATGTTCGTCCTGGGAGACGTTTGGATTCGGCCCAGCGTTGGAAAGAACTTTTCAAGGAAGCTCCCCCTCGGGGTCTACCTGCATCTGTACAATTTCGGCGTCGACCAGTCCTCCAATACGCCCGAGCTGGAGGTGAGCTACCGAATCAGGCGCGACGGTCAAGTGATCCAGGAGGCGACTGACAGCGCCGGGGAATCGATTCAGTCTGTTGTCGGACAAAGAATGGTCCTGATCAAGAAGTTGGATCTCAGCGATTTGGAACCCGGACAATACCGGATCGAAATCGAAGCCTGGGATCAGCTCAGCGATGCGAAGACAAGGGTCGAAGACAATTTCCGAGTTGAGGGCGATTAGTCTCCTGAAACTGATCACAACTGGCAACTTATCCCTCCCCCATCCCAAACTGCAACTCAACTGGCTGATCGTGGTGATCGGTATCACCACGCTGTCGGTACACGCATCCGAGAACAGAGACGCTGGCCCCGACTTGTTCAGCGACGTTGCCGAGGCGGTTGGGATTGACTTTGTTCACTTCAATGGGATGTCGGGTGAATATTACTTTTGCGAGATGATGGGCCCGGGGGGAGCCCTGTTTGACTATGACAACGATGGTGATCTGGACATTTACCTGGTGCAGGGCAACATGCTGGGGCCAGGCAAGAGGCTGGAGGACGCCCTCTTTCCGCCTCCCGGAAGGCTGCCACTCAAGGACCGGATTTTTCGAAACGATTTGGTGTTGAATCCGGACGGGACGTCCACTTTGCGCTTCACTGACGTTACAGAACGGAGCGGGATTGTCTCGACTGGCTATGGGATGGGAGCGGCCGCGGGTGACATCAACAATGACGGCTGGGTGGACCTCTACGTCACCAACTTCGGGAAGAACCAGATGTACCGGAACGACGGAGACGGCACCTTCACCGAAGTCTCCACCGGTGAAGACACGGATTCAGAATGGAGCGTGAGCGCCGCCTTTCTCGATTATGATCGGGACGGCTGGCTGGACCTTTTTGTGGGCAATTACGTCGAGTACAGCTTGTCCAATCCCAAGAAGTGCTACTCAAGTACTGGAGCCGTCGACTATTGTGGACCCCGGAATTACGCCGGCCAGCCCAACCGATTCTTTCGCAACCGGGGTGATGGAACCTTCCAGGAGGTGTCATCGCAGACCGGGATCGCCGGAAGGCACGGTGGCGCGCTGGGCGTCGTCACTGCCGACTTTAACGGAGATGGCTGGATCGACATCTATGTAGCCAACGATCAACGCCCCAATCACTTATGGATCAACCAGGGAACCGGCATCTACAGAGACGAGGCACTGGTGGCCGGATGCGCGCTGAACCGGGATGGAAAGACCGAGGCCAGCATGGGAGTCGATGCGGGAGACCTGGATAACGACGGCGACGAAGATCTCTTCATGACCCATCTGATCAGGGAAACCCATACGCTTTACCTCAATAACGGACGGGGATGGTTTGAAGACCAGACCTTCGAGAGCGAGTTGGGAGTAGCGAGCTTGCCCTACACCGGGTTCGGGACAGCCTTCCTTGACTATGACAACGACGGCTGGCTGGATATTCTGACGTTGCACGGTGAAGTGGCCACCATCGAGGCCCTGGAAAAGCTAAGAGATCCCTATCCATTGCATCAGCCCAATCAGCTCTTCCACAACCTGGGAGACGGGCGCTTTGAGGAGGTCACTGAGCAGGGGGGGGCCGTATTCAAGCTCTCGGAGGTGAGCCGCGGCGGTGCCTTTGGGGACGTGGACAACGACGGGGACGTGGACGTCCTGATCGTCAACAACAACGGCCCTGCCAGGCTGCTCATCAATAACGTCGGGACACGCCGGCACTGGTTGGGTCTGAGACTGGTGGGGAAAGAGAGCCAGCGAGACATGCTGGGAACCCGGGTGGAAGTGGTTCTCTCTGACGGTTTGACCCTGCTGCGGCGCGTGCGAACCGACGGCAGCTACGGCTCCTCGAACGATCCCCGGGTACTTGTCGGTCTGGGGAAAAAGACCCGGGTCGCTGCAGTGCGCGCCTACTGGTCCGGTGGCCGCGTGGAAGAATGGACTGACGTCTCTGTGGACCGGTACACAACCCTGCGCAAGGGCAGCGGCCGGGTAGTCCCTGAAAATGAGTGATCAGACCGAGAGTCCAGCTCCTTTGACGCACAGTACCCCCTTTCATAAAACGTCATCCTATTTCTGCAAGAGAGTACTCGGCGTGGTCCATGTCTTCGGTGTGTTCTGGATCGGACTCACCGCCGTGCCGGCTGCCCTGGCCAGTGAAACCCTGCCCATGGTGCAGTCGAGCGATCAACTCAGGGCTGTCCCCCATCCGCAACTGAGCAGGCTGGAGCCCGCGGCCGGTGAGCAGATACTGGAGGCGCGGAAACGGCTTGAATCGATGGCGCAAGCCAGGGATGTTACAGGGGAGAAACTCAGCCAGGCCTACGGGGAGATGGGCAAGCTCTACCACGTCCAGGATTTTCTGGGGGCAGCCCAGGCCTGTTATCTGAATGCGCAGTTACTGGCACCGGGAGACTTTCGCTGGTCTTACTACCTGGGGCCCATCTACAAGAACAAAGGCGAAATCGAGAAGTCCATCGCCAGTTACGAGAGGGCTTTGCAGGTCCGACCTAAGAACATCCCCGCGCTTCTGGGTGCGGCCGGGGGCCACCTCAGCCTGAACCGGTATGCACTGGCCCAGCCTTTGTTCGAGCAGGCGCTGGCTGTGGACGAGTCGTGTGCTCCGGCCCTGGTAGGGATGGGAAAAATCGCTTCGTCAAAGCGGAACACCGAGGAGGCTATCCAGCACCTTGAGGCGGCTCTCGCCCTGCAGCCGAACGCCAACAGCATCCATTATTTGTTGGCCATGAGCTATCGACGGCAGGGGAACCTCGGCAAAGCCCGGGCTCACTTCCAGAGAGTTGCAATGCTGGAACGGATGCGCAGAGGTCATGCCACCCCGGGCTACCCCGACCCCCTCCTGCAAGACCTGGATGCATTGAAGACGGGCTGGCGCCTGCACTGGACCCGGGGAATACGCGCCTTCGGCAAGGGTCGCTTTGCCGAGGCCGCCAACCAATTCCGTGCCGCCATAGCTCTGGACCCCAAGAACCCGATTCCGCGAACAGATTTGGGTTCGGCATTGGCCCGGTTGGGCGATCTCGAAGGGGCAGCCCAACAATACGCGGTGGCTTTGCGAGTCTCGCCGGGCAATCCGATGCTGCATTACCACCTGGGGACCACGCTGATGGGATTGCATGCGGATGAGGATGTAGCGGAACACTATCAGGCAGCGATTCGGTCAAACCCCGGGTTCAAGGAGGCCCACTTTCAGCTGGCCAATCTGCTGATGCGCCTGCGTCGCTACGAGAAAGCGATCCCCCACTACGCAACCGTCATCGAATTGGATTCCGGCTTGGGTGGTCAAATCCTGCCAGGTGACAGCGGGGATGGTCAGCTCCAACAGATGAACGGACTGGCGCGCTTCATGCAGGCGATGGCTCTTATCCGACTAGACCGTTATGGGGAGGCGTTGATGGTATTGGAGGAAGGCCTGCAGGTTTTTCCGGGTCACGCCGACATGACCCACGCCTTGGCTCGACTCCTGGCCGCCTGTCCTGACCATAAGATTCGCAACGGAGGGAGGGCTTTGCAGCTTCTGCAACCGCTGTTTGAGGATCAAGACGGCTTGGATTTGGAGTCTGTTGAAACACTGGCGATGGCCCTGGCCGAAACCGGTCAGTTTGAGCGGGCGGTCCAGGTCCAACACGCCATGATCTCCGATCTGCAGAGCAACCAGCGCTTCGATCTGGCCCGACTTCTGGCCGACAACCTGGCCCTTTATGAGCGCGGTCAGCCCTGCCGCCTGCCCTGGCGGGAGGATGACCCGGTCTTTTCACCGGTTCCCGCGGCTATGGAACCCCTAGGTCCCGCGACCAATACGCGTCCCTGAAACCCACGGAGCGGATCTTGAAACTGGAGTCGAGTTTTCGAGGGGACGAACAGAACGGTAGGGCGTCAGCCCACCGTTGGCACGCCACAGTAACGGCAGGCTTACGCCTTGCCGTTCTGTTGTCTTGGGATCGACCATCTCGGCCCCTGAGAACAGTGCGCGCAGCGCTCTACCCTCTCCTTTTTGCCGCTACGATTACTGCAGGAATCCAGGAATCCCCCGCCCCCGCCGGAGTCCGTCATCCTGAAGGGTATCTGGGACAGAAAGTCTGTGGCACCTGTCATAGCGAGGTCTACCAGTCCTTCCAGAAACACGGCATGGGGCGTTCTCTTTCCCGGCCGGCACTCGACAACGTCATCGAAGACTACCAGAGAAACAACACCTTCTTTCACCGGAAAACAGGCTTTTACTACGAGATGGTGCAGCAGGCCGGACGCTTCTTTCAGCGGCGCTACCTCAAGGACGAGAAGGGCGAAGCGATCCACGTCCACGAGGAAGAGGTGACGTACATTGTGGGTTCGGGGAATCACGCCCGCACCTATTTCCACCATCATCCGGGAGGGCTGATTACCCAGCTTCCGGTGACCTGGTATCCCCAGGAACAGCGCTGGGCAATGTCGCCGGGTTATGACGTAGCGGCCCATCTGGACTTCTCTCGACTGGTTCCCCACAAGTGCATTTTCTGCCATACCGCCTACCCGCGCCTCAGCCAGGAGAGGCCGGAAGACAACACCTATTTCCCAAACCCGCTTCCCACCGGGATTGGATGCGAGCGCTGCCACGGACCGGGCAAAAGCCACGTGGAAATGGCTAACAGCGGGAAATCGGCGAAACAAATCAAACGTGCCATCTACAATTCATCTCTTGATTCCAAGCAGGCCCAGAGAGATGTCTGTTATCAGTGCCATCTGGAAACTCGCCTCTACCACCTCAAAACCAGCATCAAGACAACGATCGGAATTGTCGGGATCTCACTCCTTCCCGGTCAGGGAACCTTTTCTCACCGGCCGGGAAAGCCAATCCCGGAGTACACTGCAGCGCTTTCCATGCGGGCCCTGGAAGCCAGGGGCGAAGCGATCGACGTTGTGCAGCATGCGGATCTAATGGAAGCATCCAAGTGTTTCCAGGCCAGCGGCGGCGCCATGACCTGTACCTCCTGTCACGACCCCCACCGAAAGGTGCTACCCCAGGATGCCGCCCGAACCTATCGCCGGCACTGTCGATCTTGTCATTTGACGAACACACTTTCACACCAGGATTCTGCCCGACTGAACGGGGACTGCGCAGGGTGCCACATGCCTGGACAAGAACCTGAAAATGCTCAGCATACGGTTTTCACCAACCATAAGATCGGGATCTATCCAACCACTCACGGCAAACCCGATCCCGGGCCTGAGTCCAGTCCTGCCCAAGCGGGTCGCTATCAACTCGAGACAGCGCTCGAGAGCGGGGAAGTAGCGGAGCTCCGGAAGGGCTTCGCGCTGGGGACGGTATTACTGCTGGCGAGCGTGGACGAACTGGCCCGTCAACCTGAGCAAGTGAGGCGAGGGATTGATCTTTTGCAGCAGTACCTCGAAAAGGCAAAGGAGCAAAGCGACAGCGATCCGTTTCAGGCGGCGGCTTATTCCCTGCTGGGAAAGGGTTACCAGGCCTTGGGTAGGGTCGATCACGCAATCCAGGCCTATCAGAGATCGCTGGAGCTGCGACAAGGGCAGCTCCTGCCCCTCAGCAAACTGGGTGTCATTTATGGCGACCGAGGGGATCTGGGCAGAAGCAAAACGTTCTTTTCAGCGATATTGGACGACTTTCCAAACTATGTTCCAGCGCTCCACCGTCTGGGGACGCTGGCCACCCTGGCAGGTGAGGACGAAGAAGCGGTTGCTTACTTCCAAAAGTCGCTGGAGCTCTTCCCGGGCGCTCTTTTCCCCAACTTGCAGCTGGCCCAAATCTATCTCCGCCATCAGGAGAATGACAAGGCCGTCTCCTTCTTGAGCCGGAGCTTGTCTTTGCGCCCTGGATTCGCCCCGGCCTACCTCGACCTGGGCCATCTTTATGTCCTGCAGAACCGGTTTGCAGAGGCCCGGGAGACTCTCGCCCGGCACCTGAAACTGGATCCGGGAAGCGAACCTGGTTATATCGGGCTCTCCTTTGTTGCGCTCCGCCAGGGTGAACTGGACAGGGCCATAGAGGTGCTCGAGGAAGCAGTCGCGAAAGGGGTTGCCGGCCAGGAGAGTTATGTCAATCTGGGCAACCTGCACGTTCAAAAGGGAAACCTGGCGAGAGCCATCCACCTTTCACAACAGGCCCTGAGGATCAATCCCCAGAATCAAAGTGCTCTTTTGCTTCAAGGAGTGGCTTACTTTCGGCAGGGAGAGCCGGAAAAGGCCAGGAGTCTTCTGGAGCGACTGCTGAAGCTGGATCCGGACAACCGGCAGGCCCGCCAGATCTTAGATCAGCTCCGGCAACGGTAGGGGGACCCTCCGTGGTCCACAACAGAACGCCGCAGGGGGGAGGACCCTCCGTGGTCCGGAACAGAACGGCACGGCGTAAGCCGGCCGTTGGACCAGGAAACGTCCAATTTAATGGATGCCCCCCTAAATCCAAATTGTTGGATTAACTGACGGTGTTTCGGCAGCGGTGACACGCTGCTCACAATTTCCTAAAATACTGGAAAAAATGAGATCCCTCTTGCGGGGCCGTACTGATCTGAGAATCATCGCCGACTGGAAGCCTCACTGATGCCTAAAATGACGGGCAGTCGATTTCTTGCGGAAACCCTGCACGGTTACGGCGTCACGCACTACTTTTTCATGCCGGTCAGTGTGCCGGAGGCGATGCCGGAGTTTGATCGGTTCGGCATCACCTCGGTCATGGCGCACAGCGAGAAGGGTGCGGCCTACATGGCTGATGCCTATGGCCGGGTCAGCGGACGGGTCGGGGTGTGCGGTGCGCAGTCGGTGGGGGCGGTCAACCTGGCGGCCGGTCTGCAGGACGGGTATTTGGCATGCTCGCCGATGGTCGCCTTAACGGGACGACTGCGGCAGGTCCGGCAGAATCGCCACGCCTACCAGGAGGTTGATCACATGGCCCCGTTTGAGGCGGTGACGAAGTACAACGTGCCGGTCACCACCATTGAGGAGTTTCCTCTGGCTTTGCGTCAGGCGATCCGCGAAGCCACCACGGCCACGCCGGGACCCACGCATCTGGACCTGTGGGGAATTTCGGGTAAGGACGTCATGCAGGGCGAAGCCGACCTGGAGATTGTCGTCGAGGAACCGTTCAAGCGCGTCCCTGCGTTTCGGCCTGAGCCCGACGTGGCCAGCGTGCAAGCTGCCCTGGCTCGATTGGCGGATGCGCAGCGACCGGTGATCGTTGCCGGTGGCGGCGTGACGGCTTCGCGGGCCGGTGCGGAATTGGTCGAGTTTGCCGAACGGCTCCAGGTGCCGGTGATCACGTCGCTGAACGCCAAGCAGACCTTCCCGTACAATCATCCGCTCGCGGTCGGCCCGTCCGGCCAATATTCGCGGCCCAGTGCGAACCAGACGCTGGCCGCGGCCGATCTGGTGTTCTTTGTGGGCAGCCATAGCGGCGGGCAGGTCACCAATGAGTGGCGTCTCCCCCGGCCCGGGACGCAGGTGATCCAGCTCGACATCAACCCCGCCGAACTGGGTCGGTCGTTCCCCATCACCATCGGCCTGCAGGGCGATGTCCGGGCCTCGCTGCGCAAGATGATCGACCAGGCGACCGAGGTCCTCGCCGAACCGGCCGGCGAACGTGCCAAATGGGTCAAACACGTCCGCAAACTCGTAGCCGCCTGGCGCGACAAAGTGGCGCCGCTCGTGAACTCCGACGAGTTGCCGATGCGACCCGAACGGCTTTGCAAGGAACTCACCGACCTGTTACCCTCCAACGCGGTGCTGGTATCCGACACCGGCCATTCTGGGATCTGGACCGGTGCCATGATGGACCTCACCTCTCCCGACCAGAGCTACATTCGCTGTGCCGGTTCGCTTGGCTGGGCCCTGCCGGCGGCCATCGGAGCCAAATGTGCCGCCCCCGATCGGCCGGTGATCTGCTTCACGGGAGACGGCGGCATGTACTACCACCTCACCGAACTCGATACTGCGTTGCGCTATCGAATCCACACCGTCACCGTGGTCAACAACAACGCCTCGCTCAATCAGGAGCAGAGGCTCAACGAACACGTCTACGGCGGCCGCACTCCGGGGTCCGACCGCATGTGGATGCTTTCTGACTGCGACTTCGCGGCAATCGCCGACTCCATGGGCTGTTTGGGTATCCGCGTCGATAAACCGGCGAAGTTGACGAGTGCCCTCGATCAGGCCTTAAACGCAGAGCACCCCGCCGTCATCGATGTGAAAACCCATATCGAAGGCATCGCTCCACCCGCCTGGGACGGGTGAGAGAATGTCGAAATTCGGCAACGGTAGGAGGACCCGCCATGGTCCGAAACAGAACGGCACGGCGTAAGCCGGCCGTTGGACCAGGAAACGGTGAGCTCACGCTTCACCGTTCTGTAGATCGCCGCATAGAAGAAGCGTCCAAGAACGAGATCCCTGTTGCGGCGTCTGTACTGATGTGCTAAAAGGATATGGAAAGGAAAAACCGCCTTGACATCGAAAACTCTTCCCTTGATCCTCGCCACCGTCTTCTTCCCTGTCGGAACGATCTGTGGGCAGAAGGCCAACCTCCCCGGCGGCCCTGAAGTCGGGGTCAAGTACGCGGTGAAGGTCAACCCGCAAGAGCGCCGAGGAAGAGTCGCTCCCGGGATATTTGGTTATATGGTGGAGCTGGTCGGCACCACCATTTACGACGGCGTCTGGGTTGGCGAGGATTCCAGCATACCCAACGATGGCGGTCTACGACTCGACACCATCGAGGCCTATCGCCAGCTCCGCGCTCCCGCTTTTCGCTGGCCGGGGGGCACCTTCGCCGACTCCTACCGCTGGGAGGACGGGATCGGACCTCGCTCCCAGCGTCCCCGCAGCCTAGGTTTCTGGCAGGCGGTTGAACCCAATTATTTTGGGACAGACGAGTTTCTAAAGTGGTGCGCCGCCATCGGTGCCGAGCCCATCATCCAAACCAATATTGGAACAGGCAGCCCCAGGGAGATTGTGTCGTGGATGGAATACGTCAACGGCACCAAAGACAGCCAGTACGCTGAACTGCGGCGGAAAAACGGCCACCCGGAGCCTTACGGGGTCAAGTACTGGACCATCGGCAATGAGACCAGCTATCACTGGAAGCCCGAAGAATACGCTTCCCAGGTGCGCCGCTACGGATTCTACATGCGTCAGGCTGCGATGGACGCAAAGATCATCATCAATGGTGAACCGGGTAGCGACTGGAACGACAAGGTGCTGGAAGCACTTAGCAACCGTCTCGAGTTGTTCGACCTGATTTCATTTCACTGCTACCTGCATCCGGCCCTGGCGGCACAAAGCACAGCCGCCGACACCTACGCCTTCCTGGCCGATATCGAGAGGTGCCAGGAAAGTATTGATGTGACGGCCGGCTCGATCGACCGCTGGATCGGGGGCCGTAAGCACATCGGCATCATGCTCGACGAGTGGGGCTCCATGCACGCCGAGATCCAGCCCGAGACCGGATTCCCGGTGCCCGACACGGACAGACCGGACCTCTGGCAACAGACCGACACCCTGCGCGACGCCCTCATGGCGGCCCGCATGTTACACGGGTTCATGCGCAGGGCGAATCGCCTGGCCCTGGCCCACCTGACCCAATCCATCAACGTGATCCATATGATCTTGAAGGTCAAAGGCCCCAGGCTGGTTCGGACTCCCACCTATCATGTCTTCGATATGCTCAAGCATCATATGAACTCGGATGTCATCGGGGTGGAGGCCAATATCGGAGCCTTTGAGTTTGAGGACGAGGGAAGGACTCGCTCGCTTCCGGATCTGGACATTGTGGCCTCGACAACAGGGGATTCAAGTGAGTTGGTGGTCTCCATCGTCAACCCCCATGTGAGTCGTGAACACACGATCCGCCTGGGGTCCCCTGAGGGTTTTGCGGCCGCCAGTGCGGCCGCCACCGTGCTCACCGGCTCGAGTCCGCTGGAAATCAATGACTTTGAGGCGCCCAATCGAATCACACCCGATGAGGCCAAGCTCGAGAAAAATGACGATCACTGGGTTGTGAAACTCCCGCCCTTCTCCCTCACAGTGGTTCGGCTTACCTCGTCGGCAGCCGGGGGATCGTAGGGGTGTCACCGGATGGCAAAGTGTAGGAGCCGCCTCCGTGCGGCGATCTGATCGGACCACGGAGGGTCCTCCTAGATTTGCCGGCTCTGATCGAATCATTGACGACGAACGACAATTCATGACAGATCTATCATCAGCAGCAAGGATTGGCCGATCGACCCGGGAACTCCAGGACATCGATCGAGCTCACCACATCCATACCTCTGACCGATCACAGGGTGTTGCACGCGCAGGGAACCAACGTCATCGTCTCTGGCCAGGGGTGTTTTCTAACCGATTCAGAAGGGAATCGATTTCTCGATGCGATGGCCGGGCTGTGGTGTGTCGCTGTCGGCTATGGCCGCACTGAGATTGCCGAAGCCGTCTACGAGCAAATGAAACGCCTACCCTATTACTGCTCGGCTTTGAGTGCCACCACCGACATGACCATTCTTCTGGCCGAGAAACTGATGGCCCTGGTCCCTCTACATTTGACGCACGTTTATTTCAGCAACTCGGGCTCAGAAGGAAATGAGTCGGCGCTAAAGACGATCCGCTTCTACAACAAACTGACTGGGAGATCGAAGCGAAGCAAGATCTTGACCCGTCGACACAGCTATCATGGGGCAACTCTGGCCACCACCAGCATGGCTGGAATAACGGCAAGATTGGAGCCTTTCGATCTGCCCCTGCCGGATTTCATTCATGCTCCGGCCCCGAATTACTACCTTGCCGATACAGACATGAGTCCCGAGGAATATGGCCGCTGGTGTGTGGAAGAAACCGCTCGAATCATCGCGAGAGAGGATCCGGAGACGATTGCGGCGATGTTCGTCGAGCCTGTTCAAGGAGCGGGAGGGGTGATCATTCCCCCTCCAGGATATCTGAGAGACCTGCGAGAACTGTGCCGCCGCCACTCGATCCTGTTCGTGGCTGATGAGGTCATCACCGGATTTGGACGCCTGGGTGAGTGGTTTGGGAGCCAGCTCTGGGATCTCGATCCGGACTTGATGACCACGGCCAAAGCGGTTACCAGTGGCTATCAGCCGATGAGTGCCCTCTTCTTGCGGGACGAGATCGCGAAGGTGGTTGTCGAGGGCGGCTTCTTTTCTCACATCAACACTTACGCCGGGCATCCGGCCGCCGCTGCGGCTGCCCTCGCCAATCTTTCCATCATGGAATCGGAGAACCTGGTAGGCCGCACCAGGGACTCAATCGGCCCCTATTTTCAAACCAGACTGCGGGAGTTTAGTGAACACCCACTCGTCGGTGAGGTTCGTGGGCTCGGATTGATTGCCGCAATGGAGCTGCAGCCGAAAAAGGACCAGCCAACCAGTGGTCCGGCCCTTGGCCCACTTGCCGTTTCAATGTTTCGAGAAAAGGGTGTGATTGTCGTAGCCTTGGGCAATACCCTGGCCTTTTGCCCTCCCCTGGTGATTTCAGAGTCGGAAGTGGACCTTCTTGTCGAGGCAACCCAAAAGGTCTTGAATCGTCTCGCGGGGTAGGAGGACCCTCCGTGGTCCGAAACAGAACGGCGCGGCGTAAGCCGGCCGTTGGGCCAGGGAAACGGTGAGCTCACGCTCTACCGTTCTGAAGATCGCCGCATGGAAGCGGCTCCTACTCTTTGCCATCTGGTGAAATCCTGGGTGGGAAGACCCTCCGTAGTCCGATCAAGAAGACCATAAAACATCCAATTTAATGGATGCCCCCCCCAAACATCCAAATTATTGGATGGAATGATGTTGTTTGGGCAGCGATGGCACGCTGCTCGAAATTTCCTAAGTACCCGACAAAGAATGAGATCCCTGTTGCGGCGCGCATGCTGATGAGGTAAAAGGAACGGAAATTGCATATGAACAGCGCGGACTTCTAAAAACTTCGAAACTGTGCAGGTGGAGTTCAGGTTCCCCTGGTACGGTTGTTGGTTGTTCGCATGGCCAAATTGGCAATGACTCTCAAGTGTATGGAGTAACGATGAGAAAAGCCGCTGTACTGATCGCAACACTTTTCTTGCTTTCTTTCCCTCTGAGCGCCCAGGACTATCTGGGCAAAATCTCAGGGCAGGTGGTCGATGAATCGGGTGGCCTGATCCCGGGCGCCGATCTGACGGCCCGCAATGAATCCACGGGTGTCGAGACCTCGACGGTGAGCAGCGACTCCGGGGTCTACACGTTCCAGAGCTTGCTGATCGGCTCCTATACGGTGACGGCCAGCCTGGCTGGCTTTAAGACCGTTGAGCACGTTGGCGTGCGGGTGGTTTCCTCAGCGACGAGGACTTTGAACCTCACCCTGCCTGTAGGTGAGGTGGTAGACACCGTGACGGTGGAAGGGGCAGCCCTGGCCGTCGACAGTTCATCCTCCAGCGCGGGCGTCACCAGGGTGGTGGAGGAGATCGGGGAATTGCCGCTGGCCGTGAACGGGGGAGCCCGACACAGCCTGTCTTTTGCGCGGACTCTTCCCGGTCTCTCTTACACTCCGTATGGACTGGAGACGACCACCACCGACATGGGCTCCATCAACGGGGTGATGGGTAGTGTCAGCATGAACATCGATGGCATGGCGTCAAGTCCCAAGTCATGGATGGGCATGAGGGAAGACTCGGGGCTGATTCCCGAAACCATCAGCGAATTTCGGATGTCCAGCAACCCGAACGCCGAGCACGGTTGGAATCTGGGCTCGGGCGTGGAAATGGTGATGAAGTCGGGAACCAACGATTTCCACGGCACTCTGTTCCATTATTTACGGAACGAGGCGGTCGACGCCCGGAACTTTTTCGCTTCCGACGTGAGCCCCCACAAGCAGAATGAATTTGGCGCTGTCGTGGGGGGGCCGGTCATCCCGGACCGGCACTTCTTTCTGGCCAGTTATACCGGATTCCGAGAGCGGAGAGAGTCAGGCGGCTCCAGCGCGAGCGTGCCCACTGCAACAATGAAAAGCGGAGATCTCAGCGAGTTTCTGGGACCGCAAATTGGGACCGATGTGCTGGGAAGGCCCATTTTGCAGGGTCAGATTTACGATCCCATGAGCACTCGGACGGACGGGTTCGGTGGGTTTATCCGCGATCCATTTCCAGGCAACATCATTCCTTCCAACCGAATCAGCTCCATTTCGAGTGCTTTTCAGGCGGGCTATCCCGCACCCACCCAGGCAGGTCTCCAGAACAACTGGGTCGGTTCGCAGGTCAAGGCCGCGCAGGATATAGACAAACTCACCGTCAAGACCGATCACGAGATGACCGACAAGTGGAAGTTCTCCTTTGGGATGGACTGGCATCGAAAGGACGTCGTGTGGCCGGGGAATGGGGGCGATTGGGACCCGCGGATCACGACAACTCACGACACCTTCGGCCATCAATATCGCTACCGGTTCAACAATTACTTCACGCTTCGACCCAATCTGCTCTTGAGCGTCCGCTTTGCCGGCCAGCGGGTCCCGCGGGAGATTGGAAAGATAGGCAATACCCACGGCGCGGACAGCGGTATCACGGGAGTGCTGACACCGGACACTCCCTTTACCAATATCCAGGGTAACACCGGGTTTGGATTTCTTTTTCTCGAACTTTGGGAGCCCGGGACCTCTTTTCCGGGCTACGTCGATTTGTCCTGGACCAAGGGGAACCACAACTACAAATTCGGTGTTCAGTTCAGACAGCAAATTGTCACTAATCGACACCAGATCTATACCAACGGCAACTGGAGTTTCAACAACATCAGCACCGGACTGGCATCCGGCAACTCCCTGGATGGAAGCGGGAACGTAGTTCCTTTTCCGGATGTGGGGCTCACTGGGCGTGGCTATGCCAGCTTCTTATTGGGAGAGGTGGACGGTGCCTCCCTGACCGCTCCAAACACCAATCGATTCAACGCTCGCACCTACGCTATCTTTCTCCAGGATAGCTGGCGCGCTACTCCGAAACTGACCGTCAACTATGGATTTCGCTATGCCTGGTGGACCCCTTTTGGTGAAGGATACGACCGTATGGGGTGGTTTGATCCCACTATCTCCAATCCGGGAGCAGGCGGAAGACTTGGAGCGCTGAGTTTCCAGGGTGAGGGGCCGGGACGCACCGGCCGGACCCGAGCGTTTGACAAGTACTGGGGTGGCTTTGGACCCCGTCTGGGTCTTGCCTATGCATTGGATGACAAGACAGTTGCTCGAGCTTACTACGGAATGAGCTACGCCGATCCCACCAGCGAAATGGGTAGTGGTGGAGCGATCCCCCGGCTCGGGTGGCAGGTGACCGTTGCCGAAACGTCGCTGGATGGAGGGGTGACCCCAGCCTTTAACTGGAACGACGGATTCCCTCCCATCGGGCTCGAGACCATTCGGAGTCTTCCCAACACCGACCCCACTTTAGTCAACGGAGGCAGCGCGCCCTGGTTCAACCCGGCAGACAATAAGTGGATCAGGACTCACAACCTGGGGTTCGGACTGGAAAGGGAGGTCGGGTGGAACCTGGTGATCAAGGCGGATTATGTGGGCAAGTTGGGCCGTCATTTTCGCCAGGCGTGGGATCGCAACCAGGTGCCCGTCTCGATCTTTGGCCTGGGTCCGGTGATCGATTCACCGCTTGATTCTCCGGAAGGACAGGCGACAGGAATTCAGAGCCCCTATGAGGGGTTCAGCGGGAGTGTCCGCCAGGCCTCACGGCCCTATCCCCAGTACAGTTCCGTGACTCTGGACCCCGCTCACGCAGGAAGTATCTGGTACCACGGCTTGAACTTCAGTGGCCAGAAGCGTTTTGGACAGGGGTTCACTTTTCTCCTGGCCTATACGCTCTCCAAGAACGTCCAATCGGGTGAAGGAACAGGCCGTATTTTCGGCCCTCCCCGGGTGCCGCACGAGGGTTACGGAGGGAACAGGGTCAACACTCTTACATTCTTTGACCGGACCCACAATTTCGCCTTGACCTGGACCTACGAACTCCCCTTTGGACGGGGGCAGCGATGGGGTGGCGGCGCCTCTGGTGTGGCGAACCAGATCATAGGCGGTTGGAGGCTGATGGGCTGGCATAACTATATGTCCGGCAAGCCCATCGCCCTGGCCCGCGTTAATCGGACGGGAGCACCTGTCGATCTGAACGTCGGCCACAGAGACTATGATCCCAACGGCTCGAACAAAAACATAATCAACGTGAACGCGTTCTCTCCGGAAAACCGATTTGTCCAGTTTGGGGACACGGCCCAGCTGGTCAATGTTCGTCACCTCGGATACTCGGTTGAAAACTTTTCGATTCTCAAGGACTTCCAGATCACAGAGAATTGGGGTTTCCAGTTTGGGGCTGAATTCTTCAACGCCTTCAATCGGCCGCAGTTCCATGGAGGCAGCGCGACGGGGGGCCACCCGGGTTGGTCTCTGGCGGACCCGGAAGGGTTTGGACGATACGGAGCCGCAGCCCTTCCCAGGATCATTCAGTTTAGATTCAATATCAAGTTTTGAGTTCGCACGGGCGACCCTCGTGGTCGCCCGTTTTCAGCAGACCCGGCTGAATTCCCTGGAGGTGCGTGCAGCACTCAGACTTCCCCACTCCGTGGTCCGATCCGATCGCCGCAGGGTAGGAGGACCCTCCGTGGTCCGGAACAGAACGGCGCGGCGTAAGCCGGCCGTTGGACCAGGAAACGGTGAGCTCACGCTTCACCGTTCTGTCGATAAGACCCATGAAACATCCAATTTAATGGACAGCCCCCCCCAATCCAAATTATTGGATGAACTGAGGGTGTTTCGGCAGCGATGGCACGCTGCTCGAAATTTCCTAAGTACCCGACAAAGAATGAGATCCCTCTTGCGGCGCGCGTGCTGATCTGGTAAAAGGAACGGAAATTGCAAGACAAGACCCCAGGCGAATTCTCAATAACTTCGCCTTCTAAGTGAAGAGGAAGAAGTGTTTATTCTTGACGATCGGCCCGCCGATAACCCCCCCCATTCATTTTGCTTGTGGCTGGCCACATCGGTTGCGAAAAAGTTACGGGCGTCGAGCGCGTCGTTGCGGAAATACTCGAACACACTCCCGTGGAAATCGTTGGTTCCCGACCTCATCACCATTTCCACGCCGGAGCCCAAATTCCAGCCATGCTCGGCGTTCAAGTTGCTGGAGACCCGAAATTCGCTGATGGACTCGGGAATCAGCCCCGAGTCTTCCCTCAGGCCCATCCATGTCTTGGGAGTCGCTAACATGCCATCGATGTTCATGCTCACAGTGCCCACCACGCCGTTGATCATGCCCCGGTCGGTGGTGTCGGTCTCTTTTCCGTACGGATCGTAAGCAAAACCGGGAAGAGTCCGCGTAAAAGACAGGCTGTGTCGGGCTCCCTGGTTCACGGCCAGCGGCAGTTCCTCAATTTCCTCCACAACCCTTGTGACACCCGCACTGGAGGATTGACTGTCGACGGCCAAGGCTCCCCCTTCCACCGTCACGGTCTCTACCAGCTCACCGACAGGCAGGCTGATGTCCAGCGTAACCGCCCCGCCGGAGACGACACGCACTCCCACCTGCTCAACCGTCTTAAAACCGGCCAGACTTGCCGTTACGGTATAGGAGCCGATCACCAGGGTCGGGAAAGAGTAGGTCCCCGAGTCGCTGCTTACCACAGAGCTAGCGACATCGGTCGCCTCATTGCGGGTCGTCACATCAACGCCCGGAACCACAGCACCCGTTTCATCGGTGATGGTCCCTGCCATTCTGCCCAGATACTCCTGGGCGCTCAGAGGGAGAGAAAGAAAGAAAAGGGTTACGATCAGTACGATGGCTTTCTTCATCATTACTCCGTATGGGGGGGTTCGATCCCAGCATCCCCAATCCAGGAGCAGGCGGAAGACTTGGAGCGCTGACTTTCCTGGGTGAGGGGCCGGGACGCAACGGCCGGACCAGGGCGTTTGACAATTATTATGGCGCCTTGGGACCCCGTCTGGGTCTTGCCTATGCATTGGATGCCCAGACAGTTCTGCGAAGTTACTACGGACTTGTTTACGCCGATCCCACACACGAGTTGGGTAGTGGTGGATCGATCCCCAGGATAGGGTTTACGGTGGACGTTCTCCAGCAATCTCTGGATGGAGGAGTGACTCCGGCCTTTAACTGGAACGACGGTTTTCCGCCCGTTGGGCTAGAGACCATCGCCAGTCTTCCCAACACCGACCCTGCTTTAGTCAACGGAGGCAGCGCCTCCTGGCTCGACCCGGCAGACAATCAGTGGACCAGGAGTCACAACCTGGGCGTAGGCCTTGAAAGGGAGGTAGGGTGGAACCTGGTGTTCAAGGCGGATTATATCGGCAAGCTGGGTCGGCATTCACGCATGAGGTGGGATCGTAACCAGGTGCCCGTCTCGGTCATTGCCCTGGGCCCGGTCATCGATTCACCGCTTGCTTCTCCGGAAGGGCAGGCTACGGGAATTCCAATCCCCTATGCCGGGTTCAGCGGGAGCGTCCGCCAGGCCTCGCGGCCCTATCCCCAGTATAGTGCCGTGAGCCTGAGACCCGCTCACGGAGGAAATACCTCATATCACGCTCTGAACTTCACTGGCCAGAAGCGTTTTGGACAGGGCTTGAGTTTTCTGCTGGCCTATACGCTCTCCAAGAACCTCCATTCGGCTCGCGGAGGCGGTGTTTTTGGGCCGCCCAGCGTGGTACACGAGGGTTATGGAGGAGCCAGCGTCAACTACCTGGAGAATTTTGACCGTACCCACAATCTGGCCTTTACCTGGGCCTACCAGCTCCCCTTCGGACGGGGGCAGCGATGGGGTGCCGACGTCTCTGGTGTGGCGAACCAGATCATAGGCAACTGGAGGATCATGGGCTGGCATAACTATATGTCCGGCAACCCGATCACCCTGGGCCGCGTCAATCGGACGGGAGCATCTATCGACCGCGGCGTCAGCCACGGGTCCTATGATCCCAACGGCCCGAACAACCTGACGCTCAACGTGGACGCCTTCTCTCCTGAAAACCAATTTGTCGCCTTTGGAGATACCGACCAGCTGCCCGATATTCGCAGGTTCGGATACTCGACGGAAAACCTCTCGATTCTCAAAGACTTCCAGCTAACCGAGGAGGTTCGTTTCGAGTTTGGGGCCGAGTTCTTCAACGCCTTCAATCGGGTACAGTTCCATAGATTGGATACATCCATCAGTAGACCGACTTCGTTTGGACGATACGGGGCGGCAGCGCTTCCCAGGATCATTCAGTTCCGATTGAGGATCGCTTTTTAGCTCGCAGGGGCGACCCTGGTGGTCGCCCCCGTTTTTCCGCCGGTTTATCGACGCAGATACCCAGGCAGCCCATGGAGTCGGCGATTGACGCGAAGTCGGAGTCGGTCAGCATCCACAGGCGGTCGGATTCCGGAGTGCGGCCGCCGTAGACGCGTTCGTTGAGGCTCTGCTCCTGGTTGAGCGAGGCGTTGTTGTTGACCACGGTGACGGTGTGGATTCGATAGCGCAGTGCGGTATCGAGTTCGGTGAGGTGGTAGTACATGCCGCCGTCTCCCGTGAAGCAGACCACCGGCCGATCGGGGGCGGCACATTTGGCTCCGATGGCCGCCGGCAGGCCCCAGCCAAGCGAACCGGCACAGCGGATGTAGCTCTGGTCGGGAGAGGTGAGGTCCATCATGGCACCGGTCCAGATGCCAGCATGGCCGGTGTCGGATACCAGCACCGCGTTGGAGGGCAACAGGTCGGTGAGTTCCTTGCAAAGCCGTTCGGGTCGCATCGGCAACTCGTCGGAGTTCACGAGCGGCGCCACTTTGTCGCGCCAGGCGGCTACGAGTTTGCGGACGTGTTTGACCCATTTGGCACGTTCGCCGGCCGGTTCGGCGAGGACCTCGGTCGCCTGGTCGATCATCTTGCGCAGCGAGGCCCGGACATCGCCCTGCAGGCCGATGGTGATGGGGAACGACCGACCCAGTTCGGCGGGGTTGATGTCGAGCTGGATCACCCGCGTCCCGGGCCGGGGGGGCGCCAGGGTCACCCGCGTGGTGGCCTGGGGAGCCCTGGGTTCTCGTTCCTCAGTGATTTTCGATGTGGATAACGACGGGGACCTGGACATCGTGACCAACGATTTCAATTCCGAGCCGATGGTGCTGGTCAGTAACCTGGCGGATCGCAAGCAGATTCATTTCCTCAAAGTACATCTGACCGGCACGAAGTCGAACCGCGACGGGCTGGGTGCTCGCGTCACGGTGCGAGCCCGGTCTGCCACCTACACCAAGGTCCATGACGGCCAATCCGGATATCTCTCGCAAAGTCTCTACCCGCTGTACTTCGGGCTTGGGGACGCAGAGAGCGTCGATCAGGTTGAAGTGCTCTGGCCGTCAGGCCAGAAGCAGGTTGTTCCGGGACCTGTGGCGACCGATTCCGTGCTAAAAGTAACTGAGCCCTAGCCGCTTCGCTGCTGGCCCAGGATTCCGTAATGCGAAGAGCGGGTTTCTTTGGAGTGCGGAAGTTTGACTTCCGCCCTGTAAGGCGGCACTTTAAGTGCCGCACTCCAGGAAGTTCAGCCGGTCCGCTCAAAACGTGCGAGCGGGGTCGCTTCTACGATTCTTCCCCGGGAGGTCTGGATGCCCGGAAGGCTTCCACGCCGGTCCGAGCTGCACCGATCAGCAGGCTGTAGTCGCTGCCATACGCCATGAAGGTAAAGCCCTCCGATTCTCGCCGCAGCAATTCCTCCGGGCTGCCGCAGCCAATGCCGAGCGCCACACCAGTCTTCTGACTCACCTTCAGCGCGGTCTCGATGACTGCATCTGTTTCAGGGTGGGGTACTTGCCTAGGGTCCAGGCCCATGGCCAGTGATAGATCCCAGAGGCCCATATAAAGGATATCGATGCCCGGTACAGAGGCGATTTCCTCGAGGGCTTCGACGGCCTCTACCGTCTCCAGTATCAGGGCCACAAGGATGTTTTCGTTGGCCTGGCCCAAATAGTCGTCATAGTCAAGCGAGTAGTGCGAGGCCCGCAGGGGACCAAAGCCGCGTCTCCCCTCCGGGGGATAGCGTGTAGCCGCGACAACCGCTTCCGCCTCCGCGGTGGTCTTGACCATGGGAACCAGAAGTCCCATGGCGCCCAGGTCGAGGGATCGCTGGATAGAGAACAGGTCTGAAGGGGGGACTCTCACCAGGGGAATCGTATTCGTCCCGTTGATGGCCATCAGCATGTGCTCAACCTGAGCTGAGTCCAGGCCGTTGTGCTCCGTTTCAATGACCAGCCACTCGAGTCCAACGTGGGCCAGCAGTTCGGCCACATTAGGACTGCCAAGTCCCAGAAAACCGCCAATCGTAGCTTGACCGGAAATCAACTTTTGGCGCACCAAATTCTCTCTCATTGAACTTGTACTCCGTTCCTGACCATCGGGAGACGATAAACAAGAGACCCGCAAGCTGTCAAAATGCCGCATTGCGAAACTCAGAGGATTTACCCGGCCTGGGAGCATTTTCGTGGCCAACCGGGAGTTCTTGGAGTGCGGAAGTGTGACTTCCGCCCTGGAGTGCGGCACTCAAAGTGCCGCACTCCAGGAAATTCTCCCTGCCGGGGAAGCTCTAGTCCCCATTCAAAAAAATCGTTGCGTTTTGTGTTGGACGCAGGGCACGCCACCAGAATCACGACCCCGGAGGGTGGATCACCTCAGGCGCATCAGAGCCCTCGGTCAAGCGGAGGTGGCGGTTCACCTCAATGTCTTCGAACTCCTGCACCCTGCCAGAGGGCCAGCGGATCTTCAGCCAATCGACTTTCTTTGCCCGATCCAGGCCGAAATGAACCAGGGCGGGGCTCTGGGACCGAAAGCTGTTGACCGGATAGAGCTGCCGATGAAGAGTTCTGTGACCGGCCCGAAGCTCGATTCGGGCGCCGATACCCAGAGAGTTACTTTCTTTGCCTTTCAAAGAGACCTTCAGATAATTTTTCCTGGGAAAGTGGTTCTCGTACAAAAGCAGTGGACCCCCGCCGGTCTGCCGCACCAGCACATCAGGCATTCCATCATTGTTGAAGTCGGCGCCTATACTGGCGCGCCCGTCGCCGTCGCTATCCATGCCGCTCTGGTAAGTCAGATCCAGGAAGACTTCTCCATCCACACCCAGATAGGTGCGGTTGGCTTCGAAGGCACTCAGATTGAAAGAGGAATCGCTCAGGTCAAAAGGATTTCCAACCCAGAATTCTCCCGATCGCCAGTCCAGGTCGCCCGCCTGCTTCAACAAGGCCCCGCGATCGAAAGGCTGCGCCACGGCAACCTGCCACACGCACCGTCAACCGTCCGCCGCATTGCGATCCTTGCTTCTGAATCCGGAGGGGACGTAAAGGTCCAGCCAGCCGTCATTGTTCAAGTCCACCATACTGGGACCGTAGGACCAACCGGTGCTGGCGATTTCAGCGGCACGGCCTCGTCGAGCGAATCGAAGGTCTCCCCGGTTGAGAAACCATTCGCTGCCCCGCGCAAAATGCCGCACTTTCTCGAGCACCTCAGGCGGATAGGCGGCCGGGTGGAGATTGGCGATGATTCGATCAGCCGATTTCGAATACATGGCGGCAAGATACAGGTCGACGTGACCGTCGTTATTGAGATCACCCGCGGTCAAACCCATCCCGAATCCGCCGAAACTGTGCTGAAGTGAGAGTTCCTTGAAAGGGAGTCCGGGCCCCTGGTTGAGAAGGATCGTCTCTCGCCCGAATTCATCGGCCAGTGCCAGATCCGGATCCCCGTCCCCATCGGCATCCAGCCAGACCGCCGCGAAACAGGAACGCAGGTCGCCCCCCGTTCTGGTTTGCTCCGTTACATTCTCAAACCTCCAATTGCCCAGGTTTCGCAACAGGACATTCTCAACTCCGCTTCGATTCGATATCCAGGACCTGGCTTCCATGGGCCGGCCCATTCCCCCGACAACGTAAAGATCCATCTTCCCATCCAGATCGGAGTCCGCGATGGCGTAGTTCTGGCCTCGATCCGCCGCATGTAGATTGGTGTAGCTGGTGATGTCCTGAAAGGTGCCGTTGCCCAGGTTTCGATAGAGCCTGGACCCGAACAGTAAATCCTCGTACCCGTCATTGTCCAGATCCACGAAGGTGGCTGCGATGTAACTGGGAATCTCGGGCAGCCCGGCTTCGGCGGTTACGTTGCGAAAGCCGTCCGGGCCGCCCCGGTACAGTCCATGGGTTTGGATGTCGGTAACCAGGACATCCAGCCAGCCGTCGCGGTTGTAGTCACTGACGTAAATCCCCCCGGTAATCACGAGGTCTTCACCCTTAGCTTTCCAATGATCCCGGTAGATTTCGGGTTGCAGGCCTCGCTTCGCCGCCACTTCCTTCATCAGAAAGTCGCTGCTGTGACCCCAGTTGACGGAGTACACATGGAACCCGTGTATCCAACCCGTACGGTCCGGCAGGTCATCCGAGGGGGGGTCCAGAGTCACTCGCGCCTTGATCAGGGCCTCGGCCACAGACCCTTCTGTGGTTCGGCCCGTGAAACGGATTTTCATGGTTCCACGCCAGGGGCCGGCAGGCTTTTCCCTTTCCGCAGGGGCCAGCTCCATCATTGCGACTTGAACCCGGGGAGGCTGGTCTGCAGCCGAGGCATAGACGGGAGCGAAGAATCGAATCAGCCTGTCGATGGCTCCGGGAGAGGAGATGAATCGATTCCGGTACTCGAACAGATAATCGACAATCCCGGCGGCATCCGCCTCTTTCCGACCCGCCGTCGCCTCACGTATGCGGGTGTACCGGCCGGATGCCGTGTCGATTGCAGATCCGGCAGGCCGCAGGATCTGACCTGCACAGTCCTGGCTGAAGTACTCCAAAAGGGCCGGCCGGTCGTTCTCGACGAAGACGCTGGCCCATTTCGGAAAGACTTTATGATCCAGAACGAACACCCAGTGCTCAATGTCCCAGATAAACTTGCGATGAGTTTCCGACAGGGCCAGTGTTTCCGCCGCCCGGGATGGGTCCCCGTCGCCTGACTGCTGCAAAAAAATGGGGCTTGAGAGCAGATCGGTTCCCGGCATCTGGCTGACACCGAGAAGGAACAAGAAAACCTGGCAGCGGAAAGAAGTCATTAGACCGACATCCCTCAGATGTGAGTTCCTCAACGAATAATCACAACCTATCACTGCTCCAGCCTCGCATCAACTTTCTCTCGTCATGTTAAAGTGAGTAACTTAGAACTCCTGCCACACGATGGGAGTTGTGCACAGCAAGAGGCAGGCACCGGCCGCTGCTTCATAGTTACTTGAGGAGTCTCGGTAAAATGATACGTTTTTTCCTGTTGCTTTTGACAGTTTTGGGGATGCAGCCGACCTGGTTGGCAGGCCAGCCGCCGCCACAGGTCCAGGAGTATATCCAAAGTGCCGTCCGCGCCGAGCAAAGCGGCGACTGGCTGTCGGCTGAGCAGGCATATCGGTCGGTCCTGGAGCTTCAACCCGATATCCCTCAGGTTCATGCCAAGCTGGGACTCGTCTATCAGTTCCAGGGAAAATATCCTCAGGCCGTCGAGTCCATCCAAAAGGCCTTGAAACTTGACCCCAGCCTGCCCGATGCCCATTTTTTTCTGGGGCTTGCATACTACGGCATGTATCAGTATCCCAAGGCCATCGAGTCCTTCCAGAAGGCAATTTCCAAGAATCCAGAGAACGTAAAAGCAAAAGTCTATCTTGGTGTCTGCTATATATCCCTGGACCGTATAGACGAGGGCATTGCCCACCTGGAGGAGCTGACGCGAAAGCACCCTCAGGAACTGGAGGCTCTGCAGACGCTGGCCCAGGCCTATCTGACCAGAAGCAGGGTTTCCTATGACCGATTCAAGCAGACCTTCTCGCGCATTGAAGAACTCGACCCGGATTCCTTCCGCACCCACCAGATCATGGCCGAGGCGTATGCCACCCAGGGACGTTTGACACAGGCCGCAGAAGAATACGAGAAAGCCGTGGCCCTGAATCCCAACGCACCCGGGGCCAACTTCGCCCTGGGCGATCTCTACTTTGGTCTAGGACAATACGACAAGGCCGAGCCGGCGTTGGAGAAGGAGCTGAAGCTTGATCCCCACCATCCGATTGTCAACCTGGAATTGGGAATTATTAAGAACTACCGTCAGGAGTTTGACCAGGCCATTCGGCATCTGGAACAAGTGTTGCGCGTGGACGATCAAATCCCCGATGCCCATGTTGCCCTGGGCACGGCCTACGTGGCCAAGGGGCGCCTCGAGGATGCTGTCGAGACCCTTCAGCGGGGCATTGCGCTGGATCCGAGCCAGCCGCAGGCCCACTACCAGCTGGCCCAGGTCTACAGGAAGCAGGGGAGGTCAGAAGACGCTCAAAAGGAGCTCGAGGTGTTTCAGAAACTGGACGCGGAAGGTCGTGAAATGAAGCATCGCGAGGCTGAGAAGTTCTTGCAGAAAGACCCCCGATGAGTTGCTGATTGTTTGGAGTGCGGAAGTTTGACTTCCGCCCTGCAAGGCGGCACTTTGAGTGCCGCACTCCAGGAAGCTTCCTAGCCCGGATTATGCAAGAACCGTAGTTCGGTGTTGAAAAACGACTCGAGAAGTGGCCCAACTCGGAAGCGGGCAGGTGTGACAGGCGGATTTGCGAAGAATATGGGTTGGCGAGGCGTTTGAGTGGTTTGGGGAGTGAATTTCAGACAGATCTGGGCCTGGATGAGTGTCGGAAGCGGTTTTTCGGGGGAGCTGGGAAAAGCTAACTGGAGTTCAGGCGACTCAAGACGAGGTGGAAGAGGGGTTGTTCGGGGAAGGCTGAGGAAAGATGGACCCAGATGCGTCGAGTGGTTTGTCGGATCCGGGCCCCAATCTTGAGGACCCGACGACGTAAGGTTTCGATTTCGAGCTTGTGCCAGGGGGTTCCGTGAAGATAGTCGCGCAGGCGCACGAACATCTGGTAAGCCAGTGCATGCAGGAGGAGTCGAAACTGATTGGCCAGGAATCGATGACAGCTGAGTCGGTCCATGCTCAGATGATTCTTGAAGGCCTTGATGAAGTTCTCGGTCTGCCCTCGGTTTGTGTAGTGGTCATAAAGTGATTGGGAGCAGAGATCGTCCCGGTTGGTAACTACAAAGCGACGATTGATGCCACGCTGATCGACCTCCACTTTGACAATGACGCGACGGGATCGATCCCAGCTGTGGGCTCGATAAAGAAACTCGTCAAACTGACGCTGTTTTTCCTCCAGCTCAACGAACCTCAGCCGAGTCGAATCCAGCAGGGGCTCGACCACTCGCTGCAGGCGAGGGTTTCGACTTAACCCAATGACATACTGGAGTTTATTCTCTTCACATTCACAGAACTCGTAGAGCCGAGGCGTGGCAAAGCCGCTGTCGGCCCGAATCTCAATCTCGACATCCGTCCCCACTGCTTGTCGGATGGCCTCCACGACTCGCTTCAGAATGGGCACGATGTGAGAGGCAGCCCCCTTGTTGCCAGGTCTCAACACGGCACAGACCAGGTCTCCCGTGTCGGCATCGAAGATCAGCAAAGGATGCAGAATGTGGTTTCGGTAATACCCGTGGTAGAAGGAGAACTCCTGTTGGCCGTGAGTGTGGTCGTCGGTACTGTCCAGATCCAGGATGATCTTGCTGGGACGTCTCTTCTTCAGGGAGCGCACATAACGGCCTGGCAGCCACCGGCTCAGACGCATCAGATCCTTCTTGGTGACGGAGTTCTCCAGGCGGGAGAAAGTCGGCTGGGTGGCCAAATCGGGATCGCTCTCTGGCAACTGATCACAGACTGTCTTGAGCATCGGATCCGAGCGCAGCGTATCGGCGTCGTTACAGTCTTCGTAGCCGGCCACGATCTGCAAGACTCGTTGTCGGATCAACTTCAACAGGTCATGACGAACGTAGCGTCGGTCTCGACTTTCCGCAATACACGAACTGAAGCCCTCGCACAATCGATGTTGACGATCCAGGGATCCAAACAACAACCATCCTGCGTCGGAAGTGAGGCTCCCCCCATCAAAACGAGCCGTGATGTTTCTGTGGCTATGAAATGGCAGGGTATTCTGGCAGACTGTTTTTGACATTGCCGTAGCTCCTGTTTAGGGTCATTGTTTTTGTAAACCCTTTTATATCAGAGAGCTACGGCCTTTTTCCTGGGCCCAAATCTCACTTGAATTTAGATCTCTTGCATAATCCGGGCTAGGGTAGTTCCGTACCGGTGCCCTGGCGCAAAGTCGTATACGTATCGATCGGTATTTCCTGCCACTCTTCGACCTGCCCGTCCGGCCAGTAGGCCCGTACTGCCTGGACCCGGGTTGCCTCACCCACACCAACCAGCACCCGGGGATCATTGGCCGAGGCATAGCTGCCGTCCGATCGCGCCCGCCGCCACAGGGTTGGGCCCTGCGACAGCAAGACTGCGACTCGTGTACCCAGCATGTCCCGGCTCGACTTTTCACCGACCATCCTCAGGCCCAGCCAGTGCTTTGCTGCTCCTGACTGGTTGATCAGAAGCCGTGCGCGCCCGCTGTTGTTGAGCAGCAAAACATCCGTGTCTCCGTCATTATCGACACCCCCAAATGCCGCTCCACGGCTCACCTCCGATAACCGGAACACGGCTCCCGCAGTGTCGGTCACTTCTTGAAATCGTCCTTCTCCCAGGTTGCGGAAAAGCTGATTGGTCTGATGCAACGGGTAGGGATCGTTGGCCCGGACCAGCGCCTCAATACCTTTTACGTGTCCATTGGCGGCCAGTATGTCCTGCAGACCATCGTTGTCATAGTCGAGAAATGCTGTCCCGAATCCGGTGAAAACTACACTGGGAAGCGCCAATCCGCTCGGGTAGGAGACATCCTCGAACCAGCCCTTTCCGTTGTTGCGGTACAGAGTGTTCTTTTCATTGAGCGACATATGTGTCATGAAGAGGTCTTCATCTCCGTCATTGTCGAAATCACCGGCATCCACCCCCATGCTGGACTCGGCAAAGCCTTCTCCGCTCACGGCACAGCCGGACACCAGCGCCTCGTTTCGAAACCTGCCATCCTTCTGATTGATCCACAGGTGATTGGGACGTTTGTCATTGGCCACGTAGATGTCGATCCAGCCGTCTCCATTGAAATCAGCGGAGCTCACACCCAGCGCCCCATTCGACTGGCCGGCAATTCCCGACTTGCGGGAAACGTCCTCGAAGGTCCCGTCGCCCCGATTGTGGAACAGGCTCTCGGGCAGCGGCTCGTATCGGCTCGGGTCGCAGTACTCGCGCGCGCTCTTGCTGCTGGCATTGCCGAAAGAAAAACACAGCTTGTGATTCGAGAAACTGAAGTTGACGTAGTTGCCCACGTACAGGTCCAGCCAGCCATCCCGGTCATAATCCAGGAAGGCGGCGCTGACGCTCCAGCGGGGGTCATCTGTACCGGTCGCCCCCGTCACATCGGTAAAGGTTCCATCCCCGTTGTTTCGAAACATCTGGTTGGACCCGAAATTGGTCACGTAGAGGTCGGTCCAGCCGTCATTGTTGAAATCTCCCGTTGCCACACCCATCCCGTAGCCCCGCGCCTGGATCCCACTCCCCTCGGTCACATCGGTAAAGCGCAACCGGCGCCTGCCATCTGCCTCAACATGGAGGTCGTTTCGGTAAAGCCTGTCTGTGAGAGGCCGGGAATCGGGAGGGGAGAAGACCGCATCGGACAAGGTCTTTTCGGGCCCAAGCATGTGACCCTGGACCAGGTAGAGGTCGAGGTCGCCGTCATTGTCGTAATCAAAGACGGCCCCGCCCGCCCCCATCATTTCGCAGAAGTAGTGTTCCCCCGACATTCCATTAAAGTGCACGAAGTCAAGCCCGACATCCTGCGCCCTATCCAGGAAGATGCGGGTGCTGCTCGAGCCTTTTTCGGACTCCCGGCTGTCCGGGTCCTGCAGCCCCAGGGTCAGGGATAGGGTCATCGGAGCCAGGACTGCGATGATCGCCCAGTGGGAGAGTACCTGAGATCGCATACCCTTCTTATTATGTGTAACCGAGAGCTTTCTCAAACCAGTCCATCCTACCCCGAATAATTCATAAGTTGTCTGCTGCAGCGTGAGCATTTCCCGCCCTGACTGCGTTACGCTCGGTCGGCCTCCTCGACGTACTCACGAGTACGACTCCGGGGGCCTCGGTCGCAAGCCTTGTCAGAACGGGTTTTCCCCCGCTTCGCTACGAAAACTTATGAATAATCCGGGGGCTACTGAGCAGCTACATTTGCCGCTCCGATGTGATGTTGAATCACGTCCTCCTGGTTTCTGAAGACCCGAACGGGAGCCTTCCCATAGAATTCCTGCAGGAGTTCACACAGTTCGAAGTCAGTTCGGTTTGCTTCTTTACGCTCAAGCTTCCGACAGGCCAAGGCGGGTCTCAAACGGTAGAGGGCTCCGAAAAAGGCCCGATAGAAACCGAAATCCAGTACCAGAAAGCGGGTCGAGAGCAGCAGCGCCAGCATCATCAGGTGCTGCACCAGATAGGAGAGCGAGTGAAGATTGATCCAGTGAAAGAGGAGGCGGTTTCGTATTGAAGTCATTTTGACGAAATGCCTCTGATAGTTGGAATCGATGGTTGCGCTGATTCGATGGCGAGCTCTGCTTCTTGGTTCGTAGTGAATCTCCCAACCTCGCTTCCAACCGCGGTATGAGAGATCGCTATCTTCCCAGAGAAACGGTGAGAGGAGTTCGTTGAACCCCCCCAGGCTGTTCAGCTTGAAGCGGTCATAACAGGCGAAACCACCGATCGCGTAGGCCGACAGGAGTCGTCGTTGTTCGATCCATGCGCTGCTCGAGTTTCCCTCGACGTCGTAGTTGAAATCCATGCTCCAAAACCCCCGGCGGAAACGACCTACCCGCCCACCCGACGCAAAGATCGGGGGATCCCACTCGAATACCTTTGCCGTGACTGCGAAGACGCGGTCATTCTCAAAGTGAGGATAGAGGTGAACAAAGTAGTCGGGTTCGACTCGCAGATCGTTGTTGAGCAGTGCGACGACGCGACCCCGGCATCCGCCGATTCCGGTGTTACAGGCTCTGGAGAAGCCGCCGTTGCGCGAGCGCCGGATCAACCGTGCCTGTGCGCATTCTTCTTCAACCCACTTTGCGGTCGCATCCTCACTCCCATCATCCACGATGATCAGTTCGTAGGACCCTTCCAGGACCCTGCGAAAGTGCTCCAGGGCGGCCACGACTGACGGAAGGTTCTCCTGGAGAAGACTGAGGCCATTCCAGGTGGGGATCACTACGCTCAGAGCCGGATCGATTGCCTCGTCCTCCAAGCTCCTACTTCCTTCTCGCTACCCGGCGTGTACGTTATCACTTTCCCGCCGAGGGACTGAACTCCAAAACTCTGGCGGTACCCGGTCAGTCTCAGGAGCTCGACCAGATTGGACCAGGAAGGTCCTCCTACTGTGCCCCACCCCCTCAGTCGTGAGTGAGAAAGTCGATCCGCCCCCCGTCGGCTGTGATCACCTGGCCGGTCACGAAACCAGCCTCGTCCGAGACCAGAAAGGAAATGACGGCGGCAATCTCCTCCGACTTTCCGAAGCGCCCCAGCATGCTCCTGGCTGAGATCAAATCGGCGGCCTTCTGGATCTCTTCCTGACTTCTGCCTTCCAAGTTCATATCCGTCCCCACGTACCCGGGGCTAACCGCATTCACGCAGATCCCATGAGATCCCAACTCCAGGGCGAACCGTCGGTCAGGCACGTGACAGCGGCTTTGGTCGCTGAATAAAAAGTGGTTCCTGGGAAACTGGTACCCACGGCAGCCACTGAGGAGAGGTTGACGATGCGACCGAATTGTCTTTCGATCATCAGTGGCACGACGGCCGCACTGCAATGAATTACTCCCTTGACGTTGACCTGCCACAGCAGGTCGGCATCCGCCTCATCGTAGGAAAGCAGCGTTCCCCCTCGGAAAACTCCGGCATTATTGACCAGAATATCGACGGGTCCCAGTTCTCGAACCGACTGCTCGACCATCTTCTGCACCTTTGCCGGATCGCCAACGTCGGCCTGGATGGCGAGGGCTCGTCCTCCCAGAGCCTGGACCTGATCCACCACCTGGTTGGCTTCGTCCGTACGTTTCCGGTAGTTTACGACCACTGCGGCTCCTGCCTGGGCGAGCTTCAATACCGTCGCTCGCCCAATCCCACGCGAACCGCCCGTGACCATTGCGACCCTGTCTTTCAATCCATTGGAATCCACGCTACCTCCAGGGTGTTCATTCTAAGCACTCCGGTTCACCAAAACCAGGGTCCCTAAAGATCGCCGCAATGTAGGAGGACCCTCCGTGGTCCGAAACAGAACGGCGCGGCGTAAGCCGGCCGTTGGACCAGGAAACGGTGAGCTTACGCTCTACCGTTCTGTTGATCGCCGCGACCGGCAGCCGGCGGAGATGTGGGGATTGCCTGGCCTCAGCGCGGGGGGCCTCCCGCATTCGCGAGCAACTGGCGCACCAGCTTCAGATTGCGCCGAGGATCGGGGTAGTCAGGGTCGATCTCCAGTGCACGCTCATACTCAACCGCGGCCCGGGGGAGATCTCCAGCCGTGAAAAGGGCATTTCCCAGATTGTTATGGGCCTCTGCATAGTCCGGATCGATGGCAACCGCCCGTTGGAAATGAGCGAAGGCCCGGGCCACGTCTCCCTGCTGCGCGAAAGCGATGCCCAGGTTGTTATGTGCCTTGGCGAACTCCGGCTCGATCTGGAGCGTCTGCTGGAAAGCGGCGATTGCCTCCCTTGTACGGCCCTGGGTCAGCAGGGCTCCGCCCAGGTTGTAGTGGGCTTCAACGAAGTTCGGTTTGATTTCCAGGGCCAGAAAATAGTGCCGGATTGCATCGTCGGGGTTCCCCTGCTCAAGGAGGGTGTTGGCCAGGTTGCTGTGTGCTTCCGCATCGGATCGTTGCAATTGCAGTGCCTGGCGATAATGCCGGATGGCATCGTCAATCTTCCCTCGTGTAAAAAGCGCCAGGCCCAGGTTGTTGTGGGTTTGGGCGTCGTCCGGCTTGACGCGCAGCGAGTGCTGGTAGCCGGCAATGGTCCTCTCGCTGTCTTTACGCGCATAGTCTCGTTGCAGTGTCACCAGGTCAGCTTTATTTTCCGTCAGTACCTGGACCCATAGATCCCCCATCTCATCCGAGGAATTGGGCCCGAAGACGACGCGCCGGGGTGGGTTATGTGGGTTGCGAATGTTGTCGGCCGAGTTATCGTAGCTGTAGCGCATCGACAGCTTGGTCCCCCTGGGGAGTAGGATCGGTTCCTTGTAGAGGTATTCGTCCTGCCAGTTGAAATCCCAGTCCTGGATAGAAATGAGCCAGCGCCGGGTCCCGTCCGGAAGTCGGGCGAAAGCTCGCATCTGTTTGCCCAGGTAGTGGGCATGCGGGTACACGCCCAGTACCTCGACCCCCACCGGCAGTACATAGCTGTCTTCAATCCAGTAGTCCTTCTCTCCCGCAGGGATGTCGATGGTTCGGGAGCCGAGCCCCAGTATGAAGGGCGTTTTCGCAGGCGCTTCGTCGCTGAAATAAAGACCGACACTGGGCTGAATCCGCTCCGGCTTGCCGGAGGACAGCATGTGCAGTTCCCAAACCAGGTCGGCTCCTTTTTGCAGCCTCCAGGCCATACCCTCGGCGCTCTCCATTGGAACTTTGCCCGGCGTCCAGCCCAGGAAATGCCCATCCGGAGGGCGGGCAAACTGGGTGGATCTCATGCCTTCAAAGCCTGGTCTGGGGTCTTCGTCATCCAAATGCCGGGACCGGGATGTCGGATCCACCAGCCCCACAGCGTGATGCACGACCCGCGGGTTGCCCGGGCGCAGTTCCAAAGCTCGTACGTAACGTTTGGAGTGGAGGGGCACCGGGATCACGAACATCCGGAATACGTCCGGACCCTCGGCCGCCAGCGTGTAAGGCCGAGGCATTGTCACCACCAGATCCGGCTTTCCCAGGAACCAGCCTTCCCTCCAGGTCGGTACCCCGGGTAAATCCGCCGGATCTCCTTCAGCAACCCCCTCCGCCACCCACTGCTCGAGCACGCCAATCTGGTCGACACTCAGCCAGCGCTCCCCTATGAACTCTCCGTAACCGGGCTCGGGCTGCCAGGGAGGCATGTAGCGACTCTGCGTCACCGAGACGATCGTCTTGCCGTGCCTGCTGACGTCCGAGTAGCTGAGCAGGTCGAACGGCCCCGCACCTCCGGGCCGATGACACGTGGCGCAGTTTCCGAAGACGAGGGGAGCAATATGCTTGTTGAAGCTCAACCGGCCGGCTGGACGCGGGACATAAGCCCCCGGCTTCCCTTCAGACATGGAGACCGGGGGTGACGGGTGTGCGTCGGGCGGGTCCGGTTCCTTACATCCGATCCACACGAATCCGAACAGAATTCCCGCCAGGATGGAAGGCGCAGTAGCCCTCTTAAGCTTCACCGTTTTACCGTAATGTCGCGCACGGAGGTCCCGATCTTTCCTGAAAAACCCTGGTGGAGAACAACGATCAGCCGGTAGCTCCCCGGAGGAGCCTTTCCCTGGGCAGTGAAGTCAACAGTGTCGCTTTGGCGGAGCCTGGCCAAGAACTCGGAAGGGAAGTCCCGCTCCAATCGGCGCCTGAACAGCAGCTTTTTCCCCACCCAGCGGCCGGATTTGTCAAGCAGAGCACCAAACATCTCCAGGAGGAACTGGGCGCCCCTGTCATGAGATTTGAGAGAGAGCTCATCGGTCGGAAGGAACATCCGAACGGTCAGTTCTCCCTCTTCATTCGCGACCCGCACGTCAAAAGGGAAATCCTGAAACAGTTCCGGGAACTTGAAGGCGCCGGCTAACTGATCCTCATTTGTCTCTGAGTACTCCCGACGATAACGGAGAGTGAGATCTTTGCGGTTCAGTTTTACCTTGATGCGATGCAGCTTGGTGACTTTCTTTTTCCGGTCCGGAACGTACCCGATGAGATAGTACTGGCGGCTGTCCGAGTAGACCTGGCGGAGGCCCACAGCCAGATCGTTGTTGTTGAGAAACCACAATCCACCTGTTCCTGAGGCCAGAGCCGTTAAGAATTCCTGAGGGCCGCTGATCTGCTGGTTCGCGAATCTTGGATAATTCGCAAAACTCTGGTACTCGGCACTGCTTGGAGGTGGGAGCAGCCCGCGGGCATCGACGCTGTAAAGGGAGACCTGGGAACGATTTGCCTGTTTCATCGCTGACTGAAGTTTCGAAACGCCCATCGGCTTGCTTCCCAGCCTGGAATCCACAAGGCGCAACACCGTCATTTCGGTCATCGGGTCGACCGCCTCCTGGGCCGCGCGCTGCGCGATAATCTGGCCCAGCAGCCGACCGGGATCCAGAGGGTAGCCCTCGGAATAGAAGAGCACGTTTTTCCTTCCTGGAAGGGAGCCAAGATGTCTGGCCAGTCCCGAAATGACGTGGCAGGCGTAGCTGATTCTCAGTTCAAGATCAGTTGAACTAAACCGCTTCCAGCGGTAGGAATCTCCCCGGGCTCTCTCTTCAAGAATCCAGTATCACTTTTGGATATCGAGACTTAAGGTCTCGGAGTGGCCAAGAGGCTCCTTCGTGAGGCAAGGTGTTGTTGCAAAAACCAATAACCCTACCTCACGAAAGGAGTCTGTCATGACTATCTTACGCCAAAGGATGATCGAGGATCTGCGGATCCGCAACTATGCAGAGCGCACCATCGAAACCTATGTCGGAAGGGTGGCTGAGTTCGCGCGCCATTTCGGCAAGTCCCCTCATCTGTTGGGACCCGAGCAGATTCGCCAGTATCAGGTCTTTCTGGTGGAAACCAAGAAGGCTTCCTGGCCGGTCTTCAACCAAACGGTTTGCGCTTTGCGCTTCTTCTACCGGGTCTGCCTGAACAAAGACTGGGCCGTCGAGCACATCCCCTTTCCCAAGCAGGAAAAGAAACTTCCTGTGGTCTTGAGCCCCCACGAGGTGGCCCGCTTGTTGCGAACCCTGGACAACCTCAAACACCGGACCTTGCTGATGACGATTTACGCCGCTGGGCTGCGACTTTCCGAGGCCCTGCACTTGGCCGTCTCGGACATCGACAGTCAACGGATGGTACTTCGAATCCGTCGCGGAAAAGGCCGCAAAGACCGCTACGCTCCTCTCTCGGAGACACTGCTGGGGCAGCTTCGGATGTACTGGAAGCGAAATCAACCTGCCAGTTGGCTGTTTCCCGGAAAAGAGGACGGCTCTGCTCTCTCCAAAAGCTCGGTGCAGAGAGTCTGTAAGCAGGCAGCTGGCCGGGCTGGATTGGCCAAAAGGGTCAGTCCCCATGTGCTGCGTCACTGTTTTGCCACTCATCTGCTGGAGGCCGGAACCGATCTGAAGACCATCCAGGTGCTGCTCGGGCACCGCAGCCTCAACACTACTTCGGTCTACTTGCACGTAGCTACTCATGCTCCCGGCTCCAAGTGCCGGACTCAAGACCTGCTGGCCCGTTTCCCCAGCTCCAGCTAAGGGTGGGAAGACATCGGCTGGAAGTGGCCGATGTGGTTCGCAGTGCAGGAACAACTTTTCTGGCTCAGCATCCCACTTCTGGTGAGCAACGCAAGGCGCTACGGGATATCGCGTCCTGCCGAACTGCCACCCTGGGTGGGCATGTGCTGGCTTGTCAGCAATGCGATCATCAGGAGATCTCCTACAACTCCTGTCGCAACCGCCACTGCCCCAAATGCCAGGGCAGCTGTCAGGCCAAATGGCTACAAGATCACGCCGCCGACTTGTTGCCAGTGCCTTACTGACCTGCCCCCAGGAACGAGTCCTCTCTCTAAGTTAGACCTGGGACCATTTGAAGTCCACTCCATGGTATAGAACTCTGGGCCTGGGACCTGGATAATCTGGCCTCCGGCGCCGGCGGCCGATAGGCCAAGGCGCTGTGAGGCCGTCGCTGGTTGTACTCCCTGCGCCATCTCTCGGCCAACACCTTCGCCTCCCACAACGTGTCGAAGACTTCTACGTTCAGCAGTTCATCCCGCAGTTTTCCGTTGAAGCTCTCCACATATCCATTCTCCCAGGGGCTGCCGGGCTCAATGTATAAGGTCCTCACCCCAACAGCCTTCAGCCAGTCCCGAACCGCCTGAGCCGTAAACTCCGACCCGTTATCGGACCGAATGTATTCAGGCACTCCCCGATCCACGAACAACTCCGCCAATCGATCCAACACGTCCTGGTGATTCATCTGTCGTTGAACCTCAATGGCCAGACACTCCCGGGTGTATTCATCCAGTAGGGTTAATAATCGAAAGGCCCTTCCGTCATGGGTTCGCTCATGCACGAAGTCATAGCTCCAGACGTGATCCTTGTGAGCCGCTCGTAACCGAACGCAGGATCCATCATGAAGCCACAGTCTCCTTCGTTTCGGCTGTCTGGACGGGACTTTCAGCCCCTCCTGTCTCCACAACCTCTCCACCCGCTTGTGATTCACTTTCCACCCTTCCCAACGAAGCATGGCCGTGATCCGTCGGTAGCCGTATCGCCCGTAGTGCGTGGCCAACTCCACCATCTCAGCCACCAATCGAGCCTCATCATCGGGGATATGCCTTTCCCTTCGCTGGGTCGATCGAGCCTGTCCCAGCACTTGGCAGGCCCGACGTTCGGAGACGCGCTCTGCTCCCAATCTCTCCCTCACCCACACCACTGCGCGTCTCCTCTTCGTCGGGCCTAGAAGTTTCCCGAGGAAACTTCCTTTAGGATCTGCTTGTCCAAAGACAGATCTGCCACTAGCTTCTTCAACCGGGCATTCTCCTTCTCCAACACCTTCAACCGCTTGGCCTGATTCAGTCGAAGCCCTCCGTACTCCTTGCGCCACCGGTAGTAGGTCTGCTCGGTCACCCCAATCTGTTTGCACACCTGGCCCACCGTCTGTCCTTGGGCTAGACCTGCCTCTGCCTCACGCAGCTTCATGATGATTTGTTCTGCCGTAAACCGCTTCCGTGCCATCCTTGCCTCCTTCCTAAAACCGAAAATCCTAACATTCAACTTGGACCCGTTTTAGGGGGCAAGGTCAGCACCGCCGGTGTCCTTACGGGCACCCCGCTCGAAGCAGTATGTCTCGCCTGACGGGTCGGCTTCGGCTGGCGTCGGCTTGCCGAGCAGTCGGCACAAGTCGATGAAGTGCTCCTGGGAAGCAGAGCGCTCCTTGAGCGCCGAGATGCGCCTCTTGGCGATGAATTCGGTGGGCGTCATGGGCACATACAGCGTAGCGCATAGGGCTCGCTGCTGACTACGCGAGCTGATTCGAGGCTCGGCGACGGCAGCGATGATGATGGTACTTCTTGATGCTCATTCACATGCATCAACGTGGCCCACTTCAATGGCGGTGGATCAGCGGCACCCCAGCATCCATACACGACAGGCAAATCGGGCTGTGCTGCGGAAGATAGCACAATCCAATTGCTATAATTCGCGGAAATTGCGAATCTACCGCATTACGCTATATCGACTCCTCTTGTAGTCCACACAAGACGCAGTAGTATATTATAAAAGCAAAAATTCACGGTTTTCGTAAATTTTTGAAAATGAACTATACCATGAACAACATTGAATCCACCGTGCCAACTCCGCGCCACCGCCTTGCGGCTGTCCTAAATGAGGCCAGCGACATCGTGCGCATTGAAGATGCCAAAACAGCCCTTGACATCACCCGTACCGAGGCCGCGAAACTGCTCTCGAGGTGGACGAAGCAGGGCTGGCTGCGCCGCGTTGGCCGTGGGGCCTATGTCCCTGTGCCAATCGATATGCTCGCAAGCACGCATGTTCTAGACGATCCGTGGATACTGGTGCCCGCTCTCTTCGATCCGGCCTATATCGGCGGGCGTAGCGCCGCAGAGCACTGGGACCTCACCGAGCAGATTTTCCACGATATAGTTGTCCTGACCGGACAGCCCGTGCGCAAGAAATCCCAGCGACGCCACGGCGCGCGGTTCAGCCTCAAGCACATTAGCGAAGATAAAATTTTCGGCACTAGAACCGTCTGGTGCGGTAGGAGCAAAATCTTTGTCTCCGATATTCATCGCACGATTATCGATATACTGGATGACCCGGCCCTAGGCGGCGGAATCCAGCACGTGGCCGATTGCCTGTCGGTTTATCTCACTCTCAGTAACCGCGACGATGAAAAGCTTCTCAGCTATGCTGAGCGCCTCGGCAACGGCGCTGTCTTTAAACGCCTTGGCTATCTTGCCGAACGCGACCTGGAAGGCGCGGCGCTGGTAGAGGCATGCCGGGGTCGGCTCACCGCCGGCCATGCCAAGCTCGATCCGGCACTTAAGGCCCCGCGCCTGATCACGAGGTGGAGACTCCGGGTTCCACAAAGCTGGAGTCAAGGCGGGAGCGCGTGATTGACCGCCGCGAGATCATCGATATTGCGGGCGCACAATCACTGTCGCCGCAGGTTGTTGAAAAGGACTATGTGCTGGGCTGGATTCTGGCTGGCATCTACCAGCACGAAGCCCTCGCGGAAGACTGGATATTCAAGGGCGGTACCTGCTTGAAAAAATGCTTCTTTGAAACCTACCGGTTTTCGGAAGACCTTGACTTTACGCTCCGGAATCCGGTTCATCTGGACGCAGAGTTTCTTGCCGCCTCCTTTGCGCAGATCGCGGAGTGGGTCTATGAGCAAACCGGCATTGAGTTTCCCACCAACCGCCAGGAATTTGATGTACACGCGAACCCACGCGGCAATCCGTCCTGCCGGGGCAAGATTCCTTATCGCGGCCCGATCGCCCCACGCGGTCAGAACATTCCCAACATCAAGCTAGACCTAACAGCCGACGAACATCTGGCGCTCGCCCCGGTTCGCCTGTTGATCTATCACCCTTATAGCGATGCGCCGGAGGATGGCATTCACGTCACGGCATATGCCTATGAAGAAGCCTTCGCCGAGAAAGTCAGGGCGCTCGTCGAGCGTACCCGGCCGCGCGATCTTTATGATGTCATCAATCTCTACCGTAACACCGACTCGCGGCCCGCGCCCGCTGTCCTTCTCAGTGTCTTGCGTCAGAAATGCGAATTCAAGGGCATCCCGACTCCGTGCGCGCTGGCTGATCTGGAACCCCACCGCGCCGATCTTGCAGGCGCGTGGGATCACATGCTCCGCCACCAGCTCCCAGCCCGGCCGCCCATGCAAGACTTCTGGGATGCCCTGCCTGAATTCTTTGCTTGGCTGAAGACCGGCATTGCCCCGGAGACCCCTGCGCCTTATCGAATCACCGTTGGTGAAACCGTCCTGCGTGCGCGGACGCTACGTGTGCCCGTATCTAGGATCGCCCAGTCCTATCTTGAAGTCATCCGATTTGCCGCCGCCAACCGCTTGTGCGTCGATCTTCTTTACAAAGACAAAACGCGCCGCATCGAATCCTATTCGCTACGGCGAACGAAGGACGGCAACATCATCCTGCATGCCTACGACACGAGAAAGCAGGGTCACCGCAGCTACCGCCTAGACCGCGTCCAGGGTGTCCAGACCACAGGTGAGACATTTATTCCGCGCTACGCCGTGGAACTCAACCCATCTGGACCGGTCACCATCGGTCCCACCACAACGCGCGCCACGAGCATATCACCCCTGAGACGCACACCGCGCACTACCTGGCGGAGAGGCGAGCGCCGCCATGTCTATCAATGCCCCTATTGCCAGCGGCGCTTTTACCACAAAAACCGAAACGCGGCCCTCAAACCGCACAAGGACAAGAACGGCTGGCGCTGTTCCGGTCGCCGGGGAACATATATCGGCTTCCAGTAGCAATTGCCCTTTTCTTTCCATCGGAGCAGCAGAAATTCTTTTCACCCCGCCCCCGGAGCCTGAATCCCACTCATGTTGATTAGTCGAGCAGGTTTGTCCAGAGCACCAAGGGTCCATTTTTGCAATTGGAGTCAGCACCGGGCCTTGCCGTGCATCGGTTCCACCGAACATCGTCGCATGGGATCTGCCCGCGGGTTGGTACGGTGCTGCTATTGAACGTTCCGACCTTCAACGAGCGGTGGATTCCTCTTGTAGGGGGTTAACAATTCATCCGGTACGAAAGTCATTCGTGGTCGAATGCGAAAGAAGACCCCGGTGAAGAGACACTGCTTTTGCGCGAACATTGGCTCCGCTGTCATGGGCACTTCTGGGAAAGAATGTTGTGCCTTCCTTCCATTCAGAGGCAACGATTGCCCCGTCTGCCTCAAAGCTCGTGTACACCCCCCTACAACAAAATGCCGTAGCGATCTGCGCTGCCCGCTCGGCTTCTGAAGGCCCTGTTCTCGATCTCTTCGGTAGCGGTTCTTAGCCGGGTCTCGTTCCAAGTTTTTTATGGCCCCCGATCACTCAGGCCGCATTATCTTGTCACTATAGGATTCCGGCACGGTTCGGTTGCCTTGGAGCATGGCTTGCTTGATCCTGGCGATTTTCCAGGCTGCCGAAGGGTCTGGCGCGCAAAGCTACAGCGCCGGAACCGCTAGCCCTCGCTTGGAGCCTCCCTCGCCAAAGGCGAACATCAACCCTCCGACCACGATCGCCACCAGCAAGAGTCCCCGCGCGATCGGACCGGTAAAGGTGGCCTGTAGCACATTGACCGCATCGACCCAGGGACTTGTCTTTTGAGTCAGGGCTACCGCCTAGCCGCCATTTCTCACGGATGGGACCTGAAAAGGCCGCCCTGTTTGGTATAAAGCGTTTTGAATGAAAGACTTCAAAGCCAAACGGAGGCGGCCCTTATGAGAACAGAGTGTAAACAAGCCAGGTTCGAATTTCACGGACTATTTCAACGCAAAGTGAAGGCGCGGTTCGACGGCGGGAAGATCACCTCCGATGCAGGGGTGCTGCTGTTACGCGAGGTCGAGAGGGGGACGGGTCTCGTTGCCGGACTGACCGCGTGCTTCAGGGATCACCGGGATGCGCGGTTGATCGAACACACGGTCGAGGAGTTGTTGGGGCAGCGCATCTACGGACTCTGTCTGGGATATGAGGATCTGAACGATCATGATCAGTTGCGCACCGATCCAATGCTGGCGGTGGCAGTGGACAAAGCCGATCCGTTGGGAGAGCGGCGGCGGCAGGCCTCAGATCGGGGGAAGGCGCTGGCGGGCAGATGTACGCTGAACCGGTTGGAGTTGACCGGCGCCGAGGTCGATGAGCAGGAGCGGTACAAGAAGATCGCGATGGACCCGGACCGGATCGATGGCTGGATGGTGGATGCCTTCGTGGAGTCCCACGAATCGGCGCCCGAGGAGATGGTGCTGGATCTGGATGCGACCGACGACCCGATCCATGGCCAGCAGGAAGGCCGATTCTTTCACGGTTACTACCGCCACTACTGTTATCTCCCGCTGTACATCTTCTCGGGGGAGCATCTGCTGTGCGCCCGGTTGCGGTGTTCCAATATCGATGGGGCCGCGGGATCGGTGGAGGAACTGGAACGGATCGTCGGCCGGATTCGGCAGAGCTGGCCGGAGGTCTCGATCGTCATCCGGGCCGACTCGGGCTTTTGCCGGGATGACTTGCTCCGCTGGTGTGAAGACCATCACGTGGATTACGTGATGGGGTTGGCCAACAATGATCGGCTCAAGTCAGAGAGCGCCGAAGCGATGACTCAGGCCGAAGCCGAGTTCAACGCCACCGGGCGACCGGCGCGGGTGTTCCAGGATTTCCGCTACCGGACTCGCCACAGTTGGACCTCGGAGCGACGCGTCGTCGGCAAGGCCGAGTTCCTGGACAAAGGCGCCAATCCCCGATTCGTCGTCACCTCCCTGTCGCCGGAACGCCTGGGGGCCCGCGCGCTCTACGAAGACTTCTACTGTGCGCGGGGCGACATGGAGAACCGCATAAAAGAACAGCAGTTGGGTCTGTTCGCCGACCGGACCAGCGCGGCAACGATGCGCGCCAATCAACTCCGGCTGTATCTGTCCTCCGCCGCCTACATGCTCATGCACGCCTTGCGTCGTCTCGGACTGAAGCAGACCCCCCTGGCTCGCGCTCAGTGTCAGACGATTCGCTTGAAGCTCCTCAAGATCGGCGCCCAGGTCCGCCTCACGGTCCGCCACGTCTGGATCTCCATGTCGGAAGCCTATCCCTACAGCGAGGTCTTCGCTGCCGTCGTTCGAAACCTCCAGGCCATTCCTCTGCGCTGCTGAGGTCTGTCCCGATCAAACGCCCCCAAAAACGAAATCGTTCCATCGCTCAGGCCGAGCTCTGCCTGAATGCATTCCGTCACGCTGTTCCGAACCCGAAAAACGCTCCATTCACGACCATCCACACCACCGCATCACTCGACCTGGACCGGATCGATAGAGAAACTCTCAGAAAACTGTTCCGGCCGGCCAAAATCACCTTCATTTCCAAATCGGTGATCTATGCGGGCTAAGTAGTCGTTCCCTTTTTCCATCACACTCACGCAACCGCTCCTTCAAACAGATCACCCTGTTTTTCCGGCCGGGCCGGGGCTGGCAGCCACTCCACGATCGCCGGTGCCGTTACGTTGCCTAGTTCCTTCGGTCCCAGCTTGTGAAGCCCGCCGCCGTACACCCGACCTTCACCGAGCATCGTTAGCGGGCAAATCTCGTTCAGAAACTCCCAGACCTGCCTTTTTAAAGCCGGGCTGGTCTTCAGGACCCGCTTGATCGGCTCCTTCGGATACAGCATCAAGTACACATTCGCTGCCGTCGCCCGCGAATTGTTCAATATGAAGCGAAACGGCCGTCCGCTCTTTGTGTCGCTCCGGCCAAGATAGGTGCATACGAACGGCGGCGGCGGCCGGTTCTCTTGTGTGTACCACGGTGTCCTATGCCGGCAGAGATAGCGTTTAGGTACGCCATGCGCCTTGCCTTCTTCAAGATAGGCCCACAGCTTCGGATAGCGCCGCCAGATCTCGTCTTCCTCTAATTGGCAGTCGAGCAAGAACAATCGCCGCTCCAACAGGGGATTTCCCATTTTGTCAGCGGCGACCTCGTCATCTGGCAAATAACGCGGACTCGGCAATATCGGCCGAAACGCCTCCATCGGCAGCTCCCGCCGCTCGATTTCTTCAGCCGACAGAATGAAGTGGTGATTATATACTTGACGGGGAAGCTTACGCCGCCGTCAGTCCCACTCGCCTTTTGCATCCCGATGCAAGGCCTTGGCAAGGCTCCGGTCACCTTCCCCGCGCCGGGTCGAGCGTTCCATGAGATCCACTTTGCGTCCCAGATCGGCGAGCCCGACGGCCCGCGCCGCCCCATAGAGGATCGCCGCCACGGTCACTAGAGCAATCCCCAGGTGCGCTACGATGGACACGCCGTATTCGGACAGGATCGTGCGCCAGAATGGGGCCAGATACTCAAGCCGAGAGCCGAGGAGCAGGAGTGCCAACCCCATTATGGTGGTGGTCAAACCCGCACTGACTTTCCAGGGTTGCATCGTCTCTTTTTCTATAATTCGAAGGCGGCCGGATCCCTCTCGGCAGGACCTCTGGTGCCGTCATGTCCCTCGCCCCGGCCACCGCCGAGCGCTCGGAGCACCCGCGCCTTGGCCGCTCCCATGGCGTGCAGGGCAAAGCCCGCGCTGGATTTGGCGAGGATGGATTTGTCGCGGTAGTGTCCCGAGGCGACCTCGATATTGACTCGTCCGATCCGCCCGGTCGCATCCGTGTATTCCAGCTGTGCGTCCGGGTAGAGCACCCGGCCTTCCTCATCGACGGGCAGACTCAACTCCCGGGCGGCTCTTCGCCGCGTTGCGTCGGCAGCCTCTTTTCCCTTCCGGACCCGCGCCCTCTCGCTGCGGCGAGCGACGGCGCTCTTGAGTTCCGCGTCGATGCGGATACGCCGGAGGGTGACTCCCTCCTCAAGCAAGCGCCGACGCTCCCAGTTACAGGCCCGGTACACCTCCGTGTCGTGGCTGAGTTCGGATCGCTTGACCAACCCGGACCAGGTCCGCTGTCCGGGGTCCAGACCCCGCTCAATGGCTGCCCGCCGGGCTTTCCCCGCACCCCGTTGGGTAAGGGTCAGCATCTGAAATGACCCGCCTTTCGGTCCCCGGGCCGTGTGCTCGGAGCTATGGTCGGAAGTTGTGTATGAGAGGCGGCGTATCCTGAATCCGTGACCTTCAATCATGGATTCACCCGGAGACCGAGAAGGAGGATACGCCTTGAAGAAAGATACTGTAGTTTCCATCGACGAACCAACCACAACGAAGGATGCCTTGACGGAAGTTCTGCGTGAAGGAGCACAGAAGCTTCTGGCTGAGGCGGTTCAAGCCGAGCTGGAGGAGCTGCTGGAAGAGTACGAGGGTCAGCGTGATGGCCAGGGCCGCAAACGTCTGGTTCGCAACGGCTACCTGCCGAAGCGTGAGATCCAGACAGGGATTGGAGGAATCCCGGTTCGGATTCCGCGGGTTCGAGACCGTGGAACTGGTGAGGAGTCGGAGGAGATCATCCGCTTTCGTTCCAGCCTGGTGCCTCCCTATCTGAGACGTAGCAAGAGCGTGGAGGAACTGCTGCCCCTGCTTTACCTGAAGGGGATCTCCACAGGAGACTTCTCGGATGCGTTGAGTGCACTGTTGGGGCCGGATGCACCGGGACTGTCGGCCAAGACGATCAGCCGGCTCAAAGGCAAGTGGGTCAAGGATTATGAGAAGTGGAGGCTGCGTGATCTCTCCAACAAGCGCTACGTTTACGTTTGGGCCGATGGCGTGTATGCCAACGTTCGCTTTGACGACGGCCGGCTTTGCCTTCTGGTGCTGATCGGAGCCCGTGCGGACGGCAAAAAGGAGCTGATTGCCGTGGAAGATGGCTACCGGGAAAGTGAGCAATCCTGGTGGGAGTTGCTGCGGAATCTGCGCTCCAGAGGCCTGCACAGGGGACCAAAACTGGCGATTGGCGACGGAGCGCTCGGATTCTGGAAAGCCCTGGCCAAGATCTACGGCAATACGCGACAGCAACGCTGCTGGATGCACAAGACGGGCAATGTGCTCAACTGTCTGCCCAAGGCCGTTCAGCCAAAAGCAAAGACGGCGCTGCATCAGATCTGGATGGCTGAAACTCGAGAGAATGCCTATAGGGCCTTTGACGAGTTCATTGCCACCTATCAGCTGAAGTTTCCAAAGGCCACGTCCTGCCTGGCCAAGGACCGGACAGAGTTGCTGGCTTTCTACGATTTTCCAGCCGAGCACTGGCCACATCTGAGAACCACAAATCCGATCGAGTCGACCTTCGCAACCGTGAGACTGCGAACGGCCAAGACTCGAGGCTGTTTGTCCAGGCAAACCATGCTGACGATGGTCTTCAAACTATGCAGAAGCGCTGAGAAAAGATGGCGCCGGCTACAAGGTTACCGGCGCCTCGGAGAGGTCATAGAAAACGTCACATTTGTAAACGGAATCCGTGAAAACGAGGTCGCCGCCTAATGGGTCCGTACCCAACTTTTGACAATAACTCGTGTGCTCGCGCATCAGTCCCTCTCGAATCCACCGATTCACGGCCCGGCGGGCCGTGTAGGGATGGCCGCCGAAGTGGGCTTCGGCCAGGTCCCGGAAGGAGACGCTACGGTAAATCCCCACCTCCGTCAGGGCCTGCTCGGAACGTTCGCCAAAGGACATCCGCTCGCGGGCCTCTCGTGGGTCGTACTCCCGACGGTGGCCGTCCCGCATGCGGCCGGGAGTGCGGATCTCCTGCGTACGGTCGGTCCGCGAGGGGTCTCGATCCAACTCCGGTGTGCGCTCGAACATTTTCATTTCCTCACTTTCATCGCATTTTTCACGTTTTTCATCAGCGGCTCGGGCCAAAGCCACGGTCCGGAAGGGGGAGGGTCCGCTCACGCTGCGGCTCGGCAGCAACGGACCGGGAACGGCCGGGTTGCCGTTCTGCAACCGGTGGGGTCCGGGACGCGGCGCTCTTCGCTGGCGTCAACTCTTTCTCGGCCGCCCGTTCCCGGCTCCGAACCAGCAGGAAGTCGGAGATCTTCTGCGCATCGGCGGCCGCCCGGCGGATCTCTCGAGGGTCCTCTTGCAAGACCGCGATCCAGTTCTCGACATAGGCCGCACCCCGGCTGGGATCGTGGCCGATCCCGATCCTCTCGCCCGTCATCATGGCGCTGATCTCCGCCCGCAGTTCTTCCTTGGCATAGGCTTCCGAGCCAAAGCCCGCCTCCAGGCCTTGCAGCAACGACTCCCGATTCATCCGCTCCGGGTGTCCCGTGCTGTGTCCCAACTCGTGCAGCGCCGTCTGGTAGTAATGATTGGCCGATGGAAACTGCCCCCGCTCCGGAAGGACGATCTCGTCGTTGCCCAAGTGGTAATAGGCCCGGTCCCCGGCCACGTGGCGAATTCTGACTTGGCTCTCATCCAGCACCTTCTCGGCCTCCTGGTGGGCCTTCCAGATCGGCTCCACAGTTGGGGATGGCCGGGACGCAAGCCCGTTGGCTTGCTCGGCGTTAAAGACGGTGTAGCGTTTGATCCAGGGCACAGGCAGGCGTTCATACCGGTAAACCCGCCGACCCTGCTCGTCGGTGACGGGACGGCCCTGTGGATCCTTGACGGCAATGCGCCGGTGGTCCTGAAAGGAGAGGATTCGCGTGCCTCGCTCTCCCTTGCGGATCTGGCCTCTGTGGGCCTGAATCTGCCGGTAGGTCCCCCAGCGGGTGTCGGAGTAGCCGCGGTCTTGGGCCACCGCTGCCAGATGCAGGCTGTTGCCGCCGGAGTAGGCCCGGTCCGTGTCGAGATTGCAGGGTAAAACGCGCTCGCCCGGCTTCCAGGGCCTTTGCCAGAGCGCGGCGCCTTGCTTGATCTGCTCGATGATCTGATCGGCAAAGCGGCGGTGGTATTCCTCTGCCGTCATCGCCTTACCCGTCATCGGTGTGATCCTCCCGGCCAGCTTCCCGGATCTCTTCCTCACTGCCCACGTCCTCGGGGAAGATGCCGTATTCTTGGGCGATCCACGCCGGGACTTCCAGCGTCTCGTCGCCGTCCCGGGCGAGTTCCCGGTCGAAGTCCTCAAGGGTCTTCACCCGTATGATTTTTTCTTCATCCGTCATCGTGTTTCCTCCAGATCGATTCGTGACTGTTACACTGGTTCGACCGTCCGGTCGGGCCGTTCCCGAGAGCCGACCGGACAGATCGGCTTGACGCACCAGCGGTTTTTACCCGCGTCGTAGCCCTTAACGAACAAGGCTTCCTCGACGAATCGCTTCCCCTCGCGCCGGGTCATGTGAATGACCATGGCGATGCCATCGACCACGCTACGGCAAGTCACCTCCCAGGGGAGTGCTCCGCCGGCCTGCATGGCGCAGCTGGCCAGGCGCGAGAGAGCGCTCTCGGCCGTGTTGGAATGCACGGTGTTGAGCGATCCCCCGTGTCCGGTGTTCAGAGCCTGGAGCAGATCGGCGGCCTCCCCGCCGCGCACCTCGCCCACCACGATATGATCGGGCCGGTGGCGCAGCGCGTGCCGAACCAGCTCCCGGATGGTGAGGGCTTCTTCCTTTAAGTGCCCCGCTTCGAAGCGGAGGCAATTGGCACGGTCAATCCGAAGCTCCAGGGTATCCTCGATGGCCACAATGCGCTCGTTTTCGGGAAGGAGCTCGACGAGCGCATTGAGCAAGGTGGTTTTGCCCGAGCCGGTGCCCCCGGAAACCAGGATATTGCGCCGGGAGCGCAACGCGTCCTGGGCGGCGCTCAAAATCTTCTCAGGGAGAGCGCCTTGTCGAACGAGATCCCTGGCTGAAAACGCACGTCCTCCGAAGCGCCGCACCGTAATGGCCACCTGCGGGCTGGCCGGGGGCACGCAGATGGCGACCCGGGAGCCATCCTCCAGGCGCGCATCGAGGATGGGCCTGGCGGCCGGATCGAGGCCGAGCGGCCGGGCGATGTGAAGGGCCGCCCGCTGAAGCGTGGCGGCATTCAGGGAAGGCGCTTTGTGAGGATGGAGCTGCCCGGCACGCTCGATCCAGACGTTGTGCGGCCCGTTGATCATCAGCTCGGACACTTCCGGATCCTCCAGCACGGCTTCGAGACCCGGCAGAAAGGGTTTGAGATATTCGATTCCACTGGCCCGGCTCATATCCGGCCCTCCTCGCGCAAGCGCCAGTAGCCGTGCTCCCGGGGCAGGTAGTGGGGCTTGAGATAAACCCGCCGCGCGGGAAGGGCCTGTATGCCATCGTAGGGCAGGCAGATGGCCTGATAGTTCGAGAGCAGCGAGAAGTCCCGGGGGGAGAAAACCGGCTCCCGGACCTGGCGGAAGGATTTGCTGGCGCCGACGCTGCCGCGCCCGCCTCCGGCTCGGGCCGAGAGCAGGGAGACTTCGGGCCGGGAGGTGTTCTCGGTGAAGGTGTAGGAGGGTTTCATCTTGAGCACGCTGCCGCACAGCTCCGACGCGATCCGGGCCGAGGCGTCATCGCTGAGCGAGAGGAAGATTCGCGTGCGAAGCGTCTGCAGCAGAGTGCGCCAGGCCTCCGAGCCCGGCAGGACCGAACGCAGCGAGGAGATGGACTGGGTGGCCAGAATGGGGATGCAGTGGCACTGCCGGGTCAGGGCGAAGGCCTTCTCATCTCCGGAAGGATCGTCCTCGCCCACGGAGGCGAAAGCCTGGTACTCGTCGCAGATGAAGACCGCCGGCCGGTAGACGCGCCCGGGACGGCGCTCAATCTCGGCGGGCCGGCGCAGGAGCGCCTGCATCCAGGCGTTCTTGAGCAGCACCCCGACGGCCCGCGCGAGGGCCGGATTGGCCCCGGCGGGCATGTTCAGAGCCAGCACTTTGCCCGATTCGATCAACTCGGCCAAGGGGGGCAGCCTTCGGCGCAGCCCGGGCATCGAAGGGGCGGCCGGTGGCTCTGGAGCATCCTCCGCCCGAGCATCCTTCTTCACACGCCGGGGCGGAGGGACTTCACCCGGCGAAGGAGCCGGCGGACAGAAGACCCCGGCCACCTTGGGCTGGTCGAACAGGGACAGGAACACGGAGATGCCCTCCACGATGGTGGTGCGAATCTTGACGTCGAGCGCGACCCAGTCGTTTCGATACCAGCGCTCGATGGCCTCCACCTGTTCCCGAAGCTCGCTCCCGGCGCCGCCCTCGACCCACTCCGTCTCGGTTGGAATGCCCAGCTTGGCCAAGCGATCCTGCAGGGCGGAACCAAGGACGCAGGTGGCCTGGTTGGCGTCCGTGTCGATCTGCCAATCCCACTCGGTCAACGGATCCTTGTGGGCGAACAGATCCTTGCAGGAAATGGTGATTTGCGCTTCGCAGATTTGAACCACCAGCTGCTGCGCCTCCCGAATCTTGCTTGCCAACAGATCGGCATTGATGCTGCAGCGATAGACGTCCCGCAGCGTGACCCACTGCTCCGGCAGGAGACGGTACAGCTCGATGATCCAGCGCACCAGGTTGGTGTAGGCCTGTTGCCAGAACGGGTCCCGGCTCTTGCCGAAGAGTTGATTGATCAGGGTTGAGACGGTATAGGCCAGCGAGTAGGAATCGAGCAAGGGATCATCCAGCGGATTCCATTGCCAGGGTCCCTCCAGACCGATCTCCAGATAGTCTTCGCCGCGGCCCGCCACTTCCAGGATCCGGCGCACGGCGTGGCAGAAATCGCCCTTGACTTCCAGCACCAGAGCCGCAGCCCGGCGCCCGGGGTGATCGGCCTGCCAGGACAAGATCTGTTGGGCGAAGGGGTGCATGCAGGCCGAAGTCTTGCCGCTGCCGACGGCGCCGAAGATCAGGACACCGGTATAGAGACCCCGCTCGGGAATGACCAGCCAGGAAGGGTGGGTGCTCTCCCGTGGCTCGACCGGATGGTGCATTTCGCCCACCACGATCGACAGAGCCGAGTCGCCGGGGGAAACCGGCCAGTCGGGAAGGCTTCCCCGGCTGGCACCACTGACTTGCGGCTGGAACCAGACGCGCCAGACGGACAATGAAATCAACCCGGTGAGCAGGACGGCGACACCCGGAGCGGCGGAGTACCAGGCCTCGATCACGGCATGCAAGGCGGGATCGTGAAAGGCGATCAGATCCAGCACGGGATTGTCTCCAGGCCGGGGGAAGGGATCGTAGGCGGCCCGGCAGATCACCGCCGCCAAGCCAGCCAGAATAAGAATCACATGCCGCCACTTCATAGAGCCTCTCTCCGGCGCTTCAGCGCGCCCACTTGTGGGCCTTTCTCCGAGCCTTCCCGCAGGGATCGATGGGACGGGAGCGACCCTCCCGGGGGGGTGCCGCACGTGTGAAAATAGCGCCCCCCGCTGGGCCGATCGAGAGGTCCAAAAAGGGGGGTCGCTCCCGTCCACCTCCGAAAATCTCGATCGGCACGGCAGACCCTGGGAATATGGCCGTAACTACATGAGGAAAAAAGAGATAGGAGAAAACGTATTTGTGAATCACTGGGACCGGTCCTTGTGAATCCACTCTGCTTGTCCTTTTCACACCGGTCGATCGACACGAGACTCCCCTTATCCGCACTCGAAATGAGTCCCCAGCAACCGTGTCGCCTGCCAGGTGGAATAGCCGTCGATCGCGACCCCAAAGGAGCGATCTTGTGCCCGCGGTTGCAACTCGATGGCCCTTTTGAGCGCGGCCTGCACCCCGCCATAGGAGTCCAGCACGGTCGTATCCCCCGCGAGTACGGCGCGTTTGATCTTGGCGTATTCCAGGACCGTCGAAGGGTCCGGTGCACGAGCCACAGCGCCGGAGCCTCCGGCCCAGTTTTGCAGCACCGTTTCGGCCCTCTCCAGGGCCCGATCCTCCCGGGCGATGGTTACCACCTGGACCGCCCGGCCTCTCTTGCACAGAGCCTCCCAGAGGCCTCGATGCACTGCTCCCCAGGAGCGCAGCCCCGTGTCGGTGACATGTCCCGGATCGGTGTAGACGAAGATTGCCCGGTTTCCTTGCACGGCAATCGGCAGCTTGAGCGCGAAGTAGCGCCGGGTTTTCCCCACGGCCCCCCGATACACCCGCCGGGGCAGCCGTTGGCGCGGGATGCCGAGCCGCTCGAAGCAGCACACCTTCTCCGGCTCGGTGGGCAGCCAGGACAACTCCGGGTGCTCCAGCACGTAGTCCAGAGAGAGCAGACGCCGCAGCACCACTTCCGACGAGGCGATCCGGCGGTGGCGGATGTCCTCGGCTCCCAGAGCCCGGTAGATGGGGCGTCCAAAGATCCGGCACACGCGGCCCACACCGCCGATGCCCGGCACGGCGTTCTCGCTCGCCCACCCCTGCCTGACCAGAGCATGCACGCCGCGGCGCGCCTGCTCGGGATGAGCGCGTAGAAAAGTGGACCACTGCGCCCGCGTGAAGACCCCGCTGTGCAAACACACCAGGGCGATCCATTCGGCTTCCCGGCCCTTCCAGCCGAACCGCGCCAGTGCTTTCTCCCGGTCCTGGAGATGGGGAATCATGGCCTTTCTTCCGTGACCAGTGCCCGATCCGCCTGCAGATAGGTGATGACGATGCCCATGGGATTGGTCACCACCAGATCGGTCGGGATCTCGGGGATAAAGATGAACTTCAGCGACAGCGACCAGCGCTGCCGCTCGACTTCCCGCTCGCGGGCGGTGTGTACCAACTCGAAATCGGCCGTGGCGCTGTGAGGAGGCTCCGGGTGGGCGTGCAGGCGCAAGACGACGTTTCCCACCCGGACCTGCCGAGTCTCGATCCCCGCCGCTGTGCGCGCAATGTTGGGGCTCTCGGCCTCGAAGGCGGCGTTGGCCAGATCGGTGCTCAGAAAGCGAAGGCTGCGGGCCCAGTGCTCCTGGACGGTGGCCCGTTGCCGCGAGTAGAAGTCGTGGATGAAGCGGTTCAGAAAATACTTGGTGGTGGGATCGAGGGGATCGGCCTGGGCTTCGACGGCCTCATAGGCCAGGGCCTCGGCCCGTCCGACTTCATCCACTCGGATCACGATGGGTTTGGGCGGATCGAGCGACCCGAGACGCAAGACGAGGATGGCCAGCAGCAAACTGGTCACACCGAGCAGGACGGAGAGGAGGCGAAGGTGGTGGTTGGAGTGAAGAGTCTCTCCCCAGATCTCGGCGTATTCCCGGCCGGCGTCTTTCTTCATCTTCATTTGCCCCCCTTGAGAGCGCCGGCGGCTTTGCCCGCCCCTGCAACCCCTGCTACCGCGCCCATGAGGCCCGCTCCGGCGCTTCCCGCCCCGGAAATCAGCAGCGAGGCGATCTCTCCGACCTTGAACGCGGCCAGGAGACCGGCCACCAGAAGGGGAGCGAGTAAGAGAAACCACATACCGAGTTGCTGCAGATCCGAAACGTTGAAGCCGGTTGACATCAGGGTGGACAAAAAAGTGAGCGAGACGCTGACGAAGACGCGCAGGATGGCGGCGGCCACCACGCCGTAGAGCGAGTAGATGAGCAGCGCCCGGAACCACCCCCAAAAAAGAAACGCCATCGGCTCGAACAACAGCCAGGGAATCATCAGGGGTCCGATGAGGATGACGATCGCCACCGCCACGTGCGCCCAGATCACCTGGGCGTAGGTAATGGCGAACAGAGCCAGCAGCAGCAGCGCCAGAAACAAGGTCAGGACCGAGCCGAAGACGAACTTGAGGAAGGTACCCGATCCGGACCACAAGATCCCGGCCATGTTCAGGTTCCGGGCCTGATCCGTGAAGGTGGCGTGTACCTGCTCGAACGTCCTGCTGGGTTCCTGCTGGGTCGCTTTGACGATATCGGTCATCATCAGGCCCATCATCCAATTGCCCTGGGCCACGACCGCCTGGGGGAACGTGTAGCTGGTGCCCGGGATGTCCTGATAGTAGAAGGTGAGCAGAGTCCAGGGAATGGCCAGGGCCATCACGAGCCGGACCCACTCCCAGGGGTGGAGAGTACCGCTGAAAGCCATCTTGAGTCCGCTCCAGACCACCACGACGGCCCCCATGCCGCGCCAGAGGTCGGCCCCGGCCTGGTGCACCCGGGGCGCCACGTGACTCGTGATCTCGGCCAGGACCTGATCGAGGAAGGGCTTGAAGTCCTGCAGTTGATCGGCCGGAACCGTTGTGGGCAAAGAAGGATCGATTTGCATGGCTTTAGGGCTGACCCGGTGAGTGGAAGGTGAAGAACATCCCGTCGCGGTAGGATGTGCCGCTGGCGGCAATCGCGGCCCGGTGGGCCGCAAAGCTGGTTTTCGCCCGCTGCATCTCCCCGGCCCACTCCGCCTCCCACTGGCGCCGCGCGATCTCGTCTTCGTAGCGCTCGGCAGCCTCGCGGGCGCCCTGGTAGGCGAGCAGTTGAGCGATGGCTGCCAGCAACTCGCCTTGTGTGGCCCCGGCCGCCAGCTGCTTTTGCCCCAGCGCAGTCTGAGACTTGTTGGCGTCGTTGCGCAGCCGATCGAGCGAGGCTTGAGCCTCTGCCACGGCGCCGCTCAGGTGGGCGGCGGCATCGGCGACGGTGTGCTCCATCACGAGCCGTTTGTCGGCCCTCTTGCGCTGCCGCTGGAAATCGGCCACGGCTTGGGCGATCACATCGGGAGGCTGATCGGCCAGCAGGTGGGGGAGGTCCCCATCGGTGAGTTGATCGGCGTTTCGCAGGGCCTCCCGCCAGGTTTCCCGAAGGGATCGTCCACTGCGGCCCATTTGTTCGACGCCCTCGACGATCCGGCGGGCTTCCCCTCGGAAATCATCGGCCCAGGTGATCTGCTCGCTGACCAGGTTCGCCGGAGTGGAGATCAAGTCCGAGAAGGAATCCTGCAGTGCACCGATCTCCCCGAGGGTGGCGTCCTTCATGTGTTCGAATTGGTTGCGCAACTGTGTGAGCTGATCGGTGAATTTGCCGATGGAGGTGATCTGATGGCCGATCTGGGTGACCTGATTGGCGATGATCGTGGCTCGCTGGATCACCCCTGCAATCGCCCCGAAGATGGCATAGGTCGGCGTGGTGGAGACGGTGACGATCAAGAGGAGTGACAGTAGGACGGTGAGTGTTTTTTTCATGGGTTCATGTTCCTTTCCGTGGACCGGGGCACCAGGACATCGGAAGTAAACCAGATGCGCAGCCGGTGCCCGGCCCGGATGGTGATGTTGGGAAAACGGTTGAGGTGACCTTGCCCCCTAAAACGGGTCCAAGTTGAATGTTAGGATTTTCGGTTTTAGGAAGGAGGCAAGGATGGCACGGAAGCGGTTTACGGCAGAACAAATCATCATGAAGCTGCGTGAGGCAGAGGCAGGTCTAGCCCAAGGACAGACGGTGGGCCAGGTGTGCAAACAGATTGGGGTGACCGAGCAGACCTACTACCGGTGGCGCAAGGAGTACGGAGGGCTTCGACTGAATCAGGCCAAGCGGTTGAAGGTGTTGGAGAAGGAGAATGCCCGGTTGAAGAAGCTAGTGGCAGATCTGTCTTTGGACAAGCAGATCCTAAAGGAAGTTTCCTCGGGAAACTTCTAGGCCCGACGAAGAGGAGACGCGCAGTGGTGTGGGTGAGGGAGAGATTGGGAGCAGAGCGCGTCTCCGAACGTCGGGCCTGCCAAGTGCTGGGACAGGCTCGATCGACCCAGCGAAGGGAAAGGCATATCCCCGATGATGAGGCTCGATTGGTGGCTGAGATGGTGGAGTTGGCCACGCACTACGGGCGATACGGCTACCGACGGATCACGGCCATGCTTCGTTGGGAAGGGTGGAAAGTGAATCACAAGCGGGTGGAGAGGTTGTGGAGACAGGAGGGGCTGAAAGTCCCGTCCAGACAGCCGAAACGAAGGAGACTGTGGCTTCATGATGGATCCTGCGTTCGGTTACGAGCGGCTCACAAGGATCACGTCTGGAGCTATGACTTCGTGCATGAGCGAACCCATGACGGAAGGGCCTTTCGATTATTAACCCTACTGGATGAATACACCCGGGAGTGTCTGGCCATTGAGGTTCAACGACAGATGAATCACCAGGACGTGTTGGATCGATTGGCGGAGTTGTTCGTGGATCGGGGAGTGCCTGAATACATTCGGTCCGATAACGGGTCGGAGTTTACGGCTCAGGCGGTTCGGGACTGGCTGAAGGCTGTTGGGGTGAGGACCTTATACATCGAGCCCGGCAGCCCCTGGGAGAATGGATATGTGGAGAGCTTCAACGGAAAACTGCGGGATGAACTGCTGAACGTAGAAGTCTTCGACACGTTGTGGGAAGCGAAGGTGTTGGCCGAGAGATGGCGCAGGGAGTACAACCAGCGACGGCCTCACAGCGCCTTGGCCTATCGGCCGCCGGCGCCGGAGGCCAGATTACCCAGGTCCCAGGCCCAGAGTTCTATACCATGGAGTGGACTTCAAATGGTCCCAGGTCTAACTTAGAGAGTGGACTCGTTCCTGGGGGCAGGTCATCCGTACTCCTTGCGCCACCGGTAGTAGGTCTGCTCGGTCACCCCAATCTGTTTGCACACCTGGCCCACCGTCTGTCCTTGGGCTAGACCTGCCTCTGCCTCACGCAGCTTCATGATGATTTGTTCTGCCGTAAACCGCTTCCGTGCCATCCTTGCCTCCTTCCTAAAACCGAAAATCCTAACATTCAACTTGGACCCGTTTTAGGGGGCAAGGTCATGTGGACGTAAGGAACTCATACTAGAGTCTAGCCATGAGGAACGTTAATCCTTACAAGCACACACAGCTGAGCACAGTCTTGATCGCGGTTCTCGCCCTGGGCCTGCCGGTGATTGTCATGGTTACGCCTCTCCCCACTTGGCTGGTTCCTCTATACGCTCTGGTCGCCCTCTTGTTTGGTTGGCTGACAGTCGAAATCAGCGGGGAATTACTGGTCTGCCGCTTCGGTATCGGCCTCATCCGAAAACGCTTTGCCCTGCGTGATATCAAAGAGGCAAGGACGGTACGCAACCGCTGGTACTACGGCTGGGGGATCCGCTGGACTCCTCACGGGTGGCTCTTTAACGCCGCCGGACTGGACGCCGTTGAGATCAGGATGTCCAACCAGAAAAGCTACCGGATCGGCACCGACCAGCCCGCCGAACTTCTCAGAGCTATCCAGCAGACCTCGCAGCTGAAGGCCTGAGCTCTGCGCAGGGTGCGAAAGAAGCGCATTATGGGGCCGTCCACCTGGGATCTGACGGGGTCGTGATGGCCCGGGAATTTGTGGAGTTCTGATTGGAAACCAAGAGGTTGATCGGTAGCCGGTTCAAACTCCCACTCATCTGCATACTAGTGTGGTCGGCCCTGAGTGCATGTTGCGCACTCCGGCTCGCGGCCACCAGTCACCATCAGCCGTTTCCTTCCTGGAATACGTTCATGATTTGGCTGATGCCCCACACCGGCCCCTTTCTCCCTCTGAGCATGTTCTATGGGTACGAGTGGCACCACTTTCCAATTGCGGCGGGTCTTTGCCTGGCCTGACGGTTCTTTTCCTGGGCCCAATCGCGCTGCATTTCTATCAACCTGGCCGTTGGCCAAGATTCTGGGTGTTCGTCGGTGTAGCCGTGTGGTTCTTGGCCGGATGGTTTCCGATCCTGAACGCGGCCTCGTAAGATCCGCGTCAAAGGGGGTATGGATCGACAGATGGAGTTGCACGTTTGGGACTAGGCGCCGGAGTCAGTGCGAAAACGGACCTGTCCCCTTCTCATACCCTTCTCATACTCGATTATTGATGGACCGAAACCCACCTGGGAGGGCTCGATCGCGGTCAGTAACGCAACCGAAGGACGCGAGGCGGTGATAAGGGTAAAGAAGGAGGCGGTGATAAGGGTAAAGAAGGAGGGCGCCGAGTTCCTCAAGGTCTACAACGGGCTTCCGCGCGAGGCCTACTTTGCTATCGCGGATGAGGCGAACAAGCAGGGACTTCCATTTGTGGGTCACATCCCAAACGAGATCTCGGTAGCCGAGGCGTCAGATGCTGGGCAGAAAAGCATCGAGCACCTTGCGGCCATGATCTATGCGTGTTCCGATCGGGAAGAAGAGTTGAGTAAAAGCTTCGTGGACGCCATCTCGAATCTGCCCAGTGGTGGTGGCCAAGCCTGGGTGCGCACTGCGCCGCTGAAGCGCATGAAGAGGGCAAGGCCGCTGATCTGGTGTTGCTCGAAGCAAATCCGCTTGAAGACATCCGCAACACGACGAAGATAAACGCGGTGGTGCTCAACGGCCGGCTGCTGGACAGGAAAGCGCTAGACCAGCTTCTAGCTGAACTGGAGACCGCTGGTACCCATTAGATCGCCCGGAAATGGTTGACCACCAGTCGACGCGATTCCGCCGTTCGATTACTCGGCTTGCTCAGCTTTTGCAGTCAGCGTGGACCTGTGTGTTGTCCTCCGTGGCCATGCAAAACAAACCGTTCCGCAAGCCCAGGATCAGGAAGTTCGGTGATGTGAGCGCCCTGACGCGCGGAACTACGCCAAATCCGGCGCAGGGGACTCAGGGGCGGACCTACGATAGCATTTAAGAGGCACGGTAAAGAGGGGACCCTTTTCTTCTTTCCCCGGCGCGCGCTCTACAGGACCTTCGCCAACACATCGAACAGTCTGTCGATATCCTGTTCCCTGTTGTACAGGTGGGGTGACACCCTCACCGAGTTTCCCCGGATGCTGACGTAGACCTGGTGTTGTGCAAGCCGTTCCGAGAGGTCTCCGGGAAGAGCTTCAGAACAGCGCAGACCGATGAGATGACCTGCCCGAAACTCTGACGGTGCCACCGAGAACCCCATGGCCAGGGCGCGCTTGCCGATGGTCTCGGTCATGCCCGTTAGAGTTGCGGCAATCTCGGAAACCCCCCACTCCAGAATCTGGCCGAGGGCCGCTACCGCCATCGGCATGAGGGCGAAATTGCTGCGCTCTCCCACATCAAACCTCCGGGCACCGGGCTGGAACTCATGCCGATAGTCCAGTAAAGCGGCGAAGTCATCGCTGTCGGCCCGGTGAATCCAGTTGTGCTCTAATGGCCGGCTGTCCAGATGCTGGGGTGCGATGTACATGAAACCAAGGCTGTAGGGCCCGAGGAGCCACTTGTACGAAGGCGCGATGAGGAAGTCGGGCTGAACGTCTTTTACTGAAAAAGGCATGGCTCCCAGGGACTGGGCCCCGTCGACGACGAGGGCGGCGTCCACTTGTGTGCAGCGTCGGCTAACCGCTTTCAGGTCAATGAAACGTCCGTCTGTCCAGTGGCAATTGCCGACGGCCACGACGGCGGTCCGATCATTGATCCGGGAAATGATTGCCTCTGTCCACTCGCCGTCCGGGGGATGAGGAACGGTGACGAGCTGTGTGCCTCTCTCTTGAGACAGCTCATACCAGGCGTAATAGTTTGATGGAAACTGCTCCGCCAGAACCACAATATTGCTTCCAGACGGAGTCTCCAGATTGCGCGCTGCCATGGCGACGCCGTAGCTCACGGCCGGAATGATGGCAATGTACTCGGAGGTAGCGCCGCTGATACGGGCGAAGAGTTCGCGGGCCCGTTCGGACTCGTCGAAGAAGTCCGGTGCGGTGATACGCCACGGCTGTGCCTTTCGATGGACCCCTTCTCGACCGGCGTCTGTGACCGAACGGAGAGAAGGAGAGATGTAGGCGCAGTTGAGATACGCCAGGTCGTCAGGGATGTTGAAAAGGTGGCGCTGGCAGGGGATGGGCATCATTTCTCCACGGCTTAGGGTCGTAAAACCATCCTATCGTGGGAGTGGGCTCAGTGTACTTCAGTTTCCCCCATCTGAGGGGCACGTAAGAGGGGGACAGTCCAGTCTGGCGGCGACCGTGAGATTCGTATTGCCGAAGGGACATTCACCGAACCCGTGGTTCTCTCCGCGGTCATGGCCCAGTTGGACATCACGGGCGGGTGGTCGGATGAATTCGCGGCTCGAACCGAGGACCCGGAGCTGACGATCCTCAGCGGAGGCAACGCCAACCGTGTGGTGACCCTGATCGACGGGATCGGCAAGATCAAACTCGAGAATCTGTCTATTGCCGAAGGTTTTGATGACCAGTTCGGCGCCGGAGTCTATATTGATTGTGCGGAGTGCGAAATCAGATTAGAGGACCTGCACATTCGCGACAACGTCATCAGCCGGGAGAGCGACGATTTCATAGTGAGAGGGTCGGCCGTCGAGGTCGGGTTTGGGGGGGCCGGTTTCATATCCATGGTCCGGTGTGAGGTTCGAGACAACCGTCTCACAGGCATTGGGAATGCGACCGGTACGGTGTCGCTGGCCGTAGGCGTCACCAGCGGGGTGAGCGAGATTCTCAATACGATTGTCGCCGACAACGTCGTGCAGAGCACGCAAGGGGTGGCATCGGCCGGCGGCATGAATATCTGTATCAGGCCGGTGTTCCGCTTTCGACGGGACTGGAGACGGCAACCCTGTTCGTGGATTCTCTGGGCGACCTGGAGACGGGTGTGGCCATGGTCAACACGACCGGATTGGGAGTGATGCCTGCAGGGGACGGCTCTGAAGTGACCCTGACACTCTACGATCAGCTCTTCCAGGACAGTTTCACGACGATGCTACCACTGGATCCCGGAGAACATGCAGCCCTGTTCGTCTCGCAGCTGTTTCCCGACGAAGCTCAGACCCAGGAGATGCGTGGGGTCCTGATCGTAGAGGCACCGTCGGGCGGGAACGTGGCGCTGGTGACGCTACGCCAAAACGACGTGCCGGGAGTGGACTTCCCCAACGAAGTGCCCACCCTGGCAGCCTTTCCCGTCCTGGAGGGAGGGGCGGTCGGTGCCGGGGCGGACCCGACTGTCTTTTATCTGGCCCAGGTCGGCAACGGGCAGGCGGGACCGATTGGACTGCAGACGTCGCTCAGTTTCGCCAATACGACGACCCAGGCCGGCAGCGCCCAGGTCGACTTTTTCCAGAGCGACGGGAGCCCCATGGTCCTGACTCTGGAGGGTACCGGATCGAGCTTTAACTTTCCTCTCAGCCGGGGAGCCTCGGTGGTGGTTCAGACAGACGGACTCGGAGTCATCACAGCCGGCTACGCACGGGTGACGACTTCGGCCGGAATCAGCGGCTCGGCGGTATTTTCGCAGACGGATGTCCCGAGCGGCGTGCTGGAGACGGAATCGGGGGTGCCGCCGTCGGTTCCTCTGTCTGCCTTTTCCATCTTCGTGGACACGCTTGGAGACTCCAACACCGGGCTGGCTCTGGTCAACCCGGGACCGGCACTGGCCGGGGGCGGGGATACGGCTACCATCAGTCTTACCCTTTTCGATGGCCAGGGGGAACAGGTGGGCGAAAAGCAGCTGCAGCTTCCCTCTGGACAGCATACGGCCCGCTTTGCAACCGAGATCTTTTCGGAAGTGGAGACGATCGGAGAGATGCTGGGGCTGATCGCAGTTTCCAGCGATGTCCCGGTGGCGGCTGTAACACTCAAGCAGAATGACGCGCCGGGGACATTCCCCGACGATGTGGCCACCTTAACGGCTTTCCCCGTCCTGCCGGGAACTCCCGTCCCCTAGCCCGGATTATGCAAGAACCGTAGTTCGGTGTTGAAAAACGACTCGAGAAGTGGCCCAACTCGGAAGCGGGCAGGTGTGACAGGCGGATTTGCGAAGAATATGGGTTGGCGAGGCGTTTGAGTGGTTTGGGGAGTGAATTTCAGACAGATCTGGGCCTGGATGAGTGTCGGAAGCGGTTTTTCGGGGGAGCTGGGAAAAGCTAACTGGAGTTCAGGCGACTCAAGACGAGGTGGAAGAGGGGTTGTTCGGGGAAGGCTGAGGAAAGATGGACCCAGATGCGTCGAGTGGTTTGTCGGATCCGGGCCCCAATCTTGAGGACCCGACGACGTAAGGTTTCGATTTCGAGCTTGTGCCAGGGGGTTCCGTGAAGATAGTCGCGCAGGCGCACGAACATCTGGTAAGCCAGTGCATGCAGGAGGAGTCGAAACTGATTGGCCAGGAATCGATGACAGCTGAGTCGGTCCATGCTCAGATGATTCTTGAAGGCCTTGATGAAGTTCTCGGTCTGCCCTCGGTTTGTGTAGTGGTCATAAAGTGATTGGGAGCAGAGATCGTCCCGGTTGGCAACTACAAAGCGACGATTGATGCCACGCTGATCGACCTCCACTTTGACAATGACGCGACGGGATCGATCCCAGCTGTGGGCTCGATAAAGAAACTCGTCAAACTGACGCTGTTTTTCCTCCAGCTCAAGGAACCTCAGCCGAGTCGAATCCAGCAGGGGCTCGACCACTCGCTGCAGGCGAGGGTTTCGACTTAACCCAATGACATACTGGAGTTTATTCTCTTCACATTCACAGAACTCGTAGAGCCGAGGCGTGGCAAAGCCGCTGTCGGCCCGAATCTCAATCTCGACATCCGTCCCCACTGCTTGTCGGATGGCCTCCACGACTCGCTTCAGAATGGGCACGATGTGAGAGGCAGCCCCCTTGTTGCCAGGTCTCAACACGGCACAGACCAGGTCTCCCGTGTCGGCATCGAAGATCAGCAAAGGATGCAGAATGTGGTTTCGGTAATACCCGTGGTAGAAGGAGAACTCCTGTTGGCCGTGAGTGTGGTCGTCGGTACTGTCCAGATCCAGGATGATCTTGCTGGGACGTCTCTTCTTCAGGGAGCGCACATAACGGCCTGGCAGCCACCGGCTCAGACGCATCAGATCCTTCTTGGTGACGGAGTTCTCCAGGCGGGAGAAAGTCGGCTGGGTGGCCAAATCGGGATCGCTCTCTGGCAACTGATCACAGACTGTCTTGAGCATCGGATCCGAGCGCAGCGTATCGGCGTCATTACAGTCTTCGTAGCCGGCCACGATCTGCAAGACTCGTTGTCGGATCAACTTCAACAGGTCATGACGAACGTAGCGTCGGTCTCGACTTTCCGAAATACACGAACTGAAGCCCTCGCACAATCGATGTTGACGATCCAGCGATCCAAACAACAACCATCCTGCGTCGGAAGTGAGGCTCCCCCCATCAAAACGAGCCGTGATGTTTCTGTGGCTGTGAAATGGCAGGGTATTCTGGCAGACTGCTTTCAACATTGCCGTAGCTCCTGTTTAGGGTCATTGTTTTTGTAAACCCTTTTATATCAGAGGGCTACGGCTTTTTCCTGGAGCCAGAATCTCACTCGGATTCAGATCTTTTGCATAATCCGGGCTAGTTGAGTATGATCGTACGATCGATTGCCTTCCTCATGTTGTCGTTGGCGGCAGGTGCCGGATGCTGGCAGGATCGCGCCTCGGTGTCATTGCCATCGCCGCCCTCGTCTCGGCCCCGGACTGAGCACTTATCCGGGAATGTCGCTGAACTTCGCGAGGCAATGAGCGCCGGAGCCGACCCCCGGGCACTGACGAGCAGATTCAGGATTGTGCAATCCTGGCACGGCGATTACTATGGGCCGTCAGACGAAATCGGGGGCGAGGCCACATCCGTCATGAACTGGTTTTTCGCCGATGACGGCCTTATTTACCGCGTGAATTACGATGGCAGAGTGGTTTCGCTGCGAGATGCACCAGACTGGGTCAAAGCCCTGAGACCCGCGAGCCAGGCGGGTGAAAGTCCGCAATGAATCACTGGGACACAAGGATCTCAAGATCGTCCATTTTCCAGGTATTCAGCTGGTAGCTGCCCACCCCGACGACCGTAAGGAAGGCCCCGTCCTGAATGGACTCGGGACTGGAACTGAAGTACCCGGAAATATCGACACTGTCCATCACTTGACCGTCCAGCGTCCAGTAGACGGTATCGGCGTCATCGGTCAGGTAAAGCCCCCAGCGGCTGGTCTTTGCGAGAATCCCGTCTATTTCCTGCTCAGACCGGTAGACTCTGGCCGCCAGCGACAGACAGGGCACGGTAACGAAGGCCCCTCCCGCCGCGATCGCCTCTTCGTGCAGTACTCGCAGCTCCCTCTCACTCAACTCCCCGGACCCTTCTCCAAACCCGTCCCTGGGATACTTGTCAAAATCCTCCGGCACCAGCCCGCGCACGAGGTAAACAAACAGCCCATCCGGGCGCAACAGATCGAAGTGCAGTTGCACTCCCCTTTCCTCTTCCCCCTGGCCGCCCACCAGTCCCTGCCAGCTCCCCAGGGTCAGGCTCCAGGCATGGGACAGCACCAGCCCTCCCGGCTCCACCTCCTCGGCGAGATGCTTCTCATGGCTCAGATCGTCCACGGTGATTTCCACACCGTTGGTTCCCGCCAGCCCCGGATTGAAGGTTCTCTCGGTGGTGGCATAACCACCGAAAAAGACGTCGCCCGGCTCGGGCGGTGAGTTCCCCACTTCCAGCAGCCAGAATCCATCCTCGATCCTGGCCTGGCCTTCCATGAGTCTGGTCCAGCGGGTCAGGTCGAAGTAGTCCGGCGGACCGTAGTCGCGACTGAAGTCGTCGCTGAACTGCACCTGCAGCTGTGCCTTTCTCTGCTCGTGCTGCTGCTGCTTTCCCGTTACAACGCCGATCCGTTCGCTCTCCAAATCTTGGCTGCAGCCGGAAATGGCCACACCAACAGTCACAACTGCGAGTGCGCCGCCCAGCGCCCTAAACATCCTCTTACTCATCGTTACACCTCACCTGTTCTAAAAAAGGAACAGTCTACTCTGGCACGTTTATTCGACAACTTTCAAACCAAGCGTGACATCCTGCGGCCCCCCTTTGGTACTAGTCGTGATGGAAGGCGCTCTTTTTCTGGAGCCAAGAGAAAACGATGAGTACCTGAGAAGAGCTCTCCTGTGGCTGCTGTATGTGTGCCGACGCGACGATGTCGATGAGCCGGGCCTCGGGGTCCTGCACTTTGAACAGGATCTGGGTTGTGGAGAAGGAGATCTGGAGTTTCACCTCTGGTACCTGACAGAAAAGGGTTGGGTCGAGCGCACCGAGAACGGCGCCTATGCCATCACGGTGGACGGAGTGGACAAAGTAACCCAGGGTGTCGTGCTTCGTGCCGATCGTCTACTTTCGAAACTGGCCGGTGGGCAGGACGCCCTCCATCGACTCGAGCATTTTCAGTGTTACCCGATTCTCGACTCCGAGCCTGAAATTGCCACCGAGGTCGGCCTGCTCGACCAGTTCAATGTTGACGGCGCCTTCGCCAAGGTCAAGGTGCGCACGGCGGTCAGATTCTGCAATCCCACACGGAAGATTCATCGGCGATTCGACGCGGGCGTCAGGGACATCAGGCAGCACCTGACTATGTACTCGACATTTCCGCAAGCCGGTCCTCGCCGTATCGTGGCCATTCGAAACCAGTTTGACGAAGAACAGTTCTTCGAACTCGGTCCTGCCGACACTCTCTGCGTTCCCACCCAGAAACTGGAGGTGGACGCGATTGACGATCTCGCAGCTCCAGACGCAGTTCCTCGCGATTGACGAATCGCTGCGGCCGAAGGGATGACCTGAGGGGAGGTCTCCTTTCGGTCAAGCAGGACCGAAACAGTGCTCATTTCCCGCTCTTGCTCGTGTACCCTTTGCGAGTGCGGACGCGGGCATCGGGAACATCAACCCGGACCGCGATTTTGCGGAAGTTTCCGTCCCGCCTGGGATTGCTGGAAACGTAACTGATGCCGTAGAGGCTGCGCATTTCCTCGGCGATCTGGGCGAAGATGGCGCTCAAATTGAGAAGATTCTGGCGGGCCTCGTATAGGTCTCCACCCGTCACCGAAGCTAACTGCTTGAGGTAGTTGCGTCCCGTTCGATACTCGGCCTCCACGTCACCGCGCCGGCTACCGCCGCCACCGGGGATTGGGCCGGGAAGGGGAGTCGGGATGCCTATGGGCACGGGGTTCCTCCCCGGGATCGTGCCCGGCGTGCCGATCGGGGCTTGCCGAGGCCTCAACATCTGATCCCGGGTGTCGAACTGAATGGAGTAGATGGTAGTGTCGGACTCCTTGGCCACCTGAATCGTCTCGCCGCGCGAGGAGTCGGCACTGGTGGTGTCAATGCCGTCGGAGAATACGACCATCACTTTTCGGTACGGGCGGGACCGGATCTGGTCCATTCCCAGAAAAACCGAATCGTACAGCTTGGTGCTCTGACCGGTCCTGGTCGTCTTGATGGCGCGGGCGGCCGCGTCTTTGTTGCTCGTGAAGTCGGTCTCCAGATACACCTCGTCGTCGAACGAGATCACCATGACTTCGTCCTGCGGGTGAATCTGTTCTACGAATTCGATGGCGGAGTCCTGGATGGGGGCCAGTTTTCCGTAAGTGCTGTAGCTGGTGTCGAGCAGGAGCACAACGCTAAACGGTGCGTTCACGGGGAAAAACGTACCGATCTGCTGCTCCACTTTGTCCTCGAAGACTCGAAAGTTCTCGCGCTTCAGGTCCGCGATCGGTCGCCCATTCCGGTCGGTCACCAGGACACTGATCAGTACAGCCTCGACCTCGGCCCGGATGACCGGGTCTTCCTCGGCGCCGCGAGTCTGACCGCTCACCAGGGCCAGACCGGCCGCCATAAGCAGCACCTGCGCCTTCCTGAAAAGAATTGTCGTATGAACGAGCGCCATTGTGTCAGTCACTCCAAGTTTCGCTTCGAGAGAGATCCAGCTAAGCTCTCTACAGTTGGATGAGGCGGGCAGTTGTTGCGTTCAATGCCCGGTGAACTGGAATGGGTGTTACGGTCCGCTCCACCCTGCCACAATAGCTTAGCACTCACGACGGGAGTACTAAGAAGCAATGGCCCGTATCTCAAACAATAAAATACTTGTTGCCGGGGCGGGACCGGTCGGCCTTGTCGCGGCTCTCGAGCTGGCGCGGATGGGCAGGTCGGTTCGCATCGTCGATGCCCGGGCGCTTCCCTCCCGGCAGTCAAAAGCCATCGGCATCAACGCCAGGACTCTCCAGCTGCTGGAATCTTCCGGGGTGACAGAAAGGCTGTTGGCGCTGGGCCGCAAAGTCCCCGGTCTGAACTTCCTGCGGGACGACAGAGTTCTCTTTCAGCTTCGGTTCTCTACCATCGCGCATCGCTACAATTTCATGCTGGCGCTGCCCCAGTGCCGGACCGAGCGAACTCTCGAGCAGCGTCTCAACGAATTCGGTGTCGAGGTTGAGCGGAGTACTGAACTCGTCGGTTTTTCACAGGAGAATCACTGTGTTCACTGTGTCCTGTCCCACCGCGGTAGCGAACAGGTGCTTGATGCCTCCTATCTGATCGGCGCGGACGGAGCGCACAGTACCGTGCGCAAAGTACTGGGCATCGCTTTCCGGGGCCGGGCCGTCCCGGGCGATTGGAGCCTTGCCGACGTAGTGATGGATACGCCGTTGGATCGGGACCGAGTCAATCTCGTGATGCAAAGTGACGGACTGTTCCTTCAGATAAGGATTGCGGACTCCATTTTTCGGCTGGCCAGCAATCAGCCCAATGTGTTGGATCGGTTGCCGCCCGGTTCCAGAGTCCATGAGGTCCTCTGGCGCTCGGATTTTGGAGTGAGTCACCGACAGGCTGAGGTCTATGGCACGGGTCGTGTCTTCCTCGCCGGGGATGCGCCGCATATCCATTCTCCTCTGGGCGGACGGGGGATGAACCTTGGTATCGAGGATGTCGCGGATCTGGCCGAAAGAATTGCCAGCGACAGCGTCGAGCAATACTCCGAAGCCCGCCTCCGCGAAGGTGCCAGGGTCATCCGCCTGGTGACGGCTCAGACCCGCACCGCGACAAGCACGAATCCGGCAGTGAGGTTCATCCGGGATCGGGTGCTTCCACTGATCGTGAGGAGAGAGTTTGTGCAAAGAAAGCTTGTGCCCCGATTGCTGGGATTGAGGAATTAAGGGCTCCTTGGACGGTTCGTCTGAGCGAAAGGTGGGATAAGGATACGCAGCCCATGACAACAGCGCTGTCGTGGACGCAGAGCGTCGCACACAGACCAGTCGTGCCGGTCACCCTAATCGTGTTGTTGTCCGTGGTTGCACGGTTCTATCACCTGGGCGACCAGCCTCTGTGGTTGGACAAGGCCCTCACCTGGCTCTACTCCGGTGACGGATTCGACCAGATCGCCAGCCACGATATTCACCCCCCTCTCTACTACTCGATCGTCCGCCTGTGGATGCACGGAATTCCCGGGCTCGGTATTCCCGGCCTCGCCGGCCAGGATAACGAGTTCTTCCTGCGCGCGCCGTCGGCGCTGCTGGGAGTCCTCACAGTCCCTCTCGTCTACGCCCTGGGGCGCACGATCGGAGGAGTCCGGATGGGGCTGTTGGGGGCTCTTTTTTTTGCCATCGCGCCGTTCCAGGTGCTCTACGGGCAGGAAGCGAGAATGTACGCGTTACTGAGCTTCCTGGGAGCTCTCGCCATGTGGGGAGTGGCTCTTGTGCTGGCAGACTCCAGTCCGGATGCGGTTCGGGTATCCAAGACCGAGGCGCAGCCGGCCGACCCGTTCGGCGGACGAGCGGGCCGGCTGGCCTGGCCGGCTTTCGTGGTGGGCAGCGTGGGCGCCCTCTACACTCATAACACGTCCATTCTCCTGCTGGTCAGTTGTAGCCTGGTCCTCTTTGCCTGTCTGGCCACCGGCCGTCTACATCAAAAGAGCTTCCTGAGGAACTGGTTCATCGCAATCGGTGCGATCGTCGTCTGCTAGAGCCCGTGGTTGCCGAAAATCATCGCTCAGTCTCGCGTAGTGCTGGACGACCTCTGGATCCCGAGTCAAAGTGTCCATCGGATCATCCGGACTCTTGAAACTCTGTATCTCCCTGTAGAACAACCTTTTTTCCTGTATGCGGCAACTACTTTTCTGTTCACTGCACTGGTGATGCTGGGATTGGTCCGGCAGCGACGCACTCAGTGGGGCCTCTTCCTGCTGATCCTGCTGGCCGCTCCCATCGGCGGAGTCCTACTGGTGGGCCTTGCGCGCTCGATCCTGACTCCAAAAATCCTGATCTGGACGACAATCCCCTTCTATCTGGCGATCGCCGCGGGAATCCTGGGCCTGAAGCCCCGCCGCCTGCGAGGACCGGTGCTGTGTGCGGTAGTCGGTTTGACCTGTGGGGGCTGGCGGACTACTACAGCACCCATCGAAAGGAGGCCTGGCACCGGGCGGCCCGCTACGTGGCTCGCGGGATCGTGGAGGGCGACTTGATTCTGATCCACGGGCAGGTCAAACAACCTTTCAATTACTACTTTCGCAAGTATGAAAAAGATGTGCCGCAGGTTTCTCTATGGGGTGGCCCGGCTGAAGTCGAAGCACAGATTCGAGCCCTTCCTCCTCATGAGCGCTTCTGGCTGGTCGTCTCCCACGTCGGGGAGCAGGAACTCCGTGAGGTCGTGGCGGTACTCGTGAAACGCGGGGTTCTTAGCAAAGCGAAGCCTTTCAAGGGCGTGAGGGTCCTGCTGTTCGATACTTCACAGAACGGTCAAAGAAAGTGAAATGGCTTTTTTCCTTGGAGTGGAACGGGTTGTGGATTAGTCGGCCCGCGTGGCACAACTCTCACGCAGCCTGGACCGCTACGACTGGCGGCAGAGCCGGTGAGGAGAAGGGGACAAAGCAGACTGTCCCCCTTTAGCTTGTTGTGATGTCTGGAGCGCTGGCATTTCCGCAAGATAGTGCCCGTTCATGGTGCCCCTTCCTCTTCGTCGGAACTGGAGCAGATGTTGTAGAAAAAGGCCCACCCTGTAAACTTTACATCGGCGCAGGTCACCAGAAAGTTTTTTATAAAATCGTCTTCTTTGCGGCACCCCGAGGGGGAAGACCCTCTTATCTTGATCACAGCCAATGGGCCGGTATTCTGTTCAAAGCACAAGTCTTTTGGTTCCAGCGCCTGCTTGGGCTTGCAGTCCTCCGCGTCTTTGGTGGCAAGATCCCAGGTACAGCTTTCGGTGTTGGCCACGTTTTCGACCTGAAGCCTGACTGTCGTCTCCCGGTTGTCGTACACAAGACGCTCTTGAACAGTGAGAAAGGCAATGTGAGGCGCAGCCGGAACTATTTGAGCGCTCTTGCGCTGCGCTCCCTTGGGAAAGGTCGCATTGACTGTAAACCATAGATCCTCAGGGAAAGAAAAGAGGACTGCAGAAACGTCAGGGAATGCCCGGAACGAGACCTCAAGATCCACGGAGTTTGGCTTCTTTGATTCCGGGACGAGCTCCATCGTCATCTCGCCAAACCAGAACAGGGGGTTGTGCATGCGTTCCCCGTAGTCATCGCGGACTTCTGAATCGTACACATTTTTAGTTTGTTTTGGTTTGGGATTGAAGAACCCGAGGCTCCAGTCCACCGTTTGGCCGGGATCTCTCAGTTCCGCAACCATCTGCTTAGTCTCCCCTGCTTTCAAGGAAAGCAAGGGCGGAACGATCCGGAAGTCCACAGGGTCAGGAGGGGGCTCACAGTCAGGCTCAAAATTCACGAGATAGAAGCTCCCCAGATCGCGGCCGGCAGTCGTGACCAGCATCATGGCTGTGAGCAAACAGGCCAGTCTCAACTGGGGAAGCATTCGTTTCAGTTCGCTCATTACTCTTCGTTCCTCAGCGTGGCCAAGTCCAGACCGGACAGGCTCGTGTCCACGCCATCAAAGAATCCCACTTTGGTTAAGGCCGATCTCGTTTCGGCGATGGCGATCAGAGAGGTACCTGCGGCCGGCAAATCCAAAACATCTCCGTCCAGTGTGAGCGTCAGGCGGCCTTCTGATTTCCGGATTGTCAGCGTAGGGGATAACTCCTCCCAGTGAATCCTGAGCGAGGGTTCACCTTCCTGGTCGATGGCAAACGTCAGGATCTCGAAGACGAAGGCATGTTCCAGGTGCCGGACTTCGACCGTCATTTCGTCGCCATTGATTTCCTTGATAAAGAGCCCTTTCAGAATCCCGTCAAAGGTCTCCTGAAAGGTCCCAATCTGCTGCTCCGGCTCGAAGTCGGCAAAGGCCAGATCTTGACTCAAGATGTGAATGTCGTAAGCCTGAATGGGGTACACATCGTCGTGGCGAACCAGGTGAACGGCAAGATCCATCTGAGCGGACTCCTCCACCCACTCCAGCTCCAGACTCGGATTGAACCAGGAGGCCACCAGGTAGCCGTTGCCCGCTCCATTGCCGTTGTCGACCCGGATCAGGCCATCCACGACTCCCGCCGGCAGGGGGGCACTCAGGACTCCATTCTCGTCGACCAGCCCGTCAATGGAAATGCTCTGCTCGTCCACCATGGGAAAAAGGATTTGCGGGGTGTCTCCGAAGCCGCTGCCTCGGATGCGAACGAACGACCCGGAGGTCAACAGGTGGGGCAGCACCAGCTCAACTCTTGCCAGGCCAGGGTCGACTGTTTCCGTAGTTGATTCGGCCAGCGTGCGGAACAAGATATCCGAGCTTTCATTGCGATCGCGGAGCACCGACTCCAACTCACTGCTGAGCTCAAACGCCTCCGTTTCCGGGACCAAGACCAGGCCTGGGTTCAGCCACAAAACGAGATCCGAGTCGAAAGGAACAAAGTTCTTGGGCGGTTGATCTTCATAGACCAGCTCGAAGGTCAGTGTGTCATCGTTGGAACTCAGGCGGCCGGTGGCCAGGCGGATCAGGTTGGTCCGATTCGCCGAAACCAATTCGAACTCCAGGTTGTGGACAACTCCCGCCGGCTCCACACCGCCCAGAGGCGTCAGAAAGACAGAGCGCTCGGGGAGGGTCAGGTAACCCTGACCCAGGGGATTGCCCTCTAAGATCTCATCCCGGAGCGAGGCTCCACTGATCTGCATCCGCACGGACTGAACGTTCAGGTCGCGACTGTTCTGATGCAGCGCAAGACGGATGGCCGGGGCCGTTCCGGGCAGGTTCTGAGCGAAGCTCCATTCGATAGAGGGGGCAAAGCCATGCTGCTCCTGAAAGATGGGAACGGAGGTCAGTTTCTCCAGCGCCGATCTGAGAGACAATGCGACCACATAGCCTTTTTCGGCACTTCCGGGTGTGCGCTGGACGAAGACGACCAGACGGCCTTCGAATTCGTTAATTCCGGCAAAGTCCGGAAAAATCTCGGTCAGGAAGAGCGCGGTGTGCTGACGGGGTCCGAGCTGGATGTCCTCAATGCCCACGGTGAATCCGAATACATCGACGAGCGCCAGACGGACCGTGGTCAGGTCGGCTCCCTGGGGCCCCTCGTCGCCCAGAGGGTTCACCAGGGGATAGCGGTGTTGAAGAGCCGGGTCGTGTCGGCAATCAGCTCGAAAGTCTGGCGCAGTAATGCCGAGTTGACCCCGACGGCGGCAACGATTTGTTCTGAGGCATCCTTGATCGTGAAGATGGAGACGCCTGCCAGGGGCTGGTCCATCGTCACCCGCGCCCAGCCCACGGCCAGTTCACCCACTCCGTCGGTATCCACCCGGAAGACCCCTCCTGAAGCGATCTCGAACGGAACGGCACTCGTAGACTCGCCGTCGATTCGAACTTCGTTGGGCGAGCCGTCCCCTTTGAAGAACTCGATCACACCCGAGGCTGCCTGATCCGTATTGTTGAAAAGTACGGGTGTGGTGGAGACCTTGAAGTCACCCAGTTCGCCATCGGCTGCTTGCGGAAAAGCCAGTCTGGTGTGAGTGGCATCCGGGTCCGGAGGAGGTACCATGGGTACCGATGTAAAGACCGTTCCTGAGATCCGAAGCGTCAGTCCGGCAAACTCGAGCAGGTCCGCTTCACCCGCGGGCCCTTCCTGCTGTGTCGAGTTCGCTCCTGCGACTGCTTCCGTCATCGATTTGAGCAGGACTGTCCCTTCAAACTCATTGATTTCCGGTACATCAGAAAAGAATTCAGGCAGAAAGCGGGCAATATGTCCGCCAGGGGGTAGATGGAGCACCTCCTGATCGACCACGGCTCCGGAAGCATCCCGCAGGGTCATCTCGATATCGATGGCCTGATCGTCATTGGGATTGGTGGCCGCCACCCCCGTGTCGTTGCTGCCGATCGTGTCGGCGAAGATCGTGAACTCGGTACCCAGCTCCGACTCTCCTACACCCACATCGGTGATCACTGAACCACTGGGACGGATGGCTCCGAAGTTGGAGGCCACGACAATCGGCTGATCGGAGTGGATGCGGGCCCAGCCCGACTTCAACTCACCGCTGCCGTCGGTAGTGATCCGCTCAACCTGTCGCGCTCCCAGGCCCGATGGGACAAAGAAGGGGAAGCTGGAATCGAGAACACCGTTGACTTCCAGCTCCAACGGATCCCCATTGTCGTCGAAGAAGTCTACGGTGCCGGTGACGTCCTGGCGCGAATTGTTGACCAGGATGTAACTGGTCTGCAGGGGCTCACTCTGACCCGGAAAGTCGCCGTCTCCCATGTGGGCGAAGGTCAGGGTCACTCCGGTGTCCTCATCGTTGATGACTTCGGTGCCCACGGGCCACTTGTGACTGTGAGCTTCGAATCTCAATTCGAGGGGATCGCCCGGCTGCCAATCCCCGGGGAGTTGGCTGGCATACTCCTCCACGGTCGTCTCGGATACGCCATATTGCTCGGCCAGCTTCTTCAGGATCAGAGCCCTGGAGAGCCTGGACCCCCCAACGTGGTATAGCAAAGTCACCGCGGCGATGATCAGCAGCGGGAAGGCCGGAATGAGGTATTGAGCTCGTCTCATCAGCATTACCCCAACCCAGGAAAGCCCAATCGATGGGTTCGCTCACTCTAACAAAGGCGACGACATGTTGCCACTACCGGGGGTTGACCCAATAAGGCTGGGGACGGATCCTTGTGCTACCCTTCTTTCCATGCAACGCAAACCATTCCACAGGCCATGCATCAAGAAGTTCGGCGATGTAGTCCAATTGACCCGGGCCTCTGCGCAGCCGGGCCAGCAGGGGACACAGGGCATCTACGTGGACAATATTTAGCGTCCTCGCGTCCAGACAAGCTGCACCGAAACACGTAGAGAAAAGGGACAGTCCAATCGATCCCTCGCTTTGACTCGCCTTGTCTCCTAGAATCTTCACACAGGAGAAGCCTATGGTTCGACGATTCCCCCCAGCTCTTGGACTCCTTCCTTTCTTTCTCTTGTTTCCAGCTGAGTCACAGGCAGGCATTCCAGAGATTGAGCGTGAAGCGCTGGTCGCTCTTTACAACGCAACCGGGGGCGACAACTGGACCGACAATACGAATTGGCTCGGTGCCGAGGGCACGGAGTGCACCTGGTTCGGGGTCACGTGTCACGACGATGAAGACAACCTGCGCCACCTCTCTCTTCGCAACAACAACCTGATCGGAACTATTCCACCCGGACTGGGCAACCTGGTTAGACCGCAAACGATCGAACTCAGCATCAACCAGCTGACGGGCGAGATCCCTCCGGAGCTGGGAACGCTCAATGGTTTGGGTCGCCTCCTACTTTCCAGCAACCAGCTGACCGGGGAAATCCCCTCGGAGCTGGGCAACCTGGCCAACGTGCAGGACCTCTTTCTCGACGGCAATGAGCTCACGAGGATTCCGCCGGAGCTGGGCAATCTGGCCAGGCTGCGTCGACTTTTTCTCACCGAAAACCAGCTGACCGGAGAGATTCCTTCTGAACTGGGAAACCTGCAAGATTTGCGCAGCCTCCAACTTGCCGTCAACCAGCTCAGCGGAGAGATTCCAGCTGAGCTGAGCAGTCTCGCCAGCCTGGACTTCCTGAGCCTGGCCGACAACCGGCTCAAAGGGGCCGTTCCAGAAGAGCTGTCGCAATTGGCTGAGCTGGACGAGGGGGGTCTGGGCCTTCGATTCAACCACCCGTACACAGACAACAATGATTTGAGGGACTTTCTGAACTCCAGACAGTTCGGGGGTGATTGGGAACGCTTTCAGGCCCTTCACCTTTACTTTGCCCAGTTTGGCGACGGCCTGGGCCTGTTCAGTCTGGTTGTTCTGTTCAGCCTGAACCAGGTCTCCGAGGCCGCCGGTCAAATCGACATCCTGGGAGCCGCCGGAGAGGGTTTGTCGGTCGACCTCAATGAAGAGATCGTCGAGGGGACAAAGGATTTCAACGTCCCCGCCTCCGGGCTGCTCAGCCTGCGCACCGACGGGCAGGGAGAACTTTCGGTCGGTTCGGTCTCGGTGAGCTCCGATCAACCGCTGGCCGGTGTCATTGTCTTTGCCGGAGCCGGGGTCGGGTCAGCCGGTGTCGGTAATAGCACGGAACTCACAGATGGCTTCCTGGCCCCCATGGAGACCGATGAGAGCCTCAGCGTCAACACGGGCGTCGCTGTGATGAACCTGGAGATGGACGAGGTGACGCTTGGCGCCGAGCTGATCGGGGTCGACGGATCGATCATCGCAACGGCTCAGCTCAAGCTTACCGGGATGGGGCAAGCGGCCATCTTCATCGACGAGTTCGAGTGGAGTATTCTGGTCGACTTCAGCCGTTTCGAGGGTCTTCTGAGAGTATCCAGCAGTGGACGGATAGCCGCGACAGTGGTTCAGACCCGACCGGGTCAGTTTGCGACCATGCCGGTGACCGCCCTGTAGAGCAATATCGGGCCGATCTTATGACCTGGACTAAGCAAGGGCCTTGTCAGTGGGTCGTTAAATACGACGTGTGACGTCAATTCTCTTCGTGCAGTGCACGCTCGGGGTCATTCTCATCACGGTCGTTCTTAGAATCAGCGACCTCCAGATTCTCGGTCATTCGTGAGAAGACCGAATTGACAGCCCCTCCGAGTCCCGGCCCAAAGGCGGAGACGGCCACCGAAACAACTATCAACATGACAGCATATTCGATGGTCGCCACGCCCGACTCGACACCCCTCGCTCGAGAAAGTGCAGCAAAGAAGCCTTTTGTTCTCTTCATTTGCCAATCCCCTGACTTGAATGAAGAACCCCCCTCTTCAGCTGTCCCCCCCGCCCCAGAGAAAGGAGGCGAGATTTCAATACACGAGTAACATACAAGACCTTCGGTAAGTGACTTGTGCGCCGCGTCACCGGCTGGTGGAATAGGGGTTGGGTGAACTCGCAGGGGCCAAGGCGAGGACCGGGCTGATTATCCCGAACCGAGGGGTTGACTCCCGTAGTGTTTCCATGTACGAATAGCCGCATCCGCCAAACCAGATGAGGAAGCTATTGCGATGTCACTACTGAGACCCGACCCGACCTTCTACCCTTCGCCCAAAATGGCCATGCAGGCCGCTCCCGAGAAGCTGGCTTACCTGGCCCTGATCAACCCCGAGCAGAACGGCCGGCCCGATGAAATCGCCGTCATCGACGTTGACCCGGGCTCGTCGAGTTACGCCCAGATGGTGGGGAGCACAGCCATGAGCGCGCCGGGTGACGAGCTGCATCATTTCGGGTGGAATGCCTGCAGTTCGTGCCTGTGCCCCTACGCACCTCACCCGCATACCGAAAGGCGGTACCTGATTGTTCCCGGCATCAGCTCCTCGCGCATCCACATCCTCGACACCAAGCCCGACCCGCGGCAGCCGACGATCGTCAAAGTGATCGAGCCCGCAGAGCTCGCCGAACGAGCCGGCTACTCCGCGCCGCACACCGTGCATTGCGGGCCCGAGGGAGTTCTGATCAGCGCCCTGGGGGATCCTGACGGGGGAGCACCGGGCGGTGTCTTCGTTATGGATCCGGAGACCTTCGAGATTCTGGGTCCCTGGGAACTGGATCGCGGTCCGCAGGAGTTGTCCTACGACTTCTGGTGGCACCTGGGTTTCGACACCCTGGTCACCAGCGAATGGGGCACCCCCGGCATGGTGAGTGAGGGTGTCAACCCGGAGCTGTTGCTCAACGGAAAGTACGGCCACAAGATACACCTGTTTGATCTACGCCGCCGTCGCCATTTCCAGGAGTTGGACCTGGGTTCCGAGAACCAGATGGCCCTGGAGCTGCGACCAGCCCATGATCCCACCAGGGCCTGGGGCTTCGTCGGGGTGGTTGTGTCCCTCAAGGATCTCTCGGCGTCGATCTGGGTCTGGCACAAGGAAGACAAGGACTGGGGTATCAAGAAGATCATCGAGATTCCGGCCGAGCCCGCCGACGCAGAACTACTTCCGCCGCTGCTGCAGGGCTTCGGAGCCGTTCCTCCCCTGGTCACCGATATCGATCTGTCGCTGGACGACCGCTTCCTGTACGTCTCCTGCTGGGGCACCGGGGAGTTCATCCAGTATGACGTCTCCGATCCGTTCAACCCCAAGAAGACCGCCTCGGTCCATCTGGGCGGGATCGTGCGCCGCGCCGAGCACCCGGCCAGTCCGGGCCAGGCGCTCAACGGGGGCCCGCAGATGGTCGAGATCAGCCGTGATGGCCGGCGAGTGTACTTCACGAATTCGCTGTACACACCCTGGGATAGTCAGTTTTATCCTGACGGCATCCAGAGCTGGATGGTCAAACTGGACGCCGATCCGGAGGGGGGAATGGAACTGGATCGTAACTTCTTCCTGGAGTTTGATGGCATGCGAAGCCATCAGGTGCGGCTCGAAGGAGGAGATGCCAGTTCCGACTCGTACTGCTATTCGTGACCACCGCTTCGTGGGCGTGGCCGGCGTTGTTCGGGCTGGGAGCTTACCACGGGATCAACCCTGCAATGGGCTGGCTCTTTGCCGTAGCGCTGGGGATGCAGCGCCACAGCAGCCGGGCGGTGTTGAGTGCCCTGCTGCCGATCACTCTGGGCCACGGTCTGTCCATCGCAGCGGTGGTGGGCGTGGCCCTGCTGCTGGAAGTCGTCATTCCGTTGAAGATTCTGAAGGTCGCCGTCGCCATCATCCTGGCATCCTTCGGACTCTATTACCTTTCAGGAAGGCGCCACCTGCGCTGGGGCGGTATGCAGGTCGGATTCCGCGACTTGACCTTCTGGTCGTTCCTGATGGCCTCGGCTCATGGGGCCGGGTTTATGGTGCTGCCGATCCTTTTCAACATGATCGGCGAGGCACCCGGTCTGCACCATCATCACGCAGCTATAGGCCCCGCAAGTGACGCCTGGACGATGACCGCGGCCGTCCTGATTCACACGGCCGGCTATTTGACCGTGACCGGTCTGGTGGCCTGGATCGTCTACCGGAAGCTGGGATTGGCTCTTCTCAGGAAAGCCTGGGTGAACCTGGATCTGATCTGGGCTGTGGCTCTCGTTGGCACCGCTGTGGCCACTCTCGCTATCTAAGTACTCCGGTCCAAGGTTGCCAGGTCGAGGCTCTCGCAATACCATGACCTGAGAAAACGGTCCGGCTCGACCACCCTTGGAGAGATTCACTTGCCCATGAAGCGCCGCCTCACAACACTTCTCATCGTGGCCGTGTGTGGCGCCGGCCTGCTCGTGATCGCCCTCCGGAACATCCGAATCGTCAGGAATTCTCCGGATACAGACCTCCAGCAGCTTCGGGCTCTCCCCTATCTGCAATACAGCGACAAGTTGGTGGATGAGTCTTTGAGAAACGTTGTGCTGCATGAAAAGGAGGCGACATCCGACGGCTACAACCTGTACCAGAACCGGCTCATGGACATGGAGGGCAGTACGATACGGGAGTGGTTCCTGGCCGGCGCCCCGGATGACTCCCCGCCTCTGGCCATCGGGGCCCTGCTCGATGACGGAAGCGTTCTGGCCTGGGAAAAACACCACCATTTGCTGAAACTGGACTGGGATTCCAGTCTGCTCTGGAAGAGCGACCTGCGCGTGCATCACGAGATCGCCTTTACCTCCGATTCTACGATGCTGGTTCCGACCAAAGAAGTGCACTCGTACCTGGAACGACAGGTCGAATTCGACGTGCTGCTGGAGCTTTCGGCGGAGGGCGAGGTGGTGTGGCGCTGGTCGACCCATGAGCATTTCGAGGAGCTGAAAGCACTCCACAAAAAGATCCCGCTGGATCTTAACGCCGACCAGGTGGCGAGGAAGAAGCGCAGAGGACCCCAGCCTTTCAAGAAGAAGAGTGCTTTTGGAGGCCACTACGACTACTACCACATGAACTCCATCCAGGAACTGCCCCCGACACCGCTGGGGACACGGGACAGCCGCTTCCAAGCCGGCAACCTGTTGATCAGCCTCAGGAACGTCCATCTGATTCTAGTGCTGGAGAGGGAGACCGGGCAGATCGTCTGGAGCTGGGGACCGCGCAACCTGGAACGCCAGCACATGCCCCGCCTTCTGGCCAACGGAAACGTGCTCGTATTCGACAACGGAAAGACGCGCCGGGCTTATTCGCGGGTGATCGAGCTGGATCCGGTGAAGAACAAGATCGTCTGGGAGTACCGGGCAGATCCACCCCACTCTTTCTTTACCCACGCCCAGGGATCCGCTCAGAGGCTCGCCAACGGCAACACTCTGATTGTGCACTCTTCCGTTGGTCGAGCCTTTGAGGTCACGCCACAGAGCAGAATCGTCTGGGAATGGTTCAACCCGGTCATCAGCGACGGAAAGCGCGAGCGGGTCTACAGGATGATCCGCCTTGATAGGGACAGGATCGACCGGATTGCGGGTCGGACGAACGCCGCACCCGCTCCGAAAGGCTGAGCCGAAACGCATGATCCTCCTCAAGCGAGTTACCAAGCGGTTTGGTTCAGTCGTCGCGGTTGACGATCTCTCCTGCCACTTCAAACAAGGCCGGACGCACATACTGCTGGGATCAAGCGGCTGCGGCAAGTCCACGATTCTGCGACTGGTTCTTGGACTCGAGGCTCCCGATGAGGGCTCCGTGCAAGTGGACGGCCGCGTCATGAGCCCCGAGACGAGGACCGAGCTGGTAGCGCAAATGGGCTACGTGGTTCAACAGGGAGGTCTGTACCCGCACCTGACCGTGCGCCGCAACGTTTCCCTGGCGGCAGAGTGCCGGGGATGGTCAGGGGGACGCATCTCCCAACGCCTTCGTGACCTGGTGAAGCTGGTCGGCTTCGACGACCGGATCATGCGCAAGTATCCTAATCAGCTGAGCGGGGGTCAGAGGCAGCGGGTGGGCCTCATGCGATCATTGATGTTGGATCCCCCCATCCTGCTGCTGGACGAACCGCTGGGTTCCCTGGACCCTCTCGTCCGAGACACCCTGCAGAGGCAGCTTAGAGAGATCTTCAGGGAATTGAAGAAGACCGTCGTGCTGGTTACTCACGACATCCGCGAGGCTGCAATTCTGGGTGAGACCATCACCCTGATGACCGAGGGTCGGATGGTACAGCACGGGACATTCCTTGATCTGGCAACGCGGCCCTCCTCGGGATTCGTCACCGCATTCCTTGAAGCTCAGAAGCCGCCAGCCGATATGCAACGCTACCTGTAAGTCCATGCCCGTCTCAACAGGTGTTCCTCGCCAGCCGCCAACCGTTTCGTCAGCCTCGCGGGGGCCTGCCTCCTGGCGCCGGGCTGCCCTGGTTCTGCTTCTGTTGTTCGGATCCCAGAGCCGGGCTCTCTCGTCTGAAAAACCCGTGGTTCGGGTTGGCTCCAAGGCGTTCACGGAAAGCTTCATTGTGGCCGAGATTATCGCCCGGGTCATCGAGGGAAGCGGTGAAGCCGAGGTCCAGCGAAAATTGGGCCTGGGCGGTACGGGGATCGCTCATCGGGCGCTTCGCAACGGCGATATCGACCTTTACCCCGAATACACCGGCACGCTCAGTCAAGCCATTCTCAAAGACGCTTCACTCCGGACCGTCGAACAAATCAGGGGGCGACTGCGTGGCAGCGGCCTGAGCATCAGCGACTCGATCGGTTTCGACAACACCTACGCCCTCGCGGTGCGCGAGAAACTGGGCGAGCGCCTGAAGTTGGAAACCATTTCGGACCTGGCCGGGCATCCGGAGATGAGAGCCGCTTTCAGTCCCGGTTTCACCGATCGAGCCGACGGCTGGCCGGGGCTGAGAGATTACTACGATCTGCAGCTTTCCGAAGTCCGAGTGATCGAGCATGCTCTCAGCTACGAGGCGCTTTCCCGGGGCAAGGTGGACATCATCGATATCTATTCAACCGACGGGAGGCTCGAGAAACTGAAACTGCGCATCCTGCGGGACGATCGCGGGTTCTTCCCGGACTACGAGGCGGTGATGTTCGTGCGTGAAGAGTTCATCCAGCGATTTCCCCACACCTGGCAGCGCCTCGAGCAGGCCCTCGTCAATCAAATCGACGAACGGGAGATGTCGCGTTTGAATGCTCTTGCCGAACTGGAGGGAAAAACCCTGGCCCAGGTGAGTGCCGTTTTTCTGAAGAAAGAGGTCTCATCGACGGTTGCGCCCGCCGACACCGTTTGGGCGGAAGTCCTGGCGCTGACTCTGGATCATCTGTATCTGGTCGGCCTCTCACTCGGGTTGGCGGGCCTTGTCGGCATTCCGCTCGGTCTGGTTGCGGCCCGCTTCAAGAAACTGGGACAAATCGAGCTGATGTCCATCGGCGTACTCCAGACGATCCCTTCGCTGGCCCTGCTTTGCTTCATGATTCCGCTGTTTGGAATCGGAAAGATGCCTGCACTGGTGGCCCTTTTCCTGTACGCGCTACTGCCGATTGTGCGAAACACGTACACGGGCATGATCAGCCTGGATCGGCAGTTGCTCGAAATCGCCGGCGTCCTGGGACTGAACTGGTGGCAGAGATTGCTGCGTATCGAACTTCCCCTCTCTTCGGTGAACATCCTGGCCGGGGTCAAGACCTCGGCCGTTCTCACCGTGGGCACGGCCACGCTGGCGGCCTTCATTGGAGGAGGGGGCTACGGAACCCTGATCGTGCGCGGGTTGGCTCTCGACGACATCTCCGTCACGCTGGCGGGAGCCGTGCCGGCTGCGGTCCTGGCCCTGGTGATCCACACCTTTTTCGAATTTCTCGACCGCATCCTCATCCCCCGCGGCCTGCGCAAGGATTTCACGTAGGCGGGGGCCTGATCGTAGGGGCGATCCTACTGGTCACCCGTGCAGCGGGCCGGCACAAGACCGGCCCCTACGCAATGCCATCGTAGGGGCGACCCTGGTGGTCGCCCGTGAAGCGGGCCGGCACAAGACCGGCCCCTACGTTATTTCCCGTGGGCGAAGCTGAGCTTGGATGTGGCAGGGTCCAGGACCGGTCCCAGTTCGTAAATGTTCCGGTAGCCGTATACGTGCAGCGTAATGAACGTGGGAATATTCAGAGACGCCCGGGGCCTCTTGGTGGGGAATGCCTGGGGTGCGTTCTCGAAGTTGTTGTTGCAGTAGATCAGCACGCGGGTCTGTCGCGAGGGAATAACTTGACTCAAGGCCTCTTCGTTGATGTCCGAAAAGTTCACATGGACGGCTCCTGCGACGTGCAGTTTCCGGTACTTCTCCAGACTTCGCGCGGCCAGGACAATGGTGTCTTCTTGCTGCGACATTTGAATGAACTGTTCTTCTGAGAGCCTTCGCTCCTGGCGCAGGCTCCAGACTTCTTGGGCCACCCCCATGAAACCCGGGTAGTCGATCAACCGGTTGGGGATCTCGCGGTCCTGGGCGCCGACATGAAGAAGCGCCACACCCGCGACCAGAGACAAGGCCAGGTACGCCGGGATAACTCGAATCGTGTTCATCTTTGTCCTCCTATGAGTTGTCGATGTTTGAACCGACCTCCAGGTATATCGGTGAATGCACGGGCATAGTAGACATCTGTTGGAAAAACCTGGGGAGAGTTTATTTACAAGACTTTTTCCTGCTCACCACGCTCAGTCTTGTGGGCAGGCGGTGCCGGGTGAAATACTCTGCGGATCCAGGAAGTGGTAAAGGTGATGGGGAAGTGGTAAAGGTGAATGGGTCGATGAGAATCTGTGCCGGGCTGGCTCTGATCTGGCTCCTCACCGGGGCCCAGGTTGCGGGCGAGTCGGGAAGCGCTCCCGCGCAAGACTCCGATCCCCGCCCGGCCGCACGAGATCCCGGCCGATACTGGCCCCAGTGGCGAGGCCCTATGGCCACGGGTGTCGCGACGCACGCCGACCCCCCCGTGGAGTGGAGCGAGACCCACAATATCCGCTGGAAGATCTCGCTCCCTGGCAAGGGCCACTCGACGCCGATCATCTGGGGAGATCGGATCTTTCTGACGGCTGCCGTACCTCACGGCGACCCCCTGGAACCCAGACACGACAGCGCCCCCGGCGTGCATGACGGCGTCCCGGTGACCCGCCGTCACCGGTTCGTGGCCCTGGCCGTCCGCCGTGGTGACGGAAAAATCGTCTGGCAGAGCACGCTGACTGCGGCGATCCCCCACGAGGGGGGCCATCGCACCGGAAGCCTCGCTTCGAACTCACCCGTTACCGACGGCGAAAAAGTCTTCGCATTCTTCGGCTCTCGCGGGCTTTATGCTCTGGACCTGGACGGTAGACTCGGGTGGAAAGCGGATCTCGGAAAGATGCAGACCAGGCATGCGCACGGAGAGGGCAGCTCACCGACTCTTTACCGCGACACGCTGATCGTCAACTGGGATCACCAAGGCGAATCGTCCGTGATGGCGTTTGACAAACATAGCGGCGAGCGGCGCTGGGCGGTGGCACGCGATGAGGTCACTTCGTGGGCGACCCCCATCGTCGTCGAGCACCAGGGCAAGCCACAGCTCATCATCAGCGGGACGACGCGCGTGCGCAGCTACGACATCTCCACCGGCAAAGTGATCTGGGAATGCGGCGGGCTCTCAGCCAACATCGTCGCCTCTCCGGTGGCGGGGGATGGGATGGTGTACGCCGGAAGCAGCTACGATACCCGGGCCCTGCTCGCCATTCGTCTGGACGGTGCGAGAGGCGACATCACCGCTACCGATCAGGTCGTCTGGAGCCGCACGCGCGGCACGCCCTATGTGCCGTCGCCACTGCTTTACGGAGACTCTCTGTACTTTCTCGCCCACTACCAGGGGATTCTTTCCCGGGTGCACGCAAAGACGGGCCGCGACCAGCCGGGCGCCTTCCGGCTGCCCGGCATCGGCAATGTATACGCATCTCCGGTGGGCGCCGGCCACCGCGTGTACATCACCGACCTGGCCGGCACCACACTGGTCATCAGTGACGAGAGCAAACCGCGCGTACTGGCCCGCAACCGCCTCGACGACAGCTTCAGCGCATCGGCCGCGCTGGTGGGCGGGGAGCTGTTTCTGCGCGGGCGAAAAAGCCTCTACTGCATTGCCGAAGAGTAGTGTGACCCCGCACAGGATTGGCGGGCAAAGGCAAAGACAAGCGCAAGGGCAGGGGCAAGGGATGGTGGGCTCAAATGCACCCATGGCTTCGAAACATTTGCCGGCGGGCGGAGTACCATAAGCTATGACCCCTGGGAGGGGGATGCAATGAATGCCACTTTGAGAGCTCTCAATCGATTCGGACTGGGTGCGCGGGCAGGGGAGAAGGCGGGCATCAGCGACCCGAGAAGCTGGCTGAAGTCACAGCTCGATTCGTCCCGTACTGGAATCGATGCCGTCGATCTTCCCTCGCTCAAAGAAGTGGGATCGGCGCTCGAACGAGCCCGCCAGTCCCAGAATACAAGCGACGAAGAAACCCGCCGGGCCGCGCAGCACGGGCTGCGGGGGATCGCCGGAAGAGAGATTTCCGCAGTCCTTCAGCAGCGGATCGCGACGGATACACCTTTCCTGGAGCGACTGGTGGCCTTCTGGTCGAATCATCTGTGCGTTTCGGCGCAGTCCAAGCCCCCGGTCCTGAGCCTGGCCGGACACTACGAACGCACGGTCATCCGCCCTCATTTGCTGGGTCTCTTCAGTGACATGGTCCTGGCCTCCGCGCGTCATCCGGCCATGCTCTTTTACCTGGACAATGCGCGCTCCATCGGCCCCTCTTCGAGAGGCAGCAGGATGGCTGCCCGGCGCGGTCGCAAGCGAGGTCTCAACGAAAACTATGCCCGCGAACTGCTGGAACTCCACACCGTAGGCGTGGACGGTGGGTACACTCAAAGAGACGTCGAGCAGCTGGCTCTGATTTTCACCGGATGGACGGTGGCCGGGCTGGGGCCAGGCATGCGGATGGGCATGGGCATGGGCATGGGCGGGTCGTCGGAGCCGTCCTTCATGTTCCGGGCGGCTCTGCACGAGCCGGGCGCCAAAAGGGTGCTCGGGGTAAAGCACCGTGAAGCCGGAGAGGCCGAGGGGCAGCGGGTGATTCGGGATCTTTGCCGGCGATCTGAGACAGCCCGCTTCGTGGCGAAAAAGCTGGTGGGCCACTTCGTGTCGGATGACCCTCCGGATGCGGCAGTCGAGCGCATCGCCGCGACCTTCCGGAAAACCGAAGGTGACCTGCTCCAGGTATCCACGGCTCTCGTCGACCTGGATGAGGCGTGGAGGCCTGAGAATCGGAAGTTCCGCACCCCCCAGGACTGGCTGACCGCAGTCCTGCGTGGATCCGGCTTGACCAGTGTCCCACGCCGGATGGGGCAACTGCTGAGGCAGCTTCGGCATCCCCTGTGGGCACCGGCGGCACCCAAAGGCTATGGGGACACAATGAAAGAGTGGGCCGACCCGGACAGTTTGATGAACCGGGCGGAACTTGGCCGGACACTGGCACAGCGCTTCGCTCGCGGCCGCTTCGAGCCGGAGAAGATACTGGAACTGGTGGATCTTCCCGACTCCGACCCGCTTCGCCCGCTGCTGGCTGACAGTTCGATCGGAAGGGACAAGCGTCTGGCTCTGGGCATAGCCGGCCCTGCGTTTCAGTGGAGGTAACCATGGATCGACGAACCTTTGTTCGCGGAATGTGTGCGGGTGGCGTGGCGACATTCGCGTCTCCGACCTTGAGCCTGGCAACCGTGCCGGGTAGCGCAAAGCTGGTCTTTGTTCTTCTCAGAGGGGGCCTGGACGGGCTATCTGCAGTGGTGCCCTACGGCGACCGGGACTACCGGAAAGCGCGCGGGGCCATGGCCTTCCAGAAAACCGATCTGGAAGTGTTGAACGATCAATTTGGCCTGGCTCCGGGACTTCACCCGCTGAAACAGCTCTGGGACCTGGGCGAGCTGGCCGTGGTCCACGCCATGGCGATTCCCTACCGGACCCGCAGTCACTTTGATGGGCAGGCGATTCTGGAGACGGGCCTGGAGGCTCCGCGAGGATCTTCGGACGGCTGGCTGAACCGCCTCCTGCAGGTCATGGAGGGTAAGCGCTCTGGAATCGCCGTGGCGGCGGGCCTGCCACTCTCCATGTCCGGAACCCATGCCGTGAAGACCTGGTCACCCGCCAAACTGGGAGTTGTCGACGACGGTTATGTGGATCGACTGCACGTTCTGTACCGCCACGACCCCAGGCTGCTGGATCGCTTCGAAGCGGCTTTGCAAATGCCCGAAGTGGGAATGATGACGAGTTCCAGGAGTCGTGGCCGCCAGCAGACAGAGGCCATCCTGGGGGCCACCGCGCGCTTCTTGCGAGAGCCGGATGGACCCAACGTGGCAGCCGTTGAGTTCAGCGGCTGGGATACCCACGCCAACCAGGGACAGGAGGGGGGACAACTGGATCGGCTTCTTGGACAGCTGGCCAACGGAGTCCTTACCTTCAAATCCCAGGTGGGATCGACCTGGGATCAGACAACCATGGTGGTCATGACCGAGTTCGGGCGAACCGTCCGGCCCAATGGATCGGGCGGGACCGATCATGGTACTGCCGGTGCTGGATTCATCATCGGCCCCAACCTGTCCGGCAGCAGAATTCTCTCCGACTGGCCCGGTCTGGCCGGAAACGCCCTCTACGAAAACCGCGATCTACGACCGACGCTGGACACCCGCACCGTACTCAAGGCGGCTGTGGCCGGTTGCTTCGATCTGAACCGAAATCAACTGAACCGGGTCTTCCCCGGGGCCGATCACCTCAAGGCCCCCTTCAATCTGATGAGGTAGTTGTGAACTCTCAACAGCCCCCTTGTCGTAGAATAGGCCTCGGAGAACATCGTGAGCGGGCAAAGCGTTGCTCAATATCGCATCGTCGAGAAGCTTGGCCAGGGCGACCTGGGGACAGTATACCTGGCGGAGGATACGGAGCTCGATCGAAAGGTGGCGCTCAGGGTGCTACCTTCCTCTGTCGAGCAGGACGAGATTACGCACCGGCGTCTGCTGCGGGAAGCCAGCCTGGCCGCAAACCTGGTGCATCCCTTCATCTGCACCATCCACGAAGTTGGAGAACACGATGGCCAGGCCTTCATCGCCATGGAGTACGTGGAGGGTCAAGTTCTGTCTGCGTTCCTGCGCCAGGGCCGGTTGTCGGTGGGTTACGCCCTTCGGCTTGGTTGGGAGATCACACAAGCCCTGTCGTTGGCCCACTCGGAGGGGATCATCCATCGCAATTTAAGGCCCTCCAACATCATGCTGACATCGAAGTTTCACGTCAAACTCATGGACTTCGGACTGGCCCGAACCGTGGCAGAAGAAGCTGGCGACAGTCAGGCGGAGCGACTCACCCGGCTAAACCAGGAAGACTCAAACCTGGAACATCTCGCTAATATGTCGCCCGAACAAGTGCTGGGGCGCGAGGCCGATCCTCGCTCCGACATTTTTTCTCTCGGCGTAGTTCTCTATGAGATGGTCACGGGAGTCCATCCGTTTCGAAAAAACGTTCCCGTAGAGACGCTGGGTGCCGTCCTCAACGAATCTCCCCGTCCCATGAGCCGGTACCGGGACGACGTGCCCGGACTGCTCGAGCACACAGTCGCCAGGACGCTGGCCAAGGATCCGGACCGGCGATATCAATCGATGCCCGACGTTTCCGGCAACCTGCAGCGGCTGTACGATGTCCCGGAGAAACAGCCCGATGAACCCGCCGCAGCCGAGAAGAGAAGGCTCCCCCTGGCCGGACTCATAGCTGCGGTGCTGATCGTGCTCGCCGCGCTGGCGTGGTGGGGACTCAGGTAGTTGGGGTGCGTCTGAGAACTCGAACCCTGGTGCTGGGAGTATTAGTCGGCTGCGGACTCGTCTGGGGAGCTTATATCCAGTACCAGGATCCTCGCGTGCGCGAACTGTTCGGCCCCGCCCCGCCTTCGCCCCGGCCGGAACGGATCGGCCCACCAACGCGAATGCCGCCAGACAATCGGAAACAGATTCGGCCCCGGCCGTCTAAAGCCCCCCGGAATCCGACTCCGGCGGCAGCCACGAGACCGCAGTCGAGAATGGACAACAAAGAGCTGGCCTCAACCCTGCTTGGGATTCTGCGCGCCAGACGGCTCGCTTCGGGCATCAGCCTGAGGGTGAGCGACGAAGTGCTGGGAGTGGTTGGACGGGTGGATGGGGAGAAAACGAGGCAGGATATTCTTGACGTACTGGAGAAGGGTCGCGGTCCCAGACGCCTGGATTCGTCTCTTCTGACGGTCTCCTCTTCCCCTCCGCAATAGCCGTTTCGAAGCGCCAACCGCCCGCGCTCAAGTGAGAAATCAACCGCGGGGGATTCTTGACAAGACGGGGTTTCAAGCCGTAGATTGTTTGGGATGTTACGAGGCGCCGCGAACCACGTAGATGGCCGATTTTGTGTCGGCACAGGGTCGTCGACCTGCGTGTGTATGTGGATACATGCGGGTGGCGGGGGCCAGCTTGTGGGCGGCTCAATGTGATTTGATACACGGTCGAGTGATCATCAGCCTGCAGGTCCTGCTCCTGCGGGCTTTTTTTTCCTTGACGGATAGTTCGATGAAAACCTGGAAAGAAAGATTATCTGAACAAACCGATCCCGCCCTGACTCGGGAAGTCGATGTTTTCGAGGTGCAGATGAATCTGCGAAGGCAGGGCAAGCTGGACGAGAAACTCTTCGCTGAAACCCGTCTCCGTCGCGGCATCTATGGCCAGCGCTACGACAATGGCGAGCGCCACGACGGCGTTCAGGCGCAGCAACTCTCTTACCCCAGCGGAGATGCGACGAAGGGCCCCGAAACCCTGTGGGACGCTCCCGGGATGCAGCGCATCAAGATTCCGTTCGGAGGCGTGACCCCGGAGCAGATGGAGGTACTGGCGGATGTCAGCGAGGAGTACTCCGACGGCATCCTCCACGTCACGACACGCCAGGATTTCCAGCTTCACTTTGTCCACATCGACGACACTCCCGATCTGATGCGACGGCTCGCCGCAGTAGCAATTACCACGCGCGAAGCCTGCGGCAACTCGGTCCGCAACGTCACCGCCTGCCCGCTGGCCGGCGTGTGCCGCAATGAAGTGTTCGACGTGACCCCGTATGCCAGGGCCTGCTCGCGTTTTCTGCTCGGGCACCCGGATGCCCAGGATTTCGGGCGAAAATTCAAGGTCGCCTTCTCCGGATGTGAGGCCGACGCCTGTGGTCTGGTGATGATGCACGATATGGGTGCAATCGCGGCCACCAGAGTCGTCGACGGCGAGGTTAGACGCGGCTTTCAGCTTTACGTGGGAGGTGGCCTGGGGGCCGTGCCCCATCAGGCACAGCTGTTCGACTCCTTCCTGCCGGTTGAGGAGCTGCTGCCGATCGCCCAGGCAATTGCCCGGGTCTTTGCACGTCACGGGGAGAAGAAGTTTCGCTCCCGAGCCCGCATCAAGTTTCTGGTGGCGAAGCTGGGTATCGAGGAATTTCGAAGACTGGTGCTGGAGGAGAGAGCGCGACTGCCACACGACCCCAGATGGACCTCGTTACTGGAGGATCCATGGACCGAACTGCACCGGTTGAGCGAGTTGAAAAAAGGCAGCGTTGCCGCCTCTGACGACTTCCAGCAGTGGTACGACAGCAATGTCTACCCCCAGAGACAGCCCGGTTTCGCGACTGTAACGGTGGTTTTTCCGCTGGGTGACATCAGCGCTCCCCAGGCGCGCCGCCTAGCCGATCTGGCGCGCGAGTTCGCCGGCGAGAACATGCGCACGACCGTGGAACAAAACGTCGTGTTTCGCTGGGTTTCCGAAGTGGATCTGCCCCGTCTGTACGAGGAGCTGGCGGCAGTTGGACTGGGTAAGGCGGGAGCCGGCAGTATCACGGACATCACGGCCTGCCCCGGTACGGATACCTGCAAATTGGGCATTGCCTCTTCCCGCGGTCTGGCAGCGGAACTGACCCGTCGCCTGTCATCGAGCCCGGACGAGCAGCAACAGGCGGTCAGGAAGCTGCGAATCAAGGTCAGCGGCTGTTTCAATTCCTGCGGACAGCATCATATAGCCGACATTGGCTTTTTTGGTGTCAGCCGGAGTGTGAACCAGAGAAAAGTTCCCCATTTCCAGGTCATTCTGGGCGGGCGCTGGGACCAGAACGCAGGATCCTATGGCCTGGGAATCGGTTCAGTCCCGGCCAAGGCCGTTCCCCGAGCTCTGGAGAGAATCAGCGCTTTGTTTGTCAGCGGGCGCCGGGAAGGCGAGAGCTTCCAGGATTTCGCAGGCCGGGTGGGCAAAAAGAGCCTGCGCGGCAACCTCGAGGACCTGATGCAGGTTCCGACCTATGAGGAGGATCCAACCTATTACTCGGACTGGGGAAGCCCGCGCGAGTTCTCAATCGGCGACCTGGGGACAGGAGAATGCGCCGGAGAGGTTGTTTCCTTCGGCGACTTCGAGCTGGCCGCAGCCGAGCGCCTGGTCTTCGAGGCCCAGATCAAACTCGACGAGAGGGAACTCTTTGAAGCCGACCAGCTGGCCTACCGTGCCATGCTCGAGGCAGCCAGGGGCCTGATCAAGATCGATCAGGTGACGGTCCCCGGCAACCCCGACGGCATCGTTCGAGAGTTCAAGAAGCTCTTCCATGAAACCGGACGTTTTCACGACAAGTATGCCGGTTCCAAGTTTGCCGACTACCTGTTCCGCAGACACGGAGGCAACGGCAAGAGAATCACTGTCGATACGGTGCACCGGATCGTGGGCGAATCTCAGCTCTTCATTGAGGCTGCCTACGCCTGCCGGGATCGCATCCAGAAAGAGAATCTGGAGCAGTCCAAGCTCAAGCCTTGAGAATGCGTCGATGACGCCACACCGGCAACAAGAAGCGATCTACAAGCTCGGCGCAAAAGTCCATCTCAAGGGCACCCGGGGGATCGACTACGGCGACTTCATCAAGGTGTTCAATGGATGGATTCAAGAGCAGCCGATCGCCGGACACCTCCTCATTGACGTACACGACTACCGCCACGTGCACCATGGGCCCGGCGTGCTGCTGGTCGGCCACGAGGGAAATTTCAGTCTCGATTTCGGAGAGGGGCGGCCCGGTCTCGTGTACTACCGAAAGCAGCCTCTCAGCGGCGATCTCGGCTCCAACCTGCGTACCGTGCTGGCCACGCTTCTGGGTGCCTGCCAGCTGCTCGAGGACACTGCCGGGCTCGAACTGAAGTTCGCGACCGGCGAAGTCATCATGTTTGCCAACGATCGGCTGCTGGCTCCCAACACCAGGGACGCGAAGGCCGCCTTCAAAGACGCCGTTTCGGGCCTTCTTCAGGTGATTTCCAATGGCAACGGCGAATGCTCCCTTGACGGAAGCGACCCCAGAGAACGCGTCGCCGCCACTCTCGAGTTTCCGGACGCAGGGGTCGCTTCGCTCCTCGGGCGTCTCGAGGATTAGTCCCGAATCGGCTCGCGGAGGCGGCCCCGGCTTTATGCTCCTGACTCCTTTGCTCCGACACGGGTCTTTGATCGGCAGCCTGTCCGTGCTGTTGCCTCTGCTCCCGCTCGGGATGGCGATTCCTGCAGCCGGCCAGGCTCTGGCCCTGGTGCAGGGATCAGTGGTGGAGGAACACACCCTGAAACCGGTTCCCCACGGCACCATCACGATGACTGGCGAGAACGGATCACCATCCCGGGAAGCCGAGATTCGGGACGGTCATTTTGCCATCGAGCTTCCGGCCGGCGAGGGCTACCGGATCACCATCCGGGCACCGGGGTTTCACCGCTTCCGTTCCCACACACTCACGATCTTCGAGGGCATGCCGCCGCTGGACTTCAGTCTGAGAAGAGCCCACAAGGTGGAGGGCAGGGTGGTCGACGGCAGAGGAAATCCCGTGCAGGCCGCGCAGGTCTCGCAGGTCTCGCTGTTTTCCAACGGAGAGTTGCAGGAGAGCATACTCACGACCCCTCACGGCCGATTTCGCTTCACGCTGGCAGCAGTGGACGGCGTTCACGAAGTACGTGTTGCGCATCATCAATTTGACGACGCCGAGCCGGTAGAGATCGGGCCCCCGCCGAATGCCCCTATACGGATTGTTCTCGCTCCGCGGGCGGTGGACCGGGAGGGTCGGATTCGAGGGGTCGCTCTCGGTGCGGACGGCCGAGTGCTGGCCGGCGCGACCATTCACCTGGTTGCCAACACGGTCGAGCCTTTTCGGAGCTCGACTCGTACCGAACCGAATGGAAGATTCCGGTTTGATGCGGTAAGATCCGGTTCGTACAAGCTGCAGTTTTCCCATCCGGCGTATTCCGATTCGACGGGCCGCTCCAGGGAAGTGTCAGTCACCCCGGGTGAGGCTGTCAGGGTCGAGCTGCGATTCGAAGGAGGTGAGTCTCTCACGGGTGTGGTGCTGGATGACCGCTCCCAAGCGCTGGCGGGCGCTCTGGTGATGCTGCAGACAATTACAGAATCGCCTCCCCAGGCGGGTCAGTCGGCACGCCTTCGCCGCTTCTATGAGAGCACGACGGACGAGGAGGGATTGTTCGCGTTCCGGGGCATCGAGTCTGGCCCCTATGAGCTTGTAATCCGAACCTTGGATCGTAAGTTCCAGGAGCGGCGCGTAGTCGTCCGCATTCCCGAGGACGACGACCTGGTACTGGATCTGGAACCGGGTCACACGCTGGAGGCCCTGGTCTTTGACGACCAAAGGAGGCCGGTCACACAATTTCGACTCAGTGTCCGGGCCGCCTCCGGAGAAGGGGGCAGCGTCGCTCAGCACTTTGAGCTTCTCGACAGCCCTGCCGCCATCAGCGGGCTGCAGCTCGGAGAGTACCTGGTAACGATTTCCCTCCCTGACGACACCAGCTTCACCGGAATCGTCGATCTGGGCCGGGGCTCCAGTGTTGCCCTGCAAATCCCCGATCCCGGAGAACCCCTGATCGTCCACTATTTGGAATCTCACGTCCAGGTTCTGCAGTGGGAGGGCCCTCAGGGCCGCGACCGCCTGGTGATGTCAAGAAAGAGTGGGCAGGGCCCCGGGGCAGCGACCGTTTAAATACCCCCGGGAGTCGCCACGGGGCCCTGCCCACTCTTTCGTCCCGGCCCAGCAACTCGGGTCGCCGCCCCAAGTCGCCTCCCACTTTGAACAGGGTGTTGTAACCTTTCCGTGTCGTTCCTGTAGGTTCTGGGGAGAGAGCCTGATGAAGATTGACTTACACGGACTGAAGAAATGACTGTACGAATCAGCAAAGACAACCTGTTGATGGTTATCGGCATCTCGCTGCCCTTACTGGTCATCCTCCTTTTCCTCCTCGCCACTACCCTCCCCAGAGTCCTCGTGGCTCCTCCGCAACACGATTTCCTTTTTACTTCGTATGTATCTGCCTATCCCAAGGTACCGCCGGCGGGAGTGACTATCGACGTCTGCCAGGGCCGGGTGAGGGCCAGGATTTACCGCAACCAGGGAGCCCAGGTCACGAAGCTGTTCCTTTTCGATCACGAAACCTCCAACGTTCGTGAGATCCCCATCTCGATTCCGGGCGAGGCCGAGGCTCTCGACAACGGTAGCGAGATCCGGATCCCCGAGCTGGAAGGTCTGCAGCTGGACGCGAGTGTCCGAGCTCCGGACGGATACGAGTTTCGGGGTCCCCAATACAGTGGCGGAGGAATCTTTTCCGAACTGCTGGGCATGCGGCGGCGGCGGCGAGCAACCATCATGAAGGGCGGATCCGTGACTCCTTTGCCGCTTGATCCACCTGCTTATTCCGTCAATTTTCTAGGCTGGGTCGTACCCCCGGACGAAGAGAGCTAATGAAAGAGCAGGCCGTAAAGGAAATCCTCGACATCGCTCGCCGGCACGGTGTGACGCTGGAAGATTTACGGGATGGCCTGGGACAGGCTGCACCGGTCCCCGCCGCCGCCATCCGCGGCATCCTCCCCCGGCTGTTTGCCTACCTGGGCGGTACCTTCATTTTTGCCGGCCTGGGTGTTTTGATTGGCCTCAACTGGGAAGAAATGAACCCGGCTGCCCGCATCATTGTCACCCTTGGCTCGGGGCTGGCCACCTTCGGTATGGGCCTGGCAGCCCTCAGCCGCTACCGCTACCGTAGAGCGGCGACTCCCCTTTTTCTGATCGCAGCCATTCTCCACCCAACCGGGATTCTGGTGACCCTGGATGAACTCTCCTCGGGAGGGGACGAGCGGCATGCCATCCTGCTCATGGCCGGCGTCATGGCCATCCAGCAGGGCTTCGCGTTCATGCTGAAACGGCCGACTCTGCTGCTGTTCACGACCATTTCCTTCGGCCTGACCTTCCTGATCGTGTTGTTTGACCTGCTGAATATCGACCCGCAGATCAGTGCAGTCACTCTGGGGCTTTCGCTCGTCCTGGTCAGCGTTGCGGTCGACAAGACGAGGCACCGATGGATCACTCCCTTCTGGTACCTGGTCGGCTCGGTGGGCTTCCTTTACGGGATCTTCGACGCGCTCGAGGAGACTCCCTTCGAAGTCCTCTTCCTGGCCTTTGCCTGCGGAGTCGTCTATCTGAGTGTTTACCTGCGGAGCCGCGCGCTGCTGGTCTCCGGTACTGTTTCACTGCTCGCTTACATCGGGTATTTCACGAATCAGCACTTCCTCGAGTCGTGGGCGTGGCCGCTGGCGCTCATCCTGTTCGGTCTTGTCCTGATCGGGCTCAGCGGCGCGGCGGTCCGCATCAGCCACAAATATATTCGGGGGTAGGCGCTCGCCCTCCTTTGCTCGCGCCGTTAACGGTTACCAGTTAGCGGTTACCCCTGCCTCGCTCTCATTGGAAACCCCGAGATCGGAACCATGTATCATGCCGCCGGGGAAACGATTTGTTCGAACTGCTGGTACTGGTACTTCTCACAGGGGTTGGGTCGCAGGACCCGGAGGCTGCCGATCCCGATCCCGGGGAGAGCAGCGAAGGAGTCGTAGCTCACAGGGAGACGGTTGTCGTGACCGCCGCCCGGCGAGAGCAGGAGCTCGGGGAAGCGGTCTCGCTGGTGAGTGTTCTGGATGCGGAGGATCTGCACCAATCTCCGGCTCTGGTTCTGGACGATCATCTGAGAAGGGTCCCGGGATTCAGCCTCTTCCGTCGTTCCAGCAGCCTCTCCTCCCACCCCACCACCCAGGGTGTTTCCCTCCGGGGCATCGGACCCAGCGGCACCAGCCGCAGCCTGGTGCTCCTGGATGGAATTCCCCTCAACGACGCGTTCGGCGGCTGGATCTATTGGAATCGAATTCCGACCCTGGCCCTGAAGCAGGTCGAGATCGCCCGTGGCGCCGGAAGTCCGTTGTACGGCAGTTCGGCGCTGGGTGGAGCGATTCAGCTTCGATCTTTAGATCCCGTGCCCGACCGTCTGGAACTCATGGCCGAGATCGGCAACCATGAAACCTGGGATGTGAGCGCCCTGGCCTCCGATCGAAAAGGCGACTGGGGCTATCTCCTCTCCGGTCGAGCGTTCGACACGGGAGGGTTTTTCATCGTCTCCGAAGAGCACCGTGGTGCTGTCGACACCCCGGCTCGTGTCGGGTTCCAGAGCTTTCTGGGTAGAGTCGAGTACAAACGGGCTCATGCCGGCGTCAACCTGTTCAGGGAAGAAAGGAACAACGGCACCCGGATTCAGGAAAACAACTCGTGGACGGCTCTCGTGGACGGCGGTCTGGAGGGACCATCCTGGAAGTGGCGGCTCTACAGCCAGTTCCAGGAACTCAACAGCACCTTTTCCCGAGTTCTACCCGATCGATCCCAGGAGTTCAAGACGGCCGACCAGCATTTTCCCTCGTCCGGCTTCGGAAGCTCGTTCACATGGCAGCCCGCAATGGAGATTCTGGTGGGAGCGGACTGGAGGCAGGCTCGCTGGGATGAGCAAATGCAGAATCTGAGCGGGGTTTTTGCCCAGTACCTGGAGTCCCTGCATCCCCGACTTGACATCCTGGTGGGAGCTCGCTTCGACGTGTGGGAGAATCAGAGCACGGAAACCAGCTTCAATCCCCGGGCGGGCCTGCTCTTTCGCGCCGATCCTGCGGTGACGATCCGGGGCTCTCTATACCGTGGATTTCGGGCTCCTACCTTGAATGAGTTGTACCGCCCGTTCCGTACGGGCAACATCCTCACCGAGGCCAATCCAGGGCTTACTGAGGAGCACCTCTGGGGCTTCGAGGGGGGGGCGGACATACACCCGAGCCGCGTTCTTGTATTCCGGCTGAACGGCTTCTGGAACACGTTGAAAGATCCCGTCTCAAATGTCACTGTCTCGGTGTCTCCCGAGCTGATTCTGCGGCAACGTCGGAACCTGGGGAGCGGCACGATCAAGGGGGTGGAGGCCGAAGTGGTTGGCCGACTGGCCTCGCGCTGGGCCCTGAGGTCCTCTTATCTCTACGCCCAGGCCGTGGTCGATGAAACGGGCAGGCTCTTTCCCCAGGTTCCGCGCCACCAGGGCCTGGTGGGGCTCGAGTATCGAGGGCCCATCCAGTTTCTCGTGGAAGGCCGCTTCGTGAGCCGCCAGTACGAGGATGATCTGAATCGTCTCCCCCTGGCCGGCTACGGAGTTCTCGACCTGCAGGTCGGCAAACCCCTGACCGAGCAACTCGAGCTGTTCGTCAGCGTCGAAAATCTCTTTGACAGGAAGTACGCCGTGGGCCGCCTCCCCATTGAGCGCCTGGGAACCCCCCGGCTGGTTCACGGGGGGGTTCGGTTGCGCCTGGGGAGGTAGATTAAGAATTAAAAATTAAAGATTAAAGATTGAAGATTGAAGATTGATTGATACTTGCGGCCCGGCCGAGTCCGGATTCGAATTTTTAATTTTCAATTTTTAATCTTTAATTTTCGATTACAAAAGCGCCTCCAGGCGCTTTTGGACATCCCGGAACGTGTCAAACGGAATATACGGCACGCCGTTCTCCTCGCAATAGTCAGCCAGGTATCGTTTGGCAAACAGATCGTCGACATAGGGGATGGCGCATACGTCGGATGTGCCGTCGCCTATGTAAACGAGTCGTTCCGAGTGGCGGCGGGCCTCTTCCAGAACGGGGACTTTCATCATGCTGGGATCGGGCTGGTAACGCCAGCCTTCGGCACTGATCGTAACCGGATGAGCGTAGACCTCGAGGCCCAGATGACCAATCAGCAATTCGACAACTGGCCGCATGCCGGAACTCACCACCCGGATGCGCAACGACCGCTCGTCGCACCAGGCAACAAACTCCTCGAAAAATGAGTCGACTTTGATGTTGGCCGTGAGGACCTGAACCGCGTCTGCCCAGGAGATCTTCACGGAGGCAAGCTCATGCGCGATGGCGTCGTGAACACTCCACTCACCGGACTTGATCCTGGAGAGAGCGTCCGAGCGATATCCGGGGCCGCCCCCGAAACGCTCCGTCAGAAAGACAATGGAATCATGGCTGGTGATGGTTCCATCGAAATCGCAGAAAACGGAGATCATCTGGAGAGCAGCCAGGCAGGACTCACTTGCGGCAGGTAAAGAACACAGCTGGGGGCACGTTGGCCCACACCGGCTTGCTCCTGTTCACGTGCGGGAAATTGGCCTTGAGCTGACGGCGAAAGCGGCGCCCACCCGGCAGGGAGAGACCTTGCACATAGGTATAAGTCACAAAGACTCCTCCCGGGCCAAGACTACTCCGGATGGCCTTTAGATATCGGTCCTGCTGCTCTCGAGTAAAGATGGTCCAGGGCAGTCCACTGATGATGGCATCGGCGCAGCTGAGACGACGCTCCTTCAGAATCACTGCGAGGTTCTCCACGCTGTCCTGCACCACCTCGATCCCGGCAAAGCGGGACTCCAGAAACGCGACAAAGTCCGGATTAATCTCAACCGCGAGAAAACGGCATCCTTCCTTCAGACGCGGCAGAAACTCTGCTGTCAAAGCCCCCGAGCCCGGTCCTACTTCAAGCACCGTGCGAGCCTGCTGCCAGTCCACGACATCCGCCATCCTGCGGCCCAGCGCCCGGGCGCTGGGCGTGACCGCACCCGTGGCCCGTGGGTTTTGCAGGAATCTAAGCGCGAAATGCAGCGGTTCTTTCAGCGTCATGGCTACAAACGGAACCCAGGATAAGGAGTCAGCGTGAGCCGCAGGTTCCGTTTGCGGGGAACTCGGCTCCTGTCATCGACCGGGCAATTGTATTGGGCGAGAGTGGAACGGTCAAAAGAAAAGTGGAATTTCACGCCGAGCAACCTGGAACCCATCGCTGCCGTAACCTTTCGTCCTTTTTCGGCGTAAGAGATAAGGGTTCTGTGAACAACCGGGAAGACGTGCGGATGTTGACGCGTTTACTGATTCTTTTACTGTGCTCTCTCGCCCTGTCCTGCTCGTCCCAGGACAGCTCCGCCGATCGCCGGGGCAGAGGCGGCATGCCCGGTCGCGGTGCGATGCCCGGGGGAGGTCCGGCCGATGGATCTTTCGAGCAACCCATCAGCGTCAAGGCCGCAACGGTCACTCGCCGGCCTATCTCCCGCTATCTGCTCTCGAATACTTCGCTCGAATCTATCCGCGAAGTTACCGTTTACGCCAAGGTCAACGCTCTGGTCGAAGAGCTCCTGGTTGAGGAAGGCGACCGGGTTGGTACGGAGCAGCTCTTTGCCAAACTGGATGATCGGGAAATCAAGAACGAACACGATCAGGCCCGCATTGCGGTCGATCAGGCCCAGCTGACGCTGGAACAGGCCGAGGTCAAGTCCCGGCTCTCGAGGGCGAATTACAAGCGGTCCGAGGGCCTGCTGGCCCAGAAGCTGATCAGTCCACAGGAGCACGATCAGGCGGCTCTGACCAACGAGACGGACGCCCTGGGCCTGAGAGTTGCGGTTCAGCAACGGGATGCGGCCGTGTCCCGCCTCGAGGCCGCTCAGCTGCAGCTCGAATATACCGAGATTCGTTCCTCGATTGAAGGTGTTGTTACGGAGCGCCTGATCGATGTCGGGGATCGGGTCAATGTCAACGAGGCTCTGTTCAGCGTGGAAGATTTCGACCCCCTTTGGGCGCGCATCTATCTGCCCGAACGAGAGCTCTCTCAGATCCGTCTCGGCCAGCGGGCGGAGCTGCGCATGCAGGCCTTTGCCGAGGAAACTTTTGCCGGCTCCATTAAGATGATCAGCCCCACGGTCGACTCTGAATCGGGCACGATCAAAGTTACGCTCGAAGTCATGCGCCACCGCAACCTTCTCCGGCCCGGCATGTTTGGCACGGTCTACATTGCCACGGAGACTCGGCCCTCGGCTCTGGTCATTCCCAAGCGGGCCATCGTCCGGGAGCGCGATGAGGACTGGGTCTTCGTCGTAGATTCGGAAAGCCGCGTGCAGAAGCGGGCGGTCGTCATCGGCTTCAGGGAGGATGCCCATCTCGAGATCTCCTCGGGACTGGCGGAAGGCGAAGTCGTTGTGACGGTGGGTCAAGAGGGGCTCAACGACGGTTATCCCGTCTCCGTTCTGGAGTGGGCCGATGGACAGGAGGGTCCCGCACTCCAGGCTCCCTCGCCCCAGCGTGTGGCCGGCGGCAGCGAGGCTGCTCCACCTGCAACGAGGCGTGGTCCCGCCCGGCCCGGAGTTCAGCCGGGAGGTGGCCGGCCAGATAGCGGAGGGCCCGGCGGCGGGCGTGGCAATCCTGACCCCGAAGCTATGAAGGCGAGGCTGCAGCGGATGGCCGAACGCTTCCCGCAGGTGAAAGACGCCTACGAGGCCAAGCTCGCCAAAGATCCCGACTTCTTGAAAGATCCCGAGAAGCTGGCAGCCTTCATGATGGAAATCCGCTCCCAGTTCGCTCGCCGCCGTCAATGAGAATCGTCGACTTCTCCATTCGCCGGCCCGTGACGGTGACCATGGTCTTTGTCGCCCTGGCGGTGTTTGGCACGGTCGCCTACGACAGACTTGCCCTGAACCTGCTTCCCGAGATTTCCTATCCCACGCTGACCATCCGTACCGAGTTCGAGGGAGCCGCTCCCGAGGAAATCGAGAACCTGATCAGCAAGCGTGTGGAAAATGCGGTCAGCGTCGTCGACAACGTGGTTCGGGTCAGTTCCATCTCCAAGCCGGAAGTCTCCGACGTGATCGTCGAGTTCAGCTGGAAGACCGACATGGACTTTGCCTCGCTGGCTGTGCGCGAACGACTCGATATGGTCCAGCTGCCCTTGGCGGCGGACAGACCGATCCTGCTCCGTTACGACCCCTCAACGGATCCGATCATGAGGGTCAGCGTTTCCGGCTCTCCCAACCTGTCCATGCTCAGGTATCAGTCCGACGAGTTCGTGAAGCCTGACCTGGAGAGCATCGGAGGCGTAGCCGCGGTTCGGGTATCGGGGGGGCTGGAGCAGGAAATCCTGGTCGAGCTGGACGAGCAGATGCTGGCTACACTGGGGGTTTCCATTCAGGAAGTCACGAGCCGCCTGGGCCAGGAAAACATCAACCTCACGGGCGGAACCCTGCGCGACGGAGAGGCCAAGTATCTGGTCCGAACCCTCAACGAGTTCCAGGACGTCGCCGAAATGAACGACGTTATCGTCGCCCAGAGAACGGGGGTTCCGATCCGCATCCGCGACATCGGGACGGTCTACTCGGGGTTCAGAGAGCGGGACATCATCACTCGCATCAACGGCCGGGAAAGTGTGGAACTGGCGATCTTCAAAGCGGCCGACGCGAACACGGTTGCCGTAGCCCGCATCGTCAGAGAGCGCTTGCGGCAGCTCGAAACCGACTACGAGGGGACTCGCGATCCGCTCGAGTTCGATGTCGTTTTCGACCAGTCCACATTCATCAAGCAATCGGTCGATGAAGTTCTGGACACGGCCATCTGGGGCGGAATCCTGGCCATCGCCGTCCTGTTCGCCTTTCTGCGCAGCGTCAAGACGACCCTGATCATCGGGCTGTCCATCCCCATTTCCATTGTGACGACGTTCTTCCTGATGTACTCCTCGTCGATCTCCCTGAACATCATGTCTCTCAGCGGGCTGGCCCTGGGGATCGGGATGCTGGTGGACAACTCGATTGTGGTGCTGGAGTCGATCTACCGCTATCGAGCGATGGGCCACGGGCCCCGAGAGTCAGCCAATCTGGGCGCCTCGGAAGTGGGAAGCGCGGTTGTAGCCAGCACCATCACCACGATCTGCGTGTTCGCGCCCATCGTTTTCGTCGAGGGCGTCGCCGGGCAGCTTTTTGCGGACCAGGCCCTGACCGTCACGTTTTCACTGGCTGCGTCCCTGGTGGTTGCCATTATGCTGATACCGATGCTCTCCAGTCTGGGGCGATCCTCGACCACGCCGGGGCGTGGCGCCGGGAAGGAAAAGGCCGAGAGCCGGTTCTTCCTGATTCGTCCCTACGACTGGTTCTTATCCAGGGCGCTCGATTACAGATTGGTCGCGATATCCACGGCAGTTCTTCTGTTCGCGTTCTCAATCCAGCTGCTGGGACGGCTTGGCTCCGAGTTGATCCCCGAAGTCAGCCAGGGTGAGTTTTTCGTGGACGTTCGCCTGCCCAGTGGAGTGCCGGTTGAACAGACGCTGACCCGGCTGATCGAATTCGAGGAGGTGCTGTCCATGGTGCCGGCAGTCGTCTCCTACTACACGATGGCCGGATCGGGCAATCAGACCGGAGTGCAGGCGGTGGATGAACGGGAACACATCGGACAGATCCTGGTCAAACTCGAGCCCGGTGCTCTGCACGAGAGGGAACGTCGGGTCATGGAGGAGCTGCGACAGAGCTTCGTTCGCATCCCCGGAGTCGAGTACAAGTTCTCGAAACCGAATCTCTTCAGCTTTAAGACGCCGGTGGAGGTGATTCTGCAGGGGTACAACCTGAAGAGTCTCAAGGCCTATGCCGAGCGTCTCGCAGCCGGCCTCCATTCAGTCGAAGGCCTCAGGGATCTCAAGGCCAGTACTGAAGAGGACAATCCGGAGGTCCAGATCCGGTTCGACCGGCGCAAACTGGCTAACTATGAATTCACGATTAACCAGATCGCGGCGTTGATCCGGAACAAGGTCCAGGGAGAGATCCCAACCGAGTTCAGCGAGCGCGACCGCCGAATCGATGTGCGGGTGAGGCTGCGTGAGACGGACCGATCCAGCCTGGCCGACCTGCGCAACCTGGTCATCAATCCGGGAGAAGCCAATCCAATCATTCTTTCCTCGGTCGCCGATGTCAGCCTGATGCAGGGACCGGCTGAGATCAGGAGGATCGGTCCCGACCGGGTGGCCGTGATCAGCGCCAACATCGTGGGCCGGGACCTTCAAAGTATCGTCGGCGATATTGAAACGATGATCGCGGGAATGTCGTTTCCCAGCGATTTTTATGCTTACGTGGGCGGGCAAAGCGAAGAACGGGCAATCGCCTTTGACAGTATGAGATTCGCGCTGTTACTGGCCGTGTTTCTGGTCTATCTGGTTATGGCGTCTCAGTTCGAATCTCTGGTTCAGCCTTTCATTATCATGTTCGCCATTCCCTTCGCCGCCATCGGGGTTTCCGCGGCCCTGTTCATGACCGGCCAGGTTCTGAACGTGGTTGTGCTGATCGGCTTCATCGTCCTGGCCGGGATCGTTGTCAACAACGCCATCGTACTGCTCGATCTCACAAATCAGCTGAGAAGGCGGGGATTGAAGAAATTCGAGGCGATTCGTCAGGCTTGCTCGATTCGCCTCCGCCCCATCCTTATGACGACCAGTACAACGGTGCTCGGACTCTTGCCTATGGCTCTGAGCCCGGGGGAGGGATCGGAGCTGCGTATCCCGCTGGCCATCACCATTATTGGAGGACTGGTGACCTCGACCCTCCTGACTCTGGTCCTCATCCCGCTCGTCTACACTATCGTTGTCCGGGAGACGAACACATGAGTTTCGCAGAGTACTCCGTGAGACGGCCAGTGACAGTTCTGATGGTCGTGATCTCGATCGTGGTGCTGGGCTTGATTTCCCTTCAGCGGCTGCCCCTGGAGCTGCTTCCTGAGTTTTCCTCGGAGAGTCTAAGCGTCAGCACGAGCTACCCCTCCTCGTCACCCACCGAGACTGAGCGTGACATCACCAGACCCCTGGAGGAAGTGCTCTCCACCCTGAATCACCTGGACACGCTCGAGTCAACCTCGTCGGGCTCCAGTTCTGAAATCCGACTCGAGTTCAAAGGGGGTACCGATATGGACATGGCCTCCCTGGAGATCCGGGACAGGATCGACCAGGTTCGAGGACTTCTGCCCGAGGGTGTCGAACGGATCAGGATCAGACGCTGGCATTCCGGCAACTGGCCGGTCCTTCGGTTTTCGGTGGGCTGGGGCGGTGATCGGAAGGATCTTTACGACTTTCTTGAGGAAGCCCTGAAGCCTCGACTGGAGAGAATCCAGGGCGTGGCCAACGTGGATACCCGGGGTATTGAAGACAAACAGATTCTGGTCGAGGTGGATCCGAATCGGCTGGAGAGTCATGGAATAGATATCTGGGCTCTGGCGCAGGCATTGAGATCGAACAACATCACTCTTTCCGGGGGGTATGTCTTCGACGGGCATAAGAAGTACACCCTCAGAATGATGGGTGAATTTCAGGAGGCCTGGGAAATTGCGGCGCTTCCCCTGGCGGGGAGTCGTTTGACCCTGGGGGATGTCGCGGACGTCCGCTATGACTTCCCCGAGAAAACTTCCTTCTCCCGGCTCGATCGCAGTGAATCCATCAATGTCTACGTGTACAAGGCCTCCACGGCCAACATCGTTGCAGTTTGCGAGGCGGCCAGGGCCGAACTGGAGAAAGTCGCTGCGATGCCCCGCTACGCCGATCTGGTTTCGTTCCAGATCATGAGTGACCAGTCTGAAGAGATCTTGAACTCTATCAACGACCTGACCCGGGCGGGCTTGATCGGGGGCCTCCTGGCCTGCGTCGTTTTGTTCGTGTTTCTGGGCAAGTTGCGCAGCACTCTGATCATCGCCGTTGCCATTCCGGTTTCCGTGCTGTGTACTTTTGGCTTTATGTATCTGCTTCGAGTCGGTGCCGGTTCCCAGATCAACATCAACCTGATCACGCTGATGGGATTGATGGTGGCGATCGGTATGCTCGTCGATGCCAGCATCGTGGTGCTGGAAAACATCTTCCGCCACAGGCAGGAAAGGGGCCTTGGAGCCCTGGACGCCGCCGTCCAGGGAACCAGAGAAGTTGGGGTGCCCGTGGTGGCGTCGGTGGCGACAACCATCTCCGTCTTTGCCAGCTTCTTTTTCCTGGAAGGGGACATGGCGAGATTCCTGGGCGGCTTCGGGATCACCGTCAGTATCGCCCTGCTCTCCTCGCTGGTGGTTGGGCTGACGCTGATTCCACTGGCGTCCAGTCGAATTTTTACGGGTCGCGAGAAAAGAAAACAAAAGTCGCTGGTGCTTCTCACCGACGGCTACGCCGCCATCATGGGATTTCTTCTCAGATGGCGCTTCACGGCTTTGATCGTGATGGCTCTCATCGCATGGGCCTCCTATTCCATTGCCGCCAATATCGACCGGGAACACATGCCTCGCGTTGCCCAGAGAGAGGTCAACGTCGACGTCCTGTTTGAACGCTCTTACGCCCTGGACGAGATCGAATCTATTTTCGCGGGACTGGTCGAACGGCTTCTCGACCGGCAGGAAGAATTCGAGATTTCTTCGATAGGATCGGAATTTGGCAGAAGGAGTAACCGGGGTGGCCGCCTGCGAGGCAGACTCGAGATTTACCTCAAGACCGAGGGTGACGTCGCGCCGACCCAGGTCGTGCAGGAGAAGATCATGGCTGTCTTTCCCATCATCCCCGGGGTCGAATACAAGCAGGGCCGAATGCGCCACATGGGCGGCGGGGAGATGGGGATCGATGTCAACCTCAAAGGAGAGGATCCGGTCCTGCTGGAAATGTATGGAGAGATTATCAAGAACCGGATTTTTGAGATTCCCGGCATCAGGGATGTTCAGACCACACTGGAAACAGGAGATGACGAAATTCATGTAAGGGTCGATCGCCGGCGCACCGAACAGTTCGGCGTCTCTCCTCAAATCGTCGCCCGCACACTGTCTTCCGCGCTGAGCACCCGGGCCACCACTCGGGTCAAAGGCGACCAGGGAGAGATCGACGTGGTCGTTCAAATGCGGGGGGGAAACGAGATCAGCCTGCAGGAGATAGAGAACATCCACTTCGAAAATCGGCAGGGAGAAATGATTCCCCTGTATTCGGTGGTCGATTACCAATACCGAAAGGGCCCGCAGGCCATCCGCAGGGAGGATCGAAAGGCAACGCTCAGCGTCTACGCCTCCCTGCAGCAGGGAACCGCGTTTTTTCTGGCCAACTCGGGTGTCAGAATGGCGCTTGAGGATATCCGACTGCCCCCGGGATACAGCTGGGAACTGGGGAAAGAATGGGCTCGCTTTCGCCAGTCGGAGGAGTCGAATTTCTTCGCCATCATGCTGGCAATGATCCTCATGTACATCATCATGGCGTCTCTGTTCGAGAGCTTCGTCCACCCCTTCACGATTCTCTTTACAGTGCCGTTTTCCATGATCGGGGTGGCCGTGGTCTTCTATCTGACTGGAACCACTTTGAATTCCATGGCTTACCTGGGGATCCTGGTCCTGTTCGGACTGGTGGTCAACAACGGCATCATTCTGATCGCTCACATCAACCACCTCAGAAGGTCCGGCCTGGGGAAGAACGCGGCCATTGTTCAGGCCGGAAGAGACCGTCTGCGTCCGATCCTGATGACGGCCTTCACGTCGCTGTCCGGCCTGCTTCCCCTGACGATTCCCTTCTTTCTCCCCAGTCTGTTCTCACAGGTGGAGGGAAGGGCTCGCATGTGGGCTCCCGTCAGTCTGGCTGTTTTTGGAGGCTTGACCACCTCGACCTTCCTGACCCTCCTGATACTACCGACCGTTTACTCGTACATGGATGACCTGAGCACTTACTCGCTTCGAGCCGCCCGCTTCGTCCTCTCCCTGCCGCGGCGCACCCGCAGAAGGGTGCTAAGTTCGTAAATCTTTGCCCCCAGGGCTCGCACAACCCCGTGCTATGATCCGTTTCGTGGTGCCGCGAGCGGTCTCGGACGTGGAAGTTTTGATCGAGGAGGAGGCCATCCAGCGCCGCGTCGGAGAGATCGGCGAGCAGCTCACCCGGGATCTGTGCGGGCTTACGCCCGTTTTCGTGGCCATCCTTAGAGGCGCTGCCATATTCCATGCCGATCTGGTTCGACAGGTAGACCTGAGGCTCAAGGTCGACTACCTCTCGGTCAAGAGCTATGGAAATGCCACCACGAGTTCCGGCAGAGTTCAGCTCGTCAAGGACCTTGAGAGCAGCATTCGAGGAGAGGACGTCGTTCTGGTTGAGGATATCGTCGACACCGGACTGACCGTCAGCTACCTCGTACGAAGCCTGCTGACGCGCCAACCCCGCTCCCTGAGGGTCTGCGCTCTTCTCTCCAAACCCGCCAGAAGGGAGGTGGACGTAGCAATCGACTACCTGGGCTTCGAGGTTCCGGACCGGTTCGTTGTGGGCTATGGCCTGGACTACGCCGAGCGCTACCGCAACCTGCCTTTTATTGGGCTACTACCTGAGGATCGAACTGAGGGTTAAAGGTTGATCCCTGACTGGAATTCTCTAGAGTGGGAGGGGCCTCCCACCTTTTCATGATGTCAGGTACTCTGCTTCTGTAAACCGTAGGACGACACCAGTTCGGTGAAGTCCCGGTTGTCGCGGAGAGCTTCAAAAGCCTTGTCCTTGTAGAGGCGATCCCTATCCCTGAAACCGCTTTCCAGGGCTCTGCCCAGGTAGTAGAGACTGGTCTTCACGTCGCCTATTTCAGCAAAAAGTCGGGCCATTCGGTAGTAGGATTCCGGGTCATCCCTATGGCGGGAGCTGACCTCGATCGTATCCGAAAGGTCCAGAACCTGGGGATTCAGCTGGAGCGCCCGTTTGAGAGCAGACCGGCTCTTCGTGAAATTCCCAGCCTCCAGATGGGCCCGTCCCAGGTTGAGGTAAAAGACCGGATTCAGGGGATTGTAATGGAGGGCTTTCTCGAAGGAGTTTACGGCTGCTCCCGGTTTGCCCCGGGCCATCTGAACGATCCCGCGAGTGTTATAGGCATACGGGTACTCCCCATCCAGCCTGATCGCTCGGTCAACTGCGCGTTTGGCCTGAGCAAGCATCAGAATGCGAGCATGGGCAACGGCCAACTTGTTGAAGCAATGCGGGCTGTAGGGGTCCAGAGTCGAAGATTCCAGGTACTTGAGGAGGGCAAGATGATCCTTCCCATCCTTGAGTAACACGTCGCCCTCGAACATCAACTCCCGCGCCTTGAGTCTTTCTTCTCAAGGGATATCAACCGGTGTTAACCGGGGGGCGCAGGCACCGGAAGTGGCCAGAACAACCAAGGCGGGGATGAACTTCAACCTCACTGAAAGGCAGTCTAGCACAGTTCGCCTGGTGGTCCGGGCGGCCTGGGCGGATCCGATCCGGCGGCCCTTCCGTCATCCTGACAGGTAACGAATCGGAGTGCAGATCACGCAAAACCAAAAACGTGTTTTGATCCTCTCAAGAACGTGGTTTACAATTGCTTTCTCCGCGACACTATGGCTACCAAATCAACAGAGTCGATTGATCATGTCCTGAGCAAGATTATCGATGCCTGGTACGACCGCGTTTCCCGGTACTACGTTACCAGGGAGGATCAGGAGAACTCTGCCGGGGCCGAGGAGACGATTGAGCTCAAGCGTTTTCATGACGAAAAAGGCCACCGAATCAAGTTCGACAAGGGGGCTCTCGACTTTACTTATGGCCTGAGAGCCAGCTGGGAGCAGCAGACCCTTCACCTCGAAGTCAGCGTCAACAACAAGGTGAAGAATTTCGACTACGAGAACTTCAGGGAGCTGCTGTTCGATCACTATCGAAAGGCCGGGTCCAAGCAGGTCACAAAACCTGCTGACCTGAAGCGTCCGCTGTATCGGGAAGTATTTCGACTTCAGGACGGGTTGGACGAGGCCTTTAAGGTGGAATACAGAGAGGGCAAGGCAGACATCATGCGCCTCAGCTTCCGGATCGCAGAGCAATACATGGAGAGCCTCACCCGCCGTCCGGACGCCTCCGGAGAACTTATCGAGCGGTACTGTGTCGCCCCCCTCCGCAGCGCCTACGCTCAGGTCTATCGGGCCTCGCCTGCCTCCTGATCGCGCTGCTTGCCCGCTCGGTCCCGGCCCAGCAAACCTATGCGCGATCAGCTCGACCTGGGAATCGACCTCTTCAACCAGAGGGAGTTCTACGAGTGCCACGACACGATTGAAGAGATCTGGCTGCAGGAGTCGAGCGACCGGCAGCCCTTCCTGCAGGGATTGATCCAGGCTGCCGTCGCCTTTCATCACTATCAGCACGGCAAATGGGGGGCGGCGCGCTCCATGCTGCAAATGGCGATCGACAAATTGACCCCCTATCCGGACGCTTTTGAAGGGCTGGATGCACGCCATCTCGTAACCGGGTTGAGGACCTGGAAGGCCGCCCTGGACCAGGCTCTCAAGCGCCCCCAGCGCCCCGACCGAATTGATCTTCCCTACCCTGTCATCCTTAGGACGGTCAAAGGTTGAAAGTTGAAGGTTGAAAGTTGAAGGTTGAAGGTTGAAAAAGGTTGAAAGTTGAAGGTTGAAAGTTGAAGGTTGAAGGTTGAGCGAAGAGCACCGGCGAGCGGTAAACTTGCCAAAGCCGTCCGGACATCCTATGAATACAGGAAGATCTGGTGAGGGTGAGTCGATCATGGGTATAGAAGACAAGTTTGATGCGGACGATTTGAAGCAGTTCCTGAAGGGGAAGTATGGGCCGGGTGTCCACGTCGAGGTCTTTCCAAAGCCGGAGACGGAACCTACCGATCAGGCCGAGGAGCAGGCCAAAAAGAGAAGCCGCGCCCTCGAGTTTGACTACAAACCCAGTCAGATCAAGGGTTGTCTGGATCGCTACGTGATTCAGCAGGATGACGCCAAGAAGGTGCTCTCCACTGCCATTTGCGACCACTACCATCAGATTCAAAACTCCGGGCCGGACGATCTGGTCGACTACAAGAAACAGAACATCCTTCTGATCGGCCCCACGGGCGTGGGAAAAACCTACCTGGTGCAGAACATCGCCCGCCTCATCGGAGTTCCCTTTGTCAAGGCGGATGCGACCAAGTTCAGCGAAACCGGGTACGTGGGTGGAGATGTCGAAGACCTGGTGCGAGAACTGGTCGCTCAAGCCGACGGGGACCTGGAGCTGGCTCAATATGGGATTGTGTATCTCGATGAGATCGACAAGATCGCAGGTGCGACCAACCTCCTTGGACGAGATGTCTCCGGTCAGGGGGTCCAGCGGGGCCTCTTGAAGCTCATGGAAGCAACCGAAGTGCCGCTACGCTCCTCAAACGACGTGGCCGGCCAGATGCAGTCCCTGCTCGAGTTCCAGAGTAAGGGGAAGCTGGAAAAGAAAACGATCAGCACGCGTCACATCCTCTTCATAGTGAGCGGGGCCTTTAACGGGTTGACCGACATCATCCGCAAGCGAATCGGATCGACGCAGATTGGGTTCATGGGGGAGAAGAGCTCCGCGACTGCCGAGGATGACAGCCATCTGCTCGGTCTGGTCCGTTCCAGGGATTTTCTGGAGTTTGGGTACGAGGCCGAATTCGTGGGACGCCTACCCGTGGTGGTCCACTGCAATCCCCTCTACGAGCAAGATCTTTTCGAGATTCTGAAGTACGCGGAAGGCTCGCTTCTGAAGCAGTACAAGAGGGATTTTCTCGCCTACGGAATCGATGTCTATTTCACCGACGAAGGAATGCACGCCATTTCGGAGCAGGCCGTGACCGAGCGGACCGGGGCCCGGGGACTGATGACGGTCTGTGAGAAAGCCTTTCGCGAATACAAGTATCAGCTTCCCGATCATGTAGAGATTCGCGAGTTCGTGGTCACCCGCGAGATGATTGAGCATCCACTCGAGAAGTTGTCCGAATTACTCGAGAGCCCGGCCATGTACCGATTACGCGTGGCCGAGTTCCAGCTGCAGAAGTTCAAGCGCCAGTTTCAGGAACAGCATGGCATCCGGATCAGCTTCAACCAGGAAGCGATCGAAAGGCTCGCTGAGAGGACATCTGAAACCGCGCAGTCTGTTCTCGAATTCTGCAACGAGCTGTTCAAGGACTACCAGCACGGCCTCAATCTGCTCCAGAAGGTGCCCAAGCTGGGACAACTGGAAGTCGACGCGGAAGGCATAGATGATCCGGGAACTGCCATCGAGCGGTGGATTCGAGAGAACTACCGGGAGACTCAGGAATAGAAGTTCTTCTTCCAGGCTTGCTGCTTCAATTCGGTCATCAGATTCGAGCTGAGCGCCGGCAGATCCGACACCGCAAGATTGTCGCGAACGTGAGGGGTCGATCTCATCCCCGGGATGACGGTCGAAACGGCCCGCGACTGCAGGCAAAAACGCAGTGCCAGCTCGGCCAGAGTCTGTACCTCGTCGCCAAGCAGCCGTAGCAGCGGCTCAACATGCTCCTGAACTCTCTGCTTGCGATCCCCGCGGAAGTACCACCTCCGCCAGTCTTTCTTCGGGAACCGGCTGTCGGCAGAAACGGCCCCGGTCAGGGCTCCTTCATCGAAAGGAACCCGGGCGATCACCCCCACACGCATTTCCTCACAGACTCCGAACAGTTCCTGCTCTGCGCTTTGATCGAAGATGTTGTAGATGACCTGCACGATGTCGGTGCGGCCGGATCGAACCACACCCGCGGCAGCGCCCGGCTCATGGTCGCCGGCCGATAGGCCAAAGTGAGAGACCTTCCCGGCCGCTTTCAGATCGACAAGGGTCTGATGCCATTCATCCTGCTGGAGCCAGTCGCGGGACCAGACATGCAGCTGCATCAGGTCGAGACGCTCCAGGCCCAGATTCTTCAGACTCTGCTCCGCACTGGAGACGAGGTGGTGGCGGGGGAATGCCTCCTGAGCAGATCCATGAGCCGGCCAGCGTTTGTTCATGGGCGGAGCCTTCGTCGCCACATAGACTCGCTCCTTCGTCTCTCGCAGGAAACGTCCGATCAGCCTCTCGCTGTGACCTTCCCCGTAGGCCAGCGCTGTGTCAATGAAGTTGAGACCGTTTTCGACGGCGAGATGGAGGGCTCGAAGCGCTTCGGCGTCGTCTCCGCCTTTCCACATTTGCCCCCCGATGCCCCAGGCACCAAACCCGATTTCGGAAACTCGCAGGTCCGTGCGGCCCATGATTCGATATTTCACAGACGCCGAATATAGCATGGACTACTTGTTGGCCCGTCCCCCTTGCGGTAGAGTCTTGCGTCGGTAGAGAGCCGATTGTGCGCGGCGGCGGCGTTGGGGATGGATTGGCCCGGGATCTCGAACACGATGGAGGACTCCTCCTATTTTTCTCTGAAACAGAAACTGCTTCGGCTGCTGCGGGAACACTCGCTCAAACTGGGGCATTTTGTACTGACCTCTGGCAAGCACAGCTTCTACTACTTCGACAGCAAGTTCACGACCCTGCACCCGGAGGGAGCCTATCTGACGGCCAAACTGATCCTGGAGACCCTGAACCGGGAAGAACTTCGCGTCGATGCAATCGGCGGATTGACGCTCGGTGCGGATCCGATCGTCGCGGCCGTGGCGGCTGTGAGCCACGCAGAACGAGAGCTTTATCCACCGGTCTCGGCTTTCATCGTTCGTAAACAGCCCAAAGGCCACGGGACCAAGCGGCTGCTGGAAGGGTACAGTCCTCGTCCCGGAGCTCGTGTTGTCATCGTTGACGACGTGTGTACGACCGGCGGCTCGACCGTGGAGGCTATCGAACGCGCCGAGCAGTCTGGCTGCCGCGTATTGGCGGCTCTGTGCCTGGTCGACCGTGAGGAAGGCGGTGCGGAGGCTCTCCAGGACTATCGATTCCTTCCTTTGATTCGAGCAGCTGAATTGCTGGACGAACCCGCCATACAGGCACGCCTTCGTGAGCTGGAGGAAGCTCGCGAGGCCTAATAGAATAGATCCTATGTCGGAAGTAAAGAAGCGCGTGAAGGTCACCTGCCCGGACTGTCAGGCCACTTTGACGATCGAACCGTCGACCGGCCTGGTCATTCACAGCGAAGCCAAGAAGCCGGATTACACCCTGGAAGATGCCGTCGAGAAGGAACGGTCCAGAAAGGACCAGACAGACGAAATGTTTGCCCGCGCGTTCAAAGACGAAGAAGACCGGCACCAGTCACTCGAGGAGAAGTTCCAGAAGGCTCTCGAAGTCCAGGACGAACTCGACGATCCCACCCGCCCGTTTGATCTTGACTAACGGTGGGTTCTTCCAGCGTGGAACGTGGAACCTGGAACCTGGAATACGAGCGTTCTAGTCCCGCACGCACGGCCAGTAATAGAGTCTTCGGTGGCCAACCGCTCTCTGGCCGGGCCACCGATCGAGACGCGGGCTGCCGAATTCCCAGTCACCCTGGCGACAGGGCGCATCCTCTTGCTGCCCAACCCTCGTCCAGCCCGGCTGGACCCGCTCGTACTTCCCGTGATCCGTGAGCGAAACATCCAGATACAGGGCCGGCAGGACCGGTGTCGAGGCCTTAGAGGTCACGAACAGACGCCTCTCCCCGGGTTCCCTGCCCGACCGAACATACTTGACTCTTCTGGACGGAAAATGGACCTCGGCAAACTCCAGATCGTGCAGTTGCCCGTACCTGGCCCGGATCGATCGATAGTTGGCCCGTGCCCCCGCCAGGGTGGACACAAGAAGAATCACTGCCACCGCGCCGAGAGCCCACCAGGCATAACTCGATGCGCGGCTCCAGCTTCTAGAATACCTCGCCCACAGCCAGGCGCACGTCACCGAACCCGTGAGGGCCAGAGCCGGTAAGACTGAGGAAAGATAGCGGGAATGAAAGGTACCCGGAAGGGCCAGGACGGTAAGGGAAACCAGGTAGTAGGCGGCTCCCAGCTGAAAAAGGTTGTGGCGGCGAACACTCTCGATCAAGCAACCCAGCAGGGTCAGGATCAGGAACACCTTGGCCAGGACGGAATGGAACGTCAACCACCGGGCCAGAGTAAGCCCGTTGACGCCCGGCTCAGTAGAGGAGGTCAAGTACACCTTGACGAAGGCCAGGAACCCCCACACGGGCGTGCTCCAGATGGGGGGATACAGGAGCACGAAAACGAGCCACCCGGTCAGTCCAAACAGCCACAGGCGCCACCCCTCCCGGCGAATCCGGGCCCACGTGGAGCCTTTTTCCGCCGCTTGTGTCCAAAGTCGAATCCCTGTGTACACCACAAGGGCCAGGGGAACCGCCGCCGCATTGGCCCGATTCGCAAAGGCCAGACCGAAAACCGACCCGGCACCAACCAGCAGCGGAATCGAGCCGCGCCGTCGGGCCATTTCATAAAGGAGCAGGGAGAGAGGTGCCGCCAGGGTCAAAACCGCTTCCAGGTGAGCCATCCCTCCCCAGTAGTGGATCAGCGGTTCGAACATCAGGAAACCCGCCGCACAGGCCGCTCCGACCTCTGACACTCGCCGGCGAAGCAGTACAAAGACAAGCAGGGGAGTCAGGCTGCTCAAGAGAGCATGGAAGAGGCGGGCACAGAAGATCAGCTTGAAGGGCTCGTTTCGAGAAGACAGCCTGGGCAGCAACCGCTCTCCCAGGTGCACACTCGAACCGGTCAGAATGGCGGTAGCGCTCCCGCTGGCGAGGCTGGCACTCAGCCGGCTCATTTCAGGCGTGATCCGACCCGTCCAGTGATCGGTCTGAAGAGCCTCTGTATCGGCTGTGAGAAGGCTCTCGACAAAAAAGAGTCCCCGCACCATCCACCGCGGTTCATCGACATGCAGGTGGTTGCTGACAAGCGCGGAACCTCTCAGCAGGATCGATACCAGCAGGATGAAAACAAGGGCACCCGTTCCCAGCCGTGCGGGGAAGCGAGCGGGGGGTCCAGTCACTTCTTTCCCGGCTTGGTCTCCGGCTTCAGCCGCTTGAGACGTAGATTTTTGAACTGAACCTGCATGGGTGGACCGACATGGAGCTGGAGCGCCAGGATGCCCGACCTCGATCGCTTTTCTATCTGGTTGTCCCTGACATCCACTGTCACGTTGCCGTTGATCCTGTGGATCAGGTGATTACCCCGGGCCAGGATCACGTAGTCGTTCCAGCCCTGGTCTCGAATAGCAGCCTGCAGCTCGTCCGAGTCACCCACAGAGCCCACGACTTTGACCTTGCCGGTTTCGTCGACAACGGTTTTCTGCCCGCGCTCGGCCAGGATGCCGCGCCCCTGTTCCTCGTAAAGGATGCCCGAGTAAGTCTGGCCTGCCTCAATGTCCGCCTGATAGCCGCCAACCGACCAGTTGCCCAGGTCCCTGCTGCGATACTGAACCCCGGAGTTGCCTGCCAGGATGCGGTAGGAAAAGCGCAGCTCGAAGTCATCCAGCACCCCTTCGCGCCAGATCAGGAAAGTATTCGCCTGCAGCGGGCGATCGTCCGTAGTGCGGCCTGTGATAACGCCGTCCTTGATCGACCAAAGCCGCCTGTCCCCATCCCAGCCCGCCAGGTTGTTCCCTTCCAGCAGGCTCCTGAAGCCCTCTTCAGCAGCCGCGCCGGTCACATGAGAAAGGCTAAGCAGGACGGCACAGAGCACATGGAATCCAGATTCCCTCAAGACAAAATCCTCTTTAGAAACTTCAGCCCTTCCGTTGCGATGTCGTTCCTATCAGGCTCCATCTCACGCCATATCGAGGCTGCCCTGGCGATGACGAGAACATCCGGAGTGAACGACTCAATGACCACCTGCTTGTTGTAACCGATTCTCTTGAGGGCAGCGGCAATGCTCTCCCAGTCTGTGTGATCGTTGCCCGGAGTGCCTCGATCACTTCCGCAGGCGTGGAAGTGCCCGAGCTTCTCACCCGCCTGCACAATGGCCGCGGCCGGATGCTTTTCCTCGATATTCATGTGGAACGTGTCCAGATGGACACCGAGCGCGGCACTCCCAACGTCTTCAACCATCTGCAGGGCCTGCCCACAGGTATTGATGAAGTCGGTCTCGAACCGATTGAGGGGTTCAATGGCAATCTTTTTTTCTCGCGCCTCCGCATATCTGCTCAGCTCGCCCAGATGCTCCACCACCAGCCGCCACTGAGCAGAGCGTTCCTGCTCCGTGACCAGCTCGGCCCGCCCCACTGCTGAATAGATCGGACCAACCAGGGTAGTGGCCCCCAGCGTTACCGCCATGTCGATTAGTTGCCGAATGTAGGCGAGGCTGGCCTCTTGCTCTTCTCTCGATCCGCGTAAATCGCGCCCGGGACCGAAGGCGCCGCACACGGTGTCGCAGACCAGGCCGTTTCTGTCCAGCTCCGACTTCACGTAAGCCGGATCGATGTGTGACTCATGCTCCACAGCGATTTCAACCGAGTCGAATCCCCAGGCCTTGAACTGCGGGAACAGCGCCGTGCTGGCGTTCGTGAAAGGCGATGTGAAGAGAAACGTATTGATTCCAAATATCATGGCGACCTCAATCGATGCCTGCTTCGAGCTACCTATCGAGTTTCAGGATACCCCCGTTCACTTTGAAGGAACAGAGTCAAAGTGCCGTCAATCAGTGGCATCCAGATCGTAGTGTACTGTCCGGGAAGTTCGCGTTGTTAATTTGGGATGGATTTTCGTTGACAGTGAGGCGCGCGACGCAGGAAGGCCGGGCGTCTTTCGAGGTAGCGCAACAAAGCTGTCGGCGAAAAGACGCCCAAAGTAGCGGCGGGAACTTTCCGGACAGTGCACTAGCACTTTGGGAGTTGTTTTGGCGCAGGGTTGACTCGTTTTGGCGCAGGGTCGATCATGAACCGGTTCCGGTTGAAGGAGTGACTTGAGATGCTCGTGCACCTGCAGGATGTTTCCAAGAGCTATGGAGGCGAGACGATTCTGGAAGAGGTATCGCTGCGGATCGAGAATCGGGACCGGGTGGGATTGGTGGGGCCCAACGGGTGCGGCAAGACGACACTTCTCAGGTTGATCGTGGGGCAACTGGAAGCCGATCGCGGGCAAGTCGCTACTCGCTCGGATCTGACCTGGGCCAGTATCCCCCAGGTTCCCAAACTGTCCCCTGAGACCACTGTTTTGGACGAGACCTTGAGCGTTTTCCGGTCTCTGCGGGACACAGAACGGGAACTGGGGAGGCTCGGCGAGCAATTGAGCGAGCCGGAGGAGAGCGGGAATCTCAAGTTGTCGGAACGCTACGCCGATCTGCAGACGCACTTCGAGTTCATGGGCGGCTACGACTATCGCTCGCGGACGGAGGCCGTGCTGACGGGAATCGGCTTCTCCCGAGAGCAACGGCACCAGCCTTGTCGTACTCTCAGCGGAGGACAGGTTCGCCGGCTGGTACTGGCTCAGGCACTCCTGAGGCCGGCCGAGCTGGTACTGCTGGACGAACCCACCAATCACCTCGATCTGCAGGGAACGATGTGGCTGGTCGATCACCTGAGATCTCTACCCGGTGCCTTCGTGGTCGTCAGCCACGATCGTTACCTGCTGGATGAGGTGACGACCCGGACGTTCGAGATTGTAGATCGAAGGCTGAGCGTCTATCCGGGAAACTTCAGCAAAGCCTGCCAACTGCGAAGCCAGAGACTCGAGGAGCAGGCGAAGCAGTACCGGAAACAGCAGGAGTGGAAAAAACGAAACGAAGAGTTCATCAGGCGCAATCTGGCGGGCCAGAAGACTCGACAGGCACAGGACCGGCGAAAAAAGCTCAAAAAAACGAACTGGATCAAGCCGCCGGCCGGCCCTGCGCGGCAGCCTCTCATCTCACTGTCCGCGGCCGCGGCTCCCTGCCGGATCTATCTGGAGATGGTGAAGACATCGGTGGGGTTTCCGACAGCGACACTGCTCGAGAGCCTTGATCTGATCCTACTGAAGGGAGAGAGAATTGCGATCCTGGGTTCCAATGGATGTGGGAAGACTACACTGGCCCGAGTGATTGCAGGAGATCTCCAGCCCCTCGGCGGCCAGGTTCGGACGGGGCCGGGGGTCGTCGGTAGGTTTCTCCGCCAAGATCCACGCTTCGATGAGGACGATTCCAGGGTCCTCGACGTGCTGAGACGACTTGACAGCGCCACCGGCGATGAACACCTCCGCTCCTATCTGGCTGGTTTTCAGTTTCGAGGTGACGATGTGTATAAGCATCTTGACGGTCTTAGCGGTGGTGAGCGCAATCGACTGGCCCTGGCGCGACTCTTCTATCGCCCTGCAGATCTCCTGATTCTGGACGAGCCGACTAACCATCTCGATATCTATACCAGGGAAGCCCTGGTTTCAGCGCTGGCGAGCTTTCCCGGGGCGATGATTCTGATCTCCCACGATATTCACCTGATCCGCTCGGTGGCTCAACGGTATTTCCTGGTGGCGGATAAGGGCCTTCGGGAACTATCCGGCCTGGAGGCTCTGTGGGATGCGGAGAAGCCGTGCCGGCCGGGGAAATCAGGCAGCGAACCGGGACGTCCCGTGTCGCGACGCGGCCGCAGCCGAGAGATATCCAAGAACGAACTACGACGCCTTGTCGAGGAAGTCGAGGCCCTGGAGGCTGAGATCTCCGTCCTGGAGGCTCGGCAACAGGAACGGGTGACGGCCCTTTCGGAGCAGCCCGCATTCACTCGAGCTCAGGATCTGGCCCGCCGTCACCAACAGACCGCAGCCAGGCTTGAGACTCTCTATCGGCGGTGGGAGGAAAAATCAGCTAGACTCCCGATAATGGCCAAGGAGGTTAGACATGGGAGATAAAGGAAAAAGAGACAAGGGGAAGAGAGAAAAGCAAAAAAGGGCTACCCGTACGCTCAAAGAAAAGCGCCAACGCAAGAAAGCGAAGAAGAGTCGATAATTGCGCCGGGTGGCCTCGGCCGTTGCTGGGAATTTCGACGACCTTCGGCGCCTAGCTAGTTCTCGTCCGGAAAGTGACCTTTTTGGATCTCTATCCCGGTTGATAATATTAACCTTTTTTGGCGGGGCCAACTTGTTTCAGTGGTTCCCCAGCTTTTTTGCCAGTAAGCCGCCTGAAGCCCTCTGGCGAAGACACCAATACGCAAGCTCTACACTCCACCTCAACTAGCGAACGACTGGCTGCCTAGAGGCGAAGTCGAGCCAGCACCAGCAAGTTGAAGCTGAGAACCGAAAGATGCAGGTACTGCTGAAAATGCTCCCAGCCCTTCCAGGTACAGCGGTTGGCACCGAAGACTCGCTTGAGCATCGAGATGCAGCCTTCGATTCCAGCCCGAAAACGCCGCAACTGCCGATAGACCCAGCTGGAACGCACCATCTCTGAGACTTTCAGTCGACCCTTCTTGGCGAAGGCCACATCGACAATGCCCTGTTTTTTGGCCCACCTCAGATTGTCTTGGGTGGCGAATCCCCCGTCAAAGCTGGCTTGCCGTGGATAGCGCCCGTAAAGCTGATGGTGGCGCTTGAGCATCGGCTTCATCTGAGCCGAATCCGCCGGATTGCCTCTGAGCACCAAGCAATCGGTCAACAGCGAGGTCTTGCCGCAAGTTAAAAAGATCTTGTGGCCAAAAGTGGTCTCGCGGCCTCCCGTCTGGATGATGTCGGTATGCTCCTCAAAAATGGAAACCACCTTCTCTGCCGCCGGTACCTTCTCGCCCTGCAAGACCCGGCGCTCGGTTTGCTTGATCACCTGCTGCATTAAATGCAAGTAATGACGCAACTTGCCGACAATCACCAGGCTGGGGATATCTTCCCACTGCGAGGCACTTTGCAGGACCACTCGAGTGTAGTGAGCTGTCTTGGCAGCCACCTTCAGCAGATCCTGGTACAAAGGCTTCTTGCGGGCTTGGCCTCGCGTGTTGCGAATATTCGTGCAGCGGCGTTTGGCCCGGCGGCAGTGATCGCTGTAGACCACTGGGTGGTGCTCTTTGAGTTTCCGCAACAGGGCCGTGAGTGTGCGGATCGAATCGTACAGCAACTGCGAGTCGGTGGGATGATGAATGTCACTTTCCACCGCTGTGGCATCGACTCGGATCTTCTTACCCTTTTCCAACCCTTCACCCGCCGCCCATCGGATCAGCACTCGATTGATCTTCTCCCAGCTGGAAGCTCGAATCCGGCTAACCCGGATTATGCATGAGATCTGAATCCGAGTGAGATTTGGGCCCAGAAAAAAGCCGTAGCCCTCTGATATAAAAGGGTTTACAAAAACAATGACCCTAAACAGGAGCTACGGCAATGTTGAAAGCAGTCTGCCAGAATACCCTGCCATTTCACAGCCACAGAAAGATCACGACGCGTTTTGATGGAGGGAGCCTCACTTCCGACGCAGGATGGTTGTTGTTTGGATCCCTGGATCGTCAACATCGATTGTGCGAGGGCTTCAGTTCGTGTATTGCGGAAAGTCGAGACCGACGCTACGTTCGTCATGACCTGTTGAAGTTGATCCGACAACGAGTCTTGCAGATCGTGGCCGGCTACGAAGACTGTAATGACGCCGATACGCTGCGCTCGGATCCGATGCTCAAGACCGTCTGTGATCAGTTGCCAGAGAGCGATCCCGATTTGGCCACCCAGCCGACTTTCTCCCGCCTGGAGAACTCCGTCACCAAGAAGGATCTGATGCGTCTGAGCCGGTGGCTGCCAGGCCGTTATGTGCGCTCCCTGAAGAAGAGACGTCCCAGCAAGATCATCCTGGATCTGGACAGTACCGACGACCACACTCACGGCCAACAGGAGTGCTCCTTCTACCACGGGTATTACCGAAACCACATTCTGCATCCTTTGCTGATCTTCGATGCCGACACGGGAGACCTGGTCTGTGCCGTGTTGAGACCTGGCAACAAGGGGGCTGCCTCTCACATCGTGCCCATTCTGAAGCGAGTCGTGGAGGCCATCCGACAAGCAGTGGGGACGGATGTCGAGATTGAGATTCGGGCCGACAGCGGCTTTGCCACGCCTCGGCTCTACGAGTTCTGTGAATGTGAAGAGAATAAACTCCAGTATGTCATTGGGTTAAGTCGAAACCCTCGCCTGCAGCGAGTGGTCGAGCCCCTGCTGGATTCGACTCGGCTGAGGTTCCTTGAGCTGGAGGAAAAACAGCGTCAGTTTGACGAGTTTCTTTATCGAGCCCACAGCTGGGATCGATCCCGTCGCGTCATTGTCAAAGTGGAGGTCGATCAGCGTGGCATCAATCGTCGCTTTGTAGTTACCAACCGGGACGATCTCTGCTCCCAATCACTTTATGACCACTACACAAACCGAGGGCAGACCGAGAACTTCATCAAGGCCTTCAAGAATCATCTGAGCATGGACCGACTCAGCTGTCATCGATTCCTGGCCAATCAGTTTCGACTCCTCCTGCATGCACTGGCTTACCAGATGTTCGTGCGCCTGCGCGACTATCTTCACGGAACCCCCTGGCACAAGCTCGAAATCGAAACCTTACGTCGTCGGGTCCTCAAGATTGGGGCCCGGATCCGACAAACCACTCGACGCATCTGGGTCCATCTTTCCTCAGCCTTCCCCGAACAACCCCTCTTCCACCTCGTCTTGAGTCGCCTGAACTCCAGTTAGCTTTTCCCAGCTCCCCCGAAAAACCGCTTCCGACACTCATCCAGGCCCAGATCTGTCTGAAATTCACTCCCCAAACCACTCAAACGCCTCGCCAACCCATATTCTTCGCAAATCCGCCTGTCACACCTGCCCGCTTCCGAGTTGGGCCACTTCTCGACTCGTTTTTCAACACCGGACTACGGTTTTTGCATAATCCGGGCTAATGTTGTCTTGCAGACAGCTTTTGCACGGTGTCCATCCCAAGGGCAGGCGGCAAAACGCTCGAAGGCTGATCGAGTCGGCCAGGTGGAAGGCCAGCTTCTGGTAGGAGAGCTGCTGCCAGGTCTTCAGAACGGCACAACGCAGCACCTGTTCGGCACTGAGTCCTGGCGAGCCCTTTTGTGGATCCGTCTTGTCAGACAGATCCTGTAAAACCAAGTCCAGGATCTCTGGATTGTCATCCAGGATCCGGGAGATCATCTGCAGTTCGTAGCTGAGTTGGTGATCGGGCCACAGGGGCGTGAGCGGCAGCTGATTTTCTCGGTTCTTTCTCATTTTGGGAGCTCCGGGTTTGGCATAAGTTCTTTTGTTTCAGTGTTTTAGTAGACTCATCTTAACAAAAGAAGGTGACAAAATCGGAGCTCCAAAATGTGACCTTTCTCCTTTATTTCCAATCGTTTACAATCGAACGGACGGGAACTAGCTAGAGTCTCTTTCGTCGGGTAGAATACGGGACGTGTAGTCCGCGGGAGGTAGACGACACCCGTGAACTGACAGAAAAGGAGGCCACCAGTGGATTTGTCTCGCCGTCACATCGTGCTGCTGGCAGTGTCCCTGTGCTCGCTCGGACCTGTCGCGGGGCAACAATGGCCTCGCTTCCGGGGGTCTGGCGGTGCCGGCCACAGCGAAGCGACAACTATTCCCGCAGTCTGGACTGCTCAGGATTACAACTGGCGCGTCGAGGTTCCGGGTACGGGTCACTCGTCGCCCGTGGTTTCAGGCCAGCGCGTCTTCGTAATGTCCGCCATTCAGGAGGACGCGACCAGGATCATCAGGTGCCTCAGATCGGAAGATGGGAACCTGCTCTGGGAGGTTCGGTTTCCGTCTCTGCCCTCCGAGCTGGGCAGTTCCAGCGCCTACGATAAGGCCAGCCCGGCGGTCGACACGAAACGCGTCTATGTGGCGTGGGGCTCGCCGCGAGGATACATCGTCCGGGCCCTGGACATACAAGACGGCAAAGAGGTCTGGCGGCGCGACCTGGGTTCGTACCAGGCAGACCATGGTTTTGGCCCTTCCCCGATCCTCTTCGAGGACCTGCTGATTCTGGCCAACGACCAGAGCGGACCCAGCTCAGTTGTCGCACTGGATCGCCTGACCGGTCGGACCAGATGGGAAGTCGAGCGCCGCAGCGGTAAGGCCCCGTATTCGACACCCATCATCTATCGACCCGGGGAAACTTCCCCACAGTTGATCCTTGCAAGTACCAGCCACGGCGTGAGCAGCCTCGACGCGCGCACCGGCACGCTAAACTGGGAAGTAGGCGATCTGTTCGGGAAAAATCGGGTGGTCGGCTCGCCGGTTGCGGCCGGGGGCCTGATATTTGCCCATGCGGGGCTCGGCAGCGGCACCCGGAAGATGTTTGCCATCAGGCCTCCTGACCCCGTCAGCGGCAGGCAGGCCCAGGTGGCATACGAGCTCGAAGGTTCGCTGCCCTACGTTCCGACTCCTCTGGCCCACGGGCAGTGGCTGTTCCTGATCAGCGACCGGGGTGTGGGAAGCTGCCTTGACATCGAGACCGGCAGGCGGGTCTGGCGCGAGCGAATCGGCGGCAACTTCTACGGTTCGCCGGTGCGAGCCGGCAACCGCATCTATTCCATATCGATGTCGGGCGAATTGGTCGTACTTGCCGCCTCGCCGACATATCGGCTCTTAGGGCGCGTCGACCTGGAAGAACCGAGCTACAGCACACCTGCCGTCGCCGGCGGGGTGATGTACCTTCGCACGTTTTCGCACCTCATGGCGATCGGGGGGAATGCCGGCTCTCGGCCAGCCGCTGCAGAGCGGCCTTGATGCCTCCTCGGAAGGCCTGCGTTGACTGCGCTGCAGGCCGCTGCTCGACCAGCTCCAGCGCCTGCTCGTAAAGCCTTACTGCCTCGTCCGATTGTCCCTGTCCTTGCAGAGCGTAGCCCAGTAGCCGGAGCCCGGCAGGGTGGGATCTTATGCTCACGCTCCGCCTCAAAGCGGGAATGGCTTCGGGGACTCTGCCGGTCGCGAGATAACAGTAAAGGCTACCTCCCAGTAATCGACCAGGCGACTGGCTTCGGTCCAGACCGTTTGAAAAGGTCAGCGCACGGGATCGAGAGTGTGACGAGGGAACCATCACAACCACTGGGCGGGGGACTTACAGCGTGATTACCACTTCAGAACCGCATCCGGATCGAGGATTTTCAGTGCCTTGTCAGGTCGCCAGAGAACCCTGACCTTTACCGCGCGGCCTCTTTCTACGCCGGAAATCAGCGCGGTAATACTATCCTTGTAGGCCACCCAGCTGATGTTCACTTTCCTTGAGAACGCGGGTTTCTTGTGGATGTCTCTCAAGAAAATTAAGCGATCCATTTTTTCCGCGATCTCTTCGGTCATCCTGGGTCGTCCCATCTCTTCATAGACATCATCCAGCACCAACTTGAAGGATTTCTTCCCTTCCTCGAGCACTCCGGCCTCGGCGACGCTCACTCCCGAAAACAGCACCGTAGGGAAGACCGCTACGACCATCGTGAAACTCGTCAGCCACCTTGACTTTCCCACCGTTTTGTTGTCCATTTGAAATCCTCGCGATGCAAGTAGCGTGCCCCCCTCTACTATAGTCGAAACGATGCAAAAGCCGTCATCCGGTCTAAAGAGACAGAGGTATTGGATGTGGAACCGATCGATGCGCAAGCTTTTCGTGCTGGTGCTGATGGTGTGGCAGCCGGCGGCCGCGGGCCAGCAGGCTGGGTCCGACGAGCTATGGGTGGCCAGGTTCTCTTCACTGGAACCCGGCCCCGTTCCTGCGGAGTTCAGGATTCACCGGTTCTCGAAGATAGAGAGAGAGACTGTGTACGAGCTCGTGGAAAGCGAATCGGGGACGGTTCTAAAGGCGGCAAGCGACGCTGCTGCCTCAGCTCTGATCAAGAAGGTGCGAGTCGATCCTCGTCGTTTTCCCCTTCTCGAGTGGTCGTGGAGAATCGAGAATCTGATCCCAGAAGCACGGTGGGAAGTAAGGAACCGGGATGATTTCGCTGTCAGGCTGTTTGTCATCTTTGAGACTAAGGCGGCCCCGTCTTCCGTCGTGAAAGGTTTTTTCAAGAAGCTGGCGGGAGCGCTTCCGGGCAGAGCCCTCAATTACGCCTGGGGGCATCCTGACTTCGCTGAGTTTGCTCCGAGTCCTCACACAGGAGAAGTCGTGATGGTGCCTGTCCAGCACAGTCCTGCAGATGTGGGGCAGTGGGTGGTCGAGAAGAGAAACGTGCTGGCGGATTACCGGCGGGCCTTCGAGGACGAGCCGTCCTGGATTCTTGGAATTGCCGTCATGACCGACACCGACGACACCGGCGGCAAAGCCAGTGCCTTCTATGGCGACATCCGCTTTTTACCCGCTGCGCCCTCGGCAAGTGAGGAACCTGCCCGGCAATCTGAGAATTGATTCCCAAGAGAAGCTTGCCCCACTCTGCACCATCGAGTCGGGTCCTTGGCTTATTTCTTTCTATCCGCGTGAAACGGATTGTTCCGAGGTTTGTTGACACAACCGGCGTGTAGGTTTGCAAATCTTCGAGGCTGCCCCGTGGGGATTCTTCCGAAAGGGTCCGTATGTCACTCATCGCTTGAGCGATCGGCTGGCTGATCAGCCTGGTCATACAGCTGTTGGGTCTCCTCGGCCGCTGCTCGGGATACCTTTACCTGGTGCGCGTGCCCTTCCTGGCCCTGGCCTTCCACGCCGCTTTTCCAATTCTGGCGTTTACGACCTTGAAGCCTCTTTTCGAGAACCTCTTTCGAGGGCTTGGTGTGGTGGAGATCTCCTTCGTCGTCTTCTTTAACTTCCTGAGCGTCGTGAGTGCCAACATCACGCTCAATCTGACCCTCGTGCACGGAGACGAACGTTTCGAAGCGACCGGATATCGACTCAGAAACCTGTTTGGACGGCGGCGCTGGTTGTGGCTGATCTTCGCGGCATTCCTGGTTCCGGTGCTGACGCTTTGCTGGGCGCCGACCGGCAGTCGCCTGTGGGCGGTTGTGGGAGCCGGCGCCGGTCTCACGGCCGGGGTTTTTTTCCTTTATCTGGTCGTGACGATTTACGCCTGGTTCGTCCCCAAGGGCAAGGAGCCGACGAGTCTGCTGTTGAGTCGTCATCTGGTACCTGCCGGGCTGGTGAACGGTGTGCTGGCTAAGGCATCCCCGCTGGAGGCTCGGCGACTCCAGAATCTGTGGCGGCCCGCATGGATCCGGTTTCAGATATTGCTGCGAAAAGTACTCCCGGAGGAGGGCTATTTTCACCCGGAAACGAAAGCTCTCTACACTGAGCACGTCCTGGCAGCTCTTGCTTTTATCGCCGCTTTGGCCGTCTACGTGTTCGCGATCCTGTTGGTCAAGCAAACCCTGCTCGCCGCTGCATACGTGTTTACTCTCGTCCTGATGGCCTGCTGGGGATTCTCCGGCGTCGCCTTCCTACTGGACCGTTACCGGATTCCCGTCTGGCTGGTGCCTGCAGCGCTGCTGCTGCTCGCCCTAGGGCCGTCCTGTTCTGATCACTACTATCGAACCTTCCAGATCGCCCCGGTCACGCCCGGCACCCCCTCCGAGGTGCTTCGCCAGCATGGACCGACTCCGATCGTGGTGGCCGCCGAGGGCGGCGGCATTCAGGCGGCGGCCTGGACGACTCGTGTCCTGAGCGGTCTGGAAGCCGGGTTGGAGGACAAACCAAGGGCCGAATTTCGTCGCTCGCTGGCCTTGATCAGCGGTGTCTCCGGCGGGTCAGTGGGGGCGATGTACTACGGCACTACCTTTCGCACCGACATGGTATTTGCCGCGGCGGACGCCGAGACCGCAGCCCGTACTTCGAGCCTTAGAGAAGTCGCCAAAGGAATGGCCGGGCCCGACCTGGTCCGCATGGTGCTTCCCTTCGTCCCCTATTACGTGTTCCCGCACTCTGACCGCGGGCGGGCGCTGGAAGATACGTTCGAGCTGCGAGCAGGGCTTTCGAACGATGGAGGCGGACCGATTCTGCTCTCCGGTTGGACCCGTCTCGCGCGTGACGGCACACAACCAGCGCTAATCTTCAACGCTACCATGGCTGAAACCGGAGAGCCGCTGCTGTTCACCACTTCAGCTTATCCACAAATCCCACGGGCAGGGATCTGGAACTTCAGCCAGCGCTACGGAAGCGACTGGGACGTCGGCGTGGCCACAGCCGTGCGACTCTCATCCTCGTTCCCTTTCATCAGCCCGGCTGCACGACCCGACGAAGCGGTCTCAGAACAGGTGTTCCATGTCGTTGACGGGGGCTACTGCGACAATTTCGGCATGATGTCGCTCATGGGCTGGCTGGAGGACGCACTCAAGGGCCTCGCCAAAGAGCATCGTCCCAAGAAGGTCCTAGTGCTCAAGATCGAGTCCTTCCCCCCAGAAGAAGCCCCCTCGACGAAGAGCCCCGGCTGGCCGTACCAGCTCTGGGCCCCGGCCCAGGCAGTGTTGAACGTGCGCACTTCCGCTCAGAGATTTCGCAATGCCCAGCAGTTCGAACTCTTCAGAAAACGGTGGAAGGTTGAAAATGTCGAAGTTGTTCCCGTCCCGGCGCGCTACCGGCCGGGGGACAGCGACAACTGGCCTCCTCTTTCCTGGAGGCTTCGGGAGGATCAGCAGGATGACATCGATGAGGCCTGGGAACGGACCAAGAAAGGGATTCTCGAGGGAGTTCGCAAACACCTTGAATAGGGACCGGACGAAAGGCGTCGACGTTCCCGGAAACAAAACCGAGCCGCCGTACGAGGGGCGGCGCCCGGGTCAGGGCAACTCAATGGTTCCTTCGACTTCGCAAATGAACCGGTCGCCCAGCAGGGCGCAGTCGAATTTGCTCCCGCCGCTCATGCCTTTGAAACGCCCCGTCCCATTAAAGTAAATCGCCGTCCCCACATCCCGTCCGTCGGCAACATTGCTCGTCCACCTCTCATAGTAGGAAGACCCATCCGAGAACGTGAACTTGCCGTAACCGTGTTCTTTTGCGGTGCCGTCTTTGCGGTAGTCGCCCGTACCCCAGATTTCAATCTTGTAAGGCGGCTCGGGCGGGCCCTCGCGTCTAATTCCGACGCCTTTGGCCTGAAACATGGCAAGGGTGTGCCCAGGCTCGTCTCCGATCTCGACCGTTTCCGACCCGGTAGCCACGTTGATGTGCTGCGCCTTGAAATGTATCGTCTCGCCGGCCAGGGCCTGGCCCATGAGGATCGGAATTCCGGCCAACACAATCAGTTTGAACGACAATCTACTACTCATATCCCTACCTGCTACGGCTTATGATCATAATCAACCAAGACCATCTCGAATGGTACCGCCTGCCCCAAGTTTGCGCCATCGAAAATACCTCGCGTCCGCTGTCCCAGGCCGCAGATCACAACGTGATTCTTGAAGAACCACAGATGGAGCAACTGAAACCGGGCGAAAGATCACGGCCAGCGCCTTGGCTGCCGTGTATGCGACCAGCGCGGGCGCCAAGAACCTGGCCAGTTGGAGTTCCCAATGAACGGGAGGATCGATGAAACCCGATTCCAAGGCAAACAATTGCAGGGTGAGGTAGGCCAGATCGAGCGGTGATCGGCGTACTCCGACCCAGTGGAGACTGAGTGGGCAGCGGCAAGCCAATTAACGTGACTCACACTTTTCTGCAACATTGTTGGGAATCGAAGATTCGCGAAAATCCGTTAGATCCATATAAAATCGTCATAATTCGAATCTAAAAAGAGAGGAGTTTCGTGATGTCTAAGCTGCTGAGGTCGCTTCCTGTTCTTTTGACTCTCTTTCACAGTTTCTCTGATCCTGGCATGGCTCAGGAGGGAGTCACGTGCGACGCGGAACCGACATCCATGTCAATCCAATACGGCGACCTGATTGACTGCACTTTGGAGATCGGAACGGACCGAGACATTTTTAGATTCGCTGGGATTCTAGGAGACATTGTCACACTTCAGATTGCTGACTTCGATAGCTTTGCACCAACGGTCGCGATGATCGACGTGTTTGATCCGACTGGCTCGGCCCTTATTTCCGCGGATGGGACTATTGAATTCACTCTCGTCAAGTCCGGCATCCACTCCGTCCGAGTCTCAGAACTGGGCAACGATGCCACCGTTCCTGTCAGATACAGTCTCGGACTGGATCGACTGGTCCCTCGCTCGGACTTTGCGGCACGAGTCTGTTTCGGCTGCTCGGTTGGCGAGTCGTTGGATCCAGCGGGAGATCTGGATCTCTATTACTTCACGGCAACGGAGGGAGATGTCGTCGAGTTGGCAGTTTTTGATCCAAACCTTTTCGAGGACGCCGTCGCCGTTGCTGACGTGTTTGACCCCGCTGGTCTTCCTGTGGCGAATATAGATTCGGCGGGCGAGCCCGGGTCGATCACCATCCAGACGTCTGGGGATTTCGCCATCCGGATCACAGAACTGAACCGAAACGATCCAATGATCCCATACGAATTGAGACTCGACTGTGTGGGGGGGCCGTGCGTCGGGCAGGTGGATCTCTGCTCAGCCGAGGCGACGCTGGTCTCTGATCTAGTCGCTAGAGGCGTAGGGATTACCCGTTTGGGAGACACAGGCGCCTTCAGTTTCTCTGTGGGCAATCTGGGCGGAACCGTGGCCCAAGAGGTGGTGGCAACGATCGCCTTGCCCCAGGGCCTCCAGCTTAGCAATGCAACTCCGGGGCGGGGATCTTGTAGCGAAGTAAATCCGATCCGCTGTGAACTTGGCGCATTGGAACCTAGGGAATCGGTCACTTTGTCCGTCTCCGCCGAAATACTGCTGGAGTCAGGGGCTCTCGAAATCCCGGTTCAGGTAGTCAGTTCGACTTGCGATCCAGACCCCTCTAATAACATCAGCTCGCTAAAGCTGGAATTGGATCCAGCCGAAGAGCCCGAGGTCGAGATCGTGTTTCCCCAAGTCGTGGATGGGCGCTCGACAGAGACGACTTTTCAGACCAGCTTGCTGCTGGTGAAGAGTGGCGGATCTGGCAAGATCACAGTGGATTTCTTTGAATCTCCTACCGGGGATCCGATGGTGATCACACTAGCCCGGATTATGCAAAAGATCTGAATCCGAGTGAGATTCTGGCTCCAGGAAAAAGCCGTAGCCCTCTGATATAAAAGGGTTTACAAAAACAATGACCCTAAACAGGAGCTACGGCAATGTTGAAAGCAGTCTGCCAGAATACCCTGCCATTTCACAGCCACAGAAAGATCACGACGCGTTTTGATGGAGGGAGCCTCACTTCCGACGCAGGATGGTTGTTGTTTGGATCCCTGGATCGTCAACATCGATTGTGCGAGGGCTTCAGTTCGTGTATTGCGGAAAGTCGAGACCGACGCTACGTTCGTCATGACCTGTTGAAGTTGATCCGACAACGAGTCTTGCAGATCGTGGCCGGCTACGAAGACTGTAACGACGCCGATACGCTGCGCTCGGATCCGATGCTCAAGACCGTCTGTGATCAGTTGCCAGAGAGCGATCCCGATTTGGCCACCCAGCCGACTTTCTCCCGCCTGGAGAACTCCGTCACCAAGAAGGATCTGATGCGTCTGAGCCGGTGGCTGCCAGGCCGTTATGTGCGCTCCCTGAAGAAGAGACGTCCCAGCAAGATCATCCTGGATCTGGACAGTACCGACGACCACACTCACGGCCAACAGGAGTTCTCCTTCTACCACGGGTATTACCGAAACCACATTCTGCATCCTTTGCTGATCTTCGATGCCGACACGGGAGACCTGGTCTGTGCCGTGTTGAGACCTGGCAACAAGGGGGCTGCCTCTCACATCGTGCCCATTCTGAAGCGAGTCGTGGAGGCCATCCGACAAGCAGTGGGGACGGATGTCGAGATTGAGATTCGGGCCGACAGCGGCTTTGCCACGCCTCGGCTCTACGAGTTCTGTGAATGTGAAGAGAATAAACTCCAGTATGTCATTGGGTTAAGTCGAAACCCTCGCCTGCAGCGAGTGGTCGAGCCCCTGCTGGATTCGACTCGGCTGAGGTTCCTTGAGCTGGAGGAAAAACAGCGTCAGTTTGACGAGTTTCTTTATCGAGCCCACAGCTGGGATCGATCCCGTCGCGTCATTGTCAAAGTGGAGGTCGATCAGCGTGGCATCAATCGTCGCTTTGTAGTTACCAACCGGGACGATCTCTGCTCCCAATCACTTTATGACCACTACACAAACCGAGGGCAAACCGAGAACTTCATCAAGGCCTTCAAGAATCATCTGAGCATGGACCGACTCAGCTGTCATCGATTCCTGGCCAATCAGTTTCGACTCCTCCTGCATGCACTGGCTTACCAGATGTTCGTGAGCCTGCGCGACTATCTTCACGGAACCCCCTGGCACAAGCTCGAAATCGAAACCTTACGTCGTCGGGTCCTCAAGATTGGGGCCCGGATCCGACAAACCACTCGACGCATCTGGGTCCATCTTTCCTCAGCCTTCCCCGAACAACCCCTCTTCCACCTCGTCTTGAGTCGCCTGAACTCCAGTTAGCTTTTCCCAGCTCCCCCGAAAAACCGCTTCCGACACTCATCCAGGCCCAGATCTGTCTGAAATTCACTCCCCAAACCACTCAAACGCCTCGCCAACCCATATTCTTCGCAAATCCGCCTGTCACACCTGCCCGCTTCCGAGTTGGGCCACTTCTCGAGTCGTTTTTCAACACCGAACTACGGTTCTTGCATAATCCGGGCTAAGCGAGTGCACAAGCCGGCCTTGCTGATCCTGCGGCAGATCCCTTACGCCGAGACTCGAGAAGAAGCACAACGACTCAAGAAGGTTTTTCAGCACTGGTGCCGGCAGCGAGGGCTGACTCTGGCGGCTGAGCTAATCGAGCAGGACTGGGACCGGATGGTGACCTTTTACAACTATCCAAAGAAGCAGTGGCAGCATCTGCGAACCACCAATCCAGTGGAGTCACCGTTTGCCGCTCTTCGGCTGCGAACGGACGCGGCCAAGCGATTCAAGAAAGTGGAAAACGCCCAGGCGGTGATCTGGAAGATGCTGCTGGTGGCGGAGCAGCGATTCCGCCGGTTGAAGGCACCGGAGCTGATGAAAGACGTCTACCAGGGCGCCAAATATGTCAATGGAGTCCCGGTCAACCAAGTCCCGGAGGAGAAAGCCGCCTGATGTTTTTCCACACCTATTGACAAGAGCTCCTGCTGGGGTGAAATCGAGGAGCCAGTTTAGCTGCTTCAATCAAGGTGCGCTGCAGGTGATATCGATCGAGCAAATGTGACCCACTTTAGCCCGTTTCGATAATGCAATAATGACCCGGGGGTTTTTCCTTTCAACGCCTCTAAGTATTTGGGCGAGAGGCGTTTGAAAGAAAAAAGTCTGTCTAAGGGCGGGTCATATTTACGTGATCACGGTGGGACACCTTTCCTTGATCGTTCACAGCAGGTGCTTGTTGCGCTGCTTTGAAATCGGCCCTCGCTGGGCTTTGCCGGCCGATTCATTCAGGCCTTGGCACAGCCCACAATAGCTGATCCCCTGCCCGATGGAGGGGATTCGACTCACCTCTCCGATCTCCAGGGCCCAGGTCAGTCCCGTGATGATCCCCACACCCGGGATCGTTCTCAACAACTCGACCCGCTGGACCAGCAGCGGTTGCCCCAACAGGCCTCGGATCAGTTGACGCTCCAGCTGCTGCAGGCTCTCCAGACCGTTGCGGCTCAGCCTCAACAGCTGCACTACCGAGTCGGGGACCCCCTCCAGTTCGCTCATCAGATCTCGAAAGTACCTCTGGCCGTGCAACTTCTTGCTGTTGTAGGCCGTTCCCGTTTCCATCAGCAGTCCGGCGATTCGGTTTTTGATCTGTACCGCCTGGCCCACCACCAGGTTGCGGTAGCGCAGCACTGTTCTGAGTTGCCGCATCTCGGGCGGGGGCATATAGGACTCCACCAGAAGATTGCAGCGGGTCAAATCGGCGATCTTGCGCGCGTCCAGTCGATCGCTCTTGTTCTTCCCCACCGCGATGGCTTTGAGCATAGCCGGATGGGCCACCTTCAGCTCTTCGGCTAAAGGCTTCAGAGTGTCGTAGATCCATCCCGTGAACAGGGTCGCCTCCATCGCTCCAATCCACCTTCCCTCCAGCTGTTCCGCCCATCTGAGAAGATCCTTACGACGGGCTGCGATCACTCCCTCATCAACCACCTCGCCACAGGCCCGCTTGACACAGTAGCTCACAGAGGTGGACGCCATCGGTTGGACCACTTGGCGGCATTTCTAAGGTGGACTCCGCAGTTGTTGTTGCCGCCAGTAAGGGAAATTCTGAGAGGGGGCGAGCCTGAGGGCAAGGTCCCTCTCAGAATGTTTTTTCAAGCCAGTGTACACCTCCTCCGGCGTCGCCCCAGCGTGCGCCGAGTGAGGTCTCTCGCTGTTGTATAGGTCGATCCAATGGCCGATCCCTTGACGGGCTTCCGATCCGGTTTCGAAAGCGTTCAGATAGACGCATTCGTATTTGAGTGAACGCCACAGACGCTCGATGAAGACGTTGTCCATCCAGCGGCCTCTCCCGTCCATCGAGATACGCACCCCGGCCCCTTTGAGTAGTCCCGTGAACTCCGTGCTGGTGAACTGACTCCCCTGGTCTGTATTGAAGATCTCCGGGGGATCGTACCTGTTGAGCGCTTCCTCGAGTGCTTCGCAACAAAAGGACGGCTCCAGCGTGTTCGACAGCCTCCAGGACAAAACCCAGCGGCTGTACCAGTCCATGATCGCCACCAGGTACAAAAAGCCCCGACGCATCGGGATGTAGGTGACATCCGTGCACCACACCTGATCGGGCCGGGTGACCGCCAATCCTCGAAGAAGATACGGATACACTCGATTCTCCGGGTGAGGCCGTGAAGTCCGCGGCTTTTGATAGATGACCGCCAGGCCCATTTTGGCCATCAGACGACGAACCCTCTTGCGGCCTACCCGACCGCCCCGCCGTTTCAAGTGATAGACCATCTGCCGGGATCCGTAGTAGGGGGTCTTTAAGAACTGCTCGTCCAATCGTCTCATCAGTTGCAGGTTTTCTTCGCTCTCGCCTTTGGGCTCATAGTACAAAGTCGAACGGTTCAGACTCATCAGCCTGCATTGTCTACGAATGCTCAGCCTCGGGTGCTTTGGCTCGATCGTGGCCCTTCTGGCCTTTACACTCAGCGATCGAGCGCTTTGGACAAAAAATCCTTTTCCACCGTCAGTTCGCCGATCTTGGCATAAAGCTCTTTGGTCTCCGCCTCGCTTCCTCTCTGACGCTTCTCAACCTTGCCCGCGAACACATCGCCCAGACCTTCCCGGGCCCGCTTTTTCCAATTCGTGATCACACTCGGATGGATCTCGTAGCGAGCCGCCAACTCGCTCAGGGTGCGTTCGCCTCGAAGCGCTTCCAGCGCCACCTTCGCTTTAAACTGAGCTGAGAAATTCCTTCGTTTTGCCATGACTCCTCATCCTTTCTGATTCAGGTCGGAGCCACCTTAACAAATGGTCCAGTTTTCCGGGTCCACCTCTAAGAAGCTAGTGGCAGATCTGTCTTTGGACAAGCAGATCCTAAAGGAAGTTTCCTCGGGAAACTTCTAGGCCCGACGAAGAGGAGACGCGCAGTGGTGTGGGTGAGGGAGAGATTGGGAGCAGAGCGCGTCTCCGAACGTCGGGCCTGCCAAGTGCTGGGACAGGCTCGATCGACCCAGCGAAGGGAAAGGCATATCCCCGATGATGAGGCTCGATTAGTGAATCACAAGCGGGTGGAGAGGTTGTGGAGACAGGAGGGGCTGAAAGTCCCGTCCAGACAGCCGAAACGAAGGAGACTGTGGCTTCATGATGGATCCTGCGTTCGGTTACGAGCGGCTCACAAGGATCACGTCTGGAGCTATGACTTCGTGCATGAGCGAACCCATGACGGAAGGGCCTTTCGATTATTAACCCTACTGGATGAATACACCCGGGAGTGTCTGGCCATTGAGGTTCAACGACAGATGAATCACCAGGACGTGTTGGATCGATTGGCGGAGTTGTTCGTGGATCGGGGAGTGCCTGAATACATTCGGTCCGATAACGGGTCGGAGTTTACGGCTCAGGCGGTTCGGGACTGGCTGAAGGCTGTTGGGGTGAGGACCTTATACATCGAGCCCGGCAGCCCCTGGGAGAATGGATATGTGGAGAGCTTCAACGGAAAACTGCGGGATGAACTGAACTGAAGTCTTCGACAAGATCCCCGGAAACAGATCGTTGTGGGAAGCGATCACACGGCGTGCGCACTTGCACTCGCTCGCGGTCGGGCCGCATTGCGAGAAGTCCGGCAACTTCTGAGCATCACTGCCAGCTCTTCTCCCAGGCGCTGACCCTTGTCGGGCCGCATTCGACACGTTGTGGAGGTGTTGGCCGAGAGATGGCGCAGGGAGTACAACCAGCGACGGCCTCACAGCGCCTTGGCCTATCGGCCGCCGGCGCCGGAGGCCAGATTACCCAGGTCCCAGGCCCAGAGTTCTATACCATGGAGTGGACTTCAAGAGCTACCATCAGAAGGTGTGTAAATAGCATAGGCGGTGAGTATCCTTCCGGGTTGATTTAAAACCCAGGGCCGAAAGGCCCGCAACGGAAGGAGTACACACCGCATGAGCAAGCAGAAGATTGAGGGAAGTGTGGAGTCAAGAGTTTGTTTCGAGGAGCTGGAAGATTGGGTGCGGGAGAAGATCCAAGGCTGGGTTCAAGAGCTGCTGGAGGAGGAAGTCACGGAGTTATTAGGGCGGCGTAAGAGTGAGCGGCGAAGGGCCGTGGACGCTCCGTCGGGCTATCGCAATGGATATGGGAAGCCGAGGCATCTGACGCTGAGCTCGGGGACGATCCAGGTTCGAAGGCCTCGAGTGCGGGATCTAGAGGAACACTTTGAAAGTCGGGTGTTGCCCCTGTTTGCCAAGCGGACGCGGCAGGTTCGAGAACTGATCCCTGAGCTGTACTTGCATGGTCTGGCGCTGGGGGATTTTGATCTGGCTCTGAGAGGGCTTTTAGGGGAAAAGGCGCACCTGTCGTCCTCCACGGTGGCCAGATTGAAAGAGAAGTGGCAGGCCGAATGGGAAGTCTGGCAGAGTCGACCCTTGAATGATCTGGAAGTGGTGTATTTATGGGTAGATGGAATCTACGTCAAGGCGGGTCTGGAGAAGGAAAAGGCAGTCCTGCTGGTGGTGCTGGCCGCCTTAAGTGACGGAAGCAAAGCCGTGGTGTCGGTCACGAGCGGCTATCGGGAATCGACTCAGAGCTGGTCGGAAGTACTGCGCGACTTGAAGCGCCGGGGGATGGGCTGTCCACGGCTGGTGATCGGAGACGGCCACCTGGGCATCTGGGGAGCTTTGCGCAACGTCTATCCCCAGGCCGAGGAGCAGCGCTGCTGGAATCATCGGATCGTCAACCTGCTGGCCAAGCTCCCTAAGCGAGTGCACAAGCCGGCCTTGCTGATCCTGCGGCAGATCCCTTACGCCGAGACTCGAGAAGAAGCACAACGACTCAAGAAGGTTTTTCAGCACTGGTGCCGGCAGCGAGGGCTGACTCTGGCGGCTGAGCTAATCGAGCAGGACTGGGACCGGATGGTGACCTTTTACAACTATCCAAAGAAGCAGTGGCAGCATCTGCGAACCACCAATCCAGTGGAGTCACCGTTTGCCGCTCTTCGGCTGCGAACGGACGCGGCCAAGCGATTCAAGAAAGTGGAAAACGCCCAGGCGGTGATCTGGAAGATGCTGCTGGTGGCGGAGCAGCGATTCCGCCGGTTGAAGGCACCGGAGCTGATGAAAGACGTCTACCAGGGCGCCAAATATGTCAATGGAGTCCCGGTCAACCAAGTCCCGGAGGAGAAAGCCGCCTGATGTTTTTCCACACCTATTGACAAGAGCTCGACTTCAAATGGTCCCAGGTCTAACTTAGAGAGTGGACTCGTTCCTGGGGGCAGGTCACCCCCGCGTATTCGTACCGCCGAAGGAGGCATTTTACCCTACACTTTTCAAGAATCATATATCTATACCACAATAGTCACACCTCGTCATGGTTACTCACAGAATGACCTTATTCTGAAGGAGATGTCGGTAGATTATTTTCATATCCTTGCACCTAGACATGGTTCGGCTCAACAGCAGCTCCCGCAACCAGTCGAGGATTATTCTCTCATTTCCTCTTACGAACTAGATTTTGAATCTAAACAGTCTTTGCTTGTTTACTATACTTCGAATCCAAAGTAGCACGAATCGGAAGCACGGATTACGATTCTCATGAATTCTCTGGCAGTACCCTTTGGCCTGATCGGCTATTTTGCTGGAATCCTGCTCTATCTTTTCCTGATTGGGGTGGTACTGGAAAGGCGCCGTCACTCCCGGTTGGGCCCTCCGCTTGTTTTTCTCCTGATCAGCCTGCTCGTCTGGTACGCCTGCAACTTCCTTTCTCTGCTGCTCAGGCAGATGGACCTTTCGAGAGTTTCCCCACTACTTGCGGTCGTGGAAATTCTCGGCTTTGGAACGCTGGCTCTCATGCCCGGCCTTCTTTTTCACACCCACTGGCGTTACCTTGCAGACCGATTTTCGATTGAGAACTGGGAACGTGCTCTGTCACGGACCGTCCTCGTGGCTCTCTATGGTCCTCTCTTTTTTCTTCCGACGGCTCTCCGATCCCTGCATCCGCCCGGCCCTGGTTCCCCGGTGGAAAAGCTGGAACTGTTTACTCTACCGTTTCTGATCCTGCTGGCGCTAAGCTATGTGTCCACGGCGTGGCTCTGTCGGAGGCTCGTCCGGACCGCCCAGAGGGAAACGGAGAAATCCCTTTTCTCAAAACTATTCTTACTCTTCGTATCCATCCCCGTCTTCAATTTTCTGGTGTTCCTGGTCCCGGCGCTGCAGGGGAGAGAGTGGGCGGACTATCTCACCCTGATGGCCTTCTCTTCCTCTCTGCTCCCCACCCTGCTCGTGGCCTACTATATCTACCGCTACGGCTTCCTGCAGATCGTGATTCACCGAGGCATCGCCCTGATCCTCCTTGCCCTGTTGTCTCTCGGCCTGTACCTGGTGGCAATTCGAAGGCTGGTGCTCTATCTGAAGGACGAACTGTCGGCCCCGGCGCTCCTCGTTGAAGGCGTTTTCGTGGTGGCGATCCTGCTTCTGCTGGCTCCGCTGAGTCGCTGGCTGGACAGCTATGTTCAAACCTCCTTCAGGGTCGAATTGGGACGCTATCAGAATCTGGCAGCCAACCTGAACAGCATCGATGTGATTTCGGTCGACGAGCAGGTCCTCAAGGAACTCATTGAAGACACCCTGCGACGGGAGCTGGGAGCCATGCAGGTAAGGATCTCGCTCTCTGGCGCCGAGGCACAGTCCACAGGAAAACACCAACTGCCGCTGCTGGCGGGGAACAAGAAGCTGGGCTTCCTCAACGTGGTCCCGTCCGGGAACGACTTTCCGAGCCTTCACCTGGACGCCCTGCGAATAGTTGCCAGGGAAGTGGCCTCGCTGTTTGAGCGCTCGAGGCTTCTCCATGCCAAGCTTGAAACCGAGAAAGAACTGGCTCGGAAGTCCCATCTGGCCCAGTTGGGAACCATGGCCGCGACAGTCGCGCACAATGTCAAGAACCCCTTGAGCTCGATGAAGACTCTGCTTCAACTCCTGAGTGAGTCTCCGAATTTGAATGCGGATCAGGGCTCGGACATTGACAAGGTCGTGGAAGAAATCGATCGGCTCTCTCAAACTGTCAGCAGCCTGCTCGAGTTTTCGGGGCTGGAAGAGCCCCAGGCAGTGTCCCAGTCGGAAGTCGACTTGAGCCGCCTCGTAGCTTCGGTTGCCGGCGTATTTGAAGGGAACTTCAGATCCAGAAAGGTAAAGCTGAAAACCCTCTTTGAGCCGGCCCGTCCTCGAGTCGAGTCCGACGAGCCACTGCTGAGAGATATTTTGACCAATCTCCTCGCCAACGCGGTTGAGGCGAGCGACCCCGGCGGAGAGATCGTCATTTCTGTGGCTGCCGACCACCATCATTTGACCCTGGCCGTCGAAGACCAGGGAGAAGGAGTCCCGGAGCGCCTCCGTAAATCCATCTTTCTTCCTTTTTTCTCAACCAAATCGCGGGGAACCGGGCTAGGCCTGGCGATTGTACGAAAACGCGTCGAGCAGCTGGGTGGAGAGATCCGGCTCGAGTCTTCGCAGCGGTCGACCGGGGCACGCTTCGTGGTTCGGATACCGCTGCAGGTTCCTTCAAGAATGCAGGTAACTGACAATGCACATACTGATCGTGGACGATGAGAAAACGGCCCGCTACGGGATAGGCCGGGCGCTTGCCACCCATGGGACCATGCACGAGGCGGGGAACCTGGCACAAGCACGGACGGCTCTGGAGAAGCACCCCGTGGAGCTGATCCTGCTGGATCTGAATCTCGGCTCAGAGAAGGGGTTCGACCTGCTCAAAGAGGTTCAGTCCCACCATCCTCCCCCCTATGTCATTGTCATTACGGCCCACGGCAATGAGCGAACCGCTGTCCAGGCCATGAAAGTGGGGGCCTTCAACTATCTGGCCAAGCCCTTCGATGTGGAAGAGCTTCGGGTGCTGGTCCGTTCGGCACAGAACCACCTTGAGCTGAGGCGACAGAACCAGGGCCTTCGAGCCGAGTTGGCCCTAACCTCCGGGTACGGGGAGCTGATCGGAGCGAGCGAGCCGATTCGGGAGGTTTACGCTCTGATCGAGCGCGTTGCGGAGACAAGTGTAACGGTGCTGCTGACGGGAGAGAGCGGCAGCGGGAAAGAGCTGGTAGCCCGTGAAATCCATCGGCGCAGCGCTCGCAAAGAAGGCTCCCTGGTCTGTGTTAATTGCGCCGCCATCCCGGCCGATTTGATTGAAAGTGAACTCTTCGGCCACGAGAAGGGAGCCTTTACGGGCGCGGCCAACCGGCGCATTGGAAAATTCGAGCAGGCACAGAACGGGACCCTTTTCCTGGATGAGATTGGAGACATGCCGCCTGAGACCCAGGCCAAGATTCTGAGGGTTCTGGAGGACGGGCTGGTCCAGCGACTGGGCGGAACCGAGAACATTGCGGTGGACGTTCGAATTCTCAGCGCCACGAATAAGGATCTGCAGGCGCTGGTTCGAGACGGACAGTTCCGAGAGGATCTCTTTTACCGGCTGCAGGTTGTCGAGATCGGCATTCCTCCCCTGCGACAAAGGCAGGACGATATTCCAGCGCTTGTCAGCTACTTTCTCGAAGTGTCTGCTGAAAAGCACGGACGCTCCGTCCCGGAGTTCGAGCCCGCGGCTCTCGGAAGGCTGGTGCAGTACTCCTATCCGGGCAACGTTCGCCAGTTGCGGAACATTCTGGAAAGGCTCGTGGTGCTGCAGACGGACGGCTTGATCCGCGAGGTTGACCTGCCTGCCGAGGTTCGTTTTTTTGCTCCCTCCGAAGAGACGGAGTTCAGCGGTTCGGACCTCAACAAGTTCTTCGAGATGAGTTACAGGGAAGCCAAGCGGGCTTTCGAGATCCGCTACCTTTGCCACGCCTTACACCAGCACGACAACAACATTACTCACACCGCCACCGCCATCGGACTGCACCGTCAGAGCCTGCAGCAGAAGATCAAGCTGCTGGAGCTCCACCGGTACCGTTAACGGTTAAAGCTTGAAAGTTGAAGGTTGGGGTCGAAGGCCGCGGAGCGGCCGGAAGGGAATAGCCGTGGGCGCAAGCCCACGGACACCGGCAGACAAGGTTAATCAGCCCCGGAGGGGCGACAGACCGCCTTGTGATTTCGGAATTTCTGCCGCCCCCTTCGGGGGCTGCCTGGGTAGTCTCATTGTGCACCGAGGCCTCACGGCCTCGGCTATTCTCTTTAGCCCCTTCCGGGGCTCGGTTTGAAAGGCCGCAACCCCACCCCGGAACGTGACAGGTGTCACGGGCCTGGTAGGGTCCAGCTCAGATAATGACACCGACGTGAGAAGCGGTATTTGCCCGACCGGGACGAACCGTTGAAACTGGAAATCCGAAAACGACGAATTGAAAAACTCTGTGGAAATGCTGTGAATAATGTGTGTAAATGCCGTTTCGTAAGTTGTTGAAAAAAAAAGGTTTGTAGGTGCTTGACAATGGCGCTGAGAGAGTTGATGATTAGGGTAGTCCCCAAGAGACAGAGTGATGCTTTTGAAAAGGAGCTGGGAGCCCGCCAGCTTTTCAAGCCTCACGATGCCACTTGGGGGCTGCTCCTTCCCAGGCGAACGACACTGTCCCAGGCGGACGCCCCTGTTGCCCGGATTTCCCTGTTTGAGGAATGACGGGGGCGTGTATTAAGCTGACCACGAGCGGGCACCCTGAGAAGCCAGGTGTCTGCGCGTGGTGTTGTGTCCCGAACCGCAGCGCTGGTTACAGGTGCAAGACATAGGAGGCCCCAACATGAAGCCCAGAACACTCGTTCTCTTCGCTCTCATTTCCATTGTGATTCCGATTCTTGTTTGGGCTGGCGGGAGTCACACGACCGCCGGCTATACGCATTCTCGATCCTACCTGCACTCGCAGGTCGGCAACCTGTGTCCGCCGGTGAGCATGAGAGAGTCGGTCCCCCTGCCGGGTGTGGGATCCGCCGAGTCTTTGATCGTTTACAACACGAACGGCTGACCTTGCCCCCTAAAAAGGGTCCAAGTTGAATGTTAGGATTTTCGGTTTTAGGAAGGAGGCAAGGATGCCACGGGCACGATGGACTGGCAGAACACCATGGGCGGGGCTCCGGAAGCCGACCTGAACTACGTACCGGCCTACGCTCACGGCGTTGTGATTCTGGGCGGACCGGCAACGACCACAGTGAGAGGGGTCTACACGGGAAGCGGTGATATGCCCGCGGGGATATCGCCCCCGGCTCCAGGCGACACACTCTGGGAGGACGAGATGGTGGGAGCCGCCAGAGGCCGGTATCCAGTGAATACGGCCGGCGTCGCCTTCTACGCCGGAGAGCATTACATTGTGGCCGTAGACCCGATGACCGGACCGTCAGACCTGGTGGTGGTGGTGGGTCAACGCGGCTTGGCTTCTGTGCCATCGGGCGCGGGTGGCGGTACCTTCTGGCGTTTTGCCTCGACCACGGCGGAAGCCCCCTTGAGCGTGTACGGTGAGCGACTCTATTACCAGGACCTGGCCGGCAACCTGAGCTCCGTCTCGACCCGGGACGGGTCCCACAACTGGACCGTCGCCGTGGGGGGCAGCACCAATCCGAACATCATCGCGACCGAAGATTACGTTTTCGTCAACAGCAACGGTAGTGGAACAGTGGGGGCACTGGACACGGAAACGGGAGACCTGGTGTGGGGCGCTTTGCCGGGAACGCTCTCTGAGACCCCGTCCATGGCTCTGGCTTATGACATCCTCTACCTGTTCACTTCACCGGGCGGAGTCGCAGGCCCGGCACCCGCAGGAAATGGTCCCGGCGGTGGCGTATCCGCTCACAATGCCTCGGATGGCTCCGCGGTCTGGAGTGTAGAGGATCCCGGCACCGGCATCGATTACGGACTGGTCGCCAACAACCTGGTCTGGTACTACAACCAGGATATGGGTCACATTCGGGTGCGAGATGCATTCTCTGGAGGCGCTGGTGGACAGCATTCCGAAGGCAGGAGTGAGAGGTCTCTCAGCCGCCGAAGGAGAGTTATTCGTGCTTCTCAAGAACTCCGTCGAGGTCTACGAGATCGCGTACCTGATCTTCTTTGCCCAGGTCGCGGACAGCAGCGGGCAGAGTACTTTGCTTACGGCCAACAACTCTACCGACGCTGAAATCATGGCGTCGGTGTTTTTCTTTGACTCGTCCGCCAATCCCATGAGTCTGCCGGTGGATGGCGGGGCTCTTTCCGAAGTCCCCCTCCTGGTCCCCGCCCACTCGGCGGCGGCCATACAGACCGACGGGAGTTCGCCCATGGCAATGTCGGGTTACGCCATGGTCGTCTCCGATGGCCCGCTGACCGGCAGCTCGATCTTTACCTTTTCCGATGAGATGGGAGAGATCGTGTCGGAAGCTGGAGTTGCGAGCTCTTCGAGCACCGGGCTGGCCAACATCTACGTAGAGGTCAAGCCCGCTGCAGGCATGGCTTCTACCGTGAGCGGATTGGCGTCCGCACTGAACACCGGAGTTGCGGTCGTCAACACGGCCGGCGTTCAGAACACGGTCACCTATCGCCTGCTTGACGGCGTCGGAGACCAGGTGGCTTTTCAGGATGCCGTGATGGAAGCTGGTGAACACGCTGCCCAGTTTGTCGACCAGATCTTTCCAGCTGAGGCGGGAGGAGGCTTTACAGGTACCCTGGTGATTTCCTCGGACCTGCCCTTCACCGTGACCGGACTCCGCACCCTGGCCGGTCTATAGCTGTCCAGCTACGCAACGGGGAATTAGGTAATGTGGGAGGGGCCTCAGGGCCGCGACCGTCGTGTAGCCTCAAGAAAGAGTGGGCAGGGCCCCGGGGCAGCGACCGTTTAAATACCCCCGGGAGTCGCCACGGGGCCCTGCCCACTCTTTCGTCCCGCCCCAGCAACTCGGGGGTCGCGCCCCCAGGGCGCTCCCGGGTCGCCGCCCAAGGCGCCTCCCGTCCTGTCCTCATTCCTTCTGGAAGTGGTCCGCGTTGATCTTCGTGTACTCCAGCCACTGCTCGGGGACCTCGTCTTCCGGGAAAATAGCCTCTACCGGGCACTCCGGAACGCACGCCCCGCAGTCGATACACTCCACGGGATCTATGTAAAGCTGGGTGGCGGAATCAAACTCAGCCTCGTCGGCTCGGGGATGGATGCAGTCCACCGGGCAGGCATCGACGCAGGCAGCGTCTTTGGTACCGATACAGGGTTCCGCTATCACAAACGTCATGAGTCCACTCCCCAGCAAGAAGTCATATCACTTAAGACGATTCCGAAGGCTCGGTCAAGGTTTTTCTCGGTCAATTGTGGCGGTTATCCGGTTGCTCTGAGACGACCACTTCCCATAAACTACACTCGTTGAACCGAACCGAAAGACTCCTCGATCTGATCACTTACCTACTCAACGCTCTGGAACCGGTTTCCTGGCAGGAAATCAAGAACCATTTTCCCGACGACTACTCCAGAGGAGTCGAAGAATCGAACCAGCGCAAATTCGAGAGAGACAAGGCCGAGTTGATTGCGCTGGGAATTCCGATCGACTACCAGAACGGATCCGAGATCAAGAAAGAGGGATACGTCATCCAGAAGGAACGGCTGTTTCTCCCCGAAATTCATTTCTCGCCGCAGGAGTTTTCTCTCCTCATGCTCTCGGCTTCGGCGGTGCTCGAGAACGAGAGCTTTCCTTATCGCGATCAACTGGAAACGTCTCTCCACAAGATCATTTCCCTGCAGCAATCCTCAGATCCACCGACCAGCCAGATCAAGATCACATACCAGCGGAAGGAAGCCGGCAGTGGCTCCCGGTGTCCGTGGTTGCCCCGGATCCAAGACGCCCTGGAACGACGAAAATGGGTTCGGTTCAAATATTATGCCTTTACTACAGGCCAGACCTCGGAACGTCTCGTCGACCCATACGGCCTCATCTTTCGGAAGGGCAACTGGACGCTGATCGGGTGGGATCATCTGCGTGAGGACATCCGCTCTTTCGTGGTAACGCGCATCCAGAAGCTGGAAGTGAATCCCCGCCGCCCGGGTACGCCCGATTATGAGATTTCGGAGAGTTTTTCGCTCCAGCGCTACCTGAATCAGCAGCCCTGGGAGTACGATTTTCACGAACCGATCGATGTGAGGATCAGGATCACGCCCCATCGGGTACCCGAACTGCGTCCCCAGCTGGCCTCGGCCAAGCAGCTCTCGGCGGATGTTTTTCAGTTGAGGGTTTCCAACCGTGGCGGCCTGGTTTCCTGGCTGCTTTCTCAAAAGACCGACGCCCGCGTCCTCGAACCGCACCAGATACAAGAGGATCTGCGCCAGGCGCTCGAGACCCTGACATGAACGTAACCGACCGAATCAACCGAATTCTGTTTATCATGAGCTACGTGTCGCAGAACCAGGGTGTCACGGTCGAAAAGCTTGCCCAGCAGGTGACTCTGAAGCCCCGCGAGCTCCTGAAAGAACTCGATTTCATACTTCTGATCGGAAAGCCACCGTTTCAACCCGATGACTATGTCGACATTTACGTCGACGAGAACCGGGTGTTCATCGAGTTTGACCAGATGCTGAATCGACCCCTTCGGTTCACTCGTCCCGAGGCGATTGCGCTGCTGATGGCGATTCACATACTGGATCCTGAAGTAGACCCGCAAACGGTTGCGTCCCTGAAGAAGAAGATCAGAAACGCCATCGAGGCTTCTCTCGACCCGGCCGAACCCAACCGGGATCCCATCGTGTTCGAGCAGACTTCCGCGCCCGTGTCGGAACAGTTCTCAGCGCTCAAATCAGCGGTCGAAGACAGCCGGAAGGTAAGACTCGACTACTACTCTTTGACGCGCAATCAAAAGCGCCAGCGAACCGTTCGCCCCTATTTTCTGACCAAGAGTCTGGGGTACTGGTACCTGACGGGCCACTGTGAGCTGCGCAATGACATTCGGACTTTCAAATTCGAGCGAATCCTCTCCGTCACCGAACTCGACGAAGGCTTTTCCGGACCCGAGGATCTTGACGTGGCGCGCTATCGAGAACAGTTCCACCGCCAGAGCGGAGAGAATGAGGTGATGATCCGCTTCGGGCCGGCCGTCGCTCCCTGGATTCTGGAAACCTGGGGAAAAGCAGCGGTTCAGGAACCCGAAGGGAGCGTCGTCCTCACCCTCAAGTGCGACACGCTCGAGTACCCGTCCCGACTCATTCTCAGTTATGCCCCTCACGCCGAGCCCGTCAGCCCTCCCCAGCTGATTGCAAAAGTTCGCGAAGACGGGCGAACCATCCTGGGAATGTATGAGACCAAGCCGGTCGGTTGAGAGAATTAATTAAAAATTAAAGATTAAAAATTGAAAATTAAAAAATAAATACCGAAGATTCGTGCCCAGTCGCCTCGTCTCCGGTCAGGCGTTCGTGGTAACCGGTAACTGGTAACCAATAACCAGCGCGAGCGAAAAGCGAGCGCTATTCCGGCAACCGGATGAACACATTGTCTACCCCGTCGACTTTTCGGGCGACCACGACGGCTCGGTTCCATTGGTCGCGGTTCCCCCCCGAAAAAATCAAGTAGACATTATTACCTTCCGTCCTCACCTCAATCTGCTCGGCATTGACACTGGGATCCTTCTTCAGTTTGGTTTCGACCCGCTTGGCGAGATCCCCGCCTTTTCCGCCCGGCAGCCAGCCCTTGACGGTCTTTGCCCCTTTGGTCGCTCCCGATGCCACCGCTTTTCCACCAGTTGCGGCTCCGCCCGCGGTAGCCTTGGCACCCTTGGCTGCGGCGCCGGCACCCGTCTGAGCTCCGGAAGCGGTCGCCTGGGCACCCGTTTGAGCTCCGGAAGCAGTGGCCTTGGCCCCGATCGTCGCCCCTTTGGCTGCCGTCTTGGCCCCTGAGGCCGTCGCTCCCGCGGCGGTCGCCGAAGCATCTGCCGCTGCTTTAGCTCCCCGAGCCGTGGCTTTTCCGGCGGTCGTTGCAGCACCGGCGATTGTCTTGACGCCAGAACCGACCCTCCCCATCAGGCCTCCCTTGATTCCCAGTCGATCCAGGGTTTCCTTATTGATTTGCCCGGTGACCTGAATGTCGTTCTTAATCTGAAAGTCACGCAGAGCCCTGCTGGTGCGCGGACCCATCAGTCCATCGATGGGACCTGGATCGAATCCCTTTTCTTTGAGTGCTTTCTGCACCTTGGTGATGGTTTCCGCATCCTGCGCCGGCACCGCTACCATTGCGAGGGTGACAACAAGCAGCGTGCAAGAGAAAACAAGTAAGTATCCCCCGGCAAAGCCGGGGGCTTTAATCTTGTGAGCCGCTCAAAGCGGACTTGACGTTGCCGCTACCGCGGCCACTTGTGCCACCTACAGGTGGCTTGGCTACAGCAGCCTGAGCTGATCCTGGCGACGATCTTCTGCTTCTTGCCGCCGGATATACTCACGAATCACTTTCTCATCCCGACCCACCGTCGATACGAAGTATCCGCGAGCCCAGAAGTGCTGTCCAACAAAGTTACGCCGACTCTCTGAAAAGTTCCTCGCAATGTGGATGGCGCTTTTCCCTTTGATGTGCCCGATCACCTGCGCCACAGAAAACTTTGGCGGAATCGAGATCATCACGTGCACGTGATCCGGCAGCAGGTGGCCCTCTTCAATCAAGCTTTCCTTCTGCCCAGCCAACCGTCGCAGCACCTGACCGAGATGTCTGCGCAGCTCCCCATAAATCAACTTCTTGCGGTACTTGGGGATGAACACCACATGGTACTTACACTCCCATTTTGTATGCTGTAAGCTCTTGTAGTTACTCATAAAACTCCTTTTCGTGATGCTTTGCTCGGCTCACGGAAGGGAGTTTTTTCACCTATTCCCGGAACTGTCAAACTCTGGCTGCCTCCCCGGCAGAGCCGGGGGGACTCCTTACGGGTCTAGCATGCTTTTTGGGGGCATTTGTCCAACTCCTTTTGTGGGTTAGCGCTCTCGTACTTGGTTCAGGTCAACAAAGAGATGATACAACGTCTTTGGGGTCGAAGAACAACTGTGGACAAACGCCCGTGCCCTTTGATGCCCCCCTGCCTCGATCGGCCGCTTGTCGAGGCCCTGCGTTCGGCCTGCGATGCTGTGAGATCTCACGGCCTCGATTCCCCCGCAAGGATCAAGAAACGGTGAAGTTGACGGTGCTGACCTTCGCCGATAAAGTACTGCATGCCTCCTGTCATAATGAAGTTCCCAAGATTGCGTTGCTGTCTTGTGCTTGGGCTCGCCGGCGCCACCCTGGCCGGATGTACCCGCAACCCGGTCACGGGGAAGAAGCAAATCTCCCTCTTCTCTGAGAGCCAGGAAATCGAGATAGGACGCCAGTCCGATCCCGAGATTCAGCGCCAGTTCGGGCGAGTTCAGTCGACCCGCCTCCAGAACTATGTTGGCCACGCCGGGGCCGAACTCGCGAGGGTTTCCCACCGACCCGATCTGCCGTGGACCTTTACGGTACTTGATTCTGACGTGATCAACGCCTTTGCCTTGCCCGGAGGTTACGTGTATGTAACCCGCCAGATCCTCGCCTACATGAACAACGAGGCGGAGTTGGCGGGCGTCCTTGGCCACGAGATCGGTCATATCACTGCTCGCCACGGTGTCACGCAGGCCTCCAAGGCCCAGCTTGCCGGTCTGGCACTGGGGGCGGGGAGCATTTTTTCTCCGACCTTCAGGCAGTTTAGCGAACTTGCACAGGTGGGAATGGGCCTGCTTTTTCTCAAGTACGGGCGGGATGCCGAAAGGCAGTCGGATCGGCTGGGCGTCCAGTACATGTACCGGGGCGGCTACGACCCGCGCAAGTTGAGCGACTTTTTCCAGGTCTTCCAGGCGATGCGCGAAGACAGCGAGCAGCAGATCCCGGGCTGGCTGGCCTCTCACCCCGATCCCCCGGACCGGATTCGGGCTACTGCCGATCACGCGCGGGAGGTGATGGACGCGGATCCGCGCTCCGATCTACGGGTAAACAGGAATACCTTCCTGGACCATCTCGAGGGCATTGTTTTCGGCCCGGACCCCAGAGAAGGTTTCTCGGAAGATGGCACCTTCTATCACCCCGATCTGCGCTTTCGTATTGACTTTCCCGACAACTGGAAAGTGCAGAACTCAAAAAGTGCCGTGCTGTTCCTGGACCCGAGCCAGGTTGTCGGGGTGCAGCTGACCCTGGCACCGCCCGGGGCCGCCGACACCCCGGAGAGCCGGGCCCGCCAGGTGGCCGAGGAGGGGTCGGTCCAACTGCTGGACGGGCGCCGGATGAGAATCAACGGCCTGCAGGGATACCTGGCGCGCTATCGGATCCGCAACCCGGGTAACGGACAGTTGCTCGGCGCCCTGGCGGCTTTCATCGACCATGGGGATCTTCTCTACGAACTGGTGGGGCTGGCCCCGGAAGAATCGTTCTCGAGGTACTCGCAGCAACTGGAGAAGACCGTGACCAGTTTTCGAGAACTTCGGGATGCCCGCATCCTGGCAGTACAGCCGGATCACGTCAAGATTTACCGGATCCGGCGGGGGGGGGGCCCTGGGTGACGTCTCCAGGCTCTTTCCCCACCCGGAACAGGGGCCCGATGAACTTGCCAGGCTCAACCGCCTGCCGGCGGATCAAAGATTACCGGCCGGAACCCGGGTCAAGGTGATCGTGCGGTAAGCGTTCGTTCCTCGCGCGGTTGCCGGTAACGCCTTAGTGCGACGGCGGCTCCAAATCGACAGTCACAGGCTGCGCCGGGGCGCCCACATAATCCCGCGTTACCAGATCCCAATAGTTCGTATATTGGGCACGGCGATCCAGTTCGATGAACCGTTCGATGTGTTGGGTCAATGAGGTGGAAAAATAGTTGGGAACAGAGTGTGGATGAGTCCGCCAGGTTCCAAACCAGTTGTTGAAATAACTCCGGATAAGAAGGCTCCTGCGGTCAATCGGGAGTGTGCGTATATTCTCCACGAACTGGCGGAAGACCCGCCTGCGGAACAGATAGAACTCAACGTTGGACAGATAAAACGCCGAGACGGTGAGGTCTCTGCGCCTGATCTCTTTGCCAATCGCCACCAGAGCCTTTCGGCCCCCAAAGTTCCCCATCACCGGAATGATGCGGTTCTCCATCTGCATCCGCTTGATGAACTGAAATTCGGACTCGCTGTTCAGATAGTGCCGGTGTTCTCCACGCGGGTCGGTTTCGAGCATCAGATCGGCGTAACTTGGAAAGAAACTGAGCATCGGCCGCCCTGGAATCTCGTACCGAATCTTGAAGCCGTCCCGCACAAACTTGGCGGCGATCGAGTGAATTCGAGCGCGATCGTTTTCATCCAGCAACCTGGGATAGCGCTCCACCAGCAAATCTGAGACCTCTACGATTCGAGTCGAAAAGGCCTGCCAGTCTGTCTCCCGGTGGCGGAGCCCCTGCACCAGATCCGCGACCGTGGCCTGGGGAGCTCTTTCCTCCTGGGAGGGCGGGCTCTTGGAGAAAAGCAACGATAGGAACTCCCAGCGGTCCTCGGCCACCAGGAAATAGGACTTGAAGAGAAGGTGGTACAGAAGGTTGTCCCGCCGCAGATCCAGAATGAACGCCAATGAGGGTCTGATTTTCGCGATGTAGGTGAAATTCTGACTCGGACCCGCCCCCAGGTACACCTGACCCCGAGGCGCTAACTGCACCAGATCGTCGGTCACGTGCAGGAAAGACGTCTCGTTGGACACCAGATTGTCGGTTCCGAAATATCCGGCAGGTTCACTCAGATCGAGTGACAGTTGCTGAAACTCCTCGTCGCTGACCCCGACTCCCGAGGTGGCTGAGACAGGCGTCACAGAGGCCCAGAGAGTAAGGCTCAGAAGGGAAATCTGCAGGGAGCGGAGCTTCAAGCGGAGCATTTCAACTCTTCTTCCGGTCGCAACTTCTCTCCACGTGAACTTTTAGAGGCGATCCGACGCCGATTCGTTCAACATCGAGCGCCAGCCAGACCATACCACGGTGGGGGGATTCCAGATTCCAGATTCCAGATTCCAAATTGCGCGCTCATTGAAAATTCGCGCCTCTGCCGGCTCGGCGGCGGCACAGGCCATCTCCGGGACCGGACCGCCAGCCGCGAGGAAACCCAACCGTCAAGGAAACTGCAGAGGCAGGAACGACAGTGACTGCGCCGCGCCGTGGAAGCCGCCGAGCAAAAGCCAACAACCAGCAAGAAAGTTTGGAATCTGGAATCTGGAAAACGTCGGCGCCTCATAGTGCATCCACTCTGCCCATTCCTGTAAAGGCACAGCTGCCCGCGCCTCAGTAACGCAATGAGCGAAGCGAATAATTTGGAATCTTTCGCCATCCAGCTACAATTCAAAGTCAGGATGGATGAAGGAAGCTACCAGCCGCGGCAGCGTCGAAAGGCTTTTCCGGCCTCTGATCTGCAGGTGGTCCCGGCGGTTGCAGGTTATAAAGAAACGGGCGGGGTCGTACTGGGCCGGACCGTTCCATCCCTCCTCGTGGAGGCCGAGCAGCGCAATCCGTCTCCGAAGGCGTTCAACCGGCTGTCGGACGGCAAGTGGATCGAAGTCTCGACCCGCCAGTTTCTGCAGTATTCGGACGAACTGGCCCTGGGCCTTCAGGATCTGAACCTGGCCCGTGCCGATCGTGTCTGCCTGTTCATGAACAGTGACACTTACTTCGGTGTGGCGGACATGGCGTGCCTGACCGCCGGACTCGTGGACGTTCCCATTTACCTGACCCACACCCAGGACTCGATCGAGTACGTTCTCAAGCACGCCGAGGCCAGGGCTCTAATCGTTTCCAACGATGAGTATCTCGAGAGACTGTGGTCCGTTATCCCCGAGCTGCGACAACTCGAGCTGGTCGTCGTTGCGCAGCCCGGTGCCGAGGAGTCGGGCTTCGCTCTTCAGCTGCCGGAGCTGGGGATTCAGATGAGGACGATGGAGGAACTGATTCGGCTGGGCCGTGAACGCTTGAAGCAGGATCCTGAAGCCGCCGACAACTTAAGGGATCAGATCCATGCCCACGATCTGGCCACCATCGTGTACACGTCGGGGACTACGGGCCATCCCAAAGGGGTGATGCTCACTCACGAAAACCTCACCTGTAATGCGCTGACCTCTTTCAGTGCGCTGGAAGGCATGGACCGGGGCCGGCACGTCGCCCTTTCTTTCCTTCCCTTGACCCATGCCTTTGCGAGAACCCTTCACTACGGTTTTCTGAACTACGGTGCGAGCGTCTTCTTTGTCACTCCCGACGAGATCTCGCAGCATCTTCGCACGATCCGCCCCACCATTTTCGCTACGGTTCCGCGGGTCCTCGAGAAATTCTATGACCGTATTCTGGAGCGCGGTGGTCAGCTGCGGGGACTGCGGAGAAAACTCTTCGACTGGGCACTCGGGATGGCCGGGAACTACGATCTGGAAACCGGTTCGACCGGCTGGGGACGGGTAAAATTGAAGACCGCCGATCGACTCGTCTTTTCCAGGTGGCGAAAGGCTCTGGGAGGTCGGATCGATTTCATTATCTGCGGCGGAGCGCCCCTGCGGGCCGATCTGGTGAACCTCTTTGCGGCAGCGCGGATTCAGGTGCTTCAGGGCTATGGATTGACCGAAACCAGCCCCACGATCAGTTGCAACCGGCCCGGGTTCAACCGTGCCGGCACAGTGGGTATCCCTTTGCCGGGCGTCCAGGTAGCCATCGCCCCCGACGGCGAAATTCTGACCCGTGGGCCCAACATAATGAAGGGCTATTACCGCGACCCGCAACGGAGCCGCGAGTGCATCGACACCGACAAGTGGCTCTACACGGGTGACATCGGACGCTTCACCGAACTCGGTCTGCTGCAGATTACTGACCGAAAGAAGGATCTCTTCAAACTGTCCACGGGAAAATATGTAATGCCTCAGCCACTGGAGGCCGGACTGATCTTAGCTCCTCTGGTGGACCAGGTCCTGGTTGTGGGAGCCGCCCGGAAGTTCTGCGCGGCCCTCCTCTTCCCTGCTTTCGGGAACCTCGCCGGCTTGGCGGCACGTCTGGGGATTGCGGCTCAACCGACCCCGGAAGAGCTGCTGCGCGATCCCAGGGTGCAGGAGCATTTTCAGAGAACCGTCAAGCGCAGTAACGAGGGGCTGCCGCACTGGTCGACCATCAAACATTTCCGCGTCGTCCCGGCCGAGCTGACCGTCGAGAACGGTCTTCTGACACCCACTCTAAAGGTCCGCCGGACCCTGGTTCGCGACAAGTTCGCCGACATCATCGACGCCATTTACGAACAAGCCGAAAGTGAGCCGGAGGCAGAATGACCGCGGCCTCACGATCCCGGTGCGGTGACAAATACTTGTGGGCCTGGGTAACGAAACTCAGCAATCCACAAGGCTTTTTCCACAACTGTGAGAAAGCTGTTGATAAGCGACGTCCGAACGACGAGGTGCTCAGTGTTTCGTGTCCACCTGCTTGACGGCACTTATGAGCTGTTCAGAGCTTTCTACGGTGCTCCTTCCCGGCAGACTTCCTCGGGACAGGAGGTTGGAGCAACGATTGGTTTCATCCAGTCGGTCCTGGGGCTGCTGCAGGGCGGTGAAGTGACGCATATTGCGAGCGCATTTGATCATGTGATCGAATCCTTTCGCAACGATCTCTTTGAAGGGTACAAGACCGGAGAGGGAGTTGATCCGCTGATCCTCTCCCAGTTCAACCTTGTCGAGGACGCGGCCCGGGCCATGGGGGTCGCGTACTGGCCGATGATTGAGTTTGAGGCGGACGATGCCCTGGCCTCGGCCGCCGCACAATGGTCCGCAGACACGCGGGTCAGGCAGATTCTCATCTGTACTCCCGATAAGGATCTGGCCCAGTGCGTTGTGGACCGGCGCGTCGTCTGCTTTGACCGGCGCAACCGGGTGATGATCGACGAGGAGGGCGTCCGGGAAAAGTTTGGAGTAGACCCTTCATCGATTCCCGACTGGCTGGCGCTGGTGGGAGACAGCGCGGACGGGATTCCCGGGATTCGCGGGTGGGGCAAGAAGTCGGCGGCAACCCTGCTGGAGCACTACAAACATTTGGAAGGAATCCCTCGCAGGGCTGATGAGTGGGTCGTCCAGGTACGCGGCGCCCGCCGGCTCGCGCACAACCTGGCGGATGCGTGGACGGAAGTTCAACTGTACAGACAGCTGGCAACTCTACGCCTGGATGTGGAGCTGGGATTGGCCGTAGACGATATCAAGTGGGGGGGGGTCCCGAGAGCCGACTTCGAGGAGCTGTGCAACCGGCTGGAGAAGCCGGATTTGTTCGAGAGGGTCCCTCGATGGTCAACCCTGGAGGCACCATGAAACGACTTGTAACCCTGGGTCTGGCGGCGCTGCTGCTGGCAGCGCTTTTCCTGTGGCCTGGCCCCGGCCTGCTCAACTCCTTCGCTAGAACCAAGATCTGCCAGCTGGGAACCGACTACCTGGGAGTGCCGGTCACGGCCGAGGAAGTTCGGGTGTCTCCCTTTCGGGGAAAGATTGAAGTGCTGGGTCTGACGGTAGCCAACCCGGCTGGATTCAGCGACGCTTCTTTCACCGAGGTCGGCCACCTGCGTGTCAGTGCCCGCCTGCTGAGTTTTCTTTCCGAGCAGGGCCACATTTCAGAGATCGAGGCGAGCCCGGTTCAGCTCCTGATCGAGCGAAAGGGGCTGAGGTTTAACTATCAGCCCATTGTGGAGCGCTTGAAAGCGGGGAAAAAAGCCTCCACCGCGTCACTGGCAGGCCCCGGCTCCTCTTCCCTCAAGATCGACCACATACTCCTTAACGACGTGACCGCCAGGCTCAGCCTGCTGGGGGGCGGTGAGCCCTTTGTCGTGGACCTGGAAACCGTGGAGATCCACGACCTGGATACATCGGACGGATCGGCTGCCGTGCTCCAGGTTCTAGAGCAACTCCTGGAATCGGCAGCCCAGGCAAAGGAAGGCGGTTTCCTCGCCAACACCGCCAAGTCACTGCTCGACAGCCTGCGCCAGGGGAAGCAACCCTAACGACTGTGGCGGACCTGGATGAGATCCCCGTCCTGGACCGGGTAGTCCCGCCCTTCCAGCCGCAACTTTCCGGCCGCCCTCGCGCTCTTGAGATCTCCCAGCGCCGCAAAGTCTTCGAAGCCGACCACCTCGGCACGAATAAAGCCGCTGGCCAGGTCGGTGTGGACTCGACCGGCGGCATCCACTGCCTTCTGGCCCCTGAATAGCGTCCAGGCCCGGCACTCATCGCCGCTGTAGGTATAGAAAGTCACGAGATCGAGGGCCTGAAAGATGGCCTGGATCACGACTGGAGTTGCCAGTTCCCCGATCCCAAAATCGTGCATCAGTTCTTCTCGGTCCGCTTCCTCGAGACGGGCGAGTTCGGACTCGATGTCGGCACAGATGGCCCGGGAGGCATAACCGGCCGCCTGAAAGGGAGCCAGCAGCGACTCCTGCTCCTGGATCTGTTCCTCGCCGATGTTGAGCAGGACGAATGCCGGCTTCAGGCTCAAGAAACCGAAGCCTCGCAGGCGCCGGCTCTGCCACTCAGTGAAGTGCATCCGGTGCAGCGGCTGTCCCTTTTCTAAAAGCTCGCGGCAGCATTCCAGGACCAGCATCTCCTGCTCTTCCTCTTCATCCTTGCGTTTACCGAGACCGGTCTTCAGCCTGTGTAGACGGCTCTCGACGATCTGCAGATCGGCCAGCAGCGTCTCTTCACCGAGACGGTCCAGATCCCGACCCGGGTCAACACGTCCCCGGGGGTGGGGAACGGCGTCTTTCTGAAAGGCCCGCAGGACCAGCGCCAGCAGGTCGGACTCCCGGCTTCCTGCCACCGCCCGGGGATCCGGACGGTCGCCGAAGAGACCCGGAAACTCGATCACTTCAATGGCCGCAGGTACGGTCTTGGAGGGCCGGAAGACTCTTGCGATGAGGTCGAGACGAGGGTCAGGAACCTGCAAAACCGCGATCCGGTGGGCGCCAAAGCTGCGCGGGGATCCGTCTCCCGGGTCGCCCAACTCTGTGATCGCCGAAAAAACGGTTTTGACCCCGGCGCCAGGGAGTCCAATCAGCGCGACCCGCATCTTTGGATCATACTCGTTACACTTGCTTGCATCAGCAGCTCGCGGGAGAGCTAAACCGGAGAATTCATGAGTTTTCGAAGACTCTTAGATTCGCCGTGTACGCGATCTTTCGCACGGGATCCTTTCACCCTAGTGCACTAGGTCATCTCCTGGTCGTCGATGAAGGTTTCACCTCCGGTGTCTTACCGGTTTCTTAAGAAGTTAAGGTTCTGGCAAAGAATGATTACCATACACAGATGCTTTAGAAACTAATCGATGGGCGCTCCATTGTCGGTCAGATAACCAAAGCGGAACATCACTTCTCTCTGGTCGGCGATCAACTTTTTGATCAGGTCGGCGGGCATTTGTTCGCTCCATGAACCGACTTTGCCCCGGCGGAAGAACGACTCGGACTGGGGGAGCCTCTCCCCGAACCCGCGATCTCGCTCTTGGGCTTGCAGCTTCTTGAAACTGGAGAACTCGACCGCCTTGGCGATTCGATGCGGGTCTTCCTCTAATTCGGAAAAACGGACGACTTCGGCGAAGGTACCCGCCGTATCGGCGATGAGATCTTCAAAGCGCACCACATGGACATTCAGCCCAGGTTCGTCGACCCAACTGGTCACATGGCGGCTCCAAGTCAGGATTTTTTCTGGGAAACGAAACTGCGCGCGCCCCACCGCATCCCCCAGCTGTTTCCCCTCTTCCCCCATCGCGTCTACCGTCACCTGGATCGGGCAACGACTGTGGGAAGCAAACGAAACGGCTACGTCCAGGGGGTTGCGAATCAGGTAAAGCACTGCCTTCGTCGCCGCTTTTGAAATCAGAGGAGACCCGTCGTCGTTGTATGTAAATGCTTCGTGGACCTTCAGGAAAACCGTTTCTTCGCTCCGCTCGGAAATCTGTTCGTACACACGCGGGCGGTATCGCTGAACTTCGGCGTCGGTCAGATCGGAAGATTCGATTCCCACATGCTCGTCGAAAGACTGTCGAGAACTGGCAATCGGATAACCGATCCCTATCGAATCGATGTCTGCCGGCTGATCAGCAGGACACAAATAGTTTGTCAGCAAAACCCGCATCCAGGTATTGCCGGACCTGGGATAGGACGCGAGCCAGATGATTTTACCCATTCGTTAAGGCCCCGTGACGAATGTTGAAGCCACTCCCGGATTCAGCTTTGCTCTTTGTCGAGATCTTCTTCAATCATTTCCATCATCTCTGGGAGTCGGTTTGGAAACGACGGCCGAATTACGCGTGTCACCGGCACCTGATTGGCAACCTCCGACAGGAGTTGGAAGTGTGGTGCTCGCATTCTCAGACCATCTAAGAATCGGGCGTGATAGGTGTTCCCCAACAAGGGCCCGAACCGCCAGGAGTCTTCAACAGGCTCAAGTCGAAGTTCGTCTTTGTTGCTGACCTTCAGTTGGAAAATGTGACGAAGCGGCGTTGCTTCGGCACAGAACTGATCCACAACGTCAATCGAAAATCTTTCATGCCCTGGACGCACCGGTTGCAGTTGTTTTCTGGGATAGTCAAGCTCCTCGGCAGAGTCAGACCAGAGCTTCAGTTGAGGAAATGCAGGCAGCACCAGCGGCTTGCCATCCTGGCTCAAGGTAACACCCGCGATGTCGTCTGCCAGCATTGGATAGCCGCGTTGAAGCAACGCACCTAACCCGGATTATGCAAAAGATCTGAATCCGAGTGAGATTCTGGCTCCAGGAAAAAGCCGTAGCCCTCTGATATAAAAGGGTTTACAAAAACAATGACCCTAAACAGGAGCTACGGCAATGTTGAAAGCAGTCTGCCAGAATACCCTGCCATTTCACAGCCACAGAAAGATCACGACGCGTTTTGATGGAGGGAGCCTCACTTCCGACGCAGGATGGTTGTTGTTTGGATCCCTGGATCGTCAACATCGATTGTGCGAGGGCTTCAGTTCGTGTATTGCGGAAAGTCGAGACCGACGCTACGTTCGTCATGACCTGTTGAAGTTGATCCGACAACGAGTCTTGCAGATCGTGGCCGGCTACGAAGACTGTAACGACGCCGATACGCTGCGCTCGGATCCGATGCTCAAGACAGTCTGTGATCAGTTGCCAGAGAGCGATCCCGATTTGGCCACCCAGCCGACTTTCTCCCGCCTGGAGAACTCCGTCACCAAGAAGGATCTGATGCGTCTGAGCCGGTGGCTGCCAGGCCGTTATGTGCGCTCCCTGAAGAAGAGACGTCCCAGCAAGATCATCCTGGATCTGGACAGTACCGACGACCACACTCACGGCCAACAGGAGTTCTCCTTCTACCACGGGTATTACCGAAACCACATTCTGCATCCTTTGCTGATCTTCGATGCCGACACGGGAGACCTGGTCTGTGCCGTGTTGAGACCTGGCAACAAGGGGGCTGCCTCTCACATCGTGCCCATTCTGAAGCGAGTCGTGGAGGCCATCCGACAAGCAGTGGGGACGGATGTCGAGATTGAGATTCGGGCCGACAGCGGCTTTGCCACGCCTCGGCTCTACGAGTTCTGTGAATGTGAAGAGAATAAACTCCAGTATGTCATTGGGTTAAGTCGAAACCCTCGCCTGCAGCGAGTGGTCGAGCCCCTGCTGGATTCGACTCGGCTGAGGTTCGTTGAGCTGGAGGAAAAACAGCGTCAGTTTGACGAGTTTCTTTATCGAGCCCACAGCTGGGATCGATCCCGTCGCGTCATTGTCAAAGTGGAGGTCGATCAGCGTGGCATCAATCGTCGCTTTGTAGTTACACGATCTCTGCTCCCAATCACTTTATGACCACTACACAAACCGAGGGCAGACCGAGAACTTCATCAAGGCCTTCAAGAATCATCTGAGCATGGACCGACTCAGCTGTCATCGATTCCTGGCCAATCAGTTTCGACTCCTCCTGCATGCACTGGCTTACCAGATGTTCGTGCGCCTGCGCGACTATCTTCACGGAACCCCCTGGCACAAGCTCGAAATCGAAACCTTACGTCGTCGGGTCCTCAAGATTGGGGCCCGGATCCGACAAACCACTCGACGCATCTGGGTCCATCTTTCCTCAGCCTTCCCCGAACAACCCCTCTTCCACCTCGTCTTGAGTCGCCTGAACTCCAGTTAGCTTTTCCCAGCTCCCCCGAAAAACCGCTTCCGACACTCATCCAGGCCCAGATCTGTCTGAAATTCACTCCCCAAACCACTCAAACGCCTCGCCAACCCATATTCTTCGCAAATCCGCCTGTCACACCTGCCCGCTTCCGAGTTGGGCCACTTCTCGAGTCGTTTTTCAACACCGAACTACGGTTCTTGCATAATCCGGGCTAGGGTTGTGCTCTTGCCCGAAGTCGTCGGACCGACAAAGAGTACGGCGCCTTTGTCCGAGAGAATTGCACTGGCATGCATCGCCAGGATCCCACGCTGGTGGAGCAGCGCGCCGATGCAAGAACCGAGCACGAACACACGCAGGTCACTTTCGATGCAGTCTGGGGCGGGATCAACCAGGATCTCGTTGCCACTACGGACTAGGAACCTGGCAACACCATCCAGCTTGAGCAGGAATTCGTTGTGATTAGCTTGATAGAGTACGCCTTTTCCGGTCTGTTGCTCCAGCTCATCTGGAACTCTGCCGTTTCGTATGGATACATCGGCCGGTCCAGTACGCTGGATTGGGGACAGCTCCGGAAAGGGAAGAGCCGATCGAATCCTCAGGTCGTAGGCGGTGTACTCCAACGTGTCCACAGGTTCATTCTATCCTCCTAGACTACTGGACGTATTCTAGACCATTCAAGTACACAGGCGGAGCCGAAGCCGACTGGTCGACGCGTTGGGGATGCCCAAGTGCTTGTTAGCGACCTTTGCTGGAAAACCTGACACCCATGAAAGATGGGAACAATCGGACACCTCCAGTTAGTCTCTTAGATGCTCGACCATGTAGTTTCGGGCGAGTTGTTCGTAGGCTCGGACCTGGTCGGCCTCCCAGGCGGCATTCTTGTTCAACTCGCGGGCCATATGGCTGGCCACCGTGGGCGCCGCTTCGACGCTGGCCCGGGCATCTAAGATCAGGGCCCGGGTCCGGCGTGAAAGAACATCCTCCACCGTCCGGGCGTACTCTTCTCGAACCGCCCAGATAATCTGGACCGTCCGATAAGGCAACCGCGGGTGCACGGGCCGGGCCAGAGCCGGAGTGTCTCTCGACAACTCCTCCAGTCTTTCCCGCTCGCGGCCGTAAACGCAAAGCGGGTCAGAAGCGTCCGGGGACTCTTGTTGCGCCGGTCGGGGACTGTCCATAATCCAGAGCCGGTCGTTTCTCGCAGTTGGCGGCAGGTCTGCGACCCGGGCGGCTGCGTCCACCGCCTCTTCACCCATGATGCGGAAGGTCGTCCACTTGCCGCCGATCAGGTTGACCAGCCGGGAGGGATCCACAACCACAGCGTGCTCCCTGGAAAGGCCGGCCGTGTTCTCTTCCGGTCTGGTTTGAATCAGCGGCCGGAGTCCGGCAAAAACACTGAGACAATCACTCATAGATGGGGCCGGCTCAAGGTACTCGCCAAGATGCTCGAGAATGTACTCGACTTCGCCCCGCGAGGGTGCCGGCTCCAGGTCGGGCTCGGACACGGCGACGTCCGTCGTCCCGGCCAGAAGCACCCCGTGCCACGGCAGCAGAAAAAGCACCCGGCCATCTCTTGTTTTGGGGATGAGAAGACCTCGAGTAGAAGAGGCTCGCCCCAGAGGCAGTACTATGTGCGTCCCCCGGCTGGCCAGAACCTCCTTTTGATGGCAAGGATGACACAGCCGCCTGAGGGAGTCCGAAAACACCCCCGTAGCATTGATGATCGCTCTCGCTTTGATGCGGATTTCCTGGTCGGTTTCCAGGTCCCTTGCCACCACTCCGGTCAGCCGGCCATTGTCCTTTACAAAGGCCCACACCCGTACATAGGTCAGGACGAGTCCTCCCAGATGCTCCACTGATCGGGCCAGGCTGACCGCCAGCCGGGAGTCATCAAACTGCGCGTCAAAGTATTGAACCGAGCCTTTCAAGCCTCTGTCCTTGAGCACAGGAAAGCACCTGAGAGTTTCGTCCGTGGAGAGGAGCGACGAGGCGCCGAGACTGCCCGACCCTGCCAGCAGGTCATAGATCTTGAGCCCCGATCCGTAGAAGAACTTCTCCCATTGGCTGAAGACGGGAACCAGGTGTGCCATTTTTCGTACCAGGTGGGGAGCGCCCCGGATCAGACGTCCCCTTTCGGCCAGGGCCTGGCGCACCAGGCGCACATTCCTCTGACGAAGATAGCGCACACCACCGTGAATCAGCTTGGTGCTGCGGCTCGAGGTTGCCGCAGAGAGATCCGCCTGCTCCAGCAGCAGCGTACTGTATCCCCGCGCTATGGAAGCGAGAGCACAGCCCAGACCCGACGCCCCGCCTCCAATCACCAGAACATCCCATGTCCCCTGCTGGCAAGCCCGTCCGACACGATCCCCTCGATTGGTCACATCAGCAACTCGCCTTTACGGTACGGACGTTCAACTAGAAGGTCACCGACCGGCGCTCGTGAACCGGGGTATACGACCCTTCAGGGAGCGAGAACCTCACCGGAGTCGGCCCGGTCGATAAAGTATTGATGGCTGTCCAGAGCGGCCGTCGTCGCAGCGCCGACCCGGGTGTAGGTTCCGTCGGAGTGGAGCAGCGTGGCGTTGGCATTGTCCCCTAGCTGCGCCTCCAGAATCTCACAAATTTCGGCGATCAAGTCGGAATCCGATACCGGAGTCAGCGCTTCCACGCGGGAATTGATGTTTCTGGGCATCAAATCTGCACTGCCCAGATAGATCTCCGGGGTCCCGCCATTGCGGAACAGGTAGATACGACTGTGCTCCAGAAACCGGCCAACCAGGCTGAGCACACGGATGTTCTCGCTCAAACCGGGGATGCCGGGTCTCAGACAACAGATGCCCCGAACCAGCAGATCCACCTTCACGCCCTGTTGTGACGCGCGGTACAGCAGTTTGATCATCTGCTTGTCCACCAGCGAGTTCATCTTGAAGATGAGGTGCCCCGACTTGCCGACCTGCTGATGCCGTATTTCTCTGACAATCAGTGAGGACATCACCTCTCGCAGGTTGATGGGAGCCACCAGCAGGCGGCGGAATTGCCGCTTTGCAGAGTAGCCGGTCAGATAATTGAACAAGTCGGTGGCGTCGGCACCGATGTCCGGATCACAGGTGAACATCCCCAGGTCGGTGTACAGCTGAGCGGTCACGGCATTGTAATTGCCGGTGGCCAGGTGGACGTATCTGCGAATCCCGTCTGCTTCTCTGCGCACCACCAGAGCTACCTTGCAGTGCGTCTTGAGTCCTGGAAGCCCGTACACGACGTGGACCCCCTCGCGCTCCAGAGCGCGTGCCCAGCTGATGTTGCTGGCCTCGTCGAAACGAGCCTTCAGTTCCACCAGAACCGCAACCTGCTTCCCGTTCTCCCTGGCCTCCAGCAGAGCATCTACGACGGGCGAATCCGATCCCACCCGATACAGAGTCTGCTTAATAGCCAGAACACGCGGGTCGGCGGCAGCCTGTTTCAAAAAATCAACAACCGGAACAAAAGAGTCGAAGGGATGATAAAGGAGAATATCGCGCTTTCGGATCTCGGCAAAGATTCCGTCGCTCTGTCTCCCCTCCGATGTCTTTCCCAGCTGCCTGGGGGAAAAAGGCGGATATCTGAGTTCGGACTTCTCCAGCCGGGCCACGGCCATCAGAGCACTGAAGCCCAGGGGGCCGTCAAGCGTGTACAGATCCTGCTTTTCGAGTTTCATGTTCTTCATCAGGATCTCTCTGACGTGCCCGGGCATGCCTTCGCTCACGGCAACCCGCACCACGCGGCCAAACTGGCGGCGGCGCACCGTCACCTCCACGGTCTCGAGAAGATCACTCGCTTCCAACTCCTGAATCACCGTGTCGGCGCTTCGAGTGACGCGAAAGGGATAAGATTCCACCACCTCCATGCCGGGAAAGAGAGCATCCAGATGGGCCGCTATCACTTGCTCCATCCACGTGAACGTGAGGCGGGCGGGAAAACGGCCGCTCTTGCGCCGCCCGGTCGACTTCAGAGGTACCAGCCTGGGGATAGTTCCCGGCACCTTGACCCGTGCAAAGTGCTCCCTTCCGTTCTTGTCGCGAACTAACACAGCCAGGTTGAGACTCAGATTCGAAATGAACGGAAAGGGGCGCCCGGGATCATGAGCCAGCGGAGTCAGGATCGGGAAAACAAGGTCCTCGAAAAGGCTCTTCAGCTTGCGCCTTTGTTTGGTCTTCAAGTCCTGGTAATCGGTAATGTGAATGCCTTGCTTCTTCAGCGCCGGCTGAAGCTCGTGCCGGAAACAGTTCCGCGAATCATCCATCAGCCGAGAAGCCTGTTTTCGAATCTCGACCAGCTGCTCTGCGGGGGTCAGCCCGTCAGGAGGTACTTCCAGTACGCTTGCCGCCACCTGCTCTTTGAGGCCCGCCACCCTGACCATGAAGAATTCATCCAGGTTGGCGCCCACGATACTTAGAAACTTCAATCTCTCCAGAAGCGGATTCCGGGCATCCCGGGCCTCGTCGAGAACTCGGCACTGAAACTCCAGCAGGCTGAGTTCCCGATTGATGTAATGAGCCGGCCGGTCCAGATCGCTGATCCGGCGGGCCGGTGCGTCGGCAGCCTCAGCGGGGGTTTGCTGGACCTCGCCGAGGGGAAGACTAAGGCTGTCTCGTTCCACTTCCCCAACAGACTTGCTGCCCTTAGAGTGCCGGGCTCTTCGCTCGAGTGCTTTGTCGTCCATCTGGCTTCCTGAGGGCCTGGTCAGAGTCTATCCTGCGACTCCCGGCCGAATCCGATCGATCGCCTCAAGCACCCGCGTCGACACCTGGGCAACCGTCCCCTCACCGTCGACTTCTCTGAGGAGGCCCTGGCGGCGATAATAGTCGACTAGAGGCGCCGTCAGCTCCTCATATGTTTCGAGCCGTTTGCGCACAGTCGCGGGTCGATCATCGGCTCTCTGATAAAGATACTCACCTGACTCGCACTCCCCTGTGGGACAGCTCACAAATGGGTTGAACCTGCGATGGAAAGGGACCTGGCAAGTCCGACAGATGAGCCGCCCGGAGAGTCGCTCGACAATCTCTTCGGCGCTGACTCGAATGTAAACAACACCGTCCACCCTGCGGCCGAGGTCGGCCAGGATCTTCTGCAGAGCCCTGGCCTGCTCGAGGGTCCGGGGAAAGCCGTCAAACAGGGCTCCGGATAAGGTCTCGTCGGAATCGGCGACAAGTTCTCCCCGCAACATCTCAATGGTGGTTGCATCGGGCACCAGCTCACCACGATCCATATACTGGCGGGCAGTTCTTCCCAGTTCGGTCGGGACCTTTAGATGGGCCCGGAAAAGATCACCGGTTGCGATGTGTCGAACCCTCATTTCCTGACGCAGCTTCTCTCCCTGGGTTCCCTTTCCGGACCCGGGAGCACCGAGTAAGACAATATCCATAAACCAACCCGATTATCGCGCCAAACTCCTATAAATTCAATAACAATAGCAGTTTAGATCTCCGATCTCATCCCTTGCCCCTGCCCGTGACCGTGACCTGTCCCCTGCCCGCACCCTTGCCTTTAGGCCTGCAGACGTCACTCCACGGCGACCACGGCAAGCCCCGAGACCGGCAGCCCGTTGACCGTGGCGACGGCTGTGACGGCCACCTCCTCGTCGCTTTCCACGAGCACCGGGCCCTGGTATTCCGGGGGCATGCCTTCCAGCGTCGCTACATGAAAGGTGATCTGGCGGAGTGGTTCCAGGTCGAGGCGGGCGATCTCCACATCTCCGGCCAGCAGAACACCGATGGTGGCGGGCTCGTTCCAGGGATTCACGATGGCAAAGGCGGCGCTCAGTGAACTCCTGTGGACGATCAAAACCCGGGATCTCTTCGACCAGGTCGAGGAAGATACGGTAGAAATCGGAACCGGTTCGCTGCCTTCCATTCCACCCACCAGAAAGTGGACGCTGCTCGACAAGGGTGCATCGGTCAAGGAAAGAGCCCAGCCCTGAAAGCGGTTTCGGCCCGGATCGAGCGTGAGACTGCTCGATTCTCCGCTGTCCAGCCGTATGGGAAGATCGCTGGTCGAGCCTTCGTCGATCACGACCGGACGGGGCTGCCCGTCCGCATCGAGAAATCGAAGCACTCCCTCAGCTGCCTGACCCGAGAGGTTGTGAAAGTCAAAGCGCGTTGTCAGTCTCAGATCGCCAAAAACTCCCGAGACGACCTGGGCGTGATTCTCGAGCCAGGAAAAGAGCAACCTGAACAGCTTCCCGTTCTGATAGCCGGGGATGATCACCTCCCCCTGCTCGTCTTCGCCCCAGGAGGCGGCCAGCATCCCCAGCAGTCCCACCTGCCGGTGTCTGAATCTCCCCTCCGAGACTTCGCGCAATTCCCAGACGCGTCCGGAGACGTAGTCTGAAAAGAGATACGATCCCCACAGCCCGGTGGGGGTCGGGCCCCGATACACCAGGCCGCCGATCACGGCAATCCCGTCGTCATGCCCGTAGACGGCGATGGGAGCAACGAACCCATCCCGGTCGCAGTTCTCGACGGAGGGTGGAAAGCATCGATCCCCCTCCAGATGTCGCCAGCCGTAGTTCCCTCCCCGAACCACCACATCAATCTCCTCGACATCCCTCTCTCCTACATCGCCCGCATAGAGCCTTCCTGTCAGGCGATCGAAGGACATCCGGAACGGATTGCGAAATCCGTACGCCCAGATTTCTCCACGGGCTCCCTTCTCACCGACGAAGAGATTGTCGGGGGGAATCCCATAGGGGTCCTGATCGACATCGATGCGCAGGATCTTTCCGGCCAGCGAGCCGAGGTCCTGGGCCAGGTCGCCGAGTTCCTCCATAAAAGCCCCATCACCTACGCTGATGTAGAGATAACCGTCCCGGCCGAAGACCAGTTCACCCCCGTTGTGGACGAGGGTCTGATGGTCGATCTGCAGTATGACCTCCTCCGCCGGGTCAGCCAGATTGGGGGACTTTGCGCTCGTCCTGAAGCGGGACACGACGATTCGGAAGACGCCCGCAGTGGAAGCCGTATAGTTAATGAAAAAGATTCCGTTAGTGGGAAAATCCGGGTGAAAGGCGAGGCCCAGCAGCCCTCCTTCTCCGATCACATCGACCTGGGAGGAAATGTCCAGGAAAGGGGTGGGGTGAAGCGTCTCTCCCTCGATGATCCGGATCCGCCCTGCGCGCTCCAAAACAAAGAGTCGTCCTGTCCCGTCCCCGGCGTTCTTGACGGTGATGGGCTGAACCAGTCCGCCCAACAGCTCCTGCAGGTGGACTACCGACCTGCCGTTCGCCGTACTCGATGGCGCACCCAGGAGCGTGAGTGCGAGGACCCCGGAAATGGTCAGTCTCTCCCGGCGAGTCCGATCGATCATGCAATCCCCTTTGCCCGCTCCAATGCCCGGCCCGGTGCTCTTCCCACCTCACCCCGTGAGCTCAGGACACCTGACTTCCTGTACCAGAACGCCCAGGGTGTCTGAAATCCCGCCCGGGCCAATCAGTTCCTTCATCTGTAGCCTGGTGCTGAGCCGATCTGTGGCAAACAGACCCGCCGTCTCTTCCTGCATGAGCCGCTCGGGCAGGCCCGTCCCCATGAGGAACTCACGCTGGGTCATCAGCTCTTGATTCTTCCATCCCAGAGCCCGGCCCGCCTGCATCAACATGTCCCAATGGACATGGCAGGTCATGTCCTGATCACCGGGATGATCGTAGGGATTGTAGCTGACCCGGTGATTTCGGTAACAGACGAGCGTGCCCGTGGGTCGGGGCCTGGCCTGGTACTCCCGTTGGGTGTAGCCGTAGTCAATGGTAACGACGGCTCCCCGTTCAATTCTCCGATCCACAACCTGAAGAACCTGCGGCATACGAAGGTTGACTTCATAGATCCAGTCTTCCCTCAACTCACGGAACGCCTCTCTCAGCCAGCCCTCGATGCCGGGATCAGACAGAGGGCCCAGGACTTCCCGGAACTCCCCATCCTCCTCGGCCACGTGCAGCTCTTGCAAGTCTCCCCCGCTGAGGCAGACCCGGTGCACGGGCAGGGCGTCAAAGAACTCGTTGGAGAGAACGATTCCGGTGACTGCTTCGGGCAGATCGCCCCGGTCAACATCAATCTCCAGATAGTCGATGACTTCAGACAACCCGGGAAAGGCCGTCTTCAAATAGTCAAGAATCTGCTCCCCCAGACGACCGTCACCGGCGCCCAGTTCACAGACGCAAAAGGGAGCGGGTTCATCCAAACGGACGAACCAGGTGCAAAGGTAATCAGCCAGACAATGGGCGAAGATCTCGTGCGTATGCGGTGAGGTGAGGTAGTCCCCTCGCCGACCGAAGACGGGGGAGGAGCTGCGACGATAGTAGCCCTGTGTGGGATGGTAGAGGCAGTATTCCATGAAACGCTCAAACGTGACGGGACTTTTGAGCGGCAGCTCGAGGGGTTGTTCGGTCAGCTGCGAGAGAAGAGCCAAAGCACCAATGTGGGAATCCTGATCCGGACCTGCCGGGAGTCGCCCTCGCGCTTACTTCACAAGGTCGAGACCCGGGAAAAAATAACCGATCTCAAAGCGCGCCGATTCAGGGCTGTCGCTTCCGTGGGTGGAGTTGCGCTGGATGTCTTCGCCAAAGACGGCTCTGATGGTACCTGCTTCGGCCTGAGCAGGGTTGGTGGCACCCATAATGTCTCTCCATCGCTGAATCGCATTCTCGCCGCGCAGTACCATCACTACAACGGGACCTTCCGACATGAAGCTGATCAGATCGTCGAAGAAGGGCTTGTCTCGGTGGACGTGGTAGAACCCTTCCGCCTGTCTCTTGGTCAGCCGCAGGAGTCGCATACCCGCCACCGCGAGGTCCTGATCCTCGGCCCGGCGTATGATCTGGCCGACGATATTTCGGCGCGTCGCGTCCGGTTTGATTATGGCGAGAGTCGCCTGCATGTGACTTTCCTCTTCAACCTAGAATCTCAGCCATCGCCGTGCCGATCTGAGCGGGACTCCTGACCACGTGGACTCCACCCCGGGTCAGGGCTTTGATCTTCTCTTCGGCCGTTCCCCTGCCCTGAGAGATAATAGCTCCGGCATGTCCCATCCGCCGACCCGGGGGAGCGGTCTGCCCCGCCACGAAGCCCACCACGGGCTTACTGAAAGATGCGCCGATGTATTCGGCCGCTTCCTCTTCCGCCGACCCACCGATTTCGCCGATCATAACGACCGCATCGGTCTCCGGGTCCCGCTCAAAGGCCTCCAGGGCATCGATGAAACTGGTTCCGGAAATGGGATCCCCCCCGATTCCAACTCCGGTACTCTGACCAATCGAACGCCCGCTCAGCTGGCCGACTGCCTCGTAAGTAAGCGTTCCGCTGCGCGAGATGACCCCCACGCGACCGGCCTGGTGAATACGGCCCGGCATAATGCCTATCTTGCACTTCCCCGGCGAAATAATCCCGGGGCAGTTGGGTCCAATCAATCGGCTGCCCGAGGCCTGGATTCCATCCCACACCTTCAGCATGTCGTTGACCGGGATGCCCTCAGTGATGGCAACCACCAATCCGACTCCTGCGTCGACCGCCTCCAGGATCGCGTCAGCGGCGAAAGCTGGAGGCACGAAAATCGCGCTGGCATCGGCTGCAGTAGCGTCGACCGCTTCCCTTACGGTAGAAAAAACAGGAATTCCCTGGTGCTCGGTGCCCCCCTTGCCGGGGGTCACTCCCGCCACGATCCGCGTCCCGTATTCGATGCAGCGGGCGGTGTGAAAACTTCCTTCTCTGCCGGTGATTCCCTGAACCAGAACCCTCGATGATGAATCTACCCAGATTGCCAACTTCAGCTCCCGGGCGATGACGCCAGACGACAGACTTTCTCAGCTGCATCCTTCATGCCGTCCGCGACTTCGAAGTCGAAACTCGAGTCGCGTAAAATCTGTCGACCCTTCTCCACATTAGTACCCTGCAGGCGTACTACTACAGGAACGTTCACTCCTATGTCCCCGGCAGCCTCCACGACACCGGTGGCTACGATGTCACATCGCATGATTCCCCCGAAGATGTTGATCAGGACTGCTTTGACCCCCCCATCGGAGATCAGAATCTGAAAGGCGTTCTTGACCTGCTCAACGCTGGCGCCACCTCCAACGTCCAGAAAGTTTGCCGGTTCTCCCCCTTCCAGTTTGATGATGTCCATGGTTGCCATGGCCAAGCCCGCCCCGTTCACCATGCATCCGACATTGCCATCCAGCTTGATGTAGCTCAGCCCATGACGCGAGGCTCGAATCTCGAGAGACTGCTCCTCGCTGTAGTCGCGCATCTCTGCAATCTGCTTCTGACGGTACAGGGCATTGTCGTCAAAGTTCATCTTCGCGTCGAGAGCTACCAGCTTGTCTTCGTGCGTGACCACCAGCGGATTGATCTCGGTCAGGGAGGCGTCGGTGTCCCGAAAAGCTGCATGCAGCGCCACCATGAATGCATAGGCCTGCCGCGTGAGCTTCACGTCGAGTCCGAGGCCGTGAGCGATGTTGCGGGCCTGGTACGGCTGCAATCCGAAGGCCGGGTGAATCCACTCTTTCAGGATCAAGCCCGGATCCCGCCTGGCCACCTCCTCAATCTCGACTCCTCCCTCGCGGCTTGCCATCAGGACAGGCCTCTTGGCGCTGCGATCGATGGTCAGGCCGAGATAGAATTCCTGCGCTATGTCGAGCCCTTCCTCGATGAGCACGCGGCGAACCACACGCCCCTCGGAACCCGTCTGGGGTGTGATCAGCGTTGTCCCCAGCATTGAGCCGGCAATCTGCTCGGCCTCGGACGGGCTGCGCGCGATGTTGACTCCCCCCGCCTTGCCCCGCCCCCCTGCATGGATCTGGGCTTTGACGGCAACCACCCCTCCCAGACTGCGAGCGGCATCGAAAGCTTCGTCTGCGGAGGTGACAATGCGGCCTCGGGGGACCTCAACGTGGAAAGAACTCAAGATCTCCTTGGCCTGGAACTCGTGGATGTTCATTCGTCTGCAATGGCCCTGATCATGGGGAGCCTCAGCTCGTTCCAGCCGGAGTAGTCACCCTGCAGGAGAGACACGGACTCAAAACGCACCGACCTCGGATAAGGGTCTCATGCGGGAGCGGTCCTCTTGCGGCGGACGACCATTCAGCAGGTCGGTAGCGACATCACTGACCGAGGATTCCCTTGACAGTGTCGAGAATCTGGCTGGGAGTGGCAGGCTTTGACACCAAAGTCACGGGACCATGGTTCAGGGCCCGCTCCATCAACTCCCCGTCCGGGAAGCCGGTAATGACGACGACCGGTACATTCCCCCAGCCATCTCGGATTTTCGCCAGCAGCGAGGGTCCGTCGAGACCTGGAAGTTTCAAATCGAGAAAAACGAGATCGGGTCGCTCGTCCCTGACGATGGGCAAAACCTCGTCGCTCCCGCCGGCGGTATCGACCGTCAAACCGTTGCGCTCCAGAGATCGCTGCACAACCCGGCGGATCCCCGGGTCATCGTCGATCACAAGAATCCGCTTGGCGCCCACTCGTGACCGCTGCTCCTGCATCCCGGCCCAGGCGTCCAGCGAGCTTTTCTTGAACCGCCAGGAACCCCCAACCTTAACTGACGGGATCTCATCATCTCGGGCAAGCCTGCGGACGGTCTGCTCGTTGATACGCAGGTAGGATGCCGCGTCTCGAGCGTCTAATACATCGTCATTGTCCGCCATCTGATTCCCTCTCCGCGCAGTCCAGCAGTGTAACGATAGCTACAAATCGTAGTAATTGCTGTGACACTGATCGCCTTCCTCTACTCACGTTCACACTAAGAAATATACCGTGAACCTGACTTTTTCTCCAGTAGCAGACCCGGGCCAGTGCGTGCGTCAGGTCCCTGGCCTGGTGCACTGTCGGGAAAGTTCGGCGAATGAACACCGCGTACTGCCCGGACAGGACACTACCTGCACAAGTAAGATAACGCTTGCGGATGGCACTTTCGAGGTGAAGTCGTAGAATGTTGGTGAAGAGAAGAGAATTGAAAACGGATGTTCTCATTGTGGGCGCGGGTTTCGCCGGCGCCTCCACAGCATTTCATTTGAGCGAACTCTTTTCCGGCTCGATCGTGGTGATCGAGACCGAGGACCAACCGGGTCTGCACGCCTCCGGACTGAACGCTTCCATGGTCATCCAGGGGACCCAGTCCGACTCGATTCGGCAACTGTTCGCCGCCAGCCGTTCTTTCTACCAACAGCATACTCGCGCGAGCGGCTTCAACCAGACCGGCTCGCTGCTGCTGGGATCGCCCACCGTGCTGGAGGAGTTGCAGGCCCCCGATCTTTTCGATTCTGAGATCCGTCCCCCTGCCGAGGTACGCCACCAGGTCCCTCTGCTCGAAGGGCATTCCTTTCACGCTGCCCTGTGGACTCCCAGCGACGGCGTGATGAACATTCGGCGACTGCTTCACCACTACATCGACACGGCAAGCCGGCGGGGCGTAACTTTTCGCTACAACATGGGAGTCGAGCAGATCAGAAGTGGCGGGAGTTTTGAGGTCTCCACGAGCGGAGGGCTCATTAAAGCAGGCCGCGTGGTCAATGCGGCAGGGGCCTGGTCGGGCCGGGTGGCCCAGGCCGCCGGAGCCACCCAGATGCCTCTCCGAGCCTTCAGAAGACACCTCTTTGTTCTGCAGTCCCAGGTTGAGATCGACCCGGATGCTCCGCCTGTCTGGAACCTGGAGAAGGATTTCTATTTTCGCCCGCGATCGGATGGGATCCTCTTCTGTGTCTGCGATGCGGAGCTTGACGAGGGGCTGGAAGCCAGTTTCGATCCGGAAGTCCAGCAGTACATGGCCGAAGTGTTGTGGAAGGAGCTTCCCGCACTCAAGGATGCCGAGCGCAAGCAGGCCTGGTGCTGCCTTCGCACCTTCGCGCCGGATGGACTTCCTCTCATCGGATCCGATCCTTCGCTGCCGGGGTTCTACTGGGTGTCCGGCCTGGCCGGGTTCGGAATGTCAGCCAGCTGGGAGATCGGCCGGCTCGCCGCCGGGAGCATCACCGGCGCCGACCGTGTGCCCTCCCAGTTCGATCCAGGCAGGTTTGGGTGAAGGGGATTCTGAATTCCAGATTCCAGATTCCAGATTATTCGCTTCGCTCATTGCGCTGCTGCGATGCGGTCAGCTGACGGGGGGGTTCACCCACCTGAGCAGCCAACTCAGAAGCATGCGGGCCAGGTACAGCGTCCCTATCGTGAGAAGAACCGAAAACCCAATCCAAAAAACTAAGATTCCCAAAAACATCTGACTTCGGGGGGAGCAAGATAGATACCAGTCCAATGTGACTCTTTTTGCACCCGAAACGAGGATTATTTGTCCGGTGCCTCGGGCAGGCAGGGATTTCTTCCCGGCCCGTGACTCATAGCACGGGATCGCAGTGAGGGGTCTGCTCAGTTGTGTGATGGAAACGGACGACTAAGCATTGTACGTGGTCGAGGCCGTTTCGCCTCCCCTTCCGGTCCAGTTGGTATGGAAGAACTCTCCGCGAGGACGATCGACCCGTTCATAGGTATGGGCACCAAAGTAGTCGCGCTGTGCTTGAAGGAGATTGGCCGGGAGTCTTGCGCAGCGATACCCATCATAGTAGTTGAGAGCACTGGCCAGGGCCGGAACAGCAATGCCATTCTCAGCGGCGGCCACGACGACCTTCCTCCAACCCCCTTGGGCAGCGTCTATCCTCTCCTGGAAGAAGGGATCCAGCAACAGGTTCTCGAGATCGGGGTCCCGGTCAAAGGCCTCTTTGATGTTTCCGAGGAAGGCCGATCGAATAATGCAGCCGCCACGCCACATCAATGCGATCCCGCCGTTGTTCAAGGCCCACCCATACTCCTTGGCGGCCGCTCTCATCAGGACATACCCCTGTGCGTAGGAGACGATCTTGGAGGCGAATAAGGCCTCTCGCAGGTCCTCGATGAACTGCTTCCGGTGTGTTTTGAAGGAGGGCGTGGGACCGGTCAGCACCGCGGAGGCTCTCACCCGCTCCTCTTTTTGAGCGGAGAGAGTCCGTGCGAACACCGCTTCGCCGATCAGCGTGAGCGGAATGCCCAGTTCCAGCGCCGCAATGGCGGTCCACTTGCCGGTTCCCTTTTGTCCGGCCGTATCCAGGATCATGTCAATGGTTGCTTCGCCATCCTCCTCGAAGGCCAGAATGTCCCGTGTGATCTCGATCAGATAGGAGTCAAGTTCACCCCGATTCCACTCTTTGAAGGCTTCGTGCATGTGCTGATTCGACATGCCCAGCAGGTTTTTCATCACTTGGTAGGTCTCACAGATCATCTGCATGTCCCCATACTCGATGCCGTTGTGGACCATCTTGACGAAGTGCCCGGCGCCGTTTTCGCCAACCCAGTCGCAGCACGGAGTCCCATCGGCGACCCTGGCTGCGATGTCCTGGAATATCTTTTTCACATGAGGCCAGGCTTGCGGAGATCCCCCGGGCATAATGGAAGGACCTTTGAGGGCGCCCTCTTCGCCGCCTGAAACGCCGGTTCCGATGTAGAGAAGCCCCCTTTTCTCAACGTAGGCGGTCCGTCGATTGGTGTCGGGGTAGTGGGTGTTTCCCCCATCGATGATGATATCTCCCGGCTCCAGGTGGGCGATCAACCGGTCGATGAATGCATCGACGGCCGGGCCCGCCTTGACCAGCATCATGACTTTGCGAGGCCTCTTCAGAGACTTCACCAGTTCTTCGACGCTGTGCGTACCAACAATCTTCTTCCCGGCTCCGCGCCCGTTGATGAATCTGTCTACCTTTGACGTAGTCCGGTTAAAAACGGCCACCGTATATCCGTGGGACTCCATGTTGAGGACCAGGTTTTCACCCATCACGGCTAAGCCGATCAATCCAATGTCCGCCAGTTTTTCCATCTCAGATCCTTCCTCTTTTCTGCCTGTTCCCGTGTGATCTTCCCCTTTACCAGATTGGCAGGGACCAACCGATCAGGACCGCTGGGGGGCGCGGGAGATTCTGCGGTATTCTCAATTGTCGATCCTTGACTCCGGCGGGGAGGGCCTGGGACGGGTGTCGATCTGCTTGAGGCCCTCTACTTCCCTTTCCAACTCCTCTATCCGTCGATCCTGCCGCCGCATGGAACCCTCCAGTTCGAGAGTCTGGGTGACGAGCTTGAGCAGCAGGTCTGCCTGGCGGGCCCATTGCGACTCTCCTTCCCTGGTCTTTACCGCTCTCAGCAACTCGAGGGCGCGGTCCCGATTGCTGAGTTCTCCGCCTGCGGCCAGATAGCAGAGCGCCAGCGAGAGGAGCCCCTCAGAAGTGACTGCCGAGATCCCGTCGCGGGCGAGAAGGTCCGCCATCGGATCCACCGCCTCCGGGCAATCCACTGAAGAAAAGGAGGTCTGAGTCCCTTCACCGGGATCGCTCTGAGGTTGCAGCCCGGCTGCTTTCTTCCGGCAGGAGGTTGAAGTCGCGACCAGCGCTGACAGGAACGCTATCAGAAGCGCCCGCAGGGCTTTGTCCCGAGTTGGAAACAGGCTCGTCATAATCTGATTCTACTCCTTTGCGTCAAACCGTCAGAGCCGGCTGCACGGGCAGCCCGAAGAGACTCCGGAGGCTTCTCAGATTGTATCCCCGGCTTTCGTCCGGAGCTGTGATCGTCCCGGCTCAGGCGGACCGGGCAAAGGGCGGCGGGAACCCGCGGGCGCGACAGATCAAGACCTGAAAATCACTTCCCCCGCCGGCGTGATCGACCACCCAGATGGCCCCTGCATGGGCCTCTACAACGTGTCGGGCAATGGCCAGGCCCAGGCCGACCCCGCCGCCGGCTCGATTCGGCGGTCTCTCGGACTGGCGAAACTTGTCGAAAATCCGTTCCTTCTCCTCGTTCTTTACCCCCGGGCCCCGGTCGCGCACGGAAAGAAGCAGGAAGCGTCCGGCCGGACAGGACACACACGATTTTCGAGGCACCGGAACCGACTCCGGTATCTGCGATTCCCAGCCCAGACCGATCCGAATCGTCGCCCTGGCCGGGGAGAATTTGATGGCATTGTCCAGGAGATTTCGTACCACCTGGATCATCTTGTCGGAGTCACACTCGATCGTCATGCTCTCCTCGGCCGGCGAAAGTTCCAGACCGGTTCCTCTCTCCCTGCAAATGGGCTGGATCTCTTCGATGACCGTTCGCACCAGAGCGACAAAATCGAGACGAGCATAAAGGTAGCGCTCCATGCCTGATTCCAGGCGCGAAAGCTGCAGAAGCTCGTTAATCATTCGGGAGAGGCGCTCCCCGCTGTCGCGATTCAGCGTCAACAGTTTGTCCTGGCTCGCGTTCAGGGGCCCCGGGATACCTTCCAGAAGAAGCGACGTTGTCTCCTGGATAGAGGCCATGGGAGCCTTCAGCTCATGTGAAACCCGGGAGATGAAGTCGCTCTTGAGGTCATCGGACTCGCCCAGGCGCCTGATCATGAAATTGAAGTGGCGAGCCAGCTCCGCTACTTCGTCACTTCCACCTGCTTCGACCTGGACACGCAGATCGCCCTTCGAGATCTCGCCGGTAGCCCGTGTCAACCGGTGGATCGGGCCGGTAATGGAGCGAACCACGAGCACTCCCACCAGCAGCCCTGCGGCCAGAGCCATTCCTCCACCCATCCAGACCATCGTCCGAACCCGTGCTATCGTGGCGTTGGATTCTTCCATTTGCGCCTGCAGGGCTCTATCGGTGAGCGGTCCGAGTCGACGGGCCTCCTGCAGCAGGCCGTCGACCAGGCGGATCACCCGTTCCTCCCCGCCAATGAGAGTGCGGCCATCCTCAGAGGTCGTGGTCGACTCTTCCAGCGCTTCCCGGAATCCTCCCCAGGAGCGCTCCAGTCGCCGAAACGCATGGGCCTCGCGCTCGGGCAGGCCGATGGCCAGGATGCGAATCAAGTGGGCGGAGACGTGGTCGACCTTCGAGTCTAGAAACCTCCGGTAGTCCGGATCTCCGCGGGTCAGGAAGTACTTCTGCACCAGACTCTCAATCTCGTACAGCTCATTCAGCAACCGGGTTGTCTCGAGGCCGGCCTGGTAATAGGTTTCGTACAGGTCGGTGGTAGATTGCTGCAGCTCGAGAATGACGACGTACTCGTAGGCCAGAACTGCCGCCAGTAATACCACCAGGATCAGGTAACCAATTGCAATCTTGGCGGCGATTCCCATGGGAAGGCTATTCCGCCTGGTAGCTCCTGAGCTTGTTGCGAATCGTCTTCACGTCCAGACCCAACTGCCGTGAGGCTTCGGCTTTGTTGTTGCCAACTCGCTGCAGGGTGTGGAGAATCAATCGTTTCTCCGCCTCCGCGGCCGTGACACCGGCAGGGATCCGCAGGCCATCGACGCCCCGAAGCTCGCTCCCGGACAGATAAGGCGGGAAATGGGAGGGCTCGATCCATCCATCGCCCGCCAGGACAACCGCCCTCTCGATGAGATTGCGGAGCTCTCGAACGTTACCCGGCCAGGGGTAGGCGCGGAGCAGATCCAGGGACGAATCGCGAAAGCCCTTCGACCGGCTTTCGTGCTTGTCCCGAAACCTGTCGAGAAAGAACAGACCCAGGAGCTGAACGTCGTCATCGCGCTCTCGCAGCGGGGGCATCTCCAGAGTCAGAACCTGAATCCGGTAGTAAAGATCCTCCCGCAGCTTCCCTTCCTCAACCGCCGTTCGCGGATCGCGGTTGGTGGCGGTCAGCAGTCGGACGTCACACTGCTTTTCCTTCCTTGCCCCCAGCCGGCGGACGTGCCCGTCCTCGAGGACACGCAGTAGTTTGGGCTGCAGCTGAAAGGACATTTCCGCAATCTCGTCCAAAAAAAGCGTGCCTTCGTGAGCCTGTTCGAAACACCCCGACCGGGCCTCTGCTGCCCCGGTAAAAGCCCCTTTCTCGTGGCCGAAAAGCTCACTTTCGATCAGTTCGGCAGGGATGGCCGCGGTGTTGATTGCCACGAACGGACCGGACGCGCGTGAACTCAACTGGTGGATGGTACGCGCCGCCGGTTCCTTGCCGGTTCCACTCTCCCCGGTGATCAGAACGCTGGCGTCTGTCTGGGCGTACTGCCGGATCTGGCCGTACACTTCCTGCATTTCAGGACTCTCGCCGACCAGCTCTCCGAGCCCTCCACCCGCCTCCAGTCGGGCACCGAGATCGCGTATCTGCAGGAAGGCTTCCTTCTCGGCTTGGGCCGCCCTCAGGACGGCCAGGAGCTTCTTGTAGTCCAGAGGCTTGGTCAGAAAGTCAAAAGCCCCGTTCTTCATGGCTTCGACCGCGATGTCGACCGTACCGTGAGCCGTGATCATGATGAAAGCTGCTTCGATTTCTGCCCGGGAGGCTCGATTCACCAGCTCCAGGCCCGACTCGTCGGGCATGACCACGTCGCAGATCACGATGTCGGGCTGGAATCGGCCGATCTCTTCCCAGCCATCCCGGGCGCTGGAGGCCCGGGAGACTCGGTAACCCCACTGGGAGAGCCGCAGTCCTAGAACCTCACGCATGGCGTCTTCGTCATCGATGACGAGAACCCTAAATCCGGTGCCCATACTTCAGTTTCGTTGTTCGTTATGACACGGAGTGCTCATTTTCAAACTAGATCTTAACCTGCCGCGCCAGTTCAACCCGTGTGAGTAGCGTCCCCCGATCCGCTACCTTTCCTCCTTCTCTATGTCTCTGCAGACCTCCGCCAGGTTCCCAGTTCCGGCAATATAAGGATTGCTTAGCCCGGATTATGCAAGAGATCTGAATTCAAGTGAGATTTGGGCCCAGAAAAAAGGCCGTAGCTCTCTGATATAAAAGGGTTTAGAGAAACAATGACCCTAAACAGGAGCTACGGCAATGTCAAAAACAGTCTGCCAGAATACCCTGCCATTTCACAGCCACAGAAAGATCACGACGCGTTTTGATGGAGGGAGCCTCACTTCCGACGCAGGATGGTTGTTGTTTGGATCCCTGGATCGTCAACATCGATTGTGCGAGGGCTTCAGTTCGTGTATTGCGGAAAGTCGAGACCGACGCTACGTTCGTCATGACCTGTTGAAGTTGATCCGACAACGAGTCTTGCAGATCGTGGCCGGCTACGAAGACTGTAATGACGCCGATACGCTGCGCTCGGATCCGATGCTCAAGCCCGTCTGTGATCAGTTGCCAGAGAGCGATCCCGATTTGGCCACCCAGCCGACTTTCTCCCGCCTGGAGAACTCCGTCACCAAGAAGGATCTGATGCGTCTGAGCCGGTGGCTGCTAGGCCGTTATGTGCGCTCCCTGAAGAAGAGACGTCCCAGCAAGATCATCCTGGATCTGGACAGTACCGACGACCACACTCACGGCCAACAGGAGTTCTCCTTCTACCACGGGTATTACCGAAACCACATTCTGCATCCTTTGCTGATCTTCGATGCCGACACGGGAGACCTGGTCTGTGCCGTGTTGAGACCTGGCAACAAGGGGGCTGCCTCTCACATCGTGCCCATTCTGAAGCGAGTCGTGGAGGCCATCCGACAAGCAGTGGGGACGGATGTCGAGATTGAGATTCGGGCCGACAGCGGCTTTGCCACGCCTCGGCTCTACGAGTTCTGTGAATGTGAAGAGAATAAACTCCAGTATGTCATTGGGTTAAGTCGAAACCCTCGCCTGCAGCGAGTGGTCGAGCCCCTGCTGGATTCGACTCGGCTGAGGTTCGTTGAGCTGGAGGAAAAACAGCGTCAGTTTGACGAGTTTCTTTATCGAGCCCACAGCTGGGATCGATCCCGTCGCGTCATTGTCAAAGTGGAGGTCGATCAGCGTGGCATCAATCGTCGCTTTGTAGTTACCAACCGGGACGATCTCTGCTCCCAATCACTTTATGACCACTACACAAACCGAGGGCAGACCGAGAACTTCATCAAGGCCTTCAAGAATCATCTGAGCATGGACCGACTCAGCTGTCATCGATTCCTGGCCAATCAGTTTCGACTCCTCCTGCATGCACTGGCTTACCAGATGTTCGTGCGCCTGCGCGACTATCTTCACGGAACCCCCTGGCACAAGCTCGAAATCGAAACCTTGCGTCGTCGGGTCCTCAAGATTGGGGCCCGGATCCGACAAACCACTCGACGCATCTGGGTCCATCTTTCCTCAGCCTTCCCCGAACAACCCCTCTTCCACCTCGTCTTGAGTCGCCTGAACTCCAGTTAGCTTTTCCCAGCTCCCCCGAAAAACCGCTTCCGACACTCATCCAGGCCCAGATCTGTCTGAAATTCACTCCCCAAACCACTCAAACGCCTCGCCAACCCATATTCTCCGCAAATCCGCCTGTCACACCTGCCCGCTTCCGAGTTGGGCCACTTCTCGAGTCGTTTTTCAACACCGAACTACGGTTCTTGCATAATCCGGGCTAAGTATCCCCCGGCAAAGCCGGGGGCTTTAATCTTGTGAGCCGCTCAAAGCGGACTTGACGTTGCCGCTACCGCGGCCACTTGTGCCACCTACAGGTGGCTTGGCTACAGCAGCCTGAGCTGATCCTGGCGACGATCTTCTGCTTCTTGCCGCCGGATATACTCACGAATCACTTTCTCATCCCGACCCACCGTCGATACGAAGTATCCGCGAGCCCAGAAGTGCTGTCCAACAAAGTTACGCCGACTCTCTGAAAAGTTCCTCGCAATGTGGATGGCGCTTTTCCCTTTGATGTACCCGATCACCTGCGCCACAGAAAACTTTGGCGGAATCGAGATCATCACGTGCACGTGATCCGGCAGCAGGTGGCCCTCTTCAATCAAGCTTTCCTTCTGCCCAGCCAACCGTCGCAGCACCTGACCGAGATGTCTGCGCAGCTCCCCATAAATCAACTTCTTGCGGTACTTGGGGATGAACACCACATGGTACTTACACTCCCATTTTGTATGCTGTAAGCTCTTGTAGTTACTCATAAAACTCCTTTTCGTGATGCTTTGCTCGGCTCACGGAAGGGAGTTTTTTCACCTATTCCCGGAACTGTCAAACTCTGGCTGCCTCCCCGGCAGAGCCGGGGGGACTCCTTACGGGTCTAGAGTGGGAGGGGCCTCAGGCCGCGACCGCGGGGGTGACGTTAAGAAAGAGTAGGCAGGGCCCCGGGGCAGCGACCGTTTAAATCCCCCCGGGAGTCGCCCCGGGGCCCTGCCTACTCTTTCGGCATGGTCCAGCAATCCTCGGTCGCCGCCCAAGGCACTTCCCACTTAATTTGGAATCTGGAATTTGGAACCTATCGAAGTTCCAGGTCTTCGATCAGGCGGATGCGGAGCCGGGTACGACTTTCGAGTTGGGCGTCCTTGCCACGGGTCAATAGAACGCGTCCCAGGCCCACCGCGGCCCCTCCGATGGCCCCCACGCCGGCTGCTCTTCCCCCGCCCATCACGCCGATGAGCGCTCCGACGCTTGAGGTCTTGCCGATCGTGCCCAGGTCCTCTCCCTTGGTGGCACTGGCTTCGATCGTCCCTTCTTCGTCCTTGACCTTCTCGCTGCTGCGCTGGTCGATTCCCACCAGGGTCGCCTCGAGTCCGATGTTTCTCCCGTCCAGAAACCGGAGCTCCTCGAAGCGAAGGCTCATCTGCGCTCGTCCGCGGATTCTTCCGGCCCGTTTCAGGTGGGCGACTCTTCCGTACAGCTGAGTTCCTTCCGGAATGACCACTTCCTGTTGCCGGCGAACCGCTCGGAAGACGCGAGATCGAAAGGTGTCTCCCTTCTCGTTGAACTTGGTACTGAGCGTATCCAGCAGCTCTACCTCGAACTCGGTACCGGCCGGAAGAACCGTCCTGCTCGCAGACGTTGCCCGCGTCGACACAGGTGGGCGTTCATCCACGACCGGAGTGAGCGCCGGAGCCGAGCCGTTGCCAACATCGGAAGAGCCGGGGCTCAGACCATAGCCGTCTTCATACCCATCTTCAAAGCCTCGGCGGTAGGCCACCAGGAAGACTTCTCTTTCATGCCGTCCGTCCTCGTAGCCTTGATCGGCAGTCTGAAACTCCTTGTGATTGGCCAGGTCGAACAGTCGCCGTTGCCGCTGGTCCTGAATACCTGCCTGGCGTCCATCCTCCAACCCGAGATCATAGGCTTCTCTATAGGTCTGCGCAGCTCCGATTTTTTCAGTTGACAGACCCGGTGTCGGGATCAGTAATAAGGCCGCCGCAGCGAACAGCGTGATTTTCGTCCTGCAGCTTTGGGCGGTTAACATCATCTGGCTCCGACGCTCGAAGAAAGCAGCGCTTTTCCCCGAATATCTTCCCATTTCAGCATGAACAACGGCTGCTTGCTAGGAATATCGATGAGGCCGGGTTTTCCAGCCGACTGCAACTCACCCTGGTCGTCCCGGAACTGGAAATAGGGCGCCTGGTAATTCCTCGCGGCCCTCCTCTCAAACAGAACTACATTTGAAAAGTGTCCCAGCAAAGTTCCATCCCGGGTGAAGACCTCCACTCCTTTTAGACTGTCCTCAGGGACGAGACGCAGAAGGTTAAAGAGAATCGGGAAGTAAGCATCCGGCCGGTTGGGAGAGAATACCTGCTGGAAAGAAACCTCACAGTCTTCCAGCTGCTTGGATTCCCACAGATGCTCTCCGATGATCTTGTTCACTCGACCCCAGTTTGCGGCCTTCGGTTTTCCCGAGGTTTTCACTCGCAAAGGCAAACCCATCTCACTCAACTCTTGGGAGCAATCGTCCAGTGCAAACGCAGAGAGGCTCGAAAAAACTACCGCAATTGACAAAAATGGCGTTATCACCGTCCTTTATTAGATGGAATCGAGGTCCCAAGGTTTCAGAATGGGCCTCGCCGGGATTCACGTTTCAAGTTCCACGTTCCACGTATCACCTTCCACGAAACTTTATCGAGCTGGACTGTCGACCTGGAGCGTGGGATATACGGCCTTGGAACTTGGAACCTGCCAAGTTATGCTTGCCGAGAGGTTGAGAGGATGGCGAGAATGCTCACGGGTATCCACACCGAGGAAGATCTGGAGCAGGCCCTGGCCCGGCCTTCGCTCAGAGACATTCGATTCGCCTCGAATCTCGAGGGGGATGTCCTGATTCTCGGGGCCGGTGGGAAAATGGGACCCACTCTGGCCCGCCGGGTGGCCGCTGCCTTTGCCGCGGCCGGGAGACCCAACCGAACCTACGCGGTATCGCGGTTCTCAAACAGTAACCAGTACGAGCGCCTGGCCGCCCTGGGAATCCATGCGATCCGGGCGGATCTGTGGGATGCTCAGCAGTTGGCAGACCTTCCTGAGTGTCCCAATATCCTCTATCTGGTCGGGATCAAGTTCGCGACACAGGGGAATGAGGCCCGGGCCTGGGCAACCAACACCTTCCTCCCGGGACGTGTCGCAGCCCGTTTTCCCAATTCCCGCATTGCGGCTCTGTCCACGGGAAATGTTTATCCCCTGGTCGCTCCGGAGTCAGGCGGGTCAAAAGAGGGCGATGCCCCATCCCCCGTCGGTGAGTATGCCCAGTCTTGTCTGGGGCGCGAGCGGATCCTGGAGCATTTCTCCCGTCTCAACCGTGCGCCCATGGCTATCATTCGTCTCAACTACGCGGTGGAGGGTCGTTACGGCGTTCTCTTGGACATCGGGCGCCAGGTCTTCAACCGGGAACCCATCCGGTTGGCCATGGGTTATTTCAACCTGATCTGGCAGGGGGATGCCAACTCCTGCGTGTTTCGCTCGCTCGGCCTGGCCGACAGCCCGCCGCGCGTGCTTAACCTGACGGGTCCCGACATCGTCTCCGTGCGGGCAACCGCTCTTGCCTTCGCAGATCGATTCGGTGTACCGGTGTCTTTTGAAGGAGAGGAAGGGTCCGCGGCCTTCCTCAGCGACGCGTCCGTGTGCCATCAGAAACTCGGAACACCGGAAGTGGGCCTGGAACAACTCATTGAGCTGACCGCAAACTGGATCGCCGGCGGAGGACGAACCCTGGCGAAACCGACCCACTTTCAGGTTCGGGATGGTAGATTCTGAATGAAAGATACCGGAACGCTCCGAAAACGGCTGGGAGACGGCGTCGTCATTCCGGCTCACCCACTGGCCCTCACCTCTGAACTCCGGCTCGACTGTACTCATCAGCGAGCACTTACCCGCTACTACCTGGCATCGGGTGTCGGCGGTATCGCAGTGGGGGTTCACACCACACAGTTCGCAATCCACGACCCGGGAGTGGGGCTTTACCGGCCGGTATTGGAGCTGGCGGCCGAGGAGGTCGATCGGTCCACGGGACCGGTGGTCAAGGTGGCCGGCCTCGTCGGCGCCACCGACCAAGTGGTCCGCGAAGCGGGCGTTGCCGCGGATCTGGGCTACGATTGCGGCCTGCTCAGCCTGGGAGCCCTGAAGGATTCCACCGAGGAGGAACTGATCGAGCATGCCCAACAAGCCGCCACAGTCCTCCCTTTGTTTGGATTCTACCTCTATCCGAAACTCGGTGGGAGGGAGCTGAGTTATCGTTTCTGGCGCCGCTTCCTGGAGATCGAAAACGTCGTCGCCATCAAGATTGCCCCCTTCAACCGATACCAGACGATTGACGTTGTCCGGGCGGTGGCCGATTCGGGTCGGGCCGCCGACATCGCCCTCTACACGGGCAACGATGACTCCATCGTTCTCGATCTTTTGACCCCCTATCGAATCTTCGAAGACCCGGCACAACCTCCGCTTCGGATTGTGGGGGGGCTGCTCGGTCAATGGGCAGTGTGGACGAGAGCCGCCGTACAACTACTTGACGAGATACGTGCGATGGCTGTCGAGAGCCATTCGATACCCACCCGGCTGCTCGAATGGAATGCTCAGCTGACGGACGCCAATGCTGCGATCTTTGATGCGGAAAACCGGTTTTCAGGATGTCTGGCCGGAATCCTGGAAGTCTTGAGGCGACAGGGACTGGTCCGGGGAACCTGGTGTATCGATCCCGATGATCGGCTTTCTCCCGGGCAGGCCGAGCATCTCGATCGGGTCGAGCGATCCTATCCCCATTTGAAAGACGACGATTTCGTAAAGGAGCATCTGGACCAATGGTTGGGTTGAATTGGGTGGAGCCGGGGAGCGGCCTGGATAGTGACGAGTCCACAAACCGGGCCTGAAGCGGGGCTTCGCTGGTACCAGGGACTCGAGCCCTATTGCTGGCTGGTCCTGGTCATTGCAGCCCTGGGCTGGCTCTTCGACACGATGGACCAGAATCTCTTCAATCTGGTCCGAACCCCGTCCGTCCGCGATCTGCTGAGTTCTTCGATTCAGGATCCGGATCTTCTGGACGCAGAAACGGGGAGGATCGGCGGCTGGATCACGGCCATTTTCCTGGTCGGCTGGTCGGTCGGAGGATTCATCTTCGGCGTCCTCGGAGATCGCCTGGGCAGAACCAGGACGATGATCCTGACAATTCTGATCTACGCCACTTTCACCGGGCTCTCGGCGCTGGCCTGGAACTGGCAGTCCTATGCCGCGCTCAGATTCATGACCGGGCTGGGAGTGGGAGGAGAATGGGCCGCCGGTGCGGCCATTGTCGCCGAGGTCTTCCCGGAGCGCTCGCGGGCAATGGCCCTGGGGACGCTGCAGGCCCTCTCCGCACTCGGCAATATGATGGCGGCCGTGGTGACCTTCACGCTGGCCGGCCTGAGCTGGCGCTATGTCTACCTGGTGGGCGCTCTTCCGGCGCTGCTGGTAGTGTGGATTCGCCGGTCGCTGAAGGAACCGGAGCGCTGGGTGGAAGCCCGGGAAAAAGCCTCCGTCGGTCGAGAACTCGGGGCCATCGGGGAGCTATTCCGAGAACCGGAGCTGCGGCGCAATACTATAGCGGCCCTGATGATGGCCGTGGCCGGCCAGGCGGCCCTGTGGGGAATCGGCTTCTGGAGCGTGGATCTGCTGACGGCTGTCCTGGACGGTCTCTCGGTCCCCCGGGTGGACATAGATCGCACCAAGAGTTTGATGTTTCTCGTGCAGCAGGCCGGCGCCATGGCAGGGATCTACCTCTTTGCCGTTTTCAGTGAGTGGACCAGCCGCCGACGGGCCTTTTTTGTCTGGTTCGGTCTGGGCTGGCTGAGCATACCCGTCTTTTTCTGGGGAGTAGCACTGTCCCCGTCGGCTTCCGTCCCCGCCACTCTCGATTCGGTGCTGGCGCCCCTCACGTTTTCCTCGGGACTTATCGAGGAGGCCCGCAGCACGGTCCAGATCGCAGCCCTTCTGGCCTTCTGCATGGGTTTCGCCACTCTGGGGCCCTTTTCCGGATACACCGTTTACTTCCCCGAACTTTACCCGACGCGACTCCGCGCCACCGGCTGTGGGATCTGTTACAACGGGGGACGTTTTCTGGCAGCCGCGGCTCCCGCGGCGCTGGGAGCCCTGACGGCTCACTTTTCGAACCAGCCCGGTGCCTTAGCCGGAGGCATGCCCATGGCCGCGACCCTTGTCAGCTGTGTCTATCTGCTCGGCTTTCTCGGCACTCTGCTGGCCCCGGAAACCAAGGGCAAACCGCTGCCGGAGTGATTGTTCGAATTAAAGATTGAAAATTGAAAATTGAAAATTGAAGATTCAAATTCGGCAGTGAGCGCAAGCAGATGTTAGACCCCGAGGGGGCAGCAGAACGGCTGGACGGATTCTCTCTGATCAACGGCCCTCCGACTCGAGGAATCGAAGCCTTAGTCAGATTTGGAAACTGGAATCTCGAATCTGCAATTCTTTCTTAATTTTCAATTTTTAATTTTCAATTTTTAATCCCAAGTCCCCAATTCTCTTCCTCGCGAGAAGATCGATCTCCAGACCGACTTCGAGAATTCTTTTCAGGCTGTCGAGGGGAAGGGCGTTGGTGCCGTCGCTGAGGGCCTGCTCGGGGTTGTGATGAACTTCGAGGAACAGTCCGTGGACGCCCACCGCGAGAGCCGCCCGGACCAGGGCGGAAATGAACTGGGCCTGTCCTCCGCTGGAAGACCCTTTCCCTCCCGGGAGCTGGACACTGTGCGTCCCGTCGAAGACGACCACGGCCCCCAGGCCCCGCAGGATGGGAAGCGATTTGAAATCAACCACCAGATTGTTGTAGCCGAAGGACGCGCCCCGCTCCGTAACCAGTACATCCCGTGCTCCCCCGGCTCGAGCCTTCTCGACAGCGTGGCGGGCATCCCAGGGGGCCAGAAACTGACCTTTCTTAATATTGACGGGCCGCCCGGTTGCAGCTGCGCTCGTAATCAGATCGGTTTGTCTGGAAAGAAAGGCAGGGATCTGAATGATGTCCAGAACCCCGGCCGCTGCCACGACCTGCGAGGTCTCATGCACATCAGAAGTGACCGGCAGCCCAGTCACCTCTTTCACCTTGTGGAGAGTTTCCAGCCCCTTCTCCAGTCCCGGCCCCCGAAAGGAGGACCTGGAGGTCCGGTTGGCCTTGTCAAAGGAAGCTTTGAAAATGACAGGGATGTCCAACTCCCGGCCGATTTCCCCGAGTTGGCCGGCAGTTTCCAGACAGTGCCCCTCGCTCTCAATCACACACGGACCGGAAATCAAAAACAGCCTGTCCAGAGTCGAGAAATCAACCATCCCCGGGCCATCCGACATGACCCTCTTAGTCTACAGGTTCGCAGCAGGACGGGCGACCAACAGGGTCGGCCCTACGTTCCCGATACCCGACGGTCGCGGAACCTGAAACGTGGAACCACAATCCGTAGGGGCCGGCCTGGTGCCGGCCCGCCCAACGGGCGACCACCAGGGTCGCCTCTACGAGAAGTCCGATGAGGGGGAGGCGCTTTCCAGGGCCAGGGACAGCTCGGTAGCCTCTTCCTTCTTCTGGCGATACTCCAGGGCAGCCTCTATGAAGCTGACAAAGAGGGGATGGGGTTTGAGAGGCTTGGACTTGAATTCGGGGTGAAACTGGCAGCCCAGGAACCAGGGATGATCTGCCAGCTCAACGATTTCGACAAAGTTTCGATCAGGAGAGTTTCCGGAAATGATCAGACCGTAGCTGGTGAGAAGCTCCTCGTATTCCCGATTGAATTCGTATCGATGACGATGACGCTCTGAGATCTCTCTCTCCCCGTAGAGCCGGAAAGCCAGGGAGTCGGTCTCCAACTCGCACGGATAGGCACCCAGGCGCATGGTCCCGCCCATTTCCTCGACCCCCAGCAGCTCCCTCAGTTTGTAGATGATCCGGTGCTGTGTCGAAGTGTCGAACTCGGAGCTGTTGGCGTCGAGGCTGCAGACATTTCGTGCAAACTCGATCACGGCGCACTGCATTCCCAGACAGATTCCGAAATAGGGGATTCGGTTGACCCGCGCATGTCTGATGCCCCGAATCATGCCTTCAATTCCCCGCGGGCCAAACCCTCCGGGCACCAGGATTCCATCGAACGAGGCCAGCTTCTCCTGCCAATCTTCACCAACCAGCCCTTCCGACTCAACCCATTTCAGCTTGACGCGGGCCTTGTGCGGCAACCCGCCGTGCAGGAGTGCCTCATTGAGACTCTTATAGGAATCCTCCAGCTCGATATACTTGCCGACGATCCCAATCGTGACTTCGCGCTCCGGATTCTTGATCGTCTCGACCAGCCCCTGCCAGGATTCGATCATGCATTCGGAAGCCGGCAGGTTCAGGTCCTCACAGATGATCGCGTCCAGCCCCTCGGAGTGCAGCGCCAGCGGCACCTCGTAGATATTGTCGACATCCTGGGCGGTGATCACTGCTTTGGCCGGGACATTGCAGAAGAGGGCAATCTTGTCCTTGATGTCCTTTGGAAGCAGGCGATCGGTGCGACACAGAACCACATCCGCCTGAATACCGATTTCGCGCAGTTCCTTGACCGAGTGCTGCGTGGGCTTGGTTTTCAACTCCCCGGAAGTGTCCATGTAGGGCACCAGCGTGAGGTGCACGAACATGGCGTTCTCTCGACCGACATCGTTGCGAAGCTGACGAATCGCCTCCAGAAAGGGCAGGCTTTCAATGTCGCCGACGGTTCCCCCGATCTCGACAATGACCACATCAATATCGTCTTCCGCCAGGCGCTTGATGGTCGCTTTGATCTCGTTGGTAATATGGGGAATGACCTGAACCGTCTTCCCCAGGTAGTCTCCACGACGCTCTTTTTCGATCACGGTCTGGTAGATGAGCCCGGTCGTGGAGTTATTGGCTTTCGTCAATCTGGCCGAGGTGTAGCGTTCGTAGTGTCCCAGGTCCAGATCCGTCTCGGCCCCGTCGTCCGTCACGAAAACCTCGCCGTGCTGGAAGGGACTCATCGTGCCCGGATCCACATTGATATAGGGATCCAGCTTTAGAAGAGTGACCCGGAAGCCTCGAGCCTCGAGCAGGCATCCCATGGAAGCGGATGCCAGTCCTTTCCCAAGTGAACTGAGAACACCACCTGTTACGAAGATGTACTTGGTCGCCAATTTCTCACCTTTCCCGTATTCTCACCTGCCGTTTTAACCCGCCCGCGTGTGATTGAACCTCTTTGCTCGCCAGATTCTCCAGAAGGGGTCTGACACGCTCCAGATCTTCTTCCGTGTCTACCCCCACGCTGTCTTCATCCACTGTCACAACCTGTATGTGTATGCCCGATTCAAGGAAGCGAAGCTGCTCCAGGCGCTCGGATTCCTCCAGCTCGGAAGCAGGGATTCCCTCGAGTCCCAGAAGCAGTTCCCGCCGGTACCCGTAAATACCAAGATGCTTGAAATGGCGGCCTGCACCGCCCCGGACATAGGGGATCGGGAGGCGCGAGAAATAGAGGGCTTTGCCCGCTCGGTCGGTGACGATCTTTACGTTGTGGGGAGTTGCGATCTCAGAGGTTTCGTGCAGTTGCACACGAGCCGTGCTCATGAGCAGTTCAGGGTCCTCGGCCAGAGACTGGCAAACTGCATCTATCGTCTTGGGCGAAATAAGCGGTTCGTCGCCTTGAATATTGACGAAGGCATCGCTCTCGACCTTGCGCGCCACCTCAGCTACCCGGTCGGTTCCACTGCGGTGCTCGGTGCTCGTCATGAGGGCCCGGCCCCCAAAGTTCCGGACGGTTTCAACAATTCGAACATCGTCCGTGGCGACCACGACGTCTGTGAGAGTGCGGGCCTGAGAGGACCGCTCATACACCCAATGAATCATGGGTTTTCCGGCGATTTCAATGAGACACTTACCCGGCAAACGTGAGGAGTAATGGCGAGCCGGGATGACGCCCGTGAAGCGCATGACCAAGCTTACAATAAAGCCCGGGGGCCAGGCAATCGGCCGGGCTCGGGGTTGAAGGTTGAAGGTTGAAGGTTGAAAGTTTGTTGGAGGTTGGACGTTCAGGATTCGGTTGTGGAGATGTGGTGCAGGAATCGTTGTTCCAGCCGGGCCAGGTAGTCGGCTTCTCCCGTGACCAGGCGCAGGAACAGGCTGGTAGGTTCCGACAGGAGCTTTTCTTCCTGCTCCAGAAAGTCGTCGGCTTGTCGACGGTCGATTCGGTCATCGGCGAGGGAGGGTCTGAGCTTTCGAAAAAGCGACACGGTGCTTCTCGTAACGGCGGACATCAAGGCGCCGCTCTCTCGAAAAACGCGTTTGACGGCGGCCTGGACCGGCGAAGTATCGGTGGCAGCGACGGTTGCCTTCACCGATTCACGGAGTTGCGCGGGCCAGTCCGGACGCGCCGGCAGCAGGTGGCTCCTGGTGGTGGCATACTCGAACAGATACCCCTCGTGAAACACAAGTGACACGCGATCCGTCACCTCCTTGATGACCAGAAAGATCAGGATTTTCTTGAAGAGCCGCAGCGCGAAGTAGACCGCGAAGCGAATCGGCAGCCAGATAAGCATGTAAGCCCCCCTCCCCGCACATCCGAAGCGGGCGGCTTGAGCTCTCGCTTCGGTAAGCTCCTTCAATTGCTCCTGCGTGATCGGAACCGGACCCGAGCTGAAAACGGCCTCGACCATTTCCCGTCGCACGAAACGGTAGGCCCAGTCGTCTACAAAAGGGATCGGAATCAGCGAAGTCGTACCGGCCAACAAGCTGAAGAAAGCCAGCTTGTGAAGATCGCTGTCCCCCCCAAAGTCCCTCGATTCTGTCAAAACTCGAAGTTCACTGTTGGATCAGCATCACGATCGCTTCGTGGACCAGACCTTCCTGAAGCAGCAGTTCGCGAAACTCGCGGGCTGCCTTGGAGCTGGCGAAGCGGCCCAGACGAACCCGGAACAGAGTTCCATCCGACCGGGTCGTCTCGAAAATATCCACGTCCGGGAAATCAGCGGCCAATCTGGCCTGGAGCCGGCGGGCGTTGTCCAGATTGCGAAAAGCACCAACCTGAACCTGAAAGGGGCTCCCGCCGCCAGCGGGAGTTCGCCTCAGTTCGGGAGGACCCTCCGTAGTCGCAAATCCAGGAGTCGAGTTCCTCACCCCGGCCCCCGCTTTGCGGATCGGCTCGTCAACGATCAATAGCTGCACTCGAGCTGTCCCGGGCCCGACCATGCTGATGTCCTCTGCGGCGCTGCGTGACAGATCGATCACCCGGCCATCGATGAAGGGACCGCGATCGTTGATTCGCACCACCGTCGACTCACTGTTATCCAGGTTTACGACTCGCACCCAGGTGTCGAAGGGAAGGGCCTTGTGCGCCGCCGTCATGGCATACATGTCGTACTCTTCACCGTTAGCCGTGGTTCGACCATGGAACCCGGGCCCGTACCAGGACGCGATTCCGGCCTCGAAAAAGCCCTCCAAAAGGAGGCTTGAGGCACGCGCCGGGGAGGGTGAGGGAGTGCGTCGGCCGCAGGCCGGCAACAGCAGGAACACGAGCAAGATTGGCAATCCCCGCCGCCGCGCGCCTGAACCGACCCTCCCCAGGGTCAAGGTCACGGCGAAACGCATAGTGGTACAAAGGATGGAAAAACGGCTCAAAAGTCGCAGGCGACTCGAACCGACTTCTTTCCAGAGGGGGGCTCAGACGGGCTTCATTTTCGCTCGGTTCCTGATTTCTTGAGCGATTCGCGCAGTTCCTGCAACCGGCGGTCGACCCGGGCATTGATACTTCCCTCTGGGAAGCCTCCCCCTTCCTGCCGTTCGCCGGCCTCGACGCCGGTCAGAACCTCGATTCCCTGGTTGATCGTCTTGACCGCCCAGACGTGAAACTGTCCGGCCGCGACGGCCTCGACCACATCTTCCCGCAACATCAGATTCTTCACGTTGCTGTGGGGAATGAGAACTCCCTGGTTTCCGGTCAGGCCCTGGGCCGCACACACGTCGAAAAACCCCTCCGTCTTATGATTGACTCCGCCGATCGCCTGCACCTCGCCGGCCTGGTTCACCGAACCCGTTACGGCGACGCCCTGATTGATGGGTAACCCGGACAGGGCTGACAGTACCGAATAGAGCTCGGTGGAGGAGGCGCTGTCCCCGTCCACTCCCTCGTAGCTCTGTTCAAACACCAGCCGCGCATTCAGTGAAAGGGGCTGGTCCTGAGCGAACTGGCGGGTCAGGTAGCCGTTCAGGATAAGCACCCCTTTGCTGTGCAGGGCACCACCCAGTTCGACTTCGCGCTCGATGTCAATCATTCCCTTTCTTCCCGGCCCCACGCTGGCCGTGATTCGACTCGGCTTTCCGAACATGAAGTCTCCCATTCGCAAGACCGCAAGACCGTTGACCTGCCCGACGGCATCTCCCTGGGTATCGATCAAGACCGTACCCCTGACGATCATTTCCTGGATCTTCTCTTTCACCAGGCTGGAACGGTGGATCTTCTCCTCGATTGCCTTCTGAATGTGAGAGGCCGCCACAAAAGTGGAACCGTCTTCCCTGGCCCAGAAATCGGCCTCCCGGACGACATCCGCCAGCACGCCGAACTGGGTGGAGAGTTTTTCACGATCTCCCGCCATTCTGGCCGCGTGCTCCAGCAGTTTGGCCACGGCACCACCCTCCAGATGCCTGCACTGCTCCTTGCAGCAGAAGGTGCAGAGAAAGGTGACGAAAGCCTGTATATTCTCCTCCGAGCACTCCATGGTGGTGTCAAAGTCGGCACGAACCTTGAACAGCTCTGAGAACTCTTCGTCGTGACTGTGCAGGAGATAGTAGAGAAGAGGTCGACCCACCAGGACGACTTTCACATCCAGAGGGATCGGTTCGGGAGCCAGTGTTCGGGTGACCGTGAAGCCCATCCTCTCGCTCAAATCCTCCATCTGGATCTGGCGGCTCCTGAGTGCCCGCTTGAGACCGTCCCACGTGCCCAGGTTCTGGACCACGTCCTCTGCCGGCACGACCAGGTATCCTCCGTTTGCGCGGTGGAGGGAACCGGGTCGAATCAGTGTGAAATCGGTGTGCAGGGCACCCATCTGGGCTTCTTTCTCGATGCGTCCGACCAGGTTCGTGTAACTGGCGTTCAGCTCGACAATGATGGGAGCGCCCTTCTGCCGGCTCTGGTCGACCAGCAGATTGACCTGGTACTTGCGGAGTCTGGGCTGCTCCGGAATGGCCAGCTTGCTGCCGTCCAGCATCGCCGGCGGGCCGCTCGGGGCGGCGGGTGCCCCTTTGAAGGCATCGATGTCTTCCAGGATTTCTTTTTGAATTGCCTTCAGGTAATCCACCACCTCCGGCGTTTCTGAGTGCTTGGAGATCAGGTACTCGATCGACCCTCCCACCACATACAGGGCCACCTCCTGATCCAGCTCGCGACCCTCTTTCTGGACCTTCCGGGCAAAGTCCCGAATGTTCTTGAGGACCGTTTTCAGCTCGCCCTCGAGATGATCCCTGCGCCGGTCGAGATCCTGGCGCTGGGCTCCCGAGAGATTTCCCAACTCGGATTCCGTGAGTGGTTTCCCCTCCTGGCCAAGCGGCCGGAGGGCGATCCCGTACGGTGTCGTCTGCAGGGCAAAGCCGGCCTCGACCACCTGGCTCTGCAGCCGGGTCATCGCCTCGACCCTCTTTCGCTCTACCGCTTTGACGATCTGAGCTCGCTTCTGCTCGTAGTCCTCACTCTCGAAGGCCCTGGGAATTTCCCGGCCCATCAGGGACACGAGTTCCCTCATGTCCTTCTGAAGCTCGCGGCCCTTGCCTGCGGGCAATTCCAGTGCGTTGGGACGGTAGGGATCGTCGAAATTGTGGACGTAGCACCAGTCTGAAGGGCTGTCTTTGATCCTGGCGACATTCTCGAGGAATGAGCCGACGGCCGTCATTTTCCCACTCCCTGGGGGTCCGGCCACGTAGATGTTGAACCCTTCCTCTTTCATTCCAAGACCGAAGTGCAGAGCCGTAGAAGCCCGTTCCTGCCCGATGATCCCCTCCCGGGGATCGAGGCTTTCCGTGGTTTCGACTCCCGCGGTCTGTGGTTCGAAGACCCGACGCAGTTGCTCTGGTGAGAGTTCAAAGCTCATGCCTGCTTTCTCCTCTTGCTGGATCGTAACTGTTCTGGATGCTCGACTTCCCTCGACCGGGAACGCCGATTCTCGAGCGGTAATGCCTTCATCCAGTCAGTTTCATAGCACAGGGTTCGCTGCTTGTGGGGATCTTTTTCCTGTTATGAGGAGGAATTGCCCCGTTCTCGTCCGCTACCTGGCGCCCCGCACCTGGATTCTGAACCTAGATTGTCCTAGAATCCCTTCCAGCCGACCCGACGGAGCGGGAGTAATTCAGCGGTAGAATGCCAGCTTCCCAAGCTGGACGTCGCGGGTTCGATTCCCGTCTCCCGCTCCAATGTTTTCAATGGTTTACGGTCATTGGAGCAGTGTCGGCTCTTCCTTCGAGGCTCCGTTAAGCACTAAAACCTTGCCGGACCTCTCATTATGACGCGAAAACAGGGGGCAGGTCATACGAGCACTCGCCATAGGGCAATACCCCTAGCAGTCCGTGGATGCCTCGAATCATGGGACCGAGCCCTCGAAAGCCGCTCACGATTCTACTCGAAGGGAGAACAGCACCCTTTTTACCGGGCACAACAGCTTGAAGCAGAGGACCTGCGAAGGATCAAACAGGGGAGAGTCAGCTAGTCTCTCAGGTTCCACAGCCAATCGCTGAAGAGCGGAGATCGAACTACTCAATAACAATCTCGACGTCCTCACCTGGTTTAACCGTCACCTCGCGATCCTTCTTGGGGCAACATTCTGGCTTTTTGCTCCAGCACTTGAGCACATACAGAGGTGGACCCCATCGGTTGGACCACTTGGCGGCATTTCTAAGGTGGACTCCGCAGTTCTTGTTGCCGCCAGTAAGGGAAATTCTGAGAGGGGGCGAGCCTGAGGGCAAGGTCCCTCTCGGAATGTTTTTTCAAGCCAGTGTACACCTCCTCCGGCGTCGCCCCAGCGTGCGCCGAGTGAGGTCTCTCGCTGTTGTATAGGTCGATCCAATGGCCGATCCCTTGACGGGCTTCCGACCCGGTTTCGAAAGCGTTCAGATAGACGCATTCGTATTTGAGTGAACGCCACAGACGCTCGATGAAGACGTTGTCCATCCAGCGGCCTCTCCCGTCCATCGAGATACGCACCCCGGCCCCTTTGAGTAGTCCCGTGAACTCCGTGCTGGTGAACTGACTCCTCTGGTCTGTATTGAAGATCTCCGGGGGATCGTACCTGTTGAGCGCTTCCTCAAGTGCTTCGCAACAAAAGGACGGCTCCAGCGTGTTCGACAGCCTCCAGGACAAAACCCAGCGGCTGTACCAGTCCATGATCGCCACCAGGTACAAAAAAAAGCCCCGACGCATCGGGATGTAGGTGACATCCGTGCACCACACCTGATCGGGCCGGGTGACCGCCAATCCTCGAAGAAGATACGGATACACTCGATTCTCCGGGTGAGGCCGTGAAGTCCGCGGCTTTTGATAGATGACCGCCAGGCCCATTTTGGCCATCAGACGACGAACCCTCTTGCGGCCTACCCGACCGCCCCGCCGTTTCAAGTGATAGACCATCTGCCGGGATCCGTAGTAGGGGGTCTTTAAGAACTGCTCGTCCAATCGTCTCATCAGTTGCAGGTTTTCTTCGCTCTCGCCTTTGGGCTCATAGTACAAAGTCGAACGGTTCAGACTCATCAGCCTGCATTGTCTACGAATGCTCAGCCTCGGGTGCTTTGGCTCGATCGTGGCCCTTCTGGCCTTTACACTCAGCGATCGAGCGCTTTGGACAAAAAATCCTTTTCCACCGTCAGTTCGCCGATCTTGGCATAAAGCTCTTTGGTCTCCGCCTCGCTTCCTCTCTGACGCTTCTCAACCTTGCCCGCGAACACATCGCCCAGACCTTCCCGGGCCCGCTTTTTCCAATTCGTGATCACACTCGGATGGATCTCGTAGCGAGCCGCCAACTCGCTCAGGGTGCGTTCGCCTCGAAGCGCTTCCAGCGCCACCTTCGCTTTAAACTGAGCTGAGAAATTCCTTCGTTTTGCCATGACTCCTCATCCTTTCTGATTCAGGTCGGAGCCACCTTAACAAATGGTCCAGTTTTCCGGGTCCACCTCTGATTGCTATGCGAAGAATTGCGGTTTTTCTTGTTGCAGTGTCCGTCTTGTCCTGGCCAATAGCTTCTCAGGAACTTCCCAAGGCGGAGAAACGGAAGAATGTTACGTACTATCTCGTATCTTTTCAGAAGTACAAGCCGGGCAGAGCCGCCGAAGCTCACGATTACATCAACAACCACTTTGTGCCGGTTGACCGAAGAGTTGGGCGAAAGACGATTGAGTTTAACTTTCAATCAGGGGAATGGGATCACATTGCCTTCTTTCCTTTGAGCGAAGGGTACGGTGAGCTGGAGTGGACCAACAGTCCTGCAAACGCGAAATGGTGGGCTGCCCTCGCCGAACAGGAAGGTAGTGCTGAAAAGGCGCAGGAACTCTTTCGAAAGTTCCTGGATACGATGGTTGTCTATAAGAGGGAAATTGCCCATCAAATCAGGAAGTGAGGGCTGGTGCTCAGCCTTTCTGATCGGGAGGCGACTTGAAGCCGGATTCCAGCCAGTTCAAAGCGAGTCGCCTCATCCTAACCATTTTCTTATTTTCTGTTGCTCTGAGCGCCCAGGAGAATCTGGGCCGAATGGCGGGGACTATTACCGATGAAACGGGTGCTGTCATTCCGGGCGCGGATGTGACGGCTCGCAATGAGGCGACCGGCGTCGAGACCTCTATTGTCAGCGGAGACTCCGGGGCCTATTATTTTCCGACCCTGGTGATCGGCTCCTATACCGTGACAGCGAGTCTGGCGGGCTTTAAGACCGTTGAGCAGTTGGGGGTGCGCATAGTCTCCGGCGGGGCGGCGACGCTTGACATCACCCTGCCTGTCGGTGGGCTGGCAGAGACCGTGACCGTGGAAGGAGGAGCGTTAGCGGTGGACACTCAATCCTCCACCGCGGGTGTCGCGAGATTCGTGGAGGAAATCGAGGAACTCCCGCTGGCCGTCAACCAGGGAACTCGACACACCCTGTCTTTTACGCGGACTCTTCCCGGTTTTAGTTCCGATCCGTACATGAAAGAGATCGAGATCACCAACCGGGCCATTGTCAACGGTGTGGTAGGCACTGTGAGCCTGAAGATCGATGGCATGATGGCGAGTCCCAAGACATGGATGGGCCTGAGGGAAGAATCGGGGCTGATTCCCGAGGCCATCAGCGAATTTCGGGTGGTCAGCAACTTGAACGCCGAACATGGCTGGAATATGGGCTCCGGCGTGGAAATCGTGATGAAGTCGGGCGCCAACGAGTTCCACGGCAGCGTGTTCGAGTTTTTCCGCAACGACGCGCTCGACGCCCGTAACTTTTTTGCTGCTGATGTGAGCGGCCTCAAGCAAAATGAATATGGCGGGATTGTCGGCGGCCCGATCGTCAGGAACAGACACTTCTTCATGGCCAGCTATACGGGCTTCCGGGAGCGGCAAGAGACCGCCGGAGCCACTGCAACCGTGCCCACGGCGTTCATGAAAAACGGAGATTTCAGCGAGTTTCTGGGCGAGCAGCTTGGGACCGATGTGATGGGGAGACCCATTTTGCGGGGTCAGATCTACGATCCTCTGACGACTCGACCGGACGGCTCCGGTGGTTTTATCCGCGACCCATTTCCAGGGAATGTTATTCCTTCCAACCGAATCAGCCCCATTTCGTCTGCTTTTCAGGCCGGCTATCCTGCACCCAACCGGCCAGGCACCCAGAACAACTGGATGACCTTGCCCCCTAAAACGGGTCCAAGTTGAATGTTAGGATTTTCGGTTTTAGGGTCCCACTCTGGGATGGGTGAACCCCCTCGCCTTTAGGCGAAGCCTTCAGGAGGCTTGGGGGTACACTGCGGAGGTGTCTGAGTATCGGAAAAGTTCGCATGCAGTGTATCGGCTGAGATATCACTTTGTGTTCATCACCAAGTACCGCAAGCCGGCTCTGCGAGGAGAGATCGGGAAAGAGGAGCGGGACCTGACGCGAGAGATTTGCCGATCATTGGATATCGAGATCGTGAAGGGGCATGTGCGACCCGATCATGTGCATTTGTTGTTGGATGTGCCGCCGAGATTGGCGCCGAGCCGAGTGATGCAGGCGATCAAAGGGAAAACGTCGCATCATCTACTGCAAGATCACCGCAAGTTGCGCAAGGAGTTTTGGGGACGACATCTTTGGGCACGAGGGTACTTCGTGGCGACGACTGGGAATGTGAGCGATACGATGGTTGCAGAGTATATCGAAACCCAAGATGTCGAGACCCGAGACGACGATTTTCGGGTCACTGAGTAGTCAGCCTGCGAGCGAAGCGAGGTCTTTAGGCGACTTCAGTCGCATGTCGAATCCACCGCCTTCAGGCGGTGGAGAGTGGGACCCTTCTCAAGAAGGAGGCAAGGATGGCACGGAAGCGGTTTACGGCAGAACAAATCATCATGAAGCTGCGTGAGGCAGAGGTAGGTCTAGCCCAAGGACAGACGGTGGGCCAGGTGTGCAAACAGATTGGGGTGACCGAGCAGACCTACTACCGGTGGCGCAAGGAGTACGGAGGGCTTCGACTGAATCAGGCCAAGCGGTTGAAGGTGTTGGAGAAGGAGAATGCCCGGTTGAAGAAGCTAGTGGCAGATCTGTCTTTGGACAAGCAGATCCTAAAGGAAGTTTCCTCGGGAAACTTCTAGGCCCGACGAAGAGGAGACGCGCAGTGGTGTGGGTGAGGGAGAGATTGGGAGCAGAGCGCGTCTCCGAACGTCGGGCCTGCCAAGTGCTGGGACAGGCTCGATCGACCCAGCGAAGGGAAAGGCATATCCCCGATGATGAGGCTCGATTGGTGGCTGAGATGGTGGAGTTGGCCACGCACTACGGGCGATACGGCTACCGACGGATCACGGCCATGCTTCGTTGGGAAGGGTGGAAAGTGAATCACAAGCGGGTGGAGAGGTTGTGGAGACAGGAGGGGCTGAAAGTCCCGTCCAGACAGCCGAAACGAAGGAGACTGTGGCTTCATGATGGATCCTGCGTTCGGTTACGAGCGGCTCACAAGGATCACGTCTGGAGCTATGACTTCGTGCATGAGCGAACCCATGACGGAAGGGCCTTTCGATTATTAACCCTACTGGATGAATACACCCGGGAGTGTCTGGCCATTGAGGTTCAACGACAGATGAATCACCAGGACGTGTTGGATCGATTGGCGGAGTTGTTCGTGGATCGGGGAGTGCCTGAATACATTCGGTCCGATAACGGGTCGGAGTTTACGGCTCAGGCGGTTCGGGACTGGCTGAAGGCTGTTGGGGTGAGGACCTTATACATCGAGCCCGGCAGCCCCTGGGAGAATGGATATGTGGAGAGCTTCAACGGAAAACTGCGGGATGAACTGCTGAACGTAGAAGTCTTCGACACGTTGTGGGAAGCGAAGGTGTTGGCCGAGAGATGGCGCAGGGAGTACAACCAGCGACGGCCTCACAGCGCCTTGGCCTATCGGCCGCCGGCGCCGGAGGCCAGATTACCCAGGTCCCAGGCCCAGAGTTCTATACCATGGAGTGGACTTCAAATGGTCCCAGGTCTAACTTAGAGAGTGGACTCGTTCCTGGGGGCAGGTCAATCTGCTCTTGGGCGTGCGCTTTGCCGGCCAGCGGCTCCCGCGGGAGATTGGACAAAAGGCAATACCCACGGTGCGGACAGCGGTCTCACCGGAGTACTGACACCGAACACTCCCTTCACCAATATCCAGGGCAGCACCGGGTTTGGATTTCTTTTTGTCGAACTCTGGGAGCCCGGGACCACATTTCCCGGCTACGTCGATTTGTCCTGGACCAAGGGGAGTCACAATTACAAATTCGGTGCTCAGGTGAGACAGTCCGTTTCCACCACCAGTGCCCAGATCTTTAGTAAGTATCCCCCGGCAAAGCCGGGGGCTTTAATCTTGTGAGCCGCTCAAAGCGGACTTGACGTTGCCGCTACCGCGGCCACTTGTGCCACCTACAGGTGGCTTGGCTACAGCAGCCTGAGCTGATCCTGGCGACGATCTTCTGCTTCTTGCCGCCGGATATACTCACGAATCACTTTCTCATCCCGACCCACCGTCGATACGAAGTATCCGCGAGCCCAGAAGTGCTGTCCAACAAAGTTACGCCGACTCTCTGAAAAGTTCCTCGCAATGTGGATGGCGCTTTTCCCTTTGATGTGCCCGATCACCTGCGCCACAGAAAACTTTGGCGGAATCGAGATCATCACGTGCACGTGATCCGGCAGCAGGTGGCCCTCTTCAATCAAGCTTTCCTTCTGCCCAGCCAACCGTCGCAGCACCTGACCGAGATGTCTGCGCAGCTCCCCATAAATCAACTTCTTGCGGTACTTGGGGATGAACACCACATGGTACTTACACTCCCATTTTGTATGCTGTAAGCTCTTGTAGTTACTCATAAAACTCCTTTTCGTGATGCTTTGCTCGGCTCACGGAAGGGAGTTTTTTCACCTATTCCCGGAACTGCCAAACTCTGGCTGCCTCCCCGGCAGAGCCGGGGGGACTCCTTACGGGTCTAGCGGAAACTGGAGCTTTAACAACATCACGACCGGGCTGGCAGGAGGCCAGGTCAACGAGCCGGTCGGGGGCTGCAGCACCCCGCCCTGTCCCTTCCCCGATGTGGCGCTCACCGGAAATGGCTATGCCAGCTACCAGTTGGGAGACGTGAGCAGTGCCTCGCTGTGGTCTCCGATGACCAATCGATCCAACGCTCGGACCTACGCCGTTTTTTTCCAGGATAGCTGGCGCGCTACGCAGAAACTGACCGTCAACTATGGACTTCGCTATGGCTGGTGGACCCCCTTGGGCGAGAGCTACGACCGTATGGGGTGGTTCGATCCCGACATCCCCAATCCGGGGGCAGGCGGAAGACTTGGGGCGCTTAGTTTGCAGGGTGAGGGCCCTGGACGCACCGGCCGGACCAGGGCGTTTGACAGGTACTGGGGCGCCTGGGGACCGCGTCTGGGTCTGGCCTATGCATTGGATGACAAGACAGTTGCTCGAGCTTACTACGGCATGGTCTATGCTGATCCCACCAGCGAGTTTACTGGTAATGGATGGATCCCCCAGCAGGGATGGGATGTGACGGTTGACCAGCAGTCGCTGGACGGAGGGGTGACCCCGCCCTTTAACTGGAACGACGGGTTCCCACCCATCGGGCTGGAGACCATCGCCAGTCTTCCCAACACCGACCCTGCTCTGGTCAACGGAGGTGGCGCCCAATGGCTTGACCCGGCGGACAATCACTGGGCCAGGAGCCACAACCTGGGCGTCGGCCTGGAAAGGGAGTTGGGATGGAACGTTCTGCTCAAGGCCGATTATGTGGGCAAGCTGGGCCGGCACACGCGCCTCTCCTGGGACCGTAATCAGGTGCCCGCGGAGGTCTTCGGGCTGGGCCCGGTCATCAATCAACCGATTGATTCTTCGGCGGGAAAGGCGACTGGAATTCCAATCCCCTATCCGGGGTTTTCCGGGAGTGTCCGCCAGGCCTCTCGGCCCTATCCCCAGTACAGTTCCGTGATTCTGACACCCGCTCACGGAGGAATCACGTCCTACCACGCCTTGAACTTCAGCGCCCAGAAGCGTTTTGGACAGGGGCTCGGTTTTCTGGTGGCCTATACACTCTCCAAGAACCTCCACTCAGGCCTCAACCCTCCGTTCGGAGGGGTTGAGGTTTTGGCGCCACCCAGTGTGGCCCATGAGGGTTATGGAGGGCACAGGGTCCGTTACCTCAGCACATTCGACCGCACCCACAATTTGGCCTTTACCTGGTCCTACCAACTCCCCTTCGGACGGGGGCAGCGATGGGGCGGCGATGCCTCGGGTGCAGTCAACCATATCATTGCCAACTGGAGGGTAATAGGTTGGCATAACTATATGTCCGGCCCCCCGATCTCCCTGGGCCGGGTCAATCGGACCGGAGCTCCCATCTCGCTCGGTGTGAGCCACGGGTCCTATGATCCCAACGGCCCGAATCAACTGACACTCAACGCGGACGCGTTCTCTCCTGAAAACCGATTTGTGGCCTTTGGAGATACCGACCAGTTGCCCGACATTCGTCAATTCGGATACTCGATGGAAAACCTGTCAATCCTCAAAGACTTCCAGTTTGCTGAGGACGTTCGTTTCGAGTTTGGGGCCGAGTTCTTCAACGCTTTCAATCGGGCACAGTTCTATAATCTGGACACCTTCATCTTTCGACCGACCTCGTTTGGACGATACTCGTCGGCAGCGCTTCCCAGGGGCATTCAGTTCCGACTCAGAATCACTTTTTGAGTTCGCCTTATCCCTGCAGCTTGCCCTGCCGGGTCCGCCTGAGGATACCTTCCTACCCTCTGCATCGAACCGTGAAGGAAGACTCAACCGAACAATGTCCCAATCTCGGGCCGATTCCCGCTGTTAGTGAAAAGGGGGTCCGACCGGTGGCTCGCCATAGGGGTAGCCAAACGAAGCTGGACCTGAAGGAGACAACATGATCAAGAAAGCTAACTTAACCAAAGCCGTCGCACTGATCGCCGCCATCGGGATTATTGCCGGTTCCAATGGAATCGTCGCTACAGCAGAGGCTAGTTCCTCTGGGTCCCATTCACTCAGTTTGGCGGGCCTCTCGTTCGAGATCATCCTTGAAAATCTAGGAGATGGAGTCTTGGCCGAGAATTGTTACACCTTTGTAGACGACCCGGCTCAAACCTGGCTTGACCCACTCTTCTTTGGGCTTTCCGGGACTTGGGTTCAACATCTCGGCGAAATGGCGGGCCGGCTCCCGAGCCTATTCGATCGATCTGGGGCGGGATTCGTAACCCAGTACACCGCCTTCGCAAAAACTCCATTCCCGTTGGACCTCGGAGGTGGGCTAGAGGGGCCTGTGCGGCTGATACAAAACGGAGCGGTGAGTGCCGGACTCGGCCGGGAAGAACTGCGGTTGAGGGCCTACTCGACAGTGGTTATTGAACTAGCCCGGATTATGCAAAAGATCTGAATCCGAGTGAGATTCTGGCTCCAGAAAAAAGGCCGTAGCTCTCTGATATAAAAGGGTTTAGAGAAACAATGACCCTAAACAGGAGCTACGGCAATGTTGAAAGCAGTCTGCCAGAATACCCTGCCATTTCATAGCCACAGAAACATCACGGCTCGTTTTGATGGGGGGAGCCTCACTTCCGACGCAGGATGGTTGTTGTTTGGATCCCTGGATCGTCAACATCGATTGTGCGAGGGCTTCAGTTCCTGTATTTCGGAAAGTCGAGACCAACGCTACATTCGTCATGACCTGTTGAAGTTGATCCGACAACGAGTCTTGCAGATCGTGGCCGGCTACGAAGACTGTAACGACGCCGATACCCTGCGCTCGGATCCGATGCTCAAGACCGTCTGTGATCAGTTGCCAGAGAGCGATCCCGATTTGGCCACCCAGCCGACTTTCTCCCGCCTGGAGAACTCCGTCACCAAGAAGGATCTGATGCGTCTGAGCCGGTGGCTGCCAGGCCGTTATGTGCGCTCCCTGAAGAAGAGACGTCCCAGCAAGATCATCCTGGATCTGGACAGTACCGACGACCACACTCACGGCCAACAGGAGTTCTCCTTCTACCACGGGTATTACCGAAACCACATTCTGCATCCTTTGCTGATCTTCGATGCCGACACGGGAGACCTGGTCTGTGCCGTGTTGAGACCTGGCAACAAGGGGGCTGCCTCTCACATCGTGCCCATTCTGAAGCGAGTCGTGGAGGCCATCCGACAAGCAGTGGGGACGGATGTCGAGATTGAGATTCGGGCCGACAGCGGCTTTGCCACGCCTCGGCTCTACGAGTTCTGTGAATGTGAAGAGAATAAACTCCAGTATGTCATTGGGTTAAGTCGAAACCCTCGCCTGCAGCGAGTGGTCGAGCCCCTGCTGGATTCGACTCGGCTGAGGTTCCTTGAGCTGGAGGAAAAACAGCGTCAGTTTGACGAGTTTCTTTATCGAGCCCACAGCTGGGATCGATCCCGTCGCGTCATTGTCAAAGTGGAGGTCGATCAGCGTGGCATCAATCGTCGCTTTGTAGTTGCCAACCGGGACGATCTCTGCTCCCAATCACTTTATGACCACTACACAAACCGAGGGCAGACCGAGAACTTCATCAAGGCCTTCAAGAATCATCTGAGCATGGACCGACTCAGCTGTCATCGATTCCTGGCCAATCAGTTTCGACTCCTCCTGCATGCACTGGCTTACCAGATGTTCGTGCGCCTGCGCGACTATCTTCACGGAACCCCCTGGCACAAGCTCGAAATCGAAACCTTACGTCGTCGGGTCCTCAAGATTGGGGCCCGGATCCGACAAACCACTCGACGCATCTGGGTCCATCTTTCCTCAGCCTTCCCCGAACAACCCCTCTTCCACCTCGTCTTGAGTCGCCTGAACTCCAGTTAGCTTTTCCCAGCTCCCCCGAAAAACCGCTTCCGACACTCATCCAGGCCCAGATCTGTCTGAAATTCACTCCCCAAACCACTCAAACGCCTCGCCAACCCATATTCTTCGCAAATCCGCCTGTCACACCTGCCCGCTTCCGAGTTGGGCCACTTCTCGAGTCGTTTTTCAACACCGAACTACGGTTCTTGCATAATCCGGGCTAAAGTAGCGACCTCGTGATCGCAAATTTCCTGTCAACGGGCTACTCGGTGGACTCATGCGATTAGGGCCATAAGAGGCTCATCTCCAGCAGGGTCGGATGAAGGACACACGACCCTCGGCTCGTGTGTCCAACCCGTTTCGGGCCGTCAGCTGGAGACGATGTTGCCAATTGGCTAGCGGTCTGTCGGGGCCAAGCGTTCGAGTTCTTCGAACCAGTTCTGGACGAGCCGGATGCGGGTGGGGAAAAACTCTTCCGTGATCGCTTTCAGGGCACCTTCATCCGGCGGTTTCATCAGTAAGAAACGCCCATCCGGCGCCACATCGTAAGCGCGAACCGGACCTGCAGCGCTGTATCGGCCCTCAAACAGCTCAACCGGCAGACCGGGAATCAAACGCTCGCCGTCTGCCTCGATGCCCACGGAATAGAACTTTTCTTGGAACTTTTCTCCCTGGCGAAAAAAGATCTCGCGACCGTCCCGTGACCAGGCCGGGCTCGTGCCTCCCTGCGTCGAGATCTGAATTGCAATTCCGGGCCCCGGGTAGGGCCGAACGTAGATCTCCACAGTCCCTGACTCATTCGAGCCGTACACCATCCACCGTCCATCCGGTGAAAATTCGGGCCAGGCGTGTCCGAACTTGGTCTGCAGGAAGGGCTCTGCTTTTCCCTCCCGTGGCAGCACCCAAATATCCCCACCCGTAGTTACGAAAGCAAGCCGCTTCCCGTCCGGCGACCACGAACCGGGCCCCCCATGCTTCCGGATTCTCCGTCGACAGCCTTCCCACCTTCCCAGGCCCGGAATGGACTCTCTTGGTGTAGACATTGGCAGGGCCCTCTCGATCCGAGGCGACCGTAAAATACTCCGGTCCAGGCCCCCAGATCGCCGCGTCGTGGTTTCCCTCAAAGGTCTGCCGGCGCAGCGTCTGCCGATCCAGATCAAAGAGCCAGATATCCCTTGGAGGGTAGTGGCGGTTGAGCAGGATCTGCCGGCCATCAGCGGAAACACGCCCTGAGACATACCACCCCGCTGCCACGCCCAGGGGTTCCTCCCGCCCCTGGCGATCGACCCACACGGGATTCCGCTTTAATTCCGGGAACACGGATCCTGCAACGTGTGCCAGCATGCCGATCTGGGAAAAGCTGAACTGGGCGACTCCGGTCTCCCGAAGTGAGTTACCGCCGTAAATCGAATGGTTGATACCATCGAGCACCGGCACCTCGGGACCGTTGACTTCAAGGCGAACCGGATCAAAAGGAACCGCCAATAGCCGTCCTTCGCGGGCGAAGGCCAGGTGACCCGAAGGCACGTAGCGAGCATCTGAGCCCCCCTGGATGAGAAGTTTGCGCTCACTCGTTTCCAATGACTGAACAAAGATGTGAGCCCGCTTCCAGTCCAAACCTGCAACTTTATAGGGCAGAGCGGTAAAGAGGACAGCCTTTCCGTTGGGCAGGATGTGCGGGAGTCGATGGCTGACCTCCGCGGCCTCTTCGTCCAGGCTGGTGATCTGTTCGGGCTCGCCACCCGAGGCAGCAACGCGAAACAGGCCACTGCAACATCTAGCAAAAATGATCGTGTCATCCGGTCCCCAGGTGGCGCCGTATGGGGCTCCTGATTGGCAAAGCTTGACAGGGTCACCCCCGGCCAGATTCACCTTCTTGAGTTCCCCTCGGCGGGTTACGAAGCCCAGCCAGTTGCCATCGGGAGAGAAAAAGGGTTGGTCGGCATTCTCCGTACCGGGGATGGGCCGGGCCTGCCACTGATCCAGCCGGCGCAGGTAGATTTTTCTCGTCTTCGCAAAGTCGAGGGGGGTAGAGGCACTGGTTCCCGAGACGAAGGCCAGCTGTTTGCCGTCCGGGGAAAGGGCCATGGACTGACGATAAAACGACGCCAGCCTCTCTCCCTCCGGCAGCGGGATTTCATGATGGAAGGGCACAGCGTCCAGGGCGGGAGCCGCTGCGGGCTCAAGGTACCAGACTGCCGAGGCTCCGACGGTCATCGCGCAGACGCCCAGGATCACTGTCCACAGCGGGGCGATGCTTCTCTTGCCAGGCTCCGGCGTCGAGGCCGGGACCGGTTGCAGCAAGCCGGTGTCTGCCATTCTCTGGCTCACCGAGGCCAGGTCGGTGTGCACCTCGTGAATCAGTTGATAGCGCCTCCCTGGATCTTTGGCCAGCATTTTCGTCACGGCGTGCTGGAGAATCGGGGGAACATCATTCCGGTGTTGGAGAGGGGGGCCGGGACAGCGTTCAAAATCGCGTTGGCGGTCTCCATCGGCAGGACTTTCTTAAAGGGATGAACACCGGTCAGCATCTCGGAAACCAGGACTTCAAAGGAGAAGATGTCGGTTCGCGTGTCCACTGGTTTTCCGGCCAGCTGCTCCGGGGACATGTAGGGGATGGTCCCCACCGTGGAATGCTCTTTGGTCAAGGACGCAGTGATCTCCTGTTCTGGATCTTGCACCGTCACTCGCTTGGCCAGGCCGAAGTCCATCACCTTCACGTGCCCTTCGGGGGTCAACATGATGTTGGCGGGCTTCAGATCTCGATGGACAATGTCTTTGCGGTGGGCCGCTTCCAGAGCCTCGGCGATCTGCAGCGCCGTCTTGAGGACCTTCTCCAAGGGGGGCGGGACTCCCTTTTTGAATCCCTCGTCCAGAGTGGTCCCCCTCACATACTCCATCGCGATGTAAGGCGTCTCTTCAGCCTCCCCGATCTCGTAGGTCTTGCAGATATAGGGATGATCCAGGGCAGCAGCCGACTTGGCCTCACGCAAAAACCGTTTTCGGGCCAGCTCGTCTTGTCCCATCTCCACCGGAAGGAATTTCAGCGCCACTTTCCGATCCAGGGTGGTGTCCTGGGCCAGGTACACTTCTCCCATTCCTCCTACCCCCAGCAGGGAAACAATCCGGTAGGAGCCGACAACCCGTCCCACCCAGTAGTCGGCTTGCTCACTCGCCATCTTCCGGGCTACTACTTCCAGGGCCGGCGCTTCCAGAAAGCCTTGTGCTTTCGTTTCCTGGGCCAGCAGGTCTTCGACTTCGCGACGGAGGGCCTCATCCCCTCCGCAGGCTTCCTCCAGAAAAGCCGCCCGCCGGCTCCCCTCACGCCCCAGGGCTGCCTGACAGATCCGGTCGACTTGCTGCCAGCGCTCAGATTTCATTCGCGTCTGCTCCGCTCAACTCCCGCAGCAGCCACAGTTGGGCCACCTTCCATTCCCGCTGCACCGTTTTTCGGGAAAGCTGCAGCACTTCTGCTGTTCCCTTGACGCTTAATCCGCCAAAAAAACGGAGCTCCACCAATCGTTCCTTCCTGGAGTCCACGGCTGCCAGCGATTGGAGCGCGCGATCCACCGCCAGCACGTCCTCGCCGCTCCCTGCTGAGGACCGGAGCAAAGCGTCGTCCAGGGTCACTCGTTGCCTCCCACCACTTCGTTTCAGGTAGCGGCGGGAACGGGCCATATCGACCAGGACACGCCGCATCAATCGGGCGCTCAATGCAAAGAAGTGGGCTCGATCTCGCCATTGCACGTGCTGGCAATCGAGCAGTCGCAAATAAGCCTCATTGACCAGGGCTGTCGTCTGCAAGGTGTGATCCGGGCGCTCGTGCCGCATGTAGCGGTGCGCCAGGCGGCGCAGTTCCTGATAGACCAGAGGAACCAGTTCCTCCAGGGCGCCCTCGTCGCCGCCCCTCCAGGCTGAGAGCAGTCGCGTGATCTCTGGTTGTGAAGCTGACGCCATGACCTCGCTCCCATAGCATGAATGGGTGGAGCAATTTCGGGGCAGTATAACACCCCGAATCGAACCGCCCGACATCGGTCGGGACAGTCTACTCTGTCCCCTTTTTCGCTCTGGGAGCCAGGCGTTCGAGTTCGTCGAACCAGTTCTGGACGAGCCGGATGCGGGTGGGGAAAAACTCTTTCGTGGTCGCTGTCCTGGCTGCTTTATCCGGCGAGTTCATCAGTAAGAAACGCCCATCCGGCGCCACATCGTAAGCGCGAATCGGCTCTGCACTGCTGTATCGACCCTCAAAAAGCTCAACCGGCAGACGCGGGATCAAACGCTCGCCGTCTATCTCGACGCCCACGGAATAGAACGCTCTTCCCTGGCGAAAAAAGATCTCCCGGCCGTCCCGCGACCAGGCAGGACTTCCTCCTCCCTGAGTCGAGATCTGAACCGCAGATCCGGGCCCCGGGTAGGGCCGAACGTAGATTTGCGCAGGCCCTGACTCGTTTGAGCCATACACCATCCACCGTCCATCCGGTGAAAGCTCGGGCCAGAACTCCAAGAACCTGGTCTGCAGGAAGGGCTCTACTTTTCCCTCTCGTGACAGGGTCTTGATATCAAAACCGCTACCCTCCCCCAATGATACGAAAGCAAGCCGCCCCCCGTCCGGAGACCACGAACTGGGCAGCCACACTTCCGGATTCTCTGTCGCCAGCTTTTCAACCTCCCCAGGCCCGGAATTGACCTTCTTGGTGTAGAGATTGTCAGGGCCCTCTCGATCCGAGCCGACCGTAAGATACTCCGCTCCAGGCCCCCAGATCACCCACGTATGATTCCCCTCAAAGGTCTGCCGGCGCAGCGTCTGCCGATCCAGATCAAAGAGCCAGAAATCCCTTGGAGGGTAGACGCGGTTGAGCAGGATCTGCCGGCCATCAGCCGAAACACGCCCTGAGAGATACTCCCTCGCGGCCACGCCCAGGGGCTCCTCCCGCCCCTGGCGATCGACCCACACGGGAGTAGACTTTACTTCCGGAAACACCGATCCCGGCACGTAGGCCAGCAAGCCGGTTCGGGAAAAGCTGAACTGGGCGACTCCCGTTTCCCGACGTCCTTCACCAGTGTGAATCGAATGGTTGATACTATCGACTACCGGCACTTCGGGACCGCTGACTTCAAGCCGAACCGGATCAAAAGGAACCGCCATCAGCCGTCCTTCGCGGGCAAACACCACATGACCCGTGCCTACATAGTGGGCATCTGAGCCTCCCTGGATGAGAAGTTTGCGCTCATCCGTTTCCAGTGACTGAACAAAGATGTGAGCGCGTTTCCAGTCCAAACCTGCGGTTTTATGGAGTAGAGCGGTAAAGAGGACCGCCTTTCCGGTGGGCGGGACGTGGGGCAGGCGGTGGCTGACCTCTCGGGCTTTTTCGTCCAGGCGGGTTATCCGGAGGGGGGTGCCTCCAGAGGCCGAAACGCGAAACAGGCCACCGACCTCTCCGGCAAAGATGATCGTGTCATCCGGTCCCCAGCTGGTACCGTAGCCAGCAGGACACTCACAGAGTTCAACCGGGTCGCCTCCAGCCAGATTCACCTTTTTGAGTCCCCGCAGCGTGAAACCCAGCCAGTTTCCATCCGGCGAGAAAAAGGGTTGTACAGCATTCTCCGTACCGGGGATGGGCCGGGCCTGCCACTGATCCAGCCGGCGCAGGTAGATTCTCATCTTCGGAATGGCGTAGGGAGAGGCAACGGTTCCCGAGACAAAGGCCAGCTGTCTGCCGTCCGGGGAAAGAGCTATGGCGCGACGATAATAGGACGCCAGCCTCTCTCCCTCCGGAAGCAGGATCTCATTTCGAAAAGGTCCTGGGTTCAGGGTCGGTGCGGTTGCGTGTTTCCAGTACCGCATCGTTACGGCTCCAGCCGTCATCGCAGCTGCCATCACTCCCACGGCCCACAGCAACGAGACCCTTCTTCCTGGTCCGGGGCTTAGTCCCGGGAAGACTTCCGGAAAGACCGGTTCTGCCATCTCAGAACTCACCGTCACCAGATCCGTGCGCACCTCGTGAACCAGCTGATATCGCCTCTCTGCCTCCTTCGACAGCATCTTTCCAACCGCGTGCTCGAGCAGTGGCGAAACTCCTTGTCTGTATCTCGATAACGGCTCCGGGACTTCATTCAGAATCGCATTCGCCGTCTCCACCGCAAGTTTCTTCCGAAAGGGATTCACTCCCGTGAGCATCTCGTACAGCACCACTCCCAGTGAGAAGATGTCACTGCGCGGATCCACCTCCCGGCCTGTCACCTGCTCCGGGGACATGTAGGGAATGGTTCCCACCGCCGAAGTCATTCCCGTCAGTGATGCCGTGAAGTCCTGCTCTTCTCCCTCCGGCGCCTGGATCCACCTGGCCAGTCCGAAGTCCGTGATCTTTACATGGCCCTGTTCCGTCAACATGACGTTGCCCGGTTTCACATCCCGATGGATGATCTTGCGACTGTGGGCCTCCTCCAGTGCCTCGGCCATCTCCCTGCCGATCTGCAGAGCTTCTTCCAGCGGAAGCGGAGATCCGGAGAGTTTCCCCTTCAGCGTCTCTCCCTGGACGTACTCCATGGCAATGAAGGGTCTGTGATCCATCTCTCCCACATCATGGATGTGACAGATAAAGGGATGATCCAGAGCAGCTGCAGCCCGTGCTTCCCGCAACACCTGTCTTTCAGAATCAGCATCCAGCTCGCCCCCATTGCGCACGAACTTCAGGGCCACTTTTCTTTGCAGCACGGTGTCTTCGGCCAGAAACACCTCTCCCATTCCTCCCTGGCCAAGCTTCTTCAGCAACTTGTACCGTTGGATGAGCCTGTCACCAGCCTGAAAGTCTCCCTCCAAGGACATGCTCCTTCTCGACCTCACCCTTACCGCAAGGCTGCTTCCTCGCCATCATCTGCAGCGCCCCGCTCTCACGCTCTTGTGAAGGCGTCAAGATGAGTCTCACCTAAAAACACCCGAGGGACCCAGACCTTCATGATTGCGACCTCCCAGTTGCCCCCACTCCCACCGTCTTCACGGCGCCTGAATGTGATCGAACCGACTCCCAGTCAATCGCAGCAGTTGGCCCTGATTCTACCACCGAAGTGCTAACGGACGTCTTGAACAAGATCGTCCGCGGTTTGGCCAACAAAAAAGGCAGAGCCAACACTCGTTCTATGATTCTCATGCCTCAGGAAGTGGTCTTATTTGCTTAAAGGGAGGCCGGTTATGAGTGGAGCGATCCTGTCTTTGCTGCTCGCGGCTCCAGTGCTTGGAGCTGGACATTTGCGAGGAGAATCGGTAGCGGCCGGCAAGTCGACTGCGGCTGCGTTAGCGAGTTCTCGAGGGACTTGAACTCAGGTGAGCAGACTCCTGAGGTCGCGGAGCCCCTGAACGGCCCGATCCACGTGTCCGATCGTGTTATAGATATGGGGACAGAGCCGGATGCCCCCGGTCGAGGCTCCGGCGATGCCGTGCTCCGCGTAGAGTCGCTCGAACACTTCTGTGCTGACGCTGCTCGGGGCAGAGGCGATAACCACTCCCCCGCTTAATTCCCTCTCCATTGGAGTCACCAGCTCCAGACCGGTCCCGGCGAGGGATTCCTTCAGTCTTGTCGCCAACTCATGAACGCGGCTCTCCACCCGTGCCAGGCTGATGCTGTCCAGAAAATCGGCTGCGCTGGCAACGGCCGCAAGACGGGCATCGTCCCGCTGTCCCATCGATTCTAACTTGCGGGCTCCCTTCAGATCGGTTGCCTCATCATTGCCCCATCCGGGGGCTACAATGTTCGGCCAGATTTCGGAGATGCGCTCCTTCCTGACGTAGAGCAGGCCTACCTCACGGGGTCCCATGAACCACTTGTGCGAGCTTGCCGCAAACGAATCGCACGCCAGCTCGGAAAGATCCAGATTCAAGGCACCCCAGGTCTGGGCACCATCCACGTGGACGTAGATCCCTCGGCGGTGGGCTTCCTCGCTCAACTCCCTTACGGGGAGACGCAGCCCTGAAACATTGGACACATGGGTAATCGCCAGAACCCGAGTTCGGGGGCTGAAGGCCGTCTTGAAGACCGAAATAAGCTCATCCACGCTACTCGGGGAAGGAGGAGTGGAAACCTTCGTCACCTGGATGCCGAAGCGGGCCGCCCGAACGTCCCAGGCAACGTTGTTGGTGGGGTGGTTCTGATCCCACAGAAGGACTTCGTCGCCCTGCTTCAAGTGAAGCCCGTTGTTGATGATGTTGTTCGCCTCGCTGGTGTTCCGAGCCAGGGCGATCTCATCGGAGGCAACACCCAGCTGCCGGGCAACTCGTCCTCGCGAGACCTCCAGCAGCCCGCTGAACTTGTCTCGGTTCTGGAAGGAACAGTCGACCTGGATGTCGTGGCTGAGCTCACTCACCCGCTCTTGAACCAGTCGCGGCGACGGGCAAAGATTGGCCGCGTTCATAGGGACCTTGCCCTCACCAAAGGAGAACTGCTGCCGGACCACTTCCCAGTAGTCTTCTGCCGTCTCAAAAGAAGTGGACAGTGCCCCCAGCGCACCGGGAGTCGCAACAGTTGCAGCAGTGACAGCCGAGGTGCTCCCCACTGCAGAGAGAAAAGATCGACGAGATACCCTTGATGCCACTGCGGTCAACGTTACCTCTGGGTGGTGAGCATAAGCAATCTTCTTTCACTTCCCGGCCTCATCTCGCTACGCCTGACCACGGGGGGTCAGGGGGCCTAGCGACAAGGTAATCCTTGTGCGGTCAGCGTGCCAGGATACCGATTAGGAGAGAGACATGGGCGGGACAATTGGACTCCTTTACGGCAACGACATCAGCTGCTGCTGGAGCCGTCGTCCATACTCACCCTGAATCTCATGGAAGCGCTGGACCAGGAGATTCATGGCGGCCGCCTTGGATCGACTGCCCCCGCAACACATGCAAATGTCTTCCGGCCTGGGTTTGCCTGTCCGCTCCCATCGTCCCAGTTCCGTGGCCAGAACTTCCATCCGGGTCAGCAGGTCGCCAATGCTTTCCGGCCCTTCCTCGATGGAGGTGAATCCGACCATTCCCCCCAACGATGGGCCGGGAGTCCCAATCCCCAGGTCGAGCCCTGATATCGACCCCACCCTGTTGCCCGTCGGAATGGAGAGCGTGCCTCCTCCCTCGGCCCACACGCTAACGCTGGCGTCAAATTCAGCGGCAGCGCCCTCAAGATCCGACGCACCCAATGCCTCGTCGGGGATCCCCATCATTCCTGTCGGAGACGTTTCCCCCCGCGTAAAGCTGGCACTGGGAGTCATCAATCCGAAGGACCAGGTTACATACTCGGCGACGGGTTCGTCGCCCCTGTAAACGGTTCCCGATGACCTTCGGAAGCCGAGACCGAATCCAATCTGCAATTGATTCCCCCTCAAGACCAACCCATCCGGGCCCGATGACTCGTCTTGCAATCCCATGGGATCCAGCCGATTGGGCGGGTTTCCGCCGGCAAAAGTGTAGCGGCTCTCCGTGGCACCGCTAGCGATCGGATCACGGGAAAGAAAACGGCCTTGCTCCGAATCCAGAAATCGAAAGCGGAAATAGAATTTACCGCTTTCTTCGTCATAGCGTCGGCCATTGAACAGATACGGGTTCCCAGTGTCACTCTCACCGCCCAGGATCCGGCCGCCAGGTGAAAGACCAGACTGTACTACCGGCCCCGGCTGGAAGACGAAGGGCCGGCCATAGGCGTCGTACTGATAGCTCTCACGCACTGACCCGGCTGCATTCGTCAACGCAAACGTCGAACCCAGGCTGTTGTGGTGATAGAACAAGCGCCCCTCTGAGGAGCTACCGACGATCTTACCTTGAGCCCTGTCCATAAGCAGGGCCTCGTCGATGGTTCGGCCATACACGTACTGCTTGTCCAGGACATCGGCACCGTCCCGTTCTTCCAGGGCCCGCCAGCCGTCGTAGAGGAAGTCCGTTGTCCGATTCAGGACTCCTCCATCGCTCACTCGCTTGCGCGTGCGTCGGCCCATCGCATCGTAGCTGTAGCGACCAATGGGCGTGCCGTCCGACTTTTCACCGACGGAGCGGAGTCGATTTCGATAGTCCCATTCGAAAAGATGGTTCCCGTCATCGGTGACGTTGCCGTTCTGGTCGGAGAGGACGGCCGTTGCGACCCCGTCGTTGCGGGCTGTTATTTCGTTGAAAGAGGAATGCTCACGCACCTCGCTGTCCACCTGCGTCCAGTTTCCTACTCCATCCAGGCTCCACTGGGAATGCTGTGGCGCCGGGCCTCCCGGCAGAGGACGTGCGAAGTCGGTCAAGCGATATGCAGAATCATAGGAGTAGTCCTCGCTGTTTGCCGGATCGTGCATCTTGAACTCGCTGAGCCGATTGTTCATACGGTCGTAGGTGTGCTGGAATCCGACCAGCAGGGAGTCACCCGGGCCCAAGTGTCGCAACTGTACGGGTCGACGCAGACCGTCGTATCCCACATCCACCGTATTCGAATCATCCAGGTAGGTCAGCCGCGTGCCGTTGATCGGATAGAGCCGACGGGCCACACGGCCCTTCCCCAGGTAATCGTAGTCGGCGATGGGTTGCTGGGAGTTCGCGTCCCGAATGACGTCAAATCGATCCAGTCCATCGAAGCTGCTTTCCACGCGCCGTCCACTGGGATAGGTGCGGGCCACCCTCAGATTCTCGCCTCGCCAGGCGCCGGAAATGACTTGGGGTGTGCGATCACCCGTCCTCTGTGTCTCTTCCAGGATGCGGCCCAGACTGTCGAATGCGAATGTGATGAGTGAGTCATCGCCTTCGTCCTCGGGCTCATTGTTGTCGGCCGCTCGAACCAGACGGGAAAGGCCGTCGTATTCAAGGGCCACAGCAGTGGTGCCGACTACTTCCGGAGCGGGCGCGATGGAACGGCTGAGGGGGCGGTTGAGGGCGTCGAAGACCGTGTCGATGACAGTGCCGTTCTCATCGACTTTTCGCACCAGATTGTGGTCGCCATCCCACGTGTACTTCTCAGTGGTGGGAGGGTCACAGCGATCGGCCTGAGACGGCTCGCTGCAAATGCCTCCTGTTTCGGTCAGAGTCCGGTTCAGGTTGTCATATTCATACTCCACGGTGTTTCCGTTGTCATCCACACGGCTCGTGGAAAGTGAGTTGCGATCCCAGTGAAAACGGACCTTGACTCTGCCGTCACCTTCGCCCTGGCTTTGATCGGGAGGAGGAAGATCTGCCCTGGCGCCAAACCGGTCGGCCCCGGCACTGCTGCCATCGCCCTGGCCGTCAGCCGTCAAGACGACTTCCGATTCGAGCATGCGGCTGATGCCGTCGTAGCTGTAGCGGGTCACGTTTCCGAACAGGTTAGTGGTGTTGACGGTTCGGGGCCCGCTGATGAAGGCACGACGATCGAGGGGTGGGCCGTCCGGGCCGGAGGCATCCGCCATGGCCACCAGGTTGTCGCGAGAGTCGTAGCGATAGACATGTGTCTGTCCCAGGTTGTCGACCCGCTGCTGCCGCCGATTGAGGCTGTCATAAAAGTAGGTGGTGAGGAAGGTCTCATCGGCGACGCCGGCAACCTGTGACACATCCGTCTCCCGGGTTTCAATCCGGTTGTGGTTGTCGTCCCAGGCCGTCTCGACATCGTTTCCCTCGGGATCCACCGTGCGCACGATTCTGTCGGCCCCATCGTAGGACGTTGCATAGATATCGCCGTCATCCTCCACGCGGAAAACCGGGCGAGAATGACGATCGTATTCGGTCCGTGTGGACACCCGCCCCAGGACTTCCGGTCCCCCGATTCCGGGAATCAGTTGGTCATCGCCGGGTGTCAGGTTGTCCTTTCCGATGTCGTCTGCCCCGTCGGAGAGGTCAGGATCTCGAACGGTGCCGATGCTGTTCTCGAAGAGAACACGGTCGACTTGGAAGGGCCGGCTCAGCTCGTCATAGAGAAACTCTGTCGCTTTCAGCAAATTGCCACTCACCAGATTGGGCGTCTGGATCACTCCCGACAGCGACACCGGCGTCTCCAGCAGGTCGGGCCCGTCACTGGTCGGGCTCTCTCCCCCGGTGGGACCAAAGAAGCTGTTGCGCAGAATGTTGCCGGCAGCGTCGTACTGGGTGACGGCCTGGTTTCCTACACTGTCGATGGTGCTGGTGAGGCGATCAAACCCATCATAGATATAGCGGGTCCTGTCCCCCGCTCCGGCCCGGTCCGAGTTGTTGGCATCGGAGGAGTCTGTGTCGGCGGCATCCACGGTTTCGATCCGATTCCGGTTGAGATCATAGTGGAAGCTGGTCACAGAGGGCTGGCCACCCCTAACGTTATAGTCGACGGGATCGCTCCCGCTCAAGAGCGCCGCGACCGGCGGAGATGTCGCCCCCAGGGTTCTCTGGAACGGAAGATCCCGCTCGTCGTAGGATGTCGCGATCGCGTTTCCTTCCGGCTGGATGACCAAAACCGGGTTCTGGTTGGGATCGTAGCGAAGACGGGTTCGGAGGGGCTCGGCTCCGCCTCCAACTTCCCGGAGCTCTTCGATGCGGTTGTCCAGAATGTCGTACTTGTAGACCGTATCGACATAGGAGGCACCACCGGCGGGATCGGGATCCTGGGCCGCCGAAGGAAGCTCCAGAGCCGACAGATTTCCGTCCACACCGGACGTGTTACCACGGTCTTCCACCTGATGCAGGACACGATTGTCGTTGCGATCGTAGAAGATTCTTTGTCGATAGGCGAAATCGGTCAGGGCGAGGGGCTCCAGCGGTTCGGGTGCAAAGGCGTTATGCCCGGAGGCCCAGGTGATCTGGACGATCTGATTGAGCTGGTTAACCGAGAAATCGGCTCGGATCCCGCGACCGTCGACTGTTCGAATGAGGTTGCCGACCGGATCGTATGAGAAGCGGTTGCGGATGGCGGTCGGGGTGGGATCAGTGCCCGAGTTTCGCTCAGGAGAGGCCACGGTGTCGCGCTGAATCTGTCGGAGATAGCCAAAGGGCTCGGAGCCAACACCACTGGTCAGATCGAGGCCGTCTCCGTCGGGATCGTTTTCGGGATAGTACTCGTAGTCGGTGTGATTCCCCTCCGGATCGGTGGTTGATGTGATCTGGCCAAAGCGATTGTAGGTTCGCTGCTCGACCACGAACTGGAGAGTCGATCCTTCGATAGGCACCAAATTGAAATCAGGCAGCAGGGCAACGGTGGGCTGCTGGATACGAATGGTGTCTCCCAGGGTGTCATCGGTGACGCCGTCTCCGTTCTGGTCACCTACATCGAGGGGCACGTCCGCCCCATCCAGGAGTGCCTGCGTTCCCACTGCCGGGAGGCCAATCTCATCAGCCAGCGCCGGCAGATTTGCGCCTTCCTGATAGTCGAAAATGAAGTTCGTCCTGTAGCGCTCAGGAGAGTTGGGACCGCCATTTTGAGGAATGTGTCCGGGATCATTTCCGCGGGGGTCGGTGATGCTGCGCACGCGATTGTAGATGGGTTCGTAAGTAAACGTGGTGGTGAGCTCAGCTTGATCGCCGCTGCGTCCACCGTCCGCCACCTCAGTGACACTGAGCAGATTCCCGTGTTGAAAAGGGTCCGGATTGGCATCGTCGTAGACATACTCCGTGGCGTTGCCCTGGGGATAAAGCACGCGCAGCATTTCTCCATCGCCGTTGTATTCGAAGCGGGTCTCGAAGAATTCGGGATCGCCCGGGCGGGTGTCGCGGCTGGTGAACTCCCTTCGGAAGAGCACATTGGCCAGTTTGTTGAAGCCGTAGGTGGAGAAGTTGCCGTTGCGGTCGGTGACATCGGTTTCTGCCACTACTTCATTCAGATCGACCTTGAGGTCCGGGTCGAAGGGATTGTTGCCGAAGAAGTAGCGGTCCGAGTAGCGGATGGTGCCCCCGGCCGGGATCCCGCTGCTGTTGATCCCACCGATAGTCACGTCGAATACGAAGTCATCCGCGTACTGAATCTCGATGCGTGGTCCTCCGCTTTCCTGGACATCCCTGGGCAGGTAAAGCTGAATCAGATCATGGCCGAAACGGGGCAGTTCGCTACCCCGATAGACGTAGCGCGTCGTCTTGCCCTGAGGAAAGTCGTTTCCGTTGGGAGTCCCCGTGACGGCCGGTGAGGTTGACTCGATCAAGTCACCCCTGGCGTCGTGGGTAAATCGAACCGTGCGGCCCAGAAAGTCGACCACCCGGATGAGACGCCCGTCGGAGTTGTAGTGATAGGTGATGGGACGCCCCAGCGTGTCGATGACCCTGCTGAGTCTTCCCAAGCGGTCGTGTTGAAAGTGCATGGTGTTGCCATGCCGGTCGCTGAGTGCGTCCATGCGAGCCACACCAGCGCCATCCGGAAAGCTGTAGTGGACCCTGTTTCCGTGAGGATCGCGCTCTTCAAGCGTCCCATCATCCTGCTCCACCAGCCGGGTGTAGAAGAAGGTCGGAGACCGATAGGATCCGTCGGGGCTCTTCTTGTAGATATCCACCCGGCTGAGACCGTCCAGTCGAACCACATCGCCCTGCTCAAAACGGGGGACGGCCGGGGGAAAGCCCAAATCGCCCAGCGGCTGGATGTCCTCGCGGATGATGACCAGCCGGCGGCTGTAGTTGAGAAACCAGTTATGTCCCAGGATGCCATTGTGCTGTGTCCCACTGCGGTACTTTCGCGCCAGTTGCCAGGAAAAGCCCCGTCCCGGGATCTGCAGGTCGACATGGGTGTAGAAGGACTCGCGGGAGTGCAGGTATACACCAAAACCGCTACCCAGGGCGTGTTCGTTATCGAGAGAATCCGTGGGATCAGAGAGACACGGGCAGTCACATGCGCATGCCGCCGAGTCACGGGAGCTCGAGATGTCGAGCCGCTGTGTCCAGAACGCGTTCTCTGGATCCGGTCCAGGGTCTCGAGATTGGACCCCGGTTTCCATCTGTCGCCGAGCCTGTGCGCTCGTGAGATGATTCATGATGAACTCGTGGTTTGCGCGTGCGTCGCTGACGGAATAACTATCCCAGAACCCCATCACACGCGTTGATCGAGCACCACCGTTGACTTCAGCCTGCCAGGGTCCACTTGAATTCCAGCCGCTTTCCTGAGCCCGGGTGAGTGGCACCTGGCTGCCGGTCGTGCCAAAGCCGTGTTGAAAGGCTCCACGCAACGACACCGAGAGATTCGTGAAGAAGCCGCGCTGAATCGTTTCCGGTGCGTTCCCAGCCGCTGGGAAGCCGTTGCTGCCGTCCGGTGAGACGGTGCCCACGCGTATGTTGATGGAGGTCGTCCCCCACTGACCTTCTCTCTCACCGCCCCCCCCATCCTCGATGTCACCCAGCAGCTCCTGGGCAGGCAAAAACTCGGCCCCGCCGATGAGGATGAGTCGGGTGGCGAGGCCCCCGTCCACCGCCACCTGCGGGAGGAAACGGATCCCGCTCTCGAGGCTGGTCAGATCCAGAAACGGAAGCGTCGTCAAGACGGCGGCGGACCGCTCGTTGGAGGAGAGTTTGAGAGTCGTTAGATAAAGAGGATGCGGGCTGATGATTTCCAGGGTCTGATCTCTACTATTGAGACCGGGAAAGAGCTCGTCGGCGAAGATCGACAGGTGTCCGGCAATCTCCAGGTCCCGGGTCGTCTCGCGAAAGGATCCGTCCTCGCGGATGAGCCGGAACATGACGGTCGTCTCAGGATTATCGGGAGAAGCCATGGCCACACCGGTCTGAGTACGGAAGGAATCGACGAAGAACCTTGCCTGCGGGGTGGCGGGACGAGAGAGGATCCCAGCCTCGGTTATGACCGGTCCGAGGAATTGCTGCGTAGCAGGCGCTGGCGTTGCGGCTCGAAACTGAAACAGGGCTGCCGCCGAGGGGACGACCGGGCCCTCGTCCACCGACACGACGGCGTAGCCCACACCAATCCCTTCGGAGCGAGTCAGTTCCAGAATCGCCACACCATGGGGAGGCAGATCGTAGTCGAATTCGGAAGAGAGCTGTTCTCCCGATTGCAATTGCAGAGGATCTCCCTGGGAGTCTGTCAGGGATATCTTGCCCCGCACTTGCTGGGCCACACGATTGACCAGAACGATCTGAGTGGAAAGCCCTGGGGTTCCCCCCACCTGGGGAAGGACAGCCGTCTGGGAATCGTCGAGCGCATCCAGATCGATGACATCTAACGTTGCGAAGAGAGGCTCGCCGCGAAAGTTGATGTTGCCCCGAACAGTCACCGGGGCCACCGCGTGGTTGTCTTCGGAGGTCTGGAAGGTGAGACTTCCCAGAAAACCGGGTGGCAGGTCCGGAAAGATCTGATTGACGAAGAGCGATCGCTGGTTGCTTCCGGGAAGAGGAAATTCTACTCGATCAACCTCCACGCCGGCCTGATCCCGCAGCACTAGCCCGCATAGATCACCGATTTGGAAATGAAGGTGATTTTGGCCGGCCGGAACGGTTTTCTGAGAGTTTCACTATCGATCCGGTCCAGGTCGAGTGATGCGGTGGTGTGGATGGTCGTGAATGAACCGTTTTTCGGGTTCGGGAATGTATTCAGGCAGAGCTCGGCCTGAGCGATGGAACGATTTCGTTTTTGGGGCGTTTGATCGGGACAGACCTCAGCAGCGCAGAGGAATGGCCTGGAGGTTTCGAACGACGGCAGCGAAGACCTCGCTGTAGGGATAGGCTTCCGACATGGAGATCCAGACGTGGCGGACCGTGAGGCGGACCTGGGCGCCGATCTTCAGGAGCTTCAAGCGAATCGTCTGACACTGAGCGCGAGCCAGGGGGGTCTGCTTCAGTCCGAGACGAGGCAAGGCGTGCATGAGCATGTAGGCGGCGAAGGACAGATACAGCCGGAGTTGATTGGCGCGCATCGTTGCCGCGCTGGTCCGGTCGGCGAACAGACCCAACTGCTGTTCTTTTATGCGGTTCTCCATGTCGCCCCGCGCACAGTAGAAGTCTTCGTAGAGCGCGCGGGCCCCCAGGCGTTCCGGCGACAGGGAGGTGACGACGAATCGGGGATTGGCGCCTTTGTCCAGGAACTGACTCGGCCTTGCCGACGACGCGTCGCTCCGAGGTCCAACTGTGGCGAGTCCGGTAGCGGAAATCCTTGAACACCCGCGCCGGTCGCCCGGTGGCGTTGAACTCGGCTTCGGCCTGAGTCATCGCTTCGGCGCTCTCTGACTTGAGCCGATCATTGTTGGCCAACCCCATCACGTAATCCACGTGATGGTCTTCACACCAGCGGAGCAAGTCATCCCGGCAAAAGCCCGAGTCGGCCCGGATGACGATCGAGACCTCCGGCCAGCTCTGCCGAATCCGGCCGACGATCCGTTCCAGTTCCTCCACCGATCCCGCGGCCCCATCGATATTGGAACACCGCAACCGGGCGCACAGCAGATGCTCCCCCGAGAAGATGTACAGCGGGAGATAACAGTAGTGGCGGTAGTAACCGTGAAAGAACCGGCCTTCCTGCTGGCCATGGATCGGGTCGTCGGTCGCATCCAGATCCAGCACCATCTCCTCGGGCGCCGAGTCGTGGGACTCCACGAAGGCATCCACCATCCAACCGTCGATCCGGTCCGGGTCCATCGCGATCTTCTTGTAGCGCTCCTGCTCATCGACCTCGGCGCCGGTCAACTCCAACCGGTTCAGCGTACACCTGCCCGCCAGCGCCTTCCCCCGATCTGAGGCCTGCCGCCGCCTCTCCCCCAACGGATCGGCCTTATTCACCGCCACCGCCAGCATCGGATCGGTGCGCAACTGATCATGATCGTTCAGATCCTCGTACCCCAGACAGAGTCCGTAGATGCGCTGCCCCAACAACTCCTCGACCGTGTGTTCGATCAACCGCGGATCCCGGTGATCCCTGAAACACTCAGCCAGTCCGGCAACGAGACCCGTCCGCTGCTCGACCTCTCGCAACAGCAGCACCCCTGCATCGGAGGTGATCTTCCCGCCGTCGAACCGCGCCTTCACTTTGCGTTGAAATAGTCCGTGAAATTCGAACCTGGCTTGTTTACACTCTGTTCTCATAAGGGCCGCCTCCGTTTGGGTAAATATTCGGTAAACCCATCCCTCCGCTGACACCATCAGATTTTGCTGGACACAGGACTTTCAATCGTGTATATAGGTGGACATGGGAGCCGCCCTAGGTCAGGGGGAGCAAGGCGTAGAGAATCGGGAGTCCCGGCAGCGGGCGTCGACAGCCGGCGTTCAGATCCGGGTGGATAAGGAGGAGTACATCAGCTTGCGTTGGGCTGCGGCGTACTGGAAGGCCCGGCACGGGGAAGCGGTCCGACGGAGAACCGATCTCAAGAGCGAAAACGAAGAGCTACGGGCACGCATTCGAGAGTTGGAAGGCTGTCTGTACGGTCGTCGTAGCGAGCGTTTGGTCTGCGAGGGCAAGAGCCCATCCCGGAGCCAGGTCTCAGCGCGCCCTCGCGGACAGCAGCCGGGGACGCGGGGACATGGTCGAAGCAGTCTGGATGGGCTGGAAGCCCGGGAGGAAGTGGCTGATCTGCCCGCAGAGCAGCGGAAGTGTCCCCGCTGCGGACGGCGCCTGGATCCGTTTCCTGGTACCGATGAGGCCCAGGTGGTAGAGATCGAGACGCGGGTCTGGCGTCGGGTGATCAGACGCAGGCGATACCATCCAAGCTGTGCTTGTGGGGTCCTGCCCGGCATCGTGACGGCGCCGTCACCAGGCCGTTTGATCCCGCGCGGCAAGCTGGGCATCTCGGTGTGGGTGAGGGTGATCTTGGACAAGTATCTTTATGCGCGTCCCAGCAACCGACTGCTGCAGGAACTGGCCGACCAAGGAGTGAGGCTGTCGGCTGGGACGATCGCGGGAGGGCTGAGGAAACTGCTCCCGCTGTTGGAGCCGGTCCGGGAGGCCATCCGTGTCAGGCAGTTGAGCGAGGATCGTTGGCAGGCTGACGAGACCGGCTGGCGGGTGTTCGAGGAGGTGGAGGGCAAGATAGGTCACGGCTGGCATCTGTGGGTGTTCCGATCCCCTTCGACGGTAGTGTTCACGCTGTCTCCCAGCCGCTCGGCCCAGGTGCCGGAGGCGCACTTCGGAGGCACTGCGGCCGGCATTCTGCTGAGCGACCGCTACGTTGTGTACAAGAAGTTGGCCAGACAATGGGAGGGTCTGGAGTTGGCCTTTTGCTGGGCCCACGTGCGACGCGACTTTTTTTCCCTGGCCAAGTCCTGGCCCGAGTTGGAGGGGTGGGCGATGAGTTGGGTGGAGGGGATCGGAGGCCTGTTCGATCTGAATCGGTGTCGCGTGCAGGCCCGAGAACAGCCTGCCGGCTTTGCCGCCCGGGATCGGGAACTGCGGGGGGCGGTGCTGGGACTGGAGAGGCAGCGCGATGCGGAGTTGCAGAGCCGGGTCCTGCATGGGGCCTGCAGGAAGGTGCTGCGCCGATTGGAGCGACACTGGGAAGGGTTGACCGTCTTTTTGGATCACCCCGAGGTGGCCATGGACAACAACGCTTCAGAGCGCGCTTTGCGAGGCCCGGTGGTGGGTCGCAAGAACTACTACGGCTCAGGCAGTCGGTCTAGCGCCCGTCTGGCCGCGGTTGTGTTCACGATTCTGCAAACCTTGCAGCTGTGGGAGATCAATCCGCAACGCTGGTTGAGTTGCTATCTGCAGTGCTGCGCCGAATCGGGCAACCGGGCGCCGCCCCAACTGACGAGATTCCTGCCCTGGGAAATGGACCCCGACCGAAGAGCGGCCTGGGGTCGACCCGGTGGTCGGGAGGCGGCATGAAGCGCTACTGTGGCCGCAACTTCACGGGTCAGGAGATCGGGCAACTGTGCGACTTGATTGCCGACAACCCAACCCGCACGCGCGCTCAGCTGTCTCGATTGGCGTGCCGATTGCTCGAGTGGCGCAAAACGGACGGTGGCCTCAAGCAGATGAGCTGCCGGGTGGCCATGCTGCGCATGCATCGCGAGGGGCTGCTGCAACTGCCGCCCCCTCGCAACCGCAAAGGAGGCTCGGGCCGAATCGAGCACACTTTCTGCAGCGCCCCGCAGCCGCTGCTGTCCCGGCCGGTGCATGAGCTGGCAGGCCTGCATCTGGAGCCGGTCCTAAGCCGCCCGGACTCCACTTTGTGGAATGAATATATCGACCGCTACCACTATCTGGGATACAAGCCCCTGCCCGGTGCTCAGCTGCGCTACTTCGCTTGTTCGGAAAACCGCATCCTGGCTCTGCTCGGCTTTGGCGCCGCCGCCTGGAAAACCGCCGCGCGCGACCGCTTCATCGGCTGGCGTCCTTCGGAACGGGAGAGGAACCTGCAGCTGATTGTCAACAACGCCCGTTTCTTAATCCTGCCCTGGGTCGAGTCCAAGAACCTGGCCTCCAAGCTACTGGCCATGGCCGCCCGTCAACTCCCCGAAGACTGGCACAATCGCTACGCCTACCGACCTGTCTTGCTGGAAACCTTCGTCGACACTCAACGCTTCACAGGCGCCTGCTACAAGGCTGCCAACTGGATCCATGTCGGCCACACCCAAGGGCGCGGAAAGCTGGATCGTAACCACCAAGCCAATCTACCCACCAAGAGCATCTGGCTCTACCCCTTACGCAAAGACTTCCGCTGTTCCCTGCGCTCAACTTGAGTTTCCCTGTAACCCAACGCTCGAGATTACGCTTACGGGTTTACCGAATATTTACCCGTTTGGCTTTGAAGTCGTTCATTCAAAACGCTTTATACCAAACAGGGCGGCCTTTTCAGGTCCTATCGGTGAGAAATGGCGGCTAGCGTCAGGACGGTGTCGAAGGGCAGGACGTTGGCAATGGCGACGCCCGTACTTGTCTCTCCTCGCTCATCGACCAGAATTCTGCCACGGGTCGTGGACTTGACGGCGGGAATGCCCGCCTCCCAAATCAGAACTCCGGAAGTATCGACGAATGAGAAGAGCGCTGCGCCGGCAGGGAGAGGGTTGCCACTAAACCAGGCCCATCCGACTTGTGGCGGGCCGATCGCACACACGGAACAGACCGCAGTACCCATGGCGAGTGATGCCATGACTCGACACACTGTCTTGCGCGAAGATTGCATAGCCGTCCTCCGGTGGAACTGGTGGGGATTCTGTTCTCAACTTTAGCAACTTGTCTCACAAGCCGCAATTCGATCCTAGCCCGCATTCACGAACTGCCGGCTGCAGGGCGAGGGAGTGTTTACAATCTGCAGAACTGGAGGAGGCACTTTTCTATTCGGAGGACTCAACCACTCTCAAAACCAGTTTCATTGAGCGCCACAATTTAACCATCCACTCGAGGTGGGGTCTTATCCCAGAATCGCCTTCACGACGTGGCCCTCCACATCGGTCAGACGAAACTGGCGACCCTTGAAGCGGTAAGTGAGCCGCTCATGGTCGACTCCCAGCAGGTGGAGAAGGGTGGCATGGAAGTCGTGCACATGCACCCCGTTTTCGACGATGTTGTAGCCGAATTCGTCGGTGGAACCATAGGAGAATCCAGGCTTGATCCCACCCCCTGCCATCCACAAGGTGAAGCAGCGCGGATGATGATCCCGCCCATAGTCGGTCTCGGTCAAGGTGCCCTGGGAGTAATTGGTGCGTCCGAACTCGCCGCCCCAAACCACCAGTGTGTCTTCCAGCAGGCCCCTCTGTTTGAGGTCGCGCACCAGAGCCGCAGACGGCTGATCGGTTTCACGGCATTGCGTCCGGATATCCTCGGGTAATGTCCCGTGCTGGTCCCAACCACGGTGAAACAGCTGCACGAAACGCACATCACGCTCTGCCAGCCGGCGCGCAAGCAGGCAGTTGTAAGCGTAGGATCCCGGTTCCTCCACATCCGGACCGTAGGACTCCAGGACAGAGGCGGGCTCGTTGGAGATGTCTGTCACCTCGGGGACCGATGTCTGCATCCGGAAAGCCATTTCATACTGGGCAATACGAGCCTCCATAGCGGCATCCTGGCCCTGCAATTCGTGCAACTGGCGCAGCCGATCGAGCAGCATTCGACGAGATGCCGGGGCGATATCTCCCGGATTGCGCAGGTAGAGGACCGGATCTTTCCCCGACCGGAATTGCACACCCTGGTATTCGGAGGGGAGAAAACCGCTTCCCCACAACCTCGAATAAAGGGGCTGGCCTTCCTTCCCCTTGGTGATCAGGGCGACGTAGGCAGGCAGGTCCCGGTTTTCCGAGCCCAGCCCATAGCTGAGCCACGATCCGATGGAAGGACGTCCCGCCCGCTCGGATCCGGACTGGAAGAAGGTGATGGCTGGATCGTGATTGATGGCCGAGGTGTACATCGACTTGATGAAACAGAGCTCGTCACAGACTGAGGCAGTATGAGGAAGCAGATCACTGAGCCAGGCCCCACTCTGACCGTGTTGTTTGAAATTAAATATGGAGCCGGCCAGCGGCAGAGAGGATTGATGGGCCGACATGCCGGTCAGGCGCTGCCCTTTTCGGACCGAATCGGGAAGCTGCTGTCCGTTTCGCTCATTCAGAGTTGGCTTGTAGTCGAACAGATCCAGTTGCGACGGGCCCCCGCTCTGGAACAAATAGATGACCCGTCGGGCTTTGGGTGCCAGGTGGAGTCCGCCCCGCCCCTGCCCAACCTGGGCCAGAGCCGTTTCCGAATGCAGCAGCTCGGTGAGGGCGACGCCTCCCAGGCCCAATCCGACTCTTTCCAGAAAGGACCTCCTGGTCAGGCTAAAAGGGTCCCAGGGACCGGTGCAGTCTGTACAGGTGGAGTTCATAAGGCGTCCTATCGTTTCATCTGAAAGGTATCAAAGTTCATGACCATCTGCGCAACTGCCGTCAGGGCCGCCAGGTCAGTCGCGTCCACATTCGAACGGTTGGGAAACTCGCCCACGGCCAGGTACGAAGCAGCCTGCCCCGGCTCGCTCTCGAACCAGCGCTTCTGTTCCCTGTAGGTCTCGCGCAAGAGTTCCATCTGACGGCTCTCAGGACTGCGGCTCGTCAGGGCTCTGAAAATGCGGCGCAAAGCGGGGTCGACGCTTACCTCCGCCGCAAGGGAATGCTGGGCCAGGACCCGCGAGGCCTCCACGAACTGGGGATCGTTCAAGAGAACCAGAGCCTGCAGGGGCGTCTGGGTTCGTTCTCGACCGACCACGCAGGTCTCGCGATTGGTGGCGTCGAAGGTGAGCATCGAAGGGGGTGGGACCGTCCGCTTGATGTGGGTGTACAGACTGCGCCGGTAAAGCGCCTCTCCGCTGTCGGGCTCATAAGTGATCTGGCTGGCATCCTTCCACAGTCCCGGAGGCTGGTAGGGTTTGACGCTGGGTCCGCCGACTTTCTCGGAGAGGAGACCCGACGCCCGCAGAGCGGCATCGCGAATGGCCTCTGCTGACAGGCGGTGGCTTGGGCCGCGGGCCAGCAACGTGTTGTCAGGATCGCGTTCCGTTAACGATGGGCCGGCGGTGGAGGACTGCCGATATGTCGCCGACTGCACCATCTCGCGCAGCATGGCCTTCGTATCCCACCCGCTCTCGCGGTAACGAATGGCCAGGTGGTCCAGCAATTGCGCGTGCAGCGGTGGATCTCCCTGGATACCGAAGTCCTCGGGTGTGGGGACCAGACCCCGACCGAAGAGCTGCTGCCAGAGACGATTGACGGCGACCCGTGCCGTGAGCGGATGCCGTAGGTCAAACAGCCAGTGCGCCAGACCCAGGCGGTTGCGCGGGGCCCCTGCGGGGAATTCGGGCAATAAGGCGGGGGTCTCAAGAGCCGCGCGGGCTGCCTTACGACGGTAGTCTCCACGTTCCAGGAGATATGTGGCCCGGGGCACCGCGGTCTCCTGCATGACCATCACCTGGCGCACGGAGTCGAACAGGCGCGCCTCCTGGGCTCGCGCCTGCGTCAGCCAGGCACGGCGTACCCTCACCTCAGGGTCCAAAACGTCGATGTAATGCTCTCGCAGAAGCGGTTCGAAACCCGGGTCGTGAGAGACGGTCTTCAGGAAACTCTCTGTTCCCGATGGAGCCGCTAGAGCCTCGACTTCCAGTCGACTCAAAGCTCCATCGTAAAGCTGGAATTCATCCATACGACCACCCGTGAACCCGGGATCCCGAAAGCGAGCACCCAGTGTGACCGACACTTCGGTGCCGGCCGGGTAAAGCAGAGTCCGGGAAAGACCGTCTCGAATGGTGCGTGCCTCGAGAGGCTGACCGTCCACAAAGAGAGTCACACCTTGTGCCCGGCTGGACCCATCGTAGGTGATGGCTACATGTACCCAGTGATCTGCGGGGAGGGCCTTCAGGGCCTGAACACGCAGGGCGTTGCCGGGCCAGAAATGGATCAGACCAAAGGTCAGTTTTCCATCTTCGATAAGAACCTCGTAGCCCCGGCTGCCCGCATCCAGCGATGCCTTGGAGCGGTGGCAGACCACCATCTTCGGATCCTCCAAGGCGGACTGAATCCACATGGACAGACTGAACGGATGAAAACGATCGAAGTCCCCGATCTCGTCGATGGTAATCCCGTTGTCCCCGTCGAAATGCGTCCCGCCCTGGAACACGCCGGGACTGGCGGCGTATTGGTCGGTCACGCGACCGGGGTGCGAGGGATCGGCAGCATTCTCGAGCAGCTTGTCAACAGGGGGCGTGTCGAAAGTCAGATGGAGTATCGGGGATCGCACCCGAAAGGATCCGGTATTCTGATTGCCCCAGCGCCGATAACGTTGACCGGCCTGCCGGCGGGCATCGTCCCACTGCTCGCGTCTCAATGTCGTGAAGCCGCGCGTCCTGTTTAGCTCCTCCTCCTGTCCCGGCTCAAACAGGGGAAGGGCCGGGGTGGGGGTGGCCTCCGTGAAGTGGGAGTACATTCCTGATTCGTCGATGGAGCTGAAAAAGGCCGAAACCTGGTAGAACTCCTTCTGCGTGATGGGATCGAACTTGTGGTCGTGACAGCGGGCGCATTCCAAAGTGAGCCCCAGAAAAGCAGTGCCGAAGGTTTCGGTCCGATCGGCGACATATTCGAGTCGGAACTCCTCCTCCACACTTCCTCCCTCATTGGTTTGGCGATGCAAACGGTTGAAGGCCGTAGCCAGCCGCTGGTCGGGCGTCGCGTCCGGGAGCAGATCCCCGGCCAGTTGCCGGGTGACGAAGTCATCGTAGGGAAGATTTCGGTTGTAGGCCCGAATCACCCAGTCACGCCAGGGCCAGACATGATTCTCCTTGTCGTTCTGGTAGCCGAAGGTGTCGGCATAGCGGGCGACATCCAGCCAGCCGGAAGCCATGTGCTCTCCGTAACGGTGCGACGCCAGCAGCCGGTCCACAATCCGCTGGTAGGCCCCGGGGGACGTATCGGCCAGATAGCCGTCCATCTCTTCGAGGCTGGGGGGGAGACCGGTGAGACCCAGAGTCACCCGTCTCAGGAGCGTCTCTCTGTCGGCCTCGTGGGCGGGAGACAGCCCCTCCTCCTTCAGTCTTGAGAGCACGAAAGCGTCGATCGGCTGGCGAATCCAGTCTTCGCCATCAGCGACCGAGGGAGGAGAGGAATTGGGGATCGTCTGAAACGACCAGTGGGGCTCGAAATCGGCTCCCGAATCGATCCAGTCCACCACCAGCTGGACCTCGGCGGCACTCAAAACCTTCTTGGATGAAGGAGGCGGCATCACGGTACGAGGGTTGTCAGAACGAATCTTTCGGACCAGGTAACTGGATGCTGCATCTCCCGGTACGATCACACCCGAGGCAATCGCATCCGGGATGCGGTCGAGACGAAGTCCCATCTTCCGCGTCCCCGCATCGGGTCCATGACAGGCATAACACTTCTCGGCGAAGAGCGGGCGGATGTCCCGAGTGAAACCGGGTCCTGCCCCCAGGGCGTCAAGACCGCCAAAAGCCAGGCTCAGTGTCGCGACTACACCAGATATCCGCATCACCCTGTCTCTCTCGATAGCTACCTTCCCACGCTAGACGTCGCGTACGATAATACCGTCAAGGGTGGTTCGGGGTCATCTGTACGGTTGCCTGACCCCCGCGAGGGCAGCCCTGAAGTAGTCAGGATAGGTAGGTCCAGACGCGATCTGTCTGGCTCTCCATCGACAATGCTGGCGTCGATCTCTCTCTTCAGCCGCCTCAGATTCTCCAAATCGAGCAGGGGGTCCCCGGTCCGCCTGCGCCAGCCGGAAGCTCATCCCTCCGTTATGGCTCCTGTACAACCTTGTATTTCTGGAATAATAATCCATAATTGCAAGGATAGGCCCGCCGACGTACTAGGTGCCTCTCCCCACTATGCGACCGCGACACTCACCGAAACCGATAGTAACAAATCCCTCCCGCCTGCAGAACCCCCGCAGCGTGACTTCGTCGCCGTCTTCCAGAAATCGCCGGTCCTCACCGGAAGGCAGCCTGATCGGTTCCATTCCTAACTTTGTCATCTCCAGCAGGCAACCCTCAGAACCCGGATCCGAGCCCGACACCGTGCCACTGGCGAGCAGATCGCCCGTACGCAGGTTGCATCCGTTGCTGGTGTGGTGGGTCAGCATCTGCGCGATCGTCCAGTACATGTCGCGAAATGAGCTTCGGCTCAACCGATAGGCCTGCTGGCCCCGGCGACGCATCTCGGTAGTTGAGAGCGACACTTCGAGGGTCAGGTCAATGCCACCGGATGCCCGATCCTGGGCCGAACAGAGATACTCGAGGGGAACTGGGTTTCTGGGGCGCGTGGCGGCAACCCGAAAGGGAGCAAGTGCTTCAAGCGTAACGACCCAGGGGCCCACCGAGGTGGCGAAGCTCTTCCCCAGAAAGGGCCCCAACGGCTGATACTCCCAAGCCTGGATGTCGCGCGCCGACCAGTCGTTGACGAGGCACAGGCCGAAGATGAGGTGCTCAGCCTCCTGGATCGCGACCGGGCAACCCCTCTCGTTTTCCGGCCCCACAAGGAAACCGACCTCGAGCTCGTAGTCCAGTTGCCGAGTGGGGCCGAAGACAGGCTCCTCCTCGTCGGGAGTCTTGCGCTGACCGGCCGGGCGAATCGTCGCGGTGCCACTGACAACCAGAGAAGATGCTCTTCCGCTGTAGGCAACGGGAACGAATTTGTAATTGGGCAGTAGAGGCTGATCAGGGCGAAACAGCTTTCCCACGTTGGTCGCATGATGTATAGAGGCGTAAAAATCCGTATAGTCTCCTACACGAACGGGGAGACGAAGACTGACATTTTTCGGGTCTGCCAGCAACTGCTCAGGATTTCTCGGCTCATTACCTCGATCGAGAATGCGGCTGAGAGTTCGTCTCAAGTCCTCCCACGCCTGTCGCCCGAGTGACATGAGTGGTCTCAAGTCTCGCGCTCTGCAGACCTCTCGGATCTCGGGCCGCAAGTGGGCGAGCAGGCCGCGACGCTCGCAGGCTCGTAAATCGAGGATGCGATCACCAATAGCCACGCCAACACGGGCTTGCCTTCCAGCCGGCTGGAACGCACCAAAAGGCAGATTCTGAATGGGAAAGGCACAACCCTTTCGGTTCGCTGAACCGACCCAGCTCCTCCGATTGGGGTCATGCGTGCGGCCTAACTCTTGGTGCATCTGAGTCTCGCATCACCCAGCTCGCTCAGGCCATCTACAGGTTCAGCGAACGAGCATGAACCAAGGGAGCGAAAGAAACCACGGCTGCACTGCAATTGCTCCAGGCTGACAACCCTCTCTCTCCAGCTGAGCGAGTCGTTTCGAAACCGGAACGCCGTTGCCTCCGTCTCTTCAAGAACATCGACCAACTCCTGATGGCAAATCTGGCCGTTGGTCAAGAGCGCTGCTCCCACAGCGACGTTCAGAAAACCATGCACCGTAGCCAATTGAGAGCGAGCTTTGCCGGTCAGTTCTCGAATCGACCGGAGGGGATGATGAAGCCCTCCAGTTGCTTTAAAGGGCAGCCTCATCTCATGGCAACTCAGGATGAAGTCCGCCAACGACTTGGCTTCCGGGATGGCCGACGCGACCAGGTCTCCGGTCCTCACCTTGGCATATCCACCAACCTCTGCCACTGCCTCCAGGCTCACGCGGGTATCGTCGAGGGCCCATTCGAAAAAGGACTCCCAGCCGGACGATGTGACCTGCATGACCCTCCCGATATCAGCGACTCCGAGAGGAGGAAGTTCGATGGCTTCGACCCTGAACCCATCCGATTCCTGCTCAAATTCTCGAATCCTGCCAAGATCGCGCAGGAGCGACGTCGAGACCATCACCGTCAAAGGCCAGAATTGGTCCGCGTCGACGAAGGGACCAAGTTCTTCGTTTACTCTGTGCAGGTAGCCGGCTGGAACGGCGAACCTTCCGAGCATCCAGGCCTGAGGAGACTGCCGGTAACGGGCATAATTTCGGCCAGCCGGAACCAGGTCGAGTCCGGCCGGGCGGAAAAGTCCGGCATAATCGACTGTTTTACCCAGAAGAACTTGAAGACTACCAGGCATTGGATTAAGCAGCGTCAAGAAAGGATTGCAGATCCTGCTTGTCGACTAAAGGCTCGCCGGGGCTTACGCGATCCAGCTTCCCCCCTAGAATCCACCGCTCCAGACGGTCGATCTCCTCGAAAAGTTGCCCGAATGAATCGATGACGAAAAGAAGCGGCTGCAAATGGTCGATTTCAAAATACTGGTTCACGACCCACTCAAAGTGGAAGGGATGCCGCTGGACCTGCGGGGACTCGATGGAGTGCTGAATTTCTTTCATCGAGCTGAGTAAGCCGCTTCCATAAACACAAAGACTCCCGTCCTGACGCTTCATCAGACCAAACTCCACCGTAAACCAGAAAAATCGAGCCATCGCCTTAATGATGCTCTCCAGAATCTCCGCACGATCCCTGGAGTGCATGATCTCCGAGACTCTCCCTGCCGCCCGGTGAGACACTTCGCCAAAACGCACGAGCACATCCGAAAAAGTTCGATCCGTGTGCATAGGGACGTGTCCAGCCAAATCGTGGAAGATGTCAGGTTCAGGCAAGTACTCAAGTCTGCTGGCGTCGCGAATTGTAATCGTGGTCGGGAATTCGCGTCGGCGCAGACAGTCGAAAAAAAGGAAAGCAGGCACGTAGCCGCTCACCGGCCGGAGTTTGAATCCACTCAAGGGAGAAAGAGCCCTGTTGACATCTTGAATCCGGGGAATCTGTTTCGAATTGAGCGGCAGCGCTCCAAGCCCCTCGTTGAACATTTCGTTCGCATACTGATCCCAAAGGGGTTCCATCCGCCCGTAAAGCGTCCTCCATGTTTGCTGATTCGTTTCACTGTACAGGCGATAGGGCTGTTCAATGAACAGGGTACCGCGACTTCGCGCCTCCTCAATGAAAGGAGACCTTGTGGTCGTCAGATCATTGACCCGCATTTCCGCTCCGCCGCCCACCTCCTAAACATCTCGTCTCCCCAAATGAAGAGGCAAAGCCGTCGAGTTCTTGATCTCGTTCAAGACTAGACTGGTGCGAATTCGGTCGACGCCTGCCACCTGGGTCAGATCCTTGAAAAGAAAGTGCTCCAGATGAAGGTGGTCACGAACCACGATCTTGACCAGATAGTCGAACTCACCCGTCATGTGATGACATTCCAGGACCTCCACGAGCCGGCTGACTTCCCGTCGAAAGTCGGCAACAGTCTCAGGATGATGATTCTGGAGAGTGACCTGAATGAAGCACAGCAAATCCAACCCAACTGTCTGCCGGTCGACCCTGGCGACGTATTCGGCGATGATCCCTTTGTGTTCAAGCTTCTTGAGGCGTTTTTTGAACCCGGCTCCCGACAGCTCGACATGTCGAGCTAACTCCGAGCTCTTCATCCGACCCTTGAGCTGCAGCAACTCCAGTATCTTCACATCCGTCTCGTCCAGTCGGACCTTCGAGTTGAGCCCTGGCAAGGCTTTCACTTCGGCACCAGGCATCCGGCTTGCCCTCCATCACTTGAAAAAAGAAACTTCTACAAAAGTATGACAAAAATGCTAGTTCTAGTAAATCTAATTTACTTGAACAGTAATTATAGTTCAATTAACATTCTATTTGATGTATTTGTGTTTATAAAACCTTGTGGCGCTCGGGCCGATTTTAGTACAACGCCGTCTGGATTCATTAGCAGGTGTGACGATGTCAGCTACTGCAGTACAGGGCTATCGCCTGGCCGATTGGATAGAAGGGCAAGAGCGGTCGCTTTTACGCGAGATGATTACCGTGGCGGCCACACCAGGGACCCTCTCGCTGGCTGGTGGGTTGCCCGCACCAGAGCATTTCCCAAGGCAAAGGTACCTTCGATCGCTCCAGCGGGTCATCCAGGAAGATGCGAACTCCTTGCAGTATCGTCCCACTTTTGAGCCGCTCAAAACTCACATCGTCGAAATAATGGCTTTGCGGGGAGTTGATGTCAGCCCGAAGCAGGTTGTCTTGACGACGGGGGCCCAGCAGGGGATCGAGATCGCCGCCCATCTGTTCCTGAATCCCGAAGACACGCTGATTCTAGAGAGATTCCTGTACACGGGGCTCCTGCAGGCGATCCGACCCTTCCGGCCGAGAATCCAAACTGTACCGACCAATTTGGCTTCGGGCATGAGCGTCGATCATCTCGAAAGGCTTCTGAGGGCCGGCAGGCGACCAGCCTTCCTCTTCGTCATGGGAGAGGGACACAACCCTCTGGGTATCACGCTATCGCTGGAAAAACGACGGCGCCTGATCGAGCTGGCTTGCCGCTACGAAGTCCCAATAATCGAGGATGACCCCTATGGGCTACTGACGTTCGACAAAGCAGCCCTACCGGCATTGAGGGCCCTGAGTGAGGAATGGGTACTCTACCTGGGGTCGTTCTCAAAGATCATTGCACCAGCCCTGCGTCTCGGCTGGATGGTGCTGCCGCCTGCACTGATTGCACAAGCAAGAATGCTCAAAGAGGCGATCGACCTGGAGTGTTCCGCCCTGACTCAACGAGCGGTCTCGGATCTCTTGGATCAAGACTTCTTTCCAGGGCACCTGGAAAGAGTTCGTGAAGACTACAAGAGTCGCCGGGATGCGATGCTGGAAGCCCTGGACATCTGGATGCCCACACGTTTGCGATGGACTCGACCGGCCAGTGGGTTCTTTGTCTGGCTGGAACTCGCAGATGGCCTGGACGCTTGCAGACTTCTGGATCAAGCCATCGAAGAATACAGGCTGGCTTTCGTTCCTGGTTCAGCCTTCGCGGTTAATCCCGGGGAGGGGAAAAGCTCTCTCCGGTTGAGTTATTCGACCTGCAACCCGGAGACAATTCGGGAAGGAATCTCCAGGCTTTCGAAGTTGTTAAGTTGAGAGGTCACGATGGACGACTTTTTTCCGATCGATGGATTCGACCATTTCGAGTTCTACGTTGGAAACGCGAAGCAGGCGGCGCTCTTCTATGAGAGTGGATTTGGTTTTCACCGAACCGCCTACAAGGGACTGGAGACCGGATCGCGTGATGCTGCTTCCTATGTGATCCAGCAGGGGGGCATTTGCTTTGTCCTGACGACGGCCCTGCACTCCCAGCATCCCATCGCCCGGGGGGTGCTCAAGCACGGTGATTCGGTAGCAGTGATTGCCCTGGCGGTTCCGGACGCAGCCAGAGCCTTCAAAGAGAGCACTGCACGCGGTGCTGGGGCCGCGATTGAGCCGACTGCGGCCGGCGACGATTCGGGCGTCTTCCGCTATTCCGCCGTCAGGATCTATGGAGATACGTTATTAAAGTTCGTCGAGCGGCGCGACTACTCCGGTGCGTTCGCTCCCGGCTTCGAACCGCGAAATACTGAGAAGGCTGAGACCAATGGTGGAGTAGGGTTGTCTGAGATCGACCATGTGGTCGGTAATGTGGAGCTGGGAGACATGAACAAATGGGTGGCGTTTTTTGCTGAAACAATGGGGTTCACCCAGTTGCTTCACTTTGACGACAAGCAAATCTCAACGGAGTATTCAGCCCTCATGTCCAAGGTCATGCAGGACAGGAAAGGAACGATCAAGTTTCCGATCAACGAGCCGGCCAAAGGTCGGAAGAAATCACAAATCGAAGAATTTCTCGAATTCCACAACGGCCCGGGAGTTCAGCACATCGCTTGTGCCACCGAAGACATCATTGGAACCGTGACGAGAATGCGGGAAAACGGCATCGAATTCCTCCCCGTTCCGGCAACTTATTACGAGGAACTGGGGCGGCGAGTCAGAGAGATTGATGAGCCGGTGGAGGTGCTGGCTGAGTTGGGGATCCTGGCTGACCGTGACGTCGACGGCTACCTGCTCCAAATTTTCACGCAGCCGGTGGAAGACCGGCCCACCGTCTTCTTCGAAGTCATCGAGCGTCACGGCGCCAGGGGATTCGGTGAGGGAAATTTCAAGTCGCTTTTTGAGGCGATCGAACGGGAGCAGGCGCTTCGAGGTAATCTGTGAGTTTTGTGATTTGTGGTTTGTAAACTTCCTGATACGCATCGGTTGGAGAAATGAGCTACTACTACAAACTTGGCCGCACCCCACACAAACGACACACCCAATTCCGCAAGTCCGACGGCTCCCTTTACCACGAGGAGCTAATGGGTATTCAGGGATTCTCAGGGATCCAGTCACTTCTTTATCACCTGAGACCCCCGACACGAGTGACCCGTATCGACGTCCAAGAACCCGTCGTTCTCGAGCTGGATGAGCAGACCTGCTTGCGGCACCGGCTTTTGAAGTGCTCCGGAGCAGCGATAGGGGGCGACGCTATCGAGAGTCGGATTCCTTTAATGGCCAACCAGGATGTTTGCCTGTCCATAGCGCGCCCGGATCGAGAAATGGACTATTGGTATAGATTTGCCCATGGCGACGAAGTCGTCTTCGTGCACGACGGCTCGGGATTACTGGAGAGTCAATTCGGCACTCTAAGGTATCGACCGGGGGACTACCTGGTTCTTCCCACGGGAGTGACTTGGCGAATCATTCCCGACCAGGACGTTGGGCAGCGAATGTTTGTGGTCGAGGCTTTCGGTCACATCGAGCCTCCCCGACGCTACATCAATCGCTATGGCCAGTTTCTCGAGCATTCTCCTTATGGGGAACGTGACATACGTCCGCCCGATGAGTTGATCACACGGGACGAAAGTGGCGAGTTTAGGGTTCGAATCAAGGCAAGGGATCAAATTACCACGTACGTCTACAACCACCATCCTCTCGACGTCGTTGGCTGGGACGGTCATCTTTGGCCTTTTGCCTTCAACATCGAAGATTTCGAGCCAATCACAGGGAGGGTTCACCAGCCTCCCCCGGTGCATCAAACTTTCGATGGACCAGGGTTTGTTCTTTGTTCTTTTGTTCCACGGCTCTTTGACTACCATCCCCTTTCAATTCCAGCACCCTACAATCACTCCAACGTCGACTCTGATGAAATCATCTATTATGCCGAGGGTGACTTCATGTCACGCAGGGGAATTGAAAGGGCTTCCATCACAGTTCATCCAAACGGGATCCCGCATGGCCCTCATCCGGGAACGTACGAAGGTTCAATCGGCAAGGACGCTACCGACGAATTGGCGGTCATGGTGGACACCTTTCGACCACTCAAACTCACCACCCAGGCACACCAATTCGAAGAAGAGAGCTATCCCATGTCCTGGACGGTGGAGCCATCAGGCAACCCGACGACCACTGGATAGGCCTGGCCCGACTACAATCTCATCCGGCAGAGAAGAAAACGTCACTGATCCATGCCTTTTTGAAGGTCTAGCCCGGGTCCTCTGGTAGCCTTGTTTAGGGTAAGTTGCCAATGGCTGTTGTGACGATCTCCAGAGAGGTCGCCAGCGGTGGGAGTGAGATCGCTGGGATTTTGTCTGAGCGGCTCGGTTTCCGATTGCTCGATCGGACGGGGCTGGAGGCCCTTCTACCGAGCTACGGACTCGACGAGCACAATCTTCTGGCCTTAGAGAGGCTGCCCGACAACCCCGCCGCTTGGGACCAGTCGAACCTGAAGCTTTACCTGCAGTGCGTCAACGCCTGCATTTCGGATCTGGCCGAGTGGGAAAACTTCATCCTCCTCGGGAGGGGTGGGCAGTGCCTGTTCGAAGGGGCCGAGGACGCGCTGCACGTGCGGATTGTAGGTTCCGAGCGCGTGCGCGTGGAGAGGTTGACGTCGATGGAGGGTTTGACCAGAGAAGAAGCCCGCGCTGCGGTGGAAAGCCGTGGCAATTTGCGGAACCGCTACATCCGTCTGTTGTTTGGGAAACCCGTCGACCAGGCACTGCTGTACGATCTGATCTTGCGACGGGACCACTTAGACATTCAGGCCTGCGTAGAGGTGATCATTCATACATTCGGCCAGCGATCGATGCGGGTGCAGCCGGCCGGGGAGAGCTTGCAGGACCAGCGGTTGCAGCCGAGCAAACCCCTGGAGCAGGCTGATTCACCAGTATTCGCAAACCAGAGCGAAGAGGAGTTTGCGCGGCTGCTGGACTACTACCACATTCGTTGGTGCTACGAGCCGACCACGTTTCCATTGTCGTTCAACAAGGAAGGACTGCTTTCGGAAGCGTTGTCGCCTGATTTCTACCTCGAGGACTACGATACGTACATCGAGCTCACAACCCTGCGGCAGAGCCTGGTGACGAAGAAGAACCGGAAAATACGCCGGTTGAAGGAGCTCTACCCTGATGTGAAGGTACGACTTTTCTACAGGAGAGACTACCAGCAACTGCTGGCGAAGTACGGTCTGATCGAGAAGAGTGAGAGAAGAAAAGAGGACACGGAAACGACGGAAGGGAAGAAAAGAAAAAGCCCCAAGTGACCCTTATCAGCTTCCTCCGTTTATCACGGAACTCCCAGTTCGCGTATCGTCAATCGAAATTACCAAAGCCGAACGGTTTCGGTAATCTCAATCTCCCCGCGAAAGGCAATCCCCTGTTGGTTGAAGCCTTTGAACCTCTTGGGGCTAATTTCACAGTATAGCAGCGACCGGGACTCGTGTCAACCAAAAAACCGTCAGGATCGTCATTTAGGGTGCAGGCGATGGAAGATGGAAATGGTCACTCAGCACGCAGGCAATCGATAGGAGAGGGGTTCGAGATGGAACCGGATGAACGTGTGGAGACACTTTTGGCCTCTGCCGATCTGGCGCACAAGGCCCGTGAGCTGGGGCGGCGGATCGCAGAGGACTACGCTGGCCTGGATGAGCCGCTCATGCTGGTGGGCGTGCTAAGGGGGTGCTTTGTCTTTCTGAGCGATCTCTGCCGCTCGATCAGACTCCCTTTGGAGATCGAGTTTATTTCGGTGTCGAGCTACGGGTCTGCGAAGGGGTCTTCGGGGGCAGTCCGGATTCTCAAAGATCTGGACACTAGTATCACGGGGCGTCAGGTCCTGATCGTGGAGGGCATCGTGGATACGGGGCTCACCCTGCACTATCTCCTCAGCATTCTGAAGGCCAGGAGACCAGCCGGGCTGAAGGTCTGCACGATGCTGGACAAGCCCACCCGACGGACGGCGGAAATCCCGATCGACTATCGTGGGTTCGAGATCCCCGACGCCTTCGTTGTGGGGTACGGGATGGACCTGGACCAGCGTTATCGAAATCTGCCCTACGTGGGTGTATTGTCAAGTTAACGTTGTCCTATACGCTTGTCGTCCGAGAGGTCTCTTTGGTGAGAAACACCCTGGCCTGGGGGTTATTCTCACACAAGCACCAATTGTTGAATTGTCTAGAGGAGAAGGAGTAGTCTAGATGTGGCCCGGGGGGGAGTCTTACCGCTTTTTCTTGGACAAACACTTGGCTCTCCGCCGGGCCGATGGAAGTTTCTATCGTTCGTCGACCTTCTCCTGCAACAACGTCAGTTCCAATTCCGTTGTCCTCGATTCCCGACTGGTTTTGGACATACTCAGCCCTCACATGAATACCGCACGGAGGGTCGAAGGAAACCCTTGAAGCAGGTACAGACCACTTTTCAGGTTCGAACCAGGGGGCCCGGACTCTATGAGTTCACGGGAGAAGTGGTCAACTGGTGCCGGGCACAGGAGATGGGAACCGGTCTCTTGACCCTTTACATCCGCCACACTTCCGCTTCCCTGACCATCCAGGAAAACGCCGACCCGGACGTGCGCCGCGATCTGGAGAGTTTCCAGAGACTCGTCTCCAGAGACCCCGGACTGTATCTGCATCGCATGGAAGGGCCGGACGACATGCCGGCCCACATTCGCTCGGCCCTCACCCAGACCAGCCTTTCCATTCCGGTTTCGCGAGGTCGTCCTGTGCTGGGCACCTGGCAGGGAATCTACCTGTACGAACACCGGGACGCTCCCCACGGACGCACCATCGCGGGCCATTTGGTGGGGGAATGAATCGGCTCGATCAAGGAGGCGTTGGCGGCCGATCGCGAAGACAGGTAGCCGTTCAGCTGACTCGTTCTAAGGTCAGAGTCGAAAACGGCGTTATCTGCCAGGTTGCGAGTGACTCGCGCCCTTATGGTTGCTGCGTATGGTCCCTGTTTTCAACGCTTCTACCCGGATATTGAAGGAATGCCGCCCCTAGTACCTACCAAGTACGTCTTGTGCTCGGGGATGGACAGCGGAACTCACGACCGGGGTCGCAGGAGGCCGCCGAGGGCACGGGTAGCGGTAAAATCCCACAGTACTCCGCGGGAATCGCAACTGGGCGAAGCTATTCTTCCCTCAGGCAGTCGGTTCGTAACCCGAGGGCTCGAGTACGATGATGGCGGGCTTTGTGTGGTCGCTGCCGGGGATCTCCGCGGGGAGCCGGATCGTCGTACTCCTGGGATAGACGACCGGATCGCTGCGACGCCGATCCAGGAACTTGTCGACCGGGGCCATGCTCTGACCAAACGGCGGCAGGAAGTAGTGCATCGGAATGATCCATCTGGGCTCGAGGTGCTCGATCATGAAATCGAGGTCGGGGAGCGGAATCGTGTTGTCGTCTCCCGTGATTGCCAGCAGCACATCGCTGTGTCCCACGAAAGGCGCCAACTCGTCGGCAGTAAGTCCGTAGCCGAGATCACCGACATGCATCACCCAGAGATCGTCGAACTTTACTGAGTAGAGAGCATTGTCCATCGGATCGTGCAGGGTGTGTTCGGGGTGCTCGGCGGCGCCGACCGCAACAACGACACTTCCGTCGATTTCAGCTCTGACCCCTTTCTCCACGATATCGAGTGCGTTGATAACCCGTGGAGCGCCCTCGACGAGCTGCGGGTCTCCGTGAGCGAGATCGGTCAGGGAACTGCAGATCACCGTGTCGCCTTGAAGTGACGGTGTGCCCTCGGGCAGACCGAATTTCTCAAGCACGGAACGAGAGTAGGGGTCCATGACGACCACCGGTCCGCCGTCGCGCCAGACGCGGAAGCAGGCATGCGCCACCCATTCGATATTGACCGGCATTCTGGTACCTCCTAGTCCTTATCAGAGAGATCGAGACCGCTGTGTTCCCACCACGTGGTCCCGGTCGGCTCGTTGAGCAAGAGTGGTTTCAGAAACGCGAAAGATTTCTCGAGCCCCTCTTTGACGTTGATATAGTTGCTCTCCATCTCAACCGACAGCGCACCGTCGTAGCCGATAAACCGCAACGTCGACACAAAGTCGCGCCAAAACGTCTGATCGTGTCCCCATCCGATCAGCGTGAAATTCCAGGAGCGATCTTCAGGTTTCGTGTAATTGGTATTGTCGAGAATGCCCTTCAGACGAAGGTTGTGAGGAAAGAACCGTGTGTCCTTAATATGGACATGCTGGATTGACTCCCCCAGGAACCGGATGGCCTCCAACACGTCGATCTGCTGCACGAACATGTGAGACGGATCGAAGTTGCACGCGATAACGGGGCCGACCGCCTCACGCAGCCTCGCCATGGTAGTCGGCGAATAAACCAGCTGACCAATCTGAGGTTCCACGCAGACCGTACACCCGTGTTCTCTGGCGATCCTGCCGTGTTCCGTCCAGAAGGGGATTAGTCGTTCTTCCCACTGCCAGCGTAGAGTACGGCGGTTCGACGTAGGGAACGAGTCAACTATCCAGGTGGGGCACTCATCTCCCGGAGCGCCGGCTGGAATGCCCGAGATCACAATAAGTCGCGGCGCATTTGCCGCTTCCGCCAGGCGACACACTTTCCGGAAAAAGTCGGAATAGGCCTTGGCCACGTGCGGGTCAGGGGAGAGCGGCTCCCCGTGGGCCGTGAATCCGCTGACCTCGAGCCCGTGCTCGGCCAGCGTGTCAAGCCATCGCCGAAGCGCGTCTCGATCCGCCAGGAGCTTTTCCATGTCACAGTACTTGAGGCTTGGCTCACCAAGCAGAGCCACTTCGAGAGCTTGTGCGCCGTGGTCTTTCGCGAAGCGAAGTCCCTCCTCGAATTCGAGAAAGTGAAGAAAGTAAGTGTTCACACCGAGTTTCACGAAAACCTCCTGGTGGGCATTGTTTATCCTGCCATTGTGAGTGGGTCGCGCGGTTCTTTCCGCCCTTTCTAAACCTCCAGGACGAACTCGGTGTAAAACTCGTTGCTGTCGTCGCAGGCGTTGTCGAATGCAGTACGTTCTTCGGGGGTCATCCTGCGGCAAAACGCTTCAATCTTGTCGACCAGGGGGACCTGGTCGTCGAGATCGTAGTGCAGCTGGTCAGTATTCATGATCATGGTGCGGCCTTTGGTCTTCTCGAGCAGCTCTTTCAGGATCATGCGATTGGGCATCGTCGATTTCCAGCCTGAAGGAATCACCCCGTAGTCCAGAGTTGCCATCGCCGACAGCTGAGGGCTGGTCATCATGTCGAGTCCCACACTCCTGGCGGTCCCGTTGTGGCTGAGGTGATGCGCGACTTTATAGAACACGACTCGATTCAGCAGCTTCTCGGTGGTCAGACCCGGCACCTTGGCGTCCCAATCGATTCTGTGCCAGCTATCCCAGCTCCCGAATTCCGCATCGCCGGGAAACAGCATCACTTTGCCGCTGTCGACGAACTCAAACGCCAAGACCAGGCTGAGGTTGTTGGTCAGGCTGTTCATGCGAAGCGCGAATTGGCCCGCCGTGAAGAGCCAGTCGTAGTCGACTCGACGCCAGGAATCCCGTTCGTAACGCTGCTTCAGTTCGTACAGCCCTTTCATCCCGGCGACATCGGCCACGTCGCCATAGGCCTGGGCATAGGACTTGTCGAATGGTTCCAGCGTGGCGTCCGGACCTTCACCCTCAGTCGCATTCATCGCCCGCACGAACAGATCGCTCTCTTCCAGATCCTTATTGTGTTCAAACGATTCGCCTTCGCCGCCATGTTCCTGTTTGACTTCGCCGAACAGCTTGGGTGGTGCCAGTACGAACACGCGGACCCCTTCCAGGCCGGGTCGATTCTCAATCGTGTCGCCGGGCAGAAAGTACTCGACCTGGTCTTCGTCCGCCATCTCCTCCTTGACGACCGCCATCCCTTTGAGGCTGCCCTTGTATTCGCCATCGACGTGCAGGGTTGCGAAATCGGCCAAGGCGCCAGCGAATCTCTCGCGCAGGCTCAACAGGTGCTCGGCGTGCCTGGAACCGAGCAACTGCCCTCTGAAGTCGTCTTCCCCAACCCGGCGGGTCAAGGTCTCGGCGGCGACGCCAAGCGCCATCTTCTTGGCGCCATGATCATCCTTCCACTGCTGGACCTTTTCATCCCCGTCATTCTCGGTCCATCCCATCCAGATTCGTTTGGCCTTGAAGTCGCTGGTGAAGAGCGTCTTTGCCGCCTGAAACCCCAACACATGATCGGTGTGCTCGTGGGTGATCACCAGGACGTCGACCTCGTTCCCCACATCCTTTTTTATTTCTTCGACAAAGGGTTGAATCTCGGAGAACTTGCGCTTCCAGCATCCGCAGTCAATCAACATCTTGAAGGTAACGGCATCGTCCTTCATGAATTTCAGCACGAAACAGTCGCCCGTGCCGATCTTGTACATGTGGATGACGACTTTGTTGACCGGACTCACGATTCCGTTGGCCATCGGTTCCCCAGACTATCGTTTGTGTAACAGAGAAAACGGCTCGCCAAATCGACTCTCCGCACCGGCCCCGAAATAGTTGCTGACGGCGGACTGGTCGAGAGGCAACTCTTCGTGCTGGTATCGGCGCTGCCGCGCCATGCGCTCCTGGTTGACGACGTGCTGGTATTTGTCGAGTTGTTCGGGTCGAAACAGCGGCTTCGAGACGGCGTATTTCAGCTTGACCGAATCCAGGTCAAAGATCAGCGTACAGCCACCCTGCACCTCGAACCCACCGGCAGGGGGCTTGTCGGCTCCGGGCGTATAGTGCTTGACGAACTCGCCGTTTTCGAAAACCACCCCCATGCGCTGTACCAGGACGAATACGATCTGATTGATCTTCTCGCCGTCGGGGCCGACGCGGGAGACCAGCCGCAGGTTGAGAATCTGGAACGATGGTCCTTTGTCCGTCGAGGACGTCCTGACGCCGAATTGCTTCCAATCGACATTGAAAACCAGCCCGGTCAGTTTTTCAAACTCGTAAGAGCTGCCGAATTTCGCGCCCAGCCGCTCGTGCAGGCCGACTAAACGGCCGGCGCCGGCAATAAACGCTCTCGAGGTCTTGTAGATTCGCTCACGCTCGGTTTCATACATGAGCTCTTGCCGGTACTTTTTCAGAAACTCGACGATCACCTGAAACAGCCTGTCCGTCTGGGAATCAGGCTCGATTGCCGGCTGCTGGTAGCGCAGGCTTTCTTCGCTCAGGGTCTTGATGTCTTCGGGGTAGATGCCCCGCCGCCGAAACGCGTCGATAAACGCCAGTCGATAGTGGTGTCCGTCTTCCCGCACGATGTCATGATCGGCGGTAATGATGGCCCGCAGATAATCGCCGAAATTGATGTCGACTGGTGGGCAGTAGTCGATGGCCCGGATGCACATGTTGAGAACGTGAGTGGCCGTTTTCGCCGCCTCACTGGCCAACCGGTTGACCAGGTCCGGATGCAATTCGCCCTCGGGCAGGATCCCGGTTCCGCCGGTCGCGATTCGCAGCAGATCGCGCACCCGACTCTTGTAAATGCTCAGGAACGCTTCAAAGACGGCGGCGACGAGGATGCTCCCACGCTCGTGAGGTTTCGTCTTGGTCTGATAGTCCGACGAGTCGGGAGCTTTCGGCTTCCACTTGTTCGTTTTCTCGTCGATTTCGCCCAGCGCGTCCCGCAGACTGCCGTAATTGCCGATTGCCACACCGAACTGCTGAGCCAGCTCTCCCAGCAGGTTCTGCTTTTCCAGGTCGCCTTTGGTCCTGGCGATTTGATGTTTGAGTACCTCAGGAAACGAGAAATGCTGGAACAACGCTACCAGATCGGCAAACGCTTCGTGAAAAGCCAGAACATCGGAGTTTGTGGGCCGGTTGTAGTTCCGGTGCAGCCCGTCCAGGATGGCGTGCGTGACTTCATGGGCGACGATGTCGTGACTTAGACAGGTGAAGACCAGCGAACCGGGCATCTGTTTCGCGCGGCTGGAGGGCGAGGCCGCAAAGTAGCCGAACAGGACCGCTTTCTTGAGCGGACTGTAATAGGCATTGGCCTCGCGCAGCGCGTGCGGATAGATCCGCAACCGCGACACGTATTCTTCGTACTTGTCTCGGTTCTCGAGCAGCCGGGGCGCCCATAGGATCCTGCGACCGAGTGCCTTCTCAAAGTTCTGGATCGTCAACATGGCGACCGCGTACACCATCTGCTGATGGAACTGCGGATTACTCTCACTGGGAGCGAGACCGTCGTTGGCCAGAATATAAGGGTCGTTCAAGTCGACGGGGGCGTAGAACTTCCCGACCGTCGGGTCGTAGTCCACAACCTCCACATACTCGCCGACCGGTCCCACCCCAAACTCGTCTCCCTCTTCCCAACGCACCTTGTAAACGATGTTATTGATGTCGACCGTATCGATGATCAACGACAGCGAAGGGTCGAACGCATAACCCCGGAGTCGTCGATATGTAGGTGCTTCCCGTGCAACCTTCATGGATCCGGGCTTCTCACTCAAGGACCGGTATCGTGTGCGGCACCTGCGTACCGGTCCGTTCAGCGACCAGCGACATGCTCCTCCCTGGCGGGCGAAAAGTCGTCTCGTTGTGTCACTCGCAGCACGACGACAGGTTCGACTATCCTTGTACTTCAGTATAGTGGATTAGATCACCACCCACGAGAGATCCTTTCGAGAACTGAAGGAAGCAGTAGAAGGCTTGGCGACTTGAATACAATCTCGAAGCAGCTTGGCCGGTGGGTCGAATTGCTGATTGTCGGGGCCCTCGTAAGCCTCTATCTGTTCAGCTTCGACTCAAGCAGTCCCGTCCACGGGCCGCCCTGGCTCTTCACCGAATGCGGCCCGGATCTGGCCAGTGAGGAGGCGGCGTTTCGAACGTACAATCGGCGCAGGAGGCAGCAGCGCCTGCGTGGCGGCGAGGCACCCCCGTGTCCGCCTTCGGAGCAGTTCAGGACTTGTCTGGCCAACGGGCTGGAGATCTTCGATCAGGACAGCGAATGGCTCTTCAGGCACCTATGGCTCTCCGGTGACCCCGAGGCCAGACCCTGTTTCTTCGAGAGCGGAGGCTACCCCTGGAATCCCCAGAGCCACCTTCTGTACCACTATCTGGTTGAGAAAGGGTACTCCGGATGGCGCAAACTCACCTCGGACTCCAGCCCCAACTCGGCCTTTCGCTTTCTGAAGGGATTCACGGCACTCACCGGTCTCGGTTTCCTGGTCACTATGATGATGCTGTTCCGCCGAATCGGCCTCCCCTTGGCGATCCGCTGCAGCCTGCTCGCCATCACCGGGGTCTCCGTGACCGCCTGGTTCAATTTCGCCGGCTTTGAAACGCACAGCCTGGCCATGCCCGCGATTGGCCTCTATCTGATAGTCGTCCTGCGGTTGGCAAGGGGCCAGCCGTTTCGAAGGCGGGATCAGCTCCTGCTCATCGCGTCACTGGTTTTTTGCGGCTTGTGCAGAACGGACCTGTGGCGCCTTTGGGCATTGAGTGCGTTCCTTACCATCCTCCCGGGGTTCCGGGCCCACTGGAAAACGCTACTGATAAGTCTGGGAATCGCGGGCCTCCTGGGTGCAGCTGGCTTCGTCACACTGACCAATCTGTATCTCCGTCTTCCCGGCGCCGCAGCCGTCACCGTGCTGCTCAAGCGTCAGGATCGACCAGATCTCGGGTTGGCTCTCCCCTCCAATCTTACTCTCGACAACCTCGTCAAGGTGGGCCGGGCGATTAGCATTTACACCATCCTGATGCCTGTCGTCGAAGGTGCGGGCGACCCTGTTGGTCGGTACCGGCGTGGAGAGCCCAGGGTTGCGTACTTTTCGGGGTCGCTGGCGACCATGTTCACTCACCCCCTCTCCAGCGCCGCGTTGCTCGGAGTGATCTTGCTGCTGGCAAGTGCGCTCGGCTTAGGCCTCGTCAGAATGGCTCGTGGAGACCCGTTTCATTGGGCAATCGCGATTCAGTGGTTCCCTGCATGGCTCTTCTATACGTGGTGGGACCCTTTCGAACCGTTCCTCTGGGGGCTCGAGTTTCTACCCCTCTCAATGGCGATCGTGGCGACAACCTGCGCTCGCGCTCCTCGCCTGACGTGGATCGCACTTTCCGTGCTCCTCCCGGTCGTGATTCTCCACAATGTTCATTACTTCTACTTCGCCTTCGGCTAGCGGACTGTAGCACCTGAATCAACCATTGCAATCCGCGAGAGAGTGGCTACCGGGCACCGCCGATTGAAGCACTCGTTCTTATCGGATGATCAGGGTTCACGCAGCGGAGCTCCCACGGGTGAAGTTGAGCCTGTCCGGTAACCTTCCCGCCCTTTCTCTTTAATTGAGAACGAAGAAGGTATCCGAACCGAGGAGAGATCGGCCGATGTCAGTCCACACGTCTAAAGTCGAAGATGGCTAGAGGAGGCAAGTTTGGTATCCCCTGAGTTGGCGGCGACGTCCAGCCGAAATGCTGGCGGGGCTCGCCCCAGACCATCTCAGTTGCGGAGCTTGAGAGCAAGTAACTCAGTGGGGCTGCTGGCTGTCGCGGCAGCTTCTGTTCTCACCTCGGTTTCCGTGTTTCTTTCCAGCCTGCCCGCCCCGCCGGTGTGGCTGGCGGGTCAGCTGCTGCTGTCCGTCGCCCTCATGCAGTGGTTTGTAATTCTCCACGAGTGCGGGCACGGAACACTGTTTCGGACGCGCCGCTACAACCTCTGGATCGGACACCTGGCTTCTGTCTTCAGCTTCATCCCGTACCTGAGCTGGAAAGGAGTTCACGCAAAGCACCACAAGTGGACGGGATGGCAGGATCTGGACCCGACCACCCTATCGCTCGTGCCCCGTCCCCTTAAACGGCTGGAACGAATCGCCATGAACGTCTGCTGGCGGTGGTGGATCCCACTTTTTTCGATTACCTATCGAGTCACGATCTTTTGGAACCTGCAGGCCCTGAGAAGAACCTTTCCGGACCGGCGGAGCCGCAACCGGATCACCATCAACGTCATGCTGCTGATCGGTGTTTACCTTCTTTCCTTCTATGTCGTCGGCCCTCTCCCGCTGCTTCGGCTCTTCGGGCTGGCCGTCTTGCTGCAGCTCGTCTTCCAGGATCCCCTGCTCCTGAGCCAGCACACTCACATTCCACAGAACCTGAGCGACGGAAAGAAAGTCCGTCCGTATCCCGCTCTCGAGCAGGAGGTGTTTACCCGTTCGCTGCGCTTTCCGCCTTGGTTTTCCCGTTGCATCCTGCTCAATTTTGACGCTCATGAGCTCCACCACATGTACCCGTTCGTTCCGGGATATCACCTCAACCGGATCCGTTACGCCCCCCACAATGAGATGAACTGGTGGCAGTGGATCCGAAACGCAAAGCAGCTACCGGGAGAGATCTTTCTCTTCCAGAACCGCAACCAGACCGAACTCGACATCTAGCACCCAAGAAAATGGAGAGCTTGCACCGCCTCAATCCGCTCACATGCGCCCTCTTCATCTTGCTGGCGATGACCATGGCCGGGGCCTTTCAGACATTGTGGTTTCGGATGCGGCTTTCACGGCGCTTTGCCATCCCCCTGGACCGAGGAATTACGTTTCGAGGGAGTCGACTTTTGGGAGACAACAAGACGGTCCGCGGCTTCGTCGTGATGATTCCCGCCTCCAGTGCCTTCTTCTATCTGTCGGGTCTGTTGCTCGCGAGCTTTTCTTCGTCTCCGCGGCAGGGTCTGTGGGATCTCTCTCCCGCTGGTTTTGCCCTGTTGGGCGCGTGCGCCGGCCTCGGGTTGATGTTGGGTGAGCTTCCCAATTCATTCGTCAAGAGACAGCTCGGGATTGCTCCCGGGCAGACCTCCGATCGACCTCTGATCAAGCCTCTGTTTCTGGTAGTGGATCGACTGGACTCGATCGTCGGAATGCTCCTTTTCGTGAGCCTGGTCGTGTCTACGTCGTGGAAGATCTGGCTCTATGTTCTGCTCATGGGAACAGGAATCCACTGGTTCTTCAGTCTCATGTTGTTCCGATCGGGTGTCAAAGGGAGGATGGCTTGAGTAACCAGGCAATCTTCAGCCGGCTTTCTGCGGCCTCCCGTCTGGTATCGGTGCTGGGAGAGACCGTCCCATTGAGAGAGGTGGGCAACAAGGCTTACAACCTGAATCGTATTCAGGCACTGGGGCTCAGCGTGCCTCCCGCTTTCTTCGTGACCAACCTGGCCTTCCAGAGATTCCTGGGAGAGGCTCGTCTGGGTGAAAAGATCCGGCACTGCACCCGGAATCTGGAAGCGGGTGCTCCGGACAGGCTGCGCCGAGCGGCCCGCAAGATTCAGCGCCTGATTACAACCTCCCCGCTCCCCGCTGAGATCGGTGAGGCTATAAGGGCCATGCGGAAGGGCCACCTCCCGGGCGCCACTTTGATCGTGCGAAGTTCTGCCCTCGGTGAAGACTCGACTACCGCCTCCTTTGCCGGTCAGCTCGACTCGGTTCCCGATATTGGCTCCGACGACGAGTTGGAAGCGGCCCTGCTCCAATGCTGGGCCTCCCTCTGGTCCCAACGAAGCCTCTCTTACCAGTTAACGTCTGGACGCCGTCTCAACGGCATGGGCGTTGTCGTACAACGCCTGGTTCCCTCCCAGATCTCGGGTGTTCTTTTCACTCTGCCACCGGTCGGACTGGAGGCCGTAGGAAGGGATGATCTGATCGTCGAGTACTGTCAGGGTCACGGGCAGGCACTCGTGTCCGGCCGGATCACTCCGGGTCGATTGGCCATTTCGCGGACTGACTATCAGTGGCGGGAGCTCGAGGTCCCGGCCACCCCTGTTGCCGGGCGCACGCTGCTCTTTGACCGTGAGCTGGTACGTCAACTGGCCCGCTCGGCCATCGAGCTGGAAGAGCTCTTCGGAGCAGCGCAGGATATCGAGTGGACCATTGATTCCAGGGGGCGACTTTTCTTCCTGCAGTCCCGCCCCATCACTACCTCGGGTCATTCCAGGCAGAGGCCGGGCACCGTTGTGAAGCTTCGCGAAAAGCGGGCTCCCATGGTTCAGTGGTCAAACGCCAACCTGTGCGAGAACTACCCTGAAGCTGTCTCGCCCCTGCTCTATTCCATAGCTGCAACCGGCTACTATCATTATTTCCGGAACCTGCTCGAGACGTACGGTATTTCGGGCAGCCGCGTTCGTCAGGTAAAACCTCAACTCCGCAGCCTGGTCGGAGTCCACGGCGGTCATCTCTACTACAACCTTACGAACATTCATGAAGTGCTGCGGATCGCACCCGGCGGGGATCTGCTGGCGCGGTATTTCGATCAATTCATTGGGGCCGGATCCCAATCGGCGACGGGATCCACAAAGAGGACGAAACTCGGGACGGCAATCTTAACACCGGCGGCCCTGCTGGAACTGAGTCGAGTGGTAACTCGGACCACCTGGCAATATCTCTTCCTACCAGCAAGAGTGGCGGAATTTGAAAGAGTCGCCGACGAGTTTGCGGCCGGGACCAGCGAGGAGCAGCTTCGAGCCAGGTCACTCCCCCGCCTGCTCGAAGACCTGCGCGGCTTCTTGAAGATCCGTTATCACCGATGGACCAACGCGGCGCTGGCAGACGCCGCAGCGATGGTCTCCAACGGGGGTCTGCGCCACCTGCTCGAGAAGGGCTTTCCCCGAGAAGCGGAGGCCCTTCACAGCGCCCTGTTAAACGGGCTTCCCGATATCGTAAGCAGCGAGCCGGTCGTCCAGCTGTGGGAACTCGCTCGCCGGATCCGCAATGATTCCAATCTTTCCCGCCTCTTCAGGAAAAGTCCGCGCCAGATTCAACGCCGACTCCGGCAAGACGACGAGTTCGCAGAATTCCAGGAGAGCTTTACGCAATACCTTTCCAACTGGGGGTTTCGTTGTACCGGCGAGTTGATGCTGACAGTCCCCAGTTACGCGGAAGAGCCGCAAGCGGTTCTGGAGATACTCCGCAACTTTGCCGCCAGGGATAGCGAGTCGCCGGCTGTATCGATCCAACGACAGGCCGCCGGGCGTCTGGCCGAAACGGAGAGGGTGGTCCGGGACCTGTCCGGTCGTCGCCTCAAGCCATACATTCTTTTCCCCGACCTCTCGCTGCTTTTCAGGGTGCTTCTCAGGTGGACACATCGGTCCCTTTCACTGCGCGAGCGCTGCCGGCTGAAGCAGGCAATGCTGTACCAGCGCTGCCGTCGAATTGTCTTGACCATGGGTGAGCGCCTGGTTGCTGCCGGTCAGCTGGAAAGGTCCGAGGATGTCTTCTTTCTGACTCATCCGGAACTGGAGAAGCTGGCCGCGGGTACGGAAATGTTTCCCGCCGGGACACCCGGGCTCGTTTCCCTTCGCAAGACGGCCCACCGCAAGCTGGCCGCGTCAGAGCCACCCGATCACCTGACCCTTGCACAGGGCTGTTATTACACCCCCGACGGCCGACAGAGTTCACGAGACTTGCCCGCCCAGGACAGACTGTCAGGGACGGCGGCCTGTGGAGGCACCGTGAGAGGAAGAGCTGCCGTTCTCACCGACATGTCCGAGTTCGGGAGACTCCAGAGTGAAGATATCCTGGTCGCTCCCCAGACCGATCCGGGCTGGGCTCCCGCCTTTTGCCTGATCAGCGGCCTGGTTGTCGAGCGAGGAGGAATTCTGTCCCACGGGGCGATCGTCGCCCGCGAGTTTGGCATTCCTTCAGTAGTGGGCGTTCGAAACGCCGTCCGAGAGATACGCCATGGACAGAGCGTTACGGTTGATGGAGATCGAGGCCATGTGGTTCTGGGGCACTGAGTTGCTCGGCTACCTGCGAACCAGGATGCCGGTGGCTGTTTTCTTTCCAGCCGCGATATTCCTCAACGTGGCGGCTTTGGCCGCGGGACGGAGTTTCGAACCGGCCGGCTTTCTCTGGTCGACCGGATTAGCTCTTTTGCTGCTTCTCCAGTTTCGTCTCTGGGACGATCTCGTCGACGTCCATCGGGATAGGCACGCGCATCCGTCCCGTCTTCTTTGCCGGGCCGAGTCTCTCACGGGATTCCGTCTCTTCCTGGGCGTCCTTTTCCTGGTCAACGGGTTTTGGATCAGTCGGCTGGAGGGCATCTTGCCGCTGCTGGTGTTCTGCCTCTACTGCGTCCTCCTGGGTCTCTGGTACCGGCTCCGCCCGAGTCGATCTGCAGGACATGACTACGAATACCACGTCGTTTTGACCAAGTATCCGCTCTTCGTCTACCTCCTGAGCTGCAACTTCTGTGCAGCGAACCTGCGTCTGCTGCTTTCGCTTCTGCTCGTCTACTTTTGCCTGGGCGTCTATGAACTTCTGCACGATCGCCGGCTGCGAAGGCTTCCGTCGTCACGCGCTCTTGTAGGCATAGAAATGAGCGTCCTGGTCGGCGTTTCCCTCCTGATGACTCTCTTGTTTCTGGGGCCGTTCACACCGGTTCTCACGATCCTGGGCACCCTCTGGTGTTTCTGGGCGGCCGCCGCGGCATGGTTTTTCATTCAATACGACACCCGTACCAAGACCGGCCCTCAGACCTGCACCCTGTTCCTGCTGGGCTTTTTTCAGCTCCTCACCTTTTCCCTCGGAGGGACTTCATGAGTGCTCTGCCGGCCCTGAAATTGCCTTCGACGTCTCTCCTGGAGCAGGTTGTCTGCTACCTGTGTGGGGTCGACTCCCGGGTTCGTTTCATAACTGCCGAAGACGACTTAACCGGGAAACCGGGTCGTTTTCGATTCGTCCGCTGCAACAACTGTGGGCTGGTCTATCAGAACCCGCGTTTCGACATTGAGAAGATCAAGGAATACTACGACGACCAGTACATCGCCCATCGCAAGCAGAGTAATTGGGGCGCTGCGACCCGCTTCTTCAACGCCACCATGGATCGACTGGACCGCAAAAAGGGCCAAATAGCATCGCGCTTCGTTCCTCTGAACGAGCGCAGCAAGGTCCTGGACGTGGGTTGTGGAGCAGCCACTTTCTTGTTGCAGTTGCAGAAGCTCTACGGGTGTTCCGTGACCGGGGTCGACTTCAAAGACCTCTCGAGTCTTCCCGGCTTCGAGAGCATCGATTTCCGCTGCGGCCTGCTCTATGAGCAGCAGCTGGCGTCCGCCAGTTTTGACCTGGTCACAATGTGGCATTTTCTGGAGCACGACTACGATCCGCTGCGGTCACTGCGCGAGACGGCTCGCGTCCTGACCAGCGACGGGGTGCTGATCATTGAGGTGCCTCGCCTGGACAGCCTTACCTTCAACCTTTACCAGGACCGCTGGCCGGGTCTTCAGGCCCCACAGCACACCGTCCTCTATAGCCGGGAAACTCTCTTGAGGATGGTTGAGAAAGCAGAGCTGGAGGTGATCGATTATCTCGCGTATGGAGCGTTTCCGGCCTATTACTACCTCTTTACGGGGGCCGCCTTTAAGCTCCTGAAAGGTAGAGGCCTCAACCTGTCCAGAGCCATCTACCCGTACTTTCTCGGGCAGCTCCTGCTGGGGCCGGTCCTGTCGCTCTGTGAAAAGAAACTGAATCTGGCTATGCAGACCGTGATCTGCAGAAAACTGCCCTCGGGGCAGGCATTTTCGAGGGCGCGGTGATGGGTGGGACGATGATGGAGAAAGGGGCGACGCTGGTCGAAATCGTGAGCCTTCGAGCCAAACGGCAAAGAGGTAGAGCCTGTTACCATTTTCTGGACACGCGTGGATTCGTAGTCTCACGCCTGACCTACGGCGAGCTGGATCGCTGCAGCCGCGGCTATGCCCAACGGTTGCTGCAGCTTGCCAGACCCGGGGACCGCGCGCTTCTGCTGTTTCGGCCCGGCCCGGAGTTTCTGGAAGCTTTTCTGGGCTGTCTCTATTCCGGAGTGATTGCCGTACCGGCAGCCCCCCCGCACCCGCTGCGGGTTGATTGTAATTTGCTCAGACTCCAGGGGCTCGTGAAAGATGCTCAGATCGCTCTGGTCCTGAGCAGCCGGGAAATCGCGCGGCAGAAATCGCACTTCGAAACCCACATCCCCGAGCTGAAGAAGTGCCGGTGGCTGTCACCAGGCCAGCCGGGGGAAGCGATCGGCTGGAAGGATGACTTGCCCGAGCCCGACCAACCGGCTTTTCTGCAATACACTTCCGGATCCACGGGATCGCCCCGGGGAGTCATGGTCAGCCACTCCAACCTTATGCACAACCTGGCCGACATCCGACACCACCATCAGAATGATGAGTCGAGCGTTTCGCTTTCCTGGCTCCCTGCGTTCCATGACATGGGCCTCATCGAGGGGCTCCTGCAGCCCCTTTATGCGGGATACCCCGCGTATCAGATGGCGCCGAGCGCTTTCCTGCAACGACCCTCTCGCTGGCTGGAAACCGTCTCGCGATATCGGATCACGAACAGCGGGGCTCCCAATTTTGCCTATGAGCTCTGCACACGGCGTGTTTCCCCGGAGCTGGCCGGGACACTTGATCTGAAATGCTGGAGGGTCGCCTACTGCGCGGCCGAAACCATCCGCAGCGAGACTCTCCGGCGCTTTTGCGAAGCCTTCCAGGTTTGCGGTTTCCGTCCCCGGGCTTTCTACCCGGCTTACGGTTTAGCCGAGGCCACTTTGATGGTGTCGGGTGGCAGGCGAGATGATCAACCGCTGCTAAGAAGAATCGATTCCTCGGCACTCGCAGCGAACCGGGTACGGGACAGCCTGGCGGAGATGGACTCTCTTTCTGTGGTGGGCTGTGGGCCTCCCTCCAGGTCCACTCGGGTGGTCATCGTAAATCCCGAGACTTGTCAGCCATGTTGTGAGGAGGAAGTCGGAGAAATCTGGGTTGCAGGTCCCAGCGTCGCCCGGGGCTATTGGAACCGGCCTGACGAGACCGGAGAAATATTTCGGGCCCACCTGCGAGACGGCCGAGGCCCCTTCCTTCGAACCGGAGACCTCGGATTCCTGTGGAAGGGAGAGTTGTTTGTGACTGGACGCCTCAAGGATCTGATCGTCATACGCGGTCAGAATATTTATCCGCAGGACCTCGAGTTCACGGTCGAACAAAGTCATCCGGCCGTGCGGCCTTCCTCGACCATTGCCTTCTCCGTTCCCGGTGCGGCTGCAGGAGAAGCCCTGGTCGTGGCAATGGAAATAGACCCCGCAATGATCCGAGAATGGCGTCTTCTTTCTTCCAGGAGCGGCGTTGAACCCCAGCATGAGATCCAGAACGTGGCCCAAAGGGTGCGACAGGCGATCTCAGAGGTGCACCAGCTGGCGGTCTCAGAGGTCTGTGTCATGAGGCCGGGCACCATCCCCAAGACTTCCAGCGGCAAGCTTCGACGCCCGTCATGCAGAAGGGCTTTCTTGACCGGCTCGCTCGACGTATGGAAGTCGGTGACTACCCTGAGGCGGGCCCGCACGGGTGAGGTGGCCTGATGGAGCAGGGAAAACCCGCCGCCTGGTTAATCCCGCTGGTGGCCGGCTGTCTGGATATCCCCGAGCAGGATCTGGATCCGAGGGCCGCCCTGACTCAGTACGGATTGGATTCGCTGAGTGCTGCCCAGCTGACGGCTGCCATCGAAGACCGCGCTGGATTTTCGGTTCCCGAATGGTTGTTGCTCGATTGCCCGACTCTCGAGTCCGTCGAGCAGTTTCTCTGTCGAGACGCCCCAGTCCCGACCTCTCCCCTGGAGCGAAGGGTAGCAACTCCCCCGCTGCGACAGATGCTGACTGACAGCCGGCTCCCGGTCGACTGTCAACCCCCGTGTCAGGATCCAGTCTCGGACCAACAATCGGTGTTGCTGACAGGGGCCACCGGTTTCCTGGGCAGCCACATCCTGGATCGCCTGCTGCGCGAAACCGCAGCCACGGTGATCTGTATGGTGCGCCGCATTGGGGTCTCTTCGCCCCGCCAACGGCTTGACCGGGCACTTCAGGAGTACGGCTTACGGGGAAGGAACGCTTTCCCACATCGGCTGGAGGTGATCGAAGGGGATCTGTGCCAACCGTGGCTGGGCTTACCGGCCCACCAATTCGCGGGACTGGCGGATGAGGTGGACACCATCTATCATTCTGCGGCTGCCGTCAACTGGGTTCATTCTTACCGCCAGCTGAAGCCTGCAAACGTCGCCGGAACCAGAGAACTGATTCGATTCGCGTGTCGGGGACGCCCCAAGGCTTTTCATTTCATTTCTACAGTCGCCGTCTGTTATTCGACCCTGGCACCGCGGGAGGTCTCCGAGAACGAGGAGATCAGAGGTCTCGGGGAAGGTCTGCACCTGGGCTACGCTCAGAGTAAGTACGTTGCTGAGGGTCTGATACGGGAGGCAGTCGATCGGGGATTGAGAGCTTCGGTGTTCCGCCCCTCTCTGATTTGCGGCAACTCGATCTCGGGAATCTCCAATCACCAGGACCTGCTTGTGACCCTGATCAAGGGATGTATCCAAATGGGATCCGCACCCGACCTGGACTGGCTGTTGGATTGCTGTCCGGTCGACCATGTCAGCCGCGCCGTCGTCCGGCTCTCGGCTAAGGGGAACGGGGGACCCTTTCACATTTTGAATCCGAGGAAAAGGCACTGGCGGGAACTCGTCCTGTGGATGAACTTGTACGGCTACCCGGTCTCCTTGATCCCCTATTGCGACTGGCTCGACAAAATGGAAGGGAGTTCCAGGCAGAAGGGGCACGCTCTTCACTCCTTGCGGTCTCTTTTCCTGAGAAGAACGGTTGAGCCGGGAGAGCCCACGATCCCCGAGTTGTATGAAGAGGGGCGGCGCAGCCGGGCGCTGGCCGAGGATACTGAGATCGCCTTGGGAAGCCGCTTTCCCGCCTGTCCGGCGCTGACACCAAAGCTGCTGGACCGCTACTTCAACTCCCTGGTCGAGCGTGGCTTCCTGCCCGCCCCCTCGAGACGTGGTCCCGGGAGCACGAGAAAAGACGCAAGAACCTCGGTGGGCGAGCTACTTTCCTCGATCCTTGCCGACCACTTTGCAGAGCCCGCTATGAACATCCAGAGCACTCCTCTGGAGATGGAAACCGACGACAGTATTCTCACCGAGCTCACCTCGTGGAAGAGAGGTACGACTTGTGGTCTCGGACGCTTTCGAGTCACCATCAACTCCCAGGGTGCCAATCATCCAAGGGAATTGGATCTGGTGCTCAAGGACAAAGCCCGAGATGCCGAGATCATTGAGGTGGGTACTTCTGTGGCCCGGTTGTGCGGCGAACCTCTGGGGCGTGCCTACTCGCAGTTCAAGAACAGGATCGGGTTCTCCTTCTGTCATCTGAAAGAGCTGGCTCTCTACCGCCAATCGATGTTTGTGGATGGCCTGGGCAGGCATATGCCTGCCTTTTACGGCTGCCTGGAAGATGAGGATACCAAACGCTGGGCTCTCCTCATCGAGCACCTTTCTAACATGCGTCTCATGGGCTCTGCAGATGAAGCCGGCGTCTGGCAGCCTCGCGACATTCAGGCTGCCCTGCGGGGAGCTGCCGAGATCCACGGGATCTGGTACCGGCGGGGCGCCGATCTCAGGAACGAGAGCTGGCTGGGGCCGGTTATGTCAGCGCGGGACATGACCCGGATGAAGGTTCTGTGGAGAGCCCTGGCCGAGTACGCCGCACCCTACTTCATCAGCTGGGGGGGAGATCGGATGTGCAGGCTGCAGCGACGTCTTATCGAGAGCGTCGACGAGTGGTGGTCGGAGTTGGAATCCCAACCCTGGACGCTCATCCATAACGATTTCAATCCGCGTAATCTGGCCTTGCGGGACGATGGTTCAGACCGGCTCTGCGTGTATGACTGGGAGCTGGCAACTCTGGGTGCGCCACAGCACGACCTGGCCGAGTTCCTCTGCTTCGTGCTCACTCCGGACGTCAGTCACCAGGAGTTGAGTTCTTACCTCGACTTTCATCGCCGGGAACTGGAGAGGTCGACAACAACAGCAATTTCACCCCGCCAGTGGCGGCTCGGTTTCGAGCTCTCCCTCTACGATCTGCTCGTCAATCGCTTTTCCCTTTACGTACTGGTTCACCGATTTCGGGGCCTGAAGTTTCTTCCTCGACTGATCGAGACCTGGGCTCACATCAACCGGCTTCTGGAAACTCGGGGCACTTTGACGAGAATGAGCGCATGAGACCGGCCGTCGCCTACTTCCACCCGAGCAACCTCTTGACTTACCTTTCCCTGCTGGCAGGATTGGCCGCAATCGCCGTGGCCGGCCAGTTGAGAAGCTGGTCGGTGGCCGGAGCTCTGCTGGCGTTTTGTGCCCTGGCCGACACTCTGGACGGTCGCTTTGCCCGGCTCTTCTCGCGGGACAGGTCACGACGGGAGTTCGGGCTCCAGATCGACAGCCTCTCCGATTCGCTCACCTTTGGTTTTGTCCCGGTTGTATGCCTGTTTCTGCTCCTGTCCTTCGAGCATCAGGTGCAGGCGCTGCTGTGGTGGGGCGGAGCGTTCTTTTACGTGCTCTGTGTCATCACGCGACTGGGAGCTTTCAATCTGGAAGGCGCAAAAGGCCCCGCCTTTATTGGAATCCCAACCACGGCAGCCGGCCTGATCTGGTCGTCCGCCTTCACCACGAGCCCGTCGGTGGGGCTGACCGCATCGCTGCTGGTAGTGACCGGGATTGCGATGGTCTCGCCCCTTCGGATTCCCCGGCCACGGGGCGCAGGCCTGGTCGTGTTCGGGCTGTGGGCCGTGAGCCTGATGCTGCTGCACTGCGCCTCAACGGATTGGTAATTCAACTCGGAGAAATCAAGATGAGAATTCGGGAAGCGATGCGTACCGTTTACCTGGGGTCAATGGGATTTCTACTGATGACGGTGGGTTCAGTTGTGATGCTGCTCGTTAGTGTGCTCACGTTGTTTCGGGCCCGGCGATTCTGTCAAGAGTTCATAGGCAAATGGGTCACACGCTTCATCTTGGACCTCAGTGGAGTCCGTCTCGAGATCCACCAGAGTCAGCCCTTTCCGGTGACTCAGAGCATCTACACGGCCAATCACACCACGCTGCTCGATCTTTACATCCTCTGTGCCCTCGGCCTTCCCAACACACGTTACTTCATGATTCGGGGGTGCTGGAGAATCCCTCCGTTGTACCTGCAGGCTTTGTTGACGGGAACCTTCCTTACTCCCCCGCAGGAGAGGCGCGACCTCCGCGTCAAGTGCTTTCAGCGAGCCTGCCGGGCCCTGCGTGAGACGGGAGATTCCGCCTACCTGAGCCCGGAGGGACAAAGGGTGCGGACGGGCGGCGTCGGGCCCTTCAACAAAGGGACGTTCCACCTGGCAACCAGTCTGAAAGCGCCCATCGTGCCGTTGTACATTCAGATTCCTCCCCAGCTGGAGTGCAGCACCAACGTCTACATCTTGCCCGGAACGATTCGTGTCTTCGTCCTGCCGGCGATCCCTACTGCGAACTGGAAGCTGGAAGATCTTGAGAGAAACCGCGATTATGTCCGCAACGTGTACCTTGAGTTTGAAAGGAATCTGACGGGACGTCTGGACGAACCAGGAAGGGAGCTGATCGCTTCACGGGATCGATCCGAGTCGATCCCGATCAAGCAGGCCGTTTAGACAAGTGCCTTTGCATCCGTGAGGAGTTAATCAGGTTCTTGTAAATGATTTCCATGCTCTCGACGAGCTGCTCAAGACTGTAGTTCGTTACGATATGCTGTCTCAAGGTTGCGCGATCGACGATTGCGAGTTGTGAAAGCATGGTTGATAATCCCTGCGCTAGTTGTGAGGGATTTGAGCGTGGAACAATCATCCTTGAGAAGGGTCCCACTCTCCACCGCCTGAAGGCGGTGGATTCGACATGCGACTGAAGTCGCCTAAAGACCTCGCTTCGCTCGCAGGCTGACTACTCAGTGACCCGAAAATCGTCGTCTCGGGTCTCAACATCTTGGGTTTCGATATACTCTGCAACCATCGTATCGCTCACATTCCCAGTCGTCGCCACGAAGTACCCTCGTGCCCAAAGATGTCGTCCCCAAAACTCCTTGCGCAACTTGCGGTGATCTTGCAGTAGATGATGCGACGTTTTCCCTTTGATCGCCTGCATCATGACCTGCCCCCAGGAACGAGTCCACTCTCTAAGTTAGACCTGGGACCATTTGAAGTCCACTCCATGGTATAGAACTCTGGGCCTGGGACCTGGGTAATCTGGCCTCCGGCGCCGGCGGCCGATAGGCCAAGGCGCTGTGAGGCCGTCGCTGGTTGTACTCCCTGCGCCATCTCTCGGCCAACACCTTCGCTTCCCACAACGTGTCGAAGACTTCTACGTTCAGCAGTTCATCCCGCAGTTTTCCGTTGAAGCTCTCCACATATCCATTCTCCCAGGGGCTGCCGGGCTCGATGTATAAGGTCCTCACCCCAACAGCCTTCAGCCAGTCCCGAACCGCCTGAGCCGTAAACTCCGACCCGTTATCGGACCGAATGTATTCAGGCACTCCCCGATCCACGAACAACTCCGCCAATCGATCCAACACGTCCTGGTGATTCATCTGTCGTTGAACCTCAATGGCCAGACACTCCCGGGTGTATTCATCCAGTAGGGTTAATAATCGAAAGGCCCTTCCGTCATGGGTTCGCTCATGCACGAAGTCATAGCTCCAGACGTGATCCTTGTGAGCCGCTCGTAACCGAACGCAGGATCCATCATGAAGCCACAGTCTCCTTCGTTTCGGCTGTCTGGACGGGACTTTCAGCCCCTCCTGTCTCCACAACCTCTCCACCCGCTTGTGATTCACTTTCCACCCTTCCCAACGAAGCATGGCCGTGATCCGTCGGTAGCCGTATCGCCCGTAGTGCGTGGCCAACTCCACCATCTCAGCCACCAATCGAGCCTCATCATCGGGGATATGCCTTTCCCTTCGCTGGGTCGATCGAGCCTGTCCCAGCACTTGGCAGGCCCGACGTTCGGAGACGCGCTCTGCTCCCAATCTCTCCCTCACCCACACCACTGCGCGTCTCCTCTTCGTCGGGCCTAGAAGTTTCCCGAGGAAACTTCCTTTAGGATCTGCTTGTCCAAAGACAGATCTGCCACTAGCTTCTTCAACCGGGCATTCTCCTTCTCCAACACCTTCAACCGCTTGGCCTGATTCAGTCGAAGCCCTCCGTACTCCTTGCGCCACCGGTAGTAGGTCTGCTCGGTCACCCCAATCTGTTTGCACATCTGGCCCACCGTCTGTCCTTGGGCTAGACCTGCCTCTGCCTCACGCAGCTTCATGATGATTTGTTCTGCCGTAAACCGCTTCCGTGCCATCCTTGCCTCCTTCCTAAAACCGAAAATCCTAACATTCAACTTGGACCCGTTTTAGGGGGCAAGGTCAGGGCCCCGTGAGCATCTCTCAGAGTGAACGGGTGATGCATGAGGATGTCCTGCTTGCCGTCCTTGTTGAGGTCCACCAGCCAGGTGTATTCCTCGTCATTGGGCACTGCGACCGCCACGACCTGGGGGCGCCGGGCGAACAGGTTCGGCCCCGGCACGCCGACAAAGACGTCCAGGTGCCTGGGGTGCGACCCCATGAGCAGGTCGGAGAGGCCGTCGCCGGTCACATCCCCGATGAGAAGAGTGCTGTTGAACGCGCGCGGCCAACCTTTTTGTGTCTTTCGGTTCTCGTGCGTCGGCCCTCGGAGCACAACCTCCAGCGGCACCCAACCCGGCTCGCGATGGCTGGGCGGACCGTCTAACGCTATTCTGCGGGTGGCGCTGGGTGTATCGGCGTAGAGTCCTCCCTCCATACGGTAGAACTCGAGATCCAACCAGACGTCGTCTCCCATGAACCCCTTGAGTTTCCTCCACAGGCTGCTCTCGAGGTGCCTGACCTCAATGGTTGTGAACATCAGTTCGACCCGGCCGTCGCGATCGAAGTCGTGCCGGTCCATCCCCAGCTGGATTCTTCCGTCCGACTGGATGGCGATGTCGACGCCCGGTGCGAACGCGGTGCCGCCACCGGGTGTTGGCGTGCCAAGATGCACGTCGTAGGTTGAGCGCTTGCTCGAGATGCGCGCTCCCTCCAGCACCGCAACCACCAGGTCGGCGACGCCGTCGCCGTTCAAGTCGGTTAACGAGTGCAGGACTCTCCCCTGCATGTCTCCGGTGGCGAGCGACGAGAGATCGTCGGATTCGAACGCCACATCGGTCGTGAAGGTTGTGGCCACCGGGTCAAACAGCCCGCGCTTGTCCTGGGTGTGAACGTCGAAGTGGTCCTCGTTCCAGAACACGAGGTCGTTGCGGCTATCCTGGTTGTAGTCCATCTCGTGGACACGGCTCTGACTCCAGGGGTCGTATCGATATCCGTCGGCCCCGTAGATCCCGGCCATCTCGGCGGCGGGGCCGACCTTCATCGGGTCGGCGAACGCGCCCCCGCTCATCTGAATGAACACCCGGAAGCCATCGACTTCCGGCACGACCAGGTCGTCGCGGCCGTCGCCGTTTACGTCCCTGGTGACGTCTACGTGGGGGATTTCGCCCCTGCGAGGTGGGATGAAACTGGAAGTCACCGCCGCGAGTGCACGTTCCGCCGCCGCTTCGGGATCGAACCAGTTCAGGCGGCCGTGCCGGTAGGTCAGCAACCGATCGCGGCCGTCGATGTTGGCCACGTCCACGAACGTCACTTCGGGGCCGAGAGTTGCCTCGAGTCTCGGCGCCCAGGCGCCGTTGCTGAAGGCGTAGATGCGCAAGCGGGGGTCGTCGTTTTTGTCGACGTAGACCACGGCCACTTCCACGACAGCGCCACCCAGTAGGAAACCCGTTAAAACACTCTGGCGCTGCGCCAGTCCGGTGACGACTTCGTGCCGCTCGAAGATCTGGTCAGTGAGTTGAGCGGCGGCAGGCCTCATGGTGTATCCGGATAGAAACAGTCCAAGAACCAGGATGGAAGACAGCCTTGGCGGATACATGATTCGCCCTCCAGGAACTCTGTGTCGGACATAACCGACGGTCAGATGCGGTCTCGCCGTCAGAGGGTCGGCTACGGGTGATGCTGGCACTCGCATGGCGCCTTCTTCTTGCTTCAGAAGTGACACTAGTCCATTCAGAAGAAAGGGGCGGGAAAGGTTACACTGAGGTATCTGAATAAGTGTCGGTCAGCGGGGCCGGACCGAGAAATCTCCGTTTGGCTCAACCCCGGAGTACTTCACAAGTCCCCCGGCAAACCACCGGAACACAGCGGGTATCACGAGCAGCGTCAGAAACGTGGAGGTGACGAGCCCACCGATGACAACGGTCGCCAGGGGTCGCTGAACCTCCGCTCCGATCCCATGCGACAGGGCCATCGGGAGGAAGCCCAGGCTCGCCACCGTGGCCGTCATCAGGACGGGGCGGAATCGGGCGTGGGCAGACCGGACGGCCACCCGGTCCAGATCGTGTCCATTTCCCTCGAGCAGCGATTGTTTCATATGGGTCACCAGGACGACGCCGTTGAGAACGGCGATCCCAAACAGGGCAATGAACCCTACCGCAGCGGAAATGCTGAAGTTCATCTGGCGCATCAGAAGGGCAAAAATCCCACCCGATAGAGCAAACGGAACATTGAGAAAAATCAGGAATGCCAGCCGCACGGAACCCAGAGCCATGTAAAGCAGCACAAAGATCAGGATCAGGGCAACAGGAACGACTACCGTCAGCCGGCTCACTGCCCGCTCCAGGTTTTCGAACTCCCCGCCCCACTCGATGAAGTAACCGGGCGGCAGTGTAACCTCTTCGGCGACCCGGCGCCGGGCCTCTTGAACGAAGCCTCCCAGATCGCGGCCTCGAACGTTTGCTTCCACCACCAGACGCCGCTGGACCTGCGAACGGCTGACCTGGGCCGGGCCCGTGGAGTAGCTCAAACTGGCGACCTGGCCGAGAGGAATGACCCGCCCTCGCGGATCGTCGACTGGAATGGCAGCTAATGATAGGAGGTCCCGACTCACCGAGTCGTCGAATCGGACAATCAGGGGAAAGCGCCGATTTCCCTCGAAGACGAGGCCGGCTCTGTGTCCGACACGCGTGGCTTCCACCGTCTCCAACACGGCCGCAGCGTTGATTCCGTAGCGGGCCATCTGCCTGCGATCAACCACGATTCGCACCATGGGAAGCCCCGAGACCTGCTCCGCCCTGAGATCACTTGCTCCCGGAATTGAGAAGAGAACGTCAAGCACACTGGCGCCCAGATTTTCGAGCTGGTCCAGGTCGGGGCCAAAGATCTCGGCTCCCACGTCGGAGCGGATCCCTGCGATCAGTTCGTTGAAGCGCATCTCAATCGGCTGGGTGAAGCTGACCCCCATGGCCGGGAGGTCCCGCTCAATGGTCTCGGACATCTCTTCGATCAGCTCTGTCTTGGTCGTTGCGGTCGTCCATTGTGACCTGGGCCGCAGGTTGACGAACACATCCGACAGCTCAATCCCCATCACATCGGTCGCCACTTCCGGCGATCCCGTTCTGGAAACCACGTCCTCCACTTCCGGAAAGCGCTGCAGGGTCCGTTCCAGGCGCGTCGTCGACTCCAGGGATTCTGAGAGGGCGACGCTGGGGAGGCGCCAGGCGTTGATCACGATATCGCCCTCGTCCAGCTCGGGCAGGAACTCGGTGCCAAGCCGGCTGGCCAGGCCCAGGCTGGTCACGAAGATGATGGCGGCTGCGGAGAACGTCAGGAAGCGGTGGCGAACCGCCACCGAGAGAACCGGACCGAAAAGCCTTCTGAGGCTTCGAACCAGCCAGGTTTCACGATTCGACCCGGTTTTGCCCTCTCGACCTTTCTTCGAAGGGCGCAGGACGATGGAGGCCAGAGCGGGCATCAGGAGCAGCGCAACCAGGAGTGATCCCACCAGGGCGAAGATGACGGTGGAAGCCATGGGGCGGAACATCGTTCCTTCAGTGCCGGTCAACGACAGTACCGGAACGTAGACGACAATGATAATCACGACCGCAAAGAAAACCGGACGCGCGACTTCCTTGCCCCCGGCCCGGGCAGCAGCACCGGAATTCGATCCACCCCGCAGACGACGCATGATGTTCTCGATCATCACGACGGATCCATCCACGATCAGGCCGAAATCAATGGCGCCGAGACTCATCAAGTTGCCTGACACTCCGGCCAGGAACATGCCTGCGAAGGCGAAGAACATGGAAAGTGGAATGGCGAGAGCCACCAGAAGTCCGCCTCTCACGCTTGCCAGGAACAAGAACAGCACGCCGATGACGAGCAATCCGCCTTCTACCAGGTTCGCCGTGACCGTTCGAAGGACGCGGTTGACGAACCTGGCCCGGTCATAGTACGGGTGGATTTCCACTCCCTCGGGAAGAGACTTCTGAATCTCTTCGAGTTTCTGCTTCACTTCCCGCACCACCTCCTGTGCGTTTTCACCGGCAAGCATCTGGACCATGCCGATGACCGTTTCGCCCTCGCCATTGGCCGTCGCCCCGCCGATCCGGAGCATGCCACCCTCGCGAATCTCGGCAACCTGCTTCAGGAATATTGGCGAGCCCCTCTCACCGGTATCGACAACCACCTCTTCCAGATCGCGAATGTCCTCGACCAGCGCCTCTCCCCGGATCACATACTGTTCCTGGTTCCGTTCAATGTAGCCGCTCCCTGCATTGGCGTTGTTCTGCTCGACCGCGGCAATCACTTGCTCCAGGGTCAGCTGATGGGCGATGAGTTTCTGGGGGTCGAGCACGACTTCATACTGCTTGGCCAGTCCGCCCCAGGCGTTCACCTCGACGACACCAGGCACCGTGCGCAGCCGGAATGCGATTTCCCAGTCGAGGAGAGTTCGCAGTTCCATTGGCGAGTAGCCTTCGCCGTTCACCACGAACTGATAGATTTCGCCAAGTCCGGTGGTGAGAGGGCCCATTGCCGGTTCGCCCATCTCGGCGGGTATCGCCTCTTTCGCTTCCGCCAAGCGTTCGTTTACGAGCTGACGGGCAAAATAGTGATCGATGCCTTCCTCGAAAATGATCGTCACCGCGGAAAGTCCGTAGCGGGACGTGGATCGGATCTCCTCGAGGCCCGGGAGGCCGCTCATCGCGGCTTCCACCGGGTAAGTAATGAACTGTTCCACTTCCAGGGGAGCCAGGGCAGGGGCTTTTGTCAGCACCTGCACCTGAACCGGAGTGATGTCCGGCACCGCGTCGATGGTGAGATTGCGGAGGGCCTGGTATCCGGCGAACGCCGCCAGCACAAACCCTATGGTCACCAGCAACCGGTTGCGGACTGCATAGTCGATTACCCTTTCCATTTCAGTGCTCGTGTCCGCCGATTTGGTCTCGAAGGAGAGTGGACTTCAAAAGAAAGCTGCCCTGAGCCACAACCTCCTCTCCGGAACGGACTCCCTCCAGGATTTCGACCTGGTGATCGATAGTTCGGCCGGTGGTAATGGGCCGCCGCTCGAAGACGCCGTCTCCGGCGCGCACAAAGACGCACTCCTTCCCCTCAACCTGCTGGATTGCGGAATCAGGAACGACAAGAGCCTGCACTACCTCCCGGGTAGGCACCCACACGGTCGCAAACATGTTGAGCTTGAGCTCGAGCTGTGGGTTGTCGACTTCGACGCGAACCTTGGCTGTCCTGGTTTTCTCATCCAGGACATCGCTGATAGCCGTCACCGTGCCAGGAAAAGACCGGTTGGGGTACGTGCTGACGCGAACCTCGGCCAGCTTTCTCAGGGCGACCTGGCCCAGATCCTTTTCGTAAACATCGGCCAGGACCCATACGTCGCGAAGATCCACGACCTCGGCCAGGACATCGGAAGAGAGGATGCTCTCGCTGGGTGCGACCTCAACGGCTGTGACGACCCCGGCGATGGGGGATCGGATCGTATCCGTCGGAATCGCACCGTTTTCGGGGCTGTCTGGGGACGCTCTCCCGGGATCTACCCCGAGTCTCCGAAGCTTCACGGCCGTGTCGTTCAACTCGGAGTCGATCTTTCTTACACTTGCTGTGGCTTGAGCGAATCGAGTTTCGGCCGCTTCATTCTCGCTTGCCGGAATCGCCTCGAGTTCCAGGAGTTGCGCCGACCGAGACCAGACCTTCTCCGCCAGGTCCTCCTCCAGTAAGGCGTTCTTTCGTTGCGCCTGAAGCGACTGGTACCGAAAGAGCAGCTCGGCCAGTTCGAAGTTGTCCAGCTGAATCAGCCGGTCACCGCGGCGAACCCGATCTCCTGTTTTGACGTGCACCTCACGCACGAGGCCGGATCCCAATGCTCGGACCCTCACCAGTCTTCGACTATTGGGACGAACCACTCCGGGCGTTCTGATGCGGCTCTGCAACGACTCCATGACGGCTTCGACCAGCTCGATGCGGTCATCCTCGAGAACCGAAGCAGGCAATCGAACCGTGTCCGCACTCGTACTTCGATGTCCGTGTGGCTGTGGCGATTCCTTCTCTTTGTCCTCCAGAGGATCGAAAAAAGTTCCACAAGAGACGAGCATAAAAAGCGCCAGTGGCAGGAGAGCGAACCAACGAACTCCGGGCCTGGGATAAGCGGTAGCCGAACTTCTTGCGTCTTGTCTGCTCATGGTCAACGCCCCAGTGCCCGGCTCAGCCCGTAGAGGCTCATCCTGTAATCGAACTGCGCTTTGAGGTAGCGTTCCTGCACGGTTCGGTAAGAACGCTGCACGTCCAGAAAGTCAGTCAGGGTCATTCCGCCAATCCGATAGGCCTCTCCGGCGAGTCGTCTGACGTCGCCGGCTTCAGGGAGAAGCTCCTGCTCGAACATCTCCTTTCTCCTTTCTGCCGAGTGGACTCGATTCAGGGCGCTGTGCAGATCGATCCGGATGATCCTCCGGACGAATGCCACCTGCTGGCGGCTCCGGATTTCCTCAGCTTCGGCTCGCGCGATCCCCCCCTCGTTTCGGTCAAAGAGTCGCAGCGGAAATGAAACCCCGAAGACGACTCCATCCTGAACTCCGTCCCTTTTGTAGCCGCCTCCGAGAACCAGATCCGGCTTGAAGCGCGCCTTTTGGTATCGTGTCTCGGCCGTAAAACGATCCCGCCGTCGCAAGGTAACTCTCAGGTCCGGGCGGTTTGCGAACGCCAGCTCAACCAGCTCGTCTTCCGGAAGTCTTGGCGGCATCTCGCTGTCGTTCGGGTTGGGCCATTCGGTGTTGAGCGGGTCGATGAGACCGGGTTGGACCTGCAGATCGTTCACACCCATTATCGAGACCAGTGTCGCCTGAGCGTTGTGAAGGGCGAGGTCTCGGATCTCGGCTTCTTCCACGAAGGTGAGGCGTTCCAGCTTGCTGCGGCGGTACTCACTCCCGGCGATCTGACCGAGCCTGAGACGCTGTTCGTTGAGGCGAACGACGGAGTCCAGGTCCCCCAGCAGGACTCTTGCAATGGAAAGCTCTTCCCGGGCTCGAACGGCTTCAAAGTAATTCGCCCTGACCTCCCTGATGAGCTGTCGGCGGCCGGCTTCCAGCTCTGCTTCCGCAACCGATCGCTCCAGCCTGGCCGCATCGGTTCTGAGGTCTCTCTTGCCGCCCAGCTCCAGAGCCTGATCGAATCTGAACGCGATCTCCTGGCTGTCGAAAAACGGGCCGCGGAGACTCTCGAAAAGAGGATACCCTTCCATGTTCAGACTGAGTCGAGGGTTGACTCTCTTCGATGCCGTGACGACCCCGGCCTGGGCGGCCTGCACCGACATCTCCTGGACGCGAAGGCGAGGGTTGTCCTCGAGGGCCAGGCGGATGGCTTCGGACAGGGTGAGGGACGAGAGGTCCGGCTGGGCGAGCGCCGTGGAGGTCGACAGGAGGACAAAGATGCTCCCGGCAAATGGCACCCATTTCGCTAAGTAAGAGCTTGTTGAAAAAGACATCCTAAACTCCACTACTTCGGGGGGAGTTTTGTCTGAGGGAGGACCATCGGCGTGGAGACGGCCTCCGTCAAACATGAAAAATAATCTGGCTGGACCGAGAGGGAGTTACACGCGCGGAGGGTGGAATATGGTCTGCAGGGACGATTCGAGAGCCTGCGTTTTCGCGACTGGCGCTACTGCGGGAGGCGAGGTGACCGGCTGCACGTGGAAGAATGGTTCATGAACGATGTGCCGGCAGCAGCAGAAGCATTCATGCCCGGTTTCAGCGTGGTTTGCGTCGTTCTCTGAAGGTTGGCTCAGAAAGGCCTGACTCTCGACCCCGGGATCCTCGGCACAGTTCTCGGAGAATCCCAAATCCACGCAACAAAATAGGAGCAGAAAGATAGCAACAAACCGCTGCATTGATGAGAATTATAGCATCCCCCTCGTGTCCCACGTGGGTTCGGGTTCACCAGCCCTCGAAACGGATCCAGCCAACAGAAAACATCGTCTTAGCGATCGGTTGCGTACGAAAGCGGCTTGGGGTCGAGCGCCTCGACAAGTTTGTCTTTGATCGCAAACGCCTGGAAAAAATTTCCGCGCGGATTGTAGTGGCCGATCCAGTAGCGTTTGACGTACTGCGCGGGCGTGTTTTTGAACTGGGCGAAGTCGCGTTGGTGGGCTTCCATCAGATCGACATACGGCAGCCCCTTCCCCTTCATGAAGTCGACGAACGGCTGATCGAACCGTTTGCCGGATAGAAGCGTCTCGGCGACCTTACTGGAGCTGAAAGATAGGACGTACAGGACTCGTTTGCCGTGTCGGGCAGCAAACTGTTCGACCAGTTCAACGATCCGCATGGTGGCGAACAGCCCGGCCGCGGTGTCCAGGGCCTCGATGGTGCGTTGCAGCGACCGGGGACTGTCCACGCGCACATCCATGCCGTGTTGTCTGGCCAATTGTTGGATCGAGGCGTAGTTTTCTTCCGGTCTGCCCGCGCGGAGGCTGCGCTCGGCGAGGACCAGTTTCAAGACAAAGTCGTCAGCAAACCGCTTCATGACCCAGTCGAGATCGCACAAGTTGTAAACGGCCTCGCGGTTGGGACATGGGTTTGGGAATTGGGTGAATTCGCCCGTTGCCGGATTCACGCGCACGTACGGCAACGACGACGAGAGGACGCCGGGCCGGGTCTGCGGCGTGTAGCCCGTCCGCAGGTTTCGCCAGCCGTGCAGGTTGCGATAGTGATCGTCCTCATAGATGTTGAAGATGATGAACTGGCCCGGCGTTCGCGTCTCTTCGCGAAGCATCCGCAGATACGCCTGGTACACGGAATATCCGCCCACGCCGAAGTTGCGCACGGGTTCGCAAAGATGGGCGGCCAGATATTCCTGCCACGTCTCGCCGTCGCTGACCTGATCGCAGTGTGTAAAGCTGTCGCCGTAGGTGTTGATGCGGCAGGGGCGGTCGGCGTGCATGATCATGCGCCGCGCGCCGGCGTAGCGGTACTCGGCGATCGAACCGTCAACGCCGTCCCGCGAACGCCGGTCCGCAGCGACCCAGCCCAGCTCGCCGTCATACGTCTCGCCGAAGACAATCGTTTCCCCCGAGAGCCACCGGTCGACCTGGTCGCGTGTATAGAGGATGCTCTGCAGGTACTCTCTTGCTTGCTTCGCCGTCTTGTCCTGGCCGAGGCCGCGACCACCGACCGACAGGCCGATCGTGATGAGGGTCAAAGTAGTGATACACATTTGCCAAAGATGTCGAGTCATGGTGGTGTCCTTGCCAGCATGTTTTTCACCCTACCAAATATTACTTTGACTCCACCAGCTGGGTGGAGTGTAGTTGAGAATGTTTCCCGGTCATCCGCGATGCCTACAGGCAGGCCTGTGCGAGCGATTCGGTAGAATGCCGACTCCGGATGCACACTATGTCCATGTGGAATGCAATGGAATCACCGATCTTTGACTCACACTTCCATATCGGCGCCGCCGCGACCCGGTCGTTTGCCGGCCGGACGATCACCCCTGTACCTGACAACGTCGACCACGCAGATGGCGCGGCTTGCAGGGCCTACCTTTCCCGCTATGGCCTCGACGGAGGCGTGATCATCCCCACCTATCTCGAGGACCAGACGGCGGCCTTCGCAACCAACGATCTCGTGCTCGAGACGGTCGACCCGACTCGCAAGCTGTACGGCGCGCTCTGGGTCTCGCCACTCCCCGAGAACCGCGCGCGTACGGAAGCCGCCCTCTCCTTCCTGCCACACACCGGCATCCGGGCGCTCAAGATGGCTTCCAACACCTGGGAGGGCGTCTCCGTCGACCCACGAACATGGTCGCCAGAGATCAGAGCCACGATGGAACGGATCCTGGCGACGGCCCACACCCACCACCTCGTCGTCCACTTCCACACGGGTTACCTGCCCGAGGCTGATCCTCTCCACTTCGACGCCTTCCTGTCCGAGTATGGCGAGGCTGCCACCTTCCAGCTGGTGCACATGGGGGAGGCGATCGCCCCGGCGTTCCGGTTTGTTCCCAGGTTCATCGAGTGGATCGAGAGGGGCTACGACGTGTACACCGACACCTCGATCGTGCCCGGCTTCGCGCCGCGCTGGCTGGTCGGGGAGCTGCTGGCGAGGGGATTGGGCGTCGACCGTGTTCTGTTCGCTACAGACTCGCCCTGGGGGACCTTCCCGTCCGAGATCGGCAAGGTGGAGGGACTGGACGTGGGGGATGAAGTCAAGCGGGCGATCCTGTGGGAGAACGCGAACCGGCTCTATGTCCCGGACCGGAATCCAGGTACATGACCGGATCCTGAGCGGATGGCTTGGCTTCGTATCAGAAGGACAGAATTGGGACCTGTCCCTTACTCGGGTCTCTTCCCCTACTTGCTGGTGAACCGGTCGCTGTCGCTCCTGTTTAATTGGTCCGCGGTTCGGGCTATCCTTCCATCAGTCGCCTGATCCGGGAAAATGCCTCCCTCAGGTTTTCCCGAGAGGTAGCGTAGGAGAGGCGGATATAGCCTTCCGTCCCGAAGGCCGATCCTGGGACGGTCGCTACCTGGGCTTCCTTGATCAGTAGCCTGGAGAAGTCGACTGAAGTCTCGCAACCCGTCAGTCGCATGGCCTCGGAGACATTCGGGTAAGCATAGAAGGCACCCGACGGCTGAGCGCAGGAGAACCCAGGAATATCTTCCACTGTTTCCAGTACCAGCTCGCGCCTGTGACGGTACTCCTCGGTCATCGCAGCGATCAGCGAAGGATCGATCGAGAGCGCCGCCAGGGCTGCCTTCTGCGAGACAGAGGCGGGATTCCCCGATTCGTGGCTCTGGTAGTCAGCCACCTTTTTGATCCGCTCGGTTGCCGTGATGCAGTATCCCACTCTCCAGCCCGTCATCGAGTAGGTCTTGGAAAATGATCCAATGAGGGCGAAGAAGGGATCATCGGGTGCCGCCACGGCCCCGGCGATTGAAAAGTGCTCCCGGCCGTCGTAAACAAAGTAATCATAGGTCTCGTCAGACAGAAGCAGAACCGAGTTCTCTTTGCAGATCCGATAGATTTCCTCTAACGCGGAGCGGGGGATCACGGCCCCCGTCGGGTTGTTGGGCGTGTTCAGGATCAGGCCTCTCGTGCGAGGGCCGATCGCCTCTTCGACCACTTCCGGCCGGAGCTCGAAGTTGTCCTCCTCGCGAGTTTCGATGATTCGGGGCTCGGCCTCGGTAACCCTGACGACCTCCGGGAAGGTAACCCAGTACGGAGCCGGGATGAGAACTTCATCGCCCGCCTCAAAACAGCTCATACACAGGTTGTGAATGGTGTGTTTGGCTCCTGCGGAGAGGGCCACATGAGCCGCCTGGAAGCTGGAGCCCCAGGCGTTGTTGAAGTGCTCCGCAACTCCTTTTCTGAGCTCGGCAATGCCGATTGCGGCGGTGTACTTCGTGAAGTCCTCCTCAATGGCCGCCACAGCGGCCGCTTTGATCGGCTCCGGTGTGGGGAAGTCCGGCTCTCCGGGGCCCAGGTCAATCACGTCGATTCCCTGTGCTTTCAGCCGCTGGGCTTCCTGCATCACGGCAATTGTCGGAGAAGTGGTTATTCCCCCCAGTCTGTTTGCAAATTTCATGACAACGTATGCCTCCCAGATGTGAATCGCAGGGATTATATAGCAGAATCGTGCGCGAGGCTGCACTAGTGACCGAACGGCAAGGCGTGCGCCTGTCTTCACTGTCAATTTCCGGACCAGCTTGCAGGAAGTCCAGGGTTGTCGAGTGGACTGGCTAGTTTCCTATCAGCTATTCTCGGGTCTTGGGCGGATTTAACTTAACTAGAAGGTATCGAATGAAGCGAGCAACTTCCTCTTGTCTGCACTTCGTGGCCTGGGCTCTTTTCTGCCTTTCAGTCAGTGCCCAGCCGGAGGAGACCAGGCTCAGCCTTCCCTTTAACATTGGCGGTAGCGGATTCGACACGGGTATCGCAGTGGCCAACGCCGGAGACACTTCCGGCTCGATCGAATTGACGCTCTCTCAACACTCAATGATGGAAGCGTCCAGACCTTTGTCTTGCAGAGTGCGGATCTGGCCTTGCAGGGGGTCGGCAACGGCCTGACTGCCGCTGGCGTGCTGGAGTCAGGCGCCACCTACAGTGTACTGGCCAGCGGCCTGGCTCAGGCTGCGGGCGTCGCGCAATTCAGCGGGCAGCTTCAGATCGTGGCAGCCTTCCCTCAAGCACAGGCGGTAAACTTCGTCTTCGACTCCGCCTTTAAAGCCGTGCACGGTTTTTCGGCCGACAAGCTGGGACCGGACCTTGCCCTGCTCCCCACCAGGAATCTCCCGCCCCTGATCTGGCCAGTCAAGTTCATGTGTGGCTACGTCCCCGAGTTCAAATTCGGGATCTGGCTCAGCGACATCGATATCTTGAATCCCGGAGAGGAAGCGGTGGAGGTCGTTTGGAAAGCGGTGGACGACAATCAGGCTATCCTGAGCAGCGGCTCGACCCAACTCGGACCTCACGGCGTGTTGGGCATTCCCTGCTTCGAGGCACCGTATCTCCTGAGAGGCAAGGGATTTCTCAAGTTGACGGCTAAGCAGGGAGATGAACAGCGGCTCCTCCAGGTCGTGGCCCAGACCAAGAACCTTGAGTTCTCAGAAATCGAGACTCAGAAAGGTTACCGCATTCCTCCCATTCCAGTGGGCGGGCGTTGGATCTACGGCTCAGAATTCGTGTGTGGCGACGCCCCCAGCGTCGAACCCAGCGCCTTTCGCGACATCCATGAGATCGTGGAGGAGTCGGACATTGCCAAGGTCTGGCGACCCGGTGCGATCGGAACCCACATCTTCGTTGGAAATCCGAATCCAAGCTCTGTACAGTTTCGTTTCACTTGACCTTGCCCCCTAAAACGGGTCCAAGTTGAATGTTAGGATTTTCGGTTTTAGGAAGGAGGCAAGGATGGCACGGAAGCGGTTTACGGCAGAACAAATCATCATGAAGCTGCGTGAGGCAGAGGTAGGTCTAGCCCAAGGACAGACGGTGGGCCAGGTGTGCAAACAGATTGGGGTGACCGAGCAGACCTAACTACCGAGCTACCATCAGAAGGTGTGTAAATAGCATAGGCGGTGAGTATCCTTCCGGGTTGATTTAAAACCCAGGGCCGAAAGGCCCGCAACGGAAGGAGTACACACCGCATGAGCAAGCAGAACATTGAGGAAAGTGTGGAGTCAAGAGTTTGTTTCGAGGAGCTGGAAGATTGGGTGCGGGAGAAGATCCAAGGCTGGGTTCAAGAGCTGCTGGAGGAGGAAGTCACGGAGTTATTAGGGCGGCGTAAGAGTGAGCGGCGAAGGGCCGTGGACGCTCCGTCGGGCTATCGCAATGGATATGGGAAGCCGAGGCATCTGACGCTGAGCTCGGGGACGATCCAGGTTCGAAGGCCTCGAGTGCGGGATCTAGAGGAACACTTTGAAAGTCGGGTGTTGCCCCTGTTTGCCAAGCGGACGCGGCAGGTTCGAGAACTGATCCCTGGGCTGTACTTGCATGGTCTGGCGCTGGGGGATTTTGATCTGGCTCTGAGAGGGCTTTTAGGGGAAAAGGCGCACCTGTCGTCCTCCACGGTGGCCAGATTGAAAGAGAAGTGGCAGGCCGAATGGGAAGTCTGGCAGAGTCGACCCTTGAATGATCTGGAAGTGGTGTATTTATGGGTAGATGGAATCTACGTCAAGGCGGGTCTGGAGAAGGAAAAGGCAGTCCTGCTGGTGGTGCTGGCCGCCTTAAGTGACGGAAGCAAAGCCGTGGTGTCGGTCACGAGCGGCTATCGGGAATCGACTCAGAGCTGGTCGGAAGTACTGCGCGACTTGAAGCGCCGGGGGATGGGCTGTCCACGGCTGGTGATCGGAGACGGCCACCTGGGCATCTGGGGAGCTTTGCGCAACGTCTATCCCCAGGCCGAGGAGCAGCGCTGCTGGAATCATCGGATCGTCAACCTGCTGGCCAAGCTCCCTAAGCGAGTGCACAAGCCGGCCTTGCTGATCCTGCGGCAGATCCCTTACGCCGAGACTCGAGAAGAAGCACAACGACTCAAGAAGGTTTTTCAGCACTGGTGCCGGCAGCGAGGGCTGACTCTGGCGGCTGAGCTAATCGAGCAGGACTGGGACCGGATGGTGACCTTTTACAACTATCCAAAGAAGCAGTGGCAGCATCTGCGAACCACCAATCCAGTGGAGTCACCGTTTGCCGCTCTTCGGCTGCGAACGGACGCGGCCAAGCGATTCAAGAAAGTGGAAAACGCCCAGGCGGTGATCTGGAAGATGCTGTTGGTGGCGGAGCAGCGATTCCGCCGGTTGAAGGCACCGGAGCTGATGAAAGACGTCTACCAGGGCGCCAAATATGTCAATGGAGTCCCGGTCAACCAAGTCCCGGAGGAGAAAGCCGCCTGATGTTTTTCCACACCTATTGACAAGAGCTCCTAGCTGTTGCTTCGTTTCTCACCAAACAGAAGGACCTCGAGACCCTCAAGAGGAACGATCTGGAGTTCTCTCACGAGCGCCGCTTCAAAGAGCGCTGGTTTGGTCTTGCGCTGGGGAAGTTTCAACAGAACGAAGAGTTGGGGCTGGCACTTCGGAGTCTGGGCGGAGGGGGAGTCGGACACTACTTGAAGCAGACCAACCACTGGATCCTGAAGACGACCGGGGGCCTGAGTTTGATGCGGGAACGCTTTCTCAAGGCCGACTCCCAGGTCAACGTGGAAGGATTAGCCGCCCTGAGCCTCGACTACTTCCGTTTTGAGGGCAGGGCGCGGGACATTTCGACTCGAGTTGTTTTCTGGCCCAACCTCTCCGATGTCGGTCGGTTGAGGATCGATATCTCTTCCGCGGTCCGCTACGAAATCTTTAAGGACTTCTTCTGGGGATTCATTATCTGGAACAACTACGACAGCCGACCTCCCACTGGTGCGGAGAAAAACGATTTCGGCGTCAGTACGACGATTGGCTACAAGTTCTAGTGGCCAGGTCGGATCTTGCCGGGCGTTTAGCCGGCCTGCGCAGAAGCTCAACAGAAGCGATCGGCCAGGCGGCACGGGCGAGAAGCCCCTGCCGAAGCTGAATCCCGGGCAGAGATAAACAGGCCTGGGTGGAAGACGTCGTGCACCAAGCCGTCGAGGCCTACTCCTCCGCTTCCCGCACCAGGGCGGCAGGGAACGTGATGCCTAACCTGCGGGCGACCTCGTGATTCAGAACAACCTTCTTGTCGGCCACCTCCTCGAAGGGGATGTCCTGCGGTTTCTCGCCGCGGAGCACCCGGGCCGCGAGCTTAGAGGCAGCGTGTCCCGCCTCATACCAGCCAAGCCCCACGCAGGCCACGGCCCCAAGATCGGTGAACTCGGGATCGTTGATCACCAGGGGCAGGCGCGCGTCCGCCGCAACCTTCGCGATCCCTGCGAAGCCCTGTAGAGCTGTATTGTCGCCCGTGACCCACATGACCTGAATATTGCGGTGGCTGAGGACTTGCGCGGCCTGGAACAGTTCGCCGGTGCCGGTGACCGTCACCTCCTCCAGCTTGATGCCCCGCTCGGCGAACAGGTCGCGGGCGACCTCCATCACCTTCCTCGAATTGGCTTCAGAACTGTTATAGACCGTTCCGACCGACTTCACCTCAGGCACCAGCTCCTGGATCACGTCGATCGTATCCGCAACCGGAGGAAAAGAGCCGACGCCCGTGACGTGGGGCAGGTGATCGGCGCGGCTCTTGCCGGCACCCGCGGCGATCGGATCGTACACATACGTGAAGACGACCGGCGTTCTCCTTACACTGAAACAGGCCGCTGTGAGGCACGGCGTAGTCAGGGTGACGATCAGGTCCATCCCCTGGCTGTCGTAGTTTTGCATCAGGGCCGGGATGTTGACGATCTCGCCCTGCGCGTGAGACCTCTGTACGTCGAGATTCTTCCCCTCTTCGAACCCAAGTTCGCGCAGGCCGTCGAACAGACCCTTCATGCACAGATCCGCGCCTTCCTCGGGAGCGAAGTAGACCACACCCACTTTGTAGATGGGTCCGCCGGGGGACCGCGGCCGGTTCTCACTGCCGCTGCCGCACCCGCCGAGCAGCAGTAAGCCGACGGTTGAAACTGTCAGCCACAACCTCAGAGATCTAATCTTGGATGTCAAGAGCGCCTCCAGCGGGCAAAACCACCGACCACGAGCAGCGCCACGCTCGGCGGCTCGCTCCCCCCGGGATCTCGGTTTCGGGTTTCCAGACGTGGTGGGAGTATATAGCAGACCGCCTCCCGAATCCCAGGTCGTTCACGAGCTCTTGGCGCTGACATAGAGCTGTGGCTGTGAATCCAGTAGACTCCTGGAGGTGTTCCAAGGCCCACTGGATTCGAATAAGGGCCGACGCTCTTCGCAGAGGCACGACCGGTCGTCGATGAGTACGCTGCTGATTACCCCCATGCAGAAAGAGTTGGATCTTTTCGTGCAGGCTTGTGTCAGCAGCAATCTGGAAACTGTGGACTCTTCAGTGGGCCGGCTCCCGATCATCCAGCTGCCTGAATTAAGTCTCGGGCTGGCCCGCGGGGGCGCAGGGAAGGCCCAGTTTGCGGTCCACACACAGCATCTGCTGGATGCCGGGGAATGGGATCTGGTCATTTGTGGGGGCGGGGCGGGAGCCATAGCTGACGGCCTGTCCGTTGGAGACGTGGTCGTAGCCACCAAAACCGTGGAACACGATTACAAGAATCGATTCAACGAGAAGCCTGTCCCGAGTTTTCGAGGTTCGGCAGAAGCGATCGCCGGCATCAGATCGGGATTACCCTTGACCGAATCGTTCCGGGTTGCCTTTGGAGCCGTAGCCAGCGGGGACGAAGACGTGATCGATGCAAAGCGAAGAAAAGAGCTCCGTCAAGCCACGCGCGCTCTGGTCGTCGCCTGGGAAGGCGCGGGCGGGGCGAGGGCCTGCCGGTTCAGCGGCGTCCCCTATGTCGAGATCCGTGGTGTGACCGATATGGCGGGGCCCGATACACCGTCTGATTTCAGGAACAACCTTGAAACCGCAATGCGCAACCTCGCGACCCTCATTACATCCTGGTTCGCACACTCCGCGTGATTCGGCACCGGATTGATGTACACAAGCGCCCTTGAGATTAGTCTGGGATTCATGGATAGCTGATTTCCGACCTCCAGCCGTTAGAAAGTTTCGGTCCGAAAATCTTCCCCCTCCGTTGTCCGCGTACTATATCGGAGGGAAGCAGTCTCTGAGAGACCTCTTCCTGGAACGTTGGCTCGAAACTCGAACCTGAAAAACTGCATCTAGTAGGTACTAGTGGACTGTGATTCAGGTGTGACAGTCCACTTGCCGGGAGAACAGATATCGTGTCGTTAGGGAAGATGAATCTCCGTCCTACGAATGGTCACCAGAATGGTTCCTACTTCTGGTTCAGCTACCAGGCCCCAGAGCGGTCGCTGCGTCGCCAGCCGTACATTCACCTGATTCGAGATGGGGCCGCCTTTGCAGAACTGGCGGCAGTACTTGGCTCCATGGGATACGGCTATGGAGGGTTGCTGCTCAATTTTCCCTCGCGCCAGTCATTTGGAAGACAGGCTGCAGATATCCCGGCGTTGACACCGAACGATCTGCTGGTCTTGCCTACGAGGCCACCCATCAGCGATGAGGAAGAAGACGAGAGACGAAAAGTGGCGCGCAGCCACACTTCCCTGGAAAAGATGGTGCTGGCGGCACTGGAGCCCTTCTTTCAAATCTGCTCCAGAGCTCACCTGAAACTCTCGCGAACCCTCTCCGCAAGACTGCCCAAGCGACTCGAGAACCGGGCCAACATCTTGTTTGCCACCTACTCGAACGCTGCGCACAAGGTTTATCAGAGCTATACGGGCGCCCAGTGGTATGAGCCGGAGGATCCGAATATAACGAGTACGTATCTCGTCTACACGCCCAGCGTATGGCCTGAGGGTCCTGCTCTCCTGCTGTCTTTCGGCATGGGCGGTATCGAGACCCTGATCTGGAATCTGTTGCTTCGCACACAACACTCTTCCCTCCTGGAAGAAATAGTAGCTTGTGGCGAGAGGCGCTTCATTATGGGTGAGATGACCGGGCCCTCCAACTTACAGCCGCCTGTCCTGCTGCGGGCGGATTCCTACGAGCTTACCCTGGCTGCGAACATCTCTCTACCCTGACCGATTTCCCCTGGGTGAGAAAAATCCGGAAAAAGTTCGGTCCGAAATCCTGAACTCTCGGGCTGTCGCGTACGATTCCCAGCGGATCACAGGCGATGGCCGCTTTGGGAGTGCCAGGTATGAACAACCGGATGTCTTGGGAGCTGCACACAACCGTCTTTGCGGGCGGCGCGGATCTGGAGCCCACCGATCTTCCCTGGTGTGAAGGTCTGCAAAGTGACCGGTCCCCGGAAATGTCGCCTCTAGTGGTAGGGGCTGACGACGGCCTGGTCTGGGCGAAGGTGGTCCAGGGGGCCGGGGGGCGCATCGAGAGAGTCGCTGCACCCAATGAGGCCGACGCCGGCTTTTGCCCGCTGGCTGTGGGCAGGAAACACTACCTCGGATTGCTGCCGATTCGGTCCGGAATTCTGGTCAACGGCTCGCCTTCGCTCTCCTTCAACGTCTTGACAACCAGAGATTCGGTGCTCCTTCGCTCTGGTTTTATTGCCTATGTCACCTCCCGTGTGCTCCCGTTCGTGGGAAAGCCCACTGACGATCTCCTGGGCAAAAAGTGCCGCTTCTGCGGCATCCCCATTGAAAAAAACACCCGGGTCGTCGCCTGCGCCTGCGGTCAACCGTTTCATCACGAGACCGCCGAAAGCCACCCGGAGGTAGGCTCCGAGCAGGAAAGACTCGGCTGTTTTGACAAGGTGAGCAAGTGTCTCACCTGCGGGAAGGATCTCGCCATCGAGCCCTTCCTGCTGTGGGATCCGGGGAGTGCTGGATGAGGATGTCGATTGATCTTGTGAAGTGGTACCAGTGGCCGGCCTGCGCGCTTGAGCCGGGAGAATTGTCGACTGATCTCAACCTGGGCCTGCCTGGCGATTCAATCACCCTTGCTGATCTTCGAGGGCGCTCGGTGGCGGTGTTCGGGCTGGGCGCAGTTGGGAGTGAGATTCTCAGCTCGCTGGCCAGGCTGGGCGTGGGCCGCCTGATCGCAGTCGATCCCGACCACTACGAAGAAACATCCTGGCAGACCCAGCCTGCTTTGGCACAGGATGCGGGGAAACCGAAGGCCTGGGTTCAGGGTCGGCGCGCTCATGCCAGGAACCCGGCCGTGGCACTGTCGGCCGGCATCGGTCGTGCCCAGAAGATTCCTCTGAGCCTTCTGCGCGATGTGGATCTCTTTATCTCAGCGGGAGACAATCTGGACCTCCTGGTGTGGGCCGGCAACCTGGCTGCGGCGCTCGGAAAGCCCCTGGTTCAGGGAGCGGTCCATGGTCCTACCTGGACGGCGATCGTGCGCTGCTTTGAGCCCGCGGTTGCGACCGCCCCCTGCCCGGGCTGTCTTCTGGGGTCAAAAGAGTGGCAACAGCTCACGGTGCGCTATGGCTGCGATCCCGCCTCCGCCGCACCGGGCCGCCTGGAGAAGAAGGCTCAGCCCACCAGAACTCTGCCGGCTCTGTGCACCACGGCCGCTCAACTGGCTGTCGTCGAGTCTGTCAAGAAGCTGCTGGGCCTGGACGAGCAAGGTCTCGTGTCTGAGGAGATCAGCTACTGTCTCCTGACGCATCAACTTCTGCGCAGTGAGCTTCCTCGCAATCCCGATTGCCGGTGCCCACATGAGCACTGGGAGACGACTGACGTCGGGGAAGCCGAGTCCCGGGCATCTCTTTGCAGCCTCGCATCCACGATCGGCTGCACCAAAGGCGAAACCCAGGTGAGGGGAGAAGTTCACTGGTTCAGCGAAGCCTTCTGCCAGGCTTGTGGCAATAGCGCTCCGGTGCGCAGATTCGCCCGCGGATTCGGGATGCCGCTGGCAGATTGTCGATGTGGGGGTCGCTTGATTGCTTCACCGGCGGGAGCCCACTCCATCCTTCCTGCGAAAGACGTGCATGTGTGCTGGGAGAAACCGCTAACCGAGCTCGGGCTGGCACCCGGAGAGGCTCTGGGAGTTTCGGGCGGAGATGGCTGGACCTACTTTTTCCTGCCCGGAAAACCAGTGCTCGAGCCGGCTGAACAGGCCCCGGCTCAACCAGCCTCGGCGCAGACCGCGACCAATACTCTGGAAGGGCAAGCATATGATGGTTGATCCCCACCGGTCTCCCCCCCGGGTGAGCAGCCGCCAGCAGAGCTTGTCGGTCCGGTCCGAAGTTCAGCAAGCCAGGTTCGAAAAGGCCCTTTCGCGAAACGGCGGCCCCAAAGCATGGCGCGCCTGGAAGGCCTTTCAGGTGGAAGAAGTGATGAGGGAGCTGGTACTCGCCAGCCCGCGGATTGAGCTGCTTCATATCGAACTCGCGGGTGATCTGGAGATTGTGTTCGGAGTTGCTATGCCGGTCCCGCTGGCTCCTCAAAACGGTGTTCTCGAGCTGGCCGACGGCGCCGTGTTCCGCCTGGCCTTCCGCGAAAACTGGACCTGGGAGAGCCCGCCGGGATGGGGTCCTCTGGCCGTGTTGGCTCCGCAGCCCATCTGGCACCCCAACGTGGCTCCCGACCTGAAGGGGGTCATCTGCCTGGGCGCACTGCCGCCGAATACCAATCTCAAAGAAATTATCCTGCTGGGCTACTACACGCTCACGCTGCAGGAGACGACTCTTGACGAGCTGGACCCCGCGGGAGTCCTCAACTCCCCTGCCTGTGACTACTATCGGAGTCATCCCGAGTACCTCCCGCTGTGTCCGGAGGGCCTCCTGGAACCGTGGGCGGGCGTGCCGGAAGTCAGACGGAGGCTGAACCTGTGAGTGCCTGGAACAATGCTCATCTGGAAGCGGCGCTGGCGCTGGCCGGCTTCGCGAAAGACCAGGACGCCCGCTGGTCCACTCCGGGATCTCGGGACCCGGGCTGGGGGCTGCTGACCCATCCCGCCGGGTTCATCAGCTTCTCTCGACCATTTGAGCTGACCGGAAAGAGGGAGGCACTGGCTCTGCACGGTAACTGGGAAGGTCCGGTCAAGCTGTCCCGCCGCGACGGTCGTGTGGAGCAACGCTTTGACCTCTTCATCGCTCCCGATCTGGGCGATGACCCGGTCCTTAACCCTGGGGCAAGCAGGAGATTCGAGTCTCTGGCGGCTGCGGCCGTGAAACAACTCGCCAGAGAAGACTTCGAGCCCTCGGCTTCAACGTGGGAGCCTCCGGCGGCGGAGAAACTCTTGTCCTGGCTGTCCGAAAGCGGCCACGCCGCGGTTTCAGACGATAAGAGTCATCTACGTATGACCCTGAAACGCAGCGGTTGTCCGGGTCAGGTTCGCGTCATTCGCGAGAGGGGGAATCTGCGCCTGGCAATGCCCCTCGGGCAGTGGGAGAAACTCGTCCCGGCAGCCCGCAAGAGTCTTCTCTGCCTGGCCCACCGTGAGAACTCGATCAACCGTCTGGCCCGGATCGTGTGGCAGCGCCAGGGGAGCCGGTGCGCCATCGAAGCGCAGGTCGATTTGACGGGCCTGCCGGTCGAGAACGACCTGGCCGAGGCGTTTTTTAAGGACATGCTGGACATGGCGGTAGCCAGCCTGGATCTGGTGCTGAGACAAATGGGCCTGGAAGTGTCAGTCCTCGCCAGACCTGAGAACCGAAAGCTCGCCAATCAGGTGCTGAGGCTCTATGACGGAGACCTGAAACTCAAAGGATGGCCAAAAAACACAACCCTCTGAGCCGCCGGTGACACTTGCCGAGGCTCACAAACAAAAAAGGAGCATGAACGATGAATGTGCAAACTACTTCCACCCAACTCAACCCGGTCGTGGATCCGCTGTACTTTTCAGCCAAGGACGTCACCGCCAGCCAGCAACTGCAACTCAGTGAGGTCGACGGCTACCGGCCTGCCGGCGAGGTGGCCGAAACGGTAGCCCTGGAGATGGAACTGCCGGAAGATGTCCCCTACTCCCTGCGCGACAACAGCAACGCTCGGATGCTGGTGGACGATGTGGCTCTGGGGAGCCAGATTCAGCCAGGCGCCGAACTGGTGCTGATTCCCCGCTCCCATCTGGGTTAGGCCGTGAGCCATTGCTATGAAACCGATTGCTATGAATAAGACCCGAGTCAACACCGATTGTCGTCTGGCCGTCGATCTCATAGCCAGGGGAGACGATCGAGTGCTGGCTCGAGAGCCGGTGTCGGCAGCCGATCTCGGTCCCATGCGGGACGAAGCCTGGCTCAACGGCCTGCGAGCCGGGCATCTGGGCTGGCGGCGGCAAGAACTCACCATGAGGGTTCGGCCGGGCCGAAGTGCACAAGACGCATCAGACCGACTGCTGGACTTTTGTCTGGAACTGCTTCAGGGCGAGCGGGGATTCCGGCAGAAGTTTTCCATGCTCAGTCTGGCCTTCGTGGCCGAGCGGGCCAAGCATCGGCTGCAGTCGCAGGGGGCTCTGCAAGGGCAGGAGTGTCAATTCGTGTTGAGAACTCTGGAGGCAGAGCAGGCCCCCTCTCCGGGGAGCCGTAAACATCGCGGCCGGCGGGCTGTCGTAACCCGGCGTGCCAAGGGGGCCGGGCCCATCTGTGAGACCGGTTCTCTCTCGCGCCACCTCGACAGGAGTGATCTCCTTCAGAGTCCCTCGCTGAAGCCGAAAGAAGGAGATCAAGAGGATAGGGGGCTCTGCATTTTCGTCCCTCGTGACGTCTGGACAGAAACACACGAGTCGGCCCGGCGCGGGGGCGAGGTGGAGTCGGCCGCACTGTGGACGGGGCGTCTGATCAACGACGAGGAATCCCCCGAGATCTTTGTGGTCGTTAATGCCTGTCTGCCGGCCGAACACGCGGAGGAGAAAAAATACTCGGTCCGCTTCTCCGGTGAGACCTGGGACCACATCGAAGGGAGGCTGCAGGCCCGCAGACAAAGACTGGGCCGACCGGCTGAAAGATTCATCGGCTCCGTTCATGGCCACAACTTTCCCGTTGCGGCGGACGAAAACGGGCAGAAACGATGCGCCGCGTGCTTTCAGACAACTGTATGCGGGCGAACCAATGCCGTTATCAGCACGGATGACGAACAGTGGCATCGCAGTGTGTTCTCGGGTCAGCCCTGGGCCACGCTTCTCATCTTTGGCTGGAACGCTCGCGACGAGGAAGACTGGAAGCTGTACGGCCTCAAGGAGGGGCGCCTGCAACCGCGCAGTCTTCGATTGCTCCACCTAACCCGGATTATGCAAGAGATCTAAATTCAAGTGAGATTTGGGCCCAGAAAAAAGGCCGTAGCTCTCTGATATAAAAGGGTTTAGAGAAACAAAGACCCTAAACAGGAGCTACGGCAATGTTGAAAGCAGTCTGCCAGAATACCCTGCCATTTCACAGCCACAGAAAGATCACGACGCGTTTTGATGGGGGGAGCCTCACTTCCGACGCAGGATGGTTGTTGTTTGGATCCCTGGATCGTCAACATCGATTGTGCGAGGGCTTCAGTTCGTGTATTGCGGAAAGTCGAGACCGACGCTACGTTCGTCATGACCTGTTGAAGTTGATCCGACAACGAGTCTTGCAGATCGTGGCCGGCTACGAAGACTGTAACGACGCCGATACGCTGCGCTCGGATCCGATGCTCAAGACAGTCTGTGATCAGTTGCCAGAGAGCGATCCCGATTTGGCCACCCAGCCGACTTTCTCCCGCCTGGAGAACTCCGTCACCAAGAAGGATCTGATGCGTCTGAGCCGGTGGCTGCCAGGCCGTTATGTGCGCTCCCTGAAGAAGAGACGTCCCAGCAAGATCATCCTGGATCTGGACAGTACCGACGACCACACTCACGGCCAACAGGAGTTCTCCTTCTACCACGGGTATTACCGAAACCACATTCTGCATCCTTTGCTGATCTTCGATGCCGACACGGGAGACCTGGTCTGTGCCGTGTTGAGACCTGGCAACAAGGGGGCTGCCTCTCACATCGTGCCCATTCTGAAGCGAGTCGTGGAGGCCATCCGACAAGCAGTGGGGACGGATGTCGAGATTGAGATTCGGGCCGACAGCGGCTTTGCCACGCCTCGGCTCTACGAGTTCTGTGAATGTGAAGAGAATAAACTCCAGTATGTCATCGGGTTAAGTCGAAACCCTCGCCTGCAGCGAGTGGTCGAGCCCCTGCTGGATTCGACTCGGCTGAGGTTCCTTGAGCTGGAGGAAAAACAGCGTCAGTTTGACGAGTTTCTTTATCGAGCCCACAGCTGGGATCGATCCCGTCGCGTCATTGTCAAAGTGGAGGTCGATCAGCGTGGCATCAATCGTCGCTTTGTAGTTACCAACCGGGACGATCTCTGCTCCCAATCACTTTATGACCACTACACAAACCGAGGGCAGACCGAGAACTTCATCAAGGCCTTCAAGAATCATCTGAGCATGGACCGACTCAGCTGTCATCGATTCCTGGCCAATCAGTTTCGACTCCTCCTGCATGCACTGGCTTACCAGATGTTCGTGCGCCTGCGCGACTATCTTCACGGAACCCCCTGGCACAAGCTCGAAATCGAAACCTTACGTCGTCGGGTCCTCAAGATTGGGGCCCGGATCCGACAAACCACTCGACGCATCTGGGTCCATCTTTCCTCAGCCTTCCCCGAACAACCCCTCTTCCACCTCGTCTTGAGTCGCCTGAACTCCAGTTAGCTTTTCCCAGCTCCCCCGAAAAACCGCTTCCGACACTCATCCAGGCCCAGATCTGTCTGAAATTCACTCCCCAAACCACTCAAACGCCTCGCCAACCCATATTCTTCGCAAATCCGCCTGTCACACCTGCCCGCTTCCGAGTTGGGCCACTTCTCGAGTCGTTTTCCAACACCGAACTACGGTTCTTGCATAATCCGGGCTAAAGGAGAAAAAGGAGAAATGAAGATGCCCACTTTGAACGTGACCGCCACCTCGGCGGCCGCCCGGGATCGGCTCATCGACTTGCTGCTTTCCGAAAAGCAGCCGCGCACGATGCGCACCCGAATGCTCTACGAGGCGATCATGAGCGGTCAGGAGGAACCCGACTCGACTATCGCGTTTCTGGAAGCCTTCCTGAGGCGCATCGAAGCGATCCCGTCGGGCAGCGAAGGCGAGAAACTCAAAGCCCGGTACGAGGCTCGTTTGGCCGAGCTTGAATCGGGGCCTGCCCGGCCCGCCACTTTCATCTCAAAGCTGAACGGGAAGCCGTTGAAAAACGTGCCGAAAGTGCACGTGGTGACTCCCGACGGGCAGCAGCGCTTTCCGATGCTTCACGAAGGTGTGAACCCGAAAGAGTTGGAACCGGGGGCCACGGTCTTGCTGGATGCCAGGGGTGGAGTCGTCCTGGGACACGGCCCGAGCCTTCCTCAGGTGGGAGTGGAGGCGGAATTCCTGCGCCAACTTCCCGACTCAAACCATGTTGAGGTGCGACTGCACGGCGATCCTTTCGTGCTGCACGCGTCCCGGACCGTGCTGGAAGCCGTCGAAGCAGGAGGCGCGGCCCGCGGCGACGCGATCCTGGTCAGCCCCACGCGCGAGTTCGCCTTTCGCTTTATTCCCGGCGATGGGGATCGGCGCCACCGCTTTGTGGACACCGAAAAGATTCCCGACATCGTGATCAGCCGAGATATCGGAAAGCCACACTGGGTCCTGGGTTTGTTGATCCGGCGCATGCGCATTCTCCTGTTTCGACCCGATATTCTGGAGCAATTCGAGCTCAGGCCTCGATTCAGCGTCCTGATGACCGGCCCCACCGGTATGGGAAAGACGCTCCATCTGAAGGCGTTTCTGAGCGAGTTCGACAAAATGCTGCGGGAAAGATCCGGCCGGACAGACCTGGGAAGCCGGGTCATCCGGGTCAAGACGTCAGAGATCCTGAGTGAGTTCCTGGGTCGCAGCGACAAACAAATCGAGGAGTTATTTGATGACATTCATCACCTGGCTTCCCAGAAGCTGGAAACCAGCCAGGGCGAAAAAATCCACCTGCCTGTGGTGATTGTGCTGGAAGAAGTAGAGGCGATTGGCCGGCGACGCGGCAGTACTTTCGAGGGGGGCGTCTTTGACCGGATCATCGGCACTTTCCTGCAACGCCTGGACGATCCTACAGAAGACCTGGGAAGCCTTCCCATCCTGCTCATCTCGACGACGAATCGTCCCGACCTGTTGGATCCGGCATTTCTTAGGCGGCTTGGTGCTCGCCGAGCCGACTTCAACAACCTCGGATCAGAGGACCTGGCGGCAATCCTCGAGAAGAAGCTGAAGCCTGCTTATCCGTACTGGGGACAAAACGGATCCGATCCGGAGCAGATCCGCCTCCATCTGATCGATCGGGTGGTCAGCTGGTTTTCCAACTACACCTCAAACCAGCAGGGCGTCGTCGAGATCGTTCTCAGAGATGGAACCAGAACGGTCAAGCACCGACGAGACTTCCTCAGCGGTGCCGTCATCGAGCAGGCGGTCAGCAACGCGATTGATGAGATGGCCTTCGCCCTGGAGGAGTCTGCCGGTGTGGAGGCAGAGACTGGCTTCACACCTGAGGGCTTGATCGAATCCTTCCGCCGTCAGATCGACGGCCTCGCTGAAAGCCTCACTGCAGGAAATGCCAGAGACTATCTCAATTTACCCGACGAAGAGAATTCCGTGGCAGCGGTGAATCGATTGCCCGGTCTTCGCAGTCGCACTCCGGCGATGCTCGTAGATGAGCTGCGGGCCAACCGAGAAGAAGGCCGGGTTTCTACCTGAGTCAATGAAAAGGAGTCAATGCATGAGCAGCGAGCGGGAAAGAACTGCGGACCTTTCGACAGGACCGGATCCGTCGACTGATCCCTTCGAGCCGTCCTCGGGCTCGCGGGGACAGGTTGAGGTGATTCATGGCGTTTACAGCCACACCATGCCATTGGCAGGGATGAGGGTTGATCAAGTCCGCATGGAACTCTCGGACCGGCTACACCTCGATCCCGAGGCGGTGGCCGTGGTCAATGGTGAGGCGGTGAACGAGGATTTCATGCTCACTGAAGGGCAGGTTCTGACCTTCGTCAAGCCGGCCGGTGAAAAAGGAAACGCCCTGCGAAAGTAAGAAATCGATGGGAGACAGAATCACTATCGAGAACGGAGCAGTCATTCTCGACACCGAGGAAGGTCAGAGGTTTGAGCATCCCGAGACGGTGCTCTCAGAGATGCTGCGACTGGAAAACACGCCCCCCCTGGGGAAATGCTTCCTTCCCGATGGCATCAAGTTTATGGAGTGGCGCGACCCTTTTTTCCTGGTCATCCACCAGTACCCGGCTCACGTGCGCAGGCTAATGTGGATCAGAGAGGATTCTCCCGTGAAGTATGGGCCGGGCACTCTTTATCGCCCGGTCCGCTTGAGTCTTCCCTATACCATCATTTTCGCGATCTTCTACCGGCGCGGAGGGTCCCTTTTCTTGACCAACAGCAACGAGTTGTATTTTTCCAACCAGCCTCTAGTGAGCAAGACCGACAGGCTCCATTATCCGGCATTGCTGAATGTTTCCGTTATCGAGACACCAAAGCGAAAGCGAGCCTGGATCTGTACACAGCACTTCAAACGTCCGCCTGAGCCCGACTGGGCCCGGCAACTGGATTCCTTACTGCACCACATCTGAAACGGCTCCTGGAACCTGTCGAGCGAGTCGCACGAGGGCGCCAGCTGGTACGGACGCTCGAAGGGCATCCACCCCAATCTTCACCCGGTTCAAAAGTGGGAAAAAGCAACCAGAAAGGATTCCCGTTTTGGGCGGTCCGTTGGGTGGAAGCCGGTACCCATGAGCGGTGAACAACTGGTGGAATGCATGTTTGAGGAGAGCTTCAGCCAACTGAAGGGCGCTGTGCGGAGCCGCCAGGGCCCGGGCAGGAGCGATGTCAGCCTGACGACACGATTCATGAACTTTCGGCTCCGCGATTCTTACGCCGGCGATCAGGCAGGTCGACCCTCGGAGTAACGAAGATGGTGACGACCAAGATCCCCCTTTATCTGAAAACGGACAACGCGCCCCGTTTTTCTGATTCGGAGTTTTATCTACTGGCCCGAAACGGCTTGTTCTTGTGCCGAAATCACCCCTTCTTCGCCAGCGACGTTGCCTGTTCGAAGGGGCCTGCCTGGCTGGCAGAGCACGAGGTGGGGTGTCAGCTCAACTTTCCAAAAATCAAGAAGACAATGCTGGAGCGAATGGTTGGTTTTTTTTCGCGAATCTACGAGATCCATGGTTCGGAAGCCGTCGTTCTTCTCGCCTGGAACCAAAGAGAGCACCACTACCGCATCCTGGTACCCGCTCAGGAGGCGACCGTGTGGGAGTCACGTGGCGGACACCGCTCAGCCCTGGATGTGAGCTACACGGTCCCTCTGACCCTTCCGCCCGATCATCTACTGGTTGGTGACGTCCATTGCCACGGTACAGGGGGAGCTTACTCCTCCTTTACGGATCGAGACGACGAGCGTTACCGAACCGGATTCCACGTCGTCGTTGGCTGCATCCAGGAGGAGCCGCCCCGGTTCCACATTGAGTTCACTGTGGACGGGAAGCGCTTTCCTGCACATTTTGATGATCTTTTTGAAGGATACCGGCGACGTCGGAGAGGCGTGCCCCGTAAGTGGCTTGAAAAGGTGAGTGTTGACGTGAAGCGGCCATTGTGGACGAGCATTGACGATCCGGGTTGGAGCCGTGATCCCTATGTCGGGAAAACCAACTAGACGATCCCGTTCGGGCCTCGTCTATCGCCTCCCCGAGAACCAAAGAATCAAGATCATCGGGCTGGGTGGCATCGGGTCGATCGTGTTGCAGTTTCTTTCCCTGTTTCTGGACAGCCGAGCCGGCTGGTTCTCATTGACGGTGACGAGTTCCACCCTTCGAATGCTCCGCGAACAGCTTTTGGGCAGCTTGGGAACAAAGCGGAAGTGAAAGCACGCGAGACTCTTTCCACGATCACTTCGGATCGAATGGCGATCGTTTCCGTTCCCACCTTCATTACGGATGAAAATGTGGCCGAACTCATTCATGACGGCGACCTCCTGATGCTGTGCTGCGACAACCACCCGACTCGGAAACTGATTTCCGACTACTGCGAGAAACTCTCCGACATCGTCCTCATCAGCGGGGGAAATGAAGCGGTTGATCCTCCCAGGGAGCTGGGAACCTACGGCAATGTTCAAATCGCGATCCGACGCTCCGGGAAGAATCTGACTGCCCCCATCACCCGATTCCATCCCGAGATTGCTCAAGCCCAGGGAAGCCCTCCTTCACAACTGGATTGCATCCAGCAAGCCGCCTCCACTCCTCAGATTCTGATTACCAATCTGGCCGTGGCAACCGCCATGTTGTGCGCGTTTTTGTCTCTTGTCTGCGACCCCGACCGGCCAGCCTATCAAGAAATCAAACTCGATGTGCTGGAAGCACGGATGCTGCCTCAGCTAGCCCGGTCGTTGACCTGAGCGACGTTATGACGTCCGGGATTTGGTGCTCCCAAGTACGGAAAGCTGATATCATTAAAGGGGTCGGTTCTTTTCGAGGGGTTAATTCAAAATCGGGAGGCTACCATGTCTGTCATCGAAACTCTAAGTCAACTGGTTAAGCAGCTGGGTTACGACGAACGGGGTGTGACGACTGTTGAATACGCGATAATGCTCGTTTTAGTGGGAATTGCCGTGGCGACGTTTGGGCTGGGTCTCTCGACAGCCGTAACAAGCGTGTTCTCGCGGATGATCAGTCAGCTTGCGGTAGCGTCGTAAGATCTGGCAATCGGCTAGTCGTCCCCGGGCTTCTTGCCTTTTGACCTGCCCCCAGGAACGAGTCCACTCTCTAAGTTAGACCTGGGACCATTTGAAGTCGAGCTCTTGTCAATAGGTGTGGAAAAACATCAGGCGGCTTTCTCCTCCGGGACTTGGTTGACCGGGACTCCATTGACATATTTGGCGCCCTGGTAGACGGCTTTCATCAGCTCCGGTGCCTTCAACCGGCGGAATCGCTGCTCCGCCACCAACAGCATCTTCCAGATCACCGCCTGGGCGTTTTCCACTTTCTTGAATCGCTTGGCCGCGTCCGTTCGCAGCCGAAGAGCGGCAAACGGTGACTCCACTGGATTGGTGGTTCGCAGATGCTGCCACTGCTTCTTTGGATAGTTGTAAAAGGTCGCCATCCGGTCCCAGTCCTGCTCGATTAGCTCAGCCGCCAGAGTCAGCCCTCGCTGCCGGCACCAGTGCTGAAAAACCTTCTTGAGTCGTTGTGCTTCTTCTCGAGTCTCGGCGTAAGGGATCTGCCGCAGGATCAGCAAGGCCGGCTTGTGCACTCGCTTAGGGAGCTTGGCCAGCAGGTTGACGATCCGATGATTCCAGCAGCGCTGCTCCTCGGCCTGGGGATAGACGTTGCGCAAAGCTCCCCAGATGCCCAGGTGGCCGTCTCCGATCACCAGCCGTGGACAGCCCATCCCCCGGCGCTTCAAGTCGCGCAGTACTTCCGACCAGCTCTGAGTCGATTCCCGATAGCCGCTCGTGACCGACACCACGGCTTTGCTTCCGTCACTTAAGGCGGCCAGCACCACCAGCAGGACTGCCTTTTCCTTCTCCAGACCCGCCTTGACGTAGATTCCATCTACCCATAAATACACCACTTCCAGATCATTCAAGGGTCGACTCTGCCAGACTTCCCATTCGGCCTGCCACTTCTCTTTCAATCTGGCCACCGTGGAGGACGACAGGTGCGCCTTTTCCCCTAAAAGCCCTCTCAGAGCCAGATCAAAATCCCCCAGCGCCAGACCATGCAAGTACAGCCCAGGGATCAGTTCTCGAACCTGCCGCGTCCGCTTGGCAAACAGGGGCAACACCCGACTTTCAAAGTGTTCCTCTAGATCCCGCACTCGAGGCCTTCGAACCTGGATCGTCCCCGAGCTCAGCGTCAGATGCCTCGGCTTCCCATATCCATTGCGATAGCCCGACGGAGCGTCCACGGCCCTTCGCCGCTCACTCTTACGCCGCCCTAATAACTCCGTGACTTCCTCCTCCAGCAGCTCTTGAACCCAGCCTTGGATCTTCTCCCGCACCCAATCTTCCAGCTCCTCGAAACAAACTCTTGACTCCACACTTTCCTCAATCTTCTGCTTGCTCATGCGGTGTGTACTCCTTCCGTTGCGGGCCTTTCGGCCCTGGGTTTTAAATCAACCCGGAAGGATACTCACCGCCTATGCTATTTACACACCTTCTGATGGTAGCTCTTTGAAGTCCACTCCATGGTATAGAACTCTGGGCCTGGGACCTGGGTAATCTGGCCTCCGGCGCCGGCGGCCGATAGGCCAAGGCGCTGTGAGGCCGTCGCTGGTTGTACTCCCTGCGCCATCTCTCGGCCAACACCTTCGCTTCCCACAACGTGTCGAAGACTTCTACGTTCAGCAGTTCATCCCGCAGTTTTCCGTTGAAGCTCTCCACATATCCATTCTCCCAGGGGCTGCCGGGCTCGATGTATAAGGTCCTCACCCCAACAGCCTTCAGCCAGTCCCGAACCGCCTGAGCCGTAAACTCCGACCCGTTATCGGACCGAATGTATTCAGGCACTCCCCGATCCACGAACAACTCCGCCAATCGATCCAACACGTCCTGGTGATTCATCTGTCGTTGAACCTCAATGGCCAGACACTCCCGGGTGTATTCATCCAGTAGGGGTAATAATCGAAAGGCCCTTCCGTCATGGGTTCGCTCATGCACGAAGTCATAGCTCCAGACGTGATCCTTGTGAGCCGCTCGTAACCGAACGCAGGATCCATCATGAAGCCACAGTCTCCTTCGTTTCGGCTGTCTGGACGGGACTTTCAGCCCCTCCTGTCTCCACAACCTCTCCACCCGCTTGTGATTCACTTTCCACCCTTCCCAACGAAGCATGGCCGTGATCCGTCGGTAGCCGTATCGCCCGTAGTGCGTGGCCAACTCCACCATCTCAGCCACCAATCGAGCCTCATCATCGGGGATATGCCTTTCCCTTCGCTGGGTCGATCGAGCCTGTCCCAGCACTTGGCAGGCCCGACGTTCGGAGACGCGCTCTGCTCCCAATCTCTCCCTCACCCACACCACTGCGCGTCTCCTCTTCGTCGGGCCTAGAAGTTTCCCGAGGAAACTTCCTTTAGGATCTGCTTGTCCAAAGACAGATCTGCCACTAGCTTCTTCAACCGGGCATTCTCCTTCTCCAACACCTTCAACCGCTTGGCCTGATTCAGTCGAAGCCCTCCGTACTCCTTGCGCCACCGGTAGTAGGTCTGCTCGGTCACCCCAATCTGTTTGCACACCTGGCCCACCGTCTGTCCTTGGGCTAGACCTGCCTCTGCCTCACGCAGCTTCATGATGATTTGTTCTGCCGTAAACCGCTTCCGTGCCATCCTTGCCTCCTTCCTAAAACCGAAAATCCTAACATTCAACTTGGACCCGTTTTAGGGGGCAAGGTCACATGACGTTGAGGGCAATGGCCTGAATCCGGGTCTGATCCCCCGGGCTCGCTTCAGAACCCTCCTCCAGAAGAGCAGCAACATTGTTGCGCACTCTTTTCTTGTTCTTGAGGTAGATGCCCAGCAGCAGCTGAACCAGCCTTTCTCTCCGCTGCCGGGGCAGGATCCCACACAGTCCCCAGTCGATCAGCGCAATACGACCAGGCTCATGGCGCATGAAAAACACGTTTCCGGCATGAGGATCACCATGGAAGACGGCCTCCTTCTGCGGGGAGAAGAGGACATCCCAGGTGAGAGCGTCATCCAGCCGGGCCGCCAGCAGGGAGCGTGCCATCTGATCATCGGGGGAAGCATCGACAATCTTTCCGCCGTCGATGAACTCCATGAAGGTCACATTCCGGGTCGACATCGGATAGATCTCGGGAATCTTCACCTTGCGACTGCGACGGTAGTACTCTCCGGCCCGGGCCAGGTTCTTCTGCTCTTCTACGACCTGGATCTCCTTGCTCAGAGCTTTCCGGGCCTCGTCGAACATGCGCGACAACGGCATCTGCCCCAACTGGTAGAAGCTGCCGTGTTCCTCGAAGTAGCGAACCAGTTGGTCCAGAATCACGAGCTCTTCGCTCAGCGCATCGATTGCGTAGGGCTTTAGAACCTTGCACACCGCCTTGCGCCGAACGCCATCCCCGGGCAGAGCCAGCTCGACCCGAATGACGGCTCCGATACTGGCTTCCGCCAGCACGTCTTCGTCGAATTCCATTTGATATCGGGCGATTTCAGCGCTCCCCAAATCATCTTCGATGAGCCGAACCAACTCGTCGCGCTGGGTCGTGCGAATGCTGTTCTCGAAGGTCTGCAGGGCGCGGCGCATGTCGGCGGGCAGCTGGGGATGGCGGGCCATGATCTGCCCAATCTTTTGCAGCGACGGAGTCCGGTCGGCGAGGGCGATGAGCCGGCGTCCTCGATCATTCGCCGGCACCTGGAGCTGAGCTACGATTCGATCGGTCAGGCGTTCCTCGGAAAGCTCGCTGAGGAAAAAGAGCAGGAAATCGTGGACGAAGGGCAGCCATGTCCTGGAACTATCGGAGAAAGCGTCGAGGACGCCGGACTGGTAAATGAGCAACCTGAGAATGCGACCCCGGTGTTTCGCCCAGTCCACTGCCCCCATCAGACGCCGCACCTCATCGACCCGGACATCCTCGACCGGTCCCGAGCGAAGCGATGTGAGAAGCTGGATCGCATCCAGCCGATCCCCCGGTTCCAGTTCATTGGAGACCTCGCTCATGAGCAGGAGCGCCTCCGTCTTTGGATCGTAGCTTGCGTAGGATTCTCTCGGCGTCGGAAACTGGAGCTGCCCCTGTCCGGCGACGGCGGGTACGCTCAACAGAATCAGGGCGCAGAGAAAATTAAGTTGCGACCGCACTATGACCCTATTATGACTTTCTGCGGGCGTAATATTAAGTGTCGGTAAAGGAGATTTGATCCCGGTCTTCCCGAGGGCTAGAATCGGCGCTGGACCGAGTGGTCCAAGGCGCCCGATCAAGCCCGGCGTTGTCCCGGAGGAACACGATATGCGAACGGGGACTAGAGCTCTCGGAATTCTTTTGCTTACGACGACCTGGACGTGGGCCGAGAACTGGCCCCATTGGCGGGGCCCCGGACGCGATGGTGTCAGTCCGGAGAAGAACTTGCCCGTGTCGTGGAGCGCGACGGAAAATGTCGCCTGGAAGGTTCCCATGCCGGCCTGGAGCGGGGCCACGCCGATTATCTGGGGTGAGTACGTCTTCCTGAACGCGGCCGAGGGAGGGAAGCGAAAATCTCCCGACGCCGCACGGCGCCAGCCCTCGGAAAAGCCGGACCCGAAAGCAGAGCAACTGGCTCTCTGGTGCCTGGACCGGAACACCGGCAGGGTGGTGTGGAAGCGGAGTCTGGGCGGAGGGAACCGGCAGGCGATGAAGCAAAACATGTCTTCCCCCTCTCCGGTGACCGATGGTCGACACGTGTGGGTTATGACCGGGACCGGCATCCTCAAGTCCTTTGACTTCAAGGGAAACGAAATCTGGAACCGCGACATCCAGCGCGACTATGGAGAGTTTGGCCTCATGTGGGGGTACGCATCCTCCCCCCTGCTATGGCACGACACCCTCTACCTTCAGGTTCTTCACGGAATGCACACCGACGAAGCCTCCTACCTGTTGGGAATAGATGCGGCTACCGGTTCAACCAGGTGGCGGGTGGAGAGGCCGACGGACGCTATTGCTGAGTCTCCCGACTCCTATACCACCCCGGCCGTACTGAGGTACAACGGGAAGACCGAGATCGTCATTACCGGCGGCGACTACGTAACGGGCCATGATCCGGCCACCGGAGAGGAACTGTGGCGAGCTGGTGGCCTCAACCCCAACCGGGCGCGCAACTATCGAATCATCGCCTCACCGCTGGTTTTGGGCGACATCGTCTACGTTTCCAGCCGCAAGAATCCACTTCTTGCCTTCCGGCTGGGCAGTGGCGAGCCGAACCAGCTGTGGCAGACGGCTGACGGCCCCGACGTTCCCACCCCGGTGACGGACGGAACCTATCTTTACGTGCTTCGGGACAATGGAGTGATGCTCTGCCTGAACGCCCGGAGCGGAGAAGTGGTTTGGGGCCCCGAGCGAGTTCGACCTGGAACCTACAGCGCCTCCCCGGTCCTGGCCGACGGCAGAATCTACGTGACGAGCGAGGATGCCGTCACCAGCGTGGTGCAGGCCGGCCCCCGGTTCAAACTCCTGGCGGAAAGCGAACTGGAAGGATATACGCTTTCCTCGCCGGCCATCTCGGACGGACAGATCTTCGTGCGAACCGAGAAGTTTCTGTACTGCATCGGCGAACGCCGGTCGGGATCCTGAGAAGTTCCATGTTTCACGTTCCACGTTCCACGATTACGGCCCTAGAGCGGGAGCAAGTAGGTTCCGGCCGCGGGGCAGTCACTATCGTTCCTGCAATCAACTTGTGCCGGTGGTTAGACTTTCTCGGCCGCTTCCGCGCTGCTGCGCAGTCACTATCGTTCCTGCCTCTGCGGTTTCCTTGACAGTCAGCCTTCCTCGCGGCTTCCGGGCCGATCCCGAACATCGACCGTCCCGTCGCCGAGCCGGCAGAGGCGCGAATCTTGATGAGCGCGCGAATTCCACAACATTCCCTAACTCGGGACCGGGATGAGGGAGTCGCCAGCGGCTCATATCGAGGTTTATTACTACCACCCTGGGACTCGCAACACTAGTCCGAGTGGTCAGGCGGCCGCCGGTTGAGAGCGTCTTTCGGCCCGTCGACCGACCCCGAGGGTTGCAGCCCCGCCTGCCCGGGTTTGTCGTATACTCGGGGTCAGAGTCTCGATGAAGAAGGCAAGGAGCACATGGCTGTGGCTGGCGATACTGCCGGGCGTGCTCCTGTTGACGCTCGGGATCGCCTTTCTGGCTCTGTGGATCGGGTTCGATGCGTCTTCTTATCAGGATGTTCTTCTAAGGCAGCTCTCGGGCCGGCTGGGCCGGCCGGTTCGAGTTGAGGACGTGGAAGTCGGTTTCGTGCCGCCTCGCCTCCGATTGCTTGGTGTTGAAGTCGGAGAGATCTCCACGGCGGCCGACGAGACCCTTTTTACGGCCCGGTCCCTGGACGCCGATTTCAATCTGGGAGCCATGTTCGGGAACGAGCCCGCCGTGCGTCGGTTCCAGGTCGTCGAGCCCACCATTTACCTGCGCCAGGATCCATCCGGGAAGTGGAACTTTCTGCCGGGCCCCGACCTCTCGACCGACTCAAAGGAACAGCGGCCCGGGGAGGGATCCCTGATGCCGCCGGTCCGTGACTGGTATCTGCACGAGGGAACCGTCCTGGTTGAGCCCTACGGGCAGGACCCGATCCGACTCGCAAACCTGGAAGCGGCCGTAACCGACATCAGCACCGAGGACCCTTTTCCAGTCAGAATCCAGTTTCAGCTCGAGCCGGCCGGCAGTGTCGAGGTCGACGGTCGCCTCGGGCCCTTCCCGGCGGAGGGGAGCCTCGGACAGCTGCGCATGGTGCTGAGCGGGATCGCCCCGGCTGACCTGGCCCTGGTGCCGGGACTTGCGGCCCTGCCGGCTTCGGCGTCCCAGGTGAGTGGCCCCCTGGAGCTGGCGCTGCTGGAGGAATCGAGTCGCGTAGAAGGGGCTTTCGATTTGCAGCTGGCCGAAGATCAGAAGCTGGCCCCTCTGGGCGAGTGGAATCCGAACGGCTCAGCCAGCTTCTCCGATTTGCGCTGCCGTCTGGCGGAGCAGGCAGATCCGATAGGGATCGGTTCCGAGCTACCATCAGAAGGTGTGTAAATAGCATAGGCGGTGAGTATCCTTCCGGGTTGATTTAAAACCCAGGGCCGAAAGGCCCGCAACGGAAGGAGTACACACCGCATGAGCAAGCAGAAGATTGAGGAAAGTGTGGAGTCAAGAGTTTGTTTCGAGGAGCTGGAAGATTGGGTGCGGGAGAAGATCCAAGGCTGGGTTCAAGAGCTGCTGGAGGAGGAAGTCACGGAGTTATTAGGGCGGCGTAAGAGTGAGCGGCGAAGGGCCGTGGACGCTCCGTCGGGCTATCGCAATGGATATGGGGAGCCGAGGCATCTGACGCTGAGCTCGGGGACGATCCAGGTTCGAAGGCCTCGAGTGCGGGATCTAGAGGAACACTTTGAAAGTCGGGTGTTGCCCCTGTTTGCCAAGCGGACGCGGCAGGTTCGAGAACTGATCCCTGAGCTGTACTTGCATGGTCTGGCGCTGGGGGATTTTGATCTGGCTCTGAGAGGGCTTTTAGGGGAAAAGGCGCACCTGTCGTCCTCCACGGTGGCCAGATTGAAAGAGAAGTGGCAGGCCGAATGGGAAGTCTGGCAGAGTCGACCCTTGAATGATCTGGAAGTGGTGTATTTATGGGTAGATGGAATCTACGTCAAGGCGGGTCTGGAGAAGGAAAAGGCAGTCCTGCTGGTGGTGCTGGCCGCCTTAAGTGACGGAAGCAAAGCCGTGGTGTCGGTCACGAGCGGCTATCGGGAATCGACTCAGAGCTGGTCGGAAGTACTGCGCGACTTGAAGCGCCGGGGGATGGGCTGTCCACGGCTGGTGATCGGAGACGGCCACCTGGGCATCTGGGGAGCTTTGCGCAACGTCTATCCCCAGGCCGAGGAGCAGCGCTGCTGGAATCATCGGATCGTCAACCTGCTGGCCAAGCTCCTTGAGAAGGGTCCCACTCTCCACCGCCTGAAGGCGGTGGATTCGACATGCGACTGAAGTCGCCTAAAGACCTCGCTTCGCTCGCAGGCTGACTACTCAGTGACCCGAAAATCGTCGTCTCGGGTCTCGACATCTTGGGCCTGCATCACTCGGCTCGGCGCCAATCTCGGCGGCACATCCAACAACAAATGCACATGATCGGGTCGCACATGCCCCTTCACGATCTCGATATCCAACGATCGGCAAATCTCTCGCGTCAGGTCCCGCTCCTCTTTCCCGATCTCTCCTCGCAGAGCCGGCTTGCGGTACTTGGTGATGAACACAAAGTGATATCTCAGCCGATACACTGCATGCGAACTTTTCCGATACTCAGACTCCTCCGCAGTGTACCCCCAAGCCTCCTGAAGGCTTCGCCTAAAGGCGAGGGGGTTCACCCATCCCAGAGTGGGACCCTAAGCGAGTGCACAAGCCGGCCTTGCTGATCCTGCGGCAGATCCCTTACGCCCAGACTCGAGAAGAAGCACAACGACTCAAGAAGGTTTTTCAGCACTGGTGCCGGCAGCGAGGGCTGACTCTGGCGGCTGAGCTAATCGAGCAGGACTGGGACCGGATGGTGACCTTTTACAACTATCCAAAGAAGCAGTGGCAGCATCTGCGAACCACCAATCCAGTGGAGTCACCGTTTGCCGCTCTTCGGCTGCGAACGGACGCGGCCAAGCGATTCAAGAAAGTGGAAAACGCCCAGGCGGTGATCTGGAAGATGCTGTTGGTGGCGGAGCAGCGATTCCGCCGGTTGAAGGCACCGGAGCTGATGAAAGACGTCTACCAGGGCGCCAAATATGTCAATGGAGTCCCGGTCAACCAAGTCCCGGAGGAGAAAGCCGCCTGATGTTTTTCCACACCTATTGACAAGAGCTCATCGGTTCCCTGCGGATTTCTTTCCAGGAGGATCGGATCGAAGCGACGGCGGAGGGGGTGGCCCTGGGCGAAAAGGAGTATCGTTTCGCGGGCGAATTGAAGAGCTTCCAGACCCCGCACATCAGTTTCCACTGGAGCGGCGACAGACTCGACTGGACCACTCTGAAATCACATCTGACGTCGCCTACCGGGCGTTCCGGGTCGAGCCGCTCCCGGGACATACATTCGACGGTTCTCCGCAGCGCCAGGGGGAAAGGAGACCTCGATCTTGCTCGCCTGGAAAAAGGAGAGTTGTCGCTTGGTCCCATCAGCAGCGATGTCGTTCTCAACGCGGGGACGATTCGCCTTCGCCCCATCGAGATGGCCCTTCACGACGGGCGGGCCAGTGGAGGCCTGCTGTTGAAAACGGCCCGGGGTCCATTGAGCATCGATATGCAGGCTGAACTGGACGACATTGACCTGAACCAGCTTCTCTCGGCCCATACCAGCTACCCCGACACGGTCTACGGGAAATTGACCGGATCGTTGCGAGTTCAGGCGCGGGCGTCTGAGAAAGGATTCGTGCGGTCCAGCGAGGGCCACGCCAGGGTTGAGGTCACCGAGGGCCGCCTGACTGGGGTCAGTCTCAGCCGGGAACTCGCCCTGCTCAGTCAGGCCCTTGGCTTACGAGTTCGAAGAAAAGACACTCCCATCGAAGTGATGTCGGCCTCGGTCCGCATTCGGGGAGGCTGGGTGACGACCCAGAACCTGATCGTTCAAACCCCCGACCTGCTGCTCACCGGCGCGGGGGGCTTCAGTTTCGACAAGGCGATCCAGCTGGATGCCGTTGCCGCGCTGTTGCAGGAGGCGGTTGCCGAGACGCCGGGGCAGGGGGTGCTCGGGCTCGTAAGCGGCGCCCTCCCTGTGGACGAACACAACCGCGTGCTGCTGCCCTTCAAGGTGAGGGGGACGTTTTCACAACCCAACTACCAGCTCGAGGCCGCGCAGCTGGCCAGGCTGAAGCTCAAAGGAGATTTCCTCAAGGACCTCTTCGGTCGCCCCCCCGGATGAATCCTGAAACCCGCAAGAGCGGGAGGGGCCGCAGGGCGACCAGAAGGGCCCCAAGTGGGATGAGGGCCAGAGCCAGGCCAAAGTAAAACAGCCGCGGCCGGTAGGAGAAAGTTACGCGCCGGTCCCCGGGCTCGAGCCGGACTCCCTGAAACAGTCCTAATTCGAGCAGATCCCGCCGCCGCCCATCGACGTAGACGACCCAGCCGGGGTAGTTGGGCTGTGCGAAAGTGAGAATTTCAGCAAAATCCCCGGCCAGCTCCAGGGTGACGGAGTTCTCCCCCCAGGACACGCGCTCAATGGGGGCGGGTAACAGGCTTGAGTCCTCTGCCGAGGCGTAGAAGATGGGAGTGGCCAGAGGTCGCTCGTAAAGGAAGAGATTCCCCTCCTGCAGAACGAGCGGGAGGCTGAGCGTCACTGGAGAGACAACATATCGTACGCCCAGCAGATCATGTCTTGGACTCATGGGGTCGGCCAGGGCAGGCGTGACGAAATCGAAGTAGGGTGCGTAGATGGTGGCCCGGTGCCCGCGCACGGTAGGAAACCCGAAGGCACTACCGGCATTGCGCGCGAGGCACTGCCGGTAATTGAAGACGCGGTAAAAGGGCTCTGCCTCGTGACGGGAGACCAGTTCCCGGACGATTCGCGACGCGCCAAACTGCCTGCTCGGTGACAGTGCAAGGTTGTCGGGCTGAGGTTTCAAGAGTCCCTGGGAATGGTACAAGACCCAGCAGGTCATTACCACGACGGCTCCTCTTCCAGCCCACGTCCGGAGTGAGTTCCTGCCCCTGCGCAGCAACCACTCGCACAGGAGAGCCAATAGCACGGCGGCCGCGAAGAAGACCAGGAAGATATAGCGCTCCGCCCCCCTGACGATGGTGAACAGCGGAACGTACCAGGTCAGCCGGGAGAGCAAACCGGCGTCCCCGAGAGAGGCCAGGAAGGCCAGGGGACCCAGCACGAGGCCCAGGACGGCCAGGGGTTTTCTTCGTACCTTTCCCAGCAGAATGAGCAGCAGGACGGTCGCCGTCACCAGGGGCATCCAGCTTAGAGAAATATAGCCGAACAGCTCAGGACTCAATGTGTCGGCGTGAGCGAAGGCCTCGTAAGAGACGCGCTGCAGTCCCAGGATCCTGTCCGGGGCCCATCGGTACGCCTGCCGGACGTACTCCAGGGTCAGGAGCACCTGGGGTGCGGCCACCAGGAGCGAGACCACAACAATACCGATCAGCCTCAAGGCGGTGGTCCCCAGCGCCCGCTCCTTCCTCCTGCAGCTCAAGATGACACCCCACAAGACCATAGCCGCCACTGCATGCGCCCATGGCTGCTGGTGGCCGGCCAGCAGCATGGTGGCCAGCACGAATCCACCGCCGTAAAGGTAAGGATCGAGCAGCAGTCTGCGCCCGGAGTGAACGCTCCTGGTCACACAAACCAGCAGGAGCGGAAGGAAAACCATTCCGAAAAAGCGATTGGGCTGTGACCAGTCCAGGTAGGCTGCGAAAGCGAAGCTGCCCAGCAGTCGGGGCAAAAAACCGAGCCCAGCGCTTCGCAGAAAAAGGTTCATGAAAGCAAAGGCCAGGACATAGTGGGCTGCCATGTAGGCATTGAAGGTGGACTGGGTTACCTCCGGGGTCAAAAGTGCGAAGACCAGGTGACCCGGATAGAGAACTCCCGGCTGCAGCTCACCGATGAAAGTGGTTCCGCCGAAGCTCGAGAAGTCCCACAGCGGGGTGGAGAAACTGTGCCAGCCCTGGACCAGCTTCACCAGCCAGGGATAAGATTGAACGGATCCGTCGAACCCCCGGGCCAGGGTTCCCTGTCCCAGGAAAACCGGCCGGAAATAGTAGGCGAAGAAAACCAGAGCACCAATTCCCAGGTCTTTGAGAAAAGTGGGTACCCGGGTCAGATGATGCCGCCTCCCAGGACCAGCCGGATCAGGCCGAAGAAGAGGGCGATAGTACAGCAGATAAGAGCCGCCATCCCCATGCGCTTGGACCCCCGGCTGACTCCAACGGCCACGGCGCTGAAAATGATTCCGACTCCGGCAAAGGGAATATTCAGCCAGTTGAGAGCGCCCAGGAGAGGAATGAAACCGATCAACATCCCGATGATCGCCAGGATTCCCCAGATCAGGCTGGTGACTTGCATGTGAAGTTAAGCCTCCGGTAAAGAGGGTTCCCTTCCATCTTTCGCCCGGCCGTACGATTTGTCAATCCACGTGTGCAGCGGTGCCGCTCTTCCCAATTCGTCCCCCCTTGCCTCGGCCGTTGCCCCCATCCCCTTTTCTCCTGTCAGGGCCGAGGGTTTCGGCTGATCTCTCGGCAGATTGACTTTTGGAGGGTGTCTCGTGAGCATGGTGATCATCGTGGATGTTCAGACAACCGGCGTGGCGGTAATTCTGGTCCTGTATGCCGGCTTCTTTCTGGTGGGCTTGAGGGCCGGCCGAAACAGAGGCGAAGAAGAGGATTCGCGGGCCCTGCTCCTGGCCAATCGTCGCCTTCCCCTTCTGGTTGGCTTTCTGACCATGACGGCGACCTGGGTGGGTGGGGGCTACATCAACGGGACCGCGGAAGCCGTCTTCGATTCCTCGCGGGGCCTGGTCTGGGCCCAGGCACCCTGGGCTTACGCCCTCAGTCTGATCATCGGGGGATTCTTTTTTGCTGGTCGCATGAGGGAGTCCGGCTTTACAACCATGCTGGATCTCTTCGAGCTGCGTTTCGGCCACCGCGTTTCGGTGGGGCTTTTCGTGGCGGCGGCGCTGGGGGAGTTGTTCTGGAGTGCCGCCATCCTGACCGCTCTGGGCACCACGCTCAGCACGCTTCTGGGTCTTGATTTCACGACTGCCGTGCTCGCTTCAGGCGCCATCGCCATCGGTTACACCACAATGGGGGGGCTGCAGTCAGTCAGCAAGACCGATGTCTTCCAACTCTTGTGCACCCTGGCGGGTCTGTGTCTTGCTCTTCCTTTCCTGATGGATACCGCCGGCGGATGGAGCCGGGTTGTGGCCGCTTATCGGCACGACTTTGGTGATGCGGCGTCCTTGTGGCCTTCGTCCGCTGCTTTTACCGGAGGTGGAGCCCGGTGGGGGTGGTTGTGGCTTGACTCTGCGCTGCTGCTCGTCTTTGGGGGCATTCCCTGGCAAGTGTATTTTCAGAGAGTCCTGGCCTGCCGCGACGCTGCAACCTCCGTTCGACTGTCTGTTCTGGCAGGCTTCGGATGTCTGTTCATGGCGATTCCGGCACTGCTGATCGGGGCCATTGGGGCCACGCTCGACTGGGCTTCGCTGCCGGTACCGGAACCCGGCAACCCGGCGCTGGTGTTGCCCTATCTTCTGCGCTATTTGACACCGCCCCTGGTGGCTGCCCTGGGCCTGGGAGCCGTGGCGGCCGCGGTCATGTCGTCGGTTGATTCGTCCATTCTCTCCGCATCCTCCATGTTCGTATGGAATGTGTGGCGCCCGGCCCGTCGTCGTGAGCTTTCGGGCGGCGAAGTTTCCCGGCGCCTGCGCCGGACGATCGTGGTGGTGGGAGCCTGTGCGGCACTTCTGGCTCTGAGCGTAGGGAGTGTCTATACCCTCTGGTTCCTGTGCTCCGATCTGGTCTATGTCGTCCTTTTCCCGCAGCTGGTGGCGGGGCTGTTTTTCAAGAACGCCAACCGGAAGGGCTCGATCGCCGGAGCCGCTGTGGGCCTGGTGCTCCGGCTGGGTGGGGGAGAGCCTCTTTTGGGGCTACCGGCTCTGATCCCCTATCCGATGCAGCATCCGGAAATGGGAGTGCTTTTCCCATTCAAGACGTTCTCCATGCTCACCGGGCTGGGCACCATCTGGCTGGTTTCCGCACTCAGGTTTCCACGGTCGGCGTCCCGGGTTCCTAATACTTGAGTCCATGCGCGTCATCCAGTAGAAAGGACGGATCATGGGCGAACTGATTGTCTCCGGGACAGCCGGCCGATCGCGCCGGATGCTCGGATACCTCGTGCACTTGTATACGGCTTCGGGAGTCATTTGTGCGGTGCTGGCAGCGGACCGGATTGTGCGGGAAGACTACGCAGCTGCTCTCTTCTGGCTCTTGGCGGCCACGGTCATCGACGGCTCGGATGGAACCCTGGCCAGGAGGTTTCGGGTGAAAAAGACCGTTCCGGAAATCGACGGCCGCAAGCTGGACGACCTGGTGGATTTTCTCAACTACAGTTTTCTGCCCCTGGGCATGATCGCCCGAGCCGGCTGGCTTCCCTATCCGGCCTGGCTGTGGGCCGGTGTGGCGCTGATCGCCAGCCTCTTTGCCTTTGCCAACGTCTCCGCCAAGCAGGAAGAAGCCGGCTTCTTCGTAGGCTTTCCCTCCTACTGGAATGTGTTCGCCTTTTACACGGCCGTCTGGCTTCATCTTCACGGTGAGTTGCTGGTGCTCGCAGTGCTGCTCGTGTTCAGTCTGGCCAGTGTCCTGCATCTGCGTTTCGTGTATCCGACGAGGGCCCGGCGCTGGCATAGCCTGTTTGTGTGGGGGAGCTGGCTCTGGTTTGTTGTCCTGCTGGTACTCCTGTGGGAATTCAACGCCAGCGGTGCGGTCTCAACCTGGCTCGTGGGCCTGTCGCTGGTTTATCCGGCTCTGTATCTGGGCTTGTCCCTGTACCTCGACTTCAGCTCCCGAAAAGTCGAGAACGCACGGTTGCCGAGTATGAAGTCAAACACAAATGCGCAGGGGCGCTGAGCACCCCCGCAGATGGCGCGAGAGCAAGAGTATTTTGCAAGGACGCTCTTTCACGAATCAGGCAGGCGCCGTGGGTGGGGCGAACCATCGCAAAGCGAGCAATTCCCTGCGCGACTGGCTGGTTCGAGCCTGCATCCTGCTCGTCACTCTGGTGCTCTGTGTCGGGCTGTTCGAGATCGGTTGCCGGCTCGTGGGCGTCGACTTCAGCCCCAACCCGGTCTGGAAGTTCCACCCCGTCCTGGGCTGGACCCAGGAGCCGGGGAAGGTTTACGAGTACCTGGTTGACGGGCAACTGGTTCGCGTCGAGTTCAATCGTCTCGGCTTTCGCGACGTGGACCACGATGCCGCCGGATCCACCACTCGAAAGAGAATCGTCCTGATCGGAGATTCCTTCAGCGAGGCCGTTGAAGTGTCTCTGGAAGAGACTTTTTTCCGACGACTGCAGGCGCTCCTGAACCACTCTGCCCAAGACGAGTGGGAGGTCATCAATCTAGGTGTGGGAGACTTCGGTCATGCCCAGGCCTGGCTGGCGTTGACCGAGTATGGTCTCGACTATTCTCCGGACGTCGTTCTCTTCCAGATGTTTCCCCTCAACGACATCTGTAACAACTCGATCGACCTGGCGGGCCTGTGCAAGAGCCAGAACGATGCTTACCGGCCTTATTTTGTGCCCAACGACGGAGAGCTCGAGTTGACGTCGGCTCAGCCGGTCCGGCAGTGGCTGCGCCTGAGGATTTACACTTTTGGAGTCATGGAACGCCTCGTGATGACCCTTCTCGATGTAGATCGGGACGTCAACGACCTCCACCGGGAGCGATACCTGGCCCTGGGATTCGAAGAGGACCCACTGCTTTACACCTTTGCCGACGACCTCAGCCAGCCGGAGACCGTAGCCCGGGGTTGGGAAATGACGGAAGCCATCTTTCGGAAAATCCACGGCGTGTGCCAATCTCGGGGGATTGCGCTCGTGCCCATCGTAATCCCATTCGAGCTACGGGTGAGGGAGGGCTGGGAGCGATTTGCTGCCTCCCATCCGAGAGCCCGGATGATCCAGAACTATCCGGAGCAGAGGTTGGGTCGGCTCTTCGAGGATTTGCAGGTCCCTTACGTATTCCTGAAGCCCGTTTTCGAAGAGAACCGGGATGCGGTCCTGCCCTCACGGGCCGGGCATCTGAATCCGGCCGCCCACGACCTGGTGGCCCGGACCGTACTGGAGAAGCTCACCGAGGCCGGCCTCGTGGAGTAGTGGATCGTAACCTGAATCACTAGAAATCCGGACGCGGGAGACATCTGAGCTCATAAGTCAAGAGAATTGTCTCCCTTTTTTTTGAAGCTTATCCACAAGCCGGTTGCATCAGAGCCACAAGAGGAGAGTTGCTCCTCTGGAGACTCCGGCAGTAGAGTTCCTCGTCATAGTGGACTCGATCCATCCAGCAACGGAAGAGAATGCGAATCCATTTGTAAGCTAAAGATCGAACGGCAGCGTGGTGTTTGAGACCGCGCTGACGTTGCTGCAGGTAGTAAGCACGAGCCCAGGACGATTGCGGAATTGAGCAGGCCGCAAACTCATGAAAGGTTTGGCGAATAAACTTGGGACAGCCTCGACGCCAGACCACCTGAGAACTTCGTCCGCTCTTTCGTGTTACGGGAGCGATGCCGCTCCATTTTTGGACCTCTTCAGCATCCTCAAAGCGACTGCGATCCGACCCGAAGGCCGCCAACAAGCGAGGAGCCAGAGCCGGCCCGGCTCCGCTGAAGCTTGCAAACAGAGCGGCATCTTCATGCTCGGCGAAGAGCGTGGCAATGCGGTTGTCGTAGCGTTTGATGATCGGCAGCAGAACCGAGAGCTGTTCGACCAGGCCCACCAGTTTCAGTGAACCGGCTCCAATGAGAGCCTCATCCTGGGTCAGTGGGTAACTGGCACGGATCTGCTTGAGCAATGTTTGCAGCTTCGTCTCGGCACAGCGTACTCGATGTCGTGCCATGCAGCGACCCAGTACATCGATCCGGAACGTGTCAACAACTTTGAGACACTTTGGTGAATAAATTACTGTAGTTTCATCTCAAAAGTTCTCCTTTTCGGGAGGGTTGATCCAGACCGCCTCGGGAAGAGGAGGAGGAACGGGTTTGCCGTTGGGAAATCTCTCCGGGAAGAGTGCATGGGCGGCCTCCAATGTTTGGGATCGATCGCGACGGGTGGTGATGGCGGTGAGGTAGTGCACATCCGCGGGAGTGTGCAGGCCGATACCCGAATGGCGATGGTCGCGGTTATACCAATCGAAGAAATCCCGACAGAAGTCTCTGGCTTGCTGAATGGTGCCGAAACGAGCCGGGAATTCGGGACGGTACTTGAGGGTCTTGAATTGGGATTCCGAGTAGGGATTGTCGTCACAGACATGAGGCCGAGAGTGAGACTTGGTGACTCCCAGATCGGCCAGTAGCAAGGCCAGTGCTTTGGAACTCATCGACGAGCCACGATCGGCATGCAGGGTGAGACCACCCGCTACGATCTCCTGCTTGGAGTAGCTCTGGGCGATCAAGACCTTGGCCAGGCGGGAGCTTTCCTGGGTGGCCACCATCCAGCCCACCACATAGCGGCTGAAGATGTCCAGGATCACGTAGAGGTAGTAATAGCTCCATTTGACGGGCCCCTTCAGCTTGGTGATGTCCCACGACCAGCATTGGTTCGGGCCGGTGGCCAGAAGTTCCGGCTTGGAGTATTGGGGATGGCGGCGCTGGCGACGGCGTTCTCTAACTTCCAGACGTTTGGCCAGAATGCGGTACATGGTTCGAATCGAGCACAAGTATCGCCCTTCGTCCAGCAGCTCCGCCCATACGGCGGCAGGAGCTTTGTCGATAAACTGTCGGCTGTGCAGGACCTCCACAACGGCTTCCCTTTCGGGCGGGCTCAAGGCGCGTGGGGATGCGGCCCGAGGCCGAGGATCCAGCGCCGGCCGTTCGCGCCGAAGTTTCTCCCGATACAGACTCGATGGCGGCAGATCCAGAGCCTGACAGCCGGCACGGACTCCGTGGGATTGTGAGAATCGCAAAGCTTCGTCCATCAGCTCTCGTCTCCGTTCTCTTCGCTGCTCGCCAGAGAGATTCCCAACAGTTGCGAGACTTTTTTTTGGAGATCCAGCATGGCTTCAAACTTCTCGAGCTTGCGTTTCAGCTTCCGATTCTCAGCCTCCACTTGCCTCAGTTGATGATCCAGAGGATTGACCGGCTTTGCCTTTCGTCCCCGCTTGCGAGGGGTCAATGCCTGCAGAGTTCCGTGCTCGCGTTGGCGTCGCCAGGTCTGCAGATTCGACCAGTAAAGTCCTTCTCGGCGCAGTAATGCTCCCACTTCGCCCGACTCTTCGCAGCCATCGGCCTGCTCCAGGACCCGGAGCTTATAGCGGGCTGAAAACCGGCGACGGGTTGCCTTGGCAGGAACTTCCGGGTCGGGTCGCGGCAACGCCTTCTCGGGCTCGGTCCGTCCCGCAGCGATTTTGGAGACCTCTCCCCTCCGCTCCGAGATTTCCAAAATCCTCAGTTTCTTGTCGCTTCTGTTTTCTATCATTCTGTAATCCAGCTTCTCGCCCTCTACTCTAATTTAGCCGGGAAGAAGTGTCTCACCATTATTGGCACAGAGGGATCCGCACTTTGCGAGCTTTCTCCAAGCTGGGCCAGCGCTTCAAAAACTCCAGAGCCAGTGGCCCATCCAACTTTGCAAACCACTGCAAAGGCTGCGGATAGTAGCTCTTCAAGACCTCGCGCAGTTGCTGCACCAGTTCTTTGCGCCTCTCCACCAACTGGCGTCGCCCCTCCACCAACAGCGCCAGCTCCCGGGTCTGGGCCGCCTCCGGTCTCCAACAACGCAATCGATCCCGGTGTCTGTACACCAGCTCCAGCAACAAGTCCGAATCTTCCGGATCATCCTTCTTACGTCGCGGTAGGGACGATCCTTTCGGATCGCCCCCCGCACAGATCCCAGCGAGCGGAACTACCGCACTGGGCTCTTACCTCAGGTAATAACGCGCAGTCGCTGTTCGGGATAAGGGTGTACAACTCGCAGTGCAGGAAGCCATCTTGTCGCTAGGCGGTTCATCCGCTCTCCAGTGATCCGATGACGCTGGCTACGACGCCTTAGCGCACGCAGCCAGAGTCGATAGACCTGATACTTGAAAGCGGCCGGCTTGCGATGGTTACGCGGTACGGCATAGTACTGGAAATGTCCCTGTACTACACTGCGCAACCACTGACCCACTACCGGGACGGGTTCATGCAGGCGATACCGAAGCTCGCGAGCGATCTCGCGCAGTTTCGCTTGCATGCGCTTCCGCATGGTCTGCCGCAGCACGATGAATCTCCCGTTCCGGGTTCTGTCGCACGTGTGCGTAAAACCCAGGAAGTCGAAAGACTCGGGCTTCCCTTCTCCACGGCGCTTGCGATCCCGAGCGGCGTACCGCCCGAACTCGATCAAGCGCGTTTTGTCGGGGTGCAGTTCCAGGTGAAACGTGTGGAACCGGTCCCGCAAGTCTGCCAGAAAACGCTCGGCATCTTCACGAAACTCGAAACCCACTGTGAAGTCGTCGGCAAACCGGACGATGATTACATCGCCACGAGCGTGCCTGCGTCTCCATTGGTCGGCCCATAGATCGAACACATAATGAAGGTACACATTAGCCAACACGGGTGAAACACTCCCGCCTTGAGGCGTACCGGATTCGATCTCGGTTCGCTTCCCATCCTCCACGATCCCCGCCTTGAGCCACTTTTTAAGGTGGCGGATAACACGTGGATCGGCGATTCTGTGCTCGATGAACTTCAACAGCCATTTGTGGTCGATGGCATCGAAAAACCCACAAACGTCCGCATCCAGCACCCAGTTCACTCGCTTGCGCATGATTCCGACATAGAGCGCGTCCAACGCATGGTGTGGACTGCGCCCCGGGCGGAAACTATACGAGAAGCCGAGAAAGTCGGTTTCGTAGATGGCGTTCAATACCTGGACCGTAGACCGCTGGACGATCTTATCCTCCAATGCAGTCACTCCGAGCGGACGCTGCCGCCCATCGGCCTTCGGTATATAGGCCCTCCGAACCGGCTTGGCTCGGTACGCTCCGCGTTTGAGCCTTGCGGATAGATCCTGGAGGTTCTCCTCGAGGCTCTCTCCGTATTGCTGCCACGTCAATCCATCCACGCCCGGTGCGGCATTGCGCTTGAGGCCGAAGTAAGCCTGCCGGAGTCGATCGATGTTAGTGACGTGGTGCCAGAGCGACGTGAACCGTAGCTCCTTATCCCGGCAGGCTACCTGCCGTATCCGTTCCAGCGCACTTTGCAAGTCCTCGGTTTCGACGTAGGTGCGGTCTCTTGGCTGTGTCCGCGATTTCCCGCTTGGTGCCCGTTTAGAGTCCTCCATATCGATTCCTCTCCCGGCTCTGTGTCCGGCACTTGTTTTGCTAGGACGAATTCCCTTTGGCCAGGCCGCTTGGCTCCACCCTCTCCGCCGACCGCGGCGCACCGCCGTCTTTGTTCGAGCGCTTCTCAGCTACGCGCCGTAGCGCTGGCCTCCGTCCGCCGCTCAAACTGGCCGTGCGGTTTTCCCGCAACCAGCTTTCACAAAGGCTCGCTGGGGGCGAGATCCAAGAGAAGGAATCAATGAGACCAGATTCACCAAGCCGAGTTCGCCATAAAGCCGGGCGCGCGGTAATGTCCTCCAGCCACAGCAACGCCACCGTTTGTGACGATGCGACCAGAGACGGCGCACGATCCAGCGATCCAGACGATTGAAGAGACTGCGGACATGAGCCTTGTTGTAATACAAGCCCCAGCCACGAATGACCGGATTGATCTGCTCGATCAACTCCCGTGTATTCACCGGAGCCTTTCGCCGCGTCCGTTGCCGGATCTGATCCCGAAAGTGCTGGAGCGACTTCTGTCGGGGGTACGCGTAGAGGCTACCCGCTCGGGTGCCGCTGCGGATCTGCTTGGCCGCCAACCGCATAGATCGGCTGCCGCGCTTGATCTTGTACCCCAGAAACTCGAAGCCATGCTTGACATGGACGATACGAGTCTTCTCTTCGTTTAAAGTCACCCCCAGCTCCCTTAGAATCCGAGTGGCTTCGGCTAACACCCGTCGAGCTTCCGCCCGACTGCGGCACGTGACGACCCAGTCGTCAGCGTACCTCGTTAACCGATAGCCCCGGCGACGCATCTCCCGATCAAACGGAGTCAAAAGGACGTTGCTGAGCAGGGGTGAAACCACCCCACCCTGCGGGGTTCCCTGCTCGGTGGCAAGACGACGTCCTTCCACCATGCACCCGGCTTTGAGCATGCTTCGGATCAGACCCAAGACGCGTCCATCCGAAACTCGCTGAGCTACCAGGGTCACCAGCTTGTCGTGATCCACCGACCCAAAGAAATCCTTCAGGTCGGCGTCCAGGATCCACTCGCGTCCCTCTTGTAACTCCCGCCAGATCTTACGCAGGGCGTCCTTGGCCGATCTTCCCCGCCGGTATCCAAAGCTGGCATCATCGAACACCGGCTCGAAAATCGGTTCCAGCCGGTTCAGTAGCGCCTGCTGGCACACCCGATCATAGATGGTCGGAATGCCTAAAGGGCGAAACTTCCCCGGCTGACCCGGCTTCGGGATCAGACGTTGTCGGACCGGAAGAGGTCGGTAGCCATCACTCTTGAGCTCTTCGTGAAGTCGACCGAGTTGCTCATCGAGCTGCTCCTCGAACTCCTTCAGATTTTGCCCATCGATGCCACCAGCCCCACGGTTCTCACGCACCCGTCGCCAGGCCAACTCCAAGTTCTTCCGCTGGTAAACCTTGTCCACCAATGAGTGGACCTTCTTCGAATCCGTCGGTTTCAGCCAATCCGAGAGTCTCCTCGGTCCATCACTTCTGGGTCTTTCACTTAAGGAACTTATCCGCGTCATGGACCTTGCTCATCTCTCGTCATTCGATTCCACCGACCACCTTTGCCAGCCGCCTTCCCCAGCCCGCTCGGCTGCCGATCGCTCGGTCACGCGGCTTTCACCGCGCTTCAGGTACTATTCGGCTGTCCGACGACTCGTCCGGCCTCACTTCCCACTTCGCCTTGCGGCTTATAGGGTCGCTTATCCCGACGCCACCCGGGAACCAACACGAGCCCTCCTGGGGTCACGTCCAGATCTTCCGTACCGTGCCATCCGCAAACACCTTGGTGCGGTGGGTGAATGAGAACGCCTTCGCCTCCATAGTGCAGGCTCGACCTTGCCCCACCTTTGGCCGACCGGTTCATCAATGGGGTCGCCCCCTTGATTACGGCCCGGTACTTCTCCTCAAACCCTTCGGATTCCACCTCGCGGTGGACACCCTGCCTTCCGGGTGTCTTGCGACAGAACTTAGGTGCTTCCCCTTGGCTGTATCCATCGTTTCCGACTCTGTGCCCGTTTAGAGTTCTCCTTATTCGAATCCCGGCCAGCGAGGCATTACCCCCGCTTTTGGATATGGCGCCCCTCATCCGAGCGCCAGAGGGACTTCAACCCTCCTGATCTGGGCGCTGCAGCGCACACCACAGGACGACCCTCAAAACGGGTTCTTAGCTGGCGTACCCATTCGTGCAACTCTTCCGGGTCTTGCCGTACCTGACACCTCTCTACTTCCCGACTGCCGGCTGCCCGCAGTCGGATTGATCGGGTACAGGTGCAAAAAGTCATAGCACATCTCATGTTGATCTTCGGCCCAATCCAATCCTACCCATGCTCCGATCTGTTCTGTGGCTAACATTGCGCCACTCCTTTCTGCGCAGCACACGCTTGCCCAGACCTTGCGCAACCCTTATAGTCGAGTCCTCGAAGGACAGCATCTAGAGTATGCGTTTGCTGTCTGTGCACCGTGGCGTTCGAAAGTCTCCCGCCAAGCGTTTCGTACGCTGGGGCCTTGAATTCGTAACGCCACGGTGCGCGTGCTGCACAGAGGCAATCTGTTCCTCGATCGCTCCCAGCGCAAACTTTTTCCCACAACCCAGAAAAGAAAAAAGCAGCGAAAAAGAAATTCGCTATTATTTCTAATCCATCGTTGGAAAATAGATCGTTAGTAACTATAAGGCGCCTCAGGGCGGCGACCGGGAGTTGTGAACTTCACGCCAAGCGGTTGCCATGCGTAGGGGCCGGTCTTGTGCCGGCCCGTTGCAGCGGGCGACCACCCGGAGTCGCCCCTACATTCGTTGGGGTCGGGTCGCCCCTACGATCCTGATCTGCGCTCGCGGCCCTGAGACCCCTATTTCAATGAGGGCTCCGGATTCGCGTCACTGCTCGGGTGCAGGCGCCGGTTTCTTGATCTGGGCGAGGAGGGCGTCGATCGTCGTCTTGAAGGTGTTGTAGGGCTGGGCGCCACGGATGGTTCGAACCACCTTCACCTTGTTCGGATCTTTGGGGTCGGTAAACCCGATCCCAAAGGAGGGAGTCGAAGTCAGTCCGGCAGCCCGAGCCGCTGCCATATCCCTTCGGATGCCCCCGGCATGCCTGCTGCTTTGCAGGCATGCATCGAACTTATCGAGGTCCAGCTGCAGAGCCTCCGCATAGGTCCTGAGCTGCTCTGGAGCCAGGGCCTTCTGGTTAGCAAACAGCTGATCGTGCATTTCCCAGAACTGGCCCTGCTCCCCGGCACATGCAGCGGCTTCGGCAGCCTTGAAGGCCTGCTTGTGAATGGACTCCAGGGGTAGATCCATGAACACGTATTTGACCTTGCCGGTCTCTACGTACGCGGTTTCTACTTTTGGGGCCGTCGCACGGACGTGCCTGGAGCAATACGGTCACTGGTAGTCCGAGAACTCGACGAGAGTCAATCCGGCAGCCTCATCTCCCTTGAATGGTCGCTTGCCGACATTGAGCGTGAACTCTTTGGGAGGCGCCGGCTTGGCCCTCGTGTTTCGCAGCAGGTTGCTGATCTGCTGGAGCTGTAACTGGATGGACCTTTGGCCGGCTTTGAGGGCCTGGATTTCTTTCTTCAGTTCCTCGATGTCCTGGCTGGAAGCCTCTTGCCCCAACGAGGCTGCAGGCGAGAAAAGTACCATCAGAACCAGCCCGCTCAGTGCTCGAATCTTCCTTCGAATCATTCTCTTCCCCCGATCTGGTATCCGGTCCTAGTGGACTGTAACACCTGAATCGCTAGTGCCTGAGCGGCCCTCGAACCCGATCTCAGCGTTGCGCCTCCTCGCCATAATCCCTGCTATGCCTCGTCGGCGCGCCTTGACCTCGGGCCCGAATGACTCGCTCATCCACTAGCGATTCAAGCATTACAGTCCGCTAGTGATTAACAGCTCCGGGACAAACGTCTTTATTCTAACTGTCCGGTACCGGTTTCTCCAAGAATAGACGATCTCTGGTAGTGGTCTGTTAGATTGTGCCCACCACTAGACTATCAACAACCCTTGTAGTATTCTTCCGTGCATGAAATGTCCACACTGCGGAAAGACCATCCCTAAAAAACTCATCGTCGCCGAGTCCGGCAGGATCGGCGGCAAGACAACCGCCAAACGCGGACCTGAATATTATCGCCAACTGCAAGCGAAGCGAAAGACGAAGGCTGGCGGCAGACCGCCGAATGTATCAAAATAAATCTCATCTCTCGTTTTAGACCACAAGTGTCTTGTTACCTACGCTCAGGTCGGACAGTGTAGGTAATTCGCCTACGCCCGTGAAACTTTCCATTTGACAATGAGACCCGTCTCGTAGTACTTTTGGCCACATGGAAGCAATCCGAGAGCTCACTAAAATACAGCAGCGAAAGTACGATCAACTACGCGAATTGCAAGTTGAGGTTGACGCCATCGACAAGGCCATAGAACTTCTTGAACGCGAGAAGCAAAGCGAAGGATTAACGAGCACGAGTAAGGAATTCTCCAAGACTGGTTTCGCAGATGGATGTCGTTCTATCGTCGGTCCTGAATTCATTACGCCACTGGAGGTACGTGATCGATTGATCCGTGGCGGATTCAAACATAAGAGTAAGACTAAGGTACTTGGCGGAGTTTATGCGACTTTAAAACGACTGGCTGGACCAAATGGACCGTTCGAGAATGGAACACTGGATGGGAAGAAAGCGTACCGTGTGAGGAATCAACCGGAGCCATAGGTACGCAGTGATCTGAACAATTAGAGGCTCGGCGCTTCCAACACCGAGCCTCTAAAATCACTCCTCACCTAAGCATGAATAAGGAGCACTATAGCTGTGTCCAATCCTATCAGGGGACCACCGTCCCGTCAATTCCAAACCACTTATTCGAATCCCGCCCCGGGTCTCCATCGTTTTGGCCTTGACAAACAACAAGCCTTGTTGTTTAATAGAGTACATGAAGCAAAGGCCCCACCCAGTGCTGATAACACCGGATGGGGCCATTTCACTAACCCGCGATTGCTCACGAGATAGCCAGTTCAGCTTCATTGTGAGCCTATCGCCATCGAAAGGCAAGGCCCACGATGACATGCTGCTACTGCAAAGCCCACGCGAAGAAATCCGGAAAATTCAAAACCGCCAACGGCCCCGTCCAGCGTTACCGCTGCCTGTCCTGCGGTAAGACGTTCAAGGCCGAAGGACCGCTCGGTGACATGCGGATCTCCGAAGAGAAGGCCGTTCAGATTCTCCACCTGCTCGTGGAAGGCGTTGGGATCAACGCTGCTTCGCGTCTGACTTGTGTTCACAAGGAAACCGTACTCCGAGTTCTTGCGCTGGCCGGAGAACGCTGTGAGCGCATCCTTGACGAGAAGATCCGCAACGTAACGGTCGATCAGGTCCAGGCGGACGAGATCTGGTCCTTCGTCCACTGCAAACAAAAGAACGTTCGGAGAGGCCAGGATGATCGCGCCATTGGCGATCAGTACACCTGGGTTGCTCTCGACCCGAAATCCAAGCTCGTCATTTCTTATATCGTCGGTAAGCGATCCGGGCTAAACGCGCTCGCCCTGATGACAGACCTTTGCGGACGGCTGGCGAATAGAACGCAACTTACCACGGACGGTTTCGCGCCTTACGTCGGGGCTGTTGAGGATGTGTTTGGAGCGGATATCGACTTCGCCCAACTGATAAAAATCTACGCCAATCCGACCGAAGAACGGCGGGTACGCTATTCGCCTTCAGAGTGCTTCGGGGCAGTCCCAACCAGCGTCACCGGAAATCCCGACCCTGAAATGATATGCACGTCGCATGTCGAACGCGCGAACCTGACCATGCGGACCTTCATTCGCCGGATGACCCGCCTCTGCCTGGGGTTCTCAAAGAAGCTCGACAACCCGAAGTCTGCCGTCGCTCTCTACTTCGCCTGGTACAACTTCGTGAGGATTCATGGGAGCCTGAAAGTCACCCCGGCGATGGAAGCGGGGATCACGGATCACGTCTGGACGCTAGGGGAATTGATCGGAGCAACAATCTAGTAGACCACTACCCGATCTCTGGAGGGCGGCCGTGCGGGGCCGGGAAGAGTACGGCTGCCCTTGGAATTTTGACTTGATCGCCGTCCGTCACTAAACTGGCCCCGTCCCGGGAGAGTGCGTTCTATGAGGCGTGTTGCAGGCTGCGCCGTGCTGGTTTTGGTGGTCTCTGCTCTCTCAGGGCAGGAGCTGCCTCCACGGCACAGGGCGGTGGCTCTCTTCCCGGGGTCGTCCGGGCCGCTACCCCACTCGACCGCCCGGCACTGGAACGAACAACTGCTGGGGGCCATCCGCAGGGACTATGCCCGTCCCACCGTGCATGCGCGCAATCTCTTCCACACTTCGATCGCGATGTGGGACGCCTGGGCGGCCTACGATTCGGTAGCCCGCAACTATCTCCATCAGGAGAAAGCCAACAGCGAGGACGTCGCCGGGGCCCGCCAAGAGGCAATCAGCTATGCCTCCTACCGTATCCTCACCACCCGTTTCGCAAACTCTCCCGGGGCTGGGGAGTCGCTTCCCTCGTTCGATGCCAAGATGGCCGAGTTCGGCTATGACATCGGTTTCACCGATACGGCGGGCGATTCCCCGGCAGCCCTCGGCAACCGGATCGCTGCCGCCGTGCTCGCGTTCGGGGCAACCGATGGTGCCAACGAGGAAAACGACTACGCCAACCAGTTTTATGAGCCGGTCAACGAGGCCCTGCTTCCGGCCTTTCCCTGCAACCCCTCGATCGTGGACCCCAATCGCTGGCAGCCGCTGGCGCTGGATTTTTTCGTGGATCAAGCCGGCAACCCGTTCCCGCTGGGTGTTCCTCCCTTCCAGAGTCCGGAATGGGGACATCCATGATAAGTAGTTGTCAAGTGTGGGCAAGTCTCCCCCTCAACGGTGCGGTGAGAGCACCGTCAACTCCAGAGTTTCATTTACAGCAACCCGGACGATAGGTTTTGTCAGCTAAAAGTGATTCATGACCTTGGGGGTCAGAATCCAGACATCCATTTGCGGTATCGGGCTCGAGAGCGAGCCGTCACCGAAGCTTGAGTTTGGGCAAACCGGCCGTCCTCCAAACAGGTCAGTTGGTGTCTCAGGGTCAAACCCGTCACACAATCCCTTTCAGTGAGGAACGGCCGGAACCTTCCCGGCTAGCCCGGATTATGCAAGAACCGTAGTTGCGGTGTTGAAAAACGACTCGAGAAGTGGCCCAACTCGGAAGCGGGCAGGTGTGACAGGCGGATTTGCGAAGAATATGGGTTGGCGAGGCGTTTGAGTGGTTTGGGGAGTGAATTTCAGACAGATCTGGGCCTGGATGAGTGTCGGAAGCGGTTTTTCGGGGGAGCTGGGAAAAGCTAACTGGAGTTCAGGCGACTCAAGACGAGGTGGAAGAGGGGTTGTTCGGGGAAGGCTGAGGAAAGATGGACCCAGATGCGTCGAGTGGTTTGTCGGATCCGGGCCCCAATCTTGAGGACCCGACGACGTAAGGTTTCGATTTCGAGCTTGTGCCAGGGGGTTCCGTGAAGATAGTCGCGCAGGCGCACGAACATCTGGTAAGCCAGTGCATGCAGGAGGAGTCGAAACTGATTGGCCAGGAATCGATGACAGCTGAGTCGGTCCATGCTCAGATGATTCTTGAAGGCCTTGATGAAGTTCTCGGTCTGCCCTCGGTTTGTGTAGTGGTCATAAAGTGATTGGGAGCAGAGATCGTCCCGGTTGGTAACTACAAAGCGACGATTGATGCCACGCTGATCGACCTCCACTTTGACAATGACGCGACGGGATCGATCCCAGCTGTGGGCTCGATAAAGAAACTCGTCAAACTGACGCTGTTTTTCCTCCAGCTCAAGGAACCTCAGCCGAGTCGAATCCAGCAGGGGCTCGACCACTCGCTGCAGGCGAGGGTTTCGACTTAACCCAATGACATACTGGAGTTTATTCTCTTCACATTCACAGAACTCGTAGAGCCGAGGCGTGGCAAAGCCGCTGTCGGCCCGAATCTCAATCTCGACATCCGTCCCCACTGCTTGTCGGATGGCCTCCACGACTCGCTTCAGAATGGGCACGATGTGAGAGGCAGCCCCCTTGTTGCCAGGTCTCAACACGGCACAGACCAGGTCTCCCGTGTCGGCATCGAAGATCAGCAAAGGATGCAGAATGTGGTTTCGGTAATACCCGTGGTAGAAGGAGAACTCCTGTTGGCCGTGAGTGTGGTCGTCGGTACTGTCCAGATCCAGGATGATCTTGCTGGGACGTCTCTTCTTCAGGGAGCGCACATAACGGCCTGGCAGCCACCGGCTCAGACGCATCAGATCCTTCTTGGTGACGGAGTTCTCCAGGCGGGAGAAAGTCGGCTGGGTGGCCAAATCGGGATCGCTCTCTGGCAACTGATCACAGACTGTCTTGAGCATCGGATCCGAGCGCAGCGTATCGGCGTCGTTACAGTCTTCGTAGCCGGCCACGATCTGCAAGACTCGTTGTCGGATCAACTTCAACAGGTCATGACGAACGTAGCGTCGGTCTCGACTTTCCGCAATACACGAACTGAAGCCCTCGCACAATCGATGTTGACGATCCAGGGATCCAAACAACAACCATCCTGCGTCGGAAGTGAGGCTCCCTCCATCAAAACGCGTCGTGATCTTTCTGTGGCTGTGAAATGGCAGGGTATTCTGGCAGACTGCTTTCAACATTGCCGTAGCTCCTGTTTAGGGTCATTGTTTCTCTAAACCCTTTTATATCAGAGAGCTACGGCCTTTTTTCTGGGCCCAAATCTCACTTGAATTTAGATCTCTTGCATAATCCGGGCTAGCTGAGTTTTGTTCTAAATGCTAGCCACTGAAAATGGTCGGTCACTGCGATCGACCGCCATCAGGTAAGCTGCCAGTTTCCTGGCAACCGCCAGCGTGGCTCGGTTGTGATTTCCTTTCTGCCTTTGCGTTTGTGCAACGGCGGCCAGCTGTGGGCTATATCGAGGAGCCAGCTTGGCCGCTTCCACCAAAACCCGCTGAAGATGCCGGTTACGGTGTTTGCTGATCGGGCTCAAGCGGTCCTTGCCTGCCGACTGCTTCTGGCCGCTGCACAGCCCACAGTAGCTGACCGCGTGACGAATCGCCCGGAAGCGACTCACTTCCCCCACTTCCAGCACCCAGGTCAAAGCCGTCACCACTCCCACAGCGGGAATCGTCATCAACAGCTCCACCCGACGCCCGACGCACGGTTGCTCACACAACCCCCTCAGCAGATCCCTCTCGATTTGCTGCAGTGATCGCATCGAATCGTGACTCAGATTCAATAGTTGCACCACCGATTCCGGCACTTCCTGCAGCTGCGACATCAGTTGTCGAAAGTAACGCTGTCCATGCAGCCGCTTCTGGTTGTACTGCACTCCCGTTTCCATCAACAGTCCCGATATCCGGTTCTTGAGCTGCACCATCTGTGACACCATCAGGTTGCGATAGCGCAGCACTCGTCTCAATTCTCGGATCTCAGCCGGCGGCACGTAGCTCTGCACCAGTAAGTCGCAGCGCAGCAGATCGGTGATCTTGCGCGCATCGATCCGATCATTCTTGTGTTTGCCCGCACTCAATGCCTTGAGCATGGCTGGATGAGCCACCTTCAACTCCTGGCTGTAGGGCTCCAATAAATCGTAGATCCATTCGCTAAAAAGGGTAGCTTCCAGCGCTCCTATCCAAGGTCTTTCCAGACTCTCAGCCCACTGCTGCAGCACCTCCCTCCGAGCCGCCAGTTCTCCTTCCTCAACCACCCTTCCGTCCGCCTCCATCAGGCAATAACTGATCTTCCGTTTGTGCACATCCAATCCAACGTAGTAACTTTCTTGCATGAGAATCCTCCTGGCCAGGGTCCTCTACAGGCCCGGCTCCTTTTAGGGTTTTTCTTACAGGAGGATTCTCTCTCCCACTTCTGTCACTCTTACTTATGCATTCAAACAGGTCACTCCTTTTGCGCTGAGACCCGATGATCTCACCATCTATGACGTTGACGGGAACCAGTACTGGCTCTATCTAGATCCGGGCCCGCCTCCTTTGATCGGAGGTGTCGGTGACGGGGACTATCGCGCCGGTTTTGAGCAGGTGATCGAATGGAGCGGATCGCTGGACCCGGGCGACGGCGTGATGATTGACATCAGCCCCAACGCCCGCGGCAACAACACGCTGGGAACCAACGACGGGAACGGCTACGCCGTCAACCCGGTCACGGGGGAGCCCTACGGTCCCGAGATCGTTCCCGCCGGCGACTACTATCGGGTGTTGGCCGAGTTCTGGGCAGATGGGCCCGATTCGGAAACGCCTCCGGGGCACTGGTTTACCATTGCCAACTACGTCTCGGACCATGTCCTCGTGGTCAAGCGCATCGCCGGCGTCGGGCCCATCGTGGACGACCTGGAATGGGATGTGAAGCTCTACCTGGCCCTGGCCGGCACAGTCCACGATGCTGCAGTTGCGGCCTGGGGAGCCAAGGGTTGGTACGACTACGTACGGCCCATTTCGGCAATCCGCTACATGGCCGATCACGGCCAGAGCAGCGATCCCGACCTGCCCTCCTACCGGCCCGAGGGGATCCGTTTGAAACCGGGCGTGATCGAAGTGATCACACACGAGACAATGGCGCCGGGTGAGCGTCACGAGCACCTGGCGGGACTGCAGGGCCGCAACTTCGGCAAAATCGCGATATGGGCGTGGCGCGGCCCGGACTACATTCCCGACCCCGAGACGACCACTGCCGGTGTGGGCTGGATTCTGGCCGAAAACTGGTGGCCCTACCAGCGGCCCACCTTCGTCACGCCGCCGTTCGCGGGCTATGTCTCGGGTCACAGCACCTTCAGCCGGGCGGCGGCGGAAATGATGACCCTGTTCACTGGCGATGTTTTCTTCCCGGGCGGCCTGGGCGAATTCTTTGCCCCGCAGAACGAGTTTCTGGTTTTCGAGGACGGCCCCAGCGTGGATATTACCCTGCAGTGGGCGACCTACCGCGACGCCTCGGACGAGACCAGTATTTCCCGCATCTACGGTGGAATTCACCCCACGGCCGACGACATCCCGGGTCGAATCATGGGCGCCCGAATAGGCAAGGACGCCTTCCTCAAGGCTTCACGCCGCTTTGGACCCTGGCCCACCCTGAGAGTCGACCGGGTCCGCTTCGGTCGCCGCAGCCGAACGGACCTGATTTCCGTAGAGGGTGCGTGTCGGATCGGCGTCTTTGGAGAAGAGGACGTGCTGGACCTGTCCGAGGGAGCCCGGATCACCTTGACTGACGGGACGGGCCGCACCGTCACCGTCGACTTCGAGCGGGACGAATGCAGGAGTCGAGGGAACGGTGTTTTCAGGTGCGGGGAAGGGGGCGGGCCGGGTAGCGCCTACTTCTGGCCTGGTCGCTCCGAGCAGCCCAGCGTCAAGTTCAACCTGTGGGCCTCCCAGGACTCGCTGACCGGCCCTCTGCACGTCTCGATCGCAACCGGCGAGACTGAACGGACCGGGGTGTCGGCGGAGTGAAGGGTATCGCTACCGTCGTCGATCGCCCAATGGAGTCGTTTTGTGGCTGGTTCGAGACGGTATTTGAAGAAGCAATGGCAGCCGGCCAGGGCCCTCCCACCCTGAGCCACCTCATATTGCCGGTCGCGGCCCTGAGGCCCCTTGCTCCCACTCTGCGGTCAAAGGGTCAGCGCCCGATATTGAACCTGATTCCTCCCATCAGGGTTCGCGGCAATCCGGGGCGGACTCCAGCCGGTCTTCTCGCCACTACGTAGGCCCGGTTGGTCAGGTTTTGGACTGAGACGAAGAGGGTCACCGCCTGCTTTTCGGCCTTTAGATCGTATTCCCCTGAGAGGTCGACTAAAACTTGAGCATCGGTGCTTTGCAGGTCGGAAATGTGTCCCTGGCCGGCGGCGGTGCGCATCCGGCCGACCAGCGTGGAGTTCAGATCCAGACGCCACCTGGGCTTTTGCAGGGAGAGCCCGGCGAAGAGCTGGTGCCGGGCCAGATAGGGGATGTGATCTCCCTCCCGTACCGTGCCCCAGGGCTTGAAGTCACTGTGGAAATCTTGCAGAAACTGCCCTTCCGTCAGGGTGTAGGCGAAACGCAGGGGAAGCCGAGTTCCGCCCAGGCGAGAACCGGCTAGGTCGACCGAGCCCGAGACCTCTGCCCCCCACACGCGTGCCCGCCCGCCATTGTATGAGCCTCCTTCGCCGGCGCCCCCGGACGCCAGCGTGTCGGTTCCAAGAAGATTGGTGTAGTCGTTGAAAAAGCCGGCTGCCTGAAGCTCGAAGCCGCTCTCGCGCCAGCGAAGGCCGCCTTCATAGTTGAGGCTCGACTCGGGTTGGGTCTCTTCCGCCGATCCGGGTCCGGGAGGGGCGAATCCCTTGTGCAGGCCCCCGAACAGTTGCACATTGCTCCGCCAGTCGAAGCGCCAGCCGATTCCCGGAATGAAAACCGAGAGTTCATTGCCTTGCACTGCCGTCGGAGTTGTGCGATCCGGGTCGTCGCGGGCAAAATCGGTCCGGAGCAAACTGATCTTTTCGAACCGGAACCCGGGCATTAAACTCCATCTTCCTCGCTCCAGGGTGTTCTGAGCAAAAAATGCCAGCGCCGTTGCATCACCGATCCGGTTGGACTGGCTTCCCGGAGCCCCCGAGCTGGTGGGGACCATTCGTCCTCCACCCATCTGGAAGCCATCTTCGTGCTGGAAGCGGTCCTCCTGGTCCTGGTGATAGCGGAGCCCGAGCTCGAGCAGGTTGCTCGAGCGCCCGGCGTCCAGGCGCACACCGACCACTGATTGGATTCCCTGCGAATAGTAGCGGCGGTTGTTGGCCCGCAGAAGCAGGGAGTCCTCGGGGCTGTCGGCGCCCTTCAGGATCTCCAGCTCGTGGGAAAAGGCATCGGCATCTTCCAGAACTTCGGCAATGTCCGATCCCCCGACGCTCTGAAGCTTGTACCAGTTGCGGCGGAAGTTGTTTCTGTAGACGGAGGTGGTGATGTCCAGCTTCCGCGAGGGAGCGACCAGATAAGTCAGTTGAAACTGCTCGTGATCCGAATCGAAGCGATCCCTCTGTGAGGCGGCGTAGCGTCGCAGCGGATCTCGATGGAAGTCCTCATCCGTGAGGCCCAGGTAGGTTTCCCTCGACTCCTGAGATGTCTTGCCCAGCTTGAGTTCCAGCTGCTGATAGACCGAAGCGGACGCGTCGCTGTTGAAACGCACCTTGGCCAGAAAGTCTCCGATCCTGACACCGGTGTTCCCGCCCCGGTCAAGCTGCTTGAACCCTTCCGTAGAAAGGTGGTAGGTCTGAAGCAGCCAGCCGAATCGGGCCGTCGAACTGCCGGCTGTGAGCTGGGCCTTGCCGGTCGTGTGGGCACCGCCCCCGAGGTTTCCTGTCACTTCGAAGCGGCTGGGAATGTCGCGCGAGACCAGGTTCAGGGCTCCGCCGTTGGTTCGAGGCCCGTACTTGATCTGGCTCGAGCCCTTGCGCACCTCGACCGCCTTCATTCGCCCCGTGACCGGGAAGTAGTAGGCGGCCGGTGCAGCGTAAGGCGCCGGGGCGATCAATACTCCGTCTTCCATCAGGGTGATATTGGAGCTTCGTTCCGAGCCCGTTCCGCGGATCCCGATGTTGGGCCGCAGACCAAAGCCCTCTTCCTCCTGGATATTGACTCCGGGTACCTGGCGCAGCAGCTGGTGAATGTCGTCGAAAGCCGCGCTGCTGCTTTCAAGCGCACCCAGGTAGTGTGCCGAGCCGGGGAGGCGGGCCACGCCCGAGGCATCACCAATGACCATAATCCTCTCGCTCACAACCGTCTCGGACAATGCCAGCATCACCACAAGCATCTCGCCGCCGCCGCGGGGTTCCCGCAGCAGGTCCCGCACGACGCTCCTGTAGCCCTCTTTCTCGAGGACCACAAGAGATGTGGCCGCGCTCGGTGTTTCAAAGCGAAAGCGGCCCTGCCCGTTGGTGGTGGTGACAGACCCGGACGGCGACTCCGGGCCTTTCAGCGTCACGAGCACAGCGGGTAGGGGAGAGCCGCTTCGATCCACGACCCGGCCCGAAATCCGGTCCCGGGGCCCGAGCGGATCCCGCGCCTCAAGCCCGGTCAAGCAGGCGATGATGAGGAGCGACACCTGGGGCAGGAGACTGAAGCAGGACTTGGGATGGACCACTTGGCGCCGTTCCCTTACAGGGATGAATCAGGATGTCTGGAGCCCGGACCGCCCCGGGACCCAATTGAAATTGAAAGTCATTTTCAAAAAGAATGTATCTTGCGCCGTCGACGTAGTCAATTGGAAAGCGGGCTCAATGTGCCCACCCTCAACCAAACCTGTGATTGGGGCAAGATCGCGGGCAGGGGGTTGGACAGTCTAGGCCGCCAACCCATATGTTATGAAAAAGCCTTTCCCATCTGAACCAGCGTGGAAGGCAAGGAGTTACTCTATGTTCGTCCGCCGCCTCACCGCCTTACTGGTTTTCCTCTTTCTGACCGGGCCGTCCATCACACAGGCGACCTCTCTGCGCGTCGTCAACCTGGAGGACCTGGTCCGGCACTCGAAGACGATCTTTCAGGGCAAGTGCGTGAATGTCCTGGCGGGCGTGGACGCCAGGGGGCTTCCCTACACCCAATACGGGTTCCGGGTCGTAGAGATGCTTCGCGGTTCGCCCCGGGACCTGGTGACGGTGAAGCAGTTCGGGTACTCATCTCGCCCCGGTTCGGGGCGCGCCAATGTCACCCGCATAGCCGGCATGCCGGAGTACCTTCCCGACGAGACCTACCTGATCTTCCTGGGTCCTTCCAGCTCGCTTGGATTCTCAGCACCAGTCGGTCTCTACCAGGGGGCCTTCTGGATCAACGATGCCAAGCAGGCTGTAAACGCCCTCGGCAATCGCAATCTGACCTTTGACAGGTCCGCGGAGGCAGTCGCTGACCTGCCCCCAGGAACGAGTCCACTCTCTAAGTTAGACCTGGGACCATTTGAAGTCCACTCCATGGTATAGAACTCTGGGCCTGGGACCTGGGTAATCTGGCCTCCGGCGCCGGCGGCCGATAGGCCAAGGCGCTGTGAGGCCGTCGCTGGTTGTACTCCCTGCGCCATCTCTCGGCCAACACCTTCGCTTCCCACAACGTGTCGAAGACTTCTACGTTCAGCAGTTCATCCCGCAGTTTTCCGTTGAAGCTCTCCACATATCCATTCTCCCAGGGGCTGCCGGGCTCGATGTATAAGGTCCTCACCCCAACAGCCTTCAGCCAGTCCCGAACCGCCTGAGCCGTAAACTCCGACCCGTTATCGGACCGAATGTATTCAGGCACTCCCCGATCCACGAACAACTCCGCCAATCGATCCAACACGTCCTGGTGATTCATCTGTCGTTGAACCTCAATGGCCAGACACTCCCGGGTGTATTCATCCAGTAGGGTTAATAATCGAAAGGCCCTTCCGTCATGGGTTCGCTCATGCACGAAGTCATAGCTCCAGACGTGATCCTTGTGAGCCGCTCGTAACCGAACGCAGGATCCATCATGAAGCCACAGTCTCCTTCGTTTCGGCTGTCTGGACGGGACTTTCAGCCCCTCCTGTCTCCACAACCTCTCCACCCGCTTGTGATTCACTTTCCACCCTTCCCAACGAAGCATGGCCGTGATCCGTCGGTAGCCGTATCGCCCGTAGTGCGTGGCCAACTCCACCATCTCAGCCACCAATCGAGCCTCATCATCGGGGATATGCCTTTCCCTTCGCTGGGTCGATCGAGCCTGTCCCAGCACTTGGCAGGCCCGACGTTCGGAGACGCGCTCTGCTCCCAATCTCTCCCTCACCCACACCACTGCGCGTCTCCTCTTCGTCGGGCCTAGAAGTTTCCCGAGGAAACTTCCTTTAGGATCTGCTTGTCCAAAGACAGATCTGCCACTAGCTTCTTCAACCGGGCATTCTCCTTCTCCAACACCTTCAACCGCTTGGCCTGATTCAGTCGAAGCCCTCCGTACTCCTTGCGCCACCGGTAGTAGGTCTGCTCGGTCACCCCAATCTGTTTGCACACCTGGCCCACCGTCTGTCCTTGGGCTAGACCTGCCTCTGCCTCACGCAGCTTCATGATGATTTGTTCTGCCGTAAACCGCTTCCGTGCCATCCTTGCCTCCTTCCTAAAACCGAAAATCCTAACATTCAACTTGGACCCGTTTTAGGGGGCAAGGTCAGCGGCCGCGCCGTCCGCCCTGGTGGGTGATTCCGATCTGGTGCGCGAACCGGTCAGCTACCGGCGGCTGAAGACTGTGATCCAGGAGCTGGTGCGGGGAGAGGCCATTCCCCTGTCCTCGATGGCCTCGCGGCTGAGAGGAGGGGATCGATGAAGGCCCCGAGCTTGCCTCGACCACGGTCAATGCGCGTCGTCGTTGCAGTACTCGCCCTGGCAGGGGTCCTGCAGGCCGGTGGACCTCTGGTTCTGCATTCTCCGGGAGTGCCCTTCCGGTGGATGGGGGATCCTCCCACGGCTCTTATCCATCCCGACGCGGGATCTCTGGGAAGCCTGGACGCCGAGACCGCCCGGGCGACGCTGCTGGCAGCTGCTGAAAACTGGGAGGCCGTCGACTCCTCCTCTCTGACCTTTCAAAACGGGGGAGCCGTCGGGTCGATTCAGGGTCCCGCCGGTGCCGGCGATTTCGCGGTGTCCAACATTTTCGACTTCGTCGGGATCGACAACGGCGGTGTGACACCGATCGTGTTCGACAGCGAAGATGCCGACCAGAATGGAAACGGAGATATCTTTGACGCCCTGGGGCTGTCTTTCGGCGTCATCGGCGTCGGCTTTCCGGAGTTCGTCGACGGAACCGAAATCACGGAGGGAATGGTGATTCTCAACGGGGCGTGGGTCGACCCCGCGGACGCCGACGGCCTGGCCTTTCGGGGGGTCATCACCCATGAGTTGGGGCACATGATCAACCTGGCGCACACGGTGGTCAACGGCCAGGCCCACCTGTTCGGGGGGTCTGACGCCCTGACGCCCGACGGCTTGCCAATCGTGGTCGGGGACGAGCACTTGGAGACCATGTATCCCTTTGGCAGTACCGAAGCCGGGGGGATCGGCGTGGAGATAAGCACGCCCCATCTGGACGATATCGCCATCCTCTCGACCATCTATCCCAATCCCGTCCAGCCACTGCAGAATTTCGGGAGTATTGAAGGCAGACTGCTCGACCAGCAGGACGAACCCCGGACCGGAGGGCAGATGATCGTTCGCAACCAGAGCGGGGACCCTCTTCTGGACGCGGTTTCCGCCATCAGCGGCGATTTTGCGGGTTTCGCGCCCAACAACCCTTTTGTCGGCAGCTTCGCACTGAACCGTTTAACGCCGGGAGGGCAGTACAGTCTGGAGGTGCGCGACACGGTTGACGGAGGATTTTCGACGCCGGTCTTCTTCGTGGGGTCTCTGCCTGGACCCGAGGAATACTACAGCGGCAATGCAGAATCCCACGACGACTCGGACGACCCGTTTTCCGCCCCCTTTCTGATCGAGGCGGAAGCCGGCGAAACCGTCGTTGCCGATGTCCTGTTGAACCAGTTTCCCGTCCCCGCCAATGATCTCTGCGTGGGCGCCGTCGAAGTTGGGCTGGCGGACCTTCCGTTCATGGATACTCAACTCACACAGGCAGCGACCATGGGGGCCGGCGAGATTCCGTCCGACTGCCTTTCCGGGCTGGACGAGTCGAAGAGCGTCTGGTACAGCCTGAGCAACGGCTCCAAGGCGGATGTGGACCTCGTCGTGGACACCGGAGACAGTGAATACCTCACCGCAGTTCAGGTGTTTCGAGGCAGCTGCGCAAGCCCGGTGATCGAAGAAGACGAGTGTGCATTCCTGGCCCCTCTGACCTTCACGGCGGAGGCGGGTGAAGACTACCTGATTCGAGTCACGGGTGCTTTTGATGGCAATCCGGGAGGATATCTACTCTTTAGCGTGGCCGAGCCCCCTCCCCCTCCGCCCAACGACGATTGTACAGGCGCCATTGCAGTGGCATCGGCGGATCTTCCTTTCTCCGGCCAGGCCAACACCACCGGAGCGACTGAAACCGGCGAGCCAGAGTCGACTTGCGGGCCTTCAACCGGAGCGGTCTGGTACTCCTATACCAACAGCTCCGGCTCGGCGCAGCATCTTTCCGTCGATACCGATGGAAGCGACTTCGACACGGTTCTTCAGGCCTACCGGGGGAGCTGTGCCCAGGCCGTCCCTGAAACCTGTAATGACGACTCGGGCGGCCTGAGGTCTCGAGTGGCGCTTCCAGTCGCGCCGGGAGAAACAATCCTCCTCAAACCCAGCGGGTTTTTTGAGACCGGTGACCTCGTTCTCAATATGGATACCTTCCAGGAAGCCCCGAACGACGACTGTGAGGACGCGATCTCGGTGGTGCGCTCGGACCTTCCGTTTATGGACATGGTGGATGCCCGAGGAGCCGAAAATCAGCCCTCCGAGCCCGAAACGACTTGCGGTTCCTCGTTCACGCCGGAGCAGTCCCACAGTGTTTACTATGGCTTTACAAACGATTCGACGCTTGCAATCGAAATAGAACTTTCCTCGGCTGGTAGCGAATACGACACCGTCCTGCAGGTTTACACGGGAACCTGCGGGACGCCGGTTCCCGAAGCCTGCGATGATGACTCCGGGCCCGGGCTGACTTCCGAGTTGACCTTATCCGTACCGCCCGCAGCGACCTATCTGATCAAGGTGAGTTCCTGGGGTGAAACGGCGGCCGACATCCTGCACTTTTCGGCCCGGGCCGTGGGCGCGGCCAGGAGCCAGGATGTAGAAATGCTGGTGTCCAGCCGGCAGCAGGAAGTGCAGGCTCGTGGCAACCTGGATTACACGGTGGCGGCCACCAACTTCGGCCTCGACTCGCTGAGCGGGGTCTCGATTACCACGACCCTCCCCGAAAAGACGCTTCTGGTATCGGCGGGCGGCAACGGCGTGACCTGCAGCCAGTCGACCCCGATCTTTACCTGTGACGTCGGGTCGCTGAACCCGGCTCAAAGAATCGAGTTCCCGGTGTCGGTCTCGCCTCAGGTGGCCGGCCAGACGTCTCTTCACGGTGAGGCCGATTGGGATCAGCGAACGCTCGATCCGCCCAGCACCACGGTAGTCCGGCAGGTGGCGGCTATGCTCACCATCCCCACCTCTTTTGCGGGCCCGGGGCCGGCGGCCGACCTGCAGGGGACAGGAGTTCCTTTCGTGGGAGCGGCGGTGGTCAACCTGACTGATGAAGAGAATGAACTGACCGTGGAGGGATTCGGGTCGGAGGGAGAGCTCACGTACCTGCGTGAAGAGGCCGCACTTTTGCCGGCCAGGGGGCAGACCGCCTTCATTGCAGAAGACCTGCCCGGGCTGCCGGTCACGACAAGAACCTTACTCGCCCGCGGCCATCCAGGAGAGCTGTCGGGCTTTTTCATGACCGGAAACAGCCCCATCGACCGACTCGACGGTATCGGGCGCTCTCTTCCCGAAGCCAGGAAGCTTTACCTGCCGCTGGCGCGAAGCGGGCAGGACGGCCAGACCACAAGGCTGGACTTTTTCAACCCCTACCCCGAGCAAAACGACTCCAGCTTCAGGCTTTTTGACGTAACCGGAACCCAGATCGCCGAGGCCCGGCACTCCTTTCCGGCCTGGGGATCGTTGAAGATCACGCTGCAGGATCTGTTTGATTCTCCTGGCCCGGTGGATGGCTACATCGAGGCGGATGCCGAGGAGATCCTGCGCGGCTTTCAAATTTTCTCCAGCAACGTAGCGCGAGCGACCGCCGTGGCCACGCCCGTCACTCCGGTCAGCCAACTGTGGTCGCCTCACTACTTTCTGGATGACCGAATCGGGGGCGCAACCGAGCTGCGGCTCATCAACCTGGAGTCGAGTCGGGTGCTCGTGATTGCTCAGTTTTTCGACGAGCTCGCGGATCGCATCAATTTCACCCCCTTCTTTCTGGAGCCCGGCGAAGTCTTCTCGGAAGACCTGGCCGCCTTCTTCGGCCTCCAGCCGCCTGATGACCGCCTGACCGGGCATCTGCGACTGGACCTGGTTCATGAGAAGGCCCTGGGTTTCGTGCTGCCACGGGTTCGAGTCATCGGCGTCATCAACTTCTCGACCAATGACTTTTATTCGTCTTTGCCCTTGATTCCTTTTCCCCGCTCGACCACGCGTTTCCTGCAGGTGGCCCAGTCCAACGCCGCGCAGCTGTTTACCGGACTGGCAATTCTCAGCGCATTTCCCAAGAGCGAGAATCTCGACTTTCCGACGATGGTCCATGTCCAGGCTATTGACAGCTCCGGGCAGATCAACGCCGAAAAGACCCTCGAGCTGGCCGACGGAGAGAGATTCCTGGGGCTGCTGAGCGAGGATCTTTACTTCGGTTCGAGTTTCGAACAAATCGGCGGACATCTGGAAATCAACGCCGACTTCCCGGTCTTCATTTTTGCCCTCTTCGGAGATTTCAGAGCCACCTACCTTTCCGCCGTAGAAGGCCAGTGAGGGGCCGGTCGCCTGCCAGTAGCCGTCCGGAGCCGCGGCAGGACCAAAACGACGCGGGGCCTGTTTTACCCGGTCGTCTCAAGGGCCAGAATCGAGATATCGTCCTCGAGCCGATCTCCTTCGCGCCATTCCTCTACACTGCTCAACAGAGAAGAAGTGCTTTCACTGAGCGGTCGGGTACGGCTTTCTCCGATGGCGCGAAAGAGACGTTCTTTGCCAAATTGCTCGCCGTTGCCGTTGACGGCTTCAGTGACGCCATCAGAGTAGAGATACAGTCGATCTCCAGGGTTTAGCTCAACCACCTGTTCCGTCCAGCCGGGGTTCGGGAGCAGGCCGATCGGAAACCCGGGTGTTTCAAGAATGACCGGATCACCACCCTGTGGCTGATGGATGGGGCCGGGGTGGCCGGCAGAGACGAAACGAAACTGATTCGTCCTCAGGTTCAGTATTCCGAAAAGAAGCGTGAAGTACTGGGGCCTGGCCGGTTGGAAGGGGAACTGGTAGTTCAACTGCGTAGCGACTTCAGCGGGTGTCAGGAGACGATACCTGGAGTGCCCGACGTGCTGTTTGAGCACGGAGGGCAAGCTTGGCTCAGGTGACAGGACACGGTGGAGCGTGACCGAGAGCAGAGCCGCTACGACGCCGTGACCACTGACGTCCAGCACGTAAAAACCGACCCTCTCTTCATCGAGCTGAAAGACGTCCAGGATATCTCCCGCCAACTCCTCGCAGGGCTTGAATGCCCACGCGAAGCTCAAGCCCGGGAGGATCGGAGACGCCCTGGGAAGCAGCGAAGCCTGGACGCCGGCCGCAGCCTCCAGGTCGGCCCTCATCCTTTCGTTGACCCGATGCAGGGCTGCCTCTGCGCGCTTCCGCTCGCTGATATCACGCACCAGAGCGATCATGCTGGACCTGCCGGAGATATCGATAATTGAGGCCGAAATCTCGGCCGGCAGAAAACTCCCGGTACTGGTCAGGCAGGTGAGTTCACTGGTCCAGCCGTGCCCATCGCGCAACACCGAGTCGGCGAAAGCCCTCAACGCCGGCATCTCGTTGGGATGAATGTCCGAGATGGACATAGAGAGCAGTTTCTCCCGGGAATACCCGAGCATCCTGCATGCCTTGGCATTGACATCAATGATCTCGTCGCGGGGCGGATCTATTACGAAAATCGCGTCGTTGGAGTGATCGAATACCTTACGGAACCGCTCCTCGCTCTTGCGCCTCGCCTGCTCAGCCCGCTCGCGCAGCAGTTCGGCAGCGGCGCGCGCGGCGAAGACCTTGAGAATCGGCAGGTCAGTCCGTTCAGCCATGGCCTTGTCGTCGAGCACTGCAAGATGGCCCAAAACCGTGCCGGAAGGGTCGGTGAGGGGAATCGCCAGGTAACTCTCTGCTCCCCACTCGACCAGCTGAGCGTCCTTTGGAAAAGTGGCTTGTACACCCTCGGTGTAGTGGAGGGTTTCCCCGCACAAGACCTGCTCACAGGGCGTATCGGCCAGGTCGTACTCGAAATTGTCGGCGAAGCACTCTCCCGTCCAGCACGCCAGAGTGCGAACCCGGCGATTGCCGTCCACGAACTCGGAAACGAAGGCGTGACTTACGCGCAGCGCAGCGGCAAGGTTGGAGACAAGCGCGCGAAAGAACTCGTCGCCCGTCGATGCCGCCGTCCCTCCGACGATTGCCCGTAATGTCTCATCCCAATCGGATTGGGCTGCCGGCCCGCTCAATGCAGCGGTTCCCCGCACTTACTCCCGCTCATGCAGGCTCCTATTAGCGTTCCTTGCTTCGTCGCGCATGTTTGTCTTCACGGATGGATCGGAACTTCTCCTGGAAGACTAGTGTACTGTCCCAGAAGTTCACGCCGCCACTTCGGGCGCCTTTTCGCCGACAGCTTTGTTGCGCTACCTCGAAAGACGCCCGGCCTTCCTGCGTCGCGCGCCTCACTGTCGACGAAAATCCATCCCGAATTAACACCGCGAACCTCCGGGACAGCACACTAGCGCGATCTACGTCATCGAGCAAGGGGTCAACAAGTTGGCCGACTCTTGTTTTTTCCTTTCGGAAAGGCCATAGCCGATCGGTCTGGAGTACATCAAGAAAGAGCTCCAGGGGCCAGATATCGATACCCTCCTCAGTTTTCAGTCGGCGCTGACCACGGTAGATGAGGATCCTTCTTCTCAGACCCGGTAACTCGGCCGCCAGTTGCGCAGGCAGGCCAGGTCGCAAGTAGTAATCTCCACACTGCTGATGTACGATCCGGTAGAATCTCAAAAGAATCGATGCGGATGGTCACCCGGGCAATCGAAGAGCGCCGTCTGCGCAATGGGCTGGAGGTAGATGGTGTTTAAGTACTCGGCAATTTCCGACACGTTCAAAAGGCTCGGTTATGACATTGCCGAGGATCCGAGGGGGGTACTGGAGGCCGTTAAAGCCGCGGGCTACGATGCGATCGACCTCCCCGGCGATGCCGCCAGGATCAAGGGAAAAGGCCTGCGGCGACTCCTCGGCTCGATCGGACTCGAAGTGGCTGAAGTCCAGGCGGCCTGGGCTTTTCATCACGCGGGAGAGAGCCGGGATCTTGCCAGTGATGACGAAGAAACCAGACAGAGAGGCATCCATTACGGCAAGGAGTGCGTCGAGCTAGCCGCAGATTTCGGTGCTCAGTACGTCGAGATCTGCGCCGTCCAGACACCTGTTCCGCAAATACCCTTTCCCAAACTGCCGCTGCATACTCTGAGAAGCAACTTCCTGGCTTCGACCAGAGAGATTTGTGAGTATGCGGCCGAGCGCAATATCAGCATCCTGTTCGAGCCGTTGAACCGGTATGAAGCCTACCCGGGTGTGATGACCTCGGTCTTTGATGCCATCAACCTGATTGACGAGATCGGGCTTTCGAACATGGGCATCCAACCCGATGTCTACCATATGAACATCGCGGAAGCCTCTATCACCGATGCCCTCCGGGCCGCCGGTCATCGCATCAAGTTGATGCACATGAGGGAGACGAATGACTATTTCCTGGGGCAGGGGCATGCCGACCATTACGCCATCATGAAGATCCTCAGGGAGATCAACTTCGACAGCTACATTTCGGTGTATATGCCTCTTGTTCCGAGAGAGTTGTCTTATCGCGGCGGAAGCGACCGAGCCGAGTCGAGGCCCGATTTGCTCACGGTCCTGCAAAGGCAGCTGCTTTATCTGAAGGGGATCGAGCAGACCCTTGAAAGGCGGAGTTCAGTGTATTGTGCCGAAGCTCCCTATATTTCCGACCAGGAAGTGGAAGGGGCCGCAGGAGCCGAAGAAATCTACTGACTATTGAATGCTGAATCCCCCGTCAATAACGAGTGCGTGACCATTGACATAAGACGCCCGGTCGGAGCAGAGCCATAACACCGCTTCCGCGACTTCATCGGCCTGCGTGATGCGGCTGGTGGGATACTGCGACGTCAGCTCCTCCGCCAGACCGGCATCGCCCCCCGTGTAGCGGTGCAGCATGGCCGTGTCTACGATGGCCGGACAAACCGCGTTGACGCGAAGGGCGTCGCCGGCGTATTCCAGCGCTGCAGCCCTGGTCAGTCCCACCACGCCGTGCTTGCTGGCAACGTATGACGCCATGTTTCTCTGTGCCAGCAGCCCCACCACCGAGGAACAATTCACGATGGCTCCCTGACCCTGGTCGACCATGACCGGTATTTCGTGCTTCATGCACAGCCAGACGCCCTTCAGGTTAATAGACGGGACACGATCCCAATCGGTTTCCCCGGCATCACCGATAGCTGCCATTTCGCATTCGACACCCGCATTGTTGTAGGCAACGTCGAGGCGACCGTAATGGGCAACGGCCTGCCCAACCAGGGCCTCTACATCCGAGGCCCTGGAAACATCACAGGGAATGAAGGTCGCGTCCCCGCCGGACTCCCGGATGAGGTCCACCACCTGCTGACCTCCTTCCATGTCGACGTCAGCAGCGACGACGCTGGCGCCACGACGACCAAACAGTCGCGCGGTGGCCCGCCGATCCCCGACGCTGCGCCCGTTACGAGGGCAACCTGGCCTGGAGATTCGTCTGTCATGTTTTAGCGGCTATGAGCTATGGTGATTCAGCGCAAGACAACATCAAGCATATGTCGCAGGGCCACCTCTCGCAAGCAGACGGAAGATTCTCGGAAGGCGGGCCCGGGACGGTTCGAAGATCCTACCTCTATTCTCTCACCACCCTGGCAGCGGTCGGGGGATTCCTGTTCGGATATGATCTCTCGATCATTGCCGGTGCTACCCCCTTTCTGGAGGGGGAGTTCTCCCCGTCTCCCTGGCTGCTCGGATTCGGCGCCAGCAGCGCCATCATTGGTTGCATCCTCGGTGCTCTGTCTCTGGGAGGCCTGACGGATCGCTGGGGACGAAAGAAGGCCCTCTATCTGTGCGCGACGCTGCTCGGGATCTCCGCTCTCGGGACGGCCTTTCCGCGAGGGATGCTGGATTTTTCTATCTTTCGGATCGTGGGTGGGATGGGTGTGGGACTGGTTTCGATCGTTTCGCCCATGTATATCGCCGAGGTGGCGCCGCCCCGCCTGCGCGGCCGGCTGGTGTGGGGTCACCAGTTGGCCATCGTGATCGGTTCGCTGGCCGCGCTTTGTGTCTCCTATCTTTTCTCCAGCGCATCCTGGCGTGGGGTGTTCGCTTCCGAGCTGGCGCCGATTCTGCTTCTTTTGATTGGTCTGAGATGGATCCCGGAAAGCCCGAGATGGCTCGCCCAGAGGAACCGGGAGAGGGAAGCGCACACGGTTTTTGCCAGTATCGGAGGATTGCAACACGCGGATCTGGAGATGGGACGGATTTCCGGTTTGCCGATGCGGCAAACAGGAAGTTTCGCCGATCTGTTTCAGCCTGGAATCAGAATGGCTGTACTCATTGCGTGCGGGCTCGCCGTCTTGCAGCAGACGACCGGCGCCGGCCCTCTGCTCCTGAGCGCCCCTGTAGCCTTTAGACGGGCCGGCTTCCAGACCATTGCTTCCGATCCAATGCTGCAATCCATCGTCGTCACTTCCTGGAAGCTGCTCTGGACGGTGGCAGGGTTGTGGGCAATCGATCGCTTCGGTAGAAGAGCGCTCTTTCTCACCGGCGTGAGCGCCATGGTTCTAGGGCTCGCCCCGGCGAGTGTCTTCCTGCCCTCGGATTCCTGGCCCCCGGCTCTCCTGCTGGCGATGCTGCTGGTCGTGGCCGGTGTCGTGATCAGCCTGGCCCCTCTTGCCTGGCTGATCATGTCCGAAATCTTCCCAACCCACCTTCGCGCCAGGGGGATGACGCTCGCCTCATTGAGTTTATGGGTGTCGGCTTTTCTAGGTTCCTCTTTATTTCCGGCCATGATGGCGTCTTTCCAGGAGCATCTCGGAAGCGAGGCGTGGGGCTTGTGGATTTTCCTGGCAGTTTGCCTTTTCGCCCTGGTATCCGGATGGCGACTGTTGCCGGAGACAAAGGGCAGATCCCTGGAAGAAATTGGCCAATCCTGGCAAGCCCAGGCGCGGAATCTCCCGCCGGAACGTCCGGGTTGATCGCTATCTGAACATCGGCGAGCTTCAATTCCAGTGGTGTTTCAGTAGAGTCGAGGTCCCGTTCAGGATCTAATCCAAGTTGGCCGGAGCCATCTCAAAGCAGTCCATCCCCTTCATCTTCGGGATCGGGCGTCCGCCGATTGGAAAGGAGGGGATTTGTGCTTGCTGAGGAGGACGGGATTGGGCATATTGTGTCTCGATTCCTAGTGACCTCGACACCTTGACAGAGCTTAAACGAAGATTAACGTGACGACGCGACAATCGATTCAATTCATACTAAACGAGGCATTGATTGAAGCCGACGTCTCTCCCGGGTTCTTGGTACTTGACTTTGTTCGCCACTGCAAAGGCCTCAGTGGCACGAAAGAGGGGTGTCGGGAAGGAGCCTGCGGTGCCTGCACAGTTCTCGTTGGTGAACTTGCAGAAGATCGTTTGAGATATGCTCCAATGACCTCTTGTCTCATACCCATGGGCGAACTCGCCGGGAAACACCTTGTTACTATTGAGGGTCTTGAAGGTGAACAGCTCAGCACGGTGCAAAGAGCCATAGTTGAATGCGCCGGAACCCAGTGCGGTTATTGTACACCTGGCCTGGTGATGTCGATGACCGGGTGGACTATCGACTCAAGCAAACCGCTCGATTGCGAGGGCCTGAATTACGCGATATCTGGAAATTTTTGTCGATGCACCGGATACCGATCTATAAAAGCAGCGGGACAGAAGGTGGCCACTAAACTGAGTTCCTGGGATACCAGTGACGATCGAATATCGATGCTCTGCGAGAAGTTCGAGTTGCCCAGGTATTTTCTAGATATCGAAGAACGCTTGCGCACTCTGTCGAAGGCCGATCAGCCAACAAGCGGTCCCTCAAAGGATTCGATCGTAATCGTAGGAGGCACCGACTTCTACTTGCGGCAGGGCCACGAGATCTCCGAGCTTCCAATTCATTTCATAAATCAGGCATCGTCGAGTATTCCAACTCGCGTCGTAAGGGATTGGATACATTTAGATGCAAGAATGAGTTTTGAACGGTTTGGCGACGATCTCATTGTTCAAGAAGCCATACCTGGCATTTCAGGTTATAACGGATTGATAGCTAGTTGGCCAGTGCGCACTCGTGCGACATTAGGGGGAAATCTCTGTAACGCATCACCGAACGCTGACATAGCCTGTTTGCTGCTGGCCCTTGAAGCGGAAATAGAACTAATCACTGATACGAGTTCGAGATTTCTACCCCTTAAAGATTTCTACCTTGAGTCCAGGAAACTCAACAAATCGCCCGAAGAGATCATTTCGACGATCCGATTTCCGAAGCCTTCTGAAATGACGATGATAAATTGGGAAAAAGTGTCCAAACGCCCCAGACTGGATATCGCTACAGTCAATTCGGCTATAAAGATCGCATACGAGGACAAGCTCATTGTGAGCGCAAAGCTCGCGCTGGGAGGCGTGTTCTCGACCCCTCTTTTTCTTTCCAGGACCAGTGCCTTCCTCGAAGGCAGGAAGATTTCCGTAGATACCACTATGGAGGCTGCGTCTCTCGCCCAAACCGAGATCTGCCCTGTCAGCGACGTGCGAGGCAGCGCTGACTACAAAAGGCTTCTAGCTCGCCAACTGATACTCGCTCATTTCTCCAAAGGATTCCCCAGACACATTAGAGATCGAGCCATTTATGAAACATTGCGATAGTGAGCTCCATGTTACGGGGAGATCCAAATACATCGATGACTTGCCATCGCCACAGGGCCTGCTGCATGCAGCCGTCTTTAGTTCTCGAATTGCCCACGGTTACATAACGGCCCTGGATACGAGTGCTGCCTTACGAGTTCCAGGCGTCAACGCGGTTCTCAGCTTCGACGACATCCCGGGTACCGGGTTTATTGGACCCATCATCCAGGACGAACCGCTGTTCGCCCGCGACGAGGTCATGTATCACGGGCAGCCCATAGCTCTGGTTATTGCGGAAAATGCATCGCTAGCGCGAAAAGCTGCCAGCTCGATTAAAGTTGCGATAGACCCGCTACGTGTCATTACGTGTCTGACCTTGCCCCCTAAAACGGGTCCAAGTTGAATGTTAGGATTTTCGGTTTTAGGAAGGAGGCAAGGATGGCACGGAAGCGGTTTACGGCAGAACAAATCATCATGAAGCTGCGTGAGGCAGAGGCAGGTCTAGCCCAAGGACAGACGGTGGGCCAGGTGTGCAAACAGATTGGGGTGACCGAGCAGACCTACTACCGGTGGCGCAAGGAGTACGGAGGGCTTCGACTGAATCAGGCCAAGCGGTTGAAGGTGTTGGAGAAGGAGAATGCCCGGTTGAAGAAGCTAGTGGCAGATCTGTCTTTGGACAAGCAGATCCTAAAGGAAGTTTCCTCGGGAAACTTCTAGGCCCGACGAAGAGGAGACGCGCAGTGGTGTGGGTGAGGGAGAGATTGGGAGCAGAGCGCGTCTCCGAACGTCGGGCCTGCCAAGTGCTGGGACAGGCTCGATCGACCCAGCGAAGGGAAAGGCATATCCCCGATGATGAGGCTCGATTGGTGGCTGAGATGGTGGAGTTGGCCACGCACTACGGGCGATACGGCTACCGACGGATCACGGCCATGCTTCGTTGGGAAGGGTGGAAAGTGAATCACAAGCGGGTGGAGAGGTTGTGGAGACAGGAGGGGCTGAAAGTCCCGTCCAGACAGCCGAAACGAAGGAGACTGTGGCTTCATGATGGATCCTGCGTTCGGTTACGAGCGGCTCACAAGGATCACGTCTGGAGCTATGACTTCGTGCATGAGCGAACCCATGACGGAAGGGCCTTTCGATTATTAACCCTACTGGATGAATACACCCGGGAGTGTCTGGCCATTGAGGTTCAACGACAGATGAATCACCAGGACGTGTTGGATCGATTGGCGGAGTTGTTCGTGGATCGGGGAGTGCCTGAATACATTCGGTCCGATAACGGGTCGGAGTTTACGGCTCAGGCGGTTCGGGACTGGCTGAAGGCTGTTGGGGTGAGGACCTTATACATCGAGCCCGGCAGCCCCTGGGAGAATGGATATGTGGAGAGCTTCAACGGAAAACTGCGGGATGAACTGCTGAACGTAGAAGTCTTCGACACGTTGTGGGAAGCGAAGGTGTTGGCCGAGAGATGGCGCAGGGAGTACAACCAGCGACGGCCTCACAGCGCCTTGGCCTATCGGCCGCCGGCGCCGGAGGCCAGATTACCCAGGTCCCAGGCCCAGAGTTCTATACCATGGAGTGGACTTCAAATGGTCCCAGGTCTAACTTAGAGAGTGGACTCGTTCCTGGGGGCAGGTCAGTCAAACAGGTCCGAATTCTCAAGAGGTGCTGGAAAGCAGCCCAGCAGGCAATTCTGATCCAGCGAAAGACAATGGGATCCCACACTCAATCGTCACTGCTGAACGACATGACGATTTGCAGCACATACCAGAACAACAACGCTACCGAGGCGAAGAGTGCCAGCGATGCAGCCACATGTTGATCCGGGCGATAGTGTCGAATGATGTTCGAAGTGTTATACAGAATCGACACTCCCGCCAAGGCCACCATGATTGTGGCGAAGAAAACTCCCAAACCGAAGCCGAACAGGATACTTGCCACAATCGCTCCAAGAGCCACGAATCCTCCGATCCCTAGAATACCGCGCAGGAAAGAGAAATCCGTCCTGGTTGTAAAGGCGGTGAAGGTGAGACCCGCGAACAACAATCCCGTGATGATCCCTGCCGTCGGAATCACATCGGGAGAGGTGAAATGTACTGCGATAAAAAGCAGAGGTAGAAAGATAACGGCTTCCGCAACAACATAAAGGCCGAGCCCCATATATTGTCGGTGAGATGACACCTCTGAGCGGGCCCAGTTGTCGGCCTGCACGGAAACCCACATAAACGCAGCCAGTACAATCAGCCAGGAGTAACCGTCGAGCCCGTTGAGCATTAAGTAAGCAAGACGTGCAGCACCTGACCACTGGAGTAGAAGGGTCTCCACCGCAATGAATGCAAGAACCGCCAGGCCCACGTGGCTGTATGTCCGTCGGATGAATTCGGCCCGGACTCCTGCCTCGGAATAGAACACGCTGTCTCGGCAGATTTCACCGTTCATTTTGAATTACCTCCAATCTTCACTATTTCGAACTCACTATGAAGGACGACAAAGGGTGCAAGACCGGACCGCCCGGTTCACGGGAAAAAAAGCGAGGGCCCTCTATTGAGGCAAGCGAGAGCGTCTGCACTCATTGCAGTGGGTCGGCTCTGGCAAATGGTGCCAGCGATGCCGCCCAAATACTGGCTGATGAAACGTCCCTGGAGGAGAGCGCTCTGTCGATTCTTGTGGAACTGGGATTCCTGGTTTTTCTCCTCTATGCGGCAACACGTTTCTTCAGGAAGAAAAGAAACGCACCTTCCGCCATGATCGGAGTCAGTCAGCGGCGAGCTCGCGCTTCAGGTCTTCTGCCGAGAGCGTCGGCTCGCCTCGCCGTTCTTCGATCAACTCCCAGAACCTGGAACTGGTCTCGAAAACGACAGTCTCCCAGTCCTTGCCCTCGACTCCAAGCAGCACGGCAGCCGGCTTGCCCCGTCGCGTGACGACAACCCGGTCGCCCTGGGCCAAGTCCACGGCCAAGACTCTCTCACGCGGTGGAGCTGAGGTCAGACAGGAAGTTCTCAGATGGAGTTGAGGTTACTACGTTACAACGTAATACTGGGACATGGGCGAAGAAGGAGCTGACTCTCTGGGCGCCCGAGGATCGTATCGAGGAAACCGAGATCCAGGCAATCGGAGCAGAATCGCCCCCGGTACCCGGTCGGCGAGTACCTATTTCCTGTGCCATCTGGCATTCTGGTTTCCTCTCGCATTTGCCACCCCCTTCTTTGTTGCGCTCCAGAATTCTCGCAGTCTGACCTGGCATCTGGTCCTGCTCGCCGGCTCTCTGGCAGCGGCAACAAGCTTCGGGATGCTGGCCACCTATCTGATCTCCGCTGGTCTGTCCGGTCGCTGGCGCCGGCACCTGTCGCTTTTGCTCCTGGCGCTCGCGACCGTCCTGGTGGTACAGGGCAACATCGTTCACGAGCTCTTCGAGTACGGCGAGCTCAACGGAGCCATCGTGAACTGGAGGTCCTACGGCTGACTGCGCTGGCTGGAACTGGGGCTTTTCGTGGTGTCTATACCACTGGTCTACAGCCTCCTTGTGCGCTTGCGTCGCCCTCCTCGACTCGCTCCGCTGATCGTTCTGGCCTCTTCCGCGCTGCTCTTGTGCAGCGCCCTTGCCTCACCGGGGCCGGACGAATTCCCGCTCTCGAACGATCGGAATGTCGATCAGCGGGTTTTTGAACTGTCGACGAAGGTCAACCTTGTACATCTCCTTCCGGATGGCCTGCAGGGCGACATCGTGCGGGAGGTTCTGGAAGAGCATCCTGAAATCGCCGCCCAGTTCTCCGGGTTCACCCTTTTCAGCAATCACGTGGGGCAATTTCAGGGGACGGGGCCGTCGGTTCCCACCCTTCTCAACGGCAGAATCTTCGATTTGTCGAAGGGCTACGATGAGAACCGCCTGGTCAACCAACTGAATGAGCTCTCTTATCCACGCCGCCTGTCGGATGCGGGCTATCGTCTCGACTTTGTAACGCCACTGGGCATCTACTGCCCGGAGCGTGCGGAAAGCTGTGCCGTGCGTCCCCTGATTGATCCGGCGTCGCGTGGCTACTTTCAGAGTCACCTCCAGCGCCTGGCTTTCTCCCTGCGCATGGCGGCCGATCTCACGCTGTTTCGGCACTCGCCAATGTTGCTCAAGGAACGGGTCTACGAGAACGGAATCTGGCTCTTTTCAGACCGGCGGGCGGGAGCAGAATCCCGCATTCCCGATCCCATCCTCCGAAACTGGATTGAGCATATGCATGTGGCGGATGCGGTTCCCCGGTACAAGTGGTATCACTTCATCGGAACTCATCTCCCGCCGCGTTGGAGTGCGGAATGCGAGTTCCGCGAAGGCCTGGAAAGGAGCCGCGAGAACTACAAGGGACAGACCCTGTGCGTGCTGCGAGGGATCGCTTCCTGGTTACAGAAACTCAAGGACCTGGGCGTATACGACCGGACGGCGATCGTAGTCTCGGGTGATCACGGCTGCAGCGTGCCGGTAAACGATCTGACCGGCAAGGCGACCTACAGCACCTTCCTGCGTCCCACTTTCTTCGGCACCGCCCGCCCGGCTTTCCTGGTGAAACCCCTCCACAGTGGCCGACCTCTGCGCTACAGCGACCGGGAAACGGCCCTGGTTGACGTGGCGCCTACGGCCCTGGATCTTGTGGGCCTCGGCGGAGAGTTCGAGGGTGGCTCTGCTCTCGGCGGCGAAACGGGGTCGAGACGAAAGCGGACCTTTCAGCGTTACGTTGCCGCGGAATTCTGGACCGGGCAGCCGGTACCGTTTGCCGAGTTTCAGGTGGACGGAGACGCCCGCGATCCGTCCAGCTGGCAGCTGACCGGGATCCACAACGTGGGACCGGCCCCGAGTCGGTATGACAGCCTGTCCGATCCGGAGGTCTCGAGGTTTACTCGCGGTCTGGGTCTGAGTCGGGACCGGCCGCAGCGGGGCTACGCCCGGGTATTCGGCCCGGAGTTTGCTTTCCTTGTCTCTCCACCGGCAGAGTCGTTCCACAGCCTGAGATTCGAATTGCGCCTGCCGCGCAGTCTCGATACGCAGAGCGTTTCTCTGAGCGTGAATGGCAGGCCGCTTGTAAGGGAGCATTCCTTTTCAGGACAGCAGGGGAAGTGGATTCTGCTGGACCTGCCGGTCAGCCCAGAGGCGCTTCAAAAGGGCAATAACTTCGTGCGAGTAGAGTTTGGCGAACAGGTCAGACTTCCTTCCAGCCACTGGACCGTCAGCGCGACGATCCGCTCGATCCGGTTCCGGTAGAGGTTTCGGTCAGAAGGACTGTGCGGCCCGGAGAAAGTCCGGAGAAAGTCCGGAGAAAGTCCGGAAATCGGGACCTGTCCCCTTCCTGACGCGTCTTTCTTCTTATTCACCACCGGCCCTGATATTCTTTTTGTCCGCCCATGGCTCGAACAAGGAAGATTACTCATGGCACAACGAACCCCGGCCATATAGCAATTGTCGCTCTCATCTGCGCTAGCTGCATGGGCGCAGAAGAACAGACGCAGAACAGTGCAAAACAAATAGACGAACAAGTGGCAAAGATCAGCTTCTGGTCCCCATCGCGACCCTGTGCCGATGTCATCGTCACTTTGCCGAATCAGCACGCTCCCTCTTTCAGAGCCCTGCTCCCGGAATTTGTAACTGATCTTCCTCACAGTCGCTACTTCCATACCAACCCTGTCGACTGGAAGGAGCAAGAAAACGGTTCATGGTTGGGAACGATAGAATTCAAGAATTTCGGGCGAATCGTGATTTCTCTACTGCCACGCGAATATTATGTCGAGATCAACTGGACCCTGGAAAATCTCTCCACCAAGCCGTTGAAAAAAACTGTATTGGACTTCTGCTTCAACGCGAACAACGGAGGAGGCAGTTGGGCCAATCAGGAGTTTCTGCCCGGTAGCAGGATGAATCGCAAAGAAGACGGAGAATACTGGCATGACCGGGTCGCCCGAAAGGGAACCTATGTCCATAGTGCGGGTGGCTGGAGCCAAGATCCCAACGCGAAACTTGACGCCTCGGTCCTGGTGATTGTCAACGAAGCCAAGGACAGAAACGCATTTCAGATGTGGAACAAAACGGTCGTCGGCACCTGGATCAATCGAGCCAACGCCTGCATGCACCTCAAACCAGTGCTCTGCGAGTCACTCGGCGTGGGAGAAAAAGCAGAGATCCGTGGCCGAATGGGCATCAGCCGCGAGGGACTCGAACAAGTCTGGCACCTATACCAAAGTCTCCTGCAGATCAACAAGTAGCAGGAGGGCAACTCAAGCCAGACTGGGAGGAGCTCAAATCGCCGTGGCCCCGGAGGGCGCCCTGGACGGCTACGTGGTCAACCATATCATTCATGCTGGAGAAAGAAGGCCAGGAATCGGGACCTGTTTGAATGCATAAGTAAGAGTGACAGAAGTGGGAGAGAGAATCCTCCTGTAAGAAAAACCCTAAAAGGAGCCGGGCCTGTAGAGGACCCTGGCCAGGAGGATTCTCATGCAAGAAAGTTACTACGTTGGATTGGATGTGCACAAACGGAAGATCAGTTATTGCCTGATGGAGGCGGACGGAAGGGTGGTTGAGGAAGGAGAACTGGCGGCTCGGAGGGAGGTGCTGCAGCAGTGGGCTGAGAGTCTGGAAAGACCTTGGATAGGAGCGCTGGAAGCTACCCTTTTTAGCGAATGGATCTACGATTTATTGGAGCCCTACAGCCAGGAGTTGAAGGTGGCTCATCCAGCCATGCTCAAGGCATTGAGTGCGGGCAAACACAAGAATGATCGGATCGATGCGCGCAAGATCACCGATCTGCTGCGCTGCGACTTACTGGTGCAGAGCTACGTGCCGCCGGCTGAGATCCGAGAATTGAGACGAGTGCTGCGCTATCGCAACCTGATGGTGTCACAGATGGTGCAGCTCAAGAACCGGATATCGGGACTGTTGATGGAAACGGGAGTGCAGTACAACCAGAAGCGGCTGCATGGACAGCGTTACTTTCGACAACTGATGTCGCAGCTGCAGGAAGTGCCGGAATCGGTGGTGCAACTATTGAATCTGAGTCACGATTCGATGCGATCACTGCAGCAAATCGAGAGGGATCTGCTGAGGGGGTTGTGTGAGCAACCGTGCGTAGGGCGTCGGGTGGAGCTGTTGATGACGATTCCCGCTGTGGGAGTGGTGACGGCTTTGACCTGGGTGCTGGAAGTGGGGGAAGTGAGTCGCTTCCGGGCGATTCGTCACGCGGTCAGCTACTGTGGGCTGTGCAGCGGCCAGAAGCAGTCGGCAGGCAAGGACCGCTCGAGCCCGATCAGCAAACACCGTAACCGGCATCTTCAGCGGGTTTTGGTGGAAGCGGCCAAGCTGGCTCCTCGATATAGCCCACAGCTGGCCGCCGTTGCACAAACGCAAAGGCAGAAAGGAAATCACAACCGAGCCACGCTGGCGGTTGCCAGGAAACTGGTAGCTTACCTGATGGCGGTCGATCGCAGTGGCCGACCATTTTCAGTAGGAAGCATTTAGAACAAAACTCAGCTAGCCCGGATTATGCAAGAACCGTAGTTCGGTGTTGAAAAACGACTCGAGAAGTGGCCCAACTCGGAAGCGGGCAGGTGTGACAGGCGGATTTGCGAAGAATATGGGTTGGCGAGGCGTTTGAGTGGTTTGGGGAGTGAATTTCAGACAGATCTGGGCCTGGATGAGTGTCGGAAGCGGTTTTTCGGGGGAGCTGGGAAAAGCTAACTGGAGTTCAGGCGACTCAAGACGAGGTGGAAGAGGGGTTGTTCGGGGAAGGCTGAGGAAAGATGGACCCAGATGCGTCGAGTGGTTTGTCGGATCCGGGCCCCAATCTTGAGGACCCGACGACGTAAGGTTTCGATTTCGAGCTTGTGCCAGGGGGTTCCGTGAAGATAGTCGCGCAGGCGCACGAACATCTGGTAAGCCAGTGCATGCAGGAGGAGTCGAAACTGATTGGCCAGGAATCGATGACAGCTGAGTCGGTCCATGCTCAGATGATTCTTGAAGGCCTTGATGAAGTTCTCGGTCTGCCCTCGGTTTGTGTAGTGGTCATAAAGTGATTGGGAGCAGAGATCGTCCCGGTTGGTAACTACAAAGCGACGATTGATGCCACGCTGATCGACCTCCACTTTGACAATGACGCGACGGGATCGATCCCAGCTGTGGGCTCGATAAAGAAACTCGTCAAACTGACGCTGTTTTTCCTCCAGCTCAAGGAACCTCAGCCGAGTCGAATCCAGCAGGGGCTCGACCACTCGCTGCAGGCGAGGGTTTCGACTTAACCCAATGACATACTGGAGTTTATTCTCTTCACATTCACAGAACTCGTAGAGCCGAGGCGTGGCAAAGCCGCTGTCGGCCCGAATCTCAATCTCGACATCCGTCCCCACTGCTTGTCGGATGGCCTCCACGACTCGCTTCAGAATGGGCACGATGTGAGAGGCAGCCCCCTTGTTGCCAGGTCTCAACACGGCACAGACCAGGTCTCCCGTGTCGGCATCGAAGATCAGCAAAGGATGCAGAATGTGGTTTCGGTAATACCCGTGGTAGAAGGAGCACTCCTGTTGGCCGTGAGTGTGGTCGTCGGTACTGTCCAGATCCAGGATGATCTTGCTGGGACGTCTCTTCTTCAGGGAGCGCACATAACGGCCTGGCAGCCACCGGCTCAGACGCATCAGATCCTTCTTGGTGACGGAGTTCTCCAGGCGGGAGAAAGTCGGCTGGGTGGCCAAATCGGGATCGCTCTCTGGCAACTGATCACAGACGGTCTTGAGCATCGGATCCGAGCGCAGCGTATCGGCGTCATTACAGTCTTCGTAGCCGGCCACGATCTGCAAGACTCGTTGTCGGATCAACTTCAACAGGTCATGACGAACGTAGCGTCGGTCTCGACTTTCCGCAATACACGAACTGAAGCCCTCGCACAATCGATGTTGACGATCCAGGGATCCAAACAACAACCATCCTGCGTCGGAAGTGAGGCTCCCTCCATCAAAACGCGTCGTGATCTTTCTGTGGCTGTGAAATGGCAGGGTATTCTGGCAGACTGCTTTCAACATTGCCGTAGCTCCTGTTTAGGGTCATTGTTTTTGTAAACCCTTTTATATCAGAGGGCTACGGCTTTTTCCTGGAGCCAGAATCTCACTTGAATTTAGATCTCTTGCATAATCCGGGCTAGCCGGGAAGGTTCTGGCCGTTCCTCACTGAAAGGGATTGTGTGACGGGTTTGACCCTGAGACACCAACTGACCTGTTTGGAGGACGGCCGGTTTGCCCAAACTCAAGCTTCGGTGACGGCTCGCTCTCGAGCCCGATACCGCAAATGGATGTCTGGATTCTGACCCCCAAGGTCATGAAGCACCTTTAGCTGACAAAAACCTATCGTCCGGATTGCTGTAAATGAACTCTGGAGTTCACGGTGCTCTCACCGCACCGTTGAGGGGGAGTCTTGCCCACACTTGACAACTACTTATCATGGATGTCCCCTTCCTAATGTCCCTTTTTTTGGAGGGAGAACAACAAAACTTATCCCACATAACTCCCATTGTGTTTTTTCTCACTTCTTGGGAATTCTTGCAGCTGGGAAGTAGCGTCTAAGTTATTGTAATTAAAGAAAAGAATTGGTGGAGGTAACCACTACTGAAAATAGACGGTAAGTAGTTGATTTTAAATGGATATTATCCTTATTATTTTGTTGTTTGCCCCCATAGTTGCCCCCAGATCTTGACTGTCACTGCTGGCCTCGGCCAGTCAGACCGCCCACTTGGCCGACAAGATCTCGGTCTACTTCAGGATCGTCCGCGTGGCTTTTTCCTGCTTGTCCGGCGGGTAGCCGCGCTTGACCAGCACACGCAGGTGCGCCCGCACATTCTCTCGCAGCGTCCAGTCGATGGTGACGTTGTTGTGGGCAGGTCGCCAATAGCTCCCGGGCGATGCCCCGCAGCGTGTTGTGTCCCAATACCTTCACCCCGCCGGTCTCCTGTATCCTGAAAGCGGGGATGATACATGTCCAATGAAGTAGCCCACTCCTGTTGCCTCCACGGGCTACTTGAACGGCTCGTTCAACGTCGGCATCCCTGGTGTTCGCCCCGCCATAGATTTCCTTTATTCCGACATTCCCCATATCAACTTCGAATCCGTGTTCCTCCGACCTCCCTGTGACGAATAATCAAAACCTATCAGCCCTCCAACCAAGGAACAAGTGTTGTTCCTCATATTTCGGCTGAAAAGGGCCTCTGATCCTTGGCGTATCCAGGTGCCTTTGCCGAAATCCGACAAGCGGAAACACCTCTCCAGCCACTTGATCAGAAACACTGGACGCTAAGCCGTACTCCATCTCAAGCGGTTAATCCGAGACAACATCTCGGCCCATACCTCCTTGCTGACCGCGACTTCCGCCATCTGAAACGTCACGATCCGACTATGGTGAACCACCTTCGCTCCGATCTTGATCAGTTTGCTCAATAGGGTGCGAAGGGACCAGTGTTTGATTCTTCTGGGAAGGACCAGACGTCGCAGAACATTGCCCAGGTTGTAGGCCAAAACAAACAGACCCAACCTCACCTGATTCGGGATAAAGCGTTGGCAGGACAGCCGCGTCCAGTTCAAGGCATACTTGCCTTCCTTGATCCACTGCTCGGCCCTCCCGCGACCGTTGTAAAAGTGAACCACCCCTGGGGCTCGTGCGCTCCTATTGGTCACGATGAAACCGACTCTCGGAAAGAGTTCGCCGCGATGCCACTCGACCTTGGCAATCACCCGACGAGGCCGGTCCCAACTGGCGGCTTGATATTTGAAATCGGCAAACCAAACGACGGGTTTTCTGGGTGGGCGCCCCACAGGTCGGGTCAGCAGCTGTTCGATCTTTTCTTGAAGCACCTGGTTGGCGGGAAGCCGGATAGCATACAAAAAGCCCTTCTCCTCCAGGTATTCATAAATCTCTGGCTTGGCGAAGGCGGCATCACCCCGAAAGTATTGGCGGACTGTTTTCGTCTCGTAGCGAGCCACGATTGGTTCCAGCAGCTCCTTCCAGCGATCCGCACTGTGCACGTTGCCGGGCCGAAGCAGTGAACCTTCGCAATCTCCGAACTGGTTGAAGCAAAACAGGGGATGGTAGCAGGTGCATCCGAAATGGCCGTTGTACCCAGAGGCTTCTTGCTGGCCATGGACAGGACTTGCTGAACTGTCCATATCCAGAATGATGCGTCGATGAGTTGTTTTCTGCAGCGCTCTTTCCACCCATCGACCATTGACTTCCGAAAGGGCTTGGAGGTTGTCCTCGACAGACAGCATCTGGGTCTCAAATCGACCCATCGTGTTGGCGCTGGCGGCATTCTTGTTGTCGAGCTTCTTTCCGGTGATCCTTCGCATCGTCGGATCAACCGACAGACGATGGGCATCGTTGACATCTTCATAGCCAGCGAGACGGCTGTATACCGATTGACGTAGCAACGCCGTGAGGTCGTGCTGGATGTTGCGCCCGGTCCGCGAATCGTGAAAAACGGAGGGAACACTATCGAATAACACCAACGCCTCGTCCAGGTCACGATAGGCGAGAAGCCCGGCATCCGATGTGACCTTAGCCCCATGAAATTCAAGCCTCAAACTGCCATCAAAACCGAGCTTCAAACCTTCACCTTTGGGGTCAGCCATTTCTTGCCCACTTTATGCGCTATATCTCCTTTAATTATAGTAGTTTAGACTGATTCAGGCAAGCAATCTTAGTGTCCTATATGGTGAATGTGGGTTATTACCTCTGGAGTAGGGGCTATTGCTTTGATGGGCCACCTGTTGCTGTCCTTCCTCCCGGTGTCGCGCGCCTGCATCCAGATCAACCAGTAGCCGGACTTCCTCCTCGTACGCCCATGATATCCCGTTCACCAGCAACAGCCGCGACAGCGACTTCCAACCCGCTCCAAACTTCGCTAGCCCGGATTATGCAAGAGATCTAAATTCAAGTGAGATTTGGGCCCAGAAAAAAGGCCGTAGCTCTCTGATATAAAAGGGTTTAGAGAAACAATGACCCTAAACAGGAGCTACGGCAATGTTGAAAGCAGTCTGCCAGAATACCCTGCCATTTCATAGCCACAGAAACATCACGGCTCGTTTTGATGGGGGGAGCCTCACTTCCGACGCAGGATGGTTGTTGTTTGGATCCCTGGATCGTCAACATCGATTGTGCGAGGGCTTCAGTTCCTGTATTTCGGAAAGTCGAGACCAACGCTACATTCGTCATGACCTGTTGAAGTTGATCCGACAACGAGTCTTGCAGATCGTGGCCGGCTACGAAGACTGTAACGACGCCGATACGCTGCGCTCGGATCCGATGCTCAAGACCGTCTGTGATCAGTTGCCAGAGAGCGATCCCGATTTGGCCACCCAGCCGACTTTCTCCCGCCTGGAGAACTCCGTCACCAAGAAGGATCTGATGCGTCTGAGCCGGTGGCTGCCAGGCCGTTATGTGCGCTCCCTGAAGAAGAGACGTCCCAGCAAGATCATCCTGGATCTGGACAGTACCGACGACCACACTCACGGCCAACAGGAGTTCTCCTTCTACCACGGGTATTACCGAAACCACATTCTGCATCCTTTGCTGATCTTCGATGCCGACACGGGAGACCTGGTCTGTGCCGTGTTGAGACCTGGCAACAAGGGGGCTGCCTCTCACATCGTGCCCATTCTGAAGCGAGTCGTGGAGGCCATCCGACAAGCAGTGGGGACGGATGTCGAGATTGAGATTCGGGCCGACAGCGGCTTTGCCACGCCTCGGCTCTACGAGTTCTGTGAATGTGAAGAGAATAAACTCCAGTATGTCATTGGGTTAAGTCGAAACCCTCGCCTGCAGCGAGTGGTCGAGCCCCTGCTGGATTCGACTCGGCTGAGGTTCGTTGAGCTGGAGGAAAAACAGCGTCAGTTTGACGAGTTTCTTTATCGAGCCCACAGCTGGGATCGATCCCGTCGCGTCATTGTCAAAGTGGAGGTCGATCAGCGTGGCATCAATCGTCGCTTTGTAGTTACCAACCGGGACGATCTCTGCTCCCAATCACTTTATGACCACTACACAAACCGAGGGCAGACCGAGAACTTCATCAAGGCCTTCAAGAATCATCTGAGCATGGACCGACTCAGCTGTCATCGATTCCTGGCCAATCAGTTTCGACTCCTCCTGCATGCACTGGCTTACCAGATGTTCGTGCGCCTGCGCGACTATCTTCACGGAACCCCCTGGCACAAGCTCGAAATCGAAACCTTACGTCGTCGGGTCCTCAAGATTGGGGCCCGGATCCGACAAACCACTCGACGCATCTGGGTCCATCTTTCCTCAGCCTTCCCCGAACAACCCCTCTTCCACCTCGTCTTGAGTCGCCTGAACTCCAGTTAGCTTTTCCCAGCTCCCCCGAAAAACCGCTTCCGACACTCATCCAGGCCCAGATCTGTCTGAAATTCACTCCCCAAACCACTCAAACGCCTCGCCAACCCATATTCTTCGCAAATCCGCCTGTCACACCTGCCCGCTTCCGAGTTGGGCCACTTCTCGAGTCGTTTTTCAACACCGAACTACGGTTCTTGCATAATCCGGGCTAGGTCTGTACGTGCAAGGAGCGGGATACCGTTAGCGGCGACGGAACGATGAAACGGTGACCCGTGGTCGCGTTAGCATTAGCTGGCACGGCCACTGAGGAAATCCGGCAGCTTCGTCTTCCACTCGCTCATGAGGATCAGAGCGCACTGCACGGTGACGCCGTCGTTCACGACTAACTCGAGTTCTCCGGCGGGAGTGCAGTCGTCCCAAGCGAAGCTGCTGGAAAGGAAGGAAAGCACCTCGCGCTTGTAGGCGGTGTCGAGATTGTCCAAGTGATCGCCCTTGGTCTCGATGACGACGATGCGGCCAGCGGCCCCGTCCGGCCGCACGGCGAAGAGAAAGTCGGGATAGATCTTGCCCTTCCGCCAGCCTTGGATGCCGTACTGAGTGCGTGCTACGTTGCGGTGCCACCACGTCAGCGTTTCCTCGCCGTCGAGATACACGGCGACCTCGCGTTCCGCGCGGTTGAACTCGCTCTCGTACACGGGCGCGAACAGACTCTTCTGAAGCGGACCGCCGCCCCCGCTCACAAGCTGGCGGGCGTCAGGCGCTTCGGTCGTATCGACCTCGACCGGCATTCGCCAGTTTCGTCCGTCCAGACGCAGGCGAAACTGGATGTCCCCGGAGGCGACGGCTCCCTTGAAAAGCGCCTCGGCCCGTGCGTTGCGTTCACGGTCCAACCCCATGCGCAACTCCTCGACGACGAGCCGGGCGATACTGCCCAGCTTCGGGTCGTCGAAGCCGCGCTCGCGAAGCCTCTTCAGCAACCGGCCTACAATCCTGCGGCCCACAAACGGGTTGGGCACGATGTCCAGAATCATGCGTACCGCATGCACGGGATCGAGAGCAAGTACCTCACCGCTCCCGGCGACGGTCTCGTCAACGAACGGGTCACGATCGTCGTCCCTCAAGCTGACGCGCCGTAGCTGCGTGTCGGCGGCGCGTGCGTTGTCGGGAATGCGGTCCGCGATGCCCCCGGGATCGAAATCCCGCCAGTCGATTCGGGACAGGACATCCGTCCCGTAGTCGAGCTCACGGACTTGGTCACTGTCCCTGACCATGACCTTGGGCAGGTAGATCTCCGTGGACGCAAAGGCGGGACGGCGGTTGATCTTCCTGATTCCGTGTCCAGCCGCGTCGTCGCCTTGGTGGACTTGAGGGTGCAGATCGCCGAGCCCGTCCCGCTCCAATCCTCTCTTGATCGCCTCTACCACCGATTCGGTCTCCGCGTGATGCGTGATGATGTGGCATTCGTCGAGCGCCTTGACGCCCGTTCTCATCGCACCGGGCTGGCGAAGGATTCGTCCCACAAGCTGGGTCATGGCGCTCAGGTTCGAGCTTGAGGCCAAGGCACAGAGCACATAGGCGAACGGGCAGTCCCAGCCCTCTTGGAGAGCTTGCTTCGTGATGATCGCACGCACCCGGTTCGTCGGCGACAGGAGATCTTGGTTCTCGGGCTCGTTCAGGTCGTTCCACTCGGCCGTCTTGATGGCGACTTCGGGCTCGTCGAACCCGGCCGTGAGCAGCCATTCCTTCACGTCGTTGGCGTGGATGCGACCGCTGTCCCTCTGATCCTTTCCGGTCCGCTCGACCTGCACCAGCATGATCGGACGGATGTAGCGGTTGGTGTCGGCGTGGTACTTCCTGGCTTCGTCATCTAGCGCGTTCAGCCTTGTGATCGCCGCGTTCAGCGTAGCCTGCCAATCGGTGCCGTGCCGGGGCTCAAGATTGAGGGGGAGCTTGATCATGCCCTCGCGGTCCAGTTCCCGGCCCGTAACTTCGACCAACAGGTTGGCATGGCGCCCCGGCCTCGGGTTCTTTCCACCGCGCCGCTTCACGTCCTTCGGGGTTGCCGTCAGTTCCAGCACGAAGCACGGATTGAAGCCGTATAGCGTCCCGAAGGCGAGATCGGAGATGGCCTTGTGTCCCTCGTCCACAACCACGACGGGGCGGATAACCCTCAAGGCGTTGCCGAGCGAATCCTTCACCATCGGAAACAGCATTCCTCCGTAGGCGTCGAGATTCCGCGTCCGCTCCAGTGCTCTTCGGTGAGCCTGCTGGTCGCCCTCGGGCGGGAAGAAGCCGTGAACGTCGCCACGATCCCGAAACATCTTCAGCGACTCTTGGGTTTCCCGGTTCGCCGATTGCAGCATCAGGAGCATGAAGCAGAGGTTGGATCTCACGTCCCGAGCGTCGAGCCGCTCGGTCTTCTCCATGATCCGCACGCGCCCGGCGGCGGCGCGGTCGAGCGCCTGCCGGTACGGGTGCTCGCGGTCCCTGAGATGCTTCAGCGTCTGCCGGTAGATCGCCTCGTTCGGCACGATCCACAGGACGAAGCCCGTGTTGCGCCCGAGGTAGCGGCCCATGATGCGCGATACGCCCGAAACGGCAAGCCAGGTCTTTCCGCCGCCCGTAGGCACCTTGAGCACCGCGTTGGGAACAGGGTCGCCGCAGCCATCCGTGCGCGGCGAGAACGGAATCGAGCTACGCGATTCCGGCAACCTGCCCTGATCTCTCAGCGCCTCCCATGCACTCTTGGTGAAGTCGGGAATCGGCAGGCCAAGATCCGCCTTGCCAGCCGCCAGTGCCTTGATCGCGTCGGTTCTCTGCTTCTCCGCCTTGAGGTGGGTGATGTAGGTGTCGAGCGTGGCGAGCACCCGGTCCTGATACTCCAGTCGGCGGAACCTCATGCGCGCCAGCCCCGATCAATGCGGTAGAGCGCGAACGGCAGGGGCACGAATTCGACCGGGATGCCCTCCTCGGCGAGCATCTTCTGGCTGACGTACCGGGCCGGGGCGAACACCAGATGACGCTTCTCCGGGTCCCTGGCCGCAAAGTCCCTGGCGCGGGTCAATGTCAGGGCCGCCTCAGGAGATTTCAGCCAGTCCAGATCAGGCTTGTAGATCATCCAGACATGCTGGCCGACCGCCTCGCCAAGATAGCAGTCCGCCTCGCGCAACGATTTCGGGTCGAAAGCGCGATTCGTCGCCATGTGGAAGAGCGCCGCGCCGAGGCCATCGTAGGCAGGCAAGGTCTCGCCGGTCAGCAGCTTGTCGAGTTCCACGGGATCGCCAAGCGTGCAGTAGGTGAAGGATCCACCAAGCCCCTCAGTCCGTTCGGCAACCGCCGTCTCCCCGGTGACGATCAGTTGGCCGTTCTTTACCTGCCTCCTGATTCGGTCGTACTCGTGCCCGTGCAGGTTTCCGATTCCCTCGACCGCTTCGGTGAGCTTGCGGCAGTTCCTTAGCTTCGACCACGTGATCTTCTCGCGGAGCAACTCCGTCTTCTGAGTGCCGGTGAACGCGTATCCGCCGATCACCCTCCGGACCCGCTCTGCCGTCAAGCCGTCGGCGTAGTCTTCCATCTCGACGAGTACGAACTTGCGGTTGCCGTCGTCACGCCTGTTGGCTTCGAGCACCGCGTGAGCCGTTGTTCCTGACCCAGCAAATGAGTCCAGGATGATTGAATCGTGTTCAGAGAGGTGGACCCGGAAAACTGGACCATTTGTTAAGGTGGCTCCGACCTGAATCAGAAAGGATGAGGAGTCATGGCAAAACGAAGGAATTTCTCAGCTCAGTTTAAAGCGAAGGTGGCGCTGGAAGCGCTTCGAGGCGAACGCACCCTGAGCGAGTTGGCGGCTCGCTACGAGATCCATCCGAGTGTGATCACGAATTGGAAAAAGCGGGCCCGGGAAGGTCTGGGCGATGTGTTCGCGGGCAAGGTTGAGAAGCGTCAGAGAGGAAGCGAGGCGGAGACCAAAGAGCTTTATGCCAAGATCGGCGAACTGACGGTGGAAAAGGATTTTTTGTCCAAAGCGCTCGATCGCTGAGTGTAAAGGCCAGAAGGGCCACGATCGAGCCAAAGCACCCGAGGCTGAGCATTCGTAGACAATGCAGGCTGATGAGTCTGAACCGTTCGACTTTGTACTATGAGCCCAAAGGCGAGAGCGAAGAAAACCTGCAACTGATGAGACGATTGGACGAGCAGTTCTTAAAGACCCCCTACTACGGATCCCGGCAGATGGTCTATCACTTGAAACGGCGGGGCGGTCGGGTAGGCCGCAAGAGGGTTCGTCGTCTGATGGCCAAAATGGGCCTGGCGGTCATCTATCAAAAGCCGCGGACTTCACGGCCTCACCCGGAGAATCGAGTGTATCCGTATCTTCTTCGAGGATTGGCGGTCACCCGGCCCGATCAGGTGTGGTGCACGGATGTCACCTACATCCCGATGCGTCGGGGCTTTTTGTACCTGGTGGCGATCATGGACTGGTACAGCCGCTGGGTTTTGTCCTGGAGGCTGTCGAACACGCTGGAGCCGTCCTTTTGTTGCGAAGCACTTGAGGAAGCGCTCAACAGGTACGATCCCCCGGAGATCTTCAATACAGACCAGGGGAGTCAGTTCACCAGCACGGAGTTCACGGGACTACTCAAAGGGGCCGGGGTGCGTATCTCGATGGACGGGAGAGGCCGCTGGATGGACAACGTCTTCATCGAGCGTCTGTGGCGTTCACTCAAATACGAATGCGTCTATCTGAACGCTTTCGAAACCGGGTCGGAAGCCCGTCAAGGGATCGGCCATTGGATCGACCTATACAACAGCGAGAGACCTCACTCGGCGCACGCTGGGGCGACGCCGGAGGAGGTGTACACTGGCTTGAAAAAACATTCCGAGAGGGACCTTGCCCTCAGGCTCGCCCCCTCTCAGAATTTCCCTTACTGGCGGCAACAAGAACTGCGGAGTCCACCTTAGAAATGCCGCCAAGTGGTCCAACCGATGGGGTCCACCTCTCAGTTGCGACTTCCAATACCCGGCGAACCAAGCCAACAGGTTTCGGGGTATCGAATACAGCACTTCCAAATACCCTCTTGATTTGCGCTTTTGCACCACGCGAACTGCCGACATCTCTGTTGTACCAGATCGTTTCGGGAGGTCGGCCTGACGATGTGTCTGCGTAGATGCGGAAGTATGGCGTCCATCCAGCTTTCCCTTCACGCCACTCGATCCGCGCGGATTCTTTTGTCGCCTTCTCCGAACTCCATCGCCATGCTCCATCGGAACCGTCTTGGCGCTTGGGATAGACTTCGCTGCCATCTGGTGCTACCAGCGCGTAGTATAGATTTGGACGTGCCTCACGGGTTTCACCTTGACCGCCCATCGCGCGTAGTGGCTTCAAGTAGTAGCTGCGACCCTGCTCGTCTCTCAGATTGTAGTGATCCGGTGCAGATCCGTCTTCTGGCAAGATGCGTTGAAAGATCATTTCGTCCGGATTCTTTGCGTAGACCAGAATGAAATCATGACTTGACGAAAAGGTGTCGGCGTCCATTCGAGGGCTGTCTGACTTCTCCCACACAAGAATTCCCAGATTGTGTTCGTCTCCGAAAATCTCAGAGAGAATCAGCGTCGCACGATGAACCTCATTGGCGTCCAACGTGATCCAAATCGTGCCCTTATCTGACAGCACCTCGTGAAGCAGCCGCAGCCTCGGCCACATCATGGCGCACCACTTGTCGTGTCGGAGGCCGTCCTCGACGCCGACGGGGTTCGAGTCCAGCCACTCCCTGATCATCGGGGCGTTCACGTTGTCGTTGTAGCACCAGCGCTCATTGCCGGTGTTGTAGGGCGGGTCGATGAAGACGCAATCCACCTTCCCAGCGTAAAGCGGCAGGAGGGCCTTCAGGGCGTGGAGGTTGTCCCCGTGGATGATCAGGTTGCCATCGAGCGACGGCTCGCCGATTCCCTTCTCGGCGTCCATGGCCAAGGGCCGGAACGGAACCGACAAGTGGTGATTGTAGACGAATTCCTTGCCCTTGAAATTCAGCTCACTCATGCGGTAGGCCTTATACTTTGGGATTATATACGACAGTTACGAAAGCCCGACTCAGCCACGCAAACGGGACTTGAGAATCCGGCGAAACCGGACCGAGCACACGAAGGCACGGGCCAGATTCCCCATCCGCTCCAAGACCATCTTACCGGGAAGGTCTAGAAATTATGTAAACCCCCATCGGAACGGCCCCTTGTGATCTTAGGAATAGAAGCCCCGGGGGCGCCACCCTCCAAGGTACTTGTCCGCCAATTCCAGGATTTCATCGAGATCCTTTGGTTGAGTGGCCTTCAGCTTCTCGATCCTTTCTCGTAAAATCTTCTCGCTGCCACACACGTCAACCAGCGCATCCCACTCCAAACGAAAAGACCGGCGAACGACCCTTCCGACTGCCTGCCGTGTCAACGTACGCGCTGACTCAAGCAGTGCCCGGCTAACGCTGGGGGAATCTGGGACTTCAAGAGGCAGTTCATCGGGGCCAGAGTCTTGTTTTACAAAGACAACCGTCCGCAGGAGGTTTGTTTCTGTGGACAGAGCTTCGACTGGAGCAGATCGGATTTCGTCTCGCCAGTTTCTCTCGAATTGCTGTGCCGCACGCTCCGATATGAGCCTGTGTCCTGCTCCCTTTTGGTGTCCAACCACCGTGATCAGTTCCCACTTGGCCGACAACTTCTCGATCTGGGATAGGATGCTTCGAACAGCATCCTCTATTGCGTCTGGGCTTTCGAGCCTTCGCACCAGCCGCAAGACTACTCTTCTGACGGCATGGCGTGGTTCAAGGTCAAAAAACCCTCGCCGGCGATCAGGTAATTCGGGTAGGAGATTGAGGAGTACGACGCTTCCTGGCACAACGTGCTCCGGGGCGAACTGTTCCTCGTACACTTCGAGGTGGGCGATGACATCCTGGAGCCCTTCAGCGGGCAGCTCCCGCAGGTAATTGCCGAAGGCCTCGCCGTCCGCCATGTGGCCCCATGCTTGTTCCGCTTCGGTAAATGCCTGGAAACCTTCACTGGGGGATCGTTCCAAGTACAGACGCAGGACATCTTCATGCGCCACGCGTCGCTCCCGAAGCCACTCGGCTTTAAAATCATTGCCGTGGTGGTAGCCGCCAACATGCTGCTGGGCTGCGGGGAACAAGTGGGAGACGAGGCGGCGGGCGACGCTCCTGTGATCTCCTGCCTTTTCGATCAGTTCGTTGATCTGATTTTCGAGGGGCGATGGATCTTCGTGATGGGGAGAACCCCTCTCCGAGGTCGTAGTGAGGGCGTCTATGGATTTGTGTAATGCAGAAAACAAATCCGGGAGAGACATGCGAACAGCTTCGAGGGCGAGAATATCCACCAGCGCGACTTGGCCGTTGAGGGCTCGCACAGTACCGTGAATCGCAGTGGCATAGCGACGAACATGCCTGATAGTCCTTATGAGGGGTCGGACAATGTCGAAGAACACGTCGGGCCAGAGCTCCTCGTCGAATCGACCCGAATTTTCAATTCCGGCAAGCACGTTGTTGATCTCTTGGGTGATCTGTTTGTCCAGCACCTGTTCTGGGACCTCCGGGAGATCGATAGCCAACTGTAGAATTTTCTCAAGGTAGTCTCGTCCAGCGATCCCCTGTTCCCGTTCATCCAATGCTTTCTCCACGCGGCCGCGGTCGAATACCGTGACGTAGATGACGTTTGGGAAATTCGCGGTCAGTCGGACAAGTTTGAAAACATTTCGGATTTCCGGGGTCGTCAGACGGTCTATGTCGTCTATAACCACTACGAGAGGTCTGTCGAGGGCGGCCAGGGCGTTTTTGACCTTGTTCTTACGATACTCGACGCTTTCCTTCCTGCGCCGCCGGAGCTTTTCAGAAATGGATATCGCCAGTCTCACTCGCTCAATCCATGACCCGACAACAGGCAGCCAACCCAGTTCAGAGAAGATCTCTCCGTAGCTTTCCAAGCTCTCAACCAATTCATCAAAACGACAATGATTGTGGTCTGTAAGTTGTGCAGAGAGTTCAACGAAGAAAGACTCAACGAGTTGTTCGGTGCCGCTAAACATCCACGGGTTGAAGTCAAGGATCGTGATTCCCGCTTTTTTCAGGTGTGGCCGAGCCAGATTAACAAAGGACGTTTTTCCTGAACCCCAGGGACCCAAGACACCGATCACGACACCTTCTGAAGCATCGAGCGAAAGAAGCTGTTCTGAAAACGATTTCGACAGTCCTGCCCTGCCGAGGGCATCGTCCTCTGGATTCTGGATCGGAGTATCAGTCCTGATCTTCAAGGCCCTTCATCTCCTGCAGGGATCATTTAGCAGTCCCCTCTCCGTGGCTCTCGAATCGTCTCTGCAATCTGAGGGCAGAGACCGTCTCAGGGTAGTACAGGACCCTGGCCGTTGTTCCAAAACCATCCATAGGGGCGAGAGGTTAACCAGATGCCCCCAGGAGGGAAAAGGACACGCAAACGTGCTTTATCGGCAGTCGGATTTAGTTAGGATTCCGTCCCAAGCCACCCACGAAAACGTCTGCAAGGCCGCCGCACAGCGAGCCGCCGACGCTCAAAACAAAACTGGATGCCAGCACCACTACCCAAGGCGTCACAAAGGATGAGAGCAAAGCCAGCAGCGGGATCAGTTGGATCTGGTGCGGAAGTTGAATCACCTCCATCGCGGCATGCATCGCACCCAGCCTGAACTCGACGCGGGCATCGGTGCATTCGAAACGGTGTTTCGCATGCAGATGGAAGCGCCGGTCCCCCACGCAGCATGACCGTGATCCTCCGGTAGCCGTATCGACCGAACTCGCTGGGCTAGCCGCCATTTCTCACCGATGGGACCTGAAAAGGCCGCCCTGTTTGGTATAAAGCGTTTTGACGAGAACGACTTCAAAGCCAAACGGAGGCGGCCCTTATGAGAACAGAGTGTAAACAAGCCAGGTTCGAATTTCACGGACTATTTCAACGCAAAGTGAAGGCGCGGTTCGACGGCGGGAAGATCACCTCCGATGCAGGGGTGCTGCTGTTACGCGAGGTCGAGCAGCGGACGGGTCTCGTTGCCGGACTGACCGCGTGCTTCAGGGATCACCGGGATCCGCGGTTGATCGAACACACGGTCGAGGAGTTGTTGGGGCAGCGCATCTACGGACTCTGTCTGGGGTACGAGGATCTGAACGATCATGATCAGTTGCGCACCGATCCAATGCTGGCGGTGGCGGTGAATAAGGCCGATCCGTTGGGGGAGCGGCGGCGGCAGGCCTCAGATCGGGGGAAGGCGCTGGCGGGCAGGTGTAGGCTGAACCGGTTGGAGTTGACCGGCGCCGAGGTCGATGAGCAGGAGCGGTACAAGAAGATCGCGATGGACCCGAACCGGATCGACGGCTGGATGGTGGATGCCTTCGTGGAGTCCCACGAATCGGCGCCCGAGGAGATGGTGCTGGATCTGGATGCGACCGACGACCCGATCCATGGCCAGCAGGAAGGCCGGTTCTTTCACGGTTACTACCGCCACTACTGTTATCTCCCGCTGTACATCTTCTCGGGGGAGCATCTGCTGTGCGCCCGGTTGCGGTGTTCCAATATCGATGGGGCCGCGGGATCGGTGGAGGAACTGGAACGGATCGTCGGCCGGATTCGGCAGAGCTGGCCGGAGGTCTCGATCGTCATCCGGGCCGACTCGGGCTTTTGCCGGGATGACTTGCTCCGCTGGTGTGAAGACCATCACGTGGATTACGTGATGGGGTTGGCCAACAATGATCGGCTCAAGTCAGAGAGCGCCGAAGCGATGACTCAGGCCGAAGCCGAGTTCAACGCCACCGGGCGAGCGGCGCGGGTGTTCCAGGATTTCCGCTACCGGACTCGCCACAGTTGGACCTCGGAGCGACGCGTCGTCGGCAAGGCCGAGTTCCTGGCGAAAGGCGCCAATCCCCGATTCGTCGTCACCTCCCTGTCGCCGGAACGCCTGGGGGCCCGCGCGCTCTACGAAGACTTCTACTGTGCGCGGGGCGACATGGAGAACCGCATAAAAGAACAGCAGTTAGGAAAAGAAAGCGCTGAGGAAAAGGCGCGAGAAAACAGAAAAGGGGGGCGGCGAGCTAGTACAGTCAGGAAAAACAAAAAGGGCAGGTAAAAGCCTGCGGAATAAACGTCTAGCCGGTAGTATGGACCACGAAGAGACATGGCGCTCATGGTTAGAACGCAACATGAGTACAAAGAAAGAGAGGGAAGATTTTATCCAAGAGCATATGAGGCAGAAGGAAACGTTTATCGACCTCGATCAGCGTATAGGAGAAACCAATGCTGACTTTAGGGAGAGGAAGCGACAGGAGAAAACACTGTGAGGGGTGTTGACCTGCCCCCAGGAACGAGTCCACTCTCTAAGTTAGACCTGGGACCATTTGAAGTCCACTCCATGGTATAGAACTCTGGGCCTGGGACCTGGGTAATCTGGCCTCCGGCGCCGGCGGCCGATAGGCCAAGGCGCTGTGAGGCCGTCGCTGGTTGTACTCCCTGCGCCATCTCTCGGCCAACACCTTCGCTTCCCACAACGTGTCGAAGACTTCTACGTTCAGCAGTTCATCCCGCAGTTTTCCGTTGAAGCTCTCCACATATCCATTCTCCCAGGGGCTGCCGGGCTCGATGTATAAGGTCCTCACCCCAACAGCCTTCAGCCAGTCCCGAACCGCCTGAGCCGTAAACTCCGACCCGTTATCGGACCGAATGTATTCAGGCACTCCCCGATCCACGAACAACTCCGCCAATCGATCCAACACGTCCTGGTGATTCATCTGTCGTTGAACCTCAATGGCCAGACACTCCCGGGTGTATTCATCCAGTAGGGTTAATAATCGAAAGGCCCTTCCGTCATGGGTTCGCTCATGCAGAGCTCTTGTCAATAGGTGTGGAAAAACATCAGGCGGCTTTCTCCTCCGGGACTTGGTTGACCGGGACTCCATTGACATATTTGGCGCCCTGGTAGACGTCTTTCATCAGCTCCGGTGCCTTCAACCGGCGGAATCGCTGCTCCGCCACCAACAGCATCTTCCAGATCACCGCCTGGGCGTTTTCCACTTTCTTGAATCGCTTGGCCGCGTCCGTTCGCAGCCGAAGAGCGGCAAACGGTGACTCCACTGGATTGGTGGTTCGCAGATGCTGCCACTGCTTCTTTGGATAGTTGTAAAAGGTCACCATCCGGTCCCAGTCCTGCTCGATTAGCTCAGCCGCCAGAGTCAGCCCTCGCTGCCGGCACCAGTGCTGAAAAACCTTCTTGAGTCGTTGTGCTTCTTCTTGAGTCTCGGCGTAAGGGATCTGCCGCAGGATCAGCAAGGCCGGCTTGTGCACTCGCTTAGGGAGCTTGGCCAGCAGGTTGACGATCCGATGATTCCAGCAGCGCTGCTCCTCGGCCTGGGGATAGACGTTGCGCAAAGCTCCCCAGATGCCCAGGTGGCCGTCTCCGATCACCAGCCGTGGACAGCCCATCCCCCGGCGCTTCAAGTCGCGCAGTACTTCCGACCAGCTCTGAGTCGATTCCCGATAGCCGCTCGTGACCGACACCACGGCTTTGCTTCCGTCACTTAAGGCGGCCAGCACCACCAGCAGGACTGCCTTTTCCTTCTCCAGACCCGCCTTGACGTAGATTCCATCTACCCATAAATACACCACTTCCAGATCATTCAAGGGTCGACTCTGCCAGACTTCCCATTCGGCCTGCCACTTCTCTTTCAATCTGGCCACCGTGGAGGACGACAGGTGCGCCTTTTCCCCTAAAAGCCCTCTCAGAGCCAGATCAAAATCCCCCAGCGCCAGACCATGCAAGTACAGCTCAGGGATCAGTTCTCGAACCTGCCGCGTCCGCTTGGCAAACAGGGGCAACACCCGACTTTCAAAGTGTTCCTCTAGATCCCGCACTCGAGGCCTTCGAACCTGGATCGTCCCCGAGCTCAGCGTCAGATGCCTCGGCTTCCCATATCCATTGCGATAGCCCGACGGAGCGTCCACGGCCCTTCGCCGCTCACTCTTACGCCGCCCTAATAACTCCGTGACTTCCTCCTCCAGCAGCTCTTGAACCCAGCCTTGGATCTTCTCCCGCACCCAATCTTCCAGCTCCTCGAAACAAACTCTTGACTCCACACTTTCCTCAATCTTCTGCTTGCTCATGCGGTGTGTACTCCTTCCGTTGCGGGCCTTTCGGCCCTGGGTTTTAAATCAACCCGGAAGGATACTCACCGCCTATGCTATTTACACACCTTCTGATGGTAGCTCCTCATGCACGAAGTCATAGCTCCAGACGTGATCCTTGTGAGCCGCTCGTAACCGAACGCAGGATCCATCATGAAGCCACAGTCTCCTTCGTTTCGGCTGTCTGGACGGGACTTTCAGCCCCTCCTGTCTCCACAACCTCTCCACCCGCTTGTGATTCACTTTCCACCCTTCCCAACGAAGCATGGCCGTGATCCGTCGGTAGCCGTATCGCCCGTAGTGCGTGGCCAACTCCACCATCTCAGCCACCAATCGAGCCTCATCATCGGGGATATGCCTTTCCCTTCGCTGGGTCGATCGAGCCTGTCCCAGCACTTGGCAGGCCCGACGTTCGGAGACGCGCTCTGCTCCCAATCTCTCCCTCACCCACACCACTGCGCGTCTCCTCTTCGTCGGGCCTAGAAGTTTCCCGAGGAAACTTCCTTTAGGATCTGCTTGTCCAAAGACAGATCTGCCACTAGCTTCTTCAACCGGGCATTCTCCTTCTCCAACACCTTCAACCGCTTGGCCTGATTCAGTCGAAGCCCTCCGTACTCCTTGCGCCACCGGTAGTAGGTCTGCTCGGTCACCCCAATCTGTTTGCACACCTGGCCCACCGTCTGTCCTTGGGCTAGACCTACCTCTGCCTCACGCAGCTTCATGATGATTTGTTCTGCCGTAAACCGCTTCCGTGCCATCCTTGCCTCCTTCCTAAAACCGAAAATCCTAACATTCAACTTGGACCCGTTTTAGGGGGCAAGGTCAAAGGCTTCGCCTAAAGGCGAGGGGGTTCACCCATCCCAGAGTGGGACCCTAAAATGAAGATCTCAGACATCGAAGCTCTGCATTGTGACGCTGGCTGGCGGAACTTCTCGTTCCTCAAACTCACCACCGATACCGGCCTTGTCGGCTGGAGCGAGTTCCAAGAGGGCTTCGGCTCGCCCGGCGTCTCTGCAGCGATCGAGGGCCTTGCCAATCTGACGATTGGTCAGGACCCGCGGCACACTGAAAAGCTCTTCTGGGACCTTTACGCGGCCACCCGCCCGGCGCCCGGCGGCGTCGTGGCGGAAGCGATCGGCGCGATCGAAAACGCGCTGCTGGACGTCAAGGCGAAGCACTATGGGGTTCCGGTCTACGAGATCCTGGGCGGGGCGGGGCGCGAGCGGATCCGGCTGTACTGGTCCCATTGCGGGACCTACCGGGTCAATTGGCCAGAGGCGTATGATTACCCGCCAGTGCAGTCACTCGACGATGTCAAGGCGCTTGGCCGGGAGGTGAAGGAAAAGGGCTTCACCGCCCTCAAAACCAACATCTTCTTGTTCGACCGCACACCGGCCGGCTACTTGCCGGGATAACCGGCCGGCCGGTTATCCCGAGCTGAATGCGGAACGAGATGTTATCCATGGCTTGAAGGCGGAACTGGAAGCGTTCCGCGAAGGCGCGGGACCCGACGTAGACATCCTGCTTGATCTCAACTTCAACTTCAAAACTGAAGGGTATCTGAAAATTGTGGGCGCCCTGGCGCCACTGGCGCTGTTTTGGATCGAGATCGACAGCTACAACCCAGAGGCTCTTGCGCTCGTCCGCCAGCGTAGCACCACGCCCATCAGTTCCTGCGAAACCCTGATCGGCCTCCGCGAGTTCCGGCCATATTTCGAGCACCAGTCCATGGACGTCGCGATCATCGACGCGGTGTGGAACGGCGTCTGGCAGTCGATGAAGATTGCTGCGTTGGCCGAGGCCCACGAGGTCAACATCGCACCGCACAACTTCTACGGCCACCTGTCGACCATGATGAACGCCCACTTCGTCGCCGCGGTGCCTAATTTCCGGATCATGGAGATCGATATCGATCAGGTGGCTTGGCGGGACGAGTTGTTCACCCTGGCGCCGGAGATCGAGGACGGCCACCTGATCCTTCCGAAGACCCCGGGCTGGGGCACAGAGCCCCAGGAGCAGGCACTCAAGGGGCATCCGCCACGGCGGGGTGGCGGTATCCTTGAGCGAGGCTGACGAGGTCGGCACAATCCTCGAGACAGCTACTTGTCCGACGTTCAAGCTAGAAAGCTGCCACTACCTCCTTGTTTCTGGCCGTTAAAAAGAAATTCTTTGAACCATCCAGTAGGCGCCCATCAGGGCAATGAGGATAGATCCGGGAAGGACCACGAGCTTTCGATAGCGATCGGCATCCCGCAGCCAAACCGTGGCCAGGAAAGCTAGCGCTATCACCGTCAATTGCCCCGCTTCAACGCCGACGTTGAAACCCAGCAGGCTGGTCAACAGGGAAGTCGCCGGTAATTCCAGCTTCGTCAGGGCGCCGGCGAAACCAAGGCCGTGGACAAGACCGAAGACAAAGACCACCAACAATCTCCAGGGCGAGTATTTCGGATAGAAGACATTCTCCAGGGCGATCACAACAATGCTACCGGCGATGACCGGTTCGACGACTGACCCGGGGACCTGGACAAATCCCGTGGTGGCCAGGCCCAGCGTAATGGTGTGGGCGGCTGTGAAGGTGCTCACCTGCCAAAACAAGGGCCTCCATTTTCGGCTCAGCAAGAACAGACCCAGCACGAAGAGAATATGGTCGGCGCCCAGCGGCAGGACATGCACAAATCCGGCCCGAATGAAGCTCAAGAAAGTGGTCCAGTTTCCGGATGTGTGGACTCCCTCAATCAACTCCCTGGCCGGATCACCAACTTCTGCATCCGCCAGAGCGGTGACGTTGAGCACCCGGCTGGATTCACCTGGGAAGAGCACCTGAATGCCTCTTAGCACCTCCCCTCGGTAGAAATTGAGAACCAGAACGCTCAGATCGCCGTCCGGCAGCGCGCGCACCTGGTAGCCGGTACGTCCCGCCAGATCGAGCCTCCAGGAGCCGGTCAACACGACCGGATCATCAGCCCCGGTAAGTGGACGGGACTGAAACGTCGTGAACTCAAAGGTCCAATCGGGTTGGGCCGCGGCGCCCGGTTCAAAGGAAATCTCCACCGTCCTTCCGACGTAATCGCCCGCCTCGGACCGCAGGCGATCGCGCTCCGCCTGGGACAGGCGCAAATACTCATTCAGGAACAGATAGGGTTCCATTTCCGGGTCCGCGCTTAAGCAGCGGGTATCCACCTCGATCTGGATGAGGGCAGTGCCGTCCGCTTCGAAAAAAGAGCGCAAGGGAAGGTCGGGTACAGGGTGCGCGGTGGTCTGGGAAGACGAGGCGAACAACAGGGCCACCGGAAGAACCACGCAAAGCCCAGGGAAGGGAAGTCTTGCCGTCCAACCCGCAGACTTTCTTTGATCTTGCTTCATGAACCGTCGGTGCTTACCATGTATTATCATGGCCTCAATGGAGGAATCAGAGGCGCTCCGGGCTGAGGGGAAGTCCAGGTTGGGCGTTCCCCGGGGAAAATAGGTCTGCGATCTTACCAGAAATGGCGCCTCAGGCTTGACAAATCAGAAAGGAGAAACGCATGAAAGTTTTTGTTTCTTTGATTCTCGTTGTTGCACTGGCAGTTGGATCTGCCGTGGCTGGTTGCGGCAAGAAGGTAAAGGACGAGGGAACTCTCACGGCACTGGATTCCGGGAATAAGACCTTTGTCGTTACCGACAAGGATGGCAAAGAGTCCACATTCAAGTTGACCTCGGGCACCAAGGTGCAGGATCCGGACGGCAAAGCGGCCCAGCTGGCCGATTTGATGAACCAACTGGTGGCTGTGACCAGCGAGCATTCGCAGGCAGACCTGGTGGCTCAACTCCAGCAGTAAGAAAAGACTCAGCTCGACCGTAGTTTCAAGCAGGAAACGGATGCGGCTTCGGATCTCCTACCGCGGGCCACAGTCAGGACAGGTGTGCCCGAGGGGGGCATCGGTCAGCAGCGCAGTGATTTACGAGATCTTGACGTCGAGGGAAGAGCTTGTTACTCGGGATGCAGAGCACTTTCGCCGCGTCCCCGATCTGAACGTTGTCGAGTACTAATGACCTTCGCCGGGAGAACGATTGAGGTCGTCAGCTGGGACGTCGACGGGACCCTCTACTCCACCCGCAAGATGAAGTTCCATCTTCTCACGCAAGCGGTCTCGCAAGTCTTACGGACAAGGAGCCTCCAGGCGATCCGGGAATTGAGGGCGCTGCACCGTTCGACCTCAGCCGTTGAAGCCCTGCGCTGGAGAAAGGGCGGCTGTCTCGAAGAACTGCCGGAGAATCGCTGGACACAAGAGACCGGCGGGCTTCAACGCGACCGGTTTGGCCCTGCCGTAGCGGCCACCGGGGCCCGCAAGGGGGTCCGTGAGTTGCTGGCTTTTCTTCAGGGGCTCGGAATCGTCCAAGTGGCGGTTTCCGATTACAGCGCCGATTACAAACTGGCGGCCCTGGGGCTTGGGAACTTTTTCGAAAGCACCTATTGCGGTCAAGAACTGGGGCGAGTCAAACCTCATCCTGCCGTTTTTCAGGCGATTTTAAGGGACTTTCAGATATTTCCCGAGAGAACGATGCACATCGGCGACCGAGTCGAAACCGATGGTGCCGCCGCCGTAGCCGCGAAATGTTCAAGCCTCATCCTTGGAAGGGATTTTCCTTCCTTTCCGGTACTGCTTTCCCGAGAGAACTCACAAGCTTGAGTGATTCCCAGGTTCGTGTATATAGGGGTAGCAGCTTAGACTGAGATTCCCAGGCCTCCGGAGCCAGACCTTCCAGCAATTCCTGCAGGGGCACCATCTCGAGGCGGGGCGATCCAAGCCTTCCACTTTCTCGTTTACCCCAATACTCGTGATTGACCTGAGAAAGGAGAGAATCAGCCCGACTTTCGATTTGCCGGACCCGCCGGGATTGGATGTTTGGATGACCTCCCACAAGAACGATCTTGTAGTGTGGCACAGGGTCCTCGCTTGGGTAGGAGGGCAAGCAAGTCAGGAAGCGGGCCTCCTTCAGCTCGGGCCAGTCCGTACAAAGTTGCCCGTAGACTGATTCCAGCTGTTTGTCGGTGACCTTCTCCCCGGTAAAAAAGTACTCTAAGCCACGACGGCTGACGAAGTGCAGGTCTGGTAAACGCCCAAAGAAACCGCGGACTTGAAAGAGATCTTCTGTCTGGTAGCGTCGCGGAAGATGTCAACAACTTTGAGACACTTCTTTGAATAAATTACTGTAGCTTCATCTCAAGAGTTCTCCTTTTCGGGAGGGTTGATCCAGACGGCCTCGGGAAGAGGGGGCGGAACGGGTTTGCCGTTAGGAAATCTCTCTGGGAAACGTGCCTGTGCGGCCTCCAATGTTTGGGATCGATTGCGACGCGTGGCGACGGCGGAGCGGTAGTGCACGTCCTCGGGGGTATGCAGGCCGATACCCGAATGGCGATGGTCGCGGTTATACCAATCGAAGAAATCCCGACAGAAGTCTCTGGCTTGCTGAATGGTGCCGAAACGAGCCGGGAATTCGGGACGGTACTTGAGGGTCTTGAATTGGGATTCCGAGTAGGGATTGTCGTCACAGACATGAGGCCGAGAGTGAGACTTGGTGACTCCCAGATCGGCCAGTAGCAAGGCCAGTGCTTTGGAACTCATCGACGAGCCACGATCGGCATGCAGGGTGAGACCACCCGCTACGATCTCCTGCTTGGAGTAGCTCTGGGCGATCAAGACCTTGGCCAGGCGGGAGCTTTCCTGGGTGGCCACCATCCAGCCCACCACATAGCGGCTGAAGATGTCCAGGATCACGTAGAGGTAGTAATAGCTCCATTTGACGGGCCCCTTCAGCTTGGTGATGTCCCACGACCAGCATTGGTTCGGGCCGGTGGCCAGAAGTTCCGGCTTGGAGTAGTGGGGATGGCGGCGCTGGCGACGGCGTTCTCTAACTCCCAAACGTTCGGCCAGAATGCGGTACATGGTTCGAATCGAGCACAAGTAACGCCCTTCGTCCAGCAGTTCCGCCCACACTGCGGCAGGAGCCTTGTCGATAAACTGCTGGCTGTGCAGAACCTCCATTACGGCCTCCCTTTCGGCTGGGCTCAACGCTCGTGGGGATGGCGGCCGAGGTCGAGCTTCAACCGCCGGCTGTTCCCGCTGTCGTTTTTTCCGATAGAGGCTTGACGGTGGCAAACCCAGCGCCTGAGAGCTCACACGGACTCCGTGAGTTTCCGAGAAATGCAACGCTTCGTCCATCAGCTCTCGTCTTCGTTCTCGCTGCTGCTCTCCAGAGAGATTCCCAATAGATGCGAGACTTTTTTTGGATATCCAGCATGATTTCTGCCTTCTCGAGCTTGCGTTGCAGCTTCCGATTCTCAGCTTGTAATTGCTTGACTTGAGCATCCAGAGGATTGAACGGCTTCGACTTGCGCCCTCGTTTTCGAGGGGTCAACGCCTGCAGAGTTCCTTCTGCGCGTTGCCGTCGCCAGGTCTGAAGATTCGACCAGTAAAGCCCTTCTCGGCGCAGTAACGCTCCCACTTCGCCCGATTCACACCCATCGGCCTGCTCCAGGATCCGGAGCTTAGAGCGGGCTGAAAATCGGCGACGGGTTGCCTTGGCTGGAACTTCCGGGTCGGGGCGCGGCAGCACCTTCTCTGGCTCGGTCCGTTCCACGGCGATTTTGGAGACCTCTCCGCTTCGCTCCGAGGCCTCCAAAATCATCAGTCTTTTGTCGCTCTTGTTTTCCATTATCCTGTGATCCACTTCTCGCCCTCTAGTCTAATTTGGTGGGAAAGAAGTGTCTCACCGATATTGGCACAGAGGGGAACTGGCAACACGACAGCGTAGAGTTCGGGTTCGATTCCAATCAGAAGGTCAAACCTTCAGCCACATTCCACGCCTCACGTTTAACTTGGTGGGTGCTGTCATGCTTCGGCATGGCCAGACAGAAGAAGTGACACTCGCGACCCTGAAACAGGATCAGGACATCAATCTGTCGGAGAGGACTGCATCTCTTTGGGTGTGGGCTCCAGACGGAGATAACAAGGCCCGCGTGCTTGAGGGAGGCTACCAAGCGGGGAGGCTTCGCTACGGAAAGATCCGGCTGCGGGACTTCGCTGGGCACGGAGGTGAATTGCAGATCCTGAGCAACGTTGAAAGATACTCACTGGGCATTAGATGCCTTGACACCGGCTGCATTGGAGGTTTCTTGCCGAGGATGCTGGGTAACGACGCACAGTTGCGCCTTCTAGCCGAAAAACCACCTTCGGATGTTGGAGACAATGGATACTCCCTCTTCGAGTGGATCAAGAAAGATGCACAAAAGGCCAGAGCTACCATCAGAAGGTGTGTAAATAGCATAGGCGGTGAGTATCCTTCCGGGTTGATTTAAAACCCAGGGCCGAAAGGCCCGCAACGGAAGGAGTACACACCGCATGAGCAAGCAGAAGATTGAGGAAAGTGTGGAGTCAAGAGTTTGTTTCGAGGAGCTGGAAGATTGGGTGCGGGAGAAGATCCAAGGCTGGGTTCAAGAGCTGCTGGAGGAGGAAGTCACGGAGTTATTAGGGCGGCGTAAGAGTGAGCGGCGAAGGGCCGTGGACGCTCCGTCGGGCTATCGCAATGGATATGGGAAGCCGAGGCATCTGACGCTGAGCTCGGGGACGATCCAGGTTCGAAGGCCTCGAGTGCGGGATCTAGAGGAACACTTTGAAAGTCGGGTGTTGCCCCTGTTTGCCAAGCGGACGCGGCAGGTTCGAGAACTGATCCCTGAGCTGTACTTGCATGGTCTGGCGCTGGGGGATTTTGATCTGGCTCTGAGAGGGCTTTTAGGGGAAAAGGCGCACCTGTCGTCCTCCACGGTGGCCAGATTGAAAGAGAAGTGGCAGGCCGAATGGGAAGTCTGGCAGAGTCGACCCTTGAATGATCTGGAAGTGGTGTATTTATGGGTAGATGGAATCTACGTCAAGGCGGGTCTGGAGAAGGAAAAGGCAGTCCTGCTGGTGGTGCTGGCCGCCTTAAGTGACGGAAGCAAAGCCGTGGTGTCGGTCACGAGCGGCTATCGGGAATCGACTCAGAGCTGGTCGGAAGTACTGCGCGACTTGAAGCGCCGGGGGATGGGCTGTCCACGGCTGGTGATCGGAGACGGCCACCTGGGCATCTGGGGAGCTTTGCGCAACGTCTATCCCCAGGCCGAGGAGCAGCGCTGCTGGAATCATCGGATCGTCAACCTGCTGGCCAAGCTCCCTAAGCGAGTGCACAAGCCGGCCTTGCTGATCCTGCGGCAGATCCCTTACGCCGAGACTCAAGAAGAAGCACAACGACTCAAGAAGGTTTTTCAGCACTGGTGCCGGCAGCGAGGGCTGACTCTGGCGGCTGAGCTAATCGAGCAGGACTGGGACCGGATGGTGACCTTTTACAACTATCCAAAGAAGCAGTGGCAGCATCTGCGAACCACCAATCCAGTGGAGTCACCGTTTGCCGCTCTTCGGCTGCGAACGGACGCGGCCAAGCGATTCAAGAAAGTGGAAAACGCCCAGGCGGTGATCTGGAAGATGCTGTTGGTGGCGGAGCAGCGATTCCGCCGGTTGAAGGCACCGGAGCTGATGAAAGACGTCTACCAGGGCGCCAAATATGTCAATGGAGTCCCGGTCAACCAAGTCCCGGAGAGAAAGCCGCCTGATGTTTTTCCACACCTATTGACAAGAGCTCGCTTGGCTGGGTTGTTGGGCAAGTCTAGGGAATATCAGAGACTACATTAGCCAGCGCAGGGAGTTGACCGCGCAAGATTTTGCAATCATGAAGTGGCTACGCGTGCCGGTCATGCATCCAACACTGTGCCCAACTGTAAGAACGGCGGTCTTAAGCACCCCGTGCCACTTCTTGAAAGCCTGGCTGAACGATGAAGGCCTTCCCGACGGTCTTGAGCCGCACGGACACATTCTGGGACTTGATTCGGTAATCCGCCATTTTCTCTGGAATGACTTTTCTCCGGCACATGCGAGCGAGGCAATCACTCTGGCCGGCCGATGGGAAAACGTGTATCAGGAAGACCAGTGCGTCAATCTTTTGACCATGCTCTCGGATATATCACCAATTCTGCTCTGGAAGGGCATGGAACGATGCCTGGAAAACTACACACCGAAAATCCTTGAACTCATCCACCGTTTCGTTCATGTACGACTTGGTTTGAGCTCTTGTCAATAGGTGTGGAAAAACATCAGGCGGCTTTCTCCTCCGGGACTTGGTTGACCGGGACTCCATTGACATATTTGGCGCCCTGGTAGACGTCTTTCATCAGCTCCGGTGCCTTCAACCGGCGGAATCGCTGCTCCGCCACCAACAGCATCTTCCAGATCACCGCCTGGGCGTTTTCCACTTTCTTGAATCGCTTGGCCGCGTCCGTTCGCAGCCGAAGAGCGGCAAACGGTGACTCCACTGGATTGGTGGTTCGCAGATGCTGCCACTGCTTCTTTGGATAGTTGTAAAAGGTCACCATCCGGTCCCAGTCCTGCTCGATTAGCTCAGCCGCCAGAGTCAGCCCTCGCTGCCGGCACCAGTGCTGAAAAACCTTCTTGAGTCGTTGTGCTTCTTCTCGAGTCTGGGCGTAAGGGATCTGCCGCAGGATCAGCAAGGCCGGCTTGTGCACTCGCTTAGGGAGCTTGGCCAGCAGGTTGACGATCCGATGATTCCAGCAGCGCTGCTCCTCGGCCTGGGGATAGACGTTGCGCAAAGCTCCCCAGATGCCCAGGTGGCCGTCTCCGATCACCAGCCGTGGACAGCCCATCCCCCGGCGCTTCAAGTCGCGCAGTACTTCCGACCAGCTCTGAGTCGATTCCCGATAGCCGCTCGTGACCGACACCACGGCTTTGCTTCCGTCACTTAAGGCGGCCAGCACCACCAGCAGGACTGCCTTTTCCTTCTCCAGACCCGCCTTGACGTAGATTCCATCTACCCATAAATACACCACTTCCAGATCATTCAAGGGTCGACTCTGCCAGACTTCCCATTCGGCCTGCCACTTCTCTTTCAATCTGGCCACCGTGGAGGACGACAGGTGCGCCTTTTCCCCTAAAAGCCCTCTCAGAGCCAGATCAAAATCCCCCAGCGCCAGACCATGCAAGTACAGCTCAGGGATCAGTTCTCGAACCTGCCGCGTCCGCTTGGCAAACAGGGGCAACACCCGACTTTCAAAGTGTTCCTCTAGATCCCGCACTCGAGGCCTTCGAACCTGGATCGTCCCCGAGCTCAGCGTCAGATGCCTCGGCTTCCCATATCCATTGCGATAGCCCGACGGAGCGGCCACGGCCCTTCGCCGCTCACTCTTACGCCGCCCTAATAACTCCGTGACTTCCTCCTCCAGCAGCTCTTGAACCCAGCCTTGGATCTTCTCCCGCACCCAATCTTCCAGCTCCTCGAAACAAACTTGATCAACGACGATTATTATTCCCGCGGCGACAACTGGAAATCCCCACCAAAGGGATTAAATAAAAAAGAGCTGTAGCCGTCCTCTGAGACGACTCTTTTCCGCGGTCCTCCTTTCTGTAAAAAAGAGAGATTGTTCTTAGAATGCGAAGGGGACGGAGTGAGAGCGTAGCCCGAAGGGAGCTCCCCCTCGCTCGCGCCGGTGTCCAGGGGAGTGGACCAGATCCACGAGGATCCTGAGCGGCCTCCGTAGGGAGCTGTACGATCTCTCCCCTTGGCGGGCACTCGTCTATCGTCCCCAGCCAGCACTTCCGGGGGCCCAATCAGCCGATTTGCCCGGATTTGACCTCCTCCCGTTTTCCTCATTCCGTGGTTCCCTGCTGCTTTGCCTTGGCGCTCTCCATTCGGTAGCTCGAGACGTTGAGTTCCAGAATCACGCTGTGGTGCACCAGCCGATCGATAGCTGCTGCCGTTGTCAGGGGGTCCTTGAAGATCCTCTCCCAGTCCGAGAAGATCAGGTTGCTGGTCAGCAAGATGCTGCGACGTTCGTAGCGATGGGCCAGCAGTGTGAAAAGAACCTCCATTTCCTCCCGACTTTGCTGAACGTAGCCGATGTCATCGACTATGAGAGCTTCGAAGCGATCCAGTTTCTTGAGCTCCTTCTCCAGGGTCAGATCGATCTTGGCCCGCAGCAATCGCTGTACCAGCAGGGCGCAGGTAGAGAACAGAACCCGGCGCCCCAGCAGAATCAACTCCTGGCCCAGAGCACAGACCAGATGGGTCTTGCCGCTTCCAGGGTTGCCGAAAGCCAAGACGTTCTCGGCGCGATCCAAAAACGTCCCTTCCAGCAGCGCCGTCAGTTGTCGATCCACGCTTTGGGGCAAGCGCGAGCGGTCCAACGCCGTCAGCGTTTTCTCCCAGGGAAGCTTCGAGATTCGGCGCAAGCGCTGGATTTTGCGCTCGTGCCGCTCCACCACCTCGATCTCACTTAACGAGAGTAGAAACCGGGGATAGGACAGACTTTCCTTGGTGGCCAGTGCCGCCTGGGCGGCGTAGTGCTCCCGAAAGGCCGGTAGATGCAGCTGGATAAGGCACTCGCGAAGCCGGATCAAGTTGCCTGTGCTCATGATCTCACCTCCCGGCTCTCCAGAAGCGTGTCGTAGAGGCCCACGTCCATCTTCTCCACCGCCACTTTCCAGGGTTCCACCACCGGATCGACGAGGCATTCTCGTAGTGCTTCGAAACGGATGTCTTTGTCCCCTCTCAATCAGCCCCTGAAGCGCTTCTCGCACCCGCTGCTCTCCTTCCTGGGCAGCCAACTCGAGGATTTTCAGATATTGGCGATCCGCCGTGGCCGGACAATCCTGGCGCAGCTCGTCGTAGGCGACTCGAAACAAGATCCCCGGAAACAGATCCTCCCGCCAGCGATAGCGAAGAAAAGCTCCCGGTTTTCGCACCAGCGAATGGATCACGTGCCGGTAGTCAATGCGATGCTTGCCTTCTCCTCGCAAGCGGGGCATCCGTGAATGGCTCCGTCCCCCGTAGTAGATCTCCACTTGATCCGCCCACACCCGCACTTGCACTCGCTCGCCGATCAACCGGCTGTCCACCGAATAGGTGTTGTGGCGAACCCGGATCGTACTACTGGGGGAGACTTTCACCCACTGCCGGGTGAAGTCATCCAGACGGCGTGCCGGCAACGGGCGCATCACTGCCAGCTCTTCTCCCAGGCGCTTTTGTCGGGCCGCATTGCGCCGGGCCACAATCACCGCTACAAAGCCCTCGTACTCTTCCCGGCTGGAAAAATCACGGCTGCACCGCAGCAGCAGTTCCTGCTCGATGGCCCGTTTCAAGCGGTGATGAGCCTGTTCCACATCCCCGTTCTCGTGTGCCTTGCCTGCCTGGGTGCGACTCGAGCGCATCCCGAAGTGGTTCAGCAACCCTTGATAGCGCTCGGTGAACTCTTCCCGCTTCAGGTTGTTGACTGCCGCCGAGAGCCGGTCTGTTCGGTGTTCCTCGGGCAGCGCCCCCAACTCCCACAACGCGTTCTGAAGCCCCAGGCTGAGGCTCTCAAACGACTCACTGAAACACAGCGTGGTCGCTTCCCAGTTCGAGTAGGCCAACACAAAGTGGTACAGCAGATGGGGAAACGGCTGACCCTGGATCGTCACTCCCAGACGCCCCATAAAGGTAAAGTCCGATTGTGCTTGATGTCCCGGCCTATACTTCTGCGGGAACATCACCTCCTTCGCTTCTCCGTGTTCTACCTTCCACTGCTTGATCCTCCGCTGCAGTGTTCTCAACTGGCCTTGCTGGAAGGCCCCTTCCTGCTGACGGCACAAATACTCGAACACCGCTGTCGCCTCCACCGTCGGCGATCGCTTCAGGATCTCTTCCACTTCCGGCCATACCGACTCGAACGGATCCGATCGAGTTCTCCAATACCGCTCCGGCTGACACTGGCTCGGCAGCTTTCCCGACTTCAGGTACTTCCGAGCCGTCTTTCGCGACAGCCCCGCTCTCGCCGCCGCCATCGTTAGCGTCTTCTCGTTCTTTCGCAACTTCACTAACCTCCGCACTTGCTGATCTTTAACCATGTCCTCATGGTCAGGATCAGCCCTGAAAAAGCGGGGATTTCTATTTGTCGTCGCGGGGAATTCTAACTGTCGCCAATCACAAACTCTTGACTCCACACTTTCCTCAATCTTCTGCTTGCTCATGCGGTGTGTACTCCTTCCGTTGCGGGCCTTTCGGCCCTGGGTTTTAAATCAACCCGGAAGGATACTCACCGCCTATGCTATTTACACACCTTCTGATGGTAGCTCCTTGGTTTGCTGCCCAACTCTAGTAAGCAGCAACTAGATTACAGGTTGAGAGGGTTAGCAGAACGAACGTTGCGTGCGACCGGAATCACGGAAAAAAACCTGGACGAAATTCTCCGTGAGCGCTTCGAATCAATGATGAATAAGGTTTGGCATCCGTCGGATAAAGACAGTGCCGATCTTTTGAGGCTGGGCGAAACAGATTCTGGCCGTAGGTACCTATCGGCACGGATGGTCCGGCACTGGATTGATCTGACCGACGCATAGGAGGCGAAAGCATGGGGCGAGTTGACGCACTGAAGATGGTCGAGCATCTTCGGACGAGGCTTGTGGATTTAGCCGTCTCAGAAAACTATGTGCGTGACAGCAAGCTTTCCGAAGCAACGCGGAGAGTCTGGCAAGGACCGGGCGAAGACGGGGGGTTGGTTAGTGAACTCTGGGTGGAGGGCGCGTTTCCAGCCCAACTCAGCGATGACTCACTGGAAACATTGAGTGATGAAGGTCCGTTTCCCTCTGACCTTTGCCGCCATCTGAATGCTGGCGATGCCTTCTCGGCAGATCGACTACTGTACAACCACCAAAGCGAAGCGATCCGCGAGGTTGCGGCGGCAAAAAAGGGAGACCAACCGGCTCTTGTAATTACTGCTGGAACGGGCCTTGGAAAAACGGAAGCCTTTCTTTTGCCTATGTTGTCCGACCTCTGGACTGCGCCGAAAAGGCAGAAGGACGGAGGAATGAGGTGCCTGATCCTCTATCCTATGAATGCCCTAGTGGCGGATCAAGTTGACCGAATCTACCGATGGCTTCAGGGCCAGAATAGTCTTACTGTCTTCCACTTCACGAGTGAAACTCCTGAGGACGCCCACCGCGCAAATCAGCGCGGGGAACCTCAGTGGAAGGCTTGCAGGATGAGGACCCGGCAGGAAGCGCGCGGACGTGAATTCCACTGACCTGCCCCCAGGAACGAGTCCACTCTCTAAGTTAGACCTGGGACCATTTGAAGTCCACTCCATGGTATAGAACTCTGGGCCTGGGACCTGGGTAATCTGGCCTCCGGCGCCGGCGGCCGATAGGCCAAGGCGCTGTGAGGCCGTCGCTGGTTGTACTCCCTGCGCCATCTCTCGGCCAACACCTTCGCTTCCCACAACGTGTCGAAGACTTCTACGTTCAGCAGTTCATCCCGCAGTTTTCCGTTGAAGCTCTCCACATATCCATTCTCCCAGGGGCTGCCGGGCTCGATGTATAAGGTCCTCACCCCAACAGCCTTCAGCCAGTCCCGAACCGCCTGAGCCGTAAACTCCGACCCGTTATCGGACCGAATGTATTCAGGCACTCCCCGATCCACGAACAACTCCGCCAATCGATCCAACACGTCCTGGTGATTCATCTGTCGTTGAACCTCAATGGCCAGACACTCCCGGGTGTATTCATCCAGTAGGGTTAATAATCGAAAGGCCCTTCCGTCATGGGTTCGCTCATGCACGAAGTCATAGCTCCAGACGTGATCCTTGTGAGCCGCTCGTAACCGAACGCAGGATCCATCATGAAGCCACAGTCTCCTTCGTTTCGGCTGTCTGGACGGGACTTTCAGCCCCTCCTGTCTCCACAACCTCTCCACCCGCTTGTGATTCACTTTCCACCCTTCCCAACGAAGCATGGCCGTGATCCGTCGGTAGCCGTATCGCCCGTAGTGCGTGGCCAACTCCACCATCTCAGCCACCAATCGAGCCTCATCATCGGGGATATGCCTTTCCCTTCGCTGGGTCGATCGAGCCTGTCCCAGCACTTGGCAGGCCCGACGTTCGGAGACGCGCTCTGCTCCCAATCTCTCCCTCACCCACACCACTGCGCGTCTCCTCTTCGTCGGGCCTAGAAGTTTCCCGAGGAAACTTCCTTTAGGATCTGCTTGTCCAAAGACAGATCTGCCACTAGCTTCTTCAACCGGGCATTCTCCTTCTCCAACACCTTCAACCGCTTGGCCTGATTCAGTCGAAGCCCTCCGTACTCCTTGCGCCACCGGTAGTAGGTCTGCTCGGTCACCCCAATCTGTTTGCACACCTGGCCCACCGTCTGTCCTTGGGCTAGACCTGCCTCTGCCTCACGCAGCTTCATGATGATTTGTTCTGCCGTAAACCGCTTCCGTGTCGGAATGACAAGGGGAAAATGACCCGGAGTGATCACGGAATAGTGACCCACCCTGGGATACGTTGTTCTAATTGATCCTGGAGAACCACCTCCTTGAGTTCCTGAAGACTGATGGAGAGGGGACGTAGTGAGGGCGAGCCCGAACGGAGTGCCCCTCTCGGCGCGCGACTCGACCGGCCCCTCAGCGGTCTACTGGCCCCATGCCCCCCTTGAAGTCCCTGCTGGTGGAGATGTACGGGCCACGGGTCGAGGCGACATTGCTGTGTGGCCGTCAGGAGACACTTCCGGGGGCCCAGAAGGCTATTTTGGCCTCGACTTGGCGGATCTTTTCCGGCGTATCTTCTTTTGCCGTTTCAGACTCTCGGCCAGACGGATGCTCTCCCAGTCGAACTCGTAGATGTAGCAACGATGGGTGAACCGGTCCAGCAGAGCTGCCGTCAGGGAAGCATCGCCAAAGACCCGTGTCCATTCGGCAAAGGCCAGGTTGGAGGTCACCAGCAGCGAAGCCTTCTCGTAACGATTGGAAAAGACTTGATACAGCAGTTGCGCTCCTTGTTCCGAGAATGGGATGTAGCCGAGCTCATCGAGGACGATCAGGTGAAAGCGATCGAGCTTTCGAAACACTCGCTCCAGCTGCCTTTCCTCGCGGGCTTCCACCAGGGTGTTGACCAGGCCGGAGGCGCTCTGAAACAAAACCCGGTGTCCGCGCCGGCACGCTTCCACTCCCAGCACCGTCCCAGCATGCGTTTTGCCCGTTCCATGCTTGCCGATTAGAGACACGTTCTCTCGCTCGGAGATCCAACTGCACTCCATCAACTCCCGCACTTCGACTGCATCCAGTGTCGGCCACAACGCGAGATCCGTCTTCTCCAGCGTTTTCATCACCGGAAAGCGCGCTTGCTTGAGTCTTCGCTCCAGCTGATTGGCACGACGCTGCTCGAGTTGGCGGCTCACCAGATCCAGCAAGAAGCCCTCATAACTGGCCCGCGTTTCCCGCGCTTGGCGCGCACACTCGGCGTAATCTCGCCGCATGGCCGGCAGCCGCAACTCCTTGAGGTGATCCTTCAGCAATACCGCTTCACTGGCGCGGCTCATCCCCTACTCCTCAGCAAGGCATTGAAGCTCGCCACTGCCATCCTCTCGACCCGACGGTCCGTGATCCCCGGAATCAGCTGAGCAGGCAGGGGCGCGATCGACTGAGTGGAACTTTCCTGGTAACGGATCCAGTGCCGGATCGAAGCCAAGCTCGGGCATTGCAGCTCCAACACCCGGGTAATCGCTTCTTCCACAAGCCTTTCCGGATAGCGCTGGTGCAAGCCCAGGATGCCGACAAACTCTCGAGTGCCGGAGTTCTCGCCCAGGCGGCTGCGCAACCTGGCGAGCAGCACTTCGTAATCGTCAGGCCAGCGGTCTCGCCACTGGAGAATAGGCCGGGCAGACTCAAACGCTCCAGGCCGCTGGCTGATCAGATCCAGATAGTGCAGCGGATCGATCTGCCACTTACAGTTGGAAAACACTCGCTCGTGCTCTGCCATCTTCCGGCCCTCGGCAAACACCTCCACCTGCCAGCAGCTCACATGCGCCCACACCCAGCGACCCACATACGCCCTGGGCACCGAGTAGCGGTTACGGTCCACTCGCACCGTCTGGTAACGATCCACTTTCACTCGCAGCGGCTTGTAGTTGTCAAAGGGGCGCTCTGGCAGGGGCAGAAGTCGCGATCTCTCCGACTCGAATCGCTCCTGGACAGTTCGATCATCTTCCCGGCCCGCAATCCGGTGACTGCCATACTGCCGGCAGCGCTGCAAGAGCATCTGGTTGAGCTCTTCGAAGTCTTTGACTCGAGGCAACGGCACCAGGAAGTTTCTGCGCGCAAAGCCGACCAGGCCCTCCACACCACCCTTCTCGCGGCCCACTCCAGGATTGCAAAAGCGGGCCTTGTACGTGTAGTAGCTGCGAAAAGAGACAAAGCGTTCCTGCTCCACTCGTTTCTTGCCCCGCAGGATTCTCTTCACCGCGGGGCGCAGGTTGTCATACACCAGTTGCCGAAAGATCCCCTGGTAGTAGGCAAAGGCTCGCATGTGGGCGTCAAAGAACATCTCCTGACGCTCCCACGGATAGGCTCTCACGAAGGGCTTGCCCGAGTAGCGTGAGCGCATCACGAACAGCTTCACCCTCCGGCGCTCCCCAGCCATCTCGACCCAGGCCGTCCCCCAGTCCACTTCCGCTTCCCGGGCCACTTCCGGGTCCAGAGGAACCACTGCCTGGCTGGCCCCCCAGCCGTGAGCCGCTTTCCACTCCCGGACCCAACGCCGGACCGTCGATTCTGCTCCCCCAAATCCGTGCTCCTCGACCAGCCGATCCCAGATCCGACGAGACGTGTGACGCTGACGCCGAGGACGATCCCGGTCTCCCAGCAGCCAGCCCTCAACAATCGGTGCCACCGGATCCATGATCGGACACCTGGGTGGCTTTCTCCGTCGGTACTTGGGCTCCAACCCTTGCAAGGCTTTGCGAATCGTTTCCCGATGATGACCTGTCTCCCGACGGATCTCTCGGATGCTCTTTCCGTATACACGGTGGGCTGTTCTGATAAGCTCGTACTGGTCCATCCCAATCACTCCGGCCTCCGTTCTAGTTGTTCTTTTGCTCTTGAACAAACCTAGAACAGAGGTCTGATTGGGGTGGGTCACTTTTACTCGATCACTCGCCCCCAATCTGGGTCACTTTTACGATAGCGAAATCATCCGTGCCATCCTTGCCTCCTTCCTAAAACCGAAAATCCTAACATTCAACTTGGACCCGTTTTAGGGGGCAAGGTCACCACAATGGGAAACGCATTGTGGGAGAACCGTTCGGCAGTGTGCCTGATATCGTGATCACGAATTATTCGATGTTGGAGTACATGTTGTGCCGACCACAAGACTCTCGCTTCTTTGGCCCCGATCTCCGCTGCATCATTCTCGATGAAGCCCACCTTTACAGTGGGACTCTGGCAGCGGAGATCATGATGCTATTGCGGCGTGTGCGCGAGCGATGCGGAGTTTCTCCGGGTGGAATCCTTCATGTGGCCACGTCGGCTACCCTGGGCGGAGACGATGAGGATTTGCGGGTTTTTGGATCGTCTCTGTTTTCTACCGATAAATCGAGGACAATTGCTGTGCGCGGCAAGCACGGGGACCACGCTCTCGGAGAAAGTGAGTGTCCGCCAACGCAGCCGGCAACAGCGGTTGAGATAGCGCAGTATGCGAACCTCGATTTCCAGACGCTGACGACAGAGAATGAGTTGATCACAGAGGTGGACCCCATCGGTTGGACCACTTGGCGGCATTTCTAAGGTGGACTCCGCAGTTGTTGTTGCCGCCAGTAAGGGAAATTCTGAGAGGGGGCGAGCCTGAGGGCAAGGTCCCTCTCGGAATGTTTTTTCAAGCCAGTGTACACCTCCTCCGGCGTCGCCCCAGCGTGCGCCGAGTGAGGTCTCTCGCTGTTGTATAGGTCGATCCAATGGCCGATCCCTTGACGGGCTTCCGACCCGGTTTCGAAAGCGTTCAGATAGACGCATTCGTATTTGAGTGAACGCCACAGACGCTCGATGAAGACGTTGTCCATCCAGCGGCCTCTCCCGTCCATCGAGATACGCACCCCGGCCCCTTTGAGTAGTCCCGTGAACTCCGTGCTGGTGAACTGACTCCCCTGGTCTGTATTGAAGATCTCCGGGGGATCGTACCTGTTGAGCGCTTCCTCGAGTGCTTCGCAACAAAAGGACGGCTCCAGCGTGTTCGACAGCCTCCAGGACAAAACCCAGCGGCTGTACCAGTCCATGATCGCCACCAGGTACAAAAAGCCCCGACGCATCGGGATGTAGGTGACATCCGTGCACCACACCTGATCGGGCCGGGTGACCGCCAATCCTCGAAGAAGATACGGATACACTCGATTCTCCGGGTGAGGCCGTGAAGTCCGCGGCTTTTGATAGATGACCGCCAGGCCCATTTTGGCCATCAGACTGACCTTGCCCCCTAAAACGGGTCCAAGTTGAATGTTAGGATTTTCGGTTTTAGGAAGGAGGCAAGGATGGCACGGAAGCGGTTTACGGCAGAACAAATCATCATGAAGCTGCGTGAGGCAGAGGCAGGTCTAGCCCAAGGACAGACGGTGGGCCAGGTGTGCAAACAGATTGGGGTGACCGAGCAGACCTACTACCGGTGGCGCAAGGAGTACGGAGGGCTTCGACTGAATCAGGCCAAGCGGTTGAAGGTGTTGGAGAAGGAGAATGCCCGGTTGAAGAAGCTAGTGGCAGATCTGTCTTTGGACAAGCAGATCCTAAAGGAAGTTTCCTCGGGAAACTTCTAGGCCCGACGAAGAGGAGACGCGCAGTGGTGTGGGTGAGGGAGAGATTGGGAGCAGAGCGCGTCTCCGAACGTCGGGCCTGCCAAGTGCTGGGACAGGCTCGATCGATCCAGCGAAGGGAAAGGCATATCCCCGATGATGAGGCTCGATTGGTGGCTGAGATGGTGGAGTTGGCCACGCACTACGGGCGATACGGCTACCGACGGATCACGGCCATGCTTCGTTGGGAAGGGTGGAAAGTGAATCACAAGCGGGTGGAGAGGTTGTGGAGACAGGAGGGGCTGAAAGTCCCGTCCAGACAGCCGAAACGAAGGAGACTGTGGCTTCATGATGGATCCTGCGTTCGGTTACGAGCGGCTCACAAGGATCACGTCTGGAGCTATGACTTCGTGCATGAGCGAACCCATGACGGAAGGGCCTTTCGATTATTAACCCTACTGGATGAATACACCCGGGAGTGTCTGGCCATTGAGGTTCAACGACAGATGAATCACCAGGACGTGTTGGATCGATTGGCGGAGTTGTTCGTGGATCGGGGAGTGCCTGAATACATTCGGTCCGATAACGGGTCGGAGTTTACGGCTCAGGCGGTTCGGGACTGGCTGAAGGCTGTTGGGGTGAGGACCTTATACATCGAGCCCGGCAGCCCCTGGGAGAATGGATATGTGGAGAGCTTCAACGGAAAACTGCGGGATGAACTGCTGAACGTAGAAGTCTTCGACACGTTGTGGGAAGCGAAGGTGTTGGCCGAGAGATGGCGCAGGGAGTACAACCAGCGACGGCCTCACAGCGCCTTGGCCTATCGGCCGCCGGCGCCGGAGGCCAGATTACCCAGGTCCCAGGCCCAGAGTTCTATACCATGGAGTGGACTTCAAATGGTCCCAGGTCTAACTTAGAGAGTGGACTCGTTCCTGGGGGCAGGTCATTTCCGAGCAGCCTGGTCGGATGGAGAAGACGCATCGCCTGGGTCGAACTCGGTTGTTGAGGTTCATGGCCAAGCAACAACGGGCAACGATTCTGATGGAAGCCTGCGGTTCGGCTCACTACTGGGGCCGGCGATTCCGGGAACTGGGGCACGAAGTTGTGCTGCTGCCGCCAGCCTACGTCCGGCCGTACGTGTTACGCAACAAGACGGATCGCAGTGATGTGAAAGGGTTGTTGGAAGCCCACCGCAACAGTGCCATTCGACCGGTTCCGATCAAAAATGAATCGCAGCAGCAGTTGACCGCCTTACATCGGGTGCGGACGGCATGGATGCGCACCCGCACGGCACGGATCAATACGATGCGGGGCATTCTACGGGAATTCGGTTTGACGATTCCCGTTGGAGCCTGCCAGGCCGTGGAGCGGGTGCGAGGATGGATCGAAGATGCAGAAGTGGAGATTCCGAATGGGATCCGATCGGTGCTGGAGGAGATCTGTCTGGAAGTCAGAGAGCTGGAGGGGCGAATCGATCGGATCGAAAGGAAACTGAAAGCGCTATCGCGACAGAGTGTTGCGATTGAACAACTGCAGTCGATCCCCGGGGTGGGATTGCTGACAGCCACAGCGGTGGCCGGTTTTGTGGGAGATCTGAGGCGCTTTGATTCGGGACGACACTTTGCCAGTTATCTGGGCTTGACACCGCGGGAGCACTCCAGCGGTCTGCGGCGTCGACTCGGGTGCATCAGCAAGCAAGGGGACATCTATTTGCGCACTCTCTTGATCCACGGTGGGCGATTTTGACCACGGAGGAACATCATGAATTGCTGGCCATGTTGGCGCAAGAAATGTGGTTGAGTGCGACGGATGATCTAAAGATGAGTGTCGTAAAGATCTTGGTAGATCTATTTGCGAGTGCGAAGAAGAAGACTCCGGCGGTGACGCGACAGATTGGAGAGAGGATCAAGGAGCACGCATTACTCGTCAGGTCCGGCTTCAATCGCAAGGCGTTGACGTTTGATCACGAGGACTTCAGGCTGTTCTATTTTGGACAGGCATTGGGACGGGTGCTCATTGAGTGCGATTCCGGTGAAGTACGATCAACCATCGACAAGTCAACCTTACCGGAATCCACAGTGATTGAAGCTGTTAGTACCATGCGACGTCATGGTAGAAACCTGCGCGAACCGCTGGATTTGCTGCAGCGGATTGCTGATAGTGAATTGCCTTTGTCGTTCGTCAGGGAGAATTGTGGGACTCTGGCGATTGCTTTCGTAGACGACCACGGCAACGAAATGTACAAAGTGCAAAACATGAGTTTTCCCGACGGTGCGCTGCGGCAGCGCCGTCTGAGAAACTTCACAGTGTCCGGATCGTATTTTCATGCAACTAGCCTGGCTAACACGGAATTGTGCAATTGCAAGTTTCTGAACTGCGAGTTCGAACGTCTTGAGATAGAAGGCTCGGAGGACGTGTCGGAATCGTCTCTTGATGACGAGTGTAAGGTCTTTAGTGTCGTCCGCGTTGATGGCCAAGATCAACACGCTCAATTCGATCCGGAACAGATCCGACGCGAATTACGTCGGGCAGGATTCAAAATAGGCAGCGGTGCGACGACCGAGGTCGACCCAACGATGGAAAGCCCTGATCCTGACGATGATTTGCGTCTTGTTCAAAGATTCCTGCGGGGGTTTCTCCGTGCCACAGCATTGAATGAATTAACGATTCGTCGGCGACTCGGTGTGAATGCGAATCATTTCTTCAATTCGCTGCTGCCGAAACTGATCCAGACAGGTGTTGTGAAGGAAGTACCATTCCGTGGCCGCGGCGATCAGAAGCGGATGAGATTGTGTACGCCGATGACCCATATTGAGAAAGCCATGAGTACCACAGGGGGGGACTTCGACGGTTTCCTACAGGCGTTTACGGAGGATTTTCGAAACCCCCTTTAATTCGTGTAGATAGAGATGACCCCCATCCACAACGCTCCAACGGTGAAACGGCGTCGAGATGAGGGAACCGTTCAAGTGAAAACCGTAGGCGCAGTCGAGGTTCCGGTTTTGCTGGCACAAGCACAAGGTCGCCACCGGCCAAGTCTTCTGGTCCGCAAGCTGTAGGATCGGAACCAAACACTCCCACCAACTGGACCAAGCCGACTTATCGTCGGCTGCCTCCGGAGCTCCCGAACCAAAAAAAGGGCTGCGCCCGTTTCGAGAAACCGCTGCGTGCCGCCGTGGCACTGGCGGGGCGTGGACGCCGCTCAAGGACTTACACTCTACCCTTACTCCCCACCCGTTCCAGGCCAACACCGGCCCTCTGAGAGCGTCTTTTTTTCAGGACCTCTCGAAAATTCCGCTTGAGAGGGTCCCAGGCGACGTTCGGCGGGCGACGGCTTCGCGTAGACTTTCGAGCAGGCGCTCTAAGCGCGGCGGCGATCTTCTGCAGTAATCCGCCCACGACTCGAAATCCCGAGATCAGCGCTACGACCCGGTCATCAAGCTCAGGAACCTGGATGGGCCGGAATCACTTGCTCACTGCCTTCAGCTGATTCAGGTAGTCTGCCCACTCCTGCATCATCTTTCGCCGTTCTGGTAGATAGGCCGTGCGGTTGTAAGCCCTCCCGTTGGGGTCCCGCACCGCGTGGGCTAACTGGTGCTCGATAAAATCGGGGCGAAATCCCAACACTTCATCCAGGATAGTTCTCGCCATGGCCCGAAAACCATGGCCGGTCATTTCCTCTTTGCCAATACCCATGCGCCGCAGGGCAGCCAAAATGGCATTGTTGCTCATCGGGCGGTCCCCTTTCGGAGTGCGGGCACTGGGGAAAACATAACGTCCCTGTCCAGTCAGAGGAAGCAGTTCGCGCAGGATCGCCACTGCCTGGCGGGAAAGGGGAACGATATGGGGGGTGCTGGTCTTGGTGACGGTGTAACGCCACTCGGCCTCCTCCAGATCGATATCCGACCACTGGGCGTGGCACAACTCGCCGGGCCGCACGAAGACCAGGGGAGCCAACCGCAAGGCGCAGCGCACGATCAGTGTTCCCCGGTACCCGTCCAGCACTCTCAGCAAGGGGCCCACCTGGTTCGGCTCGGTAATAGCAGCAAAGTGGCCTCCCTTGACCGGTGGCAGCGCTCCCCGCAAGTCACCGGACGGATCGCGTTCAGCCCGTCCGGTGGCCACCGCATAGCGAAACACCTGTCCACAGACCCGAAGGGTCCGGTGGGCACTCTCTAAGGCTCCACGTTGTTCGATCCGGCGCACGGCCGTCAACAATTCAGGAGCCGTGATGGAGGCCACGGGGCGGCTGCCGATCCAGGGGAAGATGTCCCGTTCCAGTCGGCTGAGGACTCGGCCGGCATGACTGGTGGCCCAGTTGGGGGCGTGCTTGGTGAACCATTCTCGGGCCACGGCTTCGAAACTGTTGGCCGAGCGTTCCCCTCTGGCGGCCTTCTGTGCCTTGCGGTACTCGCTGGGATCGATCTCTCGGGCCAACAGCTGGCGAGCCTGAGCGCGCCGTCGCCGGGCTTGCTTCAGAGAGATGTCGGGGTAGACACCCAAGGAGATCCGCTTCTCCTTGCCTCCGAAGCGGTACTTCAGCCGCCACCACTTGCCACCGCTGGGAGCAACTTCCAAATACAAGCCGCCTCCATCGAACATTTTCCTGGTCTTGTTGCCGGGTTTAGCATGACGGACGGCAGTGGCCGTGAGGGACATTTGGGGGCAACTCCTTTTGGTAATTCCTGATCTGCCCCCAATATTGCCCCCAGTTGCCCCCGGCTGTCAAGGAATAGCATTGGACTTGACTGGACAAGGACACGGCACAAATAGCTGAAAATAAGTTACTAAATGGACTTTCTTGGATGGCTCTGGATAGGAAATTGGTGGAGGTAACCGGACTCGAACCGGTGACCCCCTGCTTGCAAAGCAGGTGCTCTGCCAACTGAGCTATACCCCCACGTTCTTATTGTTCAACAACTTGCGGCGACTCGGAACTCTCGGTCGCCCCTGGGGGAAACCTTGACCACTATCTCTATCTCCCGGCCAAGCTGTCCACGGCGGCGCTTTTGTGGTCGTCGCTTTCGAGTGAGAACTACGGTCAACTATCCTGATGCCGAGCGAGCCTCCCGGCTCCCGAACTGTCCTCAAGTCGGTCCCCAGCATGGCCAGCCGTGAAGCGAAGGTGTGGCGGAGGACATGCGGAGTGACGCCCGTGAGTTTAGCACGCCCGCAGGCACGGTCGAAACTGGTCCGGATGCATCTCAGGCCACACGGGGTGGGACGGGAGACGTTGCTATAGTCAGAAGAACTGATCACTCCCAGGGATGACTGGCAGCCGTGACGGGGGCTTCACAGTTTATCGGGAAGGGGGTACCAATCGGCTGGCTCCCGGTGAACATTTCGGGAAATGCAACATCAAAGATGTTAAGGACGACGACACCGCTGTCCATCTCAACAAGCTAGGATTTGCTTTTCTGTCTAGAGGAAGTCTACCGTGCGGCTCGTAACTCTCGGTCTCAGCTCAGTCTTTCTGTCCATCTCGACTCTGGTGGCAGTCGAAACACCCCGACTCACTCCCGGGTCGAGACCGGGGGTCTTTCACGCTTCGATCTCCGGACGCGTGGTCGACATGTCGGGGAGGCCCGTCGAGGGAACAGTGGTGAGAGTGGTCGCGAATCTCCCAGAGCGCGGAGGTGTTTGGGATGCCGGCTCAACGATGTCCGGCGAAGGCGGTCGTTTCCGCATCGAGGGGATCCACACTCTGGGAAAGGTCTTTCTCAGCCTGAGGCCACCCTGTCAGCGGAAGCCGGAAAACCACGTGATCGACATCGTCTCCGGTGAGCATACAGCTCTGGGGCCCATCGAATTGACGACGAATACTAAGATTGCGGATGACTCACATCAGAATGAGCCACCCTGCGAGAATCCCGCGACAATCGTCCAGGCCAAGATCCTCGGTCCCGGCGGAGCTCCGCTCGAAGGAGTCTTTGTCACTACGGCGTTGCCGGGTTTTACTGTTGGTGCCTCTGTGTCCGACACCGACGGGCACTTCGAGTTCCGAAACGATGAGGAAGCCAGAGCAGTCAACGGGCCATACGCCTGGTACCTGGGAGGACTGCTGTCTCTGAGTCGCCATGAAGTTTCAGGTGCGGACGGACGGGTTCGTCTTAGCGTGCAGGCAGATGATCGCACTGGTTTCGAGGTCAAAATCGCAGGTGTCGCGAGAAAAGAAGCTCGCCTCAGCTGGCTCTGCGGGAACCGCTGGATTGCGGTTTCAGGCTTGGGAAGCTGGGCCCCCAGGCACCGTTCGACATCGATCATCAGGCTCGAGGCTCCGGGCTGGCTGCCGCAAGTCCGGTGGCTCGAGGACACGCCAAACGAATCCGAAGAAGAGGAGTTAAAGAAGCCGGTTCTCGTGGAGTTCTCGCTGGACTCGAGAACCGAAAGAAGCCTGACCATCCGGGACATTTCGGGCCCCATCCCGGGGGCCCACGTCGATGTCGATCAAGTCGCCGGTGGAGAGAATTCGGGACGCTTGCCTCTTGGCTCCTGGAGGACCGACGACACCGGCCGTTTGACCCTGAAAGGGCGCCTTGATCGCGAAGGCTACTTGCAGGTCTACATCTATGCAGAAGGATATGAGGCGGCGACCAGTCTCTGGAACCCCGGGGAGCACAGGAAGATTGTCCTGGAAAAGCAGTCCGCCCGGGTTCAGGTCCCTGAAATGCCGAAGGGGCATCGCCTGAGACTTCTACGAAGTGGCAGAGGAGACGCCGCTAGAGTGCTTTACGGGCAAATCCCCCAAGTCGAGATCGCTCTAGCCCCCGGGGACTATGAAGCGATTTTCCTCGACGAGTCGAATCGGGTGCGACGGATGCGTCGGTTCCGACTCGAGCAGGATCAGATTGCGACAGTGCCGGCAGGGGGCGACGATCGACCCACCGTGACCATTGGGGTACCTGCGAAATGGGGAGACAGGTGGGAAGCGTTTGCCGTGCGGACAACGGTGCCCAGCGGCCCTTTCCGCTCGCCGGCGTGGTCGACTGACCACCGGTCGTTCGAGATGGTCGAGCCTCCCAGCCAGGAGGAGCAGATCTCACCGCAGCAAATCCGAGTCACCCTTTCCGGAACAGGCAGACACACCCTCCGCGTGTGGTCGGCCGATTTGCCTTACATGCTGTCCAGAGAAGTGGTTCTGGGCGCCGGCGCAACGCTCGAATTGGACGTCCCTCCAATCGAGGCCGTACTGATCGGTTCAATGCGATCCTATGGAGGTGGAAAGGGAATCTCTCCTGCTCACGGTTGGGCGGCCCCACGACTGATCCTTCTTGCTCAAGGAGGCTCAGATGTGCCCCAAGGCTGGGACATTACGGTTCCCATGCCGGCAAGGTTCGAGGACGACTTCTTTGAGCTGGCTCTCCCCGCCGGAAGCTATCACCTCTTCCAACACTTGATCGGCGAGCCCTATGCCGGAAAGCACGAAGGAAGAGCGACCGAAACCTACAGGCCCGTCTATGGGTATGGAGGAATTCCTGTGCGGATCCGCCGGGAAGAGATTCTACGGCTGCCGGACTTCGAAGAATCACCGCTTCACCCCCTGGAGGTTGAGGCTGTCGATCACACCGGCGTGCCCGTTAAGGGCGGTGTCCTATCGATCATAGATCGGATGGCCGAAGCCTGGCGTCATGTAGAACTTGGCGGTTCGACGGTCGCCTTCGCGGCTGACCGAATCCCGATGCCCCCCGAGCGGATTCTCGATGACAATGGCCGCGCGACGTTTCCGGCCGTGCGCCAGGGACACCTCGAGCTTCGGCTTCTAAGCGGAACCGACCTGGTCCATCACTTTAGTGTTGCCGCCCATCCGGGCAAGGTCTTGCGACTCCGGTTGCCGATACCGAATTGACCAGGTGTAGCCACAGTCGAAGGATATAGGCCTGCGGCCGCGGCGCAGTCACTGGCGTTCCTGGAATCAGCTTTCCTTGGTTGTTACGTTTCGTCGGCAGCTTCCGCGCTGCGGCGCAGTCACTGGCGTTCCTGCCTCTGCAGTTTCCTTGGTTGGTGATGTTCCTTGTGGCTTCCGGTGAGAGAGTTGCAGGGGGGCTACGGATTTCAAGCTGCCGAGTAGAGAGGGGGAGGGGGCTCAGGGCAGCGCGACGTTTAAATTCCCGAGCGCGGCCCTGAGCCTCCTCCCACTCTCGCCGCCCCCCCTCAAGTTGACTTTCGACCTTATCTCACCGATGATGATCACGCCGTCGGAGGCGCCCTGGTTCCGAAGCTTCGATGGACCCGATAGAGACCAAGTTTTCCGGTGTGGAATGGAATTATTGAGCCACGACATTCTGATCGTGGGTGGTGGTGGAGCCGGGTTGCGGGCGGCCATCGCGATTGGCGAAGAGAACCCGAGTCTGAGCGTTGGTGTTGTTTCAAAGGTGTATCCGATGCGCTCGCACACGGTCTCTGCGGAGGGTGGTGCGGCCGCGGTCATCAAACCCAACGACAGCCTGGACGAGCACGCCTACGACACCATCTCGGGCGCCGATTGGATGGCCGACCAGGACGCGGTCGAGGCCTTCGTTAACGAAGCTCCCGGCGAGATGATTCAGCTGGAGCACTGGGGTTGCCCCTGGAGCCGGGAGCCCGACGGCAGCGTGGCGGTACGGCCCTTCGGAGGCATGAAGATCGAGCGGACCTGGTTCGCGGCTGACAAGACCGGGTTCCACATGCTCCATGCCCTTTTTCAGACCGCTCTGAAGTTCGACAACGTCACCCGCTACGACGAATGGTTCGTGACCCGGCTGCTGACTCACGACGGGCGCTGCCAGGGTGTGGCGGCGCTGGAGCTGCGCAGCGGGCAGATCCGCCCCATCGCGGGCAAGGCCGTCATTCTCTGTACCGGCGGAGGGGGACGGATCTTTCCCTTCACGACCAATGCGGCCATCAAGTCCGGCGACGGCATGGCACTGGCCTACCGGGCCGGAGTGCCGCTCAAGGATATGGAGTTTGTCCAGTACCACCCCACGGGGCTGCCGGGAACGGGAATTCTGATTACCGAGGCCTCCCGGGGTGAAGGGGGCATCCTGGTCAACAAGGACGGATACCGGTACCTGCAGGATTACGATCTCGGGCAGCCGCTCGACGTCAGCGACCCCAAGCACCCGCAGAAGCGGTCCATGGAACTCGGGCCTCGCGACCGGCTGTCGCAGGCCTTCATCAAGGAACGGGAGAAGGGCCTCACCATGGAGGGCCCGTACGGTGATTACGTGCACCTGGACATCCGTCACATGGGCGAGAAGAAGATCGACAAGAAGATTCCCTTCGTGCGTGAATTGTGCCGCAACTATGTGGGAATCGACCCTGTGCGCGAGTTGATTCCGGTACGCCCCGTGGTTCACTACATGATGGGTGGAGTGCACACCAATATGGATGGAGAGACTCCTCTGGCAGGGCTGTTTGCGGCGGGAGAATGCGCCTGTGTGAGCATCAACGGGGCCAATCGGCTCGGTTCCAACTCGCTCACGGAACTTCTCGTGTTCGGCGCGCGTGCGGCGCGCGCCGCGGTTCGGTTCGGTGCCCGGCACGACAGCATCGCCGTCAAGGAAGTCCAGGCCCAGGGCCGGGCCGAACAAGAACGCATCCGACAACGATTCTTTCAGCCGAAGGACGGTCGGGAGACGATTGCCGGACTTCGAGCCGATTTGACCCGGACCATGGAAAGCGGTGCCGGGATCTACCGAAGCCAGGCTTCGCTGCAGGATTCGTGCGCTGTTCTGGCCGAACTGAAAGAGCGGTTCCGTCAGGTCGAGCTAGCGGACCATAGCCTGACCTTCAACACGGAACTGACGGCCGCCTTGGAACTGGAATACATGATCGACGCGGCCGAGGCGGTTGCTCACAGTGCGTTGATGCGGACCGAATCCCGGGGCTCTCATCAACGAACCGACCATCCCCGGCGTGACGATGAGCAGTTTCTCAAACATTCATTGGCCTATCGGACAGAGAGCGCTCCACGCATCGAATATCTCGATGTGGTCGTGACTCGCTGGCCTCCGGGAGAACGCAAGTATGGCCATCCGGCAGGTGGCGAGGGGCGAAAAGGGGACTGAGAGGAGGAGGGGTGCAGCCCACCCCGTGAGTTTATGCCAGAAAAGACAATGACTCTGGAAGTCTTCCGCTATCGACCCGACGAGGAAGACGAACCTCGATACCAGGAATACGAAGTCCCCTTTCGCGAGGACTGGGTGGTGCTGGACGCTCTCAATTACATCAAGGACCAGATTGACGGAACGCTCTCTTATCGCTGGTCGTGCCGGATGGGTGTGTGCGGAAGCTGCGGGATGATGGTCAACGGCGATCCTAAACTGACTTGCGCCACCTTTCTGCGCGACTACTACCCAAACCCGATTCGCGTCGACCCGCTCAACTACTTCCCTGTGATCCGCGATCTGATCATCAACATGGAAGACTTTCTGCACAAGCTGGGCGAGGTGCAGGCGTGGCTCATCCCCAGGGAAGAAAAGACTGTCGAGGAGGGCGAGTACAGGCAGACACCGGCGGAGCTGGCCCACTACAAGCAGTTCAGCATGTGTATCAACTGTATGCTCTGCTACGCCGCCTGCCCTGTGTACGGCCATAGTCCGGAGTTTCTGGGGCCTGCAGCCATTGCCCTGGCCCAGCGCTACAATCTGGACTCGCGAGACGCCGGTGCCGAGAGCAGAGGCGAGGTGATTTTTCAGGACGAAGGAATCTGGGAATGCACCTTCGTAGGAGACTGCACGCGGGTGTGCCCGAAACACGTCGATCCGGCCGGGGCCATCCAGCAGGCCAAAGTCACGCACACCATGGAGTGGATGAAAGAAGTACTGATGCCGTGGCGCAATAGTTAAACGCGACATCTGGCCACAGACATGACACACGAACCCACGAATAGCAGGGGCGCGCCAGGCACGAAGACGAAGGAATACATACGTCCCATGCCTGCCGCCTGGTGGCTCAAGCGGAAGACTCATTTCCTGTTCATGGTTCGTGAGATGACTTCGGTGGCGGTGGGGGGATACGCCGTTTTGCTCCTGGTCCTGGCAGCCTCAGCCCGAGACGGGGATTCGTTTCAGTCGGTTTTCCTGTGGCTCAAAGACTCTCCAGTGAGCATCGCCCTGCACCTTGTCGCCCTGCCCATGGTCGTGTACCACAGCATCACGTGGTTCAACCTGACGCCCAAGGCAGTGGTCGTGTGGCGGGGGGAAGAGCGCTTGAGCCCGCTGCTGATCGCCGGCTCCAACTACGTCGTGTGGCTTGTGGCGTCGATTCTGATCGCCTGGATTGTGTTGGGGTGAAGCCAATGGCCAAATCAAACGAGCCGGCCTTCTGGTCGCTGTTTTCCGCCGGTGGGGTGGTAGCCGCCCTTTTCGTCCCGGTGACTCTCGTCTTGACCGGATTCGCCGTCCCCGCAGGATGGATCGAACAGTCTCATCTTTTCAACCTGATCCAACATCCGCTGGCCAGAGTGTATCTTTTCGTGCTCATTTCACTCCCCCTGTTTCACTGGGCCCATCGCTTCCGTTATGTCGCGGCCGACCTGGGACTCAAGAGCCTGGGCGCCGTATTACCGATCGTCTGCTACGGGACGGCGATTGTGGGCACAGCCGCCGCCCTGTTCTTCCTCGTGCGGCTCTAGCCCGGATTATGCAAGAGATCTGAATTCAAGTGAGATTTGGGCCCAGAAAAAAGGCCGTAGCTCTCTGATATAAAAGGGTTTACAAAAACAATGACCCTAAACAGGAGCTACGGCAATGTCAAAAACAGTCTGCCAGAATACCCTGCCATTTCACAGCCACAGAAAGATCACGACGCGTTTTGATGGGGGGAGCCTCACTTCCGACGCAGGATGGTTGTTGTTTGGATCGCTGGATCGTCAACATCGATTGTGCGAGGGCTTCAGTTCGTGTATTGCGGAAAGTCGAGACCGACGCTACGTTCGTCATGACCTGTTGAAGTTGATCCGACAACGAGTCTTGCAGATCGTGGCCGGCTACGAAGACTGTAATGACGCCGATACGCTGCGCTCGGATCCGATGCTCAAGACCGTCTGTGATCAGTTGCCAGAGAGCGATCCCGATTTGGCCACCCAGCCGACTTTCTCCCGCCTGGAGAACTCCGTCACCAAGAAGGATCTGATGCGTCTGAGCCGGTGGCTGCCAGGCCGTTATGTGCGCTCCCTGAAGAAGAGACGTCCCAGCAAGATCATCCTGGATCTGGACAGTACCGACGACCACACTCACGGCCAACAGGAGTTCTCCTTCTACCACGGGTATTACCGAAACCACATTCTGCATCCTTTGCTGATCTTCGATGCCGACACGGGAGACCTGGTCTGTGCCGTGTTGAGACCTGGCAACAAGGGGGCTGCCTCTCACATCGTGCCCATTCTGAAGCGAGTCGTGGAGGCCATCCGACAAGCAGTGGGGACGGATGTCGAGATTGAGATTCGGGCCGACAGCGGCTTTGCCACGCCTCGGCTCTACGAGTTCTGTGAATGTGAAGAGAATAAACTCCAATATGTCATCGGGTTAAGCCGAAACCCTCGCCTGCAGCGAGTGGTCGAGCCCCTGCTGGATTCGACTCGGCTGAGGTTCCTTGAGCTGGAGGAAAAACAGCGTCAGTTTGACGAGTTTCTTTATCGAGCCCACAGCTGGGATCGATCCCGTCGCGTCATTGTCAAAGTGGAGGTCGATCAGCGTGGCATCAATCGTCGCTTTGTAGTTACCAACCGGGACGATCTCTGCTCCCAATCACTTTATGACCACTACACAAACCGAGGGCAGACCGAGAACTTCATCAAGGCCTTCAAGAATCATCTGAGCATGGACCGACTCAGCTGTCATCGATTCCTGGCCAATCAGTTTCGACTCCTCCTGCATGCACTGGCTTACCAGATGTTCGTGCGCCTGCGCGACTATCTTCACGGAACCCCCTGGCACAAGCTCGAAATCGAAACCTTACGTCGTCGGGTCCTCAAGATTGGGGCCCGGATCCGACAAACCACTCGACGCATCTGGGTCCATCTTTCCTCAGCCTTCCCCGAACAACCCCTCTTCCACCTCGTCTTGAGTCGCCTGAACTCCAGTTAGCTTTTCCCAGCTCCCCCGAAAAACCGCTTCCGACACTCATCCAGGCCCAGATCTGTCTGAAATTCACTCCCCAAACCACTCAAACGCCTCGCCAACCCATATTCTTCGCAAATCCGCCTGTCACACCTGCCCGCTTCCGAGTTGGGCCACTTCTCGAGTCGTTTTTCAACACCGAACTACGGTTCTTGCATAATCCGGGCTAGGGGACTGTAACGCCTGAACCACTAGGTTTCGAGACCGCTCGTCGGTCCCCGGTTTCAGGTATTCCAGGTTCACTTTTTTTTCGATAGCTGGTAGAGTAACTTCGAGTCAGGGTTCCAAACGGGTCAAAT
>OZ240092.1:0-4045000 GCA_965197285.1 Acidobacteriota bacterium | reverse complement strand
TCATCCAGGACCTGATGGAGACTGATTCGGTTGTTGATCTCAAAAGGGACGGACACTGCGTCTTCGACGACATCGAAGGTCACCCGGGCGCTCCCCGTCAAGGCGCTGCGATCGGGGGTTATCTCCACATCTATTTCGTAGCCGATCACGTCGATTTTGGGCTGCCCCCGCGAAACGGCAGCGTCCTGCGCCTGGAGACTCACGGTCGCCAGTGCCACAAAAAGAGTCCATCCATGGACGGGGGTGCTGAATCTCATATCTATCGGGCCTCAACAAAGGTCACAATTTCTCTGGCGGTTTCCGCATAAGCATCCTGCGTTCCCAGTTTCTTTGATGCAATCGCGAGATTTTGTTTCACTTCCCGCATTTTATCGGGGCTCGCCAGCAATTCGAGCAGATAGGCTGCGATCGCCCGGCCCTGCGCTTTATTCTGAACGAACTCGGGAGCAACCTGGCGGCCCGCGACCAGGTTCGCCAGGCAATAACTCTTTGTCTTCACTAAAGGACGCAACAGACGATAGCTAAGTTCCGACATCCGGTAGACCATGGCAAAGGGTACCTTCAAAACCATCGCCTGCAGGGTACTCGTGCCACTCTTGACGATGGCACAGTCGGCCCAGGGCAGCAGCTCTTCAACCGGCCCTCTCACCATCTTCAGATCCACTGCCAGTCCCTGCTGCCTGCGCCATTGCTGGTAGACGCCAATCAGATGCTCATCGTCCACCTCGGGCGCCGCGACAACCCGGAAGGAACAGGGAAACCGGGACTGCACCGCCGCGGCCGCGTCCAGTTGAACCGGAAAGATCTGATCGATTTCCTTCCGCCGGCTCCCGGGAAGAAGGGCGACCCTGCCCGGGCGGCCGTTCGGGGAAACCGACTGATCTGAGCTGATCGCCCCTTTCAAGCCGGCAATCGGATTGCCCACGTAGACGGCGTCCACACCGTGACGGCGATAAAACGGCACTTCAAAGGGCAGGATCACCAGCATCCTGTCCACATGGCGCCGAACCTTTTTCACCCGGCCCGGCCGCCAGGCCCAGATCTGGGGGCTGATGAAGTAACAGACCGGGATCCCCTGCCTGTGCAGGCGGGAGGCCAGTCTCAAATTGAATTCCGGAAAGTCCACGAGGACGGCCGCAGCCGGCGGCGCCGTGCGGACGCGCCTCAGAATGCCGCGGAAAAGACGCAGGTAGTCGAACAGATTCGAACAGGCCGCGACGGGACCGATGGCAGCCAGAGAATCGATGCGGGTCATTAACTCAACGCCCTGCTCGTTCATCCTGGGACCACCACTACCAAACCAGTGAAAGTCCCCGGGCCTCAGTCGGCGCAGAGCCCGGACCACCTCGGCGGCGTGCTCCTCCCCCGAGGTCTCCCCGGTAACCACTAGAATCGATTTGCGGCGTGGCTCACTGGACACGGGAGCGGATCCATCCACCTCCGAGAATCTGATCCCCGGAGTAGAATACGGCTGCCTGACCGGGAGTGACCGACATCTGCGGGTGATCGAAAATAACGCTGGCCGACCAGGTGCCGGTCTCGTCCGAGCTGCTTTGACGACTCAAATGCAGGGTCGCCTCGGCCTCGCGGTGGCGGGATCGAATTCGCACAGCCGCCCGGATCCTGGGCCGGAATCGCCCGCTGACCAGAGATACCCTTTCCGCCTCCAGGCCCTTCGAGAACAGGTCCTCCCGGTAGCCGACGACAACGGCATTTCGAGTCGTGTCGATTCGAAGCACGTATAGCGGCCGGGGGTGCGCGATCCCCAGGCCCCTGCGCTGACCGATCGTAAACTGATAGCAGCCCCTGTGATCACCCAACCGGGTCCCGTCTTTGAATAGAACGGGGCCGGTCTCTTGAGCCCGTATCATGGGCAGAAAATCGGCGTTAATCTCTTCCCCGTGGCGGCGAATGAAAGCAGCGTAGTCACGGTCCGGAACAAAGCAGATCTCCTGGCTGTCCGGTTTTCCGGCCGTGATGAGACCCGCTCTCTCAGCCATCTTTCGGATCCTCTTCTTGGGGAATTCCCCCACCGGAAATAGAGTTCTGGACAGCTGGTTCTGGTCGAGTTCGAACAGGAAGTACGACTGATCCTTGGCCGCATCGGCTCCCTTGTAGAGGGCGTAGCCGCCGGCCTTGGAGTACTCGATCCTGGCATAGTGGCCGGTGGCCACCTTTTGAATGCCGACCTGTTGTGCGAACACGAGCAGCCGGTCAAACTTCAGGAAGCTGTTGCAGCGGGTGCAAGGCAGAGGCGTCCGCCCATTCAGATAGTCGCCGATAAAGGGCTCGATCACCTGGCGCTCGAATTCTGTCTCCAGATTGAGGACATAAAAGCGCAGCTGCAGCTCTTCGGCGACTCTCCTGGCGTCGTAGACATCTTCAAGTGAGCAGCACCTGCCGGGCCGGCGGCCCCCGTTGGACTTCGGATTGCGGCGATAGTCCCACAACCGCATGGTGCAGCCGACGACCTGGAAGCCAGATTCCTTGAGGAGCAAGGCTGCCGTGGAACTGTCGACACCTCCACTCATCGCCAGCAGTACGGGCTCAGGCCCGGCGCCGCCGTTCGCTTGTGTCAGGTCCATACGACGCCTCTCGAAAAAGTTTCGATCTGTGCCGACCCCAGAGGAACAACGTAGGGCTCAATGTCCTTGGCGCGCTCTTCGAAATCGAGGCTGATGGCATTGTGGTCCCGCACCAGGTCCGCGGCCAGAGCCTGCAGGTGCTCGTCGTGCTCGGGCCGCCTGGGAAACCTCCACCCCAGTTCTTCCTCGTGCAGGAGCCGAAAGTCGTCTTCCACGAAGATCCGGCTCAGGCTCTCACGACCGGAGGAAAAGAGCTGCTTCAGATCGGCCTCCAGGGCCAGGTGCTGATTGGCGTCCAATCCTTCCTCCGAGTTGAGCAGATCCAGCAGTATTTTTTCCAGTCTCAAGAATCGATGAAAGAAAAGCTCGCTCAAGTTTCTCATTCTCGCCGAACGCTCCGCCACAAGGCTTTCCCGGCAGCGCCCCAGAAAGTCTTCGGACGTCTCTGTCCGCTCGGAATAGATTCCCAGCTCCCGACTGTGCCAGATCTGAGGACCGGGCAGACGAGCCACGTAATCCGCGATCAGATCTTCCGCCAGCGGAGGCCAGAAAACGGAACGTGCCGGGTGGATCGGCTCCAGTTCCTCAAAGGAAACCTCACGGACCATGTCGCGCGTCCACTTGAGCTCCCAGTCCTCCAGCCACTCAGCCAGGAAAAGGAACTTGCGGCTTCCATCGTATCCAGAACGAACATCCTGGATGTCTACTTTGACGTCGAAGAGAAGCTTGGGTTCTTGTGCAGCTGAACCGTGCAGCAGACGATAGTGAGCCAGCGCCATGCAATCCCGATCGCCAGGAAGTAAGGCGGGATTATAGCACGGACTTCAGCTGCATGCGGCCATAGAAGAGTCGGGACTTCACGGTTCCCTCGGCAACCTGAAGCTGCTCGGCGATCTCCCGGATCGTGTATCCCGCCAGATCATGCAGGCGAACGACGACGCGGTGCTTTTCTCCGAGACGGCTCAAGCCACGTTCAACGCGGTCCCGGATTTCCCCCCGTCGATACTTCTCGAAGGGGCTGGGCTGCCTGTGATCCACGATCAGCATCTGGTCGGAGATGTCCTCGTCGGTGCGCTGCTGATGCTTCTTGTTGCGGCGCAGGATCTCCAGGCAGGCGTTGATGGCAATTCTATTGATCCAGGTGCCCAGCTTAGAATCGCCTCTGAATTTGCCGGCCGCCCTGTGGACGTTGATAAATGTTTCCTGAAGAGCATCCTGGGCCGATTGCTCTTCTTTGAGTATCCGCAGCGCCGTGCGATAGATCTTCTGTCGAAAACGATTGAACAGCTCCTGAAAAGCAGTCTCTTCCTGAGCTTGAAGTCGAGCCATGAGATTGGCTTCCAGTGGGGAAGCCCCGGAAATGTATGTCGCCATAGCAACCTCCGCTCTGGTTTAAAGCAAATGGCGTGCCAATTCTCATAACTAATTGATTTTACTTAATTTAAATAGATCTCGAAGGATCGATCTGTTAAAGGTTTTTACAACCACCAACCAGCCGCAAACCGCAAACTGACTAAGTTATTGATAAGAATGGACTTGTCCACGTGTAAATAGAATTAACGAGAGATGTTAATTTGTCTAACGATTCTGATACAATTTCAACTTCGAAATGATCGTCTGGCGGGTGATCCCGAGGGTTTGAGCAGCCTGGCTCTTGTTATTTCCGTGGGTGGCGAGGGCATCCAGAATGAGCCGCCTCTCCAAAGCCGAAAGTTGATGCTTGAGAGACGGTGTTGATCCGTCCGAGCTGTCGCGGGAGTAGCGGATGCGCTCCGCAAGATGTGAGGGACTGATCTCAGGCTCCGACTGACAGAGTATGGCGACGCGCTCCATTTCGTTCTCCAGTTCGCGAACGTTGCCCGGCCATGAGTAGCTGCGCAGAAGATCCAGAGTTGTGTCAGCGAGTTCCACGTCAGCCTTCCCCAGTCGCGAGCAGGCAATGCGCAGAAAGTGCCTGGCCAGTACCTCAATGTCTGCGCGCCGGGCCCGCAGAGGGGGGACCGTCACCGAGAAGACATTCAGCCTGAAGAACAGATCCTGGCGAAATCCCCCTTCCTCGACCAAATCGTCCAGGCGGCGGTTGGTGGAAGCTACGACCCGCACGTCGATCAACCTGGCGCGCGTCTCGCCCACAGGCAGGATTTCGCCTTCCTGCAGGACCCGCAGCAGTTTGACCTGCAGATCCAGGGGTGCATCGCCTATTTCGTCCAGGAAGATCGTGCCTGTATCGGCCTGCCCGAAGAAGCCCTTCGAGTCGCCGGTGGCCCCCGTAAACGATCCTTTTCGATGTCCGAAGAAGGCGCTCACCACCAGATCTGCGGGAATCGCACCGCAGTTGACGGGGACAAAGGGCCCTTCAAGACGATTGCTCTTCTGGTGGATATAACGAGCCATGAGCTCCTTTCCCGTGCCCGTCTCGCCCTGGATCAGGACAGTCGAATCCGTCTCTACAACCCGATCCACCAGCTCCAGCAACTGCTTCATTTCGGTGCTCTCGAAGATGAACTCGGACCCGGAGTGCTGAAGTCGTTCAACCTCCTGCCGCAGCGCCTGGTTCTCTTTCTGCAACTGCTGGTTGGCCTTCTTGAGCTCTCTTCCCAGGCGCGAGTTTTCCTGCTTCAGTTCTCGATGCCGAATTTCCTGCCTGACACACTGCTGCAGCGTAAAGGGGTCCCACGGCTTGGTGATGTACCGATGGACCTGACCCTCGTTGATGGCATCCATCAGGTCCTCCACCTCGGTGTAACCGGTGAGGATGATGCGTACGGCATCGGGTTGCACCTTCAGTGCCCGCTTGAGGAGTTCGACGCCGCTCATCCCCCGCATTCTCTGATCCGTGATGATGGCTTTCACGGCGTATTGCTTCAGAATCTCCAGCGCTTCAGCTCCCCCTGTGGCTTCATGAACCCGGTACTCTGCGAGGAAGGTTCGCCTCAACTTCTGCAGATTGGCAGCCTCGTCGTCAACAACCAGAAGCGTGTGCCGATGGTTCTCGAGTTCAGCCTTCACTCTTGCTCTCCAGGGGAAGATGGATGGTAAAGCGAGTGCCCTGATTGACTTCGCTTTCTACTTCAATGGTGCCTTGATGCTGCTGGATGATGCCGTAGGATATGCTCAGTCCCAGGCCTGTCCCAAGACCGACCCCCTTGGTTGTAAAGAAGGGCTCGAAGATACGATTCAGCTGTTTGGGAGGGATTCCGACGCCGTTGTCCTCCACCTGGATGACGGCCTGACCATTGCTGGAATGGGTACGCACCCAGATGTCCCCCTGGCCCGGAATCGCCTGACAGGCATTGGTCAGAAGATTCATGAATACCTGACCCAGCTTCCCCGAGTGGCAGGGGATCCGGGGGAGTTCCGAATAATCCCGGTGAACCTCAATCCGGTCCCGGTACTCGTGGCGAATCAGATTCAGGGCGAGCTCGATCGACTCATGAATGTCAACCGGGCGGAGTTCATCGCTGTCCATACGAGAGAATGCCCTCAAATCTCCAATGATCTCGTGGATACGGCGGGCTCCTTCCTCAAAGTTGCGAATGAGTTCATCAAGATCCTCCAGGATGAAGTCAAAGCCCTTCTCCCTCTTCCTCTCTTCGATAGCACGGGCTGCCTCCGGGGCCAGGTTGGCTTCTTTCTCGAGCATTTGCAGAAGCGTCTTCATTTCTCCCACATACTGCTTCAGAAAGTCCGTGTTGCCGTAAATGAAGTTCAGAGGGTTCTTGATCTCGTGTGCGATCCCGGCCACGAGTTGTCCCAGAGAAGCCATCTTCTCACTCTGGACGAGTTGAACGTGCGCCTCTTTCAGTTCCTCAAAGGCTTCTTCTATCGTGCGGTTGCTCTCTTCGAGTTCCCTGGTTCGCTCCAGAACCTTCTCTTCCAGCCGCCGGTTCAGCTCGATGAGAGCCTGACTTCGCTCTTCCAGAGCCTCCGTCATTTCATTGAAAGTGGCGGCCAACTCGCCGATCTCGTCGCGGCTGGAGATTCTGACGCGCTGGGTGGAGTCGCCCCGGGCAATCTTGCTGGCCGTGGTTGTCAGTTCCTTCAACGGAGTCGTGAACTGCCGTGCGGCCCAGAAAGTGATCAGCACAACCAGAAACGAGGAAAGAAGAGCCCCGGCAATCAGAATGTTCTTGAGCTCCTGCACCGGGGAGAAGATGTCCTCATCGTCGATGCCCACCCCGCACACCCAGTTGAAGTACTCGTGGTCGATTTCTGCCAGCCCGCTGATCTTGGCGGTACCGGGAGGATACTCGTAAGCCACATGCGTCACATCATTGACTATCGGATCCGTAAGCATCTCCTTGATCACTTTGGACACCCGCGTCAGACCGTGGTCCAGTATCACGCTCGTCCCGTAGTTATTTCGGTTCGCACCGGTCTCGGTCCGTCTAAGAATCCGGTTCCGGCGGTACTTGTGCCCCACGATCGTGTCGCCATCCCGATCAAAAAGGAATCCGTATCCGGACCGGAGTGAGCGGTTCTCGAACTCCTCTTCCAGCACATCGAGAATCTCCTGAACGTACTCCCAGTTCATGAGACCCAGGACCCCCCCGATCACGATCTGCTTCTCGTCGCGAATCGGCACGGCGAACCCAATCGAGTACCGGAGCATGATGTCTTCATTCTGGTAGGAGTAGAGCTGGCCGATAAGGGGAGATTCATGCCAGCCGATGAACCCCGGCTTGTCTCCGCGGATCTCCCGTAACCACAGCTTGTCAGGCGTGAAGCGGGTGAGATCTTCCCCCACCAGTGCCTCGATTCGCGAGGCATCCAGCCGCTGCACCTCCCCCTGCGGCCCGGGCGTGCGGCTGGCGGTATTCATGAGGCGGATCCGGCCCCTCACGTCAAACAGGATCAGCAGGTCATAGACTTCGTGAATCTGGATCATTTCATTGAGCAGACCCCGCGGCGCCGGCTCACCGGGACTCATCATGAAGTCGCGAAAGAAAAGGCGCAGGGCCCAAATCTCCTCCTGGCGTTCCACCAGGCTGAGCCGTATCGTGTTGGCCATGCCCTGGGCGATCTGCTCCAGATAGAGAGCGATCCGGTCTTCCGTGATGCGGCCCTTGGCCTGGTAATAGGAAAAATAAGAGATCCCGACCAGTGGAATCAGGCACAGGGAGAGTATCAGAAGCAGCAGTTTCTGACGGAGAGTCCACCTCAAGAGCTTGTCGGCCTCCTAACGAAGCACGTGGCTAGGTTAAATCTCTTAACAGTATAACCGACAAACGGATTTACGGTTGTCCGGCTGGTCTGAAAGAGGGTGCCGGGTTGAACAAGGTTCGAGAGGCTGAAAGTTGAAGGTTAAAGGTTGAAGGTTGAAGGTTCCTAACTTTCAACTTTCGACTTTCGACTCTTAACCTTTGACTTCCGTTGGGAGGATCCACGAGGGCGCCTGCGGCGGGGCTGGGTCCCCCCCCATCCCCCACCTCCAGGGGTCTCGATGACGAGGCAGTCGCCCGGATCCAGCCAGGCCGACGTCTTGGAAGGGATTCTCTTTCGGCGGCCTTTGGCAATCACGTGGTTGGCGCCCTTCTTCCCCGCCCGGCCCCCTTTGAGACCGTAGGGTGCGTACCGTCTCCGGTCGGAAAGAACCGTCGCCTGACACTCGGTCAGCATTTCGAAGCTGCGCACGATGCCGTTCCCACCCGGGTTACGGCCCGTGCCGCCGGATCCGTCACGCAACCTGTATTCTCGAACTCTGACCGGGAAGGCTCTTTCCAGGGCCTCAATCGGTGTGTTGAGAGAGTTGGTCATGTGGGTGTGAATCCCGTGGTCGCCCGGTCCCTCGGGCCCGCCGCCCATTCCGCCGCCGATGGTTTCGTAATAAGTGATCGGATGGTTCGAGACGGGATGAATGGTCCCCAGGGTTACATTGTTCATGGTCCCGCTGCTGGCTGCCGGAATCCGATCGGGCAGAGCGTTGGCCAGCGCCTTCAAGAGTACATCTACGATCCGTTGAGACGTCTCCACATTCCCACCCACAGTGGCAGCCGGGTAGTTGGCGTTGACCACCGTACCCTGCGGAGCTCTCACTTGAACGGGACGCATCAGACCGGCGCTGCCTGGGATCTCGCTGGGAGCCAGACAGCGAATTACATAGCAAACTGCAGAGTGGGTGACCGCCTCGACGGCATTGACACAGCCGCCGACCTGTGGATCGGTCCCTTCGAAGTCTACCCGCATCGTATCGCCCGACACCTCGATCGCAGCTCTAATCCTGATGCCGGTCTTCGCCTTGGAGCGTTCCTGCCCATCGTCATCGAGCAGGTCTTCAGCACGGTAAACTCCATCCGGGATTTTCTCGATCACCTGCCGAATCAGCTTTTCCGCGTAGTCCCGCAGGCCCCCGCTGTAGACTTCGATTTCACTTCTTCCGTTCTTCTTCACAAGTTCGAACAGACGCTTGGTCCCGCTCTGCATGGCCGCCACCTGAGCGGCTAGGTCGCCCTCCCGCTCTGCCGGAGTTCTAACATTGGAGAGAAGGAGCTTCAGGATGTCCGAGTTGAGCTTCCCGCGACGGTACAGCTTCAGGGCCGGAAGACGGACGCCTTCCTGAAAAACGTCGGTGCTGATCGGCATGGAGCCGGGAGACATTCCCCCCACGTCGGAGTGGTGGGCCCGCGATGCCACGTAGAAGACCGGAGGTTGGCTCGCCTCTTCGCCGTAAACCGGAGTAATCATCGTAATGTCCGGCAAATGGGTACCCCCTCCGAACGGATCGTTCAGAATCGCGATGTCGCCCGACTCCAGATCGAACTCCTTCAAGACCGTCCGGACCGAGAGGGGCATCGATCCCAGGTGCACGGGCATGTGATCCCCCATCGCCAGCACTTCTCCCTGCCCATCGAACACGGCACAGGAGTAGTCTCTCCTTTCCTTGATGTTGGGAGAATAGGAGGTACGCCTCAGCACGCTCCCCATCTCATCGGCGACCGAGGTAAAGAGGAGCCTGTAGATCTCGAGCTTGACGGCATGTACTTGTTCCGGCATGAGCAACAGGGTATCAGTGCCTTGGGGAAAGTTGAAGGTTGAAGGTTGAAAGTTAAATATCTGACAGGCTTGGGGAAGCTGACACGCTGACAGGCTGACAGGGCCTCCTCGCTGGGATGTGGAACGTGGAACGTGGAACTTGGAACCTTTAGAGTGTACGGGAGGAACATCCAGCGTGATTCGAAAAACCCTCGTCGTTCTTGAGATGATCAAGTTCGAGCACACTGTTTTTGCGTTGCCCTTCGCCTTTCTGGGAGCCTTTTTCGGCTCGGAAGGGTTCCCGGGGTGGGCCACGTCCGGGTGGATCCTGATTGCCATGGTCGGCGCTCGAAGTGCGGCTATGGCTTTCAATCGTCTGGCGGATCGCCGCTACGACGCCATGAATCCGCGGACGGCTGATCGGGCGCTCCCGGCTGGAAAGGTCAGCCCCGGTTTCGTGATCATTTTCATTGTCTGTTCCACGGCGCTTTTTCTCTGGGCCGCCTGGAACTTGAATCCTCTGGCGATGGCGCTGGCTCCCGTGGCGATGCTGATCGTTCTGGGCTACAGCTTCACAAAGCGTTTCACGCCGTTCTCTCATTTTTTCCTGGGACTGGCCCTGGCAATCGCGCCTGTGGGCGGGTGGGTGGCGGCCCGTGCAAGTCTGGATTGGGAACCATTACTGCTGGGGTTGGCCGTAGCCTTCTGGGTGACGGGCTTCGACCTGATTTACGCCTGCCAGGATGTCGATTTCGATCGACGGATCGGGCTGAAATCGATTCCCCAGCGCTTCGGCGTTGGTACCTCGTTGCAGATCTCGAAGATCTTTCATTTGATCATGATGGGATTGCTGTTCCTGGTCTTCTGGCGCTTTGGATTGTCCTGGTTGAGCTGGATCGGGTTTGCCCTTGTCGGGGCCAGCCTGGTTTACGAGCACAGCCTCGTGAGGGCCAGCGACCTCAGTCGCGTCAATGTCGCGTTTTTCACCATGAACGGCGTAATTAGTATAGCCCTGCTCCTGTTCGTCGGGCTCGATTTGCACTTGAGGTAGATTCCGGATTCAAAATTTAAAATTTAAGATTTAAAATTCCAGATGATTCGCTTCGCTCATTACATTACTACGACTGGGTCAACTGTGCCTTTACCTGAATATGAAGAGTGGATGCACTGTGAGCCGCCGACAGTTTCCAAGGTTGTTGCCGGTTTTCAACCTACCGAGTAGAGAGTGGGAGGGGGCTCAGGGCAGCGCGACGTTTAAATTCCCGAGCGCGGCCCTGAGCCTCCTCCCACTCTCGGCTCCCCGGCAGCTCCCACGCTGCGGCGCAGTCACTGTCGTTCCTGGGGGAGCGGCCTGTCGGCCGCGGCGCAGTCACTGTCGTTCCTGCCTCTGCAGTTTCCTTTGACGGTCACGTTTCATCGGGGCTGAAAGACCTCTCTCATGAAAGGTGAATCTACAGGCAGGGGGCCCTCGGGGGTGAAGGAAGTCCAGCAGGGCGATGCCAGAGGTTCCGTCGTAGGTCTTGTCAATGAGCTCTTGGGCGAGGCCGTTCATATGGGCGCAAGCGACGTCCACATTGAACCCCGCGAAGAGATTCTTGTGGTTCGTATCAGGGTTGATGGGGTCCTCCAGCCGGCCATGACCTTAGACAGGCAAATCCGTGACTCTCTGGTCTCCAGAGTCAAGATCCTGGCCAACCTGGATATCAGCGAGCACCGGCTCCCCCAGGACGGCCGACTTCGCATTGGTGTACCCCAGGGTGACGGCAGCCGGGTCATTGACGTCCGGGTCTCCACGCTTCCAACCGCTTGCGGCGAGAAGCTGGCGATGCGGATTCTGGATCCGGCCCGGATACCGCTGTCGCTCAAGGAATTGGGGCTGGAGCCCTCTTCCCTTCTCAAATTCCAGCGGGCCCTGCGCTGCCCACACGGACTGATTCTGGTCACGGGACCCACCGGGAGTGGGAAGACGAGTACGCTGTACAGTTGTCTGGCACACCTGAACCGGGAGGAGGTGAACATCCTGACAGCGGAAGATCCGATTGAGTATTCGCTGCCGGGCGTTAACCAGCTCGAGATCAAGGAGCAGATCGGGTTGTCCTTCTCGCGGGCGCTGCGTTCCTTTCTGAGACAGGACCCGGACATCATTATGGTCGGGGAGATCCGAGACAGATCTACTGCCGAAATCAGCGTCAAGGCCGCTATGACCGGTCACCTGGTCCTGAGCACCCTGCACACCAACGATGCAGTTTCAGCCTTTACCCGCCTTCGAGACCTGGGAGTCGAGCCGTTTCTGATCGGGAGCGCTGTGAGGCTGGTCTGCGCCCAGCGCCTGGTTCGGAGCATTTGCAAACTCTGCCGCCAGCCGGTTCGGGTGTCAATCAAGGGCCTTCCCGCAATCCGCGGGACACGAGGCGGATCGCTTCTTTCGGCCTATCAGGGAGCGGGATGCACCCACTGTCGTGGAAGCGGCTATCGGGGCAGAACGGGCCTTTTCGAAGTGCTCGACGTAACCCCCGCGCTTAGCGAAGAGATCCAGCGGGGCAGCGCTCCCAGCGAACTGGAAAACGGGGCCGCCTCGGACGGCCTTTTGACACTCTGGGCGAGTGGTCTCGCCAAGATCAGAGCCGGATCTACAACATTGGACGAGGTTCGCCGGGCGACTCTGGACGCCTAGGGAAGTTTCACGTTAGCGCGCTCATGAGAGTGGGAGGGGGCTCAGGGCAGCGCGACGTTTAAATTCCCGAGCGCGGCCCTGAGTCCCCTCCCACTCTTTGCCAATTAGCACCTAGCCCGGATTATGCAAGAACCGTAGTTCGGTGTTGAAAAACGACTCGAGAAGTGGCCCAACTCGGAAGCGGGCAGGTGTGACAGGCGGATTTGCGAAGAATATGGGTTGGCGAGGCGTTTGAGTGGTTTGGGGAGTGAATTTCAGACAGATCTGGGCCTGGATGAGTGTCGGAAGCGGTTTTTCGGGGGAGCTGGGAAAAGCTAACTGGAGTTCAGGCGACTCAAGACGAGGTGGAAGAGGGGTTGTTCGGGGAAGGCTGAGGAAAGATGGACCCAGATGCGTCGAGTGGTTTGTCGGATCCGGGCCCCGATCTTGAGGACCCGACGACGTAAGGTTTCGATTTCGAGCTTGTGCCAGGGGGTTCCGTGAAGATAGTCGCGCAGGCGCACGAACATCTGGCAAGCCAGTGCATGCAGGAGGAGTCGAAACTGATTGGCCAGGAATCGATGACAGCTGAGTCGGTCCATGCTCAGATGATTCTTGAAGGCCTTGATGAAGTTCTCGGTCTGCCCTCGGTTTGTGTAGTGGTCATAAAGTGATTGGGAGCAGAGATCGTCCCGGTTGGTAACTACAAAGCGACGATTGATGCCACGCTGATCGACCTCCACTTTGACAATGACGCGACGGGATCGATCCCAGCTGTGGGCTCGATAAAGAAACTCGTCAAACTGACGCTGTTTTTCCTCCAGCTCAACGAACCTCAGCCGAGTCGAATCCAGCAGGGGCTCGACCACTCGCTGCAGGCGAGGGTTTCGACTTAACCCAATGACATACTGGAGTTTATTCTCTTCACATTCACAGAACTCGTAGAGCCGAGGCGTGGCAAAGCCGCTGTCGGCCCGAATCTCAATCTCGACATCCGTCCCCACTGCTTGTCGGATGGCCTCCACGACTCGCTTCAGAATGGGCACGATGTGAGAGGCAGCCCCCTTGTTGCCAGGTCTCAACACGGCACAGACCAGGTCTCCCGTGTCGGCATCGAAGATCAGCAAAGGATGCAGAATGTGGTTTCGGTAATACCCGTGGTAGAAGGAGAACTCCTGTTGGCCGTGAGTGTGGTCGTCGGTACTGTCCAGATCCAGGATGATCTTGCTGGGACGTCTCTTCTTCAGGGAGCGCACATAACGGCCTGGCAGCCACCGGCTCAGACGCATCAGATCCTTCTTGGTGACGGAGTTCTCCAGGCGGGAGAAAGTCGGCTGGGTGGCCAAATCGGGATCGCTCTCTGGCAACTGATCACAGACTGTCTTGAGCATCGGATCCGAGCGCAGCGTATCGGCGTCGTTACAGTCTTCGTAGCCGGCCACGATCTGCAAGACTCGTTGTCGGATCAACTTCAACAGGTCATGACGAACGTAGCGTCGGTCTCGACTTTCCGCAATACACGAACTGAAGCCCTCGCACAATCGATGTTGACGATCCAGGGATCCAAACAACAACCATCCTGCGTCGGAAGTGAGGCTCCCTCCATCAAAACGCGTCGTGATCTTTCTGTGGCTGTGAAATGGCAGGGTATTCTGGCAGACTGCTTTCAACATTGCCGTAGCTCCTGTTTAGGGTCATTGTTTTTGTAAACCCTTTTTTATCAGAGAGCTACGGCTTTTTCCTGGAGCCAGAATCTCACTCGGATTCAGATCTTTTGCATAATCCGGGCTAGCCATTCGCGCCTCTGCCCGATGTCTCCTTCTTCTCGCACTTTTTGGGTGCAGCGGCGTTTAGGAATAGAGGGAAACAATGGCTGAAGCAACTCTCATCTTCCTCCTGGAACAATTGATCCGCGATGGGGGAAGCGATCTGCACCTTCGATCCGGAAAGCAGCCCAGGATTCGAGTGGACGGTCATCTTCGGACTCTGGATCATCCCTGTGTGCAGCCTTCGCAGATTCACGATCTGGCCGACGTCATCCTGGGTGACTCGCGCGCAAGCCGTCCCCAAGGGACGGGCGAGACCGACCTCGGCTTCCAGTTTGGCGGTTGCCGCTTCCGAGTGAATCTCTTTTCTCAGTTGAGCCATCCTGCCATGGCGTTACGCCTGATCCCGGAATCAGTGGGTACCTTCCGGGAACTGGGCATTCCTCAGGTTGTCGAAAGCCTGTGCCGGTACCCCCATGGCCTGGTTCTCGTGGCCGGACCGAGCGGCGCGGGCAAGACGACAACCCTTGCGGCTATGCTCGAGAGCATCAATCTGCGGCAGCGCCGGCACATTCTGACCATCGAAGATCCGGTCGAATTTCTTCACCGGGACAAGAAGAGCCTGATCACCCACCGGGAGATCAGCACGGACACCAGCTCATTTCAAGACGCGGTCCGCATGGCCCTCCGGGAAGATCCCGATGTAGTTCTCGTCGGAGAGATGCGAGACCTCGAAACCGTGGAGGCGGTATTGCATCTCGCCGAAACCGGGCACCTCACTTTCTCGACTGTTCACACCAACTCTGCATTCTCCACCCTGCATCGCATCATTGGCTACTTTGACGGGAACCACCAGAATCAGATTCGCTCCCAGCTTGCGATGGTGCTGCAGGGCGTCATCTGCCAGCAGCTGATCCCAAGACGGAACGGTCGTGGGCGAGTCCTGGCGACGGAGATCCTGATCCCGGACCCGGCGATTCGACACCTGATCCGAGAAGACCGGGCCCACCAGATTTACTCGATGATTCAGACTGGTGTGAAGAAGGGGATGCAGACCATGAACCAGTCGCTGGTGACACTCTACTCGAACGGCCAAATTGGCAATGAAGAGTGCCTCTCGAAGTCACCGGATCCTCAGGAACTCCTTCAGATGTTGACATCGCCCCAAGGAGCTCGAGTCCCCGAGTCACGGCAGGTCGATCCATGACGGCGATTCCGAACCTGTATTTCTCGCGATCAGTCTCCGACCGCGAACTTGCCTTGATCACGAAGCAACTGGGAGTGATGCTGGAGGCCGGCATTCCGCTTCTGGACACCCTGCTCGAGATCGGCGGGGTCAATCACAACCCGGTCGTCTCCCGTACTCTCAGGGGTGTCCGTGCCGATCTCGAGCGGGGTTCGAGCCTGTCTCAGGCTCTGGCGGCATACCCCCGCATCTTCGACCGGCTGTTCGTGAATCTTGTCTCGGCAGGCGAGGCCTGCGGAGAGCTGGATCGGACCTTCCACAGACTGACCCTCCTACTGGAAGGCCGGGTTCGGGTCAGGAGAATGATCCTGAGCGCCTGTCTGTATCCCCTCGCTGTTCTGGCGGTCGCCGGCACCGTTGTCGTGGCCATGTTCCTATGGGTTGTTCCGGTCTTTGCCCGGCTCTTCGCCAGCCTCGACATCCCACTACCCACTCTGACCAGCTTTGTGTTGGAACTTGGCCGCGTGATTCGCAACTCGATCAGCCTCTTATGCCTGGGGACACTCACAGTAGGGCTGATCGGTCGGCAGATCTGGTGCACGGGTCCAGCACGGCGCCAAGTCGACCGATTGCTGCTTGCTCTGCCAGTCATAGGCGCCGTCAACCGGAAGTTGTTGATCGCTCGATTTGCCGCGACCATGGCAACGCTCCTGAACGGGGGAATCCCGATCTTGTCAGGCCTGGGATTGACAGCCAGAACGATTAAGAATTCATTCTTCGAGAGGACGATTGAGCAGGGGATCGAAGCCCTCGAGCAGGGCAAGTCTCTGGCCGGCCACCTGTCGGAATCCGCGCTTTTCCCTTCTTTTGTTGTGCAGCTGGTCAAAGCGGGGGAGAAAAGCGGGCAACTGGATCGCATGTTCTTGAGCATCGCCCGGCACTGTGAAGTGGAAGCCGAGATGGCTGTCTCGGCTTTCCTGAAACTCCTCGAACCAGTTGCGATCCTGCTCGTTGGTGGCGTCGTCGGAGGCATCGTCCTTGCTCTCTACCTGCCCATTTTCAGCCTGGCCGGGCGACTCTCGAGTGGTTACTGAAGGTACAATACAGGAGGATTATCGATGTCTAGAAAAGAAGGGTTTTCGCTCATCGAGCTGCTGATTGTGGTGGCCATAATTGGAATCATTGCAGCACTCGCGGTCCCCAACCTCGTCCAGTCGAAAAAGGCTGCCAGCGAGGCCTCCGCCATTGCTTCAGTGCGCAATCTTGTGACGGCCCAGATCACCTACGCTTCCACTCTCGGCAACGGGGATTTTGGGTCCCTCGCCGAGCTCAGTGCCGAGAACTTCGCAGACGAAGTTCTCGGAAGTGGCCGGAAAGACGGCTACGACTTTTCGGTTGCCGCCAACGGATCGATCGGGTTCAGCGTGATCGCGACCCCAACCGTGCCCGGAACAACGGGTGAGAGAGCCTTCTATGGCGACGAGACAGGAGTGATCCGCTACACATCAGACGGCACCCTCCCCGACTCGACCAGTCCTCCATTGGGAACCAACGCATCCCCCTGAAGACCCGTCAACGTGGAGCGTGAAACGTAGAACCGAGCTAATCGGCCCCCAGCGGCTGCACCAGCTGAGACGCAAGTCCCAGCCCTTCCTCGAGATCTTCTTCGGTTAAATCCAGAGCTTCGGCCGTTCTCTTGAACGGGTTCTCAATCTTGATGTTCCGATAGTCCTGCATTCCCGTGCCGGCGGGGATCAAGCGGCCCATGATGACATTTTCTTTCAGGCCGCGAAGGTAATCGACCTTACCGCTGATCGCTGCCTCGGTCAGGACTCGGGTCGTTTCCTGGAACGAAGCAGCCGAGATGAAGGAATCGGTGCTCAGCGAAGCTTTTGTGATCCCCAGAAGCAGGGGTCGGCCGGTAGCCGGCTGGGCACCCTCCTCCTGCACTCGCGCGTTCTCTTCGTCGAAACTGAACTTGTCTACCTGTTCGTCCAGGATAAACTCGGTGTCACCCACGTCCTCGACCTTGATCCAGCGCATCATCTGGCGAGCGATCACCTCGATGTGTTTGTCATTAATGTTCACCCCCTGGAGCCGGTAGACCTCCTGAATCTCGTTGACCAGATAGCCCTGGAGCTCCTTCTCACCCAGCACCCTGAGGATGTCATGCGGGTTTCGCGGTCCGTCCATCAATGCTTCACCCGCAGTGACCGTCTCCCCTTCCTGCACGTTGATGTGGACACCACGAGGAACCAGGTACTCTGCAGTGGTCTCGGCCTTTTTGTTCTCAACCACAATCTTGCGTTGACCGCGGGTAATGCCCCCGTACGTCACGACACCGTCTATCTCGGTGATCACGGCTGTTTCCTTCGGCTTTCTGGCTTCGAACAGCTCCACGACCCTGGGAAGACCACCCGTTATGTCTTTCGTCTTGGTGGTTTCGCGAGGGATCTTGGCCAGAGTGTCTCCGGGATGAACGTTTTCCCCCACCTCGACCATCAAGTGGGCCCGCGAAGGGATCAGATAAGATCTGAGAACTTTCCCCTTCTGCCCCTTGATCTGAATCTGCGGCTGTCGCTTTTCGTCGGGACTGTCGGTAATGACCTTGCGAGAGAGGCCGGTCACTTCGTCGACCTCCTCTTTCATGGTCACACCCTCGACGATATCCTTGAAGATCACGGTGCCGCCGGACTCGGTGAGGATCGAGAAGGTAAAGGGATCCCATTCGACCAAGCTCTGCCCGGGCTCGATCTGCAATCCTTCCTTGACCAGCAGTTTGGCCCCATAGACCACCGCATGGCGCTCTCTCTCTCTCTTCTTGGCGTCATGAATCACGAGGCTGCCTGTCCGGTTCATTACGATCAGGTTACCGTCCTTGTCCTTTACGGTCTGGACGCGCAGAAACTTGACCTTCCCGCCGTGCCGGGATTCAACGGTAGATTGCTCTTCAATGCGGGTGGCTGTCCCGCCAATATGGAAAGTCCGCATCGTCAACTGGGTGCCGGGCTCGCCGATCGATTGGGCGGCTAGAACACCCACCGCTTCTCCCAACTCGACAAGTTCACCAGTCGCCAGATTCCTTCCGTAGCACATCTTGCACAGACCCCGCTTCGTCTTGCAGGTCAAGACCGAACGGATCCGAACACTCTCGATACCCGCCGCCTGAATCTGATCGGCCTTGGCCTCGTCAATCAGCTCATTGGCATCGACGATCGCCTCCCCGGTAAAGGGATCCAGCACCTGGTCCAGGGCGACGCGACCCACGATTCGGTCTCGAAGAGCCTCGATGGTTTCACCGCCCTCGACCAGGGCGGTGATATCGATACCGTCGAGGCAGCCACAGTCCTCTCCCATAACGATCACATCCTGGGCCACATCCACGAGACGTCGAGTCAGATAACCCGAGTCCGCCGTCTTGAGCGCCGTGTCAGCCAGGCCTTTTCGGGCTCCGTGAGTCGAAATAAAGTACTGGAGCACGGTCAGACCTTCACGAAAGTTGGCCGTAATCGGCGTTTCAATGATTTCACCGGAAGGCTTGGCCATCAGGCCCCGCATGCCTGCCAACTGCCGGATCTGCTGCTTGCTGCCGCGGGCCCCGGAGTCAGCCATCACGAAGATCGGATTCACTTCCTCGCTCTTCATCATTTCCGACATCGACTCGAACATTTCATCTGAAATCTCTTCTGTGACATCAGACCAGATCGCCACCACCTTGTTGTACCGCTCACCATTGGTGATGGCGCCGTCCAGGTACTGCTGCTCGATGTCAATGACCTCTTTCTCAGCCGATCGCACGAGTCTGTGCTTGTTTTCGGGAATCACCAGGTCATCTATCCCGATCGTAAATCCGGCCTTGGTGGCGTAGAGGAATCCAAGGTCCTTGAGCCGGTCCAGTGTCTTGACCGTGTTGGCGTGGCCAAAACGCAGATAACAGTAATTGATCAGCTGCCCAAGACCCTTCTTCTTGAGGAGCCCGTTGATGTACGGCATCTCCTCCGGCAGATGGTCGTTGATGATAGCCCGGCCGACGGTGGTGTTGATCATTCCGCCCTCGACCTGCTCTTCCTCACACCTCATCACAGCCTGCTGGTCGTAGAGTTTGCCCAAATCGAGCAATCCCCCTCGGTAGCGCAGCCGGATCGGGGTGCGGATCTCGACCTCCTCGGTATGAAGGGCGTGATAAACCTCCCGCATACCGGAAAGAGCCCGTCCTTCACCTTTGGCTCCGGGCTTCTCCATTGTGAGGTAGTAACAGCCCAGGACGATGTCCTGACTGGGTACCGTCAGGGGCTGCCCATTGGCGGGTGACAGAATATTGTGGCTGGCAAGCATCAAAACAGTGGCCTCGATCTGAGACTCCTGAGAAAGAGGCACGTGAACCGCCATTTGATCTCCGTCGAAGTCGGCGTTGAAGGCGGTACAGACCAGGGGATGGATCTTGATCGCCTTACCTTCGACCAGCACCGGTTCGAACGCCTGGATCCCCAGACGATGCAGCGTGGGAGCCCGGTTGAGCATGACGGCATGCTGTTTGATCACGTCTTCGAGAATGTCCCAGACCACAGGCTCTTGATTCTCCACCATCTCCTTGGCGCCCTTGATGGTTGCCGCGTGCCCTTCCTTTTCAAGCCGGTTGTATATGAAGGGCTTGAATAGTTCCAAAGCCATGATCTTGGGGAGTCCACACTGGTGGAGTCGAAGCTCGGGACCGACAACGATGACAGAGCGACCTGAATAGTCGACGCGTTTCCCCAGTAGGTTCTGGCGAAAACGGCCCTGTTTCCCTTTGAGCGTGTCAGAGAGAGACTTGAGTGGACGGTTCTTGACTCCCCGCAGGACCCGGCCTCGCCGGCCATTATCGAAAAGGGCATCGACAGCTTCTTGAAGCATCCTCTTCTCGTTGCGGATAATGACCTCCGGGGCGCGCAAATCGATCAGTTTCTTTAATCGGTTGTTGCGATTGATCACCCTCCGATAGAGATCATTCAAATCGGAGGTGGCAAATCGGCCTCCGTCCAGCGGCACCAGTGGCCTCAACTCAGGGGGGATGACCGGAATCACGTCCATGATCATCCATTCCGGCTTATTGCCCGACTTGCGAAAGGCTTCTACTACCTTGAGGCGCTTGGCGAATTTCAACCTCTTCAGCTGCGAGGTCTCATTCTTCATCCGAAAGCGAAGATCGATGGCCAGGGCCTCGATATCGACGCGACGGAGCAGTTCCTTGATGGCTTCGGCTCCCATCCCCGCTTCGAACTGCCCGGGATACTCTCCCTGGAGAGCCCGGAAGCGCTCTTCTGTAAGCAGTTCCTTGGCCTTGAGAGGAACTTCGCCGGGCTCCAGGACGACATAGGCTTCGAAATAGAGGATCCGCTCCAGTTCCCGCAGGGGAATATCGAGCAGATGACCGATTCGGCTGGGCAGGCCTTTGAAAAACCAGACATGGGAACACGGGCTGGCCAGCTCGATATGGCCGAGGCGCTCACGCCGGACCTTGGAGAGCGTGACCTCTACCCCACACTTGTCGCATATCACTCCCCTGTGCTTCATCCTTTTGTATTTTCCGCACAGGCATTCCCAATCGGTAACGGGACCAAAAATTCGGGCGCAAAACAGACCGTCCCGCTCGGGCTTGAAGGTTCTGTAGTTGATCGTTTCCGGCTTGGTCACCTCACCGCTTGACCAGGAACGAATCTTCTCAGGCGAGGCGAGACCGATGCGGATCGCCTCGAAGTTCTTCAGCAACTGGCTTTTGTCAACTTGCTCTCGAAATAATCTCAAAGTCTGGACCTCCGTCCGTCTCCACAGCGTAAAATCGAAGGAAACCTCAACTCCGCGATCGAGTCGTCCGGGCTTCCTGAATCTCTTATTCGCGCTCCAGCACCTGCTCGAGCTGCTGCTCCTCGCCGGTGCCGAGGTCAGGTTGAACCTGCGGCCTGACCGTTGGCCGCTCCACCAGCTCTACGTCCAGGGCCAGCGACTGGAGCTCTCGAATCAAAACATTGAAGGACTCGGGGATGCCGGGGCTGTAGGTAGACTCCCCTTTGACGATGGCCTCGTAGATCTTGGCTCGTCCCTGGACATCGTCGGACTTGGCCGTCAGCAGTTCCTGCAGAATACTGGCGGCTCCGTAGGCTTCCAGAGCCCAAACTTCCATTTCACCGAAGCGCTGACCGCCAAACTGTGCCTTCCCACCCAGAGGCTGCTGGGTAATGAGACTGTAAGGCCCGATGGATCGGGCGTGGATCTTGTCGTCAACCAGGTGGCTGAGCTTGAGCATGTAAATGTAGCCCACAGTCACTTCCTGATCGAATGCTTCCCCAGTCAGGCCATCGTAAAGAACCGTCTTCCCCTGCTGGGGCAGGACGGCCTTCCCAAGCTCACCCTTGATCTCGTCCTCTCGGGCGCCATCGAAAACCGGTGTGGCGTAGTGAACCCCCAGCTTTTTGGCAGCCCACCCGAGGTGGGTCTCCAGAATCTGCCCCACGTTCATTCGGGAGGGGACGCCGAGCGGGTTCAAGACGATCTCAACGGGCGTGCCGTCGGGTAGATAGGGCATGTCTTCTTCCGGGAGTATCCGGGCAATCACACCCTTGTTACCGTGTCGCCCCGCCATCTTGTCACCCACCGAGAGCTTCCGCTTCATGGCCACGTACACCTTGACCATCTGAATCACACCCGGAGGCAGCTCATCGCCCTTTTGCATCCTGTCGAGGCGTTCCTTCAGGGCTTGGGTTCGCTGATCTATCTGCCGTTGCGTCTCCGCTTCCACTTCCCGCAGCTTCAGTGTTGTTCGAGCCCCGACCTTGACGCCGAGCAATTCGGCGTAGCCCATATCCGAGAGCCCCATCCGAGTCAGTTTCTCTCCCTTGCTTGCGACCGCTGCTCCGCTGACGCTCTTCACATTGGCGGCCGCCTTGCAACCTTCAAGCACTGAGATCAAATGGTGGGCACCCTCATCCTTCAGAATCCTGATCTCGTCCTCCAGATCCTTGTGCAGACGATCAATCTGTGCTGCTTCGATTTCCTCTGATCTGGCGTCCTTCTCTACACCCTTTCGGGAAAACATCTTCACATCGACGACGGTCCCTTCGATACCAGGCGGTGCATACAGCGACGCGTCCTTCACCTCTCCCGCCTTCTCACCGAAGATGGCCCGAAGCAGCTTTTCTTCAGGAGTCAGCTGGGTTTCGCCCTTGGGAGTCACTTTGCCCACCAGGATGTCTCCCGGTTTGACGGTGGCCCCGATTCGGATAATTCCGCTGTCGTCCAGGTCAGCCAGGATCGATTCGCTGACGTTGGGAATATCGCGAGTGATGTCTTCGGCCCCCAGCTTCGTGTCCCTCGCCTCCACATCGAGTTCCTCGATATGGATCGAGGTATACAGGTCATCCTTGACGAGCCGCTCGCTCACCAGGATGGCGTCTTCGAAGTTGTATCCGCGCCACGGCATGAAGGCCACCAGAATGTTGCGGCCCAGAGCCAGCTCTCCGCTCTCGACACAGGGGCCGTCGGCCAGAATCTGGCCACGCTCCACCCGGTCGCCCCCTCGGACCAGCGGCTTCTGGTTGATACAGGTGTTCTGGTTGGAGCGTTGAAACTTGGTCAGCTTGTAGATATCAACCCCAATACCGTGCTGGTTCGCACCGGAGCCTTCCACGGCGCGGATAATGATTCTCTCAGCATCAACGTTCTCTACGACGCCCGAGCGCCGGCATATAACGACAGCTCCAGAGTCTCGGGCCGCCACGTATTCCATGCCCGTCCCGACAAAGGGCGCCTCGGCGTGGACCAGCGGCACCGCCTGCCGCTGCATATTCGAGCCCATGAGAGCACGGTTGGCATCGTCGTGTTCCAGGAAGGGGATCAGATTGGCGGCTACGCTGACAAGCTGCTTTGGGCTAACGTCAACGTACTCAATCTCTTCGACGGGAGTAAAAACGAAGTTTCCACGGTAGCGCGCACTGACCCGATCGGCCTTGATGCGCTGCTTCGCATCGACCTCGATGTTGGCCTGAGCAATGAAGTGTTTGTCCCCTTCCCAGGCAGTCAAATAAAACGCATGCGGCTCGTGGGATGCCCTGCCGCTGATCGGCTTGATCTTCGCATTGACGCCATCCACCTCATCTTTCCGGTACACCTCTCCGACCTTGAAATCGGTCTCGGCGGCGTCTGTGATCACGACGTAGTCCAAAATCCGGCCGTCCTCGACCCTCCGATAGGGTGATTCGATGAATCCGAATTCATCGACCCGCGCATACGTACTGAGCGAAGAGATGAGGCCGATATTGGGACCTTCCGGCGTTTCGATCGGACAGATCCTCCCGTAGTGGGTCGGGTGAACATCGCGAACCTCGAACCCGGCGCGTTCCCGGCTCAGCCCTCCTGGACCCAGCGCGGAGAGACGGCGCTTATGGGTAATCTCCGAAAGCGGGTTGGTCTGATCCATGAACTGGGAGAGTTGACTGCTCCCGAAGAACTCACGGATAGCCGCCATCACCGGCTTGGCGTTAATCAGATCGTGGGGCATTGCCGTCGCCATTTCCTGGTGGACGGACATCTTTTCTTTGATGGCTCGCTCCATCCGCACCAGACCTATCCGAAACTGGTTCTCCAGAAGCTCTCCTACGGCCCGAACCCGCCGGTTCCCCAGATGATCGATATCATCGGGGGTGCCGAGATTCTGCTTGAGGCGAAGCAGGTAGCGGATGACGGCGTAGAAATCGTCTGGGTTCAAAGTCTTGTCATCGAGCGGACTATCGGTACTCAACTTGATGTTGAACTTCAGCCGTCCGACCCTTGAAAAGTCATATTTTCTCGGGTCAAAAAACATACCGTGAAACAGTGCGGTCGCGGTTTCGAGAGTCGGAGGGTCACCGGGGCGCTGCTTGCGGTAGATCTCAATCAGAGCATCGTTTGTGTTCTTGACTGCATCCTTGCGCAGGGTAGCTGCCAGAACCAGACCGACGGCATCTCTTTCCGGAAAAAAGACGTCGAATCCCGTTAGTCCAGCATCGACCAGCGAGTTGACCGCACTTCCATTGATCTCGCTGTTGGCCTCAACCAGAACTTCCCCCGACTCGACGTTCACGTGCTCGTTCAGCGAGAAGGCCCCGGTCAAGTCATCGATTCCAATCTCGACCTCTTCGAGGTCCGCCTTCTTCAGCTTCGTCAGAGTGCTACGGGTCACCTTGCGCCCGGCCGGCAGCAACGGAGCCTTCTGCTTGCCGGGTCCAGGAATATCGACGCTAAGCCGGCATCCGACCAGATTGTCGTCAACCCGCCAGAACAGCTTGTTGCCCTGGGCGCGGATGCTGCTTGGCCGATAGAAAGTGGAAAGGATGTCCGAATCCGAATTCAGACCAAGGGCGCGCAGGAACGTCGTGGCGAGAAACTTCCTCTTGCGATCGATCCGGACGTTGAGCAGTCCTTTCTTGTCATGCTCGAACTCTACCCAGGACCCCCGATAGGGGATGATCTTGGCCAGGTAGTAAATCTTGGCCGGGTCGGCCTCGAAGAAGACGCCCGGTGATCGGTGCAACTGGCTCACGATGACCCGTTCGGTGCCATTGATAATGAAGATCCCGTTCTCCGTCATCGCCGGGATGTCGCCGAAATAGACTTCCTGCTCTTTGATATCCCGAATGGTCTTGACTTCCGTCTTTGGATCGGTGTCCCAGATAACCAGCCGGATCTTCACCCGCAGAGGTACGGCATAGGTCATGCCTCGTTCTTTACATTCCTCAATGCTGTATTTGCCCTCCCACTTTCCAATCGAATAATCGACAAACTCCAGGGAAGAGGTACCCCGAAAATCCGTAATCGGGAAGACCGAATTGAAAACCGACTGCAGCCCTATGTCATCCCGATCGGCAGGGTCTTTTTCCGACTGCAGGAAGCGGGCGTAGGATTGCTTCTGGATCTCGAGCAGATTGGGAATCGGAAACACGGAGGGGATCTTCGAAAAGTCGACTCTTTGCCGATAAACGTTCTTGATCAGTTCGGACATGCGCCTCAGTTCTCCTTAAGATCGGGGCTCACCATCGAGAGCCGGAGTCCGTGCTCAGCGCGGGGAATCGCGATGAGGTCTTCGCCGGCCTCCCAGTTCACGACGTGCTGCACCCGACACAGGAAACCCCAAGGATCTCCTGAGGGACCAAATGGTAAGCGAAAGGGACGTAGAAACCTTCAGCAAGTTTCCGCTACTGCATTGGCACACCCCCGGCGAGAGGGGTGCAGATAGTTCCACCTGGTTGTTTTTGTCAAGAAATAGAGAAAAACGGGTGCCGCCGGTTCCCCGTTATCCTGGTCAATAGAGCAAGTTTCCCACTTAAAACACCTTAGGATACCACATTGCTTGCGCTACGACAATGCGCAATCGACTGGGAGGCGTTGCTATTTGATCTCGATCGTGGCGCCCGCTGCTTCGAACTTCGCTTTGACTTCCTCCGCCTGTTCCTTGCTGACGGCTTCCTTAACCGCCTTGGGCGCGCTCTCGACCAGGTCTTTCGCTTCCTTGAGCCCGAGGCTGGTTACCTCGCGCACCGCCTTGATCACGTTGATCTTCTTATCCCCGATGGAGGTGATGATGACATCGAATTCGGTCTGCTCTTCGGCTGCTTCCTCGGCGCCTGCACCGGCACCCGGAGCACCAGCCACGGCCACCGGAGCCATCGCGGCAGCGGTGATCCCAAACTTTTCCTCAATATCTTTCACCAGTTCGTTGACTTCCAGGATCGACGCCTGTTCGATCCAGCCCAGCACGTCTTCTCGCGAGATGGCCATTAGTTTGTCTCCTTCCCCAAATTATCGAATCCGGTGGACTGTAGCACAGTCCACTAGGTCTCTTCTCTTTCCGCCAGTTGCCTGAGCAGGGATCCGGCGTTCCTCAAGGGTGACTCGAGGGTCCGCGCGAAGCTGACTAGAGGGGCCTGCAACAGGCCCGCCAATCTCGTCAGCAGCTCTTCACGACCGGGCAGGTCGGCCAGGGCGGTCACCTGCTCGGCCGTCAGACTCTCCTGCTCCAGCACAGCCGCCTTGAAGGACATACCGGGATAGTCCTGGAGACAGGTCTTCAGAGCCTTGGCCAGGCCAACCGGGTCCTCATCTGCAAAAGCGATCGCCGTCGGCCCCCGAAAGTGCTCCTGCAGAGCGGCCAGCGGCGTGTCTGCAGCAGCCCGTAGAGCCAGCGTGTTTTTTACGACCTGGTAACGGCCCGACTGCGAGACCTTGCGTCTCAGCTCGGTCTCCTGAGCAACGTTGATTCCACTAAAGTCGATCAGGAGCACGGCTGCGCTGTCAGAGAAAATCTGATGCAGACGTTTCACCGTTTCCTGTTTTTCGGTCTTGTTCATGACTGTCTGTTCACTGTCACGCGAGCTGAGCCACGTCGAGCTTGATACCCGGCCCCATAGTGGACGAGATTGCCACACCCCGCAGGTAGCGGCCCTTTGCCGCCACCGGCCTGGCCCGCAAGACCGCGTCGATGAGGCTGTGCGCGTTCGCAGAAAGATGCTCGCGGTCAAAGGAGGCTTTCCCGAAAGGAGCATGGATGATCCCATTTGTGTCAACCCGGAACTCCACTCTGCCTGCCTTGATTTCGCGTATCGCGTTCCCGACGTCGAATGTCACGGTCCCCGATTTTGGATTGGGCATCAAGCCCCGCGGTCCCAGCACCTTCCCCAGCCGCCCGACCGATTTCATCATATCGGGGCTGGCCACGACAGCGTCGAAATCGAACCAACCACCCTGAATCTTTTCCACCAGGTCTTCTCCGCCCACGAAATCGGCTCCGGCTTCTTCGGCTTCCTTGATCTTCTCGCCTGAGGTAATCACACAGACCTTTACCTTCCTACCCAGCCCATGGGGCAGGGTAACGGTTCCCCGTACCATCTGGTCGGCATGCTTGGGATTGACTCCCAGCCTGAATGCAATTTCCATAGTCTCGTCGAAGCCCGCGAACTTGATCTCCTGGGCGATGCGAATGGCCTCGTCCAGTTCATAAGGACGCCGCTCTACTCTGGCCCTGGCATCTCTGTACTTCTTACCACCCATTGTTTTCGTACCTACGATATTCCGTCGTCTCCCGTCACCTCCAGGCCCATGCTTCTAGCCGTCCCCAGGATGATCTTTCTGGCCGCCTCGATATCATTGGCGTTGAGGTCGGCCATTTTCATCCGGGCGATCTCTTCGACCTGCTGCATCGCGATCTGTGCGACCTTTTCCCGGTTCGGAACGGGCGAGCCCTTGGCTATCCCGGCGGCCCGCTTCAGCAGCACCGCCGCCGGAGGGGTCTTGGTCACAAAGGAGTAAGTGCGATCGTGATACACCGTAATCACGACGGGTATGATCAGCCCCTCATCTCCCTGCGTCTTCGCGTTGAAGGCTTTGCAGAAGTCCATGATGTTCAGGCCCTGCTGGCCCAGGGCAGGCCCTACCGGAGGGGCCGGGGTGGCTTTCCCGGCCGGAATCTGAAGTTTGATCGATCCCGTGACTCTCTTGGCCATGGTTACACCTTTTCGACCTGAATGAATTCGAGTTCGACGGGCGTCGAGCGCCCGAAGATGGTCACCATTACCTTGAGAGTGCTGCGTTCCAGGTTGACATCTTCAACGATCCCGGTAAAGTTCGAGAAAGGCCCGTCGATGATCTTAACGGGCTCCCCTTTCTCGTACATGAATTTCGGCTTGGGCTTTTCATCACTCGTCGAAACCCGATGGACCACCTGATCTACCTCCTCCGGAGTCAGCGGAGTCGGCTTGCTTCCCTGGCCAACGAAGCCAGTCACCTTGGGCGTATTTCGCACCAGGTGCCAGGTCTCGTCGGTCATCTCCATCTCAACCAGGATGTAGCCAGGAAAAAACAGTTTCGAGGAAACAACTTTTTTTCCGCCCTTCATCTCGACGACATCTTCCGTTGGAATCAGGATCTGTCCGATCTTGCCCTGTAAGCCGTACGCCTGAACTCGATTCATCAAGCCTTCGGCGACTTTGCGTTCGAAGCCCGAATAAGTGTGGATGATGTACCACTGCTTAACGGGAGTTTGTTGAGACTGATTAGCTTCCGTTTCCATAATCCTGCAATACTTAACCGAGCAGGCTGCCCAGGGTCCGCATGACCCACTCGACTCCGTTCCTCAAGACCAGGTCGACGATGAAAAGGTATGCTCCGAAGAACAAGACCGTCAAGACCACCACGACCGTAGTCCCATAAACTTCCTTTTTTCCAGGCCAGGTCACCTTCTTCAGCTCGGCCCTGACATCCCCGTAGAATCGATAAAAGCGCTGGGGTGCGTCCAGAATTCGTTTTAGCATTGGTGGCAAGAAAACCTTTTCACCAGGGGCCGTCGAAGGTACAGATAATGGCAGGCCAGGAGGGATTCGAACCCCCAACATCCGGTTTTGGAGACCGGCGCTCTACCAATTCGAGCTACTGGCCTACCGACTCATTCCTTTCTGATTGATTTCGGCAACCTCTGAGAGCAGTTGGCTGGACTCTCAGGGCTCCTCATGAACGTACTTTGGTCCTTATTCGTCGATATCGGTGATGGTGCCGGCCCCGACCGTTCTTCCGCCTTCCCGGATGGCAAATCGCAGACCCTTCTCCATCGCGATCGGCGTGATCAGTTCCACCGATACCGAGACATTGTCACCCGGCATCACCATCTCCGTTCCCCCCGCCAGTTCCACCACTCCCGTCACGTCCGTCGTTCGAAAGTAAAACTGCGGCCGGTATCCCTGGAAAAACGGCGTGTGCCGCCCTCCCTCTTCTTTCGTCAAGATGTACGCTTCCGCCTGGAACTTCGTGTGCGGCGTGATCGTCCCCGTCTCGGCCACCACCTGCCCGCGCTCCACATCGTCCTTGTCCGTCCCTCTCAACAGCAACCCTACATTGTCTCCCGCCTGCCCCTCGTCCAGCAGCTTCTTGAACATCTCCACTCCCGTCACCACCCGCTTCATCGTCTCCCGGATCCCCACAATCTCCATCTCCTGCCCCACCTTCACCATCCCCCGCTCGATCCGTCCCGTCACTACCGTCCCTCTACCGCTAATCGAAAAGATATCCTCGATCGGCATCAAAAACGGCTTGTCCACCGCTCGCTCCGGTACCGGTATGTACTCGTCTATCGCCCCCATCAACTCCCGTACCTGCTCTCTCCCTTCCTCGTCCCCCTCCAGCGCCCTCAACGCACTCCCCTTCACCACCGGAATGTCGTCCCCAGGAAATTCATACGCCGACAGCAGCTCTCTCACCTCCAACTCCACCAGCTCCACCAGCTCCTCGTCGTCCACCATGTCCACTTTGTTCAAAAACACCACGATGTACGGTACTCCCACCTGCCGCGCCAGCAAGATATGCTCCCGCGTCTGCGGCATCGGCCCATCCGCCGCACTCACCACCAGTACCGCCCCGTCCATCTGCGCCGCCCCCGTGATCATGTTCTTTACATAATCCGCATGCCCAGGACAGTCCACGTGCGCGTAGTGCCGATTCTCGGTCTCATACTCCACGTGCGCCGTCGCGATCGTGATCCCTCGCTCCTTCTCCTCCGGCGCATTGTCGATCGAGTCAAACGTTCGCACCTCCGCCGACGGATTATGCTCCGCCAGCACTTCCGTGATCGCCGCCGTCAACGTCGTCTTCCCGTGATCCACGTGTCCGATCGTCCCTATGTTTACGTGCGGCTTCGTCCTCTCAAACTTCACTTTCGCCATGGCTACTCCTTCATGCGCCCCATTTACACAAAAACATAGCCCACGACCAGGATTGAACTGGTGACCTCTTCCTTACCAAGGAAGCGCTCTACCCCTGAGCTACGTGGGCACTGGTATTCGTTCTTCCGACTTACAGTACTTTAGAGGCCCTCGGTGGTAGAGTTCCATTCCAGCCTGGAGCGGGAGACGGGATTCGAACCCGCGACCAATAGCTTGGAAGGCTACTACTCTACCACTGAGTTACTCCCGCTCTCGAAATAAACTGTTATTATCTCCATTTTGCTCAGGTGGCGCAACATCAACGGGGGCCTCGACTTTGGGATCCTGGGGATAAGAAATTGAAAATTAAAAATTGAAAATTACTCGCTTCGGTCATTGCGTTTCCCCAGCCTGCTCAACTCTTGCCTTGGACAGTCACGCATATGTCAATGCTGATGGTTCCGACCATCCCTAATTTTCAATTTTTAATTTTGAATCCTTAATTCCGTGGCCGGTGGGATTTGGAGGGGGCAGGATTCGAACCTGCGTAGACCGTAAGGTCGACGGGTTTACAGCCCGTTGCTTTTGTCCACTCAGCCACCCCTCCTGGTTGGCTCCAGGGTGTTTTAGTGCACCAGGAGTTACACCACGATAACCCATCCGTTCCGACCCGCCGACTCGAGCGGCCCGATCGGTCTGCGAGGGGCATCTACTATGGAGCTGGCGAAGGGAATCGAACCCCCAACCTACTGATTACAAATCAGTTGCTCTACCGTTGAGCTACGCCAGCTTGAAGACTCGATAAGATAGCATGCTTTTGATTAAAGATTAAAGATTGAAAATTAAAAATTAAGAAGGTTTCCTAGGGTTTGAAACAATCCTAAATCTTCATTTTTCAATCCCTCTGGTCGCCGATCCCCAGGCTCCCGGTTTCCAATTCTTGATCTTCATTTTTAATTTTCAATTTTTTAATTTTTGATTCTTAATCCCTAAACGTCAGCTCCCTTGCGCTGATCCGATAGAGCCACAGCTTGCGGAGGAACTGGAGGCTGCTGATTCTGCGGGAGCGAAACACCTGGCGCCGCTTTCTCCACATGGCCGGGATGCCTCGCACGCCGTCGACCAGCGACCGAAAAAGCGTCCTCGCGACAACCCACAGGGCCGTCTCCCGCGCCAGATGACCCGCGGCACCCTTGCCGAGTAACGCCGCCGCCAGATTCCAGAGCCACCGATAAGCCGTCAACAGAGGGTTTGCAAGCAGCAGGGGCAGAGGAAAGTTCTTGACCGCGAGCCACAGACGGTTGCGCTCGACCCAGTACAGTTTCCCGGCCGAGTAGGGTCCCAGGGTCGAGGAGTGACGATGGTAGACGACGGCCTCTGGAACGTAAAGGCACCTCCATCCGAGCCAGTTAGCCCGCACACCGAGGTCGGCATCGTCCGCGTATGCGAAGAAATCCTCATCAAAGCCCCCCAGCTCCAGCAGCAGCTCCTTTCGATAAAGGGCCGCGCAGCCATCGGGGAAGAAACACTCCTCCTCTTTCTGAAAGCGCCCGTCGTTGAGCTGGCCCGTTGCCCGGCCCCGGTTCTGGCCGTCCGGGAACATGAGGTGACCTACCTTGTCAATCCTCTTGCCGTCACGCGCCAGGATTCTGGATGCCCACATCCCGTAGCCCCGATCTCCGGAGGCAGCCTGGACCAGATGCGCGAGCCAGCTCTCTCCGGCCTCCGCATCGTTGTTGAGGAGACCAATAAAGGGACACGTAGAGGCCGTGATCGCCAAGTTGTTCGCCGTCGCGAACCCCAGGTTCTCAGTTTGGGGTAAGAGCCGAATACGGGGGTCCTGCTGCGACCTGACAACTCGGCGGCTGTCATCCGTGGAGGCGTTGTCGACGACCAGAATCTCGGACGGCGCGTAGGTCTGTGTGCGCAGCGAATCCAGGCACCTGGAAAGCAGCGCCGCGCGATTCCGGTTGACAACAATGACACAGACCCTGGGCCCGGGCTCCCCGGTCACTCCTTCTCCCCTCTGTCTTTCCCTACGGGAGCCTGCAGCCGTAGCAAGAGGCCAGACATGGTCCGTCTACTGGCCGACGCCGAAATAGACAAAGCCTTTCTCGATCAGATCGGACCGCGAGTATTGATTTCTGCCGTCGAAAATTACGGGCAGTCTCATTGCCTCCTTCATCTTGTCGAAGTCGGGGTGTCGAAACAGGTTCCACTCGGTGAAAAGAACCAGGGCATCGGCCTGGTTCAGGGCGTCCAGGCTGGACGTCGCATACTCGACCGTGTCACCGAAGAGTTTCCAGGCCTCACCCAGCGCCTCCGGATCGTAGAGCCACACCCTGGCCCCACGCTCGATCAGCCTGGGCACGATTCGGGTCGACGGCGCTTCTCGCATGTCATTCGTCCCGGGCTTGAATGAAAGTCCCCAGACAGCGATTCGCCGATCCTGCAAAGTAGCCGGTTCCAGTTCTGATGGTTCCCCCAGCCAGGGCCCGCCGGGCTGGTTCAGGCACGAGGGTATGGGCTTCCCCTCTTTAACCGCCGCCTCCACATCTTTGACCATGTCGCCGGCGAAGAAGCGAAGCATCTTCTCGACGAAAAGGTCCGATTGGACACAGTTCACCCGGTCGATCTCAGCAATCAGGCGGGGAGTGTAGCCAATTCTCTTCCCCAGGCTGACCAACCCGCGCACGTCCTTGGGAAAACAGGAACCGCCATAACCCACGCCTGGAAACAGGAAGGCGGGACCAATCCTGCTGTCCAGTCCCATCCCCTTCCTCACCCATTGTATGTCGGCGCCCAGGTGCTCACACAGGTTGGCGATCTCGTTCATGAAGGAGATTCGGCAGGCCAGCATCGCGTTGGAGGCATACTTTGTCATCTCGGCGCTCCTGGGGTCCATCAACAGCACCGGCGCGCCCCGCAGCAGGAAGGGCGCATAGAGATCTGCGACTTCCTCGGCCGCCTTGTTGTCCAGAGCTCCAACTACGACTCGCTCGGGTTTCATGAAATCCCCAACCGCCGCCCCCTCCTTGAGGAACTCCGGGTTGGAGACGATGTCAAAGGGCACGTCGGTCACCAGCTTCAACCTCTCGCCAATGGCTTCTGCAGTTCCGATGGGGGCCGTGCTCTTCAACACTAGAATTCGATAGTCCTTGATGCATTGCGCGATTCCCTCGCACACCTGCTCCAACGCGGTGACGTCCGGAAGGCCGTCCTCACGAGACGGAGTCCCAACCGCCACGAAAATGATCCGCGACTCCGCAACGGCCATCGCCAGATCAGTTGTAAAAGACAGGCGCCCATCCGCCTGGTTGCGGACAACCAGCTCGGTCAAACCGGGCTCGAAAATGGGCACCGTACCCCCCTTTAGAGCCTCGATCTTCTCCTCGTCTACATCCACACAAATGACTTGATTCCCGGTCTCCGCAAAGCACGTACCCGTGACAAGTCCGACATAACCTGTCCCTACAACTGCGATGTTCATCTTGGATTCTTCTCCACGGTGGCCCAGACTGTCAGCGTCCCACCTCTACCCAGAGCTGCTTCAGCCAGGGCCAGGGGTTGCGCTGCACACAGCAGGAACAAGTACATTCCGTCGGCCGCGGTTCGCAACGGGGAGGGCAGCGGGCTGTGTTTCCGGGCCCTTCTCACCCGACCCGACATCGGGTCGAGCATGGGAAAAAGACTGGAAACCATAGCGGCGGCATTATCTCGCAAAGAGAAGTGCCGAACGGCTCGAATTCGATAGCCGGCTCGGCCCAGCAGGTGAAGCAGGGCCAACGAGGTGTAGTTGTACAGATGGCGAGGGCAGTCCAGGCCATACCATCGAGAGCCAAAGACGCGCGCCTGGAGGCTCCCGGCATTCGGGACCTGGACGATGAGACTGCCCTCCTCCTTCAGGATCCGGCGAAGTTTCTTGAGAAATCGAAAGGGCGTCGTCATGTGCTCCAGAGAATGAAAAAGAGTGACCACATCATAGACTCGACCCTGTTCCAGAATCTCCTCCTCGCTGCCTTCCATGACGGCTCCGGGCGCCTCCCTCTCGGCAATCGCCGCGGCCTCCCGGGAAAGCTCCAGGCCCATCGCCTCGACTCCCGCCCGGCGGGCCAGCCTGACAAAGGTTCCGCTGCCACAACCGATGTCGAGTAATCGCAACCCACCCAACGGCTGGAGAACGCCGCTGAGGAAGCGCAGCTGGTCGGAACTCACCATCCACTCGCGGTAGCGACGCTCCAGTTTTCCGGAAGGGCCCTGCTCGGACCACCAGTAACCGGGCGGATAGAAGGTCCCGAGCTGCTTTTCAACTGCAGATTCCTCGAGAAACAACAAACCGCAACTGGGACAGCGGTTGAGAGTGAACTCTTCGGTTGTAGTCCCGAAAAAACGGTCCGTCATCCGATAGCATGGTCGTGTCTCGGGGTTCTCGCAGACTGGACAGTCCATGGTGCGCATTCCATCAGGTCAACGGGGGACCCGGTTACAGAACGACGGATCAGGGATCCCGGCCTCTGCATCAGAACTCGTTTCGCGATCCATTATCCAAGAAACCTTTTCTTGATCAGAAAGAAAAGATTATTCCAACCGTCATGCCAGGGCTGCAACTTTTTCTCGCCCTCGCGGTTGGAAAAGCGGATGGGTATTTCCTTCAAGCCGATCTCGGGGTTCGTCAGGGCCTCGATCTTGATTTCCTCCGAAAAGGCCATTCCGTCGCTCGTCAGGTTCATCTGCTCGAGGCTCTTGCGGAAAAAGATCCACATGCCCGACTGGGAGTCTCGAATCCTCCGCAGGTAGAGGACCGACATCACCGTGCTCAAGAAGATATTGCCCACCAGGCTGGTGAGCGACATCGACTCACGATCCTGGACCGGGAACCTGGATGCCGAAACGAACCCCACGCCGGAGTCCAGTAACGCTTCGATCAGATAGGAAACAGCATCCACCGGGTAGGAATGATCTCCGTCCAGCGTAACGATGATATCCCCAGCCGCGTGCAGCAAACCCGTCCGGTAGGCCCGCCCGTAGCCTCGAATCTCCTCGCGAATCACGCGGGCACCCATCTTATGGGCGATCTCGGCGGTTGAGTCCGTAGAACCGTTGTCGACGACAATGGTCTCGTCGACGAACTGGGGCATTCTGGCCAGAACCTGTCGAATGCCCGACTCTTCGTTGAGACAGGGAATTACAATGGTTACCTTGTATTTGCCGTACACAGCTCGAATCCTCTAGTACCTACTTGCCTGGATCGGGGGCCATGTCCTCGTTCCGACCTTCTTCCAACTGTCGCTTGATACCCCTACGAAACGCGTTGGTTGATGGCGTCCGAGGCTGCCCCTCCACGAGTTGAAGGGCACGCAAGAGGTGTTGTCTGGCCAGATCCGTCCTCCCCTGCCCCTGAAGAGCCGCACCCAGTAGATAATGAGTCTCGAAAGATTGCGGATTCTGTCGCAGGGCCTGGCCGTAGAGGGCTATCGCTTCCTCCGCTTCCCCGACGCCTTCCAGGGCGTAGGCAAGGAGGCGCAGCCCGGCGGGGTAGGGCCGCAGATCTACCGTTCGGCGCAGATGGGGAATGGCAGCAGAGACCCTCCCCGTAGCCAGATAGCAGTATCCCATCCAATAGGGAAGCTCCCACATTTTGGCCAGACCGGGCGCCCTCACTGATCTCTTCAGCCAGGGCACAGCCTCAGCGAACCGTCTCTGATCGACCTTGACCATGGCTAGCTTGAAGTAAACCAGAGGAAATCGGGGATTGGGGGAACCCAGAGAGATCGCCTTCTCGTAGGCCTCGATCGCCAGCCGCCTTTCCGTCTCGGCCTGGATGGGATTCGCCCGCCGCGACCAGATCAGGCCCAGATCCTTGCGAACATCTCCGAGGTTGCTATACGCCCAGACGTCCTCGGGATCGAGCGAGACGGCTCGAGACAGATAGCCTAGGGCACGCCTTTCCCGCGCCTCCGCAACTTCCTGGTTGCCCTTCTTCCACTCGTTCCATCCCCATTCACGGTAGATCGCACCCAGGTTGGACAGCGGCAGCGAGTCGGTGGGGTCGAGTTCGGCCGCCCGCTCCAGCAGCCGAATCGCCCGTGCGCGGAGCTGGGAGTTCCGCATCGGGTCCTGCTCGAAGCGGGCCCAGTAGAGTTGCCCCAGGTTGGCGTTGGCCCGGTAGGATCCCGGGGCTTTCTCATAGGTGTCTTCCCACAGCGTCTGCTGGCTGGCCCACACCCGGTTGCGGGAAACGGTAAGGATCGAGCAAACCGCAAACACGATCAGCAGGAACGCCCAGGCCAGAACATTGGTGTTTCGAGAAGAGCCAGCCAGAGCACCGAGATGGCCGAAGATCAGGCTGGCCCCGATCATCGGCAAGTAGAGGAAATGATCGGCCGCGATCTCATGGAAGCCCACGACTTGAAGTACGGGGAGCAAAGGAACCAGGAACCATCCCATTCCGAGGGTGACCAGTGGATAGCGACGGCACAACCTCAGCGCCAGTCCCAGATAGGCGGCAAAAACGAGCACGCACAAGACGGTAGCCGGTTCTGTGAAACCGGTGGAAACCGGGAACACGCCGGTGTAGTCGGCCAGCAGGGGGTAGGGCACGAAGGCCAGCCTCAGATAGTGGACAAAGAGCTTGAAAGACGTGGCCCACTGGGCGGTCAGGCTCCCTCCCCAGTAGCCGGCCATACGGCTGGCCTCGGTCCAGACGACCGTATAGTAAGCAGCTGCAAGAGCGACTGTGGCCAGCAAAATGTAAAGCCGTGCGGATTTCTTGAGCGCTTCCTTCAAACTCTTGCCGTCCCGGTGCCGCCGTCCCTCAGGTGCCCCGAAAAAATCGATGAGCACGAGGAGAGCCGGGAATACGACCGCCACCTCCTTGGAAAGAACAGCCAGAGCAAGAGACAGGCCTGTGAACGCCGCCCTCACCCGGCCTCCCCGCCGCCTCCACCCTACATACAGAAGTGCGGCCAGAAGCAGGAAGAACGCCGCCAGCAGGTCCTTGCGACCCGAAACATAGGCAACCGACGCCGTCTGCACGGGGTGCACTGCAAAAAGCATCGCGCCCAGAAACGACACGTCCAGCCTTCCCAGCAGGTGGCGAAACAAAAAGAAGGTCAGGATCGCGTTGGCCGCGTGCAGCAGAACGTTGAAGAGGTGGTAGCCGAAAGGATTCGTGCCTCCCAAGGCGAAATTCAGCGCGTAGGTGAGGGTGCGAATCGGCCGATAGCCGGTTCTGCCCAGGATCCTCCCCCAGTTCAACTCCGTCACGTCCGTGTTCTGCTGAATCAGGGTGACGTCGTCGAAGACGAAGCCATGGTGGAGCGTATTGGAACCAGCAGACAGGACGACGGCAGCCAGCAGGAGGCACAAGAGGGTGACCCGAGTGCGCGTCGAGTGTCGCCCCCGGGTTGCTTCTGCCACCTTAGTGCTCCCCGCCATGATTGATGTCCCGCCGTTCCAATTGCCGTGAACGCAAGGAATCAAGCAGGGCTCGGAGTCCGTCAGCGACCTGTCCCCAGGAAAGCCTCTCCCGGGCCCGGCGGATGTGGGGCTCGAACGACGTGCCTTGCAGGTCTCTCTGGAAGCGCACGATGGCGTCAGCCAGGGCATCCGGATCACCGGGGGGAACCAGGTATCCGCTTTCGCCATCCGTAACGACCTCGGCCAGCCCGCCCACATCGCTCACAACGACCGGCTTGAGGAAATGAAAGGCCAGGGGCACTACACCGCTCTGGGTGGCCTCCAGATACGGCAGTACGACCAGATCCGTCTCACGAAAGAGCGGTCCGACCTCTTCGTTGGGGATGTAGCGATCGTGCCAGACCACGCGGTCCGAGATGCCCTCGTCCTCAGCCATACGCTTAAAGGGCGATTCGTCGATGTAGAATTCGCCTGCTACGGTAGCTCGAAAGTCCACCCTGCCGGCGAGCCGGGCAAGAGCTCTCAGAAACACCTCCAGGCCTTTGTAGGCTCGAATCTTCCCAAAGAAAAGCAACCGTAACTCATTTGTTTCTCTGGGCCCGACCGACGTTTTACTGCCATTGTCGAGTCGGTTGAAGAAGTCGTAGGAAGGGTGCAGGATTCGATGAACTACAGTTCCCGGATTCAACGCTTTCACCTGACGCGACAATCCCGCTGAATGGACAAGAAACCCGTCGACTCTCCGAAAAGCCCGGGAAATCACTCGTCTTACCAGCCACGATGAGCCGGGGAACCGGGGTATCTCGTGGGGGAAGACATTGTGGCAAAGGAAGAGTTGATCGATGTGCCGGTCTCGGTTGACGCGTCTCATGATAGACGAGTAGCCCGGACCGAAGTACGGGTGCCACCACTGAAAGACCACGGCTCTGGGAGAGAATTGTCTGAGACGCCTGGCTACGGCACGCCAGCTCCGCGGGGAAAAGGGATTCAAAATGGGCTCTGACGGAGTCGACAGATAGCGTGAACTCGAATCCTCCTGCGTCCGACCTGGGAACAGTAGTTCGGGATACTGCCTGGAAAACGAAATCAGTAGGGTCTCGTGGTGCCGCCGGAGCTCCTCGTTGAGGCAGGTCGTGTAGTGTGCGATCCCGCCCCTGAACGGATGGGTTGGACCGATCAGCGCGATCCTCATTGAATACTTACTCGGCCCGAAGGAGTTCCTGAATGGAGTACTCGTCTTGTCTGCGCGCGGAGTAGGCAATCATCTCAGCCAGCAGGCCGAAAAAGACAAATTGGACCCCCCCCAGAAGAAGGACGATGCCCAGAAAGAAAAGGGGCCTGTCCCCAATCCAGCGACCCAGGAACCAGCCTACGGACAGGTACACCTCGATGGCGAAGCCGGCCGCGAACGACAGTACCCCGAGCACCCCGAAAACGTGCAGCGGCTTGCTGTTATAACGGGTCAGCATGATCACGGTCAGCAGATCGAAAAAGCCACTGACGAAGCGCCCGGCACCGAACTTGCTGGATCCATAGACGCGCGAGCGATGTTCCACCCAGACCTCGCCGACCCGAAATCCTCGATAACTGGCCAGCACCGGAATAAACCGGTGCATCTCCCCATAGACCCGGACCTCTTTGATGACTTCCCTCCGGTAGGCTTTGAACCCACAATTGATGTCGTGCAGCGGCACCCCGGTCAACACGGAGGTCGCAAGATTGAAGAGCCAGGAGGGCCATCGCTTGGTGAGCGGGTCCCGGCGTACCCGCTTCCAGCCGGATACCAGATCGTAGCCCTCTTCGAGCCGTGTCAGCAGCTTTCCCTATTTCGGCCGGTTTGTCCTGAAGATCCGCGTCCAATGTGACAATAACATCACCACGTGCCAGCGAAAAGCCCGCCGACAAGGCCGCCGACTTTCCGAAGTTGCGCCGAAAACGAATGACCTGCAGGCGGGAATCAGATCGGAAGAGTCGCCGCAGGGCCTGGCTGGACCCGTCGGTACTCCCGTCGTCAACGAAGAGGAACTCGAATTCGTAGGGGAGCTGTTGCGCCACTTCGACCAGTTCAGCATAGAGCTGATCCAGGGAGTCCTTTTCATTGAATAAGGGTACAACTACAGATATTCTCTTCATCACCCCGCAGGGGCCGAGATTATACCATCCGGCGGGGAACTTCCTTGAGCGGGAAACCGGCGTGAAGTAGAAGGGTAGAAGTCCCATGAGAGTTCTGGTCACCGGCGGTGCCGGTTTTATCGGGTCGCACGTTGCTGAAGAACTGCTGGGGAAGGGTCATCTCGTCGACGTAGTGGACGATCTCTCCACGGGTCGGCTGGAAAACGTGCAGCCGCTCCTGCAACATCCCTCCTTTCGGCTCGAGGTCGATACCGTGCTCAACGCCACCCTCCTGTCCCGGATGATGAAGGACTGTGATGCTGTAGTCCATCTGGCGGCCGCTGTCGGGGTTCAGCTGATCGTCAGTGATCCTGTCGGCACCATTGAAACCAACGTCAAGGGAACCGAGGCGGTGCTGGAACTGGCAGAAAGGGACAGGAAGAGAGTCCTGCTTGCCTCCACCTCCGAGGTGTATGGCAAGAGTGCCAAGATACCGTTTTCCGAGGACGATGATCTCGTCCTTGGACCCACCAACCGGACCCGCTGGAGCTACGCCTGCAGTAAGGCGATCGACGAGTTCCTGGGCCTGGCCTACTGGACGGAGAGACGCGTTCCCGTGACCATCGTGCGCCTCTTCAATACGGTTGGACCCCGCCAGGTGGGACGCTACGGGATGGTGCTGCCCAACTTCGTCCGCCAGGCCATGGCCAACAGACCGCTCACTGTGTTCGGCGACGGGAGCCAGTCGCGGTGTTTCTGCCACGTTAGGGATGCAGTGGGTGCCCTCATTGACCTTCTGATGAAGGAGCAAACCGCCGGGGAGGTCTACAATGTCGGCTCTAATGAAGAGGTCACCATCAAGGAACTGGCCGACCGGGTGATCGAGAGGACAAACAGCTCGTCTCGAATCAGCTTCATTCCTTACGAAGAAGCCTACGCGCCCGGCTTCGAGGACATGCGGCGGCGCGTCCCCGATTTGCGAAAACTGCGCGAGGCGATCAGGTTTTCACCGTCCTATGACCTGGACCGGACTATCCAGAGTGTCGTCAGGCACCATGCGGCTGGCGGGTCGGAAGCCTGACCAGGACGAAAGAGTGGGCAGGGCCCCGTGGCGACTCCCGGGGGTATTTAAACGGTCGCTGCCCCGGGGCCCTGCCCACTCTTTCTTGACACAGCCCGGCGGTCGCGGCCCTGAGGAGGCCTCCTCCCACTCTTGGAAGGTGGAACGCTAACTTCCCCGGCGGGTGAGGATCACTTTCAGGGTCTCGAGCAGAATCAGAAGATCGAGTGACAGACTGTAGTTGTAGATGTACGCAAGATCGTATTTGAGCTTGCTCTCCGGCCGAGTGTCGTAGAAACTGCGAACCTGGGCCAGGCCTGTCATCCCGGGTTTCACCCTGTGTCGCTCTGCATAGCCCGGCACGCTTTTTTCAAAGTCACCCACAAAATAGGGACGCTCGGGGCGAGGACCAACGAAGCTCATATCACCTCTGATCACATTCCAGATCTGAGGCAGTTCATCCAGCCGGGAGCGGCGCAGGATGCGTCCAAAACGGGTGACACGAGGGTCGTTGGGAACCGCCAGGGTGACGCCGGACGCTTTTTCCGCGTGGACGACCATGGTCCGAAATTTGAATAGGCGGAAAGGGGCTCCATGCTGCCCTACCCGCTCCTGGACATAGAAAGCCGGCCCTTTGGAAGTGAGCCTGACCAGTCCGCCAATCACAAGCATAAGAGGTGCAGTGAGAATCAATGCAGCACTGGCAACAGTCAGATCAAAAGCGCGTTTCAGGAACCGTTCGAAAGGTTCGTTGGGGTTCTCCTTGACTTCAATCAGGGGAGTATCGTGGATGTTGATATGCCTCAGCTTTCCGATCGTGATGTCGAATGGCGAGGGGTGAATCCCGATGTTTACCCGCGATTCCTCCTGCAACTGGCACAAACGGTTCAGTACCCGATCGCGCCAGGATGGAGCTGAGCAAAAGACGATTTCGTCTACCCCGAAATGATCAACAATCTCGCCGACGTTGGAAACGTCTCCCAGCACCGGATACTTCGAGCCACCCTCTGGGCCGGTATCAGGACGCTCCAGGACGAGTCCGACGATCTCGCCCCCCGGGCTCCGGGCCACATTCTCCAGCAGTTCGCTGGCATGGCCGTAACGTCTCCCCACCACCAGAATGCGGCGCGTCCGCTTTCTGACTCGACTTCGCAGGTACGCCCGCCAGGCAAGAAGGCCGACCAGGTTGAAGCCGCCGAAAAGGACGATGACGGTCCTGGGGAAGAGCCCTTCCGTCTCTCCCGGCGTCTGAGGATTCAGGAAAAACAGGGTCGACGTGACCAGCGACACCTGCATGACACAGGCGATGAACGTAACCGTTACCAGCTCCCGTTTTCGTACCTGCCGGAGGTCATCGTACAGGCCCATCAGATAGGGAAAGAAGAGCTGGGTGAAGACCAGCATGATCCAGGGATGACTGACCACCAGCCATCGCGTCTGGCCGATCAGCTCCTGGGTAAAGGGGATGTGAAGGTGAATGCGAACCAGCCAAGCCGCGAGATAGGCCAGGCACCCGATCGACAGATCGACTAAGACGAGAAAGAGCCGATTGGAGACAACCGAGTCGAGAGTCCCATTCGCTCCGGCAGGGACCGTGCGGACACCAGCCGCCATACTCGCTTGACCCGCTTTCATTTTTTCTCCCAATCCGCCCGCAGCCACTGCCGCTAAATTATAATATACGGTCGTGCCGCCATCGGTGTCAGTTGTAGTTGTGAACTACAACGGGAAACAATTTCTCCAGAGCTGTGTAGACTCGATCCTCTCCCAGTCATCCCCCCCGGGGGAGGTCATAGTCGTTGACAACCATTCGGCAGATCGAAGCCTGGACATCCTGAACCCGATCAAAGACGCACGTCTCAGGGTACTTCCTCTTTCTGACAACGTCGGCTACCCGGCCGGGTGCAACGCCGGCATCGAGAGATCCCGTGGGGATTTGATCGCCATCCTGAACAATGACGTCGTGCTCGATTCGGACTGGTTGAAGACCCTGCTCGATCACGATTCCCCAGAGTGGTCCTTCTGGGCTTCCAGAATCGAGTTTGCCTCCCCACCGGGTGTCATCGACAGTGCCGGAGACGGTATGGCTGTCGTCGGATCTGCCTTCAAGATCGGCCATGGCGACCCGGTCGACCAGCATCTGGAAACGCGGGAAGTATTCGGGCCCTGTGCTGCGGCCGCACTGTATCGGAGGAGTCTCCTGGAAACCGTAGGAGGATTCGACCCTGACTTTTTCCTGGTCTACGAGGACGCCGATTTGAACTTCAGAGCCAGGTTGATGGGCTTTCGCTGCCTCTATGTGGCTGATGCCCGCGTGCTTCATGGCGTGAACAGCAGCATTGGAACGTTTACTGATTCCTATGTCTTTCACGGCCACAGAAACTCGGAATTCGTGTTCTGGAAGAACATGCCGACCCGGCTGCTGCTCTTTTATCTTCCAGAAAGAGCCCTCTTCAATCTCCTCGCACTCCTTTTCTTTTTCAGTCAGGGACGGGGGACAGCCTTTGTGCGGGCGAAACTGGATGCTCTCAAAGCGAGCCGCACCGTCGTTAGAAAACGAAAGAGGATCCAGGGGGGCCGCACTGTAAGCAGCAGTGAAGTCCGGCTTCATCTGGAGCGGAACTGGCTCAAGTACCGGCGCAAGACCGCGGATCCATCGTGATGCAACTATCCGTCATCATCGTGAACTACAACTCGACTGCCGACCTTCTTCAGTGTCTGTCCGGCATACGAAGGGCGAATCAAGAAGACCAGATCCAAGTGGTTGTCGTGGACAACGCTTCCTCTGACCAGTCCCGGCTGGAAAACGAACTCCGCTGTTCTTCACCCGTGCTTCTCCTCAATCGGCACAACGAGGGGTTTGCCAAAGCCTGCAATCGTGGAATCCGTCACGCTACTGCCCCCTTTTTCCTGCTCCTGAATCCGGACGTTATCATTCACGACAACGCCATCGAGAAGACCCTGGACTACCTTCGGAGCCGCCCGCAGACGGGTGTAGTGGGATGCCGGATCCTGAATCCCGACGGGAGTCTCCAGCTGGCCTGCCAGCGCTCCATACCCACGGTCCGAAATTCGATCTATCGCTTTCTCGGGCTGAGCCGACTGTTTCCCCGCAGTCGGGAGTTCGGAGCCTACAACCTGACCTCTCTGGACGAAAACAAGACGCAGCCGGTGGAAGCGGTCTCCGGTTCGTTTCTGATGTTTCGCCGAGAACTGACCGAGAAGATCGGGCTCCTGGATGAAGGGTTTTTCCTCTATGGCGAGGACCTGGATTTCTGCTATCGGGCCCTCCAGGCGGGCTGGCTGGTGGAGTACTATGCCGGGGCCACAGTTACCCACCTGAAGAGTCGCAGCTCAGACCAGGACACGGCGGTGAACACCAGGCATTTTTTTGACGCCATGAAGATCTTCCATGCCAAACACTACGCTCCCAGGGCCCACCCGCTCCAGACCCGCCTGGTGCTGGCCGGAATCGACCTGGCGCATGCGGCCCGGCGGTTTCGACAGAAGCTCGGAGGCAGTCGCTGACCTGCCCCCAGGAACGAGTCCACTCTCTAAGTTAGACCTGGGACCATTTGAAGTCCACTCCATGGTATAGAACTCTGGGCCTGGGACCTGGGTAATCTGGCCTCCGGCGCCGGCGGCCGATAGGCCAAGGCGCTGTGAGGCCGTCGCTGGTTGTACTCCCTGCGCCATCTCTCGGCCAACACCTTCGCTTCCCACAACGTGTCGAAGACTTCTACGTTCAGCAGTTCATCCCGCAGTTTTCCGTTGAAGCTCTCCACATATCCATTCTCCCAGGGGCTGCCGGGCTCGATGTATAAGGTCCTCACCCCAACAGCCTTCAGCCAGTCCCGAACCGCCTGAGCCGTAAACTCCGACCCGTTATCGGACCGAATGTATTCAGGCACTCCCCGATCCACGAACAACTCCGCCAATCGATCCAACACGTCCTGGTGATTCATCTGTCGTTGAACCTCAATGGCCAGACACTCCCGGGTGTATTCATCCAGTAGGGTTAATAATCGAAAGGCCCTTCCGTCATGGGTTCGCTCATGCACGAAGTCATAGCTCCAGACGTGATCCTTGTGAGCCGCTCGTAACCGAACGCAGGATCCATCATGAAGCCACAGTCTCCTTCGTTTCGGCTGTCTGGACGGGACTTTCAGCCCCTCCTGTCTCCACAACCTCTCCACCCGCTTGTGATTCACTTTCCACCCTTCCCAACGAAGCATGGCCGTGATCCGTCGGTAGCCGTATCGCCCGTAGTGCGTGGCCAACTCCACCATCTCAGCCACCAATCGAGCCTCATCATCGGGGATATGCCTTTCCCTTCGCTGGGTCGATCGAGCCTGTCCCAGCACTTGGCAGGCCCGACGTTCGGAGACGCGCTCTGCTCCCAATCTCTCCCTCACCCACACCACTGCGCGTCTCCTCTTCGCCGGGCCTAGAAGTTTCCCGAGGAAACTTCCTTTAGGATCTGCTTGTCCAAAGACAGATCTGCCACTAGCTTCTTCAACCGGGCATTCTCCTTCTCCAACACCTTCAACCGCTTGGCCTGATTCAGTCGAAGCCCTCCGTACTCCTTGCGCCACCGGTAGTAGGTCTGCTCGGTCACCCCAATCTGTTTGCACACCTGGCCCACCGTCTGTCCTTGGGCTAGCCGCCATTTCTCACCGATAGGACCTCAAAAGGCCGCCCTGTTTGGTATAAAGCGTTTTGAATGAAAGACTTCAAAGCCAAACGGAGGCGGCCCTTATGAGAACAGAGTGTAAACAAGCCAGGTTCGAATTTCACGGACTATTTCAACGCAAAGTGAAGGCGCGGTTCGACGGCGGGAAGATCACCTCCGATGCAGGGGTGCTGCTGTTACGCGAGGTCGAGCAGCGGACGGGTCTCGTTGCCGGACTGACCGCGTGCTTCAGGGATCACCGGGATCCGCGGTTGATCGAACACACGGTCGAGGAGTTGTTGGGGCAGCGCATCTACGGACTCTGTCTGGGGTACGAGGATCTGAACGATCATGATCAGTTGCGCACCGATCCGATGCTGGCGGTGGCGGTGAATAAGGCCGATCCGTTGGGGGAGCGGCGGCGGCAGGCCTCAGATCGGGGGAAGGCGCTGGCGGGCAGGTGTACGCTGAACCGGTTGGAGTTGACCGGCGCCGAGGTCGATGAGCAGGAGCGGTACAAGAAGATCGCGATGGACCCGGACCGGATCGACGGCTGGATGGTGGATGCCTTCGTGGAGTCCCACGAATCGGCGCCCGAGGAGATCGTGCTGGATCTGGATGCGACCGACGACCCGATCCATGGCCAGCAGGAAGGCCGGTTCTTTCACGGTTACTACCGCCACTACTGTTATCTCCCGCTGTACATCTTCTCGGGGGAGCATCTGCTGTGCGCCCGGTTGCGGTGTTCCAATATCGATGGGGCCGCGGGATCGGCGGAGGAACTGGAACGGATCGTCGGCCGGATTCGGCAGAGCTGGCCGGAGGTCTCGATCGTCATCCGGGCCGACTCTGGCTTTTGCCGGGATGACTTGCTCCGCTGGTGTGAAGACCATCACGTGGATTACGTGATGGGGTTGGCCAACAATGATCGGCTCAAGTCAGAGATCGCCGAAGCGATGACTCAGGCCGAAGCCGAGTTCAACGCCACCGGGCGACCGGCGCGGGTGTTCCAGGATTTCCGCTACCGGACTCGCCACAGTTGGACCTCGGAGCGACGCGTCGTCGGCAAGGCCGAGTTCCTGGAGAAAGGCGCCAATCCCCGATTCATCGTCACCTCCCTGTCGCCGGAACGCCTGGGGGCCCGCGCGCTCTACGAAGACTTCTACTGTGCGCGGGGCGACATGGAGAACCGCATAAAAGAACAGCAGTTGGATCTGTTCGCCGACCGGACCAGCGCGGCAACGATGCGCGCCAATCAACTCCGGCTGTATCTGTCCTCCGCCGCCTACATGCTCATGCACGCCTTGCGTCGTCTCGGACTGAAGCAGACCCCCCTGGCTCGCGCTCAGTGTCAGACGATTCGCTTGAAGCTCCTCAAGATCGGCGCCCAGGTCCGCCTCACGGTCCGCCACGTCTGGATCTCCATGTCGGAAGCCTATCCCTACAGCGAGGTCTTCGCTGCCGTCGTTCGAAACCTCCAGGCCATTCCTCTGCGCTGCTGAGGTCTGTCCCGATCAAACGCCCCAAAAACGAAATCGTTCCATCGCTCAGGCCGAGCTCTGCCTGAATCCGTTCCGTCACCCTCTTCCGAGCCCGAAAAACGCTCCATTCACGACCCTCCACACCACCGCATCACTCGACCTGGACCGGATCGATAGCGAAACTCTCAGAAAACCGTTCCGGCCTGCCAAAATCACCTTCATTTCCAAATCGGTGATCTATGCGGGCTAGACCTGCCTCTGCCTCACGCAGCTTCATGATGATTTGTTCTGCCGTAAACCGCTTCCGTGCCATCCTTGCCTCCTTCCTAAAACCGAAAATCCTAACATTCAACTTGGACCCGTTTTAGGGGGCAAGGTCACGCGCCGTGTGGCCTCGAAGCGCTGATAGCGGTCCGTCTCGCAGGGGCCTGTTGTGCCAGCCGGTTGGGCTCACATGAGTTCACGGTACACTTCCAGCGTCGCAGCCGCCGTTTGCTCCCAGGAAAAACCCGAGGCTCGCACCAGACCTCTCTTGCGGAGGACTTCACCATTTCCCAGCGCTCTTTCTATGCCGGCAACCAGGCCGTCCTGGTCGGGCTCCACCAGTTCGGCGGCCTGGCCGCAAACCTCGGGAAGGGAGCCCCGGTCGGAGGCCACAACCGGAACCCCACAGGCCATCGCCTCCAGGACCGGCAGACCGAATCCCTCGTACAGGGACGGGTAGGCAAAAACGGCTGCGGCAGAGTAGATCCCTTTGAGCCTGTCCATTGAAATGTCAGTGAAGAGCAGAGCTCCGTCGGGAATCGAACCCTCTTCCAGGGGTCTTCCAACCAGGACGAGTGGCAAACCCACCTGCTCGGCCGCCCGCTGAAGCAGCCACAGATTGCGACGCACATGCAGATCCCCCACGTGCAGAATGAACCGGGAGGGAAGATTCAGCTCTCGACAGACTTCACGGGCCAGGTCGGGGGCGGGCGAGAAGAACTCGGACACCCCCATCGGAACGATCCGGATCCGTCCCTCCAGGCCCGGAAAACGGTCCACAATCTCCTGTTCCGAAAACCGTGAAGGAACCACGATTCGATCCGCCCGCCGCAGACAGGCCCGGTAGTAGGCCTGTCGCGCGACCCCTCGCTTGTATGGATACCACTCGGGGTGGGCCAGATAGGAGATGTCGTGAACGGTCATGACGATCGGACAAGGACTGACGAGTGGACAGGTGTAGGAGGGAGCGTGGCACACCTGCCATCGGCGGCGCCACGCGGCCAGAGGCACCCGCACGCAGTTGAAGAGCAGGTTGTTCACCGGCCTGGAGGATTCCAGAGCGTCGAGCCAGGGAAGGAATTGCAGGAGATTGGAGACGTAAGTAGCAACACCTGCCGGTCCCCAACGCAGGGAGCGGGCGTCGATTCCAATCCTACTTTCTTCCGGCCTGGTGCTAGACAGTCCTCATGGCTCCTTTTTCGGCCCCGTGCTTCGCCGTTTCTGGCGGCGACAGTATTGGCGGGCCTGGCCGGCCTCGCGGTACCCCGGATTGTAGCGGAGGGCCGACTGGAGAAAAGGCTCGGCCTTCTCGCATTCGTTCTGGGCAATCAGAGCCGCCGCCAGGTTGGTCATCGTTTCAGGACTTGGAATCCTGACTATAGCCTTCCGGTAGGATGCCTCTGCCATCCGGTAGCGGCCCAGAAACATGGCGGCCGAACCTCGCAGGCTATGAAGCTCCGGAAACCAGGCGCGACTCGACTCGGGACGATCCAGCAGAGCCAGCGCCCGCGTCGCTACGGTTCGGAGTTGCCGGGTGTTGAGATTCTGCCGGCTGGCCCCCTCCAGCAAGAACGCCGCCATGCCAAGTGAATTGTTCGCCTGCCATTTCTGGTACTGCCCGTAAAGCAGGGGCAGGGACAGGATCAGCGCGACGGCCGCCAGCAGCTTTCGTCTCCTACCCCCTCCTTCGGTTGAAGGGGTACCGTTTTCCTCGAACCCGTAGCGATCGAGATGTCGAATGGACGCCACGATCAAACAGACAAAGATCGCGGTGGAGCTGACATGAAGAGGAAACATGGTCAGCGAAGCGATGAGAAAATAGATCAGGGCCAGGGCAAGGATTCCGGCCCAATAGCATCGTTGCGGATCGGTTTCCCTGAAAGACAGGCGAAGTGCAGAGAATAGAGAGAAACCCAGCAGCCCGGTGAGTAAGAGCAAGCCCGGCAACCCGAGTTCGGCCCAGGTTTGCAGGTACTCGTTGTGGGCCTCTCGAAAGGCGCCCGCCTGGGGGAGAAGCGCTACTTCGCGGCCGTACCCGGTCTCGGTCCGCTGGTGGTAAAAGGCTGGTGCGAAGGACGTGAGTCCGCGACCCGCCAGCGGCCGGTCCTTGATCATGTCCCACGTGATCAGATACACGGAGTAGCGCCCCGCCGTGGCCACTTCCAGGCTTCCGCTCATCGCCTGGCGGGCGGCTCGCGAGACGCGGTCCCAGAGTTCCGACTGAACTGCAAAGGCGGCAGCCAACCCCCCTCCCACCACGATAACAGCCCATAGAGCTGCCAGCCGGCGACGCGATTGAGGGTGGCGTTTGACGACCCACCAGTGGTGAAAGCCCAGCCACAGAAGGAGGCATCCTGTCAGCGCCAGACTTGCCGTCATCGTACGCGTGAGCAGCAGGCCCACCAGGTTGAACAGGGAGACCAACAGCCAGCCGACTCGAAGCGACCGATTCCGCTCGAAGAGGAGAAAGTAAATGGACATCAGGACGATCATGCCGAAAAGGATCGCTCCGGTGCCGACTTCCCCGAGCAGGCCTGCCGGCGTCACCCGGCCCGACATGGCCTTTCCGCCATCTCGCAGCATCCACGGAAACATCCCAAAATACTGCACAACATTGGCCACGCAGTTGAGACTGAGAGAAAGCGCCGCCACCAGCCAGACACGCTTCTGAAACCGCCAGGACAGGAGCCGGGACAGGAGCAGCAGCCACAGCGCGAACAGGCAGAGCGTGACCGCAGCTTCCATTCCACCCTGATAAAATCCGTGAATCAGAACGTAGACCGCGGCCCCAAGAACCGTACACTCGAAGACGCCCAAACGGATTCTGAATGAGGAACCGGCCAGACAGATGACTGCCAGGAGAGGAATCGCCGAGGTGATCACGATGTCTTTCGGCGTGCGGAATTTGTCCAGGCCCGCGACGGAAACCACCAGGGGCAGAAGCCCGAAAATCAAGAGGACGAGAGATCGAGCTATTCGGAACTGGGGCTCCTGCGCAGCCAAGGCCTATAGTATACTCCTCGCGGCTGCGCGAGGCTGGCTGCAACAAATGGTGACGGATCTCTGGAGAAACAGGTACCTGGTAGGAGAGCTGGTGCGGCGGGACGTGAAGAGTCGCTACCGGGGCTCGCTGCTGGGAGGAGCCTGGTCGATCCTCAATCCGCTGCTGCAGTTGACCGTCTACACACTGGTCTTTTCCGGCTTCCTGGGGCAGAGCTTTGATGAGAGCGCGTCCAGCGGGCGATTCGCCCTTTTTCTTTTTGCGGCTTTACTTCCCTGGCTGGCCTTCCAGGAAAGCCTCAATCGATCGGCCCGCTCCTTTCTCGATCACGGGCAGCTGATCACCAGGGCTCGTTTTCCTCTTCCTGCTCTGCCCCTGGGAATCATTACATCGGCTTTTGTTCACCAGTGTGTGGGAACTCTTCTATTCGTAGCGGTCCTGACGTTCAAGCAGGAACTCAGCCTGGTGACACTGTGCATCTGGCCTCTTGCCGGCTTGTTGCAACTGACTCTGGCATTCGGCCTTTCGCTGATTCTGGCCTGTGCGACTGTTCTGGTGCGGGACGTGGCTCAGGCCCTGGGCGCAGTTTTCCTCATCCTTTTCTGGACGACACCAATCGTGTACCCGCATTCGCGAGCGGGAAGCCTGGCCTGGATCCTGGATCTGAACCCCCTCACCCACCTGATCGCCCTGCACCGCTACGTTTTTTTCGGGCAGGCCGCACCTTCACCGGCAGGACTCCTTTACCTGATCGTAGTGGCCCTCGGTGCGTGCCTCCTGGGTGCAGTGGTTCACTCCCGCACGCGCAAGCTGATCGTCGATCTGGTCTGAGCGGCGAACTAATTCTTCCTGGGCGTTTTGTCCCCTGCCGGATCCTTCCCCGCGGTCCGCTTCGGGAGCACATGAATGTACTCCACCAGGCGCTTGACGATTTCCCGGGGAGGAGCCTTGAGGACACCCTGGAAGGGGTAGCTGAAGGCAAGTGCCCGAGCGAAACCGAGACTCAGATATCGCAGCTCGTCGGGTTTGAGTTTCTTACCGGCGCCCATCTTCTCCTTCAACTTCGGAAGCTGCTTCTGCAGTTGTGTGAGGCGCTTTTCCTTCACTTCCAGAATCTCGGGCAGCTCCTCCGGATAGGCCGCCTCGAGTAAGAACAGCTTGAGGCCGGTCTTGAACACAGCCCCAGACTGTTTCCGGTACATGCGCGTAAAGGGATAAAGTTGAGCAGCCAGAAGTTTCTGCGATATCCGGAGCTTGTCTGTCTCAATCCCCTCGACAAACGGACGCGGGTTGAGCAGGAGGAACGAACTCTCTGCAATAACCATCCGCTTTGGCTTTGCGCCAAAAGGAGAGATGACAAAGCTGTAGGGGTTCTTATAGGGAGGAAAGTTCTTTTGCAGGAGCTTCGTCAGGTTGGTGGCGTGATCGTCGAGCTGTCGTGAAACAGCGATTTCCTCGTCTTTCTGAAGGGCGGCCCAGGCCACTGAACTATCTGGAAAGTCAGGTAAAAAAGGCAGGAAGCCGGGGAGGAACGTGTTTTCCCAATACTCCCGAAAGCCGGCTTCATCACCGGCCGCCTCGTGGAGTATCGCCGTCAGGTTCAGGACTCCGTGTTCTGAGGTGGAAGCATTAGCAGCCTGCAGAGGGTTCCAGTCGCTCAGCGCCACAGGAGACTCACGGGTCCCGGAAAAAGATCCCTTGGAACTGTACTGTATATGAAGAAACTTCCACTCCCCCTCCAGAGCATTGCCGTCGCGCCGACCCGACCAGACAATCTGCCCGCCTTTGAAGTACTGGCTGATCTCGAGGCTATCTCCCTCCCAGCCGGAGCCGGAGGCAAGGTGGACATCGTTCCACTCGTGGTCGAACAGATGGGGCCGGCCGGATGACGGGATCCAGAGAACGAAAATCGGACTATTCTTTTCCGACTTTTGTTCCAGCTTCCAGAGGCCGGTCCACGCCTCATCGGCAGCCACCGCCGCATCCGACGGCACGAGGACGGAGAAGGCCAGGAAAAAGGCAAAAAAGACTCGCATCATGCCAGCGCTCCAGGGTGCCGGGGGCCACACTCGCCTTCCAGCGACCCGGGTTGGACAGGAAAAGATCTTATCACGCCGGTATGGATGCAAACCGGGTTACAGAGTTGCGTCTTCGAGTGCTTCCAGGACCGGTAGCCGCTTTCGACGTTACTGAAGCAGTGAAATCGACTGCGCCGAAACGAAAAGTCCGTCCAAGGTAATCAGACCTGACAGGGCAAACTCCTCCCCGCCGTCGCTCTCGACAATCAGGTGTCCTTCTTCGAAATCGGTCTGTACGAACTGACTCAAGAACCTGGCCACCTGGCCGCGACCCGGGACGAAGATCAGAAATCCCCCCGCCGGCTGGCCCGGATCCTCGCTGTCGTAGACCAGAACCTTGACTTCAATCTGGTCTTCGGTCGGGTTGGCGATCGCAAAAGCCAATTCATCCTTCTTGCGGTAAGCGGTCAGGAACCTGCTTCCGGTTCTGGCGTTGGGAATCCCCACATCCTCCACCAAAGTCCCTGTTTCCTCGCCGATCAACTGGAATCGGGTGGAGCCTCTCAGAAGACCCGTCGATGTCACCATTGACCTGCCCCCAGGAACGAGTCCACTCTCTAAGTTAGACCTGGGACCATTTGAAGTCCACTCCATGGTATAGAACTCTGGGCCTGGGACCTGGGTAATCTGGCCTCCGGCGCCGGCGGCCGATAGGCCAAGGCGCTGTGAGGCCGTCGCTGGTTGTACTCCCTGCGCCATCTCTCGGCCAACACCTTCGCTTCCCACAACGTGTCGAAGACTTCTACGTTCAGCAGTTCATCCCGCAGTTTTCCGTTGAAGCTCTCCACATATCCATTCTCCCAGGGGCTGCCGGGCTCGATGTGTAAGGTCCTCACCCCAACAGCCTTCAGCCAGTCCCGAACCGCCTGAGCCGTAAACTCCGACCCGTTATCGGACCGAATGTATTCAGGCACTCCCCGATCCACGAACAACTCCGCCAATCGATCCAACACGTCCTGGTGATTCATCTGTCGTTGAACCTCAATGGCCAGACACTCCCGGGTGTATTCATCCAGTAGGGTTAATAATCGAAAGGCCCTTCCGTCATGGGTTCGCTCATGCACGAAGTCATAGCTCCAGACGTGATCCTTGTGAGCCGCTCGTAACCGAACGCAGGATCCATCATGAAGCCACAGTCTCCTTCGTTTCGGCTGTCTGGACGGGACTTTCAGCCCCTCCTGTCTCCACAACCTCTCCACCCGCTTGTGATTCACTTTCCACCCTTCCCAACGAAGCATGGCCGTGATCCGTCGGTAGCCGTATCGCCCGTAGTGCGTGGCCAACTCCACCACCTCAGCCACCAATCGAGCCTCATCATCGGGGATATGCCTTTCCCTTCGCTGGGTCGATCGAGCCTGTCCCAGCACTTGGCAGGCCCGACGTTCGGAGACGCGCTCTGCTCCCAATCTCTCCCTCACCCACACCACTGCGCGTCTCCTCTTCGCCGGGCCTAGAAGTTTCCCGAGGAAACTTCCTTTAGGATCTGCTTGTCCAAAGACAGATCTGCCACTAGCTTCTTCAACCGGGCATTCTCCTTCTCCAACACCTTCAACCGCTTGGCCTGATTCAGTCGAAGCCCTCCGTACTCCTTGCGCCACCGGTAGTAGGTCTGCTCGGTCACCCCAATCTGTTTGCACATCTGGCCCACCGTCTGTCCTTGGGCTAGACCTGCCTCTGCCTCACGCAGCTTCATGATGATTTGTTCTGCCGTAAACCGCTTCCGTGCCATCCTTGCCTCCTTCCTAAAACCGAAAATCCTAACATTCAACTTGGACCCGTTTTAGGGGGCAAGGTCAATGCTGCCCCCCGTCACGGCGAAGAGCGAATCCCGGACCGTCACGTAGCTCAGGCTTCCCGGTGACGCGCTCAGATGGAAGCGGATCTTAAACGCATTGGTCCCGTCGTGCTCGGCGGGCGCCTGTGACCAGCGCGCGGTGATCGGGTCGGGCGGATCTTCGGTCTGCTCCCCGCCGGCGTCGAGACCTTCGATCGTGAGCACCAGGTCTCCCGCGAACTTCCTCCCCGCGTCGTCGCAGGCGGCATGCTGCGCCGCGCAGCTGGTTGTGGCCCGCGCGGTGAGCGTGACCGCGCCATCCCCCGCCGGGACCACCTCGATGCCCCACTGGCGGTTCTGCCCGCGCGGGTTGCGCCACACGCGCTCGATGCGCCCGCCCTCAATATCGAACAGCGCATCCCTCACCGTGCGGTAGCTGAAGCCCTTCGGCTCGTGGCTGAACGCAAGGTGCAGCTCGAAGGCGCCCGAGCCGTCATGCGCATCCGGCGCCTGCGTGAAGCCTGCCGTCATCGCCAGGCCCGGCACCGCCGCCTCCAGGGCCTCGGCCAGCGCCCGCCCGCCGATGCACGCCGCGTGCGCCTCGCCGCAGGCCCGCGCCGGCAGCCGCACCGTCACGTCGCCGATGCCCGAGGGCGCGACCGTCACCTCCCAGACCGGGCTCGCGCCCGTCTCCGTCCGCCGCACACCCGTCACGGTCCCGCCCGTCACCTCGAGCACCGAGGCCGCGTCCCGCTTGGCATCGAGCCCCGCGGGCTCACCGCTGAAGCGCAGCCCCACGGTGAAGGCCGTCTCCCCGTCATGGTGCTCCGGTACGTCCTGGAAGCTTGCCGTCGGCGCGGCGTTGAGAGGGCCGCCGCCGCCCTGTGTCCCCGCGCCGTTGTGGTCCAGCAGCGCGTCCGCCTGCTTCTCCTGGCTGCGGATGGTCCCGCCATCGAGCGTCAGGCTGTTCGCCATCACCAGCACGGAGTTGTGGTCGCCGTCGCCATCGACCAGCGTGTAGCCGAAGACCAACTCCGTCGTGCCGCTGCCCCGCAGATAGTCGGCGGGGAGCGGCGGCGTGTCCCCCGAGCGCGAGGCCGACCGACGGCCTGCCGTCCGTCGTGTCCACGTCCACCGCCTCGCTGAAGGTGAGCGCCACCTCGACGGTCTCGCCCTCCCGCCAGGTTCCGCCGTCGGCTGCGCCGCTGAGGCGGGGCGCGCCCTCGACGATCGGCGGATCGACCGCGATCTGCGGCGCCCCCCCCCGGAGTGGCGGTGATCCCGATCAGGACGATGCCGCTGGTGCTGATGCCCCAGGCCCACGGGACGCTGGTATTCGGGGGGGTGCGGTCGTAATAGTAATGCCAGTTCTGCAAGGACCATCCCTCCGGGACTCTGCTCAGGTCGGGGGGGCCGTGCTCTGCTGCAGCCGCACACTTGCGGGGGAGTTCGAGGCCGCCTCGAACACCACGTGATAGCTGGTATCGGGTTCGAGGATCCGCGCGCTGTCGGGCGTGCCCGGTGCGGGCGTGAAGGTCTGGTCCCCCGTGGTGGCCACGCTGCCGGTCAAGTCGAGGACCTTTTCGGTCCCCGGTTTCGACTGGAGGCGGGAGACCGGCCTGTAGATCGAGAACGCCGGCACGGCGGGCGGCCCCTGTATGATCCCGACCGTGACGTCCTCCAGCCGGTAGCCGGCCGGATTGGGGCCCGTGGTGAATTTCTGCGAAAGCTTGCCGCCACCCCCGACGTGGTAGCCACCGGAGGAGCGGGTCACACTGATCGCCTGCGTGTAGTCTGCCGCGCTCTCGTCCTTGCCGTCGCTCACTCTGAAGGCAAATCTCGCGAGGTTCCGGCCAAACCGCCATGGGGGCGGCGAGTACCTGAGAAGGCCAGCCTCCAGTTGACTGGGCGTCACCGTGTCGCCGGCGCTCACCGCAGAGCCGTCGAGGGTCAGGGTGCCTTTCCTCGCCGCGGGCACGGTCACGATCCTGACGCGTTCCAGCCGGTCGCCCTGGTCTTCATCGGAGAATGGAAACTCCGGACGCGAGAAGTTATGGCCCGTGTTCTCCTCGATGTAGACCCGGTTGTCACGTGACGTTGGCGGGTGATTGGTGCGCGTCAGCTTCACGATGACCTGGTCGCCCGTCGAAAACATCCCCAGGAAGTCGACGTCCGTATCCAGCCATTCGTGATAGCGTTGACCTGCCCCCGGAAAGCCACTGGCAGCTTGAAACGGGAACCGCTGGTTTCCGACATGCAGCACGTAGTCCTGTTCATAAAACGTCGCCGCCCCTAGGGGATTTATACGGAACCGTATCTCTATGAAATCTAGGTCCTGTTTGGCTTGTTCGAAGATCAACTGACTGACCGTGTAGCTGGTCCCCTGCCAGGCAAACATCCTGGGGGATAGGTCGCCGTGGTCTGACCCATAAGTCTGGAAACCGAACCAATTGGCGTTCGTACTACTCCACGTGTCGACCGTCATGGTGGCGCACCAGAACTCGTCCGGGTCGGACGGGTTGCAGTGCCCGAGCGCCGGGCTCGCGGTGTTGGCGACAATCTCCACCCATTCGGTTGCGGGACCCGTTCCGGCGGAGTTGATCGCCGAGACCCGGTAAAAGTAAAGTTCGCCCCCTTTGAGAGGGATGGGGCCTTGGCTGGTGTGGCCATAGGTCGTCTTCGCGTTGCCCGTGTCTTCCACGAGGGTTTTCGCAAAATAAACTTCCTGCTCCTCCCACTCGATCTTGTAGCCCGTAATCCGGCCGGCGCCGTCATCCTCCGGGGCGTTCCACGTGAGGTCGACCTGGCTCGGCCCGTTCGCGGTCGCGCGCAGCGAGGTCGGCCTGCCCGGGCGGCCGGCGCGCTTGAGCGTGACGGGGGCCGTATCGACGAGCTGCCAGTTGAGGCCTTGCAAGGAAAAGCGGAACACCGTTCGGGTTCCCCGGTTCACGATGGGGAAGGACTTCTTGATCCGACCCGTGCCGATCTCCAGCGAGAAGTGGCCGGAGCCCAGACCGTGAGAGATTTCGAAATCGAGGGCCCGCGATCCGGCAATGTACATCAGTTTCCTGACATGGATTTCCTGCGAGTCCAGGGTGAAGGACGCGGGTTGGGCACTGCCAAGTACTCTGCCGGCAACGTTGCCAAGCCCAAAGAAGGCAGAATGTTTGCCCACCGTCAGGGGGTGGCGCACCACAGTTCGTTGCTGTCGGTCGCGTCGCACTGCGCAGTCGCGTTGACGTTGTGCGGGGGGGCGCCGGCGGTGGCGCTGGGAATCAACGATCTGGGGCCCGTGCCGACGGAGTTGATCGCCTTGACCTTGTAGTGATAGGTCCTGCCGGGCGTGAGACCGGTGTGGCTGTAGGTCGTGCTCCGGCTGGACGTGGTGGCCACGAGCTCCCTGAACGTGAGGCCTCCGTCGGTGGACACCTCGATCCTGTAGCCCGTGATATCCGCGCCGCCATCCTCGGGGGCGCCCCAGGTGAGGTCGATCTGCGTCTGCCCGTTCGGGACCGCGTGCAGGGAGGCCGGCCTGCCCGGCACGGTGGCGATGCGGACGAGCTTGACCGGGACGCTGTCGCCCGCCGACCAGGCCCCGGCCAGGCCCGTGTCGGACCATTGTTGGAACCTTGAACCGTTAAGGAGAATTGGGAAGCTTCGCTTGCTCGCTCCCGTCCCGACCTCCAGCGCGAAAACGCCGGACCCGAGACGGTCCGGGCCGAACCTGAATATCAACTGCCCCATCCCCCGGACACGGAGAACGTCCACTCTGAACGAGTTCCCGCGCCAAGTGAAGGTGCGCCCGGGCGCGACGCTCCCGTAAGGAGGAGAACTCGTGCCGGAATCGGGGGCGACAAACCCGATAATATCCGCCCAAGTATCCGCGAACCGGTGGTCTAGCTCCACCGTCAGGGTCGCGCACCAGAGTTCGTTGCGGTCCGACGGGTTGCAGTGCGAGGGGGTCTGGGCGAGGGCGGGGGCCGCCGCTGCCGCCCCGGCAAGGGCAACAAGCGGCGCAACCGGCCCGCGCCGGCTTCGGCCACCCGAGTCGCCAGCCGGATGGGCCGCGCCGGGCCGCACCGTCGCCCAACCCGGCCGGCCAACACAGAAGTGCTGCATTCGCCGAGTCCCTGAGTCCCTTCGGTTCCAGCAAAGTCCATCATCAAGCCTCCCATCAACCCGCGACAATTGTTATCAGGCGTCATCTAGAAGCCAATTTCAACAAGAAAGTGCTGGCAAAAGGTAACATGCGCATTAGCAGAGGTCATCCTGCCCAACGCTTCCGATCTCACTTTCAAGCTCCAATATACGGGCTTCGATCACGTGTCGTAACTCAGCGACCATCTGGCGGCTGGTTGCGCTACACGCTGTCTTGAAACGCCGATGGACGGAAACCGGCACATCATTGCGTAGCGACAGTGGGAAGCGCACCTACATCATCACGGCAAGGCGAATGATCTCGGGCGAAGTCCTGAAATAGCGAAATGGGTTCTTCATCCCAAGACACTACAAGGCGCATCTCGCCAACTCAAGCCCGTTTCTTCTGACAGTGCCGTCCAGTCACATAAACTATGCTCACCTGCCATTGAGCGGCAGGGGAAGGTGTGACGGACTGCCACCGTAACAGCTGTCCCGGACCGCCACAGCGACGGGGTTATCGTTACCGGGTCAAATTGGTGCGTAACCGTTCCTTTGCGCAAATTGTCCCAGAACGGAACGCTAAACTGAGGTAATCTGTAGAGGCCATGAAGAACCAAGATCGTTATCACCACTTGCGCGTGGACTGGGTGGGCGAGTCGTCCACCCAGTCGATCACGCTGTGCGGCGCGTCGAGGGTGAAGACATCGGGACGGGACAGACGCTCTGCCCCAACTGCGGCCAGGTCGGCGAGGCCCTGAACGTTTGTGGGTTGGGCCCGGAGAGCCTGCGCGAGTTCTTTGACACACTCCGGGTGATCGGCCCTTCCGAGGTAAAAGCGAAGATGGAGATTCTTCGAGATCTGGGAATGCAAATGGATATGCAGGATCGGTCGCAACTCAACTAATAAAATGTTTCTACGGCTTTAGGAGGCCCGGCCCCTCTTTTTCTGTGGTTCTGGTTTCTCCGGTTTTTCCTTCCTGTTTATCCACAGAAGTAGTCGCTCCTACTACTTGTTCTTTACTACTTGTATGGGGGTCCACTTTAGGCGAAGGGATTTTGGCTGAGAGGGTCCACTTTAGGCGAAAGGTTAATTGTTCCAGGGGTCCACTTTAGGCGTGGAAAACTAGCCGGATTACGTGGCCCTGTGGATAAACCTCTCGAAAAAATTGCCGCAGGAGGGCTGGCGCGAACTTTCAGCGGCGCGGGCACTAGAAGAGGCCACCCGCGACTGCGCGGGGTCGTCTGGGGCGATCCTTGGTGCGGGACGCGCGCGACTTGAGGGCTACTCCGGGAGTGAAAGCTGCTGCCCCGGAAGGATGATGGGCGTCGAGGGCAAGAGAATCAAGACCCCCGGAGCCGTAGTGTAGTTTAGGTCCGGCCACGCGATCTTGATCTTCTTCAACTCCCGTAGGATTTTGCGGCGGAAGTTCTTGACGGTGGCGGGATCGTTCGCCTTGGCCGGATGCGGGCCGAACTGACGGTACAACTGCTTCCAGGTGAGCCGTTGCGGAGCGCGGAGAGCGAAGGTGCGGTAGGCGAGCCAGAGGTAGAGATCCAGACCCAGGGAGCAGCGTTTGAGCGCGTTGAGGGTATTCATGTCCAGCGGCACTGGGTGGCGGATAATCTCGTTAAAAAACTTCTCGCCGAGTTCGATCTTGCTTTCCCACAGCATCGGCTCGTCGGGCTTGCGCTCGTTCCACCAGAACTCGGTGCGGTCAGCCACTAGCCCGGATTATGCAAGAACCGTAGTTCGGTGTTGAAAAACGACTTGAGAAGTGGCCCAACTCGGAAGCGGGCAGGTGTGACAGGCGGATTTGCGAAGAATATGGGTTGGCGAGGCGTTTGAGTGGTTTGGGGAGTGAATTTCAGACAGATCTGGGCCTGGATGAGTGTCGGAAGCGGTTTTTCGGGGGAGCTGGGAAAAGCTAACTGGAGTTCAGGCGACTCAAGACGAGGTGGAAGAGGGGTTGTTCGGGGAAGGCTGAGGAAAGATGGACCCAGATGCGTCGAGTGGTTTGTCGGATCCGGGCCCCGATCTTGAGGACCCGACGACGTAAGGTTTCGATTTCGAGCTTGTGCCAGGGGGTTCCGTGAAGATAGTCGCGCAGGCGCACGGACATCTGGTAAGCCAGTGCATGCAGGAGGAGTCGAAACTGATTGGCCAGGAATCGATGACAGCTGAGTCGGTCCATGCTCAGATGATTCTTGAAGGCCTTGATGAAGTTCTCGGTCTGCCCTCGGTTTGTGTAGTGGTCATAAAGTGATTGGGAGCAGAGATCGTCCCGGTTGGTAACTACAAAGCGACGATTGATGCCACGCTGATCGACCTCCACTTTGACAATGACGCGACGGGATCGATCCCAGCTGTGGGCTCGATAAAGAAACTCGTCAAACTGACGCTGTTTTTCCTCCAGCTCAAGGAACCTCAGCCGAGTCGAATCCAGCAGGGGCTCGACCACTCGCTGCAGGCGAGGGTTTCGACTTAACCCAATGACATACTGGAGTTTATTCTCTTCACATTCACAGAACTCGTAGAGCCGAGGCGTGGCAAAGCCGCTGTCGGCCCGAATCTCAATCTCGACATCCGTCCCCACTGCTTGTCGGATGGCCTCCACGACTCGCTTCAGAATGGGCACGATGTGAGAGGCAGCCCCCTTGTTGCCAGGTCTCAACACGGCACAGACCAGGTCTCCCGTGTCGGCATCGAAGATCAGCAAAGGATGCAGAATGTGGTTTCGGTAATACCCGTGGTAGAAGGAGAACTCCTGTTGGCCGTGAGTGTGGTCGTCGGTACTGTCCAGATCCAGGATGATCTTGCTGGGACGTCTCTTCTTCAGGGAGCGCACATAACGGCCTGGCAGCCACCGGCTCAGACGCATCAGATCCTTCTTGGTGACGGAGTTCTCCAGGCGGGAGAAAGTCGGCTGGGTGGCCAAATCGGGATCGCTCTCTGGCAACTGATCACAGACTGTCTTGAGCATCGGATCCGAGCGCAGCGTATCGGCGTCGTTACAGTCTTCGTAGCCGGCCACGATCTGCAAGACTCGTTGTCGGATCAACTTCAACAGGTCATGACGAACGTAGCGTCGGTCTCGACTTTCCGCAATACACGAACTGAAGCCCTCGCACAATCGATGTTGACGATCCAGGGATCCAAACAACAACCATCCTGCGTCGGAAGTGAGGCTCCCTCCATCAAAACGCGTCGTGATCTTTCTGTGGCTGTGAAATGGCAGGGTATTCTGGCAGACTGTTTTTGACATTGCCGTAGCTCCTGTTTAGGGTCTTTGTTTTTGTAAACCCTTTTATATCAGAGAGCTACGGCCTTTTTCCTGGGCCCAAATCTCACTTGAATTTAGATCTCTTGCATAATCCGGGCTAGAGATAACTCTCCACGAATGCTCGAGGCCGGAGCACTTCAATGCTGTGTATCCCGTTGCCTTGAGCAGATGCTTGTCACCACTAACAATCAGCCTGCAGCCGCTCGCGACCGCGCATGCGAAGAACTTGTCGTCTGCAGGGTCCTCACACACGTCTTCATCCAGGGCGGGGGAGGCGAAAAGCCTGCCTTCAGTTACCACCAGCGCGAGAAATGGATCGAGATCTAGCCCTTCGAACCGACGTGCCAGTCTGACACCCGTTCTTCTATACTCACCCAGAATTTCCAAGGAATAAACCAGGGTGAGCTTGCTGTCACGCCAGGCCCTCAAGATCCGGCAGGGTAGCCCGCCAAAGAAGACGCCTGAGAGAAAGACATTCGTGTCAATAACGACCTCCTGCCCATCGTCCTGGAGTTATTGTCAAAAGTTGGGTACGGACCCATTAGGCGGCGACCTCGTTTTCACGGATTCCGTTTACAAATGTGACGTTTTCTATGACCTCTCCGAGGCGCCGGCAACCTTGTAGCCGGCGCCATCTTTTCTCAGCGCTTCTGCATAGTTTGAAGACCATCGTCAGCATGGTTTGCCTGGACAAACAGCCTCGAGTCTTGGCCGTTCGCAGTCTCACGGTTGCGAAGGTCGACTCGATCGGATTTGTGGTTCTCAGATGTGGCCAGTGCTCGGCTGGAAAATCGTAGAAAGCCAGCAACTCTGTCCGGTCCTTGGCCAGGCAGGACGTGGCCTTTGGAAACTTCAGCTGATAGGTGGCAATGAACTCGTCAAAGGCCCTATAGGCATTCTCTCGAGTTTCAGCCATCCAGATCTGATGCAGCGCCGTCTTTGCTTTTGGCTGAACGGCCTTGGGCAGACAGTTGAGCACATTGCCCGTCTTGTGCATCCAGCAGCGTTGCTGTCGCGTATTGCCGTAGATCTTGGCCAGGGCTTTCCAGAATCCGAGCGCTCCGTCGCCAATCGCCAGTTTTGGTCCCCTGTGCAGGCCTCTGGAGCGCAGATTCCGCAGCAACTCCCACCAGGATTGCTCACTTTCCCGGTAGCCATCTTCCACGGCAATCAGCTCCTTTTTGCCGTCCGCACGGGCTCCGATCAGCACCAGAAGGCAAAGCCGGCCGTCGTCAAAGCGAACGTTGGCATACACGCCATCGGCCCAAACGTAAACGTAGCGCTTGTTGGAGAGATCACGCAGCCTCCACTTCTCATAATCCTTGACCCACTTGCCTTTGAGCCGGCTGATCGTCTTGGCCGACAGTCCCGGTGCATCCGGCCCCAACAGTGCACTCAACGCATCCGAGAAGTCTCCTGTGGAGATCCCCTTCAGGTAAAGCAGGGGCAGCAGTTCCTCCACGCTCTTGCTACGTCTCAGATAGGGAGGCACCAGGCTGGAACGAAAGCGGATGATCTCCTCCGACTCCTCACCAGTTCCACGGTCTCGAACCCGCGGAATCCGAACCGGGATTCCTCCAATCCCTGTCTGGATCTCACGCTTCGGCAGGTAGCCGTTGCGAACCAGACGTTTGCGGCCCTGGCCATCACGCTGACCCTCGTACTCTTCCAGCAGCTCCTCCAGCTCGGCTTGAACCGCCTCAGCCAGAAGCTTCTGTGCTCCTTCACGCAGAACTTCCGTCAAGGCATCCTTCGTTGTGGTTGGTTCGTCGATGGAAACTACAGTATCTTTCTTCAAGGCGTATCCTCCTTCTCGGTCTCCGGGTGAATCCATGATTGAAGGTCACGGATTCAGGATACGCCGCCTCTCATACACAACTTCCGACCATAGCTCATCGTCCTGCCAGAGAACCGGGTGACTCAACTCCGCGATGCCGCCCTGGCAAGACGCGGCTACGAAATAGGAGTCGACCTGGAGTCACAAACGATTCAAGCCGGCCCCGCCCTCAGCTTCGGCTTTGAAATCGATCGCTTTCGAAAGAAATGCCTTCTGCAGGGTATCGACGACGTGGGACTCACTCTGCAGGTCGAGGACCGCATCCGCGAATATGAATCCCGGCGGCCATCCTTCCGCAGCTTCGGGGGCTGACCGCCTGGTTACCAGATTACTGTAGGGCCGGTCTCGTGCCGGAGGCTTTGGTCTGTGGTTGATCTGAGCCGTCAAGCAGGTCAAAAAGGGGACAGTCTACTCTGACACCTTTTTCGTCCTCGTAGAGAATTGCGGGTAAGAATGGATAAGCTTTTCAGCTGACTCTCTTCAGGGTTGCCCCCACGAGCAGCCCTGTTTTTTTACCCCCAAGACCGTCCAGCCGGTGCCACTTTCAGGACAAGTGATTGCAATACTTGTAAGTGCCAAATCCTTCAAAAGCCCAAGTGCTTCGTTCTTTGTCCAATAACTGGCAACTGAAGGGATCAACTGATCAAATACAATGCTGTGTACGTGGCTAAATCTAAATTTTGCCAGCTGACGAAGATAAGCCCCAGGACCACGAAAAGTTTTTACGAAAGTCCAGAGCGGAATGGAGGCAAAGTAGCTTAGAAAGTGAACCAGTCCCACTGGCAACTTTGAAGTGATGTTTTTGCGAACTGGATCAACTACTTTTACAATCCACTCGTTGCCCTCGTGGCTGTAAACCCAGATAAGCAAGCGCCCACCGGGCTTTGTTGCCTTTACAAGATTAGCGAGAGCCGCCTTAGGATCTTCCAGGTGATGAATCACCCCAATAGAAAATACAATATCAAACTCATCTTCCCCCTGTGGATCATAGATACTCTTATAAATGACTCGGGCTCGATCACCAAACTCTTGCAAGTTCTTTCTTGCAGCTCTAACTGAGCGCTCATCAAAGTCAAACGCAGTAACTGCTTCTGCCCCCCACCTGAGTGCCCAGTAGCTGTTCCTGCCCATGCCGCAGCCAGCATCCAAAACCGTTTTGTCTTGAAAGTCTGGAGGTGTCAACGGAGCCACCCAGCGACGAAACTGCAGTTGATAGTTGGGATCTATCGCTGAGTACTTGTCCCACTCATAACCAAACCGCTCCTCAGAACTCACAGCTAACTCCTATGCCACAGCTGAAACATCAATTCGGGTAACTCCAGAACTCCCTCCCGAACGTGGCCGGTCCAGCCAGATAAGAATCACCACAGGCAAGAAGATAGTAATTTGCTTTTCAAGCTGAGGGTAGCAAGTCCTGAAATGCGGGTCAAGATGGGCCTACAAGGAGCCGTGAGGGCCGGAAGGCGGGGTGTTTCGGGGATGTAACAAGGGAAGCGTGGGGGAGGGACACGAGCGCAGCAACAAGGCAACGGAACGAGGGCAAAACAAGACGCACTCCAAGCAGGGCCGTCGATTCCTGGGGGCGTAGATCTCAGGAATCCGGCCAGGTGGGCACGTCGTCCCAATAGATGGAATCGGTGGAGAGCCGGATCTGGCGGATGGTTTCCGGTTGCTCGATGACCGCCACGATTTTCATCGGCCCCGAGCAACGAGGACAAGTGAAGGGGTCGACTCGTAGATCTTGCGCAGTAGCGCGGGCAGCCAGCCGCTCGAGGGCCTGTCGGTCGTCGGCTTGTACGGTCTGGGAGCAGTAGACTTGAAAGCCTCCGCTGTGGCGCCAGTGGGAGATCTTGTGAGCGAAGGCGGGGCTGAGGCGGCGCTTTTGCACCATCATTTCCAGCACTTGTTGGCGGAAAATAGCGCTGAGGATGTCCGAGTTCAGCAAACTGACGGACTGAAAAGTGCCGTTGTCTCGGCCCCAACCTCCCTCCGCCGCCAGGCTGTGCAGGTGAGGGTGAAAGTTGAGCTGGTCGAAACTTTCCCTTGAGTACAAATTTCGGCTACGAAAAACGCATGCTGAGTAGGATCCTCCGCCAGTAGTCCCTTGAGCAAACGAGGCGTCCAGTCCCGGCCGTAACGCTGCAACTTCTTGATCCACTCGCGGTAGTGCTTCTCCAGTTGAGCTGAGTTGCCCTCACCAAACTTGAGCTGGCCCTCCAACTCCTGTGCGGTATCGTCGGTGAACATGAAGAAGGCACGTTCGAACTCGGCTTGCAGCACCGGCTCCTTGCTGTGAAACGCCAGCTGTTGCCGTTCCATCCCCAACGTAGGAGCGAGACGAAGATCCCCTGAGCCCTCAAAAACGGCCCCTACGACGCGCTCATGGGAGCCCGCCGCCTGTAGCGGGCTGCCCTGGTCGCTGATCTTCATCGGCGTCGGCATTGGACTGGTCGCCACCGTGTCCGGCCTGCCCGGCGGTAGATCCCGAAATCTCGCTTATCGGTCGTCAAAATCCGGCTGATTCCAAGTTCTTCGGCGAGAACCACGAGCGTTGCGTCGGCATAGCCCATCGGAAGGTCCGCGTACTGGATCAGCAGCTCGCGGGCTCGTCTGAGGGAAACAATGGATGGGGGCACGAGGACGGCTCCCCCCTGGAGAAAGAAACTCAGGCAGGCTTCGATACCTCCTGCGACTCTCCCCAGAAGGTGAGTTGCTTCGGTGAGAACCGCTTCAGTGCTGACCGCCTTGCCATCCCAGGCTGCAAAGAACCTGGATACGTCAGGATGAGCCGGCTGGCTTCGGTCGAGAAGGGAGACGAGTGCTCCGGTGTCGAGCAGCAACTCACCGGCCATTTCTCAATGATTCCAGGATGTACTCACGATGCCTGGCGGCCAGATCCGGGACTCTCGAATCCAGGGCACCGATCAAATCCGCAACCCTTTCGGCTGGCCGTCCCTTGAGGGAAACAGTCAGAAACTGGCGCAGCGCCATCCTTCACAATCTCTGAACGAGTGCGCTGAAGCGTGCGTGCGGCGAGGCCGATTGCTCCATCCAGTTCTTTAGGCACGCGAACCGTTAGCTGCCTTTCCATGCATTGCATTGCAATGCAAGCTAGGCAACGCGGTCAATCTCCAGTTCTTGATTCCCACCGCCTTCTTCAACTTGACTTCGTTCCTTCGACAGGGATTGCCATCTCTACAACCGCCGCACCGACGGAATCACCAAGGACATTTGCTGCGGTTCGGAACCTGTCAAGCAGCCAGTCTACGGAAAGGATCAACCCCACATACGCTATCGGCAGTCCGACCGCGTTCAGGACGATCAACATCGTAACTAAACCGGCTTCTGGAATTCCCGCTGCACCAATAGCGGCCAGGGTCGCTGTAACAGCGATGATTACCTGTTGCGTGAATGTGAGATGAAAACCGATTGCCTGGGCAATGAAAATCGCGGCGGCAGCTTCATACAACGCCGTGCCGTCCATGTTAATCGTCGCACCCAATGGCAAGACAAAATTCGTTGATTTTTTCGACACCCCAGCTTTCTGTGCCGTCTCCATCGTCACCGGCAACGTGGCGGACGAACTCGCCGTCGAGAACGCCGTCAAAAGAGCCTGGGACATTTGATACATGAACTTGTAAGGATTCTTCTTGGTGAACATCCAGTAGATGGCTGGGAGTGTCACGAGCACATGGAACGCTAAGCCAGCAAGCACCGTTGCGAAATACCAACCGACTTGCGACAACTCTTGCAAAAACCTGCCTTCGGCCCTCGCTTCACCGAAGCGTGCCGTCACCAAACAGAAAATACCAATGGGTGCCAACTTCATCAGGAGCATGATGAAGTTCATGAGAGCGGTATTGGCTTGTGTGACCAGATCGTTGATCAACCCCACCTTTTGGCCCAGTGTCGTGAGCATTCCCGCAAAGATGATGGAGAACACGATCAGCGGGAGCAGATTGGTTTCGGACGCACTGACGAAGAGATTGTCCGTCACAAGCATCAAGACAAGATTCTCCAGGATCTTCGCTACACCTGGCGTTTCCGGTTCACCGCTGGGAAGTTCCTTGAAAACACTGCCGACTTCATCCTCGGTCATGCCCGTCACGTCGGACAGCTTTTTCAGCATTCGCGACTTGGGAGAATTTGAACTGTTTCCTCCCTGAAACTTCTCAAGCGTAGCCTTATCTACCGTCCCTTCACCCGGTCTGATTGCATTAACGACCGCCAGGCCCACAACCACAGCGAGGATAGTTGTTGAGACGTAGTACAAAATGGCAGCCCCACCGGGCTTCCCCAATTCGCGAACGTCTCCGAGGCCCAAGATGCCGCTCATCACGCTGGTCATCACCAGCGGAACCACCATCATTTTGAGACACCGCAGGAAAACTTCACCACCGACATGGAGTTTTGTGGCCAAGAGCGGGGCGAGCAAAGCTAGCGCAATTGCCGCGGCAATCGCGATGCAAATGTAGAGTGTGAGATGACTCTTCTTTTCGTTCACAGAATTTTCGCGGTGGAAACCTGGGGGATTGTTATTGTTGCTGGAGCCGATTAAGCACTTCGCGGAGCTTTTCGAGGGCCTCCTCTACCCCGGCTTTGACCGCCTCCAACTTCTGCGATGCAAGGGACGTTGCCTCCCGCTCTTCCACTTCCGTCCCGGCAGGAACAACCGCAGGCCGGGCTCCTATGAGAGCTTGAAGACTACCGTCGAGTGTAGGGTGCATGACCACCTTGGTGGCATCGGCGAGAATGATCCTGCGCAGCTCGGGGAACTCCAGTGCCTCCGGTTTTAGAAAGACGGGCTCAGCATACAGTATGGAATCCTCCAGCGGGATGACGAGTAGTATGCCTCGCGATACCTCGGATCCAACCTGTCCCCACAATGTGAACTGCTCGGAAATAATGGCGTCATTGTCAATCCGGGCCTCGACCTGGTTGGGACCATCCACATGTCGTCCCGGGGGAAAGCGGAAGAGCACGAGCTCTCCATAGTGGGGACCATCGTTGCGAGCAGCAATCCAGGCAACCAGGTTGTGGCGATCGACCGGAGTAAACGGCTGAATCAGGAGGAACTCTTCTCGATCTTCACCCGGAAGGCGAGCCACGATGTAGTAGGGTGCCAAGGTTGACGTACGGCCGAACGAAGTCTGCAGTGGAAGAGACCACTGATCCTCTCTGTTATAGAACACACCGGCATCCTGCATGTGATATTGAAGCAGCATTTGGACCTGGATCGTAAAGAGGCCCAGGGGATAGCGGAGGTGGGGCTTCAGATGACCAGGCATCTCTTCCAGGGGCTTGAAAAGCCCGGGAAAGATGCGCTGGTAGGTCTTGACCAGGGGATCGGACGTATCGGCAACGTAGAAGTCCATGCTGCCTTCATAGGCGTCGATGACCACTTTGACACTATTGCGGATGTAATTGAATTGACGCTGCCATTCCGTGGAATACGGATACCGGTTGGTCACCGTATAGGCGTCTTGAATCCAGGACAAACGCCCGTCGGTAGCCACAACGTAAGGGTTCTCGTCGCGCAGAAGAAAGGGGGTGAGCGCATTGAAGCGCTCAGCAACGGTTCGTCGATATTGGAGCCGACTGTCCGGCCCGATTTCTCCGGAAATCAAAATGTTGAGGTCCCGGAACTGCCAGGCATAAAGCAGCCGCCGAAGCAGAGAGCTGAGAAGGACTCCTCCTTCTCCCTCATAGCGAGTGTAGACGGGGCCATCCCTCCCCGGATAGTTGAACTCCTGCATCCTGGTATTGGCAATCACGGAATCCAGGCTTTTCAAACCATAGTAGATCTCGGGGCGCTCGAGTGGAATCTCGCCCTGGGGTGGAACATCTTTCACAAAGAAAGCAGGGCGGCCTCCCGAGTCGACCTCGGTGACGGGGCTCATGGCAATTCCATAGCCGTGGGTAAACTGCAGGTGGCGGTTCACCCACCGTTGAGCCTGTTGGGGGAGTTTCTCAGCGGAGATCTCCCGCGTGGAAAGCATGACCTGACGCAGCTGCCCATCGATCACATAGCGGTCAGTCGTAACCGACAAAAAGTCGTAGTAAAGCCGGAAGAACTGGATCTGGTTGTAACTCTCAAGAAGAGGGCCCTCGTCCCACAATCGCACGTTCTGAACGGTGCCTTGATTCTGGGCAACAGCCTCGGCTCGGACGGCTCGGCCAGCCGGATGGCTCTGCGACTCCAGGCGGTCCAAGCCGTAAGCCTGGCGGGTTAACTGGATGTGGTTTTCCAGGTAGGGTTTCTCCTTCGCAAGCTCACTTGGTTCCACATACAACCGCTGGACCAGGAACGGCACGACGGATCCAACCAGGATGTTCAGCCCAAACCACAGACCGATCGCCCAATGAGCCAGCCTGCGGCTGGAGGTAAAACTCCCGGCGCTTAGAAGGATGCCACTTAGAATCGCCACTATGGCCATCAGAGTATGGAGCGGCAGTCCCGCGTGGGCCTCCGTATAGCCGACACCTGTGACAGCTCCCGAAGTGGAGTAAAGGAGATCGTAGCGGCCCAGCCAGTGTCCGACCGCCACCAGAAAAAAGATGGTGGTTCCCAGGCCGGCCAGGTGGGCCTGGACCCCACCCGAAAACATCGAGACTTCCCCACGCGATCGGGAAAGCAGGTAATAGAGGGCCGCCACCATCACAGTTCCCAGAATCAGGGCGACCACCAACCACTGTTGGATGAAGTGAAGGACTGGAAGTGTAAAGACGAAAAAGCCCAGATCCTTTTGGAAGATGGGATCCACCTGGCCAAAAGGTACTGCCCAGAGAAAACGCAAAATGTTATCCCACTGCCGAGCCGCAGTGGCCGCCACGAAGAAGCTAATCAGCGCTACACTCCCTACAGAAAGCCAGGTCAGGAGTTGTCTCACTGTTCCATAGACGTGTGGGGTGATCGTGCTTCGCGCCAGCAGCTCCTGTCCCCGGGTAGAACGAAACACGAAGTGAAGGTTGGTCCCGGCAATGGCTGCAAACACGAGTCCGCCCACCAAAAAGAGCCAGACTTTAGTGGTTACGATCTTCAGAAGGATCTGCTGGTAGCCCAGATTGCTGAACCAAAGCCAATCCGTGTAGAAAGTACGAGCCCAGTTCAGACCCATCAGGAGCAGTAGAACCGCCGCCGCCACAAAGATCAGCTTGAGGCGACGGGGCCAACCGGAAACGTCTAACTCCTGCAGGTATTCCGCCAGCGTTAAAGGCCGTTGGGGATCTCGTGGAGAATCGCGGTCGATCACGTCGTTCATGGGGACCTCCAGGCTAAGTAAGAAGCTAAGAATTTGCTGCGGTTTCCTCGATAGTCACGGTGTCTAACCGCCGGGCGGGTCAGTGGCCTTCGGCTAGCCGAAGGCCTTTTCCAGGCGGTCGAGGACCATTTGCTCTGACGCGGAGATCTTGCGTCCCAGTCCCAGAAAGCCACCGGCCGCCGAGGCGACTTGCCTGACCCTCCCGAGCACGTCCTCTTTGAGGGTCTGGACGGCATCCGGCGTCAGTGTTTCCGTGAGTGCTGCGACATACGCTTCCCACGCTTCCAGGAGTCTGGCCGGCGGAGCCGTCTTGAGCCAGTTGCTCAACAGGGCATAGGTCTCGGTCTCGGGGGTGATGCCGACCGAGTCGGCGGCATCAAGGATGGCATCCCGCTCTTCGTCTGCGATCGCATGGTCGGCCCACGCCACTTCGACCAGTGGGATCAGGGTGAGAGCGGCCAGGGTCTCACTGTCAATTTCAAGCTCGAGAAGCAGGTCGAGCAGGTCTGGATTCGTCAAGCCGGAAGTCTCCCTCAGTGCGGCTCTCTTCTCCGCCCTCGCCGTCTTAGCCCGCATCGCCGCCAGCAGCCTGGCATTCTGATTCTTGAAAAAGGACTCTTCGAGCGCCCGACGCCTGTCTTCCAATGCCTTGATCTTCATCAAACAACCTGATTAAAAATTAAAAATTGCAAATTAAAGATCTTAAGACCTGGTGACCACCCTAACCTTTCGACGGTCAACCTTCAACTTCAAACGGTCGGCGGCTCAGTCTGTATCGAATTCGCCATGGATGTGTTAAAGGCAAGTATTGCTGCGTCCAAGCAGTCGCAATGAGCGAAGCGATAATTTTCAATTTTTAATTTTTAATTCAATTTCCTAGCCCTTCACCACGGTCTGTCGATCTCGGGGACAGGCCCGTCGTACTTCTTCTTGACCTGATAGATATTGAACCACTCCCACTTTTGTCCCTGGGCGAGACTGATGGGGAGGATACCCCAGGCGGTGCTGTAGAAACCGGCGGCCGTGTGGAAGTCGAGAATCCGGAAACTGGATTCCGGGTCCACGTGGCGCTGCTCCAGAAGGCGGACGAACTCGTTATCGTCGTAGAGCGTAATCCAGGGAAGGGCGATGTACGGTTTGACAATAATGTCGCCGGCCACGGGTTGTACACCGGTTTTCGTCAGCGGCCGCGCACCCAGCTTTTCCATGTAGTACCGAAAACCCCACTCCCCCGCGTACCAGATTTGATTGTTGCGGTTTCCGAGGTCCCCGATAATCCGGGCCGACTCCTCGCGATAGACATCGGCAAAGCGGTAGTCCGCAGAAGCAATCGCCAGCGAATACGGTAGCGTCAAGCCCAGACTCAAGAGAAGTGCGGACTTGACTCGGCGGCTACTGTGGGCGGTCTCCAGGGCGTACTGCCACAGGAGCAGGAACGCCGGAAGGGCCAGAACGGCGTAGCGAACCGATCCACTGTAGAAAACCAGGGAGCAGGCCGCCAGAACCCCCCAGAACCACAGGAAGAGGACTCCCAGCAAGGCTCTCGACTCGGCGGTGAGACCAGGCTCCGGATCCCGCCAGAATACCCTGTCGGGAGGGGACCTGTGGGACCGGAAGCTCCCCCACAGCCGGACGGCTCCCTCGCCGATTTTGACGATCGCCAGCAGGGCGGTAGTCGAAAAGGCTGCGAAGAGAAAGGCCTGCAGCCAGAGCCACTCCGGATACCACGCATAAGCGGGGATGAACGCAAGGAAGAAGACGGCCACATACATTCGCCGGGAAGAGCGGCCCGTGAAGGCCAGCCAGCCGGCCACGGGGAAGACAAACGTCCCGCCCACATGGAGCAGGAAGCTGAGTAGTTTCGAGCCGACGGCTGCCAGGGAAAAGGGGGACCGCTGTTCCAGGTGCAGAAAGGTATTTACCAGGACAAACCGGTCATAGTGCAGATAAGCTCGAAGATACCAGAGCAACCACAGCAGAAAAGGGGCCGCCAGAAGCAGTGCGATGCGAAGCTTTGGCTCATCCTTCCACGTGGCAGAGCGCCGGAACAGGATCCAGTCGGCTCCCAGCAGCGCCACCAGAGCGACCGTCAAGAGTGAGATGAAGCCTGCCATCAGGACGGCTCCCAGGCAGATTCTCCAGGCCCACGTGCCGGCAGGATTTCGCAGGAAATGATGAAAGGACGCCAGCGCCAGGATCCAGAAGGACAGCAGCGGAACGTCCGGCATGATGGTATGGCTCAAGGTGAGGAAGGCGGTCGATGAGACCAGCAGGGCTGCTGCCGCAAAAGGAAAACGCAGCAGGTTGGCGGCCAGTTCGTAGAAGGCAAGAACGGCCAGTAAAGGGAACACCAGGAAGGCCAGATGGGCAATTCGTTCGCTGTCCCGGCCGGTTGCGATCTGGGTTAGAGCCAGGTAGTACGAGGTGAATGGAAGGTGACTGTGACTGGCGGCATCGGGGGCGACAAAACCCTCATAGAGAGCGTCAAAGTCGTAAGGGTACAGCGGCTGGTTGAAAATAGTCCGGGCAACGTCCAGGTAGATTCGGTCATCGATGTGGTAGGCCTGGTTGAGGAAAGGCAAACTGGTGACCAGAACCAGCAATATGAGCGCCAGTCGGGAGAGCCAGCGACGATGCGAGGCCTCGGGGTTTCTCACCAGTGAGTCAGTAAGCGCTGTGGAACTCGTTTCAATTCAACCGGTTAACGGCTGTCGAACTGAGCCGGTTCATTCTCTAGAGACGATCTACTTTATAGACTTTGAGCCGGCCTTTCCAGTAAAGTAGCAGCGCAACATGTCTCTCAAAGTGCTTCTGGTTCTCCCCGTCCGGGAGGGGAACAATTTTCAGGTCACTCCCGACTGCGGCATTCTCTATCTGGGAACCGTCCTGCGCAACCAGGGCTTTGACATCACGCTGTTGGACTGCCCCAAAGAAGAGATGACGTTTCGCGAGTTCGGGACCTTCGTCCGGGAAGGCGAATTCGACGTGGTCGGATTCCGCTGCTACAGCCGCGATTACAACTATGTCAATCACCATCTGGACATCGTCAAGTCGATTGATCCCGCCATTTTGACACTCGCCGGGGGGCCTCACCCGTCCTCTCTTCCCGAGTTTGTTCTCACAGCCCTGCCCAACCTCGATTTCGCCTGGCAGGCGGAGGCAGAGGAGGGAATGGGAGCGTTTCTGGAGCTGTTTCGCGAATATGGTTTCGGGATTCCGGAAGCCGAGCTGGCCCGCGTTCCGGGGCTGGTCTGGCGAAGCGCCGCAGAGCAACGGGTGGTCACCAACCCGGCAGGCTTCGGGACCGATCTGGATGCTTACGGAATTCCGGCCTGGGATCTCGTGAAGCCGGACACCTATCCGAGCTTTATCTGGGAGCAGTACTATCCGGTTCTGACCACCCGCGGGTGTCCCTATCCCTGTACCTATTGCAACACGCCGGGGCTGTCCGGACGCAAGCTTCGCCACCGCAGCGTCGGCCATGTGATCGAGGAGCTTCGCTTTCTCAAGCAGCGTTACTCAATTCAGCGCTTCAGCATCATCGACGATGAGTTCACTCTGGCCAACAAATACGCGATTGCCTTCAGCGAAGGTCTGATCGACTCGGGACTGAATCTGAAATGGGACTGCCCCGTAGGAGTTCGGCTCGATTCCCTGAACCCCGAGTTACTGGCAGTGATGGAAGCGGCGGGATGTGAGGCCATGGCAGTCGGCATCGAGTCCGGCAGCGAGCGCATTCAAGGTCTGATCAAGAAGCGTGTCACGGTCGAGACCATCCGCGAGCGCGCTCAGATGATTGCTGATTGCAGCAGCATCCGCATCACCGGCTACTTCATGATCGGACTGCTGGACGAGACGGCCGAAGAGATCAATCAGACGATTCGACTGGCTCGTGAACTGCCGCTCGTGCGGGCCAACTTCAACGTCGTCATTCCCATCCCCGGGACGGCCATCTTTGACGAGCTCGTGAAGGAAGGTTTGCTCACTCTGGAGGAGATCGAATGGGATACTCTGACCAGTGACCAGGTTGCGTTTGAACGCCGGCACATCACCGGCCCGGAGCTGATGAAGCTGCAGCGCAAGGCCTACCTTCGCTTTTACGGCCGACCCTCGATCGTCTGGGATCTGATCCGGGAATCCATTCGTAACCGGGAAGTGCTGAGAGCCTCTTTCCACAAGCTAAAAATGCTCTCCTGGCGAGACCAGACCTACACCTTCACGCCTATGTATCGGACCTAACGGGCTGGCTTGTTAAAGGTTGTAGGGGCGACCCTGGTGGTCGCCCGCCCAACGGGTCGGCACAAGACCGGCCCCTACGTGACGTCGGGTAGGTCGAGGCCATCCTGAATAATGGAGAGCATCTGCCGGTGGATCCGTCCGTTGGTGGCGACGATCTCGGGAATCTCCAGCTGTGCCGGTGAGCCGTCGAACCGGCTGACCCGGCCTCCGGCCTCAGCCACGATCAAGGCGCCCGCCGCCACGTCCCAGGGATTGAGGCTGAGTTCCCAGAATCCCTCGAAGCGGCCTACTGCAACATAGCAGAGGTCCAGAGCAGCCGACCCGTCTCTCCTTACGGCTCGGCTCTTCAGCATGAATTCATGGAACAGTCTCAGGTTCTTCTGGATCTGGTCGAGGTCGTAGGCAAAGCCGGTAGCTACCAGACTCTCTCCTAAAGAGGTCTCGGAAGAAACTTGTATGGAACGGCCGTTGAGCCGGGCGCCCTGGCCGCGCGCTGCCGTAAAGAGCTCTCGGGCAGTCGGGTCGTACACGACTCCTACCTCCAGGCGATCATCGATCTCCAGCGCGATGGATACACAGAAAAAAGGATACCGGTGCGCGAAGTTGGTCGTCCCATCCAGGGGATCGATGATCCAGCGGAATCCGGATGCCTTCTCCCCGGGCTGGCTGGCCCCTGATTCTTCGGCCAGGATCGAATGGTTGGGAAAGCGCTCCAACAGCTTCGACACGAGCAGTTCTTCAGACTTCAGATCGGCTTCCGTGACAAGATTGATACTGCCCTTCTTGGAGATGACCAGTTCCCGACCCAGGTAATCCGTCAGGAGGCTCCCTGCTTCTTGCGCCAGCTCACAAGCAAACTCGAGGAACTCATTGGCCATAGCTCTTTACCCCTAGACTTAGACTAATCCCGCCCCTGTACGAGAAGAACAACAGCCTGGGCTGCAACACCTTCGGATCGACCGATTGGCCCTGACTTTTCCATGGTGGTCGCTTTCACCCCGATCCTGGAGCGGTCGAGATCGAGCAGGCGGGCCAGATTGGCTTTTATGGACCCGATGTGGGGATTCAGGCGGGGCTCTTCCGCTATGAGCGTGATGTCGAGATTGCTCACCCGCAGGCCGCGGATCTGCACCAGGCGGTAGACTCTTTCCAGGAGAACGACGCTGGAGAGATCCTTGTACTCGGGGTCGTTGTCGGGGAAATGTGATCCGATGTCGGGCAGTCCCGCAGCTCCCAGGATAGCGTCGCTGAGCGCATGCAGGATCACGTCCGCGTCGGAGTGCCCATCCAGGCCCAGCTGGAAGGGGATGGCGACTCCACCCAGCACCAGAGGCCGGTCCCGGCAAAAGCGGTGGAAGTCGAAGCCCGTGCCCACTCGAAAATCCATCTTAGTACTCCAGCTTAGTACTCCAGCCGCTTCATGTCGTGCTTCCAGGTGATCTTGACGTTCTCGTGCTCTCCCTCGACGGTGTAGACGCTCTCTCCAGCCCGTTCCACCAGGGTCGCCTCATCGGTCGCCGAAATTCCGTCTTCCTGTGCCTCCAACAGCGCAATTTTCAGAACATTGCGGTAAAACGCCTGCGGCGTCTGCGCCAGTCGCAGTCGCCTGCGGTTGAGTGTCCGGAGGACTCGATGGCCGTCGACCTCTTTGACCGTCTCGGCAATCGGCAAGACTGGCACGCAGGCTGCCCCGTGTTCCAGACCCTTGAGAACTCTGCCGACCAGCGCGCGGGTAACCAGGGGGCGTACTGCGTCGTGGACAAGGACCCTGGTGATACCCGGCGTTAACGCTTCGAGCCCTAGAGACACCGATTCCTGCCGCGACAGCCCCCCGGTGACCACCTTGACTCGTTCCCGCAGATCCAGCGCCAGGCACTCTTTCCGTACCCGGCCCAGCCAGTCCCGGGGAACTACAACGACGATCTCCTCGCAGAGTTCACCAATAGTCTCCAGCGCAAACAGATAAATCGGCTTTCCCTGGAATTGCAGGAATTGTTTGGGAACAGCGGACTCGAAACGCGCCCCCGAGCCGGCGGAAGCCAGAATGAGTCCGGTCAAAGCCTGGAAACCCTCTCGCGCGTATAATCACCTTCCGAGTCGGTCGAATCCGCCTGTGCGCGCCCGAAAATCATCTTCCCGGCAGTCGTCTGCAGGACGCTGGTCACCTGCATTTCAATGTTCCTGCCGATCATGCGGCGAGCATTGTCCACGACCACCATCGTCCCGTCGTCCAGGTACGCAACGCCCTGGTTGTATTCCTTTCCTTCCTTGAGGATAAACACGCTCATGCTCTCGCCCGGGAGCACCACGGGCTTCAGCGAATTGGCCAGCTCGTTGATGTTGAGCACGGCCACGCCATGTAGCTGAGCCACCTTGTTGAGGTTGAAATCGTTGGTGACGATCTTGCCATCGAGATCCTTGGCCAGCTGAATCAATTTCAGATCCACCTCGTCCAGCTCCGGGTAGTCCTGGTTCAGGATCTGCACGTTGGCCTCGCCCTTTTTCTGGATTCTGCGCAGAATGTCGAGGCCTCTTCGGCCCCGATTTCTCTTGATCGAATCAGAGGAGTCGGCCACCTGCTGCAGTTCCCTCAAGACGAACTCGGGAACTACGATCCAGCCGCCCAGAAAGCCCGTCTCGATGATGTCGGCCACGCGGCCGTCGATCACCACACTGGTATCCAGGATCTTGGTCGACAGCCTGGGTCCGCCCCGTTCTTTAACCAGTCCTCCCAGGTTGAGGACGAGGTCGCCCCTGCTGATCCCCAGGGCGAAGCCGATGTAAGTCATCGTTGCCAGAACCAGGATCTGAAGAAAAGTCGTCGTCGGAACAGAAAGGAAAAACATCTTATCGATGATCAGGCTCATCAAGCTGGCACCCACGATTCCGAGTAGCGAACCCAGGGCAGCGCCGACAAGAGTCCTGGAGGAAGTGTGGAGAATGCTCAACTCAGCCAGGACAACGATCGCCGAGAGACACAGGCCCAGAGCCACGGCACCCTGCAGTGAGAACCCGAACGGCCGCATGAATGAGGTCACGGTGGTCAGAATGACCACGAAGAGAGCCCTGATCAACCAGACCTTCAACGTACCCTCCCTCGGCCTCCGCCACGCCCCTGTAGGATGCGGCCAAGTGGCATAATAGTAATAGTTTAGCGCGTTTTGAGCTTTTCCTGCAATTGCGCCCCGGCCTGCTTGCACAGGCTGTAACAGCTAGAGTTGGCCACCGGGCGTGTATTCTGTTGACATAAGAAACTACCAGGGAAAGGAAACGTCATAGTGAGACTTGAAACGAAAGCCGTCCACTCCGGGCAACCCAGACCGGGAATCGGCCGGGCTGTCAGCCTGCCGATCTTTCAATCCTCCACGTTTGAATACGGTGGGGAGGTGAACTATGACGACGTCCTTTACGCCCGTCTGAACAACACTCCCAACCATCGGGCTGTGTCGGCCAAGCTGGCCGACCTGGAAGGGGGAGAGGCGGCCATGGTCACGGCCAGCGGTATGGCGGCGATTACGACGTCTCTGCTGACGGTCCTGCAGCCGGGAACGCACCTGTTGGCCCAGAGCGGACTCTATGGAGGGACTCACCATTTTGTGGGCCGCGAGCTGGGACGACTTGGAATCGCGCACGATTGGATTGCGGGTGACGATCCCGAGAGCTGGCAGAGGAAGGTCAAGGAGAATACCCGGGCGATCTACGTGGAGTCGATCACCAACCCTCTCATGGACGTTCCGAGGCTGCGGGAAGTGATTGCCTTCGCTCGAGAACGCAACCTGGTGTCGCTGATCGACAACACCTTCGCGACGCCGGTGAACTTCAGGCCGATCGAAATCGGCTTCGACCTGGTCCTGCACAGTGCAACCAAGTACCTGAACGGTCACAGCGACATCATAGCCGGCGTCTTTGTGGGTAGCCGCGAGTTGGTCGCCAGGATCACCTCCAGACTGAACCATCTTGGAGCCACGCTCGACCCCAACGCCTGTTTCCTGCTCGACCGGGGAATCACGACGCTGCCGCTGCGGGTCAGACACCAGAATGAGTCGGCGCTTCGAATTGCTCGCTTTCTGGCCGACCATGACGCGGTCGATCGCGTGAATTACCCTGGGCTGGAGCAGAGCCCGGGACATGCCACCGCCAGGTCGCTTTTCACGGCTTTTGGAGGCATGCTCAGCTTTGAGATCAAGGGTGATCTGGAACGAGTCGACCGCTTTTTCGATCGTCTTTCCATCCCCATTGTGGCTCCCAGCCTGGGCGGAGCCGAGACCCTGGTCATACGCCCCGCCGTCTCTTCCCACGCCGGCCTCTCCCCCGAGGAGCTCGCCGCTGTGGGGATTTCGGATACTTTGGTACGGCTTTCGGTGGGCCTGGAGGCCACGGCGGATCTCATCGAAGATCTGGATCGGGCGGTGGGGGTTGATTAAAAATAAAAAATAAAAGATTAAAAATTGAAAATTAAAGACTCGGTTGACTCAAGTTCGCACTTTGGAGGGGGAGAGCGGCGAGTTGAGAACGCAGCTACTGCTGGCCGGCCGACTGGGTCTTGTGTCCCCAGAAGTGTGTGCACGGTTGCAATCGGATCTGCTCATCATCAGCAAGCAACTCTCAGGTTTGTCAAAATACCTGAAGAAGCCAATACCCGAGGATAGCAAGAAGGCTCAGGGACAGGCGTAGTGATTCTCAACCTAGAGATTTTCAATTTTCAATTTTTAATCTTTAATTTGGAATTCATTTCCTCCAAAAAGCCCGCGAAAGCACGACTAGAAAGGCATAGAACTCCAGCCGACCGGCGATCATGCATAGAGTCAGGGTCCATTTGACGGGGGCGGGGAAGGCGGCGTAGTTCTCGCTGGGCCCCACGGCTCCCAGTCCGGGGCCGATGTTGAACATGGAGGCGGCGACGGCTGACATCGCGGTGAAGACATCCGTCCCGAAAGCGGTCAGGAGCATGCACGCTCCGAAGTTGATCAAGAAGGCCAGATAAACCAGGTTCAGGAGACTCTGGATGGTCGATTCCGGAACCACTTCCCGGCCCATGTAGATGGCAAAGACGCCTCGTCGCTCGACCATCCTCTTGAACTCTCGTCGAATCACCTGCAGGAGCATGTCCATTCTGGCGATCTTCAGACCGCCCGATGTGGAACCCGTGCAACCTCCGAAGAACATGAGGGCGAGCAGGACAAGCTGAGCGAACGGAGTCCACTGAGCAAAATCGGCCGAGGATAAGCCGGTCCCCGTGAGGATGGAAACCACTTGAAACAGACCCACTCGAAGAGCCGTGGCAAAGGGGGTGCCCAGAACCAGGCTCAGTGAGATCAAGACCGCGGCCGTAGCCGTGACGATCACACACACGTAGGCGCGGAGCTCCCGATCTCGTAGAAAGCGCCCCACGCGCCGCTCCATGAGGAGACGGTAGTGCAGTGCAAAGTTGACACCAGCCAGAAACATGAACAGGATGATGACGGATTCCACGAAGGCGCTGTGGAAAGACCCGATGCTTTGGTTGCGGGTCGAGAAACCGCCGGTGGCCATGGTGGAAAAAGCGTGACAGATGGCCTCGAACGGCCCCATACCGGCGGCCATCAGTAGAAGGAAGCAGGCAAGGGTCAGAGTGAAGTAGATTCCCCACAGTGAGGCGGCGGTCTCGGCGATTCGGGGTTTCAATTTCTCAGAGCTGGAGCCGGAAAACTCGGCTCGGTAAAGTTCCATCCCTCCGGTTCCGATCAGAGGCAGAATGGCGATACCCAGCAGGATGATCCCCATTCCCCCAAGCCAGTGGGTAAGAGCTCGCCAGAAGAGCAGACTGCCGGCGACCGACTCGATGTCGTCCAGTATCGTTGCGCCGGTGGTGGTGAAGCCGGACGCCGACTCAAAGAAGCTGTCCGTGAAACTCGGGAAGAACTCAGAAAAGTAATAGGGGAGTGCGCCCAGGGAGATCGCGGCGAGCCACGTGAGGACGACCATCACGATGGCCTCTCGATGGTTGAACTCGATCGAAGGGCCCCGGCAGACGGCAATCAGCACGGCCCCGATGGCGCCCGAGAGGCCTATGGCTACCAGCAGGGGTGCCAGACCACCGTCTCGCCAGTAGAGGGCCAGAAGCAGGGGAAGAATCATCGCGGTTGCGATGGCCAGGCTGAAGTATCCAAGAACTTCCAGGAGTTTCGCCCAGCGAACGATCGACATCAATCCTCAGCAATGAATGCCGCCTCCAGTTCCTGCACGACCTGTTCCAGACAAAAGAAAATGACCCGGTCGCCGGGCTTGATGACCGCGTCTCCCCGCGGTACCACGATCTCACCGTCTCGGCGTCCGATAGCGCCGATGATCGCGGTGTGCGGCAGGTGCACCTTGCGCAGCTGCCTGTTCACATAAGGAGAACCTTCGGTTGCGATGAGCTCGATGGCCTCAGCCTCTTCCTGCCGGAAGGTGTGAACGGACAAGACCCGGCCCTTGCGTACGAACCGCAGGATTCGATCCACCGTGACGAGGCGGAGGCTCAAACTGGCATTGATGCCCAGCAGGGGGACGATGGGCAGAAGATCGAGCCGGTTCACGAGGGCGACCGCCTTCCTGGCGCCGAGGCGCTTGGAGAGCAGGGCGGCGATGATGTTGTCTTCGTCCCGGGTCGTGAGTGCCATGTAGGCATCGATCCCTTCAATGTTCTCTTCGTCAAGAATTCTCTGATCCGTACCATCCGCGTGGACCACGACCGTGCGTTTGACCAGGGTGGAGATTTTTTCGCAACGCTGCCGATCCCGCTCAAAAAGCTTGACCTGAACCCCCGTCTTCTCCAGCCGCCGGGCCAGTTCGATACTGATCTGTTTTCCTCCCAGGATGAAGACTCGCTGAGCCCGCTCCGATGAGGACAGACCCATGAACTCCATCCCTTCCTCGAACTGGTCGTTGGCAACCACGACGTACACGTGGTCGCCGGGCATGAGTCGATCGTCCGCCCTCGGAATGATGACGCGATGGCCGCGAAAGATCATGCAGATCAACGAGTGCTCGGGGGGTGAGGCCTCTTCGAGCTCGCGCATGGATTTTCCGACCAGCCAGCTGTCATCGCGGACATTCATCCCGAAGAGCCGAACTCGACCGTCCATGAAGCTTCGGACGTCGGATACTCCCGGGAGCGAAACAACCCTCAGCAGTCGGTCTGCGGCTTCTCGGTCGGGGTGAATGACGCGATCTACCTGGAAACTCCGGTGAGCCGCCAGCTTTTGCCACCGCATAGCTTCGTGCGTCCGCAGCCGCATGACCTTGATCCGAATGTTTTGATAGTTTTGGGCGATCAGAGTGCCGATGATGTTGATCTGATCGTTATCGGTGGCGGCGATGATCATCTGGGCTCGCGTAATGCCAGCTCGTTCCAGAGTCTCAATGCTGGCCGCGTTACCCTGGACGATCCTTGCGTCCAGCCGCCCCTCCAGCTCCTCGCAACGTTGCTCGTCGCGCTCGACGATCGTGATTTCGTTTTTCTCACGAATCAGCCGGCGGGCGACCAGGTACGAGACAGCACCGCCACCCAGGATGAGTACTCGCATTGAGGCGGAAAAGAATACAGGGAAGTACTGTGTTTAGTCAAAGAACCCCGCTTGAAGCGGTTACCGGTGACGATGCGGGGCGCTGCCACGGCGGGGCCCGGAAACGGCGTCGGGTTGGTCCTCGGCTCCGGGATGCCAGTACTCCCTCTTCGTCTCGATCCACTCGAATCCGCCCAGCAAAACCTGAAAGGAATCGGACGCCTCGTCCACGGCCCGGGCCTGCTGTCCCGATAGAATAAAGACGCCAAAGTAGGACGGCACTTCCGTGACGGCGACGATCTCCTTGCGCCGATTGACGCAGGTAAGGGACTTGAGCAGAAATGTCCTCTCCAGATCAGCGTTCCAGTCCACATCTGTTACGCGGGCGCCGGTACAACCCTCTCGAAACCGTTCTTCGTCCTGCTTCACGAAGTCCGCGAGAGTCTCGCCGGCCGTCCTAGGCACAAAGCGACCGAAAATCACGACCGGTGCGCTGCGCCAGTGTGTCTCGGCTGGATGAAGCACGAAGTTAGCGATCTGAGAAACGCTCTCGACCTCCACCACCCATCCGTCGGGTTGCTCTATCACAAAGGAATAGAGAACAGAATTGAAGCGCAGACTCGTTCCCGCCGTGGCCCCTGGCAGCAAAACCAGGAAAGCCAGCGCCAGGAACACTTTAGACATGTAAAAAGTCTACCACGCGATTGAGTTTCCAGGAATACTCAGCTATCCTAGATGGCGCTCCGAGAGGCTTGAGGGACCGCGCTTTCTGCGCTGTCCGTAACTGGTTTCAAACGCCCCGCTCTTGACAAGACTGCAGTTGCTGGAAGATTAGTAACGAAAGGGATCGATGCAGACCACGAGTCTAACCGTCAGAGACAACCGCACCGGCCGTGAATACGAGCTCGAGATCAGAGATGGATCGGTGCGGGCGCTCGACCTTCGGCAAATCAAGGTGGACGACGGGGATTTCGGTCTGATCACCTACGACCCGGGCTTCTCCAACACCGGTTCCTGCCGAAGTACCATCACTTATATAGACGGCCACAAAGGGATCCTGCGGTATCGGGGATACCCGATCGAAGAACTTGCCGGAAGGGTTTCCTTCCTGGAGGGCGCCTATCTCGTTTTTCATGGGGATCTCCCCGACCCGGACAGCTACCGGGAGTGGAGTCATACGATCCGCTCTCACGGCGGCATCCCGGCAGAGATCCAAAAGCTGATCTCCAGCTTTCCCCGGGACGCTGCCCCGATGGCAATGGTGATGAGCGCCGTGGCAGCTCTTTCAGGACTCTATCCCGAAGCCTCCAACCTGGACGATGCCCAGGGGCGGCGTCTTCACCTGCTGCGTCTCCTCGGTCACATGCCCGGCATCGCCGCCTGCGCCTGTCGCCACACCATGGGATTGCCGTTCGTAGAACCCGATCCGGAAGCGGACTTTGCCGCCGATTTCTTGAGGACGGTTTTCCACCAGGGGGACGGATCCGAGGTGAGTCCCGTTTACTCCCGGGCCCTGGATGTGCTGTTCCTGCTTCACGCCGACCACGAACAGAACTGCAGCGCCAATGCCATGCGAAGTGTGGGCAGTTCTTTGCCCGACCCTTACATGGCCGCCGCCGCGTCGATCGGTGCGCTGGCCGGGCCACTTCACGGAGGGGCCAATGCCGCGGTCGTGAGGATGCTCGAGAGTATCGGCTCACCTGACCGCGTAGACGGGCACGTGGAGCGAGTAAAGAAGGGCGAGATGAGGCTGATGGGATTTGGCCACCGGGTTTACAAGAACTACGATCCGCGAGCCAAGATCATCAAGAAGCTGGCAGATCAGGTCTTCGAGGTGGCTGAGCCCACTCCGTTGCTCGACCTGGCACAGCACCTGGAGCAGATCGCCCTCAAGGACGATTATTTCGTCAGTCGCAAGCTCTATCCCAACGTGGATTTCTATTCCGGGATCATTTACAAAGCGATCGGCTTCCCCCCGTCCATGTTTCCGGTGCTGTTCGCCGTTGCCAGAACCAGCGGCTGGATCTCCCAGTGGGAAGAGTTCATGAACGACCCCGATCGCCGAATCGCCCGCCCCCGCCAGATCTATGGGGGACACGTTCTCCGGCATCTGGACTGACTGCCCAGAGTGGGCGGGGCCCCGGGGCGACTCCCACATTTCTGGGATTTGGAATCTGGAATCAGGGGCTCTGTGACTGCAGGAATTCAGCCACTGGCTCCAGGAGTTGGTGCCGAGATTCTTCGGAGGCCGCCAGGGTGTTGTAGGAGAAGACGACGAAGCCGTCGGCGCCCAGTTGGCGTGACAGCCTGATCTGCTGGATGATCCCTTTCCCGTCGAGCTTGTAGGCGCCGATTCCGGCCCACAGGCGGGAGCCGGAACTGGATCGGCGGGCGATCCGGATGCGACTTTCGAAGACTTCCGGCTCAGCTGTATAGGCCATCGGGCAGACCACGTCCAGAATTCCGGCTTCCAGCCAGTGTTTCCAGTCCTGCAGTCTGGATTCGTAAGCGAGGTCGGCGTCCGCCACGACCGCAGCCGATAACAGGATTGTCGGGGATGTCTTCGCGAGCTCGTGTCGAATCCGAGTGACCAGTCCGGTGACCTGATCGCGCCGAAACTGATCCCACAATGGTGAATGCTCCCGAACCAGCTCCAGAGAGCCGCCGCCATGCGGGTGCGCCGGACTCCCTCTGCCTTCAGGATTGCGTTCGAGGAAAGCCTGCAGCGCCTTCAGACTGTAGCCGGGGTCGGCCCCGGGGTAGCGGACATAATCCAGGTGGAGTCCGTCGATTCGGTAGCTGGACAGCAGTTCGCGAATCACCGCAAGAAGGTGGTCCTGTACCTCGGGCAGAGCCGGATCGAGGAAGAGGCCGTCCGCATTGCGGTTGTTCCTGTAGTAGCGAGCCCGCAGCGACAGGCCCCTGGGATCATCCGGCGGTAGATGGTTGACCTTGTTGACTAAATCGGCCGGGAGCACCAGCCACTCAGGGTGGCGGCGGATGACGTGATCCTTTGAGCGGGGCAGCCGGGAAAGGCTCGACACCAGTAGAAGGTTGATCCAGGCATGCACGCGCAGCCCTCGCTTTGTGGCCAGTTTTATGGTCAATCGCAGGGGATCGAAATCGGATGGTTGGCGGGCAAGTTGCTCCGCTCTGGGCACGAGATCGGACCGGTAGTAAGCGTCGCCCCTTCCCCGAACCTGGACGAGCAAAGTGTTGAACCCGCCTTGCACGGCATCCTCAACCATCCGGGCCACGGCTTCAGGACTCACCAGAGCATCCCGAACCACCCACACTGCCCGGGTCTCTCGAGGCGCCCATCCACAGTCGCTCAACACCATGACCAGCGATACCAGGAGGCATGCAGCGATACGCATCTCTCCTTGTTTAACAGGACGGGCTGGCTTTGTTGGTTTACAATAGAGCCCATGCCCATTTTTGAGTATCGCTGCGATGACTGTGACACGCGCTTTGAGAAGATCGCTTTTCGGGAGCCGGATGTGGTCGAGTGTCCGGATTGTACGGGGAGCAGGACGCTGAAGCTGATCTCCGCGTTTGCAGTCGCTCGTCAGGATTCCAGCACAGCGGTCCCTGAGGCCGGCGCCTGTCCGTGCGGCGCACCGCAGCGCGGAATGTGCAGTAACTAGTACTTCCTTCCACGTTCTCCCAACGCAGTAGTGCTGAGTCTTCTTGCGCTTACCCCGATCCTGGCAGTCGCGATTCTCCTGGTCTGGATGCGGTTGCCGGCACGGCGGGCTATGCCGCTGGCCTATCTGGCCACTCTGTTACCGGCAGTTGCCGTGTGGAGGGTCCGGCCGGAGGTCCTGGTGGCTGCCACGATTCAGGGCCTGATTCTGGCCGTCGCGCTCCTCTACATCGTATTCGGTGCTCTTCTTCTGCTGTCCACCATCACCCGAAGCGGCGCCGTCCGGACGATTCGAGCTTCGCTGACCGGCCTGAGCGGCGATCGCCGCATTCAGGCAATCGTAGTCGGTTGGCTGTTCGGAAGTTTCATTGAAGGTGCATCGGGCTTCGGGACGCCGGCGGCCGTCACCGCTCCTCTGCTGCTGGCTCTCGGCTTCCCGGCGGCTGCCGCAGTGATGGTAGGTCTGGTCATTCAGAGTACGCCGGTTTCCTTTGGCGCCGTTGGGACCCCGATTCTGGTCGGAGTGGCGGGAGGTCTGGATGCTCCCATCGTCGAGGAGTACCTGTTGGCCGGGGAGGGCTCCTTCGCAGGGTTGATAGAAGATGTGACCTTTCGAGTGGCAATTCTGCACTCCCTGTGCGGAATGAAGGTTCCACTTTTTCTCTGTGGTCTGCTGAGTCGCTTCTTCGGGCCTTCGCGCCGCTTTCGCGACGGCCTTGACATGTGGCCGTTTGCCCTGTTTGCTGCCTGCTGCTTCGTGGTCCCCTATCTTCTTTGTGCCAGGTTGCTGGGCCCCGAGTTTCCCTCTCTGATCGGGGGGGCGGTGGGACTGCTGGTCGCAGTTCCGGTCATCCGCCGCGGTTGGTTTACAAAGAAGAAGCTGTGGGACTTTCCGCCGCGGGAGACCTGGGATGCTGACTGGTCCGGCACACTGGAGGGCGAAGCCGCAGCAGCGGCACCGGCAGCGACGATGTCGACTCTCCGAGCCTGGTCGCCCTATGCGATTGTGGCCATTCTTCTCCTGATCACTCGCATCCCCGGGCTGGGTATTCGGGCGTGGCTGAGTGGTGTCTCGATCGGACCCAGCGACCTGTTCGGAACCGGCATCGGGCAGACGGTCCAGCCCTTTTACCTCCCCGGCTTCATGTTTCTGGTCACTTGTTTCTTGACCTACGGGCTGCACGGAATGTCGCGCACGCAGATCCTGGGGTCCTGGCGGCTGGCTGGTTCACAGCTTCTGGGAGCGGCCGTGGCACTGATTTTCGCGGTTCCCATGGTGCGTGTTTTCATTCAGTCCGGGGCGGCCTACAACAACTCCGGACTCGAAAGCATGCCTCTTCTACTCGCCGAAACGGCGGCAGCCCTTGTGGGTGGCGCCTGGCCCCTTGTAGCTCCCTGGATCGGAGCAATGGGCGCGTTTGTTGCCGGAAGTAACACGATTTCAAACCTTATGTTCTCGCTCTTTCAGTTTTCCACCGCTCAGAGAATCGAGGTGCTGCCCACATTGATCGTGGCCGCACAGGCGGTGGGAGGGGCGGCTAGTAACATGGTGACCGTTCACAACGTGGTTGCCGCCTCCGCCACTGTCGGGCTGATGGGCCGGGAGGGAAGTCTGATTCGCAAGACGATCATCCCCATGAGTTGCTACTGTCTACTGGCCGGTCTCATCATCTGGGCTTTTTCGCTTCTACGGCTCTAACCGCTTTATTCAGCGAGTTGAAAGGCGTGTTGCCCAAACCAAAATCGATCCAGCTTTTTTCTGCCGCCCCCTTTGGGGGCTGTCTTTGGATGATGCGTCTTTTACCGGGGCCTTGCGGCCCCGGCTATTCTCTTTCGCCCCCTTTGGGGGCTTTCTTCAGGCCGCGGAGCGGCCGCAAGAAAATAGCCGGGGGCGTCAGCCCACGGAAGTCTCGGCAAAGCACAGGAGCCCTGGAGGGGCGGCAGAGATTTGAGCACCACGCGCCAGAGGTTAAGGGTTCACGGCCGGTTAAACTGAACACTTCACGAAACGTTCAACCTTCAATTTTTAATTTTTAATTCTTAATTCTTAATTCGGACGACATCAGCATGATTGAGCCAACCGGAAGTCCCCAGCGGGTCGTCCGCTGCGCCTGGGTGAGTTCCGATCCGTTGTATGAGGAATATCACGATACGGAGTGGGGAGTGCCGGTGCGCGATGACCGGCTGCTCTTCGAGGCCCTTACGCTGGATGGGGCCCAGGCCGGGTTGAGCTGGTTGACAGTCCTGCGAAAGAGGGAGAATTACAGGAAGGCATTCGATCACTTCGACCCCGCCCGGGTTGCCGCCTACACCCAAGAGGACGTGCAGCGGCTGCTCGCCAATCCCGGCATCATCCGCAACCAGTTGAAGATCAGGTCGGCAATTACGAATGCACGAGCCTTCCTTCAGGTTCAGGAAGAATTCGGCGAATTCGCGAAGTTTCTATGGAGTTTTGTCGACAACAGGCCGATCCAGAATTCCTGGAAACACCTCCGCGAGCTGCCGGTCACGAGTCCGGAGTCGGATCGACTGAGCGGGGAATTGCGCCGCCGCGGCTTCAAGTTTGCCGGATCCACCATTTGCTATGCGATGATGCAGGCCGTGGGGATGGTCAACGATCACACAACCGACTGCCCTCGATACCGGGAAGTGGCGGCGATGGCTGTGCCCGATCCGTCGTGATTCACGGTCAGTGCAGCCGTGATTACCGCTCCAGGAAGGCTTCCAGATCCTTTTCGAGCCCGCCGGAGTCAACTCCTGAGCCCGCATCAAAGGACAGGCCTCTGGTAAAAGCGACTCGATCGGTAAAAGTCAGACCCAGAGGACCCACATACTCCTCCGTCGTGCTGTAAGCAGGATCGTCGAGCGCGTCGACCAGGCTGACAAAACCGTAGCCCCTGGACTTCAGGGCCTCGATCAAAGGCTTGATCATCAGCGACGTGGCGACTCCCATATGCAGTTGCAGGACATGGGGAATGTTGCGCCCGAAGACCGCTTGACTCTGCTTCTCCGCGTAGTCGAGCGAGGCCATCACGTGGCCGAGGTACTTCTTCTTCAAGGGTTCCAGTTTTTCAGGGTGCTCGGTTTGGGAACGCACAAAGGGACGGTTGAAGAAATTAACCGCGGTTTTGACCGAGACGTGGGCGATTCGATAATTGCCGCGATCGAGATCTTTTCGAATGCGCTTTTTCTTCTTTGGAGTGTCCCCCTCGTGCAGGTAGGGAAAACGCAAAAACCGGTAGTTGAGGGGATGGGCGAGCGCAATAGTGCGCAGGTGTTTCTGCCCGTCACGAACGTGCTCGAAGAAGTAGCGGTGTTCCAGTTCGTTGTAGTCGGCGTCGCCCCACGTCTGGTTGCCCAGGACGTGCCCCTGGGCGGCCCAATCATCCAGTATTACATAGGTCGAAGGATCATCCTCGACCTTGGATTGAACGACGAACCCCGCGGCCTGAATGTTCTCCTGCTTCAGGTTCCGAAGGATCAAGTTGCTCAGTTCACGGGCCCGATAGAATCCCATCGGTTTCATGAACGGCACGTACTCAAAGGTTAGCGCGATCCTCTTCTCGGTCTCCTGGGAGAACAGCGAGCCGCAGCTCACGCCCAGGACAACGATGCACACAAGGACGAACCGATGCTTCATGGCTTCCTATCCGGTCTACTCGTTGAGAAGCAGAATCTTTCCCATAGTTGCACGACTCTCCAGGGCTCGGTGGGCGTCGGCCGCTTCCTGCAGCGGGAAGGTCCGGTCGATTCGCACCGACACGGCTCCCTCCTTCATCCACCGGTACACCTCTCGTCCCCTTTCCAGAAGCTCTTCCCGCGAGGCGGAATAATGGGCCAGAGAGGGTCGTGTCAGGAAGGCGGAGCCTGCGGCACTGAGCACCTGCGGGTCCACCGCTTCAACCGCTCCACTGCTCTGGCCAAACAGGCAAAGCAGGCCACGCGGCCGAACACACTTCAGACTATTCTGAAAGGTATCACGCCCAACCGAATCGTACACGACATCTACGCCTCGACCATCCGTGCCGTCGAGCACACGCTTTACGAAGTCCTCCCGGCTGTAGTTGATTACGTGCTGGGCACCGGCGCCGCGAGCGATCTCTACCTTTGCCTCACTCCCCACTGTCGCAAAGACTTCGGCACCCACTGCGCGTGCCATCTGGACCAGCAGCCTACCCACTCCTCCGGCTGCGGCGTGGACAAGCGCGGCCGATTCCGCAGTCAGCCGATAAGTAGAGCGGGCCAGGTAGTGGGCGGTCAACCCCTGAACCGTGGCCGCCACCGCCGAGCCCATATCCACACCGTCCGGCACCGGCAGCAGGTGAGCAGCCTGGACCGTTGCCCATTCCGCATAGGAGCCGAGGTTCATGCTGTACGTCACGCGATCTCCCTCCTTAACCCCATCCACCTCCGATCCAACCTCGGCCACCGTTCCGCCCCCTTCCACTCCCGGAATGAATGGAAGCTCGGCGGGATAGGCTCCGGTCCGGTGGTAAGTGTCGATGAAATTGACTCCTGCGGCGTCAAGTCGGACGAGAACTTCGGATGGTCCGGGAGATGGGGAGGAAACCGACACCGGTTCTAGAACCTCCGGCCCTCCAAAGCTGCTGATCTGAATCGCTTTCATGGTGTTGTTCCTCCGACCTACAATGATAGACCGTGGTCAAGGTCATCGCCCACCGTGGTTGTTCGGGGGCCGCTCCGGAGAATACTTTAGCAGCTTTTCAGCTGGCCATTGAACGCGGGTGCGATCTGATTGAGCTCGACATCCAGTTTACTCGCGACCTGCAGCCGGCGGTCATCCATGATCCCACGCTCGATCGAACCACCAGTGGCAAGGGAAGGGTCAGCCAACTGAGCTTTCGCGAGATCAGACAGTGGGCGGCGGGCTCCTGGTTTGATTCCGCCTTCGAGCGCGAGCGGGTTCCCTCGCTGGGCCAGGTTCTGGAGCAGGTGCGCCCCAGCCCGGTGGATCTGTTGATCGAGTTAAAGGAAAGTGATCTGCTGATGCAGGGTTGCCGACGCGTGGTTGAGGAGATTCTTCAGGCTGAAATGGGATCGCGCTGCATCCTTCAAAGCTTCGATCTCGAGGCAGTCCGGCATCTGCATGGCCTGGCACCGGGACTGCGGTATGCGGCGCTGTACAAAACGGCCCCACCTGACTACGTTGGAGGAGCCAACCGTGCGGGGGCTGGCTACCTGGCCTTGTCGCGGAAGCTGGCCAGCGATGTCGTGATTCGGGATGCCCATCGCGACGGCATTGAAGTCTTTGTCTGGACCGTCGACGCACCTCGCCAGATCCGGAGAATGATCGACCTGGGCGTCGATGGGATCATCTCCAACCATCCTGAGAGAGTATTTCGAGAGCTGGGCTAGTGTACTGTCCGGGAAGTTCGTGGTGTTAATTCGGGATGGATTTTCGTTGACAGTGAGGCGCGCGACGCAGGAAGGCCGGGCGTCTTTCGAGGAAGCGCAACAAAGCTGTCGGCGAAAAGACGCCCGAAGTAGCGGCGCGAACTTTCCGGACAGTGCACTAGAGCCGTTCCGGCGAGTGCCATTGCCGCGCGGGGCGGTTAGAGCTACAATTTCCGGAGCGGGAGAAATCGAAAGGGATTCCAATGACGAGATCGGCGGCATGGCTCATTTTCATAGCCCTCTGCGGCTCCTCGTTTGGACAGCGGGCCTCTATGGATAGTCCGGTGATCCGAACCAAAGATGACACCGTTTACATGATCGTCACTTTCGGCTCTTTCTCGGCCGGGGAAGCCTACCGTCTGGGAATCGGATGTGCCGACGGCGAGCTGACCGGCGCGAAACTCGAGTTGATCGAGAATGAATCGCTGCTCGATGTTCCGGTCGCGACTTTCGAGCAGGGGCACAATACCCAGGGATGGTGGGGAGTTGAACAGCTCAACGTGAAGGGGTACGTGCTGGACGGTGCCAGCGCTCCCGCCACCGGTGCGAAACTCAGGTTGAGCGTCCAGGTCCCACTGGCCGAGGCCGACGCCAAGCGTCAACTCTTTCTGTTTGTGGCCAGGAAATACGCCGAGGACACCTGGTATCTGGAGGACGGCATGCCCATCGGGGAGAAAGACTGGTAGGGCGGATGTCAGTTTCCGATCGCGTGACCCATGGCTCTGTCCACACTGGCTGACCTGGTTCCGGAAATGGAGCGCCTGGGGAACAGGGAGGCGCTGCGCTACGACAACGGATTTCGGACTTTTCATTTTTCCTATCGAGAGCTGCTGGACCGAATCCGAGTCTTCCAGGGATATCTTGTCTCCCGGGATCTGGGCGCCGGGAGCCGCGTGATTCTATGGTCGGAAAACCGTCCTGAATGGGTCTTTGCCTTCTGGGCGTGTGTGCTCAGCGGAGTCCAGGTCGTGCCCCTGGACAGTCGCAGCACGGTCGAGATGATCGGGCGCGTTCTCGAGCAGGTTGGGGCCGACCTGCTTTTGCACGGCGAAGAAACTGATGCGGCTCCCTGGCCGAATAGAGAGCGCCTCACGCGAGTCAGCCGCGACCGCTACCCTGAGCCGCCGTCGCCTCAGAGCCTCGATCCGGAGCAGCCCGTTCAGATCCTTTTCACCTCCGGGACCACCGGCCGACCGTCCGGTGTGATCCATCGCCACCGCAACATCTGCTCGAACCTGGAACCCTTTCGCCTCGAGATCCGGCGCTACCGATGGATGGCATGGCCGTTTCAGCCTGTGAGAATCCTCAACCTCCTGCCTCTCAGCCATATGTTCGGCCAGGCCATCGGGCTCTTCATTCCTGTTCTGCTGGGAGGATCGGTCGTCTTGAGCCGCCGCCACAGCCCCAGGGTGGTGTTGAGCACGATTCGCGACCACCGGGTGTCGGTCGTCTGCCTGGTTCCCAGGATGCTGAGGGGGCTGCACGACGAGATCGCCGGAGCCACCCGGCCACCGATTGCAGCGGGCACCAGAGGCTGGGCCGCGGTGGCGGCCCGGTGGTGGCGGCACCGATCGTTTCACCGCAGAGTCGGTTTCAAGTTCTGGGCGTTTGTCGTCGGTGGGGCGGCGGTTGAAAAGGAGCTCGAAGAGTTCTGGAAAGAACTGGGATTCGTGGTCGTTCAAGGCTACGGGCTCACGGAGAGCAGCCCTGTCGTAGCCGTGAATCATCCCTTCCGTTCCCGGCCTGGAGCACTGGGTGAAGCGGTCCCGGGCCAGGAAGTCGAGCTGGCCCCCGACGGAGAGATCCTGGTGCGTGGGCCCAGCGTGGCCTCGGAGCGGCTCGGGCCCGGGGGCCGAACGGAAAAACTGCTCCGGGAGGGGTGGCTCCACACCGGCGACATCGGCCGCCTGGACGAGCAGGGACGTCTCTACTTTCTGGGTCGAAAAAAGGACGTCATCGTGACCTCCTCCGGTCTGAATGTCTACCCGGAAGACATCGAAGGCGTTTTGAATCGGCTCGAGGGAGTGCGCGACAGTGCCGTGGTGGCACAACGGCCCAGCCCCGGGGAGGAAATCGTGCACGCCGCGCTGATCCTTGAGGATGGATCGGTGCCTGCGCGTGAACACGTTGCCTGCGCCAATCTGCAATTGCTGGAACATCAAAGAATCCGAAGCTGGTCGGTGTGGTCGGAGGACGACTTTCCGCGAACCTCGTCCACCGGGAAGATCAGACGTCACCGCGTGGCCGAAGAGATTCGCGGAGCTTCTTCCGGGCCCCGCCGGATCGAGGACCCTCTGGAGCAACTGCTTCCAGGCCATGGAGCTGTCGAGGGCGGTCGCCTGGACGAAGACCTCGGTTTGTCCTCACTGGATCGTGTGGAGCTGCTGGGCCGGATGGAGGACCGCTTTGGTGTCAGCATCACGGAAACGGCCATCTCGGAAGCTCGCACCGTGGAGGATCTTCAGGATTTGATCCGGAAAGCCGGGGCGGGCGGCCCGGGCTCGGGGGCGAAGGAGAGTCACAACCGGGTACCCCGCCTCTCTCGGAGCCTTCCCGGCCGCGGGTTGCGATGGGCCTTCCTGAATCTGGTCGCGAGCCCGTTCTTTCGCCTCCTGATGGATCTCGAGATTCGCGGACTGGGTGCTCTCGGGAGCCTGGATCCCCCGCTCATGTTTGCCGCCAATCACTGCAGCCACCTGGACACGGCTGCGGTCCTCGCGGCGGTGCCGGCGGGCTGGAGATTACGGATCGCTCCGGCGGTCAGGAAGGAATACTTCGAGGCCTGCTGGAGCGCCACCTCATCGCTTGGGGATAGACTCTCGGCAGCCGGCAAGTTCGCCCTGGCGTGCCTCCTGTTTGGTGCGTTTCCCTTGCCTCAGCGGCTGGGTGGGTTCGGGGACACCCTCCGCTACGCCGGAGAACTGGCGGAAGGAGGGCTTTGCATTCTGATCTACCCGGAAGGGAAACGTAGCCCGGACGGCCGAGTGCAGTCCTTCAAGAGCGGCGTAGGCCTGCTGGCGCGAGAACTGGATGTCCCCGTCGTCCCGGTCGGCATCCAGGGCACGTTCGAGAGCCTGTCGCTTCACGATTCCTGGCCGCGGCGGGGGCCGGTTCGAGTTGCCTTTGGAGAGCCTCTGCAACTTGAAGAAGGAGAAACTCCGGATCAGCTGGCAGCCCGTCTGGAGGCGGCCGTCAGACAGTTGATTGAAGGGTGACCGTCCAAGAGGCAGGAATCAGCGGCGACCGGGCGAGATTGACCATGACGAAAGAGTGGGAGGAGGCTCAGGGCAGCGCGACGTTTAAATTCCCGAGCGCGGCCCTGAGCCTCCTCCCACTCTTCTTTAACTTCACGCGAACAATCAAGGGTCAGCCTCGTCGCGGGGCCGCACGTACATTCCCTCGAACCAGACGTACCAGTTGGTCCCATCGGGCGACTGTTCAATCTTCTGGTGGACGCGTCCGTCCGGGAGCAATTCGAGAGTGATGACACATTTCTCCGATCCACCGCCCATCCGGGTGTGGACGCCCTCCAGACGCAGCTTTCCGTGGGTGAAGCTTCCTTCGGCCTCGATTGTCGAGCCTCCGCGGTCGACCCACACCTGACGCCACTTGTCGCGCCCGGCATGGTAAAAGGTCATGCTTCGCCCGGTCCCGCCGCTGACCGACTTCCAGTCTTCGAGAAGCAGGCAGCCACCCGCAGTCTTCTCAATGCGATTCTCTCCAGCTTTACTTCCAGCCGGAGTGTAGACCTCCCAATCTCCCAGCCAGAAATCGAGCTGGTTGTGTCCGGCCGAATGTTCGCATGGATTCTGGTTTTTCTCGATCATCAGAAGAATCCGATCGAACTCGGGCGCATCGCGCAAGGCCAGAAACGCACTCGATGTTCGGGCTTCCGATAGACGATTGAAACCGAGCCCGGCGGACGTCTCCAGCCATTCGAGGGCCTTTTTGTCGTGCCTTCGCCGGGCGTAGGCGAAGGCGATCCGGAAGCTGGTTTCCGCCGGCTCATGATCCAGGTGAAAGGCCTGCTGGAGTGCCTCAATGGCCCTCTTGTAGCGCAGACGCTTGAGGTGACAGAGGCCCAGCCTGAGCCAGGCCTCCCCATCCTCCGGATCGTGTTCTGTAATGCTTGTCAGCAGGCGGGTCGCCTCGCTGAAGCGGCGCGCCTGCATGGCCGCCTGCGCCCTCGACCTGAGTTGGGACAGCGAAGTCTGGTCTTCACCCCGGACCCCGGGATTCGACGGGACCAGAGCGGCAGCAAGAAGGATAGCGCCGAGGACGGTCTTACACATTGACAAGTACCAGCCTCCATTCTAACGCCTGCCCCATTTCGTCGTTGGGGAAACCAGGGAAGTGAAAGCCAGCGGCCGACAGGCCGCTCTCCCAGGAACGACAGTGACTGCGCAGCAGCGCGGAAGCTGCCCGGGGGAGCCGAGAGCGGGAGGAGGCTCAGGGCCGCGCTCGGGAATTTAAACGTCGCGCTGCCCTGAGCCCCCTCCCACTCTCTACTCGGTAGTTTGACAACCGGCAACAACTTTGGAAACTGTCCGAGCTTATTACCCCCGCCTCGAGAGGCGCTCTCGCTGGAGAAAGAAATGGGACTGCGAGCACAGGAAGCAGGCCCGCACCGCTAGCCTCCCTCCAATGTAGACCTGTTGCAGAAGGAGGCCGCTCAGGATCCCCAATGCTGAGGCCTGCGGCATCAGCGAATCCAGGCCCGTGTGCAGCAGAGCCCATACAACGCCGGCCGCGACCAGGGACAGATAAAGTCCTGCCGCGGGCAGAAAGTTGGAGAGACAGAAGCCGAGGGCCGAGAGGTAAGCCAGGAAGACCGAGCTCCGGTCCTGCTGCGCAACCGTGATCTTGGCGTAGTCGGAAAGCAGTTTGAGGCACAAAAGAACAACCAGGACAAGGCCTTGAAATCCGACTGCAATTCCAAAAGCCCGGCGATCCGTCGGCGCGGTCAGGGCCAGATGGACGGCCCATTCTCCCATGGGCAGTCCGATTAGCCAGACCCCCAGAGCCAGCACCGACAGTGACAGGAGTCGCACCCTCAATATCCGTCCGAAGAACTCGGAGCCGTTTTTCAAGAACTCCCGGACCGTAGTGCCTCCGGGATCATTGGCCAGGGATCCCAGGATGGAGGCCGTCATGAAGCTGTGCACAAGCAGGTAGAGCAGACCTACGGTCAATAACAGGACCGGAAGACGGAACAGGTCTCCGGTGAGAATCAGCTCCAGGTGATGGAGAAAAGGAGCCATCCCCAGCAGAGTCGGGCCAAAGGTCGAGCCCAGCCCGCTATCCTGGTCTCGGAACCACTCCGTCCACACGAAATCCATGCCGGCGAGCATGCGCTGGTGGTACGCTCCCTCGTCCAACATCGCTTCAAATTGAAAAGCGAAAGGGACGGCAAGGGTCAGTCCCACCAGGAGATTTGCCAGGTAAGGCAGGACAATACTCTTCTTGTGGAGCCTGAGAGTGGCCAGCCCGAGAGAGAGTGCCTTCAGCATCGAATCATCCCGCGAGTGCCAAAGTTTCAAGCAGGTTTTGAAGCCAGAACATCCAGCGCCCCGACCATCTGAGAGTTACCGCCGAGACCGCTTCAGGCGTGCCCTTGCGGCTGTTGTTGGCAGGATTCGTGTCAATCAGCAGGAGGTTGTCGGGGTCCACCTCAGCCAGGGTGACTCTGGCCGGCCGGCGGTAACTGAAGCGCTGCCACTTATCCTCACCGTCCCAGTACTCCCGAAATTCGATCCCGTCGTCGAACACGACCCGCACCGAGACCGGAAGCCGAACGCCTCCTTTTCGCTCCACCAGCACTTCCGATCGAAAGACCTCTGAGTGCGTGGGCGTCCCCGAAGAATCGCGGGCGGGTGGTATCAGGGTGGATCGAAGGGCCGAGATCGAGTAATCAGCCAAGTCTGACCGGCGAAATGTCTCATCGAAAAACCAATCCCAGTCGTTCCCCGACACCCGATCGAAGGTCGCCAGGAAGTCGCTGGTGGTGGGATGCCGGAAGGCGAACCCCTGGAAGTAAGCTCGCATCGATTTCAGGAACAGTTCTTCGCCCATGTACCGCTCCAGGGTGCGCAGGACGAGCTCCGGCTTCGTGTAGGAGTTGACCCGGTAGGTCTTGCGGTCGCGAATCCTCCAGCTGGTCCTGGTCAGGGGATCGAGATGCCCGGCCTCGCGCAACGAGGAAAGGCCGTTGAAGAGAAAAGGCCGCTCGACGTCCAGAGCTATCGGTACTACCTTAAAGAAACGGCGATGGTACAAAGCCGGGGGGTATGCGCGGCTCAAGACGCGAGTTTCCGCCCAGCTGTTGATCCCCTCATCCAGCCAGGCTTCTTCGAACTCGTTGTTGGCGACCATCCCATACCACCACTGATGTCCAACCTCGTGGACCGTCACAGCCTCCGGAGAAAGAACTGTCTCAGGCGTGAGGAAGTAGGCTCTTCCAGTGATCAGCATGGGATACTCCATGCCCCCGCTGTCGCTCCGGAAAGCCGGGTCCACGATGGTCAGGGTCTCATAGGGATAGGGCCCAAACCATTCTCCGAAATAGCGTAAGGCGTGCAGTGCAGCCGTGAAATAGCGCTCCGCAAGGGCTTCGTGCTCGGGCTGGAGCAAGAGCCGCACGTCGACTTCGGGAAGTCGTGCATGACGAAACTCGCGCTGAAGCTGGAGGAAGCGGGGACTGGCTGTCCAGGCAAAATCGTGCACGTACTCGGCAATAAAGCGGCGTGCCGTCTCAGCACCGAGTGCCGTCTGACTGCGTAAATTCCCGGTAGCCCCGACCACATAAGTCGAAGGAGTCCGGATGGTTACGTCGTAGGTTCCAAAATCGGAGTAGTACTCCGTGTTTCGATGGTACTGGTGGCAGTTCCAGCCCGCCTCCTCCAAAACTCCCATCTTCGGAAACCACTGCCCCACGAAAAAATAGTCCTCAACCCAGCCGGTTCTGGCGATTCCTCTGGGCAGCTTCGACTGGAACTCCAGATCCAATGTGATCTCTTCTCCGCTCTTGAGAGGGTGCTCGAGATCCACTCGCATGACCGTTTCATCGTGCTCATTGCCGTCGTCGGGCTGGACAAAGTAGTGACGAAGGGCTCGATTGGGGGGGGCACCCGGTTGTTCTGTCACGCGCAGCGAAGTGACCGTCACAGAGCCGCGGTACGAGTCGGGAATCTCACCCTTAAGATCCCAGTCGAGCTTGAACTCTCCCTCCCGGGCAAACGTGCTGAGATCGTTCTGAAAGGCATTCAGGTAAAGGTGCAGTAGAAGGTGATTCGTGGAGCGGCGGGTGACGTTTCGCCACCTGATCTGTTGGCTGCCGGCGACCGTCCTGCTCAGCGGGTCCAGTCGGACGTCAATCGTGTAACTGGCGACCAGATGGCTCGGGCTCAGTTCGTAGTGGGCAGGAGCCTGGCAGCGGGCAGGGGAGTTCAGAGACAGAAGTCCCAGCCCCGCCGTCACGAACAATCGAGGCCACGGCGACTCAGACAACACGCTCATCGTTACTGGCGTACTCAGTTGGCACAGGGATCCCCGGGCCGAAGGTGTTCAAAGCGCTCGACCAGTCGCTGTTGAACGAGCAGGTGATTCAGGATCTTCAGGACATTCTCGGCCCGCAAGGTCAGGTCGTCCATTTCAAGCAGGGTCTGCTTGTTGTAGTCGCTGATGTTTATGGCGGAGCAGATCGAATTGACCAGCGTTCGGAAGTCCAGATCGCTCAACGCTTCCGGGTCATACCCGGCGGCCGCGACTCTGGATAGTTTGGAGAACAAGCTCACCAAGCTGGAGGTCAGATCGGAAGTCGCCGCCGCCTGGGGCAGTGGCTCGGGAAGAACGCGAACTCGTGCGATGCGGTAGGGTCGACGGCGCAGGAATTCAATTAATCTATAGCGGCCGGTGCCCTTGAGCAGAATGTCATATTTGCCATCATCGAGCTCCCGGTACTCTGCAATCTCACCCATGCCCCCAATTCGAAAGATGTCTTCTCCTTCCGGCTGTTCCCAGGGCTGTTTCAGCAAGGCCATGCCGATCCTGCCACTTTCGTCCAGCACCTCGGCCACCATCTGTCGGTAGCGCGGTTCGAAAATGTGCAGCGGCAACAGGGTGTTCGGAAACAGGACGACATTTGGAAGAGGGAAGATGGGAATCTCAATCATGTCGAGACCGGATGCCGCTTCCCCTCTCACGGGCTTGAGGCTACGTGATTCCGGGGGTGAATTCAACCCGCCAGGGGTACCGGCGGTTTCCGCAGGTGCCGGTTGCCAGTCCGCTCCGCTGCTGGTAAGGTACCAACTCTTGAGGAGGAAAATATGCCCTTTACACTTCCAGCCTTACCCTACGACGCCGACGCGTTGGAAGCATCCATCGATCAGAAGACGATGGAGATCCACCACGGCAAACATCACAATGCCTATATTGCGAATCTGAACGCTGCTCTCGAGTCGGCCCCCGAAGTCCAGGGGCTCAGCCTCGAAGAGCTGCTGGCCAACCAGTGTGCAGTTGTGCCCGATGCGATCAGAGGGGCCGTCCGAAACAACGGGGGCGGGCATGCCAATCATTCCCTGTTCTGGCAGATCATGAGCCCCGATGGTGGAGGCGCGCCGGTGGGAAATCTGGCCGATGCCATCAACAGCACCTTTGGAAGCCTCGATGACTTCAAACAGAAGTTCGCTCAGGCCGGGATGACCCGTTTTGGCTCGGGTTGGGCGTGGCTGACCAGAACCGGCAGCGGCCTCGAAGTGTCGTCCACCGCCAATCAGGACAGCCCGATCATGGACGGGAATCTTCCCATTATCGGCCTCGACGTTTGGGAGCATGCCTACTACCTGAGGTATCAGAATCTGCGTGGTGACTACATCGCCGCTTGGTGGGACGTCGTGAACTGGCAACTCGCCGAGGAACGCTTCAACTCGTAGGAAGGTTCCAGGTTACACGTTCCACGTTCCAGGTTGGCGCGCTCATCAAGATTCGCGCCTCTGCCTGCTCGGCGGCGGGACAGTTGATCTTCGGGACCGGCTCGCCAGCCGCAAGGAAAGCGAACTGTCAAGGAACCTACAGAGGCAGGAACGATAGTGACTGCGCCGCAGCCCGGAAGCTGCCGACGAAACGTCGCAAGAGATGAGTGTCTGGAGACGAGGTTGGAAGGCTTTGAGCCGGCTCACCCGGCCGGGGTCGGACGCGCCCGAGAGCGCATCTCAGATTCCGTGGCTGGACCGTGAGGACCGGGAGGTCGCGATTGAGCGGGAGCTGCGGACCGGAGCCCTGACCCCCGAGCAGGCCGGCTGGTGCCGGGCCTTCGCAAAGGATGGTTACCTGGTTTTCGAGAAACTGATTCCAGAAGACCAGATCGAGCATGCCTGGAGCGCTTACGAACGATTTTACCGGGCCCACCGGGAGGAGTTTCATCCCTCCAATCTGCCTGGAGATCCCTGGCCCGAGCGCTATCTGAACACACATTTCTCGGTTCCTGAGATCGGCGAGATCCTGCACCACCCCAGCTTATTGGAGATCACCGATCTTCTTTTTGGACGCCCCACCCGATCTTTCCAGACGATCACTTCCCACAAAGGAACCGAGCAGAGTGCCCATTCGGATTCCATTCACATGACGACTCGGCCCCCCGGGTATCTCCTGGCGGCCTGGGTTGCCTGTGAAGACGTCCACAGGGCTGCCGGCCCCCTCGACTACTACCCGGGATCGCACCGGCTGCCTTACGTGTTGAGCCGGGACGTCGAGATCAGCGCCGGCGAGTTCGCTCAGCGCCGGCACGAGGTCTACCACGAGCGCTACGAGCCCCAAATCCGGGAACTGATCCATCGCCACCATCTGCAGCGAATGGAATTTCGAGCCGGAAAGGGAGACGTTCTCATCTGGCACGCCAATCTCCTGCACGGAGCGGGAGTACGCCGTGATCTGCAGCGCTCCCGCAAATCACTGGTCTGCCATTACTTCGCCGAAGGGGTAGAGTGTTACCACGACCTGTCGGGCCGGGAGGCTACCTTTTCAGGTGGAGAAGGCGTCGCCGTCCCCCCGGTCAGCCGGCGCTGAAAGTTTAATTAAAAATTTAAAATTTAAAATTTAAAATTGAAAATGAAGACCCAAGAACTTCAGGATCTCTGGAATCTCCAATCTCCAATCTCTAGCCAGGTCAATGCGGTTCCCCGGTTTCAACCGCAGGTCCCTTTCGGGGCTTGAGCCGCAGGGCCCACAGGCCCGAGTTCCAATCCGTAAAGAAGATGTGTCCCTTGAAGGGTTGAGGGCCCCAGACAAAAGGAGCGTTGGGAACGTAGCCCTCCGGGTCGAAGGAATGCCAGGAGGCGATTTCACGACCCTGCCGATACAGATCTCCGCGCAGCTCCCCGGAGACGTCTACCACCCGCAGGCCGCCATTGTAATAGCCGACGTACAGGACGTCGTCCGGGACCCACAAGTTGTGGGTCCCGGCCTCTGGAACCTGGTAGCGCGCTACTTCTCGCGGGTTCTCCCAGTCGTCGAACTCGACCACATGGACCCAGCCGGCGGCCCGCATCGGAAGTCCTTTACCCTTTCGAATCGACTTGTAAGGGAACGCTTCATCCGCCATGAAGACATAGAATTTTCCGGTGGACGGGCTCCGGTACGGGAAGGCGGCGTGGGTCCAGCCGTTCGGGTGCGAATGACTGCCCAGGAAAACCGGGTTCTTGAAGGTGCCCCCGCAGCCTCCTCCTCCCACGTCCACGGCGACGACGCCATCTGCCCAATTCGAGGAATAGGCGATGCCGTCGACGACCCAGACATCATGAACCCCGTGTCCCGGCTTCTCGAGTTCAAAGCGGCCAACCCGGTACGGTTTGGCTGGATCAGCGATGTTGATGATGTCGTACCGTCGCCCGGCACTCAGGGCGAACACATGATCTTCGTAGATGAACAGGTTGTGAACTCCGCCGGTCAGCTGATCATCGTAGCTGGACAGGATGCGAACCCCCTCGGAGGGGGAACTCACATCCAGTAAGACGAATCCGTTCTTGCGATCGGAAGCGCCTTCGCGGCTGATGACCGCAATCCGCGCGTCTTCGGTGACTTTCACATCGTTGACGGTTCGGGCATCGACTCGAACCATGTCCACAATGCTCATGCTTTGGGGCGAAGTGACGTCCCAGATGTAAGCGTGCCCGTCCGCGCCCCAGGTTCCGGTGATGGCGTAGTCTTTGCCGTCCAGACCCTCCCAGACCCACAGATCGGACGTGTGCCGGTCACGGACCGCACCGTGGCCAACGAACTCGAGCCGTTGCCTGACGTCTCTGGAATCGATCCGGATCGTCTTGCTGGCCACCAGGTTCCCTGAGGAGGCGACCACCGTGTAAAGGCCCGAGCGCTCCGCCACCAGGGTTCCGTCTGCCTTGATTTGTACATGGGCTCCCGGAGCGATGATCCGGGGTGACGCCAGGCCCGACACCGAGTAGCTGACCGGCATCTCATCGATCGATTGTCCCTCGTGGTCCAGCGCCCAGGCTGAAAAGCGGATCACATCGCCTGTCAGCCCGGTGTCGCGGCTGGCGTCCAGCTCCAGTCGCACGGCCGGGTTGGCCTCAACCCTGATTTCGAGGGTCTCGGATATCCCATCCGCCGCGGCACTGATTTGTACTTTGCCGGTGCCATGGAGCGAGAGGCGTCCAAACTCATCGAAGGTCGCGATCGGGGGGCTGCTGGTCGAGTACTCGACGGCCACGTCCTGCCGGACCGATCCCGACTGGTCGACGACCCGGGCGGCGGCGTCCACATGTGTGGAGGCATAGAATATGGCGGGAAGTCCCGTGAAACGAACCCCTGCCAGCGGCGGGTTGGGGACCGTCACCGGGATCTCCACTCGAGCACGGGCCTTTGCCCGCTCGGGCCTGTCCGCCGGGTCCCTGGGAACCAGCGCATAGATTGTGAGCCGGCCGGGTTTATAGGCGGAGACCTCTCCCGTGGCGCTGACTCCAACGCTGCGCCGCGCGCCGGAAAAAAACACGACTTGGGCGTCTGAGGGCTCACCCGAGACCCCGGTGACGCTGGCCGTGAGCTGCCGTTTCTGGCCGACTTCGACTTCGAGGCTGGAAGGCGTCACTTCGAGAACCAGGTTCCGCCCGTTTTCCTCGGCCTGAGGGGCAATCGGTGCCTGTGTAGGAGTGCCGTTCAAGATGAAGGTCGAGAGGCACAAAGGACACATCAGAATCGCCGATTTCACCACCACCTCCGATTTCAACAGAATGAAATGAGCGCTTCAAAGGGTGCTGCAGTCCCGGGAAGAAGAATCCGCCAAGCCGGCGGCGCAGTCAAATCCTGCCTTGAAAATAGCTCTCGTACAGTTCGACGTCTTCCCGGCTGCCAATCACCAGCGGGACTCTCTGGTGCAATTCCTCGGCTTGAATATCGAGGATACGCTGGCTCCCGGTTGAGGCCTTTCCTCCGGCCTCCTCCACGATCATCCCCAGGGGATTCGCCTCATATAAAAGTCTGAGCTTGGCCTTGGGATTGTCGGGGTCCCGGTAACTGGCAGGGTAAAGAAAAATCCCGCCTCGGAGCAGGTTGCGGTGAAAATCGGAGACCAGCGAGCCGATGTAGCGCAGTGAGTACTTCTTACCATCCGCATTCGTGGAACCCTTCAGGTGCTGGATGTAACGCCGGGTACCCTCGTCCCACGTTTTCGAGTAGGCTTCGTTGATGGAATAAATGGAGCCCCAGGCCGGAATCTGGATGGAAGGATGTGAGATCAGGAACTCACCAATGCTGGGATCCAGGGTAAACCCGGCGACGCCCTGGCCCGCCGTGTACACCAGCATGGTGCTCGAGCCGTAAATGCAATAGCCCGCCGCCACCTGATCCACACCCCGCTGGAGACAATCCTCCAGGGTCCCGTCCGGGCCCGGGCTCCTTCTGCGGAGAACGGAAAAAATGGTTCCGATACTGACATTGACATCGATATTCGAGGAGCCGTCAACGGGGTCGAAGATGAGAACGTACTTGCCCTTCCTGAACTTTTCCGGAATCGGCAAAACGTCTTCGTTCTCCTCGGAAGCCATCAGGCAAAGGTGACCTCCATGGTCCATCGCCTTGAAGACGGTTTCATCGGCGAAGACGTCCAGCTTCTGCATTGCCTCGCCATGCACGTTGTGTCTGCCGGCTACACCCAGAACCTCCGCCAGGCCGGCTTTGTTCACCTCTTTGGAAATAATTTTGAAGGCTACCACCAGATCCCACATCAGACTGGTGAACTCGCCGGTGGCTTCCGGGACCAGGTTTTCCTGTTCCACCAGATGACGACCGATCGTCCAGGTTGTTGTGCGCGGCGGAGTCTTGCTCATGTCGTTTCCCGAATCCCCATACTCTAAAGATTTCAGATGCAAAGTTCCAGATTCAAAACAGCAACACCTTCAACCTTGCAACTTGTCGAGTCCGGGTCAGGATTCCGGACCGAGTCGGACCCAGATCATAGCGAGCCCTAGAACGCGCTGGTCTGCACCGGCACCGAGAGCAGCGGGTGATGCCGAGTCGGGTGTCCGGAATTCGAGAGTGAAGGGCTCGCCTGGCGGGAATGAGCCGGCGTCGATTTCCAGGCGATAGGTCTCGAAACTGTTGGTGGACGCCTGCCAGACGCCGAGCATGTCCCCATTCAGATAGACCTGGACCCGCTGCAAATCAAGCCGGCCGGGAGCCAGAAACGGCTTGAAGAGGGCCTCCAGGAGCACTGATGACGGAGGCGACTCGGTCTGCAGGCGAAGGGTGGCTCTCTTGCCGGTGCTCCATGTCATGCCGGCTGAAGGAGAGGCCCATCCGTCCTCCAGGAAGGAGAAGACGCTGCCTTCCCGCCCAAATGTCAGGGTTTCGCCCCAGGAGTAGTTCTCCGTGGCGTCGACTCCAGGCGGACCGGGGGAGAAAGGCCAGTACTCCCTTTGCCCGGGGTAGTACAGCTCGCCGGCTGTGCCCTGGCGCGTAATGGCGAGGACTCGAACCTGGGCCGTGGCGGGAGTTACGTTCGGGGGCAGTTGAAACTCCAGATGAAAGCCCGACCGCAAGAGTTGCGGTTCCCCGAACATCTTGACCGCTTCGGGACGCTCGAACTGGGAGGGTCCCGAGACGACCACCCGGTTGTTCACGAGCGCGATTACCGAGGAGACGAGAGCTCTTGCCTGGGGGTCAACGACCCACCCGCCCACGTAGTAGCGATGGGGCGTTTCCGTCTCTCCTCCCACGACCCAGCCTCGAACGGCTTCCGGTTTGACGGGTACCGATCCCTGGCCCCGCAGAGCCAGAACCTCTTCTTCTTCGTTAGTGACACGCAGTGCGGTCGGCGTGTAGCTTCGTCGTCGGTAGCGCAAAACGGGCCGGTCTTCACTCCCCTCGATGAGGAGTACATCGACTCTGTTTCTGCCGTTGCGAAATACAGCAGGGTCAACCAGGGCGGTGAAAAGACGGTTCTCTTCAACTGCCGGACTGGTCCGCGTGGTTGCCCGAATGACGCCCCCGACGGCTACGGCCAGGGCAACCGATTTCCCCGTTTCGGCGGGCGGCTCGATCCTGCCCCTGACCAGACAGAGCAGGAAACTGGCGCCGAGATCGACGTTCTCAAAGAAGTTCCTGCCCTCCAGCTCCACCTGCGGGTCGTTGGGGCGGGCCGGGAGAATGGGCAGTTGCGTCAGCTTCCTGCCCACGAGACCCGGGTAGGGCCCCATCTCAAAGAGCTCCGTCCAGCCTCGCGACCCGAACAGATCTACCTGCCGCCGAAGGAACTCGTCTCGCTTCCCCAGTGCGGCGTCGAACCGAAATCTCCGCCCTTTGTCGGAAAAAGTCGTTTTCTCGGGCCTGGCGGGCCCGGGCCCCAGGGCCGGGACGCCATCCAGCCGCCAGGGGACCTCGGCTCCCAGGATATCGAGAATCGTCGGAAGAATATCAACCGTCTCGACGTTCCGATCGCTAATATGCCCCTCCCGCTGAAACGGCTCCTTGATGATCAGCGGAACCGAGATGATGCCCGGATAGTTGGAGGAGGTCACCTGCCGCCGTGAATCACCGGGCCGGAAAGCGGTGCCGTGATCGGAAGTCAGAATCAGCAGGCTCCGATCATACAGTTTCTGCTGCTTCAGGTGAGCGACCAGACTCCCGACCAGAGTGTCGACGTAAGCCACCTGCAGCAGATGGCGCTTGTATGCCTGGATAACCGGCCACTCGTCTTCCTGCCATTGATTTACGTCCACCCCGTCGTGGTTCGGTCCCACCACCCCGGCCACTCCGGGGCTTTCGTAAAGGGTATAGAGTCTACCGTCGGGCAAGTACTTCCAGCTGGCATGTGGAAGCATGGAATGAAGGAAGTGGAGCCCCGGCCGTTCCGAGGGCTGGATGGATTCGACGAAACGCCGGAACTTCGGTCCGCGCTCGGCCCAGTCGGCATCGAAATCAGTCCAGCGCCGGGGTTGGGGAGAGCCGGCAAAGTCCTTCCAGGATTCAGTCACAGGTGGAAGAGAGGCGGCCAGATCAACGGGGAGCAGCAGATGAAGGTACAACACCTTCAAATCCGACAGGAGGCTGGAGAGCCGAAGATCACGAACAGAGACGCCGCCGGGCGCAAGCTGAGAAATGTTCTCGTGGATGTTCAGCTCGTGAGACCGGCTCAGCAGAGTGAAAAGCGAGCGCTTGTGATCGGACAGGGTAGGCAGCCGGTCTTGACCGGGAACGGGGTAGAGCCCATCCAGAATCGCGGGCAGGGAGATCAAAGTCCCTTCACTTACAGTCGTGGTGTTTCTGAGCCAGTGAGCCTCTTCGACCAGCGCGGCCAGGTTGGGGTATCGAATCGGATCGATCTTTTTCTGCTCGTCGAGCAGAGAAATCAAAGGCAGTTCGTCAAACACCACCATCACGACGGGCGCCTGACTTTCCACGCGCGGCATCTGGCTTTCCCCGCCCGCTATCGCACCCTGCCCGGAGTCTCCGGTCATCAGGCGCGAGGAGAAAAGGAACATCAGCGGAAAAATGAGGATAGAAGGGCTCAATACAGTCAGGAACAGGCGCGCTGCCGAGAGGTTCCGGTACAGCCACATGGCTCCCATACCGGCACCGACAGCCTCGGTGACGAGCAGAGGCCCGGGCGCCGGCACCGTTCTTGCGAATATCTGCAGCACCAGAAGGCCGCACAGGAATCCCACCAGAGCCGCTGCCGCAGCGGTCTCGAGTCTTCGGCTCAATCGAGCGATCGCCAGCAGAGACACCCATGCCAACAGTGGAAAGGCGAAGGCGAGGACCAGGGCGAAGGATGCTACGGCAGTGGTCTGCATGCCGTGCGCAAGCAGGAACTCGGGGTGGCGGCCGGCCAGATTGAACAAGGGCTGGGCGACGGCAAGTGCGAAGAGAGTCGCGATGTGAAGAGAATGTGCCCGGTACCCCCCGGCCCGATCATCCGATTCCTGTCGCGCCGTGCTGCTCGTCACCGGGGCACGCAGTGGTAGAGGGTCCGGGTCCGGGATTCCAGTTCCTGCCGGCGCTCGATTCGATAGAATCGCTTTAGATTCCTCTCCAGGAACCCCTGTTCGTAGTCTGCATACTGGTCATCCTTGTTTCGGAGCAGGGTCTGAACCATGGGGTCGGACTTGTCAACAAACTCGAGAACCAGTTCGCCTCCGATTTCGGCCAGCCATTCGACGAATTCCGAGACCGGAATGTTGGCGCTGATGACCATGTGATGAATCAGGGCCAGTGCCAGGATCAGGTCGGGCCTGTCCCGGCTGGTGAGGCCCCGGCGCTCCGATCCTCTCCAGCCCAGGTCCGGCGAATAGTCCGCGAGTTCATTCACCAGTGGTAACACGTTTGAGTTCTTCTCTTCCCTGAGCTGGCGGTACAGTCGCTCTACGGCCAGGTGGTCGGCATCTATCGCGACCACGTAATCGGAGTTGGCCGCGGCGATGAGGCTGAAGACGCCGGTATTGCAGCCCAGATCCCAGACCAGGCCCCACGGATGAGTATCCACCAATGTCTTCACGAACCTTATCTTGTGCCGGGTTTCGGAATCCGAATACGTATTGTCGCAGGCATACTCGGACCACGTTGACCCGGACGGGTTCCAGCTCAGGCGGGAGACGAGCTTACGGAGTTTCTTGAGGTTGGCGGTAATCAGTTCCTTTTTGAATCCAGCCGTCTGCAGGGCTTTGCGGACGTCGGTTCCGGTTGCCGAGTACCGTCTCTCGAGCTTGCTCTGCAGATAGACATGGGAAAACACGCCGGACCGAAAGAGATCTCGCACCGACATGATGGAGTTGCAGTCTGCGGCCGAAATCCCATCCACCCGACCCCGCAGCAGAGGCTGAAAAGGCAGGTCCTTGTAGCTCTGAAGCAGCAATGGAAAGAGAAAGAGCTGGCTGAACTGCCGGTACCCGCCCCAGGGTTGCCCTGCCTTGAACCCTTCGAAGGAGCCGATATCGATGAATACCGGCTGGCTCCCCAGCCACTGGATGTTGTAGGAGCTGGCATCCTTGAGCATCATATCTTCACCGAGTGCCGCCAGCAGCAGGTCCAGCTGCACCAGGGCGGCGTCCTGCAACATGCCGAAGGACCACTCATAGGGATAGGACACGAAGGGGATTTTGAAGTGCTCGAGAACCCCGGCCCAGTTGCCCTCCAGACTCCCCAGAGCCGCCTCATTCGCCTCGCAGGTAGAAATGATCAGGCCACGGGAAGAGTATTCCTTGAAAAAGGTGGTGGCGGAAAGATGCTGCCAGTCCTTCCAGGCCTGGTTGCTGAGCGCGCGAAGGACCCGGTCCCCCGAATAGAAGACTCTGCCCTGCCGATCGCGAAAGGAACCCGCCTCAACTCGAGGGTCAGTCATGCCTCATGCCTGATTGGCAGGGGTTGATTCATTCCTGGATCGGGAGCTGATCCTCAACCTCCGAGTCCGGCTCCGAAGGAGGTTCCTCTTTGTGGATTCCCAGAGCAGCCAGAATACGGTGCCAGAACAATTTGATGACCACGAAGAGACCGGCCACTCCTCCCAGAATCAGCTGCAGGAGCATGCTGCCGGTGCCCGGGTCCATATATGCAAGAGGCCCAAAACTCATTTAGTTACCCGTCCTTCCACCTGTCCCAGAAAAGGTAGCAGATGTCCCTCAAAGCGTGCAATTGAGGGTTCTGAATTATTCGCTTCGCTCATTGCGTTACTGCGATGCGGCCAGTTGTGTCTTTACCTGAAGATGAGGGGTCGACGCACGATGAGCCGCCGACTCTTTCCAGATTCCAAATTCCAGGGGCGTGTTGCCCAAAACCAAATCCATCCAGCTTTTTCTGCCGCCCCCTTTGGGGGCTGCTTTGGGTGATGGCGTCCTCACCGGGGCCTTGCGGCCCCGGCTATTGTCTTTCGCCCCTTCGGGGCTGCATCCAGGCCGCAGAGCGGCCGCAAGAAAATAGCCGTGGGCGCCAGCCCACGGATTAGGTATCTCCTGGAATATAGAGCCCTGGAGGGGCGACACAGATTTGGGCAACACGCCCCCCAGATTCCAAATTGAGCTTTTCTTGGTTCACGCGACCTGCAATATGAAGTTTACGGTCCACCAACTTTCAACCTTCAACCAGATCCGAGCACCGGAGAATGCTATCATCGGCTTTTGCCTTCCGGCGCAATGCCAGGGTCTAAGACCTCTATGATCAGAGTCCGCAAGGGAGTCATCCCGGCTGCCGGGTTGGGGACGCGATTCCTGCCGGCCACCAAGGCCATTCCCAAAGAGATGCTGCCCATCGTCGACAAGCCGACGATTCAGTATGTAGTGGAAGAGGCTGTGGCTTCCGGCCTGGAAGACATTCTCTTCGTTACCGGCCGGGGGAAGAGCGCCATCGAGGACCATTTCGACTACGACTTCATGCTCGATCACGTGCTGGAAGCGAGGGGGAAGAAGGAACTCCTCGAGGCGGTTCGCCACGTCTCCAGCATGGTTTCCGTGGCCTCCATCCGTCAGAAAGAGCCGCTGGGCCTGGGGCACGCGGTTCTCGTCGCCGAGCCGTTTGTAGCAAACGAGCCTTTTGCGGTGTTTCTCGGTGACGACATCATCGAGCACGAGACTCCCGCCATGGGTCAGCTGCTGGAGGTCTTTCATGAACTCCCAGGAAGTCTGCTGGGCGTTCAGGAAGTCCCTCGCGACCGGGTCTCCCGGTATGGGATCGTGGGAGGTGCAGAAGTCGAAGGGAGCGGAGGCCGCGTGCTGCGCGTGGGCGAAATGGTGGAGAAACCCGTCCCTGCGGACGCTCCCTCGAATCTGGCCATCATGGGCCGCTATATTCTGATGCCGGAGATCTTCGAGAGCCTCAAGAGTACCCGGCCCGGCGCCATTGGTGAGATCCAGTTGACGGATGGAATCGCGGGGTTGATCAATCGGGGCTATCCGGTTTACGCCTACCGTTTTCAGGGAAAACGCTATGATGCAGGTGACAAGCTGGAATATCTGATCGCAACCGTCGAAATGGCCCTGAAGCACGAGGAAATAGGTGCCGCCTTCCGGGAATACCTCCGGACTCTCGAATTGTGATCGCCGCCGGGGCAGTTGCACGCCCCGGTCGCTGACAGCGGCGCTCTCCGACTATGCTGGATCGAAACTTCATTCGAGACAATCTGGATCTCGTCCGGGAACGCCTGTCTCGAAAGGGATTTGAGTTCGATCTGCACGGCTTCGAGAAGCTAGACGGGCGCGAGAGATCCCTGCGCGTCGAGAACGAAGAACTCCGCGCCATCCGCAATCAGACCAGCGAGCAGATCTCGCTCCAGAAGAGACAGGGCCAGGATGCCTCCGGGCAGATCTCGGAAATGAGGACAGTAGCGGCCCGCATCAAAGAACTCGACGGGGCTTTGTCTGAAGTGGCCGATGATCTTTTCGATTTTCTGGCGGGTGTCCCCAACCTGCCCCACCAGACGGTCCCGGTTGGGAAAGACGAGGACGCCAACGAGGTTGTCAGACATGTCGGCGAGGTCCCCGAGTTTCCTTTCGAGCCCAGGGATCACGTTGCACTGGGGCAGCGGTTGGGGATCCTGGATCCCACCCGGGCGGCTAAGATCACAGGGGCGCGCTTTACCAATTACTACGGGGCAGGGGCGTTGCTGGAACGAGCTTTGGTGAACTTTATGCTCGATATCCACACCGTGGAGCACGGCTATCTGGAAGTGCTTCCTCCCTTCATGGCCAACCGGAAGAGCTTCTTTGGAACCGGGAACCTGCCCAAGTTCGAGGCGGATCTCTTCAAGGTGGACGGAACGGACTATCTGCTGATCCCCACAGCCGAAGTGCCGGTGACCAATGTGTTCGGCGACGAAGTATTGGATGAGGAGCAGCTGCCCTGCTGGCTTACTGCGTTCACTCCCTGTTTCAGGAGCGAAGCCGGCGACTATGGTCGCGACACGAGGGGATTGATTCGCCAGCACCAGTTCAACAAGGTCGAGCTGGTCCATTTCTGCAAACCCGAAGATTCCTACGATCAGCTCGAGATTCTGACCGCCAACGCAGAGACGATTCTCAAGCGGCTCGACCTCCCTTACCGGGTGGTCGTGCTCTCCAGCGGGGACATGGGTTTCAGCTCGGCCAAGACCTACGATCTTGAAGTCTGGGTGCCGAGTCAGGACACCTATCGCGAGATCTCCTCGTGCAGTAATTTCGAGGACTTTCAGGCTCGGCGTGCTAACATCCGGTGTCGTAGTCAGGCGCAGAAGAAGACCCGCTTTGTCCACACGCTGAATGGATCCGGCCTGGCGATTGGCCGAACCTGGCTTGCGATTGTGGAAAACTACCAGCAGGAGGATGGTTCCATTTTGATCCCCGAGGCGCTACGGAGTTATATGGGCGGGCTGGAACGAATCTCGGCTCGGGACCCGGGTCTGTTGAGGATTTCCTGAGTCCTCTCGAAAAGGGATGCTTCGATTCAATCTCGACAAGTCCAGCAAGCTGACGTACTTCGATCAGATCAAGGGACAGCTCCTTTCGGCGATCTACTGCGGCAAGATCAGTGAAGGCGACCGCCTTCCCTCGATCCGCGAGCTGGCGGACGACCTGTCGGTGAACTACAAGACAGTCCGCCGCGTTTACCTTCAACTGGCCCAGGAGGGACTGCTCGAGATTGTTGCGGGAAGCGGCGCTTTTCTGAGAAAGCGCAATGGGGGTGAAAGTTTCGAGCACATGCGCCGGCAGGCCGTCTTTCGGCTGCTGGGGGACTTTGAGAACAAGGCGCGGGAGCTGGGCCTGCCTACACAGCGGCTGGTGGCGCTGCTTGACGGCTATCTGACGGGGCGCAATGTGAAGCCGTTGAAGTTGGCAGTTGTCGACGACGACGAGGAAGCCTACATTTTTGCCAATGAACTGGAAATGAGGCTGGGGACCACTGCCTTCCCGGTTTCGCTCGAGGTGGCTCACCAGCCGGAGGGAACGGCGCAACTGCAGGAAAGCGACATTCTCCTGACCACCAGCTGGCATCTGGAGGAGGTGAACGCCCTGGCGGAGGGACTCTCGAAGGAGGTTGTAGAGATCAAGCCCTCTCATCAGATCTATGCGGAGATACTCAGCGCGGCGCAGGATCACAACATCGGGATCGTGATCCGGGACGAGAAAACCATGCATGCGTCGTGGGAAGTTTTCATGAGTCTTTACCACCCTTCCACGGACAAACGATTCTGGATTGCTCCGATTCAGAGGACGGATCTAATTGAGAAGATCGTCGAGGAAGCAGACCTGATCTTTGTTTCTCCCATGTGCTGGGATGAAATGCGCCGGCTCACACCGTCTGAGAAAGAACTGAAAACCTACGAGAACTTCATTTCTGAGGATACGCTCACCGATTTGCGCCAGATTCAGCTCCTGGGTTAATTCCGGGATCTGGACGAAACCCATATACACCGACCCCCGGACGGGTCGGAGCGACGGCACCCATGAAGGAAGGCCCCGGCTCTGCGGTGAACGGCAGACTGGATTCACTGATCAGGGAGTTTCCGAAGGCAGAACTCCATCTGCACCTGGAGGGATCGATCAGTGTGCAACGATTCCGAAAGCTCGCTCGCAAGTACGATACACAGTTCGGCCACCTGTCGCCGGCCGAGATCCGCAGCCGGGTCTTTTCGTACTCGGATTTCTCGAGCTTTCTCAAGACTTACCGGGTGGTTTGCGAGCACCTCAGGCAGCCTCGGGACTACGCCGCGCTGGTTCGTGACCTGGGACCCTACTTCGAGAGCCAGAACATCCGCTATGCGGAGATTCTGCTGGCGCCTTCCATCCCCGCCAGGTTCGGGTCCGACGTCGGCAAGATCCTGAAAGCTGCGACGGCGGCAGCCGGCAAGGTAGCCGCTGATTTGTCGATCGACATTCGCTGGATCTTTGACTGCGTTCGACAGTTCGGTCCCGAGGCGGCTCAGGAGACAGCCGAACTCGCACTCGAGTTCCAGAGCCAAGGGGTTGTCGGCCTCGGTCTGGCCGGAGACGAGACTGCAGTTGACAGTCGCGAGTTCGAGGATGTCTTTGCCTTCGCCCGGGCCCACGAACTCTACGTGCACGTTCATGCCGGTGAGATCGGAGAGCCCCAGAGTGTCTGGGACGCGGTCAAGATTCTGGGAGCCAATCGGATCGGCCACGGCATCCAGGCCGCCCGCGACCCGAACCTGATGGCTTACCTCAAGGAACATGCGATCGGACTGGATGTCTGTCTCACCAGCAACGCCAGGACCGGCGCCTGGGCCCCGATCTCAAAAAACCCCTTCTGGCTCCTCTTCAAGCGAGGAGTACCGGTCACCCTCAACACCGACGACCCGGGACTCTTCGACACAACTCTCAGTCAGGAATACGCCCACGCCGTCAGATATTGTCAGCTCTCCGAAAACGACCTCGCCCACATCGCCCTGCAAAGCATCCGCTCCGCCTTCCTCCCCCACGACGACCGCATGAACCTGATGCAACAGTTCCAAGACTCCATCCACACCCTAACCGCCAAGGAATAGGGCTCCACGAAGCGACAAGGAAAACCGACAAACCAAGGAACCCGCAGAGGCAGGAACGCCAGTGACTGCGCCGCGGCACGGAAGCTGCCGCCGAAAAGTCACAACCGGCACAACGGCCAACTCCATCAAAACCCCACCACCAGCCGCATCTTATCCAGCCGCGTCAATTCCACCTCCGGGTTGGGATCGGCAGCCAGAGCCGTCACTCTCTGTCTCAACCCGGGCGAGCGACTCAGAGCCAGCCGGGCCCGCTCCGACAACCAGGGGTAGCGAAGCGACGTGAGAAGCTTTCCGGAGAGCCGGTAAGAGGGCCGAAAATACCGCTCGCGCGCACGGCTGTAGCACGCCAGCGCATCCGCCGTGAGTCGATCCGTTTCCAGTGCGCGGGAAAGAACACTTCCGGCCAGGTGGGCGTCTCGAAGTGCGATCGTCATTCCCTGTCCCGTGATCGGATCGACCGCCCCCGCAGCATCGCCTGCCAGAATGAGTCGCTCTGCATGGCATTGGGAAAATCTGGCAGAAACCGGTGAGGTCGTCTCAACCCGGCTGTGCCGTCCGCCGGCCCGGATGCGCTGCATGATGGCGGGAAAGCGGGCCAGCAGACTCTCGTACAGGTGCGCCGCCCCCTTCGATCTGGGCAGATTCCGCTTACCCGTCAGCAGCGTGATGCGGGCGCTCCCACCCGACAGGGGAGCCACGTAAGCCTCGGCCTGCTGCGAACAGTACACATCGACGGCCCGGCCACCGCACCTATAATCGTGGTAGAGCCGCCGCAGAGCAAAGCGGTGAGATCCGGAGGAGAGGCAGCGTATTTCCCCCGGCGCTCGAAACCGGGACCGAATCCCATCGGCCGCCACCACGGCTCTGGCCTGAATCACCTCGTTCCGATCGCCATTCTGGAGGTTCAGTTCCACGTGGTGGCGCCCGAAACGGGCGTTCCTAAGACGACGTCCCTCCCGCAGTTCGACCCCCTCCCGGGAGGCTGCAAACCGAACCAGCAGATCGTCGAGCGTCTCGCGGGCCAGTACGCAGCCTCGAGGTCGGGACGGGTACTGTGAGAAATCCAACTCCAGCACCCGCTGGTTGGGCAGGTGAAAGCGCAGGGCCGAAAAACTCCGGGCCCCGGCTTCGGCTAAAGCCTCTCCCAGCCCCAGATCCTCCAGCAGCAGCCTGCCTGCCGGCATCAGACCCTCACCGCAGATCTTGGAGCGGGGAAAAGTGGCCTTGTCAATAAGCACGACCCGAAATCCGGATCGCCCTAGAAGAGCAGCACACACAGAGCCGGCAACGCCAGCCCCGACGACAGCAACATCACAGGAACTATTTGGTGCCAGAGACTGTCCCCTTTCTTCAGCCCTGGGCCAGGACGTCTCGGATCCGCTCTTCCAGGCTGTTGAGGTCCCAGTTTCCCTGCTTGTGAATGATGGACTTCAACATCGGATCGAATTCCTGGATGGTGTCCAGCACGTCCACCAGCACATGCTCCTGCATCGTGGTTCGAGCCGCCTCTTCGGGTGATTGGGTCATGTCGCGCAGAATGGCCGCATCGGATCGAGAGGCGATGATCGGCTCCTGCACGTTTTCCACATGGACTCTGGTTCGACGACCCGGCCCCCGCCCCTCTTCAATCGGAACTATCAGCACGACCATGTCCGCACGCACATACTTTCCATACCCGAGCGGAACGATCACGCCTCTCTGAACTTTCATTGTTTTCCTCCTCGCGGCATGAGGGCATGTGTCGCCATCGGAGTGCCTTGTGGACCCCGCGGTCTCGGTGCAAAGGATACCGCCGCGCCCGTGATTCCCACAACCCTGGAGTGCGGCACCCCAAGTGCCGCTTTCCAAAGCGGAGGCCGAACTTCCGCACCCCAGCAAGACCCACGAGCTGACGAGGGGCTAGTGAAACTCACCGTCTCAGGAAGCATCTAAGAAAGTAGACGGACAGGGCTTGTCCTTGCCCCGAGGAGAGGAGAAGAAACGAAATGAACAAGAGTGCTTTTCTCACAGGACTGGGTGTCTGGAGCTTCCTGGAGTACGCCACTCACCGATTTCTCCTGCATGGCCCGTTACTTCGACTGCACCTCCACCACCATCAACGACCACGCGACGACAAGTTCGACTGGAAGCCTTCCCTCATAGCCGGCGTGCTGGCCGGATATGTAGTTTACAGCTACGTTCACTCCCGCCTGCACCACGGGACCAGGCTGGGAAACCTGAGAAAGCTGCATGTGCGACACCACCAGCGCCCTGACCGGAACTTCGGAGTGACCACCTTACTGTGGGACCGCGTGTTCGGCACCCTCGACCGACCCGCTCCCCAGCTCCGATAACCCACTCGATGAGTTCGAGGGCCTGTTGCCGAACTCTGATTCAGGAACCTCTGTCGCCCCCTTCGGGGGCTGCCTGGGGGGCTCATCTTGCACCGAGGCCTCACGGCCTCGGCTATTGTCTTTCGCCCCCTTCGGGGGCTTGTCTCGAAAGGCCGCGAAGCGGCCGGACGAGAATCGGCGCAAGCACCCCCGGAGGCTGGGTTCAGAGGCCGCGGAGCGGCCGCAAGAGAATAGCCGTGGGCGCAAGCCCACGGACAACCCCGGAGAAGCCAACCAGCCCTGAAGGGGCGACAGACGCCGCAGGCACTCTAAGTGCCGCCCTCCACGAGCAAAGCGGCACCAATCCTTCGCCGGCCACTGAATGAACCGCCAACTCGAGCGTAGTGTAGTGATAGATGTTGGCAACGGATCGACCTGACAATCGCCTCAACCCCGGCTGCAAAAACGACCCCGCGGCTCTCGCCATGGGCTCCGATTCTCGCCGGGGAAGATCACTGCTCGATACCGGGTGCACCCGGATCTCTGGAGGTCACATGAAAACCAAGCTCAAAACCATCTTCCTGGCAGCCACCCTGGCCGGTTCCTCAGCGGGGGCTCTCGCCGGGCGAGAAGACAACGGTGAAGCCGCCGCCGTCGAGGCCGCCAAACAATGGCTTGCCCTCGTAGACAAGGGAGAGTACACAAGCAGTTGGGAGTCCTCAGCCGAGTACTTTCGAGGCAATATCACCAAAGACAAGTGGCGGCAGGTCCTGACCGGGACGTGCAAGCCGCTGGGCGAAGTCACATCGAGGACAGTCAAGGCCAAGCATTACGCGACCGCCTTGCCGGGAGCCCCGGACGGCGAGTACGTCGTGATCCAATTCGACACCGCCTTCGAAAACAAACGCTCAGCCGTGGAGACGGTGACGCCGATGAAGCAAAAAAACGGAGCATGGCGCGTATCCGGCTACTTCATCAAGTAGGCGGCCCCGCCCTTGGGTCCAACCCTTTCTCCAAAACACCACCAGGCAGCCGCGCCCCCTAAAAGCCTTGCGCCGGCCCCCAACCTCCCTGGAGTGCGGCACTTCAGTGCCGCTTTTCAGCACCGAAAATCCAGATTCACGCCGATAATGTGGCGGAGGAGGTAGGATTCGAACCCACGGTACCCTCTCGGGTACAACGGTTTTCAAGACCGCCGCCTTCAACCACTCGGCCACTCCTCCGCACAAGATGCTGGCATTTCTGCCTCTCTCCGAAACAGAGCCCGGAACAATCCAAGTATACTTGAGGGGCTCTTCGAGAGTTCTCGTGCTGCCACCAGACTCCGCGGTCTCTCCCTGACACTGCTCGAACCCGAACAAGAGTCGAACGTGATAGACGACGGAACGAGAGATGAAGGACCGAAGAAGGCTTCATCCAAGTCCGAGCGACGTTTCTATGAGCGATAAGACGATAGTGGCGTGCTTGCTCGCCGGCTGCTCCTTCTGCGTCGTTGTTCTTGTAGCCGTGATGCTCTACAGCCACAGCCAGCTGTTTGTTCTATCCGGGGGCCCGATCTTCACAACCCCGGAAAGAGGAATGATTGAGACGTATGGCGGCGCCCGAATCGGGTGCAGATCACCGGCCAAGGAGCGGAGTTTTTCCAGAATCTCCACTTCGTAAGCGCTGTCGTGCAGTCAGACCATTGTCGCAGGCGGGCTCGCTGTCCCGTCGATGCGTTCTTTCTCAAGGTCGATCGCGGTTGGGTTGCCGTACCCGAAAGTCGGTTTCCTTTGCTAATCGCAGCCGGTAAGACGCTGCTCGATGTGGTGAATGTAAGGTAGCCAGCGCGAAGAATCGTGCATCCTGCTGAATTGATCCAAGAGGCCTCGACCCGTCCCCCTCCCGTCGCGGTCTGTCCTCTGCACCGCTTCAGCCCCTCCCGGACGCCTGCAGACTCCAGCTTCAGACGCCGCTCGGGTCTTTCCGACGGCCTCGGCCAGCCCGCGAAGGGCTCCCTGTGTTGGCGATCACGAGAAAGTGCGGGATTTTGAACTGTTCGACGGGGCGGGGTCAGGGATCTGCCGATGAGGAGTCTTGGCCACAATCCGTCGAGAAGGCGGCGATTTTTCTTTCCAGGTAACGGAGTACTCTCTTGGGAAGAGGAGTCTCGAGCAGTACCTCAATGACTTGGATATTTCTTGCCTTTGTTACCAAGTGCTCACAAATGCGCGGTCACTCAAACCCTTCCGCGAGCTCTCTAACTTCAATCCTTGGTTTTTCATGCACCTCCTCTTCTGGCACAAATACAATACGCATACCCCAGCCGCTGTAGACAGACAAGACTTGACCAAATTCTTCAAGTGATAGCTCCTGATCATCGATAAATAGAGTCGTCTCCCCGTCTGGACCTCCGTCACTAATCTGGCATCGAAGCACACCACCTCGAGGAACCCAGGAACCTCCTTTTTCGAAATACTCAAGTTGTGGAAGAGGTGGACCCCATCGGTTGGACCACTTGGCGGCATTTCTAAGGTGGACTCCGCAGTTGTTGTTGCCGCCAGTAAGGGAAATTCTGAGAGGGGGCGAGCCTGAGGGCAAGGTCCCTCTCGGAATGTTTTTTCAAGCCAGTGTACACCTCCTCCGGCGTCGCCCCAGCGTGCGCCGAGTGAGGTCTCTCGCTGTTGTATAGGTCGATCCAATGGCCGATCCCTTGACGGGCTTCCGACCCGGTTTCGAAAGCGTTCAGATAGACGCATTCGTATTTGAGTGAACGCCACAGACGCTCGATGAAGACGTTGTCCATCCAGCGGCCTCTCCCGTCCATCGAGATACGCACCCCGGCCCCTTTGAGTAGTCCCGTGAACTCCGTGCTGGTGAACTGACTCCCCTGGTCTGTATTGAAGATCTCCGGGGGATCGTACCTGTTGAGCGCTTCCTCAAGTGCTTCGCAACAAAAGGACGGCTCCAGCGTGTTCGACAGCCTCCAGGACAAAACCCAGCGGCTGTACCAGTCCATGATCGCCACCAGGTACAAAAAGCCCCGACGCATCGGGATGTAGGTGACATCCGTGCACCACACCTGATCGGGCCGGGTGACCGCCAATCCTCGAAGAAGATACGGATACACTCGATTCTCCGGGTGAGGCCGTGAAGTCCGCGGCTTTTGATAGATGACCGCCAGGCCCATTTTGGCCATCAGACGACGAACCCTCTTGCGGCCTACCCGACCGCCCCGCCGTTTCAAGTGATAGACCATCTGCCGGGATCCGTAGTAGGGGGTCTTTAAGAACTGCTCGTCCAATCGTCTCATCAGTTGCAGGTTTTCTTCGCTCTCGCCTTTGGGCTCATAGTACAAAGTCGAACGGTTCAGACTCATCAGCCTGCATTGTCTACGAATGCTCAGCCTCGGGTGCTTTGGCTCGATCGTGGCCCTTCTGGCCTTTACACTCAGCGATCGAGCGCTTTGGACAAAAAATCCTTTTCCACCGTCAGTTCGCCGATCTTGGCATAAAGCTCTTTGGTCTCCGCCTCGCTTCCTCTCTGACGCTTCTCAACCTTGCCCGCGAACACATCGCCCAGACCTTCCCGGGCCCGCTTTTTCCAATTCGTGATCACACTCGGATGGATCTCGTAGCGAGCCGCCAACTCGCTCAGGGTGCGTTCGCCTCGAAGCGCTTCCAGCGCCACCTTCGCTTTAAACTGAGCTGAGAAATTCCTTCGTTTTGCCATGACTCCTCATCCTTTCTGATTCAGGTCGGAGCCACCTTAACAAATGGTCCAGTTTTCCGGGTCCACCTCTGGATGACCTACTGGGATTTCTACCGCTATATGTTGATACTCTGCTGCCATTTGTTGTTTTGCCTCGATGACTTGGTTGTGCAGCTCAAGGATCTCCCCGTCGGTCATCGCTTGCACCCCAGGGCCAATTTTCAGGTGAGTTGTTCCAACCTTTGAATCTAGGTATTCGACTACAGCGTATTCGCCCTCTCGCGTGATGCGAACCTCGTCAAGGGACGCAAGGTGTGGTTTCTTCTTACGCATGTCGGGGGCCAGTTGAAAAGCGGCCAGTGATTGAGTAGTTATAGCCGTCCATGCTCAGAGTTTCAAACTTTCGTTAAACCGGCCCCGAATCGAGTGCCAACCTGCCCGCAACGGCCCTGTTGGCGATCACGAGAGGGGATTCTGAACTGGCGCCGGGGTGAGGTCAGGGATCTGCCGATGAGGAGTCTCGGCCGCAATCCGTCGAGAAGGCAGCGATTTTTCTTTCCAGGTAACGGGAGTACCCCTTGGGAAGAGGAGTCTCGAGTAGCTCCTCAATGACGGGGACAAAGTAGTAGAGAGAACGAACCGAGGCGAGGAGATGGGCGTCTTGGGAACGCAACAGACGCCTTGCGGATGCGAGCAGAAGGGCATCTTTTACGGTGGGGAGCGGGATATTGCGGTCGTAGAACTGCCCGGCCAGTCGGCGGTCGGGTGATCGGGATCGAGGCGGTGTGTCGAGCAGTTCCAGATAGGCTTCCAGTACGGTCTGGACGTAAGCTCGCCGCTGCAAGGAGTCGCTCAATCTTGTTTGCGGCGCTCAGCCGCCTCCTGCTCGCTTTCGCGGCGGCGATAGCTTTCGCCTTCAATGACGGTGATGTCGGCATGGTGGGTGAGACGATCGAGGAGACTGACGATGGACGTGGCGTTGGGAAAGACGACGTTCCAGTTTTTGAACGCGCGGTTGGTAGTGACGATGATAGAGCGGCGCTCGTAGCGTCGGTTGATGACCTCGTAGAGCAGGTCGGCGGCATGGCAATCGTAGGAGAGATAGCCAACCTCGTCGATACAAAGCAGGGACGGCCGTGCGTACTTTTTGAGCCGGCGGCGCAGTAGCTCGGAAGAGTCCAACTGCAGGTCGTCGAGCAATTCGGAGGCGGTACGAAAGAGCACCGAGTGACCGGCCAGAACCGCCGTGTGGGCGATGTTCTTGGTGATCATGGTCTTGCCCAGGCCGTTGGCGCCCAGCAGGATCAGATTGCGGCCCTCGGGGACGAAGTCCAGGGTGAGAGCTCGCTCGATCAGAGGACGATCGATCTTCTTGGGCCAATCCCAGTCAAAGTCAGCCAGCGGCTTGAAGCGTCCGATGCGGGCATTGCTCAGCCGGCGCTCCAGCGAGCGGCGGGCCCGCTCGATCTCCTCCAGCCGAGCCATCTCGGCCAGAGCGGCGCGGGTGGACCAACGGCCTTTTTTGGCGCGACCCAAGAAGTCCTCCAGTTGATCAGGGAGAACTCGAAAGCCGAGTTTTTTCAGCTGTGCAGCCAGTTCACTCGGGCTCGGAGAGGTCATCGTATCCTTCCGGAGAATGGGGCTGTACGTGAAGATCGGCGAGTTCGGGACGGCGCCTCAGATCGACGGGCAAAGGGGTGGCAGCAGTGCGCCGGCTTCTGTGCAACAGAAAGGCCACCGAGGAGGCGCGCGGAGTGCCGCGCTGCAGTGCTTCTGCGAGTGCCCCCTGCAGCGCCTCGGCACCGTAGTCCTGCAGCAGGCCCAACAGCTGACGGGTCTGGCGGGCAACGGATTCTCCGCGTAGCAGGGCGGCCTGCAAAAAGGCCTCGCTTTCGGGGACGGCCACCGAGAGCCGGTCGGAAGGGGCTGCGGAGGCTTTTTTTTCTCCAGAAGAGCTTGCTGATGAGCGGGATCAGCGACCACCTGGTGTCGGTCGTAGCTGCGGCGGTGGCGAGCGACCTCGGCAGTCTGGTCGAGAATGCGCACCAGGGTGTCGGAAGCGACTAGCGTCAGCTGCCGGCTCACGGCCGAGGGGGGAATCGAATAGTCATTGAGATCGAAGCGTACATAAATGGTCTTGTGCGACTTGGCAGGCACCACCAGATCGGTTTCCAGGGGGTGAGCCGGAAGAGGCAGTAGTCGAGCTTTTTCTTCTTCGAAGACAGCGGCAGCGTCACTACGCTGCCCGTGTAACCGCGGGGGCAGATCATCTGGTAGATGCGGGTAGCGCGAAGGCGTGGGTATTGCTCCAGAGTCTGGCGGATGAACTCGACGTAGGGGTCAGTTACCCTGGAGCGCACGATCTTGCAGCGGTTAAAGCGCCCGGTTTCCAGCGCCCGGCGCACCGTCTGGTGGTGCAGACCGAGTTGATCGGCAATGGTTCCGATCTTCCAGTGCTCGGCAAAAAAGAGTCGGCGGATGTGGGCCCTCAGCTCGGCGTCGATCATGTTTTACCCCCAGTGGAAGGGGTCGATATAGCGCCCGGCGCGACCGCAGCGCATACAAGTCGGTCGGAAAGCGGGCCGGGGCCGGTAAAAAGTACCTGCACGGCTCTTCTCCTGGCGTCTCCGGACGGATCTTCTCGACTTTGAGTAGGCCGCCAGAGACTCCCTCAGCCTGAAAGAAGAGCTATCTCGCTGTCTACGTTGATCCGTCACGCGGGCTTGCTGCTGCCGCTGACGGTAGGCTCTTTGGCGATCGCGATGATCGGCTCGGCCCTCGGGAGATTGCTGGTGTCGGCGGTTGGCTGCACGGCATTGTAGCCGGCGCTGGAGACGACGGCAGGGCTGACTGCAGTAGCCTTGGCCCCGGTCACAGGAGCGACAGATGAAAAACAGCGCGCCGCAGCCTTCGGCCCGGCAAGTACGTTGCCGGAGAACGACAATCGAATCGGCCATGGATCCAGCCCCGGCGGGGACTGGACAACAGCCCAGGATCGTGGCAGGTTACAATCTGTTTGTGGTGGGTCTCCGCTTTGTACAGAACTGCCACAACCGGACCTCGACCGGGTTACAGGTCGAGGTCCTCCCTCTTCCTGGATTCGAAACAATACACTCTCGAAGGGAAAAATCCACCTCGTCAGAAATCGCGAGATGAATGCTCGGACGCACCTGCGGTGCGGATGATGTTGAAAACCTATCCTAACGGCGAGTGTCCAAAAAAGTGCACATCCTGCTGATCGTTAACAGTGGTAGATACGGCTGCTCACATTGCCGTGGTAGACGGTGCCTGATTGGGAACTCTCTACGGCTCTTTCCCAGGTCTCTGAAACACCACCCCTCCTCTGCTCCCAGGGTGGTATTGGGTCAGGCAGAGACCAAACCCCTACACCCTCAGCTCTGGCCTGTTGTTCTGCCCCGGCCAGCCCGGGGTCACTGGAGTACCTTTTGTAATGCCAGGCCAGACCCGCTTTGACAAGCTCCAGGGAGACATCCGTGTCATTGACCCTGACCCTGGCCACCAAGCGGCCGTACCGGTCCTTTTCCTTGGGGAGGATGTGGACTTGTTTGCCGAAGACCAAATCTGACGTGAACTGTTTGGCCCTGGTGGCGAAGTCCTGGCCGCTCTCCGGGGTGTCAATACCCTCCAGACGGATCTTCATCTGGTCAGTGCCAATGAGGACCGTGAGGGTGTCTCCATCTGTGACGCCCACGCACTTGGCAGTGAAGTCCTGGCCAATCAGTGGCGAAAGAAATAACAGAAGGATTGCAAGCGCCAAGGATTTCCGTCTGTCATCCATTTCGTTTTCTTATATCCCCTTCACAGTCACGAGCCTTTAACAAGTGCTGGGAAAGGGGCGATCGCAGACCCCAGTAGACTCGAAGCTGCTGGTCAGGCGGTAGGAGATCGCGGTTGCGATCACGGGTCGTTCACAAGTAAACCGCACCCAACACTGGACGTGCTTGCCAAACACCAGGCTTGTCGGGACTCAATGCCCTTAGACCGGCCTCCCCAGAGAGCATCCCCCCCGGCAGCGTATGGCCAAAATGATTAATACCACCCCCACTACTACGCCGACTGTAATAGCGATTTTCGCTCCCTTGCCGAGGCCGCCCCGGAACTGGTCGTTGACTTCGCGACTCCAGCCCGCAAGTTGTTGGAGAGTTTCTTCATCCAGCGTGGGCACAGCCTTCTCAATCTGCTCCAGATCAAAAAGCCTCCCGAGCCGTTTTTGAACCTCCTTGTGTCGGAGCAGCCTCTGCACTTCCTTCACATTCTCTGAGCGCGCCTCGTAACGAGCGAGCAGACTGCTACGTAGTTCCTCCAAATCAACGACGTGGAAGGTCGCCTGCTGAGCTACAACAGTTTGCTGGAAAGGAAAGCTTCCCAGGAGAAAGATCATGACAAGAGTCGAGTATTGTTTCATGGAGTTTCTCCTCAGTCTGTAATCAGCCGTCCTTATTAGTTGTCTTTAATGTAAGCTTGGCAGCCCGTGTGTTCCAGCGTGAACTGAGGTTCCCAGCCCAATCTGACGAAGTACTTGAACGTGTGCTGGCATTATAGCAGGCAGGTTCCGAGGAGCCATCCCCAGTGACGTAACCTTTTTTCTGTAAATCCTGATCAGGCCTGGGTCGAAAAGACAGAGGTCTGGGACAGGATTTCTCCAAAAACAGAAACGACAATCTGGAAAGGAGAATCCATTGAACCCAGACCTGGAAAAGAGAGTACCACGAGAGATTCTGGAGGAGTTGATCGAGGAAGGAACAGAAGCCTTTCGAGGGATCTTGGAGAAGCTGTTCAACGTGGCCATGAAGTTGGAAAGAAGCGAGTTCTTGGGAGCAGAGGCCTACGAAAGGACGGAGAGCCGACGAGGGTATCGGAACGGATTCAAAGGCAAGCGGATACAGACCCGGGTTGGAGAGTTGCGGTTGGAAATTCCCCAGGTTCGAGGGTTGAGTTTTTATCCGAAGTCGCTGGAGCGAGGCTGCCGTTCGGAGAAGGCATTGAAACTGGCCATCGCCGAGATGTACGTGATGGGAGTCTCGACCAGAAAGGTTACCGCGATTACCGAGCAGTTGTGTGGTCTGGAGATCTCGGCCACCCAGGTCTCGAGAGTGGCCGGGATGTTGGACGAAGGGCTGGAGGAGTTTCGAAGCCGAGAGCTGGGGGAGTATTCGATCGTGTACTTAGATGCCCACTACGAGAAGGTTCGAAAGGGCGGCAGAGTACAGGACGTGGCTATCCTGAAAGCCATGGGAATCAATCGTTTCGGCACGCGAGAGGTGTTGGGTCTGAGCGCCAGGCTGAGCGAAGCAGAAGTGCATTGGCGAGAGTTTCTGGCGGATCTGCACAGGCGGGGGCTGAGAGGAGTCGAGCTGTTAGTCAGCGATGATCATGCGGGATTGAAGGCGGCCAGGCGAGCGGTTTATCCGTCAGTGCCCTGGAACCGCTGCCAGTTTCATCTGAGCCAGAATGCTCAGCAATATGCCCGTCGTAAAGAAGACCGGCAGCGGATTGCACAGGCCCTGCGCGACATCTTCAATGCGCCGTCTCGAGAGGATGCCGAGGAGCTCAAGGGGAAGGTGATCAAGAAATTCGAAAAGATTGCGCCAGAGTTCGTTACGTGGCTGGAAGAAAACGTGGATGAAGGGCTCACGGTATTTGATTTTCCGAGGAGCTGGTGGCGAAGGATCCGGACCATCAATGGACTGGAGAGACTGAACCGGGAGATCCGGAGACGAACCCGGGTGGTGGGGATCTTTCCCAACGAAGCCTCAACGATGCGGCTCATCTCTGCTGTGCTTGCAGAGATACACGAGGAGTGGTTAGCCGGCCGCCAATACCTGAACCTGGCCGGCTGGAAACAACAGGTGGAGAAATCCTTCTCTAAAGGAAATTACAGAAAAAAGGTTGCTTAACCAATCTATCGAGAGTCCATCGATGGACATGGCCTACCCAGGGTGCTCGACAGTAGCTCATTTCAAACGGGTCAAGGAACCCTCTCTTTCTCGAGAGTCTCTGAACTCCGGCAACAGTGTGGGAAGTGGGGCTCCCATAAAGAGACGCGAACAACAAGAATACTTCTTAGCTGGGCAGCCCACTTCGCGGACGCGCAGGAAGTGTTCTTAAGGTTCGAGTTCAAAGCGGGGGCTCAGGGGGAGCGCTCGTTAAGAAGAGCAGAGTGCGACTCGTGCGACTCTTTAGAAATATTACTTTCCGTATGCGGCAGGCGATAGGCAATGAGAAGAAAGTGTAAAGGGGTCTGACAGGAGACGGTGCCTTTGTTCCTGGTCGGTAGTGAGCGTTTCAGCCAGTGACTCAGATGGAACCCGGTTTTGTGGCAAATATCCCAGGGCTCAAGACGGATTTGGATCACGACGAGTCAGATCGATTCGGCCGAGAGGTTTGACTCGGCCGTACCGCCCGCGTAGCTTCTAGCCATGATCGATCTGAGCCACGATCGACTAGTTCGCCAGGCCGCGTTCACTTGGCTGGCGGAACACACCAGGTTCTATGGCAACATCCTTCCCCGGCATCTCCTCGCTAAAGGTTTCATTTATCGCGACCACCGGGTTCCCCTGGTAAGCCCGCAAGGCATATTCAAACCGCGTCTGATAGACCTTCCCCTTTCGGTCACGACCGTGGCCTCCGGGCCTTATGAGGACCGCATGACAGAAGAAGGGCTCCTGCACTACAAGTACCGAGGGACCAACCCGGACCATCGCGACAACGTTGGCCTGCGGCGCCTTATGGAGCTTCGAGTTCCCCTCGTTTACTTCTTCGGGATTGAAAAGGGTCAATACCTTCCCGCCTGGCCTGTTTTTGTCGTAGACGATAATCCTCAAGACCTGAGCTTTCAGATCGCAGTAGATGATCTGCACGAGGCGGGCATCGGTTGGACCCTTGACCGCCCCCTGGTGATGGATAACCTGGCCGAAGCGCGGCGCGAGTATGTCACCAGGGCATTCATGCAAAGAGCCCACCAGGGCCGCTTTCGAGCGAAGGTCCTCGCCGCTTACCGAAGGCAATGTGCTCTCTGCCGCCTCCGCCATGAAGAGCTCCTGGATGCAGCTCACATTGTGGGCGACAAAGAGCCCGGCGGAGAGCCGATCGTCACCAACGGAATCGCCCTGTGCAAGCTGCATCACACGGCTTTTGACCGTTACTTCATCGGAATTACACCAGAGCACCGCATCGAGGTTAGACAAGATATCCTGGAAGAGGCTGATGGACCGATGCTACGCCATGGCCTCCAGGGGCTCCACGACCAGAGCTTGCTCTTGCCGCGATACCGTCGCGATTGGCCTGATCCAGAGAAGCTTCTCATTCGGTATCAGCGTTTCCAGGAGACTGCTTGAGCTGCTTTTTGAGCTAAGGTAGCGGGGAAGGATTTCGCCGGTGACGGTTCCAAACTCAAGGTGCCACGGTGACAGGATCCACCTGCCGGCCAACGAACGAAGTGCCCCTGACCCACAATTTCTCCAATGGCACAATGAGAGCTGCTTTCTCGGTTAGGTCAACTCGGGATCTTTGCCTTAGACGAGGCGAGAACGAGAGAATCAAGAAAAGCTGACCAGATAGAGGTCAAGCGCGAAAACCTGGTCGAAGGATCAGCGAGATCGTTCGGGGCAAGCGCCGCACTACTCCGGAAACCGGAATCCGGATCGCGCGCGCCCTGGGCCACTCGAACGATTTCTGGGTCCAGCTACAGGCCGACTACGACATGCGAATGGCTCGCAGAAAAATGAGTGACCTGAAAGTCCGACGGGTCGTCACCGCGTAGGAAAGCACTTCCCACCCCCCGGAACTTCCGTGTCAAGGTCCAGGTCGCTCCAGAGATAGGCAGGGCTCCGCACCGATTTGCTGTAGTTGGCGATGCATGAGACGATAGACACATGACTTCTACGCCTATCTCGGGGCTGCTGAGGCTCCCGCCCGACGAGCGGGCCGAGCTCGCGATGGTGCTCTGGGAGAGTCTTAGTGAAAAGGAGCGCGAAGGGGAGCTTCAGTTGACGCCTGAACAGGAAGCCGAACTCGATCGGCGCTGGGCCGAACACCTTGAGAACCCCGATTCAGCGATTCCCTGGGAGGACGTGCGTCGCAAACTGCTGGGCAGGGAGTGACGCGACACGTAGATTTCCGACCAGAGGCTCAGGCAGAAACCCTCGAAGTTCAGCAATGGTACGAGGAGCGACGAACTGGCCTTGGGGCAGAGTTCGGAGAGGCGGTTAGCCCGGATTATGCAAGAACCGTAGTTCGGTGTTGAAAAACGACTCGAGAAGTGGCCCAACTCGGAAGCGGGCAGGTGTGACAGGCGGATTTGCGAAGAATATGGGTTGGCGAGGCGTTTGAGTGGTTTGGGGAGTGAATTTCAGACAGATCTGGGCCTGGATGAGTGTCGGAAGCGGTTTTTCGGGGGAGCTGGGAAAAGCTAACTGGAGTTCAGGCGACTCAAGACGAGGTGGAAGAGGGGTTGTTCGGGGAAGGCTGAGGAAAGATGGACCCAGATGCGTCGAGTGGTTTGTCGGATCCGGGCCCCAATCTTGAGGACCCGACGACGTAAGGTTTCGATTTCGAGCTTGTGCCAGGGGGTTCCGTGAAGATAGTCGCGCAGGCGCACGAACATCTGGTAAGCCAGTGCATGCAGGAGGAGTCGAAACTGATTGGCCAGGAATCGATGACAGCTGAGTCGGTCCATGCTCAGATGATTCTTGAAGGCCTTGATGAAGTTCTCGGTCTGCCCTCGGTTTGTGTAGTGGTCATAAAGTGATTGGGAGCAGAGATCGTCCCGGTTGGCAACTACAAAGCGACGATTGATGCCACGCTGATCGACCTCCACTTTGACAATGACGCGACGGGATCGATCCCAGCTGTGGGCTCGATAAAGAAACTCGTCAAACTGACGCTGTTTTTCCTCCAGCTCAAGGAACCTCAGCCGAGTCGAATCCAGCAGGGGCTCGACCACTCGCTGCAGGCGAGGGTTTCGACTTAACCCAATGACATACTGGAGTTTATTCTCTTCACATTCACAGAACTCGTAGAGCCGAGGCGTGGCAAAGCCGCTGTCGGCCCGAATCTCAATCTCGACATCCGTCCCCACTGCTTGTCGGATGGCCTCCACGACTCGCTTCAGAATGGGCACGATGTGAGAGGCAGCCCCCTTGTTGCCAGGTCTCAACACGGCACAGACCAGGTCTCCCGTGTCGGCATCGAAGATCAGCAAAGGATGCAGAATGTGGTTTCGGTAATACCCGTGGTAGAAGGAGAACTCCTGTTGGCCGTGAGTGTGGTCGTCGGTACTGTCCAGATCCAGGATGATCTTGGCGGGACGTCTCTTCTTCAGGGAGCGCACATAACGGCCTGGCAGCCACCGGCTCAGACGCATCAGATCCTTCTTGGTGACGGAGTTCTCCAGGCGGGAGAAAGTCGGCTGGGTGGCCAAATCGGGATCGCTCTCTGGCAACTGATCACAGACGGTCTTGAGCATCGGATCCGAGCGCAGCGTATCGGCGTCATTACAGTCTTCGTAGCCGGCCACGATCTGCAAGACTCGTTGTCGGATCAACTTCAACAGGTCATGACGAACGTAGCGTCGGTCTCGACTTTCCGCAATACACGAACTGAAGCCCTCGCACAATCGATGTTGACGATCCAGGGATCCAAACAACAACCATCCTGCGTCGGAAGTGAGGCTCCCTCCATCAAAACGCGTCGTGATCTTTCTGTGGCTGTGAAATGGCAGGGTATTCTGGCAGACTGCTTTCAACATTGCCGTAGCTCCTGTTTAGGGTCATTGTTTTTGTAAACCCTTTTTTATCAGAGAGCTACGGCCTTTTTTCTGGGCCCAAATCTCGCTTGAATTTAGATCTCTTGCATAATCCGGGGTAGGGGAGCTTATTGTCCGCACCCGCGACCATGACCAGCTTATAGGGGCCGTTGACGCGCTTGTACTGAAGCTGGGTGCCGGGGTTGGTGCGGGGCAGGCTGCACAGCACCAGCAACCGCGCCATGAAGCCCAGATCGGGGTCCGCTTCACTGGCCCCGACAAGCTGGTTCACCTGATCGAAGCGGGTGAAGTGGTGCACCGCCTGGGGCGAGGCGTCGCGGAGCGCTTTCACCGGGCCGCCCAGATCGGCCAAGGTTTCACCGATCGGAACCAACTCGCCGCGTTGACGCTGCATGCTTTATTCTCCCATGTTCCCCAGACAAAACAGGGACACCACCGGCGTCTATTCCCGAGGCGGCATCTCTGGAACCGGAAACACCGGCAGGGTGGCGAAGATCTGGTTGGCAGCATCCAGCTCCAACGCTATTCCGGTGAACAGACCCTCCCCTGGCGCGGTGCAGCGCACCGACCCCACGAAGTCCGACGTATCGGCCCCGGTGAACGCCGCGTTGATGAACCAGGACGACTGCCCGTTGGCCGCAAGGGGGATACTCACATCATCGAGCATGGTGCCCCCTTGCCGCCTTGTTGCATAAATCGCTTCGGTTGTCGGCTTATCTCCGATGGGCCAGGGTGCCAGCATGAGGAATGACGCCAAATCAATACACGTTCCGTTACCGAGTGCGCAACTGGTCAGACTACAATCGGGCGCTGATCGCCAGGGGGCGGCTGACCTTTTGGTTCGATGAGGACGCCGTCGCCGCTTGGCGGAACGCCGACCCACCCAAAGGTCCCGGCGCTCCGAAGGTTTACTCCGACACGGCCATTAAGTGTGCACTGGTATTGAAGTCAGTGTTTCAGCTTAGTCTGCGAGGGACACAGGGCTTTGTTTCTTCGCTCCTGGAGTTGCTCAGACTCGATTTACCGGTACCGGACTACAGCACTCTCAGTAGACGACAGAGTTCCCTGGCGACGGCCTTAACTGTTGGCCCGACCAGCCGACCTCTCGGAATGACAAGGGAAAAATGACCCGGAGTGATCACGGAATAGTGACCCACCCTGGGATACGTTGTTCTAATTGATCCTGGAGAACCACCTCCTTGAGTTCCTGAAGACTGATGGAGAGGGGACGTAGTGAGGGCGAGCCCGAACGGAGTGCCCCTCTCGGCGCGCGACTCGACCGGCCCCTCAGCGGTCTACTGGCCCCATGCCCCCCTTGAAGTCCCTGCTGGTGGAGATGTACGGGCCACGGGTCGAGGCGACATTGCTGTGTGGCCGTCAGGAGACACTTCCGGGGGCCCAGAAGGCTATTTTGGCCTCGACTTGGCGGATCTTTTCCGGCGTATCTTCTTTTGCCGTTTCAGACTCTCGGCCAGACGGATGCTCTCCCAGTCGAACTCGTAGATGTAGCAACGATGGGTGAACCGGTCCAGCAGAGCTGCCGTCAGGGAAGCATCGCCAAAGACCCGTGTCCATTCGGCAAAGGCCAGGTTGGAGGTCACCAGCAGCGAAGCCTTCTCGTAACGATTGGAAAAGACTTGATACAGCAGTTGCGCTCCTTGTTCCGAGAATGGGATGTAGCCGAGCTCATCGAGGACGATCAGGTGAAAGCGATCGAGCTTTCGAAACACTCGCTCCAGCTGCCTTTCCTCGCGGGCTTCCACCAGGGTGTTGACCAGGCCGGAGGCGCTCTGAAACAAAACCCGGTGTCCGCGCCGGCACGCTTCCACTCCCAGCACCGTCCCAGCATGCGTTTTGCCCGTTCCATGCTTGCCGATTAGAGACACGTTCTCTCGCTCGGAGATCCAACTGCACTCCATCAACTCCCGCACTTCGACTGCATCCAGTGTCGGCCACAACGCGAGATCCGTCTTCTCCAGCGTTTTCATCACCGGAAAGCGCGCTTGCTTGAGTCTTCGCTCCAGCTGATTGGCACGACGCTGCTCGAGTTGGCGGCTCACCAGATCCAGCAAGAAGCCCTCATAACTGGCCCGCGTTTCCCGCGCTTGGCGCGCACACTCGGCGTAATCTCGCCGCATGGCCGGCAGCCGCAACTCCTTGAGGTGATCCTTCAGCAATACCGCTTCACTGGCGCGGCTCATCCCCTACTCCTCAGCAAGGCATTGAAGCTCGCCACTGCCATCCTCTCGACCCGACGGTCCGTGATCCCCGGAATCAGCTGAGCAGGCAGGGGCGCGATCGACTGAGTGGAACTTTCCTGGTAACGGATCCAGTGCCGGATCGAAGCCAAGCTCGGGCATTGCAGCTCCAACACCCGGGTAATCGCTTCTTCCACAAGCCTTTCCGGATAGCGCTGGTGCAAGCCCAGGATGCCGACAAACTCTCGAGTGCCGGAGTTCTCGCCCAGGCGGCTGCGCAACCTGGCGAGCAGCACTTCGTAATCGTCAGGCCAGCGGTCTCGCCACTGGAGAATAGGCCGGGCAGACTCAAACGCTCCAGGCCGCTGGCTGATCAGATCCAGATAGTGCAGCGGATCGATCTGCCACTTACAGTTGGAAAACACTCGCTCGTGCTCTGCCATCTTCCGGCCCTCGGCAAACACCTCCACCTGCCAGCAGCTCACATGCGCCCACACCCAGCGACCCACATACGCCCTGGGCACCGAGTAGCGGTTACGGTCCACTCGCACCGTCTGGTAACGATCCACTTTCACTCGCAGCGGCTTGTAGTTGTCAAAGGGGCGCTCTGGCAGGGGCAGAAGTCGCGATCTCTCCGACTCGAATCGCTCCTGGACAGTTCGATCATCTTCCCGGCCCGCAATCCGGTGACTGCCATACTGCCGGCAGCGCTGCAAGAGCATCTGGTTGAGCTCTTCGAAGTCTTTGACTCGAGGCAACGGCACCAGGAAGTTTCTGCGCGCAAAGCCGACCAGGCCCTCCACACCACCCTTCTCGCGGCCCACTCCAGGATTGCAAAAGCGGGCCTTGTACGTGTAGTAGCTGCGAAAAGAGACAAAGCGTTCCTGCTCCACTCGTTTCTTGCCCCGCAGGATTCTCTTCACCGCGGGGCGCAGGTTGTCATACACCAGTTGCCGAAAGATCCCCTGGTAGTAGGCAAAGGCTCGCATGTGGGCGTCAAAGAACATCTCCTGACGCTCCCACGGATAGGCTCTCACGAAGGGCTTGCCCGAGTAGCGTGAGCGCATCACGAACAGCTTCACCCTCCGGCGCTCCCCAGCCATCTCGACCCAGGCCGTCCCCCAGTCCACTTCCGCTTCCCGGGCCACTTCCGGGTCCAGAGGAACCACTGCCTGGCTGGCCCCCCAGCCGTGAGCCGCTTTCCACTCCCGGACCCAACGCCGGACCGTCGATTCTGCTCCCCCAAATCCGTGCTCCTCGACCAGCCGATCCCAGATCCGACGAGACGTGTGACGCTGACGCCGAGGACGATCCCGGTCTCCCAGCAGCCAGCCCTCAACAATCGGTGCCACCGGATCCATGATCGGACACCTGGGTGGCTTTCTCCGTCGGTACTTGGGCTCCAACCCTTGCAAGGCTTTGCGAATCGTTTCCCGATGATGACCTGTCTCCCGACGGATCTCTCGGATGCTCTTTCCGTATACACGGTGGGCTGTTCTGATAAGCTCGTACTGGTCCATCCCAATCACTCCGGCCTCCGTTCTAGTTGTTCTTTTGCTCTTGAACAAACCTAGAACAGAGGTCTGATTGGGGTGGGTCACTTTTACTCGATCACTCGCCCCCAATCTGGGTCACTTTTACGATAGCGAAATCAGACCTCGGCACGTGGTTGTTGACGCCACGGGCCTGAGAGTCTACGGATCGGGTGAGTGGCACGTCCGAAAGCATCGGCATGGTCGGCGCAGAGTCTGGCGGAAGCTGCATCTGGGTGTCGATGAGACGACAAAAGAGATTGTGGCGGTGGAGGTCACACCGAGCCAGGTCCACGACTCTCGTCTGTTGCCGACCCTGCTCGATCAGATTCCGGGTTGCATCGTTCAGGTCTCGGGCGACGGGGCCTATGACACGCGGGCCTGCTACCAGTCGATACTGGACCGGGACGCTGTCGCTACGATCCCGCCTCGGCGCAATGCAAGGCCGAGTGAAAGTGTGGCCTCGCCCGACTGGCGTGCAATGCGCGATGCCCATCTACGAGCAATAAGGAGAATCGGTCGATATCAATGGTGCTTCTCCAGTGGTTGCACCCGGCAAAGCCTCGCAGAGAATGCAATGTCGAGGTTCAAGACGTTGTTTGGGCTTGAGAAGGGTCCCACTCTCCACCGCCTGAAGGCGGTGGATTCGACATGCGACTGAAGTCGCCTAAAGACCTCGCTTCGCTCGCAGGCTGACTACTCAGTGACCCGAAAATCGTCGTCTCGGGTCTCGACATCTTGGGTTTCGATATACTCTGCAACCATCGTATCGCTCACATTCCCAGTCGTCGCCACGAAGTACCCTCGTGCCCAAAGATGTCGTCCCCAAAACTCCTTGCGCAACTTGCGGTGATCTTGCAGTAGGTGATGCGACGTTTTCCCTTTGATCGCCTGCATCACTCGGCTCGGCGCCAATCTCGGCGGCACATCCAACAACAAATGTACATGATCGGGTCGCACATGCCCCTTCACGATCTCGATATCCAACGATCGGCAAATCTCTCGCGTCAGATCCCGCACCTCTTTCCCGATCTCTCCTCGCAGAGCCGGCTTGCGGTACTTGGTGATGAACACAAAGTGATATCTCAGCCGATACACTGCATGCGAACTTTTCCGATACTCAGACACCTCCGCAGTGTACCCCCAAGCCTCCTGAAGGCTTCGCCTAAAGGCGAGGGGGTTCACCCATCCCAGAGTGGGACCCTAAGCTGTCGGCAAGACGATTCGACAATCAACGGGTCGAGAGCATCATCAAATGTGAGGTGCTGAATCGTATGCCAAGTCGGGGCATGCCTGAGTCAGTGCGAATTCGATAGCATTCAAACAAGACTGGGATCGGTCTGTGACCCGACCGGAATTGTGCAACAACGCGGTGGAGAGCGAGGAGCGAGAGACCTACGAACGGGCGGAGCGGGAAAAGGCGATGCAGCGAGTGGGTGAGCAGCTAGAAGCCCTGCGCCAACGGGTGGTGGGAGGGAAGCTCAAAGCGCCGGAGAAAATCGGTGCGGCGGCCCAGCGTATTCTGGCTCGTCGTCATGGCTACCGCTACTACGACTGGAGATTGGAAGGGGGGCGGTTCGAGTATTTTGAACATCCCGTTTCTTTGCCCCAAGAAAAGGCTCTGGAAGGCAAATACCTGATTCAGATCGAAGGTTGCGATCTCGCTCCCGTCCAAGCGGTTCAGGTGTACAAGGAGCTGAGCGAAGTGGAGCGAGCCTTTGGTCAACTCAAAGATGTCATTGAGATGCGTCCGATCTATCACCAGACGGATCGACGCGTCGAGGCGCAGGCGCATTTGTTTGTGGCCGCCCTGGCTTTCTTGTTGGACCGAGCTCTGGAAAAGAAACTGAAAGGGGCCGGCTTGGATCTGTCTTCGAAAGAAGCCTGGCAGATTCTGCGCACGGTGCGGGTGGTGGAAATCGATTTAGCCCAGGGCAAGACCAAGCGTTCCGTCACCCGAGGCAGTGGCCGGGCGGCTCAAATCTTGAAGGTTTTAACCCTTCGAGAACTGGATCCAGGCTCGGCCCAAAAAACGGCTGGACAGGCCTCATAGTGACACTTCCGAAAACTCGGCCTTTTCTTTTCAACCATTTGCAGTTACAAGTGGCAAACATGGGCTAGGGGCTTGGTGGGGAAGTTGATACAGAGCTCAGCTAACGCTCATGCGGACGAGCGGACGGTTGTCGACGCACGGTTTGGGGACATCCCCACGACGGCAGCGTAAAACCCAGAACCATGACTGCTGGGTCGTAATTTTACTGCTCGGAAACGCTCTTGATTTTCCTCCACACCTCTTGTGCTAACGGGTCATTTTGGGCCTCAATCGCGACGACCGCAGCGGTCGTCAGGGCGATCGTGTCAGCCCAAAGCAGCGCTTCCAGAATCTCGGAGTCCTGGTAATTGCAGCCAATACCTTGGGGCGTGAGTCGCGCGCCGATTTGCTGGTAGCCCGTGTGAGTAAAGCTGCACAACCTTTTCCACGATCGATTCTTTAAATCTGAAAAGGGGTGAGACGAGAAGTGAGGAGACTTCTCGAGTGCAGTAACGATAACGGAGTTGAGCGGGAACTCGTCTCGCCCAGCCCGGTCAATGTCTTCATCGGTCGCCGCGTACATCAGCCACATTCCTCTGACGTATGCTTCATACAGCAGCCGGATTAGCGCGAGGGCCGAGCCGTGAAGCGTTGCGCGAACGAGCTCGACAATAGCCATCGAGTGCTCGATTGCGACGTTCCAGCACGCCGACGCAAGCTGTAACCGTTTCGAATTCGGTAGCTGCGGAATTTCCACCCCAACATCCGAAGCTTCGAATAGCACCAGCTCATAATGCATTCGGACTTCTTTAATCGCTGGGCGATGGCAGGTGACAGCGCGGGGCTCGGCTTGCTCAATTCTTTCTCCTTGTCGTGTCCACCGAGATTTCCATTTTAGTCGTCTCGTATCGGCATCCTGGGGGTCGAGGAACAATGGAACGAAAACGCACGCTAAGCCGAGACCGCGCTCAGTTTCCTGGTGGCTTCTCGCGCTCAAGGAGCAGTCGCCGGGTGGTAGCGTAGGGGACCTCAGTCTCTCTCGCGATGGCCCGAATAGACATATCGGGGTTTTGCGCGCGGAGCTCTCGCACTTGCCGCCGCGTTCTATCGTCCAAACGCGGACGTCCAACGTGCTTCCCATCGATTCGTGCTCTCGCCATTCCGGCTTTCACACGATCCGATAGCCGAATGCCCTCCTGGTTCGCCAGCGTAGCGAGTAGTCCGATAAGCGCGTCTCTGAAGATACCGGTCGAGTCAAGGTAGCGCTCGGTGTAGGATACAAAACCAACGCCGTAGCTCTCGAGCTCGTGCAGGTAGTTGATCGTCGCGCGCGTGCCCCCGCGCGAGAAGCGGTCGAGCGCCCAGAAGACGACGACATCGAACTTCCGCTGGTGCGCGTCCTCGAAGAGCGCTTGGAATCGAGCGCGGCTCCCGGTGGCACCCGATTCCTCATCTCGATATTCCTCGACCAGCTTCCAGCCCTCGTGACCATCGACGAAGGCGCGAAGCTGCCGTCGCTGGTTCTCGGCTTCCTGCCGGTCGGTGGAGACTCTCGTATAGAGGGCGACCCGAGTCATGGTTCACAAGGTACTCCTTTTGGATCAGTCTCTCAAGGCGCCGAGGAAGCAATGAAACCGGGCCTCCGAGCTCGTCATCCGGCAGACCCTTTTGAACCACCCTCTAGACAATGGTATCGAACTCCCGACCACTACCCCTTAGCGTGCGTTTTCGTTCCATTGTTCCCCAACCCCCATCCTGTGCGCGCCGATACGCAAGTTGTCGTGACAGAAGTAACGGTATTGCACTAGGGTGAAAACACTGCTGTGGAGACAGACAAGCGCAAGCCATTCCGCCCCCCTTTCCTCCTGCGTGTGATGCTGTCCTCACGGCGCATCTATTTGAGTACCTTTCCCGCCGTGGACGGATGGCTCAGCGCACCACTGCTTCCGCAGCAGGTCTAGCCCCTCCTCTAGGCCCGGGTCGAGTTGCAGCACGCTCGTGATTCCGAACAGCAGTTCACGGTCGAGAGCCTTGCGCGTCTCGTCGCGCCATGCCTCGTTAGTGGGCAGGAACTCGCGATCCCTCAAGTCGTCGAAGATCGCGCGGCAGTGATCCAGCCGCTGATTTGTCAATGTGCGGGGGTCGAGCACGGGAAGGTTAGGCAGTGCGGAAATCGTGAGAATCGCCCGCCCAGCCTGCTGGCGTGAGCCCATCCACCAGAACAGAAGTAAGCCAAGTGTGGAGTTCGCCCACAACAGTAGTGGGATTTCGTGCACGGAATCCTGCGGGATCACATTCGGCCAAGCCCGACCGCCGAGGCATTTCTCCGGCGTGAGGCACATGGCGAGGCTCTGGGAGTTCAATCGGAAATCCAGGTTGGCGTGCAGGCGAGATGCCGCGCAATTCCAACGCTCGGCAGCTCGCGTTTCGTCACCCATGCGGGGATCTCCGCAGGAGTCGACCTGCACTACGAACTTGCGCTCTTGGGTGGCGGAATGAGACCAGAGCATCGGGTAAGTCGGCACTTCACCGGGGCGGATGGAACGCACGATGAAAGGGCCTTGCGGCAGGCCTGTTTTTTTGCGATCCGTAGGACCGCCGTTGATGTCTCTATGGACAAGGCCCCGCGCTGCTACGGTGCCGAGCGTCACCACGGGCAATCTGATCGCTTGCGCCTGCCGTGGCAGGCGTAGATTCCCTGCCTCCAAATCACGGGCCGCCTCGATGACGCTCGTGGATCGGACACCCGCTACACCCGCGTCGAGAATATCGCCCTGCACGGTTTGGCTCCTTGCGTTCTTCGCTCCTACGGCGGCTTCAAGGAGAGATGAGGGTCTTACCGCGAGATTGGAGTACGCTGCACGGGATTTGCTCCCGCTTCGCTTCGTCGCTACGATAAGGCACTCGGCCATCCCTGTGTCAGCGGAGAACGCCCGCGCCGTCGAGCCGGTAGCGGCAATGGCCGTGACATGAATGTCGGCGTAGTGGGCCTTCAGTGCCTCTCGCGCTCTCTTCCATGACTTGCCTCGGACAAACGCGAACGGAATAACTAGGGCCAGCACGCCGCCGTCTTTCAGCTTGCGGTGTCCCAAGTCCATGAAGTTCGACGCAAGGCCGGCATGGCCGCTGCTAAACAAGGTGCTGGCTTTCTTGAGCTTCCGTTGCATCGCTTGCTGCTCGTCATGCGACGTGTTGAAACCCGCGAACGATGGAACTGGTATATCGGCATGACCGGCCTCATGGTTCGTGGGCCTCGTGAACGGGGGGTTCATGATGATCAGATCGCAGGACTTGTCCTTGATCATGACGGAGTGGCCACTACGGCTATCCGATTTCATTCCACTCATGGACTCGCCTGTGGCGAACAGGGAGTAGGAATGGGCGGAATTGAGAAGGTCGAGAGCGCCGATGTGTGTCCTGTTGCCGTCGATGCCGTAGGGCATTGTGTGGATCTGGGATTCCCCGTAGGCAAGCGAGGGGTGGGCACTGGACAGCATGGAGCAGGTAAGATGGGTTGCGGCGGGCATGACATCCAGCCCAGTCAGAACGTGCTCCATCAGGGGTCGATGCAAGTCCTTATCATCGCCCCCAGCCCTGCGGTAGCGCCGATAGACTGCACGCTGCGCGGCGGAGAGCAAGGCCCCTGTGCCGCAGGCGAAGTCCGCAATTCGCAGCTCTTCGATAGCGGCCCTGTCCGACCAGTCCACATCCAGCCGCTCGACCGCCAGTTCCGCGAGCAGGCAGGCAGACTCAGGCAATGTGTAGAAGGTGGCGAGGAACTTGCGATCTGTGATGAGGGTCTGAAACATCCGCCCCGTGAGGTCGTGATAGGTAGTCGCACCCAGCTCCGCCAAGCCGGAGATAGACTCTGCGATGCGGTTCATGACCGGCGGCACGGCCTTGATTGGCAATTCCTCCACTAGGTCACGGGCGATGCTGAAGATTGGCCAGTAGTTGATTTCGAGAATCGCTTTCCATTTACTCAGAAGGGTCCCCTTGTCGATGGAGCCCGCTAACGGAACAGGTGGGATGTGTTGCTGCCCTTCGATAGCCACATGAAATACGAAGGCCGAGACGCAGATAGCCGCCGCCATGCGCTGGGTTTGCCCGCCCGCTTCCTGATGCAAGTCTCTGGCGATCCGCGTTAGAGGGCCTTCTCCGGCGTGCTCGGCCAGCAGTTCCGCCGCGTTCCGCACCACTTGTTCGAGGGCTTCCGTCCCTCGCGCTAGTTGCCGTTCCGAGAGGGACAAATACTCAATGGCATCCGCGAGATCGTCCACGTCCCCCTCAAGCCACTTTCGCTCTGGCGGCCAGCGGGTGCTCTCTCCCTTGGAGTCCAAGTAGTGCGTGGCGTAGCGGAACGCGGCTCTGTCGACGGTTTCGAGGTCGCCTATCTTGAGGCTCTCCGGCAGGACAACGGACAGCACGCCTTCAATGTCCTCTCCGGTGGTGTGTAAGCTCGTCCCCAGCCTGGCGGTCGCGTCTTGATCGACCGTGTGTGCAGGGGCGAACTCCGTCTCCAAGATCACTGGCTGGCGGTGAGGAGAGGCGATGAGAATATCCGGCCTCTTGCCGACCCCCGTGCCTGGCACACCTAGATGAATAACGTTGGTCCGCTCGGCGTGAACAGTCTTGTCGTTCCAGTTGGGATTTCGTCGTCTCAACGCGCGAGCCAGCGCACCGTTTGCTTGCGGTTCCGTGTTGCGTGGGCGACTCATGCGTTCTCGTCCTTTGTAAGCAGAACCTCATCCGCACGGATTTCATTCCAGGACAGCCGTATGAACTAAAGATCTTCCAAGTCGAAGTAATCCTTGTCGATCCGTTTGGTTTCACCCCCGAGCCGGTTTTCACTCATGCCAGCCAATCCTCGAATGTCAAACTTTCCACTCGTTCAAATTCACTTACATTGTGTGTTATCAAAATCAGAGAGCGGGCCACGGCCTGTCCTGCAATCAACACATCGTAGGAACCTATGGGCGTTCCCTTGGCTTGCAAGCTTGCGCGGATCTCTGCCGCCCGCTCGGCGTCGGCTTTGGAGATTGGAATCACCTCGAATTGCAAGGAGTGGACGTTCTGCAAGTTGGCTGCTACCCGTTTGCTTTTGTACGCGCCGAAGCACAACTCGTGATGTACGATCGAAGGCATGCCAAAGTCGGATGGCTGGTAGGTGCGAAGGCGCTTGACGAACGTCCGATTGCCTTCTAGTAGGGCAATCACGGCGTTCGTGTCTAGAAGGAATTTCACTCGAAGACGGCCAATTCTGGCCGAGATTGATCGTCTGGCCTCTCAGCTACAGCCTCAAGGAAATCCTCATCAAGCGGGCGCTTGATGGTATTCAGCCACGCCCAATCCTCCGGCAGAGGTTCGAGGATGACGGCGTTGCCATCTTTTCTGATCCGAACCTCATTGGATTTGAAGCGAAACTCTTTCGGCAAGCGAACGGCCTGTGAACGGCCAGTCATGAATACCTTAGCGAACTTCCCCATAGCACCTCTTGATATGATCTAAAGGTATATATCATTTTGGATGGTATAAATCAACGGCTCAACCTGATCTTCGTTGCTTTGGGGCATGATGATCGGTTGTAGCTACCGGGGTACGATTCGGTCGGCGGGCCACTGTTAACCTTAGTTCTCGCATCGCAGGGCCAGGAACTCGACGAAAACTCAGATGCCCGACACTCCCTTACCGTATGGCAATTTCAGGAACATTCCGATTTGCCACTCTAAAACTCACTAATGTGGGTATGTTCATTTGTGGATATCGCCAGCCTCTTTCTCAAGTTCCTCGGTACGCGCCGCAATGAAGGCCCGAAGCTTCATAATCGTCGACGCGGTCGAATAAGGACAATGTGGACAATGTCCAAATGTGTCCTTATTCTTTGACGTGATGCGGAGATTTAGACACAATAAGGACAATCTGGACATTGTCCAAATGTGTCTAAATCTAGGGGGAAGATGATGGTGACAGACCCATTAGACGACTGGAAAACCCAGGCAGAGGCCGCTGAGATTCTGAGGTGCTCGCAAAAAACGGTTGGCCGGATGGCCGCGCAGAAGAAGATCCAGCGCGTACTACGTCGCGTTCCTGGGCGGAAGCCAATGCCGGTTTTCAATCCGGACGACATTGAAGCGATCCGCGCTGAGATGGTACAGGTCGAACCGTTCCCGGTTAAAGAGCGGGGAAAGGGAAAGGCCCTGGCTCGTCTGCCGAGCCAGGGCGGGGTCGATCTGTTAGCTCAACTGAGAGGTGGACCCCATCGGTTGGACCACTTGGCGGCATTTCTAAGGTGGACTCCGCAGTTCTTGTTGCCGCCAGTAAGGGAAATTCTGAGAGGGGGCGAGCCTGAGGGCAAGGTCCCTCTCAGAATGTTTTTTCAAGCCAGTGTACACCTCCTCCGGCGTCGCCCCAGCGTGCGCCGAGTGAGGTCTCTCGCTGTTGTATAGGTCGATCCAATGGCCGATCCCTTGACGGGCTTCCGACCCGGTTTCGAAAGCGTTCAGATAGACGCATTCGTATTTGAGTGAACGCCACAGACGCTCGATGAAGACGTTGTCCATCCAGCGGCCTCTCCCGTCCATCGAGATACGCACCCCGGCCCCTTTGAGTAGTCCCGTGAACTCCGTGCTGGTGAACTGACTCCCCTGGTCTGTATTGAAGATCTCCGGGGGATCGTACCTGTTGAGCGCTTCCTCGAGTGCTTCGCAACAAAAGGACGGCTCCAGCGTGTTCGACAGCCTCCAGGACAAAACCCAGCGGCTGTACCAGTCCATGATCGCCACCAGGTACAAAAAGCCCCGACGCATCGGGATGTAGGTGACATCCGTGCACCACACCTGATCGGGCCGGGTGACCGCCAATCCTCGAAGAAGATACGGATACACTCGATTCTCCGGGTGAGGCCGTGAAGTCCGCGGCTTTTGATAGATGACCGCCAGGCCCATTTTGGCCATCAGACGACGAACCCTCTTGCGGCCTACCCGACCGCCCCGCCGTTTCAAGTGATAGACCATCTGCCGGGATCCGTAGTAGGGGGTCTTTAAGAACTGCTCGTCCAATCGTCTCATCAGTTGCAGGTTTTCTTCGCTCTCGCCTTTGGGCTCATAGTACAAAGTCGAACGGTTCAGACTCATCAGCCTGCATTGTCTACGAATGCTCAGCCTCGGGTGCTTTGGCTCGATCGTGGCCCTTCTGGCCTTTACACTCAGCGATCGAGCGCTTTGGACAAAAAATCCTTTTCCACCGTCAGTTCGCCGATCTTGGCATAAAGCTCTTTGGTCTCCGCCTCGCTTCCTCTCTGACGCTTCTCAACCTTGCCCGCGAACACATCGCCCAGACCTTCCCGGGCCCGCTTTTTCCAATTCGTGATCACACTCGGATGGATCTCGTAGCGAGCCGCCAACTCGCTCAGGGTGCGTTCGCCTCGAAGCGCTTCCAGCGCCACCTTCGCTTTAAACTGAGCTGAGAAATTCCTTCGTTTTGCCATGACTCCTCATCCTTTCTGATTCAGGTCGGAGCCACCTTAACAAATGGTCCAGTTTTCCGGGTCCACCTCTACCAGAGAAGAGCGGCTGGCGCTTCTCGCCACTTCCGGATGTTCGGGACGAGACAGTCGCCAGGTTCGCAGCGGCACGCTTTCGCACGACCTTCCGCTCCATTAGGCCTCTTTTGGAAGACTCCACACCCCTTGCTACAAATGCAGGGGAGAGCGAGGCAGCAGGCTCCACCCTCACTCGACCCGGACGCAACCAGCATGAACTTGATGAAGATGTTCGGGCGTTCGCGCTCGGCCTGATCGAGCGGTGGGTCGAAGACCCTTCAAACGTCAGACTGCTGCGAATTGGACTCGACCTCTGGCCGGATACCGAGCTCTTGCGGGCAGTACTGGGCCTGCTCCGGCCCTTTACTGAAAAGGGCGGGCGGCGGAAGGCCCCCCGGCGAGTCGCCTGGTACTGTCTCTCCGAAATTCTTCGCGCAGGCGCGACGGAGACCGGTCTGGTCGAAGACGACGAGTGCCTGCCCACAGCTGTTGATCTGACGGCCTATCGCACGGTCCTTCGCGAAGAAGCAGCACGGCTGGTGCCGCTGCCGCACGCAACGATCCCATGGTATCTCCGGCAACAAGCTCTGTTGTTCCTCGCCACTTACGATCCGACCGCCGCACCAGTCGTCCGCACGGGCCGAAGTGCCGAGACTAAACACTACCGGGAAATGATCAGATTCCTGCGCGGTGAGGGCGGGCAACTAAGAATAAAAGGTTCGGAGTTTGCAACACTCGCGGTGCTATCGAGACGCGCCTTTTCTGACAGGAAAAAATCGATCGAGCTGACGCTACAAGCTCTAACACCTCCTCGAAAACGAGAAATCGCGGAAAGAGACCCATCGTTCGTACTCGAACTAATTGAGACTGAAACCGACAATTTTCCCTTCCCCTTCCATGATCTTCCGGCACGTGTCCGGGAGGATCTCTGTCTTGAAGCCAGTACAAATGGCGATGATCGGCGGAGTCTTTTCGAGATTGTGATGCAAGACAGGCCGACCCGTTCACTCAGGAACGAACTCGCCTTGCTGCGCTTCGCGAGTTCATTCTTGGAGAAATTGCAGGAAGCGGCCAAAGTAATCGAGACAATTACGCCGATGCAGATGCAGTTGAAGCTGGGGTTGAAAAATGGGATTGCCAATGTGGAGGAATTGACGATTTCGGCAGCCCGATCAGCACCGACTGGCTCGCTCTATAGACCGCCTGACTGGTGCGTCGAAACCGATCGGTGGCGATTCCACCTAGGTTTTCTGCTGCGGTTTATACTGGCAAGGCGGCAGGACTTCACCAGGACCGTACGCCCGCCGCACTGGAAGGAGACTGCGGCGGTGTACCGGGCAGGGGAAAGCCATTGGTACCAGCGGCTTTACGGACTGTTCAATGGCCAACTAGCTTTCGGCGACGATTGGTTGCCAATCACAGACTGGGTGGAGCAATTCTTATCGGCTTTGCTCCGTTGGCCCGGGTGCCGAATTCCTGAAGATTTCGACTGGGTCGAACACGGAATCCAAGAGACTTTACTCAGGATCAGTGAGCGGATTTCATTGCTTGAGAGCAAAGTTGGAAGCTCCACCAAGACGCTCCTGCTGCCCATGATCGCGAAGTGGCCAACCGCGTCCAAACCGACTCGTCCCTTGCGGGCCTGCATAGTCCAGACGGCTATCCCGAGGGAAGAGGACTTTGAAAAAGCCGATCTCATGCTCTCCGAGCCCGCTGTTCGACGCCAACATCGAAACCATCTATCGGCAGCTCTTGCCGCCGTGGAGCGTATGCTCGTCCTGCGGGAGACGCACAGCGGGAACAAGTTCCGCCTGGATTGGTTGATCCTTCCGGAACTCGCGGTCCACCGGCAGGACGTCCGCACGCATCTGATCCCTTTCGCGCGCGCCCATCGAACCATAGTTTTGGCAGGCCTGGTCTACGAAAACCTCCCGTTTCGCCAGACGCTGGTCAACTCCGCTCTCTGGATTATTCCCGAGTGGTCCAAAAACCACGGCCTACAAATGCGAACTCTTAGACAAGGCAAGCTTCATCTTGCGCCGGGCGAACTGAAATTTAATGAAGGTTCCACACGCATAAAAGGATTCCGTCCTTGCCAGTGGCTGGTGGGCTACCCGTGGTCTGACGATCCCTCGGCCCGGCCGATGTGGCTTACAGCGTCTGTTTGCTACGACGCGACCGACCTGAACATGGTCGCGGACCTCCGAGACGAGTCGGATGTATTCGCGATCCCGGCACTCAATAAGGACGTGAAGACGTTTGACCAGATGGCACTCGCCCTCCACTATCATATGTTCCAGCTCGTAGTAGTTGCCAACAACGGTCAGTACGGCGGCAGCAACGCCTACTGGCCAAGCAATGACGTGGTCAAGAGGCAGATATTCCACCTACACGGGCAACCACAGGCAACGGTGGCGTTTCTGGAGATTGAGGACATCGCAAAGTTTCTGAAACGTTGCGGCCCGCCGGGCCTAGCCCGGATTATGCAAAAGATCTGAATCCGAGTGAGATTCTGGCTCCAGGAAAAAGCCGTAGCCCTCTGATATAAAAGGGTTTACAAAAACAATGACCCTAAACAGGAGCTACGGCAATGTTGAAAGCAGTCTGCCAGAATACCCTGCCATTTCACAGCCACAGAAAGATCACGACGCGTTTTGATGGAGGGAGCCTCACTTCCGACGCAGGATGGTTGTTGTTTGGATCCCTGGATCGTCAACATCGATTGTGCGAGGGCTTCAGTTCGTGTATTGCGGAAAGTCGAGACCGACGCTACGTTCGTCATGACCTGTTGAAGTTGATCCGACAACGAGTCTTGCAGATCGTGGCCGGCTACGAAGACTGTAATGACGCCGATACGCTGCGCTCGGATCCGATGCTCAAGACCGTCTGTGATCAGTTGCCAGAGAGCGATCCCGATTTGGCCACCCAGCCGACTTTCTCCCGCCTGGAGAACTCCGTCACCAAGAAGGATCTGATGCGTCTGAGCCGGTGGCTGCCAGGCCGTTATGTGCGCTCCCTGAAGAAGAGACGTCCCGCCAAGATCATCCTGGATCTGGACAGTACCGACGACCACACTCACGGCCAACAGGAGTTCTCCTTCTACCACGGGTATTACCGAAACCACATTCTGCATCCTTTGCTGATCTTCGATGCCGACACGGGAGACCTGGTCTGTGCCGTGTTGAGACCTGGCAACAAGGGGGCTGCCTCTCACATCGTGCCCATTCTGAAGCGAGTCGTGGAGGCCATCCGACAAGCAGTGGGGACGGATGTCGAGATTGAGATTCGGGCCGACAGCGGCTTTGCCACGCCTCGGCTCTACGAGTTCTGTGAATGTGAAGAGAATAAACTCCAGTATGTCATTGGGTTAAGTCGAAACCCTCGCCTGCAGCGAGTGGTCGAGCCCCTGCTGGATTCGACTCGGCTGAGGTTCCTTGAGCTGGAGGAAAAACAGCGTCAGTTTGACGAGTTTCTTTATCGAGCCCACAGCTGGGATCGATCCCGTCGCGTCATTGTCAAAGTGGAGGTCGATCAGCGTGGCATCAATCGTCGCTTTGTAGTTACCAACCGGGACGATCTCTGCTCCCAATCACTTTATGACCACTACACAAACCGAGGGCAGACCGAGAACTTCATCAAGGCCTTCAAGAATCATCTGAGCATGGACCGACTCAGCTGTCATCGATTCCTGGCCAATCAGTTTCGACTCCTCCTGCATGCACTGGCTTACCAGATGTTCGTGCGCCTGCGCGACTATCTTCACGGAACCCCCTGGCACAAGCTCGAAATCGAAACCTTACGTCGTCGGGTCCTCAAGATTGGGGCCCGGATCCGACAAACCACTCGACGCATCTGGGTCCATCTTTCCTCAGCCTTCCCCGAACAACCCCTCTTCCACCTCGTCTTGAGTCGCCTGAACTCCAGTTAGCTTTTCCCAGCTCCCCCGAAAAACCGCTTCCGACACTCATCCAGGCCCAGATCTGTCTGAAATTCACTCCCCAAACCACTCAAACGCCTCGCCAACCCATATTCTTCGCAAATCCGCCTGTCACACCTGCCCGCTTCCGAGTTGGGCCACTTCTCGAGTCGTTTTTCAACACCGAACTACGGTTCTTGCATAATCCGGGCTAGCCAAGACCTCTGCCGGGTGGGGCCCGGGGGTCACCCGGACCCGTTGGACTTGCTCGGTTTCGCTCGGGGTCCCGCCGCCCGACTTTGCTTCCCTGCCGCCCTGCTCTTTCAGTTCCAGGATATAGTCACAGATGCCGACTGGAGCGTTCCTGTTATCCCGTCGTCGTCTCCGTGGAGAAGCAGGGAACGATCGTTCTCCCAAGACGACACCATCAAGGCCGCCATGACCGACTGCATCAAGCGCTGGGCCCACCAGCTCGGAGTCGGCCTTCACCTCTACTCGCGCGACGGCTCCTACCAGTCCTTCCGCCTCACCAGGCCGGTAGCGGACAAACAGAAGCGCGGCAGCTAATCTCGCACTTTTTGAGACTTGGACGTTGTGGCAGGCGATGGGAGTATCGCCTCAAGTCTACCGCCCGCGCCGGCCCCAAAACACCCCCTTTCTACCAGTGTCTGGACAGCTATTGGGAGGAGTTTAAGGAGGCCTACCCTTACTTTTATGAAGCCAACTACGGTCAGCTGCGCCCGGTGGTGGAAAAAACTGTCGATCGTTTTCTCGAGTGTGGCATCTATCGCCATGGCTTTGCCCGCATCCTCTGTACGGACTGCTACAAGGAGTATCTGCTGGCTTTCAGTTGTAAGACCCGCTACTTCTGCCCGTCTTGGCCTACATCCTGCGCCCCAGCTTTGCCGCCACCCGCTTGCGTTATCAACCCGGCACGGGACAGGTCCACTACCGCACAGCCAAAGGCGTGGCCCGATCCATGGACGCCTTGGACTGGATCGCTCAGGTCATCTCGCTCATTCCTAACCCTCACATTCCTGACCCCGGCACGCAGATGGTTCGCTATTACGGCTGGTTCGAATGCCTCTCGCGGGAAGCGACGACTGGCGGGACAAGCTGCGGCGGCTAAGACATCCTCACATGAACCAGAGACCGAAGCCGATTGCTTTTCCCGAGCCCGACGTCAGAGTTGGGCCCGGCTACTGCGCAAGATCTACGAAGTCGACCCTTTAACTTGTCCTCGCTGCCGGGCGCCCATGAAAGTCGTGGCCCTCATCGAACAATCCAATCGTCCGCCAGATCCTCCAGCATCTGAAGCTTTGGGAGGCTCGAGAGCGCGCCCCACCGCCCCGACTGTTTGCTCACAAGCTAGACCAGCTGCTAGCCTCACTCTCTCCTGAGCAGGCTCGCCAGGTCCAGCTCTCCACCGATTCCATCTTCTGGGACGACGTGCCCACCTGGCCGGATTCCTGAGACCTACGCGCCCAGGAATCGATGGCCCTACCCGGAGTGCGTCTTGTTTTGCCCTCGTTCCGTTGCCTTGTTGCTGTACTCATCTCCCCTCCCTCACGCTTCCTTTTTTACATCCCCCCAACATCTGCAACCCCGGCCCTCATGGCCCCTTGTTTGCCCATCTTGACGCTCATTTCAGTACTGGCTACCCTCAGCTCGAAAAGCAAATTCCTATCTTCTGTCTTCATCTTCTTATCTTCTATTTTCCAATTCGGGTTTTCCCCTTGGATATATATGCGTTGCGCGTAAGAAGTAGAACTACGGTTTTGTTTTAATGGCGATCCTGCCTGTATAATCAATTCGATTGAACAAGAGTTTGATATTATTTTCTTTAACATATTGGTCAACCGCCTCCCTCGCTCCTTTCCAATGCCCATAATCATCAATAATAATTACCCCATTAATACATAATCGAGGAAAGAGATGACAGAGTTCATGGTACGTCGACTCATACCAATCCGTATCTAAGCGCAACAACGATATTTTATCGGGGATGGTTTGGGGGATGGTTTCCTCAACCTTACCCTTGATAAAGTGTAATTGTTCTCGAGGGTAATGAGTTGAATACATATTAGTTCTTACGTCTTCCAGAGATGCATAACACCACTTGTTCACATCTGTTGTTTGTAAATCCTTCCATCTCTCTTCTGCTGGCTGGTCAAAATGCGTTTTGTCTTTATCCGTCGGCTCACTCATGCCTGTAAAGGTATCGTACAAATAAAGAGAACGCTGTGTATCGTTACACGCTTGTAGTGTTAACGCGCTGAGCATCGAACTGCCCCCTTTATAAACGCCGCATTCCACAATATCTCCTGGTAGTTTGTTTTGGGACACATATTCAACCGCTTTGTGAAGGGCATACATCCTTTCTGCAGAAGTCATCGTGAACGGTTTGCATTGCTGAAAAAGTTTTAGGAAGGACGGCTCAAAGTCAGGGAGAGCTCTTGTCAATAGGTGTGGAAAAACATCAGGCGGCTTTCTCCTCCGGGACTTGGTTGACCGGGACTCCATTGACATATTTGGCGCCCTGGTAGACGTCTTTCATCAGCTCCGGTGCCTTCAACCGGCGGAATCGCTGCTCCGCCACCAACAGCATCTTCCAGATCACCGCCTGGGCGTTTTCCACTTTCTTGAATCGCTTGGCCGCGTCCGTTCGCAGCCGAAGAGCGGCAAACGGTGACTCCACTGGATTGGTGGTTCGCAGATGCTGCCACTGCTTCTTTGGATAGTTGTAAAAGGTCACCATCCGGTCCCAGTCCTGCTCGATTAGCTCAGCCGCCAGAGTCAGCCCTCGCTGCCGGCACCAGTGCTGAAAAACCTTCTTGAGTCGTTGTGCTTCTTCTCGAGTCTGGGCGTAAGGGATCTGCCGCAGGATCAGCAAGGCCGGCTTGTGCACTCGCTTAGGGAGCTTGGCCAGCAGGTTGACGATCCGATGATTCCAGCAGCGCTGCTCCTCGGCCTGGGGATAGACGTTGCGCAAAGCTCCCCAGATGCCCAGGTGGCCGTCTCCGATCACCAGCCGTGGACAGCCCATCCCCCGGCGCTTCAAGTCGCGCAGTACTTCCGACCAGCTCTGAGTCGATTCCCGATAGCCGCTCGTGACCGACACCACGGCTTTGCTTCCGTCACTTAAGGCGGCCAGCACCACCAGCAGGACTGCCTTTTCCTTCTCCAGACCCGCCTTGACGTAGATTCCATCTACCCATAAATACACCACTTCCAGATCATTCAAGGGTCGACTCTGCCAGACTTCCCATTCGGCCTGCCACTTCTCTTTCAATCTGGCCACCGTGGAGGACGACAGGTGCGCCTTTTCCCCTAAAAGCCCTCTCAGAGCCAGATCAAAATCCCCCAGCGCCAGACCATGCAAGTACAGCTCAGGGATCAGTTCTCGAACCTGCCGCGTCCGCTTGGCAAACAGGGGCAACACCCGACTTTCAAAGTGTTCCTCTAGATCCCGCACTCGAGGCCTTCGAACCTGGATCGTCCCCGAGCTCAGCGTCAGATGCCTCGGCTTCCCATATCCATTGCGATAGCCCGACGGAGCGTCCACGGCCCTTCGCCGCTCACTCTTACGCCGCCCTAATAACTCCGTGACTTCCTCCTCCAGCAGCTCTTGAACCCAGCCTTGGATCTTCTCCCGCACCCAATCTTCCAGCTCCTCGAAACAAACTCTTGACTCCACACTTCCCTCAATCTTCTGCTTGCTCATGCGGTGTGTACTCCTTCCGTTGCGGGCCTTTCGGCCCTGGGTTTTAAATCAACCCGGAAGGATACTCACCGCCTATGCTATTTACACACCTTCTGATGGTAGCTCGTCAGGGAAGGGTGAGAGTTTAAAGACATTGTATTTCAATTCCCTAAAGACCCTTGAAAATATGGCACTCACTTTTGTTTTGTTATCGATCATTGTTGTTGCCTTGCAAACAGAAGGCCCATCCCCATAGCGAGCATATAGTCAACGCCTCGAATGAGGCTGCTGACAGTCATGCCGTTCCTTAGATTCCCTCCCAAAACAAGTCTGATCTCCACAGACTAATTCGGTCAGACCCAGATTACCAGGCGCAAGATTCAAATACTTGCTGAGCGTAGGGAAGGATTTCGCCACCTGTTACTTCCAGCCGTCCAGGTTCAGGTATTGCCGGCCAGTTAACCACTCCTCGTGTATCTCTGCAAGCACATTCCTCCTTCTTAACAACAATCAGCTGACGGGACCCATGCCGCCGGAGTTGGGGGACCTCAATCTGATCGCTCTCGACCTCTCCAACAACCAGGTGATGGGGTCCATCCCAGCACAGCTGGCACTGCTCGATGACGCCTTGCATACCCTCCAAGTCTTGGGGCTGAGTGGGAATCACCTGGAAGGAGAGGTGCCGGCCGAAACCACCAGGCTGCCCGAAGGAGTGCTGGACATCCGGACAATCGCCTGGAGTCGGTTGAAGCCGGCCTCAACGCTGAGCTGGACTCGGGCCCAAATCGGGGACGCGCTCTGGAACAGTCTTCAAAAGCTCTCGGCGGCCTACCATCAGCTGGCCATGGGAGGAGGCTTTGAGGTGGTGCTGACAGTCTCCAGTCGATCTGGCCTGCCCTGGAATGGACGAGTTAATCTGAACGGCGGAGTCTGGTCCCAGGATCGGGCCTGGCAGCTTGATGGAGTCGAGATCACGGGGCAGAGTTCATTCGAGTCGATCTGGAAGCCGGGCCACCAGGCCGATGGTACTGAATTCGGGTGCTTCTTCAGGGAAGTGTTGTTGACTGTGTCCAGTAGCCCCGCAATCTGTTGTGCCAGCTGGATCTTCTCCGGGTTTTCTGCCATCAAACATGTATGAAGCGGAGCAGCAGACGATCTCGCTGCTGTCCAAACCCCGATTGCTCCTTGAGAGGCCAGGCCGGCAAAGGCAACATCATTCGACACTCCTTCTACATCACCTCGCAGGGCAGATGGCGGCGGTACCGTTGCAAAGAATGCGGGCGGACCTTCTCGTCGACTCACGGCACTCCGTACTATCGGTTGCGTAAGCCCAGGTCTCTGTTGGATGAAGTCGTCCGTATGTGTGTCCATGGTATTGGGATCTCAGCGATGGCTCGCATCAAGCGGATGGCAAATTCCGATCTTCTATCTTCTGCCGGAACAACGATGACAACCAGCAGGCGCTGATTGCAGGAACGATAGTGACTGCGCCGCGACCCGACAGGCCGCCGGGGGCGAACCTCTGGAGTCGCCGGTCGGACAGGCCGGAACGAGACCGGCCCCCGGTAGTCTGGTAACCGGGCGGTCAGCCCTTGAAGCTGCGGAAGGATGGCCGCCGGGATTCATATTCGCGGATGCGGTCCTCGACCTGCAGAGTGAGTCCCACGTCGTCGATACCCTGCAGAAGGCATTTCTTTCGAAAGCGATCGATTTCAAAGCCGAAGCTGAGGGCGGGGCCGGCTTGAATCGTTTGTGACTCCAGGTCGACTCCTATTTCGTAGCCGCGTCTTGCCAGGGCGGCATCGCGGAGTTGAGTCACCCGGTTCTCTGGCAGGACGATGGGCAGGAGTCCGTTCTTGAAGCAGTTGTTGAAGAAAATGTCGGCGAAGGAGGGAGCCAGGAGCACGCGAAAGCCGTAGTCCTGGAGCGCCCAGGGAGCATGTTCACGGGACGATCCGCAACCGAAGTTGGATCCGGTAAGGAGAATCGTCGCTCCCTGGAATCGATGCTGGTTCAACTCGAACTCGGGATCTGGTTCCCCGTCTTCCCGCAAACGCCAGTCGTAAAAGAGAAACTGCCCGAAGCCCGTCCGCTCGATTCTCTTTAGAAACTGCTTGGGAATGATCTGATCGGTGTCCACATTGATCCGGTCCAGCACAGCGACCAGACCTCGGTGAGTTCGAAAAGGCTGCATCGTTCGTTCGGACTTCCGGTTTTTGGGTTTTCGAGTTTCCTGTCAGTCGATCAGCCGGCCCATTCGCGGACGTCGACGAAGTGTCCTGCGATGGCGGCGGCGGCGGCCATACCCGGGGAGACCAGGTGGGTTCGCCCTCTTCGTCCCTGGCGGCCCTCGAAGTTCCGGTTCGAGGTGGAGGCACACCGCTCACCGGGCTGCAGGATATCCGGATTCATTCCCAGACACATGCTGCAGCCGGACTCGCGCCAGTCAAAGCCGGCTTCCCTGAAGATCTTGTCCAGGCCTTCTCCCTCCGCTTCCTTCTTGACCTGCTGGGAGCCTGGCACAACCATGGCCTGCACTCCTCCAGCTACTCGTTTCCCTTCCACCAGGGAGGCCGCCACGCGCAGATCCTCTAGCCGTGAGTTCGTGCACGAACCGATAAAGACGCGGTCTATCGTCAGTTCTTCGATGCGGGTTCCAGGTTCCAGGCCCATGTAGTCCAGTGCCTGGCGGCAGGCTCTCCTGGAATTCTCGTCGGGCATTTCCTCAGGTCCGGGAATCACACCTGTCACATCGGTCACCATGCCGGGATTGGTTCCCCAGCTAACCTGCGGCGGAATATCGGACACATTGAGCTCAATCACCTCATCATAGGTTGCCCCCGGGTCTGTCGGCAGGCTCTTCCAGTACTCCATGGCAGTCTCTAAGTCTTTCCCCCGAGGGGCAAATTGTTTCCCGGCTATGTAGTCAAAGGTGGTTTCATCCGGCGAGATCATGCCGGCCCTCCCGCCGGCTTCAATCGACATGTTGCAAATCGTCATCCGTTCTTCCATGCTCATGGTTCGGATGGATTCGCCGGTGTACTCGATGACGTGCCCGGTGGCGCCCGCCGTCCCAATTCTGCGAATCACATACAGGATGACGTCCTTGCTGGCAACCCCCGCGAGACGGCGTCCTTCGATCCTGATCTCCATGGTCTTGGGTTTGAACTGAAGCAGGCACTGGGTGGCGAGCACGTGCTCGACCTCGCTCGTGCCGATACCGAAGGCAAGCGCTCCGAAAGCTCCGTGCGTGGACGTGTGGCTGTCTCCACACACAACGGTCATCCCGGGCCGGGTCAGCCCCAGTTCCGGGCCGATCACGTGAACAATGCCCTGCTCCGGACTATCGAGATCGTAAAGCGGCACTCCAAACTCCCGGCAGTTTTTCGCCAGTGCGTCGATTTGCGCCCTGGAGACCGGATCCTCGAGTGGCCTGCTTCGGTCCCAGGTCGGCACGTTGTGATCCATCGTGGCGAAGGTCAGATCCGGCCGCCTCACCCTCCGGCCGGCCAGACGCAAGCCATCGAAAGCCTGCGGCGAGGTCACTTCATGCACCAGGTGGCAGTCAACGTACAGAAGGGCCGGTCGGCCCGGCCTCTGATCGACGACGTGCTCGTCCCAGATTTTTTCGAATAGTGTTCTGGCCATGACTCGCCTCTCAGGCAGCGACGTAGTGGTCATCCCCGCGGGACTCAGGCCCGGATACGAGCAGTCTTGGACCGCGGTTTTTGATCGCTTTCGGTTTCGATCTGAAACCCGCTGTCGACGATGGCGGCCAGCTCGGTGTCGCTGACTTCCTTCTGGGCGTCGGCCAGCCGCGTAAAGCAGGTATATGCCTTATCCAGGTCTTCCCGCGAGAGGTCGTAGCCCAGTTCCTTGAGCTTGACGCTCAGAGCATGGCGTCCGCTGTGCTTCCCCATGACGATCTTGTTGCTCGCCACTCCGACCGACTGGGGGGTCATTATCTCGTAGGTGAGCGCGTTCTTGAGCACACCATCCTGGTGAATTCCAGCTTCATGGGAAAAAGCGTTTCGTCCCACGATCGCCTTGTGGAACTGGACCTGACTCCCGGTTAACTCGCACAGCAGACGACTGGAAGGATAGATCTCGGTGGCCACGATGTCGGTGTGGAAGTCGAACCGGTCCCGCCTTGTCGCAAGCACCATCGCCACTTCCTCCAGAGCAGCATTTCCGGCCCTTTCGCCAATGCCGTTCAGAGTACACTCTACCTGGCGGCACCCGGCGGCTACGCCGGAGAGCGAGTTCGCCACGGCCAGGCCAAGATCATTGTGAGTATGTGTGCCAAAGACGGCCTTGTCGCTGTTAGGAATGGTCTCGATCAGACGACGAATCAGGCCACCATACTCTTCCAGCACAGCGTAGCCGACTGTGTCGGGGACGTTAATCACACCGGCACCATTCTCGATGGCCGCTTCGAAGACCTCGACCAGGAAATCGAAATCGGTGCGGGTGGCATCTTCCGCCGAGAATTCGACGTCGTCGCAGAGATCGCGAGCGAGCTTGACCGCTTCGATGGCAGCTTCCAGCACCTGCGCCCGGGTCTTGTGAAGCTTGTACTTCAAATGGATATCGGAGGTTGCGATAAAGGTGTGTATCCGCTTTTTGTGTGCACCTTTGATCGCTTCCCAGGCCCTCTCGATGTCCGGTCGGTAGGCTCTCGCCAGAGCCGCTATAGTGGGCTGGCGCACCTGTGAGGAGATGGCCTGGACAGCTTTGAAGTCGCCTTCTGAGGAAATCGGAAACCCTGCCTCCAGGACATCCACATTGAGACGCTCGAGTTGATGAGCCATTCTCAGCTTTTCTTCCAGGGTCATCGAGCACCCCGGAGATTGCTCGCCGTCACGAAGCGTCGTATCGAATATGTGAACCTTCTCAGACATTCTGTCTCCCGATCGGCTGACTCTCGCAAGCACCCCCGAAAAACTCAATGTCTTATGGAAACGCTTACCGGATCAGCACAAAGACGCTAGCAAAAACCAGTGGTTCGGGTCAACGTTCACAGCTGTCGGGGAGCTCGATCAGAGCTGTTTGACCCGTTCTCCAAAGAGCATGAATGAGCTCGCGACACAACCCAGCAGAATAGCCAGAAAGAGTATCGCGACAGGCGGAGAGAAGACGTCGGCCAGAGCCCCTGCCGTCAAATCGCCGGCCGGCATTCCACCTCGGAACGCCAGTAAGAAAAGGCTCATCACCCTTCCTCTCATCTCGTCGGTCGTGGCCAGTTGAACCAGCGATGTGATGGATGCGAACAAGCCAATGAGGCAGGTTCCGGCCCCAAACAGAAACACGCTCGCCACCATCCAGTGAGTGGAAACGGCGAACAGTGCCGTCAGAATCGCCAGGGCAAGCTGTGACCAGAGAGTCAGAATCCCCCGGCGACTGAACCCGGACAGCCCGGCAAACAGCAGTGCGCCCACCACGGCCCCGGCCCCGGCGATCGACATCATCCACGAGTAGGTCACTTCGCCCATCTGGTAGACGCCTTTCACGAAAGCAGGGAGCAGAGTCAGGAGCGGGACGCCGCAAAACGTACTGACGAATCCGAGAACCATCAACTGCCTCAAGGATCGCTTGGCCAGGACGAAGCGAATGCCTTCCTTGATCTGACTCGACACGCTTGCCTCCGTCTTCTGGGGCCGGAAGGTACTTTGAATCAGCAGCAAAGACAAAATGACAGCGAGGAACGACAACCCGTTCAGAGCAAAGCAGAAGACCGCGCCCAGAGCGGCCATGACCACGGCGGCCAGCATAGGTCCGGCCACCCGGGCGAGGTTGAACTGAATCGAGTTGAGAGCAATTGCATTGGGTACGTCCGGGCGCTTGACCAGGCCCGGAATCAAAGCCTGGTGAGCCGGACCCCCAAAAGCCTGCCCCAGCCCGGCTACAAAGACGAGCACCAGGAAATGCCAGATCTCGATCAAATCAAAGAAGATCAGACCCGTCAGCACGAAGGCTGTCGTCATCTGGACGCCTTGAGAGAAGATCAGGAGCTTCCGTCGGTCCACCCGGTCGGCAAGGGCTCCTCCGATCACCGAGAACAAGACCAGCGGAAGCTGGGCCAGAAAACTGGTCAGGCCCAGGTAAAAGGACAGGCCGGTCAACTGCAGAATCAGCCAGGACTGAGCCACCTGCTGCATGAGACTGCCGGTTGTAGACGTAAATGCGCCCAGCCACAAGATCCTGAAGTCCCGGTAGCGAAAAGCACTGAAGGTTCTGGGCAGGAACCTTGTGGCAGCGGGTTTGGGCATTGTTAATAGGAAATTGAAAATAAAAAATTGAAAATAAAAAATTAAAGATGAAGATTTTGGGTGGAGTGCTCAGCTAATCGGTTCCAGGCTCAGCTGCACTCTTGGTCCATCCGCCCCGATTTCCTAATTTTTAATTTTCAATTTTTAATCTTTAATTTTTAATTATCCAACCTCGATCAGCTTCCTTCGGATCATGTCGTCAACGAACATCTGCAGCCGTTCTTCGGCTGGTTCGATTCGGCTTCCAAACTCTTTCTTCAACTCGGAAGCTACGGCGACAAGAGGGGTCTCCCCGTCCAGTTGGACCCACACTGCCGTCCCCAGCTCATCGAGTCGGATCCGGTAATGTGACGGGCCCAGCCAGCTCAGAAGGATCCGGCCCAGGCGACCGGAGCCGAACTTGGGTCGGAGAAGCACGGCTCGGTCCTGGGAGTCCATTTCCCACGCGAGGAGCCGCCTCGGCTCCAGAGCCAGGAAAGGGCGTGACCCAGGCTCATTCAACCCGGACTCCCAGTGCGCCGCCCTTTTTCATGGCCTTGATGGGAACTCTCACAAGCACCAGGACGAGCCAGGCGAACCCTATCACGCCCAGCCAGGGATTGTTGCGTAGAAAGCCCGGGAGGTACCCAACCACTCCAGGCAGGGGGTTGACGGCGCCATTTAGATCAAAGCCGAGGACCAGGAAAGCCAGTAAGACGGCCATGAGGGCCTCGCCGGCAATGAACCCCGAGGAGAGAAGGACGCCCGTGTTCACGGCAGTGGTCCTCTCGGCCTGCACGGCGTTGCGCCGTGTTAGAGTTCGATCCAGAATCCAGCGAATGATCCCGCCCACGAAAATGGCCGAAGTGGAATGGAAAGGCAGGTACATGCCAACGGCGATGAGCATGGGGGAAGGTGCGTTGATGAGAATCAGGCCGAAGGCGAAAAACATCCCCACAATGACGAGTGGCCAGGCCATATCGCCTCCGACGATACCCTTCGCCAGGAGCGCCATCAGACCGGCTTGAGGCGCTGGAAGCTCGGCGCTTCCGATTTCATAGACTCGGTCCATTGCAATCATGGGCCAGATCAGCACCATGGCGGCAACGATGACACCGATGAGCTCTCCTACCTCCATTCGCCACGGAGTCCCCCCCAGGATGTGCCCCACCTTCAGATCCTGGATCATGTCACCGGCGATCCCAGCCGCGCAGCAGACGACTCCCGCGACCCCCAGGACTCCCATGATTCCGGGGTTCCCCGTGACCCCCATCAGGACCATCAGAACAGCCGAGATGAGCAGCGTGCTGAGCGTCAACCCGCTGATCGGATTGTTCGAACTCCCCAACAGTCCCACCAGATAGCCGGCCACGGCAGCGAAAAGAAAACCCAGGACTATCATGACGACCGTCAAAAGAAGCGCCCCTGGAAAGGAGCCGCTGAAGTAGCGGTAGAGAAAGAGAAGGGGAAAGGCGAGAAGTACAATGGCCGCGCCTATGTACTTGAAGCTGATGTCGATCTGGAGACGACTGACATCCCGACCTCCCTCCTTGGCCGCCTGCAGGTCCGTCATGGCCTTCCGAATCCCGCCAATCAGGGAACTCCGAAGCTTGAAGAGGGTATAAAAGGCGGCCACGATCATGGTTCCCACCGCCAGAGGCCTGACTTGTTTGAGCCAGATCTCCACGCTCCAGCCGATCCATGCCGTGGTCTCGCTGACGCCGGAGGTCAAGGCGGGATTTAGAAAAAGACTGAGGGGAACCAGGAAGAGCCAACCGGCTACGGCTCCGGCAAATAAATTCGCGGCGATTCCCGGACCGACAATAAAGCCTACGCCTATCAGGGCGGGAGAGGCGGCCGCCGATTCCAGAAGTAAGCCTCCGCGGTAGCGGACGGTCTGCGTCAGGAGTTGAATCTGTGAAGCCCCGAGGGTGACGAAAGTGCGGGCATAGTCGGCAACAATGGGGATGCCGTTTGAGTTCTTCAGAATCTCCCAGGCACCGGCCAGGCCCATAGCAACGAAAACATACCTGGCCCCGCTCTGGCCTCCCTGGCCGGCCTTCACCAGCTCCCCGGCTGCCACACTCTCGGGATAAGGAAGGTCCGCCTCCTCGACCAGGGTACGCCTCAGGACAATGACAAACAGGACTCCCAGGAGACCCCCGATGAGCATGATCAAAGTACTCTCGACGTAACGCAGCTCATCCCAGACGCCGCTGATCACGAAGGCCGGAATGGTGAAAATGGCGCCGGCCACCAGAGCCTCTCCCACCGAAGCCGTAGTTCGAGCGATGTTCTCCTCCAGGATGGAGCCCCGAACAAACCGAAGAGCGGCCATGGCCACTACCGCGGCCGGGAAGGTGGCGGCAACCGTCAGGCCCGCTTTCATCCCCAGATAGGCGTTAGCCGCACCCAGCACGCAGGCCATTACAACCCCCAGCACCAGAGCTCGGACAGTTAACTCGGGCAGCGAAGTCTCAGCCGGCACATAGGGCTTGAAATCTTTGCCCGGGCCGGGCGAGTCGTGGGGCTCGTTCATAAAAGGAATCTCCTGGGAAGCGGGTCAAATGTCTGGGGCATTTAACAATATTTCCAACCCCCAGACAAGAATGCTGTTGCACGTTCCACGTTCCACGAGGCGCAGTCACTGGCGGGCCGGGATCGCCAATTGGCGGAAAGTGGGAGGCGCCAACGTGGAACTTGGAACCTGGAACCTGGAACTAATCCCCTTGGCGGGAGGCGAATCGGACCTCCCAGAGGTAGGCGCGGGTCAGGTCCTCTGCAAGAAGCGTATTGCCGGCGATCTGACCGTAGTTGTTGATGGCCACTCCCTCACTGGGGCGCCCGGAGGGCGCGGGGGCAGTCGTGAGAGTCACCCGCCCTTCTTCGGTCCAGAGGTAAGCCAGCGGGTTCCCCACATCGCTGGCCTGGAGGTTGGTCCCCACGATCTGCCCCAGGGCGTTGAGCGCAATGCGCGAATCGCTGGGGGTTCTGCCGAGTCCTTCCATCCCGTTTTCGGGTGTCCACCTGAATGCTCTGACCTCCTGGTCCTGACCATCCCCTACCATCGACAGGCTGTGTTCCACCACCACCCCGCGATCACTGATTTCGTATGCCATGCTGAGAGGAAAACTCAGGTTCAAACTACCGAGGTCGATGAGTCCTTCTTCGGAGCTCCAGAAAAAGGCTCGGGGCTGGTCTTCCTGGTACCGGGCCCACCCCACTACCTGTCCAGAGCGGTTGACCGATGTCGCCGCGCTGAAAAGAGCCTCTTCAGGCCCAATGTACTGGAATCCATCCCACCGGCTCCAGGTGAAGGCACGGTTATCGCTGTAGCCGACGACCTGGTCGCTGTCATTGATGTCCAGCGCCTCGCTCCAACCGGGGGCTTCGATCTCAAGAATGCCGTTCTCGGGAGTCCAGACGAAGGCCCTCAGGGTTCCTCCGGAGCCGCGACTGCTTCCCACCACATGGCCCTGTTGGTTCATGGCCTGCGGTACCGTCAACGGAGAGGATGAATCTAACGCGCCCACGTCCTCCAGGCCGCCCTCAGGAGACCAGACAAAGGCCTGAAACACATAACTGTCAAAAGTTTCACACAGAACCTGGCTGGAAGAGTTCACCTGGACCGCGCGGGTGTGCACCTACTGCGCCTCACCCAGATCCACCATTCCCACTTCTTTGCTCCATAAAAACGGGTGTATCACTCCCAATGCCGTGCGGCTCTGGCCCACTACGACTCCGTCGTCATTGATGTCGGCCGCCTCGCTCTCCACCCCGAGACTCCCCAGATCGTAGGTCGCTACTTCGACGACCTCAATCTCTCGCTCCGAGGCTGGAAGCCTGCCGCTCTCCGGGTCGGACGTTGCGTCGCCGGTCTCCAGGGCAGAACTCTGAATTGGCACCAGGCCGGTCGGTGCGGTCATGGCCGACCGCAGTCGAGTATCTGAGGACTCTGAAGATCCGGCCAAGCGGCGGGCCGAAAACAGCTCTCTGAACCGCTCCATGCGCCGGGCATTCTCGCTGCGGGCCACTGCGCTGGCTGTGGAGACTACGGTGCTGGTGGGTCGGCCCGATTCACGGCTGGTTACCGGTGAGATACCGGCGACCCTTCCGTTACGCAGACCCGACTCATTGCCGCTGTCAGCTCGCAAAACCGAACCTACTTTTTTGCCGGGAAGCAGCGGGCCAGTGGGATTGATAAGAGGATTCAGAGAGTGCCTGAGAATACCGCCTCGCCTCAACCTGGGGGAGGGGTCGACCGAATTCTCCAGAGTCAGGGCCGGGGACCACGGCGGCTGAGGATTCGGGGTCTCCCTCCATGGCTCTACCGTCGAAACCGGCAGGAGCACAAACAGAACAAGAAGAAGCAAGAAAAGCGCCCTCAGGCCACCCGATTCACTGAGCGTCCGCCGTTCGATTCCAGGATTGAGCAGGGCCTGGAAACGGTCCTTTAACACGGACGATTGAGACACTTCCAGCGAGCCCCAGAGGCGCCGGCCGGAAACCGCACGGGCAACTTCGAGTAAATGGCCTGCGTAGTCGGAAGCTCTGGTTCCCACGTGCAGCACCTGGTCGTCGCAGGCACGCTCCCGATCAATTCGCAGGTATCTGGCGGTTCTCCAGGCCAGCGGGTTCACCCAGAAGACTACACAGGCGATCTCCGAAATCAGGTTGCTGAGGTTGTCGAGGCGCTTGGCGTGAGAGAACTCGTGCAGCAGGATCGAACGCAACCTGGCTTCCGACCAGGTGCGCACTATCGTAGGCAGCAGCACGGCCGGCCTGAAGATGCCCACCGAGAGGGCCACCTCCAGCCGCGGCGTGGTGTACAACTTGACGGTTCGTCCTACGTTCAGCCTGGCCGCAGCGGCGGCGGCCACCCATTTCAAAGCGGGATCCGACACCTCTTCTGATCGAAGACGGACCATCCAGACACAGGCAATGCCGACCAGCAACCGCGTCAGCAGCACCAGAGTGCCCACAACCCACACGATGCTCAAAAGCATTGCGCCGAACTCGACGAAGGACGGTCCGGAGTGGGTGTCCAGGGCCGAGGTCCCTGCCGGCACACGGGTGGGAGGGAGCTGAGCCGGGAGCGGCTTTGAGCTTTCCGAGATCAGACTCGAGGCCCGAGTACCTTTCTCCCCGGCCGTCTGCCCGGCCACACTCACGGTGTGTTGCAAGCGCACGTGCCGGCGCAACTATGCCGGATCGCCCGGCAGCGCCTCACGCAGCAGAGCCGGTCTTTCCAATAGAGACAGATTCCATTTCGGAACACCCAGAGACAGGGGGAGGAGCAAAAGCAGCGCGAGCAGTCCCAGCAGTCGAAAAGTATGCCTGGCGGAGGCCGAGAAAGACTTTGCAAATACTGCAAGGGCACCCTCGAGAAAGAGCAGAATCAACAGGCTCTTCAGGGCAACCAGCGCCAGCCACACTCCCCAGGCGCTCAGGTACACGAGCCACGGGTAAGAGATCGGATCCATGAAAGCTTCCTGACGAAGTAGGACTTAGCGATCTTCCGTTTTTGCCTTTTCAATAATTGCCAGGATTTCGTCGTAGTCGTCCGTGCTCAACTGCGCGTCCGACATGTCTAACACGGCGGACACGATTCGACTGGCGGAGCCTTCGAAGAAGGTGTCCATAACATGCTCCAGCATCGAACTGCTGGCCGCCTCCACCGAAGTGGTTGGACGATACACGTAGTGGTGCCCCCGCCGCTCATGGTTCAGATGTCCCTTTCGCTCCAGCACGCCCAACAGAGTACGAACTGTCGAATAGCCTGGAGCTTCCGGCATCTGCCGCATCACCTCTGCCGCGGTCGCCTCGCCCAGCCGGTAGACAATGTCCATGATTTGACGTTCTCTGCGACTGAAATCTTGAATCTTAGTGCGAGCCACTGTCGCCTCCTAGCGATTCTCCCAATAATTCAGTTAGAACACAATGACACCCGTCACCGGACGGTGTTTTCCAGTGCGAATAAATTAACAGTCCGTACCACTGCAGTCAACAGATTTCATAATCTGCAGTGGTATTTGGCCTTGACAACGCGACTCTGGGCACCTTGTTGCATCTTAGATCGTCAGCTTGGACAAACTGCGCCACATTGACTTCGTGTGCCATAATATGCTAATTTATTCGCATTCAGAATGTCGGGGCGGGTGATGAAAAAAGGGTTTGGGTCGCTAACGTCAAGCAGAGGACTGTCGCCTTCGCCGGCGGGTCTGGCGATGGCGGTGTTGCTGCTGTGTGCCGCTTCGGGCGGGCGCGCCCAGCCGGCTCGTTTGTCCTGCGGGATTTCGCAGCTCACGCGTACACAGGATGAGTTGGGCGGCTCAATTCCGGCAGCGATCGATTATCTCGGGAGCGGCGCCCTTTTGTTTTCGACCCAGGCCCTGCCAGGCTCGAAGTCCACCGGGAGCCTCGAGCTGTTTCTCGTGAACCTGGAAAACGGGGAGTTTTCCCAGTTGACGAATGTGGGTGACTTTAGCACCTTCCGCGGACGGATCTCGGCCAACGGAGACCTCTCCAGGGTGGTCTTCAGAAGCTCTTCGGATCTGACTGGAGAGAACCCGGGACTCCATACTCAGCTTTTTCTGCTCGACACCAAGCTCTTGCAGTTTCACCAGCTGACTCAGGCCGAGTCCGACATTCTGGAGTCGGGCCCTGATCCCCTGATCACGGGTAACGGGCGAAAGGTTGTCTTCAGCTCGAGCGGCAACCCGGTCGAGCTGAACGCCGATCAGAGCGGAGAGGTGTTCTCTTTGGATCTGGAGACTCGGGAACTTCGCTAACTCACTGATTTGAGCCAGGCTTCTGAGATCCGGGGGTTTGCTGCCAGCCATGACGGCAACCGGGTGGTATCCCATCTCTTTCATCCCCTGAGCGCCTTTAGCGAGATTGTGCTGGCCCAACTCTCGTCCGACTCGAGGCGAGTGGTGATCAATGGGCGTAATATTGCGCTGCCTCTGCTGTCCGGCGACGGGGAGCAGCTCTTTTTTGTCGGGCGAGGCGACTTTACGCATCAGAACCCTGACGGCGGCGCGGAGATTTTCTCGCTTCGTACCGATGCTGATAATCCTCTCTTGACGTTGGCTCAGCTCACCGACTTTCCGGCTCGCGAATCGTCGGGCAACCCTCTCGACCAGCGTCTGCAGATCCGGGCGGTGGCACTCAGCAGGGACGGCTCCCGGCTGGCCTTCCGGTCCCCTGCCAACCTTCTGGGAATCGCCGGAGATCCGGATAGCAGCCTTTACGTTCTGGATGTGGCCACAAGGGGTCTGAACCAGTTTCCTCTGGCTGGCGATGAGGCGAGTGACAACTTTTCTGCGCGGCTGTTTCTGGATCAGACCGGTCAGAAGATCCTGACTGGATCGCAAGGAAACCCGGCCGGCGAGAACGCCGACGGGAACCGGGAGTCCTTCCTGGCGTCGTGTGAGCCGGCCCGGATTCGGTACCTTCCCCAAGTCGGGTCGGGAATCGTCTTTGATCTGAAGCTTCAGACAAGCATCATGTTCGCGGCCACTGACGCGCCCATTGTCGCGCAGATCGAGTTCTTCGATCAGATGGGAGCACCTCTCACGATCGACCTGGGAGATGCTGGAACAGGGAGCTTCTTCTCCAGGAATTTGAACCGGGGGCGCTCCTGGACTCTGGAAACCAACGCCGGTGGAAACAGGAATCAAATACTGGTTGGCTGGGCCAGGGTCTCGACCGGGACCGGCCTGAACGGAACCGGTATCTTCTCGGGTATCCGCAACTCAACGGGGACATTCCTTTACGAAGCCGCCGTGCCCCTGACGCGGTTGCTGACCGAGTTCAGCATCTTGATCACACACCGCGTCGACCTGAAGACCGGTCTCGCCGTGGTCAATCCCGGCGACCGGACTCTGAGTGGGAATACTCAGTCCGCAGCGGTCGTCATGAGACTTTACGACAGCGACTTCCGGCTGCTGGGAGAAGTGACTACCGAGCTTGCAGATGGGGGGCACAGGGCCCAGTTCGTGGACCAGATCTTTCGGGGTGTCGCCCAGATGGACCTGACTAACGCAATGCTGACGGTTCACAGCAGCAAACCACTGGCTGCCGTGGCCCTGCGTCAGCGCGACGATCCGTATCGGGAGTTCCCGGATGATGTCCCCACCCTGACCACCTTTCCGGTGGCTCCGGGGGCACCGGATGATCCTCCCGAGCAGGCAAAGATCGTGGACTCTTTCTAAAGCCTCGCGCCTCTCTTACTTGCAGCGAAACGGTGGCGCCGGCACACCTGGCTGGGGTGGGTGCCCTTCACGAAGAACTCCCTGCGTACCTTCCGGCAGCTGGAGGATGCTTTCAGACCGCTCCCCGGGTCGATGTCCAACTCCACAATCCCGGGAGGGGGTCGAAAGCCGGCTGCCGACAGCCGCCCCAGCTCTTGCGCCTCTTTCATGAATCGAGTCCAGACGGGAAGTGCCGCGGAGGCTCCTGCAAGGTTCAAATCAGGCGCATGATCCGTTCCTACCCAGACCGCACACAGCAGATCCGGCGTGTAGCCGACAAACCACGAGTCGCTGGTGCTTCCCGTCTTCCCTGCAGCCGGCAATTGGAATCCGAGTTGGCGAGCCTTCCGCCCGGTCCCATAATCAAGAGCCGACTGGAGGGCTGAGGTGACCAGAAACGCTGTCTGGGGGCTGATGATCTGTCGCTCCGCGCTCTGCCGTTCTAGAGCCTGCCCATCCACGGTCATTTTCGTCCAGGCGCGCAGGGGCAGATATCTTCCCCGGTTGGCCAGCACCTGATATCCCTGAGTCAACTCGAGAAGGGAAACTTCATAGCTGCCGAGAGCCAGCGAGGGATAAGGCTCGAGTCTCCCTGGAAAGCCCATTCGCTCGGAGAGTCGGGTTATCGTGTCCAGACCTGTCCACTCGGCTACCTTGACGGCAGGTACGTTCAAGGATCCGGCCAGCGCATCTCGGACGCTCACCATTCCCGAGTACTCATTTCCATAGTTGCGGGGACTGTATCGGCGGCCCCCGAACCCCGTAGTGTACGGTGCGTCAAGCACCGGCGTGGCGAGGGTCAAGACCTCATCCGGCCGGCTCCGCGACTCTTCCAGGGCGGCCGCAAAGACAAACGGCTTGAAGGTTGAGCCCGGTTGGCGCAGTGCCCGCGTGGCCCGGTTGTATTGACCCTGCGCGTATCGACGCCCCCCGATCATGGCAAGAATCCCACCGGTACGGGGATCGGCCGCGATCAGAGCCACTTGCAGCTCGGGTGGGCTGCCCCGGGCCGAGAGCACTCCCTCGAGCCTGTCCAGCTCCTTCCGCGCGGCATGAAAAGCAGCGATCTGCAGATCAGGATCGAGCGTCGAAAAGAGTTCGATATCGGAACGGATGCCGAGATCCACCCGCGGATTGGCGGCTAGTATCCGGCTGATGAAGTCGACAAAGTAAGGCGCGTTGGTGGACTCCCGGTCGCCTGGCGTCCGGAAATGCAGACCCTGCCTTCGAGTTTCAAGATTCTGGCCGGCCGTCAGGTAACCGCGTTTCTCCATCAAATCGAGGACATCGTTTCTTCGCCGTTCGAGCAGAGGACGATTTCGGTAGGGACTGTATATGTTAGGGGCCGGAATCATGGCTGCCATAGTGGCAGCCTCGGCAAGAGTCAGATCCGCGCACTCCTTACCGAAGAAAACCCGGGCCCCCTGGCCCAGGCCGTGAATCGCAAAGCTCCCAATCTGTCCTAGATAGACCTCGTTGGCATAGAGCCGAAAAATCTCCTGCTTGCTGAGGCGCCCCTCGACGAGCAGTGCCAGAAACAATTCCTGAAGCTTCCGACTGAGGAGCCGATCATTGTTCAGAAAGTAGTTCTTGACGAATTGCTGGGTCAGAGTGCTGCCACCCTGGCGAATCTCCCAGTGCCAGATGTTGACCGCCAGAGCTCGCCCTATTCCCAGCCAATCAATACCATGGTGGCGAAAAAAACGGTCGTCCTCTGCAGAAATGACGGCGTGGATCAGGTGAGACGGCAAATCCTCGTATTCAAGCGGCCGAATCCGCTGGCGCCCGGAAGAGCCGAAGGAAGAAAGAAACAACGGCTCCAGCCGAACCGATTGAACGGCCTTCCCGTTCAGGCTCAAAGCCGCAAGCCTCGAGCCTGAAAACCGAGCTCGGCAGACCCGACCCGACCGGCCGAAAAGAATCTCCTGCCCCGATCGCTCGAACCAGAGCTGCTCATTCTTCCGGCCCTCCCCGTAGCCCGCCCGGCGGAGCTGAAGGAGCAATCGATCGGGCCCCAGGCGATCCCCGGCCGAGAGGCGAAATGGTGCCGCCCTGATCACCCTGGAAACGGGAGAATCGGTGACCAGAAGGGCATCGATCCAGCGGCTGTAAACGGTGTAGCTGTGCAGCGTAACGGCCGCCCCGCCAAGGGTTGCCGCCAATAGAAGGATCAGACTCAGACGCTTGATTCCGGCCTTGAAGGAAGCGGCCCCGGATTGTCGGCGGGCCGGTTTGGCGGATCGTCTCCTGGGCCGCCGCTTCGGCGCCCTCCGAGACTGACGACCCGTACCGGCAGCACCCTTACAACGTGTCATCTCAAGGTTCCCAGAGCAGATGGTACACTGTCGAAATGACGCACCGTTACTCCCGGCAGGTCGCCTTTGCGCCCATCGGCGAGGCCGGTCAGCAGAGAATCTCCGGCGCCACGGTGGTGGTCGTCGGGTGTGGCGCTCTGGGCAGCTCCAGCGCAGAGATGCTGGCCCGAGCTGGAGTGGGAACTCTCTCTCTTATCGACCGCGACCTCGTGGAGCTCTCCAACATTCAACGCCAGAGTCTGTTCACCGAGGAACACGCCCGGCAGGGGATTCCGAAAGCCGTTGCTGCACGGAAGACCCTCGAGCAGATCAACAGCGAGATTGAAATCAAGGCTCACGTAGTCGAGTTGAGCAGTCAAAACGTCGACAGCAGGCTGGGTGCTCCAGACCTGATTCTGGATGCAACGGACAACTTTGCGGCGCGCTACCTGATGAATGACTATGCGGTCAAGAATTCCCTGCCCTGGATCTTTGCCTCGTGCCTGGGGAGCCGCGGAACCGTTGCCACTTTTCTTCCCGGCTCGGGATACTGCCTGCGGTGTATCCTCGGACCCAGGCCTCCGGCCGGCACAATGGAGACCTGCCTGACGGCGGGGGTTCTGGCACCGGCTGCCCGACTCGCGTCTGCTCTTCAGGTGTCCCAGGCCCTGAAGCTTCTGATTGGTAAGAAACCGGCTAACCGCTTCTACTCCTTCGACCTGTGGAGAGATTTCTATACACAGGCCCCCATCTCGGCACAGAAAAGCGACCCCTGTTCCACCTGTCAGCAACATGTTTACGAGTTTCTGAGCAATCGGGCTCAGCCTGTCCTGCAGGAACTCTGCGGGGAGGAATCGGTCCAGATCTGGCCCTCCAGGGGAGCCTTCGACTACGCGGCTGTGAGGAGTCGACTGCACGGCCATGGACCCGTGCATGAGACCGACTACATGCTGAGACTGTCGGTCGAGAGCTGCGAAATAACCCTCTTCAAAGACGGAAGATCCATTATTCGCGGTGCCGCCAGCGCCGAACGCGCGAAATCAATTTACGCCAACTACATAGGCTACTAGAGCAACTTTTTTTGCGGTCGGATATCCTGAAACAAGAGAGCAGATTCGACTGATCTGAATGAGACGGAGCCTGTCAATGGTGACTCAACGAAGACCAATCCCGCCCCCTTCAGGGCGGCGCTGCCCGCAGGCTCTGCTGAGCCTCTTGCTGGTAGCTTTCTTGACCCCTCTCCCGAAGTTGGAGGCACAGGAGGCAAAAGACCCGCGGGAGCGAGCCCGGGAGGTCCTGGCGCAGGCCATCGAGGCCATGGGGGGACAGCGGTACCTGGACGTCAAGACCGAATATGTGAAGGGGCGTCTCTTTCTTTTCGCGCGAGATCGCAGAAGCGGTCTGATTCCCTTCCAACAGTGGACTCACTACCAGGATCCCGTCCGTTATCGTTCCCAGCAATTCAAAGGAAATCGGCAGACCCTGTCGGTCTACAACCTGGAACTGGACAAGGGCTGGATTCAGGAGGGGTTCCGCTCCATCGAAGAAATGCCGCAGGAACAGCTGGAGAGCTTCAAGCTGGTCGTCAGGCGCGATCTCCATTACCTGCTCCGAAACCGGCTGGATGAAGAGGGGCTTTCCTTTTTTTACTACGGCCCCAACGACATCGCCGGCACGGGAGAGCTGGAGGCGGTCGAGTTGATCGACAAGACGAATGACTCGGTCACCATGTACTTTAACGTCGAAACCCATCTGCCGGTGCACATGGAAACCCAGTCCACCAACAAGATCGGTCTCAGGCAGGAGAAAAGGACCGAATTCTTCAACTGGCACGCACAGGACGGGGTTCTGACTCCGTTGTCATTTCATGTCTTTACGGCCGGAGAGAAGAGCCAGGAGAGCTTCTTCGAGGAACTCACGTACAACACCCGATTCCCACCCGAGTACTTTCTAGAACCCAAACTGCCACCCAAGAAGGCAAAGAAAGCGGCAAAGAAGAAGTCGAAGCAGTAGCCTGAATAGCTGGCCCTTTCCGCGTTCCAGGTTCCACGTTTCACGTTCCACGTTTCGTGGAGCTATGGAAGTGGGAGGGGCCTCAAGTCTCGACCGGCTGCTAAGGCGCTCTCCGACACCAGCTCGCAGTGAGAGTTGTGGAGCGTGAGGCGGGCAGCCAGGCGCGTGTGCAGCGCGTGGCCGGCCTTGTGCGCATGAACCCGTCCAATAATGGGGTGGCCGCAAAGGGCGATGTCCCCGATCAGGTCCAGGGCCTTGTGGCGCACAAACTCATCGCTGGCACGCAGACTACCGTTTAGAATCCCCTCCTCGCTCAGAACGACTGCGTTCTCGAGTGACCCACCCCGTATCAGGTTGCTCTTTCGCAACTGCTCGACCTCGGAAAAGAAGCCGAATGTGCGGGCGAACGCGATCTCCTGGAAATAGTTCTCCGGCGTCACTTCGACCTCGAGTTTTTGCTGCTGAATCAGAGGATGTTCGAAGTCGATTTCATAGCGGATAGAGAAGTCGTCACCGGGCCTGATCTCGATGAACTTGTCCTCGTCCCGCACCGACAGGGGCTTGACCACGCGCAGGAACGTACGATCCACACCCTGCTCCTGAATACCGGCCTGCTCTATCAGTTGCGCGTAAGGCAGTGCCGAGCCATCGGCGATCGGGACCTCCAGTGAATCGATCTCGATCACAACATTGTCGATGGCCAGACCGTAAAGGGCGGACAGGAGATGCTCGACGGTGGAGAGCATCACTCCCTTTTTCATCAGCGTCGTAGCCAGCACTACCCGCGAGACATGACGCATGTGAGCTTCGATCTCGAAGTCTCGCAAGTCGGTTCTGCGGAAAACAATGCCGCTGTTCTCGGGGGCGGGGCAGAGCCTTACGGTTACCGGTGCTCCCGAGTGAAGCCCGACTCCGGACAGCTCAACAGGACGGCCGACGGTTCGTTGCAACAATCACCTCGCTCTCGTTGTACAAAGATATGCAAGAACCCTGCCACGGATACGAGAGGATGCAGAACCGTTCGAAAAGCATCCTTTCTGACTCCTTGAATACATCCGAAACCCTTGTCAACAATAGGGTTGGGTTCATCGAGAAGCTCGTCCATAGCTGCCTGTGGTCGAAGCGACGGGACACGGTCAACTGTCATCAGTCGGCAACAACTGTAGCCGGAAAGCCACAGGTCAGGAGCTTGACCCGGCACCGCAAAAGCTTGCACCGGTCCGGGCAAGGCTTTCTGGAGTGCGGCACTGCGAGTGCCGCTTTGCCGGTTGTAACCTTTCATCGGCAGCTTCCGCGCTGCGGCGCAGTCACTGGCGTTCCTGCCTCTGCAGGTTCCTTGATTGCAATGTTTCCAAACGGCCCGCGGGCCGCTCCCGAAGATGGCCTGTGCAGCAGCCGAGTAGGCAGAGGCGCGAATCTTGATGAGCGCGCTAATCTGACGGTTCCTTGGGGGGCATGTTTCTTGGGGCGCCGGGATCATGGCCCCTTGTGACTGCCACTTCTTGGCGAGCCGGACATCTTTATTCCGTAGCGGCCCCGTTCGGGGCCGGACCAGGGGGGGCACGCAAGCCGGGGGAGGCAGCATGAGGAAAAGTATCAGCCGGATTCTCAGGTTGGTGTTCAGCGGAGCCCGCGACACCGTGATCGAGGATCAGATCAAGAAGAACGCACGAGCGCTGGAAATGAAACGCCACGCGGCGGATTCCGTTCCCGTTTAGCCCTCGGCGCTCTCTGACCGACCGTAAATCTCAAAAGCCCAGGGCCAGGAATCCACCTTCCACCGGAATCGTCGTACCGGTCACATAGCTGGAAGCATCCGTGGCCAGGTAAATTGCCGTTCCGACCAGCTCTTCCAGCTCCCCAAACCGATTCATGGGCAGGCGTGAGAGGGCGAGTTCGGCCCGGCCCGGGATCTTCAGGAGTTCCACATTGAGCGGTGTCTTGAACGGGCCGGGGGAGATGGCGTTGACCCTGACATTGTACCGGGCCCACTCCGCACCCAGCGTCCCGGTCAATGAAATCACACCCGCCTTGCTGGCCGCGTAGGGCGCCAACTCGAGAATGCCGCGGCTACCGGCAACTGAAGCGATATTGATGATGGCCCCTCTTTCTTGTGCAATCATCTGCCGGCCGAACACCTGATTGGCTCGAAACGTGCCATTGAGGTTGATGTCGATCACCCTCACCAGATCCTCCTCAGGCATGTGGGCGGATGGGGCCTTGCAGATGACACCGGAGGACACGACCAGGATGTCGATGATCCCGAACTCTTCGACAACCGCCTCGCACAACCCGGCCAACGACCCGGAATCCTGTACGTCGCACGTCAGGACCAGGGTCCTGCTCCCCAGTGCCGCGATCTCTTCGGCCGTCTCCTCTACCTGCTGCAACCGCCGGCTCGATGCCACCACGTTGGCCCCCGCCTGTGCATAACCCGTGGCGATGGCTCTGCCGATTCCGCTGGTCCCACCCACCACGACCGCAACCTTGTCTTCCAGGTCAAATCGTCCCTTCATCGGTCTTGTCCTCTGCTCGAAATAACGTCGTGCATAGGTTAGCATCCTGTTCACCGGAACGAGTCATGAGATTAGCTGGAAAAGTGGCATTCATCAGTGGAGGCTCTCGTGGTATAGGAGCCGAGGTCGCCAGGCTCCTCTCTCGGGAAGGCGCCCGGGTAGCTATCGGGGACATCAGGGAAGAGGAAGGCCGCGGTGTAGCGTCTGAAATCCATGAAAACGGCCGAGAGTGTTTGTATGTTCCACTCGACGTGACCAGCACCGACGGCTGGAGCCGGGCCATCTCGAGTACGGTCGAGAGGTTTGGCAAGGTGAACGTCCTGGTCAACAGTGCGGGTATAAGCGAGGGCGGGACCGTCGAGGCTACGACGGTCCCCGAGTGGGAAAGGGTCATGGATGTCAATGCAAGGGGGGTTTTTCTGGGGATCAGGACAACCGTTCCCGAGATGCGCAGGGCCGGGGGCGGCTCGATCATCAACATCGCCTCGCAGCTTGGGCTGGTGGGCGTGGCCGACGCCAGCACGGCCTATCAGGCCTCTAAAGCTGCGGTTCGTCTCCTGACGAAAGCCGTTGCAATCCAGTATGCAAAAGAAGGAATCAGGGTCAACTCGGTATGCCCCGGGCCAACTGTGACACCGATGACACAGGCACGCTTCTCCGATCCGGTCGGGGTCAAGCAGTCGCTCTCCGGGATCCCACTGGGCCGATTGGGTCGGCCTGAGGACGTCGCCTACGGGGTTCTTTATCTGGCATCCGACGAATCGTCTTTTGTGACGGGAACCGATCTGATGATCGACGGGGGCTGGACGGCACGGTAGCCGTGCGAAAAGAATGTTAGAAACCTAACACCGTAGTGTTCTTTTTCCTCAAATGGATTAGAATCTCGGATACACTTCGAATCAACGGCGTCATTGGAGGTCCCGTATCATGGCCAAGCTACAAGCCATCATCGTTCTCATCGTTTGCTCCGTGCTGTTCGGACCTGTGCTCGCCCAGGAACAGGGCGACCAACCGACCCAGCCGGCCCCAAGGCCCGCGCCCACCCGGCAACAACAACCACAACAGCCCCAGAGCAGACAGCCGGAGATCTCGAAGCCCATGTTTCTGATGGGCACGGTAGTCTACGCTGACGGCAGTCCCGCAGATGTCAGCGCCAAGGTCGAGCTGTGGTGCGATGGCAGGGTCCGCCGCCAGGTCAACACCATGAACGGCCGATTCAGCCTCACCATAGGCGGAGGCACCCCAGATATCGGTCAGTATGATGCCAGTGTGGCAGGCGACGATCCTTTTGGCTCCCCGGGCTCTTCGGGAGGGGGGGGCTTCGGTGGGGGCCCTGGAGGTCCCGCTGCGCTTGGCCAGGGCGGCAGTTCCCGGCAGGCCATGAACCCCGGGTACGCGGATCTGACCGGCTGCGAATTGCAAGCCAGCCAGACGGGCTTTCAAGGGGACACCATGCCGTTGACCTTTCGACGGCCCCTGGACAATCCCGATGTTGGCGTTCTGATCCTGTATCGTGCCGGCAGCATCGCCGGCACGACGAGCAGTGCGACCACGATGTCGGCTCCCAAGAAAGCTCGCAAGGCGTATAAGAAGGCACTCAAAGAGACGCGAAAAAGGAAGGCCAACTTTGAGAAGGCGGCGACCGAGCTGAAGAAGGCCACCGACCTTCATCCGGACTTTTCCGAGGCCTGGAACCTGTTGGGGCAGGTTCGACTCCAGCTCGAGGACGAAGCCGGCGCCGGGAAGGCCTTTGAATCGGCCGTGGCCGGCGACCCGAACTTCCTCAAACCTCAGATCGCACTGATGGAGCTCGAGTCCCGGCGAAAGAGCTGGGACCAGGTCGACCAGTGGAGTGGAAAGATCATTGAATTGCATCCTTACCTCACGTCGGCCTACTACTATCACGGGGTCGCCAATCTCAATCTGCGCCGCCTGGAGCAGGCCGAGGAATCGTTCGCCAAAGTCAGAACCAGCCATAAGAGCGACGACTACCCCTATGCCGGTTATCTGCTGGGCCTGGTGCTGGCGGACAGAGGCGACTTCGATGCTGCTTCTAAAGAACTCAGACATTTCCTGAAGCTGCGCCCCGACGCTCCGGAAGGAGATCGGGTCAAGACCATATTGAGCAGCTGGGAGGAGAGCAAGCTCATCAAGGGCGATCAGAAGTAGTCCCGCGACTTATCCCAAAATCAGATCCCCCGTGGAGTACGGGTTTAAGGCAGGAGCGAACACCGGCTCGGCCGAAGCCCGCAGTGGCACAACTCTTCTATAATCTGTAGTCAATGCAGCGACAGCGATGTGTGGGGCTTCTTTCGGGCCTGATCCTGCTGGCAGGTGGCCTCCTCCATGCCCAGGAACTCCAACTGGTCTACCGTGAGGGAGCCCACAGGGTCGATCTGGTGCAGATTTCTTCCCGCTCCTATCTGTCCCTGAACCAGATCGCAGGTGCACTGGGCCTGACGTTCGAGCGCCACGACGATCGAATTCTGGTGCAGGGACCGCGGGCAACTCTGGAACTCACTGAGGGGCGCCCGCTGGTGCGGATACAACAGGAATACGTGCTGCTTTCCCAACCCGTGCTAAGAAGGGGGAGTCGCTGGCTCGTACCGACCGACTTCGTAGAAAACATCCTGGCCAGGATACTGGACTCGCCGGTGCAGATCCTCCCTTTGGGGGACACAGGAGGCCAGGACCAGGTGTCCGTTCAGGTTGTCAACTCTCCGAATCGCGTCTCCCTGGTGTTTTTGCCCTCGCGGCGAATGCTCTTCGAGGTCGAGGAGTCAGACCGGGCGCTGCGCGTTCATGTCGACCGCGGTGTCGAGTTCCTGCGGCCGCTGGTTCGCCCCGAACCGTCCCTCGTGTCGTCACTGGACTGCCAGACGGAGCAGGATTCGACCACGTGTGAGGTAGTCAAAGGCCTTGATTTCAGAAGCTACCGGAGCAGGCAGGCTGGAGACCCGGCCCGGCTTCTGCTCGACATCTACTCAACGGCCGGGGTCGACCCGGTTGAGCCGAACAGATCCACCCCAGATCAACCGGCTGGACGAGTCGTCACGATCGACCCTGGACACGGCGGCGAGGAGCGAGGGGTAACTTTCAAAGGGATCTTCGAGAAAGATCTGGTGGCCCAGATCAGCCGCCACCTGAGGATCCTGCTGGAGCGCCGCCGACTGGTTGTCGACGCAACCCGCACCAGCGACTTCAACCCCTCGCTGCGGCACCGCAGCTCGGTAGCCAACGGGAACCGTTCCTCGGTTTTCCTGAGCGTTCATGTAGGCGGGAGCTACTCGGCAAGGATCAGAGGCCCGGTCGTGTTCACACACGAAGGGGAAGCGGCCCCGGCCCAAAAAACAGGAGATCTAATACCCTGGCACCAGGGTCAGAAGCGTTTCTCAGCTGAAAGCCGCAAGCTGGCGATCCTTATTCAGGAGCGCCTGAACCGGCTCTTCGGCACCAACAACTCACCAGCCACGGCCCCCCTCGAGCTCCTGGCACCCGTGCAGGGACCTGCGGTGCTCGTCGAAGCCGGCTACCTCACCAATCCGGCAGATGCCGAGGTCCTCGTCAAGCCCGACTTCCAGGAAGCCATCGCAGTGTCCGTGGCCGACGCAATCGAGGAGTTCTTGAGATGAAGACAGTGCTCAAGACCTTCATTGCCGTGTTGCTGGTCATAATCGCCGTCGCGGCCGCCCTGATGACCTATCGTTGGGAAAGGCAGCGCGTGCAGGAACCGGTTCAGGAGGAGGCGGAGGCCGAACTGGTTGCCGAGGCCCAACCCGAGGGTGACGCCCAGGCAACGACCAGATCGGTGGAAATCTTTTTCTTCCGGCCCTCGACCGCGAATCCCGGCAGAGTTCATCTGAAAAGCTCCACGGAAGAGGTAGTCCACCGTTCCAATCCATCCGCGATGGCTCTTTCCCTGGCCCGGGCCGCGCTGGAGAAATCGGGGCCGCTGGTCGGGTCCAGAGCCGGGATCGAACAGGTATTTCTTCTCGAGGACGGCACCGCGATCGTGAACCTGGCCCGCCGGACAGCCCGGCAGCTTCGAGGATCTGTTGCCTCAGAGCTGGGCCTCTTACGCTCCATCGCCAGATCACTGACCACCAACATGGAAGAAGTTGAAAGCGTTCGTTTTATTCTGGGAGGACAGGAGGCCGAGACCCTGGCCGGACACGTTTCGCTGACTGCGGTGTTCAGGTAGTGAAGGCTTGTGCTTACGGTACTAGGGGTACAGGCGTTTTCCGTACCTCTTACTCCGGCTACTTCACCGCGATCGGACGAAGGGCCTGCAGGTAGTCCATGGAAGATCTCGAAGCAAGTGCCCAGGGCTCGCGATAGACCTTGACGGACACGTATCCGGAATAGTCGACCGCGTCCAGATGGCCGAGGATCGCCCGAAAGTCCAGGTGTCCAGATCCAAGCAGCCCACCTGTCGATTCGCAGAGGTGGAAATGCCCGAGGTCTTTTCCGACCCGTTGGATGGATTCCTGCATCGACTGCTCTTCGATGTTCACGTGAAAGCTGTCGAGCATGGGTTTGAGTTTCCGCGAACCAATGTCTTCGACCAACCGCATGACCGCGGCGAGGGAGTTGTGAAACCCGCACTGGAGATGATTCACGGGCTCGACGACAATCGTCGCCCCGTGTCGCTCGGCGGCTTCCGCGACCTGGCGGAGGCCCTCTTGGATTCGAGACTCGGCGAGTTCCACGTCCGGTTCGTCACTCCGGAATCCCTGCATCTGCCCGACAACGAGCACCGCGTCAAATCTGGCCGCCGTCGCGGTGCATTCCAGCAGTCGACCCGCCGCCGCCTGTCGAACGTCCTTTCGGGGTGAGCTGAGACAGAGCCCCTCTCCAAAGTAATTCGCACCCGTCAAGAAGGAGACGATGGGAAAATCGATCCGCTCGACCAGCCGCAGAAGTCCGTCCACATTCGCAAGTTCCGACGCCGTGAGGCTGAATTCAACACCCCGATAGCCGAGATCTTTCAAAAAGCGGAAGACGCTCTGCAGGGCGTCGCGATCGCCAAGAGACTCCAGGGGATCCACAAGAATGTAGCTCAAATTTGGCATCGGGTCACCAAGCCCATCCAGCCCCTTCCCATAGTAGTCGGCAATCTCAACATCATAAGCATGCCAAAGCCCCATTGAAAGCAGATTCCCTGGCACGGTCGAAAACCCTGCCCTGCGAATGACTTGCCCAAGTCGGCTGGCCGTCATCAGATCGGCTGGACGTCATCTTGACACCAAGTGCTAGAATCGTGTGACCTTCCGACGCCGTAGGCCGCTCCATATGAGCCGCAAAGACGAAATCTTCCAAGGCCTCTACAAACACACCCTCGAGGGCCGTTCCCAGGAGGTGAAGAACCTGACCGAGGAAGGGCTGCGGACAGGTCAGGATCCGATGGAGATGCTTTTCGATGCGCTCATCCCTGCCTTGGAAGAAGTGGGAAGGCGATTCGAGATTGGAGAGTATTTTGTTCCCGAAATGATGGTCTCCGCCAAGGCCATGCAGACGGCCATGAACATCCTTCGACCACTGCTGGCTGAAACCGGCGCGAAGCCGGTGGGAAAGGTGCTGATGTTTACCGTTAAAGGAGATCTTCACGACATTGGAAAGAACCTTTGCGACATCATGTTGGAAGGAGCCGGGTTCGAGGTGGTTGATCTGGGTGTGAATGTCAGGCCCGACCAGATGCTGGCGGGAATCCGGGAACACGGTCCCCACCTGGTGGGCATGTCGGCTTTCCTCACGACCACCATGCCCAATTTCAAAGTCAATCTCCGGGCCCTCGAGCTGGAAGGCTGGCGCGACAAAGTAAAAGTGATGGTCGGGGGCGCCCCTGTGACGGAGGAGTTCTCGGGCAAAGTAGGAGCGGACGGTTACGCCAGGGACGCCTCCGGAGTCGTAAAACTGGCCCGGCGGCTGATGAGCGAAACCCATCTCGAAGGGGAGGCGGCCCTGGAGAGCTCCATCGAAGCGACATGACCACTGCACGACGGCCCGCTCGCACTCCAGCCGACAAGGAGAACCATCCCTGACCGACTCCGCCGGTGGCAACGGGACTTCGAAGATCGAGATCGAATTCAGGCCGCACAACCGAAAGGCCCGGGTGCCTTCCGGTCTGTCGGTCTTCAACGCCGCCAATTGGATCGGCCTCCCCATCGACAGCACTTGCGGGGGAAGGGGAACCTGCGGGAAGTGCCGTGTGCGCCTCGTAGGCGCAGGTCCTTCGCCCGGGGCCGTCGATCGCGAGTTCTTCTCCGAGCTCAAGCTGGATCAGGGATGGCGACTCTCCTGCCGAGCCCGGGCGGAGAGCGACCTTATCTGCGAGGTGCCTGCTCTGGCCGGAAACCCGCAGGCAGCCTTGTTGGGAGTGGACCGGCCGGTAGTCCTCGAGCCCAATGTGCAGAAGATCGTGCTCGAGCTGGACGAACCCTCGCTTCAGGATCAGCGCGACGACTGGAGTCGAATCCGCGATGCCCTGGCCGATCTGGGACTCCAGGTACGGGCATCCGTCCAGCTGCTCCGCCGCCTGCCCGCCATTTTGCGAGAAGCTGGCTGGAAAATAACCGTCGTCGTGGTCGGGCAGGAGCTCGTAAGCGTCGAATCGGGGGACACGGCAGATCGCTGTTTTGGCTTGGCATTCGACATTGGAACCACCACCGTAGTGGGGATTCTGCTCGACCTGCAGAGCGGCGCCGTGGTGGCCGCACAATCAGCCTTGAACAGGCAGTCCGCCTACGGAGCCGACGTGATCTCGCGGATCAGTCATGCCAGCCTCGAGGAGCAGGGGCTGGATCATCTCAACCGCAGCGTCGTTGAAACGGTCAACGGTGTGATCGAGCAACTGCTGGAACAGGGGAAGGTGCGAGCCATCGAGGTCTATGAAATGGTCGCCGCCGGAAACGCCACCATGCTGCATCTCTTTCTAGGCTTGGATCCGGAGCCCATCGGAGTCAGTCCCTTCATCCCGACTGCCGGGGACCTTTTGCAGACCAGCGCCGCGGAAATTCCTCTCGACATCCACCCCCGAGCCCAGGTGCAGTCGTTGCCCCATCTGGGCGCTTACGTCGGTGCAGACCTGATTGCGGGGCTGCTGGCTACGGGGTTGGCTCAGAAAGAAGGGGTCAGGCTACTGGTAGATGTCGGCACCAACGGTGAGATCATTCTCGGCTCGGCAACCCGTACGATTGCCACCGCGGCGCCGGCAGGTCCGGCCTTCGAGGGGGCCCAGATCAGGGACGGCATGCGAGCCAGCCAGGGGGCCATCGAGACGATCCGCGTTTCGAGGGACTCGGCACACCTGCAGGTGATCGGCGACGCAGCTCCGGCCGGTCTGTGCGGCTCCGGCCTGATCGATGCCGTGGCTCAGCTGCGACTGGCCGGATTGCTGGACCCTTCCGGCCGACTCCTGGACCCCGGGCAAGCCAGGGCGAGTTTCTCTCCGGAGCTGAGCCGACGCCTGACAGAGGATGCCGATGGAGTTCGAGCTTTTGTGCTGGCGTGGCCGGAAGAATCGGCCACCGGGCGGGCGATCGTCCTGACCCAGCTCGACATTCGAGCCTTGCAGTTCGCCAAGGCATCCATCGCGGCCGGGATCGAGGTCTTGATGAAACGACTGGAGGTGAAAACCTGCGACCTGGAGGAGATCTATCTGGCCGGGTCTTTCGGCACTTACATCAATCCGCAGCATGCCCGCGTCATCGGCCTTGTCCCATCAGTTCCCGTGGAGCGCATACGCGCCGTCGGAAACGCCGCGGGAGAAGGGGCCAAGATGGCGCTGCTATCCTTCCGGGAGCGGGAAGTTGCACGTACCTTGCCCCAGCTCGTCGAGTATCATGAACTCTCTGGCGAGGTCGATTTCAGCGGCTCGTTTCTTTCCACCCTCGCGTTCCCCGCGCTGGAGGAACTGGGCCTTGCACCTGAGCGGCCGATGCAGGAACAATGAGAAGAATCGAGGAGGAACGATGAACACACGAGAACGCTTTGAAGCCGCCTATACGGGCAACTCACTGGATCGGGTGCCGGTGTGCGGCTGGGTTGGCCTGCCCCTGCTGAGAACCCTCACCGGAAAGGGTCCCAGGGCCATCCTGGAAGAGGCTGTCCAAGACCCAAGCCGGATTGTGAAAGTCCAGGAGGACTTGGGGCTGGATCCGCTTCTGCTCACCGTAGACGATCGATGGTTCTCCATGTATCGCTATCCTCGACTGCTCCACAGCTGGCCGGATGAGGCGCTGGAGACCTGGCAGGTCACGGAGGAAATCGAGGATGAAGGGTATGGTTTCTACACTCATCATGTGACGGCAACCACCCCGGAGGGGCCCGTAACATGGAGCTATCAGGTCGGCGATGCCCAGGTGGCCGAAGTGGAGCCGGCCATCAAAGAGGAAAAGGATCTCGACCTTTGCATCAAGCACATGCCGGAGCCGGAGAGTTTGAATCAGGACAACCTGAAGAGGATGGTGGACTCGGTTGGGGACCGGGCCTTCTGCATGCACAACTTTATCGGGGTCTGGGGAGAAGCGGCCAACATGCGGGGATTGGTTACCCTGACCTGCGACCTCATGGAGGAGCCTCGATTCGTGCACAAGATCTCTGAGTTTCTCAGAGACAGGTCGATTCGACGGGTCAGGCATCTGGCCCAGACCGGGATCCATTCTGTAGTCTACGACCAGTCCTGGGTGGGGATGGGGTTCTCCCCGGCGCAGTTCAGGGAATTCATGCTCCCCTACGACAAACCGGTCGTGGAGGCCGCCAAGGAGGCCGGGGTCCTGGTCAGCTATCACAACTGCGGTTCCGGTCAGGCGTTCATCGAGGACATGGCCGCGACGGGCGCCGATTCCCTGGAGACGTTGACACCGAAGCAATCATCCGGCGACTTCGACCTGGCCGAGTCCAAACGCCGCGTGGGCGATCAGATCACCCTCAACGGGGGCTTCAATGAACCTATTCTGGCAGATGCCACTCCGGACCAGGTGCGAGATGAAGTCAGGCGCTGCATTGACTCCGCGGCAGGGGGAGGCCGCTATGTCCTGCGTACGACAGGCCAGATTTTCGATGCCGCTCCCGGGAGCATTGAGACCTTCACTGAAGCGGGACGGGAGTACGGCCGGTATTGAGACATGCTTGAACCGTCCCTTTCTTGAACCCTTCTTTTGCCTTGTTCTACGGCCACCCATCAGGTGCCGATGCTAGAGCGTGGGGTGTTCAGGTAAGATACGGTGATGTCGCGCCAGAATCGAGCTGCGGACGGGCTCCGTGAAATCCACATCATATCTCCCTGCAGCAAACACGCCGAAGGATCGGCGCTGATCGAGTGCGGGGATACCCGCGTCATCTGCACGGCCAGCGTCGAAGAACGAATTCCCCACTTTCTTCGCGGCAGCGGAAAGGGCTGGATCACAGCGGAGTATTCCATGCTCCCCAGGGCTACCGGATCGCGCATGACACGCGAGGTCTCGCGAGGCCGCCCTTCCGGCCGGACGCAGGAGATTCAAAGACTGATCGGGAGATCTCTGCGCTCGGTCGTTGATTTGAAAAAACTGGGAGAAAGGTCGATCTGGGTCGACTGCGACGTCATTCAAGCGGACGGCGGCACACGTACCACATCCATCACCGGAGCCTTCGTCTCGCTGGCATTGGCGATTGACCATCTGCTCGGGAACGGAACCCTGGAAACCTCCCCGATTCGAGAGCTGCTGGCTGCCGTGAGCGTGGGAATCGTGGCCGGCGAGCCCAGACTCGATCTGTCCTACGAAGAAGACTCGATTGCTCAGGTTGACATGAACGTTGTGATGACAAACAACGAAGGCTTCGTGGAGATCCAGGGAACGGCCGAAGGCCACCCCTTCGACCGCAAGGAGCTGGACCAGCTGCTCGACCTCGCCTTCAAGGGCATTCGAGGACTGACCGAGCTGCAGACGACGGTCCTTCACAAAGAGTGCCGCGATTTCGGTCGCACCCTGCCCTTCCTCGTCCAGTGAATACTTGTGAAGCTCCTGGTCGCAACCACCAGTAAGCATAAAGCCGGCGAGATTCGCTCCATACTCTCGGGCTCCGGGCTCGATCTGATCGGTCTGGACCAGATCGCCCCGGTTGCTGCTCCCGCCGAGACCGGTTCTACCTTTCAGGAGAACGCTCGGATCAAAGCCGCCGGCTATCGAGAGGCCACGGGCTACCCTTCTCTGGCCGACGACTCCGGCCTGGAAATCGATGCTCTGGATGGGTTTCCCGGCATCTTCAGCTCCCGGTTCGCCCCCACTCGAGAGCAGAGAATTGCGGAGGTTCTCCGCCGGCTCAGGCACCTTACGGGGCCGGCCGACCGGTCCCGGCGAACAGCCAGGTTCGTGTGCTCCGTCTGCGTGGACTGGGGCGATCGTCTCACCCAGGCAACGGGGATCGTGGAAGGCGAAATCGCCCTCGAGCCGTCAGGTTCCTCAGGCTTTGGCTACGACCCGATCTTTTACTTCCCGCCCAGGGGCAAGACCTTCGGTGAAATGAGTGAAGAGGAGAAGAACCGGGTCTCCCACCGGGTCCGGGCACTGCACGAGCTGAGGGCTTTACTGTTACCTCTCACGAAGGAGGGGTCCCGCTTCCCAGACGGCGGGCCAGGTCCGGAGCATCGGTAATTGGCGGCGTACATACGGAATCCTGACACACGTAGACCGTCGTTTCGTCGCCCTCGCGTGTTTTCCCCCGCAGCAGAGGAACCGATTGTTGCAGCCGCGGTGAGGGAGTCGCTCCCGATACTCTGACGATCAGCCGGGACGGCAGGAAATGGCTGCGCAGGGTCTCCACGAGCGGATCTTCTGAATCGGTGCCTTCCAACAGCACGATTTCGGTTACCGGACCGAAATGGAAGTCCAGGGCCCGAAGCCAGTTGCTGAAAGCGAGCGGCTGCCTGCCCAACCCCGGGCCCATGTTCTCCAGTTGTCGCCTGGCCAGTTCCAGATAACGGGGCCGGTCCAGCAGATAACCCAGGCGCTGCAGATTCAAACAGCACGTGGAGTTGCCGCTGGGGGTGGCATTGTCCAGGTATTCCTTGTGTCGAACGATCAATTTCTCGTGGTCGTGGGTAGTGAAAAAGAAGCTGCTCGCGGCATCGTCCCAGAAGAGCTCGAGGCTCTGTTCCATGAGTTTTTCCGCCAGCTCCAGCCAGCGCCGGTCACCGGCGGCCTCGAACAGGGCCAGGAACCCTTCCACCGCGGCCGCATAGTCCTCCAGGTACCCGTTGAGTCTGGCCCGGCCATCCTTCCACGATCGCCGCAGCCGGTTCTCGACGATCAACTCCCGAATCAGAAACTCACCGTTGCGGATTGCCGCCTCCAGATATCGGGAGGAATCCAGCACCAACCCGGCACCGGCGAACGCCCCGAGCATCAGCCCGTTCCAGGCGGTGAGCACCTTGCTGTCCAACCCGGGCCTGATCCTCTGCCCTCGCTTCTCGAGCAGCTTGAGCCGACTCCTCGAAAGTAATTCTTCGAGTTGGCTCTCGGTCGTGCCATGCCGCTGGGCCAGCTTTTCCAGCTCTACCCTCGGGTGCAGTATGTTGACGCCCTCAAAGTTGCCGCCCTCGGAGACATCGTAGTAGTCGCAAAAGACATCGGCCTCCCCGCCCAGCTCTTGTTCCACTTCCTGCTTGGACCAGACGTAAAACAGGCCCTCTTCACCCTCACTATCTGCATCCAGCGCCGAGTAGAAACCGCCCTCCGGGTGAGTCATCTCTCTCAGCACGAAGTCGAGGGTCTCCGTGACGATCCGCCGGAACAGAGAAGACTTCGTCACCTGAAACGCCTCCAGGTAAACCCGGGCCAGGAGGGCATTGTCGTAAAGCATCTTCTCGAAGTGAGGGACGAGCCACAGATCGTCGACCGAATATCGATGAAATCCACCCCCCAGCTGATCGTAGAGTCCGCCCTGCGCCATTTTCGTGAGGGTCGACTCGACCATTTCCAGGGACTGCTCGGAACCGGTCCGCGCGTGATGTCGAATCAGGAAACTAAGCGCCATGGACTGGGGAAACTTGGGAGCACTGCCGAACCCGCCGTGACGTGGATCGAAACTCCGGGCCACCTCGGAAGCCGCTTGCTCCAGAAGAGCCGGCGACAGATCTCCTGCAGACGTCGTTCCCATTTCACTGGCCAGGCGCAATCTCGAGACGATTTCAGGAGCCATTTTCTCGAGATCTTCGCGGCGGTCGCGAAAGGCGTCGGCTGCGCTTTCCAGAACTCTCGGAAATCCAGGCCGTCCAAAATGGTCGGTGGGAGGGAAATACGTGCCTCCGAAGAAGGGGACCCCGCCGGGAGTCAGAAAGACTGTCAACGGCCAGCCCCCCGAGCCGGTCGTCATCTGCACATAGTTCATATAGATCGCGTCCAGTTCGGGACGCTCCTCTCGATCCACTTTGATATTGACGAACCGCTCGTTCATGAGGGCGGCAATGGCCTCGTTTTCGAAGGACTCCCTCTCCATTACGTGGCACCAGTGACAGGCCGAATAGCCGATGCTCAAGAGCATCGGACGATCGAGGGTTTCCGCCAGTTTCAGCGCTTCTTCTCCCCAGGGATGCCAGTCCACCGGATTCCCTGCATGCTGAAGCAGATAGGGGCTCGTTTTGTCGGCCAGGCGGTTACGGAATGGTGAGTCGGATCGCGTCATAGCAGCGGAATTGTATCACCCGCCGGGCGTGCTCCTTCGACGTTCGTGCGGCCGACACTCGAGGCTCTTACCGGTTGGATGAGCGGGAAGGAGGGGGCGGCGGCTGGGTGTTTCGCCTGGCCCTACCGGCGGGAGCATTGGCCCGGCCCTGCGGAAGCGCGCGGCCACCCGGTCTCTGGCCCAGCCGGTCGGGAGGCCCCGCGGGATTGCTTCTCCGGCCGTCAGTGGAGCGGTCGACCGATTCAGTCTGGCGCTTCGAGCCGGCTCCCTCTCGAATCGGATCTGCGCCTTCCGGTGCCGGGCCGCCCCGCATTGTCGTCACTCGGGGGCCTCGTGCCGGCGGGTTACCGCCTCCCGCCGGATACAAACCCGCGGGCAATCTTCTTTGGCCGGAGGATGCTGGTTGCCGATTGACGGGGGGGGCCGCGGCCTCACGGTTGGGCTGAAATGCAGCTGGGGGCCGAGGCTGCTGGACTTGCCGTCTCAGGTTCTCGCGGCCCGTCAGCTCTGCTTCGGCCGACGCCGGGGCATCGTTTGCCTCCAGTCTGGAGACTCCTTCCGACCCGCCGGCCTCAGTGATTTCCACAGAAGGGGTAAAGGGCGATTTCCAGAGGGTCTGAGAGACCGCGTAGCCCACGGTCACCAGGGCGACTACCACGATCACGACATTGATCTGGCTTGCGTATTTCATTGCCGGCTTCGACCCCTAAGGATCCCCATTCGAGCTACCGCCTCCTGGGCATAGGTATTGTCAGGAGCCAGTTCAACCGCCTGCAGATAATAGCCTTCAGCGAGTTCGGACAGGCCTTCCATCTCGGCACAGTACCCTAAGCCAGCATAGCTCAGATCGTCAAAGGGATTCAAACGACTCGCATTCAGGAAAGCCTGACGAGCTCTCCCGGTCCGGCCCTCCGCGGCCAGAGCCGATCCCAGGTTGTAGTGGGCCTGCGACTTCCCGGGTGCCTTAGCCACGGCGTCTGTCCACAGATCAACGTCCCGCTGCCAGACTTCGTTCCTGGCCCTGGTCGCAAAAAGTAGAGGTACCAGGATCACGCTACCCGCGATCAGCCGGCCTGCGCGGTTCGATCCCACCAGGCGCAGCAACCCCGCGGAGGCCACGATGCTGACACCCGCAAGTGCAAGATAGGGGCGACTTTCATTGAGAAGGTCCGGGTTGGCTACCAGGGCTGAAGGCAGCAGCAGCAAAACTGACAGCCCCAGCACGACACCCGGTATCCCGGCCCGGCGCTCCGAGTCGAACAGATAGAAGGCCAGGCATCCTCCCAGAAACAAAAGAGCGGGAACAAGTGCAGCAACGGATCCCACTTCTCCCACACCGTGATCGACACTCAGACCGGAGGGCCACATCATCAGCGACAGGTAGCGCATGAGCACCCAGGGCTGCGCTCGCCAGTAGCTGGTCGAATCCGCATAGCCAGGGCCGAACTCTGAGGGCTCCTCCTGGAGAATCCCCCGATAGGCTGCGATCAGGTTGAGGCACCCGAGACCGACCGGCGCCCACCACCAGCGGCGATTCAAGACGAGCAGAAGCGGCGCCAGCACGACCGCCTCGAGGCGACTCCACACCGCCAGTTGAAAGGCTCCCAGCCCAATCACAGGATTCTTCCTGATGGACAACGTCGAGACCAGGCTCCAGACCGACATCAGCAGCACGGAGCGTGACCAGATATAGTTGACCGGCTGTGACTGAAGCGGGTGGACGAGGAAGATAGCCGCCCCCAGAAACGCGGCTCCCCGCTCGAAACCAAACGTGCACGCAGTTCGATACAAAAGCACCCCGGCCAGCAGGTGCAGCAAGAGACTGACGGCGTGAAAAGCCGCCGGATCGGCCCCGTTCCATCGGTGGTTGAGATGAAAGGTCCACAGAGTGAGAGGTCGTCCCCCGTAGTGATTCAGGAAGAGCGCATAGTCAAAATCCTTCCCCGCCACCCTGGGGCTGTCCAGCAGCAGCGCAAAATCATCGAAGTGAAAAGCGCCGGGAAAGGAGTTCGCATAGGCAAGCGAACCTAGACAGACCAGAATGCCAATATGTCCCCACGTCTTCATATAAACCACTTTGGGAATTCAGGCCCCAAGATGCAGCTGGTATTGAGATGCGGAAAGGTCGGCCAAAGTCGAAAAAGGAGAGAGAACCAGTGGAGACTTCCCCACACGGCCGGGTCCTGGACAGCCGGTGCATTTACGAAGGCAGAATTGTCCGCCTGGAAGTGGATCAACTTGAATTTGGCGGCCGGGCTACCATCCGCGAGGTGGTTCGGCACCCGGGAGGAGTCGTTCTTCTCGGCCTCAGAGACGATGGTCTGATTCCCTTTGTCAGGCAACTTCGCTACCCGATGCAGGAAAAGTTACTGGAATTGCCGGCCGGCAAGCTGGGTCCCGGGGAGGACCCACGTGACGCTGCGGCCCGGGAGATGGAAGAAGAAACCGGGTACCGCCCGCTCGATCTCGAGCATGTATTCAGCTTTTACGCGACCCCCGGATTCTGTGATGAACTGCTTCATCTGTATTACAGCGCCCATCTCGTCGAAACAGCCAGTAATCCCGAGTTTGACGAGCATCTTGAAATTGAATTCTTCACTCTGGACGAGGCCCTGCAACTCGCTCTCTCCGGCCAGATCCGCGACGCCAAGACCCTGACCGCCGTCCTCTGGAAAGCCGTTCACGATCGCCCATAACCGCCGGAGCTCGTCCGGACGGAGGGCTAACCCGGATTATGCAAGAACCGTAGTTCGGTGTTGAAAAACGACTCGAGAAGTGGCCCAACTCGGAAGCGGGCAGGTGTGACAGGCGGATTTGCGAAGAATATGGGTTGGCGAGGCGTTTGAGTGGTTTGGGGAGTGAATTTCAGACAGATCTGGGCCTGGATGAGTGTCGGAAGCGGTTTTTCGGGGGAGCTGGGAAAAGCTAACTGGAGTTCAGGCGACTCAAGACGAGGTGGAAGAGGGGTTGTTCGGGGAAGGCTGAGGAAAGATGGACCCAGATGCGTCGAGTGGTTTGTCGGATCCGGGCCCCAATCTTGAGGACCCGACGACGTAAGGTTTCGATTTCGAGCTTGTGCCAGGGGGTTCCGTGAAGATAGTCGCGCAGGCGCACGAACATCTGGTAAGCCAGTGCATGCAGGAGGAGTCGAAACTGATTGGCCAGGAATCGATGACAGCTGAGTCGGTCCATGCTCAGATGATTCTTGAAGGCCTTGATGAAGTTCTCGGTCTGCCCTCGGTTTGTGTAGTGGTCATAAAGTGATTGGGAGCAGAGATCGTCCCGGTTGGCAACTACAAAGCGACGATTGATGCCACGCTGATCGACCTCCACTTTGACAATGACGCGACGGGATCGATCCCAGCTGTGGGCTCGATAAAGAAACTCGTCAAACTGACGCTGTTTTTCCTCCAGCTCAAGGAACCTCAGCCGAGTCGAATCCAGCAGGGGCTCGACCACTCGCTGCAGGCGAGGGTTTCGACTTAACCCAATGACATACTGGAGTTTATTCTCTTCACATTCACAGAACTCGTAGAGCCGAGGCGTGGCAAAGCCGCTGTCGGCCCGAATCTCAATCTCGACATCCGTCCCCACTGCTTGTCGGATGGCCTCCACGACTCGCTTCAGAATGGGCACGATGTGAGAGGCAGCCCCCTTGTTGCCAGGTCTCAACACGGCACAGACCAGGTCTCCCGTGTCGGCATCGAAGATCAGCAAAGGATGCAGAATGTGGTTTCGGTAATACCCGTGGTAGAAGGAGAACTCCTGTTGGCCGTGAGTGTGGTCGTCGGTACTGTCCAGATCCAGGATGATCTTGCTGGGACGTCTCTTCTTCAGGGAGCGCACATAACGGCCTAGCCCGGATTATGCAAGAACCGTAGTTCGGTGTTGAAAAACGACTCGAGAAGTGGCCCAACTCGGAAGCGGGCAGGTGTGACAGGCGGATTTGCGAAGAATATGGGTTGGCGAGGCGTTTGAGTGGTTTGGGGAGTGAATTTCAGACAGATCTGGGCCTGGATGAGTGTCGGAAGCGGTTTTTCGGGGGAGCTGGGAAAAGCTAACTGGAGTTCAGGCGACTCAAGACGAGGTGGAAGAGGGGTTGTTCGGGGAAGGCTGAGGAAAGATGGACCCAGATGCGTCGAGTGGTTTGTCGGATCCGGGCCCCAATCTTGAGGACCCGACGACGTAAGGTTTCGATTTCGAGCTTGTGCCAGGGGGTTCCGTGAAGATAGTCGCGCAGGCGCACGAACATCTGGTAAGCCAGTGCATGCAGGAGGAGTCGAAACTGATTGGCCAGGAATCGATGACAGCTGAGTCGGTCCATGCTCAGATGATTCTTGAAGGCCTTGATGAAGTTCTCGGTCTGCCCTCGGTTTGTGTAGTGGTCATAAAGTGATTGGGAGCAGAGATCGTCCCGGTTGGTAACTACAAAGCGACGATTGATGCCACGCTGATCGACCTCCACTTTGACAATGACGCGACGGGATCGATCCCAGCTGTGGGCTCGATAAAGAAACTCGTCAAACTGACGCTGTTTTTCCTCCAGCTCAAGGAACCTCAGCCGAGTCGAATCCAGCAGGGGCTCGACCACTCGCTGCAGGCGAGGGTTTCGACTTAACCCAATGACATACTGGAGTTTATTCTCTTCACATTCACAGAACTCGTAGAGCCGAGGCGTGGCAAAGCCGCTGTCGGCCCGAATCTCAATCTCGACATCCGTCCCCACTGCTTGTCGGATGGCCTCCACGACTCGCTTCAGAATGGGCACGATGTGAGAGGCAGCCCCCTTGTTGCCAGGTCTCAACACGGCACAGACCAGGTCTCCCGTGTCGGCATCGAAGATCAGCAAAGGATGCAGAATGTGGTTTCGGTAATACCCGTGGTAGAAGGAGAACTCCTGTTGGCCGTGAGTGTGGTCGTCGGTACTGTCCAGATCCAGGATGATCTTGCTGGGACGTCTCTTCTTCAGGGAGCGCACATAACGGCCTGGCAGCCACCGGCTCAGACGCATCAGATCCTTCTTGGTGACGGAGTTCTCCAGGCGGGAGAAAGTCGGCTGGGTGGCCAAATCGGGATCGCTCTCTGGCAACTGATCACAGACGGTCTTGAGCATCGGATCCGAGCGCAGCGTATCGGCGTCATTACAGTCTTCGTAGCCGGCCACGATCTGCAAGACTCGTTGTCGGATCAACTTCAACAGGTCATGACGAACGTAGCGTCGGTCTCGACTTTCCGCAATACACGAACTGAAGCCCTCGCACAATCGATGTTGACGATCCAGGGATCCAAACAACAACCATCCTGCGTCGGAAGTGAGGCTCCCTCCATCAAAACGCGTCGTGATCTTTCTGTGGCTGTGAAATGGCAGGGTATTCTGGCAGACTGCTTTCAACATTGCCGTAGCTCCTGTTTAGGGTCATTGTTTTTGTAAACCCTTTTATATCAGAGGGCTACGGCTTTTTCCTGGAGCCAGAATCTCACTTGAATTTAGATCTCTTGCATAATCCGGGCTAGCAGCCACCGGCTCAGACGCATCAGATCCTTCTTGGTGACGGAGTTCTCCAGGCGGGAGAAAGTCGGCTGGGTGGCCAAATCGGGATCGCTCTCTGGCAACTGATCACAGACGGTCTTGAGCATCGGATCCGAGCGCAGCGTATCGGCGTCGTTACAGTCTTCGTAGCCGGCCACGATCTGCAAGACTCGTTGTCGGATCAACTTCAACAGGTCATGACGAACGTAGCGTCGGTCTCGACTTTCCGCAATACACGAACTGAAGCCCTCGCACAATCGATGTTGACGATCCAGGGATCCAAACAACAACCATCCTGCGTCGGAAGTGAGGCTCCCTCCATCAAAACGCGTCGTGATCTTTCTGTGGCTGTGAAATGGCAGGGTATTCTGGCAGACTGCTTTCAACATTGCCGTAGCTCCTGTTTAGGGTCATTGTTTTTGTAAACCCTTTTATATCAGAGGGCTACGGCTCTTTCCTGGAGCCAGAATCTCACTCGGATTCAGATCTTTTGCATAATCCGGGCTAAGCGTCCAGGCTGAACGTAAGAAGACGGGGAACGTGGAACATGGAACGTGGAACAGCGCGGACGCGCGAAGGTGATTCGCGCTATAGAGTTCGATTCCCGAATCTGCCACAATTCAGGGACATGATGCGGTTATTCTGCTTTGTCTTCGTGCTTCAGCTCTTGATCATCTTCGTCCCGGCGACCACCTTCACGGTCGGTCCAGGGGGAACACACGCCACCGTTCAGGCCGCCATCGATGCAGCCGTTGACGCCGGGGGAGACAACGAGATCAGGATAACGCAGGGAATCTACTTCCAGACGGCCAAGCTCGAGGGTGATCAGAGGTGGACCCCATCGGTTGGACCACTTGGCGGCATTTCTAAGGTGGACTCCGCAGTTGTTGTTGCCGCCAGTAAGGGAAATTCTGAGAGGGGGCGAGCCTGAGGGCAAGGTCCCTCTCGGAATGTTTTTTCAAGCCAGTGTACACCTCCTCCGGCGTCGCCCCAGCGTGCGCCGAGTGAGGTCTCTCGCTGTTGTATAGGTCGATCCAATGGCCGATCCCTTGACGGGCTTCCGACCCGGTTTCGAAAGCGTTCAGATAGACGCATTCGTATTTGAGTGAACGCCACAGACGCTCGATGAAGACGTTGTCCATCCAGCGGCCTCTCCCGTCCATCGAGATACGCACCCCGGCCCCTTTGAGTAGTCCCGTGAACTCCGTGCTGGTGAACTGACTCCCCTGGTCTGTATTGAAGATCTCCGGGGGATCGTACCTGTTGAGCGCTTCCTCGAGTGCTTCGCAACAAAAGGACGGCTCCAGCGTGTTCGACAGCCTCCAGGACAAAACCCAGCGGCTGTACCAGTCCATGATCGCCACCAGGTACAAAAAGCCCCGACGCATCGGGATGTAGGTGACATCCGTGCACCACACCTGATCGGGCCGGGTGACCGCCAATCCTCGAAGAAGATACGGATACACTCGATTCTCCGGGTGAGGCCGTGAAGTCCGCGGCTTTTGATAGATGACCGCCAGGCCCATTTTGGCCATCAGACGACGAACCCTCTTGCGGCCTACCCGACCGCCCCGCCGTTTCAAGTGATAGACCATCTGCCGGGATCCGTAGTAGGGGGTCTTTAAGAACTGCTCGTCCAATCGTCTCATCAGTTGCAGGTTTTCTTCGCTCTCGCCTTTGGGCTCATAGTACAAAGTCGAACGGTTCAGACTCATCAGCCTGCATTGTCTACGAATGCTCAGCCTCGGGTGCTTTGGCTCGATCGTGGCCCTTCTGGCCTTTACACTCAGCGATCGAGCGCTTTGGACAAAAAATCCTTTTCCACCGTCAGTTCGCCGATCTTGGCATAAAGCTCTTTGGTCTCCGCCTCGCTTCCTCTCTGACGCTTCTCAACCTTGCCCGCGAACACATCGCCCAGACCTTCCCGGGCCCGCTTTTTCCAATTCGTGATCACACTCGGATGGATCTCGTAGCGAGCCGCCAACTCGCTCAGGGTGCGTTCGCCTCGAAGCGCTTCCAGCGCCACCTTCGCTTTAAACTGAGCTGAGAAATTCCTTCGTTTTGCCATGACTCCTCATCCTTTCTGATTCAGGTCGGAGCCACCTTAACAAATGGTCCAGTTTTCCGGGTCCACCTCTCTGATCATCTCGGGGGGCTGGGCGCCGTTCGAACAGCAGGTCATGGACCCGGGCCTGACTTCCCTCAATGGCAACGGCATTTCCCGCATTCTTGAAATCAACCTTTCGGGAGGAGATCTGCGCTTCGAGTACCTCTCTTTTGTAGGCGGTTTCTCAGAACAGACAGGCGGAGGGCTCGAACTCGAGGCCACCAATGACGCGGTGGTCTCTTTCGTCTCCTGTCGGTTCATAAACAACCGTGCCGGGTTTCTGAACGGGTCGAGCCTTTTGTCCTCTGCCTCGGCAATCAATGCCGTTTTGAGGGACGAGGCGGGGTTGAGTCTGGAGAGCTGTGAAATCAGAGCGAATCAGACCCGAGCCGTAGTGGGCGGCACCGGGGCCGTTGAGGTGCGGATGGGCGACTCGGCGGCGAACCACTTCTACGTTCTAAACAGCGAGTTCACAGAGAACTTCGTGCGCACACGCCAGGCCAACGCGGTAGGCGGCGCGCTGAGCGTTTCCGCCAACGGTGCCAGCGAGGTCCGCATCGAGGACAGCCTCTTCGTGAACAATTCGTGCGAGTCCTCGATCGGAGACACCAGGGCAGGGGGGCTCCTTCTCAATACTTCGCAGGATGCACGGTTTCAGGTTCTTCGGAATTCCTTCAGCGGGCAGCGGGTCAGCTCCCAGGGCGAAGTCCGCGGTGGCGCCTTCGAAATCAACGTGGCTGATCGGGTGATGGGAGTGTTCAGCCGCAACAGCATCCAGGACAACAACGCCAGAGGTACAGGGACTGTATTCGGGTACGCAAGTGTTTTCAACGTGCGAGGGAGTTCGCTGGTAGAAGCCTGTCAGAACATCTGGCTGAACAACACCGGCCCGGTGGGGGGCAGTGACGCTCAGCTCAATGTCATTGCCCCGGGTGCCTTCTTCCTCCGGGATTCGTTGATCGCGGGCGGGACCGGCGGGATCATCGGTTCGGGATCGGGGCTGCAGTTGACGAATCTAACGGTCACCCACAACCAGGGAACCGGGATTCAACTGGACGCCTCCAGACTGGACAACTCGATTGTGTACGAAAACGAGACGGACGCGTTCGATCCGGGCAACCTGACCGGAGAGGGCAACCTGATCGGGATCAATCCGTTTTTTGCTGATGCTGCCAACGGTGATTACCACCCTATGGCCGGTTCCCCGGCCATAGACGGAGGGATGAACACGCCCCCCGGCGGACTGGGGGAGTTCGACCTTGCCGATGAACCCCGTTTGTTCGGCCTGAACGTCGACATCGGAGCCTTCGAGCTCCAGTTTCCCGAGAGAACTCAGTTCCTGACCCAGGTCGGAAACGGCCGAAGTGGCAACATTATTCTCAGCAACGAGGTCGACGCTGGAAACACGGCAAGCAGCGGGAACGAGGCCTTCACCATCGACTTCTTTGATTCAAACGGTGACCCTTTCAGCCCCATTGCGGAGAATCCAAGCTTTGTCCTGTCGGGCGCGACCACGATCTCCCCTTCCGTCTCCGTCGTGCTGAGTCCCGGGGAGACGTGGCGATTGGAGACCTCGGGAGAGGGGGAGATCCGGGCCGGCTATGCGCGCATCCGGGGCGGGGACCACATTGGGATCACAGGCATTTTCACGCGGCGCGACGCTCCCACCGGAACGATTCTCTACCAGGCCGGAGTGCCTGCATCAGAGCCGACCGGGTCTGCAACTCTCTTTGTTGACTCCACCGGAAACCTGGAGACAGGGCTCGCCATGGTCAATGCCGGCGGGCCGGCGGCACCCGCAGGTACCCCGGCGGGTGATCCCGCCCAGATCATCCTGAGACTCTACGACAACCAGTTCCAGCTGTTGGCTCAAACTGTTGTCGAACTGGCGAGAGGACACCATTTGGCCTCTTTTGTCTCCCAGTTTTTCGAGGACACTGCAGAGGTCTCCGAGATGCAGGGAATTCTTACGGTAGAGAGCCTTGAACCGGTGGCGCTGACCACTCTGAGACAAAGCGAGCCGGATGAGCCCTACCCGGCTGGGATTCCGACGCTGGCCGCTTTCCCGGTCCTTGAGGGCCGCCCTGAAATGGATGCGGCTCCCCTTGGAGGGGTCTTCCAGGTTATTGAGTTTCTGTATGCACAGATAGGAAACGGGCGCGCCGGCCCGACCCAACTGCAGACTGCCATGAACCTGGTCAACCTTGCCAGCGGCCAGGCCGATGTAGAGCTGGACCTGTTTGACAGTTCCGGGGCTCCCCTGGAACTGACTATAGAAGGTCTGGGCACCGGTTCCTCCTTCCAGTTTCAGATCGGTTCGGGAGAGTCCCGGGTCCTGCAGACCGATGGTCTGGGGGACCTCAAGGCGGGATACGCACGAGTGACGACGTTTGAAGGAGTAGGCGGATCGGCAGTCTTTTCCCAGACCCACCTTCCGACGGGGCTACTGGAGACGGAATCCGGGGTTCCGGCCTCAGCCGAGGGCCAGGATTTTTCCCTTTTCGTGGACACGACGGGAGACCTTGACACCGGAATCGCACTCGTGAACCCGGGACAGTCCCCGGCCGGGGGAGACGCCGACCTGGAGCTGAGACTCTTTGACCTGCAGGGCCAGGAGATCGCCAGCCGGGATCTGGATCTACCGCCGGGCGGCCACACGGCCAGGTTTGTGACGGAGCTGTTCTCTGAAGTTCAGGGGATCGATGAAATGTTGGGACTCATGAGCATTTCCAGCCCGGTCCCAATCGTGGCCGTGACGCTCCTGCAGAATGACGATCCCGCCATCTCGTTTCCCGAGGACGTGGCGACTCTGACTGCCTTCCCAGTGCTTCACGGCGCTCCTGAATAGCCTAGCCCGGATTATGCAAGAGATCTAAATTCAAGTGAGATTTGGGCCCAGAAAAAAGGCCGTAGCTCTCTGATATAAAAGGGTTTAGAGAAACAAAGACCCTAAACAGGAGCTACGGCAATGTCAAAAACAGTCTGCCAGAATACCCTGCCATTTCATAGCCACAGAAACATCACGGCTCGTTTTGATGGAGGGAGCCTCACTTCCGACGCAGGATGGTTGTTGTTTGGATCCCTGGATCGTCAACATCGATTGTGCGAGGGCTTCAGTTCGTGTATTGCGGAAAGTCGAGACCGACGCTACGTTCGTCATGACCTGTTGAAGTTGATCCGACAACGAGTCTTGCAGATCGTGGCCGGCTACGAAGACTGTAACGACGCCGATACGCTGCGCTCGGATCCGATGCTCAAGACAGTCTGTGATCAGTTGCCAGAGAGCGATCCCGATTTGGCCACCCAGCCGACTTTCTCCCGCCTGGAGAACTCCGTCACCAAGAAGGATCTGATGCGTCTGAGCCGGTGGCTGCCAGGCCGTTATGTGCGCTCCCTGAAGAAGAGACGTCCCAGCAAGATCATCCTGGATCTGGACAGTACCGACGACCACACTCACGGCCAACAGGAGTTCTCCTTCTACCACGGGTATTACCGAAACCACATTCTGCATCCTTTGCTGATCTTCGATGCCGACACGGGAGACCTGGTCTGTGCCGTGTTGAGACCTGGCAACAAGGGGGCTGCCTCTCACATCGTGCCCATTCTGAAGCGAGTCGTGGAGGCCATCCGACAAGCAGTGGGGACGGATGTCGAGATTGAGATTCGGGCCGACAGCGGCTTTGCCACGCCTCGGCTCTACGAGTTCTGTGAATGTGAAGAGAATAAACTTCAGTATGTCATCGGGTTAAGCCGAAACCCTCGCCTGCAGCGAGTGGTCGAGCCCCTGCTGGATTCGACTCGGCTGAGGTTCCTTGAGCTGGAGGAAAAACAGCGTCAGTTTGACGAGTTTCTTTATCGAGCCCACAGCTGGGATCGATCCCGTCGCGTCATTGTCAAAGTGGAGGTCGATCAGCGTGGCATCAATCGTCGCTTTGTAGTTACCAACCGGGACGATCTCTGCTCCCAATCACTTTATGACCACTACACAAACCGAGGGCAGACCGAGAACTTCATCAAGGCCTTCAAGAATCATCTGAGCATGGACCGACTCAGCTGTCATCGATTCCTGGCCAATCAGTTTCGACTCCTCCTGCATGCACTGGCTTACCAGATGTTCGTGCGCCTGCGCGACTATCTTCACGGAACCCCCTGGCACAAGCTCGAAATCGAAACCTTACGTCGTCGGGTCCTCAAGATTGGGGCCCGGATCCGACAAACCACTCGACGCATCTGGGTCCATCTTTCCTCAGCCTTCCCCGAACAACCCCTCTTCCACCTCGTCTTGAGTCGCCTGAACTCCAGTTAGCTTTTCCCAGCTCCCCCGAAAAACCGCTTCCGACACTCATCCAGGCCCAGATCTGTCTGAAATTCACTCCCCAAACCACTCAAACGCCTCGCCAACCCATATTCTTCGCAAATCCGCCTGTCACACCTGCCCGCTTCCGAGTTGGGCCACTTCTCGAGTCGTTTTTCAACACCGAACTACGGTTCTTGCATAATCCGGGCTAGGGGTTCTGCTCCCGGGTGCCGATCCAGGCCATCAGGCGAGTTGCAAGGGCCGGGGAGATTCGGTCCAGCGCCAGCAGGGCTTTGCCGGCTCTGGTCAGGTGGATTTCCCGGCGCCGATTGGCGATGGCATCGAGGATGGCCTGAGCCACGACCCGGGGAGACTGGCCGGCCAGAGGTCTATTGATCCCGGGAGTGCCTGCGTCGCGCTCGGCGGCTTCATGAAACTCCGTAGCGGTAAACCCGGGACACACGACGCTGACGCCGACTCCACTCCCGCGCAACTCTCCCCACAGTGCTTCGCCCAGGCCGACCTGGGCGAACTTGGTGGCGCAGTAGGCGGCCGCGAACGCCATCCCTTTCTTCCCCACAACGCTGCTCGTGAGCACGATGTGGCCCGCTTGTTTTCGGGAGAAGCAGGGTAAGGCTTCATGGATCGATTCGAACGCCGACTGGTAATTGACCTGCCAGATGCGCGCCATCTGATCCGGTGAAGTCGACTCCGCGGGCCCGAAGATTCCGTAGCCCGCGTTACAGATCAGGAAGTCGAGATCCTTCAGCTCCTGAAGACACTGCCGCACGACTGTCCGCCCCTCTCCCGGGCGCGACAAATCGTGTGCGGAGGCAATGGTCCGGGACGCTCCCTCGCGCAGGCACTCGTCTCGCACGCGGGCCAGCTTCTCCTGCCGCCGGGCGACCAGAAAAAGCTTCGATCCTCGCTTCGCCAGAGCCACAGCCGTGGCCTCCCCGATTCCCGAGGAAGCCCCCGTAACGATAGCTGTCTTAGTGCTCCAGTCCAAGAGCAGACTCCCCCTACAGATCGATCTTTATTCAAGAAAGTCCACTGAAGCCGACCAGGCCGGCGCCAGCGCCGCAAGGGGCCCCGTTACTAGACTCGGAGACTTTCGAAGACGCCGGCGGCCCCCATACCCCCACCTACGCACATGGTCACCACCCCGTACTTCACCCCGCGCCTTTCCATCTCGTGCAGAAGAGTCGCTGTCAGCTTCGCGCCGGTCGCTCCCAGAGGATGACCCAGTGCTATGGCCCCGCCGTTGACATTGACTATTTCTTCGTCCAGGCCGAGCTCTTGAATCACCGCCAGAGCCTGCACTGCGAACGCCTCGTTCAGCTCGATGAGACCGATATCCTGCAGGGTGAGGCCGGCGATTCTCAGTGCCTTGGGAACCGCCTCCACCGGGCCGATGCCCATGATTTCGGGCGCAACACCGGCAGTGGCGAATGAAATCAACCGCGCCATCGGCTGCAATTCCAGTTGGCGCGCCTTCTCCTCGGACATCACGACCGCGGCAGCGGCCGCATCACTGGTCTGACTGCTGTTTCCCGCCGTGACCGTCCCGCGAGCGTGGAAGACGGGCTTGAGCTTCGAAAGAGCCCCCATGGACGTGTCTCTTCGAACACCCTCATCCTGTTCGAAGCGCGTCCCGTTTTGACCATTCTCGAGGTCCAGCGAAATGAGTTCCTGGTCGAATCGGCCACCATCCTGTGCCTGCATTGCTCTGGTGTGACTACGCAGTGAGAATTCATCCTGCCGGCGCCGCTCAATACGGTGGCGGATGGCCAGGTTTTCTGCTGTGAGACCCATAGAGATGTAGACGTCCGGATCCTCCTCTACAAGGTGGGGATTGGGAGAAAAAAAGTGGCCCGATCGGGGAAGCAGGCTCATGCTTTCCGTTCCCCCCGCGACGACCACATCGGTGGAACCGCTGGCAACACTCTGGGCCGCCAGAGCGATCGTTTGCAGGCCGGATGAGCAGAAGCGGTTTACCGTCATAGCGCTGCTCTCGTCGGGAAGACCAGCCCGCAGCGCCGCGATCCGCGCAACATTCATGCCCTGTTCGCCTTCCGGCATCGCACACCCCAGAATCACGTCTTCGACGTCCTCCCTGGAGAGCGGATGGCCCCGCTCAATCACGGCCTCGATCACCTGAGCGGCGATATCGTCCGGTCTGGTGTGCCGCAACGACCCCCGTGGTGCCTTGCCCACGGGACTTCTTCCCGCCGCAACGATTACAGCCTTACGCATTGAATCTCTCCTTTGACGATTTCCCGAAGCGTCGCGATTTCACTTCTTGGACAGGGATTGGCCCAGCTCGATGAGCCCGGTCCAGTCGAGGCGGCCAACGCGGTCCAGTTTGGCTTCGACAGACATCTCCGGCAGATCACTGTCCGCCAGCGTCAGTATCGCCCTCAAACCCTTTTTCTTAACATCTTTGGGCTTGAGTCCAATCTGCTTCCAGGGAAGCATGATCTCGAGGGTTGCCCGGCCGTCGCCGGACCGGGGGGTGATCACCGGGACATGAGTTGCTCTCTCCAGAAACTTGCCTCCCCTCTGGAGACGCTGCCAGTAGAACGGGCCCTGCCCATCGATTCTGGGCGAAGCCCACAACACGTAGCTGTATTTGATGTGCCTGAGCTGAATGCGGATGTTGTCGTACAGGTACATACGGTCTCGGCGTCGGCCGTCGCTGGCCACGAATACAGACTCGCTGCGCTTCACCTTGTGTATGTCCCAGACGTCGTCCCTCCAGTCAACGGCCAGGTAAAGCCCTGTCTGATCCCAGAAGGCTTTCACGTTGGCGGTGGCGTAATCGCCGGCCGGAAGTCCTTCCACCCGGACTCCCGTCGCTGCCGGATCCAGCTGGATTGATGGCTGACCCTCCCAGTCGGACAGGAACCCGTCCACCAGCAGCTCGGAAGACCGGTAGGGAATACTCCAGACCGGGTCATTGGCAAGGCCCTGCTGAGACAACAACAGCAGGCTGATTAGGAGCGGGCAAAGCCTCATGTTCCCATTCTAACAGGCAAGCACACGAGGCCGCTGCGGGCCCTTCCTCCCGTAAGTACTAATGCAGAGAGGTCAAGAACGCGATGACTGCGTCCAGTTCCCTATCCGACAGGTGGTCGAAGGCAGGCATCAACTTCTGCTTTCCGCGAAAGAGGGGCTCCAGGTCTCGGTCCGGGATGTGCGCAGGATCCCTCAAATGGCGTCGTAGCCATTCGGGTGATCGTCCTCGCCTGGCCTGATGCGACAGGTCCGGTCCAATTGTTGCTTCCCAATCCAGAGACGCTGCCTGGAGGGTATGACAGGATCCACATTTCTGCGCTACCATGACGTCTCTCGCAAGGTTGATCCTGCGGTTGTCTGCCGCGCTGTCGGCACGCGATCGCAGAGAGATGCTCAGCAACAGGCCGAGCACCAGCAGGGTCGCGATGAACCCTGGAATTTGCAGAAGCCGTTTCTCTTGCGCAGTCATCCTCGCCTATTATGGACGGTAATTAGGTCCAGTTCAACAAAATATTTAGTTATGCCTAAACTTCTCTTCGTGTGCACCGGAAACTCGGCTCGCAGCCAGTTCGCCGAGGCCTTTGCCAGGTATCATGGGGGGGAAGCGATTCAAGTGGCGAGTGCCGGAACCAGACCGGCAGGATTGAATCCCAACGCCGTGCAGACCATGAGGGAGGTTGGAATCGACATTCGCCATCAGACTTCGGACCCATTGAGCGCTTTCCGCCTCGGCGATTTTGATTGTGTCGTGACCCTGTGTGGAGATGCCAGGGACAACTGCCCGCCTCTTCCTCACGACGTGCGCAGCGAGCACTGGAGTGTTCCCGATCCGGCAAAGAGTCGGGGAACACCGTCTGAGATCCTGGAAGCCTTCCGCAGCGTGCGTCAGGAAGTGGAGCGCCGAGTCAAGATGCTCCTAGTCTTGAGGATGTAGCTACCCGCAGAGTAGAATTCCCCGATGCGCCACCTGTGTTTGACCCTGTTTGCAGCAGCCCTGATCGCGCAGCCGGCCTGTATCTGGAAGCTCTGGAGCAAAGGCCCACCCATAGAAGAGCGCCAGTTTGACGTTTACGGTCAGGTCGAGTCGATCAGCGCGAAGCAGCTTATCGTTGACACGAAGCAAGGCAGACGTACTTTTCTCTTCGGTCCTGCATCGGTAAAAGGGAGCGACACTTTTGATCAGGGGCAGGTTGTTCACGTCCTGTACAAGAAGCTCGACGAAGGAGACGTGATCACACTGGTTGTCAAGAAAGTCAACTGACCCGCCTCGAGCGACCCGGCCCTTCGAGAGAACTTCATGAGACGCTGTTTTGTCTGTCACTACCACGAGATTGCCCTCAAGAAGAAGAATCGAGACTTCTTCGAACGCAAACTCGTAGCCAACATAAAACTGGCTCTGGGCTCGCTGCCTTATCGCTCTGTGCGGCTCTGGTCGCGGCGAGTGATCGTGGAACTGGAACAGGATTCCCCGGTTGCTGAGTTTCGCGATCGGCTGGGGCGCGTTTTCGGGCTCGCCAACTACGCCGGCGCGTGGAGGGTCTCCTCGGCACTGGAGCACCTGCAGACGGCAACCTGGGAGTTGATTCGAGGCCGGGACTACGAAAGCTTCAAGATTTCGGCCAAGAGATCCGACAAACGGTACCCACTGACAACGCCGGAAATCGAGAGGCGACTGGGAAGCTACCTGCAGAAAAAGTCAGCCAGGCGCGTGCAACTGGTTGGGCCCGACCTGACCTGCTACGTGCAGATCCTGGGTGATGAGGCACTGGTGCACTTTGAAAAGCTGCGCGGTCCCGGGGGGCTGCCGGTGTCGACAAGTGGAAAGGTCGTCGTTCTGATCTCCGGGGGAATCGATTCCCCGGTAGCCGCCTACAAGATCATGAAACGCGGCTGCCGGCCCCTCTTCGTGCATTTCCACAGCTATCCCCACACCTCCCTGGAGGCCCAGGACAAGGTGATGAGACTGGTCGAGCATCTGTGCCGTCAACAGCCCGGTTCCCGACTCTACATGGTCCCGTTCGCCACAACCCAGAGAAACATCGTGGCCTTCACCCCGGCTCGCACGCGGGTGCTTTTGTATCGAAGAATGATGTTTCGAATTGCCAACAGGATCGCCTTCCGCGAGAAGGCCAAAGCACTCGTGACGGGAGACAGTGTCGGTCAGGTCTCTTCACAAACGCTGGACAATCTTCGAGTCGTTTGTGCCGTCAGCCGGCTGCCCGTTCTGCAGCCGCTGATCGGAGACGACAAAGAGGAGATCATCACTGTAGCCAGGAGGATCGGGACCTTCGAAATGTCCATCGGTTCCGACGACGACTGCTGCTCGATGTTCGTCCCGAGACACCCGGAAACGAGGGCAAAACTCGAACAGGTGGAAAAGGCGGAAGCGCCTCTGGCCGTTGAAGAGCTGGGGTCTGAAGCTCTCCAGAAGACAAAACGGTATCTCATAGAGGACGGAGTTAAGGACCCGCCCCGGCCGGACCGGGAACCCGTGCCGAGCAAGACGTAGTCGTTTCCGAGAGAGCCCATGGAGAGATCCCAACCCGATCACAGTCCCAACGCCGCACAAAGAAGGAGCCTTGCCGAGAGAATGCGGAGTTCCTCCCGGAGGGCGGTTGGAGGGATACTATTGGTCGTTTTCATCTACGCGGTGGTGCTGCTGCTGGGAGCAGTGCCCGGCGCTTCCCCGGGGGAGACAGCCTACGAAGAGATCGAGAGCGCTCACATACCTGGGTTTGTCCCGCCCCTGTGGGCTATCATGCCGTTCGTCCTGCTGCTTCTCACCATCGCGGTTTTTCCTCTTCTCTCCCGGATCAAGGACTGGTGGCACCACAACAGGAACCGCTTCCTGGTAGCGACCTTCCTGGGCGCAATGACGCTTCTTTATTACGGTCTGCTCCACCCCGGAGGAATCGAGAACCACTTTACTCATCTGCACTCTTCCGCACCAGGCTGGGAAACGCTGTGGAGTGCGTTCAGCAACGGCATTTTCTCAGAGTTCATCCCCTTCATCGTCCTTCTTTTCAGCCTCTACGTGATCAGTGGAGGGATCAATCTGAGTGGTGACCTGCCGGCGCACCCGGCAACCAACACGGCGTTTATTGCGCTGGGAACGATTCTGGCCAGTTTCATCGGAACTACAGGGGCCGCTATGGTCCTGATCCGGCCGTTGATCCTGACCAATATTGAGCGCGAGTATAAGGTTCACACGATTCTGTTTTTTATTTTCTGTACCTGCAACTGCGGCGGTCTGCTCCTGCCCATTGGTGATCCCCCTCTTTTTCTAGGTTATCTTCGGGGAGTTCCCTTCCTCTGGACAACGGGCTTATGGCCCTATTGGTTGCTGGTGAACTCCATCCTTCTTGCTGTTTATTTTGCCTGGGACTGGATCGTTTACCGGAAAGAAGCTTTGCGCGATCTGATGCGGGATGAGCAGCAGGTCCAACCACTTCGCCTGCACGGAACGCACAACCTGCTGTGGCTTCTGGGAGTGGTTCTGAGTGTAGCCCTCATCCTGCCCGGACAGCCCTTCCTGAACACGGGATTCCATCCACCCGTCTACTTTCGAGAAGCGGCCATGCTTCTCTTCGTGGTCCTCTCTCTGCTCTCGACCAACGTCAATATTCGCCTGCGCAACCGTTTCGACTATGTCGCCATCACTGAGGTGGCCGCCCTCTTCAGCGGAATCTTCATCTGCATGCAGGTACCCATCGAGATACTACAGGTGAGGGGATCTCATCTGGGAATCGACACTCCCTTTGAGTTCTTCTGGTTCACCGGAGTGCTCTCGAGTGTGCTGGACAATGCTCCCACTTACGTCGTCTTCTTCGAGACCGCTGCCTCACTCCCGGTCGTGGAGGGCTTTTCTTCGCTACAACTTCCCGGGGGAAGGCTCATTACGGAGAACCTGTTGGCGGCGATCAGCCTGGGGGCGGTCTTCATGGGAGCCAACACTTACATCGGAAACGGTCCCAATTTCATGGTGAAGAGTATCGCCGAGCAATCGGGCATTCGAATGCCTTCCTTCTTTGGGTACATGGCCTACAGCGTCTTGATTCTGATTCCCGTTTTTGCGCTTGTGTCGCTACTGATCTCGCTCTAGTGGACTGTAACACCTGAATCACTAGTGCAGCCCGCATTAGAGCACTCTTTGAGAAAAGTGCGAAATATTTCGCAATTCTGGTTGACGTGGGGTTTCGGTGGTGCTAATTTATACGCATCTGATCGGTTGACGCTGATTGGATGATCGTGGTTGACACGATCTTCGTCCAGCAAGGAGGTTATGGGAGTTGTCCGAGTCGCGTGATTCCGCAGCTTTCGTAGCAGCCGGAGGTCGGCTCATTTTATTTGAAACATCGGAATAGCACCCCCTCCCCGCGATCCCGGTTTTCACTCCGAGCCGACCTCCTGCCCTCCGCTGCTCTCGCGCTTCACGTTCCACGCTGTGCGCTCAGAGTAACGTTTCTCCGGCGGCTTCCGTGCCGCGGCGCAGTCGCCGGCGTTCCTACCTCTGCACGTTGCTTGACAGTCAGCTTACCTCGCGGCTGGCGGCCGGTCCCGGAGATGCCCTGCCCAACCGCCGAGCCGGCAGAGGCCCCTCCCGCTTTCATGAGCGCGCCAACGTGGAACGTGGAACGTGGAACGACGATGCTTTATCCTGAGGCCCGGTCATGTCCATCATCGTTTTGTGCCGCACGACCCTGATGCTGTGGGCCGGTCTGCTTGTGAGTTGTCCGGCCGCCGGGGGCTCGACGGCCGGTGGCGAGGGCGTTCAGGAGCCACCAACCCGACAGTCGGCTGAGGGCTCCCACCAGACTGGTGAAGAAGAAGGCGAGCCCAACCGGCTGGTTCACGAGAAGAGCCCCTATCTTCTCCAGCACGCCTACAATCCCGTCGACTGGTACCCCTGGGGCGAAGAGGCTTTCGAGCAAGCCCGAAAGCAAGACAAGCCGATCTTTCTTTCCATTGGCTACTCCACCTGCCACTGGTGTCATGTCATGGAACGGGAGTCGTTTTCGAATCGCGAGATTGCCTCCCTGATGAACGAATATTTCATTTGTGTCAAGGTAGATCGTGAGGAACGACCTGACCTGGATAGTGTCTACATGGCTTTCGTGCAGGCAACTACCGGCCGCGGAGGGTGGCCCATGTCGGTCTTCCTCACCAACGAGTTGAAACCCTTCTTTGGCGGAACCTACTTCCCCCCCAAGTCGAGTACGGGCAGGCCCGGATTCCCTCAGGTGTTGAGGGCCGTCAACCGGCAATGGGCCCAGAATCGGGAGAAGATTCTCGAATCGGCCGACCGCATTACGGCCCATCTCAAAGGTCTTCAGGCTCTCTCTTCGGGAGCAGAGGTCAGTCTTGGCGATACTCTCGACAAAGGTTACCGGTGGTACCTGGCGAACTTCGACGAGAAGCTGGGCGGATTCGGATCAGCGCCCAAGTTTCCGAGACCTGTCAACCTCCAGTTCCTTCTCTACTACTCACAGCTGAAGGGCCAGGAGAAAGCTCTTGAAATGGTCCAGCTCACCCTGCGCCGGATGGCCCAGGGTGGAATGAACGACCATCTGGGCGGGGGCTTTCATCGCTACTCGACCGATGAGCGCTGGTTTCTGCCTCACTTTGAAAAGATGCTTTACGACCAGGCTCAACTGGTCGTGGGCTACCTGGAGGCTTACCAGGTCAGCCGGGATCCGTTCTTTGCTGCCGTGGCTCGCCGGACGCTGGAGTATGTGCGGCGCGACATGACGAGTCCAGGCGGCGGCTTTTATTCGGCTGAGGATGCCGACAGTCCGATCACGGCAGACGCCCACGAAAAAGCAGAGGGAGCCTTCTACGTTTGGACCCAGGCGGAGGCGCGGCGCCACCTGGGCGAAGAGACGGCAGCCGTGTTCCTTCCCTTTTTCGGTCTCAGGCCCGACGGCAATGTGGCTCACGATCCGTTTTCCGAATTCGTGAAGAAGAACGTTCTTTTTGAAGCTCGGTCCGAAAAGCAGATGGCAGAGGAGTTGGGTTTGTCCACGTCGGCGGTGCGGCGGCGGCTGGAGGAGGCCAGACAGCTTCTTTTCCAGTTGCGGAAAACGAGACCCCGACCTCTGCGTGACGACAAGATTCTGACATCCTGGAACGGCCTGATGATCACTGCCCTGGCCAGAGCGTCTCAGGTGCTGGAGGATGACGCGTACCTGGAGGCGGGACGGAAGGCTGCCCGTTTCATCAAAGCTCATCTGTGGGACACTGACTCCCGTAGCCTTTTCCGACGTTATCGCGGGGGGGAAGGAGGTATTCCAGGCTACCTGGATGACTATGCTTTTCTGATTCAGGGTCTGCTCGACCTTTACGAGACCTCTCTGGAGGACGAATGGCTGCTCTGGTCGATCGAACTCGCAGAGCGTATGGAGAGCCTTTTTTGGGACGATGCGGAAGCAGGATTTTTCAGCACCACGGGCCGGGACAAATCGGTTCTCCTGCGAATGAAGGATCAGTACGATGGTGCCGAGCCCTCTGCCAATTCAGTGGCTCTGCTGAATCTGATCCGGCTGGGCCATTTGAGCGGCAAGAGCCAGCGGCTGGAAAAAGTGAACCGTTCGGCAAAAGCCTTTTCAGCATTGCTGCAGCGGGGGCCGCACACCATGCCGCTCATGCTGACGGCCCTGAGCCGCGCCGGGGCGAAGCCAAAGCAAATCTTCCTGAGCGGGCAGAGAGGACGGGCAGACACAGCGGCTCTGCTCAAGGAAGTACATCGTCGCTATCTTCCACACCGGGTTCTTTTTCTCGCCGACGGAGGGCGCGCCCACGAGCAGTTGGCCTCTGACATAGAGGTTCTGGATAGTTTCCGGGCCATCAATGGTCGAGCCACCGCCTATGTCTGCGAAAACTATGTCTGCAAGCTTCCCACCAGTGACCCCGAGGTGCTGGGGAAGTTGCTGGAGCGTTGAAATCTGTTCCACGTTTCACGTTCCACGTTTTGAAGGGAGAGGCGGGCCCGCGGTTTAGAGAAACCTGAACCTACTCCAACAACTCCTCCAGGTCGCGGTACAACTCCAGCGCCTCCGGGTTGGCCAGCGCGTCGGTATTGGTCACTGCCTCACCGTGAAGGACATTCCTTACCGCCAGCTCACTGATTTTGCCGCTGACGGTGCGGGGAATGTCGTCGACCTGCACGACTTTTTGGGGGACGTGATGGGGAGAAGTACTCTCCCGGATCCCGGCCTGGATGTTGCGGATCAAGGCCTCATCCAGCGTGACTCCCTCCCGGAGCCGCACGAAGAGTACGATCCGAACGTCGTCCTCCCATTCCTGTCCCACCACGACTGCCTCGAGCACCTCCTCCATCTGCTCAACATGGCGGTAGATTTCCGAGGTGCCGATCCTGACTCCCCCCGGATTCAGGGTTGCATCAGAGCGTCCGTAGATAATCATGCCCCCATTCGAGGTCAGCCGGGCCCAATCCCCGTGGCGCCAGACACCGGGAAAATAACTGAAATAAGCCTCGCGGTACTTCGTCCCGTGCGGGTCGTTCCAGAACTTTACGGGCGTGGATGGAAAGGCCTGCGTGCAGCACAGTTCACCCGGCTCCAACCCGGCCGGATGGCCGGCTTCGTCGAAGATTTCCACCCGCATTCCCAGACTCAGGGCCTGTAATTCGCCGCGAAACACCGCACCGATAGGGTTTCCGTGGGCAAACGAGGCGATGAGGTCTGTTCCTCCCGAAATCGAGGAAAGGCAGACATCCGATTTGATGTCGCGATAAACATAGTCAAAGCTGCCAGGAACGAGGGGAGAGCCGGTGGAGAGAACCGTTCGAAGGGACTCGAGATCATGCGTCCGTGAAGGGCGAAGCCCGCGCTTTTCGGCCAGGGACAGATATTTGGCGCTGGTTCCGAACACGGTCGCCTCTTCCTGCTCGACCAGATCAAACAGAATCGAGGATGGATGAAAGGGAGAACCATCGTACAGAAGCACGGTCACTCCCACCGCCAGACAACTTATCAGCCAGTTCCACATCATCCAGCCACAGGTGGTGACGTAACAGATCCTGTCTTGCCGCTTCAGGTCGGTGGTCAGGACCAGTTCCTTGAGATGCTGGATCAGGGTTCCACCGGCGCCGTGGACCATGCACTTGGGCAAACCTGTCGTGCCCGACGAATACATGATGTAAAGGGGATGGTCAAACGGAAGCTGCCGAAAGTCGATGTCCTCGGCCCGGCCCGTGAAATCGTTCCATAAAACGGCATTGGGAATCCTGGAAACGTCCGGGTTCTCATTCAGATAAGGAACGACAACGACTCTTGAAATCTCCGGAATCTGCCCCGTGATCGACCGCACTCGCTGCAGACGATCGAAGGGTTTTCCAGCATAACGATAACCGTCCGAACAGACCAGGACCCTGGGACGGATCTGTCCCAGCCGATCTACAACTCCCTTGGCGCCAAAGTCCGGAGAGCACGAAGACCAGAGCGCGCCGAGACTGGCCGTTCCCAGCATGGCAATCGCCGTCTCGGCGATGTTGGGCATGAAGGCACCCACACGATCGCCGGTCCTGACTCCGGCCTCGCGCAGGGCGGCGGCGAAGCCGGCGCTGCGCCGAAACAGCTCCGAGTAAGTCAGGATCTGATGACGGCCCGACTCGTTCCAGCCGATGACGGCCGGTTGTTCATCCCGATAGCGGAGCAGGTTCTGTGCATAATTGAGCCGGGCTCCCGAGAACCATCGCGCCCCGGGCATCCTGGTTACGTCATCAACTACCTGATCCCACTCTCTGGAGGCCTCGATCTCGCAAAAGCGCCAGAGCTCGGGCCAGAAGAGTTGGGGCTGATCGATCGACCACTTGTAAAGACTCGGATAGTCGACAACCGCCGGGTCAACCCGACCTACCCTTCGAATGAAGCGGGTCAGATTGGCTCGTTCGACAGTTTCCGGCGAAGGCTTCCAGAGAGGCTTTGTTGTGCTCACGTCAACCGACTCGCACACTCCTGATCTGATTCACCGTCTCGACGACGGTTTCCAGCGCGTAATCGATGTCCTCACCGGTAGTCATCCGGCTCAGGCTGAAGCGAATAGCACCCTGGATTCGATTGCGCCCCAGCTTCATAGCCTGAAGCACGTGCGAGGGTTCCAGCGAGCCGGAGGAACAGGCGGCCCCGGTCGAAACCGCGATCCCCTTGAAGTCCAGTGCCACCAGGAGCGCCTCACCTTCTACCCTCTCGAAGCTGATGTTGGTGGTGTGAGGCACGCGCCCGGTCGGAGTGCCGTTGACGACGCAGCCGGGCAGTCGCTGCAAAATCCCTTCCTCCAACCGGTCGCGAAGACCGGCCACCCGGTTGTGCATCTCTTCGTGCGACTGCGCAGCCAGCCGGCAGGCTTCCCCCAGGCCCACGATTCCCGGGACGTTCTCGGTCCCGGCCCTCCGATGGCGTTCGTGCGACCCGCCCAGCATGAAGGGTTCCAGCTCCACGTCGTCACGGACGTAAAGAGCCCCGACCCCCATGGGGCCATGAAACTTGTGTCCCGACAGGGCAAGAAGATCGACGCCCAACTGGTTGACGTCGACCGGAATCTTGCCGACGGACTGCACCGCGTCCGTGTGAAACAGGACTTCCCGAGGGCGCGTGAGCCGAGCGATGTCTGCGATCGGCTGTAGGGTGCCCACCTCGTTATTGGCGTGCATGATCGATACCAGAATGGTGTCTTCCGAAAGCGCTTCGGCTACATCCTCGACCCGGACAACACCCTTTCTGCCTGCCGACAGGCAGGTGACACGGAAGCCCTTGTCTTCCAGATGTTGGATGCTCTTCAAAACGGCCGGGTGCTCGATCCCGGAGGTGATGATGTGTCCTCGACTCCCGGCGAACCTGCGAGCCACTCCTTCGATCGCGGCGTTGTCCGCCTCGGTTCCGCCACAAGTGAAAACAACTTCACGGGACCTGGCGGAAAGAAGATCGGCCACCTGCGATCGGGCACGCTCGACGGCCGCCCGAGCGTGCTGACCGCAGGCATGTATTGAGGACGCGTTTCCGAACTCTCTCAGGTAGTACGGCTCCATCGCCTTCGCCACCCGCGGATCCATGGGAGAGCTGGCATTGTTGTCCAGATAGACTCTGCTGTCCATTTCGACTCGTTTCCGTTTCCTGCCGTCAGCCAGAATACTACCACTTCGGTTGGGTCGCGCTGTCCTGAGTCAGAAGAGTGGGAGGGGCCTCCCACGTTCAAATCTCACATTCCACGTGCTGGAATCTGGCAGCCTCCTGACCTTGACTGGCTGCAATGGGGATCTTAAATAAAGGTTGCAGCGGCGATAAGTCGGCTGCCTGAAAAGAAATCATGACATTGAGCAATACGAAGGAGGAAGCAAGAAAATGAACTTGATGAGAATCGATCCCTTTCGAGACCTGCGAGCGTGGAACAGTGCGTTCGATCGTTTCTTCGGAAATCGCGTCGGCCACGGCAGCGACGAATACACGCATATGACTCGCTGGTCACCAACCGTTGATGTATCCGAAACTCCGAACGAGGTCACTGTTTCGATCGAGTTGCCGGGATTTGAGAAAGAGGAGGTTGATATCTCTCTCGAGAAGAACGTCCTCAGCATCAGTGGTGAGAGGAAGTTCGAGAACGAGGAGAGTCGCGATTTCCTTCGCGTCGAGCGCTGGTACGGGAGTTTCTATCGCAGTTTCAAACTGCCCGCCACAGTGGACGGTTCCGGAATCGACGCCGTCCTCAAGGATGGCCTGCTGACGATTCACGTCCCCAAGCTGGAAGAAGCGAAACCGCGCCAGATCGCGGTGACAGTCAGCTGAGCAATCGTCTCACCTCGGTGAGATTTCACCATAGATGGGCGGCACCGGTGACCGCGCGCCGCCCTTTTTTTATTCCGGCAGGCGGCTACCTTTAGCGGCGTTTGCACCCCCAAAACGATGCGGGTAGAATACAACTCTTTCTCACTGCCGGGGTAGCTCAGTCGGTAGAGCAGGGGACTGAAAATCCCCGTGTCGGCGGTTCGATTCCGTCCCCCGGCACTCCTTATTTCAATGTCCGTATCAACTTCTCGACTCACCCGATGTTTCTTCGACCGGCCGACGCTTGCGGTTGCTTCCGATCTGCTGGGCAAGCGGCTGGTCAAACTCGAGTCGGCCGGCCGATTGTCGGGCATTATCAACGAGGTGGAAGCCTACATCGGCTCAAAGGATCAGGCCTGCCACGCCCACCGGGGGAAGACCAGGCGAAACCGGGTCATCTGGGGCCCACCCGGCTTCACCTACGTTTATTTCATCTACGGCATGCACTGGCTGCTGAACTTCGTCACCGAGGGGCACAACTTCGCGGCGGCCGTACTGGTGCGCTCGGTCGTCGCCGCGGAGGGGGTCGACTCCATGCTGAGAAGGCGAGCGGGGCGCCGCCGCAGTCTTACCGATGGACCGGGCAAGCTGTGCCAGGCCTTCGACCTGACTGGAGATGAGAACGGTCTCGACCTCTGCGCGCCGGAATCCATTTTATTTCTGGAGGACGGAATCGAGGTGAACACCGCGACGATCGAAGCAACTCCCAGGATCGGCATCGACTCCGTCCCCGAACCCTGGAAGAGTATTCCCTGGCGGTTTACCTGTCAGATCCGATCACCCGGCCGGTGACTGGTTACGCTTGGTGGTTGAAGGTTGAAGGTTCGTGGAACGTGGAACGTGGACTGTAAGCTCCGATCAGTTCGAACCGGCGGGCAGACCGGTGTGGACCGGGCGGTGCTGGACGTGGCGCTCGCGTCTGGTCTGAAAGTCAGAGGGTGGTGTCCGAAAGGGCGAAGAGCCGAGGACGGCCCTCTGCCTCACCGATATCCTCTGGAGGAGACCCCTTCTGCTGACTACGAACAGCGCACCCGGTGGAACGTGCGCGATTCGGACGGCACGCTCGTGCTGCTGCTCGGCAAGGTGGATCCCGGAACAGAGCTAACGCTCCAGCAGGCCCATCGGCAGGGCCGCCCGCTGCTGCTGATCGACCTCGAGAGCCCCCTCGATTCCGCCACCGTCCAGCAGTGGATCGAGCGATCGGGAATTCAGCACCTGAACATTGCAGGAGCGAGAGAGAGCCGCTCTCCCGGCATTTACAAAGTGGCTCGGTCTTTTCTGGAGGCCCTGATGGTCCACCTTTTTTAGAACTTTCCAGGCGCTCTTACATCTAAGTGACTGGACGGACAGTGATATTGTGAACGACTTCGGTTACAGGCGACCTCAGATTGGCTCCAGAGGTGGGATTATGAAGAACGAAGCCGACAGCGACAGAAAACTTCTTCCCTCTAAAGACGAAAAAAAGCTGCCCAGCTGGAAGTTGTCCAGGTCAGACCGACGCTTTCTTCACTCCTGCAACATCTCGGTGGACTAATCAGGGTTGAAAGTTGAAGGTTGATTATCCGACTTTCAACTTTAACGTCAAGTACTCAGCGCGCAGCGGTTTTCAAGCTGCCGAGTAGAGAGTGGGAGGGGGCTCAGGGCCGCGCTCGGGAATTTAAACGTCGCGCGGCCCTGAGCCCCCTCCCACTCTCGGCCCCCGCCAGAGTCTAGCCGGACGGCACTTCCAGAATCTGAATCTGAGCAATCGTGATGTTGTCAAGGCCGCCGCGGCGATTGGCTTCCGCCACCAGCTCGTTTCCCGCCTGTGCCAGGGCGTTTTGCTTGAGCAGGGTCTCGATCTCGTGGTCCAGGAGTAGATCCGACAAGCCGTCGGTGCAGATCAACAACCGGTCCGCGGCCTTAACATCCACTTGAAAGATGTCCGGGTCAATCGTCGCAGTGATCCCCAGAGAACGTTCCAGGAGATTTTTTTGTGGGTGCTGGCGAATCTGGTCTTTGGTCAGTTCGCCCTGCTGGTAAAGCTTGTAGACCGGGGAGTGATCGTCGGTCAGCTGTGAGATCGACCCGTCGCGAAGATGATAGACGCGGCTGTCTCCGAGGTGGAGCACCCAGACCTCGCCGTGTTTGCCGGAAATCCACACGACACTGACCGTCGTTCCCATTCCCCGCATGCTGGGATTCTCCATCTGCTCTCGGAGGATCCTCTGGTTGGCCAGTTCGAGACATTCCCCGAGAACGCCTGGCGCCCGTCCCGTGGACTTCCCGATCTCCTCGGTGATGGTCCGGGAAGCAATCGCGCTGGCCACTTCACCGGCGGCGTGGCCTCCCAGGCCGTCACAGACTCCGAACAGACCGGACTTTGGATCATCGATGAGTGCATCTTCATTGTTCTGGCGAACCCTTCCCACATCGGTGATGGAGTGGCTTCGAAACTCAAAGGCTCCGCAAAAGTGGGTGGCGGGACTCATGCTGCTCTCACTCGATGACTTAGTGCACTGTCCGGGAAGTTCACTCGAACTTGTCCAGTCCCTGCATCAATTGAAGATTGCATCTCACAAAACCATAGCCAATGACCGCCAGCAGTACCCAGGCCCCCGCTTTTTTCCACAATGGATGGGTCAGCTGGTACCCGCAATAAGGGCATTTCGCCGTTCCATCTGGCACAGTGTAGTCACAATTCCGACACACTTCCATGTCTTTTCCTGGCGCAGCATGTGGCACTCAGTCAGCTGCCGTCCCCACCCTCGTCTATCAGGCTGCGCAGACCGGCCTCATCAATCACCTCGATTCCAAGGTCCCCTGCCCTTTGCAGTTTCGAGCCCGGATCGGCTCCGACCACCACGTAGTCGGTGCGGGACGAAACCGAGGCGGCAACTTTTCCACCATGCCCCTGGATCAGATTCTTCGCCTCGGCGCGGCTCATCTCCTCGAGCTTTCCGGTGATGCAAAAGACCTTGTCCTTTAGAGGCGCAGGAGTGTCGGCCGTCGACTCGGTCCGCAACGTCAGGCCTGCTTTTCGAAGTCTTCGGACCAGGCGCCAGTTGGGTGGATCGTCCAGGTAGGCACGGATGCTCCCTGCAATCTCAGGGCCCACGCCGCCTATGGACGCGATGTCCTCGACGCCGGCTTCATGAAGCTCATCGATGTCACGAAAACTGTGAGCCAGCAATTCGGCGACACTCGCTCCAACATGACGGATTCCAAGCGCGAACAGAACCCGCGAAAAGGGCCGCTGCAGGCTGGCTTCAAGGCTGTCGAGCAGGTTGCGAATCGATTTCTCTTTGAAACCGGGAAGACTGCTTATCTGCTCGGGGGTGAGGGCGTAAAGGTCGGCGGCGTCCTCGATGAGGTTGAGCTCAACCATTTTTTCAACCGTCTGTTGGCCGAGTCCACGAATGTCCATGGCTCCACGACCTACAAAGTGTTTCAATTTCTCGAGACTCTGGGCGGGACACCGGGAGTTCGGGCAGTACGCCATGGCCTCCCCTTCGGCGCGAATGATGGTCGACTCACAGCGCGGGCAAAGTTCCGGATACCTGAATTCCTTCTCGGCTCCGGTCCGCTGGCCGACAACCGGAGCCACTACCTGTGGAATCACGTCCCCGGCTCGCTTCACTCTGATGATATCCCCTTCCCGAATGTCCTTCTTGCGGATGTCGTCTTCGTTGTGCAGGGTGGCCTGCCGAACGGTGACCCCACCCACCCACACCGGCTCCAGGACTGCGTACGGATTCAAGGCACCCGTGCGCCCCACATTGATGCCAATCTTCAGCAGTCTGGTCAACGCCACTTCGCCCGGAAATTTATAGGCGATCGCCCAGCGAGGATCACGAGCCACGCTGCCCAGTCGGTGCTGGTAGTCGAGCCGATTCACCTTGACGACGACCCCGTCGATTTCGTAATCCATTTCCGCGCGGCGGCTCTCGTATTCCCGGCAGTACTCGACTACGTGCTCTACCGAGCGATGGAGCCGGTGGTGGGGATTGACGCGAAAGCCCCACTGGGCAAGCACCTCGAGCGCCTCGAGCTGAGTTCCCAGTTCGGCGCCTTCCAGGTATCCGATAGCATAGGGGAAGAAAGCCAGTGGTCGCCTGGCCGTGACGGTGGAATCGAGTTGACGCAGTGCCCCGGCCGCAGTATTGCGCGGGTTGGCGAAAGTCTTCTCCCCACCAGCCTCCCGACCCAGATTGAGGGCTTTGAAGGCAGATAGAGGCAGGTAGGCCTCGCCCCGGATCTCCACCAGGTCAGGAGCTCGTCCATCTCCTTTCAGCCGCAAAGGAATCGTCTTGATCGTGCGCAGGTTGTCGGTGACGTTTTCCCCAACTTTCCCGTCGCCTCGCGTGGCTCCTCGGACCAGCAATCCTTGCCGATAGGTGAGCGAGACGGCTGCCCCATCAATCTTGAGTTCCGTGACAAGGTCGATTTCCGTCTCCCCCAGCATTCGGCCGATGCGCTCATAGAAGTCCACCAGCTCCTGTCCGGAAAAGGCATTGGCAAGGCTGAGCATGGGAGCAAGATGCTCCACCTTCTCAAATTTCTCACCCGGTTCTATTCCTACTCTCTGGGTGGGTGAATCGGCGGTCACCAGGTGCGGATATAAGCCCTCGAGTTCCAGCAGCTCCCGGAACATCAAATCGTAATCAGAGTCGCTGACGGAGGGATCATCGAGGATGTAATAACGATAGCTGTGCTCTTGAATTTCACGTCGCAGCTCAGCGATCCGCTGGAAGGCAGTCTCATGGCTCACTCCCATCGGCTGAGACTATAGCACGCATTTTTTCATGATTTGGTATCATGGCCTCACATGAGTTCGACCGTCGTCAGCCGCTTTTCTTTCATGGTGGTATTCCCGTTTCAGGAGGCGAATTCTACTCACGTCCCGCTTCTCAGGCTCCACTCTCTGGCCCGCAAACAGATGAACGATACTGAAATCATCGAGACCATTGATCACCTGTTCAAATGCCCTCGGTGTATGGGAAATTATCGGAGAGTCAGGGCCGGCTATCCAAAGTGTTGTCGCTGAAGCCTTCCCGGATCAGAGTCAGACGTCCAGATGCAGCTCCTTGATGTTCGAGCTTTCCGATTCTTCGGAAACCGGGATTTCTGGCGTCAACTCTGGATGAACTTCAACGACGACCATTGCTGGGGCATGGCCGCAGAGCTGGCCTTCTGTTTTCTACTGGCCTTTTTTCCGTTTCTCATCTTCCTGGGGGGACTGCTTGCGATGCTTCCGATCGAGCTCGTGACGTTCACTCGTCTGGTTGACGGGCTGACCCGCCTGATGCCCAGTCAGGCAGGTGCCGAGGTCAGCCAGGTGCTGGCCAACGCCGAGGGCTGGAAAGCTGCATCCCGTTCGGCTGTCCTGTGGATGGGAATTGCTCTGTGGGCGGCATCGCTGGCATTGAGCGGGCTGGCCGGGGTGTTGACCAGAGCCTACCGGATGAAGGAGAGACGCTCCTTTTATCGGATCCGCGCTCTCTCGATCATAGTAACGCTAGGGATGTGTTTCTTTGTCTTGATCGCGGCGGTTCTGCTTTTTTTTGGCGATGACCTGAGTCGGTGGGCAATCTCCAGCCTGCCTTTCACTGAACAGAGCCCGTTTCGCAAGTTGATGACCCTTGGCTATACCATGCTCCGGTGGTTGCTGATGTTCGTGCTCATCAGCCTGGGGCTGCAGACCGTCTACTTCGCCATGCCGGCCAGCCCTTTACCCTGGAGAGTCATATCACCCGGAAGCTTTGCCATAACGATTGGCCTCGTGGGCGGCTCTCTCGGCTTTCGCTACTTCGTCAATAGCTTCTCCAATTACAAGAACATGTACGGAGACCTGGGAGGTCTGCTCGTTCTCATGATCTGGTTCTACTACTGCAGTCTGTTTCTGCTTGTGGGCGGCCAGATCGATTCCACCGTTTTTCGAATCAGCAGAAGACGCCTGAGGTAGCACTCGCCCGTGGAACGTGGAAGTAGACCCTGCATCAGCTTTTTGAGTGATTTTGGTCAGCGGGACTACTTTGTCGCCTCGGTCAAGGGAGTCATTCTCGATATCTGTCCCGACGCCACGATCGTTGATGTCAGCCATGGCGTGTCGCCTCACAACATTTTGGAAGCCGCGTTTACGCTGGAGGCAGCCTACGCTTGTTTTCCGGCGCGATCGCTTCATCTCGCCGTCGTTGATCCCGGTGTCGGATCGGACCGAAAGGCGATTATCGCCCGGGCCGATAAGCATACCTTTGTGGCTCCCGACAATGGAGTGCTGTCACTGATCTTCGAACGGGAAAACATCACCGAAGTCGTCGAGATTCTCAATGAGAGCTTTTTTCGAAAGCCGGTGTCACCGACCTTCCACGGACGGGACATCTTCGGTCCCGTCATCGCCCATCTTGCCCGCGGCGTTCCGGTTGCCGAGTTCGGGCCGGTAACCACCAGCTTCGTAACAGTGGACTTCGGCTCTGTGCGCCGTGAGGATGGTGACACCCTTCGGGGCGCCGTAATTCACATAGACCGTTTTGGCAGCCTGATTACCAACATCCAGGGTTCTCAGCTGAGTGAGCTGCCTGACGGCGCAGGGTCCTGGCAAATTGAGATCGATGGAAGGAAGATTGGCAGGCACTACGGTTTTTACGCCCAGGCGAAACGCGACGAGATCTTTTCGATCATCGGAAGCAGCGGTCGTGTCGAGATTGCGGTTTGCTCGAGCTCGGCATCCAGAGTTCTGGGCGTGGGAGTGGGAGCCGAGGTAAAGGTCAAGGGTGTACTCGGAGAGGCTCAAGCAACTCGTAGCCGAACTTCGTCATAGCGGGCAGCTGGCTGAACCCACCCACAGGGGCCGCAGCGAAAACCCGGTGTGCGGAGATGTAACCAGCTTTGAACTGCGGGTGCGGGAGGGGCAGATCAACGGCTGCCGGTTTCGTTCTACAGGCTGTGTGGCCGCCATCGCGGCGGCCGCGGCACTGGCTGAAATGTGCCAGGATCAGTCCGTCCGCGATTGTCTGCTGATTACTCGTGAAGACCTTCTCGAGGATCTGGGCCCACTCCCCACACACAAGATCCACGCCGTAGACCTAGCCCTCGAAGCACTCCGAAAGGCACTCCACAAGTAGGCCTGCCTTGACGTCAGATACGGCACAAGAAGAAGTGCTCCCGATTGCCTTTCTTCCCTGTTCTCGCAGAGGGAGTGTCGGCCACCACTTGCACTCCCAGTTCCCCCAGCCCGGATTATGCAAGAGATCTAAATTCAAGTGAGATTTGGGCCCAGAAAAAAGGCCGTAGCTCTCTGATATAAAAGGGTTTAGAGAAACAATGACCCTAAACAGGAGCTACGGCAATGTCAAAAACAGTCTGCCAGAATACCCTGCCATTTCATAGCCACAGAAACATCACGGCTCGTTTTGATGGGGGGAGCCTCACTTCCGACGCAGGATGGTTGTTGTTTGGATCGCTGGATCGTCAACATCGATTGTGCGAGGGCTTCAGTTCGTGTATTTCGGAAAGCCGGGACCGACGCTACGTTCGTCATGACCTGTTGAAGTTGATTCGACAACGAGTCTTGCAGATCGTGGCCGGCTACGAAGACTTTAATGACGCCGATACGCTGCGCTCCGATCCGATGCTCAAGACAGTCTGTGATCAGTTGCCCGAGAGCGATCCCGATTTGGCCACCCAGCCGACTTTCTCCCGTTTGGAGAACTCCGTCACCAAGAAGGATCTGATGCGTCTGAGCCAGTGGCTGCCAGGCCGTTATGTGCGCTCCCTGAAGAAGAGACGTCCCAGCAAGATCATCCTGGATCTGGACAGTACCGACGACCACACTCACGGCCAACAGGAGTTCTCCTTCTACCACGGGTATTACCGAAACCACATTCTGCATCCTTTGCTGATCTTCGATGCCGACACGGGAGACCTGGTCTGTGCCGTGTTGAGACCTGGCAACAAGGGGGCTGCCTCTCACATCGTGCCCATTCTGAAGCGAGTCGTGGAGGCCATCCGACAAGCAGTGGGGACGGATGTCGAGATTGAGATTCGGGCCGACAGCGGCTTTGCCACGCCTCGGCTCTACGAGTTCTGTGAATGTGAAGAGAATAAACTCCAGTATGTCATTGGGTTAAGTCGAAACCCTCGCCTGCAGCGAGTGGTCGAGCCCCTGCTGGATTCGACTCGGCTGAGGTTCCTTGAGCTGGAGGAAAAACAGCGTCAGTTTGACGAGTTTCTTTATCGAGCCCACAGCTGGGATCGATCCCGTCGCGTCATTGTCAAAGTGGAGGTCGATCAGCGTGGCATCAATCGTCGCTTTGTAGTTGCCAACCGGGACGATCTCTGCTCCCAATCACTTTATGACCACTACACAAACCGAGGGCAGACCGAGAACTTCATCAAGGCCTTCAAGAATCATCTGAGCATGGACCGACTCAGCTGTCATCGATTCCTGGCCAATCAGTTTCGACTCCTCCTGCATGCACTGGCTTACCAGATGTTCGTGCGCCTGCGCGACTATCTTCACGGAACCCCCTGGCACAAGCTCGAAATCGAAACCTTACGTCGTCGGGTCCTCAAGATTGGGGCCCGGATCCGACAAACCACTCGACGCATCTGGGTCCATCTTTCCTCAGCCTTCCCCGAACAACCCCTCTTCCACCTCGTCTTGAGTCGCCTGAACTCCAGTTAGCTTTTCCCAGCTCCCCCGAAAAACCGCTTCCGACACTCATCCAGGCCCAGATCTGTCTGAAATTCACTCCCCAAACCACTCAAACGCCTCGCCAACCCATATTCTTCGCAAATCCGCCTGTCACACCTGCCCGCTTCCGAGTTGGGCCACTTCTCGAGTCGTTTTTCAACACCGAACTACGGTTCTTGCATAATCCGGGCCAGGCCGGCCCTGAGCCGCTCGATCACCCTGCTCCGCAGGGCGGCCCTGAGCCGCTCGATCACCCTGCTCCGCAGGGCGGCATCGGTAATCAATCCGCCCGCTTCAACTTCGGACCGTCTGGCTTCGAACTGAGGTTTTACCAGTGCCACGATCGTCACCGGCGAGAGCCCTATCAGTCCCGGCAGCACCAGGCGCAGGGAGATAAATGAAAGATCGACAGTAATGAGGTCCGGCTTCTCGCCGATGGCCTCTGGGTCCAGCTGACGAGCGTTGATCCCGTCGCGTCGAATCACCCGCTCATCCTTTTGCAGCTTCCAGTGAAGCTGCCCCCGACCGACGTCGATCGCATACACCCGGGCGGCACCTTCTTGAAGGAGACAATCCGTGAATCCCCCGGTTGAAGCACCCAGGTCCCAGCAGATTCGCCCGCGGGCACTCACCTGAAACGCTCGAAGAGCCGCCTCCAGCTTGACTCCCGCTCTCGACACATAGCGGCCGGTGGTCTTCTTCACCCGCAAATCGGCGTCGGTCTTGACCTGGGTGCCGGCCTGGTGAACGCGCTGGTTCTCGACCAGGACCGCACCCCTCAGAATCAAAGCGGCAGCTTGCCGGCGGTCGGAGGCGAGTCCTCTCTCGACTAGAAGTTCGTCGAGCCGGGAGCGCAAGGCTTTCGATTTCCGATCCATCTGTACAGCCCCTGGTGGATTGTCCGTCTCGCGGCCGGCGCCGATGACTGCTGCGTCCTCAAAAACGCCGCAGCGATATAAAGCGCGCCAGCTCACGAAGCACTTCACCGCGGGAGCCCAGGAACTCCAGGTGCCCCACAGCTTCTTCCACCAGTCGGGTGGCGATCTGCTTGCTCTTGCTCAGACCGAACAGATGGGGATACGTAGCTTTTTGTACTTTTGCATCCTTGCCTGTTTCCTTGCCCATTTCCTCAGAGGAGCCCTCCACATCGAGGATGTCATCGACCACCTGAAAGGCCAGCCCTGCACGGGCGGCGAACGCCGAGAATTCCGCCAGTTCCTGATCGTCCGCCTGGGACACCACGGCAGCACAATACACGGAGGAATGGATCAGGGCACCCGTCTTCGATTCGTGAATGTACTCCAGTTCTTCGGCGGAGTAGGGTTTTCCCTGGGCCAGCAGGTCCACTACCTGGCCGGCAATCATTCCTCCCAGGGTCCCGATCGCGCGCGCCAGCAGGGCAATGACTTGCAGTTGCCTCCCAGTTTCGACTTCATCCGGTTGCACAGCCAGATGCTGAAAGGCCAGAGTCAGCAGGGCGTCACCCGCCAAAACGGCAATCCCTTCCCCAAACTGTTTGTGCAGGGTGGGTCTTCCCCGCCGATAATCGTCGTTATCCATCGACGGCAAATCGTCATGGATCAGTGAGTACGTATGCGTGAGCTCCAGGGCCGCAGCCAACGGCATGACCGTTTCCACTGGCCTTTCCAGAGCCTGGGCCGTGGCCAGGGCGAGAATGGGGCGCACTCTCTTTCCACCAGCGAAGACCGAGTAGCGCATGGCCTTGTGAATCACGCGCGGGTGGGTGTCCCCGGGAGGCAGCACATCGTCCAGATAGCGATCCACCCGGGAGCGGTGATCGTCCAGGTACCGTGCGAGGTCAAAGGAGTGGTTGGTGGACTCGCTATTTGCCACCACCCTGATCCTCGAGGTCTGCCTCTTCAAAGGGGACTTCCTTCGTCTTCCCGCCCTTGTCCTTGACCAGTACTTTGATCCGTCGTTCCGCTTCTTCGAGCCGATCGGAGCAGTACCGGGACAACTTCACTCCTTCTTCGAACAGCTGCAGCGACTCCTCCAACGGCAGATCGCCCTTCTCCAGCCTGGAAACGATTGCGCTCAAGCGGGTGAGCGCCTTCTCAAAGTCATTCTCTGACATGGCTATTCCCGGCGAACGCCGAACTCTCCGCTCTCCACGCGGACCCTCAGCCTTTCGTCTCGTTGCAAGACCTGTGGATCCCGAACAATCTGGCCGTCGAGCCGACTCACGATGGCATATCCACGGTGTAACACCGCCAGAGGTGAGTAGGCGCCCAGCTGCCGTTCCAGGCTCTCGATCGTTTTCCGCTGGGCGGAGAGGTAGAACTCCGCACGCAGAGCCAGGGCCTGGTCGACCTGATCGAGATGCTTGCGAAGCAGCGGCAACCGACCCGGCAGCGAACCCAGCAGGCGGGCTCGCAGCTGCTGGAGCTGGCCGCTCCATCGGTGAACCCTCTCCCGGGCGCTGACGAAGTGGGGACTCGAAATCGTACGCTGTAACTGTCCGCGCTTCCTCTCCAAAAGCAGGTAAATACCGGTACGGAGACGGTTGGCGAGATCATCGTTTCTCTGCGCCAGATCCTGCCGCGCTGCGGACACGATCTCCGCCGCTGCCGATGGAGTGGCTGCCCGTACATCGGCCACAAAATCACAAATCGTGAAATCCGTCTCGTGTCCAACTGCTGAGATGACGGGAATCCGCGAGTGGAAGATGGCCCTGGCTACGATCTCTTCATTGAAAGCCCACAGGTCCTCGATGGATCCGCCGCCCCTGGCCACGATCAGAACATCCAGATCAGGCTTCTGGTTGAGGACTCGGATCGCCTCCGAAATCTCGATGGCCGCCGATCTGCCCTGAACCTGCACCGGTGCAATGAGCAGATCGACCTGGTCATTACGCCTCTTCAGTGCCCGCAGCAGGTCATGCAGGGCGGCTCCCGAAGAAGAGGTAATGATCCCAACGCGGGAAGGCAGGAGGGGAATCCTCTGTTTCGTCTCCGCACCGAACAGTCCCTCCTGCTCGAGACGCGCCTTCAGCTTCTCGAAGGCAGCCTGAAGAGAACCGCGGCCGGCCGGCTCAACGATATCGACAATCACTTGCAGGTCGCCCCGGGCGGTATAGACTGAGACTCCGCCCCGGACTCGGACCTCGGAACCATTCTCGGGCTTGAACCGCAGATACTGGAATTGCATCCTGAAACAGACGGCTCGAATCTGCGCCTCGGCATCTTTGAGAGTAAAGTAACAGTGACCGGCCCGGGAGACTTGCAGATTGGTCACTTCACCGCCAATCCAGACATCCCGGAACTCTCTTTCCACGAGCCATCGAAGGCGCTCCACGACATCTGATACGGTGAGAATCTCCCTCTGCCGAGGTTCTGGAAACCTGGTCTGGTGCATAGCGGGAACGTCTCTATCAAAAAAGGGGCTTCGGCGGGCCGGTTCGAAGGCGCCGGAATTATACACAAAGGCCACGCCTTCGTAATAGCCCTCATGAGTATGGTACCGTTTTGCAGACAAGTCTTGCGTTGTTCGTTTTCATGTAAGTGAGCAGGTTAGCCTCTCGATGAGCTGGTTCAAGCGTGAAAAAACTCCTCTCCGACCGCCTGATAAAGGGGAAAGGACGGTCCGTACCGAGGGACTCTTTGAAAAGTGCCCGGGTTGCCAGCGGGTCGTCTGGAAGAAAGATCTGGAGAGAAACCACGCCGTTTGCACGAAATGCGGACATCATTTCAAGATTACGGCCCGGGAGCGGCTCGACCTCCTGTTCGACGATCAGCAGTGGACGGAGTTCGATCAGGGCCTTCGCACTTCCGACCCCCTCGAATTCAGGGATCGAAAGAGCTATAAGGCGCGGCTGGAGCAAGCCTATCGGGTCACGGGCCACACCGAGGCAGTCATTAGCGCCGAGGGTCGACTGGGCGGTTATCGACTCATCTGTTCCTGCATGGAGTACCGCTTCATCGGTGGAAGCATGGGTTCGGTGGTCGGGGAGAAAATCACCCGGGCCATCGAGCGGGCCCTGCAGACCAGGCGGGCCCTCCTCATCTGTTCGGCCAGCGGCGGCGCCAGGATGATGGAAGGCTTTTTGTCGCTCATGCAGATGGCCAAGATCAGCTCCACACTGGCTCGTCTCGATTCAGCAGGGCTTCCTTACATTTCCCTCCTGACCGATCCGACGACCGGGGGAGTCACGGCCAGCTTTGCGATGCTGGGTGATCTCAACATCGCCGAACCGGGAGCGCTGATCGGATTTGCCGGGCCCCGTGTAATTGAACAGACCATCCGCCAGAAGCTGCCGGACGGGTTCCAGAGCAGCGAATTTCTCCTGGAGCACGGCATGCTGGATGCCGTTGTTGAGCGCAAAGAGCTCAAGAATTACATGACCGACTGGCTGGGATTCATGAGTCACGAGCTGGCCCCTCCGTCAGGCTCGAGGGTCGCCCCAGCAAAGACCCCGTAGGGGCCGGTCTTGTGCCGGCCCGTTGGGAAGGCGACCACCCGGGTCGCCCCTACATGCGTAGGGGCGGAGTCGCCCCTACATTGTGTAGGGGCCGGGTCGGCCCTACGAAGACGTCGTAGGGGGTTCCCCGTAGGGGCCGGTCATGAAGTATCAGGACTGTCTGGAACAGCTCGAGCAACTGGGCGACGAGGTTGTCACCATGCGTCCTGGTCTGGACGGGATTCGCTCGCTGCTCCAGGAAATGGGAAACCCCCATCTCGACTATCCCAGTATTCTGGTGGCGGGAACCAACGGCAAGGGTTCAATCGCTCGATTCATCGCTTCGATCGCCGGCTCCTGCGGACTCCTGACCGGCCGCTTCTCTTCGCCTCATCTGGTCACCGTTCGAGAGCGCATCCGTCTCCAGGAAACCCCCCTCAGTCGCGCCGCATTTGCGGAATGTTTCGCCCGGGTCCGGAAGGCGGCCCGGACGGCGGATCTGAAACGCCGCCCCACCTATTTTGAAACGCTCTGTGCAGCTGCTCTGCGCTATTTCTCCTCCCGGAGCGTCGACCTGGCCGTCCTGGAGATCGGGCTGGGCGGCCGTCTGGACTGTGCCAACGCCGTCGATCCCGTGCTGTCCGTCCTGGGCCCTATCGGGCTCGACCATCAGGCGCAACTTGGAAGCACGATCCAGGAAATCGCCTCGGAAAAGGCCGGGATCATCCGCCCGTCCATCCCGGTCGTGTCGGCTCCCCAGCGGGCCGCTGCGGAAAGGGTCATCAGGGACACCGCTCGAGTGGGCGGGGCGCCTCTCTCCGTGCTCTCGCTCCACCAGGTCCGGACTGAGCATATCGGCGACGGACGCTACCGCGTCCGCTACCGGGACATCGATACCCGACTCCGTGTCATGGGCCGACATCAGGCGATGAACGCTGCGGTCGCCATCGAGTCCGTCAGAAAACTCGTGGGGCTCGGCTGGAGTTTCCCCGGGACGTGCATCGAGAAGGGACTTACGACCGTGGAGCCGTTCGGAGTTATGCAGAGAATCGCGCGCGACCCAGACGTGTTCGTGGACGGTGGACACAATCCGCATGCCGCGCGGGCGGTCTCGAGGTTTCTGAAAGCACACGCAAAAGAGCCTCGACACCTGGTTTTCTCGATAATGCGGGACAAGGATCTGACGACAGTTTCAAAGATCCTGGCACCCCTGTTCGAGCGGGTGTACCTGTTAGAGCTCCCTTCCACACGAGCAGCCGGCGGGCCCCGGCTGAAGAAGGCTTTTCCGCAGGGGATTCTGACTGGCGATCTGAAACGCACTCTCCGGGAAGCGCGACGGCAAGCCGGCTCCGTTCTGGTATTCGGGTCGTTTCATCTGGCTGGGCGAGTACTCGCGGACGGAGCTCACCGTCACTCAATCTGAAACAACATCTGCCCGGCCTCGATCGGAGCGTCAACCGCGGCGTTGCAGAGGGTCACCGTGCCCTCCTTGGGAGATTTCAATTCGTTTTGCATTTTCATCGACTCGACGATGAGCAGCCCTTCGCCGAGCTTCACGTCGTCGCCGACGCTCTTGAGAACCGCCACTACTCTTCCCGGCATCTGAGCCTTGACGAGGGCGACTCCCTGGGCAGAGAGCTCCTCGGAGCTACGCTTCCCAAGGCGCCTGGGATCCTCGATCTCGAACCCCGACACCCGGTCACGCCAGGCCACCGTGCGGTTACTGCCCTGCCCCGACACCACCAGGTGTTCGACGCGGCCGCCTATGCTTACAACCAGGTGTGCACCTTCTTGCGCTAGAAGCTCTACGCGAAGGACACGGCCGTTGAGGTCAACCCGAAACTCCGAAGTCGAGATCTGACCGATCTCGACTCTGTTCTCGACGTCGCCGGAGCGCACCAACAACTTCACTTCTTGAAACTCCAGCGGCCGCTGCGCAGACCTCTCCGCCAGGCGTCGCGTTTCCAGGCACTGGAGGGATCAGCGGGAATTCTCGAGGGGATCCGCCTCGCTTCGAAATAGTAATCAAGGGCCGCACCGATCACCGCGGAGTCCAACCCGTCGTCCGCAGTGCGCCCCATGGTATCCAGCAGCGCATGTTCGTCCAGAAACTCCGTGCTCAGGTCGCCCTTCAGGAATTCCGGATGCCGAAACAGGTCTCTGAAGAATGGGATCGTGGTGGCTACGCCTGCGATCTTGTACTCACGAAGGGCTCGCTTCATTCTCTCGACGGCCTCGGCCCTGTCTTCACCCCACGCCACCAGCTTTGAGATCAGGGGATCGTAGTCGACCGGAATGGTGGCTCCCTGAAAGACTCCGCTGTCGTTGCGAATACCGGGCCCTGACGGCTCCAGGAGAGTGGTTATCGTGCCTGGTGACGGAAAGAAGTCGTTGGCGGGATCTTCGGCATAGATGCGGCATTCCACGGCTGCGCCTCGCGGCTCCAGACTTTCCTGGCGCAGCTTCAGCGGCTCTCCGGCAGCGATTCGGATCTGCTCTTTAACCAGATCGACGCCGTACACCATTTCCGTCACCGGGTGCTCAACCTGGAGCCTGGCATTGATCTCCAGAAAGTAGAAGGGAGGTACCTCGGCACCACTGCTGCCGTCCACCAGGAACTCGACGGTACCGGCGTTGAAGTAGCCGGCCGCCCCGGCTGCCGAGAGCGCAGCCTCGCCCAGCGCCTCTCTGAATGCGACTCCGACGCGGGGGGAGGGACACTCTTCGACGATTTTCTGATGCCTGCGCTGAATCGAACACTCTCTCTCGCCCATGTGCACCAGGCTTCCGAACTGGTCTCCCAGGATCTGCACCTCGATGTGCCGCGGTCTGGGAACGACCTTCTCGAGAAACACCCGCGGGTCCCCGAAGGAAGCCTCCGCCTCTCCCCGGGTCAGCATGAAGGCCTGCTTCAATCCCTCCTGCGACCTGATCAGACGCATCCCTTTGCCGCCTCCACCGGCTCTGGCCTTGAGCATGACGGGATAGCCGATGGAGCTGGCCGCCCCCACCGCGTCGTCCAGCGAATCGAGGCTCCGGTCAGTTCCGGGGACGACCGGCACTCCGGCCCCTTCGACGATCCGGCGGGCCCGCACTTTGTCGCCCATCATCTGCATACTTTCCTCCGAGGGGCCGATGAAGGTCATGCCGGCCTCACGGCAGGCTCGCACCAGGCTCGGGTTCTCGCTCAGGAACCCATACCCCGGGTGGATTGCTTCGGCTTCCAGGGCCCGTGCCGCTGCGATGATGCTGTTGATCGACAGGTAGCTGTCCGCCGCCGGCGCCTCGCCGACGTGGCACGCCAAGTCGGCCAGGCGAACCCACAGCGAGCCCCGGTCAGCCGATGAGTAAACGACTGCCGGGGAAATTTTCATCTCGCGACAGGCCCGAATGATCCTGACGGCAATCTCTCCCCGATTGGCGATTAGGATTCGAGAGAACATGGTTGGAGCCGGGTCGCGGGCGACTCAGACGGGCCGGTCGCAACGGCCGGTGCACTAGAGAGGGATATTGCCATGCTTTTTCGGCGGATTCGTGTCCCGCTTCGTGTTGGCCATCTCAAGCGCTGAGATCAGTCTTCTTCGCGTTTCTCGCGGATAGATGATGGCGTCAATGAACCCGCGCTCCGCGGCAACATAAGGATTGGCAAATTTGGCCCGGAACTCGTCGGTCTTTTGTTTCTTGAACTCTTCTGCATTCTCCGCCTCGGCCAGTTCGCGTCGAAAAAGGATCTCGACCGCGCCCTGTGGACCCATGACCGCGATCTCGGCGGTCGGATAAGCGAAGTTCATGTCCGCTCGAATGTGCTTCGAAGCCATCACACAGTACGCACCGCCGTACGCCTTGCGGGTGATCACTGTGATCTTCGGGACAGTAGCTTCGGCAAAAGCGTACAGCAGTTTCGCCCCGTGCCGGATAATCCCGTTGTGCTCCTGATCGACGCCCGGCAAAAACCCGGGCACATCCTCAAAGATGATCAGGGGAATATTAAAGGCATCGCAGAAGCGGACAAAGCGGGCTCCCTTGACCGAGGAGTTGATGTCCAGAGTACCCGCCAGCACGTCGGGCTGGTTGGCTACCAGGCCGATGGATTCTCCGTTTAAACGGGCGAACCCGATGACGATGTTGGGAGCGAACGCGGCCTGGATCTCGAAAAAGTACCCGTCATCAACCACTGCCTGAATGACTCGCTTAATGTCATACGGCTGGTCCGGTTCACTCGGAACCAGGTGATCCAGATCGGGTTCGGGTCTATCGGTCGGATCACTGCTCTCTTTGCGGGGGGGAGCCTCCATATTATTGGAAGGCAGGAAGGAGAGCAGTTCTCTCGTCTCGGCGAGACAGCTCTCGTCATCAGGTGTGACCAGATGCGCGATCCCACTCTTGGAGAAATGCGTGGAGGCGCCTCCCAGCTCCTCTCTGGACACCTCCTCGCCGGTCACCGTTCGAATCACGTCGGGACCGGTAATGAACATGTAACTGCTGTTGCGGATCATGAGAACGAAGTCGGTGATGGCGGGGGAATAGACGGCTCCCCCCGCGCAGGGTCCCATGATCGCCGAAATCTGAGGCACGACGCCGCTGGCCAGCGTATTTCTGAGAAAGATGTCGGCGTAACCGGCCAGGCTTACGACTCCCTCCTGAATCCTGGCCCCTCCGCTGTCGTTTAACCCGATGATGGGAGAACCCATCTTCACGGCCAGGTCCATCACCTTACAGATCTTGGCCGCATAGGTCTCCGAGAGACTTCCTCCGAAGACCGTAAAATCCTGAGCAAAAAGGAACACGCTGCGGCCATCGATGCGGCCATACCCGGTGACTACGCCGTCTCCCGGGATTCTGTTGTCCGCCATCTCGAAATCGGCGCAGCGATGCACGACGAACTTGTCGATCTCCTCGAAACTCCCCTCATCGAGAAGGAAATCAATTCGCTCGCGCGCAGTCAGCTTCCCGGCACGATGCTGCCTTTGCACGCGAGCCTCACCTCCACCGGCTTCCGCCTTGCGATGGCGCTGCTCCAGTTCGTCAAGCTTGCGATCGAGTTCCGACCCGAGTTCTTTCATCCCGATTGAGAGTCTTTACAGCGACTACACGCCCACCGCCTCTTTGCGCTTGTTCCAGTCTGCCAGAAACTGCTGCAGACCCTTCGTCGTGAGAGGGTGTTGGATCAGCTTGTCCAGCACCTTGGGAGGAAGAGTGACCACATCTGCGCCCAGCATGGCCGACTCAGCGACATGTTTGGGACTGCGAACCGAAGCCACCAGAATCTCAGTCTCGAAGGCATACTGATCGAATATGGTTGCGATGTCTGAGATCAACTGCATCCCGTCACCGGTTATATCGTCAATGCGCCCCACAAACGGGCTGACGTAGGCAGCTCCGTTGCGAGCTGCCATCAGTGCCTGCAACGCCTGGAAAATGAGGGTCATGTTCACGCGGATGCCTTCGCCGCTCAAGACCTTGAGAGCTTTCAGGCCCTCCTTGATCGTGGGGAGTTTCACGACCACGTTGGGAGCGATGGTTGCCAGCTTTCGCGCTTCTTCCACCATCGGCTCGGCCTCGGTAGAGACGACCTCCAGGCTGACCGGTCCATCCACCAGTGCACAAATCTCCCTGGCGACCTCCTCGAAGGGTCGGCCCGTCTTCGAGATGAGGGAAGGATTGGTGGTCACTCCGTCCACCAGCCCCAGCGGGAGGCAGTCCCTGATCTCGTCAACATTGGCAGTGTCCAAAAAAAACTTCATGAGTGAGTTCCTCCTAGATTCTTCATCCAAGGGTTCACGGGTTTGATCCCGTCCAGGCTACAAAGTTGGAGAATTCCGACTGAAAGCCTGTCGAGTCTACAAACTTGAGCGCATATCTGCAGCCGGTTTGAACCGCCTGGTCGCCATCCTCGAAGGCAAACCGGTTGGCTTGTTCGGCTTCCACCAGCTCGTCCTGAAAAAGTCGCGCAATGAGCAAAGATCGCTCCTCCACGGCCAGCGGAGGGCATTGGCGGTACACCTCGACATACTCCACGTCACTGGAGGCAAGGGGGAAGACCAGCCGGGGACCGCGATTCCCGGCCTCGACACGAAGATCGCTGATCGTGTCGGGATAGACAACCACCGGGGGCAGGGGGGCTCCCACCTTGCCGCAGGCAAGGAGCATGCCGATCACCAGAAAAGGCGAAGACAGAATGATTGGGCTGCTCTCCTTCCAGGACTTCACGCGCAAGCTGAATGTAATGATCAAGCGATTACGCCAACCAGCTGCCGGATGTTGCTGCACCCTCTTCCCTCGACAATTCCGGTCGCCGTCCGGGACTACCGCGGGCTCGTACATGCAGGACCTCAGCACTGACTTTCTGGTAATAGGAAGTGGGATCGCAGGCGTGCGCGCGGCCATCGAGCTGTCCGCCGGTGGGAAAACGTCATGGTTCTGGCCAAGTCGCGTACCGGCGAGTCCAGCACCGAGTATGCGCAGGGGGGCATTGCGGTAGCCATGAGTGAGGGAGACAGTCTCCAGCTTCACTTCGAGGACACGCTTCGGGCAGGGGCAGGAATCTGCGACGAAGAAGCGGCCAGGGTGCTGGTGCAAGAGGGACCGCGGCGAGTTCGGGAACTGATCGATTGGGGAGCAGACTTCGACAAGGCCGCCGGGGACCTTGCCTTTACGCGCGAAGCGGGCTCACAGCCGGAATCGAATTCTCCATGCTCGGGGAGATGCGACCGGCCGGGAGATCAGTAAGACCCTGATCTGCAAGGCCAGGAACTCAGTCTCTATTCGTCTACTTCCCCACTGCTGTGCAGTAGATCTATTAGTCGGGTCCCGGCGGTTGTGAGGGTGTTCGTTTCCTGGAACTGTCGAGCGGAGAAAAAGAGAGAGATTCGGGGCGGACAGGGTCCTGCTGGCGACCGGCGGTCTGGGGGCGGCTTTTGGGCAGACCACCAATCCCGGGATCGCGACCGGGGATGGAACTGCGATGGCTCTGCGCAGCGGGGCGACTGCGGCCGACATGGAGTTTGTTCAATTCCACCCGACGGTTCTCAGACTGGAGGGAGCGCATCCCTTCCTGCTCACCGAAGCACTCAGAGGTGAGGGAGCCTACCTCTGTCATGCATCGGGCAAGCGATTCATGTCTCGCTACCATCCCCTGGCAGAACTGGCTCCTCGCGATGTCGTTTCCCGGGCAATCGTCACCGAGCACGAGAGCAGGGAGGAATCTGCCGTCTTCCTCGACCTGCGGCATCTCGATTCGACGTTCGTCAAGAGCCGTTTTCCGACCATCTTTTCGCATCTTCTCGGTCTCGAACTCGACTTGAGGACGGACCTGATCCCCGTATATCCGGCGGCCCACTACATGATGGGGGGGCTTGCCACGGACTTGTGGGGGAGAACCAGCATTCCCGGCCTTTACGCAGCCGGTGAAGTGGCGTGCACCGGAGCGCACGGGGCCAACCGGCTGGCCAGCAATTCGCTGCTCGACGGACTGATCTTTGGAGCCCGGGCCGGGCAGTCGATGCAGAAAGCCACCTCGACCTGGTCGCCCCGCTCAATTCCCTCACCCGGTTGTACGGTCTCAGTGCCCGATCCTGAAGTCGCCACGGCGCGCGGACCTCTGACCAACGTGCTGGCGAGAACGGTTGGCATGGCCCGCAGTGCCTCTGGACTGGCCGAGGCAATCTCCGTCCTGGGGTCGGCCAGACCGGAAGCGCCGAGCGAGGACGGTCGGATCGAGTCGGAGAACATTCGTTTCAACGGCCTGGCCATGGCGGCGGCCGCTTTAGCGCGACAGGAAAGCCGGGGGTGCCACTATCGGCAGGATTTTCCGGGAATCGACGAGGCAGATTGGAAATGCCACAGTCTGCTGGAGTATTCGTCCGAAAGCAACCAGCTGAGCGTCAGCCGGCTGCCGTCTCTTCAAGCATGACATTCAGATCCAGTCGATCTCAATCCCCCCGATTCCGGCTCGGATCTTCAATTGCATCTTCTTGGGGGCGCGGTCGAAGTTTTCGCTGACGTAGCCGCCGCCCACCTTCCGAAACCCCTCCAGATCAAGGCCGGAGAGAAAGCTCCTTTTGACCTTCAGCTCGACGCCGAGATCACGAGGGAGTTTGATCTCGACTCCCCCGATGCCAACCTCGATCTCGACCTGTCCCGAGTCTTCCCAATCGCCGGAAAAATCAATTACTGCAGCGCCCACACCCCCTTTGAACTCGAGTTGCCGGCAGCGAAAGTTGCCCAGGCCGGTGACCTCGAGCGCCCCCACGCCGTTTTCGATAACCATGCTGTCGCAAACGATCGAATTGGGAGACAGCATCGACAGCTGGGTTTCACCCACTCCCGCATCAAGACCCAGCTCCTGCAGCTTCAGTCCGCTGAAATCGATCACATTCTGACCGACACCGGTCTTCACGTGAATCTCCAGATTCGTGTCGGGATTCAAGCGGACGTTGAGCCGGGTCTTTCCGGAATGGAGTCGAACCGCACCCGCGCCCTCCAACTCAAAGTCAAGCTGGCCCCTTTTCTCGGAACGACGGTAACTGACCTTCGGCTCGAAGGCTTCGTCATTGTAGGACAGGTCCAGTTCATAGGCCTGGTCCGGAGCGCCGGCTTCCAGGGTCAGCTGCCCGACATGCAGCTGCAGGTCCGCCTCGATGACTTCTTCTCCCTGGTAGGGTTCACTGGAGTCGAAGCTCGTGTACTGAATCCCCTCGAACCCCCCGAAACCGTCCCCGATCCCGCACGCCGGATACAAGAGTAAACAGATCACTGGTGCAGCCCGCCATAAGTTCCCCAGAAGATTGCGCATCGGTCTCACCGCTTTCTGATTCGGATCGAGGCGTGTGTGGTCTGGAGCCTGACCTCCGGTCCCCCACGCCCGACCAAGGTCCGGAGAACCGTACTGCCGGGTTGTGCCGAACGGCCGAAATCCGAGCTGATGCTTCCCCCCAGGGCCTCAGCCGACAGGCTGAGATTACTGCTTGCCGGTACTGCAAGAACGATGTCTGCGCTCTTGTTGACCACGACGAGATCCTGGGTCGGCGCTTTGAGAGCCGTCACGGTTATGTCGCCAAACTCGTTGTGGATGCGGCCCTGTCCATCGAACCCCTCGATCTTGACCTGTCTCAGAGAAGTGGCAATGTCGAAAGAACCCACAATCTCGCGCACGTCAACCGAGGCGCTCACGCCCCTGAGCGTCAGGCCGGCCGCAAGCTCCGATCCATGAATTTCCGTGTGAGCAGCTTCCAGATGGACGGCCCCTTTGATCCCCTCCAGGCGCACCGGAGCGCTGTAGCTGCTCTCCATTTCCAGCCCGCCGCCCACATTCTCGACCGTCACAGACTTGTGGGAATTCTTTATGACAACGCTCTTTTCAACATCGCTGAGGCGTATCCTCGATCCCGGCCCGTCGATCTGAACCCGGCCCGCAACCGAGGCAACCCGAATCTCGCCGAATCGATTCCGGGCCACCAGATTACCGCCGATCCGTTGCGCCGAAATCGTCTCATGATCGGTAACGACCTCAACGTTCGCACTGATATGTTCCAGTTCGACTCGTCCCCGCCTGCTGGAAACCTGAACGCCCCCCCGGATATCCCGCAGCCGGGTGGGGCGATACCGGTTTTTCACCCTCACGTCACCGGTGATCCCCTCCACATGGACCTCACCGTAGGAGCTCTCGACAGTGCAGGAGTTTTCGAACTCGGCCACCCGGACGTTTCCGTAGCCGTTTCTTACTTTCAGGCGTACATTCCTGGGAGCCGCAACTGAGAAGTGGGTCGAAAACCGAGCCTTCCTGGCGCCTACTTCTCGCCGATTGGTGCCGATCCGGAGTCTGCTGCCCTCCTTCGTGAAGGTGATCTTCACTTGTTCGGCCAGCTCGTGAGCCTCGCCTTCGTCCTCAGCGCGAATTTCTTTCGTGAGGTCGACCTCAATCTCTGCCCTATCGCCGGGTTCGATTTTTACATCCCCGTAAATGTTCACGACTTCCAGCTCTTCAACATCGGAGGCGCCGAATACTTCTCGACTGCTCCAGCTATATTTCCGGCCCGCGAAATCAGCTACCGAGTAATCGTCATCAATGCTGAACGGCATCTCGAGGAGCGGAAAATGAGCGTCCGCAATCAATCCGCACGCCAGACCAAAGAAGATGAAGAAGAGGACGCCCAGGGCCTCGGTAACACGGAACTGGAGTCGACCCTGCAGTCGATAGAAATCGACCACCTTGCCGAGCCCGAACAGAACCAGCAGAAGGGGCCAGTAGAGCCCCACGAAGTCGCTGAAGTGGAGCACGCGGAGAATGTGCAGATGCCAGGTCACGCCCAGGCAGGTGAGGAACATTCCGCTTAGAAGCCCGGACCGGGAAGGGTATTCGGTCAGCTGCCGGGCGGTCCAGGTGAAATGCCCGATCAGGCGCGACAGTCCCCACACGAGGAAAAGGGTCGGGATGACCAACCGCAGGCCCAGGAGCCAGTCAAACTGTAAGACCCCCAGGTTGTGCATCAGGAACACGGTTCCCAGCACGACCAGGATGAGCCCCAGAATCAGCGGAGCAAAGCTCTGCTTTCGAGTCACCTTAGTGATCCTCGAGTTTTTCAGAAACGGACGCCGCGTCCCCTGGAGAGCTTGGCGGCGGCGGGCCGGAGGGAGAAACCGGCGGCCCCGTGCCAGGTCTCTCCGGGGCGTCGGTTACGCGGGCGGGCACATAGTATCGGAAGATCAGGTAGACCCCCGTCGCTACGAACAGCAGCGGCCAGCTGTGTCGGAGAATCCAGGAGAGTGGAATGGCATCCACGTTATCCAGAAAGAAGAGCAGGCCGAGAAGGATCAGTATCCCGCCCCAGAGGGGCAGGTTCATTCCATCGCCTTCGGAAGCTCCTTGGAATCCCCCCGTCGCCACCACGCCCTGGGCCGAGCGGTAGGCGTCAAGTATGCTGAAAAGATAAAAGGCTACGGCGGCGAGCCCGAAAATCCCGTGCCCTTCCTCGGCAACAATGCACAGAGCTGCGAACATTCCGAAATGAGCGACCGCCTTGTCGTACTGCCGGTTGTAGGCAGCTCCCATTCCCGGAATGATCGCCAGCAGGGCAGCTTTTCCCGGCGAGAAATTAGAAGTCTGCATCATCATCGATCTCCCTGTGTGGAACCACCTTCGACTGCTGGACCGTCTTCCGCTTCATCAGAATCATCCGGCGAACGATTCTGTTGCTCGTCCAGTGACCTCTGGTAGCTCTTGAAAAGCTGTGAGACCAGGTGGTAGTCGAGTCGGCCATAGAGGTCCTCTTTGAGCAATCGGATCTCCCCGGTCACTGAATCCGTGAAACTCAAAACCTGGGCCCACTTCTTCGCAATCTGAGTCGTCAGCTTATCGGCGCTCTCGGCCAGGCCTCCGGGTCTCAACACGGCTCCCGCCGGGGGGCCCACCAAGTTCACCATCAAGGAAAGGAAAACGAAAAGAAGGACTGTAGCGAAAGTGAACCTTTTCGTAAAGAAGGGTCTGATCGCCGGGAGAATGGTCTCTTTCCAGAGGGGCAGAGGCTTGGGTCTCCCGGTGGTCTTGACCAGAATGCGCTCAACCAGGTCAGCCGGAGGCGTAACCTCGGGGAAATTTTCCAGCTCTCGACGAAGAGCAATAACCCTTTCCAAAAGCGCTTCGCAGCGCTCACACTCTCTCAGATGAACGTCGACGGCCTGGCCAACAGGCAAGTCCAGACGCTGCTCCAGGTAGTCGGTCAATATGGTCTCGAATCGTGAACAGTTCATTGCGTTCCGGCCGCTACTTACTTCCCCCCCGGCCCCAGGGGGCTCTCATGAGTAAGAATCCGGGCCAATTCGATTCTTCCTCGGTTGATCCTCGACTTCACGGTCCCGGTTGGGATCCCCAGGAAATCAGCAATCTCCCGGTAAGTAAACCCTTCGATGTCTCTCAGCGTGACGGCCTCCCGAAGCTCCGGCGTCAAGCGGCCCATCCCGGACATGAGATGCTCGGCTCTTTCCTTCTGGTGAAGGTTTTCGAAGGGCTCCGAGTGGTCCGATCTGTCTTGAAAATCCATCACTTCCAGCTCCTGGCTGCCTGCCACGGTTGTGTCCTTCCTGGCGACTCGATAGTGGTCGATGATCAGGTTGCGGCCCACGCGCATAATCCAGTTCGACAGGGATCCGGTCTGGGCGTTGAACCTGGAGAGGTTCTGATACACCCGCAGGAAGATGTCCTGAGTCAGTTCCTGCGAGAGTTCGACCCTCCCGGTATATCGGTAGGCCATATTGAAGATCCTTCGAGTGTACAATTCCAACAGTGCCTCCCAGGAACGCGCATCTCCTTGGATACAGCGCTCGAGTAAGTATCCCCCGGCAAAGCCGGGGGCTTTAATCTTGTGAGCCGCTCAAAGCGGACTTGACGTTGCCGCTACCGCGGCCACTTGTGCCACCTACAGGTGGCTTGGCTACAGCAGCCTGAGCTGATCCTGGCGACGATCTTCTGCTTCTTGCCGCCGGATATACTCACGAATCACTTTCTCATCCCGACCCACCGTCGATACGAAGTATCCGCGAGCCCAGAAGTGCTGTCCAACAAAGTTACGCCGACTCTCTGAAAAGTTCCTCGCAATGTGGATGGCGCTTTTCCCTTTGATGTGCCCGATCACCTGCGCCACAGAAAACTTTGGCGGAATCGAGATCATCACGTGCACGTGATCCGGCAGCAGGTGGCCCTCTTCAATCAAGCTTTCCTTCTGCCCAGCCAACCGTCGCAGCACCTGACCGAGATGTCTGCGCAGCTCCCCATAAATCAACTTCTTGCGGTACTTGGGGATGAACACCACATGGTACTTACACTCCCATTTTGTATGCTGTAAGCTCTTGTAGTTACTCATGAAACTCCTTTTCGTGATGCTTTGCTCGGCTCACGGAAGGGAGTTTTTTCACCTATTCCCGGAACTGTCAAACTCTGGCTGCCTCCCCGGCAGAGCCGGGGGGACTCCTTACGGGTCTAGTCTCGCATCGGACCCGTGCAACTCGGACCCGTGCAACTCGGACCCGTGCAACTCGGACCCGTGCAACTCGGACCCGTGCAACTCGGACTTGTGCAACTCGGACTTGTGCAACTCGGACTTGTGCAAACCCGGATGTCCTTCCCCTATCGCAACCCGTCCAACAAGGTACAACGCGAAGGCTGGGTGAAAAGTTCCGGGCCGTTGTTTTGAGTTTCCTGGAACGTTGACGGTACCATTAATCCGTGCTCTGCCCTTTTTGTCAGCACAGGAAAGACCGGGTCGTGGAATCCCGCGAAAGCCGGGAAGGCCACGTCATTCGCCGGCGCCGTGAATGTCTTTCCTGCGGACGTCGCTACACTACCTACGAGAGAAGCGAAGAGATCCCTTACATGGTAGTCAAGAAGGACGCCCGCCGCGAGCGATTCAATCGATCCAAGATCCTCGCCGGCGTTTTGCGGGCCTGCGAAAAGCGACCGGTTCCGAGAAGGGAGCTGGAACAGATCGTAGAAACGGTGGAGCGAATGCTTGTGAGCAGCCAGGAAGGGGAGGTCGCAACCGAGGCCATCGGAGAGCTGGTAATGCAACAACTCAAGGAGATTGACAAGGTTGCTTACGTCCGCTTCGCCTCCGTTTACCGTGAATTCAGGGATGTCCGAGAGTTTCAGGACGAGATCGAACGTCTCCACAGACGGCAGCGCCGAAGAGGCTCCAAGTCGACGCCGTAATACCCCTTCCCATGACCGTTGAGCACGACTTGATTCGGTGGCTGCGCAGCCACATTTCCGACCTTGCCGAACCGGAAGCAGGAATTGGGGACGATGCAGCCGTGCTGACCCCTCCGATCGGGCGCCAGCTGGTCATTTCCACCGATACACTCACTGAAGACGTTCATTTCAAAAGGAGCCAAATCCCCGCTTCCGTGGTGGGTCGCAAGGCCCTGCTGGTGAACTTGAGCGACCTTGCGGCAATGGGAGCCCGGCCCTGGTTTTGCTTGTTGGCGCTAAGCCTGCCCGGAGATCTGGCGCGGTCCTCTTATTCTTCCGAATTGCTGGATGGTTTCCTCGCAGAGGCCCGGCGCTGGGAAGTCGATCTGATCGGGGGGAACCTGACGCGCGGTTCCAGCGTCCACGCCAGTGTTACCATCGGGGGAACCGTCGCCCACGGTCAGGCCGTGAGGCGAGACGGTTGCCGGCATGGAGATTCCCTCTACCTTGTTGGGCATCTCGGTCGCTCCTCCCGAGGCTTGCAGCTTCTGCGCGAACTCAACCTCGAAACCGTGCCGACCCGGGAACGGGAGCTCCTCGAACTTGTGGGAGATCCGCACGACGCTGCTTGCCTTCTCAGTCACCTGCTCCCGGCTCCTCACCTGCGGGCGGGCGTCTGGTTGAGACAGCGAGGGCTGGCCAACTCCATGATTGATGTCAGCGACGGACTCGTCACCGATCTTCTGCGGCTGGCAGAAGCCAGTGGCGTCGAAATCGTCATCGACGCTCAGAGTCTGGAATTGCTTCGGGCCGAGGGTGGTGAGAGAATGACCCTGGCGCATGTTCTAAACGGGGGAGAAGACTATGCCATCATTTTCAGCTGCTCCCATCGACAAGAGAAGGACATCGACAGGATGTTCCCCCAAGAGTTTGGTGAGTTGCGCCGGCTGGGCCTTGCTCATAACAGTGAAAAACCCTCGGTTCAGCTGGACGATGGGAGGAAGAAAACGACCTTGACTCCACAGGGATTCGACCATTTCACGTGAGAGTTCTACGCCGGGTGGCCGAGACGCTGACGCGCCAGCACGGAGGCCGAACCAGGGTTGCCGTTGCCTTCTCTCTGGGAGTTTTCTTTGGCTTTTCACCCTTTGTCGGGCTGCACACCGTCATGGGGCTGGCTGCAGCGATCCTGTTTCGGCTCAATAAGGTTGCGGTACTGCTGGGTGTGTACCTGAACAATCCGTGGGTCCTGGTCCCATACTACGCCTTTGCCACCTGGGTCGGCCTGCTGATCACAGGCATGCCGGCAGGGGTGGACCTCTCCAAGTATGGGCTGTCCGACATCTTGACCCGGGAATTCTGGTTCTGGGTCGCAGCCCAATGGCCGCTTCTGATACCCGCCGTCGTGGGCTCGACTGTGCTGTCTGTTGTTTTTGCCCTGGTTGCTTACCCGCTCTGCATATATGCGATCAGATGCTTAGGAGCGGCTCGCACATCTGACTCTTGACACTCAGAGATGTGATGACTTTCTTTTGCTCTGCTTGCTGTTTTCTTTTTCGTCGGAACTCAGAAAGAGCTCGCCCCCTTGCCGGGGTTGCAACGCTCTCGGGGTGGCTTGTCATGGCTCCCCTGGCGGGGACCGCAGCTTGGCAAGAGCAGGGTACACTGGTTCCCAGACCCGGAATCTCCGCACTCCCCAATATTCGTCTGCAGGCGGACCGTCGGGTTTTCGCAGTAATGGCAGCTCTCGATGTTTCCGATGCAGGCAGCCAGACCGGGGCAAAGACGATGTCTAGCGCGCAGCATCAACTGCGGGAATGGACCCGCGACGTCGATGCAGATTTGCTCGAGGAACTTCGACACTTCTACGAGTCCCACGTTCCCCCGGACAACCTCTTTATTGAGAACCCGCAATCGGCCTATATTTCCCTGTCCCTCTGGTTGGGCCCCCCACCCGACTTCGAACTGAACGTAGATTCCGCCCATCTACCGCCTGACGCCAGGTTCGTGCGAGGCTTCGATGAGCTCGTTCGGCGCCTCTGGAAGGAAGCCAACCTGGCTGCACTATGGGAAGTGATGGGCCCTCTGCATCAAAGAGAAATAGAGCGGTACGGCCCGCTTTTCGAGGAAATCGTCAAATCCACCCTCGGGTACTTTCGAGAGCCCCTGAGAATGGCCCTGGACAAGCAGATCATTGTCATCCCGGATTTGCTCGGAGCCAGGGACATGGTCAATGCCCGCAATCTCGAGCGACAGTACTTTGTGGTCGTGGGGCCGGCCGAAAACGCTGCCGGCCAGCGGCGGCAACTGGAGCACGAGTATCTTCATTTCCTTCTCGACAACCTGATCCAGAAGTACGGCTCCGGCCTGCTCGAGCACGATGCGCTTCTGGAGCTGGCTCAACGGCAGCCGAACACGCGCCACGAGTATCAGAATCAGTTTCTCCTGGTGGCCGCGGAGTCGTTGATCGAGGCGGTTCACACGCGCCTGTCCCCCCCCTTGACCCCCGAAGATCTGGAAGACCGGATGGTTCGATTGTTCAGAAGAGGCCTGATCCTGGCCCCATACTTCTATCGCGCCCTGGAAGAGTACGAGAAGCTTCCGGAGCAGACTCTCGCTACCAGTCTGGAGAAGATCATCGAGGATCTGAGAGAAGGCCCCATACGGAAGGAAGCCAGGACCATCGAGGTGGCCGAGGCGCGCCTGCGGGCAGAGGCAGCTCGCCTCCACGAGGAAGAACGAGCCAGGGAAGAAGAAGTGCGGCGTCATAATGAGTTTGTCACCCGGTTCAATGAGGCCTCGACGCTTCTGGCTGACGGAGAGTTCGAGGCCGCGCGGGCACTGCTGCTGCGGCTGAAAGAGGCCCGGCCTCAAGATGGAAAGGTTTCGTTTTACCTCGGCCAGACTGCGTTTCAGCTCGACGACCACGATGCAGCTCTTGAGTACTATCGGCAGTCCAGCCTGGCTCCTGGACTGGAGCCCTGGCTGGTTGCCCGGTCTCGAGTGCGCATGGCTCGGATCCATGCCTCCAGAGGCGAATTCGCCGAAGCCAGGCGGTTGTTCTCACAGGTAACCGCTATGGAGGGCGAACTGCGGGGAGCGGACCAGGAGGCGAGCCATCTGCTTCTGCAACTACCGTGACTGCCCGCGAGATGCACGAACACGATTCGTTTGGTTACAATTCAAGGGCTGGAGGCGACCCTGCCGACTCGGGAGGGATCGGTGCCACCGTTTTGGAGGAATAAAATGCCCATAGTACTGTGGCTGGCAGGTCTTCTGGTGGCGGTTCCAAATGCTGTTGGACAGCCGGCTCAACCCACATCCCAGGAGCCCCAACAGGCGCCTCAGGCCCCGTCCTCGGGCCAGGAAGAAGTGACGTCCGGGGAGACGCCCCAGACCCCGGCCCAACCCGAGCGAGTCGTCGGTAAGGCTCGATCGCAGGAAGAGGTCGCCGCTTTCCAGGCAATGGTGGCTGAGACCGAGCGTGATGTGAAGATCTCGAAGGCGAAAGAGTTCCTTCAGACGTTTCCGGACAGCGGCCTGACTCCAATGGTCCACTCCGATCTTGCCGAGGTGTATCGCCAGCGAGCCGATGTGGCCAACTTCCTGAAACACGGCGAAGAAGCGCTGAAGGAACTCCCCGATGCGGCGAATCTTCTGGCCACGATGTCCTTTTATTACGCGGAGGGAAAGCAGCCCGTCAAGGCTGCCGAGTCAGCTACCAGAGCGCTCGCGGTTCTGGGCACGCTTGAGAAGCCCCAGCAGTTGACGGCCTCGGAATGGGCCAGGCAGAAATTCTTCCTGAGTGGTGAATCTCACTACGCGTTGGGACGAGTCAAGCTGGGGCAGGCTCAGAACAGCAAGGCGACCGGGCCCGAAGATCCGACACTCCAGGAAGCCGTCAAGCACTTTCAGCAGAGCCTCGAGGCGGATCCGGTGCACGAGTTCGCCGCCTACAGGCTTGGAGAGGCCTATGAACGGCAGGGCGACATCGAGAACGCCGTCAAGATGTTCGCCCGCACCACTGCGATCGCAGGCAACATTGCCGTCTACGCACAGCAGCGCCTGGACGAGCTTTACAAGGAAGGACAGGAGCTGAAACCCAGGGAGGAAGTGGTTGTAGAGCAAAAGGAGGCGATCGAAAAAGCCCGGCAGGAGCGTCAGCAGCTCCTGGATCAGATTGAAAGTGAGAACACACCCCTGGAGATCACTCAGCCACCGACTCCTTCAGCCACCCAGCCTCCGCAGGGATGAACTCATCGGGGATCCAACGCATCATGAACGGCCCCGTCACGTCCCGTTGACCATCGGACCCATGAATAGATCCAGCTCTCTTGCGGGCCTGGAACGGCGCCTCAAATACTCCTTTCGAAATCGCAACCTGCTGTTGACGGCCTTGACTCACCGATCCTATCTTCACGACGCCGGCGGGCCTGGTGCTCAGGCACAGGACTACCAGGCCCTGGAGTTTCTCGGTGACGCCGTGGTCGGGTTCCTGGTCAGTGAACATCTTTTCGGGCGCTTTCCGGAAAAGAGGGAGGGTGAGCTCTCCAAGATCAGGGCATCACTGGTATCGCGCGACGCGCTGGCCGGGAGTGCTGCTGCATTGGGGCTGGGCGAGTTTGCGAGACTCAGCCGAGGGGAAGAGAAGTCGGGAGGCCGGCATAAGAAGGCCATTCTGGCTGACCTTTTCGAAAGTGTTACGGCGGCCATATACCTGGACGGCGGGATCCGGGCAGCTCGCGAGTTTCTTGCCTTTGAGCTCCGGGAACCCCTGAACCGGATCGAGAGACGCGGGTTCATACATTCGGATTACAAGTCGATGCTTCAGGAGATGGTGCACCGGCTGAGAACACAGGGGCCCGTCTACAAGCTGGTCGGGGAAGAGGGCCCCCCTCACAAACGGCTCTTTTTCACCGAGGTCCAGGTTGGTGAGAAAACGGTAGCGCGCGGGTCAGGCACGAGCAAGAAAGCTTCCGAGCAGGCCGCCGCGCGAGCGGCTCTCCGTCTGCTGAAAGGATCAGCCGGAACCGGCCAGCTGGGGAAAGAAATAGACCAGGAGAATGACCGCGACGTCAAATAACGCATGGGCGACAATAGGGGCCTCAAGACGCCGTCTCTTCAGGTATAGTAACCCGAGTACCAGGCCCAGCAGACCCGCTTTGACGGCGTTGTCAGCCCCCTGGACCTGGTGCATCCATCCGAACGCGATGCTCCAGAGGAACAGGCCCGGCAGGGCACCTCCGAGATGGTCCTCGAACCGGCTCAAAATGAAGGCCCGCTGGAGTTCTTCTTTGATGCCCCCGACATAGAGGGCGGCGAAAAGGAAAATGACCAGATCCACCGGAGTGTCTATCAACCCCAGCACCAGATTTTCTTCGCTGACCCAGCCCGGGAGAACAGCTTGAAAGAAGCCGCTCAGTAACAACATCAGCAGGAGAAGTCCCGGGAAAGCCTGTAGTCCCACACGGATTTCCCTCAACTGGCCCCGCCTCTTCCATCCCAGAGACGCGAGTGTCCGACCCCGGATGCGTTGCATGATCCAGAGGAACCCCAGCGTGCAGGTAGCGTCGGCGAAAAACAGCAGTCCCAGAACCGGCGCGCTTCCGAGTGCTTCATCCAGCGAAACCCCCAGGAAAATCAGCAGTATTGGGCTGAGGATGCCGACGGAGGCGGCCACAACGACTTCTGCTACAGCAAAGAGCCGAATGCGCAGAGTATGGCCCTGCGATGAATGCAAAGTAGTTCCTTCTTCACTGGCAGGACTCATCTGTTAAAGGTTACTCTGTTTCGCCGTCAGGGGTAACCAAAAGTGAACTGACCGATCCGCCAGCTCTCCCTGGCAGTCACCCGCTCTCTTGATCACTCGACCCGGCGGGTCCGTTGCGCTTGCATGGGGCGAGAATCTTGCGTACACTCTCTCTCGAAAACATTCTACTATCTGCGGCGGTCGTGTAACTGGCAAAGCGAGCGGCGGGTAATGAGCAAGGTGGAGCGCAAGTGTAAGCGTAAGGCCGTGATCAAGGTAGGCGACAGAGTACCTTAAGTCGCTTCGGTACCACGTTTCATCCTAGGCGCTAGGCGGTTTTATATTAGGGAGGCGAGAGAATGCCCGGTTTAAAAGTTTGCTCCAGACTCTTGATTATTGTCCTTGCAGTGGCTGGCCCCGCCTGTGCGAATCGCCCTCCTGTTTTAAATTGCGTGGCCGAGTCGCCGACCGTGACTGAAGGCAATCAGGTGGTGCTGAAATCCAATGCGTCAGACCCGGACAGCGGCGCCCGACTGAGCTTTGACTGGAGCTCAGAGGCAGGAACGCTGCAGGCACAGGATGACACAGCGGTTTTTGACTCTACCGGGCTGGCGCCGGACGATTACACTGTTTCACTGGTCGTCCGTGACGAAATGCCGGGCCCCCCCAAATCGTGGCTCTGCTACGGGCAGCATAGTACCAGCTGTGAGATGCAGGTCACGGTTGAAAAGAACAAGCTCTCCCCAACCATCGCCTGTAGTCCCTCCTCCGCAAGCGTCATGGAGGGTGAATCGGTCACCTTGAGGGCTCGAGCCTCTGACCCCAATAACGACACATTGAGCTATCGATGGGCAGTAGACTCTGAGGGGATCTCGGCCGATCGGGAGTCAATTACATTTGGCAGCCTGGGCCGTTCGATCGGAACCCATGTAGCGAGGGTGACGGTAACGGACGTGGACGGATTGACCGCTCATTGCGACTTCAACGTCACCATCCAGCGTAAGCCCAATACAGACCCAAGGTGCAGCTTGAGTCTGAGCAAGACGACCGTCTATAGAGGTGATTTAATTGCAGCCGCCGTCGACGCTTCAGACAGCGGAGGTGACCCCCTCACCTACGCCTGGAAGGTCGATGATCGCAGCTCTCCCGGCAGCGCCGCTTCGAAGGAGATCGACACCGGCAATCTGGCCGGTGGAGCCCACACGGTGACAGCCATTGTCCGGGATGATCGGGGAGGCAGCTGCACGGCCAACGGGACCTTTTCCGTGAGTGAGAAGATCACTCTGCAGCTGGATGGACGCCTCGACAATATTGCGAAAGCCAGGCTGGACGAGATAGCCCTCAGGATGCAGCAGGAGCCCCGGCTGAATGCCCGCCTCACCGGGCACACGGACGATCGAGGCAGCGAGCGCAACAATCTGAAAGTGGGTGAACGCAGGGCCAACACGGTTCGGGACTACCTGGTCAAGGAGCACAGCATCGACCAGGGACGCATCGAGACCCAGAGCATGGGAGAAAGCAATCCCGTTTCAGACAACGAGACCCGCGAGGGGCGCAAGCAGAACCGGCGGGTCGAGATTGAGCTGTTCGTGGAGTGATTTAGAATTCACGAGGCTGAGTTTAGACGATTCAGCTGGCTGGAAATTCCCGTCGGAAATCACTCGTTTTCCTGCGCGCTCGGGAGACTTCTGAACACCCCACGCACCCGGGCGGGCAGTTGTCGCCGGCGCCTGATCCACTTTTGGTGGCGGCAGCCGGCCTTCCTCATCACCCTGTTCCTGTTCCTTAACTTTGGGTTCGGTCAGAAGTCGAAGGTCAAGCAATTGACACCAACCATCAACGGCTCAACGGGGTTGTTTCATGTGCCGGTGGCGGATACTTTGCGCCGGGGAGAATTCAGCTTTAGCGCCCAAGCGAACAAATTCAATCGCGAGCCCGGGGATATCGACATCACCAGGTTCCCGGTGAGTTTCACTGTCGGGCTGCACGACCGCATCGAGCTGTTCGCGTCCTATGAAGTTCACAAGCGGGTCAATGCAGACGGAATCGCGGTCAACACGATCGCACCCGGTGGCGAGCTCCTCCCGACGACGCTGTCCAGCGGGCAGACCGGCTACTTCAATGATACACCCTTCCTGGACATTGGCTTCGGTGACGGGGTCGGTGATCTGTGGGCAGGACTCAAGTTCAGCGTCCTTTCCGAGCGTCGGGGATCCCCGCTTTCCGTTGCGCTGCAGCCCCAGATCAGACTCCACACGACGAACGATCGTCAGCATCTTCTCCGGGGGCTGACCCCCGGCAAGAATGACTACGGTTTCGACGCAATTGTAAGCAAGGATGCAGGGCCGGTCGCCGTAACTGCCAATGTGGGATTGATGGTTGCTCAGGATTGGGCACAGGCCGATCGCCAGAACAGGTTTAACTGGGGTGGCGGCCTTGCAGTGCCGCTCAGTTCAGGCCATAAGGTTTACTTCCTTGGGGAAGCCCTGGGCAGCGTCTTCCGGGGCGAGCGCACGACCCGCGCAGCAGACCAGGGGTCTGTGATTGATCTGTATGCCGGATTGAGAGTCCACCCGGCGAAATGGATCACTTTGGGGGGAGGCTTCGGTTACAACACGAATACCATTTCGAAAGACGGGGATCGGTCCGGGTGGTTTGCAGAGGTGTCGTTCCATCGCAAGATCAACCTGCCTCCAACCGTGACCTGCACGGCCTCTCCAACCACGATTCGCCCCAGTCAGATCTCGACGGTCACCCTGGATATTGATGATCCGGACGATGACAATTTGACGGTCACCTGGACGTCAACCGGCGGGCAGCTCAACCAGCCGGGCACGTCAGCCGTATTCCGTGCCTGGGGAACGGATCCGGGCGTTTACACGGTGATCGCCAGGGTGGAAGACGGCCACGGCGTCGACAGCTGCTCAGTTGACATCAGAGTGAACAAAGATGAGAAGCCTCCTCCGGAATAGAGTGGTCTTCGAAGGCGGCCGCTTTTTTCGTATGAATCGTCCAGCCCTGTTTCTGCTGATCTATTTCCTGTCTGCGCTTCCGATTACTCGCGCTTCGCAGCGGTTCGAGTTGCTGGGACCCGACGGGGGCGACGTCCGTTCGCTGGCCGTGCACCCTCATTCCCCGCAACGGTTCTTCCTGGGGACGGCAGACGGTCAGATCTACATCTCTCGAAACGCCGCAGATCGGTGGGAAAAGCTCAGCCCCGGATTGAGTCGGCGGAACCAGGTTGTCGACAACCTGGTCTTTCACCCTTCGGACCCTGGCGTTCTCTATGCCGCGTGCTGGGATCTGGGCAGCTCCGAGGGCTGGCTCTACGTGACACACGACGCGGGAAAGTCCTGGAAAACGGTTGATCTGGGCCGGTTTTCGAGTCGCATTCGCGCCATTTCGCTTGCCCCCTCCGAACCGCGGGTGATGGCGCTGGGCATCTCCGAGGGGGTCATCTTGAGTACCGACGGTGGGGGCTCCTGGCAACGAATCACCCGGGGGTACAGGAGCCTCCACAACGTTGAGTCTCTGGCCTTCGACCCGCTCGATTCACAAGTGCTGTACGTGGGGACCTGGCGACTGGGCTGGAAGACGGTGAATCGAGGGCAGAGCTGGGCTCCGATCCACGAGGGGATGCATTTCGACAGCGACATGTTTGCCCTGTTGGTCAATCCCTCCAGTCCCGAGATCATTTATGCGAGCGCGTGCACTGGCGTCTACCGGTCTCAGAATGGTGGCGACAAGTGGGTGAAGCTCCGCAACGGTCTTCCCAAAGAAGCCAGGCGAACTCGATCGCTACAGTTCGATCCGTCCGATCCCCGAGTCGTATTCGCGGGCACGACCGTGGGGCTTTTCAGGTCTTCTGACGGCGGCAACTCGTGGCAACAACTGCTCGAAGGGGCGGTCATCAATGCCGTCTCGGTCCATCCCGCCGATTCCAGCGTGATTCTTGCTGCCGCCGATGACGCCGGCATCCTGCGCAGTCGAGACGGCGGCCTTTCCTTCGAGTCCGCCAACCAGGGCTTTGTGCACCGGCAGATTCAGGCCCTGGCCTCCCACCCGCGCAACCCCGACACGCTCTTCGCGGCGGTTGATCACGACGGCGCCCACGGCGGCTTCTTTCTTACCCGGGATTCCGGAAGGACCTGGGAGCGTGCCAATGAGGGCCTGGATGGAGACCATCCGGTGCAGGGTGTACGCCGGATCCTGCCCTCACCCAAGGGGGACGCGGTGTTACTCGTTCTTCGCGATCAAATCCGGCGTCTGACCCCTGATGATGGGTGGGAGACGGTCTTGAAACCGGGAAGAGTGACGATTCACGAGGCGGCCTTCGCGGGGCTCGAGAGCGACCTGGTCGCCATGGGTACTCCCCGCGGGATCGCTCTCCTGCGCCTGGACTCGGGCAAGCTTTCCGACGCCACGATCCCGGTGTACGAGGGTCCTGTCTGGGCCGTTGCCTCTACGTCTACCGGATCCATACTGGCCGGTGGTGACACCGGCGTATTCCGCAGCGACGACCTGGGTAGGAGCTGGACGATCAAGGTCAGAGGACTGCCTCCGGTTGCCGTGCGGCGCCTTGTGCGAACCTCCGATGTCCTGCTGGCGGCCACGGACCGGGGACTCTTTCTCAGCCGAGACGACGCAGAGAACTGGGAGGCAAGAGGACTCGCAGACGCCGATCTGTTCACCGTGGCTGTCAGCCCCCGGGACCCTGACTGGCTGGTGGCAACTGACAAAACGGGCCTTTTCCTGTACGAAAGCTTCGACGGCGGGGACACCTGGACCACGCACCAGCCCCACCGCTCGAGTCGCATCAGGCACCTGGCTTTCGCCCCGGACGGACGTCTGTGGGCGGGAAGCCTGACCGAGGGTGTGTATTTGGTCCACCCGCCGTAGAAATTAATTGAAAATTGAAAATTGAAAATTGAAAATTATTCGCTTCGCTCATTGTGGCTTCTTGGTGCGTTAGAGTGGGAGGCAGACTCAGGGCAGCGACGCGGGAGACATCTGAGCTCATAAGTCAAGAGAATTGTCTCCCTTTTTTTCTGAAGCTTATCCACAAGCCGGTTGCATCAGAGCCACAAGAGGAGAGTTGCTCCTCTGGAGACTCCGGCAGTAGAGTTCCTCGTCGTAGTGGACTCGATCGATCCAGCAACGGAAGAGAATGCGAATCCATTTGTAAGCTAAAGATCGAACGGCGGCGTGGTGTTTGAGACCGCGCTGACGTTGCTGCAGGTAGTAAGCACGAGCCCAGGACGATTGCGGAATTGAGCAGGCCGCAAACTCATGAAAGGTTTGGCGAATAAACTTGGGACAGCCTCGACGCCAGACCACCTGAGAACTTCGTCCGCTCTTTCGTGTTACGGGAGCGATGCCGCTCCATTTTTGGACCTCTTCAGCATCCTCAAAGCGACTGCGATCCGACCCGAAGGCCGCCAACAAGCGAGGAGCCAGAGCCGGCCCGGCTCCGCTGAAGCTTGCAAACAGAGCGGCATCTTCATGCTCGGCGAAGAGCGTGGCAATGCGGTTGTCGTAGCGTTTGATGATCGGCAGCAGAACCGAGAGCTGTTCGACCAGGCCCACCAGTTTCAGTGAACCGGCTCCAATGAGAGCCTCATCCTGGGTCAGTGGGTAACTGGCACGGATCTGCTCGAGCAATGTTTGCAGCTTCGTCTCGGCACAGCGTACTCGATGTCGTGCCATGCAGCGACCCAGTACATCGATCCGCACTTTGCGAGCCTGCTCCAAGGTGGGCCAGCGCCTCAAAAACTCCAGAGCCAGCGGCCCATCCAACTTTGCAAACCACTGCAAAGGCTGCGGATAGTAGCTCTTCAAGACCTCGCGCAGTTGCTGCACCAGTTCTTTGCGCCTCTCCACCAACTGGCGTCGCCCCTCCACCAACAGCGCCAGCTCCCGGGTCTGGGCCGCCTCCGGTCTCCAACAACGCAATCGATCCCGGTGTCTGTACACCAGCTCCAGCAACAAGTCCGAATCTTCCGGATCATCCTTCTTACCGGAGGGTGAAAATGCCTCTCGATAGCTCGCCACCGTCTTCGGATTGATCGGGTACAGGTGCAAAAAGTCATAGCACATCAGCGCCGCCATCAACCCTCCCCGCTTTTGCTCCAGGGCAATCACCACAGGACGACGAGCTCTTGTCAATAGGTGTGGAAAAACATCAGGCGGCTTTCTCCTCCGGGACTTGGTTGACCGGGACTCCATTGACATATTTGGCGCCCTGGTAGACGTCTTTCATCAGCTCCGGTGCCTTCAACCGGCGGAATCGCTGCTCCGCCACCAACAGCATCTTCCAGATCACCGCCTGGGCGTTTTCCACTTTCTTGAATCGCTTGGCCGCGTCCGTTCGCAGCCGAAGAGCGGCAAACGGTGACTCCACTGGATTGGTGGTTCGCAGATGCTGCCACTGCTTCTTTGGATAGTTGTAAAAGGTCACCATCCGGTCCCAGTCCTGCTCGATTAGCTCAGCCGCCAGAGTCAGCCCTCGCTGCCGGCACCAGTGCTGAAAAACCTTCTTGAGTCGTTGTGCTTCTTCTCGAGTCTCGGCGTAAGGGATCTGCCGCAGGATCAGCAAGGCCGGCTTGTGCACTCGCTTAGGGAGCTTGGCCAGCAGGTTGACGATCCGATGATTCCAGCAGCGCTGCTCCTCGGCCTGGGGATAGACGTTGCGCAAAGCTCCCCAGATGCCCAGGTGGCCGTCTCCGATCACCAGCCGTGGACAGCCCATCCCCCGGCGCTTCAAGTCGCGCAGTACTTCCGACCAGCTCTGAGTCGATTCCCGATAGCCGCTCGTGACCGACACCACGGCTTTGCTTCCGTCACTTAAGGCGGCCAGCACCACCAGCAGGACTGCCTTTTCCTTCTCCAGACCCGCCTTGACGTAGATTCCATCTACCCATAAATACACCACTTCCAGATCATTCAAGGGTCGACTCTGCCAGACTTCCCATTCGGCCTGCCACTTCTCTTTCAATCTGGCCACCGTGGAGGACGACAGGTGCGCCTTTTCCCCTAAAAGCCCTCTCAGAGCCAGATCAAAATCCCCCAGCGCCAGACCATGCAAGTACAGCTCAGGGATCAGTTCTCGAACCTGCCGCGTCCGCTTGGCAAACAGGGGCAACACCCGACTTTCAAAGTGTTCCTCTAGATCCCGCACTCGAGGCCTTCGAACCTGGATCGTCCCCGAGCTCAGCGTCAGATGCCTCGGCTTCCCATATCCATTGCGATAGCCCGACGGAGCGTCCACGGCCCTTCGCCGCTCACTCTTACGCCGCCCTAATAACTCCGTGACTTCCTCCTCCAGCAGCTCTTGAACCCAGCCTTGGATCTTCTCCCGCACCCAATCTTCCAGCTCCTCGAAACAAACTCTTGACTCCACACTTTCCTCAATCTTCTGCTTGCTCATGCGGTGTGTACTCCTTCCGTTGCGGGCCTTTCGGCCCTGGGTTTTAAATCAACCCGGAAGGATACTCACCGCCTATGCTATTTACACACCTTCTGATGGTAGCTCCAGGACGACCCTCAAAACGGGTTCTTAGCTGGCGTACCCATTCGTGCAACTCTTCCGGGTCTTGCCGCACCTGATACCTCTCTACTTCCCGACTGCCGGCGGCCCGCAGTCGGATCTCATGTTGATCTTCGGCCCAATCCAATCCTACCCATGCTCCGATCTGTTAGAGGTGGACCCGGAAAACTGGACCATTTGTTAAGGTGGCTCCGACCTGAATCAGAAAGGATGAGGAGTCATGGCAAAACGAAGGAATTTCTCAGCTCAGTTTAAAGCGAAGGTGGCGCTGGAAGCGCTTCGAGGCGAACGCACCCTGAGCGAGTTGGCGGCTCGCTACGAGATCCATCCGAGTGTGATCACGAATTGGAAAAAGCGGGCCCGGGAAGGTCTGGGCGATGTGTTCGCGGGCAAGGTTGAGAAGCGTCAGAGAGGAAGCGAGGCGGAGACCAAAGAGCTTTATGCCAAGATCGGCGAACTGACGGTGGAAAAGGATTTTTTGTCCAAAGCGCTCGATCGCTGAGTGTAAAGGCCAGAAGGGCCACGATCGAGCCAAAGCACCCGAGGCTGAGCATTCGTAGACAATGCAGGCTGATGAGTCTGAACCGTTCGACTTTGTACTATGAGCCCAAAGGCGAGAGCGAAGAAAACCTGCAACTGATGAGACGATTGGACGGGCAGTTCTTAAAGACCCCTACTACGGATCCCGGCAGATGGTCTATCACTTGAAACGGCGGGGCGGTCGGGTAGGCCGCAAGAGGGTTCGTCGTCTGATGGCCAAAATGGGCCTGGCGGTCATCTATCAAAAGCCGCGGACTTCACGGCCTCACCCGGAGAATCGAGTGTATCCGTATCTTCTTCGAGGATTGGCGGTCACCCGGCCCGATCAGGTGTGGTGCACGGATGTCACCTACATCCCGATGCGTCGGGGCTTTTTGTACCTGGTGGCGATCATGGACTGGTACAGCCGCTGGGTTTTGTCCTGGAGGCTGTCGAACACGCTGGAGCCGTCCTTTTGTTGCGAAGCACTCGAGGAAGCGCTCAACAGGTACGATCCCCCGGAGATCTTCAATACAGACCAGGGGAGTCAGTTCACCAGCACGGAGTTCACGGGACTACTCAAAGGGGCCGGGGTGCGTATCTCGATGGACGGGAGAGGCCGCTGGATGGACAACGTCTTCATCGAGCGTCTGTGGCGTTCACTCAAATACGAATGCGTCTATCTGAACGCTTTCGAAACCGGGTCGGAAGCCCGTCAAGGGATCGGCCATTGGATCGACCTATACAACAGCGAGAGACCTCACTCGGCGCACGCTGGGGCGACGCCGGAGGAGGTGTACACTGGCTTGAAAAAACATTCTGAGAGGGACCTTGCCCTCAGGCTCGCCCCCTCTCAGAATTTCCCTTACTGGCGGCAACAACAACTGCGGAGTCCACCTTAGAAATGCCGCCAAGTGGTCCAACCGATGGGGTCCACCTCTCCCGCCAAGCGTTTCGTACGCTGGGGCCTTGAATTCGTAACGCCACGGTGCGCGTGCTGCACAGAGGCAATCTGTTCCTCGATCGCTCCCAGCGCAAACTTTTTTCCACAACCCAGAAAAGAAAAAAGCAGCGAAAAAGAAATTCGCTATTATTTCTAATCCATCGTTGGAAAATAGATCGTTAGTAACTATAAGGCGCCTTGGGGCGGCGACCCCTTGAAAGCGGGAGGCGCCCTGAGTCTAGCTCCCTCTTTCCGACTCGAGGCTACCAACCTTAGACCGGCCGGTTGGCCGGAATGACCCTCGTCTTGGAAAGATGGTCGTGCCAGCACAGTTGTCGCCGGTCGAAAAGAGCCCAGAGGAGCCCAGCCAGCGTGCCCGTCACGGCCAGAAAAGAAACTACCCGTAAGACGATGTCCGAGAGCCCAGGCTGCTTCCGGCCCTCCCCCACCAATGACAGCTCTGTCGCCAGCATGCCGAGCGTCTGTCCCGAGAGGTAGAGCAGGAATGTGGAGCTGAAGAGAAAGAACACTCCTGCAATCATCAAGGTTTCCTTCAGCGGCATCGCCGATACGGTACTGGTACCGGTAGCCAGGGAGACCAACAGCACGCTGATGCCGCCGGCAAGTAGCGCGGTCACTACGTCAATCAGACCGCTCAGCATGCGGGAAAAGAGGATCTCAGGAAAGACCCTCTCTTCAAATCTCTCAGACCGCTTCTTTTGCAATCCGGCGGTGCGACTCTTTTCTATTCGGGGGCCGTCCAGCTGCAATCGACCCTGGCGCTTGTCAAGAACCGCCTTTTGGCCCGTTTTGACGACGGGTCGAATGACCGGTTTCTCGCGGAGCACTGCCCGGCCCCGCAGTCGATGAGTGAGAACCTTTTCGCCGGACGCCGAACTGCGCCCCCTCATTCGATATAGAAAGGCGCTCGAGCCCGGAGCCGATCCCTGATTCGCTCCCGGCTTCCGGTTCTCGGCCATTCGCAGTCCCCGACGGAGAGGCTTCTGGGCGGTCTCGGTGGTTGGTTCTTCGGAGAGAGAGGGACCGCTCTTGTTCTTGTGCCGTTTCAGTTTCTCCAGAATCTCCTGCTTCCATGTGGAAGCCCGGTCGGCGCCCGGCGATCGACTCGAGAACTGGTAGGGGATCTGCGGACGGCGGCCGCCCGGCACGGAGACATCCTGGCTCTGACATGTCGGACATCGACCATTCCGGAGGGGAGTCGAACAGCGAGCGCAAACCATCGAAGCATATTAGCAGTCCATGGTGAAAAGCCCGGTGCAGCCCCCCAAGAGGTCGATTAGAACTCTTTCAGGATCTCGTCCACCTGGCCGGGGGTCAGCGACTGCACCTTTTCAAGCCGTTGAGACAGACGCAGAAGCTTCTCGAGGTACTGCTGCTCGCGAAGGCTCTCGGTAGCTTCAGTCCGGGCCTGTTGAAACAGGCTCTCGATGCGATCGCGCGGATAGTCCGGAGGAGCCTTTTGAACGATCGAGTTGACCACCACCAGGTGGACCAGGTCGATCTCGTGGAAGCTGAGCCCCCAGAAAACCACCAGTATGCCCAGCCCCAATACGGCCACGAGAATACCTACGTGCGCTCGACGGCGGAACGCCCGTTTCGCGCTCATAGAAGTCCCAGCAGTTCAGACAGATCCGAATAGTCCATTTTCAAACCACGCGCCCTCGCCTGCGCAATCAGAAACCGGAGTGGGAAAGAACGAATCCAGGAGGGCATCCACCGCGACTTCTTGCAGCGGCCGTGTGCATACGGGTGTTTGGCATAGAAATCCACGACCTCTCTCAACGCATCGTCGCTGAGCTCCGGTATCTGACGGAGGCCCAGGTCTTTGATCCGAATCCTGCGCCCTTCTCTGGTGACGCAGCGGCGATCCAGCCGCCTTTCGATCCGCACGCCGTTTTCGCGCGTTGTCTCAACCTTCCTGGCCAGTTGATGCAGGGCCTCGGGGTAAGTCGTATGCTTCTCCCGGATGTTCTCGGCCAGCGTCCGGCAGAGACGATAGTCGGGAAACATGCGGAAGAATTCCTGCACCAGTTCTCGTTCCTTCTCCGGATCGCGCAAGACCATGGTGGTACGCCTCGGCCAAATGAGACTCCGTTAATACTACCGCGTGTCGACAGTGACTGCGCCGCGGCCGTAAAGGGTTGCCGGGAAAACCCGTTTCATAACTTTCCACCCGCTTGCACGGCCCGGGCTAAAGGGGAGCCCGCCTTGACTTGTCAAGAGTTTGGTTATAGAAACAAGGGAATCCAGTTTAGGGAGCAACAGAGAGCTATGTGGAAAAAAAATGATCCCCAACAGCCATCCGACGAATATATGACGCCCTCGGTGGCGCCCCAGGTTCTCGATGAAAGGGCCACAATTGGTTCATCCATTCTGGTCAAGGGTGATCTCAGCGGAGAAGAACACCTGCTTATTCAGGGGCGCGTGGAGGGGCAGATCAATCTGGATGGGAATGACCTCACGGTTAGCTCGCGTGGTCGCGTCAAGGCGGATATCCATGCGAAGGTCGTCAGTGTTGAGGGGGAGGTGCGCGGGAACCTCTTCGGCGAAGAGAAGATCATCATTCGCAAAACGGGCAACGTGAAAGGCAACCTCGTGGCTCCCCGTGTCAGTCTTGAAGATGGAGCAACCTTCAAGGGCAGCATTGATATGGGGGCCAAGAAGACTCAGGAAGGCCCCGCCGCCAGGACCAGCCCGAAGAGCAAAGCTACAGAGTCCCCCGGTCGCTCTGCGGGATCGGCCAAGAGCCTCGAATCGACTCCGAGAACGCTCAAGATGGCCGAAGCCAATGAAATGGATCTGGTCAAGTAGGAAGCCCCGGGGCGCCCGCCAGGAGCCAAAGATTTTGCCCCGGCCCCAGATCCAGCGGTCTCTGGCCCTGAAAAGGCTTACCCAGCGGCTCCGGACCGAAAAGGAATATAGCGTTCTCGACCTCGGTTGTTCCGTTCGCCAGAACGTCGAATTTTGCTCGAATTTCTGCAGAAAGCTCTACATTGAAGACTTTTTCTGCACTTTGAGCTCTTTCGATTTCCTGTCGCCGGAGGACGGGGTTCCTCTGGAGACCGTCTACCAGTACCTGCTTCCCTTTAAGCCCGGAACTCACTTTGACGTGATTCTCGCCTGGGATCTGCTCAACTATCTGGAGGAGCTGGAATTCCAGGAATTGATGTCTCATCTGGGTCGTTTTTGCAGGCGCGACACCCTGTTGCTGGCTTTCATTTCAACGCGAAGATCCATCCCTGAGCGGCCGGCCAGGTACTCGATTGTCGACCATCAAACTCTCAGCAGCCAGAGGCTCTCCGACATTCTTCGGCCGTGTCCACAATACCAGGAGCCACAACTCGTCAAGCTCATGCCGGGATATGTAGTCTTGAATTCTTACCTCCTCCGCAACGGTTTCAAAGAGTATCTCTTCGCTTTTTCATCCACAGGTCACCCGAAGAGACGCTTTTTGAGATAATTCGAGCACGACCTTGAAAAGAGGAGGAGCACTGACTGCTCGCTCTCAGTGAATACGACGAGAATGGGATTCCGTAAACTGCTGGTCCCGCTGGGATCTCTGTTGCTACTGGTAGCCTCTTCGGCGCCCCTCGGGCAGGGCCGGGCACTGGAGTCCCAATTGACGAGAACCAACAACCTTGGCGTCGCTCTGATGGAGCAGCTCAAGTTTGAGGAGGCGGCTCGTCAGTTCCAGAAACTGGTCTCTCTGGATCCACGCTTCATCCCCGGGCCAGTAAACCTGGGAATCGCGAAATTCTATCAGCAGGAATACGAGGAGGCGGCGCGGGCTTTTCGAGAAGCGCTTCAGATCGATCCCAACCAGATCCAATCTCTTTACATGATGGGCCTGATTCGCAGAAATCGGGCGGATACCTCCGGGGCCCTGGGAAGCTTTCAGAGAGTCGTGGAGATCGATCCCGACGATCCTTCAGCCAATTACTTCCTGGGACTGCTCTACCGCCGGGAACGGGAGTTCGAGAAAGCGATTTTCCACCTCCGGAAAACCCTGCAGTTGCAGCCCTTCAGCGCCTCGGCTCGATACAACCTGGCGATTGCCCTGCAGAGGAGCGGTCAGCGCGATGCCGGAATGGCCGAGATGCTCGAGTTCCAGCGGCTGCAGGGTCAGTTCGGAACCGATACGATCGGTCTCCAGTACCTCGAACAGGGACGTTACTCCCAGGTCATCGATCAACTCGACCCGCATTTGAAGGATGATAAGCAGGGGGAAGCGCCTGTCGCCGTTTCCTTTTCGGAAGTCTCATCAGAGCTTGGAATGCCGCCGTCACCACCACCCCGGGCAGTAGGCGATTCCGTGAGCGAGCCCGGTGCTCTACTGACTCCACAAGCGCTGGAGGAGCTGGGCAGCGGAGTCAGTTTCGGGGACTTCGATGGCGATGGATGGTTCGATCTTCTGGTCGCCAGTTCATCTTTGCAAGGAGCGGGGAGCCGCCTTTTCAGGAATGTCGAAGGTCGTTTCGTTGACGTCACGTCATCGGCCGGGCTGGGTGGCTCGACAGCTGTCATGTCTGCCATCTGGGGTGACTACAACAACGACGGAAACCTGGACCTTTACCTGGTGCGTCTGGGCCCTAACCGACTCTACCTGAATGACGGAGAAGGCAGTTTCACGGATCGGACGGCGCAGGCGGGCGTCGCAGACGCAGCAGGAGGCAGCAGCGCGACGGCGGTTGACTATGACCATGATGGCGACGTCGATCTCTACGTGGCCAACCTCCTGGCCCCGGCGGCGGTCGAATCACGGCCCAACGGCTTTCACGCCGGGGGGCACCCCAACGTTCTTTATCGAAACAACGGAGATGGAACTTTTTCCGATGTGTCCGAAACCGCCGGAGTGACCGGCGGCAGTTCCTCGACGACTGCGGTCGCGGCCTTTGACTTCAACAATTCCAGAGACGTCGACCTGCTTGCGACGAACTCGCATACCGCTCCCTCGCTCTTCAGCAATCTCAGGGATGGAACCTTCCGGGCCCTGAAGCTGCCGACTCAGTGGCCGATACAGACATTCTCGGTGGGCGACCTGAATCGAGATGGGAGAATGGACCTCGCTGCCGGCCGGTCAGGCTCTGCCGGCAGCGCCACCCTCTTTCTGACCGGCTCGGAGAACGCGTTCCGCCCCGACTCCTCCCGGACTCTGTTTCCGCAGGAGACCCGAGTCATCGCCCTTCAAACTCTGGACGCGGACAACGACGGTGATCTCGACCTGTTGGCCGCCGTTAAAAACGGCGACGGCACGGCAGTCGAGACTTCGATTCATTTCTTCCAGAACCGGCAGGGAAGCCTGGTGGAAACGGCCGGCGGGGGCTTCAACGATCATCGGAATCTGGAGTTCAGGGCGTTGAGTGTCGCCGACTTCGACAACGACGGAGACCTCGACTTCGCCGTGTCCGTCAACCAGGGCATGCCCCTGCTGTTTCGCAACGACACCGTGTCCGGCAACAACTGGCTGCAGGTCCGATTGTCAGGGACCAACAGTAACCGTCCGGGGCTGGGAGCCAAAGTGGAGGCGCTGGCCGGCCGACTGTGGCAAAAGGCCGAGGCAATGGGGGGACACGGAGGCATGGGCCAGAATCCGCCTCTGATCCACTTTGGCCTGGGCTCGAACAGCCCTGACGCGGTTCGGGTGCTGTGGCCTGGAGGGGTCCTTCAATCCGAGATCGACCCGCCCGTCAACCAGCGGTTCCCCGTGCAGGAACTCGACCGCAAGGGGACCAGCTGCCCGATCCTTTACGTCTGGGACGGCACTGACTATCGCTTCCAAACGGACTTTCTCGGAGGCAGCGCCTTTGGCACTCTACTTGCGCCCGCAACATACGGCTACCCGGATACCGACGAGTACGTCAAGCTTTCCCGCCCGGATGTGGCTTTGAAGAACGGGCAACTTGGGATCACTCTGAACAACCAGCTCGAGGAGATCATTTTCTTCGACAAGTTGGAACTGGTAGTCGTTGACCACCCGGCCGAATTTGAGGTTTTTCCGGATGAAAAACTGCTTCCCGGGCCTCCCTACGATTCCCATCGCCTGCTCACATTTCAGTCTCCCCGCCTGCCCGTTTCGGCCCAGGACGGGAGGGGGCGCAGCGTCCTGGCGGCAATCAGTGACATTGACCGGGTCTACGCGGCTCTATTCGAGCCCATGCCTTTCAAGGGATATGCGAACCTCCACGAGTTGGTTCTCGACCTGGGAAAGACTGACGATCAGAGGGTGCTCCTGCTGATGCACGCCTGGATCGATTATGCGGACAGCACCAGTAATCTCGCAGCCTCCCAGGCCGGACTGACGCTGGTGCCGCCCTTTCTGCAGGTCGAGGATGAATCGGGTCGATGGGTTACCGTGGTGAGCCGAATGGGCTTTCCGGCCGGCTTGCCCAAGCCTATGACAGTGGACCTGACCGGCAAGTTTCTGTCCCCGTCCAGAAGAGTCAAGATCGTGACCAACATGCGCATTCACTGGGATCAGATTCTGGTGGAGAGCTCTCCGGCACGGACTGACTTCCGGACCGTGAGGCTGGCGCCTTCCGCAGCAGATCTTCAGTTCCAAGGCTTTCCCGAGTTCTCCAGCCCGGATGGTCGCCTGCCCAAGACTTACGACTATTCCAACCGGTCACAGGTGGCTCAGTGGAAAACGCATGTTGGTGCCTACACTCGCTACGGCGACGTCCGCCCACTGCTCGGCGAGATCGACGACTTTTTCGTCATTACCCGCTCGGGTGATGAGATTGAAGCCTGGTTCGACTTGAGCAGCGTGCCAGCTCTCCCGGCCGGATGGAGCCGGGACTATCTGGTCTTCGTAGATGGTTTCGGGAAAGACATGGACCTTAACTCGGCAGCAGCCGACTACGTAGGGCCGCTTCCCTTTCACGGGATGAGCACCTTCCCTTATCCTGTCCAGGAATATCGGAACACGGAGCGCCACCGAAACTACATGAAGACGTGGAACACCCGGCTCGTTGAAGAATGGATCCCTCCTTTGCGGAAATGAATGGGATTCCGACCGAGAGTGGGAGGGGGCTCAGGACCGCGCTCGGGAATTTAAACGTCGCGCAGCCCTGAGCCCCCTCCCACTCTCTACTCAGCAGTTTAAAAACCCGAGGCCGCCGGAAACAGGAACGTCAATAAGGCGGATTTGGCATCAGTCGGCGGCAACGCAATGAGCGAAGCGAATAATTTGGCACTCGTTTGCAACCATTTTCTTTTCTGTAAGGAACACTCTGCGATATGTTGATGCCAGTAATGATCGACACTGAGAAGCGACGCAGGTTTCTAGCCAGAATGGTGGGGGGAGTCCAGGCCGTAATTGGGACCGTTTTGGCGGCTCTGCTGACCTCGGCCTCCGTGCTGCCGGTGTTTTCCAGCCGCCGGTCCGACTGGATCCCGCTGGTTGATCTCGAAGAACTGACGGATCAACCCCGCCCCCTGACACTCCGCTTCCGGCAGACTCAGGGCTGGCTGACGGAAGACCTGAGTGAGGCGGTCTTTGGGTTGCTCCAGAACGGCCACCCCGTCGTCTTCTCCTCTCGTTGTACCCACCTGGGATGCGCCGTGCACTGGGAGAGCAGCGTCACCCGGTTTCAGTGCCCCTGTCACGGAGGCTCCTACGACCTCGACGGGAAGGTCGTGGCGGGACCTCCCCCGCTTCCTCTGCGCAGGCTCGACGCCGAGCTTCGCGACAGCAAAGTATGGATCCGCCGTACATGAGGGCGCTCATCCAGTTTCTCGATGAACGCCTGCCCCTGCGAACACCCTTACGGACTTTTCTGGATGATCCCCAGCCCCCCAGTGTGGGTTGGCGCCACACCCTCGGGAGTTCCCTGCTGTTCCTACTCACGGTTCAGTTCCTGACCGGGGGAGTGTTGATGCTCTTTTACGCGCCTACTCCCGACCATGCGTGGGAGAGCCTTCGGCATCTGGAGGAGCATAACAAGCCGGGAGCCCTGGTCAGGGCCCTGCATGTATGGGGAGCCAGTTTCATGATCGTGGCGGCGACCCTCCACATTCTGCGCGTGGTCATCGCCGGTGCCTACAAACGTCCTCGCGAGCTGAACTGGATGGCGGGCATGCTCAGCTTTCTGTTGATCCTGGGGTTTTCCTTCACCGGCTATCTGCTGCCCTGGGATCAGAAGGGGTACTGGGCAACACGAGTCGGAACCGAGATGATCTCAACCGGTCCGCTCTTGGGGCCCTTCCTTGCGGACGTCCTGCGAGGGGGGAAGGAACTCGGGGCCTATACGCTCAGTCGCTTCTTCGCCCTTCATGTCTTTTTTCTACCCGGTCTGATAACCGGTGTCGTCTTGCTCCATCTGTACCTGATGAGGAAGCACAAGATTGCGCTGGATCCCTCGAGCCATGGAAAGGAAGGTCGAACCATTCCTTTTTTCCCCGAGCAGATGTTCCGCGACAGCGCTACTTCACTGCTGGTTCTCATACTGCTGGTGGTGGTGGCCATCCTGTTTCCGCCGGGGCTGGAGGCCGGAGCCGATCTCTCCGACACTTCCTACGATCCGCGTCCAGAGTGGTATTTCCTGGCTCACTATGAACTCTTGCGCGTGATGCCGGGCCCACCCCTGCTGGCAACGATCGTTCTCCCCACGTTGATCATCCTGGCCCTGCTCGCGCTGCCGCTGCTGGACAGGTCGCCCTCCCGGAACTGGCGCCGCCGGAAACTGGCTGTTTTCTCTGTGGTCGGTCTCTTTGCCCTCATGTACGCGACGTCCGCCTACAGCAAAATCTATCACTCCGGCGAGAGAGTCCAGGTCGCGGAGGAAGCCCTGCCCCTCCCCGAGAGCGATGATCCTCAGCAGATGATCCGAGCCAGACAGGCGTTTATCCGCTACGAGTGCGTCAACTGCCACCGATTGGCCGACCAGGGCGGGCTTCTGGGACCGGACCTCAGCCAAACCGGCTGGAAGTTCTCGCGGGAGCATCTACGCCAGCAGATCCTCAATCCACAGGCCGCCAACCCGGAGTCCCGAATGCCCGCCTTCGAGGGAAAGATCAGCGACGAGGACCTCGCGGCCCTGATCGAGTATCTGAGTTTGATGCTCTGAACGGGTCCAGATTCCAACTTCCAGATTCCAAATCTCCTTATTGACGTCCCTGTTTCCGGCGGCCTGCGGTTTCTAAACTGCTGAGTAGAGAGTGGGAGGGGGCTCAGGGCTGCGCGACGTTTAAATTCCCGAGCGCGGTCCTGAGCCCCCTCCCACTCTCGGCTCCCCCGCCCGTCAGTCCGCAATCCGGAACCGAATTAGCGCCCACAGCGTCCTCACGCCGTCCTTCCAGCCGATCTTCTTGCCCTCCGCATAGGATCGGCCGCTGTAGGAGATTGGGGTCTCGTAGATCCGATACCCTTGTCGGGCGATTTTAATGGTGATTTCAGGCTCGAACTCGAAACGGTTGGAGCGAATCGTTACGCCTTTCACAACCTCAGTCCGGAACGCTTTGTAGCATGTTTCCATGTCCGACAGGTTGAGGTTCGTCAGGATGTTGGAAAGTAGCGTCAGCGCCTTATTTCCGAGGTAGTGCCAGAAGTACAGAACGCGATGGGGTCCCCCCAGAAAGCGGCTGCCGTAAACCACGTCCGCTCTCCCGTCGAGGATAGGCTCCAACAGCTTAGGGAATTCACGCGGGTCATACTCCAGATCAGCGTCCTGAATGATTACGACGTCTCCCTGGACACGTTCCAGAGCGGTTCGAATGGCGGCGCCTTTTCCACGGTTGCGCGAGTGGCGGAGAAAGACAACGGTGCCGGCCATCCCGGGATCCTCGGACATTTGCTTCAGAATCGCCGCAGTCTGGTCGGTGGAGGCGTCGTCGACCACGATCACCTCTTTGGGCAGGTCCACGGCAAGAACACGGCGAATCAGAGTCTCGACCGTCGGTTCCTCGTTGAAAACAGGGATGACTACGCTCAGCTTTCGAAGTTGCCGCATCAAGAGATGGGAACCGACTCACCGGCCCCGCGATGGCCGTAACTCACTACGATTTGCCCGGGGCATAGTAGCCCTTACGATGCGTCACCTTCAAGCCTCGCTTTTTCTTGACTCGAACCTCCACCTTTCGGAATTCCCCGTCACGCCGCTTACTGCTGGAAACGTAGCCGAGACTTACCTGGTGCTTGATCTCCTGATTGATCTTGGCGAAAGCCTCGCGGAGGCGGGCCAGATCCGCCTTGGACTTGAAAAAGTGTCCTCCGGTGGCCTCCGCAAAAGTCCGCAACTGATCGAAGTCGTCTCCATGGTCGCGGCTTCTCACACCGATTCCGAAAATGACCACGTCCTTCTGCTGGGCAGCGCGGATTGCGTCATCGGACTGGAAGTAGCTGTGCGTGTCGGCGCCGTCCGAGAGCACGATCATGACCCTCCGGCCCACTTCATGACGGAGCAGATCCTCGGTGGCAATCACAACCGCATCGTAGAGCTTGGTGGCGCCACCCGGAGGATCCATGTTGTAGATCTCAGACTCGAGCTTAGCCAGGTCAAACGTAAAGTCCTGAACCAACTGGACTTCGCTGTCAAACTGGAGTACCGCCGCCAGATCCTTGTTCTTGCGCAAAGTCGCCCTCAGGAACTCAACGGCAGCTTTCTGTTCGAACAAGAGCTCGTCCTTGACACTTCCGCTGGTGTCGATCAGGACCGCGATCGTAAGTGATCGGGCCGTATCGCCGGTCTCATAGTGAAAGAACTGCAATTCCTGGCGGACTCCGTCTTCGAAGACATCGAAGTCACTTATGGTCAGCCCCTTAACATACTCACCCCGTCTATTCTTCACGGTTGCGAGAACGTTGACGACATCTACTTCCGCTCGGATAATCGCGTCCCTGGCTGGGTCGTCCTGGCCGCCAACCAAACTCGACCCGAGGACAAAGACTGTCAGAACAATGATGCGCTGCGCCAGCTTCATTGGTTCAATGCTTCCGGTAATAGTGAGTACCGGGTACGCCCTGTGGTTTCAGTAACGGCCGACTGACAGGCATCTTTGAGTCGCCAGGAATGTGTAGACAGCAGCGATTCCCAGATAAATCAAATCGAACAGCAGGCCCTGTTGACCGGTGAGAGTTACTCCCAGATTCAAGATGAACGCGGGGGTCAAACTGTAAACCGAGATGGTGAAGCATTCCTGATAACTGAGTTTGTTACCGAGCCGCGCAGCTGCCGAGGCGGCGCAAAACATCAAAAGCAGAGCCTGCATGCACCTGACAACGGTCACAAAAACCCATTGTACGAGAAAAACCGCCGGAAAAAAGGTCAGGCTGAGCCATCGTCCCCAGGTGTGCCACTTCTCGGGTCCGCTGAACAGGGTCATCAGGGGTGCGACGTCTCTCCAGTTCCAGGTGCCTGAGGCCCCCTCCACGAGCAGTGAGAACTCGTCACGCTGAAACACAGCCGCCGGTGGATCCACCTCCTCGACGAACCGAAGATCCTGTTCCTCAGTGTAAAAGAAAGTGATGATCTGATCCCCAAAATAACGCCGCACCAGAGGATCGTCGCCTTCCACCTCCAACTTACCTTCGCGGATAGAGATGGAAGGCAGGTTGTCGCCTGCCCAGAGAAGGAAGTCCTGGATCTTGGGAAGTTGTATCCAGGTCGTCACCGCCGCAAATGCCAGAGCCACGAGCAGACTCAGGAAGAGAAGATAAGCAACGGTAACCAGAAGCGGCTGTCTGAAGACGAGACAGTAAAACTCGAACTCAGTGACGGCAAGATAGGCCTGCCGCACAAACACAAAGGGAGTTCGTACAACCGAGTTCATCTTCACGGTGTCCCCCTGACGCTCGCACGGAACCGGGTCAATCTTCGCCGTAGTAGAGGATCCGGTTGCAGGCCTCACAGGTCGCGATGCGGGCGGCAGTCTTCACCTCGGCAATCAGCTGCTTTCTCAGGACCACGTTGCAGACCTGGCAGGACCCGTCGATGATCCGAGACATTGCCCGCCCGCCCCGAGCCCGGGAAATACGCTGGTACTGAAGCAGCCGTCCCGGGGGCAGTGCGCTGGCCAGGTTCTCCCGCTCCTGCTTGAGTCTTTCAATCTCCGTGGCGGCTTGAGATGAGAAGGATTCGGCTTCTGTCCTGGATAGCCGCAATTTCTCATCTCTGGTGTGGGACTCCTGCTCCAGCGCGCGCTTCTCTTTGAGGCGATCCTCAGAGGCCAGCATGAGCTCCAGTATCTGGTCCTCCTTGGCTTCAATCCGCCGCTCCATCGTCTCGATCTCGTGCAGCACGGCCTGGTATTCCTTGTTGGTCTTGACTTCCATCAGCTGTGTCTTGTACCTGGAGAGCTGTTCACGCAGGGACCCAACCTCGTTTTCAGTGTGCCGCTGCTCTCGTCTTTGCTCTTCAACGATCGCGTCAGCCTCCTCCAGAACTCTTCGGTTCTCTTCCACCGCCCGATCCAGCTCAGACACCTGCTGCGGCACTTGATCCAGACGGTCTCTTAGATCCTGGAGTTGAAGATCCACTTCCTGCAGCTGCCTGACCCGCTGCAGCTCTTCTCTTGCGCCAGGTTCTGCTTCCATCAAGCATCCCGCACGTCTGGTGGGCCCAGTAGGACTCGAACCTACGACCGTCTGATTATGAGTCAGGTGCTCTAACCAACTGAGCTATGGGCCCACTGATCCGGACTCCAGACTCTGAGCAAAAAAAAAGCGTCCCTCCCGGGACGCCTTCGTCTCAAAAGCCTTCCTTTCCAGTGTTCTCAAGGAAGGCCTTGAGTTTTCGGCTCCTGGAAGGGTGTCGTAACTTTCTCAAAGCCTTGGCTTCTATCTGACGAATTCGCTCACGGGTGACGGAGAATCTCTGACCCACTTCCTCAAGCGTATGCTCGCTCCCGTCACCGATGCCAAATCGCATCCGGATCACCTGCTCCTCACGGGAGGTGAGAGTCTGGAGCACGGACGCCGTCTGCTCCTTGAGATTGATATTGATGACTGCGTCGGAGGGTGAGACGACACCACGGTCTTCAATGAAGTCACCGAGGTGGCTGTCCTCCTCCTCTCCGATGGGCGTCTCCAGAGAGATCGGTTCCTGAGCAATCTTCAGAATCTTCCGAACCTTGCTCACCTGAATATCCATTTTCTCAGCGATCTCTTCCGATGTAGGCTCCCTTCCGTGCTCCTGGACCAGTGCTCGCGAGGTTCTGATCAGTTTGTTGATCGTCTCGATCATGTGCACCGGGATTCGGATCGTTCGCGCCTGATCGGCAATGGCCCGTGTTATGGCCTGTCGGATCCACCAGGTTGCGTAGGTTGAGAATTTATAGCCACGCCGATACTCGAACTTATCGACCGCCTTCATCAGTCCGATGTTGCCTTCTTGAATCAGGTCCAGGAACTGGAGTCCCCGGTTGGTGTATTTCTTGGCAATGGAGACAACCAGCCTCAGATTGGCCTCGACCAGCTCTTTCTTGGCTATATCGGCTTCCAGTTCTCCCTGTTTGATCGTGGCAAGCGTCCTCTTGAGCTCCGTGGGACCCGCCAGAACTTCGTCCTCAATCTCTTTGAACTCCTTCTGAATCTCGCGGCTGCGCAGCTTGATTTTCTTGACTTCGTCGAGTTTGAGGGAGGATTCCTGCAGCTTCTTGAGGCGCTTCTGCTCCCGCTCCAGAGCCACGATCCGATCCACGGTCATCTTGACCGCGTTCACGAGCTTCTCGTGGATCGCCGGCGTAAGGTTCAGTTTCTGAACATGCCGGGCAATCGGAATTCTATAGCGCGCCAGCTGGGAAAGGAGTCTCCTGTAATTTGCGGTGTCCTTCTTGGCCCGTCGGAGCCGGCGGCGAATCTTGCCTGCTTCCGCCTCCAGCTTCCTGACCTCGTTGATACGGCGCAGGACCGAGCGCCGCCGCTTGAGCAGGAGTTCTTCAGTGATCTCATCCTCGAAAAACAAAACGAAGTTCTTGATATTGAGCGTGCCGTCCTTCAGCTCTCCGGCGTGTTTCTGAATCTCGGCCACCACAACGGGCGAACGGGACAGCGCCTTCTGGACCGTCCTCTGGCCCTTTTCAATCCGCTTGGCGATCTCGACCTCGCCCTCCCGAGTCAGTAGAGGAACAGTTCCCATCTCTCGCAAATACATGCGAACCGGGTCGTTGGTTTTCTCAAGGCTCTCCTCGGCGACTTCCGTCCGTCTTGCATCGCCGGCTTTCGGGCGGGACCGGCGCTGCGTCGCATCGAACTGCTGTTCGGAGTCGATGACCTCAATACCTGCATCTCCAAAGAGCTCGAAGATCGCATCCAACTCCTCGGCGGATTGAATGTCGTCGGGCAGGACGTCGTTCACTTCATCGTAAAGAAGGTAGCCCTTCTCTTTTCCAGTGACGAGCAGTTCCTTTACGCCTTCGTACTTATCTTCTAGTGACAAACCGTTTTCCTCTCCCTGGGTGTTGGGAAGACAGGCGATTAGTTTAAAGTGCGTGATGACGCCAGATCAAGCCGGTTCCTCGCTGCCCTCCAGTTGCAGTCGATCATGCTCGATCTCGTGCAACTGCTCCAGGAGTTTCAGGATCAAAGGAGAGGACGGATTCATCTCCTCCTCCTTTTTCAGTTGATGCTGCAGCTGGCGCTTCTTCCGATCGAGTTGGAGCTTGCCCAGGCTGCGGATGCTCTCGAGTGCGATCTCCTGGTTTTCAACTTCCAGTGTCGTGTGGAGGCCAATCGTCTCGAGAAGGTGCACGTCCCCTGCTTCTTCCAGTGCGTCACGAAGATTAAGGATGCTCGGCTGGCGATTTAGTTCCCATAATTCAAAGACTTTCTCGAAGAGCCGTTGGGTTGCCAGGCCCGCGACCAAATCTGAATCAACCCGGTCTCTCAGCACGTGAGACAGATCCGGATCGGTCAGGGCGTGCAGGAGAACGACTTCTGCGGGGCGGACTTCCGGTAGTGAGGTTTCTGCCCCCGCCGACGGGGGCTCTTTCCGTGTCCGAAAGCGCCGGACCTGCTGCAGGATCAGGTCGGGCTCAACCTGCAGTCGAGCGGCTACTCTGGAGACATACTCGGACCGCTCGATTCGGTTTCCGATATAGGTGGTCAGTGGGCTCACTGAATCGGCTATCTCCTGTTTTCCCCGAGGACTGAATGGATCGGCATGCCGGGAGATGTAATAGTCGAGTGCGAAATCAATGCCCGGTTGGGAAGCAATCAGCTGTTTTCTGTAGGCTTCGGCGCCATGGCGGTTGATAAAAGTGTCGGGATCAACTTGTTCGGGAAGCTGTACCACGTTCACCCGCAGGCCTCCCGCCAGCAGCAGCCGAAGGCAGCGCAGGGCAGCCTGCAGTCCGGCCTCATCTGAATCGTAGGCGAGAACTACCTGTCGCGTATAACGGCGCAACAGCTTGACCTGGCCGTCGGTCAGACTTGTCCCCAGCGAGGCCACTACATTTCGAAACCCGGCCTGGAAAGGCACGATGCAATCGAAGTAGCCCTCCACCAGGATCGCGCATTCGCGGCGCCGTATTTCCCGCTTGGAGAGATCCAGCCCGAACAGATTCAGGCTCTTCTTGTACAGGACGGTGTCAGGAGAGTTCAGGTACTTGGGAAGCGCTTGACCGAGGGCCCGACCCCCAAAGCCGATGACCCTGCCGGCAGGGTCGCGAATCGGAACCGTAATCCGATCGCGAAAACTGTCGTAGGGCTGACCGCCCGTGCTTTCCTTAATCAGTCCGCACTCCAGGGCCAGGGCTTCGGGTAGCGCTTTCTCTCTCAGCAATCTGAGCAGCCGATTCCCGGGTGGGGCATAGCCCAAGCCAAAGTTCTCGATCGTCTCGCCGCTAATGTTTCTTCGCTCCAGATACCGGCGGGCAGCCGAGGCTTTATCGAGGGCGGCCTGAAAATGAGCCTGTCCCATTTCCATCAGGGAAAACAGCCGACTCTTATCCGTTGTTTCCGACGACCGCGATCTTCCTGCGGGGAGCGGAATTCCCTGCCGCTCGGCCAGGTGTGTGATGGCCTCGGGGAAGCTGAGATTTTCCATCAGCCGAATGAAATCGATGACATCTCCTCCTACCTGACAGCCGAAGCATTTGAAAATCTGCTTGCTCTCACTCACGTTAAATGAGGGCGTCTTCTCGTTGTGAAAAGGGCACAACCCGACCTGGTTCTGGCCACTCTTCTTCAGGCGCACGTAGCCGCCCACCACGTCCTTGATGTCGTTGCTGGAGCGAACCTGATGAATATATGACTCGTCAAAATTCATTGGGACACCGGATCAGCGTTTCAAGCGCACCAGAGTGGCGCCTGCCCGGGTTGTAAAATCAGTGACGTGGGGATGCTCCTGCACAAAGTCGCGCACCGCATTTCTCAGCTTTCCGCCTCCGAAACCGTGGATGAGCCTGACTTCCGGAAGCCCCGACACGAAAGCTCGATCCAGGAACTTGTCGGTGAGACGCAGTGCCTCGTCGACCCGCTCTCCGATGAGACTTAGCTCGCGGTTTGTATCTTCGACGATCTCGAGTCGGACCTGAGGTGCGGGTTTCAGGACTCGCCGGCCTCGCTCAACCGGCTCCAACTGCTTCAGATTGAGGCGCACCCGCTTTCCCTCGATCTCAACACAGGCTTCCCCTTGATCGATTTCAGTGATGCGGACCCATCTCTTCAGCTCCCGCGCCCACACATCGGACCCGACTTGAAATGCCTCGGGTTTCGGATCAGGTCTCCTCCCAGCTCGAGACTCTCTACGTAAGCGCTCTCGAAACGCTTCCTTGAGCCTTTGTCGTTGACGATCGGCCTCTTTTCTCACCCGAGCCGCTTCGAATTTGTCTCGGATCCTCTTTAGAATCCGCTTGGACTCCGACAGAAAATTCTTTTCCAGCTCACCAAGCCGCTTCTCCAGCTGCTTCCGGGCCCAGCGCCTCAATTCACCCTTTTCCTGTTCCACCGCCGCAAGACGCTGCCGAACCTGGTTCCTTTCCTTCTCCAGCTGTTCCTCTTTCGAGCTCAGTTTCCGGCTCTGCCGCCTGAGTAAAGCCAGATAGTGCTCGACTTGCTGTTCGGCACCGGAGAGATGGCTCCGAGCTTCCTTCAGGAGGTTGGCTGGGAAACCCAGCCGGGCGGCGATCTGGAACGCGCTGCTGGCGCCTTGTCGGCCGAAAACAAGCCGAAAAGTCGGAGCCATCGTCTCCTCGTCGAGCTCGACACTTGCGTTGACGGCCCCCTTTCTTGCAGCAGCAAAAGCCTTCACCTGATCTAGATGAGTTGTCACCGCCACCACTGCACTGCGGCTCAACTCGTCCAGCAGCACGACCGCTATGGCAGCCGCAAAAGCGGGATCGGTGCCGCTGCCGACCTCGTCAAGCAGGACGAGTGAGGGCGATGTTGTTTTCTGCAGGATCTCAACGGCGCGCTGCAAACGGGCTGAAAACGTACTCAGGCTCTGTCCGATGGACTGATGATCCCCGATGTCGGCAAAGATCTTCCGGAAGCGGGGGAGTTCTGCTCGATCGGCGGGGATAGGGAGGCCCGCCTGAGCCATGCAGCAGAGCAGACCGAGAGTCTTCAACGCAACCGTCTTGCCGCCGGCGTTGGGGCCGCTGATCACGAGAATCCGTTCCTCCCCGGAAAGCCGAATTGTAATCGGAACGACTTCCGACTGGGAAACCTCGAGGAGTGGATGCCGGGCGTTCTCCAGTCGCAGCTCCCGACTCTGGCTGAGCGCCGGTAGACAGCAGCGATGTCGATGGGCAAAGGTGGCAGCCGCCTGACAGGCATCCAGTCGCGCCAGTCGGTCCACCAGGGATGACAGTTCGGCAAACTGAGTTCTGGCGGTTTCACCCAGCCGGGCCATCATCTGTCGGATCTTACGGATTTCCTGGCTCTCATTCTGGATGAGCCGGTTGTTCAGGTCGACTGCCTCGAGTGGCTCCAGGAAAACGGTCGCGCCGGAACCGCTCGAGGCGTGGACAACTCCGGGGACGTGCGCCTGGGCCTCGACCCGCACTGGGATGACGTACCGGCTGTTTCTTCGAGTTATGTAGGGTTCGCTGATCAGATACCGGGCCGAATGGCCCTTCAGGTAGCCCTGGAGCGATTTCTGAAGCTTGTGGCGCTCGGTCTTGATCCGTTTTCGAATTCCAGCCAGTTCCGGATCCGCCGAACTGCGGACGTCGGCGTTATCATCGATCACCCTTTCGATCTCCTGACTCAAAGACGATAGGTCGCGAGCCGGGGCCAGAAGAGTCAAAAGGCTGGACTTTTCCCACTCCCGGCAAGACACGTCCAACCGAGCGGCAAGTCGCACCGCCTGGGCCAGACTGAGGAGCTGACCCGGGTTGAGAATGCTGCCGCCCGGGGAAAGACGGTCCACTGCGTCTGACAGCCCCTCAGCGATTGAGAGATCGAAGAATTGAGACTTCCCGGCCAGGTCGATCAACTCCTCCACCAGCTGGAGCGTGAGAGCCGATTCTCGAGGATCGCGGAGGGGACTGAAGCTGTCGACGGCCCGGCGGCCGGCCGAAGTCTGGGCCAGACCCTGGAGCAGCTCGAGGATCTGGTGAAAACCCAGCTGCTTTAGTGTCTCGGAGTCCATGGCATCATCGGGCGGTTGGATTTCGCGGTCGGTTGATCAGACTCGCTGTGTACCCGGCGCCAAAACCATTATCTATATTGACCACGGTGACATTCGCAGAACAGCTGTTGAGCATTCCAAGCAGAGCAGTTACTCCACCGAAAGCGGCTCCGTAGCCGACACTCGTCGGAACGGCAATCACCACACAGTCAACCAGGCCCCCCACGACACTGGGGAGCGCTCCTTCCATACCTGCGACGGCCACGACCACCGAACAGTCGCGCAAGGTCTTTCGCAGACCGAGCAGTCGATGCACACCGGCAACCCCGCAGTCATAGCTGGTAAAAACCTCGTTCCCCATGACCCTGGCGGTGACGGCGGCCTCTTCGGCAACTGGAATGTCAGCAGTTCCAGCCGACAAGACGGCGATGGTCCCCATCCCTTTGATCGTTTCCTCACGCTGGACGGCAATGACCTCTGAATCGGGAAAATACCTGGCATCCGCGCACAGCTTCCGGACCGAACGAAAAACCTCTTCACCTGCCCCGGTGATCAAGAGATTCTCCTCTCGCTTCAGAAGGCTCCCGGCAATGCCGATGATCTGCTCTTCGGTTTTTCCCCGGCCGAAGACGACCTCGGGAAAGCCCTGTCGAAGGGTTCGGTGGTGGTCTACCTTGGCGAAGCCGAGATCCTGGTAGGGAAGATCCTGCAAATAACGGAGAAGCTCATCTTCGGAGAGGCTGCCTTCTTTGAACTTCCTCAGTACGGCGGGAAGGGTGTTGGTCACTGCTGAGTATGGTACCCGCTTACCGGTTACCGGTTGAAAGTTGAAGGTTGGAGGTTGAACGTTCGCGGAAGTTGGAAAAGAGTAGCTTCGGCGGCTTCCGCCTTCAATCCTTAAATCTTCAATCTTCAATTTTTAATCTTTAATTTTGAATTCCTTCATTTTCGCCCCTTCTTCTGATCATCCAGGACAGCCCGGCGGCTGAGTCGGATTTTGCCCTGCCCGTCGATGTCGAGGACCTTGACCAGAATCTTGTCACCTCTCTTGACTTCGGAATGGATGTCTTGAATGCGCCTCTCGGCAATCTGAGAGATATGGAGCAGACCTTCGGTCCCCGGCAGAATCTCCACAAAGGCACCGAAGTCAACCACTTTGACGACCCGGCCCAGGTAGGTGTTGCCGATCTCTGCTGTCGCCGTCAAGTCCTTGATGTTATCAACAGCCCGCTGGGCCGAGGACTCATCCGTTGAAAAGATCTGAACGGTACCGTCGTCCTCGATGTCGATCTTGACACCGTACTCTTCGACCATTCCCCGGATGATCTTGCCGCCCGGACCGATGACGGCTCCGATCTTGTCGGGATTAATCTGCATGGTCAGGATCCGGGGCGCGTGGGCGGAGAGACCCGAGCGAGATTCGGCAATTGTCTCGCTCATGCCATCCAGAATAGAGAGGCGACCCCGGCGGGCCTGTTGCAGGGCCTCCGACATGATTTCAGTGTCCACTCCTGAAATCTTGATGTCCATCTGCAGAGCAGTTATGCCGTCACGACTACCTGCCACCTTGAAATCCATGTCACCGTAGTGGTCTTCGGCTCCGGCTATGTCCGACAAAATGGCATACTGGTCTCCCTCCTTGACCAGCCCCATTGCGATGCCGGCCACGGGAGCCTTGATCGGCACCCCGGCATCCTGCAGGGCCATCACCCCTCCACACACGGTTGCCATCGAGGAGGAGCCGTTTGATTCCAGAATGTCCGAAACCACCCGGACCGTATACGGAAACTCCATCTGGTCCGGCAGGATGGGCGTGATCGCTCGCTCCGCCAGCACGCCGTGTCCGATCTCTCGGCGACCCGGACCACGCAGGAAGCGCACCTCCCCCACACTAAAGGGGGGAAAGTTGTAGTGCAGCATGAAGCTTTTCTTGAAGTCGCCTGTCAAGTCGTCCACCCGCTGCACGTCTTCTCCGGTTCCCAGCGTCACGGTCGCGAGCGCCTGCGTCTCCCCTCGTGTAAAAAGCGCCGATCCATGGGCTCGAGGGAGCAAACCAACCTCACTACTGATCGATCGAACTTGATCCGAAACGCGGCCGTCAGGCCGCTCCTGCCGGTCCAGGATCTGATGCCGAAACACGCGCTCTTTCACCGCACTGAAAAGACCGGCCGCCTGGACCCGCTTCTCCTCTTCCTCCTCGGGAAAAGAGTCTACGATCTCGTTCTTGATGGTCTTCAGGGCGGCTTCGCTGGCCAGCTTCCCGTCCGTCCCGGAAATCCTCAGGGCCTCTAGAATCGGACCACTCCACTGCTCAGTAATTTTCCGCTCCAGATCGGAATCCACAGGCGTAGGCTCGAACTCCCACTTTGGCTTGCCCACCCTGCCCGCCAGATCAAGGATGGCCTGGATGACCTTCCGAATCTCCTGGTGACCAAAGTCGAGCGCTTCCACAATTCTCTCTTCACTGACTTCGCGGGCACTCGCCTCAACCATCAGAATGGCCTCGTCTCTGGCTGCCATGATCAGATTGAGATCACTGCCTTCCAGCTCGCTCAGTGTCGGGTTGACAACCAGCTGACCGTCGATCTGGCCGATGCGAACGGCCCCAATGGGGACGTCAAAAGGTATGTCCGAACAGTAAAGGGCAGCCGAGGAGCCGATCAGGGCCAGCACGTCAGGATTGATCTCGGGCTCGGCTGAGAGCACCAGAGCGATGATCTGTGTCTCATAACGGAAACCCTTTGGAAAGAGGGGGCGAACGGGCCGGTCCATCAGTCGACAGGTGAGAGTCTCTTTCTCACTGGGGCGCCCCTCCCTCTTGAAGAATCCCCCCGGGATCTTCCCGGCCGCATAGGTGTACTCGCGATACTCACAGGTCAGGGGTAGAAAAGGGAGATCTCGAGGTTCATTGTCGGCACAGGCCGTGACCAAAACGGCGGTGTCGCCGTCTCTGACCAGCACCGCGGCGTCAGCTTGCTTCGCGATTCGCCCAGATTCGATAGTGATCTCTCTTCCGCCAACAGGTAGTTTTATTACTTCTTGATGTGTCATGTTGATTTGTTCCGCCGTGTTTTGAGGGGATCAGTCCCGCTTTCCATCTGCAGCTACACTGACCGCAGGCCGGTTGTGAAGCGTCGCTTGCCACTCGGCAGCAATCGATCGGTGATCAGACTCTCTGTCAAGAGGCTCGTTGGGTCGGGCAACCCTGGGAGTGGTGTGATTCTTACTTACGAAGCCCCAGTCGGCCGATCAGTTCCTTGTAGCGAGCGAAATCCTTGCCTTTCAGGTAGTCGAGGAGTCGGCGGCGCTGGCCCACCATCTTCAGAAGACCACGTCTGGAATGGTGATCATGCTTGTGACTCTTCAGATGGTCGGTCAGATAGCTGATTCGCTCGCTGAGTATAGCGACTTGAACTTCGGGGGATCCCGTGTCCGAGCCGTGCAGCTGATAACTATTTATAATATTGTCTTTTTTTTCTCTGGTTAGAGCCATATCTGGTTCGTTACTGCACCAAAGCCGCAATGTAGCAAAAAGACGATGGGTTTGTAAACGCCCGTACGTCCTTACCAGCCCGTGGCGGAAGTCCCGCCGACTGCCCGCCGTGAACCCGTTTCGCACCTTGCCCTCACTATGCCCTGGGGTGGGAGTTGCGGTAAATCCGCATCAGTTCGTTCACTGAGAGGTGCGTGTACTTCTGAGTTGTTGACAGACTGGCATGGCCCAGCAGTTCCTGGATGCTCCTCAGGTCTGCGCCGTTGTTGAGCAGATGTGTCGCGAAGGTGTGACGCAGCAAATGGGGATGAACCGATGTGACCCCGGAGCAGTGTCGAACATAGCCCTCCAGCAATCGCTGCACCGAGCGAGCGCTCAGGCGACTTCCCCTCAGATTAACGAACAGCGCCTCCGTCAGGCGGGTGGAACGCCGCGCCAGGACGATCCTGTTGCGGGTCGGCAGGTATTCCCGTAAAGCCTCAGCCGCAGGTCGCCCGAAGGGTACAAGTCTCTCCTTTCGTCCTTTGCCGCGGATTCTGAGCAGCGCTTCTTCCAACGCCACGCTCCCCAGGTTGAGCCCGACCAGCTCGCCGACTCGGATTCCGGTTGCGTAGAGTACTTCCAGGATCGCTCGATCTCTTCGTCCCCCGTCGCTACTCGGGTCAGGTTGTGAAAGCAGGTCATGCATCTGCTCGACCGTGAGGAAGCGGGGGGTTCGAACGGGTTGTCTCGGTGTCGACACGAGCTGCGCGGAATTCGACTCAAGCGTGCCGCGCCGATGAAGAAAACGAAAAAAGGAGCGAAGGCTGGCCAGCTTTCGAGCAATAGATCGCCTGCCGTTTCCCTTCGACGCGAGATGACCCAGGAAGTCACGAATCGTAATGTGATCCACATCCTCGACGTCAATAACGCCGCCCGTTCCGACCTTGAGATAATCCACCAGCTCCTCCAGGTCACGTCCATAGCTCTTCAGGGTGTGTGCTGAGTAGTTCTTCTCATAGCGAAGGTAGTCGAGGAACTTCCTGATGTGGTCCTTCATGAGCGAACCTTGATGCTGTGTGCCTTCAGTTTCCGGTGAAGGTAGGTTCTTTCCATCCCAATGGCTGCAGCCGTTCTCGAGATGTTTCCGCCGTGCTCACGCAGCTGAGCTTCCAGAAAGTCCTTCTCGAACTCGGCCCTGGCGACCTGCCAGCTGGAAGATTCTCTTCGAACCGGGGATTCGGCCTCGAGAATCACGCGGGGCAAGTGCGCCACATGGACTTCCTCAGCTGCCGGATGCATGATCACGATTCGTTCGATCACGTTTTTCAGTTCCCGCACGTTGCCGGGCCAGCGATAATCCTCGAGGCTTTGCAGAACCGCCGGGGTGAGGCTTTTGGGAGGTCTTCCGTTGCCCCGACAAAAATGTTCCAGGAAGTATTTGCCCAGCGCACCAACGTCTTCCCTGCGTTCGCGCAGGGGAGGAACTTCGAAGGGAATCACGTTGAGCCGGAAAAAGAGGTCCTCGCGAAAACGACCCTGTGAGATCTCCTGCTCGAGATTCTTGTTGGTGGCGGCGATGACCCTCACATCCACCTCCACTGCAGCGTCACTGCCGATGGGGTGGAAGCGCAACTCATCCAGAACACGCAGAACTTTTGCCTGGGTCTTCAAGCTCATGTCCCCGACTTCGTCAAGGAATAGCGTTCCTTCGTGGGCAAGCTCCAGCTTTCCTTTTCGACTCTCCGTCGCTCCCGTGAACGCACCCTTTACACAGCCGAAAAGCTCACTCTCAATCAGGTCCTCGGGAATAGCGGCACAGTTGACGTCCTCGAACGGCTGGTGGCGGCGGTTGCTGCCCAGATGAAGAAGCCGTGCCACCAGCTCCTTGCCGGTGCCGTTCTCACCGTAGATCAACACCCTGGCTTCGGTCGGAGCCGCAAATCGAATCTGTTGGCGCAGCGCCTGCATCGGTACCGAGGTGCCGATCATCACGGTCTCGCGGCCCAGCAGATGGCGAAGATTCTGATTGGCCGCCTCCAGCTGCTGCTGTTTCAAGGCATGTTCCAGAACCAGTAGGATCTTCTCCGCCGACAGCGGCTTCTCTATAAAGTCGAAGGCTCCCAGCTTGGTCGCCTTCACGGCCGCGCCAATGGTTCCGTGGCCGGAAATCATGATGACGTACTGGTGTGGCCGAGCTGCTTTGATGGCCTCCAGCACTTCCAGGCCGTCCATACCGGGGAGCCAGACATCCAGGAGTATGACATCAACCGCGGTTCCCTCCAGCAGATCGATGCATTCTTCTCCGGTGCACGTCGTGTGCACGTCAAAGTCTGAGTCCTCCAGGACTCCTCGCAACGAGCGCTGGACGTTGACTTCATCGTCGACGATGAGCACCCTGCCTTTCACGACGCATCCCTCTTTTGCTCTTCCGAGAAGTGCTGATGGACGGGGATTTCAATTCGAAATCTCATGCCGCTGGGGTGATTCGGCGCGGCCCGAACGTAGCCATTGTGGTCGTTCACGATCTGTTGAACGATGGCCAGTCCCAGACCTGTCCCTTTTATCTTCTTCGAGAAGTACGGGAAAAAGAGATTGTCGTAATCCTCCGGCGCGATTCCCGAGCCATTGTCCGTGAACTCGATGGTAACGGACTCGCTTAAAGGATTGGGCCGGGTCGTGATGGTAATCGCCCGTTCGTAGTCGCAATCGGCCAGGGCATCCAGGGCGTTATCGATCAGATTGACAAACACTCGTCTCATCTGTTCGGGATCCAGCGTGACGGTCTTAATTCCGGGGTCAAAATCTCTCTCAATGTGCACCGAGCGGAGCGAACCGTCGTACAACTCCAGGGTCAGCTCGATCAGGTCATGGAGGTCGGTTTCGATCGGCTTGCTGATGGGAAGCCTTGCAAATCTCGAGAATTCCTGAACCAGCAGCTTCAGCGCCTGCGCCTCAGCGCTGATGATGTTCAAAGCGTCTCCCAGAATGCGGCCAAACTCACCGACCGCCTTCGGATTGGAACGATCCAGCTGCTCGAAGCGGCGATTGACGCGCTCCGTGGAAAGCTGGATTGGAGTCAGGGGGTTCTTGATCTCGTGAGCCAATCGCCGGGCGACTTCCTGCCAGGCAGCGAATTTCTCGGCTCGAATCAGCTCAGTGAGCTCATCCAGCACCACCAGGAATTCCTCGCCGCCCCCGCTCCGGTGGGGATTGGCGGTGACTGTGGCCGCAATGTAGACCTGCTGGTCTTCCCGACTGATCAGGATCTCGCGGCGATAGGCGTCGTAGAGCTTGGCCCGCTTCTTCATCTCGGAGAATTGCTCGTACATGCCTTCGCCGGCCACTTTCCGCAGCGGCTGGCCGACGACCTCTTCCCGGGTCGACTTGAGAATGCCAAGGGCGGCCTGGTTGACGGTTCTCACCATGTCATTGTGATCCACACTCATCACCCCTGTGCCGATATTCTGAAGAATCCTCTCAATGTAGTACCGACCCTCGGCCAGCTCCGTGTTGGTCTGAAGCAGTTCTTCATTGGCCCGTTCCAGTTCACGGCGACTGTCCCTGATTTCGGCGGCCATCCGGTTGAAGGAATCGACCAGAACCCCCAGTTCGTCGACTGCAGCCACGTTGACCCGGTGGTCGAGATTGCCTTCTGAGAGCTGATGCGCGCCCGTGGCCAGGGCTTCCAGCGGAACGGTGATCTTACGGGCAATGTATGTCCCCAGCCACACGAAGCCAAAAATCACGGCCAGCGTCGTAACGGCAAGGATCAGAATATAGTTGACCTGAATCTGGCGCTGCGAGCCTTTGAGTTCGTTGAACCTGGCACGAGCTTTGACCGCCTCCAGGGAATTGAATTCGACACTGCTGAGGACGACGTGCTGGGCCAGCAGGGCTCCCTTGATCCCTCCCGCGGAGCCGCGGATGGGGACGCCGGCCAGCACCAGATCGATGTCTGCCTGATTCAACTCGTTGCCGCGGCGATGGTGGTAGGCATCCCCGCCGGAGAGTGCTTGATCGAGGGTGTCCGTGACATCCTCTTCGCGCCAGCCCAGCGACCACACGCGGTCCCGGTCCGGCGTGTAGATCGCGAGCCCTTCAAAGATAGACGGCAGTTGGCCTTCCGCCAGGATACCCTCCAGGCGTAGTTCCTCGGGGTCGAGCTCACCGTGCAGGTCGCGCAGGGATTGGAGCAGGAGCCGTCGATTCTGGTCATAGAAGGTGGCGACGACCTCTTCCGCCGACTCGAGGAGTTGCTCCGAAGGTGAAGTAAACCAGAGCCGGAGATTGCTGTTGATCAGGCCATACGCCAGGAAAGACATCAAAACAGCCGGAAACAGCGAGAAGAGAGTAAAAGTCGTGATCAGCTTGCTCTTGATCCTCTTACCCAGCTCCTCAGAAGGGTGTTCGAAGTAGAGCTTGATCAGATCACGAGCGAGAATGAAACAAAGAATCAGAAAGAGAACAAAGTTGACGGCCCAGATGAAGGCCCAGAGATTAATGTTCGCGACAAAGTCGGTGTTGCCTACCGAACTCGGGTTCAGAAAGGTAACGCTGACCAGAAACGAAAGCAGCAGGATTGCCAGCCCGGCCCCGGTCCAGTAGATTTTTTGGCGCAGCGTCTTTGCAGCCATCCGTCAACTCGTGTTATCTCTGATCGTGTTATCTCTGATCGCATTATCTTTGATCGGGTTATCCTTGATATGTAGCGGTATTCGTCTCGGCACCGATCATTTCAAGACTTCGCTCTAGGCATGTTGCCAGGACTCTGACAGGTCGTGTATTTTAGCACTTCCATGGCCGGGACCCTGAAGCATTCCTATTTCTTCGGGAGGATCTGAATCGAACGGAGCGATCCGGCTCTCGGGACTGATTTCCGGGTTGGCCTGGATAAGGAAGGGGTTGCAACCGGTGCAACGCCAACTTCCGCTGCAGCCAAAGATAAGGGCGCCTATGCTTCGTATCGGAATTGACACCGGCGGGACTTTTACCGACTTCGTGGTCGTCGAGGGAGGTGAGATCTCTGTTTTCAAGATCCCCTCCACACCCCGGCGACCCGCCCAGGCGATCATCGCGGGTCTGGAGAGGATTCAGGGAGAACATCATCTGATTCAACACGGCACCACGGTGGGCACGAATGCCCTGCTGGAGAGAAAGGGAGCCCGGACACTGTTGCTCACCAATCAGGGCTTTGAGGACATTATCGAGATCGGGCGGCAGGATCGGCCCCAGCTCTACAGCCTGAGTGGTTCTCGACCCGAATCTCTGGTGAGTTCCGGCTACCGGATCGGAGTGAAGGAGAGAACTTCCTGGAGCGGTCGGGAACTCATCGCCCTGGAGAAGAAGAGTCTCGACTGGATGCGGAGCAAGGTCGAACAGATCGATCCGGAGGCCATAGCCGTAGTGCTTCTGTACAGCTACCTGAATCCAACTCCCGAGTTGAGGATCGGCGAAGCCTTGAGGCCGACGTCCAAGCCGGTTTCGCTCTCCCACCGGATCCTGCCCGAGTTTCGGGAATTCGAGAGGACCTCTGCCACGGTCATCAATGCCTATTTGTCGCCTGTCGTCTCTTCCTATTTGAGTGATCTGCAGGGCAGCGAGGTGCTGAAGGGAAAGAAACTGACCCTGATGCAGTCCAACGGGGGAACGATATCGGCCGAAAAAGCGGTCGAGGAGCCGATCCGAACCATCCTTTCCGGACCCGCCGCCGGAGTGGTGGCGGCCTTTGACGCGGCCAGGCGCGCCGGCTTTGAAAACACGATCACGTTTGACATGGGGGGAACCTCCACCGACGTCTGCCTGTGCGATGGCGGCATTACCACGACCCGGGAAGCCCTGATTGCCGGCTGGCCCGTCCCCATTCAGATGATCGACATTATCTCGGTGGGTGCGGGCGGAGGGTCGATCGCTTCGGTGGACAGCGGGGGGGTTCTCAAAGTAGGTCCTGAGAGCGCGGGTGCCCACCCCGGGCCGATGTGCTACGGAACCGGGGATCGGGTTACCGTCACGGACGCCAACCTCTATCTGGGGCTTCTCGACCCCGACTGGTTTCTGGGAGGAGACTTTCCCCTTCAGCCGGACAAGGCCGCAGCCGGGCTCGAAGAGGTGGCCGCCAGGCTCACAGAGGGCTCTGAAAACGGCTGGGACGCACAGTCGGTTGCCCGCGGTATCCGGTCGATCGTAGGCGCTCAAATGGAACGTGCGATCCGGGTCGCGTCCCTCGAAAAAGGCTACGACACTCGCGACTTTACACTGGTCAGCTTTGGCGGAGCGGGAGGTCTACACGTATGCGACCTGGCGCGGTCCCTCCTGATCCCTCGCATCGTGATGCCACCAAACCCCGGAACAGCCTCAGCGCTCGGTACCGTTCAAAGCGACATTCGACGGGACGCTTCGGTCACGATTCTGGCGATGTCCGATGATGCCGATGTTGAGCGGCGTGTTGAGTCCACGTTTGAGCAGCTGACCAAGGCCGTTGTGGAGGATCTCCAGCAGGAGGGCTTCGATCGGGAGGAGATCGTCGTGCATCGAACCGTCGATGTCCGCTATGCCGGCCAGTCTTTTGAGCTCAACGTCGGTTACGAGAATGACTTCAAGACGAGCTTCCATGAGGCTCACCTGCGGCACTACGGATATTCCAGCCCGGAGCTGCCGGTTGAGATCGTCACCCTGCGTGTGTCGGGCGAGGGCCGGTTTCCGGCCATCGATTTCGTGACCCGAAAACTGAAGGAAAAAAAACCTCCTAGAGATGCATTCATTCCGGACAGGCGAATACACGTGGAAGGGGCTTCCGGTCCCACCCCCTCTTACATCCGCGAGAAACTGCACCCGGGAAACCAGATCGACGGACCAGCCATCGTCCTGGAATACTCCTCTACCCTGCTGATCCCTCCCGACTTCCGTGCCCACGTCGACCGCTGGTCGAATCTCATTCTGGAACCCCGACCGGACCCCGGTAGTTAAAGGTTGAAGGTTAAAGGTTGAAAAACGTGGAACGTGGAACCTGGAACCTATTTGGAGCGGGCGAAGAGAATCTGGTAGAGCACGACGCCGGCCGCCACTGAGAGGTTCAACGACTGGACCCGGCCCAGCATGGGAAGGGCCACCAGGAAGTCGCAGGCACTTCGAACCCCCGGCCGCAGCCCCCGATGCTCGCTGCCCACCACGACAACCAGGGGACCGCTGAGGTCGATCCGGTGTAGACCCTCTTTTCCCGCCGGATCGAGTCCCAGCACCCAGAATCCAGCTTGTTTCAGCCGGTTCAGTGTGTTCACCGAATTGGTCACCCGAACCAGCCGAAGGTGCAAGGCGGCGCCGGCACTGGTCTGGACGACTGTTGAAGTGAGACCGCACGATCTCCGCTCCGGAATCACGACTCCTCCTGCTCCGGTGGCCTCCGCTGTGCGCAGCAGCGCTCCCAGGTTACGCGGGTCCTCGACGCCGTCGGCCAGCAGCAGCAGATTCGAGTCCAGCACGTCCTCCAGGGGTACGGTGCCGATCGCACCCACTCGCGCCACCACGCTGGGTGCGCGGGCGGTCTTGCCGAGTCGAGAGATTGTCGCGGCCGGCTCAAACTGCACGGGTACCTGCAGATTGCGGGCCCGGTCGATCACCATCTGGAGTCGCTTGCCTTTTGCGCCTTTAAGCACCCAGACCCTCTCAACCCGACGGCCGGGTGATCTCAGAGCCTCGTTCACCGCCTGGATACCAACCACCAACATCACAGTTGAGACAGAGCCCAGGCAAGGCGTTCATCGATTTCGGGAATCGCCGGGTCCAGGCCGAGCCGGCTGCCTTCCAGGATCAGGGGCAACAGGATTTTCAAATCCGGGCCCGAGGTCTTCCCGGTGAGGGCCAGCCGGATAGGGTGAAACAGAGCTCTGCCCTTCACACCGGCCTTCTCGCCAACCTTCGCCAGAACCGCTCCGACCGCCGCCTCGTCCGGATCCTCCACCTGCCCCATCTGGTTCCTGAGCTCCAGGATCACCGCTTGAGCGGACTCTTCGTTGCGCAGGAAGGTGAACTCCTCCTCGCTCAGGTCGCGTTCCGGGTTAAAGTCAAAGACAACGCCGGCCGCGTCAATAATGTCTTCTCCCCGATCCAGATATCTGCGCAGGGAGAGCGCAAGCTCTTCCAGCCAGATCTCCGTTCGAGGAGACAGTGGAGTTGTGATCCAGCCCCGGGCAATCAGGTGCGGGACGACCAGCCTGGCCAGCTGGGCCGGCTCCAACCTGCTCAAGTAGTGACGGTTGATCCAGTTCAGCTTCTTTTCATCGAAGATAGCCGGCGCCTTGTTGACTCTTTCCAGTCGAAACTGAGAGACGAGCTGCTCCCGGTCGAGGAGTTCCAATTCGCCGCTCTCGGGAGTCCAACCGAGCAGTGCCAGATAGTTGATCATGGAATCGGGCAGATAACCCCGCCGGCGAAACTCCTGCAGGGATGTGGCACCGTGGCGCTTGCTCAGTTTGCCTCCGTCGGAACCGAGGATGGTCGAAAGGTGGGCGAATCTCGGGGGAGTCTCGCCCAACGCATCATAAAGAAGCATCTGGCGGTGAGTGTTGGAAATATGCCCTTCACCGCGGATGACGTGGGTGATCTTCATCAGAAGATCGTCGACCACGACTACAAAGTTATACTGTGCCGACCCGTCTGAGCGGAGAAGGATGAAATCGCCGATTTCTTTGCTGTCGATGGACAGATCTCCGAAGACCAGATCGGAGAAGGAAATGCATCCCTCCCCGACGCGGAACCGCGTTACGGCTGGTTCTCCCGATGCGACGCGCCGGGCCGACTCGACGCGGTCAAGGTCGCGGCAAGTACCTGGATAGCGAGGAGACCGGCCTTCGGCCAGTTGTGCCTGACGAGCCCGCTGGAGCGTTTCCTGAGAACAAAAGCAGTGGTAGGCTCGCCGTGAGTCCAATAGCTGGCGGGCGATTCGGCGGTAGATCTCGAAACGTTCCTTTTGGCGATACGGGCCGTACGGTCCTCCCACTTTAACTCCCTCATCCCAGGAAAGGCCGAGCCATCCTAGATCCTGCCGGAGCTGCTCTTCGAAGCGCTTCTCGGAGCGCTTTGCATCGGTGTCTTCAATCCGCAACACGAAGGCACCTCCACTCTGGCGGGCAAACAGCCAGTTGAAGAGCGCAGTTCGTACGTTGCCGATGTGAAGGAGGCCGGTCGGACTTGGAGCAAACCGAACCCGCACAGACATCGAAGGATTATACACCGCGCCCCTCGCCCCTCGCCCTTGCCCTGACCTCAGCCTCTGGAGAAGCGTTAGCTCGGACCTGTTTGAATGCATAAGTAAGAGTGACAGAAGTGGGAGAGAGAATCCTCCTGTAAGAAAAACGAGCTACCATCAGAAGGTGTGTAAATAGCATAGGCGGTGAGTATCCTTCCGGGTTGATTTAAAACCCAGGGCCGAAAGGCCCGCAACGGAAGGAGTACACAGAGGTGGACCCCATCGGTTGGACCACTTGGCGGCATTTCTAAGGTGGACTCCGCAGTTCTTGTTGCCGCCAGTAAGGGAAATTCTGAGAGGGGGCGAGCCTGAGGGCAAGGTCCCTCTCAGAATGTTTTTTCAAGCCAGTGTACACCTCCTCCGGCGTCGCCCCAGCGTGCGCCGAGTGAGGTCTCTCGCTGTTGTATAGGTCGATCCAATGGCCGATCCCTTGACGGGCTTCCGACCCGGTTTCGAAAGCGTTCAGATAGACGCATTCGTATTTGAGTGAACGCCACAGACGCTCGATGAAGACGTTGTCCATCCAGCGGCCTCTCCCGTCCATCGAGATACGCACCCCGGCCCCTTTGAGTAGTCCCGTGAACTCCGTGCTGGTGAACTGACTCCCCTGGTCTGTATTGAAGATCTCCGGGGGATCGTACCTGTTGAGCGCTTCCTCGAGTGCTTCGCAACAAAAGGACGGCTCCAGCGTGTTCGACAGCCTCCAGGACAAAACCCAGCGGCTGTACCAGTCCATGATCGCCACCAGGTACAAAAAGCCCCGACGCATCGGGATGTAGGTGACATCCGTGCACCACACCTGATCGGGCCGGGTGACCGCCAATCCTCGAAGAAGATACGGATACACTCGATTCTCCGGGTGAGGCCGTGAAGTCCGCGGCTTTTGATAGATGACCGCCAGGCCCATTTTGGCCATCAGACGACGAACCCTCTTGCGGCCTACCCGACCGCCCCGCCGTTTCAAGTGATAGACCATCTGCCGGGATCCGTAGTAGGGGGTCTTTAAGAACTGCTCGTCCAATCGTCTCATCAGTTGCAGGTTTTCTTCGCTCTCGCCTTTGGGCTCATAGTACAAAGTCGAACGGTTCAGACTCATCAGCCTGCATTGTCTACGAATGCTCAGCCTCGGGTGCTTTGGCTCGATCGTGGCCCTTCTGGCCTTTACACTCAGCGATCGAGCGCTTTGGACAAAAAATCCTTTTCCACCGTCAGTTCGCCGATCTTGGCATAAAGCTCTTTGGTCTCCGCCTCGCTTCCTCTCTGACGCTTCTCAACCTTGCCCGCGAACACATCGCCCAGACCTTCCCGGGCCCGCTTTTTCCAATTCGTGATCACACTCGGATGGATCTCGTAGCGAGCCGCCAACTCGCTCAGGGTGCGTTCGCCTCGAAGCGCTTCCAGCGCCACCTTCGCTTTAAACTGAGCTGAGAAATTCCTTCGTTTTGCCATGACTCCTCATCTTTTCTGATTCAGGTCGGAGCCACCTTAACAAATGGTCCAGTTTTCCGGGTCCACCTCTCACACCGCATGAGCAAGCAGAAGATTGAGGAAAGTGTGGAGTCAAGAGTTTGTTTCGAGGAGCTGGAAGATTGGGTGCGGGAGAAGATCCAAGGCTGGGTTCAAGAGCTGCTGGAGGAGGAAGTCACGGAGTTATTAGGGCGGCGTAAGAGTGAGCGGCGAAGGGCCGTGGACGCTCCGTCGGGCTATCGCAATGGATATGGGAAGCCGAGGCATCTGACGCTGAGCTCGGGGACGATCCAGGTTCGAAGGCCTCGAGTGCGGGATCTAGAGGAACACTTTGAAAGTCGGGTGTTGCCCCTGTTTGCCAAGCGGACGCGGCAGGTTCGAGAACTGATCCCTGGGCTGTACTTGCATGGTCTGGCGCTGGGGGATTTTGATCTGGCTCTGAGAGGGCTTTTAGGGGAAAAGGCGCACCTGTCGTCCTCCACGGTGGCCAGATTGAAAGAGAAGTGGCAGGCCGAATGGGAAGTCTGGCAGAGTCGACCCTTGAATGATCTGGAAGTGGTGTATTTATGGGTAGATGGAATCTACGTCAAGGCGGGTCTGGAGAAGGAAAAGGCAGTCCTGCTGGTGGTGCTGGCCGCCTTAAGTGACGGAAGCAAAGCCGTGGTGTCGGTCACGAGCGGCTATCGGGAATCGACTCAGAGCTGGTCGGAAGTACTGCGCGACTTGAAGCGCCGGGGGATGGGCTGTCCACGGCTGGTGATCGGAGACGGCCACCTGGGTATCTGGGGAGCTTTGCGCAACGTCTATCCCCAGGCCGAGGAGCAGCGCTGCTGGAATCATCGGATCGTCAACCTGCTGGCCAAGCTCCCTAAGCGAGTGCACAAGCCGGCCTTGCTGATCCTGCGGCAGATCCCTTACGCCGAGACTCGAGAAGAAGCACAACGACTCAAGAAGGTTTTTCAGCACTGGTGCCGGCAGCGAGGGCTGACTCTGGCGGCTGAGCTAATCGAGCAGGACTGGGACCGGATGGTGACCTTTTACAACTATCCAAAGAAGCAGTGGCAGCATCTGCGAACCACCAATCCAGTGGAGTCACCGTTTGCCGCTCTTCGGCTGCGAACGGACGCGGCCAAGCGATTCAAGAAAGTGGAAAACGCCCAGGCGGTGATCTGGAAGATGCTGTTGGTGGCGGAGCAGCGATTCCGCCGGTTGAAGGCACCGGAGCTGATGAAAGACGTCTACCAGGGCGCCAAATATGTCAATGGAGTCCCGGTCAACCAAGTCCCGGAGGAGAAAGCCGCCTGATGTTTTTCCACACCTATTGACAAGAGCTCAGAAAAACCCTAAAAGGAGCCGGGCCTGTAGAGGACCCTGGCCAGGAGGATTCTCATGCAAGAAAGTTACTACGTTGGATTGGATGTGCACAAACGGAAGATCAGTTATTGCCTGATGGAGGCGGACGGAAGGGTGGTTGAGGAAGGAGAACTGGCGGCTCGGAGGGAGGTGCTGCAGCAGTGGGCTGAGAGTCTGGAAAGACCTTGGATAGGAGCGCTGGAAGCTACCCTTTTTAGCGAATGGATCTACGATTTATTGGAGCCCTACAGCCAGGAGTTGAAGGTGGCTCATCCAGCCATGCTCAAGGCATTGAGTGCGGGCAAACACAAGAATGATCGGATCGATGCGCGCAAGATCACCGATCTGCTGCGCTGCGACTTACTGGTGCAGAGCTACGTGCCGCCGGCTGAGATCCGAGAATTGAGACGAGTGCTGCGCTATCGCAACCTGATGGTGTCACAGATGGTGCAGCTCAAGAACCGGATATCGGGACTGTTGATGGAAACGGGAGTGCAGTACAACCAGAAGCGGCTGCATGGACAGCGTTACTTTCGACAACTGATGTCGCAGCTGCAGGAAGTGCCGGAATCGGTGGTGCAACTATTGAATCTGAGTCACGATTCGATGCGATCACTGCAGCAAATCGAGAGGGATCTGCTGAGGGGGTTGTGTGAGCAACCGTGCGTAGGGCGTCGGGTGGAGCTGTTGATGACGATTCCCGCTGTGGGAGTGGTGACGGCTTTGACCTGGGTGCTGGAAGTGGGGGAAGTGAGTCGCTTCCGGGCGATTCGTCACGCGGTCAGCTACTGTGGGCTGTGCAGCGGCCAGAAGCAGTCGGCAGGCAAGGACCGCTCGAGCCCGATCAGCAAACACCGTAACCGGCATCTTCAGCGGGTTTTGGTGGAAACGGCCAAGCTGGCTCCTCGATATAGCCCACAGCTGGCCGCCGTTGCACAAACGCAAAGGCAGAAAGGAAATCACAACCGAGCCACGCTGGCGGTTGCCAGGAAACTGGTAGCTTACCTGATGGCGGTCGATCGCAGTGACCGACCATTTTCAGTGGCTAGCATTTAGAACAAAACTCAGCTAGCCGGGAAGGTTCCGGCCGTTCCTCACTGAAAGGGATTGTGTGACGGGTTTGACCCTGAGACACCAACTGACCTGTTTGGAGGACGGCCGGTTTGCCCAAACTCAAGCTTCGGTGACGGCTCGCTCTCGAGCCCGATACCGCAAATGGATGTCTGGATTCTGACCCCCAAGGTCATGAATCACTTTTAGCTGACAAAACCTATCGTCCGGGTTGCTGTAAATGAAACTCTGGAGTTGACGGTGCTCTCACCGCACCGTTGAGGGGGAGACTTGCCCACACTTGACAACTACTTATCATGGATGTCCCTTTCTCTATGCTTTCTCTATGTCACTCTTTTTTCTATGTCACTCCGTTCGTCTAGCTTGAAGCGGTGGGGTGTTTGCGGTCACTAATCAGGGGGATGCCCAAACTCGATTCCCCGGCTCACGCCGGCCGCGGTGGAAGCTTCTGTCTGCGGCGTCGGAGGCGCTTGATGGATACCCCGATCAACCCGATCCGTGCTCTGCCGGGCCTTGTTCGCGACCCAACCGTGGGCCTTGCAATTGCTGAACCTTAGGTTGACGGTGTTCATCTAACGTGTCTAAAATGCAACCGCGAGATTGAGGAGGTCCATGCTTGCATTGAATCGTCTGTTCTCGGTGTTAAGCGTTCTTTTGTGTGTTTTTCTGATCTCCAGCCCCGGCTTGGCGGCTCAAGCGGCGGGCAACCTGAGTGGGCTGGTGCGTGATCAGGACGGCCATCCCAGCCCCGAATTGCTGGTTTCCCTGGTGGACCTGGCGGCCAGCCACACGATTCCCGTGCTCACCGTCACCGACCAGGCGGGTCAGATCTACCTGAAGGACCTGGCGGCCGGCACCTACCGACTATTGGTCAAGAGCTCGCGGTTTCAGGGGCCGCTGGATCGACTCGTGCAGATTCGTCCCGGAGAGACGGCCGCCGTCAGTCTCATTGTTCACGAGATCCTGGGACTTGGATACGAGAGCGGCCGCAGCATCGGCGTAAGACGCCTGCTGCGCGCTGTGGACAACCCCCGGCTCATCTTCCGTGACTTGCCCACGACTCCACCAGAAGATCGCACCAGGTCCTTCTTCGATGAAGCCGTCGTCGAGGTCTACACCAGCGCCGGTTTTGGCGGAGACAGGCTGGTCTTCCCGGGCGACCCCGCCCACGGAACAACCACCAATTTCGCGGCCCGGGACCGGCTTCCTAACGGCACCGAGTATGTTTTCGCCGGGCAGTTCAATTCCGGTAACGACAGTCTTTTCCGAGTCAAGAACTGGTTGAACTACGACCTGGGTGAAAACCACCAGCTTCAGATGTTGATGGGTTACGGTCGAGTCGCCTTTACCGAACCCAGCCTCGCTCTGCTCGACAACCCCTCGATTATCGCCGGCGAACAGGACTATCTGAGGGACTCCGGAACCACCAAAGTCCTGACTCTTGGATTCCAGGACCGATGGCAACTGGGCCGTGCCCTGTCCTTCACCTGGGGTGCGGAAATGAACCAGGTTCGCAGGCGGTTCAATGACTACTTCGTCAGCCCCAATGCCTCTCTTGCCTACAACGCGACAAATTCGACATCGATCCACGTGTCTGTCTCTTCGAAACGCAATACACTGAGCAACACCGTCAGCCTGCCCGATGGTCGGCGGGTCCTGCTCAACGACGCCATTCTCTTTTCCAACGTCGGCGGTCATGCGCGGGTGGGCACAGCCCGCCACTTCGAAGCGAGCCTGTCCCAGAAACTGGGGGCCGATACGAAGCTCGAAGTGGCTGCCTTCGACTCCCGCCTGCTGGGGGCCGCACCTCATGTGCTGGCCCGGTTCGAGCAAGACGCCGCGGTTGACTTCCTAGATCTCAACGACTCCCACTCGCGGACCAGAGGCTATCGCGTCACCGTTGACCGTCGCCTTACGGAAAATCTGCGGGCCGCTTTTTCATACATTCGGGGCGATGCCCCCAGCATCGATCCTCTGAACAACCACGTCCTGGTTGACCCGTACGCCCTGGGCGCGTTCTTCCGCCAGCATGGCTTCCATGCGCTGGCCGCCGAACTGGAGGCCTATATACCCCAGTCGTCGACGCACGTCACGGCCGTTTTTCGCACGGTGCCCTACGGGGATCCAGTCACTTCGGTTGATCCTCTTTCGGACGTCTACGAAACACCCAACCGCAGCGTCAACCTGTTCATCCGGCAACTGGTGCCGGTGCCGATATCCCTGGTCAAGTTCCTGGGCCTCGATTTTCTTACCGGCTATCGCCTGGAAGCCCTGCTCGACATCCGAAACCTGGCCAATGAGGACCTGGGAGTTCTTCCCAGTTCAGCCGGCAACGTCGTGCTCGTCCAACAGCCCAGAAGCCTGCGCGGCGGTCTAGCCGTGAATTTCTGAAGCAGAAGTTCAGCCCCCTCACGCCAGAAAACCTCGCGGCCACTGGCTCCCTGGTCACTGGTGTTGCTGCAATCAGCTTCTGCCAGTTGCCACTTTTCGTCGGCAGCTTCCGCGCTGCGGCGCAGTCACTGGTGTTCCTGGAATCAGCTTTTGCTGGCTGCCAGCGTTCCTCGCGGCTGGTGGGCCGTCCCGGAGATGATCTCTACCGTCGCCGAGCAGACAGAGGCGCGAATGACAAACTGTCGGCGTCTGAACGTGCATCAGCTTCTCGCTTGATGTTCAAGGCACTCATGGCCTCGCCCTGGAAGCGCAGTGAGCGAAGTGAACAATGAGCGTGCCGCGGCAGCCGTTCTCCAAAAAAATGAAGCGGGATCCAATAAAATGGATGGGTGAGAGCCTCCGGGCTCGCATCGGCGTTGAGACGAATTGCTTTAAGTTGTTTAAGCAGAATACTTTGAGCTGGATATTTGGGGGATGCCAGCGGGTGGCACAAAACTTGCATTTCTGATGCCGGGGTGGAATGTATCCGCGTTCCCCCGCAATTTACGCAGGCTTAAGACGCAGGCTTAAGAGATTCAGATGTCCTCCTCGAGACTCAAGACGGTTGTTGTTCTGCTGCTTTCGGGCGGCGCCCTCTACCTGGGTGTGCTCAACCTGGTAGATCGAAACCAGTGGCAGCAAGCGACCGATGGCATCCAGTGGACCGAGTCTCCCCGTGGAGTCGAAATTGACGGATTCACGTCTCAGACCGAGAGCAGTGACCCGATGTCTCTGCAACCCGGCGACGTCCTCATCGGGATCAATGGAATCCCGATCGGGAACCTTGAGGACCTGACCGAGGTACAGGAACTGCTGGCGCAGAGGCTGCCCGGCAACACACCGGCAACCTATCTGGTCCAGCATCGGGACGGCAGCGAAGAGAGTATTCCGGTGTTCATGATTCGGCGCTCTCAAATCAGCCGGACCGATGTTCTCCTGGCCGTGGTAGGAGCAGGATTCCTGGCCTCCGGCCTGCTCATTTTTGTTCGCAGCTGGAGCAGATCAGGAGCTTTTCACTTTTACCTGGTCGGTCTGGTGGCCTTTGTTCTCATGCTCTACCGCTACTCCGGCCGGGCCGATTCGTTCGACCTCTTGATCTACTGGCTTGACGTGGGGGCGTTTTTGTTACTTCCCCCACTGTTCGTTCACTACTGCCACCGTTTTCCCCGGCCTCTAGCCTGGCTGGAAAGGAAGCCTCTCGCCCCCGCTCTTCTATACGTCCCTGGACTTTTCCTGATGGTCGTCTTCGCGGCCTGGTTTGCCGACTGGCTTACCGTCCTGCGGCTTCCCAGGACGCCTTCACTGCTGGCATTCTTTGACAGGCTTCATCTGCTGCACTTCGCGGCCTTCCTGGTTTTCGGCGCATGGGTTCTGGTTCTGAGACGGGGTTGGGCGGACACTGCTGAAAAGCAGCAACTCAAGTGGGTCGCCTTCGGAACGATTGCCGCCATCGGTCCCCTCCTGGGAGGGTACGGAGTCCCGTTCCTGCTTGGATGGCCGATTGCGCCCTGGATGGAGGCGTCCGTCTTATCCCTGCTCTTTATTCCCCTGTCCTTTGCCTACGCGATCGCCCGCTACCGGCTCATGGACGTGGATCTTTTCTTCAAGCAGAGCGTGGCCTACCTGCTCTCGAGTTCGGCACTGGTGGTTCTGTACGTCGCACTGACGATTCTTATAGGCAAGGCGGCGGAGGGGATGGCCGCGGAGTCCGGATTTTTTATTTTCGCGGCGGCGGCCCTGATCGTCGCCTTTCTGTTTGCCCCTCTCAAGAACAAGATCCAGGAGCAGATTGACCGCTATTTCTACAAAGACAGATACGACTACAGGCGGTCGTTCTCCGATTTCGGACGAGCTCTGAGTTCGCACGTCAGCCTGCCGCTGCTGGTTGAAAAGCTCTCCGAGGGATTGACGCGGACTCTGGACGTGGCTCCTGTCAAAGTGCTTCTGAAACGAGAGGAGTCCTCTTCCGGTCAGACTTTCCAGCTGTTTTCCCCCGATGCGCCACCCGGAGCTCACAACCCGGTTCTGCATCTGCCTAACGAGAGTCTGCAATGGCTTGATCTGGAACCAGGAGCTATCGTCCGGCGAAAATCCGTCTTTCCGGAGGCGACGGTACAGGCAGCTGAAGCCCTGGGCCTGCGGTACCTTCAGCCGTTGCGCGCTCGGGATCGGATTATCGGACTCCTCTCCTTCGGCCCGAGAGCAGATGAACGATTCCTCAGCAGCGCCGACCTGCACTTGATCAAGACTCTCTCGGACTACGCAGCGATCGCTCTTGACAATGCACTTCTCTATCGGTCTCTAGAGGCAAATGCTTCTGAGCTGGCGGAGCTCAAGTTGTACTCCGAGAACGTAGTCGAGAGCATCACGGTCGGCGTCTGTGTGGTCGACCCGGAGGGGATCGTCACGACCTGGAACACCGCCCTGGAAGGACTCTATGGACTGACCTCTGAACAAGTTCTCGGAAAGAAAATAGAAACCATCTTTCCGAGAACTTTTCTGAGGACGCTCAAGCGCTTCTCTGGTTTCCGCGGATGGGCGGTTCCGCGAACAGCCCGATTGCCCAAGATACATCTGGAATGCGCCAACCGGGAAACGCGCCTGGTCAGTGTCGTGCTGGCGCCGTTTCTATCCAGCAGCAATACGAACACCGGCACCCTGGTGGTCATGGAGGATGTGACCAAGAAGGCTCAACTCGAAAACCAGTTGGCGCAGGCTGAGAAACTCAGCTCCATCGGACTGTTTGCCGCGGGCGTAGCTCACGAAGTAAACACTCCGCTTGCCGGGATCTCCAGTTATACCCAGATGCTGCTGGAAGACATCGCCGGCGACGACCCGCGCCGGGAACCGCTCGAGAAAATCGAGAAACAAAGCTTTCGAGCCTCTGAGATCATCAATAACCTTCTCAACTTCGCCAGCATCAGCGAGACCGACTTCCAGGAGGTGAACGTCAACTCATTGATGCTGGAAACGCTTTCGTTGCTGGATCACTCTTTCAAGAGCAACCGAATCGAGGTCAAACTCGATTTGGATCCGGGCCTTCCCGTCACGATTGGAAACGGCGGCCGGCTGCAGCAGGTCTTCATGAACCTGTTTCTCAACGCCCGGGATGCCATGCCCGGGGGCGGAGAAGTGGCGGTTCTCTCGGCCCAGAAGGACTCGCATCTACTAATCCAGATTAGGGATACCGGAGGCGGGATCTCTGCCGACGAAATCAAGAAAATTTACGATCCGTTCTTCACTACCAAGGCAGTGGGCCGGGGCACAGGGCTCGGACTGTCCGTAAGCTACGGCATCATCCAGGAGCATTCTGGTAGGATCATGGTTGAGAGCCGCGAAACAAAGGGGACCACATTCACCATCCAACTGCCCATCAAGCGGCTTCACTAATCAAGCGGCTTCACTAAGGGAACGAGCCAATATGCCGCAACTAGCCTCAGTCCTCGTCGTAGATGACGAACAGATCATGCGTGAGGTGATCGCCCGCCTCTTGCGCCGCGAGGGCTACGAGGTGAAGACTGTCGGCAGCGGCGAGGAAGGCCTGGAGGCTGCCCGGGACCACCCATTCGATCTGGTCCTGCTCGACCTGATGCTGCCCGGAATGGGAGGTCTGGATGTCCTCTCCGAGTTCTCCGAGGCATTTCCTCAGATAGTGGTGATCATGATCACGGCCTACGCATCCATCGAGAACGCCGTCGCGGCTACCAGAAAGGGCGCCTTCGATTTCATTACCAAGCCGTTCAAGAACGACGAGCTGCTCCTGGTGATCAAGAACAGCCTGGAGAAGCAAGAGCTCGTCAAAGAGAATCTACAACTGAAGAAGACCCTGCGCACTCAGGCCGGCTTCCAGAACATTGTGGGCAAGAGCGAGAAGATGCGGCAGCTCTTCGAGCTCGTCTCCCAGGTCGGACCCCGTCGCAGTACCGTGATGATTACGGGTGAGAGTGGGACAGGAAAGGAACTGATTGCGAAAGCCGTCCACAATTGCAGCAGTCGAGCCGACGGCCCGTTCCTCCCCGTCAACAGCGGTACGATTCCGTTCGATTTGCTCGAAAGCGAGCTTTTCGGTCACGTGCGCGGGGCTTTCACCGGCGCCAGCAGCAGCAAGAAAGGGCTGTTCGAAGCAGCTCAGGGCGGAACCATTTTCCTGGATGAGATCGGGAATCTCCCCCTCGAGACCCAGGCCAAGCTGCTGCGAGTCATCCAGGAACGCGAGTTTCGGCGAGTCGGAGGAATCGAGAACATCAAGGTCGACGTTCGGATCATCGCCGCCACCAATATCGAGCTTCGCAAAGCCCTCCAGACAGGGGATTTTCGGGAGGATCTCTACTACCGGCTGAATGTGATTACGCTTGCTCTCCCTCCTTTGCGGGAACGCAAGGATGACATTCCGCTGCTGGCCGAGCACTTCATCAATCGCTTTTGCGAGGAGAACAGTGCGCCTGTGTGCCCTCTCGACCAGGGTGCCTTGAGAATCCTCATGGAATACGACTGGCCCGGTAACGTGAGAGAACTCGAGAACGTGATCGAGCGAGCCGTGGTTCTGATCCCTGAGGATAGGATCATCCGGGAAGAGCTCTTCCCTCAGGAGATACTGGAATCCACTTCCGTCGGCATCAGCAAGCTGGACCTGGGGACGAACGGCACCTCGCTGAAGGATCTGGTTCTCGAGTTCGAGAAGAATCTGATCAAGACAGCCCTCCAGAAAACTGAGTGGAATCAAAAGAAGGCGGCAGCCCTGCTCAGGGTGAATCCCACCACGCTCAATGAGAAGCTGAAGAGAATGAAGATCAAGTTGCCGCAGCGTTCACACGGATAATCCCGGTCAGAGCGCGGCTTCCGCGACTGAAACCTTCCCCCACCAGACGAACAACCGCACTTTCAGAGGATTCTGCTCGCGTCCGGCGACTCTGCGTGAGCTCCATTTATTGACTTGTCGGTTGGTAGCTGGCTATATTGACTGCCTTTTGAATCTGATACTTTCCAAGGGCTCGGGAGTCTATAGTCATGTGCTTGAAAACAGTTTTCCTGGAGGAACGATAAAGTGGTCTTGTTAGTCGGACAAGTGTGGGAGTACATCGTTCAGGGTGGCCTGATGATGATCCCGCTTCTCGTGTGCTCGATCCTGGGCATTATTTTCATCGTCGAAAGAGCGATCGCCTACTATCGAATCAAGGGAGACACGGCTGAGATCTTCTCCGAGGTCCTGGCCTCGCTGCGGGAGTCGGATCTTCGCGACTCGATTGAAGTGTGCGAGGAGTACGACCACCCGGTCGCTACAACCTTGAAATCGGGACTCCTGCGTTACGGAAAGTCCCATGAAGAGATTGAGAAGGCAATGGAGAGTGTTGCCCTGCACGAGATCTCCAAGCTCGAGAAGGGTCTCTGGATTCTGGCTACCCTCGCCAACGTCGCCCCTCTGTTTGGCTTCCTGGGAACCGTCGTAGGAATGATTTCGGCTTTCAGCGCACTTGCGGAAGTGGGTCTGGGGCAGCCTCAGGCGGTGGCTGCCGGCATCTCAGAAGCGTTGATTACGACTGCCACCGGATTGATCATCGCCCTACCCGTGCAAACCGCTTACAACTACTTCACCAACCGGGTTTCCAACTTTTCTCTGGACATGGAAACCAGCGCTTCGATGCTCCTGGAAACCTTCAACGAAGTGGAGAGGCAGAGTGCTCAGTCCGTTCATTCGGCCTGAAGAGTGACCACCAATGCGATACAAAGTGCAGCGGATCGCACCCCTTGTTCCCACGGCGTCGATGGCCGACATAGCATTCTTGCTCATTATCTTCTTTATGCTGACCACCTCCTTCTCTCCGGAGCGGACCCCGGTGACGCTCCCGGCCTCCGCCATTCAGACCAAGGTAACGGAGGGGGCGGCCATCATCGCCATCAGGGATACGGGGGAACTGATGTTCACGGACGGTGAAGAAGAATCGCAACCGATGAGTTCTGCGGAAGAGATCGGCCGCCTGGCGGCCGCCATTGTGGAGCAGGCCCCGACCAAGGAGTTCCTCGTCAAGGCTGATCGGACCGTCCCCTTTGAAGCCGTCGACGAAGTTCTGGAAGCGCTTCGCAGCAACCAGGTCCGCAATATCGGACTGCTCACGAGCCTGCGGCCGCCGCGAGAGACCCCCCCAGAGAACTAATGGCTTTCCGAAAGCTGCGCAGCCGACAGGGATCTGAGATACCGACCTCTTCCATGGCCGATATCGCCTTTCTTCTCATCATCTTTTTCATGCTGACAGCCGTTTTTACATCCAACCGGGGGATTCAGTTCCAATACCCCGAGGACGACCCGAACGACCCGAATGTGCAACCTGAAGAGGCAATCCACATCAAGATAGAAGGAGACGGTCGATTCCAGGTCGACAAGAACCCGACGACGTCTCTCGAGGAGATCGGCGGGTACGTCCAGGCAAAGATGGAACAGAGTCCGGGAAAGCCCGTCATTATCGAGTCCAATCCCGAAGTCCCCTACTACGTGATGATTGACGTGTTCGATCTTCTCAAACAATTGGAAGTCAGGAATATCGCCGTTCCTACCAAGAGTGAGAGGGAGCGCTGGAAGGCTTTCTTTCAATAGGGAGCCCAGGCGTACCGAAACATTGATGAGAATCCAACCACCTTGCTCAAAGCCGTCCGTGCTTTTGCTGGTGATCCTACTGGGATGGGGCTCTGCTCTGGCCCAGGGTGACTACCGAAAAGGACTTTCCTACTTCAAACAGGGCCAGTACCGGGAGGCTATCGATGAATTTGCGCCTCTGGTCAAACAACACCCGGACTATGAAAGCGGTCATCGAATACTGGGGTTGTCCTATCTGCGGCTGAAACAGTACGAGAAAGCGATAGCAGAGCTGCGGGCCGCTGTGCGGCTGAAGCAGGATGCCGTCGAAACCTATCTGGGCCTGGCGCAAGCCTATTACAACTCGAGCCGGTTTCGGGAGGTGATCCCCACGCTGAACCAGGCCGTGCCCTACGCCAAGTCACCCAGAAATCGGCACGACCTGCTGAGAATGCGGGGCAGCGCCGCCTTTAACCTGAAACAGTATGGGGCGGCGGTTTCGGATCTCGAAGAGGCGGGCAGGATCAAAAGGGGGAGTACTGCCGAACTGCTTCAACTTGGTCTTGCTCATTACCAGCTCAAGCAGCTCAAGCCCGCTGAGGAGGCTCTTCGGAAGGTGCTGGAACTCGAACCCGATCAGGCCGAGGCGAACCTCTACCTGCTCAGGGTCAGTTATCAGACCGGGATCGGGCTGATTGAAGAGCAGCGCTACACAGAGGCGGCTGAAGCCATCGCGGCTTACACCAAACGATTTCCCGAGGATGTGGAGACCCTGTTCACTGAAGCCTGGTTCAATCTGGGTCTTGCCTATCTGTTTGCCGACAACCTGAAGGCGGCCAAGGCGGCTTTCTTGAGAGACGTTGGACTCAGGCCCGACTCGAGTGGAGAGAGTTTCGATCGACTGGGCTTCATCTACGAAAAGACGAGAGAATACAAGAAGGCACTCGAACACTACCAGAAGGCCGTCGAATTGACGGGGAGCAGCGAGGCCCGGGCCAGCGTGAATCGAATCAAGCGGCGGCTCAGGCAGAACGGATGATCACCAGCTGTCGAGCAGCTCTTCCCGATCTGAGAAAACCTCGAAAACGCTGATCAGCCGGGTCAGTTCGAGAAGGCCTCGAATCCTTTTCGACGGACCCAGTATTTTCAGAGTCCCACCCAACTGCTTCAGCTGCGCGTATCCGTGCACCAGTTGTCCCAGCACGGAACTGTCGATGTAGGGCACGCCGAAGAAGTCGACGGCGACCCTGTGGTGCCCCTCGGCGATCAACCTTCCGATCTCGTCTCGGAGCTCCTGATCTCCCTCTCCGGAGACCATCTCGCCTTCCGGAGCAATGATGTGGATTCCCCTTGTTTCCTTGGTATTTAGCCGCACGCGGCAATCTTGACACGTTGCGAAAATCCGGTCAACATTGCGCGCCATGACGCTGCCGAAGCGGATTGTAAAGCGGGCCAAGGCCCGGCCTCAACGGATCGTTTTCCCGGAAGGCGAGGACCCGCGAATCGTGCGAGCCGCCCATCGGTTGGCGCTCGAGGGAATCGCTCACCCCCTGCTGCTTGGCGATCCGGTGCGGATCGAAAAAGCTGCCCGGGAAGCAGGAGTCGATCCCAACTGGGAAAGCCTCCTTCCGTCAGCCTCGCCCGAGCTGCAGAGCCTGGCCTCCCTTTTGTACGAGCGAAGACGGTCGCGCGGGATGAGTTCTCAGGAGGCCCTGAAACAGGTTGAGAATCCGCTCTATTTCGGTGCCTCCCTGGTGGCCCGGGGTAATTGCGACGGCTGTGTTGCGGGAGCGATCCGCACCACCGCTGAAACCGTTAGAGCCGCCCTCCACTGTGTCGGTCTGCAACCCGGGGTGTCGGTGCTTTCCAGCTTCTTCATCATGCTGCTTGACGACACTCGGTGGGGCCAAAAGGGAGCTCTGATTTACTCCGACTGCGCGGTCGTCCCCGAGCCTACGTCGGCTCAGCTTGCGGAGATTGCGCTCGCATCGGCAGCCAGCACGAGAGTCTATCTGGAAGCCGAACCACGAGTGGCTTTGCTGTCCTTCTCTACGCACGGGAGTGCCGCCCACCCCGCCGTTGACCGGGTTGTGGAAGCCCTGGAAACGGTCCGGGCAAGAGCCCCTGATTTGAGAATCGACGGCGAGATTCAGGCCGATGCAGCTCTGGTTCCCGGGGTAGCAGCCAGCAAGGCCCCAACCAGTCGCCTGGGGGGGCTTGCCAACACTCTGGTATTCCCCAACCTGGCTGCCGGGAACATCGCCTACAAGCTCACACAACAACTGACCGGGGCAACGGCTATCGGGCCGATCCTGCAGGGCCTGCGAAGACCGGTAAACGATTTGAGTCGGGGCTGTTCAGTCGAAGACATCGTCCTGGTAACGGCTATGACAGCCCTGCAGGCGATGGAGGTGAAAAGCAATGCCTGTTATTAGCGAAGTCGTCGCCCGGGAGATTCTTGACTCGAGAGGCAACCCGACGGTAGAGGCCGAAGTGCTGACGGAAAGCGGCGCGTGGGGCAGGGCCGCTGTCCCCTCCGGAGCCTCGACCGGAAGGCACGAGGCCCTGGAGGTGAGAGACCCGGAGGAGGCGCGCTACCTGGGTAAAGGAGTGCGCCGAGCCGTCCAGAACGTGAATCGGCTGATTGCTCCCGAGCTGGTGGGTCGCACCGTTACCGAACAGGCTCTCCTCGACCACATCATGATCGATCTCGACGGCACCGAATCCAAAGAAAACCTCGGAGCTAACTCTATTCTGGCGGTTTCCCTCGCCAGCGCCCGGGCAGCAGCCACCTACCTCGGCGCGCCGCTTTACCAGTACCTTGGTGGAGTTCGCGCCAACTTGATGCCCGTCCCTTTGATGAACATCCTCAATGGGGGAGCTCATGCAGATAACAGTGTTGACATCCAGGAGTTTATGGTGGTCCCGATCGGCGGAGCGACCTTCAGCCAGACGTTGAGGATTGGAGTCGAAATCTTTCATCACCTGGGCCGGACTCTCCAGCGTCGGGGACTCTCGACCACGGTGGGTGATGAAGGAGGATTCGCTCCCAACCTGGCCTCGGACGAGGATGCCCTGCGAGTGATCTTGGAGTCGATAGAGAGTGCTGGATATCAGGCCGGGCGGGATGCCCTGCTGGCTCTGGACGTAGCTGCAACGGAGCTCTGGGATGAGCCCTCGGGCACCTACCTGTTCAGGAAATCCAAACGGCCGGCCCTCGACTCGGCGGGCTTGATCGACCTCTACTCCGAGTGGTGTGACCGGTATCCGATTTGCTCCATAGAGGACGGGCTGGCCGAGGACGACTGGGAGGGCTGGCAAGCCTTGACGCAGAGACTCGGATCGAGGGTACAGCTGGTGGGCGACGACCTGTTCGTGACCAACCCCTCCCGGTTGAAGCGCGGAATCAGGGAAGGCGCCGCCAACTCAATACTAGTCAAGTTGAATCAGATTGGGACTCTCACCGAGACCCTGAGAGCCATTGAGCTGGCACACGAGAGTGGATTCACAACGGTGATCTCGCATCGCTCTGGCGAAACCGAGGACACGTTCATCTCCGACCTGGCAGTCGGTTGCAGGTCGGGACAGATCAAGAGTGGCTCTGCCAGCCGAACCGATCGCATTGCCAAGTACAATCAACTGCTCAGGATCGAAGAGGAACTGGGTCCGTCGGGTGCTTTGTCTCGTCCCTTGCTGAGAGGAAATGTCGTGGGCGACGAATCCGGTTAACCCCGAGCGGTTTGGCACCTGGGTCAAAAGGGGACACTGAGCACCTTCACGGGGATCGAGCGGTTTGAGAAAGCTCTCTGTTACTGTCATCACTTTCAATGAAGCCGAGAAAATCGGGCGGGCCCTGGCCAGTGTTTCTGACCTGGCCGACGAAATCGTGGTTGTCGACTCGTTCAGTACTGATGACACCGAGAGGATTTGCCGCGGCTTTACGGATCGATTTCTCCAGACCGAGTGGAGAGGGTACCGGGCTCAGAAGCAATTCGCTCTGGAGCAGGCAAGCTGCGAATGGGTTCTCAGCCTCGATGGGGACGAGGCACTCAGCCCCGATCTGATCCAGGAACTCGGCGATTGGAAACAGGGAAGTGACGAGAATGTTGACGGGTATTACCTGCCCCGCATCAGCTTCTTCATGGGGCGCTGGATCCGGCACACGACCTGGTATTCGGACTTGCAACTACGTCTTTTTCGCAGGTCAAGGGGAGAGTGGGCCGGTGGCCGGGTTCATGAATCGGTGCGGATCTCAGGCAATACTGACCGGCTTCGACATCCGCTCGAACACTACAGCTACAGCGACGTTTCCGAGTACCTGGCCCAATTGCAGAATTTCACCGAGTTGGCGGGCGCAGATTATTTTGATTCGGGTCGCAGGTCGGGGCCCTTGCGCCTGGTGCTTAACCCCCTTGTAGAATTCTTGAGAAACTATGTCCTGCACCGTGGCTTCCTTGATGGAGTTCCGGGACTGGCCGTTTCGGTACTTTCATCCACGTCCGTTTTCTTCAAATTCCTGAAGTTGTGGGAACTACAGAGCAAATCAGACCAGAAGCGCCTCGCCAACAAAAGCTGAAGCTGCTTTACATTGACACGGAGAGCGTCTGGAGAGGAGGGCAGGAACAGCTCTATACGCTCATAACCGGCATGCTGCATCGCGGGCACGAGGTGTGGCTGGCAGCTCCCCCGCGCGCGCCTCTGGCCGAAAAAGCCCGAGGGGCGGGAGCGAACCTGTTCCCCTTTCAACAGCGTTCCGAATTGAGCCCTGTGGCGGCCTGGCGCCTGCTTCGCTTCATGCGTGCGTACGATTTTCATGTTGTGCACTTCAACACGCAGCGTCCACTCCTGGCCGGTGGGCTGGCTGCCGGCGTGGCGGCTTCCCGCCGCGCTCTGGTCTGCTCCCGCCGGGTCAATTTCCCTCTGCCAACAAGGTTCAGTCGACTCAAGTTCAATCTTTTCATGGACCGGGTGATCACCGTCTCGAGAAGCATTCGAGATACGTTGATTCACGACGGCGTTCGTCCAGAACTGGTACAGGTGATCTATGAGGGGATGGACCTGCAGAGCGTCGATTCGCTGCCGGAGCCTTCGTTCTCCGTCGATCGCCAGCAACCGGTGATCGGTATCGTGGCTCACCTGAGCAGCGAAAAAGGACACAGTACCCTGATCAAGGCCGTGTCGCTGCTGCTGCGATCCTATCCCAGGCTGCTGCTGGCTATCGTGGGAGAGGGCCCACTTCGAACCGAACTGGAAAAGCTGGCGAACACCCTGGGGGTGGGCCGGAATGTCGTGCTTCTGGGGTTTCGCGAAGACGCCGATTCAATCATGAAGTCCTTTGACATTTTTTGCCTCCCATCGCTGTCGGAGGGACTAAGCTCAGCAATACTGGCAGCCATGAGCAATCGGCTGCCCGTGGTTGCCACGGCTGTGGGAGGGATTCCCGAGCTGGTCATCGACCGGGAAACCGGGCTGCTCGTTCCTCCCCGGGATCCCCCGCAGCTGGCCCGGGCCCTGCAGGAGCTTCTCGACTCACCCGAGCTGAGAAAGCGGATGGGAGAATCCGGTCGCAGGCGTATGGAGGCCCACTTCACACTCAAAGAGAAGATCCGGAATTTTGAGAGGCTCTACTTCGAATTGCTCGCTCATCTTGCGATCGAGTAAGATACGGTCTCTCCCCGCGTGAGGTTCCCTATGAAAGGAATCATCTTGGCTGGTGGCCTCGGGACCAGGCTTGATCCACTGACCCGAGTCACGAATAAACACCTCCTTCCGGTCTATGACAAGCCCATGATCTACTACCCCGTGGAGGCTCTCGTCGAGGCTGGCATACACGATATTATGATCGTGACGGGCGGCAACAACGCGGGTGATTTTTTGCGCCTGCTCAGAAACGGGCAGGATTTCGGACTCAGACACCTTCACTTCGCCTATCAGGAGGGGGAGGGGGGCATCGCGGACGCATTGTCGCTGGCGGAACACTTTGCCGATGAAGACCTGGTGTGCGTGGTTCTGGGGGACAACATCCTCGAGGGTTCGATTCGCGGCTATGTCGACCGCTTCCGCCAACAGGGGAAAGGCGCCAAGATTCTTCTCAAGGAGGTCCCCGACCCCGAGAGGTTTGGTGTTCCGATTCTCGAGGGCGACCGCGTCGTGGGAGTTGTCGAGAAGCCTGAGACCGCGCCCTCCCCTTACGCCGTTACCGGGATCTACATGTACGATCGAAGAGTCTTCGACATCACCAGGAACCTGCGACCTTCCGAGCGCGGGGAACTCGAGATCACCGATGTGAACAACCAGTACATCGAGTGGGATGAAATGACCTACGAAATCCTCGAAGGATGGTGGACCGATGCAGGAACGGTCGAGTCCCTTCTGCATGCAGCCAATCTGGCCGCCCAGAGCCCGCCGGGAGCGCGTTTCGAGGAATGAAGCTGATCGTGACCGGTGGCGCGGGCTTTATCGGCTCCGGCTTCATACGGCATATCCTTCAGACTCGATCCGACTGGCAGATCGTCAACTTCGATGCCCTGACCTACGCGGGAAACCTGGAGAATCTAACCGAGATCGAGAACAGTCCGCGGTATCAGTTCGTTCACGGCAGTATTGATAACCGCACACAGGTCACGGACCTGATGGCCGGCGGGGCGGACGCGATTGTAAACTTCGCTGCAGAGTCTCACGTGGATCGAAGCATTATGGACGCGGAATGCTTCGTTCAAACCAATGTCGTGGGCACTCAGGTTCTACTGGACGCCGCGCGGAAGGTGCCCGGCCTTCGATTCATCCAGATCTCGACGGACGAGGTCTACGGGACCCTGGGGCCGGAGGGAAGCTTCACCGAGACGAGCCCTCTCGCTCCCAACAGCCCTTACTCAGCCAGCAAGGCCGGTGCTGATTTGCTGTCCCGCTCGTACCGGCGAACCTACGGCATGGACGTCATCGTCACACGCTGTTGCAACAACTACGGCCCCTATCAGTTCCCCGAAAAACTGATTCCCCTGATGACGCTCAACGCCATGCAGGACAGCAGGTTACCGGTCTACGGAGACGGCCTCTACACACGTGACTGGATTCATGTCGCGGACCATTCCCGGGCCATCGAAGCCGTTCTGGAAGACGGACAGCCAGGCTCCGTGTACAACATCGGAGCCGACCACGAAGAGACCAATCTCGATCTGGTGCGGCAAATTCTCGCCATTCTCGGCAAGCCGGATTCGCTGATAGAATCAGTTCGGGATCGTCCCGGGCATGATCGGCGTTACGCGGTCGATGCGTCCAAACTCCGCAGGGAGTTGGGCTGGGCTCCGACCGTGTCTTTCGAACGGGGTCTGACGGAAACGATCGAGTGGTACCGGTCGAACCGGCCCTGGGTGGATCGAGTCAGAACCGGCGCGTATCAGAGCTACTACCGGCGGATGTACGGTCAAAGAGACAGGACTCTGGACGAAATCTAGTATCTACTTGCAGCACTAACCTCTCATGCGAGTCGTCATCACCGGAGCCCACGGAATGCTGGGCCGGGCACTGGCCCGGAAGTTCTCGATCGATCATGATGTCATCGCGCTCTCAAAGGGCGAGATGGATGTCACTGTGGAGGATCTCGTGAGATCGAAAATGCGTCAGATTGACCCCGACGCGATTCTGCATACGGCCGCCTTCACCCGGGTTGACGAGGCGGAAACCAACCGGGAAAAAAGTTTTCGGATCAATGCTGAAGGGACGCGCATCGTGGCTGAGGCTGCAACCGCCTGCCGGGCCTCCCTCCTCTACTACAGCACGGATTACGTTTTTTCCGGTCAGCGCTCGATTCCTTACCAGGAATCGGATCTTCCCGACCCCGTCAACTACTACGGCTTCACCAAGCTGCAGGGAGAACGGGAGATTCAGGCCCTGTGTCCGGCTCACCTGATCATCCGCACGAGCTGGCTGTTCGGTGAGGGAGGCGACAACTTCGTTTGCACCATCGCCCGGGCGGCACGCGAGCAGGTCGAACTCAAAGTCGTCGAGGACCAGCGTGGGAAACCCACCTGGACCTCGGACCTGGCGGACACGAGCCTGGCTCTGGTCGAGGATGAGAGACGCGGTGTGTACCATGTCACAAACTCCGGACATTGCAGCTGGTTCGAGTTGGCCTCGGAAATCGTGTCTGAGCTGGCTCTGCCCTGTCGCGTTCGCCCGGTACCGACCGACTGCATCCCCCGACCGGCCGGAAGACCCTCGTACTCGGTTCTGGACAATACCGCCCTGGGCCGCGACGGATACCCCGAGCTGAGATCCTGGAAGGAAGCGCTGCGGAGCTTTCTACGAAGCTCGGGAGACTAGGTTAGTGCACTGTCCGGAAAGTTCACACCGCTACTTCGGGCGTCTTTTCGCCGACAGCTTTGTTGCGCTACCTCGAAAGACGCCCGGCCTTCCTGCGTCGCGCGCCTCACTGTCAACGAAAATCCATCCCGAATTAACACCGCGAACTTCCCGGACAGTACACTAGTGGATATGCGGGAATTCATCGCCAGAAACAAGAAGGCCTACCACGACTACCATGTTCTGGATGAAATAGAAGCCGGCATCGTCCTGCTGGGAACCGAGGTCAAGTCCATCCGCGAACACAGAGTGAACCTGAAAGACAGCTTTGCGCGGGTTCAGGAGGGCGAGGTTTGGCTCGAGAACTGCCATATTGCAGCCTATAAGCACGGGAGCCGCGCCAACCACGAACCCAGAAGGCGACGCAAATTACTTCTTCACCGGCGGGAAATCGATAAACTTCTGGGCAAAGCCAACCAGAAAGGGTTGACTCTGGTGCCGCTGGCACTTTATTTCAAAAACGGCAGAGCCAAGGTGCGGCTGGCAATAGCCAAGGGCAAGAAAACCTACGATAAGCGGGAAGCGAAGCGCAAGAAGATCATAGAGCGAGAGATTCAAGCCCAGCTCAAGGGGAGATGAATTATGGATGTGCACCTGGTCCGATCCAATTGGTCGACGGTCGAATGCGATGCCCTCTTCGTACCTCTCTTCGAGGAGGACCTGGCGGGAGGACCCCTGGCAGGCGATCTCGACTCGGCGCTCGACGGCCTGTTGGCCGAAGTCAAAGAGAGTGGCGAGTTGACGGGTAGAGCCGGTGAGACGGTCACAGTACACCGACCTGCCAGGCTGAAGTGCAGGAGGCTGATTCTGGTGGGGTCGGGAAAAGAATCGAGCTATGACTCCGCCTCGATCCGATCCATTCTAATGAGGGCCGTCGTCAAGACGAGAACCTTCAGTTTGAAGACTCTGGCCGTGTATCGGCGTAGCACGGAGAAGGTTCCGGCAGCTGCCCAGGCCGCCCTCGAGGGGCTGATCCTGGGATCCTGGAACAGCGCCGTGCACAAGACTCTGAGCCGCCCGGTGAGACGGTTGGAGAGGGTGCTTCTGGTCTTCAACGGGCAGCCCATCGATGACGCCTTCCTGCGCGAAACAGAGCATCGAGCCGAGGTCATGGCCAGCGCCACCAACCTGGCACGGGCCTGGGCGGACGAACCGGGAAACATCGTCAGTCCCAGCCAACTTGCAGAAAGGGCCAGAGAACTCGCCGCCAAGTGCGGGCTCGAGATCGAGATCTGGGACGAGCACAAAATAGAGAAAGAAGGGATGAATTCCCTCCTGGCAGTCGCCAAGGGAAGTGACGAGCCGGCTCGCTTCATTGTCCTGAGACACTGGGGGGCCCCTGACTCGGAAAGCCCTCCCGGAGTGCTTGTCGGCAAGGGAGTTACTTTTGACAGCGGAGGCCTTTCCATCAAGCCCGCGCAGAACATGGAGGAAATGAAGTCCGACAAGGCCGGCGCCTGCGCGGTGCTTGCCGCCATGCGGGCCATCGCGCAGCTCGAAGTGCCTCAAAATGTGGTCGGAATCGTGGCAGCTGCAGAGAATCTCCCCGGCGGAAGGGCTCAAAGGCCGGGCGACGTGATCCGCTCTTTTAGCGGAAAGACGATCGAAGTCATCAACACCGATGCCGAAGGGCGCCTGCTCCTGGCCGATGCCCTTCACTACGCCTCGCAACTCGATCCCGCCTTTGTCGTGGACATTGCCACCTTGACCGGAGCCTGCGTAGTGGCGCTGGGCAAATTGCGGGCCGGAGTCTTCAGCAATGCCCCATCCCTGCGCGACAGCCTCTTTCGAGCCTCCGAGAGGGCGGGCGAGCGAATCTGGCAGCTGCCCCTGGATGACGAATACCGGAACGAACTGAAGAGCGACATCGCCGACATCCGCAACATTGGGGAACGCTGGGGGGGAGCCATTTCAGCGGCCAAGTTCCTCGAGGAGTTCGCATCTGAATGCCGCTGGTGTCATATCGACATGGCCGGAGTCGCCCGCTTTCCGGAGGATGATGTCGTCAAGGGCGCCACTGGATTCGGCGCTCGAACGCTGGTCGAACTGGCCTCGGATCCAGCCGCTTATCAGGGTTGAGGGCAGAACCTTCCCGGGTTTCGAACAGGGTTTCTAGCCACCCCTGACATATGAAGAGAGCTAGAAGGATTCGCCGCTATCTGGACCGGCAACAGCCGCACATGGTTGATCTGCTCAAGCGGTTGATCCTGGTAGAGACACCCTCGCTGGAGCCGACCACTCAGAAAGGGGCTTTCAACCTGCTGGCGGCAGCGCTCAGGGAAATCGGTTATCGCGTTCGAGAGATCCAGGGTCGCAAGTCGGGAGGCATGCTCCTGGCGCGACCAGACCCGCGCAACAAGTCGCAGCCGCTGCAGCTGCTCCTGGGACACACCGACACGGTGTGGCCGACCGGGACGCTGCTGCGCATGCCCATGCAGGAGCAGGGGAATCGAATCAGCGGTCCCGGGGCATTCGATATGAAGGCCGGGCTGGTTCAAATGGTCTTCGCTCTGAAGGCTCTGTCGTGCCTGCAGATGCAGCCCTCAGCCACGCCCGTCGTCTTGATCACTTCAGACGAGGAAATCGGAAGCGGCGATTCCGAGAAGTGGATCCGGCGCCTCTCTCGAGGCAGTAACAGGGTATTCGTACTCGAGCCGCCTCTGGGTGAAAGGGGCCACCTGAAGACCATCCGCAAGGGGGTGGGCCTTTTCAGGATAACCGCCAAGGGGCGGGCGGCACACTCTGGACTGGCACCGGAAGCGGGCGCCAGCGCCATCCTCGAACTCTCTCATGTAATCCAGAAGCTTGCCGCACTCAATTCACCTCGAAGTGGTATCACTGTCAACGTTGGACTGGTCCGGGGCGGACTCCGGCCCAACGTGGTTGCGCCGGAGGCGTGTGCAACCGTGGATGTCCGTGTTCTCCGGCTTCAGGACATCGAAACCGTGGAGCATGCGATCCATCATCTGGAGCCGGAAACCAGGAACGTCGAATTGCACGTGCGGGGCCGTATCTCTCGCGCACCTCTGGCGAAAACGCCCCGCAACGACTTTCTCTGGAAGCGGGCTCAGATAGCGGCCGGGAAGCTGGGACTCGAATTGGAACAGGCGACCGCCGGAGGGGCCTCCGACGGCAATATCACCAGCCAGTACACGGCGACCCTGGATGGCCTGGGAGCAGTCGGCGACGGCGCTCACGCACAGCATGAGTTCGTTTACGCCGACCGGCTTCCGGAGCGCACGGCCCTGCTGGCGCTGCTTCTGCTGGATCCTCCCGTTCCAAGGGAGGTATTGAAGAGTCAGAATTAAAAATTGAAAATTGAAAATTAAAAATCAGGAATGATTCGCTTCGCTCATAGCGGTTGCCGCGCAGGATCAACTTTGCCTTGAACGGAATTGGGAAATGACCCAGGAAATCGGTGCATTGAAAAGTTCAAGGAGTGGCCAAGGAAAACAGGCAACACGCCCTGAAAAGCGAACAGTTACTAGCAATTTGTTGATTTTTAATTTTCAATCTTTAATCTTTAATTTCTAATCTCCCCATGCAGTTTGCCACCCTGAAACGCTCCCAGACCCGGCTAAGAGCCACCGGACGGTCCCCCGGTGAGATCAACCGGACGGTTCTGGCTGAGCCGGTGGCCACATTCGAGGCACTCCGTTGCTCCCGCTTCTCCTGGGACCCGGGACTCGATTCGAAGACCATCGAGCGGCTCCTGCACTGCATCCTCGGTTGGAGGAAGGAACTGGCGGAGTTAAGCCCCGACGATCTATTCGAACTGCACTCCCTGATCCCGCGTGCCGATCCAGGCAGAGCGCTGAGGAAAAAGCAGGGCCTGGAGCTCTTCGGAGAGCACTCGCCCCTGCCGCCCGAATTCGTTGAGAAGGCCTTGTCTCGCTTTTTTGTCTGGGTTTCCAGTGACAGCTACTCTGAGATTCATCCAGTGAAGCAATCCGTCCTGTGCCAGCTCCGGCTCCTCGAAATCATGCCTTTCGCCACCCATAGCCATCTGGTCTCGCTCATCTTCTCCGACTACTTTCTGACCCGGACGGACCACCTCCTGCCCACGTATGAACAGCACGAGACGACTCTCTACCAGGAAGCGTTGGTGGAAGCCCTCGACTTTTCAACGGACAGCCTGGTCGAGCTCCATCTGGGAGCCTGTTTGAGGTCGTATACCCGGATCCTGGGAGACGGCCTCCCTGGGTAGTGCACGGTCAGAATGAGGGAGGGGCCGCAGTGCCGCGATCGGGGGTATTTAAACGGTCGCTGCCCTGCGGCCCCTCCCTCATTCACAATTCCAGGTTCCACGCTACTATGCACGAGATCCGCTCAGTTGGATTCCCCAACGGAAGGCTTCCTGCATGCTGCGGGGATCGGCACAGCCCCGGCCTGCAATGTCGAAGGCGGTGCCGTGGCAAGGTGAAGTTCGTACTACAGGCAGGCCCAGTGTTACGTTCACCGCCGAATGAAAGGCCAGCAGTTTGACCGGAATCAAGCCCTGGTCGTGGTACAGCGCGACCACACCGTCGAACTCTCCCTGGGCAGCCCGGTGAAACAGAGAGTCCGGAGGAAACGGCCCCGAAAAGGCCCGGCTTCCATGGCGATCGCGCAGACGGTGCAACGCCGGCTCAACGATCTTTTCCTCCTCGATTCCGAATTGACCGGATTCCGAGGCATGCGGATTCAAACCCGCCACAGCGATTCGTGGGAACTCAAGGCCACTTGTGCGCAGGGTCTCGAACAAAAGCTCACCACACCTCTCGATCTCCTCGCGGGTCAAACGGTTCGCCACTTCTCTCAAGGGTATGTGCACAGTCACCAGGACGATTTTCAGGGGATCCGAGAAAAAGCCCATGGTTGCCGAATGGTCGGGAAAGTAGGAAGCAATGAATTCAGTCTGTCCCGGATGGTCAAAGCCGGCCAGGCGGGCCGCCTCCTTGTGAATCGGGGCCGTCACCAGCAAACCCCCGTCACACTTCTGCAGCTCCTCCAGCGCCCTCCTCAGACAGGCCAGGGCGAATCGGCCGGCCTCCCGGGAAACCATCCCCCACCGGGGGGGATACGAGAAGCTTCCCGGCACGACAAACCGAAAAGGAGGCAGCTCCCCCAGATTCAGGTCGCGGGAGAGGCCCGCCAGGTAAGCGGGGTCTCCGACCACCAGCAGACGCGCCTGCTCGTCCGGGCTCAGGCAGGGCAAAGCCCGGAGAACGACTTCAGGACCGACTCCGTTGGGATCCCCCATCGTGACGATAATCGGTTGAGTGCTCACTGCCATTGGACCCCACCGAGATGCGACAGGGCAGGAAGCATAGGTGACATCGCCGGGAAAAAAGCCCGCGGCTGTTTAGCGGCGCGGCGACCTGTCGCGCTCTTCGTCCTGCTTGAAAAGGTACTTGATGACGTGCTTGGGAATCAGAAGGTTGGGACGGTCCTCTCGGTTCACTTTGATGCAGTCCCTGTCGTACCACTCGATGATCCCGTAGATCTCTTCCCCGTCCACCAGTTTGACGACCATGGGGGTGCGGCCGGTCATCTGCTTGAGGTAGTAGTACTGCTCGGCGTTCGTCTGCTCCGGGGGGACCCTCTTGCGTTGAGCAGTTGCGTAGTTGGCCGGCATCTGATCCTTCAGGTCGGTTAGAGACGGTCGAATTAGCTTTCTATTAACCATGGCCCTCAACTGTTTTCCATGAACTCTTTCTCGAGTCCCATGATCAATTTCGCTAGACGATGAACTCAAGAAACGAACGACTGAATAACGACTGGCTTGCCTTAGCTGGACTGCAACCATTCTACCCAAGAAGTCACGTCTTTGACAAGGTTGGGAGGTTCGGCTTAGGCTGGATACGAGCATGAGATTCAGAGCATTGCTGCTGATCAGCACGATCCCTGCTTTTTTCGTCCTGCTGGCGGGACAGGACAGCCGCCCTGCCGGGCGCAAGCCCGTGCTGATCCGAGCCGACCGAACCTCCGATCGCGAGAGCGAAGTCGAAGAAGCAGTTTATCCCGATCCGGTCGAGGCGGCACGGCACATCAGAGTCGGAGACTTTTACTTCAAACGCAAGAACTTCAAGGCCGCAGGAGAGCGCTACCGGCAGGCCGTCAAGTACTTTCCACGACGACCGGGGTCCTACTTCAAACTGATTCGTGCCCTGGAAAAAATGGAGAAGTTTGACGAGGCCCTGGACGTCTGTCGGGAGTTCATCGAAGCGAACCCGGAGGCGCCCCAGATCGAACGGTTTCAGTCACGAATCCAGGAACTGAAAGCAAACGCCGATCCTTGAGCGGGGGGTTAGTACTCGCTTTCGAAGTTCAGGCAACACTTCAAGCGCCCGCACATGCCGGACAGCCGGGTAGGATTCATCCCCAGGTGTTGAGCTTTGACCGTCCTCACCGTGACCGAACGAAGGTGTTTCAGAAACTTCGACGAACAGTTCTCACCGGTTCCACACGCTCCCAGCCCACCAATCAGGCGAGCTTCATCTCGGGCCCCGATCTGACGCATCTCGATACGGGTCCTCAGTTCCCGCGCCAGGTCCTGCACCAGTTGTCGAAAATCGACCCGGCGGCTGGCGGTGAAGTAGAAGACGATTCGACTGCCGTCGAAGATATACTCGACTTTCGAGAGCTTCATCGGCAGCTTGCGAACACGGATCCGCTTGCGACAGAAGCGATAGGCTCTTTCCTCCCTCAGACCTTTCTTCTCACACAGATAAAGGTCCCGCTCCGTGGCTTTGCGAAAGGCCTTGTGGATTCTGGTGGTCTTGAAGCTTCCATGCTCAACCGTGCGCCTGCCGATCACGATCCCCAGTTCGACGCCGCGGTCCGTGCCGACGACGCACCGATCACCTACCCGCAAGGGCTGATTGGCCACGAACTCCCCGGTCCCCCGGCTGTCCTTGAACCTGACGTTAACCAGTTCCAGCATTTTGTTGCTCAGCCTTCAACCACAGGGTTTCGAAACACATGAGTGGATTCACATAGGCCTCGGTGTCGGAGATCGCCTCCCGGATATAGTAGAGAAAAGACTCGATCCAGGACAACTCCGTTCGGGCCGCCATACGTGTCAGGGCTTCCCTCTGATCGATGTTCTTGAGGCGCTCCGGAGTGCCTACTCTCAGGTAGTAAAGGTCCTCCGCCAGTCTCTGCAGAAGCGATAGAAGCTCGAGAGCCCTCTCCCGATTCCTCAGTGCTCGCCCCAGTTCAGAGGACTCTACAGCCTGGAAGAGAGTGCTGAACAAGGGTTTTTCACGCCAGCGCTGGAGCATGAGAAGAAGCCGGTCGCGATCCTTCAGCATCCGGTCGAGATCCAGAGACAGGCCTGCCCCGATACTTCCGGTGGACAGAGCGGACTTGAGCTCGGCTTGCTCTTCTCCCCGTTCCTGCAGATAACGAGTGACTTCGGCCCGGTCGATCCGGCCAAACGTAAAAAGCTGACACCGGGAACGAATCGTGGCCAGAAGGCTCTCCGGGAAAGGCGTCACCAGCACGATCCTGGTGGTCGGGGATGGCTCCTCGAGGGTCTTCAACAGGGAGTTTGCAGCCGGGTCGTTGAGCTTGTGAGCGTCATCCACGATGAAGACCCGGACCGTTCCCTGAAAGGGTCGAAACTGAGCTTCACGCACCAGTTCTCTGATCACATCAATAGGGATCACCCTGGGGTTTGCCCGTTTGTTCTTCGACTTCAGGAAGATCTCGATCCAGGCGAAGTCGATGACCGTCACGTCGGGATGATTGCCGGCGGCCACTTTGGCGCAGGAGGGGCACCGGCCGCACAGGTCATTCTCCTTTCTGGACTCGCAATTGGTCAGCGCCGACAGTGCCACGGCCAGCGTCTTCTTACCCACCCCCTCCGGCCCCGCGAGAATGCTGGACGGCGGCAATGGATTCCTGCGAAACAGTTCGACCAGGCCCTGATTTCCAAAGTAAGCGCCCAACCGTACCAGCGCCTGCTCGCTCATGATCACTCCGTTTTCAGGATCCCCGCCCGCTGGAGCGCTGCCACTACCCTGCGGAAGACCGCCGATTCATTACTGGACCCGTCCACGCGGATGACTCGTGAGGGGTCCCTCTTCAGCAGTGCCATGTAGCCTTCCCGGACTCTACGATGGAAGTCCAGCGTCTTGGCTTCGAATCGCCCTAGATGGCCATCCCCCTCGTCGACGTTTCGGGAGCGAGCCCGCTCCAGGGAGACCTCGACCTGCACGTCGATCCAAAGCGTTATCTCCGGCACACGAATCTCCAGATCACGAGCAAGGGCGTCGATTCTCTCCATCTCAATGCACCTGGCGTGGCCCTGGTACGCGAGCGTCGCATCATGGTATCGGTCGCTGATCACCCAGTCGCCCCGCTCCAGCGCAGGATTGATCACCTGCTTCAAGTGCTGGCAGCGATCGGCCAGGTACAGGAGCAACTCAACGACAGGCTCCCTCTCGATCTCATCGTCGCTGAGCAGTATCGTGCGCAGGGAACGTCCGAATTCGGTACCTCCGGGTTCTCGAGTCAGAACATGTGCAATGGCACGCCTCGACAGTTCCTTGCTGAGCCGCCGGGCCTGAACCGTCTTGCCGCACCCCTCAATTCCCTCAAAAGTAATGAAATACGGGCCCATCCCAATGGTTAGGAGGTTAGCTCAATTCCGGCCTGGGTTCCAGGTTCCAGGTTCCACGTTCCACGTTTCACGTCGGCGCGCTCATCAAGATTCGCGCCTCTGCCGGCTCGGCGACGGATCAGATGATCTTCGGGATCGGCCAGCCAGCCACAAGGAAAGCCAGCTGTCAAGGGAACTGCAGAGGCAGGAACGATAGTGACTGCGCCGCGGCCCACAGGACGCCGGGTTGAACGTGCTACGCGGAACTTGGAACGCGAAACGTGGAACGTGGAACGTGAAACGTGGAATACTGCCTTCATGACCATTGCCGAGAACTTGCAAACGCTGAGGGACCGCGTTCAGGAGTGCGCGCGCGACAGTGGAAGAGACCCGCTCTCGGTCGGGATTCTGGCCGTATCCAAGACGTTTCCTCCCACGGCGGTGAGTGAGGCCTGGGAGGCCGGCCAGCGCCTGTTTGGGGAAAACCGTGTGCAGGAAGCCGCTTCTAAAATCCCGCGGTGTCCCCGGGGAATAGAGTGGCACCTGATCGGGCCCCTTCAATCGAACAAGGCGCGCAGGGCCGTACAGCTGTTTGACGTGATCCAGACACTGGATCGCCCCAAGATTATTCACCGAATCGGAAGAATCACCGAGGATCTGGACAAGAAGATCAGGGTTTACGTGCAGGTCAATGTAGGAGACGAACTCCAGAAGCACGGGGTCGGCCCGGATCGGATTACGACGCTGCTCGAAGCCATGCGGCACTATCAGAATCTCCTGTTCGAGGGCTTCATGTGCATTCCTCCCTACCTTCCCGATCCTGAACAGACCAGGCCTTTCTTCCGCCGACTCGGATCTCTCCTCGAGCAGTTCCGTGAGTCCGGGTATGCATCGGCGAGCCAGCTCTCCATGGGTATGAGCCATGATTACCCGGTCGCTATCCAGGAGGGAGCCACCATAATCCGAGTCGGTACCGCCATATTTGGCTCGAGAGCGTGAGCGGAGTACAGGGCCCCTTTCCTGCCCGCGCCCCCGCCGGCTGTCGAGGACCGTGCAAACCGACGATTACTTGAGTTACTGGCTGACTCCCCTGGCTGTTCCCGGGGCTTCGATCAAGATTCTGAGCGATCGTCGCAGACGTCTCAAAACAATCCCGATACAGACCCTCGGCCGAAAGGAACTGAAAAGGCGCATTACACCATATCTAGTGTGGGACTGAACTGGAAAACACCATATAATGTGTTCTGGGGTTCCGGCCGAGAACTCCCTTCGAATGTCAGCGCCAGGGTCTAGACTGGCCCAACTTTTCTCGCTCGCGATCTTACCGGGGCCGGAAAAACAGGCATCAACAATCGAGGTTCTCAGCCAAACCAAGCAGGAGGAAGAATGAAGGAACTGGCCAAGGCCACCGGCAAAGAAGGGTTGAAGTTCACACCTCACTTCACGGGCGACAATCTTCACCCGTACACGCAGGTGAAGTGGGAGAAGCGTGTCGCCGAGATCAAGGACTGGAAGAGCGGGAAGGTGGCGTTTCGCCAGGAGGATCTCGAGTTTCCCGATTTTTGGTCGCAGCGAGCGACCGACGTTGTAGCCAGCAAGTACTTTCGGGGACATCTGGGGAAACCGGGGCGTGAAAACAGCCTGAAGCAACTGGTCGGGCGCATTGTAGACACCATCAGCAAATGGGGCGAAGAAATGAATTACTTCGCCTCCCAGGAAGACGCCACCACCTTCAACCATGAGCTGACCCATATTCTCGTGCACCAGATGGCCGCCTTTAACTCTCCCGTGCAGTTCAATGTGGGGATCAAATCGAAGCCCCAGTGTTCGGCCTGCTTCATCAACAGTGTCGAGGACTCGATGGAATCGATCATGAAACTGGCGAGGACGGAAGCCACCATCTTCAAAGGAGGATCCGGATCCGGCATCAATCTTTCCAGAATCCGTTCTTCCAAGGAACCTCTGAAGGTGGGGGGGTTCGCGTCCGGACCCGTCTCGTTCATGCGCGGCTACGACAGTTTCGCAGGAGCCATCAAGTCGGGAGGTGCTACCCGCAGAGCGGCCAAGATGGCCATTCTGAACGTAGATCATCCTGACGTCGAGGAGTTCATCTGGTGCAAGGCGCGGGAGGAGCAGAAGGCTCAGAAGCTGATTGAACTCGGGTATGACGACTCGATCGACGGTGAGGCCTATTCGAGCATTCAGTTCCAGAACGCCAACAACAGTGTGAGCGTCACCGATGAGTTCATGGAGACAGTGGTAGCCGATCAAGAGTGGCACGTTCGAGAGGTCACGACCGGTGAAATCGATGAAACCTACAGCGCCACTGAAATGATGGACTGGATTGCCGAGGCCACCTGGATTTGCGGCGATCCCGGCCTTCAGTTCCACTCGACGATCAACGACTGGCACACCTGTCCGAGCAGCGATGAGATTCGAGGCTGCAATCCCTGTTCGGAATACGTCTTCCTGGACAACTCCGCCTGCAACCTGTCTTCCATCAACCTGATGAAGTTCGCCGAGGAGGATGGGAGTTTCGACATCGATGGCTTCAGGCATACGGTGCGAACGATGATCACCGCGCAGGAGATCATTGTCGACAATGCCAGCTACCCGACTCCGGAAATTGAAAAGATCAGCCATGAATACCGGACGCTGGGCCTCGGCTATGCCAACCTGGGAGCCTTCCTCATGTCGAGAGGATTGCCCTACGACAGTGAAGCGGCCCGCAACCTGGCTGCGGTCATCACAGCCGTCATGACCGGAGAAGCCTACTTGACGAGCGCTGAGATGGCACGAGAGAAAGAGGCCTTCCGGGGCTTCGATGAGAATCGTGTGTCCATGATGCGAGTCATGCACAAGCACCGGGACGCGCTCTCGAGTATTGATTCGGCTCTCGTCCCGATGGATCTTCTTCACACCGCCATGGAGCGGTGGGACGAAGCCATCGTGAAGGGATCCGACTCGGGCTATCGGAATGCCCAGGTCACTCTGCTGGCTCCCACCGGTACCATCGCCTTCATGATGGACTGTGACACCACGGGAATCGAGCCGGATTTCTCGCTTGTCAAAGTAAAGAAACTGGTGGGCGGGGGGACCTTCAAGATCGTCAACAACACCATCCCCCTGGCTCTGCGCAAGCTGGGCTACAGCGATGAGCAGATCACGGCCATTTGCGACTACGTCGAGGAAGAGGAGACGATCGAGGGAGCACCGCGACTCAAAGAGCAGCATCTGCCCGTCTTTGACTGTGCCGATCGGACCGCCAACGGGGAGAGAAGCATCCACCATCTGGGCCACATCAGGATGTGTGGAGCCGTTCAGCCCTTTCTTTCAGGCGCCATCTCGAAGACTGTGAATCTGACCAACGAAGCGACCATCGCGGACATTCGGGATGCCTACATCCAGGGCTGGAAGTATGGGATGAAGTCGATCTCGATCTATCGAGACGGCTGCAAGATGGTGCAGCCTCTTTCCAATAAGGAACGAGAACAGTCTGCCGGCGGTGTCATGGCGGGGCCGGTTCATCGCAACATGCCCAAAGACCATCCGGCCTACCAGCACGAGTTCAGAATCAAAGGGTTCAAGGGTTTCCTCACCATGGGGCTCTATCCGGAGGATGCCGAGCTGGGTGAAATCTTTGTCAATTTCGCGAAACAGGGATCCACTCTGCAGGGTATGGCCATGGCGTGGGCGATTGCGATCTCAATGGGACTTCAGCGGGGAGTTCCGCTTGAAGACTATGTGCGGATGTTTGCCCACATGAGCTTCGAACCGGGTGGGTTCACCGACAATTCACAAATCCCCTTCGCGACCTCTATCCCCGATTACGTGGTTCGATACCTGGCCAGCAAGTTCATGCCGGAGGAAGCCCAGGAGGCGCTCGGCATCCACGGCGTGAAACCAAATGGGACGATCCAGGATGGCGTCCAGATCAACTTCTCCGAGGCGAATCGCAAGGCCGTTTCCGACCCAACCGGAGCGGTGGAGAAGCTGATGGCCGACACCAGATCCGAGTCGGAAGCCTGCCACTCCTGTGGCAATTTGATGCAGCGCAACGGCAATTGCTACGTGTGTACGGTCTGCGGCGCCACATCGGGGTGCAGCTAGTACCTACCACCAGAGCTTGAAGGTCTTGGAGAGGCCCACGATGATTCCGGTGTCGGGGTCGGTATCTTTGAGGCCCCAGAAACCTGCCAGGTCCCAGGTAACGCCGCCGGCCTGGTACTGAATTCCGGCGCGAATCCGAGACTGCTCCTCGATCCTGATTCCGGAAGGACCGTTCCGGCCGTTGATCTCGGCCACCAGATTCAGGCGGGGCGTGGCCCTTGCCACCACCGCGAATCCATACGTGAGCAAATCGTCCTGGGCGCCTGCATCCACGGGATCCCCCAGAATCGCCAGACCCACATTCCCGATCACGTCGACTCGGTCGAGCCGCTTCTCCACCAGCAACTGGGTAAAGAAATTCGTCTCGTCCGTACCCAACCCCTTCTCATTGGAAGTGTTGGGCAGTTCGACGCCGAACCGCGAGGCAATGATCAGCGTCTTCTGCTGGCCCGAGATCAGGTTGACCTTAGTCGCCATATTGAGGTTGCCGAAATCGTCGGTCGAGTTTCCCGAGAAATTCAGATTCCCCGATCCCGGCGCGTCGAACCGCTCGTTGATGTTCAAAAACTGCCGGGCGGTCCACAGCATCTGAACTTCAACTCGGCTTCCCATCCCGAAACGGGCTCCCATCACGGCGACATTCGACAGGTCTCCCTTCAGCCCGGAAAAGGGAAAGACGGCGTCCTGGAGAAACTCGAAGCCGACATCGAATAGAAGATGTCCATCCTCTACCGTCGCGGCCCTCTCGGTGACCAGGGGACGCTGCTGGGAAAGGCCGGACAAGCTTGAGAAGAGCAGGGCGGGAATCAGCCACGGAGCGCGGATTCTCAAGTGCATCGGGCGAGTGTAGTGAAAGGGTTCGGGGGAGTCAATTCAAGCATCTCCGGCTGGCCGGGCAAGACTGATGCAGCCCAAATCCCCCCACCGGTACTGGACGAGCGAGACCGCACAAAGGGCAGCCGTCTCGGCACGGAGGATTCTGGGTCCAAGAAAAACGTGCCGTGCTTCGTACTCTGCAAAGAGCTTGCGCTCGCGGCCGCTCCATCCCCCTTCTGGACCGATCAAGAGTGCAACTCGTGAAGAACTTTCGCCCGGTTCCCACTCGATTTCGCGCAGATCGTGGTTGGCAGTGCGATCCAGAACAATCTGCAAAGCTCGGCTGGAGGAATCCAGAAACTCGTCCAGGCCGGTGACCGGTCTCATCTCGGGAGCCCGGCTCCGACCACACTGCTTGACGCTTTCTTCCAGTATTGTTTTCCAGCGACGGCCCAGCCGGCCGGCACTTCTTGCCAGGCTGTCCTCAACATAGCGCGTCATCAAGGGGACGATCTGCGAAACTCCCAGTTCACAGGCTTTTTGAATCATCCACTCGAATCGTCCCTTTTTGATCAAAGCGGCTCCCAGGACGATCTGCAGCGGTGACTCACCTACAGTGCCGATTCGATCAAGGACCTGAACATCCCACTCACTGCCCCGACTCTGAAGCCGACACTCGTACCAGGCCGACTCGCTGCGATTCAGCCCCTGGAAGACATCCCCTGCACCGAGTCTTCGAACCCGAACCAGATGGTGGATCTCACGCGCAGACAGGCAGGGCCGCCCGCTGGTATCAGATTCGAGAATCGCTCGACATGTCGACCCGCGCCTGGTCATCGCAGGTCAACCAAACATCTCTTTGACCTTCTCAAACAGCCCACCGCCCTCTTGTACGTCGTCGCCGGAGATCTCGGCGAGTTTCCGGAGCAGTTCTCTCTGCTCGTGACTCAGACGAGTGGGCGTAACCACCCTCACGGTGACGAACTGATCGCCTTGCCCTCTCCCGTTGAGGCTTGGAACTCCCTTGTTCTTCAACCGGAAAACCGATCCACTCTGAGTTCCCTCTGCGATCTTGATCGTCTCCTTCCCCGAGAGCGTAGGAACGCTGATTTCCGCTCCCAGCGCCGCCTGGCTGAAGGTAAGGGGCATCTGGCAATAAACGTGATGGTCCTTGCGTGTGAAGAAAGGGTGCTCTTTGACGGTCAGGACGACAAACAGATCACCCGCCGGCCCACCCCGACTTCCCGGCTCGCCCTCACCCGCAACCCGCATCTGCACACCTCCATCGACACCTGCCGGAATGGCAACCTCGAGAAGCTTCTCTTTGCGAATCCGGCCTGTCCCCTTGCAATCGACACAGGGAGTCCGAATGATCTGACCCGCACCCTGGCAGCCAGTGCACGTCCGCGTGATGGAGAAGAAACCCTGCTGGTAGCGCGTTTGCCCCTTTCCGCCACACTGGGTGCAGGTAGCCATGCCGCCCTCCGGCTCGGCACCAGACCCGCTGCAGGTGGCGCAGAACTCATGACGAGGAATCTTGATCTTGGTCTTGATGCCGAATGCCGCCTGCTCAAAGTCCAACTCCAGGTCGTACCTCAGATCGGCACCCCTGCGAGGCTGGGAGCCGCCGCGAGATCGTCCCCCAAACAGGTCCCCGAAGCCGAAGAAATCTCCCAGGATATCGCCAAAATCGGCGAAGATATCGGGATCGAAACCTGCAGGCGAGCCGCCTCCCACACCGGCATGACCGAAGCGATCGTATCTGGAACGCTTGGTGTCGTCACTGAGAACGCTGTAGGCCTCAGCGGCTTCTTTGAACTTCTCCTCCGCCTGGCGATTCCCGGGGTTGCGATCGGGGTGATGCTTCACTGCCGCTCGGCGATAGGCCTTTTTTATTTCTGAAAGCGATGAGTCTCTGGACACTCCCAGGACTTCATAGTAGTCTCGCTTCGCCACGTCCACTCCTTATTTCCTGCCTATAAGATCCCCAGCAACTGATTTCAAGGAGACAGGAAAAAAAACAGGCTTCCCGGGTGGAAGGCCTCAGTCCTCCTTGCGTGGCCCTCCGGCAGGTACAGAAGAGACCTTTACTTGAGCCGGGCGGAGAAGACGGCTCCGAATGCTGTATCCCTTGCGAAGCAATTCCAGGATTACCCCGTCTTCTCCGTCCTCACGCTCCTCGACAAGGAGGGCCTCGTGAATCCTGGGATCGAACCTCTCGCCAACTCCGGCGACTTCCTCGACGTCAAAGCGGGTCAAAACCCCTTTCAACCCCTTGAGAAGGAGTTCCACCCCTTCGCGGTATGCTTTTACTTCTTCCGACGAAGCTTGCTGCTGGAAGGCTTCCAGCCCTATTTCACACGAGTCTATAACCGGGAGAACCTCAGTCAGCACGTTCGCTCGCGCCGTTTCGATCGACTGCTGCCTCTCTCGGGCGAACCGCTTCCGCAGGTTCTGAATCTCCGCCTCGTTGCGCAGCCACCGATCATGCAGATCCTCCTTTTCCTTGCGGAGAGATTCCAGTACGTCTGCGGGCGACTCGGACTCGGCATCCTGCTTTTCGGGCTCCTTCTTCAGTTCTGGATCGGAAACGGATTCCGGGACCTCGAAATTCGTCAACTCTTCGGTGGGCTTGTCGTTCATTCGCCCGCGACGGCGCCCCGGCTCTCACCAGACGTCATCAACTGGCCGCAAAGCCGCGCGACGTGATCGACTACACTGATGGCTTTCTCGTACTCCATCCGCCGGGGACCCAGAACGCTCAGGGTACCTCGCCCTGCACCCCAGCTGTAGCAAGATGAAACCAGGCTGAAATCCCTGCCCCCAGGAAAATGATCTTCCAGACCGATCGTGACCCGGGTCCCAAACTCCTCCTGGCTGAGGCAGGCATTAACGATGTTGACCAGACGGTTTTTCTGCTCGAAAGCCTGAAACAGCACGGTGAGCAGGTCAAGGTCGCTCTCCCCGATGTTCTCAATCATAGTCGTGGTCCCACCCAGATAGACGTCCGACTCCCCGGACTGATCCGCCATGAGACCGGCCGAACCAAGAACGATCACACTGCTCAAGAGACGGTCGTACCTGGCCTTTTCCTCCGACATGAGACGGATCAGGTCGGCCCGGATCTGGGCCAGCGTCTCTCCCCCGTAATTCATCGTCAGGTATTTTCCGGCGGCATCCAGTTCGCGCTGGTGGAAGTCGGCCTCCACCTTGATAAGCCGGTTCTGAACCTGACCTGGCGTCGATACGAGAATGGCCAGAATACGGTGGGGAGAAAGCTTGAGGAACTCGATCTGTCTGATGGGGGCAGAGGACATCGGGGGAGCCACCACGATACCCACCTGGTCCGATAAGCTGGCCAGAATCTGCGAAACCCGTTTCATCAGGTGCTCCGGATCTGCCTCCGACTCCAGCACGCTGCGGATCCAGCCGACGTCGAAACCCGAGAGCTTCCTCAAGCGGATGAGCGAATTCACATAAAGCGAATAGCCTTTGGCGGTGGGGACTCGACCAGCCGAGGTGTGGGGCTGAGATAAGAAACCCTCTTTTTCCAATCCGGCCACGACCGTCCGAATCGATGCCGAACTTAGGTTCTCGCGATTGAGGGCAGCCAGGCGTCTGGATCCAACAGGGTTCCCGGTCCGCACGAACTCCCGCACCAAGTCCCTTAGAATCTCTCTTTTTCTGCGCGACAAGGTTGATTCGTTCATCGGAAAACCGGGGGAAATACAGCGTTTCTTATAGCACAGGCCTCTGGCCACGCGCAATTTGACAGGTCGGGTCGATGGCGGGAACTCGAGCTCAGCCCAGAGCGTTCTCCGGGCTCACCTTGCGGGCCTCGGAGTCGCGCCAGCCGGGCCAGCCGAAAACGAGAGTTCTCAGGCGGCGGGGATGGAGTACCATTGACTCCATGCGCATGTCAGGGTCACCTTCGGTCGGGAGTCTGGCTTCCTGGATGCCGCCCCTGCTTCTGGTTGCAAGTCTTCCCGCCCAGGCGCTGGAAGTCCGCGGAAAGGTCCCTGAAGTCCTGCTCGAGTCGATCGAAGAGGTTTTGTCTGAGACCAACACGCCGGGTGCAGGTGTGGCTCTAGTCGATGGAGAGGCGGTTCAATGGGCAGGAGGAGTGGGGCTGGCAGAGATTGAGTACAGTCGGCCGGCTACCTCCGACACTCTGTTCCGCATCGGCTCGATTTCAAAGATACTGGTGGCACTCTCCGCTCTCAAGCTTCAGGAGCAGGGACAGCTGAGCATGGAAGCATCGGTCGAGTCCCTGGCCCCCGAGCTGGGAGTCGAGAACCCCTGGGCCGATACCCATCCCTTGAAGCTGGCCCACCTGCTCGAGCATACGGGCGGCCTGGATGACATTCGTGTATACGAACATGCCCACAATGAGCCCGACCCGATTCCACTCGTGGATGGCTTAGCCCTGAATCCCGAACGTGTGTGCCGCTGGCCGCCGGGCAAGTATTTTTCCTATTCCAACGCCGGAGCCGCCATGGCCGCCTTTGTCGTTGCGAAAATCAGCGGTCGGAGCTTCGAGTCTTACGTCCAGGAGGAGTGGTTCGACCGGCTGCAGATGAAGACGGCAACCTATTACCCGGATGAAAACGTGGCCACCGGTTACATGCATCGCCAGGTCGCTCCCTACCGCCACATCAGCCTGCGGGCGGCTGGGGCTGTCAACGCTTCACCACGGGAAATGGGCAATCTTCTGCTTCTGCTGATGAATCAGGGAAGTTTCGGTCAGACCCGACTTCTGTCTCGTGAATCTCTGCAAAGAATGGAGACCCCCTCCACCAGCCTGGCTGCCCTGAACGGGACTCGCACCGGGTACGGGCTGTGTCTCGAGACGACCATTGTTCAAGGATTCCTGGTGCTTGGACATTCGGGAAGTATCGGCGGCTTCCGGTCGCGGCTCGAATACCTTCCGCAGTCGGGAAAGGGCTTTGTCGTGTTGATCAATTCAGCCAGCGCTGAGGCCCTTTCCCGCCTGAGCCGTCTGGTGCGCGACCATCTGCTGACGGGTGTTCCCCGGTCGAAGACTCCGGCCTCGGAGATTCCAGCCTGGAGGGTGGCAGGGTTGGGCGGATACTACCGTCCAATCGCTCCCCGGCATGAAATCTCCCGCTTTCTGGACAATCTTTTCGGGGTGATCCGGCTCGATCTGCAAGGCAACCAGCTACGGCTGGCCGGCGGCGATCCTGAGCAGGTTCTCATCCCGGTCACCGACCGCCGTTTCCGGGGGCCCGACGACCCGATTCCGACGACCGCATTCATGCGCGACCAGGGGAAGACGATCCTGCAGGGCACCGGACGAGTCATACAGGGCAGCTACCAGGCGCTTCCCTTCTGGAGACTCTGCCTGGAAAGAGCTGCCGCCGGGCTGTCCGTGCTGCTGCTGGTCGCCGGACTGCTTTTTTCACTGTACCCGTTCCCCGGCCGGCGCCGCGGACGACCCCGGGATCAGGAATTGATGAGACCGGGCGTCTTTCCTGCACTGTCGGCCGTGGTACTGGCTCTCTGTCTGGCGATCGCTCTGGGGGCCATGAAAGATCCTATCCAGAGACTGGGCAACTTCACCTTCTGGTCGGGTTCGCTGTTCGCCCTGGGCTGGCTCTTTGCGGTATTCGCTCTTCTGGGAACGCTCCAGTCCATCAGGGGTCTGGCCCGAGTGGACACGAGTCGCTGGAGACGGGTCTTCGCGTTGGCCTGCTCCTTATCCGCTCTTGGCATCGCCGTCTACCTTTGGAGTTACGGGATCCTCGGGATCAGGACCTGGACCTACTGAACCCGCATCCTTCGGCGGGTACCTCGCGGGATCGGAATCACATGAGTTCCGTCAGTTCAGCGTGTTCGAGCCCCTGGGACGCGGCGACCGGCTGGCAGGTGATGCGGCCCCTGAACGTGTTGACTCCGGTGGCGATCCGACTGTTCTCGGTGACACCCCGGACCAGACCTTTTCCGGCGATTTCGCGGATGTACGGAAGGGTCGCATTGGTGAGACCGTAAGTAGAGGTCCTGGGCATGGCGCCTGGCATATTGGTCACACAATAATGAAGCACCCGATCGACCTCGTAGATCGGGCGGCTATGGGTGGTCGGGCGGGAAGTCTCGCAGCAGCCTCCCTGGTCAACAGCTACATCGACGATGACCGAACCCGGCTTCATGCTGCTCACCATGTCTCGCGTCACCAGCTTGGGAGCGCTGGCTCCGGGGATCAGTACTGCTCCGATCACCAGATCAGCTCTCTTTACAGCTTCTGCAATGTGGAAGGTATTCGAGAAGAGAGTCTCTACCTGTCCAAAATACAGATCGTCCACATGGCGGAGCTTGTGGATGTCTATGTCCAGGATACTGACTTGGGCTCCGAGTCCCATCGCCATTTTCATGGCGTTCAATCCAACCGTTCCGGCTCCGATGACCACCACCAGCCCCGGCCTGACACCTGGAATTCCCCCCAGCAGGACGCCTCTTCCCCGGTAAGGCCTCTGAAGATAGTAGGCTCCCACCACGGTGGACATGCGGCCCGCTACTTCGCTCATTGGGGTCAGCAGCGGTAGTCCTCCGTCCTCGTCACGGAGCGTCTCATAAGCGATTCCGGTGACCCTTCGCCCCAGCAGCACCTCGGTCAATCGCGGAAGCGGCGCCAGATGCAGATAGCAGAACAGGATCTGCCCGTCCTTCAGAAGCTCGTATTCGGGTTCGATCGGCTCTTTGACCTTCACCACCATGTCACACAGCGAATAGACTTCGCCCGCGTCCGCCGTTACGGTGGCACCGGCGTCTTGATACTCTTTGTCTCCAAAACCGGAACCGGCCCCGGCACCGGACTCGACGACAACCTGGTGACCGTCCTCGGCCAGCTGGTGGGCTCCCGAAGGCACCAGTCCCACGCGGTACTCACTGTCCTTGATTTCGCGCGGAACTCCAATAATCACAGCTGCCGAAAAGCCCACAGATTAATCTGTAGGGGCCGGCCTTATGCCGACCCGCGGGACGGGCGACCACTCGGAATCGCCCCTACGGTTTTACGAACGACGTGTAGCGGATCTGCTTCTGGCGTTCAGACGAGTAGACGAGGCGCAGGATCACGCCGGAGCCGGGCTCCAGGTCGAGAATCTTGTCCCTGAATTCCGCTCCCGAGGTCACGGGCTCGCCATTGACGTGAGTCACGATCTCTCCCGGCCTCAATGAAGCGTCGTCAGCCAGACTGATGGGTGTGACTGCAAGAATGAGGATCCCTTCCTCATCTTTAATTCCCAGCCTTTCCAGGTCGCGCTCTGTGGCAGAGCGGACTTCCAGACCAATCTCCTTCTTCCGATCCCGCTCCACTTTCTCGTCCAGAGAGATCCCCTGGTTCTGTGCCTCCAGGTCGCGCTCGAGGGTCCGTTCGGCGAGAGTGACCGACAGCGCCAGGACCTCTCCTTTGCGCACGGCCTTAATGGGAACCTTCTCGGCAGGAGGCGTGCTGGTAATCACGACCCGCAGATCCCAGGAAGTCTTGACTTCCCGATCGGCCACCTTCACGATGACATCTTCTGCCTCCAGGCCGGCCCGATCCGCAGGGCCGTCCTTCTTGACCTGGGTCACCAGAACGCCATCGCCGTCCTTGATACCGTCCGGGTCATTGCCCGCGACGCCAAAGAACTCGGCCATCTCGGGAGTGAGGGCACCGACGTTCATGCGGATTCCCATAAAACCGCGCTCGATTTTCCCGGTGGTGACCAGCTGGTTGTAGGAATTCACGAACACGGTCGATGGTATGGCGAAACCGACCCCGACGGATCCTCCAGTGCGGGTGGTTATGAAGGCATTGATGCCGATGACTTCTCCCCGCGCGTTCACCAGAGGTCCGCCGCTGTTGCCCGGATTGATCGCTGCGTCGGTTTGAATGTAATCACCGAAGATATTGGTCAGTCCAACTCGACCCGTTGCCGAAACAATGCCGGCCGTGACTGTCTTCTTAAGACCAAAGGGGCTTCCTATCGCCAGCACCCAATCTCCGACCCGAACCTTATCTGAGTCCCCGACCTGGGCGAAGGGAAGTGGTTCATGTGCATCGATCTTCAGCACGGCCAAGTCCGATTGCCTGTCGAAACCGATCACTTCCGCCGGGAAATTCGAGTTGCTGGCGAGGGTCACCGTGATCTTGTCCACCTCCTGGACTACATGATGGTTAGTGAGGATGTACCCTGCACTGTCGACGATGACACCGGAGCCGGTTCCCGAGCGCTTGCGCTCCAGCGGCTCCTGTTCGTCGTCAGGGGGACCAAACGGCTCACGACCAAAGAAGTCGCGCAAAGCGTCAGGCAGGCCCCCTCTAGGAACTTCGACCAACCCCTGGCTGGTGATGTTGACGACCGCCGGACCCACCGTTTCAACGATCTTAGCGAAGCCCTCGTGCAGGGGCTCCTCCCGATCGAGCACGAGGGGCGTCCCGCCTCCCTTGCGAGTCAGTTTCGCGACCTGACCCCCGGCAGGATTCGCTCCGACACCGTCCGAAACAATCGAACCGATGACGATCCCCAGTACCAGCGTGGCCAGGATAGCCAGAAACGCCACCCCGGGTACCGTGCTGAAAAAGCGCTTCGTTTCCCCCATTCTCAATCCTCCTTGAACACTCGGCAGAGCTTCGTCCGCCGTCACTCGATTCCTGGTCGTACCGCCCCCGAGGGCGCTTATTAGTGGACCCTTACCGGCCCATTAGGTTAGACGCGAATTGTTGCCCGTAGTTTGACTTTTTTGATTCTAGCATTCTTGGTTACCAGTTACCGCTTACCAGTTACCGTTTGTTATTTGCACTGCTATGTCGGGAACCGGTAACCGGTAACCATCAACAGCGCTCGCGCCAGCGAGTGCCTAGTACCTAATTAACAACAAAGTTCACAATCCGGCCGGGGACGAAGATCTCTTTGAGGATCGTCTTGCCCCCCAGGTGGCGCTGGACCCCGCGCAGCTCCCTGGCCTGTTCCAGGACCATGTTCTGCTCCAGTCCGGCAGGAACCGTCAGCGTCCCTCTCAACTTTCCGTTCACCTGAATCGAAATCGTCACCGTCTCTTCCAAGACCAGCCCCTCCTCGTATTGCGGCCAGGGCTCATAGGCCAGGGTCTCACCGTGTCCCAGGCGGCTCCAGATTTCCTCCATCAGGTGGGGAGCAAAGGGACTCAAAAGCAGGACCAGTGTCTCCAGTGACTTGCGGGTGATGCCGGGTTCCTTGTAAGCCGCGTTGAGCAGTTCCATCATCGCCGAGATGGCCGTGTTGAACTGCAGCGCTTCAATGTCCGCGGTCACCTTCTTTACCGTTCGGTGCAGATGCTTCCGGAAGCTTTCGGACTCAGCTTCCGCCTGAACCCTCCGGCTGATCCGGCTGTCCTGGTCGACGGCCAGTCTCCAGAAGCGGGAAAGGAACCGATGGACACCAGCAATTCCATTCGTCTGCCAGGGTTTGACTGCCTCCAGAGGTCCCATGAACATTTCGTAGAGCCGGAAGGAATCTGCACCCCATTCCCGGACCACGTCGTCAGGATTCACGACATTACCCCGGCTCTTGGACATTCGCTCGCCGTTCTCGCCCAGGATCATTCCCTGATTGATCACCTTCTTGAAGGGCTCATGGGTCGAGGCATAGCCCAGATCGTAGAGAACCTTCTGCCAGAAGCGGGCATAGAGCAAATGCAGCACTGCGTGCTCCGCCCCGCCGATATAAAGATCAACCGGCATCCAGTAGGCCTCCACCGCCGGGTCCCAGGGCGCGGCATCATTATCCGTGTCTACGAAGCGCATGAAGTACCAGCAGGACCCCGCCCACTGGGGCATGGTGTTGGTTTCCCGGCGATAGCGGATGCCGTTTTTTTCAAAGTAGAGCCAGTCTCGAGCTCTTGACAACGGTGGCTCTCCAGTCTCCGACGGCTGGTAGTCGTCCAACTCGGGGAGCACAACGGGCAGGTCTTCCTCCAGCGTGATCACGCGGCCCTGGTCATCATGGGCCAGCGGAAAGGGCTCTCCCCAGTAGCGCTGGCGTGAAAACAGCCAGTCGCGAATCTTGTAGTTGACGGCGCCTTCTCCCCGACCCTCTTCCTCCAGCCATCGAATCATGGCCTCGATCGCCTCATCCTTGGAGAGCCCATCCAGGAATCCGGAGTTGATGAGAGTGCCTTCTCCGCAATGCGCAGCTTTGTTAATGTCCTCTTCTTCCCCGCCCGTCACGACTCGCCGGATGGGAAGGTCGAACCGGCGCGCAAATTCGTGGTCCCGGTCATCGTGCCCCGGAACGGCCATGATAGCGCCGTACCCGTACGACATGAGGACATAGTCCGCAATGAAAATGGGAAGCTTCTCGCCGTTGGCCGGGTTAACGGCCCGGGCTCCGGTGTCCACGCCGCTTTTCCCACCGACCGCCACAGTCCTCTCCCGGTCGGTCTTGCTCAGCGTGGATTCAACATAATCCTCAACCTGATCCTGGTGGGAAGGTCCCGTGATGGAGCCCACCAGGGGATGCTCCGGCGCCAGCACACAAAAAGTGGCACCAAAGAGCGTGTCCGGCCGCGTCGTAAAGACACGGAAACTCGAATCGCCGCCCACCACCTGAAAATCGATATTGGCTCCGTAGCTCTTGCCGATCCAGTTGCGCTGCATCTCCTTGAGGCTCTCGGGCCACTCCAGCTCGTCGAGATCCTCGAGGAGGCGCTCCGCATACTCGGTGATCTTCAGGACCCACTGTCGCATGGGCTTCTTGATCACCGGGTGCCCCCCGCGCTCCGACTTTCCCTCAATCACTTCCTCGTTAGCCAGCACGGTGCCGAGGGCCGGGCACCAGTTGACAGGCTCCTCGGACTGGTAGGCCAGGCCTTTCTCGTAGAGCTTGAGAAAGATCCACTGAGTCCACTTGTAGTACCTCTCGTCGGTGGTGTTGATCTCGCGATCCCAGTCATAGGAGAAACCGAGCATCTTGAGTTGCTTTCGAAAAAGATCGACATTCCGGGCGGTCGTTCCCCGGGGGTGGGTACCTGTTTCAATTGCATACTGCTCGGCAGGAAGCCCGAAGGCATCCCATCCCATCGGATGAAGAACATTGAAACCCTTCATCCGCTTGAAGCGAGAAACAATGTCTGTGGCCGTGTATCCTTCGGGATGCCCTACGTGCAGGCCCGAGCCGGACGGGTACGGAAACATATCCAGGCAGTAGAACTTGGGCCGGGTCGGATCGTACTCAGCTTTGAATGTCTTGTTCTCTTCCCAGTAATCCTGCCACTTCTTTTCGATCGTCAGGAAGTCGCAGGCACGGGAACCCTGATGTTTCATCACCCAATCCAGAAGATGCAGTTTGAGGTCGTGAGTTGCTAGCCCGGAGGCCAGCTCAGCGAGCGTCCGCCCAAAAGGTGAAAGTGCAGATGGTCGACCGACTGTCCGCCGTCAGGCCCGATATTGGCTACCACGCGGTATCCGTCGACTTCGAGACCCTGGCTGCGGGCAATCTCGGCCACCCTGAGAAGAAGATGCCCGAGCAGCCCCTGGTCTTCCTGGCTGGCCCCCTCGAGACTGGGGATCTCTTTCTTTGGAATCACCAGAATATGGATCGGAGCCTGAGGGTTCACGTCCTTGAAAGCGAGGCAGTGTTCATCATCGTAGACGACATCGGCCGGGATCTCGCCGTCAATGATCTTCTTGAAAATGGTCATGCCTGCTATCCTGCGAAATTCCGGCAGGAAGTTAAAGGTCTTTTTCCTCGGTGGATTCATGAAGGGGAGGACTAGTCCTCCGGTTTTGAGCTAAACTCAGTCTTTTCCGGGGCGGCGGAGCTCGGAGCCGGAGCCTTGCGCTCAGGTGAGGGCGGGACCAAGACACGATGACGGCGAAGAACGACTATCGACCGACTCTGCAATTGCCGAGAACGAGCTTCCCGATGAAGGGAAATCTGCTTCAGCTCGAGCCCAGGCTGCAGGCCCGCTGGGAACGGATGGGCCTGTATCGCCGCATGCGCGATCTGGATCATTCCCGGGGGCCCTACATCCTCCACGATGGCCCTCCTTATGCAAACGGGCCGATTCACATGGGGCACCTTCTCAATAAAACTCTGAAGGACCTGGTGGTTCGTTCCCGCATCATGGCCGGACATGACGTCAACTTCGTCCCGGGGTGGGACTGCCATGGACTGCCCATTGAACACAAGGTCCTGAAAGAGCTTGGCGCCGAGAGCAAGAGCCTGAACACCGCCGAGATCAGGCAGCGGTGCTTTGACTACGCGGTCGCTTGCGTGAACCTCCAGGCCGAACAGCTGCAGCGGCTGGGGACTATCGGCACCTATGAATCCCCTTACCTGACCATGCGTCCGGAGTACGAGGAAGCTGTTCTCGAGGTGTTTGCCCGACTGGCTGAAGAAGGCCTCGTCTATCGGGACTTGAAGCCCGTCCACTGGTCGATAGAAAACCGCACGGCTCTCGCCGATGCCGAACTCGAGTATTACGACAGAACCGACACGAGCATTCATGTCCTGTTGCAGGTGCTCGAAAATGGACACCTCCCTGGCGGACTTCATGCGCCGCCGGGCAGGCCAGTGTGGCTGATGATCTGGACGACCACTCCCTGGACGCTGCCGGCCAACGAGGCTGTCGCGGTGTCTCCCACTGCCGAGTATTCTTTGATCCAATTCACGCACCAAGCAGAATCCCGCCTGGCCATCGTGGCTACGGGCCTGGTGGAACGAGTGTTCGGGGGGGACTCCAGGGTCGAGGAGACAGGAAGGTGTTGGGGAGCTGAGCTGGTGGAATCCGGGGTGCGCTACCTGACTCCCTTGAGACCGGGAAAGGCCCCTCTGGTGCAAGCTGACTATGTGACCCTGGAAGACGGCACCGGTCTCGTGCACACCGCGCCTGGACATGGGGCCGATGATTACCGCACGGGTGTGAAGGAGGAGTTGCCCGTCTATTGCCCTGTCCGGGAGGACGGTACCTTCGACACCACTGCGCCCGAGTGGCTGCAGGGGAAGAGCGTCTGGGAAGCGAACCCTCTGATCGTCGATCGTCTGAATGAGGAACGTGCCCTCTTTCGCCGGGAAGACTACCTGCACAGCTATCCTCACGACTGGAGAAGCAAGACTCCCATCATCTTTCGGGCTACCGAACAGTGGTTCGTGGCCGTCGATAAGCCGTTTGGAGACGCGAGCCGGTCGTTGCGAGAGCGAGCTCTCAGCGCAGCCGAGGAAGGGATTCAATTCTATCCCGACTGGGGCAAAAACCGCCTGGTCGGCATGCTCGAGTCACGTCCCGACTGGTGCATCAGCCGCCAGCGCGCCTGGGGGCTGCCGATTCCGGCTTTTTTTGGACCCGCCCAGGAACTGCTTCTGACCCCTGCCTCGATTCGAACCGTGGCCCGGCGATTTCGAACCTCCGGGTCGGATGTGTGGTTTCACGAAGATCCGGCCGAGTTGCTGCAGGCGTACGAACCCGAGAAGGACCCCGACCTGTCCGGCGGGTTGAGAGAATCGGGGCTGTCGGAACTGCAGAAGAGCGGCGATATCTTCGACGTCTGGTTCGAGTCCGGAAGTTCCTGGAATGCCGTATTGTGCGGTCGCGGGATCGGGTATCCGGCCGATCTTTATCTGGAAGGATCCGACCAGCATCGAGGATGGTTTCAGCTGTCCATGTTGCCGGCTCTGGGGGCCACCGGGCAAAACCCCTTTCGGGGGCTTCTGACCCACGGTTTCATGGTTGACGCCAAAGGCCGGAAAATGAGCAAGTCCCTGGGTAACACCATCGAGGTCTCCGATATCCTCAAGCGGCACGGAGCCGATGTGTGCAGATGGTGGGTCAGCTCACTCAACTACACGAACGACGTCAAGGTGGACTGGGAGTTCTTTCGCGTCGCCAGCGAAGAGTATCGCAAGATCCGCAACACAATCCGCTTCCTGCTGGGCAACCTGCAGGATTTCCGGCCCGAGCATGCCGTGGAACTTTCCGACCAGGATCGATACTCTATCGATTCCTGGACCCTGCAGCAGCTCTCTGAGTTTGTGACGGATGTCCATCGCGACTATGCCACCTTCCGCTTTAATCTCGTGTCCGACACAATCTTCAACTTTTGCAACCAGACCCTGAGTGCGGTTTACCTGGCTGCCGTCAAGGATCGACTCTACTGCGACCATCCGAATTCGCCGCGACGCCGTCGAGCCCAAACGGTTATGAAGCGCGTGGCCGACGCCTTGATTCGGGCGGTGGCCCCGATCCTGGTCTTTACGGCGGAAGAAGCGTGGCTTCACTTTCACCATGACTCCGAGGACTCCGGCCGTTCCGTGCATTTCATGTCGTTGCCGGAAGAGTTCGACTTCGAAACCGACGCTGGATGGACGGAGGTCATGGCCTTTCGGGGGGAGGCTCTGCGCAAGCTGGAGGAAGCGAAAGACCCGTCGGGTGGTGGCCTGAAGAACCCGCTGGATGCGGCCATCGATGCGCGGATTCCCGAAGGGCGTCTAAAAACGCTGAGACTCTTCGAAGAGGAGTTGGCTGACCTGTGCGGAGTGAGTCGTTTTCAGCTGCGGGCCGGTTCGAAGACGAAGATCGAGATTCGGGATATTCGCGGCGAGCCCCGCTGCGAACGCTCCTGGAAACGAGACGGCACGGTGAGGGAAAGAAGTGACGGGGGATGGCTTTCCGACCGCGACGCCGAGGTCCTGGGGCTAGATTAACTCTAACCCGGCGTAGCTCTGTAGGAGCTTCTTGATCCCTATCCCGGGAAAACGGACCGTCACCTTTAGATCGTCCCCCGTATCCTCGACCTGCAGTACCCTCCCACGCCCATAACGACTGTGCTCCACCAGAACCCCCGAGGCCAGCTGCAGAGCCGGACTGCGTGAAGTGGGGCGGTCCATGGTGCCGAGGAACTGCTTCACTGCAGCCGGAGAATTGTAGGTCTTCCCTTGATAAGAACTGGTGCCACGATAACCCGGCCCACGCGCGGCGGCCGATGGCACATCATAAACGTGCGCCGATCCGGCCTCCAACTGCACCAGTTCAGAAGGAATCTCTTCCAGGAAGCGGCTGGGCTTGCTGAACCCGTGCGACTCCTGACCGAACAGGCGCCTGGTGCGCGAATAGCTGAGATAGAGTCTTTTCTTGGCCCGGGTCATGCCAACGTAGCAAAGCCTTCGCTCTTCTTCCAGTTCCTCTTTGGTGGTGCTGCGACTGTGCGGAAAAAGACCCTCTTCGCAACCCACCAGAAGAACATACTGGAACTCGAGGCCCTTAGCATTGTGGAGCGTCATCAGCGTCACCGGTGAGGCAGCATCGTACTCGTCAGTCTCCGAGTAGAGGGCAGCGTTATCCAGAAGCTCCCGGATTCCCTCTCCTCTCTGGTAGCAGTCTCTGGCAACGGTTACCAGTTCGTCCAGGTTGAGCAGGCGGCCGGCCGATTCTTCGGTGCCGATCTCGACAAGATGGTCCCTGTAACCAACTCGCTCCAGAATCCTCTCAAGGCACAGGTGGAGAGGAGAGGACAGCTCGGACTGACAGTCCTGGATCAATCTCATAAAGGACTGAACCGCGATATGGGAACGTCCGGGCAGAAGCCGAGAATCCAGACCGGTCTTGATCGCCTCCCAGAGATTGAGGGTTTTTTCCTGTGCGATCTCCTGGAGCCGCTCCAGGGTCACCCGGCCTATTCCCCGGGACGGCTCGTTGACAATTCTCAGTAAGGCAATGTTGTCGCCCGGACTGCAGACCAGGCGCAGATAGGCGAGCGCGTCTTTGACCTCTTTCCGATTGTAAAAGCTCTCTCCTCCCACCAGCCGGTACGGTATGTAGAGGCGTCTCAACTCTTCTTCGAGAATCCTGGACTGAAAGTTGGTGCGATACAGCACCCCGATCTCGCTCCCCGATTCCCGCAGCAGATTGAAGACTCGCCTGGCTACACAACGAGCCTCGATCCTCTCATCCGCGGCAATGAAAAGGGACACCAGATCACCCCTCTCGCTCTCTGTCCAAAGCTGCTTGGGCCGTCGATTGGAGTTGCAGGAGATGACCGCGCTGGCAGCGTCGAGAATCACCTGGGTCGAGCGGTAGTTCTGTTCCAGCCTGATCACCCGAGCGCCCGGGAAGTCCTGTTCAAATCGCAGAATATTGGTAATGTCCGCCCCGCGGAAGGCGTAAATTGACTGGTCTTCGTCGCCAACCGCCGTGACGTTCTGGTGGGTTCGGGTCAGAGCCCGCAGCAAATCGTTTTGAGGGGAGTTCGTGTCCTGATACTCGTCGATCAGGACATACTTGAACTTCTCGGCATAGCGCCTGCCGATTTCCTCATTTTCCACCAGCAGCCGTACGCTGTTGAGCATCAGATCGTCGAAATCCATGGCGTTCGAATCACGCAAAAAGGCCTGGTAGGCTTCGAAAATTGCTCCAATTAATTGATTGTCGGGGGTGTCAGGGTGCGCTTGCACGAACTCCTGCCATGACTGCCCCTGGTTCTTGGCCCGGCTGACGAGAGCCCGGACCATCCGCACCGGAAGTCGTTCGCTGTTCACGGCGAGCTCCCGGTAGACATTCTGGTAAACGCGGCGCTGGTCCTGGACATCGCAGATCGAGTAATCGTTCCCAAATCCAAGCAGGTGCGCATGCCTCCTCAGCAGTCTGGCTGAGAAGGAATGGAAAGTGGCGATCAAAGGAGGATGCGCCAACTCCCCTACCAGAGACTCCACTCGTTCCTGCATCTGCTCGGCGGCTTTGTTAGTGAAGGTAACGGCCAGGATACAGCCCGGGTCCACTCCGAGTTCATGGATCAGAAAGGCGATCTTGCAGGTAATCGTGCGGGTCTTTCCGCTTCCGGCTCCAGCCACGATCAGGAGGGGCCCCTCGCACAGCTCCACAGCTTTCCGCTGGGCCTGGTTCAGCTGTTCGAGCAACTCGGTTCCGGTTATCATTGGTGAAGATCCAGGCTGCTAGGCTACCACGACGCCCCGCCCGCGCGCGTCGTCCCGATCACTCTTTTTGCGTTCCACGTTCCACGTCCTGTGAGAGAGGGGGAGGGGGCTCAGGGCAGCGCGACGTTTAAATTCCCGAGCGCGGCCCTGAGCCCCCTCCTCCTCTCGGTTCCCCCTCAGCTTCCGCGGCGCGGCGCAGTCACTGTCGTTCCTGCCTCTGTAGTTTCCTTGACGTTCCACTTTCCTCGCGGCTGGCGAGCCGGTCCCGAAGATCATCTGTACCGCCGCCGAGCCGGCAGAGGCGCGAATGCAATGAGCGCGCCAACTTGAAACGTGAAACGTGGAACCTGGAACGTGGAACTTGGAACTGTCAGGAACAGGTGCCGTTCACTCTCGCCTTGAACTCTTCCAAGCCGGCAGTCGAATCATTGTGGGTGGACTTGTAGAGCCTGATCAGGTAGTTGTCGCTGGGCCGCGCGTGTGGAGAGCCGCGCTGGGCCGCCCCGCAGGCAAAGGCTTCCATGGCCGGTTGGAGACGGCTCTCCTTCCAGTTCGACATCCCGATGTAGTAGTGGGCTTCACCCCTGAGGTTTCCGTCCCGAGAGTTTCGGAGGACTCTCTGATAGTTCACTACGGTTCTGGCCCAATCCTGACCCTCGTAAGCATTGCGGCCGAGCAGAAGGAAACAAAAAGCACGCTTTTTTCCGAGCCAGCGATTCCAGTCCCTTTCGGTAACTTCACTGGTCTTTTCCATGCTCGAGAGCAGCTCCAGCATCTTCCTGGAATAGCGGCCGGCTTGAAGCGAGTTGTCTTTTTGAGCGGCATCCGCCAGCAGCTCCTCGAGGTAGACAAAGGCCTGGGCAGGTTCGAGTAAATCGACCGCCTTTTTTGACATTTCCCGGTAATTGGCCTTGTCACCGCTCTCCTTGTAGGCGTTGATCAGGATTTTGAAAAAGTTCTTGTCCTCGGGGTTCTTTGCGTAAACCGTCTCACAGTACCCGGCAGCCTTCGAGTACTGCCGCGAATGATAGGCCGAGTAGCACAGCTGCGTAATAAGGATGATGTCATCCGGTCTGTATTTGAGTATCGCCTCACCGGCGACGACGATTTTTTCATGCTCGTTCTTCTGGACCTGCTCCGTCATAGCCCGAAAGTACTCACTCTGAGCCCATTTGGACAGATCGGGGAACTTGTCTCCGGCTTCCTCCAGGTAGTTGAGTGCGCATTCTTGCCGCTCTTCCGGGTCTGTGACACCGGCGCAATCCTGGACGACGCCGTATTGCTTGCGGTACTCTTCCTGCTGCTTGGCGGCTGCATCGGTTTCCTGTTCCTGAGCCCAGAGCGAGAATGAGGCCGTTGCGCTGATTGCAAGGACCAGGTGAGCAACCCTGGTCAAATGCCTAAGAGTCATTTCTTCCCCTCGGTATTCCTTCTTTTTTCGGTGAGCTTGACGCTGCTTCCAATCAGGTAAAATCGACGTGACTCAAGAACACTCGCTTCCGAATCACTACAATGACCAAGAGTTGGATTATAGCATTCGCGTCTCTTCTTTCCAGTGAGCAGTGATGTCCCGCCATCGGAATAGTTGCGAACCATGAACCGAAAGGACCGTCCACAGCCCATCCTGTTGGTGCCAATCACTCAAATCGACACACGAGACACCACCTTTGCGACGACTCCGGATTGGATCGTAAACGAGCCTCTGCGGCGGTCGATCGAGCGGGTGGGGCTCACCACACCGCTGCTCCTGCAAAGGCGTGCCGGAAACAGGCTGCGTATTGTTTCCGGTTTCCAGCGCCACCGCCTGGCTGCCAGCCTCGGTCTGAAAACCGTCCCCGCCGTCGTTACGGAGCAAGCCAACGACCGCAAGCTCTTCGATCTGGCGCTTTTCGAGAATCTCGGCGCCAGGGATCTCTCCGAGCTCGAGAAGGCCCGGGCGGTGACGAAGCTGGCGGTCGACCTGGGAGTCTCGGAGGACGAGATCGTTGCCAGCTACCTGGCGGAACTGGGCGTCCGACCGGATCCTTTTCACTACAAGCGCTGCAGGGCCGTCGCCCGCCTCCCCCTGGAAATTCAGAGAAACCTTTCCATTGTGCGTGTCGAGATTGCGCTGAAGCTGGCTCGGTGGACGACCGGGGAGCAACAGCTCTTCCTCGATCTGGTCCGCCGCTATCGGCCCAGCCACAGCAATCAGAAGAGATTATTCGGCCTCCTCGACGACTTGCGGGCGCTGGGGATTCAAAAGAAGGACCCCGCGCCCCTCTTGAGCGTCTGGAACACGACCGGCTGTGATTCCCTTCACGGGCAGGATCGGACCGGAGATGCCATGACCTTCCGCAAGATTCTGGAGAGACTCCACCAGACTCGGTATCCCGAGTTTGAGAAGATGGTTTCCAGATATGAGGCCAACCTGAAGGCGCTGTCCCTGCCCCGCCGTGTACGCGTCACACCTCCTCCTTTTTTCGAAGGAAACTCCCTCGCCTTTGAGTTTTCGGTCCAATCGTCTGCTCAGTTGAGCAGACTGGCCAGGCGGCTGCAGGAGGCCGCCCGCCGCCCCGAGATGGAGCACCTCTTCGACTTGCTGTGATCCGTGCTGCTCGCACGGATTATTTAAAATTTAAAATTCAAAATTGAAGATTAAAGATTGAAGATTCAGGATTCGACCGTGTAAACGTGTATAGGTCCTCACCGGGTCGGTTCAACGCATGGCAAACCTCGTTCCGGCAAGAGAAATGAGCGAAGCGAATAATTTTTAATTTTCAATTTTCAATTATGAGCTCACCCTACATCCCCAACCAGATCTTCATTGAAAAGGCGGTAGCTGACTCGGTCATCACCAGGCGGGTACTGGACCGACTTTCCGGTGTTCCCGTCCACTTCATCGATTCCGTCGAGCAGCTGCGCGGGAAGGCCAGGACTCAGACCCCGACTATTTCCGTAGGGAAGAGGACGCTGGCATTGACCCGGTACCAGGGAAGCTTTTTCAAGTACTGCCCGGCAAGCCGGACCAGAGGCGAGAATGCCAACGTTTGCTGTAATTATTTTGTGATCAACTTTGCCAGTAACTGTCACATGGAATGCAGTTACTGCTATCTGCAGTCCTATCTGAACTTCCCCTACCTGGTTGTCCACGCCAATATTGAAGACCTGACCGGGGAGCTCGAATCGGCTTTGGCCTCTTCTCCGGACTCGTTCTTCCGCATTGGCACGGGAGAGCTTGCTGACAGTCTGGCCCTCGACCCCGTCACCGGGTATGCGCAGAGACTGGTTGAGTTTTTTGCCGCCCGCAGCAACGCAGTGCTGGAGCTGAAGACCAAGACGGACTGTGTGGACGGGTTGCTGGACCTCGACCACAGGGGCAGAACGGTGGTGGCCTGGTCAATGAACACCCGCTACGTGCAGGAAAGGGAGGAACACAAGACCGCCTCGATCGAAGCCCGTCTGGAAGCCGCCCGTAAATGCACGGATGCAGGTTACAGGCTGGGATTTCACCTTGATCCGCTCGTGCACTATCCAAACTGGGAGAGCGACTACCGCTGTCTGGTCAGCGAGATCTTCGATACCGTCCCTGCCGAAGCGATCGCCTGGTTTTCGATCGGGGCTCTGCGTATGAGTGAGCGGCTGCGCGAGACCATGCGGAGCCGTTTTGCCGGGAGCTTTCTGCCGCTGGGAGAGCTGGTCCCGTGTCCCGACGGCAAGCTTCGATACGCCAAGAGCATTCGCACGCGAATGTACCTGAATGTGCTGCGCTGGATTCGCGCTCGCGCCTCGGCCTCCACCGGCATCTATGCCTGCATGGAGAGGCCTGAGGTATGGAGTCGAGTTTTCGAGACGAGCCTGCCCACCGACAGCGCGATCGGAGAACTCATCACCCGGGGCGTCCAGTCAGATAGTTTTCGATCACGGAGCTGATCTCAGCCAGCGAAATCGAGTCCCTGTCGCTTACCTGCCGGCAGATCTCCCCCCAGAAGAAGGTTGCGACTGGATTGCGGGTGTGACCCTTATGGCTCATGGCCTCGATGTTGCCGTGATCACTGGTCACGAGAAGAGACCGTCGGGGCAGGGTCTCTTCCACGAGGACGGATAGAAACTCGTCGAGATGTTCGAGCACCTCCGTGGCCTGTTCCAGATCGCCCCTGTGTCCCACCAGGTCTGTCAGAAAGTATTCATACAGGCAGAACTCATATTCTGCGGCCAGATTGACCAGAACTCGGGCCGCCTGTGCCGGCGAGCGAAGGGGCACGTCGAATCCCCGTTCCCGGAGAAGTCGGTTCGTGTAGTCCATATACAGGGCCCGATCCTGTTCCAGGTCGAGGAGAGTTCTCAGTCGGACTCCCGCCGCCTCGCACATCACAGTAGTGACCGAGACCCAGCGAGGGCGGTTAGAGAAGAAAGCCGGCCGATAGGCGTTGGCGAAAGTGACTTTGCATCCCCTGCTGCGCAAACGTCCCATCAAAGAGCGCCGCGCGATGAGTTGTTTGAGCGAACCGTTGGGAAAGCCGCTCACGTGCCGTCCCAGCCTTTGGGCCGAGTTGGTCCCGGTGAACAGGGTAGTCTGGTTGGTGGCGCTCTGGGGGATCCCGGCGACTCCCATCCGGACGTCGGTGGGGAGAACTCTTCCTCCGGCCATGGCGGGGCCCGGCGCCGGCTCGAAAATGTGCAAGACGCGCGGGTTGAATCGAGCCATCGGATTCTCCAGCGGATTCTGTGAGCCGATTCCCAGGCCATCCACGAACAACATGGTCAGAGCCCGCTCGGGACGGCAGGTAGAACAGCCGCGGCGACCAGTCATATAATTGAGTTTTTACCCGTCCGGGGCCATGCCGGGCAAGGCGGTAACCTCGATGACGTTCCGTTTCACAACGCTGTCGGCCATCCTTTTTGTAGTGGGATGGCTGATCCGTCTCAACGATCCCCAGAGCCTGTTCGGGATTCTGCAGGGCCTCGGGTTCCTGGGGCTCGTGTTGGCCGGCGCGGTTTATACCTTTCGGGCTTTTCGAGCTCTTTCCCGCCGACTGCTCTGGAAAGTGCGCAACAAACTCTTGATCTCGTTCACGTTCGTCGGGCTCATTCCCGTGGTCATCCTGACGGTGATCGCCTGGTTCTCGGTCAGCCTCATCTTCCGGCAACTGAGCGTCGTCTATCTGGAGAACGAGTTCCGCGGGATCTCCGAGAAACTTCACAGTAGAGGGGAGCAGGTGATCCTGCGCTTCTATCAATCCCCTACTGCGAGCGAGGGACGCCTCCGCGAACTGATCAAGCAGGAACGGGAAAGCTATGTCGAGCTGGAGCCTGGTCTGAGTGACGCTGTTTTTGTGCTTCTCCGCAAGGAGGTCGGGCGCAATTCCACCGTTTACCGAAGGGCGTTCAGCGCACCCGGGCAGGCAGCAGATGCACCACCCCCTGTCGTACCGCACTGGGCCCGGGACGGTTTCTCTGGGACTGTGATCGAGGGCGAAGAGATGCGTTTTCGGAGCCTGCTTCCAGTCAAGAGTCGACGCACTTCCTACCTCGTGTATGTCGACCTGCCTCTGAACCGGAAGCTGATCGATCGGGTGAAAGAGCAGACCGAGATTGCCGATCTTCGCATCATCAACACATCGCCCGATTCTGCCATCTCTCAGTTTTTCTCCAGCGAGACCCGCTTCTTCAACCTGCGTTGGGCCCATGTTCTGGAACCCACAGTTTGGGAAGAAGGCGTTAACCCTTCCTCCGCACCCACGGGTTTGCTGCTGGAGGTCCCGGTCGAAGTGCTGCTGAGCCGCTATTTCACCCAGACTACCGGGTTCGGGCCGTTCATCGTCGCACTCATCATGATTCTTGGTGTCGTCTTCGTGGTGGTCGAGATCGGCTCGCTGATTATCGGAGTCGCGATTGCTCGTTCCATCACTCGCTCGATTCACCAAATCGACGCAGGCGCCCGAAATATTCGCGCAGGCAATTTCGAGTTTCGGATACCCTCCCGGAATCGCGACCAACTCGACTCGATGGCAACTGCCTTTAACCAGATGTCCGAGAGCATTGTCGGACTGATGACTCAGGTCAGCGAGAAAGAACGCCTGGAAAAGGAGGTCGAGATCGCCCGGGAGGTTCAGACTCACCTCTTTCCACGGGCTTTGCCTAGAATTCCCGGGCTGCAGGTGGCCGGAACCTGCCTGCCGGCGCGCAGCGTCAGCGGTGATTACTACGATTTCATTCCCTACGGAGATCGACGCCTGGACATCCTGATCGCCGACATCAGCGGCAAGGGAATCTCAGCGGCGCTCCTGATGGCGAGCCTGCAGTCATCGTTTCGTAGTCACGTCATCCACCGGGGCCTGGCAGCCAACGCCAGCGACGGGATCTCGGAGTCCGTCTCCACCCTAAATCGTCAGCTTTACCGGCATACGTCGGCAAACAAGTTCGCTACGCTCGTTCTGGCCCGGATCGAGGCCCGGGATCTGTCCCTGACGTACTGCAATGCGGGACACAATCCACCTCTTCTTTTTTCCAATAACTCGGTGAGCCGGCTTTCCAAGGGGGGGATCGTGGCCGGCATCTTTGCCGACCCCGAGTACGAGGAAGAACAAATTCGTCTGCAGGAAGGGGATGTCCTGACCTTCTACACGGACGGCGTCGTGGAGGCCGAAAACCCGCAAGGCGACCAGTTTGGCGAAGAGCAACTGGAGGAACTGGTCAAGACCAACGCTTTCCTGACGGCCGACGACATTCGAGCCCTCATCCTGGATGAAGTCAGCGACTGGATCGAGGGACGGGAGCAGCGGGACGACATCACGGTGGTGACTCTCAAGGTCGACTCGGAGAACCACGAGAAACAGGGCTAGTGCAGCCCGGACAGTACACTATTGTTGCGGTTCTGCGCCTTCGAATCGAATTCCGCTGACTTCCATTTCCGCGCGGCTCGCCCACCAGCTCTGGGGGAAATCCTCCAGATAGACGGTGAAGCCCCTGGTTTCGCCGGACAGAATCGGAGGCGTGTAAGGGCCGGGACTGATGGGGGTCCGGGTGTACTCGAAGACTGCTTCGTGGGCGTTGAAAAGAATCAGTTTGATTTCAACCACGTCCACCGGGCGGTCGTTGTGATTGGCAACCGCCCCGGCGAACATGACCATTCGCTTGCCTGTGAAATTCTTGACCATCTTGATTCCGCGATCCTCCAGCACGACCGATTCGGAATGTCGCTCGAAGCCCCCGGCTCCAGCGCGAAGGACACCTTCCAGAGGTCGATCTGCTTCGCCGCTCCCCCGGGTTGCATAAACCAGGATCGCAAGGCCCAGGACGGCAACCACAACCGCCAGCGGAAGCACTCTCCGCAGCCTGCCGGACTGTGAAGGGAGGGACGTCTTGAACACGGGTCTGCGGATCTCCTTCACGCCCATTGTACGATATGGCCGGCAGGCTGACAGGCCGGCAAGACACTCGGGGGGCGCCGGCTACTGGCGGCTTCCTGAGTTGTGCACGCCTTGTGAACGCCTATACCAGGCTATCCGAGAAGGGTCGAAGTACAGGTTCTTCTCGCCGCAGACGCTGCAGCGGAAAGTTTTCCACAACAGCCTTCGCGAGGAAACCCGGCTAAGAGTGCTGTCCGGGTGCCCGGTTCCGCACCGGAAGCAGACATTCACATCACATTCCAGCTCGACCATCGCTGCCGGCTCGATGCTCTTGCAGAACACGACTCCCCAGCCGTACTGGCTGAAACGAGTAGAGAACCAGGCGTCACAAAGACGGGTCGCGTAGTTCAGCCAGCGCAGCCCGAAGCGGAGCACGGCGCCGGGAACAATCCCGAGGAATCTGGCTCGTCGCGGGAAGTGTGCGAGTTTTTCAGGATCGGGAGGGCTCAGGTACACGAATCCCGAACAAAGTCTCTTGAACTCTCGCGCCCGCAACCCGGTTCGTGACTCCACCGTCGAAATGAGGGAAGCCAGGGTGAACGGATTGACATGTCCTCCCCCCTCGAACACCCAGCGATAAAGGATGTCATCCAGGCAGGCCGAATCCGGCACCGCAACCCACAAGGTTCCCTCTCCCTTCAAGACCCTGTCGACTTCAATGAGCGCCCGATCCAACTCCGCGAAGTGTTCCAGGGTGTGATTACTCACCACTAGATCCACTGACCCAGTTTGCAGCGGCAGGGCCGAGGAGGTGGCACAGACCTGGCCCAGCTTTCCCTGAATAGGGGCCGGGAAGGCGAGATCAACGGCAACAACCCCTGAACTGGTTGACGCATAATCGAAGCTTCCGGCTCCAGACCCAAGATCCAGCACCCGGGCGCTGGCGGGAAGATCCCGCACCAGGTGATCCATTACCAAGTACTCCGGCGCATGGACTTACCTGCTCAAAACGAAGACAGCCCTGCCCTGACTGCCCGTGGCGCCTTGCCCGGGCCGGGCCCGCCATCCTTCCTCTCCGAGTGAAACCGCCAGGATTCGACCTTCGTGGCCGCCGCCCTCGAGCATATAAGCCCTGACCACTGAGGCTCGTAGGTCGCCCAGAGCAAGGCCGAATTCGTCGCTGGTGACCGGATCGCTGTGTCCTTCGACCACGAAACCGATAGACAGGTTTTCGGGCCTGGTCAGCCAGGCGATGCTCTCGTCCAGGGCGGCGCTGGCTTCGTCACCGAGAAGATGACTGTCCAACTCGAAGTAAATCGGCCTGACCCGGAGAGCAAACTGCTGTTGCAGGGAAGTTGGTTGCCGGTCGGATCTGCTCGACTCGGGCTGGCCCCCTACCTCGCTGTCCACCCGAATCTCCCGTGAAGTCAACCCACCGGGACCGCGGGCGGTGATCAGGTAAGTAGCCCGACCGTCAGGCGGGAGTTGAATGCGCCCCTGCGGCAGCACGCCGCCGATCCCGTTGTCGATGACAACGGAGTCCGTATTCTCCGTCCTCCACACCAGCCACACCCTGCCCCCGGGCACCTTTTCGGCTCTCACAAAGGCCTCCAGGCGAGGCGGATCGGCAACACCGGCAGGAGGCCCTTCGGACCCGTCGGCGACCGCAGGGACACCGACTGAGACCCGCTTTTTGCAACCGCCAACCAGTGCCAGCAGCAGCACCATCACGAAAGCCCGACAGAATACTCCCGGAGGCCAGGATTCTCCTCGCAGCATTGAATCGTTCCCCTTCCCATCATCAATCTAACCCATCGATTTTCTCGTGAGCAACCTTCCATAGGCACTACGTGCTTTCCGTCCCCGACTCTTGGACACGCCAAGCGCGGGGGTTGTTCCTGCTGCTTTCTGATAAAATGCCGGTCTCTCGGGACTGCTGGTCAGATCGTATGAGTTTTTCAGGCCGAAGCCAGGCGTTGCTGTTTGTCGCGTTGTGGCTCGCCACCGCCGCCGCCGGTTCCGCGCAGGCGGACTTCACCGGGGTAAAGAAAAAGGCGTTGCTCAACGGCCTGGAGATTTACTTCCTGCCTCCTCGCAACCCCGAAATATCGCAGTTTGTCCTCATGATCCGCAACGGTGCCGCCTTTGATCTTGCCGGAAAGTGGGGAGTCACCAACCTGATGGCGCGAATGCTGCTTCGAGGGGGGACCAAAAGCCGCTCAGTTGATCTGATCAGGCAGGATTTGGAAAAGGCGGGAGGCCAGATCCATTCCGTGGTCGAGTGGGATGCCATCTTTTTTCATGGAGAAGCGCCCCTTTCAGGTGTTGCAGGGGTTCTGGCCGTTCTGGCAGAGCTTCTGGTCCAGCCCGACCTGACGGAGGAAGACTTTCAGCGTGAAAAGGCCCTGGTGCTGGAAGTACTTCAAGAAGAGTCCGATCTGGATCGTCGGACACAGCGCGTCTTTCAGAGAGAGCTATTTCGAAACAATCCTTACGGCCATCCCGTGGAGGGCACCCTCGCCTCCGTGAAGGACCTGACGCTGATGGATGTGAAGATCCAATACCGCAGGCTGATGATGCCCAACCAGGCCCAGTTGGCGCTGTTTTACGAAGACACGGACAATCGTCTTTTCATGTCGCTGGGAAGACCCTGGGGAGGCTGGGTGCGTTCCGATCCCGCGCCTTTCACCTTCCGAAAGGCAGAGCCGACCACCGCGCGCCGTATCTTGCTGATCGATGCTCCCGGTCGCGGCAGCGTCATACGGATCGGGGGTCTGACCGTCGCTAAATCCGACCGCGCATACTACGCGCTCAAGGTTCTGGAACATTATCTGACCCTGATTCTTCCCTCCTGGGCTCGAGAGGTCGAGGACTCGAGGCAGATTCAGGGCTCGGTCAGCCTGCTTGCCATGAAGATGCCGGGCGCTTTCCAGGTCAACCTCCACGTCCCCAGCTCACGAGTTGGGGACTACCTGGAGAGGTGCCTGCGAACGCTTGACGACCTTGCTCAAGGTCAACTCGACCAGGAACGGTACAAGGAAGCGAAAGAGCTGGCCTTTCTGGAACTCAAACAAGTCATGGAGGCGCCGGACCGGCACCTCTCTGAGCTGCTCAAGGCAAACCTCTACAGCCAGGGGCTTTCGCACCTCGTCAACTATGGCTTGCGCCTCGATCGCGTCCGGCAACATCAGTTGTCGGAGGTGCTGGAAACATACTTGAGAGGCGATTCCCTGTTGGTCGTAGTGGCGGGGCCAGCTGCCGAAATCCAGGAAAACATCAGCCGGTTTGGTCCTGTCCAAATCTTGAACTGACCGCGCGTCCTGGCGTATACTTAGCCTCAAGCTGGTATTTGAAATCAGTGGGCTTCTGCCCACTTTTTTGTTTTATGGAGAAGTGATAGCAAAAGGCGAAGTTGCTGATCGGGTGCGTCGGTCCATCCAATCCCTGGTTCAAGATGAAGGCTGCGAACTGGTTCATGTCCACTACCTTCCAGAGGGAGTAGGCTCCATGGTCCGCATCTACATCGACAAAGACGGAGGAGTCGATCTCGGCGACTGCCAGAGAGTCAGCCGCAAGGCAGGTATTCTTTTGGACGTCGAAGACCTGATTCCGCATCGATACACGCTGGAAGTTTCTTCACCGGGCCTGGAGCGACCTCTGTTCAACGCCGGTGATTATGAGAAATACGAGGGACGCGAAATCCGTCTGACGACCCGAAAGAAAATGGGTGATCGGCGCAAATTCAAGGGATGGCTCAAAGGCATCAGACTGGAGGTGATCGAACTGGAATGCGAAGGGAAGATCTTTCGAATTCCACTTGAAAATGTCAAGAAGGCAAACTTGATCCACCGCTTTGAGTGAGAGCGGCCGTGAACGACAGAGAGACTTAAGAGATGGCAAATCCGCTGGCCCAGACGATTGAGCAAATCAGTCGTGAGAAAGGAATTGAGCCTCAGTTGATTCAGGAAGCCCTCGAGGACGCAATGGTTGCTGCGGCCCGGCGCTTCTTCAAGACCGAAGAGGACCTGCAGAGCCGCTACGATCCGGAAACCGGAACCATCGAGGTTTTCGCCGTCAAGCGTATCGTCGAGGAAGTGGAGGACGATGAAACCGAAATGGGCTTATCGGAGGCCCTGGAAATCGATGAGACCTTTGTCGTGGGAGAGTACGTGGAAATCCCCAAGCCGACTCTGGAACTGGGGCGCATCGCGGCCCAGACGGCCAAGCAGGTGATCACGCAGAAGGTTAGAGAAGCTGAGCGAGAGATCGTCTTCGAAGAGTTCTCTGGACAGGTTGGACAGATCGTGAATGGGATTGTACGCCGTTTCGAAGGGCGCGACATCGTTCTTGATATCGGTCGTACCGAAGCGATTCTCCCGCTTCCCGAGCAGTCGCGAAACGAACTCTATAAACAGGGCGACCGCGTTCGCGCTGTCATCATCAAGGTTCACCGCCTCTCCAGGGGCCCTCAGATCGTTGTCTCCCGCGCCGATCCGAGCCTTCTGATCCGTCTTTTCGAAACCGAGATTCCTGAAGTTTATGACACGACCGTTGTGATCAAGAATGTCGTCCGCGAAGGTGGCGAGCGGGCTAAGGTTGCTGTCGCCAGCCGGGACGAAACCGTCGACCCGGTGGGAGCGTGTGTGGGCATGAAGGGAAGTCGTATCAACGCAGTTATTCGGGAATTGAAGGGCGACAAGATCGACATCATCCAGTACTCGGACGACATCGTCGATTACACGATCAACGCCCTGAATCCGGCTAAGATCTCGAAGGTTCTGATCGCGGATCCGGTCAAAAAGGTTCTTGAGGTCATCGTTGCCGAAGACCAGCTCTCGCTCTCCATCGGAAAGAAGGGACAGAATGTGCGACTGGCCTCCAAACTGCTGGGATGGGAAATCAACATCAAGAGTGAGGAAGACAAGAAGCTTGAGATCCTGCGCCAGATGGAGGATCTTGCCAAGGCTTCCCAAACCCCTCTAATCGAGTTGCCGGGGGTGGGCGAGAACTGAGAGAGCGATTGGAAGAACAGGGAATCACGACCGTTGAAGCTGTTCTCGCCATGACCGGCGAGGAACTGGAATCCATTCAGGGAATCGGCCCCAAGACCGCTGAAAAACTCCTGAGACTGGCCCGGGAATACCTGGATGAATCTGACCGGGAAGATTCGGAACCGGAAGCCGTGAGCGAGAACTCATCTGGTGCCGGCGACGAAGCCAGCTCTGCGGAAGAGGTGCGGGAGGCGTCAGCGGTGGAGAGTTAGTCACCCGAGAAAGTGACTCGTTCCGGAACATAGTAAGGTTGTCAGCATGGAACACATCACGGTCAGTGACCTGGCTTCGGAGTTCGAGATTCGAAACTCGCACGTGATCTCGGAGCTCAAGAAAATTGGGGTATGGGTTCCCTCGTCCGAAACTCCCGTGGACCAGGATATTGCGAATCGCATCCGCCGGCGGCTTCAGTTGGTGACCGAGCAGGACCAGGAAGAAAAGCTCAGAGCGGAAAAGGCAAAAGAAAAGAAGAAAAAGTCCGCCAAACCCCGAAAGGCCAGCCGCAAGACGATTCGGCAGCTGGGAACGACCCGAGGTCGCCGGGCCAAGAAGACGGAAGAGATCCCCACCTTCTTCAGTCCACTGTCAAGTTCAATGAAGCCGAGAAAGGGTCAGGCCCATTATCGAGGTCTGATCGAAGAAGAGGAACCCCAGGCTCCGGATCTCGTAGAAGTCTCCATCTACGATGACCCGCTCATCGAGAAGGTCGAGGCAAGCGTAACCGCCGAGGCTCTGGAAAAGGCGCTGGCCGCTTCGGCCGCCGCAGAAGAACTGGCTGTTCAAGAAGCCTCGATTGCAGAGAGCGCGGGGACTCCGGCGGCCAAGATGAGAGGGATAGCCGCGACTAAGAAAACGCTCCCGGTCGCCGACAGGCCCGTGACTGCGGGAGTTGAACCCCCCTCAGTGGCCGACAAGGAACCCAAGGTAGCAGAAACCGTGATCCCCGGCGCTGAAATCAGTGACGCTGCCGCAGCAGCGGCACTTAAACAGGAAGCTGTGGAGGAAGGTCCCCCGGCCGAAGTCACCCTTCCGGAAAATGTTACGGTTCGCGAGCTTGGTGAACGCACCGGCATCAAGAGCAAGGACATCCTGCGCCGGCTCATCAGCATGGGAGTTATGGCAACCAACATCAACCAGACCCTCGATCAGAAAGCCGCCGAGGAGCTGTGCCTGGCCTTTGAGATTATCCCTCACTTCGTTTCTTTCGAAGAGGCTGTCATTGAAGACGATCAGAAGGGGGAACAACCCGAGGACATAGTGACCCGGGCCCCGGTTGTGACCGTCATGGGTCACGTTGACCATGGAAAAACTTCGCTGCTCGATGCCGTCCGAAAAACCCGGGTGGCCGCCGGAGAAGCTGGAGGAATCACCCAGCACATCGGTGCGTACCATGTGGAGGTCAACAACAAGAGGATCGTATTTATCGATACCCCCGGTCATGCTGCGTTCACGATGATGCGCTCCCGGGGAGCTCAGGTGACCGATATTGTGATCCTGGTGGTGGCGGCCGACGACGGAGTCATGCCTCAGACAAAGGAAGCTATCGACCATGCCCGGGCCGCCGGGGTTCCGATCATTGTTGCCATCAACAAGGTGGACAGACCCGAGGCCGACGTTCAGCGGGTCAAGCAGCAATTGACCGAATTCGAGCTGATCGCCGAGGACTGGGGCGGAGACACGATCATGGTCGAGGTTTCCGCAGTTGAAGGGACCAATCTGGATCTTCTTCTGGAAATGATTCTGCTGGTGGCTGACGTTGCCGAACTCAAGGCCAATCCCGGCAGGGCTGCCTCCGGGGTTGTACTGGAAGCCCGGCTCGACAAAGGTCGCGGGGCTGTGGCGACTATCCTGGTTCAAAACGGGACGCTCGCTGTTGGTGATTCCTTCATCGCTGGAACCTCCATGGGCAGGGTCCGGGCCATCTTCGATGATCGCGGAAAGGCCGTGCAGAAGAGCGGTCCCAGCAGCGCAATCGAGATCCTGGGAATGCAGACCGTTCCCCTGGCAGGTGATCCGTTCCAAATGATCGAGGACGTCACCAAAGCCCGACAGATTGTTGACTACCGGGTCCAGCGGGAGAAAGAAAAGGCCCAGGCCCAGCGGTCCAAGGTCAGCCTGGAAGATCTCTACGGAAAGATGCAATCAGGGGAAGTGAAAGAGCTGGCCGTCGTCATTAAAGCGGATACGCAGGGCTCGGCCGAAGTCCTCGTAGGCAGCCTTTCCCAACTCAGTGGCGAGAAGGTCAAGATCAAGGCGATTCACAGCGGCGTTGGAGCCATTTCTGAAACGGACGTCGTCCTGGCGGCGGCCTCGAATGCGATTATCATCGGTTTCAATGTCCGACCCGAGCCGAAAGCCCGCAGCGAAGCCGAAAAAGAGGGTGTCGATGTGCGATTGCATACCGTCATCTACGAGATCACGGAGGAAGTCGAACAGGCTATGGTCGGCCTGCTCGATCCGACTTTCCAGGAAGTGATCCTGGGACGGGCGGAGGTGAGAGATATTTTTCGAGTTCCAAAGTTCGGTACGATCGCTGGAAGCTACGTGCGTGAAGGCAATGTCAGGCGGGGTGCGGAAGTCCGACTGCTCCGCGACAACGTGGTCATCTACGAGGGGAGAATCGATTCGTTGCGGCGCTTCAAAGAAGATGTAACCGAAGTGAAAAACGGTTATGAATGCGGCATTTCGCTGAGCTCGTACAATGACATCAAGCCCGGCGACGTAGTCGAAGCCTACACCAACGAAGAGGTGCAGCCCGAGCTCGTTTGAAGTTCGACTACAGCAGCCGCACCCGGTAAAAGGGTTCGCGCGCCGCAGAGGCCGCGGGACGGGACCGTCGCGCACGGGAACGGAATTTGCGAATCGTCTACTGCTCCCTGGAACTCTATCTACCGTATTGCCACTCGATTAAGGAAAAACGCAACGTCGTGCGAAAGCTCACCGGTCGGATTCGCTCGCGTTTCAACTTCTCAGTGGCGGAGATCGGCTACCAGGACGTTCGGCAGCGTGGACTGATCGGGGCCGTGTCAATCGGCTCCGACCGCAGGAAGCTGGAGCGAATCGCCGAGAAGCTGATTCGAGAGAGCGAACGAATCCTGGGGGGCGATCTGGTGCGGACGGAAATCGAGATGGTCGACCTGGATTGACGGCCCGTACCATGGATCCGAATCTGCGACAGATTGTTGAGTTCGTTGGCGGGCACCATTCCTTTGCCATCCTTTCCCACACTCGGGCGGACGGCGATTCGATTGGGTCTTCCGTGGCGCTTGGATGCGCTCTCAGACAGCTTGGCAAGCAGGTTGACATCCTCCAGGCCGACCCCGTGCCCACCGTTTACAAGGGGCTGCCCGACGCCGACCTCGTGCGGATCGATCGAGAGCTGTGCGGAGACTACGATTCACTCATCGTTCTGGAGTGTAACGACCTGGCCAGAACCGGCCTGGGAAACCTGCGAGACCGGCATGTCATCAACATCGACCACCACCCGAATACCGACCCCTTCGGCGACCTTAACTGGATAGATGACTCAGCCGCAGCGGTAGCAGAGCTCGTTTACGAACTGATCCTGACTCTGGGGGCGGAGATTACGCCGTCGATTGCCAGTAACCTGTACGCCGCCATCCTCACCGATACAGGATCCTTCCAGTTCTCGAACACGACCCGGAAGACGTTTTCGATAACTGCCGACCTGGTGTCAAAGGGTGCTGGGCCGGCCGAAATAGCCGGTGCCGTATACATGAGTCAACCTCTTTCCCGGCTTATGCTTCTGGTTGAAGTGCTGGGCACCATACAGGTTCACTCCACGAAACCAATCGCCTGGATTCTGCTGACCCGCGACATGCTCGACAAGACGGGGGCCACCAGGGAAATGACCGAAGGCTTCGTTAACTTCCCACTCTCCCTGAAGAAAGTACGTGCCGTGGCCTTTTTCAGAGAGGAGGGGTCGCGCACGACGCGCGTCAGTCTGCGCTCGAAAGGTGTTCTGGACGTGGCGAAAATCGCCCGGCACTGGGGAGGAGGAGGCCACAGGAATGCCGCCGGACTTACCGTCTCAGCATCATTGCCCGAGGCGGTAGAAAAGGTTGTCAAAGAACTCGATGACCGGATCTCAGCCTGAACGGGATGCCGCGGTTCACGGAGCACTGGTGGTAGACAAACCCCCGGGGCCCACCTCTCACGACATCGTTCAGACCGTCAGAAGGCTCTTCAACACCAGGGCTGGTCACGCCGGCACCCTCGACCCGTTGGCCTCTGGCGTACTGGTGCTGCTGCTGGGGAACGCGACGCGGTTGGCGCGTTTCTTCCAGGAGAGTGACAAGACCTATCGAGCCGTCATCCGGCTGGGGCTAGTGACGAATACATACGATCTTGAAGGAGAAGTGCAGTTCCGCAACCCGGTGCCTGATTTCTCGCCCCGGGAACTGGAAAGCACACTGCTCGGCTTCACGGGAGAAATCGAGCAGGTCCCACCCATGTTTTCAGCTGTCCGAGTAGGTGGCGAGCGCCTCTATGAGAGGGCGCGAAGGGGGGAGACTGTGGAAAGAACGCCCAGGACAGTCTCCGTTCACGGTCTCGAGGTGATGGAGTTTTCCGGACCTGATCTGGTAGTCCAGGTTGGGTGCTCGGCCGGCACTTACGTGCGTGTTCTGGCCCATGAGATTGGCAGGAAACTGGGTTGCGGCGGCTGCTTGGGAGAGTTGCGCCGTCTTCAATCAGGGGACTTCCGATTGTCGGATGCTGTTCGACCGGACGATCTTTCGAACCCTCCCACGAGGGGATTTCGGGAAATGGACACCCTCTTGCCGACCTTCCCAAGGATCGATTTGGAAGCCGATCCGGCAAGACTTGCCCGCCATGGCAATCCGGTCACGGTGCCCGATAGTGCCGGTTTCTGCCGTCTGTTCCACAATGATATGTTGATTGCGATTGCACGATCGGCCGGTGAAGTGGTCCAACCGGTTGTGGTCTTTCCTCATGAATCAGATTGACGACCTGGTCAGGGTCATTTCGGAAGCAAAGTATGTACTCGTGTTTACCGGTGCAGGAATCTCAACCGCTTCGGGTATTCCCGACTTTCGCGGCCCCCGGGGCCTCTGGAAAGAGTGGCGCCCAGTTTACTTTGAGGACTTTCTGGGGTCGCACCGATCCAGGGTCGAGCACTGGGAATTCAAGTTGGCCGGGTGGGACGCATTCCGGTTCGCTCGGCCCAACCAGGCCCACGCAGCCATCGCTGACCTTCAAAACGGTGGGTGGATCCACAAGCTGGTTACCCAAAACATCGATGGCCTTCACCAGGCTGCCGGCTCTCCGCAAGAAGGCGTGGTCGAACTTCACGGCACGAACCGCCGCATCGAATGCGTCAAGTGCAGAGGGAAAACCGATCCCGATCCGGTCTATGAGGCCTTCAGAAAGACGCATGAACCCCCTGTTTGTGAATGCGGTGGATTCCTCAAGCCTGCCACCATTTCCTTTGGACAGAGCATGCCCGAAGAACCCATGCGCACCGCCATGGAGGCGGCTCGCCGCTGTGATCTGGCCGTGTCCGCCGGCTCCTCCCTTACCGTTGAGCCTGCCGCCTCTGTTCCACTCACGGCCAAGCACTCGGGCGCCTGCTACGCCATCATCAACCGGGGCTCCACCCCCCACGACGCATTCGCCGACCTGCTACTCGATGAAGACGTCACCCGCATCCTCCCCGAGGTGGCCAGGCGACTTTGAAGGTTGAAAGGTTGAAGGTTGATGGTTTGGCGCGCTCGTAAGTGGAACACTTGTTTGTCACTAACGGGCAGCCGCTCTATTACTCGAGCCACGGAGATTCCCGCAGCACTCTCGTTCTGCTCCACGGAGGGGGCGTCGATAGCTCCCGACTCAGCTGGGACGCCTGCCGGGATCAGCTGGCCGCCCGGTACAGGGTCGTTTGTCCGGACCTGCCCGGGTTCGGTCGGTCCCTTCCTCTCACCCGGCCCTGTAGCGCCGCTTTTCTTATCGACTGTGTCGGTGAACTGATCGAGAAGGAAATCGCCGGACCGGTTTCGGTGGTGGGCCTCTCATTGGGTGGGCTGGTGGCCATGGGCTGCGCCCTCCAGCACCCGCGCCTGGTCAGGGCCCTGGTGCTGGTCAACAGCCTGGGCCTGTTCCGCAGGCTCGCCTGGAGTCCGGTTGCCTGGCTCGGAGGGAAATTGCCGATCGCTCATGTTCTGTTTAGCCGGTTCGCCTCCTACTCCGACCTGGGGGCAAGGAGCGCTTTGCGCCTCGTCCTGAAGAGGAAACCCTCGGCCGAATTGACGGCCAGAGTTCGAGGATGCCTGGCCAGCAGCCAACGGCTGGCAACGGGCTGGCGTTCGTTTCTTTCCGAGGAGGCCGCTGTGCGCGGCTTCAAAACCTGTTTCGAGGATCGTCTGGGCCGGATTCGAGTTCCGGTGCTCCAGATTCACGGGGGCTGCGACCGCCTGATACCGACGTGGCACGGAATTCAAAGCCAGCCCCTTTTTTCCGACTCGGAACTGGAGATTATCCCCGGCTGCGGTCACTGGCTGCCCCGGGAGGAGCCGGACCTGTTCTGCAAACTCGTTACCGGATTCCTCGACGCGCGTGGCGGAATGAGGAGTGCACTGGCAGACGCGAGCCCAGTTCCCCCGATCACATCAGGAAGGGCATAATGTTGGAGCCCCGTCGCAATGAGGGTGTGGTTGATTATGACGCTGGATTCTCACACGGAAATCGACCCCTGCAACGCTGCCCCGAGGCCTCTCCGTCTGTTACGGGCGGCGGCTCTCCTGGTCATCGCCCCAACTCTGGTTGCCGACCTGAGCGGTCAGAGCTCCGGTTCCACCCAGGAACCCGAACCGGAGGCTGCAGTGATCACCGTATCCGCCCACCAGCTCCCGATTGATCAGATTTCCTCCTCCGTCTCGGTGATCTCCCGCCGCGACATTGAATCAAGCCAAGCAGAAACTGTGGTCGAGCTGTTACAGCACACGCCTTTCGTCTATCTCTCCCAGGTAGGTGGCCGGGGCGGGCTGAGCACCGCCTCGATTCGAGGCGGTGACGCCAATTTCACTCTGGTCATGATCAACGGGATCCCGCTCAACGATCCGACCAATATCCTGGGCGGGTCATTTGACCTGACCGCGTTAAGCCTCAAAATGGTCGATCGGATCGAGATCGTGCGCGGGCCGCTTTCGGTGCGCCACGGGTCCGAAGCAATCGCCGGGGTCATCAACATTATCACTCGAAGAGGGGAGGGCCCTCCCGAATTCGCCGTGGACTTGCTGGGGGGTTCCTTTGACACCTGGCAGCTCGGGGCCGCAAGTGCGGGTCGTCTCAAGGCATGGCACTACTCGGCCGACGTATCCCATCTGGAAGTCGGTGAACAGGTCGAAAACGAGGACCTGCAACGGACCTCATTTTCCTTCACCAGCGGCGTGAGCCTGGGAGGGGAGTCGGCTCTGGATTTTCATTTCCGCCTCCACGATCGTGATGTCGAGGGCTTCCCTCCCAACGGCGGAGGGCCCGAATTCTCTCTCCTGCGGGACTCTAAGCGCTCCGAGGTCAGGGAGACGGTCTTCGGAGCCACCTGGCTTCAGGAGATCACCGGGAACTGGTTCCAGCGCTTTCAGTTCGACTACTACGACCGCCGGGAAGAGGCAACGACCCCTGCTATTCTGGATGCGATTCCCCCCACCTTCAGTTCCCAGCCCGGGATCGACTCGACCAGCGATTTCGAGAGGGCCCGGATCCAGCTGGATCAGTACTGGCTGCTGGGATCCGCCTGGCAGGCGGGTCTTGATGTTTCTTTCCGTCATGAGAACGGCCTGCTCGACGCCACCATCGCGGACCTGTTTCCCGGTGGCTTTCAGTTGCAAAGAGACACCTGGTCGTGGGGAGGCGAACTGCGCTGGGCGCAAGGCCGTTACCAATTCGATACGGGCCTGCGGATCGACAACAGCGATGATGCCGCGTTGGAGACGTCGCCCAGAGTCGGGGCGAGTGCCCGTCTCGGACCCCGCCAGACGAGAATCAAGGCCAGCTGGGCGGAGGGTTTCAAACTACCCTCCTTCTTTGCACTGGGGGAACCCAACGTGGGGAATCCGGAGCTGAGACCCGAGAAGAGCCGGGGCTTCGATGTCGGAATCGAACAACCCCTGGCCAACGGAAAAGGGCAGTTTTCTCTAACCTACTATGACAACTCGTTCACCGACTTGATCGACTTCAGTCCTGAACAGTTTCGACTCGTGAATCGCTCCCGCGTCACGACCCGGGGGGTGGAGGCGCAGGGCCAGGGCCGCCTCACTGATTCACTCCAGGTCTCCGGCCATTTGACCTACCTGGATTTCGAGATCGAAGGATCCAGCGAGCCTCTTCGGGACCGGCCCGGCTGGCTGGGGGGCGTGCGCCTGGATTGGAGCTTTCACCGCCGCGCTCGGCTTCACATCGACAACACCTGGGTTGGCCCTCGTTTCGATTTTCAGATTCCCGTTCCCGAACAGGACCGGGTGGGAGGATACGCCAACACGGCCCTCGCCGTCAGTTACAACCCGGCCCGGGATCTGACGCTCTTCGCTCGGATCGATAACCTCCTGGATCGGGAGTTTCACCACTTCGTAGGCTTCCCAGACCCAGGACTCTACGCCCGCTTCGGCCTCAGGTACCGCTTCCGGCTGAGGTGAGGAGTTCCGCGTTCCGCGTTCCACGTTCCGCGTTGTGAAAACGCTGACTCGAACGGGTGCTACGTGGAACGTGGAACGTGAAACTTGGAACCTCCCCAATCAGGTCACGAGGTTATTCGTCACCGAGAAGACGCCGAAGACTCCTGTTGCTCGATGGTGAGCGAGGGTTTTATCCAGCTGAGTCGCCACCGCTCCCTTGAGGGTGACGTGACCGTTCTTCACGATGATGCGGATGGGGGCGTGAACCGAGCCATATTTTAGAAAATCGCCCCGGCCGTAGATGGATCTGAAGACAGACCGGCGGATCTGATCATCAAAACCGGAAAGCGGCAGTACTTCAATCCGATTCTCGACCCTGGTGACGGTCTCGACGCGTCTCACCACCCGCTCGGCGGCGCTCTTCAGAGTCGGACGAGTGACTTCGCCGCTCAGCACAACCCGGTCCCCGACCACTTCAAAGCGGATGAGGTCGAAGACACCATAGAAGGGCAACTTGAGAAGTTCCTTATAGATCGCCTGTCTGGTTTTCGAAGACTGGTCGTCTCCGGCGGCCAGGGCCGTCGGTGCGACGACCGTCAAGAGCAAAATCAGCAACACTGGTTTCATCGTCGCGAGTCGCATTTTCGTATCTCCTTTTTCGAGAATTAGCAGATGGTCGCGACCATTCTTGCTTTGCGACTTCTTAGAGGTGGGCCGCAGCGGAATGTTTCATTCTGCTTTCATCCTCAAACCCTTTTTCGCAGCAGCTCGTGGATTGGGCAACATGCTCCGTTGCCTTGTGGGGGAGGGTGCAAAAAAATTCGCAAAAGTGACTCTTATCACTGGCAAAACACCTCATTGGGGAGCACTGTTTCAGTGTCGACAAAGTGCACTTTTTTTGAAACTTTCGCAGGTCGGTTGCGCTCTTATAGGGGACTGATAAGACTTTATCGGAGAATTTTTGAAATGATTTTGACAGAGATTTGCAATCGCCAGACGGTTGTTCGTTTTCTCTGCAATGAGCTCGATTTGGACGAGAAGCTCGATTTCCTGGATCACATCCAGGACTGCACGCAGTGCTGGACTGAAGTATACAACGCCCGCAAGAACGAGCATCCGCATTACTACAAGAAGACTACCCGCCGCCTGAAGGTCACCGAGAAAGAGCTGGCCCAGCTCGACGGGGCTGCTTCCTCAGAAGAGAAAGAGACCGAGGAAGCCTATCAGATGGCCTGAACGAGAGAGATCAATCCCCGCTGATTCCGGGAAGAAGTTTATTTCTAAATCCTTCTTGTTTCCAGGAGCCGGCGGGGCTAGAATTGCCCACCGTGCGGGTTCGTTGGATTGGGCCGCGGCTCGACGAGAAGCCTTGCCTCAAATCGGCCTTCGACGCTGGTCGAATCGACGTCCGACGATTTTCGGAACCACACTTGGGGAAAAACAGGTGACGTTGATCTGGTTGGGTTTGGGCATCTCCGTGCTGGGGCTGGTCCTGCTCTCCGTCTTCGGGCTCACCGGCTCCGGGGATTCGGCCGTGGGCGTCTGGGGATACCGATTTGGCCTGCTCCTGATGTTTGCAGGACTTGCTCTCAGTGTCGCGGTGGCCTGAAAAATGGCAATCGACTTGAGTGAGATTCCCCGCCTTGAAGTCGAGAGCGCCGGGGTACACTTTCGCTACCTAGTCTTCCGACTCGCGGTCCAGGATCAGGAGGAAGTCCTTGTCCGTGCCCTGAATTTTCGTCCCTATCGGGAGGAACTGGATCGGCGCATCATCAACTGGGCCTGGCAAAGCCTGGAAGACACCGGTCTGGATGAGTCTCAGGCCACCCTTCAAGTGGGCGGGGGCGGCAGCCTGGCCATCAATCCATATTATGAGACGGTCACGCTCTTTGGGGAGAGCCCCGAGTACGGCCCCGAGGAGGAGCGGGAAACTGTAGCGCGACTCTTTCAGGAGGCTTTTCCCGAGCATGAGGTCTCCTGGTACCCGGTCGGTCACTTCGAGGAACAGGAGAAGAAGGCGAAGGCCGCAAAAGCCGCAGCCGCAGCGGCCCGGACGGAGAAAAAGGCCCAGAAAACAAAGGACGCTTCTCAGCCTCCGGCAGTGCCCCAAGAGGAGGCTGGAGGCCGGGAAGTCGAGACGGCTTCGGAGCCGCCCGGTGGTGACGACACCGGTCAGACCGAAGATGACGGGAGTTGACCAGAAATGCCTGTTGATGCCCTGAAAGATCCGACCACGGTCAAACAGACCACCAAGCGCAAGAGAAAGCCTCGTATCGTGGCAGTGATCAATGATTCGTGCACGGGTTGTGCCGGATCCCCCGCCTGCGTCGACTACTGCCCGGTGGAGAGCTGTATGGTGTGGGTCACCGACCCCGAAGCGCCGCCCCTGGGGCGGATTGAAGTCGACCCGCTGCTTTGCATTGGCTGTAAACTGTGCATCAGCAAGGGGCCCGAAGATACCTTTCTGGACGGGTGCCCCTGGGACGCGATTGACATGGTGGATATCACTCAGGTGGAAGCCGGTTACGGCTCACTTCCCTGGTAAGCACGTCCCTTGCGGATTGTCTCCGGCCGCTACTACCTACCTAGCGCGGGCCAGGCGTTCTCGTATCGCTCCGGCCGTCGCTCGAGCCTGCCTTTTCAGCTCCTCCGTGTAGCGGGGATCCCGGATACAGGATTCCACCGACTCCAGTTCGGCCCCGGTGCCGATCAGATAAAGGCCCCGAAGAGACTCCCACACATGCTCCGGATCGGGGGAGAGGAGAAAGAGGACTTCACCCTCTGCAACCACCTGATCCGGAACTACCGTGACTTCCAGAATTCTGCCTCGCAGTTCACTGCGAATCTCGGTCATCTTTCCATCTTGACCGAGCACGACCGCCAGTTCGATATCGGTGTGCACCCACTGTCCCGGCTGTGCCCGAATCTCCACCCGCCCGGCGGCGGACGTCCGAACCGGCCAGTTTCCCAGCATGGAGCGCAGCTCATCGAGTGCCGCCTGATCCTGGAACCGGACAAGCGCCAGTGCGGCATTGCGGCGAACCCGAGGGCTGGAGTCTTCCAGACAAGTGAGAAGAGTTCGATGAAAGAGCTCCGATCGATTGTCCTGCCCCATCACCCAGGCAGCCCCGGCCCGTATCAGGGGCAGCGGGTGGCCTGCGAGGGCGGCCACCTGCGGATACCAGCGACGGACCTCAGGATCATCCTTGCGAATCCGATCGTCGATCTGTACGAGAGCGTGCTGGATCGATCGCGGTTTGGTGTTGTGACTGAAGAATTCACTTAGCTGGTCGTCGGTGAGCTCGCGGCCGAACCAGACCCCTCTCCAGAACTGAACAGGGATAAAGACCCCAATCAAAAAAACCAGCAGAATCAGCAGCTTTGAGCGGAGAGGGAAGGCTCGCCTGGGTTCCTGGGTTTCCGGATTTAGCGACATTCGAGTGCGTGATTATACGTTTGGGAGTATTCCAAATTCCAAATTCCAAAACCTGGAACCAAAAAGCTTGAAACTCAGAGGGCAAGTCTCTACCATAGGTGAATAAAAGGTGAAAATAGTGCGCTCTCTCTATTCACGACCCAAAACCAGGAAAAAATCTGGAATTTGGAATCTGGAATCTGGAATTCAATCCGACCGGGAAACCTATCTCGCAACCGGCATTGAGCCACTGGATCAATTGCTGCACGGGGGGCTTCCACTGGGGACGATTTCTGAGTTCAACGGGTCTTTTTCGAGCGGCAAGACGAGTTTGCTTTTTACACTTCTTGCCGCCACCACTTCAGAACATTTTCGCGTCGCTTATATTGATACCTTCGACACCTTTGATCCCCATTTTGCCTGCTCGGCCGGCATTCAACTGCACCGGCTGTTATGGATCCGCTGCCAGGGACATTCCCTTTGGAACAAGGTTCAAAACTCGTTAAAGACCGCTGACATTCTGGCCCGATCTCAAGATTTCAGGGTGATCGTTCTCGACCTGGATACGGCTTCGAATGAAAGCCGTGAAACAACCGTTCAGAAAATCCCCTTTCACTGCTGGTTTCGATTAAAAAAGGTTCTTCAGGGAAAGAAGGTCGCCTTTTTCCTGCTCTCTCACAATCCCTGTGCGGGAAGTGCGGCAACTACAGTACTTGGTTTGGACAGATCTTCCGTCCGCTGGAGATCGACCCGGCACAAATCCCGTCCACTGCTGTCGAATCAGTTTCAACTCCTGCGAGGGCTCACGACCCGTGTGAGTCTGCTGCGGGGCAGGCATCATGGCCATGTCGAGATTCATTGCCATCTACAGCTCTGACCCGCGTTTTGCGCTGAGCATCGCCAGATCGTTTTCGCCGCGTGTGGAAAAGCATCTTTCGGGTGCCGTTGTCTTCCTCGTTTCCCAACGGTACGAGGAACAGGTATTCGATCGGTTACTTCAAAACAGTATTCAGCCGCAACCGCTTCATTTCGGCCTGGCCTCATCCAGGACAGTGGCGATCCTGGCGGCCCGTTTGAAACCGGGCAGCCGCGTTCCGGAACTCCAGACCAGCCAATTCATCCGGGCCTTCTCGATTGAACACTTGTTTGCTCTGCACTCCTTTTCAGATGGGGCCCTGGAAACCCTGCTGCGATGGGGAATCCGCCGAATCGGTCGGTTGGCTGACCTTCCCCGGTCACAGCTGGCAGCCCGAATGGGAGAGGAAGGACTGCAGCTTCAGCAACTGGCTCGTGGGCGAGACTTGAAGCCTTTTGAACCAGTCACCGAACCGCCACGTTTTGTTGCCGTCGAGGAACTGGAGTGGGAGATCGAAGATCTGGAGCTCTTGACCTTCCTGTTCGGAAAACTCCTGGAGCAACTCTGTCGCCAGCTGGAAGATCACGGACTGGCAACCGATCGCCTGGATCTTCAGCTCGGACTTGTGAATGGGGACCGGTACCGGCAATCCGTTGCTCTGGCCTTTCCGATGCGAAACTCCAATGTCCTGCTCTCCCTGCTGCGTCTGAAGCTACAATCCAAAAACCCCACGGCTCCCATTTCCCGGGTCGAACTGGAAGCCCAGCCTTCACGGCCTCAGATTTTTCAACATTCTCTTCTGGAGCCGAATCAGAGCCATCCGGAAAAATTCTCTCGAACTCTTTCCAGACTGAACGCGCTCACCGGGGAATCCCATCTGGGAACCGCTGTGCCTGCCGATACGCACCAGCCTGACCGCTATCAACTGACTCCTTTCCAGAGGGCGACCACCCGGAGTCGCCCCTACATTCGTAGGGGCCGGGTCGCCCCTGCCCCGTCTATTCCCGGGAAAAGTTCAACGTCTTTGGCAATGCAGAGCCAGGAAGGAGTGAGAGTCAGCCTGGTTTTGCGAAGACTTCGTCCCCCTCAACCGATCAAAGTACACACCCACCGGATCGTAGGCTGCTCCGGCCCATGGCGATCTTCTGGAAACTGGTGGGAAATGGATAGAGTTCAAGAGCCGGGAAACTCAGACAGACCCTGTCCCTGGTCCCGAGACGAGTGGGACATCGAAATGGTAGATGGTGCGGTGTATCGAATTTACTGGGACGGAATTTTAAAACAGTACTTTATCGAGGGAGTTTACGACTGATTGTTTAATTAAGTGTACATCGAACTAAAAACCAGCAGTGCTTTCAGTTTCCTGGAAGGGGCTTCCCTGCCGGAAGAACTCGCTCGCGAGGCAGCACGGCTGGAATACCCTGCTCTTGCCCTGCTCGACAGAGATGTCGTTTCTGGAGCTCCCCGATTCTACAAAACCTGCCGTGAGGTGGGGGTTCGCCCTCTGGTGGGAGCACGAATCAGTTTGAAGGAAGGCGGAGAACTTCCCCTTTTAGTGGAGAATCGTACAGGCTACCAGAATCTCTGCCAGCTCATCACACGAATGAAGTTGCAGGCCCCCAAGGGAAAGGGAGCGGCCGACTTTGACGAGATCGAGTCACACTCGAAAGGACTGGTGTGCCTGACCGGAAATCTGCATGGACCTATCGCAGAAACGATACGCACAAACGGTTTGCGAGAAGCTTCTCGGAAGCTGGATCGACTCAAAGCGATCTTTGGCCAACAGGGGGTCTTTGTCGAGATCCAGCGTCACTTCCGACGTGAACAGGAACGCCTGAACCAGATTCTGATCAGCCTGGCACAACGCCATGGCCTGCCCCTGCTGGCCTCCAACGGAGTTCTGTATGCAAACCGGCAACGCCGGCCTCTGCAGGATGTCCTGACCTGCATTCGTCACAAGACGACGCTGCAAGAAGGGGGCCGGATTCTGGCAGTGAACTCAGAACGATATCTCAAACCGCCCGCAAAAATGCAATCCCTCTTCAGTGATCTACAGCCGGCTCTCGACAACAGCTGCCGCTTGAGCCGGCGGCTTCAATTCACACTGGAGAACCTGGGATATGTGTTTCCGCTCTTTCCTCTCCCCGCCGGTGAGACCATGAACAGCTATCTCAGAAAGCTGACCCATCAGGGGGCCAGAAAGCGTTATATTCCCTACCATCAACGAGCTCGCCGGCAAATTGAAAAGGAACTCGGGTTGATCGAAAAACTCGACCTGGCCGGATATTTTCTCATCGTCTGGGACCTGAGTCAGTTCTGTCGTGCACAGGGAATCCTGGCCCAGGGCCGCGGGTCCGCCGCCAACAGTGCTGTCTGCTACAGCCTCGGAATCACGGCCGTCGATCCGGTGGGAATGGATCTTCTTTTTGAGCGATTTCTTTCCGAGGAGCGCGGTGAATGGCCCGATATCGACATCGATCTCCCCAGTGGAGACCGCAGGGAGCAGGTCATCCAATATGTCTACCAGCAATACGGCCGGCTTGGAGCGGCCATGACGGCCAACGTGATCACCTATCGAGCTCGAAGCGCCGCACGAGAAGTTGGGAAAAGCCTCGGATTCGCTCCTGAACAGATCGATCGACTTTCCAAACTACTCACCAGCTGGGGACCCCATCCCGAGGAAATCGACACCGAGCACTTCAGGAAATCCGGCCTGGACCCTTCTCATCATCGGACCCGGATCTTTTTCCAGCTGTGGCGGCAGATTCAGGATCTCCCCCGGCATCTCGGACAACACAGCGGAGGAATGGTCATTGCCCGGGGCCGGCTCGACTCGGTCGTTCCCCTGGAAAATGCCACCATGCCGGGCCGGAGAGTCATTCAGTGGGACAAAGAAGACTGTGCCGATCTGGGCATTATCAAGGTCGATCTGCTGGGCCTGGGAATGATGTCGGCACTGCAGGATGCAATCCACTTGATTCACAGGCACTCGGGTGAAGAGGTGGAACTGGCCCATCTACCCCATGATGACCCCCTCGTATACGAGCTGTTGCAGAAAGCCGACACAGTCGGATTGTTCCAGGTCGAAAGCCGGGCTCAGATGGCCACCTTGCCTCGTCTCAAACCCAGTTGTTTCTATGATTTAGTCGTTGAGATTGCAATCATCCGACCCGGTCCGATCGTAGGTCAGATGGTGCATCCGTACTTAAGAAGACGAGCCGGGCTGGAACCAGTCACCTACCCTCATCCTTCCCTGAAACCCATTCTCAAGCGCACTCTTGGTGTGCCCATTTTCCAGGAACAGCTGCTCAAGATGGCAATGACAGTGGCGGGATTTTCCGGTGGCGAAGCCGAAGAACTCAGACGCGCGCTTGGTTTCAAGCGTTCCGAACAAAGGATGGAAAAGATTGAAGCCAAGCTTCTCCGGGGAATGGAAAGAAACGGAATCCGCGGAGAAACGGCAACCACCATCATCCGTTACATATCCTCTTTTGCACTCTATGGTTTTCCGGAATCCCATTCAGCCAGTTTCGCTTTGTTGGCGTACGTGAGTGCCTATATGAAAGTCCACTTTCCGGCAGCCTTTTATGCTTCTTTACTGAACAACCAGCCCATGGGCTTTTATCGTCCGGCAACTCTGGTCAAAGATGCCCAGCACCGCGGCCAGAAGATCAGACCCGTTGATGCCATGAGTTCTGACTGGCTGTGCACGATTGAACCCGAAGGTCCCGTAAGACTGGGATTTCTCTACGTCCAGGGACTCCGGGAGACAGCAGGGCGTCACATCGTCGAACAACGCCACAAACGATCTTTCCAGGATCTGGACGACTTTGTGAAAAGATGTCGACTGCGGAAGCCGGAACTGGTGACGCTGGCTGAAATTGGCGCTTTGAATTGCTTTGGAATGAAACGCCGCAAAGCCCTCTGGCAAGTGGAAGAAGCGGCGCGTCAATCGGGCCCCCTCTTTGATTCCATCCCTTCAATTACCGACAAGGAGCACCCCCTGGTGGAAATGGATGCACTGGAACGTCTTCAGGCCGATTATCGGGGAACAAAACTGACGACAGGCCCTCATCCGATGGCGCTAATGCGAGAGACCATAGCCAGGAAAGGAGCCGTTTCAGCCTCTCGTCTGACTTCGGTCGTAAACGGTCAGCGGGTTCGGGTTGCCGGGGGGATCATCGTCCGCCAGCGCCCTCTGACTGCCAGGGGATTCCTTTTTCTGAGCCTCGAGGATGAAACCGGTATCACCAACATTGTGGTCAAGCCTCCTGTTTTCAAGAAAAACCGGGTTATTCTGGTCAGTCATCCGTTTCTCCTCATCGAAGGCATCTTGCAGAATTCCAACAACGTCGTCTCCATACTGGCGGATCGCTTCTGGCCGTTGGAGATTCGGGACGCGAAACTCCCTTCCCATGACTTTCACTGAAGGGCTACCAGAGTGGGAAGAGGCTCAGGTGTTCGAGAATGGGAAGGGCCTCAGGGCTGGCCGCCTGTCGTGAGGTTGCTCAGAGTGGGAGGTGCCTCAGGGCCGCGACCGGCGGTGATGTCCAAGAAAGAGTGGGAGGGGCCCCGGGGCAGCGACCGTTTAAATCCCCCCGGGAGTCGCCCCGGGTCCCGGTAGGGATGCCAGTTGCCTGGCACCCCCCGGACAGATCCGTACGTGAAGGCATTACTTCATACGGCTCCTACCTTGGGTCGAACGCCAAAACGCACGAAGGGTGGAGGATGACTTCCTCTTCCGGCGTGCGGCTTGCCCTACACCAGCCAGTCGGATCGACACACCTTTCCGGCTCAAAGTCCGGGGCGTGGCCGCCTCCCTGGTGTTTTCTTTGGCCGGACTCCTTCCCTCCACAAACTCCGCCGACTTTCCGTCTTTGTTCGCTCGCTTCATCAGTGTCGGGGGTCTCTCGGTTCTCGTCCATGGAGCGTCCACGCTTGCACGGGGTCTCTGACTCCGCCAGGCCCTGCTGCGACTCGCCTTTTACGCCGCGGCCGGTTTCGCCACCCCCGTGGGGCCATAAAAGCGGCACCTGGAACTCGTTTCTTTCGGAGCTCAATAGCCCGGCTCACGCTTCCCCTGTCAACGCTTCACCAGCCTCTCGCGAGGACTCGATGCATGACTCGGGGTCGGGGCGGTTGGCTAGACCTTCCCCGTACGGCTCTTTCATCCGCTACTCCATGTCGGTTTATCCCGACGCTTTCGGCCCCTCCCACTCTAAGAGGCCCCACACCCTCGAAGAATTCCTCCACATTCAGCTCCACGATCCCTTTGGCGGCAATCACCAGGCTCTTGGTCTTGACCGATTCCGGGGTCACCAGAGACAGCTCGACCGAGGCGCTACCCGGTCCATTCGGGTTGAGGAGGTAGGCTGTAGTCGAAAACCCCTGATCCACTCTCACGTCCTGGAAGATCAGGCGTGAGTCCGGTACCGGCAGGTCGGCCCCATCCAGAAAGGAGATGGAGGTGTCCAGAAACTGAAAGAATCCGGTTAGATCGTCTGCTTCGCTGACTGCTTCGATCCAGCCGATGGCCTCCGGATCGATTCCACTGCCGAAGATGCCAATGGTCACGTCGGCGAACTGCTGGCCGGGGGGAATATCAAAGGAGGCCGGATTCGTAAAGCCTCCCTGCGGTTGCCGGCCCTCCTGCCCGTCCCCAGGCCGGGGTGAACCCTGGGGCTGAAGCAACTGCCCGTCGACTCCGTAGGCACGAAAGGTCACCGTGGCCGTCTCCTCTGTGGGATTGACGATCGCGATCCCGGTCAGATCCTGCGAGGCAAAGGAAAGGCGGGGAAAGATGAGTGTGCTGGAGCCTTCGTTTGTGCCAAAGCACAGCGACATGCAGACGATGGAAAGCAGCTGGTAGCGCATAGCCCCCCTTTTGAACACCTTAAAAGTGCCAGATTACTCAGAACTTTAGGGGAATGGGGCCTCAAAGTAAAGAGAGCTATCCCCAGCCCACTCGGCTGCATTTTCGGATAGGACGAGTTCCTACAACTGGATACCAGGAAGTATCTAGCCCTTTACCAGGATCTAAGGGGTATGGATCCACATGCGGGCGAAAGATCCTAGCCCGGATTATGCAAAAGATCTGAATCCGAGTGAGATTCTGGCTCCAGGAAAAAGCCGTAGCCCTCTGATATAAAAGGGTTTACAAAAACAATGACCCTAAACAGGAGCTACGGCAATGTTGAAAGCAGTCTGCCAGAATACCCTGCCATTTCACAGCCACAGAAAGATCACGACGCGTTTTGATGGAGGGAGCCTCACTTCCGACGCAGGATGGTTGTTGTTTGGATCCCTGGATCGTCAACATCGATTGTGCGAGGGCTTCAGTTCGTGTATTGCGGAAAGTCGAGACCGACGCTACGTTCGTCATGACCTATCGAGATCGTGAAGGGGCATGTGCGACCCGATCATGTGCATTTGTTGTTGGATGTGCCGCCGAGATTGGCGCCGAGCCGAGTGATGCAGGCGATCAAAGGGAAAACGTCGCATCATCTACTGCAAGATCACCGCAAGTTGCGCAAGGAGTTTTGGGGACGACATCTTTGGGCACGAGGGTACTTCGTGGCGACGACTGGGAATGTGAGCGATACGATGGTTGCAGAGTATATCGAAACCCAAGATGTCGAGACCCGAGACGACGATTTTCGGGTCACTGAGTAGTCAGCCTGCGAGCGAAGCGAGGTCTTTAGGCGACTTCAGTCGCATGTCGAATCCACCGCCTTCAGGCGGTGGAGAGTGGGACCCTTCTCAAGGTGAGATCAAGGCCGGTCCTGGCCCAGGGGCCGGGGAAATATGCGGGATCGAGGGCAAGAGGATCAGGACGCCCCGCGCCGTGGTGTAGTTCAGGTCCGGCCAGGCCAGCTTGATCTTCTTTAGCTCCCGGAGCGCCATCCGGCGAAAGTCTTGAACGCTCACGTTGTCGCTGGCTTTGTCCGGGTCCACTCCGAATTGCCGGTACAACTGCTTCCAGGTGAGCCGCTGTGGGGCCGTCAAAGTAAAGATTCGATAGGTGAGCCATAGGTAAAGATCGAGGCCCAGCGGAGAGCGTTTGAGGGCCTTGAGGGTGGTGAGATCGAGTGGCACCGGATGGCTCACAATTTCGTTGAAGAATGACTCAGACAGCCTCACCTTGCTCTCCCACAGCGCCGCTTGATCGGGCTTGCGCTCGTTCCACCAGAACTCGCCACGATTGGCAATGTGAGAATTAACGAACTGCTTGCCGTGCTCGTCTTTGTAGATCATCGAGACGCTGCAATTAAACAGGCGATCCATTTGATTGCGAAGCCGCGCTTGCCCGCGACCATCGGTACTAGAGATACCGAGCTTACGCATGAACTCGGAGAGGGACCGGCCTAGAACGATCTCACGGCTCCCGGTCCGTACCACTTCGGTGCAGAGCCATGCCAGGATGAGGCGGGGGTTAGTTCCAAAGGGGAGTTTGTTGTTGAGACCAGCAATCATCCCCAATGTGAAGGGGCCATTGCGGCGCTCATATTGAAGCTGGTTGCCGGGGTTGGTGCGGGGGAGGCTACACAGCGCCATCATCCGCCCCAGGAAACCACGATCCGGGTCCGCTTCGCTGGCTGAAACAAGTCGGTCTACTTGATCGGCCAGGGTGAAGGTGCGCCCGTTTCGGCGTACCGTGGAATGGCCGAGGGCCGGGGATCGTTCGGGGAGATCGGCCCGGGTGAAGGCGGCGGGAGCCAACCCTTGTTTACGCGGCATGGCTTATTCTCCCATGCGCCTCAGACAAAAGGGGTCTTCCGGTTCTACGAGTCCCCGTCTCTTTTTCTCAGGCCCTTCGTCTACTCCTGAGACATCCTCTCTGGAACCGGCACCACCGGCAAGGTCGTGAAGATGCGGTTGGCGGCATCCAGCTCCACGGCCACTCCGGTGAACATCCCTTCCCCCGGCGCGGTGCAGCGCACCGACCCCGCGAAGTCGGACGTATCGGCACCGGTGAACACCTCGTTGATGAACCAAGACGACTGTCCGTTGGCCGCAAGGGAGATACTCTCATCGTCGAGCACGGTGCCCCCTTGCATTAATTCGCACGTCACCTCCATCGCTTCTTCGCCCAGGTTGTGGACCGCCACCCCGGTGTTGATTCCTCCCTCTTGGCGGCGCACCGGGAAGAGGACATCCCTGACGGGTGGGCTGGCTCCCACCCCGGCCACCCCGATGCCGGGGAGATCAAAGCGCAGGACGCCGCCGATGGGCTCGTCCGCGACCACCCGCACCGATCCGCTCACCAGCGGCCCTTGGCCGTGGGTCGAGATCGTGAGCACTCCCAGCGGCTCCATCGCCGTCAGGACCGTCAACCCGCCGTCCTCCATGACCTCCAGATCGCCCGTGATGTCCACCACCGATTCGGCGGCAATCGGCTCGCCTTCGGTGTCGTAGAAATAAAGAGCGGGACGGAGCGGAAGGATGTCCGAATGAAAGGGGGTGGGCGCGGGACGGCTCCGCTCGGTGGATAGATTCACGAACACCAGATCGGAGGTGATGCCACCCCCATTGGCGAAATGCGCGAAGGTCAGCTCCGCCGCCCGGCCTCCGGCTCGCCGCACCGGAAGCACCGGCAGGGTGGTGAAGATACGGCTGGCGGCATCCAGTTCCAGGGCCACGGCGGTGAACATCCCCGGACCCTCTGCATCGCAATGCACCGACCCCGCGAAGTCGGTCGTATCGGCGGCAGTGAACGCCGTGTCGATGAACCAGGACGTTTGCCCGTTGGCCGCCAGGGGGATACTCACGGCGTCGCGCAGCCCGCCCGCCTGCATCAATTCGCACCGCACGATTTCCGGGCTCGATTCCAGGTTGTGGACCGCCACCCCGGTGTTGATTCCCGCCTCCTGGCGGCGCACCGGGAAGACGGCGTCCCTGACGGGTGGGCTGGCTCCCACCCCGGCCACACCGACCTCCGGGAGATCAAAGCGCAGGACCCCGCCGATGGCCCCGAACGCGACCACCTTCACCGATCCCGACACCAGCGCCCCTTGGCCGTGGGTCGAGATCGTGAGTTCGCCCAGCGGCTCCATCGCCGTCTGAACCGTCAGAACTCCGTCCTCTGTGACCTCCAAATCTTCGGTGACATCCACCACCGATTCCGCTTCAATGAGATGGCCCTCTTTATCGTAAAAGTAGAGGGCCGGACGGATCGGATGGATCCCCACATTCACCAACACCACATCGGAAGTGATGCCTTCCCCGTTGGCAAAATGCGCAAAGTCCAGGGTAAACACTTCCGGCTTAGCTTCGGCTCGGTTGGAGGAGGCACTCCTGCCCGCGGCGTTGACTGCCCGCACCTCGAAGACGTAGACCGTGCCGTTGACGAGGCCGGTAACCGTATGGGTGGTGTCGGTAGAGCCGATGGGAATCCAGTCTCCCCTTCGGTTGATCCGGTACTCGTAATCCGTGATCGCCGTCCCACCGTCGCTCTCCGGAGCGTCCCAACCGAGCACGACCTCGCCGTCCCCGCCTGTCGCCGTCAGGTTCCCCGGCACCCCCGGCACGGACGTGCTCGGTGCGCCCCCACCGCCTCCAAAGCCGCCTCCACCGCCACCACCCGCCGCCGGTGTGGCTCGCACCGTTTCCACCCCGCCATAGCCCAGAGCGTTCACCCCACGCACCTCGAAGACGTATTCGGTGCCGTTGGTCAGATTGGACGCCGTTGCGGTTCGCGCCGCCTGATCCACCCGCCCCCAGGCGCCGAATCCCCCTTCACTCTCCGCCGCCCGGTGCTCGTATCGGACCATCGCCGCGCCCCCGGTGTTGTCCGGGGCATTCCATCCGAGCCTCACCCGGCCGTTGCCAGGGCTCGCCGTCAGGCCAATCGATGAGATCGGCACCGTCACCCCCGGCGGCGCCACACGGACTTCCAGAATCGCGGCCTCGTTCGGTCTGCTCTCCAGGGATGATGTCGCTCGGCCCGCAGGCACAGCGATCGTGAGCGTGTAGTTGTGTACCACCCCTGCGGTCCGCGGGGACACGGTGGTGGTGAAGACCTGGTTGTCCGTGGTCTGGAACGCCGCCAAGCCCGGGTCGCAGTTCACCGGGTTGTTTCCGGCATTCGTGCAGGGAGGTTCCTGCCCGGTCGTCATGTCGCCTGGGGTGAAGCTCGTTACCGCCTCGGAAAAATGGAAACGCAGCGTGAACGAGCCTTCCACCGGCGGCTCCGGATCCGTCGTCATCCGCACCGTCAGCGCGGTGATGGTCCGTCCTTCGCCCAGCTCCGACCAATCGCCCGTTCCCTCGTCGTTCCTCGCCCGCACCTGCACCCGGTAATCGGTGCCCGGGCTCAGCCCCGTGAGCGTCGTCACCCGGCTCGTCCCCACGTCCGGCGCATCGGTAAAGCCGCTGCTGCCGCCTTCCCGGTATTGCACGTCATAGCCGGTAATGGGCGGGCCGGTGTTGTCCGGCTCCGTCCAAATTATCGTCAAGCCGTCCGGCGTCACGTTCGCGATCGCCGGAGCCGCCGGCGCCCCCGGCGGCTCGTCCACATCGGTCACCCGCACCCGGATCGCCTGCTCCGCCGTCAGTTCCCGCGTTCCCGTCCCGCTGGTTACCTGAACCGCCACGATGTACTCGTTGTCCCCTGCCGCACTCGGCGGACTGCTGCTTGAGACATCCGAAGGCGCCTCGAAGTCCGGCGCCGTCCGGAAACTCAGTTCTCCCGTATCCGCAACGATCGCGAACTGGGTCCGGTCGGCTCCGCCGGCAAGCGCATAACCCGTCACCTCGTCTCCCGGGTCGCTATCGCTCGCCGTCAGCCGGGTCACCGCCGCCTGATTTTCAGGGATCTCGAACGGGTCCGGACTCGTGATCGCCGGAGCCGTGTTGGGCGCCTCCGTGTTGTTCGTCACCGACCGGTTCGCCAGGGCCTCCGCGTCGTTGCCTGCCGCGTCCTGGATCGGATTCGTCCCCGGGCTGTAGCTCACCGTCACCGCCTCGCCATGCGCCACGGCCGAGGCGAGCGTCAGCGTCACCGCTCTCCCGCTCACCGAGATCCCGGAAACGCTCCGTCCGGCGCCCCCCACATTCACCGTAAAATCGCCCACCGCCGGTGTCGAGTTGCCCAGCGCCTCCCCATAGCTCAGCGTCAGCGTGTCCTCATTCACCGCCGCGCTCACAAACGCCGGCGCCTGGGTGTCCACCGCGAAGGTCGCGCTCCCCTCGGCGTTGCCGTTGTTCGCCACGTCCACCGCCGCGCCGCTCGGAACCCTCACCGTCACGTCGTCCTCGACATCGGCGGCCGGCTCGATGTCGAGCGCGTAGCTTGCGCCCGTGCCCGCGAAGTTCGAGCCCGAGCCGTTGGTGAGCACGATCTCCCCCGCCGTCAGCCCCGTCACCGCCTCCGAGAAGGTGATCGTCACCGTGAACCTGCCTTTCGCCGGGTGGATCGCGCCGCTCGTGATCGACAACACCGTCGGTGGCTGGGTGTCCACCGCGAAGGTCGCGCTCCCCTCGACGTTACCGTTGTTCGCTCCGTCCACCGCCACGTTAGCTGGAACCCGTACCGTCACGTCGCCTTCCAGGGTCGCAATCGGCTCGATGTCGAGCGTGTAGCTCGCGCCCGTGCCTGTGAGGTTCGAGCCGGTGCCGTTCGTCACCGCGATCTCCCCCGCCGTGAGCCCAGTGACCTCCTCCAAGAACTCGATCTCCACCGTGAAGGGGTCCTTTGTCGGGTGCGTCGCGCCGCTCGTGATCGACAACACCCGCGGTGCCGTCGTGTCCACCCTGGTCACCGCAAAATAGTCAAACATGGCGTCAGATTCTGTTGCGTTGGCGTTTTTCTGGCCGGTAGCAACCAGTCGTATCGTGTGGAGCCCAGCACTGAGATTCTGATTCGCATAGATGATCTCCTTATATGCGGTCGTGCTCGCATACGTATCGAAATCATCCACCACCACGGCGCCATCCACCACCACGTCGACCAGTCCGCCGTTGGAGCCCTTCCTTACGGCAACCTCCACACCGGTTCCGGAAAAAGCCAACTCGGCATAGTTGCCCGCCGCCGCCGACCAGCTCGTCGACTGTAAATATTCGGTAAACCCATCCCTCCGCTGACACCATCAGATTTTGCTGGACACAGGACTTTCAATCGTGTATATAGGTGGACATGGGAGCCGCCCTAGGTCAGGGGGAGCAAGGCGTAGAGAATCGGGAGTCCCGGCAGCGGGCGTCGACAGCCGGCGTTCAGATCCGGGTGGATAAGGAGGAGTACATCAGCTTGCGTTGGGCTGCGGCGTACTGGAAGGCCCGGCACGGGGAAGCGGTCCGACGGAGAACCGATCTCAAGAGCGAAAACGAAGAGCTACGGGCACGCATTCGAGAGTTGGAAGGCTGTCTGTACGGTCGTCGTAGCGAGCGTTTGGTCTGCGAGGGCAAGAGCCCATCCCGGAGCCAGGTCTCAGCGCGCCCTCGCGGACAGCAGCCGGGGACGCGGGGACATGGTCGAAGCAGTCTGGATGGGCTGGAAGCCCGGGAGGAAGTGGCTGATCTGCCCGCAGAGCAGCGGAAGTGTCCCCGCTGCGGACGGCGCCTGGATCCGTTTCCTGGTACCGATGAGGCCCAGGTGGTAGAGATCGAGACGCGGGTCTGGCGTCGGGTGATCAGACGCAGGCGATACCATCCAAGCTGTGCTTGTGGGGTCCTGCCCGGCATCGTGACGGCGCCGTCACCAGGCCGTTTGATCCCGCGCGGCAAGCTGGGCATCTCGGTGTGGGTGAGGGTGATCTTGGACAAGTATCTTTATGCGCGTCCCAGCAACCGACTGCTGCAGGAACTGGCCGACCAAGGAGTGAGGCTGTCGGCTGGGACGATCGCGGGAGGGCTGAGGAAACTGCTCCCGCTGTTGGAGCCGGTCCGGGAGGCCATCCGTGTCAGGCAGTTGAGCGAGGATCGTTGGCAGGCTGACGAGACCGGCTGGCGGGTGTTCGAGGAGGTGGAGGGCAAGATAGGTCACGGCTGGCATCTGTGGGTGTTCCGATCCCCTTCGACGGTAGTGTTCACGCTGTCTCCCAGCCGCTCGGCCCAGGTGCCGGAGGCGCACTTCGGAGGCACTGCGGCCGGCATTCTGCTGAGCGACCGCTACGTTGTGTACAAGAAGTTGGCCAGACAATGGGAGGGTCTGGAGTTGGCCTTTTGCTGGGCCCACGTGCGACGCGACTTTTTTTCCCTGGCCAAGTCCTGGCCCGAGTTGGAGGGGTGGGCGATGAGTTGGGTGGAGGGGATCGGAGGCCTGTTCGATCTGAATCGGTGTCGCGTGCAGGCCCGAGAACAGCCTGCCGGCTTTGCCGCCCGGGATCGGGAACTGCGGGGGGCGGTGCTGGGACTGGAGAGGCAGCGCGATGCGGAGTTGCAGAGCCGGGTCCTGCATGGGGCCTGCAGGAAGGTGCTGCGCCGATTGGAGCGACACTGGGAAGGGTTGACCGTCTTTTTGGATCACCCCGAGGTGGCCATGGACAACAACGCTTCAGAGCGCGCTTTGCGAGGCCCGGTGGTGGGTCGCAAGAACTACTACGGCTCAGGCAGTCGGTCTAGCGCCCGTCTGGCCGCGGTTGTGTTCACGATTCTGCAAACCTTGCAGCTGTGGGAGATCAATCCGCAACGCTGGTTGAGTTGCTATCTGCAGTGCTGCGCCGAATCGGGCAACCGGGCGCCGCCCCAACTGACGAGATTCCTGCCCTGGGAAATGGACCCCGACCGAAGAGCGGCCTGGGGTCGACCCGGTGGTCGGGAGGCGGCATGAAGCGCTACTGTGGCCGCAACTTCACGGGTCAGGAGATCGGGCAACTGTGCGACTTGATTGCCGACAACCCAACCCGCACGCGCGCTCAGCTGTCTCGATTGGCGTGCCGATTGCTCGAGTGGCGCAAAACGGACGGTGGCCTCAAGCAGATGAGCTGCCGGGTGGCCATGCTGCGCATGCATCGCGAGGGGCTGCTGCAACTGCCGCCCCCTCGCAACCGCAAAGGAGGCTCGGGCCGAATCGAGCACACTTTCTGCAGCGCCCCGCAGCCGCTGCTGTCCCGGCCGGTGCATGAGCTGGCAGGCCTGCATCTGGAGCCGGTCCTAAGCCGCCCGGACTCCACTTTGTGGAATGAATATATCGACCGCTACCACTATCTGGGATACAAGCCCCTGCCCGGTGCTCAGCTGCGCTACTTCGCTTGTTCGGAAAACCGCATCCTGGCTCTGCTCGGCTTTGGCGCCGCCGCCTGGAAAACCGCCGCGCGCGACCGCTTCATCGGCTGGCGTCCTTCGGAACGGGAGAGGAACCTGCAGCTGATTGTCAACAACGCCCGTTTCTTAATCCTGCCCTGGGTCGAGTCCAAGAACCTGGCCTCCAAGCTACTGGCCATGGCCGCCCGTCAACTCCCCGAAGACTGGCACAATCGCTACGCCTACCGACCTGTCTTGCTGGAAACCTTCGTCGACACTCAACGCTTCACAGGCGCCTGCTACAAGGCTGCCAACTGGATCCATGTCGGCCACACCCAAGGGCGCGGAAAGCTGGATCGTAACCACCAAGCCAATCTACCCACCAAGAGCATCTGGCTCTACCCCTTACGCAAAGACTTCCGCTGTTCCCTGCGCTCAACTTGAGTTTCCCTGTAACCCAACGCTCGAGATTACGCTTACGGGTTTACCGAATATTTACCGTCGACTCCCGGAAGTCCTGGGCTTCGTCTTGCCTCACCCACGTCCCATTAAAGGATATGTCGCCCGACGTGTTGTCCACGAACCGTGGCGAAGCGTCCCGCAGCGCTGCCAGTTGCCGGAGCTGGGCATTCACGAGGTTCCCCGGAACCTTTACGACACCCTTGGACGACTCCCCCGGCGTCTTATAGACAAACACGCTTAAGGTATTAACCCCTTCGTTCCTGTTGTTTTCGTTCACGTAATCGATCAATTCCTGTGTGTCATATCGAGTACCCGCTGTACCCCACCCGCGGCCCAAATGAAGCAGATAGTGCCATTGCAGTCCATGCCACCATCTGGAAGACGCAACGGCAAGCGGTTCATTGAGTTCGTTTCCCACACGGTGCCCAGCCCTGTAGTCTTCATCAGGACTATGGGCCTCACGGTCATAGAGGTCAGGGTTAACGCCGTGATTAAAAGCCACTATGCCGTCATCCGGGTTTCCGGAAAGCAGGTGAGTTCTGTAGATTGCCAACTCCGGATTGGAAGTGCCCTGGGCGGTATCCGAAACAGAATAATTGGGCTGGCTATGATCGAACCACCAACCCGATATTTTTGTTCCATAACGATCCGACCAGACTTGCAGCGCATCCGCCCAATTATCGACAAAAGTACTGGTATACTCGTCATTATCCTCGTCCCATCCCAATGCGACTTTTCCTTCGATATCCTCCCTGGTGTGCGCTTTGTCGGCGGCGGCATACAGCATCAACCTGATGCCTCGTGCCTGCAATGCGTCGTAGATTTCGAGCGGTAAGTCACGATCGGAAGTGAAATCGCCGACCGTGCTTTCCAGCGTTGCATTGGGCGCATTGAACCACGTCCGCCCCAAGCCCCAGATGACCCAGCTTGCGCCGGTCAACTCGACAGCTTCAGCGAAGGCATTGACATCAAACGCATTAACCCACTGATTGAATTCAGCAATTGTTGTGTCGTTTCTGCCAATCCCGTTCAGGTATCTCACGTGAACGCCATATTTTCCGTCTCTCATCCAATCGGTAGCCGGATTGTTGTAGTCGGCAAAAACCGGACCACTACTGAAACTCAGCAGCGGCACCAGAACTAGGACCGTCGCCGTCGCGAAGACGGTGGCCCTGGCCGCTGAACTGGCGGCGAGAAGGACAAGCAGGGTTCGACCGCACCATAGACACGTAGCGGAAGCGGACGGTGAGATCGTGCGTGGCTAAGCAACTGTTTTTCTGTAATTTGACTGAGAGTGATCTGAGATCGGATTCTCCTGTGGTTTGAAATCGACCAGGCTGAGGTACTGTTTCCCGATCAGCCAGTCTTCGTGAATCTCCTCGACGACAGCGGTGATGAGTCGTAGTGCGGACTCGGTGTTTGGAAAGATACCGACGACCCGGGTACGCCGGCGAATCTGACGGTTTAGGTTCTCCAGCCCGTTGTTGGTGCGAATGCGCCGCCAGGTAGAACGTGCAAAACGAAAGACCGTAAAGCCTTCCGGCAGATTGGTCTCCATCCAATCGGCCAGCTCCGGGTTGCGGTCGTGGTATTGCTCGACTCTGGCCCGAAGCATCGCCTCAGCTTCGCCTCCAGACGGGGCATTGAAGATGTCTCGAATGTCAGTGGCGATGGCGGCACGTTGGTCGGATCGGCGGGCGTATCGCTGAGCATTCTGGCTCAGGTGAAACTGACAGCGTTGCCAGGGCACTGAAGGAAAGACAGCTTTTCTGGCAGCTCGTAGTCCTGAGTGGTCATCGCTGACAATCAGCTGCACACCCTCCAGACCACGCTTTTGAAGCTGCTGCAGAAACTCTCGCCAGTGGACCTCCGCCTCGCTGAGTCGGCAGCTGACCCCAATCACCTCCCGCTTGCCCCAGCAGTTGACTCCGGTCGCTTTCAAGACGGCCACATCCTGAATGCTGCCCTGGCGACGGACCTTCTCGTAGTGGGCATCCAGGTACACAACTGGATAGCTGCCCAAAGGGCGGTTGCGAAACTGCTCGAGTTCGTCGTCCAGCAGCTTGGAGATTCTTGAGACCTGGCTGGCGGAGATCTCGGTGCCGCACAGCTGCTCGGTAATCTCAGTGACCTTGCGCGTCGACACGCCCATCACGTACATCTCGGCGATGGCCAGCTTCAGGGCTTTCTCCGAGCGGCACCCTCGCTCCAGGGATCGGGGATAGAAGTCCAGGTGACGTACTTGTGGAATCCGGATTTGAAGCTGTCCCACTCGAGTTGACAGCGTCTTGGCCTTGTACCCGTTGGCGTGGTCTCGACGCTGCTCGCTCCGCTCCCAGCGTCGAGCTCCCAGAAACTCTTCTCGTTCCATCTGCATGGCGGTGTTGAGCAGTTTCTCCAACACTCCTCGAAACGCGTCGCTGCCTTCTTCGATCAGTTCTTTCAACAATTCTCGTGGTAGCCTCTGTTCTGGGTCTGGGGTCATTCGGATCCTCCTTGCTCTTGTCTTGAGTTTTTGGAGAAATCCTGCCCCAGACCTCTGATCCTTTTAGCTCACCTTCCTCAAATTACAGAAAGAACGGTACACCCCTTCGTGCGTGCGTGCAGGCTTGGGTCAGAGGTCCAGTATGGGCTCTTGGCTCTCAAGATTTTGCACAATGCTTCTACCTCCCATTGTCAAGCCCCTAATTCGATATTCTGCCCTCTTTTCGAGGTCAGGACAGGCACCCCTAGCTAGACGAGACCCGTCCGGTGATGGCCGCCCGGGGAGCATTCCCCCCGCTCATACTTCCTCCCAATCCGTTCTGCCCATTCTGTCATGCTCCCTAATTCCAGGTCGATATCCCCTCTCCGCCAACCCTGCAAGGTTCACAGGCGGCTATGGAATCGTGCGGGGTATGGCCCGCGAAATGGCATGGGTCCAGTTGTTTTGCCGAGGCTCGGGTTGCGGGACGATGTTTTACATCTGCGGAAGCTGCTACCGGGGGCAGGTCTACTGCGGAGAGAGGTGCCGCCGCCGGATGAGACGCCAGCAGATGCGGCTTGCCAACCGGAAACACCAGGACAGCCCGGAAGGACGGCTCGATCACCGGGACCGGCAACGGGTCTACCGGGCAAAGTGCCGCCTGCGGCGCGTGACGGATCATACTTTCGCCCGCCGCCTCCGATCCGTCAACATCAAAAAACCATGGACAAAACCGCGAAGAAGGCCGCCTTTTGGGGAGGCATTTCAGCCTCGGCGGCGCTTGAAGCGGTCTCAAACCGCCATCCGGGCCGTTTGCATCGTGTGTGGGCGCATGCGGCGGTGATCGGCCCAGAGAGGGAGAAACGATGTTTTGGGAAAAGAAGAAGGACAAGGCGAAGGTTGAATTGGTTTCAGTCGAGACGGAGGAAGAATTTCACGCGGCGCTCGATAGGGGCGCGGACGTGGAACTCACGCATGAACTCGCTGAGAAGGTCGGCTTGATGGAAGAGGATGTGGGAACCCTCGAAGATATCAAGGCCGCGAGATTCGATCCCTACAACTGAGACAACCGAAGGGAGACGACATGGCAAAACGGCCAGCGCAGCAAACCTACTATGAACGGAGCGAGGCATACGCCAAGCAGGTGAGTGGTGAAATCATCGAGCAGATCAAAAAAGGCACCGCGCCCTGGATGAAGCCCTGGAAGCCGGGGGAACAAATCGGAGCGTCGAATATAGCGACCGGGAAAGCCTACACCGGAGGCAACAGCCTGTATCTGATGAGCCGCCAGATCAGCGAAGGCCGGGGAGACAACAGGTGGGGAACCTACCGCCAGATCGAAGCGATGGGCGGGCAGGTTCGCCGGGGAGAGAAGGGAACACAAGTCCTGTTCTACCAGAACCGGACGGAGCGACCGGCGAAGGACGAGGACGGGGAAGATCCGCAAGGACAAGGACGGCAAAACGATCTATGAGGAAGCGGAGAACGTGCGGCCTGTGATGCGGCAATACACCGTTTTCAACGTGGAGCAGACCAACGGATTGAAGTTGCCGCCCAGGGAAACCCGCTCCGAGCCCGGAATGGGACACGCACCGGGAGGCCGACAAAGTGCTACGCGCCAGCGGCGCGAAGGTGCAGCACGTTCCCGGTGGAGATCGGGCTTCCTACTCGCCCACCGAGGACAAGATCGTGCTACCGGACCCGTCGCAATTCGCCACGCGTAATGGCTACTACCAGACGGCGCTGCACGAGGCGGGCCATTCGACCGGCCATCACGACCGGATGAACCGCGACACTCTCAAAGAAGGCATGGAAAAGGGCTTTGGGAGCCCGGAGTATGCCCGCGAGGAATTGCGGGCGGAGATCAGCGCCATGATGACCGGAGAGCAGGTGGGGGTGGGACACGACCCGCAACGCGGCGCGGCCTACGTTGAGAATTGGGTGGAGGTGCTGGAAAAAGACCCGCATGAGATCCGCCGGGCGGCGGGCGAGGCGCAGCAGATGACGAATTACCTCATGGAGCGGGCGATCACCCAGGAGCGGGAGCACCCGACCAAGACCAAGGCCGAGCTAACGCATGAGTTTTCCCACGCCAGGGGGCCGCAGATCGGCCAGACACCGAAGCAGCCTGTGGCGGCTCGGACGCAGACGCAAGAGCGCGATAGGGGACCGAGCCGATAAGGAGACGCCGTGTTTGATCCGCGAGACATAAGCAGCGATCCGCGAACACTGACCCCACAGCGGCCCAAGCGCGATTACCTGAAAGAGCGCCAGGACCGGACGCGCACCGGAAGCCGGGCCGAGTTTGATCCGCGATCTGGGGGCGAGGATTTCACGAGCCGCACCGAGCGGGCCGTGGCCGAGATCGGTATGTATCGAACGGTAGCCTACAAGGATCTATCGGAGGCGCATTTTGATGGACACCCCTACGCCACCCGCCGGGCGGTGGACCGGATGATTCAACAGGGCGACGTACAGGAGCATACCGCCAAGGGGCCGCAGGGTGGCACCTACAAGGTGCTGACGCTCACCGGGAAGGGAATCCACCGGGCAGAAGTCGCGGCCCGCGCCGGGGGGCTTGACAGCGGACAAAAGGCGTGGAGCGGCATGGTCAAATCGGCAGCGCTACAGCATGACACGGCGGTCTTCCGGGCGGCGAGGGTGGAGCAAGGGAAGCTGATCGAAAAGGGAGCCGTGTTGCGGCGGGTCCGCATCGACGCCGAACTCAAGCGCGAGGTTGCCAGGGCCTCAGAGACGGCCAGGGCGCAGGGCGGCAAGGAGGCAGCGGCCGCGGCGAGGGTGGAGAAAGCGGCGGAGCTAGGTCTGCCCGTCAAGGCCGGTAAAGTCGAGTACCCGGACGCCCAACTTGAGTATGACCTTGATGGACGCAGCGGCAGGGTGAATGTGGAGATTGCGACTGAGCACTACAGCGCCAAGAGCATCGGAGCGAAAGCTGCGGCGGGCTTCGCCGTGCATGGAAGCAATGGCCGGGCGAAGGCGCGGGTGGCGCGGGCGCTTGGCCGGGACGATGGCAACAGCGGCGGCGGCGGTGGAGGCAAGGACCGCGATCCCGCCTCATTTGAACTCTAAGGAGAACTCATGCAGCCCTGGAAAATCAGCGTGGGATTGACAGCCATCATCTGCGCCGGGGGCTTGATGCTCGCCGGCGAGGGATTTTCATGGCTTCGGCCCTACTTTTGGATGGTCCTCACCGATTACTGGCTCCCCGTCTCGTGGTACGGAGGGCTGGCCCTGGCCGCGCTGATGCTTTCGATCTACTCCGGGGCGCGGCTTCTGGGCCTTGCCGACATGGGCCGGAAAGTGGATCTGATGGAGCGGTCTATTCGGCGCGGTGAAGGCGGTCAAACGGAGCTTGCCGAGAAGATGGAACAGGAGGAACGCGGGGAGTATCCGGGAGCCTAGCCCCGGATCGAGCGTTCAAACCACAAAGGAGAAACCAGATGAACAAGACCTTGCCTTACACCGGCGCTGCCAAGCGCGGAGTCCTCATCGTGGCGCTCGCGGCGGCGGCATCCACCGATCTACTTGCACAGGGTACAAGCCCCTGGTTACAGGCCATTGACGTGCTGCAACAGGCGTTCACCGGGCCGATAGCGCGCGGCTTGAGTCTTATTGCCATCGTGGTAGGGGGTTTGATGTTTGCCTTTGGTGAAGGCGGCAGCAAGAAGGCGCTGGCCGGGATCGTCTTCGGGCTTGGCATGGCCATGGGAGCGGCCAACTTCCTGGCTTGGCTGTTCTGATGGAGCCCGGAAAGGCGTGGCGCGGATACCCGGCGCTTTCCAAGCCGCTCACCATTATGGGAGTCGAGCGGCGTTGGTTCCTCTTGAGTGCCACCTTGGGACTCGCCATGTGGAACGCGATCAACTCCATTGTGACCGGAGGGTTGATCTTCGCGGTGTTGTACGCCGTCGGATTCTGGGCCTGGAAGCAAGACCCCAACATGCTTGAGATCCTACGCGCTTCGGCCAAGTTCCGTGCCCGCTACGATCCGGGCAAGTGGGCGGCAGCGCCCTGGACGCTCTTGATCCGGAGGTAACGGGATGAATGTGGACACCGAACTCCAGGACTACGAAGCGGCGGGCTCATTAGCCGAGGAACTGCCTTATTGGGGCTGGCTCGATGACGAGCGAACATGCCTCACGCGGGCCGGGGAGTTGATGAGCTTGGCCCGCATTTCGCCTTTTGTCCTGGACGGCCAGACCCCGGAGCAGCTTGACCGGGTGATTGACCGCTGGCAGCGGATGTTAAGCGGCCTGGACGCCCGGACCCGGTTTTACTTCTATCTCTTGAGGCGTCCCATTCGCTTCCCGGAAGTGCCGCTTACCGGCGCTTCCAAGGTGGTGACCCTCGGCCAGCGAAAGCGCCGGGAATTTCTCGCAAAGCGGGTGCAGGATGTGTCGGCCTATGTTGCATGGGCTTACGATCCGGGCCTATCCACCGTGGCATCCGGTAGGGCCGCCGGGCCGTGGTGGATGACCTACGCGAAGAACTGGATGGCGCGTCGGCGGAACGCGCAGAGGTCCGTTTACCTCCATTCCTCGATTGAGGCGGCAAGCGCGGCGTTTCGCCAGACGGTCGACGCAAGCCGGGCGCTGGTCGATGACCTCACCCCTTTGCGCTTGCTCAAAGCCCATGAAGCCTCAGAAGTCTTGAGCGAGTTGACCAACCGGCCCGGAACGCCGTGGGACGGAGCCACCGGCAGCGGCATGAATTGGCGGCTGGCCGTCTCCGAACTCGAAGCGGAGCGGCGCAATCTTCGCCTCGATGGTGAGCCGGTGGTGCTGTACTCGCTGCTATCTCCCCCAGGCGCGGCCCGCTCGAATCTGTTAGCGGGCCTTTACCGCCTCGATGCGACCCTGACGGTCACGCTCGAATGGCGCCCGCAGCGGCTCGATTCTGCCCGCCGAAAGATCCGGGGAGCGCAGCGTCATTACTTCTCAAAGCGGTACTCGATGAGCGCCCACGTTCAGGAGACGGAGGGTAGCGCGGCGGCGATGGTGGACACGGCAGCAGCGGCGGAGAGTGACCGCTTAGGGGATGCTCTCGTGGAGCTTGAGACGGACGGTGTTGCTTACGGCGACCTTTCCCTTACGATTGCGATCCACGGCCCGTTAGAGCACTCCGAGAGCCTGGACGGGGATATTCGGCGCATCTTCGCTAGCCATGATGCGAAGGTGATCCGCGAGGGATACGGGCAGCTTCCCGCCTGGTTCTCGAGGATGCCAGGGCAACCCCGGAGGCGGCAGGTCCGATCCGTGTTTGTCTCGGCAGGTGTGACCGCTTGCATGGCCCCGATCTTCGGGCCTCCTGTCGGAACTCCCCAGAGCGGCCACTTGCGGGCCGCAGCCCTGGCAATTCTTGAGACCGGGTGGCGGACCCCCTACCACTACGATCTATTTCAAGGCGACGTGGGGCATACGCTGGTACTCGGAGCCACCGGCGCGGGCAAAAGTTTCTCGCTCAATTTCCTGTTGGTTCAAGCCCTCCAATACGATCCCCGCGTCCTGATTCTCGATCTAGGCGGCTCCTATCGCTGGCTCACCCAATTCTTAGGCGGGGATACATGGAGCTATCCCCACGAGCGGCAGACGGCGAAGGGTTCCAGCTACGGCCTTTCTCTTTACCGGCAGGAGAGCGGACCTACCAATTCCTGACCGGCTGGATTTCCCGGTTGCTTCGCATCGGCGGATGGAACTTGAGCGGTTCCGATCCGAGCGAGATCCGGGCCCGCGTGGAAGACCTGTACGCTTTCGCGCCAGCGGAGCGGACCCTTGGAACACTGGTCCACTCCTTGCCCTCAAAGATGTGGCCCGCGCTTGGCCGCTGGCACGGTGACGGCGCATGGGGCCGCTACTTCGATAACCCGGCTGATGGCGACGACCTGCAATTTCAGGACTGGCAGGTGATCGACATGGCGGGCGCGGCGGAGCATGACGATTTATGCGAAGCGGCGCTGTTCTACCTTTTGGAGCGGTTGCGGCTGGCCCTGGAAAATCCCGACGAGACGGCCAGGGTGAAGCTCATGGTGGTAGACGAAGCGTGGAGATACCTTCAAGATCCCGCCGTCCTTTCCTATCTCGCGGAAGCCGCGAAGACATGGCGCAAGAAGAACGCGGCGCTTATCGTGGCGACTCAAAGCGCCGTGGACGTGACCGGAACGGCGGGCGCGGAAGCGTTGCTCGAATCCATGCCGACCAAGCTATTCCTTGCCAACCCGGACCTGCCTGATAAGGTCGCAGAAACCTTCCGGTTGAACCCCTCGGAAATGAACACCATTCGAGGCTTGATCCCCAAACGCGAGCTTTACTTGAGGCGCACCGATGCGGCGGGGATCTTACGCCTTGAAGTCGATCCGGCCAGCTATTGGCTCTATACATCTTCGCCGGTTGACGCGGCCAAACGGGCCGCATCCGTCGAAGAACACGGCCTGGAACAGGCCCTTGAACACCTATCGAAACGGAGGTAATTCGATGTTGAAAATCATTCCACTTTTGGCTACGGCGTTCCTGGCCTTGCCGGTGCCGGGCCTGGCTCAAGATGCCGGGGCCGTGTTGCGGATCATCGAAGCCGAGGATCAGATTGTGAGGATTCAGGCCAAGACGCGGCACACCACTGTAATCGTGTTGCCCGCCTCGGAGGACATTCTTGATTTCGTGGTGGGGGATTCCGAGTATTGGCACCTGACCGGCGCGGCCAATCTCGCTTTCCTCAAACCGATTGCGGAAGGTGTCACAACGAACGTCGCCTTGGTCTGTGAATCCGGGCGCATCTATTCGTTCCTGGTGACGGAAGGTAGCGCCGGGGAGCCGCATCTAATCGTCCGGGTGGAGTACCCGGAGATTGAAGATCCCCGCATCTCGCCGGGTGTCAACACCCCGGCCTTTGTCCGGCGATCCCAGGTCACGGCCTATCAGGAAATGGCGGAAACCGCCATGCAGACCGTCGCCACGGTGCAGGAGGAAGCCGAGGCCCGCGTTGCCGAGGCGAAGGCCCAGGCCGAGGGTGAGACTGAGGCTTTCCGGTCGGACTATCCCACCCGGTTGAACTTCCCTTACCGCTTGGAGGACAAGGCGATCAAATGGCCGTTCCTGGTCGAGGGAATGTGGAATGACGGGCAGTTTACCTATCTCCGCTCGAACGCCCAGGAGACGCCCGCGCTGTACGAAGAAAAGGACGGCAAACCGGCGCTGGTTGCCTACGATCTTGAAGAAGACGGCCTGTATATCGCCCGTCATGTTTTAGGCAACGGCTGGTTGCAGATCGGCAAAGAAAAAGCCAAGTGGCGCTTCACCGCGCCAAAGGTGGCACCGTGATTGGATGGAAACGCCTGTACCCCAAGCCAGCCGGGAGCTTGCCGGGAGGCATTGTCACTCAATGGGGCGTGGCGCTTATTACGGTTCTCATCCTGATCTTTGTCGCGCTGTGGCTGGCAAGCGGAGGCACGGAGCAAGCGGGGATCGACTCCATAGGGGGAGAAGTCACCGGCCCGGCCCGGAACTTCGCCGGGCAGATGGCCGCGCAGGTCGAAGCCGAGTCCCTACGGGCCGAGACGCGCCGGGTCGGCGGCAGCGCGGACCCTACAGGCGCAGCAACGCCAGGAGGCGCGGGAGGGAGCAGCGGGCGCGATCGGAGGCGGGCAGGTGACGATGGACGAGGCGTTGCTACTGGCGGGGCCGAGCCCTGAAACCGGCAGAGCATACACGGCGCAGGAATTTGAACTCCGGGAACGGTTGCGCCTGGAAGCCCTGGAACGCCGCAGCCGGTCCCTTCGCAGTTCGCCGGTGGCTCAGACCTACCGGCAACTGGACCGCGCCAGATCACCGGCGCAGGCGGGCGCGGAGCCCGGCCCGGTCGAAGCGATCCGCGCCGAGGGAGCGGCGGCGCTCTCTCAGGCGCTTGGGACGTTCGAGGGTGTGACCGCAGGGCTTGAGGATGAAATAGCGGCGGAGGCCGAGTCCGATCAAGCCTTCCTCCGGGCGTTGACCGGCGCACAGCAGGGCGGTGGAGCGGGACCCGGCCCAGGCCGATCCCGCTGGACCGGCAGCGCCCGCAGGCCCGCGCCTAATTCGCTAGGCTTTCCCGGTGCGGCGGCGCAACCGGCCCGCGGCTATGCCAACCCTTCGCGGCTTGAGGGCGGTGACGATCCGCCAGGGTGGGAACGGATCTATGAGGGATCTTTCCTTGAGGCCGTGCTTGTCACCCAACTATCCGGTGACTTTCCCGGCCCGGTCCTGGCCCAGGTTGCCGTGCCGTTTTACTCCGCTGATCGGCAGCGGGTTTTAGTCCCGCGTGGAGCGCGGGTTATCGGAACCGCATCGGCAGTTCTAGGCCAGGATCAAGAGCGCCTGGCCGTCAGTTTCCATCGGTTGATCTACCCGGACGGGCGATGGGTGACACTGGACTTTCACGGCCTCAACCAGGTGGGAGAAGGCGCGTTGAAAGATCAGGTGAACCGCCACTATTTCTCGATGTTTGCCGCTGTCGGAGCGGTTGGCATCATTAGCGGCCTCACCTTGCAGAACTCGAACCCTTACGGTGGCGGCGCTCAGGCGTTTCGGGCCGGGGCCGGGCAAGGGCTCGGCCAAGCGGCGGAGCAAATTTTACAGCGTTTCTTGAACCGTTTACCCACCATCACCATCCGGGCCGGGCATCGGCTCCGTATCTGGTTCACGTCCGATGTACTGGTCCCGCGAAACCTAAAAGGAGAATGAAAATGAAACACCGAATCGTGAGCGGCCTTGTCTTAGTTCCCCTCATGATCGTACTGAGCACCACGCCCGCCTACGCCATCTTTGGCTCGATCATTGCGGCGATCCAGCGGGCGCAGATGATCGTCAATCAGGGGGTCCAAATCTACAACGATGCAATGGAGAAGATCACGATGGACGGCCAGCTAACGGAACTGACCGATCAGTTCTCCCACTTGAAAGATCAGGCGCTTGGAACGGTCGGTGCGCTGACCCAGCCTTTCACCGATCTTAGCTCGATCCCGACTGAATTTATCGGAGTGGGCCTTTCCTGGAAGGATGATTTTACCGGCGTCGCCGGGGAGTTGGCCGAGGCGGTGGAGCAGCTAGGAGAATCGGGAACCAGTTTCACCGACGCCTGGAGGGACCGCTTAACGGCCAGTAACACCATATCGGAGAGCGATTTTCTGAGCCTCTACGCGGGCCAGAGCGCGGAGGTAGGCGCTGCGGCGTCCCGCAGCTACCTAGCGGCGGCCCAGGCCGGGGATAAGAAGCTCGTCATGGCTCATGCTCGAAGTGACGCGGCCAAGAATCTGATGGTGGCCGCGAAGGAAGCCGTTTCGTCCTATGAAGGACTGCGAAACAACACGAACACGAGCAACACGGCGCTACAGCAAGCGATGGTGGCCGCGACCGTGACCCAGGGCAACCTTTCAGCTGCTATGGCGCAGTTGATGGTTTATCAGGCGTCCCAGGAGTCCGCGAGAGAGTACGAACAGGAGATTGCGCGGCGCGAAGAACTGGCTCGTTTCGTGGAGGCAGAGCGCCAAGCTCAGATTACGTTTGACGCGCAGCAAGCCGGGATCGCGGCCCGCGTGGATTCAATGCGCGAGGGGTTGCTTTTCAGAGTCCCGGCGCTCTACGGCGGACCCGGCCAGTAGGCGTCGTTGATGCAGATTCAGATTGATCCGAATATCCCCTCCAATCTCCCCCCGGAGGAAATAAGGGATTTCCAATCCTTCATTCAGACCGCGCTTGACGGTCTTACGACAGCGGCGGGAGGGGATGTTCTGGCCCTTGGGACGGGTCTTTTTACCGGGCTTGCGTTGATTGTGGTGGTGATTGCCGGGGTCAAGATCGCGTTTTCCGGGAACATCCAACCGTGGGAAGTGGTGCGGCTCGTCATCGGGATATGGATTCCGTGGGTGATGTTGCAGTTCTACACGACCACGATTCCCGGCATGAGCCAAACCTTTCCGGGGATGATTGCCGAGGGGGGGAACTTTTTACACCAGATGTTGCTAGGCGACACCATTAGCTCGATGCAAACCGAACTCGGCAACATGGTGAGGGCCATAGCCGCGAACATGCAAACGCAAGCCTCCCAGGGAAACGTGATGGGGATCTTGACGGGAGGCGTCCACGCCTTCATTACCGCCGTCGCCGGGAGTGTCATTCTCGCCCTTCTCATTCTCATGCTCATCGTGTTATTCGCTGTCACCTACGCTCAGGTGATATGGGCTCAAATCGCCCTGGCAATCCTCATCATTCTAGGGCCGATCTTCATTCCGTTTCTCGTGTTCGAGCCCCTGGCCTTTCTCTTTTGGGGTTGGTTCAAAGGGATGCTCACCTATTCGCTCTATGCCGTGATCGCCGGGTGTGTGTTGCGGGTGTTCAGCGCCGTGGGGATTGCGTATATCACGACGCTGGGCGGTGCGAACCTGGACACCCAATCTATGACGCAAGTGGGCCTATGGACCCTGGCCGTCATTCCGCTTTTCATTGCCGGGCTGCTCTCATCGCTCAAATGCGGCGAGCTGGCTTCGATGCTCGTTACCGGAGGCGGAGCGGGAGGGAGCGGACTCATGGGTATGGCGACAACGGCAGGGATGGCAGCGGCCAGCGGCGGGGCGGCAGCGGCGAAGACAGCGGCATCAGGAGGGATGAAGTGAGCCAAGATAAGACGCGCCCCGCGAAAGACGCGGGCGCGGAGTATGCCGAGATATGGGGCGAGCCGATCCACACCAACCGTCACCTTCGGACGGTTACGGTGGGGCTTGGCATTGCGGTGATTCTTCTTATCGTGGTGGTGATCCGCATTGCCTCAGTCGATCCCCCCAGGCCCATTGTGGTGAGGGTGGATGAGATAGGCCGGGCCGAAGCCGTCGCCTATGACGTGATGGAGGCCCAGGCCGACCCGCTGGACCCGACGACCAAATACTTTCTCAATCGTTTCGTCTATGACTTCTATTCCCGGCGACGGGCGACGGTCGAGGAAAACTGGTCCCGCAGTCTAAGGTTTCTCACGACCGATCTAGCCAACGCATCCTTCCGGGCCGAGAGCCAGAATATCGCCCTCCTGGCGGCGGGCGCGGCCCGCGATGAGTTGCAGGTGGATCGTGTCGTTTTGAGGATTCAAGCCAACCCCCAGGAGCCCCACAGCGCCTCCGCCGATTTTGACCTGGTGCGGCTTGTCGCCGAGGGCGAAGTGGACCGGCAGCGGTGGAGCTTGTCGCTTCAATTCCTGTTCCTCGATGAGATCCCCCCCGATCTGATTGTTCACAATCCTATGGGGATCGTTATCACCTACCTGCAAGGAGATCGAGCGGTGGTGACGGGCGGACAATGATCGAGCACTTGAAGGGCCGGGAGCGGGCGCTTGCGTCCCTTGGATGGACCGGACGGGAAGCGGAATGGATCGCGCTTGTCTGTCTCCACAGCGGCGTTTTCACCCGCGCTCAGTTCTGTCATTACTTCGATACCTACCGAAAACAGGCGCACCGTTTCGTGAAGACATTGATTGATCGCAAGGCGGGGGTCGAGAGCGAGTGGCCGGTTGTCATCGGCGGCGGGAAGTCATGCCGGATATCGAGCAAGCCGATCTACCGGGCCTTGGAAATTGAGAACATCCGCCACCGGCGAAAGGCTAACCGGAGCGTCGTGATGCGGCGGCTTCTCTCGCTTGATTTTATCCTGGAACATCCGGGGTTGAACTGGCTTCCGACCGAGGGGGAAAAGGTCGAATTTATTGAAGGGCTAGGGGTCCATTCCAACCTCATTCCCCGGCGGATTTACTACGGCGTGGTGGGTGCTCAGAAACGCTATTTTGCGCTCAAGCTTCCCGTTGCCGGTGGCGCTCGAACTGTCACCTTCGCCTATGTCGATCCGGGCCGGGACACCACCGGCGAACTCAACACATGGGGCGGGGCGCATGGACCGCTTTGGGATGCGATCCGCGCCAAGGGGCGGCGGGTGGAAGTAATCGCCATCGGCGCGGAACTGGATATGGTTTTGCGGGCGGATCGGGTGCTACAGCTTTGGGCGGCGGCGGAGCCGGGGAAGGTGATCGAGGGGTTGACGGTGAAGCAGGAGATTGAATTGCTTGAGCGGGCGCTAGACCGGCAAGACCTGGAACTTTTCGACCAATACGGAGGGATGCAAGAGGCCATAAATCGGTACATCGCCCTGGGGAAACTTCCCGAAGCGGAGCTTGCGGAAGGGGTCTCGATTGACGGCTATTCGACGTACCGGGCAACCCGGTTTTCGGAGCCGGTTTGAGGGGCCAAATCCGGGGTGTTTTTCATGCCCCTGGGGGCCGCTTATTTTGTGCCCCAGGGACAAAGGGGGGGTCGGGGCATAAAAAAGCGTGGGGGTGGGGCACCCCCACTTTCCTTGAACTCTTTTGTTGTCTTGGGTTTGCCCCTACTATTCGGCTTCCATAATGACGATACAGAAAAATCCGGGAAGACGATAGCGACCCCCCCCGAAACGGGGGTTTCCTGCGGCCCCGATAGCGGCACTGCGGGGCAGCGCCTCTATCCCGGCCCCAGGGGGTCGCTATCGTCGGTATTTATCCCTGCGGGAAGGCTCGGAAAAGACGCCCAGGAGGGGCGCGGATCAAGCGGAGAATGGGCCTATGGAATTGCGAAAGACCTATCGGAAACTGACCACGGCCTTGGGCCGGTTTTGGCACCGTGAGGCCGGGCCGATGAACTGGAAAAACCCCGTCCGCGTGACGGCCTATATCGGCTGGGAAATTTTCAACGGCGTGGCCTTTTTGGTGGGTGAATGGGTCCGGTACGGCGTCCGGGCCAGTCAGATTTTCCTGGCAATTCCTCCCACCGTGATCCTCTTTTCCGGGGGGGTTTGGTTCGCCGTTTGGAGCTTTGTCCGGCGTCCTTTCCGGCGCTTGAGACGGTCCCGTTACTCGATCTTTTGGAGTATCACAACCCGAATTTGTATAGTGCCGTTGTGGTTTGGTACTACCTTGCTCCGCTGGTGACGGTGATGTTGGCCGGGTCTATTGTCCTGTCCATTTGGAAGGTTTGGATCGAGGCGCGGAAGCGCGATTTAATTCCCTTCGGGGCGCTTCCCGCTTGGCCGCTTTCGCCGGAGCAACCCGCCCCGGAAATCGTCATCGGGGAAGTGCATCATCCGGTCGAACCCAGGGAGATTTTCAACCCCGCGTGGCTGACCATACCGGAGCGCGGACTGTACACCGGCATTGCCATTTTCGGAGCGGTTGGCAGCGGTAAAACTTCGGCTTGTATGCACCCCTTCGCCAAACAGCTACTCTCCTGGCAAGCGGGCGACCCAGAGAAACGGGCGGCGGCGCTCATGCTCGAAGTGAAGGGGGATTTTTGCCATGACATTCGCTCGATTCTGGATGACGCGGGCCGTGGTGACGACTACCTAGAGATCGGAATGGGCGGGCTTTGGAAATGGAATCCGCTATCGGCGTGGTGGCTCGATTCGTACTCGCTGGCCTACACCGTTTCCAGCCTTTTGAATCAGCTTTTCGGCAAGGGCAAGGAACCCTTCTGGCAGCAAGCCTATACCAATCTGGTGCGCTGGATTATCGAGCTTCACCGGGTGCTGCCGGAGCAGTGGGTGACATTGCAACAGGTCTATCAATGCGCGATTGACCCGGATCTTTTCGCGGCCAAAATCAAACAGGCCGAGGCGTGGAGCGCAGAGCTTAACACCGGGGAGGTTTTCGTGAAAACCAAAATTTGGAGACCGAAGATCGTAGACCTTGGGGAGTGGACGTGGACGCCCATACCAGAGACGGAAGAATCGCGGGCCAAATGGAGCCCGGAATTGGAGCAGAAACTAGAGGAATTGGGGATCAAGCCTCGTATCGTTTGGGAGCCCGGAGCCGGTGACGATGTGAGAGAGCGTGTGGCCGCTGTGAAGCGGTGGTTTGATAATGACTGGCAAAAGCTGGACAACAAAATCAAATCCTCGATTGTCGAAGGCGTTTCCGTATTCCTCTCGATGTTCGATATGCCGGACGTGGCGGCGGTGTTCTGTCCCCCGCCCCCTGAAGTGTCCGACGATCCCCGGCGTATTGGCCCGAAGGCCAGGGCCGCGATACTGGCCGAGGCAAAGAACCAGGGGGAGGCCAGCGCCGAGAAGAAGCCCCAGGAGGAACGGCAATGGCCCGCCGATACCATTGCTGAAAGGCCGCGCCACTTACCCCCGCTCTATAAATTGATCGAGGACGGCAAGGTGCTGGCCTTGAACATGCCAGCCGGGAGCAACCCGGCGCTGGCCCGCGCCATCGGCGTGATGCTCAAAAACGCATGGCTTCAAGCCCTGCTCATGCGACCGGCGCAGATGAAAGAATCCCCCACGGACTACTTTCGGCCAGCCGTCTTTATTTGCGACGAGTACCAATCCTTCGCATCGGTGGGCGAGGACGATCCAACTGGCGATGAAAAGTCTTTCGCCTTAACGCGGCAATGCCGCTGCATCCCGATTGTTGCGACCCAATCCATATCCTCATTGCGGGCGGTGCTTGGCAGTTCGGAGGCGTGGCGGGCGCTGCTACAGACGCTCCGCACCCGGATTTTTCTATCCTTGAGCGACGACGCCAGCGCCAAGATTGCATCGGAATTGTGCGGGCAGGTTGCCAAGATCAAAGGATCGTACACGATCAGCGAGACCTCGAAGCGGGCGGGCGTGTCCCCGCTATCGGGCCGGGCCGGTGGATCGGGCGGAAGCATCGGCGCAACCAAGTCTTTCCAGGAGCGCCGGGAGGCCGTCTTTCACCCGCGAGACTTCGCCTTGCTTGGAAACTGTCAGGCCATTTGCTTGCCCTATGACGGAGCGCAATCGCTGGAACCCCGGAGGGTCTATCTCAAACCCCATTACCTTCCCCTGGATCATTCTTATTGGAGAGCGAAGAAGGCCGGACAGATATGAGCAACGCGGCAAGCGGGCTTGCACACCTGAAACCTTTTTTGCCAGGGCTTGGGCCGCTGCTGGAAGACGCGGAAGTGTCCGAGATCATGATTAACGGCCCCGGCAATGTTTGGATCGAAACGGGAGGCAGGTTAACGGCTCATGCAGCGCCAGGGCTGGACGAATCGGCCTTATTACGGGCGGCTATTCATATTGCCCGTCCTTTGGGACTGGACCCGGCCAGCTCTCCCATCATCGACGCCCGGCTTGATGATGGTTCCCGCGTGGCGATCTGTGTTCCCCCGGCCAGTCCCCACGTTGCGATCACCATCCGGCGCTTTGGTAAGCGGACGTTCAGCCCGGCGGATCTAGTCGAGCAGAAAGCCCTACCGGAAAACGTCTTGACAGCGGCGGAGCAGATGTTGATGACCCGGCGCAACATTCTGGTTTCCGGTGGGACCGGATCAGGCAAGACCACCTTGCTCAATGCCCTCATAGAACTGCTACCCGACGACGAGCGCATTGTGGCCATCGAGGACACCCTGGAGCTACGCATTGACCACTCGAATTGTGTCCGGTTTGAGGCCAGGGGCCTACAAGAAGGCGCGGTGACGATCCGCGATCTAGTGCGCCATGCCTTGAGGCATCGACCGGATCATATCGTGGTGGGCGAAGTTCGAGGCGGTGAGGCGGCGGATCTACTGCAAGCCCTCAACACTGGACACGGCGGCTCACTCACGACCGTACACGCCAACAATGCCGAGAGCGCCCTATCGAGAATCGCCAGTTGCGCCATGCAAGGCGGCGGGGAGTTGCCGTGGGAGGTGACTTGCCGAGGCGTGGTGGATGGGATCGCTATGGTGATTCACATGACGCGGCGCGAGGGGCGGCGTTTCGTGGAAGAAGCGGCTTTCGTCAAAGGCTACGACGCGAAGGAGAACAAATGGGATATCGAACGGCTGGAACGAATATCGCTAGCAAGCTGAAATCGAAACGCACCGCAAGAATCGGCGTGGTGATCCTCGTCGGCGGGATGCTTGCGCTCATCACCGAGGCGCAATATGAACCCCGCACGGTGCAAGTTTCCCGCGTGATCGACGGGGATACCATTCAGGTGACGACCGGAAGCAAGCAGTACACGGTAAGACTCATCGGCGCGGATACGCCGGAGATGAAGCACCCAACCAAACCAGTGCAGCGTTTCGGCCAGGAGGCCAGCGCCTTTACCAAGGCGGCGCTCGAAGGCAAGACGGTACAAGCTTGAGATCGACCGCACCGGTGACACCAGGGACCGCTACGGGCGGCTGTTGCAGTACGTCCACCTGGGACGGTGAGAACTTCAACGCCCGGCTCATCCGCGAGGGCTACGCTCACGCAATCCGGGGCTTCCGCTACTCGATGCGGGCTCAGTTTATCCGCCTTGAAGATGAAGCCCGCCGACGCGGGAGGGGCTTATGGTCCCCACGCTGAAAACACCCCGCCCCAAACACGCCCTCGGCGGCGTCCTGTCGAAGATGCGCGGCGAGATCCTACGGCAAGCCCCAGGTTGCGGCCCTTCTCTCTACGACCCACTGACCGGAGACAGTCGAGGCGGGGACGTTGTGCCGGGCGCGATCCGCGCCATGATCGAGACTTGCGCCGACCGGAAAATGGGTGTCGGGTGTCGCCATGTTTACCGCTGACCTTCGCCGGTGCCGGTTTGCCCCGACGCATGGCCCGCGCCAGACCGGGTTTCCCTTGCCTTCGGCGTCTGTCACGGTCCTTGCCTTTTGTCGGTCCTGCCCGGCCCAGGTTTAGGCGGCGCTTTCCTCCCGTGTCAAGGTTTCGCCGTTGCCGCCGTTCACAGGTGAGCGGCAAACGCTCAAAACCTTTAACTTCTTACAGGAGGAAACACAAAATGGCTAACCAGAAACCCGTTGATGAAATCCGGATCGGGCGCGTCAAAGCTACGATATGGCGCAACGGAACCGATGAACAGCCCCGGCACAACGTCACCTTCTCGCGTCTTTACAAAGACGGCGATCAGTGGAAGAGTACGCAGAGCTTCGGGCGCAACGACTTGTTGGTGCTTGCGAAAGTGGCCGATCAAGCCCATTCGCGCATCTTCTCACTTCCGCAGGAAGAACAGACGGAGGCCGAGGACGAGTCATAGCGAACGCGGAGCGCGGCGGGGCTGATCCCCGCCGCGCTCCGAACTCTTTCCCTTCCACACCCTCACCCTGCTTGACTCCCAGGGTTCTTTAAAAAGCCGGGCGTGGGAATCCTCATCTGCCACCGCTCGGCTTCTGAGGGGGGCTTTCAGTGGATTGCCACTCAAGCGGTATCGCCGGGTCCGCGCTCCAAAGCATCGCTTGCGCCAGACCGGGTGTCCCTCGCCTCGCGGCGTCTGTCACTTGCGTTGACTCGTCTGGTCCTTATTCCCCTCGCCTGGTCGGACTTGATTTCTCTGAGTCCGCACCGGGGGCGATCCCACTGAAGCGTTCTTCCTGTGGTTCATTTCGTTCTTGACAGCCTTTTGGCTGTTGCGCCGCTGGCTTCGATGGCCACCGCGAGGCAGCGCAGGTGTTCCTGCCTTCGGCAGGCTGCCCCGAGGTTGCCAAGCTTCGTAGTCAGAATGCCGAGCTTCGCGGCGAGATTGAGCGCCTAAGCGCTTCCAGCCCGGATAAAGACGCGCTCGTCGCCTGTGATTGTGCACTCTTGTTTTATGGCACTGAATCTCATATTCTTATAAATGAGATTGCTCAAAACTGGATACCCTTGATTTAGATAACACTCACATGCTCACAATATTACTTGTTGCTCAGAAAGGAGGGGTCGGCAAGGCTTTTGTTGCCAGGTACCTAGCGGTCGCGTTCGGGCGGCAACCCTCGATATGGACCCCCAAGCATCCGCCGCTCTTTTGGGTCAAGCGCCGCGAAGCTTGAACCGCCCAGCGCAAGGAATCGAGAGTGCCCACAAACATGTTAGTAATATTGTGAGACAGATCAGGAGTAAGGAAAATGGCCAAAAGACCACGCATGCAAGCCAAGCCGTCTCGTTTACACATGGCCTTGCCTCTCACATCCTTCAGACAAAACCGCAGAGAGGAGAATCGGGGATCGGGCCGGTCTTGGAAGCGAGAGGATTCCGAACAATGTCAGCGTTCTGGAAGCAGCTTGACCGAGAACAATGCCTGAAACACCCTGTCATTAGTGAATTCAATGCCAAAGATTTCGGGTCTTCCAGGGCCGTACCGATTTTTCTTTTATAGCTTTGATTGTGATGAACCAAGACACGTCCACGCTCGTCGGGAGCGCATGACCTGCAAGTTCTGGTTGGATACCGTCGCGTTGAGCACCAACAATGGTTTTCCACCGAGGGAACTTAACCTGATAAGAAAGATGATCCTTAATCATTTGAATCATATCTTGGAGGCCTGGGATGAACATTGCGGTGAATAGCGCGCCACGAATTCTGGAAGTTGAATTAACAGAGGACGAGATCATTGCCCATCTTGCTGATGGACGCACCATCAGTGTTCCACTGGCGTGGTCCTGGCGACTATCTCAAGCAACGCCCGAACAGCGCAGACACTTCGAAATCATCGGCAATGGAGATGGCGTTCACTGGCCGGATATAGACGAAGACATCAGCGCAAGGGGGATGTTGCACGGAGTGCCGGCGCATGTTCCAGCGCACGGCACCAAAGCGTAGTTCTGGTAGACCTTCTGTCTGGAAGGATGATCCCCGGATTTCCGCGTTAGGAGAGGTTTTGTTTCAGGAGAAAGGCGATACGAGGCGGGGGATAACATTCTCCTGCACTCTTGTTTTAAGCGCATAAACTCTCATATTCTTGTAAATGAATTTGCTCACAAGTAGATAATCTTGATTTAACTAATACTCATATGCTCACAATATCACTTATTGCTCAGAAAGGGGGGGGCGGCAAGACTTCTGTTGCCAGGTGCCTAGCGGTCGCGTTCGAGCGTTCCGGCGTTTCGACTGCAATCCTCGATATGGACCCCCAAGCATCCGCCGCTCTTTGGGCCAAGCGCCGCGAAGCTGAACCGCCCGAAGTTATCCCCACCGTTCTGCCGCTTCTGGGAGACACGCTCAAGGCAGCGCAAGAATCAGTCGATCTTGTGCTGATCGACACGCCTCCCAAGAACGCGGATGTGGCTCTCGCTGCCGCGCGCGTTTCGGACCTTGTCATTGTTCCTTGCCGGGCGCAGATCGATGATATCGAGACGTTGTCGGCCACCAAACAGATTCTCGACGTCACGGGCGATGTGCGGACCTTCGTGTTACTGAACGGCGTACCGCCTAACTTGGCTAGGCGTGAAGAGGCAACGGCCTCTATCACTGGACATCCGGAAGCGCCATTTCCCGTATGCCCGCATGCCTTCGGACACCGCGTTGCCTTCGGCGATTCCTCGGTTCTGGGCTTAACGCCCCAGGAATACGAGCCAAAAGGCAAGGCAGCGCAAGAAATCGAGAGTGTCCACAAATATGTTAGTAATATTGTGAGAAATATAGGGAGTAAGAAAAATGACCAAAAGACCAAGCATACAAGCCAAGCTTCAACAGTCTCAGCCACCCGCTGATTCGTCGCAGGCAGCTAAGGTTCAATCTGCATCTGCGGGCGCGGCCAGCATGGTGCAGAGCAGGGTAGGGAAGGTGAATGTCAGCGCCTACTTTCCGCCAGAGGTGAAATCTTCGCTACGTCTGGTTCAAGCCAAGCGCGGCGGGAAAATACAGGATCTGCTGGCAGAGGCGCTGAACATGCTGTTTACCAAATACGGGGTACCGGAGGCTGCGCCCACCGGTCAGGATCAGGCAGATGCCTAGACGCCTCACAGACGGCCTTGTTCCGGTTGGCGAAGTCCTGCCTGGCCTCAAGCTTCCACAGGTCTCGCCCGCCCGGAGCAGATCAAGCGGGACGTGTTCGAAGCGGTGGTGAGCCGTCTCGACACCTTGCCCAGGTCCGTCCTGTCCGACATCGGTCTGCGATGCGGTCCGAAACCGCAATCTCAGGTAAGGTGTGGAAAGCCCTTACATTGCAAGTCACAAAGGAGGCAGCTATGACTGGGAAGAAGAGCGGTAAATTCGACAAAAAAGGAATTGAAGGCCTCGCGAAGGACAAACCTGTCGTGTACAAGATCGAGAACGACAAAGGGAAACCTCTGTATACCGGTGTCGCAAAGAAGGGGAGAGTTGAAGCGCGCCTGAAGGAACATCTGCCAGGTGGAACTGCTCCTGTGCGGGGCGGTGCGAAAGTTTGAATCCAACAAAAGCCGAGCATAGCGGAGGCCAAAAAGTCCGAGGCAAGAATAATCAAAAGAAGTCAACCACCTCAAAACAAAAAGGGTAAGTGACCCCTAGTGTTGCATGAGTCTTGTGCGCGGAGTGCGTCGTCTTGACTAATCCATTCTTCGAAAAGCCTGTCCTCAACTCGCCTTACGAGTGCCCGAGCCGACATTGGGAACTGGACGAGACGGGGCAGCCGACCCAGAAGGTCATCAAAAGCCGCAGGCAGGCCGAATTCATTACGCCGATCCCGAAGCCGAAGAAGCGAAAGAGATCATCCGTAGAACAAACCGCCCTGGTGTTCGATGAGGCAGCGAAGAAGCTTGAGACCAAAGGCCAGCAATACGATCTGACGGAGATCATCAACGGGGTGCGCCGGCAGGTCAAGCGGTGGCGAGACCTACCGAACCCGAGCCAATGGCGGGTCACCCCGGAGACGGTCCGGCTGCTTCAGCATTGGCGGCGCCACCGATTCAGTGACATTCGGCCCTTCTTCTGCCAGGTTGAAGCGGTCGAGACCGCCATTTGGCTCACCGAGGTGGCCCCGCGTACGGGCCGAGCCGGTAAGGGATTTCTCGACCATCTGGCGAACGCCAATCACGACGCCAATCCGAACCTGCCGCGGCTGGCTCTCAAGTTAGCGACCGGCACCGGAAAGACCACGGTCATGGCGATGTTGATCGCTTGGCAGACGATCAATGCGGTTCGCCGACCCCAGAGCCGTAGGTTTACACGCGGCTTCCTGGTGGTCACGCCCGGCATTACCATCAAGGACCGCCTGCGCGTGCTGCAGCCGAACGATCCGGACAGCTACTACGGAAGCCGTGAGTTAATCCCGAGCGACATGCTGCCCGATCTCAAAAAGGCAAAGATCGTCATCACCAACTACCACGCTTTCAAGCTGCGTGAACGCTTGAAGCTATCCAAAGGCGGCCGTTCTCTGCTCCAGGGACGAGGTGAAGCACTCACGACTCTGGAAACCGAAGGCCAAATGCTGCAACGGGTGATGCCTGAACTCATGGGCGTCAAGAACATCCTGGTCCTCAACGATGAGGGGCACCACTGCTATCGCGAAAAGCCGGGCGAGAAGCAGGAAGGCGCGCTCAAAAGGGAGGACAAGAAGGAAGCCCAAAAGAACGCGGAAGCTGCCCGGCTGTGGATTTCTGGGCTCGAAACCGTCGGCAGAAAACTTGGCATCAACCGGGTGATGGATCTCTCTGCGACGCCTTTCTTTTTACGTGGGTCGGGCTATGCCGAAGGAACGTTGTTCCCCTGGACGATGAACGACTTCTCGCTCATGGATGCCATCGAATGCGGCATTGTCAAACTTCCCCGAGTCCCGGTAGCTGACAACATCCCCGGCGGCGACATGCCGAAGTTCCGCAATCTCTGGGAACATATCCGCACCCATATGCCGAAGAAGGGGCGGGGCAAGGCCAAGCATCTCGATCCCCTCAGCCTGCCCGTGGAGCTTCAGACCGCCCTAGAGGCCCTGTACGGGCACTACCGCAAGACCTTCGATCTCATGGAGGCAGCGGGCATTGACGTGCCGCCGTGCTTTATCGTGGTCTGCAACAACACCTCGACCTCTAAGCTGGTCTACGACTATATCTCCGGCTTTCACCGTGAGAACGGCGAAGGCTCAATGACATTGGAAAACGGCCGCCTGGAGCTGTTTCGCAACTTTGACGAGTATGGCAACCCGTACCCACGGCCTCGCACGCTGTTGATCGACAGCCAACAGCTGGAGTCCGGTGACGCCCTGGACAAGAATTTCCGAAAGATGGCCGCTGATGAGATCGAATGCTTTCGGCGAGAAATCATCGAGCGCACCGGGGATCGACACCAGGCCGAGAACATCAGTGATCAGGATCTGCTCCGGGAGGTCATGAACACCGTAGCCAAACCGGGTCGGCTAGGGGATTCGATTCGCTGTGTCGTGTCGGTGTCGATGCTCACCGAAGGATGGGATGCGAACACCGTCAGCCACGTGCTGGGCGTTCGTGCCTTCGGGACACAGTTACTCTGCGAGCAGGTCATCGGCCGCGCCCTGCGGCGGCAATCCTATGATCTCAATGAAGACGGGCTGTTCAACGTCGAGTATGCCGATGTATTGGGGATACCGTTCGACTTTACGGCGAAGCCCGTTGTGGTCCCACCGAAGCCGCCGCGAGAGACCGTTCAGGTGAGGGCCGTGCGGCCCGAAAGAGATGCGCTTGAGATCCGTTTTCCACGGGTAGCCGGATATCGAGTGGAATTGCCGGAAGAGCGGCTCAGCGCCAAGTTCAACCAGGACTCGGTGCTGGAACTCACACCCGATCTGATCGGTCCGTCGATCACCACGAACCAAGGGATTATCGGCGAGGGCGTCGATCTCAATCTGGTTCACACCAACGACCTCCGGTACTCGACCCTTCTCTTTCATCTCACCAAGCGGTTGCTCTACAAGAAGTGGCGCGATCCGGGCAAAGAACCAAAACTTCATCTCTTCGGACAGCTCAAGCGCATCACCAAACAGTGGCTCGATGGCTGCCTCGTTTGCAAGGGCGGCACCTATCCCGCCCAGCTCATGTACCAGGAGCTGGGCGACATTGCCTGCGAGCGCATCACGGCCGGCATCATGCGATCGGAAAGCGGCTCTCGTCCGGTCAAGGCGGTGCTTGATCCGTACAATCCCGTCGGCTCCACGACACACGTGAACTTCAACACGTCCAAGACCAGCCGCTACGAAACGGATGCCCGCCGTTGCCACATCAACTGGGTCATCCTTGACAGCGACTGGGAAGCGGAGTTTTGCCGTGTGGCCGAAGCCCATCCTCGGGTCAAAGCATACGTCAAGAACCACAATCTTGGTTTCGAGGTTCCCTACCGCTACGCCTCCGAAGCGCGGACCTACATCCCGGACTTTATCGTCCTCGTCGACGATGGCCATAGCGAGGGCGATCTCTTGCATCTCATAGTCGAGATCAAGGGCTATCGAAGAGAGGACGCCAAAGAGAAAAAAGCCGCCATGGACACCTACTGGGTGCCCGGTGTGAATCATCACGGTTGTTACGGCCGCTGGGCCTTTGCCGAATTCACGGATGTCTACCGGATGCAGTCAGACTTCGAGGCCAGAGTGGAGGCGGCGTTCAACGAGATGATCGAAAAAGTGGGAGCCGGAGGAAATCGACTAAACACAAAAACAGTGTACACTTGTGAAGTGTATAACTGCTAATAAGGAGGCCAGCGTGAAAAACATTACCTTGAGCGCCGACGAGAACCTGATTGAAGCGGCGCGCCGACGGGCTGTGGCGGAGCACACAACCTTAAACGAGAAATTCCGGTGGTGGCTTGAGAACTACGTTCGTCGCGAACAGCAGGCTGCCGAAGCCATGCGAGTCATCCGTGAGCTGCAAGGCGGTATATTCACCGGAGGACGGAAGTTCACCCGAGACGAAATGAATGAGCGTTGAAAACTTCCTCGACACCAATGTTTTCGTTTACTTGTTTGATGAAACCGATGATGACAAACGCGAGAGAGCAGAGCATCTGGTCCAGCAGGCCTTGGAGAGCGAAACCGGTTGCATCAGTTATCAGGTTGTCCAGGAGACAATTAACGTTATAACCCGAAAACTCGATGCAGCGCCGGAGAAAGCTCGACAGATATTGGACCGTGTCTTGATGCCTCTTTGGCGGGTCAACCCGACCCGGACGCTTTACCAACATGGCCTCGATCTGCAAACCCGCTACAGACTCAGCTTCTACGACAGTCTGATCATTGCCGCCGCGCTCGACGCGGGTTGTAAAACTCTCTACAGCGAAGACCTGCAGCATGGACAGCGAATTGAAGGAGTAACCATCACAAACCCTTTCAGGACCTGAGTAGATCCATGGCAAAAAAAGCGAGCAAAAAGACGGTTGCAACGCTCACGCATACGGAAGATAGGCGCACCAACATCCCGACTGCCGAGTTTCAATCGGTGATGCGAGACGAGGAACAAAACCCGATCCAAGTTGCCTATGAGCGGCGCAACCGGGATCTCGACCCCCAGCTCGTCTGGCGTGGCAAGGATGAGCCGGATTGGTCCGATCTAGTGGTGCAGGTGCCACCGCTTTTCATCCAGGAGAAGGTCTACCCGAAAGTGGTGATCGACGACTTGGTGCGCCGGAGCAAGGAAACGGAGGTGAAGAAAGCCGACGAATCGGGCTACCAGGCCGACCTCTTCGCCGATTTCAACGGGCTGCCGAACGAAGAAGGCCGGGCCGAGTTCTACCAGCACGACGCCAACTGGTCCAACCGCATGATCCTCGGCGACAGCTTGCAGGTGATGGCTTCGCTGGCGGAGCGGGAGGGACTACGCGGCAAGGTGCAGTGCATCTACATTGATCCACCCTACGGTATCAAGTTCAAATCCAACTTCCAGTGGTCCACGACCAGCCGTGACGTCAAGGATGGAAAGGTTGACCACATCACCCGCGAACCGGAGCAAGTCAAGGCATTCCGAGACACTTGGCGAGACGGGATACATTCTTATCTGACGTATCTTCGGGATCGTCTGACGGTGGCCCGCGATCTGTTGACAGAGAGCGGCTCGATCTTCGTTCAGATTGGGGATGAGAACGTGCACCGGGTGCGGGCAGTAATGGATGAGGTGTTTGGGGAGGAGAATCAAGTATCGCAGATCACATTTCGAACGACTACAGGGCGTGGAGGTGACTTTCTATCTTCAGCATCCAACTACATTCTTTGGTATGCCAAACAACGTGAGAACTGCAAGTTCAGGACCTCTTATCAAGACAAATTGGTCGGAACTTCCACCGATCAAGTCTACTCCTTGGTTCGTAGTGCGGACGGATCAAACAATAGAATCACCAAAGCTCAGCGTAATGATCCGTCATTAATACCTCACGATGCGAGACGATTCCGTTCCGACAATCTGACATCTCAATCTGGAGGCCCAACTACAGTGTTTCCGTTTGAGATTCGCGGTATATCAATTACAGCTCCCAAGAAAGGCGGATGGAAGACAAATGCCGTCGGCATGGTTCGGCTTGAAAAGGCTGAACGTCTTTGGCCAACATTGCGAGGGACACTGCAATACGTGCGATTCCTGGACGATTTTCCGGTAATCCCATTGTCCAATGTGTGGACTGATACTGGGACAGGCTCCTTCACCGATGATAAAATCTACGTTGTTCAGTCTGGCTCCAAGGTCGTCGAACGCTGCATCCTGATGGCTACCGATGCCAGCGATCTTGTCCTCGATCCCACCTGCGGCTCCGGCACCAGCGCCTATGTCGCCGAACAGTGGGGGCGACGCTGGATCACTATCGACACCTCCCGTGTGGCCCTCGCGCTGGCCCGTGCCCGCATCATGGGCGCGCGCTACCCGTATTATCTCCTCAGCGACTCCCCCGAAGGCCAACGAAAGGAAGGAGAGGCCGCCGGCAAATCGCCCTCGGAAGCGCCGACGCACGGCGACATCCGCCAGGGTTTCGTGTACGAGCGCGTGCCCCACATCACCCTCAAGTCCATCGCCAACAACGCTGAAATCGACGTGATCTGGGAGGACTTCCAGGAGAGGCTGGAACCGTTGCAAGAAGAGTTGAACCAAGCCTTGGGCACGGCCTGGGAGGAGTGGGAAATCCCCCGCGACGATGAGGACCATTGGCCCGAGGGGGCTAAGTTGCGCCACTCCCAGTGGTGGGAGCAGCGTATCGCCCGGCAGAAGGAGGTCGACGCCTCCATCGCTGCCAAGGCGGACTACGAATACCTCTACGATAAACCCTACGAGGACAACAAGAAGGTCCGGGTCGCCGGACCGTTTACAGTGGACAGCCTGTCACCGCACCGCCTGCTGGGAGTTGATGAGAACGACGAACTGATCGACAACGCCGCCGAAGCCAAGCTCGGCTACAGCGAAAAGCAGGACTTCGTCGGAATGATCCTGGAACATCTCAAAACCGCCGGCGTCCAACAGGCGCACAAAGACGACCGGATCTCCTTCTCCGGAATCAAGCCTTGGCCAGGCGACCTCGTCTGCGCCGAAGGAACCTACGTCAAGGGCGCTACCGACTCCGGCCTATTTGCGTACAACGCACAGGCAGGCGTCGAGAAGCGCGCCGCCATCTTCATCGGCCCGGAATTCGGCACCGTCTCCCGGCCCGATCTCGTGCAAGCCGCCCGCGAGGCGGCAGACGCGAATTTTGACGTCCTGATCGCGTGTGCTTTCAACTACGAAGCCCACTCGACGGACTTCAACAAGCTGGGACGGGTTCCAATCCTCAAGGCGCGCATGAACGCTGACCTCCACATGGCCGACGACCTCAAAAACACCGGCCAAGGTAACCTCTTTGTCATCTTCGGAGAACCCGACATTGCCATCCTCGACGCGGATGACGGTCAAATACAGGTCAAGGTCAAAGGCGTCGACGTCTTCCACCCTAACACTGGCGAGATCCGCAGTGACAACGCCGACGGCATCGCCTGCTGGTTCGTCGACACTGACTACAACGAGGAGAGCTTCTTCGTCCGCCACGCTTATTTCCTCGGGGCCACTGACCCGTACAAAGCACTCAAAACTACCCTCAAAGCCGAGATCAACCAGGAGGCGTGGGAGACGCTGTATAGCGACATGTCCCGGCCTTTCGACAAACCAAAGTCAGGGCGGATTGCTGTGAAGGTAATCAATCACCTCGGGGATGAAGTGATGAAGGTATTCCGAGTTTAGGCTTTTATCAGAATAGAACCATGTGGGATGACAACAAGACCAACATAGACCTGTTTGGTCATGACCTTGCCCCCTAAAACGGGTCCAAGTTGAATGTTAGGATTTTCGGTTTTAGGAAGGAGGCAAGGATGGCACGGAAGCGGTTTACGGCAGAACAAATCATCATGAAGCTGCGTGAGGCAGAGGCAGGTCTAGCCCAAGGACAGACGGTGGGCCAGGTGTGCAAACAGATTGGGGTGACCGAGCAGACCTACTACCGGTGGCGCAAGGAGTACGGAGGGCTTCGACTGAATCAGGCCAAGCGGTTGAAGGTGTTGGAGAAGGAGAATGCCCGGTTGAAGAAGCTAGTGGCAGATCTGTCTTTGGACAAGCAGATCCTAAAGGAAGTTTCCTCGGGAAACTTCTAGGCCCGACGAAGAGGAGACGCGCAGTGGTGTGGGTGAGGGAGAGATTGGGAGCAGAGCGCGTCTCCGAACGTCGGGCCTGCCAAGTGCTGGGACAGGCTCGATCGACCCAGCGAAGGGAAAGGCATATCCCCGATGATGAGGCTCGATTGGTGGCTGAGATGGTGGAGTTGGCCACGCACTACGGGCGATACGGCTACCGACGGATCACGGCCATGCTTCGTTGGGAAGGGTGGAAAGTGAATCACAAGCGGGTGGAGAGGTTGTGGAGACAGGAGGGGCTGAAAGTCCCGTCCAGACAGCCGAAACGAAGGAGACTGTGGCTTCATGATGGATCCTGCGTTCGGTTACGAGCGGCTCACAAGGATCACGTCTGGAGCTATGACTTCGTGCATGAGCGAACCCATGACGGAAGGGCCTTTCGATTATTAACCCTACTGGATGAATACACCCGGGAGTGTCTGGCCATTGAGGTTCAACGACAGATGAATCACCAGGACGTGTTGGATCGATTGGCGGAGTTGTTCGTGGATCGGGGAGTGCCTGAATACATTCGGTCCGATAACGGGTCGGAGTTTACGGCTCAGGCGGTTCGGGACTGGCTGAAGGCTGTTGGGGTGAGGACCTTATACATCGAGCCCGGCAGCCCCTGGGAGAATGGATATGTGGAGAGCTTCAACGGAAAACTGCGGGATGAACTGCTGAACGTAGAAGTCTTCGACACGTTGTGGGAAGCGAAGGTGTTGGCCGAGAGATGGCGCAGGGAGTACAACCAGCGACGGCCTCACAGCGCCTTGGCCTATCGGCCGCCGGCGCCGGAGGCCAGATTACCCAGGTCCCAGGCCCAGAGTTCTATACCATGGAGTGGACTTCAAATGGTCCCAGGTCTAACTTAGAGAGTGGACTCGTTCCTGGGGGCAGGTCACAGGCCAGTATTTGAATCGATTGCGGCGTGGACAAGGGTATCAATCGGAGGTTGAGGACGTACCGTGGGCAGCCGCAAGAGAGGCGTACCTTGCCTCCTCTTAACGAATCCACCGTCGAAGACGCTGCCCTCGACTGGTTGACGAGCCTCGGCTGGAACATCGCCCATGGTCCCGAAATCGCTCCCGATACGCCGCGCGCAGAGCGTACCGACTACGGACAGGTGGTACTGGAGCAGCGCCTGCGCGATTCCCTCGCCCGGCTCAACCCGAACCTACCCGTCGGAACGCTGAACGACGCCTTCCGCAGGCTGACCCGTCTGGAAGGGCCGACGCTGGAGACCCGCAACCGCACCTTTCATCGGATGCTGGTCGAGGGCGTGACGGTGGAGTACCAGGCCGACGACGGCGCGATTCGAGGTGCGCAGGCGCGGATCATCGACTTCGACGATCCCACCAACAACGACTGGCTGGCGGTCAACCAGTTCACTGTGGTCGAGAACAAGCACGAGCGCCGACCCGACATCGTTCTGTTCGTCAACGGCCTGCCGCTCGGGGTGATCGAACTCAAGAACCCGGCGGATGAGGAGGCCACCATCTGGACCGCCTGGCAGCAGATCCAGACCTATACGGCCGAGTTGCCGACGTTATTCTCTATGAATGCGGCCTTGATCGTCTCGGACGGTGTGGAAGCTCGCATCGGGACCCTCACGGCCGGACGGGAGTGGTTCAAGCCCTGGCGCACGATCTCAGGAGAGAGCCTGGCCGATCCGCACCTACCCCAACTGCAGGTGATGCTGGAGGGCGTCTGTGAGCCCCGCCGGTTTTTAACCCTGGTCCGGGATTTCATCGTGTTCGAGGATGACGGAAGCGGATCGTTGGTCAAGAAGATGGCCGGCTACCATCAGTTTCATGCGGTCGAGGTGGCGGTCGCCGAGACCTTGCGCGCTGCCAAGAGCCGCGAAGAAGAAGCCCGCCAGAAGCCGGGCCGAAAGCCGGGCGGTGCACCGGGCGACCGGAGGATCGGTGTGGTCTGGCACACTCAGGGTTCGGGTAAGAGCCTGAGTATGGCCTTTTACGCCGGGCGCATCATCCGCGAGCTGGCAATGGCCAACCCCACCATTGTTGTGCTGACGGATCGAAACGACCTGGACGACCAGCTCTTTGGCACCTTCTCCCGATGCCAGGATCTGTTGCGCCAGCCTCCGGTACAGGCGGCAAGCCGGGCGGATCTGCGCGCCAAGCTCGCGGTCGAATCGGGCGGTGTGGCGTTCACCACTATCCAGAAGTTCTTTCCCGAGGAGCAGGGCGACACCCACCCGACGCTTTCCCAGCGCCGCAACATCGTGGTCATCGCCGATGAGGCACACCGCAGCCAGCACGACTTTATCGACGGCTATGCCCGCCACATGCGCGATGCCTTGCCCAATGCCTCCTTTGTCGGCTTCACGGGAACGCCTATCGAGCTTCGGGACGCCAACACCCGGGCCGTATTCGGCGACTATATCAGCATCTATGACATCCAGCGCGCCGTCGAGGACCAGGCCACGGTACCGATCTACTACGAAAGCCGACTGGCCAAGCTCACCCTCGACGAGAGCGAGAAACCGACTATCGACCCAGAGTTCGAGGAAGCCACCGAGGGTGAGGAGATCGGGCGTAAGGAGAAGCTCAAGACCAAGTGGGCACAGCTCGAAGCCATCGTTGGCTCCGAACAGCGCCTAGCGCTCGTCGCCCAGGACATCGTCGCCCACTTCGAGCAGCGCCTTGAAGCCCTCGATGGCAAGGCGATGGTCGTGTGCATGAGCCGCCGCATTTGCGTCACCCTCTATCGCGAGTTGGTGCGCCTGCGCCCCGATTGGCATCACGAGGATGACGACAAGGGAAACCTCAAGGTGGTGATGACCGGCGCGGCTTCCGATCCACCCGGATGGCAACCGCTAATCCGCAACAAGGCCCGGCGTGAGGCGCTGGCGAACCGATTCCGCAATGCCGACGATCCGCTGCAAATCGTGCTGGTGCGCGACATGTGGCTGACTGGCTTCGATGCGCCGAGCCTGCATACCATGTATATGGACAAGCCAATGCGCGGCCACGGCCTGATGCAGGCAATCGCCCGGGTCAACCGCGTGTTCAGGGACAAGCCGGGAGGTCTGGTGGTCGACTACCTGGGCTTGGCCCACGAACTCAAGCGCGCATTGGCAACCTACACCGAAAGCGGCGGCACCGGGAAGACCGCGCTCGATCAAGAGGAAGCGGTGGCAGTGATGCTGGAGAAGTACGAAATCTGCTGCGCCCTGTTCCACGGCTTCGACCGGTCCAAGTGGACTACCGGTACGCCTCAGGAACGCCTCGGCCTGCTACCAGCCGCGCAGGAGCACATCCTGGCGCAAGAAAATGGCAAGGACCGCTGTGTGCAGTCGGTGCGCGATCTCTCTCAACCCTTCGCGCTCGCCGTGCCCCACGAGGACGCGATCCGCATCCGCGACGACGTGGCGTTCTTCCAAGCCGTCCAGTCAGTTCTGGCCAAGCGGTCTCCGGCCGAGGCGCGACCCGAAGAGGAGCTGAATCATGCGGTGCGCCAGATCATCTCCCGCGCGGTGGCCTCCGAAGGAGTGATCGACATCTTCGCCGCCGCCGGCTTGGAGAAGCCCGATATCTCGATCCTGTCGGATGAATTCCTTGCCGAGGTGAGGAGCATGCCACAACGCAACCTCGCCGTCGAGCTGTTGCAAAAGCTCTTGAAAGGCGAGCTTGCCACCCGCCGGAAGAAAAACGTGGTGCAGGCGCGATCATTCGCCCAGATGCTGGAGCAGACCCTCCGCCGCTACCAAAACCGCGCAGTCGAGGCCGCACAGGTGATCGAGGAGTTGATCCAACTGGCCCGGGAACTACGGGAGGCCAACGCCCGAGGGGAAGAGCTGGGACTCTCGGAGGACGAACTGGCCTTCTACGACGCCCTGGAGACCAACGACAGCGCTGTCCAGGTACTCGGCGACGAAACCCTTCGAGCGATCGCGCAAGAGCTGGTGGAGACTGTGCGCGGCAACGTTACCATCGACTGGACACTGCGCGAGAATGTGCGAGCCAATCTCCGCCGTCTGGTCAAGCGCACTCTGCGCAGGTACGGCTACCCGCCGGACAAACAGGAGAAAGCGACCCGGACGGTGCTCGAACAGGCCGAGGTCTTGTCCGCCGACTGGGCGGCGTGAGTTCCTATTCGGAAAGACCGCCCCGCTTCCAGGCGAGCTGGCTACAATAACAGTCCGTTGCCCATAGAGGCGCATGGACGCCCCAGACAAGAGCCCGCCTCCTCGGAAACCCCGGCGCATAACCAATCATCGTTGCATAAAGCTATCGCCAATCGAATCGGTGCTGCAATGCGGTTTCGCACAGAGGTCTGGGACAGGATTCTCCAAAAACAGAAACCTGAATCTGGAAAGGAGAATCAATTGAGTCCAGCTGGAAACGAGAGTACCACGGGAGATTTTAGAAGAGTTGATCGAGGAAGGAACAGAAGCCTTTCGAGGGATCCTGGAGAAGCTGTTCAACGTGACCATGCAGTTGGAAAGAAGCGAGTTCTTGGGAGCGGAGGCCTACGAGAGGACAAAGAGCCGACGAGGGTATCGGAACGGATTCAAAGGCAAGCGGATTCGGACTCGAGTGGGAGAGCTGCGCTTGGAGATTCCCCAGGTGCGAGGGTTGAGGTTTTATCCTAAGTCGCTGGAGAGAGGCTGCCGTTCGGAGAAGGCCCTGAAGCTGGCCATTGCCGAGATGTACGTGATGGGAGTCTCGACGAGGAAAGTCACCGAGATTACTGAGCAGTTGTATGGTCTGGAGATCTCGGCAACCCAGGTCTCAAGAGTGGCCGGGATGCTGGACGAGGAGCTGGAGGAGTTTCGAAGCCGGGAGCTGGGGGAGTATCCGATCGTGTACCTGGATGCCCACTACGTGAAGGTTCGAAGAGGCGGCAGGGTGCAGGACGTGGCCATCCTGAAGGCCATTGCAGTCAATCGTTTCGGGACGCGAGAGGTGTTGGGTCTGAGCGCCAAGATCAGCGAAGCGGAGGTGCATTGGCGAGAGTTTTTGGCGGATCTGCACAAGCGGGGCCTGAGAGAGGTCGAGCTGTTGGTCAGGGACGATCACGAAGGACTGAAGGCGGCCAGACGGGCGGTCTATCCGTCGGTGCCCTGGAACCGTTGCCAGTTTCACCTGAGTAAAAACGCCCAAGAATATGCTCGCCGCAAAGAAGACGAGCCCCGGATCGCCCAGGCCATGCGGGACATCTTCAACGCCCCCTCTCGAGAGGATGCCGAGAAGCTCAAGGATAAAGTCGTCAAGAAGTTCGAAAAGATTGCACCGGAGTTCGTGAGATGGTTGGAAGAGAACGTGGATGAAGGTCTGACGGTGTTTGATTATCCGAGGAGCTGGTGGAAAAAGGATCCGAACCATCAACGGACTGGAGAGGTTGAACCGGGAGATCCGGAGACGAACCCGGGTGGTGGGAATCTTTCCCCACGAAGCATCGGCGCTGCGGCTCATCTCGGCTGTGCTTGCGGAGATACACGAGGAGTGGTTAACCGGCCGGCAATACCTGAACCTGGCCGGCTGGAAAAAACAAGTGGAGCAATCCTTCCCTACAGGCCCTCAAGGAAATTACAGAAAAACAGAGCCTGTTGCCGAACTCTGACTCCTGCTTTGCTGTCGCCCCCTTTCGGGCCTGACGTAGATGATGTCGTCCTGCAACGGGGCCTTCCGGTCTCGACTATTCTCTTTCGCCCCTCTTGGAGTTCGCCTGAGAGGCCGCGGAGCGGTCGGAAGGGCATAGCCCATGGGCGCAAGACCACGGGAAACAACGGTCGAAGCGAATCATCAGCCCTGGAGGGGCGGCAGATTCCGTTCGGCAACAGGCTCAACAGTTGTTTAACCGAGAGAATTCCGTAGTTCGGAATTCATAAAGTCAGTCTGGATGACTTCCACCACCGGCTTGAGACCCTTCCGTTGACTGAATCTCTTCATTTTCGTAACAGATTCTCCCACGCACCCAAGAAAAGAAACACAGAAACAAACCGACCACAGGGGAGAAAGACCTAGCGGCTCGGGCCATAGTCTCGCTCCGGCCCGCGCTGCCGTTGCTGTTGTACTTGCCGGATATGGTTCAGGACCCGCTCAACACTTCGGCGATCTCCTTGTAGTCCGCTGCCAAGAGTTCGACTTGCTCTTTCAAATCCTCGGCCAGCGCTTCGGTCCGCCCCAGCTGCGGCTTTAAGTCCTTGACCGCTTCTTCGAGCCGCTGCAACCGCTCCTGCAATTCCCCGACCCGCCCGGACTGCTGCTCCATCTCCGGATCGTACTGCTTCGAAAGCGCGGTCAAGGCGTTCGTCAACTGCTGTTCTAACTCGGTCATAAAGCTCCTTCACTCGCGCGATAGCAGAAGCGCAGGCTGTCCTTGCACTGTCCAGGGCCAATTTTTGCCGAGCGGCGTCCCGTTGGGAAGCACCACGGACCTCGCCCCGTCCTCCGCCTCGTGGAGCCACACGCCCCACGTCGTGCAGCCACTTGTCGGGCAGATCTCAGGAATCCAGCGTAGACACGCGGTATCACTGAACGGCTGGCACCTCAAAGACAGGGCCAACCGCACGTGGACGCTCTTCGGCACGCTCGAGGCAGGGGCCGAGCGGACGTTCACCCGCGATGGCCAGTCAATGGCGTTGAACAACAATGGAGACACTGTCGCCCTCATTGATGACGGTGGCAATGTCGTCGACTCGGTGAGCTACCAAACCGCTCAGGAGGGCAAGGTGCTGGACGCAAGCAATCTGCGCTAGAGACTACAACTGGCGGCAGGATAAGCAAGTCGAACAGGGCGACTTCCGCCCCTTACCGCCGCTCAATCGGCCAAACCTATGGGACGCGAGCAAGACAATCTGGTTTTCATCAGGCTGGCCTTCGTCGGCCTGGACGGGACGGCGAAACCGCCCTCGCGCCAGCGGGGCACCGCTTCACCTGCTTCGACAAAATGGGCCTGCTTTGCTGAAACTGCTAGCGGCGGACGACTGCAGCATTCCTGGATTAAGAGCCCCTCCACGGAATCTTTGTCAGGAAGCCAACGAGCGCTTGGCTCAACTGTGATGTCTTGAAGCTGTCTGCCGATAAACCACTTCGGGCGATGATGATCGACATAGGGTCCCCGGGGTGGTTGAACTGACCTGTCACCGTGATGATCGCCTTCAGTCGTTTCGCATTGTTGGTGGAGACCTTGTCATTGGCGGTCTTGTTATCGTCGATGAAATTCCGGGCCTCCGCGTATTGATTGGGCCAAGCCGCTTCTGCCATTGGTGCCAGATGATCCTCAAGTGTACCCGTCTCGTCCTGGTCACCCCCGTGAAAGACAAAACAGCCGACAGGAACGGCAGCTTCTGACGCCCACTTGCTGTGTTCGAGGCTCGAGAGATCTTCGAAAAACGCAGTGTAACGGTCGCGAAATTTCGTCAACGTTGCCGTCAAACCTTCCGTATCAGCGTCGAACAAGAAGGCGGCCGCATATTCGGATACGTCATACGTACCGGCAGCTTCCTCGGTAATTGTGGTGCGAAGGTCCTCAAGCAGATCTAGAATGGCGCCCTGCCGATCACAACCATGGACACGAACGAGAAAGTACATGGTGCCCAACGCGTTGTTTTCTACAACGGATTCGAAGCAGGGCAGCGGAGAGTGTGCTGCCTCCTGTAGTGTGGGATCTTCGAGAGAGCGGCGCTCAATTCGCCTCGCTATGAGCCCCTTGGCAGTCGTCTTGCCAATCCCAAACGGCGAAGGCAATTTACTGATGCGTTTATCGACCCATTCACAGTCACTGAGGGCTCCCAGGCTCCGTTGGACGAACACGACATCATGGCGGCCTTCACAGAACACCAGAACCGCCTTCATCGAATACCTCTAAGGTCAAAATCCACCGCGTTGTGCAGTCTAAGGAGCTTCGATCCGTCATAACGCCTAGCCCCGGCGCGACCGTTCGTGCGGCTGATCGCATAGCCAACAATGTCGTCGATTCGGTATTCGTTCAGGATCCATGCGTCAATTGCTTCCTTGCTGTGGGTCGACAGAAAGACCTGCACGTTGAGGTCGACCGCCAGCTCATGAACGAGACGCGTAAACTTCATCAGAAGCTCCGTGTGGATCGCATTCTCAAACTCGTCGATGAGCAATACGCCGCCGCGGCTGCCCGCAAAGAGGAGCCCAATCTCGAATACGCGCCGCAAACCCTCACCGAACGAGGCCAGATCAGGTGCCTTGTCGAAATCATCGTGACTCACCAGAAATCGATTGAATTGGTCGGCAAGCTCGATGTTACGGAGTCTCGGCTCGACGTGTTCCTTGATAAAGTCGATGATCTTCTGCTTTGTTCCGGCCTCCAAACTGTCCTTGTTGCAGCGGGCCAGGGTCTCGGGACGGTTAGCCGAAAACGGGCTCGTAAGTGCCGAGCGACACAACAAATACTGTCCTTGAAAATTTGTCCGCCGTGGACGATCAACGAAGAACGCGACTTCCGTATTCTGTGAATGACCACCGTAACCGCACTCGATGGTGAGCTTCGACAGAAAGGAGGTCTGGTTCTCGATGTCCCGTTCGGGTTCAGTAGCAACCGCCACGTCGAACGTTGCAGTATTGCATTGCACCTGGTCGAAGCGTCCCGAGATCCGGGCTACCTGCGGAAGTTGGTTAACCAGCCACAGTGGATCAAGTTCGCCCTCCACTCGACCTCGCCAACGGATGGTATCCAGCAATGCCCGTTCATCGTTTTGATGGGCAAGCAAGTAGATCGCTTCAATCAGCGAAGTCTTCCCAACATTGTTAACTCCGACGATGAGATTGACTCGACCAGGGTCATCGATCACGAGACCTCTGATTCCACGATAGCTTTCTACGTTGATGGAAGAAAACTGTGATTGTGTGGTCTCGTTGAAGGGCTGCCATGGCAACCGATGACCGGCGGTGAGTGGCCGTCGCTTACGGGCAAGCGCGACTCCCTGGAGTTGGCCTATGAGTTGTTCGACTCGATCGAGGTCGCGGCCTTCCAGCTCTCCGGTTCGCATCACAAGCTTTTGAAGGCCTCTATCGCACCACCCGAACGCTCCATCGATTTCACTCTTGACCAGTAGTGCGCTGGAAAGCGTAGCCTCCTGAAGGCTGCGGGTCTCGTCCAGACGTTTTACGGCGTTGGGATCCTCAACGATTTTGGCGAGTTCGCGAATATGTCCTCCGGTTGTGATCACGGGATCCGGCGTCCACCGGACATCGATATCGTGGTCTTCTTGCTCTCTATCCTCAGAGTCTTCCTCGCGCGCCATCCACGAAAAAAGACGATAGAGGTTTGATGTGTTGGACGCAGTACATGTCCCGTGATCCCAGCCGAGCCAATCACGCATTGGGCTACTCTTGAGGATCTCGCGAAACAGGTTGTACTGGTCTGACTGGAACTGGTCGCCGTAGTCGCTGTCCTTGTAGGAAGCCACGAGTGCCAGAGTCCTAATGGAAAGGTTGAACTCTCGTTTGCTTGCGCCGAGGGCTCGACAGACCGCGTCTGCATCGTTCTGGAAATACTCGTTGAGCTGTTTCATCGCCAGGGCACGATTGATGGCGGGCCACCGTCGTTTCCCGGAGATGTGGTGGAGCCCCATCATCACCATGTGATGACGTTCGTCCACGTCCTCGTAGCGGACTACAGGTATCCTGGAAAACAACGCGTTGTCCAGCCTACCGAGATCAATGGCATTTTCTTCGTACCGACGCTGTAAATGCTTAAGCGTCGCAACACGCCGGTTTCCCTCGACCACGAGGAATCGTCTCGCCTCCTTTCGTTGAACAAGGATCGGATCGATATCGAGCCAACCGTTCTCCTTGATGCTGGCGGTTAGATCCTTAACATTCTCCTGGGAACGTCCCAGAATGAAACCCGTCGTGCGTCGCTGCACATCCGCATCGAAGACACGCTCCGTGGGGACGGTCCGGTATTCCGGGTGATCCACAAACCGGAAGTTGTTAGGGTCGAGGTAGAGGAACTTGAGCTGTACGGTTTGCCGCTTGCTGACCGCTTGTTCCGTAGTTTCGTCACCCATCATTTCACCCCGTATCGGCGGCAGTACGTGTACCCGATGTCATGTTGTCCGAGTCGTTGGCCGGACAATCTACCAGTTGCGGTCACCGCAGGCGGATTCGCCTGAAACTCATTTTACCTCTTCCTCATCTTCCGTTGTGCCGATATCAGCCGCTTCCTCCGTTGGAACCAGAGGAACGATTTGACCAGCGAAATACTCTCCGAGACGCTCCAGAAGAGCCTCGCTCATGATTTCCCCTTCCGCCAGCTTCTCGGCGAATGCCCGTCCCGGATGCAACACGTTCCAGGGGGAGCGGTATTGCGTTGCACGCCGCCTACCCGGGCTCCGTTTGTCGCCATTTGAAGATCGCCGGTCGGATTGCCTTCTTCATAATCTCTTCAGGTTCCCAGCCCCGCCGGCCAAAGTTGCAACACAATCGTTTGATGAAATGATCATCAAGGCTCACCAGTATCAAAGTAGCGACTACAGTGCACATTGGGCGGTTCAGGAAGGGTCGGAAGATCGCCTGAAAACGGTTCGAGAGAAGCCTCCCATAATCATGGGTATTTGACTGAAAATACAGAATCTATAAAAATTTTCGCAGCATTCCTAAGTGAGGTGTTTTGCCTCTCGGAAACCTGCCTGAAGAACCTGCGTGATTCGATGCTCAAACATCGCCAGAGCCGCTTGGTCGTTGTTGGCTGGACGTATGAGCGGCCCGGCTCTACCAGCGTTTCGAACAATTTCCTCCCCGGAGTGTCGAATGAGCATAACGTAGGACCGGAGCACATTTGAGAGTTTGACTGGTGTGCCCACAGCCTCAGATAGCTCGTGTGTCAACGCACCGAGCGCCTGCTCGTCTTCCCACGACAGCAGGAAGCGTTGTTGACGTGGCGGCTTTATTGGCGCCGCTACCGGCAAGTCTGCAGCCGCTGGCACGTCATTAGGCATTGTCACGTTAAGTGCTCTAATCTCGATCTGATGATTTCGGTGTAGCCTTTTGGGATGGACACCAGCTCCTTCAAACGTCACCGCTTTCCACCGGAAATCATTCGACGCGCCGTTTGGCTCTATGCCAGGTTCACTCTGAGGTATCGGGATGGGGTCTGAGTAGCAACGGAACAGGAATGTACGCTAAGGGCTGCCGACCGGGAGCAGCCACTCCTGCTCAAGTCCAGCGTTCGGGTCCCGTAGCTCGCGCAGTTCCCCGCCTCTGACGTCCCCGGGAAGGGAGAAGTGGTACCGACCGAGGAAGTTCAGGTGCTTGTGGACGAGCGGCGAGAGTCGCCGGGCATCGGCGTCCGCAATGGCGTCTCCATCGGCCTGCAGCTTGCTCAGTACCGCATCCATGTAGCGCGTGTTCCAGAGCACGATCGCATTGACGACGAGGCCCAGCGCGCCGAGCTGATCTTCCTGCCCCTCTTTGTAGCGACGCCGTAGCTCGCCGCGCTTGCCGAAGAACACAGCCCTGGCAACACTGTGGCGCCCTTCCCCTCGATTGATCTGTCGCAGGATGCGGCGGCGGTACGCTTCGTCGTCGATGTAGGCCAGCAGATGGAGTGTCTTGGCGATTCTCCCAATTTCAGAGATGGCGCGCGCCAGAGAAGAGGGCCTTCCGCCCCGCTGTAGGGCGCGAATCAGCTCCGAGGCCCTCACTGTCCCCTGGACGAGAGAGCCGGCCACGAGGAGGATGTCATCCCAGTGACTTCGGATGAGTTTGAGGTTGATGCGACTCCGTGCAAGACTGTTCAGCAGCCCGTATTCCGCGCGGCGATTGATACGCCAGAACCGCGTGCGGCCGAGGTCTGCGAGCCTGGGGCTGAACTGAAACCCCAGCAGTCGGAACAGCCCAAAGATGAGATCGCTGTAGGCGGCCGTGTCCGTCACGATCTCCTGGACTTCGAGGCTCGTTTCGTGCTCGAGCAGGCCATCGAGAACGTAGAGCGAGTCGCGGATCGTCCCGGGGACGACGATGGCGTGAAACCCGGTGAACTGGTCGCTGGTGAAGTTGTAATAGGTGACGCCTCGGCCGGTTCCGAAGTACCGAGGGTTCGGCCCGGCGTTGAGGGTTCGGACCGGTACGACGAAGCGAAGCCCGTCGGCCGAGGCGACCTCGCCTCCGCCCCAGTGTTGGGCCAGGGGGATCGTCATCTGGCAGTCCACAAGAGCGGCGTTGGCCTGTATCAAGGTCTCGGCACGAAAGTAGTTCTGCTTGATCCAACTGAGACGCCCACGAGTCAGCGCTGGGGTGTCTTTTCGAACCAGCGGCTCCAGAGCGATGTTGCAGGCGTCAGCGATCAACGCGGCGCACACGCTGGTCGGTAGGTCGGGGATCCGCGAACGAGTCTCGCTCACGTGGGTGAAGGCGTCGGCAAATCCTGTCCATGCGTTCACCTCGAGCAGCAGCTCCGGCAGGTCTACCTGCGGCAGCATCCGCTCGGTCAGCGTGCGGAGTTCCACGAGACTCGGTGGATCCTCGAGTCCATCTAGCCCGGTGAGGACGAGCTCCTCGCGCTCGCCTGCTGCCTCAATCCGAACCGCAGCGTTCTGCCGCCAGCGCTCGCCTGTGCGCCGGTACGATTCGTCGAGCTCCCGGCCGATGTTCTCGAGGAATGGCTCCGGCGTCGAAGACAATCCCAGCATCCGACACGTCGAGGTGCGCGCTTTGCCCCATGAGTCGGGCCCTAGCAGCTGCGCCCGAGGGTCGCCCCACTGGGTGCTCTTGGAGACGAAGACATCCCGGCGCCGCAATGCGCTGCGAAGCTGTTCTAGAACGCAGAACGTGAAACTCCGTCTCTCGACCTGGTCTGGTTCGACGAAAACGGAGCGTTCCCAAGTGGGGGTCACCAGAGTGCCGGGGATCTCGTCACGACCGATCCGACGACGGCCCTCTAGCGTTCGAACCGCTGCGAGTCCACCTAGCACGATCTGCCCGGCCGGTAGGCCTTCGAAGGGGAGCTCGAGAAGTTTAGGCAGGAACAATCGGACGGATCGATAACGGGAGATGAGTTCTTCGTAGTGATGCGTCCCGTGTGGCCGCGCGATCTGATCCACGCAAGCAACGGCCTCGACGAGTTCCTCGTGAGACGCCCGTGCGTAGAGTTGCTCGCGGACGTGTTCTAGGTCTTCCTGTGTCGGATCGAGGACGATCAGAAGGGCATCTCGCAGCAGCACGGCGGCCTGGTCGAAGGTTTGGAGCGTCTTCTTGCGCTTGGCTTTGCCCGCTCGCTCGGCCTCTGTGAGAAGCTTCGCGAGCTCGAGGTCCATGAGGTTTAGTGCGTCATCGCAAGCTGTGCGTTCGAGGCGGCTGACAAAGGCCACCAGCGTCGCGATGCGCCTATCGTCCGGCATGCGTGCAATTGCCTGAGCTCGTGCGGCGTTCGCTTGGCGCGCGAGTGCGTCCACGCGCCCTGGAGGGATTCTCGAGAAGTCAAGATCGCTCAGGCCGAGCTTCTCGATCTCGCTGAGGCGTTCGAGTGCTTGGCACAGGGATCGGGCGCTGATCGTGGTCGGAGAGCGTCGTAGACGGTCCAGGTTCGATCGTCGGCTCGCCTCGGGAACCAAGAGCATCGCATCGAGAGTGGCGCGCTGCTCCGGGGTTGGCAGAGCACTCAGGAGACACCACAAGCGCTTCACAGCCCGGTTTCGCACGGACGAGACGAGTCGCTCGAGGACGGTGACACCGGGAAGTAGGACCTTGCGTTCTACCAGACGAGCCGTCGCCCGGTCGAAGAGAACACTGGGCCGCTCGGCGCTCAGCGTGGCCCGGGTATAGAGCCAGCGAAGGAGCTGGAACGACTCGGCTGGATCGCTAGAGGGTCGGTAGCCGTACCGCTTCTGGATCTCGCTGGCGTGCTCTCGATGGGTGGCCGTGCGTTGGGCATAGCGCGCAAACGAAGTCGTGTCCCGGATCCCGAGCTGCGTCGCGACGAACCGGACCACTCCATCGGGAACCTCCGTAGGGCGAGGCAAGAAGATGCCGAGGAATCGGACCGTCCCCAATTGGACTGCAAACCCGAGCCGATTCTCATCCCCTCGGCGCGTGGCAATCACCGAACGATCGTGGGCGTCGAGATGAAAGTACCGAGCGAGTTGCTCGGCCGACGGCTCTCCGGCGTACCGGCTGTAGGCGGCTCTCTGCGTTTCGCTCAGGAAGTCGACCGGCATCGGTGTCCAGAGAAAGGGGTCGTATTCGGTGAACGGATAGGGACCGATCCCATGCTATTGTTGTGGACGGAGAGCGTCCACAACATCTCCCAACGACCGTTTCGCTGAACCCGTGGCCAATTACGCCTATCTTCGAGTGTCCACCCACACGCAGGACGTCGAGAACCAGAAGCTCTCAGTGCTCGACTATTGCAACTCTCAAGGCGTTGCTCCGATCGAGTTTGTGGAGGACACCACCAGCGGTCGGAGGTCTTGAAGAGACCGGGAGATCGGGCAACTGCTCGAGACGGCCGATGCGGGTGACGTGCTGGTCGCAGCCGAGGTCTCTCGTTTAGCGCGATCCACTCTCCAAGTGCTGGAGTTGCTGCAGGCGGCCGCAGAGCGAGGCGTGACGGTGCACATCGCCAAGAATCGGATGGTGCTCGACCAATCGTTGCCGGCCACGATAACCGCAACGATCCTTGGGCTCGCGGCGCAGATCGAGCGGGAATTTATCTCGGCCAGGACGAAAGAGGCGCTCGAGCGCCGCAAAGCAGCGGGACTGCCCCTCGGCCGACCGAAAGGCCGAGCCACCAAGCTGATGCTCGACGATCGCCGTGCCCAGATCGTCGACTACTTGAATAAAGGGGTCAGCAAACGCTCTGTGGCAAAGATTCTCGGCTGTTCACCCACCACACTCTACTCCTGGATCCGGCGCAGACGCATTTCCGGAAGATAGCGATCCACGCCCTTAGCGTACATTCCTGTTCCATTGCTACTCAGACCCCAACCCCTGCTAGAAGACGCGGAAGTGTCCGAGATCATGATTAACGGCGCCGGTAATGTTTGGATCGAGGCACGAGGCCGGTTAACGGCTCATGCAGCGCCAGGGCTGGACGAATCGGCCTTGTTACGGGCGGCTATTCACATCGCCCGTCCTTTGGGCCTGGACCCGGCCGCCACGCCGATCATCGACGCCCGCCTTGATGATGGTTCCCGCGTGGCGATCTGTGTTCCCCCGGCCAGTCCCCACGTTGCGATCACCATCCGGCGATTCGGCAAGCGGACCTTCAGCGCGGCGGATCTAGTCGGGCAGAAAGCCCTACCGGAAAACGTCTTGAAAGCGGCAGAGCAGATGTTGATGACCCGGCGCAACATTCTGGTTTCCGGTGGGACCGGATCAGGCAAGACCACCTTGCTCAATGCCCTCATAGAACTGCTACCCGTTGACGAGCGGATTGTGGCCATCGAGGACACCCTGGAGCTACGCATTGACCACTCGAATTGTGTCCGCTTTGAAGCGCGGGGGTTGCAGGAAGGCGCGGTGATGATCCGGGATCTGGTGCGCCATGCTTTGCGGCATCGACCGGATCATATCGTGGTGGGAGAGGTTCGAGGCGGCGAGGCGGCGGACCTGCTGCAAGCCCTCAACACCGGACACGGCGGGTCGCTGACGACCGTGCACGCCAACAACGCCGAGAGCGCCTTATCGCGGATCGCCAGCTGCGCCATGCAGGGCGGCGGAGAGCTTCCCTGGGAAGTCACCTGTCGAGGGGTGGTGGACGGAATCGCCATGGTGATTCACATGACGCGCCGCGAGGGGCGGCGTTTCGTGGAGGAAGCCGCTTTTGTCCAAGGCTACGATGCGAAGGAAAACCAGTGGGACATTCAGCCGGTTTGGCCCGTTGCGGGAGTTCCGCATGGCCCATCGTCTGAAACGTGACCCGCCCAGGGCCGGAGGCGACGCACTAAGCCAACTACAAATCCAGGACCCGCCTGAGTCCGGAATCGACGTGAGCCATGAGTTTCCGGGAAACTTGTCCAACCCGACCGGAGAGATAGGATTCGTCGAGAGTCACGATCTGAGTGACGTTGACGACGGAGTCCTTCGGGAGCCCCGTGCTTGCCGCTGGAAGCAGGGCGTTCCCGGGAGCGTCGAGTAACCGCGTGTTCGATGTGAGGATAACACCAAGGATTGTTTTCAACCTGCTTCGATTGAAAGCATCGGCCTGGACGATGAGGACGGGGTGGCGGAAACCAGGTTCCGATCCTCGCGGAACATCCAGATCCGCCCACCACACCTCGCGGCGCGCAACTACCATTTGCTAGAGCTGACGCTTCGAGCCTGGGCGGCCCTCAACCCCGGATCGAGGCCGTTCGATTCATCGGCGAAAACCTCGTTTAGCTTAGACGTCACATCCTCGTCACGGTGTTTCGCCAAGTATTCAGAAACTGCTGTAGCGTACAATTTGCTCCTCGACACTCCTTGCCGCTCCGCCAACTCGTTAGCCGACAGGAACAGTTCGTCCGGTAGTGAGATTGCTGTTTTCATACCGCAATTATACCAACGTGCACCGCTTTCAGGTCAATACCATCACAGGGCACCTGGTCGAGGAGATGGCGGTTGTACGGGAGTCTTCGAGCACGCGAACGCCATTTTCGTTCATCTGCCGAGTCGTCAATGACCGAAGCGAAGTGTTGCGTATCTGGGACCAGCGCGGCGACCGCTCAAAGGCTTGGTTGAGCGCCGGCAAGCAGTGAATTCTGATTGAGGACGCGTGGGCATGGCCACCATGATCACCGTCCTCAACACTATGTTCCTTTCCTGCAGGACTCATTTACTGATATACTTAACTACGTATTAAATGTGATACGTAGTCACGTAAATGGATATCTACGCGTTCGTCGCACAAAAAGGGGGTGTCGGTAAAACCACCCTCGCTGGCCACCTAGCTGTTGAAGCCGCCCAGGCTGGTCCCGTCATCCTTGTAGATACCGATCCCCAAGGTAGCTTGGGGTACTGGTGGAAAGCGCGAGCGGAAGATCAGCTGCACTTTGCCGACGCGCAGCCCCGCCAGTTGCCCGCATTGCTTAAGCAATGGCAAGACTCGGGAGTCAAGGCTGTATTTCTCGACACACCACCGGCAATCTCCGAAACAATCCGGGAGGTGGTTCAGCTCTCGGACTTGGTTATTGTGCCCACGAAACCGAGTCCCCACGATCTACGGGCGGTAGTGGGCACTATGGAGCTTGTTGAGAAATACGACAAGCCAGTGATGTTCGTGATCAATGCGGCGGTGATGAGGGCGCGGCTAACCGGCCAAGCAGCCGTCGCCTTGAGCCAATACGGCACGGTGGCACCGGTGACGGTGCATCACCGCGTCGGTTTCGCAGCCGCAATGATTGACGGCCGGGTGGCGCGGGAACTCAATGGGAAATCTCGCAGCGCGGAAGAAATTGCGTTATTATGGAAATACGTAACTACGCTACTACGTAAGGTGAAGAAAGATGGCTAAAGCCGCAGGTCTCGACACTGTTCTACCCGGCACTAAGAAGAAAGAGGAGCCCGCAGGCGCCATAAAAACGGTTGCCAGAAAAACAGCGGAGAGGACGAAAGCGCTCACTGTGAAAGTGAGTCCCGCACTCTACCGACGATTACGGCTCCATGCGCTAGATAGCGACATGTCCCATCAGAATATCCTCGTCGCCGCGCTAGAGCAGTATTTACGTTGATACGTAGGTACGTAGTATGGCGAGTTGGGCGGGACGATGGCGGCCAGATCTCCTGATCGGCGGCGGCGGCAAGCTGGAATTGCTCGACTTCAAGGCCTCGCCGTGTCCCAAGGACGTCCCGAGTTGCTTGCCGCCTACGAGCGGCAACTTTGCGCTTACGCGCACATCTTGGATCACCGCCACGCCGCGCGGACCGGCTTTTTCTGTATTGGACTTCGGAGCCGCGCAAGGAGGATGCGCTCATGAGCCTCCCGTATCACTCTGAACGGGTGGAAGAAGCTGGCCGGCGTTTCGACGAGACCGGGTGCCGGTTCGAGGTCACAACAACACCCGAGGCGGCGATCTGCAAGGAGTGTGATCTGCGGACGCTCTGTGGGAGCGAGGGGGTCATCAGAAGATCCGAGGTGTTTGCATGACACCCGATGACCTCAGGATCCTCATCCAGGAGGGGGAAGGCACTACCGCGACAAGGATCGGGTGGAGGTCGATGTGGTGATGACCCGTGGCCGAAAAAACTGGGGCATCGAGGTCAAGGCCGCCGCCTCGGTGACATCCAGGGATTGGCGTGGGCTCGCCCGGCTCTCCGACCGGTGCGGAAAAGATTTCGAGCGGGGGATTCTATTCTACGAAGGCCGGGACATATTGCCCTTGCCCGACAAGCGTATGCTTGCCGTGCCGTTGCGCGAACTGGGCGGATCCGGTCTGCATCAAGCTGGCCGCTGGCTGAACAATCGGGCGGAGAATTCACATCTGCCGTTGCTCAAACGTTGCTCATACCTTCCTTTGCGCAATCCACTAGCGTGCGCCAGAAAGGCGAGCCAACCTGGGGCGAGGTTTCATGGGCTTCGGACAAAACCGCAGGGCATACAGAGTCCTTCTCATTCCAAGTTCCAAGCTGTCTCGTCATGCAGACGTTCTATCGGTTCGGAAAGCAGATCCCAGCGGTCCTGGAAGGCCGAAAGATTACGCTTCATTTCCTCGTTATGTTGTGCGTGAGCACCACCCGCCGCCGTAAAGCGCAGATAGATGGGAAATGAGGCGCTGCGTATTTCTCCGCTCTTCTTCCGTACTGTGAACCAGTAGTTGCAGTGCTTGCGGCAAAGCTTTTCCGCAAAGGCCACAGGCATCACCACGAACCTTGGCGGAGAGTCATAGCCTACGCCAACAACGACATCGGCCACGAGAGGACTCGGTTTAGAGTTGAAGATCGGCTTGCCGTCCCGAAGGTACCCGGTCGCATAACCGAAACTCAATGATTGGGAATGGCTATGCCCTGACTTCACATTCGTCGTCTTTACCTGTAGGGAAACGCGGCATTTCTTCTTGATGGCTAGAAGATCTGCGTTTGATGCCATCTGTGCGGTGTCAAGTCGTACTGGGTGCCAACCACATTCGAGTAATTGTTGCTCGACCAGTAGCTCGCCAAGCCGACCGGCCATTTTGCCCATTCCCTCGACGTTCATGTTGTCCTCCAACTTCATCTGCTATTTTTCCGCTTCCCCCAAGATTTCCGAATCAGCCGTCGTCCCGGATTCGTGCGAGCGCCTTGCGCGCCGCATCCGCATGATCACCTGGTACGTTCTTGCTGATCCATTCGATATGCTTAGCCGCCCGATGCTCCCTGAACTGGCCGAGCTGCCAGATGATGACCCGGTTTAGACTCTGACCTATCGGATATCTGTCCTTGAAGACGTGCTCGAAGAAGTTTTCAAGCAACTCGAGGAGATGCAGGCATACCTCCTCCGAGTCGGGAGAAGGTATCCAGATTTCTCGCGGGTTCTCGTTGAACCCATCTATGAATCCTCCATGACGCATAATCGGGCCTATTGGTATCCGGTCACGATTGGGCCTGCGGTGTGGGTGGTTGGCGCAATAGGTATAGAAGGGATCGTCGATGGCTACATCTCTGATCTCACAGTAGGGCGGAATCGACTCATCGTAGTGCGTCATCCAGTCACGTTCGCCCCGGTTCCTCCGATTGAACCAGCAGGTCCCGCAACAGTCCGATCCTCCATTCGGCATTGCTCGGAATCATACCAACAAATCTCCCACGAGAACCAAGGTCCACCAGCCTCGCACCATCCATTCGGTACCGCTTGACATGAAACGAGATTGATTTCTACAGCACGGTAATTATTTACCGTGCTATTAGCACATCGGCAGCTTGCCTCCGGCCACTGATCGAAGAGGCAGTACTCACCTGTCGGGGAGAGGCGGTTCCATAGACCTCTAACTACTCGGGCGGCGAACATGCCGTGAGGCAACTGCGTATGCGTGGTCCTCTGCGCCTGAGAGTTGCGTAACCGTTCCTTTGTGTAACCCGTCCGCTGATGAGTTCCAGGACGATTCATGTGGTTGATGCGGGCCTGGAGGCGATCACGTTCGCCACGCTCGAAAAGAGTCACACTTGCCCGTCGGCAAGCGATCAATGCTAAACTAGTCCAATCAGCATCAGTCTCCACTGTCTCTTGGCTTGGAACCCCCAATGTCCCATTCTCGCTGACGGCGTACAACCGAAGCTGTGCCCGCTGATTCGGAATCTGGCATCATCGACGCTACGATCGGGTTTACCGCGATGGGTTTCAGTCCAAGGCCGGCTGATCTCCTCCCCCCAAATAGGTCCACACCCAAAGTGAGTATTGCCGTTTAATAGACGGCAGAAGGAGGACCGAGTATGAAGCGGAAGCGCTTTAGGGAAGAGCAGATCATCGGGGTGTTGAAACAGGCCGAAGCCGGGGCCAAGACTGCGGATCTGTGCCGCCAGGCGGGTATCACGCCACAGACATTTTATCGCTGGAAAGCCAAGTACGGAGGCATGAAGGTTTCCGACGCCAAACGGCTGCGGGAGCTGGAAGCAGAAAACCGCAAGCTCAAGCAGCTCCTAGGGGAAGCGCAACTGGACAAGGCGGCTCTGAAGGAACTCTTGGCAAAAAATTGGTAAGGCCCGCGCAACGACGCCAGGCGGCCCGCTACTTGGTGGAGCGGGGAGTGCGAAGTGAGCGTCGGGCCTGTGAACTGGTGGGAATTTGCCGCTCAGTGATGCGTTATCAGGTGAAGGCGAAAGACGATGATCCTTTACGAAGAAGGCTCCGGGAACTGGCTGTCGAGTATCCGCGCTATGGCTACCAAACGCTGCATCCGATCCTCAAGAGAGAGGGATGGGTGATCAACCCGAAAAGAACCTACCGGATTTACCGAGAGGAACAGCTTCAAGTGCCACGTCGAAGACGCAAGAAACTGCCGCGACAGCGACGATTTCGACGCCAGCGGGCGACTCGACCCAACCAGCGCTGGTCAATGGATTTCATGAGCGACCAATTGGCCAACGGCCGACGATTTCGAGTGCTCAATATCGTCGATGACTACACCCGGGATTGCAAAGGACAGATCGTGGATTTCTCCATTTCCGGTCTTCGTTTGTCGCTCTTCTTGGAGAGCTGCTCTCTCTTACCGGAGGAGATCGTGGTCGATAACGGTCCTGAACTGACCAGCAAGGCCATGTTCTTGTGGTCGGAGAAAACCGGCGTGCGGTTGCGATTTATCGATCCGGGAAAGCCGATCCAAAATGCCTTGGTCGAAAGTTTCAACGCCCGTTTCCGGGATACCTGCTTGAACGAGTATTGGTTTACCAGTTTGGCGGACGCTCGGCAAACGATCGAGTCCTGGCGGCAGCATTACAATCGCGAGCGGCCTCACAGTGCTTTACAGTACCGGACCCCGGAGGAGGTTCGCCAAGAATGGGAGGAGGCCTATGGAAAAGACGGCTCCTTGGGAGCCTTGGAAAACTCTTCGAGTTTGCCACTTTCCCACAGGCCCGAAGACGATAAACTAATCACGTAGAGAGTGGACCTAATTTCGGGGGAAGGTCAGTTTCCCTCTGGTTTCCTTCCCAAGGGGGAGAGAGACGATCTGATAACGAAGAAGTTAGGGAGTAAGTATCCCCCGGCAAAGCCGGGGGCTTTAATCTTGTGAGCCGCTCAAAGCGGACTTGACGTTGCCGCTACCGCGGCCACTTGTGCCACCTACAGGTGGCTTGGCTACAGCAGCCTGAGCTGATCCTGGCGACGATCTTCTGCTTCTTGCCGCCGGATATACTCACGAATCACTTTCTCATCCCGACCCACCGTCGATACGAAGTATCCGCGAGCCCAGAAGTGCTGTCCAACAAAGTTACGCCGACTCTCTGAAAAGTTCCTCGCAATGTGGATGGCGCTTTTCCCTTTGATGTGCCCGATCACCTGCGCCACAGAAAACTTTGGCGGAATCGAGATCATCACGTGCACGTGATCCGGCAGCAGGTGGCCCTCTTCAATCAAGCTTTCCTTCTGCCCAGCCAACCGTCGCAGCACCTGACCGAGATGTCTGCGCAGCTCCCCATAAATCAACTTCTTGCGGTACTTGGGGATGAACACCACATGGTACTTACACTCCCATTTTGTATGCTGTAAGCTCTTGTAGTTACTCATAAAACTCCTTTTCGTGATGCTTTGCTCGGCTCACGGAAGGGAGTTTTTTCACCTATTCCCGGAACTGTCAAACTCTGGCTGCCTCCCCGGCAGAGCCGGGGGGACTCCTTACGGGTCTAGTCGCTCGGACGAAAACCGATGAAATCCGTTTCATTCTCCATCGCACGGGTCAATCGCCTGCGGCAGGCTGCCGAACGGGCCAGAGCGCTCCCCGACGAACACTCTGACCCGTCGCCGGAGCGGCGCCGGCCCGGCGGCTGGTTCGCCAGCGCCTACGACGCAAATGACCTGATCGGTGTCTTCGACACACTTTGGCTCAAGTCGGGATTTACCCTGCATGCCTATGAGTTTCGGGAGGGCGGCAACGGCAACGGCATCATCTGGGCGGTGCCGACCGATGCCCCGCTGCTTGGTCTGGACGAATGCCGATCCTGGATCAAACGCGCGTTTCTGCACTCTCCACGGCCGCCGGGAGCCGTCCCGCTCATGCAAGCAATTGAGGGTGACGGGAGTCCCTGGTCCTACCTGTCCGCGTCGATCCTCTGCCGCGAGGCAGAGGAATTCGGGGCAATCTGGCACGGCTGTGTCTGGAGCTCCCAGACGATTCTCTCCAAGCCCCCGCGGCAGGCCGACGGCCAGGATGTGTTCTCGCAGGAGCAGACCGGAGACACACCCGTCGGCAACTGGACATGGCAGCGCGCCGCTCCTCGCACTTGGGAGCCGACCTATATCGAAAGGGGAACGACCAAGAAGATCGTCCTATACACCCACACTCCCGTCTATACAGAAACGATTTGCCGGGCCACGGACACCTATCGGGCTGACAGCTACGATCACAAGACCAGGGCCACGGTGTTGTGCACAGGCGACTCAGGTATCTGCCCCTAACCGTGGTCGGCGTAGCGGTTACGACGCCCAGGGAGAGCCAGGTGGCGGACGGGTTGGTGGGTCGAATACTCTTGCACGGCGCCAGGATTCGTTGCGCGATCTCCGCCCCCCCCCCCGGATGGGAAGCAAAACTGAGATAACCTATGTGTAATGAAGAACCAACGTTATTACCACTTGCACGTGGACTGGGTGGGCGAGTCGTCCACCCAGTCGATCACGCTGTGCGGCGTCGAGGGTGAAGAAAGATTACGCAACTGATTTTCTGTAATTTGTCTGAGGTACAGATTTCTCCGTCGTGTTCCAATCGGCCAGGTTAAGATATTGTCGGCCGGTCAACCACTCCTCGTGAATCTCAGCCAAGACGGCCGAGGTCAATCTCAAGACCGAGTCTTCGTTGGGGAAGATCCTGGCCACTCGGGTCCGGCGCCGGATCTCCTTGTTGACCCGTTCCAGTCCATTGACGGTCCGGATCTTCTTGTGAGTTGATCGGGGAAAACGATAGACCGTGAAACCTTCCGCGATGTTCTCCTCGAGCCACTTCACCCATGGAAGGTTCTCCTGGGCGAACCGTTCGGCTACCCGGGTGAGCATGGCCTCGGCATCGGCCAGGGACGGGCAGTTGAAGATATCTCGAATGGCCTGTCCTATCTTCCGGCCTTGAGCCCGATTGTGGGCATGGGCCTGAGCATTCTGGGCCAGGTGGAACTGGCACCGCTGCCAGGGGACCGAGGGAAACACCGCCCGGCGGGCCGCTCGAAGTCCCACGTGATCGTCACTGACCACCAGTTGAACTCCCTTGAGTCCTCGCCTCTGCAGGGATTGCAAGAACTCCCTCCAGTGGACTTCCGCTTCACTGAGCGTCGCGGAGACTCCCAGAACCTCTCGCCTCCCCCAACGGTTCACTCCCAGGGCTTTGAGGATGGCCAGATCCTGGATCGTACCGTTGACTCTCACCTTCTCGTAGTGGGCATCTAGCCCGCATAGATCACCGATTTGGAAATGAAGGTGATTTTGGCAGGCCGGAACGGTTTTCTGAGAGTTTCGCTATCGATCCGGTCCAGGTCGAGTGATGCGGTGGTGTGGATGGTCGTGAATGAACCGTTTTTCGGGTTCGGAAGAGCGTGACGGAATGTATTGATCAACGACGATTATTATTCCCGCGGCGACAACTGGAAATCCCCACCAAAGGGATTAAATAAAAAAGAGCTGTAGCCGTCCTCTGAGACGACTCTTTTCCGCGGTCCTCCTTTCTGTAAAAAAGAGAGATTGTTCTTAGAATGCGAAGGGGACGGAGTGAGAGCGTAGCCCGAAGGGAGCTCCCCCTCGCTCGCGCCGGTGTCCAGGGGAGTGGACCAGATCCACGAGGATCCTGAGCGGCCTCCGTAGGGAGCTGTACGATCTCTCCCCTTGGCGGGCACTCGTCTATCGTCCCCAGCCAGCACTTCCGGGGGCCCAATCAGCCGATTTGCCCGGATTTGACCTCCTCCCGTTTTCCTCATTCCGTGGTTCCCTGCTGCTTTGCCTTGGCGCTCTCCATTCGGTAGCTCGAGACGTTGAGTTCCAGAATCACGCTGTGGTGCACCAGCCGATCGATAGCTGCTGCCGTTGTCAGGGGGTCCTTGAAGATCCTCTCCCAGTCCGAGAAGATCAGGTTGCTGGTCAGCAAGATGCTGCGACGTTCGTAGCGATGGGCCAGCAGTGTGAAAAGAACCTCCATTTCCTCCCGACTTTGCTGAACGTAGCCGATGTCATCGACTATGAGAGCTTCGAAGCGATCCAGTTTCTTGAGCTCCTTCTCCAGGGTCAGATCGATCTTGGCCCGCAGCAATCGCTGTACCAGCAGGGCGCAGGTAGAGAACAGAACCCGGCGCCCCAGCAGAATCAACTCCTGGCCCAGAGCACAGACCAGATGGGTCTTGCCGCTTCCAGGGTTGCCGAAAGCCAAGACGTTCTCGGCGCGATCCAAAAACGTCCCTTCCAGCAGCGCCGTCAGTTGTCGATCCACGCTTTGGGGCAAGCGCGAGCGGTCCAACGCCGTCAGCGTTTTCTCCCAGGGAAGCTTCGAGATTCGGCGCAAGCGCTGGATTTTGCGCTCGTGCCGCTCCACCACCTCGATCTCACTTAACGAGAGTAGAAACCGGGGATAGGACAGACTTTCCTTGGTGGCCAGTGCCGCCTGGGCGGCGTAGTGCTCCCGAAAGGCCGGTAGATGCAGCTGGATAAGGCACTCGCGAAGCCGGATCAAGTTGCCTGTGCTCATGATCTCACCTCCCGGCTCTCCAGAAGCGTGTCGTAGAGGCCCACGTCCATCTTCTCCACCGCCACTTTCCAGGGTTCCACCACCGGATCGACGAGGCATTCTCGTAGTGCTTCGAAACGGATGTTTTGTCCCCTCTCAATCAGCCCCTGAAGCGCTTCTCGCACCCGCTGCTCTCCTTCCTGGGCAGCCAACTCGAGGATTTTCAGATATTGGCGATCCGCCGTGGCCGGACAATCCTGGCGCAGCTCGTCGTAGGCGACTCGAAACAAGATCCCCGGAAACAGATCCTCCCGCCAGCGATAGCGAAGAAAAGCTCCCGGTTTTCGCACCAGCGAATGGATCACGTGCCGGTAGTCAATGCGATGCTTGCCTTCTCCTCGCAAGCGGGGCATCCGTGAATGGCTCCGTCCCCCGTAGTAGATCTCCACTTGATCCGCCCACACCCGCACTTGCACTCGCTCGCCGATCAACCGGCTGTCCACCGAATAGGTGTTGTGGCGAACCCGGATCGTACTACTGGGGGAGACTTTCACCCACTGCCGGGTGAAGTCATCCAGACGGCGTGCCGGCAACGGGCGCATCACTGCCAGCTCTTCTCCCAGGCGCTTTTGTCGGGCCGCATTGCGCCGGGCCACAATCACCGCTACAAAGCCCTCGTACTCTTCCCGGCTGGAAAAATCACGGCTGCACCGCAGCAGCAGTTCCTGCTCGATGGCCCGTTTCAAGCGGTGATGAGCCTGTTCCACATCCCCGTTCTCGTGTGCCTTGCCTGCCTGGGTGCGACTCGAGCGCATCCCGAAGTGGTTCAGCAACCCTTGATAGCGCTCGGTGAACTCTTCCCGCTTCAGGTTGTTGACTGCCGCCGAGAGCCGGTCTGTTCGGTGTTCCTCGGGCAGCGCCCCCAACTCCCACAACGCGTTCTGAAGCCCCAGGCTGAGGCTCTCAAACGACTCACTGAAACACAGCGTGGTCGCTTCCCAGTTCGAGTAGGCCAACACAAAGTGGTACAGCAGATGGGGAAACGGCTGACCCTGGATCGTCACTCCCAGACGCCCCATAAAGGTAAAGTCCGATTGTGCTTGATGTCCCGGCCTATACTTCTGCGGGAACATCACCTCCTTCGCTTCTCCGTGTTCTACCTTCCACTGCTTGATCCTCCGCTGCAGTGTTCTCAACTGGCCTTGCTGGAAGGCCCCTTCCTGCTGACGGCACAAATACTCGAACACCGCTGTCGCCTCCACCGTCGGCGATCGCTTCAGGATCTCTTCCACTTCCGGCCATACCGACTCGAACGGATCCGATCGAGTTCTCCAATACCGCTCCGGCTGACACTGGCTCGGCAGCTTTCCCGACTTCAGGTACTTCCGAGCCGTCTTTCGCGACAGCCCCGCTCTCGCCGCCGCCATCGTTAGCGTCTTCTCGTTCTTTCGCAACTTCACTAACCTCCGCACTTGCTGATCTTTAACCATGTCCTCATGGTCAGGATCAGCCCTGAAAAAGCGGGGATTTCTATTTGTCGTCGCGGGGAATTCTAACTGTCGCCAATCAATGTATTCAGGCACTCCCCGATCCACGAACAACTCTGCCAATCGATCCAACACGTCCTGGTGATTCATCTGTCGTTGAACCTCAATGGCCAGACACTCCCGGGTGTATTCATCCAGTAGGGTTAATAATCGAAAGGCCCTTCCGTCATGGGTTCGCTCATGCACGAAGTCATAGCTCCAGACGTGATCCTTGTGAGCCGCTCGTAACCGAACGCAGGATCCATCATGAAGCCACAGTCTCCTTCGTTTCGGCTGTCTGGACGGGACTTTCAGCCCGAAGCATGGCCGTGATCCGTCGGTAGCCGTATCGCCCGTAGTGCGTGGCCAACTCCACCATCTCAGCCACCAATCGAGCCTCATCATCGGGGATATGCCTTTCCCTTCGCTGGGTCGATCGAGCCTGTCCCAGCACTTGGCAGGCCCGACGTTCGGAGACGCGCTCTGCTCCCAATCTCTCCCTCACCCACACCACTGCGCGTCTCCTCTTCGTCGGGCCTAGAAGTTTCCCGAGGAAACTTCCTTTAGGATCTGCTTGTCCAAAGACAGATCTGCCACTAGCTTCTTCAACCGGGCATTCTCCTTCTCCAACACCTTCAACCGCTTGGCCTGATTCAGTCGAAGCCCTCCGTACTCCTTGCGCCACCGGTAGTAGGTCTGCTCGGTCACCCCAATCTGTTTGCACACCTGGCCCACCCTCTGTCCTTGGGCTAGACCCACCTCTGCCTCACGCAGCTTCATGATGATTTGTTCTGCCGTAAACCGCTTCCGTGCCATCCTTGCCTCCTTCCTAAAACCGAAAATCCTAACATTCAACTTGGACCCGTTTTAGGGGGCAAGGTCACCGGTTGAGGACCGTGCGGCCGTCCTCGCCGACAGGGGCTTCCCGTGTTGCTTGCGATTTCCTCTTAAGTGCGTGCCGTCGCCATTACCCCGGCGGAACCAACGGGTCCTGTCGCTCGACTTCCCAGCTGACGGCGGCCTTCCCTGAAATACAGCCAGGTCGGCTTCCGCATTGCCCTTTTCGAGGCCTGCTTAGCCTTCACTACTCGTTACGGCCTGCACCTTCGCCAAGTCGCCTAACGCGACCCTCTACACCGAAGGCTTCAGCAGATTCGTTACCTCCTCTACTCCTCCCATTGCTACCGGCTGGAGCGACAGTTGCCGGGTGGGTTTCGCACCCACTGAAAATCGCCGCCTTTTCACGGCGCACTGCATAATCCGGGTTAGAGTAATTTTTCACACCGTTGCGGCTCAAACCCCTACAGGGAGATCGCCGAAGTATTGGGCAGGGTTTGAACGCGATCTGGAAGAGGCAACAGGAGGCGCGGGAACGGAAGCGCGGGCCGGAGCGAGACTATGGCCCCAGCCGCTAGGTTTGGTCTCGCTTAGGGGGCGTGGGAGAATAGGCAGAACAGACTGATTGATAGGTCTGGGAGGGCACATGAGCGACTTTGCGGAATGGGAAAGCGGGATGATCCGATTGCTCGCCGGGACTCGAATCGTGCTTGTCACAGTTGTGATGGCAGTGGCTGTTCCGATGATTACGTTTGCACAAACGCCCGAATCCCCCACCGAAAGTTCACCTGGAGCAGACACGGGTGCGGTCGATAATGCTCGTCCGACACCCGGCTCGGTAAGCACGGATAACGGCGTGTTCACTCAATCCGATCCGTCTGCTGGGCTTGGTGAACCCGAATCAACCGCGTTCGAAATCGAATTCCAGCGCCTCTCTAACGAACTCCGGCGTGAACTTCTGGATGACCGCGCGGGCACCGTCGACTGGTGGCTGGCTGCACTGGCCGTGGTTCTTGGATTCTTTGGCTTTGTCGTTGTCGGCGGCGGGTACATCGGTTTCAGCCGATTCCAGAAAATCGAAGCCGATGCGAAAACCAGTGTCACGATCGTTACCAAAATCGCGGAAGCCGCTAAACGCCACCTCAAAGAGATTAAGAGGAACCTTGATAGATCCGCTGAGATCATCCAGAGTATGAACGCCCAGACTGCTGCGGATAACCCTGAAGAAGCTGACCTGCCCCCAGGAACGAGTCCACTCTCTAAGTTAGACCTGGGACCATTTGAAGTCCACTCCATGGTATAGAACTCTGGGCCTGGGACCTGGGTAATCTGGCCTCCGGCGCCGGCGGCCGATAGGCCAAGGCGCTGTGAGGCCGTCGCTGGTTGTACTCCCTGCGCCATCTCTCGGCCAACACCTTCGCTTCCCACAACGTGTCGAAGACTTCTACGTTCAGCAGTTCATCCCGCAGTTTTCCGTTGAAGCTCTCCACATATCCATTCTCCCAGGGGCTGCCGGGCTCGATGTATAAGGTCCTCACCCCAACAGCCTTCAGCCAGTCCCGAACCGCCTGAGCCGTAAACTCCGACCCGTTATCGGACCGAATGTATTCAGGCACTCCCCGATCCACGAACAACTCCGCCAATCGATCCAACACGTCCTGGTGATTCATCTGTCGTTGAACCTCAATGGCCAGACACTCCCGGGTGTATTCATCCAGTAGGGTTAATAATCGAAAGGCCCTTCCGTCATGGGTTCGCTCATGCACGAAGTCATAGCTCCAGACGTGATCCTTGTGAGCCGCTCGTAACCGAACGCAGGATCCATCATGAAGCCACAGTCTCCTTCGTTTCGGCTGTCTGGACGGGACTTTCTGACCTCTGCCCCCTAAAACGGGTCCAAGTTGAATGTTAGGATTTTCGGTTTTAGGAAGGAGGCAAGGATGGCACGGAAGCGGTTTACGGCAGAACAAATCATCATGAAGCTGCGTGAGGCAGAGGCAGGTCTAGCCCAAGGACAGACGGTGGGCCAGGTGTGCAAACAGATTGGGGTGACCGAGCAGACCTACTACCGGTGGCGCAAGGAGTACGGAGGGCTTCGACTGAATCAGGCCAAGCGGTTGAAGGTGTTGGAGAAGGAGAATGCCCGGTTGAAGAAGCTAGTGGCAGATCTGTCTTTGGACAAGCAGATCCTAAAGGAAGTTTCCTCGGGAAACTTCTAGGCCCGACGAAGAGGAGACGCGCAGTGGTGTGGGTGAGGGAGAGATTGGGAGCAGAGCGCGTCTCCGAACGTCGGGCCTGCCAAGTGCTGGGACAGGCTCGATCGACCCAGCGAAGGGAAAGGCATATCCCCGATGATGAGGCTCGATTGGTGGCTGAGATGGTGGAGTTGGCCACGCACTACGGGCGATACGGCTACCGACGGATCACGGCCATGCTTCGTTGGGAAGGGTGGAAAGTGAATCACAAGCGGGTGGAGAGGTTGTGGAGACAGGAGGGGCTGAAAGTCCCGTCCAGACAGCCGAAACGAAGGAGACTGTGGCTTCATGATGGATCCTGCGTTCGGTTACGAGCGGCTCACAAGGATCACGTCTGGAGCTATGACTTCGTGCATGAGCGAACCCATGACGGAAGGGCCTTTCGATTATTAACCCTACTGGATGAATACACCCGGGAGTGTCTGGCCATTGAGGTTCAACGACAGATGAATCACCAGGACGTGTTGGATCGATTGGCGGAGTTGTTCGTGGATCGGGGAGTGCCTGAATACATTCGGTCCGATAACGGGTCGGAGTTTACGGCTCAGGCGGTTCGGGACTGGCTGAAGGCTGTTGGGGTGAGGACCTTATACATCGAGCCCGGCAGCCCCTGGGAGAATGGATATGTGGAGAGCTTCAACGGAAAACTGCGGGATGAACTGCTGAACGTAGAAGTCTTCGACACGTTGTGGGAAGCGAAGGTGTTGGCCGAGAGATGGCGCAGGGAGTACAACCAGCGACGGCCTCACAGCGCCTTGGCCTATCGGCCGCCGGCGCCGGAGGCCAGATTACCCAGGTCCCAGGCCCAGAGTTCTATACCATGGAGTGGACTTCAAATGGTCCCAGGTCTAACTTAGAGAGTGGACTCGTTCCTGGGGGCAGGTCACTTCAGTCTCGTTACGCAAGCATCACATCTATCAGCGACTTTGATTTTGATCGTGCTCAAGTGAAGAAATCCTCCTTGGTGTAGCCTTCGATCATGGGCAAACTATCATACACTTCATCGATCGGGATCCGCCTGCTGTAGTCTAGCATCAAGCAAACGACTGTTCCGTCCCAACGATTTTGTTTCTCTGTAGATTCACTGCGCTTAATGGCTCCCCACGTATTAAACTTTCCCCAACGGCTAAGCAATGCCTCACCAGAGCTTAAAACGAAGGTTCCACCGTTCAGTTGAGCAAGTTCGCTAACGATGTAAAGTCCATAACCCGCGTGACCCTTCTGTTTACTAGTTATGAGCGCTTTGCAAGCCAGAGTCAGCGCATCTAGGTCAGATTTAACAGTTCTCTTAGCTTGGAGGTTATCACCCATAAGAAAGCTTCGCCATATACCTATGCCAGTATCTGCTATGGCTATCATTAGCTTGTGCCTGCGCGGATGTATCTGTGCTATCAGAGATCCAGGAGTCTTACTTCTTGAATGAGCCGTAACATTCTCAACTAACTCCGCTAAGGAAATAGCAAGAGCGCCGATGTCTTCCTGATCCGGAGGTAAATGGGGTTCAAAAAGCCGTAGGAATCTCTGGATAGTCAAGCCCGTGTCGAAGTGGTGGGAGGTCCCTATCAGTGTAAGACCAAGATGAGTTCGGCTATCAAATAGAGGCTGGAAGGTCGTCTCGTCGGAAGGAGTCTCGAAAAAACCGATAGCGTCAAGGTAGGACTCAAGTTTTGTTTCCTTTGAGCAACTAACACTCATCTTTCTTGCAGAGAGCCATGAACGAAGAACGGCAAGACCATAGACGTAGAAGGGTTCACCTAATATTTCAAGATCTATGTGGTCAACTTCTCCAACTTTGTTAAGTTCACTGAAAAGTGAAGGAAGCTCGAATATGCCTAGTTGCTTGTTCCCCAAGCAGAGCTTGTATCGTTTTCGATGTTGAACAGGTTGTTGTTGTTCTATCTTTTGAGAAGACGGCCTTTCAACGTCTATTTCTGTAGTCGCTGATTCTTCTATAGCCATTGATTCTAACGTTTCAGGCACTCTCCGATACTCCAAGAGGATAACGCTCAGGCGACGCCGAAAACGTTTAGGGCAACGACCCCTCTTCCTTGTACTCCTGGACAGGATTTCAAACCACTCGAGATTACCCTTCAGCAAAATACCGATCACTTTAGAAAGCTTGTCTGCCGACTCTTCTGTGGAACACATTCGCAATCGTTTGAACAGCATTCTACTGGCCCTTCTTAACTCAGACTTCGAAAGGAACTCTGCAAGATACCGAATGTCTTCCGGAGCCCAGTGTTCCGGGTCTGCGTCTAAGCGACGCTTTGTCTGCCTTTCCTTGTGATAGAACCTTTCACTCATCACTTACTGGCCCACTCCTTCGCGATTGACCCGACCTGCCCCCAGGAACGAGTCCACCCTCTAAGTTAGACTCGGGACCATTTGAAGTCCAACCGATACCGGCAAAGTCCTGCGATTTTCCCCGGGCGGTCGCTTCTGGGTGTAGATCTTGCGCCAGCGCCGCGTCAATGCCTGCTGGCTTGCGTGACGGGGTTGCACAAAGGAGCGGGTTCGCAACAATCCTCCGACCAACGGTGCGGATGCTTAGGTCAAGCGCTGTATAGCCCATCCGCCGGAGGACTCCGGGCAGGTGCAGGAATCGGTTCCCCGCAAAATGTCCGGAGGATAGATCACCCGGGTCTGGGTCGGCCACTTTCCAGTCAGGCGGGAGGTAATGGAAGCGGCAGTGGGTCCTCCGTTCGTAAAGCAGTTCTCGGCCACCAGGGAACTTTCTGCCAGGATCTCGAGAAAGGGAGTCGTGGCATGGTCGTAGCCGTATAGGGACAGGTGAGAGGAGTTGAGACCGTCGGAAGAAAGAATCACAATATTGGGCAGCGTTTTTTGCCCGGGCCCGCTGCGCCCTTCACCGAGGACCACGCCGGGGTCATTCCACCAGTGGCTGAATAGCGCCAGGGCGGCCATCAGGACGGCTAGGCCAGCCGCCCAGGAGTAGGCGGAGGGAGCGCTCCGGTCGCACCTGTCCAAGACGCACCGGAAGACAATGGTGGCTGCCGTCAGCAGGAGGAGAAGGCAAATACCCCTCCATCGTCCTTCGATGGTCTTCACCCCGACGCCGAAGAGAGTGTATGTGAAGTTGTCTACGAGCAGGAGGGCGGTGAAGGAAAGGGTGACCGTCGGAATCAGGGCTGCGGTCCAGCGCCAGGGCGGCCAGGGCACCAGTCTCGACACCGGTACCAACAGAATGAACAGGCACAGAATGGGAACCAGTAAAACTCCCAGGGATGAGAAGAGGACTCGAAGCCGTTCGAACCAGCTCAGGGCCGAAAAAAACGACGGCTTGGTCACCAGAAAAAGCCATTCCAGAGAGAGAAAAAGGAAAAGACCAAAAAGCGACTGGCGGGCGAGCGCCAGCAGTTTTCGGCTCTCCTGCAGGCCCTTCGTGCGACGTGCTGTCTTTTTCATGGACGGGTCCCCCACAGCCCGAGGTAGCTCTGGCAAGGTTACCTATCAGACGATTACACTGTTACTGATGACGGGTCAGCCAGGCGGCGGAGTGATATTGGTAGTTCACATCGCGCTTAACCGGTCGTTTTCTCCCGTTCAATCCACGGATCTCGTGCCGCCAGCGTCGTCTCCAGGGCGGCTCGAAAACGAGCGTTTAACGAGACGCTTTCCAAGGGTGCGGTTCCCGGGTCGAACGCCGACCGAAACCGTCCTGTTTTGCTGTCTCACAAAACTGTGTCTCATGCCGCCGCTGCACTTTGCTAAAAATGAGACTGTCGGGGTTCGCCGGTGAAAAGCGAAGCGGCAAAGCGATGAGCTCAGCCGCCTCGGATGAGAGTTAATCGAAGAAAGCAATCTTGACGAGCAAGGCCATGATGATCGGCCCGTAGGCGAACTTGAGGACCGCCATTCCCCGATCTAGCGCCGCGATCTTGTCATTGACCCCAGCGATGGCTTGCAGCAAGTCTTCCTTGGTGGCGAGGTTCTGCCCAACGGGAATATCGGCGGCGGCGATCCGCGCCTTTTCCTCGCTGGCTCCAGCTTCCCGGAGCGCGTCGTACAGTCCGATGTGAACGTGGCTGCTCATGATGTTATTGTCCTCCAATTCGTCTCGCAGTGAAAGGTTGAGTTTGTCATTGTGTGTTTCCTTCTTCTGAAATTAACGGTTTGATCTTTGTCGCTCACCCATGAAAGGCGGCAAAGGCAAACCCTGAGCGAAGAGGGAATAACGCGGGCCGCGGCGCCGGCGGCCAAACCGCCAGCGGGGGAAGGCAAGCGGCCAATGGCAACCCGTACACCGCTAGCCCGCATAGATCACCGATGGGACCTGAAAAGGCCGCCCTGTTTGGTATAAAGCGTTTTGACGAGAACGACTTCAAAGCCAAACGGAGGCGGCCCTTATGAGAACAGAGTGTAAACAAGCCAGGTTCGAATTTCACCAACTATCTCAACGCAAAGTGAAGGCGCGGTTCGACGGCGGGAAGATCACCTCCGATGCAGGGGTGCTGCTGTTACGCGAGGTCGAGCAGCGGACGGGTCTCGTTGCCGGACTGACCGCGTGCTTCAGCGATCACCGGGATGCGCGGTTGATCGAACACACGGTCGAGGAGTTGTTGGGGCAGCGCATCTACGGACTCTGTCTGGGGTACGAGGATCTGAACGATCATGATCAGTTGCGCACCGATCCAATGCTGGCGGTGGCGGTGAATAAGGCCGATCCGTTGGGGGAGAGGCGGCGGCAGGCCTCAGATCGGGGGAAGGCGCTGGCGGGCAGGTGTGGGCTGAACCGGTTGGAGTTGACCGGCGCCGAGGTCGATGAGCAGGAGCGGTACAAGAAGATCGCGATGGACCCGAACCGGATCGACGGCTGGATGGTGGATGCCTTCGTGGAGTCCCACGAATCGGCGCCCGAGGAGATGGTGCTGGATCTGGATGCGACCGACGACCCGATCCATGGCCAGCAGGAAGGCCGGTTCTTTCACGGTTACTACCGCCACTACTGTTATCTCCCGCTGTACATCTTCTCGGGGGAGCATCTGCTGTGCGCCCGGTTGCGGTGTTCCAATATCGATGGGGCCGCGGGATCGGTGGAGGAACTGGAACGGATCGTCGGCCGGATTCGGCAGAGCTGGCCGGAGGTCTCGATCGTCATCCGGGCCGACTCGGGCTTTTGCCGGGATGACTTGCTCCGCTGGTGTGAAGACCATCACGTGGATTACGTGATGGGGTTGGCCAACAATGATCGGCTCAAGTCAGAGAGCGCCGAAGCGATGACTCAGGCCGAAGCCGAGTTCAACGCCACCGGGCGACCGGCGCGGGTGTTCAAGGATTTCCGCTACCGGACTCGCCACAGTTGGACCTCGGAGCGACGCGTCGTCGGCAAGGCCGAGTTCCTGGACAAAGGCGCCAATCCCCGATTCGTCGTCACCTCCCTGTCGCCGGAACGCCTGGGGGCCCGCGCGCTCTACGAAGACTTCTACTGTGCGCGGGGCGACATGGAGAACCGCATAAAAGAACAGCAGTTGGATCTGTTCGCCGACCGGACCAGCGCGGCAACGATGCGCGCCAATCAACTCCGGCTGTATCTGTCCTCCGCCGCCTACATGCTCATGCACGCCTTGCGTCGTCTCGGACTGAAGCAGACCCCCCTGGCTCGCGCTCAGTGTCAGACGATTCGCTTGAAGCTCCTGAAGATCGGCGCCCAGGTCCGCCTCACGGTCCGCCACGTCTGGATCTCCATGTCGGAAGCCTATCCCTACAGCGAGGTCTTCGCTGCCGTCGTTCGAAACCTCCAGGCCATTCCTCTGCGCTGCTGAGGTCTGTCCCGATCAAACGCCCCCAAAAACGGTGGGAAAGCCGGCGGGAGGAAGCAGGCCGATGATGCGGACAGGTGGGGAAGAACCGACACGCGGAGCGCCGAATCCGTTCTCAGCGGTGATGGTCGAGGTGACAGTGCCATCGTGGAAGAAGGCTCCCAGACCGAAACCGGCATAGGAACGCACTCTCCATAATGGCTTGGTCTTCGGCACTGGGCGTCAAATTCCCGAGGCATGGTTGTGAACCAGGATCAATGCAGCGGCGTTGCCAAGGATGGCAGCCTTGAAGACCTCGCGGGGATGCACGATGGACCCGTTGAGGGAACCCACCGAGACGACGTGCGGGGCGGTGACTTGGTGGCGGGTGTCCAGCAGCAAGATGCCGAAAGTCTCCGGGTCCAGTTCTGCTACCACGAGTTGCCGAGTCTCCTGCGCGGCCTGCAGAGGAGTGGCCAGAGTGTCGCTGAGGGCGGACCGTTCCTTGACCAGCGAGATCTTGAGTATCTCGATGCGGCGGATCTCTCTAAAATGGGGTTTTTCATGGCCATGATTTTTCTCTCCCTCCTGTAAGGTTTGCTGCGTTTTCCCTTCACTGGCGGCACAGTTGCGCGATCTTGGCTCCGGCCTCGGCCTGCTTCAACACCCCGATGATTTGCTCTTCTGTAAATCGCTTCCGATTCATGCTCGGTTCTCCTCCTGCCGTCTATTAGACGGCAATACTCACTTTCCGTGTGGACCTATTTTTGGAAAAGAGATCACTGTCGCAACCGGCAAAGTTCATCGCGTTGCTGCTCTTATCGGGGGGCGAATCGCCAACACACGCCAAACCCTATTCCGCATCGTTAAGATTTTTGCGTGGGCCCCGAGTCGAGTTCTTGGATCTTTGTCGTTCCGATCTCGAAGCCACCCCGTAGCTCGGGAACTCGCCCGATGTCTGCGCCCACGTTGAAAAAAAGACCCTGTTTAACTCGAACCTTAAGCTGGGACGTGAATTCAAGATCCATTTCCTGTTCGCCTCCCAAGTCCGACAGTACTCCGAAGCTAAGGATCTCCCCGAGGTGAGTGTTGATCATGACCCCTGGAGGCACTCGGAAGCCCAAACGGTTTTTGAACCCACTTCACGTCGGAGGCCGTTGCAGTGCCTGCGGCATTTACTCCTCCGAACATCGCGCCGCAGTGCGGGTGGCGCTCCTCCTCCGCGACTGCGGAGCAAGAGGAGCGCCGGCCCTCTTTTCATCATGATCGTCCCTGGACGCTCGTTGCTCGCCCGGTGTCCCCGTGGGGACTCCGGCTCCCGCTTTCGAGCGTGCGGGCCACACGGAAGCCGTTATTGTGGTTCCGTTTACCGGTGGTGTTCCTGTTGCGGTTCGCGGCGCGCAAGTTCCTGGGTTGGTTGTTCCAGGAGCCGCCGCGCAAAACGCGTTGGGGGGACGGTCAGGCTCCCGGGCGGAACCGACTCGCACCGCCCGAAAGATGGCTTGGCGCAAGCGCCAGGTATCGGCATGTTCTGCGTGCGCGATCCAGGCGCGCACGCGTTGAATGACTTCCTCTCGCGCCACCGTGCCCGCGCGCCAGCGGTCGTGCAGTCCCCGCAGGCGATTGCGAAAACGACGCACGTTCTCTTCCGGCAATCGCCGGTAACCGCCCGCCAGCAGGATCAAACCGAGGAATGGAGTCGGCTGGACGGTCTCCAGCACCACCGTCTTGCAGGGGTGAAGGCGCAAACGTCGGCCCTTCAGATACTCGGCGATCCGTTGCCGCCAATCTTCGAGTCGCTGGCGATCGTCGTGAAACAGCGCGAAGTCGTCCACGTAGCGCAGGTACCCCTTCGCTCCCAGCACTTCCTTGCAGAAATGGTCCAGACCGTCCAGATACAGATTGGCGAAGAACTGGCTGGTCAGGTTGCCGATGGGCAGGCCGCGCCGGCGTTGGAAAGGGGTGAACAAACTGTCGCCTCGATAGTAGAGATTCACCGGTTCTTGTGGATTGGAGGCATCGACGATGCGATCCGCCAGCGCCAGCGTGGGCTTGCAGGCAATCCGACGGCGCAGGTCTGCCTTGAGAATCTCATGGTCGATGGCCGGAAAGTAACGATAGATGTCGCAACGCAGCACCCAACGATGGCGGTTGCGGAACCGTTCGTAACGAGCGATGGCCCGGTGGGTTCCCTTGCCCCGCCGGTTGGCGTAGCTGTCATGGATGAAACCGCGCTCGAAAAGGGGCTCGACCACGGCGCAGAAGGCGTGATGGACGACACGGTCGCGAAAGGGCGCGGCGGAGACGATGCGGTGTTTGGGATCGCGTATCTCGATGACGGTGTAGCGCCCCGGACGGTAGCGCCCGCTCTTGAGTTCCCGCTCCAGGCGCAGGATCTGCGGTTCTAGATTGGCCAGAAACGCCGCCACGCCAGTTTTCGCCCGCTTTCCCTGGGCCGCTTTCCGGGCCGCCTCCAGCAAGGCCGGAAACGAAGCGATCCGGCCGAAGAGATCACGTGCTTTCGCGGGCATGATGCGCCTTGCGCCAACCGCCGACCAAACGTCCAGTTTGGTCCAGCGATCTGGCGCTGTACTCGTAACGACGGTGATCCAGGTAGCGCAACTCGCGCGCCAGACGGCACAGAAACCGGAGCTTCTCCAGACCCAGATTGGCGGCGGCTAAGGCGGCTCCACGGCGTTTGTTGTAGGTCGCCTCGATCAGCCGCTCCAGAACATCCAGCGCCGAGGTCTGGATCCGGTCGCCCAGCAGAAACTTTTGGCGGCGTGGAAAACGCTCCACCGTCGGGATCAACCACGCCAGAAAACGGAGGTGCGACTCCAGCGCCGGGCCGGTCTCGCGCGAGCGGTCGTCGCCGCCCCCGACATGTCGTCTTTGAGTGGATCCTTCACTCAAAATTTATCGCCAACTCCGTACAAAACGCGTCCAGGGGGCAACGCCCCCTGGACCCCCACGAGGTAAAGAAGTAAAGATTCAGGGAGTGAGCGTCCGGGCCACACGGAAGCCGTTATTGAGGATCCGAACACCGGTGGTGAGCCTGTAGCGGAGCGCGGCGCGCAAGTTCCTGGGAAGGATGTACCAGGAGCCGCCGCGCAAAACGCGTTGGGGCACAATCCCCACTCTCCCAGGCCGAGCCATCCGCCGGCGCACCCTGGTACCTGCTATTCCAGCAATCCTGCACCCACTCCCACACGTTCCCGTGCATGTCATGTAGGCCCCACGCGTTGGGGCTGAACGAACCCACCGGAGCGGTCATCCGATTATCCCACTGACTGCCGCAGCCGTCGCAATTGGCCCGGTTGCGACCGATCTCGTTCCCCCAACTATACTTCTTCGTCGATCCGGCCCGCGACGCGTACTCCCACTCCGCCTCGCTCGGCAACCGGTAGCGCTCCCCCAACTGGGCGGACAGCCACTCCGTATAGGCAACCGCGTCGGTCCATGAGACATTGATCACGGGACGTCATCTCCGTCCCCAGCCTTCGTCGTCCGCTCGCTTGCGACCCGTTGCGTCCGTGAAACGATCATATTCTTCGAACGTTACCTCGTACTTCGACAGCGCGAAGGATGCAATCCTCACCTCATGCACCGGTTTCTCGTCGGCTTCGCAGTCTTTACCCGATACGCAGCCCATCCGGAAGGTTCCGGCCGGGATTTCCACCATCTCCGGTTTGCGCGGCAGATTCTGTTCCGCCTCGTCCAACAACTCCAGTGCCTCCCGGTAGAACTGGCCATCCCTCCCCGCCGCCGCCAAATACTGGTTCAACGAGTCGACCGCGACCTTAAATGAGCCTGCCGACATAGCAATCTGTGCATACTTGAGGTGGAACTCGTCCGGCAAGGTGAGATTGTGCTCGCTTTGCAGAGCGATGATCTTATTCATTACCTCGATCGCGGCCCCATGGTCTTTTTCTCCCAGAAGCCGTTCGGCCTGCACCAGATACCGGTCCGCCATGATCTCGGGTGGAAGCTGGGCAGCGGCCACCGCGAAGAAACCCAACAAGACTGAAACAACAACGTTACCGATCACTCCCCGCATGGTGTCTCCTCCATTAACTTTCACCTGTCCCCGCTGCATGCAAACCCGCTACGTGCACCAATCGATCAGTCAATTGGCAATGTCCTCGCCCAGCTACGGCCCGCAGTCGCCCCGATCTCCATAGACAACCGGCGTGCAGATGCCATACTTGTTGCAGGCACTCACCCCGGCCTGCGGAAACGGATTCCAGAGATTCAACCCGTCCACCACCGGGTCCTCGTGAAAGTTGATCCCGTACTCGAAATCGAACGTGTTCCCGTAGGTCTCTCCCAGGAATTCCGCCTCGTCGTTACGATCCGGGAAATGATTGATATAGATCCGGAACCGATCTGTCGGAGCCGTTGCCGTTTGCCAGGTCACGCGGTGCTTGTTGTCCGAGAGGTCGCAGTAGTAATGGGTGACGGCGACCGGCGGTTGCAGGGGGTCCAAAACGGCGACGCAGTGGTTCTCGTTGATGGCGCGCCCATGCACGAACGAAGCGCCCAAAGACGATCCGGCGGCGTAGGCGCACTGCTGCCGGCACGTCATCCCCGGCGGGTCGTCGACTTTCGTCTCGCCGGTGAGATACGGCGACTCCCCGAGGGACTGGCAAGAAGCCGCGCAGGTAAATTCACTGACATCGTAATGGTCGCGGACGCCGGCTAGCCCCGATGGGTTGCGGAACTCCCGGTAGCAGAGGACAGTCCCCGAAGGCGCCGGTTGGGAGGGAAGATCGTCCACCTTCGGGCTAGGCGGTTTCGGCTTGAACAGGCCGAGCAAGTCGGTGACCTGCCCCGTCACCGGAGGGGAAGGGGCTGGCTGTGTCGCGCCTACGGGCTTCCGTTGCCGATTTGCCGCCGCTGGGGCGATGCCGGGACGGCCGAAAGTCCCCAGCATGTCGATGACCGTAAACGTGTCCACGAATTCCATGAATACGTCCGCCAGTTGGTTGGCGTCGGCGGCATGGTGGTAGACGCCTCCGGTTTGAGTGGCGATCTGGCGCAGATCCTGCGCCGCGGCCGAGCTTGGCGTAATGCCGAACCCCACGGTTTCATGCCGGAAGATGATCCCGCTGGATTGCAACGTGGCCATTGCCTGGCCCACGTCGCCGCAGTCGTTCTGGCCGTCCGCAAGCAACATGATCATTCGAGTGCCGGCACTGGGATCACCCTTTCCGTGCATGTAGCGGTTGGCGAATAGCAAGGCCTCGGCCATGGGTGTGCCGCCACCCGGCTGCAGACTGCCGATGAAATTAGTGAGTTGATTGATGTCACGGGTAAAGTCCTGATAGCGCGGGACCGGATTCTGACACTCGCCGCTGAAGGCCAGAACCGCGACCTCGACGGAGCCACTATTCGCAGCCCTGCCCAACGCTGCGATGGCGGCCCGTTTGGCGGCTTCGATCTTGACCTGCGAATTCCCACTCCCTATTTCGTCGCCCATGCTCCCGGAGCCGTCGATCAGCAGCAGCAAGCTGCTACTGACGGACCCGCGATTTTGAGAGAGAGCCGATCCCCAGCCAATCACGGTCACCGCCAAAGCGACCGCCATCGTTGCTCTTGCAATACGGTTCATCGAAAGTCTCGCCCCACGTCACCCGGCCTTGACCCGCCCGGTGATGGCCTCACGCAATCCTTCCAGCAAGCCTTCAAGGTGCGCCATGCGTTCGCGGAGGTCACCAATCTGGGACTCCAGCCCACTGATCCTCTTATCCAGCCGCGATTCCATCTGCGCCATGTCCTTGCCGCAACGCGCGATTGCTGGTCAGGATCAGCCCGGCCAAGGTCGCCCCTAAGAGGTGGACCCGGAAAACTGGACCATTTGTTAAGGTGGCTCCGACCTGAATCAGAAAGGATGAGGAGTCATGGCAAAACGAAGGAATTTCTCAGCTCAGTTTAAAGCGAAGGTGGCGCTGGAAGCGCTTCGAGGCGAACGCACCCTGAGCGAGTTGGCGGCTCGCTACGAGATCCATCCGAGTGTGATCACGAATTGGAAAAAGCGGGCCCGGGAAGGTCTGGGCGATGTGTTCGCGGGCAAGGTTGAGAAGCGTCAGAGAGGAAGCGAGGCGGAGACCAAAGAGCTTTATGCCAAGATCGGCGAACTGACGGTGGAAAAGGATTTTTTGTCCAAAGCGCTCGATCGCTGAGTGTAAAGGCCAGAAGGGCCACGATCGAGCCAAAGCACCCGAGGCTGAGCATTCGTAGACAATGCAGGCTGATGAGTCTGAACCGTTCGACTTTGTACTATGAGCCCAAAGGCGAGAGCGAAGAAAACCTGCAACTGATGAGACGATTGGACGAGCAGTTCTTAAAGACCCCCTACTACGGATCCCGGCAGATGGTCTATCACTTGAAACGGCGGGGCGGTCGGGTAGGCCGCAAGAGGGTTCGTCGTCTGATGGCCAAAATGGGCCTGGCGGTCATCTATCAAAAGCCGCGGACTTCACGGCCTCACCCGGAGAATCGAGTGTATCCGTATCTTCTTCGAGGATTGGCGGTCACCCGGCCCGATCAGGTGTGGTGCACGGATGTCACCTACATCCCGATGCGTCGGGGCTTTTTTTTTGTACCTGGTGGCGATCATGGACTGGTACAGCCGCTGGGTTTTGTCCTGGAGGCTGTCGAACACGCTGGAGCCGTCCTTTTGTTGCGAAGCACTCGAGGAAGCGCTCAACAGGTACGATCCCCCGGAGATCTTCAATACAGACCAGGGGAGTCAGTTCACCAGCACGGAGTTCACGGGACTACTCAAAGGGGCCGGAGTGCGTATCTCGATGGACGGGAGAGGCCGCTGGATGGACAACGTCTTCATCGAGCGTCTGTGGCGTTCACTCAAATACGAATGCGTCTATCTGAACGCTTTCGAAACCGGGTCGGAAGCCCGTCAAGGGATCGGCCATTGGATCGACCTATACAACAGCGAGAGACCTCACTCGGCGCACGCTGGGGCGACGCCGGAGGAGGTGTACACTGGCTTGAAAAAACATTCTGAGAGGGACCTTGCCCTCAGGCTCGCCCCCTCTCAGAATTTGGGGCTTATAAATGTTAGTTGACAGAAAGGAAAATCGGCCATGCCCGATCCCAAGGTTGAAATCGTTGGCATCCGCGAGCTTCGGCTAGGGGAAGTCCTCACGATGTCTTATCCCGGATTCCCTGTTTTGGGGACAAAACAGGTTGTCCCAATGTTTCTTGAGACGATGGACCCCAAGACAGGCGAGAAAGTGGAACTGAAATTGGCCCTTTCCATGGAACAGCTGGCCGAATTGCAGGCCCGAGCCGCAAAGCTTCTACAGGGACAGAACATATTGGGAGACTCCAGTTCTTCGGTCCACTGAGGGTCGGCGATTCGGGTTTGTCAACTAACATTTATAAGCCCCCAGAATTTCCCTTACTGGCGGCAACAAGAACTGCGGAGTCCACCTTAGAAATGCCGCCAAGTGGTCCAACCGATGGGGTCCACCTCTCTATTGCCAGGACTGCAACCAAGACACTGATTAGTTCAACGCTCATACGTTCATCCAATTCCGTCTGCCCATTCTCCCACGACGCCAAGAAAGATCCAACCTAGCGGCTGGGGCCAAAGTCCCGCTCCGGCCCACGGCGCTCCCTGCTTTGCCTTGCCATCTCTTGCCTTGCCATCTCTTGCCTAGCCCTCTCCAGCCTTGCCCTCTCCACTTGCCTAGCCTTCTCTTGGCTGGCCTTCTCCACTGCCCGCCTCATCTTCTCGTAAGCCTGCTCTCCGTCGATCTCCCGCACCTGCTCCAGCCGCTCCTCCAACATCGAGTGCTTGAGCCTGTACCAATCGACAGGACGACTACCGTAATCACGCAGTAAGAGCCCGTCCGTCCGCGCCGCCTCCCGCGCCCGTTCCTCCGATCCTTCCATGCCACCGCGGTAGAATTCTCCCGCCTTGCTCTCGATCCCCCGCACCGCTTTGGAATGCGCTTTCCCCAACGAAACCCGCTCCCAGCGTAGCCGGTCCTCCAACTCCGCCCGGAAGCGTCCCAGCACTTCCGTTCGTCCCCGGATCGCCCCGCCGATCTCTCGCAGTCCTCCACCCAGCTCCCGCCATAGCCTGAAGCGCCCCAGCACCCCTCGACAATCTTTCGCCAACTGTTCCCGCTGCCGCTGGTGACGCCCGTAAAGCGCCGACCACTCCCGCTTGCTCCGGTTCTCCAGTTCCCCGAGCGCCTTGCCACGCCGCCTCTGAAGCTGCTCCCAGTGCGTGCGCTCCTCTGCCCGCTGCCAGGCCACCCCACCCGTCCCGGCCCGCCGGGATCGCTTCCCGCTCCTCCTGCTGCGGGTTCATCCTCTCCCGCCGGTGCCGACCCGTCGAGCGCGAGACCCGATCCTGAACCCGTTTCCCTTGCCCCCGCCTCGCATTGTTCCTCTCCCGCTTGCGGGCACCGGATCTTCCCCTGCCTCCGCTCGTACTCCTCGGCCCACTTCGAAAGTTTCAGCTTGCTCCGGTTCAACCCCGCCGCCTTCCCGCTCTCCGGGTCCACCCGGTTCGCGATCACGTGCACGTGCGGTTGCCCGTCCCGGTGCGACACGATCAGCGTCTGGCGTCTCTCCAACCCCAACGCCTTCAGACTCCCCGCCGCCGCCCGCTTCATCTCTTGCCGGTCCGGTCGCTCATCCTTGGCCCAGCTCAGCGAATAGTGGCACACCGGCTTCTCCAGCTTGCGCCCCGTCGCCGCGCCGCCCGCCAGGTGCTTGAGATCCGGGGACGCCTCGGCTGTAGCCGCCATGATCCGCGCCGCCCGCTCTCCCTCGCTCGTCGCCAGGTTGCGGGTCTCGGTCCACTCCACCCGCTCCGCGCTCTCGGGATGGTGGGCCTCCCCCGGCATCCGAGGATCGTGCAGGCAGTACTCCGCCACGCCACCGAACGAGCGCCCCGGCGAGGACATCTTGACCACCATCACTCCCTCTCCCCGGCCAGCAACTTAGCCACCAGTTCCCCCACACGCTCCACCGCCGCCTGGGTCTCTGCCGGCGACGACACGGCTCCCGAGTTGAGCGCCCGCGCCATTTGATTGAGATTCACCCCGATCCGGTTCAGCTCCCGTAGCTCCGCCGCGGTAGTAACCGAATGAACCGATTCCAAGACCCTGTCTTTCTGCACTCCACCCTTTAAGAAAAAGTTTGCGGTCGCCGCCAATCATGCTGATCAGGCGTGCGGGTAAAGGGGGGCCGAACTCCGACATCTCACCGAATTTCACTGCTACCCCGGCCCGGCCCCCGTCTTTCCGAACAACTCGAAGGGCATATGTTTTGAAGTGTCTTTCACAGTCCCCCGGGTCATTATTGCATTATCGAAACGGGCTAAAGTGGGTCACATTTGCTCGATCGATATCAGAGGGATGGGGCAGGCTGGTCGTGGGGTCAATTGGAAGCAACCCGGGATTGCCGCCACCTAGCGACTGCCGCAACGACCAGGAAAATGGTAGCGACAGCACTGACCGTTGCAAACTCAGTCCAAGTTTTGAGGTTTCCCGATGAGATAGCGGCAAGATAGGGGAGGGCAACGATCCCGACCCAAAAAAACCACCCCACACGTTGAAAGCTGTAGTGGAGGAAATCTGGCCATGTCCTTCCGAAGTGTGATTCGTCTGTAGTCGTTTCTTGATACGGCTCTGGAGAGACAGGCGTCTGCGGAGCAGTAGTTGTAATTGAGCCTTGCTTTTCGGCTGTAGTTTGGTCCCGAGGCGAGCCCATTCCGGTGAGCCGCTGGTCGATGTCACCAGTTCCCTCATCTAAAGCGAGAGGAGCAACCCCTGCCTCTATGGGCTCTTCTGGGTTCCTTAACTTTCGTAGGCTGACCATCGGGGAAGCTCCAGAAACTCTCTCAGGGCTTGGCGAGAGTGCCAGCACCTGTTGTCCAGGGACTTGATCTCTGCGATGAGGGTCTTGGTTTTCAGTTTCCCCAGCTCATGGCGAAAACAGTCGACGTCCAAGAAAAGGCCGAGGGGAGGGACCGAGCCTTCGGCTCGACCGGGGGAGTACTGCTTTAGAAACTGTTCGCGCTTCATCGGACCACTAATCGTATTGAGAAAAATGTCACCATCTCGAAAATTGAGGTGTGCTCCTACATCATCGACGCGGGCGTCGAAGATATTGCTGAGGCCAGGGGTGAAGAACTTATTAAAGAATCGCTCTCGTAGTTCCTCGAAGTTGATGTTTTCGACTGGGTGATAGAAACGTGCACGTACGCCGATCCTTTTGATGGGTGGATAGAAGGGGAGCCCCGGAAACTTCTCCAATGTAGAAATGAATTTAGCGGCGTGGTCCCGAAAGAAGTGCTCAGTGGGGGGATCTTGGATTTCGTAACCACAATTCCGGAAGCTCACAAAACCTTTGTGAGCCCGGTCTCCTTGTTTCCAAAAGTCAACTCTGTTGGAACCAATTTCCCAATGAGGAAATTGTCGCTGGTCTTTGACGAAATCAGCTATCCCACCCCGGATGTTTAGAAAGATAGCCAGCGGTTCGTACCTGATTTCCAAAAAATGAGTAGAGATCATGGGAGGGCTCCTACACGGGTTTGGGATGGTGGCTTGAAAGCCGTGTTTGGGTCAGGTAAGCGTCCATATGAAAGCCTCGGCTCTGTCTAAATCACCTGCGGGCTGGTGAAGATAGAGCGGGCAGCCTGGTCGCGGGTGGTGATCGTGAGCTGGGCGTAGACCATAGTGTTCTGGATGTTGCTGTGCCCCAACCAGTCGCGAACAAAGGCGACATCTGCACCGGCATCAAGAAGGTGAGTCGCGATCGAGTGGCGCAGGGAATGAAACTTGCGCTTCTCGGCTGGGAGCAGAGCGGCGGCTCCGTATTTCTGCATGAGCCGCCAGAGGGTTGTGCGGTCGATCGGGGAGAGCCGATTGGAGATAAACAGGGCAGGGGAGGAGTCCTCCCGGCTCCGGAGATAACGGCGCAGCAGTTTCAGGAGATCGGGCTGCAGGGGATAGACTCCGGAGATGGAGCCCTTGAGGCGCTGGATCGTGATCCTGCCCGCTTTGAGGTCGAGATCACTGCGCTGTAGCAAGGGCACCTCGGAAGCGCGGAGAGGTGGACCCCATCGGTTGGACCACTTGGCGGCATTTCTAAGGTGGACTCCGCAGTTCTTGTTGCCGCCAGTAAGGGAAATTCTGAGAGGGGGCGAGCCTGAGGGCAAGGTCCCTCTCGGAATGTTTTTTCAAGCCAGTGTACACCTCCTCCGGCGTCGCCCCAGCGTGCGCCGAGTGAGGTCTCTCGCTGTTGTATAGGTCGATCCAATGGCCGATCCCTTGACGGGCTTCCGACCCGGTTTCGAAAGCGTTCAGATAGACGCATTCGTATTTGAGTGAACGCCACAGACGCTCGATGAAGACGTTGTCCATCCAGCGGCCTCTCCCGTCCATCGAGATACGCACCCCGGCCCCTTTGAGTAGTCCCGTGAACTCCGTGCTGGTGAACTGACTCCCCTGGTCTGTATTGAAGATCTCCGGGGGATCGTACCTGTTGAGCGCTTCCTCGAGTGCTTCGCAACAAAAGGACGGCTCCAGCGTGTTCGACAGCCTCCAGGACAAAACCCAGCGGCTGTACCAGTCCATGATCGCCACCAGGTACAAAAAGCCCCGACGCATCGGGATGTAGGTGACATCCGTGCACCACACCTGATCGGGCCGGGTGACCGCCAATCCTCGAAGAAGATACGGATACACTCGATTCTCCGGGTGAGGCCGTGAAGTCCGCGGCTTTTGATAGATGACCGCCAGGCCCATTTTGGCCATCAGACGACGAACCCTCTTGCGGCCTACCCGACCGCCCCGCCGTTTCAAGTGATAGACCATCTGCCGGGATCCGTAGTAGGGGGTCTTTAAGAACTGCTCGTCCAATCGTCTCATCAGTTGCAGGTTTTCTTCGCTCTCGCCTTTGGGCTCATAGTACAAAGTCGAACGGTTCAGACTCATCAGCCTGCATTGTCTACGAATGCTCAGCCTCGGGTGCTTTGGCTCGATCGTGGCCCTTCTGGCCTTTACACTCAGCGATCGAGCGCTTTGGACAAAAAATCCTTTTCCACCGTCAGTTCGCCGATCTTGGCATAAAGCTCTTTGGTCTCCGCCTCGCTTCCTCTCTGACGCTTCTCAACCTTGCCCGCGAACACATCGCCCAGACCTTCCCGGGCCCGCTTTTTCCAATTCGTGATCACACTCGGATGGATCTCGTAGCGAGCCGCCAACTCGCTCAGGGTGCGTTCGCCTCGAAGCGCTTCCAGCGCCACCTTCGCTTTAAACTGAGCTGAGAAATTCCTTCGTTTTGCCATGACTCCTCATCCTTTCTGATTCAGGTCGGAGCCACCTTAACAAATGGTCCAGTTTTCCGGGTCCACCTCTGATGGTCTATCACTTGAAACGGCGGGGCGGTCGGGTAGGCCGCAAGAGGGTTCGTCGTCTGATGGCCAAAATGGGCCTGGCGGTCATCTATCAAAAGCCGCGGACTTCACGGCCTCACCCGGAGAATCGAGTGTATCCGTATCTTCTTCGAGGATTGGCGGTCACCCGGCCCGATCAGGTGTGGTGCACGGATGTCACCTACATCCCGATGCGTCGGGGATTTTTGTACCTGGTGGCGATCATGGACTGGTACAGCCGCTGGGTTTTGTCCTGGAGGCTGTCGAACACGCTGGAGCCGTCCTTTTGTTGCGAAGCACTCGAGGAAGCGCTCAACAGGTACGATCCCCCGGAGATCTTCAATACAGACCAGGGGAGTCAGTTCACCAGCACGGAGTTCACGGGACTACTCAAAGGGGCCGGGGTGCGTATCTCGATGGACGGGAGAGGCCGCTGGATGGACAACGTCTTCATCGAGCGTCTGTGGCGTTCACTCAAATACGAATGCGTCTATCTGAACGCTTTCGAAACCGGGTCGGAAGCCCGTCAAGGGATCGGCCATTGGATCGACCTATACAACAGCGAGAGACCTCACTCGGCGCACGCTGGGGCGACGCCGGAGGAGGTGTACACTGGCTTGAAAAAACATTCTGAGAGGGACCTTGCCCTCAGGCTCGCCCCCTCTCAGAATTTCCCTTACTGGCGGCAACAAGAACTGCGGAGTCCACCTTAGAAATGCCGCCAAGTGGTCCAACCGATGGGGTCCACCTCTAACAGCTTCTCCAGGATTCCTCGAAAGGCTTCTGTTCCTTCCTCGATCAACTCTTCTAAAATCTCCCGTGGTACTCTCTTTTCCAGGTCTGGGCTCAATTGATTCTCCTTTCCAGATTCAGGTTTCTGTTTTTGGAGAATCCTGTCCCAGACTTCTGTCTTTTCGACTCAGGTCCGACCAGAATTTACAGAAAAGAAGTTACGCTACTCGTGTAGGAGGTACCGCGATGATGAAACCATGCCGGATCCAAGCAATCTCTCTAACCCTGGCAGGGAGGCTCTCACTTGCAGCACGAGCGAAGGTGATTCCCGGTTGCATTCTCGCTCTGCTGATGGTTCTCACGGGCCTCCGCCTGGAGGCCCAGCCTCGTGACGCGGAACTCCGCTTCCACGTTGGAACCGGCGCCTTCTACGAATCCTCTCAGCAGCTTTCCGCTGGGTCCTCCTACCGGCACTATTTCGGAGAACGGGGCTGGGCCATCGAACCGGAGTATTCGTTGATGACCGAGAAAGGCCATCAGGACCACATGCTGGTCCTGAACGCGGTCAAGGATCTCACCTTGCCTTCAAGGAAGGCGGTGCTTTATACGATCATGGGAGCAGGAGTCTATTTCCATCGTAAGGACACCCCATACGCCGCAGAACGTTCTGGCACGACGATGAACTTTGGATGGGGGATGGGGCTTAAAGTGTGGGCTGGTGATCGCTTCTTCATCGCTCCCCAGTTTCGCATTGGGGAACCCTTTAAGTTGTCAATCAACTTCGGGCTTGCGCGGCGGCGTTAGCTTTCAGACGGAAGGTGTTCCCCCATGCCACACACACGGATTTTCCCGATTGTCCTCGCCATTGGCTTGGTCCTGCTTCTGCAGCCTGTCTTTGGTCAGAAGCGTAAGGTCGATGTGCGGGCGCTTTTGGGTTATACCGCAGGGTTGGAGGACACGCCTCCTCATGCCTGGGCGGGTGGTGGATCCGTGACGGCGGCCGTCGGGCCCCGCCTCCGGCTCGGCGTGGAAGTGCTACAGGCCAACATGTTCGGTAAATACGGCGATTTCAAGGAACGCGCCACGCTTGTCACTCCGGTGGTGGAGTTCGAATTTTCTCCGGGCCAGCGTTTCAACCCCTACCTGGTAATCGGGGGCGGCTATACTCAGTATCGTGCCCTCGAACCAAACGCGCTACACTTCTTCGATTCCTCGCTTCCAGAGTTCGAGTGGCGCAAGCAGGGGAGCTTCAATCTCGCCGGAGGGCTGGGCGTCCGGTGGTTCTTGACCGAGCGCTTCTTCGTGGCCCCGGAACTCCGTATCGGTTTGATTCCCTTGCTACGTTCAACGGTCGCTCTCGGCTATGCTTTCTGAGAGAGCGTCAGGCAAGATTCGCCCCGAGGTGAAAGTCCAAGCTCGGAGCTTGCCTTCTCTCATAGAAAGCCGGGTGACCCCCTTTCCCCCTTGACATGAAGGCGCTGTCCGCTTGCTAGAATTAAGGCACGATAACATACTTTATCGTACTATATAAACTCGGTCGCTTCACATACCGCGCGCGTCAGGCTCTTGTTGATAGCAGCTAGGTCGGTCCAGGGCTTACCTGTCCTTACGGAGTAGAATGAGCTATTACTTGGGCAGGGAGGTCGAGGTCAGTGAATCTCCGTGTCGAGTTGCACGGATCTCAATGCGAAAGGGCCGCCCGGACCGAAGCCGGAACTGACCACCGCTATCCCATCTCTCACTGCACTCACTATTCCCAGCATTGGGGCGGTCTTCAGGCTTCTGCCATCCCCATAGGCCGTGATGAGAATCTGGCTAGGGGAATCACCATCAATCCATTCAACCATAAGCGCGGAGCTGTCCTTATGTATCCCGAACAACTGGTAGCTGGGGCGGGGGGGCGAAAGCCTGACTTCAAGAGCGGAACCGTCACCATTGGGGTATACACGATAAAGATACCGGGGCCAGTCGGTTATCGGGTTGGGAACATTCCTCTTTTGGATCGTGTGTAAGTACCACATCTCTCCATCGGGCAGGACCACGAAATTGCTTTGCCCCATGACCGAACTGAGGACATCGAGACCGTATTCTTCGGGTGATGGACCTTTTGCCAGGGGGCAATGTGAAGACAGAAAAGTTCCTTCCGGAGAGAACTTGTGTATGACATGAATTGAACTCAAACTAGAGTTGTTTCTTGTCAACTCCAGATGTCTGTTCGTCTCAACTCCGAGTAGATAGTAATTGCCTTCCTGGTCCATCTCAATATGCCACGCCTGCATAGATCGATCTAAGTAGACCGGGGTGTGGGTCACGCCGCCCTCTTCAGATTTGAGGATAGTCGAGTGAAACCGCACTACTGGGTCATTCAGGGTCTGAAAGACCAGCGTGTGGACCTCGTCCGCTGTGTCGAGGCAAAAGTCCATCGAACTGTGGATTCGCACCCCATCCCTGCTCCCTATATACAGGGTCTCAAGCACCGCTCCGTCTGCAGAGTATCGGATGACCAAATCTCCGCCCTTCTGCAACGCAAAAAGAGAACCATCCTGTCCGATGCGGACCCTGACGAACCGGTGCGAGCCACTCACTAAGGGTTCCTGCCACAAGGGTTCCTGCCACGCTGCTACCAAGGGATTTCCAGGCCCGAAGACGAAGAAAGCAATGCTGAGCATACGTAGATGTCGTTTAGAAACACTGACCGTCATTGACTTTATCTCCATGTTATATTTCTGGCTCATCTCGCCGAGCTGATGACCTACCCCCACAACCGAGTCCACTCTCTATGTTAGCCCGCATAGATCACCGATAGGACCTGAAAAGGCCGCCCTGTTTGGTATAAAGCGTTTTGAATGAAAGACTTCAAAGCCAAACGGAGGCGGCCCTTATGAGAACAGAGTGTAAACAAGCCAGGTTCGAATTTCACGGACTATTTCAACGCAAAGTGAAGGCGCGGTTCGACGGCGGGAAGATCACCTCCGATGCAGGGGTGCTGCTGTTGCGAGAGGTCGAGAGGGGGACGGGTCTGATCGCCGGACTGACCGCGTGCTTCAGGGATCACCGGGATGCGCGGTTGATCGAACACACGGTCGAGGAGTTGTTGGGGCAGCGCATCTACGGACTCTGTCTGGGGTACGAGGATCTGAACGATCATGATCAGTTGCGCACCGATCCGATGCTGGCGGTGGCGGTGAATAAGGCCGATCCGTTGGGGGAGAGGCGGCGGCAGGCCTCAGATCGGGGGAAGGCGCTGGCGGGCAGGTGTACGCTGAACCGGTTGGAGTTGACCGGCGCCGAGGTCGATGAGCAGGAGCGGTACAAGAAGATCGCGATGGACCCGGACCGGATCGACGGCTGGATGGTGGATGCCTTCGTGGAGTCCCACGAATCGGCGCCCGAGGAGATGGTGCTGGATCTGGATGCGACCGACGACCCGATCCATGGCCAGCAGGAAGGCCGGTTCTTTCACGGTTACTACCGCCACTACTGTTATCTCCCGCTGTACATCTTCTCGGGGGAGCATCTGCTGTGCGCCCGGTTGCGGTGTTCCAATATCGATGGGGCCGCGGGATCGGTGGAGGAACTGGAACGGATCGTCGGCCGGATTCGGCAGAGCTGGCCGGAGGTCTCGATCGTCATCCGGGCCGACTCGGGCTTTTGCCGGGATGACTTGCTCCGCTGGTGTGAAGACCATCACGTGGATTACGTGATGGGGTTGGCCAACAATGATCGGCTCAAGTCAGAGATCGCCGAAGCGATGACTCAGGCCGAAGCCGAGTTCAACGCCACCGGGCGACCGGCGCGGGTGTTCAAGGATTTCCGCTACCGGACTCGCCACAGTTGGACCTCGGAGCGACGCGTCGTCGGCAAGGCCGAGTTCCTGGACAAAGGCGCCAATCCCCGATTCGTCGTCACCTCCCTGTCGCCGGAACGCCTGGGGGCCCGCGCGCTCTACGAAGACTTCTACTGTGCGCGGGGCGACATGGAGAACCGCATAAAAGAACAGCAGTTGGGTCTGTTCGCCGACCGGACCAGCGCGGCAACGATGCGCGCCAATCAACTCCGGCTGTATCTGTCCTCCGCCGCCTACATGCTCATGCACGCCTTGCGTCGTCTCGGACTGAAGCAGACCCCCCTGGCTCGCGCTCAGTGTCAGACGATTCGCTTGAAGCTCCTCAAGATCGGCGCCCAGGTCCGCCTCACGGTCCGCCACGTCTGGATCTCCATGTCGGAAGCCTATCCCTACAGCGAGGTCTTCGCTGCCGTCGTTCGAAACCTCCAGGCCATTCCTCTGCGCTGCTGAGGTCTGTCCCGATCAAACGCCCCCAAAAACGAAATCGTTCCATCGCTCAGGCCGAGCTCTGCCTGAATACATTCCGTCACGCTCTTCCGAACCCGAAAAACGGTTCATTCACGACCATCCACACCACCGCATCACTCGACCTGGACCGGATCGATAGCGAAACTCTCAGAAAACCGTTCCGGCCTGCCAAAATCACCTTCATTTCCAAATCGGTGATCTATGCGGGCTAGAGGAAATTACAGAAAAATAGTTTCTTAACCCGCTCTTGGAACGATTGCATCACTCACTGAAACAGGGACTCTAGCATCACCCGAGGAGGTCAGAGTTGCGGCAACTGGCTAGCGACGTCCAAAGGGAGATACTCTTAAGAACCGTTGAGGACGATGAAGTCAATGGCGAAAGCGAGTAAGGCCTCATTCGGTCAACACAGCCATTGACAGTTGCACATGAGAGCATGAGTATCCGCTTGAATACAGATGGCCCGCATAAATGAGGATTTAGACGAGTATCGCCACGGAAGTCTGGTCGTCGAACCGCTTTCATCAGATTGCGTTGAAGTCTTCTACATCCCGTCAAAGGAGAAGCTTGTAGAATCGGTGCTGCCTCGCGAGTTCGCGGGTGAACCCGACCTTCATAGCAGGCATCCAATCGAACCCACTCCGCACCGCGTCAAGCTGCTTCGGATCGATGGGGGGAAGCAGCGCCTCACAATTTTTCCGACCAACACGATCGGTGGCCACGACAACTTCTTGAAACAAAAATACAAGCAGATCGAACGCATCACGCTTTCAGCAGGCAACGTTGTCTATCGTTCCGTCGCCGGTCACGCGCCTTCAGCCTCAGATGAATTCTTCATGTCTCCTTCCTTCGGTCCAACCAAGCCTCTGGAGATGAGCAGGGAAGATGTTGCAAGGATTAAACCTGTGCCTTCAACACAGGAAGAAGTCATGCAGGTGCTGGAGCATCTGCCCCGGGCCTTCACGAAGGACTACGATCACGGATTGGGACTAGCGAAACCCTACAGGTTCATTGTCGACGCGGTGGAGAAACTTTCCGATTGCAACGAGATCATAATATCCGAATGCGAAACCGGAATCGATCAGAAAGGAACGATATTCTACATTGCGGCCAATGACTTCGAGACGGCTAGAAAGTTCCTAAACAGTATCACCAGAATCAGTCAAGCTGCAGCAAGGTCCGTCAAGGACGGAACAGTCTACAATTTCTTTGCGGCCAAGCTTAAACGACCCGAAATCCCAGTAAGGAGTGGACGACATCCGTTACGAAAACAACTTACGTCCGTGATCCAGGGCGAGGAGCAGCTATCAGTTGATGATCAAGATGCGGTGCTGCGCGCCTTAGCGAAAAACAGCAGGTCCATTGCAGAGACCAAGCCGGAAAAACTCGCCAAGCTTCAAGGCGAAATCGAACTCGTCACTCTTGAGGTGTTGATCACGCGCTATGAGGAGATGATCGCCAAAACACTCAACGAAGGCCGCTGGCAAAAGTTCTTCAACGAAAATCCGTTCATATTGAGCCTGGCTTTCGGTTATCCGATTATCAAAATTCAGCAACAAAGCTCGGTTGGCGGCCGCAAGATTTCGGGTGAGGGCGATAAGATCGCTGATTTCATAGTAAAGAACAGCATGACGAACAACACCGCGATTATCGAAATAAAGAAGCCGCAGGAGAAACTTCTCAATGCGCAGCCCTACCGAGAGGGCGTTTACACTCCGTCGACCGAGCTTGCCGGATCAATCAACCAAGCACTTGATCAGAAGTACCGGTTTGAGCGAGAAATCGCACAAATAAAAGAAAATAGCCGTATACATGATATCGAGTCGTATTCCGTTCACTGCTGCCTGATCATCGGTACCATACCGACCACCGAAGATCGGCACAAATCATTCGAGCAATTCCGTCGAAACTCCAAGGCCGTGGAAATCGTTACATTCGACGAACTCTTAAAAAAGCTGAAAGAGCTTCGGGTGTTCCTGGCCTCTGCAGAAACAGAATCAGCCACTCAGAATCCATTAAACAAACCGCCCTTTTAAAACAAGCGGCGAGACGAAACTCCCCTAAACGGTACTGTCAAGTTAACCGATTTGGTGCCTAATCAGCGCCTTGGCAAGTCCCTAACCGCCATTTCTCACCGATGGGACCTGAAAAGGCCGCCCTGTTTGGTATAAAGCGTTTTGAATGAACGTTTTCACACGCAAACGGAGGCGGCCCTTATGAGAACAGAGTGTAAACAAGCCAGGTTCGAATTTCACGGACTATTTCAACGCAAAGTGAAGGCGCGGTTCGACGGCGGGAAGATCACCTCCGATGCAGGGGTGCTGCTGTTACGCGAGGTCGAGCAGCGGACGGGTCTCGTTGCCGGACTGACCGCGTGCTTCAGGGATCACCGGGATCCGCGGTTGATCGAACACACGGTCGAGGAGTTGTTGGGGCAGCGCATCTACGGACTCTGTCTGGGGTACGAGGATCTGAACGATCATGATCAGTTGCGCACCGATCCGATGCTGGCGGTGGCGGTGAATAAGGCCGATCCGTTGGGGGAGCGGCGGCGGCAGGCCTCAGATCGGGGGAAGGCGCTGGCGGGCAGGTGTACGCTGAACCGGTTGGAGTTGACCGGCGCCGAGGTCGATGAGCAGGAGCGGTACAAGAAGATCGCGATGGACCCGGACCGGATCGACGGCTGGATGGTGGATGCCTTCGTGGAGTCCCACGAATCGGCGCCCGAGGAGATCGTGCTGGATCTGGATGCGACCGACGACCCGATCCATGGCCAGCAGGAAGGCCGGTTCTTTCACGGTTACTACCGCCACTACTGTTATCTCCCGCTGTACATCTTCTCGGGGGAGCATCTGCTGTGCGCCCGGTTGCGGTGTTCCAATATCGATGGGGCCGCGGGATCGGCGGAGGAACTGGAACGGATCGTCGGCCGGATTCGGCAGAGCTGGCCGGAGGTCTCGATCGTCATCCGGGCCGACTCGGGCTTTTGCCGGGATGACTTGCTCCGCTGGTGTGAAGACCATCACGTGGATTACGTGATGGGGTTGGCCAACAATGATCGGCTCAAGTCAGAGAGCGCCGAAGCGATGACTCAGGCCGAAGCCGAGTTCAACGCCACCGGGCGACCGGCGCGGGTGTTCAAGGATTTCCGCTACCGGACTCGCCACAGTTGGACCTCGGAGCGACGCGTCGTCGGCAAGGCCGAGTTCCTGGCGAAAGGCGCCAATCCCCGATTCGTCGTCACCTCCCTGTCGCCGGAACGCCTGGCGGCCCGTGCGCTCTACGAAGACTTCTACTGTGCGCGGGGCGACATGGAGAACCGCATAAAAGAACAGCAGTTGCATCTGTTCGCCGACCGGACCAGCGCGGCAACGATGCGCGCCAATCAACTCCGGCTGTATCTGTCCTCCGCCGCCTACATGCTCATGCACGCCTTGCGTCGTCTCGGACTGAAGCAGACCCCCCTGGCTCGCGCTCAGTGTCAGACGATTCGCTTGAAGCTCCTGAAGATCGGCGCCCAGGTCCGCCTCACGGTCCGCCACGTCTGGATCTCCATGTCGGAAGCCTATCCCTACAGCGAGGTCTTCGCTGCCGTCGTTCGAAACCTCCAGGCCATTCCTCTGCGCTGCTGAGGTCTGTCCCGATCAAACGCCCCCAAAAACGAAATCGTTCCATCGCTCAGGCCGAGCTCTGCCTGAATGCATTCCGTCACGCTCTTCCGAACCCGAAAAACGCTCCATTTACGACCATCCACACCACCGCATCACTCGACCTGGACCGGATCGATAGCGAAACTCTCAGAAAACCGTTCCGGCCGGCCAAAATCACCTTCATTTCCAAATCGGTGATCTATGCGGGCTAAGTTGTTGATTCTACGTTCGACCGACGACCGATTTCGCCTCCAAAACCCGAGAATTCCACTTAACTTGACAGTACCGCAGTGACACTTGTGAAGTAGATTAGACTGAGGTATCGGGCACCTGTAGTGTGTGGGCAATCGGCAGGAACTCGGTCATCAGACGACTGTATTCAGCATAGTAAAGGTCCCAGTCAGCGTCTTCATAGTCTTCTGGGTTGTCGTTAGCTAATTGGCTCACGAGTTTTTGACACACACTCTCGGCAACGATCTCTGCAAGCAATAGACGGAAGTGCTTCGCATCTTGACCTACGAAACCACTGGCTTTGTCACCTAGATATCGGCTCAGTGATGGATGCCGGGCCGCAACTTCCAAGAGGTTGTGCCGCCATTGAGCACGTTGGTTCTCTAGATCGATGTCCTTCAGTTTGATCTTGATGCCGGATCCCAGCGGCGCAGTTGACTGAACTTCAGCTGAAGCCGATGTTTCTCCCAGGGTCGCAGTCAACACACCCTTAGACGCCGTGCTCTTTGCTCTCAGGTGGAGACGACAAACAGAGACGCCAAGCTCTGAGTTCGGTCTGAGGATCCTTTCGCCTCCGACCAGGAAGTTGGCGCTCGAACTGGAAACCTCAAAAGGGGTCTTAGTCGGCACGAGGTGAAGTGGAGCTAGGAGGAGGAGCTTCTTGCGTTTTGAATCTGTTCGGAGCCGATATCGCTTCTTCGAAAAGCAGAGTGTTTCGACATGACTGTACTTGTCTGCCTCTGAATCCAGGACCTCCACGGCGCTTTCGTCAGATATAGGGCCAACTCGAACGCGCACACCTGTGGCCGGAGTTGCGGTCACGCCGCGAACTTTCCACAGTGCCCTGATTACGTTTTGCCTAGCAGGGTGGGCCTCAAGCCCACAAAAGCGTTTGTCAGCGGCTATTTCGGGAGAGAGGCACTCGATCTGAACCGCCGTTCCAACTTCAAGCTCTGGGAACACTTCCTGATTTATGTTTAGCCAAAACTGCTGGGAATGCCCCCTGATGATCTGAACAAAGGGAGGGCTCAGCGTATAGCCCTTTTTTTTAAAGATGCTCTCCGTCTTCGAGCTGTTAGGGTCTCGAGAAAAGTCGTCATCCTTTTGATACTTGTCCAGGAATTTCGTGGCTGCCTTCTCAAGATTGTTCAGGCGTTTACGAGTTGCCTGGTTCTCAATTGTGGCGTGCTCCATCTCTTCACGACGACGCTCCTCCTCGACGAGAGGTCGAAGACGTTTTAGAACCTCACCGAATAGGGCTTTTACAAATGGATGTTCCCGCGTGAGCCCCGTTCTCCTGAGAGGGTCGATTATCGGTACGCTATTGTCTTTCTCGAAACTTCGCCGGTCCTCCCAGCGGTCGTCATAGTCATTCCAGAGTTCATCGATGAATGGACAAACCAATCTGCCGAAAAATCGAGCTGCGTGGTGATCATTCTCGAGCTTGCTATCGAACAAAGTAGCTTCGTGAATCGCGTGGCGGGACTTGATTAGAATACCGCCCAACCTGAAACGATCACTCTTTCTGTTAAACGGCGTCTTTGCCCTCTTTATGATCAGCTTTGCTTTACTCCCTGGGTAACCAGGGATCTCGAAGGATGTCTTTACCCTTGGCTGGCCCTCAAGCTTTGGTGGTCTAATAGTTTCCCGCCGGTCCTGACTGAGATCGCGCAAGACGACCTGCCTATTCTTGTCCGACAAGATGTCACGAAGGCTGACAACCTGACTTATTTGCTTTCGGAGATTGTCGTGGAGAGACACTCGGCAATTCTTGAGTTCTACAGCCACAACTGTCCCCGTTCCACGTGGGATCCCTAACTTCTTTCTTATGGCTGCGGTCACCCGTTTAGAGGCGTGGGACTGATCAAAATCGAAGTATTCGGTTATGGAGCGGACATGGTATTGACCATCTTCAGCAATAGATTCAAAGGTTACCGGTCCCAAGGCTGCCACGTCTTTGGCGCCACGCGAATTCGTCCCTCGAACTTGTTCTCCTGACTCCAAACCACTGACACGCTTGCCAAAATTCGAGAGCTTCAGGTCCATCGTGTCTGAGGTCATGCCGTCGGCAAAATCTCTAACCCTCAGGATGTGCGGACTCCCGCGATGGCGTTCTATCTCAATTTCAATCCTGCCTGCCTTTCCCAGTATCTGATACCGATCGTCGACGTTGGTCACCAACTCAGTGATTGCGTCACAGATGTCCCGGACTGACTGTTTGGCATTCTGCATCATGTACCGGGAGGTAGTGCCCAGTCTTTTGGCTGTGGTTGCTCCCATAAGGCGTGCTTCCAGTGATTCAGTCGGTTTCAATTGGAAGATCGCACTCACACGTATCGAGGAACTCAAGTACGTCTGACTGACCAACCAATCTCGCTTTTCCTTTGAGGGCTTCAATTCGCTTCCTCCAGACTCTGCCTTCCGCGTCGACGCGACAGCGCAGGAGATCTGCGAGTTCTCCAACACTAGGTGAGAAGCTATCCCGATCGCTGAGATACCCTTGAAAAGTCTTGTGCTGTCTAACACGACTGAGCTGGCGAAGGATCCGCTGCCGATGCTCTTTCGGCTTCCAACTGCCGACGGCCTGTTCGAGTCTGGTGTTGTTATTTCTAACCCATTCAATTCCACGCTCTGTGAGTTGCCAACCGTCACGTGCTCTTAGCGGGTTTGCTCTGGTACTTTGACCTCTGTACCGTCCCGCCCTCCCTGTGACTAGGGGGCCACGTGGTCCCTTTCGAGCGTCGACTAGCGCATGTCGCGCAACTTCCTTGTCCGGGTGCTGGGGGTACTTAGTCCATGAGAAGGAGTCTGGGAACATTTCGTAGCATTTCTTGGCGATATCCTCGGTGTGGAATTTACGAGATTCGCCGCCCATCAGACTAAGCACATAGACGACTATTTCTCTGTTTGGAATCCGATCAGCCACAATTAGCAGTTCTCCATCGCCACAATTAATTATAAGAGAGAGAATCCCGACCGCGGCGCCCAATGCATTGATCTTTCTAGACGGAGGCACCGGCGTTCTGCACTAGGGTTCTAGAGTGAAAACGATCTCACTGTTCTTGCCTTTGTTCCGGAACCTCTTCTTCAAATCTCGGAGTTCTTTCTCAAGTACCCCGACAATCTTTGCTACATCCCTTTCGCTGTAACTGTAGTTGCTGCGGTTAGCAAGATTTCCAAGAAGTCGCAAATCTTTGATAGTCCTAGTGACCCGTGCTTCAGCGAGAGCGACAAATCTTTCACGATTATTCCTGGATTCCATGGACTAATATTAGACTATATTTCCACCACAAATACAATATGTAGGATCGTGTCGGCGCATCGTGAGGATTATTTCTTTGTCCAACTGTCATGGCGGGATTCGTCAGGGAAACTATGATGTCGGTTCAGCCTGGTGTCGGTGGTCCGGTACACCTCACCCATTCCACCCTGTCCGATCTTTTCAGAAATGCGGTAATGTGCGGTAATGGGAGATGGTTTGCCCGACCATCAACACCGTGACTTTCTCAAATGCGTGATTGATTGATTGGCTCTAAATTCTAAACCGATACCGCCGCAAACGCAATGGAAGGAAAGCTGACAGAGAAAGGACTACGAGTGATCTCCAGATTGCTACTTCAGGCTGCGCTGGTAGGGCACGTGCAGCATCCTGGCGGCCTTCTTCTTGATCTTCTCCCCCCCCTCCAAATCCCAGGCCAAATAGTTCCAGTGACCAAGACATTCAGTCTGGTTCGGGGGGCTGCACCACAATCTGAGTCAGATCACACCGCCACACCGAGGTGTTAGGGTCCAGGATCAAAGCTCGGTGAGGTGGTAGCCCCTGCCGTCATCCGACTGCATGGTGATGATGGCTTTGCCCCACTTGCCCTGCAACGTGGGATACCGTTGCTAGCCGAGACGGCACAAGTGACCGGAATCGCAGCACTTGCCATTTCGCGCACTTATCATTTCGCGGCGCTGTGGCCGGAAACCGAGGCGCTGGCCGAGCAGGGCTTAGCTGGCCTGTACTGCTTACATGCCTGCTGTCGCCCCCGCTGGAGCGAAAAAGCTGCTGTTCGGCACCAATCCGATATCTTTTTCCTGGCCGCGCCCGGGGAAGACGCCGCTGGTCTATGACATGGCGACTGCGTCAAAGGCCCTAGGCGAGGTGCAAATTGCGGCCCGCGACGGACATGACGTGCCGCCGGGTACTGGCCTGGATTCAGACCGCAATCCGCCCACCGATCCTAGAAAAATTGTCGACGGCGGAGTTTTGCTTCCGTTTGGCGGCTACAAAGGGTCTGCCATTTCGCTGATGATCGAGTTGCTGGCTGCAGGAATGGTTGGCGAACGTTTTAGCTACGAAGCCGCCGAGGCAGACAACGAAGACGGCGGCCCGCCACGCGGCGGTGAGTTTCTGCTAGCCATGGCCCCGGATGTGATCGCCGGATCGGGCTGGCAGGAGCATGCCGAGGATTTCTTTGCCCGTCTAACCGCGCTTAGTGGCGTGCGGTTGCCGGGCCAGCCCAGGCACACCAATCGCTCATCCAATGCACCACGAGAAATAAATGCCGAACTCGTCGACACGATCAGGCACCTTATCGGGTGAGCGGCATGCGGTTGTCTTGCAGATAACCTTTTTTGGGCTCTTTTGCATGGGGCCGGGATACCCGAGGCCAAAGATTCACCGGCCGCACTCCTGTCTCTAACAGCTTGACTCAAAAAGGCTTAAACGCCCTGGCATACTTGAATCGTTTTGCCTATTCTCGATGATGAGTGGTTAACAGGTTCCCTCGCTGCTTTGAGGTTGAGGAAAGAGAAGACGGCTGCGGTGCTATAATCCGGGGCAGTAGAGATCACCCGCTTTTATGGAGGAGCTTGCCGTGACGACCGCCTCGACCCAGGAGGTCACGCACCTGCTGATGGCCTGGCTTTTGCGTGAGCTGAGCGAGGAGAAGCCCGGTGAAGTCTGAGCGCTGGCAGCAGATCGAGCGACTCTATCAGGCCGCTCTGGAGCTGGAAGAGAAGCAGCGGGCGGCTTTTCTGAGCGAAGCCTGCAGCGACGATGACAAACTCAGGCGAGAAGTCCAGTCCCTGGTGATCGAGCAGCTGGGCATCGCCCTTTTCGAGCCGCAGCGCCGGTCTCTGGAAGCCCGACCGACGGAGAACCTCGAGGCCTACGACTTCTACCTCCGAGGGAACGACTACCTCAATCGCGGCAGGGAACTAAACTCCGCTGAGCAGATTGAATTCGTCATTCCGATGCGATCGCGACGTTGTCCGTCAGCCCATTGAGGCTCCTCACAACAGCTCCAGGGGCAACAGCCAACGTGACCAGCCGCACTTCCGTGCGGTCATGATGGAAATAGTAGAGCCCGTAGTTGCGCAGGATCGTGTCGATAAGGAGCTGCTTCTGGCTTCTTGTCCACACCGGAGGACGTTGGTAGTCCGGGTTGGTGTTGATGGAGTCCCGCAGCCCGAAGACAGTAGCAAGCGGCCAGTCCTTCTTCGACGTTTTCATCGTCTATTCCTATAGAACCGGTGCTAGAAAGTCACATCTCCGAGCATCCCCTTGGGCCAGTGGTGGCGCTCCCGTTGTTGAGCTCGACCCGAGGCACGGCACAGCAGATAGGGCGCTGTTCACGCGGCCCCCATCCCCTGTATAAGTTTTCCCGTGACCAGTCTGAGCTGGGCCGCCGACACCTGCCCGAGCTTCGAGGCGTCAGCCGCGTCGATTGTCGCTATCTTGGCGCTACGGATTAGGGAGGGGGAGGGTAGGCCCGCCATCTTTAGGTTGGTGACCGGAACATCGTCGGGCCAGCCTCGGTTCTCGGCGCTGGTAATCATGACGACCCACAACAGTCCGTGTAGATCCTTGAGTCGAGCCGTCGATACCACCAAGGCAGGTCGCGATTGACGCGTCGCGCGGTCCGTGTACGGAAACGGCACCTTGATAACGTCACCTTGCTCAAAGGTCCGCATAGGCCTTGGTATCCGCTTCCGAGCGCCATTCCTCGAAGGTGCGGAACGGGTTGTCCGTCGTGGCCCCGCGCCGGGCCTTGGTGAGAATTACTTGGCCATCGATGATCTCGTACAACAGCCCGTCCCCAGGCTGCAACCCGAGTGCTGCGCGGATCGGCTGTGGGATAGTAGTCTGAGCCTTGGAAGTTAGCTTGCTGACGATCATGAAAACCACCACCCTCCGGATCTGGTGTGCCTCCTATTGTAAGGAACTTCCTTGCTTTCGTCACCCCCCCTATGACACCTCTTCCCGTTGAAATACGGGTTCCCGATCATGGCTGATCAACGACGATTATTATTCCCGCGTATTGCCTCATTTAAGAATCGAACCGAAGCTAGAAACTTGCCTCATTAGGAATCGAACCCAGTTCCAAATAGCTTATTGATTCCTGGCCTCAGAAACAACGGGTCGGGGGGAGGGAGCCCGGAGGGCGACCGGAGCCGGACCCGTTTCGCGACTTTCTGGCGGAGCAACTGGGAGAGATTGGGACCCGATTTCGGAGGTCGTCGGCTCCACACGAGCGATCTCGGCCTTGTAAAGTTGCTCCCTACGCCAGTCCCTCACTCGTCGCTGCAGCGTCCGCAGTTGCCCATCGAAAAATCGACCGGGATAGCGTTGCTGAAGCCCAACGAAGAGCGCTTTGGCTGTTTGAGCGGGATTGACTTCCAGTTGGACACGAACCTCTGGCCAGACTTCAGCGAAGGGATCCTTTCGGGTCCTCCAAGTCCGAGGCTTTTTCGTCCGCCGATATCTTCTGATCCCGCTGGGTTCTTGTGAGGCAGTGATCTCGACAAGATACTTCCTGACGACAGCATCCATCGCTCTGGGGGAGTCGTTCCCCTCCAGTTCCCTTTGTCCGTTAGCAAAGGTCCAAAAATGGTCTTGTCGTCGCTCGAGCTCTTTGAGTAAGGTCACCGGATCCAGCTTCCAGTACAAACTCTCGATTCGCTCCCTTTTCCTCTTGGTGAGATAACCAGAGGCAATGATGCGCTGGTAGGGAGTTTGGGCCCGATCGTAGCGCTTCTTGACGCGTGCGCCGTCGCGCTGCTTTTCGATTAGCTTCATCGAGGGCTGAAAGAAGTTCACATAGAGGCGCAGAATCTCATAAAGCTGAATCAGCGCCCGCCAGGCCCCCAGTCCCTCGTAGCGATCGTAGCCGATCAGCCGCCTCACGACAGAGCCGTTCTTCTCTTCTACGAAGGCCTGATCATTCTTTCGATTGACCCGGGAACGAGTGAAAGTGATCTGCTCTCTTTGACAGTAACGAAGCATCTCATAGTTGATGAACTCGCTGCCGTTATCCGTGTCCAATCCCAGCAGAGGAACCGGGAGCCGCCCACGCAGGGAGTTCAGGGCACCGATCACGTCGGCTTCGCTACGCCGTAACAGGGCCACGCATTCGGTCCAGCCCGTTGCGACGTCCACCAGGACCAGCGTGTGCAGGAAACTGCCTGCAGCACTTTCGCCGCAGTGCGCAACCAGGTCCGCTTCCAGGAATCCGGGCTGAAGATCGTCCCAGTCAGCGAAGGTTCGGACCTTGATCTGCTTCTTGAGCAAGCTTCCCGGTCGGGTCGTACTCAAACCGTGCCGGCTGCTTCTCTCCGATGATCTTCCCGCGGCGACAACTGGAAATCCCCACCAAAGGGATTAAATAAAAAAGAGCTGTAGCCGTCCTCTGAGACGACTCTTTTCCGCGGTCCTCCTTTCTGTAAAAAAGAGAGATTGTTCTTAGAATGCGAAGGGGACGGAGTGAGAGCGTAGCCCGAAGGGAGCTCCCCCTCGCTCGCGCCGGTGTCCAGGGGAGTGGACCAGATCCACGAGGATCCTGAGCGGCCTCCGTAGGGAGCTGTACGATCTCTCCCCTTGGCGGGCACTCGTCTATCGTCCCCAGCCAGCACTTCCGGGGGCCCAATCAGCCGATTTGCCCGGATTTGACCTCCTCCCGTTTTCCTCATTCCGTGGTTCCCTGCTGCTTTGCCTTGGCGCTCTCCATTCGGTAGCTCGAGACGTTGAGTTCCAGAATCACGCTGTGGTGCACCAGCCGATCGATAGCTGCTGCCGTTGTCAGGGGGTCCTTGAAGATCCTCTCCCAGTCCGAGAAGATCAGGTTGCTGGTCAGCAAGATGCTGCGACGTTCGTAGCGATGGGCCAGCAGTGTGAAAAGAACCTCCATTTCCTCCCGACTTTGCTGAACGTAGCCGATGTCATCGACTATGAGAGCTTCGAAGCGATCCAGTTTCTTGAGCTCCTTCTCCAGGGTCAGATCGATCTTGGCCCGCAGCAATCGCTGTACCAGCAGGGCGCAGGTAGAGAACAGAACCCGGCGCCCCAGCAGAATCAACTCCTGGCCCAGAGCACAGACCAGATGCGTCTTGCCGCTTCCAGGGTTGCCGAAAGCCAAGACGTTCTCGGCGCGATCCAAAAACGTCCCTTCCAGCAGCGCCGTCAGTTGTCGATCCACGCTTTGGGGCAAGCGCGAGCGGTCCAACGCCGTCAGCGTTTTCTCCCAGGGAAGCTTCGAGATTCGGCGCAAGCGCTGGATTTTGCGCTCGTGCCGCTCCACCACCTCGATCTCACTTAACGAGAGTAGAAACCGGGGATAGGACAGACTTTCCTTGGTGGCCAGTGCCGCCTGGGCGGCGTAGTGCTCCCGAAAGGCCGGTAGATGCAGCTGGATAAGGCACTCGCGAAGCCGGATCAAGTTGCCTGTGCTCATGATCTCACCTCCCGGCTCTCCAGAAGCGTGTCGTAGAGGCCCACGTCCATCTTCTCCACCGCCACTTTCCAGGGTTCCACCACCGGATCGACGAGGCATTCTCGTAGTGCTTCGAAACGGATTCTTTGTCCCCTCTCAATCAGCCCCTGAAGCGCTTCTCGCACCCGCTGCTCTCCTTCCTGGGCAGCCAACTCGAGGATTTTCAGATATTGGCGATCCGCCGTGGCCGGACAATCCTGGCGCAGCTCGTCGTAGGCGACTCGAAACAAGATCCCCGGAAACAGATCCTCCCGCCAGCGATAGCGAAGAAAAGCTCCCGGTTTTCGCACCAGCGAATGGATCACGTGCCGGTAGTCAATGCGATGCTTGCCTTCTCCTCGCAAGCGGGGCATCCGTGAATGGCTCCGTCCCCCGTAGTAGATCTCCACTTGATCCGCCCACACCCGCACTTGCACTCGCTCGCCGATCAACCGGCTGTCCACCGAATAGGTGTTGTGGCGAACCCGGATCGTACTACTGGGGGAGACTTTCACCCACTGCCGGGTGAAGTCATCCAGACGGCGTGCCGGCAACGGGCGCATCACTGCCAGCTCTTCTCCCAGGCGCTTTTGTCGGGCCGCATTGCGCCGGGCCACAATCACCGCTACAAAGCCCTCGTACTCTTCCCGGCTGGAAAAATCACGGCTGCACCGCAGCAGCAGTTCCTGCTCGATGGCCCGTTTCAAGCGGTGATGGGCCTGTTCCACATCCCCGTTCTCGTGTGCCTTGCCTGCCTGGGTGCGACTCGAGCGCATCCCGAAGTGGTTCAGCAACCCTTGATAGCGCTCGGTGAACTCTTCCCGCTTCAGGTTGTTGACTGCCGCCGAGAGCCGGTCTGTTCGGTGTTCCTCGGGTAGCGCCCCCAACTCCCACAACGCGTTCTGAAGCCCCAGGCTGAGGCTCTCAAACGACTCACTGAAACACAGCGTGGTCGCTTCCCAGTTCGAGTAGGCCAACACAAAATGGTACAGCAGATGGGGAAACGGCTGACCCTGGATCGTCACTCCCAGACGCCCCATAAAGGTAAAGTCCGATTGTGCTTGATGTCCCGGCCTATACTTCTGCGGGAACATCACCTCCTTCGCTTCTCCGTGTTCTACCTTCCACTGCTTGATCCTCCGCTGCAGTGTTCTCAACTGGCCTTGCTGGAAGGCCCCTTCCTGCTGACGGCACAAATACTCGAACACCGCTGTCGCCTCCACCGTCGGCGATCGCTTCAGGATCTCTTCCACTTCCGGCCATACCGACTCGAACGGATCCGATCGAGTTCTCCAATACCGCTCCGGCTGACACTGGCTCGGCAGCTTTCCCGACTTCAGGTACTTCCGAGCCGTCTTTCGCGACAGCCCCGCTCTCGCCGCCGCCATCGTTAGCGTCTTCTCGTTCTTTTTCAACTTCACTAGCCTCCGCACTTGCTGATCCTTAACCATGCCCTCATGGTCAGGATCAGCCCTGAAAAAGCGGGGATTTCTATTTGTCGTCGCGGGGAATTCTAACTGTCGCCAATCAGCTGTACTTGCATGGTCTTGGCCGCTGGGGGATTTTGATCTGGAAGTGGTGTATTTATGGGTAGATGGAATCTACGTCAAGGCGGGTACCCTTTCTGTGTAGACACTTGCCTACTTGGCGCTTGTGGGGCACACTCGGGCCGCAGGGCAAATCGTGTCGGCGGAGAATATGCCCAGATCCACAATTTGCCACCGCCTGGCAAACGCTACGTCCTCTGGGGCAACAGCGATTCTGCATAGGAAGGGTTCATAAAGGCGCCTCCAGTTTCCACCAGAACGGTCACTCAGTTTCAAAGCTTGAACCTTGAGAGCATAGTCATGCATCTAGAGAATGCAAGAACGTTACCATCACTTTCTAGAGTGTAGGAAGGAAAGCTCATGGTTAAACGAAGTGCAGCAAAAGTGCTTCTGCTATTGCTTGTCCTGGGAGGCTACCCCCTGGGCCAGCAGAAGGCCGTCACCGAAGATGGCAAGGGTGTCATTCTGAAGCCGGACGGAACCTGGGAGTACACGGAGGTTTTCCAATTGTCGGAGAAAGGCGTGGCCCTGCCTCGACTTGTGAAACGGACAATCCCCAGTTACACCCAGGCAGCAAAAGCAGCAGAAGTTCAGGGAGTCGTTCTCCTCGACTGCGTCGTTCGGAAAAGTGGTCGGGCGGACAAATGCAAAGTCGTGAAGAGTCTGGCACACGGGTCGACAGAACGAGCAATTGAAGAAGTGGAGACCAACTGGAGGTTCGAGGCCGGGCGTTTTCAGGGACAACCAGTTGATGTGGAGAGCATCATCGAGATCTCTTTCAACGACCCTTGATCCGTGCCAACGACAACAGACCTCACAGCTCCCAAAACGCAGTTGGCTTGAACTTCTAGTTCGTCATCATCGGTGAGTGCGAGTCCAGTCGCCATCTGGAGTCGTGACAAACAGCCGCCGAGAAGGCCAAGGCCGGAGTGGAGCGCGACTGCGACGGATTCCTATTCCAAAACGGTGGTTCATTACCGGGCAGCTGTAGACCGGGACACTCTTCCAACATGTACCGGTGCTTCCACCCCACCTGTCGATCCGTACCCACTTGACCCGCGTGAAGGGATGGTTGGTAGTGCTACACTCACACACACGACTTGACTGATTCCGGTTGCTCGGCCCAAAAACCCAACTCAGCGACCCCTTTGCTACTTCCACCGGTGGATACTACCTGAGCTCAGAAAACCTACTTCTACCATGATGAGATGGACTCCTCCTTTACTTCCACCGGTGGATACTACCTGAGCTCAGAAAACCTACTTCTACCATGATGAGATGGACTCCTCCTTTAGGCTTAGACGGCATCTAAAGTGCCAGAGCCAAAGTTTTTAACTGTATCAGGAGGAGTCTGAAATGAAGCATAGAACAATCGCAGTGGATTTGGCAAAGTCGGTTGAGATTGGGATTTCCGAGCAGCCTGGTCGGATGGAGAAGACGCATCGCCTGGGTCGAACTCGGTTGTTGAGGTTCATGGCCAAGCAACAACGGGCAACGATTCTGATGGAAGCCTGCGGTTCGGCTCACTACTGGGGCCGGCGATTCCGGGAACTGGGGCACGAAGTTGTGCTGCTGCCGCCAGCCTACGTCCGGCCGTACGTGTTACGCAACAAGACGGATCGCAGTGATGTGAAAGGGTTGTTGGAAGCCCACCGCAACAGTGCCATTCGACCGGTTCCGATCAAAAATGAATCGCAGCAGCAGTTGACCGCCTTACATCGGGTGCGGACGGCATGGATGCGCACCCGCACGGCACGGATCAATACGATGCGGGGCATTCTACGGGAATTCGGTTTGACGATTCCCGTTGGAGCCTGCCAGGCCGTGGAGCGGGTGCGAGGATGGATCGAAGATGCAGAAGTGGAGATTCCGAATGGGATCCGATCGGTGCTGGAGGAGATCTGTCTGGAAGTCAGAGAGCTGGAGGGGCGAATCGATCGGATCGAAAGGAAACTGAAAGCGCTATCGCGACAGAGTGTTGCGATTGAACAACTGCAGTCGATCCCCGGGGTGGGATTGCTGACAGCCACAGCGGTGGCCGGTTTTGTGGGAGATCTGAGGCGCTTTGATTCGGGACGACACTTTGCCAGTTATCTGGGCTTGACACCGCGGGAGCACTCCAGCGGTCTGCGGCGTCGACTCGGGTGCATCAGCAAGCAAGGGGACATCTATTTGCGCACTCTCTTGATCCACGGTGGGCGATCGGTCTTGTGGACGGCCAAGTCCAAGCAGCGGCCAGACCGTTTGCACAGGTGGGGTTTGGAGATTGAAAAACGACGGGGGCACAACAAAGCGGCAGTGGCTGTGGCCAATAAGCTGGCCCGTCTACTCTGGGCCGTTTCCACCCGTGACGCCGCCTATGAACCCCAGCGAGCTTAAGCGATAAAAGATTTGTCAAGATCTTTCCCTGGGAACTGCATGAGAGGATTCGAACTGATGGCGAACCGGTCAGACCGGCGCGGGGAACACGCCGATAGCAGCCTTGGCCACTCGATGGCCGTCACCACGATAGGCGCCCCACGCGCGAATATTCATCATGGCCCGGAGCCAGAACACAGCTCCACTAAGAGGCCGGAGATACGACTGCAGTCCACACCGAATCGCAAAAAGTCGATGCTTTCATGCCAGAGACCCAAGGAGGAGAAGATGATCCGATAGCGATTCTGGACCTGCAGCGAAACTCCTGGCTTCAACCCAGCATCCGAGTTTCGTCGCCAGGGCCCAGATCAGCTGAATTCGAAAAAATGAACAGGACCCTTGACAGGAGGAGTCCAGATACGGACTGCTAGCTTACTATCATTCTAGTGATGTGAGAGACGGGCTCATCCCGGTCCGATGTTCCCCATCCCTAACGTGATGCCGACGAGTGTCCCCGCCTCCGCCGCCCATTACTCCTCGCCAACCCGATCCTCTTCATTCGAGCAGGACACCAACCTTATCCAACAACGTGATCCGCCAATTACCGGAAACCGAAACGCTCCCGGATTCCGAAACCCATCTTCTTACTCATATATTCATTTACTCATTTACTCGGGAAGCGCTTTTCGAGGATCTCAATGAGCACCTGGGTCATTCCCTTCCCCTCCAAAGCGCTCCCGGCTTTCACACGGGCGTGGAGTTCAGCGGGGATGTCCGCATTGAGACGTTTGGTCTTGTTGTCCTTGTAGTTCGAGTCTACAAAGCCGTCTAGTCTGTCAAAGAGCTTTTCCCGGCCCTCGCGTTGCTTAGTCGGGCGCTTGCCCCAATTAACCGATTGCGGCATGCTGTGTCTCCTTCTCCCGCAACGCCCGGATCTCGTGCGCAAGAGCACTAATGTCGCTGGCGGCTGCGCTACTGGGTTCTGTTTCGAGGGCGGTCTTACCTTCCCGAACGGCCTTGGCGTATTCGGTCCGGTTTCGGATGGCTGTTCGCAGGACAGGAATGGGAAGCCCGGCGAGAACCTCATTGACTTCGGCTCCAAGCTTGGTGCCCACAAAAAGGCGGTTGATGACGAAGCGAGCCTGAACGTTCGGATACACGACCCGGCATTCATCAAGAATGTTAAGGATGTCCTGAGCCGCCCAGACATCGAAAGGCGAGGGCTGGACGGGGATCAAAACGATGTCGCTAGCGGCGACGGCGGATTTCGCCAACTCGTTTCCTCGCGGCGGCCCGTCAATGACGATCCAGTCATAATGCTGACCGAGGGTCGCAACCTCCCGATGCAGCGTGGGCTTCGGTAATCCAATCACGGGGAACTTGCCGTCCACCGTGCGCTGTGCCTTCCAGTCGAGGGCAGATCCCTGTGGGTCGGCATCGACCAACAGCACTGTCCCATGTTCGGCCAGCGCGGTAGCGATATGAATGGAAAGCGTGGTTTTTCCGACGCCGCCTTTTTGGTTCAAAAACGAGAGGATGGTCATGGCGTGCCTCCATGTTTGTGCTTCACGGCAGCCTTGAGTATACCTTCATTTACTCAAATACTCCTACCTGTTGTGAGATGGTCCTGTTCCCCGTTTCCGCTGCGAGAACCCATAAAAGTTCGGCTTTGAGTGGGACGTTATCACCGAAGCCCTCGCCGATCTGCGAACGGCACTTGATTCTGTTCGTCCCATCTACATCGAAACCCACACCGAGGCCGTCATCCTCGCCCGATCCCACGGCTTCAGCTTCTATGACTCTCTGATCGTCGCCTCAGCGCTCGAAGCCGGATGCGACATCCTGCTAACGGAGGATCTTCAGGCCGGACGGCGCATCGCAAGTCTGACAATCGTCAATCCGTTCGCTTGACGGACCTAGGTGCTTTGCGCGCGGCAGCTGCAGCATGCCCCGAGACACACGAACTTTGAGGTGCTTTGTGAGGGCCCCAAAAGGAGCATTCAACGCACGGCTATCGTCACTCCTTCTTGGCTAGCTGATTGTCTGGGACACCATCGCCGCTCTTCACGGTAGCTTTGAGTATACCTTCATTTACTCAACTACTCATCTCTGTTGAGATGGCCCTCGGTACTTTCGGATCTGAGCGAGGTCGTCGCTGGCGTCCCAAAAAACGGTTTAACGAGATATTTTCCAGGGGTGCGGTTTCGGGGCCGAACGCTGACCAAGCCGTCTTGTTTTTCCGTCTCACAGAACTATGTCTCATACCGCCATCTGAGGTAGTCAAAAAAAGGGGATTATATACCAGGGTTGACAGAGGGGCTTGTCCGCGGCAAGATCCTTTGACAGTTGGACGGAGGATCGACGATGACGTACAAGGCACCCGGCAAGGCCCACCGCAAGGGGCTCTCGCTGTTCCAGCTACAGCGGATGTTCCCCGACGAAGACGGGAAAGTGGACGGCGTCGACATGACCGTGGCCGAGAACCGTAGGCGGCTCCACAACGAGATGGCGGGCATCACTGAGGACGACGAAAAACAACTGAAAGGCCGAATGTCTAATCCGAAACAGATGCAGCACAAGGCGTTCGTCTTTGACCGCCACGAGAAGGACAAGGGCAAAAGATGGAAGTACGAGGCCAAGGTGGGTGTACCGCTGGACCCGACTGTAGTTCACGACACCCCCAAGTTCCCTCTCGGCTCGGTGATGGTCGTGCGAGAAGGGAAAGACCCTGAGTAGGCCGATTCCACGCCGTCAACCCTGGTATATAATCCCCCAAAAAAAGACCTGCCCGGCACACGTTTATGAAGGGAAAGGAGCGAAGCGGGGCAGACGATTGCTCCAACGCTTCTCGGATAGGCTCATCAGGGAAAGAGTCTGGTGAGCGCGAACGTCGGGCGGACGTTTCTGCCCCTTCGGTCTCTTTGGCATAGCTTACCGCTAAGCATACCACCGTTCCGGAACCGCGTGTTAGGATCGAAAGCAGGAGGAAGTTTATCTTGACCAAACTTTTGATCAAGCCGGAAACACCCCAATGCGGGGATAACCACAGCCGACCCGGTGAGCCGTTCGTCAGGGGAACCAACAGCGCGGCATAGATGAAGTGGGCCTGCGGCAAGGCATGGGATCCGAGACGCCCTGACCGTCTCGGATCAATCTGCGCGAACTGCGCTCACCCTAAACTGAGACACTACCCGCCGGCAGGCGTTCCTCCTGAATCCAATCTGTCAGGAAAAAGATCTATCACCCTGGACGGGATGGTGTCATTCATTCCAAAGAGGACTCTATTCTGACGCTATTCAGTAGCTTTCCCTGACGACAGGCCGAGCTACCATCAGAAGGTGTGTAAATAGCATAGGCGGTGAGTATCCTTCCGGGTTGATTTAAAACCCAGGGCCGAAAGGCCCGCAACGGAAGGAGTACACACCGCATGAGCAAGCAGAAGATTGAGGGAAGTGTGGAGTCAAGAGTTTGTTTCGAGGAGCTGGAAGATTGGGTGCGGGAGAAGATCCAAGGCTGGGTTCAAGAGCTGCTGGAGGAGGAAGTCACGGAGTTATTAGGGCGGCGTAAGAGTGAGCGGCGAAGGGCCGTGGACGCTCCGTCGGGCTATCGCAATGGATATGGGAAGCCGAGGCATCTGACGCTGAGCTCGGGGACGATCCAGGTTCGAAGGCCTCGAGTGCGGGATCTAGAGGAACACTTTGAAAGTCGGGTGTTGCCCCTGTTTGCCAAGCGGACGCGGCAGGTTCGAGAACTGATCCCTGAGCTGTACTTGCATGGTCTGGCGCTGGGGGATTTTGATCTGGCTCTGAGAGGGCTTTTAGGGGAAAAGGCGCACCTGTCGTCCTCCACGGTGGCCAGATTGAAAGAGAAGTGGCAGGCCGAATGGGAAGTCTGGCAGAGTCGACCCTTGAATGATCTGGAAGTGGTGTATTTATGGGTAGATGGAATCTACGTCAAGGCGGGTCTGGAGAAGGAAAAGGCAGTCCTGCTGGTGGTGCTGGCCGCCTTAAGTGACGGAAGCAAAGCCGTGGTGTCGGTCACGAGCGGCTATCGGGAATCGACTCAGAGCTGGTCGGAAGTACTGCGCGACTTGAAGCGCCGGGGGATGGGCTGTCCACGGCTGGTGATCGGAGACGGCCACCTGGGCATCTGGGGAGCTTTGCGCAACGTCTATCCCCAGGCCGAGGAGCAGCGCTGCTGGAATCATCGGATCGTCAACCTGCTGGCCAAGCTCCCTAAGCGAGTGCACAAGCCGGCCTTGCTGATCCTGCGGCAGATCCCTTACGCCGAGACTCGAGAAGAAGCACAACGACTCAAGAAGGTTTTTCAGCACTGGTGCCGGCAGCGAGGGCTGACTCTGGCGGCTGAGCTAATCGAGCAGGACTGGGACCGGATGGTGACCTTTTACAACTATCCAAAGAAGCAGTGGCAGCATCTGCGAACCACCAATCCAGTGGAGTCACCGTTTGCCGCTCTTCGGCTGCGAACGGACGCGGCCAAGCGATTCAAGAAAGTGGAAAACGCCCAGGCGGTGATCTGGAAGATGCTGTTGGTGGCGGAGCAGCGATTCCGCCGGTTGAAGGCACCGGAGCTGATGAAAGACGTCTACCAGGGCGCCAAATATGTCAATGGAGTCCCGGTCAACCAAGTCCCGGAGGAGAAAGCCGCCTGATGTTTTTCCACACCTATTGACAAGAGCTCGAGGAGACCGTGGCGTAAGCTTACCCTAAAAAGACACCATCGAATAATAGAGCTTTCTGGCAGAAAGGCAGAAACAGGAGGTTCTGAATGAAACGATCGCGGTTCACGGAGACCCAGATCATCTCGATTTTGAAGGAGGCGGAAGCTGGAATGGCGGTCAAGGATGTCTGTCGTAAGCACGGCATTAGCTCGCCGACCGACTACAAATGGAAAGCCAAATATGGGAGACTGGACGCTTCGAAGCTCAAGCGCATGAAGGAGCTCGCGTAGTACCCCGCCTCTGACGTCCCCGGGAAGGGAGAAGTGGTACCGACCGAGGAAGTTGGGGTCTGAGTAGCAACGGAACAGGAATGTACGCTAAGGGCGTGGATCGCTATTTTCCGGAAATGCGTCTGCGCCGGATCCAGGAGTAGAGTGTGGTGGGTGAACAGCCGAGAATCTTTGCCACTGAGCGTTTGCTGACCCCTTTATTCAAGTAGTCGACGATCTCGGCGCGGCGATCGTCGAGCATCAGCTTCGTGGCTCGGCCTTTCGGTCGACCGACGGGCAGTCCCGCTGCTTTGCGGCGCTCGAGCGACGGTTTCGTCCTGGCCGAGATAAATTCCCGCTCGATCTGCGCCGCGAGCCCAAGGATCGTGGCTGGCTCTCTCGTCCAGGGGACAGTGAGGGCCTCGGAGCTGATTCGCGCCCTACAGCGGGACGGAAGGCCCTCTTCTCTGACCCGCGCCATCTCTGAAATTGGAAGAATCGCCAAGACACTTCACCTTCTGGCCTACATCGACGACGAAGCGTACCGCCGTCGCATTGTGCGACAGATCAATCGAGGGGAAGGGCGCCACAGTGTTGCCAGGGCTGTGTTCTTCGGCAAGCGCGGCGAGCTACGGCGTCGCTACAAAGAGGGGCAGGAAGATCAGCTCGGCGCGCTGGGCCTCGTCGTCAATGCGATCGTGCTCTGGAACACGCGCTACATGGATGCGGTACTGAGACAGCTGCAGGCCGATGGAGACGCCATTGCGGACGCCGATGTCCGGCGACTCTCGCCGCTCGTCCACAAGCACCTGAACTTCCTCGGTCGGTACCACTTCTCCCTTCCCGGGGACGTCAGAGGCGGGGCACTGCGCGAGCTACGGGACCCGAACGCTGGACTTGAGGAGGAGTGGCTGCTCCCGGTCGGCAGCCCTTAGCGTACATTCCTGTTCCGTTGCTACTCAGACCCCTATTTGTTCTTTATTACTTGTATATGTTGGCGGTTTAGGCGAAGTCTCGCGGATGAATGTTGGTGCTTTAGGCGTGGAAAACTTCCCGAAACACCGGTTCCTGTGGATAACTCTTTGCTGAGGCAATCGCTTAGGCCGCCCCAGGAGCGGGCTTTCATCCGGTCAGACACCTAGAGGATGCCCGCACCCTCGCGGAGGCGTCAGGGTCCAGTTTTGGGCCGGGGAAGGGGACTTGTGCGCGGAGCCGGGGGTCACTTTCGGGGTGGATCGGACGGTTTTTCAGGAGCTTTGCCTTCACCCCCGGACTGTTTGACCCCTTGCGTTCGTATCCGGTGCTGGAGCGGGACTTCGTAAATCCCTCCCATCCTCGAGCCATAGAAAAATGCGGCTGTGATCGGGAGGGTGATTGTTGCATGAGCTCCTGCCATCGTTGACGCGGAGACATTATCGACACTAGCGCTCATACTAAGCAGCGTTTGAAGCACCCCGAAAGTGACCCCAAGGGCGACCCATCCCGGCCATCGTTTCGAGAACGGGCGATGGGTGAGCACCTTGCGCACGGCTGACTTCTCCAAGGTGCGCGTTTGACCGTCTTTGAGCCTCAGTGTGAGGGAGTCGGTCGTGGCCGAGTCGAAACGGCCCTTGACCTTCCGGCTTCCCTTTGAGGCTTTGTCCTTGTACAGCTGGGCCTCAGTCTTCGTCTTGGGTGGCACGGCTTGCACTCTGGACCAGTCGGGCATGTGCCTCGCCTCGCAGCCCGGCAAGATGGATAGAAACAACAGGAGCGCAAGCCCGCTAGCCGTGGTCTTTCTGAAAAACCCCCCGTTGTTTCTGGTGGGAATTTTCATGGCAACATCAGGGCTATTCCACGAGCTGAAGCTGCCCTGCTGGGGGTATGGCGGGCGTCGAGGGGTGGAGGATCAAGACCCCTCGGCCCGTTGTGTAGTTCAAGCCCGGCCAGGCCAGCTTGATCTTCTTCAACTCGCGCAGAACCTTGTACCGGAAGTCTTGAACGGTTTGATTGTCGCTGGACTTGGAAGGGTGCAAACCGAACTGACAGTACACCTGAGGCCAGGTGAGGCGTAGCGGGCGCTTCAAGCTGAATGTCCGATAGGCCAGCCAGAGGTAGAGGTCGAGGCCCAGGGAGCAGCGTTTGAGCGCGTTGAGGGTGTTCATGTCGAGCGGTACGGGATGCTGGATGATCTCGTTGAAGAACTTCTCGCCCAGTTCGATCTTGCTCTCCCACAGACTCGGCTCGTCGGGTTTGCGCTCGTTCCACCAGAACTCGTGTTTGTCTGCCACCAACGAACTGACCCGCGCAAAACCCGCTGATTCTTCGTAGATCAGCGTCACGGTGCAACCAAAGAGGCGCTTCATTTGATTACGAAGCCGGGTGCGTACCCCGCCACGTCCGCCGCTTTGGGTATGAATGTCGAGCGTCCGCATGAACTCTGAGAGCGAACGACCCAGGACCAGTTCGCGGCTTCGGGTCTGCACGGCTTCGGTGCACACCCAGGCCAGCAAGAGGCGGGGGAGATTGCCGTAGGGGAGCTTGGTAAGCGCTCCCGCGTTCATGACTAAGGTGTACGGGCCGTTGCGCCGGACATACTCTTTCCGATTGCCGGGGTTGGTGCGCGGCAAGCTGCACAGCACCAACATTCGCGCCATGAAGCCCAGATCGGGGTCCGCTTCGCTGGCCCCGACAAGCGCGTTCACCTGGTCGAAGCGGGTGTAGTGGTGTAACGCCTGGGGCGAGGCGGCGCGGATCGCCGCCACGGGGCCGCCCATACCGGAGAAGGCATCACCGATCGGAACCAACCCGCCGCGTTGACGCTGCATGCTTTATTCTCCCATGCAGGCCAGACACCCTGACAGAGCCTCTCGGCAGAAGCCGTCACGCGATCCGCGCATGGTCTTTGCTCGGCCCGCAGGAACGCTCAAGCGTGAATGGGGTTGTCGCGACTCGTCCATTCCATGAACCAACAACGACCCGGATAATGCCATGACGGATAATTTAATATTCGGAACACAGAACCATAGTCGTCAGCAAAATCGTAGTCATGGGCGCGGGGGTCTGAGCATCCCCGGGTTCCTCTTGAGCGATCGCCCAGAGGAAGAGGGGAATCACCTGGCTACATTCTACCGTTATTGCGTCCTGGACGCGCTATTCGCTCGTACCGCTGGCCGGGTCTATGGCCATGCTGCCGGTCCTGCTCGGCGAAAATGGCCCGGATTTCGTCATGTCACTGGGGAGGATGAGTCTCCCAGTTTCTGGGTGCTGGGGCTTGATGCTCAGGTGGTGGGAGATAAATGGGTTCTTCTCTCCGTTGCTGGCGCGCGCCTGACGTGTGGCGGCTACCCTCCTCCTCAGTGGTTTAACTTCAATTTACGGGCAATCGCCCGTGATTCGACCTACTTGGGTCAAGGTCAATTTCCCGCCGATTGCTTCCAGTTCAATCTGATTGATGATCCGTTGAGGGAAAAAACTATCGGCGGGCAGCCAACTACAGCCCGGACAGGTTAGGACCCACCCTGAGCTCTTCTTTTCGAACCTGAGAGCCGTATTGCAAGGGGACGTTTCGGATTTAGCGATCTCGTCATAGAGCCGCTGCTCGGAGTCCAGGAGCCGCCTTTCTTTAGATGGGGCATCCGGGCCTGTACCGCAGGATATAGGCGAGAAGGAGAGTAATAATAATAAAAACGATGTAACCCAACGCCTCACTCGCAGACCTGCCCATCCCCGTCCCGATCGTTCATGCAGTTGTAGGCCGGGTGATCCTTCATGATGGGAGTCTTTAGTCCACAAGCTCTTGCTTCAGCACAGGTGATCGTGCCATTGCCATTCGTGTCGCACTTCTCCAGCCAACCTCCGCACTTTTCCTCTTCTTCGGCCTTCTCCTGTCCTTGAGCGACGAGCACCATGCACAGCATCCCCGCCATGATCAATCGAATAGCGTTCTTCATTTCGTTCCTCCTGGATTTTTGTAGTCACAATAGCCCAGCTTGCCCATGAACTCCGAGAGCAACGCCCCCAGAACGAACTCACGGCTTTGGGTGCTATTCAAACCGGGCTTGGTTGAGTTTCCAGTAACCATCGGTTCCTTTAAGTTGCTCCTTGTCTTTGATGAGGTCGAAAGGCAGTTTGCCATTTGCGGTCAGTGCCTTGGGGTCAGCGCCCACTTGCAGTAGCGCCTCGATGGCTTCAGCATTTCCGCGCGTTGCCGCCGCATGCAGCGGGGTAAGGCCCCCTCTATTTCGCGCTTCCAGGTTTGCGCCCGCTTGCAGCAGCGCCTCGATGGCTTCGGCCTTTCCGGTCGCCGCCGCCATATGCAGGGGGGTAAGGCCGCTTCTGTTTCGTGCTTCCAGGTCCGCACCAGCAGCCGCCAGCGCCGCTATAACTTTGGCATTCCCGGTAGCCATCGCCACATGCAGAGGGGTAATGCCCCCTTCACCTCGTGCTTCCAGGTCCGCCCCCGCTGTCGCCAACGCCGCTATGGCTTCGGCATTCCCAGTAGTCACCGCCACATGCAGAGGGGTAATGCCCCCTTCACCTCGTGCTTCCAGGTCCGCCCCCGCTGTCGCCAACGCCGCTATGGCTTCGGCATTCCCGGTAGCCGCCGCCCCATGCAGGGGGGTAAGGCCGCTTCTGTTTCGTGCTTCCAGCTCCGCACCAGCAGCCGCCAGCGCCGCTATAACTTTGGCATTCCCGGTAGCCATCGCCACATGCAGGGGGGTGAGGCCCCCTTCGACCCGCGCTTCCAGGTCCGCCCCCGCTGTCGCCAACGCCGCTATGGCTTCGGCATTCCCGGTAGCCATCGCCACATGCAGAGGGGTGAGGCCGCTTCTGTTTCGTGCTTCCAGGTTTGCGCCCGCTTGCAGGCACCGGATCACGTCCGAAACCTTTGCGGCCTCGAAGAAAGTGGCTGTAGGCCAGTCCGCACAATCGACTTGCGCATGTGCCGGGGCCACAAGCGCCATGGCGACGGCAACTGCGACAAGACAGGTGATCGGTTTCATGGTTGGCTCTCCTTTGGGATATTCAGGCAAGCGGGTTGCGTGTCCGGAGAACTCTCCGGACACGCCGCAAGGAGCGCGTCAAGCGCGGCCGCCTCGCGGTGGTCAATGGTCAGGCCATAGGCACGCCGAACGTCGATAACACGCCATGCGAACCAGCACCTGTTTTCGTCCGGCGTCCAGTCCGCCGCGTCCTGCGCCCGCTTCACATTGCGATTCAGGTCCGGCGCAGAAAGCGTCAGGTTGCGCATGTCACCGGCAAACTCGCTCTTGCGCTCCGGCGAGGCAGCGCACAGGCCGGAATCGTGCGCCTCGCTCCGAGCGACGATATGCTCGATGTCGGTTTCATTGAGCGTTCCGAATGTTTCGCAGGTGTAGGGTGAATAGACGCCACCAAGGCTATCGGCAATTCGCGATTCGACGGACTGCGAATAGCGGTATTCGCTGTCGTCGTAAGGTGCGCATCGTTCTTCCGGTGCGACAACCAGACCCCGCCATTCCTGAGCGACCACGCCGTGCGGCAGGAAGGCAACAAGCGCGGCGGCACACGCGGCACAGATCGCGTTGCCGTACCTAGCTGGCCGCCGCCCGCCCGGTGATGGCCTCACGCAATCCTTCCAGCTTCACCATAGTTCACGCAGCCGCCTGCTTGCGCCTCTCCTGCGCCAAGTCAAAGCCTACCTGAACTCGCAACCAGTGCTCGGCATTGCTCCAACCGATGCGTTCCAGCGCCAGCGCCAGCCGGGGAGAAACCGCCGCTTTCCCGTTCAACACACGGGATAGGCTTTCACGGGCCACACCCAACCGCTCAGCGCACTCCGTCACCGTCCAGCCGACATCCTCGATACTGTCCCGAATCATGGGTCCAGGATGCGATGGGTTGAGCATTCGTCCTCCTAGTGATAGTCGATCAAGTCCACATCTACCGCCTCACCTTCCACGAAACGGAAGACGATGCGCCAGTTGCCGGTCACACGAACACCCCATTGCCCTCGCCGATCACCCTTCAACGGATGCAGGCGGTAGCCAGGCCGGTCCAAATCCTGTGGCACAACGGCATGGTGTAGGTCGGTCAACACTCGACGGATGCGCGGAACGTGAGCAGCGTTCAGACCACGAGCTTCATCCCGTTCGGCCAACCGTTGCAATCCCTTGTGTTTGAACCTCGTCCTTTTATTGTGATGTCATGCGTCTCACTCGTCAAGAAAGATCAGCTAGTCTGATCCTCTTCGCTGGGTATGAAGCCGGAGGGGGGATAGCTCTTAAATCCCTTTTTTCCCTCGTAAACAGCGTTCCCCTTCGGATCGGCCCGGATCGGTCCAGGGCGCGGAGCGAGGCGAAGCCAATCTCTTGACGGCGAGGACCGGGCCGGGATAATCAAAGGCGAGGGGAAAGGGGAGCCATGATCGAACACTTGCGAGGACGGGAGAGAGCACTGGAATCTCTCGGATGGACCGGACGGGAGGCGGAATGGCTTGCGCTTGTTTGTCTCCACAGCGGCGTTTTCACGCGGGCGCAGTTCTGTCATTACTTCAACACCCAACGAATGACGGCGTTGCGTTTCGTGAAGGCATTGATCCAACAACGGGCGGCGGTCGAAACCGATGTAATTGCCTTCAACGGCGGCGGAAAGACGTGCCGAATTTCCGGCAAGGGGCTCTACCGGGCGCTTGGAGTTGAGAACATCCGCCACCGGCGAAAAGCTAACCGGAGCGTCGTGATGCGGCGGCTCCTGTCGCTTGATTTTGTCCTGGAACATCCGGGCATGAACTGGCTTCCGACCGAGGGGGAAAAGGTCGAATTTATTGAAGGGCTAGGAGTCCATTCCAACCTCATTCCCCGGCGGATTTACTACGGCGCTGTTCGCGCTCAAAAACGCTATTTCGCGCTCAAGCTGCCTGTTGCCGGTGGCGATAAAACCGTCACCTTCGCTTATGTCGATCCGGGTCACTCGACCGCCGGGGAATTGCACTCATGGGGCGTGGCGCATGGACCGCTTTGGGATGCGATCCGCGCCAAGGGTCGGCGGGTGGAAGTTATCGCCATCGGCGCGGAACTGGATGCCGTGTTGAGGGCGGATCGGATGCTACAGCTTTGGGCGGCGCCGGAGCCGGGAAAGGTGATCGAGGGGTTGACGGTGAAGCAGGAGATTAGCGCGATTAAGGAGGCGCTTCACAGCGACAACCTGGAGTTTATGAGCCAGTACGGAGGGATTAATCAAGCGGCGGAACGGTACAAGGAACTCCTGATGCTTCCCGAAGCAGAGGTTGTGAAAGGGGTCTCGATTGACGACTATTCGACGTACCGGGCCACCCGGTTTTCGGAGGCGGGCTGACCCGGTGAAATCGGGGTGTTTTTCATGCCACCGGGGGCCGCATGCTTTTCGCCACAGGGACAAAGGGGGGGGTGTGGCATAAAAAGCTGTGGGGGTGTGGCACCCCCACATTCCTTGAAGTCTTTTGTTTCCCGTGGTTTGTCCCTACTAATCGGCTTCCCGCGTGCTGATACAGAAAAATACGGGGAGACGATAGCGCCCCCCCCCGAAACGGGGGTTCCTACCGGCCCCGATAGCGGCGCTGAGTGGCACGCCTCTATCCGGCCCCAGGGGGTCGCTATCGTCGGTATTTATCCCTGCGGGAAGGCTTGGAACAGCCCCCCGGAGGGGCGCTGAAAGAAGGCGCACGGACCTATGAAATGGCGGTTGCGCCCAATAGTTCACTCAACCTTTAACCGCGAGACGAATTGGAGGATAATCACATCATGAGCAGCCACGTTCACATCGGAATGTACAACGCGCTGAAAGAACTCGGCGCATCTGAGGAATCCGCCCGCGCTGCGGTTGCCGATCTTCCGATACCGCAGCACTTGGCGACCAAGGAAGACCTGCTGAAAGCCATTGGTGAAGTCAAAGTTGAGATGGCGAGCTTGCGCGGCGACGTGATGCGCGAATTAGGGATCATTAAGTGGGCCTATGTTGCCTATGGACCGATCATCATTGGCTTGCTCGTCAAGCTGGTTTTCTTCCCCTAACGCTCATCCGAAGCGGCGGAGCTTCGCCGCTTCGCTCCTTTCCCCTCTTAACTCCCCTAAAATCGCGTGGTGGGCAAGAATCCCCTTTTCCCTCGCCTTGGATGATTCCAGATCGGTCCTCGCCGTCAAGGGTTCGCTTCGCCGCTTCGCGCCCTGGACGGCTCCGGGCCGATCCGAAAGACGCGCTGCTTACGAGGGGAAAGGGGGGGTCGGGCCGTGGGGCGCGTCAAGGCGGGCGCTCAACTATTAAGTATTGCGTGGTTTCATCTAGCTTCCCTTCCTTCTTGAGGCGATCGTAGTCCTGCTGCGAAAGGGTGATGCTAGCGGTTGTCACCCTGGCGCTTGGCGCTTGGCGCCTGAGATTCCAGAGACGGTAGCGGTAGTACGCCGCGCCTCCAAGGAAGCCGAGAACCAACGAGACGGCGTACCCTGCGAGGAACGAGACGGCCTCCTCTGCGAGGAACCGGACTACTGCTTCCATTGCCTGTGCCATCATGTTTTTCCTCTTGTATGGGCCTGGTTGTTAGGCTTCGGGCCGTGGACGGGCCGAAAGGGAGCCTTTCGGCCATACCAGACCGCCTTGAGCCGCAGCCGAGGGACGCTGTCACCCGCCGGGCCAGGGATACCCTTACCACTCATCACAACCAGAGAAAGCGACAGAGAAAATCAAAACCGGAATCGGACGCCTGCCTCAATTTGGTCGGCATCGATCGGCTCCCCTCGGCTTGAGCGAAAGCGATAGCCAAAGCGGAACTCCACGCGCTTGTAGACCCGAACCGAGAGACCTCCCATGATCTGATAGGCAAAACGAGAATCCTCGTATGTGACTGTGAGGGGTCCGCCGGGAAAGCCGAGGAAGAGTTCGTCGGGGAGGTGGGGGAACGGCTCAAAGGAGATAGTAGAGGTGACAGTTCTATCGTGGAAGAAAGCTCCCAGGCCGAAACCGGCGTAGGGACTCACTCGCCATTTGGGATAGCGGTAGTAGACATTGCCCATGAGGGACTGGGTCTTGATTGTTCCGTTGCTTTCTATGGTGATAGAGGGAGGAGAGGGGATTTCAAAGCCTTCAGAACTTTCAGAACCTGTCCAGATCAACCCACCAAAATTGGTCTGGGGAAGATTGCCGAAAGGGAGCTTGTTGCCGATACCGACTCTCTGGTGCCCCCATTCAATCTCGGTCGAGAAGCCCTCTTTAAAGGCGTAGCCGAAGGCCGCTGTAAAACCGCCGCCCACTTCAAAATTGTTCCCCGGTCCGCCAAGGCCGATTCCTGATAGGCCCTTCGGGTCGTATGGAAAAACGGCTGATCCAGCAAAACCGACAAAGAACTCACCGTCTTTGTCAGCATCCTGCGCACTCAGAGGGCCAGACAGGGGCAAGACGACAAGTAGGGTGAAAAAATATCGACGGAGATTCATACCGCGCTCGGCCCCTAGCTGGCGCTGGCCCGCACGGTGATGGCCTCGCGTAATCCTTCCAGCAAGCCTTCCAGGTGCGCCATGCGTTCGCGTAGTTCACCCACTTCGCCACGCAAGTCGCTGATGTCCTGCCGCAACCCGCGAGTGGCGGTGAGGATCACCCCCGCGAGCGCGACGCCGACACCCAAAATGGCAATCATTTCTCCGCTCATACTTCCTCCAAATCTGTTCTTCCCAATTCTCCCACACCCCTAAACAAGACCTCAAAGGCCGCCACTGACGCGCTCTGAGAAAGACCAGAAAACTGAAGTCCGGATGCTTCCATCTACAGCTTGAAAATCACCTTCATCGAACGGTTACCAATCAGGTTTTTCTTCCCGGAACCGCCCCCATCTCCGCCAAGCACTGAACACCGCGAGCACCATCCCGGCTAACAGGACATCGGCCAGCGTCGCATCGCTGACCAGGGTTGCGACGTAGCCAATAATCGGCAGAATAATCGGCAGGCCAATCCGCAGCATGCGGACACCTTGAGGGGTGAGGTGAAATCTACTTGGTTTATTGAAGTTATGCATATTCCCCTAATCCACCACAAGAGGTGGGGAGAGAAGGCTCATCCGGCCCACCAGTTCACGATTGTTCGCTCCACCCAACCGGTGAACGTCCGCGCCAAGTGGTACGCCGTCGCCCCCATGAATCCTGCCCACATGAGGGCCAAGAGAAAAATCCACGTTCGGCGAAACCAGTACACCATCCGCGACTCATGGTCCACGATATTTTCCATCTGCCGGTACGCCTCCCGGAGCCGTTTTTCGTGGACCTGCGCCGTCTCATCCACTTTATGCACTAGCCCTGCCACCCGCTTCTCGGGGTCTTCCACCCGCTCCACCGCCCGCTCGGCCCGCTCGGCGCTCCCCGCCAGGGATGCATAGAGCTCGCGTACTTCCTTGAGCGTTTGGTGGATGCCCGCCATTTACCGGCTCCAACCCCAATCCTGACTAATCGATCGTGCCCGCTCCGCGATCCGCTCAACCGTCTCACGAATCCATCCCTCGATCCGGCGAAGCTCCTGCTCGATCCCGCTGATCTCCTGCGCCTTCACCGCGATCCGCTCGTCCACCCCGCTGCGCTCTTGGCGAAGGGCTTGATTCTCCTTCTCCACCCGCTCGGCCTTCTGCTGGACAAGCGAGTCCGTCTCCACCGGCAGCGTTCCGAACGCCTGCGGGCCGAGGTGGACATTTGGCTCCCGGCTCAACTCCGCCGCGAGCTCCAGGTCGCCGGAGCGATCCGCCTCGTCCCGCCGCTCGGCCAGGCTGCGGTGATCGATACGCTCCTCCCGTCCTGCTCGCCGAAGTTCCTTATTGGCCTCCTGCTCCCACGCCTTGCGGGTTTGCTCTAGCCACGCCCGGGGCACCGCCACCCGTGATTTTTGCGCTCCGCCCTTCTCCGGTTCCTTCGCGTTGTAACGCTTGAACCACTGCCCGGCGGGGCGCTCGATCCCATCGTTGGACCGCTCCGAGAACATTAGGTGCGCGTGGGGGTTCTCCCCGTCCGGACCGCCCCGGTGGATCGCCAGGGTATAGGGCAGCTGTTCCCCTTCGGTCAGCCGGCGGGCGAACCCGGAGGCCAATTCCAGCCGCTCGGCCTTACTCAACTCCTTGGGAAGCGCGAACTGGACCTCCCGGTAGAGGCGCCCGTTGGCCCGCTCGTACTCGTCCGCCGCCACCCAATACGAGCGCGGATCATCCTCGGCCCACTCCGGCATGTTCTCGTGCTCTTTGTCTTCCAGTTCCTCCCGGTCCCGCTCGTAGCGGCCTTCGCGCTCAATGTACTCGCTCTTGGCGAAGGCCGACTGGCCCCCGGCACGGGAACCGACGCTCATTTTAAGATGATAAACGGCCACGGTTATCGCTCTTCTTCTAAAGTCCGACGCACGGAATGTTTCTTATAGAGAAACATATATAGTGCGCACTCATCTTTGATTCGAGTCCGGAAAGCAGGCTAACATCGGGTCTCTAAACGGCCCCACAAATGGGCCTGTACATCCCCTGCCCTGCTAAGGTAGCGTAACACGCTGTCAATGGACCTCGAAGAACGCCTGGAAGAACTCAAAAGCCGCAAGCGCGAACTACAGGATCGTCTCGGCCAGAGTAAGAAAGAGTTCCTGAGCCTTCAGAAGGAGAAAAAGCGCACTCTCGAAAATCAGATCCGCCGCGCCCAATACCGCATTACTGCCGCCGAACGGAAGCGCCGCACCCGTCAGCTGATCCTCATCGGCTCGGTCGTCAAGAAGAAAGCCGACCAGGACTCCAAAACCCGGCTATGGCTCGACCAGGCCCTCGACGAGGACCTCGACCGCCCTCAGGATCGCGAGCTGTTCGACCTGGGCCCGAAGAAGGAGAATGGGGAAGCCCCCCCCGAAACGCCACCCCCAAAGCCTCCTCCTCCTCCGACTCCTCCTCCTCCGCTCCCGGGATGGCGTCCCCACCACCTGAAAACCGGTGTCTGGGGCTCCATCTACCTCGGCGATACCTCCATCCTGCCTCCCGATCTCGTTGGCGCTCGCATTACCATGCAGTCAAAAGACGGCCAGTCCTGGACCACCACCGTAACGGCTGTCCTGGACCGTAGCAGCGAGCAGGTCATTGTCACCAACTCCGGGCGGCCACAGTCCACCTTGAGCCAGATCTGAAATGAGATCCAGAATGAAAACTAGAGTCCCCGTTCTAAACACTACGATCCTGGTGTTGGTATTCGCCTCGCCCGCCGTCGCGCAGTCCCCCACAGAGATCGAAGAACTGCGCCTAGCAGCGGAGCAAGGGGACGCCGACGCCCAATACGAACTCGGGCGCATGTACAACAAAGGCGAGGGTGTACCACCGGACGGCCAGGAGGCCGTCCGGTGGCTCCAGCTCGCCGCCGAACAAGGGAATGCCGACGCTCAGCTCATCCTCGGGCTGGCGGACGCCGGAGGGGAAGCCGCCCGATGGTATCGCCTTGCCGCCGAACAGGGAAACGCCAACGCCCAAGCCGTCCTCGGTGCCATGTACGTCACCGGGGAGGGCGTGCCCCAAGACTACGTCCAATCCCACAAGTGGCTTAACTTGGCTGCTTCACGAACGACTCCGGAAAAAGCGGAGGATAACCGATCCTTGAGAGACCAACTGGCCGAGCTGATGACGGCCCCACAAGTCGCCGACGCCCAGCGCTTGGCGCGGGAATGGCAACCGAAGACCTGGGAGCAACTGAAGGCCAACCCATTTCGGTGGTGATTCCCTTCTGTGTTCCGGGGGTTTTGTTCCGGTTGATTTATCCACAGACCAGCCGCTCCTACTACTTGTTCTTTACTATTTGGGGTCTGAGTAGCAACGGAACAGGAATGTACGCTAAGGGCGTGGATCGCTATTTTCCGGAAATGCGTCTGCGCCGGATCCAGGAGTAGAGTGTGGTGGGTGAACAGCCGAGAATCTTTGCCACTGAGCGTTTGCTGACCCCTTTATTCAAGTAGTCGACGATCTCGGCGCGGCGATCGTCGAGCATCAGCTTCGTGGCTCGGCCTTTCGGTCGACCGACGGGCAGTCCCGCTGCTTTGCGGCGCTCGAGCGACGGTTTCGTCCTGGCCGAGATAAATTCCCGCTCGATCTGCGCCGCGAGCCCAAGGATCGTGGCCGGCTCTCTCGTCCAGGGGACAGTGAGGGCCTCGGAGCTGATTCGCGCCCTACAGCGGGACGGAAGGCCCTCTTCTCTGACCCGCGCCATCTCTGAAATTGGAAGAATCGCCAAGACACTTCACCTTCTGGCCTACATCGACGACGAAGCGTACCGCCGTCGCATTCTGCGACAGATCAATCGAGGGGAAGGGCGCCACAGTGTTGCCAGGGCTGTGTTCTTCGGCAAGCGCGGCGAGCTACGGCGTCGCTACAAAGAGGGGCAGGAAAATCAGCTCGGCGCGCTGGGCCTCGTCGTCAATGCGATCGTGCTCTGGAACACGCGCTACATGGATGCGGTACTGAGACAGCTGCAGGCCGATGGAGACGCCATTGCGGACGCCGATGTCCGGCGACTCTCGCCGCTCGTCCACAAGCACCTGAACTTCCTCGGTCGGTACCACTTCTCCCTTCCCGGGGACGTCAGAGGCGGGGCACTGCGCGAGCTACGGGACCCGAACGCTGGACTTGAGGAGGAGTGGCTGCTCCCGGTCGGCAGCCCTTAGCGTACATTCCTGTTCCGTTGCTACTCAGACCCCTCTTTCCAGCACCCGACCGAATCGTACGACTTGTCAGTTCGGCGCGCGGTCGCGCACAGGAGAGAACGTACACCCTGGTCGACCCTCAAGTGGCTCGGGCAGGGTGCTTCTGGCGAGAGCCCGGGATCCATCAAGAGCGAGGTGGCCAAACTGGCGTTTCTCCGCCAGCTGGGAGCCCATGAGTGGCACCTCAGCGATTTGAATCCGAATCGCCGAAAGTTCTTGGCCCAAGTTGGTCGTCGTTCCACGAGTCAGACCCTCCAGCGGATGCCCGATCGCCGGCGTTATCCCATCCTCGTGGTCTTGCTTCACGAGACCACGCTTGACCTCGTTGACGAGATCGTCGATCTTTTTAATCGAGCGCTGAAGAAGACCGACTCCCGCTCGCGACGGGAGCTCGAGGCCTGGCGAGTCGCGACCGCTCAGGCCAGCAACGAGAAGGTCCGCTTGTTCTCACGTCTGGGACGTCTCGTTCTCGACCCCCGCGAACTCTTCGCGGCCGCGGTCGAGGAAACCGAGCAGCTTCTCCGTCCGCGAGACGGCTCCTATCTCGACTTCGTCGATTTGACCTACCGCCAGCTCGCAATGGACCACGGACTGGTACCTGCGCGAGGAGACGCTCAAAGCTGCCTTCTCGGCTCTCGTGGACTTCCAGCACCAGCTGCCTCTTGCCGAGGCCTGGGGCGGTGGAATCCTCTCCTCCTCTGATGGCCAGCGATTCCCCGTTCGAGGCTCGGCGGAGAACGCGACCGCGCTCCCGAAATATTTCGGCCTCGGAAGGGGCCTCACTTTCTACACCTGGACCTCGGACCAGTACTCGCAGTACGGGTCGAAGGTCATCTCGTCTACGGTTCGTGACGCGACCTATGTCCTCGACGAGATCCTCGATAACCAGACCGATCTTCCGATCCTCAAGCACACGACGGACACCGCTGGCTACACCGAGATCGTCTTCGCCCTGTTTCATCTTCTGGGGCTGCAGTTCGCCCCGCGCATCCGGGACTTGGGCGCTCAGCGCTTGTATCGTCTCGATGCTCCTCCGCGGAAAGAAGGGGTCGCGGTTCTGCTGAAGGGATTGGTTCGGAGCAAGACCCTACTCGACAACTGGGACGAACTCCTCCGGGTGGCCGGCTCACTCAAGTTGGGTTGGGTGACCGCATCGCTCCTGATTTCGAAGTTCCAGACTGGCGCAAGAGAGAACGTCTTGTCCCGAGCCCTCCGCGATCTCGGGCGCCACTCGAGCGCCTATCGGCTTCGGGAACTGGCGGGACTAGACCCAGAAGCGAAAGGAGAGCGCAGGGGGAAAGAGCCCCCTTGACAGCGACTCCGCGCTTCGCCACAGTGACCGAATGGCCAGGGAGAAGAGCGTCATTCCGATCGAACGCATCGCCGCGCAGATCTACGTAATCCGCGGCGAAAGCATCATGCTCGATGCCGATCTGGCCGAACTCTATCACGTCGAGACCGGAGCGCTGGTTCGGGCCATGAAGCGCAACCTTGACCGCTTCCCGGAGGATTTCGCCTTTCAACTAACCAAGGAAGAGTTCGACAACTTGAGAAGCCAAACTGGCACCTCAAGTTGGGGTGGGCGACGCTACGCACCCTATGCATTCACGGAGCAAGGCGTGGCGATGCTCTCAGGCATCCTTCGTAGCAAGATCGCCGTACAGGTGAATGTCGCGATCATGCGGACCTTCGTCCGGCTCCGCCGGATGCTGGCGACCAATGAGGAACTGGCCCGCAAGGTCGCCCAGCACGACCAGGCAATCGGCATCCTCTTCGAGCACATCCAAGGGTTACTGGAGCCGCCCGAACCGCCGAAAGAACATCCGGTAGGCTTCCGGGTGACGGATGACGACAAGCACTAGCCCGCATAGATCACCGATTTGGAAATGAAGGTGATTTTGGCAGGCCGGAACGGTTTTCTGAGAGTTTCTCTATCGATCCGGTCCAGGTCGAGTGATGCGGTGGTGTGGAGGGTCGTGAATGGAGCGTTTTTCGGGTTCGGAACAGCGTGACGGAATGCATTCAGGCAGAGCTCGGCCTGAGCGATGGAACGATTTCGTTTTTGGGGGCGTTTGATCGGGACAAACCTCAGCAGCGCAGAGGAATGGCCTGGAGGTTTCGAACGACGGCAGCGAAGACCTCGCTGTAGGGATAGGCTTCCGACATGGAGATCCAGACGTGGCGGACTGACCTGCCCCCAGGAACGAGTCCTCTCTCTAAGTTAGACCTGGGACCATTTGAAGTCCACTCCATGGTATAGAACTCTGGGCCTGGGACCTGGATAATCTGGCCTCCGGCGCCGGCGGCCGATAGGCCAAGGCGCTGTGAGGCCGTCGCTGGTTGTACTCCCTGCGCCATCTCTCGGCCAACACCTTCGCCTCCCACAACGTGTCGAAGACTTCTACGTTCAGCAGTTCATCCCGCAGTTTTCCGTTGAAGCTCTCCACATATCCATTCTCCCAGGGGCTGCCGGGCTCAATGTATAAGGTCCTCACCCCAACAGCCTTCAGCCAGTCCCGAACCGCCTGAGCCGTAAACTCCGACCCGTTATCGGACCGAATGTATTCAGGCACTCCCCGATCCACGAACAACTCCGCCAATCGATCCAACACGTCCTGGTGATTCATCTGTCGTTGAACCTCAATGGCCAGACACTCCCGGGTGTATTCATCCAGTAGGGTTAATAATCGAAAGGCCCTTCCGTCATGGGTTCGCTCATGCACGAAGTCATAGCTCCAGACGTGATCCTTGTGAGCCGCTCGTAACCGAATGCAGGATCCATCATGAAGCCACAGTCTCCTTCGTTTCGGCTGTCTGGACGGGACTTTCAGCCCCTCCTGTCTCCACAACCTCTCCACCCGCTTGTGATTCACTTTCCACCCTTCCCAACGAAGCATGGCCGTGATCCGTCGGTAGCCGTATCGCCCGTAGTGCGTGGCCAACTCCACCATCTCAGCCACCAATCGAGCCTCATCATCGGGGATATGCCTTTCCCTTCGCTGGGTCGATCGAGCCTGTCCCAGCACTTGGCAGGCCCGACGTTCGGAGACGCGCTCTGCTCCCAATCTCTCCCTCACCCACACCACTGCGCGTCTCCTCTTCGTCGGGCCTAGAAGTTTCCCGAGGAAACTTCCTTTAGGATCTGCTTGTCCAAAGACAGATCTGCCACTAGCTTCTTCAACCGGGCATTCTCCTTCTCCAACACCTTCAACCGCTTGGCCTGATTCAGTCGAAGCCCTCCGTACTCCTTGCGCCACCGGTAGTAGGTCTGCTCGGTCACCCCAATCTGTTTGCACACCTGGCCCACCGTCTGTCCTTGGGCTAGACCTGCCTCTGCCTCACGCAGCTTCATGATGATTTGTTCTGCCGTAAACCGCTTCCGTGCCATCCTTGCCTCCTTCCTAAAACCGAAAATCCTAACATTCAACTTGGACCCGTTTTAGGGGGCAAGGTCAATCTTTCATCTTGGGAAACTTACTTTTCAGGCCGGCATCTAGCGCCTTGCGGAACATGCTACCTGCGGCATCATAGTTCCCAGAAAGATTCTCCATGCCCTGCTTGAAGAACCTCGCGACATTTTCAGGAGTGTGGATTGGCGCACCGGTGTGGGGAAATGGCGGAGCAATGCTCAGAAGCTTGCGGTTTTCCTCATTATTTTCACTTGGGGGTAGATCATTCGCCGTCCTGAATGTCGCCACAATCCCACGGTGGCAGTAGCCGCATCTTGCAAACACATCCCACCGGTATGTGCTTGAACCAAGGTTCTGTTCACAGCGGATCGTGAACGCCACGCTCTTGGTTCCGCAATACGGAACAATTGTTCCTAAACACCACCATTCGTACCACCTTTACCGTACCGGATACCGGTCCGCAAGCAGCCGTTGCAGCGCTTCCACCCCGAGTGCCTGGAGGCTGGTGCCATCGTCGAGGGCCAGTTGCCGCAGTTGCCGGTGCAGTTCGGTCGGGAGCCGGAGCAACACTCCTTTCGTTTCTCCTGTGCTGGCGCTGCTCAGCACCTTCGAGCGGCGGCGCTTGTCAGCACGGGACGCTCCATGCACTGCATCGGCAAGGTTGGATTTACGCTTCGCCAAGGGTCAAGACTCCATGGATCCATTCAAATAGTTCATTGATCTCAGCTGCGGCCTTACCGCTTGGCTCAGATTCGGCTGCGGACAATCCGGATGTGAAGGCGTGGACATGCTGGATTCTCTGATGCACGATGATTGGACAAGCATTCACATCGTAGCCAGAGATGGCGGTGATAGCTTGGCCCGTGAGCGGATTGGCGACGGGTGCCGCGTTGATGACCACGGCGCCGGGTTTGTCGACGATCTGGATCAGGTCGATACTCGCCCCAATCGCAATCAGATCAGCGGTCGCGGGGCGGCATGGAATTAGCACGAAATCGCTGGCCCGGGCGGCTACGAGTGCTGCATCGGTGGCGTGCGGGGCAGTGTCCAGGACGGCGAGACTGGCTCCGGTGCGTCGCGCGGACTTCAATACGGATGTCAGGCGAACGGCGGGCGAACAGGTGACGACAGGTGTCTCCGCTTCGCGCAGATCACTCCACTGTGCGGCTGAGGCCTGCGGGTCGAGATCCACGAGTACGCTGGTGAGTCCCGCCCGCTCAGCCGCGACCGCGAGTGCGATAGCGAGTGTGGTTTTCCCGGCACCGCCCTTTTGCGAGATGAGTGATATGGTCTGCATCAAGATAGCATGCTAGCATAATATCTTACTAGCATGCTATCGAATGCGTGCATCCCATCTGTACGGATTGTCGACTTTCAATGCAGTTATCACCTCGACTGTGCTTTTTTCAGCGCCGCACAAACCTTTGCCTTCCGTATCCATCAGGATGTACACGGGTGCATATGAAGCCAACCAAGCATGGGAAGAAAGGAAGCCGTTCACAGCCCGATAAAGCTACTTAGCCCCCGAGCGGCAGCCGTGCGAAAATTTACTCTAAGGGTCCGTGTGCGACCCTCCTGGAGTAACTCCCGGCACCGCTTCCGCTCTATGAGAAGCGCCAGTCCTGGGGGGCTTGGGCCTCGAGAACGACTGCCGCGTCATGGCCATAATCTATACCTTATGGCCATGACGAAATCGACCCCGAGAAGGCCCGGAAACCCTGGCCAAAATAGAGACTCGCGCGATGGGGTTTTTGGCCACCTCGAAAGCCAGGGTCGGCCCGCTCCCTCGCGTCGGCCTCTACGCTCGCGTCTCGACACCCCATCAGCACACGATCGGGATGCAGCTGCGGCAGCTACGAGAGTTCCTGGAACGCCGTCGCTGGCAGAAGGTCCTCGTTGTCGAAGAGGTCGTCTCCGGATCCAGGCGGCGCCCGGAGAGAGACCGTCTACTCGACGCTGCGCGGCGGCGCGAGATAGACATCATCCCGAGCGGAACTTACCGATTTCGGGACCAGCGGGCTAGCTTAGAGTAATTTTTCACACCGTTGCGGCTCATGCCCCAACCAAACAGCCGCTTCATTTGATTGCGAAGCCGTGTGTGCTTTCTGCCGCTGCTGCTGTAAATATCTAGGGTCCGCATGAACTCGGAGAGCGACTTCCCCAGGACCAGCACACGACTTCGGGTCCGCACCGCTTCGGTCGAGACCCAGGCCAGCAGCAGGCGCGGCAGGTTGCCGTAGGGGAGCTTGTTACCGCCACCCGCCGTCATGTAGAGCGTAAATGGCCCGTTGACGCGCTTGTACTCTTTGCGGTTACCGGGGTTGGTGCGCGGCAGGGAGCACAGCGCCAGCAGCCGCGCCATGAAGCCAAGGTCGGGGTCCGCTTCGCTGGCCCCGACCAACAGGTTTACTTGATCGGCAACGGTGAAGCCCCGCTGTGCCGGGGGCGTGGCGTCGCGGATCGCCTGGACCGGGCCAGGGAGATCGGCCAAGGCTTCACCGATCGGAACCAACTCGCCGCGTTTGTTCTGCATGGCTTATTTTCCCACAGGCTTGGGACCTTTTCTCAACCGTTTCGGTGCGGTCCATGTGCTCACTCGGTCAACGCGGACCGCAGTCTATAGGCTTCGGTCAAACATGGTAGTGGGGTATTAGTGTGTGGGCTTTTTGATGCGGCCACCCATGTCAAATAGCTCTTTAGCTAAACTCCTCACGATGTCTGATGTAATGATTGATCCGAGGCTTGGAAAACTTGAGCACGTTTAGAAATTCACGAATCTTCTCTTCGGGTATTTCCTTGATTCGATCCTCATATCTCTGTTGCTGATCCCACAATTCGGACAACCCCAACCAATCGGCAAACTAACCTCAATACCTCTACATCCGACTTCGTACCGGATGACATTTCTGTATTGATTAGCTTGTCCTTTTGGCCTGATTGTCGGGTTGCTCGACGGACTTCGGTTTGACCGGGAACTTCGGCCCGGTCGTTACTTTCTCAACTTCCGTCAGATTCATGTTGATACGGCCAGTGAATTGTCCGCCGGCCTCCAAGATCACCCGTGGGGCCGAGACATTGCCCTGGACGCGGCCGGTCTTCGAGATGATGATTTTCTCGACCCCATTGATTTCACCTTTTATGTTCCCACCTAAGGTCACGACCTTCGCCGTAATATCTGCAGTCACCTGGGCCGCTTCGCCAATTGTTACCTCGCCGCCGGGAAGGTTGACCGTACCTTCGAACTTGCCTTCGATCCGCAGGTTCTCTTTCCCGGATACATCGCCCTTTACGACTGTCTCCGCCGCGATCATGGTTGTTGATGTCATCGCTTGCTGTGGCCCACGACTCAGGCCTCCAACAGGCACCGTGGGACCGTTGGCCTTCATGTTCTGGAAGATCTTAAGCTTCGTGTGATCGAAGATTCGTTTAGTGATATCGATGATCTTTCGCTTTGCGGACATTGAACTTCTCCCCAATCGTTTGACTGATTTCCTCTCGCAACCGCGTTTCCAGCTGTGCCCTATCTTGCCGTATATCCTGCCGCCGCCACCCACGGCTGCTGGCCAGGATCAGACCGGCCAACTCGACAATGACGACCTCGCCCGGCTTAGGTCAAAGGTGGCTCTTAGCTCTTAAGATTTTGTGCGCCACTTCGCCTTCCCATTGTCAAGCCCCTAATTCGATATTCTGCCCCCTTTTCCGAAGAGGGCACCGTTTACACAGCCCCCAACCTCTGTTTGATCTTGCTCGTGACCCGTCTGAGCTGGGCCGCCGCCACCCGCCCCAGCTTCGAGGCGTCAGACGCGTCGATCGTCGCTATCTTGGCGCTACGGATGAGGGAGGGGACGGGCAGGCCCGCCAGCTTCAGGTTGGCGACCGGCACATCGTCGGGCCAGCCCCGGTTCTCGGCGCTGGTAATCATGACGACCCACAAGAGTCCGTGCAACTCCTGGAGTTGAGCCGTCGAGACAACCACGGCTGGTCGCGACTGCCGCGTCGCGCGGTCCGTGTACGGGAACGGCACCTTAATCACGTCACCGCGCTCAAAGGTCCGCATAGGCCGTAGCGTCCGCTTCCGAGCGCCATTCCTCGAAGGTGCGGAACGGGTCGTCCGTTGTGGTCCCTCGTTGCCCCTTCGTGATCATGACTCGCCCATCGACGATCTCGTACGCCAATTCGTCTCCTGGCTGCAGCCCGAGCACAGCGCGGATCGGCTGCGGGATGGTGGTCTGAGACTTGGAAGTCAACTTACTGACGATCACGACACGCACCTCGGGTTGGTTGGACATGTGTTCTATGGTAAGTAATTTCCTTACTTCTGTCACCCCTCCATGACACGTCTCGTCGCCCACAGCGACACACCGCCGATAAACTACCGGTCGCAGTCATAGCCCCCGGCTGCGACTGCGCACTCTGCCTTAACTAGCGCTCCCATCCGCGACTTCTTTCGCGCCACCGTTTAGCGAGGCCCCGTTCAGGGAGGCCCCGATCCCGCGTGAACTTGATTTTTTTCACCTCTCGTCCAATAGCCTCGCCAGCTCGTTGTATGCCAAGGTCAATTTCTCGACATGTGCGTTCAAGCGTCCGTGCTGCTCTCCCATGTGCTCGCTCCACCCGACGTACTCCTTCAGTTCGTCCGCGTGCTGATTGGCCAATGTCTGCACTTGCTCCCGCAAGGCTGTCACGCGCTCCCCCAAGGTTTTGCTCCACTCGATATACCGCCCCACTTCGTCCGCGTGCTGCTCGGCCAATTCTCGCACCTGTTCTTCCAAGTGCTCGACCAGAGGTGGACCCGGAAAACTGGACCATTTGTTAAGGTGGCTCCGACCTGAATCAGAAAGGATGAGGAGTCATGGCAAAACGAAGGAATTTCTCAGCTCAGTTTAAAGCGAAGGTGGCGCTGGAAGCGCTTCGAGGCGAACGCACCCTGAGCGAGTTGGCGGCTCGCTACGAGATCCATCCGAGTGTGATCACGAATTGGAAAAAGCGGGCCCGGGAAGGTCTGGGCGATGTGTTCGCGGGCAAGGTTGAGAAGCGTCAGAGAGGAAGCGAGGCGGAGACCAAAGAGCTTTATGCCAAGATCGGCGAACTGACGGTGGAAAAGGATTTTTTGTCCAAAGCGCTCGATCGCTGAGTGTAAAGGCCAGAAGGGCCACGATCGAGCCAAAGCACCCGAGGCTGAGCATTCGTAGACAATGCAGGCTGATGAGTCTGAACCGTTCGACTTTGTACTATGAGCCCAAAGGCGAGAGCGAAGAAAACCTGCAACTGATGAGACGATTGGACGAGCAGTTCTTAAAGACCCCCTACTACGGATCCCGGCAGATGGTCTATCACTTGAAACGGCGGGGCGGTCGGGTAGGCCGCAAGAGGGTTCGTCGTCTGATGGCCAAAATGGGCCTGGCGGTCATCTATCAAAAGCCGCGGACTTCACGGCCTCACCCGGAGAATCGAGTGTATCCGTATCTTCTTCGAGGATTGGCGGTCACCCGGCCCGATCAGGTGTGGTGCACGGATGTCACCTACATCCCGATGCGTCGGGGCTTTTTGTACCTGGTGGCGATCATGGACTGGTACAGCCGCTGGGTTTTGTCCTGGAGGCTGTCGAACACGCTGGAGCCGTCCTTTTGTTGCGAAGCACTCGAGGAAGCGCTCAACAGGTACGATCCCCCGGAGATCTTCAATACAGACCAGGGGAGTCAGTTCACCAGCACGGAGTTCACGGGACTACTCAAAGGGGCCGGGGTGCGTATCTCGATGGACGGGAGAGGCCGCTGGATGGACAACGTCTTCATCGAGCGTCTGTGGCGTTCACTCAAATACGAATGCGTCTATCTGAACGCTTTCGAAACCGGGTCGGAAGCCCGTCAAGGGATCGGCCATTGGATCGACCTATACAACAGCGAGAGACCTCACTCGGCGCACGCTGGGGCGACGCCGGAGGAGGTGTACACTGGCTTGAAAAAACATTCCGAGAGGGACCTTGCCCTCAGGCTCGCCCCCTCTCAGAATTTCCCTTACTGGCGGCAACAAGAACTGCGGAGTCCACCTTAGAAATGCCGCCAAGTGGTCCAACCGATGGGGTCCACCTCTACCTGCCCGGCTAGCCGCTTCTGATCCTGCGCGTATTGCGCGGCCAGCTTGCTGTATTCGTTTGTCAATCGCTCTTCTAATTCGGTCATAGCTCTCCTTCAGCCGCGCCTCGACCCGGCGAATCTCCCGCTCGATCCGCGCTACCTCCTGCCTGTCGGCGTCCCGCTCGGCGGCGTCCACTCGGTTCCCACGTTCCACGCGCTCTGCCTTCTGTAGCTTTTCCTCCACCGCTGCGCCGCTGCCCTCGCGGTGCCGGGACGGACCCAGGTGGACATTGGGCTCCCGGCTCAACTCGGCCGCCCGCACCAGGTCGCCGGACCGGTACGCCTCATCCCGCCGCTCGGCCAGGCTGCGCCCGTCGATCCGTTCCTCCCGGCCAGCACGCTCCAGCGCTTGGTTCGCCGTCTGTTCCCACGCCTTGCGGGTGTTCTCCAGCCAGTCCCCGGCCTTGGCCGCCCGCGATTTCCGCGCACCGCCCGTCTCCGGAGCCTTCCCGTTGTAGCGCCGGAACCACTGCTCGGCGCTCCGCTCGATCCCGTCCTGTCCCCGCTCCGAATACATCAGGTGCGCGTGGGGGTTCTCCCCCTCCGCGCCGCCCCGGTGAATCGCCATCGTGTACGGCAGCTTCTCCGGGCCGGTCAGTTGCGCGGCGAAGTCCGAGGCCACATCCCGCCGCCCGGCCTCGTCGAGCTCCTTGGGAAGCGCGAACTGGATCTCGCTATACAGCCGCCCGTTGGCTCTCTCGTACTTGTCCGCTGCCTCCCAGTACGAGCCGGGGTCGTCCTCGGCCCATTCCGGCATATTCCCGTGCTCTTTGTATTCCAGTTCCTCGCTGTCCTTCTCGTAGCGGCCCTCGCGCTCGATGTAATCGCTCTTGGCGCGGGCCGACTGCCCACCGGCGCGGGAACCGAAGCTCGCTTTTATATGGAAAACAGCCATTGAGCCGCGCCTTTTGTTTCCGATCTGCACACGCCGTTTATGAAATAAACGGGAATAGTGCGCACTCTCTTCGTTCAGGATTTCTGTCCCCACCAGCTCTCGCTCAAAATTGCTCCATCGCCCTGCCCAATGCTACCATCACAGCCAGCGATGGAACCACAAGAAGAACTCGAACAACTGCTCGCCCGGAAAGAGACCCTCAAGCAGGAACTCAAAGCCCGGAAAAAAGAACTACAGGAAGCTCAGCGCCGCCAGCGCGACAATCTGCAAAAGCAGATCCGCCGTGCTCAGGCCCGCCTCAGTTCCGCCGAACGCAAACAACGCACCCGCCGCCTGATCCTCCTGGGCTCCTACCTGGAACACGTCACCGGCGAGGATCCCGGCAAGCGGGATCGTCTCATGAAAGGTCTCGATGTATTCTTAGAACGGGATCGGGATCGACAACTCTTCGATCTGCCCCACAAGGAGAATGAGAATGGCAACCCCAGCTGAACCCGCCACAGATGCCCTCTATCAAGCTCTGAGCAGCCCCAACCCGGACCCCCAAGTAGTTCACACCGCCATCGAGGAAATCCGGTATCTGAGCGGCCACAACGTCATCGCGGCTATCTCAGCTCAGCTCACCGAGTTCAGGGCCGAACAGGACACCCGCCTGACCCGTATCGAGGCTGAGATTAAAACTCAAGGAGCCCGCATTGATGACCTGCGACAGGTGATCTGGCGCGTGATCTGGCCGCTAATCATTCTACTGGCCGGTACTGTCTTCGGCCTGCTTTACAGGGTTCTCACTAGCTAAGTCGCATCCTTGTACGAGCTACCATCAGAAGGTGTGTAAATAGCATAGGCGGTGAGTATCCTTCCGGGTTGATTTAAAACCCAGGGCCGAAAGGCCCGCAACGGAAGGAGTACACACCGCATGAGCAAGCAGAAGATTGAGGAAAGTGTGGAGTCAAGAGTTTGTTTCGAGGAGCTGGAAGATTGGGTGCGGGAGAAGATCCAAGGCTGGGTTCAAGAGCTGCTGGAGGAGGAAGTAGAGGTGGACCCCATCGGTTGGACCACTTGGCGGCATTTCTAAGGTGGACTCCGCAGTTCTTGTTGCCGCCAGTAAGGGAAATCCTGAGAGGGGGCGAGCCTGAGGGCAAGGTCCCTCTCAGAATGTTTTTTCAAGCCAGTGTACACCTCCTCCGGCGTCGCCCCAGCGTGCGCCGAGTGAGGTCTCTCGCTGTTGTATAGGTCGATCCAATGGCCGATCCCTTGACGGGCTTCCGACCCGGTTTCGAAAGCGTTCAGATAGACGCATTCGTATTTGAGTGAACGCCACAGACGCTCGATGAAGACGTTGTCCATCCAGCGGCCTCTCCCGTCCATCGAGATACGCACCCCGGCCCCTTTGAGTAGTCCCGTGAACTCCGTGCTGGTGAACTGACTCCCCTGGTCTGTATTGAAGATCTCCGGGGGATCGTACCTGTTGAGCGCTTCCTCGAGTGCTTCGCAACAAAAGGACGGCTCCAGCGTGTTCGACAGCCTCCAGGACAAAACCCAGCGGCTGTACCAGTCCATGATCGCCACCAGGTACAAAAAGCCCCGACGCATCGGGATGTAGGTGACATCCGTGCACCACACCTGATCGGGCCGGGTGACCGCCAATCCTCGAAGAAGATACGGATACACTCGATTCTCCGGGTGAGGCCGTGAAGTCCGCGGCTTTTGATAGATGACCGCCAGGCCCATTTTGGCCATCAGACGACGAACCCTCTTGCGGCCTACCCGACCGCCCCGCCGTTTCAAGTGATAGACCATCTGCCGGGATCCGTAGTAGGGGGTCTTTAAGAACTGCTCGTCCAATCGTCTCATCAGTTGCAGGTTTTCTTCGCTCTCGCCTTTGGGCTCATAGTACAAAGTCGAACGGTTCAGACTCATCAGCCTGCATTGTCTACGAATGCTCAGCCTCGGGTGCTTTGGCTCGATCGTGGCCCTTCTGGCCTTTACACTCAGCGATCGAGCGCTTTGGACAAAAAATCCTTTTCCACCGTCAGTTCGCCGATCTTGGCATAAAGCTCTTTGGTCTCCGCCTCGCTTCCTCTCTGACGCTTCTCAACCTTGCCCGCGAACACATCGCCCAGACCTTCCCGGGCCCGCTTTTTCCAATTCGTGATCACACTCGGATGGATCTCGTAGCGAGCCGCCAACTCGCTCAGGGTGCGTTCGCCTCGAAGCGCTTCCAGCGCCACCTTCGCTTTAAACTGAGCTGAGAAATTCCTTCGTTTTGCCATGACTCCTCATCCTTTCTGATTCAGGTCGGAGCCACCTTAACAAATGGTCCAGTTTTCCGGGTCCACCTCTAAATACCTGGATAGCCCACGAATCAGAAGGTCTTTTCAGCCGAAATATGAGAAACAACACTTGTTCCTTGGTTGGAGGGCTGATAAGTTTTGATCATTCATCACCGGGAGGTCAGAGGAACTCGGATCCGAAGTTGATATGGGGAATGTCGGTCAAAAATGAATAGAGCAGGCCGATTTGCCTTGACAGTGTTGATTTTGATATTGGCTGGTGGAGCGCTGGCCGCCCAGCAACCGCCGGCGGCGGTGCCGACCACGACACCGACCGCCACTGGGCCGTCAAAGACAATGTTCATGAGCTTCAGACAGGCGATGTCTGAAACGGAAGAGGGCAAGCGGGAATTGGCCAAGATCCAGAACTACGTGGCTGAGCAGAACCGGGAGAGGGAGACGCGGACTCAAGAGCTGCAAAACCGCCAGCAGCAGTACCAAGAACAGGAGCGGGCACTGAATCCCCAGACTGCCGCCGAGATGCAGAGGGAACTTGCCAGGCTGGACTATGAACTGAAAAGGTTTGTGGAGAATATTGAGTGGGAGATCCGGGCCCTGCAGGGTGGACTGTATTCGACTCTGGGTCCAAGAATCCAGGGAATCGTAGAGGAGGAAGTGCAGGCCAAGGGCTATTCAGCCATCCTGTACCTTGATGTGCTGCTGCCCGAAGGTTCGATCTTGCCGATCGGCCACGTCAATCCCGCGTACGTAGTCACCCAGGACATCATCAGCCGTTACAACGTCAAGTACCCCGTGGCCGCTGCGGCTGCAAGCCCGCAACAATAGTTGCCCGCGGTTCTGTTATCGTGGTGTCAAGGAACGTTGGGTTCTTGCCCTGTCCACTGAGCAGGCATCAGAGAGCGGTGTAGGAGCCGCACACTTCCATGCGGCGATCTGATCGGACCTCGGAGGGTCCTTCTACACCCCTGTCTAGCCGCGGCCTGGCGCCCGCGGTTCTGTTCTTTTGTTCCCGTCACCCTGTCCGTGGACGATCTTTACCCAGAACCCAGAACCCAGAACCCCGCAAAGCGTGCGCGGGTTGACCTTCCAGGTACCCTGTTGTTAAATCCACCTTGATATCTTTCCATATCATCCAATAGCCTCACACCCACAAAGGACACCGCCGGCCTCGCGCAGAGCATCCCTCTGCAGGTCGAGGCTCTGGGAACCGTCCGCCTTCGATATCCGCGCGTAGCCGATCAGCACTGGCGTCTCCAAAACGACCGTTTCTGTGACACCTGAGAACGGAGCGAAATCCGTGCCTTAGGCGGTCTCACAATCGGTATCTTAAACTAAGACTCGGAAACCCTCGGCTCCAATCGGAAGAGACATCAGTGCCGGCATCTATTTTCTCAGAGACTGAGTTGGCTAGGTTGGCCAGCTTTCCCGAGGAAATCCCGGGCGATGACCTGATCAGAGCATTCACGCTGACGGGTGCCGACCGAGACCTCGTCGCCATCCGGCGGGGGGCAGCAAACCGCTTGGGGCTCGCGCTTCAGCTTTGTGCACTTCGCTACCTCGGCTTCGTTCCGCGCAATTTGAGCGCAGCTCCGCGATCGGCCGCCTGCTTTGTCGCGGACCAGCTCGAGGTCAGCCCGGACGAGATTCAATCCTACGCTCGACGCGAGCAGACGCGCCGACAGCACTTCACCGAGGTTCGGGAACACCTCGGCTTCTCGATGCTCCGGTCACGGGACTTGGAAGAACTTGAAGCTTGGCAGGCTCGAACGGGCCCTTGAGCACGATGCTCCGAAGGTTCTCTTTCGCCTCAATACGCCAAAGAAAAACTGAACACCGGAGAAAATATCGACCCTGATCCTTAGCCGAAATTAGCCGTCAAACCGGTTCGAAAATGGGGGGCGGAGATCCGACACCTTTATGCAGGTCCGGAGGGATCGAGCAGAGGGGATTCCAAGGGACCATCCTGTATCGCACTGCGATCTCTCAGACCCGCGTGAGCAAGGCCGACCTCGCCGTCTGCGAACGGCCTCTCTTTGTAGCTCGTAATACATCATGCTACACTAATCGCAGTGGCGATCAAGGGATTCAAGCATGCCGGCTTGAAGCGATTCTTTGACGGGAACGACGGACGGCGGTTGCCGCAAGACCGACTGAACCGGATAGGCGACATTCTGGACGGACTGCACCAAACGGCTGTAATCAAGAATATGGATCAACCAGGCTACCGGCTGCATCCTCTGAAGGGTAAACGCAAGGGCTACTGGGCTGTTTGCGTTTCTGCGAATTGGCGAATCGTGTTTCGGTTCGAGGGCGGCAACGTCTACGACGTAGACCTGATCGACTACCACTAAAGGAAGGAAAGGGAAGAGATGGCAAAGGAAATCATGACTGAACCAACTGATGAAGAGTGGGATCGGCGAATCGGCGAACACATGGAGCAGACGAAGGACAGCCCGAGCTTGCCAGTGTCCGAGGATGCATGGCTACCACGCAACCCTCCACATCCGGGACGCAGCATCCGGGACGCATGTTTTGAGGGCATGACGGTAAGCGAAGCAGCGGACCTGTTGGGCGTGAACCGCGTTACCTTGTCACGCGTGATTAATGGGCGCGGCGCAATCTCTCCAGAGATGGCACTGAGGATGGAGCGCGTCGGATGGGGAACAGCGGACGCTTGGATACGGCGGCAGGGCAACTACGACCTAGCGCAAGCGCGGCGGCGAATAGAGAACGTGGCATGACCGGGCTGCGGTCTGAATCCAATCTGTCAGGAAGAACTCTATAACCCTGGACGGGACGACGTGTCCATCAATCCAAATGAGAACTCTATTCTGACGCCTCAGCGCCCCGTCCCTGACGTTAGGCTAAGGCTAGGGTATGCCTCAACTGGACAGAGGTGCCCCCTTCATAGCCGAGGCAGCGGTTGGATTTCTCGCGCTGATGGTGTAGTCCGAGCCGTTGGCGGATGAATAGTAAAATAGACCCATGGGGAAGATGACAGAGACGACAATGATCCGGGGCGCGCTGATCATGCCCTATCCATCCGCGCTCGGACCGGCAGACGAGCCCCTAACGATTGAGTGGCCGGAGGGCCACTCCTACGCCGTGGTAGCGACAACATTCCACGGCGGGGCAGTGCTCGGCACGACGGCTACCGAGGACGAGGCATGGGCGATCTACGATCAGTGGCCCGAGACGAATTGCAGGTGCGGTTGCCGGGGTATCGTCACCCGCGACGGGTTTCGCCTCAGGCGCGGTGGGAGTCCGCAAAAGATAATAGACGACTGACCCTATTCATTTGATCCACAACACCTTTGTGCAGCGCCGGGGGATCGAGCCGCCAGTTTTTTCTCAAGGGCGCCCGCCGGATCCTCACTTCTGCCCGTTCGGTGCTGTATCTGCCGGATATGGTTCAGAACCCGCTCAACGCTTCATGGCGATCTCGCTGTAGTCCTCCGCCAAGAGTTCGACTTGCTGCTCCTACAACAGCCTGTAGGCTTTATCCACCTCCGGGCGGGTTGCACAAAGGTTCCTTTGCGCACGGCAGCGTCCAGATCTTGCACAGCTTGCCACCGAAAATCCACCGGGCCTGAGCCGATCCGAGGTCTAATCTCGCATACCTCTGTAGAAGGAGGTGCCGCGACGATGAAACCATGCCGGATTCAAGCAATCTCTCTGATCCTGGCAGGGAGGCTCTTACTTTATATGAGTCCAACAACGGCTTTCCGGAAACGGAGTCCTTCCGCCGTGGCCACGGCGGTTTGGGGTCTCGCGGGAGTCTTTCTGCTGATAGAAATTCCCGCTTGTGTTGATGGTTTCCTTCGCCGTCCCGCCTGTGGGAAAATTGCCGGATTAAGGGCTTGACAATGGGAAGGGAAATCGGTGCACAAAATCCTAAGAGCAGAGAGCGGCCTTCCTCCATTTTTGGCTGAACCAGCACACATGAGATCGAAGACCAGGATCCTCCTTCGCACACTGACGGTGACGGCTTTGATGCTGGGTGCAGCGCGGCCGCTCAGTTCGCAGGAGTTCACTCCTCCCGTTCCCTTGCTCGAGATGACCGGTCATCGTGGCGTAGTGCGATTTCTTCAGTATTTGCCACCGGATGGCCGCAACATCCTCTCACTGTCAGGCCACTCCTTGATCGTCTGGGACTCGAAGTCCGGCGAGGAGGTCATCCGGCTTGCTGACGGAGAGCCGATCTTTTCCTTCGCCGTCGCCGGCGATCGTGTATACGTTGCGACTTCTTCCAGCGCCCGCATCCTCGATACCTCGACAGCCGAGGTTGTGCTCGAATTCGATCCGCAGCAGCGTCCTCGGTTGCTTGGGCCTGTCTGGTCCCCCGTAGGGGACCTTATCGCATCACAAGAACGCGGAGCTGTGAATGTTTGAGATTCAGCAAGCGGAGAGTTGCTGCACAGCTTTGGGAGACTTTCCACTACTACCCCGTATCACGTCCGTTGGTCGCCTGAGGGAACGCGTCTGGCCGTTCTTGAGTTTGCCGGCGCACTCAAAGTATGGCGGGTCGAAGATGGCGAGGAGGTTTCCGCCTTCCAGGCCCACGATCCGATACCCGGACCTCTTGCGAGCAGGTTGGTCTGGTCTCCCGACGGCAGCCTTCTTGCCACATACGCCAACGATGGCTTGGTGAAGATATGGGATACAGAGCAATGGAGATTGGTGCACGCGCTGGAAAACAAAGGGGACATTTTACTCAACTCCTTAAGCCCGATCGATATCGCGATTTTCTCACCTGACGGCAAGCGCATCGCGGTAGGACAAGGGTCGTCGTTGCGCGTGTGGGATACTGGGACCGGCCGACAACTGGTCCATTGGCACCCCTTTCCGGAGTCTCCTTACGTACCCCATTTCGGATCCATCACCGATTTAGCCTTTTCGCCGGAAGGGCGTTACCTCGCCAGCGTGGGACTGGACCGAACTGCGAAGGTCTGGGACGTCAAAACGGGAATGCAGTTGCTGGATATCGACATCTTTCTCAACTACGTCTTGACCGTGGATTGGTCCTGGGACGGGAGCCAATTCGCGACTGCCGGTGCTGACGGCAGGGCAATCGTCTGGGAGAGAGCCACAGGCCGGGAAGTGGCCCGCTTCGAGGGCCACCAACGCGGAACAGTGCTCTCGCTGGATTACTCGCCCGATGGGACCCACATCGTCACTTCGGGTAGAGACGGACGGCTCTGTCAGGGTCTGGGACGCAGAGACGGGCGTTCAACTCTACGAGTTGCCGGAACGCGTTGAACCGGTTTCTCGCTTGAGGCCGCCCAGACGCCCCGTCGAACATGTGTCGTATTCCCCCCGTGGAGACCGCTTTCTTACGATCTCGGATTCGCAGTCCTTCAATGTACTCGAACTCTGGGACCATGCAACACAGGGCGGAACCGGGATTACGCTCGACAGCCAAGTCCGTTCCGCGGCCTGGTCTCCGGATGGCCGCCGCATCGCCGCGGTGAGCTCTTTCATCACGGTTTGGAACCTTGACAATATCGCATCGGAGCCGTTGGAACTTGATCCGGACAGAGCGGAGTACACGGAGTACAGGCATGTGTCCTGGTCCTACGACGGAGTACGCTTGCTGATTGCTTCGAACAACGGAGCAACAGTTTTAGATTGGGTGTCGGGCGAAATCCTGCACTCCCTGACTTTTGAAAAGGGCGTCGTCTACGTGGAAGAATCCCCTGATGGCTCGTTGCTGCTCACCATTGCCGGACAGTTTCCCGAACGCAGGGTCCAGGTGTGGGACGCAAAAACAGGCGCAGAGCTTGCCGACCTGGAGACAGCCGGTAGACGGGGCGGCGCAAGATTCTCCCCGGACGGCAGACGAGTGGTGACGTACGACGGCCGCAACCGCGTGTTGCGCGTCTGGGACGCCCGTACCGGTGGGGAACTGCTCACGCTGGAAGGACATAGAGCACCTTTCTCCTATGCTGCATTCTCCCAGGATGGGCTGCGCCTGGCAGGTGTGAGTCCAGACGGGACAACCTGGATGTGGGATGCCCTGACCGGCGATTTGCTGACGATTCTCCCAGGCGGCGGCGGGCGCGGCAGCGGCATTGTGTTCTCGCCTGACGATCCCCGGATCGCCAGCTTCGGAGCCGGAGGCGCCAAGGTATGGTCGGTTGGGGTCCCGTTTCGCGAGCGTACCCTGGACTTTGCGCATTTCGCCAATGGGACCGGCATCACCTCCGGGATCGTGCTCGTGAATGTGGCCCCCCATCCGATCCGGCCCTCCCTCCACTTCTACGACCAGGAAGGCGAACCCATTGCCGTCCGGTCGGTGGTGGATGTCACACCGGATCTGGAGATCCTGGAAGACGGTGCCCTGAGCGTGCGGACGGCCATGGAACCGTTAGGCGAACTCACGATCTCACCCCACGGCCGTGGGGTGGTGGTGAGCGGATCAGTGAAGGTGGTCTCGGACGGCCCCATCGGCGGGGTCCTTCGCTTTGATCTGCCCGGCATCGGGGTGGCCGGGGTGGGAGCCAGCCAACCTGTAAGGGACGCCCTCTTCCCGGCCCGCAGCCAGACGGGAGGCATCCGCACGGCGGCGGCCCTTCACAACCTGGGGGAGGAAGCGATGGGGGTAAGTTGCCGTTTGATGAGCGGGGGCATTGTGCTCGAAGAGGTGAGTATCCCTCTGGAGGCCAACGGGCAGACCTCCTGGTTCATCGAAGACACGTTCACCACGACCGATACATCCGCCTTCCTGGGGTCGGTGCGCTGCACCGCGCCAGGGGAGGGGATGTTCACCGGAGTGGCGGTGGAGCTGGATGCCGGAAACCGCATCTTCACCACGCTGCCGGTGGTGCCGGTGAGCCAAGGACGAGGCGGGGAGACGACCCTGGACTTTGCGCATTTCGCCAATGGGACCGGCATCACCTCCAGCCTGGTGTTCGTAAATGTGTCCGGCCCGCGTCGTGTCGGGCCGTTTACCCTGGCCGGCCAGCCGATCCGGCCTGCCCTTTATTTTTACGATAAAAGGGGCCGTCCCATTGCGGCGGAATCGGTGGTGGATATCACGGGAGATTTGGAGGTAACAGAAGATGGAGCCCTGAGCGTTCAGACGGAGATGGAGCCCCTGGGAGAACTCACGATTTCGACCCACGGCCGTGGGGTGGTGGTGAGCGGATCAGTGAAGGTGGTCTCGGACGGCCCCATCGGCGGGGTCCTGCGCTTTGGCCTGCCCGGCATCGGGGTGGCCGGAGTGGGAGCTAGCCAACTCGTAAGGGACGCCCTCTTTCCGGCTCGCCGCCAGGAAGAGGGAATCAGCACCGCGGCGGCGATCCACAACCTGGGCGAAGAAGCGATGGTGGTGAGTTGCCAATTGATGAAAGACGGCGCCGTACTCGAAGAAGAGGAGATCCCTCTTATGGCCAACGGGCAGGAGGCCCGGTGCATCGAGCAGATGTTCACCGCGACCGATACGTCCGATTTCGTGGGGTCGGTGCGCTGCACCGCGCCTGGGGAGGGGATGTTCACCGGAGTGGCCGTGGAACTCGATGCCAGCAACCAGCTCTTTACAACACTGCCGGTAGTGCCGGTGACAGAGAGGATGGATCGGGAATAGACGGAAGAGGGCACAGGTGTCCTCGCTGCTTCTCGTACTTGGGGTCACCTCACAAAACGGAAAAACTCGTGCGCTAAGAGCCATCAGGATGTCCACGCGAACCACGTAAACACGGCCACGGCCCTCCTGTGAATAAACTATAGTTTTCGGACATACCGGTATCGCATGTCCAAACCTCTGAGAACACTGCGTGTTTCGACTCCCGATCCCTGGCCTCTGTCACGAAATGATCAGGTGGGGGAATTACCTTGGTAAATCAGCCGCCCAGGTTGGAGGATATACCATGGTGACCGACACTCTTGAGACCTGGGTTGCCGAGATCTCCAGACCATACAACTGCTCAGTAATCTCGGTGACTTTCCTCGTCGAGACTCCCATCACGTACATCTCGGCAATGGCCAGCTTCAGGGCCTTCTCCGAACGGCAGCCTCTCTCCAGCGACTTAGGATAAAACCTCAACCCTCGCACCTGGGGAATCTCCAAGCGCAGCTCTCCCACTCGAGTCCGAATCCGCTTGCCTTTGAATCCGTTCCGATACCCTCGTCGGCTCTTTGTCCTCTCGTAGGCCTCCGCTCCCAAGAACTCGCTTCTTTCCAACTGCATGGTCACGTTGAACAGCTTCTCCAGGATCCCTCGAAAGGCTTCTGTTCCTTCCTCGATCAACTCTTCTAAAATCTCCCGTGGTACTCTCGTTTCCAGCTGGACTCAATTGATTCTCCTTTCCAGATTCAGGTTTCTGTTTTTGGAGAATCCTGTCCCAGACCTCTGTGCGAAACCGCATTGCAGCACCGATTCGATTGGCGATAGCTTTATGCAACGATGATTGGTTATGCGCCGGGGTTTCCGAGGAGGCGGGCTCTTGTCTGGGGCGTCCATGCGCCTCTATGGGCAACGGACTGTTATTGTAGCCAGCTCGCCTGGAAGCGGGGCGGTCTTTCCGAATAGGAACTCACGCCGCCCAGTCGGCGGACAAGACCTCGGCCTGTTCGAGCACCGTCCGGGTCGCTTTCTCCTGTTTGTCCGGCGGGTAGCCGTACCTGCGCAGAGTGCGCTTGACCAGACGGCGGAGATTGGCTCGCACATTCTCGCGCAGTGTCCAGTCGATGGTAACGTTGCCGCGCACAGTCTCCACCAGCTCTTGCGCGATCGCTCGAAGGGTTTCGTCGCCGAGTACCTGGACAGCGCTGTCGTTGGTCTCCAGGGCGTCGTAGAAGGCCAGTTCGTCCTCCGAGAGTCCCAGCTCTTCCCCTCGGGCGTTGGCCTCCCGTAGTTCCCGGGCCAGTTGGATCAACTCCTCGATCACCTGTGCGGCCTCGACTGCGCGGTTTTGGTAGCGGCGGAGGGTCTGCTCCAGCATCTGGGCGAATGATCGCGCCTGCACCACGTTTTTCTTCCGGCGGGTGGCAAGCTCGCCTTTCAAGAGCTTTTGCAACAGCTCGACGGCGAGGTTGCGTTGTGGCATGCTCCTCACCTCGGCAAGGAATTCATCCGACAGGATCGAGATATCGGGCTTCTCCAAGCCGGCGGCGGCGAAGATGTCGATCACTCCTTCGGAGGCCACCGCGCGGGAGATGATCTGGCGCACCGCATGATTCAGCTCCTCTTCGGGTCGCGCCTCGGCCGGAGACCGCTTGGCCAGAACTGACTGGACGGCTTGGAAGAACGCCACGTCGTCGCGGATGCGGATCGCGTCCTCGTGGGGCACGGCGAGCGCGAAGGGTTGAGAGAGATCGCGCACCGACTGCACACAGCGGTCCTTGCCATTTTCTTGCGCCAGGATGTGCTCCTGCGCGGCTGGTAGCAGGCCGAGGCGTTCCTGAGGCGTACCGGTAGTCCACTTGGACCGGTCGAAGCCGTGGAACAGGGCGCAGCAGATTTCGTACTTCTCCAGCATCACTGCCACCGCTTCCTCTTGATCGAGCGCGGTCTTCCCGGTGCCGCCGCTTTCGGTGTAGGTTGCCAATGCGCGCTTGAGTTCGTGGGCCAAGCCCAGGTAGTCGACCACCAGACCTCCCGGCTTGTCCCTGAACACGCGGTTGACCCGGGCGATTGCCTGCATCAGGCCGTGGCCGCGCATTGGCTTGTCCATATACATGGTATGCAGGCTCGGCGCATCGAAGCCAGTCAGCCACATGTCGCGCACCAGCACGATTTGCAGCGGATCGTCGGCATTGCGGAATCGGTTCGCCAGCGCCTCACGCCGGGCCTTGTTGCGGATTAGCGGTTGCCATCCGGGTGGATCGGAAGCCGCGCCGGTCATCACCACCTTGAGGTTTCCCTTGTCGTCATCCTCGTGATGCCAATCGGGGCGCAGGCGCACCAACTCGCGATAGAGGGTGACGCAAATGCGGCGGCTCATGCACACGACCATCGCCTTGCCATCGAGGGCTTCAAGGCGCTGTTCGGAGCCAACGATGGCTTCGAGCTGTGCCCACTTGGTCTTGAGCTTTTCCTTACGCCCGATCTCCTCACCCTCGGTGGCTTCCTCGAACTCTGGGTCGATAGTCGGTTTCTCGCTCTCGTCGAGGGTGAGCTTGGCCAGTCGGCTTTCGTAGTAGATCGGTACCGTGGCCTGGTCCTCGACGGCGCGCTGGATGTCATAGATGCTGATATAGTCGCCGAATACGGCCCGGGTGTTGGCGTCCCGAAGCTCGATAGGCGTTCCCGTGAAGCCGACAAAAGAGGCATTGGGCAAGGCATCGCGCATGTGGCGGGCATAGCCGTCGATGAAGTCGTACTGGCTGCGGTGTGCCTCATCGGCGATGACCACGATGTTGCGGCGCTGGGAAAGCGTCGGGTGGGTGTCGCCCTGCTCCTCGGGAAAGAACTTCTGGATAGTGGTGAACGCCACACCGCCCGATTCGACCGCGAGCTTGGCGCGCAGATCCGCCCGGGGTGGCGCCTGTACCGGAGGCTGGCGCAACAGATCCTGGCATCGGGAGAAGGTGCCAAAGAGCTGGTCGTCCAGGTCGTTTCGATCCGTCAGCACGACGATGGTGGGGTTGGCCATGGACGGCTCGCGAATGATACGCCCAGCATAAAAGGCCATGCTCAGGCTCTTGCCCGAGCCCTGGGTGTGCCAGATCACACCGATGCGCCGGTCACCCGGCGCACCGCCCGCCTTGCGGCCCGACTCATAGCGGTCGGTTTCTTCTTCGAGCAGCGCGGGCGTCTGACTCAACTCGGCCGCGCGCAGGGTCTCGGCGACCGCCACCTCGACTGCATGAAACTGGTGGTAGCCGGCCATCTTCTTGACCAGCGATCCGCTCCCGTCATCCTCGAACACGATGAAATCGCGGACCAGCGCGAGGAACCGGCTCGGCGCGCAGGCGCCCTCCAGCATCACCTGCAGCTGGGGCAGGTGCGGAGTGGCTAGGGTCTCGCCGGAGATCGTGCGCCAGGGTTTGAACCACTCTCGTCCGCCCGTGAGGGTGCCGATGCGAGCCTCCACACCGTCCGAGACGATCAAGGCCGCGTTCATAGAGAATAACGTCGGCAACTCGGCCGTATAGGTCTGGATCTGCTGCCAGGCGGTCCAGATGGTGGCCTCCTCATCCGCCGGATTCTTGAGTTCGATCACCCCCAGCGGCAGGCCGTTGACGAACAGCGCGATGTCCGGACGGCGGTTGTTCTTGTTCTCGACTACGGTGAACTGGTTGACTGCTAGCCAGTCGTTGTTGGCGGGATCGTCGAAATCGATCACGCGGGCCTGTGCGCCTCGGACCCTGCCGTTATTGGTGCGCTGTTCGACCGTTACGCCATCCACGACCATGCGGTGGAAAGTGCGGTTGCGGGCGTCGAGCGTTGGACCCTCTGGCCGGTTCAGCTTACGGAAGGTGTCGTTCAGTGTTCCGACGGGTAAGTTCGGGTTGAGCCGGGCGAGGGAATCGCGCAGGCGCTGCTCCAGTACCACCTGTCCGTAGTCGGTACGCTCTGCGCGCGGCGTATCGGGGGCGATTTCGGGACCATGAACAATGCGCCAGTCCAGGCTCTCCAGCCAAGCGAGCGCGGCCTGTTCGATGACGGATTCCGTCACACCAATGTCACTCATGGCTGAACCTCTCCGCCGACTGAAGCTATGGTTTCGGAATCGGCGCCGCCGTCAAAGTCTGCGAGGTAGATGCGGTAGGTTTCTGGCTCCAGCGTGAACAGCACCTCGCTCGGGCGGAACTCAACTTCTAAGATCCGGAGGGGACCGACGGTCTCGTCCAAGCTTTCGTTGAAGGCAAAGTTGTCGTCGAAGGACGCCCTCGGTGCGGGCAGCGAGGTGCGGTCCTGGTGATGCACGCGGTGAAGGAAGCCTATGATCGTATCTGCGGCCTCGGCGGCGAGTAGAGCCTGAACACTCTCCATGATAGGGCGCGGGCCATCAGAGCCATGCGAGGCGAAGCCACACTGGTTACGCAACTCGCAGATGCCCTGGATGGCAGTGCTAAGTCCGGCCAGCGTTTTTTGTAGGCTCTTACGTGCCTCGGCAGCATCGCTGGCGGTCGACGGGAGGAAGGGCAAGTGCTGGATTGCGGACTTGAAGAGCTTCGGAAGATCATCGGTCGTGGCATAGGCTACCGAACGATCTCCGAGCACCGTGCGGCAAGTGCTCTCGATCAGCGTCTTTGCGAGGTCAAAGGCGAGGCCGGGGTTTTCGACGACGGCTTGCTCTATTCCCCTTACCTGCTCCTCGATATGTGCAAGGCCCGCCGCCATGGCGGCGCGGGCGCCGTGCATCACGAAGGGCTGAGGAGCGGGCGTGGCCATCACGGCATCCTGTGGAAGAAGGTCTCGGCGGCCTTCACGCGCAACTTGCCGGAAATGAGTTTAGGAAGGAGCGTGTCGCGGAGGGAGACCAGCGGCACGGATTCCTTCGTGTTCGCGACGATTCGATCGTAGAGCGGGCGAACTATGTCCTCGTACACGGCTAGGACTTCCTCCGAGGGTACCGTGACGGGAACGGGCCGAAACGCCTTCTTGCTGATCTCAGCAAATGTGGAGCCGCCGGAGATGCCCTTAATGTATTCAAGGTTCTCGTAACACCAGAACAGCGCGTATAAGTTTGGTAGGCGCTTCTCACAGACCATGGCGATGAAGCCTTGGTTTATAGCGGTCGGCACCTCGGCGATTGCCAGGTAGCCGATCGGAGCACGCGACGACAAGAGCACCGTGCCGACCGGGAGGAGGCCAGAGCTGATCTTCTTCACGCCCGTGTCGGTGATCTTCCGATCCGTTTCCAGCAACACTGGCGACAATAGCTTCGAAAGATCCTTCGGTGTGGCCCAGTGCTGCTCGCCTTCGTTCCAGTAGGCGGGTTCCTTCGTGCTGGGGGTCGCGCCTCCCACAGCATCAACCTCCTCACCGATCTCCGAAACCTCCCACCCCTCCGGGATCTCGCCTAACTCGGATTCCACCATCCGGTCGGGGAAGAGGTCGGCGAGGTGTTGGGGCAGACCAATGTCACGCCCTTCCATCTTGGCGCGGACGGGGGCGAAATCGACGAACCAGGACTTGAACAGCGCCCGCGCCATCGACTCCAGCGTCTCGTTCATGCGCCGGTTCAACTCGATCTTGTCGTCCAGCGCGCCCAGGATGTGGGCGATAGCGCGTGAGCTACCATCAGAAGGTGTGTAAATAGCATAGGCGGTGAGTATCCTTCCGGGTTGATTTAAAACCCAGGGCCGAAAGGCCCGCAACGGAAGGAGTACACACCGCATGAGCAAGCAGAAGATTGAGGAAAGTGTGGAGTCAAGAGTTTGTTTCGAGGAGCTGGAAGATTGGGTGCGGGAGAAGATCCAAGGCTGGGTTCAAGAGCTGCTGGAGGAGGAAGTCACGGAGTTATTAGGGCGGCGTAAGAGTGAGCGGCGAAGGGCCGTGGACGCTCCGTCGGGCTATCGCAATGGATATGGGAAGCCGAGGCATCTGACGCTGAGCTCGGGGACGATCCAGGTTCGAAGGCCTCGAGTGCGGGATCTAGAGGAACACTTTGAAAGTCGGGTGTTGCCCCTGTTTGCCAAGCGGACGCGGCAGGTTCGAGAACTGATCCCTGAGCTGTACTTGCATGGTCTGGCGCTGGGGGATTTTGATCTGGCTCTGAGAGGGCTTTTAGGGGAAAAGGCGCACCTGTCGTCCTCCACGGTGGCCAGATTGAAAGAGAAGTGGCAGGCCGAATGGGAAGTCTGGCAGAGTCGACCCTTGAATGATCTGGAAGTGGTGTATTTATGGGTAGATGGAATCTACGTCAAGGCGGGTCTGGAGAAGGAAAAGGCAGTCCTGCTGGTGGTGCTGGCCGCCTTAAGTGACGGAAGCAAAGCCGTGGTGTCGGTCACGAGCGGCTATCGGGAATCGACTCAGAGCTGGTCGGAAGTACTGCGCGACTTGAAGCGCCGGGGGATGGGCTGTCCACGGCTGGTGATCGGAGACGGCCACTTGGGCATCTGGGGAGCTTTGCGCAACGTCTATCCCCAGGCCGAGGAGCAGCGCTGCTGGAATCATCGGATCGTCAACCTGCTGGCCAAGCTCCCTAAGCGAGTGCACAAGCCGGCCTTGCTGATCCTGCGGCAGATCCCTTACGCCCAGACTCGAGAAGAAGCACAACGACTCAAGAAGGTTTTTCAGCACTGGTGCCGGCAGCGAGGGCTGACTCTGGCGGCTGAGCTAATCGAGCAGGACTGGGACCGGATGGTGACCTTTTACAACTATCCAAAGAAGCAGTGGCAGCATCTGCGAACCACCAATCCAGTGGAGTCACCGTTTGCCGCTCTTCGGCTGCGAACGGACGCGGCCAAGCGATTCAAGAAAGTGGAAAACGCCCAGGCGGTGATCTGGAAGATGCTGCTGGTGGCGGAGCAGCGATTCCGCCGGTTGAAGGCACCGGAGCTGATGAAAGCCGTCTACCAGGGCGCCAAATATGTCAATGGAGTCCCGGTCAACCAAGTCCCGGAGGAGAAAGCCGCCTGATGTTTTTCCACACCTATTGACAAGAGCTCACTTCAAATGGTCCCAGGTCTAACTTAGAGAGTGGACTCGTTCCTGGGGGCAGGTCAGTTTAGGCGTTGCGAAACAGTATTGCAGTTTTGATTCGATTGGCGATAGGTTTTCGCAGTGTGGAGGGAGAGAATCCTCCTGGCCGAGGAATATTCAGCTCGGGGTCAGGAAATCGTAATAGAGTTTTTTGCCGTAGTCCTCGGCTCTTTCCTCCCAGCGTGGGGGAGAGTTATGCTAGGGGTTGGATCGAATCTTTACTTCAAAGGAGGTGTCTGATGCGAAGAAAGCACGTAGTGTGTGGCCTTGTCGTTGTTGCCCTGATTGGCGGTGTCAGCTCTCAGGTGATGGCTCAGAGTTTGGGTAATTTCCTCTGGGGGATTCCTGATAGCGTCCTTGAAGAGGTCCAGACCCGTGGGCTGCTGAAAGTCGGTCTGGGCCTGTTCGAGCCCTGGTCGGCCTGCGATGTGGACGGCGAGCTGATCGGCTTTGAGATCGATGTCGCGAAAAGAGTGGCCGAGGATATGAGGGTTGAGGTTGAATTTGTGCGGACGGACTGGCGCTATATCATCCCGGACCTGATCACTGAGGAGTTTGACGTCATTATCAGTGGTATGACGATCCTTCCGGAACGCAACCTCAGGGTCAATTTCACGTCCCCGTACAACTCTACCGGTCTCTACCTGGTGGCGAATACAGCGCAAACCGCCGGCTTGGTCACGCTGGCAGATTTCAACAGTTCTAGTGTCACGATTGCGACTCGGCGGGCCTCCTCGGGAATCCCTGCTATCGAGAATGTTTTTCCTAATGCCATGATCCTGCTCTTCGATACCGACAACGCGGTCCTCCAGGCCGTCGTCGACGGTGAGGCCCATACTGCGGTAGCGTTCGCAACGACGGGGACCACATGGGTTGAAGCCAACCCGGTGACCCTGCACCTGCCCTTCGAGGAGCCGTTTGCCTCGGAAGTGCTAGCGATAGCCGTGCGGAAAGGTGACCTCGATACCTTAAATTTCTTCAATAGCTGGATTGCGATTCGCCAGGCCGATGGCTGGCTCGAACAGCACCGCCAGTATTGGTTCGAGGGCCGCGAGTGGGCTGATCAGGTCGCTACCGATCCGGACACCATCGCTGAGTGCGATGCATCCTTCCAGTAGCTGTCCCGGATTGGAAGTGTCTGGATGATCCGCAAGAAATGGATCGACGGCTGGATGGTGGATGCCTTCGGTGGAAACCGAGGATGAATTTGGGAAGGCGCTCGCGACAGGTGAAGCGGTGGAACTGACGCGGGAGTTGGCGGATCAGCTCGGGATGATGGAAGATGACACGATTACCTGGGCCGAGGCGAAAGCCGCGAGGGCCGACCCGAACGACTAGAAACGGCCCAGGATCAAACCTGAAGCCCCGAAGCGCTTTGTATTTCATTTGATAGCACTGTATAGAATCCAATAGCATCACACCCCCAAAGGACACCGGCCACAGGTATACTCCGGATCTTAAAGCAGCTAGCTTACCCTTTGGAGCCACGCCTGCGGCGTGATCCCCTACAGGGACTGGCGAGGGGGCAAAAGCCCCCTTCGACCCCCATCTGAGAGGAAGGGGGACGTGCAACCCGGCCATCGGGCCTACATCGAGGCCGCCCAGCTTCGGGCCGGGATCGCCGCGCACCATGACGCAGCCTGCAATCAGCGGACAGGTGTATCATATCGTCAGGAGTCAGTTATGGACCTGCAATGCACGGCGGTGTTCCGGAGGGTTTCTGAAGGCTATATCGCCTTCATCGAGGAATTTCCCGGCGCCAACACCCAAGGCGCCTCCCTCGAAGAAGCCCGAACGAACCTTCGCGAAGCCGTGGCCCTGGTGGTCGAAGCCAACCGGATATTGGCCCGAGAAGATGCCGGCGGCGGTGCGGTCATCAGAGAGCCAATCACCGTCACGGCGTGAAGCGTCGGGACCTACTGCGGCACTTGGCACAACACGGGTGCGCCTTCCTGCGCGAGGGCGGTAACCACACTGTGTACATCAACCGGACGGCCAAGAAGGTTTCGACGATTCCCCGTCACACCGACATCAACCAGGACCTCGCCAGAAAGATCTGCAAAGACTTGCAGGTGCCCCGGCCAGACGTCTAACCCGGATTATGCAAGAACCGTAGTTCGGTGTTGAAAAACGACTCGAGAAGTGGCCCAACTCGGAAGCGGGCAGGTGTGACAGGCGGATTTGCGAAGAATATGGGTTGGCGAGGCGTTTGAGTGGTTTGGGGAGTGAATTTCAGACAGATCTGGGCCTGGATGAGTGTCGGAAGCGGTTTTTCGGGGGAGCTGGGAAAAGCTAACTGGAGTTCAGGCGACTCAAGACGAGGTGGAAGAGGGGTTGTTCGGGGAAGGCTGAGGAAAGATGGACCCAGATGCGTCGAGTGGTTTGTCGGATCCGGGCCCCAATCTTGAGGACCCGACGACGTAAGGTTTCGATTTCGAGCTTGTGCCAGGGGGTTCCGTGAAGATAGTCGCGCAGGCGCACGAACATCTGGTAAGCCAGTGCATGCAGGAGGAGTCGAAACTGATTGGCCAGGAATCGATGACAGCTGAGTCGGTCCATGCTCAGATGATTCTTGAAGGCCTTGATGAAGTTCTCGGTCTGCCCTCGGTTTGTGTAGTGGTCATAAAGTGATTGGGAGCAGAGATCGTCCCGGTTGGTAACTACAAAGCGACGATTGATGCCACGCTGATCGACCTCCACTTTGACAATGACGCGACGGGATCGATCCCAGCTGTGGGCTCGATAAAGAAACTCGTCAAACTGACGCTGTTTTTCCTCCAGCTCAACGAACCTCAGCCGAGTCGAATCCAGCAGGGGCTCGACCACTCGCTGCAGGCGAGGGTTTCGACTTAACCCAATGACATACTGGAGTTTATTCTCTTCACATTCACAGAACTCGTAGAGCCGAGGCGTGGCAAAGCCGCTGTCGGCCCGAATCTCAATCTCGACATCCGTCCCCACTGCTTGTCGGATGGCCTCCACGACTCGCTTCAGAATGGGCACGATGTGAGAGGCAGCCCCCTTGTTGCCAGGTCTCAACACGGCACAGACCAGGTCTCCCGTGTCGGCATCGAAGATCAGCAAAGGATGCAGAATGTGGTTTCGGTAATACCCGTGGTAGAAGGAGAACTCCTGTTGGCCGTGAGTGTGGTCGTCGGTACTGTCCAGATCCAGGATGATCTTGCTGGGACGTCTCTTCTTCAGGGAGCGCACATAACGGCCTGGCAGCCACCGGCTCAGACGCATCAGATCCTTCTTGGTGACGGAGTTCTCCAGGCGGGAGAAAGTCGGCTGGGTGGCCAAATCGGGATCGCTCTCTGGCAACTGATCACAGACTGTCTTGAGCATCGGATCCGAGCGCAGCGTATCGGCGTCATTACAGTCTTCGTAGCCGGCCACGATCTGCAAGACTCGTTGTCGGATCAACTTCAACAGGTCATGACGAACGTAGCGTCGGTCTCGACTTTCCGCAATACACGAACTGAAGCCCTCGCACAATCGATGTTGACGATCCAGGGATCCAAACAACAAGTGACGTAACCTTTTTTCTGTAAATTCTGGTCAGGCCTAAGTCGAAAAGACAGAGGTCTGGGACAGGATTTCTCCAAAAACAGAAACGCAAATCTGGAAAGGAGAATCCATGAACCCAGACCTGGAAAAGAGAGTACCACGAGAGATTCTGGAGGAGTTGATCGAGGAAGGAACAGAAGCCTTTCGAGGGATCTTGGAGAAGCTGTTCAACGTGGCCATGCAGTTGGAAAGAAGCGAGTTCTTGGGAGCGGAAGCCTACGAGAGGACGGAGAACCGACGAGGGTATCGGAACGGATTCAAAGGCAAGCGGATACAGACCCGGGTTGGAGAGCTGCGGTTGGAAATTCCCCAGGTTCGAGGGTTGAGTTTTTATCCGAAGTCGCTGGAGCGAGGCTGCCGTTCGGAGAAGGCATTGAAACTGGCCATCGCCGAGATGTACGTGATGGGAGTCTCGACCAGAAAGGTTACCGAGGTTACCGAGCAGTTGTGTGGTCTGGAGATCTCGGCCACCCAGGTCTCGAGAGTGGCCGGGATGTTGGACGAAGGGCTGGAGGAGTTTCGAAGCCGAGAGCTGGGGGAGTATCCGATCGTGTACTTAGATGCCCACTACGAGAAGGTTCGAAAGGGCGGCAGAGTACAGGACGTGGCTATCCTGAAAGCCATGGGAATCAACCGTTTCGGCACGCGAGAGGTGTTGGGTCTGAGCGCCAGGCTGAGCGAAGCAGAAGTGCATTGGCGAGAGTTTCTGGCGGATCTGCACAGGCGGGGGCTGAGAGGAGTCGAGCTGTTAGTCAGCGATGATCATGCGGGATTGAAGGCGGCCAGGCGAGCGGTTTATCCGTCAGTGCCCTGGAACCGCTGCCAGTTTCATCTGAGCCAGAATGCTCAGCAATATGCCCGTCGTAAAGAAGACCGGCAGCGGATTGCACAGGCCCTGCGCGACATCTTCAATGCGCCGTCTCGAGAGGATGCCGAGGAGCTCAAGGGGAAGGTGATCAAGAAATTCGAAAAGATTGCGCCAGAGTTCGTTACGTGGCTCGAAGAAAACGTGGATGAAGGGCTCACGGTGTTTGATTTTCCGAGGAGCTGGTGGCGAAGGATCCGGACCATCAACGGACGAGCTATGGTCGGAAGTTGTGTATGAGAGGCGGCGTATCCTGAATCCGTGACCTTCAATCATGGATTCACCCGGAGACCGAGAAGGAGGATACGCCTTGAAGAAAGATACTGTAGTTTCCATCGACGAACCAACCACAACGAAGGATGCCTTGACGGAAGTTCTGCGTGAAGGAGCACAGAAGCTTCTGGCTGAGGCGGTTCAAGCCGAGCTGGAGGAGCTGCTGGAAGAGTACGAGGGTCAGCGTGATGGCCAGGGCCGCAAACGTCTGGTTCGCAACGGCTACCTGCCGAAGCGTGAGATCCAGACAGGGATTGGAGGAATCCCGGTTCGGATTCCGCGGGTTCGAGACCGTGGAACTGGTGAGGAGTCGGAGGAGATCATCCGCTTTCGTTCCAGCCTGGTGCCTCCCTATCTGAGACGTAGCAAGAGCGTGGAGGAACTGCTGCCCCTGCTTTACCTGAAGGGGATCTCCACAGGAGACTTCTCGGATGCGTTGAGTGCACTGTTGGGGCCGGATGCACCGGGACTGTCGGCCAAGACGATCAGCCGGCCCAAAGGCAAGTGGGTCAAGGATTATGAGAAGTGGAGGCTGCGTGATCTCTCCAACAAGCGCTACGTTTACGTTTGGGCCGATGGCGTGTATGCCAACGTTCGCTTTGACGACGGCCGGCTTTGCCTTCTGGTGCTGATCGGAGCCCGTGCGGACGGCAAAAAGGAGCTGATTGCCGTGGAAGATGGCTACCGGGAAAGTGAGCAATCCTGGTGGGAGTTGCTGCGGAATCTGCGCTCCAGAGGCCTGCACAGGGGACCAAAACTGGCGATTGGCGACGGAGCGCTCGGATTCTGGAAAGCCCTGGCCAAGATCTACGGCAATACGCGACAGCAACGCTGCTGGATGCACAAGACGGGCAATGTGCTCAACTGTCTGCCCAAGGCCGTTCAGCCAAAAGCAAAGACGGCGCTGCATCAGATCTGGATGGCTGAAACTCGAGAGAATGCCTATAGGGCCTTTGACGAGTTCATTGCCACCTATCAGCTGAAGTTTCCAAAGGCCACGTCCTGCCTGGCCAAGGACCGGACAGAGTTGCTGGCTTTCTACGATTTTCCAGCCGAGCACTGGCCACATCTGAGAACCACAAATCCGATCGAGTCGACCTTCGCAACCGTGAGACTGCGAACGGCCAAGACTCGAGGCTGTTTGTCCAGGCAAACCATGCTGACGATGGTCTTCAAACTATGCAGAAGCGCTGAGAAAAGATGGCGCCGGCTACAAGGTTGCCGGCGCCTCGGAGAGGTCATAGAAAACGTCACATTTGTAAACGGAATCCGTGAAAACGAGGTCGCCGCCTAATGGGTCCGTACCCAACTTTTGACAATAACTCTTCAACGGACTGGAGAGACTGAACCGGGAGATCCGGAGACGAACCCGGGTGGTGGAGAGGTGGACCCCATCGGTTGGACCACTTGGCGGCATTTCTAAGGTGGACTCCGCAGTTCTTGTTGCCGCCAGTAAGGGAAATTCTGAGAGGGGGCGAGCCTGAGGGCAAGGTCCCTCTCAGAATGTTTTTTCAAGCCAGTGTACACCTCCTCCGGCGTCGCCCCAGCGTGCGCCGAGTGAGGTCTCTCGCTGTTGTATAGGTCGATCCAATGGCCGATCCCTTGACGGGCTTCCGACCCGGTTTCGAAAGCGTTCAGATAGACGCATTCGTATTTGAGTGAACGCCACAGACGCTCGATGAAGACGTTGTCCATCCAGCGGCCTCTCCCGTCCATCGAGATACGCACTCCGGCCCCTTTGAGTAGTCCCGTGAACTCCGTGCTGGTGAACTGACTCCCCTGGTCTGTATTGAAGATCTCCGGGGGATCGTACCTGTTGAGCGCTTCCTCGAGTGCTTCGCAACAAAAGGACGGCTCCAGCGTGTTCGACAGCCTCCAGGACAAAACCCAGCGGCTGTACCAGTCCATGATCGCCACCAGGTACAAAAAGCCCCGACGCATCGGGATGTAGGTGACATCCGTGCACCACACCTGATCGGGCCGGGTGACCGCCAATCCTCGAAGAAGATACGGATACACTCGATTCTCCGGGTGAGGCCGTGAAGTCCGCGGCTTTTGATAGATGACCGCCAGGCCCATTTTGGCCATCAGACGACGAACCCTCTTGCGGCCTACCCGACCGCCCCGCCGTTTCAAGTGATAGACCATCTGCCGGGATCCGTAGTAGGGGGTCTTTAAGAACTGCTCGTCCAATCGTCTCATCAGTTGCAGGTTTTCTTCGCTCTCGCCTTTGGGCTCATAGTACAAAGTCGAACGGTTCAGACTCATCAGCCTGCATTGTCTACGAATGCTCAGCCTCGGGTGCTTTGGCTCGATCGTGGCCCTTCTGGCCTTTACACTCAGCGATCGAGCGCTTTGGACAAAAAATCCTTTTCCACCGTCAGTTCGCCGATCTTGGCATAAAGCTCTTTGGTCTCCGCCTCGCTTCCTCTCTGACGCTTCTCAACCTTGCCCGCGAACACATCGCCCAGACCTTCCCGGGCCCGCTTTTTCCAATTCGTGATCACACTCGGATGGATCTCGTAGCGAGCCGCCAACTCGCTCAGGGTGCGTTCGCCTCGAAGCGCTTCCAGCGCCACCTTCGCTTTAAACTGAGCTGAGAAATTCCTTCGTTTTGCCATGACTCCTCATCCTTTCTGATTCAGGTCGGAGCCACCTTAACAAATGGTCCAGTTTCCCGGGTCCACCTCTCTCTTGAGATGAAGCTACAGTAATTTATTCAAAGAAGTGTCTCAAAGTTGTTGACATCTTCCGGCCCGGCTCCGCTGAAGCTTGCAAACAGAGCGGCATCTTCATGCTCGGCGAAGAGCGTGGCAATGCGCTTGTCGTAGCGTTTGATGATCGGCAGCAGAACCGAGAGCTGTTCGACCAGGCCCACCAGTTTCAGTGAACCGGCTCCAATGAGAGCCTCATCCTGGGTCAGTGGGTAACTGGCACGGATCTGCTCGAGCAATGTTTGCAGCTTCGTCTCGGCACAGCGTACTCGATGTCGTGCCATGCAGCGACCCAGTACATCGATCCGCACTTTGCGAGCCTGCTCCAAGGTGGGCCAGCGCCTCAAAAACTCCAGAGCCAGCGGCCCATCCAACTTTGCAAACCACTGCAAAGGCTGCGGATAGTAGCTCTTCAAGACCCCGCGCAGTTGCTGCACCAGTTCTTTGCGCCTCTCCACCAACTGGCGTCGCCCCTCCACCAACAGCGCCAGCTCCCGGGTCTGGGCCGCCTCCGGTCTCCAACAACGCAATCGATCCCGGTGTCTGTACACCAGCTCCAGCAACAAGTCCGAATCTTCCGGATCATCCTTCTTACCGGAGGGTGAAAATGCCTCTCGATAGCTCGCCACCGTCTTCGGATTGATCGGGTACAGGTGCAAAAAGTCATAGCACATCAGCGCCGCCATCAACCCTCCCCGCTTTTGCTCCAGGGCAATCACCACAGGACGACCCTCAAAACGGGTTCTTAGCTGGCGTACCCATTCGTGCAACTCTTCCGGGTCTTGCCGCACCTGATACCTCTCTACTTCCCGACTGCCGGCGGCCCGCAGTCGGATCTCATGTTGATCTTCGGCCCAATCCAATCCTACCCATGCTGCGATCTGTTCTGTGGCTAACATTGCGCCACTCCTTTCTGCGCAGCACACGCTTGCCCAGACCTTGCGCAACCCTTATAGTCGAGTCCTCGAAGGACAGCATCTAGAGTATGCGTTTGCTGTCTGTGCACCGTGGCGTTCGAAAGTCTCCCACCAAGCGTCTCGTACGCTGGCGCCTTAAATTCGTAACGCCACGGTGCGCGTGCTGCACAGAGGCAATCAAATCCTCGATCGCTCCCGGCGCAAACTTTTTTCCACAACCCAGAAAAGAAAAAAGCAGCAAAAAAGAAAATCGCTACTATTTCTAATCCATCGTTGGAAAATAGATCGTTAGCCCGGATTATGCAAGAACCGTAGTTCGGTGTTGAAAAACGACTCGAGAAGTGGCCCAACTCGGAAGCGGGCAGGTGTGACAGGCGGATTTGCGAAGAATATGGGTTGGCGAGGCGTTTGAGTGGTTTGGGGAGTGAATTTCAGACAGATCTGGGCCTGGATGAGTGTCGGAAGCGGTTTTTCGGGGGAGCTGGGAAAAGCTAACTGGAGTTCAGGCGACTCAAGACGAGGTGGAAGAGGGGTTGTTCGGGGAAGGCTGAGGAAAGATGGACCCAGATGCGTCGAGTGGTTTGTCGGATCCGGGCCCCAATCTTGAGGACCCGACGACGTAAGGTTTCGATTTCGAGCTTGTGCCAGGGGGTTCCGTGAAGATAGTCGCGCAGGCGCACGAACATCTGGTAAGCCAGTGCATGCAGGAGGAGTCGAAACTGATTGGCCAGGAATCGATGACAGCTGAGTCGGTCCATGCTCAGATGATTCTTGAAGGCCTTGATGAAGTTCTCGGTCTGCCCTCGGTTTGTGTAGTGGTCATAAAGTGATTGGGAGCAGAGATCGTCCCGGTTGGTAACTACAAAGCGACGATTGATGCCACGCTGATCGACCTCCACTTTGACAATGACGCGACGGGATCGATCCCAGCTGTGGGCTCGATAAAGAAACTCGTCAAACTGACGCTGTTTTTCCTCCAGCTCAAGGAACCTCAGCCGAGTCGAATCCAGCAGGGGCTCGACCACTCGCTGCAGGCGAGGGTTTCGACTTAACCCAATGACATACTGGAGTTTATTCTCTTCACATTCACAGAACTCGTAGAGCCGAGGCGTGGCAAAGCCGCTGTCGGCCCGAATCTCAATCTCGACATCCGTCCCCACTGCTTGTCGGATGGCCTCCACGACTCGCTTCAGAATGGGCACGATGTGAGAGGCAGCCCCCTTGTTGCCAGGTCTCAACACGGCACAGACCAGGTCTCCCGTGTCGGCATCGAAGATCAGCAAAGGATGCAGAATGTGGTTTCGGTAATACCCGTGGTAGAAGGAGAACTCCTGTTGGCCGTGAGTGTGGTCGTCGGTACTGTCCAGATCCAGGATGATCTTGCTGGGACGTCTCTTCTTCAGGGAGCGCACATAACGGCCTGGCAGCCACCGGCTCAGACGCATCAGATCCTTCTTGGTGACGGAGTTCTCCAGGCGGGAGAAAGTCGGCTGGGTGGCCAAATCGGGATCGCTCTCTGGCAACTGATCACAGACTGTCTTGAGCATCGGATCCGAGCGCAGCGTATCGGCGTCGTTACAGTCTTCGTAGCCGGCCACGATCTGCAAGACTCGTTGTCGGATCAACTTCAACAGGTCATGACGAACGTAGCGTCGGTCTCGACTTTCCGCAATACACGAACTGAAGCCCTCGCACAATCGATGTTGACGATCCAGGGATCCAAACAACAACCATCCTGCGTCGGAAGTGAGGCTCCCCCCATCAAAACGAGCCGTGATGTTTCTGTGGCTATGAAATGGCAGGGTATTCTGGCAGACTGCTTTCAACATTGCCGTAGCTCCTGTTTAGGGTCATTGTTTCTCTAAACCCTTTTATATCAGAGAGCTACGGCCTTTTTTCTGGGCCCAAATCTCGCTTGAATTTAGATCTCTTGCATAATCCGGGCTAGGACAGTGATTTAGGGGTGCCGGGGTGCCGCATATCATTTTTCATACCTGATCGCTGATTCGATTTTTCATCTTCCAGTTGGCTCTGGGCTCTTAAGATTTTGTGCATCGATTCGCCTCCCCATTGTCAATCCCTCAGTTCGATATTTTCGCACCTTCTCCGAGGCCGGACAACGGCAACCCTAGCTAGACGAGACTCGTCCGGTGATGGCCGCCCGGGGAGCATTCCCCCCGCTCATACTTCCCCCCAATCCGTTCTGCCCATTCTGTCACGCCCCCTAATTCCAGGTCGATACCCCCGACGTCTCCGCCAACCCTGCAAGGTTCACAGGCGGCTATGGAATCGTGCGGGGTATGGCCCGCGAAATGGCTTGGCTCCGGTTGTTTTGCCGAGGCTCGGGTTGCGGGGCGATGTTTTACATCTGCGGGAGCTGCTACCGGGGGCAGGTCTACTGCGGAGAGAGGTGCCGCCGCCGGATGAGACGCCAGCAGATGCGGCTTGCCAACCGGAAACACCAGGCCAGCCCGGAAGGACGGCTCGATCACCGGGACCGGCAACGGGTCTACCGGGCAAAGTGCCGCCTGCGCGTGACGGATCATACTTCCGCCCGCCGCCTCCGATCCGTCAACATCAAAAAACCATGGACAAAACCGCGAAGAAGGCCGCTCGTCGGGGAGGCATTTCAGCCTCGGCGGCGCTTGAAGCGGTCTCAAACCGCCATCCGGGCCGTTTGCATCGTGTGTGGGCGCATGCGGCGGTGATCGGCCCAGAGAGGGAGAAACGATGTTTTGGAAAAAGAAGAAGGCTAAGGCGAAGGATGAATTGGTTTCGGTCGAGACGGAGGAGGAATTTCACGCGGCGCTCAATAGGGGAGAAGACGTGGAACTCACGCATGAACTCGCTGAGAAGATCGGCTTGGTGGTTGAGGATGTGGGAACCCTCGAAGATATCAAGGCCGCGAAATTCGATCCCTACAACTGAGGCAACCGGAGGGAGACAAACATGGCAAAACGGCCACCGAAGCAGACCTACCATCAGCGGAGCGAGGACTACGCCAAGCAGGTGAGTAGTGAAATCATCGAGCAGATCAAAAAAGGCACCGCGCCCTGGCAGAAACCTTGGAAGCCGGGGGAACAAAGCTCCCCGTCGAATTTAGCTACCGGGAAAGCCTACACCGGAGGGAACAGCCTGTATCTCATGAGCCGCCAGATCCGCGAGGGCCGAGGAGACAACAGGTGGGGAACCTACCGGCAGATCGAGGCGGCGGGCGGGCAGGTGCGACGGGGAGAGAAGGGAACGAAAGTCCTGTTCTATCAGAACCGGACAGAGCAACCGGCCAGGGACGAGACGGGGAAGATCCGCAAGGACAAGGAGGGCAAAACGATCTATGAGGAAGCGGAGCGGGCGCGGGCAGTGATGCGGCAATACACCGTTTTCAATGTGGAGCAGACCGATGGATTGAAGTTGCCGCCCAGGGAAACCCGAGCCGCGCCGGAATGGGACACGCACCGGGAGGCTGACAAAGTGCTACGCGCCAGCGGCGCGAAGGTGCAGCACGTCCCCGGTGGAGATCGGGCCTTCTACTCGCCCAACGAGGACAAGATTGTGCTACCGGACCCGTCGCAATTCGCCACGCGTAATGGCTATTACCAAACGGCGCTGCACGAGGCGGGCCATTCGACCGGCCATCACGACCGCATGAACCGCGACACCCTCAAAGAAGGCATGGCGGCGGGCTTTGGGAGCCCGGAGTATGCCCGCGAGGAATTGCGGGCGGAGATCAGCGCCATGATGACCGGAGAGCAGGTGGGCGTGGGACACGACCCGCAACGCGGGGCGGCCTACGTCGAGAATTGGGTGGCGGTCCTGGAAAAAGACCCCCATGAGATCCGCCGAGCGGCAGGCGACGCGCAGAAGATGACGAATTGCCTCATGGACCGGGCGATCACCCAGGAGCGGGAGCACCCGACCAAGACCAAGGCCGAGCTGACGCAAGAGTTTTCCCACGCCAGGGGGCCGCAGATCGGCCAGACACCGAAGCAGCCTGTGGCGGCTCGGACGCAGACGCAAGAGCGCGACGTGGGACCGAGCCGATAAGGAGACGCCGTGTTCGATCCACGAGACATAAGCAGCGATCCGCGAACACGGACCCCGGAGCGGCCCAAGCGCGATTACCTGAAAGAGCGCCAGGACCGGAAACGCACCGGGAGCCGGGCCGAGTTTGATCCACGATCCGACCGCGAGGGGTTCAAGAGCCGCACCGAGCGGGCCGTGGCGGAGATCGGCATGTATCGCAGCGTGGCCTACAAGGATCTATCGGAGGCGCATTTTGACGGACACCCCTATGCCACACGCCGGGCGGTGGATCGGATGATTCACAGCGGCGACGTCGAGGAGCATGCCGCCCGTGGTCCGCAGGGCGGCACCTACAAGGTGCTGACGCTCACCGGGAAGGGAATCCACCGGGCGGAAGTCGCAGCTCGCGCCCAGGGGCTTGACAGCGGACAGAAGGCGTGGAGCGGCATGGTCAAATCGGCAGAGCTACAGCATGACACGGCGGTATTCCGGGCGGCGAGGATTGAGCAGGGCAAGCTGATCGAAAAGGGAGCCGTGTTGCGGCGGGTCCGCATCGACGCCGAATTAAAGCGCGAGGTTGCCAGGGCGTCAGAAACGGCCAGGGTGAAGGGCGGTAAAGAGGCGGCGGACGCGGCGCGGGCGGAAAAAGCGGCGGAGCTGGGCCTACCCGTCAAGGCCGGGAAAGTCGAGTACCCGGACGCTCAACTTGAGTATGACCTGGACGGACGGAGCGGCAGGGTGAATGTGGAGATTGCGACTGAGCACTACAGCACCAAGAGCATCGGAGCGAAAGCTGCGGCGGGCTTCGCCGTGCATGGAAGCAATGGCCGGGCGAAGGCGCGAGTGGCGCGGGCGCTTGGCCGTGACGATGGGAACGGCGGCGGTGGTGGTGGAGGCAAAGACCGCGATCCCGCCTCATTTGAACTCTAAGGAGGACTCATGCAGCCCTGGAAAATCAGCGTCGGATTTACGGCCATCATCTGCGCCGGGGGCTTGCTGCTCGCCGGCGAGGGATTTTCATGGCTTCGGCCCTACTTTTGGATGGTCCTCACCGATTACTGGCTCCCCGTCTCATGGTACGCAGGGCTGGCCCTGGCCGCGCTGATGTTTTCGATCTACTCCGGTGCGCGGCTCATGGGACTGGCCGACATGGGCCGGAAAGTGGATCTGATGGAGCGGTCCATTCGGCGCGGTGAAGGCGGTCAAACGGAGCTTGCCGAGAAGATGGAGCAAGAGGAACGAGGGGAGTATCCGGGATCCTAACGGATCGAGTTTTCAAACCATAAAGGAGATTGAAACATGACCTTACCTTACAACGGCGCTGCAAAGCGCGGCGTCCTCATCGCGGCGCTGATCGTGGCGTCGTCTACAGAACTACTCGCCCAGGGCACAAGCCCCTGGTTACAGGCTATTGACGTGCTGCAACAGGCGTTCACCGGCCCGATAGCACGAGGCTTGAGTCTGATTGCCATCGTGGTAGGGGGTTTGATGTTTGCCTTTGGTGAAGGCGGCAGCAAGAAGGCGCTGGCCGGGATCGTCTTCGGGCTTGGCATGGCCATGGGAGCGGCCAACTTCCTGGCTTGGTTGTTCTGATGGAGCGCGGCAAGGCGTGGCGCGGATACCCGGCGCTCAGTAAGCCGCTCACCATTATGGGAGTCGAGCGGCGTTGGTTCCTCTTGAGTGCCACCTTGGGACTTGCCATGTGGAACGCGATCAACTCCATTGTGACCGGAGGGTTGATCTTTGGGGTTTTGTATGGTGTCGGATTCTGGGCCTGGAAGCAAGACCCCAACATGCTTGAGATCCTACGCGCTTCGGCCAAGTTCCGCGCCCGCTACGATCCGGGCAAGTGGGCGGCAGCCCCCTGGACTCTCTTGATTCGGAGATAGCGGGATGAATGTAGACACCGAACTTCAGGACTATGAAGCGGCGGGATCGCTGGCCGAGGAACTGCCTTATTGGGGCTGGCTCGATGACGAGCGAACATGCCTCACGCGGGCCGGGGAGTTGATGAGCTTGGCCCGCATTTCGCCTTTTGTCCTGGACGGGCAAACGCCAGAGCAGCTAGACCGGGTGATTGACCGCTGGCAACGGATGTTATCGGGTCTGGACGCCCGGACCCGGTTTTACTTCTATCTCTTGAGGCGTCCCATCCGTTTCCCGGAAGTGGCAGACGGAGGCGGAGTGTCCAACGTGGTCACACTCGGCCAGCGTAAGCGTCAGGCGTTCCTTACAGAGCGGGTGCAGGATGTGAGCGCCTATATTGCGTGGACGCACGACCTCGGCCTATCCACCGTGGCCGCCGGTCGGACAGGTGGGCCCTGGTGGATGGCCTACGTGAAGAACTGGATGGCGCGGCGAAGAAACGCCCATGAATCCGTGTACCTCCTTTCCGCCATCGAAGCGGCGGGTGCGGCGTTTCGCCAGACAGTCGATGCAAGCCGGGCGCTGGTGGATGACCTCACGCCGGTACGCTTGCTCAAAGCACACGAGGCCAGCGGGGTTTTGAGCGAACTAACCAACCGGCCCGAAACGCCGTGGGACGGCGCGACGGGCAGCGGCATGAATTGGCGGCTGGCCGTGTCGGAACTCGAAGCGGAGCGGCGCAACCTTCGCCTGGACGGGGAGCCCGTTGTGCTGTACTCGTTGCTATCTCCCCCAGGCTCGGCCCGAAACAATCTCTTGGCCGATCTTTACCGCCTCGATGCGACCTTGACGGTCACGCTCGAATGGCGGCCGCAGCGCCTCGATTCTGCCCGGCGAAAGATCCGGGGAGCGCAGCGCCATTACTTCTCAAAGCGTTACTCGATGAGCGCCCACGTTCAGGAGACGGAGGGGAGCGCGGCGGCGATGGTGGACACGGCGGCGGCAGCGGAGTCCGACCGCTTAGGGGATGCCCTGGTCGAGCTTGAGACGGACGGCGTTGCTTACGGCGACCTTGCCCTGACGATTGCGATTCACGGCCCGTTAGAGCACTCCGATAGCCTGGACGGGGATATTCGGCGCATCTTCGCCAGCCACGACGCCAAGGTGATCCGCGAGGGATACGGCCAACTCCCCGCTTGGTTTTCGCGGATGCCAGGGCAACCCCGGAGGCGGCAGGTCCGATCCGTGTTTGTCTCGGCAGGTGTCGCCGCTTGCATGGCCCCGATCTTTGGGCCTCCTGTCGGAACTCCCCAAAGCGCCCACTTGCGGGCCGCAGCCCTGGCAATCCTTGAAACCGGGTGGCGAACCCCTTATCACTACGATCTATTTCAGGGCGACGTGGGGCATACGCTGGTCCTTGGAGCCACCGGCGCGGGAAAAAGTTTCTCTCTCAATTTCCTGCTGGTTCAAGCCCTCCAATACGATCCCCGCATCCTGATTCTCGATCTAGGCGGATCTTACCGATGGCTGACCCAATTCTTAGGCGGCGGATACATGGAACTGTCCCCCGCAGGAACGGGGTCCGCAGGTTTCCGGTTGCGGCCCTTCTCTCTCCCGGCAGGAGAGCGGACCTATCAATTCCTGACCGGCTGGATTTCCCGGCTGCTACGCATCGGCGGATGGAACTTGAGCGGTTCCGATCCGAGCGAGATCCGCGCCCGCGTGGAAGACCTCTACGCTTTCGCGGCGGCGGAGCGGACCCTTGGAACGCTGGTCCGGTCCTTGCCCGCAAAGATGTGGCCCGCGCTGGGCCGCTGGCATGGTGACGGCGCATGGGGCCGCTACTTCGATAACCCGGCTGATGGTGACGACCTGCAATTTCAAGACTGGCAGGTGATCGACATGGCCGGCGCGGCAGAGCATGACGACTTGTGCGAGGCGGCGCTGTTCTACCTTTTGGAGCGGTTGCGTTTGGCCTTGGAGAATCCGGACGAAACCGCCCGCGTCAAGCTCATGGTGGTCGATGAAGCGTGGCGCTACCTTCAAGATCCCGCCGTCCTTTCCTATCTCGCAGAGGCGGCCAAAACATGGCGCAAGAAGAACGCGGCGCTGATCGTGGCGACTCAAAGCGCTGTGGACGTGACGGGAACGGCGGGCGCGGAAGCGTTGCTTGAATCCATGCCCACCAAGCTATTCCTTGCCAACCCGGACCTGCCCGAAAAGGCCGCAGAAACCTTCCGGTTGAACCCCTCGGAAATGAACACCATTCGAGGCTTGATCCCCAAGCGGGAGCTTTACTTGAGGCGCACCGATGCGGCGGGGATCTTACGCCTTGAAGTCGATCCGGCCAGCTATTGGCTCTACACATCTTCGCCGGTTGACGCGGCCAAACGGGCCGCAGCCGTCAAAGAACACGGTTTAGAGCAGGCCCTTGAACACTTAGCGAAACGGAGGTAATTCAAATGTTGAAAATCTTTCCCCTGATCGCGGCGGCGCTTCTGGCCTTGCCGGTGCCGCTGCTGGCTCAGGACGCCGGAGCGGTGTTGCGGATCATCGAAGCCCAGGATCAAATTGTGAGGATTCAGGCCAAGACGAGGCACACCACTGTAATCGTGTTGCCCGCATCGGAAGACATTCTTGATTTCGTGGTGGGGGATTCCGAGTATTGGCACCTGACCGGCGCGGCCAATCTCGCTTTCCTGAAACCGATTGCGGAAGGTGTCACAACGAACGTGGCGCTGGTCTGTGAATCCGGGCGCATCTATTCGTTCCTGGTGACGGAAGGTAGCGCCGGGGAGCCGCATTTAATCGTCCGGGTGGAGCACCCGGAGATTGACGATCCCCGCATCTCGCCGGGAGTAAACACCCCGGCCTTTGTCCGGCGCTCCCAGGTCACGGCCTATCAGGAAATGGCGGAAACCGCCATGCAAACCGTCGCCACAGTTCAGGAGGAAGCCGAGGTCCGGGTGGCCGAGGCGGAGGCGCGGGCCGAGGGTGAGACTGAGGCTTTCCGGTCGGACTATCCCACCCGGTTGAACTTCCCTTACCGCTTGGAGGACAAGGCGATCAAATGGCCGTTCCTGGTCGAGGGAATGTGGAATGACGGGCAGTTTACCTACCTTCGCTCGAACGCCCAGGAGACGCCCGCGCTGTACGAAGAAAAGGACGGCAAACCGGCGCTGGTTGCCTACGATCTTGAAGAAGACGGCTTGTTTATCGCCCGTCATGTTTTAGGCAACGGGTGGTTGCAGATCGGAAAAGAAAAAGCCAAGTGGCGCTTCACCGCGCCGAAGGTGGCACCGTGAGTAGTGGATGGAAACGCCTTTACCCCAAACCAGCGGGCAGCTTGCCGGGAGGCATTGTCACTCAATGGGGCGTGGCGCTGATTACGGTTCTGATCCTGATCTTTGTCGCGCTGTGGCTGGCAAGCGGAGGCGCGGAGCAAGCGGGGATCGACTCCATAGGGGGAGAAGTCACCGGCCCGGCGCGGAACTTCGCCGGGCAGATGGCCGCGCAGGTCGAAGCCGAGTCCCTACGGGCCGAGACGCGCCGGGCGGCGGCGGCGCGAACCCTACAGGCCGAGCAGCGCCAGGAGGCGCGGGAATCCGCAACGGGCGCGATCGGAGGCGGGCAGGTGACGATGGACGAGGCGCTACTACTGGCCGGGTCGAGTCCTGAAACCGGCAGAGCGTACACGCAGCAGGAATTTGAACTCCGGGAACGCTTGCGCCTGGAATCCCTGGAACGCCGCAGCCGGTCGCTTCGCAGTTCGCCGGTGGCTCAGACCTACCGGCAATTCGACCGGGCTGGTTCAGTGACGGAAGGGGGAGCAGCACCCGGCCCGGTCGAAGCGATCCGCGCCGAGGGAGCGGCGGCGCTCTCTCAGGCCCTTGGGACGTTCCAGGGTGTGACGGGCAACCTGGAAGATGACATTGCGGCAGAGGCGGACGCGGATCGAGCTTTCCTTGCGGCGCTCACCGGCGCACAGCAGCAGGGCGGTGAACCGGACCCGGCCCAGGCCGTTCCTCCTGGACCGGCAGCGCTAGCAGCGCCCGCGGCGCTGTTGCATGATTCAACTGCGGCGCGAGTGGGGGCGCTTTTCCAACTTCTCGTTCAGGACACCACAGCGCAGGATTTCGGCCTACCCAGCTCGGCCATCCGGTTGAGGATGTGACACCCGATCGCAACTTCTCTCCTTTGTGCTTTGCCGTGCCTCGCCTTCAATCCGCCTCCGAGCACAGACTTGTATCGGAAGAAGCTGTTTTCAACGCGCGCCTGCTGTCGGTAGCCCGACTCCTTCTGCCACTCTCGTCGCCCGACCTGGCGAATCCTCTCAAGAGCCGTGTCACGCTGCGCCCATGGGCCGTCCGTTGGCCCCGCCGACACCGCAGAGCGACGAGGGGGAATCACAATCACGACGTTCTCTGTACCGGCCGCGCTGAGTTGATCGTAGACTGACCTGTGGTCGTAGGCTCCGTCTGCGGTGAAACGCCGGATGGGAACCTCGATTGTGTCTAGAAGAGCAGGGAGTGTGGAGGCGTCGTCCCGGCTGCTCGCTGTGAGTTCGGCCGCCACAATGAACCCCTTGGCATCCACCCCGATGTGCAGCTTCCGCCAATCCCGGCGTTTCTTTGATGCCTTGTGCTTGTGCGCGTTCCATTCGCCGCAACCCAGAATCTTCAGCCCTGTGGAATCGACGATCAAGTCGATCGGGCCGTCGTAGGATCGGGTCAGGGGCGGCACCGCAACGATTTGGTTCCGGCGCGAGAGTGTGGTGTGGTCCGGGGCCTTGAGGTTGAGGCCCATCAAGCGGAGCAGCGAGTCCAGGAACCCCTCGGTCTGGCGGAGCGGCAGGCTGAAGACGACCCGCAGCGTCAACGCGGTCCGGACCGCGAGGTTCGAGTACAGCCGCTGGCCTCCGCGAAGACCGTTCTTCGGTGGTACCCACGCGGCAATTGCATCCTCGCTCAGCCAGATCGTGACGTCGCCGCGGCTCCTGAGGCCACGCTCGTACTCCCTCCAGTTCCGGATTCTGTACTTCTTCTTGTACTGGCGGTTGACTCGGCTCGACTTCGCTGCGACCATGACGTTACCCTCCGATCTCTATGATGGACTGGCCCCCACCCCCGCCGCTAGCGTGCTCGCTTACACCGATTCATGCACCAACGCCGCGGGACTTCGTAAATCCCCCCCATCCGCGCGAGCCGTAGAAAAATGCGCCCGCGATCGGAAGGGTAAATACCGCGTGGGCTTGCGGGGTTGATATCGGCCTAGGATCATCGGAATCCAAAGGCATGGCAGCCAATATGGTTAGCGTAACCCCCAGCGCGACCCATCCCGGCCATCGTTTCGAGAACGGGCGGCGGGTGAGCACCTTACGCACGGCCTGCTTCTGGAGGGTGCGAGACTGCCCGTCCTTGAGTTTTAGCGTGATGGAGCCGTCCGTGGCCGAGTCGAACCGGCCCTTAATCTTCCGGCTTCCCTGGGGAGCATCGTCCTTGTAAAGCTGCACCTCGGTCTTGGTTGGGGCGGAACGGCTTGCACCCTGGACCAGTCGGGCATGTGCCTTGCCGCGCAGGACGGCAGGAGGGATAAAAGACAACAGGAGCGCTAGCGCGCTGGCCGTGGTCTTTCTGAAAAGCCCCCCGTTGTTTCTGGTGGGAGGTCTTCATGGCAACACCAGGGCTATTCCGGGAGCGAAAGCTGCCGCCCCGGCAGGATAGAGGGAGTCGAGGGCAAGAGGATCAGGACGCCCGGCGCCGTGGCGTAGTTCAGTTCCGGCCAGGCCAGCTTGATCTTCTTCAACTCACGTAGCACCTTGCGGCGGAAGTCTAGCCCGGATTATGCAAAAGATCTGAATCCGAGTGAGATTCTGGCTCCAGGAAAAAGCCGTAGCCCTCTGATATAAAAGGGTTTACAAAAACAATGACCCTAAACAGGAGCTACGGCAATGTTGAAAGCAGTCTGCCAGAATACCCTGCCATTTCACAGCCACAGAAAGATCACGACGCGTTTTGATGGAGGGAGCCTCACTTCCGACGCAGGATGGTTGTTGTTTGGATCCCTGGATCGTCAACATCGATTGTGCGAGGGCTTCAGTTCGTGTATTGCGGAAAGTCGAGACCGACGCTACGTTCGTCATGACCTGTTGAAGTTGATCCGACAACGAGTCTTGCAGATCGTGGCCGGCTACGAAGACTGTAATGACGCCGATACGCTGCGCTCGGATCCGATGCTCAAGACCGTCTGTGATCAGTTGCCAGAGAGCGATCCCGATTTGGCCACCCAGCCGACTTTCTCCCGCCTGGAGAACTCCGTCACCAAGAAGGATCTGATGCGTCTGAGCCGGTGGCTGCCAGGCCGTTATGTGCGCTCCCTGAAGAAGAGACGTCCCAGCAAGATCATCCTGGATCTGGACAGTACCGACGACCACACTCACGGCCAACAGGAGTTCTCCTTCTACCACGGGTATTACCGAAACCACATTCTGCATCCTTTGCTGATCTTCGATGCCGACACGGGAGACCTGGTCTGTGCCGTGTTGAGACCTGGCAACAAGGGGGCTGCCTCTCACATCGTGCCCATTCTGAAGCGAGTCGTGGAGGCCATCCGACAAGCAGTGGGGACGGATGTCGAGATTGAGATTCGGGCCGACAGCGGCTTTGCCACGCCTCGGCTCTACGAGTTCTGTGAATGTGAAGAGAATAAACTCCAGTATGTCATTGGGTTAAGTCGAAACCCTCGCCTGCAGCGAGTGGTCGAGCCCCTGCTGGATTCGACTCGGCTGAGGTTCGTTGAGCTGGAGGAAAAACAGCGTCAGTTTGACGAGTTTCTTTATCGAGCCCACAGCTGGGATCGATCCCGTCGCGTCATTGTCAAAGTGGAGGTCGATCAGCGTGGCATCAATCGTCGCTTTGTAGTTACCAACCGGGACGATCTCTGCTCCCAATCACTTTATGACCACTACACAAACCGAGGGCAGACCGAGAACTTCATCAAGGCCTTCAAGAATCATCTGAGCATGGACCGACTCAGCTGTCATCGATTCCTGGCCAATCAGTTTCGACTCCTCCTGCATGCACTGGCTTACCAGATGTTCGTGCGCCTGCGCGACTATCTTCACGGAACCCCCTGGCACAAGCTCGAAATCGAAACCTTACGTCGTCGGGTCCTCAAGATTGGGGCCCGGATCCGACAAACCACTCGACGCATCTGGGTCCATCTTTCCTCAGCCTTCCCCGAACAACCCCTCTTCCACCTCGTCTTGAGTCGCCTGAACTCCAGTTAGCTTTTCCCAGCTCCCCCGAAAAACCGCTTCCGACACTCATCCAGGCCCAGATCTGTCTGAAATTCACTCCCCAAACCACTCAAACGCCTCGCCAACCCATATTCTTCGCAAATCCGCCTGTCACACCTGCCCGCTTCCGAGTTGGGCCACTTCTCGAGTCGTTTTTCAACACCGCAACTACGGTTCTTGCATAATCCGGGCTAGTTTGTTGGGGCGCGAAAGAGACGAGAGGACAGTGGAAAAACGGATCCTCAGTAGGACACCACGCTCAGGCCGGGGACCCGTCTGAAGTGGTCCAGGTTGCAGGTTAGCAGCGGCATGCCGTGGGCCAGACTCGTGGCGGCGATCCAAAGATCGTTGCCACCGATCAGCTGCCCGTTGAGAGCCAGATGGCGGTAGGCGTTTCCGTATTCCCAGCAAGCTTCCCTGGTTAAGGACAGAATTCGAAAGGGCCGAAAGAAGTCTTCCCATCGGTCCCTTCGATCCACCGTGGGACCGGCGGCCATCTCACCGACCGTGATAACCCCCACGCAAAGCTCGTGATCATGGTGCCCATGAAGAAACTCGAGTGCTGCTCCGGGCACTCCGCGCAGAACTTCCCTCTCCAGATCGACCAGAAAGGTCGTCTCCAGGACTATTGCCCTGCCCATTTGTCCTCAGGCGGCCGGTCGTCCCGTTTGAGTTGCTCGATGCGGCTGAGATCTTCTTCGCTGAAGTGGGCGCCCTGTCGACAGCGCTCCAGCAGGTCGGCTCCTGTCAGCGTTTCCTCCGCCCAGTGGGCCCGGAGAATGACCTGGCTGAAAGACTCGTCGGGATAGCGCCGAGCCGCTCTAAGCTTGTTGTAAGCTTCCAGACGAAGAGAGATCGTTTTCGTCGCCATACATGCATTATGCATGGTGCACATATTCCTGTCAAAGCGACCCCTGTAGCCGGGATTCGCAGGGCGGAAGTGGAACATGGAACGTGAAGCTTCCCAGCGCCTAGAACGGAAAAAACACGGGCACCGTGAGGATCAGTAAGATCAGGAAAACGATCGTCAGGGGAGTGCCGACCTTGAGGTAGTCCACGGCACGATACCCGCCGGCGCCCATCACGAGCAGGTTCGCTTTGTGGCTGAAGGGCGTCATGAACGCCGCTGAGGCGGCCAACCCGACCCCCATCATCAAGGGGTAAGGACTCAGGCCGAGGCCGTCGGCAGCCTTGAGAACGACCGGCGTTAGAAGCACGACGGTCGGGGCCCCGTCCAGGCCCTGACTCAACAGACTGGAGAGCACCACGAGCATTCCCAGCACCATGTACGGTCCAAGGGGACCCGCCGTGGAAACGACGGTACCGGCCAGCCACGGAGCGGCCCCGGTGCGTTCCATGGCGATGCCTACCGGTAGAATAGCCGCTACCAGGAAGATCGCTCGCCACTCAATGCTGGCGTAGGCCTCCTTCATGGTGAGTGCTCCCGAGAGAACGACCAGCGAGGCCGCTGTGAAAGCCGCCACATGGATGGGTTGGATGCCTGCCATCACCAACCCGATCATCAACAACAGAGAACCCACCGCAAAGGGAGCTTTGGCCACCCGGCGGACGGCTTGAACGGTTTGAGAGAGCACCAGGAAGTCGGGGTCTGCGGCCAGCATCCGCATCCTCTCAGGAGACCCCTGCAGCAACAAAGCGTCGCCAAAGGTCAACTGCAGGCCTGCCAGCCTGGATCGAAGGGGAGCCCCTTCACGCCATACGGCAAGGACCTGCAGTCCATAACGCTGCCGGAAAGAGATTTCTCCCAGAGTTTTTCCAACCAGTGAGCAGCGAGGTGCCAGAGACGCCTCCACCAGAGCCATGTCCTCCGATCCCAGCTCTGACACATCCACTTCGGGATCGAACTGTATGTCGCCCAGCTCAAGCAGGCTGGCGATCCTGCCTGATTCCCCGGCCACCAGCAGATTGTCTCCGGCTCGGATCACTTCTTCGGGTGAAACCGCAGGAAGAGTCTCCCCTTCACGGACAATCCCTCCTACGGTGAGGCCTATGAGTTCCCCAATTCGGCTGGCGCCCAGTGTAGCCCCGGCCAATGGGGAGCCCGAGTGAACCCTGATCAGAAAAAGGTGTTGCTGAAGCTGTCGGAGGGTTGTCAAGCCGGTCTCGAGAACGATGAGCCCGGGGTGCGAGCCAAGTTGATCCAGGGCCTCTCTGGCCCCAATTAACACGAGCTCATCGCCGGCTCCCAGAACCTGCTCTCCCAGACCATCGCGCAGGAGTTGCGGGCCCCGTCGGATGGCCATCACGATGGCGCCGTACCTGCCCCGGAAATCCAGCTGCTTCAAGCTCTTGCCGCCAAACGTCGAGTGGTCGCCGACCTCCACCCGGATGGCACCGAATCCACGCGTAGGCCGTGGCAGCTGTCCGATCCCGGCCTGCTCGATCTCAGTGCCCTGAACTTTGAGGATCTGCTGGAGATCCGACAACCGGCCTTCCACCAGCAGGGTATCTTCCGAGTTCAGCACCGTCGTAGGCCTGGGGGCCACCTGCTTGCGGCCATCCCGCAAGACCGCAACCACCTGAACCCCGAGCGCAGTGCCGAGGCGGGCCTCGGCCAGGGTAGTGCCGTCCAATCCGGAGTCGCTGGGGATACGAATCGAAAAGATCCTTTCCTCCAGGTGGTAGAGGTCAGCCAGGTTCGTGCTGATCGAAGGCGATGGGGTCATTTCGCGCGACGGCAGCAGTCGTCGGCCGATGGTCGCCATGAAGATGATGCCCAGCACGAGCAGGATGATGCCCAGCGGTGCAAAGTCAAAGAGCTCAAAGGACTTCATACCGCGAGCTGTCAGCATGGCTCCAACCAGGATGTTGGGCGGGGTTCCGACCAGGGTTGTCGTTCCCCCCAGGATGGCGCCGAAAGCAAGGGGCATGAGGAGGCGTGAGGGAGAAAGGCCGGCGCGGCGGGCCACACTAGCCACCGTGGGCAGCAGGACCGCCGCCGCGGCGATATTGTTCATAAAGGCCGACAACGTCCCGGCGACCAGCATGATGGTGATGATTAAAGGGACCTCCCGGCTGCCCACCCAGGCATGAATGCGTGCACCCACCATGTCTGCGATGCCTGTGTGCAGAAGCGAGGCGCTGACAATGAAGATCGACAGCATAGTGATCACAGCCGAAGAAGCAAACCCCGTGAAGGCTTCGTCGGCCTTCACAAAACCACTGAAGATCAGGACGACCAGTCCCAGAAACGCCGTCAGATCCACGGGAATCTTCTCAGTCAGAAAGAGGACGACCATGACGGCCAGAATCAAGAAGAGGAAGCCAATCTCAACGGTCATGAAGTGTCGCAGCGGGTCCGGCTCATGCCCCTTTTGCTGAAGCCTGGCGGCTCCCCGCGTCAGATACAGCCCGGGAACGCCCTGCGCTCTCCAGATCTCGTCTGCGCTGCTTGCGGACGGTATCCCGACCGATGACCACGGCGATCTCCAACACAAAGCCCGCCATCAAGACCAGGGCAATCGTCTTTAGGATTCTCGGACTCACCGGCAAAAGCGGAGGAAACGCTGCCTGGTCGACAAACGCGGCGCTCATCGAGATAGCCGTGAGGTCAATATTGCGGAGTCTTGAGATTCGTTCCTCCAGATGCCGCAGTTCACCGATAAAAGGATCGTCACTTTCCCTCCCGGATAGTACCTGGATTTCGTGCTGTAGGGCCCGCACGCCTCGCATATAGAGGGGAGGGGACTGCGTATGGACAGAGACGGCCGTTTCCCTTGACTGCAGGAGCAACGGAGAATCCAGAGGGTTCTGGATCCCCAGCCGACGAGCGATGAGCACGGCTTCGCTCAAGACCGCAACCCTGTCCGTGCGTCTCTTTTGCGCCACGCTTCTCTTCCCGTCGATCTCGTCCTGCAACGCCAGGATACGGGTCTGGATCCTCCGCTGGAGGCTTTCTAAGTAACCGTTCACAGTGGCCCGATTAGCGATACTCACGAATTCATTCGACCACTGAGCAGCAAGTTCGGCACCAGGTGCGATCATAGAGAGGGTTGCCGGCCCTGGTCGACGAGCCACGTTACGAGGTGTGTATTCTTCTTCCCTGATCACGTTGAGCTTCTCATGGAACCTGCGCTCGAAAACGGCCTGCACATTGATGCTCTCATCTACTTCAGACACGAGCTGCGGAAGAAGTTCTTTGCTGTCGAAGTATTCTCTCCGCCGGGAACGCGATTCGAGATAGGAAAGGAACGACTTGTAAATGGCTTGAGGGTCAACTCGGTGCGTCTCGAGCCCACCCCCGATAGTCGGCAGAACGATCTCCAAGATTGTCTGCTCGCCTGGAGGAAGAACATATACCAGCGCCTCATATTCCCAGGACATCATGAAGATCAAAATCAGACCAGCAAATCCGAACATCGCCGTAGTGAGAGCGATGAACGCCTTCCTGAAAACGATCAAATCCCAGTAGTAGAGCAGGCTGGTTTGATTTGCTTCAAAGTAGGGCCCGGGATCGATCGAGAACACCGGGATTGGGGCCTCACGGGACCCAGGAGTATCCTTCATTTTGTCACCGTTTGCTTCCATCATTTGATTTCAACGGCGGTTCCCAGGTGAACCGTCAGCCGCGGCCAGGACTCGCTCGCTCAACTCGTCAGGTAATAACATAGAGCGAGGCTGTCGGAGGGTCAAATAACCTCGCAGCTAGTGTACTGTGTGGCTGAATTGATTGGGACCGTCCGAGGTCGTTCATCCTCGAGCACTTGGAATGAAGCGTATCAGGGTCATGCAAATAACGGACACGCTGAATGCCGCGGGCCGGGAAAGGATGGCCGTAAACCTGGCAAACCTCCTACATGCAAACGGTTACATGAGCTACCTGTGCACGACCCGCTCCGATGGACCTCTGGAAGCGGAGGTCCATGCAGCCGTAGGAAGGCTGAGGCTTGCACGAACACACCGCGCAGATCTCGTCGCCGTGTTCCGCCTGGTGAGGTTTCTTGCCGAGAATCAGATCGACATAGTGCACGCCCATGAAGATTCGCTTTTCATTAGCGGATTGGCCTCCCTGTTCCCGCCCTATCCGCTGCTCGTGTGGCACGACCATTACGGGGCGCTCAATCTACAGCCGCTGAGAAGCTGGATTTATCGGCTGGGCACAATGCGAGCAAGTGGAGTGATTAGCTGTAGCGAGGAGCTTGCCGAATGGGCCAGGATCAGCCTGAACGTCCCGGCCGCGAGAATCTGGTATCTGCCTAGCCCGGATTATGCAAGAGATCTAAATTCAAGTGAGATTTGGGCCCAGAAAAAAGGCCGTAGCTCTCTGATATAAAAGGGTTTAGAGAAACAATGACCCTAAACAGGAGCTACGGCAATGTCAAAAACAGTCTGCCAGAATACCCTGCCATTTCATAGCCACAGAAACATCACGGCTCGTTTTGATGGGGGGAGCCTCACTTCCGACGCAGGATGGTTGTTGTTTGGATCCCTGGATCGTCAACATCGATTGTGCGAGGGCTTCAGTTCCTGTATTTCGGAAAGTCGAGACCAACGCTACATTCGTCATGACCTGTTGAAGTTGATCCGACAACGAGTCTTGCAGATCGTGGCCGGCTACGAAGACTGTAACGACGCCGATACCCTGCGCTCGGATCCGATGCTCAAGACCGTCTGTGATCAGTTGCCAGAGAGCGATCCCGATTTGGCCACCCAGCCGACTTTTTCCCGCCTGGAGAACTCCGTCACCAAGAAGGATCTGATGCGTCTGAGCCGGTGGCTGCCAGGCCGTTATGTGCGCTCCCTGAAGAAGAGACGTCCCAGCAAGATCATCCTGGATCTGGACAGTACCGACGACCACACTCACGGCCAACAGGAGTTCTCCTTCTACCACGGGTATTACCGAAACCACATTCTGCATCCTTTGCTGATCTTCGATGCCGACACGGGAGACCTGGTCTGTGCCGTGTTGAGACCTGGCAACAAGGGGGCTGCCTCTCACATCGTGCCCATTCTGAAGCGAGTCGTGGAGGCCATCCGACAAGCAGTGGGGACGGATGTCGAGATTGAGATTCGGGCCGACAGCGGCTTTGCCACGCCTCGGCTCTACGAGTTCTGTGAATGTGAAGAGAATAAACTCCAGTATGTCATTGGGTTAAGTCGAAACCCTCGCCTGCAGCGAGTGGTCGAGCCCCTGCTGGATTCGACTCGGCTGAGGTTCCTTGAGCTGGAGGAAAAACAGCGTCAGTTTGACGAGTTTCTTTATCGAGCCCACAGCTGGGATCGATCCCGTCGCGTCATTGTCAAAGTGGAGGTCGATCAGCGTGGCATCAATCGTCGCTTTGTAGTTACCAACCGGGACGATCTCTGCTCCCAATCACTTTATGACCACTACACAAACCGAGGGCAGACCGAGAACTTCATCAAGGCCTTCAAGAATCATCTGAGCATGGACCGACTCAGCTGTCATCGATTCCTGGCCAATCAGTTTCGACTCCTCCTGCATGCACTGGCTTACCAGATGTTCGTGCGCCTGCGCGACTATCTTCACGGAACCCCCTGGCACAAGCTCGAAATCGAAACCTTACGTCGTCGGGTCCTCAAGATTGGGGCCCGGATCCGACAAACCACTCGACGCATCTGGGTCCATCTTTCCTCAGCCTTCCCCGAACAACCCCTCTTCCACCTCGTCTTGAGTCGCCTGAACTCCAGTTAGCTTTTCCCAGCTCCCCCGAAAAACCGCTTCCGACACTCATCCAGGCCCAGATCTGTCTGAAATTCACTCCCCAAACCACTCAAACGCCTCGCCAACCCATATTCTTCGCAAATCCGCCTGTCACACCTGCCCGCTTCCGAGTTGGGCCACTTCTCGAGTCGTTTTTCAACACCGAACTACGGTTCTTGCATAATCCGGGCTAACTTTGTGCAGATTCCACCCGAGGCAGAAGAGCCTGCCGAACTACCGGGCGGGGAAGGAACCAGGCTCGTTTGCCTGGCACGTCTGACTCCTCAGAAGGATCAGATCACGCTCATTCGAGCGATGTCGATCGTTGCTCGTGAAGTTTCAGGCGTGAGATTGCTGATAGCGGGCAGTTTGAGCGACGGGAACTATGTGGCTCGCGTCCGGGACGAAATCGAGAAGCTTGAGTTGAATGATCGGGTCTCACTGCTTGGAGAAAGGCATGACGTACCGGCCCTGCTTCAGGCCTGTGAGATCGGCATCTTAAGTTCAGCTTCGGAGGCGTTCCCGCTGGCTCTGATGGAATATGGCGTTGCCGGTCTGCCCGTAGTCACAACCCGGGTGGGTCAGTGTGCCGAGTTTCTGCAGGAGGGTCGTGCGGGCGAGCTGGTGTCACCCGGCAACCCCGACCAACTGGCTCAGGCGATCATAGAGCTCCTGGCTTCTGCAGAGCGAAGATCGTCGCTTGCGAGAGCACTCAAGGATCGGATCTTGGAGTCCTACGATGCGGGTCGTATTGCGGAACAGCTTGGTCAAATCTATCAGAAGGTGCTGGAGTCGAGATCCGGCCCGGGAGAATAAGGTGGCAGGAGGCGGTCTACCTTCGCTTCCAAAACTCATGAATCTCCCGGAACTCCTGACAGGGCAGGTGGCTGTCGTTCGGCACCGGCCAGGTAACCCACAAGGCTCCCTCCCAGAACCGCCAGCACGATCCCAACGGAAGCAGATCGGGACACAACCCACAGCGCCAAGATCGAGGAAAGAACCAATAACAGCAGTGATGCGATTACCCGGTCTCGAGGATTTCCTCCAGGAGAATCGCGGTCAGGAGCAACTCGCCCAAGTGAATGTACGATTCCCAGGGTGATCCACCACAGAGCTCCAACCTTGGCACCGAGGGGAATCGCATCAGTGATTTGATACACCCAGGCCGCGGCAAGGGCCCCCAGACAGCCGATCGCGACCTGATCGGTGGCACCATCATGGCGGCGCCTCAAGAGGATCCAGAGAGTTCTCACCGATGCAACCCATAGGGCCACATAGGTGACGAGCCCGGGAACTCCCAGGTCTACAGCCGTTTGCAGAAACCCGTTGTGGGCGCTGCTGATTTCGGTAAGTACTTCATCCCCGATCATGATGAAATAGACGCGTTCTGAAAGGCCGGAGAAGGTACTCATTCCGGCCCCTGTGAAGGGGACATCCTGAATCACCATCAGAGCCGAATCTGACCTGCCCCCAGGAACGAGTCCACTCTCTAAGTTAGACCTGGGACCATTTGAAGTCCACTCCATGGTATAGAACTCTGGGCCTGGGACCTGGGTAATCTGGCCTCCGGCGCCGGCGGCCGATAGGCCAAGGCGCTGTGAGGCCGTCGCTGGTTGTACTCCCTGCGCCATCTCTCGGCCAACACCTTCGCTTCCCACAACGTGTCGAAGACTTCTACGTTCAGCAGTTCATCCCGCAGTTTTCCGTTGAAGCTCTCCACATATCCATTCTCCCAGGGGCTGCCGGGCTCGATGTATAAGGTCCTCACCCCAACAGCCTTCAGCCAGTCCCGAACCGCCTGAGCCGTAAACTCCGACCCGTTATCGGACCGAATGTATTCAGGCACTCCCCGATCCACGAACAACTCCGCCAATCGATCCAACACGTCCTGGTGATTCATCTGTCGTTGAACCTCAATGGCCAGACACTCCCGGGTGTATTCATCCAGTAGGGTTAATAATCGAAAGGCCCTTCCGTCATGGGTTCGCTCATGCACGAAGTCATAGCTCCAGACGTGATCCTTGTGAGCCGCTCGTAACCGAACGCAGGATCCATCATGAAGCCACAGTCTCCTTCGTTTCGGCTGTCTGGACGGGACTTTCAGCCCCTCCTGTCTCCACAACCTCTCCACCCGCTTGTGATTCACTTTCCACCCTTCCCAACGAAGCATGGCCGTGATCCGTCGGTAGCCGTATCGCCCGTAGTGCGTGGCCAACTCCACCATCTCAGCCACCAATCGAGCCTCATCATCGGGGATATGCCTTTCCCTTCGCTGGGTCGATCGAGCCTGTCCCAGCACTTGGCAGGCCCGACGTTCGGAGACGCGCTCTGCTCCCAATCTCTCCCTCACCCACACCACTGCGCGTCTCCTCTTCGTCGGGCCTAGAAGTTTCCCGAGGAAACTTCCTTTAGGATCTGCTTGTCCAAAGACAGATCTGCCACTAGCTTCTTCAACCGGGCATTCTCCTTCTCCAACACCTTCAACCGCTTGGCCTGATTCAGTCGAAGCCCTCCGTACTCCTTGCGCCACCGGTAGTAGGTCTGCTCGGTCACCCCAATCTGTTTGCACACCTGGCCCACCGTCTGTCCTTGGGCTAGACCTGCCTCTGCCTCACGCAGCTTCATGATGATTTGTTCTGCCGTAAACCGCTTCCGTGCCATCCTTGCCTCCTTCCTAAAACCGAAAATCCTAACATTCAACTTGGACCCGTTTTAGGGGGCAAGGTCACTCAGAGGTCTGAACCTCGACAAATCGACACCGTTGGGAATGATCCAGACTTTGTCCGAATCCGCTGCACTGGGAAGCGCATCGGCAAGTTCTCTGGACTTCACGATAATCCCACTGGCGCGGGCGGCCGCGGTTCGGGAAGCATAAACTCCGTATCTTACGGCCAGTCGCCGAGGATAGTGGAAGTAGGATCCACCCAGCAGATCTGTGCCGCAAAACGATACAACAACCGGTCTCTCGGTTACCCTGCGGGTGACCACCTCGGCCATCACTCCACCATACATCACGTGCACGAGGTCAGGTTGAAACGTGCCGAGGAGTACTCTTAACCGCTTCGACAGCCGGAAGTACACCGCCGGCCCCCGGCGGCCCCGACTGGCGAGCAAGACTTCAACCTGCAATCCCACTCTCCGGAGGCTCTCCACTTGTTGCTCGACAAACGTCCCCTCGGCGGGCCTGGCGGTTGTCGGGTACATATTGGTAACGACCAGTATGCGCATGCTCCAACCTACAACCCTGAGGTTAGCTGGAGCAATATCTCCCTGAAGGAACCGCAGAAAAAAGGTTGCTTCACTGGCCGAGTGCACTGTTCGGAAAGTTCCCGCCGTCAGTTCTGGGCGTACACTCGAATCAGGTATTGAGTGACTTTCTGAATTTCATCCTCCGTGGCGATGAGACCGTTGGCCGCCATGCGCTCCATCAGATCGCGGACCTCTGCTTCTGAGTTCGGCGGGGTTTCTTCGACCTTGGCCAGGCTGTGGCAAAGCGAACAGTTCAGTTGAAAAAGCCCCCGGGCTTCTTCCTGATCGAACTCTACGTCTGCCGTCGCGTGGCTCGCGGTTTCGATTACAGCTTCGGCCGCCCGAATGGAGGACTCACTGGCCAGCTGCTCCCGTCGTCGTTCGGCCGAGGATCTCTGAAGCTGCGGTGAGATGGCCACCAGGTAGGCCGTCACTTCCCATTGCTACCGGGCGGGGATAGGATCGAGTATCAGCGACCGGTCCGACATGCGACGCACCGTGTCGTACCCGCCAGCCGCACCTTGCTCTCCTCACTGAAGACTCCACCGCCCACCACATTCGCAGCCAGGACACGATCCCGGAGCGCAAACGGTACCGACAGTCCAATCAGGAGGGTCGTCGAGATCAGGAGGCTGGTGCCCAGCAGCGGGATCATCTCGCCCTCCAGATACTTGAAGTAGCGGACGATCAGGATCTTGAGCAGCAGAATCGTGCCGATGGTCAATCCCAGCGTGAGGTGCACTACCGTGCGGGCCGGGAATTCCACCTGATAATCGATCAGCCTGGGAACCATCTGGGACATGAAGTAGATGTAAATGACCAGGAACAGATACCCCGACAGCCGGTGAAGCGTCATTAATCCGCGAGGGGCCGAGCTGCGCAGGCGTTGCTTGTCAAAGGGGTAGCCCCACAGTTTGTACATCAAGATGGTGTTGGCGAATCCGAGTCCCCAGAAAACTAAACCTAGAATTGCGTTGCCGAAAGTATCCATCCGGACCTCCTGATTGATGAGGCTTTAGCCTGATTCTCGATTGAGAGACTTCAGGGAGTGTAGCGAAGATGGCAGCGACTTAGGGGCAGACTAGAATACTCGCAGTTTCTGGCCTCTCTTCTTATCTCAGAGAATTGGTGCCAAAGTAGACTGTCCCCTTTTTTAGTCAGGTGAATTCCGGGAGAATGGATCGGGACGTCGGATCCATGAAGTTACAACTCTCACTCGATCTCGTGGGCGTCGAGGAAGCCCGCCAGATCCTCGGTGAAGTCGCCGACATTATCGATATCGTGGAGATAGGAACTCCATTCATCATCCGGGAGGGAATGCATGCGGTGCGCGCGCTGCGAAAGGCCTTCCCTTCGATCCCACTACTGGCAGATCTCAAGATCATGGACGCGGGAGCCTACGAGGCTAGCCTCGCTTTCGAGGCGGGGGCGGATATCGCCACGGTACTGGGCGGTGCTCACGATGCCACGATCCGGGCCGCGGTCTCCGCCGCGGATCGCTTCGGTGGCGAGATTATGGTCGATATGATTGCCGTTCAGAACATGGAAGCACGCGCGGCGGAAGTGGACCGTCTGGGCGTGCATTACGTGTGCGCGCACACCGCCTTTGACCGGCACAACGAAGGAATGCATCCTGCCGGCGAACTGGAGATTCTCAGCCAGGTACTTCAAAGCGCACGCCCAGCCGTGGCCGGAAGCATCACCGCCGATAACGTGGGCCCCATCGCCGCACTGAGACCTGCCATCGTGGCTGTCGGCGGCGGCATCGTCAACGCCGGTGACAGACGAGGGGCGGCACTCCTTTTAAAGGAGTCGATACAATGAAGCGCGCATCGGAGTTCACACAAGCCGTAGTCGCGGAGATCCGCGCAACGCTCTCTCGAATTTCCGACGAACAGGCTGCGGCCCTCGTCGATGAGATTGAGGACGCCGAGCAGATCATCGTCGCGGGAGCGGGAAGATCCGGGCTGATGGCAAGAGCCTTCTGCATGCGGCTGATGCATCTCGGTTTGCACGCATACGTGGCCGGCGAAATGGCGACACCCGCGCTGGGTCAGCGCGATCTCCTGTTTGTGGCGTCCGGATCGGGAGCCACCGAAAGCCTCCTCGCCATGGCGGAAAAAGCCAAGAACCGCATCGGTGCGCGGCTGGCGCTGGTTGGGATCGACGCTAGCTCGCCCATCGCCCGACTGGCCGACGCAGTGCTGGTCATCCCGGCGCCGTCGCCGAAAGTCAGGCGACAGCTCCAGCATGCGTCGATCCAGCCCCTCGGTTCACTCTTCGAACAGAGCCTTCTTCTCGTCCTGGATGCGCTCGTCCTGCTCGTCATGGAAAGAAAGGGTATCTCGCCATCCGTCATGTTCGGGCGGCACGCCAATCTGGAGTAGGCCCTGCGAGAACCCGGGTTCACCCGGCTTTCATAGGCCCTCCGGCCTCGGCAGAGATTTGCTGAAGTGGTATTTGTAGACTATCTCGTACTGACTCTTTACTTCGCTTTCGTTATCGCGCTCGCGTTCCGGTACCGCAAGAGAGCCTCAAAGAACCTGGAAAGCTACTTTCTAGGCGGAAAGCGTATGCACTGGGCGCTGCTGTCTCTGTCGGGGGCGGTGTCCAACTTCGACATCACCGGCACCATGTGGATGGTCTCGGTGGTCTTTCTGGTGGGGATGAAATCCTGGTGGCATTTTCAGATGGCCGGCTTCATGCTTCCGGCCTTCGGCCTGGCCTATATCGCGAAGTGGGTACGGAGATCGAATGTGCTCACCGGCGCCGAGTGGATGATCACGCGTTTCGGCGAGGACCGCAGCGGACGCGTGGCGCGCTACTCCTACGCTACTCTGGCGGTGGTTACGTGTACGAGCTTTATAGGGTACGCATTTCAGGGTATCGGTAAATTCACCAGGGTGTACCTGCCTCTGGAGGGCATGGCTGACTACCTGCCCGTCTCCAGAGAAACCCTCGTCGCGCATGAGGCCAACATTCTGGCACTGTTGATTTTCTCGGTTACGACTCTGTACATCGTTCTGGGTGGTCTCTTCGGGGTAGTGATTACCGATTTTGTCCAGACCGTGATTCTCGGCTCGGCGGCAATCCTGATCAGCATCATCGCTTACACCAGCCTTTCGCCCGGCTTCCTGGAGTCCGGGTTGCCCGAAGACTTTCATTCGCTCCTTCCGGTCTGGCGGATGGATCGGTTTGCTGGGACAGAAAACTGGATCTACGAATTCTTTGGAGCCATGGTCATTGTCTGGTTACTCAAGGGTTTCCTGCTTAACGCAGGGGGGCCCGCCCAGCTGTACGACTTGCAGCGTTTTCTGGCCGCTCGCAATCCCCGTGACGCCGCCAAGGTTGCAGCGGCCTGGCCGCTCTTCGGCACAATCCGTTTCATGATGGTCATGGCCATTGCACTCCTGGCTCTCTCCGGCTTTGCCGAGATCGAGGATCCCGAACTGGTCATGCCGAAAGTCCTGGACGAATATCTTCCTGCTGGAATTCGAGGACTCGTGATCGCCGGAATACTGGCCGCCTTCATGTCCACGTTCAGCTCCACCGTCAACAGCGGCGCTTCCTACATAGTGCGCGACATCTGGCAGCCCGTTTTCAGGCCGCACGCCGATGAACAACACCTCGTTCGCTACAGCTACATCGCCAGCGTGGCGGTGGTTGTGGCGGGAGTCGTGGTTGGATTTCAGGCCGAGTCGATCAGTCAGATCTGGGGATGGATCATGATGGCGCCGGCGCCGGCGTGATCATCCCCAACGTCCTGAGATGGCACTGGTGGCGGCTCAATGGCTGGGGCTACGGGGCGGGTGTTTTCGGAGGCATCGCCGTGTCACTAATCATCCTGTTTTTGCCGGAGAAGACGCCCGCATATAAGACCTTTCCCGTGCTCTGCGCAGTCTCTATGGTGGCCAGCATTGCAGTCTCGTTGCTCACGCCTCCCGTGAATGAGGGCGTACTAACCCGGATTATGCAAGAACCGTAGTTCGGTGTTGAAAAACGAGTCGAGAAGTGGCCCAACTCGGAAGCGGGCAGGTGTGACAGGCGGATTTGCGAAGAATATGGGTTGGCGAGGCGTTTGAGTGGTTTGGGGAGTGAATTTCAGACAGATCTGGGCCTGGATGAGTGTCGGAAGCGGTTTTTCGGGGGAGCTGGGAAAAGCTAACTGGAGTTCAGGCGACTCAAGACGAGGTGGAAGAGGGGTTGTTCGGGGAAGGCTGAGGAAAGATGGACCCAGATGCGTCGAGTGGTTTGTCGGATCCGGGCCCCAATCTTGAGGACCCGACGACGTAAGGTTTCGATTTCGAGCTTGTGCCAGGGGGTTCCGTGAAGATAGTCGCGCAGGCGCACGAACATCTGGTAAGCCAGTGCATGCAGGAGGAGTCGAAACTGATTGGCCAGGAATCGATGACAGCTGAGTCGGTCCATGCTCAGATGATTCTTGAAGGCCTTGATGAAGTTCTCGGTCTGCCCTCGGTTTGTGTAGTGGTCATAAAGTGATTGGGAGCAGAGATCGTCCCGGTTGGTAACTACAAAGCGACGATTGATGCCACGCTGATCGACCTCCACTTTGACAATGACGCGACGGGATCGATCCCAGCTGTGGGCTCGATAAAGAAACTCGTCAAACTGACGCTGTTTTTCCTCCAGCTCAAGGAACCTCAGCCGAGTCGAATCCAGCAGGGGCTCGACCACTCGCTGCAGGCGAGGGTTTCGACTTAACCCAATGACATACTGGAGTTTATTCTCTTCACATTCACAGAACTCGTAGAGCCGAGGCGTGGCAAAGCGCTGTCGGCCCGAATCTCAATCTCGACATCCGTCCCCACTGCTTGTCGGATGGCCTCCACGACTCGCTTCAGAATGGGCACGATGTGAGAGGCAGCCCCCTTGTTGCCAGGTCTCAACACGGCACAGACCAGGTCTCCCGTGTCGGCATCGAAGATCAGCAAAGGATGCAGAATGTTGTTTCGGTAATACCCGTGGTAGAAGGAGAACTCCTGTTGGCCGTGAGTGTGGTCGTCGGTACTGTCCAGATCCAGGATGATCTTGCTGGGACGTCTCTTCTTCAGGGAGCGCACATAACGGCCTGGCAGCCACCGGCTCAGACGCATCAGATCCTTCTTGGTGACGGAGTTCTCCAGGCGGGAGAAAGTCGGCTGGGTGGCCAAATCGGGATCGCTCTCTGGCAACTGATCACAGACTGTCTTGAGCATCGGATCCGAGCGCAGCGTATCGGCGTCGTTACAGTCTTCGTAGCCGGCCACGATCTGCAAGACTCGTTGTCGGATCAACTTCAACAGGTCATGACGAACGTAGCGTCGGTCTCGACTTTCCGCAATACACGAACTGAAGCCCTCGCACAATCGATGTTGACGATCCAGGGATCCAAACAACAACCATCCTGCGTCGGAAGTGAGGCTCCCCCCATCAAAACGAGCCGTGATGTTTCTGTGGCTATGAAATGGCAGGGTATTCTGGCAGACTGTTTTTGACATTGCCGTAGCTCCTGTTTAGGGTCATTGTTTTTGTAAACCCTTTTATATCAGAGAGCTACGGCCTTTTTCCTGGGCCCAAATCTCACTTGAATTTAGATCTCTTGCATAATCCGGGCTAACGAGATTCTATGAAAGGGTAAGACCGTTTGGACTGTGGGGTCCCGTGAAACGGCAATCTGCGGAAATCACATCTCGGTCCGAACGTCTCTCGGAGTCTCCCTGGCTCAGTATCTTGAACACCGCGGTGGGCATCGTTGTGGTTTCCGGTCTCTATATCTTTCCGTGCTACCTGGTGGGTCACTGGTACTGGCAGACTTTGATGTGGCTGGGAGCCGTGGTCGGGGGAATAATCGTACTGTATTTCACCTGGTACAGGAACCTGCCGCCGGCGACATCCGATTAGCGATGGATCTTTTTCACACGAGTTGAGGGCCCGGCACTCGATCCCTTGCCAACGCCTCGGCCGGGCCGGAATAGTTGGCAATATAGGGAGCCAGTTTTTTCTTGAGCCGAAGCGGCCAGTCCTGAATCTGCGCCTCGGCCAGATCCGTGTACTGCTTTTGCGTCGACTCGGTGAGCTGCCTGAACGACGGATGATAAAAGAGCGTGATCACGGTCCTCTCCCGATCAGAGTCGTTGTCGTGAGATGCATGCAGCATGCGGGAGTCTCCGATCACCAGGTCGCCTGCCTTGACGGGCACGTCCATTTCCCCTTGGTACTCTCGGAAGATGGGAGAGTCGAGGTTCGCGGCGGCGCGATCCTCGGCGTTGTGGGCCGCGCCGGTCAAATCGTGCAGCACATGGCGGCGGCGATGGCTGCCGGGAAGGACGCGAAGACATCCGTTCTCGCGAGTGGTATCGCACAGGTAATACATTAGAAACAGTTGCGGCGTGAGATCCGAATAGGCCCGCGGCTCGCCGCTCCAGACAGTCAGATCCTGGTGCCAGAACAGACGCGGGCTGTGGGGGGGCTTGGAGATGAGATAGGCCCGCACGAACTTACAATCATCAAATCCCAGATCGTCGAGGGCCTGGAGGGCGGACGGCCAGACGTACAGATCGATCAACTCCGGCATCTCACCGGAGGCCACCATGGAACCAGTGGATCTTTGCTCCCGGCGGTGCTCCCGGCTGAGCCCCGAGATCGTCTTAACGGCGGCGTCTCGCACCCAGGCCAGATCATCGGGTGGCAGGATTCCTCCAACCACGCAAAAGCCGTCGGTTTGCAGCTGCTCGCGCCCGAGCCTTAGTTTGACGTCTGTAAGCTTCATGATGACCGGGCATTATTCAGGGACCCGCCGCCCAAACCAGATCCGTTTTTCTGCCGCCCCTTCCAGGGGCTCCAATGTGGCCCTGACCTGCCCCCGGGGCCTTATGGCCCCGTCTATTATCTTCCGCCCCCTCCGGGGGCTATTCCGGGCTACTATCTTCCGCCCCCTCCGGGGCCTTACGGCCCCGTCTATTGTCTTCCGCCCCCTCCGGGGGCTGTTCCCGTCTATTATCTTCTATCTTCCGCGCCCTTCGGGGGCTATTCACGCCACGAGGCTGTTGCCCATCGGGGTTGTTTTGAGGCCGCAGAGCGGCCGACAGAGAATAGCCGTGGGCGCCAGCCCACGGAAAGCATCGCACCAATTCCAAAGCCCTGAAGGGGCGACAGATGTTCCAGGCAAGACGACGCGCCTCACACTCCCGATGTTTCAATGAATGCATCCAGCTCCTGGCGGGTGGGCAGGCCGTCGATGACGCCCAGGTGGGTGGTGGCGTAGGCGCCGGCCAGGGTCGCCCTGGCAACAGCGGCGCGAAGAGGCGAGCCCTCACAAAGGGCCACCGCCAGGGCCGCGTTAAACGTGTCACCCGCTCCCGTCACGTCCACGGCCCGGACCCTGGCCGAGGGAACGGCCTCCACATCATCCTTCGCATCGGCGCCGACTATGAGAGCTCCCTGCTCTCCGCATGTCACGACGACCTGCCCCACCCCCAGTTGTGTCAGCTGCCGGGCCAGATCCGGCGTCGATCCAGGGTCATCGGGCGGGAGTCCAAGCAAGATGCGGGTCTCGTTCTCGTTGGGGGTCAATAAATCAACATGCCGCGTGATGGCGGGACCCAGGACCCGACCCGGCGCGGGGTTCAGGAGAGTTCGAACCCCGTGCTTGACGGCCAGCTCAAGCGACCGTTGCACTGCATCCAGAGGCGCCTCCAGCTGGGAGATCAACATATCGCTGTCTGCAATCAGTCTCTCGGCAGCCTCGACATGTGCCGTAGACAGGTGAGCGTTGGCACCCGGATAGCCGACGATGCTGTTCTCACCCGACGGGAGGATGCTGACGCATCCTACGCCTGTGTTGACACCGGAAACCCGGTGAACATGCTCGGTGGGGATTTTCTCCTTCTCGTAGAGCTCGAGAGCCGCGTCCCCAAAGAGGTCATCGCCCACGCAGGCCAGCAGCCGCACTTCGGCGCCCAGTCGCCTCACACCGATGGCCTGATTCGTGCCCTTGCCCCCCGGGCCGAGATCGAAGGCATCTCCAAGTACGGCCTCACCGAGAACGGGCAGGCGCGGAACACGAATGGTCAGGCCGGAAAAGTAGCTGCCCAGGACGAAGATCTTAAGCATCAAACGGTATAAAAGAGGATGAAAAACTGTTTTGCCGCCTGCATTACGGCACGATCAAGATTCCTCCGCTGACGACATCGTCGAGAACCTGAGAAGCCTGCGGTGCGGAGACGATGTCGACCAGCTGCGGCCCAGGTGAGGTCAACGGCAAGAAGGCCGTTCCCGTGGCGTCGTTCTGGATGGTAAAGCCCACGTCGAACAGATCCTGCTCGGGGATGGACGAATAGGCCTCCTCGGCATCGACTACCAGAAACCCCAGTTCACCGCTGGTGCAGGAGGCATCGTGGCGCACGTAAACCAGAAAGTCTTCGGGCAGGTTGCTGATCACGCCGTCGGGAAGGCCGTCTCCCGTGTCGGAACCGTCGAAGTCCAGCCGCGACTGGTTGTAGTCGAGCGTGAAGAGCAGGATGTGGGCGTCCTCCTCACCGGGCCGGAAGAAGATGCCGGTCTGCACGTCGGTTCCAGGCGCGCCGCTGGCCGTACCCACGGCCAGCACGTAGCGCGACGTCTCGGCCATTCGCGCCGGCTCCTGACCGTCGAGCTCGAAGAAAGTGGCGGCATCCAGCCGCACCGCGCCCTTTCCGGCCAACTCGACGTCTCTCTCCACCAGCCCCTCTTCGGAAACCAGCGTCAGCCGCACGCTGGCGGCATCCTCTCCCGGATTGACGACATTCAGCTCGGTGGAGGCACCCCCGGTAGTCTGAACCGTGTTGAAGACGATGCTCCTTGCCCGGGGCGGTAGATCGGCCCCGTCCAGCTCGCCGAAGGTAACGAAGTTCAGATCCAGAAAGAACCCGGACAGCCCGGGCGCCGGACTGCTGGCCTGAAACCAGCCTACTGTGCCTTCGGGCAGCCCCGGGAACAAATCGAACGTCAAAGCCGGCAGTTGCGCTCCTCCCGGCACTACGCCGTCGGTCTCGGCCAGCATCTGGCCCGTCTCTCCGTAAGCCCGGAAGGTTACGGGTGCGTCCTCCGGGTTGGGATTGGCGATGGCGATCCCCGTCAGCTCTCCGGCCGCCACCGCCAGGCGGGGAAAATCGAGCACGCTGGACGGGGCCACACCCAGCGGGAAAGCCCCGGGCTGCTGCTCTCCGCACTCCTGGTTCTCGTCGAAAATCAGCTCGGCCAGCGCTCCGATGTCGTCCGTCGTGATCAGCTCGTCGCCGTTGACATCGAATGCTTCGGTTCCCTCGAAGTCACCACCGGCCACGTCGGCCACGTCGGCCACGTCCTCTCCGTCCCCGTCGTTGATCTCCTGCACCAGTACCGAGACGTCAAGAGCATCCACTTCGCCGTCCCCGTTCAGGTCCCCCGGCTTGGCGCAAAACTCGGCTGTAAAAGATTGTCCCCAACGGGTGGCGAGCTCTTGATTGACCAGGTTCGTTTCCTCACAGGACAGGGCGCGGCTATAGATGACGATCTCGGCGATGTCTCCGGCATAGAAGAAGCCAAAGGGCGAAAAGGTGCCCAGGGCGGCCCCGTCATAGGAAACCAGCGGCGCCGTGCTGGTATCCGTCGCCCCGACTTGTCCAAAGCGATAAATCCGTCGTCAGAGCGAAGTCCTGGGTGCCGTCATAGGCCGGCACTGCCAGGTCCAGGTCATTGGCAAAATGTGCCTGGCGCAGCACCGTCTCGCTTTCATAGCCCAGGATCAGGTTCTGGTTGGTGCCCGGCGTATTTCCGGCCAGGAAGAAGTTGGCCTGACCGAAACGGTCCCTGCCCTCGACCACCACGACGGTGTAGTTGGAGTTGGTCAGGAAGGTCCCGTCAAAGAGGAGGCTGTCCTGGTCGAAACGAACCGTGGGAAGGCCGTTGAGAGAATTCGACAAAGTGGGCTGTCTCTCTGGGTCGCTCTGAGTGGCATGTCTGCCGGAGCCCGACTGGTCCAGCCAGGTGCTGATAGCCCCGTTGCCCACAACGCCCTGATCGGCCCGGAACCATGCCTGCAGACCGTTGCCGACGCCTCCGGGAGGGTCGGACAGTGGCCCGCTGAAGATGGTGGTCGTTTCGGAGGCATTCTCGTCCCCGGGGTTGGTCTCGGGCGAGGAGGAGGCCACGCTGGCCGTATTCTCTATGTTGCCGCTGGCCGCGTCCACGGTCACGTCGATGGTGTACTGGGCGCTGCTATTGGAAGCAACGGTTCCCAGCGTGCAGGTGGGGGCTCCTGCAGGATCCTCCGCACAGCCTGATGTCGAGACCAGAGTGACACCTGGCGGAAGAGTATCGGTCACAACAACGTCGGTTGCCTCGTTGGTGCCGTTGTTGGTGACCGTGAGCGTGTATCGCAGGGTCTCACCCTGCGTCACCGGGTCCACAGAATCAGTCTTTTCCAGGGCAAGATCGGTCCCGCAGCCCAGCGGCAATCCGCAGATCATACCCTCCGGGTCCGCCAGGGCCTGGAAGTCGGAGGTTGCAGGCATGCACAGGCTGGACGTGTTGGCGGTCAGATCGCAGGTAGCCGCCGCCGCTCCTACCGTTGCAACCGGTAAAGGCACGGGGTCACCCAGTTGATTGTTGCGCGATAGCAGGTCGGAGAGGTTGACCAGATTCCCGAGCTCCGGGGGTATCGACCCGCTCAGCTGATTGGAGGCCAGATCGAGATTCGTCAGGCTGGTCAGGTTGCCGATCTGGGGCGGGATGGCCCCGCTCAGCTGATTGCCGGCCAGGTTCAGGTTGGTCAGCGCCCCCAGACTTCCGATTGCGGCCGGGATGGGCCCGCTCAACGCGTTGAAGGTCAAAACCAGGTCCGTCAGGTTGCCCAGACTCCCCAATTCCGGCGGGATGGAGCCGGTCAGCTGGTTGCGGGTGAGATTGATAAAAAACAGGTTGCCCAGATCGCCGATCTCGGAGGGAATGGCTCCGCTGAATGAATTGAAGGCGAGGCCAAGAGTTTGAAGGTTGGTCAGGTTGCCGATCCCGGGCGGGATGGGACCGCCCATATTGTTATTTCCCAGTCCGATCACCCTGAGCTCGGTCAGTTCGACGATTCGCGCCGGGATGCCAAACCCGAGCTGGTTGTTCCTGAGGTCGAAATTCGTCAACTCGGTCAGGAGCACGATCTCGGTCGAAATGCCCCCCGCTGAGCTCGTTGCCGACCAGCGACAGGCTGGTGACGTGCTCCTCTACGCAGGTCACGCCAAACCAGTCACAGGGAGAGTTGTCCTGGTTCCATCCCGTGTTGTTGGTCCAGCCGTCCCCGTTGGCTCCGGCAAAGAAAGAGACCAGTGCTTCACACTCGAGTTGAGGAATATCCGTTTGATCAGAGCAGTTGGTTTGCGCCGGCAGGGCGGAAGTCAGCAAGATTCCCGGCAGAAGACCTGCCGGTACCACCAGCCGGATGCGTCCCCTCGTGTACATCTGGAGCCCCCCTTCAGTGTCAAGACGGTGCCATACCGGAACGTCATTTGCAAGGCATCCGAAAACAACACAAACCTTCACGTGAATCGACTAGACTGGGTTCGTGTTCAGGTTCCTTCCTGAGATCAGAGCGCAGGAACGGCGTGAAGCCTATTTCGGATGTTTCACTCTCTTCGGAATCATGGCGGCCCATGCCCTCCTGGAGACGGCCCGTGATTCTCTCTTTCTGGCCCGCATTCCCCCTTCGCAGCTGGCGTGGGCCTATCTGGCAATCGCCCTGCTTTCGCTGGCCATTTTCTTTCTCCAACAGCAAGAGAGGTCCGATCATAGCCGCCTGGTGATGTGGCTTCTGGCATCGTCCGGTGTCACCTTGACGTTCTGGTTTCTGGTGGGACGGAGCCATGTCTGGGTTCTTTACCTTCTCTACATCTGGTCGGGAGTCTTCGCCACTCTGGTCATCGTGCGCTTCTGGGCCATGTTGGCCGGCCTTTTCACAGTGGGCCAGGCCAAGCGCATTTTCGCTTTTGTCGGTGTGGGGAGCGTATTGGGCGCGATCACCGGATCGGCTTTGGCGGGCCTGCTGGCCAACTGGCTGGATCCCCGCCACCTTCTGCTGGCTGCCTCGGCAATACAGGCCATCACCGTGTTCGCCCGGATTATGCAAGAACCGTAGTTCGGTGTTGAAAAACGACTCGAGAAGTGGCCCAACTCGGAAGCGGGCAGGTGTGACAAGCGGATTTGCGAAGAATATGGGTTGGCGAGGCGTTTGAGTGGTTTGGGGAGTGAATTTCAGACAGATCTGGGCCTGGATGAGTGTCGGAAGCGGTTTTTCGGGGAGCTGGGAAAAGCTAACTGGAGTTCAGGCGACTCAAGACGAGGTGGAAGAGGGGTTGTTCGGGGAAGGCTGAGGAAAGATGGACCCAGATGCGTCGAGTGGTTTGTCGGATCCGGGCCCCAATCTTGAGGACCCGACGACGTAAGGTTTCGATTTCGAGCTTGTGCCAGGGGGTTCCGTGAAGATAGTCGCGCAGGCGCACGAACATCTGGTAAGCCAGTGCATGCAGGAGGAGTCGAAACTGATTGGCCAGGAATCGATGACAGCTGAGTCGGTCCATGCTCAGATGATTCTTGAAGGCCTTGATGAAGTTCTCGGTCTGCCCTCGGTTTGTGTAGTGGTCATAAAGTGATTGGGAGCAGAGATCGTCCCGGTTGGTAACTACAAAGCGACGATTGATGCCACGCTGATCGACCTCCACTTTGACAATGACGCGACGGGATCGATCCCAGCTGTGGGCTCGATAAAGAAACTCGTCAAACTGACGCTGTTTTTCCTCCAGCTCAAGGAACCTCAGCCGAGTCGAATCCAGCAGGGGCTCGACCACTCGCTGCAGGCGAGGGTTTCGACTTAACCCAATGACATACTGGAGTTTATTCTCTTCACATTCACAGAACTCGTAGAGCCGAGGCGTGGCAAAGCCGCTGTCGGCCCGAATCTCAATCTCGACATCCGTCCCCACTGCTTGTCGGATGGCCTCCACGACTCGCTTCAGAATGGGCACGATGTGAGAGGCAGCCCCCTTGTTGCCAGGTCTCAACACGGCACAGACCAGGTCTCCCGTGTCGGCATCGAAGATCAGCAAAGGATGCAGAATGTGGTTTCGGTAATACCCGTGGTAGAAGGAGAACTCCTGTTGGCCGTGAGTGTGGTCGTCGGTACTGTCCAGATCCAGGATGATCTTGCTGGGACGTCTCTTCTTCAGGGAGCGCACATAACGGCCTGGCAGCCACCGGCTCAGACGCATCAGATCCTTCTTGGTGACGGAGTTCTCCAGGCGGGAGAAAGTCGGCTGGGTGGCCAAATCGGGATCGCTCTCTGGCAACTGATCACAGACTGTCTTGAGCATCGGATCCGAGCGCAGCGTATCGGCGTCATTACAGTCTTCGTAGCCGGCCACGATCTGCAAGACTCGTTGTCGGATCAACTTCAACAGGTCATGACGAACGTAGCGTCGGTCTCGACTTTCCGCAATACACGAACTGAAGCCCTCGCACAATCGATGTTGACGATCCAGGGATCCAAACAACAACCATCCTGCGTCGGAAGTGAGGCTCCCCCCATCAAAACGAGCCGTGATGTTTCTGTGGCTATGAAATGGCAGGGTATTCTGGCAGACTGTTTTTGACATTGCCGTAGCTCCTGTTTAGGGTCATTGTTTCTCTAAACCCTTTTATATCAGAGAGCTACGGCTTTTTCCTGGAGCCAGAATCTCACTCGGATTCAGATCTTTTGCATAATCCGGGTTCGGGCCCTGGCACCTGAAGCCGGCAACCGAAGGGTCCGGCTCTGAACCGGCAGCACGGCGCGAATCGTTTGACGGCAATCCGCTTCGTTTGTTTGAAACAACCTGGAACAGCCAGTATCTTCGCCGGCTGGGTGGCATCGTCCTGCTCTCCACGATTACATTCACCCTGGTCGACTTCCTCTTTAAGAACGCCGTCGCAAACACCATTGAAGCTCCGCACCTTGCCTCGTTCTTTGCGGCAAGTTACTTCGCTCTCAACGTTCTGTCCCTGCTTGCCCAACTCTTTCTGGTTGGCTGGCTGGTTCGTACTCTTGCGATCGATCGCGTTCTCTCTCTCCTGCCGCTGTTGCTGGGCGTCGCGGGACTGGGGATTGCTGCCGGGGGAGGTCTGATTGCTGCCCTCATCGGCAAGGCATTTGACGGCGCCCTCCGGCATTCGCTCCATCGAACCGCCACTGAAGTCCTGTACGTCCCGGTGGCACGAGAGCTGCGCTCGCGAGTCAAAGCGTTCATTGACGTATTGGGCCAACGGGGCGGCCAGGCCGCTGCCTCGCTCTTGATTCTCGCCATAACTCCGCTCGTTGCACCGACTATACTTCTGGGCGGACTCGTCCTTGTCTTGGCCGCCGCGTGGATGCGAATCGCGGTTTCCATCAGAGACCACTATCTGGATCTTTTCAGAGAGAGCCTGAGCGAAGTTGCCATAGACACCCGCTTCGAGTTTCCGCAGCTCGATCTGGTGTCATTGGAGACTTTGATCGCACGCTTGAACAGCAGCGACGATGCCGAGGTCGTGGCAGTCATGGAATTACTTGCAGAGCAGGACCGGGTCAAACTTCTTCCTGCGCTGATTCTCTACCACCCTTCTTCAAGAGTCGTCATTACGGCGCTGGAGCTGTTTAGCCGTGCGGGCCGCACCGACTTCATCCCGATCACCGAGCGTCTGCTGGAGAGGGCGGAACCTGAGATTAGGTCGGCTACGCTGAGAGCTCTCGCCTGGGTGGCTCCGACGGCGAAGCTCTACGACCGCTTCCAGCACGAGGAGTCGCCAGGAGTCAGGACCACCGCGCTGGTCGGCCTCGTTTCCTACGGAGACACCTCCCAGTCGGCAAAGGCTCTGGAATCGATCGAGACACTTGCCGGATCAGGCTCCCGGGAAGAAAAACTGGCTCTGGCGCAGGCCATCCTCTACAGCCCCGGGGCAATCTACCAAGACATCTTGCTGATCCTGTCGGAGGTGCCCGACTCGGCGACCCGGAAAACCGTTGCGCAGGCCATGGCCGAGATCAGACATCCGGAATTCATCGGCAAGCTCTTGCAGATGCTGCCGGAGCGTGCGCTTCGCGGGCAGGCGCGAGCAACCCTGGTTGCCGTCGGCGACCAGGCCCTGGAGAGTCTCGAGCAGGTCCTTTCCGATCCTGCCGTGGATTTTCGGATTCGTCTTCATGCACCGCGCACCGTTGCCGAGTTTGCACCCGAGGCGGCTGCAAGGATCCTCCTGCACAACCTCGATTGTGAGCCCGACGGGTCGGTTCGTTACCGGAGCCTGCGATCGCTTCTCTACTTGCGATCCGCCCAGCCCGAGCTGGAGCTGAACCGAGCTGTCCTGGAGAAACAGGTACATGGAACTCTCACCAGCGTTTTCAGATTCATAGAATGGGAGCTGCGCATCGCCCGGGCCAACCGTAAGGAGCCGTCCCTGGCAACCCAGGTGCAGGGAATGATTGTCGACCTGCTGGCGGAAAAAGAGAAGCAGAGCGTCGAACGGTTGTTCCAACTCCTCTCGCTGCTTTACCCGGATGAGGACGTGCGGAACCTGTACAGGGGAGCAACAAGCGGTAAGCGTCAGGCGAAGGCGAGCAGTCTAGAGCTGCTGGAAAACTTTCTGGAAACTCCTTTGCGCGAAGCGGTAATGGCTGTCGTCGATGATCTTTCTCCCGCCCGGAAGCTGGAGCGCGCGGGCCCTTACTTCACTTCGGTTCAAACCGGCTACATCCAGCTCCTCGAGGAACTTCTGGAAAGACCCGGTGTGGGAATCCGGTGCCTTGTCGCTTATCACGTAGCGGAGCTCGGGATTGAGAGTCTCTACTCGACTTTGAGGAAGTTGCCGGAAGACTCCTCCGGGTTCGTGGGCAGAACCGTAGAACGTGCTCTTCGTCTTGCCTCTGACCGGGCCGAGTCGAAAACTAGGAGGAGCTAATGGAAGCGACAGCGAGACTGCTGGGACCGGTTGAAAGAGCACTTTGCCTGAAGACTGTTCCGGCTCTGCAGGAGCTCTCTCCGAAGCAGCTGTCTCTGGTGGCTCAATACGTCAACGAACGGCAATTCTGGGCCGGTGAACATCTGCATCGCAGTGATGAAAGGCTCAACGAACTTCTGGTGGTGGTTGAGGGCCGAGTTGCCGTCAGCGGTGGCGAGTACGGAGAGGGAACCGTGGGGTCCTCCGAGGCCTTGGGCCTGCTCAGTCTGCTGGCTAAATCTGACGAGGGTCTGGATGCGCGCGCCGAAGTGGACACTCTGGCGCTGGAAATCCGGGCCGAGGACCTCGAAGATGTGTTCGAGGATCACTTCGACATCCTCCTCAGCCAGATCAGGCACCTGGCTCGCCAGATCCTGCAGGCGCGAATGGGGATTGCCGACGGGGCCTACCTGGCTTCGAGGCGCGGGCCAAAGCCGAACACCCGAGCCGGCATCGATCTGATCGACCGCCTGGTCTACTTGCGCCAGGGCGACAGCTTCAGTCACATCAACGTAGACGCTCTGGTTGAAATGGCGGTCCGGCTGCGCGAGACCCGATTCGAAGCCGGCACGCGCCTCTGGCGCACGGGAGACCCCTCGCACTTTGTCTATATTCTGGTAGAAGGGACGGTACGGGGTAGCTGCGACGGAGGCAAACGCGAGTTCCGGGCCGGGCCCGGCTATCCACTTGGAAACCTCGAGTCCATTTGCCAGGCACCTCGGTGGTATGAGGCCGTAACCGAGACGCCGGTGGTGGCGCTCGCGGGGGACACCGATGTTTTTCTCGATGTCCTCGAAGATCATTTCGCGATGGCGATGGACTACGTTTCAGGTCTTGCAAGAAGCGTGCTCGCTCTGCGAAAGGAAGAGTTGATAGGGTCACTGCACTAAGAAATCGAGGCAAGTCGCCTCGTTGAGAATGATGGCGCCGCCCGGTGCCTGATTCAACACGGCAGCGTAGACGGGCACGTCACACTGGATAAAGGCAGCCGACGTCCCTTCAGGCAATCCCCCACCATTGGAGGATGCCGGGACCTCATCTCCGGGAAAGAATTGAATCCGATGACCGGCGGGGATGTCCCGCTGGATCCGCCCGATCGGCACACCCTCCAGGCCCTCGAAGAAACTCAGATTGCAGGAGGCTGCCGAGTCTGGGTCGGAGTTGTGCAAAGCGATGCCGCTGCGCTGCTCATCAGATTCTGAGTGGACGTAGCTCCAGCCGACACAGGCATCGACGGGAACTGCACCAAAGGGAGGAAAGGTCGCGTCGCCGACCCTGAGTGTCACTTCGGCGATCACGGCCAGGGGGAGATCCGATGTGACAAGCGCCGAAGCGGGGATGATGGGGCTATTCAGGCTCTGCGTCTGCTGCCCGGGCACCGATGCCGCGTAGGTGGCGCTGCCGTTCGCTGCGATGTCGGTGGATGCCCTGTCCAATACCTCTCCGGTACCGTCGATGATGGAGAAGGCGACCGGCGTCGATTCGTCACCCACATTTACGACATGAACCCTTGTGAACGGGATGTCGGGCTCGACTGACGCCGGGGCCACCGGGAGAAACGCCCTGAAAGCAACGACCTGACACTGACCTCCTGCGTCGCAGAATTCGCCTTCGTCACACAGCTCGTCGTCCAGCTCCGAGATGCACTCATCCTGGTCTTCATCACACGCTCCGAAGATCTTGCATCCGTCAATCGCGGCCGGACACGTCAGACCGGGAAGGCACTCGCCGCTCTTCGGATCACAGAATTCGGCACCGTCGCAGAACAAGCCGTTGTCACACAAGCTGTCGTCCGGCTCGTCGAGACAGGTGTCATTCTCTTCATCGCAGATGGCACCAACCATCACACAGCCGTTGACACCGGGAGGACAGGCGCTAAGGGCGACACAGCTGCCGTCCACGCATGACTCCGCTCCGGTGCAGAAAAGACCGTCGTCGCAGTCGTCGTCCGTCGTACACCCGGGTTCGCCCTGCGGGGCTACCTGGCCAAGGGCAGGTTGTTGAAAAATAATCAGAAGAGCCGCAACGACAATCAGAGCCAGTCTGGTTTTCGAGAGCATCATCCGATCCCTCCGTACCCTCTGTGCCAATAATGGTGAGACACTTCTTCCCGGCTAAATTAGAGTAGAGGGCGAGAAGCTGGATTACAGAATGATAGAAAACAGAAGCGACAAGAAACTGAGGATTTTGGAAACCTCGGAGCGGAGGGGAGAGGTCTCCAAAATCGCTGCGGGACGGACCGAGCCCGAGAAGGCGTTGCCGCGACCCGACCCGGAAGTTCCTGCCAAGGCAACCCGTCGCCGGTTTTCAGCCCGCTATAAGCTCCGGGTCCTGGAGCAGGCCGATGGCTGCGAAGAGTCGGGCGAAGTGGGAGCATTACTGCGCCGAGAAGGACTTTACTGGTCGAATCTGCAGACCTGGCGACGCCAACGCGAGCACGGAACTCTGCAGGCATTGACCCCTCGCAAGCGGGGACGAAAGGCAAAGCCGGTCAATCCTCTGGATCATCAACTGAGGCAAGTGGAGGCTGAGAATCGGAAGCTGAAACGCAAGCTCGAGAAGTTTGAAGCCATGCTGGATCTCCAAAAAAAAGTCTCGCAACTGTTGGGAATCTCTCTGGCGAGCAGCGAAGAGAACGGAGACGAGAGCTGATGGACGAAGCTTTGCGATTCTCACAATCCCACGGAGTCCGTGCCGGCTGTCAGGCTCTGGATCTGCCGCCATCGAGTCTGTATCGGGAGAAACTTCGGCGCGAACGGCCGGCGCTGGATCCTCGGCCTCGGGCCGCATCCCCACGCGCCTTGAGCCCGCCCGAAAGGGAAGCCGTTGTGGAGGTCCTGCACAGCCGACAGTTTATCGACAAAGCTCCTGCCGCCGTATGGGCGGAGCTGCTGGACGAAGGGCGATACTTGTGCTCGATTCGAACCATGTACCGCATTCTGGCCAAACGTCTGGAAGTTAGAGAACGCCGTCGCCAGCGCCGCCATCCCCAATACTCCAAGCCGGAACTTCTGGCCACCGGCCCGAACCAATGCTGGTCGTGGGACATCACCAAGCTGAAGGGGCCCGTCAAATGGAGCTATTACTACCTCTACGTGATCCTGGACATCTTCAGCCGCTATGTGGTGGGCTGGATGGTGGCCACCCAGGAAAGCTCCCGCCTGGCCAAGGTCTTGATCGCCCAGAGCTACTCCAAGCAGGAGATCGTAGCGGGTGGTCTCACCCTGCATGCCGATCGTGGCTCGTCGATGAGTTCCAAAGCACTGGCCTTGCTACTGGCCGATCTGGGAGTCACCAAGTCTCACTCTCGGCCTCATGTCTGTGACGACAATCCCTACTCGGAATCCCAATTCAAGACCCTCAAGTACCGTCCCGAATTCCCGGCTCGTTTCGGCACCATTCAGCAAGCCAGAGACTTCTGTCGGGATTTCTTCGATTGGTATAACCGCGACCATCGCCATTCGGGTATCGGCCTGCACACTCCCGCGGATGTGCACTACCTCACCGCCATCACCACCCGTCGCGATCGATCCCAAACATTGGAGGCCGCCCATGCACTCTTCCCGGAGAGATTTCCCAACGGCAAACCCGTTCCTCCTCCTCTTCCCGAGGCGGTCTGGATCAACCCTCCCGAAAAGGAGAACTTTTGAGATGAAACTACAGTAATTTATTCACCAAAGTGTCTCAAAGTTGTTGACACGTTCCGGTACGCGCCATCTCAGAGAACAGGCTACCTGCTACATAGTAGCGGCCCTGGACTCGACAATCCATGTCCAGGGGAGAGGATCCCGGAGGAAAGGGGGCTAGCGTGTTCTCTCCGGAAATAAGGCGCAGACTGGCTCTGCTCACTCTCTCGGGGCTGGCCAACCGTGGCGGTCGCGCACCCGAGGAGGAAGCAAGGAATCGGCTGGATGCCCTTGTCAATGACGACACCCGTACATACCCGGCCAACCGTATGATCGTAACCAAAGGTACTGACTCTACAAACCGCGATTGATGCCGCTCGCTATGCCGGGGACGCCGATTGACAGGCCTTCGCCTGAGCCTTTAGACTTTGCCGTCGTGAAGGATCTGTGTTGCGCTCTCAGGGACCCAAAGACATCCTTCTTTCCTCCGATTCTCTGCCTCTTGCTGGGGACTACCCTGTTGATGGGCCAGGATGGGAGTACGGGTAAGGACTGGCCTCACTACGGTGGCTCCTATCAGTTCTGGCGCTACAGCGCGCTGGACCAGATCAACCGGGCCAACATCAAGAAACTGGCTCCCGTCTGGGCCTTTCAAACCGGTGTGGAAGACGGAGGACTGAATGCGACTCCCATCGTCGTCGACGGGGTCATGTACCTCTCGTCTTCCTGGAATCGTGTTTTTGCCATTAACGCTGCGACGGGCGAGGAAATCTGGCATTACTACTACAAGAATCCACGCCAGATCGGGGTCATCTACAGCCCCTGGAACCGTGGCGTCGCGGTTTCAGGTGGCCGGGTCTTCATGGGAACCCTGGACAACTATGTAGTCGCCCTGGACCAGAAGACGGGTCTTGAACTGTGGAAGGTCAACGTCGAGGATTTACGTCAGTGCGGCTGCAACATCACCGGCGCACCGCTGGTCGTGCGCGACAAGGTCATCGTTGGCGTCACCGGGGGAGATTCGGCCCATCGCGGCTACCTGAGCGCCTTCGACGCCGAGACGGGACGAATGGTGTGGCGTTTTTACACCATCCCCGGACCCGGTGAGAAGGGCCACGAAACCTGGGAGGGGGACAGCTGGAAGTATGGGGGCGGAGCCACCTGGATGACAGGGTCCTACGACCCCCATCTCGACCTCGTCTACTGGGGGGTAGGCAACCCGGCAGCCGACTTCTATGGCGGCGCGCGCAAGGGGGACAACCTGTACACCGACTGTGTGGTGGCCTTGAACCCGGACAGCGGAGAGCTCAAGTGGTACTTCCAGCAGGTGCCCCATGACGTGTGGGACTGGGATGCCGCCTACGAGTCGGTGCTGTTGGACCTGGTCGTGAAGGACAGGAAGCGAAAGCTGCTGCTCAACACCAACAAAGGAGGCTACACCTTCGTCGTGGACCGCACCGACGGGAGCTTCGTATCGGCCTGGCCGGTGGCCGAGAATATCAACTGGATCACCGGTGTCGACGAGAAAGGCCGGCTGGTGGGCCGCCATGAGCCGATCGTCGGGGAGTCGACCTTCATTTGTCCCAGCATCGGCGGGGGGAGACAGTGGAATCAGGGGACGTATTCACCCCGCACCGGTTGGTACTACACGACCGGTATCGAGTGGTGCCAGGTGGTGATCGCCCAGGAAGAGGAACCGGTCGAGGGGCTCAACTTCTTCGGCGGAGCCTTCCAGTTGAGGCCGCCTCCGAACGGAGAACCGTCCGGGCATCTGGACGCCTATGATCCGGTAACCGGAGAAAAGTACTGGAGTTACCGTTCGAAGTACCCTCTTTTGGCTTCGCTGCTGGCAACGGCCGGTGACGTGATCTTGACGGGAGACGTCGAAGGGTACTTTTTTGCCCTCGATGCGAAAACGGGCGACAAGGTATGGAGCTTTCAAACCGGGTCTGGTCACCGCGGCTCGGCCATCAGCTACGCGGTTGACGGAAGACAATACATCGCGACGCCTTCGGGCTGGGGATCGGCCATAGCCGGGATCTTTCCCCAACTCTGGCCCGAATCGGAAGACTTTCGGACGGGTTCCACCCTGTTTGTCTTTGCGCTCCCGCAGGAGGACGAATGATCTGGCTTTCTCTGCTCTTGCTGCAAACGGTCGCCGCTCCGGAAGTGCTGCAGCGGGGAGAGGTTGTTTTCGCTCAAAGCTGCGCGACCGGCTACTGTCACGGAGCCGCCGGCACAGCCGGGCGCGGTCCCAGGCTCAGAGGCCGGAGTCTTGACCGCAATCGTGTCTCTGATGTCATTCGCAACGGCATCCCGCAATCGGCCATGCCCGGCTGGAAGGATCGTCTCTCGGAACCGGACCTTTCAGCCGTGATCGACTATGTGATGAGCCTGGAGCATGCCGACGAAGCCGCCCTGGAGGACGTGCCGATGCCTCCGGGTGTGGGCCCGGCTGGCTATGTGGACTTTCCCGGCCCGGCGCGAGCCAAACAGGGGCGTGACTCGTTCTTCGACGCCACCCGCGAGGGGCTGCAGTGCTCTACCTGCCACTTCGCCGGTGGAAGAGGGATTGCCGTGGGGCCGCAGCTGGCCGGTCCGACCGTTGCAGATAAGGATCGCTTCCTGTCCCTGGTTCGGGCTCCCCGCTCCCGGCATGTACTTACCGCGACCTTGAAAGATCAAAGTGTCTTTCCTGCGCTGCGGTTCGAGCAGAGCGAGGGTTGGATCAAGCTGTACGACCTGACTTCAGCCCCGCCGGTTCTGCGCTCCTTTGAGGCATCAACCGTCGTCTCACTTGTCGACGCCCGGGATTGGTCACACCAGTCTGTAAGCCGGGACTACAAGGACGAGGAGCTGATGGCGATCGTTGAGTATCTGGGCTGGCTGGATTCCCGGGACTGACAGGCTGATCCAGGTAGGGTGGGAAGGATCGGCCCGTTGGGGTCAGTGATCGAAGGGTAGAAGGAGATGGACTCGTCGAAGCTCAAGTCGATGCTCACCTCGTCCTCAACCAACTCGAGCTCAGAAGCCGCTTCCATGAACTCGGTGAGGGCTCCAGTGACCCGGTAGATAACGTCGTTTCGCGCACCCCATCTTCCGCCTTCGTCTTCCGTAAAGCTCCGCACCTCCTCTATGGCGTCGGGATCCGTGGGTAGAACCAACGAGGCGCTCTTGGAAGTTCCAATTCGAAACAGCAGGTTCAGGGTCAGGGCCACGATGGTACCAGGGTCAGAGCTGACCCCACCAACGGCTCCAGCAGGTCCGGCACCTGTCCGTAAGCTTCCGGAATAATGTAGACGCTCAAGCCGGCAATCAAAGAGATACCGATAATGAAAATCCTTCGTGAATCCATCAGCCGCGAGGTAGCGATCTCTAATCCGGCGACAATCATGAAGCAAGCTACGTAGAGCAGAATCGCCCCTCGAACCGGGCTCGGCATGATCACAAAGACCATCGCCAGCTTGGGAACGAAAGCCAGGATGATGAAGATGGCCCCGGCACCGAAAAGGCCGGACCCACCAGTTGGGGACACAGATAGCCGCTTCCGATTCCGAACCGATTCATGGCTTGCAGGATGGAGCCAACGCCAACCCCGATCATCGACAATCGGACGACGTCTTGCGCCAGGGGAGGTTTTTCCTCAAGCCCATAGATCAGCTTTGGTGGTCTTTTCATAACGGTTCCACAACCCGCGCTCGCTTAGTTTCCCAGTTCCCCACTGTCAAATCAGCTCGTCACCCACCTCTCGAATCCACTTCCGCGTCCACTCGACTGACTCGAGTTCCAGATCACATATACAGCTGGCGAGAAAAATCATGCCCTGAATACGACCTTGTCGAAGCCATTCCAGACCCTTCTCGCATTGCCGCGCCATGGCAGTGGTTGACATAGGCTCTCTTTCGCCGTAGTTCCACATGTAGCACCCCAGCACTCGCTGTTTGCCCGGGGTCAGTCTCTCCATCTCCTCAAAATCAGACTCGAATTTGGTTAGATTGCGAGCTTCCCACGTCCAGAAGGTGACCACGTCGCAATACTCCAAATGTGCTGAGATTGGCGCATCCAGTTGATGGTCGTAGAGAACTACCCAGAGGTCGAGCTGCCTCTGGCCCTGTTTCAGGCGGTTTTGGAACCGCCTGAGTTCATCGGTTGTAAGGGCTGCAACGTGTGAGTCCCCCTCGGAGTTGAAGAAATCGTCCATCATGACACCACTGAGGTTGGGAGTTACGGACGCCAGACCGAGGACCTCTTCCCTCTCGCTCCGGTCGGTCGCTCCCTCGGCACCAACTACGGACCAGACGATCTCCCGAAGAGCACAAAAGGGCAGGGCGTACTGGCGCAGTGGCGGCCTGGGACGTCCCTCGTATTGAACCATGATCACGTTGGGTATCGACATGTAGAACGCCGCTTCCACAGGCGTGATCCGTGAAGCCTGCTCCAGCCCCCAGCCGCGGTCGTGGCTGCCAACCGCATGGCCCCACAGCCAAAAGCGATCGCGAACACTGCGCGGCGGCGCCACACTTCCGCGACCCCCAATAGGAATGGCTGTAGCGTCACCGGCGCTGAAAGTGGCTGCAACCTTCTCGAGATCACGACGGCAGATTGCCTCCGGATCATTCTTCTTCATGTTCCCAATCCTCGAACCTGTTTGTAGTGATTGAGTGGCGACGACCAAGCAGGATACCGCTCAACAACCCTACGGTTAACAGCCGCCCTCGGAAGAACGGACATAAGCTTTAATCTATCGCACAAGGAATTGGGCAGTTGCCAATACACATCGAGGTGGATTATTATGTGTACGATTGATTGGAGGTGATGCAAGTGGGAAGAACGAACGTGGTGCTTGACGACGAACTGGTCGAGGAATGCCAGAAGTTGACTGGTATCAAGACTCGGCGAGCACTCATTGACTACGCTCTGCATGAACTGCTCCGACGTCGCCGCCAGCGGCGCTTGCTAGAGTTGCAAGGTTCCATCAAGTGGGAAGGGGATCTGGATACCTGGCGGGAGTCACGTGTGTAATGGTCCTGGTCGACACGACCGTGTGGATCGACTTGTTCCGCGATCGGGCCGGACCTCATCTGGTTACCCTCCAGGAATTGATCGACGAAGACGAGGATTTGTGCCTATGCGGAGTCATTCTTGCCGAGGTGCTCCAAGGCATCCGATCCGATTCCGACTATCGCAAGACGAAGAACTACCTTGAACCCCTTATTTTCTTGCCCATGCGACGGGCTACGTTTGTCCAAGGTGCCGAGATATACCGCTCCCTCCGCAAGAAGGGAGTCACGATCCGGAAGCCCGTTGACTGTATGATTGCGTCAGTCGCCATCGAGCACGATCTCCCTCTGCTTCACAAGGATCGCGATTTTGATCACATAGCCAGGCACTCGAAGCTCGAGGTCTTGAAACCGAAGGAGCCAGGCAAGGCACCCAGCCGAAAGTCCTAGACCGTGGCCAGAACCGCGTTTTTCCCAAAGAGAACTTGGGGGAAAATGGCTCTTCCCCAGCAGGGTCACCGGCCAGCCCGAAAGGCACCGGTCTAGACGACTCCATAGGCCAGCATGGCGTCAGCAACCTTGATAAAGCCTGCAATGTTGGCACCTTTGACGTAATCGACCGCCCCATCATCCGCCTCGCCGTGGAGCACGCATTTGGCGTGAATGTCCCCCATGATCGTCTGCAGCTTCCGATCAACCTCGTCCCGGCTCCAGGACAATCGGAGAGCGTTCTGGCTCTGCTCCAGGCCCGACACCGCAACGCCGCCCGCGTTGGCTGCCTTGGCCGGACCGAAGAGAATTCCAGTCTGGCGAAAGGCCTGGACTGCTTCCAGCGTGGTCGGCATGTTGGCACCCTCGCAGACGGCCTGTACGCCGTTGGACAAGAGCGTTGCGGCATCCTCGGCACTGATTTCATTCTGAGTAGCACAGGGAAAGGCAACCTCACAGGCCACCCCCCAGGGACTCTCATCGGGGTAGAACTCGACTCCTTTGAAGGCTGAGGAATACTCCGAAATCCGGCCGCGGCGCACCTCCTTCAACTCCTTGATAAATGCCAGCTTCTCGGCATCGATGCCCGCCGGGTCATAGACGAAGCCTGATGAATCCGACATGGTCACGACGCGGGCCCCCATCTCGGCTGCCTTTTCCGCCGTATAGATGGCAACGTTTCCGGATCCGGAAACGAGACATTTCTTGCCTTCGAGGCTGTCGCTAACACGCTTGAACATATCTTCACAGAAGTAGACACAGCCGTACCCTGTTGCTTCCGTGCGAACCAGGCTTCCACCGAACGAAAGCCCCTTACCCGTCAGAATTCCTGTGAAACGGTTTTTCAGCCGCTTGTAGTGGCCGAACAAGTAGCTGATTTCTCGCGCTCCGACTCCGATGTCTCCAGCCGGGATGTCGGTGTCCGGTCCGATATGGCGGTGCAGTTCGACCATGAGCGACTGGCAGAATCGCATGACTTCACGGTCACTTCGGCCTTTGGGATTAAAGTTCGAGCCCCCCTTGGCACCTCCCATGGGCAACCCTGTCAGGCTGTTCTTGAAGGTCTGCTCGAACCCCAGGAACTTGAGGATGCTAAGGGTCACGCTGGGGTGAAAGCGCAAGCCGCCCTTATAGGGGCCGATGGCATTGTTGAACTGCACACGCCAGGCGCGGTTGGCGCGAATCTGCCCCTTGTCATCCTCCCAGCTGACGCGGAAAATGACGACCCGGTCCGGTTCGGTCATGCGTTCCAGGATCCTGGCGTCTTTATACTCGCGATGCTCCAAAACGTAGGGCATCACGGTCTCTACCACCTCGCGAACCGCCTGGCAGAATTCCTCTTCTCCAGGGTTGCGTCTGACGAGCCCCTTCAGGAAGGCTTCGACTTCGCCTCGAGCGTCAATCGGCATTGTGTCCTCCCGGCACGCGTGATGGGTTCGCTCCTCCTGTTGTGATCCCGGGCATCCCTGCCTCTTCGGATGACAGGTTACAGAAGGCAGTTCAGAACATGCAAAGGGAGACAGGATTGCTCTGTCAAGTCACTGCGCAGAGATGAGCGGCTGTTCGCACGTAAATACTGCGGGCGACGAGTGCGGAGAGGCTCTTCATTGCAGATCCCCGGTGCTGCTTACCAGTTCTGCGGCCTTCTTGAGTTGGCCCTTGGTGCCGCACATGACCACCAGATCCCCGGTCTGGACCGTGGTGGACCGTGTGACATCAATCAGTGTCTCGCCCTCGCGGATGATGCCGAGAATGAGAGCACCGGATTTCTGACGCAGCTGGGTCTCGTCGATGCGGCGGCTGCGCATGGCGGAGTCCGGCTCGATCTTGAAGGTCTCGGTATAGACATCGAGCTGCGTGCTCAGTCGAAGCCGGGGCACCGTGGTGCGGAGGCCGCGAAAGATCTGGTACCGGCCATCCCGGATGCTCTTGATCTCCTGGGCCACCAGCTGCCGCGGAAAGTTATAGAGGCGGAGTGTACGGGACAGGAGTTCGATCGAGGTCTCGAATTCCTCCGAAATCACTTCATTTGCTCCCAGATTCAGCAGCGTGTCGATCTCGGCCAGGTATTTGTTTCGCGCCAGGATCGCGAGCTCTGGATTGAGGCCGCGCGCCGACTTGACGGCCAGCCGGGTGGCAAAAGGATCCGAGATAGCGATCACCTGTACGCGCGCCCTGGCGATGCCCGCGTGAACCAGGATATCCGGGTCCGTGCAGTCGCCGAAAAAGATGGGGTGTCCCTTCTCTCGCTCCTCCCGAACCATACGGGGATCCAGCTCCAGGATCGCGTAGGGCAGCTTATTTGCCTTTAGAACACTGGCAATGCTTCGGCCCGTTACCCCGAATCCGCAAATGAGCACATGGTCTTGCATGATCTCGGAGGCGCGGTCGAGCTCCCGTAGGCTCACCCCCCTCCCGAGCCGCCGCAGCAGCGTGGCGAAACGACCTTGCGCCAGCTTGCGCGGAATCCAGGACAGGAACGGCGTCAGGACCATGGTCACCACGGCCGAGGTGACGATCAGCTGGTACAGGGCCGGCGGGATCAGGCTGCTCTTGAAGGCTTCCTCGAGCAACACGAACGAAAACTCCCCGATCTGGGCCAGGGAGAACCCGACCATGAGCGCGACCTGGACGGGCAGGCGGGTGGCACAGACGGCCAGGATCAGGATCATGGCCTTGCCGATCACCACAGCCCCGATCATCGCCAGCACCGCTCCGGCATTATTCCAGATAAAGCTGGTGTCGACCAGCATGCCGATGGAAACGAAGAAGAGGCTGTTGAGGCCATCGCGAAAAGGGCGGATGTCAGCAAAGATCTGTTGGCTATGTTCCGATTCGGAGACGGTTAACCCGGTCAGGAAAGCCCCCAGGGCGAGCGAGAATCCGAACTGGGCCAGTCCCCAGGCCATGCCCAGAAGAATCCAGAGCGAGGCGATGACGAACAGCTCTTTGCTTCGTGACTCCATCACGTGCTGCAGGAAGGCGGGAAATACACGGCGCGCCAGCACCACGACCACAACCAGGACGAGGGCCGCCTTCCCCAGGGCCGAAGCCAGGGCAAGCCCCATCGGTTCCTGCTGGGCCAACGCCGGCACCACCACGATCATCGGGATAACACAGAGATCCTGGAAAATCAGAACTCCCAGGGAGGTGCGACCTTGAACCGAGTCGATCTCCCCGCGCTCGAGCAGCATCTTCAGCACGATGGCGGTGCTGCTCAGGGCTACGAGGAAGCCCACAAGAACCGCTACCCGCAGATCAAGCCCCAGTAGCAGGGCCAGGCCGAGCCCGGCACCGACCGTGAGCGATACCTGCAGGGACCCGGCGCCGAAGACTACGTGGCGGATCTGGATCAGCTTCTGGAAGGAGAATTCCAGGCCCAGGGAGAAGAGAAGGAGCATCACGCCGATCTCCGCCAGCAGATGCACGCTCTCCGTGTCGCTGATCACGCTCAGGCCGAAAGGGCCAACCAGGACCCCCGTGATCAGAAAGCCTACGATGTTGGACTGGCGCAGCTTCTGGCACACGAAGACGACGAGCGCCGCGACTCCGTAGATGATGACCAGATCTTTAAGAAAGTGGGCTTGTTCCATGGCGGTAAACCCAGGCGACCGTCTGACTCCTAATCCGATGCCGTCGTGAATCGCCACAATGGAAGCGACGATAAAGGAACAGTTGTGTGAGTCAGAATACTATACGTTTTCCGTTGACGGTGCCGATTTCTTCCTCGCCAATACGGGTAGTTCGGGAAGAGCCCGGGTGCCCGCAGAGGCCCTTGCCGATCCAGCCGCCCAACCGCTCGCAACGTTCTTTGTCGCTTCTGTTGAGCCGGTGTAAACTGGGTTGAATGGACCTCAAGCCCAGGCCGAAAATGCTGCTCAGCTCGCGGGCGCGCGCCCTGTCATTGATCTGCGTGCTCACTGGTGTCTGTAGCCTGCTGGCGTGGACGCAGGACCGCCGCCGGGACCCCGTGTGGGGTCCCCGTTTTGTCCTGGAAGTCGTGGATATCGAGACCGACGAGCCCCTGGCCGCTCGCTTCACCGTCTTTGCCGACGGCCGTGAACACGCACCCCGCTGGGTCAGCCCCCACGGCCTGCGCTTCGTTTCTGTTCACCGGAGCAAGCGCCAGAGCCTGGTCGCCACCTTCACTCGAGGATCCGGTCCTGTGGAGGTTCCCCTCCCTCCCGGCACGAAGCAAGTTGAGGTCCATGTGGCGAAGGGTTTCGACTATCTGCCTGCCACCGTGCGGATAGACACTTCATCCGATCCCGTCGCCGTCAAGGTTCGGTTGCGGCGTTGGAACCGGCTCCATGAGGAAGGCTGGCGGGCCGCTGACACCCATGTCCATTATGACCGGATAGAGCCTTCTGCCAACCGCGATTGGATGGACATGATGGACGCCGACGACCTGACTTTTGCTGAATTCATGACCCTCAAAGGGGGCCAGGCGCCGCGTGTATGGGCAAGGCAATACGCCTACGGCCGCGCCGGCGAAGGCGCCGAGGGCCAGAAACTGATTGTTCCCGGAGAGGAATATCGTGATTCGTTGCAGGGGCACATCCTGCTATTTCGAATCCGTCAGATCATTCAACCCATCCTGGCCGGGTACGCCGTGGGGTCGCCCCACAACTGGCCCGCCTTCCTGGACGTACTACTGGAAGCCCGGAGCGGTGGAGCCCTGGTGGGCGCCGCCCACGGAGGCGTAAGCGGGGCGAGTCCCACGGGAGTGGCCGATGCGGTGTTGGGTGGGGTCGACTTCTGGGAGATTAGAAACGCCAGAACCTGGGAACTCGACCTCTGGTACAAACTTGCAAACTGCGGTTACGTGCTCCCGCCCACCGCCGGAACCGACCTGCCCAATGACCCTTATCGAGACCCCTGGCAGCCGTTTCTGGGAAGCATCCGAACATACGTGAGGGTGGGGGATGCGATCGGCTCGGATGTCTTGCACTCGGCTATAAGCGGCGGTGAGGTTTTTGTCAGCAGCGGTCCCATTGTTGGATTGGCGATCAACGGTTCCGGCCCGGGAGATTCGATTCGTTTGCCCGCGACCGGGGGCGAGATCGAGATCGAAGCCAGGCTGGAAAGCCCACTTCCTCTACAAACGCTGGAGGTGATACGCAACGGCAAGCCGCTAGAGGTGACACCGGAAATGATCGCGGAAGGTGAGGTCAACGGATTGAGGATACAGACTCGATTGCACGTCGACGAGAGCTCCTGGTTCGCCGCACGCGGCGCCGGAGGACCGATAGAAGCTCTCGGCCGGAACAGCGTGGCGCACACGGCCGGAATTCGGGTCTTGGGCGGAGAACGTCCGATCCATTCCGCCGAATCTGCGCGTGAGCTGATTTCCCTTCTCAATGAACAAAAGGACTTCTATCGGCAAAACGGCAGCTATGCTGACCCGGCGCACCGGAGCAGAATGCTCGAGATTCTGGATCTGGCTATTTCGAAAATGGCCCGTGAAGCGAGCCTGCGCACCCAGCCCGGACGTTTGTCGAAAGGAGTGGAAAGGAAATCCAAAACGCGGTAGATGACGGACCTACTGCCAACTGCCCGTCTCGGCAGTTGATTAACCGTACGATATCGCGTACGCTAGGGGCACGATGAAGACGATTACGGCTACCGAGGCGCGGGCCAATCTTTACCGGCTGCTGGACGAAGCTGCCGAGTCCAACGAGCCAATTCAGATCACAGGCAGACGTCACAACGCTGTTCTCCTGTCTGAGGAGGATTGGCGTGCCGTTGAGGAGACCCTGCGACTCGTGTCGATCCCGGGTGTGCGTGATTCCATTCTTGAGGGAATGGAAACACCCGTAGAAGAGTGCTCTGACGAACCGGGGTGGTGAAGGAAAGCTGGCGGTTAGTCTTTACCCGGCAGGCGCAAAAGGACGCCAGGAAGATCGTGCGCGCTGGCCTCAAGAACAAGGTGGAATCCCTCCTCGAGATTTTGAGAAGGAACCCTTTCGGCAGTCCGCCCCGTTACGAAAAGCTCGTGGGTGATCTGTCCAGTGCCTACTCACGACGAATCAACTTACAGCACCGACTTGTCTACCAGGTCCTGACTGAGGAGAGAACTGTGAAGGTGCTGCGAATGTGGACACACTACGAGTGACTTGACCGTTAGCCGTTCGACTATCTATGAGACACGAAGTGAGAAGAAGCCTGTGGAAGCAACGCATCTGAGCCGCCGCGAGTTCGTGCGAATGGGAGCCCTGGGTGGTGCCGGCTCAGTGGTGGCGAGCCGCGTAACATCTGCGACTGAGGCAGCCCCGGTGCCATCTTCCGAAGCGGCGGCCACATCACCTGTCATTGACGCACACTTGCACATTTTCCCGCGCTTTGGAACGGAGTCCGGCGGGGAGGATCCAAAACTCAACATGCGTTTCCTGCAGTATCACTCCCGCGGAGCCAGGCTGCAACGCAAGTCGGATGGGGTGTGGGTGGAGGAGCCCCGGCTGGCGGACTTTGCGGGCGATGATATCCACGACATGCCGGATCAGAACTTCCGAGTCACCAGTTTCGGCCAGGCCGAGGTCACGATCGATGGTGTGGATTATGTCCTGCCCATGGGGCCACCTGGTCTGGAAAGCATGTCGGCGCCGCCGGATCGCATGATCTGGGAGATGGAGTGGGCGGGCGTCGACATGGGAGTTCTGCAGCATGACCACATCTACGGTGCCCTCAATGAGTACTATCATGACGCCATGCGCCGGTTTCCAGGACGCTTCATAGCCCTGGCCCAGATCCGCGAATGGGAAGGAGACCGGGAAGCCCAGCACGAGCGGCTGGAGAGAGCCGTGAGGGAACAGGGCAGCAAGGGGCTCTATTTCAGCGTCGAACCATTTGCGCTGAGCAACTTCGAAGACCATCTGGACGACGCCAAGTTCGAGCCGCTATGGGACAAGGTGCGAGAGCTTCAGATCCCCGTCTGGTGGTACTTGCACAGCAGGCGAGGACGGCGCAAGGGCCCTGAACGGTTCACCGGTATCCTGGAACACATGGCGGAACTGGACCGCTGGGCACAGGCACATCCCGATATCCCGGCTGTTCTGACCCATGGTTTTGACACGTTCGGATATGACATCGACGGTCGGGATCCGTACGACCTCCCGCCAGCAGCCATGTCCTTGATCAAACGTCCCAATATGCACTTTGAGGTCCTGTTCCAGGCTTTCTATCCCGAGTATCCCTTTCACGGCGCCCAGGAGAAGATCAGACAACTGCGCGAAGAACTGGGTGGCGTGGAAAAGATGATGTGGGGATCGGACCAGCCGTCTGGCAGATTAGACTGCACCTACCGGCAAGCCGCGGACTACATACGCCTCCACTGCGACTTTCTAACCCAGGAAGAAAAAGGTCTCATCCTCGGTGGTAACGTGGCGCGCATGTTTGGGATCAAAGGGAGTGCACGAGCTTCATGAAGATCCTGATCACGGGTGGCAGCGGGACCCTGGGGGGCTATGTGCTGCGCGAATTGCTCCACGGGGGGCACGAACTCTCGTGCTACAGTCGCTCGGCTCCCAGTGTGGACGGTGTCTGTTTCATTGAAGGAGACATCGAAAACATCGAGCAGCTCAAGGCGGCCTGTCGGAGCCACGACGCCTTGATTCACATGGCAGCCGTTCCGGGGCCCGGCCGGGCATCGCCTGAACGCTTGATCGAAGTCAACGTGTCAGGGACGATCAACGTCCTCGACGCCGCCATCGGTGCTCGAGTGCGCACAGTCGTGCTGGCATCGTCGGGCGCCGCGACAGGGTTTTCCTTCCAGAACCGGGAACTGGAACCCAGGTACCTGCCCCTGGACGAAGAGCATCCCTGTGAACCACAGGATTCGTATGGTCTGAGCAAGCTGCTTGCCGAGCAGGCCTGCAAAGGGTACTCGGACGGGCATGGAATCCGGACGATCTGTCTGCGGATTAATCACAACTGGTACCTCGATCGGGAAGGAGCCGAGGTGGCGGTCCGCTCGGGATGGGCTCGCGGCCTGACTGTTGAAGAGCTCTGGATGAAGCGTTACCGAAAGGTGCTCGAGGAACCGGAGGGTGACTGGCCGAGTCCCGGCCCCCCGGCACCGCACAAGCTGTTGTGGGCGTTTACCGACGCGCGGGATGCGGCACGCTCTTTCCGGCTGGCCGTCGAGAACACCGAGATTCGCCACGGGGTCTTCCTCATTAACGGAGCTGATACGTGTTCCACGGTGGAGACTCGATCGCTGATCGAAGAGTACTATCCGAACGTACCTCTGCGGGCTCCGCTGCCGGAATTCGCATCCCTGTGGTCCCACCACAAAGCAACCCGGATGCTGGGTTACGAGCCGCAACACACCTGGAGAAAAAGTGACTTTCAGGTTTGGCTGGAACGCCGGAAGCAGAAGAAGGTGGAAAGCGCTTAAGTGTCGGTGGAGGTTTATCGATGATTCACGTGTTTCGGTCAGTCGTTATGCTGGCTCTGATCACTGCTCTGATGTTTTTGAGCCCGGCTGACGCATCCGCCGATGACTTGTGGGTGACGTATGAACCGGCAGAGGGTGCGGGAGAAGGCAGGCATATTGTGCTGGTAGCTGCCGAATGGGAATACCGTTCCGAGGAAGGCTTGCCCATGCTCGCCAAAATCCTCTCCCAACGTCATGGATTCAAATGCACGGTGCTGTTCCCCATCAATGCCGAAACGGGCGAAATCGATCCGAATGTTATCGACAACATACCCGGCCTGGAATTGCTAAAGAGCGCCGACATGATGGTCATCCTGGCGATGGATCTGGAATTGCCGGACGAACAGATGAAGCACTTTGTCGAATTCGTCGAATCGGGACGTCCGATTCTGGGAATTCGCTGCTCACTACTCACTTTCAAATACAAGAAAAATCCGAATTCACCCTACGCGCGCTACAGCCTGGGGTCAAAAGAAGGCGGCTTTGGCCAAATCGTGTTGGGCGAGGCGTATCGAGGTCATCATGGTCACCACAAAGTCGAAAGCACTCGAGGGATCGTCAACGGCGCCCAGCGCGGCCATCCGGTTCTACGAGGCGTGGGGGGCGACATCTGGGGTCCGACCGACGTCTATCGAATTAATCGACTTCCCGAAGACGCAGCGGTGCTGATTTACGGACAGGTCTTGAAGGGGATGAATCCGGATGACGCGCCAAATTACGAAAAGCCGATCATGCCCCTGGTCTGGACGCACACGTTCGAGAGCCCGTCGGGAAAGAGCGCGCGCGTAGTGACCAGCACGATTGGGGCGTCGCAAGACTTGGAGAGCGAAGATTTGCGGCGAGTGGTGGTAAATGGAGTGTATTGGGCGCTGGGGTTGGAAGACAAAATCCCCGAGAAGTCGAATGTCGACTACGTCGGGGATTTCAAAGCGATCCCCTTCGGCCGCAATAAATTCACGGAAGGCGTTCGGCCGCAAGATCTGGCGCTGCCTGGGGGCTAGTGTCGCAATCTTTCTTCGTATCCACACTTGGGAGTTGTCGACTTTGCAGAATAGTGATCAAATCAGAAGCCGAAGGAATCATTCAGGCAGCAATGAAGAAGCAGGGGATAGGGATTAGCGAGAAGAAAAGCAATGGACTCACGTAAGGGGCAAACGCGTCGTTCGTTCATCCAAAGATCAGTTGCATTCGGATCCGTCGCTTCGTTTCCGACAGTGCTCCCAGCCAGGGTGTTGGGCCGCGGTGGAGCGATACCACCCAGTGACAAGATCACAATGGGCATAATTGGTTACGGTGGGCGTTGCAGGTACAACCTCGAAGAAGCGATGCTGGGACTTCCCGACCTACAGTGCGTGGCTGTAGCTGACGTACAGGAAACCAGGCGTGATGCAGGTAAGAAGCTGGTTGATGAGTACTATGGCAATGACGATTGTGTGCTCTACCACGATTTTCGAGAATTACTCGATCGCGACGATATCGACACGGTGATGGTTGCCACAGGAGATCGCTGGCATGCTCCAGCTTCCATCATGGCGGCCGAGGCAGGCAAGGACGTCTACAGCGAAAAACCCTGCGGGTTGACGATTGCGAAGTGTCAACAGCTTGCTGAAGCCATGGAAAAGAATGGTCGCATCTTCCAGGCAGGTACCCAAAGGCGGAGTGTCCCCAATTATCAGCAGGCAATTGAACTCGCCCACTCTGGAAGGCTCGGCAAACTGCACACTCTCTACGCCGCTGTATACCAACCTGTCATTGGGACCGCCTGGTTGCCACGTGAGCCGACCCCTCCGCCGGATACCTGCGACTGGAACCTTTGGCTCGGCCCGGCACCGTGGCGACCCTACAACAAGAGGTATGTCCAGGGCCGCTGGCGCGGCTGTTGGGACTTCGATTCCGGTGCCAGGCTGCTCGACTGGGGGGCCCACACCGTCGACCTTTGCCAGTGGGCCAATCAGGCAGATGACACCATGCCCATCGAGTACGTTCCCAGCAATGAGAACATTACCTGCCGTTATGCAAATGGCGTGAAGTTGATTTTGGATTTTCTTTCTGCTCCTCAGGGCGAGCGACCCGGTTGGGTACAAGACGTCGGCACTTGCCCGGTGCGTTTCGTTGGCGACGAAGGATCGGTCGAAACGGGAGATCTCGGTGCTATGGTTGCTTCACCTGAGGCTCTCGCGAAGGAGGCCCAATCCTTCCCTCGATACCACCGACGTGGGTTGGACGTGGCTACACACGCTCAAAATTTCTTTGACTGCGTCAAGTCTCGCCGTCAGACCGTAACGAATCCTGCGGTCATGCGGCGCTCGCATATAGCTTGCCATGCAGCTGCCCTTTCCTGGGTCCTGGGGCGAACATTGAGGCTCGACCCCGCAACCGAGACTTTTGTGGACGACCCTGAGGCGAACAGCCTGCGATCGCGTCCTGAGCGAGATCCCTGGAGCGTGTAGCCTGCGAAAAGAAAGGAAAACAACCTGATAGGAGGAAGCTCGACTTTGCTGTACATCTTCCCCTTGAGTTGACACTTAGTCGAGTGACCCCGGGAGGTAGGCGCAAGTGGCTATCGTTGCGATTCTTGGCGCCCTTGATACCAAGGGCGTAGAAATCCAATTCCTCCAGCGACAGATCGAAAATCGCGGCCATCAAACCCTGGTCGTCGACCTGGGCATTTTGAAGGATCCTCCCTTTGAACCCGATGTCTCCCGGGAACAAGTGGCCCAGAGTGCGGGTGAGGATGTCCGCGAGCTGGCAGCCGGCGGCGACCGTGGACGGGCTGTGGAGGTGATGGCTCAGGGAGCGGCCAATACTGCTCAGCAACTGCACGCCGACGGGGCTTTCGATGCGCTGATAGGGATGGGCGGAACTGCCGGCACGGCCATGGTTACGGCAGCCATGCGGGTTTTGCCTCTTGGAATACCTAAAGTAATGATCTCAACCGTGGCTGGTGGCGATGTAAGCGGCTTTGTCGGGGTGAAGGATGTCGCGATGATCCCGTCCATCGTCGATATCAGCGGGCTGAATCGGATCAGTCGCCAGGTCATAGCCCAGGCGGCAGGCGCAGTCTGCGGAATGGTTGAGACGATGATTGAGAAGCAGCAGGACAAACCTCTCATCGCTGCCTCCATGTTTGGAAATACGACAGATTGTGTGGAAGCGGCACGGGCTCGGCTCGAGGAAGCCGGCTACGAGGTGCTCGTCTTCCACGCCACAGGCACCGGTGGACAGACGATGGAGAGCCTGGTCGAGGCGAGTTATATTCAGGGTGTCCTGGACGTCACAACCACGGAGTGGGCCGATGAAGTCGTGGGGGGTGTTCTCAGTGCCGGGCCCTCCCGTCTCGAAGCAGCGGCACGCACCGGGACTCCCGCAGTGGTTGCACCGGGTTGCCTCGACATGGTGAATTTCTGGGCACCCGATTCGGTTCCGGAGAAGTTCGCTGGACGACGCTTTTACCCCCATAATCCCAACGTCACGCTGATGCGGACCACCCCCGAAGAAAATGCGAAAATCGGTCGAGTCTTTGCCGAAAAGTTGAATCTTTCGACGGGTCCGGTTGCCGTCTATATACCCCAAAGAGGCCTTTCCGTTATTTCGGCACCCGGCGGTCCATTTCACTGGCCAGGGGCAGACGATGCCTTGTTCAGTGCGATCAAAAGCAACCTGCGCCCCGACATTGCGGTGTATGAGATGGATGTCAATATCAATGACCCGACTTTTGCGGAGGCGATGACGCAGGGTTTACTCAAAATGCTGGAGTAAGGAGAGTACTTCCCATGGCCAATGACCGTCCCAGGTTATCTCGAAAAGCAATCCTCAAACGACTTGAAGAACAGGTCTCGAGCGGAATCCCGATTGTCGGTGCTGGTGCGGGCACAGGAATCTCCGCAAAATGTGCTCAGGCGGGTGGGGCTGACCTGATTGTCATTTACAACTCAGGTAGATTTCGCATGGCTGGACACGGATCCCTGTCGGGCCTGATGCCCTATGGCGACGCCAATTCTATCGTCGTGGAAATGGCCCGTGAGGTCCTGCCGGTCACCACCATCCCGGTATTGGCCGGGGTATGCGGCACCGACCCTTTTCGACTGATGCATATCTTTCTGGGCGAGCTGCGGGCCCTGGGCTTCCTCGGGGTTCAGAATTTCCCAACGGTGGGTTTGATCGATGGAGTTTTTCGCCAGAACCTGGAAGAAACCGGTATGAGTTACTCGCAAGAAATCGAAATGATCGGGTTGGCCCATGAGCTCGATCTCCTGACTACTCCCTATGTCTTCACGGTGGAGGAAGGAGTGGAGATGACAAGAGTCGGGGCGGATGTGCTGGTAGCTCACATGGGTCTGACCACGAAGGGGACGATTGGCGCCAAGACGGCGAAGACGCTGGATCAATGCGTGAGCGAGATTCAGGCGATTCACGATGCGGCCAAAGAAGTGCGCGACGACGTCCTGGTCATCTGCCACGGAGGACCGGTGAGTGAACCACAGGATGTGGATTACGTTCTCAAGAGAACTCGAGGTGTGGCGGGTTTCTTCGGTGCCAGCAGTATCGAGCGCCTGCCCACGGAGCGAGCCATTACCGCGCGCGTCAGCGAGTTTAAGAAAGTCGACCTGGAAGCGGTCTAAGAAAGGGCTCAGTCGGGCTAGCCCGGATTATGCAAGAACCGTAGTTCGGTGTTGAAAAACGACTCGAGAAGTGGCCCAACTCGGAAGCGGGCAGGTGTGACAGGCGGATTTGCGAAGAATATGGGTTGGCGAGGCGTTTGAGTGGTTTGGGGAGTGAATTTCAGACAGATCTGGGCCTGGATGAGTGTCGGAAGCGGTTTTTCGGGGGAGCTGGGAAAAGCTAACTGGAGTTCAGGCGACTCAAGACGAGGTGGAAGAGGGGTTGTTCGGGGAAGGCTGAGGAAAGATGGACCCAGATGCGTCGAGTGGTTTGTCGGATCCGGGCCCCGATCTTGAGGACCCGACGACGTAAGGTTTCGATTTCGAGCTTGTGCCAGGGGGTTCCGTGAAGATAGTCGCGCAGGCGCACGAACATCTGGTAAGCCAGTGCATGCAGGAGGAGTCGAAACTGATTGGCCAGGAATCGATGACAGCTGAGTCGGTCCATGCTCAGATGATTCTTGAAGGCCTTGATGAAGTTCTCGGTCTGCCCTCGGTTTGTGTAGTGGTCATAAAGTGATTGGGAGCAGAGATCGTCCCGGTTGGTAACTACAAAGCGACGATTGATGCCACGCTGATCGACCTCCACTTTGACAATGACGCGACGGGATCGATCCCAGCTGTGGGCTCGATAAAGAAACTCGTCAAACTGACGCTGTTTTTCCTCCAGCTCAACGAACCTCAGCCGAGTCGAATCCAGCAGGGGCTCGACCACTCGCTGCAGGCGAGGGTTTCGACTTAACCCAATGACATACTGGAGTTTATTCTCTTCACATTCACAGAACTCGTAGAGCCGAGGCGTGGCAAAGCCGCTGTCGGCCCGAATCTCAATCTCGACATCCGTCCCCACTGCTTGTCGGATGGCCTCCACGACTCGCTTCAGAATGGGCACGATGTGAGAGGCAGCCCCCTTGTTGCCAGGTCTCAACACGGCACAGACCAGGTCTCCCGTGTCGGCATCGAAGATCAGCAAAGGATGCAGAATGTGGTTTCGGTAATACCCGTGGTAGAAGGAGAACTCCTGTTGGCCGTGAGTGTGGTCGTCGGTACTGTCCAGATCCAGGATGATCTTGCTGGGACGTCTCTTCTTCAGGGAGCGCACATAACGGCCTAGCAGCCACCGGCTCAGACGCATCAGATCCTTCTTGGTGACGGAGTTCTCCAGGCGGGAGAAAGTCGGCTGGGTGGCCAAATCGGGATCGCTCTCTGGCAACTGATCACAGACGGTCTTGAGCATCGGATCCGAGCGCAGCGTATCGGCGTCATTACAGTCTTCGTAGCCGGCCACGATCTGCAAGACTCGTTGTCGGATCAACTTCAACAGGTCATGACGAACGTAGCGTCGGTCTCGACTTTCCGCAATACACGAACTGAAGCCCTCGCACAATCGATGTTGACGATCCAGGGATCCAAACAACAACCATCCTGCGTCGGAAGTGAGGCTCCCTCCATCAAAACGCGTCGTGATCTTTCTGTGGCTGTGAAATGGCAGGGTATTCTGGCAGACTGCTTTCAACATTGCCGTAGCTCCTGTTTAGGGTCATTGTTTTTGTAAACCCTTTTTTATCAGAGAGCTACGGCTTTTTCCTGGAGCCAGAATCTCACTCGGATTCAGATCTTTTGCATAATCCGGGCTAGGCGAGAATCTCCTTGACGACTCGGGCAGGAAATTCATCGGTCAGCCGTTCACTTCGTCCCTCGCGATGGTAGACGAGATCTCGGTAATTCATGCCCAGCTGGTGGAGAATGGTTGCATGGAAATCGTGAACGCTGACCTTGTTCTCAACTGCCTTATAGCCGATGTCGTCCGTGGCACCGTAGACAGTCCCCCCTTTGACACCGCCTCCTGCCATCCATACGGTGAAACCGGCAGGGCCGTGATCGCGACCCATCCCCTTTCCGGGTCTGGCCTGAGAGAGCGGCAGCCGTCCGAACTCGCCTCCCCAGATGACCAGGGTGCTGTCCAACAGACCTCGCTGCTTGAGGTCTTTTAGAAGTGCGGCCACCGGCTTGTCCGTCTTGGAGCAGCAGTAATTCAGATCCTTCTCCAGATCGGAGTGGGTATCCCAGATCTGGCCCTCAATGTAGATTTGAACCATGCGGACTCCGCGCTCCACCAGGCGCCGAGCCATCAGGCAGCGTCGCCCGTAGGATGCACTGACCTCATCGTTGATCCCGTACATTTCCCGAGTGGCTTCGCTCTCCTGCGAGACGTCCAGCGCGTCCGTGGCCGAGATCTGCATCCGAGCGGCCAGCTCGTAGTTGGAGATGCGGGCATCCAGGTCCGGATACCCGGATCTGGCATCGCGATGAGCCGCATCGAGTTTTTTCAGTAGCGACCGTGAGAGCTCGACGATGGGATCGGGCCACTCCTCCCCAGGCCTGAGATTGAGCAGGGGAGAACCCTCAGATCGGACTCGGGTGCCCTGATACAGGGGAGGGAGCCAACCCGCCTGCCAGTTCAGTATGTGGTTGACGGGAAACCCTTTCGGGTCATCGAGCACGACGTAAGCGGGCAGGTTTTCGTTCTCGCTGCCCAGTGCATACGTGACCCAGGCCCCCAGGGAAGGACGGCCCGCCAGCATGCGTCCCGATTGCATGATGAAGATGCCCGGCTCATGGTTGAAGTTGGTGGTAAACATGGACCGGATCAAGGCGATGTCATCGACTTGCCGGGCCAGATGCGGCATAACCTCGGAAATCTCGATTCCGGATTCCCCGTACTTGGCGAAGCGAAAAGGAGACGGCATCAATCCCCCGGCCTCGTCGGTGAACTCGATATCGTTGGCCAGATCCCTGCCGGGAGGCCGGCCACTGTACTTTTCCAGCATGGGCTTCGGATCAAACAGATCAACCTGGCTGGGACCACCATTCATGAACAGATGGATTACGGACTTTGCCTGAGGCTCGAAGTGGGGTGCTCGCGGATTCAGGTCATAGACCTTGCGCCCGGTGCTGGCCAGGACCGGGTTGGCCGAAAACAGATCAGCCCCCAGGAGGGAAGCCACCGCCGTTCCGCAGAGACCGTCGCTGATGCGGGAGAAAAAGCTTCGACGGGAGAGGTTTCCGAACTTGCCGACATCTTGGTGATGGGCAGAATCCTGCAGGGGCGACATCGTTTTCTCCTCAATCAATATACAGGAACTCGGCCGAGTTCAGGATGGTATGGCAGAGCGTGGCCAAGGCCAGCCATTGAGCTCGGTATTCTTTGGGTTCAGCGGGAACTGCACGGTCCAGATGTTGTCTCCAGTGAGATCTCACCTCATATAGAGTAGACTTTGCCGTTTTCACTTCCTCGGCGGAAGGCCTCCGACACAGTGCCGTCAGAAAGACGCGTTCAATCTGCTTCTCGACATCCGCCCCGACTGCATCGATGATGCGTCCCGCCATGTAGCGAGAGTTCTCGCGAACCGTATCGCTGTTCATCATCTGCAGAGCCTGGGAGGACACGCCCGAGCGTGGTCGCTTCAGACAGTTCGGATTCAATTGGGGTGCATCGAAGATCTCCAACATTGTCACCGGGGTCTTGCGACGCTGCAGCAGATAGATGCTGCGTCGAGCTCCCTTTTCCGTACCCTTGCCTACCACTTCTCCGTCGGGCATGACCTCCACGTCGTCGGCCCGACCGAAAGGTGTAGTATCGAGCCGTCCGGCAACTTTGAGGATGGAATCTCGCAGGGCATCGGCGTCCAGACGTGTCAATGGGTACCTGGAGAGCAGAACATTGTCCGGGTCGGCAGCCTGCAGCTTCGGGTCGATGCGTGAATCCTGCCGATAGGCCGTGGAGGTCATGATCAGCCTGTGCATCGCCTTGATTCTCCACCCGCGACGAACAAACTCAGTGGCCAGCCAGTCGAGTAATTCCGGATGCGAGGGAGGGGAACCGAGTTTGCCGAAGTTTCCGGGTGTGCTGACCAGCCCGCGACCGAAGTGGTGTTGCCAGATGCGGTTGACCATCACTCGTGTGGTTAGCGGATGACTCGGCTGCGTCAGCCATCGAGCCAGAGCCAGCCGCCGCCCACTGGTCTTCGTCGAAAAGGGCAGAGACTCGACTTTGTAGGGGGACAATCCGCCGCGTAAAACCGAGGGGACCCCGGGTTCGACGGGCGGACCCGGATTGCGGTAGTCCCCACGCCCCAGCAGATGGGTGGGGGTCGGAGGGTCGCCCATGTCGAAGAGAGCCCGGACTTGCGGTGCCGGCCACAGCTTCTCCCTGGCGGCGGTGATTGCTGCCTTGATCTTTTCCGACTCTAGCCTGTAATCCGTGAATCTCTCCTCCAACTCCTCAGCCGAGATCGCCAATTCTGACTGGAATTTTTCGGCTAGATACTTCTGCTCCGCGCTCCGTTGATCGGCGGACGTGTCCAGGGCGGCGCGGACGTCGCCACGGATCGCCGAGGGCAGTTGCATCAACTTCTCGCTGAAGAGTTTTTGCCGCAGAGGTCGCGCTATGCTTTCAAGAGAACGCTCCAAAGTCTCGATCTCTTGCTGGAAAGGAGCGTTGTGGGCTTCCACTTCCCGGCTTTCCTTCTCGGACAGGCTCGGCAGGAAGCGCGTGTTGGTTTCGTCCCAGGCGGCCTTGGGCCCGACAGGTGTCGTGCTGGGTGACAGCCAGTCGTAGGGGTCGTAAGCGGATCGAAGGATGGCGCTGAAGCCATAGTATTCTTGCTGGGAGATGGGGTCGAACTTGTGATCATGGCAGCGAGCGCAGGCCAGCGTGAGACCCATCACGGCGGAACTGAGGACCTCGACTTGTCCGGCCACCACTTCCAGGCGCATCGGCACGAAGTTTTGTGAGGTGCTGTAAGTACCGTCAGGGGCCATGCGCAAGAACCCCGTGGCAACCAGGTTGTCCCGCTGCAGAAATGACAGCTCCTTGACCGCTTTGTAGTCGAACAACTCGTCACCGGCCAACTGCTCGGTGAGCAGTTGGTCATAGGGTTTGTCCTGGTTCAGGGAACGGATGATGTAATCCCGATAACGGTAAGCGTGCGGTCGAATGGCATCGGCGGAGACCTGGCCTTCCGAGTCGGAGTAGCCGGCCGCATCAAGCCAGTAACGGGCCCAGCGTTCACCGTAGTGCGGTGACGCCAGGAGGCGGTCTATGAGTCGCTCATACGCGGAACTGTCTTGATCTGCGAGATACTCTTCGATTTCCTCTGGCGTGGGGGGGAGGCCGATCAGGTCGAAGTAGGCTCGTCGCATCAGGGTTAGACGACTTGCTTCGGACGAGAAGGTCAGACCTTTGGATTCCAAACGATCCAGTAGAAAGGCGTCAATAGGAGTTCGCACCGAGTTCTCGCCGCGAACCTTTGGAATCGAGGGACGGCGAGGTGAGCGGAACGACCAGAATCGATCGTCCCGTCCACCTGCCGGTGATTCCGAGGCGGAGTCGGTTGTAGGAGTCCCTTCAGACTGCGCCGGTGCTCCCGCGGCAATCCATCGTCGCAGCTTCTCCAACTCACTGGAACTGATGGGGCGAACGGAGTATGCAGACAGAGCTTCCCGAGGCGGCATCTCATCCGATTCGATGCGCTGGATCAGCAGGCTCTGGTCCGGCTCTCCGGGGACAATAGCCGGACCCGACTTGCCTCCCTTGAGAAGTCCAGCGCGAGTCCGGGCATCCAACTCACCCTGCTGAATTCGCCTTCCGTGACAGGACAGACATTTCACGGCCAGTATAGTGACCAGAACTTCGCGCTCGCCAGGATGCCCCGGGTTCGCCTGCGCGTCGAGACGTCCGAAATCCTCCGCCTCGATCGATGCACCCGAGTCGATCCACCGCCCGATCAGCTCGATCTCCCCGGAGTCGAGCTTGTTTCCTCCCAAGGGCATCTCCCCCGAAACGACTTTCTCGAAAAGCAGACTGTTCTCTGCCGCACCGGGAGTCACCGCAGGCCCCGAACCACCGCCTTTCAGCACACTCCCAGGAGTCCTGAGGTCGAGGCCGGCCTCCTGGATGCCGTCGCCGTGACAGAAAAAACAGTTGTTTTCGAATATGGGGAGAATGTCGGATTCAAAGCGAGGAGCCGTCTGGGCTCTTCCCGTCAAGGGAGCCAATAGGGAACCTATCAGCAGCCCCATTGAAAGAACAGTCGGCAATTCCATTTTCAGGTATCAAGAATGATAACTTTCCGTCTTTGCCCATCTCTGACAGAAAGATGCAGGTTGGTTATTCAAGAATCAATCCCCCCCTTGACGCTTGGCCCGATAGATCATACTACAGACCTGTCGGCCTTTATCTGCGTATGAGCATTGGAAGAAAGCTCCTCTTCTTGAAGGCAATGCCTCGGGCATTACAGTTGGGTTGCCCCGTCCCGTGGCAACAAGATGTAGTAGCGCCGGTACGACGCGAGTGTCAAACTTGGAGAACCGGTAATTCTTGCCGTAAGGAAAGAAAAAGCCGTCTCGAAACCTCTTCTCCAGGATATTGTCACCAACCTTTCGGGCCAGGGCCAGGAACTGACTGTCGCTAGTTATTCGAGCCATTTCCAGAGCAAAGTACACGCTGCTGGCTTTGGCAGAGCCCCAATCCATGTTGACCTTGTGCGGCCCGGCGGGCGAGGGACCGATTTCACCCAGGTCTTTGGCTCGAAAGATGGTCCGAAGCGTTTGCCAGAGAAACTCGTCACCACTGAGTCTGTAAGCCAGAGCGTAAGCCCACAAGTAGCTCGTATTCACCGGGACGCGCCCCAGAATAGTTCCTTTCCTGCCAAAATAGCCGTCTCGCTGAAGCTCGAATCCGGTCAAATCTCTTCCGTCGGCCAGCATGGGGGCAAATGTATTGTCTTCCGGCCGATAGGCGTACTTGGAGTATGCGACCAGATCGTCCACAGCCCACTGCCGAAATTCCTTTCCCTCCTCGCCCAGCATTTCAGATAACTTCAGCCGCGCTACTGTCGCAACGAATTCTCGTAAGAAGGCATTTTCAGGGTGCAGAAATGTGCCTTCCAGGGCACCTTCGCCCAGCTCCGGGCCTAACTGCGCCTGGGCGCGGTCGTTCTTTATTTGGCTGTATTGAACTCCACCCAGGCCGGTCTTCAGATCTCGGGCTTCTACGTACCGATAGGCCAGACGCCTGGCCCAGATCAGGGGCTCTTTTTCCCGGCTGAACTTGTGAAGCAGCGCCGCTGCATACATGAGATCGGTGCCGGCGGCGTCAAAGGTCAGGCCCTTGCCGACGAAGAAGATTGGACCGCCTTTGTATTCGCTGCCCCACAGCTTGCCCATTTCACCGCCCTTGTATCCACTGTTCCAGAACTCGAACTTGCTTTGTGTAGAGTGGTATTTGCCATGGCGATCCATATCAAGGTTGGACCAGTTCAGGATATGGGCGTTCCAGAAGGCCTCAATGAATCTCTTCGTGGCTGCCGGGTCGACCTCCCACATCAATTCATAGTACGGATAGTGGTTCTTGAGCTCGTGCTTGGGGCCTTCTCCGACCAGTCTGTCCCCAGCGGCGTCGTACATCGCATGGCCGCCCCAACACAGTAGACCATTGTCATCGACAAGGTTGGCGAAGGCATAGCGGATGGCGGCAACAGCCGCATCATGGTACTTCGGGTCACCGGTCAGTCGGGTCAGACCGTCAAGAACGCGGAAAAGGTTCTGCTGAGTGGCCAGGTTGGACATGATCCACTCCTGGCCCTGATACTTCCACTTCACCGGCTCGAGAGTGTCAGCATCAACGCCGTCTACAAACAGGGGCGTGTGTTTGGGGCCATATACATCCCGGCCACACTCGAGAACTTTATCCGCGAATTCCCGCACCGCATTCAGGTAGCGGTCGTCGTCCTCAGCCAGGCACAATCCCGAACTCGCAAGGCAAACGACAGCCATGGACATCAAGAACACGCTAAGACCGATATTGCGACTTTCGGCACTCATTCCAGACCTCCTGGCGACCATGAAAAGCTCACACTTGCCCGCGAGACCCGAGCGGCGGAGTTCCCGGGGTGCTATTGCATTTTCGCGCCGGGCAGAGGGTTGTCACTGTTCCAGATATCCCGAACAATCTTCCAGCGCCCGGATCGCATCCCGGTCTGCCTGGCTAGTGTCTTCCGTGCCGGTTTCTACGACAGCTGGCTGGGCACATCCAGCCAGCACGACCACAACGGTCTCCAGCATCACGAGATTGAGTGTTAACCTCACATCCCACTTCCTTCAAAGCCTGACATTTTTCCGAACGAGCCTGTCTGCGATCGTGGACCTGCGGGGTGCGCACTGTCAAGCCACGGAAGGAGCTACCCATCAAGAAAGTACGCTACTCATGCCTGTGCCTGAAAGCCTGCCTGGTCGGTGACTAATCAACCGATTGCAAATGGCCCTCTAGTAGCTTAGCATTCGGGAACTCCCTGAGGAAAGGCTCCAAAGGAGAACATAGCGGCTCAAATGGAATGCGTTCACTGATCGTGAGGCACCACCCATTCGCGACCACAAATTCGGTCTGACGCGGACGAGTGGCTGAGGGGAACAGAGAAAGGAATTCGGACGTGAGTATTATCGGGAGAGTCGAGAGTCTCTGGCGCTATCCTGTTAAGAGCATGCGGGGTGATGAATTGGATGAAGTATTCATGGGGTTTTCCGGGGTATATGGTGACCGTCTCTTCGCCTTCAAAAGTTCGGCCTGTCCAAAAGGGTTTCCCTACCTCACGGGGAGAGAAACGAATAAACTGCTTCAGTATCGCCCTCGGTTCCGTTACCCCGAAAAGGCCCGAAAGCCTCCCCATCTCGCCGAAGCAGAGAACATCTCGCCTGGCCTGAACCCCCTGTTTGGGGATGCAGCGGACCTCACGGTGGACGTTGAGACACCCTCGAGAGAGACTTTCACCATAGATGACCCGGGGCTCATCCGCATGCTTTGCGATGGAATCGGCGATCGCCACGTGCTCACTCTGCTGCGATCGGACCGGTCGATGACAGATTGTCGTCCGGTATCGCTGTTTTCCGTTCAAACTGTAGACCAGCTTGGCAGGGACCTCGGAGTGGCCGTCGACAAACGACGCTTCCGGGCGAATGTCTACGTAGACTTAAAATCGGGACGAGGATTTGAGGAGGATGGCTTGGTCGGCCGATCGCTGCGTATCGGATCGAAAGTCGTGGTCTCGATTCTGGAGCGGGATCCGCGCTGTAAGATGATCAACCTCGATCCCGAGACAGGAGAGTCAAGCGCCGAGATTCTACGAAGAGTCGCTCAGAACCACGACGGTATGGCCGGTGTTTACGGTGCCGTTCTGGTAGAGGGCACGGTGCTGAATGGCGATACGCTTGAACTCTTGAACTGAATGGTGCCACGCCTGAACGCGAATCCGGCCGTCGATGAGGCTCCACCACTTGGCGGGGGAGTTTCGGGGTCCTTGGCGGGGGAGTTTCGGGGTCGGACCACGTTTTGTCGCGGAAATCCAACAACTTACTACGGTTTCTGGGCCGAAAAAGTGGCCTTAGACGCATTTTTTGACACTGAAAAGCGCATCTAAGGCTCAACGGCTCTAGAGGCTGGGGCTGGGTTAGGAGACTCACAAAAGGCTCCTGCACAATCGGTTGGCTTGCGCTAGTCCAGGCGAGAGGGAGTCTTGGCTTCTTCTGTGGTTGGGAGCGCGTCGCCGTAAGGAATTGGCGACTCGCGAACGATCCAGGCGCCGCCGTCCACCTCGGTCTCTTCCAGCCGCCTCCGATTCAGCAGCCGCTGAGCGACGGTCGAGATGAACGCCTTGCTACCAACGGCAATGCTCTCAGTCCAGATTGGATTACGCTGCAGTCGGCGCCGCTCGAGCGCCTCTGCGATCGCGAGTTCGTAGAGTCCCGCGAATTCGTGATGCCTCATCCCATCGTTCCACTTGAGCACGCAGTCGAAATCAAGCAGCCGGTAACGCTGCCGGCGGCCAGTGAGTTCATCAAATCCACACCAGCGCCATTCCTCCGGATGCTGGACGACCCCCGCCCTGACCATATTCAGGTCGATATAGACCATGCAATTCCAAAGATGCGGATTCCCCTCTATCATTGTGCAGTGAAATCGATCCTCCCAGAAAGCTCCGCTGCGATGTTTCCGCCAGTTGTACCACTCGGCGAATTCGCCCTCGAGTTTCTGCATCATCCGACTGATCCCGTCTGTTGAACCCGCTTCCACCAGCAGGTGGGTGTGGTTGGAAGTGATGCAGTAGGCAAGCAACGAAACCGCAGACCCCGCCAAGCTCGTCCGGAGCCTGTTTCGGTACTCACGACGGTCCTTGGCGAATCGGAACAGAAACTGTCGATCGTGGCAGCGGTGGGTCAGATGGTAGAGACAACCAGGTTGAATGTAGCGGTTGGCCCGAGGCATGAGAGGAAAAGGCTATCACAGGCGTGCTCCGCGTCCTTAGAGGCACTTTCCCAGGTCAAAAACCGCATGTAAGAGCCCTTGTCGGCCCTGAAAGGTAAATATTCGGTAAACCCATCCCTCCGCTGACACCATCAGATTTTGCTGGACACAGGACTTTCAATCGTGTATATAGGTGGACATGGGAGCCGCCCTAGGTCAGGGGGAGCAAGGCGTAGAGAATCGGGAGTCCCGGCAGCGGGCGTCGACAGCCGGCGTTCAGATCCGGGTGGATAAGGAGGAGTACATCAGCTTGCGTTGGGCTGCGGCGTACTGGAAGGCCCGGCACGGGGAAGCGGTCCGACGGAGAACCGATCTCAAGAGCGAAAACGAAGAGCTACGGGCACGCATTCGAGAGTTGGAAGGCTGTCTGTACGGTCGTCGTAGCGAGCGTTTGGTCTGCGAGGGCAAGAGCCCATCCCGGAGCCAGGTCTCAGCGCGCCCTCGCGGACAGCAGCCGGGGACGCGGGGACATGGTCGAAGCAGTCTGGATGGGCTGGAAGCCCGGGAGGAAGTGGCTGATCTGCCCGCAGAGCAGCGGAAGTGTCCCCGCTGCGGACGGCGCCTGGATCCGTTTCCTGGTACCGATGAGGCCCAGGTGGTAGAGATCGAGACGCGGGTCTGGCGTCGGGTGATCAGACGCAGGCGATACCATCCAAGCTGTGCTTGTGGGGTCCTGCCCGGCATCGTGACGGCGCCGTCACCAGGCCGTTTGATCCCGCGCGGCAAGCTGGGCATCTCGGTGTGGGTGAGGGTGATCTTGGACAAGTATCTTTATGCGCGTCCCAGCAACCGACTGCTGCAGGAACTGGCCGACCAAGGAGTGAGGCTGTCGGCTGGGACGATCGCGGGAGGGCTGAGGAAACTGCTCCCGCTGTTGGAGCCGGTCCGGGAGGCCATCCGTGTCAGGCAGTTGAGCGAGGATCGTTGGCAGGCTGACGAGACCGGCTGGCGGGTGTTCGAGGAGGTGGAGGGCAAGATAGGTCACGGCTGGCATCTGTGGGTGTTCCGATCCCCTTCGACGGTAGTGTTCACGCTGTCTCCCAGCCGCTCGGCCCAGGTGCCGGAGGCGCACTTCGGAGGCACTGCGGCCGGCATTCTGCTGAGCGACCGCTACGTTGTGTACAAGAAGTTGGCCAGACAATGGGAGGGTCTGGAGTTGGCCTTTTGCTGGGCCCACGTGCGACGCGACTTTTTTTCCCTGGCCAAGTCCTGGCCCGAGTTGGAGGGGTGGGCGATGAGTTGGGTGGAGGGGATCGGAGGCCTGTTCGATCTGAATCGGTGTCGCGTGCAGGCCCGAGAACAGCCTGCCGGCTTTGCCGCCCGGGATCGGGAACTGCGGGGGGCGGTGCTGGGACTGGAGAGGCAGCGCGATGCGGAGTTGCAGAGCCGGGTCCTGCATGGGGCCTGCAGGAAGGTGCTGCGCCGATTGGAGCGACACTGGGAAGGGTTGACCGTCTTTTTGGATCACCCCGAGGTGGCCATGGACAACAACGCTTCAGAGCGCGCTTTGCGAGGCCCGGTGGTGGGTCGCAAGAACTACTACGGCTCAGGCAGTCGGTCTAGCGCCCGTCTGGCCGCGGTTGTGTTCACGATTCTGCAAACCTTGCAGCTGTGGGAGATCAATCCGCAACGCTGGTTGAGTTGCTATCTGCAGTGCTGCGCCGAATCGGGCAACCGGGCGCCGCCCCAACTGACGAGATTCCTGCCCTGGGAAATGGACCCCGACCGAAGAGCGGCCTGGGGTCGACCCGGTGGTCGGGAGGCGGCATGAAGCGCTACTGTGGCCGCAACTTCACGGGTCAGGAGATCGGGCAACTGTGCGACTTGATTGCCGACAACCCAACCCGCACGCGCGCTCAGCTGTCTCGATTGGCGTGCCGATTGCTCGAGTGGCGCAAAACGGACGGTGGCCTCAAGCAGATGAGCTGCCGGGTGGCCATGCTGCGCATGCATCGCGAGGGGCTGCTGCAACTGCCGCCCCCTCGCAACCGCAAAGGAGGCTCGGGCCGAATCGAGCACACTTTCTGCAGCGCCCCGCAGCCGCTGCTGTCCCGGCCGGTGCATGAGCTGGCAGGCCTGCATCTGGAGCCGGTCCTAAGCCGCCCGGACTCCACTTTGTGGAATGAATATATCGACCGCTACCACTATCTGGGATACAAGCCCCTGCCCGGTGCTCAGCTGCGCTACTTCGCTTGTTCGGAAAACCGCATCCTGGCTCTGCTCGGCTTTGGCGCCGCCGCCTGGAAAACCGCCGCGCGCGACCGCTTCATCGGCTGGCGTCCTTCGGAACGGGAGAGGAACCTGCAGCTGATTGTCAACAACGCCCGTTTCTTAATCCTGCCCTGGGTCGAGTCCAAGAACCTGGCCTCCAAGCTACTGGCCATGGCCGCCCGTCAACTCCCCGAAGACTGGCACAATCGCTACGCCTACCGACCTGTCTTGCTGGAAACCTTCGTCGACACTCAACGCTTCACAGGCGCCTGCTACAAGGCTGCCAACTGGATCCATGTCGGCCACACCCAAGGGCGCGGAAAGCTGGATCGTAACCACCAAGCCAATCTACCCACCAAGAGCATCTGGCTCTACCCCTTACGCAAAGACTTCCGCTGTTCCCTGCGCTCAACTTGAGTTTCCCTGTAACCCAACGCTCGAGATTACGCTTACGGGTTTACCGAATATTTACGAACGGACGGGAACTAGTTAGTGCAGCCCGCCAAGAGTTGTGACGCAGGTCTGAAAGATGGTGACCGGTGGGCAAGGCTTCCTGGCACTGCGATTGGCAGCTTGCCGGTCGTAGGGCAACGGTTTGACAGGCCGGCGAAGTGTGGGAGCCGCTTCCATGCGGCGAAGGGTTCGGACCACGGAGGGTCCTCCCACTCTGCAACGGCCCGACAGGCTGCCAGAGAGTGGGGGCACCTCAGGGCCGCAACCGCCTGTTGGAGTTCGGAAGTCTACTAGTGGACTGTCAACCCGGAATGATTCGGGTGAACAGTATTGGGGTTAGCCGACATCCACGAGCCGGACGTAGGTAAGGTCGGCGATGGTCAGGAAGGCCTGAATCAACGCACCCGTGTTGGGGGCATCGAAGAATTCTCCGCCTTCCGTTGTTTCGGCCATTTGGGTCAGGAATGCGGCGTCGGGGGTAGGTCCAAAGGCAATCGTAAAAAGGATCACGCCCGCATCGGCGGCCACCTGGGCCTCAGCCAGGGCCGGGTCGTTGGCGGCCGGACCTGGAAGAGTCAGCACCCCATTGACTGAGGAGGCCCTGCCGTCCGTCAACAGTACGATGACCGGGGCTCGACCAGTGATTCCATTGTTCACCAACTCGGTGATTCCGGTCCCCATGGCTCCTGTAATGTCTGTCCAGCCATCCGGCACCAGCCCGTCGATCGTGGACTTGAGCAAGTCCTTATCGCTGCTCAACGCCAGGTCGAGGGTTGCGGAAGTCGAGTAAGAAACCAACGCAACCCGCGATCCCAGCGGCATTTTATCGATGAACAACTTGGCCGCGTTCTGGACCTTCTTAAAGGGCTGCCATGGCTTGCCGTCATCCGGACAGACGAACTGAAACCCGTGGCTCTCGAAACACATGCTGGCAGACCGATCGAACAGCAATGCCAGATCCGGATCCACCAATTGAGCGGTCGACGGGGAGCCCACTGAGATATCGTCGATTCCCATGACTCCCGTCAGCAGGGTAGTGACGCCGATTGTGCCGGTGGCTTGGATCAGGTCTCCGTCGCTGCCAGGGAAACTGAAGGTGACCGTGGGAGTGCCGAGCAAGCCTACTGTGGATTGATTCGCGTCCAAGAACTGCTGAGCAAGTGTCTGTGCCTGTGCGGTGTTGGGGAGCTCCATGGCACCTGCCAAAACAGCGGCGTCCATAGCATTGTCCAACTCGGAGCGCGCCTTGAGCGCCAGCCCTCCGTCCACAACGAGGGATGCCATGGCCAGAAGCGCTATTGCCAGGGCTGCCGCTATCAAACCCGCAACACCACGCTCACTTTTCTTGTGGGGTCGATTCGAGTCACGCATCAGATCACTCCAACCGCATCGTGGTCTGGTAGTTCATCGTAAAATCGGATGTTCCGACGATGACTGCCATGAGCATGGTGCTGATGTCCTGGGTGTAGGCGGCGGCGACCTGGACAGCCTCGCCACGGTCGCCCTCAGCATTGGTCACTGTCACGGTTAAGAGCTATGGTCGGAAGTTGTGTATGAGAGGCGGCGTATCCTGAATCCGTGACCTTCAATCATGGATTCACCCGGAGACCGAGAAGGAGGATACGCCTTGAAGAAAGATACTGTAGTTTCCATCGACGAACCAACCACAACGAAGGATGCCTTGACGGAAGTTCTGCGTGAAGGAGCACAGAAGCTTCTGGCTGAGGCGGTTCAAGCCGAGCTGGAGGAGCTGCTGGAAGAGTACGAGGGTCAGCGTGATGGCCAGGGCCGCAAACGTCTGGTTCGCAACGGCTACCTGCCGAAGCGTGAGATCCAGACAGGGATTGGAGGAATCCCGGTTCGGATTCCGCGGGTTCGAGACCGTGGAACTGGTGAGGAGTCGGAGGAGATCATCCGCTTTCGTTCCAGCCTGGTGCCTCCCTATCTGAGACGTAGCAAGAGCGTGGAGGAACTGCTGCCCCTGCTTTACCTGAAGGGGATCTCCACAGGAGACTTCTCGGATGCGTTGAGTGCACTGTTGGGGCCGGATGCACCGGGACTGTCGGCCAAGACGATCAGCCGGCTCAAAGGCAAGTGGGTCAAGGATTATGAGAAGTGGAGGCTGCGTGATCTCTCCAACAAGCGCTACGTTTACGTTTGGGCCGATGGCGTGTATGCCAACGTTCGCTTTGACGACGGCCGGCTTTGCCTTCTGGTGCTGATCGGAGCCCGTGCGGACGGCAAAAAGGAGCTGATTGCCGTGGAAGATGGCTACCGGGAAAGTGAGCAATCCTGGTGGGAGTTGCTGCGGAATCTGCGCTCCAGAGGCCTGCACAGGGGACCAAAACTGGCGATTGGCGACGGAGCGCTCGGATTCTGGAAAGCCCTGGCCAAGATCTACGGCAATACGCGACAGCAACGCTGCTGGATGCACAAGACGGGCAATGTGCTCAACTGTCTGCCCAAGGCCGTTCAGCCAAAAGCAAAGACGGCGCTGCATCAGATCTGGATGGCTGAAACTCGAGAGAATGCCTATAGGGCCTTTGACGAGTTCATTGCCACCTATCAGCTGAAGTTTCCAAAGGCCACGTCCTGCCTGGCCAAGGACCGGACAGAGTTGCTGGCTTTCTACGATTTTCCAGCCGAGCACTGGCCACATCTGAGAACCACAAATCCGATCGAGTCGACCTTCGCAACCGTGAGACTGCGAACGGCCAAGACTCGAGGCTGTTTGTCCAGGCAAACCATGCTGACGATGGTCTTCAAACTATGCAGAAGCGCTGAGAAAAGATGGCGCCGGCTACAAGGTTGCCGGCGCCTCGGAGAGGTCATAGAAAACGTCACATTTGTAAACGGAATCCGTGAAAACGAGGTCGCCGCCTAATGGGTCCGTACCCAACTTTTGACAATAACTCACGGTTAAACTGGACGGCTTAAGGCCTGGCGCAAATTGGTGAATCCGCGTAGTGATTTCTGCTTCGGGCACCCCCAGCGTAGCCACTCGAGCACCTTCCCGAACAGCGTTTTGAAACCGCAGATAGGTGGAAAAAAGGGTTCCGAATTCCAGCGAACCCACCAGGATCAACAGCAGCACCGGCAAGATTAAGGCCATTTCTACAGTTGCGGTACCGCTCTGGCTGCGAAGTTTTCGCATTGGTAGTTACCTCCCCGCCCAAGGATTGTGACGCTGATCACTTTAAAGTTGCGATTATTGTGCCACTCGGTGCACCAAAAAGCAACCCTATTACCCCTCTGACTTCTACCTTGGTCTACTCCAATGCCTACCTTTGGCACCCCTAATACCTGCTTTGGTATCACCTGCACCCCAAGGCAACGAGAATTTACGGTTTCGGTGCTGTCGCGGCAGCGGAGCTGGCCGAGTACGCGTATACACCAATGAAGGGTGCACCTTCTGATCCCTGGCTGTCCATCCTGAAGTTCTCCCACCACCCGGTCAACTCCCAACCTGCAACGTTACACGCTTGCGACCTCTGGACTGCGGCACTTTGTCCACTTCGCTCAAAGTTGCTCGCTGGTCCCACACGTTGCCGAACATCGCGTTGAGGAACACCACATCGAAACGGCCCAGGCTCTCCGGCAGATCGATGGCGTCTCCCAACCAGAAAGTGACGTCATGCAGTTCCAAGGCCTTAGCGAGCATCGCTGCGCTCAGATCGCATCCTACAACCTCATCAATCCCGTACTTCTGGATGTGAGGAATAGGACACCCGTGCCGGTCCCAACGTCCAGCACCCGCTCTCCCCCGGAAAGGCCTGCCATGGCTACGATACGCTCCAGGCGTTCTTCGACCTCGTCAGGTAGGGCGGGGCGTCCCTGGCGGAGGTGGCAGAGGCCGCGAAATGGGCCGGGGCGCACAATTTCATCAGTGCTCTACCCAATGGTTACGAAACGATGTTGGAGGAGGGGGCCTCCATTCTGAGCGGAGGTCAGCGTCAACGCGTCGCCATTGCCCGCGCTCTTCTACGGAATGCTCCATCATCATTCTCGACGAAGCCTCATCCCGACAACGAATCGGAGCGGTTTTTTCTGCACAACCTGGATACGGAATTTGGCGATCGGACCGTGTTCATGATCGCTCACCGGCTTTCCACCGTCCGCAGCGCCGAGACCGTAAGTTTCTTGACCTTCAGCTTCTTACGATTGTTTTCGGCCAACCACAATTCATATTGGGTCTGCTGATTCAACCAGCTCTCCGCCGACGTATCAAATGCGATGGACAAACGGATGGCCATCTCCGGACTGATTCCGGCACGGCCATTCAAGATTGCCGACAGCGTCTTGCGGGTCACACCCAATGCCTCGGCGGCCTCCGTAACACTGACGCCCAACGGCTGCAAACACAGCTCGCGCAAGACCTCGCCTGGATGCGGAGGTTTATGCATTCTCATCTTGTCACCTCAGTGATAGTCCTCATAGTTAACCTCTACCGCGTCTTTCCCACGAAATCGAAACGTGATCCGCCAGTTCCCACTGACTCGAACGGACCAGGTTCCTCGACGCTTTCCACTCAACTCATGAAGGACGAGCCCTGGCAAGCTCATGTCTTGTGGGCTCGTTGACGCATTGAGCCGGCCCAGGATCAACCGCAGGCGAGGGGCGTGCTTTGCCTGAATACCTGCCTTGCTTCCGGTGCGGAAGAACTTCTCGAGCCCCTTGTGCCGAAAGCTTGCGATCACACCACTAGAAACGTAACCCGATACGTTACGAGTGTCAAGTTAACCATTTGTCGAATTTCCTGATCACGATCACGGGTAGCCTGACTGGCGTATCCTCCGGATCCCCTGTACTCTGTCTGTCTGAAAAGTCTGCAGATTTCCAGATCCGGACCTACCGAGTGTAGCGAAAGGGCAAGGGCCATTAACGAGAACCCCATCCAAACAACTGTTGTCGGCAGCTATCCCACGCCTTCATGGCTCCAGGCGTTGCCCTTGAGAAGTAACCTGCGCGACGCCCTGATGGTGGTTGTGAAAACCCAGGAGCTGGCAGGGATTGATGTGATCTCGGACGGTGAACTGTCCCGCTTCAACGTCAATCATCCGGAAAGCAACGGCATGATCGACTATTTCGCCCTCCCCATGCAGGGAATCGATGCCGGCCTCACGTACAGGGAAGTTGAGGCCTTTCGAAATCAGCCCGGGATGAGCTTCCGAAAACAGCCGGCGGGAGTGGTCCGTGGAAAGGTCGGGGAGGGAACCCTTGATCTGATCGCCGACTACGCATTCGCAAAGCAACTGACATCAAAACCTCTCAAATTGACGATCTCGAGTCCGTACATGCTGTCCAAAACGCTGCTGGACGATCACTACGGCGACATCAGGGCTCTGGCTTGGGATATCGCTGAGGCGTTGCGCAGACAGGTAGAGAGGATCGATGCCCCCGTCGTCCAGGTTGATGAAGCCAACCTTCCCGGATCTCCCGCAGACGCTACCTGGGCTGCACAAGTCGTCAACCACGTGCTGGGCGGTGCAGGTGAGCAGAAGGGTGTTCACCTTTGCTTCGGAAACTACGGTGGACAGACCATCCAGGAGGGTCTCTTCATAGAATTGCTACCCTTCTTCAACGCTCTCGAATGCGACCATCTAGTGCTCGAGTGCACCCGGCGCGGTTACCGGGAACTGGAAGCTTTCCAGGATCTCAAGCCCTCCATCAGCCTGGGCCTCGGGGTGATAGACATCAAGGACAACCAGGTCGAGTCCCCGGGGGAGGTAGCCCGCCGTATCGAGGAAGCGGTCGAGTTGCTGGGCACGGAGCGCATCAAGTGGGTGCATCCTGACTGCGGTTTCTGGATGCTCCGGCGCTCGGTGGCCGATCGGAAAATGAAGGCCATGGTGCAAGGAAGAGACCTGTACCTGGGTGTTGAGAGGAGGAGGAAATGACTCGAATCCAAGCACAACCGATCCCGGCTCGAAGGCCCACACGCAGAGACTTCATCCAGTACTCGCTGGGAGCCGGTGGTGCCGCGCTTGCTTCGCAGGAAGCCTTCCTGGCGCAGTCTGGGGGACGGCAACTGGGAGTCGCTCTGGTGGGTCTGGGGAGATATGCCACCGGGCAACTGGCCCCGGCTCTACAGGAGACCAGACAGTGCCGGCTGGCAGGGATCGTCACCGGAACACCCGCCAAGGCAAAAGAGTGGTCACAACGCTACAGCATCCCGTCGAGCCACATCTATGACTATGAGTCCTTCGACCGGATCGGGGACAACTCCGACATCGATATCGTGTATGTCGTTTTGCCCAATTCCATGCACGCGGAGTACACCATTCGGGCCGCCCGGGCGGGTAAGCACGTAATTTGTGAGAAACCCATGTCGATCTCGGTGAGAGAAGCCGAGAAAATGGTAGCCGCCTGCAAAGCCGCCAACCGACAACTCGCGATTGGATACCGTCTCCATCACGAACCTCACAATCAAGAGGTAATGCGCCTGGGCCAGGAACAGGTGTACGGACCCATCAAGTTGATTCATGCCTACTTCGGGTTCCCCTTGAAGGATCGTTCCCGTTGGCGTCTGCACAAGAAGATGGCCGGCGGCGGACCCTTGATGGACGTGGGAATTTACTGCATCCAGGCAGCTCGCTACGCCACGGGAGAGGAACCGGTGGCTGTCACGGCTCAGGAGTTCAAGACCGAACCCGAGATCTTCGTGGATGTTGAGGAGTCCTTGTCCTGGCAGATGGAATTCCGCTCCGGCACAGTGGCGAATTGCACTACCAGCTATGCAGTCTCGGTGGAGCGCTTTGAAGCCTCCTGCGCCCGAGGCTGGTTTGGTTTGCGACCGGCTTACCAGTACGACGGTATACGGGGCATGACCAGCAGCGGCCCCATGGTCTTTCCGCAGGTGCGGGAGCAGGCTCTGCACATGGATGCCGTCGCCGCCTCGATCAAGGCGGGACGGCCCAATGCGACCCCGGGTGAAATGGGGTTGCAGGACATGAGAATTATCGAGGCTATTTACCGGGCTGCCTCCACCGGCAGGCGCGTGGCACTCACTTAGCCCGGATTATGCAAGAACCGTAGTTCGGTGTTGAAAAACGACTCGAGAAGTGGCCCAACTCGGAAGCGGGCAGGTGTGACAGGCGGATTTGCGAAGAATATGGGTTGGCGAGGCGTTTGAGTGGTTTGGGGAGTGAATTTCAGACAGATCTGGGCCTGGATGAGTGTCGGAAGCGGTTTTTCGGGGGAGCTGGGAAAAGCTAACTGGAGTTCAGGCGACTCAAGACGAGGTGGAAGAGGGGTTGTTCGGGGAAGGCTGAGGAAAGATGGACCCAGATGCGTCGAGTGGTTTGTCGGATCCGGGCCCCAATCTTGAGGACCCGACGACGTAAGGTTTCGATTTCGAGCTTGTGCCAGGGGGTTCCGTGAAGATAGTCGCGCAGGCGCACGAACATCTGGTAAGCCAGTGCATGCAGGAGGAGTCGAAACTGATTGGCCAGGAATCGATGACAGCTGAGTCGGTCCATGCTCAGATGATTCTTGAAGGCCTTGATGAAGTTCTCGGTCTGCCCTCGGTTTGTGTAGTGGTCATAAAGTGATTGGGAGCAGAGATCGTCCCGGTTGGTAACTACAAAGCGACGATTGATGCCACGCTGATCGACCTCCACTTTGACAATGACGCGACGGGATCGATCCCAGCTGTGGGCTCGATAAAGAAACTCGTCAAACTGACGCTGTTTTTCCTCCAGCTCAAGGAACCTCAGCCGAGTCGAATCCAGCAGGGGCTCGACCACTCGCTGCAGGCGAGGGTTTCGACTTAACCCAATGACATACTGGAGTTTATTCTCTTCACATTCACAGAACTCGTAGAGCCGAGGCGTGGCAAAGCCGCTGTCGGCCCGAATCTCAATCTCGACATCCGTCCCCACTGCTTGTCGGATGGCCTCCACGACTCGCTTCAGAATGGGCACGATGTGAGAGGCAGCCCCCTTGTTGCCAGGTCTCAACACGGCACAGACCAGGTCTCCCGTGTCGGCATCGAAGATCAGCAAAGGATGCAGAATGTGGTTTCGGTAATACCCGTGGTAGAAGGAGAACTCCTGTTGGCCGTGAGTGTGGTCGTCGGTACTGTCCAGATCCAGGATGATCTTGCTGGGACGTCTCTTCTTCAGGGAGCGCACATAACGGCCTGGCAGCCACCGGCTCAGACGCATCAGATCCTTCTTGGTGACGGAGTTCTCCAGGCGGGAGAAAGTCGGCTGGGTGGCCAAATCGGGATCGCTCTCTGGCAACTGATCACAGACTGTCTTGAGCATCGGATCCGAGCGCAGCGTATCGGCGTCGTTACAGTCTTCGTAGCCGGCCACGATCTGCAAGACTCGTTGTCGGATCAACTTCAACAGGTCATGACGAATGTAGCGTTGGTCTCGACTTTCCGCAATACACGAACTGAAGCCCTCGCACAATCGATGTTGACGATCCAGGGATCCAAACAACAACCATCCTGCGTCGGAAGTGAGGCTCCCCCCATCAAAACGAGCCGTGATGTTTCTGTGGCTATGAAATGGCAGGGTATTCTGGCAGACTGTTTTTGACATTGCCGTAGCTCCTGTTTAGGGTCATTGTTTCTCTAAACCCTTTTATATCAGAGAGCTACGGCCTTTTTTCTGGGCCCAAATCTCGCTTGAATTTAGATCTCTTGCATAATCCGGGTTAGTACACTAGCAGTCCGTGGCCAAAGTCGCGCCGGTAACGCGGCTCGTGGGACTCTCGCCAGAGACTGCCAGGTCACTGAGGGAAGAACGGAGTACAGGAGTATTTCAGGTATGGCAAAAACATTGGCTCCTCAGAACAGGCTGGAGGTTCTGCAAATGGGGACAGTGCCCTTTTAGTTCAATTCCTTGAGATAAATGTTCCTGAACCAGAGCGGCGGACCGTGATGCTCAAGGACAATCGGACCCCTGGACTGCTTGAACTCGGCGGCAAATCTCTCGATCACCAGCTGGTTATTGAGATGGACCGTCACCAGATCGTTTTCGAGGCGGATCTCAAAATGGTTCCACTCCCCCACCGGATGATCCGCCGTTCGCAGCGGTTTCCGCTCTTCGACGTTGTAGCCGACAATTCCACCCGACCCCAGGGGAGAAGAGTAAAGTTCTGACTTTCTGTCCCATATCTCCACCTGCACCTCCTCAAACTCGTGGTAATCCTCGTAGTCGGGCCGCAGCACGATTCCACTGTTGCCATCTTTTGCGATCTTCCAATCGATCAGTAGAATGAAATCGCCGTACTCTTTTTCGGTGCGAAGATTTTGCCTCGAGATGGTGTCGGGCCAAGGCTTCCAGCCCTGACCGTCGTAGACAAGGAGACCGCTTTCCACCCGCCAGTTCCCGCTCCCGTCGTAGGTCCAACCGGTCAGATCGTGACCGTTGAAAAGCGACGTGAAGCCTTCGGGCGGGCCATCGGTGGAGACCGATCTACACCCCACCATCCCTGCCAGAACAGTGACCAGACAGAGCAACCTCAGCTTTCCCGTCATGCATTCTTCCTCCTGTTATAGCAGCGATCCTCCGGTGGCTGGAGTTTCTGACTCCCCAACCGAGCTCTACTCGATTTTGATCACCGTCATCTTGGACTGGATCATGTCGTGCATGGTGTAGCCGATGCCGTAGCCGGAGGTCCGGCGCCCCGAGAATGGCATCCAGTCCACCCGGAAGGCGGTGTGATCGTTGACCATCACGGCAGCGGCATCCAGGCGTTTAACCGTGTCCAGCGCAACTGCCAGATTGTCCGAATAAACAGCAGCCTGGAAGGCCACATCCAAATCATTGGCACGCTCTATGGCCTCAAGGCGATCCTGATAGTCATAAACGCAAACGACAGGCCCGAAGATCTCAAGCGTGGAGACCCTGGCATCGGCCGGTGGATTGAGAAGTACGGTCGGCTCATAGGTGGAAGCGCTGATTCTCTTTCCCCCCGTCAGCAACTTGGCACCCAGCTCAACAGCCTCCTGCACCCACGAATCCACTCTGTCCACCTCACGGGGAAGGATGAGCGGCCCGACCTCGGTATCTTCACTGGCGGGGTCGCCTACCTTGAGTTCCGCGGCCCCCTCCGCCAGTTTCCGGGCCAGTTCTTCAGCGATTGATGCTGGCGCAAAGACTCGCTGTACGGAAACACAGACCTGGCCCGCGTGGTAGAACCCGCCTTTGAGCAGAGAGGGGATGACCTTCTCTAAATCGGCCGATTCATCAACGATGACGGGCGCGGCTCCACCGTGTTCCAGTGCACAGCGGACACCTGGCGCCAATTTACTGCGCAGCATCCACCCCACCCTGGCCGACCCGATGAACGTGAAGAAGTGGATGCGCGGATCAGTGACCAGCTTTTCTGCCACTCCGTTATCAGCCACGATGTACTGGCACCAAGGTTCCGGCAGCCCCGCCTCATGGACCAGCTCGACGAAGCGGATACAGTTCAAAGGAGTCGTCGGAGCGGGTTTGACAATGACCGGACATCCCACGGCGATGGCAGGTACCACCTGGTGAACAATCAGATTTAATGGATGGTTGAAGGCGCTCACCGCCACCACCACGCCAATGGGCTCATCAGTTGTAAAGGCGATCCGCCCGGAGGCTGCGGGCGTATGACCCATGGGGATTTCTTCTCCCCGCATGACATGGGCGAGTTCCTTGATCGCCAACCCAATTCCATCGATTGCCCGGGCCACCTCCACCTTTGCGTCCAGCAAGGGCTTTCCGCCCTCGCTGGCGATGAGCAGGGCAAACTCATCGGCCATGTCCTGCATCGAGAGGGCCAGCTTCTCCAGCACGGCAATGCGCTGGTGATGATCCAGCCAGCCATCACGATCGCTGTAACAAGAAAGCGCCTTTTTCAGCATTACCTCGGCGTCTTCGGCATCATGGACTGGGATGGACTTGATCAGCGATCCATCGAACGACGATACCACCTCGAGCCTTCCGCCTTCTTCCCTCTGCTCCTGCGACGTCATAACAGGCAAACCCTCTCTCTGAGTTCGTCTACCAGTACCTTCTGGTTTTCAGAGTAGTCCACGGGTAGCTCCACCAGATGGACTCCACGATCCTGGAAGCACTGTTTCAATAGAGGCACCAGACTTTCTGCGGACTCCAGCCGGTGGCCACGAGCGCCATAGCTTTGGGCGTATTTGACGAAGTCCGGATTCCCGAACTCGAGACCGAAGTCGGACAGGTCCTGGCTGTACTGTTTCCAGCGAATCATCCCATACGCGTTATCGCGCAATACGAGAACCACCAGATTCAGCCCCAGACGCACTGCCGTTTCCATCTCCTGGCTGTTCATCATGAAGCCTCCGTCGCCGCAGATAGCCATGACACAGCGGTCGGGATGCAACCGGGCCGCCTCCATTGCGGACGGGAGCCCGGCGCCCATAGTAGCCAGCGCATTGTCCAGCAAGACCGTGTTGGGCTGAGTGGCCGGGTAGTTTCGGGCGAACCAGATTTTATAAACGCCGTTGTCCAGGGCGATGATTCCGTCGTCCGGCATGACCCTGCGCACGTCCCCTACCAGGCATTGCGGTTTCATCGGAAAGCTCACGTCCTTCCCTCCCAGGCGGATGTGCTTCTGCAACTGCTCTCTGACAGTCATGAAGTAGTCCAGATCGTGGGATTCGGTGTGGCCCGCCTGGTCGGCGATGCGGGTCACGGATGTTGCGATGTCCCCGACTACTTCCAACTGCGGAAAATACACATTGTCCACCGTGGCCGATTTGAAGTTGATGTGAACAACCCTGGCTCCTCCGTGTTCCATGAAGAAAGGCGGCTTTTCGACTACGTCGTGGCCAACGTTGATGACCAGGTCGGCCCGATCAATGGCACAGTGTACGTAATCCGAGTCCGACAAGGCTGCCGTGCCGATGAAGAGCGGGTGCTTTCCATTCACCACACCTTTGCCCATCTGTGTTTCGAAAAAGGGGATGCCGGTCTTGTCAAGAAAATGGGAAAGGGCTTTCCAGATGCGCTTACGGTTGGCGCCGGCCCCAATCAGAAGCAAAGGGTGTTTTGCACCCTTTGTCATTTCCACCGCATCGTTGATGATGCTCTGGTCGGCGTCGCCCCGCCTTCGTTTGCTGATTTCAAACACCGGGGGGGTGGTGTTATCAACCTGCTCGATCGCAATATCTTCAGGCAGTTCCAGATGAACTCCACCGGGGCGTTCTTCCTGTGCCAGCCGGAACGCCTCACGAACCATACTCGGAATCATATTCACGTTGACGACCTGCCCGGTGTACTTCGTCAGGGGACGCATCATGTCCACGATGTTCACGATCTGAAACTGTCCCTGTTTGCTCTTCTTGATGGGCTTCTGTCCCGTGATCATCAGCATCGGGAAGGCTCCCAACTGGGCATAGGCCGCTGGGGTCACCAGGTTGGTTGCTCCCGGACCCAATGTCGCGAGACAAACACCGGCCTTACCTGTCAACCGTCCATAGGTGGCCGCCATGAACCCGGCTCCCTGTTCATGGCGGGTGAGAATCAGCTGGATGCTCGACTTTCGCAGTGCTTCCAGGAAATCCAGATTCTCTTCACCGGGCACGCCGTAAATGACCTCGACGCCCTCGTTTTCGAGAGCCTTGATAAATAGATCCGAGGCGTTCATGGTGTCTCGGACCGGCGGGCCTGCTCCTGGGTGCGTGTTTGCCATCCTCAATCTCCTTCCGACCGACAAGCTTATATCGCTATCCTACAGGATGGTGAGACGTTTGGGAGGATCAGGACACCCCGTCCTATCCGAGAATTCAGCCGACTGCAACTACCTGGGAAAAAGGGCTTTGGGCGTCTCTTCTTCGGTTGCATGAAGCTGTCATGAATCAGGAGGCAGCGTGGAAACAATGTCCATGCCTCCGCGGGAAACGAAGCGAATGAAATCTGTAGCAAATGGGACGAAGAACTTATCCCCGAATTTCACTTCCAGCGATCCCCGATCCGTAAGGATACTACCGGCGCCCGTTGCCACAACGCCAACATAGAAGCTGGGTTCCCTTTTTTCAAAGGTGCCTCTCACGCGCAGACGCTTGACTCGAAAACAATCTGTGTAGCGTGGGTCCACCAGACTCCATTCTTGACTTCGCTTCTGGCTTTCGAGCAGCACCGGCCGGCAAAAAAACCGATCTTGCAGCTCCTGAACCGAGCGCGGCGTAAAGTCGATGAGATCCATGGCAAAGTCAACGTCTCTTCCCATGAAGCGTGATTCCTCAGGCAGCACGTAGCCTCCGCATTCGAACTCCAGGCGCACCACGTAGTCGGTCGGCTCCATGATCTCGATCATGAAGATCCCTGCACCAATCGCATGGGGCAAACCTCCGGGGACCAGAAAAACATCCCCGGGTCGAACCGTAATCTTGTCCAATGAGGCGAACACGGAGTCCAGGTCCTGGTCCAGCACAGCCTGGCGCAAGACCCGTCGTTCCAAAGGGCGCTGGAAGCCAAGATAGATGTAGGGAGCCGAGATTCCGTCGCGTACGCTCAATATGACATAGGCCTCGGTCTTGCCGGAGTCGCTGTTCAAACGCTGTCGCGCAAAGGCTCGCGTTGGATGGCATTGCAGGTGAAGGCGAACGGCGGCATCCAGAAACTTCAGCAGAAACTGCGTGCTCGGGCCATATCGATCAAAATGGGATGGACCGAGCAACTGATCGGGGAACCTTCGCATCAGCTCTGGTAGCAACCAGTCAGTTCGATCGATCCTGACTTTCGAGTACCCTTCTTCAGATGCGTCTTCCCTCTCGGGATTGGCCGCCTTGGTGGTCGAGGCGATCCAGTCTTCGGGATAGTGGCCATCCACAGGCTCTGGCTTTCCCTCCAGATGGTCCAGGCGTCGTCCACCCGGGTAGGTCCTCCACACTCGATTGGGCTGAAGCAGAATGATCTCAGGAATCGTCATCAAAGTCCGTTGGGCCTCAAGATGCAGTGACTAGAGAATTGTGATTAGAGAATGGGGCAAGGCTTCGAGCGTGCGGTATTGATCGAGGAGACCATGATCGCCACCAACTCGTTGGCTTGAACCCCTCTTCCATCCCAACCCAAGAGAATATGCCCTTGCCTGTCGCACTTTCAAATCAAGTTCAACGCTTGCCGGCGAGGCCGTGCAATGCACTCACATCCGAGACAACGTCGGCGAACGTTCGCTCGGGCACAAACTTCAGATCGTTCCAGCGGGCAACACCGAGCTCAATAGAAAACTCCTCCAGACGGTGAGGGGCCGTTGTCTCAACAACCCACAGGAAGGTGTGTTCGAGCCCCGAGTGATACTGGTCGACAACAGCAGTTACGCCGTACTTCTCCATCAGCGGACGGAGGTCCCTGCTGCTGAGCGCGACCATTTCCTTGGCAGTCTCGAGATTGTTGACCGGAGTGACGTAACCTTTTTTCTGTAAATTCTGGTCAGGCCTACGTCGAAAAGACAGAGGTCTGGGACAGGATTTCTCCAAAAACAGAAACGCAAATCTGGAAAGGAGAATCTATTGAACCCAGACCTGGAAAAGAGAGTACCACGAGAGATTCTGGAGGAGTTAATCGAGGAAGGAACAGAAGCCTTTCGAGGGATCCTGGAGAAGCTGTTCAACGTAGCCATGCAGTTGGAAAGAAGCGAGTTCTTGGGAGCGGAGGCCTACGAGAGGACGGAGATGGCCTTTCCCAACCGGATGCTCAAGGAATCAATAATAGCTGTAAAGAGTTGAAAAATATGGCTCCTCAGGTTGGACTCGAACCAACAACCCTCCGGTTAACAGCCGGATGCTCTGCCAAATTGAGCTACTGAGGAGCATAGCTTGGTAAGGCCTGGAAATATAGCGGATGCGGGCTGACGGGGTCAAGGAAGTCAAGGTCTCCGCCGCGGCTGGAAACGGTTCTCGGCAGCTTCCGCGCTGCTGCGCAGTCACTGGCGTTCCTGCCTCTGTCGGTTCCTTTGTGGGGACAGTTTCTCTGGGGAGAGAGGGAGGCGGTGTGGAACGACAGTCTGGGAATTTCACAGGTTTTCCAGGATGAAATTCGTCATCATCCGGCGCAGGTGGTAGAGCTGCTGAGTGCCACGCACGCCGTGGCGTGACTTGGGGTAGATCATCAGGTCGAATTGTTTGCCGGCCTTCTGCAGCTCGTAGACGAGCTGGATGGTGTTTTGCATGTGCACGTTGTCGTCTATGGAGCCGTGGATGATCATCAGTTTGCCGTGCAGATCGGCGGCCGCACCTTTTACGGAGGCGGCCTGGTAGCCCTCGGGGTTCTTCTCAGGGGTGCTCATGTAGCGCTCGGTGTAGATCGTGTCGTACAGTTGCCAGTCCGCGACCGGAGCGCCTGCGATTCCCAGCTTGAAACTCTTGCTGTGGGTCAGGGCATAGGCGGTCACGTAGCCCCCAAAGCTCCATCCCCAGAGGCCGATCCGGTCAGCGTCGATCCAGGCATGGGACTTGAGCCAGTTGAGGCCGTCTTCCAGGTCGCTCAGTTCAAGCTCCCCGAAGGTTCCACGCAGGGGCCAGGTGGACTCGGCGCCCTTGCCGCTGGCAGTGCGGTTGTCGCAGATCCAGATGACATAGCCCTTCTGGGCCAGCAACTGATGCCAGAGATACATTCGTCCACCCCACGAGTTGCGGACGCGGGGAGAATTGGGCCCGCCGTACGTATGGGACAGGACCGGGTATTTCCTGGATGGATCGAAGTCGGACGGCTTGATCATCATCGCCTCCATGACAAAACCGTCCCGCGTCGCCACCTGGTGAAACTCGGGCCGACTCAACCTGTATCCGGCGAGCTTTCTGGCGGGCTTACCGAAAACGGTCCGAATCTCGCTGCCTTCTGAGTCGTGCAGTCGCACCTGGGTCGGAGTCTCGATATCGCTCCAGCGGTCGAAGTAGAGTGTGAGCTGGCGATTGAAAGTGGCCTCGTGGGAGCCTTCCCTCCGGGAAAGTCGCTGGGGAGGTCCTCCGCTGAGCCGTACCCGGAAAATGTCTTCGGCGATGTGAGAGTGCCTGGTCCCGGAGAAGTAGACGAATCCCCTCGCTTCATCCACACCGTGCAGAGCGCGCAGCTCCCAGTCTCCGGAGGTCACGGTGCGCAACCGCTCGCCGGTGGCTTTGTAATGATAGAGATGGCGCCAGCCGCTGCGCTCGCTTTGCCATAGAAAGGATCCGTCCTGAAGCCAGGCGGGCTGGTCCAGCACATTGACCCAGGCTTTCGTAGTCTCCCTGAAGAGCCGGCTCACCCGGCCCGTCCGGGGATCGGCCAGGTTGAGATCGAGCCAGGTCTGATCCCTGTTCTGGACCTGGAACACCACCCGGCTGCCGTCCCTGTTCCACCCGACTCGAACGACCAGCAGGTCGTCTGGCGGGTACTGGGCCAATTCGATCCAGCGGGTTCGACTGCCGGTGCTCGAGACCACGCGCAGCCGGGGAAGGGGGTTGGGGTCTCCCGCTTTTGGATAACGCGTCTCTTCCCTTTCCAGATGGCGGGGGAGGTGGTCGATCACCGTATAGCTGGGAACACGCGACTCGTCCAGCTGCAGGTAAACGATGCGCCCCGAGTCGGGGCTCCACCAGTAGCCCTTGAAGTCACCGCGGCCGTAGATTTCTTCCTGGTAAACCCAGTCCAGGATCCCATTCAGAAGGTTTTCGTGCCCGCCCCTGGAGAGACGGTGTTCCTTTTTATGCTGTAAATCGAAGACATACAGATCGTAGTCTCGTATATAGGCCACTTTCCGTCCGTCCGGGCTGAAGGACGGCACCCGTTCCTCCCCGGGCGTACTGGTCAGACGAAGCGCCCGGTCGGCGCCAAATTCGTAGTAGAAAAGATCGTCTTCATAACGCCACAGCACCGCCGACTCAGTTGGACTGAAAATCGGGCGCCCCTTTCTTCTGAGCCGACCGGCCTTCTCCTCGTCAAAGCCCTTCAGGGCGGTCAGAGCGGCAGTCACTTTCTCGCTGCTGTAAAGGAGAGAGGTCTCGCCCGTGCGAGCATGCACCCTGACCACGCGGGGGGCTCGAGATTCACCGCCTTTTATGATCTGAACGTAATGCTCTCCATCCTTCAACCAACGGAGAATGGATGGGGGGGGGGGGGTGAGTTTTACCTTGTCTTCTGGGTGGTAGAGGGTGTCGAGAGTGAGTGGCTGCTGCTGCGCCGGGAGGAAGATTGTCAGCAAGCAGAGAATGCAGAGAATGCAGACCACAAGCATGTTTATGGTTCCCGGCAACTAAACTAGTAAGCCCTGGCCCAAACCACGCGCTGAGAGCTGGGTTCTGCGGTGAAAACGCAGTCGCCAGGTCCTTCGGTGTCATCGAGTGGGATGCAGCGGATGGTGACGCCCAGTTCCCGCTGCATCTGTGCGGCGACGCCTTCGTCTCCGTTCCAGTGAGCCAGGGCAAAACCGCCGGAAACCCCAGTTTCGGATCCTTTGGCGCCGAAGAACTCGAAGAACTCCTCTTTCGTATTCACGACCCGTGTGTGGCGGGCGCGGAACTGGCGGGCTCGCTCGAGGAGATGATCCTGGATTTCCTGGAGCAGATCCGGAATCTCGGCCACGAATCGGGCCCGCGGAACCGACTCTTTCTCGCGGGCCGGGCGATCGCGTCTCCCCATGAAGACGCTGTCCGAGGCGATGTCGCGGGGGCCGATTTCCAGGCGAATCGGCACTCCTTTCTTGATCCAGTTCCAGACCTTATCCCCTCCCCTCACATCCCGCTCATCCAGTTCCACCTCAATTCTGCGACCGTCGTAGGTGCAGGACTGGAGTTCATTCCGCAGGTTTCGGCAGTACTCGAGTACCCGCTCAGGGTGCTCGGTCTTGAACAGAATCGGTAAGATCACAACGTGAGCCGGGGCTAGGCGGGGAGGAAGCACCAGGCCGTCGTCGTCACCGTGAGTCATAACCAGACCACCCACCAGTCTTGTCGAGACACCCCACGAGGTGGTCCATACATACTGCTCTTCCCCGTGCTCGTCCAGATAAGTAATGTCCTGTACCCTGGCGAAGTTCTGACCCAGAAAATGCGACGTACCGGCCTGCAGAGCCTTTCGATCCTGCATCATGGCCTCGATCGTGAGTGACTTTTCGGCGCCGGGGAACGTCTCCCCGGGGGTCTTTTCTCCTCCGACGACAGGGATGGCCATGAACTCTTCGGCGAAACGGGCATAGACGTCATGCATCGTTCTGGTCTCGACCAGGGCCTCTTTCCTGCTGGCGTGGGCGGTATGGCCTTCCTGCCACAGGAACTCGGTGGTTCTCAGAAAGAGACGTGTCCGCAGCTCCCAGCGGACCACGTTGCACCACTGATTGATGAGGAGAGGAAGATCCCGATAGCTGCTGATCCACTTGGCAAAGCTGGCCCCGATAATCGTCTCGCTGGTGGGACGGACAATCAATGGCTCTTCCAACCTGCCGGCCGGGACCAGCTCTCCATCCCTCTCCTCCAGACGGTGGTGTGTGACGACGGCACATTCCTTGGCGAATCCCTCGACGTGCTCAGCTTCTTTCTCCAGAAAACTCTTGGGGATGAACACCGGGAAATAGGCATTTCGGTGCCCGGTATCCTTGAACATTCCATCCAGGATTCGCTGCATGTTTTCCCAGATTGAGTAGCCCCACGGCTTGATCACCATGCAGCCCCGCACGGGCGAGATTTCGGCCAGATCGGCAGCGCGCACTACCTGCTGGTACCACTGGGGGTAGTCCTGCGCACGGGTTGGTGTGATTGCGGTCCGGGCCGCCTGCTTTGCCATAGAGAACGGATTATGGCAAATCCCCGCGTCTCAATTCCAGATTCCCCCGGGAACTGAACGTCGGAACCCCAATCCGGAGACGCCTCGGGACGGCTATGGGGTGCGGGGAACGTCTCGCCCAAATCTCTGTCGCCCCTCCAGGGCTCTGGTCTGGCGGAGATACGGTCCGTGGGCTTGTGCCCACGGCTATTTTCTGTCGGCCGCTTTGCGGCCTTTTTATGGAGCCCTGGGAACGGTCCTGGAGAGTCGCGGCCTGAGGCACCAACGTGGAACGTTCCCGCTTCCGCTGTCAGAATAGGTGAACAATGGTGATGAGGGGCGAATCCAATCCGGTGGGTGGGGCGGGAGCGGGCGGGCCGAGTGTTATTGAAAGCCTGGTGGGGATCTTCCTGGACCCCGCGAGGACGTTTCGGCAAATCAAGCAGCAGCCGGTGTGGCTCGTTCCCTGCCTGGGGCTGGTGCTGATCTCCACGGGCGCGAGTTACCTGATCGTCGAGGGCATCGGCTTCGAGAACATGGTCAGACGGTCGATCGACCAGGGCCCGTTTTCCTCCGGGATGTCACGAGAGGACAAAGAAGAGGCCATCGAGCAAGCGCTGGAGTCACCCGCCGGGAAGTACATGACTTTCATCGGCCCGGTCCTGTCTCCGCTCGTCCTGCTGCTGGCGGCGGGTATTCTCACCCTCGTCCTGATGATTCTCGGCCATTCCCCCGGCTTTGCAAGACCGTTCGCCGTAACTGTCCACTCCTGGTGGGCTTATTCCGGGGTCGCCTATACGCTGGCTCTTTGTGTCCTATACCTGTCGCGGGACCGCTCCACGCTCGACCCGCAGAACCTGGTTCATTCCCATCTGGGAGTTCTGGTGGACAAGGTTGAATCGCCCGTGCTGTTCACTCTGGCGGCTTCCTTCGACCTCGTGACCTTCTACAATCTCTTCCTTCTGGCGCTGGGGCTGTCCGTGATCTGCGACCGCCGGGCAGGATTCGGCACAGGACTGGGGGCCGTCATTGTCCTGTGGGCTTTATGGGTCATCGTCAAGATGGGATTCGCCATTCTCATGAGTTAGTTTTCCTTCCATAATTAGGCCCGTGACCCACGTCACAAGCTCTGAGCCGGCAGCGGAGAGGGGTCTGCGCAGGCATCAGGTTTCATTTTTTGCTTGCAAAAGCTCCACGTCGGAGCCACAATCGCCCGATATGAGTGATATTAAGTCTCTTCCTGCGTGGCTGTGGATCTTTATTGCCGTCCTTTTCGGCGGCTGGCTGCTTTACTGGTTGGTTCTCTGATTCGACGCGGGGGAGAAGCCGCTTGCAGCCGCCAGACCGGTGGTTCAAGCGAGGAAAAGAAAGCGAGAGCTCTTGTCACTAGGTGTGGAAAAACATCAGGCGGCTTTCTCCTCCGGGACTTGGTTGACCGGGACTCCATTGACATATTTGGCGCCCTGGTAGACGGCTTTCATCAGCTCCGGTGCCTTCAACCGGCGGAATCGCTGCTCCGCCACCAACAGCATCTTCCAGATCACCGCCTGGGCGTTTTCCACTTTCTTGAATCGCTTGGCCGCGTCCGTTCGCAGCCGAAGAGCGGCAAACGGTGACTCCACTGGATTGGTGGTTCGCAGATGCTGCCACTGCTTCTTTGGATAGTTGTAAAAGGTCACCATCCGGTCCCAGTCCTGCTCGATTAGCTCAGCCGCCAGAGTCAGCCCTCGCTGCCGGCACCAGTGCTGAAAAACCTTCTTGAGTCGTTGTGCTTCTTCTCGAGTCTCGGCGTAAGGGATCTGCCGCAGGATCAGCAAGGCCGGCTTGTGCACTCGCTTAGGGAGCTTGGCCAGCAGGTTGACGATCCGATGATTCCAGCAGCGCTGCTCCTCGGCCTGGGGATAGACGTTACGCAAAGCTCCCCAGATGCCCAGGTGGCCGTCTCCGATCACCAGCCGTGGACAGCCCATCCCCCGGCGCTTCAAGTCGCGCAGTACTTCCGACCAGCTCTGAGTCGATTCCCGATAGCCGCTCGTGACCGACACCACGGCTTTGCTTCCGTCACTTAAGGCGGCCAGCACCACCAGCAGGACTGCCTTTTCCTTCTCCAGACCCGCCTTGACGTAGATTCCATCTACCCATAAATACACCACTTCCAGATCATTCAAGGGTCGACTCTGCCAGACTTCCCATTCGGCCTGCCACTTCTCTTTCAATCTGGCCACCGTGGAGGACGACAGGTGCGCCTTTTCCCCTAAAAGCCCTCTCAGGGCCAGATCAAAATCCCCCAGCGCCAGACCATGCAAGTACAGCTCAGGGATCAGTTCTCGAACCTGCCGCGTCCGCTTGGCAAACAGGGGCAACACCCGACTTTCAAAGTGTTCCTCTAGATCCCGCACTCGAGGCCTTCGAACCTGGATCGTCCCCGAGCTCAGCGTCAGATGCCTCGGCTTCCCATATCCATTGCGATAGCCCGACGGAGCGTCCACGGCCCTTCGCCGCTCACTCTTACGCCGCCCTAATAACTCCGTGACTTCCTCCTCCAGCAGCTCTTGAACCCAGCCTTGGATCTTCTCCCGCACCCAATCTTCCAGCTCCTCGAAACAAACTCTTGACTCCACACTTCCCTCAATGTTCTGCTTGCTCATGCGGTGTGTACTCCTTCCGTTGCGGGCCTTTCGGCCCTGGGTTTTAAATCAACCCGGAAGGATACTCACCGCCTATGCTATTTACACACCTTCTGATGGTAGCTCGAGGAAAAGCGAGGTTACTTCTTCTTCTCGGCTTTGGCCGAGGTCTCCCTGTCCACCAGTTCGATCAGTGCGAGCGGAGCCGCATCACCTTTGCGAATGCCCAGGCGGGTAATTCGTGTATACCCTCCGGGGCGTTTCGAGTAGCGCGGTGCCAGCGTGTCAAACAGCTTGGCAACGACTGCCTTACGGCGGATTACGCCCAGGGCCTGCCTGCGGGCATGGAGTGTTTCTCGCTTCCCCAGTGTGATCATCTTCTCGGCGTACGGGCGCAGGGCCTTGGCTTTCGCGACAGTCGTGATCATCTTCTCGTGGTCGAGCAGTTCAGTCACCATGTTGCGCAGCATGGCTCTGCGGTGACTGGGGCTTCGATTCAGCTTCCGGCCAGCTTTGCGATGTCGCATGGCAGCCTCTCCTTTCAGGCTCCGTCTGCTTCCCCGACGGAACGGACGGCGTCATCCAGTTTCATACCGAAGCTGAGACCCATGTCGGCCAGGATTTCCTTGATCTCGTTCAAGGATTTTCGGCCGAAATTCTTGGTCTTCAACATTTCCGCCTCGCTCTTCATGACCAGCTGTCCGATGGTCTGGATGTTGGCGTTCTTGAGGCAGTTGTACGAACGAACCGAGAGTTCCAGTTCTTCCACAGATTTGCTGAGACTGTCGTTGATTGCCTCCAGGTGCTGGTCGGTGCTCTCTTCGTGGGCCTCCGGCTCTTCCTCAAAATTGATGAAAATAAACAGGTGGTCCTTAAGAATCTTGGCTGCCTGGGCAATCGCATCCTCCGGACTGACGGACCCGTCGGTCCAGACGTCAAGATTGAGACGGTCATAGTCGGTTGCACGTCCGAGCCGCGCTGCATCGACAAAGAAGTTGACCTTCTTGACCGGTGAATGAACGGAATCCATGGGGATGTAACCGACTCCCAATTCCTCTTCGAAGTTTTCGTCGGCAGGCTGGTACCCTCGAGCCTTCCTGACCCGCATCTCCATCTTGATCTTCCCGGCCTCGTTCACGGTGGCGATTTCAATGCCGGAGTCTAGAATCTCAACGTCGGGATCGGGCTTGATTTCGGCCGATGTCAGCACGCCGGGCCCGCTCGACTCAAGGTAGATCGTCTTGGGATGATCGGTGTGCAGTTTCAGGGGAATCCGCTTGAGGTTCATAATGATGTCGGTGACATCTTCATGGACCCCCGTGATCGACGAGAACTCGTGTAAAACGCCCTCGACCTTGACGGCCGTGATGGCGGCACCCTCGATCGAGGAAAGCAGGGCCCTCCTCAAGGCGTTGCCGATGGTGCTTCCGAACCCCCGTTCGAAAGGCTGGGCAAAGAAGTGCCCAAAATCACGAGATCGTGTTGCCGGATCGCACGCAAGCCTCTTGGGGCGTTGAAAAGTGCTCATGTTTTGACTCCCAATCTATCGTTTAATCGATGCTCGATTCCTAAACTCTTCTCTTCTTCGGTGGGCGGCACCCGTTGTGCGGAATGGGCGTTACGTCCTTCAGGTTCCGGATCTCCAGACCGGAGGCCTGAAGCGAACGGATCGCGGCCTCCCGGCCGGAGCCCGGGCCCTTGACCCGGACGTCGCAGTACCTCATTCCGAACTGATCCCGGGCAGTGGCGGCGGCTCGGTGAGCCGCCTGGGATGCAGCAAAAGGTGTACTCTTACGACTCCCGCGAAACCCCTGCCCGCCGGCGCTGGCGTGGGCGAGGACGTTGCCTTCCAGATCGCTGATGCAGATGAGGGTGTTGTTAAAAGTCGCTTTGATGTGCGCGATGCCGTGGATAACGGTTCGACGCTCCTTCTTTTTCGTTTTCCTACCGCCTTTTCGATCTTTAGCCATAGCTCAAGCTTCCCTGTTATCTCCTGCGTCTGCGAATTCCGGTCTTCTTGGGTCCTTTTCTGGTGCGGGCATTGGTATGAGTGCGCTGGCCTCGAACCGGCAGCCCGCGGCGGTGTCGAAGACCTCGATAGCATCCGATATCCATCAGGCGCTTAATATTAATCTGTACTTCTTTGCGAAGATCCCCTTCGATCCTTCCCTCATCCTGGATGATCTGCCGAATCGCGGCGCCCTGCTCTTCGGAGAGTTCACCAACCTTCACCCGGGCCTCGACGTTCGCCTGCTCCAGAATTCTGGCAGCCCGCGTCCGGCCGATTCCGTAAATATAGGTCAAGCCGACATCAATTCTTTTGTGATCCGGAACGTTCACTCCAGCAATGCGTGCCATACCCTTTCTCCGACCCTTACCCCTGCCGCTGTTTGTGCTTGGGGTTGGAACAGATCACCCGCACCACGCCGCGGCGGCGAACGATCTTACAGTTGATACACATTTTCTTGACTGAGGCTCGAACCTTCATTTCGACCTCCTCAACTCGCTGTCCCAGCTCCTGTGCCCACGTCCTATGATTCTGCCCCGCGACCGGTCGGCGGGCGATATTTCCAGCCGAACCCGGTCTCCTTGCAGCAGGCGAGAGATCTGCATTCTCCTCTCCGTCGAGATGTGGGCGACGACCTGGCCGCCGTCCTCGGTTCTGACGCGGAACAACTCTTTCGGCAATTTCCTCATGACCAGCCCTGGAACACTCTTCATAATGGATCCGTTTCCGGATCTTCAAGCTGGCTCAAGATCCACGGACCGTCTTTGGTCAAAGCCACCGAATGTTCAAAATGAGCGCTGCACCCTCCGTCAGTCGTCACCGCGGTCCAGCGATCCTCGAGGATTCTGGCACCGGGCCCCTTGGTGTTCACCATTGGTTCGATGGCCAGAACCATCCCCTCACGGAGCCTGGGACCGCGACCCGGTGTTCCGTAATTGGGCACCTGCGGGTCCTCGTGAAGGCGCTCTCCGATTCCGTGTCCCACGAATTCCTTGACGATCGAAAAGCCGCTCGCCTCGACATGGCTCTGCACACTGGAAGAGATATCAGAAATCCGATTGCCAACCACGACCTGCTCGATCCCCTTGAAGAGCGACTCCCTGGTCACTCTCAACAGTTCCTTCAGCGGGCTGGAGATTTCCCCGACCGGGAAAGTCCAGGCCGAATCGCCATAAAAACCCTGCCAACGAACTCCCACATCCAGACTCACAATATCGCCTGCCTCGAGCCTCCGATCACCGGGAATGCCGTGCACGATCTGCTCATTGATCGAAGCGCATACACTGGCCGGAAAACCCTGATAGCCCTTGAAGGCAGGCTGACCGCCGGCTCCCAGGATCATCTCCTCGGCCACCCGATCCAGATGCTCGGTCGTCACTCCCGGCCGGATGAGCCGGCCGAGGTGCCGCAGAACCCGAGCTACGATCAGGTTCGCCTGCCTCATCTTATCAAGTTGATCCCTGCCCTTACAGACAATCATTGCGCGTTAACAATCCGCACCCGGGCAGAAACTAATCATTCTATCAAATCGGTACGCTCCATTGTCATCCACTACTAGTACCTACTAGCCCCGCCTTCCTCGCACCCGTCCCTTCTTGAGAAAGCCCTCGTAATGCCGCATGACCAGCTGGGATTCGATTTGCTGGACCGTATCCATGGCAACTCCAACCACGATGAGCAGAGAGGTCCCTCCAAAATAAAAGGCCACGCCAAGCCCAATTGTGATCCAGTCGAGGCCGTTGTCGGTAAGAAAATTGTCCAGCCACGTACCAATCAAGGGTAGGGGCTGCACCTTGAAGCCGGTGATCAGGAACTCGGGCAGAAGACAGACCAGGACGAGGTAGACCGACCCGGCAAAGGTCAGGCGGGTCAAGACCTTGTCGATGAACTCGGACGTTCTGCGACCGGGCCGGATGCCCGGGATGAACCCCCCGTACTTTCGGATGTTGTCGGCCACCTCATCAGGATTGAAGATGATGCTGACGTAGAAAAAACAGAAAAACATGATCCCGGCAATGTAGACCACATTGTAAAGCGGATACCCCTGCTGCAGCTGGCTGGCCATACTCTGCAGCCAGGCCCAGGGCAAGACGAGCTGAAGGGTCGAGGGAAAGGCCACGATGGAGGCCGCAAAGATGACCGGGATCACGCCGCCGGAATTGACTTTGAGCGGCAGGTGAGTCGCCTGGCCGCCGTACATCCGGCGCCCCACCATTCGTTTCGCATATTGTATGGGAATTCGTCGCTGACCTCTCTCTACAAAGACGATAGCCGCTATGACGACCACCATCATGATGACAAGCGCCCCCACCAGAAAAATCGACTTCGTCTCGCTCTGCAGATCCAGCCACAAAGACCAGGCGGCGCTGGGCAGGCCTACCACGATTCCCGCGAAAATGATCAGGGAGATCCCATTGCCGATGCCGCGCTCTGAGATCTGCTCCCCGATCCACATGACAAAAATCGTCCCGGTGCAGAGAGTCAGCATTGTCATCAGTCGAAAACCCCATCCCGGGCTGGGAACAATCGGGGGTACACTGGCGGTTCGCTCCAGGGCAGTGGCCGTCGCCATGCCCTGGAAGAGGCTCAGCCCTACGGTCGCGTATCGAGTGTACTGGTTGATCTTGCGGCGGCCCAGGTCTCCTTCCTTAGAAAGGCGCTCCAGGTAGGGCCAGACCACCGTCAGGAGCTGAAAAATAATGGAAGCGGTGATGTAAGGGGTGATTCCAAGGGCAAAAATAGAGAGTCGGGACAGGTTCCCGCCGGAGAAAATGTCCAGGAATCCGAAGATGGTCCCAGCCTGGCTCTGGAAAAACCCGGCAAGAGCTTCGCTATTGACACCGGGAGTCGGAATCCAGCTCCCCACGCGGTAGAGCGCCAGCATGGCGAGCATGAAGAGAATTCTCTTGCGAAGCTCCGGAATGTTGACGATGTTTCGCAGCGTCGTGGCAAGATTGTTGAAATCGGCCATGCTAACTGACGACCTCCGCTGTCCCTCCGGCGGCCTCAATTTTTCGGCGAGCCGATTCGCTGAAATGATTCGCCCGGACCGTCAGCTTCTTCTTCAGCTCCCCTTCTCCAAGAATGCGCAGGCCATCGTGAGTCTTCTTGACATAGCCGATCTCTCGGAGCCGCTCGGCCGAGACGTCCACCCCTTCCTCAAACTGATTCAGGTCACGAACATTGAGGACGACATAGCGTTTGGCAAAGATGTTCGTAAAGCCCCGTTTGGGCAGTCGCCGATACAGAGGCATCTGGCCCCCCTCGAAACCGGGGCGACGCGAGTATCCGGAACGGGACTTCTGGCCCTTGTGACCCCTTCCGGCGGTGACTCCCCGACCCGAGCCGGGACCCCGCCCCACGCGTTTCCGCTTCTGATTGGCTCCTGGACCCGGTTTTAGAGAATGCAGCTTCAATGACATGTTCATTCCCCCTCGACGATTCGAACCAGGTGCGGCACCTTGGCCACCATGCCTCTGACGCCGGGAGTATCCTGACGTTCCACGATTTGATTCAATCTGCGAAAACCCAGCCCTCGAACAACCTGGCGGTGCTTTTCGGGACGCCCGATCATGCTTCGGAAGTACTCGATTTTAACCGTTTTCGGCGCTTTCTTTGCCATCACAGGTCCTTGACGGATATGCCCCGCACCCGGGCCACCTCTTCCGGGCTCCGAAGGCGCCCGAGGCCCTGAAAAGTCGCCTTGATCACGTTGTGCGGATTCTGGCTTCCCAGGACTTTCGTCACCACGTCGCGAATTCCCGCGGCTTCCATGACCGCGCGAACGACGCTGCCGGCAATCACACCCGTTCCTTCGGGGGCCGGCCGCAGCAGAACCCTGCCCGCCCCGTACACACCCTCGACCATGTGAGGAATCGTCGAACCACTCAGCGGGACTCCGACCATGTCCTTTCGCGCCCTCTCCAGGCCCTTGCGGATGGCGGCGGGAACCTCTTTGGCCTTCCCCATTCCAAAGCCGACCCTTCCCCTGTGATCGCCCACCACCACCAGGGCGTTGAAGCTCAGGTTCTTTCCGCCCTTGACGACCTTGGTGACACGGTTGATTGAGATGACCTGATCTTTCAGGTCCGAGTCTCCTCTATCATGAAACGCCATAGCCACTCCTAGAACTTCAGCCCCTGCTCCCGCGCCGACTCGGCGAAGGCCTTGACCCGCCCGTGGTAGATGTAACCTCCTCTATCAAACACCACGGTCTCAATGTTTTTCTTTCTGGCCGCTTCCGCGATCTTCTTTCCTGCCTCCTGAGCCGCCTCGGTGTTTGATCCCGTCTTCTTTCCCTTTCCTCCGAGGGTCGAAGCCGACGCCAGGGTGACGCCGCGTTCGTCATCCACCAGCTGGGCATAGAAATGTTTCAGACTCCTAAAAACCGCCAGGCGGGGTCGTTCGGCCCGGCCTGAGATTTTTCGCCGGACTCGCGCATGCACTTTCAAGCGTCGCTGATTCTTGCTGAGCTTCTTAGCCATGTCGTCTAGACTGCCGGTTGGTTCCAGCCCTGTCCTCCATAGATACGGTCTCGAGACCTAGTGCGCTAAGCGCCTTTCTTTCCAACTTTGGTACGCACGAGTTCGTCGGCGTAACGTATCCCCTTGCCCTTGTACGCGTCGGGAGGGCGGATTTTTCGAATGTCGGCGGCTGTCTGGCCCACCTTCCCCTTGTCGATGCCGCTGACGAGCATTGTGACCACGTGGTTCGGAATGTTCTTTCTGGTCTTGTCCACCTTGATTTCAATTCCCTCGGGGAACGGGAACTCGACCTGATGCGAAAAGCCGACGTTGAGGGTGAGAGCCCCGGCCCGCACCTCGGCCCGATATCCAATCCCCACCAGGTCAAGTTCCTTGCTGAATCCCTTGGCGACGCCCCACACCGCGTTGGCTACGAGAGAGCGAAACAAGCCGTGAAGCGCCCTGGTCTTCTTGCTCTCGTTGATCCTCTTTGCTTCCGCTATGCCGTCGGTGACTTCGAGTTGAATACCTGACGGAATGACGGTCTCGAGGGTCCCTTTCGGTCCGCGCACCACAACCCGGTCGGCCTCGACGTCGAGCTCGACATCGGCGGGAATAACAATCGGTTGCTTACCGACGCGTGACATGGCTCAAGCCCTCAACCGCTCCGATTGCATCGAAAAAATCATCAGTACACTTCGCACAGTATCTCGCCTCCGACTCCTTTTTCCCGGGCAGCTTTTCCCGTCATCACCCCGCTGGAGGTGGACAGGATGGTAATCCCCATTCCTCCCAGTACTGCAGGAATCTCATCTTTCCCGGCGTAGACCCGCCTGCCCGGCTTGCTGACGCGGTTCAACCTGGTAATGGCCGGCGAGCGGTTCGGCTGGTACTTCAAGAGCACCTTGATGCGACTTACGGGCTTCCCCTCTACCAGCGTGTACCCGGTAAGATACCCCTCTTCTTTCATGATCCGGACAACCTCTTCCCGGATCTTCGAATAGGGGATCTCAGCCGTCTCGTGGGCCGCCATGAGTGCATTGCGAATCCGCGTGAGCAGGTCCGCAATAGGATCCGTCATCATAGTTGTCCTTCTCCCTCTCTCCCCACTGAACCCAGGCTCAAAAGACCAGTGCCCGGCGTTCCACCTCGCCCAGTGGGACGCCGATGTTCTCCAGCAGTACAAGACCCTGCTGATCGTCCCGGGCAGTGGTTACGATGGAGACGTTCATCCCGTTCACCCGCTCGGTCTTGGCCAGATCGATCTCCGGAAAAATGAGCTGGTCCTTCAGCCCGATCGTATAGTTCCCTCTCCCGTCGAAGGCTTTGTTGGACACGCCTCGAAAGTCTTTCACACGGGGGAGGGCGACGTTGAGGAGGCGGTCCAGAAACTCGAACATCCTTTCGCTGCGCAGGGTCACCTTCACGCCGATGGGCATGTTCTCCCGCAGCTTGAACCCCGCGATCGACTTGCGGGCGCGTCGAATCACCGCCTTTTGTCCCGTAATCCGGGATAGTTCCTCGGCTGCTTCGTCGAGCAGTTTGGCATTCTGTATCGCCTCCCCGAGACCGATATTGACCACCACTTTGACGAGTTTCGGCATGGCCATGGGATTGGTGATCTCGAACTCCTTGGCCAGGGCCGGAACCGCATCCTCCAGATATCTCTGCTTCGTGCTCTTCATCTTGAGAACCTGCTACCGTTTTCCGATAGTAGCGTCACACTTCTTGCAAACTCGCACTTTGTCGCCGTCGCCAAGCACGGAGAACCCGATTCGACTCGGCTCTCCGCATTCCGGGCAGACCAGCATCAGGTTGGACAGATGGATGGGAGCTTCCCTTTCCACTACTCCTCCCTGGATGTTCTTCTGAGGGTTGGGGCGAGTATGTCGCTTAATGAAATTCACGTTCTCGACGATGGCCCGGTTTCTTCGCGGAAAGACTCTCAACACCTTGCCTCTGGCGCCTCTGTCTTTTCCAGAGATGACGAGAACTTCGTCATTTCGTCTAATGTGCAACATGCTCAGACCTCAAGCCGCTTATAGTACTTCTGGTGCCAGGGAAACAATTTTCATGAAACGCTTCTCCCGCAGTTCGCGGGCCACCGGCCCGAAGACACGCGTTCCAATCGGCTCTTTCTGGTTGTTGATCAGCACTGCGGCATTCTCATCGAACTTGATGTAGGAACCATCGCGGCGCCGATTACTCCTGCGCGTGCGCACCACCACTGCCTGGACCACTTCCCCTTTTTTGACGGTTCCATCCGGAGTTGCCTCCTTCACCGAAGCGGTGATGATGTCACCCAGGCCGGCTCCCCGACCGGTGTCGCCGCCCAGCGGATTAATGCAGCAGATCCGCCGCGCACCGGAGTTGTCCGCGACGTTCAGCATGGTCTGCATCTGGATCATGACCGCTCCCTACCCCTTCGCCTTTTCCAGGACTTTCTTCAGGCGCCAGCGCTTCCTCCTGCTGATGGGGCGCGTCTCTTCAATCAGGACCTTGTCTCCCACGCGACATTGATTCTCCTCGTCGTGGGCCATGAACTTGGACGTCCGTCTCAAAGTCTTCCGATACAGAGGGTGTCGTACCAGGCGGCTGACCGCCACCACGATCGATTTCTGCATGGAATCGGACACCACTCGCCCGGTGCGGGTGGCCCGCTTTCGGCTTCTTCTCGTTTGCTGCTCCATAACCAACTAAGACCTCACGAGAACAACACTCAGGATTCAGCCGAGGCCCGACGCTTTTCATTGATCACTGTCTTGACCCTGGCCAGATCTTTGCGCACTCCACGAAACTTCATCACGTTCTCCAGCTGACCCGTGGCCATCTGAAAGCGCAACTTGAACAGCTGCTCCGAGAGACTCACGACTTCCGCCTCAAGATCCTCAACCGACATGTCCCGAAACTGGCTGGCTTTCATCATTCACCCAATCGAGTCACGAATTTAGTTCGAATCGAGAGCTTATGCGAGGCCAGTCGCATGGCTTCACGCGCAATCTCCTCGCTCACTCCCTCCATCTCATAAAGAACCCGGCCCGGTTTCACCCTCGCAACCCAGCCTTCAGAGGCTCCCTTGCCCTTGCCCATGCGGGTCTCGGCCGGTTTCTTGGTAAAGGGGGTGTCGGGAAAGATACGAATCCAGACCTTGCCCCCTCGCTTGATATAGCGGGTGATGGCAATACGGGCCGACTCGATCTGCCGGTTGCTGATGCGACCCGGCTCCATGGCCTTGAGGCCGAACTCCCCGAACTGAACCCGGCTGCCCCGATTGGCCTTCCCTTTGAGGCGTCCCTTCATCTGCTTTCGATACTTGACCTTCTTGGGCTGCAACATGGCTGTGTTTCCTACTAGTTCTTCCCAATCGTTTCCGGATCGAAGATGTCGCCCTTGTAAATCCACACCTTCACACCGATCACTCCATAGGTTGTAAAGGCCTCGGCCAATCCGTATTCGATGTCGGCCCGCAGAGTGTGCAGGGGCAACCGACCGTGCAGATACCACTCCGCCCGGGCGATCTCGGCTCCGTTCAGTCGCCCGCCACACCGTACCTTGATGCCCTTTGCCCCAAAGCGCAGAGCCGTGTCCACGGCACGGCGCATGGCCCGGCGAAAAGCCACCCTCTTGATCAATTGCTGGGCGATGGATTCCGCCACCAGCTGGGCATCCAGCTCGGGTTTGTGGACCTCTTGAATGTTAATATAGACCTCCCGGCCCGTCGCGACCTGCAGATCCTGTTTCAGCCGATCTATCTCGCTGCCCTTGCGACCGATCACAATGCCCGGCCTGGAGGTCCGAATCACGAGGGTGAGCTTGTTGGCCGCTCGCTCGATGTCAATCGAAGAGATGCCGGCGTGAAAAAAACGCTGCTTGAGGTCCCGCTTGATGCTCAGATCCTCCTGCAGGAGCTCACCATAATTCTTGGTCGCAAACCAGCGCGAACGCCAGGTTTTGGTGTAGCCCAACCGAAAGCCATAGGGGTGTACTTTTTGACCCAACTGCTCCTCCTAGGAACCTTGGCCGTCCGAAACTCGAACGGTAATGTGACTCAGTCTCCTCATTTGGCGATGCGCGCGACCCATGGGAGCCGGCCGGATTCGGCTCCGCCGCTTGGTCGGTCCGATATCCACAAACGCCTCCTTGACATACAGATCCTCGACCTCGAGGGCAGAATTCTTCTGCTCTGCGTTGGCAATAGCGGACCGCAGAACTTTCTCGATGGGCCGGGCGGATCTCTTTTGTGAAAAACGCAGAATCGTCAGGGCTTCCTCGACCTTCTTACCCCTGATCAGATCGATCACAAGTCGAGCCTTGTAAGGCGATCCCTTGATGTATTTTCCTTCTGCTTTCGCTTCCATCTCTGCTCCGGGCTGGACCCGATTCAACGCATTCGAGACGCCTTTTCAGATCTTCTGATGTGCCCCTTGAAGATTCGGGTCGGGGAGAACTCACCCAGCTTGTGCCCCACCATATTCTCGGTAATAAAAATCGGAATAAAGCGCCTTCCATTGTGGACCGCAATCGTCAAGCTCACCATCTCAGGAACGATCATCGAGCGTCGAGACCAGGTCTTGATTACGCTGCTGTCCTTGGTGGCCACAGAGTGACGAATCTTCTTCATCAAGTGATCGTCAACGAAGGGCCCTTTCTTGATGGATCTGGGCATTGGATACTCCTCTTGCTACTTTCTTCTCCGAATGATGAACGGGTCCGTTCTCTTGTTGTTTCGCGTCCTGTAGCCCTTGGTGGGCCATCCCCAGGGAGAGCACGGATCCCTGCCGCCCGAGGTTCGGCCTTCTCCGCCGCCCATCGGGTGATCAACCGGATTCATGGCGACGCCCCGGACCTTGGGCCGCCGGCCGCGCCATCGAGAGGCTCCTGCCTTTCCGAAGGAAACGTTCTCATGGCTGGTGTTTCCGACCTGCCCAACCGTAGCACGGCACAGGATAAAGATCTTCCGCACCTCACCCGAAGGCATCCGGATCTGGGCATAGCGGCCTTCCTTGGCCACCAGCTGGGCCGAGCCTCCAGCGCTTCGAACCAGCTGGCCTCCTCGACCGGGCGTCAGCTCCAGGTTATGAATGGTGGTTCCCAGAGGGATGTTGACCAGTGGAAGATTGTTGCCGGGAACAATGTCTGCCTCGGGTCCGGAAACGACGGTATCGCCGGGCTTCATGCGCGCGGTGGCCAGAATGTAACGCTTCTCTCCGTCGGCGTAGTGCAGGCGTGCGATCCAGGCACTGCGGTTTGGATCGTACTCGATGGAGGCAACCTTGGCCGGGATGCCGTCCTTGTCCCGGCGAAAGTCAATGGTGCGGTATCTTCTCTTGTGGCCCCCACCCCGGCGTCGAACTGCGATCCGTCCGGAACCGGCGCGGCCGCTGATGCGCTTCTTCCCGCTCGTCAGCCGCCGAAGCGGCTTCACACCGGCCAGATCGTCCCGGCTGTCGACGGTACGAAATCGTCGCCCCGGAGATGTCGGCTTATAACCCTTAATCGCCATGGAATCTAAACACCTTCAAAGAACTCAATCTCTTTTTCACCTGACTTGAGGGTCACGTAGGCCTTCTTCCAGGACGGGCGCCTTCCGGAGCTACGACCCTGGCGCTTCAGTTTTCCCTCGAAATTGGCGGTCCGGATCTTCTCAACCCTGACCTCGAAGATTTTCTCGATGGCCTCACGAATCTGATGCTTGCTCGCTTCCTTTCTCACCTTGAAAACCACAACACGACCCTCGTAGTTGTCTTTGAGAAGAGTCGTTTTCTCGGTGATATGGGGAGATTTGAGGATGTCGAACTTTGTGATCTTCATGGCTTGAGAGTCTCCTCGAGCCTTTCCACCGCCTCCCTGGAGAGGATCAAATGCTCGCAGTTGAGCAAGTCGTATACGTTCACACCATTGGCCGGAACCATCTTCACACGGGGGAGGTTCCGAGCACTCAGATAGAGGTTTCGGTTCTTGAGCTCGTCAACGATCAGAACCTTCCCGGGAAGATCGAAAACCTCGAGAATGCCCGCCAGATCCCGGGTCTTGTGGCTCTTCACCTCGAAGTCCTGTACCACGATCAGCTGCTGGTTGCGTAGTTTGTCGGACAGCACCATGCGAACCGCTCCGCGCTTTTTCTTGCGCGGAAAGCGCTGCGAATAGTCGCGAGGCCGAGGACCAAACACACTCCCGCCCTTCCGCCACAGCGGACTTCGCACGCTGCCGACGCGGGCTCGACCCGTGCCCTTCTGGCGCCACGGCTTTCCTCCACCTCCTCGAACCTCAACCCGGTTCTTGGTCTTGTGAGACCCCTTTCTGCGCCCCGCCAGGAAAGCCCGCACTGCTTCCCACACCAGGGTCTCACTGGCGCTGTAGTCAAAGACCGCGTCGTTGAGCTCCAGCTCACCGACAGGCTTGTTCTTCAGATTCCTGACTTCGACCTTGGCCATTGTTCTATCCGCCCGATCTGCGAATCTGGACGTAGTTCCCGCGGCTGCCGGGGATGGATCCCTTCACGAGCAGAAGATTCCGGTCTGTGTCAATCTTGACTACCCTCAGGTTCTTCACCGTCCTCCTTCGGTTGCCCATGTGCCCGGGGCCCCGCATTCCTTTCAATACCCGGCTGGGCGAAGCGCTCTGGCCGATGGAACCCGGAGCGCGGTGAAACATCGACCCGTGGGTTGCATTGCCGCCGGAGAATCCATGTCGTTTGATCACACCCTGGAAGCCCCTGCCGATGGTTCTGCTCAGCACATCGACCCTGTCGTCGACGGCAAACACGTCCTGCACCAGCACCTGGTCACCCACCGAGATTTCTTTCTCCTTTTCCTCCGTGAACCCGAACTCACGAAGCCGGCGGGTGGGCGCAACACCCGCCTTCTCAAAATGACCCCCCTCCGGCCTGTTGACCCTGGCGGGGTCTTTTTCGATCAGCCCGAGCTGGATCGCCTCGTAACCGTCGGTTGCGGTGGTTTTCTTTTGCACCACGACACAGGGGCCGACCTGAAGAACAGTCACCGGAACCACCTGACCCTGATCGTCGAAGACCTGAGTCATTCCCAGTTTCTTACCGATCAGACCCTGAACCATGTCCTATTCCTTCTCCGATCCGAAGGCCTTGATTTCGACATCAATGGCAGCCGGAAGGTCGAGTTTCATGAGGGCGTCTACCGTCTGGGGGGTCGGCTCGAGAATATCCACCAGTCGCTTGTGAGTTCTCACCTCGAACTGCTCCCTCGATTTCTTGTCGACATGAGGCGACCTGAGCACCGTGTACCGGCTGATCTTGGTTGGCAGCGGAACCGGACCCGAAACGCGAGCCCCCGTTCGCTTGGCGATGTCCACGATCTCACGCGTGGACTGATCCAGAGCGCGATGATCGAAAGCCTTCAGTCGAATTCTGATTTTCTCGTCAAACATCGAGACTCAATGCCCCTTTCTTCGTGTCAACCCCTTCCATGGTCATCGCACTCTTATTCGTCGATATCGGTGATGGTGCCGGCCCCGACCGTTCTTCCGCCTTCCCGGATGGCAAATCGCAGACCCTTCTCCATCGCGATCGGCGTGATCAGTTCCACCGATACCGAGACATTGTCACCCGGCATCACCATCTCCGTTCCCCCCGCCAGTTCCACCACTCCCGTCACGTCCGTCGTTCGAAAGTAAAACTGCGGCCGGTATCCCTGGAAAAACGGCGTGTGCCGCCCTCCCTCTTCTTTCGTCAAGATGTACGCTTCCGCCTGGAACTTCGTGTGCGGCGTGATCGTCCCCGTCTCGGCCACCACCTGCCCGCGCTCCACATCGTCCTTGTCCGTCCCTCTCAACAGCAACCCTACATTGTCTCCCGCCTGCCCCTCGTCCAGCAGCTTCTTGAACATCTCCACTCCCGTCACCACCCGCTTCATCGTCTCCCGGATCCCCACAATCTCCATCTCCTGCCCCACCTTCACCATCCCCCGCTCGATCCGTCCCGTCACTACCGTCCCTCTACCGCTAATCGAAAAGATATCCTCGATCGGCATCAAAAACGGCTTGTCCACCGCTCGCTCCGGTACCGGTATGTACTCGTCTATCGCCCCCATCAACTCCCGTACCTGCTCTCTCCCTTCCTCGTCCCCCTCCAGCGCCCTCAACGCACTCCCCTTCACCACCGGAATGTCGTCCCCAGGAAATTCATACGCCGACAGCAGCTCTCTCACCTCCAACTCCACCAGCTCCACCAGCTCCTCGTCGTCCACCATGTCCACTTTGTTCAAAAACACCACGATGTACGGTACTCCCACCTGCCGCGCCAGCAAGATATGCTCCCGCGTCTGCGGCATCGGCCCATCCGCCGCACTCACCACCAGTACCGCCCCGTCCATCTGCGCCGCCCCCGTGATCATGTTCTTTACATAATCCGCATGCCCAGGACAGTCCACGTGCGCGTAGTGCCGATTCTCGGTCTCATACTCCACGTGCGCCGTCGCGATCGTGATCCCTCGCTCCTTCTCCTCCGGCGCATTGTCGATCGAGTCAAACGTTCGCACCTCCGCCGACGGATTATGCTCCGCCAGCACTTCCGTGATCGCCGCCGTCAACGTCGTCTTCCCGTGATCCACGTGTCCGATCGTCCCTATGTTTACGTGCGGCTTCGTCCTCTCAAACTTCACTTTCGCCATGGCTACAATACACTCCCTTTTCCAGACCCCACCAGGCGGCCCTGGGTCCGCGCCATTATCTCGTCGGCAACCTGCTTCGGAACCCTGTGGTAATGGTCAAAATGCATCGTGAAGTTGGCCCGGCCCTGTGTCAGCGAGCGCACCGTCGTGGCATATCCAAACATCTCCGACAGGGGAACCACGGCCGTCACCACGCGACTGTTTCCACGCGATTCCATTTGTCCGATCCGGCCCCTGCGAGCATTCAGGTCTCCGATGACGTCACCCGTGTAATCCTCGTCCTCCGGCAGCACCACTTCGACGTTCATCACAGGTTCCAGCAGAACCGGGGCAGCGGCTTTAGCAGCCTTCTTGAAAGCCATGGAGCCGGCGATTTTAAAGGCCACCTCGGAAGAATCCACTTCGTGGAAAGAGCCATCCAGCAGGGTCACTTTTACATCCTGCATTTCAAAGCCGGCCAGCACACCGCTCTCCATCGCCTCGCGGACCCCCTTCTCCACCGGGCCGATGAATTCCTTCGGAATGGCACCCCTGATGATCTTGTTCTCGAAAACGAATCCCTCTCCAGGAACCGGCTCGATCCTGATCCGGGCATGCCCGTACTGGCCCCGGCCGCCGGTCTGCCGCACGAAGCGGCCCTCGGCCTCGGCAGTCGATTGAATCGTTTCTCGGTAAGCCACCTGTGGTTTCCCCACGTTGGCGTTTGCGTCGAACTCCCGAAGCAGGCGATCCACAATGATCTCCAGGTGCAGCTCACCCATCCCGGAGATGATTGTCTGTCCGGTTTCTTCATCCGTGTGGACCTTGAACGTAGGATCCTCCTGCATCAGTTTCTGCAGCGAAAATCCGAGTTTCTCCTGGTCTGCACGAGTCTTCGGCTCGATCGCGACCGAGATGACCGGCTCGGGAAAGTCCATCGCTTCAAGGATGATCGGAGCCTGGGGATCACAAATGGTGTCACCGGTGGCGACGTGCTTCAATCCGACAACCGCCGTGATGTCGCCCGAGTGAACCTCCGCCATCTCTTCCCGCTTGTTGGCATGCATGCGCAGAATACGGCCAATCCGTGCCTTTTTTCCCTGCCGGCTGTTGAGGACGGGGGTTCCGGCCGGAAGAGTGCCCGAGTAGACCCGCATGAAGGCCAGCTGGCCCACAAACGGATCGGTCATGATCTTGAAGATCAGCCCCGAGAAAGGCGCCCGATCATCGGCCTTGCGTTGCAACTCTTCCCCCGTCTCAGGATGGACACCGCGCACTGGAAGAATGTCCAGGGGGCTGGGAAGTAATCTGACGATGGCGTCCAACAGGGGCTGGATTCCCTTGTTCTTGAAAGCACTTCCACACAGGCAGGGAGTGAAGTCGAGGCGACAGGTACCTCGGCGCAGGGCGTCAATCAACTCCTGCGAGGCGATGTCCTGCCCGGAAAGATACTTTTCCAACAGGGCGTCGTCACTTTCAACTACGAGTTCCACCATCTTGTCTCGCCACTCGTGCGCCAGCTCGAGATGTTCCTCGGGAATCTCGCGGGTCTCGAACTCGGCCCCCAGCGTATCGGTCTTGTAGACCACTGCCCGCATGGTGACGAGATCGATGATTCCTTCGAAGTCATCCTCCCGGCCCAGAGGAATCTGGACGGGAACCGGGTTGGCACCCAGTTTCCGGCGGATGGAATCCATAGACGCGAAGAAATCGGCTCCGGCTCGATCCATCTTGTTCATAAGGGCGATCCGGGGCACGCCGTACTTGTCGGCCTGTCTCCAAACGGTCTCGGATTGAGGCTCGACACCGGCCACCGCGTCAAATAGAGCGACCGCACCGTCCAGGACGCGCAGAGATCGCTCCACTTCGGCCGTGAAATCAACATGGCCCGGAGTGTCGATGATGTTGATTCGGGTCTCACCCCACATGCAGGTGGTGGCTGCGGAGGTAATCGTGATTCCCCGCTCCTGCTCCTGCACCATCCAGTCCATCGTGGCCGTGCCGTCATGCACCTCGCCCAGCTTGTAGGTCATGCCGGTGTAAAACAGAACCCGCTCCGTACAGGTCGTCTTGCCGGCATCGATGTGGGCCATGATGCCGATATTTCTAGTTTGGTTCAGCGGAACTTTTCTAGACACTTTATTGCTCAATTCTCCGTGCTACTGCACCGGAGCTTGTTTTTGGTGATTCTGAACGAGCCAGGCGTGTCGGACTACCAGCGGTAGTGCGCGAAAGCTTTGTTGGCGTCGGCCATGCGGTGCACGTCCTCCTTCTTCTTCACCGCCCCACCTCGGTTATTAGCGGCATCCATAATTTCGTTTGCCAAGCGCTGCGCCATCGTGCGTTCGTGCCGATCTCGGGCGTACCAGATCAACCAGCGAATTCCCAGCGAGCTGCGCCGCCGGGTATTGACCTCAATCGGAACCTGGTAAGTAGAGCCTCCGACTCTGCGAGACTTGGTCTCGGCCATGGGCTTGACGTTGTCCAGTGCCCGCCGAAAGATCTTCACCGGATCATCGTCGGTACGCTCGCGAATAAGATCCATGGCAGCGTAGAAGGCGCGCTCCGAAGTTGTTTTCTTACCGTTCCTCATCAACTGGTTGACGAAGCGTGAAACCAGTTCACTTCCATAAACCGAGTCTGGAAGAATCGGACGCTTGGGAACTTCTCTCCTCCTGGGCATGCCTTTTGCTCCAAAAACAAAACAAGCTGCATGGTGGTTCAATGCAGCTTGGATGAAAACAGAATCTTGCGATTATCCTTTGGGCCTCTTCGTGCCGTACTTGGAGCGGCGCTGATTTCGACCTTCCACTCCCACGGCGTCCAGAGTTCCCCTGATAACGTGATACCTGACGCCGGGCAGATCTTTCACACGACCTCCTCTGATCAGCACAATCGAATGCTCCTGTAGATTGTGACCCACGCCGGGAATATAGGTCGTCACCTCAATCCCATTGGTCAGACGGACCCGGGCCACCTTGCGGAGAGCCGAGTTCGGTTTCTTGGGTGTCTGCGTGTAAACCCGCACGCAAACACCCCTTTTCTGGGGGCAGGCCTGGAGAGCCGGACTCTTCGTCTTGGCCTTCGCACGCTTTCGCCCCTTTCGGACCAATTGATTGAACGTGGGCACTGTTCGTTCTCCTAAAAACAAAAAAAGATGCCGCAGCATCATCGAAACGGACACACTTCCCTGTCAAATAACGAGCTCTAGATCTTAAGCCTGCGGCCGATTCGCTGTCAAGGGCTCAGCCGGCAAAAAAGCAGGCATTGTAACGCCCTCCGCCGGGCTGCCAAGGCATTACAGTCCACTAGTGCTTACTACCCTCACGTATTACGATGAGCGAGCGGCGGTTATCGTTTCAAAGAAACCATGCACTTTGTCCTGAATTACCTCTATCCGTTGCTTTACACGGTGGTTCTGCTCCTGTATTTCCCGATTCTGCTGGTCAGGCTCTTGAGGGGCGAGCAGAGCTGGAGGCTGCTGTGGCGGAGAGCCGGCCGGCTGCCCCGGTCGCTGCGCGACCTTCCCCCCAAAGACTCTCCCCGGGTCTGGATTCATTCCGTGTCGGTCGGGGAAGCCACCTCTCTGCGGCCGCTGGTCGAACAACTGAGTCCATGCAGAGACTCGCTTTTTATATCCACTACGACTGAAACGGGCCAGGCCGTGGCCCGACGCCTCTACTCGGAAAAGGCTACCGTTTTCTTTTTTCCCCTGGACTGGAAAACCAGCTGCCGGCGGTATCTTCGGGCCGTGGCCCCGGATCTCGTGATCCTGACGGAGACCGAACTGTGGCCGTCCTTTATCCAGTGCGTAACAACAGCCCGCATTCCGCTACTGCTGGTGAACGGCCGCATCTCGGACCGTTCCTTCAAGGGCTACCGGCGAATCGGCTTCCTGACGAAGTGGATGTTGAAGAGCTTCTGTAAGCTGGGAATGCAGACTCGCGAGGATCGAGACAGGGCGGTCCGGCTTGGCAGTCGGGCCGATCGAACCCACTGGATCGGGAATCTGAAGTTCGACTACGCGCTGCCCGAGCATCCCAACGCCACAGCAGCTGTTCGTCAGGTGGGATCGGCTCTGGGTCGGGAAGAGGGTCACTTGATCTGGGTCTGCGGCAGTACTCACAGGGGAGAGGAGGCGATTCTGTTGGACGTTTTTCTCGCCCTTCAGAAGGAGTTCGAGCACCTCAGATGGGTGGTGGCGCCGCGCCATCCCCACCGGTCGGACTCCGTGACCAGACTGCTGAAGGCGAGTTCTCTACGAGTGATTCGAAGATCTGGACTGGTGGGCTGCGAGAGCATCGATCCCCAGGTCGTGGTAGTGGATACGATTGGAGAACTGGCCCATCTGTATGAAATCGCCGATCTGGTCTTTGTGGGAGGCAGCCTCACCCCTGTGGGCGGGCACAACCCGATTGAGGCAGCCCATTTCAAGAAACCGATCCTGTTCGGCCCTCACATGGACAACTTCAAAGAAATATCCGAGGTTTTCCTGCGTTCCTACGCAGCCCTGCAGGTTCAAACGGCGACAGAGCTGCACAACAAAATGCGCGAACTTCTGCGCGACGCTTCCACCCGAGACTGGCTGGGAGGCAACGCCCGCAGAGTCATCCGCGACAACCAGGGAGCCGTTCGGCGCACCCTTGAACTGGTCCACCACTGTGCTCCGCAGCTTTCGAAAGCGGAATCCGGCGGACCGGCATGACCTATCTGCTTTCGCTTCTTTACGGCACAGGGGTCGAGATCCGCCGCCGCTTGTACGAATGGGGAATCCTGAAGGCAAGAACTCTCCGTTCACCGGTCATCAGTGTGGGCAACCTGACTGTAGGAGGCACCGGCAAAACTCCTTTCGTGGCTTATCTGGCTCGAGTTCTCCAGGAACTCGGCTACCAGCCGATCATCGTGAGCCGGGGATATCGCGGAAGCCGTGAAAAGACGGGAGGGATCGTGTCGGAAGGCTCCCAGCCTCTAATGGGTCCTGATGAATGTGGTGATGAGCCCTACATGCTGGCCACATCACTGCCCGGGGTCCCGGTCGTGGTGGGCAGGGACCGTTATCGAGCGGGGCGCTCGATCGAAGATCGCCACGAGCAGGCTATCCATCTCCTGGATGACGGTTTTCAGCATCTGGCGCTGAAGAGAAATCTGAACCTTCTTCTCATTGACGGGACGGATCCTTTTGGCGGGGGGTATCTTTTGCCCAGGGGACGACTGCGGGAACCCTTGAGGGCGCTCTCGCGCGCCGACATGATCGTTGTCACTCGATCCCATCTCGTCACCGATAACGAGGCCATCGAAGTGGCGATCCGCCGCCGCCACCCCGCGGTTCCGATCGCCTATTTCTACCACGACGCCGTCGGCCTGAAAGACCTGCGAACTGGAAAGCGTCTGCTGGTTCGTGATCTCATGAACGAGCACGTGATCGCTGTGGCTGCAATCGGCAATCCGGACGTGTTCCTGAGGGATCTGGCTCACTACCAGATACGGGTAGTCGACCAGGTCTTCTTCCGAGACCATCATGTTTTCCGGCAAAGCGAGCTCGATGAAGCCCTGGACCGGGCCAGACGACTGGGGGCCCGATGCGTGATGACTACCGAGAAGGATGCCGTTCGCCTGAGCCCGCTTCAGTTCGAGGAAGGAGACTTGACCGTCTTCCAGATAGAGGCTCGCCCCGAAGATCGGGACGAGTTTCTGAGGCTCTGGAAGGAGGAACTCGAGGGCCTCCTGCCGCCGCTATGAACCGTCAAGTGCTGATTCGAGTCAGTAACTGGATCGGGGATTGCGTCATGTCGGTGGCTGCGGTCAAAGAACTGCGGCGGTTGTACCCCGACGACCGGTTGACAATCGTCGGCTACCCCCGGGTCACGGGTCTGTTCGAGGGACAGGCCTTCTGCGACCGGGTGATCGCCCTGGGGTTCGCCGGCAGGTGGGCACAGATGCGCGCGGAGAGCCGGGCGGTGCGGGAGTCGGATCGGATTCTCCTGTTCCCCAACTCATTCGCCTCAGCGCTTCCTTCCTTCCTGGCTCGGGTTCCCGAGCGACTGGGATACCGGACCGACGGGCGCTCTGTGTTGCTGACTCGCGCGGTCCGCCCCAGAAGCAAGCGCCTTGGATACCACCAGGCCTTTTATTTCCTGGATTTGATCCACCTGCTGGGACTCTCTGAAGTCGACTACCTGGCGAGCAGGGACTACGCTCCGGATATCACGCTCGAGGCCGACGAGGCGGCCATCGAAACAGCCGAGGGCCTGCTCGAAGAAACTCGGGTCGATCGCGCCCGGCCGCTCGTGGCCCTGAATCCGGGGGCCGCTTTCGGACCCGCCAAACAGTGGTTTCTGGATCGCTACGCAGCGTTGGGAGATCTTCTCGTGGAGAAGGAGGGAGCCGAGATCGTGGTCGTGGGGTCCCGGCGGGAAGCCCCATGGGGCCGGCAGATCGAGGAGCGAATGCGGGCCAGGCCGCACTGCCTGAGCGGAAGAACCAGTCTTGCCACGTTGATGGGCTTGCTCAGCCAGTGTGATCTCGTGGTGACAAACGACTCCGGCCCAATGCATCTGGCTGCCGCCCTGGGTACCCCGCTGGTGGCCCTGTTCGGCTCCACGGACGAGATTGCCACAGGCCCCCTTGGCCACAATACGGTCGTCATTCACAAGCATGTCGCCTGCAGCCCCTGTCTGCTCCGAGAGTGTCCGATTGACCTGCGCTGTTTCGACCGGATCGGTGTGGAGGAGGTGTTTCAGGCGGCCCAGGGGTTGCTGAATTCCAGATTCCAGATTCCAAATTCCAAATGCCAGAACCTAGAACCTAGAAGCTAAACCTGCGAGAATTTCAAGGCGATGGCGGAAGCGAGTACGATTGTCGGTCTTTCCCCTTCACAGGATCCCAGCGCGGCAGGTGTGCTTCGCAGGAAGGCGGTTTTCTTTGATCGGGACGGGACGCTGATCCGGCATTGCGAGTATCTCACGGAACTCTCCGATCTTGAGATCTTCGAGGAGACCGGCCCGGCCCTCCGGTTGCTCAACCAGAGGAAGATCCCGGCCGTGATGATCACGAACCAGTCGGCGGTTGCGCGCGGGCTCCTGAGCGAAGAAGAGCTGATGGCGATCCATTTCGAGATGCAGGCCCGACTGCGTCGGGCCAGCGCTTTTCTGGATGCCTTCTATTACTGCCCTCACCACCCCACCGAGGGAGAACCGCCCTACCGGAGAGACTGTCTGTGCAGAAAACCCCAGCCCGGACTCATTCTCCGGGCCTCGGATGAGCTGGGGCTTTCTCCCCGGCTGAGCTTCATGATTGGCGATTCCCCAACAGACGTGCAGGCCGGGCGGCGGGCCGGCTGCAGAACCGTCCTCATTGCCGCGACACGGGAGAATGCAGATTCTTCACCGCCGGAGGCCGATTCCAGTGCGGATCTGGTGGCCCCGGATGTGCTGCAGGCCGTGCGTCGGATCCTGGGAGAGATCGGTTGAGAGATCTGGAGCGGCTGATTCCCGCCATCCAGGACACTCACCTTCTCGTAGTCGGGGACTTCCTGCTCGATGAATTCATCTTCGGAGAGATCACTCGGACCTCCCGGGAGGCTCCCGTCCTGATCCTCAGGTATCGAGAAAGAGAATGGCGGCCCGGCGGCGGTGCGAACACCGTGGCCGGAGTAGCGGCGCTGGGTGCCCGGGTCACACCGGTTGGCATACTGGGTGACGATTCGTGGGGGCGGGGCCTTCTTTCAGCCTGGCCCGATTCGGTGTCTACCGAAGCAGTCGTGATGTCGCCGGAATTCAAGACCACCTGCAAGAGCCGCCTGCTGGCGGGATCGCTTCATTCCTTTCGACAGCAGGTGGTTCGGCTCGACTACGAGCACTGTCACGAACTGGGTAAAGCAGTGCAATCACGTCTGCTCGAGAATCTGGAAAGCCTCACGTCCGGGGCAGACGCAATCATTATCTCAGACTACAGCCTCGGAACGATCAGCGCCCGTGTGGCCGCCATCGCCATCGAGATGGCTCACTCGGCGGGCATCCCGATTGTGGCCGACTCCAGGTTTCACCCGGAACTCTTCTCCGGTGCGACCTCGGTAACACCCAATATCAGCGAGGTTGAGCAGGCAGCGTCGGTTAGAATCGGCCAGGATGATGAACGGTTGGTCGGCATCGGACAGCGCCTCCTTCAGGAGTGGGCCTTGAAGGCCCTGCTCATTACTCGGGGGCGGCTGGGAATGAGCCTTTTCGAGCCTGACCGGGTAAAGCACATCGCCGCATTCGGCAGCGATGAGGTCGCAGACGTCACGGGGGCAGGCGACACCGTGACCGCCACATACACGGCCGGCCTGGCTGCCGGGTGTGGCTTCGAAGAGGCGGCGAGGCTGGCCAACGTCGCGGCCGGTCTGGTGGTCACCAAGAAGGGGACGGCCACCGTCACTGCCCGGGAGCTCCTGGAGGCGATCCGCAGTGGCTGACAGCCCCCCGGGCCAAGAGAAGATGGTGACCCTTCAGAGCGCGTGGGAACTGCGCGAAGAGGCACGCAGAAGAGATCAGTCGGTGGTTTTCGCGAACGGGTGTTTCGATCTGCTGCACGTAGGTCACGTACGCTACCTGGTGGGGGCAGCCGCCGAAGGCGACATTCTGCTCGTGGCACTCAACAGCGACCGCTCGGTCCGAAGGCTGAAGGGAAAAGGCCGTCCGGTGTTCCCGGCTCGGGAGCGGGCGGAAATCATTGCCGCTCTGGAGTGTGTTGACGCGGTAGTCATCTTTGATGATCCAAGCGTCGATCGGCTGCTCGAGTTCCTACGTCCGGATGTACATGCCAAGGGGACCGACTATGCGCCCGAAACGGTTCCCGAGCGCGAAACGGTGAGAAGTTACGGGGGCCGAATTGCCATCGTAGGCGATCCGAAGGACCATTCCACTGCCGTCCTGATCGAGCGCCTGCGCCAGGGATGAACCCGCCATGCCGAAAATGGACAAAGTGCTGATTGTGCGACTGGGGTCTCTGGGAGACATCCTTCACGCATTGCCCGCCCAACAGCTGCTGCACAGCCGTCTTCCCGGTGCCGGGATCGACTGGTTAACCGCGCCCCAATACGTTCCTCTCCTGCGCTGCGTGCCCGGGATACGAAACGCCTGGCCGGTCGATCCCAGACGCTGGCAACCGGATTTCGCTGGTGCTCCCAGCACGATCCGTCTCCTCAGGTCGCTGCGGAGGGAGCGATTCGACCTGGTCGTGGACTTCCAGGGCCTCCTCAAGTCGGCGGTCCTGGCCCGCATCGCGGGCCGGGGGCAAGTCGTCGGATTCAAAGCCGAGCGGTTCAAAGAAAAGGGCACGGGGTGGCTTTACACCCACCGCGAGGAGGGAGAGTCCGATCTCGGTCAGCACGTCATCGACGCCAACCTGAAGCTGGTCAAGCGGTTTGTCGGAGGAGAGCATGACTCGGCGGTGGTGCCTTTCCAGATTCCCCACCAGGATCAGGAGTATGTCAGGCGCCGATTGTCCGACCTTGAAATGCGCAGACCTGTCCTGCTCAATCCGGGAGCTGGATGGGTAACCAAGCGCTGGCCTGCCCGCGACTATGGCCGGCTTGCAAGAATGATCGTGCAGGATTTGGGATTCCCGGTGGCGGTTACCTACGGTCCCGGCGAGGAAGAAGTGGCGGAGGAAGTGAAGCGGGAGGCCGGGACACAGAACCTGGCAGCGTTTCCCACGACGATTACTCAACTGGCGGCTCTGTGCCGCGTTTCCAGACTAATGGTGGCGGGAGACACGGGACCTCTGCACCTGGCCGTCTCCACCGGGACTCCGGTGGTAGCCATTCTGGGGCCAACGGCTGCCGGTCGCAACGGGCCCTATAGCGAGGAAGACGTCGTCGTGAAGCGTGACCTTCCCTGCTCCAACTCCTACAAGCGGGTCTGCGACGAGTTCATTTGCATGGACATCCCGGTTGAGACGGTTCTGGGTGCCGTGCAGCGGCGTCTCGAAGTTGCCGACTCCGGTTGACCGCGGGAAAACATTGGTGAACGTGCAGCGCATCCGGGTTCCAGTCGGTTTTCTCTACGGGCTGGTTTTTCTTTATTTTTCCCGTCCCGTTCCCTATCTGCTGGGGGCAGGGCTGGTGGTGGCGGCCGCGGGGCTGTCGGTCCGGATCTGGGCTGCCGGACATCTCGAGAAATGGCGTCGGCTGGCGGTGAACGGCCCCTACCGCTTCACCCGTAACCCGCTTTACTTCGGGTCTTTCTTGATGGTGCTGGGGTTCACGCTCGCCTCGGCCCGCTTCTTCCTTCTGATACTTTTTCTGCTCCTTTTCGTCCTTCTTTACAGACCGGTGATGAGACGTGAAGAAATGGAACTGTGTGACGAGTATGGAGAGGATTACCTGGTCTACAGGGAGCGCGTTTCTCTGTTTCTGCCGGGAAGGCCGCTGCCGGCCTCCTGGCGCGGCCGGGAATCCAGCTTCAGCTGGCGCCGGGTGTGGGCCAATCGTGAGCACCACGCCATCCTGGGGTACCTTATCGTCAGCCTCTTGCTGTGCCTGAAATTGCGATGGTCCATCTGAGTTCTACACGCAGAGTCCGGGGCCCGATCCTAGTAGCGTGCTGGATCCTCCACGTGAGCCTGGGAGCACCGGCGCAGGAGCCTGCAACTCCGCTGCTCGAAGCCTCGCTTCAGCCGGCCCCGGTCCCATTCCAGGACGGGGAAAGGGTTCGCTATGAAGTGTACTGGAGACCCCTTCCCTTCATGCCCGTGGTGAAGGCCGGCGAGATTGCCTTCCGGATCCGGCGGGAACAATTCGAGGGAACTCCAGTTTTTCGGATCACGGCCCAGGCTAGGTCGAGGGGATTACTGGGCTCCGTGGGGTTGAAAATCGAGGATGATTTCGAGTCGATCGTCGACGCCCGCGATTTCCGCTCCCTCCGCTTCATCCATCGCAAACGTCACAACGAGAGAAAACGGGACCTGGAGATGAGAGCGAATTACGAGACCGGCCGCGCCGTTGTCCGCGAAGTCGATCCCACCGCTGAGCGCGGCAGCACCATCCACGAGCACAGAATCGAGAAGATTCCCGGCCCGCTGTCGGACGTCGTATCCGTTTTCTATGCCGGCCGGCTTCGGGAACTCCGTCCCGAGCAACGATATCTGATTCATCTTCACGACAATGGCCGGATCAAGCAGGTACAGGTACAGGTCGAGGCCATGGAACGGGTTCGATCGGGCCTCGATTCCCACGACAGCGTGCGTCTGCGCTCTGAAGACGGAATCTTCCAGGGAGGGGGCCATTTCATGGTCTGGTACAGTCGCGATGCCCTTCGACTTCCGGTGCGCTTCGAAGCCTCGGCCAAACTGGGCCGGGTCTTCGGCCAATTGATCCGGGTTGACACACCCCGCTTTTCGAAAGCGCGGATCCGGATTTCGTAGGCGCTCGCTCCCGCGGGCGCCCGTGCTAAAATGCTCCGGGCAAGTGGAGAGGGTGATCGCCGCCCGGCTTGGCTCCGGGGGGAGGAAAGTCCGAACACTATAGGGCAGCGTGCTTCCTAACGGGAAGGGGGGGCGACCCTACGGAAAGTGCCACAGAAAAGAAACCGCCATCTTCGGATGGTAAGGGTGAAACGGTGAGGTAAGAGCTCACCGCTCCGGTGGTGACACTCGGAGGCAGGGTAAACCCCACGCAGTGCAAGGCCAAATAGGCTCCGTCTGAGCTTGCCCGGCTCATTCGTCTCGTGCGAAAGCGGAGCGGGTAGGCCGCTCGAGAGTCGGGGCGACCCGGCTCCTAGATGAATGATCACCGCGCCCCTGGGCGTTACAGGATTCGGCTTACATCTCCACTTGCCAGCTCTCGCTAGAACCTGAACCCGACGCCCCCCATGACCGATCTCCCGGGAGAGTCAAAGCCGGCGATCTCCTCGTATTTTTTGTCAAACAGGTTCTCACCCCGGAGCGTGATGGCTACGTCACCGTCGCGGCCCCAGTGAAGCAGTGAAAAGCGCAAACCAAAATCCACCTTCAGGTAACCGGGAAGTGCCACGCGGGCACTGGAGAAGTCGGGAAAGAACTGGCGGTCGTCCCGCTCCCCCTTGTACTTGAAATCGACCCGGGCACTCAGGCGCCCGGCAGAACAGGATGCATAGGCGAGGCCCGAATGCCGGGGGCGCCGGAGCAGACTGTCCCCCTGCACGAAATTCCCTCCAGACGATGAACCCGAGTCAGTCACCCGGGTCTCGGTAAGGGTGTAGCTCCCTCCCAGCCTGAGGCCGGGACGGAGTTCACGGTAGCCCTCGATTTCAAACCCCTTGCTCCTGGCCGCCTGGATGTTGAGGGTATTGGGACTGCCCGGCGGAACGGCGAAAGTGAACTCGATCAGATCCGTGAACCGGTTAAAGAAAAAGGTAGCGGACATGCCGGCCGAACCCAAACGCAGATCTATGCCGCCGTCCATTCCCACATTTTGTTCGGGCTTCAGGTCGGGGTTGCCGACGATGCCGAAACTGGGGAAACCCAGTATTTCATCAAACGTCGGAGACCGAAATCCGTTTCCGACGCTGCCCCGCAGGCGAGCATACGAACTGAGCCTGAAAGAAGCAGAGAGGTTGGCCGAAACGAAATCCCTGAAGCGATCATTGTCGTCAAACCGGAGCCCGGTCGTCAGCGAAAGGCGGCTGCTCAAGGACATCTGGTCCTGAAAATAGACGCCCAGGCTGCGCCGATGCGCCGATCCGGTAATCGACTCCTCCCTGGAGTAAGACAGACCGGAGGTGAGCACATGGCCGCCCACCACCACGAAATCATTCTGCCAGTCGAGATACGTGCGACGGTCCTCTCGGAGAAACTCGAAGTCGAAGAAATCGGTAACTCCGTCAAAGACCGTGAAGTCGGACGAGTCCCTGCGGTGGAAGCCGTACTGAATGCTGGAAGTGTACTTCGGACTGACAATCTGGCTGAATCGAACCGTGTACAGCGTGTCATCGCTGGTCCGGAAGTCATTGGGATCGACCACGGCTCCACTGGAGTCCGTGGCGAAGTGCTGCTCGGAACTTCGATGACGGATGGTGGCGGTTAGATCGGTACTGCTCCAGGGCTGAAAATCGAACCTGGCGGACACCTCGCTATTGTGATAATCGCTGTTCAAAGGCAAGAACCCGCTCGTGTCCGAGTAGAGTCCGCTCAGTGAATATCCCACCCTCTCGGTGCCTCCCGAAACCGACCCGGTGGAAAGGTAGCTGTTGAAACTGCCGCCCTCTACCTGCACCTCCCCTCCAGGCCTTCCCTGCCCCTGCGTGGTTATGATGTGGATGATCGATGTGACGGCCTCGGACCCGTAGAGCACCGAGCCCGGACCCCGCACGATTTCGATGCGCTCCACGTTGGCCGTGGAAAGATCGGCAAAATCCATTGACCCTCCGGGCTGATTGATCTGAACTCCATCCACCAGAACCAGGTTGAAATTGCTCTCCCCTCCCCGCACGAAGACCGAAGTCTGTCCACCGAAAGAGCCGGTGCGAGCCACGCTGAAGCCGGGCACCGTCTCCAGGACCTGGGCGATGGTTCGGGCTCCCTGCGCCTCGATCTCTTGGCGGCCGACGACGTGAGTCGAAAAACCCACCTTGTCTACGGGGATGGAGGTTCGAGTGGCGGTTACGGTGACCTCGTACTCGAGCGGCTCCGGAGGTGGTTGGTCCTCATCGGGTTCCCCCGCCGAGGGCCCTTGATTTTCGGGTTCCGGATCCGGGTCTCGGCGGCTCTGGGCCCGGCCGGCCGGTATCAGCAGTAGTGTCAATAAAGAGACTGCAAAGACAAAGGTCTGAATCCTCATGTCGTTCCTCCAGGGCGATGGGCGGGTTCTAGCTTGTGCAGGAATCGGGAATCAGTTCAGGGGGCGCCAGAGGGCACCCCGGCGAAGTTTCTAACTGATTCCGGCCAGCCCTAGCGGCCTGGATCGAATCCGCCTGGAGGGTCAGACTTCAACTTTAGGCGGGACAACATCGGTCCTCCTTTCGCTTCCCCTTCGGAAGCAGAGAGGCACGACCGGATCGGTCTCCTGGCTTTCAGCGGCAACCAGTTCGGGCCTTCCCATTCAGCGGCTGAACAGTGGCGAATCAATGAACCGGAGTGTACTGATTACAGTTGCGAGGGCAGCGTCGGACTTTCACCGATCTTCCCACACATCCAGGTCGTGACGGTTCACGGTTTAACAGCCTTGAGTCTAGGGCGCCGTGGAGAGGACTGTCAAGTCTTCGGAGTGCCGTAGCGAAATCTCTGTCGCCCCTTCAGGGCTCTTTACCCGGCGGCCGGCATTCCGTGGGCTGGCGCCCACGGCTATTATCTGTCGGCCGCTCGCGGCCTTAAAGAAGGCCCGTCCAGGTGGGGCTAGCCCGGATTATGCAAGAACCGTAGTTCGGTGTTGAAAAACGACTCGAGAAGTGGCCCAACTCGGAAGCGGGCAGGTGTGACAGGCGGATTTGCGAAGAATATGGGTTGGCGAGGCGTTTGAGTGGTTTGGGGAGTGAATTTCAGACAGATCTGGGCCTGGATGAGTGTCGGAAGCGGTTTTTCGGGGGAGCTGGGAAAAGCTAACTGGAGTTCAGGCGACTCAAGACGAGGTGGAAGAGGGGTTGTTCGGGGAAGGCTGAGGAAAGATGGACCCAGATGCGTCGAGTGGTTTGTCGGATCCGGGCCCCAATCTTGAGGACCCGACGACGTAAGGTTTCGATTTCGAGCTTGTGCCAGGGGGTTCCGTGAAGATAGTCGCGCAGGCGCACGAACATCTGGTAAGCCAGTGCATGCAGGAGGAGTCGAAACTGATTGGCCAGGAATCGATGACAGCTGAGTCGGTCCATGCTCAGATGATTCTTGAAGGCCTTGATGAAGTTCTCGGTCTGCCCTCGGTTTGTGTAGTGGTCATAAAGTGATTGGGAGCAGAGATCGTCCCGGTTGGTAACTACAAAGCGACGATTGATGCCACGCTGATCGACCTCCACTTTGACAATGACGCGACGGGATCGATCCCAGCTGTGGGCTCGATAAAGAAACTCGTCAAACTGACGCTGTTTTTCCTCCAGCTCAAGGAACCTCAGCCGAGTCGAATCCAGCAGGGGCTCGACCACTCGCTGCAGGCGAGGGTTTCGACTTAACCCAATGACATACTGGAGTTTATTCTCTTCACATTCACAGAACTCGTAGAGCCGAGGCGTGGCAAAGCCGCTGTCGGCCCGAATCTCAATCTCGACATCCGTCCCCACTGCTTGTCGGATGGCCTCCACGACTCGCTTCAGAATGGGCACGATGTGAGAGGCAGCCCCCTTGTTGCCAGGTCTCAACACGGCACAGACCAGGTCTCCCGTGTCGGCATCGAAGATCAGCAAAGGATGCAGAATGTGGTTTCGGTAATACCCGTGGTAGAAGGAGAACTCCTGTTGGCCGTGAGTGTGGTCGTCGGTACTGTCCAGATCCAGGATGATCTTGCTGGGACGTCTCTTCTTCAGGGAGCGCACATAACGGCCTGGCAGCCACCGGCTCAGACGCATCAGATCCTTCTTGGTGACGGAGTTCTCCAGGCGGGAGAAAGTCGGCTGGGTGGCCAAATCGGGATCGCTCTCTGGCAACTGATCACAGACTGTCTTGAGCATCGGATCCGAGCGCAGCGTATCGGCGTCGTTACAGTCTTCGTAGCCGGCCACGATCTGCAAGACTCGTTGTCGGATCAACTTCAACAGGTCATGACGAACGTAGCGTCGGTCTCGACTTTCCGCAATACACGAACTGAAGCCCTCGCACAATCGATGTTGACGATCCAGGGATCCAAACAACAACCATCCTGCGTCGGAAGTGAGGCTCCCCCCATCAAAACGAGCCGTGATGTTTCTGTGGCTATGAAATGGCAGGGTATTCTGGCAGACTGTTTTTGACATTGCCGTAGCTCCTGTTTAGGGTCATTGTTTTTGTAAACCCTTTTATATCAGAGAGCTACGGCCTTTTTTCTGGGCCCAAATCTCACTTGAATTTAGATCTCTTGCATAATCCGGGCTAGGGCGCCCACGGCTATTATCTGTCGGCCGCTCCACGGCCTGAGGAAGGCCCCTCCAGGTAGGGCCAACCGGGCACGAGACACTCCGGGCAGGCCACGCGGCACCTAGACAGCCCGCGGACGGTAGAGCTACTCGGCACAGCCCCCGAGAGGGGGCGGCAGAAAGAGCCGGATCTGGTCTTCGCAACACCGCTTATTCGGGTATCAAGCGGACGGCGCTTCCGTCGACCGTGAGGCGAATGCCGTCGGCAGCCATTTCGAAGTGCCCCTCAGCCACAGGGTGGGAAGCTGCAGCCAGCCTCCACTCACCGCTTGAGTCCCCCTGCAGGCTGTCACGGCCCAGGGCTTTGAAACCGTGCTCCCGGGGATCGAGGACGATGAGGTGAGAAAGACTGGCGGAAACAAGCACGAAACTGGCGCTGCCTTCGGAGAGGAAGACTTCAGCGGCGGGATCCTCCCGGTCGTCCACGAAGACGGTTGCAGGAATGGGCCGGAGCACTGTTTCGCGGGCCCCCTCTACGCCAAATCGAACGGCGTCTCCGGCTGCCGACAGAGAGGGAGATCGGGCCACCCCCAGGGACACCAGAATCGACACGCCCAACGCGATCATCGACCGGAGCGGGGGAAACTGCAAGCCTCCCGGCAGCAGGCGGATGGCCACGACCAGAGGCAGTCCGAGCATCAGCAGGTCCTGCCAGAAGGCTTCTGCAGCGGTGCGCTGGATCAGGTCTCCAAAACAGCCGCAGGCAGCCTCCGGATCGCGCAGACCCTGCGAAACGAGCCAGTAGTTTTGTCCCGTCAGGTACAGGAAAAACAGGGTCAACAACGCCGTCCAGGCCATCACCACGCGATTCGTGACCCCCAGCAACAGCAGGAGGCCAAGGCAGGTTTCCAGAAAGATGGCCACGACGGCTACCCAGGTGGCGGGCCACCAGAAATCGAGTCCTTCCAGGTGGATCTGTTCGACAAACGCTCCCGGCTCGAGCAGCTTGGCGTAGGAGGCAACAAGCAGGATTACGCCCAGGAAGATGCAGGCTGTCTTCCCGAGGGCCCGGTCCCGGCGCGGACTTGCATCTGGCATGGGGTGAGTTCCCTCGTTGTGAGAATACCACGCGCATGCGATTGCGATATCATTGGCCCGGGGTAAGTCGCATCATGCCGAGGCTGTGGAAATATACCGCTGTCATCGTCCTTTTTGTCCTCGTCCTGGTTCTGATTCAGCTGTTCTGGTCTCAGATAGTTGAACTCGACCCGGACAGCTCCGAGTTGAGAATCGTCTCTCTGGCTCCCAACATCACCGCGATCGTTTTCGCACTCGGACTGGGGGACCATCTGGTGGGAGTCACCACCTACTGCGACGACCCGCCGGAAGCTGAGCTCAAGACCCGGGTGGGAGACTTTATTCACCCCAACCTGGAACTGACCATGAGCTTGAAACCGAGCCTGATCCTGGCCGAGGACTGGCCTTCCTCGCGCACCGCCGAGCGGCTTCGCGACCTGGGCCAGACCGTGATCGAGTTCCCGAACCCGTTCTCGATTGCAGACATTTACCAGCTCATCGAGTCGGTCGGAGAGACCCTCGATAGAGAGCAGAAAGCCGGCCGTCTGATCGCCTCGATGAAAGAGAAGGTGGAAGTCGTGAAGGAAAGGGCCCGCAGACTGCCCGCGCGACCCACCATTTATATTGAGAACGACGTCCCCACCTGGACCATCGGAGGTCCCACCTTCACCAGCGAAGCGATCGCCCTGTGCGGGGCTGACAACATCTTTGGAGACCTGGACGATCGTGCCCCCCGCGTCTCGGCAGAGACGATTATCCGGCGAAACCCGGACTTCATCCTCTCCTTCGTAGCCGACTCCGAGCAGGTGCAGTCGCGGCCGGGATGGGAGAGCGTCGCAGCTGTCAGGAAAGGGCGAATCATCGACCAGTTCGAACACCGCCTGCTGGTGCGGGGAAATCACAGGCTGGCCGACGGAATGCTTTCCTTCCAGCAGATCCTGTTCGAGCAGCTCCAGGTTGCCGCCGGGGAGTGAGGGGCTGCTATCATGCTGATTCGCATGATGAGCACTCCCCGGACTCCTGTACGGACACTTGCAATCCTGGCCCTCCTGCTGTTGATCTGTGCCGGTGTCAGCATTTTCGTAGGCCCCGTAGGTGATGTGGACTGGAACATCATCCGTCAGTTGCGGCTGCCCCGCGTGCTGCTGGCCATCATTGTCGGGTTCGGGCTGGCCACGGCAGGAGCCGTGCTCCAGGGTGTCCTGAGGAATCCCCTGGCAGACCCGTTTATTCTGGGCACCTCGAGTGCAGCGATGGCTGGTGTGATGGTGGCGGGCCTGCTGGGGCTCAGCTCAGGAACTTACTCGGTTTACCTGTTTGCCCTTGCCTTTGCCCTGCTTTCGATCCTGCTCGTGTACAAGATCGCCCACACCCACGGTAAGACGCCGGTGCAGACTCTGATTCTCGCCGGAGTCATCGTGAGTCTCTTCTTCAATGCCTGGGTGTTTGTTTTCTTCTCGGTTTTTCACCGCCAGGAGCACAATGTCCTTTTTTTTCTCCTGGGAACGTTGACCGAAGGAGAAACCCTCAAGATCATCGTTTCTTCCCTGCTGATCCTGGTGGGAGTGGCCGTCTCCTGGGTCCTGTCACGGGACCTGAATCTTCTCACCCAGGGAGAGGAGGCGGCCTTTCACCTGGGGCTGCGGGTCGAGGTGTCCAAAAAGATCCTCTTCGTCACCGCTTCGACGATGGTGGCAGCGGCCGTGGCGGTGGCCGGAATGATCGGCTTTGTCGGCCTGATCATTCCTCACATGATGAGAATGATTACCGGGCCGAACCACAAAACGCTGATACCGGCCTCGGCGCTGGGCGGGGCCACCTTTCTGGTTCTGGCAGACGCCCTGGCACGGACCGCCTACGCCCCTCTCGAGATTCCGGTGGGAGCCCTCACCGCTTTGATCGGGTCGCCTTACTTCGTGTACCTGCTGCGCAGCCGCCAGCGGGCGGGAGAGTTTTAGCGCTATGACGCAGATTGAATTGAATCAGGTCGCCTTCTCGTATCCATCCGGGTTCGGGCTGAAGGACCTGGACCTGAGAGTGGGAAAGGGCTCGATTCTCGGGATCCTGGGTCCCAACGGAAGCGGCAAGAGCACCCTGCTTCGATTGATCAACCGCCTCCTTCGTCCAACCCGTGGAACCGTGCGGCTGGAGGGGAGGGACTTGTCTGCCTTTTCGGCCAGGGAGCTTGCCCGGCGCGTCGCGGCCATTGCTTCGGACAACTTCTTCGAGTTTCCGTTTACGGTTGCCGAAGTGGTGGAGATGGGACGCTACCCCTACCTGGGTCGGCTGCAGAGCCTGAGCGGCGAGGATCGGAAGTGGATAGGAAGAGCCCGCCGGCTAACCGAGATCGAACCCTTTTGGCACAGATCCATTTCGGAGCTATCCAGCGGCGAGCGGCAGCGGGTCCTCATCGCCCGGGCCCTGGCTCAGAACCCGGCGGTGCTCCTGCTCGATGAGCCCAGCACCCATCTGGACATCAACCATCAGGTGGCCATGTTCCGGATGCTGAAGACCTTTCATCGAGAACAGGGGGCGACCATTCTGGTGGTTCTGCACGATCTGGCCCTGGCGGACGCATTCTGCCAACAGGTGGCGCTTTTGAAGGCAGGTCGACTCCTTCAGCACGGATCTCCCCGAGATGTCATTACGAGCGACAACCTGAGAGATATCTTCGAGGCCGATGTTCGGTTTCACCGAAGGTCCGACGGAAGCGCCAGCCTGAGCTTCGACCTGGACAGTGACGGCAAGCCCGGTGGTCCAGGGATCAGGGATCAGTCGGCACCGGCTTGACGAACTGAATGTCGTCTTCGAGTTGAATGATGATGGACCTTCCGCGCGGGAGATGTACCTGCTTGCCCTTCTTCAGAAGCCCGATCACCGCGCCGGTGGCCGCTCCTGCCGCTGCGCCGATCCCTGCACCTTTCCAGCCGCCGGCGATGGCGCCGATACCGGCCCCCGGAATCGCTCCCTTGGTGGCCGTACCCGCCGCCTCACCCTTCTGGCCGCCCTGTCCCTGAATCGTCCCGTCCTCGCGGGCCTCGTCGAGCTTCTGACCCTCGGCCGATGCGAGTACCGCCCGAATGTTCCGGGTGGTGCCGCCGACCAGGATCACCGTGTCGAACAGAAGCTTCATTTCCGGCTTACCCTTAACCCGCCCACCGGTCCTGGAAACATCCACGTGACCGATGATGAAGCTCCCGGTCGGGACGATGATCTTGTCCTCGACCGTCACCGGGACTTCGACCTTGGCGTGGAAACGATCGCCGGTCCTAGCTGTCTTGGTGTTCAGGGAGCGCTGAAGCTGAACAAAAATCTGCGTCTTCCGCGGAACCACCGCATCGTCAAGAGTCTGAGCGAACGAAGTGGCGCAAGCGAAGATCAAGACTGCCCAGGAGAACATCGTTCTGTAAACCATCTAGTAGTAAGGATGGTGGTGAGAGCCCGTAAAGTTCAACCTGAGCCGGAAGAGCGAGAGAGGGCTCAGGGCTCCGGCCCTCCGATCAGCGAGTCGACGAACTCCTCAGAGGAAAAGGGAAGCATGTCCTCCAGGCCTTCTCCTATTCCGACGAAACGGATGGGAATGCCCAGTTCCCTGGCGACGGCCACGACGATTCCTCCCTTGGCGGTGCCGTCCAGTTTGGTGATGATGATTCCGTTGACGCCGGCGACTTCCAGGAAGTGGCGGGCTTGTACGAGTCCGTTCTGGCCGGTCGTGGCGTCCAGCACCAGCAGCGTTTCGTGAGGAGCGCCGTCAATCTCCCGGGAAGCCACACGAATCATCTTTTCCAGTTCTTTCATCAGGTTGACCTTGCTGTGCAATCGGCCCGCGGTGTCGGCGATGACGACATCCCTGGAGCGCGCCCGGGCCGCGACGATCGCATCGTAGAGCACGGCGGCCGGATCGGCTCCCCGGGGCTGCTTGACGATATCGGCCCCGGATCGTTGTGCCCAGATGTCCAACTGTTCCACAGCGGCGGCGCGAAAGGTGTCGGAGGCACAGATCAGGACTTTCTGGTTCCGCAAGCTGAGGTAATGGGCCAGTTTGCCGATCGTAGTCGTTTTGCCCACCCCGTTGACGCCCGCCACGAGAACGACGTGCGGCTGACCTCGCTTCACCTCAGACTCGTCAAGGTTCGAGAGTATCTCCAGCAGGCAGGCACGAAGCGTCCGGCGCAGCTGAAAGGAGGTCAGGACCCGCGAATCTCCGGTTTCCCGGCGGGTTTTCTCCAGGATCTCGAGAGTCGTTTTCACACCGATGTCGCAACCGATCAGGATCTCCTCGAGGTCTTCGAGTTGCGCATCGGTGATAGGACTCGATCCGGTTCCCATCACCTGGTCGATTTTGTGGCCCAGATCGTCCTTGGTGACCCGCAGCGCCTCCTTGAGCCTGGCGAAATACCCCTTCCGTTCCTGGTACTGAAAGATGCTCACGTCGCCTCGCCCTCGGCCGGAGAGAGCTCTCCGGCCAGACGCTGCTCCAACTCGGGCAGCCGACCCTCTTGAGCGCGTCGAAAAAAATCGGCAAACCACCCCACAACCTGTTCTGTGACGGCCTCCATGCTGTCCACTTGAACCCCTGCGAGTGTGAGGGACGTGGGAGGGAGACGGAATCGGTCGCGGCCCGGGAACTCAGTCTGAAAGACATTGATTCCGATTCCCACGATGGCCCACTTGATGTGGGGGCCGAGTGTGCTCAGCTCCACCAGAATCCCGGCCACCTTTTTCTTGTTCAGCAGAACGTCGTTGGGCAACTTGGCCTCAAGGAGCAGCTGCCGGGGCGCCAGGCAACGGAGGCTCTCGATCACGGCCAGTACACCAACGACATTTAGAATTCGGCCGACCCGGGCGGCCCAGTTCGGATAGATCAGAAACGAGATATACAGGCCCTGGTCGCGACTCGAAAGCCAGCGGCGGCTGCCGCTCCCCCGGCCCGCCGTCTGCTGCCTGGCCCGAACGATCCGGGCCCGGCCCTGGTCGGCATACTGCTTGAGGTAATCGTTGGTGGAATCAACGACATCCAGAACGTCGAATTCTTCGAAGGCCCCGTGAGTCAGCTCCCGCAGCAACATGTGATCTCCCGCTGACCTCACTCTATCGATGGACTACGCTGATGTCGGCGGCTCTCACGGAATGGGTCAGAGCGCCCATGGAGATGTAGTCGACCCCGGTCTCAGCGTACTCCACAACGTTGTCCTCGGTGATTCCCCCGGAAGCCTCCAGCCGGCATCGGCCCTCAGCCGCCTCAACCGCCTGCCGCACCTGGGAGGGGCTCATATTGTCGAGCAGCACCACCTCGGCACCCGCCCCGATGGCCTCTTCGAGCTGTTCAGAGCTGGAGATCTCCACTTCGACGCGGGACAGGTGGGGAGCCCCCCTGCGACAAGCCCTCACTGCGGCCGCCACTCCCCCCGCCATTTCGATGTGGTTGTCCTTGATCAGAATGGCGTCGTCCAGGCGCCAGCGATGGTTCATTCCGCCGCCGATCCGCACGGCATATTTCTCCAGATCTCTCCACAGTGGCGTGGTTTTACGGGTGTCCAGAACTCTTACCCGGGTGTGCGAAACCAGGCTGACTACTCGGGCCGTCCGGGTGGCAATGCCGCAGGTCTTCTGAAACAGGTTCAGCGCCACCCGCTCTCCCTTCAGCAGCAAAAAGGGATCTCCTTTCAAACGTCCTATCTCTCCGGGGGCCACGTGGGTTCCCTCCCGGGGTCCGGAAACGATCTCTACGTCGCCGAGAAGCTGGAAGACGCGCACAAATACAGGCCAGCCTGCAACCACCAGTGATTCACGGGCCGTCACAGCCGCCGGGACTGCGTCCGTGCGCCCTTCGGGGAACATCTGGCGCAGGGCTTCGCTGGTGATGTCCCCCCGGCCTATGTCCTCCCGCAGTGCATCCTCGAGGAGTGGATCAAGACCCAGATAATCCATTCCGCTGCTCCTCAAGCCTGGTCAGCCGGTTCCGGGCATCGCTGAGTCTCTCTCTGGCGCCCTCCACGACCCGCGCCGGGGCCTTCTTGACGAAAGATGGATTCTGCAGCCTCCCCTCCAGGCTCGTGATTTCCCCCTCTACCTTTTCGATGTGCCGCCCGAGCCGGGCTCGCTCGGCTTCCACGTCGATGGCCCCGTCGAGCTGCAAGGCGAATTCTCCCAGGGATGACAGTCCCCGAATCTGCACGCCGCCGCCCGCCAGGTCATCGACGAGCGTGATTTCGTGCAGCCCTGCCAGGGTCACCACCTTTTGGCCGTGATCCTTCACCAGCCGGCGGGAGCCGGGGCTCGCCTCGAGCCGGCAGGGCAGCTTGTGGCGGGGGTCAATCCTGTTTTCTGTCCGTACCGTTCGAATCGACGAGATCAGCTCCTGCAGCTTCTCGGCTCGTTCGACCGCGGGGTTGTCGATCCAGGTGCTCTCGGCACATGGGTATGAAGCCAGGGCAATGGTGGATCCTTCGTGGGGAAACCGCTGCCACACTTCCTCGGTCACGAAGGGCATGAAAGGGTGCAAGAGGCGAAGGTAAGTCTCCAGGACGTAGAGCGCGATCGCGGTGACAACTTCCCGATCCCCGGCGCCATCACTCTGCAACCTCACTTTGATGAACTCGATATACCAATCGCAAAATTCGTCCCAGAAAAAGTGGTAAAGCTCGTTGCTGGCTGCGTGAAAGCGGAATTCGCTGAGACTGGTTTCGACGCTGCTAGTGACCTGTTGGAGACGGCTCACGATCCACCGATCTTCGAGTTGCAGGCTGTTACCTTCCATCAGGCTGCCGATCTCCGCGGTCGAGACCGGCCGGGCCCTTTCCAGGTTCAACAGGAGAAAGCGCCCGGCGTTCCAGATCTTGTTACAGAAAGCGCGGTAACCGTCCATGCGGGAAATCGAGAAGGGTATATCCGTCCCGGGCGCCGCGGAAATGCTGAGGGTGAAACGCACCGCATCCGCGCCGTACTCCTCTATGATTTCCAGCGGATCGATGACGTTCCCCTTGGACTTGGACATTTTGCTGCCCTGCTCATCCTGGACCAGCCCCGTGATGTGGACCTGCCGGAAAGGTACGGCCTGTTTGAAACGCAGGCCCAGCATCATCATGCGGGCCACCCAGAAAAAGATGATGTCGGCAGCCGTCACCAGAGTCGTCGTCGGATAGTACACCTCCTGATCGACCGTCTCCCGGGGCCATCCCAGGGTCGAGAAGGGCCACAGACCCGAGCTGAACCAGGTGTCGAGGACGTCCTCTTCCTGCCTGAGCGAGGCGCAATCACACCGGTCGCAGCCGGCGGGGGCTTCTCGCGCCACCGTGACTGCGCCGCATTCGTCGCAGTACCAGGCCGGGATGCGGTGTCCCCACCACAGCTGACGGCTGATGCACCAGTCATGGATGCTGTGCATCCAGTTGAGAAAGATCTTCTCGTAGCGCGGGGGAACAAAGCGTGTGTCCTTTTTTTCGACCGCCTGGATGGCCGGCCCGGCCAGTGATGCCACCTTAACGAACCACTGAGTGGACACGAGCGGCTCGACGATCGTGTCGCAACGCTGGCAGTGCCCTACCTGGTGGTCATGATCCTCGACCCTGGCCAAGAGTCCTTTCCGCTCGAGATCCTCCACCACCCGCCGCCGCGCTTCGAACCGGTCCAGGCCGGCATACGGCCCGGCCTTACTCGTCATCGTTCCGTCCTCGCCGATGACGGCGACGATGGGAAGCCGGTGGCGACGTCCCGCTTCAAAGTCATTGGGATCGTGCCCGGGCGTCACCTTCACGGCTCCGGTGCCAAATTCACGATCCACGAACGAGTCGGCCACCAGCGGGATCTCTCGCTCCATCAGGGGCAGAATCACGGTCTTCCCGATAAGGTGCCGGTAGCGCCCGTCTTCCGGGTGGACTGCCACGGCTGTGTCTCCGAGCATCGTTTCGGGGCGCGTCGTCGCCACCTCCAGAAAGCCGTCGCCCGAGGAGAAAGGGTAGCGGATATGCCAGAGCTTCCCGGAGGCGGGTTGATGGATCACTTCGAGATCGGAGATGGCGGTCGAACAGCGTGGACACCAGTTGACCAGATACTCACCCCGATAGATCAACCCTTCCTCGTAAAGCTGGACGAACACCTCGCGGACGGCCTGAGAGAGACCCTCATCCATAGTGAAACGGGTTCGGGACCAGTCGCAGGAACCACCCAGCCGCTGAATCTGACCCAGGATTCGGGGCTCATATTCCTTTTTCCATCGCCACACGACCTCTTCGAATTTTTCGCGGCCCAGGTCCTCACGGTGAACACCCTGTGACGCCAGGTGGCGCTCGACGACATTTTGAGTCGCAATTCCGGCGTGGTCGGTCCCCGGCAGCCACAGCACGTTGCGTCCCTTCATCCGCTGCCAGCGAACCAGGATGTCCTGGATCGTGATGTTCAGGGCATGGCCCATGTGCAACACGCCCGTGACGTTAGGAGGGGGGATGACGATGGAATAGGGCTGAGCCTGTGACGAGGCATCCGCCTCGAAGAATCGGTTTTCCAGCCAGTACCCGGACCACTTTCGCTCTACTTCGGGGCCGTTATAGCTCTTGGAGTTCCGGCTCTCAGAAGTCATGAAGCACCCGCAGTTCGCCGGGCGGCGAAGGACGGATTATAGCAGACGGGCGGGCTGCGCTAGTTCAGATCGTTGTAGATCTTGTCTGTCAGCTTGGGGATGATCTGGGACAACTCCTTGGGGAGTCTTCGGCTCAGCTCCTTGGCAATGTAGTCTACCTTTTGCTCTGCCTCAAGAGCTGCAAGATCACCGACAGAGGGCCTCAGGTGCTCATGCGGAAGGGTTCGGTCCGAACTTCGGGCCTGGCGCAGCGACAGTTGGAAAAAGGCTTCCTGGTCAGACCCCTGGATCGGGATCTCAAACAGATTCGAAACCGTAGCCGGTTCCTCGGAAGCCGCCTCCCGAGCTTTCGTCACCACCTCGAGCAGGCCGCCGGTCGAGAACGGCTTGCTGAGAATTGCCGCGCAGCCGGCATCCCGGGCCTTTTTCTCCTGCACATCATCGAGGGCCCCGACCAGCAGAACCACTGGAACTGCTGCCTTGTCAGGCTCCTCGGCAAGCCTCGAGCACAGCGAGTAGCCGTCGAGGCCCGGAAAAGACAAATTGGCCAGAACCACATCCACTTCATTGTCGAGAATGTACTCCAGCGCGTCGTTTCCATTGGCGAAGGGAACGACCTCGTAGCCTTCCGCTTCGAGCGAGAGCTCTACCATTCTTTGAGTCGTCAGATTGTCGTCGGCAAGCACTAAACGGGGCATAGCTATTTATTGAGTTCCTCCGTCGGTGTCTCCGGCAAGCTCCTGGTTCTCTCTCTCCTCGGCTCTTTGCCGCGCCAGTTCGTAGATGTCCGTCCCCCCGGTGAAGGTCTTCCAGACATTACGAATGGGATCGAAGAAGGAAAACCCTTCTACCGGCCGCTGGTTCGCCAGATGGCGCTCTGCGGCGGCTTGATCGACTTGCGGGACATCTCTTTCCAGGACAGTCAATTTTTCGATTGCCTTCTCGTGATACTCGCTGAAGGGAAACTCTCGAGCGATTCTTTCATAAATCGTTGCAGCCTGATCAACGCTTCCCTTCCTCTCCAATGAATCGGCCCACGAGTACAACGTAGCATCCGTCCCACTGAAGTTTTTGTAATCTCGAACAACTTCTTCATATCTTTTTGAAGACGCCTCGAAGCGCTGTTTCTTGTAATAGAAATCACCTTTCATGCGCACACCGTAGGCCAGATTCTCCTCTACTTCCCACAAAACCTCTCGAGCGGTAGGGGCGAGAGGGCTGTCCGGATAGTCGCGCAGAAACTTTCTCAGCTCGAGCATCGCCTTCTTGGAATTCGTCGGATCACGATCGGGAGCCCGCATGAGCCGGAAGTTAATCGCGGCCACCTTCATCTGAGCATCATCAGCCATCTCGTGAGTCGGATAAAAGATGATGAAGTCCTTGAACTGGGCCTCCGCCTGAGTGAGGTTGGAGGTTCCCCCCTCCCGGTAAAAGGAGTCGGCGATGGAAAGAAACGAGATCGGCGTAAACTCGCTGTCCGGATACGTGTTGATGAGGGTCTGAAAGGCAAGCCGGGCCTTGATGAACTGGTTTTTCTTCAGATACTTCATCCCGTTCTCGAAAAGCGTGGTATCGGGTGGCACCGCGCCGTCCTGGAGATCGGCACTCTTCTGGCCGCACCCGACGGCGATGACCACCGCCAGAAAAAGCAAGACAACTCTAGATTTCATCATGGCATTGCTCCAGCCTCTTGAGCCATTTCCTGCAAAGCTCGAAAACGAGCTTGGGCCTGCCCATTCGCAAAGACGGAAGAACCGGAAACGAGCAGGCCAGCACCTGCCTCAACAACGCGGCTTACGTTCTCCAAACCAATCCCACCGTCGACTTCGATTATAACCTCTTCCTTCTGAGTTCCAATCAGGGACTTCAACTGCCGGATCTTCCGGTAACTCCCTTCAATGAACTCCTGGCCGCCGAAACCCGGATTCACCGTCATAATCAGAACGTGATGACACTTGGGAAGAATGCTCTTGAGCACCCCGACCGGCGTATGCGGATTCAGTGCGAGACCCGCCTTGACTCCCATCTGGCCGATCTCGGTGAGAAGCCGGTCCAGGTGGGTGACTGCTTCAAAGTGAACCGTCAGATAGTTGATCCGCTGGCCTTCCTTCCCGATGTAGTCGAGGAAGGTCTCTTCCGCGTTTTCGATCATCAGATGAACATCCAGTTGCAGCTTCGTAGTGTCCCGAATCGCCTTGATCACCGGGGGGCCGAAAGTGAGATTCGGTACGTAGTGGCCGTCCATTACATCCAGATGAAGGATTTCTGCTCCCGCTTCTTCCAGGATGCGGATGTCGCGCCGGAGGTTCACAAAATCCGCAGCCAACAGTGAAGGAACAATCAGTGGTTTCAACGCGCAACCTCGAGGGTGATTCCCTCATCACCCTTCAACATGTGCCCCGAACGGGGGATCTGACCGATCACGGTCCCTTTCGTCAACCGTTGATGAAAGCGATAGTGAACCCCCTCGAGTTCCAACTTGTGTTTTTCCAGAAAAGGCTTGACACGATTCAGATTCAGGCCCACAAAGTCGGGCATAATGTATCTCGAAGCCTCACCCGAGACCATCAGCACATCGATTCGAGGCGTGACCGCAGAGGTCGACCCCGGGGGAGGGGACTGAGCCAGCACCGTGTCCTTGGCCATCCGGGGAACCGTAATCGTACTGATTCTACCAACCACGTAGTTACTCTGCTCGGAAGTCATCTTGGCGACGCCTGCCGTGGAGCCGATCAGGTCGGGTACCGGATGGGTTCTGGCACCCTTGCTGAGAATCGCCTGGACCGTTCTGCCCGGCTTGCTGCGGGCCCCGGCGGATGGAAACTGGGAGAGGATGGCACCGCCGGGCACCGACTCGTCATATCGCTCACCCACCACCCTCAGTGCCAGTTCGAACGGCTGCAGTTCGTTCTCCGCGGCGTCCAACGTCAGTCCCAGCAAGCTTGGAACCCCTACGTCCGAACGGCTCACCGTCAGTTTCATTCCGGCGATGACCCCGAACAATCCCACCGCCAGCAGGATAGCCCCCAGCAGAACCACCACCCCAACGTCCAGGACCTTGCGCTTGATCCTGGGCTGCGAGCCGGGGCTGCCGGCTGCCAGCCGCCGGATGGGGCCGGATTTCGTGGTTTCCATATCCTTACCAGCGGAATCGTTGGGGCGACCCGGCCCCTACGAATGTAGGGGCGACTCCTGGTGGTCGCCTGTCAAGCGGGCCGGTACAAGACCGGCCCCTACGATATCCCCCGTAGGGGCGACCCTGGCCCCTACGAATGTAGGGGCGATCCCTGGTGGTCGCCCGTCAAGCGGGCCGGCACAAGACCGGCCCCTGCGATTTTCCCTCAGTTACTAGTTTACTCGCGTCGCAGCCGTGCAGCGAAAAAAGACTGGCCTCCATGGCTTAGAGGCGAGGTGCGAGAGAAGGGTTCCAACACTTCGACTCCGCCTTGTATCCGAGCAAACTCTGCGATCACTTCTTCGTTCTCCTCCTCTTCGGTCGAACATGTTGAATAGAGCAACTCCCGACCCGGTGCGAGCAGGCCGAAGGCAGAGCGCAGGAGATCGAGCTGGCGCGCCTGAAGACGAGCGAATTGTTGGGGCTGAAACCGCCAGCGGATGTCCGGGTTCGCGGCCAGCGTGCCCAGACCGCTGCACGGGACATCGAGCAGAACGAAATCAAAGGTTCCCGGCTGGAAGCAGGATCGGGTCTGGTCTGAGATCGCCAGCGAGATGTTGGGAATCCGCAGCCGTTTGATACGTTCTTTCATACATCGAAGCCGTTTCGCGCTGACATCGGACGCGATCAAAGGGGCTGTCACGGGCAGGCGCGAGGCCAGCACAAACGCCTTTCCCCCCGGGGCCGCACACAGGTCGGCGACCCGCGTGCACTTTCCCAGATCCGGCAGCCGGGCGATCCACTGGCTGGATACGTCGATGAAGACTCCCAGGCCCTGTTCGTACAGGTCGTGACCAGCCACGGCGGCGGAGGTGCGCACACAGCCGGGTACGCCGTCCACCCGCTCACAAGGAAAATCGTTCTCGCGCAAAAGACGAGACAGGTCTGCAGCTGTGGCCCGGAAGGGGTTCACCCACAAGAAGTGATCGGGTTCGGAATTCTGGCGACTCATGAGCCTGCGGGCGGTTTGCGGATCATGGCGGTCCAGATACCTGCGCACCAGCCATTCCGGGTGGTTGAATCGGATCGCGAGACTGGCCGGGTCGTCTCCGCTGGGAAGCCGGGCAGGTTTTCTCAGGTGCTCTCGCAAGACCCCGTTTACAAAGGCCGTCGCGGACGACTTACGAAAAGTGTGACACAGCCCCGCCCACTCGTGAACAACCGCGTGGGGGGGAGTGTTCGAATCCAGCAGTTCATAGACCGCGCAGCGTAGAACCCACAGGATCTCCGGGTCGAGGCGTTCCAGGGGTTTTCGGGAAGTCTTTGCGATCAGGTAGTCAATTTCAGCAAGTCTTCTCAAGACGCCCAGGACCAGACGCTGGACAAAAGCTCGATCCCGGGGTTCTGCAAAGGAGGGGAGCAGACGGCTCCAGGCCGTTCCGAGGTGAGAGGGTGTGGACAAGACGGGAAGGAGAATTCGAACGGCCGTTTCCCTGGTGTTCATCCAAGAGCCTCACCCTCGCGCAGGCGAAATCCGTTTGCGAACTCGACGCCGCTCATCTTGCGGCGACTCGCCGGCTGGACCCGGACAAGCTCGATCGCCGTCCCCTCACCACACAGCACACCGATCCGCCTCCGGGACAATCGGAACACACTGCCCGGCTCCCCGCCCGGTGGAGCAGGGGTCGCCGCACTCAGCCTGGTTCGCCACACTTTGACAGTTTGCCCACGGAATGCGCTGTAGGCCCCGGGCCTGGGGTTGAAGGCTCGAACCAGATCGTGAATCCGCGGTGCCGGGCGGTCCCAGTGCAGGCATCCTTCAGCTTTCCGAATCATAGGGGCGTAGGAGGCGCTGTCCTCGTCCTGGTACCGGAGATCGAGTTGACCGTTCACGTACGGCACCAGAAGCCGCATCAGCAGAGCCGCCCCTTTCACCGCAAGGAGGTCTTCAATCTCGCCGGTCGTGTCCTCACCACCAATGGTGATTTGTTCCTGTCCCAGGATGGGCCCCGAGTCCAGCTGCTCCTGAATCCTCATGAGAGTGACGCCCGTGACTCGCTCTCCGTTGAGCAGAGCGTGAGCGATGGGAGCTGCCCCGCGATACTTCGGCAGAAGGGAGGCATGAATGTTCAGGGTTCCGTGCGCGGGAAAATCAAAGACACGGCCGGGAAGAAGCTGGCCAAACGCCACGGCGACAGCCACATCGGGAAGGATTGACCGCAGGAATTCCACGGCCGCGGGATCATCCTTGACGCGGTGAGACTGAAGGATGGGAATTCCACGCTCATCGGCAATGGCCTTCACGGGGGGAGACTGCAAGCTCTGCCCGCGACCGGCGGGACGGTCGGGCTGAGTAATCAGCCCGGCCACCTCGGTGGCCTCGTCTGCCAGCAGCGATCCCAATGCCGGAACGGCAAAGCGGGGGGTTCCCAGAAAGACCACACGGATCATCACCACTCACCGGCTCGGACCAGTTTCCTGATCTTCCGCTTGATCAGGTCTCGCTTAAGTCGAGAAATGCGGTCCAGGTACAAGATTCCGTCAAGATGGTCGATTTCGTGGGAGATCACCCTCGCCAGGAGGCCCTCGGCGTCTCTCTCCACCGGTTCGCCGGCCGGGGTCTGCGCCCGGATCCTGATGTGGGTGGGGCGCTCGACCATGGCCGTGAAGCCGGGGATGCTGAGACAGCCCTCCTCGCCCTTTTCCTTTCCGCTGCTATCGACGATCTCAGGGTTCACCAGAGAGAGTCTCTCTCCGTTCTCTCCAGCGGTCGTGACGTCAACCACGATCACCCGCAGATTCACCCCAATCTGGGGAGCCGCCAGACCGACACCTTTTTCCGCATACATGGTCTGGTTCAGGTCGTTGACCAGCTTCTCGAGATCGATTCCGAACTCCTCAACCGGCCGGCTGACCTTCTCGAGTTCCGGGGATCCGTATTTGAGGATGGGCCGGGTCATTGTTCAATTGAATTAAAAATTAAAAATTGAAAATTGACGATTGGAGATTTCGGCTTGGGAGGTATTGCTTCGGGCTGGAACATAGGTTAGCGGGGGCAGTCCGAGTGGGAATTCAATCACTCCAGCCACTCGGTTGCTAGCCGGTCTTCCACGTTTCCGACTTCAAAGCGTGGAGCTTCTCATCCGGGTTTTTTAATTTTTAATTTTTAATTTCCGATTTTAGTGTAACACTAAGGTGATGCGGTCCCGCCGTCCTGTCCGATAAGGTTAGAATTGAAACGTCACAGATGAACCTGATCATCACACTGGTTGAGGAAGTCCAGGCTTTCGCACTGCTCTCGGCCCGTGCCATTACGAACCTGTTCCGTCGACCCCGATACGTGAAAGACACCTTTCAGCAGATGGATGAAGTCGGTGTCAAGTCCGTGTCGATTATCATGCTCACCGGTTTCTTCACGGGTGGCGTCCTGGCGCTTCAGTCGGCAAGCTCCCTGAAATCTTTTGGGGCCGTGAATCTCACGGGACAGCTGGTGGCCCTGTCCCTCGTCAAAGAGCTGGGTCCGGTTCTGACAGCCCTGATGGTGGCCGGCCGGGTCGGCTCCGGGATCGCCTCCCAGCTGGGCTCCATGGTGGTGACCGAGCAGATTGACGCGATGCGAGCCCTGGGCACGGATCCGACGAAGAAACTGGTCACACCCCGGGTAATTGCCTGTACTACCATGCTGCCGCTGCTGACCGTCACGGCCGACTTTTTTGGCCTGATCGGCGGCTGGCTCGTCTCCTTCAACATCCTCAAACTGAACACCGCCCTGTATTGGAGTACCGCCTTTCGCTCCCTCAACTACAGCAGTGCCCTGGAGGGACTCATCAAGCCGGTTGTGTTTGGCTTTATCGTCGGCATGGTCGGGTGCTTTTTCGGCCTGCGAACCCGGGGAGGCACCCGCGGGGTGGGACAGAGCACGACGCAGGCGGTGGTCACGGCGTCGATTCTCGTCATCGTCGCGGACTTCTTCGTGAGCAAACTTATCATTGAGCTATAGCCGGCTGTGATTCGATTCGAGAATGTTTCCAAGTCGTACTCTGGGGAGGTCGTCCTGCGTGAGGTGTCCATGGACGTTAGAGAGGCCGAGACGAAGGTCGTCATGGGCGGGAGCGGTTCGGGCAAGACAACCTTGCTGAAGATGGTGCCCGGACTCGTGAAACCGGATTCGGGCCGGGTCTTCGTGGAAGATCGCGACCTCACACCGATGAGTGAGGATGAACTGATGAAGATCCGCAGCCGCATCGGTGTCGTATTCCAGGAGGGCGCTCTGTTCGATGCCCTGACGGTGGGCGAGAATGTGGCGTACCGAATGATGGAAGACGCAATGCTTCCCTTTCCTGAGATTGAACGGAGCGTGCGCAGGACCCTCGGGTTCGTGGGACTGGAAGACTCCATCGATAAGATGCCCTCCCAGCTTTCCGGCGGCATGAAGCGCAGGGTCGCCATCGCCCGGGCGCTGGTTGGGAGTCCCCGGATTCTGCTCTATGATGAACCCACCGCGGGCCTGGATCCCATCACCAGTCGAACCATTTGCGATCTGATCATCAAGCTCAGAGATCTGGAAGGGGTTGCTTCGGTTCTCGTCACTCACGACCTCACGTCAGCCGTCACTTTAGCCAGCGAGATGGCTCAGGTGGACTCGTTCGGAAACGTCACCTTCGTTGAGGAGAAGGAGAGCTTTTGCCTGGTCAACACCCGTTTTGTGATGCTCAAAGACGGCTCTATAATCTTCGAGGGGAGTGACGAGGAAATGTTTGCCTCTAAGGATCCGTATGTGGAGGAGTTTCTAACCTAGCACTTCAGGAGTGCCCAACCAGCAGAGACCAGCAATGGAAGAGAAGAAGCGAGTCAGCCTGTCCGAGTTACGAGTCGGCATCTTTGTGATTGTCGCAGCCGTGATCCTCGGTTTTGCCATTTTTCGAATCGGCTCCACAGTCGGGTTGTTTCAGGAGACCTTCCACGCCCGCACCTACCTGAACAACGTGTCCGGCTTGAAACCGAGCGATATCGTTCTGCTCGGGGGGGTCGAGATCGGCAACGTTACCGGGGTTCAGATTTCCGATCCCGGCGCCATGCCGGAGACCGACACCAACGCCGGCGCGCTGGCCAGGATCTCGGAACTCGAGGATCGGGAAACGAACCTCAGCACCGAGCTCGTCGGCAGCGGCGAACGCGTCGATGAAGCCCGCTCCCACTATCAGTCGGTAGTTCGCGATGAGGGCTCCGCTTCCGAGGCTGCCCGGGCGCGCACTCAACTCGAAAAACTCGAGACTCTCAGAAATGGGACGATGCGGGAGCTGGAGCGGGTTCGGGAGCGGCTCCAGCGGACCCGGGATGATTTGCAGAACATTGTCGTCAGGATGGAGATTCAGACCGAGTATCGAGGCTGGATCCGGAGCGACAGTTACATCTCGCTGGGATCGGTGGGCCTGCTCGGGGACAAGTACATTCAGATCTCTCTGGGTCGTGCTCCCGACCCTCCCAAGACCGTTATCGAGACGATCGATGGTGGCTGGTGGGGCGATGAGGAGGTCGAATTCGTCGAAATCACGGGACGGCCGCAAACCGGTTTCGAGGAGCTCATCACCGGCGCCAATGACATTCTCGTCAACTTCGGAACCCTTTCCGAGAAGGTCCAGGACATTATCAGCCGCTTCGAGTCGGGAGAGGGAACCATCGGGAAGTTCCTGACCGATCCTTCCTTTTACAACAATCTGAACGATACGGTCATCGCCGCCAGAGGGACCGTCGATAACGCAAGTGCTCTGATGGAGGAAATCACCCGCGGCGAGGGAACGATCCCAAGGCTCATCCAACAGCAGGAACTGTACGACCGGATTGTGGCTTCAGCAACCCGTCTGGACAGAGTTCTGGCCGACGTCGAGGCGGGCGAAGGGACCGTTGGGAAGCTCATCAAGGATCCCCAGCTGTACGACGATGCGCAGCAGGCAATGGCCAACATACGATCGGTGGCGGCCAGACTGGATTCGGGAGAGGGCACTCTGGGAAAACTTTCCACCGACGACGAGCTGTATCGCGAGTTGAACACTGCGCTGCAGAAGCTCAGCGTCTTCGTGAACGATATCGAAGAAGGCAAAGGGACGCTGGGCCGGTTGGCCAAAGACGAGCAACTGTATGAAAACGTCAACGAGTTCTCGGCTGAAGTCGTCAAGCTGATCTACGACTTTCGGCAGAATCCGAAGAAGTTTCTGACCATCAAGTTTGAATTGTTCTGATCCTGGCAAGAAAGTGGAATGTTATTAGGAGTTGAAGGCGAAGGTTGAGTGATTTCTAAGAGAATCGGGCAGGGAGCTCACTTTCTGCTGCGCACGATCGTCAATACGCTGAACTACCTTGGAATCAAGCCCAACCACCTCACTACTCTGGGACTGGTGATGAGCGTGGTGACGGCCTTCGCGTTTGCCCGCGACCATTTTCACCTGGCCGGCTGGCTGCTGATCGTGGCCGGTTTCTTCGATATGGTCGATGGAGAGGTGGCGCGCTCGTCGAATGCCGTTACTCGTTTCGGGGCCTTTTTCGACTCGATCATGGATCGGTACTCCGATCTGATTCTTTACCTGGGGATCATGATTCACTACGGCGCTCACAACCGCATGGGATATGTGGTGCTGGTGGGCATCGTGATGATGGGTTCGGTTCTCACCAGCTACGCTCGAGCCAGAGCGGAGTCTCTTATCCCTTCCTGCAAGGTCGGCTTTCTGGAGCGCCCCGAAAGGATCGTTCTCCTCATTATCGGTGCCTTTTACCGTATGGATCCGGTCCTGTGGGTCCTTGCGGTGCTGTCCAACTGGACCGTGGTTCACCGGATTCTTCACACCCGCCGGCAACTCAGGTCACTGCGTGACGGCTAACGGTTAAGGGCACAATCCGTAGGGGCCGGTCTTGTGCCGGCCCGTCGAACGGGCGACCACGAGGAGTCGCCCCTACATTCGTAGGGGCCGGGTCGCCCCTACGTTCCCAATATATCCAACGGTCGTGGAACGTGGAATGTCTTAATTCAGCCCCACCACCTGGGTGCCTCGGGGGAGCTTGAGCTTGAAATCGGACGGGGTCAGGCGGGGATTCAGCTTCACTTCCGAAAAGCGGACCAGAAGATAGTCGTCGGTGGGCTCGACCAGCTTGTGCTGAATGGGAAACCAGCGCTGGGCATCAATCCAGAGCACGATCCTTCCGAAAAGGGCCTGTGCCTTGTCTGACCGGGGGATCATTTCCAGGATCCAGGTCTGGGCCTCGCCCACCTTCTCTTCTCCCAGAAGCCTCAAGTCATAGGCCTCTTCCAGCGCTTCGCGGGTCGTGCCGAACCCCAGAATGAGCAGCTCCGCCTTGTCTTTGTTCCCGCCCATGCGGTATTTCTGAGCCTGCTTGATGAGCGGTTGGAAGAATGTGACCTCGCCGTCGGCGATCACCAGCGAACTCAGCTGGGGCTGCTCGATTTCCTTGCGGACGAAGACCTGCTCTCTCTTCTTCAGGAACAGGAACCTGCCAGACTCGCCCTCATCGAACTCCTCGAGGATCTCGGTCCACTTCTTCTGCTCGAGGACCGCCGACATCGAATCGATCTTCGAACCCTGTTCCTCGATCCGGTCCAGGAGCTCCCCGAGAGTCATGGTGGCTTCCGCTTCGCCTGCCGCCAGCGTCGTGCAGGCGAGCAGGGAAACAAGCATCATTCTCAGTAGAAGCTGCAATACCGTTCACCTCCCTGGGAATCGTACCCTTTCTCCAGGGATTCTCACCGCGGAAGGGAGTTTCGGAATTTTCGGAACCGGCTATTCCCTTATGAGGTCTCGGATAGCGTCAAATGGGGGAGTTCCGGTTCTTCCTCTCGTGCATTTGCAGCGGGATCGGTCTTCGAAGTGGCATCCTGCTGAGTCTCAAGTGGGAACAACTTCCGGACGGAGCTGACGGCCTCCTCGCCCCCGGATCTGTCGAACACTCGGGCGGGAGTCAGAAAAATGAAGAGAATGATCACTATGCACAGCACATCGTATTGCCACGACCCCCTGGGATACGTCCAGAACAGGACCCCGGAAAGCGCCTTTCGCATCTGGCTCAGGACTCCCTTGCAATCGATACGGTGACGTTTGTGGTTGCGTCCAGCGAGGTGAGGTCAGGAAGACAGGAGGATGCGACGCGGTATTCAGTCTTCTTCAATAGAGGTGCTTTTGCTCCATTGTGTAGTAAAGATTCTCGACGCGATTGAGAATCTTGCCGTCACGCATCTCTACGATCCGGCCCGCCGTGGCGGCCACATCAGGATCATGAGTGATGAGAAGAATGGTCTGACCGTGGCGAATGTTCAGCTCCTGGAGCATTCCCAACACAAGCCCGGAATTCTCGGAGTCGAGGCTTCCCGTGGGCTCGTCCGCCAGGAGGATCTTCGGCCGCGTGATGATGGCCCGCGCGATGGCAACCCTCTGCTGTTCTCCCCCCGAGAGCTCGGATGGCTTGTGGTGGATCTTGTTTTCAAGACCCAGGAGCGCGAGGATCCGGGATGCGTCCAAACCATCGGTGTGCTGTCCATTCTTGCGGATCTCGCGGGCCAGCGTGATGTTCTCCCCGGCAGTCAGCGTTGGAAGAAGGTTGAACCGCTGGAACACAAACCCAACCTTGCGGCGACGGACTTCAGTTCTCTGGCTGTCGGAAATCGTGGTCAGTTCGGTTCCGTCGACCTTGAGCCGCCCCCGTGTCGGCGACAGGAGCCCGCCCATCAGATGCAGCAAAGTCGACTTGCCGCATCCACTGGGGCCCATCACAGCCACGAACTCGCCTTCGCGGACGGTCATGTCCACACCGCGCAAGGCGGGAACACCCACGCGGCCCACCCGGTAGATCATGTGAACATCGTCCACCACGATCACTTCGTTCCGCTTCCGAAGCTCTATAGGATCACTCATAACCAAGGGCCTTAATCGGATCTAGTTGGGCAGCTTTGAGGGCAGGATACAGTGCACCCAGCGTCCCCCCCAGGAATGCCATTAGAGCTGCTGCCAGCCTCCAGGAGCCTGAAATGTCCACCGGAAGGTTGGGAGCAGCACTCAATATCACGTGAATCGCCAGCCAAGTCAACAGAAAACCGGCGCCGATCCCGATCCCGCAGATCACCAGCGACTCCTTCAGGATCAGCCCGATAATGAAACTCTTGGAAGCGCCAAGCGACTTCAGGATGCCGATTTCGCGGGTCCTCTCCATGATCGTGCTGTACATGGCGAGCAGAATCATCATGAAACTGATGAGCGCCGACAGCGACACCATGGCCGTTATGAAGGGCCTCAGAACTGGAGTGTTCGAGTTCATCAGCCTACGGATCTCAGAAGTTCGGGTGATCTTGTATCCCTTCAGTCGCTCCTTCAAACGATCGGCCACTATCCGATCCGTCGTATCCTCGCCAGCCCTGACGACAAACATAGTCGCCTTGCCCGGTGTCCCGTTCATGTTCTGCAGGGTCTGCAGGGGTAACAGAACCCTGGCCGCGACCCCCGCTTCGAAAACTCCCCCCACTCTGAAGGAAGTCCCCAGCAACTCCAACCGGTCTCCCAAATCCAGGTTCTTCGTGTCTGAGTAAAGAGAATCAATGACAATCTCATCCAGATCACCGAAAAACTGACCTCTTACAATACGGAAACTGCGACAGACTTCCCGAAACGTGGTCTTATCGATCCCGTAAACAAGGTGGAACTCTTCGCCGAGAAACTTCGTCAACACCGGGGTCACTGCGGCAACCCCTTCCACCTCTGCAATTTTCTCACCGATTCGAACTGAAAAGGTGCCGCTGTTGATGGCGGCGATTATCGACCCGCCGGAGGGCTGCACAAATATGTCTCCAAGGCCCGCCATCCGGGCCGAGAAATCATTGAGCTGACCGTAGGACAGGCCCACACTGACCAGTATGAGCGCGACACCCAGGGCCACCGCCAGGACGCTCACCACGGTGCGCGTGGGGCGCTGTTTCAGGTTGGAAACGATCAATTTGAACATTTGCGTCCAGCAAAGGAGCTAAGGCTCCTGATCATTATCTCCCAGTCCAGGTTCTTCTACAATTACGAGCTCCGCTCTCGGGGGTTTCGGTATGTAAAAGGCGTCGTTCTTTACGCTCTTGTTCAAACGGACTTTCCCGCGCCGAAACTGAAAAGTGATCTGATAGTGCTCTGGAATCCTCTCTACCGAAATCGAACTGGCCAGGGCTCCGTCTTCAGTAGCCTCCACACCCTGGTAGCGGATGTCGCTGGTGAGTTTCCCACAATCGTAGTACTGCTGGCGGGACAGCAGGAAATCCTGCCGTCGCAGCCAGAGTTTGCGCTGCAGGCAGCCTCGGCCGGCCGGGGGATCGATCTGGACCTCCTGGATTACATAGTACTTTTGCCGCTCGTCCCGCTCTTCTTCCAGCAAATGCACGATTCCCGGAGCAGAAGAGCTCAGGGGCTCTACCAGAATGGCCTGAAGCAAGTGCTCGGGACGCACGCTGTGCAGAGGCTCACCCGAGTCTGTCTGCACATCCGTCCTGCCGGTCAGGTATTTGTTTTCCCGGGGGACCCAGATTTGAAACTCCCGGCTGTCGGAGGCCATCGTGACGACGGATGAACTGGTCACGGGGTTCAAGATGTTCACATAGATCCAGTGCGGCCGTTTCGTGACCAGATGGCCCTTGGCCGAGGGGTACTCCTTCAGATAACCCTGCTCGATGGATCCCCCGGTGAACTTGACCCGGAAGCGACTGACCGAGACGGTTTCGATTTCAGCATAATTGGTGTTCACCAGACTGACGAGCTCCTCCAGACTCGCGCTCCTGGCGGCTGCGTAGGCAGCCGGGATCCGCACTCTCTTCTCTTTGGGACCACAGCCCGCGACAATCACCAACGCCAGGATGCCCGACCACAGCCTACTCACCAGATTCTCCTCTCCCGACCCGCGGTTTCAGCACCAGGAACCAGAGGAGCAGAGCAAGGATAAGGACCAGAACTACGACCCCAACCGATCGGAAATGTTCGTGAAGGAATACTTCGGCCCGCTTCCCGTACATGACAGCCAGGGCGCCCCAAGTGAAATAGCGGAGGCTCCTCCCGAAGGCCACCGCCAGCAGAAACTGAGGATAGGCGAGGCCAAACGCCCCCGCCGAAAGAACGAACACTTTGAAAGGCGTGGGAGGCGGCAGGAGCGAAGGAATGATGACGGCGAGCACGCCGCGGCGCTCGTACAGGCTCTGAATTCGGCGCATGCGGGGCCGATGAAGCCGCCTCTCTACATAGCTGCCGCCTCGAGTCCCGACCCAGTAAAGGAGAGAGCAGCCGATTACAGAGCCGACGGTCGTCATGGTGGCGTAGTAGACCATGTTGCTCCAACTCCCTCCCGTAGACAGAACGATAATCAGGAAGTCGTTCCCTTCCGGTATGGAGAGGAAGGAGGAATCGAGGAGGGCGAGCACCAGCAATCCGGGTCCGCCCAACCCCAGAACCAGCTGATAGACGGCCAGAAAAACCGACTTCAAGCGCTCCGGGAAACCGCCCGAAGCGAGAAACACCAACCAGCCCATTTCGGTCCAAAAAGCGCAATGATACCATGGCTGTCCTATCCCTACTCATCGCCCCTTAAGTACTCCCGTCCACAAATACAGGAGTACTAAGCAAGAAGAGTGCCAGAGGGGTGTGAAGGGTTCAGGGGAAAATTTTCAATTTATTAGACGGAAACTGCTGCACCTGCTGTCGTGCATCCGCTTCACTCCCACACGAAGACCTTTAGGCCCTCGGCAGCGTCCACTGCCGAGGGAGTCATGATGGTCCGGGCGTTCACGGTGATTCTCCTCCCGTCGCGAATGGCCTGTCTGACGTCGTCTTCGCACACGAAGTCCCGGGCCGGACCCGGTACGGATTTCTCCCTGGGAACCGGAACAGGCTCGGGAAGCGGGGCGGGTTCTCGGGACACTGCCTCCGGCGCCCTGTGCTGCTCGCGAACAAAGTCTTCAACGACGGTGCGAACGATTTTTCGAATACCTGTGCCGACCCCGCTCGGATCGGCCGCTTCGATCGTCCGATCCGGCTTTTCCTCAACCGGTATTGTCGATTCCGCAAAATCGAAAGTGATGTCCTGGACACCCCGAGTCTCGTAGGCGAGCCTCTTGATATTGATTAGATGCAGAGGAGTGATGTTGTCGGACGTAATGTTGCCTCCCGGAGTCCCACAACCGAGGGTCATTGAGGGTGGCACCCCGGTGGTCAGGCCCACTGAGCCGTGGGTGGCAGGAGTGTTGACACAGATTCGATAGGCCGGCTTGTGAAGCCCGAACTCCATGATGATGTCCTCATCGCGGGAGTGGATGGACATGGTATGGCCCAGCCCACCGTAGTTGAGGATCTCGATGCACCTACGGCAGCCCGCTTCCCATCCGTCTTCGACGAAAAACGCCAGGATAGGAGAGAGTTTCTCCATCGACAACGGATGATCTCGGCCGACCCCCCGGGGTCTCCCCACCAGGCACACCACGTCGTCGGAAACCGTGAAGCCGGCCATCTCGGCTATGACTTGCGGCGATTTCCCGACGATGGCTGTATTGAGCCCACCCTGAGGCAGTTGAACCAGTTCCTCGAGGAGTGCCTGCTCCCTGTCGTCGAGGAAATACGCCCGGTTCTTCTTCAACTCCTGCAAGACCTCTTCTTCCAGAGGCAGGTCGCACACGAGAGCCTGTTCCGAAGAGCACAGCAACCCGTTGTCAAAAGTCTTCCCGGCCACGACATCTCGAACGGCCTTGCTAACATCCGCGGTCCGTTCGATGAAAGCGGGCACATTCCCCGGGCCGACTCCGAAAGCCGGCTTGCCCGAAGAATAGGCAGCCTTGACCAGCCCGGGGCCGCCGGTTGCCAGAATCATCCGTGACTTGCGATTCTGCATCAACTCGGTCGTTCCCTGCCGTGTGACGTTTTCCACACACCCGATGCAGTCGGCCGGGGCTCCCGCCTTCCTGGCGGCCCGGTACATGACGCGGGCGGTCTCGGCAGTACATTTGACGGCCTGGGGATGAGGGCTCAGGACCACGGGGTTGCGCCCCTTAATAGCCGCCAGGATCTTGAAAATGGCAGTGGAAGTGGGATTAGTCGTGGGGATAATTGCCGCCACGACTCCGACGGGGACAGCGATCTCTATAACCCCCTTCTCTTTGTTCTCGGAAATGACGCCGCAGGTCTTCAAATCCCGGACGTACTCGTAGATGTTGACCGCCGAGAAGAGATTCTTGATTCTCTTGTCGGACACCTTGCCGCGACCCGTCTCCCGCACGGCAAGTTCCGCGAGTCTGCCGGCCTGAGCGCGTGCGGCCCCGGCCATCGCGTCGATCAACCGGTCGACCTGGGCCTGGGTGAACTGGCTGAGGAGTTCACCCGCCTTTTCGGCTCGTTCGAGCAGATCACGCGCTTCCTGAATGGAGAGAAGGTCCTTGTCCTTTACTTGAGCCAAGGCGATTTCCTACAGCTGTTTGAGAGATCAACTAGGACCTGTCCGAGGCGGGCTGGGGAAAGATCTTTTCAACCTCCTGGTGAGGGCGCGGTATGACGTGGACACTGACCAGTTCGCCCACTCGCCTGGCTGCGGCTGCGCCAGCGTCAGTGGCTGCTTTGACGGCCCCGACGTCACCACGGACCAGCACCGTTACAAAACCAGCCCCGATGTATTCTTTGCCGATGAGTACTACGTTGGCCGCCTTGACCATCGCGTCCGCAGCCTCCACCGCCCCGACGAATCCTCGAGTTTCAATCAGGCCGAGGGCTTCTAGCGACATTTTTGAATCATCTCCCCAGAGTGCGGCGTAACGCTATCACGGCCCACCAGGGCAGTCAACGGAACGGCTTCTGGGTTCTGGAGTACAGATTCCAAATTCCGAACCGAACGGTAATGGATGGGGCGACCCCGCCCCTACGAACGGTGTAGGGGCAACCCCGCCCCTACGAAGTACGTGTTTAGCGTCCATCGGCTTGCTGGACTCGGAGGGAGGTGAGTGGGGGCAGAAGAGTGGGGGGCGGCCGCCCCTACGATCTGAAGCCGGTACTGCGGGTAACATGATACCTTGAAGATTCGAGCCATGCGCGATCCTAGAATTGACCAGGAAATCGAGCGAATCGGTCAGATCTACCATCAGGATGTCGTCGTCCATTCCTGCCGCGACATAGTGCTGCCGGGACGCAAATGCAAGCCTCAGATTCTGTACACTTTTCTGGGATTCGAACTCAAAATGGGCCGGAGGAGGTTGAGCTGCCCAGACGTGAGTACGGCGCGGTACTTGAGAGTCTTTGCGGAAATCGGAATGAAACAGGTCAAGCTGCCCTACGATCCCAGCCGAGTCCGCCTCCTGGCCACCGGCCTGGAGCACTCCCTGGACCGGGCCAAAGAGCTGCTGCTGGAACGAAATCTGGATGCTCGCGGGCACGCCGCGGCCCTGCGCCGCGTCTACGCCCGCATTCGGACGCGCTTAAGAGTCAAGAGTGGGAGAGGCCCCGGGGCAGCGAGCGTTTAAATCCCCCCGGGAGTCGCCCCGGGGCCTCTCCCACTCTTGGATTCTAAGATTTCAGAAAGCTGAACGTGGATTCGTGGAACGTGAAACGTGGAATCCCCTACCGCCGCACGCGCACTGGCTTTGAGGGTGGCTTTTTCACCAATCCCTCCATCTGCCCGTCCCATACCTCGGCACCCAGTTGGCTGCGTAGGAAGGCGATCAGCTCTTCGACCTCTTTTTGCATCGTCTCCATCTTGTGACGCATGTTGAGGATGACCTCGACGCCGGCCAGATTCACACCCAGATCCCGGGTAAGATTCAGAATGACAGAGAGAGTGTCAAGATCCCGCTCGGTGTAAAGGCGGGTGTTCCCCTGACTTCGGGACGGATTGAGCAGGCCCTGCCTTTCCCAGGCCCGGAGCGTCTGAGGATGGATCCCGTGCATTTTGGCAACGGCTCCGATCGTGTACCCGACTCCTTTTTCGGCCATCTCCCTGTCCAACCGTTTCGAACCGCCGTCGTCGCTCATCTCAAACCAAGCTGCTCTCGAGGATTCTCGGGGTGAAGCTTCGCGAACTCTCTCAGAAGCTCTTTGGAGCGCCCGTGCGCAGATTCCGGGACGACGATCCTGACCCGTACGATCTGATCGCCCCGGGCCCCGCCCTTGGGTCCGAGGGCTCCCTTTTTCTTGAGGCGGAACTTCTGTCCGCCCTGGGTTCCCGCCGGAATTCGGAGGCGGGCCTTCCCGCTAACCGTGGGCACCTCGATATCGGCACCCAGAACCGCCTCGGTCACCGTCACCGGGATTTCACAATAGATCTGATTTCCTTCGCGCCAGAACAGTTCGTGCGATTCAGTCTCTACCACAAGGTACAGATCACCTGGGGACCCGCCCTGTGCGCCACTGTCTCCCTTGCCTGGAATGCGGATCCGCGAGCCGGTGTTGACCCCGGCGGGAATTCTCACCGAAAGGGCCTCAGAGACGGCCTGCAGACCCTGCCCCCTGCAGGCAGTGCAATCTCCGACCCGGATCTGACCGGAACCACCACAACCTCCACAAGCCGTTGCAAAGGTCATGGTCCCATGCCGTTGCTGCGCCTGGCCGGAGCCCTGACACTCGGGGCACGGCTTGGTGCGTGAACCCGATCGAGATCCGGAACCCTGGCATTCGTCACAGGCCTCCCGACGGTGAAAGTTGACGCGTTTGCGAACCCCGTTGACCGCCTCCAGGAAAGGGATCTTAATGTGGTATTCCAGGTCCCCACCCCTTCTCGGCATGCCGCCGGGCTGGCCGGGGCGGCGGCCGAACAGATCCGAGAAGATCTCGCCGAAGCTGCTGAAAGAGGACGAGCCCGGCCGGGCGCTCTGGAAGCCCTGAAAGTCAAAGCCCCTGGTGCCGCCTCCCGGAAACCAGTTGCCGGGTTCAGCCTGCCCGTAGCGATCGTAGGTCTTTCGCTTTTCCGAGTCGCTTAAGACAGAGTAGGCCTCCTGGATCTCTTTGAAGCGATCTTCAGCGGCCTTGTCCCCGGGGTTGATGTCTGGGTGGTACCTGCGGGCCAGTCGCCGGTAGGCCCTCTTGATCTCCTTGTCGGAAGCCTCTTTCTCGAGGCCCAGGGTCCGGTAATAGTCGCTCACTTGTTCTCTTCGACGTCCACGTATTCGGCATCAATGACGTCGTCATCCGACTGGCCCTGCCCGGTCTCCGAGGAACCGGTCTCCGAAGTTTCCGCCTCCGGACCCCCCGGTTCCGACGCCTGGGCCTTGTACATCGCCTCGGCCAGTTTATGCGACGCCTGGGTCAGCTTCTCGGTGGCCCCTTGAATCCGTTCCAGATCCTCAGCCTCAATGGCCCTCTTGGTTTCTGCAATGGCCTCTTCGATGTTCGCCGCGTCCTGGTCGTCGATCTTGTCTCGATTCTCCCCCAGCATTTTCTCCGTGCTGTAGACCAGATTATCCGCCCGGTTCCTTGACTCGATCAGTTCCTTCTTCTGACGGTCATCGTCGGCGTGAGCCTCCGCATCCTCCACCATGGAATCGATCTCGGAATCGTTGAGGCCGCTGGAGCCGGTGATCGTGATCTTCTGTTCCTTACCGGTTCCCCGGTCTTTGGCACTCACATTCAGGATGCCGTTGGCGTCGATGTCAAAGGTCACCTCGATCTGCGGGATTCCCCTGGGAGCCAGTGGGATTCCCATCAAGTGGAATTTCCCCAGTGATTTATTGTCTCCGGCCATGGGTCTCTCCCCCTGCAGCACGTGAATCTCCACCGAGGTCTGATTGTCGGCCGCCGTGGAAAACGTCTCGCTCTTGCGAGTTGGAATCGTCGTGTTGCGGGGAATCAGAGTCGTTGACACGGAACCAAGGGTCTCAATTCCCAGAGAAAGAGGAGTTACGTCCAGAAGAAGAACGTCCTTCACATCTCCTCCCAGAACACCTGCCTGAACCGCCGCTCCTACCGCCACGACCTCATCCGGATTGACTCCCTTGTGAGGATCCTTGCCAAAGAATTCCCGGACCAATGCCTGAACCTTCGGGATCCGGGTGGATCCGCCAACCAGCACTACCTCGTCGATCTGGCTCCCCTTGAGACCTGCGTCTTTGAGGGCCAGGCGGCAGGGCTCGAGGGTGCGGCGGAGCAGCTCGTCGACGAGTTGCTCGAACTTGGAGCGAGTCAGGTTCATGTTCAGGTGCTTGGGTCCACTGGCGTCGGCTGTCACAAAAGGCAGATTAATGTCGGTTTCCTGGGCCGAGGACAGTTCCATCTTGGCCTTTTCGGCAGCCTCGCGCAGCCGCTGTAGAGCCATCTTGTCCTGCGAGAGATCAATCCCCTGATCGCGCTTGAATTCTTCCACAATCCATCCGATCAGCCGCTGGTCGATGTTGTCGCCCCCAAGGTGAGTGTCGCCATTTGTGGACTTGACCTCAACTACACCCTCGCCAACTTCCAGGATAGAGATGTCAAACGTACCACCACCGAAGTCGAAGACTGCGATGGTTTCGTCTTTCTTTCGGTCCAGCCCATACGCGAGCGCAGCCGCAGTGGGTTCGTTCACCAGGCGTCTGACCTCCAGCCCTGCGATCTTGCCGGCATCCTTGGTCGCCTGCCTCTGTGAATCATTGAAATAAGCCGGAACGGTGATCACCGCCTCCGTGACGCTCTCGCCCAGATACTCCTCGGCCGCCGACTTCAGTTTCTGTAAGATGTTGGCGGAGATTTCCGGGGGCGCCTGCTCCTTGCCGTTTAATTCCACCCAGGCATCCCCGTTCTTCGCCCTGAAAACCCTGTAGGGCACCATCGACATCTCTTCGGAGACCTCCTCGAACTTGCGACCCATGAAGCGCTTGATCGAATAGATCGTATTTTCGGGGTTGGTGACGGCCTGCCGTTTGGCCACCTGGCCGACCAGTCTTTCCCCGCTCCTGGTCACGGCGACGACCGACGGAGTCACCCGACCCCCTTCCGGGTTCGTAATGACCGTCGGTTCACCACCCTCCATGACTGCGACCACCGAGTTGGTGGTCCCCAGGTCAATCCCAATAATTTTTCCCATTCTCAAGAACCTCCTTATAAAATCCTCTAACTATGCCTTCGAGCTGCCAAGCTTCGGCAGCGATACGGATCGCACCTTGAGTTCAATCGAAATATAAGATCTGAGTCAGAGGCTGTCAAGGTGCCGCCGGGGTTTTGGTGGACAAGGGTTAAGATGTTGATTGTAAAGGGGTTGCTTTCGATAGGTTGAAGGTTGGGCGGCAATTCGTAGGGGCCGGTCTCGCCCCTACGAGTCCAAACACCTAGCCGTGAAATGTGAAACGTGGAACTTATGGACCCTCGACTTGAGTGAGAAGATACAGATCACCCCCTGTCTGGCAGAGAATGATGCCGCCGTCCGTAATCTCAAGCGCGGACGTCAAAACCACCGGCGCACTGCTAACGAGATCGTTCAAGTCGAACATCTCACCATCGGACCAGAGAAAAGCATGCGGGGCTGCCTCGGTAGTGAAAGAACTTCCCACGACCTGCCCAGGGTTGTTGAGCCCTAAAGCCTGACTGGCGAATCCACCCAGAGTCCCCAGCTCAGTGGCTGCGCCGTTTTCCCACAGGAACGCTCTCGGGCCCATTTCCGTGAACCCGGTGTAAACGACCTGCACAGAGTCGTTGATGTCCAGAGCAAGAGCACTTTCGGCAATCACCTGACCCGATCCCGGACCGGACAACCAGACAACGGCGAGGAGGGAAGGGTCGAGGCCTGCCGGTTGTGCCGCGATAGGCTGTGCCCCGCCGACCACCTGCCCCAGGTTGTTCAAGCCAAGTCCGCCACCCTCGGCGGGCCCGCTGATCGGATACCCGAGAATGGACAGTGACCCACCACTCAGCAAGAAGGCGTCGTCGTCCCCAAATCCGGTAATCTGACCCTGAGTGTTGATTCTGGTTGGTGTGGCCCCCTCTATTGACGAGAACGCCGACTGCAAGGACTGAAAAGATCCGTTCTCCCAAAGCAACACGTCGTCTGGTCCCAGACCAACTACCTGTCCTAGATCGTTGATTGCCGCCGGGAGGAACAGCCCGACCCCGGCCAAACCGCCAAAGGGATTCAAACCGGGCTGCAAGCCATATTTCGGGCTCGGCAGCCAGATGTACCCCCCCAATGCACCCGCGAAGACAACTTCGCCATGATTGTTCATATCGATGAAGTCGAAGATTCCAAACGATTCGAAACCTTCGCCGATGTGGGTCACCTGGTAAGCTTCGGGAGTACCGCCAACGCCAGGTACATCGAGGGCCAACAGAACTCGCATTTGATCCTGCCCGCCGGTGGCTATTGCGCTGAAGTCGATTCTTCCCTGATCGTCTGAGATCTCGAAAAAGTCCAGATCCGGAACTGCCCAGACCCGGGCAACCGTTCCGCTGTAGTCCGTCTCAGGGGAGCCCAGGAGGGCATCCGTGGCGTTCAGCGAGTCCGTCCGGTTGAGGACTCCCAGAATCGGACCGTCGAAGCGCACAAAGCCGGGATTCAGTGTTCCTCCAGTTGTTCCCGGTGGATCGTAGTGGAAAAAGTAACTGCGTATCGTCGATCCCGCCGGAACCACCTCCCCTGTGTCCGGGGTCAGATCCTGCGTCAGCGTGACCACTCTCTCTAGAAACACATGAACGTGGTCAGGGTCCGTCAGATCCTCGTCTCCCACCGCTTCGGGTGGGGTTTGCAGCACCGTGACATTCGATGAGTAATCGACTATGCCGGTGGAAAGCTGATTCCCCACCACCGGGTTGATGGCATCGCAGTCGTACAGGTCCATCGGCACCAGGGCCACCTGCCCGGTCTGCTCGCCCAGCAGCACTCCGGGCTGATCGAACAAAACGCTGGCGGGTGCCCCTCGCGGCGAGGTGTCTCTGAGGGCCAGGTCGCGGATTCCCGGGGATACCACCCACTGCTCGGGACCGATCCTGGAGGTCAACAGCAGCACCCGGTCCGCTCCCCTTTCCGTGATCAGTAAGTGAAAACTCTCCAGACAACTGATTCCGGTTCTGTACAAACCCAGCAACTGGCCCGGGTCGGCCAGACCCTCGGCTACCGTGACTGCCGCTCCCGATAAACGCTCTATCCTGCGGACCTCTCCACTGGCACTGTCGCTGACATAGATGCCTCCCGTGCACCGATCCACCGCCACTCCCGCCGGAGTCAACCCGCCGATCACGTTACCCAGTGGTCTGCGTGAGACTCCCGTCGGCGCTCCCGCCAGTCCCTGATTCAACTCGCTCCCCGCCACCCTCGTCACCCGGTCTCTCTCCGCCACCAGCAGGTCTCTGTTGACCGAATCCAGAACCAGCGACACCGGCTCATCCAGCCCCGTCACCACCGTCGTCATCGCCTGCGTTTGCGGCTCCAGGCGTATCACTCTCCCCGTCGTCTTCGCCGCCAGCAGCAGATACTCGTTGTCGTCGATCCCCACATAGGCAATCATCTTCGGAATGTCTTCTCCGACGCGAGCCGTCACCACCACCGGCAAGGCCCCCGGGATCTGTACCGGTGCCGTGTAGCGCCCGGTTGGGTCTACCGTGCCCTGCAGGGCTCCTCCCCCCTCTTCCCCGTTGACACTCCAGGTCGTCTCCCCATCCGGGCCCATCACCTCGAACTGCTGTATCCCCGCCACCGGCACAATTGCCAGTGGTGGACTCACTTCAACGGGCTCCGTTGCAGTCTCCACTTCAAACTCTTCCGGTGCCGGTTGCGGCGGTACATTCGAGAGCACTCCACTTACCAGGTTGCCAAACACATTCGTCAAGTACACGGGTACATCGCTCTTGATGAGTATGAAACCTCCCGCCTGACCGGCTGCCGCCGGGATCATCTCCGTCAGGGTACGGCTCAGTCTCTGCCCCGGGGCCAGCGTGGTTCGAAAACTCCCCAGCACCGTCCCGTCCTGCTGAACCGCCACCACCTCGACATTCGCCACCAGCGCCCCGCCGTTTAAAATCGCAACTCCCGTGAAAAAATCAAACGTCGTCGCAATGTGGGAAAACACTGCCGAGCGCGTCCCCGAGGCCACACTCGCCACCGCGGCAATCGATCCCAACTCCGGGATCGAGTAGCTGACGGATCCATGGATCGCTTCCGAGGTCGAATCCACGCGCAGCCACCCATCCAGTGTCGTCTCGCCCGCAAACCCAAACATCTCCTCCAGATCCTCCCGCAGGACCCCTCCTGCCTGCAGCACCAGGGCCACCGGGTTCGTCTGTACATCTGCGGCTCCAAACGGCATTCCGTCGGGCTGATAGGCCGTGATCGTCAAAAACACCGGCTCTTCCTCGGCCAGACTCACCACCGTCAACTCGGTCTCGAACAGATCCAGTACCGCCAGCTGTGGGAAAAACAGACTGTTGAGCAGTTCCGCGGCCGGACGGGCGTTCAATCCCAGCAGATCCGTCCCCGGTTGTACGAACTCAAACCCCGCCAGCTCCTGATCCGACTCCACCACCACGTAGACCGGCTCGTCCGCCAGTACCCCGGCCGGCACCGCCTGCTCGGAGAAAAACTCCTCTACGTCCAGCCGGGCCGCTCCGCGCGGTGAAAGATTCAGCATCCTCGATGCCGAATTCTCATTCGACACCAGCTTGACCTCGGCCGTCGCCGCCTGCCCCGTCGGATTGATCAGGTTCAGTTCCGTTCTCTCCCCCTCTCCGACCCGCACGTCACTGAAAACCAGTTGCGAAGACAATACCGGTAGATCCGCGCCGTCCAGAAACGTCGAGGTCGTATCCAGATACAAAAAGAATCCGGTCAACCCGTCCATCTCGCTCACGGCCTGAAACCAGGCGGCTTCCTCCAGTTCCGGCCCAGATCCAAACAGGGAAACGGTGATGGTTCCACTCTGCTTCCCCGCCTCCACGTCCAGGGACACCGGGTTTTCGATCCCCTCTCCCTGCAGTAGCTGCCCGCTCGAGACGTAGGCCGTCACATCCACCCGGGCGTCCTCCTCACCCAGGTTCACGATCGCAACTCCCGTGATCGTGTCCTTTTGAAACGTCAAAAAGGGAAAGTTCAGGATGCTGCGCGCCTCGAGTACGCCGACGGGCAATGCCAGCATAATCACGAAACTCACAGCGCCACGGCAAAGTAAGTCTTTCATTCAGTACTAAGGGTATTCTCTTGAGTTGAAGGTTGAAAGTTATTCCTCCGGCAGCTTCCGCGCTGCGGCGCAGTCACTGTCGTTCCTGCCTCTGTACGTTCCTTGACGGTCCGCTTTCCTCGCGGCTTCCGGGCCGGTCCCGGAGATCATCTGTACCGTCGCCGAGCCTGCAGAGGCGCGAATCTTGATGAGCGCGCCAACGCGGAACCTGCAACGACGTGTCCCTTCCTTGACCGTCGGCTTCCTTGCGGCTGGCGGGCCGGTCCCGGAGATGATCTGGGCCGTCGCCGAGCCGGCAGAGGCGCGAATCTCGATGAGCGCGCCAACGTGGACCGTGGAACTCAAAAAACCAGCGCATTGCGATGTTGTACTTTGATCTTCTCGCGAGCCACTTCCAGCTCAACGGTCCGGGTCGAGGAGGGCGAACCCGGACGTACGTAGAAGCCAATCGTGTAGCTGGTGGAGAGGGTCGTCATCAAATCGTTCATGAATTCCCTCGGGAATACATACCCACCCGAGAGGTAGAACTTTCCCCCCGTCTCCGAGACCAGCTTCCTGAAGTAAGAGGGATTGAAGTGCTCGGTAGGGCTGGTGCCGGGTGAAGTCCCGCGAGGTCCGAAAGAAACCACATAAAGGTCAATGTCGGTAATCCTCAGCATGTCTCGATATTCGTCGAGGTGCTTCAGCGACTCCCGGTCGACCGTCGCGGTGATCAGCACGAGGACCTTCCTTTTTTCAGGACGAGCTTTCAGGATGTCTACTCCCCGACCCAGAAATCGACCCACCGGGATGTTTTCCGTATCCAGACCCGCGGGCCGCGGCTTCATGTCGTGGATCGACTGGATCAGATCCCAGTCCCGATCCGAAAAGTCGTGGACGGTCTCGAGCTTCTGGTAGAACTGGCCGATCCATACTTCACCCAGTTCGGCCATTGCAGTAATGGTTTCGTCGACCAGGTAGTAGCGCACGACGTCAATGAGGTTGACCTGTCCGAGCAGGGGGCGGCTGACGTTGTAGCGAGCTGTGCGAGGGCTGTTCTCGACGACTACGGCAAATGCGGTGGCCACGTTCTTATAACCGAAGTACCGAATCTCCACCGGCTCTTGATCGAGGTACAGTTTCACTTCCTGCTGCTTGAGAAGGGTCCCACTCTCCACCGCCTGAAGGCGGTGGATTCGACATGCGACTGAAGTCGCCTAAAGACCTCGCTTCGCTCGCAGGCTGACTACTCAGTGACCCGAAAATCGTCGTCTCGGGTCTCGACATCTTGGGTTTCTATATACTCTGCAACCATCGTATCGCTCACATTCCCAGTCGTCGCCACGAAGTACCCTCGTGCCCAAAGATGTTGTCCCCAAAACTCCTTGCGCAACTTGCGGTGATCTTGCAGTAGATGATGCGACGTTTTCCCTTTGATCGCCTGCATCACTCGGCTCGGCGCCAATCTCGGCGGCACATCCAACAACAAATGCACATGATCGGGTCGCACATGCCCCTTCACGATCTCGATATCCAACGATCGGCAAATCTCTCGCGTCAGGTCCCGCTCCTCTTTCCCGATCTCTCCTCGCAGAGCCGGCTTGCGGTACTTGGTGATGAACACAAAGTGATATCTCAGCCGATACACTGCATGCGAACTTTTCCGATACTCAGACTCCTCCGCAGTGTACCCCCAAGCCTCCTGAAGGCTTCGCCTAAAGGCGAGGGGGTTCACCCATCCCAGAGTGGGACCCTAAGATCGCGTAGGTAAACGCCGTTTTTCTGTTTGACCGAGAAGCTGATGAAACGGACCTCGCGGTCATCGGCCGGAGGGGGGAAGATGAGGCCCACCATCAGCGCGACTACCGGGATGAGGGAAAGCCATCTCACGCGTCCCATTATACCGGCCGGGAAGCGGCTCGCCGGTTCCAGAAGCGACAACGGCGGCAGGTGGAGTGGGAGGGGTCTCAGGGCTGCTACCGGCTAGCGTGAAGTTAGAGAAAGAGTGGGAGAGGCTACTCGGAAGACTCTTCCTGGCGGCGAGCCAGGTTCTCGAGTCGCGTCTGGACCTCACGCTGGCGTTTGTAGATGAACAGGAGGAAGACGAACAGGAGCGTCCAGATAACGGTGTAGGCGGCAAATAGATAGCTCATTTCCCCTCTGACTCCAGGTGCGCGTAGACCAGATCTTCAGTCAGCTGCTTCTGCAGGCGGGTGCCCATACGCAACAGGATCAGTACGCCGGTCAGCAGCAGAAACGCGAGTAGAGCGATCAGCCAGGCGTGCTGCATGCGCGGATCGAGTTTGACCTCGCTGGGGGTGATGACAACGGGGTGAAATGTCTCCCACAAATGTATCGACAGGTACACAACCGGGACGTCCAGGAAACCGATGATGCCGAAGACGGAACAGATCGCGTACTTGCGATAACCTTCGGGAAGAGCCGCACGAAGGATCAGGTATGCCACGAACATCATGAGCAGAATCATTTCGGTCAGGACTCGTGGATCATCCCATTTGAGCCACAGGAAATAGTCCCCCACGTTCCAGGCCGGTCTGGACCAGATGGGTCCTGTGGTCAGCACGATTACCGTCAGCAGGACTCCCACTTCCACCGCCGAGGCCGCCATCGTATCCCAGAATCGGTTGCGGGTCGCCAAGTAGGCGATTCCTCCCGCGCACACGACGGCAAAGGCCAGGAACGAGATCATGGCCGAGCTGACGTGAAAGTAGAAGATCCGCTGGACCGCCCCCATCACCTTCTCAGTGGGCGCGTAAAGAAAGGCGCCGTAGATCGCCATCACCATGACCAGGTAAAGAGGGATCAAGAGCGAGCGGTTGAGCCGGAGACACCTGGCGGAGGCAGCGAGGTGGGATTGGTAGTGGGACCTATTCTGCAACGACATACTCAAAGAGCAGAAACCCGGCCGACAGGAAGAGGACATCAAAGCCTGCCAGAATTCGCATCCAGTGCCAAAAGGCCTGCAGCTCCGTGGCGTCCAGGAGTTCCTGGGTGGCGCTGACGGCGGCCAGAATTATAGGAACGATGATTGGGAAAAGCAAAACGGGAAGCAGCACGTCCTGGGTTCTCAGGGTCGTCACCATAGCGGCGAAGACGGTGCCCACCGCTGCAAAGCCGACGGTTGCCAGAAAAAGCATGGGAAGCAGCAACCAGGAGCTTACCGCGAGGGGGGGATTGAAGAGCGCCACAAAAATCAACACGATGAACAGGTCAATCACCATCAGGAAAATCAGATTGGCGAGAATCTTTCCCAGGAAAAGCACGCCTCGATCGACCGGAGCGAGGAGCAGAGCCTGAAGAGTGCCTTCCTCCTGCTCGATCTGAAAGGAGCGGTTGAGCTGGATGATCCCGGGGAAAAGCAGCGCCACCCACAGGATTCCGGGAAGGGATTCTCGAGTTGCCGGGCTGTCCGGCTTGAAGGCAAAGCTGAACACGACCAGAATCAGAACGGCGAAAAACATCGTGGTCAGGAACGAGTGAAGCGATCTCGACGTCAGCTTCAGATCTTTGAGAGCGAGGACCCAGATCAAGTCGAGTGATTTCATTGCTGTTGTGCCGGCTCTTCGCCCACCGATTCGAAATATCGCCGCTCCAGATCGCGAAGGCTCGATTCCCGGCCATCCCCCTCGAGAACGACACGGCCCCGGTTCAGAATCACGAATCGAGAGGCCAGTTGAAAACCTTCACGCAGGTTGTGAGTCACCATCAGCACGGTACGTTGCTGTGAACTGACTTCGCCCAGCACCTCGGCCAGGGTCCGACTGCCCTGCTGGTCCAGGCCGGTAAAGGGCTCGTCAAGCAACAGCAGAGCCGGGTCGTGGAGCAGCGCCCTGGCCAACGTGAGCCGCTGTCTCATCCCTCGCGAGTAGTCCCCGGCCGGTACATCGATGAAAGATCGAAAGCCCATGCGCTCGGCCATCTCGCTGGTGCGGCGCATCCTGTCCCCGAGACCGTACAGTCGGGCATAAAAGAGCAGGTTCTCGCGGCCGGTCAACTGCTGATAGAGCATCGTCTGGTGGGAGACGAGACCGATCATCCTGCGATCCGGGTTGAGGCTGTGCCACTGAATCTCTCCGCGAGTCGGCCGCATGAGCGTCGAGATGATCTTCAGAAGGGTGCTCTTGCCGGCACCGTTGGGTCCGAAAACACAGCAGAAGTCTCCGGCCGAGAGAGTCAGGTTGACCTCCTTCAACGCGGTGATCGGGCCGTAGCGATGGGTGACGCCTTCCAGTTGCAGCAGGGGCGATGGTGTCGACATTCAGGAGGATGTCTTCGGGGCTCGCTTCTTGTCCAGACGATCGACCTCATCGAAGGCAGCAATCGCCCGCTCCTCGAATTCGGCCCGCAGGTTCCGATAGTCGCTCTCCGAGAGCTTGCCCATGTGGTAGTCCATCTCGATATCCTTCAACGTGGCGAAGACCTCGTCCTTGACGCGGGTCGCCTTCTCCCGGCGAGTCAGCCTTCTCTCTTTTCTCTCTTCCCGCTGCACATCCATCAGAAACGGCTGGGCCACATAGAGAATCACCAGGATAAACAGGACGGGAGCGACATAGAGCCACATCTGTGAAACCACCTCTCCGGCGGACAGCCGGTCAATCCAGATCAGCCACTTCTCTTCTGATTCTCTCCTGCAACATGGGGTCGATCGGCCGCTTTTTCTGCGATCCCAGAGCGGTCTGAGTCTCCTCACCGCGCAGACGCCGGTAGGCGGCAACGACTGCACCTGCTCCCAGGCCCAGTGCGACGAAAGGCAGGATCCAGCCCAGCAGGTTGAAGCCCTCCGCTCGCGGAGCTGCCAGCACCTGAAGGCCGAACTGAGACACGTAGAAATCGTAGATTTCATTATCCGACTTGCCCGATTCCAGCATTCCCCGGACTTCGGTGTTCATTTCTCCGGCTCTTCCACAGGAACAGGCACTGACCACTGTGGGAGGGCAGCCGCAGGTGCAGACAATGTTGTCGGTGACGCGCAGAATGTCCTCCCACTCGACATCACCCAGCGCCGCGGGCGACAGGAGGGTCGACACGACAAGAAAAAACAGTCTAGGCAGCTTCATCCCGAATTTCCTCGACCGCCGGCCGCCTCAAGACGCGAGCAACCGCTTTGGCCTGATTGGGAATCAGTACAAAGAGCCCGCCCAGGACCATCACCGCCACCCCCGTCCAGATGAGCATGACCAGGGGTTTAACGAACACGTGGAAGGTCGCGGTCTCCTCATCCCAGGTGGAAAGCGCCACGTAGAGGTCGTCCCTGGGCGTGGTGCGGATGGCGACCTCCGTCTGGGGCTGGTCCTGGGTCGTATGGTGGATGTGCTTTTCGGGCCTGAGCGCGCCTACCAGGCTGTCATGAACCGAAACATCGAGGCGAGCGGAAAAAACGTCCTTTTCCGGATCTCGGTGTTCCGACATGCCCCGGTAGACCATCGTGTATCGACCCAGCGAAAAACTCTCTCCGACCCGGACCGTGAAAAACTGATCCAGGTCGAAGAAGGAACTTGCGGTAATCCCCACGAAAACGAGCACGATTCCGCTATGGATGATGAAACCTCCATAGCGCCGCTTGTTCATGACCGTCAAATCCACCAGAGCCGGGATAAAGGAGCTGGGGCGAATGGCCTGCCGCGCCCTGGCTCCTTTGTAAAACTCAAAGAAGATGGTCATCGCTACGAAGCCGGCCGAAGAAAACAGAATCAGCGGAAGTGCGGCGTGGATCCCGAGGCTGAGGCAAACCAGGCCCGCGAGCGCACCTCCCACGATCGGATAAACGAAGTTGCGCCGGAAATTCTTCGCGGAAGCCTTACGCCATGCGATCAGGGGGCACACCCCGGTCAGGATCAGCAGGGCCAGCCACAGCGGGGCTGTCACCTTATTGAAAAAGGGCGCTCCAGCAGTGATCTTTTCTCCCGTAACCCACTCGGACAGCACCGGAAAGATGCTGCCCCAGAAAACGGCGAAGCAGATCGACACAAAAAGCCAGTTATTCAGTAAAAAAGTGAATTCCCGGGAGAGAAACGACTGCATTTTCTTGCCACTCTGCAACTCTCCGGATCGATAGAAAATCATGAACATGCCGAACAGGCTGGTCACGGCCAGGAAGGTCACGAAGAACGGTCCGATGTTGGACAGAGCGAAGGAGTGAACCGACTCGATAACGCCGCTCCGGGTGAGAAAGGTGCCGAAGATGGTCAGCTCGAAGGCCAGCACGATGAGCACGAAGTTCCAGGCCTTCAACATTCCCTTTTTCTCGGTGATCATGATGGAGTGGAGGAAGGCCGTCGCCACCAGCCAGGGCATAAAGGATGCGTTCTCAACCGGATCCCAGGCCCAGTAGCCGCCCCAGCCAAGCTCCTCGTAAGCCCACATCCCCCCCAGGGCAATGCCAAAGGTGAGAAAACACCACCCGACAATGCCCCACCTTCGGGTGGCGCCGATCCAGGTCGTGTTCAGCTCCCCGCTCAGAAGCGCGCCCATGGCAATCGCGAAGGGGATATTCAGGCAGATGAACCCGAGGTAGAGCGCCGGTGGATGAATCACCATGTACGAGTTCTGGAGAAGGGGGTTCAGCCCCACGCCGTCGGCAGGAACCTGGGGAGCCAGCTGGAAGGGGTTGGCTGCAAAGTTGAGTAGAATCCCGAAAAACAGGGAACTGGCCATCAGAACCCCGTTTGCGTATGGGACGAGGGCCCGATTCCGCTTGCGATTCTGCACCACGAAAATAGTGCTGAAAACGGACAGAATCAGGGCCCAGAAAAGCAGACTGCCGCTCTGCTGGCCCCACAAGGAAGTGAACTTGTACAGCGCCGGCTGGTTGCGCGAGCTGATCATGGCAACGTACCGAACCTGGAACTGATCCTGGAAAATCAATACCCACAGACAGATGGCCGCCACCAGACACAGAACGCAGTTGGCGACTACCGCCCTCTCCGAGCTTCGAATGAACGGAAGCTGTTTCGAGTAACCTCCCCAGAAGCCAGCCACGAAGCCATAGGCACAAAGGATCAGTGCCCCGACCAGACAGTAACGGCCCAGTTCAATCATGGTAGTCCCTTATTGGACTGCCTCGACCCTGGCAATTGCCTCTTCGGGCCGGTCAGTTGCTTCGTGAGGCAGGTCAGTTACCTCTTGAGGCCGGTCAATTTCCTCTTGCTGCTCGTACTTGGACGGACACTTGGCAAACAGCAAGCCGGCGTGAAAAAGCGGCTCGTCTGGATCGTAGCGGCCCTCCACAACCACCTCGGCGCGCTCCTGAAAGGTGTCCGGGATATCACCCTGGTAGGTGACCGGAATGCTCAGAGTACTGGCCTGGTCGTACACCAGAAAGTCTACGCGTGACCGGTCGCGATAGAGGTTAACGCTGCCCGGCTTGACCTGACCGGTCAAGCGGACGCCCCGTTCCTCCAGCCGCGCGGACTTCTCCAGGAGTTGGGGAACGTCATAGTAGGTCACCATCGATTCGCTGATGCCAGTGTACATCAAGAAACCGATAGAGCCCAGAATCAGGGCCCCGGCAATCAAGAACTTGGCCTGTGTCATAAATCTCTCTCCATTCGAACGCCCGGATCGCTCTCGCTATTCTATCAAGCAATTCAGGAACCAAGGAAGGTTGCAGGTGAGGATGTGGGTCTACTTGCCCGCACGCGGGTCGAAAAAAGGGCTGGCGACGACACCAGCCCTTCCTTGCGAAACCCATCATTTCTTCGCGGACGTCCGAGTGTACTGTCCTAGAAGAACGCGACGTACACGAACGTGAGCAGGGCCAGGAACTCGATAAAGGCCAGACCCAGGATGATAAAAAAGCGAATGGTATCGGTGGAGCCGGGATTCCGCGAAACCCCCTCACAGCCCCCTCGCAAAGCGATCGATTGGGCGATACCGCACCCGGCCGCAGCCAGCCCCATGCCAATGGCAGTCAAATCGAGCACCCCGCCGCCGGAATCCTCGCCCTGTGCGAAGACGGGACCGACGAAAACAGTTAAGAAGGCCAGCGCGAACACCAACAACCCAAGCATCTTCATTTTGGAAACTCTCCTATGTCCTCTCTAGAAAACAGGTGTTTGAACATTTAGCGTTTCTGCCCGCACGGCATGCGTTCTTGCCCGAACCCCGTCAATGGTGTGACTGCTCTACGGCGGCGCCGACATAGACCATCGTGAGCACGATAAAGATAAAGGCCTGAACAGTACTCGCAAACAGGGCCAGCATCATCACCGGAAGGGCTATGAGAAAGGGAAATATCCCGTTCAGGCTCGTGATGATCAGTTCCTCGGCAAAGATGTTGCCAAAAAGTCGAACCGACAGGGAAAATGGGCGCGCCATGTGGCTGATGATCTCGATCAGAAACAGCAGAGGGGCGAGAACCAGCGATGGGCCTGCAAAATGGGCCATGTATTTCCAGAATCCCTGAGCCTTCACCCCGTGGTGGTTGTAGTAGTAAAAGACGATGATGGCGCATCCGGCGGTCACGTTGATGTTGCTGGTCGGCGACATGAAACCGGGAAACAGCCCCAGCAGGTTGCCCGTCAGGATGAACAGAAAAAGCGAGCCGATGATCGGGAAGAAGTTCTGATAGCCGGGCCCAATCAGGTTTTTCATGAAGTCCAGAATCGCCTGGAAGGCGACTTCCAGCAACTGCTGCATGCCCCCCGGGTCTTCGACGCTCAATTGTCGGCGCATCCACACAGCAAAAACGGTCAGTCCGAAACTGATCAGTATGATCATTACCAGATGGGCCGGCAGCACGTCGTGGCCGGCATGGTAGTCGATCCACTTCCCCAGCGCGGGAAAGGCAGCGATCAGCCTCTCGGCGAGTGGATTGGCAAGATACCGGTTGAAGATGGTTGAAACGAAGAACTCTTCGTGCATGAATTAGTGCAGTCCACTAGTGTCTGCCCTTCAGCTGTTCAACTAGTTGAATCAGAGCTTCGAGCATACCTGCCAGGACGAGGATCGAAAGACCGGCAATCGCTCCTACGAGGCTGAAAAAAGAAAAATGGATCATAGCAAACAAGGTACCCAGAATCAACAACAGGCGGAGCACATATTTGAGCATGCTCAGGCTGCGTCCTGAGGGGGTCGGAGTCCCCAGTAAGACATTAACTCCAGCCACCATCCAGTAGTGGTTCAACAGCGCCAGCAACCCTCCGATCAGGATCGAAACGGCCACCCCAGGGCCCCTGTAAAAGAACCCGGCCGCCACCAGGAGAATGAGAATCCAGACAGCGTTGGAGTGAAGTCGTTTCAGGTGGCCCGGATTATTCATGAATTGTCCAGGCCAGTTACTTTTGCAGGAGTTTGAAAACCTGGAAGAGTCCCGCCCCCGAGCCCAGCAGCAGGCCGACCACGGCCAGAGCGGGTTCGGTGCCCCATCTCTGATCGGCCCAGCTGCCGATGAAGTAGCCAACCAGCATGCAGGAGGGCAGCAGGAAAATGATCCCACCGTAGCGTGCGACCATCCGAGATACGCTGGGCTTTCTCATTTCGCTTGCTGCTGGCGAGGACACCCCCGCGACAGCTTGCCTATAGAAGGGGCAGGGCCGCGGTGCGGGCCAGGTCAATCAGCGGCTGGGGATAAATGCCGGTCAGGACGGTCAGGAGTCCGGTGACAACCAGAGCGATGACGACACCGGCGGAAAAAGCCAGCCGGACCGGCACGAAGTCCTGCTCGAAGAACATCAGGACGACGATTCGCAGGTAATAAAACAGGGACACGACCGCGTTGAGGGCGCCGACGACGGCCAGCACCACGAGCAAAGTAGCCTGAAAACCGGTGGCGGCATACGCGGCCTGAATCACCGCCCCGAATACGAAGTACTTGGCGATGAACCCACCCAGCGGTGGAATCCCGGCCAGGGACAGCAGAAACACCAGCATCAGAACGGCTACAGCGGGCCGCCTGGCCAGCAGTCCCCGGAAGGACTCGATGTCCTCGCCCTGGATGTCCTCCCGGCGCAGCAGGATGAGAACAGCCCAGGCCCCCAGGTTCATGAACGTGTAGACAAACAGATACACGGCCCCCGCGGTGATACCGTACTCGGTCCCCGCCACCAGCCCCATGAGGACATATCCGGCGTGCGAAATACTGGAGTAGGCGAGGAGCCTCTTGACGTTTTTCTGGGTTACCGCAGCCACGTTGCCCCAGGTCATCGTCAGTATCGCGACCAGAGCCAGGATCACCATATAGGCCTCTCGCATGTCGCCCAGCGCGACGAAACAAATCCGGAAAAACACCGCAAAGGCGGCTGCCTTCACACCCACCGACATAAACGCGGTGACAGCCGTCGGAGCGCCCTCGTAGGCATCCGGAGCCCACATGTGAAAGGGAGCCGCTGCAACCTTGAAACAGAGACCGATGATGATCAGAAAGGCGCCCAGCGCGACCAGCGGCGTCAACTCCTGGCGGGCCAGCGCATAGCCGATGTCTGCAAGGTTCGTGGTCCCGGTCATGCCGTAGATCAGGGACATGCCATACAGAAGGATGCCGGTGGAAAACGCCCCCAGCAGGAAGTATTTCATGGCAGCTTCGTTGGAGCGCCTGCGCTCCCTGAGAAAGCCCACCAGAACGTAAGTCGAGACCGACATCAACTCGAGACCGAGCAGGATCGTGATCAACTCGAGAGCTCCGGCCATGAACATCATCCCGGCCGTGGCGAACAGAATCAGGGCATAGTACTCCCCGTGATGCTCTTCCTCGATCTCCAGGTAACGATAGGAAAGGAGCACCGAAATGACGGCGGTGACGATGAAAAGAAGGTGAAAAAACCGTGTGAAAAAGTCAAAAGCGATCATCCCGTTGAAAGCCGGCCCCGCTTCGCCCCCGCACCAGACGTCGAAGCCCGCGATGAGCAGCCCCAGCAGGGAATAAATGAGGGGATAGGTCGTGCGGTTGGTGCGCAGCAGCGGAACCACGCACAGGATGGCAAGCCCCCACAGGATCAAGATCAGCTGCGGGCGGATGATCACCGAGTTTTCTCTCAGATAGGAGAGAGCGTCCTGCCCGGCCAGAAAATCCATGCTACTGCCCCGCTGCCCGCTGTTCGGTCACCGGCGCAAACTCCCCGGGGCGGACGATCTCGACGATTTCATTGACCGGCTCATGGAGATACTGCAAAAACGTGCGCGGATAGAGGCCAATCCAGAAGGCCAGGATGATCAGGGGTATGAAGGTGGCCAGTTCTCTTGCATTCAAATCCGTCAAGGACTGATTCTCGGGATTGTCGTTGTTTCCGAACATGACCCTCTGGTACAGCCACAGCATGTAGGCGGCCCCGAGCACGATTCCGGTGGCCCCGGCCACGGCCCACAGCCGATTGGCCGGGTCGGCAAAGACTCCCTGCAGGATCATGAACTCTCCGATGAATCCATTGAGTGTGGGCAGGCCGATGGAAGACATGGTCATGATCAGAAACACCGTCGCATAGACCGGCATGACGTGCGACAAGCCGCCGTAGTCGGAAATCAAGCGGGTGTGACGCCTTTCGTAGACAATGCCCACGATCAGAAAGAGGGCTCCCGTTGAGATCCCGTGGTTGATCATCTGCAGAATCCCGCCTTCCAGCGCCACCGGCGTCACCACGAACACACCCAGCATGCAGAATCCCAGATGGCTTACCGATGAATAGGCGACCAGCTTCTTCATGTCCTTCTGCATCATCGCCACCAGCGCTCCGTAGATGATGCCGATCGCAGACAGCAGCAGCAGCCAGGGCAACAGCTGCATGGTCGCTTCGGGGAGGATCGGAAGGCTGAAGCGGACGAATCCGTAGGTGCCCATCTTGAGCAGGACCGCCGCCAGGATGACCGATCCCGCTGTGGGCGCTTCCACGTGCGCGTCGGGGAGCCACGTGTGAAAGGGGAACATCGGGACTTTAATGGCGAAGCCTATGAAGAAGGCAATGAAGATCCACCACTGGAGGTCGACCGGAAGATCGAGGCTGCGCATGGCCAGCACGTCAAACGACCAGATCCCGGTCTGCTGGTACTGATAGAAATAGAGAGCCAGGATTCCAAGCAGCAGCAGAACCGATCCCCCCAGGGTGTAGAGAAAGAACTTGATCGCCGCGTAGAGCTTGCGGGGGCCGCCCCAGACCCCGATGATGAAATACATCGGAACCAGCATGACTTCCCAGAAAACGTAAAAAAGCACGAAGTCGAGAGCCATGAATACGCCCAGCATGCCGGTCTGCAGGAGCAGGAAGTAGCAGTAGTATTCCCGCACCCGCTCGTTGATGGCGGACCAGGACGAGAGAATCGAAATAAAGCCGAGCAGCGTGGTCAGCAGAATGAGCAGCAGGCTGATCCCGTCAATCCCGAAGTAGAAGTCGGCACCAATCGCATTGATCCATTCTTTCCGGACGACGAAACGCATGCCGGTGTCGGCATCGATGAATTCGGGACGATTGAATCGGGTGATCAGAGGCAGCGAGATCAAAAATCCCACGAAGGCAACAACGTTGGCGACCCACTTGACGTTCTCGTCACTTCCCTTCCCCCTGGGGAGCAGCAGGATAAGAGGAATCCCGACAAGGGGGAAAAGGCAAACCAGCACCAGTATGTTCCGCATGAAGAAGTCCATTGCTTACACTCCAACGAGGTATAAGGTGATTACGGCAATCACTCCGAGCACGAAAACCAGCGCATAGCGCTGCATCATGCCGGTCTGAAGCTTTCGAAAGGCAGCGCTGAAAAATTCCACGATTTCCCCAACCAGGTTCACGATGCGATCCACGACCTGGAGGTCGAAGAGCCCGGACATCCAGGCCGTGACCCGCGTGAAAGTAGCGGTTCCGTTAACCAGCCCGTCCACAATATGGTTGTCGAACCAGGTCAGCACGTTGCCCAGGCCCTTGGTCCGATTCACGACCAGGGCGTCGTAGGCTTCGTCGACGTAGTACTTGTTGTAAATCCACCGGTATGCCGTTAACAGGGCTCCCCGAGGCTCTGGGAGCTTTCGGTGCAGCAGGAATCGGACGGCCAGCCAGATCCCTGCCGCGGCCACGAGCACGGACACGACCGCCAGTCCGAACTCCAGTGACAGGGGGGGGTGGGCGGCGTGTCCCTCGCCGCGATAGGCATGGGAGAACGCAGGCTCCAGAAAATGGGCGAAGAGATTGCTGCCGAATGCCGCGGTGATCCAGGCCGGGAGACCTAACAAGCCAACCAGGGCGGAACCGATGGCCAGCACCACCAGAGGAACTGTCATCGATCTGGGAGATTCGTGGACATGGCGGGCCGTGTCCGCGTCGAATCGCTCTTCGCCAAAGAAGGTCAGAACCATCAGGCGCGTCATGTAAAAGGCCGTCATTGCTGCCACCATCACCCCGATCAGCCAGATCACATAGCTGTGGCTCTCGAAGATCTTCCAGAGAATCTCGTCCTTGGAGAAAAACCCGGCCAGGGGAGGGATCCCGGCAATGGCAAGCGTACCCACCGCCATGGTCCAGAAGGTGATCGGGATATGCTTCCTGAGCCCTCCCATTCGCGTCATGTCCTGCTCGTGGTGCATGGCATGGATCACCGAACCGGATCCGAGAAAGAGCAGAGCTTTGAAGAAGGCGTGCGTAAAAACGTGGAAGATGGCCGCCACGGCGGCTCCGACTCCCAGCGCCGCAAACATGTACCCAAGCTGGCTCACCGTCGAGTAGGCCAGGACCCGCTTGATGTCCCGCTGGAAAAGCCCGATTGAAGCCGCCAGGAGGGCCGTGAAAATACCCACCGCAGCAACGATCAGCAACACTTCAGGGGCGCGACTGTAAAGGGCCGTGGATCGGGCCACCATGTACACACCTGCTGTCACCATAGTGGCGGCGTGGATCAGGGCACTGACCGGCGTGGGGCCCTCCATTGCGTCCGGAAGCCACACGTAAAGAGGCGCCTGCGCACTCTTTCCGCAGGCGCCGACAAACAGCAGCAGGGTGATCCAGCTGAGGGTACCCCAGGCCACTTCGGGCTCCGGAAACATGACCTCGACTTTGTGGAACAGCTCTGTGAAATCGACCGTTCCGAAAACGGAAAAGAGAAAGAAGATTCCCAGCAGGAAGCCGAAGTCGCCGATTCGGTTCACCACGAAGGCTTTCTTGGCGGCATCACCGGCGCTCTTCTTGTGCCCGTAATACCCAATCAGCAAATAGGAGCACAGACCCACTCCCTCCCAGCCGACAAACAGTCCCAGGTAATTGTTGGAGAGGACCAGCGTAACCATCATGAACATGAACAGGTTCAGGTACGCAAAGAAACGCCAGAAGCCGTCCTCTTCCCACATGTAGCCGATGGAATAGACGTGGATCAGGAAGCCGATTCCCGTGACGAACAGCAGAAAAATGGCGGAAAGAGGATCGAACTGGTACCCCCAGCTCACCTCGACGCTGGCCGACTCTCCATCGGCAGTTTGAATCACATTGCCTGGAATCCAGGTGAAGAGATCGGCCTCGTAAACCCTATGCTCCGGGTCCATCTCCAACAACTCGAGGAAGCAGATGAAGGAGGCCAGGAAAGCCAGGCCGATCACGCCGCACCCGATCCAGTAGACCAGAGGACGCGGCAGGCGGCGGCCGGTTCGATACAGCCGCCACAGGCCGAGCAGGCCGATGGTCAGGAAGCCGCCCAGTGGAAGGGCGGGAACGATCCAGATATTCGACAGCATGCTCAGATCACCACTTCATCCGATCAACTTCATCGATGTTGATCGTCTCCTTGTTTCTGAACAGCGAGATAACGATTCCCAGCCCAACGGCAGCCTCGGCCACGGCCACGGTAATGACGAATATGGCAAAGACCTGGCCGTCCAGGGCCTGGAACTGCTCTCCAAAGGCCACCAGATTGAGGTTGACCGCGTTGAGCATCAACTCGATCGACATGAAAATAATGATGATGTTGCGGCGGGTAAGGACCCCGATCACTCCGATCGAGAAAACGATCGCGCTCAGGACCAGGTAATGCGTGGTGCCAATCATCTCAAGTCCTTCTTGGCCAGGACCACCGCACCCACCATTGCCACCAGGAGCAACACAGAGGCGATCTCGAAAGGAAGCAGATATTCGGTAAAAAGGGCCGCTCCCACCAATTCGGTGTTCTGAGTGCGCTCTCCGATCACTTCCCGGACCGGTGTCGCTTCAAAGACCTGTCCCCCCCTTACGATCAGAAAAGCCAGTTCAATGGTTAGAACGATACCCAGCACGATCCCGGTCTTCCATTGGCGAGTGGTCTTACGCTCCCTCTCCGCCACCTCCACATTGACCAGCAGAATCACAAACAGGAACAGGACCATGATCCCACCGACGTAAACCAGGATCTGCACGGCTCCCACGAATTCGGCGCGCATGAGGAAAAACAGACCGGCCATGGAGAGCAGCGCCGAGATCAGGTAGACGGCACTTCTGACCGGGTTGCGGGCCATTACCGTAAGGATCGCGAAGACGATCAGGACAGTGGCCAGTGAGTAAAACAGAAAGGCTTCCATAGTCGCGGGTCTACCAGTAGTTCTTACCCTCTCCGGAATCGGTTCGTCTCCAGCCCTTTTCGAGCCGATCGCGATCCCACAACATGGTTCTCCGGTCGTAGGTAGCCAGCTCGAAATCCTGTGTCAGCTCGATCGCATTGGTCGGACACACTTCCTGGCAGAGTCCGCAGAACAGGCAGCGGGAGGTGTCAAAAGTGTAGGTGGTGAGAACTTTCTTCCTGCTCTCCGGATCGCGCTGGGCCCCGACGACAATCAGATCTTCGGGACAGATCAAGGCACACAGGTCGCAGGCGATGCACAGTGTCTCTCCCGTCTCCGGATCATTGTTCAATCGGGGAGCGCCCTTGTACCGGGCTGCCAGTTTGGGACGTTCCGTGGGGTACTGCTCCGTGTAAACCGGTTTGTAAGTGTATTGGAGGGTCAGCCACAGGCCCTTGAGAAGATCGAGAAAGAGGATTCTTTTCAGGAACTGCATGGTTTCCTTTCCGTAGCAGACCGCGGGGACCGTCTAAGTACTCCAACCCATAAATACAGCAACGATTTCACATCCACAACCAGATCAGAACAGCCGACACCATGACGTTGGCCAGGGCCAGGGGGAGGAAGATTTTCCACCCGTATCGCATCAACTGGTCGAAGCGGAAGCGGGGAAGAGTGCCCCGAATCCAGATAAACACATAGAGAAAGATGAAGACCTTGAGGGAGAACCACAAAACGGCCGGGACGAGGTCCAGAAACCCGAGCCAGGCAACGTTCGGGAAAGGCCGCAACCATCCACCGAAAAAGAGCGTCACGGCCAGGGCCGAAACCGTGATCATGCTGGCATACTCCGCCAGAAAATAAAGCGAGAATCGAAATCCGCTGTACTCGGTGTGAAACCCTCCCACCAGTTCGGTCTCGGCTTCCGGAAGATCGAAGGGCAGGCGGTTCGTCTCAGCCAGCCCGCAGATAAAAAAGAGCACCGCTGCGACGGGTTGGACGACAAAAAACCAGACTCCAGCTGCCTGCTGATGCTCCACGATTTCGACCAGACTCAAGGAGCGAGCCACCAGCAGGACACCGATGATGGAAAACCCCAGGGCCACCTCATAGCTGACCATTTGTGCCGAGGAGCGCAGGGCTCCCAGGATCGGGTACTTGCTGTTGGAGGCCCAGCCACCCAGGATGACCCCCAGGATTCCGACGGAAGAGACCGAGAGAATAAACAGGAGTCCAATGTTCAGATCGGTGACAAATCCCCCACTGGCAATGCTGTTGTGGACAACTCGTTGGACGGCCTCCGGCTCCAGGATCCATCCCAGGATCATGGTCAACGGACCCTCCAGCATATCGGGTGGTCCAAAAGGAACAACGGCAAACACGAGAAACGCCGGGATCAGGGAAATAATCGGTCCCAGGGTAAAAATGAGGGCGTCCGATCGGCTGGGAATAATGTCTTCCTTGGCCACAAACTTGAGGCCGTCGGCGATGGGCTGGAGCAGCCCGTGCCAGCCCACCCGCATGGGTCCGAGGCGTACCTGGATGTGAGCGATCAGTTTGCGCTCCAGCAGGGTCAGATAGGCGATCGCTCCTGAAAGTATCAAGACGATGACGCTGATCTTGATCCCCGGAATGATGGCGTAAGTAATCAGGAACTCTGCGGTCATCGATCGATTTCCCCGAGTACGATGTCGAGAGTTCCGATCAACGCGACGACGTCGGCGACCAGATGGCCGCGAACCAGCCGGCGCAGGGCCTGGAGGCTGATGAACGTAGGCGGGCGGATGCGGATGCGGAAGGGCAGGGCCGATCCGTCGCTGACGATGTAGTAACCCAGTTCTCCCCTGGGGCCTTCGATTCCGGAGTAGAACTCCCCGACGGGCGGCTTGACGATCTTGGGAACCCTCCCCCGAACCGGCCCATCCGGCAGGATGTCCAGCACCTGGCCGACGATTCCACAGCTCTGGCGCATTTCTTCGAGCCGGATCACATACCGATCATAGGTGTCACCGTTTTGTCCCAGGGGAACATCGAATTCAAATTGTTCGTACCCTCCGTAGGGCCGAGCTTTTCTGACGTCGTAATCGACCCCGGAGCCGCGCAGGGGAGGGCCGCTCAAACCGTAGTTGACGGCCTCCTCACCCGAAATCGTTCCCACCCCCCTGGTGCGGTCGATCCAGATCCGGTTGTTGGTCAACAGTTGCTCATACTCGTCAACCTTGGTCGGGAAGTCGGCGATAAACTTCCTGGCCGCCTCCTCGAATCCATCGGGGAGGTCCTTCCACAGGCCCCCGATCCGGAACGCATGGGTCGTGAGCCGGGCCCCGAAGAGGGCCTCGAAGAGCTTGAGAATCTCTTCGCGCTCCCGAAAACAGTAGAGGAAAACGGTCATGGCGCCGATGTCGATGGCGTGAGTCGCCAGCCACAGAAGGTGACTGGCGATGCGATTGAACTCGGTCATCATGACCCGGATGTGCCGAGCACGCTCCGGCACCTCGATTCCCATCAGGGCTTCGACGCCCAGGACATAGCCGTAAACATTGGAAACTGCGGCAATGTAGTCGGTCCGGTCGTAGTAGGGAACACACTTGATATAAGAGCGGTTTTCGCTGATCTTTTCGACACCCCTGTGCAGGTAGCCGATAATGCACTCGCAGTCCTGCACCCTCTCCCCGTCCAGGTACAGCTTCACCCTCAAGACTCCGTGGGTCGAGGGGTGCTGCGGCCCCATGTTGATTTCTAGTTCTCTGGTGTCGAGGATGGTATCGCGCAACATAATGGTTGGTGCCTAGTCGGGAACCTTCCGGATTTTAAGGTGCTTGTTGATCCAGGATTGATCCTGCAGTTTGATGTCGTAGTCTTTCCTCAGTGGGTGCCCGTGCCAGTCGTCCGGCAGCAGGATGCGCTTTAGATCCGGATGGCCGCCGAATTGAACGCCAAACATGTCAAACACCTCGCGTTCCATCCAGTCAGCCGACTTCCAGATCGAACTCATGGAAGGGGCCACCTCTCCTTCCCCCAGACGCGACTTGACCCGGACCAGGAGCCTGCTGGAATGGCTGTAAAGGTGATAGACGAGGCACCAGCGATCCTCGTCTCCCAGGTAGTCGAGGGCGGTCACGTCGACCAGAAAGTCGAAATCGTGATCCTCTTTCAGGAACACCATGGTCTCCAGAAGACGCTTCCGGTCGACGGTGTATATATTCTGTTTCAGAAAAGAGCGGGCGGACAGCAGGTCGTCCCCGAGATGCTCTTTGAGAGACCCGGCCAGATCGTCTTCGTCGAGCTCTTCGTAAACCGGTCCTTTTTTCCTGCGTGGCCGCTTCGCCCGCTTGGGAGGAGCCTTGGGCCTGGCAGAGGGCTTGGGTTTGGCGTCCGTAGCGGCTACTGCCTCATCCCCGGTGGCCCCTTCCCGCGACGGTTCCTCCTCGGCCGCCTCAGAGGCCGGCGGCTCCTGGCCGTTGTTCTCGTCCGAGGAATCGGACGGGGTCTCCCGACCGTTGTTCTCGTCCGACGAGTCGGACGGGGTTGGCTCTTTTGGATCGTCCATGGCTGCAGTGCGCTACTTTCGCGGGAGCACTAAAGCCCGCTTCTCGTCGAGAATGCTCATCTGGTCGATCTTATCCTGCAGCCTCATCAATCCATAGAGGAGAGCCTCAGGTCGGGGGGGGCAACCCGGAATGTAGACGTCCACCGGGATAACCTTGTCGACTCCCTGGAGCGTGGAATACGTGTCGAAGGGACCGCCCACGCTGGAGCAGGCCCCCATAGAGATGACCCATTTCGGGTCCGGCATCTGGTCGTAGAGAAGCTGGATGACCTCGGCCATCTTCAGAGTCACCGTACCTGCGACGATGATCAAATCCGACTGGCGAGGAGAGGGCCGAAAAATGCCTGCTCCGAAGCGATCCATGTCAAAACGGGATGCACCCGTTGCCATCATCTCGATCGCGCAGCAGGCCAGCCCGAAGGTCATCGGCCAGAGCGAAGACTTCCGGGCCCAGTTCACAACCGAATCCACTGTCGTCGTGACAATGTTCTTCTCAAAGCCGCCGCCGGCTACGCCCATTCCAGAGCTCCCTTCTTCCACACGTAGAAATAACCGACAATCAGGATACCCAGGAAGATGAACATCTCAATCAGGCCAAACAACGCCAGCTGGTGATAAATGATCGCCCAGGGAAAGAGAAAGATCGTTTCCACGTCGAAGATCACGAAAAGTATGGCGATGAGATAGAAGCGTACCGAAATCCTGCTTCTGGCATCGGTCTCGGGCTCGATCCCGCATTCATACGGGCTCAGCTTCTCCGAGGATGGCTTAGAGGGACGAAGCAGCCTCCCTACACCCAGGCCGACTATGGGCAAAGAAATTGCGATCACCAGGAAAATCAGAACCGGTAGGTAGGCCGCTAACACACCTTTTCCCTCTCCCTGGTGGACGGTAACAATCCACCAGCACTCCCGTTCATAATCGGTGGCGTATTCTAACAGACCTCCTGGCCACTTCCCACTCAAACTTTGGCCCGCTGGAAGGCGACATGAGGGGTCTTCTCAAAGACGTTCGTCGAAATGGGCGATGGTTCGGTCGAGTCCTTCAGAAAGGCTGACTCGCGGCTCCCAGCCAAGTTTCTCTCTGGCCAGGGCGATATCGGGTTTGCGCTGGGTGGGATCGTCCTGCGGGAGATGTGAAAAAACGATGTCCGATCCACTTCCGATACGGTCCCGAACCGTCTCTGCCAGCTCCAGGATGGAAATCTCGCTGGGGTTACCAAGGTTCACCGGCTCGAACAGATCGGGAGTCTGCATGAGCGCGAGAAGACCTGCCACCAGATCGGAGACATAGCAGAACGAGCGCGTCTGGGAACCATCTCCGTAGACTGTGATCGGTTCTCTCCGCAGGGCCTGGACAATGAAGTTACTGACGACTCTTCCGTCCTCGACGGACATGCGGGGACCGTAGGTATTGAAAATTCTGGCAATCCGGATCTCTACTCCATTCTGCCGGTGATAATCCACCATCAGCGTTTCGGCGACCCGCTTTCCCTCGTCGTAGCAGCTGCGTGGCCCCACCGGGTTCACGTGACCCCAGTAGTCTTCGGACTGAGGATGGACATCGGGGTCACCGTAGACCTCCGAGGTGCTCGCCTGCAGAATCCGGGCCCCGACTCGCTTGGCGATTCCCAGACAGTTGAGGGTGCCGATCACGTTTGCTTTGACGGTCTTGACCGGGTTCCTCTGGTAGTACACGGGAGACGCAGGGCAGGCCAGATTGTAGATCTGGTCGATCTCCAGGAGGATCGGCTCAACGATGTCATGGCGGATGAACTCGAAATCGGGTCGCTGCAGATGGGCCTCGATATTCCGCTTGGAACCGGAGAACAGATTGTCCAGACACAGTACCCTGGTTCCGCCGCTCAGCAGAGCGTCGCACAGATGACTTCCGATGAAGCCGGATCCTCCCGTTACAAGTGCCCTCACTCCCAAGCTTCTCCCCGAATCACGAACCGCACGCGACTATTCACCACGCCGGGGCAGCGGGCCGGCACAAGACCGGCCCATACGGTATCCCTCGTAGGGGCGACCCCGGCCCATACGCATGTAGGGGCGACCCCGGCCCATACGAATGTAGGGGCGACTCCGCGTGGTCGCCCGCCCATCTTCCTCGTCTAGTTGATGTAACCAAGGCTCTTCATGCGCTCCAGCTGTTCAGAGGTCATCTTGAAGTCGGTGAACTGCAGGTCCGCGTGCGTTTCCCACCAGTCACCAATCTCCTCGAGCCAGGATATCTTCTCCGCCTCGGGTGGCTTCTTAGCGATGATGTTCACGAGTTCCTCGGGATCGTCAGCGATGTTGAAGAGAAGATTCCGCTGGGGATCCTCAAATTCGATGAACTTGTAATCTCCGAAGACCATGGTTCGGCGGATCGGGGTCTTCGTGAACAGCTTGACTGCGACGGAATAGCGTCGCCGGGGCTGGTTCTCAGGCAGCTTGAAGAGATCCTTTCCCTGAAAGGACGTGGGGAGGTAGGGGATCTCGAGAAGAGTCAGGATAGTCGGAAGAATATCGATCGACATCGCCCTGGTCTGCAGCCTCTTGCCCTGGGGCAGGATTTGCGGCAGGCGGAGAATCAGGGGAACTCGAACCACGCTCTGGTAGACGCTTTGCCGGTGTCCACGGTATTCGTGCTCCCCCAGACTCTCGCCATGGTCGGCCGAAAACAGGGTCAGCGTCCGATCCGTCAGCCCCAATTCGTCCAGATGATTGAGGACCTTGCCCAGGTGGTAGTCCGCAAACTCGATTTCACTCAGATAGGCCGCCTCGTCCTCTCCAAACCGGTTCCGTCCGGGGCTCTCGCCAACCACCTCTGGACGATCGAAGTTCTCGCGATAGTAGTACGGCTCGTGGGGGTCAAAGAAATGGACCCAGAGGAAGAAAGGGCGTTTCGCTCTGCTCGCCCGGTCCAGCCAATGGATGGCCAGCCTGGCGACGTCGTCAGCCCGCCTCTCGCTGGGTAGATTGATTTTGTGGCGCGAGAAAAGACGCAGGAAGGCTTTGAAGTAGCCGACTCCATCGTGGCTCTCGAATTCGTCGTCGTAGTGGCCGAAGCCCTGCGTCAAATTGAATACCTTGATCAGTGGAGCGGCCGCGACCACGGCTCCCGTCTTATAGCCCGAACTGGACAGAATCTCCGCCAGAGTGACTGCCCGATCCTCCAGTTTCTGGCCGTTGCTCAAAACGTTGTGCGTAATCGTGTACAGTCCGGTGAAGATCGAGGAATGGTTGGGCAGCGTCTGCGGTGCCTGAGCGAAGACATTCTCGAAAAGCACGCCTTCGCGAGCGAGACGGTCGATGGCAGGAGTTCGAATTCCGTCGAATCCGTAGCAGCCCAGTCGATCCGCTCGAGTCGTGTCGAAGGTGACGAGCAGAAGGTTCGGTTTCTCGCCCACCGCCGCCTCCCCCCGCAACCAAGGGCCCTGCGGCAACAAAGCGAAAAGCGCAACCAGGACGAATTTTCTCTTCACGGTCCCACTTTACAGGTTCTGGGTTCTGGGTTCTAGGTTCTAGGTTCTGGAGGTTCTCGTAGAGTGGGAGGGGCCTCCGGGCCGCGACCGGCAGGTGATGTCAAGAAAGAGTGGGCGGGGCCCCGGGGCAGCGACCGTTTAAATCCTCCCGGGAGTCGCCCCGGGGCCCCGCCCACTCTTTCGTAACGCTATATAATCCCCAGGTGTCGCGAACCGAAGAACTCTCGTACAAAGGCATCGCTTACGGTGAGGCCCTCTCGGAGTCCCGGGAGTTTCGACTTCACAGCCGCTTCGAGGCCTCACCCGATCAGAAAAGGGCCATCCGGGAACTCACCCACGGGATCCGGGATGGGCAGCAGGACCAGATCCTTCTGGGAGTTACCGGCTCGGGCAAGACCTTCACCATGGCCAAGGTGATCGCGGCCCTGCAGCGACCTACTCTGATTCTCAGTCACAACAAGACCCTGGCGGCTCAACTCTACCAGGAGTTCAGGACCTTTTTCCCGGAGAACGCCGTCGAGTATTTCGTCAGTTATTACGACTACTACCAGCCGGAGGCCTACATCGCCTCAACCGACACCTACATCGAGAAAGAGGCACTCATTAACGAGGAAATCGATCGCCTGCGTCACTCGGCCACCCGTTCCCTTTTCGAGCGCCGCGACTGCATCATCGTCTGCAGCGTCAGCTGTATTTACGGGCTGGGCTCGCCCGAGGCCTATTACGGCATGTTGTTGATGATTCATCGGGGCGCTGGAATCAGCCGCAGAGAGATCCTCAACAAGCTCGTGGAGATCCAGTACGAGAGGAGAAACCACGCGCTGGAACGCGGCACCTTTCGGGTGCGGGGAGATGTCATCGAGATCGTACCTTCGTACGATGACTATGCCATCCGAATCGAGCTCTTCGGGGATGAAGTCGAGGGCATCTTCCAGTTCGATCCTCTCACTGGAGAGGTTCTTCGGGAGCACGATCGGATTCCCATCTATCCGAAGTCTCACTATGTGATCCCCAGAGAGCGCTGGAACCAGGCTGTCGACAGCATCAAGATGGAGCTCGACGAGTGCCGTACGCGGTGGGAAGAGGAAGGCCGGCTGCTGGAGGCGCAGCGGGTGCACCAGCGAACAATGTTTGACCTGGAGATGATCAAGACGGTCGGCTACTGCCGGGGCGTCGAGAATTATTCCCGGCACCTGACGGGCCGACAACCCGGGCAGCCTCCCCCGACTTTGCTCGACTATCTGCCGGAAGATTCGTTGATGTTCATCGACGAGAGTCACGTCACGACTCCGCAGGTTCGCGGGATGTACAAGGGGGATCGCTCCCGAAAGCTGAATCTGATCGAGTTTGGTTTCCGGCTCCCGTCGGCACTGGACAACAGGCCTCTCGACTTTCAGGAGTTCCAGGTTCGGATCCCACAGACCGTTTACGTCTCGGCGACACCGGGGCCCTACGAGTTCTCGAGAACGGGGGGGGCATTCGTGGAGCAGGTCATCAGACCGACTGGACTGATGGATCCGGTGATCGAAGTCCGGCCGGTCAAGGGACAGGTGGATGATCTGCTGGAGGAGATCCGTCGCCGGGTCGATCACAAGGAGCGAGTGCTGGTAACCACACTCACGAAGCGCATGGCGGAAGAGCTGTCGGAGTACTACACGGAAGTCGGTGTGGCCGTTCAATATCTCCACTCCGAAATCGACACCCTGGATCGGGTCAAGATTCTTCGCAATCTGAGACTGGGGAGATTCGACGTCCTGATCGGCGTGAACCTGTTGCGGGAGGGCCTCGATCTTCCCGAGGTTTCGCTCGTCGCCATCCTCGACGCGGACAAGGAGGGATTTCTGCGCAGTGACACCTCTCTAATCCAGACGGTGGGCAGAGCCGCGCGAAATCTCAACGGGATGGCGATTATGTACGCCGACCGCACGACCGGGTCCATGCAGCGAGCGATCGCAGAGACAACCAGGCGAAGAGAAATCCAGCAGGCCTATAACGCAGAGCATGACATTACGCCGGAGTCGATCCTCAAGCCCGTCAACGCCGCTCTCCTGGAGATGGCGGAAAAGGATTACTACGATATTCCACTGGTTTCCGAAGAGGTGGAATCCTTCCAGTCGGCCGCGGAAATCGAGGCCACAATCGAACAACTGCGCCGCCAGATGACACACGCCGCGAGCGAGTTTCGTTTCGAAGAGGCTGCCCGGCACAGGGACCGCATCAGACAACTTCGCGAGCTGATGATGGAGATCGTGGAGCACCAGCCGGAAGCCCACGGGGAGAACGCGCCGCCAGGGGATGAGTCCTAATGACTGCAGCTCTCGACCCTCCGCTGCAAGGGGCCATCGAACCCGCCGGTTGCCTTAGGGGCGAAGTCGTGCTTCCCGGGGACAAGTCCATTTCCCATCGCACGGCCATTCTGGCAGCGCTGGCTCAGGGGTGGTCCGTCATCGGAAACTACTCCTCGAGTGAAGATTGCACCCGAACCCTGGATTGTCTGCGCCAGATGGGCATCGAGATCCTGCGAAAGTCGTCCGGGGTGGAAATCCAGGGGCGGGGGCGGGATGGTTTTCGACAACCTCGAGACACTCTCTACGCAGGCAACTCGGGAACTTCGATGCGGCTGCTGGCGGGAGTTCTTGCCGGTCTTCCCTTCAGGAGCCGCCTGGAGGGGGACGACTCGTTGAACAGCCGGCCCATGGCTCGAATCATTGCTCCCCTGCAGTTGATGGGAGGGCAGATTCGGGCGCGGCAGGACCGCTTCCCCCCGCTCGACCTGAGTGGTCGTCGCCTGAATGGTATTGAATACGAGTTGCCCGTGGCCAGCGCTCAAGTCAAGTCCTGCATCCTTTTGGCCGGTCTGCTGGCGCGGGGGCGGACGACCGTCCTGGAACCGACTTCAACCCGAAACCACACCGAACTTCTGCTCCCGGCATTCGGAGGCAAAATCGGAAAGGCAGACACCCGAATCTCGCTGAAGGGAGGCCAGAAACTGGAAGCGGCGCGGATGGAAGTTCCAGGTGACGTTTCTGCAGCTTCGTTTTTCCTGATTGCCGCCAGTCTCGTACCCGGCTCGAGAATCAAACTCCGCCGGGTCGGATTGAACCCTACAAGAGATGCTCTTCTCCGCCTGTTGATCGAACACGGAGGCAGAATCGAAATCTCCAACCGGGAGAGCTCCGGGGGCGAGCCCGCCGGAGACCTCATCGTATCTTACTCTCCCCGGCTGTTGGAGAGTTTCCCGACTCGTCTCGATGGACCTCAAATCCCGTCCCTCATTGACGAGATACCGGTCCTCGCCATACTGGGATCCCAACTGAAGTCGGGTTTCGAGGTAACCGGTGCTGCCGAGTTGAGAGCCAAGGAATCAGACCGAATTCGTGGGATCGTCCATAATCTGCGTGCCCTGGGCATCGAGGCAGATGAAAGAAACGACGGGTTTCGGATCCGGCCCGGGCAGGCTCTCAGGGGCGGGGAGGTGAGAACCCGGGGCGATCACCGGATAGCCATGGCTTTCGCCATTGCAGGACTGATCTCCAAGCGGCCGGTGGTGCTGGATGATGCCCACTGCTGCACGGTCTCTTTCCCCGGTTTTCTTGAACAGCTGAAATCCGTGACCCAATGAGAGAAGAGCATATTTTTCTGATCGGTTTTATGGGGTCCGGGAAAACCAGTGTCGGCGTCCTGCTCGGGCCGGCTCTTTCCCTGCCTTTCGTCGACCTGGATGAAGTGATCGTCAGCGCCGAGGGCAGAAGCATCACCTCGATGTTTGCGGCCGACGGAGAGGCCCGTTTTCGTGAAGTGGAGGCCCGGGTCCTGGGCGATTTGCTGGATTCACCTCCCGCGGTCATGTCTCTGGGAGGCGGAGCTTTCGTGCCGCCCGACAACCGGCGACGCATCCGGGAAAGAGGCGTCTGCATCTGGCTGAAGGTCTCGCTCGAGGAGGCGCTGGAGCGTTGTCGCGGTGACGTGGACCGGCCCCTGGCCCTGGATGAGGAGACGTTCTCCGGACTTTACGAGCGGCGGCAATCCGTTTACAGAAGGTGCGACGTCCACATCGAAACGGATCGGAAAACACCTGAAACGATCTGTCATGAAATCATGCTTCGCCTGGAGGGGAAGGAAAATGCCCTGGATTGACACCATCGACTACGAAAACGCTACGGGTGACCTGCTGCGCGAGTATGATGCGGCGCTGGGGCGGGCCGGAAAGATCTACAACATCGTGAAGATCTCCAGCCTGACCCCCGGCCTTTTGCGGCCATCCATGCGATTCTACCAGGCCCTGATGCATGAGGGCGGCGAGCTGAGCCGGACGCAACGCGAGATGATCGCAGTGGTGGTTTCCAGGGCGAATGACTGCTTCTACTGAGTCGAATCTCATGGGGAGGATCTCCATGACACAGGCGTGGATCTGGACCAGGTCGAGAAGATCAAAGCCGACTACCGAACGGCGGGACTCTCCGCCACGGACACCACGATTCTGGACTTCGCGGTCAAGTTGACCCTCCACCCTTCGACGATGGAGTCCGCTGACCTGGATCGCCTGAGGCGGGAGGGCTTAACCGACACAGCGCTGCTCGAGATCGTCCACATCACAGGCTATTTCAACTACATCAATCGCGTAGCCGACGCCCTGGGCGTCGATCCCGAGCCGGAATGGGGTAATTAAGGGGTTGGCGGTTGCCGCTTTCCGGTTACCAGTTCAAGGTTGAAAGGTTGAAGGTTGGATGGGGGGTCGCCCGAAACCAGATTCATTCAGTTCTTTCTGCCGCCCCCTTTGGGGGCTCAATTGGGGGATGGCGGCCTCACCGGGGCCTTTTGGCCCCGGCTATTGCCTTTCGCCCCTTTGGGGCTGCATTCAGGCCGCGGAGCGGCCGGAAGAGAATAGCCGTGGGCGTCAGCCCACGGAGGGTGGATCCGCCAGTCTAGAGCCCTGGAAGGGCGACAGAGATTCGGGCATCACGCGCGTGAACCGGTAGCCTGAAATCAAGACCGCAGTCGGCAGTCGACCGGGGTCTGCTATTATTCGGGCAGCCTGGTGATTATCCTCTACCAGCGGGGTTGACTTGTGGCGGTTTTTCGGCGATTCGGGCTCAGCCTGATTCTTCAGCTTACCCTCGTCGCACCGTGCTTCGCCGCGGGACCGGAAGCCCCCTTCCGCCTGACCGATATCTCGGGTGACTTCCCTTCCGAGGGATTCGAAGTGGAAATCGCTTTCTGGAAGAAGATGTTCACCGGATACCGGGAGACCGACGTCGTTTTCCACGATCGAGGTGACCTTCGAATCGTATACGACGTGATCGAATTCACACGCGGTGTTGGCGACGACAGGGAAGAGGCGGAACGGCAGAGCAAGATCCTGAACAAGAAAAAGGATCACCTCAGAGCACTGCTGTCCCGGCTGGGCAGACGCCAGGCCCTTTCCCCGGAAGAGAATCGGATCGTCAGGCTTCTGGCCGAACTGGGGCATGAGCCGACCGCCTCTTTCTACCGGCGACTGGCTCGAGATCTCCGCTACCAGCGCGGGCTTCGCGAGCGGTTTGGGGAGGGAATTTCGCGGTCAGGCCGATATCTGGCGGACATCGAAGAGATTCTGCGAGAAGAGGGAGTCCCCCGAGAATTGGCCCTGCTTCCACATGTTGAGTCAGCCTTCCAGTGGTCCGCTGTCTCCAAGGCGGGCGCCGTGGGTCTCTGGCAGTTCGTGAAAGGGACGGCTCGAAGCTACATGACGGTCAACCGATACGTTGATGAGAGGCTGGATCCGCTTGAATCAACCCGAGCCGCGGCCAGGCTCTTGCGCGAGAATTACCAATCCCTGGGAACCTGGCCACTGGCGATCACAGCCTACAACTACGGGCGCTCCGGGATGATGCGGGCAAAGAGGCGCCACGGCTCCGACATGCTTCGGATCGCGCGTCGCTACAAGGCTCGCCGTTTCGGCTTTGCCAGCCGCAATTTCTATCCCGAGTTCCTGGCGGCTGTAGATATCGTGAGAAACCAGCGCCTGTACTTCAACGACATCCAGCCGGACCCACCTCTAGAGTATGAAGTCGTGGTTCTTCCGAAGAGTTATCAGGCTGGCGTGTTTGAACAGATTGAGGGACTGGACCGGATCACCCTCAGGGAATACAACCCTTTTCTCACCTCGCGGGTCTGGAAACAGGGGGTGCTGCCAGCCAGCGTCGATCTGCGCCTCCCCCCGACCGCCGTGAAGGCGGCCCGTGAGGCGCTCGCCAGGGCCCGGCCCGTCACCTCGAGTTTCGAACTGGCCTCCGACGGAGCCATGATTTACCGGGTCCGTCGCGGTGACACTGTGGGCAGGATTGCGGGCCGCTTCCGGTCGTCCATTGGCGCCATCCAGCGCGCCAATGGATTGAGCGATGCGAACCTGATTGTTCCAGGCCAGCGGCTCAAGATCCCTGGTGCCGGAGCCAGTACCCGGCCCCACCGATATCGGGTCCGATCCGGTGACACTCTGGCTGGGATCGCCGGCCGCTTTCAGACCAGTCTCAGAGAGCTGGTCGAGGCCAACGGCCTGTCTAACCCGAACCGGATTGTCTCAGGTCAGATAATCCTGATTCCGTGAACGCTTGGCCGACCCGGGTGCCGTGCCGTCTTGAGCGGGCCGGTTCGGAAACCAACCGTAGGGGCCGGTCTCGTGCCGGCCCGTGCAACGGGCGACCACGAGGGTCGCCCCTACGTTACTGCCGCGACCGGCAATATGCGGTGGCTTAGAGTGGGCGGGGCCACGGGGCAGCGACCGTTTAAATCCCCCCGGGAGTCGCCCCGGGGCCCCGTGGCCTCGCCCACTCTTCCGTCACGGTCCAGCATCCCCCCCGGGGGGGGGTCGCCGCCCCAAGGCGCCTCCCGCGTCGCCACCCCAGGGCGTCTCCCACATTTTCAGGGCCGTCCCTACGCTACATTGCCGCCGCCACCGGCTTTTCCCCCAGATCCTTCGCCTCTCCAACTACCAGAGATAGGGCCTGTGCCTGCTCGTGATAGTCGGCGTGGACAGATTGACCTTCCTGCAGCTCTCCGCGCACGATGAGAAGGCCGAGAGGGTTCTCCAGTTCTTTGCGAATGGCACGCTTGAGCGGCCGGGCACCATAGCTCGGGTCATAGCCGACACGAACCAGGAACCGGCGCGCCGGCTCACTGAGAGAAAGCTGGATCTGCCTGTCGCTGAGCCGACGCTGCAATTCCCTGAGCTGGATCTTTACGATTTTGTCCAGGTGCTCGTCTTCCAGGGCGTGGAAAACGATCGTCTCGTCCACACGGTTCAGAAACTCGGGTCGAAATCGGGCACGGAGCTCCTGCAGGACCGTCTCCTTCATTTTCTCGTAGTCGCTTCCCTCGAAAGCGCCGCGGTAGTCTAGAATCCGGTGGCTGCCGAGATTGGACGTCATCATGACGATGGCGTTCTTGAAGTCAACCGTACGCCCGTGCCCATCCGTTAAGCGCCCGTCATCGAGAAGCTGCAGGAGCATGTTGAAAACATCCGGGTGGGCTTTCTCAATCTCATCAAAGAGAATTACGGAATAGGGACGCCGGCGCACTGCTTCAGTGAGTTGGCCTCCTTCGTCGTATCCGATATATCCCGGCGGTGCGCCCAGCAATCGCGCCACCGTGTGCTTCTCCTGGAACTCGGACATGTCGATGCGGATCATGGCCCGCTCATCGTCAAACAGAGACTGGGCCAGAGCCCTGGCAAGCTCTGTCTTCCCGACTCCGGTAGGACCCAGGAAAATAAAGCTTCCGATGGGGCGGGCCGGATCCTTTAACCCCGCACGGGCCCGTATGACTGCCTGGGTCACAGAGGTGACGGCCTCGTCCTGACCCACCACACGCGTGTGCAGATCCTCGTCGAGACCGACCAGTTTCTGCATCTCCCCTTCCAGCAGTCTGGAAACCGGAATTCCGGTCCAGCGGCTCACCACGGCAGCGATATCTCCTTCCGACACTTCCTCTTTGAGCAATCTTGCTTCGCCCTGTCTCCGGCTCAGAGCCTGCTCCTCAGCGGCCAGTTCGTTCTCGAGTCTGGCCAATACGCCGTACTTGAGTTCCGCAGCGCGATTCAGATCATAGTCTCGTTCTGCCTGCTCGATCTCGATCTTGGTCGTCTCGATCCCTTGCCGCAGCTCTCTCAGTTTGGCCACGGATTCCGTCTCGGCTTGCCATTGAGCCTGCAGTGCGTCGCTCTGAGATTTCAAATCAGCGATGGCCCTCTCCAACTTTTCCAGTCTCTCCCTGGCGGCTTGATCTTTTTCGCTCTTGAGAGCCTGCCGCTCGATTTCCAGTTGCATCACCCGCCGCAGAATCTCGTCCAGTTCCGACGGCATCGAATCGATCTCCGTTCTCAATTTGGCTGCCGCCTCATCCATGAGATCAATCGCTTTGTCGGGAAGGAACCGATCTGAGATATAGCGATTCGACAACACGGCTGCCGCGATCAGCGCCGCATCCTGGATTCTGACACCGTGGTGGACCTCGTACCGCTCTTTCAGACCCCGCAGGATTGAAATCGTGTCGGCAACACCCGGCTGATCCACTATCAGAGGCTGAAATCGACGTTCCAGAGCCCCATCTTTTTCTACATGCTTACGATATTCATCCAGCGTCGTGGCTCCAACGCAGTGGAGCTCACCCCGCGCCAGCATAGGCTTTAGAAGATTCCCCGCGTCCATTGCCCCCTCAACCTTGCCGGCGCCCACGACTGTATGCAGCTCATCGATGAAAAGGATGATCCGGCCCCGGGCCGATTCCACCTCTGTCAGAACAGCCTTGAGGCGCTCCTCGAATTCGCCGCGATACTTGGCTCCGGCGATCAGGGCGCCCATGTCCAGGGTAACGACCCGTTTGTGCTTCAGCCCCTCCGGAACATCGCCCCTGACAACCCGCTGGGCCAGGCCCTCGACGATGGCCGTTTTGCCCACGCCGGGCTCCCCGATCAGGACCGGGTTGTTCTTCCGTCGACGAGACAGCACCTGCATGATTCTTCGGATCTCGTCGTCGCGGCCGATGACGGGGTCCAGTTTCCCCTGACTGGCGAGTGCAGTCAGGTCGCGGCCGTACTGCTCCAGGGCCTGGTAGGTCGACTCGGGGTCCGGAGAGGTCACTCTCTGGCCTCCCCTGACGTCCTGGAGAGCCTTCTCCAGGCGCTCGCGGGTCACCCCAAACGTTGTAAAGAGCTCACCCGTTTTGCCCCGGTCCGCGATCATGCCCAGCAGCAGGTGCTCGACGGATACGAACTGATCCCGGAGTTTGCCCGCTTCCTTCTCGGCCCTGGACAACAGTGAATTCAACCTCTGTGTGACGTACAGGGAATCAACGACCCCGGCGGGGCCCTGCACGGACGGCAGACCGCCGAGGTGCTGCTCTAGCGACTCGCGCAGTCCACCCGCCTGTATCTCGGCCTTATTGAAAATCGCCGTCGTCAGTCCTCTCTCTTGAAGCAGCAGGGCCAGGAGCAGGTGCTCAACGTCGACCTGCTGATGGCCTCGCTCAACTGTCTGAGTTTGAGCGGAGGCCAGTCCTTCTCTGGCTTTTACGGTGAACCGGTTCATATCCATATAATGGGTCTCCTTATTGCACGTCGTTGCGCTCCACAAGAACGCTCATGGATGTTCATAAGATCGCCACCCGGGAGTCGCAAGAGGGTTTGCATTGTCAGGCGCGGGATATTATGTGAATGAACTGATGAGGTATCCGGCTTCGGGAACCGGACCGTTGAGGGCACGCAATGGCAAAGAAGAAGACCACCAGGAAGCGCAAAAAGAAGAGTAAAACCGCTGACTCGGAAGGAAGCACCTTTCAGGTCACGGACAGGAGATTCTGGGTGAGTGACGAAAACATGATCGGCCGGGCACAGCCCCCGGAAAGAAAATTTCCGTCCTTCATAGAGGAGTTGAAGGCCAGGACCGAACTTGCCGAGACCAGATTAAAGGAGAAACTCGAATCGCTGGAGCGCGACAACGATGCTTTGCGCAACCGGCTGCAGCAGGAAACGGAGCGGCGCCTCGAGCGCGAGAAACTCTCCCTGGTGAGAACCTTCCTCGAAGTCGCCGATAACTTTGAGAGGGCACTCGAGGCCACGGTCGACTCCGACAATTTTCCGGCGCTCCGTGAGGGCGTGGAACTGAACCTGCGACTTTTTCTCCAGAAACTCGAGCTTCTGGGACTGGAGCCGATTGAGCCGATGGGAGAGGAATTCGACCCGGAAGTGGCTGAGGCCGTGGCCCTGGTCCCAGTTCAAGACTCAGCCCAGGATCAAAAGGTTATTTCAGTCGTGCAGAGAGGCTACCGCAGAGGCGAGAACCTGATCAGACCCGCCCAGGTTCACGTGGGGAGGTTTGAAGAACAATTAAAAAATTGAAGATTAAAAATTAAAAATTAAAAGATTGAAGATTTGCCGTCCAGGGTACCCCTCTTTCCCAATCCCAATTTTTGATCTTAAATTTTCACAATTTCAATTCCTTCTTCATTTTCAATTTTCAATTTTTAATCCCTAATTGCTAGCCCCGCAGGGCGTGGCAAATGGCAGTGGCCAGGGCGTCGGCGGCATCGTGCGGTTTTGGTTTCCTGTCCAGATGGAGCAGGACGGATACCATCATCTGGACCTGCTGTTTGTCGGCCCGGCCGTAACCGACCACCGACTTCTTCACCTCCAGCGGCGAGTATTCGAAGATCTCGGCTCCCGATTCCGCCGCGGCCAGCAGAGCCACCCCGCGCGCCTGGCCCAGTTGGAGTGCGGTCCGGGAGTTGACAGCGTGGAACACCTCCTCCACCACAACCGCGTCGGGACGGTGCTTACGCAGGGATAGAGACAGCTCCCGGTAGATGCGTCTGAGTCGCCTGGGGAAATCGTTCTCTCCGCCCCTCCGGGTCCCCCTGACCGCGCCGTAGTCAACACATTGCAGCCTGTTGCCTTCGACATCAATGACTCCGAAACCGGTGATACGGCTTCCGGGGTCGATGCCAAACACTACTGTCCGTGCCATGAATACCAGCTTGAAGGAGAGAGGGAGCTGTCAGACGCCGGCGAGGGCTTCCATTTCCGCCTCATCAATGTCGAAGTTGGCGTAGGCGTGCTGAACGTCATCGTGGTCCTCGAGCATCTCCATCAGCTTGAGCATCCTGGCAGCCACCTTTCCCTCCACATTCACCTCTGTGGACGGCACCATTGTCAGCTCACTGACCGTCGGCTGCACTCGGGCCGCCTCGAGCGCCTGGCGGACCGGCTCAAACTGCTCGAATGAAGTGTAGACCTCGTAACTGTCATTCTCGGACTGCAGGTCTTCGGCTCCGGCGTCCAGAACAATCTCGAGCAGATCATCCTCCGAAGCAGCGTCTTTGGAAATCGATAAGTAACCTTTCCGATTGAATATCCAGTTCACGCTCCCGGTCTCCCCGAGGTTCCCCCCCTGCTTGGAAAAGATGTGGCGGATATCGGCAACGGTTCGGTTCTTGTTGTCAGTCAGGCATTCCACGAAGACGGCGACTCCACCCGGACCGTAGCCCTCGTAGGTGACCGCCTCGTAGCTAACCCCGGGAAGCTCGCCGGTTCCCTTCATGATGGCCCGCTTGATGTTCTCCCGCGGCATGTTCGAGTTCTTTGCCGCTTGGGCTGCCGATCGCAGCCGAGGGTTGGAATCAATGTCTCCCCCCCCCAGGCGGGCCGCCACCGTCAACTCTTTGATCAACTTGGTAAACATCTTCCCGCGCTTGGCGTCAACGACAGCCTTCTTGTGCCGGATGGAGTGCCATTTCGAGTGCCCGGACATGCGGGTATCCCTCCGAGATCGGAGCAGCGGTAGTTTAACATTGTTGGTTACCGGTTACCGCACGACCGCCAGCGAGTCCAATGCAAAAATACCGACTATTGATCCACTATCGGGGGACTCGATACGCGGGGTGGCAGGTTCAACCGAATCGCAGAACCATTCAAGGTGAACTGCAGCAGGCAGTTCTCAGGGTCTGTCGCGAACGACGGTCGGTCGTCGGATCCGGACGCACCGATGCCGGAGTCCACGCGCGGGGACAGGTGGCTCATTTCAGCCTCTCTGAAGTGCGAGCAGCCGACAGGCTGAGAACTTCTCTCAATGCGGTCCTGCCGGCGGACATTCGGATCATGGGTCTCAGAACCGTTCACCGGGGGTTTCATGCTCAGAGAGATGCCCGCCTGAAGGGATACGAATACAGGATCTACAACGGGCCGGTTCTGTCACCATTTCTCTCCGACTACGTGCTCCACTTTCGGGGCGATCTTGACGTCGGGAGCATGCAGGCGGCCAGCCGCATGCTGGTGGGCCGGCACGATTTTTCGGGACTCACGTCTTCCCGCAGCACGGCTTCTTCCAAGGTCAGGACCATCAGCCGTTCGGAGCTTGCCAGGAGGGGGTCTCTCCTGTCCTACCGAGTCGAAGGCGACGGATTCCTTCATCACCAGATCCGCAACATAGTCGGGACACTGCTGGAGGTCGGCACCGGAAAACGACAGGCGGAGAACATTCAGGAGATTCTTCGCAGCCGCGATCGGAAGACGGCAGGTCCGACAGCCCCGGCGCGCGGTCTGTGCCTGCTGCGTGTCTGGTACTGACGAAAAGACCTCTTCGGGAAAGCCATCGAGTGCCGTGATAGATTAAAGCGGCTCAACATGAATCCCTTAATGGAAGGATTCGAAGGGGTCATCGACCCTGCCGGTCCTGAAGCGCGACTCATCGAGAACTTGAGCCCCACCCGGCTGCCCCGGCACGTTGCGATTATCATGGACGGCAACGGCCGCTGGGCCAGTCAACGCGGACTGCACCGCATCGAAGGGCACCGAGCCGGGGTCAAGGCCGTCAAGGCCACGGTCGAGTGCGCGGCCCGACTTACCGTACCCGTCCTCACTCTCTATGCCTTCTCGTCGGAAAACTGGAAGCGGCCCCGGAGGGAGGTGAATACCTTGTGGGGGCTCTTGAAGCAGTATCTTCGATCCGACCTCGAGACCCTGCAGCAGAACAACATCCGTTTCGAGACGATCGGACGCATTAGCGAACTTCCCCACGCCGTGCAGCAACAGCTGGCGTCCGTAACCAGAAAGACCTCCGACAACACGGGCACCAGGTTGTTTCTGGCCCTCAGCTACAGCGGCCGGACCGAGCTGATTGACGCTTTCAATCGACTCCTCCAGAGCCAACCTGTGCTTCCGGTAGGGTCTGTAGAGATTGAGGCCAATCTGTATACAAAGGGCCTGCCGGACCCCGACCTGCTGATTCGAACCAGCGGCGAGATGCGGATCAGCAACTTTCTCCTGTGGCAGATTGCCTACTCGGAGATCTACGTAACAGACGTTTTGTGGCCTGATTTTCGGGGGATCGATTTCCTCCAGGCCGTGCAGGAATTTCAACAGCGGGAGCGCCGTTTCGGGGGTGTCGCCTCGCCTGCCTTTCAGAACGGCTGATGGCTGTTCGACTGGCAGTAGCGGTCGTCTTGATTCCGATCGTGTTGCTGGCGCTCTACTGGAGCCCGCCCTGGTTGTGGATCCTCCTGATGGAGATCTTTCTGGTTACGGCCCTGTGGGAGTTCTTCCGGCTTCTGGAGAAACTTTCCCTTGGCGGCTTCGAACTCACGGCCGTGGCAACCTGCCTGTGTCCCATCGTATGGGCTGTTTTTAGCCCCTATCTTCCGATTTTCCTGATTTCCGTCCCGCTTCTCCTCCTGGCAAGGTCTCTTTGGCGAGACGCTGCCGGTGGGGCCATCCTGCCCCGCGCCGGGGCCAACCTGCTCTGCTTCTTCTACCTGGGCGTGCCTTTCTCGCTGGCCGTCCTGCTTCGAGAATCGGAGAGTGCACCGTCTCAGGGACACGAACTGCTTTTTGTCCTGATCTGCGTGTGGCTGTCCGACAGTGCCGGATTCTTTGTAGGCAGCAAGATCGGCCGCCACAAGGTGACCCCCCGGCTCTCCCCGAACAAGTCGGCGGAGGGGTTCGCGGCGGCCCTGGTCGCGCCTTCCCTGGGCTCGCTATTGCTGCATCCACTGCTGCTGGCCGGACAGTCCAGCCTGTCGGCAGCCGCCTTTGGCAGCCTGCTGGGAGCCGCTGCCATCGCGGGAGACCTGTTCGAATCCCTTCTCAAGAGGAGAGCCGGAATCAAGGATTCCTCCAGCCTCCTGCCCGGGCATGGGGGTGTTCTGGACAGAATCGACAGCTTGCTCTTCGCCCTGCCCTGTTATTACCTTGTTAAGAGCGTCCTGGCTTAAGAGCGCACTGGCCTGATTCGGGATAGCCATGAAAACTATCTCCATTCTAGGTTCGACCGGATCCATAGGCAAAAGCACCCTCAGCCTGGTGGACCTTTATCCGGAGCAATTTCGGGTCGCCGGTCTGGCAGCCGGAAGCAACAGCCGGCTGCTTCTCCAGCAAATCGAACGGTATCGTCCCTCGCTCGTTGCCGTGGACGACCCCGCTGCTGCTGAGGAAGTGCGCCGGGAACTGTCCGGTGTTGAAGTCCTGGACGGCCTGGACGGCGTCTCCCGAGTGGCCGCTCTCGATGAAACGGATACGGTCGTGGCCGCCATTTCCGGTTTCTCTGGGCTGGTTCCGACGTACAGAGCCCTGGAAGCAGGAAAACAGGTAGCCCTCGCAAACAAAGAGACGCTGGTGGCCGCCGGCGACTTCATGGCGAAAGTGATGGCCGCCAGCGGAGGTACGATCATCCCGGTGGACAGCGAGCACAGTGCGCTGCATCAGTGTCTGCGCGGCAGTAGTGGGGAGTCGGAGATCGCCAGGCTAGTTCTGACCGCCTCCGGAGGCCCGTTCCTGCACCGACCCATGGAGTCGTTCCGCGGGATCACGAAAGACGAGGCTCTGGACCATCCCACCTGGCAGATGGGCCCCAAAATCACGATTGATTCTGCCACGATGATGAACAAGGGCCTGGAAGTGGTCGAGGCCCATCATCTGTTCGGAATTGGCCATGACCGGATCGACGTGGTCATCCATCCCCAGTCTGTGGTTCACTCGATGGTCGAGTTCATCGATGGGACTCTGATCGCCCAGTTGAGCATAACCGACATGAGATCGGCTCTCCTTTACGCTCTCTCCTATCCGGAGCGATGGGAATCGCGCCTCCCTTCAGTGGACCTTTTTTCCCTCCCGAAGCTGGAGTTTCTGGAACCCGATCTGGAAAGGTTTCCCTGCATCGGGCTCGCCTACGAAGGTCTCCGCCGAGGAGATAGCTTCCCCGCGACATTGAATGCCGCCAATGAGGTGGCAGTGGAAGCTTTTTTGAGCGACCGCCTTGGTTTCTCTCGAATTCCGAAAATCTCCGAACTCGTCCTTCAATCTCACCGCCCCCGCCCTATCGATGACATCCAGGCAGTGCTGGAAGTTGACCGGGAATCGAGGAAAGAAGCCTGGCGGGTGGTCGACGAGATCGGAAACTGAAGGGTGTCAAAAATCGCAGCCGAACTGCTAGAATGATGAAATGCCAGGGTCCGTGGCAGCGTCATCCTGGTGGAACAAGATTGAACTGGTGGCTCTGGAGGAGCTTTTTTGGCGACATTCTCGTCACTTGTCTATACGGTCCTGGCGTTCGCTTTTGTGCTGGGAGTCCTGATCTTCATTCATGAACTGGGACATTTCCTGATGGCCCGTTTCTACGGGATCGGGGTCCATGTTTTCTCACTGGGGTTCGGCAAGCGGCTGGTCGGATTTCGCCGTGGAGACACCGACTATCGGATCAGCATGATTCCGCTGGGCGGCTACGTGAAAATGGCCGGAGAAAACCCTGATGAAGAGCTCACCGGCTCGGTCGAGGAGTTCCTTTCCCGGCCCAAGATGCAGCGGTTCTGGGTAGCCGTCGCCGGTCCCGTCATGAATCTGGGACTGGCAGTGGTTCTGCTCGCAGGCACTTTGATGACGCCCCAGGAGGTCCTCTCGTACCTTTTCCGCTCTCCCACGATCGGAGCGGTGGCCCCCGATTCTCCAGCCCAGCGGGCGGGGCTTCGAGTGGGCGATACGCTTGTTTCCGTGGACGGCAGGAAGACGCCAACCTGGAAAGACGCAAATCTGCAAGTCGCTGTCAATCCCGACCGGCAGATCGACATAGAGTTCCTCCGCGACGGCACGGAGATGCAGACGAGTATGATGACCGAAGGCACCCCCGACGGGCGCGGCACGATCGGAACCTGGCCCTTCGTTCTGTTTCGGGTCGGGGAGGTCACCCCTGAGTCGGCCGCCGACAAGGCCGGCATTCGGGGGGGCGATCAGATCGTTGCGGTCTTTCAAGACGGCAGGCGCCATCAAGGGTTTTTTGCGATCAAACAGGCAGTGGAAGCTTCCCAGGGAGCCCCCTTGCGCATTGAAATCGCCAGGGATGGAGAAGTGACTTTTCAGACGATTGCCCCCCAGCTCATAGAAGGGGCCCACCGGCTCGGATTGACCAACGATTTCGAGACCCACGAGCAGCAACTTGGTCTGGCCGAGGCTTTTCGACAGTCGTTCGCGGACAATTACGAAATGGCGGTCCTGACCTTCGTTACCATAGGCCGGCTCGTTACCGGGAACTCTTCCGTCAAGCAACTCTCCGGACCGATCGAGATCGCCAGGTTTTCAGGCAGGGCTGCAATCCTGGGTCTGGTCCCCCTGCTTGGCCTGATGGCCGTGATCTCCCTGCAGCTGGGCCTCTTGAATCTTCTCCCGATCCCGATCCTGGATGGGGGAACGATCGCACTCCTGGCCATCGAGGGCTTGATCAGAAGAGACCTCAGCCTGGAAATGAAGGAACGGATCTTCAAGGCAGGGTTCGTATTCATCGTGCTGTTGATGGGAGTCGTGCTGTTCAACGATCTGGCCAAGAACCTGTCCACGTTCTAAGACACCCCCCAAAACGCCTCCTACATTTTCAGTTTCCGAATCTCGTGCAACGCGGAACGTGAAACGTGGAACCTCCTTAAGCTACCCTGGATCGTCGGGGATGGCCGAGTTCGTTTTTTGCCGGCGGTGAATCTGGTCGAGCAGCAGTCTCAGATACTGACTGCATTCGATCTGCTGCAGAGAACCTCGCCGGCAGGCTCGCTCGCCGTAAGCCCGCACCTCGTCCGGCTCGATCGAGTCATGCGTCAGCACGACCGGGAAAAGATCGTCCGAGTGCTCGCCAACGGCGCACGGGGTCGAATGATCGGCGGCCAGCCCGATGATCATGGGCAGCCTGGTCCTCCCTGCTTGTTCAATAATCGCGCCCAACATCCCGTCCGTCCGTTCGATGAAGGCTTTCTTGGCCTCAGCGTCCCCGGCGTGCCCTGCGATATCACAACCTTTGAGGTGGAGGAAAGTGAGATCGTTGCGTTGGATCGAGTCGAGCGCCAACCCTGCCTTGGCATCCAGGTCCGTATCCAGGTTAGCGGTGAGCCGCGGGTCGGTCATGGTCTCGAGTCCTGACAGCCGGGCCATTCCGATAACGGTAGATTCCCCGCTCACTGCAGCGATTCTCAGACCTGTCTCCGACGGCATGTTCCTGAATGGCAGCGGGCTGCCGGCTGCCCGAGTCAGGATCCCGTTGGCTTCCGGCAGTCCCTCCCGGGCTCTCGCGATGTTGACAGGATGACCTGAGAGGACGCGCCGGGCCTCTCTGGTGAGCCGATTCAAAGCCAGAGCGGTTCTGGCGGCTTCCTGTGTATCTTCGACCGGGCTGACCACCTGGATCTCCGTTCCCCCGCCCCCTCCCGGATCGGAATCGCTGACTTGCCGGGAAAGTCCCGGACCGCTCATCACGAGGACGCCCCTGTGTTCCGTGGCCGCGAAGAACCGGATCTCAACTGAACCGATGGCCCCAATGCCATTGAGGGAAGCTACCAGGCGATCGGTACCGTCTCGGATCCGGCCGGCACGCCGGTCTACGACTTGACCTTCCAGGCCAAGAGTGCAGAAATTGAACCTGAGGGCAATCTCACCGGGCTTCAATTCGACCCCGACCCCGGCCGCCTCAACCGGTCCTCGAGCGTACTGACTGTCCCTGAGGTCCTGCCCAAACCAGCCGAGATGGCCCACGTCGGTTCCGGTTCGACCGTCGTGCCCGAAGATCCCCATCATTCCCGTGCGGCCCCGGGAAGCGAGGAGATCCATGACCGGAGTCGTGGCCGCCTCCAGCGGAGTTCTCCCCTTCAGTTCAGCCACCGGCCGGTCGCCGAGTCCGTCCTGGATCAGGATCAGTGCCCTGGTGCTCCTCTTAAAGGGCCCGCTCGACAAGTTTCTCTCCTTGCAGATCGAGCTGAACCCGCAAATCGTCTGTGATGGTTTCGATGAGCGCCAAAACAGACCTCTCCGAATCCTCATTCTCAACGATGGCAATGTCGTGACCGTTAGCCATGTCCAGGATGTGGTCTTGAATCTGCAGGATGGCGTCGATGTTCTCGAGGTACTTTTCGGGCGAGCGGCTCTCTTGCCGGGACGCCCGCAGGGAGAATCGTCGCGCGTAAGCCTCGGGGTTCAGATTGGCCAGCACTACGTGAACACAATACGCCCTGGTCTGAAGACGCTCATAGTCGAGGAGACCCGGCACCAGGTGGACTCCCTCAATGACCAGATTGTGATTCTCTTTCCCAGCCCGGTCCACCAGGGCGGTAACCCCGACGTTGACCCGATTACTCTGTTCCAGGAAAGCACCGATCACTGCATCGGAAGAAGTCTCACCCGTCCACCCCTTCCATGCCTCGTATGAGGAGTAATGGAGAGTCGGAAGCAGGTCGCGCGAAAACATCATTCTCATGATCTCGCGGACACTGTCGGTCGTCACGACTCGCTCAATTCCCAGAAGGTGAGCGATTTCCGAGCCGACGGAGGTCTTGCCGGCTCCACTGGACCCGCCGAGCAGCAACACGACCGGTTTGCTGGAAAAACGCGCGCACCGCCACACCAGGTAGCGCTCCGCCGGCTCCCGGCCGTGCGCCTCGAGCAACTGGGAGTGAACGATCTTTCTCAGTCTCCTGCCGCTGATCGTCTTTCGCTTTTCGGTGAGCAGTTTTTCCTGAATCTCGAGTGCGGTCGAGTAGGCAACTGAAGGATCGAGGCCGGCGGCGGCGAGCGAGCGGGACAGGATGCCTTTACTGAAAGGAATGTCCTCGTCCCCTCTGACGAAAATCACATCCGGGAGCACCGGCGGACGGACGGGCAAAGCCGAACCGTACTTCTCCTCTAGAATTGAATTGACCGTCTTGCGAAGCTGCTTTCGGGAGACGGTGCCCTCTTTTTGAAAGCGGTCGCGCACTGTGTCGGCGATGCCGTACGCTTCCTTGAAGCTGAGGCCGCGTTTGAGAAGGGAATGCGTCAGCACGCCCCGAAGGAAAGGTGCTCGCGCTTCACCCTCGACCACCTGTAGGGGGGACTTGGCCATCAGTGAACTCCTGTTTGGCGGGAAGGTGTCCGGCGGAGTGGAAACGGGAAGAGAGAGGTCAGGGTCGAACCATCAATCCCGACCTCCGCGAGTGACGTTTTCTTCACCCCGAAAAGGATGTGAGAGCGTCCCCTTCGTTGTCGTAAGAATCGAAAACCGTCAGTAGCTTCGTGATCGCGAGTAGCTCCTTCAGCTTCTTGGTTAGATTCAGCAGCTTCAGCTGCCCTCCCTGATTGGAAACGGTCGTAAAGGAACTCACCAGCTCTCCGATACCCGAACTGTCAACGTAGCTGACGTCGCCCAGATTCAGGAGTATGTCCTTCTTCCCTGCCTGGAGGAGCCCGCGCACCGTCTTTCGGACTTCGGCACTTCCTTCACCGATAGTTATCTTGCCGTGAATGTCGAGAATCGTGACGGGACCCGACGAGCGCGTCTCAATGGTCATTTGAATCTCCTTGTGTGTGGTTTAGCTTCTTTTCCATCCGCATTTCCCAACCACCTTCAGGCAAACGTCGGTATCTCACATCGTCCATGAAAGATCGAACATAGAAAATGCCTCGCCCGCTCGATTTGAGAATATTGCTCGGGTCCAGCGGATCCGGAAGCCGGCCTTCATCAAAGCCTCCTCCTTCGTCCTGAACCCGTATGATCAGGCGATCGTTCGAGATCGTGAATCGAACCCCAACCTTCTTGGCCGCATCCTCATTATTGCCGTGCATGATGGCATTCGTTACAGACTCGCGAACGGACAGGCTCACCCAGTAACGGCCATCATCGTCGAAGCCCACCATGCGGCCGATGCTTTCGGAAACGTCCTGAACCAGCTCCAAGAAGCAAAGTTCACTTCCAAAGGACATTTCAATGTTGCCTGATCGCAGTCCGATGCCGATCTTTCAAGCCTCCGAAAGTTCATGAATCATAATCAGCAGCCTGGTCTTTGTCAACCGGGACAGACCTTTAGCCCCGCGCATAAAATTCGCCATTGCAGTAGTTTAGGAATCCACGACAGACCACGGGACTTGAGGGCGTGTCGTCCAAAACGCGACCCGAGGGTGGGGCCTCAGGGCCGCGTTCAGACTCCAGATTTCAATCCTCTGTTCACTAAAACAGCTTCTTGCTGTCGATCAGGATCGTCACGGGCCCTCGGTTCACCGACTCAATGTTCATGTTGGCACCGAACACCCCCGTCCCGACCTGCAGGCCCGCATCTCGCAGCATTTCAAGGGTCTGGTCGAACACCTGCGCAGCCCGGGGAGGGGACTCTGCGTCGATAAAGCTGGGCCGGTGACCCCGGCGACAATCTCCGTGCAGCGTGAATTGAGAAATCACAAGCAGGGCCCCTCCTGTATCCCGAACGGAACGATTCATTTTCCCCTCGTCGTCCTCGAAGACTCTAAGGTTCAGGATCTTGCGAGCCATGTACTCCTGGTCTTTGGGCTCGTCGTCCCTTCCCACGCTCAGAAGCACCAGGAGCCCCTCCCCGATCTCACTGAAGCTGCGCCCCGACACAGAGACCCTGGCGCGGCTGACCCTCTGGACCACCGCCCTCATACCCCGTGGCCCCGATACTCTGGTGCCACTAGTGCAGCCCGCACTAGTGAATCTGCTCCTCGAGGCCACGTCCCCATCGCTCTCGGAGGATCCGCTCGAACCTGGGGAGAAGCAGGAGCTGATAAGTGAACTGTTTTCCCGGAAAGAGACGAAGAACGGCCTCTTCGGTCTTCATCACGAGCCGCCGGGCCTGCCTCAAATCCAGGTCCCGATCCTGGTAGAGAGTGCTGGTCACGAGGTCGACCAGGATCCGCAACTGTCGAGCCCGTTTTCTTTCCTCCTCCACCTCCTCCGCGCGCGCGCGATCCTGCATAACCTCCAGTGTAACCGACAGCTCCTTTCCGCCTGATCTGCAATCCGGAAGACGCCGGCAGCACGCACGTTCCAGATTCACTCTTTGTTCACCTTTTTCCTTGACTTTTCACCTTTGTTTCACCATCGTAGTGCTGCAAGCCTCTGGATGGGGCTTCAAGGAGGACGAGAATGCCACTCACCCGCAGGCAGCGCCAGATCCTGGATTACATCCGCTCTTATATCGAGGAAAGAGGTTACTCGCCCTCGTTTGAAGAGATTGCCCGACACCTGAACGTTGCCTCTTTGAATGGTGTGTACAAACATCTTCGCGCGCTGGAGCAGCGAGGCTTCATTCGCAGACTCTCCAACCAGGCCCGTTCCATCCAGCTTCGCAACCCGGAAGACGCTGCCGGACTCACTCTACCTGTGCTCGGAACTATCGCGGCTGGACATCCGATCGAAGCGGTTGCCGACCGGGAAGAGATCTCGGTTCCGGAGAACTTTCTCGGAAAGGGTCGCCACTTCGGGCTGCGCGTGAGCGGAGACTCGATGATCGACGAACAGATCCGAGATGGGGACCTGGTCATTGTCCAGGAGCGCTCGGAAGCTCACAATGGAGAAACCGTCGTGGCCCTGGTCGAGGGAGAAGATGTGACCTTGAAGAAGTACTATCGGGAAGGCCCACGGATCCGGCTGCAGCCTGCCAACGAGAACGTGGATCCCATTTACGTTGAAGAAGACAAGGTCAAGATTCAAGGTGTAGTGCGAGGCGTTCTGAGGCGCTACTGATGAGAAGAAAGGAGAAAATTGACTTGCGTTATAAAGTAAGGGTGGCCGGCAAGATCTTCGAGGGCAGCGACACCAGGGCGTTGATTCGCCTGGCCGTCGCGGCGCGCCGCGAGGCGATGAAACAGACAGATGTTAACCTGCACGCCAGGGAAGAAGCGGGGCGGGCCCGCTCCTGAATTGTCAACGCTCTGAGAGGTCAGAGCCGGATCGATGAACCCTTCCGCTGTCGCTTTTTCTGCTTCAGTTCGGCCGTCACTGTCTGGACCCGCTGTTCCCGAACGATCTCCAGTTCCACGACATCCTCTCCCAGTTGGCGAGAGAGATCGCTCACCGAGGCGACTCTGGCTCCGTTTGCAGAGACGATGACGTCACCGGCCCTGAGAGCTGCTTCCTCTGCCGGCGTGCCCTCGATGACCTCGGTAATCAAGACCCCTTCACCCTGCGTCACTCCGAAGTAATCCGCCAGTTGCTCAGTCAGGGCCTCTCCCCGGATACCGAGTCGCGGCCTGCTTGAAAAAGAAAGACGACCCTTTCCCCGGTCAAAAGGCGCTACCCGAAAGCCGCCCTCTTCTTCGAAGTGTGGAAAGAAATCAAGATGCGGTGAACTGCCTCTTCGTCGACTTCCGACTTTGGGCGTGACGCTGATAGTAAAACGATCGCGGACCAGACTGATCTCAACTTCCCGGCCTCGAGGAGTGTCCCCCACCATTCTCTGGAATTGTCGAGCGCTGAGAACCGGGACTCCACTGTACCCCAGGATCACGTCTGCTTCCTGAATTCCCACTTGTTCGGCCGGACTGCCCTCCTGCACGTCCGTGATGTACACACCGCGTTCATGAGAGAGTCCCAGTTGCTCGACGTCTTCGCTGGTGACGTCGCGAATTCCGACGCCCAGGTAGGAGCCGCCAGTGGAGACATATGCGCGGGCCGCCTGGCTCCAGGCCGATGATACCGCAAGCGGCGCCAACAGGAGAGTAGTCATCAAAAGTTGCTTCATTTCAAGGTTTCCTCCTCAGTCCCTTTCACGTCGCCTCCGCGATTGGGTTCCGTCTTCTCGCTTTTTCAGTTTGATGGCTGACTCGGGATTGGACTTTTGCTATTCTTGGCCGTCTCAATCTTACCTTTAAAAAATATGCAACTTTTGTTCATTTGGGCCTTCACTGACTAATGAGACCGAGTAGCGGAGGGCAGAGAGAGGGCGGCACGGGAGTGTCCGCAGATGCTCTCGATCGGCTCATTGGCAGGGTCAAAGGAGGCGAGGTGGCTGCCTTTGAAGAGGTTTACTCCATCTACGGAAAGAAAATCCTCAGCTATATCTACCGAATGACCGGATCGCTCGCCGACGCAGAGGACCTGACTCAGGAAACGTTTGTTTCGGCGTTCCACAAAATCGGTACTCTCAAGGAGAACCGAAAGTTTCAGGGCTGGCTTTATCGCATTGCTCAGAACAAGGTTTATCAACGATTTCGGACCCGGCCTCCTCACCATGAATCGATCGACGCCGACGATGGGCTCGCTGCCTCTGATATGCAGCGACTGGCGACCCCCATGAAAAACCCTGAAACCAGTGTCATGTCGAAGGAACTCCAGGAGGTCATTCAGGGAGTCCTCGACTCTCTTCCCGAGAAATACCGGGAAGTTTTCGTCCTGTCCGCTATACACAAGCTCAGATATCAAGAGATCAGCGAGATCGTCGGGCGCTCGCTGGCATCAGTGAAATCGGACATTCACCGCGCCCGCCTCAGGGTCCGGGACAGGATAAAGGTCTATTTGGGAGAGAATTATGGAATGTCGGGCCTGCCGTAGTCAGTTGACGGCGTTTGCCGATTTGGAACTCCCTTCCGAGCAGTCTGGGGAGATCGAGAGCCATCTGGCCGCCTGCTCCGACTGCCGGGTCGAGTACGAGTCGCTGCGGTTCGCCGGAAACCTGGTCGATCGGCTTCCCGCTGCAGATCTGTCTCCGCCTCCCTGGTCACGGATTCAAGCGAGGGTGGTCCCGGCTGCTCACCACACCGATAGCTCGTGGTGGGATCTTTTCTCACCGGGTAGCTGGGCGCCGGTTGGCACGGCCGCTGTGGCCCTCGTTTTCTCTCTCGGCCTAATGCTCCCCTCCAGCGTGGAGAGGTTGAAATTGTCTCGCGCACTGGAAGAATACGCCAGGCAACGGCGGGCTGAAGAGGCCCTCCTGGAGACCGCCCTTGGCCGGGTCGACGAGGGGCCGGGGTGGCCCAATCCCTTCGGCCCCGGCGAAGCGTCACTGATCAACCCTTTTTTGACGGAGTAAGAGCTGCATGAAAGCTTCTGTGCTGTTGCCCGGTGTCTGTCTGTTCATTTCCTTTCAGGAACCGACCCATACCTCGGAAAAGATGATGAGTATCGCCGAATCCGAGCACGAGATCGTGATGCTCCTCATCAAGAAAGAGTCGTTTGAGAAGGCCCTGGGTGCATGCGCCAGGCTCTTCGCGATTGAACTCCCCACCGAAGAGCAGGGCAGGTTTTTACTCTCGGCGAGGACCATTTCAATGGAACTGCGCAGGCAGGGAAAACCCGATCTGGCACTCCAGGTCATCGATGTAGCAATCAAGGCGGTAGACAGCCGGGAAGTACTGGCCGGTCTTCACAAAGAGAAGGCTTTCATCCACAAAGAGATGGGGCACGAAGACGAGGCAATGGAGCTGTTCAAGAAGGCGATTGAGCTCGAAAACCCGGGCGGTTGAGAGAGAAGGGCCGCGCCTTGACGTCTCGCCGCTCGCTCCTGTCTAATCGTCCCGATGAAAGCAGGCCAAGAGGCTCGGGGCGGGCACCGGCACCCCCAGACGGGACAGACCTTCACCACTCTTTCAGGCGAACCCGTTCGGGCCCTTTACTCGCCTGAAGATCTGGCCGGAGATCCGGATCTCTCGGAACCCGGAAAATTCCCCTATACGCGCGGAATCCATAGGGAGATGTACCGGCGCAGACTGTGGACAATGCGCCAGTTTTCGGGCTACGGGACCCCCCAGGAGACGAATCTTCGCTTCCGCTACCTGCTGGAACGCGGACAGGCTGGATTGTCCGTTGCCTTTGATCTCCCCACCTTGATGGGCCTGGATTCGGACGATCCGTTCTCGGCGGGAGAGGTCGGCAAATGCGGCGTTGCGGTGGACTCGCTGAGCGACATGGAGGCTCTGTTTGATGGGATCGACCTCGGCAGCGTGAGCACTTCCATGACGATCAATGCCCCGGCGACCATTTTACTGGCCATGTACATCGTGGTGGCAGAGCAGCAGGGAGTGCCCAGGAAACAGATCCGGGGAACCCTTCAGAATGACATTCTCAAGGAGTACATCGCCCAAAAAGAGTGGATCTATCCGCCCAGACCGTCGATGCGGCTGGTGGTCGACTCCATTCAGTTCTGCAGCCGGGAACTACCCGCCTACAACAGCATCTCCGTCAGCGGGTACCACATCCGGGAGGCGGGATCCACGGCCGTTCAGGAACTGGCGTTTACGCTGCGCAATGGTGTCGAGTACGTTGAATGGTGTCTTCGCGCCGGCATGAAGATCGACGATTTCGCCCCTCGGCTTTCGCTCTTCTTTAATTCCCACAACGACTTCTTCGAGGAAATCGCCAAGTTCAGGGCGGCCCGCAGGATCTGGGCCACGACCCTGAAAGATCGATTCGGAGCCACCCGGGAAAGATCCCTGAAATGTCGCTTTCATGCCCAGACGGCCGGCTGTAGCCTCACCGCTCAGCAACCCTATAACAACATCGTACGCACGGCGGTTCAGGCGCTGGCTGCCGTTTTGGGCGGAACCAATTCTCTTCATACCAACTCCTACGACGAAGCCCTGGCCCTGCCCACTGAAGCGGCAGCCACGATTGCCCTGCGGACACAGCAGATCATCGCCAGGGAAAGCGGTGTGATCAACACCGTAGACCCGCTGGGTGGCTCCTACTTCGTCGAGTCTCTCACCCGGCGGATGGAGGACAGTACTCTCGAGTACTTCGACAGAATCGACCGCATGGGGGGAATGATCAGTGCAGTTGAGGCGGGTTTCCCCCAGAGGGAGATCCACGACGCGTCTTACCAATATCAGCAGGCGCTGGAGCAGAACGAAAAGACCGTTGTGGGAGTCAATGAATTCCTCCAGGACGAGGAAGTTCCGGTGGAGACCCTGAGAATCGGCGACGAAGCGGAAAGGCATCAGGGTGCCCGTCTCCAGGAACTGCGGTCTCGTCGCAACGCTACCAGGGTTCAGGGGGCCCTGGACGCATTGGAGGCAGGCGCCCGGACATCCAGGAACCTGATGCCGCTGATCCTGGACGCAGTTCGAGAATATGCCACCCTCGGGGAAATGTGCGCTGCGCTCAAGCGTGTCTTCGGGTCCTATACGGAGCCGTCTTTCTGAGGATAGTTGAAAGTTGAAAGTTGGGACGGAACGAAGAATTCGGGTACTCATCGCCAAGCCGGGCCTGGACGGGCACGATCGCGGAGCCAAGATAGTGGCGCGGGCCTTGCGCGACGCCGGCATGGAGGTGATCTACACGGGCCTGCGCCAGACAGTTGACCAGATCGCATCGGCAGCCATTCAAGAGGATGTCGATGCGATCGGTCTTTCCATTCTCTCCGGAGCCCACATGCACCTGTTCGGTCAGCTTCTGGAAGAACTCGACACCCGGGGGGCACAGGACATTCTCGTCTTTGGCGGGGGGATCATCCCCGACGAGGATATTCCGGCGCTCAAAGAGCTCGGAGTCAGCGAACTGTTCCAGCCCGGAACTCACACCAGCGAAATCGTCCGGTTCCTGACTGACCGGATCCCGGTCCCTTGAGACGGAAGCGTTTGTTCACTTACGTGAGTCAAGATGATGGAGAAGTCTGCAGGCAGTGGAGTCGAAAACGAGGCGGCCCGCCTTTACCGTCAGCTCTCGGGGCAGCCCCCACCCTCTATCTCGATACGCTTTTATCCCTATGCCGGTCTGCGGCACACGATCCGGCACAGGGGCCGTCGTCTGGAAGTACGCCTCAGCGATGTCCTGGAAGGAGCGCCGTTTTCCGTGCTCTCGGCGATTTCCTCGCTCCTGATTCACAAGCTTTTTCGCCTCGACCCGCCCGACCCCTTGAGGCGACTCTATCGTGAATACACAAGCAGCGACGAGGTTATTGAGCGGGTCAACCAAGTGCGGCGCAGCCGCAGCAGAAAAAGCTTCCCGGGCCCTCGAGGTCGGCATTTCGATTTGCAGATCCTGTTCGATGATTTGAACGAGAGCTTCTTCAACAATGAACTCGAGATCGATCACGTTTCCTGGAGCCGGGGTCGATCCCGCCGAACGCTCGGCCATTTCGATCCTGCCTTCAACGCGCTGGTCATCAGCCGGGTGCTGGATCGGGAAGACGTACCGAAAAGTGTGGTCTCCTTCGTCCTTTACCACGAGATGCTGCACGCTTTTCTGGGTGAAGAAGTGCGTGACGGGAAACGATTCAAGCACCATTCCCGGTTCCGGGCGGCGGAGAAAGATTTCCCGGCCTACGCCGAGGCCGTCCGGTTCATTGAGGAGAGCCTCTAGTGCACCCCGCACTAGCCCGGAAAATTCATAGCCCGGCAGAGATCGGGAGGATTTAAACGCTCCCTGCCAGGCTATGAATTTTCCGGGCTAATAGAGAGGGCTTCGAGTATCTCGATCTTGGACGCGGATGCGGTGCCGAGTTTGGCGACGACGATCCCAGCGGCCAGGTTTGCGAGCACTGCCGCTGCATGCAGGCTGGCGCCGCTCACGACACCGAGAGTGAACACTGAGATGACGGTGTCGCCGGCTCCGGTCACGTCGAATACCTCTCTGGCAGAGGCTCGAATAGAACGAGGGTCTCCCCCCTGGTAGAGGGACATCCCCATTTCTCCCCTGGTGACGAGCAGGGCCTGGACCCCGGTGCGCTCCATGAGGGAATCGGCAGCAGTCGTCCAGTCGGTACGGTCGACCGGCAGGTGGCTTTCGGCGGCCGCCTCGAATTCGGCCTGATTCGGAGTGATCACGGTGGCGCCGCGATACTTGTCGAAATCGGTTCCCTTGGGATCCACTGCAACAAAAGTCCCGGACGCTGCTGCCCGTGCGATGACCTCGCGACTCAACTCGGGTCCAACCACGCCCTTCGAGTAGTCAGAGAGAATCACCCCTTCTGCCGGTTTGATCGAGTCGGCAACCCTCTCCAGAAGGCTGTCCCGTGGACCGTGACCGAGCGGTTCACGGTTCTCACGATCGGTCCGGCAAACCTGCTGGTGTTGAGCGATGACCCGGGACTTCAGGCTGGTCGGCCGGCTCTCATCCTGGACAACCCCAGAGGCTTCGATACCCTCCTGAGACAGCTTCCGGAAGACTTTCCGACCAGCCCTGTCGGAGCCGACGACCCCCAACAGGGACACTCTTGCACCCAGTCTCGCCAGATTCACGGCTACGTTGGCAGCTCCTCCCAGGTGCTCGGAGATGCGCTCGACCTCGACAACGGGCACCGGTGCTTCGGGAGAGATCCGTTTCACGCGACCCCAGATAAAGCGATCCAGGATCACATCGCCGACGACGAGCAGGCGTCGCCCCTCGAAGCTCTCAACAATGCTTTCCAGTTTGCCCATGACCGGCTCCCGGGAACGATCCCAAACGATACCACAGGCCGGACCCGCCTCCCGGACAGTACACTAGTACCTGCAATGGGAACCGAGCCGAAGAGGATTCTACTGGCCCGCATCGGCGCTCTCGGGGACACCCTCATGGCTCTGCCGGTGGCCCAGGCACTGAAGAGCCGAAGCCCGTCACCCGCGGTCGATCTCCTGTGCTCGGCGAGTGTAGCTCCCCTAGTCGACCTCTGCACGCAACTCGATCGCGTTTATCCTCTCCAGCAACGGAACGTTCCGTACCGCCTGTCGCGCGAAAAACAAAGACTGGTCAAGATCCTCAAGAAACAAGGTTACTCGCAGGCCGTGTTGATGGAGAGCGCGCAGCACTTTTTCACCATTCTTCATGAAACCGGTATTCAGGAGATATCCAGTTATCTCGACTTCCCATTTGATCCGGGTCTCCACAGCGTGGAAAACAACCTCCGCCTGGCAGGCCTGGAGGCGTGGTCTGAGTTTCCCGCGAGGATTGATCTGGATCTTTCCTCGCCTTCCTGTCAGGGGTTCGAGAGCGATCTCGAGGGACTCGAGCGGCCGTTTGTGGGAATCCATCCCGGCTACGGTCCGCCGCGGCGCAGGAGAGGCCAGACTGCCAGACTCAAGGGCTGGCCGCGCGCTTCCTTTATCAGACTCGCGCAGGCGCTTCAGCAGCGGGGCGCCAGCGTCATCATCACGGGTTCCAGCAAAGACACCCGCGATGCCCGGACCATTGCAGATCGCCTGGATCCGAAGCGAACCAGGATGCTGGCCGGAAAGACAACCCTCCCTCAGCTGGCCGGCCTGATCGAGCAGCTCGATCTTCTGCTATCCGTCGACTCCGGGCCGGCCCACCTGGGGGCCGCGCTGGGAACATCTCTGGTGGTCCTGTGGGGGCCGGCAAAATGGGTGCAGACCAGGCCGCTTCCCACCACGTCGCCTCTGAAACTAATCCGCCGCAATGTACCGTGTAGTCCCTGCTACGACACTCCGGCCATGAAGAGTTGCCGGCGCAATATCTGCATGCAGTCGATTCGCGTAGAATCGGTTTTTGATACCTGCTGTGGCGTTCTGGATGCGGCTTCGAGCGGCGACTGGGGGTGGGCCCGGAGTTAGCACTCACCGGGGCAATAACTGGAAAAGAGAGTACTTACTCAGGGGCTTCCTCTGCGCTTGCTGTGGAGGGTTTCGTTGCCTCATCGATCAGCATGACGGGAATCCCATCGCGGATCGGATAGATCAGGTGGCAGGCCGTACACTCTAGTCCGTCTCTGTCCGGGGTGAGCCTGACCTCAGACTTGCAGGAAGGGCAAGCCAGGATTTCCAACAGTTCCGCGCTGATGGGGAGATCGTCGTCCATCGGTACCAGCAATCTATGGGATGGCCGGAGATTCGTCAACCCTGGGGAGGGTTCCAGGTTCCACGTTGGCGCGCTCGTGAAAGTGGGAGGGGCCTCAGGGCAAGGAACCTCTCCAAAGGGAAGACCTGAAACGTGGAACTGTCTTCAAGCTCCCCCGCCGCGCAGGGGAAAGTTCTCGAGCACTGAATATTCGGCCCCGGAAGGCTTGAGGACACTTTGATAGAGATTGAAACGGCCGACCCGGAACGATCTTGAGCTGACGGGAAGTTCGCGTGTGAACCAGTCCTGGAGGTGGGACCGATGGGTACGGGACTTGAGCCGCAGCAGCGTCAGATGAGGCCGATACGGGCGCCCCTCTCTCTTGATCCCGAGCGCCGTCAAATCGTCCTCGAGCGCACCCTGCAGTCGAACCAGTTCGTCAGACCTCTGAACGCCCACGAAAACCACCCGTGGAGCCTTTCGATGAGGGAACGCATCCGGACCCTTCAGAGACACATCAAAGGGAGGTGTCCGGCCGGCCAGCCCGCGAAGGGTCAATGCAATGGAGCACACCTGATTCTCCCCTACACTGCCCAGAAACTTGAGGGTCAGATGCATGGCTTTGCGACTTACTCCGCGGCCCGGGAGACCCAGTTGCTCCAGGCCTGCGACCGCCGACTCGAGGTCGTCCAAAACTCTGGCCGGAAGCGGAACCGCAATGAAGGATCGGATCACTGCAGCTCCCTGCGCAGCCAGTCAAGGGCAAATCGGGCGGCGCGGAGTCGTATGGTCTTGCGGCCGCCCGGCAAAAGTCGCCGCTTGCTGAGGACGCGGCCGCGGCAGGACAGCCCGAAAAAGACGAGGCCGACCGGCTTTTCGGAAGTGCCTCCTGCGGGACCGGCAATACCGGTTACGGACAGACCCGTCGACGCCCCGGTTACTTCGCAAACTGCTGCTGCCATTTTCTCAGCCGCTGGCGCGCTGACAGCCCCCTGTGCCTCCAGCAGCGCGGCGGGCACCTCCAGCAGCGTCTTCTTGAGTTCATTGCTGTAACTGACGATGCTTCCCTTGAAGTAGTCCGAACTCCCCGCTACATCGGTCATCATCTTGGCAATCAAGCCGCCCGTGCAGGACTCAGCCGTCGCCAGATCCAGTCCCTGTCTCTTGAGACTTGCTCCCACCACAGCTGCCAGTGACTCCCCAGCCTCGGCAAACACCGATGCACCGAGTTCTTGCCGCATCCGGCTTGACAGCTCTTCCAGCCTGTCTTCGGCTGCCGCAGAGGTCCCGGCACAGCCGAGGTGCAGGTGGATAATCCCGGGCGACGAGAGGATGGTTGTCTGAATTTCCGGATACTGTCGGTAAATCGGCTCCACCAGGGCATCGACCCTGGATTCGGCCATCGTTGCCACGCTCAGATGCCGGGTCAGATGGACCGAGACGGGAATGGACTTCTCCAGCACCTCCATCACCTGCTCTCTCACCATCGGCTCCAGTTCGCGGGGAGGACCGGGAAGGAGAAACAGCAGGGCATCACGCTCTCTGAGAAACAGTCCTGGCGCAGTTCCTCTGGAGTTCGGAAGGACAACGGCCCCCTCGGGAACCATCGCCTGGCGGCGGTTGTTCTCGCCCAATGGAAAACGAAAGCGCCTGGCCCGCCTCTCGATCGACTCCATGATGGTTTTGTCAAAGTGCAGTGGACGGCCCAACAGTGCAGCGGTGGCTTCCCTGGTGATATCGTCCGCGGTGGGTCCCAGGCCACCGGTAAGAAAGACCACGCTGGCGCTCGCCACTGCAGCCCGGAGGGCATCGGAAATCAGATCCTCCCGGTCGCCGATAACCATCTTGCGTTCAACCTGAACTCCAATCCGGTTCAGCTGCTCAGTCAGAAAAAGGGAGTTCGTGTCTACCCGGCTGGTGCCCAGGAGTTCGGACCCCACGGCGATGATCTGGGCGGTTGGCGGTTCTGGTCGCGGCTGAGCGCTGCTACTCGGCGTCATCGATGATCATCTTAACGGGAGCTGAACAGATTCCAAATTATTCGCTTCGCTCATTGCGGTACCGTGGACACAGTCAGCTGTGCCTCTACAGAAAGATGAGGGTGGATGCACTTCGAGCCGCCGACGTTTTCCAAATTCCAGATTCCAAATTATTCGCTTCGCTCATTGCGCTACTGTGACGAGGTCAGCTGTGCCTACAGGAGGATGGGGGTGGATGCAATACGAGCCGCCGACGGTATGTTCTTGCTGGTTATATGCTTTTGCTCGGCTTCCGGCGGCGCGGCGCAGTCACTGTCGTTCCTGCCTCTGTAGTTTCCTTGACAGTCAGGTTTAATCGCGGCTGACGGCCGGTCCCGGAGATCGTCTGCCCCGCCGCCGAGCCGGCAGAGGCGCGAATCTTGATGAGCGCGCAATTTGGAATCTGGAATCTGGAATCTGAAGCCCCCACCTTAAGGCAAGAACGCCAGCCACTTCGCCAGCACCAGGAGCAGCCCTGCGTAAAGACCTGCGACGAGATCGTCGGCCATTATCCCGTAGCCGCCCGGCAGTTCTTCCGCCTGGCGGGCCGGCGGTGGTTTCACGATGTCAAAGACTCGAAAAAGGACAAATCCAAGCAACAGCGCAGGGATCGACAGGGGAACCCACATCAGGGTGAGGAACTGGCCTGCGACTTCATCAATCACGACTCTCGAGGGGTCGGAGTCACCCAGATCGGAGGCTACCCGGTCGGCAGCCCAAGTCCCCACGACAGTGGATCCTATGAGTGCCGCCAGCAGGAATGGGAAGGAATCACCGGAGGTTACATGGAGGCACCCTGCGATGGCCACGGCGAGCAGCGAACCCCAGGTCCCGGGCGCGACGGGAAGATAACCCACGCCCAGGCAGGTTGCCAGCCAGTGAGAAGCGCGTACACTCAATCGAGTTCCTCGCAGTCGGACAACTCTTGCCGATCCACTCTGCGTCCCGGAATCCGAAAACGGCCCTCCAGCCACTTCCCCAGGTCCAGCATCCGGCAGCGTTCGCTGCAGAAGGGAAACCACCGGCTTCGCGACCCCGCTGGTTCTCCGCACTGGGGACAGGCTGGTGACCTCGAACCGTTCATTGAATCAGGGTTCCCACCAGATCGTACTCGTGCGCCTCCTCGATCAAGACCTCGCCGATCTCCCCAGGACGGGTCGAGGAAGTCACACCATCAGTCAGATAGACGAGTCCGTCGATATCAGGAGCCTGGGCTTCGGTTCGTCCCTGCCACAGCAGGTCGCTCTCACGGGAGACACCCTCCAGCAGGACCCGTAAGGTCTGTCCAACCAATCGCTCATTCATGCGGCGGGAAATCGTCGATTGCAACTCCATCAGGCGCTGCTGGCGCTCCTTTTTGACCTCGTCCGGAACCTTCCCGGCCAGGGAATGCGAAGCCGCGTGTTCCTCGTCCGAAAAACAAAAGGCTCCCAGGCGATCAAATTGCACTTCCGCCACAAACTCCAGGAGTTCCTGAAAGTCTTCGTCAGTCTCTCCCGGAAAGCCCACGATCATCGTCGTCCGTATGGCTACTCCGGGGACGCGCGCCCGGATTCGTTCGACCAGGCGCCGCAACGATCCGCGATTTCCGCCTCTCTTCATCTCTTTCAGCACGTTCCGGGAAGCATGTTGAAGCGGTATATCGAAATAATTGCAGGCCTTCTCACATTCGCGGACGGCGTCCAGCAGTTCGTCATATATGTTGTTCGGGTAAGCGTAGAGAAAGCGCACCCAGCGGATGCCGTCAATCTGTTCGACCTCTCGAAGCAGGCGTGCCAGACCGTGTCGGTCGCCGTAGTCGAATCCATACATGGTGGTGTCCTGCCCGACCAGGTTGACCTCTTTCACACCCTGTCCGGCCAACCTCCGAATCTCGGCCAGGACCGAGGCCGCTGGACGGCTCCGGAACCGACCCCGCATCTGAGGAATGACGCAGAAGCTGCAGGGATGGTCGCATCCTTCGGCAATCTTCACATAGGCCGAGTAGTGGGGCGTGGTCAGAACCCGCGGATCGGTATCGCTGTACAGGTAGTCTTCGCGAGCCTCGTAAACGGGAGGAACCGGCATGGATGTCTCCTGCGGGTCATGACAGACCCGCAGGATGGCCGGGAGTTCATTGGTTCCGACAACCGCATCCACTTCCGGCACAGACTCAAGGATCTCGCGGCGGTATCGCTCCACCAGGCAACCGGCCACGACCAATCGGCGGCAGTTTCCCCGCTCCTTTTCCTGTGCCATTTCGAGGATGGTGTCGATGGATTCCTGTTTAGCCGATTCGATGAATCCGCAGGTATTGACCACAATGATCTCAGCTTCCCGCTGGGAGGCGGTGACCTCATGCCCCCCGGTCTTCAGCAGGCCCATCATGACCTCGCTGTCGACCAGGTTCTTGGGGCACCCCAGACTGACGAATCCGATCTTAGCCATCGAGTCAGGATATTATAAGCGTTTGGCGTGGCGCTGGGGGACTGACAGGCTGACAACTGACAGAGTGCCGGAACGTGTAAGAGGCCTCAGGGCCGCACCCGGCTGGAGTTTCCCCTTACAATGAGTGAAAATGAAACTGATTCGTGACTGGTTGGGACAGTCTGCGGCGCCGCGACCGGTATCCGAGAGCGAGAGCGAGACGATTCGTGAGATCACTCGAAAGCTCGATGCATTGCCGAAAGAGCAGGCCCGCTACCTGGCCGCCTTTGCCTACATTCTGGGACGGGTAGCGCACGCTGATCTCAACATCAGCGAGGAAGAAACGGCAGCCATGGAAGAGATCGTGGTCAGAGAGGGCAGACTCTCTCCCGACCTTGCCGTCGTCGTGGTTCAGATGGCCAAGTCGCAGAACCTGCTTTTTGGAGGGACCGAGAACTATCTGGTAACGCGGGAATTCAAGAAGATGTCGGCCCAGGAGCAACGGGAACACCTGCTGCAGTGTCTGTTCGCCGTCTCGTCCTCAGATGCTTCGATCTCCGTCGTGGAGGACAACGAGATAAGGCAGGTCTCCAGAGAACTGGGAATAACTCACCCCGAGTTTATCTCCATCCGATCGAGTTTTCGGCAGTACCTGGCGGTGCTTCGGAAGTCCGAACAGAATGCTGATTAAACCGGGGGAAGTCCAGAAACCGGGAACTGTTTGCGGCCCCACAGCGTCATTAAATAATCACCACCGCAAGTCCATGAACCACAAAGTAAATACCGAGTCTAAGCATTCGAGGAGGGACTCATGAGGAAGCCTCTTACCGTTTTGATATTCGTGTTGGCAGCGAGTGCCTCAGCCTGTTCCCGCATCGAACAGGAAGTCGTTTCTACGCTTCTCAGCAACTATATCAATGCTCAGGAAGCTCTGGCCTCGGATGACCTTGTCTCGGTTGTACAGGCTTTCGATGGGACGGCGGCGGACGCGGACGGCGACCTCAAGAAGATCGTTCAGGAGATCTCGGAAGCACAAGATCTGGAGGCCGCCCGCTCTCGCTTCAAGGAGCTTTCCGATCGCATGGTGGAAGTGGATCTTCCCGAGGGATATATCGTGGTCCACTGCCCCGTGGCGGATGACGGCGCAGGGGCCGACTGGGTTCAGAAAGAGGGAGAGATCGCGAATCCGTACCTCGGAATGGCCATGAGGCATTGCGGCGAGATCCTCGAAGGCAAATGAGCCTACCTCATCCCCCACCCTTAGCCTTGTACAGGCCGTAAATGGGACCGCCTGGAAGGGCTACGATCATTATGATCAGGGCCTGGAGAAGACCCAGCGCGACAGAGACTTCATCCTGAGTTCCCAGCTCGGCAAACAGCAGCAGATAGAGACTCTCCCGCAGCCCGAATCCATTGATGGTTATCGGGATCATGATGCTCAGGTTCACGAGCGGGATAAAGATCAGGAACACCGCGAAGCTGGAGTTGAAGCTTAGGGATTTTGCGGCGAACCACATCACCCAAACGGCCGTAAACTGAATGATCAGCGAGAGTCCGATGATGACGAAAACCGAACGTGGGGCCCTGATCAAGCTCCTGAGTCCCTCGTAGATGAGCTGCAGTTTCTCGTCCAGTGTGTTGAACCCGAATCGGGTCAGGAGCCGGCTGGTGGTGCGGTGCGACCAGTCATGGAAAATGGCCACGTTGATGAGGAGATAGACGGTGGTTATGGCGATGAACACCCGGGAGAGCTGCACTCCGCCCACTGAGATATCAGAATAGAGGCAGGAGCAAAGCCCAATCAGGAGCAGGGCGAAGAGCCCGGCGCTCCGATCCAGCAAGGTGGTCGTCAACATGTAGGAGAGTCCCTTCCTGGAGAGCCTCAAGACGTAGTAGGCCCGAAAAACGTCGCCCCCAATAGCAGAGGGAAGAAAGAGGCTGAAGAAGTTCCCCATGAACACAATGCGAAGCGCCTGCAGATAAGAAATGTGAATCGTGAAGTAGCCCAGGATGATCTTCCATCGCAAGACTCCGATCAGGGTGAGTCCCAGCTGCAGGAGAACTGCCGTTACAAGCAGGCCGGGCCGGACTGACGACAGGATGGAGACAAGAGCTCCCAGATCAAGCTGGTAGCCAAGCACCGCCAGAAGCAGAGCTGTGAGAACGAGTTTCAGCAAAGTTTTCCAGTTCATTGGCCTACTGGCTGACCGCCGACAGCCCCAGGACTGCCAGGCGACCCCACACGTGTGAAAAGATGCCCCAGGGAGTCCGATCGTAAACGATCGCCGGGAAAAACCCTGCCGCCAGACCCCACCCCAGGCTGTAAAGAGCGGCGCCCTTGAACAGTCTCGAACGACCGGCCGACCGCTGGATCGATACTATCAGTACCGGGATCATCGGGACCAGGTACCGAGAGCTGAAGCCGGTCCCCCCCATCCAGTCGGCATAGAAGGCGTGAACGCCGAAAAAAGCGAGAACAGGTAACCACCGGGTTGAACTCTCCCGCAGACAACGATAGCTCCAGAGAAATATCGGGAAGAAGATCAGTAGTCCATTGGCCGGATCGATCAGAAGACCCACCGCGCCCTCCGGACTGATCTGGAAACCGGCGTGGACTCCGGAATGGAATAGAGACCGGTGATCCGCAACGTCCTGAAACATCCACTGAACTGTTATCAGGACAGTGGCGACGGACAGAAGCCCGGAACCCAGCAAAGTACACCCGGAACGATACCTTCCCTTCAGGCAATGGACGATGCCCATCGCTACCGGAACCACTGCGAAAGGGTACTTGATCAGGGTCCCGAGGAATCCGAGCAGGAACCTGGCTCTGCCATCCCTGGCCGACAGGAGCGCCATCCAGATAGCGGCGATCCAGGGTTCCGTCCAGACATCGCGCGAGTAGCACAGCAGCGGGGTGGCCAGCGCGGCAAACACGAGCACCGCTGAGTCACGGGATCGAGATCGGCCCAGACGCTGTGCCATGAAGAGGACGGCAGCGAGCCCTGCCGTACAGGTCAGCCAGACACAGAGAGGTTCGACCCAGGGCGTGCCTGCCAACGGCCAGGCAAAGAAGGCGAGCAGCGCCGCAAAGAAGAACGAGTGGGTACCCAGCTCCCGGCCCCTGCCGTCAACGTCAACGTGCCGGTCGATCCGGAAACGTCGAAATCGCGACCCCGCATCCCAATCACCTCGAAGCGCCTGATCGTAGTTATTCTTCAAATCGAAGTCCGCGTCTTCAACCAGGCTGTTGACGGCAACCAGATAGTGGGGCGAGTCTCCGGAGAGGGCCCGCGGGGGGCCCAGCGCAAACTGGTTCCACCTCAGGGAAGGCAATCCCTGCATTTCCTCCTCATCCGAGGGCGCATGAACAACCGTGGCAACCAGGAAGATGAAAACGACCAGGGCAAGACTGCGACTCATACGGTCCTGTTAGGATAACCTGCACTGATGTCAAAAGCCGCAGCCATACGAGCTGTCCTCGAGAGTCGAACTCTCAGGATCATCGGGCTCTCCGGCAGCGAGCTCCTGATCGTTTTCCTCTGCTCCCTGGCCTTCCTGTACTTCGAGTTCTGGATGGGTGTGTGGCTGGTCACCCTGACCGCGATCACCCATGCTTCACCCGGTTGGGGACTGGGGCTTCTCTTTCTCTCGGTCTCGATGGATCCGGCCCGGCCGGTGGTGGGGCAGATCATCGTTTCTTACTCGGAGATCCAGATCGCCGTCTTTCTCTCGTCCTGGTGTGCCGCCGGCTGGTGGCGAGGGAGAAAGTTGATTCACGACTGGAGACTGGTGGCCTGGAGCGCTCCCTTCCTTCTCATCATGCTCCTTTCGGGGCTACTCTCGTCTTCGATCGTGCGGGCTGTGGGGAATTCACTGCGGGTGGCCGAGATGTTTGTCCTCGTCTTCGCGGTTGCCAACCTGCTGCGAGACTCGTCCGGGCCCAGGTTTCGCGGTTTTCTTCTGGTCGGCTGCCTCTTCTATGCACTGCTGGGAGCTCTCCAGTTCCCGTTCGCTGAACGGGGCCGAATCTACTCGACGTTTACCAACGCGAACCAGTTCTCGGGCTACCTCGGCCTGGTCCTCCCCTTTGCAGCGATCCTCTCCCTGTCGGGCCGTCGAGGGGTACGAATCAGGTGGGGCTATCTGTGTGTCATCCTGCTGCTGGCGGGGGCGGCGACACTTTCGCGAGCGGGTTTTCTGGCCGGGCTTATTGGTGTCCTGACTGTACTCTTTCTGTATCTCTACGGTCGCCCTCGACTGAGGATGAGACAGGTTCTGGCAACTCTCGCCTCGAACTCTCGATCCCTTTTCCTGCAGGCTCTGGCGGCAATTATCCTAGTGGTAGCTGTGCTCGTGATGCCTCCTGCACGAAGCACTCTTGACGCCTCTTTCCGTAATTTGACCGCCCGCTTCAGAGGGGGATTCTCGTCTTCCTTCCGAGAGCACAGACAACCCTATTTCGCAGTCGGATGGGCCATCTGGAAGGAAAACCCGTGGCTGGGTGTCGGTCCCGGGAATTACACACGGGCACTGCAACAAAACAAAGATCTGGTGAAAAGTTATCAGGGCAAACTCGCTTCGTACCGGACCTTTGTCAAATCCTTAGGTTCCCATGTCCACAACCTGTACCTGCAAACCGGTCTCAACTTTGGAATTCTCGGACTGGCGGCCTTTCTCTTCTTTTTTCACTGTGTGCTCCTGGCCCTGCTCCGAGATACCAGGGGTTCGCCGGCCGCGATCGCCGGTGTCGGCTTGCTGGCGGATTTTCTCTTACACAACCTGCTGGATGTGACCTTCCCGAGTCTCGGAATTGAAATGGGGATCTTGCTGGGCGTGTCCTTCAACAATGACCGACTTTGATCGATCGGGAAACAGGTGTTATCTTGACCGCCTGTGGGCAAACACTCTCCACCGTCCTCCTTTATTGAGAGGTACAGGTTAGCTGCCGAGAAAACTGTTGCGGGCCTGCCGCTGGCAGCGGTAATCCAGTTAATTGAGCTGCTGGAGAAGAACCGGCGGAAAGATCAGCAGATTTTTGTGTGCGGCAACGGAGGCAGTGCGGTGATGGCAAGCCACCTGGCCAGCGAACTGGCGACAGAGCCTCTGGAAGAGGGTTCCCGTCGATTCCGCGTGTACTCCCTGACAGACAATTTTGCCTGGATCACTGCGGTTGCGAATGATCTGGACTATTCGAAGGTCTTCGTTGAGCAGCTCAAGAATCTGGCTCGGAAGGGAGACCTCCTGATTGTCTTCAGCTGCAGCGGCAACTCCGAGAACGTTCTTGAAGCGGTGCAATGGGGTAAGCGTTTTGGCCTCACTACGGTCGGAATCACGGGTCGACCCGGCGGCCGACTTGCCGAACTCGCCGACCTGCTGGTAGCCGTACCCAGTTCCTTCACCCCCCAGATTCAAGAAGGACACATGCAGATTCAGCACTTGATCGCCTACTTCTTCGCCGAGACGGATTTCCACTGACCCGCTCATCATGCCACCGGTGTGCGTTGGGAAGGTCGCTTTAACTGCTCCGGCGGATCTCCAGGCTTGACCCTAACAGCAAGCGAAGGCGCGGCACCTCGGCATGCTAGCCCGGATTATGCAAGAACCGTAGTTCGGTGTTGAAAAACGACTCGAGAAGTGGCCCAACTCGGAAGCGGGCAGGTGTGACAGGCGGATTTGCGAAGAATATGGGTTGGCGAGGCGTTTGAGTGGTTTGGGGAGTGAATTTCAGACAGATCTGGGCCTGGATGAGTGTCGGAAGCGGTTTTTCGGGGGAGCTGGGAAAAGCTAACTGGAGTTCAGGCGACTCAAGACGAGGTGGAAGAGGGGTTGTTCGGGGAAGGCTGAGGAAAGATGGACCCAGATGCGTCGAGTGGTTTGTCGGATCCGGGCCCCGATCTTGAGGACCCGACGACGTAAGGTTTCGATTTCGAGCTTGTGCCAGGGGGTTCCGTGAAGATAGTCGCGCAGGCGCACGAACATCTGGTAAGCCAGTGCATGCAGGAGGAGTCGAAACTGATTGGCCAGGAATCGATGACAGCTGAGTCGGTCCATGCTCAGATGATTCTTGAAGGCCTTGATGAAGTTCTCGGTCTGCCCTCGGTTTGTGTAGTGGTCATAAAGTGATTGGGAGCAGAGATCGTCCCGGTTGGTAACTACAAAGCGACGATTGATGCCACGCTGATCGACCTCCACTTTGACAATGACGCGACGGGATCGATCCCAGCTGTGGGCTCGATAAAGAAACTCGTCAAACTGACGCTGTTTTTCCTCCAGCTCAAGGAACCTCAGCCGAGTCGAATCCAGCAGGGGCTCGACCACTCGCTGCAGGCGAGGGTTTCGACTTAACCCAATGACATACTGGAGTTTATTCTCTTCACATTCACAGAACTCGTAGAGCCGAGGCGTGGCAAAGCCGCTGTCGGCCCGAATCTCAATCTCGACATCCGTCCCCACTGCTTGTCGGATGGCCTCCACGACTCGCTTCAGAATGGGCACGATGTGAGAGGCAGCCCCCTTGTTGCCAGGTCTCAACACGGCACAGACCAGGTCTCCCGTGTCGGCATCGAAGATCAGCAAAGGATGCAGAATGTGGTTTCGGTAATACCCGTGGTAGAAGGAGAACTCCTGTTGGCCGTGAGTGTGGTCGTCGGTACTGTCCAGATCCAGGATGATCTTGCTGGGACGTCTCTTCTTCAGGGAGCGCACATAACGGCCTGGCAGCCACCGGCTCAGACGCATCAGATCCTTCTTGGTGACGGAGTTCTCCAGGCGGGAGAAAGTCGGCTGGGTGGCCAAATCGGGATCGCTCTCTGGCAACTGATCACAGACGGTCTTGAGCATCGGATCCGAGCGCAGCGTATCGGCGTCGTTACAGTCTTCGTAGCCGGCCACGATCTGCAAGACTCGTTGTCGGATCAACTTCAACAGGTCATGACGAACGTAGCGTCGGTCTCGACTTTCCGCAATACACGAACTGAAGCCCTCGCACAATCGATGTTGACGATCCAGGGATCCAAACAACAACCATCCTGCGTCGGAAGTGAGGCTCCCCCCATCAAAACGAGCCGTGATGTTTCTGTGGCTATGAAATGGCAGGGTATTCTGGCAGACTGCTTTCAACATTGCCGTAGCTCCTGTTTAGGGTCATTGTTTTTGTAAACCCTTTTATATCAGAGGGCTACGGCTTTTTCCTGGAGCCAGAATCTCACTCGGATTCAGATCTTTTGCATAATCCGGGCTAACCCGGATTATGCAAGAACCGTAGTTCGGTGTTGAAAAACGACTCGAGAAGTGGCCCAACTCGGAAGCGGGCAGGTGTGACAGGCGGATTTGCGAAGAATATGGGTTGGCGAGGCGTTTGAGTGGTTTGGGGAGTGAATTTCAGACAGATCTGGGCCTGGATGAGTGTCGGAAGCGGTTTTTCGGGGGAGCTGGGAAAAGCTAACTGGAGTTCAGGCGACTCAAGACGAGGTGGAAGAGGGGTTGTTCGGGGAAGGCTGAGGAAAGATGGACCCAGATGCGTCGAGTGGTTTGTCGGATCCGGGCCCCAATCTTGAGGACCCGACGACGTAAGGTTTCGATTTCGAGCTTGTGCCAGGGGGTTCCGTGAAGATAGTCGCGCAGGCGCACGAACATCTGGTAAGCCAGTGCATGCAGGAGGAGTCGAAACTGATTGGCCAGGAATCGATGACAGCTGAGTCGGTCCATGCTCAGATGATTCTTGAAGGCCTTGATGAAGTTCTCGGTCTGCCCTCGGTTTGTGTAGTGGTCATAAAGTGATTGGGAGCAGAGATCGTCCCGGTTGGTAACTACAAAGCGACGATTGATGCCACGCTGATCGACCTCCACTTTGACAATGACGCGACGGGATCGATCCCAGCTGTGGGCTCGATAAAGAAACTCGTCAAACTGACGCTGTTTTTCCTCCAGCTCAAGGAACCTCAGCCGAGTCGAATCCAGCAGGGGCTCGACCACTCGCTGCAGGCGAGGGTTTCGACTTAACCCAATGACATACTGGAGTTTATTCTCTTCACATTCACAGAACTCGTAGAGCCGAGGCGTGGCAAAGCCGCTGTCGGCCCGAATCTCAATCTCGACATCCGTCCCCACTGCTTGTCGGATGGCCTCCACGACTCGCTTCAGAATGGGCACGATGTGAGAGGCAGCCCCCTTGTTGCCAGGTCTCAACACGGCACAGACCAGGTCTCCCGTGTCGGCATCGAAGATCAGCAAAGGATGCAGAATGTGGTTTCGGTAATACCCGTGGTAGAAGGAGAACTCCTGTTGGCCGTGAGTGTGGTCGTCGGTACTGTCCAGATCCAGGATGATCTTGCTGGGACGTCTCTTCTTCAGGGAGCGCACATAACGGCCTGGCAGCCACCGGCTCAGACGCATCAGATCCTTCTTGGTGACGGAGTTCTCCAGGCGGGAGAAAGTCGGCTGGGTGGCCAAATCGGGATCGCTCTCTGGCAACTGATCACAGACTGTCTTGAGCATCGGATCCGAGCGCAGCGTATCGGCGTCGTTACAGTCTTCGTAGCCGGCCACGATCTGCAAGACTCGTTGTCGGATCAACTTCAACAGGTCATGACGAACGTAGCGTCGGTCTCGACTTTCCGCAATACACGAACTGAAGCCCTCGCACAATCGATGTTGACGATCCAGGGATCCAAACAACAACCATCCTGCGTCGGAAGTGAGGCTCCCTCCATCAAAACGCGTCGTGATCTTTCTGTGGCTGTGAAATGGCAGGGTATTCTGGCAGACTGCTTTCAACATTGCCGTAGCTCCTGTTTAGGGTCATTGTTTTTGTAAACCCTTTTATATCAGAGAGTTACGGCCTTTTTTCTGGGCCCAAATCTCACTTGAATTTAGATCTCTTGCATAATCCGGGCTAGGAAACGATGGTGAACCGCGCGCGGTCGCGGCCTTGTCTGCCAACCCTGCGATCAAGAATCGTAGGGGCGACCCTGGTGGTCGCCCGTCATGACAGCGCGGCAGAAACGTCCAGCGGGCCGGTACGAGACCGGCCCCTACGTAAACCGGCTCGCGGAGACAATCAGGCTCCGGCGTCGGTTCTCACGTTCTGGGGCTGGGGCTGATTCAGTTCCAGAAGGTTGCCGTCCGGATCATAGAAGAACAAGACGACCCATCCCCCTTCCGACCCCTCCCAGTACACGGGTGGAGAGACGAATTCGACGCCTTCTCCCTTGAGAAACTCGTAAGTCGCCTCAATGTCTTCTACATCGAAACAGAAATGGGCCGACGGCACGTGATGAAGAGGGTACCGGCCCACGGGGCTCTTCGGCGTAATCCACTCGATTAAATCGATGGTCATGCCGGGGTTTTCCGGCAGGGTCATTCGATACTCCCTGACAAAGACGTCGGGAAACCCGGTCATTTCGGAAACTCCCTTGATATCGGTAGATCCGGGCTTCGGGTGCTCCACATACTCCAGTACTTCCAAACCCAGAAGCTCGTGGTAAAAGTGAAACGACCGGTCCAGGTCGCTCACCATCAAGGCCACATGGTCCATCTTTCTGATCTTCTTCGGCTTAGTCATTTGGATATCTCCCTTGTAATCGGCCCTCGCTGAGGGTTCAGTCTTAACAAAATCATGATGCACGGTTCACCGCGTCTTATAGATGATTGAGATTGGAAACGGGGTTATCTATACTTCAACCTCGACCAACTGGCAAGACTGGATACCCCGGACAGCGAGCGAGGAGGAATAGTATCGTGGGCTTTAAATACACAGTAGTGGCCGACACTCTGGCCTTCCTTGGGTATGATCTTACCGAGAACCCGCAGGAGATTCTGGAGGCGGTCAAAGCAGCCGGTTACGACGGGGTTGACGTCGCCGGCGATCGGGAAAGGATTCAATCCACCGAGCTCCGCCGGATTGCCGAGTCTCTGGAACTGGAGATTCCCGAGGTCCTGGGAGCCTGGGCCTACTACCACTCGGGTGAAAACCGGGATCTGGCCGGCGGTGACGCGGAGGTCAGGAGCCGGGGAATTCAGTACGCTAAGGATTCGATCGAGCTGGCTGTGGAGCTGGGAGCGCGGTACTTCGAGGTTTGTGCGGCCCAGCCGCCCATTCCTCAGATTCCCTTTCCCGATCAGTCCATCAAGACTTTGCGCAGTAATTTTCTGGAAGCGCTCAAGGAGATCTGCGGCTATGCGGAAGAGCGCAACATCGAGATCCTCTTCGAGCCCTTGAACTGTTACGAAGCCTACCCCGGAGTGCTCACCACGCTCTACGAGGCCACCAACCTGATCCGCGATCTGGGATACGCGAATACCGGGATTCAACCCGACGTTTTTCACATGAATATCTCCGAGGGTTCGGTCCCCGACGCCCTGCGGGAAGCAGGGCCGCTGATCAAGCACTTTCACATGAACGAAACCAACCGCTACAGCTACGGGTCGGGGCATGGAAACCACAGAGCCATCATCCGAACCCTGAAAGAGATCGGCTTCACGGGATTCATCGCCATCTACATGCCCCTGGTTTCGCAGGAAGCCTGCCGCCTTGGCGGCTACGTCACATCGGCTGCGGCTGCCGCGGGTGAGATCGCGAACAAGCCTGATCTGAACCTCGTCCTGGAGAGCCAGCTCCAGTACTTGAAGCAGATCGAGAATCACGCGGAGCTGCAGTGGAAGACTTACGAAAAGGACTCGAGCTATCTGCCGTAGAGCCTCAGTTTCTGAGAAGGAAGCATTTCGCCGACTGTGCGAAAAAGGAGTAAAGATGAAGCACATGACAGCCAGGTTTGCCTTTGGATCGATTGGTGCAATGCTTGTCTTCACCGCCCTCGCACTGGGCGCCGGTCCGACTGAAGAAGCCGCCAAAAGAGAGATTGGCTATATCTCCCCGGAGATTCCTGAAGTGAAGTTCCCTCCCCTGGAGGGAGTGTGGCAGGAAGGGCTGGTCCCGGACACCCTGGACCTGGCCGAGCGGGCCAGATTGTCGATCAACAGCCTCACCGAGAGCGCCGACCCAGAAGCCGGCTACGAAATCTGGTGGCACGTGCTATTGAACCGCAAGCCCCCCGTTCTGGTTCACGATTTTCACGATCTCAATGTCCAGTACAAGTTCCAGGAAGCCCTTCCTCTGCTTCGTTATGCAAGCGGCAGCGACCAGAACATGCAGGTGGATCAGGCCTGGGCCGAAAACCTTCTTCGCATGCAGGGTGAGGACGGCTTGATTTACATGCCTTTCGAGGGCCGTCCCTGGGCCGGGTTCCATGCCGACTGGCTGGAGCAGAAGGGATTGAACGAGACCCAGCTGGCCAGCGTTGTGGCTCAAGGCGGCTGGCTGGGGAACTTCGGTCTTTACTACCTGCTGAGTGGGGATGAGATGTGGAAGGTCAGAACCCGGAGACTGGTCGATGCCGTAGCCCGCTTGATGGTTTACAAAGACGACTACTGCTACTTCCCTCTCATGGCGGTCAACCCCGAAACCGAGGTGCCCCAGGACGTGGGCGTCGTTGACCCGGACTGCACCCGGGAAGCCAGCGGGGCGGCGGCGGGCTGGATTATCATGGGCCTGAGTCAGGCTTACCTGGCCACCGGCTACCAGCCGGCTCTCGATCTGGCCGGCAAGCTGGCCGTGTACATGACCCAGCATTCGGGCTGCTATGACTCAGAAGGTCGCTTCCGGGGGGTCCCGCACACTCATCTGCACACTCGGCCTATCTCAGGGCTGCTGGAATTTGCCAGGGCCAGCAAGAACGCGGCGCTGATCGATTACGCCAGGAAATCATACGAATACGCCCGCGACTCCAGCGGCAGCGCCACAGTGGGATTCTTCCCCTCCACTCCCGGGGCCGAGGCCAGCTATTCTGCCAAGACGGTTCAGACGGTCGCACGGCATGGCGTGGAAGGCTGTACGGTGGCGGACATGGCGGCACTGGCCATCAAGCTCAGTATCAGCGGCGCCGGGGATTACTGGGACGACGCCGATCGTTATCTGAGAAATCAGTTCGCGGAGATGCAGTTGTTGAAGGCCGACTTCGTCAACCGGGCTCTTCCGGAGGACGTCTATGAAACCTGGAACCGGCCCGAGTTCGAGAGTACCGACCGCACCGTGGCGAGAAACATCGGCTCTGCCATGAGCATTGCCTCCCCCAACGACTTCGTAGGTCATCCGCTGACGTGGCCCGACCGGCCCGACTCGGATCATCTGTTTCTCATGCACTGCTGTACCGGAAACCATGCGCGTGCCATCTGGTACGCCTGGCACCACATCCTCCACCACCGGGAGGGGACGTTGAAGGTCAATCTGCTGCTCAACCGGGTTTCCCCCTGGGCCGACGTGCACAGCTACATCCCTTACGAAGGACAGGTGGATGTGGTGGTGAAAAAGGCCGTCGACCTGCAGATACGGATTCCCGAGTGGGCGGAACCGGAGAAGACGGCATGTCAAGTCAACGGGCAAGTCCGGGGACTGAAGTGGGACGACCGCTACGCCCTGGTGGGACAAGTGAAGCCGGGTGATAAGGTCGCGGTCACCTTTCCCATCGAGGAGCACACGGTGAAAGAAAAGATGTGGGGAACCGACTATACAATGACCATCAAGGGGAACAGCGTCGTTTTCATCGACCCCCCCGGGAAGTACTATCCGTTTTATCAGCGGGACCACTATCGACAGGACCGGGTGCGCTGGGTGAAGCGCCGCCAATTCGTGGCCACTCAACCTGCTATCGACTGGCCTTACTGATTCCGTAGGGGCCGGTCTTGTGCCGGCCTGGTTGGGCGGGCGACCACCAGGGTCGCCCCTACGTATTCTTCGGGCACGGGCGACCGCCAGGGTCCCCCCTACGATGGCATTCCGTAGGGGCCGGTCTTGTGCCGGCCCGCTGGACGGGCGACCACCCGAATCGCCCCTACATTCGTAGGGGCCGGGTCGCCCTGGCGATATATTCGAGGAACTCATGGCGATGAAGCTGGGACTGTTCATGATGCCGCTGCACCCGCCGGAAAAAGACCGTACGGAGTGCTTCGAAGAGGACATCGAGCTGGTCGTCCTGGCCGATCAACTGGGGTTCAGCGAGGCCTGGGTCGGGCAGCACAGCACCATGGCCTGGGAGCCGATCCCCTCCAATGATGTCTTCATCGCCAACGTCCTGCCGCGGACCCGGAATATTCGAATGGGCGCCGGGGTGTCCCTTGTGCCCAACCATCATCCCGTCAACGTGGCTCTGCGCCAGGCTTTACTCGACCATCTTTCACGGGGCCGCATCAACTGTGCCTTCGGCCAGAGCGGGGTTCCAACTGACTGGAGTCTCTACAATCTGCCCGACCCCGGGACTCAAGGACTGATGACCGTGGAGGGAATCGACCTCATCCTCAAGTTGTGGCAGGCCGAGGCGCCCTTTGACTTTCAGGGCGAGTACTGGCATGTGAGCGTCAACGACGCCAATCCCGCGATGGGGATCGGCACCATGCTCAAGCCGTACCAGAAGCCCCACCCGCCCCTGGCCATGAGCGTGATCAAGGGAGATTCGATGGCGGCTCGAATGGCCGGTCAGCGGGGTTACATCCTCCTGAGCACCAATCTGGTGCCGGCGGCAACGGCTGCGCAGCACTGGGACACCTACTGCGCCGGTGCCCGGGACGCCGGAACGCCGCTGCCGGACCGGTCGATCTGGAGAATCTCACGCAGCATCTTCGTGGGCGAGACCACCCGGGAGGCCCTGGAGTTTGCTCGAAACAGTCAGTTCGCTCGTTCCTTCGAATATATGATCGGTATTTTGAAAGCAGCCGACATGCTGTACATCGTAAAACATGATCCGGACGTACCCGATCAGGACGTGGATGCAGAGTATGCCCTCGAGCACCTGTGTATCGTGGGCGATGTCGACGCATGCGTCCGACAACTCCAGGAAGTGCAGGAGATCACGGGCGGCTTTGGCACCCTGATGATGATCGCCTACGACTGGGACGACCGATCCAGATGGCTGCAGTCCATCGATTTGCTCGCCAAAGAAGTCGTCCCGGCTTTGACCGGTTGACTGTTCATTTCCCGGGGGCGATCAGATCGTAGGGACCGGTCTTGTGCCGGCCTGGTGGACGTTTCCGCAGACCTGTTACAACGGGCGACCACCAGGGTCGCCCCTACGATCGTATTCCGTAGGGGCCGGTCTTGTGCCGGCCCGCTGGACGGGCGACCACCAGGGTCGCCCCTACGATCGCATTCCGTAGGGGCCGGTTTTGTGCCGGCCCGCTGGACGGGCGACCACCAGGGTCGGCCCTTCGTATCCTTGACACTGGCGAGGCTGGGTGACACCAGATTGGAAGCCGATCGGATTGACCGGTAAAATGGTGTAGAGGCGACCCGGGCAAGGGCTGATCGAGTGATGGTGAACAAGTCGATGAAATGGAAACTGTTGCTGGTTGCAGCGGCAGGTGTCCTCATGCTGGGACCTTTTGCGTTCCTGCAGGGCGCGTACGGCATGGCGGCGGCCCAGCTACCGGAGCTGGCGGTGGGCTCGAGCGCGGACCTGGAGCCGGTTCCCTATCCAAGCTTGAGCGCCATGGACGCGAGCGTGCGCCAGCAGCTCGAGCACTTCCAGGACGAGTTGAAGGCTCTGATTCAGAGCCCCGGGGCGCCCACCCGGCAACTGGTCCAGGCCTACGGTCGAATGGGCAACCTGTATCAAACCTATGATCTTCTGGAAGCCGCTAAGGTCTGTTATCAAAACGCAATGCAGCTCGCGCCGGCTGATTTTCGCTGGCCCTACTATCTGGCTGGTCTCTACGAGGTGGAAGGCAACCTGGAGCAAGCCGGAGCCCACTACCAGAAGGTGTTGAACCTGCAGCCCAGCGATCTGCCGGCTTTACTTGGCTCGGCCCGGGCCGAGCTGGACCAGGGTCGCTCCGAGGCTGCACAAAGGTATTTTGAGACTGCCATGGAGAAAGACGCCGCCTCGGCGGCGGCGCTGGTCGGCCTGGGGGAAATTGCGGCTGATCGACGCGACTTTGCGCAGGCGGTCGACCACTATGAAGAGGCCTTGAAGCTGCAGCCCAAAGCCACCAACATCCACTATCCGCTGGCCTTGGCCTACCGCCAGTTGGGCCAGGTAGATAAGGCCCGCCTGCATCTGAGCAAGAAAGGTGACGGTCCAGTCGCATTTCACGATCCCCTCCTTCAGGAGGTGGCGAAAGCGAAAACAGGGCGCTGGCGGAAGCGCCAGCAGGCCAACAGTTTCTTCGAGGCCGGGAACTATGCAGAGGCCGAACGGATATTTCGAGAGATGGTCGAAGAGGACCCCACGGACGCAGTTGCGCTCATGGATCTGGGCACTTCTCTGGCCCAGCTGGGTGAGACTGAAAAGGCGCTCGAACAGTTCAACATGGCCCTTCGCTATTCCGATTCCAAGTCACGGATTCATTTCCAGATGGCCGTCTCCTTCACTCTTCTGGGTTGGGAGAAGCAGGCCATTGAACACTATCGGTCGGCCGTTGAGACCGATGGGACCTTTCGGGAGGCCCACTTTCAGCTGGCCAACGTGCTCATGCGCCAGGAGCTTTTTGAAGAAGCGATTCCTCACTACCGACGCGTCGTCGAGCTGGATCCCAGCAACGCTTTCGCTCACTTCATGGGAGCCATGACGCTGGTCCGGACCCGGCGCTGGAAGGAGGCACATACCTGGCTGGAAGAAGGTCTGGCGGCCCTTCCCGATGACACCGATCTGGGTCATGCACTGGCCCGGCTCCTGGCGGCCTGTCCAGAGCCCGGAATCCGCAATGGACAGCAGGCCCTGCGCGTTTTGCAGAAGGTGTTGCAGCAGGAGAAGAGCGCGGAATTCGAACACATCGAAACGCTGGCCATGGTCTATGCCGAACTGGGACGCTTCGACAGAGCAGTCCAGGTTCAGCGGATGATGATCGCAGAAGTGACACGCGGCAGACGTCTCGAGCTGGCCGAGTTGCTGCAGGACAACCTGGCCCGATATCAACGGAAAGAACCATGCCGTTCACCATGGCGCGATGATGATCCGGTTTTCTACCTGGCCCCGGTCCCCTTTACACTCTTGAGTGTCCAGTAATCACGCCACCCTGCAATGAAGAGTCGTGGACAAGGAATGGACTGGTTGTGGCTCGCTTTGATTCTCCTCGGCTCGGTGACGCCGACGCAGGCCGGGGAGGAGGGGAAGCCAGAGAGCAGGTTGACCTTCAACCGGCATATCGCTCCCGTCGTGTTCCAGCATTGCGCCCCCTGTCACAGGCCGGGCGGGGCGGGGCCGTTTGATTTGCTCAGCTACGGGGACGTAAAGAAGCGGGGACGGCTGCTCGTCGCGGTCACGCAGAGTCGCTACATGCCTCCCTGGCAACCCGAACCCGGCTATGGCGAGTTCATCGGGGAACGGAGGCTCAGCAACGAACAGATCAGGATGCTCCAGGAGTGGGTAGCGGAGGGATCCGTGGAAGGGGATCCGGCTCATCTCCCCAGCGTGCCTGAATGGCCGACCGGCTGGCTGCTGGGAAAGCCGGATCTGGAAGTTACCATGCCCCGGCCCTATACGCTGGCAGCTGAAGCGACGGCGGAAGGCACGGATATATTCCGCACCTTTGTCATTCCGCTGCCGGTCGAGTCGACGCGCTATGTCCGGGCTTTGGAGCTGCGCCCGGGGAACCCGAAGGTGGTGCATCACATTGTGGGAGGCGTCGACTCCACACCCCGCTCTCGACAACGTGATGAACAAGACCCGGTGCCTGGCTTCGAAGGCATGAGATCGACTCAGGTGGCTCGCCCCCCGGTGGACATGTACTGGTCTGGACACCGGGTAAGGTTCCGATGGAGAGCGCGGAGGGCATGGCCTGGGGGCTGGAAAAAGGAACTGATCTGGTTCTGGAGTTTCACATGCAACCCTCCGGCAAACCGGAGCCGGTCCAGCCCAGCGTCGGTCTTTATTTCAGCGATGAAGCACCCACGAAGATCCCTTTCATCCTCATTCTCGGCTCCATCACCATCGACATTCCGGCAGGCGCGAAAGACCATTGGATCGAAGACAGCTATGTGCTGCCCGTCGACGTGCAGGTGCTGGGCCTGTACCCGCATGCCCACTACCTGGGCAGGCAAATGGAAGTTCGAGCCCAGCTTCCCGATGGAACTGAGCGCTGGTTGATCTACATCAAGGACTGGGACTTCAACTGGCAGGACGACTACCTCTACCCGGAGCCCATCTCTCTGCCCCGGGGCAGCAGGATCTTGATGCGCTACAGCTACGATAACTCGGCCGACAATGTTCGCAATCCTCACAATCCGCCCCGGCGCGTCGTTTACGGCCCCAACTCCTCAGATGAGATGGGTGAGGTGTGGATCCAGGTGCTGACACAGGACAAGGCCGACCGGTTGACACTGCAAAGCGATTACCGCCTCAAACAACTCGACCTGAGTATTGCCGGCTTCCAGCACTCGCTGCACACCAAGCCTCATGATCCCCAGACACATCAGCAACTGGGTCAGGCGCTCTACGCGCAAGGGAAGATCGAGGATGCGATCAGGCATTATCGCCAGGCGCTGGACTTGCAAGCCTCCAACGCGGAAACACACGCGTACCTGGCCAACGCTTTGGTGCAGCAGAGCAACCTGGAGGAGGCGATTCACCACTATTCTCTCGCACTGGACATCAAACCGGACTTCGTCGAAGCCCATTTACATGCGGCTAATTTGCTCATGCGGCGGGGAGACCACGGGAAAGCCGAACGGCACTATGCCAGGGTGATTGAATTGAATCCGAGCAACGCTTTCGCACGCTTCATGCAGGCCATGGCCCTGGTCCGATTGGACCGTTATCAAGCGGCGCGATCCCTGCTGGAGGAGAGCCGACGGGCCCTTCCTGAAGATATCGACATTACCCATGCCCTGGCTCGTCTTCTGGCGGCTGCTCCCGAGAGCAGTGTCCGCAACGGGCATCTTGCCCTGGAGCTCTTGCAGGAGGTCTTCAAGGCCCAAAAGGAAGTCGCCTTCGAGCACGTCGAGACCCTGGCGATGGCCCTTGCCGAGAACCGGCAATTCGAGAGAGCCGTTCAGGTGCAGCAGGGCATGATCCAGGAAGTCAGTCAAGCGGGTCGCAAGGATCTGGCAGAATTGCTGGAGCAGAATCTGAGTCTGTACCGCAGAGGGCAGGCCTGCCGGCAACCCTGGCGGGACGATGATCCGGTCTTTACGCCGCGTCTGGGCGAGTTGGCACCCCACTAAGTGCCAAGGATTCCTGGCGTACACTCTGGCAGCCTGTTAGACCGTGGCAGAGTGGGAGGACCCTCCGACCTCGAGGGTCTCGCCCCTACGAACTCAAAAAGCGAGCCTCAATCGGAATTGAATGATCCTGGCCAGAGCCGTGTTGCTATAACGTCCAAACGTGTCCGCGTTAGTGAGGGAGGTCGAAAGTCTGTAGAACTGCGCCCGATTGAAGACGTTGAAGAACTCACCCCCAAACTCGAAACGCACGGTCTCGGAAAGCTGGAAGTCTTTGAGAATCGAAAAGTTTTCCACCGCATATCCGAAGGTACGAATGTCGGGCAGCTGGTCGGTATCCGCAAAGGCTATGGACTGGTTTTCAGGTGCGAATGCGCCTATGTTGAGCGTGTTCTTATTGGAGCCGTTCGGATCATAGGATCCGTGGCTGACCCCGCGGTCGATGGCTGCTCCCGTGCGATTGACCCGCCCCATGTTGATGGCGGTGCCAGACATATAGTTATGCCAGCCCATCACCCGCCAGTTCCCGATGACCTGGTTGAGGGCACCGGAGGCGTCACCACCCCATCGTTGCCCCCCTCCGAAGGGGAGCTGCCAGGTCCAGGTCAAGGAAAAATTGTGGGGACGATCATACCTTGCCAGGGTGTTGACCGCGGTGCCTCCATACCCCTCGTGCGCAACTCTAGCCGGGCCGAAAGCAGCGAATCCAGCGCCGGTGGAGATGTTCTTCGAGATGGTATAGGCCAGAAGAAAACTCAACCCCTGTCCAAAACGCTTCTGGGCAGCGATGTTTGCAGCGTGGTACGAGGTAATCCCTGCGTGAGCGCTCATCAGATTCACGCCGGTGTACTGAGGATAGGGTCGCGAGGCCTGCCGGACACTCCCGGTGAACCCATCATAGGCGCAGGGAATTCCTGTCGCGATTCCTTCTGAAGAGTTACAGGGTTGATCGATCACCGGACCCAGTCCAAAGACCGAGGGCGGCACCTGGTTCCGCTCCCACTGCACATACTGATTCCTGCCCAGCTTGCCCACATAATCCACCTTGAGCACCGTGTTCCACCCCACCTCCCGTTCAATGCCGGCACCCAGGTTGTGACTCGTTGTCCACGTATTGTCTTGAGGATCGATCCAAAGTACGCCAGTATTATTCGCCTGGGTAGGGTCGGTCGAAGGAAGAGCCCGGACAGAGTCGAGTCCCGCGGCTGGGAATCCGTCGTTCCAGTTGAAAGCGGGAGTCACACCTCCATCCGTCGTACTAAACGCTGGCTGGGCCGACCACCCTAGATTGGGCATATTTCCACCGCCCGCCACCTCCTGGCCAGGGTTGGCGGTAGTAATTCCATAGTAAGCCCGAAGAACGGTCTTGTCGTCCAACGCGTAGGCCAGACCCAGACGGGGCGCCCAGCCATTCCAGCCTCGATCGTACGCCCTTGTCCGGCCGTTGCGTCCCGGCCCTTCACCGTTGAAAGTCAACGCTCCAAGTCTTCCTCCGGCTGCGCTATTGGGGATAGAGGGATCGAAGTAACCATGCCGATGGTAGCTTTCGCCAAAAGGGGTCCACCAGTTGAATCGAAGTCCATAGTTGACGGTCAGTTTCGGGCTGACGCGCCAGGTATCCTGGGCGTAAACAGCATAGACGCGATTATTGGTTCTACTGTTTGTTGGAGAATGCATGTAGGCATTGTCCACTTCACCCAGCAGGAGGCTGGCCCAGCCACGACCGGTCAAGGCAATATCGGCAAATGGAGATGCGTTGCCGCTTCCATCCTGCACCTGGCCCCCTGCCAGCCCCGTCGTAATGTCGTTGAAAGTAAAATTGCCGTTCGTAAAAATCTGGACATTCCGCCCCACAGCGGCGTATCTCATCTGGGCACCGAACTTGTAGTTGTGGCTCCCCTTGGTCCAGGACAAATCGGTGTAGACCGGAAAAGTCCATTCGGGCATGAAGAGCTTCAGAAAAAGGAATCCAAACCCGGAGTGGCCCTGGACACCGGTAAAAGGAGTGTCGGGCGTCACCAGGCCCGTGAGCCCTGAATCCGCACCAAAGGTGTTGCCCTGTTTTCCACTATTTCGGGGGACTCCCTGGCCTGCAAAGCGGACGCTCAAGAGCACATTGGGTCGAAGGGTGAAGTAATTCGCGAACCGGTAACGGTATTGGTCACCGAGTGTGAAATGAGTTGTATTGATGTTCTGATCATATGAAGCATTCCCCGGCCATATGACGTCTTTTCGATGTTGGTCCCACCCAAACGAGAACTTCCACGTGTCGGTTATCTCGTTATCGGTCTTAAGGGTAACTTTGTCGATGTCCTGCTCGCCCTTGTCCAGCGAACCGATATGGTTGTCCGTGAGACCTGGCTCGGTGGGTAAAGGAATTCCAGCCTGAAAAGCAGTCGAAATGGAGCTGATTCGGTTGGAAGGAAGAATGTTTCCTGGAAATGGATCGCGGATAAAACCACCCTGCCCGTCCGGCCGAGTGGTCATGGGATCGTAAATCTGACCCTCCATAATGGGCCTTCCCAGCAGATCGGTCCCAAGTTGTTTTCCCGTCAGATACTCGCTGAAATCTCCACTTCGCATTAACTGTGTAGGGACGCTCGAGGTCGTCCCGCCGGCAGTTCTTCGCTCCCGGAAACCCGTATAACTGGCCAGAAAGAAGTGTCTATCCTTTTTCACCGGCCCGCCCACAACAGCCCCGAACTCATGCTGCCTGTGGGGATTGACTTCGTCAGCGAACCACTGAGCAGCGTCGAGCACATCGTTGCGGAAATACTCAAACAAACTTCCGTGGAACTGGTTGGTCCCCGACTTCATGACCATTTCCACGCTGGCGCCCAGATTCCAGCCAGACTCCGCGTTTATGTTGGTAACCACTCGAAATTCGCTGACGGTTTCGGGAATCAGCCCCGAGTCTTCTCTCATGCCCAGGTTGTTGGCAGGACTCGAGTACATTCCATCGATGTTCATGCTCACAACACCCGCCACGCCGTGGATGTAGCCTCGGTCCGTCAGGTCCGTCTCTTTCCCGTACGGATCGAAAGAGAAACCGGGAAGGGTCCGCGTAAAAGACAGGCTGTGTCGCGCCCCCTGGTTGACTGCCATCGGCAGTTCCTCAATCTCCTCCACAACCCTTGTGTTACCCGAACTGGAGGATGTACTGTCGACGGCCAGAGCTTCGCTTTCCACCGTCACGGTGTCTACCAATTCACCGACAGGCAGTGTGATGTCCAAAGTCCTCGTCTCTGATGAGACCACCCGCACTCCCACCTGCTCAACGGTCTTGAAGCCCGCCAGGCTGCCGGTCACGGTATAGGATCCGATCAGCAGACTCTGGAACGTGTAGCCCCCCGAGTCGCTGCTCACCGTCGAGGTCTCGATACCTGTCGCTTCATTGCGGGCCTGCACATCGGCTCCCGGGATCAGACCACCCGATTCATCGACCACATTCCCAACGATTCTTCCCAAGTAGTCCTGGGCGACAACCGGGAGACAACCCAACAAGAGAGTTAAGCTCAACACAAAGGCTTTCTTCATCATTACTCCTTAGAGTTTAGAGAAGTCTTGGATTGCAAAGGAACCAGCGCTTTCAGGATCCAAACTGGCAACCATCCTAGCCCGGATTATGCAAGAGATCTGAATTCAAGTGAGATTTGGGCCCAGAAAAAAAGCCGTAGCTCTCTGATATAAAAGGGTTTACAAAAACAATGACCCTAAACAGGAGCTACGGCAATGTCAAAAGCAGTCTGCCAGAATACCCTGCCATTTCACAGCCACAGAAAGATCACGACGCGTTTTGATGGAGGGAGCCTCACTTCCGACGCAGGATGGTTGTTGTTTGGATCCCTGGATCGTCAACATCGATTGTGCGAGGGCTTCAGTTCGTGTATTGCGGAAAGTCGAGACCGACGCTACGTTCGTCATGACCTGTTGAAGTTGATCCGACAACGAGTCTTGCAGATCGTGGCCGGCTACGAAGACTGTAATGACGCCGATACGCTGCGCTCGGATCCGATGCTCAAGACAGTCTGTGATCAGTTGCCAGAGAGCGATCCCGATTTGGCCACCCAGCCGACTTTCTCCCGCCTGGAGAACTCCGTCACCAAGAAGGATCTGATGCGTCTGAGCCGGTGGCTGCCAGGCCGTTATGTGCGCTCCCTGAAGAAGAGACGTCCCAGCAAGATCATCCTGGATCTGGACAGTACCGACGACCACACTCACGGCCAACAGGAGTTCTCCTTCTACCACGGGTATTACCGAAACCACATTCTGCATCCTTTGCTGATCTTCGATGCCGACACGGGAGACCTGGTCTGTGCCGTGTTGAGACCTGGCAACAAGGGGGCTGCCTCTCACATCGTGCCCATTCTGAAGCGAGTCGTGGAGGCCATCCGACAAGCAGTGGGGACGGATGTCGAGATTGAGATTCGGGCCGACAGCGGCTTTGCCACGCCTCGGCTCTACGAGTTCTGTGAATGTGAAGAGAATAAACTCCAGTATGTCATTGGGTTAAGTCGAAACCCTCGCCTGCAGCGAGTGGTCGAGCCCCTGCTGGATTCGACTCGGCTGAGGTTCCTTGAGCTGGAGGAAAAACAGCGTCAGTTTGACGAGTTTCTTTATCGAGCCCACAGCTGGGATCGATCCCGTCGCGTCATTGTCAAAGTGGAGGTCGATCAGCGTGGCATCAATCGTCGCTTTGTAGTTACCAACCGGGACGATCTCTGCTCCCAATCACTTTATGACCACTACACAAACCGAGGGCAGACCGAGAACTTCATCAAGGCCTTCAAGAATCATCTGAGCATGGACCGACTCAGCTGTCATCGATTCCTGGCCAATCAGTTTCGACTCCTCCTGCATGCACTGGCTTACCAGATGTTCGTGCGCCTGCGCGACTATCTTCACGGAACCCCCTGGCACAAGCTCGAAATCGAAACCTTACGTCGTCGGGTCCTCAAGATTGGGGCCCGGATCCGACAAACCACTCGACGCATCTGGGTCCATCTTTCCTCAGCCTTCCCCGAACAACCCCTCTTCCACCTCGTCTTGAGTCGCCTGAACTCCAGTTAGCTTTTCCCAGCTCCCCCGAAAAACCGCTTCCGACACTCATCCAGGCCCAGATCTGTCTGAAATTCACTCCCCAAACCACTCAAACGCCTCGCCAACCCATATTCTTCGCAAATCCGCCTGTCACACCTGCCCGCTTCCGAGTTGGGCCACTTCTCGAGTCGTTTTTCAACACCGGACTACGGTTCTTGCATAATCCGGGATAGCAGGGACGTTCAGTTCTTACCACACAATGCTGAAAAAAGTTTTCAAATCCAGCGTTCTTTCCTGCAATTTTCATTCCGTTTAACAGATCAGTATGCGGGTTTCAAGAACTATCTCATTTTTTATGTTGTATTTAGGAGGTTGTCCCAGCCTGAGGTCGCTGCCGAGACGAGTTCATTCCATCCAATAAGTTGGATTTGGGGGGGGGGGGGGGGCGTCCATTGCATTGGATTTTCAGCCGTTGATTGGGAACGAATCTTGGAGTACTTGGTGATTCACGAGAGTCGTGAGTAGGTCAAACCAATTCTGCGATGGGTACTCCTGTCTCGTCGTTGACGGAGTTGGCAATCTTCACGGGACGGCCCACGGGGCTCATGTACTCCTTCCTCCAATCGATCCCGAAAGCTTTATAGATGGTTGCATGGAGATCGCCCATGGTCACCGCTCGCTCGGCGACATAGGCAGCCCGCTCATCGCTGACACCAATCACCTGGCCACCCCGAATTCCGCCCCCGGCCAGGGCCACGGACCAGCAGTAAGGCCAGTGATCGCGTCCGTAGCCGGGGTTGAGGTGAGGAGTACGGCCAAACTCTCCCATGACAAGCACGACCGTCGACTCGAGCAGACCTCTTTGCTCCAGATCCTGCAACAGGAAGGCGAGTGTCTTATCCAGGCGGGGGACCAGCTCGGCATGTCTCTTGTCATTCTCCCCGTGCGTATCCCAGCTATTGAATTCGAAGCCGTTGGCGGTCACAAAGCGGCTACCCGCCTCGACCAGCCGCCGCGCCATCAGCACGCTTCGACCGAACCCGTCGCGACCATAGCCGTCTCTCATCTTTTCCGGCTCCTGGGACAAATCGAAGGCTTCCCTGACAGCGGGTGTCATGATCATGCTCAAGGCCTTTTCCTGAAAGGTGTCCAGATCAGAGTGCTGGGCCCGCTCAACCTTGTGACGATGCTGTCGATCCCAGATCTCCTGGAAGGCACGCCGATCTTCGATGCGCTCCGGAGAAATCGAATGAGGAAAACTCAGATCGGGTAGCTCATGGGCCCCTTCTCCCGGGTCAGCCGTCACCAGCGGATTGTACTCAGCTCCCAGGAAAGCTGCCTTGAAGAACTCATGATACTGCTTTTCAGTTTCCCATCCCGGAGTCAGTACGTGAGGGGGCACATGGTTGCGGGGACCCATCTCCTTGGTGATGATGGAACTAAAACTGGGAAACTCCATGGCCGGATTCGGCCTGTGGCCCTTGAGCGCGTAGTGATGGGCTTCCGGATGGTTGGCCTCTTCGGTCTCCATCGAGCGGATGATCGCGACCTTGTCCATCTGCCGGGCAACCTCAGGCAAAAGCTCTGAAATCTGAATACCGGGAACGCTGGTGGAGATCGGTTTGAAACCGCTGCCGGGCTTGGGATCCCAGGTATCGACCTGGCTGGCCCCGCCCTGGAGCCAGATCAAGATACAGGCTTCAGCCGTGGCCTGCTTCTTCGCCTTATCCGGCGCCGCCGCAGCCATCGCCTGCTTCAGCTCCAGGTACTGGCTCAAGCTGATCCCCACTAAGCTCAAGGATCCGACTCGGAGGAAGTCGCGACGTCTCAGGTTCGCTTCAGTACAGTCCAAACAACCGACTTTTTTCATTGGATCCTGCCTCTTTCAATGATTCTCTGAGAATTCCCGGGAGGTGATCAGGCCCCACAGCAGATCTTCCATGGCTTCCTCTCGAGATTCCGCTTCACTCAACATTCTTTCCAGTTCTGTTCGCTCCCGTACGGTCGGAAAGCGGGAAAGTGCGGCCAGGCTCAGCTCTTCGATGACCTCCCGGTCCGAGGCCCCGCCCTGGAGCAGACGGCCCAGGCGGCCCTCTTCCCGGGAAAGCTTGCTCGTGTAGGTACTGCCCGCCAGCATATGCAGTGCCTGGAGCAGGTTGGGCTCTACATTTCTTTCCGGCAGCGAGAGCCGAAGAGGCTTTCCATGTACCTCGAGAAAACGGGAGGGGTACAGATCGGCTTCCTTCAAATTGATGGCTCGAGTGCCCGGCTCTTCTTCTCCCCGTATTCCATCCGGTGTCTCGTTGTAGTAGACCTCTGGAACCCCGGTCACCTGGGAAATGGCGTCCAGGAGCACTTCTGCATCGAGCGGCCGGTAGAGGGCGCGAGAGTAGTTGATCGTATCCTCGCTGTTGGTTTCGTTCGGGCTGCTGGAAAGCTGGTAGGTTCTGGATTGGACAATCAAACGGATCAGGCGTTTCAAATCGTGCCCGCGCTCTCGGAAGTCGCGGGCCAGCGCCTTCAGCAGTTTGGGATGGGTGGGTGGATTGGAGGATCGAAAATCGTCCACCGGCTGGACGAGTCCTTTTCCGAAGAAATAACTCCACATTCGATTGACTGCCGCTTCCGCAAAATAAGGATGAGAAGTCATCCATCTCGCCAGCTCTGCCCGCGGGTCCGTCTTTGTGTCTTGACCCAGGCTCTGGCCATTCAGGAACCTTGGCTGTACTTCTTCCTTGGTGCGAGGATGAATGACCTTACCAGCGCCTATGGCGACGTTGCCCTGGCGGCTCCGACTGACCGGTTCATCCACGATCAAGCCTCCGAAAGAAGTCATGCGACCAAAGAAAGCCGCCAGCCCCCAGAACTGTTCTTGACTCCAGTTCTCAAAGGGATGGTTGTGACACTGAGCGCAGTCCATGCGCCGGCCCATGAAGACCTTGACTTCCTCGGCCACGGCGGCCTGGACCAGGGTGACGCTCCCGAAAGGCATATAGTGCCGCGCAGCACCGTGGGCGCCTTGAGCCTCTAACCTTTCTCTCGCAGTCTGATCGTAGGGCCTGTTTTCGGCCACCGTGCTTCGAATCCACTCCCAGTAAGACTGACTATCTTTGGGACTCCCCCCGGTTACGTAATTCGCCACTCGAAAAAGGTCGGAAAAACGGAAAGTCCAATAGTCCACGTACTCGGGAGAGTTCAAAAGGATCTCAATCAGCCTGTCCCGTTTCTGGAGATCTTTACTGGCCAGGAATTCGCGGACCCGTGCCGGCGGTGGCAGGGTCCCAACCACATCCAGGCACACCCGCCGCAAGAATTCCCCGTCACCGGAGAGATCAGAGGGAAGGATGTGAAATCTCTCCAGTTTCGCCAACACGAAGTCGTCGATGAAGTTGCGCCGTGGCAGCGCGGGATAGTTCGGGATAGGGTCGTTGATGACTCCCACGCGAGCGCTGATCACATGACCGGCCGCCCGCATCAGAAGCGCCGTTTCCCCGCTTCCCCGGGCTGTCGCGAGTCCGTGGTCGTTGACCGTCACGACTTCGGAATTGTTCGATTCGTAGCGCACCTCTTCGGTGATGTCCTCACGCCGACCGTCGGACAGGTACGCAGTCACCAGGAATTGCTGCTCTCCCATTTCCTCCAGGACCACTTCCCGGGGAAGAACTTCGACCCGCTCAATTCGGATTTCCTCCTGTCCATCGGGCTCACCATAGGGCGCTCCCTTTTGAATCCAGTTCAAGATGGTCTGGTAGTCGGAGGACCCGCGGCCAAAGCGCCGGCCTCCTTCGTGAACGACCCGCATGGTCGGTTTCAATAGCAGCAGGCTCTTTTCCGGCTCGGCAAGATTGATGCGCGGTGTTTTCGGGTCTGAGTCCGGAGTCAGTACCCGGAAGGTACCTCCCTCCACGATCCTGCCGTAGTCTTCTCGCGGCACGGTCGTGTCGAGCGAAAGCTTGAATCCACCTCTCCCTTTGACACCTCCATGACAGCTACTGCCGTTGCATCCTCGCTTGGCGAAAATCGAACCAATGTCCCGCTGGAAACTGAAGGGCCGATCTTTCCCGGTCGCTGTAGCGTGAACTCTGACCTCAACCGTGTGATGCTCCAAGTCGGCCTGCAAGAGAGTTTCGCCGTCAGCCAGGGCCAACAACTTCCCAGATTCATCGACCCTTGCGACCTCCGGATCGGAGACGGAAAAGCGGACCATCGAGGTGACATCCTGCTCCAGCCTGCTCGAGTATTTCCCCAGTACCAGCAAACGCTGGGAAGCGTCTCTCCCCCACAGTGTGACTTCTTCGGGCAAGAGGCGGATCGACAGCAGAACCGGCGAATGACTGGGAGCCGTCCCGAGTTCCACCGCCAGTTCAGCCCGGATCGCTATCGGAGAGGAGAGAGCAATAGCCAGTGCCACACTCAGGCCGGCGCGTTCAAAACAACCTTTCACTGAAGCACCTATCACGAGAAAACAGAACGGCGGAGCGTAAGCTCGCCGTTAAGAACATTCAAGTAACTAGTTTACACCTTCATCGCTGTCAGGACCTGCCGATTCTGCCTTGATTGGCCTCACGACCATGATCGGAAGTTCCCCCACGGAGAGAAGTTCTCCCGGCCTTCCCTGGACGATGGGTCGAGCCTTCACCTGCGCGAAGCGGGGCATCTTGGTGGCCGGGGCATCGGCACCGGCGACCAAGAGAATGGTGGCAGTCTGGCTGCCCACGGCAAACCTTTCTTCGTCCTCGAAACTCTGGGCGGGAGGCGGTTTCTCCAACTTGACTTCCGTCCCGGGATAGGCTTCAACGCCGGGCGGAAGATCCTCGACGCTAATCGCGATCTCACCCCCGAAGCCCTCCTCCTGCTCCGTGGTGATGGTCAACTTGCTGGCTTCCCCGGCGACCAGGTTGAGGCGCCCTGCCCCAATTTCGATCCGACCCGCATGGGGAATCTGGGGACGGATCAGGACTCGGTAGGCGAAGCTCGACTGACCATATCGAGATGTGAGATCACGAATCTGCAGATAGTACTCCCCACCCGTTTTGAAGGTCTCAATCGTCTTGGCTTGAACCCTGACCCTTCTCGTCGAGATGTTCGAAAAAAGCTCCTGCCCCGTCGCGTCCAGGATTCCGAGGCGGGGATTGAAGTCGGCAGGTCTGGCATCGGGAGTCTCGATTTCAAAGACCAGCTTTTGCCCACTCTCGACTTCAAACTTGAAATGGTCGACATCGCCCGGCCGCTCAATCACTCCCTCGAGGATGGCGGGAAGCCTGATCTCTAAGGCCTGCTCGGGGGTTTCGTTGGCTTCTCGCTCCCTCACCGAAGTCAGGACCCGGGTCAGGGTCGAAAGGTCCGGAGCCTCTGTTTGAGTAGAATCCGACGCCCCGCTGCCAGACGAGCCTGCGGAGCTGCCCTTCCCGGAGATCTTCTCTTCAACAGGCACGCTGACCGTTCTTGACCAGAGTATGGCGAGACGCTCTGATTCCAACGTTCTATGAAAGTCCCGTTCCCGCCAGTCAGGTGGCTGCGAGTGGGCCGGCACCTGCAGTGACACGTCTTCGCGGTGCGACGAGCCAGTGTGGCGGGCATCGACAGCTCGGAGTTGATAGAAATAATCGGGTCCCCCACGCCCTTGAAACTCGGAAACCCTGACCAGATATCGACCTTTTTCTCTGAAGCGGAACGTCAATCCTGCACTGGACATCCCGGAGTGAGAGACGGCCTCATCGTTGAACGCCAAGCGGGTCAACTGATTGGGGTCAAACCAGCTGCCGGAAGGTTCATAGAGAGTCAGCTGAGGATCCAGGATTCCACTTCCCGAGTGGGCCTCAAAGAGAAGCTCCTGACCCTTGCGTGCCTCAAACGAAAAGTAGTCGGCCTCGCCAGTCTTGCTGAGCCCACCATTGATGACCACGGGAAGGCGCAGTAGCGGGGCTTTTTCCAGCGGATGATGATCGGTTTCGGTCTCGGCCATGACCTTTTCACGACTGACGTGTAAGGTCACCGGATTGGACATGCCCCGGGGTGTGACCAGCCTCATCGTGTGAGCACCCGGGGCGGCCTTCGAATCAACTGTTACCTGCAGCTTTACCCGTTGGCCGGGGCGAGGTGATTCTTTGCCAGCCTCGTCTTTGGCGTCCTCGTCCAGAACGATTTCAGTGATCTCTCCGATCTTTGCCCCAAGCTCCCGACAGTCGAACCAGACGCCATGGGCGCCGGCCAGGATCTGTCCCCGGATTTCAACTTCGAAGCTGGATCCCTGCCGGCCACCCAGCGGAGAAATGGAAACGATCTCAGGGTCTCTGGGCGCTTCCGGCGTGTCCTCCAGGCCCTGCAGGCGGGTGACCGGTAAAGAGAAGAGAATCACCCCGAGAATTGAGCACGCTTTCCTTCGCATGGTTTCGACCACCCGGCGGCAGGGGTCGTTTCTCCAGACCCGCCTCGCGGCCTGAGGCCCATCCCACATTCTAGTACTCCAGAGTGGACGACGGAAGTGTGGGAGGCACCTTGGGGGTGTCTCTTCATCCCTTCTCAATTCCCGGTTGGGTCACTGGTCCCCGGCGCCAGTGGCTCCATGGCTGCGGGAACCGGCGAAAAAATCGGGTCGTCCTCCCGCCAGGGCAGGCGGCAGGGCTGACCGTTCTCATAAAGGGCCAGGTTTTCGGCCAGAAGTTGCACCAGATCGAAGCGCTGGTTGCCCTCCAGATCGGAGATCATGGCGTGTTGGACCTGGACCGCCCGCTCAAACTGACCGGTTTCGGCCAGGGCCATCGCCAGTGTTTCAACAGACTCCAAATCCAAGCCGTCTTGATCCTCAAACAGCGGTTGCAGAAGCTGCAAAGCCCTCCCTCCGTTGCGAATCTTATGGTCAGGACAGGCGGCCAGGAGTCGAGCCAAGGCGTGGGTCATGTCGGCGTGACCCGGAAAAACCTGCAGGCCTTCCTCCAATACCATCAACGCCTCCCCATAACGGTCTAGTCGGATAAGAGCCATCGCCTGCATGAAGCGCGCCAGTCCGTTCATCTGTTGGAGCTGACCATCCCCGCTGTCACCTGGCAGGATTTGACCACCCAAGCCGGAATCCAATTCGATGACGGTTGCGTAGTGGGGGATCGCTTTCTCGTAGCGACGCAGGCGCATCAGCAGATTGGCCAGCTGAAAGTGGGCCTCCTTGAACCCGGGGTTTGACCGAATCGCTGCCTGATAGTGTTCCGCTACATCCTCATCCGCATGCAATCCCATCAGCGTGGTCCCCAGGTGGTAATGCAGCATCGGATTGCCCGGCGAGACTCGCAAAGCCACCGCGTATTGTTGGGCTGCCCCTTCGAGATCGCCCAACCGGGCCAATGCCGAACCCAAATCTGTTCGCGGAATCGGGTTCTTGGGGTCCAGAGCTATGGCGGCACGGAATTGGTTGGCGGCCTCGGCAAAGCGACCCTTGCCGAAGGCGCGTATTCCCCGGGTCCAGTGCAGGCGCCAGCCCGTCTTCAATGCATCCAGGTCTTGCAGGAGGGGGTCGGGGTAGCCCGGGGTGGCATGACCTCTGCGCATCCGTTCCAGCATTGCAACTCTCTGGAAGTGAGCCCGGGCTTTGCCGAGGTTCCCCTGCCGTCGATAGCTCATGGCCAACAAATAATGGATGCTGTTGGCGTTCGGCTGCAGGGCGAGAGCCGCCTCAAGGTGCTGGATAGCCTCCTCGGTGTTCCGCTTTGACGAAGCGATTTTTCCCATCCCTACCAGGGCCGGAGCACACGACTCGTCCACAGCCAGCGCCTGCTCGAACAAAGGCTGGGCCAGTGCATACCGGTTCAGGCTGAGGTGGCCCCCGGCCGCACCCAGAAGCGCGGGGATGTTCTTAGGTCGGACCTGCAAAGCCCTCTCGTAACTGGCGATGGACTTCTCGATTTCGCCTTTGTTCTTGTAGATGGGCCCCAGGTAGTAAGACCAGCGAAAGTCTCCCGGTGCCAGTAACTGCGCATTCAGATAACAGGCCTGGGCTGCCCCCAGAAAATCCTGGACGTGGTAGAGCTTGCCCATCTCCCCGTAGGCCTGGCTGAGTTTCTCCCCTGTAACATCCCTGGCTTGCGCCATCGATTCAAGCCGTTTCCGCGCCTCCAGTATCTGCTCACCGGCCGCGGGCTCCAGCCTGCTCAGTTGCGGATGGGGGACAGCCCTGAGTTGATCGCTCGACTGCACCATGGGCAGGGTTTCACTGGCCAGGGCAGCCGGCACGGCGGTGAGTCCGATCCAGAACACACCGAAGACATGGACCACGCCGAGTACTCTCTTGCAGAAATAGGATGACGTTTTATGAAAGGGGGTACTGTGCGTCAAAGGAGCTGGACTCTCGGTCTGATCACTCATTTTCAGGGACTACCCGGCCGCTGCCCTTGCGCAGGGTTGTGTACCGGTCCACAGAGACGTCAGTCCATTCTTCCACGCGGCCACCGGACCAGTAGGCGCGCACTGCAGCGACCCGGGTCTTTTTCCCCAGACCGACAAGTACCCGGGGATCGTTCGAGGAGCCGTAGCTGCCGTCGGTTCGCACGCGCCGCAGCAGGGTCAAACCGTCAGAGAGAACCACTTCCACCCGGGTTCCCAGCATGTCTCGCTGGCTCTCTTTCCCCACCAGTCTCAGACCCAACCAGTGCCGGCGTGTCCCGACGTTATTGATGAGCAGCCTGGCAGGGCCGTTGTTGTTGACGATCAGGACGTCCACGTCCCCGTCGTTGTCCACGTCCCCAAAGGCACCGCCGCGGCTCACCTCCGAGAGCTTGAATACGGCCCCCCCCTGCTCAGTGACCTCCTCAAAGCGCCCGTCTCCCAGGTTGTGGAAGAGCTGATTGGGCTGATGCAATGGATAGGGATCTCTTAGCTTTTCCAGGGCCTCGATGGTGGCCACTTCACCGTGCAACGTCAGAATATCCAGCCAGCCGTCGTTGTCATAGTCAAGGAAGGCTGTCCCGAACCCGGTGTAGGGCAAGCTCGCTACTCCCAACTCGCTCTCGAAGGTCTGGTCTTCAAACCATCCCCGTCCGTTATTGAGGTAAAGCGTATGGGTTTCCCTGATCAGATGGGTCATGAAGAGATCTTCGTCGCCGTCGTTATCCAGGTCTCCCGCATCGACTCCCATGCTGGCCTCGGTCTTTCCATCCCGGTTCAGCGCGCATCCGGCCACCAGTGCCTCGTCTCTGTAGATGCCGGTTCCCTGGTTGATCCATAAGTGATTGGGGCGTTGATCGTTGGCTACATAGATGTCGATCCAGCCATCTCCGTTAAAGTCGGCAGTGACGACGCCCAGCGCGCCACCGTGCCTTCCGGCGATCCCGGTCTGCGATGACACCTCCTGGAAGGTTCCATCACCCCGGTTGCGAAAGAATCGGTTGGGCTGGCCGGCGTAATTCCGGGGTCCACAATAGTCGACGGCTCCAGTACTTGAGTAGCACTTCTTGGGATTGGACAAGCTGTACTCGACGTAATTGCCCACAAAAAGGTCCAGCCAGCCGTCCCGATCATAATCGAGAAAGGCGGCGCTCACGCTCCATTCTGAATCCGTGTCTTCACCGGTGGAGACTTCGGTGAAGGTGCCGTCTCCGTCGTTCCGGTACATCTGGTTCTTCCCGAAGTTGGTGACGTAGAGGTCCACCCAGCCGTCATTGTTGATGTCACCCGCGGCCGCTCCCATCCCATAGCCAGTCGAGACAATCCCGCTCCGTTCTGTAACGTCAGTGAAGCGCAAAGTGGACGTCCCGTCCGGATTCAACACCAAATCGTTTCGAAAAATCCGGTCCTTGAGTGGCAGCCTTCCGGGAGGCGGAAAGAGGGCGTCCTCCAGCCTCTTGCCTGGCCCCAGCATGTTGCCCTGCACCAGGTAAATGTCCAGATCACCATCGTTGTCATAGTCAAACAGGGCTCCCCCCGGGCCCATCATCTCGCAAAAGTAATATTCACCCGACATCCCATTGAAGTGAACAAAGTCAATCCCAACCGCCTCGGCAACGTCGCTGAACAAGTCGGGGCCAGCGTCTCTGTTCTCGGATGCGTGTACCGACAGCGTGGTGATACCGATCACCACGATCAGCCAGTTGAGTTGCAGTTTGGGATGGGGGAGGGATAAGTTGCCAGTTGTGATCAGTTTCAGGAGACTAATCGCCCTCAACTCGGAAATTGTCTTCGACCCTTGTCTTCGCATCGCTGAGCTGATCCCAGGCTTCGATTTCGATCCGGTATTGTCCGGGTTCCAAATCGCTGAGATCCAACTTCTTGATCAGGACCATTCTTTGTCCGACAACAGACTGAATCGATTCCCCGGCGCTGTCAGTCGCCTCCTGGATCACTTGACCGTCGCGCCTGATTCGGTAGCTCACCTCCAGCTCGGGCGTATTGGAGGACTGGTCGACGCCGAAATTGTACAGATGCAGGTAGACCCCGAGGGGGAGCTTCCTTGAAAAGTTCTTTCCAACGCTGGGCCGAATCCAAACGTCTCCCAGGACGAACATTTCATCGTATTTGGGCTGCTCGCCAAGCTGTTGTATGAAGTCGGAAAGAATGAGCGAACTGCTGCTCAATTTCTCCTTTTCCTTCACACTCGCTGGTGGAATGATGGCTTGTTTGACAGCACCTATGTTGTTACTGCTCAGGTCCTTCACGATCAGGTCGAGCTTATAGCGAGTCTTGTTCTCCAGAAGAAGGATCTTCTGATACATCGAACGGCCCTGCAAACCCTTCTCAAGCTTTTCAGGTTGGAACGACACCACCAGATCGTGATCGAATTCTTCAATGAACTGATTACCCAGGCTGGTGACAGCACCGTAGAGGCCGATTCGCGCCGAGTCCACTTCCCCGTCGCGCTCGAACGTCATGTCCTTGTTCTGGAGCTCGAGAGTGACGGGAACCAGAACCTGTTGATCGTTGATCTTGAAGTAGTCACTTCGAACCTGGAAGGGAAGGCTTGAATAGCCGATGCTGACCTTCACCAGCTCTTTGAGATCGTTATACTTGACCTGCTGCACCTGCTGTATTTTGGAAAAAATTTCGTAGCGATAGAAGGGGTTGCTCTTGTAGCCACTGGCATAGGCGGGATTGTGTCTTCCCGGACTAAAGTAAGGACGATCCTGTTTCTCGCTGAGGCCCGCCTGCTCGGCCCAGGTCAAGCCCATACCCGGCATATGGAGCAGAGCATCCTTTTCCTCGGGATTGAGGGCCAGGTGGTAGTCTCCCGTGAAGGAGTCGTCCACGAATTCCAACATGATGTCGTCTCCGACTCCGTCAACGTGCCGATAGCGCCAAGTTTCAAATGGGTAAACGGTGGTCTGTCCGCCACCTTCCTCAAAGGGGCGATCGTAAAAGCCTCCGGAGGGATAGCTTTCAATCTCGGCCGGCTCGCCGTGGATGATATAAATCCTCCCTCGATCTGTTTTCCAGCCCGGCTTGCCGCTATGGAATCGCTCATTGACGTAGGCGATCCGGCGATAATGTTCCTCCTTGAATTCATTGGACGCCGTTCTCAGGTCTGGATCTCGCCGGCGCCAGAACTGTTCGATGAATTGTTCCTTTTCGTCCAGCGTGGAAAGACTGTGAAAAACTGATTCCTCATCTTCACTAATAAGGTAGACAGCGTCTTCTTTCAGCCATTTCTTGAAATAATCCTCCGCTTCCTCACGTTGAATGTCGGGGTTTGCTTTTTTCTTCTTTTTCTTCCCTGCCAGTCCCTGGAACGAAAGCCCCAGTGACACGACGATCAGAACGACCAAGGATCGGAACAGATGGTGGCGGTGGATCTTCATGACTTACCTATTCTACTCAGGATGCGATCGGTGATCAATTCTCTCAAGTCGGGCGGCCAACAGAGCCGCCCCTTTGCGCTCGCTCTTGTGGCATCATAGATCAGCCTCTAGGATTTAGAACTTGCATGTCCCGGACTTCTTTCAGGGAATGACGAAGAGAGTCCAGTCGCCAACTAGACTTGTTGCCGTGGTCGGAACGCTTCCCACCCTCCTGACCGTGGCTCTGGTCCTGTTGCCGGGGAATCTCTTCGCTCAGAGAGAAAAGCAGCCCCTCTTCACCGCCGAGTCTGAAGTTGTCCGGATTGACCTCATCGTCACTGACAAGAAGGGGAGATTCGTTTCTGATCTGCAGGCCCACGAGATAGAAATCTGGGAAGACGGCAAGAAGCAAGAGGTCACGTCCTTTCAGCGACTGGGGGAAGACGACATCTCAGCGGCTCAGAACGACCGAGAACCCTTTCGCCCGGAAGATACTCCTGCTGCTCAGCCGGGTGAGGGTGCTCATTTCGTCGTCCTTCTCGACCTGGAGAGCATGTCTTTCGATTCGCTGCTCAGGGTCAAGCACTCTTTTGAAGAGTTCTTTCAGTCTCATTTAGCGGCACGGGATCGGATCATGCTGGCGAGCATCAAGCGGGGCCTGCGAATCCACCAGTCCTTTACCAGTGATCCGGACAAGCTTCGAGGGGCGCTCGAAAAGATCTCATTCAGGCCTCAGGAAGGGATCAGCATAATTCGCTTCATGGACGAAGTGGAGGTCATTTTTTCGCAAATCCAGGACCGTGATTTTCCTCCCCCTCAACCCGGAACCGTGTCGCAGGATCTGGAGTTGGCGATTCGTGCGGCAATAGGCCAGGGAAGACTGCTTCTAACTGATCTTGAACTGAGAATCAGCTACGCCTGCCACGTCATTTCGGGACTGGCCAGACATCTTGGCTCCCTTCCAGGAAGGAAAAACGTGCTCTTCTATTCCGAGGGCTACCCTCTGGATCCCGGTCGGCTGCTGGGCCAGATTATCGCGCAGCGCGCGGCCCAGGAAGCGGTCGACCCGATGACCGAAATGACGGTGTTGCGCCTTGTGGATTCCAGGCTGGGAAGCAAGCCGATGGGCGTTTCGAAACTTCAGTCAGCGATGAAACAGGCAAATCGTTCCCAGGTCTCCCTTTACAGCGTCGATGCCCGCGGGCTGCTCCCACCTCCAAGCAGTGCCGAGTACCAGAGTTTTGCGAATTATCCAAGATTCGCGAACCAGCAGATCAGCGGCCCTCAGGAATTCTTAACGGCTCTGGCCTCAGGAACAGGTGGATTGTGGTTTCTCAACAACAACGATCTGGCTGTGGGCCTCCGCCAGGTCTACTCGGACAGCCGCCAGTACTATCTCATCGGGTACGTTCCGGACCGGAAAAAGAAAGTCACCAAGCTGCATCGCATCAAGGTAAAACTGAACCGCAAAGATCTCACTCTCCGTTATCGTCGGGAGTACTCAGAGACAAATGAGGATCAGTTAGCCGGCGCCTTCAAGTTCCCGGAACTGTTTCAGGATTTCCCTTTTGACGTGCGGGTCGCGAATGAAGAGGGAGAACTGACCGTTCGGATGTTCCTTCCGACCGATGAGCTCTCTCTCAAATCTCATGACAGGGGCGCCCAGTTCCTCCTGGAGATGTTTGGTGCTCTGCTTGACAAATCCGGCCGCTGGGTGGGGAAAAAGCTGCTGTTCAGGCGCCGATTGGAGCGGGACTTCCCTTCCGAGTTCTTGGCCAGGCTCCGCCAAAGCGACACTGTTGACTTCACTGCCCAGGGAAAGGCTCCTCCGGGGAGCTACCGGCTGATCGTTGTTCTCCACCAGGGTTTTTCAGGAAAGATCGGGACCTCCGTGCGCGACATTACGGTAAAACGGTGAAGCTTAAGAGGGCTACTGCGCCTTCCATCCTGGCGGGAATTCTGTTCGGATTCGTGTGGATCGGATGTAAGGAACCGGACCCGCCCGACGCACACCCGTCACCCCCGGTCTCCATGTCTGAAGGGAAGCCGGGGGCTTATGTCCCGCGTCCAGCCGGCCGGTTGAGCTTCAACAAGCATATTGCTCCCCTCGTCTTCGGAAACTGCGCCACGTGTCATCGGCCCGGAGGTGCGGGGCCGTTCGACCTGCTCAGCTACTCGGACGTCAGCAGGCACGGCAAGACGATCGTCTCGGTGACGCAGAGTCGCTACATGCCTCCCTGGCAGCCCGAGCCCGGTTACGGAGAGTTCATAGGGGAGCGCTGGCTGAGTGTCGACCAGATTGGCGTGCTCGAGCAGTGGGTGGCGGAGGGGGTTGCTGAAGGAGATCCGGCGGATTTACCCGGGGTACCACAATGGCCGGCCGGCTGGTTCCTGGGAGAGCCGGATCTGGTGGTGACAATGCCTCGGCCTTACACGCTGGCGGCCGAGGGTCCGGACGTATTCCGGATGTTCGTGATCCCGGTGCCTCTCAAGTCGAAACGTTACGTACGAGCCTTGGAACTGCGCCCGGGCAACTCGCGGGTCGTGCATCATGCTGTAGGGCTGGTGGATCCGACGTCCCGGTCCCGGCATCTGGATGAAAAAGACTCCAGACCCGGCTTTGAAGGCATGAGGTCCACCCAGTTCGCGCGCCCTCCGGATGGCCATTTCCTGGGCTGGACACCAGGCAAAGTTCCGATGGAGAGCGCTGAGGGCATGTCCTGGCAGCTGCAAAGAGGAGCCGACCTGGTCTGGGAACTGCACATGCTGTCCTCCGGCAAGCCGGAGCGGATTCAGCCCAGTGTCGGTCTTTATTTCACCGACGAAGCGCCCGCGAAGGCCCCCTTTATACTGGGGCTCGGGTCCCGAACCATCGACATCCCAGCGGGAGAGAAGGAGTACTGGATTGAAGACAGCTACGTCCTGCCGGTGGCGGTCGAGGTATTGGGCGTGTACCCGCATGCCCACTACCTGGGCAAACAGATGCGAGCTTTCGCCCGACTTCCGGACGGGACCCGGCGCTGGCTCATTTCTATCCAGGACTGGGATTTCAACTGGCAGGACGAATACCTCTACAAGGAACCGATCCTACTCCCCAGGGGGACCAGGCTGTCGATGCGCTACAGCTACGACAACTCGGCCGACAACATTCGCAACCCACACGACCCACCCCGGCGGGTCATCTACGGGCCCAATTCCTCGGATGAGATGGGGGACCTGTGGATCCAGGTGCTGGCGGAAAGTAAAGCTGACCTGCTGACCTTGCAAAGAGACTACGCGCTCAAGGAACGCGACAGGACTATTGCCGGCTACCGGCACTCGCTGCGCATCAAGCCCGATGATGCCCAAACCCACGACTACCTGGGCCAGGCGTTTTATTCGCAAGGACAGATCGCCGATGCCATCCGGCATTACCGTCAGGCGCTGCACTTGCAACCCTCCTACGCGGCAACACACAACCACCTGGCCAACGCCCTGCTCGAACAGGGCAACTCCGACCAGGCTATGCAGCACTTTTTCCTGGCCCTGGAAATCAAACCGGACTTCGTTGAAGCCCACTACAACCTGGGTGGAGCGCTGCTGGCCCTGGGCCATACAAAGGAGGCGATCGCCGCTTTCCAGCAAGCGCTCCAAATCGAGCCGGAGTTCGCCAAGGCACATAACAACCTGGGCATCGCTTTCGCTCAGCAGGGAGACGTGGCGCGGGCCTTTGCTCAATTTGAACGGGCGGTTGGCATCGATCCGGACTATGCGGAGGCCCACAACAATCTCGGGAACGCCCTTCTCACGGCTGGAGAGCTTACCTTTGCCGCAGTTGAGTATGAGCGCGCGCTGGAGATCGACCCGCACTACCCCGATGCCCGGCGCAATCTGAAGCTGGTGCGGGAGTTTCTGCGGACCGAGGCAGCCCCCCCGCACTGATCATCGAATGCTATCAGAGCCGGGTGCGGGAGCGCCCGGAAGGAAATGTTGCAGACCGGTTCAGTTTTCTACCCCCGGGGTCGACGATTCGGAGTGGTTCATAATTCGAGTGGTTCATAATTCGAGTGGTTCATAATGGGAGTGGTTCATAATGGGAAGGGTATGCGATCGAAGGTACTCGCCCACTCGGCAATCATCGCGGTCCTGGCTCCGATGACCCTATCGCTGACCCGGGGCCTGCAGGATCCGGACAGCAGGGAGTTCGAAGAAGGCTCGAACGCTACCCGGATCTTCCTGGATATGGCACAGGATGTCGGGATTGACTTCGTGCACTTCAATGGCATGTCGGGGGAACGCTATTTCTGCGAAATGATGGGGGCGGGCGGGGCCGTGTTCGATTACGACAATGACGGCGACCTCGACCTCTACCTGGTCCAGGGTCACATGCTAGGACCCGAAAAGACCCTTTCCGATGCTGTCTTCCCCCCTCCCGATTCCAGGCCTCTGATCGACAGGCTTTACCGAAACGACCTCAGTGTGGAGAAAAATAAAAATGGCAGGCGCCGGTTGAGCTTTAAAGACGTGACCGAGGGGAGTGGGATCCAGGCGCCGGGCTACGGGATGGGTGTTGCAACAGGAGATTTCAATAATGACGGCTGGACCGACCTCTATGTGACCAATTTCGGGGCCAACCAGATGTTTCGAAACAACGGGGATGGAACCTTTACCGACGTGACGGCGGCGACCGGTACAGATGACCCGCGGTGGAGTGTCAGTGCGGCCTTTCTGGATTATGATCGGGATGGCTGGCTGGACCTGTACGTAGGCAACTACGTCAACTTCAGTTTCTCGAATCAAAAGCTGTGCTTTTCTTTCGGCAATGCCAGCAGCAAGAGCGCGCGCGAGTACTGCGACCCGAGCCGTTACGACCCGCTGCCTGAGAGCCTGTTCCACAATCGGGGGGACGGAACCTTCGAGGACGTTTCCCGCAAATCGGGAATCGCCAGCCAGTCGGGTGGGGCGTTGGGAGTGAGCACTGCCGACTTCAATGGGGACGGCTGGATCGACATTTATGTGGCCAATGACAAAAGACCCAATCACCTCTGGATCAACCAGAAGAACGGGACGTTTCGAAACGAAGCGCTGGTAGCCGGCTGTGCCGTGAGCGGCGAAGGCTTTGCCGAGTCCAGCATGGGGGTGGATGCCGGTGATTTCGACAATGACGGGGATGAAGACCTTTTCATGACGCATATGTCGCTCAACGAAAAGAACACTTTGTACATCAACACTGGAGGGGGCTCGTTCGAGGATGTCTCCTACCGGAGCGGACTGGCTCTTCCCAGTGTAGTCTTCACAGGATTCGGGACTGCCTTTCTTGACTATGACAACGATGGCCTGCAGGACATCCTGACTGCCAACGGACACGTCAAGAATATTGAGGCGCTGGTCCGAGCCAACGATCCTTACCCTTTGCATCAAACCAATCAACTTTTTCGCAACCTGGGTAAAGGACAATTTCAAGAACTGACGGACAATGCGGGTGCGGTCTTCGGGTTGTCGGAGGTGAGCCGTGGGGCCGCATTCGGGGATGTGGACAATGACGGAGATACGGATGTGTTGCTGCTCAACAACAGTGGCCGGGCTCGTCTCCTGATCAACCAGGTCGGCTCCGGCCAACACTGGGTGGGGCTGAAACTGGTTGGCAAGGCACCGGCACGAGACATGCTGGGTACCCGAGTCGCGGTGTTACCGCCGCAAGGCCCGGCCTTGTGGCGCCGGGCACGATCGGACGGCAGCTACGCCTCGGCCAATGATCCGCGGGTGCTGGTTGGGCTGGGCGACGCTACACGGGTGCGGGGAGTCAAGGCCTGGTGGCCGGACGGGCAGGTCGAAGAGTGGAAGGCAGTACCCGTCGACACCTACACGACGCTGCGCCAGGGCACCGGTACGAGATTACCCTGAGCTGGCCCGCCTGACGGGCGACCACAAGGGTCGCCCCTACGGTGGGCTGCTGCACGGGCGACCACCCGGAGTCGCCCCTACATTCGTAGGGGCCGGGTCGCCCCTACTAGGGGTCTTTCTGCAGGAAGTTCTCAGCCTCGAGATGCTTCTTTTCTCGACTTTCCAGGTCCAGCTTCTGAAACAACTCTAGTTCCTTTTGAGCTTCTTCCGACCTCCCCTGCTTCCTGTAGACCTGGGCCAACTGGTAGTGGGCCTGTGGCTGGCTTGGATCCAGCGCAATGCCCCGCTGAAGGGTCTTGACGGCATCCTCGAGACGCCCCTTGGCTACGTAAGCCGTGCCCAGAGCAACATGAGCATCCGGGATTCGATCGTCTACGCGCAATACTTGCTGAAGATGCCCAATGGCCCCGTCAAACTCCTGGCGGTAGTTCTTAATAATTCCCAATTCCAGGTTGACAATCGGATGGTGGGGATCAAGCTTCAGCTCCTTCTCCAACGCCGGCTCGGCCTTGTCGTATTGTCCTAGACCAAAGTAGAGATCGCCCAGGGCGAAGTTGGCCCCGGGTGCGTTGGGATTCAGGGCCACGGCTTTCTCGTATTCTTCTGCGGCCTGTGTCAAACGTCCCTGGGTGGCATACGCCTCGGCCATGATCTGGTGGGTGCGGAAGGAATCCGGGTCGAGTTCTTCAATGCGCGAGAAGGTCTGCTTGAATCGGTCATAGGAAACCCTGCTTCTGGTCAGATAGGCCTGGGCCAGCGTCTGCAGTGCCTCCAGTTCCTGAGGATGCTTTTGCGTCAGCTCCTCCAGGTGCGCAATGCCCTCGTCGATACGCTCCAGGGCTAAATAGCAAACACCAAGGTAGACCTGTGCCTTCACGTTCTCGGGATTCTGGGAGATCGCCTTTTGGAAGGACTCGACGGCCTTGGGATACTGATACAAGCTGTAGTATCCAAGCCCCAGAAAGAAGTGGACATCGGGCAGGTCGGGGTCGAGTGTCAAGGCCTTTTGGATGGACTCAATGGACTGGGAAAATTTTCCCTGAAACTGATAGACCACCCCCAGCTTGGCATGGACCTGAGGGAATTCAGGTTGAAGTTCCAGCACGGACCGATACGCCTGTTCGGCGGAAAGCCAGTCGCCATTTTGCTCGGCGCGAGCGGCACTTTGAATGTATTCCTGGACCTGTTGCGCCGGCTGGCCTGCCAACCAGGTCGGCTGCACTGCCAGCAATGTCAAAAGCAGCAGACTACGACGTGTCATTTCACGGGGACTCCTCGATTAACGGCGAAGCGTACTCACTTTAACATGACGAGAGAAAGTTGATGCGAGGCTGGAGCAGTGATAGGTTTTGATCATGCGCTGGAGAACTCACGTATGAAGAGAGGGTTGAATCGTTCGAAACTCACGAATCTAATGCCTGATTTCCGCGCCCGGGCTTTTTTGATCGTTCTGGCTGTGAGCCAGATGCTGGGAGTAGAACTTCTCTCAAGCCCCATCTTCTTACAACAGTCAGGCGGCGGGGACCCATCCCGGGCGGCGGAAGCACTGGCCCTGTCGGAAGCTCATCGCAAGTTTATCTGGGACGCTGAGCACTGGGTGTTCGTTCTGGACCATAAAGTCTTTCCGAAATGGACCAGCGCCCTGGTCGAGCACGACCGTTCCGCCCTTTTGGAATCCTTCAGCAAGGACTGTGCAGGTCAGGTCCTGCGGGCTGCCGGACCTGCCATCAAGACGGCATCCGGCCAGTTTACCCGGATACGTGAGGAAACCGCACGTCGGAAAAAGGCCAATGCGAAAATCATTGTCGATTATCTGTTCGATTACCGAAATCAATTTGTTTCCCCTCCCGGATCCGTGGACAGGCTGATTCGATTCTTCGCACCGGCCTATGCATCGGCTGTCGGCGAACCTCCCCGGGTTCAGGTGGCAATGATGGAACTGGCCCCTCAAGAAAGGGACAAGCCCGCCGGCCCCTGGCGTGGAACCATGAAAGTCCGTTTCACCGGCCGAACCACCGAAGGGAGTGTGGCTGAGGCCCTGATCAAGGCGCGAGTGACATTGGACCCTCCCTCGGATGACCTGCCGGACCGTGTGGGTTGGATTCGCGGGTTCCATGTCTACGCCGTCAACTGGGGTCACAGCAGCGACTTTCTGATGAAGGAAGTGGCGGCTGAGCGAGGCCTGCAACCCGAAGTCTACCTGGATCATTGGAAAACCGAGGGTGAGGACCGCGTTATTACCGGGGGGATTTACGCCAGCGACTACAACAGTGATGGCTGGTTGGATGTCCTGGTGACCGACGTCAAAACCCATGGGCTGTATCGGGGCGGCCCGGGTGGCTTTCGCAATGTAACCGCGGAAGCCGGGCTGCCTGAGATTCCCAGCTACATTGCAGCCGCCTTTGTTGATCTGGACAACGACGGGTACGAGGATCTACTGTTCGGAACCAGGCTCTATCGGAACCTGCGGAACGGCACTTTTCAGGACATCACCACCAATAGCAATCTACATCTGATGGACCGGGGTCAGAACTACTCTGTAGCGGACTACGATCTGGATGGACGGATGGACCTGTACGTTGCCGGGGGATCGGGCCGGCTGGAGGGAGCCAGGTCCTGGATATCGAATCGAAGCGGAGTTGAGAATGTACTGTTGCGAAACCTGGGCAACTGGCGGTTCGAGAATGTAACGGAGCAAACCAGGACGGGGGGCGACCGGCGTTCCTGTTTCGCGGCAGTCTGGTTTGATGCCGATGGAGACGGGGATCCGGATCTAGCACTGCCCGATGAATTCGGGCGAGAGACGATTCTTCTCAACCAGGGGCCCGGACTTCCTTTCAAGGAACTCTCCCTGCAGCACAGTTTTGGCGGATTCGGGATGGGTCTGACCGCCGGTGATCTCAATAACGACGGTCACGTCGACCTGTATCTTGCCGCCATGTATTCGAAATCGGCGGATCGGATCATAGCCAACCTCCACCCGGCCGCTTATCCGCCTGACGTGCTCGAAAAAGTGCGGAACTTTGCACGAGGGAGTGAATGGTTTCTCAACCAGGGAAACCTTCGATTCACTCGACGAGGCCGCGCCGCTGAAATTGCCAGCACCGGCTGGTCTTACGGTCCCAGTCTGGTCGACCTGAATAATGACGGGTGGCTCGACCTTTACGTCCCCTCCGGATTCAGAAGCAAGGATCGCAATGCGGCGGACGGTTGACGGTGCGTCTGGCAGGTTGCCGTGGCGCAACCTTTCGATCGATCGGCGTTGTTGAAGCAGGCCGGCGACCTGGACTGGAGATCGGGAGAATTCTGGGTTGGAAATCCTTTTGATCTGAGCGATTCGTCTTTCAATCTGAGTGCCTTTGAAGCCAACCGCACGTATCTGGGTGTGGACGGAGAAGTCTTCCTGGACCTGACCTATCAGAGCGGAATGGACAGCGAGGGCGACGGGCGCGCCAGCGTGGGCGCCGACTTCAACAACGATGGAATGCCTGATGTACTGGTGCGCCAGACCGGCGGAGGCCCGCTGCTCTTGTACGAGAACCACTTTCCCAAAAAGAATTATCTGAAGGTCTCCTTGAGGGGCAAAGAGAGCAACTCTCTGGGTATTGGAGCCCGAATCGCACTGCGGGCCGGCCTCAGAACTCTTCATCGGCAGCTCTATCCGGTGAACAGCTTTCGTTCCCAGAGTCCCGCGCTGGTTCATTTCGGGCTCGGACAGGTACAGACAGTTGACTGGCTGAAAATCCAGTGGCCTTCGGGCAACGTGCAGGAGTTCAAAGACATCGGGGTCAACCGCCACCTTCGCTTTACCGAAGACTCTGACACGCTCGAGGTGATCTATCCTCGCGGATCTGAAACTTTGAGTACTTCCTTGCAGGACTAATAGGGCTCGCGCAGAAATAACTTGGTAGAATTGGCGCTCAGATTTGCATCAGATTTGGCCGCGAACGATTGAGCGAAACCGCAAGCGTAGTCGGGTCCACGTTGAGGATTTCGCGATTGAGGAGCGGCCGAAGATGGTGTGAAGATGAGATGCCAAAATGCCAAGTTATTTCTGCGCGAGCCCTAATCATGGAAAACGGAGACATGACTCAATGAAAGAGAATCGAGTGCGCCGGAAGCTGCAGTCCGGCCAGACGACCCTGGGAGGTTTTCTGGGAATGGGCAGCCCTCATGTGGCCGAGCTGATGGCTCATGCCGGACTCGAGTGGCTGGTGATTGAAACGGAGCACAGCGGCCTGGACTCGGCTCAGGTCGAGCACGTGCTGATGGCCGTCAGCGGGACGGATACGATTCCGGTGGTCCGCGTACCCCCGTCGGACCTGTTCTCGATCCAGCGATCCCTGGACATGGGCGGCATGGGTGTGCTGGTCCCCATGGTCAAGACCGTGGCCGAGGCGGAAGCCATAGTCGCCGCAACGCGGTATCCCCCGCAGGGCAGGCGCGGTTTCGGGCCTCTTCGGGCATCCCATTACTCGCTTGAGTACAACGACTATCTGGCCCAAGCCAACGAGAACATCCTGGTGGCTCTGATACTGGAAACCGTCGAAGCCGTCGAAGCGCTGGAGGAGATTGCCTCCGTACCTGGAATCGACATCATTTATATGGGGCTGTGGGATTTGTCCCTGGCCATGGGCCTGGATCCGAGGCAAGTACCTCTCCCCAAAACGGATGCAGTGATCGAAACCGCGCTGGAAGTGGGGCGACGGACCGGTGTGGCCATCGGCACCGGGTGCGGCAGTCCGGAGGAATTGTCGGAGCGAGAATCGCAGGGCTTCACCTTCCTGGGCGCCGGCAGCGATTACAGCCTGCTGATCGAAGGACTCACAGCCCGCGTAGAAGCCTTCCGCTCATCCAGACCTAGTGGAGAAAAATCGTAGGGGCAACCCGGCCCCTACGAATGTAGGGGCGACTCCGAGTGGTCGCCCGTCCAGCGGGCCGGCACGAGACCGGCCCCTACGGCTCTGTTATAGCCTCTTCCGCTCATCCAGACCCGGTGGGGGAAAATCGTAGGGGCGACCCTGGTGGTCGCCCGTCCAGCGGGCCGGCACCAGGCCGGCCCCTACGGTTCTGTCACATTCAATACGGAATTGGCGGCCACCGGTCCCTTAACAACCTGCTTCTTTCCCGACGGCCAGAGCACTTCAACCTGATCGATGGTGCCTGGGCTTCCCAGCCCGAAATACAGGGGATACAGGCTTTGCGAAAGGTATCCCGACTGGCCGTCGTGGACCTTAGTGTAGGTGGCGGATCGGGCTCGAACCGTTACGCGGGCACCGAGTCCGTCGCGATTCGACTGCGTGCCTGTCAGATGTACTTTCAGGAAATGAATCTGCCTGCGATCCGCCAGGTTGCTGACCAGGACCATGGGCTCGGAATTGAAATCGTTGGTCACGATGTCCAGGTCCCCGTCGTTGTCCAGATCGAATATCACTGACGAACGAGAACCCAGGGGTCCCCAGGCCACCACGCGGGTGACTCTGGCGCCCCGGGCAGCGACTTTCTCGACCACCTCATGGTCTTTATCCGCGCGGATCGCGTCCAGTTCAAACCAGGGGATCATGGCCCGGCCACCGCGCCGCGGTTCGACGCCCAGAATGAACTCACTGTCCACGAATTTCCGCCCCTGGTCGTTGAGCAGCAGGCTGTTGATGCCGTACCGATATTGGTAATTCATGCACGAGGCAAGGAACGCATCTTCAAATCCGTCGGCGTTCAAGTCGCCAACACTCAAACCCCAGGGCCAGTAGTTCTCGGCATTGAGCTGGTCGGACATCTCTTTGAAAGTACCGTCCCCCTGGTTGCGAAAAAAGGCGTTGCCCCAAACATGGTTGCCGTCCGTGGCTAACATACCTGGCTCGGCTATCTCCCTCGGATAGGGGATCTTATCCTTCTCGCTAAACGGATCCAGATTTTTCCACATGTCGGTGTGCATGTCGGTCAGATAAACGTCCAAGTGCCCGTCGTTCTCAAAGTCGAACACTTTGACCCCCATGGTTCCCCACGGGGTAGCGGGAAAGACCTGGCGACTCTTCTTCACGAAGTGCCGGCCTTCGACATTCTCGTAATACTGGTCGTGGCCTTGCATGTTGGCCAGGTACAAATCGGGCCAACCGTCGCCGTTGGCATCCAGGGGACTCGCGTCGCCCGACCAGCTGACATCGATCAATCCGGCTCGCTCGGTCACGTCAATGAATCGGTTGCCACCCCGGTTCTGAAAGAGGACACTGGACTCAGCCAGCTCAGGTTCCAGATGACGGTTGAAGGCATCTGGGGTGGAGCGATAGTAAGAATACTCAGCCCTGTCGGGCCCGGTAAACGAGTCATGGACCACTGCGGCGACTTCGTCAGTCGTATAGATACCCACGTTCACCAAAAAAAGGTCCAGCCGTCCGTCGCGGTTGTAGTCGAAGAAAACCGCCGCGGACGAGTGGCCCTTGTACCCAACACCTGAATCGGCGCTGATGTCCGTAAAGACTCCCTTACCGTCGTTCTCAAACAGCACGTTGCCACCTCGGACCGTCGTGACATACAGGTCTGCGTCGCCGTCGTTGTCGATATCGGCAAAGGAAGCGGTCACACTGATGCGCTCGCTCACAGCAACCCCGGCCCGCTCGGTCATGTTCTCGAACTTCCCTCGGCCAAGGTTCCTCCACAGTTCATTTTCACCCACCTGGGTCACGAAGTAGATGTCGTGCCGGCCGTCTCCGTCGACGTCCGCGACGGAAATTCCATTTCCATGGTCGTAATGGGCGAAAATAAAGGACCGTCCCGCATCGTCGACGATTCGGTTCCGGAACGTGATGCCGGATTCCTGAACGCGATCCGTGAACGAGAAGTCGTGGACGACGTTCATTTGATCGGCGGTCGCAAGCTGAGCCTGCTGGCGCCTTTCCAGCCACGGGAAAGCCTGCCACAAAAAGCGCTCTTGGAGTGTGGTCACGACATCTCGTTTCAGCGCCTCTCGTTGTTCTTCAGCTTCCGGGTCGTAGAATCCACGGACGTGCCCCTGTGGATCGACCAGCACGAGTTTCCGGCTGTGCTCGATCGTGTCCGGATCACCCGCGTCCCCCTCGACCGCCAACTGAAAGCCCTGTTCGCTCAGCTGCCATAGTTGTTCAGGCGGTCCGGTCAGAAATCTCCAGTGCCTTTCGTCGGCTTCAGCCTCACGTGCATACTCCCGTAAGACTTTCGGCGTGTCGTGCTCCGGGTCGACAGTGAACGTGATGAGATGGATATCGGCCCATCCGGGGCGTCTCTTGAGCTCTTTTTGAAGGGCCGCCAGGTCGGCAGTTTGCGAGGCAGCCGAGCTACCGCGCGTCAAAATGAAATTCGCGATCCAGGCTTTCCCCAGTAGCTGGTGAGTCCCGAACGGCCGGGAGAGCTGGTCGGTGAAGGAAAACTCGGGCAGCGCCTGCAGCACGGGAGGCTTGTGGTCCTGCGGCTGAGTCCTGCTCCCGTCCTGGGCCTCGGAGGCGGGGGTAACCGAGGATACTGTGAACACCAGAGCTAAGCCTCCCAGCCCTATCCAGTTTCGTAGCACCATCGTGTCACCGCCTGGCGGTTCCGCAACTTCCTTCCCGAGGAAAGTGTAGCAGGCATTTGGGGGCGCGCTCATCAAGATTCGCGCCTCTGCCCGCTCGGCTGCGGGACAGATCCCCTTCGAAACCGGCCCGCTAGCCGCGAGGAAAGCTGACTGTCAGGGAACCTGCAGAGGCAGGAACGAAGTTGGTAACCGGTAACCTCACTTGTTGGCCCAGCGGGCCGAGAGGAGGTCTGCCAGGGCGCTGAAAATGAGGAGGGCCCCCACCGCAACCTGTTGCACAAACACGGATATCCCCAGAAGATTCAGTGAGTTGCGAACGATCTGGAAGAAGATCACCCCCAACAGGGTGCCGGGGATGGAACCTCGACCTCCATACAGGCTGGTGCCCCCGATTACGACGGCAGCGATGACGTCCAATTCTGCGCCCGTCCCTGCTTGCGTAAGCGCCGAATCCAGGCGAGCCGCCAGGAGGATCCCGGCCAGGGAGGCCAGCATCCCGCTTAGAGCGTAAAGACAAAGCTGGTGCCGCTTGACTCGAATCCCCAGGCGGCGAGCTGTTTCGGGGTTGTTCCCGATGGCAAACGTGTACCGCCCGAAGCGCGTTTTCACGAGAACCAGATGGCAAACGACGTACACGGCTGCGGTGATCAACACCAGCACGGGGACAGGTCCAATCCGCCCCCTGCCCAGAAACAGAAAGCCTTCCGGGAAGCCGACAATGGAGTTGCCCCTGGTCAGAAACAAAACGGTTCCCCGGGCCACATTGAGCATCCCGAGAGTCATGATGAAGGCAGGAATTCTTCCGTAAGCGATGGCTACCCCGTTGATCGCCCCGGCGCCCGTTCCCACCAGCATACCCCCCAGCATGGCTGCAGGCACTGGGATCCCCGATACCAGCAGAGAGGCCGTACCCATACTCCCCAGGGCCAGGATCGACCCCACCGAGAGGTCGATTCCGGCGGCAATAATGACAAAGGTCATCCCCGCCGCGATGATGGCGTTAATGGATAGCTGCTCGAGGATGTTCAGAACATTTCGAGTACTCAGGAACACTGGCGAAATCAGGGACACGGCCGCCATCAGGACGAGGATGGCAGCGATCAGGGCCTTCACCCGGGTGAACTTGAGGGCGGCTGGATTCTGCAGCCACTGCCTCCGCAACCAGGATATCGATCGAGAATGAGCGGTTCTGAAGTCTGCAGACAAGTTGGAGGCCTTTAACTGTTCGAAGTTGCCTCACCCTTCATCATGAGGCTCACGATTTCATCGTGAGTGGTCGACGGGGTGCTGCGATCCGCCACCACCCTTCCGTTTTTCATGACTACGATCCGGTCGGCAATGGTAAAAACATGCTCCAGTTCATGACTGACAACCAGCAATGAGAGGCCCTGTTGCCGGAAGCTTTGGATCAGATCCAGTGTTGTGCGGGTCTCCTCAACTCCCAGAGCTGCCGTCGGCTCATCCATCAGGATCACCCTGGCGCGAGCATAGAGGGCCCGGGCCAGCGCCACAGCCTGGCGCTGGCCTCCGGAAAGAAATCTGACTTGACTGCCGGTACTGAAATCGTACCCGAGTTGCCGGATCAGCTCAGTGGCCCTGGCCCTCATTGCCTTTTCCGCCAGCCACGAGACACCCAGGGTGCGTCGGCGCAACTCCCGCCCCATGAAGATATTGGCAGTCACGTCCAGTTCGTTCAGGAGCGCAAGGTCCTGGTAAACCGTTTCGATGCCCCACAAACGAGCATCCATAGGATTCCCCAGATGAATCGGCCGGCCCCCAATCCGCAGCTCTCCGCTGTCCGGTTGAGTGACGCCGGCGAGAATGTTGATCAGGGTCGATTTCCCGGCTCCATTGGCACCGACCAGGCCCACTATCTGGCTGCGGCCAACCATCAAACTGGCGCCGTCGACTGCTTTGACCGCCCCGAATCGCTTTGTGACATCGACTACTTCGAGCGGGGGGCGGTCCGGGCCGGCATGCAGAGAACCGTTCTTTTCAGGGCCTTGGTTAGCGACCTTCAAGAGTGCAACTCTTTCTTGACGTTGTAAAACGAGTCAAGAATCCTGTCCAAACTCAAATGCACTACTCAATTTGGGCCAGGAACTCGTCGACATTGTCGCTCGTCACCAGGGCCACGCCGGTGTCCACGAACTCGGGAGAGCTTGTTCCCTGGTAGAAATGAACGATGCTTTCCACACCAGCGAAGCCCATTTTGTCAGGGAACTGTACAACCAGAGCGTCCAGTTCGCCTCGCTTGACAGCCTCCAGATCCCTCGCCCCGGAGTTTCCGATCGCGCTCCGCCCCACCATCAAAAAGTCTTCTCCCAACTCTTTTCCAAACGCCTGGGCGGCTTTCAAACCACAAAGAACGGACGGGCCGCCGAAGATGTAGATACCATTCAGATTGGGATGTGCCGTCAGAAGGTCGGTTACCGCATCGAACGTCTTATCGCAGAAAGGAACTCCCATCGGAGCGCCCACGAAATCGAGACCTGGATGCTTCTCGAGTCTATCCTGGAAGCCGCTGTAGAGGTCCCTGCAAGTCTGAATGCTTTGCGTGCAGGAGACGACCGCTACCTTCCCTTTTCCCCCCAGGCGGGCGGCGAAGCGATCGACTGCCATGGTGCTGCACAGCCGGTTGTCGGTGGCCGCAAACGTAACGGTGTCACCTCCGCTGAGTCCAGTGTCGATGGCGGTGACGGGAATCCTTGCTTCATTCGCCTTGAGCACTGCGGCCACCAGGGCGTCGGAGTCGCTGGGGGCGAGGACGATTCCGTCAACTCCGCGCAGGATCATATTCTCGACGATCTGCACCTGTTCCACGACTTGAGTCTCATCCTTCGTACTGCTCACCAGCAGCTCCACCCCCAGTTCCCCGGCGGCCCGTTCGGCTCCTGCGATCGTGTCCAGCCAGAACGGATCGGTGAAAGATTTGGGGATGAAGGCGACAGTCAGCCTGCCATCCGAGGCCTGCTGCTGACATGTGATCATGCAGGCGGGTAGCAGGAGCAGCAGAACGCAGCGAGTCATGGCGGACAAGACCTTACCATTTTTCCAGTTGATTTGGCTGCATTCTTCCGACTCGAGGCAGCCTGTGATCGGGACTTGCTTCACCGCGTGCGTCGTGTCATAAATGGCCCTCCTGAGCGAGAACGCCATCTGGTTCACGCACGGGACCACGAATCCGAGGACGAGTCAGGAAAGGAGAAAATAAATGCCCGGAAAGCTGGACGGCAGAGTCGCCATAATCACTGGCGGAGGAATGGGTCTTGGGGAGTCGATGGCGAAGCTCTTTGCCGGAGAGGGCGCCAAACTTGTCATTTTCGACAAAAACGTCGAGGCCGGGGAAACGGTGGTCAACACTCTGCGGGCCGGAGGGACGGAAGCCCTGTTCGTCGAGGGCAACGTGGCCGTGGTAGAAGACGCCCGGAACCTGGTTGAGGCAGCAGTTCGCCGTTTTGGCCGGGTGGATATTCTCATCAATAACGCGGGCGTCCAGGTCGAGAAGACGGTTCCCGATACGACCGAAGAGGACTGGGATTTTGTGCTCGGAGTCAATTTGAAAGGGACCTTCCTCTGTTCCAAATATGCGATTCGTCAAATGCGCCGGCAGCAATCAGGGAATATTGTCTGCATCTCATCCCTCTCGGGAATCGTGTCCAATCCCAACCAGGCTTCCTACAACGCTTCCAAGCACGGTATGATCGGCTTGGCCAAATGCATGGCTCAGGATCACGCCATGGAGGGAATCCGCGTCAATGTCGTCTGCCCGGGCTCCATGGACACTCCCATGATTCGCGACATACCGGAAGAACATCTGGCGCCTTATCGAAAGGCAAACCTTCTGCAGAGGTTCGCTCACCCGGACGAGGTGGCCACGTGCGTTCTCTTTCTGGTGAGTGACGATGCCTCGTTTGTCACAGGCGCCGTGCTGATCGCGGACGGAGGTTACACGACCAAGTAATACCGATTGAAATGAAAGGAGCGGTTCAAGAATGTATGTAAAGAAGCTTGACCACATCGCCGTGATGGTGAAGGACATCGACAGATCCCTGCACTTCTACCGAGATCTGCTGGGACTGGAGGTCGTCACCCCCGAGGAGCACATCGCAGGACCGGTTGCAGAGATGGTAAAAAAACCGGGTTGCCATATGCGCGAGTATCGTATGAGGGCCCCCGACGGCATACAGGGCTACGACCGAAACGAAGCGGGCGTCGGTTTGACCTTCGACCTCATCCAGTGGTTGACTCCGGAAAGCCCCGTACAGCGAAACGAGATCCACCACGTGCCCAGCGCTCACATCTGCTTCGGAGTGGACAATCTTCCGGAGATTTATGAGCGATTGAAGGCCGAAGGCGTCGAGTTCGTTTCCCCTCCAGTGCGTTTTTCCGGAGAGGGAGAGTGGCACGTCCTGTTTTTCTACGATCCCGACGGCAACCTTCTGGAGCTGAACGAGACGGGCACCGGAGACCAGATCGTGCACGATTTCGAATGGAGTAATGCTTAGCTCCAGGGCTTCGACTGCACGGTGATCAAGCGTCATAGTATTCTGGGGAGAGATGAGTTTGCTTTCCCCCACGATCTTTTTCCTTGTTCTTCTAGCTGCTTCGACTCATACGGTTTCGCGGCCGTTGCTACTTCAGGAGTCGAGCGGCAAGGCACTGACCCAGGTTTCCCATCCTGATTTGAGCGGCGCGGATCGTCTGATCCGGGAGCAGCTTCAAGCAGAACGATTGAGGCTGTCCGCGAAGATCGAAGAGCACGGAGTTTCAGATTCGTCTCGGGCTGACGCCTTTGGGCGGATAGGGAAGCTCTATCACGCCTATGAGTTTTGGGAAGCGGCTCAGGCCTGCTATCGGAATGCGCACATCTTGATGCCCCAGGATTCTGGCTGGGCCTACCTGCAGGGTCGTTTGTACGAAAGCCAGGGAGAGCTGCAGAAAGCTGTCGAGCACTACCAGCAGGCGGCCAGGATTCAACCGGATGACCTCCCCACCATACTGAGGCTGGCCGGGGCCCAGCTGGGTCTCAATCGTTTGGACCTAGCGGAACCGCTCTTCCAGGAGGCCGTCTCGCGTGACCCCTATCCGTCGTCGGCAGCAGCCCTGCTTGGACTGGGCAAGATCTCTCTCTCCCGCGGCGATCTTGACGAGGCAATCGAGTCCTTTGAAGCGGCCATCATCATGCAACCGGACGCCAATAGTATTCACTATCCGTTGGCCATGGCCTACCGGCACCTCGGGGACCTCGAGAAGGCTCGAGAACATCTGCAGAAGCGTGGGTCGGTGCAGCCAGTCTTCCCTGATCCACTCCGGGAAGAGATTCGTAAACTCAAGACGGGCAAGCAGTTTTTTTGGAGCCAGGGTACGGTTGCGCTGAGCGAGGGACGGTTTGGAGAAGCCGCCGAGGCGTTCCGCAAAATGGTGGCTGCCGACCCGGCGGAACCCATCGCCCATATGGATCTGGGTACGGCGTTGCTTCAACTTGGTGATCGGAGCGGGGCCCTGAATGAGTATCAGGAAGCCCTACGGCTCTCTTCGGGTAATCCCAGGCTCCACTACAATTTAGGGCTGGTCTATACCCTGCAGAAGGCTCATCCGAAGGCCCTGGAGCATTACCAGGCGGCGATCGACCTGGACCCGAGCCTCAAGAGGGCCCATTTCAATGCCGCCAACCTGCTCATGCGTCAGCAGGATCAGCGGCGGGCCGAGAGGCACTATGCCAGGGTGATTGAATTGAATCCGAGCGACCCTTTCGCGCGCTTCATGCAGGCTATGGCGCTGGTCCGACTGGGCCGCTACCAGGAGGCCCGAGCCGCCCTGGAGGAGAGTCGCCGCGCATTGCCCGAGGATATCGACCTCACACACGCCCTGGCTCGTCTGTTGGCGGCGGCACCCGACAACGCAGTACGCAACGGGCGTCTTGCCCTGGATCTCTTGCAGGAAGTTTTCAAGACCCAGGAAGAAATTGCCTTCGAGCACGTGGAGACCCTGGCGATGGCCCTGGCTGAGACCCAGCAGTTCGAGAGCGCCGTCGAAGTGCAGCAGAACATGATCCAGGAAGTCAGTGGGGCGGGCCGCAAGGATCTCGCCGCACTGCTGGAGGACAATCTGAGCCTGTACCAGCAGGGGCAGGCCTGCCGGCGGCCCTGGAAAGATGATGACCCGGTATTCCTGCCCGTTCCGGGAGATCTGGCGCCACTAAGGTCGTCGTCGGAGCCGAGTTCGCCCTAGCCCGGATTATGCAAGAGATCTGAATTCAAGTGAGATTTGGGCCCAGAAAAAAGGCCGTAGCTCTCTGATATAAAAGGGTTTAGAGAAACAATGACCCTAAACAGGAGCTACGGCAATGTTGAAAGCAGTCTGCCAGAATACCCTGCCATTTCACAGCCACAGAAAGATCACGACGCGTTTTGATGGAGGGAGCCTCACTTCCGACGCAGGATGGTTGTTGTTTGGATCCCTGGATCGTCAACATCGGTTGTGCGAGGGCTTCAGTTCGTGTATTGCGGAAAGTCGAGACCGACGCTACGTTCGTCATGACCTGTTGAAGTTGATTCGACAACGAGTCTTGCAGATCGTGGCCGGCTACGAAGACTGTAATGACGCCGATACGCTGCGCTCGGATCCGATGCTCAAGACAGTCTGTGATCAGTTGCCAGAGAGCGATCCCGATTTGGCCACCCAGCCGACTTTCTCCCGCCTGGAGAACTCCGTCACCAAGAAGGATCTGATGCGTCTGAGCCGGTGGCTGCTAGGCCGTTATGTGCGCTCCCTGAAGAAGAGACGTCCCGCCAAGATCATCCTGGATCTGGACAGTACCGACGACCACACTCACGGCCAACAGGAGTTCTCCTTCTACCACGGGTATTACCGAAACCACATTCTGCATCCTTTGCTGATCTTCGATGCCGACACGGGAGACCTGGTCTGTGCCGTGTTGAGACCTGGCAACAAGGGGGCTGCCTCTCACATCGTGCCCATTCTGAAGCGAGTCGTGGAGGCCATCCGACAAGCAGTGGGGCCGGGAGTCGAGATTGAGATTCGGGCCGACAGCGGCTTTGCCACGCCTCGGCTCTACGAGTTCTGTGAATGTGAAGAGAATAAACTCCAGTATGTCATTGGGTTAAGTCGCAACCCTCGCCTGCAGCGAGTGGTCGAGCCCCTGCTGGATTCGACTCGGCTGAGGTTCCTTGAGCTGGAGGAAAAACAGCGTCAGTTTGACGAGTTTCTTTATCGAGCCCACAGCTGGGATCGATCCCGTCGCGTCATTGTCAAAGTGGAGGTCGATCAGCGTGGCATCAATCGTCGCTTTGTAGTTACCAACCGGGACGATCTCTGCTCCCAATCACTTTATGACCACTACACAAACCGAGGGCAGACCGAGAACTTCATCAAGGCCTTCAAGAATCATCTGAGCATGGACCGACTCAGCTGTCATCGATTCCTGGCCAATCAGTTTCGACTCCTCCTGCATGCACTGGCTTACCAGATGTTCGTGCGCCTGCGCGACTATCTTCACGGAACCCCCTGGCACAAGCTCGAAATCGAAACCTTACGTCGTCGGGTCCTCAAGATCGGGGCCCGGATCCGACAAACCACTCGACGCATCTGGGTCCATCTTTCCTCAGCCTTCCCCGAACAACCCCTCTTCCACCTCGTCTTGAGTCGCCTGAACTCCAGTTAGCTTTTCCCAGCTCCCCCGAAAAACCGCTTCCGACACTCATCCAGGCCCAGATCTGTCTGAAATTCACTCCCCAAACCACTCAAACGCCTCGCCAACCCATATTCTTCGCAAATCCGCCTGTCACACCTGCCCGCTTCCGAGTTGGGCCACTTCTCGAGTCGTTTTTCAACACCGAACTACGGTTCTTGCATAATCCGGGCTAAAACACTGAAGCGGCGACAGAGATTTGGGCAACACCCCTCCAAACGTGGAACGTGGAACTCTTGAAGGTGAAACTTTCAAACATCAGTCCCGGACCTTCTGGCCGGTTCCCTCCCGAAGTGTGGTGTAGCGGTTCAAGGTAAGGACGGTCCACTCCTCGAGGAGGCCGCTGGGCCAGTGGGCGCGCACTTTGGTCACGTTGGTCGAGTCGCCCAGTCCCACCAGCACGCGGGGGTCATTGGCTGAACCGTAACTTCCGTCGGATCGGACCCGGCGCCATAGAGTGGGCCCGTCCGGGCGGAATACGCCAACCCGGGTTCCCAGGGCGTCGCGCTTGTTTTTCGCGCCGACGAATCGTAAGCCCAACCAGTGATTCCGCTTGCCGACGTTGTTGATGAGCAGTCTGGCTCGTCCACTGTTGTTGAAGATCAGAACGTCTGGGTCGCCATCGTTGTCCACATCTCCAAAGGCAGCGCCCCGACTGACTTCGGAAAGTTGAAAACCCGATCCGCCCCGTCCGGTGACTTCTTCAAAGCGCCCATTTGCGAGGTTGCGAAAGAGCTGATTGGGCTGGCGCAGGGGATACGGGTCGCCCTGCCTGGCCAGGGCTTCGATGGTCCTCACCTCACCGTTGGCCACGAACAGATCCAAATAACCGTCGTTGTCGTAGTCGAAGAAGCCGGTACCAAAAGCGGTATAGGGGAGACTGGACGTGGCCAGGTCGGCTTCGAAGGAGTTGTCCTTGAACCACCCGTTTCCGTCGTTGATGTACAGAGTATTCTTCTCGCTCTGCAGGTGGGTCATGAACAGGTCTTCGTCGCCGTCGTTGTCGAAGTCTGCAGCATCCACCCCCATGCTCGACTCAGCCATCCCGTCCCGGTTCAGGGCGGCCCCGGCCAGCAGCGCCTCGTTCTGGAAGGTTCCATCCTTTTGATTCATCCACAGATCGTTGGGACGCTGATCGTTGGCGACGTACAGATCGAGCCAGCCGTCTCCATTCAGATCGGCTGCGACCACTCCCAGAGCACCGTTACTTTCCCGCGCAATCTGGCTGGACGCCGACACGTCTTCGAAGGTCCCGTCCCGGCGGTTTCGATAGAGCCGGTTGGGAACCGGCTGATAACCCAGGGGACCGCAGTAATCGACCGCCCCGCTGGGAGAATGGCACTCTTTGCGATTTGAGAATCTGAAATCGACGTAGTTGCCGAGAAACAGGTCGAGCCACCCGTCCCGGTCGAAATCCAGAAAAGCGGCACTCACCCCCCAGCTCTCGTTCCCCGTGCCGCTTTGCCGCGTGACATCGGTAAAGGTACCGTCGCCGTTGTTCTGAAACATCTGATTGGGGCCGAAATTGGTCACGTAAAGATCTACCCACCCGTCGTTGTTGAAATCCGCGGCCGCCGCACCCATGCCGTATCCGGAGGCCTCCAGCCCGCTCCGAGCTGTGACGTCGGTAAATCGAAGCGTGCGTGTCCCAGCGGGGCTCAGGACCAGGTCATTGCGGAAGAGCCGATCCGTCAGCGGGGAAGTGGCGGGAGGGATAATGGCGTCGGCCAGGGTCTTGCCGGCGCCGAGCATCCTTCCCTGGACAATATAGGCGTCCAGATCGCCGTCGTTGTCGTAGTCGAACAGGGCACCGCCCCCGCCCACCATTTCACAGTAATAGAACTCGCCGGACATCCCGTTGAAGTGAACGAAGTCGAGACCCGTCTCCTGCGCCCGCTCCGAGAAGATTCCGGCATCTGGATCGGGGGATTCCGCCGATCCGCCCATGACTGCGGCCGTGACCAGACAAGAGAGAGCTGCACTCGGAATCGACTTAGCCCATAACCGCCGAAAACCGGTCGACATATCCAACAAAGTTCCGCCTAGATCGTAGGGGCGACCCTGGTGGTCGCCCGTCCAGCGGGCCGGCACGAGACCGGCCCCTACGGGATTCCCAATAAACCTCGATCATTTTGTCACGAGGAGGCCGGCGGGTGTTCGATGAGCTCTTTGAGAGTCTGCAGGAACTGGGCGGCGACGGCTCCGTCGACAGCCCGATGGTCGGCATTCAAGGTCACGTTCATGAGGGGGCGAAGCACCACCTCTCCGTCGACGGCCACCGGAGTCTCGCGCACGGCCCCCACGGAGAGGATCCCGACTTCAGGCGGATTCAGAATGGATGTGAACTGGGAGATGCCATACATGCCCAGATTGGAGACGGTAAAGGTACCGCCCTGCATTTCCTGCAGCTGAAGCCGCTTTTCTCGAGCCCGGGCGGCCAGCTCTTCCAGTTCGCTCTGAATCTCCTGGACGCCCTTCTGCTGTACGTTCCGGATCACCGGAACCACCAGTCCTTCCTCCAGCGCCACAGCCACCCCTAAATGAACACTACTGAATTCCCGGATCTCAGCGCCTACCAGATGCGCATTGACCCGGGAGTGTCTGAGAAGGGACGCGGTCACCCTCTTGAGCAGGAGGGGAGTCAGCTTCGTTTGCCCGGCCGTTTCATTCTGAGACGCCGACACGTCAATCGCCAGCGAGAGCGAAATGTGGGGGGCATCCCGGTAGCTGTCGCGGGTGCGTTCGGCAACCGTTCGGCGCGTCCCCTTGAGGGGGACTACGCGGTACTCTCCCTGGTCCGGTTCTTCTGGTGCCGGACTGCCTGCGGTGGCGGAAGACAAATCGTCGGGCAGGATGGCCCCGCCGGGACCGGAGCCGACCACGGTGGACAAATCGATTCCCAGCTCCCGCGCCATCCGTCGCGTCTTGGGAGAGGCTCGGACTCTCCCCCGCGCGGGACGTGAAGGCGCTGCACGCGCCGCCTTCTCACCGGGCGCCTCGATGGCGGGGGTGTCAGCCTGGGGAGGCTCCCCGGGCGCCGATTCGGACTGCTCGGCAGGGGGCTGCTCCCCTTCTTCGAGAAGCCAGGCAATGACCTGCCCGACCGGAACTTCGTCTCCGGGTTGGGCCGTTACAGCGGACAAGACGCCGGCAGCGGAGGCCTCGATCTCCATGACCGCCTTATCGGTTTCGATCTCCATGAGGGGTTCGCCCTGGGCCACGAACTCTCCCTCGGACTTGAGCCACTGCACCAGCACGCCGCTCTCCTGGGACATCTCCAGGGCGGGCATGATCACTTCGGTGGCCACAGCACCTCCATCAATAATTGAACATCTGGCGGGCAGTCTGGGCGATCTGCTCTTGACCGGGAATGGTCAGATCCTCGAGGGCGGGAGCAAAGGGAACCGGAACATCCATCGCGCCGATTCGCTGCACCGGAGCTTCCAAATCGTAGAAAGCACTTTCCGCAACCAGTGCGGCGATCTCGGCCCCGGCGCCGTAGCGGCGGTAGCCCTCATCAATCACGATACAGCGGGACGTCTTTTTGACGGAATCGATCAATGCCTTTTCATCCAGGGGGGTCAGTGTTCGTGGATCGACAACCTCGGCCTCGATCCCTTCTCCGGCCAACTCCTCGGCGGCGGCCAGAGCCTCCCGGACCATGCTCGAGGTTGCGATGAGGGTCAAGTCCGACCCTTCGCGTTTCACGTCTGCCTGGCCGAAGGGGATGGTGTATTGCACGGCCGGATCCGGCACCGGCCCTTTTTGATAGATGTCAACCTTATCCTGCATGAAAACGACCGGGTTATTGTCTCGAATGGCCGTCTTCATCAGGCCTTTGGCATCGTAAGGACTCGACGGCAGAACCACCTTCAGACCCGGAATATGCGCAAACCAGGCCTGCAGACTCTGCGAGTGCTGGGCGGCCAGACGCCGACCCGCCCCCATTGAAGTTAGAAACACCATGGGAACACTCGTCTCCCCTCCCGACATGTAAAAGGTCTTGGCAGCCTGGTTGACGATCTGATCGGAAGCCAGCGGCAGGAAATCACCAAACATGATCTCCACGATGGGTCGAAGGCCGGTCATGGCGGCCCCCACACCGAGGCCGGCAATGCCCAGTTCGGAGATGGGGGTGTCGAGAACACGATCCTCCCCGAACTGCTCCCACAGTCCTTCGGTCACCTTCCACACACCGCCGGCCACGGCCACATCTTCACCGAACAGGATCACGCGCTCGTCGCGCTCCATCTCTTCACGGATCGCTTCGTTGACTGCTTTGGAAAACGTGATCTCGCGGCCGTTACTCTGCGAAGACATGCTGGGTTACCTCTTCCGGCTCGGGAGAAGGGGCCCGCTTGGCCGTCTCAGCGGCCTCGTCCACTTCCCGTGCAATTTCCTCTTTCAGAGCCTCGAACTCGTCGGGGCGAAGATGTCCGGCCTCGAGCAGCTGGTTCTTCAAGCGTTGGATCGGATCTCGCCGGTCGCGCCACTCGTTCTCCTCTTCGCGTGAACGGTAGGGCCGGGTGCGATCGCTCATGCCGTGGCCCAGGTATCGGTAGGTATCGAATACGAAGAAACTGGGTCCGGAACCCCCCCGCGCCCGCTCAACCGCCGGCAGGGTGGCGTCGTAGACGGCCAGAACATCCATGCCGTCGACTTCCGCGGAAGGGACGCCGAAGGCCTCTCCCCGGAGAGTGAGTTTCCCGGCAGTGACCTGTTCGGTGGGCGTGTACTCACCGTATTGATTGTTCTCGCAGGCAAAGATGACCGGAAGCTTCCAGATGGCGGCCAGGTTGATCGACTCCAGAAAAGCTCCTTCGTTGAGGGCCCCGTCGCCAAAAAAAGCCACACCGACCTGCCCGTTCTTGAGTACCTTGGCCGACAGGCCCGCGCCGGTAGCCAGGGGGATGCCTCCGCCGATAATGGCGTTCGCTCCCAGGTGTCCCGTTTCGCGGTCGGCGATATGCATGGAACCGCCCTTGCCTCGACAGTAGCCGTCGACCTTCCCCAGGAGCTCGCTGAACATCCTGGCCAAACCTGCACCCTTGGAATAGCAATGCCCGTGCCCACGGTGCGTACTCGTGATGGAGTCCCCCCGATTCAGGTGAGCGCAGACTCCTACGGCCACTGCCTCCTGTCCGATCGAGAGATGAGTAATGCCCGGCATTTCAGCCTTTTCATACAGTTCCCCGACGCGGCTTTCAAAGGCCCGAATGGTGAGCATTTCTCGCAGCATGCCGAGCAGTGCATCCGGGCTGAGTTGTTGCGAAGGGGCCGCTTCGAATTTTGTGCTCATAAGTGTCCTGGAAAATGACCTGGATCCCGGCGAGTTCGATTTCGGGCCGACGCCCTCTCGCTCAAGGCTCAGGAGGTTACCAAGAAACGTGTCAAAAGTCGATCCCGCTTGCCCGAGATGAAGGTGAGCATTGCTGATTTGTGCCCAATCTGCTATCACCAAAAGTCGTGACCTCCTTTCACCGATCTTTGACGACATGAATTAGGAAAACAAAATGCGAACCAATCAAACCAAAGCCAAGCTCAAAGCAGGCGAAGCCGTCTTCGGTGCCTTTATGCGTTTCACGGAGCCCACGCTCATCGACTTTCTGGCCTATCAGTCCTGGGACTTTATGGTTTTCGACGGCGAGCACGGGACCCTCGAGCCGAGCGGCTGCGAGAACCTGGTGCGGGCCGCGGAATTGCACGACGTCACGCCTCTGGTCCGCGTCACGACGAATCTTCCGCCTATCATCCTGCGCTTCATGGACACCGGGGCACAGGGGCTCCAGATTCCCTGGATCAACACGGCTGCCGAGGCGGAGCAGGCCGTTCGAGCCGTAAAGTACCATCCCCGCGGTATCCGTGGACTGGCGGGGGTTCGAGCAGCCGATTTTCTGCAGCGCTCCAGCCTCGGCGAGTATGTGAAGCAGGCCAACCGGGAGACGCTGGTGATCATCCAGGTCGAGACGGCGGAAGCGGTCGAGAATCTGGCGGAGATCGTGGCGGTTGACGGGGTGGATGTGATTTTCATCGGTCCTAGTGACCTGTCTCATTCCCTGGGCCTGCCGGGTGAGATGACCCATCCCCGCGTCCAGGAAGCCTTTCAACAGATTATTGATATCGTCAACGCCTCCGACGTCGCCCTGGGTACCCTGGTTCGGGACGCCGAGTCGGCCAAATGGTGGCTGGCCAAGGGAGCACAGTACGTGGCGATTTCACCGGAACCGCTTCTGGTGCGGGCCACACAAGATTTCCTGGAAGCGGTCCGAGACTGACGGTCCCCGTTGCTTTACGGGCGTCAGACATCTTCAGCACCCTGATGGTACAATTCCGATTGGGTGTATCCAATGTTCGGCAAGGTTTTGATACTGCTTTCCAGCCTGCTCCTGGTGAGCGTACCACCGGGCGTTTCGGAAGCCTCTGAATCCGACGATCCATCGCTGGCCAAAGCCGCCCTCAACGTTCTGGACAAGAACTGTCTGGCCTGCCACGGAGCCATCCTCCAGGCAGGCCTGGATATGCGGCAGAGGGAAACCCTGTTGAGGGGCGGTGAGGGGGGGCCGGTCTTGATCCCCGGAAACGCCGAGGAAAGCCGTCTGTTTATGGCAGCCGCCCACGTCGGGGAGCTGAAGATGCCGCCCAACGAGCAACCGATTTCCGAGGGAGATCTGGAGGTTCTGCGCAATTGGATCAACGCCGGGGCTCCGTGGGACGGGGCGGGCGCTGCCAAGACTTCTGAGCCCTCCTGGTGGTCCTTTCGCAGGCCTCAACGTCCCTCTCTTCCAGCGACCAGTGACAACAACTGGATTCGCACTCCGATTGACGCCTTCGTTCTGGCCAAGCTGGAAGCAAAGGGACTGAAGCCGGCTCCTCCTGCCGACAAACAAACGCTGATTCGACGAGCTCATTTCGATCTCATTGGTCTCCCCCCCACGCCGGAAGAAGTGGCGAGCTTCGTGCAGGACTCTTCTCCCGATGCCTATGAAAAGAGGATTGGGGAGCTGCTCGACTCTCCCCGCTATGGAGAGCGCTGGGCTCGACACTGGCTGGACGTGGTGCGCTATGCGGACAGCAGCGGCTTTGAATCGGATCACTATTACCCCAACGCCTGGCGTTACCGGGATTATGTGATCAAGTCCTTCAACGACGACAAACCCTACGACCGCTTTATACAGGAACAAATCGCCGGCGACGAGCTGTGGCCGGACCGCTTCGAGCTGCCGGACAATCGCACGATTCCGCCCAAGAAGATGGAATACCTGGAAGCTCGAGTCGCAACGGGCCTTTACACCTTCGGCCCGGAAACTCTGGAGTCAAGACAATACGCCGAACAGCAACGCGCCGAGGAACTGACGGACTGGGCGGACACTACCGGCGCTGCGTTTCTGGGGCTGACGATGGGCTGCGCCCGCTGCCACAACCATAAGTTCGATCCCATTACCCAGCGCGACTACTATTCTTTTCAGGCCATCTTTGAGAACAGCCGGCAGGTTGAGATGTCACTCATGAGCCCCATCCAGGAGGTGTCTCGGAACATCGACTATCCTGCCGTCGTCGCTGTGGAAGAGGCTCGAATTGCCTACCGTTTGTTCGAAGAGAAGGTGAAAGAGAGGGTTGAGGAGGAGAAGAAAAAGGAATTTTCACCCGAAGTAGTGGAAGCCTATGAGGTGGACAAGGACGAGCGCAGCTCTGAACAGGAAGAGCTGGCGAAACCGCTCGTCGAAGCCATCCGCTCAGTGAAACTCGACGAAGCCTACACCGAGCCGGAGAGGGAACAGGAACAGGAACTGCTCAATCGTGTGGCCAGGGCGGTACTCAAGGTCTCCGAGGTGGAGGGCTCCAATCTGGTGAGGTTTGACGGCCTGCTGGAGCTACCAAGGGCTTCGGTTCTGGGGCACTTCGAGCCCGAACTCGTCCCTCCTGTCCACCTCCTGAACCGGGGCCAATTCGCCGACAAAAAGGAAAAAGCCACCCCTGACCTGCTCCGTGCCGTCAGTCAGACGACCGATCCCGGAGGAATCTTCTCCGGTGCGATGGGGGCGCGGCCGCGCAAACAGCTGGCGCTGTGGTTGAGCCGTCCCGATCACCCCCTGACAGCCAGGGTGATGGTGAATCGGATCTGGCAATGGCATTTTGGACAGGGCATTGTGAGAACGCCCAATGACTTTGGCCGCCAGGGAGAAGCACCCAGCCACCCGCAGCTTCTGGACTGGCTGGCCACCGAGTTCGTGGCCCGCGGCTGGAGCTTGAAATCGATGCACTGGCTGATCATGACTTCGAGCGCTTATCAGATGTCCAGCCTGCGCAGCGATCCGGAAGCTCGTTTACTCGATCCCGATAATCGTTTTCTGTGGCGAATGAACAGGAGCCGACTGGAGGCCGAAGCGCTGTGGGATGCCATGCTTTCGGCGGCCGGGACGTTGAATCTGAAGATGTATGGACGCCCGGCTATTCCACCGCTATCCGAGGAAGAAACGGGAGCGCAAGCCGCCAGGTGGCCTGTCGTCGCCGTTGCTGAAGACCAATACCGCCGCGGGATTTACATCCTCGTGCAACGGAATTTCACCTTCCCCATGTTCGAGGCTTTCGACAACCCTCAGAGCGCGGTCAGTTGTCCGCGGCGCGACGCCACCACCGTAGCACCCCAGGCCCTCTGGTTTTTGAACAACCGGATCGCCCTCCAACAGGCCGGTGCGTTTGCCGCGCGGCTGGTGAGCAAAAATGGAGAGAATCAGGGAGGCTGGGTGGACGACGCCTGGCGGTTGGCCCTGCATCGACCACCTTCTGATCAAGAAAAGCAGGAAGCCCTGGAACTGCTGTCCACTCGGGCCCGCCGGGTAAACGAAGACAGGTGGACGGAACTTCCGGCCGGGCTCGAGACGATTCCACTGCGCAGGGCAGCAGCTCTCACGGAGCTTTGCCTGGCCTTGTTCAATGTGAATGAATTCCTCTATATTGACTGAAGAATGAATCCCTTTTGTTGTCATCGTTATGAGAAAGTCAACTCGCGCCGCGAGTTCCTGGCCAAATGGGCTTTCGGCTTCGGCACTCTGCCGCTGATTCACCTGCTGAGCAGGGAATCTCTCCTGGAAACGGTGTTTGCGGAGGCGGCGAGAGATTCCGGCGGCAATCCGCTGGCTCCCAAGGCCCCCCATTTTCCGGCCAAGGGCAAGAACGTGGTGTTCATCTATCTGCAGGGAGGGGCCAGCCATGTAGATACTCTGGATCCCAAGCCCGTCCTGAACCGTTATGACGGTCAGGGCCTGCCGGACAGCTTCACAACGGGAGATTTGAACTTTTCCAACATCGCGGCCGAGGAATCGAAACTCATGGGATCGGAAATTCCCTTCCGGAAACACGGGCAGTCAGGCCTCGAGCTTTCCGATCTCTTTAGGCATATATCCGAACACGCCGACGATCTCGCCGTTATCCGCTCCTGCTATCACGAGTCCTTTGTCCACGCAAACGCGGCCAATTATCTTTGCACGGGTTCGGTACTGACCGGGCATCCCAGCGTCGGTGCCTGGGTCCTCTATGGCCTGGGCAGCGAAACGGAAAATCTGCCCGCTTTTATGGCCATGACGGATGGAAGCCTCTCGGGGAGGACCAATAAGAATCACATCGGACCGGGATTTCTGCCCGCCGTCTACCAGGGCACCCAGCTGAAGCCGGAAGGTACGCTCATCAAGGACTTGAACCTCCCAAGGGAGATCCAGTTGGATGATCAACGGGCCCTGCTGAACTGGATTCAAAAGTCGAACCAGCGGCATCACGACAGCCGTCCGGACGACACTCGCCTGGCGGCCCGGATTGCCAGTTATGAACTGGCCTTTCGGATGCAGACCGCAGCCCCGGAACTGGTCGACATTTCCAAGGAACCTGAATACATCCGGCAGATGTACGGGCTGGATGACGAAAAGAGCGAGAAGTTCGGCCGCATGTGCCTGCTGACACGCCGCATGGTGGAGCGGGGAGTTCGCTTCGTGCATTTGATCAGCACCGACTGGGACGGCCACGAACAGTGCGTGCAAAACCACAAGGAGAACTCAAGAAAGACGGATAAGCCGATTGCCGGGCTGCTGGGAGATCTGAAGCAGCGCGGGTTACTGGAGAGTACTCTGGTAGTTTACATTGGGGAGTTCGGCCGAACTCCCTTCGTACAGGGAACCCGGGGTAGAGATCACCACCCCTATGGCTTCTCCTGCTGGCTGGCGGGGGCGGGAATCCAGGGAGGTAAGGTGATCGGAGCCACCGACGAGCTGGGCATGAGAGCCATCGAGGACAAGGTCCACGTCCACGACCTGCACGCCACCATGCTTTCCCTGCTCGGCCTGGATCACAAGGGACAAACCTTTTTCTTTCAGGGACGCGACCGGCGACTCACCGACGTTGGTGGAGAAAATGACCTCTCAAAGCGCCTCCTGCAGGCAAGTTGACTCTCCCTTTCCTGCTGGAATCCTGCTGCTGCTGCCGATCCTGCTGCTGAGCCTTGCCCAGCTGCGGGCAGAGGCGGAGACCTATGTGACCGAAATCCGGCTGCCCCGGAATCTCTACACCGGAGACGGCATCCTGCTGGGAAAGGGGCTCTTCGACCTGGAAGTGCGGCTCGAGAATGAGCACTACTCTCTGGCCTTCCTGAAAGATGAGGAGATGGTGGCCCTTGTCAACGGCCAGCAAGACGCGAGCCAGTCGACCGAGAGAGTCATTCCCCTGGTGGGGACCCACTACCTGCGCTCCACCGCGATCCCGCTGGGCACGGCCGAGGAACGCCAGTTGAGTAAAACGGGCCGGCCCCAGTACCAGGACGACGACCGCGAATGGGACAGCTCACTGCGGGTGTTTCGCGGCTCCGACGACGAGGTCCACTTCATCTTCCAGAAGAGGAACGACTGGAGCCACTGGGAAAGTACTGCCTTCAAGCTCTTCTTGAGCAACCCGGTAAAAGGACGCTAGTCGCCTTCCCGGCTTCCAATGAGAGAGTGGGAGGAGGCCCAGGGCACCGCTCGGGAATTTAAACGTCGCGGTGCCCTGGGCCTCCTCTCACTCTCGTATCCCCGGGGCTCTCTGGCCTGGAAGGACAGCCCAATTCTTCCGAGGGGTCATGAAAGTGGGAGGGGGCTCGGGGCGGCGCTCGGGAATTTAAACGTCGCTTCGCCCCGAGCCCCCTCCCACTTTCATTCAAGGCCTTTCTGTTGGGGGGAGCAGGGTCAGGAAGGAGAACTGTTCGGGGTCTTTGGCAAGGAAGCGCTGGACCCACCATTGGCCGGAGGGCGAGGCTGCCACTTCGGCGAAGAGGCGGGCATCGTTTTCCAGGCCGCGAGAAAAGCCGTTTTCGTACCCGTAGTACAAGGCGGCAAGGGCCATGCCGGCGGCGAATTCTCTGGCAGCCCGCAGGTTGGGGGCGTTTTCCCGATCGGGAGCCGCTGCGTTTACAAGGGCGGCAACGTCTTTGTTGGTCCTTAGCGCGTCGATCTCGGCACTTTGAGCGGCGGCCAGCGCGTCCCAGTCGGAGCGCCCCGGGTGGCGCTGTCGAGACCCCAGCTCACGGGCCACCTCGAAGGCCCTGGCCAGGGCCGTGCAGGAAGGCTGAAACTCGTGGGCAAGCCCAATGGTGACCGCCGTGCGCCCGTCCACGGACTCTCCGTTGACACTCATCTCGGCGGCTCTTCGGGGACCGATCAGACGCGGCAGCCTCTGCATCCCGCCGTAGCCGGGAATGATGCCGAGCTTGACTTCGGGCTGGCCCAGCACGGCATTTTCCGTGACGATCCGATAGTGGGTGCTCATCGACAACTCGTTGCCGCCGCCCAGCGCAAACCCGTCAACCAGCGACACAACAGGTAGCTGGAGATCCTCGAGTCGCGTAAAAATCGCCATGCTGTCGGCGGCCAGCCGCTCCAGATCGGCAGCACTCTTGCCCACAAAAACCTCGATGTCGGCTCCCGCCACGAAGGATCTTCCCGTCCCTCGCAGGATCAGAGCTTTCACCCCTTCTCCTCGAAGCGTCCCACTGGTGCCGGCCTCCTCTACCAGGGAGGCGAGTTGCGCCAGTAACGCCTCGTTCAGGGCGTTCAGAGCATCGGGCCTGGTCAGGGTTATAATTCCAACCTCGTCGATCACGCTGGCGGCAATGAAGAGGTCGCTGTCGGGATCCGCCTCCTGAAGGGTGCGGCCCAGATACCGGGCCTCGTACTCCCCGATCTTTCGCCCGGCATCGCTGGCCTGAACCAGCGCCACACCCTTCGGCTTGGTCATCGTGCCGTCCAGCATCTTCTGTTGAACGGCCGGCAGTTGAGGCAAGCCCACGATCTCCAGATCCTCCTGGCTCATGACGATTCGGTTCTCGGCCAGCAGCCGTACGGTTTCACGAGCCTGCGCGGCCCGATACATGTGGGAGCCGAGGATGGACAGATCGGAGCGCCCTCGAACCACGACGAATCCCGAAGACATCTCGTCCCGCTCGTCGTGGTCCCGCAGTAAGAAAGTACTGAAGTGCAATGTACTCTGGTCCGGTCGCTCGACGATGAAATCAGGGCTGATGCGAGGACCGAAGACCCCCCAGACGGCCCTCCCAACGGCGCGGGCATGGAGCATGAACTCAGACATGTAGGCCGGGTTCGGCGTGCCCTCATCGGTGAGCGGATCGGGCATGTCCTCAGCCAGCTCGAACTGGTCGCGATCGATGATCCGGGATGGGGCGACGCCGAGCCGATCAAGCGCGGCAAGGCCTTCCTTTTCCCGGGAGCGGGACGCGATGACGGCGAGCTCCGAGTTCCTGTCCAGAGCCGCCTGGACGAACTCCCGCGCATACGGGTCCGCACCCCACACGAGTCCCCGTCTTCCCGGCAGCAGGGAAATCTCGGAAAAGATCTCGGCCGGAGGGCTGTTGCGGAAAAGAACCTGCTTCTGGCGCATCCACACCCAGCGGGCATCCAGCACCAGGCGGCGTCCATCGTAAAAGAAAGTCTCTTTGTATTCCCCCTTGAGCCCCCGGCCGGTGGCTCCGAAAAAGGCGAGGCTTCCCTTCCCGGCGAGAACGGAGACCAGCAGTGGAAAGTTTTCGCCCCCCGTGTGCTCGAAGATCTTGTCTACCGGCTGCCCCAGGTTCGCCTCCAATACAGCCTCTCGAAACGGTTCGGTTTTGGCCTCCCAGCGGTCGGATTCCTCCTCGGTGGGAATAGGACCAAAAACCTCCGGCGGGATCCGGGTTCTGTCGACAAAGGCGTCAGCGATACCGCGGCCAATGAGAGAATCTGCCAGATTCCGATTCGAGCCCACCAGGATGACCCGGGCGCCCAGCGCCCGGCCCAGCTGGGCGGCGGCAAAACTGGTCCCCTTACCTCCGCCCATCACCAGCAGAGAGTCTCCGGGACCGACAACCAGCCTCTCCACCACGGCACGGTAGGCCGTACCGTAGGTGAGGAGTATGGCGGCCAGCCGTTCCGGACTGTGGCCGGCCAGGCCATCGGAGGTAGCAATGGCCCGCTCCTCGTCCACCACGGCAAACTGAGCATTGAACCCGTCGTGCGTCTCGTAGCCGCGGATGTTGTGCCCCGTCCAGGAATCCAGGATCACCGCCTGCCCTACCTTGACCCGGCGGACAGCCGGACCCGCATCCACGACAATGCCCAGAGCGTCGCTTCCAGGTATATGCACGGTGGCGCTGTCGCCTCGTCCAAAGACAGGAACCGGAAGTCCCAGCGCTGCAAAATTGGTGTTGAAATTGGGACCGGTGGCCAGAACGGCGACCAGCACCCTGTTGGCGTCCGCGGGGAGGAGCCGGGGCACGTCCACCTCTTCCAGCCGCACCACCTCCCCCGGCGGACCATACCGGTCACGGTGCAGGGTCAGGGCATACATCTTCTCCGGGATTGGACGGGCCAGAGTTGGGCAGGATCCGAGCGGCCAGGACTTCACCGGGCTAGGTTAGCCACTTACGGCGGGAAAGGAAAGTCAGGGACGACGGGTGTCGACCGTAGGGGCCGGCCTTGTGCCGGCCCGCTGGGCGGGCGACCACGAGGGTCGCCCCTACGAATCAGTGGGTCAGAAAACTACCGGCAGCGAGCGGAGGCTGCGAAAGGCGATGTTGGCGTGCCAGCGGGGGTTTTCATCCTGGAGGCTCAAGCGGGGTAGCCGTTGGAGGAGGGTGTTCAGCGCGACCTGTGCTTCCAGTCGGGCCAGGGGTGCTCCCAGGCAAAAATGCATCCCGTAGCCGAAGGCCACATGGCGATTCGGATGGCGGGTGATTTCGAGCCGCTCGGGGTCGGGCTCGGGGAACTGGGCAGGATCGCGGTTGGCTGCCGCCAGCATCTGTAGAATGAGCTGGCCCTTGCCGATGCGGCGGCGGCGGATCTCCAGATCCTCAGTGGCCAGGCGCCAGTTACGCTGGACCGGCCCCTCAAAGCGAAGCAGCTCTTCTACGGCGCCGGCAATCAGCCAGGGTTGGCTCCTCAGTCTTTCCAGCTGCTCGGGGTTGCGCAGCAGCGCCAGGACTGAATTGCCCAGCAGGTGGGTCGTCGTCTGGTGCCCGGCGATCAGCAGCGAAGTACACATGCCCAGCACTTCCTGCGGGTTGAGCCGATCGCCATCTTCCCCGCTGACCAGATCGCTCAACAGATCCTCGCCGGGGAACCGTTGCCGCCTGGCCACAAGGGGTCGAAAGTAATCCGCCATCTCCAGCAGGCTCTGCTGGGCACGCAGGGTGGCGCCTGACCGGGCACGCCCGGTGCCTAGAAAGGCGACGACATCCTCAGACCAGTCTAGAAATCGATCCCGATCCGCAGCGGGGACGCCAATCAACTCAGAGATCACCGTCACCGGCAGCGGATAAGCAAAATCATGCACGATGTCCATTCGACCTCTCGTCTCTACGCTATCGATGAGGGAGTCGACCAGCTCTTGAATCCGCGGCCGCAGGCTCTGGGCGACCCGTCTCGTGAAAGCCGGAGCGATCAGCTTCCGGAGCCGCGTGTGCTGAGGAGGATCGGAAAAACCCAGCCAGCTGGAGATGTGATCGACCAGTGGGCGCACTTCCTCACCGACCTTCCCGGAGAGCTGCTCGAGATAGGAAGGCATACGCCGGTTGGAGAGCTTTGGATTGCGCATCGTTGCCACGACATCGTCGTAGCGTGTCAGCACCCAGCAGTTCCAGGCATCGCACCAGTGCACCGGATCCTGCTCGCGCAGTTGCCGGTAGACGGGATGCGGGTCGGCAAAAAAATCCGGCTTGAGCAGGAGTTCATCGAGCCCCTTACTTCCCGGCAAGTTACCACCTCAATATCGTCCTGTTGGGGACGAAGCGGGCCATCTGCTTGAGCGGGGCCTTGTCCTGTTTCAGATGGTCACGCAGATAGAGAGGATAGCTGGTCGGAGAATCATCCCGGGGGGAGATGTCCACCAGCGTGCTGCCCCGGAACGTACAGGTATAGGTCTGCTCTTTCTCTGTTCTGGAATTGGCCGTATAGCGGTCCGTGGTCTGCGGGACAGGAAAGTTCAGCTCGATCCGGGTACCCGGTCGAAGCCCGTCAAACATCAGGTAGTTGCCGACCCCGACTCCGCCGCGTTCTTTTCCGGCAACGAGGCTGCGGATGTCCTGCCGGCGGACCCAGGACGGTATCCGGACAGACACCCTCGCCATCTTCTTGTTGTGGATGACGACCTTTCCTTCGTAGGGAAGATAGCTGTCCACGTCCAGCCCTTGGGCGGACCGGTTCAGCAGCAGGTTCACCTGGGCCGCGTCGCCGGACTGGCGCACGATTCCCTCCCAGGCGTAATACAGCCCCTGGGTGCCGTTTGCGGTGCAGCACTGCATGACCCAGGGGTTGGGGATGCTGTCCGGAGCGGAGGACCCGGCGAAGTTGCCAAGGCTGCGCTTGATGACATCGCGAGTGTCCACCTGGCCCTCGTGGGGCGCCTCTTTGCGGCGGTCGCACTCGGCAGCTGCAGCCGAGACTTTCTCCAGCAGTTGGGCATCCACGAACTGCTGTTCCACCAGGTGATTCCGGGCCAGGGCGTCCACGTCGTCCCAGTAATCGCCCATGCCGGCGTCGCTCAATCGAATACCCATGGCGACCATGTCTCCCAGCGCGCAACCCTCACACAGATTCGCGGTCGCCGGGTGGCAGTTGACCCACCCCATGCGGGGGATCCCCAGGGTCCAGCTGTACTCATAAGCCCGCCGCGCAAATTCCAGCGCCCGCTGATCCCCCACCGTCATCCCGTACTCGAGAATCCCCCGCAGGGCGACGGCACGGGCGTGGAAGTGACTGTACCAGTGCCCCATCTCGGAATGGGCCACACCGGCTGCTCCCGGCAGTGGTTTGCGAATCCAGGCCAGGGCCCCGATTTCTCCTTCGGGATTGGGCAGTCCGCCCCAGAACTTGGGGAGCATGCAGAAGCGGGCCACCCGCGCTGCCAGATCCAGCGCCTCTTCGTCGCCGCTCAAGGCATACCAGCGCGTGAGCGCCTGGATCTGATGGCCGTGATAGGCCACCACCGATCCCTCTCCCCCTTCCGTCTCGCTGGTGGGTTCGTCTGTTTTCTGCCAGCCCGAGCTGGGGTAATTGAAGGGCTCACCAAAACCGCCGTCCGGATAGTAGCTGTAGTCGCCGCGATGGACGGCAATTCGCCTCAGGCCTTGTACCAGTTGCCGAATCCTTTCATCCCAGGACGAGTCACCCGACACCTCGCGCCAGGCCAGCAGGGCACGGAGCATCCTGGCATTGGCCGCCACATTGGCCAGATCCTCGTTCCTGGTCACCCCGTCGAAATTGGGCCGATAGCTGGTCTGCCAGGGACGGCTTGCGTCATAGAAGTTCCAGTACAGGTCGCCTTTGATGCGCGACAGCAGAGCGGCCCTCTGTGCCGTTTCCACATCGGCATAAATGTTGCTGCCGCACATGGTCCTGAGCAAGGGGAGAGATTCTCCGAAAAAAGTATCGCAGGTGCTGTCGGCCGCGTGGTGCGCCATGTAGGGAGTCTTGCAGGTGTAGCGCACCAGGAAGAACATGTCCCGATTCGGTCCCGGGTCGATGGTCCCCCCGATCCCGCTGATGGCCAGCTCGGCCCGCTTCGCAAGGTCCAGGGTGTCCGGCACCAAGGCGTCGTAACTCCGGCCGGCATAAACTCCCGCGCCCAGGTCTTTGACATCGCTGCTTTGCTCTATCGAACTCTCCGTAGCCGAGCAGGCCGACATGGTCGCCACCGTCCCGGCCGCCAGAGTTCCCTTCAAAAACTCCCGTCTTTTCATGTTTGTCTCCTACGAAGTCGTTTGAGCGTTACTACGGTCAGGGAATAGGGCGGGCAGGATACCACCCACTCTTCTCCGCTTCGGCTCACCAGGCCCGCCCGGGGCTTGATCTTTTCGGGCGCCTCGAACGTGTTTTCATCGGCAGGGTCGCCCGTGAGCACGACGGCGCTTCCCCGGTCCGGCACCGCCCCTTTGGTCCGCAACCGGGCCTGCACCGGCTCGCTTTCTTTCGGATTGACGATGGAGACCGTAGTTTGCTGGCTCTTTGCAGAGAACGAAGCCACTACGTCCAGGCCCGACTTTCGATCGAACTCCACCCCGATCGAGTCCGCCTCCATGTGTTGCTTGAGCAGGTCGAGAACATGAAAATTGGCGGTGCGCAGGAAGCGCGGTCCATCGGTCTTGATCAGGGGACCCCACATATCGGTAGGGTAGAGGAAACTGGCCAGCTTCACCCGATCTGCATTGCGGATGAACCCGTGTACCTGAGTGGCCGCGGAAACCGCCGCATCCATCCTGACGATCCCCTCATAGCTCAAGTTCATCTCCGATGCCCGCAGCAGTGCCTCCCACACCGGCAGCTCGGCCAGCTCCCGGGGCCAGGGGGGCACCGAGCCACTTTGGGCCTGCCATTCCTCCACGGAGATCTCAACAGCCTTCGGGCCCAGATACCCGTCCACCAGCGCGGCGGCTCTCCTGACCTGCTCCTCGCCCGCGTACTTGAGCCCCAGGACGTGGAACAAATCCTTCAGTTCAAGAAATATGCTCGCGTCTTTTCGCAGCTTGACGTAATGAGCGAGGAAGCGCTCGTTCCAGTCTCCAGCCGCGTTGCCCGACACCACGATTCGCGAGTGGCGGTCTGCCATGCGCATGTAGTAGCTCCACTCAAATACGCGATCCGCATACTCTTCCGGCGAGAAGGCAGGTGACGTCTCGTTGCCGATCGACCAGTATTTGACGCCCCAAGGCCGGGGATGGCCGTTTTGCCGGCGCAGGTCGGACCAGTAGCTGTTTCCCCGGTAATTGCAGTACTGCATCCACTTGATGGTGTCGCCAAGAGTGGCGGTAATCGGGTTGATCTTGATCCAGGCCTCCGCCCCCACCAGCTCACAGAAGCGCAGGAACTCGTCGGTCCCGAAGTGGTTTGTCTGTTCTCCGCCAAAAAAGTAGTTCCAGGTGCGGGGACGCCGTGAGCGAGGACCGATGCCGTCCTCCCAGTGGTATGTGTCGGCCAGGGTCCCGCCGGGCCAGCGAATCACCGATACCTGAAGCTGGCGGAAAGCCTCAATCGTATCCAGTCGCAGGCCGCCGTCATTTGGAATCGGGGAGTCTTCCCCCACCCAGATTCCCTTCAGCCCGCTGCCGTAAGTCTCGATCAGATTGCCGAAAATACCCGGAGAGATGGTCGCCAGTCGCCGCTCGGGAAAAAGGTCAACGACCTGTACCGGTTCGGCCGCACCTGCAGCGCGGCCTGCAGCGGGCCAACCTGCCAGTCCGGCGGCAGAGGCTGCCCCCGCCGTCCGTTTGAGCCATTCACGGCGTGTCAAGTCGCTGTTGATACTCAATCCTGAAGACATGGTACTTCCCTTTCTGGAGTGCGGAAGTGCAAGTTCCGCTCTTAAAAGCGGCACTCAGAGTGCCGCACTCCAGGGAGTCAACTCCGCTCGAGGATGGTCTGCCGCAATGTGGACGTGAAATCCTCCAGCACCTGCCCAACCTGCGCTTCAACCAGGGACTCGTTCAAAACCGCCAGAAGACCGGTCAAGGTAAAGCTGCCCTTGATGGTAACGCTGGTTGTGCCGTCACTGTCCTCCTGCAGGCTGATGGAAATGACTTGCTTCAGCTGGCTCCTCAGCCGGCGGTCGTCTCCCGACACTTCGACACTGAGGTACTCCGGCGCCCTGGCTTCCAGGACCGCTATGTCGAGAGTGAGTCCAACCGAGAAGGGACCAAGTTTTCTTTGCACCAGGGCCCGATAGGATTTCCCTTCCTCCAGCGTCTCCGTCTCCTGGCAACCACGAACGCAACGAGCCACGGCGTGGACATCCCAAATGACGGACCAGACCAGCCCGCGCTCAGCTTCAACGCTGAAGCGGTGCACGAACTCCTTTGTCAGCGGCTGCCTGATACCCATCAAACGAACGCCACCGTCTTGTGTCGCGGGCTACGACATGTCATCCCCATTCCCATCGGTGTCATCTCACCCGCTTTGGAGAGCCCTGAGACGGATCAGTTCGGCTACCTGGGCGGCTTCGTGCGAAGCCCAGTAGACGTCCCGCGGCTCTACCGAGTCCCCGATGTTGTAGAGCTCCAGATGGGGAAGCTCGGTCGCTATCTTCTCGTAGAGGGCATTGTTGGCGGTCCGTCCGCCAATGACGACACTGCCGACATTCTCGAGCTGCTGCAGGACACCTTCCTTCTGGAGCGTCACGTACCCTTCCCCAATCTCTTCCACCGTTGTTTCCGGCTCCAGGTGAACCGTCCACAGAGCTTCGAGCGCCATCATCAGTAAGTCCCTACCGGGTGACAGTTTGTCGGCCGAGAAAACATCGGATGGGTTGATGACATGGACTTCGGCTCCGCGGCCGGCGATATACAGAGCCACGAAGCAGCTCTCGGAATCGCCGCCCGCGATGACCACTCGCTCCTCCCAATCCTCATCGGGCCGGTCGATTGCGGAAAACAGATCGAACATTCGCACATTGCCCTTCACCGGCCAGAAGTTGATCCCTGCGTTCGCTCCCGTGGCGACGACCACGGCGTCAGGGTTGAGATCGGTAATGGCGTTGAGATCCACTTTCGCGTTCAGGTGAACGTCGACTTTCAACTTGTTCAGCTGACCGATGAGATAGGTCGGCAGGTAGCCGTAATCCGGCGCCACCTGAGCCGAGTAACGCATCTGGCCGCCCAGCTCGTCTGCCGCCTCGAAAAGGCTGACCCGATTCCCCTGCCTGGCGAGTATCCTCGCGACCTGCATTCCGGCGGGGCCGCCGCCCACGATCATGACCCGGCGCGGCTCGGCGACGGGTCGAATCCGGCGCTCCCTCTCGTAGGTCGAGTGAGGGTTGGCGGCGCAAGCTACCGGAGCATTGATCTCCAGCAGATTGGTGCAGTGGTGACAGGCAATGCAGGGTACGATATCGCCCGTGCGTCCCTCGGCGACTTTTCGAACGTAATGCGGATCCGCATGAAACGCTCGCGTCAGGGAAATGAAATCCAGCCCCTCGCGGCGCATGGCTTCGTTGGCAAACTCGGGGTCGTTCAGCCGCTGGGCTACGCTGACAGGGACCTTGTCGCCAACTGCCTTCTTAATAAACGCTGCGTTGCGGACAAATCCACCCTTGGGCATTTCGGGCCCCTGGATGATCATCTGAAAGCTCTCGTAGATTCCCCCGGAGATATCTATGAGATCGATACCCGCGTCGGCCAGCAAATTGGAAAACTCCGCTGTGTCCTCCACCGTCAGTCCCCCATCGACGTATTCCGCGGCGGACATCCGATAACCGATCGGAAAGTCTGGGCCAACCACCTCGCGAACAGCGGCCAGGAGCTCCAGATGGAAGCGGGCGCGATTCTGTAGACTGCCGCCGTACTCATCCTGCCGCTTGTTGCTGTATGGCGACAAAAAAGAGCACAGCAGGTAGCCGTGGGCGCCGTGCAGGTGGATCATGTCCAGCCCTGCTTCCTTGATCCGCCGGGCCGCGTCGGCGAACCTGCCGATCACGTCCTGAATGTCACCGTGGGTCATTTCGCGAGGCGTGGGAACAGGCTCGAGCTTCTCGCACCGGAACACCGAGGGGGCGATCGGCTGGCGCTGAGACATATACGAAGGGGTCTGCCGCCCTCCCATATAGATCTCGAGGGCCGCTTTGGCGCCCTCGGCGTGCACCGCCTCGGCAAGCCGACTGAGCGCAGGAATCACGTGGTCTCCGTGGCAGCCCGCCTGGTAGAGGTGCCCCATGCCCCGCGTATCCACGTAGGTCGACTCGACCATGATCAGGCTGGCTCCCCCGCGGGCTCTCTCAGCCAGGTAGTCTATATAGCGTGGGGTGAGGCTTCCGTCGCTATTCGCAAGATTCTTCTCCATGGGCCCGGTGATAATGCGATTCCGGAGCCTCATCGTATTGATGCGTCCTTCCCGTAGCAGTAGATCGAATGCCATAGTGGTTGACTCCCAGTACGCTAAGCGTTTTACAGTTTGTCCTTGAACGAGGACACTATATCAGCGTTGACGCGGCTTGACCCGCACCGTTGGCAAAGGGGAGGGGAATAGTGGTGGGGGCGGTCTTGTGCCGGCCCGCCTCACGGGCGACCACCAGGGTCGCCCCTACGGGGGATTCCGTAGGGGCCGGTCTTGTGCCGGCCCGCCTCACGGGCGACCACGAGGGTCGCCCCTACGGGGAATTCCGTAGGGGCCGGTCTTGTGCCGGCCCGCCTGACGGGCGACCACGAGGGTCGCCCCTACGAGTGTCTGGAAAAGTGGCGGTAGAGCCCGAGGGCCACGACAAAAGAGAGCAGCAGGACGGAGGCCGGAACGACGACGCTCCAAAACCAGTTGAACTCACCCGTCATTCCTTGTCCTTTTCTTCGTCCTGGCGGTGGCGACGCCGGTAGGCCCAGTAGGCAAAGGCCATCCCCGCAAAGGAAGCAATATAGGCCACCGACATACCGACAACCACTGCCAATCCCTGGTCCATCCCTCCTATACTTCCACGTCAACTGAGCAAGGTCCAGCTCAAGCCGCCTTTGCGGATGGATTGAGTCCGCCCAGGAAAAGTTTTCCCGTGGACTCCTTTGGGTTTTCTTTGGTTGCTCACTACCCTAAGCTTACCCACTGAGCGCAACTCGCCATGGTGGTTTTCACAACTCTCGACTGGATCTGGTTCGTATCCTTCCTGGTGCTGATGATCTTGAGCGGCGCCCTCTTTTACCGCCTTGGGAAGAGGTCGGAAGCCGACTTTTTCCTGGCCGGAAGGGGACTGCCCTGGTGGCTGCCCGCTTCGTCCGTTTACGCAACTCACACGGCGACGGACACGCCGATGTGGGTCGCCGGCGTGATCTACCGTCACGGTATGGCGGGAATCTGGTACACCTTTTTCGCCGCCTGGTGTGCCATCAGTGCGTTCGTCTCGACCAGAATTTTTCGCAGATCCCTGGCCTACAGCCAGGCTGAGTGGCAAACCCTCCGATTCAGCGGTCTGGGCAGCGAACTGCTGCGGGGCTGGGTGGCCGGCTGGCAGGTTTTCATGAATATGTTCATCCTGGGTTGGGTGGGGATCGCCATGGGCAAGGTCTGCCATTACGCCTTCGGCTGGGAGCCCTGGGTGGGCCTGGTGGTCTTTTCTTCCATTCCTGCAATCTACGTTCTTGCCTCCGGGTACTGGGGCGTTGTGATTGCCGATCTGCAGCAGGGCATTATCGCTCTGTCCGCCATCGTCATCGTTTCGGTCTGGGGCGTGGTTGCCGCCGGCGGCCCCTCGGGAATCGTGACCCGATTGGAGGAGATGGACCAGTTGTGGCGGATCAATCCTTTTGCCTTCAGCGGCTTTTTTGAGGGTGACTTTCCAGTGGCCTGGTTTCTCACCATGCTGTTCATCGCCCTGCTGGGAGGCTTTGGCATGGGAACCACTATCGACTGGTACGTTGAGGCGCAGCGCATCCAGTCTGCCCGGACCGTACGCGACGCCGCCTACAGCATCTGGGCGGGGACGGCCCTGGTGCTGGCTCGCAATTCCCTGTGGGCCGCCGCCGTACTCGGCTTCTTCGTCCTCCATCCGGATATCCCGGAAACGGCCGATTACGAGATGGCGTGGTTTCGGATCGGGTTCGAGAACCTGCCGGTCGGGATGATCGGGTTTTTCTTTGCGGCCATCGTGGCGATCCATCTGTCCACTATCTCTACCGTGCTGAACCTGGGAGCCCTGTACGTAACCCGCGATCTGTACCATCATTATGTGAATCCCGACGCCAGCGAGAGGAAGCTGGTGTGGGTGGGGAGGGTCTCGACTCTGGTCGTTCTGCTCGGTTCCTTTCTCTACGGGTCGATGATGGAGGAGATCACGAAGTGGCTGATCTTCGCCTTGTGGATCATGGCGGCCGGTGTATGGCTACCCAACATTCTGCAGGTGATCTGGTGGCGCTTCAACAGCTGGGGCTACCTGTCCTCCTGGATTGCCAACCTGGGTCTCAGCTGGCTGGTCGTATGGGTCCTGCCGGCTTACGGGATCCTGCCCGAACTCCCGGACTATCTTCAGTTCTGGCTGCTCATGGCCCTGGGAATCATCATCTACCTGCCCGTCACACTCTTGACGCCGCCCGATGATATGGACCGTCTGGTCCGCTGTTATGTCCAGTCGCGCCCCATCGGTTTCTGGGGCCCGGTCAGAATGGAGGCTGAGAGACGCGGATTGCTTTGACGCCGCATGAGCGTCGCGGCAGAAAAGGAGGTTGACGTGAGCTGGTTTCGAAAGGAATGGACACCTGAGGAGGCGAACGAATGGACCGGAGAAGACTTTTGCGCGATGGTTTTTTCTTCGCTCTGCTATGTGCTGATTACGATCGGGGTGGGGCTGAGCCTGCTGGTACCCGTCTGGGGGCTGCTGTGTCTGGCGGGGGCGGCTCTATGCGGATGGATCATGTTTAAGAGCATTGACCCCAAGCTGCGCACCCTGTCGGACGATTATGAGCTGAAGCAAAAGGAATACCTGGAAGAGTTGGACAGAATCATGAAGTGGGAAAAGGACTAAATCCCCGAGGGCGAACGTCATTGCGAAGGCAATATTGGGAGGAATAAAATGCAGGGATCGCTAATCCGGGAGGATGCATCTAATGATTGCCCTGCATTTCGTACCAAGAATCAATGCCAGCTTCGCAAGGTTTCGATTCCGTGCCAAGGCTTCTGAGAAGGCGTCCCTGCAGAAGGGGCTTTTCCCCAAAGCGCCCAGAGCCGCGGCGGCGCGGCGGCGGTGGGTCTTCATAGCCTCTTTGTTACTGGCCAACCCATGGGGCGAGAGGCCGCGCGCTCAAGAACCCGTCGCTCACCTGGCCGATCTGCAGCAGCAGACTCGAGAACATAACCCTCAGCTCCAGGCGGCCCAACGCAGGTGGGAGGCGATGACCAAGGTTCCCCAGCAGGCAGGCAGCCTGCCCGATCCGGCCATCTCGGTTCGAAACTTTGGGGTAGGCCAACCCTTCTCTACCTTGAACACCAGCAACTTTGCTTTCATCAGTCTCGGCGTCTCCCAGCAGATCCCCTTTCCCGGAAAACAGAGGTTGAGATCGGATATTGCGAGAGAGGATGCCCTGGCCGAAAAGCAGCGTTACCTGCAGCTGGAGCTGGAAGTGCTTTCCCAGGTCAAGACCGCCTACTACGACTACTCCTACTTCACGAAGGCCCTGGAGACCGTGGCCAGGACACGCGATTTAATGCTCAGCTTCGAGAAGATCGCCCAGGCCCGCTATGCGGTAGGACGAGGCCTTCAACAGGACGTGCTGCGGGCTCAGCTCGAACTCACGGGGCTGCGGGAACGCGAGGAAATCTTCGGACAGCACCTGGGGAGCGCCCGGGCTGCCATCAATACTTTGCTGGACCGGCCACCCGATGCGTTTATGGGTGCGCCGGAAGAGGTCGAGCAAGCCCCTTTTCCAGCCCGATTGACCGAGCTCTCTCAACAAATGCAAACCCGTTCTCCGGTATTGAGAGAGCGGGAACACCAGGTGAGCCGAAATGCCCTGGCCGTAGATCTATCGCGCAAGAATTACTTTCCCGATATGCGGGCCGGGTTTGAATGGCAACGCACGGGATCGCTGTTCCGGGACTACTATGTTGCGGCCTTCGAGGTCCGAGTACCCCTGTACTTCTGGCGCAAGCAGCGTCTGGGCACCGAAGAGGCCTCTGCCAGGCTCATCGAGTCGCGCCGATCTTACCGGGCCGCCACCCAGAAACTGCTGTTTCAGGCCAAGGATCAGCTCTTACAGGCCCGCGCCTCGGACCGCCTGTTATCCCTTTACAAGACCGCACTGATTCCGCAAACCACCTTGACGCTGGAGTCGGCCATTTCCAGCTACGAAGTGGGATCGGTGGATTTCCTGACACTGGTGAGTGCTGCTATCGTGTTACTCGATTATGAGCTGGAGTATTACAGTCAGCTTGCGACTTACCAGCAGGCGCTGGCGGGTTTGGAACCGATCGTGGGTATGACGCTGATTCCCTGACCAGAGCTTTGACGATGGAAAGAGCCCAAACGGACGGTTTCGGTCTTAGCCGCTTAGGGCTGGCCCTCGTGCTGATCGCGGCGGCAGTGGTGTGCGGGCGCTGTACCGATGCGCCTTCCGATCAGGGAGATGCCGCTTCGAATGGAGCGGCTGGCATCGATTACTGGACCTGCACGATGCACCCTTCCGTCAAGATGAAGGAGGCCGGGACGTGCCCGATCTGCAGCATGGACCTGGAGCACGTCGAGAGAGGGGGGCCGGCAGCCGGCGATGAGCCGGGTGAGGCAGCGGAGTCGGGAAGCTCCATGTTTCGAGTGGACCCGATTCGGCAGCAGTTGATCGGAGTGCGTCTGGAACCGGTTGTGACGCGCAGTCTGGACAGGAGCATAACCACCGTCGGCACCGTGGAACTGGACGAAACCCGTATCACCCACGTCCACACCAAGTACCGCGGCTGGATCAGCCAGGTTTTTGTCAACTATACCTGGCAGCACGTCAAGAAGGGGGATCCTCTGTTTTCGCTGTACAGTCCGGAATTGGTCGCCACCCAGGAGGAGTTCCTGCTGGCTCAAAGAGCCCAGCGTACGCTCGGCGACCACCCTCTCGAAGAGGTGGCGATGGGTGCCCACTCGCTACTCGGCGCTGCCCGACGGCGCCTGCAGCTGTGGGACATCACCGAAGAGCAGCTGGAGAAACTGGCAACGACGGGAGAAGTCCAGAAGGATCTGATCGTTTACTCGAAGGTCGAGGGCCATGTAGCCCACAGGAACGCCTTTGAAAACATGCTCGTCGAACCGGGAACGAAGCTCTATACGATCGCCGATCACTCCCACGTGTGGGTGCACGTCGAGGTCTATGAGAACGACATCTCCCTGGTGCGCCTGGGACAGCATGCCGTGATGACTGTGGCTGGGTATTCCCGGCAATTCAGCGGCAAGGTCACCTATGTCTGGCCTCACCTTTCAGAAGCCACCCGCACTCTGAAGGTGCGGCTGGAGTTTCCTAATCCGAGCGCAAAGCTCAAGCCGGGAATGTACGCCCAGGTGAAACTCCACGTTTCGCGACACGAAGCCCTAGCGGTCCCGACCAGTGCAGTTTTGAGGACCGGGGAGCGCGACATTGTATTCGTCAATCATGGAGAGGGGCGAATGGAAGCACGCCGCATCGAGGTAGGCGGGCATTTCGGGGACTTCTATGAAGTGAACAGGGGTCTGAAGCTGGGTGAAGAGGTGGTGGCTGCTGCCAACTTCTTGATTGACGCCGAGAGTCAAGTGCAGGGTGCGATTGCAGCCTGGGGTGGGACGCAACGCTGATTAACCGACTCATTGACTACTGCGCCCGGAACCGCTTCATGGTTCTGCTGTTTGCCGGTTTCCTGACCGCGTGGGGCGTCTGGTCCATATTCAACGTCACGCTGGACGCCATCCCGGATTTATCTGATGTCCAGATTATTGTCTTTACTGAGTGGCCCGGTCGCAGCCCCGACCTGGTTGAAGACCAGATCACTTACCCGATTGTCACCTCCCTGCTGTCGGCACCCAGGGTACAGTTCGTGCGAGCGCAATCGTTCTTCGGCCTTTCGTTCGTATACGTCATTTTCGAAGACGCCACCGACATGTACTGGGCGCGCAGCCGCGTGCTGGAGTACATGCAAAGCATCCTGGGCAGCCTGCCTGACGGAGTGACCCCGATGCTGGGCCCGGACGCCACCGGCGTCGGCTGGGTGTACCAGTACGTTCTGCTGGACGAGACCGGCCGCCACAACCTCCAGGAACTGCGCAGCTTTCAGGACTGGTACCTCCGGTACTGGTTGCAGGCGGTGCCAGGCGTGGCTGAAGTAGCCACCGTAGGCGGCTATGTCAAGCAATACCAGATCACGCTCGACCCCGACAAATTGCGCTCCTACAATGTTCCGCTGCATCGGGTGATCGACGCCGTTCGGCGTAGCAACAACGATGTCGGGGGCAGAACCCTGGAGATCGCGACCACCGAGTACTTTGTCCGGGGACGGGGGTACATCAGCTCGATTCAGGATCTTGAAACCGTCCCGGTGGGTACCGACGGGCGGGGAACGCCTGTCTATATCAGAGACCTGGGGCATGTGACTCTTGGCCCCGACATGCGCCGCGGAGTCGCCGAGTGGGACGGGCAGGGGGAAGTTGTCGGGGGCATCGTTGTGATGCGCTTCGGGGAGAACGCTCTGGACGTCATCGAGAGAGTGAAGACGCGACTCGAGGAAGTTCAAGACTCACTGCCGCCGGGGGTCAGAGTGGTTCCCGCTTACGATCGCTCGGAGTTGATTCTTCAGTCGATTGAGACCCTCACCGACACGCTCAAGGAAGAGATTGCGATCGTCAGTATTATTATCGTGCTGTTTCTACTGCACCTTCCCAGTGCAGTTCTGCCCATCATCACGATTCCGATCGCCATCATTTTGTCTTTCATACCCATGTACTACATGGGACTCACAGCCAACATCATGTCGCTGGGGGGCATTGCCATTGCCATCGGAGCGCTGGTGGACGCTTCCATCGTGGTGGTGGAGCAAACGCGCAAGAAGCTCGAACACTGGCACGCCGGAGGGCGCAAGGAACCGCATGGGGAGGTCATCATCGGGGCGGTGAAGGAAGTGGCCGGCCCCAGCTTCTTTTCGCTGATCGTTATCGCCGTCTCTTTTCTGCCGGTATTCACGCTGACGGCCCAGGAAGGCCGACTATTCAAACCCCTCGCCTTCACGAAGAACTTTTCGATGGCCTTCGCCGCCATTCTCGCCATCACCCTTATGCCCGCTCTCATCACCCTGGTGACCCGCGTACAGCTTTTCTCGTTTCGTCCTCGTGTGCTCTCGGCACTGCTGAATGTGGTCTGGGTGGGGAGGATTCAACCCGAAGAAAAGCATCCCCTGAGCCGGATCATGATTGCTCTTTACCGGCCCGTAGTGGAAGTGGCATTGCGTTTCAGATGGATTGTCCTGGCACTGGCGGTGCTGGTCGTGGCCCTGACCGTCCCCGTCTACCTGGAGCTCGGCTCCGAGTTCATGCCTCCCCTCAATGAAGGATCGATTCTGTTCATGCCCACGGCGGTGCCGGGCATGTCCATCACCGAAGCCTCTCGGATTCTCCAGACCCAGGACAAGATCCTCTCCCAGTTTCCTGAAGTTGAGAGTGTTTTCGGCAAGATCGGACGCTCCAGTTCACCAACCGATCCGGCCCCGCTCAGCATGGTGGAGACTACCGTGCTCTTGAAACCGCCGTCTGAGTGGCGGAGTGTCGAGCAGGAGCGCTGGTACTCCAGTTGGGCTCCCGAGCTACTGAAAGACGTCTTGCGGCGGGTCTGGCCCGAAGTGCGGCCGCTGACCTGGGACGAGCTGGTCGAAGACATGGGACCCAAGGTCAAGTTTCCCGGAATGGCCAACATCTGGTGGATGCCCGTTCAGACCAGGACGGAAATGCTGGCCACGGGCATGCGCAGCAACCTGGGCATCAAGGTCTTCGGGCCCGACCTCGCTACCAGCGAAAAGATCGGGGTACAAATCGAGCAGGTTCTGGCCGACGTGCCCGGCACGCGCAGCGTCTTTGCCGAGCGTGTCACCGGCGGTTACTATGTCGACATCGAGATCAATCGTGAAGCCGCGGCACGCTATGGCCTCACCGTGGGCGATGTCCAGGACATCATCGAGACCGCCATCGGGGGTAAGACGATCGCGCACACCGTGGAAGGGCGCGAGCGCTATCCAATCAATGTTCGGTATCCCCGCGAACTGCGTGACGACATCGACAAATTGAGCCGGGTCCTGGTGGCTACGCCCACCGGTGCACAGATTCCCATCTCCCTGGTCGCCGATGTTTATTATCGAAAGGGAGCCCCCCAGATTCGCGACGAGGGCGGCCAGCTGGTGGCCTTCGTCTTTGTCGATGTCTCGCACAAGGATTACGAAGGCTACATCCAGCAGGCCCAGCGGGTGGTCCGAGAGCAGGTAGACCTGCCCGCCGGATACCGCCTCGAGTGGGCCGGTCAGTACAAGTACCTGCTCCGCACGCGGGACCATCTCAAGATCATCTTGCCTCTGACCCTTTTCATTATCGTGGTGCTGCTTTATCTGAACACCCGCTCCCTCATCAAGGCGTCGATCATTCTACTGGCGGTGCCGTTTTCAGCGGTCGGGGCGATCTGGTTGCTGTACCTTCTTGATTACAACATGAGTATCGCCGTCTGGGTCGGCCTGATCGCCCTGCTGGGCGTCGATGCGGAGACCGGCGTCTTCATGCTGCTGTACCTCGACCTGGCCTACGAAGAGCGGCGGGCCAAGGGCCTCATGCGCTCCAGCGCGGATCTGAAGGAGGCAATCATCGATGGAGCGGTGAAACGAGTTCGCCCCAAGGTGATGACGGTGGTGACGACTTTTGTCGCCCTGGTGCCGATCATGTGGTCCACCGGCACGGGCTCGGACGTGATGCGGCGCATCGCGGCTCCCGTGGTGGGGGGAATATTAACATCGTTCCTCATGGAGCTCCTGGTATATCCAGCCATTTACGAGATCTGGAGGGAGGTTTCGTTACGCCGTGCCGCTCGCGGAAGTACCAGGGATGTCTCTCATGTCTAAGGCTTTGCTCAGTACTTATTTATGGACGGGAGTACTTACCCTGTTTCTATGTGCCGCCAACGCAGCTCAGGCAGCCGAAACCTTTCAGTTTCGGGTTGTCCGCGACAAATTGCTACGTGACCAGTCCGGGCAGCTGACGATCGACGATACAGGGATCACCTTTCGGTCCGACAACGGGAAGACCTCGCTGCAGTTTGCCTACCCAGACATCCGTAAGGCGGATCTGTCGCATCCGACCGTGATTCGACTGCATACTTATGACCGCTTGAAGCGTAAGCTGGGTGGCCATCGCGGCTATGAATTTCGTTTGAAGGAAGACGTCACCGATGCGAGACTTGCCCGCTTTCTCACCATGCGTCTGGCGCGCCCCGCGGTGGCCGACTACGAGCTTGCCGGCGAATCGCCCGAGGGAATTCCCGTTTACCACCGCCATCGATTCCGCGGCTGCCATGGAGTCCTCCGAATCGGTGAGGAAGGGATGCGGTTCTCGAGTCAAAAGCCGCAGGATTCTCGCAGCTGGAGGTATCAGGATCTGGAGACAATCGGCCGCTCGAGGCCCTTTGACCTGCGCGTGCGTTCCTATGTCGAAACGTTCAATTTCGAACTGAAAAGCAGCTTGCCGGAAGAGACGTATCGACGGCTCTGGCAGCGCGTTCACAATAGCCGGGCCCGCACTGTCGGTGGAAACTGAGGAGGGGCCTTCGGGGACGCTCGAGAATCGAGCATCGACGAACCTGTGCACCCATTTGACAAACCTGTCCACCCGAAGTAGCCTTGCTTTTCATCCAGGCCCGTAAACTGCAGGAAATGAAACGAAAAGGGGGTCAGAGAATGAGTCAAGATCGAGTTCAACGAAAGAAAGCGGATCGACTCGATTTCACAAGGCGCGATTTCCACAAACTGACGGTAGCTGCCTTTGGCGGCATGGTGGGTGGTTTGTCGCTAAGCAGGAGTGCTGAGGCCTTTGGCGGCGGCGAGAGCCTCTTGCTTAAGGAGCCCCACGTTTGCTGCGGGCTGAACACTTGTAAAGGCAAGGGAGCCAGCGGCGATAACGAGTGTGCCGGAACGGGCAGCTGCGCCACCTCCCCACACCACTCCTGCAAGGGCGAGGAGGGCTGCGCCGGACAGGGTGGTTGTGGCGCCAAACCCGGAGAGAACGGCTGCAAGGGCCAGGGAAGCTGTGCCGTTCCTCTGAAGGCAGATCACGGGGCGCCCAAAAGGGCCAGAGCCAACTTCGAGGCCGCCATGACAAAGGCGGGGAAAAAGTTCGGCCCCGCTCCCGAGAGTTGTTCCTGAAGAACAGCCCTGCTACGAGAATCTGACAGGCCGGCCGTGGGCCGGCTTGGCCCGCTTTGACAGAGGAGACGGGTGAAACTACCGCGATTGGGGCACGCCGATCTGGGCCTTGGGGTGGGTCTGCGCACGGTTCACTTCAACCATATTCTGCGGCAGCAGCCCCGCGTCGACTGGTTCGAGATCATCAGCGAGAACTTCATCGATTCGGGGGGACGGCCTCGCTACGTTCTGCAGCAGCTGGCCGAACGGTACCCGATCGTCATGCACGGGGTTTCGCTGTCGATCGGATCGACTGACCCTCTCGATTTCGAGTATCTGAAGAAACTCAAGACTCTGGCCAAAGAGGTAAAAGCCGGCTGGATCTCTGATCACCTTTGCTGGACGGGAGTGGCGGGGCGCAACACGCACGACTTACTCCCGATTCCATTCAACGGGCAAACCCTGCAGCACGTGGTCGAGAGGGTTCGCATCGTGCAGGACTTCCTGCAGCGCCCCCTCGTGCTCGAGAACCCCAGCTCCTATGTGACGTTCCGCGACTCGACGATGGATGAGTGGGAGTTCATCACTCGGCTGGCCGAGAAAACGGATTGCGGCCTGCTCCTGGACGTCAACAATGTCTACGTCTCGAGCTTCAACCACGATATGGATCCGGTAGAGTTCGTCAGCTCGCTGCCCCACGAACGGATTGTTCAGTTTCACCTGGCCGGACACAGTAACTACACCACCCATCTGATCGATACCCACGACAATCACGTCATCGACCCCGTGTGGGAGTTGTACAGGCTGGCTCACAAGCTCACGGGAGGCGTCTCGACCCTGTTGGAATGGGACGCCAGGATTCCGCCCTTTCCGGTCATGCACGAAGAGGTGCTGAAAGCCAAGCAGTTCATGGGCGAGCATCTCGAACCGGCCGAAGGTGAGAACCGGCCGGCCGCCGCTGCCGGTCCCGCGGCGGGCACGCCCGGCACCGCGCGGCCGGATGTCTCGTCGACTGTCGAGGACCACGATCGTCGCACCGATGCCTCCTGGGTGCCCCACCCGCTGCACCACGTGAGACCCGAGGTGGCGTAACTCCAAGAGACTAAACCGGGATTGGCAAAGCCCCCTGGAGTGCGGCGCTCCAAGTGCCGCTCCAGAAAGCGGGAACATGATCCATGGCTGACCGGCAAGAGCCGAGCTCCGCAGGCGAAGAGAAACCGCGCCGACTGGATGTGGTGGAACGCTGGTTTCAGACTGTCATTTCGCATCCGGAAGGGGTCGAGGAAGGCGCCGGCTCGTCCGAGGCTCAGCAGCTGATTCGGCTTCATCGCGACCAGTTGGAGAAGGTCATCCTCCGCTCCAGAAGCCTGACGGCCTCAGAGCGTCTGTCGATCTATGCCAACGCCTATTATGCCCGGCTGGTCGAATGCCTCGGTGAGTGCTTCCCCGTTTTCAGGAAGGCCATGGGCGACGAGGTGTTTGGCGAGTTCGCTTTAGAGTATCTCCGGCGCTACCCCTCGCAGAGCTATACGCTGAGTCGGCTGGGCAAGAATTTCAGCCGTTTTCTGGTGGAGACACGCCCCGATCGCGCCGATGACGGGGGCCGACCGGCGAAGACGGACTGGCCTGACTTTCTGCTCGACCTGGCCACCCTGGAATGGACAGTGGGCCAGGTATTCGACGGACCGGGTGTAGAGCAAGAGCGGGTACTCGGCCCCGAGGACCTGCAGGCACTGCCGGCAGAGCGCTTCGGGCAGGCACGCCTGATTCCAGTCGTGTGCCTGACGCTATTAACCTTCCGCTATCCGGTCAACGCCTACTACACGGCCGCTCGGCGCGGCGGCGACAACGAGCCTGTCGCGATCCCCGACCCTTGCGTTGAGCACGTCGCCGTCACCCGCCGGGACTACGTTGTCCGCCGTCACCCCCTCACCGCGCCCCAGCAAGCCTTGCTCCAGGCCTTACAGGCCGGCGATACCGTGGCGGAGGCGATCTCTGCCGCCGCCCAGATCAGCCCGATGAAGGACGACGAGCTGGCCGGAGAACTCCAGTCCTGGTTTCGCCTGTGGGCCGAAGAAGGCTTTTTTCAGACCGTAGTCCTGCCCGATGAAGGGTGAGACTTCCCTAAGGAGCAACGGAAGATTGATGGGGACAGCACACTAGATCAGTTCCCTGATGGGTTGACCCATGGTGTCGTCGAAACCGTTGGCGATGTAGATGGGACGTCCCACGGGAGTCATGTAGGTCTGCGTCCAGTCGATACCCAGCGCCTTGTAGATAGTGGCATAGAGGTCGCCAAGCGACACCGGCCGTTCGGCTACATACGCGGCTCTCTCGTCGCTCGTGCCGATGATCTGACCGCCTTGAATGCCGCCGCCGCCCACCGCCAGAGACCAGCAATGGGGCCAGTGATCCCGTCCGGAGCCCGGATTGAGATGGGGGGTGCGCCCGAACTCACCGGTCACCAGGACGACAGTTGATTCCAACAGGCCTCTCTGCTCCAGATCCTCCAGCAACGCGGCCAGGGCCTGATCGAGGGGAGGAACCAGGTCCTCCCTGAGCCTCTTGTCATTCCCACCGTGGGTATCCCACTGACCGTGCTTGTAGCCGGCCGCGGTGACGAAGCGGCAGCCGGCCTCAACCAGGCGCCGGGCCAGCAGAACGCTTTGCCCGACCCGGTTGCGTCCGTAGGCATCCTTGGTCTTTTCGGATTCCCTGGAAAAGTCAAACGCCTTCTTGACGTGGGGCGAGAGAATCATCTGCAGCGCCTGGCTTCGGAAGGCGTCCATCCTGGCAAACTCGGCCATCTCCTCGGCTTCCCGGTAGTGTCGGTCCACGATGCTGAGCAGCGTCTTTCGGTCTTCGATGGCCTGGGCGGAAATCGACTTGGGCAGGCTTAGATCGGGTACCGCATAGTCCTCTTCAGCGGGGTCGGGAAGGATCATGGCGTCGTACTCGGCCCCTATGAACGATCCCTTGAAGGCCTCTTCGTAGTTATAGAAGTCGTTTTCCCAGGGGGTGGGAACCGCCATGAACGGGGGCAGCTGGTTGCGGGCACCCATCTCCTTGGCGATGATCGAACCGACACTGGGGAATTTCATGGTGGGACTGGGGCGGTGGCCGGTGAGCGTCTCAATCGTCCCCTGCGGATGATTGGTTTCCTGGGTGCGCATTGAGCGGATGATGGACAGCTTGTCCATGTGCCGGGCGACCCGTGGCAACAGCTCGGAGATTTGAATCCCGTCCACGTTGGTCCCAATCGGACTAAAGCCCGTGTTCCCCTTTGGATCCCAGGTGTCCATCTGGCTGGCGCCACCCTCCAGAAAGATCAGAATGCAGGCCTCGGCCTTCCCCGCTGCCCGGCTGCGCCCGGTCCCAGCCTGGAGGCTCTCGAGCTGCAGATACTGGCTCATTCCCATGCCCAGAAAACTCAGCGAACCAACGCGCAGAAAGTCACGCCGGCCCACTTCAGTTCGCTTGCACTGCAAACATCGATATTCCTTCAAGGCAAAACCTCCGTTTTTCAGTGATTGTGGGCAAACTCTCGGGAGCTGAGCAGCGCCCACATCAGGTTCGCCAGCTGCTCGCGGCGCGACGGCGCCTGCCCGAGAAAGGCCACCAACCCCTCCACCTCTCGCCCCGTCGGGTAGCGTGAGAGAGCCGCCAGATAGAACTCTTCAATGATCTCGGGATCGGAAAGGCCCTCTTTCAGCGCGCGGTCCAGGCGTCCCCCTTCGGTAGTGATCTTGGTCGTGTATGCCGGACCTGCCCACATGTGCAGAGCCTGAGCCAGGGTCAAGGGCGGCTTGCCCGAGGGCAGGGTTTTTCTCATAGACCGTCCGTAGACATCCAGGAAGTGACAGGGGAAGAGTTCCGGGATGAGATCGACGGCGCGGGCTCCGGGACGAGGGGCTCCTTCGCCGACGGACTTGGGATGCACCTCGAACTCTTCCGGTACGCCGGTGGCGTGGGAGATGGCATCCAACAAAACGACGGCCTCCAGCTGACGCGGCAAGGCTCGAGAGTAGTTGATTCGATCATGTTTGTTGGTGGGGTTGGAAATCCCGGAGGACTGGTAGGTGCGCGACTGCGTGATGAGTCGCATCAGGTGCTTCAGATCGTAGCCGTTGTGTGCGAAATCCCTACCCAGTGCCGCCAGCAGCCTGGGGTGGGTCGGGGGGTTGGAAGTCTTGAAATCGTCTACCGGATCCACGATCCCTCTCCCAAAAAAATAACCCCATATTCGGTTCACCGCCGTCTCGGCAAAGGCAGGCTGTGAGGTGATCCATTCGGCCAGGGCCAGACGAGGGTCGATTTCATCCCCGACAGGCAGCGGAGAACCATCCAGATATCTGGCCGCGACTTGCTCTTTTGTGCGCGGATGGATGACCTTGTTGCCCTCCGTCTTTTTGTCGTAGGAGCGCCCGCCGGCGGGATGATCGATGAGCAGGGAAGCATCCCTGAGTTGAGTGAGATTGCCAAAGAAGGCGGTCATACCCCAGAACTGATCCTGGCTCCAGGTCTCGAACGGATGGTTATGGCACTGGGCGCAGTCGAGCCGGCGGCCCATGAACAGGCGCACCTGCTCGGACATGAGCTCATGCGGAACAATCAGTTCCGTGTAGCGGTAAAAATACCGGGACGGAGCGGAGAAACCCTGGGCGGCTATGCGCTCTCTCGCCATCTGATCGTAGGGTTTGTTGTGGGCAATCGTGTTGCGAACCCAGTCGTCGTAAGCCTTCACAATGCTCAGGCTGGGCTGGGAAGTGAACGTGACTCGCAAGAGATCGGCGAAGCGGAACGACCAGTAGTCCACGTACTGGGGAGAATTCAACAGCGTCTCGATCAGCTCTTCCCGCTTGTGAGGATCGCGGCTGGCCAGGAACTCCCGCACCCGGGCGGGTGGAGGCAGCGTCCCCGTGAGGTCCAGACAAACCCGGCGCAGGAACTCGGCATCGGTGGAAAGCTCGGAGGGGAGGATCTGAAAGCGGCGCAGTTTCGCAAACACATGCTCGTCGATCAGGTTCCGGGGCTGGACTTTCGGGTAGTTCGGGAGGATCGCGGCGACGACCCCGACACGGGCGCTTACGGCGTGACCGGCCGCCCGCACCAGCACCGAGGTCTCTCCGGTCCCGGTGGCCGTCACCAGCCCGTCCTCACTTACTTTCACGACGTGGGGGTCACCGGTGCTGTATCGCACCCGAAGACTGATGTCTTCACTCCGGCCGTCCGACGTGTAAGCCGTGACTACAAGCCGGTGCTCTCCCTTCTGATCCAGGATCACCTCGCTGGGAAAGACCTCGACCCGCTCGATTCGTCCGCTCCCGGTCTGCTCGCCGTAGCCGGCTCCGCTCTCGATCCAGTTCAAGATGGCCCGGTAATCGGGCGAATCGGTCTCGAAACGGAGGCCGCCGCCGTGACTGGCCTGCATCGTGGCCTTGAGCAGCAGCAGGCTTTCTTCGGGGTCCTCAACACTGACTCGGGGCGTCCTGGGACCGCCCGATTCGGCGGTCAACACCTGGTACGTCCCCCCCTCCCGGATCCACTCATAATCTTCTTTCGGATAGAGGGCGTTCATGGAGAGCTTGAATCCCGCCTCCCCCTTCACGCTGCCGTGGCAATGACTGTCATTGCAGCCCCGCCTGGTCAGAATCGAGGCAATGTCACGGTCAAAACGGAAGGGCCGCTGCCGATCGGCGGCTTCGATTCGGATGCGGGCCTGGGCCCCGCGCCCCTCGATTTCTGCTCGCAGTTCAACTTCGCCGTCTGCAACCGCGACCACTCTCCCGGCCGGATCCACATCGGCCAGGCGCGGGTCAGAGAGCCGGAAACGGCTTTTCGAGGTCAGATCCCGCTCCAGCCCGTCGGCAAATGTCCCCACTACCACGAAGCGCTGGGAAGCCTCCCGGCCCCACAGACTGGCCTCCTCAGGAACCAGCCGCACGGAAACAAGAGTGGGAGCGTGGCTGGGGACAGGTCCTGTGACGGCGGCCTCACAAACCCACACAAGACTGCTCATGCACAGGCCTGCGAGAACGCCCGCCGCGAATCGATTCCAGCACCGTAGTTCCGGCTTCATTTTTCGATTCACTCTTTCCCTGGATCTACGCGTCCGGTTTGACGACCATAAGGGGGATCCGAGCCACGGGAACGAGGGCGCCGACCTGCCCCCCTACAACCGGTCGCGCTTTCAGATTCAGCCACTGGGGCATCCGGGTGACAGGAGCATCCGGGTCAGCCAGCAGGACAAGCGTCGTTTTTTGCACGCCGGGGACAAAACTCTCCTCTTTCTCGCTGACGTCATTGGGCCGCTTCTTCCCGTCAGCGTCGGCGCCGGGGAAAACGTTCACTCCGGCGGGCAGCCCGGCAGAAGTAAAAAGCACCTCGCCGGCGAAGCCTTCCTCGTGGTAGGTAACGATATTCAGCTTGCGGGCTCGTCCCGGGACCAGGTTGATCCGCTCTTGCGGAGTCACCTCAAAGGCCCCGACGTGGGGTATCTGGGGACGAACCACCAGGCGATAGGCATAATCCGGATCGCCGTATCGTGACGTCACATCCCGAATTTCCAGATAATAGCGACCACTTCGCTCGAAAGTGTAAAGCACCTTGGGCTCAGCGGCCTTCAGATAGTTGCTGGGAATGCCGGCACCTCCATAGCGCTTGTGTCTCTTGTGGACGCTGGTCAACAACTCGTTGCCCTTTTCTCCCCGCAGCTGCAGGAGTGGGTTGAAGTGAGGCGGCCCTACCTCGGGAGTCGCAATCTCAAACGCCAGGCGCTGTCCTGCTTCCACTTCGAACTCGAAGGTGTCGCGATCACCCGGGGCACCGATACTCCCGTCGATCATAGCCCCGACGGAAAACTTCAGGGCTTGCTCGGGCACGTCGTTTGGTTCTTGTTCCTTCAGATGAGACAGTTGCTCCGGAACCTCGGCAATAGGCACGGAAGGGGAGTCCGGGGAGGTAACGAGACCGCCGGTCTGTGAGGATTCCTCAGAGCCCCCGGTTTCTTTCCTTTCCAGCCTGACGGTTCGGGACCAGAGCTCGCTCATCCAGCCCGATTCGATCTTTCGAGTGAAGACGCGCTCCTGCCACTCAGCTTCGGTCTCGGCATGATCGGAAAGGCCGGCAGGCAGGATCCGCAACTGGTATCCACAGTTCGGCCCGCCTTTGCCGAACAACGATCCAACCTCCACCAGGTAGCGGCCCGGTTCCACCCGGTAAGTGAACCGCGGGTGAAGAGGCATCAGGTCGGTTGCTCTTTCTTCATCGAACAGGAGTCGGGTGGGCCGGTCCGGGTCAAGCCAGCTTTCGTTTGGCTGGTAAAGAGCCAGGCGAGGCCCAAAGTGCTGGGCAAGATCGATTTCAAAGACGAGTTCCTGTGCAGTGGAGGCCTCAAACACATAGTAGTCCAACTCACCGTGTTGACGAATTCTGCCGTTGAGGATGCCGGGAACGGCAATCGCCTGCGCCTGCCTTGATGAGGAGTGAGGCGTCTCCATCTCGCTGCCTACAATGCCTTCATCGACGCGGAAACGGAGAGCGTTGGATACACCTCGCGGCGTGATGAGGCGAAAGGAGTGCACTGCGGCCGGCGTTGACCGGTCAATGGCGACCTGGACGGAGACCCGAAAGACTGGAGGAGGCTTCTCTTCTTCTTTGACAGGGTCTGCAGGTGGATCGTCGGATTCCTTCACTTCCGGTTCGAGCTCTGTGACCAGCTGTACCTTAGCCTTGAATCCTGCGGCGTCAAAGAGAACAGCATAGGCTCCATCCAGTGCTTCCCCTCGAATCTCCAGAGTGATCTCGGTCCCCAAACCGGCGCCCGGAGGGAAAACGGAGACGATCGTCGGCTCGGGAGAGGATTCGGAATCGGGAGCCTCTGCATCCAGTCGGGCTTCTTGCAGAGATAGACAAAGAAAGAGCAACAGAAAGGTCCAGGGGCGCGGCACAAAAACCCCCTGAAAACTCAAGTTCGGCAAGTACTTACGGTCTTTCAAAGCGCTGCCCCGCTTTTCAGTATTCTCAAGAGACACTTTAGGTAAACAAGTATAGCACGCAGCGCCAGCACAGTTGAAGCGGCTATCAGGGTTCCCAGGGTTCCGGACCTGCTGTTTTTTCGAACCAGACATATCCATCTTCCGGTCCGCCTCCCTGGTCAGGGGCACGCATCAACTTGAACCCCGCAGGTACCGATTCTTCGAGTGCCTTCTTAACCGCCTGGGAATCATCACTCTGCTGGGCCCGTCGAAACCGTTTGTCGGCCTCGATCGAGGAATACTCCGAACCTCCTACGGCACAGGTCGCCAGGGTCGCGCTGTTCTGGTTGGCGGTGTGCCGGAGGCAAAAAACCGTGCCCCTGGGCAGCACGTCCATGGATACCTCCATGGGATCGTAGTAGTCGTGGCCCCGGTTTTCATACCAGAAGAAACCCTCTTTTGCGGCGGCTCCGGAGTCGCCGCCGTCCATTCTAGTGAGCAGGCTGCAGATGTTCCGGGGAGATCCTCCGCTCGCTTCGTAGCCGTACATGCTGATCTGTTGGCCGTCGTTGTTGACCGAGTGGCGCAATCCCACGACCACGCCCGCGGGCGGCGCCCAGTACACATTGCAGGTGTTGGCGGGATCGTAGTCGGCCACCATGTACCAGGTGAGGCCCTGACCGTCGTCCGCCCCCTGATCGCCACCCTCGATATGGCTGGTCGTCGCAGCCGTGGCGGGAGGCTGTCCGAAGGGGAGCGGGACGGATTCCTGACTGGCCTGATGCCTGAGGCCCAGAACCAGTCCCGGATATCTCTCGGCCTGGAGCTCCTGTGCCTCGGCTGCCCGGGAGCTCACGGCAACGAAAGCTGCAACAAGAGTTGCAAGGGTAAGCAGGCACTGAACAAACTCTCTCATCGTCTCACTCTCTCCTCTCCGTGGCTTGCGTCAAGATCTTGAAGATGGTCTCCGCCGGAGGCGCTTTATAGCAAGCAAGTTTCGACTCGATAGTACCCTGGTTGAGTGGGTCTCGCAATCCGACCCGCAAGTTTTCCCTTGTGGTCGTAAGGGTCCTCTCTTTCCCTCGCCCCTGCCCTAGCCCGTCAATCTTCTGGCGCTGGTTTGGGCGCGACGGCTTTCTGGATGCGGTACAGGTGGGTGGCACTTCGGATCAGAATTGATTGACCGGCAATGGCGATGGAGGCCAGGGTGCGGCCGTCGAGCTGGTTTTCCGCCAGCTTCCGGATGCGACGGCCGGGTTGGATCACCGTGGTCTTCCCTTCTTCGCTGAGAAAGAAGATCTTGCCGTCGGCATAAGCAGGGGAGGCCGAGAAATTCCCTCCCAGGCGCGCCCGCCAGCGCTTTTTTCCGTCTCTGGCATCCAGGCAGGTCAGTATCCCGTTGTCGCTCACGAAATAGATTTCGTTTCCTACTATCAAAGGCGACGGCGTAACGGGAACGCCTCGCTGCCAGGTCCAGGCCACGTGGGAATCACTCACGTCTCCCCTGCCCTGGGGCCGGACGGCATACAGAATGGGCGGGCCCTCGGCGGCAGGATTCGTCAGGTAGACCAGGCCGTGGGCGAAGAGCGGCCGGGGGACCTGGGAAAACCCCCGGTAACGAATCCACCAGAGTTTCTTTCCGCTGCTCAGTTCATAGGACACCGCCTGGTTGCCGCCCGTGCTGACCACCTGCAGCAGGCCCTCGCTGCGGATGACCAGCGGGGTCGAATAGGCCATGTCGCCGTCCTCGCGCGGCGTTTTCCACCGAAGGCTGCCATTGTTCTTGTCAAGGGCGGCCACGAACTGCGTGTCGGTGCCGTCACAGCTGACCAGCAGCAGATCTTCGCCCAGCGCCGGCGTTCCCGCCGGACCGTACAGCTCTGCGTATTGCAGGTGCCGGCTTTTCCAGAGAATTTCTCCCTGGCTGGTCAAGGCGGCCGTGCCAAAGGCTCCGAAGTGCACGTAAACTCTCCCTTTTTCAAGAATGGGCGTAGGGGATGCGGATGAGTTTTTCACATGCAGGGAGGGGGCGGTCGCCAGTCTGAAGATTTCAACCTCATGGCGAATGCGGCCGTAATCGAGGTCGATCGCCACGGCCCTGAGCGAGTGCCCGCCGTGCGCGGCGGCGCCTCCACCGACTCCCGTCGTAAGCCAGATCTGGTTCTCCAAGACCACGGGAGAGGACCAGCCTCCGCCCGGAATCGGGATCTTCCAGGCGACGTTCTCGGTCTCACTCCAGGTCAGGGGCAGGCCCACCGCATCGGAGAGTCCCTGGGCGGTGGGGCCACGGAACTCGGGCCAGTCCTGTGCCCGCAGGGAGTGGACGGGGAGGCTCAGCAAGCACAGGAGTGCCGCACCCGGCAAGCACTCTTTAAAAAGGAAGTAGTGGAGTACCCGTTTCCTGGGATGAAGAGTGTCAAAGCTCAAGAGCCCCGTATGTTACCATTCTGGAAAGCGTGGGGGCGACTCCGGCTGGTCGCCCGGCCAGCGGGCCGGCACGAGGCCGGCCCCTACGCGAGTGTAGGGGCGACCCTGGTGGTCGCCCGGCTAACGGGCCGGCATGAGGCCGGCCCCTGCGGGGGATACGGCGGCGGCCCAAGGGATCAGAAGAGTGAGTAGTAGGCCTATTCGATTCGCTGTCCGTCCTGTTTTGTTCGCGTCCGCTCTTGGAGCGTTTTTGTCCCCCGTCGTGCAGCTCGGTGCCCAGACCTCGGTTTACCCCCTGGGCGGGCAGCGGGGCACCAGCTTTGAGGTTCAAGTCCACAACTACGGTGGCGTCTCCGGAGTCTCGTTTTGCTGCCGGAAGATCCAGGCCCGGGTCAAGGAGGACTGCCCGGCAGCTCTGGAAGTGCAAGTCGATCCCGCCGCCGAGATCGGTGTCCATCTGCTTAGACTTCTCTCGCCCGAAGGAGTTTCCAGGCCCCTGACGTTACAGGTTGTAGCTGAGCCCGCTGTTGCAGAGAGCAAGGCTCCCCATCAGTCGGCGGGGGAGGCCCAGCCGGTAGGCGTTCCGACGGTTGTAAACGGCCGGATCAGCCACAGCGGGGAGTTGGATTTCTACGCCTTCGAGGCCTCCGCCGGGGAGGAACTCCAGTTCGAGGTGATCACTCCCAGCGGTCTGATCTCGGGAGCCCCTCATGCCTTCAATAACCCCCACCTCGCTTTGTATGAGCCCACGGGCAGCTGGTTCGATCCCCTCCGAGCCAGGCGCCTGGAGGGGCGGGACGAGTCCGTCCAGTTTTTTCGGCCCTATTTTACGGGCACCAATGTCTACGACACCTTTCACAAACTGGCAAGGCTTTCCCGCCGTTTTGAAGAAGCCGGATGGTTTGTCGTAGAAGTCAGCTCGCCTCATACTGTTGAGAACGGGATTCCACAGGGCCTGGGAGGGCCGGACTATGGTTACCAGCTGAGAATCGTGCCCGCCCCCGCTTCCGGCTCTAACCGGAAATGGACGGCACGGGAACTGATCCATCCCCGACTCCGGCCCCGGCAAGACAGAGACTTCGGCCGGGAGCTGGAGGTGGATTGGATCTCCGGGCTGCGGGCGAGAGCGGCGGTGATGCCTGCCAGCGGCGGCGAAACAGCCCGCAGCGCGCAGAAAAACGACCGCCTGCGGCCGGCTTCAACCCGCTCCGAAGTGGAGCCCAACGGGGTTACGGCCCGGGCTCTGGCGGTGACGTTTCCCACCCTGATCGAGGGCGCCATCCAGGGGCCGGGCGATGAGGATTACTTCGCACTGGAAATCGAAGCAGGAGACTCCCTGGCATTCGAGATCCAGACTCCCCGCGTCAGGCCTCCCTACTTCAATCCCTGGCTGAGCGTGTTCGACCAGCAGGGAGAGGAGGTTTTGAGCAATATTTTCAGGAAAGTGGGAGGCGACGGGGATGATTGGTTGAAGTCGATCGAGCCCAAGACGATCTATCGCTTCGAGGGCGCCGGCACCTACTTCGTACGCATTCGCGACTTGACTTCCCGCTACGGGGCAGCTGACTTTCGATACCGGATCCTCGTGCGCCCGCAGTTGGCCCACGTGGGGGAGATCGAGATCAAGGAGGACGTTCGGGTGAAGGCGACCGAGGCACCCGCGGTCATTGACGTGAATGAGATCAATCTGGTTCGGGGCCGGGCAAAAATGCTGCGGATCGTTGCCAGTTGGGAGGAGGGCTTCGACGGCGAGATTACGATCCGGGCCAAGAATCTCCCGGCCGGAGTGCAAATGTATCCCGCGGCTGCTGTGGAATCGACGAAGGGTCCGGCCTGGGAAAAAATTGACCAGGAGCGGTTTGTTCCCCGAACCCGCGAGATAGCGGTCATCTTGCTGGCGGAAAAGGAGACTCCGACCACTTCAGCGCCGCACATGATTCAGCTGGCAGCGGTTCCGGTTGTCGGAGAAGAACCTGCAGCACCATTCTCCTGGAAGGAACTGCCATTGATGGTCGTATCGGCCCGGCCCGGGCAGGGCCGTACGGAAGGCCTCAAAAAGATCGATTAGTCCGCCCTGGGGTTGAGTTGCTTATGAAACTTCCTTGCACGAGAAAATCTGAGAGAGGCTTTTCCACGCTTCTGGTGGCGTGCCTGGGCTTGAGTTTCTTGAGCCTGACTCTCCTTTTTCCTGAGTCGACGGTTCGTCCCGGACCGGGCGTGACCAGACAGGCACAACCGCCCCGGGTCGAGATGCCGGGAGGGGTAGAGGTCAAATCGCTGCGCATCGTCCCCGAAGTGGCGACCCTTCGAGGAGCCCAGGCCCGGCAGCGTTTTCTCGTGCTCGGACAATTCGACGACGGCCTGGAAAGGGACGTGACGTCGCTGGCTCGATTTTCGCTCTCTCCCCCAAGCTATGCAGAGTTGGACGAGTCGGGACAAGTGCGGGCCCTGGCCGACGGCGAGGTGAAGCTGAAGGCGCAGGTCGGCGGCCGGATCGCGAAAGCCAGTCTTCGGATCGAAGAATCACACCGGCCACAGGTTTTCAGTTTTCAGCGCCAAATCGGCGGGATCTTGACGCGGCGGGGATGCAACACCAGCGAGTGCCACGGCAGCGTCAAGGGCAAGGGTGGATTCAAGCTTTCCCTGAACTCTCTTTTCCCGGCCGACGACCACCGGTGGATCGTGAAAGGGGGGGTCTATCAGGTGCTCACCGACGAACCAGCCGGCAGCATGGAGCCTCGAATCGACCGGCAGCAGCCGCAACGGAGTTTGCTTTTGCTGAAACCGACTCTGATGGTGCCCCACGCAGGGGGCAGGCCACTGAGTCGTGACTCTGAGGACTATCGAACGATTATGGACTGGGTTGGCAGCGGCGCCCCTTTCGTAAAAGAGAAACCGGAGCGCAAAATAATCAGATTGGAGGCTTATCCCAGACCGGTCGTGTTGGACGAAGCGGGCAGCCAGCAACTCCTGGTGACGGCGTTGCTCGCCGACGGCCGGCGAGAGGATGTGACCGACGAGCTGCTCTTTCGATCCAACAACGGCGAAGTCGTGAGGGTCCATCCCGGTGGCCTGGTCGAAGCGGTTGGGCCGGGAGAGACGGCCGTGATGATCCGGGCACCCGGACACGAAGTGAGTGTACGCTTCGGCGTCATCTCACGGACCGTGCCGGACTACCCCCCGGTGCCCGTCCGAAACTTCATCGACGAGTACGTTTTCGGCAAGCTGCGCAAGTTCCACATTCTTCCTTCCCGACTTTCCAGTGACGAGGAATTCTTGAGGCGCGTCTGTCTGGATGTAACCGGGACCCTGCCGCCGCCACGCCAGGTACGGAAGTTTCTGGCCGATCGGGATCCCGGGAAACGAGACAAGCTTGTGGAGATCCTGTTGGACTCCCCCGAATATGTCGATTATTGGACCTTTCGTTTCGGGGACCTTTTCCGGGTTACCGGAGATGTTTACTGGGAGTGGGTCCGGCACAGCATCGCCATCAATAAACCGTACGATCAGATAGCCCGAGAGCGCATCGCCGCTCAGGGATTCGACGGCCCCTCGCGCTTCTACAGCGCCACTTCAAAGGCCCGTCCCGTCGAGACCCTGATCGCAGAAGACGTGCGCGTCTTTATGGGACGGCGGCTGGATTGCGCCCAGTGTCACAACCATCCGTACGATACCTGGAGCCAGGATCAGTTCTGGGGTCTGGCTTCCTTCTACGGGCACCTCACCGTGACGGAGTGGGTCAATCCCATCGACCGCCAGGTCGTTTTCGATGATCCCCGGGGACACGAGGTGGATTACGACGGTGACAGCTCTCTGGAATTCATCCAGGTCATGCATCCGCGGACCAGGCAGCCGGTCAAACCCACCTTCTTCGATGGCACAGGTCTGTCGGCGGCGGCGGCAAAGGATCGGCGAGCAGCCCTGGCGAAGTGGATGACCTCGCACCCTTACTTTGCCGAGTCCATCGTCAACCGAATCTGGAGCCGGTTCTCGGGAAGAGGGATCGTCGACCCCGTCGATGATTTCGGCTCGGCCAATCCCCCCACCCATCCTGAACTGCTGGATGCGCTGGCTCAGGACTTCCGAGAACACCAGCACGATTTGAAGCACTTGATCCGTACCATCGTGCGCTCGCGGGCCTACCAGCTCTCGAGTGAACCCAACCAAACCAACGGGGATGATTCGATCAACTACTCGCATGCCCAGCCCAGGGCTCTGGACGCAGAGGTGCTTCTGGATGCCATCTCGTCGGCCACGGGAGTGCCGGTGGTTTTCGAGCAGGGGAGCGGGGCAAGGGCTCCACCGGGCACACGCGCCGTTCAGCTGAAAGTACCCGCCGCCTGGGAGTCGAGGTTTATGGAGGTGTTCGGGCGACCCTTTCGCCGGACCGTACCCGAACGGTTGTCTCCGGCCAGTCTGGCTCAGGCTCTGCACGCCCTGGTGGGATCCACCTACACTGAGAATCTCTCCGCAGAGGGTGGACGCATTGACCGCCTGCTCAAGGGAGGTGCAAACAATGAAGAGCTGATCGAAGAGCTCTATCTGAGCGCTCTCGCGCGCTTTCCCAACCGGCAAGAGCGTGCTGCAGTACGAGAATTAATGGGTCGCCAGTCCGGCATTGTGGAACAATCCTTCTTCCAGCAGAGTACGGCCCGCCGCGCGGCGGCCGAAAACCTGCTGTGGGCCCTGATCACTTCCAGGGAGTTTGCTTACAACCACTAAGGGCTCGCGCAGAAATAGCTTGGTAGAATTGGCGCTTAGATTTGCATCAGATTTGGCCGCGAACGATTGAGCGAAACCGCAGGCGTAGCCGGGTCTACGTTGAGGATTTCGCGATTGAGGAGCGGCCGAAGATGGTGTGAAGATGAGATGCCAAAATGCCAAGTTATTTCTGCGCGAGCCCTAAAGCCGATGGGGCACGAGGAAAGGAGTCAAGAGCGATGAAAGATCCGAACCTGGCGGGTTGCACGGGCGATCATCTGGACCGTCGCGACTTCCTGAGGGTGGGCTCTTTGACCTTCCTGGGCATCCACCTCAGCCAGTATCTTCAGGTCAGCCAGGCCCTGGCACAGGAGGGTGTACGGCCCCGGGCCTCAGCCCAGGCCTGCATCCTGGTCTGGCTGGATGGCGGACAAAGCCAGATGGACACCTGGGATCCCAAGCCCATCAGTTCCTTCCGGCCCATCTCCACTAATGTCCCGGGGATCCAGATCTCGGAACTCTTGCCCCGGATGGCCCGCCAGATGGACAAAGTAGCCCTGATCCGCTCCATGCACACTCTGGAAAACAATCACGGGGTCGCGACCCACTATGCAGCGACAGGCCACCGTCCCAGCCCGGCCATGAAGTTTCCTGGATTTGGCTCGATCGTCACCAGGGAGATGGGTCCCCGGGGGCATGTCCCGCCTCACGTAATGGTCCCGCCCATGCCGAAGGGCAAGCAATTTGATGAATACTTCAAAGGACACTTCATCGGTCCGCGGTATGACCCCATGATTCTGCCGGATCCCAGCAGCAAGGACTTTGAAGTGCCCGATTTGAGCTTGCCCAAGCAGGTTGCAATCGAGACGGTTGAAGACCGGCGTGCCTTCCTCGCTGTGGTGGACCGGCACTATCGGCAGAAGGTGGAGGCGGCCGAGTTCTCCAACATGGACGCCTTCGTTGAACAGGCCTGGAGCATGATCCTTTCCCCTGATGTCCGCCAGGCCTTCGATCTTTCCACCGAATCGGACAAGACCAAAGAGAACTACGGCCGGGACGCCTTCGGTCAGAGCCTGCTGCTGGCCAGGAGGCTGGTCGAGGCGGGCAGCCGGTTCGTGACCGCGGGCGGCTTTCGGGTTCAGGCCTGGGACACGCACAGCAACAACGATCAGGTCACGCGTGAGGAACTGGCTCCCACTCTGGACCGGGGGCTTTCAGCTCTTCTGGTGGACCTGGACCAGAGGGGACTGCTGGAGTCGACCGTGGTGCTGGTTTTAGGGGAGTTTGGCCGGACTCCCCACATCAATCAGAACCTGGGACGTGACCATTGGCCCGAATGCTGGTCGGTGGCTCTGGCAGGCGGAGGCATCCGGGGTGGGCAGATCGTAGGAGCCAGTGACGAGCGGGGTGCTTACGTAGCCGATCGCATGGTAACCATGGGAGATCTCTTTGCCACCATCTACAAGGCGTTCGGGATTGACTGGACAAAGACCTACATGCATCCGATCGGTCGCCCCGTCAAGATCGCGAACTCCATTGACGACGAGACAGGCGAGCCGATATCGGAATTACTGTAGCCCCGTCTTTCTGATGGACCCTCATCGAGAAGCAGAATGAAAATCTCCGGCGTTGAGACCTTCAATGTGGACGCCGGCTGGCGGCCCTGGACCTTCGTCAAGATCGACACGGACCAGGGCATCGCCGGCTACGGTGAAATCAGCGAGGGTATGAACCCTCACGGGGTTGTGGGCACAATCAAAGACCTGACCCCGCTGTTGATCGGAACAGATCCAAGGGCCTATGAGATGCGGTTCTGGGACCTGATCCGCGGCACCCGTCTGAGCCCCGGTGGGATTGCCGCCAAAGCAATTGCCGGTATCGATTGCGCTCTGATCGATCTCAAAGCGAAAGCCCTGGGCATCTCGGTCGTCGAGCTCTTCGGTGGGCCCACCCGGGAGCGGGTGAGACTCTACTGGACGCACTGCGGGACCTCCAGGGCCAGGCACCACGAGATCATCGGCGCCCCGCCCCTTCATACGATGGGGGATATTGCAGAACTGGGGAGAGAGGTCGTAAGAAGGGGGTTCACCGCTCTTAAGACCAATATTGTTGTTCCCGGAGACCCGGCTTCGTTGTGGATGCCGGGGTTCTCCCAGGGCAGGGATACGACGGATCAGGTTGTCACGCCGGAGGTACTGGATCACATTGAGGAGCTGATCGGCACCTTCCGGGAGGCGGTGGGTCCCCGAGTGGACATCAACCTTGATCTGAACTTCAACTTCAAGCCCGAGAGTGCGATCCGGGTCGCCCGCAGAGTGGAACAGTTCGACCTACTGTGGCTGGAAGTGGATATGTACGACCCGGAGGCGATTCTGCAAATCAAGCAGTCGACCACCAATTCGATCTGTACCGGCGAGTGCCTGATTCACATGGGCGAGTATTTGCCCTACTTTCAACTGCACGCTGCCGACGTCTTCATGATCGACGTTCCCTGGAATGGTTTCAGCCAGTCCAAGAAGGTGGGGGATCTGGCGGAGGTGTACCAGCTCAACGTGGCGCCCCACAATTACTACAGCCATCTGGCCAGCTTTGTCAGCGCCAGCCTGTGCGCCGTTCTCCCCAACGTCCGGATCATGGAGATCGAGGTGGATGATGTTCCCTGGAAAGACGACCTGGTCACCACCACGCCGGAGATCATTGATGGCTACATGACGGTGCCCACCGGGCCGGGGTGGGGTACGGACCTGAACGAGGAAGTAGCCAGAGCTCATCCCTGGAGACAGGCAAGACAGGACTGGTAGCGGCTTCCCACCTCCATGCGTCGATTTCGCATCCGCAACAGCTCCGAGCGACTGCGCCAATATCTCGTCAGCCGCGGTTACCTGGCCCGCGACGAGCCGGCCGAAATCACGCAACTGGGCGGCGGAGTCGCCAACGACGTCTTCAAGGTCCAGTCATCCGCGGGGGCGGCTGTTTTCAAACAGGCCCTGTCCCGGATCAGGGTCGAGAGCCACTGGGTGATTGACGCCCAGCGGTCGAACGTAGAAAAAGATGCTCTCAAGATCATGCGGCGAATTCTGGGACCTACCTCGGTTCCCGCCGTGATCTTCGAAGACGAGGAGAACTTTATCTTCGGTATCGAGTGTGCGCCCCAGGGTAGTGAAGAGTGGAAGAAGAGGCTGCTGCGTGGAGACGTGGATTTCAAGATGGCCCGACAGGTAGCACGGTCGCTGGCCAGGATCCACAACCGGACCTTCGAGAGCGACGAGGTCCTGGGTCGCTTTGATCAGCAGCAGCGGTTCCTGGAATGTCGGGTGAAGCCTTACTATGAAACCATCGCCCGCCGTCACCCCGAGCTGGCGGGTCCCATTCAGGCGGAGATAGCCCGCGTCCTGAGTGTGAGGAAGGTTCTCGTCCACGCCGATTACAGCCCCAAGAATATTCTCGTTCTGCCGGGGTCCGGAAGATTCTGGGTCCTGGACCCGGAGGCAGCCCACCTGGGGGATCCTTCTTTTGACATCGCCTTTCTGCTCAATCACATGCTTCTGAAGGCGGTCAGGGTCCGGCGGTCCTCGGCCACCCTGTTGCAGGCCTTTTTTCACATGGCGAGGGCATACGCCAGCGAGATCCGCGTTTTTCCTTCCGGCTGGATCGAGGAGCGGGCCTGCCGGGGGCTGGGACTTCTGCTGCTGGCCCGGGTGGACGGGAAGTCACCGGCCGAGTACCTGGGCGAGAGGGAGCGGGACATTGTGCGGCGGTCCGGCACCCGCGTCATCCTGGAGCGGCCGAGACGCTACCCGGGGGTAGCCGAGATCGTGAGCGAAGAGATGAACACCACAGGGGAAGGGGACGGAAATTGAGGATCGTGGGGATCCAGGCGAGACAGGTTTATGACTCCAGGGGAAACCCGACGATCGAGGCCGAGGCCACCCTGGACTCCGGGGCAAAGGGGCGGGCCATCGTTCCTTCGGGTGCTTCGACCGGCTCTCACGAGGCTCTGGAACTGCGCGACGGAGATCCGGCCAGGTTCAGGGGGCGATCGGTCTACGACGCCATCAGGAACGTCGAAACCATTATCGCCCCGAACCTGATTGGGGCCGGCGCGTCCGACCTTGCAGCAGTAGACCAGATGCTGATCGATCTGGACGGGACACCTGACAAGAGTCGCCTCGGCGCCAACGCCGTACTGGCTGTCTCGGCGGCCGTGGCTCATGCGGCGGCCGGCGAGCTGGGCCAGCCGCTGTACCGTTTTCTGGGAGGAAACGAGGGGCGAGAGCTACCCCTTCCGATGATGCAGGTCATTGGAGGCGGCGCACACGCCAACCGGGCGATCGACGTACAGGACTTCATGGTCATCCCCATCGGAGCCGGTTCTTTTTCTGAGTGCCTGGAGATGCTGTTCAATATCTACTGGGCAACGCGGGACGCCTTCAGCGATCGGAACCTGCCCCTGGGCGTGGCCGACGAAGGCGGCTTCTGGCCCAGTTTCGAGAACAACGAGGATGGGCTGGAGATCCTCATGGAAGGCCTGAAGCGGGCGGGCTGCACACCCTGGGAGGATGCGGTTCTTGCCCTCGACATCGGTGCCAATGAGTTTTACGAGAATGGCAAATACCGGTTGCAACTGGAAAAGAAGGCTCTCACCGCCGGGCAGCTTGCCGATCTTCTCGAGTCCTGGACCGACCGCTATCCCATCCTCTCCATTGAGGACGGCATGGCCGAGGACGACTGGCGGGGCTGGGAACTGCTGACCAGGCGGCTGGGCGACCGCATCCAGATCGTCGGTGATGACCTGTTCACGACCGACACACAACGGATCGGCCGCGGGATCGAACTGGGGGTGGCCAACGCGGTCTTGATCAAGATGAACCAGGTCGGGACCCTCACCCAGACCATGGAGGCGATCCGCATGTGCCAGGATGCAGGCTACGCGCCTATCGTGTCCGGAAGGTCGGGGGACTCCGAGGACGTGACCCACGTCCACATTGCTGTGGCCGGCAACGCCGGGCAAATCAAGAACGGCTCGTGGGCGCGCTCCTGCCGGCTCTGCAAGTACAACGAAGAAGTGAGAATCGAGGAAGAACTGCGAGCAACTGCCGTCTGGCGAGGCCGCCGGATCTTTTCCCGCTTCCTCAGCTAGCCGCCGATCGCTTCCTGGCCCCGTTCCCCGGTTCGAACCCTGATACAGTCCGGCAGATCCAGGACAAAGATCTTGCCGTCTCCGATCTTTCCCGTCCTGGCCCCTTTGATAATGGCCGCGATCGTGGCTTCGACGAAATCCTCATTGACAGCGATTTCGATCCTGACCTTCTTGAGAAGATTGATGGAATGAACGACACCCCGGTAGGTCTCCGTGAACCCCCTCTGCTGCCCAGACCCCAGGGCATTTGTGACCGTCATCCTGTAGATCTCGGCATCAAACAGCGCTTCTTTCACATCCGGCAGCCTGTGCGGCTGTATCACGGCAATGATCAGTTTCATATCATGCTTCCTTCCGTCTTTTCGTAGCTCAGTCTTGCAAGCTGCGGCTTTGATCCAGAATCATTCCGCTACAAATATCTGAAACCCCGGGTAAGCCTCCATGCCATGCTCTCCAATGTCCAATCCCTGCAGTTCCTCTTCAGCGGGAACTCGAATGCCGAGGAGCAACTTCAATGTCCAGAACAGGAGCAGGGCAAGAGCAAAGGTAGCTGCCCCGTAGGCCGCCACGCCGGTGAGTTGCGTCAAAAAGGTGTGTTCGGCATTCATGCTGAAGATGCCCACCGCCAGCGTCCCCCAGACGCCGCAGACCAGGTGTACCGAAATGGCGCCCACGGGGTCGTCGATTCTCAACTTCGAATCGATGAAGATAACCGAGAGAACGACCAGTCCACCGGCCACAAGTCCGATGATGACGGCAGAGGCCACCGAAACCGTGTCTGCCCCCGCCGTGATTCCCACCAGACCGGCCAGGCATCCATTCAAAACCATGGATAAGTCGGGCTCCTTCTGGACCCATTCCGACATGAAATAGGCCCCGACGATACCCGCTGCCGCCGCCAGACAAGTGGTGACGAGTGTGAACGAGACCCCCCCGGGATCAGCGGACAGGACCGAGCCACCGTTGAAACCGAACCATCCCAGCCACAGCAGAAAAACTCCAATCGTGGCCAGGGGCATGCTCGACCCGGGAATAGCAACCACGGTTCCCTTGACATACTTGCCGATCCTCGGCCCCAGCAGCAGTGCACCGGCCAGCGCGGCCCATCCGCCCACCGAGTGAACAAGTGTGGAACCCGCAAAATCATAAAAACCAAGTTGATCCAGCCATCCGCCGCCCCACTTCCAACTTCCGACGACCGGGTAGACGAGGCCGACGAAAAAGGCGGTGAAGATAAGAAAACTGCGGAGCTTGATCCTTCCGGCTACGGCGCCGGAGACGATGGTAGCGCCGGTAGCAGCGAACATGGCCTGAAAAAGAAAGTCGGTCCAATAGGAATAGGCCCCATCGGCATACTCGATGAGTCCGGCGGCCCCCTCCGGTGAAGCGATGCCGAAACCTGCGAAACCAAGCCAGGCTCCGGAGATCCAGGACTCACCCGGATACATCAGATTGAAACCGCAGAGGGCGTAGGTCAGGAGTCCGATGGCTATGATCATCGTGTTCTTGAAGAGAATGTTGACCGTGTGCTTGGCCTGGGTCAGACCGGCTTCAAGACTGGCGAATCCCAGGTGCATGACGAAGACCAGGAAGGTCGCCACCATCATCCAGACGTTGTTCACGACGAACATCGCGTCATCCCCCGTGGCCGCCTGAACGGGAGCGAGGAACCCCACACAAACGGTGCCCACGAGGATCAGCCGTCTCACCAGTCGTTTTCTCGGTAAAATTCTTCTCAGCATCTTCCACTCCTTACTCATAGCAGGATCTAATCAGCAGCACAGGATTGTCGGTCAGCGCCTTCAAAAGGCCAAGCTCAGCGTCAATCCGCCCCAAACCGTATCGGCGGAATCACTGGGACTGCCGGCAGTGCCCAGGTAAACCTTTCTCGGATCCAGGAATTGATAGTCACGAAAGTTCCCCAGCAGGGCACTGTAGGCAACGAACGGCGTGATTGACCAATTCTCGCTCAGGGTCAGGGGAAGACTGACGGTGAAGTTGAAATCGTGCACGCCCGACTCGGAGGCCCCGTAGAAAAACTCGCCGAATCCACTGTTCGCAAAACCCACCCAGGTTGAGACGTCGACACTCGAAACCACATCGTGGGACAGGGGAAAGGAATGCCCTGCGGCCAACAGGAAGTACAAGCCGGTGGTCCCTCCGTCCTGGCTGGTCTCGTCCACATCGATATAGATGGTTGCCGAAGGTGCCAGCGGGACCGAATCAAAACTGACTCCCCCGTATATCTCGGTGGTCGCAGGCAGGGAAGCCGAGCGATCCGGAAACGTGTATGTAATCGTACCCACGTCGATGGAAACGTCCTGAAACGAGTGGGCATAGGAGAACGTGTAGTCCACCTCGGAAAACTTCCCCTGCAAACCGTTGTGATCGCCCGACGGTGCCGCTGGGTTTTCGGATATGAACAGTGCATCCCCCTCATTGACGCTGGTGAGATCCATCGTTCCCCAGGCATTGAAGGAGAATCCGCCAATTCCGAATGTCATCGCCGGTTGAAGACTCCAATCATTGGTGAGGCGCTGTCCACGCCAGATGTATTTGCTGACCGGCGCTATATCGCCTCCAAACGAAAACTCCGGACCGTCCTTGTCTTCGTCCGGGGCCGGGTCCTGGGCCGGTGCCGTGACCATAAAAGAGCTCAGCAGGGTGAAAGTCAAGACCTGCCGGGCAATTCCCTTGTACATAAGATCCTCCTCTACGAAAGCGACCCGCTTCTCACGGGCTGGAGAGATCAGCGGTGCCTCCCAAACGGCTCCTGGTACTGCCTCTCCAAAACTGGTGCGATACTTGCAAATGTTGTGCCACTCGCCCGCACACACCCATTTTTTGATGGAAAAGCCCGCAACCTCAGGGATTTCGCAGGTCGGCGACCGATTCCCCTTACAGACAAATCTGTAGCTTTCTAGAAGAAAGGGTACAACAATGTACGAATCGTCTGTAAGAATTTGTTTTCCTTAGGTTTAGAGATGAACAGCCTGTGCCGAGTGCTGGATCTAAAACCAATCTGTCGGCCCGGATGCTGAAGGGGCGAGCAGCTGAAATGCCCGCAGAGAAACACTCTACGACAGATTACGACAATTTCGTCGCTCTCGATATTGGTTCCTACGAAATTGTATGCCAGCGCCGCTGCGCAGTCACTGGCGTTCCTGCCTCTGTCGGTTCCTTGACAGTCGCCTTTCCACCCGGCTGCCGGGCCGGGACGTGGAACGTGTAACTCACCACAGAACCACAAAAACCAGAAAGCACATCACCGCCAGAAAAGTCCACACCAGCAGTTTGTCCCTTCGGTACCAGGGAAGTCTCTGGCCGGTTATCGGGAAGGGAAATAACGGACCTGTCCCCAGTTCCATCCGGCTTCGTTGCAGCCACGTCGGCTGTGCGTCAGGCGCTTCACGCAGGTCAACCGCCGGCAGGTGGCGCGTGCGGTAGGTCAGGCCAGCCAGATCCTCCTCCCGCAGTGGACCGCGAAACCGGCTGAGAATCCGCGAGTAAACCAGCATGCCGGTGCCCGGAAGCAGTAGATTCCACAGATATCCCCACCAGAGATTGATGAGCCACACCGGCAGGGGCCATTGGAAAGTGCGGGCCAAAAACGCCGTGGTTCCGTAGGTAAACCCCAACAGCAGGCCCACCGCACCTGCTGAGCGGTGCACTTTGGTCAAGGCACCCACCAGGTAGAGCACGGTCAGGGGCACGACAAACACACTCGTCGCTGAGAGGTAGAAATGGATGGCACCCGCCTGCAGAAAAGGAACGTACAAGAACCCCAGTCCGATCACCACGGGGACCGTCAGGCGCGACACCTTGAGATAGTGTTCATCCGTGCCGTCCTTCTTCAGAAACCTGGCGTAAAAGTCCCGGGTGAAGATGGCGGATAGAGAATTCGAAATCGAGTCGTAGGTAGACATGCCGGCCCCCAGCACGCCGGCTAACACCAGCCCGATCAGACCGGGAGTCAATAAGTCGCGAACCAGCAACGGAAAGACCTGATCCACGACCTCCAGGTCGGGAAAACGCACCCGGCCCATGATTCCCAGCGTGATGTTCAACCACATTACGATGACGGTCGCACCGCCGGCCACCAGCGCCCCCATTTTCATGTCCCACTCCGAGCGAGCTCCCAGGAAACGCATGGCCTGCGAATGGTTGACGGCGTTGTAAGCGACCAGCACCAGGATCCAGCCAAAAATCACCAGGGGCGTGGGGACACCCGGCTCCCGGTAACCCCCGACATGCAGCATCCACTCGCGGTCCTGGGCTGCCAACTGGATTCCCAGACCCGACCAACCACCCACCGCCTGCCAGACCACCAGCCACAGGACTAAGGACGCGACGGCCATAGTCACATACTGAAGCACATCGGTGATGGCCACGCTCTTCAAGCCTCCCTGGGCCGAATACCAGGCCGCCAGGACCGCAATGCCGACCACGATCGCCCACGCCGAACTCTCCCCCAGCCCACCCACGATGCTCAGGGTCAAGAACATGGACCAGGCCATGTTGCCGAGGACATTGGTTCGATATTGGATCTGGACGAATACGCTGAGCAGGCGCACACCCGGTCCGAAGCGGTACTCCAGCCATTCGGCGTTGGTGAACATGCGCGCCCGATACATGGGGATATAAATGAAGTAGCTGACCACGAACCAGCCCACCGGGAGCCCCAGCCACCAGGTGGTCAGGTTACTCATTCCGTAGCTGTAGGACCCCCCGGCCAGAACCACGTAGTCGCCGGCGTCGGCCGCCGTCGCGAAGGCGGAGAGACCCACAATCCACCAGGGCAGCCCGCGGGCGGCCAGAAACCACTCTTTTGTGGTTTTCGTACCCCGGGCCAGCGCGATTCCGAAAATCACGATGGCCAGGTTGATCGCGACTACGATTGCCCAATCAAAAACGGTCATTTATCTCTCGGGTACCTAGTGCAACTAGTTACTCTTCCGGTAGTGACTGGTGACGACAAACCAGTTCCAGCGACTTGCCCGGTCGGACCCCGGCCGGCCCGTGAACAGGCTCAGGAGCGAACCCACAATGAGGGTCGCCGCGAATCCGAAGGGAGCGGGCCACAGGAAGCCAAGGTTGCTCACAAAGGCCACGTAAAGGGCTACCAGAGCTCCCGCGAGCCCGCCCGCCCAGACGCTGATGGGTTCACTGCGTCTGACGAACATTCCCAGCACGAAAACAGCCAATATGGCTCCACTGAAACAATTCACCACCCGGGCGCTGATTTCAAGCAGCGTACCCACTCTGGACACGTTGCACGACAGTGCCGTCCCCACAACCCCTATGACGAGGGTGATCCATCGGGAAACCCGTACCTGATGGCGTTTTTGCTGAGCGGTCAGCTGTGTCCCCGCTGCTCTGTTGCCCACGAAGAGACGCTCATAGAAATCCACCATGGCGACCGATGTGATGGAACTGATCGACGAGTCGAGACTGGAAAGTGAGGCGGCTAGAATGGCGGCGACGACCAGGCCGGTCAGACCAATCGGAAAAACCTGCGCCATGAAATAGGGAAAGATCTGGTCGGGTGAGTCCAGCAGCCATGACGGTATGGCACCGAACCGGTCCTGGAAAAAGGTGAAGAGTGCGAGGCCCAGAAACAGCAGTGACGTCGTCCAGATTGTGTCGGTGACGGCCGTAAGCACGAATCCGCGCCGGGCCTGGCCAATCGTCCTGGTACTCCGAAAGCGCTGCACCATGACCTGGTCGCTCGTATAGTTGGCCACGCGGCTCACCATGACAGTAATGAACATGCCTCCCAGCGTCATGGGGATTGTAAAGTAACCGAAAACTCTCGAGAGGGTTCCCCCCGTGGCCATCTCGGGGGCCAGGGTCGTCTGAGCCGGGTCGCCAACCGTGCTGAAGTTCGCGAGAATCTGCGTAACGCCTCCCTCGATCTCCCACAACACGACAATGATGGTGCAGGCGACCCCGGCGAACATGATGCTAAACTGGGTCACGTTGGCCCAGATGACCGCCCGGATGCCCCCCATCATCGTGTAAGAAGTCACCAGGGCACCCAGCACGATGATGGTTGGGGTCAACGGGATCCGCCCGCCGCTGGCCGTACTGATGGCCAGCGGGGGGACATACAGAGCCATGGCCATCCAGCCCAGCCGCCACAGGATGAACAACCCGGCCACGAGAGAGCGCACTCCGGCGCTGAATCGACGTTCCAGATACTCATATGCCGAGACCACTCCCAGGCTCCGGTAAAGGGGCAGCGTGACGTACGAGACATAGGGATAGAGAAACAGCCAGGTCAGATTCGCCACCAGGATATACATCCCGAACTTCACGACCGAAGAAGGCAGCATCAGGTAGTCCACGCCGCTGTTCAGGGCCGCCATCAGAGAGACGCCGACGGCCCACCAGGGGATCTTCCGGCCGGCCACAAAGAAATCATTCAGGTCCTGGGGCTTTTCCCGGAGCCATTGAAAGAACGCAACTCCGGTCAGGACGACCAGGGCGGAGGCCACGATCAGCAGGTCGAGCCAGTGAAGAACGAGTTCGTCAGCAGGTTGCAAATTTCACCCTGGCAATCCCTTTCGCAATTACGGTAACGTTTGTCGGTAGGTTTTGCGAGACAAAGATTTGAGTCATGGCGGCGAGTTTCCGCAGCCTCTGAACCGGATCGCGCCGACGGGCGCAAGCTGCGACTGAATGTGCAGACTCAGGTGGCAGGCGAGATTCTGGTGGAAGTCGTGGCCGGCGAGCCGAGGGCACCGGCGAAGCCCCTTCCGGGCCGAAGCTTTTCCGACTGCGACCCCATTACCGGCGACCATCTGGACCATGTCGTGACCTGGAAAGGCGAAGAGGATCTCGGCCACAAGACCGAACTGTGATTTCGGAACTTCTGTCGCCCCCTTCAGGGCTATGTCGCTAGTCTCATTGTGCACCGAGGCCTTGCGGCCTCGGCTATTGTCTTTCGCCCCCTCCGGGGGCTTGTTTTGAAGGCCGCAAAGCGGCCGGCAGGGAATAGCCGTGGGCACAAGCCCACGGACAGCTTACGATTCCGCATGAAAGCCGCCAAACTGTTCGCTCTGCAGATGCACCAGGAGGCCGCAAAGCGGCCGGCAGGGAATAGCCGTGGGCGCAAGCCCACGGACAACGGCGGAAAAGAAGCAATCAGCCCTGAAGGGGCGACAGATACCGTGCGATGATTTATGAAAATTACTGAGATTGAATGCGTTCCCGTCCAGGCTCCCGGGAGGACGCTCGTCATCGTTGTCGTGAAAACCGATGAAGGCATCACCGGCGTCGGGGAGGCCTGTTTGCAGCGCAGGCCGCTGGCCATTGTCGGGGCGATCCAACACCTGAGGCGGTGGCTCATCGGAGAAGATCCGATGCGCATCGAGCACCTCTGGCAGCGAATGTTTCGAGGCGGGTTTTTCCCCGGCGATCGCTTGATCGGCTCCGCCATCAGCGGGATCGACATCGCACTCTGGGACATTAAGGGTCAAGTTCTGGGAGTCCCCGTCTACGAGTTGCTGGGGGGGCGCTGCAGGGACTATGTGCAGTGTTTTCTGCGTCTCGATTACGTGCCGGAAGGGGGCTCGCCGGTGTCGGCAGAATTAGATCAGCAGGTGTTCAACGGGGACGCCGATGCAGCCGCGCAACTGGCTAGGCTGTGTCTGGCCAACGGTCACAAGTACTTTCGTGTGAACCCGCCTCCCGAGGATCCCTTGTTTGACTCCAGGAGGGCGGTGCGACGCCTGCTGGCCCAACTGCAGGCCGTCCGCTCGGCTGTTGGCAATGAGCTGGAATTGATGGTCGATCTGCACACCCGGCTGGATCCGTCCGAAGCCGTCTGGTTCTGTCGAGAGGTGGAACCGCTGCAGATGTTTGTCGTCGAAGACCCCATTCGATCCGAGAACTGGGCTGGCTACCGGCAGGTCCGCCGACGCACCGGCGTACCGTTGGCGGCCGGTGAGCAGTGGGCCAGCAAGTGGGAGTTTCAGCACGCCATTGAGGAGGAGCTGATCGACTTTGCCCGGATCGACGTGTGCCTCGCCGGCGGGCTCACCGAAGCCAGGAAAATTGCCGGCTGGGCAGAAACTCACTACATCCAGATCCTGCCTCACAATCCCCTGGGGCCGGTCTGTACGGCGGCCTCCTTGCACCTGGACCTGGCCTGCAGCAACGCCGGTCCGCAGGAGCTGCTCTTGCCGCCGGCAACCATGCTGCCCGACGTGTTTGAGTGCGCTTTCGAGCTTCAAGGCACGCGGCTGACCGTCCCCACCTCTCCGGGCATCGGCGTCACCTTCAATCGCGAAGCGGCCCGGGCCTACCCGCCCGAACTCGGCGAACCACCCCAATATCACCGCCCGGACGGAAGTTTTACGAACTACTGACGAGAAGACACTCGACCAGCGGGCAAAGCCCTGGAGTGCGGCGCTCAGGCCAGGATCGGCTTCACGACGTGGGCCGGTTCGACGCCGGTGAGCTTGGCCTCCAGGCCCTGGTGCTTGTAGGTGAAGCGTTCGTGATCTACGCCGAAAAGGTGCAGGATGGTGGCCTGGAAGTCACGAATGTGGACCGGGTCTTTGACGATATTGTAGGAGAAATCGTCCGTTTCCCCGTACACCGTGCCGCCCTTGATGCCGGCACCCGCCATCCACAGACTGTAGCAGCGCGGATGGTGATCGCGGCCGTAGTCGGTCGGCGTTAGCTTGCCCTGGGAGTAAATGGTGCGCCCGAATTCGCCTCCCCAGATGACCAGGGTTTCCTCGAACAGGCCCCGCTCTTTCAGATCCTGAACCAGCGCCCAGGCGGCCCGGTCCGCATCCCTGGCCTGGTAGGGCAGCACCTCAGGAGCAGAGTTGTGCACGTCCCAGCCACGGTGGTAAATCTGAACAAACCGCACACCGCGCTCGATCAGACGCCGTGCCATGAGCGCGGCGTTCTGGAACCTTCCGGGCTCCTTCGCTTCCTCGCCCCATCGTTCAAAGGTGCTTTCCGGCTCGGTCGAGAGATCGGTCAGCTCCGGCACCGATGTCTGCAGGCGATAGGCCATCTCGAACTGTTGGATTCGGGCCAGCGTCTCCGGGTCACCCACCTTCTCATGCTGAATCCGGTTCAGCTCGTTGAGCCCGTCCAGCATCCTTCTCCGGACGCTCGACGGTACTCCGTCGGGGTTGTTGACATAGAGCACCGGCTCGGCGCCTCCCCGCAAAGCGACTCCTGCGTGCCTTGCCGAGAGAAATCCGGCGCTCCAGAGACGTGCGGAAATCGCCTGCACGTTGGCTCTGGGGTGACTCTGGCGTGCATTCATGACGACGAACGTGGGAAGGTCCTGGTTCATGCTCCCCAGCCCGTAAGACAGCCATGAACCCAAGCAGGGCCGGCCCGCTGTCTGTTGCCCCGTCTGGATGAAAGTAATGGCCGGCTCGTGGTTGATGGCTTCGGTGTGCATGGACCGAATGATGCAGATGTCATCCGCCATGCTGGCGATATGGGGAAACAGTTCGGAGATCCACGCACCACCCTGGCCGTGCTGGCTGAATTTGAACACGGAGGGAGCAATCGGGAAACGCGACTGCCCCGAGGTCATCGTGGTCAGACGCTGGCCCTGGCGGATGGAGTCGGGAAGATCCTGGTCGTACCAGTCCTTCATTTTGGGCTTGTAGTCGAGCAGATCCATCTGGGGCGGGGCGCCCATGGCGTGCAGGTAAATGCACCGCTTGGCTTTGGGAGGGAAGTGGGGCAGGCCGGACAGCCCCCCGTGTAATGCTTCGCCCTTGAGAAAGGGCAAGCCGTTCTCGGCCAGGAGAGTGGCCAGTGCGATACCGCCGATGCCACGGGCCCCTCGGGCAAAAAACTGGCGCCGGGTTTCGACCAGCACGGCCTTTTCAGATGGGTGCATTTTCCGGTCCTCTGTGTCCTCTCTCGCGATTACTGGTTCAAAACTTCGTCCAGATTGAAAAGCTGATTCGCCACCATGGCGAGAGCTGCCGACTCCGCCCCGGGCAAATCCTCTTCTGGCTTCGACTCCCCAATGGCAAGTAAGCTCCGGGCGGCCTCCGGGTTCGACTCATAAAAATCCCGGAATGCATTGTAGCTTCGCTTGGCGACCCCGCGCTCGTTTTGGCTGAACCTGCGCGCCATTACGCGCTCAGTCATGTAATCGAGAAGGCGATCGAAGTCTTCCCCGCCTTCCAGGATCGCATTCTGGGCCAAGAAACGCGCCGCCTCCACAAACTGCGGATCGTTCATGGTCACCAGAGCCTGCAGGGGAGTATTCGTGCGCTCCCGTCGAACCGTGCAGTTCTCTCGTGTCGGCGCATTGAACAGCTCCATCGACGCAGGAGGAGCGGACCGCTTCCAGAACGTATAGAGGCTTCGACGATAAAGGCTTTCGCCATGGTCCTGCGCGTAGTCGCGGGTATTGCTGCTGGGCATGGCAACCGCCTCCCAGACTCCTGCCGGCTGGTAGGGTTTCACGCTCGGGCCCCCGATGGCACGGGAAAGCAAACCGCTGGCGGCCAGCGCGTAGTCGCGCACCATCTCGCCGTCCATGCGAAAACGGGGGCCCCGCGCGAGCAGGCGGTTCTCGCGGTCTTTTTCAATCGCGTCGGCCGTGGCCTCAGCCGACTGCCGGTAAGTGGATGACGTGACCAGCAGGCGGAAGAAGTCCTTAACATCCCATCCCGAGTCCCGAAACTCCACGGCCAGCCAATCCAGCAATTGGGGGTGAGAAGGCGGCTCTCCCTGCGAGCCGAAGTCATCACTGCTGCGGACGATGCCGGTGGCAAATACCTGCTGCCAGAAACGGTTGACGGTGACGCGCGCAGTCAGGGGATTGGAATCCCCCACCAGCCACCTGGCCAGACCCAGACGGTTGCGGGGCAACGAAGCGGGCATCGGGGGCAACGCCACCGGAGTGTTGGCCTGGACGAGATCCCGAGGATCATCGTACTGCCCGCGATACAGAACGTGAGCCGAGGGCATGTGCTCTGATCTCTCGTGCATCACATGGGTTGCGCCCCCGCGGCGCCGAATCTCTCGCTGCTCGCGTTCGACCTCACGCTTGGCGACCAATTGGCGGCGGTAGTCGGAGTCTTTGAGAATCAGGTGGTAAAGGCGCAGTGCCTGGCGTTGCTCTTCAGCGAGCTGCCGGGGAGTCCGTCCCCCGGCGGCCCTCAACACCGGCCAAAGGGTAACCAGGCGGGCCTCTTCGACAGTGATCGCCCGGTTGAAGATCCGCAGGTCCGCAACGGCTCCGCCCGCGAAAAACCTCTCCTCGTAACGATCTTCGTCCTTAACTTTCGTGATCTGCTTCCCCAGCAGTAGGGGGCGGCCGCTGTGAATGCTGCCTTCTAGGGGGGTAAAATATTCGCTTCCCTGGGTCGGGACGACCTCGCCGTTTATGTAGAGGCTGAGCCCGGCTCGCTCGCCGCTGCCGTCATAGCTGACGGCAATGTGATTCCAGGTTCCGACTTCCAGTTGCTGCAGATGTCCTGCGCGAATGTGAATTCCCTGCGTAAAGGCCCCCTCGCGCTCATCTCCAACCATCGTGAAGGAGGCTACCCGGGCCGCGACCTCCATCCTCCAGCCTCGGCTGTTGTCGTCCGGATCGGCCTGGCTCATGACAACGAACTTACCGTCGGCGGCGGGGTGGAAAAGCCAGGCGGTGATCGAGAAGGGCTCCTTTGGGTCGAGTTTCAGAGTGGGCAGTTCGGCCCAGGAGTGGTCCCCGAAAAGTAGGGCCGGCCGGTCCTCATCCGGCCCCGGCCCCAGCTTTGCCTCGCCGTACAGTTCGATCGTGTCGCGCCCATCCTGCCGGTCAACCCGAGCCTCCCGATCGAGCGAAAGGGTCAACATCTCGGATCCCTGACCCAGGGGCTCCTCCAAGGAACGATATTCCCCGCTTTCCAGCCAGGTCTCGAACCTGTCCCCGGCCAGGGAGTCAGCACTTTCCAACCGGCTCCGGATATCGGCCGCCCGGCTCTTCAACTCTTCCCAGCGAGACCGATCCGCGGCCCGCGGCACGACCACGATGGGGGCGGGATCGGCCACGTTTCCGTCCATTGCGTACTGCGTGGTGTTGCGGAAAAACGCCGTCATCGAGTAGAAGTCTCGCTGCGAGATGGGGTCGAACTTGTGATCGTGACAGGTCGCACAGCCCACCGTCAGGCCCAGCCACACGGCACCCGTCGTGTCGGCACGATCTTTGGCGTAAACCGCCTCGACCTCCTCGATGATGACGCCGGCTTCATTGGTCGTGACATTGCAGCGGTGAAAGCCGGTGGCGACCCGTTGCTCGAGACTGGGAGCGGGCAAGAGGTCCCCGGCAATCTGTTCCACGGTGAACCGGTCGAACGGCTTGTTCTGGTTGAAGGCTTGAATCACCCAGTCCCGGTAAGGCCACATCTCGCGAAAGTTGTCGATGTGAAGCCCGTGCGTGTCGGCGTAGCGTGCCGCGTCCAACCAGTAGCGGGCCCGGTGCTCACCCCAGGCAGGCGATTCCAGCAGCCGCTCGACAAACTTATCGTAGGCCCCTGGGGAAGGATCGTTCACTAACGCCTCCACCTCCTTCGGCCGGGGAGGAAGACCAGTCAGGTCCAGGGCGACACGGCGTGCCAGGGCCCGCCGGTCGGCCTCCGGAGACGGTTCCAGACCCTCGTCTTCAAGGCGAGCCAGGACGAACCGGTCGACCGGGTTGCGGATCCACGCTTGGTTGGTCACGATCGGAATTTCGGGTCGCGCAAGGGGTCGGAACGACCAGTGCAGGTCCCAGGAGGCACCCTCCTCGATCCAGCTCTTCAGGATCTTTACCTGTTCCCCGGTGAGCTGCTTGTTGGAGTAGGCCGGCGGCATCCGCAACATTCCGTTGTCGTGGGTGATGCGCCGATAGAGCAGGCTGGCCTCGGTATCGCCGGCAACCACCGGGAAACCCTTATCCCGTCGCGAGAAGGCACCCGCCTTGATGTCGAGGCGTAGTCCCGCCTGGCGCGCGCCCTCGTCGGGACCGTGGCACTGAAAACAATTGTCCGAGAGAATCGGTCGTACGTCGCGCTGGAAGTCGACATCTCCGGCGCCAGCCGTGGCCAAAGGCGCAGCAAAGGCCGGTAACAACAACCCGGGGGCGGCGGCGAGTAATCGCGCAAAGGCACTCATTGGCACCAACTCCTAATCGGGCAGATTATTGCCCCAACGTCGCCGCTGTCAACTGAGGATTGATTCCTGATTCCTGATTCCTGATTCCAGATTCCAGATTATCTGGCTTGCTAGGTTTCTCGGCAGCTTCCGCGCTGCAGCGCAGTCACTGTCGTTCCTGCCTCTGCAGTTTCCTTGGCAGCCAGGTCTCCTCGCGGCTTCCGGGCCGGTCCCGGAGATGAACTGATCCCCCGCCGGGCGGGCAGAGGCGCGAATCTTGATGAGCGCGCAATTTTGGAATCTGGAATTTGGAATTTGGAATTTGTGACGTTTGGCTAGGAGGGCCCCAAAACGGTAAGCTTTTAGATATGTGCGGGATTGTTGGATATGTGGGGAGCCGCAAGGCCGTCCCGGTATTACTCAACGGACTCAAGCGCCTGGAGTACAGGGGTTACGACTCGGCCGGCATAGCGGTGGTGAATGGAGGCGGGATTTCTCTACTCAAGGAGGCGGGGAAGGTGAGCGCACTGGGCAGTTCCCTGTCCGAGTCCTGGCGGGATCAGCCCCAGCAGGAGGCAACCTGCGGCGTGGCCCACACACGCTGGGCGACCCACGGGGCTCCTTCGACCGAAAATGCCCACCCTCACCTGGATCATTCGGGAAGAATCGCTTTAGTACACAACGGCATCATCGAAAACTACCGCGACATCCGGCGGCACCTGGAAAACCAGGGGCACCGGTTCCGCTCGGAGACGGACAGTGAAACGCTGGCCCATCTGATCGGCAGCTGCTATATGGAAACGGGTGATCTGCTGGAAGCCATCAGTTCCGCATTGCGCAGGGTGGAAGGCGCGTTTGGAATTGCTGCGGTGTGCGCGGATCGTCCCGACCAGATCGTGGTGGCGCGGCGCGGCAGTCCAATCGTGATTGGAGTCAGCCAGGACGAGACGATTGCTGCCAGCGACGCCGCCGCCATCGTTTCTTTTACACAGCGGGTCATCTACCTCAATGACAACGATGTCGCGCTCATCACGCCAAACTCAGTCGATATCCGCGATCTGAAGAACGTACCGGTCAGCCGTGAGACGGCGACTCTTGACTGGGTCGCCGGCGCGGCCGAGAAGGAAGGCTACGAGCACTTCATGCTCAAAGAGATCTTCGAGCAGCCGGAGGCCCTGCGCAACACCCAGCGGGGACGCCTCGATCTGGACGGCGGCACTGCAGTGCTCTCCGGTCTGGACCTGACTCCCCGTGAGATCACTGACCTGGGCCGCATCCTCATGGTGGCCTGCGGCACCTCGCTCAACGCGGGACTTGTGGGCCAGTATGCGTTTGAGGATATCGCCCATCTACCGGCGATGGTCGAACAGGCAGCGGAATTCCGTTATCGAAACCCGATTATCCTGCCCGGCGATCTTTTGTTGGCCATCAGCCAATCCGGTGAGACGGCCGATACTCTGGCTGCGGTGCGGGAGGCCCACCAGAAGGGCGCTCTGGTAGCCGGGATCTGCAACGTCGTGGGATCGACCGTGGCCCGGGAGACCGGACGCGGCGTTTACATTCACGCCGGCCCCGAGATCAGTGTGGCCTCCACCAAGGCCTTCACCTGCCAGGTCAGCGTGCTGCTCATGCTGGCTTTGAAAATAGCCCGTTGCCGGCGTCTCTCCTTGTCGGAGGGCCGAGCCGTGGCCGAGGAAATAGCGAGGCTGCCCGATATTGTCGAGGCGACGCTGGAGCGAAACGACGCCATTGCGCGGCTTGCGGTGCGCTACGCCGGCTACGAAGACGCCTTCTTTATCGGCCGGGGCTATCTCTTTCCGGTGGCAATGGAGGGCGCGTTGAAGCTGAAAGAGATCAGCTACATTCATGCCGAAGGCTATCATGCCGCCGAGATGAAGCATGGGCCGATTGCCCTCCTGCAGCCGAACACTCCCGTCGTTGCCCTGCTGACGGACATGCCCGAAAAGGAAAAGATGCTGGGAAACGCCTACGAATGCAAGGCTCGCAATGCCCCCTTGCTGGCATTAGCCAACGAGGGCGACGAAGAAACAGCCAGAATCGCAGATGACGTGATCACCGTGCCTCCCTGCCATCCCTACCTGGCCCCCATCCCCATCGCCGTGGCCCTGCAGCTGTTTGCCTATCACGTGGCCCGACTGCGCGGCTGCGACATCGATCAGCCCCGGAACCTGGCCAAGAGCGTCACGGTGGAGTAGGGCGCAACTCGAATTCCAAATTCCAAATTCCAGATTATCTGGCTTGTTAGCCCAGATTATGCAAAAGATCTGAATCCGAGTGAGATTCTGGCTCCAGGAAAAAGCCGTAGCCCTCTGATATAAAAGGGTTTACAAAAACAATGACCCTAAACAGGAGCTACGGCAATGTTGAAAGCAGTCTGCCAGAATACCCTGCCATTTCACAGCCACAGAAAGATCACGACGCGTTTTGATGGGGGGAGCCTCACTTCCGACGCAGGATGGTTGTTGTTTGGATCCCTGGATCGTCAACATCGATTGTGCGAGGGCTTCAGTTCGTGTATTGCGGAAAGTCGAGACCGACGCTACGTTCGTCATGACCTGTTGAAGTTGATCCGACAACGAGTCTTGCAGATCGTGGCCGGCTACGAAGACTGTAACGACGCCGATACGCTGCGCTCGGATCCGATGCTCAAGACCGTCTGTGATCAGTTGCCAGAGAGCGATCCCGATTTGGCCACCCAGCCGACTTTCTCCCGCCTGGAGAACTCCGTCACCAAGAAGGATCTGATGCGTCTGAGCCGGTGGCTGCCAGGCCGTTATGTGCGCTCCCTGAAGAAGAGACGTCCCAGCAAGATCATCCTGGATCTGGACAGTACCGACGACCACACTCACGGCCAACAGGAGTTCTCCTTCTACCACGGGTATTACCGAAACCACATTCTGCATCCTTTGCTGATCTTCGATGCCGACACGGGAGACCTGGTCTGTGCCGTGTTGAGACCTGGCAACAAGGGGGCTGCCTCTCACATCGTGCCCATTCTGAAGCGAGTCGTGGAGGCCATCCGACAAGCAGTGGGGACGGATGTCGAGATTGAGATTCGGGCCGACAGCGGCTTTGCCACGCCTCGGCTCTACGAGTTCTGTGAATGTGAAGAGAATAAACTCCAGTATGTCATTGGGTTAAGTCGAAACCCTCGCCTGCAGCGAGTGGTCGAGCCCCTGCTGGATTCGACTCGGCTGAGGTTCCTTGAGCTGGAGGAAAAACAGCGTCAGTTTGACGAGTTTCTTTATCGAGCCCACAGCTGGGATCGATCCCGTCGCGTCATTGTCAAAGTGGAGGTCGATCAGCGTGGCATCAATCGTCGCTTTGTAGTTACCAACCGGGACGATCTCTGCTCCCAATCACTTTATGACCACTACACAAACCGAGGGCAGACCGAGAACTTCATCAAGGCCTTCAAGAATCATCTGAGCATGGACCGACTCAGCTGTCATCGATTCCTGGCCAATCAGTTTCGACTCCTCCTGCATGCACTGGCTTACCAGATGTTCGTGCGCCTGCGCGACTATCTTCACGGAACCCCCTGGCACAAGCTCGAAATCGAAACCTTACGTCGTCGGGTCCTCAAGATTGGGGCCCGGATCCGACAAACCACTCGACGCATCTGGGTCCATCTTTCCTCAGCCTTCCCCGAACAACCCCTCTTCCACCTCGTCTTGAGTCGCCTGAACTCCAGTTAGCTTTTCCCAGCTCCCCCGAAAAACCGCTTCCGACACTCATCCAGGCCCAGATCTGTCTGAAATTCACTCCCCAAACCACTCAAACGCCTCGCCAACCCATATTCTTCGCAAATCCGCCTGTCACACCTGCCCGCTTCCGAGTTGGGCCACTTCTCGAGTCGTTTTTCAACACCGAACTACGGTTCTTGCATAATCCGGGTTAGGTTTCTCGGCAGCTTCCGCGCTGCAGCGCAGTCACTGTCGTTCCTGCCTCTGCACTTTCCTTGGCAGCCAGTTTTCCTCGCGGCTTGCGGGCCGGTCCCGGAGATGAACTGATCCCCCCCGAGCGCGCAATTTTGGAATTTGGAATTGCCGCTTCCCGGCTTCCAATGAGAGAGTGGGAGGAGGCCCAGGGCGGCGCGACGTTTAAATTCCCGAGCGCTGCCCTGGGCCTCCTCCCACTCTCGGCTCCACCAATCGCAGCAAGGCTCGCACCTTCACTCCGGCTCTTTGACTTCGATCTGCCGGTTGGTGGCTACCGGCCCTGAAACGACCTGCTGCTTTCCGGACGGCCAGACGATCTCGATTTTGTCGACGGAAGCAGCGCCGTCCAGACCGAAATAGAGCGGGTACAGACTCTGCGAGAGATAGCCTGACTTCCCATCGTGGACCTTCATGTAGCTCTGGTTCCCCGTCTTGACCGTCACCCGCGCACCCAGGCCGTTTCGATTGCTTTTGGTGCCGGTCAGCTTGATTTTCAGATAGCGGATCTCTTTTTTCTCCGTTAGATTGCTGATCAGCACCATCGGTTCGGCGTTGAACTCATTTGTGACGATGTCCAGATCACCGTCACCATCCAAGTCGAAAATGACGGAAGATCTCGAGCCCACGGCTGCCCACACCACGAATCGACCAGTGCGCCCCTGGCAACCGGAGTGCTCCTTGTCATCCTTATCGCAGTCCAGCTCGAACCACGGTTTGGCGGTCCGATTCTCACGCCTGGGCTCGACTCCGAGAATAAACTCGCTATCCTGAAACGTTTCTCCCCGGTCATTGAGCAAGACTGAATTGACGCCATAGTGAAACGGATAATTCATGCTTGATGCGATAAATGCGTCGGTATAGCCGTCGGCGGTCAGGTCGCCGGAGCTGAGCCCCCAGGGCCAGTAGTTTTCGGCGCCGATTGTATCGGAGACTTCCCGAAAGCGACCCTCGCCGTCGTTGATATAAAAGGCATTCCCGAAGATGCTTTGCTCCCGTGGAACGACGAGCCGTTCGTCGGACCATGTCATTTCCGACTTGAGCTTTTCAAACGGCCAGTGGGATGTCCTGGCTCATGTCAGAGTGCATATCTGTTATGAACAGGTCCAGGCGGCCGTCATTATTAAAATCGAAAACCTGAACTCCCATGGAGCCCCAGGGCGTGCGGGGAAACAGCTCACGGCTTTTCCGGACGAAATGCTTCCCCTCGACATTCTCGAAGTACTCGTCGTTACCCTGCATGTTCAGAACGTAAAGATCAGGCCAACCGTCATCATTGGCGTCGATAGCAGCGGCGTCCCCGGTCCAACTGTCGTCCGCCAGTCGCAGCTTCTCGGTCACATTATCAAAGCGGAGAGCTCCCAGATTCCTGTACATCCGGCTTCTCTCCGTGCGTTCCGGTCGGAGATGACCGCCGAAGGCATCGTCCACCCCTACGAAGTATCCACCCTTCCCGATCTTGTCGGTGGAATACACGCCGACATTGGACAAAAACAGGTCGAGCAGACCGTCCCGGTCGTAGTCGAAAAAGACCCCTGCCGAGGAGTGCCCAGCGTAGACCAGACCGGATTCCCTGGTCACGTCCGCAAACTTGCCCTTCCCTTGATTCTCGAAGAGCGCGTTCCCGTGTCGGACCGTGGTGACAAAAAGGTCGGGATCGCCGTCGTTGTCAACGTCCGCAAAGGAAGCTGTGACACTGATCCGATCCGCGAATCCCACACCAGCGCTTTTCGTAATGTTTTCAAACTTGCCTTTTCCGAGATTTCGCCACAGTTCATTGGTTCCGATCTGATTGAGGAAGTAAATGTCTTCCCGCCCGTCCCCATCCACATCCGCGATGGCGATCCCGTTGCCGTGGTCGTAGTGCACCGGCTTCCAATACTTGCCGGAATCATCCACGCAGCGGTGCTGGAACCGAATACCACTTTCTTTAGAGCGATCCGAAAACTGAAAATCGTGAAAGACGCCAAATGAGTCCCTCATTTCAAGTTGCCGGTCCCGCCGGTATTCCATCTCCGGCGGCGACAGGACCGTCTCGGGCACCGCCAGTATTCTGGTGGTGGAAGTGTCGGCGTCTTGCTGGGCGGGCCGAGGGTTGCCCCAGAAAATCAGTCCCAGAAGCAACGGGATCACCAACCGAGGCATCAATGCGACCTTTTCCATACCGGTGGACTCAAAGTTCGTGCCGATCCGGCTCGCTAAATGCGGACGGCTGTAAAGCGTGGCCGGCTGGGTCCATCTCTTCTATCCATTCTGCTCCGGCGCTTCGACCAGTTCCAGCAGGTTACCATCGGGGTCATAAAGAAAACAGATGTACCAGCCGCCGGCTTCGGGGGGGTATCGAACCGGGGGGGAGACGAACTCGGCACCGCGAGCCTGCAGAGCCCGGTAGATCCCATCGATGTCATCCACAGTGAAGCAGATGTGAGTCGAGGGTACATGGTGGATTTCGGGCCGCCCGGTGGGGCAAGGCGGATGATCGAGCGCCGTGACATGCAACGTCACGCCGGGAGTGGAAGGTGAAGACATGATGTAGATTTTCATTTGAACGTCGGACATGCCCATCACCTCCGACACGCCCTGGATGTACTTTTCTTCGTAATATGCCTGTTTTTCCATTCCCAGCAGATCATGATAGAAGCGATACGCTCGTTCCAGATCGCTCACCATGATGGCCACGTGATCCATTGCTTTGACTGTCAAACCGTCCGTCATTCACTCTCCTTTTTACCGTGTTCCTGGCTGCTTTTCGAGTGTACCCGTTGTCCTCTTGCCTTTGCCCGGCACTCGTCCGGAGTTCGTTTAATTGGTCTCGCAAGGCCGGCCGGAATTCCGGCGCAACGTGACGAATTGGTCAGCTTTGACATCACTCCAGATCTCACATCGACCATCGGCCCAGTAAACCGCCAGCCCCTTTATGTCGGCAGAGGAGCCTAGACCGAACATGACCCGGCTGTCGCTGGCGCTCAAATAACTCCCATCCGTGTGACAGCGCCGCCCCAGAGGGTCTTTCCCTTCCCTGATCAGTCCCACCCTGGCCTGGCCGATCCCCGCCTGGCTGCCGTTTTCACTCTCCAGTCGCACACCCAGCCAGTGGTTCCCGGACCCGATCTGGTTGACCAGGAGACGGGCCGGACCGTTATTGGTGGCGATCACGATGTCGGTGTCCCCATCGTTGTCAAGGTCCCCAAAGGCAGCTCCCCGGCTGACCTCGACGAGATCCATCCCGGGCCCGGCAAGATCGGCGCCAATCTCCTGATATCGGCCCGTTCCCGAGTTTCGGAAGAGCTGGTTCTTCTGAGCATAGGGATAAGGCGAGTCGGGCGGCTGCCGATTGTCCAGGGTGACGGCGCCGTTAGCCACGAACAGGTCGAGCCAGCCATCGTGATCGTAGTCGAACCAGAGCGTCCCGAAACCGGTCCAGGCGGCACTGGGATTGGCCAGCCCGAAACGGTACGTCGCGTCTGAAAAACCTGCTTTCCGCCCGTTCAGGTAAAGCGTATTCGTCTCTCGCTGGTTGTGGGTGACGAAGAGATCCTCGTCGCCGTCTCCGTCGAAGTCGGCCGCCGTGACCCCCATGCCCGCTTCGGCGACTCCGTCCACGTTGTAAGCAGTACCGGAGACCAGGCCCAGGTCCTCGAAGGTTCCATCCCCGAGGTTGACCCAGAACTGGTTGGGCGTCCCGTCATTGGCAACGTAAATGTCCGGCCTGTCGTCGAAATTGAAGTCAGCGGCAATGACTCCCAGGCCGGCTCCAAAGGTCGTGCCCAGGCCGGCTTCCCCCACGACATCGCTGAATCTGCCACCGCCCTGGTTGCGAAAGAGCCGGTCGGGCACCGGCTCGTAGACGCTGGGGGAACAGTAGTCGCGCCCGGCCTCATCGCACACCCTGTTTCCCTTGACCGTAAAGGACACGTAGTTGGTGACGAAAAGATCCAGATCGCCGTCCGAGTCGTAGTCGAAAAAAGTGGCGCTGGCGCTGAAACGAGGATCGTCGGCTCCGGCCTCCCGGGTCACATCCGTAAACGTTCCGTCACCGTTGTTGTGATACAGCACGTTGGGACCGAAGTTGGTGACATACAAATCCACATGTCCGTCCCCGTCGTAGTCGCCGACAGCGATGCCCATGCCGTAGCCCTCGTGTCCCACACCCGCCTGGGCCGTCACATCAACCAAGCGCAGCTCTCCCTTCTCCTTCAAATCATTGCGGAACAGCCGGTTGCGCGGTGGGACCTGTCCCCTAAACGGAAACAGGGCCTGGGAAATGTCCTTCCCCCTGTCCAGCATCGCTCCCTGCACGCAGTAGACGTCCAGGTCCCCGTCGCCGTCATAGTCGAGCAGCCCCACCCCCGAACCCATGATCTCGGGCAGGTAGTACTCCCCCGTAGCTCCCGTGAAGTGATAAAAATCCAGACCGACCTCCCCGGCAACCTCTCGAAAGATGGGACCCCGATCCCCACCTGGCAACGGCTGGCACAGGGCCCAGACAGCCAGGACGCCAGTCACCAGCAAAGGGCCGAACCCGGGGGCTGGTATCGGCCTTCTAGTGCTAGCGTCCATCCGGCCTCGTCATCTGGTCGAGTTGGGCCAGTAGTTTGGCGGCTGTTTCGGCAACGGATTCCTGGCCCGGTCCCACTGCTTTCTCTTTGGCCTGGAGGGCGTACTCTCTGGCCTTCTGGAGATCCCCTTTGTGGGCATAGGCCAGGGCCAGGGTATAGATGTTGGCCGCGGTGTTCTCGTCTTCCGGGGTAAGAGTCCTCTGAAAGTGCCGGATGGCTTCCTCGTGTTTCCCCTGGCTCATCAAGAGACGCCCCAGGTTCGAATGGGGGAGTGCGAAGTTGGGTTCATAACGGATGGCCAGCCGGAAATGCTTCTCTGCCTCTTCGATCTTGCCCTTTTCAGCCAACAGGTACCCAAGGTTGTTGTGACTCAAGGCGTGGAACGGATTCACGTCCAACGCCTTTTCGAGTACGTCCATAGCCTCCGCGGTTCGCCCCGCCATTCCCAGGAAAACCGCGAAGTTGTAGTGAGTCTTGTACATGCCTGGATCGATGGCAACTGCCGCACGATAGTGCTCTTCAACCTTAATCGGGTCGCGCAGGGCAATGTACAGAGAAGATAAGTTGCCGTGCGCAACAGAGTGATCAGATTCTACTTTCAGTACCTCCTGGAAGGCGGCAGCGGCCTCTTTGAATTGGCCCTCGTCTCTAAGGGCAATCCCTTGCTGCAGGTAGTAGCCTGCTTTCGACTCAAGAGATTCAATCGCCTCCAGCAGGGAGTCCTCCAGCGGCGGCTCGCTCGCCGAATGGAGTCCGAATCGGGTGAGAAATTCTCGTGATTTCTCCGCATTCTCGAGGCTTCGATAGGCCAGCCCAAGCGCATAATAGGCGGCACCAAACTCGGGGAAAAGCTGACAGGCCCTTTCGTAGTTCCTGATCGCCTCAGCAACTTCTCCCTCTTCCCAGGAGACTCGTCCCAAACCGAAGTAAGCAGAGGCAGATTGAGGGTGATCTGCGAGGATCTCGCTGTACATGCGGCGACTCTCCGCCAACTCTCCCAGCTTCTGCAGCGTCTCGGCCAGTGCCATCCGAGCCGGAAGATAGTCGCGTTTGAGCGCCACGGCCAGACGCAGCGTCTGGGCCGCCTCATTCTGTTTTCCCAGGGGTCCCTGGATGACTCCGAGGTAGTAGGCCCAGGGGAAAGAATCGGGGTCCAGAAGCCGGGCCCGCCGGTACAAGGGTTCGGCCAGCTCGTAGCGCTCGTGAGCATGAAGAATCATTCCCAGGCGGCCATTGGCTGTGGCATCCTGCGGATCGCCCTGCAATTTCTCAAGAGCCTGCAGAATCTGCTCCCGAATGGTCGCGTCGAACTCATCCTTCCGCTCGGCCAGCCGGGGGATGGGCGGCAACTGTTCCACCGGGGCGGAGACGGCAGGAGCAATCAGTGACGCAAACAACAGACTCGCAGCGCCGATACGAGCCCCTTTCGCCTGCTTCGCAAAACACCAGGACCTCTTCAACAGACTGCTCATTCGTTCGTCACTGCTTTGCCGCTTCCCTGATAGAGTACCGTATATCGATCAATGGGAAGATCATTCCACTCTTCCACTCCGCCCCCCATCCAGTGAGCGCGCGCCTTGCGGACGCCGGTCCCGGTGCCCAGTCCGAAAAGCAGTCGGGAATCGTTGGCGGAGGCGTAGCTGCCGTCGGAGCGGACGCGCCGCCACAAGACCCGGCCATCGGACAGGAACAGGGCGACTCGCGTCCCCAGCACGTCCCGCTTCAGCTCGCGACTGACCAGCCGCAAACCCAGCCAGTGCTGCCGATGCCCCGCATGATTGATCAAGAGTCGAGCCCGGCCGCTATTGTTGAGGACGAGGACATCGGTATCTCCGTCGTTGTCGACGTCTCCAAAAGCTCCTCCCCGGCTCACCTCCGACAGCTCGAAGACCTTGCCTGCCCGATCCGTTACGTCTTCAAAACGCCCGTCTCCCAGATTGCGAAACAGTTGATTGGTCTGATGCAGTGGATAGGGGTCGTTGACCTTGGCCAGAGCCTCGAGGGCCGACACGTGGCCGTTCAGGGCCAGGACATCCAGCCACCCATCGTTGTCGTAGTCCAGAAAGGCCGTCCCGTATCCGGTGAAAGGAACGCTGGGCATGGCCAGCCGGGTGACCTTGCCCCCTAAAACGGGTCCAAGTTGAATGTTAGGATTTTCGGTTTTAGGAAGGAGGCAAGGATGGCACGGAAGCGGTTTACGGCAGAACAAATCATCATGAAGCTGCGTGAGGCAGAGGCAGGTCTAGCCCAAGGACAGACGGTGGGCCAGGTGTGCAAACAGATTGGGGTGACCGAGCAGACCTACTACCGGTGGCGCAAGGAGTACGGAGGGCTTCGACTGAATCAGGCCAAGCGGTTGAAGGTGTTGGAGAAGGAGAATGCCCGGTTGAAGAAGCTAGTGGCAGATCTGTCTTTGGACAAGCAGATCCTAAAGGAAGTTTCCTCGGGAAACTTCTAGGCCCGACGAAGAGGAGACGCGCAGTGGTGTGGGTGAGGGAGAGATTGGGAGCAGAGCGCGTCTCCGAACGTCGGGCCTGCCAAGTGCTGGGACAGGCTCGATCGACCCAGCGAAGGGAAAGGCATATCCCCGATGATGAGGCTCGATTGGTGGCTGAGATGGTGGAGTTGGCCACGCACTACGGGCGATACGGCTACCGACGGATCACGGCCATGCTTCGTTGGGAAGGGTGGAAAGTGAATCACAAGCGGGTGGAGAGGTTGTGGAGACAGGAGGGGCTGAAAGTCCCGTCCAGACAGCCGAAACGAAGGAGACTGTGGCTTCATGATGGATCCTGCGTTCGGTTACGAGCGGCTCACAAGGATCACGTCTGGAGCTATGACTTCGTGCATGAGCGAACCCATGACGGAAGGGCCTTTCGATTATTAACCCTACTGGATGAATACACCCGGGAGTGTCTGGCCATTGAGGTTCAACGACAGATGAATCACCAGGACGTGTTGGATCGATTGGCGGAGTTGTTCGTGGATCGGGGAGTGCCTGAATACATTCGGTCCGATAACGGGTCGGAGTTTACGGCTCAGGCGGTTCGGGACTGGCTGAAGGCTGTTGGGGTGAGGACCTTATACATCGAGCCCGGCAGCCCCTGGGAGAATGGATATGTGGAGAGCTTCAACGGAAAACTGCGGGATGAACTGCTGAACGTAGAAGTCTTCGACACGTTGTGGGAAGCGAAGGTGTTGGCCGAGAGATGGCGCAGGGAGTACAACCAGCGACGGCCTCACAGCGCCTTGGCCTATCGGCCGCCGGCGCCGGAGGCCAGATTACCCAGGTCCCAGGCCCAGAGTTCTATACCATGGAGTGGACTTCAAATGGTCCCAGGTCTAACTTAGAGAGTGGACTCGTTCCTGGGGGCAGGTCACGGGTACCCGAAGACTGGTCCTCGAACCACCCGTGGCCGTCGTTCAGGTACAGGGTGTTCGTCTCTTTCTGAAGGTGGGTCATGAAGAGATCCTCGTCGCCGTCATTGTCAAAATCGGCTGCATCGACCCCCATGCTGGACTCGGCTTTCCCGTCTTTGTTGAAGGCGCATCCGGCCAGCATCGCTTCGTTGCTGAAGGTGCCGTCCTTCTGGTTGATCCACAGGTGATTGGCCCGCTGGTCGTTGGCCACGTAGACGTCCATCCATCCGTCCTGGTTGAAATCGGCGGTGACGACTCCTAAAGATCCATTGTATTCCCGAGCCACCCGGGCTTGTGCCGAGGTGTCCTCAAAGGTTCCATCTCCGCGGTTGCGGAACAGCCGATCCGGCACCGGCTCGAAGCTGAGAGGTCCGCAGTAATCCACCACGCCCGTCGTCCCGACACAGGCCTTCGTGTAAGACAGACTGAAATTGACATAACTTCCAATATAGAGGTCAAGCCATCCGTCCCGATCGTAATCCAGAGCGGACGCGCTGACGCTCCAGCGGGGTGCGCTGGCATGCGGGAGAGGGACTTCGGCGAAGGTGCCGTCCCCCCGGTTGTGGAACAACTGGTTCTCTCCAAAGTTGGTCACGTACAGATCCACCCATCCGTCGTTGTTGAAGTCTGCGGCGGCCACGCCCATCCCGTACCCGGTGGCTGTGATCCCGCTACGCTCGGTCACGTCGGTGAAGCGGAGAGTCCGCCGTCCGTTTTGGTGGCGGGCCAGATCGTTTCGATAGAGCCGGTCCTGCAGAGGTAAGGGGCCCCCGGGGGGAAAGGTCGAGTCGGCCAGGGTCTTACCGGACCCGAGCATGTGCCCCTGGACCAGATAGAGGTCCAGGTCTCCGTCATTGTCATAGTCAAACATGGCGGCGCCGGAACCGACCGGTTCGCAATAATACTTTTCCCCCGACATCCCGTTAAAGTGTATGAAGTCGATGCCCGCCGCTTCCGTCTCATCGGTGAACCAATCCTTTTGGGGGTGGGAGCCGGCGCGGCTGGAAAGAGTCATCGACAAGACGACGGCCGGCAACAGCCACCCGCAACAAAGGGGGACTCCGTGTCTGCTCATGGCTTCGTCACGGCCCTGCCGCTGCCCTGATAAAGAGTCGTGTACCGGTCAACGGCTGGATCGTTCCACTCTTCCACCCCGCCTCCCATCCAGTAAGCGCGTACCTTGACCACGCCGGTCGCGGCGCCCAGCCCAAAGAGCAGCCTTGAGTCGTTGGCGGAGGCGAAGCTGCCGTCGGCACGGACGCGGCGCCACAAGACCCGGCCATCAGGCAAAAACAAACCGACGCGCGTTCCCAGCACGTCACGCCTGAGCTCGCGACTGACCAGCCGCAAACCCAGCCAGTGCCGCCCGTGCCCGGTCTGATTGATCATGAGCCGGGCCCTGCCGTTGTTGTTGGCCACCAGGACGTCGGTGTCGCCGTCGTTGTCGATATCTCCAAACGCTCCTCCCCGGCTCACTTCCGACAGCTCGAAGACTTTTCCCGCCCGGTCCGTCACGTCCTCGAAGCGCCCGTCTCCCAGGTTACGAAAGAGTTGATTGGGCTGATGAAGTGGATAGGGATCGTTGGCCCGCGCCAGTGCCCGGAGGGTCGACACGTGGCCGTTCAGGGACAGTACGTCCAACCAGCCATCGTTGTCGTAGTCAAGAAAGGCCGTCCCAAACCCGGTGAAAGGAAGACTGGGAATCGCCAGTCTGGTTTTCGCGGACTGATCCTCGAACCAGCCGGCGCCGTCGTTGAGATAAAGCGTGTTCGTCTCGTTGCGGAGATGCGTCATGAACAGGTCTTCGTCGCCGTCGTTGTCGAAATCGGCAGTATCCACACCCATGCTGGACTCCGCCTTCCCGTCTTTGTTGAAGGCGCAGCCGGCCAGCACTGCTTCGTTGCTGAAGGTGCCGTTCTTCTGGTTCATCCACAAATGATTGGGCCGCTGGTCGTTGGCCACATAAAGGTCGATCCAGCCGTCCTGGTTGAAATCGGCCGTGACGACTCCCAGAGCTCCGTTGTACTCCCGCGCCACCTGGCCCTGGGCCGTGGCTTCCTGGAAAGTCCCGTCCCCCCGGTTGCGCAGCAGCCGATCGGGCACGGGATCGTAACTCAGGGGACCACAGTAATCCACCACGCCTGTGGACCCGAAACAGGCTTTCGTGTACGAGAAGCTGTAGTTGACGTAGTTGCCGACATACAAATCAAGCCATCCGTCCCGATCGTAGTCCAGGAAAGCGGCGCTGACGCTCCAGCGGGGCGCACCGGCCTTGGGGAGGGGGACTTCAGTAAAGGTGCCGTCCCCCCGGTTGCGGAACAACTGGTTGTCTCCGAAGTTGCTCACGTACAAATCCACCCACCCGTCGTTGTTGACGTCTGCGGCGGCCACGCCCATCCCGTAGCCAGTGGCTGCGATCCCACTCTGCCCGGTCACGTCGGTGAAGCGGAGAGAGCGTCCTCCGTTTTCCGGCCCCGCCAGATCGTTGCGATAGAGCCGGTCTGTCAGGGGCAAGGGGCCCCTGGGAGGGAAAACTGAGTCCGCCATGGTCTTCCCTGGCCCCAGCATGTTGCCCTGGACCAGATAGATATCCAGGTCTCCGTCATTGTCATAGTCAAACATGGCGGCGCCGGAACCGACCATCTCGCAGTAGTACTTTTCTCCCGACATCCCGTTAAAGTGTATGAAGTCAATACCGACGGCTTCGGTCTCGTCGGTAAAGAGGTCCAGGTCCGGGTGCGAGCCGGCCGGGGTGGAAACGGTTGTGAAAAAGGCGAACGCCACCATCAGCCACGGGGCGCCGGGAGAGGAGATTTCCCCGGGCGGCCTCGTTTCCTGGATTCGAGCTGGGTAGCCAATCATGGATCTTCCAGAAATCGCCTGAAAAAACCTGCTCATTATACTTGAGAGTCGAGGGTGCGGGCCGGTTGGGCGACTCTACAAAAACCTCACAGGCTATGGTAGCCTCCGTCCCATTGTCTGCGAACCGTTCTCACTCACGGTGCTTCAGTTCGACCACTCCTAGGGGAAGCGCGGTGCGCCGGGTTAAGATGCATCCTTTGTGCCACTTTTCAGAATCAGAACTATGAAGAGTATTCGGATCGACCGCCGGAAACGCCTTAGAGACGAACCACACACCGGGCACAATCGCTGGCATCCCGACATCGCTCCCGCCATCGAGATGAATCCGGGCGAAGAGTTACTCCTGGAAACCCGCGATGCCTTTGACGGGCAGATCAGGGAAGGGATGACGGTAGATGACCTGGAGTTTATCGACAACAAGGTCGCCCACCCCCTGACCGGGCCGGTATTTGTCAATGGGGCTGCGGCGGGTGATCTGCTGGAGGTGGAGTTTCTGGAGATCGCTCCCGAGCCCTACGGATTGACCAGAATCAAGACCGACGGCGGCTTTCTCGAGGACCTGTTCCCGGAGCCTTATCTGGTGCACTGGAACATCGAGAACAACTGGGCAACCTCGGGCGAGCTTCCCGGTCTGCGTATTCCCGGAAGTCCCTTTATGGGGACAGCGGGAATCGCTCCCTCCCATGCTCAATTACAGGAATGGACGCGCCGGGAACAGGAGTTGTCCGAGCGTGGTCACGCTCTCTTACTGCCCGATCCTGAGGATGCCGTACCGGCCGTGGAGCCCATCTGCAGCACAGGACTCCGCACCATTCCACCGCGCGAAAACTGTGGCAATGTGGACGCCAAACAGTGGACTGCGGGTTGCCGGCTCTACATCCCGGTCAACGTCGAGGGGGCTCTTTTCTCCACCGGAGATGCTCATTTCGCTCAGGGGGACGGGGAATCCTGCATCACTGCCATCGAGATGGGAGCTACCACGATCGTCCGCTTTCGGATCCACCAGGGGGAGGCGGCGCGGCTGGGTATCCGCTGGCCCCGATTTTCTCATCCCGACTACTTCGCTCCAACCGAGTGGGCAGTACCCCGCAACTGGACGGCTACGATGGGAATGCCCATCCGCAGCGACGGGACCCAGGAGGCCGGGGACCTCAACCTGGCCACCCGCAACGCCCTGGTGAACATGATCGAGCTGCTCCAAGAGCGGGGCTGGTCGCGGCGGCAGGCCTACGTGATCTGCAGCGTGGCCGTCGACCTGAGGCTGAGTAACATCGTGAATCGGCCCAACCTGACCGTCTCGGCCTTCCTCCCCGAGGATATCTTCGAGGGCGGGGAGGGTGATTAATCATCTGCCGCCCCTTCAGGGCTCGCGGGCTTCGATCCGCGGCTCCGTGGGCTGGCGCCCACGGCTATTCTCTGTCGGCCGCTCCGCGGCCTTTCAAGCAAGCCCCCGAAGGGGGCGGAGAATAGCCGAGCCCAAATAGCCCCCGTAAGGGGCGGAGAATAGCCGAGCCCAAATAGCCCCCGTAAGGGGCGGAGAATAGCCGAGCCCGAATAGCCCCCGGAGGGGGCGAAAGAGAATAGCCGAGGCTGTAAGGCCTCGGTAGGCGAGCGGGATGACCCAGCCAGCCCCCGAAGGGGGCGACAGAAGGGCCGAAATCAGAGGAAAGTTAGTGAAGACATTCACTCACCCGTCGGGTAGAATTCACGGCGAGCTGAAACCGGGGCTTTCTTAACCACCCAGGAGTCAAGATGAATTCGAAACTGAACGTTCTTTTTTTGCCTCTTACCGACCTGTTCGAAAGATGGGGCGACGATGTCGTAGCCTCGCTCTCGGGTCATCACAATCTGCGTATCGCCGACTACGATCAGCCGCTGGCTCCCCAATTCGAGGACATCGATGTCGTGATCGATCACGGCGGCTCGGTGGGAACCCGGGGAATGGCCGATCTGGCGGCCGCGGGCAGGGTCAAGCTCTGGCAGAACCTGGGGACCGGTTTTGAACACTTCGATCTCGACTACTGGAAATCGAAGGGACTGCCGGTCGCCAATTGCCCCGGAGAGTTTAGCGCCGTGGCCCTGGCCGACTGCGCCATGATGTTCATTCTGATGCTGGCCCGAAGGTATCGGGAAGCCCTGCAGAACCTGAAAAAGGGTGTTCTCTACCGGCCCATCGGAGGCGAGTTGGAAGGATTGAAACTGGGCATCATCGGCTTTGGGGCCAGTGGAATCGAGCTGGCCCGGCGCGCCCGCGGCTTCGGGATGCGAAACCTGGCCATCGACATCCGTGAGGTAGGACAAGACGAAATCGCTGAGTTCGATCTCGAGTTCGTGGGGAAGCCGGCCGACCTGGACGATGTCATCGCCCAATCCGACGTTGTCTCCCTGCATCTGCATTTGAATGAAGAAACCCGGCACATCATCAATCATCGCCGGCTGCAACTCATGAAATCCACGGCGCTTCTGATCAACGTTTCGCGGGGGCTGCTGGTCGACGAAGAGGCGCTGGAGACGGCTCTCGAAGAGGGTTGGATCGGAGGGGCGGGGCTGGACGTCTTCGGCCAGGAGCCTCCCGACCTGAGTTCTCCGATTTTCGGCTTTCCCAACGTCGTCGCCGCTCCTCATATTGCCGGTGTGACCTACGGGACCTCGAGGAAGAGGGCGGCGGCGGCGGCCGAGAACGTCAACCGCGTTGCAGCGGGACTGGAACCGCTCTACCGCATCGATCAATAGCCGTGGAACCTGGAACGTGGAACGTGGAACCCCACAATCCGTAGGGGCCGGCCTGGTGCCGGCCCGCCCTCAGGGGTGTCCCGGCAAAAACGGCTGGGAACGGTCCTGGGGGACCAGGTCGCGATAACCATCGGCAGTCACGATGAAGGACCGCTCCATCTGCAGGGAGCCAACGCCCGGCAGAAACATGGAAGCCTCCAGATTGAACACCATGTTTTCTTCCATCGGCAAGTCCGAGGGCACGTCGATACAGTCGTCGCGAATGCGCAGGCCATTGTCGGGCACGATCGTGGGGTAGTCGCGGACCTCCAGACCCACCCCGTGGCCATGGGGGTAGGAGGCCGTCAATTCGCGTTCCCGCAGTGTTGCGTACATCGCTTCCGTTATCTGCGAGCTCTTCGCACCCGGGCGTACCGCGGCCGCGCCCGCCGCCACGCTCTCCCGGACCGCTTCGAAGCGACGCATCAGGGGCTCCGGCAGCTGGCGCATGGCCAGGGTGGTCCCGGTGTCCGAGAAGCAGCGCTGGTAGATACACCCGAAATCGACCATCATGACGTCGTCATGGCTCAGTTTGTAGTCGGGCTCAGTGGCCATGCCCAGCCCGCCCATACCGATGCACATGTGATCGAAATCGGCACCCTGTCGGGCGGCAAGCACCCGGTATCGATCGGTCATCTCTGCCAGTGACGTACCGGGGCGTGCTTCCGACAGAACCTGCATTCCCGCCTGCTCGTTGATCAGGGCGGAGCGGGTCAGCAAGTCGACCTCGTATTCGTTCTTGACCATGCGAACCAATCGAATCAGGTTGGAGCAATCGGCCAGGGAGGCCCTGGGAAGTTGATCGCGCATCTGCCCCCGCCGGTCGGCGCCCAGATCTTCCATCTCCACTCCAAGGCGCCCCTCCCGCAATCCTCTTTCTTCGAGGATCCGCAGTAGGGCCTCCAGGGAGGTCGAGGCTCGTGGGGGCGTCATCAGGAGATCGTGGATGCGGAGATGATTCTCCGACAGCTCGGCGGAGGTCAGGGTCGCGTCCACACCCGAGTTTCCGAAAACGTGAATATCGCGCACCCACAGATCGGCGGCGTTGATCGCGAACAGGGGATTGACCACCAGCGCGGGGTCCCCTTCCAGGGGAAAGACCGCGTAGCCGGGCAGGGCCAGGCTGCTTGCTTCCCCGGGCTGGAGCATGTATCCGCGGATGGTGGGATCGAGCCAGCAGAAATAGCCGGTAAAGTAAGTAATATTGACGTGAGAAGTGGCAATCAGCGCATCCAGGCCACACTCTCGCATATAGGCTCTGGCTCTCGGCTGATTAAGAAACATGGTCTAAGACTACTGGTGCACTGTCCGGAAAGCGCACACCGCTACTTCGTCCAGGATCGGCCGATTCTTCCAGCGATCTGCCCTTCGTCTCGGGGACCATTTTCCACCCGAAGACCACCGCGAAAATGCAAACCGCCATGAAAATCCAGAAAGCTCCTGCTTCGTTCCCGAAGCTCTCCTTGAAGTAAGACATCATCGGAGGCAGCACCAGGGCACCCAGAAAGGCCGACACCCACAGACCCAGGGCGGCCAGCTGCATGGCCTTGGCGCGCAGGTGGGTGGGAAAGATTTCAGACATGATCAACCAGGCCAGGGGAGCCAGGCTGATCACGTAGCCTCCCACCACCAGGAACATCGTGAGCAAGAGATAAAGTCCGGCCAGGTCGAAGTGAAAGAAAATGCCCATCAGCAGGAAGCCTACGGCCATTGCGGTCGTGCCGGTCAGCAGCAGCGGCCTTCTCCCGAAGCGATCTACGGCCCACAGTCCGATCGCGGTCCAGATCAGGTTCCAGACATTCACGATGATGGTTTGCAGGATAGCATCCGAAATATTCTCGAACCCCGCCCGCTGAAATATGAGGGGCGTGTGGAAAAGCAGCGGGCTGGTTCCACTGAACTGCTGTAAAACGGCAAGTGTGAATGCGATCAACAAAGCGATGCGCATACCCGGGCGGAAAAGATCGGCGAAGCTGCCCGCTTTCTCTCGCAGCGATGCCGCGATCTGCTCCATTTCCGATTCCGCGTACTGCGGTCCCCCGATCCGGGTCAGCACCGCGCGCGCCTGCTCCCTCTGCTTCTTCTGGGCAAACCATCTGGGGCTTTCCGGAACGAAACTGAGACCGATGATAAGAACCACGATGGGCACCAGCTCGGATGCAAACATCCAGCGCCACGAGCCGCTCAAGGAAAGAAAGTAAGAGACAATAATCGAGGACAGCGAGCCGACCACGATGGCCAACTGATTGACCAGTACCAGGCGACCGCGCATCCGGGCCGGCGCCACCTCCGCGATGTACATGGGAGAGACGATCGAGGCCAGCCCCACACCCATTCCCCCCAGGATCCGGAAGATATAAAACTCAAACATCGTCCTGGGAAGAGCCGTCCCGATAGCGGAGATTCCAAACAGGATCGCACACAGATAGAGGGCCTTCTTTCTCCCCCAGCGATCGGTCAAGCCACCGCCTGCGATGGGGCCGATAATACAGCCGATGACAGCGCTGCTGACGGCAAAACCCAGCCAGAAGGGAGTCAGGGCGAACTCTTCCTTCAGAAACAGGCTGGCACCCGCAATGATCGACAGGTCGTATCCAAAGATGAATCCACCGACGGCGGCCACCACGGCCACCAGATAAAGATAGGATTTTCGAACCGTCTGGGTGGGAACCGTCTGGGTGGCGCCGGTCCCCGTTTCCAAATCTGCCATCAGTTCATCCAGTCGAAATCGTTCACAATGACCCGGACCGCAAAGTGATCCGAGAGTCCACACCGCCCGGCCCCCGACAGTTGTGCACTTTGCCGCCACCGGTAAGTATGGGATCCTGCGTGTCGGCGGAGAGTTTACAAGATTGCCGGTGCCAAGTGAACCCTCGATTGCTCACCCGTCAGGCGGGCCGGCACAAGACCGGTATGCCCTAGACTTGATTGGCTTGTGGACATGGCCCACACTTGACGTAAAATTCACCCGCACGAGCGAAGCTTGTGTGAGTTTTATTTTCATGGGATAGCAGCCTTGACCAATCTGTGCCTGGTGGGAACCGGCGGAATCGCGATCCAGCACATGAAGGCGTTTGCCGAAATAGGCGGCGTCCATCCGCGCTGGGTCGTTTCCCGCAGGCAGGAAGCGGTTGAAGCATTCGCCCGGGAATGGGACTTCGATCATTGCGGCATCCAGCTGGAGAAGGCTCTGGTGGATCCTGAAATCGACCTGGTGTTGATCACATCACCCAGCGACGTGCATGCCGCCCAGGCAATGGACGCGCTGCAAGCCGGAAAGGACGTTATCGTCGAGATTCCGGTAGCCGTTAACCTCGCAGATGCGATGCGTGTAGCCGAACTGGCCGCCGAGACCCGGCGGCGGGTCCTTGTCTGCCACAGCATGCGGTCGTTCCCGGCGATCCGCGAGGTCAGGAGACGAGCCCGGGACGGGCAACTCGAGCTCTCTCACATCCACGGCCTTTTCGCCATTCCGCGGCGGCGCAATCAGAGCTGGGCCGGCCAGCGCAGCTGGATCGACAATCTCCTCTGGCACCATGGATGTCACCTGGTTGACGTGGCTATGTGGGTCCTGGGTGTGGATGAAGTAGAGCAAATCAGCGCTCTCATCGGCAGGCCTCACCGGCAGCTCGGGATGGCCATGGACGTCTCGATCCAGTTCCAAAGCTCAACCCGCCAGCTGGTGACACTGGCGCTAACCTACAATGCAGAGGAAATATTCTGGGAGATGCGTTTCATCGCCGACGAAGACGTGCTGATCTTTCGAAGCGGCAGGCTCCTGAATGAATTGAACGAGGACCTGATACCGGAAGCTTCCTACCTGGACCTGGTCCCTCAAAACAGCAAGATGCTGGCGGCGTTGGGGGATGGCACGCCGGGTGATTACGAAATCGAGTCCGTCATCCCGGCCATGCGCGTTCTTCACGAAGCGGAGCAGGCGGCCCGGGCGGGCACTCGCCGGCACCAGCCTGACAAAGATGTAACGGAGTCGACACGAGGAGTCTGAGATGATTATTGACGCCTATGCCCACTGTGGAATCTCGAAGTTCCTGCCCCTCGAGGACGTCCTGGCAGTAACCGACCAGGCGAATGTGTCCCGGGCCGTGCTGTGCCAGCACCTGGGAGAGTACGACAACACCTACCTGGCCGATGTGGTCGGCCGCTACCCGAAGCGTTTCGCGGCTGTCTGCCTGGTTGATCCGGACGGGCCCGAGGCGATCCAGGAACTGGGGCGATGGCAGGCAACGGGCCGGTTCCGCGGATTGCGCATCGTGGCCCAGACCCTCGAGTCGAATCAGTCGTTGTGCGTGGAAGCGATTCGACTCGGCCTGAATCTGGTGATTTACTGCCCCGGAGGAATTGTGCCGGCACTTCCAGCGCTTCGGCGACTCCTCGAGCAGCGCTCCGACGGTACTATCGTGATCAGCCACCTGGGGGATCCACAGATGGAAGAAGACCGGCTCGTGAGCGGCCGCCAGCTGCTGGAGCTCGCCTCCGAACCGTCCATCTATGTCCAGCTGTCCGGCTTGTCCATGTTCTGTGAGCATCCTTACGCGCCGCTGGACGATCTGGTCTCCGAAGTCATTCGCTCATTCGGTCCCCGGCGCATTCTGTGGGGATCGAATTTTCCGGTTTGCGGCGACGCCGAAGCATACATTCGTGACCTTCAGATGGTGCTGGACGGCTCCTGGAGTCTGCAGGACGAAGAAATCGAGTGGATCACCAGGCGAACTGCAGCGTCGATCTGGTTCGACGAAGGGTCATCTGCTTGAATATCGATTGGCGCGCATCAAAGAGTTTGAATCAGGGGCTCTGCCGCCCCTCCGGGGCTGGTTGGCCTTCGACCGCAGTCTCCGTGGGCTCACGCCCACGGCTATTCTCGTACGGCCGCTCCGCGGCCTTCAAAACGAGCCCCCGGATAGCGCGACAGACAGGAGCCGAGACTTCCGGCCGCTCCGCGGCCTTTCAGGCCAGCCCCCGGAGGGGGCGAAGGAGAATAGCCGAGGCCGACAGGCCTCGGTGCAGAATGAGACCACGCGGGCAGCCCCCAGAGGGGGCGACAGAAGGGCCGAATGGCTTGAGTCGAACACCGAGTATTCATATTCAGTCTTGAAATTGGAGGATGTCGATGAAGTGGATCAGGAATTTGGATCATGTGGCTGTGACGGTGAGCGATCTGGATCGGTCGCTGGCTTTTTACTGTGATCTTCTTGGTTTCGAAGAGGTGGAAAGGCACCTGCTGGAGGGAGAGACTATCTCGAAAATGGCCGGCAAGGAAGGTGTCGTGCTGCAGGTGGTGCGGCTGGCCATCCCCGAAACGCCCAACATCCTGGTGGACCTGCAGCTGTACATCGAACCCCCCGGTGAAAACTCCAACGCGGTGCTGGGAATGGCCAACCAGGGACACTTCTGTTTTGGGGTGAGCGACATGGACCGGTGTTATCGAGAACTGACCGCCGCCGGAGTGGAGTTTGTCTCGGAGCCGGTCGTCTTCGACCTGGGGGACGAATGGGAGTACGGGGCCCTGAAAGTCGTGTTCTTCAAGGACCCGGACGGATTTATCCTGGAACTGATGGAGTTCACCGACTGAAACGAGTGCAAGAGAAGGAAACAACCCGATCCGGGAGTTGATGACCATGCCCAAATATCCTGAAATTGAAGGAAAAACCGCGATTGTCACGGGTGCCGGAAGGAGCATCGGGCGGGCCATCGCACTGCGACTGGCCGGCGAAGGGGCGGCGGTGGCCGTGGCCGACATCGACGAAGCGAGCGCGCAGTCGGTGGCAGCCGAGATCGAATCGGCAGATGGCAGGGCGATTGCCCTGAAGGCCGATGTGACTCAGGCCGGCGACATCGACAAGATGATTTCTGGAGCGGTTGCCGCCTTCGATTCGCTCGACATACTGGTCGCCAACGCCGGGATCGGCTATGTAGGCCGTTTGATCGATACCGACGAGGCGACCTGGGACCGCCTGATGGCCGTCAACGCCAAGGGCGTGTTCCTGAGCTGCAAGGCTGCCGCGAGGCAGATGATAGAGCAGGGCCGGGGTGGACGGATCATCATTAACGCCTCCGGGGCTGGAAAGATCGCGCCGGGCAAGAACGTACCGCTGGGGGCCTATGCCGCCAGCAAACACGCCGTGATCGGCTTCGGCAAACAGCTGGGGCTGGAGCTGTCTGATCATCAGATACTCGTCAACAGCATCTGCGGGGGGATCATCGACACCCCTATGTGGGACTTGATCGATCGGGAGACCGCCAGGATCCTGGGTGTCGCAGAGGGATCGATCAAGGCCGGGGCCGTGGCAAGCATTCCGCTGGGGCGGATTCAGCAGCCGGAAGACATGGCCAATGTCGTGGCCTTCCTGGCTTCGGACGACGCCAACTACATCACCGCCAGTGCCCTGAATGCCGAGGGCGGTTTGTTGCCGTATTAGCTAACGAGGCTTCGCCCAGCGGGCCGGCACAAGACCGGCCCCTACGGAATGCGATCTGGATTGCCCCACGACGAGCGCGATCGGTTCAGGTGCAGCAGGGCCAGCCAGAAACCGCCCGCCAGAATGAAGCCGCCGCCGATCAACTCGAGCGGATTCGGGACTTGATGCAATAAAACGGCGGCCAGGGGCAGGACGAAGAGCGGCTGCATGAGTTGAACGACGCTGGATCGGGCCAGCTCCCAGTAGCGCAGTGATCCGAAGAAAAGGGCGATGCCGGCCCATGGCCCCAGGAGAGCCCCCACGAGCGCCACGATCCACGTCTCCAGATGCACCCCCGACAGGTCCAGCCGGCCCGTGGCCATGATCCATGCGGCGATGCCGATGGCTGCCAGGACATTGCGGTAAAAGACAAGTACACGGGGCTGGACGTCCGGAACCACAACTTTCGCGATCAAGCCCTGAACGGCCGCGAGCAACACGGCCGCCGAAATAAGAGCGACACCCCTTCCCACGATCGTCCACTGCCCATAGGTGGAGATCACCGCGCCGAATAGCATCACTCCAATGGGGGCCAATTCCCACGCCGACAGGCGTTCGTCCAGTAAAAGGAAGCCCAGGATGATGGCAACGACGGGGTGGAAGCGCCACAGGAAGGCGGCGAAGGTGGGGTCCAGGAGACGCAGCCCGGCCCAGGTCAGCATCATGGCGCTGCCGGTTGCGAGACCCAACAGGACAAGCGGGCCGATCACCCGCCGAGGGATTCGAAGCTGGCGGCCGTAGCCGCTGGCCAGCAGGAAAAGGATCGAGTAGCTTGCCCCGGCCGTCGTCCACACCAGGCTCATCGTCTCCGGGCTGAACTCTCGGAGCGCATACTTTCCCGAGACGAAGCCGGTGGACAGGAGAATGATGCTGACCAGGGCGTAAAGAAACCCTCGCAGCGGGTTGGAGTCTAGCGACCGCCGATCATTCATGCGATGCGGGTCGGGCCAGCAGGTCGCTCAGTTCGTCGGCGCTCATTTCACCGCGCCTGACTACCTTCGTCAGGGCGCCGTGCTCCAGGACCGCAATACGGTCGGCTACCGGGACCACGTGACTCATATTGTGATCGATGTAGAGGATTCCCATCCCCTGCTTCCTGACTCGTTCCATGGTCTGGAAGACCCTCCGGGTTTCGCGAACGGAGAGGGCGGCCACCGGCTCGTCGAGAATCAGGAGCCGTGATTTGAAGTAGACGGCCCTGGCCAAGGCCAGCACCTGGCGCTCGCCGCCGGAGAGTGTGCCAGCAAGCTGATCCGCCGATTCGACACTCTCCAGACCAAAACTGCGGAGCTGGTGCAGACAGATTCTTCTCATCTCACTCCGGTCCAACACTCTCAAGCCGAAAAACATCTGCCCTTTTTCCTGGCCCAGAAAGAAGTTGCGCCACAGACTCAACTGACCGATGATGGCCAGGTCCTGATAGACCGTCTCGATCCCCAGATTGCGGGCCTGCTGGGGCGAGGTGAAGCGCACCTGCTTGCCCATCACTTTCAATCTGCCCGAAGTCGGTGCCAGGTATCCGCTCACGATCTTCACGAGCGTGGACTTACCGGCTCCGTTGTCGCCGACCAGTCCCACGACTTCTCCGCCGCGCAGGGAAAGGTTGATGTCACGGAGGACATTTACCTTGCCGAATGCCCTGGCCACCCTCTCCAACTCGACGATGGATCGTTCCTCGGCGTCTGTCTTCATCCCAATCACGAGCTCCTTTTACTGCCGCCCTGACGCAGACTCTCGGTTTTCGCATTCACCAGCGCGGCAACCAGCAGAAGGGTCCCGATCAGTCCGGTATAGTACTCGCCGCTGGTCCCCACCAGGACCAGGCCCGTCTTGAGTGAACCGAGCAGCAAGGTTCCCAGCAGTGTACCGAGGATGGTGCCCCGAACGCCGAAGAGCGAGGTCCCGCCCATGACGACGGCCACGATAGCCAGGAGATTGTAGTTCTCTCCTGAACTCACGCCCGACGAGCCGAAATCCGCCAGCTGGAGGCATCCGGCCAGTCCGGCCAGAAGCGAACAAAGGACGAAGTTGATCAACTTGACCCGGCGCACCGGGACGCCCATAGCCCGTCCTACCTGCCCTCCCTCGTGGCCGGCCGACCGGGTCCAGCTCCCGTACTGCGTCCGGCCCAGCACGAACCATAAAGCGGCTCCGAGGGCCAGCATCCAGAGAAAGGGTGCTCCCACGGGTGTTCCAGGGATGTCTCCGCCCATCAGGCTGATCAGAGGACCCTCGTTGCCGAAGAGCTGGACCGGGAAACCGCCGGCCAGGATTCGATTCAGGCTGGTCACCACGAAGAGCATTCCGAGCGTGACAATCAAGGAGGGAATGCCAGCCAGTGTGCTGATCAGACCGTTAAACAGACCCACCAGCAACACCGCCGCCAGGGCCACTAACAGGGCGACCGAGGCAGGACAGCCCAGGTCCCTCATCATCGTCCCCATGAGGATTGGGGCGAGGGCAAAGGTCTGTGAAACAGACAAATCGAACTCCCCGCTGATCATGAGCATCGTTACTCCCAGGGCAACGACGCCCAGAGAAGCCGACAGCGGCGCCAGGGCGCTGAGCTGGCCGAATGTCAGGAACTTGCCGTCGGACAGGACCTCAAATACCAGGGTCAGAGCCAGGAGGCCGATCAAGGGTCCGAGTTCCCGATGCTGGCGCAACCCGCCGACAATTCTCATAAACGCGATGATGTTGGCAGGGCCGGAATCACCCGAGGACACCTTTCCGGTACAGGTCTTCCACTTCGCCGACATTCGACCGGTCAATCAGGAATACGCCTGGATCCACAAAGGGAGGGTCGGTGAGCCCGTATCTGAGCTTGAGGTAGAGCGCAACGACAGAGTAGTAGGACTGCAAATAGGGCTGCTGGCTCAGAGTCAGAGTCAGCGATCCGTCCTTGAGAGTCTGGATGATAATGGGATCCAGGTTCCAGCTCAGAATCGGCACGTCGAGTCCGGAATCCGCCTTGGCCTTGGCGGCGGCTGATCCGGTCAAAGAGTCCCAGCAGAGGATTCCCCGGGTCTCCGGGTGGGCGGCCAGATAGGTTTTCATGAGCTGAAAGTTTTGTGCGGGATCCAGTCCTACCGGGAACAGCTCGACCCGCTCCCGCGCCCAACCGGCCTCGGAAAGAACTCTCAGATAGGCATTCTGAATCACCAGGTGCTCGGGAGCGTCGGGGAGTCCGTTGAACAGGACCACCGGATCATTCTGCTTCAGATGCTTGAGAAAGGCCTCTCCACTCTTACGAGCGGCCTGGAACTTGTCCAGGCCTACCGCCGTGCGCGACAACCGCACGATTCTGGGGTCCGCGGAATCCAGACCCTTGAAGTTGTTGAAAAACTGAACCGCGATCCCCTGGTCCAGAGCCTCTCTGGTGACTTCCTCGAATTCCCGCCCCCGATAGTCCACGGCGATACCATCTGGGCGTCCCGCGATCACCGCTTTGATCAGCGCGGCGACGTTGGCCAGGCTGAACTCCTCGGGGGCGGTGTAGGTCAGGTCAACGCCGGCCAGGGCTTCGCTGGCCGCTATGGCGCCCTTTCGTATCTGGTCCCAGAACGGGTTGTTGAGAACCGTGCCGATGAACGTGATTCTCAGGTCTTGTGTGGGCCCGTCCGGCTCGCCGCGCCCACCCGCCGAGCAGGCGGAGATCACGGCAGCCACCGAAGGAATTGCCAGACCTCCCAGCAGCAAGTCCCTACGCTTGACCTCGTTGGGGTCAGGACTATTCTGCCGCGACAAATCTTGATCCCTTCTTCACAACCTTCAGGCTACTCTCACTCGCCCGGTAATTTAAATTCCCGAGAAACTGAACGCGAAGGGTCAAGGGCACGCCGTATAGCGGGGGAGGGAGGCCCACTTTGAACCCCCGGAAAACCCCACCGTGCACCTCGATGTGATCGATGAGCTTGCCGTTACCGGTAATCTTCATTTCGGCTTTCCGCCAATAGACCGAGTCATTATCTGTGTTCCTGGTGATGACTCCCTCCAACAGAAAGTATCCAGCCTTGTCCCATTGCCCATCCCACAGGTCGATCTTCGTGGAAGCCCTGGTTGCCCAGACTTCGGCTCTACCCTTCGTAGCTCGGTGCGAGTTGGATCCACTAAACCGTACTTCTATGGGATGTTTGCCGGCCAATCCGGGCGTGCAGGGTATTTCGACTTTTCCGTCGGCATCGGTCTTCCCTCCCCCTATGTAGGAGTCTCCTGCTTTGGTATCGACGATGTAGTAGAACAAGAGCTCCTGGTTGGGGACGGGTTTACCACTGCGACGGTGCTTCAGTTTTGCCCTCAACAAGCGCTCTTGACCAACGAGACCAAAGCTGTGGGAGACTTCAACAGAAGTGGCATGCTCTTTTTTTTTGGGTTTCGACGCACCCCTCTTTCGTCCCTTTCGCACGGCCACCTGAAAGTCAAAGACCTTGCTATTGTTTGCGAAATCCGGGTCTCCGACCTTTTTTCCATACATGGAGCCCGTAGAACACTCGTGCCGGTACTGACCCGAACGACCGATCGTTCTCTCCTGCCAGGTCAAGGTGTGGGTCTCGCCGGGCTCGAGTATTGGCAGCCAATCCGCCTCGTGAATCACAACTTGGGAATCTGCTAACCGAACCGTCTTCAGCACCAGGATCCAGTTGGGCGAGGCCTGTGGGCCATTGTTTCGAACCTTCGCCTCTATAGTAAAATCCTCGTGAATCAACACGCTTTGCTGACCCAGGTTCATAACCGAGATGACTTCCACATCATAACCGTGAGTAGCCCCCGTGGGTTGAGAATTCCTGATCCTGAGCAGAGGACTCGTGGACTCCTTCTCAATCGCCGTCTTCTCCCCCCCAGGCACCCTTTGTGTCTTGAGCGTCTCCGTACTTCCGGAGCGCGGCTCCGTAACGATCATGCTGGATCTCAAGCGCTGCACCACCGGGTGGACCTGGAAGTCGCTCTTCTTGCTATCATTCGATCTCTCGGAATCAGGGTTTCTCCCACTGACACGAATAGAGCAATGGTGGGTGTGTTCCCCTTCTTCTCTCAAAGAGAGCCGAGTCCACTTAACCTTGTGAATCTCTTTCGCCATCAGCCTGGGAAGGGTCTGCTTTTTCACGACAATCGGTTCACCATCAAGCCGACGGTACGTCTTGAGGAGTACCTGGCCCTGAAGAGATGGACCCGGTCCATTGTTTCGAATCACCGCCTGGACTGTGAACTCTTGCCTGGCCACCACCCTGTTACCAGTTCTCAGGAGGGTATCAACACTGACAACCTCCAGATCGTAGGCCATCAGTGGCTTTGGCTGTTTCTCTTCGGCCTTTAGGGAAATGCTTGCTGGGGAGGGCTTTTTCAGTAAAGGACCCTCGGGAGCCAGTGCCCTGACAGTGGAAGCAGGGCTTTCGGCTTTTCTGCCCGCTGAGAAGGGGTTTGCACCACTTGCCGCGATCATCGCGAACGTCATCCCAACTGCCAGTGAACCAGTCCTGATCGATATTCCCATGCTCATCAAGTACCTCGCGGCCGCTCGAGAGATTGTCGCGGGTTCGTCGCCCCGGATGCAGCAACCCCAGGGGAAGCTCTTGTAAGAGTACCTGTAGGATCGCGAAAGGCAGCATTCCAAGGGAGTTCATCGGCGGAAGTCCTTTTCTCCCTCAGCAACCCATCCGGATCCGTTGATTCCGGTTAGGGCTCAGGTGCTCACCAGCGGCTAGACGAGGGCCTCCAGGGGAACCCCTGTTTCGTCGTCAATTGAGTTGGCTATCTTGACGGGGCGGCCGATGGGACTCATCAATTCTTTGTGCCAGTCAATTCCCAGGGCTTTGTAGACGGTAGCCAGGAGATCTCCCATGGTGACCATGCGCTCGGCAACATAACCTCCAGTCTCGTCGCTGGCGCCGACAATCTGGCCGCCCCGGACACCACCGCCTCCCAGGGCCACGGACCAGCATTCGGGCCAGTGGTCGCGCCCGTGTCCCGGGTTCAAGTGGGGAGTACGCCCAAATTCACCCATCACGATGACCACCGTGGATTCCAGCAGGCCTCTTTGGGCCAGATCCTCCATCAGTGCCGCGAGCGCCTGATCCAGCGGGGGAACGAGCACATCCCGGTGCTTTTCGTCATTGTCGCCATGGGTATCCCAAACATTGTGACTGTAGCCTGAAGCGGTCACGAAGCGGCAACCGGCTTCCACCAGTCTACGGGAAAGCAGGACACTCTGGCCGAACTTGTGGTCGCCGTAGGCCTCTTTCGTCTTGTCCGACTCACCGGAGAGATCGAAGGCCTCCCGGACTTTGGGGGAGAGGATCATCTGGAGGGCCTTCTCACGGAAGCCGTCCATATTGGAGAATTCCGCCAGTTCGACCTTTTCCCGGTAAAAACGATCCACGATCTTGAGAAAAGTGCCGCGGCTGTGAAGGCTTTCCACTGGAAACGATTTGGGCAGGGCCAGATCAGCCACCTGGATACCCTGATCTCCCCGGTCCGACAAAATCATGGGGTCATATTCGGCGCCCAGGAACGCGGATCTGAAGATATCGTTGTAGCGCTTGGCATCGGCCGAGTCCCAGCCCGGGCAAAGAACATGAGCAGGCACGTCGCCCCGGGGCCCCAGTTCCCTGCTGATGATGGATGGAAAGCTGGGAAATTCCATGGCGGCATTGGGCCGGTGGCCCGTCAGCGCATAGTAGGTAGCCTGAGGGTGATTATTCTCCTCGGTGTGCATGGAGCGTATAAGAGAGAGCTTGTCCATGTGCCTGGCCGTTTTCGGCAGCAGCTCCGAGATCTGGATTCCGGCGACATTGGTCGAGATGGCTTTGAAGCCGGTGTTGCCCTTGGGATCCCAGGTATCCATCTGGCTGGGGCCTCCGCCCAGCCACAGCATGATGCAGGCCTTCCCGCTGGCTGCGCCGGATGCCGTCCTGCCGGCGGCAGCCATGGCGCTCTCATGTTGCAGCAACTGACTCAGGCTCAGGCCCAGCGCCCCGATCGAACCAACCCGGAGGAAATCCCGCCGTCCCAGTTCCTCCTCTGTGCAAGTAAGACAACCGACTTTCTTTACTTTCTTCATCCGATTTCGAATGCCTCCACAATGAATCCCTCGACTTTCTAATGGTTGTGCGCGAACTCGCGAGACGTCAGCACAGCCCACGTCAAATCGGCAAAGGCCTGAGTGCGCGAGGGTGCGTCCATCCGTTCCAGCATACTTTCGAGCTCCGTCTGCTCCCGTGCGGTGGGCCGGCGTGAAAGCGCTGCCAGGTAGAGCTGCTCGATAATCGCCCCGTCCGACTGGCCGCTCCCGAGCAACTGGTCGAGGCGGCCCCCCTCCCGGGTGAGCTTGGTCGTGTAGGTGTCCCCGGCATAGACATGTAGAGCCTGGGAAATGCTGGGGCCAGCGCCCGGCTCGGGCAGAGCGTAACGCATGGTTCGACCGTACAAGTCCAGAAACTGAGAGAAATAGCGTACCGGTGATTTCAACTCGATGGCACGGGTTCCCGGGGGTGGCTGCCCCTCCGGGGCCTCCGGTTTGGCGTGAAAAACCTCCGGAACACCGGCTACCTGAGAGACCGCATCCAGGAGAACCTCGGCTTCCAGAGGCTTCGGTATGAAATGGGAGTAGTTGATTCGGTCCTCGATATTGGTGGCGGTGGGCCGGCTCGAGAGCTGATAGGTTCTAGATTGCACGATGAGACGAATCAGCTGTTTCAGATCATGCCCGTTCTCCCGGAACTCAGCCGCCAGCGCCTTCAGTAGTTCAGGGTGAGTCGGCGGATTGGAGGCCTTGAAATCGTCCACTGGATCAACAATCCCCCTTCCAAAGAAGTATCCCCACATTCGATTCGCCATCGCTTCGGCAAAGTAGGGATGGGAAGCGAGGTAGCCGGCCAGGGCCTGGCGGGGATCCATTCTGTGCTCCTCGGGCAGTGGCGTTCCATCCAGAAACGTCGGCTCCACTACCGTCTTCTTGCGGGGATGCTTGAGCCGCCCCGGCTGGCCCTTGTCTCCGTACCCCCCGGCCGGGTTGTCGAAAATGATGTCGTAGTATCCGATAAAGTCAAGGTTGCCGAAAAAGGCGGCCAGTCCCCAGAACTGATCCTGTGTCCAGGGCTCGAAAGGATGGTCGTGGCACTGAGCGCAGTCGAACCTTCGTCCCGCAAAGAGCCGCAGTTCCTCGGAGAGGATGCGATCCGCCTGAGAGTTGTTCTCGTAGTAGTGCCGGGAGGGCCGGTCCCGACCCTGGGCCGCCAAGCGCTCTCGGGCCATCTGGTCGTAGGGCTTGTTGGCGGCAACACTGCTTCGAATCCATTCCCAGTAGAGCTGACTGTAATAGGGCTCCATCACGACCCTGAACAGATTGGAAAAGCGAAAGGTCCAGAAGTCCACGTATTCCGGCGAGTCTAGAAGAATCTCAATCAGCTTGTCCCGCTTCTTTGGATCCGGATCGCCGAGGAACTCCTGGACCCGATGCGGCGGAGGGAGCGTGCCGATAATATCCAGGCAGACCCGCCTCAGGAATTCCGAGTCTTCCGAAAGCTCCGACGGGATCAGGTGAAACCGCTCCAGCTTGGCGAAGACATGCTCGTCGATGAAGTTTTGCCGCGGGACCTGCGGATAGCCGGCAACGGGGTCCGCGATGACGCCGACGCGCGTGTGCAGCGTGTGGCCGGAGGCTCGAACCAGAACGTTGGTTTCTCCCGGCCCGACGGGCAGGACCAGTCCCTCCTCGTCGACCGTCACGATATCTTCGTTTTGGGATTCGTACCGGACTTCTTCCGTGATGTCCCGAACCCGACCGCTCGACAAGCGCGCCGACACGATCAGTTGCTGAACCCCCTCCTCGTCCAGCACCGCTTCCCTGGGGAAAACCTCCACCTCCTGGATCTGGTCGCCTGCACTTCCATCCTCGGGCGCGTAGGGTGCCCCTTTCTCAATCCAGTTCAGTATCGTCCGGTAGTCTTCCGAGTTTGTGGCAATCCGCCGCCCACCTTGATGGGGAACTCTCATCGTCGGCTTCTTCAGCAGCAGACTCTGCTCCGGCTCCGCCACATCGACCCGCGGGATCTCCGGATCGGATTCAGTCGTCAGCACCTGATAAACCCCGCCTCTCACGATCCACTTGTGGTCCTCGCGTGGATTCAGGGAATCCAGCGACAGCTTGAATCCTCCCCTCCCCTTGACTCCCCCGTGACAGCTGCTGGCGTTGCACCCCTTCTTCGTGAATATCGGTGAAATGCTCCCTTCAAAGCTGAGCGGCCTCTCCCGCGACGTCTCTTCCACTCGAATCGCTGCCGTAACCTGCAGGCCCTCGATGGCTGCTTCCAGCTCCGTCTCACCATCTGCCAGCCCCGTGACCTTCCCCGTCTCATCCACCTCAGCCAGCCTCGAATCCCCGAGACTGAAAACACTCTCCAGCGTCACATCCCTTTCCAGTCCGTCCGAGTACTTCCCCATCACCACGAACCGCTGCGAGGCTTCCTTCCCCTGCAGCCTGATCGAGTCGGGCACGATCCGCACCGACATCAGCGTCGGGTCGTGAACCCGGGCCAGCCTCAGGTAGTGCGCCTCAGACCCTCCTGCCACCGACCCTGCCGACCAACCCACAAACAGGACCGCCAGCACCACCTGCCAACGACCATGATTACGGGCGACTCGAGCACGAATTCTCATTCCGTTCCCTCGCCGGCTTCACTCTCCTCAGCCGCCACTACCATCAGCGGAATCTCCCCCACCGCGATCTCCGCCCCCGGCACTCCGTTGACAACCGGGCGCGCTTTCACCACCACGAAGACCGGAAGTCTGGTGGGCGCAGCACTCTCTTCGGCGATCAGGGTCACCGCCATCTTCTGGGTCTCGGCACGGAAAATATCCTTCTCTCCCTCGTCGAAGGCAGGGGGCCGGTAGGACTCGTGCACTGCAGTCGGGTATACCCGCACTCCTGCCGGCAGGTTCTCGACGCTCAAAGCAACCTCCCCTGCAAACCCCTCTTCCCGGTCGGCGGTAACGGTAAGTTTCTTCGCTTTACCCTGCGCCAGGTTGACCCGGGCGACATCCAGTTCGAGGCCACCGATATGGGGAACCTGGGGACGAATCATCACCCGGTATTGAAACTCGGGACCGGCATAGCGACTGGTCAGATCGCGGATTTCCGCGGTGTAGTCTCCACCCCGCTCGAAGGTGTAGACCATCTTCGGTTCGAGGTAGCGGAAGAGCTGTACGTTGTTCCCCTGCACAAGATTGTAAACACAGCTGAACACGACCTGCTCGTTCCGGTCCAGGATCCGCAGCCACGGATTGAAGGCAGGGACTTTTTCCCGTGGGGTCTCCACTTCGAAGGCCAGCGCTTCTCCGGCCCCGGCCTTGAATCTGAAATGGTCAGCCTTGCCGGGATGGTCAATCGATCCCTCGACGATGGCCGGAAGCTCGACCACCGGGATCCCGGCCCCTTCGCCGCGGGGGACCTGATCCAGACGGTAGATCGCGACTGCCTCGGGCGGGTCCAGCCTCGGAGCTGCCCGGTCTTCATAGGCGCCGCTCGGGGCATCGGCGGCAGCGCCGAAACCGGCTTTACTCTCTACCTCCGGTGCTTCAGGCGGCACCAGCACCGTCCTCGAGAACAGCTCCCGGAGACGAGACGTGGAGAGGGGCCGGTCGAACCTTCGTTCCCGCCAGGGAGCGGATCGGGAGTGGGCCTGCGGCCATGCCCAGTCACCTCTGAGGGGTTTACCTCTGAGGGGTTTACCCTCAGAGGCCGCAGCGATGTGAAGCTGGTAGACGAACCCGAGGCCGCCCCGGTCATCAAACGCCTTCACGGCGATCAGGTAGCGTCCCGACTTCGCAAATCGATGCCTCAGGCGAGCTCTGACTGCATCGTCGGCTGGGTTGCCGAACAGGCCCCTCTCGTAAGCAATGGGATCGTCGTTGAAGCCCATTCTTACCAGGCGATGCGGATCCACCCAACTGGCCGAGGACTGGTACAGGTAAAGCAGCATTTTGCCCCCGAGATCGGGATAGAACACCTCGAACTGCAGCTCGCGATCCTGTTCAACGTCAAAACTGTAATAATCGACCTCGCCTCCCAGGCCCCTGCCGATTCTGCCATTGATAGAGACAGGATACTGCACCTCCTGCCCCTTGATCGGTTTGTCCGACACGGTCCGGGTCTCGTCCTCCGGAATGAGCCGCCCGAGCCGCGAGGTGACTCGAAAGGGCATGGGATTGGAGATGCCGCGAGGCGAAATCAGGCGAAGAGAATGCCCACCCAGCTCAGCCGCCTGGGAAATGTCTACTTTCAAAGTAACTTCGTGGGTCACGAGCTTGTCCTTGAGATAGTCCCCCTGCCGGACCTGGCGATCGACATCGATGACCTGTTTCACACTGGCTTGAAGCTCCCGGCAGTCGGTCCACACGGAATAGGTGCCGTCCAGCGTCTGTCCGTCGATCGTCACCTCTACCGTCGAACCCTGCTGCCCTCCGACCGGAAAGATATATAGGGCCTCAGGTTCAGTGGGAAGCGGCTCCGCATCGTCCTGAGCCGTCAGGAAAACGAGGCTCAGACTGCACAGGAGAAGTCCCACGGCGAGATGTGCGACCCGGACCATTTTCAAACCTTCAAATCTCCAGAAACATTGAATCCTGAGCAAGCGCCCAGAACTCTAGTACTACATTGTAAATGATACCATCAGAGATTACCCCTGTCGAAGATCGAGAGTACCGATCGCACGCTCGTTCTAATGGTTGTAGGCGAACTCGCGGGAGGTCAGAAGGGCCCAGGTCAAGTCGGCGAAGGCTCGCCTGCGCGCCCCTTTTTCAACTTTGCCCAGAGCCTTCTCCAGTTCCTCCAGTTCGCGCCCATCGGGATCCCGCGAAAGCGCCGCCAGGTAGAGCTGCCTGATCATTTCCCCGTCCGACCGGCCGCTCCCGAGCAACTGGTCGAGGCGCCCCCCCTCCCCGGCGAGCTTGGTCGTATAGGTGTCTCCGGCGTAGACATGGAGGGCCTGGGAGAGACTCGGCCCCGCGTATCGCTCAGGCACAGCGTACCGCAGGGGTCTCCCGTACAGGTCCAGAAACTCAGAGAAATAGCGCGTCGGCGATCTCAACTCGATGGCCCGGGTTCCCGGGGGGGGCTGCCCCAGCAAAGACTCCGGTCCCTCGTGGAAGACTTCGGGCACTCCGGTGACTTGAGAGACGGCGTCCAGCAGCACCTCGGCTTCCAGCGGCCGCGGGATGAAGTGGGAGTAGTTGATGCGATCGTCGCGATTGACCGCATTGGGCCGGCTTGAGAGCTGATAGGTTCTGGACCGTACGATGAGACGAATCACGTGCTTCAGATCGTGCCCGTTCTTGCGGAAGTCCTCCGCCAGGGCCTCCAGCAGCTCAGGATGAGTGGGAGGATTGGAGGCCTTGAAATCATCCACCGGGTCGACGATGCCCCTGCCGAAGAAGTATCCCCAGATCCGATTCACCGCTGCTTCGGCAAAGTAGGGGTGGGATGTCAGCCAGTCGGCCAGCTCGCGGCGCGGATCCAGCCTCCGGTCCTCGGGCAGCGGCGTCCCATCCAGGAAAGCCGGCTCCACGATGGTCTTTCTGCGGGGATGCTTGAGCCGCCCGGCCTGGCCCTTGTCTCCGTATCCCCCGGCCGGGTTGTCGAAGATGAGATCGAAGGGGCCGATAAAGTCGATGTTGCCGAAGAAGGCGGCCAGTCCCCAGAACTGATCCTGCGACCAGGGCTCGAATGGATGGTCGTGGCACTGCGCGCAGTCGAATCTTCGTCCCATGAAAACACGCAGCTGCTCGGACAGGATGCGATCCGGCTGCGAGTTGTACTCGTGGTAGTGGCGGGAAGGCCGGTCGCGGCCCTGGGCAGCCAGCCGCTCCCGGGCCATCTGGTCGTAGGGTTTGTTGGCGGCGACACTGCTGCGAATCCATGTCCAGTAAAGCTGGCTTTGAATGGGAGGACGCGCGACTCTCAACACATCGGACAAACGGTAGGTTAGAAAGTCCACGTACTCCGGCGAGTCCAGAAGAATCTCGATCAGCTTCTCCCGCTTGTTCGGATCCGGGTCGGCCAGGAACTCCTGGACCCGATGCGGCGGAGGGAGCGTGCCGATAATATCCAGGCAGACCCGCCTCAGGAATTCCGAGTCTTCCGAAAGCTCCGACGGGATCAGGTGAAACCGCTCCAGCTTGGCGAAGACATGCTCGTCGATGAAGTTTTGCCGCGGGACCTGCGGATAGCCGGCAACGGGGTCCGCGATGACGCCGACGCGCGTGTGCAGCGTGTGGCCGGAGGCTCGAACCAGAACGTTGGTTTCTCCCGGCCCGACGGGCAGGACCAGTCCCTCCTCGTCGACCGTCACGATATCTTCGTTTTGGGATTCGTACCGGACTTCTTCCGTGATGTCCCGAACCCGACCGCTCGACAAGCGCGCCGACACGATCAGTTGCTGAACCCCCTCCTCGTCCAGCACCGCTTCCCTGGGGAAAACCTCCACCTCCTGGATCTGGTCGCCTGCACTTCCATCCTCGGGCGCGTAGGGTGCCCCTTTCTCAATCCAGTTCAGTATCGTCCGGTAGTCTTCCGAGTTTGTGGCAATCCGCCGCCCACCTTGATGGGGAACTCTCATCGTCGGCTTCTTCAGCAGCAGACTCTGCTCCGGCTCCGCCACATCGACCCGCGGGATCTCCGGATCGGATTCAGTCGTCAGCACCTGATAAACCCCGCCTCTCACGATCCACTTGTGGTCCTCGCGTGGATTCAGGGAATCCAGCGACAGCTTGAATCCTCCCCTCCCCTTGACTCCCCCGTGACAGCTGCTGGCGTTGCACCCCTTCTTCGTGAATATCGGTGAAATGCTCCCTTCAAAGCTGAGCGGCCTCTCCCGCGACGTCTCTTCCACTCGAATCGCTGCCGTAACCTGCAGGCCCTCGATGGCTGCTTCCAGCTCCGTCTCACCATCTGCCAGCCCCGTGACCTTCCCCGTCTCATCCACCTCAGCCAGCCTCGAATCCCCGAGACTGAAAACACTCTCCAGCGTCACATCCCTTTCCAGTCCGTCCGAGTACTTCCCCATCACCACGAACCGCTGCGAGGCTTCCTTCCCCTGCAGCCTGATCGAGTCGGGCACGATCCGCACCGACATCAGCGTCGGGTCGTGAACCCGGGCCAGCCTCAGGTAGTGCGCCTCAGACCCTCCTGCCACCGACCCTGCCGACCAACCCACAAACAGGACCGCCAGCACCACCTGCCAACGACCATGATTACGGGCGACTCGAGCACGAATTCTCATTCCGTTCCCTCGCCGGCTTCACTCTCCTCAGCCGCCACTACCATCAGCGGAATCTCCCCCACCGCGATCTCCGCCCCCGGCACTCCGTTGACAACCGGGCGCGCTTTCACCACCACGAAGACCGGAAGTCTGGTGGGCGCAGCACTCTCTTCGGCGATCAGGGTCACCGCCATCTTCTGGGTCTCGGCACGGAAAATATCCTTCTCTCCCTCGTCGAAGGCAGGGGGCCGGTAGGACTCGTGCACTGCAGTCGGGTATACCCGCACTCCTGCCGGCAGGTTCTCGACGCTCAAAGCAACCTCCCCTGCAAACCCCTCTTCCCGGTCGGCGGTAACGGTAAGTTTCTTCGCTTTACCCTGCGCCAGGTTGACCCGGGCGACATCCAGTTCGAGGCCACCGATATGGGGAACCTGGGGACGAATCATCACCCGGTAAGCGAAGTCCCTGCCCCCATACCGATTCGTCAGGTCGCGCACTTCGAGAATGTACTCGCCGCCCCGGTCGAAGGTGTAGATCATCTTGGGTTCGAAGTAGCGAAAGAGCATCACGTTGTTCCCTTCAACGCGATTGTAGATGCAGCTGAACACGACCTGCCGGTTGTGATCCAGGATCCGGACCCACGGGTTGAAGCGAGGGATTCTCGCATCGGGCGTCTCCACCTCGAACGCGAGCCCCTGGCCGGCCCCGGCCCTGAATCTGAAAAAGTCGGTCTTGCCGGGACGATCAATCGCCCCTTCCACAATGGCCGGCAGCTCGATCATCGGCACTCGCACCTGGCTCCCCTCGGCGTCCCTATCGAGGCGGTAAGTGGAAGCGGACTCGAATGGGAACTTCAACGCCGACCGGTTTGAGGGAACAACGGCGACCCCACTCCCGGGGGCGGGCAAGCCCGATGTTTCATGCGGCCCCGGCTGCTCGGGGGGCTCGTGCACGGTTCGCTCCGAGAGCTGCTGCAGGCGATCGGCCGGGAGCGGCCGGTGGAACGTCCGCTCCTCCCATTGGTGTAAGGGCGGGTGCGCCAGAGGCCACGCTTTGCGGTCGGTGGTCGTCTCCTCAAGCGGTGACCGGGCGATTCGAAGCTGGTAGACAAACCCGGGCCCGCCCCGGTCGTCAAAACCCTTCACCGCGATCAGATATCGTCCGGACCTCCCGAATCGGTGGGTCAGACGAGCCCTGAGTCCACTGTCGTCCCCGGTAATCAAGCCGCCCTGCAAAGAGATCGGATCGTCACTGAAAGCCAGTTCTACGAGTCGATGGGGATCGACCCAACTGGGGGACGGCTCGTAGAGGTAAAGAAACATCTCGCCCCCCGCCAGATCATCGACGGCGACCAGACGCGGGAAGAACACGTCAAAGTGCAGCTCCCGTCCCGCATCGGCATCGAAGCTGTAGTAATCGACCTCACCACCCTCAGGCCGGGCGATTCTCCCGTTGATTGCCACGGGATATTTCACAGCCTGTCCCCTGACTGGTTTGTCTGCCCCGGTCCGGCTCTCGTCCTCGAGGATCACCGGTTCGAGCGGCGAGCTCACTCGAAACGGCATTGGATCGGAGACACCCCGGGGCGAAACCAGCCGAAGAGTATGCCCGCCTGGCGTCGCCCCCCGGGAGATCGTTACCTGCACGGTGATCTGGTGAGTCAGTCGCTTCTCCGGGAGATAGTGCCCTTCCCAGATCTGGCGATCGACCTCCAGGACCTGTTCCACACTGGCCTCGAGGGCCGGGCAGTCGGCCCAGACGGCATAGGTGCCGGCCAGAGCCTGCCCGTCGATTCTTACCTCGACCGTTTCACCCCTGCGGCCCCCCAGCGGAAATATGTAAAAAGCGCGGGGATCGGTGGGAGGGGGCTCGCTATCCTGTGCCGCCGGGAAAGCAGGGCTGACACCGAAGAGGATTGCCGCCAGAACGACATGCCTCATCACGGCCGCTTCGGTCCCGGATCTTTGAAGACTATGCATCATTCCGAACGGTCCAGGCACTAGCGGGCTCCCTTTGAATGATACCATCGCACGCTCCAATGCTAATTCTGTTTGGGCACATCGTTCTTCTTTCCACGTTCGAACTGCTGGTCAAAAGAGGTCTCATTCGCCGCATGGACATGGCGGCGATCGGGACCCTGAATTTTGTCTTTGCCGCCCCCCTCGTCCTGTTTCTGCTCCCCGGGCCGGCGGGTCCTACCTTTGGATGGGGACCTCTGGGCCTGGGGACGCTGATGGGCACATGCTACTTCACTTCCTTTTTCTTCGTGCTTTACTCCATCCACCACCAGGGGGTTGCAGCAACCCGGGCCTTCATGCAACTGGCTCTCGTGATCCCGGTGCTCGTCTCCATCCTGTGGTGGAATGAGCACCCACAGGGAATCCAGTTCCTGGGCATCATCGTTGCTGTAGGCTCCCTGGTCCTGCTCGACGCGCGGGGCGACCTGGCGCTGGGAATACGAGCCAGCCTGCGCTGGCACCTGGCCGGAATTTTCGCGCTGGTCGGAACGGCGCGGGTCATCGCCAAGGCCTTCACCGAGATGGAGGTTCCCGAAGAGACGCCGTTTTTCCTGGTCGGCGTGTTCGCCTCGGCAGGGATGGCAGCCGTTGCGAAGCTTCTCATACAAAGACCGGCCATCTCCCTGAGAGGATGGGGGGGGGGAGCGGCCTCGGAGCCCTCAACGTGATGCAGACACTGTTCCTGCTGCGAGCCTTACATCGGCTGCCTGGAATCATTGTCTTTCCGGCCGCGGCCTGCGGATCCCTGGCCTTGACAACGCTCCTGGCAACCCTGCTTCTGGGCGAGCGCCCGACTTCCCGCCAGTATATCGGCATGGCAGCCTCGAGCCTTGCCGTACTGCTGCTGAGCCTGGCCAACACGATGTCATCCTGACCGGGAAGCATTCGTAGGGGCGACCCGGCCCCTACGCATGTAGGGGCGACTCCGAGTGGTCGCCCGTCAAGCGGGCCGGCACAAGACCGGCCCCTACGTCAATTTCCCAGCCTGGGGATGTCACGGTTGGCGAAATCGTAGTAACGGGTGGCATTCCGGATCTTGACCCTTTTTCAAACACGCCGTTAAAATCGACCGACTCCGGATCACGTCTGTCGTGCTCCGTGAAAGGAAAGTGATCCGGGAGGACACGGAAATACTTCTTATGAGTGATAAGACAACCATCCTCGCCACCGGACCCATCGATCAAGCTGCCGTCGACATTCTCTCTCCCTTCGGGGAAGTCCTGGTCACACCGAGCGGGGAACCGGAGTCGATCCTTCCGCTCGTTGAAAACGCGGTGGGGATTGCCGTGCGGGGCGGAGGAGGGGTCGATCGCACGGTCATCGAAGCCGCCCGGCAGTTGCGAGTCATTGGCCGCAGCGGCGTGGGGCTGGACAACGTGGACGTGGAGGCTGCAACCCGGCTGCGCATCCCCGTGGTCTACACTCCCGCCGCCGGGGCGGCGGCGGTGGCGGAAGGGGCCATGGCCTACATGCTGGCGTTGTGCAAGCAGCTCAACTACTGGGACCGTCAGCTCAAGAACGGGAACTGGGGGAGCCGGGAAGAATCGAGGCCCGGCGACCTGTACGGCTCAGTCCTGGGCATCGTGGGTCTGGGCAATATCGGACAGACACTGGCCAGACTGGCGGCTCCGTTCGGTATGTCGCTGCTGGGTTACGATCCCTACGTTTCCCGGGAGGGAGCCGCGGAGTTGGGAGTGGAACTGTGCGGACTGGAAGATCTGCTGGCCAGGGCGGACTTCATTTCGATTCACGCTCCCTTGACGCCGGAAACGAAAGGGCTGATCAATCGGCAGCGTCTGAAACTGGTCAGACCCGGGACCTATCTGGTCAATCTGGCCCGCGGCGGTCTCATCGACAGCTTGGATACGCTCTATGCGGGTCTACAAGAGGGAGTCCTGGCAGGTGTGGGCCTGGATGTGTTTGCTCCTGAGCCTCCTGATGTCAGCCATCCCATCTTCGCGCATCCCAACTGCCTGACCTCGCCGCATTCACTGGGGATGACGAAAAGCGCCATGAGCCGCATCTTTCGCCAGATGGCCGAGGATATGGCCGCCGTGCTGCAGGGTGGCAGGCCGCGCTTCACGGCCAATCCCGAAGTCTTCCAGGACACCTGAGTAGCATTTCACGAAAGGAAGGTAGCATATGAAAGGTAAGTCGAGGCACGAGGTTGAGGGGATCGAGATGCTGGACGGGGTGATGCGAAGGACGCTTTCCTATAACGAGGAAGTCATGCTGTGTCACTTCCAGCTCCACGAAGGCGCCAGCATTCCTCTGCACAATCACCGGGCCAGCCAGATCGGGTTCATGGTCAAGGGGGCGGTGCGCTTCCTGGGTGAAGAGGAGACCGATTCGTTCGTGGCCCGGGCCGGAGACTCCTACGTATTGGACCCCCACCAGATCCACGGCGCCCAGGCCCTGGAAGCCTCAGAATTTGTCGAGGTTTTCTACCCCGTTCGAGAGGAATACAAGGACAGTTGACGTAGCGGACGGCGCCGACCCGGGGGTCAGTGGGTGAAGCGTTCGTAGATGCTCTCCGGGGTCGAATCCGAGCCTCGTATAAAGCGCTGTAACCCGCTCTCCCTCTCCGTCACTTTCGCGGCCAGCCGGGACAACTCCTCCCGGCCCTCCTCCGGCACCTTGATGAGCCCGTTGCTGTCTCCGTGCAGGAGGTCGCCCGGCTCGACCATCAGCCCGCAGACGGTCACCGGAACCTGCACCCGCACGATCTCGAAGTTGGCGTGGCTGGCCACCAGACCCCGGGCAAAAGCTTTGAATCCCAGTTCGCGGAGTTCCGGAAGGTCACGTATGCCTGCATCGCTCACCACGCCGACTCCCCTGAAGCGCTGAAAGAGCGTGGCCATCACATCTCCACAGTGGACTGCAAAGTCCGGATGGGGACCGACTTCCTGAATGACGACCACTCCCGGTCCGGGGAGTGCCTCCAGCTCTTCGCAAATCCTGATGTAATTCCGCAGGGCCGTGTCCCGTTGCACAGGCTCGGGGAACATGGTGACGGCCTGAGCCGTAACGGCCGAACCACACAAAACGCCCAGTTCGGGAGTCAGGCAGCGCATGTTCAGATCGGCGAATCCACTAATCCGGTTTCGCACCTCCAGCAACTCGATCGCATTGGAGAGGGTGGGAGTATCGATTTGAACCAACTCTTCAATCAGGGTCGTGTGTTCAATGGCCATCTAATGCATTCCTCCACGGGTTATGGGCCGGGCGTCGGCCAACTCTCCCTCGAAATATGAAGCCAGTTCTCGCCTGCGTCAAGTCATTCTGCTCCCGTCCCGGCAGACCTCTTCTCCGGTTCGTGCACTCTGTTAAGATGAGGCCGTTTCATTTGCCTGGCACCGGGTGTCGCAAGATGATCATGAAGCGAGCCTTAATCTGTCTTTTTGCCTTCCTCGATTTGGGAGCGATCTCTTTGCGCGCCGCCCCGGCGGCAGCCGGGGGTGTCCCATGGATTTATGACTGGGAGCAGGCCGTCCGGCTGGCGAAGCAGCACAAAAAGCTGATCGTGCTCGACCTCTACACCGACTGGTGCACCTGGTGCCGCGTAATGGAGGTCAACACCTACGGCGATCCGTCCGTCGTTCGAGAGCTGGGTCCAAGGTACATCTGGCTCAAGTTGAATGCCGAGACCGAAGAGGACGGGCGCAAGGCCCAGAGACGCTTTCGCGTCATGGGATACCCGGCTACCCTGCTCATCGAGCCGGAGGAGGGACTCTACGAGAAGACCTCAGGGTATCTGAACGCGGAACAGTTCCGAGAAGAGATCAGCCGGCACCAGCGGAGCCTGCAGTCGGTGACCGAGCTGCGGGATCGGGTCAGGCGTGAGCCGGAATCGGCAGATTTAAAGCTCGAGTTAGCTGTTCAATACATGCAGCGGCGGCACTATCCGGGAGCCGAGAAATTGTACCGGGAGCTGATCGAGGCGAAATCCATGAACCAACTCGATGAGAGCTATTACTCGCTGGCCGTCACCCTGGCCCAGCAGGGGAAGGAACGCGAAGCCCTGGAGACTCTGATCGACCTGCAGAATCGATTTCCTGAATCCGACCTGTTCCCCCAGACGCTGGCCTTCCAGGGGGAGATTCACCTGAACCTGGGAAATCGTAATGAAGCCATCAGGATCTGGCGGAGATGCCTGAAAAGCTTCCCCAACCACGAGCTGGCCGAGCGCATTACGGAACGGCTGAGACGGATCGAATCCGGCTAGCAAACAAAGCCTTGAGGAGTACGAGTCGAAATGGACCATCAGATAGTCGCCGATTTCAGTTGCATTGTAGGAGAAGGCCCGGTCTGGCATCCGGACCACGGAAAGCTGTACTGGACCGACATTCTGGCGCACCGCGTTTACTGGTACGAGCCCGGTTCCGGTAAGAGCCGGCTCTGTTATGAGGGGCGGCTGGTGGGTGGGCTTACCCCCCAGACCGACAATTCTCTGTTGCTGTTCATGGACAAGGGGACCGTCGCGGTCTGGGATGACGGTCAGATCGTCCGAACCGTCGTCGAGACCATTCCGGCTGAGATCGAGCAGCGCTTTAACGACGTCACCGCCGACCCCGAGGGGCGCGTTTTCGCCGGAACCATGCCGTTTGACAACGTGGATTCCAGAAGCGGGCGGCTCTACCGATTGGATCGCGACGGGTCGTACGAGGTGGTGCTCGAGGAGGTCGGGATTCCCAACGGCATGGCCTTCTCTTTCGATCGGCGGTCCTTCTTCTTCATCGACTCGCTCGACAACGTGGTGTGGAGATTCGATTACGATCGCGAAACCGGCCGCATCAGTAACCGTCGGGCGTTTCTTGAATTCGATTCCGAAGACGGGATGGCTGACGGCATGACGATGGATGGCGAGGGCAACCTCTGGATCGCCATGGCGATGGGATGGAAGGTCGTGCAATACGGACCCGATGCCAGGCTAAAGCGCACTATTGAACTGCCTGCAAAATTTGTTTCCAGCGTGGCTTTCGGGGGGCAGGATCTGTCTCAGTTGTTTGTGACTACCGGACGCCTTCCGGAGGGTGAGGAACTGGGGTCGGCGGCCGGTGCGCTGCTCGCCCTCAGACCCGGTCCCACTGGAGTGCCGGAACTGCGCTCCCGTATCGGTATTTGAGCCGACCCCCACAGGGAATTCGTAGGGGCGACTCCGAGTGGTCGCCCGTCAACCGGGCCGGCCAAGACGGGCCCGAACTTGACTTGAAATTCAACCCAAAATGAACCCGGTCACCGCGGGGTCAGACCCTCCACATAGCCCTGGCCGAACTGGACTGCGCGAGGGATTCGGAAATCACCTGTGTTGGGCATTATTGCCAGCTGACCCCCGTCGATGACCATGGTCTGTCCAACGATATAGCGGGAATCCTCCGAGGCCAGGAAGATGGCCAGTTGCCCGATGTCCGAGGGCGTTCCGATAAAACCGGTTGGCAATCTGCTGGCCGCCTCCTCCCAGTCAAAACCTCCTCCCAGCGCCTTATCGTGATTCTCGACCCGGACCCAACCGGGTGCGATGGCGTTGACCCGCACTCCTTTTTGAATGAGTTCCAGCGAAACTTCCCGCGTAAACGCGACAATAGCTCCTTTGGTGGCCGCATAAACGGAATGCTCGACAAGCCCCGCGTAGGCATGGACAGAGGTCAGGTTGATCACACTGCCCCGCTGCTGCTTCATCATCTGCGGCAGAACCGCCTGGGTCAGGAAGAACATGGCTTTGAAGTTGACGTCGAAGAGGGTGTCGAAGTGCTCCGGGGTGGTTTCCTCAAAAGGGCGGTTGGCCGTGATTCCGGAGTTGTTGATGAGGACGTCGATCCCACCGAGGAAATCGATGGCCCTGCCTGCCAGCTCCCGGACTGACTGCACGTCCCGGAAGTCGGCCCCGATGGATTCGGCGCGTCCCCCGAAAGAGCGTATCTCCTCGACCGCAGACTCGCAGCCCTGGCTGCTGTGACAATAGTGGAGGACAACTGCAGCTCCTTCTTGGGCAAAATCGAGAGCCACGCCTCTCCCGATCCCGGTTCCGGCCCCGGTGACCAAAACGCGCCTCCCATCCATTTTTGTTCCATTGCTCATCGTGCATCCTCCTGTGGATTTTTCGTTCTCAAACCCGGATTTTCATTTCTTGACAGTCTTCCTTCACTCGCGCGCCAGGGCGACCCTGGCACCTTCCTGCAACCGCAATCGCCGATCGCTGCCCTCGCGCAGGATCGCCAGGTCGCCTCTGGCCAGATCGACTTCGAATTCATCAATGGCCAGATGAAGGCTGCCCGAGAGCATCAACCAGTACTCATTGGAACGGGCCACCCCGTCCGTCGACGCCTCCGTGTCCGCCGAGACGACTCGAAGCTCACTCAAAGGGCAGCGGGAATCCCGGTCGGGGAAAGATCCAGGATTCTGCTGGCCCGCCACAACGAAGCCGCTCCCGGTCGGCTCGGGGACTCCATCGGTCTGGACGAGCAGATGACCGGCCCGCCTGCGTCCTTCGAACCGGGTCGCCAGGGCGACCAGTTCCCCGTCCGAGAACATCTGAAACCGTTGGACACTTCCCCTGGGAGTGTAGACGACCGTCCCGCCGACGCAGGGGAAACTGTCTCCCTCCAGCCAGACTTCCCCCTCCCCCGAGGTGAACAACCAGAATTCGTCATTGTCGTGGTAATGGGGTTCGACACCGTGTCCGATCTGTTGAGGGAACAGGTGAAAGGCAATGATGGCGGCCCAGTTCGGATACAGCTTTTCGTCCCAGTGCAACAGGCCCCCGAGAGCCGCAGACACATCGTTGGACTCGTTGGAGAGGATCATGCAGTTGTCGTTTCGGATAATCAAATCTCGTCCCCGGCCACACCTGTATAGTACAACTGCGGCCGCCTCGCCAAACGGCTTCTCGATGAAAGCCGAAATACGACAGGCTGCTGGGGCTGTGAGGAAAGAATCGGTATAGCGTAACAACGAGGCAACAACATGGAACCGCGCTTGAAAGATCGGGTCTGCCTGGTGACGGGTGGCAGCTCGGGAATCGGACGGGGAATTTCGATCGAAATGGCCAGAGAGGGGGCCGGCGTGGTGGTCGCCGACCTCCAGGAGGCCCCCAGAATCGGAAAGTACGATCCGGACCCTCCCACGACCACGACCGTCGAGGAAATCGAGAAGCTGGGAGCCAGGGCGTTATTCCTTCGCACTGATGTCTCCGATCAGAAGTCCGTGCAGACCATGCTCCGGGACACCATTCACCGCTTTTCGGGAATTGATATTCTGGTCAACAATGCCGCCGTTCTCATCCCGGGAAACAGCCAGGAGCTCTCCGTTGAGCAGTGGGACCGCGTGCAGGCCGTCAACCTCAGATCCCTCTTTCTCACCACCAAATTCTCGGCACCCTTCCTCAAGCAGTCAAAAGCGGGGCGAATCATCAATATCGCCTCCGTGGCCGCCTTCTTCGGCGGGGGCGGCCCAGCCTACACCGCGGCCAAAGCAGCCGTCCTGAACCTGACCCGTGACAGCGCTCTCGAGCTGGCTCCTGACGGCGTCACGGTGAACGCCGTGTGCCCCGGGTTCGTCCAGACCTCCATGCACGACAGCTTCACGGAAGAAAAGGTCGAGCGGTTGAGGCAGTGGACCCCTCTGCAACGGGCGGGCACACCTGCCGAGATCGGTCGAACCTGCGTGTTCCTCGCCTCCGATGACGCCGCTTGGATTACCGGCATCGCCCTGCCCGTGGACGGCGGCTGGCTGGCCCGGGTGCGGACCTGAAGAAAGGTTCCAAGTTCCACGTTCCACGTTTCACGTTGGCGCGCTCATTGCATTCGCGCCTCTGCCCGCTCGGCGACGGAACAGATCATCTCCGGGACCAGCCCGCCAGCCTCGAGCTAAGTCGCCAATCAAGGAAACTGCAGAGGCAGGAACGACAGTGACTGCGCCGCGGCCGAAGGCCGACATACTCGGAAGTGGCTCAGGTAGAATCTCTCGCCGCCTTGCACTGTAATCCCGGGGCCCGCCTTACCCACAACCCTTTCAGGCGCGCCCCTAATCTCCAGTCCTTCTTCGAGGCTAGCGGATGCCGAAGAGGCAGCGGTCCGGATGTTTTACGCGTCAGGGTCTCCAGCCGCCGAGTTTCGAATCTGCTGAATGAAGAAGCGGACGATCTCCGCGTAGTTCTCGACTCCAATCCGCTCGTCGACCCCATGAAGGCGATCCAGATCGTGGCGGCCAAACCGGGTCGGAATGAAGCGAAAGGTGCTCTCCGTGATCCGCTCATAGTGTCGTGAATCGGTTATGACGACCGCGAGCGCAGGCGCGACCAACACGTTCGGGAACACCTCGCGAATGGTCCGCTGCAAGACTTGGAAATCGTCCGACTCGGAGTCGGAGACAACCGAAGCCTCGGATTTGAAGCCGCTCTCCTGAAACTTCACTCGCTCATCGTTGACAACCTTCCGAACGTGCTCAAAGACGTGGTCCAGAGTCTTCCCAGGCATGAGCCGGAAGTAAACAACCGCCCAGGCAGTGGTGGGAAGGACGTTTCGTCTCACGCCCCCTCCCACCATCGTTACGGCGGTTGTCGTGCGCATGGTGGCATTCATGGCGGAACTCTTTGCAAACCTTCGCTTGATCAGGGGACCGAAAAGCCACCGGTTGGCCAGCACCAGCTTCTGCGAGAAAGGCATTTCCGGGCCCAGATAGTCGAGCATCTGGCCAGTGATCCCTCCCTGGTCGGCAGGCAGCGGATTGGATTCCAGCTTGTGAATCGCTCGAGCCACCACACCGACCGCCGTGTGTGGCGGAGGCATGGACGAGTGGCCCCCAGGCCCTTCGCCTGTCAGCTTGAGACCGTAGTAACCCTTCTCTGCCACGGCCACGTAGGCCACCGGATCCTTTACTCCGGGAATGACATCGTGCACGATGGCTCCACCTTCATCCAGAACGTATCGTAGCTGGACACCTCTCTCCTCCAGGAGGGAGGCCATCCTGGCGTTTCCATTGGCACCTCCCACCTCCTCGTCGTGCCCCAGGGCCACATGGATGTCACGCTGCGGCTCAAACCCATTCGCCAGTAGAAACTCGATCGCCTCCAGGATGGCCATCGCTCCGGACTTGATATCCAGGGTCCCCCGCCCCCAGATGAAACCATCGGCTATCTGCCCCGCGAATGGAGGATAACTCCACTTGGCTTCCGCCTCAGGCTCGACAGGAACCACATCAATGTGCGACATCAGGAGGATCGGCTTGAGCGACCCATTCCGGCCCGGCCAGGAGTAGAGAAGGCTGTATGCTCCGACAACCTCTCTCTTCAGCGCCGTATGGACCCTGGGAAAGGTCCCTTCCAGATAAGCGTGCAGCCCCAGGAACTCCTCCGTATCGAAATCCGAAGGCTCCGGATAGGAGACCGTTTTGAACTGTAAGGCCCGGGCCAGCCGCTCTGCCATCTGCCGCTCGTCCAGCTTTACCATCGCGGCCGGTTCTACCTCCACCTGCCGGCTCATGAATCGCAACGTGTTCAGCAGCAGGACCAGCGCCAGAAGGACGGCCAGGACGAGCGCAGAAAAAAGAAATCGGGTAGTGAGACCCATGGCAAGCTCCTTTGCTGATTCCCGCGGGAAGGAACCCTCTCCTTGGATTCTCCCACTCATTTGATGTTCCTTTTGCTCACGGCTTCCAGGCTAACTTCGCCCGAGCCGCTCCTGCGACCGCAACCATGACAGTTTCCGAGGTGTCACAAGGTCCCGGAGTGTGTACAATCCCCTTCGAAGATCTCTCAACCTCAAGTCGACATCCGTAGAAAGTTGCCGGGGCGCCATGCGCATCGAAATCAGTCGAGACAGTGACGTCCCCATTGCCGACCAGCTGGCCGCCGAACTGATTTTTTCAATCGCTTCGGGAGAATTGAAGCCGGGAGATGCACTTCCCAGCGTCCGTGCTCTGGCCACGCGGCTAAAGATCCACCACAACACGGTCAGCCGGGCCTACCAGGAACTCGTGGCCGTAAAACTACTGGTGAGACAGCGGGGAAAGCGACTGGTCGTGCGCTCTCCTGGAGAGGTGGAACCCCCGGAGAATGCGAGGGATCTGGACGACCTCATCACGAACGCTATCCGCCAGGCCCGGGAGATCGGGTACTCTCTGCAGCAGCTCCGCCAGCGGGTTCAGGAGCGACTCTTTGCCCAGCCGGCCGATCACATCCTGGTCACTTCGACCGATTCCGGTCTTCGGTACCTGTTTCGCGAGGAGTTGAGGCGTGAGCTACCGTATGAGGTCACGGCCTATCACCCCGAGGAACTCTCCGCCAATCCGGATCTGGCCATCGGGGCTCTGGTCGCCGGCGCTCCCGGGGCCATTGCGAATGTAGCTCCGGCACTTCCCAGGACTCTCCCCACGATCCCCGTCACTTTCTCCCCGGCAGATGAGCAGGTGGGGAGGATTCGGGCTTTCTCGGAGCCATCGATCATCGCCCTGGTTTCGATCAGCGAGTACCTCATCCGGACCGCCAGGGCCCTGCTGGCCCCGTGGTAGGAAGCCGGCATACGATGCGCGAGTACCTGCTCCCCGCTGAGCGCCCCGGCACTCTCGCCGCTGCGGACCTGGTGATCTGTGACTCGATCACCTGCCGCCGAGTCGAGCACAGGAACTCAACCACCTACAAACTGATCTCACCCGCATGTCTAGAGGAGATCAAGAGCGCCATGGAGTGATGGCAAGATGAGGTCCGGGCAAAGGCAAGGCGGAACACTTGCTCCACACTTCTGTGGAGGACGTGTATTATACGATGGCTTTCAATCAGGAGGCGACAGGATGAGCCTTGCACATCGACTGGAAAAGACGTACAGCGGAGCGGTCCACGACGTGCTGCTCGCAATGGGACATCAGGATTGTGTGCTGCCGCCGGGAATCCGGCCTCTGGATCCCCGTCGTCGGCTGGCCGGGCAGGTTTTCACGGTGGCGGGGCACCGCGACGAGAGTCTGGACGATCATGAGACGCTGCTGCAATGGACGGGTATGCTGTCCAGGGTGCCGGCCGAGACGGTGGCGGTTTGCCAGCCTAACGACGACACCATGTCCCATATGGGAGAACTCTCCGCGGAAACGCTGAAACTGCGTGGGGTTCGCGGCTTCATCGTCGACGGCGGCTGCCGCGACACCGAGTTCATTTACCAGATCGGGTTTCAGGTCTTCTGCAAGTACTACACGCCCAGAGACATCGTTGGCCGCTGGGTGCCCGATTCATTCGGCGAACCCATACGGATTGGCGACGTGACGGTCCACAACGACGATTACGTCCTGGCCGATCACGATGGCGTCGTGATCATCCCGGGGGAGATGGCCGAGGAAGTGACCACGCAAGCCGAAAAGGTTCTGCGTACTGAAAGCCTGGTGCGCAAAGCGATTCTCGAGGGCGTGGACCCACAAGAGGCGTACCTGAAGTATGGGAAGTTCTGATGAGCGGATTCTTGTCCGCAGGCTGGATCCCTGTCCATGAAGATCACCGACATTGAGATTCGGCTGTGCCGCCACCCAGCGCCGGTGATGCAGCATTCGGGATTGCGCGGCGGCACCCGAAGCGATCTCGAGTTCCTGGTCATTACCGCCAAAACCAATGACGGTCTGCAGGCGGAGACATTCGGTTTCGCCGGTCGCGGCGCCCGGATGGCCGGCTACATCGCGGCCGAAGCGCTGAAACCCTTTTTCCTGGGGCGCGACCCCATGTATCGGGAAAAGCACTGGCACGATTACCGCATGGCCGATCGCTGGTGGAACCACGTACCCATTTATTCCTACGGGCCTTTCGATATCCTGTGCTGGGTGCTGGGTGCGACGGCAGCCGGTCAACCTCTCTATCAGTACCTGGGGGCCTGCCGGGATCGTGTGCCCGTCTACGCGAGTTCGCTGGTGTTGGACTCTCCCGAGGACTATGGCCGCCAGGCACAGACGGTGAAGGATCGAGGCTGGGCCGGGTACAAGCTACATCCGCCCGGCGACGTCGGGTTCGATCTGGAGGCTTACCGGGTGTGCAGGGCTCAGGTGGAAGATGACTTCCTGCTCATGGCAGATCCCGTCGCAGCCTACAACCATCAGCAGGCCCTGCGCGTGGGCCGGGAGCTGGAGCGGCTCAACTACTACTGGTTCGAAGAGCCTCTGTTCGATACCGACATGCACGGGCTTCGCGAGTTGACGCGGAAGCTGGACATCCCGATTTGCGGCACGGAAGTGCTGGCCGGCAGCCATTACAGCACCGCCGACTGCATTGCTTCGCACGCCGTGGACATCGTGCGTACGGACGTCTCCTGGAAGGGGGGCATTACGGCGGTCATGAAGACAGCTCACCTGGCGGAATCCTTCGGGCTGCAGTGCGAAGTGCACACCGCCATTTACCACCCCCTGGAGCTGGTCAACCTGCACTGTACGGCCGCGATTCAAAACTGCGAGTTTTTCGAATTGCTGGAGCCGCTTGAGTATTTCGATTTCGGCCTGAAGGAGCCAATCCGGATCAAGGAGGGAGCGGCTCGCCTGCCCGACGGCCCGGGGCTGGGCATCGAGCTGGACTTCGACTTCATCGACAACTGCACGTTCGCAGTACTGTAGGGGCGACTCCGGGTGGTCGCCCGTCCAGCGGGCCGGCACCAGGCCGGCCCCTACGGGGTACCGGGCTAGATCTTACCGATGGTGCCGTCCCAGGTGTCGACCTTCTCCTGCTTCATTTCCTTCTCGTCAAACCAGTGCGTGCTGACGCACTTCGTCTCCGTGAAGAACTTGATGGAGTCCTTCCCCATCACGTGAAGATCCCCGAAGAAGGAGTTCTTGTGGCCCGCAAACGGGAACATGCCCACGGGAACGGGGATGCCGACATTGACGCCCACCATTCCGGCATGGGCTCTCCTGGCGAACTCTCGGCTGAAATGGCCGTTTTGCGTGAAGATGGTAGCTCCGTTGCCGAACCGGCTCGCGTTCACGACGCTCATTCCCTCTTCGAAGTCCTTGACGCGCTTGATGAAGGTCACCGGCCCGAAGACCTCCTCGTCGCCCACGCTCATGTCCGGACCGACGCGGTCGAAGATGGTGGGACCAAGCCAGTAGCCGTTCTCGTATCCCTCGACGGTGGCGTCTCTCCCGTCCAGAACCAGCTCGGCGCCCTCCTCGATACCCTTTTCGATCCAGCCCAGCACAAACTCCCTGTGTCCCTCGGAGACGAGGGGACCGAGTTCCGACCCTTTGTCGTAAGAGGGCCCCATGACTCGCTCTTCGGCCAGTCGCTTGATGCAGTTCACAAGCTTATCCGCGATCGATTCCTGGACCACGACAACCGGCAGGGCCATGCACCTCTCTCCGGCGCAACCAAACGTGGCATTCACGATACCTGCCGCGGTTCTTTCGATGGGCGCGTCCTCGAGCACCAGGCAGTGGTTTTTGGCCTCGCACAGCGCCTGGACCCGCTTGCCATTGGCGGCTGCAGTCGAATAAATGTGCGTGCCCACGGAAGTTGATCCCACAAAGGTTACTCCCTTGACATCGGGATGCTCAAGAAAGATCTCCGCCTCGTTGCGACTGCACGTGAGGACATTCATGACCCCTTCCGGGAGCCCCGCTTCGTGCAGCAACTCGGCCATCCTCAACGACGTCATGGGAGTGAGACTGGATGCCTTCAACACCATGGTATTCCCGAAGGCCAGACACAGCGGGGCCATCCAGCCGAACGGGATCATGGCCGGGAAGTTCCACGGCACGAGTCCTACGAACACGCCCAGGGGTTCGCGGTAAAGGACCGTGTCATAGCCGGAGGTTGTGTCCATCAGCGACTCGCCCATCATCAGGGAAGGTGCGCCACAGGCGAGTTCGACCACCTCCATGGCCTTGAGAACGTCGCCTCTCGATTCCTCCCAAACCTTGCCGTGCTCGCGGCAAACCGACAATGTCAACTCGTCGAGATTGTCTTCGATGAGCCGTTTGAACTTGTACAGGACCTGAACCCGTTTGATGACGGGCGTATCCCTCCAGGCCGGAAAGGCTTCCCGGGCGGCCTCGACCGCGCTGTTGACTTCATCCCTGGTGCAGCAGGGCGCTCTGGCTATGACCTCGCCCGTGTTGGGATCGGCCAGGTCATAGTACTTTTCGGTAGCCGATTGGAGTGCCCTGCCATTGACGAAGTACGTCAACTTTTCGGCCTCGGTCTTGACGGCCTCGGCGGCGGCCGATCCAAGGGCCTCGTTCTCGACCAGGTAATCAAGTATCTCAGCTTTACTCATTTTATTTGTCTCCTCGGTTCACCTTTTTCCGATGTCTGCCGCATGGCGTCCCCATGCTGGCAGCGCGGGAAGCGGATTCTCTGTACCGAAATTCCTCAAAAACATTCCGGACTCGAGTCCCTCAACCCCCATTGATGACTACTGAAAACCTACCAGCCAATCCATCCCCACGTCAACCTAGCTCTTGGCTTGTTTGCGGCGCGAATGGAGCACGGGCTCGGTGTATCCGTTTGCGACTACCCGCCCCTGAAAGACCAGATCCAGGGCTGCCTGAAAGGCGTTGCTCTTGTCGAATTCCGGCGCCATGTTTCGATAAATCGGGTCCCCGTCGTTCTGTCTGTCAACCACCGAGGCCATTTTCTGAAACGTCTCGATCACCTGCCCCTCGGTCACGATCCCGTGATGCAGCCAGTTGGCCAGATGCTGGCTCGCTATCCGCAGGGTGGCCCGGTCCTCCATCAAACCCACATCGTGGATGTCCGGGACCTTGGAACACCCGACCCCCTGGTCCACCCAGCGCACTACATACCCCAGAATTCCCTGGGCGTTGTTGTCCAGTTCCTGCTCGATCTCGCTCTCGGTCAATGCCCGATCCAGCAGCGGCGGTGTCAGGATATCGGTCAGTGGCGCGCGCCCTCTGCCGGCCAGCTCTCTCTGCCGGCCGGCGACTTCTACCTCGTGATAGTGCAGCGCGTGGAGCGTCGCGGCGGTGGGTGAGGGCACCCATGCCGTCGTCGCCCCTGCCCGTGGATGTTCGCTCTTGGTCTCGACCATCTCGAGCATCAAATCCGGCATGGTCCACATCCCCTTGCCGATCTGTGCTTTACCGATGAGCCCTGTTTCGATGCCGACATCCACGTTCCAGTCCTCGTAAGCGTTCATCCAGGGTTGGCGCTTGATTTCCATCTTCGGCAGCATGGGACCCAGCTCCATGCTGGTATGAATCTCGTCGCCCGTGCGGTCCAGAAAACCCGTGTTGATGAACACGACTCTCTGGCTGGCAGCGCGGATCGCCTCTTTCAGATTTACAGTGGTGCGCCGCTCCTCATCCATAATCCCGATTTTGAGCGTGTTTTTGGCCAGGCCGAGGGCCTCTTCCACTCGTCCGAACAGTTCAACCGTCGCCGCCACTTCTTGCGGGCCGTGCAGTTTGGGCTTGACGATGTAGACGCTGCCTGTCCTGCTGTTACGGATTCCCCCGTTGTCCTTCTTCAGGTCATGGAGTGCTCCCAGCGCCGTCACCATCGCATCCAGAAACCCTTCAGGGATTTCCCGATCGTCTTCGGTCGTGACCGCATTGGTGTACATGTGGATGCCCACATTGCGCACCAGCAGGAGGCTCCGGCCCGGCAGGGTCAGAATCCGCCCGTGAGGGTCTGTGAAAGTCTTGTCCGGATTCAGCCTCCGGGTCATCGATCGCCCGTTTTTTTCGAAGGTCGCTTCCAGCGTGCCTTTCATGATTCCCGCCCAGTTTCGGTAGACTTCCACCTTGTCGGCGGCGTCTACGGCAGAGACGGAGTCTTCGCAATCCTGAATGGTGGTGACGGCCGCTTCCAGGAGCACGTCCTTTACACCCGCCGGGTGGGTCCTGCCAACCGGGTGATCCCGGTCAACCTGGATCTCGATGTGCAGGCCGTTGTTCACTAAAAGGATACTGGCGAGTTCACCCCCTTCACGGCGAAAGCCGGCGAACTTGCCGGCTTCAGCCAGACCGGTGCTGGTCCCGTCCTGGAGGGTCGCCACCAGGCTTTGCGCCCCTCCGGCGTCTTCCACAGAGAACCGGGTAACATCCGAAAAGGAACCCCGCTCGAGGCCCGTCCAGCGGTCCAGGAAGGCCTCGGTAAAGGCAATCACCCGGGCTCCGCGCACGGAGTTATAGGCGTCTCCCCGCTCGGCTCCGCCATCTTCCGGAATCACATTGGTCCCATACAGCGCATCATACAGACTGCCCCAGCGGGCGTTGGCGGCATTCAAGGCGTAGCGGGGATTGTCAACCGGGACAACCAGCTGGGGACCGGCCGTTTCCGCCACCTCGGGGTCTACGTTCTCGGTGCTCACCTGAAAATGGCCGCCCTCGGGCAGTAGATATCCGATTGCTATCAGGAACCCGGAGTACTCCGACGACTCGACCGGCTTGGCTTTGCGGTCCCGGCTCCACTCATCGATCTGAGTCTGCAGTTCATCCCGTTGGTCGAGGAGATCCCGGTTTCCGGGACCCAGATCTTCGACGATCGCGCCCAGAGAAGCCCAGAACTCCTCGGCTTCAATACCCGTGCCGGGAGCGATCTCGCTACCCACCAGATCGTACAATCGAGAATCTACCTTCAGTCCGCCGGCTCTGACTTTTTCTGTCACGTTTTTTCACCTGGATAAGGGGGTCCGCCTCAACGATTTGATCTACAGATTAACAGCCTCCATCGGCCCAAGAAAAGCTCATTCTGGCAAGGGCGGATATAATCAGTTGGAAAAAATTTCACCCTGTAGTGAGGAACCCACGGTGATGTCGATAGCAGAGGATCGGCTCGGGCAGTACCAACTCGACGAAGAGCAGATTTGCTTCTGGGACCGCAACGGTTACTTCATCTCAGATGTCCTGTTCAGCCAGAAGGAAATGCTGGAGGCCGGGAGACACATGGCCCTGGTTTTCGATCAGGAGTATGAGACCGACGTTTCTCCGAATAAGATCGACTGGCGGCCCGGCGACCCTGAGTCGAACATGAAGAAGGTCGATAACGGCTGGTGGGCTGATGATGTCATTCGTCGCCTCGTCCAGTCGCCCGCCATCGGTTCAATCGCCGCCCAGCTGGCAGGGACCGACACAATCCGCCTTTTTCAGGACCAGCTGCTCCACAAGCCGGGCATAGGGCTGGACAGCCGTCGTTCGGCGGCTGTCGGCTGGCACCAGGACTGGGCCTATTGGAAATGCACGCGGCCCGACCATGCCTTGACGGCACGTATTTCAGTGGACGGGGAAACGCTTCACAACGGATGCATGCGGGTGATTGCTCGCAGCCATCGCTGGCCCCTGCAATCGACGAAGATGTTCTTCCAGTCCGACGCGAGCATAGAAGATGTTCCGCAGTTCGACGTGCCCGAAGGCGAAGCAACCGAGGTGAGGCTCCTGGAGTTGAAGCCGGGCCAGGTGTCGTTCCACCACTGTCGAGTCATCCACGGAAGTGGCGAGAATCGGACCGATTACCCGCGCCGCACTATTATTGCCCATATGCTGCCGGGCGACACGCGCTATCAATCGGGAACGGGCGATCACCCCTGGGCGGTGGCCGTCCTGGCCGAGCAGAAGGACGAGGAACTAAAGGACGGCGATCGGTGGGAGGGAGATCGCTTCCCGATCATTTATCCACCTCAGCCGTAGGGGCGACCCGGCCCCTACGATTTTCCGCTTTGGACACGACAATGGCTCACGAATTGCCGCCGCTTCCGTATGCTTATGACGCATTGGAGCCTTATCTCGATGCACCCACCATGCGCATTCACCACCAGAGACATCACGCCGCCTACGTCAAGAGCCTGAATCAGGCGATAGCCGGGACCGAGTTCGAGAATGTGGCCCTGCCCGAACTGCTGCGCAGGCTCTACCGGATTCCGCGAGAGATTCGGGGAGCGGTGCGCGGCGGCGGTGGCGGTCACGCCAACCACAGCCTTTTCTGGGAGAGTATGAGCCGCACAGGTGGCGGCGTGCCCGGAGGGGAGCTTGGCGCTGCGATCGACGACACTTTTGGCAGTCTCGATCTTTTTCAGGGGGTGTTCGCCAAAGTCGCTCTCTCCCGCTTCGGCAGTGGATGGGCGTGGCTGGTGAGGGATCTTGACGGGAGCCTGCTCGTCTACGCCACCCCCAACCAGGACAGCCCCTGCATGCAAACTGGAAACGTTCCCCTGCTGGGTCTGGATGTATGGGAACATGCCTACTATCTCAAGTACCAGAATCGTCGTGCCGAGTACGTCGAAAACTGGTGGAATGTGGTCAATTGGCAGGCCGTGGCGGCACGCTACACGGCCGCCCGGATCTGATAGGAGAAAGTGACGATGTACCGAGTGGGTATCGTGGGGACTGGTGAGAATGCGCGGGATCACGGCCGGGCCTGCGCCAGTGTCGAGCAGACGGAACTGGTGGCCATTTGCGACATCTCTGAAACGAGCCTGATGCGCTTCGGTGACGAGTTCGGCGTGTCCCGCCGCTACACGGATCTGGAAGAGATGCTGGCTCGGGAGTCCCTCGATGTGGTGGTTGTCTCGACCTGGGGAGTCCATCATGCAGAGGTGAGCAACGCGGTCGCCCGCACGGGCAAGGTACGCGCCATTCTGGTCGAGAAGCCGATTAGTGCCACGGCTGCCGAATGTGAGGGGATGATCGCCACCGCCGCCGAAAACGGAGTGCTTCTCATGGAGGGTTTCAAGTGGCGGCATACGCCCCAGCACCTGCGACTCAAAGAAATCATCGACTCGGGTCGGATCGGTCGGGTGATGTCGCTGCAGAGTACACTTTCCTCGCCTCTTACGAGCTTTGCTCCAGCGGACAACTGGCGGTATGACCGCCGACGGAGCGGTGGTTCGGTGTACGACACGGCCGGCTATCTGATTCATTTCGCGCGCTACGTCCTGGCCGCGGAGCCGCGTCGAGTTTATGCCTTCGGCGCTTTCAGCGAAGAGGTGGCGGATGTTGAGTTGTCGGCCTCGATCCTGCTGCAGTTTGCCGGCGATGTCGGCGCCAAACTCACCTCCAGCTACGAGTACGGCTACTGTCAGGCCACGGAGATTCTCGGCACCCAGGGCTGGATCCGAATGGACTTACCCTTTGATCAGAGGAGCGAACGGGGGCAGGAATTCGTGGAGAAGGAAGATTTGCGCTCCAGCGTCGAGGTATTCCGGGACAACTTCGACACCGAGGTCTATGAGTTTCCCCCCGTAAACCAGTTCGACCTGCAGCTCCGTCACGTGTGCGAGTGTCTGGACGGCACCACCTCGAATCGCATCCCACCCGAGTTCAGCCTGGGCAACATGCGGGTCGTCGACGCCGTGTTCGAGTCGATCAAGACCAGCCAACCGGTTTCTATTTGAGAAAATTCCAGATTCCAAATTCCAGATTCCAAATTATTCGGCTTGTTAGGTTTCTCGGCAGCTTCCGCGCTGCGGCGCAGTCACTGTCGTTCCTGCCTCTGCAGTTTCCTTGGCAGCCAGCTTTCCTCGCGGCTTCCGGGCCGGTCCCGGAGACGACCTGATCCGCCGCCGAGCGGACAGAGGCGCGAATCTTGATGAGCGCGCAATTTTGGAATCTGGAATTTGAAATCTGGAATCTGCATATCCGGAATCCGGCCGATCAGTAGTAGTGGTACAGGAAGAAAACAGCCAGCGAGCACAGAATCCCGGCCCACAGGCGGTCGTCGCTTAGAAAAAACCCCAGTGCCGGCAGATCCTGGGCGCCTTGGCGGCGCCGCTTTCGCAAGGTCAGGGCAATCGCACCCAGGAACATGGACAGCGTCCAGATGGCTCCCAGTCCGGCGCACACGACCGGGCTGAGCCACCCGGCCACCATGACCCGGGCCAGAATCGCCAACCACACCAGGGAGGCAAGGATGGCGACGATGACATTCCGCTGGGTCCCGGGGTCGTGCCCCCCCAGATGACTCCACACAAGTGTGCTCTTCTGCTCGTCGGGCCTGGAAAGCAGGCTCACGAGGACGTGGGTCAGAAGGCAAAGCAGGATCACGACTACAACGCGATGGAAGAAATTGAGTTCTTCCCCGAAACGGGCGCTGATTGCCGGGATTTTTCCCAGGTAGCCCTGGTAGGCAACGTGGGTGATCCAGGAGAAAAAGACGCCGGCCAGGATGGTCACGAAGCTGCCCAACCCGGTGGCGCGCCGCCACAGGATCCCCAGGAAGAAGGTGACCAGGAGGCCCGGCGTCAAGTAGCCCTGATAGTCGACAATCTGCAGGAAGAAGTGCCCCTCCGAGTTGGGATCCAGCACCAGAATGGCCAGCAGGGTCGCCAGCGTGACAAAGCCGGCAATGCAGACTCGTCCCATCCGGATCATCTGGCGGTCAGTAGCGCGGGGATTGATGTGGCGACGGTAGACGTCCACCGTCGCGATCGTGGCCGCCGAGTTCATCATGGAATCGATGGACGACAGGATGGCCCCGATCACGCCGGCCGAGATCAGGCCGACGATTCCGTAGCCGACGGGGATCACGAGCTTCACCAGCTCCGAGAAGGCGGCGTCGGAGTCGATGGTCCGATCCGGCAACCTCTCCTGGAACAGATAGTAGGCCGCCACACCTGTACCGATGGCAAAGAAGGGAATCGTGAGCTTGAGGTAGCCGGCAGCGATGATTCCGAGCCGGGCCTCGCGGTCACTTCGTGCACCCAGAGCCCTCTGGACGATGAACTGGTTCGTGCCCCAGTAGAAAAAATGCAGGGCCATGAGTCCCGTGAGCACTCCGGTCCAGGGTAGCTCCGGGTGATCCGCGGGGAGGTAAAGGTGCATTTTGCCCGAACCCTGCCTTCCCTGGTCCAACGCCATCATTTCATCCCAGCCGCCGATTTCACCGAAAGTGAGCAGGGCCACGGTGAGGCCGGCGCCGAGAAGTAGAAGGGACTGAACGAAATCAGTCCACACCACGGCCTTCAGACCTCCGAGAATCGTATAGCTCGCGGAAATCGAGGCCAGCCCCAGCACGATCATGACGTAGTACGTGTAGTTGACCTCGACGGCTATCTTCCCTGCCGTCTCTACCTTTTCGACGAACTCCCCTCCCATCAGGATGCAGAGGGTTCGGGCACCGATGTAAAGGGCCGGCACCATCTGTACCAGGACCATGATGAGGGTCATGATGATGGCGTACAAAAGGCGGCTGCGCTCGTCGTAGCGCCGGCCCAAGTACTCGGAGAGCGTGTAAACATTAAGCGCTCGATAGACCGGCAGGAAGCCGTAACACAGGAGCATCAGCCCCATGACGGCCCCCAACTCGAAATGACTCTGCGCGAAGCCCACCCCAAAGCCGATCCCCATCATGCCGACCATATGGTTGGCGCTGACGTTGCTGCCGAAAATCGAGCCGGCCACACCCCACCAGGGAATCTTTCTTCCCGCCAGGAAGTAGTCCTCGGAGGTCTCCTCTTTGCGCCCGGCGATGAAGCCGATGGCCATGGCGACGAGCAATGCCGCCAGGAAAATCACGAGGTCAAGGTCGGTCAGGAAGCTTTCCATGCTTTTCGCCGTGCCGCCGGGCGCCGTGTCCCAGCCTAAAATCGGACCGGATTGTCGACTATTTCAACCCGCTGCAAGCCCCGAACCGAGTTGCATGCGAACACCTCGTCGGCAGAGACGAGATCTTCCGGACTCAGGACTGTCTCGCGGAGGGCAATGTCGCGGGAACTCAAAAGGTGCTGCCGGAAGACACCGGGCAGGAGTCCGCACCGCACGGGCGGCGTATGATACTCCGTCTCCCTGCGGATGATCACATTGCTGCGGGAACCCTCTGTCACCTCTCCGCGCTGGTTCAGGAAAAACGCCTCGAACAAGCCCATCTGGGCCGCCTCCCGGAGTGCCCGGTCGTAGAACTGCCGATTGCTGGTCTTGTGATAGAGAAAGCGATTGTGAGAATCGACTCGCTCGAACGCCAGGGCTGCCTGCTCAAGGTCTTTCGGCGCAGCGATTTCATCCTGAGTGATTCGCAGATCCCCGCGTCGATCTATGGCCAATCGTACTAGAAGCGCCGGCCCCTCTTCGCTCTGGACCCGCAGCTTCCGGTCAAGGCACTGGAGGGAATCGCGAACAGCTTGAGGATCGAAGGAAAAACCGAAGTACCCGGCTGACCGGCCGACTCGCTGCAGGTGTTCCTCCAGCAGGAACCAGCCGGTGGGCGGCTCCCACCTGATCGTTTCCAGAAGCTTGAGACCATGGAGGGATCCCCCCAGGAAACTCGCCTTGGCCAGGCACTCCCGGTATTCCCCGGTTATGTCCGAGTCATACGTGACACCGCTGCCGACTCCCATTTCCGCCTGTCCCGCGATTCTGTCCACCGTGATCGTTCGAATCCCGACGTTGAAGACCGCTCGCCGTCGCGGAGCCAGGAAGCCGACGCAGCCCGTGTAAAGGCCGCGCGGCCCCTTTTCCAGTTCCTGGATGATCTGCATGGTTCGAATCTTTGGCGCGCCCGTCACGGAACCGCTCGGGAATACGCTTCGGATCAGCTCGGAGAACGAGCAGGCGGGCTTTAGTTGCGCCTCAATCGCCGAAGTGGCCTGATACACGGTGTCGTATTCTTCGACCGTATAGTAGTGCGGCACATTCACACTTCCTAGTTCCGCAATTCTCCCGATGTCGCTGCGCAGCAAATCCACGATCATCACGTTCTCCGCGCGATCCTTGGCGGAGACCTCCAGCATACGGCGGTTGCTCTCGTCTTCCTCTTGCGTCCTCCCACGCGGAGCGGTTCCCTTCATGGGTCTGAAGTCGATTCTGGAGCCCTCCAAACGGAAAAAGAGCTCGGGAGAGAAAGAGAGAGCAGAAGTCCGGCCCGAATTGAGGAAGGCGGAGTAAGCCACACGCTGGCTGCGCCGGAGCTGGCAATAGAGGTCGGCCGGACCATGCTCCCAGGGGAATCGCATCTTGAAAGAAAAATTAACCTGGTATGTGTTTCCGTCGCGGATGTGCTGCTTTATTCTGGCCAGCGCGTCGCGGAATTCGCCCTCACCGATGGAGGGTTCGGGAAAGACTTCGTGCATGGTCGGGGCAGACGGCGATCCGTTCAGCCGGGCGGCAATCTCGGCCGCCTGCCTCCGGCCGCGCTCAAAGGATGCGTTCCTGTGATTGTAGATCCAGGGTTCGTCGTAAACACCGAACCACATCAGGGGTGACTTCGACTCGAGCTCGGCCGAGAACCCACGCTCAAAGGCATACCCCAGTTCATAGGTCATGAAACCGGCCACATGGCACCCCTGGTCGACGGCATACTCGAGTTCCTGCAAACACGAGGACACGTCCGCGAGCGAACGGCACTGGATCGTAGAGAGCGGTCTGCAAAAGACATAACTGCGAAATTCCACCGGATCCGGCCTGACGGTTTCGAGAAGAACCGAGTCGGGCTGGTCTTCGAGCCAGCGCAGAAAAGTGGAAGTGAACGCTCCGTCCCCACCGACTACGGCTCTCATATCTGTCAGCGTGCCCACACGATGCATTCTCCCCCTGGAGTAACTGATGTTTCCACCCAACGAAGATCGCTATTATTACCCAGGCCCACCTTTCCGGGCATTGGGAATCGTAGGGGCGGCCCGGCCCCTACGAATGTAGGGGCGACTCCGAGTGGCCGCCCGTCAAGCGGGCCGGCACGGGACCGGCCCCTACGGATTGTGGGTTCCACGTTCCACGACCCGTGGATGTTGTGAATCGTAGGGGCGACCCTGGTGGTCGCCCGTTAAACGGGCCGGCACGAGACCGGCCCCTACGAATGGCGTTCCCATTCCGCGCTTCAGAAGTGATCGGCTAGACTATGCGGATGAAAGCAGGGCCATTCATTGTCACCTCGATGGTCGCAGGTGCTCTGTGCGCTTGTCAGGGACCCGTTGATCGGTCCCAGGGGGAAGCGCCCGAAGCGGGGCACGACCTCGCCCTTCTCGAAGTATCCCGGAACCTCGAGGTACCCGAAGGATTCGATGTGGAGCTGGTCTATTCGGTGCCGCTGGAAGAGCAGGGTTCCTGGGTCGCGTTGACGCCCGATAGCGCAGGGCGACTGATTACGTCGGATCAATTCGGAGGTCTTTACCGAGTCACGGTCGGAGAGGGCGGTTCCGGGACAACGGTTGAGAAGTTGGACGTTGCGATCGGTCACGCACAGGGGCTTCTCTACGCCTATGACAGCCTTTATGTCACGGTCAATCTGTACCGGACTTCAACCGAGAAGGTTGCGCAGGGCAGCGGATTCTATCGAGTAACTGACAGCGACGGAGACGATCAGTTCGACCAGGTAAAACTGCTGAAACAGCTGGAGGCCGTGGAAAACGAGAACGGGCACGGAGAACATGGCCCCCATGCCCCGGTGCTGGGCCCGGACGGTCTCATCTACCTGGTAGCCGGCAATGGAACCAAAGTGCCGGAGGGGCTGGAACCGACTTCGCCGTATCGAGGTTGGGCCGACGATTTACTGATTCCCTCCGACGACGCCTTTGTGCCCGCCGGCTGGATTGCCCGTACCGACGAAACGGGTAAGACCTGGGAGTTGTTTGCCGGGGGATTGCGCAACCCGTATGACATTGCTTTTAGCCCACACGGCGAGCTGTTCACCTTTGACGCAGACTCGGAAGCCGATATTGGCACTCCCTGGTATCGACCCACCCGAATCAACCACGTGGTTTCCGGCGGTGAATATGGCTGGCGCTACGATTCCGGGCCCTGGCGGCCCTGGGGCAAGTGGCCCGAACACTATCCCGACAGTGTCGGCAGCGTCGTTGACATCGGCTTCGGATCCCCGACAGGCCTCGTTTTTGGAGCGGGAGCTCGTTTCCCGGCCAGGTACCAGCGGGCCTTGTTTGCGGGTGACTGGGCCTCGGGCAGGATCTATGCCGTTTACCTCCAGCAGCAGGGGGCCGGTTATAGGGCAACCTTTGAGCCGTTCTTGACGGGAAGCGCTCTGCCGTTGACCGACGTCGTGATCGGCCACGACGGCGCCATGTACTTTACGATGGGTGGGCGGGAGGCCAAGTCCGGCCTGTTCCGCATCCGCTACACCGGGAGCGAGATGACGGATCCCGTCGGCACCCCCGACCGTACCGAGGCCGCCCGGGCACGCCGGTTGCGACAGCGTCTGGAACGGTTCCATGGCGGGGTTGATCCTCGCGCAGTGGAAGAAGCCTGGCCTCATCTGGCCAGCCGTGAGCGCACCATCCGCTACGCAGCTCGCATTGCTATCGAGCATCAGGACCCGGCATTGTGGCAGGATCGGGCACTGAGGGAAAATGACACCATAGCCTTGATCCAGGCCATGCTGGGCCTGGCGCGAGTTGGATCGGCCAAGCTGCAGGAGAAAGTCCTGGGAAGGCTCAACCGGCTCCCCCTGAAGCAACTTCCCGAAGAGCAACTCCTGGAGGCGCTGCGCGCCTATAGCCTGGCTCTGGTGCGGATGGGCGGCAGGCCCGGTGGGGGAGCTAGGCGCGTCATCGATCGACTGGAGCCCCTGTTTCCATCGCCCCGCAAAGCTCTCAACCAGGAGCTATGCCGATTGCTGGTGTACCTGCAGGATCCGGCTGTGATCGGCAAGTCGTTGAAGCTGCTGGGCGCCTCTCCGGCGGAAGACCAACTATTTTATTTCGCCACATTGAGTCAATTGAGAGCCGGCTGGACCCTGCAGCAGCGCCGGGTGTTCTTGAGTTCGCTGAACCTCGCTCAGGAAGAACATCTGGAACGCGAGAAAGCACTCGAAAGGAGCGGTTTGAGCCGCCGCTTCATCGAATTGATTGAGAACTTTCGGCAAAGTGTGGTGGAAAGCCTCAGCGATCGGGAACGAGCGGCACTTCAGGAAATCCTCGAGGGTCAGAACGAGGTGGGGCCGGCCGGCCTGAAACCGGGCCGGCCATTCGTGCACGACTGGCGGACTGCCGACCTTCTCCCCCGGCTCAACCGGGTGGAGGGCGGCCGGTCTTACGAGAGTGGCAAGTCCGCCTACCGGGCCGCGGGGTGTGCGAAATGCCACCGGTTCGGTGATCAGGGAGGAACCACGGGACCGGACATTACCGCGGTCGGAAATCGCTTCGATGCCGAGTACATCCTGGACGCCCTGCTCACTCCCTCCAAAGTGATCCCTGATCGATTCCTCAACGAAGTGATCAAGATGGAAGACGGGGTCATCCACACCGGCCGGGTCATCTACGACGATGGTAAACTGCTGCGGATTCGCAAGGATCCCTTTACGCAGACAGTAACCGACGTCGCCGCGGGCAAGATTGAGAGACGCACGCTGCTGGAAACTTCGGAGATGCCCGAGGGACTGCTCAATATCCTGACAGAGGAAGAAATTCTGGACCTGATCGCCTATTTGAGTTCCGGGGCCAACGCGAACGACCCGGCCTTCACAACTCCACGGCCTGCCGCCAAGTCGAACTAGAGGAGAGTATCCATGACTCGCAGCCTGACTTTGCTATGCTTGGTGGTTGCGCTGGTCGGGGCGCCGCGCTGTTCAACCGCTCCGGCTCCATCAGGGCCTTCCACCAAGTCCCCACCCGAGGGATTCACCAGCCTGTTCAATGGCCATGATCTGACCGGTTGGAGGTATGACGGGAGCGGCCACTGGGAGGCGAAGGAGGGCATACTGGTATACGACGGCGGGGGCTGGCAGCCTTACCCCGATACGGTGTGGGAGCGCAATCTGTTTACCGAAAAGGAGTACGGAAATTTCATCCTGCTCATCGACTGGAAGATCCAAAAAGACGGCAATAGTGGAATCTTCCTGCGCGCTGCCCCGGAGACGACCGGCGAGATGGATGAGCTACAGGTAGAAATCTGGGACAGAACGGCCATCGTCTATTCATCGCCTCTCGGGTCCGGCGGCATCGTTGGCTACAACGTAGAGGAACGGGCACCCCTGCAGACGGCCGACCATCCGCTGGGCGAGTGGAACCATTTTGAGATTCGCGTAGAAGGAGACCTGGTCACGGTGCGTCTCAATGACCAGCTGGTGCTGGACCGGTTTGCCGCCAGCTTCAATAGGGCCAAGGGCTCAATCGTTCTCCAGCATCACGGCTGGCCGCTGGAGTTCAAGAACCTTTTTATTAAAGAGCTGGGGGAACGTTGACCGGATCCCGGATGGCCCAGTTCATCAGATCGGCCTTCGTCCTGGCTCTCCTCTCGGGTTGTTCCAGCTACCCGCCCGAACTGCAGCTCGAAGCAGACGACCATGTCGTCTTCATCGGCAATACCCTGGCCGAGCGGATGCAGTACTTCGGTCATTTTGAGACGCTGCTGCATGCTCGCTTTCCCGAGCACGAGCTGATGGTGCGAAATCTGGGATACTCCGCAGACCAGATTGCCTTTCGACCCCGATCACTGAATTTCGGCAGCTCCGATGACCATTTGACCATGTGGCGGGCCGATGTGATCTTAGCCTTTTTCGGGTTCAACGAATCTTTTGCCGGCCCCTCAGGACTAGACAAGTTCAAAACGGACCTGGCTGAATTCATCCAGCACACGAACGCGCAAATCTACAACGGCGAGTCGGCGCCGCGGCTGGCCCTGATCTCACCCATCGCACATGAAGACCTCGAGAACCCCAACTATCAGGACGCTTCCGCCAACAATTTGAATCTTGAGATGTACACCCGGGCCATGGAGGAAGTGGCCACCCGGGAGGGTGTCCCCTTCGTGAACCTGTACACCCCCTCGCTGGCCATCATGCAGGAGCCCCGACCCCTCACCTTCAATGGGATTCATCTCCATGAAGAGGGGCATTCAGTGATCGCGAAGATCCTCGACGCCGGGCTCTTTGGAGATCACCCGAATCCAGAGAGGGCAACCCGCCAGCTGCGGGCGGAGGTAAACGAAAAGAACTTCTTCTTTTTTCATCGCTACCGGGCGGTCAACGGCTACTACATCTACGGGGGACGATCGCAGCGCGACAACGGGAACCCTCCCTTCACCGACGCCTACGTGCTCGAAAACGAGCGAGGCAAGCTGGATGACATGGTGGCCATTCGTGACGAGCGCGTCTGGAGTGTGGCGCGAGAACTCCCGGTCAGTGAAACCATTGACGACTCTCAGACCCGCCCCCTTTATAATGTCCCAACCAACCTGCCTGAAACGACTCGAATTCTCCCGCCGGCAGAGGCTATGAAGAAATTCAAGCTGGCCCCCGGCTACGCCATCAACCTCTTTGCCAGTGAGGTCGAGTTCCCCGAGCTCGAGAACCCGGTGCAGTTGACCTTCGACGACAGGGGCCGCTTATGGATTCTGACTATGCCCGACTATCCGATGTTTCAGCCGCCCAATCGTCCCAACGATCGGCTCCTGATTCTGGAGGACGCCGATGGCAATGGCCGGGCGGACAAACTTCAGGTCTTTGCGGAAGGACTTCACGTTCCCACCGGCTTCGAGTTGGGAGACGGCGGAGTCTACCTGGCGCAGCAGCCCAACCTCATGTTCTTGAAGGACACGGACGGCGACGATCGCGCCGACGTTCGGGAACTGATCCTGCACGGATTCGACTCCGCCGATTCTCATCATTCCATCAGTGCCTTCACCTGGGGACCCGGCGGCGGGCTGTACATGCATGAGGGGACGTTTTTCTCGACCTCGGTGGAAACCCCGGCCGGTCCGGTGCGCAACGCGCACGGGGGCGTGTACCGTTTTGATCCGACCACGCAGGGCTTTGAAACCTTTATAAGCTACAACTTTGCAAATCCCTGGGGTCACGTCTTTGATGCCTGGGGTCAGGATTTCGTGGCCGACGCCTCCGGGGGCAATAACTACTTTGGGGCCGCCTTTTCGGGCAAGGCGCCTCAGTTCACCGGTCAGCCCGACTTCGGCCCCTTCAAATTCAAGAATCGATCGCGCCTGAAAAACTTCATCGTCAAGCGGGTGCGCCCCTCCTCAGGATGCGAAATTGTCTCCAGCCGCCACTTTCCGCCTGCAGCCCAGGGCAACTTTCTGTTGAACAACGTGATCGGCTTTCAGGGAATCCTGCAGCACAAGATGGAGGACGAAGGGTCCGGATTCGTGGGGACCGAGATCGAGCCGCTCCTTTTTTCCAGTGATCGAAACTTTCGCCCTGTCGATTTGCAGTTCGGGCCCGACGGAGCCCTCTATGTTGTCGACTGGTTCAACCCGTTGATTGGCCACATGCAGCATAATCTGCGCGACCCCAATCGGGACAAGACTCACGGCCGGGTCTGGCGGATCACTTATCCCAGCCGCCCCCTGGTGACCCCTCCCAGGATCGACGGTGAGCCGCTGGAGGCTCTTCTGAAACTGCTCGAGAGCTATGAGGACCGCACCCGATATCGAGCGCGGCTGGAGCTTCGAGAACACGACTCGAAGGATGTCGTCGAGGGCGTGAAGAACTGGATCGACCGCCTTGACCCGCAGGGCGAGGACTACGAACACCATCTTCTGGAGGCACTCTGGGTCCACCAGCACCACAATGCCGTTGACCAGCCTCTTCTCAAGCGCGTGCTGCGCTCACCCGATTACAGGGCTGGGGCGGCGGCCACCCGGGTACTGGGATTCTGGCGGAATCAAGTCGAGGGTGCCCTCGAGCAGCTGCGGGTTCAGGCCAACCACGAGCATCCTCGGGTTCGACTCGAAGCAGTTCGAGCGCTCAGCTTTTTCGAAGATGCCCGGGCCGCAGAGGCGGCGCTGCAGATCTTGAAGCACCCGATGGACTACTATTTGAGCTACACACTGGGCGAAACCATCCGGACCCTGAAACCCTCCTGGGAGCCGGTCCTCACCTCCGGACTGGTTCTCGTAGAAAACAACCTGCCGGGAACCGAGTACCTGCTGGGTCTGCTCGATGTCTTGGACCTCCAGAAAGTAGCGCCCACCAGAGCTGCCTTTCTGGCCTTTCTGGCCCGCCCCGGGGTGGCTCCGGAGTTGCGTCAAGAAGCGTTGGACGGCCTGGCGAAACAGAACGCCACCAGCCGCATCACCGAGCTTCTGAAGGCCATCCGCAGGGTGGATGAAGGTGATTCGACCGATACGCAGTCAGTCCTGACCGATCTGGGAGGCTTGCTGGAAAGCCGTCCGCTTGAGGAGCTGAATAACGCTCGAAGTGAGATTGAGACTCTGATTACATCCGGCCGCAGCAAGACCACGCGGCGAATTGCAGCCGTTGCTCTGATCGTTGCCGAGCAGGGTCTGGAAGCCTCCTGGGAACGAGCAGCGCGATCCGAGGACCGCCTCCTCGATCTGCTGGAGACGATACCGTTGATTTCGGATCCTCGGCTGCGGTCGGCCGCGTACCCGGAGCTGGAGAAGATCCTGACCGGATCGCGGGTGCGAGGGCAGGCCCTACGCACTGCCGCCATCAAAGCGCTCCCATCGATTCCCGAGCGGGAAGCAGAAGCACTGCACCTGTTGACAGGATTGCTGGATTCGGCCGAGTTGGCTCCCGCCGTCATTCATTCCATTGAGGGGCTGCCCAGAAAAGCACTCGCAGCTGAGGATCGCAGGCCCCTGCTGGAAGGGTTCCTCGGTTACCTGAAATCCATCCCACCCGGGCATCGCACTTCTGAAGAGGCCCTGGCGGCCACTCGCCTGGCACGGGAATTGACCGAATCGGTTTCGTCCAATGAGGCCGATGGGTTCAAGGCCAGGCTGGCAGATCTTACCGTTATACGGATCGTGATCAGGGCGCTCCCACACCGCATGCAGTACGACCGGCGGGAGATCTTCGTAGCGGCCGGGCGGCTCGTCGAAATCGTGTTCGAAAACGTCGACATCATGCCCCACAACCTGATCATCACCTCTCCGGGGGCGCTCCAGGAGGTGGGGTTGGCGGCAGAGGCCATGGCGGCTCGTCCCGACGCTTTCGACTTGATGTTCATTCCTGATTCCCCCAGGGTTCTGTATGCCTCGAAAATGCTCCAACCCCAGCAGACCGACAAGATCCAGTTCACGGCACCGGAAGTCCTGGGAGATTACCCCTATGTTTGTACTTTCCCGGGGCACTGGCGCACCATGTTCGGAACCATGCATGTGGTCACTGATCTGGAGGAAGCATTGGCTTCCGCACGAGAGCCGGACGAACCCCCGGCGACCGCGGGGAGAGACTTTGTTCAGACGTGGAGAATGGAAGATCTGGACGGATCACTGAACCGCCTCGACTCCGACCGGGACTTCGCGAATGGAACCCACTTGTTTCAGGAGCTTTCCTGCAGCAAGTGTCACCAGATGAATGGAAAAGGAGGGCGGATCGGGCCCGATTTGACTCTGATCCGAGACAAACTGGCCGCCGGGGACCTGGACCGGACCGGACTGCTGCGCGAGCTCGTCGACCCGTCGAAAGTTCTGGAAGAGAAGTACCGGACCGAGATGATCAAGACGACCAACGGGAGGCTGTTCAGTGGCATGGTGGCTTACGAGGACGACAGCGTCGTGCGGTTGATTCCGAATCCTCTGGAGGGCGAGCAGACCGAAGAAGTGCCCAGGGGCTCCATCGCCGAAAGATGGCAGTCTCCGGTCTCGCCGATGCCCGAAGGCCTGCTCAACACGGCCAGCTCGGAGGACATTCTCGACCTGATCGCCTACGTGGCGAGCGCGGGAGGCCTGCGGCCCACGGCCAGTTCGCCGGGTGGACAAAGGCGCCAATAACAACGATCGAAGTTTGGCCGAATATCGTAGGGGCCGGTCTTGTGCCGGCCCGCCAGTCGGGCGACCACCCGAAGTCGCCCCTACATTCGTAGGGGCCGGGTCGCCCTTACGACTACGGGAGTTACGAATGACCACCACTGTCAGTCAGAGCCTTTACAAGGACCAGCCCAGCTTCGTGCTGGAGAGCGCGAGTCTGAGAGCCGAATTCGTGGCCCAGGGAGCCCGAATGGTTTCCTTACTGGACAAGAGACTGGCCCACGAGTTTCTCTTGCAACAGGACGGGGAAACCTATAACCGATCCCGATACGGGAGCCCCATGACACCCGATCAGGCAGTCGGCTACGACGATATGTTTCCGACCATCGACGTTTGCCACTACGAGGAGTTCCCGTGGGAGGGAGTCCAACTGCCCGACCACGGTGAGGTCTGGTCTCTGGACTGGGATCTGGTGGCGGAAGAATCGGCCCTCACGGCATCGGTTCACGGCGTCAGACTCCCCTACAGGTTGACGCGAAGGATGAGTCTCCCGGCCGTGAACCAGCTCCGAATGGATTACCTGCTCGAGAACCTGTCCCCCATGGACCTCTCTTATCTTTGGTCTTCTCATCCCATGTTGCTGGTCGAGGAAGGGTCCACCATCGAGGTTCCTGAAGAGTGCAGGAAAGGCCGCACGATACTGAGCTTGAGCGGCCGGCTGGGCGGCTATGGAGACGAGTTTACATGGCCCCTGTGGACCGATGCCCAGGGCAACGGTCACGACCTGAGCTTGATTCGGTCTCCCCGGGCGGGGGATGTCGAGAAGTACTTCTTCACGAACAGGTTGACCAATGGCTGGTGCCGTCTTCGCTGCCCGGCCAGCGGGGCAGAGCTGACCCTCCTGTTTCCTCCCGAGGACCTCCCCTACCTGGCGGTGGTGGTGGACGAGTGCGGCTCCGGCCCCCGCTTCTACACCCTGCTTGAACCCTGCTCGGCTCCTTTTGACAGACTCGACTTTTCCAGAAAGTTCACGAACGAGAGCCGCGTTGCGGCCCGAAGCACCCGGAACTGGTACCTGACCTTCTCTCTTGGGGAATCTGCCTAGCCCGGATTATGCAAGAGATCTGAATTCAAGTGAGATTTGGGCCCAGAAAAAAAGCCGTAGCCCTCTGATATAAAAGGGTTTACAAAAACAATGACCCTAAACAGGAGCTACGGCAATGTTGAAAGCAGTCTGCCAGAATACCCTGCCATTTCACAGCCACAGAAAGATCACGACGCGTTTTGATGGGGGGAGCCTCACTTCCGACGCAGGATGGTTGTTGTTTGGATCCCTGGATCGTCAACATCGATTGTGCGAGGGCTTCAGTTCGTGTATTGCGGAAAGTCGAGACCGACGCTACGTTCGTCATGACCTGTTGAAGTTGATCCGACAACGAGTCTTGCAGATCGTGGCCGGCTACGAAGACTGTAATGACGCCGATACGCTGCGCTCGGATCCGATGCTCAAGACCGTCTGTGATCAGTTGCCAGAGAGCGATCCCGATTTGGCCACCCAGCCGACTTTCTCCCGCCTGGAGAACTCCGTCACCAAGAAGGATCTGATGCGTCTGAGCCGGTGGCTGCCAGGCCGTTATGTGCGCTCCCTGAAGAAGAGACGTCCCAGCAAGATCATCCTGGATCTGGACAGTACCGACGACCACACTCACGGCCAACAGGAGTTCTCCTTCTACCACGGGTATTACCGAAACCACATTCTGCATCCTTTGCTGATCTTCGATGCCGACACGGGAGACCTGGTCTGTGCCGTGTTGAGACCTGGCAACAAGGGGGCTGCCTCTCACATCGTGCCCATTCTGAAGCGAGTCGTGGAGGCCATCCGACAAGCAGTGGGGACGGATGTCGAGATTGAGATTCGGGCCGACAGCGGCTTTGCCACGCCTCGGCTCTACGAGTTCTGTGAATGTGAAGAGAATAAACTTCAATATGTCATCGGGTTAAGCCGAAACCCTCGCCTGCAGCGAGTGGTCGAGCCCCTGCTGGATTCGACTCGGCTGAGGTTCCTTGAGCTGGAGGAAAAACAGCGTCAGTTTGACGAGTTTCTTTATCGAGCCCACAGCTGGGATCGATCCCGTCGCGTCATTGTCAAAGTGGAGGTCGATCAGCGTGGCATCAATCGTCGCTTTGTAGTTACCAACCGGGACGATCTCTGCTCCCAATCACTTTATGACCACTACACAAACCGAGGGCAGACCGAGAACTTCATCAAGGCCTTCAAGAATCATCTGAGCATGGACCGACTCAGCTGTCATCGATTCCTGGCCAATCAGTTTCGACTCCTCCTGCATGCACTGGCTTACCAGATGTTCGTGCGCCTGCGCGACTATCTTCACGGAACCCCCTGGCACAAGCTCGAAATCGAAACCTTACGTCGTCGGGTCCTCAAGATTGGGGCCCGGATCCGACAAACCACTCGACGCATCTGGGTCCATCTTTCCTCAGCCTTCCCCGAACAACCCCTCTTCCACCTCGTCTTGAGTCGCCTGAACTCCAGTTAGCTTTTCCCAGCTCCCCCGAAAAACCGCTTCCGACACTCATCCAGGCCCAGATCTGTCTGAAATTCACTCCCCAAACCACTCAAACGCCTCGCCAACCCATATTCTTCGCAAATCCGCCTGTCACACCTGCCCGCTTCCGAGTTGGGCCACTTCTCGAGTCGTTTTTCAACACCGAACTACGGTTCTTGCATAATCCGGGCTAGGGTCGACTCGGCGTGGTCGCCCGTCACTCGGGCCGGCACGAGACCGGCCCCTACGGATTGTGGGGTTCCGCGTTCCAGGTTCCACGACCCCGGATGTTGGGATTCGTAGGGGCGACCCTGGTGGTCGCCCGTCACTCGACTGGCCCATGCCATGTGCGGTAACGGGCCGACCCGGAGCCAATTGACCGGCACCCCGTAAAGCTATGGTAATATCCCCAGCGGCGCATCTCCCCTTCAGGGGGAGGTCCCACGGTCCCGAGCGGAGTACTCTCTAAAACCAGCGAGTCATCATGGCAAACAAGCAAACCGTTTTGCCCCTGGCAAGTCGAATAGCGTCACTCGGAACCGAGAACGCCTTCAAGCTGGGCGAAGATATCCAGCGGTGCCTGGACCGCGGGCTGGACATCGTCAGGTTTAACCTCGGGGAGCCCGATTTCGACAGCCCTGAACACATCAATCAGGTCGGCATCGACCAGATCGTGGCCGGCAACTCACATTACTGCGATCCGGCCGGGATCCTGCCCCTGCGCAAGTCGATCTCGCGCTTCATTGGAGAGACTCGTGGGCTCGACGTCGACCCCGCCCGAATCGTGGTCACCCCGGGAGCCAAGCCGTCGATCAGCTATACGCTGATGACCTACGTGGATCCGGGGGACGAGGTGATCTACCCGAGTCCGGGCTTCCCCATCTACGAATCATGGGTGGAGTTCCTGGGGGCTACTCCGGTGCCCCTGCATCTGGAAGAGGAGCGCGGCTTCGGCTTCGGCCCTGCAGCCCTGGAGGACCGAGTCAGCGAGCGCACCAAGGTGATCATTCTCTGCTCGCCTTCCAATCCGACCGGCGGCGTCCTCTCAAAAGAGGATCTGCAGGGCATCGCCGAGGTGATCCGCCGCCGCTGCCGGCCCGACGTAAGGATCTTCGCCGACGAGATTTACGAGAAGATCCTGTTCGACGGCCGGTCCCATCACAGCATCGCCTGCGAGGAGGGGATGGAGGGCATCACGATCCTGGCCAGCGGGCATTCCAAGAGCTATGCCATGACGGGCTGGCGGCTGGGGTGGGTCGCGTTGCCGACCCCCGAGGAAGCGGCGGTCTTCAAGCAGCTCAACATCAACATTGTCTCGTGCGTACCGCCCTTCATTCAGGAGGCGGGCCGGGAAGCCTATGAAAGTCCGCAGTCGCAAGGGGTCGTGGAGGAGATGGTGGCTGAGTTCCAACGCCGTGGCGACTGGATCGTGCCGGCGCTCAACGACATCGAAGGCATGCGGTGTCAGATGCCGAAGGGTGCCTTCTACGTCTTTCCCAACATCCGCGGGGTGTGCCGGTCGCTGGGAGTCCTCGACGCCTATGCGGCCATGGCGCCGGAAATCCAGGCCCGCACCAGTCCCTCGGGCATGTTTCAGATGTTCCTGCTCTACCGCTACGGAGTCGCGACTCTGGATCGAGCCTCGTTCGGCTCGATCGGAGCGGAGGGCCACCACTACCTCCGCCTGTCCATTGCCACGACTATGGAGAACTGTCAGGAGGGGGTGGCCCGCATGCGCACCGCGGCCTCCGACCGCGACGGCTTCTCCCGCTTCCTGGAAGAAGAAAAGCTATGGGAGCGGTGATCCCCGCTACGGGCCGGCACAAGACCGGCCCCTACGGAATCCCTCGTAGGGGCGACCCTGGTGGTCGCCCGTCAAGCGGGCCGGCACAAGACCGGCCCCTACGATTTGCCTGCGAGTCAGCCCCACTTCCGGCCCAGTTCGTCCAGACCGGCACGACCGAGATCCTCGGGTGTCATCGCGATCCGGAACTGACAATCGGCGTTGAACGTGAGAAAGAACGGCTCGGCATAACTCGGAATCTGGGACACGTCATCCAGGTTGATGACTAGAATTCCGCTGCGGGTCCCGTCCTGCTCCGTAAAGTAGACGGCCTCGGGATTCAAATCGCTCAGAATCGCGGAAAGCTTTTCGCCCGCGCTCCCATCCCTCACCAGAGAATTGAAAGGCTCATGCGGCATCGTCACAGTCAATAGAAAACGCATTGTAAACTCCTCCTTTTGGCTCGCATCCGCCCCAAGTCTACGTCGAAACCGCGCAAGTGAAAAGCCGAAAAAGAATTCAGGACGAATGACGCCCTTAGGGTTTCTAGAAGTGGGAGAACAGTACGTTGCCAGCACCTTTCTCATCGATCAGCTTCTGGATATGTTCGACCAGCAGATCTCGCCGTGTCATCAGGGCACCGATCTGGTCGCTCCCGAGAACATTCTTGCATTTCTTCTCCAGCACTTCCCGATCAAGTTCCTGCAGTCTTTCCCACACGTCTCGCCGACACCACCGAATCCGTTGAGGATTGGGTAGTCTGGTCGTTTTTCCGAAAGCGCGGGTGTGATCGATCATCCACAATTTCCAGTCCGGGTCGATGAGGATGTTCCCGGGGTTGCGGTCGTCGTTGGCAATCAGATTGTCGAATAAATGAAGGGTCTGCCACTGGTAGGCCCATGGCAGTTTTCTGGGTGCCTTCAGCTTCTTCGAGCTACGCTCCTTTTCCATTATGGCGTTCTCGACCCAGAGCTGAAGAGTACCGGTATCTCTCCCAATTTTTCGTTTGACCACGGGAGGAACGTTATTCAGGCCCAGCAGCCTGCTCAGATGATACGCCGCCACCTCGAAACGACAGTCATCTCGAAAGTCGAGCCTGATCTCGCCATTGGCCATCTCGGCCTCCGTATCAGAGATGCTGACCTTTCGAAACGCCGCATGCAGTCGCAGGCCTTCCTTCTCCAGCAGCACCTTGGAAATCCCATTGATGCCCACTTTCACCCGCTTCTGAGACACGACCCGGGAGGTGCGTAGGAATTCAAGGATTTCCGCGTCGCTTTGAAGGGGCAAAGGGGCTGCGTTAGCCAAAGTCCAGGAACTGGAAATGAGTGAAAAGGTCAGGGTAAGGGTGGTGAATGTAGCTCGGATCGTCATGCTTCCGTCCTCCGTTTCTTTCTTCTAGTAAGGAAGACGGAAAGTGAATGCAGGAACTACAACGCCACTGAGCACGCCGAACGCTCGCCAACCGTCACCCGGCAGTTTTCAGCAGTGGATTCACGATCTGGAGGTTCCCAAAGCGCTGACCGTGATTGAGATCTTCCGAGTAGAGTTGGTGGCAGCCGGCATGGAGGGCAGCTTCTACAACGAGGGAGGCCCATAGAGACAATGAGGCAGACCGGGAGAGGCGGATCGCTCCCACACTTTGCCGGTCCGGGCTACAATGCGTCACAGTTCAAAGCCCACACGGGTTCCGGTATGGAAGGCGCAGGAGAAGAGTCCCGGTACAGGTTGTTGAAGAAGCTGGGCCGGGGAGGCATGGGAGAGGTGTTTTTGGCCGAAGACACTGTGCTGCACAGAAAAGTGGCCCTGAAGTTCGTGCGCGACGGAGACGATCTGGATAGAGAGTCTGAAAAACGGATCTTACGGGAAGCCCGAGCCGCGGCAGCCCTGGATCATCCCTTTATCTGTCACATCCATGATGTGGGAGAGATGGACCAAAGACCCTTCATTGCCATGGAATACGTCCAGGGAGAGACCCTGAAGGAGAAGCTCTCCGGATCTCGTCTTCCCCTGGAAGAAGCCCTGCAGATCGCCCGGGAGACGGCCGAGGCACTGGAAGAGGCGCACAGTCGGCAGATCATCCATCGGGATGTCAAGCCGGGGAACATCCTTTTGACGGAACAGGGCCACGTGAAGATCACGGACTTCGGGTTGGCCAGGTGGATCAAGACGGCGGAGGGAGAAGGGCAGGACTACACAGCCAACCTGACGGAAGAGGTCTCGGCGCGGGGCACGATTCCCTACATGTCACCGGAGCAGGTGACGGGGAGGGAGGTGGATCCACGCAGTGACATCTTCTCATTGGGAGTCGTGCTGTACGAGATGCTGACGGGAGTGAATCCATTTCGGAGACCACTTCCGATGGAGACGGCAAGTGCGATTTTAACCGAAGTACCGGAGCCGATCTCGGAATACAGACCAGGGGTTTCGCCGCTGCTCGAGCACACGGTGGCGAAGATGCTGTCGAAGCAGGTAGAGCGGCGATATCAGTTAGCCCGTGAGGCACACACGGACCTGGTAACGGTGAGTCAGGAACTGTCAGGACCCGTCCCTTCGCAGGTGATCCCGGCCCAGGGCCCCAGACCGACAAGGAGGGTGTCACTGCGGTGGGCCGTGGGAGTGATCCTGGCTGCACTGACCGCGGGAGCCGCAGCCATGTGGCACTGGGCCGCCCCAGCTGACCAAACTTCCGCGACACTACCCTTACGAAATGAGATTCTGCTGCCGGAGGGGGAGCGGCTGCTGTCCTATTATCGCCACGGTGTGGCCCTCTCCCCGGACGGTACCCAGATAGCCTTCGTCTCGGGAACTGTATTATCAGGTCCTCAATTTAAGACCCAAATATACCTGCGCCGGCTGGATCAGTGGCAATCCCGGCCCATCCCGGGGACCGAGGACTCCACGCAGCCCTTTTTCTCTCCGGATGGCAGCTGGCTGGGTCATATTTCAGGGAGCGGAGAAAGACCAACAACGCTCCGGAAGGTGAATCTGTCGGGAGGCGAGCCTGTGGAGCTGTGCGAGTGTGATGCCTCTTTCGGGGCCAGCTGGGCAGCGGACGACACGATCATTTTTGCCGGCCCTGCTGGTGGCCTGTTTCGGGTTTCGGCCTCCGGAGGGGAGCCCGAGCAGATGACTCAACTCGACGAGGCGGCGCGAGAGATGAGTCACCGCCTGCCTCACGCTGTTTCTGAAGTGAAAGCAGTACTCTTCACAGTGCGTTACGACAACTTCCAAGAGGACTGGAAGCGGACTCGGATCTTTGTGCAGTCGCTGGATACAGGCCATCGCAAACCGCTCCTCGAAGGAGGCTCGGACGCTCGCTACGTGCCCACCGGCCATCTGGTATTCGCTCGGGACGCCCGGTTGCTGGCGGTCCCGTTTGATCTGGAGCGCCTCGAAGTGACCGGTCGCGAAGTTCCGGTGTTAGACGGGATCAGCCATACCATTTACACGGGTTTCAGCGGTTGGAAGACTGGCGCCGCCCAGTTCAGCTTCTCGGCTACGGGACTGCTGGCCTACGGGCCAGGATCAGTATTTCCAGAGGGCTCGAATACTCCCGTCTGGGTTGATCGCCAGGGACGGGAGGAACCGCTGGGGGCACAACCGAAACAATATATCTCGGGCCGTGTTTCCCCCGATGGTCGCCGGGTACTGCTGACCACCCACTATCCTCCCCGAGACGTGTGGTCTTTTGACCTGGATCGCCAGACCCTGCGCCGGCAGACCTTCGAGGGGAACCACGTGTTCGCCATCTGGGGGCCTGGCGAGGAACGTTTTACCGTTCATTCAGATCGAGAGGAATCCATCGCCTTGTACACCAAGAAAATCAATGCCGGGCCGGGAGAGGTCGAGAGGCTGGCCACAAAGCACGAGGACTGGGTGTTCCCCAGCTCCTGGTCGCGCGACGGACAACGCCTGGCCTTCGTGGCGGGTTCTGGCGGTTCTGGCGATATCTCGATTCTGACGCGCGGGGGGAAAGTCGAGCCATTCCTGGACACGAAGTTTAATTTAGGCTGGCCGGAGTTCTCACCGGACGGTAGATGGATCCTGTATGCCTCGGACGAGTCGGGGCGTTTCGAGATCTACGTGCGGTCGTATCCGGGGCCCGGTTCCGCAGTTCAGATTTCCACACAGGGAGGGATACGGCCCGCCTGGTCTCGAGACGGGCGGGAGATATTCTTCCGCGACGTGGAGACCAGTAGAAGGTTCTATTCGGTTAGGATCGATGTGGACGGGGAGCATTTGAGAGCGGGCCTGGTGGTCGAGCTTTTTGAATGTTTCTGTACGGGGGCAACACCCGTTCGTTCCTACGATGTCGCTCCGGATGGGCGTTTCTTGCTCCTGGGTTATCCGGACAAGGCTCCCACCAATGCCAGAATAGAAGAGTTTTTCCCCACCCGCATCCGGTTCATCCAGAACTGGTTCCAGGAACTTGAGCGCCTGGCCCCGACGGGGGAGTGAGTCTCTCAGAACAGGAACTTCAACCCCACCTGCACGATCCGGGGCGTCAGGGATTCGGAGATCCTGCCGAATGTCGGAGACGCGAAGTTGAAGTCGTACCAGTCAAAGCGGGTACTGTTGGTCAGGTTGAAGGCCTCGACTCGAAACTGAAAACGGCTGTCTTCCCCGGCCAGCCAGGGCGTCTTGAATTCCTTGAAGAGACTTGCGTCCAGAACCCAGTGGGATGGACGGGAGAAGAATTCGTTGGCAGTGAGCCCTGCACTTCCAGCCACCGGATGGTCGAAAAGGGCTTTCTGCTCTTCGGTAAAGAAATCAATGTTGTCTCCGCGAACAACTCGTCCGAAGCCGGGGTCGGTCCCCTGGAAGCCCACCGTGTGGGTGTTTGCGGTGGTCAGGGTATTGCGGCCGAAACTGCGGATTCTCAGGTACCCACCCGAGGCGTAGTTAAAGATACCGTTCACCTGCCAGCCGCCCAGGGCGCCCTCTACAAATCGATTCGAAAACCTTCCCCAGCGCCGACCCTGCCCAAAGGGCAGCTCATAAATGGCATTGGCATTCAAGATGTGCGGGGAGGCCAGGAAGGAGTTGGTCTTGTCCAGTCCGAAATTTGCGTTGTCTCGAAAGTGGCGCCCCTGGGTCTGACCTCCTGTAAAGTCAGTCAGGTTCTTGCTGAACGTATAGTTGGTCTGGAACTGAAGCCCATCACTGAAGCGGCGGCGAACCTCGAGCTTGAGTGCGTGGTAAGTCGAGTGGGAGTGGCGTCCCAGCAACCAGGCGTTGTCGAACTGGGGATTGGCTCGAAAGAAATTCAAGGGAAGACCGGCTGCCTGCAGATAACCTCGGAAGGCCCGAGCACGATCTATGAAGTCCGCCACCCCGGCCACTTCACCCCGGGAAATAGCGGCGAACTGGGAGCTTTGGTCGGGAGGGGCCATCACATTCCAGATCTGACCGAACACGCCCGTGTCTTCTCCCGCCAGGGGATCTCCGTTGGCGGCCAGATTGCGCTGGGCAGAGAGAAAGCCGTCCAGGAAACCATTTTCCCGGACCATGATTTGATTGAGATTGAAGGCTCGTGGTAAGCCGACCCCGTGGTTTCCGACGTAAGCCGCTTCCAGAAGGGTGTTGCGCATGATCTCGCGCTGGATCCGCAGCGACCAGCTTTGCACATAGGGAGTGGTGTAACTGTCGTCCCAGGCTGTCACCTCGCCAGTTCGATCAAAGGCCTTGGGTCCAAAGGGAACTCCGGGGTCGATCGTGTCGACGAGTTCAGAGGCCCGATCGAGCCTGTCTCCAGGCCGGCCGAAGGCAAACACCGTGGCAGTTGCTCCTGGATTGAAGAAGTCTTGAGCGTCCGTGTTGACCATCTGGTTCCGATCGTAGGCAACACGATAGTTGCCGGCGATACTCCATTTCCCGGCTCCGGTCGGGTCAAAGGTGAAGCCCAGATTGGGGGCAAAGTTGTTCCAATCCGTGTTGTAAAGCTCACGACCCGCCTCCGGCAGCAAACCGATGGTGGTCTCACCCGGCCCGGAAATGCCATGGATACATTGGACACAGGGCTGCCCTCCCGATACCGGATAGGAGAAGATCCCCTGGTCCTCGAAAACCGGGGGGAGGACCTCGAAGCGGGTACCCAGCGCGAGTGTGAGCCGGTCACTGACCTTCCAGGTGTCCTGGAAAAAGAAGCTGTATTCCCGGGACCTCCAGCGCCGAAACCTGGTTTCCACTGACCTTGCCCCCTAAAACGGGTCCAAGTTGAATGTTAGGATTTTCGGTTTTAGGAAGGAGGCAAGGATGGCACGGAAGCGGTTTACGGCAGAACAAATCATCATGAAGCTGCGTGAGGCAGAGGCAGGTCTAGCCCAAGGACAGACGGTGGGCCAGGTGTGCAAACAGATTGGGGTGACCGAGCAGACCTACTACCGGTGGCGCAAGGAGTACGGAGGGCTTCGACTGAATCAGGCCAAGCGGTTGAAGGTGTTGGAGAAGGAGAATGCCCGGTTGAAGAAGCTAGTGGCAGATCTGTCTTTGGACAAGCAGATCCTAAAGGAAGTTTCCTCGGGAAACTTCTAGGCCCGACGAAGAGGAGACGCGCAGTGGTGTGGGTGAGGGAGAGATTGGGAGCAGAGCGCGTCTCCGAACGTCGGGCCTGCCAAGTGCTGGGACAGGCTCGATCGACCCAGCGAAGGGAAAGGCATATCCCCGATGATGAGGCTCGATTGGTGGCTGAGATGGTGGAGTTGGCCACGCACTACGGGCGATACGGCTACCGACGGATCACGGCCATGCTTCGTTGGGAAGGGTGGAAAGTGAATCACAAGCGGGTGGAGAGGTTGTGGAGACAGGAGGGGCTGAAAGTCCCGTCCAGACAGCCGAAACGAAGGAGACTGTGGCTTCATGATGGATCCTGCGTTCGGTTACGAGCGGCTCACAAGGATCACGTCTGGAGCTATGACTTCGTGCATGAGCGAACCCATGACGGAAGGGCCTTTCGATTATTAACCCTACTGGATGAATACACCCGGGAGTGTCTGGCCATTGAGGTTCAACGACAGATGAATCACCAGGACGTGTTGGATCGATTGGCGGAGTTGTTCGTGGATCGGGGAGTGCCTGAATACATTCGGTCCGATAACGGGTCGGAGTTTACGGCTCAGGCGGTTCGGGACTGGCTGAAGGCTGTTGGGGTGAGGACCTTATACATCGAGCCCGGCAGCCCCTGGGAGAATGGATATGTGGAGAGCTTCAACGGAAAACTGCGGGATGAACTGCTGAACGTAGAAGTCTTCGACACGTTGTGGGAAGCGAAGGTGTTGGCCGAGAGATGGCGCAGGGAGTACAACCAGCGACGGCCTCACAGCGCCTTGGCCTATCGGCCGCCGGCGCCGGAGGCCAGATTACCCAGGTCCCAGGCCCAGAGTTCTATACCATGGAGTGGACTTCAAATGGTCCCAGGTCTAACTTAGAGAGTGGACTCGTTCCTGGGGGCAGGTCAGATGGGCGATACTCCCAGATTTCAAAGGGGAAAGCAGATGTGGATCCCCCGCCCTCGTGTGCTTTGCGCTGGTACCAGCCTCCGGCCGGATGGCTCTCCTTGCGGTCAGGCGCCCCGAAGAGGATGTAAATCCTGCCGCGATCCGTTTTCCATCCCGGAATTCCCGCGTGAAAATGGTCATTTGCGTACTGGATTCGGCGGTAGTGCTCGATCTTGTAATCATTCTCAGTGGAAGCGAGATTCGAGTCACGGCGCAGCCAGAATTGCTCAATGAAGCGGTCCCGTTCCTGGCTGGTCGTCAGGTTGCGGAAAACCTCTCGCTCGTCCGAGGAGATGATGTAGGGTACGTCCTCTTCCAGCCACTTCTTGTAGTAGTCAACGGACTCCTCCTCTAGTTGCCGGTCGCTTTTACGGGGGGGCTTTTGACCAGGCGATCCGCCCTGGGCAGGGAGGGAGTGGAAAGAGAGGAATATCCCCAACACCAGACCGGCTTTGGTTCTTTGACCCATCAAGACCGCGGTACTAAGCGCTTTCCAACGCACGGCATTGCTCCCTTTGAGAAAATACTGACAGCTTGTACATAGGCTAGACCAGCCGCTCAAGGAAAGGAAGGGAAACCCCGGCCTTCCGTAGATGGCTTCTCACTGTTATAAGCGGTTAACCCTCTAAGCTTCCTAGAAGTCGGAGAAGAGAACCTGGCCTTCGCCTCTCTCATCGATCAGCTTCTGGATGTGCTGGACCAGCAGATCCCGGCGGGCCATGAGGGCTTTGATTTGGCTGCCGGTGAGGACTTTCTTGCATCCCTCCTTCAGCACTTTCGGATCGAGTTCCTGCAGTCTCTCCCATACGCCGCGCCGGCACTGCCGAATCAGTTGAGGATTGCGTAGTTTTTTGGTTTTTCCAAAAGCGCGTGTGTGGTCGATCATCCACAGTTTCCAGTCTGAATCGATCAGGATGTTCCCCGCGTTGCGATCGTCGTTGTCAATCAAACTGTCGAACAGACGAAGGGTCTGCCACTGGTAAGTCCAGGGCAGTTTGCTGGGTGCTTGGAGCTTCTCGGAGCTGCGCTCCTTTTCCATCATGGCGTTCTCGACCCAGACCTGAAGAGTCCCGGTGACACCCCCAATCTTTCGTTTGACCACGGGAGGCACGTTGTCCAGGCCCAGCAACTTGCTCAGACGATATGCCGCCACTTCGAAACGGCAATCATCTCGAAAACCGAGCGTGTTGCCAACGGCCAATCTTGCCCTCGGCTTAGAGATGCTGACCTTGCGAAAGGCCGCATGCAGTTCGACGCCGTCCTTCTCCAGCAGCACCTTGGAAATCTTATTGATGCCCACCCCCACCCGCTTCTGAGACACGATCCGGGCGGTGCGCAGGAAGTCCAGGATTTCCGAGTCGTTCTGGAAAGGCAAAGGAGTCCCGGCGGGATCCCGCCAGGTCATCGGGGCGGGTCCCTCCTGACGAATACCCTCGAATCCCTGGAGAGGATCCGCCACAATCCGCCTGGCAACCGTCTGGATGGGAAGAGTGGGCCTCGCCCCGGGGAATACCAGGGGTTGCGCTTCCAGCTGCAAGGGTACAGCGTCAACCGGGTGCCCGGCCGCTGGCTCGTCAGCAGCCAGAGTCCAGGAACTGGAAATGAGTGAGATGCCCAGGGTCAAGGTGGTGATTGTGGCTTGGATCGTCATCGCTTTGTCCTCCTTTTTGTGTTCTCACCAAGGAAGACGGAAAGCGCGCCCAGGAAATACAAAGGCGATCGAAAGTTTTTTTCGGGGGGGCTGGAGAAAGGCCCTTCTCCTCTTCGGTTAACAACGAAATGTTGTCTCCCGAGAAAAGAAACACGGGGTCACGATTGACAAGGGAGAGCCGCTTCCGGGAGATTCGGAGGGAGGGGCACCGGGATTTAACCGAGCGTCCCTACCCCTAGCAGCGCACCCGGGCTACAATGCCTCCCAGTTCAAATCCCGAACACGGGTTCCGGTACGGAAGGCACAGGCGAAGACTCCCGATACAGGTTACTGAAGAAGCTGGGCCGGGGAGACATGGATCAAAGACTCTTCACACTCTGACCCCAACGAACGACGACCAGCCCTCAGTCGGAAGCGAGCTTGCGTTCCAGCTCTTCTGCCGAGAGCGTTGGCTCGCTCCGCCGTTCTTCGATGAGCTCCCAGAACCTGGAGCTGGTCTCGAAAACCACAGTTTCCCAGTCCTTGCCCTCGACCCCAAGTAGCACCGCAGCCGGCTTGCCCCGTCGCGTGACGACGACCCGGTCGCCCTGCGCCGAGTCCACAGCTTCCTTGATACTCTTCTGAAGATCTCGCACAGAAATTGTCTTCACAGGATGTCCTCCGTTGTTCGGTGAGGTGGCTTGCGCCTCACCGCTCGTACGAAGACCCGCCTCCCTGCCTCGTCCACATCGTAGAAAACCCGATAGTCTCCAGTCCGTAGTTGCCAGATAGGCGGCACAGCTTCAAAGGGAGGCACCAGATTCCGTAGCTGCTTGATATGCTTCGTCGGCCTGCCGGGTTCATGGGCGAGCCTGCCCTGGACGCTATCCAGTATCCGCCGCGTCTCGCTGGCTCGAATTTTCTTCAGATCTCCCACGACACCGGCTGCGAAGCGGATCTCGTACACATATATATCATTGCATATGCTTTACAGGGGAGCAACGTGGTGTGCAATGTCTTTGAGATCTTCTCAAGGATTCGACGGTCGGCAAGAGGCAAGGGGTCGAAAGGGCAGGTCTTGTGCCGGCCCGTTTGTCGGGCGACCACGAGGGTCGCCCCTACGGCGTTTTCCTGTTCAGGGCAGTGGTCGTAGTTGGTACGGGCCAGCTGAGGACCGGATGACACGATCCGGACGCTGCGGTGGCTTCTCACTGTTATAAGCGGGAAGTGAGTGTAACCCGCTCCCATTCTCCAATCCCATCGTTCCAGTAGCTGAGACCTCCCGTTCATGCTACGGTCAAGGGAGTGATACGTCCGATCTCGGCTCCAACCTCCTGTCCCGCATCCCACAGATCGACCGCACGCTGCGCGTTGAGCCAGAATTCAGGCGAGTTGCCGAAAAAACGGGAAAGCCGAAGCGCCATCTCCGGACTGACCCCACGGCGCTCGCGGAGAAGCTCGTTAATCGTCTGCCGCGAAACACCCAACGCCCCGGCAAGACTCGAAACAGTAAGCTCGTACTCTGGCAAGAAATCCTCCCGCAGCATCTCGCCGGGATGAATAGGCCGGACCTCGCGCCTGCCGGTGTTTGGAATGCTCATGTCTCACCTCTTCTCAGTGATAGTCTGTGACCTCGACGTTGTAGGCATCCCCATCGACGAAGCGGAAGCAGATCCGCCACTGATCATTGATGGCAATGGCGACCTGCCCCTTTCGGTCGCGCCTAAGCTGGTGGAGCCGATTACCGCGAGGCACTCTCAGGTCGTCCAGGCGCGTTGCCAGGTCGATGTACTCTAGTTTTCGCCTTGCTCGTCTCAAAATGTCAGAGGGCAACCTCTTTGACTTCCCGGTCGCGAACAATCCCTGGGTGTGTCTGTCCGCGAACGTCTTGATCACCAATCAAGTGTAACGCGTCACGTGACTATTGTCGAGCCGAGCTGATTCACCCAGAAGCCGCACTCCAGGGGGATATCCTCCGTCGTTCGGTGAGGCGGCTTGTGCCTCACCGCTCGTACGAAGACCCGCCTTCCTGCCTCGTCCACATCGTAGAAAACCCGATAATCTCCAGTCCGTAGTTGCCAGATCGGCGGCACAGCTTCAAAGGGAGGAACCAGATTCCGTAGCTGCTTAATATGCTTCGTCGGCCCTGGTTGAAACCCAAAGTCAGATATCCATTAACCCAAGGCTAATCTCAAGCGCCCTACCGACCTTGAGCATGGTCACGGAGGACACCGCTCCAACCCGTTTGACCAAGCGTCGCTTGTCAACGGTTCGCACCTGGTTCAGCAGCACAACGGATTCGCGTCTCAAGCCTCCTTCTGGCGGAGCGATCAGAACCTCGGTGGGATAAAGGTGTTCATTAAACTTTGTAGTGATGGCCGCCACGATTGTGACCGGGCTGTACTGATTGGCGATATCATTTTGCAAAATCAGGGCTGGGCGCGTTTTCTTGATTTCCGCACCCAGCGTGGGATCAAAGTTGACGAGGTAAACCTCGCCTCGTTTGGGAAATTTTACCGCGGCTTGCCTGCCCATGCTTCTTCATCAAGGGCAAACCATTCTTCGGTCAGATGCAGGTCCCTGTCCGCCCGAGCTCGCGCCCCTTCCTTAAGCTGCATTCTCAAATTCGCCAGACCCACATGTTCCACATAGTGACGGACAGCCTTGTTAATGAGCTTGCTGCGGTTGCCCTTCTTGGCCGCACGATCAAGCAATTTGACCGTCTCTTCCGGCAGGGTGATGTTGATCCGCTTATTCATTTCCGTCCAATCATGCATCCCATAATATACACACTCTTCGTGTGTACAGCAATGTCGGCTTCCTTGGGAGCCCGTTGAACAACTCGAGCAGTTCTCTGAAGTCGGCCTGAATCTCCATACATTTGCCTGCGCAGAAACTCAACAGCCGCGATCCGGTCTGCGGCAGACCGGCTCAGCCAGAAACGTCGATCAAGGCGGGGAGATTCATTCCCCTCCAACCTGGCTTTTTGCACGATCTTCTGGATCATTCTCACCATCGTAATCCTTCTGAAGAATCTGCGCCCTGCATACAAAGCAAGGCGTCGCACACGTCACCTGAGGTCGAACAGGTTGGCGGCATGGAACCAGCTCCCACACTTTGCCGGTTCGCCAGTGACAAGGGAACAGCGGGGCAAGCCCGCCGTTGGATCAGAAAACGTTGAGCTCGCGCTCCACCGTCCTGTCAAGATCGCGCCACTGGGGCCGGCGCCTCAGAACAGGAACTTCAGGCCTTACCTGCACGATACGGGGCGGCAGGGAGTCCCCGAACCTGCCGAACGCCGGAGACGAGAAGTTGAAATTGAAAAAGTCAAAGCGGGTGCTGTTGGTCAGGTTGAAGGCCTCGACTCGAAACTGCAAACGGCTGTCTTCCCCGGCCAGCCAGGGCGTCGTGAATTCCTTGAAGATGCTTCCGTCCAGGACCCAGTGGGATGGACCGGTGAAGAAGCCCCAGGCTGTGAGCCCCGCACTTCCAGCCACCGGATGGTCGAAAAGGGCTTTCTGCTCTTCGGTATAGAAGACAATGTTGTCTCCGCGAACGACCCGGCCGAAGGTGGGGTCGGTCCCGTGAAAGGTCACCGTACTGGAACTGAGGGTCAGGGTACGGCGGCCGAAACTGAAGATGAGTCCCCTGCTTCCCCCGGAGTAGTTGACAATACCGTTCATCTGCCAGCCTCCCAGTGCTCCCTCCAGAAACCGATTCGAGAAGCTCCCCCAACGGCGACCCCGGCCGAAGGGCAGCTGGTAAATGGCATTGGCATTCAGGACGTGCCGGGCTCCCAGGAAGGAGTTGGTCTTGTCCAGTCCGAAATCTGCGTTGTCGCGAAAGACCCGGCGCTCAGTCTGATCATTTCCTACATAGTCAGTCAGGTTCTTACTGAAGGTGTAGTTGGCCTGGAACTGCAGCCCTTCACTGAATCGGCGGCGAACCTCGAGCTTGAGTCCATGGTAGGTCGAGTGGGAGTTTCGTCCAAGCAACCAGGCGGCTTCGAACTGGGGATTGGCTCGGAAGAAATTCAAGGGGAGACCGGCTGCCTCCGGATACCCCAGGAAATCCATAAAGTCGGCTACCGTGGCCACTGAACCCAGCGAAACAAAGTTTCCCAGCGCGTCTCGGACGAAAGGGTCCATCACATTCCAGATCTGCCCGAACACGCCCGTGTCTTCTCCCATGACAGGATCTCCGTTGGCGGCCAGGTTTCGCTGGGCAGAGAGAAACCCATCCAGAAAGCCGTTTTCCCGGACGATGATCTGATTCAGATCGACGGCTCGCGGCAGTCCGACCCCGTGGTTTCCGACGTAAGCCGCTTCCAGCAGCGTGTTGCGCATGATCTCGCGTTGGATCCGGAGCGACCAGCTCTGCACATAGGGAGTGGTGTAACTGTCGTCCCACACGCCCACCGCGCCTGTTCGATCAAAGGCTTTGGGACCAAAGGGAACTCCGGGATCGACCGTGTCGACGAGGTCAAAGGCCCGATCCAGCCTGTCTCCAGGCCGACCACGGACAAATACCTCGGCCGTGGCGCCTGGATTGAAGAAGTCCTGAGACACCGTGTTCATCATCTGGTTGCGATCATAGGAAACACGATAGTTGCCGGCGATGCTCCATTTCCCGGTTCCAGTCGGGTCGAAGGTAAAGCCCAGATTGGGGGCAAGGTTGTTCCAGTCGGTGCGGTAAAGCTCCCGACCTGCCTCGGGCAACAAACCGATGGTGGTCTCACCCGGCCCGGAAATGCCAAACACACACTGGACACAGGGCTGCCCTCCCGAGACTGGATAGGAGAAGATCCCCTGGTCCTCGAAAACCGGGGGAAGCACCTCGAAGCGGGTGCCCAGCTGAAGCGTGAGCCGGTCATTGACCTTCCAGGTGTCCTGGAAAAAGAAGCTGTATTCTCGAGACCTCCAGCGTCGAAGCTTGGTTTCAAGCGGCACGAAGGCGTCTCCCTCGGGTGTGATCTGCTGGAAGCTCTGCTGGTACAGACCGAGTGATCCGGTAACGTCATTGGTCAACTGTTGAGCTCGAGTCCGGTCGTTACCAGAGAGTCCGTGAAGGTTTGGGATATTAGCCGGATTGAAGGCGTTATTCGTGTCTGCCACGGGAAGATAGTGGTCATCGCCAAAGCGCAAATTGAAACGATTGATCCGGATATCAACGCCGCCCTTGAAGGTATGGTCTCCTCGAATCCAGGTCAGGTTGTCGTTGATGGTCAACATGGCCGTCGGATGGGACTGAGGCAGGAAAATGCTACGGTTGGCAGTGCAGCATCTGGTGGGCTGGCCGAGCCCGTTGAAATTGAGCAGTGGAAAGTTCGTGAAACGCGTCTCGTCGCCGTTTGTCACCTCGAACTTTTGCGAGGTTCCACCCAGCCTCAATTCGTTCAGAAGGCTGGGCGTGAATGTAGACGTCAGGCTGGCGATCACCGCCGGGAATCTGAGAAGAGCGACGAAATTTCGGTGTCCCAGGATGTGGCGGGCGCCGGTATCGTCCAATCTGCGGTTGGCGCCCGAGACCGCCAGCCGGTGTCTGTCATTGAAAATGTAGTCGCCTGTGACCACAAAGCGCCACTCCCTCCAGGGATCGTCTGAGCTGAAGCGGTAGCCGGCGGTGTTGAAACCATCGCCCGCGTCGGTGGTGTTGGGAGAAGGCAGCATGGAGCCAAAGCTGCTCCACTGGGGACTTATGCCGGTCCGCGTCGGGTCAATGGTCGTGAGATCGATCTCCTGGATCTCACCCGTATCCGTATTCCGGTACTGGAAGATGCCCGTCTCCTTGAAGCGGTCTGTATAGACTTCGTTCAGAATGGTCGCATCCTGTATTTCATCGATCTTTTCGTAGGTGAAGTGGAAGAACGCTTTGTCCTTGATGACGGGTCCGCCGACTGCGAAGCCGTACTGGTGACGCAGGAAAAAGGGCCGCTCAATGCCCCCCCGGTTGCGGAAGAACTCATTAGCATTGAGTGCCCCGTTGCGATGAAAGTAAAAGACGCTTCCGTGCAAGTCGTTGGTCCCGGACTTATAGAGCATTTGAACCTGGGCTCCTGATCCGAGACCGTGCTCGGCCGAGGCGCTCGAAGTGACGACTCGATATTCGGCCATGGCTTCATTGATGACAGGGGCTGCCGAGTATATTGCCCCAAACGGAAAAGCCGGGTGACTTGCCGAGATGCCCTCAACCTGGACATTGTTATCGCCTGCCCTCAGGCCGTCGACCTGTCCACCGTCGGCGAATTGCTCGGGGAAAAATCGATTGGTGCCTGCCTGCAGGAAGAAAAGGAACATAGGGTCACGGTCAACGAGGGGCAGGTCACTGATTTGCTGCTCATTAACGACGCCTCCAAGTGACTGAGAGACCCGATCGACGGTGGGTGGCGCGGCGGTGACGGTGATTTGCTGCTCGATTGCGCCTGTTTCCAGCACCAAGTCGAGTGTCAGCGTGTCTCCCACTTCTACCTTGATATCCGGCCGCGTGTATCGCTTGAACCCAGGCAGCTCGGCACCCAGCGTGTAAAAGGCGGGTCTGACGCTGACGAAGAGATATCGCCCCCGATCGTTTGAAATCACCTCGAGGGTCAGGTTGGTGCCCTGGTCGGTGAAGGTCACCGTCGCCCCGGGTACCACAGCTCCGGTTGCGTCTCTGACCACGCCGTCCACCCGGGCAGTGGCGGCCTGGCTCAGGAGATCAGGGGCGGTGAAACCAAAGAGGCAGATCGAGACGGTCAGGATGACCGCACTCGGCGCTTTCGAAGGCACGACATTTCTCCTTTTGGGGAAACAGTGACAGCTTACACATAGGCTAGACCAGCCATTCAAAGAAAGGAAGGGGAAACCCCGACCTGCCTTAGATGGCTTCTCACTCTTATAAGCGGGAAGTGCCCTCAAAAAGTGCCAGAGGGTCCTAGCACGGAATTACGTTGGGGCTGGCCGGCCTAGTACCGGCCCGTTGAGCGGGCGACCACCCGGAGTCGCCCCTACGGCGTTTTCCTGTTAGGGGGAGTGGTCGTAGGGGCCGGCCTGGTGCCGGCCCGGGTTGGCCTGGTGCCTGAATCCCGCCCGGGCTACAATGCCTCCACGTTCAAATCCCACACAGGTTTCGGTATGGAAAACCCAGGAAAAGAGTCCCGGTACAGGTTGGTGAAGAAGCTGGGCCGGGGAGGCATGGGGGAGGTGTTTCTAGCCGAAGACACCGTGCTGAACAGAAAAGTGGCCCTCAAGTTCGTGCGCGATGGAGACGATCTGGACACTGCCTCTGAAAATCGGATCTTGCGGGAAGCTAGAGCCGCTGCTGCCCTGGATCATCCCTTTATCTGTCACATCCATGATGTGGGAGAGATGGATCAAAGACCCTTCATTGCCATGGAGTATGTCGAGGGACAGACCCTGAAGGAAAAACTCGCTGGATCTCGTCTGCCATTGGAGGAGGCTTTGCAGATCGCCCGGGAGACAGCCCAGGCCCTGGAAGCGGCCCACAGTCGCCAGATTATCCACCGGGATGTCAAGCCGGGAAACATCCTCTTAACGGAACAGGGCCATGTGAAGATCACGGACTTTGGGTTGGCCAGGTGGATCAAGACAGAGGAAGGAGAAGGGCAGGATTACACAGCCAACCTGACGGAGGAGGTCTCGGCCAGGGGGACGGTTCCCTACATGTCCCCGGAGCAGGTCACGGGGAGAGAGGTAGATCCGCGCAGCGACATCTTCTCGTTGGGAGTGGTGCTGTACGAGATGCTGACGGGAGTGAATCCATTTCGGAAGCCACTTCCGATGGAGACGGCAAGTGCGATTCTTACCGAAGTACAGAAGCCGATCTCGACATACAGAGAAGGAGTCTCGCCACTGCTCGAGCACACGGTGGCGAAGATGCTGTCGAAGCAGGCAGAGGGGCGCTATCAACTGGCCCGTGAGGCACACACGGACCTGGTGACGGTGAGTCAGGAACTGACGCAACCTGTACCTTCGGAGCTGATTCCAGCCCGGATCGGCACACCGAGAAGGAGAGTCTCTCTGCTGTGGGCAGTGGGAGTAATGGCAGCTGCGATGGCGGCAGGCGGCGGCGCCATGTGGTACCTGACGCCTGCTACAGACCAGTCCGCCGAAACCGTGCCCTTCCGGAATGAGATTCTGCTGCCGGAAGGAGAGAGACTGGTGTCCTTTTACCGACACGGTTTGGCCCTCTCCCCGGACGGCACGCAAGTGGCCTTCGTCTCGGGAACCCTAAACCCGTGGGAAGCTCGCATTTACCTGCGCCGGCTGGATCAGTGGCAGTCCCGGCCCATCCCGGGCACTGAGGACGCTGTGCAACCCTTTTTTTCTCCGGATGGCAATTGGCTGGGTTACATGTCTCTAAGAGAGGGAGGAAGATCAACGCTCCAGAAAGTGGATCTGTCCGGGGGTGAGCCTGTGGATCTGTGCCAGTGTAATGCCTTTTTCGGGGCCAGCTGGGGACCGGATGACACGATCGTTTTCGCCGCGGAAGGGGGTGGCCTGTTTCGCGTTTCGGCCTCCGGAGGGACGCCCGAAAAGATCACTCAACCCGACGAAGCAGCCGGAGGGATCAGTCACCGGCTCCCGCACTTTCTCCCTGACGGCAAAGCGGTACTCTTCACTGTACCGTACAGGACCTCCGCCAGGGACTGGAAACGGGCTCGAATCTTCGTGCAGTCTCTGGAGACCGGCCAGCGCAAACAGCTCCTCGAGGACGCCTCGGACGCCCGATACGTCCCCACCGGCCATCTGGTGTTTGCCCGGGAAGCTCGGCTGCTGGCGGTTCCTTTTGATCTGGATCGACTGGAAGTGACGGGGCCTGAAGTCCCGGTGTTAGATGAGATGAGCCATTCCATTTACACCGGTAACACATTTCGGGAGACCGGAGCAGCCCAGTTCAGCTTCTCAGCGACGGGAGTGATGGCCTACGCACCAGGATCGGTATTCCCCGAGACGAAGTACACTCCTGTCTGGGTCGACCGGAAAGGGCGAGAAGAACCGGTCGGGTTGGCACCGAACCAGCTGAAACTGTACCACATGGGTCGTGTTTCCCCCGATGGCCGCCAGGTACTGCTCTCGACCCTCTATCCTCCGCAGGACGCCTGGCTTTTTGATCTGGAAAGAAAGACCCTTCGCCGGCAGACCTTCGAAGGGAACCACACCTATGCAATTTGGGGGCCTGGGTCTGAGTACTTTACCGTCGACTCCGATCGAGATGGATCGAACGCTGTGTACACCAAGAGACTCAATACCGGTCCTGGAGAAGTCGAGAGGTTGTCGAGGGACGACCTGGTAATAGCCTTCCTCAGTTCCTGGTCCCGGGACGGACAACGGTTGGCTTTCGGGGGGGCTGGTCGAGGGGAATGGTCGATGGATATCCTGATCCTCACGCGGGAGGGAAAAGTGGAGCCTTTCCTGGAGACGAGCTTCGAAGAACGCTGGCCGGAATTCTCACCCAATGGGCGTTGGATTGTCTACGCGTCGGATGAGTCGGGGCGCATGGAGGTCTACGTTCGCCCCTTCCCGGGGCCCGGATCTTCTGAGCAGATCTCGACCCAGGGAGGATTATCTCCGGCCTGGTCACGGGATGGCGGCGAAATCTTTTACCGGGCCGGGCCGGAAAAAAAGTTTTATGCCGTGAGGATCGATGGGGATGACAGGGATCGTCTCACACCGGGTATGCCGGTAGAGCTTTTTGAAGGTCCCTATGACCAAGGAGGTCCCACTCGCCATTACGATGTTGCTCCGGATGGACGTTTCCTCGTGATGAAGAGTCCGGATGAGGCCGCCGTGATAGCCGGGCAGGAAGGATTCGTCCCCAAGCGCATCCGGTTCATCCAGAACTGGTTCGCCGAACTCGAGCGCCTGGCCCCGACGGGGGAGTGAGCCCGATCAGACCCGACATTTCGTAGGGGCCGGTCTTGTGCCGGCCCGCCTAACGGGCGACCACCAGGGTCGCCCCTACGGGGCCGATCGCGGGATGGAACTCGCTCCCACACTTTGCCGGTCCGGGTTGGTTTGGTGCCTGAATCCCGCCCGGGCTACAATGCGTCACAGTTCAAATCCCACACGGGTTCCAATATGGAAGGTGCAAGAGAAGAGTCCCGGTACAGGTTGTTGAAAAAGCTGGGCCGAGGAGGCATGGGAGAGGTGTTTTTAGCCGAAGACACCGTGCTGCACAGAAAAGTCGCCCTGAAGTTCGTTCGCGACGGAGACGATCTGGACACGGAGTCTGAAAAGCGGATCTTGCGGGAGGCCAGAGCCGCGGCCGCCCTGGATCATCCCTTTATCTGTCACATCCATGATGTGGGAGAAATGGATCAAAGACCCTTCATTGCCATGGAGTATGTCCAGGGAGAGACGCTGAAGGAGAAGCTCTCCGGATCTCGTCTTCCGTTGGAGGAAGCCTTGCAGATCGCCCGGGAGACAGCCGAGGCACTGGAAGAGGCCCACAGTCGCAAGATCATCCACAGGGATGTCAAGCCCGGGAACATCCTTTTGACGGAGCAAGGCCATGTGAAGATCACGGACTTCGGGTTGGCCAAGTGGATCAAAACAGAAGAAGGAGAAGGGCAGGATTACACGGCCAACCTGACGGAAGAGGTCTCGGCCAGGGGGACGATTTCCTACATGTCCCCGGAGCAGGTTACGGGAAGGGAGGTGGATCCGCGCAGTGACATCTTCTCATTGGGAGTGGTGCTGTACGAGATGCTCACGGGAGTGAATCCATTTCGGAAGCCACTTCCTATGGAGACGGCAAGTGCGATTCTAGCCGAAGTACCGGAGCCGATCTCGACATACAGACCAGCAGTTTCGCCGCTGCTCGCCCACACGGTGGCGAAGATGCTGTCGAAGGAGGTAGAGAGGCGTTATCAACTGGCCCGTGAGGTACACACGGACCTGGTGACGGTGAGTCAGGAACTGTCGGGACCTGTCCCCTCAGGAGTGATCGCCGCGAAGAGCCCCAGACCTCGAAAGACAGTCTCGCTGCTTTGGGCGGTGGGAGTGATCGCAGGTGCCATGGCGGCAGGGGCCGCAGCCATGTGGTACCTGACGCCTACCCCCGACCAGACCTCCGCCACGCTGCCCTTTCGGAATGAGATTCTGGTGCCGGAGGGAGAGAGACTCGAGCCTCATTTTCGACACGGTGTGGCTCTCTCCCCGGACGGTACGGAGGTGGCCTTTGTCTCCCAATCCGTATCCTCTCCGAACGGGATATCGAAGATCTACCTGCACCGGCTGGATCAATGGAAGTCCCGGCCCATCCCGGGCACGGAGGAGTCCACGCAGCCCTTTTTTTCCCCGGACGGCAAATGGCTGGGTTATGTGGCCTGGACGGAAGAAGGACCAAGGCTCCAGAAAGTGAATCTGTCAGGGGGTGAGCCGGAGGAACTGTGCGAGTGTAACGCCTGGTATGGAGCCAGCTGGGGACCGGATGACACGATCATTTTCGCCGGCCCGACAGGTGGCCTGTCTCGTGTTTCGGCCTCCGGAGGCACCCCACAAGAGATCAGTCAACTGGACGAAGCGGCCGGAGAGGTCAGCCACCGCCTGCCTCACGTTCTTCCTGACGGCAAAGCGGTGCTCTTCACGGTGCGCTATGAGACTTTCCCCCTGGATTGGAAACGAGTTCGGGTCTTCGTGCAGTCTCTGGAGACAGGCCAGCGTAAACCGCTCCTCGAGGACGCAGCGGACGCCCGTTATGTGCCCAGCGGACATCTGGTGTTTGCGCGAGAGGCCCGGCTACTGGCGGTTCCGTTTGATCTGACGAGCCTCGAAGTGACCGGCCCCGAAGTCCCGGTATTGGAAGGGATCAGCCGCTCCATTTACACCACGAACACGAATCGCGAGACCGGAGCCGCCCAGTTCAGCTTCTCAGCAACGGGAGTGCTGGCCTACGCACAAGGATCAGTTTATCCGGAGGCGAAGGAAACTCCCGTCTGGGTCGACCGAAGGGGGCGAGAAGAAGCGTTGGGCCTTAGACCGGAAGATTTGAAGGATTATGGGGCGGCTCGTGTCTCCCCCGATGGCCGCCAGGTCCTGCTCACGCACGCTTATCCTTCCCGGGACATCTGGCTGTTTGATACGGAGCGGGGGACTCTGCGCCGGCAGACCTTTGAGGGGAACCACCTGACCGCCATCTGGGGCCCCGGGCCGGAGCGTTTTACGGTTGCTTCGGATCGAGATGGATCGAACGCTCTGTACATGAAGATCGTCAATACCGGGCCGGGCGAAGTTGAGAGGCTGACGGGGGACGACCTCGACCTGGCCTTGCCTTTCCTCAGTTCCTGGTCCCCAGACGGGCGACGTCTGGCTTTCGTACCGCTGTCGCCTCGCGGTTCGCCGGGGGAACAGGTTCGCGTCTCGATCCTGACGCGGGAAGGCAAAACGGAGCCATTTCTGGAGACGAAGTTCGACACACGCTGGCCGGAGTTTTCGCCTGACGGACGTTGGATCGTGTACGGCTCGGAGGAGTCCGGGCGTATGGAGATCTACGTTCGATCCTCCCGGGGGACCGGATCCTCTGAACAGATCTCGACCCGGGGGGGTGTGAATCCGGCCTGGTCACGAGACCGCGGAGAGATCTTTTACCGCGGATTGGAGCAGGATACGAAATTCTATTCGGTGAAGATCGAGCTTCACGGGGAGCGCTTGAGACCGGGCCTGCCCGTCGAGCTTTTTGAAGGAGGCCCATATGAGGGTTCAACTCCGGTCCGCTCTTACGATGTAGCACCGGACGGACGTTTTCTCTTGTTGAAATTTTCAGATGAGGCCGCCAGGACAGCCCTCAGAGGAGAGTTTTTCCCCACCCGCATCCGCTTCATCCAGAACTGGTTCGAAGAACTGGAGCGCCTGGCCCCTACGGGGAAGTGATTGTAATAAGACCAGAACAGACATTTCGTAGGGGCCGGTCTTGTGCCGGCCCGCTGGGCGGGCGACCACCAGGGTCGCCCCTACGATCGCATTTCGTAGGGGCCGGTCTTGTGCCGGCCCGCTGGACGGGCGACCACCCGAAGTCGCCCCTACGGATCGGATCGCGGCAGGGGGCAGCTTCTCAGAATAGAAACTTCAAGCCCACCTGCACGATGCGCGGCGGCAGGGAGGCGAAGATCGTTCCAAACGATGGAGACGCGAAGTTGAGATCGGCGAGGGTAAAGCGGGTGCTGTTGGTCAAATTGAAGGCCTCGACTCGAAACTGCAAGCGGCTGTTTTCCCCGGCCAGCCCGGGCGTCGTGAATTCTTTGAAAGCACTTATGTCCAGGGCCCAGTGAGCTGGACTGGCGAAGAAGCGCTGGGCCGTGAGCCCTGCACTTCCAGCCACCGGATGCGCGAAAAGGGCTTTCTGCTCTTCGGTAATGAAAACAATCCTGTCTCCGCGAATCACTCCGGCGAAGCCGGGGTCGGTCCCATGAAAGGTCACCGTGCCGGGGTCTCCGGTGGTCAGCGTATCGTATCCGCCACTGAAGATCGTACCCCTCACTCCCGAGGAGTAAGTGACGATCCCATTCATCTGCCAGCCTCCCAGAGCGCCCTCTAGCCCGGATTATGCAAGAGATCTAAATTCAAGTGAGATTTGGGCCCAGAAAAAAGGCCGTAGCTCTCTGATATAAAAGGGTTTACAAAAACAATGACCCTAAACAGGAGCTACGGCAATGTTGAAAGCAGTCTGCCAGAATACCCTGCCATTTCACAGCCACAGAAAGATCACGACGCGTTTTGATGGAGGGAGCCTCACTTCCGACGCAGGATGGTTGTTGTTTGGATCCCTGGATCGTCAACATCGATTGTGCGAGGGCTTCAGTTCGTGTATTGCGGAAAGTCGAGACCGACGCTACGTTCGTCATGACCTGTTGAAGTTGATCCGACAACGAGTCTTGCAGATCGTGGCCGGCTACGAAGACTGTAATGACGCCGATACGCTGCGCTCGGATCCGATGCTCAAGACCGTCTGTGATCAGTTGCCAGAGAGCGATCCCGATTTGGCCACCCAGCCGACTTTCTCCCGCCTGGAGAACTCCGTCACCAAGAAGGATCTGATGCGTCTGAGCCGGTGGCTGCCAGGCCGTTATGTGCGCTCCCTGAAGAAGAGACGTCCCAGCAAGATCATCCTGGATCTGGACAGTACCGACGACCACACTCACGGCCAACAGGAGTTCTCCTTCTACCACGGGTATTACCGAAACCACATTCTGCATCCTTTGCTGATCTTCGATGCCGACACGGGAGACCTGGTCTGTGCCGTGTTGAGACCTGGCAACAAGGGGGCTGCCTCTCACATCGTGCCCATTCTGAAGCGAGTCGTGGAGGCCATCCGACAAGCAGTGGGGACGGATGTCGAGATTGAGATTCGGGCCGACAGCGGCTTTGCCACGCCTCGGCTCTACGAGTTCTGTGAATGTGAAGAGAATAAACTCCAGTATGTCATTGGGTTAAGTCGAAACCCTCGCCTGCAGCGAGTGGTCGAGCCCCTGCTGGATTCGACTCGGCTGAGGTTCGTTGAGCTGGAGGAAAAACAGCGTCAGTTTGACGAGTTTCTTTATCGAGCCCACAGCTGGGATCGATCCCGTCGCGTCATTGTCAAAGTGGAGGTCGATCAGCGTGGCATCAATCGTCGCTTTGTAGTTGCCAACCGGGACGATCTCTGCTCCCAATCACTTTATGACCACTACACAAACCGAGGGCAGACCGAGAACTTCATCAAGGCCTTCAAGAATCATCTGAGCATGGACCGACTCAGCTGTCATCGATTCCTGGCCAATCAGTTTCGACTCCTCCTGCATGCACTGGCTTACCAGATGTTCGTGCGCCTGCGCGACTATCTTCACGGAACCCCCTGGCACAAGCTCGAAATCGAAACCTTACGTCGTCGGGTCCTCAAGATTGGGGCCCGGATCCGACAAACCACTCGACGCATCTGGGTCCATCTTTCCTCAGCCTTCCCCGAACAACCCCTCTTCCACCTCGTCTTGAGTCGCCTGAACTCCAGTTAGCTTTTCCCAGCTCCCCCGAAAAACCGCTTCCGACACTCATCCAGGCCCAGATCTGTCTGAAATTCACTCCCCAAACCACTCAAACGCCTCGCCAACCCATATTCTTCGCAAATCCGCCTGTCACACCTGCCCGCTTCCGAGTTGGGCCACTTCTCGAGTCGTTTTTCAACACCGAACTACGGTTCTTGCATAATCCGGGCTAGCTTATGCGCCAATTCCACGGTGTAGCCGGTCTGCATTTCCTTCCCGTCCGGTGTGGCCTTCAAGTCCCAATCGGCTAGATCGTACATTTTGGGTTTCCAGACTTTGGACGGAATGAACACCTCTCCCGTATTCAACTCCGCGCTGAACTTCTCCGCCTGTTTGATTTTCTCCGCGAAAAGACCCGGGTCAATCGTGCATTGATAGACCTGCTGCAACGTCACCCACTGCTCCGGTAGCACCCGGTGAAGCTCGATAATCCAGCGCACCAGATTGGTATAGGCTTGCTGCCAGAACGGTTCCTTGCCCTTGCCGAAAAGCTGATTCAGAAGGCTGGCCACGGTGTAGGCCAGCGAGTACGAATCGAGCCACCACGCGGAGAGGGGATTCCATTTCCAGAGGCCCCCCATTCCAAGCTCCAGGTAGTCGTCTCCCCGGCCCGCGTCGTCCAGAATCGAGCGCACGTCATGGCAAAAATCCCCCTTGACTTCGAGCATGAGCGCCGCCGCACGCTTCTCTGGATCGTCCGCTTGCCAGCCGAGTAGCTGCTTGGCGAAGGGGTGCATGCAGGCCGAAGTCTTGCCGCTCCCCACCGCTCCGAAAATGGCAATGCCGGTGTACAGTCCGCGCTCCGGGATGGTCAGCCATTCGGGGTTGAAAATCTCCTTGGGTTCGACCGGATGATGCACTTCCCCGATGACGATTTCCGGGTCGGGCTGATCCGGGGAAAGCGGCCAAGCGGGGAGCGCCCCAAAGGGAATTAAATCGCGCTTCCGGGCCTCAAGCCAAACCTTCCAAATGGACAGGACAATAGATCCGGCCAGCATCACCACCACCAGGGGCGAAAGGTAGTACCAAATCACAACAGCGCTGTAAACATTCGGGTTGTGATACTCCAAAAGATCGAGCAATGGGACCGTCTCAAGCGCCGGAAAAGGCCGCCGGGCAAAGCTCCAAACGGCGAACCAAGCCCCCCCGAAAAAGAGGATCACGGTGGGGGGAATTGCCAGGACAATCTGACTGGCTCGGACGCCGTACCGGACCCATTCACCCACCAAGAAGGCCGCGCCGTTGAAAACTTCCCAGCCGATATAGGCCACCACGCGGACGGGGTTTTTCCAGTTCATCGGCCCGGCCTCCCGCCGCCAGAGCTCCTTCAAAAATCCGGGGATCTTCCGTAATTCCATAGGGCCATTCTCCGCTTGATCCGCGCCCCTCCTGGGCGTCTTTTCCGAGCCTTCCGTCGCGGTAGGGACGATCCTTTCGGATCGCCCCCCGCACAGATCCCAGCGAGCGGAACTACCGCACTGGGCTCTTACCTCAGGTAATAACGCGCAGTCGCTGTTCGGGATAAGGGTGTACAACTCGCAGTGCAGGAAGCCATCTTGTCGCTAGGCGGTTCATCCGCTCTCCAGTGATCCGATGACGCTGGCTACGACGCCTTAGCGCACGCAGCCAGAGTCGATAGACCTGATACTTGAAAGCGGCCGGCTTGCGATGGTTACGCGGTACGGCATAGTACTGGAAATGTCCCTGTACTACACTGCGCAACCACTGACCCACTACCGGGACGGGTTCATGCAGGCGATACCGAAGCTCGCGAGCGATCTCTCGCAGTTTCGCTTGCATGCGCTTCCGCATGGTCTGCCGCAGCACGATGAATCTCCCGTTCCGGGTTCTGTCGCACGTGTGCGTAAAACCCAGGAAGTCGAAAGACTCGGGCTTCCCTTCTCCACGGCGCTTGCGATCCCGAGCGGCGTACCGCCCGAACTCGATCAAGCGCGTTTTGTCGGGGTGCAGTTCCAGGTGAAACGTGTGGAACCGGTCCCGCAAGTCTGCCAGAAAACGCTCGGCATCTTCACGAAACTCGAAACCCACTGTGAAGTCGTCGGCAAACCGGACGATGATTACATCGCCACGAGCGTGCCTGCGTCTCCATTGGTCGGCCCATAGATCGAACACATAATGAAGGTACACATTAGCCAACACGGGTGAAACACTCCCGCCTTGAGGCGTACCGGATTCGATCTCGGTTCGCTTCCCATCCTCCACGATCCCCGCCTTGAGCCACTTTTTAAGGTGGCGGATAACACGTGGATCGGCGATTCTGTGCTCGATGAACTTCAACAGCCATTTGTGGTCGATGGCATCGAAAAACCCACAAACGTCCGCATCCAGCACCCAGTTCACTCGCTTGCGCATGATTCCGACATAGAGCGCGTCCAACGCATGGTGTGGACTGCGCCCCGGGCGGAAACTATACGAGAAGCCGAGAAAGTCGGTTTCGTAGATGGCGTTCAATACCTGGACCGTAGACCGCTGGACGATCTTATCCTCCAATGCAGTCACTCCGAGCGGACGCTGCCGCCCATCGGCCTTCGGTATATAGGCCCTCCGAACCGGCTTGGCTCGGTACGCTCCGCGTTTGAGCCTTGCGGATAGATCCTGGAGGTTCTCCTCGAGGCTCTCTCCGTATTGCTGCCACGTCAATCCATCCACGCCCGGTGCGGCATTGCGCTTGAGGCCGAAGTAAGCCTGCCGGAGTCGATCGATGTTAGTGACGTGGTGCCAGAGCGACGTGAACCGTAGCTCCTTATCCCGGCAGGCTACCTGCCGTATCCGTTCCAGCGCACTTTGCAAGTCCTCGGTTTCGACGTAGGTGCGGTCTCTTGGCTGTGTCCGCGATTTCCCGCTTGGTGCCCGTTTAGAGTCCTCCATATCGATTCCTCTCCCGGCTCTGTGTCCGGCACTTGTTTTGCTAGGACGAATTCCCTTTGGCCAGGCCGCTTGGCTCCACCCTCTCCGCCGACCGCGGCGCACCGCCGTCTTTGTTCGAGCGCTTCTCAGCTACTATCAGCCTGTCCGACTTCCCGCCTCCGTGCATCGCTGTCGTGCTCCTTTCGGATTCACAGCGCGGACCTTGGGGCCATCCCCCTGGGGTCAAAGGCGGGATCTCCCGGCTCCCGTGTAAGCAACTTCCGTACGTGCACAGGGTCTCGGGACCCTCTGTGCCAATAATGGTGAGACACTTCTTCCCGGCTAAATTAGAGTAGAGGGCGAGAAGCTGGATTACAGAATGATAGAAAACAGAAGCGACAAGAAACTGAGGATTTTGGAAACCTCGGAGCGGAGGGGAGAGGTCTCCAAAATCGCTGCGGGACGGACCGAGCCCGAGAAGGCGTTGCCGCGACCCGACCCGGAAGTTCCTGCCAAGGCAACCCGTCGCCGGTTTTCAGCCCGCTATAAGCTCCGGGTCCTGGAGCAGGCCGATGGCTGCGAAGAGTCGGGCGAAGTGGGAGCATTACTGCGCCGAGAAGGACTTTACTGGTCGAATCTGCAGACCTGGCGACGCCAACGCGAGCACGGAACTCTGCAGGCATTGACCCCTCGCAAGCGGGGACGAAAGGCAAAGCCGGTCAATCCTCTGGATCATCAACTGAGGCAAGTGGAGGCTGAGAATCGGAAGCTGAAACGCAAGCTCGAGAAGTTTGAAGCCATGCTGGATCTCCAAAAAAAAGTCTCGCAACTGTTGGGAATCTCTCTGGCGAGCAGCGAAGAGAACGGAGACGAGAGCTGATGGACGAAGCTTTGCGATTCTCACAATCCCACGGAGTCCGTGCCGGCTGTCAGGCTCTGGATCTGCCGCCATCGAGTCTGTATCGGGAGAAACTTCGGCGCGAACGGCCGGCGCTGGATCCTCGGCCTCGGGCCGCATCCCCACGCGCCTTGAGCCCGCCCGAAAGGGAAGCCGTTGTGGAGGTCCTGCACAGCCGACAGTTTATCGACAAAGCTCCTGCCGCCGTATGGGCGGAGCTGCTGGACGAAGGGCGATACTTGTGCTCGATTCGAACCATGTACCGCATTCTGGCCAAACGTCTGGAAGTTAGAGAACGCCGTCGCCAGCGCCGCCATCCCCAATACTCCAAGCCGGAACTTCTGGCCACCGGCCCGAACCAATGCTGGTCGTGGGACATCACCAAGCTGAAGGGGCCCGTCAAATGGAGCTATTACTACCTCTACGTGATCCTGGACATCTTCAGCCGCTATGTGGTGGGCTGGATGGTGGCCACCCAGGAAAGCTCCCGCCTGGCCAAGGTCTTGATCGCCCAGAGCTACTCCAAGCAGGAGATCGTAGCGGGTGGTCTCACCCTGCATGCCGATCGTGGCTCGTCGATGAGTTCCAAAGCACTGGCCTTGCTACTGGCCGATCTGGGAGTCACCAAGTCTCACTCTCGGCCTCATGTCTGTGACGACAATCCCTACTCGGAATCCCAATTCAAGACCCTCAAGTACCGTCCCGAATTCCCGGCTCGTTTCGGCACCATTCAGCAAGCCAGAGACTTCTGTCGGGATTTCTTCGATTGGTATAACCGCGACCATCGCCATTCGGGTACCGGCCTGCACACTCCCGCGGATGTGCACTACCTCACCGCCATCACCACCCGTCGCGATCGATCCCAAACATTGGAGGCCGCCCATGCACTCTTCCCGGAGAGATTTCCCAACGGCAAACCCGTTCCTCCTCCTCTTCCCGAGGCGGTCTGGATCAACCCTCCCGAAAAGGAGAACTTTTGAGATGAAACTACAGTAATTTATTCACCAAAGTGTCTCAAAGTTGTTGACACGTTCCGGGACCACGCGGGGGCGGAATCGTTCTCGCGATTAGCGAACGGTTCCATGTTGCCTTCCGATCCTACGACTACGTCGGCCCCCCGAAGTCATTTTCCTTCCGCGGCTCAATACCTGGCCCGCACGTGCCCCTGTCAATGCTTCGCCTGCACTCTTACGAGTACACACGCATGACTCGGGGTCAGCATGGTTCGCTACTCCTTTCCTGTGAGAGGCTCTCGCTCTCTGCTACTCACCGGTTTGCGCCGGCGCACCGCAGGGATAAATACCGGCGATAGCGACCTCCTGGGGCCGGGATAGGGGCGTGTTCCACCGTGCCTCTATCCGGGGCCGCATGCCTCCCCCGTTTCGGGGGGGGTCGCTATCGTCTTCCCGGATTTTTCTCTATCGTCATTATGGAAGCCGAATAGTAGGGGGCAACCCACGGAAAACAAAAGAGTTCAAGGAATGTGGGGATGTTCCACCCCCACGCCTTTTTATGTTCCCCCCCCCCTTTGTCCCTGGAACAAAAAGCATGCGGTTCTTTGGAACATGAAAAACACCCCGAATCGGCGCTCTTTTTTACTGCCTCCCGCTGGCTTCATCCTACCTCTGCTAAACGGGTGGCTTGGTATGTCAAATGCTCGTCAATCGAGACCCCTTCCGCAAGCTCCGCTTCGGGAAGTATCAGGAGTTCCTTGTACCGTTCCGCCGCTTGATTAAACCCTCCGTACTGCCCCAACAATTCCCGGTCGCCCTTGTGGAGTGCCTCCCTAATCGCGCTAATCTCTTGCTTGACCGTCAACCCCTCGATCACCTTCCCCGGCTCCGCCGCCGCCCACGCCCGAAGCAACCGCCCGGCGCGATCCACGGTTTCATTCTCCGCCGCGATCCCGATCACCCGGACCTGTCGCCCCTTTTTGCGAAGGGCGTCCCAAAGCGGCCCATGCGCAGCTCCCCACGAGCGGAGTTCGGTATCCGTCGCGTGGCCCGGATCGACGTAGGCGAAGGTGACGGTTTCAGCGGTAGCGGCCAGGGGAAGTTTGAGCGCAAAGTAGCGTTTCTGCGCTCCCACAGCACCGTAGTAAATCCGTCGCGGAATCAACCGCCGTGGCAAGCTGAGCTTTTCAAAAAACTCGACCTTCTCCGCCTCGGCGGGGAGCCAGTTCATGCCCGGGTGTTCGAGAATGAAATCAAGCGAGAGGAGCCGCCGCATGACAACCGGCTTGCTGGCCTTGCGCCGGTGACGGATGTTCTCAACTCCTAGCGCCCGGTAGATCAGCTTGCTCGATATCCGGCACGTCTTCCCTCCCCCATTCAAAATCGGCCACTCGCTCTCGACCGCCGCCTTGCGATCAATCAACACCTTCACGAAACGGTGCGCCTGTTTCCGGTAGGTATTGAAGTAATGGCAGAATTGCGCCCGCGTGAAGACGCCGCTGTGAAGGCACACGAGCGCGCTCCATTCCGCGTCCGGCCCGGTCCAGCCGAGCGGTTCCAGTTTGCGATCTCTTCCCCGTAAGTGCTCGATGGCGGTTCTCAGTTGTTGCCGCCGCGCTTTCCTCCGGCAGCGCTCGCCGCAATACCGGTGGCCCCGGTCACAATGACGGCAGATCCAGAACACCGCGCCACAGCCGGCCCCCCGGCAAATCCGTTGACGCAGTGGCTCTTCGCTGGCCCCCATCGCCGCCCTTCCGGCGGGACGGGACAACCGCGACTCGGCATGGGGGGGTCGATCTTATCTACAGAGGATGTTCGGTCGTTTCTTCGGGTGGGCGCAAAAAAACCCGATCATCGGCTAACGGTCTGGGTTTTCCCTTTCCGCCTTCGGCCCCACCCTACCAGAGCCTCGGCCAAGCCTCGGCGAGGATGACGGCTCAATCTCTCACCATCGGCGGCGAGCTCTTGTCACTAGGTGTGGAAAAACATCAGGCGGCTTTCTCCTCCGGGACTTGGTTGACCGGGACTCCATTGACATATTTGGCGCCCTGGTAGACGTCTTTCATCAGCTCCGGTGCCTTCAACCGGCGGAATCGCTGCTCCGCCACCAACAGCATCTTCCAGATCACCGCCTGGGCGTTTTCCACTTTCTTGAATCGCTTGGCCGCGTCCGTTCGCAGCCGAAGAGCGGCAAACGGTGACTCCACTGGATTGGTGGTTCGCAGATGCTGCCACTGCTTCTTTGGATAGTTGTAAAAGGTCACCATCCGGTCCCAGTCCTGCTCGATTAGCTCAGCCGCCAGAGTCAGCCCTCGCTGCCGGCACCAGTGCTGAAAAACCTTCTTGAGTCGTTGTGCTTCTTCTCGAGTCTCGGCGTAAGGGATCTGCCGCAGGATCAGCAAGGCCGGCTTGTGCACTCGCTTAGGGAGCTTGGCCAGCAGGTTGACGATCCGATGATTCCAGCAGCGCTGCTCCTCGGCCTGGGGATAGACGTTGCGCAAAGCTCCCCAGATGCCCAGGTGGCCGTCTCCGATCACCAGCCGTGGACAGCCCATCCCCCGGCGCTTCAAGTCGCGCAGTACTTCCGACCAGCTCTGAGTCGATTCCCGATAGCCGCTCGTGACCGACACCACGGCTTTGCTTCCGTCACTTAAGGCGGCCAGCACCACCAGCAGGACTGCCTTTTCCTTCTCCAGACCCGCCTTGACGTAGATTCCATCTACCCATAAATACACCACTTCCAGATCATTCAAGGGTCGACTCTGCCAGACTTCCCATTCGGCCTGCCACTTCTCTTTCAATCTGGCCACCGTGGAGGACGACAGGTGCGCCTTTTCCCCTAAAAGCCCTCTCAGAGCCAGATCAAAATCCCCCAGCGCCAGACCATGCAAGTACAGCTCAGGGATCAGTTCTCGAACCTGCCGCGTCCGCTTGGCAAACAGGGGCAACACCCGACTTTCAAAGTGTTCCTCTAGATCCCGCACTCGAGGCCTTCGAACCTGGATCGTCCCCGAGCTCAGCGTCAGATGCCTCGGCTTCCCATATCCATTGCGATAGCCCGACGGAGCGTCCACGGCCCTTCGCCGCTCACTCTTACGCCGCCCTAATAACTCCGTGACTTCCTCCTCCAGCAGCTCTTGAACCCAGCCTTGGATCTTCTCCCGCACCCAATCTTCCAGCTCCTCGAAACAAACTCTTGACTCCACACTTTCCTCAATCTTCTGCTTGCTCATGCGGTGTGTACTCCTTCCGTTGCGGGCCTTTCGGCCCTGGGTTTTAAATCAACCCGGAAGGATACTCACCGCCTATGCTATTTACACACCTTCTGATGGTAGCTCCACGGGCGATGCCCGAGTCCTTCAGGAGAGTTGTCAGGTCGGCCTCAAAACGTTCCAGGGCGGCGATGGTGTCCGCGTTCGGCATATCGCCGGGTAGGAATGGGACCATGCGGCTTTCGCACCAATCCCTGATTTCGTCTTGCGAAGGCACGCGGCGGATGGATGTTCGGCGCTTCTTACCAGAAGTAATTATTCTTGATTGGCGGACATGCTTATGCGGCTGGCAGATTGAAGCGCCGAGAATCGTTACGACACGTCGGGAGCGCGGAACGCACAGATCCGAGAGCTTACATAGTTTGCCGTCTACGTCCGGCCAAACTTCTATGTCAGCCAGCTTGGTGCGCTCGCGCAGTCCTATGCTGCGTTCGTTCTTGCGAAGCCACTTCCAGAACAGCTTACGCGTTCGGTCGTCCGCTTCCTGAAGTGCGCCGCTCTCTAGAAACTTCGCCATCGTGTATTTTGATCTGCTCCATTTCTGCCGCCGGAAAAGCGGGTGGTATGCCAGGTCTTGGTGCAAAATGGGCGGCAAGCTCAGGCCAGGCACATCGGAAGGAAGCGGCGCGCTGGCATGAAGGGCTTCGAATCGTGATGGCTTGGCGCATGTATCAGGAAGCAACAGAGCCTCTCGCAACGCGTTCTGTGTCTTGGCGTCGCACTTACTGTGCCCTATCGACTCTTCGATCACATCAAGGTAGGAGCGCACGATGATCGGCTGCGCAAATTCCCGCTCGATGTTATTGGGCGCGGCAAAGTGCTGGTTACCTTCCCCTGTAGCCTTGCTTAGCCCCGGGAGCCCTTGGGAAAACCCTTTCGTGGAGAGCTTCATCTCCACCTTTCGACTCGATTGCCTGAACCGGGAATGGTTTTTATCGGTGCCCGACGCTCACTTCGTGTTGGAGCGCTGGAGGAGGAAGTACAATCAGTGTCGCCCTCATAGTTCGCTGGGGTATCGGACCCCTGCGGAGGCGGAGCAAAACCAACCGGCCCTAACTTTTTAGTTGGTACATACAGGTCTATATAGCTCACAAACGCTTGATGAGGACCACGCTCAGGTCGTCTTCGAGCTCTCCGAACCGCCTGACGTCGTCGACGATCAGATGGCACAGTTCCGAGGCTGATTGATCCCTGCCCTCTCTGAGACAAGCTTCCAGACGTCCGGGGAAGTATTCCCCCTTGCCATTGTGATGCTCCGAGAGTCCGTCCGTGTAGAGAACCAGGATATCTCCGTGCTCCATCAAACAGATCTCGTTAGCCGTGTAACGCTCCTTGTATCCGAGGGGCGTGGTTTCCGTGGCTCGGAGGTCAATGTCATGACTGGAGGGTATCGTCCCAATTGGAGGGAAAGTGCTCATGCTCTCCTCACTGATTCCCACGATGCGGTCGTAGTATCTCGAGAATACAACCGGAAAAGGATGGCCAGCTGTGATGAAACGGAACTTCCCGTCCTGGCTGATCTCCCCGTAAAGTAAGGTCAAGTACTTGTTCACGGCGGACGACTGATAGAAGCGCTTGTTGAGGTTCTCGAAGAGTCTAGTGGTTACCTCACCGTGAAGGTCCAGCTCGTAAATGGCACCCAGCAGAAACGCCTGGTGAAGCATTAACGTCAGCAGAGCATCGGTCATGAAGTGCCCTGAGACATCCGCAACCACCACTCCCGCCCGGCTTTGGCACAGACGGAGTTTCTCAGCAATGTGGTGATGGCCGGTAGCTTCCGCGTCGGCGATGCGGGCTTTCAGATCGTGGCGCTTCTTGAAGTCCAGATAGATGATGTGGTCGCCTCCCACGTTTCCGTGCAGAGGCACGGAAACGTGGGCCACATCCACCCCCTGAACTGTAGGAAGACTCCCCGTCGTCGGCCTCAGATAGCTGGCGATTTCCTGGAGGTTCAGCAGTTCGCCAACTGCGTCCACTCCGCGGTCTTCAGCGGGTCTCCGAGTAGTCGAATCGCTGATTCGAGACTGCCGATCGGCTGAGCGTACCATTCCTTTCTCACTCCCTGGGCAACTCGTCACGCCTCGTTGTTTCAGGACGCTCCATTTTGTCTCTTCGATTGTTCAGCTGCTCGGCATCAAGCACGTGAATTCCAGCAGCACCGAGAAAGAGGAAGATCTGATCGAGATTATTGGAGCGCAGAAAGTTCTAGGGAAGAGCGTTCTTCACTTCGTCGTTGGAAGGATAGCCCTTTACCCTTACGAGAATCATCACGGTGAAAGAGGCCCGGGCGAACCCGGGACCCCTTCACTAATTAGCGTGGTGCAGGCGATTACCAGCGATTTCTTCTCTGGCCGCCGCCCCCGGAAGATCCTCGCTCTTCACGGGGCTTGGCCTCGTTGACAACCAGAGTCCTGCCCTCGAGCTCAGAATCATTCAGCTTCTCAATAGCTGCCTCGGCTTCTGCCTGGCTGGCCATTTCAACGAAACCGAACCCTTTCGAGCGGCCGGTCATCCGGTCGGTGATCACCCGGGCCGACTCAACGGTTCCGTGCTCCGAGAAAAGTCCTTCCAGGTCCGCCTCGGTGGTCGCGTAGGGCAAACCACCTACATACAGTTTGTTACTATTCATGTTCTCCTCCAAAGAGAATCTCTTTTGTCTTCCATTCGCAATACTTTCCCCAAAAACGAGACAGAAATACGGGGAACAGGCACTTCGGTGCCCACAATCCAGCTGTTCTTAGTTTTGTTGGGTGTTTTCGCTAGGGTGAGACAGTCCAGGCCTTCTAGTCGGTTTTTCAAGCTTCTTCAGGAGACCTCGCACCAAAGAAGCGCTCTGAGAATACCCGGCTTTTGGCGTTCAGGTCAAGCGGTCTCTTGTGTCTCTTGTGATGCCACCCAGGTCGTGACTGGGAAAAGATCATTCGTCGATTGGCTCCCCTATAAGAGGGATACGTTTTTATATCCCTCAAACTTACGTAATCATGGAGATCACAGTCGAGAGTGACCCGGCCGACCTTGGTCGTCTCATCCTGGCACCGCGCGATGACAGGGCCGGATGGCTAGACGAGCTGGACTGGACGGACTGGACTCGACCGGCCGACCAACGAAGGGACTCCAGTGTAACGGGGCCGTGACGACTAGCAGCGCGTCGGATAGTTCGCCGGCAGGTGCGACGACGGATCTCCGCTCGGACCGCACGGGACGGCTCTCTTCTCTTCTCCGTGGCAGGTCCGTGCCGCGCCATACATCGCAGCCCCCTGGCACTGTCCGCTCCAAGGGCAATGTCACAGGAGGCACGGGCCACGACCTCACGAGACGAGAGCCTCCCCCGATCCGACGCGGGCGCCCTGTCGGAACCACACTTCGGGGACCGCGATCGTACAGGACTTCGACCGCGTGAGACCGCCGGGGTAACTCCACGGCATTGTCACGTTAATCGTGTTGAACTAAACCGCTTCCAGCGGTAGGAATCTCCCCGGGCTCTCTCTTCAAGAATCCAGTATCACTTTTGGATATCGAGACTTAAGGTCTCGGAGTGGCCAAGAGGCTCCTTCGTGAGGCAAGGTGTTGTTGCAAAAACCAATAACCCTACCTCACGAAAGGAGTCTGTCATGACTATCTTACGCCAAAGGATGATCGAGGATCTGCGGATCCGCAACTATGCAGAGCGCACCATCGAAACCTATGTCGGAAGGGTGGCTGAGTTCGCGCGCCATTTCGGCAAGTCCCCTCATCTGTTGGGACCCGAGCAGATTCGCCAGTATCAGGTCTTTCTGGTGGAAACCAAGAAGGCTTCCTGGCCGGTCTTCAACCAAACGGTTTGCGCTTTGCGCTTCTTCTACCGGGTCTGCCTGAACAAAGACTGGGCCGTCGAGCACATCCCCTTTCCCAAGCAGGAAAAGAAACTTCCTGTGGTCTTGAGCCCCCACGAGGTGGCCCGCTTGTTGCGAACCCTGGACAACCTCAAACACCGGACCTTGCTGATGACGATTTACGCCGCTGGGCTGCGACTTTCCGAGGCCCTGCACTTGGCCGTCTCGGACATCGACAGTCAACGGATGGTACTTCGAATCCGTCGCGGAAAAGGCCGCAAAGACCGCTACGCTCCTCTCTCGGAGACACTGCTGGGGCAGCTTCGGATGTACTGGAAGCGAAATCAACCTGCCAGTTGGCTGTTTCCCGGAAAAGAGGACGGCTCTGCTCTCTCCAAAAGCTCGGTGCAGAGAGTCTGTAAGCAGGCAGCTGGCCGGGCTGGATTGGCCAAAAGGGTCAGTCCCCATGTGCTGCGTCACTGTTTTGCCACTCATCTGCTGGAGGCCGGAACCGATCTGAAGACCATCCAGGTGCTGCTCGGGCACCGCAGCCTCAACACTACTTCGGTCTACTTGCACGTAGCTACTCATGCTCCCGGCTCCAAGTGCCGGACTCAAGACCTGCTGGCCCGTTTCCCCAGCTCCAGCTAAGGGTGGGAAGACATCGGCTGGAAGTGGCCGATGTGGTTCGCAGTGCAGGAACAACTTTTCTGGCTCAGCATCCCACTTCTGGTGAGCAACGCAAGGCGCTACGGGATATCGCGTCCTGCCGAACTGCCACCCTGGGTGGGCATGTGCTGGCTTGTCAGCAATGCGATCATCAGGAGATCTCCTACAACTCCTGTCGCAACCGCCACTGCCCCAAATGCCAGGGCAGCTGTCAGGCCAAATGGTTACAAGATCGCGCCGCCGACTTGTTGCCAGTGCCTTACTTTCATGTCGTCTTTACGTTGCCTGCGCTACTGGGCCCCATCGCCCTTCAGAATCCGCGACAGATCTACGGCATCCTTTTCCGGGCCGTCTCGCAGACTCTACTGACGATCGCCCGCGACCAGCGCCATCTGGGAGCCAAGATCGGGTTCTTGGCCATCCTTCACACCTGGGGTCAAAACCTGATGCACCATCCCCATCTGCACTGTGTCGTCCCCGGTGGAGGGCTTGGTGCAGACGAAAGCAGCTGGGTCAGTTGCCACCACAGCTTCTTTTTGCCCGTGCGTGTGCTCAGCCGTGTCTTCCGGGGAAAGTTTCTTCACTCTCTGGATCGCCACTATCACACCGGAGAGCTTTCCTTTCACGGACAGCTCCAGTCTTTGGCCTGCCCAGAGCACTGGAAAACTCTGCTCAGACAACTGCGTGCAACCGACTGGGTGGTCTATTCCAAGCCTCCCTTCGGCGGGCCCGAGCAGGTTCTCAAGTATCTGGCTCGATACACCCATCGGGTGGCCATTTCCAACCGGCGACTGCTGTCATTTCAGCAAGGCCAGGTGAGCTTGCGTTGCAAAGACTACCGGCGGGGGGGGCGCTCCAGAACCCTGGTACTGCAGCAGCAGGAGTTTATTCGCCGTTTCCTACTTCATGCCCTGCCGACCCGCTTTGTGCGCATCCGCAGTTACGGCTTTCTGGCCAACCGCTGCCGCCGACAAAAGCTGGCACTTTGCCGGCGCCTGCTCGCTCCTATCCACACCCGCCATCCGCAGCCCGAGACCAGCCTTTCCTGTGCCGACACTCCTCCCCTAGAACAGCCCCATCTGCTGTGTCCCGTCTGCGGCCAAGGCCCAATGCTCAGGGTCGACACTCTCCTCCCTACACCGTATCGAATCGAGGAAAGGATCCACTCCCCGTGAAGCTCTCTCAACCACTCTTTCCTCGCATCCTGGGACTGCCGAGCTTGCCTCTTTGCTGCTCAGCGGCCTTCCTACTCCCGCGTCTACTCTACCGTTCCCCAGCCCTCTGCCGGTCCCCTTTTCATCCCCCTACTTGTTCATCGGGTGCCTTCCCCCCCCAATCCGGGCGGAATATCCCCTTCCCGCACTCCCCACTTGCCTCCCTCATCCGCTCACACCTGAAACAATCCCCATAGCAGCCACCAGCGGCTCAGTCCAACAGGGTCGTATCCGGAATCCCCCACACTTCCAGTCGTCTGAAACCTCTTGCCTTTCTCGTTGCACTCCGGATACAACCCTTATTGTTGGGCCGCAAAGGCCCGCATGGATTCCCTTTCAGGCGGCCGCACTCGCACCTTCCCATACATTGAATGCGTCTTTTCGAAATCGTTTGAATGTGAGTCTATTGCATAAATGACGTTGGAGGTAAAAGGTATTGTAAACGGCGGCCTGGATGTTCAGGAAGCGTTGGGCCGAACCCGGTGATTTGAAACGCTGCTGTTTTCGTTCTCGACGCCGGACGGGCTGATGCGAATTCTCGGCACGATTATTCGCACGCTTATTGTCGATGTGTTGAGCCGTCAGGCCGAGGGTTCGAATGGCGACGTGATAGGACCTGAGTTTATCGGTTGTGATCCGGGTGGGTGGCCAGCCTTGTTTCTTCAGCAGCTTGCGCATCAACTTCAACGCTGCTTGGGCGTTCCGCTTCGATTGCACAAGGAAATCCAGGACCTCGCCTTCATTGTCGACCGCGCGCCATAACCAATAACGCTGTCCGCGAATCAGGATGACCATCTCATCAAGATGCCAATAGCCGTTGGGAATGGGTCGCGTGTGGCGCAGGTTTCGGGCAATCGGCGCACCAAACTTGAGGAACCAGCGCCGTACGCTCTCGTAGGAAATATCCAGACCTCGCTCCGCAAGAAGATCCTCCACATCCCGATAGCTCAGAGCGAACCTGGCATAGAGCCAAACGGCGCGTCGAATGATTTCCGGTGGAAAGCGGTGACGTTTGAAGGAGATGGTGTCCATCCCAAAAGGCCTACACCGAAATCACCAGATCGAGATTAGAGCACTTAACGTGACAATGCCCCCACCCTCATCGAGATGTGCCTGGATGTTCCGGAGCCAGTCTCGGGGTTTCTGGCTGACGGTGCCAAGGACAGCAACTTTTACATCTCCACCATCGCCATCGGAGTCACGCAAACAGGAAACAGGGAGCAGTGGAGTGACGAAATCTTCGTGGATGCCTTCCCGTCGGAGCAGCCTTCCGCCTGGTCCGACCCCGTCCCTTGAGTGTAGGATAGGGTCCCTCGCCCCACAGAAGACGCCACTGCCCGATTGCCGCCCTACCGCCAACCCTGGTATCCATATGTAGGCAAATCAACCAGTATCAGTGGACGAGTTGCAGAAAGAATCCTTTGGGCAAGCCCGGCCACGGCGCCCAACAGCAGCCAGACACCGGGTCCGGTGCGGGCCAGTAACGGTAGTGTGGAGTGCGCCCAAGGGCCTCGAAAGTTAGGGACGGATTTGAAGGGTTTTTAATGGAACGCTTGCCGCTTCAGCCTGGAACAGAGTTAGATGGGAATGTATTTTGTGGAGGAAGCCGCTGAAAACCGCCTCGGGACTAACGGAGATCGCGCGAAAGGAAGAGGCCGAAACAAATGGGCAGGTGAATTGATGACCGAAGAAGAGAAAAGGCTAACTGATCGAGTGGCCATCCTGCAAGGAATCCTTTCGCCGTTTGTCTGTGCAATCTACAACGGGCAAGCTCCCGACTGGGACCGCGAGGCCGTTTTTTCGATGCTCACTGGCAAAGATAATCTGAAAGGTGAGGACCTACCGGCTCGATTAACGAAAGATGACGTGATGGCTTACATCGACAAGCTGTTTGCTCAACACGAATCAAAAACCCACGCCTAAATCCTTTGCCTTCCCGCCGTCCTTTGGAAGAACCGTTTCTCGTTGCGCCCATGGGCTGACTGGGGCCCGTCGCCACCGCAAAGCGACGAGGGGGAAACACGATCACGATGGCCTCGGCGCCGGCCGCGCCGACCCGAGCGTAGATCGACCTGTGGTCGTCCACCGTGAAACGCCGAATGGAAATCTCTATCTGGTCGAGAAGATCCGAGAGGGTGGAGTCGGCGTGCTCGCGGCCCACCGTGAGTTCGGCTGCCACAATGAACCCCTCGTCATTTGGTACCTTGGCATTGTCAGAGGAAAGGTTCCCTTATCTTTTGTGGGGGTGGCGGTTCCAAGATCGGAGCTCGCGGACGGCGCGATGAATGATTATACGTTCACTTTGGGTTGATGCTCGAAAGCAAAATCCCGGATGTTGGCAAGCTCCCCAGCATGCTCAATCGTCATGGAGACGAGGTTTCCACTCTCGTCTAAATCCAGGTAGATATTCTCAGACACCTCTCGGGTCTCGGCGACCCGCTCCGAGGTGAACTCAATAAGAGCGGTGTCGGTATCTTCAAAGTAATTGATCTTCATTCGCTTTCCTTTCTTGGATACCTCCGGTCGAAGAATGCATTGTGAACCGTTTCCCCATCTTTAAGCAGAATAATGCGTAGAAAAGCTCTCTTTTCTTCCACCCAGATCCACTTTCTGATTCTTCCGTCAGCCTGGATTTCCTCCTCTGCCGGATCGCGGATGCCGGCGATAATCCATTCATCTCGAATCTCCTGCCGATCCGGTCGACTCCGACTGTGGGTGAAGTAGCGGGTAGTTTTCATTTATTCATTTCCTGCATGCCTGCCGGGGCGCCCGATTCATCTTCGATCATTTCGAGCGGCAGCGCCACGAAATTCTTCTCGGCATATCGGGAGAAAGGGCGACAGGTCCGAGTGATCGCCATTGGAGTCGAACATGAAACCGTCGAGCGGGCGTATAGGGTGTTACGGGTTTGAGCTGCGCCCGCACCCATGAAGCCAAGCGAAGGACTGACAGTAAAGCAGGAAATCAAGTTGATTGACGACGCGATGACCCGCAGTGACGAGAACTTTCTAGCGCAGTACGGCGGATTCAATGCAGCCTTGCAGCGGAGCGCGAAGCTGCAAGATCTCCCTGAGTCGCAGGTAACGGATGGCGTCTCGATTAACGGCTTCGCCACATGGCAGGCGGTCCGTTTTGCGGTGATTGGAAACGGATTTGTGCGCGACGCGGAGGACTCTTGGCCGGATTATTTAGTGCGCCGTGGAAAGGCGGCGATTTTCAGTGGGTGCGAAACCCACCCGGCAACTGTCGCTCCAGCCGGTAGCAATGGGAGGAGTAGAGGAGGTAACGAATCTGCTGAAGCCTTCGGTGTAGAGGGTCGCGTTAGGCGACTTGGCGAAGGTGCAGGCCGTAACGAGTAGTGAACGCTGAGCAGGCCTCGAAAAGGGCAATGCGGAAGCCGACCTGGCTGTATTTCAGGGAAGGCCGCCGTCAGCGGGGAAGTCGTTCCCGTGATTTGTTATATGGGCTTCAAGATCGTCCATGAGCTATGTTTGCTTAGCCCAACTCCGCCGCAATTGTCTTGAACTGCTCCAGCGCGGCCTCCAGGGCTTCGGAGATCTCGCCGGCGATAAGGTCGGGCGGGAGCAACGAGTCCGTTTCGTGAGGTGCCCCCAGGTTTCGCACTTGATAAACTACCCGACTGTAGCGAACGTCCTTGGCATCGTTGTTGCCAAGGCCCCGAATTGGCACCTGGAGATAAGGAGGCACCCCGATGAGATCCGGGATCATGGTTTTCACAGTTTTTTTGATTTGCACGATTGGATGGACGCCCCCGATGGCGGCCCAGAAGAGTGATCCCCAGACGAGTAAGGCCCTGAGGCGACAGTCCGAACGAGAGCGGAAGGCAGCGCAACAGCGCGAAAAGGAAGATCAAGCGCTCGACGAACTTCGGATTGAGATGCAGCCCGAGGCCGACCGAGTGGCCCGACGAATGTTGGAGCATAGCCATGTGGACCCGCTAGTCAACGGCTACATCAACGCGATCGGCCAGAGCCTAGTGCCCGAGGAGTCCTCCTCGGGCCTGTCCTTCTCGTTTCGCGTCCTGGAGGACCATCGGACGAATGCCTTCGCATTGCCCGACGGTCGCATATTCGTCACCTCCGGGTTGCTTTCCTTCGTCGAGAACGAAGCCCAGCTAGCCATCGTGCTCGGACACGAGATCGCTCATGTCGTCGAAGGGCATACGTTGGATTCGATTCGCAAGCAACGCAGTACCGCAAAGCGCAACAAGATCATCGGTGCCGCGACGGGCGCGGCGCTGGGAGGTTTTCTGGGAGGCAAGAAGGGCGGCGCTGCTAAGGCCGCCGCAGGTGCCGCGATCGGCGCGTCGGCAGGTGCGATGATCGCCATCGCGGTCAACACGGTCCTGCGGGGCAACTACAACAAGAAGCAAGAAAAGGAAGCCGACTTGATCGGCGCCGAAATCGCGATGGCCAACGGCTTCGATCCCCAGGCAGGTGTGGGCTTCTTTGAAAAGCTGCACCGACTCTACGGGCGGCGGCGGCGGAGCATTGGAAACGACGGTCCGGGCGGGTCCGTGATGAGTGTTAACTCCCCCTTGCAGGTTTCGATGGCGCTCAACAGCCATCCGAGGGCGGATGCCCGGGCTGCGGGCATCAAGGCTCTGATTTCCGGCGACCTGAGCGGCCGCTTCACCAGCATGCAGGCCTCCGGCGAACTCTCCACAGGCAGCGGCCGCTTCGCACGCGTGACTTCCGGGATGCGGCGGGACGCCAGCATCCTGCTCGCCGAGCGAATCGACCGCTACGACCTGGCGCTGGAAGGACTCGAATCCGTCCAGAAGGTTCGCCCGAACGACCCGAAGCTTCTTTGGGCGATGGGGAGGATCTATCGCCTGGCCGGGCGCACCCCGGAGCACCTCGACAAGGCGCGCGCGCTGCTCATGCAGGCAGTCGAAGCGGATCGCCGACAGCTCTTCCCCGCAATCCACCGGGGCTTGGCGTACCTCCACGCGACCCGTGCAGACGATTTCGAGGCGGCGGCGGAGAGCCTGAAGACGTACGTGCTCGGCTACATCCGGAAACACGGATCCTATCCGGAAGATCTCGAGATCACCTACGATCACCTCTCGCTGTTCGGAGATCCCGAATGGACCGCTCCGGCTCCGGACGCCGGGGAAGCGGACCCGCTCATCCAGAAGCGAGCCTATGTCGCCCCGGTATGGCGAACGCCTGGAGGCGCGTCCGCTACGGACGCGGCCTGGATTGGCGCCGTGGCCGGCGAATCCCAGCAGGCGTTTGACGTCCAGCTGGAAGAGTGATGCGCAAGCATGTTGCGGTGGTCCTGGCCGCCTGCTGTGGCCTGGCGGCCTTGGGCGCGGAGCCATTGATCGAACTGCGGCTCGGCGCGGGGCGCACGGTAGCGTCAGGGTCTCTGGTCGAAGCCGGCCAAGAGTCCGTCTCGACTCTCGATCTCGTGCTCTCCGATGCGCTTGCGGAAGTCAACGTGGACACGGTCGAGCTCACTCTCAACGGGTATTCGATCGTCGGATTCGCGCGGAAGAGCAAAACTCCGAGCGGGATACGACTCGTCGTCGAACGCGGGAGCATCCGCCACTCGCACCTTGCGATGGCGGGTGAGAATCATCTGCGGTTCTCGGCCGAGGATGTCGATGGCAACCGCTATCGGGGGGAATTCGTCGTCCGTGTCTCCGAAGACGTTCGAGGCGTGCAGCTCTTGTCCGGTCCGGATCCCCCCCCCGCTGCTCTGGAAGCCTCCGAGCCGAAGGCCTCTCCACCTGTGATCGTGTTCACGACGGATTCCGACGTGTCGCGCGATCAGCGCACTTGGCGGCTTTTCGCGGAAGTGCAGGACGATAGCGGGATCCGATCAGTCGTCGTGGAGCTGAACTGGAAGGAATTCGAGCGGATTCAAATGCGGAACGGATTTCCGTCGCGACAGCGCGGCGAATTCCGAAAGGCCCGCAGATTGCCCGGTAGCGTGACCGGCGACAGCCGTCGCCTGGTGCTCGATATTCCAGTGCCTTTGCGGAAGCGCGAGACCCAAGTTGGACTGAGAGCGACGAATTCGCACGGCCTCGAAGCGTCGAAGATCGTCACGATCCGACGCCCCCGGTAGGCCGTTTAGGAGGTTACGATAGCAAAGCAGAAACGTACAATTGTATACGGTAGCTCCTGCTACGGATCGTGAGTACACAGAGCCCACTGAGTCCCTAGCATCGAGATGGGTTGGTGACTTCGCAGAAGGCCCAGAGAGCGAAATCAGAGGCCGTTCGAGGGCCGGACCGAGGGTGTTCGCCGCATCAAATCGCGTATAATTGCGCGGTAGGATGGGAAAAGCGAAAACGAGTGATCGAACCAGGGACGTCCGCTGCGTGGCGAAGCTTCTCCGAGACGGCGGCTACTCCTACGACCAATCCAAGCATCTGATCGCGGAAGCTCGACGGCGGGTCGGGCTGACTTCCTCTCAACCCAAGAAGGGGAGCGTCGAGCGGCTCACGCGCGAAGAGCGCGAGGCCTTCCTCAGGGCTGCTTTCAATGAAGTGTTCTTTCTTATTCGACACGCTTCAGAACTCCCGTATCAGAAAGTGTGACGTGAGATACACGAGATGTTTCCCTGCCTTTGTTTAACTGCACCCCAATATCCACCGCGAAATGGTCCAGTACCAGCAATTCACTCTACTACTCAACCCCCAGACTCTTGAACGCCGCATCCCGGGGATCGGAGTAAAAACTGGTCTGGAACTTTGCGAATAACTCTCCGGGAATGGTCGGGATGTCCCCTACACTCGCCATAGGAAGCAAGATTCTCTTTGCGCCGGCGTCAAACGCTACTTGAAGTGACTCAGCCAGACTTTCAACCGGAATGATGATGCCGCCCAGGCTCATACTCCCCAGCACGACCATTTGCGATTGAACCGGCTTACCAAGGATGCTCGAACAAAGAGCCACAAATGTTGCAAGCGTCATTGCCGTAGTCGGGCCCGTGTTTTGAAGTTCGACCACATGCAAGTGAAAGTTGTGATCACCAGGTTTTGCCGAGGAACTAACCGAAGAGGCGTTGGCTTTGAAATAGTCGAAGCCGACCTTGATGCTTTCTTTTGCTGTGGTATTAGACCCCAGGCCGGATAGTGTGAGTTTGCCGTTTCCAGCGGTGACCTGGGTCTCAATCCGGTAGACCCCGAGGTGCCCACTACTACCGGTCGCGACGGTGTGGAGTACGCCAGGATTCAGCGGACCGTCGGGTATGAGGGCACCGCCACCCTGCTCAGGGACGCTGATAAACTGTTCCTCCATCGTCTCCTGGTCGATGTAGGAAAAATGGACATCGTAAAACTCCATCCCGCCGATCTTCTTCAGCTGCTCTTTGACCCTTCGCCGCGTCTCGAGGGCGTATTCCAGGCCGCGCCGCACGGCTTCCTTGTCGTACTCTTCGTTGGGGTACAGAAGCTTAAGCAGGCCGGAGACGGTGTGCTTAACCGCGATGGTGTCTCGCTGATTCAGATCCCGGCCGGGCTTGAAGTATTTGTTGATCGCATCGCCGAAGTTCCGCTTGCGCATCTCACGGAGAAACGCAGCCAGATAGTCGACGATGAGCCCATACTGGTTCGTGAAGAACTCCGGCCGCATCTTCGGGATCTCCCATCCTGGAATATAGGCATGGAAGCGGTCGAAGAATGCGGCGTCGATCATGGCCTCGGGAAACGGCGCAAGGAGATGGCTCGTTTTGACTAACGTGTCTACAGGCTGGTTGATGTTGCCGATGAAGACCATCGAAGCATCAGCGTTCACCTGATCGCGACCCCGGGCGAATGATCCGGATGCCATATAGTCCTTCATGATCTGGACGCCAGCATTGTCCTTGAAGCTGATTCCGGCGACCTCGTCGAAGGCCACTACATCCCAGAGCCCGACCAGCCCAACAGTTCGGCTGGCCAGGTTGTAAAACAGGTTCGCAACGGTGGTCTGCCCTCCCGAGACCAGGATGCTGTTCGGACTGATTTCTTTGTAGATATGGCTCTTTCCGGTTCCCCTCGGACCCAACTCGCAGACGTTGTAGTTGTTCTCCACCAGCGGTACAAGACGGCACAGCAGGTGCCACTTCGTGCGCTCATCGAACTGCGTCGGATCATATCCGCAGGAACGCAACAACACATCAATCCATTGCGCCTCGGTAAACTGACTCCGCCCGGCGAACAGTTCGTCCATATCCATGTTCGGCATCTGGATTGGATTGAGCACATCGATAATGAAAGGCGACCCCTTTTGCCCCTCCTCATAAAAATATTGCATCGTAATGATCGACCAGATCCCGCCGGCCAGTAACTTCTCATATTTCCTGACCGTTTCCGGACCGATTTCGACGCCCTTCGTTCCCAGGTTCGACAAAAGCGCTTCGTAGACATCCCGTTTTTCATTTAGCTTGACTGTCGCCTTATCGATGACCTTCAAACTGCCTCGCTCGCGGATGGTGGATTTCACCTTTTCGGCCTCGTCGGGCCGGACGTAGTTTTCGGCGAGGATCCGCTTCACCGTAGCCAGCCCGTCCTCGATCACGACCGGATCATTGGAGGCGCAGTAGTTGCCCAGCAGATACTCAAGAACATAGACGGGAACGTTCGCACCTTCCTTGACCAGCTGGGTCAGGTCCTTGCGCACGACGCGCCCCGCGAAATACTCATTGAGCAGGTCGTCGAGGCTGGGATCGGTTGCGGCAGTCTCAGAAGTCGAAGTCATCGGTAATCGCTCTGTCGATAATGACGTCGAGGCTCGCCTGTTCAATGCCGGTGTCGGCATCCCGGAGAACCAATCGGTATGGCGTACGTTTATCGTATGGTCTGTCTCGCAAGGTCAGGATCACAGATTTCTTCCGTTCATCGAGGTTTGAGGACATACTGTCAAACGTCACCGACTCGATGCTGCTGACGGGCTCACGGTCCTCGTACACGGCAATCTTGAGTGTAACGGCCCTGGTCCGCTCACCTACCGGCTCCATCTGCAACAGGTTGAAGCGGTGTCGGGGCGTCGTGATCTTGTGTGTCGTTCCCAGCACTTGCACCGCGACATGCCTTGACCGGGTTTTCTCGCGGCGGCCCTTGTCCTTGAGATGCTTCACCTTGATGACAGGCACCACAACTTCCTGAAGCATCGCCCCGCCATGAACGAAGCGCGCTCCGCCGGTGAAATGGAAGCGGTTATTGCCCTTGGGAACCCAGAATTGCATACCGCCTCCAGCCTCGGAGGTCACGATCGTATCGCCCCGCCAGGCCTGCTCGTGAGGTGGCAGATCGTGGCCCAGGAGGTATCGTTTTTTCGCGATGACTGTGCCGGCCGGCTTGTCCTCCAGCCTGCTCTTGTCCGGGTTGCCTGGCGCCGTTTCGGTGAACAGAAAGCCATGGTCCGCTGTGATCACCACATAATTGCCGTTGAGATTATTGACGACATAGCGGACGAGATCGGACAGTTTCTGGATCGTCTTTCTGACGGCCTCGAAGGTATCCTCCTCGGTAGCGGCTTTGTCGCCGCGTGCGTCAATCTCGTCATGGTAGATGTAGACGAGACGCTTGCCGGCAATGGACTTCCGGCCTTCTTCTTTCTTCAGCGCGAGTAGCTGATCGGGTTTCACGGCCATGCCGCCCCGAGTGCCGAGGATCCCGTTGCGCTGTTCTAGAGATGCCGTCGGCATCCCGTCGGCCAGGACATCACCCTTCTCCGTATATTCGAGTTTCGAGTGCGGCAGGAGGCTCGCCATGCCCAGGGCGGTATAGGAAGGCAAAACGCCCAACTGGGACGACAACTCGGCCTGAACCCGGTAGGTGCCATTCAAATAACCCGTCAGTTCTTCCGCAATTTCGTACCGCATGGCATCGCTGATAATGACGAAGGCCCGTCGATTATCGGCTTCGTCCAGCCATGGCCGTACCTCTCGGTCGAAGAACGTGTACTGGTTTTGGGTGCCATCGATCGCCCACCTCTCGGGTAGCTCCACATCCACGAACTTACCCCAGGCGAGCGCAATCTTGGCCAGATAACCATTGCAGTAACAGGCTTCGATCTTCTCCCGAAGTGGCTTCAGCATATCCCAGCCCTGGGCGGCGGCGACATCAGCGTTCTCGCAGAAGTGCCGGTATAGCTGGTCAAAGCGAAACAGCCTGGATTCGTAATCCTTGTACATCGCGGTCATATCAGGAGAGTCGAAGCTCGCCTCATGCGTGTTGCGCAGATGCAGGAGCTGCGCAGCGATCGCTAACGCTTTGTATACGGCGCGGCGGGCGTTCCGTTGGGCCTCGGGCACCGAGCGCGAAGATACCCAGTGTCCGGCCTGTCTGCGGTCGACGATGCTGCCGACAGCCTCGGGGTCAATCGCATCGGTCGTTGAGGTCACCCGGTCCAGCAACCCCTGCACGATCCTTTTCTCCACATCGAGAAAAGTCGTCACATCCAGAAAAGCTTCGACTTCACAGCCGCGCAGATGATCCGGCATATGCAGGCGCGCCCCAACCTCGGCCGACAACACATCGTAGCTTCTACTCTTGCTGCTGCTGTCTCTCCATTGGGCCAGGCAGACCACGGCATTCATAGTGCCGGAACGTGGCAATTGGAGGTGCTGCAGCGCGCCGGGTAGTTCCTTCGCAAGATGGTGAGCGTAATCCGACACCAGTAGACGGATGAGCAAATTCTGCAGGGTTGGGCTGTCCTCGCCGTACCCGAAGATGGACTTGACCATCACCCAGAACGGCTCGTCGAGTTCGAATTTCTCGATCTGGGCCCAGGCTGGGGGGTTGGCTTCGAGATCAAGTGCACCAGCCTCGGTCATAGAGTGAAACAGGGTTCGGACGATGTTGAATAACTCGGGCTGGTCGGCTTTCGCAACGACCGCAAGCATCTTGCGGTCGAGGTCGAGTTCCAAGTCTTCGGAAGAGACAAGGTTTGTCAGCTTATGCACCCGCTCTTTGTTGTCAAAAAACTTCCGGTGCTTCGCAAGATGCTGCCGGAGATGCCGGTGAGCCAAACCGAGTTCCCGCAGAATGATCGAGGCGCGATCTGCCCGGAAGCTGCGACCGTACAACCGCATGTCCAGCAGCCAGTCGTTTTCGTAGTCCGGCTCCTCTGCAGGCGAGTACAGCAGATATCGCCCAGCAGGATCCTCCTGTTCAATGCGAACCTTTGCTTCGAGTGCCCCAACCTCGTCGAGCTTGAGGACCTCTACGCCTTCGAGGGCGATGTCCGGCAGCGATCTGACGAACTCTCTGTCGGGATCGTTCCAAAAGACGACCCGAACCTGTTCATCGTTGAACACCTGGCCTAGGGCGGCGGTGATCTGTGCTACATCCATTAGCCTGCCTTGGTACCTGTAACCGTTTTCACTTCGGCCAATAAATCGCCGAACTTGCCGTAATTGACCTTCACCCCATCGTCGAGATCGAGGCTGATGCGTTGGTCAGCATAATGGCGCAGCTTTTCGTCAAACTCCCGAAGCTCCGGCTGTTGTCTGACCAGGGTCGCCCGCTCTTTCTCTAGCCGCTTGCGGTGAGCCGTCGAGGCGGCGGCGGCAATATCCCCCTCCAACTGGCGAATACGGGAAGCCATCATGCCCTGCAGCGGGATTACGTACTCGGTACGCATCCGGGCCAGTGTGCCTTCGTTATATCGATGTAGGTAGACAAGGCACTGAAACGCCTTCTGCTTGCCGCTCGAGAAGAGCCAATAGATGGGGCGCTTCTTGTAGGTCTGCAGATGGTCCTTGAAGAATCTGTCGCAGAGGTAGCGGCGTAGTGTCTCACGGCTGGACTCGTTCTTCTTGGGCGAGAGGTTGCCGGCCAGGAAGGTGAGATTGTCTTCGAGGTGGGCCTTGCCCCAGGCCACCGAGATGAACTCGATGAGCCGGTTGGCGGCATCGTCGTCGAACCATTCGCCATCAGTGAGTGGGACGATGCCGTCTGAGTCGGCAGGGAACGTGGTGTAGCAGCTTGCGTCGAAACCCGTGCCTCCGCTGTGGGCGTAGATGAGGCCGGGCGCGTCCAGGCTGTAGCGGCCCATCATGCAGCCAATAACATAGGAGACCAACTCTTTCATCGTGTCCTGACGGAAGCGGGTCCACTGCTCGTCTTCGGTGAGCTTGCCACCGTAGCGGTAGGCCGGGTTCACCGTGAGGGTGATCTGCTCGATGGGGACGTCGGGGGTGAGCTCGTCCGCCAGGCCATAGGCACCGATGAAGAGGTGGTTGTTCTTTTCTTCGAGCCGCTTCATCTCTACAATGGTTTCGCGTTTCTGGGTGACCCAGGAGATGTAGCTGGCTTTGAGTGTGGGCTCAGAGGACGCCGTCAGGATGGGGAGGGATTGGAAGTCCCATGAGTGCTCGTAGGCGTCCCAGTCTTCTTTGGTGTGGTCCTTTATTCGACGCGCGGTGTCAAGAATGCCGTCCTTACGGAGTGCGATGGTGTCAGTTTGCAAAGGAAGTTTACCGACGTCACCCACCTCGAAATTCAACGTCTGTGAGAACACTTGCGTATATGTCGTTGCCAGCTTCGAGTTGAGTAAAGCCAGAACGACAAGTGGAGGATAGCTGTCACAAAACGCAGAAGATCCTCCTGATCCGAAGAGACATCCTTGGGGAAGCAATCGTACTCCAAAGTAGGCAGATGATACTGCGGACCAAGTTATACCTTCCGAGAAGATACGCGACAGGTTGAAGTTATGTGCCCAAATCCTAGTACCAGATGGGTGCGGGGTAGTTCTCAACTCATGTCCGTCATTCTCCCAGTTGACGAGATGCGTGATATTGCCGAACCAACGCCTATAGTCTCCGCCCTTTGCAAGCGGGAACCACCTCGCTCCGCTTTCCTTTGCTTCGGCTCTCGTCGAACATGCGGTTTGCATGCTCTCACACGAGATTTCCCACCATCTTCGGATATACTTATCGTTATTACCGGTCGCCATACCAATTCTTGTGTCCGTAACATTACGTAACAGGACTCCGTTCAAGAAAGAATTGACCAGCGCACCACTCACCCAATAAGCCACGGGACTGCCGGGGATTTTCTTGAACTCGTCTTGAGCAGCTTCAAAGAACCAACCACAGCTGTGGTTTCGAATGGCCTCCAGTGTCTTCGGTGCCTGGCTGTCCGAGCCGCGGAAGTCAGAGAGCCGGATGAAGCATCCCTTCTGCGCGGCCACATGACCCTTCTGCAGCGCAAACGTACAGATGGGTACGGTCGCGCCCTCAAAACCCGAATATTCGAGTTGGACCAGAGAAGTGATGGTCTCCTTGTCGATAAGCCGTGTTCGCAGATGCTCATGACTTGAGATGAACATCCATACGAACGGCGACATGAAGCCCAAGCGCCCATGAGGCTTGCTAAATGCGAGGTCACGGTCGATGAAAGCCGAGAACACGTCCTTCTCGTAGCCCTTGTAATGGTCCTTCAGGAACTTCTTGAGGACCGGAATATGAAACTTACTCCCCATATACGGCGGATTCGCCACTACCGCGTCGTACCGCCCAGCAAGCATCTCGGCCTGCTGCACCAGCGGTGTCAAACGCTTGAGCGCATCCACCACAAATAGGTTATGGCTGGCCGCATCGCTCAGCTGCTTCAGCGCCGGCAGCTTCGCAGCCAGTTCTTTCGGCACCTGGATCAGCGAGCCAAAGGTCGTGGCGTACTCAAACAGCCGCTTTATCTTCGTGAGGTCGCTGGCCGCAAGCCCGTAGTCCGCCAGATTAACGCCCTCGGCCAGCTGCTCCGCATCGAAGCCCGTACTATCCACCAGCGACATCACGTTGAGCTTCACGCCCCGCTCAAAAAGCCGACGATCATCAGACCGCCCCTTCATCATTAGCGCAAAGCCCGTCAGCTGCGCCGCCCGCCCGTCGATATCGAGGCCGAAGAGATTTTTCTCCAAGATCAACTGGGCCACATCCCGCTTCTGGTAGCCGCGTTCCAGGTAGATGGCCTTGAGCAGATCATAGGCCTCCACCAGGATGTGCCCGGAGCCGCAGGCCGGGTCGATAAGGGCCAGCTCTTCGGGATTGAGCGTGCCGGGCGTGATGGCTTTGAGCTGCTCTCGGACCTCGTCGGTCTGCTCGGCGGGCTCGATGTAGTAGTCCATCTGCCCTTTGAGCTGCGAGTGCGGATAGGTCGCCAGCCACTGCGCCCCCAGCGAGTTCTGGACCATGTACTTCACGATCCAGTTGGGCGTGAATAGCTGAGTCGCCGCCGAGATGTCTTCGGAGGCCACCACCTTACCGATGACCTGGTCTTTCTTTTCCGAGATGTAGAACTGGTAGAGCCAGCCGATGATCTCAATCTCGTCCCAGGCGCTCTCGTCAATGCCCTCAACCATCTGACGGATCAGCGAGTCGGTATGCAGCAGGGCGGCGGGCAGCAGGAGATCGGCCGCATCCCCGGCGCTGCGCTCGAAGAGAAAGGGCATGGCCTGGTGCAGGGCGTTGCACTGGGCCTTGAGGAGCAGGCGGTAGAGCTCTTCGTCTTTGCTGCCGTCGAGCTTCAGCTCCACGGCTTTCTCCCGGTCGAGGCCCGGCAGATCGACATCGGCGGCGTGGCCGAGGATCTCTGGCTGGTCCTGGCCTTCGGGATGACTCAGAACGCGGTAGCCGTGGTCCAGGTAACCGTGCAGCTCCATGTAACGTATGGCTGCGCAGCGGTTGAACCACGTATGGGCCATCGCCTCCATGACCTGTTCGAAGCCGTCGCGCAGGATCTGTTCTTCCAAACGCTTGCGCGAGCCGGCCACATTGCGGGGAAAGGCGTGTGCCCCGATGAAGGTCACATCGCTCTCTTCTACAACCGGCTCGATGCTTTTGGCGGTCAGGCCGTAAAACGCCGCCCGGTCGGTGACCGCTACGATAAAATCGCGCCGGGCTTTTTGGGCATAGGCTTTGAGTGTATTGCGATTCATGTAGTATTGGCACCGGTCTAACGGATTTCTATGCGCTCGTTTCTGGCCAGGGCATCGGTCAGTTCCCTGCGGAGGTCGTCAAGGAAAGCATCCACGTCGGCCTGAGATTCGAGGTAGGCCGATTTGACGAGGTCGACTGGGGAGACGACCCGCCGGGGCTTGACTACCGGCTTTTCCTGCACTGCGCTGCCTTCCTCGGCTTTCCGCACGAGATAGCGCTCGACCTGGTCCAACGCCTCGTCCTTCAAGCGCACGGCTTCGGCCTCAGCCTGGCCGATATGCGCGAGACTATCGTGGGTTGTAACCCACTTTGCCAGATTTTCCAGTGCTGTGAGGCACGTTGTTTTCAACGATTCGTCGCCACCCAGTGTTGAGACCTCCCCGCTAACGCTGGCGGTCTGTTCGGCGATTGTTTCAAACGCCTGGGCCCGCCGCTCAGAAAGCAGCCCCTCGTTTACTTCGCTTACCGTTCGGATCAGCCCTTCGGCTTCCTTAATCAGTCCGTAGGGGCTCGGTGCAGATAGAATTTCGCTCATCCGCCGCAGCGCAGACCCGGCGGACTCGTTGCGCTCCAACTCCATCTGGTTGAGTTTGAATCTGCCCGATGCCGTGCGAAGCTTGTCCCACATGGGGCGCTGATGTTCGTAGAAGTGATCGAGATCATGGAATCCGTCGGCGAGGTCCCGCAGATTGCTTTCGTGCTCATTGACCTGCGCCAGGAACCTGTTGCTGTCCTCGGGAGCCACAAGCGTCTTTAAAAGACTGCGGCTGTCTGCGATATCCGCGGCGCCGGGGTAACTTCCGGTATCCGCCCAGGCACGATACCGGCTCAGCTTCTCACGCCAGCCTTCGAGCCGGTCCTTCAGGAACTCGAACAGGGCTTCTTCGCTCTCCGGCCCCATCTCCGAGAACACGTCCCGACCGATTTCCCTGGCCTTTCGCACGTCCTCAGGCCGGGTCGTAGCCCGCTGGACGACCGTGATGGTTCGCCATTTGCGCTTTGACGTGAGCGCTTCGTATAGCTTGTCCTTCGGGATTGCCGCACCGCCTGAGATGCATTGCACTTCGCCGGCCATGATGAGCCGGGCCAGAAGAAGAATCACCTCAAACTCGGGCCAACCATACGGCCGATTGGCGTAGCGCGCGGTGATCATGTCAAACAGCACAATCTGTCGGCTGGTCTTCGTGCAAAGCTCGATGTAGCCGCGGAGGTCTTCAGTGGCCCGTGGATTGCTCTCGGGCATGTCCATGTCAAGGTTGTATTGCCCAATATCATTGCTGCGCAGAATGGCCTGGATCTCCTTGAGCGGATCGCCGCAAAGCGTCTTGAGATAGCTCATCTTGTTGAAGGTGTTCTGGATGAGGTACTCCATCGCCTCACTCAGGGCTATCTGAGGAGCACTGGCGGAAACCTCCAGCCGCCGTCCCGCCACAAAGTAGCTGGCGTCCGCCAGCATCTCGCCGAGCAGGCAGATCAGGTGGTCGCGGCGTATGCGATTCTCGTCAGCCAGATCGCGGTGGATTCGTTTCGTGGTGGGCGGCAGAGTGCCGTCATCCTTCGTTTGAATGTATTTGTCCGTCCGTAACAGCGTGCGCAGCTCCCGCCCCAGACTCTCGTCGTCCCGCAGCCGGATGAGAACCTGCCCGCCATCCTGGCTGCTTTTCAGCACGCACTTGCCGTCCTGATAAGACTCGTAGTCATCGGCCAGCGGCGTCATGATCGAGACGATGAGCCCACCCTCGACACGATTGCCGACCGGATGCGCGTCGCAAATACGGTTGAAGCTGAAATCCATTTTGTTGGCGCTGAAGCGATGTTTGCGCTGACCTTTCAGCACTTCGTCGAAGACGAGGTCGCCCAGAAGCTTGGCCTCCCCCGCACTGCTCAAATCGACATTCTTGATTTCGCGATTAATGTCGCGCTCTTCGCTGGTCAGGAAAAAGTAGGTGTCGCCGCTGTGGTTGACGAGCGTTTCCCGCTCCAGCCGCTGAAGACTGGCTTCGATGGTTTTTCGCAGTGCGAGACGGTCTGCGTCGATCTGATCAAGGCACAGGGTGACGAGGTTATCGACATTGCCTTTGACTTCATCGACGTAGCGGATGAGAAAAAGCGCTTCGAGGAGCCGGGCGTCAAAGTCTTCCAGACTCGCATTGTCTCTGGCTTGGTCGATGGTGCGTTTGACGGTGGTGTCGAGGAAGCTCTCAATGGAAGGGTAAAAGCGATACAGCGGAACCAGAATGCCCACTTCCTTTCCGGACACGGACTGCCCCGCATGCTGGAAGGCGTCCAGCAGGGAGCGCTCCCCTTGGGCCAGGTGGAGCCCGGTGGCTCCCGCCTTGCGGATCGACTCGAAAATCTTCTGGAGAAGCTTGAACTGGTAGGGTGCGAAGGGGTAATTCCGTACGAAATCATCTGCGTCCCTGAACTGCGGGAAGGTTGTGCCGGCATCCTTGAAGGACAGTTGATTCTTAAGGATGTCGCCCTGCCTGGCGTACTCTGCCTCCAGGTCGGCCCGTACTTCTTCCCGCTTGGCAAGCAGGCGTTCCTGAATGACCTCATCCACATTGGCGCTGGACAGCGACAGGCGGGTGCGGAACCGGCCTTGAATCTTTGAAAAGTCTTTGGCGCGGGTTCCCTGTATCTCACCGAGTACCGCATCGATGTCTTCCTGAGACGTGACGACGACCCAAGCCCGGCCCTGGCAGACGGTGCTCAGTTCTTCGGTGATGGTTTGCAGATTGAGCATCAGGTGGGTATCGTTGCCGATGAATTGCCCGACCTCGTCAACGAGAAAGACGATGCGGTGGTCTTCCCCCCTGCCGTCGAGATAGTCCTGGACCCATTTGCAGAAGTTCTCGATAGTCAGGGCGAAACTGTCCTCAGCTCCGTCAATCCATTTCTCACAGGATTGTTCACTCTGGCGGAGGGAATGGGCCAGTGCCTTGATGACCTCGTCCCGATTGAACGCGTAGGCGTCGCGTTCGTCGGTCCAGTCGGTTTGGGTCATTGCCCGATAGGCATCGTGAAAGGTCCCAAGCCTGCCCTTGCCTTCGAGGTAACGCTCCATGTGGGCGATATGCGGATGATCGCCACTGTATCCCGCCAACTCGTTCAGCACTTTGAGGAATACCGCCAGGATGGCATCGCGACCGGCCCGGTTGTCCGCCTTGCTATCAATATTGAACAAAATAACATCAGTATGGGATCCGACCGCGCGCTTGATGTCCCCGAGCAGCATTGCGTCCCTGATTTTTAGATCGAAGAATTCGACGGCCTGCCGGGTCTGGCCAGCATGTGTATGGTTCGCGTTATTGAGCAGGTAGGACAGCACTTTGATGAAGTGGGATTTTCCGGATCCAAAAAAGCCCGAGACCCAGACCCCGATCCTTCCTGCAACATCCGGGTCCCCGGTCTTGTCCATCGCTTCGCAGTAGCTGGAGAAGAAACGCCGGAGGTGTTGGTCCAGTTCCTTCGTGACGACAAACTCCTCCAGCTCCTGCCAGACCGATGATTCGTCCAGCTGATCGGCTTTCACGACGCCATTGATGGGCCGGAAAATATCCGTCTGAAATAGATTCTGAATACGCATTGATGTTCTCGCTTTAATCAATCAGTCTGAAGGCCCGATAGTAGTTTGTTTGCTTCTTGCGTTCTCCGGCGGAACCACCGGTCAGCCCGGTCTTGCCAAAGAGCCGTAATGTCTGCGTGTCATATCTACCGGGATAGAACATAACCAGGGGCGTCTGCCCCATGATGGTGTGCAGATTGCTGAGCAAGGTATGCGATCGGAGTAATGGATACACACTGCCGATCCCGGATATCAAAACGAGGTCCTGCTCCGCGGGCTTTGCGATGTCGGCAAAACGTTGGGCGATCTTTTCCTCATGCAGGACGCCCTTCAATGCCTTGAGGAGCGCGTCGTTGCCCTTCTCGCGCTGCAACCGGAACGACTTCTCCAGCAGGTTGCGCTCCTTGAGGTATTGGATCAGGAAGTCAAAGAGGTTGACGTGGCCCACCTGCATACCGGGCCTCTTATTCGGCAAGTGATTCAGGAGGAACTGGATGTGCTCGCGGATGCGTAGCTCATCCTCCGGCGCATAATCGAAGATGTGAAAGGCAATCTCATTGCCAATGCCACGGGTACGGAGGAAATTGTCCGATGTGAGCTTCGGAAGGATCTGGTTGAGCCGCTGGGTCAGCGGGTCATTCATGGTTGAACTCCGATGCAGCGGAGCACATACTTTTCGTCCTGTTCGTGCAGGTAGTTCAGCACTTCCCTGGCAACATGGACCGTTTGCAGCTTGAGGGTGCGTGTGTTCTCGACGTAGCCGGCCTGCACGAGGATCGCGAAGACAGTCGAACGTAAGCGCGCTACTGTCGATTCGCTCCAGTCCGGCATGCCCGGGTCACGGTTGCGACAATCCTCGATGAAATGCTCCCAAATGGGGTTGGAGAGGGCCGGACGGAATAGCCGGTACTGCTCGCGCACCGCTATATCCAGAAAGTCCCCGAGTAGGGGACTGTGTTTCACGGCAGCGGCAAGACAGGCATGCGTTGCAAGCGGGACCGAACCATCACGGACCATTTCCCAAAGCGCGGGCTGCATTAATTCGAGGCGGGCACGGAGCAGTTGGCCCAACCGCGCGGCTGTCTCCAGGCTTCGGAGCTGGAGAACGTTTTTCCCCACCAGCTCAGTGCGCCAGTCGTGGGCGTTAACACCCCGCAACAACAGGTCTGCGATGGTTCGGCTCTCGGCGACTTTCAGGGAACTCGCCGCGATAGTTGCCCGATAGCGTACGGCGCCGTGTGGGTTTCTGTCCATGAGTCGAATATTCGCCTCCTCTTCCCGAAGATACGGGCATTCCTGTCCCGACTCAGACTGAAAGTCATTCGCAACTCGTCCTGTGGTAGGTGCTGCATCCCAACCAACAGACGGCATTGCTTGCCAGGCCCGCCTACCCATTGCTCGACGAGGTCGTTGATCGCCTTCCAGCCCCGCAGGTTGAAGTGCCCGACACAGAAGTCTGAGCGGCTGGAGATCTTGAGCGTCTCCCGCAACGCGGGGAGCAAGCCGAGTTCGAGGTTGTCGAAGATGCGCGGCATCAGTGTTCTGAAACGAATCCTCTCCCCGAAATGGTCTACCTTTGCTCTGCCTTTGACACTCTCAGGCTCCCGTGGATGGTTTCGAGGTCTCGCTCAAGATCCTCAAGGTCGTATTGGGCCGACACCTTTCTGGTGCGGGCATAATCCATCATCTCCCACATGGACACCCCGGCTTCGCGAGCTGCCCGTGCGAGCGTGAGCTTTCCATCCCCGTACAACCGGACGTAGTGCTCCAACTTCCATCGCTGGATCGCTTGCGAGAGCAGGCGGCGCACAATGGTTGAGCGATCAGACTGCTCAACATCCTCGATCAGTTCCAATCCACGGACCAACTCCGGGGAGAGTCTGGCACCCACCATCTGTTCTTTCTTCATCTCTTCGCCTCCCGTGCGAGTCTCAATATTTCCGCTACGACGGTTGGGGAGAGCCACAATATTTGACTGACATTTCGAAGCGTGACCTCCAATTCTCCCAAGTCAAGGTGCTGTCGCAAGTACGCTTCCAGCAACGTGCCAGCGGTGCCCAAGTGTTCTACTCCGGAAGCCGCTGCCACGCTCCGCGCCTCCTTGTCGTCAACGATCAATCGCAGACCCCGCACACTCGCGAGCGCGATGGACTCGGCTTCTCCCTGGTCCAGCCGGGAGCGTTGCGTTAGACGTTGCATCAGATCCCGCTCCTCGACGGTCAAGCGAACCGCTTGTAGCCAGCCGTCTTCCATGGCGACTTCAAGCTGCTCCACACCCAGGGCATGAACAGCTCTGCCGGCATCGATCGTTTCCGCCTTCACGACAGACCCCATCAGCACCTCGCCATAGAGTGCGGCCAAAAGCCCAAGATGCTGGAGTTTGGCGAGGACGATCAACGGCGAGGCGTCGGCAATAATCACTCAATCTCCTTCGGGGCCGCGGACCAGCACATTGCATAGGTTAACATTTGTGTTAATTGTTTTCATTCTAGTCTCAGCCCCATCGCAAACGTAACAAGTATTCGCAGAAAGAGTAGCGAGGCCTCAGCGCTGACCTGTTTCGTCTGGTTCTGACCGAGCATGAACTGCTGACTGGGGAGGTCAACATCTTGGAGTTCAGGCGGGTTCTTGGGCAGCATTTCAGGGTTCCATCGTCTGAGGTGGCCCTGGCTGAACGGGAACTTCGCGAGCACACGATTATTCCGAAGCTGGGTGCTACACTCGACCTGAAGATTCGGGATGATGACGATGCGTGGGTGCTCGCCTCGGCGGTGCTGCCCAGTCTGACGCCCTGGTCACGGGCGACAAGGATTTGCTCGACGTGGCGGAGTTGGGGTCTGAGTAGCAACGGAACAGGAATGTACGCTAAGGGCGTGGATCGCTATCTTCCGGAAATGCGTCTGCGCCGGATCCAGGAGTAGAGTGTGGTGGGTGAACAGCCGAGAATCTTTGCCACAGAGCGTTTGCTGACCCCTTTATTCAAGTAGTCGACGATCTGGGCACGGCGATCGTCGAGCATCAGCTTGGTGGCTCGGCCTTTCGGTCGGCCGAGGGGCAGTCCCGCTGCTTTGCGGCGCTCGAGCGCCTCTTTCGTCCTGGCCGAGATAAATTCCCGCTCGATCTGCGCCGCGAGCCCAAGGATCGTTGCGGTTATCGTGGCCGGCAACGATTGGTCGAGCACCATCCGATTCTTGGCGATGTGCACCGTCACGCCTCGCTCTGCGGCCGCCTGCAGCAACTCCAGCACTTGGAGAGTGGATCGCGCTAAACGAGAGACCTCGGCTGCGACCAGCACGTCACCCGCATCGGCCGTCTCGAGCAGTTGCCCGATCTCCCGGTCTCTTCAAGACCTCCGACCGCTGGTGGTGTCCTCCACAAACTCGATCGGAGCAACGCCTTGAGAGTTGCAATAGTCGAGCACTGAGAGCTTCTGGTTCTCGACGTCCTGCGTGTGGGTGGACACTCGAAGATAGGCGTAATTGGCCACGGGTTCAGCGAAACGGTCGTTGGGAGATGTTGTGGACGCTCTCCGTCCACAACAATAGCATGGGATCGGTCCCTATCCGTTCACCGAATACGACCCCTTTCTCTGGACACCGATGCCGGTCGACTTCCTGAGCGAAACGCAGAGAGCCGCCTACAGCCGGTACGCCGGAGAGCCGTCGGCCGAGCAACTCGCTCGGTACTTTCATCTCGACGCCCACGGGGAACTGCGCGAGCTACGGGACCCGAACGCTGGGCTTGAGGAGGAGTGGCTGCTCCCGGACGGCCGGGAAATCGTAGAAACACAACAAGAACTCGCGATCGCCAGGCGGGCCCCATCTCAAGCCAACGACATCTGATTTTATCGAATTCGACTGCGTCCAAATATGCGAGGGTTTAGCTTTCGCTTTCTGAAACTAGACCTCAAACGACATCGGAGGGCATACTTCCGCGGAAATGGGCAGCTACACAGAGTTGACGGTTGCAGGGTATCCCCTCATTACATCCAAGAGTGCGATTATCCCCGAAGTGATGACCGTATTCAGAGAGACGGATCGAAGAGTATTCACACGCCGTGTATCTGAGAGAAATCCACTTGTATGGGGAGCTCCCGACCCCGACAACCAGGAGATTGAAACGACGATTGAGTACTCGTGCCTGGTTCACCAGGCGATCGATCGCTTGGACGTTATGGGCTTTAGCCTTCGCCGCGTTCGGGAGAGCTTCGAGGCTGGTCGACAGCTGAAATTAGACGAGCTGGAGTCCCGTGCCGAAGACAAGGTCACTCCGGACTTGCTCGTTGAGCTGTGGAACGAGCAGAAGAATTTCCTCAAGACTGTCGCGTTTGACGATTACGCGGACGCCTTCGCCAAAGTAATCGCCGGTGGCCTTATGCCAAATCGGTTTAGGGATCACGAGAAAGAAGGGCTCGATCCAATAATCAAGTACATCTTGGACGACGATCTCTTCGGCTTCCGTGGTTGTGACGATCGTCTTCTTCTCCGTCTGGCCTGCAATCTGGTTGGGCCGGAAACGCGTGTAGTTCAGGACATCACAGAACTCGTTGGCGCCGGGTATTACGGCAATGATCAACCTGTCTGCGAAGCCGCTATACACGAACTGACTGCCGGTCATGCAGAGAACGCACCTCGGATCATCCTTACAGAAGGGTCTACAGATCGAGCGATCCTGAAAGAAGCGTTGTCGATTTTGTATCCGCATCTGGCTGAGTACTATTCGTTCTTAGAGTTCAGTTCATCGCGATCCCCAGGTGGGGCCGGGCACCTTGTCTCCCTCGTCAAGGCCTTTGCCGGCTCCGGTGTTACCAACCGCATCGTGGCGCTCTTCGACAACGATACGTCTGCGCGGGAAGCCACGCGAGCACTAACATCACTCTCGCTTCCTCCAAATATTATGGTCCTACACTATCCTGACTTAATGCTGCTTCGCGACTACCCGACGCTGGGGCCGAACGGCCTAACAAAGTCAAATGTAAACGGGTTGGCTGCGAGCATAGAACTCTATCTTGGCGCGGACATTTTGCGCCTAGGCAATCAGACGCTGACACCTGTTCAGTGGAAGGGGTACAGCGATACGCTCCAGCAGTATCAAGGAGAAGTCAGGAAAAAGGCGGAGCTTCACGGTGCGTTTTCTCGGCGGCTGGCGCGCTGCCGGACGAATCCGGCTGCGTTGGAGGAGACTGACTGGTCTGGGCTCTCGGCTATTCTGCGGATGGTCTTCCGTGTATTTGAATGAACCGGGCGGGCACGGAATCAACAGCCGCGCCGCGTACTTCTCCGAAACCGAGAAGCTGTGGAATATCGCGGACCTCGCCCCGCCCAAGTGTAAAGGGGGGAGCCCTATTGTGGCAGGAAAAACACCGGGTTGGGGGCCCCTCCCGGCAAATTGACAGTTTCGCAGACACGGAAATCGACATCCTGATTGAAGACGAAGATTACTTCGTCTTCATCAAGGCCAAGGTGGTGGCTCCGGGAAGAACTGCGAGGTTCGGGACCTGGAAGCGCCAAGGCGCGCCCCTGGTTGCGGTGGCCGATCCGGAACTGCACGAGGCTCTCCGCCAGATCGGGATTCTCTACGCGGTGAGGGAACCCCCGCGGGGAGGCGCCCCGCCCCTTGGCTTTGGCAGCGGCGAGTCCTTCCTTGGTCCGCAGGTCCTGCTTGCCGTCGAACTCGATCGCCTCCTTGATGGCGATGAAGTGGATCTTGCGCCGGACCAGGGTCTCCACGATCTGGATCACCTGAGAGAGGCTGCGACCGAGCCGCGACAACTCGCTGACCAGCAGACGGTCGCCGGGCTGCAGCGTCCCCAACATTTCGTCGATGCGGCGCTCGAGCGGACTCTTGCGCGACGAGATCCGGGACTCGATGAATTGGTCGACCGTGAAGCGGCGTTTCTGGCTGAACTCGAGGATCGACAGTTTCTGGTTGGCGAGATCCTGCGAACGAGTGGAGACGCGGAGATAAGCGACGGTTTTCAAGGCGGCGTCCAAGAAAAGGTGGAAATGGGTCTCTTTGCGACAGTTAACGACTATAGTATCCAGAACATTGTATAGTCACTTGGGGCCCGCGAAGGCACCGTTGCGAAACGGTATTGCAGAATGGATTCGATTGGCGACACCTTTATAGGGTCGCGCCCACATTCGTGTTGAAATACAAGAGTCCGCAGCAGAACCGGCGAGAACTGCCGCAGGTAGGAGAAGCGTTAGGTAGCAACGAGCCCTGCCCTTGCGGCAGCGGGAAAACGTACAAGAATTGTTGCGGAGCCAGCCGACTCGATTAACGGAAGATTCTCAGCGCGCTAGTGTATCGTCACGCCGCCGCCGCAACGCTTGTATTTCTTGCCAGAACCGCACGGGCACGGATCGTTTCTCCCAATCTTGGGAGTGTCGCTCCGAGGTTCGCTGGCGTAACCGCCTGCCGCGCGCTGCCGATGTGGCCGAAAGTGCCGGTAGGCGCCCACTATCCCGGCGGCCATCCCCGCTATGATTTGTTCCCGCCTTTCTGGTCCAATCGGCCCCGGCCGTGTTTCAGGATTTTCATCGTGCTCGTGGTAAAGGCTCAGTACTGGAATCATCCATCCGGCGTGTTCCTCATCGGTCATGAGTTCGGCCCAACTTTCTTTGCGCATGGCTACTCCGCGTATGAACCCACGAGCCCAGTTGTTGCCAAGGCAGACACCGGTCTCGTCCTCCAACAGGATCGGCAAATACACGTCCTCTTTGTGCAGAGCTGCGGCAATCGTGTTCCAGTGCCGCATCATCAGCCCCAAGATATCGTTGGCCTCATCGAGCCCGGCGAACTCGCAAGTATCTGACACTTCGCCACCAAACACTTCAGGCAAGTACTCGCTTGGCATCACCACTTCGGGGCCAGCAATGAGGGCCGAGAAGAATCCGTCGACCTCTTCGATGTTCATCGCCTTACCTCCCTTGCACTTCCGGAGGAATTCTCCGAGGCTCTCCAGTTCGGTGTCCGTCATCGGTTCGTGGTGGTCAAAAGCTCGCATGCGTATATCCTCTGCGTGAGACAGGTCGGGGTAGTGCGAGGGCGTATGGAGCATTCACAACCGATTCCAACCGGCACCACCATTCCTGGATTTTTCCGGGATCATAGGACCCATGGTAGCCATTTCTATATGGACCCCGAGCGGCAGCCGTGCGAAAAGTTGCTCTAAGGGTCCGTGTGTGACCCTCCTGGAGTCATTCCCGACACCGCTTCCGCTCTATGAGAAGCGCCAGTCCTGGGGGGCTTGGGCCTCAAGAACGACTGCCACGGCATGGCCATAAACTATAGTTTTCGGACATACCGTTATCGTATTTCCAAACCCCTGAAAACCCCGCGTGGTTCAACCTTCGATCGTAAGGGGGTTTTTAGACAGGGGGAAAAAGTGCACCCGCGCCGGGCTCTACGCACGGGTTTCAACCCACGACCAGAAGACACACCTCACGCGGGTCATTCGCGTTGTTCGGGAACTTTGCCTCGAAGTGCGTGAGCAATTCCTCCAACCAGTAAATTTTCGGTTTCTTGGCCATGGATTCCGACAGGGGACCCCTTTTATACGGAGATACGCTCGACGATGTTGCGGGTGACGCGTCGGCGTCTACGGTCATAGATCTGGGTGGTGCGGGGATTGGAGTGCCCGGCGAGGTACTGCACGTCCTCCATGGGCACATTCTGTCCCAGCAGGTCCGTCACCACCATGACCCGGAAACTGTGCGGACAGATAATCTCCGGCAGCCCCGCCTCCTTGAGCCGTCGTTTGAGCATCCGGCGCACCCCGTGCGCCGTCAGGGCCCGATCGACCAGCCCCGATCCCCACCTGTCCGCCGCCAGAAACAGCGGCGCGGCCTTTTGAGACAGGTCGATTTTCCCTGCTTCGAGGTAGGCATCGATCCACTCGTCCAGATCGTGACGAACGGGAATTTCCCGCTGCTTGCCGCCCTTTTCGGTAAACCGCAAGACCCGCTGCGATTCCTGTTGCTGGAGGTCCCCGCACCGCAGACGAGCCAGGGCTCCCACCCGCGCCCCGGTGTAGGTCAGCACCCCCAGCACGGCCCGATCCCGCAGGCCCACGACACGGGAGAGATCCAGGGAGCCGAGCAACACCCGCGCTTGTCCAATCGTCAGCTCGGGCGTCTTGCCGTCCACGACGACGTGCTTCTTGCCCCGCACAGAGGCAAACGGGTTCAGGGCCACGGCGTGGCGAGTGACCAGGGCGTCGAAGAAATGCCTGAGGGCGGCCAGCGCCAGATTCCGGGTGGGATCCGATCCGGGCAGCTCCTCAATGAAGCGGCCAGCGAGGCCGGGTGTGACTTGGCGCAGTTCGATGCCCTGCTCTTCGCACCAGGCGAGGAAGCGCCCCACGGGACGGGCGTAGGCGCGGCGGGTATGGGGGTTGGAGATGCGGGCGGAGAAGAACTCATCGGCGGCGAAGAGGGCATTTTTGCCCGCCCGTTGCAGGATAGCGGGGAAGGTCCCGGCCAGCGTTTCGGAGCGGGGAGCGAGCTCGTTCACATATAGAACGATAACAGACTTTATCGTACTATATATTGGCCTCAACAATCTCATTTTCCAAACAGCGTGTTGTCCGACTAGAATGATCCCTTAGGGTCCCACTCTGGGATGGGTGAACCCCCTCGCCTTTAGGCGAAGCCTTCAGGAGGCTTGGGGGTACACTGCGGAGGTGTCTGAGTATCGGAAAAGTTCGCATGCAGTGTATCGGCTGAGATATCACTTTGTGTTCATCACCAAGTACCGCAAGCCGGCTCTGCGAGGAGAGATCGGGAAAGAGGAGCGGGACCTGACGCGAGAGATTTGCCGATCATTGGATATCGAGATCGTGAAGGGGCATGTGCGACCCGATCATGTGCATTTGTTGTTGGATGTGCCGCCGAGATTGGCGCCGAGCCGAGTGATGCAGGCGATCAAAGGGAAAACGTCGCATCATCTACTGCAAGATCACCGCAAGTTGCGCAAGGAGTTTTGGGGACGACATCTTTGGGCACGAGGGTACTTCGTGGCGACGACTGGGAATGTGAGCGATACGATGGTTGCAGAGTATATCGAAACCCAAGATGTCGAGACCCGAGACGACGATTTTCGGGTCACTGAGTAGTCAGCCTGCGAGCGAAGCGAGGTCTTTAGGCGACTTCAGTCGCATGTCGAATCCACCGCCTTCAGGCGGTGGAGAGTGGGACCCTTCTCAAGGGAGTCGCGAGCTAGGATCGCGGTTCCATGCATGCTCGTGAAGAAGGGGGAGCGCGATGAAAGAGAAACGGGAAGACAAGCGCGGGTGGAAGCCTACTATGCCGTCCGATTCAGAGGAACTCGTGAAGGCCCATGTTCCGGGTGATCGAAAAATGAAAAAACAAACACCGATGGAGCAATCCGTTCCTCTCGCTGGTGCTTGGCGCACAGCGTTCAAACTTCTTTCAACGGCAGGGAGGAGAAGTGCTCGTGCATTTTTTGTCTTTCTAGCGATCACCATTGGTTGGTCGGCATATCCAGAAAACGAGAACATCAGAGCGCAGGAGCCAAAGCCTTCTTTCGAACATCAGGTGGCGTATGTCACTGCCAGGATTTCCATTCAAAACCCACCTGGAAGCGTGAAACCGGAAACGCCCGGAACAGGATTTTTCTATCGATCAAACTTCATACTGAATGACGGATCGCCTAATTCGAGGTTGTTGTTGATATCGAACAGGCATGTTTTTGCCGACCCGGCGAGGAAGATGACAATAACGGTGAACAAAAAGAAGGACGATGGGTCCCCGGACTTTGGGAATGTAGAATCAATCACCTTCCATGGATTTGCAGATCGATACTACCCGCATCCCGATCAAAACGTGGACTTGGCATGTGTCGATGTTACTCTGCTCGAACATGTGCGCGTTGAGGGTAAACCGTTGTACATTAAGTACCTAGACGATAAGTTTTGACTCCAATAAATTACGAAAAAGTGGCACCTGGTTCTGATGTTCTGTTTGTCGGTTATCCAAACGACTTCTACGACACTCGCAACAACCTGCCTTTGGCTAGAAAAGGATCATTGTCCTCAATACCGAGTGTGAATTTTGAAGGAAAAGGGGAACTCGTGATCGATGCTGAAGTATTTGGGGGATCAAGCGGCAGTCCAGTCTTTACCCATTGGGACAAAAAATCCCGCTTGCTGGGCGTTCTTTCCCGCTCTGTGGATAGGACTGAACGGCTTGTTGGAAGAACAATTGCCATTGCAGTGAAAGAGCATATTGGATTGGGCATTATCGTAAAACAGCGACATGTACAAGAACTCATCGACTATACATCCAAGATGATTCGGACGAAGAACTAAGGAAAGCCAGGCGCGGAACAGGCCGCTCTCGTCGATGAAGGTTGCATCGATTGAGCCCGAACCAGCCCATATGGTCGGTCGGACAATCGTGCCAAACTGCTGCTCCCACATCCGCTACCAGTCACTGTCGAAATCCGGATAAACCTCGATGTCCTGATCGCCCTCGAACCAGACTCGCTTGACTTCAAACGACTGGGGGTCGAGGCTCTTGAAGGCAACCTCGACCCCGATGGTGCCTTCTAGGTCCTGCTCCACCCTTTCTTCGACCTCGTCTTGAAACATCAGGACCTTGTCCTCGCTGTCCCATGCCCCCGTGCCCGGCTTCTTGAACGACAGCTCGGCAACGAAATTCTACGATCTTGGTGGTTGGGTAAACCGTTTGAAGAACCTAGAGGTGGACCCGGGAAACTGGACCATTTGTTAAGGTGGCTCCGACCTGAATCAGAAAGGATGAGGAGTCATGGCAAAACGAAGGAATTTCTCAGCTCAGTTTAAAGCGAAGGTGGCGCTGGAAGCGCTTCGAGGCGAACGCACCCTGAGCGAGTTGGCGGCTCGCTACGAGATCCATCCGAGTGTGATCACGAATTGGAAAAAGCGGGCCCGGGAAGGTCTGGGCGATGTGTTCGCGGGCAAGGTTGAGAAGCGTCAGAGAGGAAGCGAGGCGGAGACCAAAGAGCTTTATGCCAAGATCGGCGAACTGACGGTGGAAAAGGATTTTTTGTCCAAAGCGCTCGATCGCTGAGTGTAAAGGCCAGAAGGGCCACGATCGAGCCAAAGCACCCGAGGCTGAGCATTCGTAGACAATGCAGGCTGATGAGTCTGAACCGTTCGACTTTGTACTATGAGCCCAAAGGCGAGAGCGAAGAAAACCTGCAACTGATGAGACGATTGGACGAGCAGTTCTTAAAGACCCCCTACTACGGATCCCGGCAGATGGTCTATCACTTGAAACGGCGGGGCGGTCGGGTAGGCCGCAAGAGGGTTCGTCGTCTGATGGCCAAAATGGGCCTGGCGGTCATCTATCAAAAGCCGCGGACTTCACGGCCTCACCCGGAGAATCGAGTGTATCCGTATCTTCTTCGAGGATTGGCGGTCACCCGGCCCGATCAGGTGTGGTGCACGGATGTCACCTACATCCCGATGCGTCGGGGCTTTTTGTACCTGGTGGCGATCATGGACTGGTACAGCCGCTGGGTTTTGTCCTGGAGGCTGTCGAACACGCTGGAGCCGTCCTTTTGTTGCGAAGCACTTGAGGAAGCGCTCAACAGGTACGATCCCCCGGAGATCTTCAATACAGACCAGGGGAGTCAGTTCACCAGCACGGAGTTCACGGGACTACTCAAAGGGGCCGGGGTGCGTATCTCGATGGACGGGAGAGGCCGCTGGATGGACAACGTCTTCATCGAGCGTCTGTGGCGTTCACTCAAATACGAATGCGTCTATCTGAACGCTTTCGAAACCGGGTCGGAAGCCCGTCAAGGGATCGGCCATTGGATCGACCTATACAACAGCGAGAGACCTCACTCGGCGCACGCTGGGGCGACGCCGGAGGAGGTGTACACTGGCTTGAAAAAACATTCCGAGAGGGACCTTGCCCTCAGGCTCGCCCCCTCTCAGAATTTCCCTTACTGGCGGCAACAAGAACTGCGGAGTCCACCTTAGAAATGCCGCCAAGTGGTCCAACCGATGGGGTCCACCTCTCCTTGAACCGGGACTTCTACCGAAATGGAGAAAAAAAGCCAACCGCCAGCCCCGAACCGCGCGATCTCCCAAGCCTCTCGCCTCTCCGGGTGGTGCCGCATCCAGTCGCGGTAGACAGCCATCTTCCTTTTCCAGTCTCGCTCGCCCACGTCCTCCCCCATTTCGTCGATGAGTCCGGCTTCGAGTTCCGCCGCCACGATGTGCCAGTACATGTCCACCTTGGCAGCGAGCATCTCTTCGCTCTTTCCTTCTTCTCGAACAGGAAAGTTAAAATTGCAGCCTTGGGCTGGTTTGGTGCTCTTCGAGGTCTCTGTTGCTGGTTCGATGGCCTTAGAGGCCCATCACGCCACCTCGATATCGGTGAGGGCGAAATCGTCGCCCTTGAACAGGAGTGGCTCCCCCGTCGTTTTTGCGAGCGCGTAGGCGAAACAGTCTCCAAAATTCAGTCCGGCCGGATGATTGCCCTTACCAAAGCGCCGCCAGGCAAGGCGGGCTGCCTCAACATGTTCGGCCATAACCGGCGCCAACGCGATCCCGGCCCTGTCCAGGAACGCATCGAACTCGTGCCCTGCCGCCTCTCCGCCACGGCCTTCTACGACGATGGATGTCTCCAGCACATTGGCGACCGACATGCGGCAATTCTGGGCTGCGGCAATCGCCATCTCGTAGCGCTCCGCGTCCGGCTCGCGGTACAAAACGGCGAGCAACGCTGAGCTGTCGATGATCACTTAGGCAGCCCCCGCTCGTCATAGAGCGCGTGACCATGCTCTACGGCAGAGGGCCCTGGACGCAGAAGCTTGGAGCAGCGCTCTGCGATGGCGCGTAGCTCTTGAACGCGGGCCTCGATGCTGCGCTCACGTTTCTCGCGCTCCAGTCGTTCGCGCAACGCAACGGTGATTGCTCCGGTCATGGTCTCGCCAGTCAGCCGGGCGAGTGTGCTGGCTAGCCGGCAGGTTTCATCGTTCTTAATGTTGAGGCTCATCAGACCTTCCTTACCTCTGGTAGAATAAAATATAGTAGTTCTACCCTACACGATCCCTTGATTTCTCGCCATGCCGTGGCGGGATTGATTGTCTCCAGTTGGCGGGCTCCCCCTACGGCCTGTAATAGGGGTAGTAAGCTGCTTATCAGGCTATGTCAAAGATGCGTCAGTCCCTCGTCGTTTGTGATTCTTTTTGGGTTAAGCAACCGTTTTTCTGTAATTTCCTTGAGAGCCTGTAGGGAAGGATTGCTCCACTTGTTTTTTCCAGCCGGCCAGGTTGAGGTATTGCCGGCCGGTTAACCACTCCTCGTGTATCTCCGCAAGCACAGCCGAGATGAGCCGCAACGCCGATGCTTCGTGGGGAAAGATTCCCACCACCCGGGTTCGTCTCCGGATCTCCCGGTTCAACCTCTCCAGTCCGTTGATGGTTCGGATCCTCTTCCACCAGCTCCTCGGATAATCAAACACCGTCAGACCTTCATCCACGTTCTCCTCCAGCCAGCTCACGAACTCCGGTGCAATCTTTTCGAACTTCTTGACGACTTTACCCTTGAGCTCCTCGGCATCCTCTCGAGACGGGGCGTTGAAGATGTCCCGCATGGCCTGGGCGATCCGGGGCTTGTCTTCTTTGCGGCGAGGCGTTGGTGCATGAATCGGTGTAAGCGAGCACGCTAGCGGCGGGGGTGGGGGCCAGTCCATCATAGAGATCGGAGGGTAACGTCATGGTCGCAGCGAAGTCGAGCCGAGTCAACCGCCAGTACAAGAAGAAGTACAGAATCCGGAACTGGAGGGAGTACGAGCGTGGCCTCAGGAGCCGCGGCGACGTCACGATCTGGCTGAGCGAGGATGCAATTGCCGCGTGGGTACCACCGAAGAACGGTCTTCGCGGAGGCCAGCGGCTGTACTCGAACCTCGCGGTCCGGACCGCGTTGACGCTGCGGGTCGTCTTCAGCCTGCCGCTCCGCCAGACCGAGGGGTTCCTGGACTCGCTGCTCCGCTTGATGGGCCTCAACCTCAAGGCCCCGGACCACACCACACTCTCGCGCCGGAACCAAATCGTTGCGGTGCCGCCCCTGACCCGATCCTACGACGGCCCGATCGACTTGATCGTCGATTCCACAGGGCTGAAGATTCTGGGTTGCGGCGAATGGAACGCGCACAAGCACAAGGCATCAAAGAAACGCCGGGATTGGCGGAAGCTGCACATCGGGGTGGATGCCAAGGGGTTCATTGTGGCGGCCGAACTCACAGCGAGCAGCCGGGACGACGCCTCCACACTCCCTGCTCTTCTAGACACAATCGAGGTTCCCATCCGGCGTTTCACCGCAGACGGAGCCTACGACCACAGGTCAGTCTACGATCAACTCAGCGCGGCCGGTACAGAGAACGTCGTGATTGTGATTCCCCCTCGTCGCTCTGCGGTGTCGGCGGGGCCAACGGACGGCCCATGGGCGCAGCGTGACACGGCTCTTGAGAGGATTCGCCAGGTCGGGCGACGAGAGTGGCAGAAGGAGTCGGGCTACCGACAGCAGGCGCGCGTTGAAAACAGCTTCTTCCGATACAAGTCTGTGCTCGGAGGCGGATTGAAGGCGAGGCACGGCAAAGCACAAAGGAGAGAAGTTGCGATCGGGTGTCACATCCTCAACCGGATGGCCGAGCTGGGTAGGCCGAAATCCTGCGCTGTGGTGTCCTGAACGAGAAGTTGGAAAAGCGCCCCCACTCGCGCCGCAGTTGAATCATGCAACAGCGCCAAACAACGACCCTAAACAGGAGCTACGGCAATGTTGAAAGCAGTCTGCCAGAATACCCTGCCATTTCACAGCCACAGAAAGATCACGACGCGTTTTGATGGAGGGAGCCTCACTTCCGACGCAGGATGGTTGTTGTTTGGATCCCTGGATCGTCAACATCGATTGTGCGAGGGCTTCAGTTCGTGTATTGCGGAAAGTCGAGACCGACGCTACGTTCGTCATGACCTGTTGAAGTTGATCCGACAACGAGTCTTGCAGATCGTGGCCGGCTACGAAGACTGTAATGACGCCGATACGCTGCGCTCGGATCCGATGCTCAAGACCGTCTGTGATCAGTTGCCAGAGAGCGATCCCGATTTGGCCACCCAGCCGACTTTCTCCCGCCTGGAGAACTCCGTCACCAAGAAGGATCTGATGCGTCTGAGCCGGTGGCTGCTAGGCCGTTATGTGCGCTCCCTGAAGAAGAGACGTCCCAGCAAGATCATCCTGGATCTGGACAGTACCGACGACCACACTCACGGCCAACAGGAGTTCTCCTTCTACCATGGGTATTACCGAAACCACATTCTGCATCCTTTGCTGATCTTCGATGCCGACACGGGAGACCTGGTCTGTGCCGTGTTGAGACCTGGCAACAAGGGGGCTGCCTCTCACATCGTGCCCATTCTGAAGCGAGTCGTGGAGGCCATCCGACAAGCAGTGGGGCCGGGAGTCGAGATTGAGATTCGGGCCGACAGCGGCTTTGCCACGCCTCGGCTCTACGAGTTCTGTGAATGTGAAGAGAATAAACTCCAGTATGTCATTGGGTTAAGTCGAAACCCTCGCCTGCAGCGAGTGGTCGAGCCCCTGCTGGATTCGACTCGGCTGAGGTTCCTTGAGCTGGAGGAAAAACAGCGTCGGTTTGACGAGTTTCTTTATCGAGCCAACAGCTGGGATCGATCCCGTCGCGTCATCGTCAAAGTGGAGGTCGATCAGCGCGGCATCAATCGTCGCTTTGTACTCACCAACCGGGACGACCTCTGCTCCCAATCACTTTATGACCACTACTGATTTCGCTATCGTAAAAGTGACCCAGATTGGGGGCGAGTGATCGAGTAAAAGTGACCCACCCCAATCAGACCTCTGTTCTAGGTTTGTTCAAGAGCAAAAGAACAACTAGAACGGAGGCCGGAGTGATTGGGATGGACCAGTACGAGCTTATCAGAACAGCCCACCGTGTATACGGAAAGAGCATCCGAGAGATCCGTCGGGAGACAGGTCATCATCGGGAAACGATTCGCAAAGCCTTGCAAGGGTTGGAGCCCAAGTACCGACGGAGAAAGCCACCCAGGTGTCCGATCATGGATCCGGTGGCACCGATTGTTGAGGGCTGGCTGCTGGGAGACCGGGATCGTCCTCGGCGTCAGCGTCACACGTCTCGTCGGATCTGGGATCGGCTGGTCGAGGAGCACGGATTTGGGGGAGCAGAATCGACGGTCCGGCGTTGGGTCCGGGAGTGGAAAGCGGCTCACGGCTGGGGGGCCAGCCAGGCAGTGGTTCCTCTGGACCCGGAAGTGGCCCGGGAAGCGGAAGTGGACTGGGGGACGGCCTGGGTCGAGATGGCTGGGGAGCGCCGGAGGGTGAAGCTGTTCGTGATGCGCTCACGCTACTCGGGCAAGCCCTTCGTGAGAGCCTATCCGTGGGAGCGTCAGGAGATGTTCTTTGACGCCCACATGCGAGCCTTTGCCTACTACCAGGGGATCTTTCGGCAACTGGTGTATGACAACCTGCGCCCCGCGGTGAAGAGAATCCTGCGGGGCAAGAAACGAGTGGAGCAGGAACGCTTTGTCTCTTTTCGCAGCTACTACACGTACAAGGCCCGCTTTTGCAATCCTGGAGTGGGCCGCGAGAAGGGTGGTGTGGAGGGCCTGGTCGGCTTTGCGCGCAGAAACTTCCTGGTGCCGTTGCCTCGAGTCAAAGACTTCGAAGAGCTCAACCAGATGCTCTTGCAGCGCTGCCGGCAGTATGGCAGTCACCGGATTGCGGGCCGGGAAGATGATCGAACTGTCCAGGAGCGATTCGAGTCGGAGAGATCGCGACTTCTGCCCCTGCCAGAGCGCCCCTTTGACAACTACAAGCCGCTGCGAGTGAAAGTGGATCGTTACCAGACGGTGCGAGTGGACCGTAACCGCTACTCGGTGCCCAGGGCGTATGTGGGTCGCTGGGTGTGGGCGCATGTGAGCTGCTGGCAGGTGGAGGTGTTTGCCGAGGGCCGGAAGATGGCAGAGCACGAGCGAGTGTTTTCCAACTGTAAGTGGCAGATCGATCCGCTGCACTATCTGGATCTGATCAGCCAGCGGCCTGGAGCGTTTGAGTCTGCCCGGCCTATTCTCCAGTGGCGAGACCGCTGGCCTGACGATTACGAAGTGCTGCTCGCCAGGTTGCGCAGCCGCCTGGGCGAGAACTCCGGCACTCGAGAGTTTGTCGGCATCCTGGGCTTGCACCAGCGCTATCCGGAAAGGCTTGTGGAAGAAGCGATTACCCGGGTGTTGGAGCTGCAATGCCCGAGCTTGGCTTCGATCCGGCACTGGATCCGTTACCAGGAAAGTTCCACTCAGTCGATCGCGCCCCTGCCTGCTCAGCTGATTCCGGGGATCACGGACCGTCGGGTCGAGAGGATGGCAGTGGCGAGCTTCAATGCCTTGCTGAGGAGTAGGGGATGAGCCGCGCCAGTGAAGCGGTATTGCTGAAGGATCACCTCAAGGAGTTGCGGCTGCCGGCCATGCGGCGAGATTACGCCGAGTGTGCGCGCCAAGCGCGGGAAACGCGGGCCAGTTATGAGGGCTTCTTGCTGGATCTGGTGAGCCGCCAACTCGAGCAGCGTCGTGCCAATCAGCTGGAGCGAAGACTCAAGCAAGCGCGCTTTCCGGTGATGAAAACGCTGGAGAAGACGGATCTCGCGTTGTGGCCGACACTGGATGCAGTCGAAGTGCGGGAGTTGATGGAGTGCAGTTGGATCTCCGAGCGAGAGAACGTGTCTCTAATCGGCAAGCATGGAACGGGCAAAACGCATGCTGGGACGGTGCTGGGAGTGGAAGCGTGCCGGCGCGGACACCGGGTTTTGTTTCAGAGCGCCTCCGGCCTGGTCAACACCCTGGTGGAAGCCCGCGAGGAAAGGCAGCTGGAGCGAGTGTTTCGAAAGCTCGATCGCTTTCACCTGATCGTCCTCGATGAGCTCGGCTACATCCCATTCTCGGAACAAGGAGCGCAACTGCTGTATCAAGTCTTTTCCAATCGTTACGAGAAGGCTTCGCTGCTGGTGACCTCCAACCTGGCCTTTGCCGAATGGACACGGGTCTTTGGCGATGCTTCCCTGACGGCAGCTCTGCTGGACCGGTTCACCCATCGTTGCTACATCTACGAGTTCGACTGGGAGAGCATCCGTCTGGCCGAGAGTCTGAAACGGCAAAAGAAGATACGCCGGAAAAGATCCGCCAAGTCGAGGCCAAAATAGCCTTCTGGGCCCCCGGAAGTGTCTCCTGACGGCCACACAGCAATGTCGCCTCGACCCGTGGCCCGTACATCTCCACCAGCAGGGACTTCAAGGGGGGCATGGGGCCAGTAGACCGCTGAGGGGCCGGTCGAGTCGCGCGCCGAGAGGGGCACTCCGTTCGGGCTCGCCCTCACTACGTCCCCTCTCCATCAGTCTTCAGGAACTCAAGGAGGTGGTTCTCCAGGATCAATTAGAACAACGTATCCCAGGGTGGGTCACTATTCCGTGATCACTCCGGGTCATTTTTCCCTTGTCATTCCGACACTACACAGACCGAGGGCAGACCGAGAACTTCATCAAGGCCTTTAAGAATCACCTGAGCATGGACCGACTCAGTTGTCATCGATTCCTGGCCAATCAGTTTCGACTCCTCCTGCATGCACTGGCTTACCAGATGTTCGTTCGCCTGCGCGACTATCTGCACGGAACCCCTTGGCACAAGCTCGAAATCGAAACCTTGCGTCGTCGTGTCCTCAAGATCGGGGCCCGCATCCGACAAACCACTCGACGCATCTGGGTCCATCTTTCCTCTGCCTTTCCCGAACAACCCCTCTTTCACCTCGTCTTGAGTCGCCTCAATTCCAGTTAGCCTCTCCCAGCTCCCCGAAAAACCGCTTCCGTCACTCATCCAGGCCCAGCTCTGTCTGAAATTCACTCCCCAAACCACTTCAACCGCCTCACCAACCGATACTCTTCGCAAATCCGGCTGTCACACTTGCACGCATCCGATTTGGGCCACTTCTCAAGGCTTTTTTCAACACCGGACTACGGTTCTTGCATAATCCGGGCTAGGTCGGTCCAGGGCTTACCTGTCCTTACGGAGTAGAATGAGCTATTACTTGGGCAGGGAGGTCGAGGTCAGTGAATCTCCGTGTCGAGTTGCACGGATCTCAATTCGAAAGGGCCGCCCGGACCGAAGCCGGACCTGACCACCGCTATCCCATCTCTCACTGCACTCACTATTCCCAGCATTGGGGCGGTCTTCAGGCTTCTGCCATCCCCATAGGCCGTGATGAGAATCTGGCTAGGGGAATCAGCATCAATCCATTCAACCATAAGCGCGGAGCTTTCCTTATGTATCCCGAACAACTGGTAGCTGGGGCGGGGGGGCGAAAGCCTGACTTCAAGAGCGGAACCGTCACCATTGGGGTATACACGATAAAGATACCGGGGCCAGTCGGTTATCGGGTTGGGAACATTCCTCTTTTGGATCGTGTGTAAGTACCACATCTCTCCATCGGGCAGGACCACGAAATTGCTTTGCCCCATGACCGAATCGAGGACATCGAGACCGTATTCTTCGGGTGATGGACCTTTTGCCAGGGGGCAATGTGAAGACAGAAAAGTTCCTTCCGGAGAGAACTTGTGTATGACATGAATTGAACTCAAACTAGAGTTGTTTCTTACCAACTCCAGATGTCTGTTCGTCTCAACTCCGAGTAGATAGTAATTGCCTTCCTGGTCCATCTCAATATGCCACGCCTGCATAGATCGATCTAAGTAGACCGGGGTGTGGGTCACGCCGCCCTCTTCAGATTTGAGGATAGTCGAGTGAAACGGCACTACTGAGTCATTCAGGGTCTGAAAGACCAGCGTGTGGACCTCGTCCGCTGTGTCGAGGCAAAAGTCCATCGAACTGTGGATTCGCACCCCATCCCTGCTCCCTATATACAGGGTCTCAAGCACCGCTCCGTCTGCAGAGTATCGGATGACCAAATCTCCGCCCTTCTGCAACGCAAAAAGAGAACCATCCTGTCCGATGCGGACCCTGACGAACCGGTGCGAGCCACTCACTAAGGGTTCCTGCCACAAGGGTTCCTGCCACGCTGCTACCAAGGGATTTCCAGGCCCGAAGACGAAGAAAGCAATGCTGAGCATACCTACATGTCGTTTAGAAACACTGACCGTCATTGACTTTTATCTCCAGGTTATATTTCCGGTTCATCTCGCGCCGAGCTGAATCCTCCCGGTTCCGTGCCGTCGACTAAGTGCACCCACCGGTAGTCGCGAAATTCCCTATGGTAACCCTACATGTGAAAGTGCCGGAACGACAATTTGCCGACCAAGTCCCCACAAGGGCGCAATTCCACCCCGGGTTAGGTATTCAATCCTCAATATAAACGACCCCTACACCGCAATAGCTCGTCAGCGGGGAAGTCGAGCGACAGGACCCGTTGGTTCCGCCGGGGTAGTGGCGACGGCACGCACTTAAGAGGAAATCGCAAGCAACACGGGAAGCCCCTGTCGGCGAGGACGGCCGCACGGTCCTCAACCGGCAACCCGCGAGGGACAGGTCGGGCGGGCAGGGGTGGCGGACAGGCTCGTATTACTGAGGAAGGCGGGTAACCCCGCTGGAGGGAAGGGGCCTGAGTTCAAGGCAGACGTCTGCTGAAGCGACAGCGAGGAGATTGACCCGAATGGGGCTGAAAACTCCGGAAAAGATTGGGAAGCTGCAAAGGACGTTGTACGCCAAAGCGAAGGAGCAGCCCGAGCGCCGCTTTCATCAGCTGTACGACAAGGTGTGGAGAGAAGACTTTCTAGAGTTCGCCTACCGGAAATGCAAAGCCAATGGCGGAGCAGCGGGGGTGGACCGACAGAGCTTCGAAGACATCGAGGCGCGCGGACGAGAGAAGTGGTTGGGCGAACTGGCGAGGGAGCTGAAAAGCAAGAGCTACCGGCCGGCGGCAGTGCGCCGGGTGTGGATTGACAAAGGCAACGGAGGAAAGCGCCCGCTGGGAGTGCCGACGATCAAGGATCGGGTGGTGCAAACGGCGGCGATGCTAGTCATCGAGCCGATCTTCGAGGCAGATCTGCAGCCGGAACAACATGGCTACCGCCCCAGACGAAGCGCGCAGGATGCGGTTCAAGCGGTACACGCTCTGATCAAGGCGGGCCACCGAGTGGTGGTGGACGCGGATCTAAGCGGCTACTTTGACAGTATCCCGCGGAAGGAGCTGATGCAATCGGTGGCGCGTCGTATCTGCGATCGGCAGATGCTAAAGCTGATCAAGATGTGGCTGCATACCCCGGTTGTGGAGGACTCCAAGAAGGGCAAGGACGAACCGAAAGGAGGAGGGAAAAGGGGAATCCCACAAGGGTCTCCGATCTCACCCCTTTTAGCCAACCTGGTACTTTCGTCGCTTCATAATGGGGTGGAGGAAACTGGGACCGAAGCAGTGTCAGGGCAGGATTGTGTCCTATGCGGACGACTTTGTGATCTGCTGTCAAGGCGAAGCAGGGAAGGCTCTGCAAGCAACGCGGGAGATACTGGGGCGTCTGGGCCTGAAACTGAACGAGACCAAGACCTGTGTGAGACGGCTGCCGGGCCACACACTGGGGATCTGTCATCGAGCGAGGAGCGGGGTTCTCTACCTGGGGACTCGACCTTCGAAGAAGTCGATCGGCAAGATCTGTCGCGAAATCCACAGGGAGACGCGGCCCTGGAGTGGGCTCAGGTCAGCCGAGCAAGAGGTGGCCCGTCTGAACCGAATGTTGGTGGGATGGGCCCATTACTTCTGCTTGGGTGGGGTCAGCAAAGCCTATCGGGCGGTGGATGCCCACACCCGATGGAGGCTTCGTCAGTGGTTGCGACGAAAACACAAGAATTGCGCGGAACGAAGCCGAGGTAGCGAAGTGCACAAAGCTGAAGCGCGAGCCTCAAGCGGTTTGCTGCCCCCCGCCGGATGGCGACGAGGTCTCGGTCGGCACCAGTCAGCGTGAATGCTCTGATCAGGTCATCGCCCGGGATTTCCTCGGGAAAGCTGGCCAACCTAGCCAACTCAGTCTCTGAGAAAATAGATGCCGGCACTGATGTCTCTTCCGATTGGAGCCGAGGGTTTCCGAGTCTTAGTTTAAGATACCGATTGTGAGACCGCCTAAGGCACGGATTTCGCTCCCTTCTCAGGTGTCACAGAAACGGTCGTTTTGGAGACGCCAGTGCTGATCGGCTACGCGCGGATATCGAAGGCGGACGGTTCCCAGAGCCTCGACCTGCAGAGGGATGCTCTGCGCGAGGCCGGCGTCAGCGACGACGCGATCTACCAGGACCAAGCGTCCGGGCAGCGTGAGGACCGCCCGGGGCTCGCCGCCTTCCTCAAGGCGGCGCGGCAGGGAGACGTGATCGTCGTCTGGAGGCTCGATCGCCTCGGTCGCAATCTACGCCATCTCGTCAACCTGGTGCAGGACCTCAACGACAGGGACATCGGGATCCGGGTGCTCGCCGGCCAAGGGGCCAGCATCGACACGACGACGGCCAGCGGAAAGTTTGTCTTCGCGCTCTTCGCGGCTTTGGCGGAATTCGAACGAGAGCTGATCCGGGAACGGACCCTCGCTGGATTGGCCTCTGCACGAGCCAGGGGCAGGAAGGGAGGGAGGGCGCCCTCACGCGCTGAGCAAAGCGCAGGTGCGGCTAGCTCAGGCAGCGATGGCGCAGCGCGACACGAAGGTCAGCGAGCTATGCCTGGAGCTAGGCGTAACCAAAGCGACGATCTACCGCTACGTAGCGCCAGATGGTTCCTTGAGAAACCGAGGGCGACAGGTCCTGGCTCGCTAGGCGTAACCAAGAGCGGCCCTTAACGTGCGATTTTGCTCCGTTACTGTCGGAACCCCATCTCCTTCAAACGTCACCGCTTTCCACCGGAAATCATTCGACGCGCCGTTTGGCTCTATGCCAGGTTCGCTCTGAGCTATCGGGATGTGGAGGATCTTCTTGCGGAGCGAGGTCTGGATATTTCCTACGAGAGCGTACGGCGCTGGTTCCTCAAGTTTGGTGCGCCGATTGCCCGAAACCTGCGCCACACGCGACCCATTCCCAACGGCTATTGGCATCTTGATGAGATGGTCATCCTGATTCGCGGACAGCGTTATTGGTTATGGCGCGCGGTCGACAATGAAGGCGAGGTCCTGGATTTCCTCGTGCAATCGAAGCGGAACGCCCAAGCAGCGTTGAAGTTGATGCGCAAGCTGCTGAAGAAACAAGGCTGGACACCCACCCGGATTACAACCGATAAACTCAGGTCCTATCACGTCGCCATTCGAACCCTCGGCCTGACGGCTCAACACATCGACAATAAGCGTGCGAATAATCGTGCCGAGAATTCGCATCAGCCCGTCCGGCGTCGAGAACGAAAACAGCAGCGTTTCAAATCACCGGGTTCGGCCCAACGCTTCCTGAACATCCAGGCCGCCGTTTACAATACCTTTTACCTCCAACGTCATTTATGCAATAGACTCACATTCAAACGATTTCGAAAAGACGCATTCAATGTATGGGAAAGTGCGAGTGCGGCCGCCTGAAAGGGAATCCATGCGGGCTTTTGCGGCCCAACACGATTAACGTGACAATGCCCGCCGCTCTGCGTCCTATGACGGCCACGTTCCGCTTTTGAGTTGCGGCTCGTCCTGGTCAGGCGGGGAGAAAGGTCGGTTAATTTCATTGTCTCGGGAGGTTTCTCATGAAAGCACTGGCAATCTTGCTTGCGGCAAGCGCGTTTCAGCCGCAGATTCCGAAGACGTGGACCGAGGCGGCCGTTGCGGCGCTCGAACTGCCGCTCGCGAACCCCAAGTATTCCCCCGTCCACATTTCCGAACAGACTTATTATCGAATTTCCGAGCGCGTCATTTACAAAAGCTATCCGGTTTACCACCCAAGCCGCGAGCCCGCCGGCTACATGGAGTGGCTCAAGAAACAGCAACCCGAGATCGCCTTCGACCCCTCGGAGCTGAAAACGCGCGAGGACTGGATCAAAGCGGGCGAAGTCGTCTTCAACACGCCAACCTCCCACAGCCCCGTTTTCTTCGGCGCTGCCAATCTTCGTGATCCCTCGTTCTACGACGAAACTGGCATGCCGGTCGCAAAGGACGGCACAATTCCGTTCGCGGGCTGGGTAATCCGCCGGGAAGGGGAGGTCGAGCTGGGCTCGATGGGCTGCAATACCTGCCACACGCGCGTCATGACGGACGGCACGATCATTCCCGGAGCGCAGGGAAACAATCCGGGCGATCGCCAGGGAGCCTGGATGCTCCGCCGCGCCGCGCAAGCCGGCGGCGCGGCCCAAGTGCTTGAACGGGTCCGCGGTTTCGCTCGCCAGTTTGAAATGCCATGGTTGTCGGATGACCCCAACCAGCGGGCGCGGACAATGTCGCTCGACGAGCTGATCGCCGTCGGCCAAGCGATTCCGCCGGGCGTGACCGCGCGCAGCAATACCAGCATGTTCGTGCCGCCCCGGATTCCCGACTTGATCGGAGTCAGGGAGCGTCGCTATCTTGACAACACCGGCTTGGTACGTCACGAAAGCATCGGTGATCTAATGCGCTATTCGTCACTCGTGCAGGATATGGGCGGACTCAGCCGCTACGGTGACTCTCAGCCGCCGCCAAACCCGAACCGGTTTGGCGCTCTCGCGGCGCGAGGGAAGGAGATTTTTGAGCGCGAGCGTTGCGCCAGGTGCCACGAGCCGCCCCTCTACACCAACAACAAGCTGGTCGCCGCCGATGGCTTCGAGCCGCCGCCGGGCCACAAGCAGCGTTTCGATGTCATGGAAGAGCGTGTTGGCACTGACCCACGCTATACCCTGGAAACCCACAAGGGCACGGGGTACTACAAGGTCCCGTCGCTGAAAGGAGTGTGGTATCGGGGACCGTTCGAACACAACGGCTCGGTCGCGACCCTGGAAGATTGGTTTGATTCAGGCCGCCTTCGCGACGACTACGTACCCACCGGTTTCAAGGGCGCTGGAGTCGAGGTCCGTGCCGTCAAAGGGCATAAGTTCGGGCTCAATCTCTCCTCCAGCGACAGAGCAGCCTTAATCGCGTTCCTCAAGACCCTGTGAGGCCCGGTCTTCCGGGAGAGCGCAACGCGATATTGGCTCTTCCAGTCTAGTCGCTTCAACACATTCTCGCGTCCCCGATCGTAACCTTGGAAAGCACATCATCGCAGACAGGCTTCGTTCGGCAGGGATGAAGATTGGCTCGCGCTTGTTGGACGGATGGGTTAGGTTGCACTCTACGAAAGACAAGAACATCCGTTATCGAACTACTGAGCTCGAATCCATTAGAGGAGGAATGCAGCGCGGATCATCGTGATTCGGGCAAAACGCCACGGGGTCGGTAGGCCCCTTTCCGGTATTGGGGTTCCGACAGTATTGGAAACAGCCCGATAAGTGGCCTTTATCGGTCTTTATTCCGTGGCCGCGAGCGACATTTTTCCGATGCCTTGGTGACGCGCCATGCCGCCGGCTGGAATCCCTTTTCCTCGGTACGCAGGCGAAAGCACCAGGTCATCGACGGGCAGGTCGCCCCCGAACCCACCATCCAGCTACTGTCGACACTCGCTACGATGACTGTTACTCTTGACGTAACGCATATTTTCGGGCACACTGGGAATGATCGTTAGCTATCGCGACAAGCGAACTGCAGACTTCGCCGCCGGGAAACGGATCAAGGCTTTCTCTGGTATCGGCCAGGCTTCACGGCTGAAGATCGACCGACTTGAAGCGGCAGCCGCTCTTCAGGACCTTGCCGCTTTGCCCGGCAACCGTTTCGAAGCGCTCAAAGGTGACCGCAAGGGCCAGTACAGCATCCGCATCAACGACCAGTGGCGGGTTTGCTTCGAATGGCCCAAAGGATCCCCCGGACCCGAGAATGTAGAGATTGTTGATTACCACTAGGAGAACCGTTATGACCATCCCCGCAATCCATCCCGGCGAACATCTCGCCGAAGAACTGAAAGAGCTCAATATGAGCGCTGCCGCGCTTGCGCGCAAGCTCAAGGTGCCTACGAACCGCATCACCGAGATTCTGAACGGCCGGCGGGCCATCACCGGCGATACGGCCCTGCGCCTGGGCCACTTCTTCGGTACCAGTGCGGAGTTCTGGCTCAACCTGCAAAAGCTCTATGAGCTGCGCCTTGCCGAGAAGAAAGCTAGCAAGGCGATCAAGACCCTGCCGACACTTAAGAACGAACACATTCCCGCCTGGAATCTCACTACAGACCCCGTGGAAGGCTGACACTTACGTCCTTCAACACCTGCTTCTCAGGGTACCGCCCAGCTTGCTGCAAAAATACAACATAAGGCCCGGGCTGTCCCAAGCGGGCCTTTCTCGTCAGTCTGGCACGATCTTGCGAGTCTTGATGAAGTGGTAAAGGGCGGAACGGGAGACGTCCAGGATCTTGGCAATTGAGGCCTTCGAGACTTCCTTGCCCAATAGCATCCGGATGTCTTCTTCCTTGCCGTGATTGCAGTGGTGGAACCGCCGCTCTGAAAGGGGCAGGATGCGAACCCATCTGGAGTTCCAGATCCAACAAGCCTTAGCGTTGGATTTTGCACCGTTGCTATCGTAACCACAGTCAGCGCGGCCTTCTGGTGGGGGAAGGACCTCCCTAGCCCGGATTATGCATGAGATCTGAATCCGAGTGAGATTTGGGCCCAGAAAAAAGGCCGTAGCTCTCTGATATAAAAGGGTTTACAAAAACAATGACCCTAAACAGGAGCTACGGCAATGTTGAAAGCAGTCTGCCAGAATACCCTGCCATTTCACAGCCACAGAAAGATCACGACGCGTTTTGATGGAGGGAGCCTCACTTCCGACGCAGGATGGTTGTTGTTTGGATCCCTGGATCGTCAACATCGATTGTGCGAGGGCTTCAGTTCGTGTATTGCGGAAAGTCGAGACCGACGCTACGTTCGTCATGACCTGTTGAAGTTGATCCGACAACGAGTCTTGCAGATCGTGGCCGGCTACGAAGACTGTAATGACGCCGATACGCTGCGCTCGGATCCGATGCTCAAGACAGTCTGTGATCAGTTGCCAGAGAGCGATCCCGATTTGGCCACCCAGCCGACTTTCTCCCGCCTGGAGAACTCCGTCACCAAGAAGGATCTGATGCGTCTGAGCCGGTGGCTGCCAGGCCGTTATGTGCGCTCCCTGAAGAAGAGACGTCCCAGCAAGATCATCCTGGATCTGGACAGTACCGACGACCACACTCACGGCCAACAGGAGTTCTCCTTCTACCACGGGTATTACCGAAACCACATTCTGCATCCTTTGCTGATCTTCGATGCCGACACGGGAGACCTGGTCTGTGCCGTGTTGAGACCTGGCAACAAGGGGGCTGCCTCTCACATCGTGCCCATTCTGAAGCGAGTCGTGGAGGCCATCCGACAAGCAGTGGGGACGGATGTCGAGATTGAGATTCGGGCCGACAGCGGCTTTGCCACGCCTCGGCTCTACGAGTTCTGTGAATGTGAAGAGAATAAACTCCAGTATGTCATTGGGTTAAGTCGAAACCCTCGCCTGCAGCGAGTGGTCGAGCCCCTGCTGGATTCGACTCGGCTGAGGTTCCTTGAGCTGGAGGAAAAACAGCGTCAGTTTGACGAGTTTCTTTATCGAGCCCACAGCTGGGATCGATCCCGTCGCGTCATTGTCAAAGTGGAGGTCGATCAGCGTGGCATCAATCGTCGCTTTGTAGTTACCAACCGGGACGATCTCTGCTCCCAATCACTTTATGACCACTACACAAACCGAGGGCAGACCGAGAACTTCATCAAGGCCTTCAAGAATCATCTGAGCATGGACCGACTCAGCTGTCATCGATTCCTGGCCAATCAGTTTCGACTCCTCCTGCATGCACTGGCTTACCAGATGTTCGTGCGCCTGCGCGACTATCTTCACGGAACCCCCTGGCACAAGCTCGAAATCGAAACCTTACGTCGTCGGGTCCTCAAGATTGGGGCCCGGATCCGACAAACCACTCGACGCATCTGGGTCCATCTTTCCTCAGCCTTCCCCGAACAACCCCTCTTCCACCTCGTCTTGAGTCGCCTGAACTCCAGTTAGCTTTTCCCAGCTCCCCCGAAAAACCGCTTCCGACACTCATCCAGGCCCAGATCTGTCTGAAATTCACTCCCCAAACCACTCAAACGCCTCGCCAACCCATATTCTTCGCAAATCCGCCTGTCACACCTGCCCGCTTCCGAGTTGGGCCACTTCTCGAGTCGTTTTTCAACACCGAACTACGGTTCTTGCATAATCCGGGCTAGGAGGACAGAATAGGGACCTGTCCCCTACTTGAGTGCCTGCTCCCTCCCTACTTGAGTGCCCCCTATGCTCAACCAGGGAATCCATGTAAGCCCTGAAGTATGGTGACATCGAAACCGGGATTCAGTTGCCGGCTTCGCGCCCACATCTCCTCGGCCTTCACAAGATTCCCCTTCTTGGCCTTTACAAGCCCCAGGTAATACACGAAAGCGGCTCGTCTACTGTCCTCGCTGCAATCGGCCAGCGCCTGACGGAAGAACGACTCAGTGGAAAGGTCTCCCTCGACGACCAGCTTGTAGCAGTTGAGCGTCTGCTCCATCGCCTGCCTCTCGGACTTCATTCGTGGACGCTGTTCAAAGACGGAGCGGTGTTGCTCGTGTAACGAGCGCGCCCGATCCAGGTCCGAATGCAGTAGCACGTGCAGGAAATTGCACAGAAAGACTCTCCGAAATGTCTCCCTCAACTTTCCGGGATCGATGCCCTCTAGCCCGGATTATGCAAGAACCGTAGTTCGGTGTTGAAAAACGACTCGAGAAGTGGCCCAACTCGGAAGCGGGCAGGTGTGACAGGCGGATTTGCGAAGAATATGGGTTGGCGAGGCGTTTGAGTGGTTTGGGGAGTGAATTTCAGACAGATCTGGGCCTGGATGAGTGTCGGAAGCGGTTTTTCGGGGGAGCTGGGAAAAGCTAACTGGAGTTCAGGCGACTCAAGACGAGGTGGAAGAGGGGTTGTTCGGGGAAGGCTGAGGAAAGATGGACCCAGATGCGTCGAGTGGTTTGTCGGATCCGGGCCCCAATCTTGAGGACCCGACGACGTAAGGTTTCGATTTCGAGCTTGTGCCAGGGGGTTCCGTGAAGATAGTCGCGCAGGCGCACGAACATCTGGTAAGCCAGTGCATGCAGGAGGAGTCGAAACTGATTGGCCAGGAATCGATGACAGCTGAGTCGGTCCATGCTCAGATGATTCTTGAAGGCCTTGATGAAGTTCTCGGTCTGCCCTCGGTTTGTGTAGTGGTCATAAAGTGATTGGGAGCAGAGATCGTCCCGGTTGGTAACTACAAAGCGACGATTGATGCCACGCTGATCGACCTCCACTTTGACAATGACGCGACGGGATCGATCCCAGCTGTGGGCTCGATAAAGAAACTCGTCAAACTGACGCTGTTTTTCCTCCAGCTCAAGGAACCTCAGCCGAGTCGAATCCAGCAGGGGCTCGACCACTCGCTGCAGGCGAGGGTTTCGACTTAACCCAATGACATACTGGAGTTTATTCTCTTCACATTCACAGAACTCGTAGAGCCGAGGCGTGGCAAAGCCGCTGTCGGCCCGAATCTCAATCTCGACATCCGTCCCCACTGCTTGTCGGATGGCCTCCACGACTCGCTTCAGAATGGGCACGATGTGAGAGGCAGCCCCCTTGTTGCCAGGTCTCAACACGGCACAGACCAGGTCTCCCGTGTCGGCATCGAAGATCAGCAAAGGATGCAGAATGTGGTTTCGGTAATACCCGTGGTAGAAGGAGAACTCCTGTTGGCCGTGAGTGTGGTCGTCGGTACTGTCCAGATCCAGGATGATCTTGCTGGGACGTCTCTTCTTCAGGGAGCGCACATAACGGCCTGGCAGCCACCGGCTCAGACGCATCAGATCCTTCTTGGTGACGGAGTTCTCCAGGCGGGAGAAAGTCGGCTGGGTGGCCAAATCGGGATCGCTCTCTGGCAACTGATCACAGACGGTCTTGAGCATCGGATCCGAGCGCAGCGTATCGGCGTCATTACAGTCTTCGTAGCCGGCCACGATCTGCAAGACTCGTTGTCGGATCAACTTCAACAGGTCATGACGAACGTAGCGTCGGTCTCGACTTTCCGCAATACACGAACTGAAGCCCTCGCACAATCGATGTTGACGATCCAGGGATCCAAACAACAACCATCCTGCGTCGGAAGTGAGGCTCCCTCCATCAAAACGCGTCGTGATCTTTCTGTGGCTGTGAAATGGCAGGGTATTCTGGCAGACTGCTTTCAACATTGCCGTAGCTCCTGTTTAGGGTCATTGTTTTTGTAAACCCTTTTATATCAGAGGGCTACGGCTCTTTCCTGGAGCCAGAATCTCACTCGGATTCAGATCTTTTGCATAATCCGGGCTAGAAGAGCAGCCGCTTCTTGCCAGCGGGACAGCTGGCACAGAGCCAGGGCCTTGTTGTTCGTGTTCACGGCGGTGAAAGAGGGGGGGGAGGGGCGGCGGCTGAACTTGTCGATGCGCCGGATGGCCTCTTCCGGGCGATTGTCGCGCAGAAGACGGGAGATTTGATAACTGTTCCAGAGGTCACCCAACACAAGATTGACCAGACGATAGCCAATCCAGATAAGGCTCACGACGCCGATCCCGAGAAGCACCCTTGACATTGCCCCGTCCTGAATCCACCACGAAGCGCCCAATGAGGACAGAAAAAGGACAATCGCCACCTGGGTAGGCATTGAGACCGGCCGGGAATCCGAATCTGATTTCAGGCCAATGCGCATCTTCGTGCTCGTAGCTGGGTGACTCGTCGTCTGAGGACTTCAAATCAAGCGGCATCCTCGTCTTGATATTCACGGTTGTCAGTCAAGATCGAAGCGATCAAGATTCATCACTTTGTCCCACGCCGCCACGAAGTCAGCCACAAACGCCTGCTGCGCGTCGTCACACGCGTAGACTTCCGCGATGGCTCGGAGCTGTGAGTTCGAACCGAAGATGAGGTCAACGCGGGTGCCGGTCCACTTGAGTGCGCCGGTCCCGCGATCGCGCCCCTCGAACACGTCTTCGGATGCAGGGGACGGCTGCCACTGGGTGTTCATGTCGAGCAGGTTCACGAAGAAGTCCCGGGTCAACATCTCGGGGCGGCTGGTGAAGACGCCGAGTTCGGACTGCCCAAGGTTTGCGTTCAGGACGCGCAGGCCGCCAACCAGAACCGTCATCTCAGGAGCAGTCAGCGTCAGCATGTGCGCCCGATCCACCAACAGTTCCTCCGCTGCCCTCCGCTGTCCATTCGCGAGATAGTTGCGGAACCCGTCTGCGGTCGGCTCGAGCACGGCAAACGAATCCACGTCGGTTTGCTCCTGCGACGCATCGGTGCGTCCCGGTGTGAAGGGAACCTGCACGTCGTGCCCGGCGTTCCTGGCGGCTTCCTCGACCGCCGCGCACCCGCCCAGAACGATCACGTCCGCGAGCGACACCATCTTTCCACCGGACTGCGAGCTGTTGAATTCTTTTTGAATCTGCTCCAGGACCGGCAGCACCATCCCCAGTTCGGCCAGCTGGTTGACCTCCCAGTCCTTCTGCGGTGCGAGGCGGATGCGCGCCCCGTTCGCCCCGCCGCGTTTGTCGGTGCCCCGGAAGGATGCAGCCGACGCCCAGGCGGTCGAGACCAACTGCGAAACGGTCAGTCCCGACTCGAGAATCCTGCCCTTCAGGGCAGCGATATCCCGCTCCCCAATCAATTCATGAGTGACGTCGGGGACCGGATCTTGCCACAACTGCGGCTCAGCGGGAACCAGCGGGCCAAGACAGCGCGTGCGGGGTCCCATGTCGCGGTGCGTCAATTTGTACCAGGCCCTGGCGAAGGCGTCTGCCAACTTCTCCGGGTTCTCGTGAAAGTGCTTCGAGATGGGGGCATAAATCGGATCCATCTTCAGTGAGAGGTCCGTGGTCATCATCATGGGGGCGTGTTTCTTCGAGGGATCGTGAGCATCCGGTACGGTGCCCTGGGCAGAGCCGTTGGTGGGAGTCCACTGGGCCGCGCCGCCGGGACCGTGCACCTGCTCCCACTCGTTGCCGAGCAGGATGTCGAAGTAATCGCTGTCCCACCTGACCGGGTGAGTTGTCCATGCACCCTCCAACCCACTGGTGATCGAATCACCACCGCTGCCGCTGCCAAAGGTGTTCTTCCAGCCGAGCCCCTGCTCCTCGAGGGCGGCACCCTCGGGTTCAGGACCGACATACTTGTCCGAATCGGCAGCGCCATGGGCCTTGCCGAACGTGTGCCCACCGGCAATGAGCGCCACCGTCTCTTCGTCGTTCATGGCCATGCGGGCAAACGTCTCTCGAATGTCTCTGGCTGCAGCGAGCGGATCGGGGTTCCCGTTCGGCCCCTCCGGATTCACGTAGATCAAACCCATCTGAACGGCTCCGAGAGGATTCTCGAGTTCCCTGTCACCGGTGTAGCGCTCGTCTCCCAGCCACGTATCCTCAGGTCCCCAGTAGATGTCCTCTTCCGGCTCCCAGACGTCCTCGCGTCCGCCGGCGAAACCGAGCGTCTTGAATCCCATCGACTCCAGGGCACAGTTCCCGGTAAAGATCATCAGGTCGGCCCACGAGATCTTGCGGCCGTACTTCTGCTTGACCGGCCACAGCAGGCGGAGTGCCTTGTCGAGGCTTGCGTTGTCGGGCCAGCTGTTGAGGGGCGCAAACCGGAGGGTGCCGGAGGCGCCGCCGCCGCGCCCGTCGCCGATGCGGTAGGTACCGGCGCTATGCCAGGCCATCCGGATGAAGAGCGGCCCATAGTGGCCGTAGTCGGCCGGCCACCAGTCCTGCGTCGTCGTCATCACCGCCTCGATGTCCTTCTTCAGCGCATCCAGGTCGAGGGTCTTGAATTCCTCAGCGTAGCTGAAATCCTTGCCCATAGGGTCTGACAGGGAAGAGTTCTGGTGGAGAATTTTCAGGTTCAACTGATTCGGCCACCAGTGTTGGTTCGACAGGGTTCCAACCGCCGTATGTCTGTGACTCCCGCCCAACGCCGGGCACTTGCTTTCGAGTTCCATTTTCTCTCCAATCGTGTTGTGCATTTTTCTAGCCGCTTGGCCTGCTCCTGAACTGGCTGCGTGGAACCTATTACTTGACACAATTGTAAAGTCGTCGACAAGAAAGCGCCAATTAACCTGTCTTGGCTGTCGTGAGTTGGAGTGAGCTGGGTTGGATTGCCACGGGCACCGCTTGGGCACAACCCTCGGCAGCAAGATTGACTGCTCATTCCCTCTCGGCTAGTCTTTGCTGCAACTCGTCCCAGTAAATGAGGAATGTCCGTTGAATCCAGCGAAGAAACGAACTCTGGGGCGCACGGGAGTCGAAGTGACACAATTCGGCTTCGGGGGAGCCCCCATAGGCGAGCTCTTCGTGCGGGTCAGCGACGAAGATGCGCAAGCTACCCTCCAGGCCGCATGGGACGCCGGTGTCCGTTACTTCGACACGTCCCCCTTCTATGGAATGGGCTTGAGCGAACACCGGATGGGTCGCTTTCTCCGTCAGCAGGCCCGGGATGAATTCGTCATCTCGACCAAGGTGGGGCGCACCCTCAGGGCACCCGTCGATCCGGCCTCTCTTGAGAACTCCCAGTGGATTGGAGGTCTGCCCTTCGAGCCGGTCTTCGACTACGGCTACGACGCCATCATGCGCTCCTTTGAGGACAGCCTGCAACGGCTCGGCCTCAACCGGATCGACCTGCTGCTCATACACGATCTCGATTTTCTCTACCACCGGACCGAAGCTCGCGTTCAGGCTCATTTCAACAGGCTTGCGACCAGCGGATGGAGGGCCCTGGAAGATCTCAGGGCGTCGGGCGTCATTTCCGGAGTCGGGGCTGGCATCAATCAGCTGGGACTGATCCCCCGATTCCTGGATGCCGTCGACCTGGACTTCTTTCTGGTTGCGATGCTCTACACCCTGATGGAGCAGGATGTTCTAAAGGAAGAGTTCCCGCTTTGCCTGGAGCGTAATGCGGGGGTCGTCATCGGAGCCGTTTTCAGCTCCGGGATTCTGGCCACCGGAGCCGTCGAGGACGCCAAGCAAAACTATGCGGATCCCACACCGGAAGGCTTGGAGATGGTCCGGCGTATGGAAGCCGTGTGTGCGGGTCACTCAGTCCCGCTCCCGACAGCTGCCTTACAGTTTCCCTTCGGCCACCCCTGCGTGGCCAGTGTCATACCGGGAGCGTTTCAGCCACGACAGGTCGAGCAGAACATTACCCACTTCCGACGCGAGATTCCCTCCGATCTGTGGGAAGAACTGAAGGCTGAAAAGCTGATCCGACCCGACGCCCCCACGCCCTGATCGCTCCCCGTTAGTGGACTGTAATGCTTGAATCGCTAGTGGATGAGCGAGTCATTCGGGCCCGAGGTCAAGGCGCGCCGACGAGGCATAGCAGGGATTATGACGAGGAGGCGCAACGCAGAGATCGGGTTCGAGGGCCGCTCAGGCACTAGCCCGCATAGATCACCGATAGGACCTGAAAAGGCCGCCCTGTTTGGTATAAAGCGTTTTGAATGAAAGACTTCAAAGCCAAACGGAGGCGGCCCTTATGAGAACAGAGTGTAAACAAGCCACGTTCGAATTTCACGGACTATTTCAACGCAAAGTGAAGGCGCGGTTCGACGGCGGGAAGATCACCTCCGATGCAGGGGTGCTGCTGTTGCGAGAGGTCGAGAGGGGGACGGGTCTGATCGCCGGACTGACCGCGTGCTTCAGGGATCACCGGGATGCGCGGTTGATCGAACACACGGTCGAGGAGTTGTTGGGGCAGCGCATCTACGGACTCTGTCTGGGGTACGAGGATCTGAACGATCATGATCAGTTGCGCACCGATCCGATGCTGGCGGTGGCGGTGAATAAGGCCGATCCGTTGGGGGAGAGGCGGCGGCAGGCCTCAGATCGGGGGAAGGCGCTGGCGGGCAGGTGTACGCTGAACCGGTTGGAGTTGACCGGCGCCGAGGTCGATGAGCAGGAGCGGTACAAGAAGATCGCGATGGACCCGGACCGGATCGACGGCTGGATGGTGGATGCCTTCGTGGAGTCCCACGAATCGGCACCCGAGGAGATGGTGGTGGATCTGGATGCGACCGACGACCCGATCCATGGCCAGCAGGAAGGCCGGTTCTTTCACGGTTACTACCGCCACTACTGTTATCTCCCGCTGTACATCTTCTCGGGGGAGCATCTGCTGTGCGCCCGGTTGCGGTGTTCCAATATCGATGGGGCCGCGGGATCGGTGGAGGAACTGGAACGGATCGTCGGCCGGATTCGGCAGAGCTGGCCGGAGGTCTCGATCGTCATCCGGGCCGACTCGGGCTTTTGCCGGGATGACTTGCTCCGCTGGTGTGAAGACCATCACGTGGATTACGTGATGGGGTTGGCCAACAATGATCGGCTCAAGTCAGAGATCGCCGAAGCGATGACTCAGGCCGAAGCCGAGTTCAACGCCACCGGGCGACCGGCGCGGGTGTTCCAGGATTTCCGCTACCGGACTCGCCACAGTTGGACCTCGGAGCGACGCGTCGTCGGCAAGGCCGAGTTCCTGGACAAAGGCGCCAATCCCCGATTCGTCGTCACCTCCCTGTCGCCGGAACGCCTGGGGGCCCGCGCGCTCTATGAAGACTTCTACTGTGCGCGGGGCGACATGGAGAACCGCATAAAAGAACAGCAGTTGCATCTGTTCGCCGACCGGACCAGCGCGGCAACGATGCGCGCCAATCAACTCCGGCTGTATCTGTCCTCCGCCGCCTACATGCTCATGCACGCCTTGCGTCGTCTCGGACTGAAGCAGACCCCCCTGGCTCGCGCTCAGTGTCAGACGATTCGCTTGAAGCTCCTCAAGATCGGCGCCCAGGTCCGCCTCACGGTCCGCCACGTCTGGATCTCCATGTCGGAAGCCTATCCCTACAGCGAGGTCTTCGCTGCCGTCGTTCGAAACCTCCAGGCCATTCCTCTGCGCTGCTGAGGTCTGTCCCGATCAAACGCCCCCAAAAACGAAATCGTTCCATCGCTCAGGCCGAGCTCTGCCTGAATACATTCCGTCACGCTCTTCCGAACCCGAAAAACGGTTCATTCACGACCATCCACACCACCGCATCACTCGACCTGGACCGGATCGATAGCGAAACTCTCAGAAAACCGTTCCGGCCTGCCAAAATCACCTTCATTTCCAAATCGGTGATCTATGCGGGCTAGTGATTCAGGTGTTACAGTCCACTAGGATGGCAGACTGGCTGACGTTACCCCAAAGAGTCCAGGTTGAGTGACGGTGCCTGAGTTTTCAGGTCGCGTGTTACTCTGGGGGAGAAGTCTTCAGAAAGCAGATTCCCATGAGGAGAGCCGGCTCATTCAGTACCTTGGTCCTGGTGGTGGCGACGGCTTGCCAGGGCCCCGTCAGCGAGGGTCCCGGCGCGGCCGCTCCTGACGATCGACAGTCTGAGACGCATAGATTCGACGCCGTAGCGCCCGGTGTCTACCACGCCACTGGTACTGGTGCTGTCAGCATCGGCAGCAACGCCATGGTGGTAGTCAACGAAGAAGACGTGCTTCTGGTTGACTCGCACATTACACCCGATGCTGCCCGCGAGCTGATCAGATCCGTTACGACCATCACTGATAAGCCGGTCCGCTATGTCGTGAACACACACTTTCATTTCGATCATGCCCATGGCAATCAGATTTTTCCCGAAGGTGTTGAGATTATTGGTCACGAGTATACGCGGGAAAGGCTTCTGGGGAATGTCCTCTCAGAACCGTCCTATCGGGTGATCGCCAGTGAGAAACGTCAGAATCGGATCCTGGCGGCCAGGGAGGAAGAGCTCAAGAAGGCACTTCCTGAGGATCGGGAAGCGATAGAGGCTCAGCTGGCGACGATCAGACGGCACCTGAAAGCCCTGGACGAGGTGGTGCCCACCCCTCCCAACACGACGCTGCTGAGCAAAATGAGCCTGTTCCGGGGATCACGTGAGATCCAGATTCACCATTTGGGGCGCGGTCACACGGGCGGAGACGTGGTGGTCTTCCTGCCCGCCGAGAGAGTGGTTTTCACCGGTGACTTGCTTTTGGCAAGTGCGCCCTACCTGGGGGATTCCTTCCCAGAGGAGTTCATCCACACCCTGGACAAGCTCAAGGGGCTCGATTTTGACCTGATCGTGCCCGGCCACGGACCGCTCGTGCGGGATCGGAACAAGATCGACTTCGCTCAGGAATATTTGCGCAACTACTGGGGCCAGGTGAAGAAACTGCACGGTCAGGGACTGTCGGTCGAAGACGCCATTGCCCGGGTGGACCTGACGGAATACGGGGAGTACACGCTGTTCCGCCGGCCCGAAGTGCGCGCACTCGAGGTGCGCCGTATGTACCACCTGCTGGACGGCGGTGAGTAGAGAACACCAGGGTTGCCCTGGGCCAAGACATCACCCTGATCGTTCCAGATAATGCGTCCGCCAGGATTCGGGATCCAGGCCATCCAGGTCCTTAGGCACGCGAACTGTTAACTGCCTCCCCATGCATTACATTGTAATGCAAAAACGCCTAGCCCCAGACATCCTCCCACGGCTTGCCGAACGATTTTCACCTGCGGACCCATCGGCTGCCGTCTTTCTCAAAAACAGTACCCCGGGAAATGTTTCTTACCGGCACTGCCTTCTCGTACCACCAGCGACTGACCTCACGCGATTCGCCGTCAACGGTCTTAAACTGGACCGATTCCGTTATGTAACCATCAGGAGCAAAATATTCCGTGCTGACATGACTGCCGTCCGGTTTGTAATACTCCCGTCTGGCCAATCCGCCGTTCTGATAATACAAATGACGTGTCGGTTTTCCTGCCAGATTCAGATCATGGCTTTTCAGGACCTGTCCCCAGTTATACCACTCCCGATGAATGACACCGTCATAGCGATGGACGATCTCTCTAACAGCTTCATTCGCTCTCTTGGCATCTTTCGGGGACACTTCTTTTCCTGCCACCAGCCAGCGATCGACCGTCCAGGAAAAATCGGACGGTTTATCCCGACGCACTCTTAACGTCGTCGCGCCGGTGAGCTGCAGTGGGTGGCTTTTCTTGCTTTCCAGCCCCGACCATTCAACAGCAACCGCAGTGTACCTTCCAGGTCCATTGATCGGGAAAAATGCGCCAGGCCGGACGGGATGGCTGCTCTCCTTTTTTCCATTCCGGTAAATGGAATAGCCGTAAATTTCCCAGTGATTCTCTCCCGGAATCAATTCCGCATGATCGTCAATTTCTCTGAGATAAGGCTGGTCCGGCAAACGCACGACTGCGACGTAAATATCGGAGGAGCGCTGTTTTCTAAGCGGCGAATTCTCATCCTTTATGATGTTACGCAGACTTGTGGACGGCAGTGGCAGTTCTTGCCATTTATCCCTGGGGATGAGTCTGGTTTCAAACGAGGTCACGGTTTGACCTTCCACGGGGCTTGAAACCGTGGTTCCGTAAAGCCCCCTTGTCAAGCTTTCGAAGCTGGTGGCGGTCTTTCGGCCGTAGCTCAATACTTCCGTGTGAAAGCCGGTCCCGCCGCGGGTGTGACTGACCGAGACCAATCGACCGTTCTCTGGAAATCCATCTGTCGAGCGAACGAGGATCCGGTCGCCCGTCACGTCTTCCGTGATCTCGGCATAAGGGCCGTTTTTCAGATCGTAATTCGTTATGAAGGTGATCTTGGTGCCGTCGGGGCTCCCTTTTGCGTCGATGTCGTAAGGCCCTGAATGATCCCCCGATCCCGGGTAGCTGATCACCGAATGAGTTCTCAGAACCATCCAGCCATCCCCGGACCGTGTGTCAGCCAGTTGCAAGGGTCCCCTGCCACTCTCCGTACTGCCGCAGATCCAGCGTCCGCTCAGGCCACACCGGCAGATATCACCTACCCGGATCCCGGCCAGAAAATGAATATTCGCAGGAAGGGATTCATCGTGCCGCACCCCTCGCACCTGGCCGTTTCCACACAGAAGGTACCGGCCATCGCCGGACCATCCGAAGTGAGCACCTTCCATGATGGGAAACGGCGCAGTCCTGTTGCCGCCCTCCAAATCGCACATGACACGGTGGCGCGCATTGAAAGGGATGTCTCGGGTGCCGTGGGTAGCGTAGTAAAAGTTCTTATACCGGGCATCCCAATAGCTCATAATGGGAAAACTCGGATTTACGTTCCATTTATGGCCGTGGATGTATTTTCCGAGTCCTTGTAAATCTTCCACTCGTGGGTTTTCTTCGATGGGTATGCGCACTGCCTTCTTTTCGTTATCCCCAAGATATTGCATTCCCGTGAGCCAGCGGTCGTCATGATCTGGTTCGTTCAATATCTGCATGCCTGAAGCGATTTGTCTCTTTTGATTTTCGTCTACGTCCAGCCACATCACCTTTAAGCCCTTTCCTTCTAAAGGGCCTGCTTCCGGGTTGGTTCGTACATAAAAAAGCCAGTTGTGATCGTTGGCCCATCGCGGACTCGTCCCGTTATCGACTGTGATGTCCTTTTTCTCGAACAGGTCGTAAATGTGAATTTCTGCGGCTTCGCTGGTACCGAATTCGACACCGTTCGACGCAAAACGGGTAAAGCAGACGTACCGTCCATCCGGGCTCCAGCACTGGATGTTGTGATAGTAGTGACGTAACCTTTTTTCTGTAAATTCTGGTCAGGCCTAGGTCGAAAAGACAGAGGTCTGGGACAGGATTTCTCCAAAAACAGAAACGCAAATCTGGAAAGGAGAATCCATGAACCCAGACCTGGAAAAGAGAGTACCACGAGAGATTCTGGAGGAGTTGATCGAGGAAGGAACAGAAGCCTTTCGAGGGATCTTGGAGAAGCTGTTCAACGGTAAATATTCGGTAAACCCATCCCTCCGCTGACACCATCAGATTTTGCTGGACACAGGACTTTCAATCGTGTATATAGGTGGACATGGGAGCCGCCCTAGGTCAGGGGGAGCAAGGCGTAGAGAATCGGGAGTCCCGGCAGCGGGCGTCGACAGCCGGCGTTCAGATCCGGGTGGATAAGGAGGAGTACATCAGCTTGCGTTGGGCTGCGGCGTACTGGAAGGCCCGGCACGGGGAAGCGGTCCGACGGAGAACCGATCTCAAGAGCGAAAACGAAGAGCTACGGGCACGCATTCGAGAGTTGGAAGGCTGTCTGTACGGTCGTCGTAGCGAGCGTTTGGTCTGCGAGGGCAAGAGCCCATCCCGGAGCCAGGTCTCAGCGCGCCCTCGCGGACAGCAGCCGGGGACGCGGGGACATGGTCGAAGCAGTCTGGATGGGCTGGAAGCCCGGGAGGAAGTGGCTGATCTGCCCGCAGAGCAGCGGAAGTGTCCCCGCTGCGGACGGCGCCTGGATCCGTTTCCTGGTACCGATGAGGCCCAGGTGGTAGAGATCGAGACGCGGGTCTGGCGTCGGGTGATCAGACGCAGGCGATACCATCCAAGCTGTGCTTGTGGGGTCCTGCCCGGCATCGTGACGGCGCCGTCACCAGGCCGTTTGATCCCGCGCGGCAAGCTGGGCATCTCGGTGTGGGTGAGGGTGATCTTGGACAAGTATCTTTATGCGCGTCCCAGCAACCGACTGCTGCAGGAACTGGCCGACCAAGGAGTGAGGCTGTCGGCTGGGACGATCGCGGGAGGGCTGAGGAAACTGCTCCCGCTGTTGGAGCCGGTCCGGGAGGCCATCCGTGTCAGGCAGTTGAGCGAGGATCGTTGGCAGGCTGACGAGACCGGCTGGCGGGTGTTCGAGGAGGTGGAGGGCAAGATAGGTCACGGCTGGCATCTGTGGGTGTTCCGATCCCCTTCGACGGTAGTGTTCACGCTGTCTCCCAGCCGCTCGGCCCAGGTGCCGGAGGCGCACTTCGGAGGCACTGCGGCCGGCATTCTGCTGAGCGACCGCTACGTTGTGTACAAGAAGTTGGCCAGACAATGGGAGGGTCTGGAGTTGGCCTTTTGCTGGGCCCACGTGCGACGCGACTTTTTTTCCCTGGCCAAGTCCTGGCCCGAGTTGGAGGGGTGGGCGATGAGTTGGGTGGAGGGGATCGGAGGCCTGTTCGATCTGAATCGGTGTCGCGTGCAGGCCCGAGAACAGCCTGCCGGCTTTGCCGCCCGGGATCGGGAACTGCGGGGGGCGGTGCTGGGACTGGAGAGGCAGCGCGATGCGGAGTTGCAGAGCCGGGTCCTGCATGGGGCCTGCAGGAAGGTGCTGCGCCGATTGGAGCGACACTGGGAAGGGTTGACCGTCTTTTTGGATCACCCCGAGGTGGCCATGGACAACAACGCTTCAGAGCGCGCTTTGCGAGGCCCGGTGGTGGGTCGCAAGAACTACTACGGTTCAGGCAGTCGGTCTAGCCCGGATTATGCAAAAGATCTGAATCCGAGTGAGATTCTGGCTCCAGGAAAAAGCCGTAGCCCTCTGGTATAAAAGGGTTTACAAAAACAATGACCCTAAACAGGAGCTACGGCAATGTTGAAAGCAGTCTGCCAGAATACCCTGCCATTTCACAGCCACAGAAAGATCACGACGCGTTTTGATGGAGGGAGCCTCACTTCCGACGCAGGATGGTTGTTGTTTGGATCCCTGGATCGTCAACATCGATTGTGCGAGGGCTTCAGTTCGTGTATTGCGGAAAGTCGAGACCGACGCTACGTTCGTCATGACCTGTTGAAGTTGATCCGACAACGAGTCTTGCAGATCGTGGCCGGCTACGAAGACTGTAACGACGCCGATACGCTGCGCTCGGATCCGATGCTCAAGACCGTCTGTGATCAGTTGCCAGAGAGCGATCCCGATTTGGCCACCCAGCCGACTTTCTCCCGCCTGGAGAACTCCGTCACCAAGAAGGATCTGATGCGTCTGAGCCGGTGGCTGCCAGGCCGTTATGTGCGCTCCCTGAAGAAGAGACGTCCCAGCAAGATCATCCTGGATCTGGACAGTACCGACGACCACACTCACGGCCAACAGGAGTTCTCCTTCTACCACGGGTATTACCGAAACCACATTCTGCATCCTTTGCTGATCTTCGATGCCGACACGGGAGACCTGGTCTGTGCCGTGTTGAGACCTGGCAACAAGGGGGCTGCCTCTCACATCGTGCCCATTCTGAAGCGAGTCGTGGAGGCCATCCGACAAGCAGTGGGGACGGATGTCGAGATTGAGATTCGGGCCGACAGCGGCTTTGCCACGCCTCGGCTCTACGAGTTCTGTGAATGTGAAGAGAATAAACTCCAGTATGTCATTGGGTTAAGTCGAAACCCTCGCCTGCAGCGAGTGGTCGAGCCCCTGCTGGATTCGACTCGGCTGAGGTTCCTTGAGCTGGAGGAAAAACAGCGTCAGTTTGACGAGTTTCTTTATCGAGCCCACAGCTGGGATCGATCCCGTCGCGTCATTGTCAAAGTGGAGGTCGATCAGCGTGGCATCAATCGTCGCTTTGTAGTTACACGATCTCTGCTCCCAATCACTTTATGACCACTACACAAACCGAGGGCAGACCGAGAACTTCATCAAGGCCTTCAAGAATCATCTGAGCATGGACCGACTCAGCTGTCATCGATTCCTGGCCAATCAGTTTCGACTCCTCCTGCATGCACTGGCTTACCAGATGTTCGTGCGCCTGCGCGACTATCTTCACGGAACCCCCTGGCACAAGCTCGAAATCGAAACCTTACGTCGTCGGGTCCTCAAGATCGGGGCCCGGATCCGACAAACCACTCGACGCATCTGGGTCCATCTTTCCTCAGCCTTCCCCGAACAACCCCTCTTCCACCTCGTCTTGAGTCGCCTGAACTCCAGTTAGCTTTTCCCAGCTCCCCCGAAAAACCGCTTCCGACACTCATCCAGGCCCAGATCTGTCTGAAATTCACTCCCCAAACCACTCAAACGCCTCGCCAACCCATATTCTTCGCAAATCCGCCTGTCACACCTGCCCGCTTCCGAGTTGGGCCACTTCTCGAGTCGTTTTTCAACACCGAACTACGGTTCTTGCATAATCCGGGCTAGCGCCCGTCTGGCCGCGGTTGTGTTCACGATTCTGCAAACCTTGCAGCTGTGGGAGATCAATCCGCAACGCTGGTTGAGTTGCTATCTGCAGTGCTGCGCCGAATCGGGCAACCGGGCGCCGCCCCAACTGACGAGATTCCTGCCCTGGGAAATGGACCCCGACCGAAGAGCGGCCTGGGGTCGACCCGGTGGTCGGGAGGCGGCATGAAGCGCTACTGTGGCCGCAACTTCACGGGTCAGGAGATCGGGCAACTGTGCGACTTGATTGCCGACAACCCAACCCGCACGCGCGCTCAGCTGTCTCGATTGGCGTGCCGATTGCTCGAGTGGCGCAAAACGGACGGTGGCCTCAAGCAGATGAGCTGCCGGGTGGCCATGCTGCGCATGCATCGCGAGGGGCTGCTGCAACTGCCGCCCCCTCGCAACCGCAAAGGAGGCTCGGGCCGAATCGAGCACACTTTCTGCAGCGCCCCGCAGCCGCTGCTGTCCCGGCCGGTGCATGAGCTGGCAGGCCTGCATCTGGAGCCGGTCCTAAGCCGCCCGGACTCCACTTTGTGGAATGAATATATCGACCGCTACCACTATCTGGGATACAAGCCCCTGCCCGGTGCTCAGCTGCGCTACTTCGCTTGTTCGGAAAACCGCATCCTGGCTCTGCTCGGCTTTGGCGCCGCCGCCTGGAAAACCGCCGCGCGCGACCGCTTCATCGGCTGGCGTCCTTCGGAACGGGAGAGGAACCTGCAGCTGATTGTCAACAACGCCCGTTTCTTAATCCTGCCCTGGGTCGAGTCCAAGAACCTGGCCTCCAAGCTACTGGCCATGGCCGCCCGTCAACTCCCCGAAGACTGGCACAATCGCTACGCCTACCGACCTGTCTTGCTGGAAACCTTCGTCGACACTCAACGCTTCACAGGCGCCTGCTACAAGGCTGCCAACTGGATCCATGTCGGCCACACCCAAGGGCGCGGAAAACTGGATCGTAACCACCAAGCCAATCTACCCACCAAGAGCATCTGGCTCTACCCCTTACGCAAAGACTTCCGCTGTTCCCTGCGCTCAACTTGAGTTTCCCTGTAACCCAACGCTCGAGATTACGCTTACGGGTTTACCGAATATTTACGTTCAACGTGGCCATGCAGTTGGAAAGAAGCGAGTTCTTGGGAGCGGAAGCCTACGAGAGGACGGAGAACCGACGAGGGTATCGGAACGGATTCAAAGGCAAGCGGATACAGACCCGGGTTGGAGAGCTGCGGTTGGAAATTCCCCAGGTTCGAGGGTTGAGTTTTTATCCGAAGTCGCTGGAGCGAGGCTGCCGTTCGGAGAAGGCATTGAAACTGGCCATCGCCGAGATGTACGTGATGGGAGTCTCGACCAGAAAGGTTACCGAGGTTACCGAGCAGTTGTGTGGTCTGGAGATCTCGGCCACCCAGGTCTCGAGAGTGGCCGGGATGTTGGACGAAGGGCTGGAGGAGTTTCGAAGCCGGGAGCTGGGGGAGTATCCGATCGTGTACTTAGATGCCCACTACGAGAAGGTTCGAAAGGGCGGCAGAGTACAGGACGTGGCTATCCTGAAAGCCATGGGAATCAACCGTTTCGGCACGCGAGAGGTGTTGGGTCTGAGCGCCAGGCTGAGCGAAGCAGAAGTGCATTGGCGAGAGTTTCTGGCGGATCTGCACAGGCGGGGGCTGAAAGGAGTCGAGCTGTTTGTCAGCGATGATCATTCAGGATTGAAAGCGGCCAGGCGAGCGGTCTATCCGTCAGTGCCCTGGAACCGTTGCCAGTTTCATCTGAGCCAGAATGCCCAGCAATATGCCCGTCGTAAAGAAGACCGGCAGCGGATTGCACAGGCCCTGCGCGACATCTTCAATGCGCCGTCTCGAGAGGATGCCGAGGAACTCAAGGGGAAGGTGATCAAGAAATTCGAAAAGATTGCGCCAGAGTTCGTTACGTGGCTCGAAGAAAACGTGGATGAAGGGCTCACGGTGTTTGATTTTCCGAGGAGCTGGTGGCGAAGGATCCGGACCATCAACGGACTGGAGAGACTGAACCGGGAGATCCGGAGACGAACCCGGGTGGTGGGGATCTTTCCCAACGAAGCCTCAGCGATGCGGCTCATCTCAGCTGTGATTGCAGAGATACACGAGGAGTGGTTAACCGGCCGCCAATACCTGAACCTGGCTGGCTGGAAAAAACAGGTGGAGAAATCCTTCTCTAAAGGAAATTACAGAAAAACGGTTGCTTAACCGTGATAGTTGGCCCAGTCGCGAACGGTCGGGTCATCAGTCAAACGCCATACTTCAATGGCCCTGCCTTCCCGAACCTTGAAGCGGTCAACCTGGGAAAACACGAATCCTGCGCTCAGGAAGAAAACAACTATCTCCAGAGAGCAAATAAACCGATCTGGGTGAGTCTTCTTCATGGCACCTGCTCTTGCCCTAGTCTCAACCATTAACTCATTCCTGTCACCTGGCGAGCTACCATCAGAAGGTGTGTAAATAGCATAGGCGGTGAGTATCCTTCCGGGTTGATTTAAAACCCAGGGCCGAAAGGCCCGCAACGGAAGGAGTACACACCGCATGAGCAAGCAGAAGATTGAGGAAAGTGTGGAGTCAAGAGTTTGTTTCGAGGAGCTGGAAGATTGGGTGCGGGAGAAGATCCAAGGCTGGGTTCAAGAGCTGCTGGAGGAGGAAGTCACGGAGTTATTAGGGCGGCGTAAGAGTGAGCGGCGAAGGGCCGTGGACGCTCCGTCGGGCTATCGCAATGGATATGGGAAGCCGAGGCATCTGACGCTGAGCTCGGGGACGATCCAGGTTCGAAGGCCTCGAGTGCGGGATCTAGAGGAACACTTTGAAAGTCGGGTGTTGCCCCTGTTTGCCAAGCGGACGCGGCAGGTTCGAGAACTGATCCCTGAGCTGTACTTGCATGGTCTGGCGCTGGGGGATTTTGATCTGGCTCTGAGAGGGCTTTTAGGGGAAAAGGCGCACCTGTCGTCCTCCACGGTGGCCAGATTGAAAGAGAAGTGGCAGGCCGAATGGGAGGTCTGGCAGAGTCGACCCTTGAATGATCTGGAAGTGGTGTATTTATGGGTAGATGGAATCTACGTCAAGGCGGGTCTGGAGAAGGAAAAGGCAGTCCTGCTGGTGGTGCTGGCCGCCTTAAGTGACGGAAGCAAAGCCGTGGTGTCGGTCACGAGCGGCTATCGGGAATCGACTCAGAGCTGGTCGGAAGTACTGCGCGACTTGAAGCGCCGGGGGATGGGCTGTCCACGGCTGGTGATCGGAGACGGCCACCTGGGCATCTGGGGAGCTTTGCGCAACGTCTATCCCCAGGCCGAGGAGCAGCGCTGCTGGAATCATCGGATCGTCAACCTGCTGGCCAAGCTCCCTAAGCGAGTGCACAAGCCGGCCTTGCTGATCCTGCGGCAGATCCCTTACGCCCAGACTCGAGAAGAAGCACAACGACTCAAGAAGGTTTTTCAGCACTGGTGCCGGCAGCGAGGGCTGACTCTGGCGGCTGAGCTAATCGAGCAGGACTGGGACCGGATGGTGACCTTTTACAACTATCCAAAGAAGCAGTGGCAGCATCTGCGAACCACCAATCCAGTGGAGTCACCGTTTGCCGCTCTTCGGCTGCGAACGGACGCGGCCAAGCGATTCAAGAAAGTGGAAAACGCCCAGGCGGTGATCTGGAAGATGCTGCTGGTGGCGGAGCAGCGATTCCGCCGGTTGAAGGCACCGGAGCTGATGAAAGCCGTCTACCAGGGCGCCAAATATGTCAATGGAGTCCCGGTCAACCAAGTCCCGGAGGAGAAAGCCGCCTGATGTTTTTCCACACCTATTGACAAGAGCTCTCACCTGGCACAACCGGCGAGCTTATCGACGGACGTCTTGGGATGTGGACATTGCGTAGCGGGTCTCGTATCCTCTTGGCCATGAAACTCGGCTTTTTTATGATGCCACTCCACCCGCCCGGCTCGGACTATACGCAGTGTCTAGAGAATGATCTGGAGCAAATCCTCACGGTCGACGAGCTCGGATACGAGGAGGCATGGCTCGGGGAGCACTTCACGAGCAGCTGGGAAAACGTGCCCGCCCCCGATCTCCTCATCGCGAGCGTCGCGAATCAGACAAAAAACCTCATCTTGGGGACCGGCGTCAACTGCATGCCCAACCACAACCCCTTCCAGCTCGCCAGTCGCATCGCCCAACTAGACCACATGTGCCACGGACGCTTTTACTGGGGCGTCGGCTCGGGTGGCTTTCCAGGAGATCTCGAGGTCTTCGGTTTCGACCCGAAGACGGGCGAGCAGCGCGGCATGACCCGCGATGCGATCGAGGCCGTGCTCCAATTGTGGCAGGATCCCCGTCCTGGAGTGTACGAGCACAAGCACTGGCGCTTCACCATTCCGGAAACGGATAACGAGATTGGCCAGCGCTTCCACTTGCAGCCCTACCAGAAGCCGCACCCTCCGATCGGCGTGGCCGGCGTGAGCATCAAGTCCGGCACCCTCACGCAGGCCGGCGAGCGCGGCTGGATCCCCATGAGCATCTGCATCGTGCCGACGCGGGTTCTCCAATCGCACAAGGAAGCCGTCGAGGAGGGAGCTGCGAAAGCCGGAAAGGTCGCCGACCACTCGAAGTGGCGTATCTCCCGTCATGTCTTCGTCGCCGACACGACCGAGGAGGCTCGCAGGAGAGCGCTTGCCGGGACGATGGCCCGGGACTACAGCCGCTATTTGCTGCGCCTCCTGCCCAAGTGCAAGATGCTCCACCTCACGAAGGCGGATCCGGAAATGCCGGACTCCGAGGTGACGCCGGAGTACCTGGTCGACAACGTATGGATCGTGGGGAGCCCCGACGACGTCACCGAGAAGCTCCAGAGGCTCTATGACGATGTGGGCGGTTTCGGAGTCCTTTTGGCGATGGGCCACGAGTGGGATCCGAAGGAGGAGTGGCTCCATTCCATGAAGCTGCTGAAGGAGGAGGTCCTGCCTCGACTTCCCTGACCAACTCCGAACCATGCCCGAGATGACCGGAAACCGTTTCTTCGCCGAGACCCTCAAGGGCTACGGCGTCACGACCATCTTCTGGATGCCGGCCGTCCTGAAGCCCGGCCTCATGGAGATCGAACGCGTCGGCGGAATCAAGCGTGTGCTCGCCCACTCGGAAAAGTCAGCGGCCTACATGGCAGACGGCTACGCGCGGGCGTCGCGGCGGCCGGGAATTGTCATGTGTCAGTCCGTCGGCGCCGCCAACCTCGCCGCCGGGCTCCAGGACGCCTGGCTCGCCCACTCGCCGGTGATCGCGATTACAGGCCGCCAGCGGACTTCCGTCCGCTATCGCAACGCCTACCAGGAGATCGATCACTGGCCCATGTTCGAACCGGTGACGAAGTACAACGTCTACGTTGACACCCTCGAGCAGTTTCCCTTCGAGCTGCGCCAGGCCTTTCGCGAGGCGACGACCGGAGCACCGGGGCCCGTCCACCTGGAGCTTCCGGGCATCCAGGGGGAAGTGGTCGGCTCCGCGCAGGCAGATCTCGACGTCATCGTGGAGGATACGTTTGCGCAGTATCCGGCGTTTCGATTGGAGCCCGACGGCGAGCGGGTGCGTCAGGCCGCCGGGAGGCTGGGCCGGGCCGAGCGGCCGGTGATTGTTGCGGGCGGTGGGGCGGACGCCTCCCAGGCCGGCCCCGAGATCGTGGAGCTGGCCGAACGGCTCTCCGCACCGATCGCTATCTCGCTCAACGGCAAGGGTGCGATTCCCGACACGCATCCCCTGGTCGTCGGTGTCGTCGGCACCTACCCGCGCTGGTGCGCCAACCGCGTGGTCAGCGAGGCGGACCTGGTGCTCTTCGTCGGTAGCCAGACGGGAGACCAGACTACCGACAACTGGACGGTCCCGCAACAGGATGTCGAGACGATCCAGATCGATCTCGACGCCGTCGAGCTGGGCCGCAATTACCCGAACTCGGCTGTACTGCTGGGCGATGCGAAGGTCACTGTGAGCCGGTTGATCGAGGCGCTGGGCGACGTGGCTCCCAAGCCCGAGTGGACCGAGCGGGCGCGCCAGCACCTGGCCCGCTGGCGCGAAGAGTTCGAGCCTCAGATGACTTCCGACGCCTCGCCCATACGGCCCGAGCGACTCTGTCGTGAGCTGACGAAGTTCCTTCCGGAGGATGCGTTCGTCGTAGCGGACACCGGGCACGCGGCGATCTGGTCCGGCACGATGATCGAGCTCCGCGCCCCCACCCAGGACTACGTGCGCTGCGGCGGGTCGCTGGGCTGGAGCCTCCCCGCCTCGCTCGGGGTCAAGTGCGCCGTTCCCGAGCGGCCGGTCATCTGTTTCACCGGGGACGGGGGCATCTGGTACCACCTCTCCGAGCTGGAGACGGCTGCCCGCTGTGGCATCAACACGGTCACGGTCATCAACAACAACCGCTCCCTCAATCAGGACAAGCCCGGGATCGACGTCGCCTACCGGGGATTCCCCGAAGGAAATCCCGAGGAACTGTGGGTGTTTCAGGACATCGATTTCGCCGCGGTGGCTCGATCGATGGGCTGCTTCGGTATCCGGGTCGAGCGGGCGGCGGACATCGCGAGCGCGCTCGAAGAAGCACTGGCCGCGGGAAAACCCGCGGTTGTCGATGTTCGGAGCGACATCGATGCCTTTGCACCGTGGACTCGCGCGCCGAGTTAGTGGGAGCGCCTTTGTGCACTAGCCCCCTACCCCAGGTGGGTCCCCCCCGTAACGCTGATCGCCAGGCCGGTCAGGTAGTCCGATTCGGCTGAAGCCAGAAACGCCGCCGTGCGGGCGATGTCATCAACCTTCGCCACGCGTCCCAGCGGTATTCTGGCCGCTCGCTCGTGCACGAGTTCGGCGCGGCACTCCTCCTCGGACTGTCCCTCCCGACGCATCGCGGCCGCCATGTCGTCGAGTCGGCCCGTGTCGACCATACCGGGGCACATGATGTTGACCTGGATCTGATGGGGGGCCAGCTCGAGGGCCAGGCTCTGGCCGAAGCCGATGACCGCGAACTTCGAGGCCGAGTACGCCGCGAAGGACGCCTCGCCTCGCTTTCCCTTCGCCGATGAAACAATGAGGATCTTCCCGCCCTTCCCCCGCCGGATCATGGTCCGGGCGACCGCGCGGCTGCACAGGAAGGTGCCCTTGACGTTCACCCGCTGCACGAGGTCCCAGGCCTGCTCTTCGAGCTCCACGACGGGCACGCGGTCCCGCCCCGGTCGTGACGCGGCGTTGTTGACGAGGATGTCGATGTGCCCGAAGCGTTCGAGTGTCTCGCTCACCATTCGATCGACCTGGGCGGCATCGGACACATCGGCGAAGACGCCCAGGGCTTGCCGACCGAGCGCCTCAATGTCCTGGACGACGTCCGGAACACCGCGCCAACCGGTCTGCCCCGCGTCTCCCGACGGCGCGTCCAGGTCGTTGACGACGACATCCGCACCCTCCTGCGCCAATCGCGTGGCGATCGCCCGCCCGATTCCGTGCTCGCCGCCGGCGCCCGTTACCAGCGCGACCTTGCCTTCGAGATCGTACATGACCCGGCCAGTATATCGCCGCGAGGATCTTGGAGTCCCCGGTTGTGCCGGGATCCAGTGTGCGCTTTCCAAGAGCTGACAGACCTTTAGAGGCACACTTCACAGCCAATATCTGAGATAATTAGACCTTCTCATTCTTAGAACAGCTCTTTGCCCGCCCTGACTTAGGTGAAAAGAGAAGGCCGAAGGTGGGTTCGGATCAAGGGTGCTGTTTGAATCTTGACCGCACGGGATCATCAGGTTGATCTCAAGACAGACTGCGTGGAGATTGACGTGGTTCCACTCTTCGTCTAGGTAGATTCGAATCCTGAGGTTGCCCGCCTTGCCTGGCCGATACTCGATTTCATGAAGCCTCTGTTTTTTCTTCCAAGCCCTAAGTCCTGGGGTCGAAAAGACTGACCTCCAGTGCGCTGAGCTCGCCTAACAATAAGGGTTGTATCCGGAGTGCAACGAGAAAGGCAAGAGGTTTCAGACGACTGGAAGTGTGGGGGATTCCGGATACGACCCTGTTGGACTGAGCCGCTGGTGGCTGCTATGGGGATTGTTTCAGGTGTGAGCGGATGAGGGAGGCAAGTGGGGAGTGCGGGAAGGGGATATTCCGCCCGGATTGGGGGGGGAAGGCACCCGATGAACAAGTAGGGGGATGAAAAGGGGACCGGCAGAGGGCTGGGGAACGGTAGAGTAGACGCGGGAGTAGGAAGGCCGCTGAGCAGCAAAGAGGCAAGCTCGGCAGTCCCAGGATGCGAGGAAAGAGTGGTTGAGAGAGCTTCACGGGGAGTGGATCCTTTCCTCGATTCGATACGGTGTAGGGAGGAGAGTGTCGACCCTGAGCATTGGGCCTTGGCCGCAGACGGGACACAGCAGATGGGGCTGTTCTAGGGGAGGAGTGTCGGCACAGGAAAGGCTGGTCTCGGGCTGCGGATGGCGGGTGTGGATAGGAGCGAGCAGGCGCCGGCAAAGTGCCAGCTTTTGTCGGCGGCAGCGGTTGGCCAGAAAGCCGTAACTGCGGATGCGCACAAAGCGGGTCGGCAGGGCATGAAGTAGGAAACGGCGAATAAACTCCTGCTGCTGCAGTACCAGGGTTCTGGAGCGCCCCCCCCGCCGGTAGTCTTTGCAACGCAAGCTCACCTGGCCTTGCTGAAATGACAGCAGTCGCCGGTTGGAAATGGCCACCCGATGGGTGTATCGAGCCAGATACTTGAGAACCTGCTCGGGCCCGCCGAAGGGAGGCTTGGAATAGACCACCCAGTCGGTTGCACGCAGTTGTCTGAGCAGAGTTTTCCAGTGCTCTGGGCAGGCCAAAGACTGGAGCTGTCCGTGAAAGGAAAGCTCTCCGGTGTGATAGTGGCGATCCAGAGAGTGAAGAAACTTTCCCCGGAAGACACGGCTGAGCACACGCACGGGCAAAAAGAAGCTGTGGTGGCAACTGACCCAGCTGCTTTCGTCTGCACCAAGCCCTCCACCGGGGACGACACAGTGCAGATGGGGATGGTGCATCAGGTTTTGACCCCAGGTGTGAAGGATGGCCAAGAACCCGATCTTGGCTCCCAGATGGCGCTGGTCGCGGGCGATCGTCAGTAGAGTCTGCGAGACGGCCCGGAAAAGGATGCCGTAGATCTGTCGCGGATTCTGAAGGGCGATGGGGCCCAGTAGCGCAGGCAACGTAAAGACGACATGAAAGTAAGGCACTGGCAACAAGTCGGCGGCGCGATCTTGTAACCATTTGGCCTGACAGCTGCCCTGGCATTTGGGGCAGTGGCGGTTGCGACAGGAGTTGTAGGAGATCTCCTGATGATCGCATTGCTGACAAGCCAGCACATGCCCACCCAGGGTGGCAGTTCGGCAGGACGCGATATCCCGTAGCGCCTTGCGTTGCTCACCAGAAGTGGGATGCTGAGCCAGAAAAGTTGTTCCTGCACTGCGAACCACATCGGCCACTTCCAGCCGATGTCTTCCCACCCTTAGCTGGAGCTGGGGAAACGGGCCAGCAGGTCTTGAGTCCGGCACTTGGAGCCGGGAGCATGAGTAGCTACGTGCAAGTAGACCGAAGTAGTGTTGAGGCTGCGGTGCCCGAGCAGCACCTGGATGGTCTTCAGATCGGTTCCGGCCTCCAGCAGATGAGTGGCAAAACAGTGACGCAGCACATGGGGACTGACCCTTTTGGCCAATCCAGCCCGGCCAGCTGCCTGCTTACAGACTCTCTGCACCGAGCTTTTGGAGAGAGCAGAGCCGTCCTCTTTTCCGGGAAACAGCCAACTGGCAGGTTGATTTCGCTTCCAGTACATCCGAAGCTGCCCCAGCAGTGTCTCCGAGAGAGGAGCGTAGCGGTCTTTGCGGCCTTTTCCGCGACGGATTCGAAGTACCATCCGTTGACTGTCGATGTCCGAGACGGCCAAGTGCAGGGCCTCGGAAAGTCGCAGCCCAGCGGCGTAAATCGTCATCAGCAAGGTCCGGTGTTTGAGGTTGTCCAGGGTTCGCAACAAGCGGGCCACCTCGTGGGGGCTCAAGACCACAGGAAGTTTCTTTTCCTGCTTGGGAAAGGGGATGTGCTCGACGGCCCAGTCTTTGTTCAGGCAGACCCGGTAGAAGAAGCGCAAAGCGCAAACCGTTTGGTTGAAGACCGGCCAGGAAGCCTTCTTGGTTTCCACCAGAAAGACCTGATACTGGCGAATCTGCTCGGGTCCCAACAGATGAGGGGACTTGCCGAAATGGCGCGCGAACTCAGCCACCCTTCCGACATAGGTTTCGATGGTGCGCTCTGCATAGTTGCGGATCCGCAGATCCTCGATCATCCTTTGGCGTAAGATAGTCATGACAGACTCCTTTCGTGAGGTAGGGTTATTGGTTTTTGCAACAACACCTTGCCTCACGAAGGAGCCTCTTGGCCACTCCGAGACCTTAAGTCTCGATATCCAAAAGTGATACTGGATTCTTGAAGAGAGAGCCCGGGGAGATTCCTACCGCTGGAAGCGGTTTAGTTCAACTGTTTCAACATTGGATCTGAGCGGACAGCCCTCAAGGGTGCGGCGGGTTGTCCGCCAGGCATTGGACAGTCGGCGGCGGTCCCTCAAAGATGCAGGCCGGATCGCCCCCAGGATGTGGCGAGTTGACGCATATCTCCTCGAGTACGCCACTCTCCCGGATCAGTGCCAGCCCGCAGTTGTAGTCTCGCTGCAGTTCGTCCGACTTGTGCTTTCTGCTCGTGCTGGGTGGGAACACCGCCAGGCTGAGATCCGGCCCGCAGGTGAGGATCGGCTCGCCCACTAAGTGCGCTCCATCGGGCAGGGTGCCGACGTGGTTCCAGAACCCGAGATCGATGCTCCCCGCGAGCAGTGCCGCCACCATCGCCCCCTGGCCCGCCTGATCGCTGGGGAAAAACACCGGCTCGAAGTCGCTGTAGCGGGTGTCGAGACAGGCGGGGTCGCTGAAGAACCCGGCGATGAATCCGACGACCGCACCACCAAGGCTGTCCTCAGCGCCGAGATCGTCGAACGCCATATTGTCATTGCTCGCAATGAGTTGGGGGGTCGGGCCACTGCTGTAGCCGTGTCCGAACTCCGCGCCGAGTCGCCGCCGTGCAGGGGTGTCGAACCACGTCGGGCAGCCATCGACCTGGCCCGACGCGAGCGCGTGCCCGATCTTTGGATTGCCTTCGTCATCGGTATCGAAGCAATCCTGGGCCAACAATACCTCGAACTCGCATTTCATCGGCGCATTCGCCTCGCAGATCGCCGTCAGGATGTCGAAGCTCACCCCCTTCAGGGGACCGACGTCCCACGGCGGAGACGGGAAGTACTCGCCGATCTTGTATGCCCGCGTCTTCGCGACGCCGCTCACGAGACCTCCATTCGCAAATTCACCATTTGGGAGATACACCTCCACAGGTGCAACAACAATCCCGATGTCAGCCGAAAACTGTAGCCATCCCCAGGCGTCACGATCTGCAGTGCTGATCGGATCGGGGATCGCCTCTGGAAACATCCCCGTCATCAGACTCACCAGCCGTCCCCGGGGAGGAATTTGAAGTGATGCGTTCCCATTCGTGGGTGGGGGATCGAAATGGTTGGCCCATTTGATGCTGACGGTGGCAGTCTGATCAGGCGATGGATTGACGACTGCGAAAGCTGTGTCTCGCGAAACGTCCCCGATAAGAGGGCCTGCTGACGCTATCAAGAACGAAGTTTGCCATTCCAGTCTCCGTGTCTCTGCCTGGAACCCCATCTTCGACTCAGGTGGCACACCGGAAAGACTACTACTGCCAGATGTTGGCCACGGGAGTGCTCTGACGTCATAGGTGGCTTCAATCACGGCCTCGTCAGGATAGGTGAGGAGAATCCAGAAATCCCTGAGCGATCCAGGCTCATCGGGCCCGCGGGGAACGTCCACAACCCACGACTGGTTGGACTCGATCTCCATGCTCGGATCGGGACTGTCATAGATCTCCCCCGTGATATCCGTGCCTGCGTTGTTGAACAGGCGAAACCCGACAGTGGCCCTCTTCGGGCCGTAGTTGAAGATGTGAAAGGAAGTCAGGTACACCTTGCCGGCTTCGGGCGTGATGTTGACCGCCCCGATCGGGATCACCCGACTTCCAGCCAGTGTGGATGTGTACTCGAGGCTCAAACCGAAGAGGAGGATCGCCGCGATAGGCCGCACACATCGGCGTTTGTTATAAGCCGTGTGTTGATTGCATTTTCGCATGACAATGAACGAGTATAGCCCACTCAGCGAAGAAACTCCGTCCTCTTAGCGGGCCGAGTCTTCTTGCTCTCACCAACCAGGGTGCCCTCTCCGAGTTCTTTGGCTGACTGCCAGCAGGAAGGCTGGACCGGCCCCGATCCCAGGTCGATTGCCTTGTGCCTTGATCTTCCCCACGAAAAGGTAGATAAAGGCAATACTGCGAACTCACCTGACAGCTGGTGCGGGAGGTGGACATAGAGGCCCAGATTGGAGTCACCTCTTCGAAAACAGGGGGCAGGTCAGTATGACTATCCGAATAATCAGCTGTTTCATCCCGATATTCACCCTTGCTTCCTACGCTAGCACTGGACTGCCTGCCACCATCCATTTCAGAGATGGAGATTCTGTCAAAACCGAGATCACTGATATCGGCCCCACGGGTGACTTAAGGATCGCATTTAAAAACTTGCTGGTAATCAGGCCCGCCCTCAGCCTTCTCAGCTTCGACCACGAGGCGGTTCCCTTCACTGAGGAACCGCTCGTCATTGCCGCTAGAACCGACGTGGCAATTACCGACACTGGACCACTGTACGGGTTTTACGGAGAGGTCTCCGACGGCAGGATCGGATTTCTCGGAATTGAATGGAAGGAAAGTGCCCAGAACCCCGGCACCCATGAAGCGATACGATCCTGGCTGGTCCCCGGATCCGCCCTGAAGAGAATTTATGTGGCCGGGGGTGGTTACTACGAGATGTTTTCCCGTGTACCAGTCCCCCTGAAGGAAAGCCTTTCGCTCGACCGCGTTCGAAATATCTTTCATAGCAGACCGGCCCTTCTGGCATATCTGTATGTCTATGAAGGGAGAGAGCTACCCTATCGAAACCTGATGGCCTTTTTCCTGGCCGGGAGACACTACCGTCAGGCGGATGCGGTTCTCCAGGAGTGGCTGTCGGTACTGTCCCCCATAAAGGGCTTAGATCCAACCGGCGTGGCGGGTGAGGAGTTCCGCAGCCTTTCCCGTATTCGAGGCCTGGCTGCCCCGGAACTAGCGATGTTATGCGACCGGTATTTTGCGGCAGTGAACACGGAGGACTGGGACACGGCGTCGGAGGCTCGGCAACTCATGGCCTCTAGACAAGGGGAACTTGCAGAGACAGTGAGACTCCAGCCGAGTCTCAACAATGAACTCGAAAAGGCCATCTCTTTGCGTTCGACGCTGTGGAACATGGTTTTGACTGCAACGCCAGACGTGAAAGCGGGTAAGACATCCTCGCCGGTGGCCGAGATGGGCACACTCCGTAGTCATGGATCTGGATCCGGGATTGACGACCTCTCTCAGTTTCACGATGCTCTGATTTTCTTGAACAGCCGGGCAACTCTAGTGGATTCACGATACCTTGATCTGGTCAACCGGGCTCCACGAGGCCACTACGGGAAGCTGGCCTCTGCACTCATCTTTCTTCAGGAGGCAGACCGGCAGTTTCTGGAGCGTGGGGTGACGACCGGGCCGACCGACACCACAGTGCCCGCGGAGGAGCCGGACAGTGTTGACGTCGGGTGGACTCCCAGGTACGGGTTTGTTGATTTTGGCAGTGTCGTCAGCTTTGCTGAAGAACGGCCACTCTCCGGCCACGTCCGAGACGGTCTGCGGTTGTTGGACCTTCTTTTAAGGTAAGGTGCCGGCTGGGACGCGCTTTCACCACAACATGTAATGCTTACTGTTATGCTCGACCACAACGAAATGGCAGTTGGGCGTATTTGTTCAGAACACAACTAAGATTGTCATGGGGCGGCTGCAAGACAAGGTGGCGATCGTCACGGGTGCCAACAGGGGTATTGGAAAAGCTTTTGTAGAGGCACTGGTGAAGGCAGGGGCGGCCAGAATCTACGCCGCCGCGCGCAATGTCACATCCGTGGCCTCCCTTGTTGCAGATGATCCGGGGCGCATTGTTGCAGTTGCCCTGGATATCACTGATCCTGGCCTGGTCCAGGACGCTGCGAAACGCTGTGGTGACGTCGATCTGGTGGTCAACAATGCCGGTGTCAACCAGAGGGCCCCGCTGATCGGAGCAGAGAACCTGGATGGTGCTCGCACCGAAATGGAGACGAACTACTTTGGAACATTGGTGATGTGCCGCGCCTTCGCGCCGGTTCTCGCCGCAAACGGCGGCGGTGCAATCATCAACGTGCTTTCCCTTGCCTCTCTGGTCAACTTCCCCGTTTCAGGGTCCTACTGCGCCTCAAAAGCCGCCGCCCACTCGATGACTCTCGGAGTTCGGGCCGAACTCTCCCGCCAGGGAACTCAGGTGGTGGGAGTTTTTCCGGGACCGGTGGATACCGATATGGCGGCAGCGGACACCCTCCCTAAGGTGCCACCCGCTCAAATTGCCGATTCAGCGCTGGACGCAGTGATGCGGGGAATTGCAGACGTGTACCCTGACGTGATGGCCGACGATCTTCGGGTTGGTTTGGAAGAGATTAGAACGGTGGTCAAAGAACCTCACGAACTACGGCAGCCCATCACCTTTGGTGAAAAAGCCAAGGATGGTCAAAGTTGAAACACCAGAGAGCACGATGCCTACTCACAGAGCTCCAAGAATCCCGCTTCCTATGGGCTGGCCATCACACGTCAAGTCCGGCGTCTGAGTTGGGTGGAGTCCATTGCGCGAGGTTTACCTTGGCTTGAGCATGGCTCAGCTACTCTTTATTGAGGGGCGCCGGAGGAAACACCAGGCTCACCCGGCCACTCCTGACGTCGTAAAGATGCGCCGAGACTACGAGCTCGGGGGGGACAAGGTCTGCCGCTCGCAGACGCTCGATGTCGTCCATGAAGCTCGCTTCGTGGTCGGAGATAGCCAGTGACTCGAGCACCGCGGGCTCGAGACCAGTATTCTGACTCAGAGCCCGTCGCGGACCGGGAGCGGCGAGCCTTTCCAGGCCGCAGTCGGTATGATGCACGATGGCCAGGGAAAGCCTGGGCGCGCGATCGCCGGCAACCAGACGGGTCATGCCCGAGAGAAGGGCCACACCCTGCTCCACATCGTCGGTCACCCGCCCACCGGGGTTGCGCAGGACGAGGGTGTCGCCCAACTCCAGGCCGAGAAAATGCGCGGGATCCACTCGGGAATCCACGCAGGTCAGAACCATGGTCGGGAGTCGGGGCAGAATGGGGAGATCGCCCTGGTCAAAGGTGCGGGCAAAACTCTGATTGCGGCCGTATAAGGTATCGAGGTCGGACATTGAAGGAGTCTCCTTGCTTACCATGACGCTGTCTTTCTCAGCTCTTGCGAGTATGAACGTTGCTGTCCTTGAGCACGGAAAGTCGGCAGAAGGAGAAGGTCCTTGTACTCTGCCGCTTCGCGCCAGTCACGACTGTCGTGGGCAAGCAGCGGTTCCCGCAATATCGGATGACCGCGCTCCCGCGCCCAGCGATCCGGATCCGGCGCGCGGGTCAGCATCATCTTGACCATGAAGGCCAGAGCCTCTAGCTTCGTGCCTGCGCGCAGGCCAGGTGCGATCAGATCAGGGTGGGCGATGTATCGTCGAGCAGCCGTCTCGAAAGACTCCGGTGGCCTGCCCAAGATCTCTTGAACGTGATCGGTCGGCGCTCCGACCGCATACGTACCACCACGAACCTCTTCGAAGTAAGCACCAATATGGGCGATCTCGAAGGCCGAGACTCCCTGTGCCTTCGCTGCCTTGAGAAACATCTTGGTGGACACGTCGTGGTACTTGACCTTGCGACCGACCACGTCGGTGAGAACGTCGGCCACGTCGTGCGGCGATATGAGCTTGGGTCCGGTCGGACGGTAACGCTTGCCAACGTGAGGAGAGGGATCAGCGAGCACTTCTGCCGCCAAACTGCCAATGTCTTCGCTGGAGGGCGGCGCGTTGAGCCCATCACCCCATGGCCCAACGAGCATGCCAAAGTGTACGATCGCGGGCAGACCGAACAAATACATAAACGCAAAGATACCGGGGTTGACGTAGATGACATCGACTGTCGGCATCCATCGGTAGACGTTGTTTGCGATCCAGTGCTCGCGGGTATGGATGGTTGGGTGCGCTGGATGTGGATTCCACCCACTCATCAGGGCTACGACTTCCAGTTTTGCCTCTTCCGCGGCGAGTGCGAAAAGCATCATTCCATGGAGAAGGTTGGGGGCAACTGGCGGACTATGGTAGGCACGCTGGACATCGACAAGCGCACTTCGCAGATCACTCAGGTCGAACAGGTCACCTACAAAGATCTCAGCGCCTGCTCGTTTCAATTTATCCGAACGCGCATCTTGTCGCCGCACGAATGCGCGGACACGGAATCCCTTCCCCAAAAGATCCAATACGGCGGCAGAAGCGTTTCGGCCAGCCGCTGCTGTAACGAGAATTCTTGGCTTGGTCATGATCGAGTTCCTCCGTTATTTCAGACTGATTCGTCTGAAATGGTCAAAAAAAAGTTACTGAAGCACTTGAAGTGCTACCTCCAGGTGACGTTTGATTTCCCGGCGCGAGTGCCCGCTGGCGGCCAACATGAGTGCGGCTCGAAACTCCGTCGTTAGGTAGGTCGCTAACTCTGCGATGTCGTTTGGGGTTTCGAGTTCGCCCTTCTCGACGGCACGGGCAAGGCAACGTTTTAAAACCTTGGCTGTGTCACGAAAGAAGCCCATGACGAAGTCACGGATTTCGGGATCTCTAAGACCCAGCTCAATCCCAGTGTTGCAAATGAGGCAACCGTGGGGGTTGCTCTCCGGTGTCATCAGTTTCGGCGCATCTTTAAAGAAAGCGCGTATTTCAGGGAGTGAGGCATCGGGTTTTCGAATAGGGTGTTGAATGTCCTGATGGCGATCGGCGGCGAATTGCGTAAGCGCTTTCATAAATAGCTCTCGTTTCGTACCGAATGTCCCATAGATGCCGTATTTGGCGACGCCCGAGCGCTTGACAACTTCATCTACTGAGCCGTTGTAGTATCCCTTTTCCCAGAACAGCCCAATCGCCGTCTGGAGGACGTCCTTCGGGTCGAATTCTCGGGGTCTGGCCATGATTTCAATCTATATCGTCTGGAATAGAAAGTCAAGCCCCAGTCCCCTGAAGTTTTTGGCCATAGGCGGGTTGTTTTGTCGATCAGGGACCAGAAACAGCACCCCCGCCTGGTTCATCGGGCCGTTTTGTCCAAATGGTCAGGTTTTCGAGTCCCTTCCCCGCGCGGCGGGGGAGCAGGAGGCTCAAAAGGCAACCCGCCACCAGCTGAAAGAGGTGCGGGACTACTCCAATCCAGAACGTATTCGGTAGACTCTCCGCCAGGTCGGGCAAGAAGGCCTTACCCATGTCGGTGGTAAGTAACATCCAGACAGCGACTACGAGAACCGTTGCGAAAGTGGCGATTCCAGCGGCTCGTGAGCCGACACGGACAGTGAAGAAACCCAAGAGGAACAGGCTCAGCAGTCCCGCGCTTACTACCGAGTAGAAAACGAGTGCGATGTCCATCAATGTCTCGGTCCTGGTGAAATGGATGACCAGAGCCACCCCGATCATGACGAGCGAGAAAAGCAGGGAGAACCAGCGGCCCACTTTGAGGTAATGTCTTTCCCCTCCCGCATGGGGACGAAAGCGGCGATAGAAATCAGTCGTGACCGTCGCTGCTGATGCATTAATGCTCAAGTCGAGCGTCGACATGGCAGCGGCCAGCAGTCCGGCGATCACGAATCCTGCGACGCCGGCAGGAACTTCCGTCAGGATAAAGTAGGGTAAGACTCCTTCTGGTTCGGCACCGTTCAACACCGGAGCGGGATAATGCTTGTAAAAGACGTAAAGTGCGGTGCCGACGAAAGCCATATACAGCCACACCAGAATGATCAGGGCCGTGCCCAAGACGAATCCTCGCCGCGCTTGCCTGTCCGTGCGCATGGCCAGGTAGCGCTGCACCATAGTCTGGTCCGTACACACGACTTGCAGGAACTGGAACTGGAGCACCAGGACGATGACCCACACCGTCTTCTGATCGAAAACGAATGCAGTACTGCCGACGGAGAACTTTCCATCAGCATAGGCTTCGGTGAAAACCTGGCCGAGGCCTCCCGGGAGCAGGCCGGCAAGGATGGGCAAGCAGATCAATCCGCCTGTCACCAGGGCCAGGCCCTGCAGGAAATCAGTGTAGATGACCGCTTCCAGTCCGCCCGGGATCGTGTAAGCGGCGACCAGCATCCCAAGGATGCAGACGACATATACCAGCTCGACACCGCTCATTCTTTGAAACGGTAAGCTGACCGCGTACAAAATGATGCCGATCCGAAACATGTGATGCAGCAGAAACGCAACAGCGCCGTACAATCGCGCCCAGGTGCCGAACCGACGTTCCAGGTACTCGTAGGCTGACCGTACGTGGCCGCGGCGAAAAAAGGGCATGAAGACTGCGTAGCCGACAATTGCGGGAATGAAGTAGAGGGCGTGGCCGGGCACGAAGCGCCAGTCGTCCTGGAATGTCGACCCAGGGATAGCCAGAAAAGACACCGAACTGACGACCGTTGCCATCATGGAGACGGCAACAACCCACCCCGGCATGTTCCGGTTGGCTAGAAAGTAGGCGTCGGCCGAACGGGTCTTGCGAGCGCAATACACCCCGATTGCGACCATGAGACCCAGATTGACGGCAATGACCAGGACGTCCTGCCAACGGGCTAAACTGTCCTCTGGCATATTCGTCCCACCTGGGAGGAAAGCTTGCAGCGCGCGCTGCAGCTTCCAAAGCTATATAGGTAGCTGTCGATACTCTCGCGTGCAAGGGGAGGCAAGGAAAATACCTTCGTTGCGTATTCCGTAATCTCAAGGCCAGGTAGTGATGCTTGCCGAGCGATGCTGGGCACTTAGGAGGTGTCTACGACCACAAAAAAGCCGGCTCCCGGGTGAGGTTCCCTTGCAGAACGGGGGCATCCGCTGGATACTATTCAGGGCGAGTTCCGCAACTCGCACATCTCGACCAAGCTGGAGGTTTGAAAATGCGCAGAAGAAACTTCTTGAAGTCAGCCGGTGGAGCCGTTCTGGGCTCGGCAGCGGTGAGTACGGCGGCGGGTAAGACCCGTGTATCGGCAAACAACAAGGTCAACATCGCCATGATGGGGGTGCGGGGACGAGGCACGTGGTTGACTCGGTACTTTTCGGCGTTGCCCGAAACCAATATTCCCTATATCTGCGACGTCGACTCGAGTGTAGTGGGTCCGGCTACAAAGGTAATCGAAGAGAAGAAGGGCAAGACTCCGAAGCTGGTGGATGACATCCGCCGAGTCCTGGATGATCAGACCGTAGATGCGGTCATCGTTGCAACTCCGGTTCACTGGCATGCCGCAGCGACGATCCTGGCCTGTGAGGCAGGAAAAGATGTGTACTTGGAAAAGCCGATTTCCCACAACATCCAGGAAGGGCGCCTGGCCGTTGAGGCAGCCAGACGCAACAACCGAATCGTCCAGGTGGGGACCCAGAGAAGGAGCAGCGACGTCACGAAGCGCTTCATCGACTACGTACAATCGGGGAAGATCGGTCGTTTGCTTATGGCCAAGTTGTGGAATACCCAGCGGCGCGCGAATATCGGCCACAAGAAAGACGAGCCGGTGCCGGACCACATCAACTATGACATCTGGACCGGGCCGGTTCCCATGCTCCCGTTTAACCGGAATCGTTTCCACTATTCCAACAACTGGCACTGGCGCTACGGCGCGGGCGACATCGCAAACGACGGCTCTCACTGGCTCGACCTGGGGCTTTGGGCCATGAACGTTGGCCACCCCAAAGAGGTAAGCGGCATGGGGAGGAAGATTTTCTTCGACGACGATCAGCAGACGCCGGACACGCAGAATGTCACTTACAACTACAAAGACCAGGTCCTCATGTATGAGCAGCGCCTGTGGACCAGTTACATGATGGATGAAGCACAAAATGGGATCGCGGTTTACGGAACGGACGGCTACGCAACTCTGTCGGCGGAGGGTGGAAACGCCGTTCGGGTCTTTGATGACAAGGGCAAGCTGATCCATATGGAGTTCGAGCCTGGGGAGACGAAGTGGATCCCATGGACTCTCAACGGCGAGTCGCACTACCAGAACTTCATCAATTGTGTCCGCTCCCGTAAACGTCCCAAGGCGGACATCGAAGTGGGACATATGGCGGCAACCCTCTGTCACCTCGGCAACATCGTGGCCCGGACGGGACGCACCGTTCACTTTGACGAGAAAACGGAGACGATCACCAACGATCCGGAAGCGAACCGGCTGGTTTCCGGAGAGTATCGCGAACACTGGTCGAGTGAACTCCTGAGGGCTTTGTCAACTTAACCGGCGATCAACGAAGAGGAAAGCGTCCCGAGGCCGCCTCCACACAGGGCGACGCACAGGCCGACACACAGACCGCCGTGCAATTCATCGAGGTCTCAGACGGCCCCGAGTTCCGCACTGAACTGAAGGAGGGGCGATAGTCTCTGTTACTCGGCCGGCATAAGTTCACGGTGAACCTCGATTTTATCGGGGTCGATTCGCGAGAGATCATAGGCGGTCTGGAGCTTGAGAAGGGTCCCACTCTCCACCGCCTGAAGGCGGTGGATTCGACATGCGACTGAAGTCGCCTAAAGACCTCGCTTCGCTCGCAGGCTGACTACTCAGTGACCCGAAAATCGTCGTCTCGGGTCTCGACATCTTGGGTTTCTATATACTCTGCAACCATCGTATCGCTCACATTCCCAGTCGTCGCCACGAAGTACCCTCGTGCCCAAAGATGTTGTCCCCAAAACTCCTTGCGCAACTTGCGGTGATCTTGCAGTAGATGATGCGACGTTTTCCCTTTGATCGCCTGCATCACTCGGCTCGGCGCCAATCTCGGCGGCACATCCAACAACAAATGCACATGATCGGGTCGCACATGCCCCTTCACGATCTCGATATCCAACGATCGGCAAATCTCTCGCGTCAGGTCCCGCTCCTCTTTCCCGATCTCTCCTCGCAGAGCCGGCTTGCGGTACTTGGTGATGAACACAAAGTGATATCTCAGCCGATACACTGCATGCGAACTTTTCCGATACTCAGACACCTCCGCAGTGTACCCCCAAGCCTCCTGAAGGCTTCGCCTAAAGGCGAGGGGGTTCACCCATCCCAGAGTGGGACCCTAAGCCATGCTTGGGCTGTGCTGCCGAAAATCTTCTCCAGACGCACTGACATTTCCGGGGAAATCGCACTCTTGCCGGCAAGAATGTTGTTAAGGGCCTGACGGGTAACGCCCAAGGCTTTTGCAGCCAGCGTGACGGACAAGCCGAGCGCCTCGATACAGTCGTGGCGGATGGTCAGGCCGGGATGCGGCGGGTTCTTCATCGGCATTTTCAAAACTCCTTTTCTACTCTTATCTTCCTTGACTCCCCTTGGCCTCTGAACTCGAGAAGCTATTTAGGTAGCTACGGGTGTCTCGAGTGCAACGGGAGGCAAGGGAAATACCTTCCTTGGGTATTCCCGTGCTCAGGCAGGTCCTTCGGAGGGCTCTGGAGTCCTCAGAAGTACCCGGGATAATCCCTTAGGCCCCCATTGGCAATATGTGACAGAAAACCTGTCTCCCTAGATTGATCTAAAACCTTATCATTACAGGAGATACAAGGCACAAAAGTGGCCAGAAATGATTGACCTCGCGAGCCAGGGTTTGAAGGTCGGTTTTGATCATTCATCACCGGGAGGTCGGCGAACCTCATATCCGAAGTTAATATGTTGAATGTCGGCTTTCAGGCTCAGTCCGCTCGAAACATCGAATCCAGGAGAAATGATTTATGTCGGGCGTTTTGGTCCGGCTCCTTCCGTGGACGGTCGTTCTCTTACTCATCTGTTGTCTGTCGACCGCTCAGGAATGGAGCCGCTTCCGGGGCCCCAACGGGTCGGGCGTAGGGACCGCGGCGGATCTGCCCACCAAATTCGGGGTTAGCCACCACCTCAGCTGGAAGGTGGACGTGCCCTTCGGGCGATCTTCGCCGGTTCTCTCGAAGCGACACATCTTTCTGACAGGGTCCGAAGAGGGGCAACTGGTTGTCATAGCAGTGGAGCGGAGCACTGGCCAGCAGGCCTGGAAACGCTCCATCCAACCGGTCCGCAATCCGAAGATGGACAACGCCAACGATTCCGCAACGCCGCCCCCCGTGACCGATGGGCGGAACCTCTATGTATTCTTTCCCAATGCGGGGGCTTTTGCTTTCGACCCCGAGGGTGCAAGCCTGTGGCACCAGGACCTGGGGGACTACGATTCCGTCTACGGTCTGGCCAGCTCACCGATTCTGGCGGGCAGGATTTTGATCGTCAATTCTCCCAACCCCGGCGACACTCAGATGCGTGTCTTCCGTCAACGAGCTGGACGAAGAGATCCACGCCACGCCCGCCGTAGCCAACGGCCAGCTACTGGTGCGGACCCGGGAGAGACTCTACAGTTTCGGCCCCAGCTAACAGCTACTGCTCACTTTCTTTAGCTGTGGCAGGTTGTGCAGCCGGGGGAACGTCTCATGTAGTGCGAAATAGTGACCGGTGTCGTACCCAGGATGTCCGCGGCTTTGCACTTGACACCCCCTGCCTGCCTTAAAGCCGTGGCCAGTTCAGGTTAATATATTCCATATCCGAGCTGCTGCCTTCCGTGGTCGCTTGCGTGGTCCCGCGAGGCTGTGTACCTTCGTCGGAGGTGAGGGTGCAACGTACCCGGCCTGGCTGTGCCAAATCTAAACGCGGAGTCGACGACGTTGCTGGCTTTTATACTCCTGGATGCTGCCGAGCACACTATCTTGCGCAAGCTCGCCGACGCAAATGACTTGCCGGCTCTGGCCTCGTTGCGCTCCCGCGGTTCGCTGGTTCCGATTCGGAGTGACGCGCACAGACTCGATGGCGGTGTCTTCCAGACTCTGCTGACCGGCGTCAGTCCGGCCAGGCACGGTATCTACAAGTACCAGCAACTCGTTCCGGGGACATACAGGTATCAGAGATCGAAGGCGGTTTCGTCTCCGGTGCCACAGGTCTGGAGAATACTTTCCGACCGGGGTCATCGTTGCTGTGTTTTCGACGTCGCGAAGGCCTTTCCGATCGACGGTTTTCACGGCAGCCTCGTGGCGAGCTGGGGATCGTACACCCCGGCCGGCGACCCGGCCAGCTCGCCGGCAGAGTTGCTACAATCCGTGCTGCGCCGGTTCGGACCGCACCCCCAACGCTTTCAGAAACCTCTGCCTCTGCCTCTGCTGCCGCGCGAGTACCCGGCGATCCTCGATCGTCTCCAAAAAGCGGCCAGGACACGCACGGACATCTGCCTCTGGATGCTCGAGCAGAGCCCGTGCGACGTCTTCATGACCAGTTTCAGCGAGCCTCACGTTGCGTGTCATCAGTTCTGGCACCTGCGCGATCCCGGGCACCCCATGTTCGATCCGGCCGCGGCGGACCTGTGCAGCGAGGCGATCGAAGATGTTTATCGTGCCGTTGATGCGGGACTGGCGCGCCTCCTTGAGGCCTTGCCTGACGACGCGACTATCGTTTTGCTTGCCCAACAGGGCGTCCAGAACAACTACAGCGGCTCGCAGCTGCTCCCGCACTGGCTCGCGCGGCGTGAGGGATTGACTCCACGCCAGGCGACGACGCCCTGGTTTGTTCGGGCCGGCGCCGCTCTCGGCTCTCCACTGCGTTTGTTCATCTTCAACCGTTTGCCGGAGTCCGTGGGGGATCGCCTGTCCGCATTGCGTTTCCAGGCCAAGACCGATGTCTTCATGTTGGCGGGATCGGAGTATGCCGCACTGTTGCGCGTGAATCTCCAGGGCCGTGAGCCGGCGGGCACGGTATCACGAGACGCTTACCGGGCGACCATCGATGAGCTTGTCGAGGACCTGCTTGCACTCAGGAATCCAGCGACGGGCCAGCCGGCCGGCCAGGAGATTCTCTTGCCCCAAGAGGAATGGAGCGGTCCGCTTGTCGATACCCTGCCCGACGTGGTGGTCTATTGGGCCAACGACGAACCGATCGATGCCCTGGAGTGTCCACGATTCGGCGCCATCACAGACGCCCAGGAATTCGCGGACGTGACCCACTCCTCGCACACGGGTGAGGGCGTCGCGATCGTTGCGGGTCCATCCATCGCCCACGGCGAAATCGACACGCCCCACGACGTCAGGGACATCAACGCGACGCTGTACGATCTAGTCGGCGAAGAAATCCCGGAACACATCGAGGGCAAACCCATCCAGTTTTCGCCAACCCTCGTAAGCAGTTAGACCTGAGCCCATCGGATAGTGACGATTGTCGATCTGCGGCCTGTGACAAGGTGGGCAGCATAGGACACCAGTTGAAATGAACCTTGATGACCACCTCGTCCTATCCGAAAATTCAGCCGCTTCGTAACCCATTGTGGGAGTGTGACTGGTGGGCAGGTAGAATGGCCACATGAAGGCCGACACCTACCCGTTTAGAGTGCTGCTCTGGTCCTTCTCAGGGTGGCTGAACCGCCCGTGCTCCGCAATAATTCGATCGAAGTGAGTTTCGACGGAAGACGCTCAGAATCAGTGGGCTTGCAATACTGAATAATACAGGCGTGGCGCTGCTTTGGCCCTGGTTGAAAAGATGCAAGTTGTCGGGCTTTCTCAACTACATTCCGTTGGATTTGAAAACCGTCCGCAGAACGCCTCGCTCGAACACTTCTGATTGTTCATCGGGGCTGTGCTGGTCCAGCGAATCAAGCCTCGCACACTGATCGCTGGACAGCCGGGTGATCGATTCAGCCTCGAAGTCGGTTGCCACGACGGACGACGTCACCTACCGGTCGTATCGCTCAGACGTGCAGCGTAGCCCAACGCTGAATGGTTTGCGCCGCTGTCGTCTACTTGTAACTGCAGCCTGTGTATGACAGATTTGCAATCCGTCCCAGGCCGCATGGAATTCCGTAACGGCGAGTTGACTGGGAGTTTACGTTGATCGAACCGAGGGAGTAACCCATGACGGGTCCAAGACAAATTCCTGCTGCGAAGGATAAGACGTTGTTCACCCCTGGTCCGCTGACGACCAGTCAAACCGTCAAACAAGCGATGCTGCGGGATTTGGGCTCGCGCGATGGTGAGTTCATCGAGACGGTGCGCCGCATTCGACAAGCGCTTTTGGACCTGGCGGGTGTGTCGCGGGACTTGGGATACGAAGCGGTCCTCATGCAGGGCAGCGGAACTTTCGGCCTTGAGTCTGTCATCGGTTCGACGGTTCCCCCGGACGGCAAGCTGCTCGTGATCATCAATGGTGCCTATGGCGATCGGATCGCGAGAATTGCCCGCGTGTTGAGAATCGACACGGCGACGCTCGAATACGCGCCAAACACATTACCGCTACCAACGGACGTCGACCGGATGCTGGCCCGGGACCCGGCGATCACCGACGTCGCCGTCGTTCATTGCGAGACAACAACTGGCATCATCAATCCCATTGAAGACATCGGTCAAGTGGTCAAGCACCGTGAGAAGGTGTACTTCGTCGACTCGATGAGCGCCTTTGGAGCAGTCCTGTTTGACTTCGAGAAGTGTGGAATCGATTTCCTGGTTTCGTCGGCCAACAAGTGCATCGAGGGCGTACCGGGCTTTTCGTTTGCGATCTGCCGTCGTGATTCGCTCGACGCGACGGAAGGCCGGGCCCGCTCGCTGAGCCTCGACTTGCTGGCGCAATGGCGGGGGCTGGAAGCAAACGGGCAATTCCGTTTCACGCCACCAACGCACACGATCCTGGCGTTCGAGCAGGCGCTCTGCGAATTGCGGACCGAAGGCGGCGTCGAGGGCCGAGCCGCACGGTATCGCACCAACTACGAAACGCTCGTGGCCGGGATGCGCGAAATGGGGTTTGTCGAGTATCTGTCGCCCAAACTCCAAGGCAATATCATCACCGCATTTTGCTACCCGAATCATCCCCACTTCCAGTTTGAAGAGTTCTATACGCAGTTGAACGACAAGGAATTCGTGATCTACCCCGGTAAGGTGTCAAGCATCGAGTGCTTCCGGATCGGCAACATCGGGCGTCTCTTCGAGTGCGACATGCTGGCCCTGCTCGCAGCGATCCGCGCGACGCTCAGTGAGATGCACATCGAGCTTCCGTGCAACTGATGATGTCGGAGCCCGATGTGTTCTTCCGGCATCAGCCGGACAGGAATTTGGTGAAGGCCGTCTTGTTTTCGATCGGTGAGGTTTTCGGTCGGCCCAAGTCGGCTCGTGCGCCTTGCTGGACCATGATCTCAAGCATGGCTGGCCCCCGTGCGGAGCGAAGCTGGGCTACCTTCTCGGCCAAGTCATCGCGCCGCTCGACACGCCACGCTTCAGTGTAACCGCACGCTTTCACGATTTCCGTGAACGAGACCTGCAGGCCCGCGGTGGTCATGCCGCCCACCGAATCGTGTACGCCGTTGTTCAAGATTACATGCTTGAAGTTCGCTACGCCGGCCGCGCCGACAATCGCCGCGCCACCCATGTGCATCAGCATGGCCCCGTCGCCATCCAGGCAAAATACCTGTCGTTCGGGTTTGGCCAGGGCGATGCCCATGGCGATTTGCGAGGCGTGCCCCATCGAACCGACTGTCAGGAACTCGCGCTGGTGGCCTTGGCCCATGCGATCGCGGAATCTGTAAAGCTCACGCGATATTTTTCCCGTGGTGGAGATGATCGCATCAGTCTCGTCCAGGGCCGCAACGACCGCTTCGATGGCCTGCTCGCGTGTCATTTCAAAGTCGCCCGCAGTCTGGCCGATCAGCTTGTAAGGCTCGAACGTATCCTTGTGGACCAGTAAGGCGACCGGTCGACTCTCAGCCGTCGCGATCGCCAGCAACTCATCCACGCTGCGCCGAGCCGCTTCGGGTTCCGGCGGCAGGACGCGATGAGGAATGTCCATCGCTTCGAGCAAGCTGACAGTGACCTTGCCTTGCTTGACGTGCTGTGGTTCGTCTTTCGTGCCGGGCTCGCCTCGCCAGCCGATCAGCAACAGCAGCGGAATGCTGTAGACGTCGCGGTCGGCCAGCGAAAGCAGCGGATTGATCGTGTTGCCCTGACCGGAGTTCTGCAAATAAACAAGCGGCACTTTCCCCGTGGCCAGATGGTATCCGCATGCCACGGCCACCGCCCCGCCTTCATTGGCCGCCACCACGTGTTTGTCGCCGGCATGGTCGGCCAGGTAGAAGCAAACCGGTTTGAGCAGCGAATCTGGCACGCCGGCGAAGAAATCCACGCCAAGCGCCGCGAGCCAATCGACAAAATCCTGTGAGCGAATCAAGCCTACCTCCTTTCCGGAATCAGGCTGATGATATCCTTGATGGGCATGCAGAGTTCCTCGGCCTCGGCCCCTCGGCCGTGCTGCAGAATATTCTTGGCCACCTGGATCATGGCCGGGTAAGCGCTGCGCAGAAGCTGGTTGGCGTAGATCACGATGTTGACGCCCGCCGCCGCCAGTTCCTCTTCGGTCGTGTGGGCATACGTCGACGGCACCGCCACCAGCGGCACGCGATCGTCGAACTTCGCGTATTCCTTGCAGAAGGTCAGTACCTCGTGGGCGGTCGGCTCCTTGCTGTGAATCATGATGCCGTCCGTACCAGCGTTGATATAGGCGTGGGCGCGGGCTACCGCGTCGTCCATGCCGGCCTCAAGAATCAGGCTCTCGATGCGGGAGATGATCATGAACTCGTCGGTCACTTGCGCATGCTTGCCGCTGGAGATCTTGTGGGCGAAGGCCTCGATCTCATCCTGAATTTGCACGACGTCGGAGCCGAACAGCGAGTTCTTCTTCAGCCCCTTCTTATCTTCGACGATCACGGCCGAGACGCCCAGACGCTCGAGCGTGCGGACCATGAACACGAAATGCTCGGGGATGCCACCGGTATCGCCGTCAAAGATGATGGGCTTGGTCGTGGTCTCGAGAATATCGCTGACGGTGCTCGTCCGCGAGGTCATGTCCACGTATTCGATGTCGGGCTTGGCCTTCACGGCTGAGTCGGTGAGGCTGCTCATCCAGATGCCGTCGAACTCCCGGACTTCGTTGTCGCTTTCGACGGAAACGGTCTCGGCGATCAGCCCCGTCAGGCCGCTATGCGCTTCGATAATGCGAAGCAGCGGTTTGGCTTGCAACATTCGCTTTAGCATTCCCAGGCGTATCTGCGGAGTGGTGCCGACTTCCCGAATGGCCCGGTTGAGCGCCGTCGCCGTGATGCCGGGCATATGGTGCGATTCGACAAGCTCCCCGCCCCATTGCTTGAGCGTAGTGATTACCCGCTGGCGGGTCTGACGCAGCACGCCGGTGTTCCAGTCGTCACGGTGGAGCACATAGTCGGGCTTGATCCTCAACAGGTTTGGCACGTAGTCCAGCGTGTCCTGGGGCACGACCTCTTTGACGCCGACGATGTTCTCCAGGATGACCTTGCGCTGCTCGTAGCGCATGTAGGGCAGCCGCTGGTAGCCAGCGATGGCGCTGTCAATCAGTAGGCCGATCACCACCTCGCCCATCGCCCTGGCTTCCTGGATCAGGTTCACGTGACCTGGCGTGATCAAATCGGCGCTCATCCCGATATAGACTGTTTTCATGCCATCTCCTTTGACCTTTCTTGTGGTGTTTCTTGACTATGCATAGCTGCGGTCCGTCGTGGCATACCCCGGTGTGAGGCGGGCGGCCGTGACCTCCACGCAGCAGGACCACAGCTCCTTCGAGGCGTCGAAGTAGAGGTAGAGCCGCTGGTGCTCCTGCTCCACTCGAAATCCCTCCTCGAACGAAAGCCCGAGAAGATACTTCAGGATCATCTTATTGACATTCCTGTGTCCCATGATCAGATGGATGCTCTGACCTTTCAAGAGCCCGTCCTGGTCGAGGAAGAAACGCTGCACGCGGGCGGCCACGTCGTGCAGGTTTTCGCCATTCGGCACGCGGTAGCGAATCTCGTCTCTGGAGAATTCCTGATAGTGCCGAGTCAACTCAGGGGTCGACTGCTGGCCGATTAACTCGCCCTCGAGAACGCCCAAAGCGGTCTCCTTGAGTAAGTCGCTGGAGAGAACGTTGGGGCGGTCGATGTTGGCCTTGGCGATGGGACGTGCCGTTTCCCGGCAGCGCCGCAGAGTACTGGAATGGATTTGAATGAGCGAAACGCTGCTCAGAAATCGTGCAGTCGCGAGAGCTTGGCTGTGGCCTCGGCTGTTCAGCGGAATGTCCTGCTGGCCCTGCAGTCTCCCCTCGGCATTCCATGCGGTTTCCCCGTGTCGGGCAACGATCAGGCAATGCGGGCCGCGATCGCGAATGAAGTCGGCGAGAGCTGTCGCATCGGTCACATGTTGAGGAGTCGGGCTCATGATTCTGTAGGGTCTCTGGTTCTGTAGTGTCGATAGACCAATCCGATTCGTACGAGAAAATTAATGTAAGCTGCTGCGGCCAGTGCCCACAACAGCCACAGCAGATGCAAACCGTCGCCGGTGAGTTCGCTCACGACCAGGCCGAGCGACAACATCAACAGGCGGCCTTCGCTTCCCGCACAGAAGAGGCAGAACAACCGTTCTAGCCGGCGCTTGGGATACGCGGCTTGCCAGGCCGAGCGAAATTTTTCGGAGCTGGTCGTCAGCACGAAGGCGCCTCCGAGGAGCGCGAAACCCGCTGCGAGTGCGCTCACGGGATTCACTCGTTCGCTCAGAGAGAACGTGATCGCGCCCACCAGCAACAATTCAGTGACGCGATCGGTCAGCGTGTCGAGGAAGTCGCCGATCTTGGATGAACGGCCCTGAATTCGGGCGATCTCTCCGTCAACGCACGAGAAGATTCCGAAAACCTGAATCAACACAACGCCCCACAACCAGTAATCAAGCAGCACGAGCACGGCGGCCGCAACGCCAAAGATCAGGTCGAGGCCAGTCGCAGCGTTGGGTCCGATGTGGCGGGCGAGTCGAACCGAAAACCATGCGGAAATGCGTCGCTGAATGTGGTAGCAGTAGAAGCCGTCCGACTCCGGCTTGGCGAGCGTCGGATACTTCCACCGATCAGCATCATTCGGCATCGTTCGTGTCCGCCTCTCTGATCGCGCGAGAGGCGAGATAGTCCATCACGGTCTGCAACTTGAACTTGTCGTCGGGAAAGCCCGTCAGCTCTCCTCCGTCCGCGTCGTCTGCCTGAACGACTGGGTAAACCTCGCTTCTCGCACGGGCGAGATGCGTTTCATCGTCGATCTCGCACCACACCAGATCTTCAACCACAGGACACGAAATGGGCACGTCCCGCGCCGCCGAAACCAGTCCATCCGTCTCGTAGTCCACGTGGCGCGATGTACGGAAGCGTTGCTTAGCCGTGTCGAGCATCATGCAGAACAATGATCGGGAAATCTTGCAAATGCCAACCATCTCGCCCGGTACCTCAGATCCCAAGCTTTCCCGTTGCTTGGATATCGCCACCAGATGACCATTTCGCGTTTCTACAAAGCATTCGTCGCTGGTGTTGGACAAGCCAGCCAGCAATAGGACGTTGTCGCTGGGATGTTCCAGGCATGTCGTGAGTGCCCGGCGTTCATAGACGAGATCAGACTCCAGCAGCAAGAAGTCTTCATCAACATAGTGACGGGCACAGTCCAGCGAATACATGCTGCCCGAATCCGCAAAGTGTGGGTTGTGGACCAACTGAACCGTCTGGCGGTACCGGGCCTTCAAAGGTATGAACTGTTCAGCGAGATGTCCCGTGACAATCACGATACGTTGAATACCCGTGCCCAGCAAACGTAAGACAGACTCCTCGATGATCGGCTTTGCACCCAGGCACAGGCATCCCTTGGGCGTCATCTTGCCCCGGTCTTTCAGGCGAACTCCCATGCCGGCGGCGAGGATGATCGCCTGACGGACGAGGGTACGGTGGGGTTCGGTCGGCTGGTGCTCAAAGTTGGAATGTGCGCCACGCCGGTGTTCATTTGTCATGGGCTCGTTATGCGCGCAGTTCTCAAGAGTAAGCCGTTTTTGTTTGCATAATTTTGAATCTGATTCCGCCCACAATGAATGATAATAGAGATGATAGGAATTTGCTTTTCGAGCTGAGGATAGCCAGTCGTGCTCCGCAATAATTCGATCGAGGTGAGTTTCAAAGCTCCAGACCTCGACAAATCAAGATGCCTCTTTGCTCGCAGTGCGTAGGCCAACGACATTACTACTCGAAGGAACCGCTACCTCGCTCCCAGAACGCAGACTCCACCAAGAGTAGCCTTTTGCTTCCGAAACACGGACGTAAACTAGGCTGCAAGGCGGTAGTCGTGGTGCAGGCCATTCAAGACGGGGATTGCCACCAGCCTACCCTCGGCAGGCGGAGGTACTGTCAGTGAAGGATCTGGGTCCGGTATTCCGTGCAGTCCCTGGTGAACTCGCCCCCGGTTGTACCAGGTGATGAACTCGCTAAGGATTGAACGAAGGTCGGACTCCCAATCTTTCCACACCCTTGAGATGAAGAACCAGAACAGCCGATCTCTTTTTTTCAATCTCGGCTTCTTCGCACTGCGTTTCTAGACAGCGAGCTGCTGACGGAGCACCGCCAGCCGTAGAACGGTCGTGCCGTGGAACCATGCGAAGGCGACCAGAAAGAGGGCCGGAACGAGAAGGATCATGAGCAGCACGTCCACCCCAGAAGCGTGAAGCGCTCAAGCCCAAAATGCCAGGTAGAATCACGTTGGATTGAGTTTTTGCGGAGCACGACTCGAACCCACACGGGCCTAAGATGTAACGAGTACATGACGCCGTTGAAAGTTTCTTGAGAAATGCGGAACCGCAGGCCGTAATTCTAAAAGGGCCAGTGAACGGTAGGTGGTGAAAGAGGTCCGGGCGGACCCGGGACCCCTTCACTAATTAGCGTGGCGCAGTCGGTTACCAGCGACTCCGGCCCTGGCCGCCGCCGCCGCCATAAGAACCTCGCTTTTCACGGGGCTTGGCCTCGTTGACGGTCAGAGTCCTGCCCTCGAGTTGAGAGTTGTTCAGCTTCTCAGAAGCCGTCTCGGCTTCTTCCTGGCTGCCCATTTCAACGAAACCGAACCCTTTCGAGCGTCCCGTCATTCGATCCGTGATGACACGAGCCGACTCGACGGTCCCATGTTCCGAAAAAAGGTCTTCCAGGCTTGCGTCGGTCGTCGCGTAGGGCAAACCACCTACATACAGTTTGTTGCTATTCATGTTCTCCTCCAAAGAGAATCTCGTTTGTCTTCCATTCGCAATACTTTCCCCAAAAACGATGCAGGAATATCGGGAACAGGCACTTCAGTGCCCACCGGCTGCTCTTGTGTTTTGTTGGGTTTTTTTCGCTAGGTGAGACAGTCCAGGTCTTCTAGTCGGTTTTTCAAGCTTCTTCAGGAGACCTCGCACCAAAGAAACGCTCTAAGGATACCCGGCTTTTGGCGTTCAGGTCAAGCAGTCTCTTGTGACGCCTGTCCCCCAGAAGAATCTGATGCCCGTCCTATCCGAAAATTCAGCCGCTTCGTAACCCATTGTGGGAGTGTGACTGGTGGGCAGGTAGAATGGCCACATGAAGGCCGACACCTACCCGCTTCGAGTGCTGCTCTGGTCCTTCTCAGGGTGGCTGAACCGCCACCAACAAGACACCATCGCCTACCTGGTCGAGGAGAACCGTGTCCTGAAGGAGCAAATGAAGGGTCGCCGGCTCCGACTGACAGATGAGCAGCGGCGACGGCTCGCCGCGAAGGGCAAACGTCTTGGGAGGAAGACGCTCAATCGAGTGGCAACCATTGTCACTCCGGATACGATCATGCGATGGCACAGGCGGTTGATCGCACTCAAGTGGACCTTTGAGGCCAAGAGGGTCGGCCGGCCTGGAATCATGAGGACGATCGCTGGTTTGATCGTGCGGATCGCCCAGGAAAACTCAGGCTGGGGATACTGCCGGATCCAGGGGGAACTCCGGAAGCTCGGGCATCGGGTAGCGCCTAGCAAGATTTCCAAGGTGCTCAAAGATAACGGAATCAAGCCCGCACCTGACCGTCCGTCGTCTTGGAAGACTTTTCTGCAGGCCCACTGGGGAGAGATCGCCGGAACTGTCACGACCGAGTTTTCGGATAGGATGGGCTCACGCCCAGCGTTAGAATTGAGAAATCACAGTATATTGCATGGGAATTACCTATGAAAAAGACACAGACGCCACAGATCGTTCCGGAAGAAGAGATTGGGTTTATGAATCTTGACGAAACGGATTTCGCGTCAATGGCGCGACCCGAACAGGTTCGTCATCTCGAAGTAGAAGGTTACGTTGTGTTTCCTCAGATCCTGGATGCAGACCGAATCAGACGGATCAAGCAGGAGTTGGCCGACGCAGAGATGGGGCACACCAGCTACAGCGTGAACCAGACGCGGTCGGTGACCCAACCACAATGGCTCAGTCGAGCGGTTGCAAAGTTGATTGGTTACCCGCCAATGATCGAGTTCCTCACTGAACTGATGGGTCCGGAGATTGTTTTCACTCGAGGCTTCTTTCAACGGACCCTGCCGGGGTCCCCAGGCATTTCACAACATACCGATGGCCAGCCACACGGATCAGACCTGTTTGGTTACGAGGGGAGTTGTCCACGTTTAATGCGTGTGCTCTACTACCTTGACGAATTGACGCCGGAGCGGGCGCCATTCCGCTTGCTCCCGCGCTCACACCTTTCGTTTCATGCTCAGGCCAGTCCATACGTCCGATATAAGTCGCACCCGGAAGAGATTACGCTGGTGGCGCCGGCTGGATCTGCGGTCGTGGTGCCCTCCATGCTGCTGCACGGCAGTCATCCGAATAAGGACACGCAACCACGTGAGTTGGTCCAACTTGGATACAGGCCCGCCTGGGCCGGTCCCATTCAGCCAGTCGATGAATGGGATCCGGAATTCGTCGCCAATGCGCCCGAGGTTGCCAAACCGTTTCTTAAGAGCCTGAACACGAGTGATGCGGAGTGGGTTCAACCGCACAAACCGTCAGGTATGAAGACTGAGGCCCCCGGCATTAACCCTAGCCGTTGGGGGGACCGCTAGCTACCCTCGCCCCACATACGGCATGTTGGTCGCCATCACCGTCATGCTCAGAACATTAGCGGAAAGCGGCAGGTTGGCCATATAGACCACGGCTTCGGCAACGTTTTCGGGATCTATCGTCGGCTCGGGTTGCATCGAACCGTTAGCCTGCATCATACCCTCTGTGACCTTATAGGTTTGGCTGGTCAACGCATTGCCGATGTCGATTTGCCCACAGGCGATGTCGTACTTGCGGCCCTCCACGGCGGCTGATTTGGTCAAGCCGCAGACGCCCGCTTTCGTGGCGTTGTAAGGAGAGGCGGCGGGGCGGGGAACATGACCCGATATCGAGCCGTTGTTGATGATGCGCCCGCCCCTTGGGTCCTGGGCCTTCATCAGCCTGAATGCTTCGCGGGTGCAGTAGAAAATGCCGGACAGATTGGTATCGACGACCGAGCTCCATTCGTCGTCGCTCAACTCTTCGAGCAGTTTGCGCGGAGCGCCGATCCCGGCGTTATTGAAAAGCACGTCGAGGCGGCCGAATTCCTCGCGAACCTGTTCGAACAGGGCGCGTACCGAATCGGCATCGGAAACATCCGCAAGCACTATCGAGGCGCGAGCGCCTGCGGCGCCAACCTCGCCGGCGGCCTCTTGAACCGTATTCTCGTCCCGATCGGTCAGGGCGACGGAAAATCCCGCCCGCCCCAGGGCCACTGCCGTCCTTCGCCCAATACCTGATCCTGCCCCGGTGACCAGGGCGACGCGAGGATCGACTGAAGATGAAGCGGTGGCGTTCATGCGGGGTATCTTGAACTAATAGAACATAGTCTTGCAAGCCTTCTTCTACTTCCGCAATAACCGGCGGCGACGACCATTCTTGCACTTTTCGTTGCGGTTCCAATGGTCCGCCTGATGCCGAACTCGTACGCCTGTCCACCCGAAAAACTCCATCCAACCGATGAGGAAGCCCGTGGGCACAGGCTCAGGTTGCAGATTTGAATGATCTTCCTCGGCGAGTACTTCGAACCACGATGAGAATCACTGGACAGGCGTTTGCTTTGCGGCTGAAGAAGCCGCCGGACAGACCTTGCCTGTGTCGGACAGACGTTGAGGGAATGAGTCGGTTGTGGACCTGAGTCCTACGCTGCCACCCGTTCGTAGCGATGGTGAAGCCCACCGCAGATCGGAAACGAGATCAGCTTGAATGGCCCATCAATTACCTCCGGACTCCTGGTGTTATCGGGAGTGTCGCCGTCCAGTCCCTGATGGGGCCGGGCGGAATGGTAGTACTGCTCAATGTATTCCCTGAGTAAACGGTTCAAGTGCCTTTCACTGAGTACGATCACGTGATCAAGCAATTCCCGGCGGAAAGTGCCGAACAACCTTTCGATATAAGGGTTCTGCCAAGGACTTCGGTAAGCCGTTCGCACTTCCTCAATGTTGCAGCTGTCCAGGAACTTCCGGGTTGCCCAGGAGACCTCCAGGTGGTTGCGCAGGAAGGGCAGCCAGGTTGTTGGCTTGTCAGGGAGAGTCTTGGGGCGGGACATGTACTTGCGGATCGTGTCGCTGCAAGGAGGATCACACCCAAGCAACTGCAATGTATCCTCGATTCGTTCGGCACTCCATAAGGGATTCTCTTGGCTCAGCTTGCGAATCAGATCGCGCATCTTCTTCCGCACGGGAGGCCGGCCAAAGCAGCCTCTTGACTTCCGGCGCCATCAAGATTTGCGTAAGTCATTGCTGTACAAGGTGGACGGGGTTTTTCGGGGGGACAAGCCTCTGTCAGCCATGTTCCGTTCTTCGCACATGTTTGACGACGCAGCAAGGTCCATGAATCCAGATGAGATCGTGCGTTTCCGAGGCTACTGGAGACAATTAACAACACTTCCCTGAAGAAGCACCAGGTCACGACTGCTCACTCTTTATCCAGAACAGGTGAGTCATTGGCCTACATCCGGACCCAGCCTGGTTTCCCCACGATCACTTGTGTACGATAGTCAGCCGTCGGAACCTGTTTTCCAAGCGGAGCCAAGATGCAACGCCATCCGCCACAAGATCACCATCCGAGAAAGCGCTGGGTGATGGATCTGATCTGGCTCTTTCCCTTACTGATCTTCGTCTTATTGACAGCGACCGCCACAAGGGTCTCGGAAAAACAGAGACTGCTCCGCCTGCTGAGCGCCTGGGGAGTGGACGAATCAGTCCTGCAAAACCCCGACGTCCAGATCTTGATCCAGAGGGCCCGGGACTCCGGATTCTACGCAGCCCTGCAGCCCCCGCCGCCTCACGAGCACCCTCTCCCAAACCGCCTCTCTGTGCAGGACACCGGATTTGACCTCATCTTCCCTCAGTTCGGGGACGGCGACATGGGCGGAGGGAGACGCCTGCAGACCACTTGGACCTTGACCAACGTCTCCTTCCAGCCGCTGGAGGGGACACTCGAGATCTACAACGACGAGGGGAATCTGCAGGAGCTGATGGTCAACGGCCAGACGGCCTCGATCCTTGACTTCGAACTGGCTGTGAACGCCGTCACCAGCTTTACGACCTCGGGAACCGGCCCGATCAAGACCGGCTGGGTGCACATCCATTCCAGCGGAGCTCCGGTCAGCGGCGCCTCCAGTTTCGGGGTCTTCGATGCCGCAGACAGGGTCGTGACCGACGTGGGTGTGGGAGCCTCAGAAGTGGGCACGGAGTTCACTATCTTTGCCGACAGTATGGGGGACGGTGATACCGGTGTGGCCGTGGCCAATCCGGACGACGAAACGAGTCTGGATCTGACCTTCGATCTCTATAACCCGGACGGAGCTATGCTCGACACTCAGTCGCGGGATCTGGGCCCCCGGGAACACTTTGCTCTTTTCATTACCCTGCTGTTTTCAGAAGTCCCCGGCATCCATGAGTTCGAAGGGACGGTCGTGATCACTTCCGCCGAGGGACCGGCGGTCGCCGGCTCGGGCCAGCGCGAGGACGCCGACCCTCCGTTCGCCGGGATTACGCTGCGCTCCACGGGAGAAACCCTGACCTCCCTTCCCATGGTAGGGTCGCCCCAGGATCCGGACCTCACCCGGCTGGCCTTTTCCCAGGTGGGGGACGGAGTAGCGGGCGATCTGGTGGTAACCACCAGCTCTATTCTTTTGAACAACACGGAGAACGAGGCTACGGGACTGATCGAATTCTTCAATTCGGACGCGACACCGATGGAGGTGACGATTGAAGGCGAGAGCGGCTCGTCCTTTGACTTTGCACTGAATCCCCGAGGGGTGGTACGGCTGGCGACGGACGGCACGGGGGAGTTGCAGGACGGCTGGGCCCGCGTGAGCATGGACCAGCCTTTGAGCGGCTCGGCCATCTTCAGTATCTTCGACCAGTCAGCCGCAGCTGCAGCGGGACATCCGTTGACAGCGCCCCCGGGCCTGGTGACCGAGGTGGGTGTAAACGCCCTAGGGTTAGTCGAAGGAGCTTACATTCTGGTGGACACAGGGGGCGTTTTCGATACCGGGATTGCTCTGGTTTTCCCGATCAGCACCACCCGGGACGATGCAACTCTCAACTTTTGGCTCTACGACACAGAGGGCATCTTCCTGAAAAACGTTGAGCGGCCCTTGGGGCCCCTCGAGCACAGCGCCTTTTTCGTGACGGAACTCTTCGCCGATGTTCAGGGCCTGGATCTGGAGGACTTCCAGGGCTCGTTGCTGGTGACCAGCGCTTTTCCTTTCGCCCCTCTGGCGCTGCGCTCAGCCGGGGTCAAGCTCACCTCCACGCCGGCCCTGCCGCTGACCACGGGCTTTGCCCCGGTCACCACGCTGGAGCTGGCTCAGAATCTGGCCGGCACCAGCTCCATGCTGGAGTGGAAGCTGCATCAGAACAACCGTGACTGGTCTTTGCAAAAGGTAGCCATCTCGGCGCCCGATCTCGGCCTCGACACCGAGAGCGTCCAGGTGGGTGAACGGTTTGCCTACGGGTATTCAGCACTGGGTGAATTCACCCGTATCCTTGAGTTTGTAGCCACAGGTGAAGGAAGTCTGATGTTCGAGGTCGTGGCCCAGCGCGCGGCTTCCGATATGTTCGGAGGGGACCAGGAGTTCATCGGTGCAGAAGGGCGCCTGGAGGGGACACCGGAAGGGGGTCTGTCGCTGGAGCTAACACTCTTGTCCGCGCGACCCTTCTCCACGAACCAGGCTGGTGACTCCGACCAGATCTATTTCCTCCCCTCAGGGTTAATCAATCTACCGTCGGAGGCTGGGACGGTGGAGATCACTACCGAGTTTACTTCGGTCTCTGCGCACCCGGATGAGGAAGCACCGATCGTGCGACGCATCGTGCAGAAGATCGAGATCATCGAACCTGACGAAGCGATGGCCAATGTTGAGACTGTCTTTCCGCCCTTTATTCGGCCTGGCATCCTGATCAGCCTGGCAGGGACCAACCTGGGGGATACCCCCACGGTCCTCTTCTCTCAGCCGGAAGGTGATCCCGTGTCCAGAAAGGGCCGTCGCAACGAGGATGGAAGCGTAGAGGTCCTGGTTCCCTCTAGTGCCCGAAACGGAACGATCCAGGTCGACAATGGGTCCGGGCCAGGAAACCCTTACCACTTCGGGATGCTCTTTGCCCCAACCTTCGAGGCCGGGCTGGTGGCCCAGGAAGGCGGGTCCACAGCCGGACCAGATACGACGCCTGACTTCTTCTTCTCAGCGGTTCAGACGCCGGAGATTCTGAGTACTAGCCCCCGCTCTTGCGCAGCCAGATTTCTCCTCGATCACGTTGACGTGGTTCTGGAGGGTGCCGAGGCCTCGCTGGAAGAACTGGAGGTGGACAGCGAGGTCGGAAGCCTGCGTGCAGTCCGGCCCGAGAACGACAGATTCGGGCTCGCGATTCGGCCTATCATCGTGGAATCCGCCACAGAGAACCTAGCCGTTTTACAGGCCCCACCGCTCGGAACCTTCACCATCGGCAAGCTGGAAAGCGAAGGTCAGGCCCCACTGCTGATTTTCGATTTCGATCGGATTGAGCCACTGCTCGAGCCCGTCATGTTCGATTCCTGTCTCACCCTGCAGTGGCGGGTGACATTCACTGACTTGCCGATTCAGTTTCCAGTCGAGGAACTGGTGACGGCACTGGCACGGATGGTCTCTTCCCCGACAGGGGCTGGAGGTGAGGAAACGGCTTTAACAGTGTCCGATGTCGGGGCACTTCTTGTCTCGCAGGAATAATCTGATGAGATTCAAGCAGAACCAGTCAGTCCATTACAATCTTTTTGTGCTCTTGGCTCTGCTCGCCCTGAGCAACTTGGCCGGAGACAGTGAGGGAGAAGGCTTCCAGCTTCCAAACCCCCCCGAGTGTGAAGACTGCGGTGCCGTCTCGAGGCTCATCGTTTTTCAGCCGGACGGTATTGTCGGCCTTACAGACGGCGGGAGAACCTGGACGGTGGATGCTTCCCTTGAAGGCATAGAAGAGCCCTCGGACTGGTCCCTGGAAGGTCTCCTTCCAGAGGAGGGGTTCGTGAAGAGTGTCACGCTGGCTCCCTCCGTTGGCGCTGAAACAACGATTACGATCGAGCCTCCCGCAGTCATGCCCGTCATAGAGGATCCGGAATCTGAACTTCCGTTTGCCCCCCTGACTCTGGACAGCTATTGGGAGACCCAGATGGTTGTCGTTGCCAACCCAAGCCTCCCCGAAATCGATGTCCAGAGGCGGGCTCTGCGGATCCGTGCGCACGTGCCCCGTGTCGGCACGTTAAGACGAAACCCTGGCATTGGCTGGACGGACAAATTTCGCGATACGATTTCGTTCAGGGATACAACAGAAGCCGAGCTTGAGGTTGTCGTCCGGGGAGGTGACCTAGGCCGGGTCTGGGACATCAGTGTCGAGATCTTTGGCCCACTGGTAAAGAGTGTCGAAGTCATTCCGGGCACAGTTTTCGGAAATCAAGCAAAGTTCAGGATGGAAATCGTCGATCTGGAGACCATCGACGAATGGGAGCTCATCAAATTCCCCAGCTGCCGCACCAGAGAAATAGTCCTCGTGAAGGCCACCGAAGGAGAGACAACGATCAAGGCCCCGGAAAGGGTCATCATCAGTGTTTCTAAAGGCGTGGGGACCTGTCCCGACTATGAATGAGAGCAACCAATTCCGAGGAGGCCGATCTCGTGTGACGAGGGAACGGATTCCCGTTGCGCGTGCATCCCACTCAGCTGTATGAGTCGGTTCTCGGTCTGCTTGCGTTTGCTCGCTGTGTGTAGGCCAATGACATTACTACTCGCAGGAACCGCCACCTTGCTCCCCGAAAGCAGACTCCACCAGGAGTAGCATTCTGCTTTCGAAAGAGGGACGGAAACTAGGCTGCAAGGCGGTAGTCGTGGTGCAGGCCATTCAAGACGGGGATTTCCACCTTTCGCTTCCTCCATCGGATCACCGTTTCGGGTTTGACGAGGATCAACTCGGACTCCCAATCTTTCCACACCCTTGAGATGAAGAACCAGAACAGCCGATCTCTTTTTTTCAATCTCGGCTTCTTCGCACTGCGTTTCTAGACAGCGAGCTGCTGACGGAGCACGGCCAGCCGTAGAACGGTCGTGCCGTGGAACCATGCGAAGGCGACCAGAACGAGGGCCGGAACGAGAAGGATCATGAGCAGCACGTCCATCCCAGAAGCGTGAAGCGCTCAAGCCGAAAATGCCAGGTAGAATCACGTTGGATCGAGTTTTTGCGGAGCACGGGCACAACCCCGCAAAGCTCAAGTGCATGAAGAGCGGGAAAGCCCAGGATCAATAGACCTATTCGGACACGAAGATCTTTACGTCCTCAACTTTCCACCAGTTTCTTCGATAGCTGCCGCTGCCGCCGATCGTGACGTACGCGCCGTCTTTGAGTGCTTGGGGGCTCGAGCTCACGAAGCCGGTGATGTCCACAACGTCCATCAGGTTGCCGTCAAGTGTCCAGGACAGCGTGTTGCCATCGTCACTGAGCCAGAGTCCGAATCTGTGGCCTGTCGGATCGGCGATTCCGAACGGATTGCTTCTAGTCCTGAGGATCACCGTCGGAATGCTGATATACGGTAATTTCCACGCCAGGTACGCGTCGTGTCCGTACTGTCGCATAAACGCCAGATATTTTTCCGGATCATGCTGATAGGTCGTGTACTTCTCCTCATCGCCGGGAATGATATTTCGGTTCAGATGATAGTGGAGGCCTTTGCTGTACCAGTCGAAATGGAGTTGCACCTTCCTGTGGTTGGCCTCGTCCCGCTGGGTGCCGACAAATCCCGGAGGGCTGCCAATCGTCAAAACAAAGCCCATCAGGTAGAGTCCGCTGTAGGGGTCCTCCTCATCGGTCGAGCGGCCGTCCAGGGTCAGATACTTGTTCACATAGTCTTCGGCGTGGGTGTATTCGGCCAGGGTAATCTCGACGCCGTTGACGCCTTTGAGTCCAGGATTGAAGTGCTTCTTCTTGGAGGCAAAAAGGTTGGACGCCAGCACCCCCGGTCCGGCAGGCGTTGGGGTGGATGATTCAATCAGAGCGTATCCGTTCCCGGCGGTCACCTTGCCTAGTCCTCCCCCATCCTCCGGGGCCACCGGCAGTGTGACCCATCGATCGAGATCCAATTCGTGCCTAAAATCTTCTTCAAACTGGATCGTCAAATCCTGTTTGTTTTGCCAGATTCGCAGCATCCGTTCTCCGCCGGGAAATGGATCACGGCCCATTGCTGATGGCTGCGCCATTGCGGATGGCTGCACTATTGGAAAAACCAAAGTTCCGATCAGAATAGTGCCGATTTTGTAGGTCAGCATCTGATTGTCTTCCCCCTTTCTGCGTAAATCACAACTTTCTCTATTGTAGTCGCCAATTCGGGAGGACTCGATGTCTACAATCTGGGTGACCCGGCCGCGCCGGTTTTCGAAGGCAACCTGCCGGCCGCTAGCCCGGATTATGCAAGAGATCTAAATTCAAGTGAGATTTGGGCCCAGAAAAAAGGCCGTAGCTCTCTGATATAAAAGGGTTTAGAGAAACAATGACCCTAAACAGGAGCTACGGCAATGTCAAAAACAGTCTGCCAGAATACCCTGCCATTTCATAGCCACAGAAACATCACGGCTCGTTTTGATGGGGGGAGCCTCACTTCCGACGCAGGATGGTTGTTGTTTGGATCCCTGGATCGTCAACATCGATTGTGCGAGGGCTTCAGTTCCTGTATTTCGGAAAGTCGAGACCGACGCTACATTCGTCATGACCTGTTGAAGTTGATCCGACAACGAGTCTTGCAGATCGTGGCCGGCTACGAAGACTGTAATGACGCCGATACGCTGCGCTCGGATCCGATGCTCAAGACCGTCTGTGATCAGTTGCCAGAGAGCGATCCCGATTTGGCCACCCAGCCGACTTTTTCCCGCCTGGAGAACTCCGTCACCAAGAAGGATCTGATGCGTCTGAGCCGGTGGCTGCCAGGCCGTTATGTGCGCTCCCTGAAGAAGAGACGTCCCAGCAAGATCATCCTGGATCTGGACAGTACCGACGACCACACTCACGGCCAACAGGAGTTCTCCTTCTACCACGGGTATTACCGAAACCACATTCTGCATCCTTTGCTGATCTTCGATGCCGACACGGGAGACCTGGTCTGTGCCGTGTTGAGACCTGGCAACAAGGGGGCTGCCTCTCACATCGTGCCCATTCTGAAGCGAGTCGTGGAGGCCATCCGACAAGCAGTGGGGACGGATGTCGAGATTGAGATTCGGGCCGACAGCGGCTTTGCCACGCCTCGGCTCTACGAGTTCTGTGAATGTGAAGAGAATAAACTCCAGTATGTCATTGGGTTAAGTCGAAACCCTCGCCTGCAGCGAGTGGTCGAGCCCCTGCTGGATTCGACTCGGCTGAGGTTCCTTGAGCTGGAGGAAAAACAGCGTCAGTTTGACGAGTTTCTTTATCGAGCCCACAGCTGGGATCGATCCCGTCGCGTCATTGTCAAAGTGGAGGTCGATCAGCGTGGCATCAATCGTCGCTTTGTAGTTGCCAACCGGGACGATCTCTGCTCCCAATCACTTTATGACCACTACACAAACCGAGGGCAGACCGAGAACTTCATCAAGGCCTTCAAGAATCATCTGAGCATGGACCGACTCAGCTGTCATCGATTCCTGGCCAATCAGTTTCGACTCCTCCTGCATGCACTGGCTTACCAGATGTTCGTGCGCCTGCGCGACTATCTTCACGGAACCCCCTGGCACAAGCTCGAAATCGAAACCTTACGTCGTCGGGTCCTCAAGATTGGGGCCCGGATCCGACAAACCACTCGACGCATCTGGGTCCATCTTTCCTCAGCCTTCCCCGAACAACCCCTCTTCCACCTCGTCTTGAGTCGCCTGAACTCCAGTTAGCTTTTCCCAGCTCCCCCGAAAAACCGCTTCCGACACTCATCCAGGCCCAGATCTGTCTGAAATTCACTCCCCAAACCACTCAAACGCCTCGCCAACCCATATTCTTCGCAAATCCGCCTGTCACACCTGCCCGCTTCCGAGTTGGGCCACTTCTCGAGTCGTTTTTCAACACCGAACTACGGTTCTTGCATAATCCGGGCTAGTGCACAATCGCTCATCGAGGATGCAGGCAACCTGCTGGCTGTGAGAGACTCCCTGAAAGTGCTGTCGCTCAAGAATCCTGCGCAGTCCCTCCTCCTCCAGACACTGGGCCTACAGGACAGCGGCATGGGGGTGGGCGGCGGACCCAGTCACGGCACGGTGGCACGCGGCAATTCGTTGATCCCAGCAGCTACAGCGAGCTGGGGCGCGGCTACCGGTGTTGGGCGACGCTACACCCACCCGGGAAAACGCCTACAATGGAACCAGAGGAGAGCTGTGGAATGAAGATCTGGAAATATCTCCTGGGCGTGGCCGCTGTCGGGCTGGCCGGGTTGACCGCCTTCGCTGCAATCAGAGCTGGGGGCGGGCCGCCGCCTTCCCCGGCTGTGGTAGCCTACACAACTCCGACTTGCGGCTGCTGTGGAAAGTGGGTGACGCATCTCCGCCGAAACGGGTTTCAGGTCACCGTTCATTCCGTGGGAGATCTGGACCCGGTTAGATCGAAGCTGGACGTGCCCCGGGACCTCTTGAGCTGCCACACCGCCGTGGTGGATGGGTACATAGTCGAGGGGCACATCCCGGCCGAGGATATCCGCCGCCTGCTCGAGGAACGGCCCCGGGGGAGAGGTATTGCCGTTCCGGGAATGCCGATCGGCTCGCCGGGCATGGAACACGGCAACCGAAGGGACCCATATGCCGTCATTCTTTACGGAAAGGACGGAGCCCGGACCGTGTTTGCGACTCACTGAAAACACACGGCTCCGGTCCGATCGCTCGACTTCCGGCCCGATCGCACCGGGCGCCTTACGAGAGCCGTGTCCCTACCAGAAACTTGTAGCCCTTGAAATCATTGAGGTTGGGCGAGCTCGCTGCTAATCTCCGAGCCGATGCTCAACTTCGTATTTTCGCCCCTCGCTCCGCTCCGCTCCACCCGTGCTCCGCAATAATTCGATCGAGGTGAGTTTCAAAGCTTCAGAGCTCGACAAATCAAGATGTCTGCTTGCTCCCTCTGGGTAGGCCAACGACATCACTACTCGAAGGAACCGCTACCTCGCTCCCAGGGAGTCGGAATCCCTCTGACGCCCATCACCTTGAAGAGCCTCACATCGAACGCGCACCGGCAAGAAACACTCCCGGAGCCGCGATCGCGGCTACAGCCTTGGAACTTGCCGGACTGGGGCACTTCACGACCCTTCCCGTGACGGCTTTGGAGTAGTTTTCTCTGAGGTCCCAGGGTCGCCGCCCAAGACCGGCGCAACCCGGCTACCCATGGTCCGCTGTGTAGACTTTGAGTTGGCCTGAGTGAGCTGGAGTGAGTTTCCCGCGGGCACACTTTGGGCACAACACTTGTGATCCAGCCCGGGCGAAATCTGCGTTGGTGTCGTGGCTTAACTCCCGCCATAAGTGACTTGCGGTTCGGCTGACTTTTTTGACGATACGGGGTTATTTCATAAGCTCAAGCCGAAGAGCCGCTTGCAGAAACACGCCTTGGAGTTTCCCCCCGCCTCCACCAATTTCATTGGCCTTACCCCTGGAACCCTGCCTATCGCGGGTTCATAACGGTTTCGTCATCCGAACGAATAATGACGGTATGAACCAGAGCTTCGGCCACTCCGACTCAACCGTCATCCCGCGTCTTTCGTAGAGTCTGCGCGCACCCTTGTTGTTTGCCGAAACGTCGAGGGAAAGTCGGACTGATTCGCTCACAACAGCACGCTCTTCGATGTAGTCGATCAAGATAGAGCCGACGCCTTCGCCACGAAGTTCCCTATCGACAGCGATCGCCTGGAGGTAGAAGTCGCCGTCGGCGATAGTGTCGATTATTCGCAGGAGGGGCGCACAGAGTGTGGTCACGACACTCATTCGCAAGTGACGGTTGCCCGCAGCCCGCTTTAGTGGCTGGTCCGAAAAACAGCGACGCTGTCTGGCCGTGAAACTAGATGCCATTCCAACGATGACTTTGTCATGTTCGGCAAATGTTACGTTTTGGTAGGAGTAGTCGTTGTCGGGTTGGATGTATGCCGCGGCGACAATGTCCGCTACCCGGCGACCGAGCATGAACCGGAAGAAGCCCTCGGCTGCTTCGTCAAGGTAGCGAGCATACACCAGACCTTCCTTGAGGATGGGTCTCGCCGATCGAAGGACTATGGCTTGTTGATCCATCACGCTCAGAACCAATCCGACAATCGACGTAGGACTCGAATCTCCGCTATCTTCATCCTTGGCCGGGCTACAATCCAGGCTGGCGCGCCTAACCCCCGCAACCGGATTGCCTTGCGCGTAATCGCACAGATCGCGGTTTTCTCAGCAAGTCTTACAACCATATTCGGTTCGGCTTACGAAGACAATTCCCGCAGAGTCCGGGACCAAAGGCAAACTCGCGGTACGGCCGAATTTCAGGTTGTGGTATGTTGGCCGCGTTTTTCGAGGGCTCGATGGACCATAAGCGGCTTTCCCGCAACGCCTACGAGATCGCGGAAGGGGAGACCTATACCCCCTACATCAGCGAGCCTTTGTCCCAGTTCACGGTCAAGGCGGTGCTCTCCGGCGTGCTGCTGGGGATGTTGTTCGGGGCTGCCAACACCTACCTGGGGTTGAAGACCGGCCTGACGATCAGCACCTCGATCCCCGTGGCCGTGCTGTCCGTCGTCGCATTTCGCCTGATCGGTGCCCTCGGTCTCAAGCACAATATCCTGGAGCTGAACATATCTCAGACAGTCGGCTCGGCCAGCTCGTCGGTCGCCTCGGGCGTGCTGTTCACGATTCCCGCGCTCTTCATCTGGGGCATGCCACCGGACTGGCGGCAAATGACGCTGTTGGCGATGGCCGGTGGGCTGATCGGCGTGCTGTGCATGATCCCGCTGCGGCGCTACCTGATCGTGCGCGAGCATGGAAAGCTGCCCTACCCCGAGGGAATGGCCTGTGCAGAGGTACTGGTGGCGGCAGAGCAGGGTGGCAGGCAGGCGGCGAACGTGTTTCGCGGGCTTGGTGTCGGCATGCTGGCCAAGCAGCTGACAAGTGGGCTCAAGCTGATCCCCGGCAAGTTGCACGTCGCCTTGCCCTGGAAGGGGCATCTGGCGGTCGGCGTCTCGCCGGCGTTGATCGGCATAGGCTACATCCTGGGCATTCGCATCGCCACGGTGATGGTCGCCGGCAGCGCGTTGTCTGCGCTCGTCATCGTCCCTGCGATCTACCTCTGGGGAATGGACTTCTCCACGCCCTTCTACCCCGAGACCGAGCACTTGATCCGCAACATGTCTTCCGGTGCCCTGCGTGACCGCTACGTGCGCTACATCGGCGCCGGAGCGGTGGCTACCGGCGGGATCATCACGCTAATCCGCTCGATCCCGACGATGGTCGAGTCGTTCAAGCTGGGGCTGGGCCAGCTCCAGACCGGCGCGGCGGCGGCGCTGAAGAAGACCGACCGAGACCTGTCGTTCCGGACGGTGCTGCTGATCCTGTTCGGGATCCTCGTCGTGCTGGCCGGCGTTCCCGGAATTCTGGGCTACATCGATTCGATCGTGGTGCGCGGTCTAGCCGCGCTGTTGATCGCGGTCTTCGCCTTCTTCTTCGTCACTGTCTCCTCGCGCATCGTGGGACTGGTTGGCGTGACCTCTAACCCGACGTCCGGGATGACGATCGCCACGCTGCTGGCGACCTCGGCGATCTTCTGGGCTGCCGGCTGGACCGACACACTGGGCAAGGCGACCGCGCTGATGGTCGGCACCGCGGTCTGCATCGCCGCCTCGATCGCCGGCGACACTTCGCAGGATCTCAAGACCGGCTTCGTGCTGGGGGCCACGCCGCGGCTGCAGCAGATCGCCGAGTTGATCGGCGTCGTCACCTCGGCCGGTGTCGTTTGTTACGTGATCCAGACGCTGCACCGCAGCGTTGAGGGCGGGCTCGGAGGTCAGGAGCTACCCGCACCCCAGGGCGTGCTGATGGGCCTGATCATCGACGGCGTTCTCGACCAGAAGCTGCCCTGGTCGCTGATCTTCATCGGCGTCGGCATTGCACTGGTCGCCACCGTGTCCCGCCTGCCCGTCTTACCATTCGCGGTCGGCGTCTACCTGCCGCTGTCAACGATGGCGGCCGTGTTCGTGGGCGGCCTGACCCGCTGGACTTTGACGCGAAACCAGGACGACGAGACGGCCAATCGCCAGCGCGAGCAGGGCGTGCTCCTCGGGTCCGGCTTCGTAGGCGGCGAAGGCCTGACCGGCGTCGTGCTGGCGATCTGGGTCGTCGCCCACGGAGGCCGGAAGATCACCGGCTTTCCACTGGTGTTGGGAACGGTCGGAGACACACTGCTTGCCGCGGCGGCCATCGGGGGCATCGTCTGGCTGCTCTGGTTCTACGCGCGCACCGCGGCGCGCGGCGCGCAAGGATGAGTAGGAAAGGCGCAGTCTACGTTGTCCCCGCTTTGCTCCCTCACAATCCCTGGCGTGCGGGTAGATTTATGCCAAAGGCCCATTTCCACTCATCGCCGTCCTTAACATAGACCGACGTACCCCAAACTGATCCAACCTTCTGGCCAAAGCAGGTGCCATCGGCAGTGCCCGTATGTGTCAGGATGCCTACTGTCGGCGAGAGCATCGTGCCCACGCCGTCGGTGACGCTGACGCTCTTGATATCGCATCCGGGACCGGTCCAGTCCTTGATTACATCGGCCTTGGTTGCGAAGTAGGTGCCAAAGATATTCACAAATGAAATATCCTCGGCCGTCAGCTCCTCAAGTTTTTTGGCGTCGTGTTCTTTCCAGGCTTCCCAGACGGCCTTTTCGACCGCCACCAACGCATCGGTGCCGGCATCCGGAGCGGGGGGTTTAGCCTCGTCCTTCTTAGGAGCTTCCTCCTTGACGGCCGGCATTGCGGGAGCCGCTTTTGGATCGACAATCGGAGCTTCGGCGTGAAAGGCTCCTTTCCATGTATCGCCGTCGCGAACGTATATGCCCGCCGCCCAACTATTAGCCGGGACCTTTTGTCCACCGCATGTGCCGTCGACGGTCGTCTTATACGTGAGCAATGCCCCATCATTACCGAGCGGCTCCATCTGCTCGTCGGACAGAGCGGAACTCTCCCCGTCGGGTCGCTGGATCACGGCGTAGGCATCACGAAAGACGCTGACTTCATCCGCTTCCCTGGCTTCGGGAAACTGGGCCCCAATCCAGCCGGCCTCCGAAGTTCCATAGGTGGGAATGGCGGCAGCCCCGCTGCACTCGATGATACTGCGCCTCACCCTCGTCACCGGCTCGGCCTCGAGGAGAAAAGCCACTCCGGACAGGGACAAGCCCCGGTCGCCAGCAAGGCGGGCGAGGCGACAGGCAGCACTGGGTGTGGTGTTGACAATCGGCTTATCGCCCTTTTCCAGGAGCCGAAGGAGAAACCGAAGCACGACGGGTGCCCTGTCCAGGGGAGCCGGTTCCGGCGCAGGAAGCCCGGTCAGGAATTGGAGAGTACGGTGGAGGAGAGCCGCCAGGTTGTCGGGTCGGGTCGTCCGGAACCATTTCAGGTAGGGGAAACCGAACTTCAGACATCGAAGGTAGCAGTTTGCGAAGCCACTGTGACCGGGAGTCCAGAACACCAGCGGTCGATCCTTCCAGCCGTGGGCGTCAAAGCACACGGCCCAGTTGGCAGCCGCCTCGGCCAACTCTTCAATGTCGATTCGAACGCGCACCGGTCTCCCGCTGGTCCCTCCGCTGGTGGCTGTGTAATGTTCGCGGACGACAGGATTGTCAAAGTCCCGTTCCCGAACCGCGAAGGTCTGGCTGCCGCGGCATACAGGCTTCCAGCCGTAAATATTCGGTAAACCCATCCCTCCGCTGACACCATCAGATTTTGCTGGACACAGGACTTTCAATCGTGTATATAGGTGGACATGGGAGCCGCCCTAGGTCAGGGGGAGCAAGGCGTAGAGAATCGGGAGTCCCGGCAGCGGGCGTCGACAGCCGGCGTTCAGATCCGGGTGGATAAGGAGGAGTACATCAGCTTGCGTTGGGCTGCGGCGTACTGGAAGGCCCGGCACGGGGAAGCGGTCCGACGGAGAACCGATCTCAAGAGCGAAAACGAAGAGCTACGGGCACGCATTCGAGAGTTGGAAGGCTGTCTGTACGGTCGTCGTAGCGAGCGTTTGGTCTGCGAGGGCAAGAGCCCATCCCGGAGCCAGGTCTCAGCGCGCCCTCGCGGACAGCAGCCGGGGACGCGGGGACATGGTCGAAGCAGTCTGGATGGGCTGGAAGCCCGGGAGGAAGTGGCTGATCTGCCCGCAGAGCAGCGGAAGTGTCCCCGCTGCGGACGGCGCCTGGATCCGTTTCCTGGTACCGATGAGGCCCAGGTGGTAGAGATCGAGACGCGGGTCTGGCGTCGGGTGATCAGACGCAGGCGATACCATCCAAGCTGTGCTTGTGGGGTCCTGCCCGGCATCGTGACGGCGCCGTCACCAGGCCGTTTGATCCCGCGCGGCAAGCTGGGCATCTCGGTGTGGGTGAGGGTGATCTTGGACAAGTATCTTTATGCGCGTCCCAGCAACCGACTGCTGCAGGAACTGGCCGACCAAGGAGTGAGGCTGTCGGCTGGGACGATCGCGGGAGGGCTGAGGAAACTGCTCCCGCTGTTGGAGCCGGTCCGGGAGGCCATCCGTGTCAGGCAGTTGAGCGAGGATCGTTGGCAGGCTGACGAGACCGGCTGGCGGGTGTTCGAGGAGGTGGAGGGCAAGATAGGTCACGGCTGGCATCTGTGGGTGTTCCGATCCCCTTCGACGGTAGTGTTCACGCTGTCTCCCAGCCGCTCGGCCCAGGTGCCGGAGGCGCACTTCGGAGGCACTGCGGCCGGCATTCTGCTGAGCGACCGCTACGTTGTGTACAAGAAGTTGGCCAGACAATGGGAGGGTCTGGAGTTGGCCTTTTGCTGGGCCCACGTGCGACGCGACTTTTTTTCCCTGGCCAAGTCCTGGCCCGAGTTGGAGGGGTGGGCGATGAGTTGGGTGGAGGGGATCGGAGGCCTGTTCGATCTGAATCGGTGTCGCGTGCAGGCCCGAGAACAGCCTGCCGGCTTTGCCGCCCGGGATCGGGAACTGCGGGGGGCGGTGCTGGGACTGGAGAGGCAGCGCGATGCGGAGTTGCAGAGCCGGGTCCTGCATGGGGCCTGCAGGAAGGTGCTGCGCCGATTGGAGCGACACTGGGAAGGGTTGACCGTCTTTTTGGATCACCCCGAGGTGGCCATGGACAACAACGCTTCAGAGCGCGCTTTGCGAGGCCCGGTGGTGGGTCGCAAGAACTACTACGGCTCAGGCAGTCGGTCTAGCGCCCGTCTGGCCGCGGTTGTGTTCACGATTCTGCAAACCTTGCAGCTGTGGGAGATCAATCCGCAACGCTGGTTGAGTTGCTATCTGCAGTGCTGCGCCGAATCGGGCAACCGGGCGCCGCCCCAACTGACGAGATTCCTGCCCTGGGAAATGGACCCCGACCGAAGAGCGGCCTGGGGTCGACCCGGTGGTCGGGAGGCGGCATGAAGCGCTACTGTGGCCGCAACTTCACGGGTCAGGAGATCGGGCAACTGTGCGACTTGATTGCCGACAACCCAACCCGCACGCGCGCTCAGCTGTCTCGATTGGCGTGCCGATTGCTCGAGTGGCGCAAAACGGACGGTGGCCTCAAGCAGATGAGCTGCCGGGTGGCCATGCTGCGCATGCATCGCGAGGGGCTGCTGCAACTGCCGCCCCCTCGCAACCGCAAAGGAGGCTCGGGCCGAATCGAGCACACTTTCTGCAGCGCCCCGCAGCCGCTGCTGTCCCGGCCGGTGCATGAGCTGGCAGGCCTGCATCTGGAGCCGGTCCTAACCCGGATTATGCAAGAGATCTAAATTCAAGTGAGATTCTGGCTCCAGGAAAAAGCCGTAGCCCTCTGATATAAAAGGGTTTACAAAAACAATGACCCTAAACAGGAGCTACGGCAATGTTGAAAGCAGTCTGCCAGAATACCCTGCCATTTCATAGCCACAGAAACATCACGGCTCGTTTTGATGGGGGGAGCCTCACTTCCGACGCAGGATGGTTGTTGTTTGGATCCCTGGATCGTCAACATCGATTGTGCGAGGGCTTCAGTTCGTGTATTGCGGAAAGTCGAGACCGACGCTACGTTCGTCATGACCTGTTGAAGTTGATCCGACAACGAGTCTTGCAGATCGTGGCCGGCTACGAAGACTGTAACGACGCCGATACGCTGCGCTCGGATCCGATGCTCAAGACAGTCTGTGATCAGTTGCCAGAGAGCGATCCCGATTTGGCCACCCAGCCGACTTTCTCCCGCCTGGAGAACTCCGTCACCAAGAAGGATCTGATGCGTCTGAGCCGGTGGCTGCCAGGCCGTTATGTGCGCTCCCTGAAGAAGAGACGTCCCGCCAAGATCATCCTGGATCTGGACAGTACCGACGACCACACTCACGGCCAACAGGAGTTCTCCTTCTACCACGGGTATTACCGAAACCACATTCTGCATCCTTTGCTGATCTTCGATGCCGACACGGGAGACCTGGTCTGTGCCGTGTTGAGACCTGGCAACAAGGGGGCTGCCTCTCACATCGTGCCCATTCTGAAGCGAGTCGTGGAGGCCATCCGACAAGCAGTGGGGACGGATGTCGAGATTGAGATTCGGGCCGACAGCGGCTTTGCCACGCCTCGGCTCTACGAGTTCTGTGAATGTGAAGAGAATAAACTCCAGTATGTCATTGGGTTAAGTCGAAACCCTCGCCTGCAGCGAGTGGTCGAGCCCCTGCTGGATTCGACTCGGCTGAGGTTCCTTGAGCTGGAGGAAAAACAGCGTCAGTTTGACGAGTTTCTTTATCGAGCCCACAGCTGGGATCGATCCCGTCGCGTCATTGTCAAAGTGGAGGTCGATCAGCGTGGCATCAATCGTCGCTTTGTAGTTACCAACCGGGACGATCTCTGCTCCCAATCACTTTATGACCACTACACAAACCGAGGGCAGACCGAGAACTTCATCAAGGCCTTCAAGAATCATCTGAGCATGGACCGACTCAGCTGTCATCGATTCCTGGCCAATCAGTTTCGACTCCTCCTGCATGCACTGGCTTACCAGATGTTCGTGCGCCTGCGCGACTATCTTCACGGAACCCCCTGGCACAAGCTCGAAATCGAAACCTTACGTCGTCGGGTCCTCAAGATTGGGGCCCGGATCCGACAAACCACTCGACGCATCTGGGTCCATCTTTCCTCAGCCTTCCCCGAACAACCCCTCTTCCACCTCGTCTTGAGTCGCCTGAACTCCAGTTAGCTTTTCCCAGCTCCCCCGAAAAACCGCTTCCGACACTCATCCAGGCCCAGATCTGTCTGAAATTCACTCCCCAAACCACTCAAACGCCTCGCCAACCCATATTCTTCGCAAATCCGCCTGTCACACCTGCCCGCTTCCGAGTTGGGCCACTTCTCGAGTCGTTTTTCAACACCGAACTACGGTTCTTGCATAATCCGGGCTAAGACGGAGGTCAAGATAGCCAATGGCAAGACCAAGCTCGACTTTCGAGATGACTGCCGTTTTGAAGTGGCGGCCTATCGTCTGAGCAAGTTGCTGGGCCTGGACAACGTGCCTCCCGTGGTCAAACGAAAGATTGGGGGTGTCACCGGGACTCTTCAGGTCTGGGTCGAGAACGCCATGATGGAAAGGCAGCGTAGCTCCGAGAAGCTCCAAGCACCCAGCAAACTGCCGTGGACTTACCAGTGGCAGACTCTTCGCTTGTTCGACAGTCTGATTGACAACTACGATCGCAACGCGGGGAACATCCTGATCGATTCAGACTGGAAACTGTGGATGATCGACCACACCCGCGCTTTTGGAACAACCAAAAAACTAACCAATCCTCAACTGATTCGGCAGTGCTCGCGCGACCTGTGGGAAAGACTGCAGGGGCTCGATCGGGAAGTGCTGAAGGAGGAATGCAAGAAAGTCCTAACCGCCACCCAAATCAGAGCCCTGCTGGCACGCCGGGATCTGCTAGTCGAACATATCCAGAAGCTGATCGATGAACGCGGCGAAGGGGAGGTTCTGTTCTCCTAACTCTGCATTCATTCCGATTTCCCTCTGAAAGCTCCCGCAGCAGCCAAACCTTGGGGGTCTCCAATCGCACAAAACCGTATCCTCGGAGACCCCCAGAACCTGGGCCGTTTCCTTCACCTTCAATTCTCCGAGAAAACGCAGCGCTACCTCCCCGTATGGTCAAAAAGTCAGCCGAACCGCAAGTCACTATTGTGGTAGGAGTTAGGCCACAGCCCTAACGCGGATTTCGCCCGGGCTAGGTGGCAAGTGTTGTGCCCGTGCGGTGCCCGCGGGAAACTCACTCCAGCTCACTCCAACTCACTCCAGCCAACATGGCAAGTTAAGCCCCACAAAAGTTCTGCCTATTTTATAGGTAGTTACAGAAGCGGCGTCCAGGACTTAAAATCCTGGGGGCCTTTGGCCCGTGTGGGTTCGAGTCCCACCCTGGGCACCACACCTGAAATGCCCGTCCGACGGGGCTTTGCGCCCCTTGAGGGTGTTCGACATTCGACATTCGAAAATCGCCATTGAGAGGGGGGTTGTGCCCGCAAGTGTGCCCGCGGGAAACTCACTCCAGCTCATCCCAGCCAACTCAAGCGAGGTTTCTATGCCCGGTGGCCCCACCTTTCGGGGGTGCCCATCAGGGAGCCCAGCGTGTCTCCCGGCTTTTGGGCCAGACGTGTCGATGGTTCAGCTCTAGGGCAATCTCTCGAAGGTTTGCGTGCAGACACCGGCTGTGCTGATTGTGTACTCCGACGAGTCTCCGGAAGCAACTATGACAGTGTAGGTGCCCGCTGCCGTGTATTGCTTCGTGTGCCCGCCCAGAATACCTCCCTCCCCCTGCAATGGCGAAGGTGCCATCGCCGTTGTCTAGCAGCGAACTCCTGTAAACTTGACATGGGGTATAATTCGGGCTCGCTGGAGGCGTGGGTGTTTCGGTGAAGCATAGAGTTCTTCGGTTTTTCTTGGTGTCGGGTTTCGTCGTCTTGTGGCTGGCTCCCCGAGAACCCACGGCTGCGGCACAGAACTCGCAGGTGGCGAGCAAGGTGGATTATAACCGCGACATTAGCCCCCTGCTTTCAGATACCTGTTTCACCTGCCACGGACCGGATGAACAGCAGCGACAGGCGGATCTGCGGCTGGATACCAGGGAGGGTATTTTTGCAGAGCGGCGGGGCTACCGGATCGTCGTGCCTGGCAACAGCTCCCAGAGCCGACTTTTCCAGAGGGTAAGTGCCCAAAATCAAGCTGCCCGCATGCCACCGCCTTATGCTGAAGGGTCACTGACGAACGAACAGATTGAGCTGATCCGCCTCTGGATCGACCAGGGTGCCAGGCGCGAGTCGCACTGGGCATTCTCTCCCATCAGTCGGCCCCCCGTACCCGGGTTTAAAGACAAGGTCTGGCCGCGCAATCCGATCGACAACTTCATCCTGGCCCGCCTGGAGCGGGAAGAGATGAAACCGTCTCCCGAGACCGACAAGAACACACTGTTGCGAAGAGCGACCTTCGATTTGACCGGCCTGCCACCCAGGCCGGCAGAGGTGGACGCCTTCCTGGCTGACAAATCTCCGGATGCCTATGAGAAGGTGGTGGACCGGCTTCTGCAGTCGCCTCACTACGGCGAGCGAATGGCCATGCAGTGGCTTGACCTGGCCCGTTACGCGGACAGCCACGGCCACCACGTCGACAACTTCCGTGACATGTGGCACTGGCGTGACTGGGTCATCGAGGCATTTGACCGCAACCTGTCCTTTGATCGGTTCACTGTGGAGCAGCTGGCCGGGGACCTTCTGCCTGACTCAACTCTGGACCAACAAATCGCGACCGGGTTTAACCGCAACCACATGATCGCCATGCTGAGCGCCGTGCCTGAGGAGATGCTGACGGAATACGTCGCGGACCGAATCGATACGACCGCCACCGTCTGGATGGGATTGACCATGAAATGCGCTCGCTGTCATGACCACAAGTATGATCCGATCAAGCAGAAGGATTTTTACCGGTTTTTTGCTTTCTTCAATACCGTTGACGAAAAGGGGCTGGACGGGCGATTGGGAAACGCCCAGCCTGTTCTCGAGCTTCCGTCCCGCCGGCAGCGGAGTCAGCTGGAGAAACTGCAGGACGAGATTGCATTCATCCAGAAGGCGATGCTGGAGGCCGAGACGGATCAACACCGGGCCGAATGGGAAAAAACGGCCCTTTCCACGATTCCTGCTCCGGCCAGGCAAGGCCTGGCAGCGCACTATGAATTCGAGGATCATCTGGCGGACACCTCCGGAAACTACCTCCACGGAAAAACACGGCGCGGCGAGGTGACGTACGATTCCGGCCAGATTGGGAAGGGGGCAGATTTTGACGGGGAGGTCACCCTCGACCTGGGCAGCGCCTTCGACTTTGATCGAGCGGACCCGTTTTCTGTGGCCTTCTGGATGAGGAAAAAGGGGGGGAACACCAAGCATGCGACGGCCATTCTCCAGAAGGTCGAGCAGGCGGAAAGCCGCCGCGGTTTTGAGGTGATCAGGACGGCCCCGAAAGCTTTCGGGCCCCACCAGTTCCATTTTCGAATCCAGGTCCGCCTGACGCATCGTTGGCCTGACAATGCAATCGAGGTCAGGACCAGGAAACCGCTGACAGCAGGCCCGGGGATTCACATCGCGATCACCTACGACGGATCAGGGAAGGCTTCAGGCTTCAAGATGTTCGTTGACGGCCAGGCCAGGGAGGTGGAGGTCATTCGCGACAGCCTTTTCGGGTCCGTCCGGACATCGCAGCCGCTCGAAATTGGGAGCAAGCGGACTGCAAGGCCGTATATAGGCCAACTGGACGACCTGCGCATCTACCGGGTGCCGTTGACGGCCGCGCAGATTGACCAACTGGCCGTCTCCGAGCCCATCCGCGCGCTTCTGAACACCTCGGCCGAGGCGTGTCAGGAAATGCTCGACGTCTACGATAAACGGCACAAGGAAGATGGGCGCAAGGATCACTCTGATCAGGGCAAATCGACCCGGCAATTGAGTGGCTGCCTGGAACGGCGCGAGAAACTCAGAGCGTATTTCTTAACCCACGCTGCTCCTGAAAAGTTCAGGGAGCTTTACTCTGACCTGAAGAGTCTGGAAGCGGAGAAGAAGGATCTTGAGGCGGCGATCCCGACGACGATGGTGATGAAGGAGATGGAAACGCCACGGGAAACCTTCATCCTGGGGCGCGGAGACTACCGCAATCAGGGGGAGAGGGTGACGCCGGGTGTTCCCTCCTTTTTACCTCCCATGCCCGGCCGTGCGCCACCCAATCGTTTGGGTTTGGCCCAATGGCTGGTGGATCCGTCTCACCCTTTGACGTCGCGGGTGGCCGTGAATCGCTACTGGCAGATGTACTTCGGCACCGGCCTGGTCAAGACTTCGGAGGACTTCGGCTCTCAGGGCGACGCACCCAGCCATCCGGAACTGCTCGACTGGCTGGCGGCCGAGTTCGTCCATAGCGGTTGGGACGTGAAGGCAATGCAGCGGCTGATTGTCACTTCGGCTGCCTACCGTCAGTCTTCGCAGGTGACGCAGGAGTCGTTGGAAAAGGATCCCCGGAATCGTCTGCTGGCACGGGGGCCACGGTTCCGGCTGCCCGCCGAAATCGTCCGCGACAATGCTCTGGCGATCGCCGGCCTGCTCAACAATGAGATCGGTGGACCCAGTGCGCACCCCTACCAGCCGCAGGGACTGTGGAAAGAGACGGCATTCGGGTCCGGCTACTCCGGCCAGGAGTACAGTCCGGGCAGCGGGGAGGAACTGTACCGTCGGAGCATGTACACGATTTGGAAGAGGACCGTTCCGCCGCCGTCCATGGTGACTTTCGACGCCCCCAACCGCGAATGGTGCACGTCGCGACGGGCGCGCACCAATACACCGCTGCAGGCACTGGTGCTAATGAATGATCCCACGTATGTGGAGGCGGCTCGGGCCCTGGCCCAGCGAATGGTAAAGGAAGGGGGGAAGGACCCGGCCGCACGCGTCCGCTACGGCTTCCGCCTCGCCACGGCTCGAACGCCTGCTCCAGAGGAGGTTGACATTCTCCTCCACATTGTCCAGGGACAGCTCGCCGATTACCGTCGCGATCGGAAAGCGGCCCGGGCGCTGCTGGCAGTCGGTGAATCGGGACACGACCCGAGAGTGGACCCCACGGAACTGGCGGCCTGGACCACCCTAGCCAGTGTCATTCTGAACCTGGATGAAACCATTACCAAAGAGTAAGACATGAACCTGAGGGAAGCTTCCCGCTTAGTGATGACCCGCCGTCAATTCTTTGGCCGCGGCAGCAGCGGCATCGGTGTTGCGGCTCTGGCCTCGTTGCTGAACCCGGACCTGTTTGCGGCCGTCCATCAGGGGACTAAGGACACCAGGACCGGCGGTCTCGCCTCGCTTCCACACTTTGCTCCCAGGGCCAAACGGATGATATTTCTTCATCAGTCGGGAGCTCCGTCCCAAATCGAACTCTTTGACTACAAACCTGAACTTGATGAGTTGCGGGGTACGGAATTGCCGGATTCCGTCCGCCGCGGGCAGCGTCTGACGGGGATGACCTCGGGACAGGCTTCGTTTCCCGTGGTGCCTTCGATGTTCAAGTTCAGCCAGCACGGACAATCGCGCACCTGGATCAGTGAGTTACTGCCACATACGGCCAAGATCGTGGATGACATCACGATTATCAAGAGCGTCCATACCGAGGCCATCAACCACGACCCGGCGATTACCTTTATCCAGACCGGTAGCCAGCGACCGGGACGGGCCAGCATGGGTGCCTGGCTCAGCTACGGCCTGGGCAGCGAGAATCAAGACCTGCCGGCATATGTCGTGCTGGTCTCCCAGCCCAATTCGCAGAACGAATCCCAACCGCTGTACTCGCGACTGTGGGGCAGCGGCTTCCTGCCCTCCGCCCACCAGGGTGTCAAGTTCCGCGCCAGCGGCGACCCGGTACTCTTCCTTTCCGACCCGCCCGGGATCAACCGGACCGATCGCCGCCGCATGCTGGACGGCCTTGAGAAACTCAACAGGATACGCAAGGAAGCTTTCGGAGACCCTGAGATCGAAACTCGAATTACCCAGTACGAGATGGCTTATCGCATGCAGACCTCCGTACCCGAATTGATGGATCTGTCGGGGGAGCCGGAGTATATCTTTGAGATGTACGGTCCCGATTCGAGGAAACCGGGAACGTATGCGGCCAACTGTCTGCTCGCCAGGCGGTTGGCGGAGCGCGACGTGCGCTTCGTTCAACTCTACCACCGCGGCTGGGATCAGCATCTTGATCTGCCCAGAGATATCGTCTTGCAAGCCAGGGGGACGGACCAGGCGACCGCTGCACTGATCCAGGACCTGAAACAGCGTGGACTACTGGAGGATACCCTGGTCGTTTGGGGAGGGGAGTTCGGCCGAACGGTTTACTGCCAGGGCAAGTTGACTACAACCAACTATGGTCGCGATCACCATCCGCGTTGCTTTACCGTGTGGGCCGCCGGTGGGGGTCTTAAGGCCGGTATCTCCATTGGCCAGACAGACGACTACTGCTACAACATCGTTGAGGACCCGGTTCACATTCACGACTTGCAGGCCACCATCCTACACTGCCTGGGGATCGACCATGAGAGGCTGACCTTCAAGTATCAGGGCCGTCATCACCGGCTCACCGACGTGCACGGTAGGGTCGTCAAGAAGCTCTTGGCCTGAGCAAAGCGATAACCGTCCAGCTTGAGCAGTTCGCCGTGCCCCGGTGAACGGCGGCGTTATCCGACTGGTTGTTCTGGAGGTCACGCCGCGACGGTCTGATATGCTCGTTCAATGAGAACCCTCTGGCTGGCGCCTTACTACCCGCTGCCGATTCGATCGGGCGGCCATAGCCGCCTGGCCAACCTCGTCCGGCATCTGGGGAACCGCCACGCACTCCACTGGCTCGCTCCCACCCCGAACAGTGCCTCAAGTTCTATTCCAACTTTGGAGGGTTTGGCAGCACCGCCCGAGCTGGTGCCGGTTTTCTACAGTCAGACGTTGCGGGATCGCATCACCAATACGCTTTGGCCCGCCAACTGGAGGCAGAGCGGCAGGCGGACCTTTCTGCGTCTGATCGGCTACCCCTCGGATGCGGTTCGGATGTTTTTCTCAGACCTTCAGACCCGGCTCGCCCAAATCTTGAGGTCCGGACGATTCGATATTGTCCAGCTCGAGTACACCGGAATGGGCGTCTATTGGAGACTGCTCCGTAGACTGGCGCCTGAAATCCCCCTGGTTCTCGACGAACTCGATATTAGTTATGTGGCACTACAACGGCTGGCCGAGGCCGACCCGGCCCGACGAACGGCACTGGCTCCCCAGATCCCCCGCATGATTCGCTTCGAGCAGCAGCTTTGGAAAGAGTGCCACGCAATTTTGACAATGTCGGAAGTTGACCGTCTGCGAGTCGGCCAGTCGGTCCCGTTGTCCAAAGTCGCTAGCATTCCCAACGGCGTCGATCCTGAATTCTTCGACTTCAGGCCGCGCACACTCAACCGAGAGCGCATTCTATTCCTAGGGAATCTAAGTCATCCACCCAATATCGTCGGGCTCCGGTTCTTGCTGGACCGGATCTGGCCAAAGCTGCACCAAAGTCGTCCGGGAGTCCGCCTTGACGTGGTGGGGGCAGAGGCTGAACCGGCGCTGGTCGACCGGATGAACCAGACGGGTGTTGCCTATCACGGATACGTCTCTGATGTCCGGCCTCTCCTGCAACGGGCCGGTCTGATGGTGGTGCCCATCTTTAACGGCTCTGGCACTCGCCTTAAAGTGCTGGAAGCCTTCGCGGCTGGATTGCCGGTCGTGAGCACCAGCATGGGTTGTGAGGGTCTCGAAGTGGTGGAGGGAAAACACTTTCGGCTGGCGGAGTCTCCTCGGCAATTCGTGGAGGCGATCGTGGGTCTCTTGAACGGTCCAGAAGATGGTCGACGACTCGCTCATAAGGCTCGACTTCTGGTGACAAACCGCTACGACTGGAAGACGATAGCCGGGCAACTGGAGCAGGTCTGGATCGGGCTTCGGGAAAGGAAACTTGGTCAATCGACCGGCCTGCTCCAGTAGGATCATTAATGAAGAGACAGCGCCTTCACACGTCAAGTCTGTAGTGGGGTGCTGGTCCACCGATTCTTGTGCACTCGGTTTCGCGTTCGTTTCGTGGCCGTATGGTCAAAAAAGTCAGCCGAACCGCAAGTCACTGTTGTGGCGGGAGTTAAGCCACGACACCAACGCAGATTTCGCCCGGGCTAGATCACAAGTGTTGCGCCCAAAGTGTGCCCGCGGGAAACTCACTCCAGCTCACTCCAACTCGGGAGGACTGCATTGTGTTGAGGAGGCCGATTCCGAGATGAAGCCCACAGAGCTGAAAGGCCTCCTGGAAAGCCAGGGTCAGGCCGTTCCCTCTCTCTGCTCCTTACCAGGCCAGATGACCAACCGGGTGGGCCTCCCGACGGCTATCTCAACACTCACCGGGACTCGGTGCTGCCTTGGCTGGATCTGGCAATCCACACCCGCCCTAAATCACCGGGACGCATAGATTTCCAGATCGTCCATTTTCCAGGTATTCCTTTCAAAAAGCGCCACTCCCATGACGCTAAGGAAGGCCCCCTCCCGGACAGACTCCGGGCGGGAACTGAAGTACCCCGCGATATCGACACTGTCCATCACCTGACCGTCCAGGGTCCAGTAGACCGTGTTGGCGTCATCCGTCAGGAAAAGCCCCCAGCGATGGCTGTGTTCCAGAATCTCCTTCATTTCCCGCTCAGACCGGTAGACTCTCGAAGCCAGAGCAACGCAGTCAAAGGTAACGAAGGGTCCTCCTTGTTCTACCGCATCCTCATGCAGTTGTCTCCGCTCGTCCGCGCTCAAATCCTCTCGTCCTCCAGGCACGTATCCATCCCTCGGGTACCTGTCAAAGTCCCCGGGCACAAGACCCCGTACGAGGTAAACATACAGCCCACTCGGGAGAATCAGATCGAAGTGCAGCTGAACTCCCCGGTCTTTTTCCTGGTCAGTCTGGCCACCCGTTTGTCCTCGTCGGTTGGCAACGGTCAGACCCCAGGCCTGGATCAGCCTCATCTGTTCCGGACCGGGGGGTTCGGAGTGATCTCCTTGGTGGGTGAACCCCGCTACCCCGGATTATGCAAGAACCGTAGTTCGGTGTTGAAAAACGACTCGAGAAGTGGCCCAACTCGGAAGCGGGCAGGTGTGACAGGCGGATTTGCGAAGAATATGGGTTGGCGAGGCGTTTGAGTGGTTTGGGGAGTGAATTTCAGACAGATCTGGGCCTGGATGAGTGTCGGAAGCGGTTTTTCGGGGGAGCTGGGAAAAGCTAACTGGAGTTCAGGCGACTCAAGACGAGGTGGAAGAGGGGTTGTTCGGGGAAGGCTGAGGAAAGATGGACCCAGATGCGTCGAGTGGTTTGTCGGATCCGGGCCCCAATCTTGAGGACCCGACGACGTAAGGTTTCGATTTCGAGCTTGTGCCAGGGGGTTCCGTGAAGATAGTCGCGCAGGCGCACGAACATCTGGTAAGCCAGTGCATGCAGGAGGAGTCGAAACTGATTGGCCAGGAATCGATGACAGCTGAGTCGGTCCATGCTCAGATGATTCTTGAAGGCCTTGATGAAGTTCTCGGTCTGCCCTCGGTTTGTGTAGTGGTCATAAAGTGATTGGGAGCAGAGATCGTCCCGGTTGGCAACTACAAAGCGACGATTGATGCCACGCTGATCGACCTCCACTTTGACAATGACGCGACGGGATCGATCCCAGCTGTGGGCTCGATAAAGAAACTCGTCAAACTGACGCTGTTTTTCCTCCAGCTCAACGAACCTCAGCCGAGTCGAATCCAGCAGGGGCTCGACCACTCGCTGCAGGCGAGGGTTTCGACTTAACCCAATGACATACTGGAGTTTATTCTCTTCACATTCACAGAACTCGTAGAGCCGAGGCGTGGCAAAGCCGCTGTCGGCCCGAATCTCAATCTCGACATCCGTCCCCACTGCTTGTCGGATGGCCTCCACGACTCGCTTCAGAATGGGCACGATGTGAGAGGCAGCCCCCTTGTTGCCAGGTCTCAACACGGCACAGACCAGGTCTCCCGTGTCGGCATCGAAGATCAGCAAAGGATGCAGAATGTTGTTTCGGTAATACCCGTGGTAGAAGGAGAACTCCTGTTGGCCGTGAGTGTGGTCGTCGGTACTGTCCAGATCCAGGATGATCTTGCTGGGACGTCTCTTCTTCAGGGAGCGCACATAACGGCCTGGCAGCCACCGGCTCAGACGCATCAGATCCTTCTTGGTGACGGAGTTCTCCAGGCGGGAGAAAGTCGGCTGGGTGGCCAAATCGGGATCGCTCTCTGGCAACTGATCACAGACTGTCTTGAGCATCGGATCCGAGCGCAGCGTATCGGCGTCGTTACAGTCTTCGTAGCCGGCCACGATCTGCAAGACTCGTTGTCGGATCAACTTCAACAGGTCATGACGAACGTAGCGTCGGTCTCGACTTTCCGCAATACACGAACTGAAGCCCTCGCACAATCGATGTTGACGATCCAGGGATCCAAACAACAACCATCCTGCGTCGGAAGTGAGGCTCCCCCCATCAAAACGAGCCGTGATGTTTCTGTGGCTATGAAATGGCAGGGTATTCTGGCAGACTGTTTTTGACATTGCCGTAGCTCCTGTTTAGGGTCATTGTTTTTGTAAACCCTTTTATATCAGAGAGCTACGGCCTTTTTTCTGGGCCCAAATCTCACTTGAATTTAGATCTCTTGCATAATCCGGGCTACGGTGATTTCCACACCGTTGGTCCCGGCCAATCCTGGATTGAAGGCCCTCTCGGTGGTGGCGAAACCGCCCACGGCCACGTCAGGAGGGCGCAGGACATCCATCAGCCAGTACCCGTTCTCCGTCCTCGCTTGGCCGGTCCCCATCCGGGTCCACCGCGTCATGTCAAAGTAATCCGGCGGGCCGTACTCCTGACTGAAATCGTCACTGAACTGCAGCACCAGATCAGCTTTTCTGGCCTCGTGCTCCTCTTGAATTCCAATCCCGGACGGTTCCGGTTCCCTTTCCGAAGCCTGCCTGCAGCCGGAACCGGCTACACCAACAGTCACCACTGTGAGAGCGCCGACCAGTGCCCGGCCTAATCTCTTGCTCATCGTTACATCGCACTGTTGATCATAGGAGTGTGCATATAGAATCGTACCAAATCAAATGTCTCGCTTCCCTGAGAGAGATCCCTGCCTGTCAGCCGTCCCCGTAGTGCAAACCAGGCCGGGGCAGTTCGCGAGCACCTTGGCACTTGAGTGCGATCAACCGCCTGTGCCATCGCATGATCGTATCCGGAGTGACAATGGTTGCCACTCGATTGAGCGTCTTCCTCCCAAGACATTGCCCTTCGCGGCGAGCCGGAGCCGTTGCTCATCTGTCAGTCGGAGCCGGCGACCCTTCATTTGCTCTTTCAGGACACGGTTCTCCTCGACCAGGTAGGTGATGGTGTCTTGTTGGTGGCGGTTCAGCCACCCTGAGAAGGACCAGGGCAGCACTCGAAGGGGGTAGGTGTCGGCCTTCATGTGGCCATGACCTGCCCACAAGTCGCACTCCCACAATGGGTTACGAAGCGGCTCCTACACTTCGCCATCCAGGGCGAAGCCGTGCTGCAGACGGTGGTGGGGCCCGTCGTGGACCTGGGTCGACTTGAACAATTCATGGCGGCCGTCGCCGGCTTCCGGTTCCGCCCTGGCCTCCAGTTCCCGCATGGCCTCGTCTGACAGGGGCTGGAAGTCGCGGGCGATACCCACATCCTGCTCCAGCTCCTGCATCGAAGTGACCCCGACGGCGAGTGTCGAGACCGGCAGGGTAAGGGCATAGCTGCGGCACTCTCTGGGGGTGAACCGGGTATCGGATACGATCTTGCCGCCCCCCAGGCTCTTCATCGCGATCACACCCACGTCCTGCTCCAGGCAGTCGGGCAGGACCTCCTGCTGAAAACTGCGATAGTGAGCATCCATCAGGTTCAGCGGCATCTGCACGGTGGCCCAGTCGTACGGTTTTTGCAGCATCTTGGAGTGGATGCGCGGATCCTTGTGACCGGTAAAACCGATATAGCGAACCTTGCCCGCCTCTTGCGCCTCCAAGGCGTACTTGAGTCCACCCTGTTCGAAGATCCAGTCCGGATCGTTGTCGTAGAGTATTTCGTGAAACTGCCAAAGGTCGATGTGGTCGGTCTGCAGTCGCCGCAGGCTGTCTTCCAGGTGTCTCCGGCTTCCCTCGTAGTCCCTCTCACAGTTCTTGGTCATCAGAAACACTTTGTGGCGCCGGCCGCCGCTGGCCAGGGCCTCTCCCATGACCTCTTCCGAGAGCCCGTCGTGATACTCCCAGCAGTTGTCAAAGAAAGTAATACCCTCATCCAGGGCCGCGTGCATGATGCGGATGGCCTCCCGGCGATCTTGCTGGGCCGCTTTCCCGATATGCCAGCCTCCCAGGCACAGAATGGAAACCTGCTCATTGGTCCGCCCCAGGCGGCGCATGGGCAGTCCGTTGGGGCTGTCCTGCTGGGCAGAGGCGCCAGGTTCGTATGAATCCTGGAGGAGAGTCACGACATTTTTCAAGCCACGAGAATCAGACCCTCCTGGGTTGAGGTGTTCGAGCAGATGGCCCGCAAGTTCCTCAGGTGCCAAGGTGAGCAAGTCTTCTGGATTCTCGGGGAGGCCGTGGTTTCGGGACATCTTTGATAAACACCCTATTCTACAACCGAAGCCGAGTTGCACGGTTGCACCCGGTGCTCAGCCCGTCGGCGAGTGATCAATGCTAATCTAGCCAGTCCAGCAGCGGCCTCGAGCGTCTCTTGAATCTCGGGTCATTTTGTCTTATTTGCGCTGAAGACATAAAATGGGGCGCAACGGGTGGTACTGGCCAGGGTAGCCTATGCGGTATGCGCCCTGCATTCCGATCCTGTCCGGGCGCTCCCCCGCTGAGGAGAAAGCAGTCTGTGCTGTGCAGACAGAATTTGACAAAACCGGATACCACGTTCTCCGGGGCCTCCTGACAGAGACGGAGATCGACCGCCTTGCGGGACCGATCCACGCCGCCTTTGCCGGCGGGGATTACGACACGTATAGAGCAGACTCGGCCTATCCGTTGCCGGGGGTCCACTCGATGGGCCCGCGGATCCTCCAGGAGCACCCGGAGATTGCCGACGTGAGCCTGGCACACCCGGCGATCGTGGCGGCCGTCGAAGACCTCTTCGGCGAGCCGGCGACGCTGGCGCAATACTGGTCGCTCATGCGTCCGCCGGGGGCGGGTGTCGGTGAAAAGCCCTTCGTCAACGGCAGCGGTGCCCACTTCGACTACAAGCCGTGGCGCTGCGTCGGCTCGTTCGTCAAGTGGATGTTTGCCGTGATCCCGTTCGTCGACTACACCGAGACCGGGGGCCCACTCGTCGTGTCCCCCGGCTCCCACCTCAAGACGAAGGTGCTGCCGTCCGACGGACGCGTGTACCAGGTGGACGCCGCGCAGGTCCCGTCACCGGCCGAGATCGTCTTTGAAGACCCGTCTCTGAAGAAGGGCGATGTAATCTTGATGCACGGCTTCGCCTGGCACGAGGCCCGTCCCAACCACGGCGCCACCGACCGCTGTGGGCTCTACATGAAGTTCCACGCGAAATCCTCGCCCCCCGCATGCGGGCCGACAATCTACCCCTCCGCGGTCCACGACTTTCTGCGCGGCGAGGCGAAGCACCTGGTGCCGTATCATCGGGGCGACGGCAAGTACGCCGCCCTGCGCGAGGGCCCGGTGGGCGGCGTCGACGAGGCCCGGCTGCTGATCGAAGACAGCGAGGGACGCGTGCTGGTACTCTGTGACGGCGCCGACGGCTGGGCGCTCCCGAGGTTTTCAGCAGCGGAGGACGAATCCGCCAACTTACTGGACGTCTGCAACGTGATGGGGTCTGTGCTGACGCAGGCGCGCTCGCAGCTAGGCCTGCGGCTGCCCTGGCTCAGCTGGCTGCTGGACCTTCCCGGTTCTGCCCCCGACGGCGGAGCTGGAGAGTGGCGCTGTCGGGTCTACGGCCATCGCCTGCACAGCGCCGCTCCGGGGCTCGTCGGGGAGGACGGCGTGGCACCGGAGCATCGCTGGATGGCTGCCGCCGAACTCGACGAGAGGGGATCGGCCGGGCAGCTCGAGTGTGGAGGGGAAGTTCGAAAGTGGCTGCGCATGTGGCAAGAGGAGGATGATGAGGAGGGACGCGCGGTCACCCGAAGCTTTGGCTTGCCGAGCACGGATGTCAAGTTTTTCTCGTACAACGATGGCGGAAACCCACAGGGCAACTATCGCATTGGTGTGTTCGATAGCGCAGGCCGCCCGCCGCCGCCGCCGCCGAAGCTCGAAACACAGTGACACGCGTCCCCCGCTGGCCCTCCAAAGAGCTTGTCGATCAACTCAAGACCCGAGCTCTTGAGGCCCGCCGTTTCCTCGTTGAGCACAGCGTTGAGCACAGTACCCATCTCGGTGGAGCCTTATCGCTTACGGACATCCTCGTAGCCCTCTACTGGCACACCTTGAGGGTTCGGCCACGGGAACCGGACTGGCAAGACAGGGATCTTTTCATACTGAGCAAGGGACACGTAGGAATCCTTCTTTACTATGTGCTGGCGTCGAAGGGGTATTTCCCGCTCGAAGATCTGAAGACCTACGAGCAGACCGGCGCTATCCTTAGCACCCACCCGTCAAACAAGATTCCCGGGGTGGAAACAACCACTGGGTCGTTGGGGCACGGCCTGTCGGTGGGAGCGGGGATGGCCATCGCTGACAAGTTGGATGGTAAAGAGAATCGCGTCTTCGTGGTGCTCGGTGATGGTGAGATCCAGGAGGGTTCGGTCTGGGAGGCAGCGATGACAGCATCACAATACCGGCTCGACAACCTGGTTGCCATCCTAGACCGCAACCATTGGCAGGCAGGGGTGATGACGGAGTCGATCATGGCAGTCGAGCCTATCGACGAAAAGTTCAAGGCCTTCGGCTGGTCCACTTCCATCATCGATGGCCACGACATGGAGCAGATCGTACAGACCCTAGGCACCTTGCCCTTTGAGACGGGCCTCCCGTCGGTGATCGTAGCTGATACGGTTAAAGGCAAAGGCGTCGACTTCATTGAGAACCGGCCCGAAGCGCATGTTTTGAACCTGAGCCCACAGCAGGGAGATCAAGCTCTCAAGTGCCTGGAGTCGGCTTCATGACGGCGTATTCTTCATCCAGACTCTTTGAGGCGTGGGACGAGCAACTCACCCGGCACGCCCAGAAGAACCCGGACATCTGCACGGTGGATGCCGAAGCCAAGTTCATGGTGAAGAGCTTTCGCGAATCAAACCCAAGAAGAGCCATCCAGGTCGGTATCGCCGAGCAGGACATGATCGGCGTCGCGGCGGGGATGGCTGCCAGGGGCAAGATCGTGTTTGCCCACACCATGGCCACCTTTCTGACCCTGCGTGCCTGCGAAATGATCCGAGACGACATCGCCTGCAATCGCTTCAACGTCAAGCTTGTCGGCTCCTACGCGGGCGTCCTCGGCGGACCATTTGGTCCGACGCACCAGGGATTGGAAGATATCGCCGTGATGCGGGTCATTCCACAGATGACGGTCGTCGTCCCTGCTGACACCACTGAGGTCAAGCAAGTGGCGCGAGCCGCGGTGGATTTCGACGGCCCGATGTATATTCGTCTGGAAGCGGAGATGCCCGTCTACGATAAGGAGCATCACTTCGAGGTCGGTCAGTCGATCGTTCTGCGCGAAGGCGAAGACATGACTTTGATGGCCTACGGAGCCATGGTCGGCCGGTCGCTCAAGGCGGCCGGGATCCTCCATGACCGCGGTGTAGAGACCAGGGTCGTCAACATGCACACGGTCAAACCGCTTGACAAACAGGCGATTCTCGATGCGGCCAGCGAGACGAAGGCGATCCTCACCGTGGAGGAGCACAGCATCATCGGTGGTCTGGGCAGCGCCGTCGCGGAGTTCATCGCCGAGGAAGTGCCGCACATTCGGCTCAAGAGAATTGGGTTCGAGGACACCTTCTCGGTGATCGGCCAGTACGAGCAGTTGCTTCGTCACTATGGGTTGGATGCCCAGGGTATTGCCGACAAGGCGTTGGCTTTTCAGAACAGCGTCCTGCGATAGAGGCGCCTAGAACGGGTTGCGATAACGAACGATGAAGCGAAACCTGACGCTGACGCGTATGACGGACGAGCAAAAGGCGCTTTGGGATCGCGATGGCTATCTGATCATTCCCAACGCGCTGAGCAGTGAGGAACTAGAGGCTCTTCTCGCTGAGGTTGACCGTCTCGACCAGGAATCGCAACGACTTGGTCGCAACCCAGATGCGCCGTTGGATGCGAACAACCTCATCGACGCACCGGTCGAGGGACTGTTCAGCTCCGAACCCGGCAAACACCAGGTCCTGGACCCGCGACCCAACGACGTCTTCCTCAGCCTGCTCGATCATCCTGCCCACCTGGGCCTGCTTTGCCAGATCATGGGTGCAGCGATCCACATGGCCTGGTCACACTTGATGATTCGCCCACCCAGTCCGGCGCCCGCCAACCGCTGGCACCAGGACGGGCCGAAGCCATACCTGTTTCCGCGAGTGGATGGGCAGATGGCGTGCCAATGGGTCCGCGTGGGCTGGTACCTGACCGACCTGGATCAGCGGGACATGGGTAACCTCTGCATCATTCCCGGCAGTCACCGCACTGGCTTCCCCAAATTGGACAAGGGTCTGGACCACACTCTGACCATCACATCGTTTGATCGATTCAAGGAGGTCGACCGGCTTGACGCCGATGTTCCCGATGCTAAACAGATCACCGTCAAGGCCGGCGACGCGATCCTGCTCCACAACGCCCTCTATCACTGTGTCGTGCGCAACACTTCGAACGTTCGGCGCAAAAACATCTACTACGTGTACACGCCGATCTGGCAGCGGCTTGGTGATCGTGACGCGAGTTCGCCGCAACTCATCTCGCGGTGCGCTCCCGTCCGGCGGCAATTGCTCGGCGCTTTGAGCGGTCCCCATACCAACGGGGGTATCCATCCGTTCGACGAAGGGGTGCCTCTGGTGCGTCTGTTCGAGGGCAGGAGCTTTGCGGAAACCTGGCTCCAGCTCGACGAAGACTACATCCGCCGGACGCAGCAAGCGACCGAGAAAGCTGAGCCTGAACAATGAGCAGGATGGTTCCCCAAAGCCTGGGACAAGTGACCCGTACTCATGTGGATCTGGCCGGATGCGAACTGCGAGCCAGACAGGTGGGTTTTCAGTCGGACAAAATCAACCTGACCTTTCGACGTCCCCTGGACAATCCCGATGTTGGCTCTCTTGTCCTCTATGAGGCTGGAAGCATTGTTGGCACCATAGACAGCGTCACTACAATGGAGGCTCCCAGGCAAGCCCGCAAAAGGTTCAAGAGGGGCCTCAAAGACCTGAAGAAGGCCAACCATCAGAAGGCTGCCGCCGAGCTGGAGAAGGCCACCAAGCTCTATCCCGAATACTCCGAGGCCTGGAACCTGCTGGGACAAGTGCGACTCCAGCTCGAAGACGAGTCTGGAGCGAAGGAGGCCTTCGAACTGGCTGCCGCCGGTGACCCCAACTACCTGGGTCCCCAGATTGCCATGATGGAGCTCGAGTCCCAGCGGAGTGACTGGGACCATGTGAGTCAGTGGAGCACAAAGATCCTGGAGTTGCATCCCTACCACATGCAGGCCCACTACTATCGGGGGGTTGCCAACCTCAATCTGCGTTACATGGAGCAGGCCGAGGAGTCGCTCTCCACGGTCAGAGCCAGCCACCAGGCCGACGACTATCCGTATGCCGGATACCTGTTGGGCCTGATGCTGGCGGATAAGGGCGAATTTGATGCTGCCGCCACAGAGCTCAAACATTTCCTGAAGCTCGTCCCCCTGGCTCCGGAAAGAGCGCGCGTCACAGGCTTTTTGAGCAACTGGGAGAAGAAGGGGCTCATCCACGGCGCCGAGAGGAATTAGCTAAGGGTTGTGCCTACCAGAAACTTCATAGCCCGATGCGATCCTACTCGGAGGCGAAGCCGAATCGATCCGAAGCGTATCGGAGGTCGCTCTTCGGATCTATCCAGCGGAAGGAAGGCAAACGGCACTGTGCTCCAATAACGGCTAAGGCGTCGAGCACCCCGGGATTGATGAGAGCGCCCGCTCAGGATTGTGGCAATGGAGCTTGCCGATAGGAAACTGGATTTGCGCGGGATTGCGGCGCGCGGCGGGCTCGACTTTGCCGCCCTCACCCACTTTCACGGCGATCACATGGGCACCCTCATGCCCGACTCCCCGCCGTCGGCGTCGGGCGCATACAAGTTGACGGGCATCACCGATGTCGGCGAGGAGTTGAGGATCGGGACGCTGCTCGATCGCGGGTGGCCAGACTACGATTTCCCCCCGCCATCAGCCAGCCCGATGATCCAGAACTACCGCGCTTTCCTCAAATGGCAGTCGGAGCACCGCGGCATGCAGGTGGTTCGCTTCGAGGCCGGCCGCTCCGATCAGATCGTGCTGCGCCGCGCCCCGCGGGATTTCCCGACCTTCGAGATTCGCAACATCGCGGCGAACGGGCGGGTGTGGACCGGCGGCGGCACCGCGACTCGCAACCGGTTTCCCCCGGGCATCGTGCCGGTGGAGGAGAACAACTGCAGCCTCGCGTTCCGGCTCTCCTACGGGGCCTTCACCTATTTCAACGGCGGCGACATGGCGGGTTTCCTCACTCCTAATGCCCGGGCGTGGACCGAGATGGAGTCTGCCGTGGCGTGGGTGACCGGGCCGGAGGTTGCCGCCGAAAAGATGCGCGAAGTCGCGATCCCACTGGACCACGCCATCATCGTGGAGGAACCGTGAAGCGTTCTGAAATCAACTCGATCATTCGTGACGGCATTGCTTTTCTCAAGGAGCGGAAGTTTTTCCTCCCCCCATTCGCCTACTGGACCCCGCGCGACTGGGCTTCCAGACGGGACTCGGCCCGAGAGATTGTCGAATGTGGACTGGGATGGGACGTCACGGATTTCGGGCTCGACGATTACTCGAGCTTTGGCCTGCTCCTGTTCACGCTGCGAAATGGATCGCCTCGGAATCTGGCAGAACGCTCGGGCAAGCTCTACGCAGAAAAGATCCTGCTGATTGGTCGTGACCAGGTGACTCCGCTCCATTTCCACTGGCGGAAAATGGAAGACATCATCAATCGGGGAGGAGGTCGACTTGTCATGCAGCTGTACAACTCGACGTCAGACGAAGGCCTGGCGGAGACTGATGTCTGCGTCACCGTGGATGGTGTCAGCCACACCGTCAAGGCGGGAGGGACCCTGGTTTTGGGTCCGGGCCAGAGCGTCACCCTGCCACCCGGTTGTTATCATCAGTTCTGGGCCGCGGACGCCCCCGTTCTGGCAGGTGAGGTTTCTCTGCTGAACGATGATGTGAATGACAATCGCTTTCACGAACCGATGGAGCGGTTCCAGGATCACGAAGAAGATGAGCCCCCTCTCCATCTTTTGTGCAGCGATTATGCCCACTATGATCCATTCGGCTCTGCATCATAATAAACAGGAGCGACAGCCATGTGGATGTCCTGCCGCTTTGGCGCATTTTCAGTTGTACTGGTATATAACTATCATATACAATTGTGCCCGTGAACCCAATCGATGATCTTCGTTCTTGCGTAGGATTTGATTGGGACGGTGGAAACTCGGGGAAGAACTGGGAGAAGCATCGGGTCAGTGATGGTGAATGTGAACAGGTCTTCTTCAATCAACCGCTGGTGGCCGTCGCTGACGCCGCCAATTCGTGGGAAGAGGAACGGATTCTTGTTCTGGGGAGAAGCGATTCCGGCAGGAAGCTCTTTATTGTCTGCGCGGTCCGCAATAGCTTGATACGGGTCATTTCAGCGCGGGACATGACCAAGAAAGAGCGTGAGGTCTATTTGAGCTATGGCTAGAAAGCGACTCTCAATGAACGAAGATGAGGAACGTCATTTCTGGTCGGATCACGACTCAACCGAACGAATCGATTGGTCCAAGGCCGAAAAGGTTTCGCTTTCTCAGCTCAAGCCTTCAACCAAAACCATCTCTATTCGGCTGCCGGCCTTCATGCTGGAGGAGATTCGCCGCCTGGCCAATAAGAGAGATGTCCCATATCAGTCCCTGATCAAGCTTTTCCTCGCAGAGAGGCTCAAGCGTGAACATCAGGACGAGAATGCCCCGTGACAGTCTTGGATCGTGTTCAGCCTCCAGGATTTTAGCTCCGTAGCGAGCAAACCATAGACTACGGCGCACTAAGTATTACCTCCCAAAGAAGAGCGTCGATCAGATGTTGCGTCTGCTGGCTGTTCTTGATTGTCCTGTGGAGTTCGTTGAAAGCGCGTAGAACATTGTTTTCTCACCCGGAGTGTGACCTCTTCTGGCTGGATTGGAACTCCCGTTAACAGTGGCTTTCCAGCGCAGGACTTAAAATCCTGGGGGCCGTAGGCCCGTGTGGGTTCGAGTCCCACCCTGGGCACCACACCTGAAACCGGCGTCCGACGGGGCTCTGCTCCCCCCGAGGGTATTCGACCTTCGACACTCGAAATTCGCCAATGAGAGGGGGGTTGTGCCCGCAAGTGTGCCCGCGGGGAACTCACTCCAGCTCACTCCAGCTCACTCAGTCCAAGATGGAAGGCATTTCCGTTGCCTTCCCCACTGTCCTGAACTAGGATCTAGCTCCAGGAGATGATTGGCGGAGCGGCCTATGGTGTGTGGAAGGTTGTGGAATACATCCACCGGCCCGAGTTAGCCCGGATTATGCAAGAGATCTAAATTCAAGTGAGATTTGGGCCCAGAAAAAAGGCCGTAGCTCTCTGATATAAAAGGGTTTAGAGAAACAAAGACCCTAAACAGGAGCTACGGCAATGTCAAAAACAGTCTGCCAGAATACCCTGCCATTTCATAGCCACAGAAACATCACGGCTCGTTTTGATGGGGGGAGCCTCACTTCCGACGCAGGATGGTTGTTGTTTGGATCCCTGGATCGTCAACATCGATTGTGCGAGGGCTTCAGTTCGTGTATTGCGGAAAGTCGAGACCGACGCTACGTTCGTCATGACCTGTTGAAGTTGATCCGACAACGAGTCTTGCAGATCGTGGCCGGCTACGAAGACTGTAACGACGCCGATACGCTGCGCTCGGATCCGATGCTCAAGACAGTCTGTGATCAGTTGCCAGAGAGCGATCCCGATTTGGCCACCCAGCCGACTTTCTCCCGCCTGGAGAACTCCGTCACCAAGAAGGATCTGATGCGTCTGAGCCGGTGGCTGCCAGGCCGTTATGTGCGCTCCCTGAAGAAGAGACGTCCCAGCAAGATCATCCTGGATCTGGACAGTACCGACGACCACACTCACGGCCAACAGGAGTTCTCCTTCTACCACGGGTATTACCGAAACCACATTCTGCATCCTTTGCTGATCTTCGATGCCGACACGGGAGACCTGGTCTGTGCCGTGTTGAGACCTGGCAACAAGGGGGCTGCCTCTCACATCGTGCCCATTCTGAAGCGAGTCGTGGAGGCCATCCGACAAGCAGTGGGGACGGATGTCGAGATTGAGATTCGGGCCGACAGCGGCTTTGCCACGCCTCGGCTCTACGAGTTCTGTGAATGTGAAGAGAATAAACTCCAGTATGTCATTGGGTTAAGTCGAAACCCTCGCCTGCAGCGAGTGGTCGAGCCCCTGCTGGATTCGACTCGGCTGAGGTTCCTTGAGCTGGAGGAAAAACAGCGTCAGTTTGACGAGTTTCTTTATCGAGCCCACAGCTGGGATCGATCCCGTCGCGTCATTGTCAAAGTGGAGGTCGATCAGCGTGGCATCAATCGTCGCTTTGTAGTTACCAACCGGGACGATCTCTGCTCCCAATCACTTTATGACCACTACACAAACCGAGGGCAGACCGAGAACTTCATCAAGGCCTTCAAGAATCATCTGAGCATGGACCGACTCAGCTGTCATCGATTCCTGGCCAATCAGTTTCGACTCCTCCTGCATGCACTGGCTTACCAGATGTTCGTGCGCCTGCGCGACTATCTTCACGGAACCCCCTGGCACAAGCTCGAAATCGAAACCTTACGTCGTCGGGTCCTCAAGATTGGGGCCCGGATCCGACAAACCACTCGACGCATCTGGGTCCATCTTTCCTCAGCCTTCCCCGAACAACCCCTCTTCCACCTCGTCTTGAGTCGCCTGAACTCCAGTTAGCTTTTCCCAGCTCCCCCGAAAAACCGCTTCCGACACTCATCCAGGCCCAGATCTGTCTGAAATTCACTCCCCAAACCACTCAAACGCCTCGCCAACCCATATTCTTCGCAAATCCGCCTGTCACACCTGCCCGCTTCCGAGTTGGGCCACTTCTCAAGTCGTTTTTCAACACCGAACTACGGTTCTTGCATAATCCGGGCTAGAGCTTTTCGATGTCGTTGCGGACTCCTGGGAGTCAAAGAACCTGGCCGCGGATCCGGCCCACGCCCGCATTCTCGAGGAACTGAAGGAAAAGCTCCGCGAGTTCCAGAAGCGAACGGCGGACCCCTGGCTCCTCAAGTGGCATTACGAATAATGGGTACCCAGAGTGGAGGAATGGGAGTGTGAGGGCCCCGCTTCCAACCTGGTCAGAAGCGGCGGGGTTTTTTCGCCTGATCCGGGGGCTCAGACCGTTGATGGCCGAGAAGATCACTTTTGAACAGGCCAGAGATACCATCAGGCGGCGAATGGAGATTCGAGAAGAGCGATTTCTCGAGAAGCTCGAGACAGCCGTTTTTTCCTGCCCGTCGAGCCCCTACTTTCAGCTTCTTGAGGCGGCCGGCTGCGAGCCGGGAGATGTTCGTAGACTGGTCCGCAGGGAAGAAATCGAGAGTACACTGGATCATTTGCGGCGGGCAGGTGTCTTCGTAACCTGGGAAGAGTTCAAGGGCTGGAAGTAAATATTCGGTAAACCCGTAAGCGTAATCTCGAGCGTTGGGTTACAGGGAAACTCAAGTTGAGCGCAGGGAACAGCGGAAGTCTTTGCGTAAGGGGTAGAGCCAGATGCTCTTGGTGGGTAGATTGGCTTGGTGGTTACGATCCAGCTTTCCGCGCCCTTGGGTGTGGCCGACATGGATCCAGTTGGCAGCCTTGTAGCAGGCGCCTGTGAAGCGTTGAGTGTCGACGAAGGTTTCCAGCAAGACAGGTCGGTAGGCGTAGCGATTGTGCCAGTCTTCGGGGAGTTGACGGGCGGCCATGGCCAGTAGCTTGGAGGCCAGGTTCTTGGACTCGACCCAGGGCAGGATTAAGAAACGGGCGTTGTTGACAATCAGCTGCAGGTTCCTCTCCCGTTCCGAAGGACGCCAGCCGATGAAGCGGTCGCGCGCGGCGGTTTTCCAGGCGGCGGCGCCAAAGCCGAGCAGAGCCAGGATGCGGTTTTCCGAACAAGCGAAGTAGCGCAGCTGAGCACCGGGCAGGGGCTTGTATCCCAGATAGTGGTAGCGGTCGATATATTCATTCCACAAAGTGGAGTCCGGGCGGCTTAGCCCGGATTATGCAAGAACCGTAGTTCGGTGTTGAAAAACGACTCGAGAAGTGGCCCAACTCGGAAGCGGGCAGGTGTGACAGGCGGATTTGCGAAGAATATGGGTTGGCGAGGCGTTTGAGTGGTTTGGGGAGTGAATTTCAGACAGATCTGGGCCTGGATGAGTGTCGGAAGCGGTTTTTCGGGGGAGCTGGGAAAAGCTAACTGGAGTTCAGGCGACTCAAGACGAGGTGGAAGAGGGGTTGTTCGGGGAAGGCTGAGGAAAGATGGACCCAGATGCGTCGAGTGGTTTGTCGGATCCGGGCCCCAATCTTGAGGACCCGACGACGTAAGGTTTCGATTTCGAGCTTGTGCCAGGGGGTTCCGTGAAGATAGTCGCGCAGGCGCACGAACATCTGGTAAGCCAGTGCATGCAGGAGGAGTCGAAACTGATTGGCCAGGAATCGATGACAGCTGAGTCGGTCCATGCTCAGATGATTCTTGAAGGCCTTGATGAAGTTCTCGGTCTGCCCTCGGTTTGTGTAGTGGTCATAAAGTGATTGGGAGCAGAGATCGTCCCGGTTGGTAACTACAAAGCGACGATTGATGCCACGCTGATCGACCTCCACTTTGACAATGACGCGACGGGATCGATCCCAGCTGTGGGCTCGAAAAGAAACTCGTCAAACTGACGCTGTTTTTCCTCCAGCTCAACGAACCTCAGCCGAGTCGAATCCAGCAGGGACTCGACCACTCGCTGCAGGCGAGGGTTTCGACTTAACCCAATGACATACTGGAGTTTATTCTCTTCACATTCACAGAACTCGTAGAGCCGAGGCGTGGCAAAGCCGCTGTCGGCCCGAATCTCAATCTCGACATCCGTCCCCACTGCTTGTCGGATGGCCTCCACGACTCGCTTCAGAATGGGCACGATGTGAGAGGCAGCCCCCTTGTTGCCAGGTCTCAACACGGCACAGAGCAGGTCTCCCGTGTCGGCATCGAAGATCAGCAAAGGATGCAGAATGTGGTTTCGGTAATACCCGTGGTAGAAGGAGAACTCCTGTTGGCCGTGAGTGTGGTCGTCGGTACTGTCCAGATCCAGGATGATCTTGCTGGGACGTCTCTTCTTCAGGGAGCGCACATAACGGCCTGGCAGCCACCGGCTCAGACGCATCAGATCCTTCTTGGTGACGGAGTTCTCCAGGCGGGAGAAAGTCGGCTGGGTGGCCAAATCGGGATCGCTCTCTGGCAACTGATCACAGACTGTCTTGAGCATCGGATCCGAGCGCAGCGTATCGGCGTCGTTACAGTCTTCGTAGCCGGCCACGATCTGCAAGACTCGTTGTCGGATCAACTTCAACAGGTCATGACGAACGTAGCGTCGGTCTCGACTTTCCGCAATACACGAACTGAAGCCCTCGCACAATCGATGTTGACGATCCAGGGATCCAAACAACAACCATCCTGCGTCGGAAGTGAGGCTCCCCCCATCAAAACGAGCCGTGATGTTTCTGTGGCTATGAAATGGCAGGGTATTCTGGCAGACTGTTTTTGACATTGCCGTAGCTCCTGTTTAGGGTCATTGTTTTTGTAAACCCTTTTATATCAGAGAGCTACGGCCTTTTTCCTGGGCCCAAATCTCACTCGGATTCAGATCTTTTGCATAATTCGTCCTAGCAAAACAAGTGCCGGACACAGAGCCGGGAGAGGAATCGATATGGAGGACTCTAAACGGGCACCAAGCGGGAAATCGCGGACACAGCCAAGAGACCGCACCTACGTCGAAACCGAGGACTTGCAAAGTGCGCTGGAACGGATACGGCAGGTAGCCTGCCGGGATAAGGAGCTACGGTTCACGTCGCTCTGGCACCACGTCACTAACATCGATCGACTCCGGCATTCGTCCTAGCAAAACAAGTGCCGGACACAGAGCCGGGAGAGGAATCGATATGGAGGACTCTAAACGGGCACCAAGCGGGAAATCGCGGACACAGCCAAGAGACCGCACCTACGTCGAAACCGAGGACTTGCAAAGTGCGCTGGAACGGATACGGCAGGTAGCCTGCCGGGATAAGGAGCTACGGTTCACGTCGCTCTGGCACCACGTCACTAACATCGATCGACTCCGGCAGGCTTACTTCGGCCTCAAGCGCAATGCCGCACCGGGCGTGGATGGATTGACGTGGCAGCAATACGGAGAGAGCCTCGAGGAGAACCTCCAGGATCTATCCGCAAGGCTCAAACGCGGAGCGTACCGAGCCAAGCCGGTTCGGAGGGCCTATATACCGAAGGCCGATGGGCGGCAGCGTCCGCTCGGAGTGACTGCATTGGAGGATAAGATCGTCCAGCGGTCTACGGTCCAGGTATTGAACGCCATCTACGAAACCGACTTTCTCGGCTTCTCGTATAGTTTCCGCCCGGGGCGCAGTCCACACCATGCGTTGGACGCGCTCTATGTCGGAATCATGCGCAAGCGAGTGAACTGGGTGCTGGATGCGGACGTTTGTGGGTTTTTCGATGCCATCGACCACAAATGGCTGTTGAAGTTCATCGAGCACAGAATCGCCGATCCACGTGTTATCCGCCACCTTAAAAAGTGGCTCAAGGCGGGGATCGTGGAGGATGGGAAGCGAACCGAGATCGAATCCGGTACGCCTCAAGGCGGGAGTGTTTCACCCGTGTTGGCTAATGTGTACCTTCATTATGTGTTCGATCTATGGGCCGACCAATGGAGACGCAGGCACGCTCGTGGCGATGTAATCATCGTCCGGTTTGCCGACGACTTCACAGTGGGTTTCGAGTTTCGTGAAGATGCCGAGCGTTTTCTGGCAGACTTGCGGGACCGGTTCCACACGTTTCACCTGGAACTGCACCCCGACAAAACGCGCTTGATCGAGTTCGGGCGGTACGCCGCTTCGGCTGCGGCATCGCAAGCGAAACTGCGTGGAGAAGGGAAGCCCGAGTCTTTCGACTTCCTGGGTTTTACGCACACGTGCGACAGAACCCGGAACGGGAGATTCATCGTGCTGCGGCAGACCATGCGGAAGCGCATGCAAGCGAAACTGCGAGAGATCGCTCGCGAGCTTCGGTATCGCCTGCATGAACCCGTCCCGGTAGTGGGTCAGTGGTTGCGCAGTGTAGTACAGGGACATTTCCAGTACTATGCCGTACCGCGTAACCATCGCAAGCCGGCCGCTTTCAAGTATCAGGTCTATCGACTCTGGCTGCGTGCGCTAAGGCGTCGTAGCCAGCGTCATCGGATCACTGGAGAGCGGATGAACCGCCTAGCGACAAGATGGCTTCCTGCACTGCGAGTTGTACACCCTTATCCCGAACAGCGACTGCGCGTTATTACCTGAGGTAAGAGCCCAGTGCGGTAGTTCCGCTCGCTGGGATCTGTGCGGGGGGCGATCCGAAAGGAGAGGTGGACCCGGAAAACTGGACCATTTGTTAAGGTGGCTCCGACCTGAATCAGAAAGGATGAGGAGTCATGGCAAAACGAAGGAATTTCTCAGCTCAGTTTAAAGCGAAGGTGGCGCTGGAAGCGCTTCGAGGCGAACGCACCCTGAGCGAGTTGGCGGCTCGCTACGAGATCCATCCGAGTGTGATCACGAATTGGAAAAAGCGGGCCCGGGAAGGTCTGGGCGATGTGTTCGCGGGCAAGGTTGAGAAGCGTCAGAGAGGAAGCGAGGCGGAGACCAAAGAGCTTTATGCCAAGATCGGCGAACTGACGGTGGAAAAGGATTTTTTGTCCAAAGCGCTCGATCGCTGAGTGTAAAGGCCAGAAGGGCCACGATCGAGCCAAAGCACCCGAGGCTGAGCATTCGTAGACAATGCAGGCTGATGAGTCTGAACCGTTCGACTTTGTACTATGAGCCCAAAGGCGAGAGCGAAGAAAACCTGCAACTGATGAGACGATTGGACGAGCAGTTCTTAAAGACCCCCTACTACGGATCCCGGCAGATGGTCTATCACTTGAAACGGCGGGGCGGTCGGGTAGGCCGCAAGAGGGTTCGTCGTCTGATGGCCAAAATGGGCCTGGCGGTCATCTATCAAAAGCCGCGGACTTCACGGCCTCACCCGGAGAATCGAGTGTATCCGTATCTTCTTCGAGGATTGGCGGTCACCCGGCCCGATCAGGTGTGGTGCACGGATGTCACCTACATCCCGATGCGTCGGGGCTTTTTGTACCTGGTGGCGATCATGGACTGGTACAGCCGCTGGGTTTTGTCCTGGAGGCTGTCGAACACGCTGGAGCCGTCCTTTTGTTGCGAAGCACTCGAGGAAGCGCTCAACAGGTACGATCCCCCGGAGATCTTCAATACAGACCAGGGGAGTCAGTTCACCAGCACGGAGTTCACGGGACTACTCAAAGGGGCCGGGGTGCGTATCTCGATGGACGGGAGAGGCCGCTGGATGGACAACGTCTTCATCGAGCGTCTGTGGCGTTCACTCAAATACGAATGCGTCTATCTGAACGCTTTCGAAACCGGGTCGGAAGCCCGTCAAGGGATCGGCCATTGGATCGACCTATACAACAGCGAGAGACCTCACTCGGCGCACGCTGGGGCGACGCCGGAGGAGGTGTACACTGGCTTGAAAAAACATTCCGAGAGGGACCTTGCCCTCAGGCTCGCCCCCTCTCAGAATTTCCCTTACTGGCGGCAACAAGAACTGCGGAGTCCACCTTAGAAATGCCGCCAAGTGGTCCAACCGATGGGGTCCACCTCTGTTTGCAAAGTTGGATGGGCCACTGGCTCTGGAGTTTTTGAAGCGCTGGCCCAGCTTGGAGAAAGCTCGCAAAGTGCGGATCGATGTGCTGGGTCGCTGCATGGCACGACATCGAGTACGCTGTGCCGAGAAGAAGCTGCAAACATTGCTCGAGCAGATCCGTGCCAGTTACCCACTGACCCAGGATGAGGCTCTCATTGGAGCCGGTTCACTGAAACTGGTGGGCCTGGTCGAACAGCTCTCGGTTCTGCTGCCGATCATCAAACGCTACGACAACCGCATTGCCACGCTCTTCGCCGAGCATGAAGATGCCGCTCTGTTTGCAAGCTTCAGCGGAGCCGGGCCGGCTCTGGCTCCTCGCTTGTTGGCGGCCTTCGGGTCGGATCGCAGTCGCTTTGAGGATGCTGAAGAGGTCCAAAAATGGAGCGGCATCGCTCCCGTAACACGAAAGAGCGGACGAAGTTCTCAGGTGGTCTGGCGTCGAGGCTGTCCCAAGTTTATTCGCCAAACCTTTCATGAGTTTGCGGCCTGCTCAATTCCGCAATCGTCCTGGGCTCGTGCTTACTACCTGCAGCAACGTCAGCGCGGTCTCAAACACCACGCTGCCGTTCGATCTTTAGCTTACAAATGGATTCGCATTCTCTTCCGTTGCTGGATGGATCGAGTCCACTATGACGAGGAACTCTACTGCCGGAGTCTCCAGAGGAGCAACTCTCCTCTTGTGGCTCTGATGCAACCGGCTTGTGGATAAGCTTCAAAAAAAAGGGAGACAATTCTCTTGACTTATGAGCTCAGATGTCTCCCACAGTCCGCACAGAAACTGCGCGGCCCACACGCCGCTCCACACTCTCCCCCAGCCTGCGAGGTGGCAGATGGTATATTTTGCCACCATGCGGAACCCTCCCTCGGCGCATCACGACAATGTCTCGGTGATCCTGGTGAGGACCCGGAATCCCGGGAATGTCGGGTCAGTTGCCAGGGTCATGAAGAATATGGGCTTTCGCAGTCTCAAGCTGGCGGACGTGCAGATGTCTGAGGACGACCCGGAATGCCGGATGATGGCCGGACGCGCCTTCGATGTGGTGGAAGATGCCGGCAGGTTCGGCAGTCTGGGCCAGGCCGTCGGCACAGAGAATGTGCTCTTCGCCACGACTTCCGGACGGGACAGGCGTGAGCGACGCGAGGCGATCAGTCCCCGTGAGGCGGCACGGCTCATTGGCGAGTACTCGGTGAAGAATCGGGTCGGACTCGTGTTCGGCCCGGAGCGATCAGGATTGAGTGAAGGACAGCTGGCCCGCTGCCAGTTTCGCGTTTCCATCCCCTCCAGTCCGGAATACCCGGTCCTCAATGTATCCAAAGCGGCAGCTATTCTTCTGTACGAGATCGCTCAGCTTGACCCGCCGCCGCCCCGCAAACGCAGCGAGCAGGTCTGCATCGCCGAACGGGAGCACTTCTATGAGGACTTGAGGAAGGTCTTGATCGGCATTGGTTTCTTGAGCCAGTCCAACCCCGATCATGTCATGAACGCTATCCGAGGTATTCTCGACCAGCCCGATCTCACCGAGCGTGATCTGAGAATTCTCCGGGGAGTCGTGGGCCAGATGGACTGGTACATGCGGGAAGGTCGACTGCGCCCCCCCGAGAATATTCTTAAGCCCTGAGGGTGAGCGAACTAAGAATTAAAAATTAAAAATTAAAAATTCTCCGACTTTCAACTTTCAACCTTCTCCTTAACTATGACCATCTTGGAGAAAACCAGCCCGGTCAGTAATTTGGGAAAAAAGTCCGTCGACTTCTGGGGCATCATGATTCCTTCATCGGAGCAGCGCCTCACCTGTTTTAAGGTGGTCGGACGGAGCAGGAACCCGAGTGAGTAGACGCCCGCCTGGACGCCTTCGGCCACGGTCTCTGCATCGCGAAAGTAGTCCACATGGCTCTGCGCCGCCAGCTCGGCCTTGCCGATCCCTAACAGAGGTTCCAGGATTCCGTGGTGCAGAAGGTTGACGTCGAGATCCGCCGATGTCGCGGTCAGGCCCTGCAGGCCGGAGGGTGAATTCTCCTTTGGCCTCACGGAGTAGGCCCTGACCGGCCGGCCGCCGATCATCCCAATCGTTCTGGGGCTGCGCCGCAGGACCCGGCGCAGCTCGCCCACAGAATCGTGCGGGCTCACGGTGAATTCCAAAGCCAGGGCGGCCAGGAAGTCTTGCAGGCTGAAATCGACTAGTCCCCGGAGCGCTCGATGAGTGGCCAGAATCCTCAGTCCCGGGCTCGCCATATTGAACAGTGCCATCATCCGCTTATCGAAGCTCTCGACACCCCCCGGCCTCCAGCCCTTTTCCTCACATTCCTGCATGAAATCGACGGCCGTCTGGAAGCGGTGGTGTCCGTCGGCGATGTAGAAAGTCAGGGGCCGCAGGATTTCGTTTAGCTCTTGCTGGATCCTCCGTCCTTCAATTCTCCACAGCCGATGCCGAAAGCCCGAGTCGTCGGCGACATCGATGCAGGGAGATGCACCGCCCACAACCTCACCCAGAATCAGGTCGGTGCGACGGGCAGGCTCCTCATACAGAGAGAAAATCAGCCCATCGTTTACCTCCGTCTCCCGGAGCAGGTGGAGCCGATCCTGCAGCGGCCCCGACATGGTCTTCTCGTGACCCTTGATGGAAGCCGCCGCCTCTCGAATCGACACCAGACCAATCACACCGGTGCGTTCGTGCTGCTGGCTTTCCCAGATATAGGATTGCTGATAGGCGTACAGGGAGGGCTCCTCGTCACGGCGAAGAGCCCCCTTGGAAATCCAGCTCCGCAGGGCCCGGCCAGCCGCCTCATAGTCGCTGTTCACGATCAAGTGAGCCACATTGAAGGGACTCCGCTCCAGGTATTCCAGGCGCAGGGATTCTGAGATCTTGTCGTAAGGCTGGGTTACGACGTCGGCCAGCCCCCCGACGATCCGAGGGTCGAAGCGGTGACCTCGAAAGGGGTACAGTCTGGGCATCGGCTACTCATTGTGCCACCTGCAGGCTGGCACTAACCAGTCCGGACAGGGTGCGAATCACGGTGGCTGCCACCGGAACATCGCTCTTGATCAGAATGGACCCCGTAAAATTGGCGGGGACGCTCGGAAACAGACCCGGAACGAAGGCGGCCATGTGTGTTCCAGGCTCCATCTCAGTCTGGAAGAGCGCAAAGACCTCACTCTCCGTGTTGAGCAACTGCATTTCAATCATAGCCGTGGAGTCCCCCGTGTTGGCCACGGCGACTCCAGCGTCAGCGCTGCCAAGCCGTGCACGGGCCACGGTGGCGCTCTGCACGGTAGCCCGGCTGCGTTCCCGCAATTCCGGCTTCCAGCGTGGGTGCGCCTGCTTCGTCCAGAATCTGGAACACGGCGGTGCTCTGAACCGGCACATTGGCGCTCACTATCGCGTATCCTTGAACTACCGGATCGGAGGTCCCGGGAGTCCTCAAGACTGCCGATCCCCGGGGGCGAATCAAAAAGCCGTTTGCCGTGCCGGCATTCGTAGCAGGAGCCGTCCCACCTGTGCCGGTCAGTTCAAGATCCAGGTCACTTGCATCCGGCGAGAACAGGGCCACCTGTCCCTCGGCCGTCGTATCGGTCAGATTCGTCACCACGATGATCGTTCGCAGGGAGGCGGCACCCAGAGTCGCGTCACCGATCTGAGGGATGACGCTTGCGAATTCGGGACGGGTCTGGTAGGCGAACGAGAAGTCGATCACCCGCTCTTGAAGCTGGGGCGAGTTGTAACTGATCGTGATCTTGGAAATCGGCGGTCCGCTGGTTACCCGGATGCCAAAGAAGACCCCCTGGCCGGCATCCACTTCCGGCGACTGGAAGGTGCCCAGCAGCCGTCCGGCTGAATCGTAGGCCTTCAATTCGGCGGTCACGCCGGCTCCCCCGTTTCCCAGGTTGAAGGCGACCTCCGTGACAGGGTACTCGAAATCAAAGATCAGCAGCGGCGACGGGTCCTCCCCGGCTGGCACGTCTTCACATGTCCCATTCCGCAAGAAACTCACCACTCCCGCCAGAGGGACAAAGATCTGGTCGACAACGGGTGAGAACCCGCCATCGCTTCCAATGCCGATCCCCCAGTTCCGGAAGTGATCGGCAGAGCTGCACATGGGGCGGCCGGCAAAGTCGAGCACCACGTGCTCGGGTGCCCGCTGGCTCGGTTCCGTGATTTCAACCAGTTCCGCCCGGCCCGGTTCGACGCAGAGAAAGGCCCCCATCAAAAGCAGGACCGACCTGAAAAAAGTCATTCTTCGTACTCCCGCTGCCCACTCCCCTGCCTATCCACGTGATTCAGGCTACGAAGTATTGTAACTGCGAATTTTTTCACAGTCATCCAAAAAGGGAGGATTCAAGTGACAGGGCCATTATAATCCTCCCGGTGACGTCACAGGAGGAACCCATGCGAACCGACGCCCAACGTGGAAACTGGACCGTGCAGCGGGGAAATCTCTCCGGGACGCGCTCCGTCGTAACCGGGGGAAGCAGGGGAATTGGATTTCGAATCGCGGAGGCTCTGGTGAAGGAGGGGGTTCGGACCGTCATCTGCGGCCGCTCTGAGGGAGCCCTGCAGGAAGCCGTCGAGCGGCTTGGCGGTAAGGGGAGTCAGATTCAGGGCAAGGTTTGCGATGTGGGCCGGCCCGAGCCGGTCGAAGAGCTGATTCGCTTTTCAGAAGAGCGTCTGGGCGGGCTTGATATTCTCATCAACAATGCAGCCGTGGGTGTTTTTCGTTCGGTAGCGGAGATGACTCCTGAGGAGTGGCGGACACTGATGCGCACCAATCTGGATTCTCTGTTCTACTGTTGCCACTATGCGCTGCCCGTCATGCGCCGGAGTGGCGGAGGCTTCATCATAAATATTGGGAGCCTGGCAGGGAAAAACGCCTTTCCCCAGGGAGCCGCCTACTGTGCCTCGAAATTCGGACTCAAAGCGTTCAGTGAGGCCTTGATGCAGGAAGTCCGTTACGATGACATTCGGGTTGCCTACGTCATGCCCGGGAGCGTGAACACCGGGTTCGCGGGGAACCCCCCGGCTGAGGAATCCTGGAAGCTCTCGCCCCGGGACGTAGCCGACGTAGTGATCGACACTTTACGCAGAGATCCGCGCTGTCTGACCAGCCGGATCGAGATGCGGCCCGCCAAGCCGCCGAAATAGAATTCCAGGATTCAGCCTTTATAGGTTCGCTGAAAATCTTTGCCGGCTTTGTGTACTTCTTTGCGGAAGTCGGGGCCCTTCATTTCCACGATCTCGCACATTTCGAGAACGCGCGAGTAGAGTCGCTCGCCGATGCGATCCGAGAGGGTCGGTTCTCGGGACAGCCCCTCGCCGCCGGCCTTTCCAGGAAGCTTCCAGTTGCTGGAGAAGATCGTGATGCGCTGATTCGTGTAGCGGTAGTTGATGATGGTGTGGATCGTTTCCCGAACCCAATCGGTGGGGCGTCCGGTGCCCAGATCGTCCCACACCAGAAGATCGGCTCGCCGCAGGGGCCGCAGCAACTCTTCCTCAGAAGACAGGGAATCCCGCCCATAGCTGTGCTGGAGGCTGCGCAAAAGTTCCGCTTCATCTACAAAGCGCGCTCTCGAATCGTGGCTGGAAAGAACCTTGTTCAGGATGGCCACCGAGAGATGGGTCTTGCCCACTCCGCAGGGTCCGACAAAAAGAAGACCCCGATCCAGTCCGGGGAAGGCATCGACGAACTCGATGGACCGCAGAAGAGCCCGCTGCTGCAGGGGGTGGGGCGTCGAAAAGGTCTCAAAGCCCAGTTCACCGTAGCGCGGAGGAATGGCGGCTGACTGCACCCGGCGACTGCTTCGGGATTGGCTCTGGCAGTCCTCGCAGCTTGAGACTCTGTCCGTTCCGTCCTCCTGGACTACTACCCAGCCCGTTCCCTGGCACGCCGGGCAGGTTTCAATCGCCGCCATCAAACCTGCCCCTCGCCTCTAGCTTGCAACACCCTCTCGATATTACGGGCATCGGCCCGGTGACGGAAGAGCTCCTTTCCGTCCAGCATAGCCACCGGGATGTCGTACTGGTAGGATTCCAGAAGTTCGGCCGACTGGCCGATGTCCACCTGCTCAATCTCGAGATGGTAGCGGCTCTCGAGGCCCTTCAGGATCAGCAGGCTTTCCGTACAGAGCTTGCATCCTGGGCGGGTAAAGAATTTGATTTGAACGCGATCCATTGCTGTTTTAAAATCGCCCCATGTCATTCCGTAAAAAACTCTTCATGGCCGCCCTGCCTCTACTATTGTGCGCCTATCCACGCCCGGTGTCCATGGCAGCCGGGGGGGCCCAGAATCAAGCCTCTGAATCCCTCGGGGTGGGGGATGAAGCGCCTGATTTCGAATTGACCGATCACAATGGAGAGACCGTACGCCTGAGCCAATTCCGGGGAAGTAAGAACGTCGTCGTCGCTTTTTATGTCCTGGCCTTTACAGGCGGCTGACGGAGCGAATTGACACGGTATCAGGATGATATCGATTACTTCCACGAACACGACACAGAGATTCTCGCCATCAGTGTCGATGCGGTCCCCAGTCAGAGAAAGTTCGCCGAGGAACTGGGTGTCGAATACCGGTTTCTGGCAGATTGGCCCGACAAGGAGGTCAGCCGCCGATACGGGGTCCTTTCTGAGCGAGGTTTTTCCAAGAGAACGACCTTCTTGATTGATAAACAGGGCATTGTTCGCCGCATAGACTCGGGCAGCGGCGCCATGGACCTCACCGGGATCAAAGGGGCCTGCGCCAAATTGGGTTGAGTCAGGTGCTTAGGGAATTATCGTAGGGGCCGGCCTCGTGCCGGCCCGTTTGACGGGCGACCACCCGAGTCGCCCCTACATCCGTAGGGGCCAGTGTCGCCCCTACATTCGTAGGGGCCGGGTCGCCCCTACGAATGCCCCTGCCTGCTTGCGGGCCCTCAAATCGATATCATTCTCCTTATGAGCAAGGAGGCGATTGCATTAACAAGGGGGGAACCATGAGTCCAAAGTACCGGCACAGAGGTTATATGAGCGATGACGAAGACCGTCCGAAACGTACCCGCCGGCGCAGGCGGGGTCAGCGCGACGGTCCCCGGGCACCCAGAATGACCGGATTCCAGACCGGTGTCGTCCGCTGCAAGAGCTGTGGAAAACCGCTGCCCGCCAGCTTCGACGAGATCCTGACAGAATCCAGGTGCCCTGCCTGCCAGGCTGACCTGCACACCTGTACGAACTGTGCTTTTTTCGATCCGGCCAGTCGCTTCGAGTGCTCGCAGACGATTCTCAAGCGAGTTTCACCCAAAGACAAGGCCAATGACTGCGAGCACTTCGAGGCTCGAACCTCGGTGGAGAAGCAGACCACCTCGAGTCCAGAACACGAAGACCCCAGGGATGCCTTCGACAGACTATTCAAGTCATGAGAGTCTTCAGCTGCCTGAAAGAAGTGGCAAGCCGCGAGACCCGTTTTCAGATCAACGAGGACGAAACGTGGATCAAGTCCAGAGATCTGACCTACGAAATCAATGAGTGCGACGAGTACTCGATCGAAGAGGCGCTGCGGATCAAGGAGGCACACGGAGGAGAAGTAGTCGTTCTGAACATCGGCACAGCGGCCAATGAAAAATCCATCCGTAAGGGCCTCGCGATGGGCTGCGACCGGGCCCTTCAGGTCCTCGATCCCGAGGGTCGCGCCAACTCACCCCAGGCCGCCGCCACAGTGCTCGCACAGGTTCTGAAACAGGAACCGTTTGATCTCATCCTTGCGGGAACGCAATCTGACGATTTGAGCTATGCCCAGACGGGGGTGATTCTGGCCGAACTGCTTGGTCTTCCGCACGCGACGATTGTCATGCAGGTCGAGGCCCAACCCGAGCAGGGATCGATCAAAGCCCTGCGCGAAATGGAAAGCGGAAGCTTCCAGTGGGTGGAGCTCCCACTACCGGCCCTGCTGGCGATTCAGGCCGGAAGCTCCCAGATTCGGTATCCCTCTCTGAAGGGAATCATGCAGGCCAGAAAAAAGGAGATTCGGCGAGTCGACATTGGCGAGCTGAACATCTCCTGGTCCGAGATCCCCAGCATCGACGTCAAACGATTGTATGTGCCGCAGGCCACCCGCCATGCCGAGATCCTGCAGGGAGACGCGTTCACGGTCGCCAGGAGTCTTGTAGAGAAGCTCCGAAAAGAAGCAAAGGTGATCTGAATTGAATCCCGCCGGCCGCAGGATCTGCATTCTCCTGGACCACGACGATGAAAGTGTCCGTAACGCGGCGCTCGAGACTCTGGCCTTTGGCCAGGCTCTGGCAGCCGACATGGCTGCGTCTCTGGAGCTGCTGCTTTTGTGCGCCGACCCGAAGCGGTTCGAAGGGCGTTTGTCCACCGTCGGTGCCGACAAAGTCGATTTTCTTACTGCTCCCGAACTGCAGAACTACGACCCGGATTCCTACTGTGCGGCAGCGGTCCCGTTTCTCGAGGAGAGCCGGCCCGACTACCTTCTTCTGGCCCACACCTATCAGAACATTGATTTTGCCCCCAAACTGGCGGCGCGGCTGGGAACAGGTCTGGCCACTGACTGCATCGACTATCGGGTGGAGGATGAAGGTGTCATTCTCGTGCGCCAGATGTTTCGCAACAAACTGAACGCGGATGTTGTCGTACGGTCGCGGCCACCGGTTATTGCCACGATCCAGGCGGGTTCTGCGAGCCTGGATCAACTGCAGTCTGGAGCTCCGATGCTATCTGTAGAAACGGCTTCGCTGGGCGGGTTCAGTCGCCGCCGCCGTCCCCTGGAAACAATTGAGGCGGCCAGTGGAAGGGTTGACCTGGACAAGGCCGAAATCGTGGTCGGCGTGGGTCGCGGGATCAAGAAGGCGGAGAACCTGAAGCTGATCGAAGATCTGGCTGATGCCCTGGGCGCGGAGATTGGCGCCAGCCGTCCCGTAGTCGACAATGAATGGCTCGAAAGGGAGCGCCAGATCGGAAGCTCAGGGCAGAACATCGCTCCGCGGCTTTATATCGCCTGTGGGATCTCCGGTGCCATTCAGCACGTGGTCGGCATGAAGAACTCCAGTTGCATCGTTGCCATCAATTCCGACCCCAACGCACCCATTTTCAACATCGCACATTATGGTGTCGTCGGGGACCTGTTCGAAGTCGTCCCGAAGCTGATTCAGGCCCTCCGGGAAGAGGACTGAGGGGATCCTGATCAACGTCGTCGGCTAGCTTTCCAGCCACCCTCATCTTGCTATAATGGTGACTTGGCGACGGCCCCCTGTCGGTACCCTGCTGAGGCGGCGAATGACTCGACTTCTGATCCCGGTTCTTTCGTTGCTGACCATCCCTTTCCCTTTCCTGGAAGAGCCCTTTACCAGCTGGTCCCTTGACGAGGCGGTAACCGTTCTAAACCATTCGCCCTGGTCCAGGCAGACGACCTTTACGGAGGTTGTCGAAGGAGTCGGAAGCGGGATCAGGGGGGAGAAGGAGATTTTCAATACCTTTTACACGCGCCTCCTCTCCGCTCTGCCCATCCGGCAGGCTTTCGTCCGGCTGGAACAGCACACCCACGACTACGACAGTCTGAGTGTGTCCGAAAGAGCGCGTTTTGATGAACTGGCCGCCCCCGGGCTGGAGCTCGATTTCGAAGGCTGGATCGTTCTGGCTGTATCTTTCCGCTCCAATGATCCCGACAGGGAACGTGAAGTGGAGCGCTATCTCGAAGTCAGCACCAAGGATTCATTGAAGAGTCTGGCTTTTCTTTCTACTTCGAGGGTAAGTCAGGTTGGTCTGCAGGGATACTTTCCTCCGCAGGGGGACGGAGTGGGGGCCAAATTTGTGTTTCCTCGTGCAGTGGACGGTCGGCAGGTCGTAACCGAAGACACCGAGACTCTCGTGTTCGAACTCGAGATTCCCAATGCGGAGCCTATCCTGAGTGTAACGTTCGTGGTTCGGGAACTGAAGTTCGGAGGGGAGTTGATGCTTTGAAGGGCCCCGCCGCCGGTCTCCTGCTGGTTCTGGTTCTGAGTGTTTCCTTCGCTACCTTGCAGGCTTCCAGAGAGGAGGAGACTCCGTTGAGCCCCTCCCAGCATGCAAGCCTCCATGCAATTTCCACTTACAAGGTGCTCACGGATCCATTCAGGAAGAGGATCGAAACTCGGGAGACGATTGAGATCTACAACCCGTTTCTGGCCAGGGCGCCCCGCAGGTTTCATGGATCGATTTACCATTTCCATCGGAACGACAATTTTGACGCCAGGAACTTTTTCGACACGCCGGGCGCGCCTCTACCCGAGTTCAAGCGAAATCAGTTTGGATTCCAGTTAGCCGGCCCCCTTCTGAAAACTCTGGATGTTCTGGTCGGCTATGAGGGACTGCGGATCGTCCAGGGACAGACCAAGCTTTCCCACGTTCCCACTCCCGCGATGAAACGAGGGGACTTTTCGGGGCTTGGTTTTCCACTGATCGATCCGCTTTCGGGTCAGCCGTTTCCGGAAAACATCATCCCGGATTCACGAATTCATCCTGTCTCACGGAACCTCCTCTCGGTGATTCCAGATCCCAATCGGGAAGGCCCGGATCGGAATTTCGTGAACAATGATCCCATCGTCAGCAACAGAGACGATCTACTTTTCCGCGTTGATTACCAGATCTCTCCGCGATCCAAACTGGTCTCCAGCTATCAGTACTCGGATGACGAGCGAGTGAGGATCGACGACGTTCCCGGGTTCAACCGGATTTCGTTCGACACCAATCAGAGCGCAAGAATCTCCTTTCATAGGAACTTCTCGAGCCGCTTTTCAACTCAGTTTCGTCTTCGCTTTCGGCGGCGCAGTGATCTTGATTTGTCAGAAAACGCGGGTCGCGAGGGGCTCCTGGCGTCGCTCGGAATCAATGGACTCTCCACCCTGGATCCGCTTGATGAAGGTTATCCCGAATTCTGGCTCACGGGATACGTCGACTTTGGTGACGATGACGCACTGCCCCGGACATATATCCGCAACCGGTTCGACATCGAGAGTGTCTTCGTCTACAACTTCAGCGAACACAACCTGAGTTTCGGAGCAGAGGTGAGCCTGACTCAGCTCAACAACAATCGGACAGGCGGAATTCGTCGAGGCCGCTTTCGCCACAACGGGCTCTTTACGGGTGACGCGTTCGCCGAATTCCTGATGGGAATCCCGGACACAGCGGAACGCGGCGTAGGATCTGACCGCAACGATTTACGCGGCCTGGAATGGGCTTTCTTTGTTGATGACAACTGGAAGATCAGTCCGGTCCTCAGTGTGTCCGGCGCCATCAGTTACAATTTTTATGAACCCTTCCGATCGGTGGGTCCGATTTCGATTCTTTACCCCTTTGTGGCCGAACCGGTACCGGGTTCTCAAGTCCTCATCTCGGGCACCGAAGAGGCTGCGGCTCTGGGCTTCTCCCGTCATCGTCTCGTCTATCCGGACAAGAATGATTGGTCTCCCCAGCTGGGGCTGGCCATCAGTCCCAGCGGCAACAGCCGATTCGTGCTGCGAGCCGGCTACCGGCTTCACTACTCCCCTCTCAGTGGTTTACGAGCGGGGAACTACATCGGTCGTAACTATCCATTCTTCCGGCGGGAAACGGCTCTTTCAACAGTGGAGGAACCGGAGATCGATATAGCCGACCCTTTTGCCAGCCTCTCCCCCGCGGAGCTCACCTTCCGCGGGATTGAGCCCGACCTACGGACAGCCTACGCGCAGGATTGGCGTCTTGTCATTCAGAACCAGTTCTCCAGGAGCTGGAACGTGGAAGCTTTCTATCGGGGGAGCAAGGGAACCAGGCTGGGCCGAACCATCCCCGGGAATGCGGCTTTTCCAGGGCGTGGCCAGATTCAAAGCAGGCGTCCCGATCCCAGCTATGGTCAGTTCAGCATTCTCAGTGGGGGTGCCTCCAGCATCCTTCACGGTTTGGGCCTTGATCTTGAGCGTAAGCTGGTGGACGGCTTTTCTCTCCGCTCCGGGTTCGACTGGACGCGCTCGATCTCGGATCTGGTCTCGACCTGGCTCTCCAATCCGCGCGATATTGCGGCGGAACGGAGCGTTTCCTCCAGGCGGCCCCTGCGCAGCGGGTATCTGAATTACATCTTTGATCTCCCCGTGAATTTCAGGGCGGGGTCGTTTGGCTCTTTTATATCGGGATGGCGACTCTCGGGGATTACCCAGTTCCGGGACGGCAAGCCGTTTTCGGTGTGGCTCTCGGGAGACTTTAATAACGACGGAGTGGGTGGAGACAGGCCCTTGCGGGTCGCAGATGGAAGCCTCTCGGCTGCCCAAGCTTCTATCGACGCCTGGTTCGACACGTCTGCTTTTATCGAGCCGGAAGCGTTCCAGTTTGGTGACTCTGGTCGAAACATTCTGATCGCGCCGGGCCACCAGACCTGGGACATCGCGCTGAGTAAGACCACAGAGGTTTCCGATGGACATCAGGTCGAGCTGCGCGTGGAGTTTTTCAATGCATTCAACCGAGCCAATTTTGACAGGCCGTCGCGGATCCTGGGCACCTCAGAATTCGGTAAGATCTTTGGCGCAGATCGGGCTCGTGAGATCGAATTTGCGCTAAAGTACTCTTTTTGAAGAGGCCATGCAAGCACTAGCCATCCCTCACCACGGAACGATCGACGACATTCAGGTTCTTGACCTGGAGAGGCCCTCACCGGGTGAGGGCCAGGTGCTGGTCCGCGCTCGGGCGGGAGCACTCAATCGGCTGGATCTGTTTGTCGTGGCTGGCCTGCCCGGAATCAAGTTGCGGATGCCTCACGTGCTGGGCAGTGACGGGGCCGGAGAGGTCGCCGCGCTCGGGAGGGGAGTCAAGGGCCTTGAGGTGGGAGACCGGGTCATGCTCAATCCCTGCATCTGGTGTGACCGGTGTGAGTTCTGCCGGCGGGGAGAGCAGAGTCTGTGTGTACGCCTCAGACTGCAGGGAGAGCACGTCGCCGGGACGCTGGCCGAGTACTTCGTGGCTGCTGCTGCCGGCCTGGCCAGGATCCCCGGGGAAGTAGACTATCCGCTGGCTGCCGCTTTTTCTCTGGTTCATCAGACGGCCTGGAGAATGCTCATCACCCGGGGCCGCCTTCGACCCGGCGAAGATGTCTTCATTCACGGAGTCGGCGGAGGAGTGTCGACGGCCGCGCTGGGCATAGCGAGGCTGGCTGGCGCTCGAGTCTTCGTGAGTTCCTCAGATGACTCCAAGCTCGAGCGGGCCCGCCAGCTGGGGGCGACCTTCGCCTTCAATTATGAGAAGGAAGACGTTGTCGATCAGGTTCGCAATCTAACCGGCAAGCGGGGGGTCGATCTGGTCGTCGACAGCGTAGGTGACAAGACGTGGCTGCAGAGTATCAAGATGGTGTGCAAGGGAGGGAGGATCGCCACCTGCGGCGCTACAACGGGCCCCAACCCGCGCACCGAGATCCGTTTGATTTTCTGGAAACAAATCTCGATGCTCGGGAGCACGATGAGTAATGTGACCGAGTTCAACCGCGTCGTCGAGCTGCTGGGGCGGGGGCAACTGCAGCCCGTCATTGACAGCGTTCTCCCCCTGGAGCAGGGCCGCGAAGCATTTTCCCGCCTATCTGAAGGCAAGCAGTTCGGAAAGATTGTCCTGGACCTGTAACCTAATCGGGTCGCCATGAACGATTCTGCGGTTCCCTTGACAAGCCTCAAGGAGGAAGAACAGCTTTTCCGGGAGAGCGTGGCCTCTTTCGCACAGGAACAGATCGGCCCCCACGTTTCCGAAATGGACGCCCAGGCTTCTTTTCGGCCCGAGCTCATTGAAGCTTTCTTCGAACTGGGATTGATGGGAATAGAGATTCCCGAGGAATACGGGGGCTCGGGGTCGAGCTTCTTTATGTCGATTCTGGCCGTCGAGGAACTGAGCCGAATCGATGCTTCGGCAGGGGTGATCGTGGATGTGCAGAACACCCTGGTGAATGCTGCGCTGGCCCGCTGGGGCACCCCGGAGCAGAAGGCGCGCTATCTCCCACGCCTGGCCGCGGAATGGGTGGGAGCCTATGCGCTTTCGGAGGCCGGCTCCGGAAGCGACGCCTTTGCTCTCGAGGCGCGAGCCGCCTACAAGAACGGTTTCTTTCACCTCAACGGACAGAAACTCTGGGTCACCAACGGGCAGGAGGCCTCGCTGTTCATTGTCTTTGCAACCAGCGACCCTGGCCTCGGATATAAAGGAATCAGCGCCTTTCTGGTGGAAAAGACTTTCGAGGGGCTTCAGGTTGGAAAAAAGGAAGACAAGCTGGGGATCCGCGCCTCCTCCACCTGCGAAGTGCTGCTGGAGAATTGTCGCGTTCCCGAGGCCAACTTACTGGGCGAGCTCGGAAAGGGCTATCGGGTAGCCATCGAAACCCTCAATCAGGGCCGAATCGGGATTGGCGCCCAGATGATTGGACTGGCCGGCGGAGCGCTCGAGTTGGCCCTGGAGTACTCCCGCGAACGCCACTGCTTTGGAAAGCCGATTGCCGCCTATCAGGGAGTTCAGTTCCCCCTGGCCAGGATGGCGACAGAGCTGGAAGCGGCGCGCCTTCTCGTGTACAACGCGGCACGTCGAAGAGATTCCGGACTTCCCTTCCTCACGGAGGGGGCCATGGCCAAATACTTCAGCGCCGAGGTGGCTGAGACGACTACGTCCGGAGCTCTCGAGATCTTCGGTGGCTACGGCTACACGCGGGATTACCCGGTCGAAAAGTACTACCGGGACGCCAAGATCGGGAAGATTTACGAGGGCACCTCGAACATTCAGTTGATGACGATTGCCCGCCAGCTGCTGCAGTGACGTGAGGCTCGGCGGGGTTACTTGGGGTTGATTTTCAGCTGGCGCAGAAACGTCTCGTCCTGGGAGGTGAGATGCAGTTCCGCGCCGCTGTGAGCGATCTCTCTTTCAGAGCCGCCCTCGCACTTGTTAAAGCCGATCGTGGCTTCCACCATGAGGAAGACGTCGTAGCCCTCTTCGCGTATCTTCTCTATCGCACCCTTGATCTCTGGAGCGTCTGTAAGTACCTCATTAATGGCGACTTCCAGCTCTTTCTTGTATTTCTTGATTTCCTCGTCGCGCATTTGAAGTACTTCCTGGTGCTCTGCTAATATCCCGGGCGGCACCGCAGCTCCAGTCGAAATCATGATATCAGACTGGGATCCGAAGTAAAGCTCAAACACCATGTCTGAGAAGCGGAAAACTGGGTCGAAAACGGCACGCAGCGTCGTGTACCGGCCTTCCGATTCGAACCCGAATTACGACAGAGATCTGGCCGATCCAGGGGCCTATCCCTTCACCAGGGGCATCCATCCCGAGATGTATTCGAGCCGGCCCTGGACCATGCGGCAATATGCCGGCTTTGCCACGGCGGAAGACTCGAACCGCCGTTACAAATACCTTCTCAGCCAGGGAACAACCGGCCTGTCGGTCGCGTTTGATCTGCCCACCCAGATCGGTCTGGACTCGGATCACCCGCTCGCAGCCGGCGAGGTCGGGCGAGTGGGAGTCGCCATCGACAGCCTGGCCGATATGGAATTACTGTTCCGGGACATACCGCTCGCGGATGTTTCAACTTCCATGACCATCAATTCCACGGCTGCCGTTCTTCTCTCTTTGTACGTGGCGGTTGCAGGAAAGCAGGGATGTCCTCTGAGCCGCCTGCGCGGAACCATCCAGAACGACATCCTGAAGGAGTACATTGCCCGCGGGACTTACATCTTTCCGCCCCGGCCCTCCCTGAGACTCATCACTGACCTGATGGCCTACGGTCATCGGTACCTTCCACTCTGGAACACGATTTCGATCAGCGGGTACCACATCCGCGAAGCCGGCGCGACGGCTGTTCAGGAGGTCGCCTTTACGCTGGCCAATGCAGAGACTTACGTGGAAGCCGCCCTGGCGGCTGGATTGAAGATCGATGATTTCGCGCCCCGCATTTCCTTTTTCTTCAACAGCCACAACGACCTGTTCGAAGAAGTCGGAAAGTTCCGGGCGGCTCGGCGGCTGTGGGCGCGTCTCATGCGGGAACGTTTCAAGGCCCGCAGTCCGCGGTCCTGGAAACTCAGGTTTCACGCGCAAACCGCCGGCAGCACTTTAACCTCTCAGCAGGCGGAGAATAACACGGTCCGGGTCGCCTACCAGGCGCTGGCTGCGATTCTCGGGGGTACTCAGTCGTTGCACACCAATGCTCGCGACGAGGCTCTGGCCCTGCCGACGGAAGAATCCGCCCGGCTGGCCCTGCGCACCCAGCAGGTTCTCGCCTTCGAAACAGGCGTGGCGAAGGTGGCCGATCCTCTGGGCGGGAGCTGGTACGTGGAGCGCCTGACCGACGATATTGAAGAGGAGGCCGCTGAATACATGTCCAGAATCCGGGAACTGGGTGGCGTGTTGAAAGCCATCGAAAGAGGCTACATCCAGAAAGAAATCCAGGAGTCTGCCTACCGCTACCAGCGCTCTCTGGAGGCCGATGAGCAGGTACTGGTAGGGGTCAACCGCTTCCAGGACGCAGGCGAAGCTCCCATCCAGATTCTGCGCATCGATCCGGCCATCGAAGCCGGGCAGATAGACCGCCTCCGCGCACTGAAGAGGACCCGCAGCAGCGACGATGTCCGCCGATCTCTGGACGCCGTTCGTACCGGTGCCGAGGGTACCGAAAACCTGATGCCCAGTTTGATCGATGCGGTCAGGGCGGGTGCCACCGTGGGAGAAATCTCTGATGTCATGCGAGAGGTCTTCGGAGAATTCCGAGAAGCAGTCTTCGTTTGATCGCTTGTCCCTGGAAAATGCACGAAACCCCGTTGCAGCCTGCCGCCGGCCCACCCCTCCTGGAGACGCTCGGCCTCACCGTGACTTTCCCGTCACCAGAGGGGGAGGTGAGGGCTGTCGATGGGGTTTCTTTCCGCCTTGAAAAGGGTCAGACAAAAGGGATTATCGGCGAGTCCGGCTCGGGAAAGTCAACCCTGGCCAGAGCTCTTCTCCGCCTAGTGCCCCGGCCCGGGAAGATCATGGAGGGAAAGGTGCTGCTGGACGGACGTGATCTTGTGGCGTTCTCCGACTCCGAAATGCAGAGAGTGTGGGGCCGGCGTCTGGGGCTCATTTTTCAGGAGCCCGGTACGGCGTTGAATCCTCTGGCCAAGATCGGTCGCCAGCTCGTGGAAGCTCCCAAACACCATTTCTCAGAGGACGATCGAGTCATCCGTGAGAGAGCGGCTGAACTCCTCAGAGAGGTCGGTATTCGCGAGCCCGATCGTTGCATGCAGAGCTACCCGCATGAGCTCTCCGTCGGAATGCAGCAGCGCACCCTCCTGGCCATGGCCCTTCTGTGCCGGCCCGATCTACTTATCGCCGATGAGCCAACGGCCTCCCTGGACAGCGCGACTGAATTCCAGGTGCTGGAGCTCCTGGAAAGGACGATCTCCCACCGCAATGTGTCATTGCTGTTGATCTCGCACGACTGGCATGTGGTTCGACGACTGAGTGAACAGATCCTGGTCCTGCGCGAGGGCCGCTTGATTGCCGAGGGTACAGCCGAGCAGATCAGCGCTTCTTCTGAATCCTACATCCGCGATCTGGTGGCCCAATCGTGATTCTGCAGGTCAGCAGGCTGTCCAAGTATTTCGTGAAGGGAGGACGGCAGGGCGCTCCCGTTCGCCACGCTGCAGTAGACGGGGTGTCCTTCGCACTGGCGCGGGGCGAAGTCTTTGGGGTAGTTGGGGAATCAGGCTGTGGGAAAACGACGCTGGCTCGCTGTGTTCTCGGTCTGCACAAACCGGATTCAGGAGCGATCGAATTCCTGGATCAGGACCTTTCCAAGGCAAGAGGTCGTACTCTCAGAAAGATACGGCGACAGATTCAGAGTGTCTTTCAAGATCCCGTTTTGTCTTTGAATCCGCGCATGACCGCCCATCAGATTATTGAAGAGCCGCTGCTCATCCACCGGATGGGGGATTCCGACTGGCGCAAATCACGGGTTGAAGAGATGCTCGAGGCGGTAGGGCTGCCGCTCCAGAGCAGGTCCCGCTATCCCGAGAACTTCTCGGGTGGACAGAGGCAGCGCATCGCGATTGCCAGAGCTCTGGCTCCCAAGCCCAGACTGGTGGTGGCGGACGAGCCGGTTTCGGCCCTGGATCCGCCGGTCAAGACCCGCATCATAGCTTTGTTGGACTCTTTAAGAGTCGCTCACAGCCTGTCGATTCTGTTCATCACTCACGCGATTGATCTTCTACCTCAATTCTGCGACCGCACTGCCGTTATGTACCGGGGCCGGTTCGCAGAACTGGCTCCCGTGGCTGACCTCTTCTCCGACCCGCGCCACCCCTACACCCGCTTCCTTCTCGCCACTCATGGCGCCAAAACCTCCACGTCGACCTCGACCAGCCCTTTGACCCGGGCCCACCCCGACGCAAAACCCCAATCCAGGGACTTCCACCGGCACCTCGGTGAACTAGCCCGGATTATGCAAGAACCGTAGTCCGGTGTTGAAAAACGACTCGAGAAGTGGCCCAACTCGGAAGCGGGCAGGTGTGACAGGCGGATTTGCGAAGAATATGGGTTGGCGAGGCGTTTGAGTGGTTTGGGGAGTGAATTTCAGACAGATCTGGGCCTGGATGAGTGTCGGAAGCGGTTTTTCGGGGGAGCTGGGAAAAGCTAACTGGAGTTCAGGCGACTCAAGACGAGGTGGAAGAGGGGTTGTTCGGGGAAGGCTGAGGAAAGATGGACCCAGATGCGTCGAGTGGTTTGTCGGATCCGGGCCCCAATCTTGAGGACCCGACGACGTAAGGTTTCGATTTCGAGCTTGTGCCAGGGGGTTCCGTGAAGATAGTCGCGCAGGCGCACGAACATCTGGTAAGCCAGTGCATGCAGGAGGAGTCGAAACTGATTGGCCAGGAATCGATGACAGCTGAGTCGGTCCATGCTCAGATGATTCTTGAAGGCCTTGATGAAGTTCTCGGTCTGCCCTCGGTTTGTGTAGTGGTCATAAAGTGATTGGGAGCAGAGATCGTCCCGGTTGGTAACTACAAAGCGACGATTGATGCCACGCTGATCGACCTCCACTTTGACAATGACGCGACGGGATCGATCCCAGCTGTGGGCTCGATAAAGAAACTCGTCAAACTGACGCTGTTTTTCCTCCAGCTCAACGAACCTCAGCCGAGTCGAATCCAGCAGGGGCTCGACCACTCGCTGCAGGCGAGGGTTTCGACTTAACCCAATGACATACTGGAGTTTATTCTCTTCACATTCACAGAACTCGTAGAGCCGAGGCGTGGCAAAGCCGCTGTCGGCCCGAATCTCAATCTCGACATCCGTCCCCACTGCTTGTCGGATGGCCTCCACGACTCGCTTCAGAATGGGCACGATGTGAGAGGCAGCCCCCTTGTTGCCAGGTCTCAACACGGCACAGACCAGGTCTCCCGTGTCGGCATCGAAGATCAGCAAAGGATGCAGAATGTGGTTTCGGTAATACCCGTGGTAGAAGGAGAACTCCTGTTGGCCGTGAGTGTGGTCGTCGGTACTGTCCAGATCCAGGATGATCTTGCTGGGACGTCTCTTCTTCAGGGAGCGCACATAACGGCCTGGCAGCCACCGGCTCAGACGCATCAGATCCTTCTTGGTGACGGAGTTCTCCAGGCGGGAGAAAGTCGGCTGGGTGGCCAAATCGGGATCGCTCTCTGGCAACTGATCACAGACTGTCTTGAGCATCGGATCCGAGCGCAGCGTATCGGCGTCGTTACAGTCTTCGTAGCCGGCCACGATCTGCAAGACTCGTTGTCGGATCAACTTCAACAGGTCATGACGAACGTAGCGTCGGTCTCGACTTTCCGCAATACACGAACTGAAGCCCTCGCACAATCGATGTTGACGATCCAGGGATCCAAACAACAACCATCCTGCGTCGGAAGTGAGGCTCCCCCCATCAAAACGAGCCGTGATGTTTCTGTGGCTATGAAATGGCAGGGTATTCTGGCAGACTGTTTTTGACATTGCCGTAGCTCCTGTTTAGGGTCATTGTTTTTGTAAACCCTTTTATATCAGAGAGCTACGGCCTTTTTTCTGGGCCCAAATCTCACTTGAATTTAGATCTCTTGCATAATCCGGGCTAGAGCAGGTCACCCCCGGACACTGGGTGGCGGGGAGAGCATGAAACCGTTCCGGTTTCACGCGTTATCGGTTCTAAGAGTCCTGGACGTTCAGATACGCAAACGGAGGCAGGCTGAGGGCGACGACGTTGTTGCCGCCGGTAAGCTCGCGGGCCCGGGCCAGGGCACGATCCAGAGAGGGAGCCCAGGAAACCCCGAGTTTTTTTGCGATCTGTCCGTCGGGGGGACCAACCAGTATGACTTCGGACAGGTATTTCAGCGGATAGGTGGCCCAGTACCACACGGTGAAGGGATGGAAACCGTGATGGGCCCACCGGTTTCGATAAGCGTCCCGCAATTGTGGGTCCCGAGCGAACTTTTCCTGGAATAGATCCTGCATTTCGAACGGGTCCGTCGTAACCGGAAGGACCTCTTCGAAGAAGCGGCTATAGGCGGCGTGGTATTCGGGGTGGAAGCGTTCCAACACCGGGTTGAGAATGATCACGACCCCACCCTTCTTGAGGAAGGGCTTATTGTAAAACCAGTTGAAGACATAACCGAGCACGTCGCTGACTACCAGTACCGGATTGATTCGCGCCCCCACCGAATAGGGACTCAGATCGGGCAGACCGAAGACCAGAGTGTCATATTGTTCATCCACCTTGATCTCCAGCTGCCGACGCAGCAGCTCGAGCGTGCGATCGTGTACGGCATCCACTGATCCAACATTAATCTCAATGGGCGAGTAGGCCGATTTGATCGAGCTGAAGATTCGAAAACGTGCTTCCTCGGGAAGCAGCTTCATCGACAGCGGCGCCGCTGCCTTGAGGGCTCGCTCGACGGCATTGCATCTTTCCCGGGGCTTGGAAAGGTAGCGCACGTGGGCGGGATAGGTCTGGCTGTTCATGGCCGCCTCCAGAACCATGATTCGGGTGTGCTGCAGGATGATCCGGTTGATCCGCTTGATGGAATCGTGCATGCAGGAGTGGTCCGGCTGCATCACATGGGGAGATTCCCTGGTCATTTCCGGCGAGTGATGGCAGGCGATGGTACGATAACCCGCCAAACCCACCGACACACTCTTGTGTCCCCCATTGAGCGGAATCTGGACAGAATCCACGTAAATCACGAGGTCGCATTCGACAGCGGCCCGGCTGATCTCAACGATTTCGCGCTCCTCGGTTTCTCCCAGTTCGACCAGATCCTGCTCGTCTTCGGCGTCGAAATTCTTGAGCTGGTCAGGAAAGAAAGTGTGCATGATCCTGCTGCCCAGCATGTAGGCCAGTTCGTCCTTCTTCATCTTGCGGTGCAGCGCGACAGCGCAGCGAAGCTCAATGTTGTGTTCTTCGACCCCGTAGGAGAAGAGCATCTCGAGGAGCTTCTCGATGATGGTCTGGCGGATGTCGGGTCGCTGCATGGGCGGGAAAGGCTGGCAGTTGTCGTCAAAAGCAATCAATACTCTCGACCTCGAGTTCACCAGTTCCCTCAGAGGTGGCATTCCCTTCGGGTTCTGGAAGGCGCGCTCCACGGCAGCGGGAATCTCCGCCGCCGGCAAACCCGGCAGAGGGGGGTTGGGATAGTGGATGGTGGATTCCTCGGGCAGGTCGATCTTGAGCAGGTCATTTCCCGAGTACGTCAAAAACTTCATGATCCGGCGCGTCCTTGGGTCGTTCGGGTTTCGGATGGTCCAGCTTATTCTACCCAGTTCCACGTTCCATGTTCCACGTTGGCGAGTTTTCACTTCGCTTCCTGGGCCAGATCAACATTGCCTTTAAGGATTGGCGCGCTCATTAAAAAATTCGCGCCTCTGTCGGCTCGGCAGCGGAACAGATCATCTCCGGGCCGGCCCCCAGGCCGCGAGGAAGACTGACAATCAAGGAACCCACAGAGGCAGGAACGCCAGTGACTGCGCTGCAGCGCGGAAGCTGCCGACCCAACGTGACAGCCGGCAGGAGCTGGATTGCAGGAACGCCAGTGACTGCGCTGCAGCGCGGAAGCTGCCGGAGAAAAGTGCCGCAACGTGGAACGTGGCAGGTGGGACGTGGAACGCAGAATCCCGCCAGGGATTCTGCTATCCTCAGGTCCTGATGAGCACGAGGCTTCGAGTTCGGGTTGTTTCCTGTGACGCCAAGGTGATCGGGTCGCTGGTAGGGGGCTGCCGGATCACGATTCGAGATGCTAAGAGTGGAGACGTTCTGGCCCGGGGCGAGCATCTGGGGGGATCGGGCGATACGAAGACCATCATGAAGATTCCGCGGCAGCGCGGAACCGCGGTTTTCGACACGCCCGGCACGGCCTGTTTCGAGGCGCGACTCGATGTTACCGAGCCCACCCTTGTCGAGGTGTGCGCAGAGGGTCCCCTGGCCTGTCCGCATGCCATGCAAAGCGCCACCAAGACGACCTGGGTGGTTGCCGGAGAGGACGTCGGCGGGGAAGGTCTGGTGCTGGAGCTCAACGGCTTTATCGTTGACATCCTGGAGCCGCACGGGACCGACGTTCTCCATTCCGGACACCGCGTCCACCTGGAAGCAGGGGTGAGGTTGCTCTGAGGCTGCCCGATAGAGCCCGGGGGGCTCTGGGATGCGGACAAGATCACGGTCCGGGCCGTGGCCCTGCACAATGACCGGCTCATAGCGGACCTCACCCTCACCTACGCCGGCCGCACGAATGTCTTTGGCGGAGACTTTGATGTGGGCCGAGTGGACGAGGACTACGAGGTCTTGAGCATCCTGGTTACGGCCGCCCAGCCGGAGACGGCCAACTTCGGCGCCGGTCGGGTGAACCTCAAACTGACTCCATGAACCTCTACTTCGGTTTCCTTCTCGCCTACCTGCTGGGTCTGGTGGCGGTGGCGTTGCGCGGCAGCCGGCGCGTCGAGACCCAGGAGGATTTCTCGGTCGCCGGCAGGAATCTGAGCGCGTTTGTCCTTTTTGGAACCCTTCTGGCCACCTGGATCGGCACGGGAAGTATCTTCGGCAACGCCGAGAAGACCTTCCGGGTCGGGGTGGCCGCCGTCATCATCCCCCTCTCCTCGCTGGCCGGCATTTGTGTTCTTTATTTCCTGGCCGCGCGGGCTCGAGGCCTGCAGGGAATCACGGTCCAGGATCTTCTCGAGCGAAGATACAATGCCGGAGCGCGTCTTCTGGGCACGGCTTGTCTGACCATTGCCTACACGACTATTGTCTCCTACCAGTACCGTGCGGCCGGGGCCGTATTGAATCTGGTGGTGCCGGAACTTTCCATCCATACATCGATTCTCATCATTACCGGGTTCATTATTCTCTACACCTCCCTGGCCGGGATGATCTCGATCGCCAACATCGGTGTCATCCAGGGCGTGACCATGATTCTGGGGGTCGCCGTTACCCTCCCGGTGCTGCTCTTCAAGGCAGGCGGACTCTCAGGCATGGCGGCAGTTCTCGACCCCTCCCATTTCCAGTTTTTTGGCCCGATTTCCCTCCTCGAAAGCGTTGGCATCCTGCTTCCCGCGTTTCTGCTGATTCTCGGCGATGCCAACATGTACCAGCGTTTCTTCTCGGCCAGAAGCAGGGGCACCGCACAGAAGGCCGTGCTGTGGATGTTGGGAGGGGTCGCCTTCATGGAGACGGCCATCATCCTTTGCGCGTGGGTGGCCAGTTCCGTGGAACCGGACATCGAGATTCACGGGCGGGTGATTGCGTATGCCGCACGGGATCACCTTCCGGCTCTGCTGGGCGCCTTCATGCTGACGACCATCATGGCGATCGTCCTGTCCACAGCCGGTAGTTATCTGCTGGCTCCTGCCACTTGCCTGGTTCGTGATGTCTACCAGAGATTCCTGAACCCCGAGGCATCCGAGCGGTCTCTGGTGGTTCTACTGCGTCTGTCCGTGATCGGTTTGGGACTGGTCGCTTACTACCTCTCGACCCTCTCCGATGAATTCCTGGAGGTGGCCCTGCTGGCTTACACGATCTACGGGGCCGGGATCACCCCGGCACTGATCGCGGCGTTTTTCTGGAAGCGCACGACCGGGGCCGGTGCGGTGGCGTCGATTCTTTCGGGAACAGCCGTAACCCTGGTGTGGTACAAGTTCCAGAACCAGCTGGGCTGGTTTGGGGCTGTGGATGCGGTGGTGCCGGCGATCACTGTCTCTGTGCTCGCGCTGGTGGCCGTCTCGCTGCTGACCAACCCGGAGCCGCCCGAAAAGGTCGAGCCCTTTTTTCAATAGCGGCGGTGGCAGCACGCTGGGGGGCGCAGTGGTCATCGGTTACCGGTTCCTGTTGCAAGTTGCAAGATGAAGGGCGTGTTGCCCAAATATCTGTCGCCCCTGCAGGGCTTTATGATCTGTCGCGATTGCCGTGGGCTAGTGCCCACGGCTATTTTCTTTCGGTCGCTTCTGCGGCCTGAAGACAGCCCCCGGAGGGGGCGAAAGAGAATAGCCGGGGGCCGCAAGGCCCCGGTGAAGACCGATCATCCAAAGACAGCCCCCAAAGGGGGCGGCAGACCGCGCTGTTAGGCGCTCCCCGGCAGGCTCAGCTGGTGGGCGGGGGGATAGCGTTTTAGCCGTCGGTTGATCAGGAGATTGAGCTTTTTGAGCTCGTTTTCAGACAAGCCGCCTCTGCAACGGGCTAACTCGCCGCGGCAGGCTTGCAGCTCAGCGCTGCAGGAGACCGATTGAAGTTCTGACTTGAGCCGGTAAAACGTTTCCGAGTAGGCACCGGTCAGCTCGTCGATGAAGGCATAGGAAGTTCGATGAATCGGGCAGGCCCCCAGTCGTCTGATGGCCTGCTGGTGCTCCGGAGTCGAGTAGCCCTTGTGGCGGGCCAACCCGTAACCTGGATACTGCCGGTCCAGACCCACCATCAGACGGTCCCGGTGGGTCTTTGCCAGGATCGAAGCGGCAGCGATGGAAAAATGCCTGCCGTCGCCTCCCACCACAGCGTCCTGGGGAATGGACATTTCGGGGAGCGTGCGCGCATCAATCAGAAGATGGTCTGGTTGAGTGGGCAGATTGCAGACGGCTCTGCGCATCGCCAGCAGAGAGGCCTGATACACGTTGAGCCGGTTGATCTCCCACACCTCCGCGACTCCATGAGCGTAATCAGCCGCTTTCTCCCTGATCTCGCTGGAAAGATCCCTGCGTGTTGGCGGGTCCAGTTTCTTGGAATCGTCGAGTCGATCGATCGTCACACCCGGACGGAAGATCACGGCAGCCGCGACGACAGGGCCGGCCAGGGGACCGACACCCGCTTCGTCGACCCCTGCCACGGCCTTTCGGCCCTGATCCCAGAGGTCTCTTTCCAGTTGCAGCAACTTCTCCAGGCGCCTTCGCTCACGCCGCCGGGCGGCGGCTCGCCCGGAGGCAATCGAGTGAATTGTCTGGACTCCCCGGCGGGGATCTCTGCGCATTCGCGCCAGCAGGTAAGCAGAGGGCTCGCGTTGTCCATCGACGTAGATCCGGCGGATTTCAGAAACAGACATTGACGTGAGTGATCGTCTCGCCATCAGGGATCCAGAAACATGAGGTTGCCCAGGGCAGCCTCGTTGAGAACATCCGGATAGGGAGTAAAACCCGGTCTCCAGAGCACATACTCGGTCTCTCCCTCCAACTCGATGATGCGGGCCAGGTTCAGACGCCAGACGGCTCCTACTTCAGGCGGTGGCGCCGACCAGAGAGGTAACAGAACCTCCAGCGGAAGCGAAACACAAAGCTTCCGGCTCTTGCCGAAGTCACCCTGTACGATCTCGATCCGAGCCCTTGATTCCCACTTCAGATCGGTGTCTACGCCGGGTCTCAGGACGTGGGCGTCAACACAGTGGCCCTGAGAGTCAATCTCCAGTTTCACCCTGGTACCCGTGGATTCGGGCTGGATGACCACCACGACACTGTCGCGACGGTGAGAAGAGTCGCTTGCCCAGCAGTCGAAGTGAAAGAGCAGTTCTTCTTCGGACCATGCCGAGCCGACCAGAGTGAGGTTGGGCCAGCCCGGGCCCCTCTCGTCCAGGAGGTGACGGCCCAGGCAGTCTCTCTCGATCGTGACTCGTTCTTCCGCCCGTAACCAGGGGGTCCCCACACGCGGCGGTGCGAGGTCGACCCGGAAACAAAATAGCGTGTTCTCGGACATCCCGCTGGCAATTATAATTCTTGGCGATGAAAGGCTCCCGTTTCACTTTCCTGCAGCGGGTCTATATCACCCTGATTTGTCGTCTGGGGTGGATGCTGGTGTGGGTCATCAACTCCACTTCGCGCCTGCAGATCGAGGGGTTGACGAATCTCGAAACGAGTGCCGAGAAGGGTGGAATCATTTTCAGTTTCTGGCACAATCAGATTTTCAGCTGGAGTTATGTGGCCCGCTTTCGTGATGTTGTAGTGATCACCAGCCGCCATTTCGACGGCGAGTACATCGCCAGAATGATCCGGCTGTTTGGCTTTCGGACGGCCCGGGGCTCCAGTTCCCGCGGTGGAGTTGCCGCCCTCCTGGAGCTGAGGGACTACCTGAGCAAGGGCATCGATGTTGCCTTTACCATCGACGGTCCGCGGGGCCCCGTCTACAAGGTCAAGCCGGGACCCGTATGGCTCTCCCAAAAGACCGGTTTTCCGGTTCTTCCCGTGCACGTCCAGCCCCAGCATTTCTGGGAACTGAACAGTTGGGACGGGTTTCGGATCCCAAAACCCTTCACCAAGCTGTTCGTGCAGTTCGGAAAACCCATCTATTTCCCGCCGGAGGCAGACCAGGGACTGTGTCTGCCCCGCTTCCAGGACGGGATGGACCGATTGAGCAGCAACGCAGAGAACTTCGACTGGAGCCGTTTTCAGGACAACTGGAATGTGACGAAGAACCGGGCCTACCGCTACCGGATGGGGAAGTAGAGGGTGCTCTGGAGGTGTTGTTGACAGCCCTGCTGTGGGTGCTGGGATCGACAATCGGTCTCTCGCTGCTGGGGTTCCTCTACCAGCAGGTCGGAAGTCTGCGCGACACTCGCCGGTTTCCGCCGCCGGGCCGGATGGTCGATGTGGGGGGGTACCGGTTGCATCTGCTTAGCAGCGGCAGCGGCAGTCCGACGGTGGTCTTTGAATCGGCTCTGGGCGCCACTTGTCTGACCTGGGCGCTCGTGCAGTCGGAGGTGGCCAGGTTCACTGCGACCGCTTCCTACGATCGGGCCGGCTGTGGCTGGAGCGACCCGGGTCCGATGCCCCGTTCGGCGGAGCAGATCCTAGAGGAACTCCGGCTGCTTCTACGCCGTGGTTCGCTGGAGCCACCCTATCTCCTGGTGGGCCATTCCTACGGCGGCTTGACCGTCAGACTCTTCGCCCACCGATACCCGGACGAAGTGGCCGGGACGCTGCTTCTGGACCCGGCCGACCCCGAACAGTGGCTCGACTTGAAAGGCGAGAATCGAGCCAAGATCGTGAATGGAGCAAGACTGTCCCGTCGGGGGGTGTGGCTGGCCCGATTCGGCCTGGTCCGCCTGGTCGTTTCTCTAGGAAGTGCGGGTGCCCTGTCAGCTGCGCGCCGTCTGGCCTCGTTTCTCAGCGAAGGAGTTCCCAGAACACTTCAAGACCGGCTGCTTTCTCCCATGCAGCGTCTCCCTCAGGAGGCCCGGGACGTGCTGAAGTGGTTCTGGATCCGGCCGGCCTATTTTCAGGCTCTGGCAAGTCAGATCGAATGGGTCAGCCAGAGCGCCCAGCAGGTACAGATCAGCCCCCTGCCTCCCGATTTGCCGCTGACCGTCATATCGGCCCCGAATTCTGATCCACAGTGGAGACCCGGCCAGGAAAAGTTGGCGGCTTCGTCCAGCCGCGGGCGCCATCTGGAGGCGAGAGATAGCGGGCACTGGATTCCGCTGGATCGCCCCGATCTGGTCATAGAGACCCTGCGCGAAATGGTAGAGGACGCACGGATTGAAGATGGACCTTTGTCTTGATCTTAACGTCTGCTGCTCCGCTGTGGAAATCAAGCCAATGCCTCCTGTCGGAGCGGGCGTATGCCGGCAATCGTCCTGAAGTCTTCGTCCCGATGCAGCAGCAGTACTCCGTGTTCGAGGGCGATCTGGGCGATGCAGCAGTCGACTGCGCTCCGAACCGTTTCCCCCTCGCGTCTGAGATCGTAGTAGATTCGGGCCGCCTGCTCCCAGGTACTCTCGGACATCTCCAAATACAGTTGCTTTTCGAGATAATCTGAAAGCCGCTTCCACTCTCCCTCGTCCTTGGTCCCCTGCAGTAATTCGAGCTGATTGAACCGCGTCAAAACGTAGAAGTCATCACCGATTCTGTTCTGAACCAGTCGCTTCATCGAACCACTACCGTCCCGGAATACGTCGATCCACACCGAAGTGTCTACTAGTATCACCAGCGAAGCTCTCGAAGTTGCTTGTGATCGAAATCCTTATGAAAGTCGATTTGACCCGCCAACTCGCTGAGGTCCTTTCGCTCCCCGAATCTGACCAGCAGTTCCAGTGCCTCGTGAACCAGCTGCTTCTTGGTTTTGGCCCGCGAGACTGCGAACGCTTTTCTCACTAATTCGTCATCCAGCACAATATTTGTCCTCATGTCTAGAGAATCTCATACACATTTCATACACTTCAAGTTGGAGTATCCGTTTCAAACGGTGAGCTGACACTCTACCGTCCTGTTTCTTCCACCGCAGCCGGAACCTGGAACCCGGGACTGTCCCCCCTCAGGCGAAGGCCACCAGCCCTTTCAGGATCGCCCCTGCCAGGTAGGCCAGCGTGGCCGCGATACCACCAATCAGCAGCGTCTCCAGACCACCTCCTCTGTCTCCCCCTCGGGAAGAACCGCAATGTGGTGCTCTTCCAGGCGCCTGGCTTGCTGGCGCTGCTGATCCTCTGCTCTGGTACCCAGGTAGTCACTCACTCCCATGCTGAACCCGTCACCGAGCAGATTGGCGATGCCCAGGACGATGACGATGCCCGAGGACAGACCGGCCCCGGCTACGCCCGACACAATCGCGAAGGTCGTCACGATCCCGTCGATCGCACCTACCAGAAAACGATACACGCCCCAGGAAAGCGCTGTGCCCTGAATCAAAGAGTCGTTGAGTGTTACGCCCAGTTCCTCTCCCACTCGAAGTGAGGAGCCTGGAAACCCGGCGCGAACGACTCCACCTCCCGCATTGTAGAGGGCATCTTCCTCTTGCGCCCGCCAGAAGAAGTGAGTCTCAAACCTGGCCGTGGTCCGTCTCAGGATGGGAGCTCCCACCCCGGTACTCAGGTCGACGATGTTCTGGCGCCCGACCGCGTCAGACGGAACGGGGGACACAAAAGTTGGAAGGCTAACCAGGCCACCCGATTTGAACCAGCATCCCTGGACGTCTGGCGAGGAGCTGGAGGATGTTGTCAAACTGATGCATGAGGGTGAGGGCAAGATGCCCAGATATTCGAAGAAAATGAACGACGCCGAGATGATGGCGGTCGCCCGCTACACGCTGGACCTTTTCGGAGATCCTCGTTCTTCGCCCAGGTAGCTTCAATTGATGACCAGCACTTTGGCGCCCTGGACTCCTCCCCGCTTGAGTTCAAGTAAAGCTCGGTTCGCCTTCTCGAGTGGGTAGGTCTGGATTTTCGGGGCGATCGGAATCTCGGCGGCAAAGGCCAGAAATTCCGAGATATCGGATCGGGTCACATTGGCCACTGTCTTGATCTCCTTTTCCATCCACAAATGTTCGTGATAGCTCAGATTCAGGAGATACTCCTTGTCGAAGCCTTCTTTTCTGATCGCGTTGATGATCAGTCGACCTCCCGGTCGAAGGTTCCGGAGCGCTTCGACAACCGGTGTCCAGGCCGGCGTCGTATCGATGATGGCGTGAAGCAGTTGTGGGGGGCGATCCGAGATGGCACCTGCCCAGCCCGGATTATGCAAGAACCGTAGTTCGGTGTTGAAAAACGACTCGAGAAGTGGCCCAACTCGGAAGCGGGCAGGTGTGACAGGCGGATTTGCGAAGAATATGGGTTGGCGAGGCGTTTGAGTGGTTTGGGGAGTGAATTTCAGACAGATCTGGGCCTGGATGAGTGTCGGAAGCGGTTTTTCGGGGGAGCTGGGAAAAGCTAACTGGAGTTCAGGCGACTCAAGACGAGGTGGAAGAGGGGTTGTTCGGGGAAGGCTGAGGAAAGATGGACCCAGATGCGTCGAGTGGTTTGTCGGATCCGGGCCCCAATCTTGAGGACCCGACGACGTAAGGTTTCGATTTCGAGCTTGTGCCAGGGGGTTCCGTGAAGATAGTCGCGCAGGCGCACGAACATCTGGTAAGCCAGTGCATGCAGGAGGAGTCGAAACTGATTGGCCAGGAATCGATGACAGCTGAGTCGGTCCATGCTCAGATGATTCTTGAAGGCCTTGATGAAGTTCTCGGTCTGCCCTCGGTTTGTGTAGTGGTCATAAAGTGATTGGGAGCAGAGATCGTCCCGGTTGGTAACTACAAAGCGACGATTGATGCCACGCTGATCGACCTCCACTTTGACAATGACGCGACGGGATCGATCCCAGCTGTGGGCTCGATAAAGAAACTCGTCAAACTGACGCTGTTTTTCCTCCAGCTCAACGAACCTCAGCCGAGTCGAATCCAGCAGGGGCTCGACCACTCGCTGCAGGCGAGGGTTTCGACTTAACCCAATGACATACTGGAGTTTATTCTCTTCACATTCACAGAACTCGTAGAGCCGAGGCGTGGCAAAGCCGCTGTCGGCCCGAATCTCAATCTCGACATCCGTCCCCACTGCTTGTCGGATGGCCTCCACGACTCGCTTCAGAATGGGCACGATGTGAGAGGCAGCCCCCTTGTTGCCAGGTCTCAACACGGCACAGACCAGGTCTCCCGTGTCGGCATCGAAGATCAGCAAAGGATGCAGAATGTGGTTTCGGTAATACCCGTGGTAGAAGGAGAACTCCTGTTGGCCGTGAGTGTGGTCGTCGGTACTGTCCAGATCCAGGATGATCTTGCTGGGACGTCTCTTCTTCAGGGAGCGCACATAACGGCCTGGCAGCCACCGGCTCAGACGCATCAGATCCTTCTTGGTGACGGAGTTCTCCAGGCGGGAGAAAGTCGGCTGGGTGGCCAAATCGGGATCGCTCTCTGGCAACTGATCACAGACTGTCTTGAGCATCGGATCCGAGCGCAGCGTATCGGCGTCGTTACAGTCTTCGTAGCCGGCCACGATCTGCAAGACTCGTTGTCGGATCAACTTCAACAGGTCATGACGAACGTAGCGTCGGTCTCGACTTTCCGCAATACACGAACTGAAGCCCTCGCACAATCGATGTTGACGATCCAGGGATCCAAACAACAACCATCCTGCGTCGGAAGTGAGGCTCCCCCCATCAAAACGAGCCGTGATGTTTCTGTGGCTATGAAATGGCAGGGTATTCTGGCAGACTGCTTTCAACATTGCCGTAGCTCCTGTTTAGGGTCTTTGTTTCTCTAAACCCTTTTATATCAGAGGGCTACGGCTTTTTCCTGGAGCCAGAATCTCACTCGGATTCAGATCTTTTGCATAATCCGGGCCAGGTGGCTCCCAATGCCGTCGCAAACTCTCTCGCCTCGGCACTCCTGGCGAAAACATAGGTCTTCGCAGCGGGGAACTTATGCAGAATCATCTGAAGCACCAGGTGGGCCGAGCCTCCGAACCCGGTCAGCCCTACGAGCGCCCCATTCCGGATATTACTCAACTTCAATGCTCGGTAACCCACTGCTCCCGCGCATAACAGCGGCGCCGCATGCGCGTCGGAGAAAACGTCCGGGACAATACAGGCATAGTCCTCTGGGACGGTCATGAATTCGGCGTATCCTCCGTTTACGTCCCTGCCCGTCGCTCGGAACTGAGGGCTCAGATTCTCGTCGGGCTGCCCGGATGAAGAGTGAATCCATCCGATCCCGACCCGGTCTCCTTCTCGAAGCTTCGTTACCGATTCGTCAACTCTTTCCACTCTACCCACCACCTCGTGCCCCGGCACTACGGGTAGTTTCTCGGGGGCAGTGCGTCCCTCGATCTCATCCAGCTCGGTGTGGCAGACTCCGCAAGCAGAGACTCGCACCAGAACCTCCCCGGCTCGAGGAACCGGTACCGGCAGGTCAACCAGTTCCAAAGGGGTCGCGACCTCTTTGAGAGAAACAATCTTTCTGAGAACCATTGCTTTCAATTCAGTGCCCCGCCGGATCAGGGTAATGGGTAAAGCGGCGGAAGTTATCTATCATGGCGGGTCTGCTCCAGGCAATCGGCCTCAACCCTGGGTAGTGTCCCATTGTCCCATTAGGACACTACCCAACCCCGGATTGTTTCCGGTACTTTCAACAAAGGACGAGCCCCCGAGAGTAGGCGAGAGTAGGATTGAACTCTGTCGCAAAACGTAGGATCATCGCACCGAAGAACCACGGGCCGGAGCTTTCAGAGCAAGGACAAGAGATGACCGAAGACGTCTTGAACCGCACAGGCAGGCGTTCGATTCGCAAGGCGCTGAGCCGCTCCAGGCGAGGAGGCGGAATGAAAAAGGCTCTCCGACCGGGCAGGCCTTTCCCCATTTCCGCCACCTCCAGCGACCCTTACGGCCTCCCCCGGGATCTGGTCGAGAAGGCGGCCTATCGACTGGGCATCGCCGCCCTCTTGTACTCGGGTTGTTACTTCGTCGCTTACGTCAGCGGTTGGCTGGCCAGCGACCCGAATTACTTCATGAACGTTCCTGTCGTGGGCGGCGTCCCGCTGAGTCACCTCACCGCAGCGATCGCGATTCTCATCTCGCTGGCGATGTTTTTTGTTTCAAGAAGCGGAAAGCTGCCCGCTGAGCTGCTTTGCGACATCGGTCTTTTCTATGAAGTGATCGGAGCCGTAGGTATCGACTTTTACCTCACGTGGTTGCCGATCACGCCGGAGTTCCAGTACTACGGCATCTCGTGGGTTTGTGCCTGGATGATTCTGTTCGTCTTGATTGTTCCCAGCACGCCGGGGAAAACTCTCTTAGCGGCACTGGCCACAGCCTCGATGACCCCTCTGATGCTCTTGATCGGCATGACCAGGGGGACGGCTGATCCTTCCGTCGGCATGCTGGTCCAGCTGTTCCTCCCCAACTACTTATGCGTTGTGATGGCCTTCATTGGTTCTCGTATTATCTATCAGCTGGGCTCGCAGGTCAGCGCGGCGCAGCGCATGGGCAGCTACGAACTGGTGAAGATGCTGGGTCGCGGAGGGATGGGAGAAGTGTGGCAGGCCAGACACCGGATGCTGGCGAGACCTGCGGCTCTGAAGCTGATCCGCCCGGAGTCTCTGGGAGAGCATAGCCCGGAAGAAACCCAGACGGTGCTCCGGCGCTTTGAGCGGGAGGCTCAGGCAACCGCAGCTCTTCGGTCTGCGCACACGATCACCCTGTACGATTTCGGTATCACGGAGGACGGGTTCTTTTACTATGTCATGGAACTGCTCGAGGGCCTGGACCTGGACTCCCTGGTCAAGCGTTTCGGGCCCATTCCCCCCGATCGGACGATCTCTCTGTTAAGACAGGTCTGCCATTCGCTGGGCGACGCACATGACCACGGTCTCATCCACCGGGACATCAAGCCGGCCAACATCTACGTGGCCCGTCAGGGGCCTGACTATGATTTTGTCAAGGTTCTGGATTTCGGTCTGGTGAAGTCCCAGGGCGCTTCGACGGTAGGGGCCACGCAGCTAACCCTCCAGGGAGTGGCCACGGGGACCCCGGCCTACATGGCCCCCGAAATGGTGCTGGGGAAGGAAGAGGTTGACGCACGGGCGGACCTGTATGCCCTGGGGTGCGTCGCTTACTGGCTGTTGACCGGCCAACCCGTGTTCGAGACAAAAAACCCAATGGAAATGCTGGTGCAACATGTTCACAGCGTGCCTGTACCTGCATCAGAGCGATCTGAGTTCGAAATCCCACCAGCTCTGGATGAACTCATCCTTCTGTGCCTGGAAAAGGATCCTGCCAGGCGGCCGGCCAGCGCAGAGGAGCTGCACCGTCGCCTGGACGCCTGCCGGCTCGAGCGGCCCTGGACCCAGGAGCGTGCCAGGAACTGGTGGCGGATACACATCGAAGACGATGGTGGCTAAGGTGTGATCAACTGAAATGGCCTTGTTTCGTCAGCCCCTCCGTCGATCATAATGCTATCCTTTTAGGTGCCGGATTGCATGTTCTGAAAGGGAGTGCGAAAAACAAGGGTTGCCATTTGGTTGACCAGCATTGATAATTCCGCGTAACTGACTCGGTACGTTGTTTTGATCAATGAACACGTGAAAGAAGGAATCGATGAATATCTACGTTGGTAATCTGCCCTACTCTGTGAGCGAGGACGACCTGCGGAATATGTTTGCGGAGTTCGGGGAAGTCTCGAGCGCCAACATCATTACCGACCGGTACACCGGGCAGTCCAAGGGATTTGGCTTTGTTGAGATGCCCAGCCAGCAAGAGGCTGAAGAGGCAATCAGCAACCTTAACGAGAGCGCCGTTCAAGGGCGGAATGTGAAGGTAAGCCAGGCCCGTCCCCGGAAGGACAGCGCCCCCCGGGGCCCGCGCTACTGAAGCCGGCCTTCCGGCATTTCTGTTTGGTCCTGCTGGCGTCGAAGTCTGCCCCCCCCGCCAGGGTCGAGAGACCGACGGCGTGAGGCTGGGCCTTTGTCCTGACCGCCGTTCTCCCACCATGGCTCGCCTCGAACCGGCAAAAACTGCCGCTCCAGGTTGAAAGTTACTGGGGAAAGGTTGAAAGTTAAGGAAAAGGAGAAAGCGACCATGCTCAGCGTTCATATGCAGCTCGAACTGAAAGCGTCACCTGAGGAAGCTTGGAAACTAATCAGCGGATTCAACGACGTACCCGCCTTCCTGCCCGTCGTTGAAAAGAGCACTCTGGATGAGACCGGCAAGGTCCGGCACCTGACTCTTGCCGGTGGTGGCGGCGTGGTTGTAGAGCAGTTGGAAGAGCACAACGATGAGCAGCGTTTCTATCGCTATTCGATCATTGATTCACCGCTGCCGCTGTCCAACTACGTAGCGACCATCCGCGTGCACGGCGAGGACGGTAGCGCTCGGTCGATTGTGGACTGGTCGAGTCATTTCAATGCAGACGGCGTGCCCGATGAGGAGGCGGTTGCCATCGTACAGGGAGTGTATCAAGCTGGGTTCGACCACCTGCAGAAGATCTTTTCCGGCCCCTGACGTCCCCAGTTCCGGTTGCCGGGTTTGAACATCCGGGTCAAGTGGAGCGGAAACCATGCGCACCACCAGTCCTCTTGGGAAGCTTTTCGGCCGATCACCGTTCCGCCCCATCCAGGAACACATGGAAGTAGTGCACGAGTGTGTGGAGACGGTCCTGCCTCTTTTCGAGGCACTTAGAGATCGCGACCGGGCGGCTCTTCTCAGGCACAAGCAGCAGATATGTGAGCTCGAAAACAGGTCGGATGAGCTGAAGAACGATATCCGGTCGCACTTGCCCAAGAGTCTTTTCATGCCTGTGGATCGACGCGACTTGCTCGATCTCCTGAATGCCCAGGACTCGATTGCCGATGCCTGCCAGGACATCGCAGAACTTCTAGTCGTCCGACGGATGGAAATCCCGGATTCGCTCCGCGCCGGGCTGTTTCCCTTTGTGCACTCCAACCTGGAGGCAACCAGGCAGTGCCGAAAAGTGATCGGCGAACTGGACGAACTGCTGGAGATGGGCTTTCGCGGGCGCCGGGTCGAACGGGTTCTGGAGATGATCGAGGAGCTGGGCAGGATTGAGACTGAGACCGACCTCCACGAGACCAGGCTCACCGAAATACTTTTCCAACACGAGGATGAGATGAAGCCGCTCTCCGTCGTGTTCTGGTACGAACTCATCCGATTGATCGCGGATATAGCGGACTACGCCGAGGATGTCGGAGACCGTTTGCGGCTCTTGATCGCGCGCTGATACGTCGAACTGGAAAACGGATCCGATGGAATTCGGGCTCATCTTCGTCACTCTTGCCATCCTGTTCGGCCTGTATATGACGTGGGGAGTTGGCGCCAATGACGTCGCCAACGCGATGGGAACCTCCGTCGGCTCGGGGGCCATTACGGTCAGGAGAGCGATCATGATCGCCGCTGTCTTCGAGTTTGCCGGTGCCGTCGTGGCAGGTGGACATGTAACCGGTACGATTCGAAAGGGAATCATTGATTCGTCCCACGTTCCCTCCCCGGAGATCCTCGTGTTTGGCATGCTGGCGGCCCTGCTGGCGGCCGGACTTTGGCTGATGATTGCCAGTTATTTTGGCTGGCCGGTATCCACGACTCACACCATCGTGGGGGCCCTGGTCGGGTTTGGCATCGTGGGCCTGGGATCTGAGGCGGTGGAATGGGGCCAGGTCACGAGTATTGTAGCCAGCTGGATTGTCTCGCCGTTACTGGGGGCGACCATCGCCTTCGTGATGAGCCTGAGTGTGCGTCACTTTATCCTGGACACCGATCTGCCGCTGCAGAGTGCCAAACGTTACGGTCCCATTTATGTCTTTTTCATGGGTCTGCTGATGGCGCTGGTCACTTTGTTCAAGGGCTTGAAGCACCTGAACCTGGAGATGTCGGCTGAACAGACTGTGGTAGTTGCGCTGGGTGTGGGCTTGGCCATCGCCGTTGCCGGTAAGCTGCTGATTCGACGGGTACAGGTCGATCCTGAGGCGGAAAAGGATTTTCACTATGCCAGTGTTGAGAGAGTATTCGCACCGCTGTGCGTATTTACGGCGTGCTCCATGGCATTTGCTCACGGTTCCAACGACGTGGCCAATGGTATAGGCCCCCTGGCTGCCGTTGTCAGCATTGTGGGAACCCAGCAAGTCACCCAGGAGTCGGCTGTGCCCCTGTGGATACTGGTAGTCGGCGGCTGCGGCATCGTCCTGGGGCTGGCAACAATGGGGTACCGTGTCATGAAAACGATCGGTACCAGGATCACCGAGCTGACGCCAAGCCGGGGATTTTGTGCCGAGCTGTCGGCTGCCGCCACGGTCGTGATCGCCTCCCGGATGGGCCTGCCCGTGTCGACCACACACATCATCGTTGGTGCGGTCCTGGGAGTCGGCCTGGCTCGCGGGATTGCCGCCATCGACCTCCGGATCGTCACCGGAATCGTGGCCTCCTGGCTGGTCACCCTCCCCATCGGGGCCGCTCTCTCGGCCCTTTTCTATTTCGCCCTGAAAGCCATCTTTTCATAGGTTCCAGGTCTCGAACACCGCCACCAATCCTGGTGGAGAGGCGTTTCTTAGAGTGGGAGGAGGTTTCTTAAAGTGGGAGTGGTTCCTAGCCCGGATTATGCAAGAGATCTAAATTCAAGTGAGATTTGGGCCCAGGAAAAAGGCCGTAGCTCTCTGATATAAAAGGGTTTACAAAAACAATGACCCTAAACAGGAGCTACGGCAATGTCAAAAACAGTCTGCCAGAATACCCTGCCATTTCATAGCCACAGAAACATCACGGCTCGTTTTGATGGGGGGAGCCTCACTTCCGACGCAGGATGGTTGTTGTTTGGATCCCTGGATCGTCAACATCGATTGTGCGAGGGCTTCAGTTCGTGTATTGCGGAAAGTCGAGACCGACGCTACGTTCGTCATGACCTGTTGAAGTTGATCCGACAACGAGTCTTGCAGATCGTGGCCGGCTACGAAGACTGTAACGACGCCGATACGCTGCGCTCGGATCCGATGCTCAAGACAGTCTGTGATCAGTTGCCAGAGAGCGATCCCGATTTGGCCACCCAGCCGACTTTCTCCCGCCTGGAGAACTCCGTCACCAAGAAGGATCTGATGCGTCTGAGCCGGTGGCTGCCAGGCCGTTATGTGCGCTCCCTGAAGAAGAGACGTCCCAGCAAGATCATCCTGGATCTGGACAGTACCGACGACCACACTCACGGCCAACAGGAGTTCTCCTTCTACCACGGGTATTACCGAAACCACATTCTGCATCCTTTGCTGATCTTCGATGCCGACACGGGAGACCTGGTCTGTGCCGTGTTGAGACCTGGCAACAAGGGGGCTGCCTCTCACATCGTGCCCATTCTGAAGCGAGTCGTGGAGGCCATCCGACAAGCAGTGGGGACGGATGTCGAGATTGAGATTCGGGCCGACAGCGGCTTTGCCACGCCTCGGCTCTACGAGTTCTGTGAATGTGAAGAGAATAAACTCCAGTATGTCATTGGGTTAAGTCGAAACCCTCGCCTGCAGCGAGTGGTCGAGCCCCTGCTGGATTCGACTCGGCTGAGGTTCCTTGAGCTGGAGGAAAAACAGCGTCAGTTTGACGAGTTTCTTTATCGAGCCCACAGCTGGGATCGATCCCGTCGCGTCATTGTCAAAGTGGAGGTCGATCAGCGTGGCATCAATCGTCGCTTTGTAGTTACCAACCGGGACGATCTCTGCTCCCAATCACTTTATGACCACTACACAAACCGAGGGCAGACCGAGAACTTCATCAAGGCCTTCAAGAATCATCTGAGCATGGACCGACTCAGCTGTCATCGATTCCTGGCCAATCAGTTTCGACTCCTCCTGCATGCACTGGCTTACCAGATGTTCGTGCGCCTGCGCGACTATCTTCACGGAACCCCCTGGCACAAGCTCGAAATCGAAACCTTACGTCGTCGGGTCCTCAAGATTGGGGCCCGGATCCGACAAACCACTCGACGCATCTGGGTCCATCTTTCCTCAGCCTTCCCCGAACAACCCCTCTTCCACCTCGTCTTGAGTCGCCTGAACTCCAGTTAGCTTTTCCCAGCTCCCCCGAAAAACCGCTTCCGACACTCATCCAGGCCCAGATCTGTCTGAAATTCACTCCCCAAACCACTCAAACGCCTCGCCAACCCATATTCTTCGCAAATCCGCCTGTCACACCTGCCCGCTTCCGAGTTGGGCCACTTCTCGAGTCGTTTTTCAACACCGAACTACGGTTCTTGCATAATCCGGGCTAGAGTAGGAGGGGCCGAAAGCCCCGGGGCGCCTCCCACATTCTCAGTGGACTTCAGCCTTCTCCTGGCGGGCGGACCAGGACCTGTAAATCAGGTAGGCACCCATCAGGATGAGGACCACCGGCCAGGCGTCGGCCAGCCAGTCCAGGGAAATATCCAGGTGAATGTGGGCAAAAGAGAGCAGGCCGAAGAGAATCAGGAAAATTCCGGCCACCAGCCCGCCGCGGCCGTCAGGCATCTGCATTTCATCGGCCAGACCGTCCTCCGAGAGGCCGGCCAGAGCCCGGTTGTAGAAGCTGGCTCGACGATGGGCATCCACCATGTTGTAGAGCCAGAAAAAGGGCAGGAAAAGGCCGACTAGAGGCGTCAGATCTCCGGGGTCAAGGCCGAGCAGCACAATCACGGAACCCACCACCAGGATGTTAATGAAGCCCTGCTGGTAGTAGCCGACGTACACCTGTCCCAGCCCCGGCATCAGGGACAGCACGGTCGCCAGGACCGGAGACTTGGTCCTCGAATCCGGGGCTGCATGGTGGGGAGGCGGTGCAGGGGGCGGGGCCATCCCTGGATCCGCAGGATCCGCCTGCTCGGGGCTAACCGGTCGTGAGTCGGTTGAGAATTGCTGTGGGTACTGTGAATCAGTCATCGCTTCCCCCTCATTGTTCTTTCCTGTCCCTGGAACCATTCGCTTCGCTTCATGTTATATGAGAGTAAAACGGACACCCACCGGAAAAAGTTCGATGGGGCCACGTTTCACGTTCCAAGTTCCACGGGCGTGTTGCCCAAATCTCTGTCGCCTCTTCAGGGCTTTAGAATTGACGGAGACTTCCGTGGGCTGACGCCCACGGCTATTTTCTTTCGGCCGCGCTGCGGCCTGAAGACAGCCCCCGAAGGGGGCGAGAGAAAATAGCCGGGGCCGTAAGGCCCCGGTACAGGACGACGTCCTCCAAGGCAGCCCCCGGAGGGGGCGGCAGAAAAAGCTGGATCAGGTTTGGGCAACACGCCCTCCACGTTCCAAGTTCCACGTTTCGCGTTCCGATAGTGTTACCTATGTTCCGAACCAAGTCTGTTCCCCATGTTGACTGCACTCCAGGACGTGGAACTTGGAACCTGGAACCTCCCTAAATCCCCACCAGGTTGACCTGCTGCTTGCGGTACCCCTCGTCGAGAGCCCAGACATCCAGCGGGAGGGCCGACAGTTCGTCGATGTCCGGGATGGCTTCGGGTTCCTTGCCGAGATCGATCAGGTGGAGGTAAGTTCGGCACAACCGGCAGGCCTGGACCCGAATGTGGGGCAGTTCCTCACAGCTAAAGAAGTCCAGCACTCCCTTCCCGCTCTTTTGGCAGTGACTGCAGGATCCTCGCGTAAAAACCCACTCCCTCAGGCACAGAGAACAGACCAGGCTGAGAGCGCTGCCATGGCCTGCAGGTCGCAAGACGCCCGCCTGCGGCAGGTGGCCGCAGGAAGGACAGCGATCGGGAACCCGGCCGGGAGGGGAGCCCTCGCCCGCGGGCTGCTGGAAGGCGTAGGGCTGAAGCACGATACGGGCCGGCAGGCTGGCCGGAGACGAAGTTTCGATCTTTCGCCAGTACGTGTCCAGAGAGGCTTTAAAGGATGTGCTGTCGAGTTCCGCCGCGGCTTCGCGCAATGGCGGAGGACCAATCCCCTGAACGAGCTTCACTACGCGGTCCCGAAGCCGGTCGAGCTGTCCCCATCGGCGTGTTTGATGGGCCGTCTCGCCTTGGAACCGGCACACGGTCGCCGCAAAGTGGAGCGCTTCCCGGGAAGCCTCAAATCGTTCAGCCAGGCCTCGAGCCCGGGCGGCCCGCTGCCGGGCTAGCGGTCGGAAATCTCTTGATGCCATCGGGGATGGTGAGAGGCTGCCCAGCGCTCGGTTACCCGGCCGTGCATCATGGCTCCGAGGCACCCCGGAATGGCCACGGTTCCCATGTAGATGTGCACGATGATGAACAAAATCGAAATCAGGGCGGCCGGTGGATGAATGAAAATGGCCAGCAGCCGAACCGATTGCGACGTGGATTCGGGGAACCAGAGGACCAGTCCGCTCAACAGGAGAAGCACACCACACAGTGCTTGAGTCCAAAAGAGCATTTTCTGGCCGCCGTTGAAACGTCCCGCCGGGGGAAGTCCCGAGTCGTCGTGAACCGCATAACGGTGGGCCCCGCGCAGCCACTGCCAGTCTTCCCTGCTCAAGAGCATCTGTCCGGCCCAGGACCGCGACATGAGTGCCAGAAAGGCAGAGAAGACGATTCCTCCCCAGGGATGCCAGGCTCGAACCATCTCCCCGCCTCCCAGGGGAATCGACAGCCAGTAGAGTCCCGGGGTCCACAAAGCCAGTCCGCTCAGTCCTGCGTGAATGAAGCTGAGCGCGGCTAACCAGTGAATGGCGCGCTCGAAAAAGTTGAAGCGAAGAATTCGTTTTTCGTCAGGCATCTTCACTCTTCCTTCGGACCAAAGCGGAGGTAGTGCAGGAAGGCTCCTAGGACGCCTCCGGCAAGGAGCAGGTTTCCCCACCACTTGAGGGGCCCTTTCCAGAAGCGAACCGCCCAGTGAACTTCCGGATTGGCCGGCAGGCCGTAAGCCTGCGGCCTGTCCCCCTGGTCCAGAACATAAATCACATTGGTCCCGCCGACTCCCGCGGGGTTGTAGACGCCCGCCTTCAGGTGTCCATCCGAGCGCAACTCGGCAGCCCGGTTCTCGGCCTTCTCGAGAAGGTCTTCGCGCGTCCCGAAAGTGAGACAGTTGGTCGGGCAGGCCTTGATACAGGCGGGCTCGAGACCCACCTCGACCCGATCCGAGCAGAGAGTGCACTTGTAGACCTTTTGATTCCTGGGGTTCAGTCGGGGGACATCGAAAGGGCAACCGGTGATGCAGTACCCGCATCCAATACAGGCGTCATGGTCGAAGTCCACGATGCCGTTGTCGCGCACGAAAATGGCGCCCGGCGCCGGGCAGGCGGTCAGACAGCCCGGGTCGCCGCAGTGCATGCACTGGTACTTGGCCATCAACCAGGCGAAACCGCCGTCGTGCTCGACTTCATTGAAATAGATCAGGTTCCAGAACTCGTGTCCCAGATCGGGCCGGGTCTGGTAGGTACCCGGGTTGTCTGCGAGGGTGAACCCGTGATCGTTCCACTCCTGGCAGGCCACCTCACAGGCCTTGCAGCCGATGCAGGTGGTGGTATCGATCAGCTTGGCAACGATTGGAGTCTTGCTCATGCGCTCAAATCTTCTCTACGTTGACCAGGAAGGCCTTGTACTCGGGAGTTCCTGAGTTGGGATCCAGGACCGAGGGGCTCAGGTTGTTTACGAGGGGTCCTGTGACCTTGCCCACGAAGCCCCAGTGTATCGGGAGACCCACCTGGTAGACGCGTTGGCCGGACACCAGGAGCGGGCGCAGCCGGCGCGTCACCAGAGCATTTCCCTCGACCGTCCCCCGGGCCGAAGTGACCCGGACCCGCTCTCCATTCTCCACCCCTTTCTCGGCCGCCAGCTCCTCGGGCAGTTCCACGAAGAAGCTCGGCTGCAGCTGCGAATTGGCGTCCACGTGCTTGGTCCAGAAGTGGAAATGTTCCGTCAGCCGGTAGGTGACCGCCACATGCGGGAAGGCATCGGCCTTTCCCAGACGATCGAACTCGCTGCCGAAGGCCAGTGCCAGGGGATTGCTTTCGACGCCCGGGTGCATGGCATTGGCAACTGGGGATTCGGCTGGCTCATAGTGCACCGGGAAGGGCCCCTCGGCGAAGTCGGCCGCATAGAGCTTGGCCACGCCTTCCGGCAGCATGATAAACGCGCCCGTGGAGTCCGGATCCGCCGTGGGACCATAGTCCGGCACATCTCCAACCCAGCGCCGCCCGTCCCACTGGATTCCGGCTCGACTGGGATCCCAGGGCCGCCCCCTGTGGTCGGCCGAGGCCCGGTTGTAGAGGACCCGGCGGTTGAGCGGCCAGTTCCAGGCCCACTGGTGGTAGAAGCCCAGCCCGCTGGGATCTTCCTGCCCGCGGCGGGCCATCTGGTTACCGCTTTCCGGGTAGGACGCCGAATACAGCCAGTTGCCGCACAGGGTGGAGCCATCCCGTTTGAGTTCTGCGAAGCTGCTGAGCTGGCGCCCGCTCGAGATCTCGCGCCCGTTGATTTCCCGGGCTACTTCGCTCAGGTCCGGTGAGGTGGGGTTGGCATAGTCCCAGGCAATATCCAGAAGAGGCCGCGGAGCCGTCCCTGCATCCTCTGCATAGAGCCGCCGCAGTTCCAGGAATAGCCGCGCAATGATCTCCTGGTCTGGCCTGGCCTGGCCGGGTGGATCCACGGCCGCCCACTTCCACTGCAGCCAGCGCGAGGAATTCACGAAGGTGCCGTCCTTCTCGGCCGAGCAGGCGGCTGGAAGCAGGAAAACTTCGGTGTCGATGTCGCCTGGATCCCGGGCTCGCGGATAGTATTCGCCGGCCAGCTTCTTCGAATCCCAGAAAGAGGAGGTCTCCGTATCGAAGCACTCGGCCACGATCAGCCACTTCAAGCGACCGAGCGCAGCAATCATTTTGGGCGAATTGGGGCCGTTCGCCACCGGGTTCATCCCGAAGGAGATCAGCCCTTCGACGCTTCCCTGCAGTATCCGGTCGAAGATGAAAGCCCAGCTATGATTCTCACCCTCTCCGATCTTGGGCAGGTTGTGGTAGCCGAAGTCGTTCTGGCGGGTGGCGCTGTCCCCGTAGTAGGCCTTGAGGAGACTGACCATGAAGCGGTCAGTGTTCTTCCAGTAGTTCATGGACCGGCCACTCAGCGGCCGGGGAGTGTTGGCGGCGACGTATTCAGCCAGGCTCGTCTGGTTCGCTCGAGGAACCCCCAGGTACCCGGGCAGCTTATCCCAGGCGCCCAGATCGGTGGCGCCCTGGATGTTGGAGTGACCGCGTTGAGCGTTGACGCCACCTCCAGGGACCCCAACGTTACCCAGGAGAAGCTGCAGCATGGAGGCCGCGTGAATGAGCTGAACCGAGTGGCTGTGCTGGGTCCAGCCCAGCGCGTAAAGAACCGTCCCTCGCCGATCGGGACGACCCGTGGAGCAGATGATCTCGGCTGCGCGTGTGAATTCTTCGACCGAGCAGCCGCTGATCTCGGCCACTTTCTCGGGCGTATAGCGAGCATAGTGTTGCTTCAGAAGCTGAAAGACGGTGCGCGGGTGCTGCAGGCTGGGGTCGGTACGGGCGTGCCCGCGCGAGTCGAGTTGGTAACGCCAGCTCGACTTGTCGTATTCCTTCTCGTCCTCGTCCCAGCCCGAGAACAACCCCTCGGAGAAATCGAATTCCTCGCAGACCAGAAACGCGGCGTTGGTGTGGAGCCGGACGTAGTCCGCGTGATGGAGATCGCGGGAAAGGGTGTGGTGAATCAGTCCTCCCAGAAATGCAATGTCGGATCCGGCCCGGATGGGGACGAACAGGTCGGACACGGCAGCGGTTCGATTGAATCGGGGGTCTATACAGACCAGTTTAGCCTTTCGATTGCGCCGGGCCTCCATGACGAAGCGAAAGCCCACGGGGTGATTCTCGGCGGGATTGCCCCCCATGACCAGTGCGACGTCTGTGTTGGCCACGTCGGTCCAGCCGTTGGTCATGGCGCCCCGGCCGAAAGTGGCGGCCAGACTGGCCACCGTAGGTCCGTGTCAAAGGCGGGCCTGATTTTCGTAGGCCTGGATCCCCAGTCCGAATCGAAACTTGCCCAGCAGGTAATTAATCTCATTGGTGTCCGTACATCCACCGATCAGGGCCACATTGGACAGGCGGTTGACCACCCTTCCGGACCCGTCACTTTCCTGAAACCCGCGGTCACGGGACTCTTTGATGCGTTTGGCCATGCGCTCCAAGGCCGTCTCCCAGGAGATGTTTTCCCACCGATCCGATCCTGCTGCTCGATACCGGGGGCGCGTCAGCCTGCGGTCGCTCACCACGAAACGCTTAAGAGTAATTCCCTTGGAACACAGCGTGCCGCGGTTAATGGGGTTGTCCGGATCGCCTTCAACGTGGACCACAGAGGCCTCCACGTTTCGGGCCCCGTCACCCAGCGTGTGAATTACGACGCCGCAACCCACGGCACAGTAGGGACACACGCTGTGAGTTTGGGTGGTTCGAGAGATCTTGAGCTCGCGGGCCTGGGCCAGCGCCGGCCGCAGGTCGAAACCGAAAGTCGTGGCAGCAACCGTTGCGGCTCCCGCCTTGAGGAATCCGCGTCTCGTCAGTCGGGATTGACGGTCCGGCCTCGCTGCTGACGGATCTTCAGACATAGACAAGATGACCTGGCTCGAATTCTACCAATCCGGGGAAGGCGTGTCTCTAGAATTCCTAGACGATCGCCCAATGTGAAGGTTTGGGTGTCTTGACCCGGCACAACTGACACATTACACTCCAGATCCTCGCTCCTTCCGGAGCCGGGGGAGGTGACGTTCTCAATGGCCAACCTGCAATCCTATCGAGACTTCCAGGTCTTTCTCGCCAATCCGGCGCCTTCGGCCGAGCGGATTGAGTTTTCGTTCATAACGCCCAGGGCCCTGCCGGTTCTGGCTGCTGTAACTCCTGAAAATCACTATGTCAAGAAGCTGAGATTGGTCGACCAGACCATCGAGGAGTTTCCTCTGGACCAGCTCCATCCCGGCGATCTGGTCGGAATCAGCATTCACACTTTTAATGCGATCCATGGCTATGCGCTGGCCCGGGAAGTGCACGAACGGGGTGCCACCGTCATTTTCGGGGGTCCGCACGCGTCTGTGTTCCCCCAGGAAACACTCAAGTACGGCGACGCTGTCGTCACAGGGGACGCCGAGGAGCTGTGGCCTCGGGTTGTCGAGGACCACGCCTCGGGAAAACTTCTAGAGACTTATCAGGGCGGCCGCGTTGACGCCGATTCCTTCACTCCGGCGCGCTGGGATCTGCTCAAGCACGACCGCTATCTGGTGGCCTCCATTCAGACCGTACGGGGGTGTCCCAAGAAATGCTCCTTCTGTTCCGTCTGGGTGCAGGACGGGCGGGTTCCGCGACTTCGTACCAATGACGGGATCGTGGCCGAGGCCCAGTACCTTTATCGGGCCGGATTCCGGTTCATCATGTTCGCCGACGACAACTTCTACCCCTATACGCGGGACGATATTGCAAACGCCCGCAACCCCGCCGAACGAGAGCGCCTCGAAGCCGGCATGGCTCAGCGCTTCGATTTGTTGAAACGGCTGGCCGAGGAGACACCCGAGGATCTGTTCTTTTTCACTCAGATCACGATGGAAGTCGCCGACGATCCCGAGTATCTGGCGGCCATGAAGAGGGCCGGTCTGGCCGGTGCCCTGATTGGTATCGAGAGCGTGACCGAAGAGGGTTTGAAGGCCACCAACAAGTACTTCAATTCCACCGGTGACGAGCTCGTCGACAAGCTGGAAAAGATCCGCACGGAAGGCTTTCGCTACATCATGGGAGCGTTTATTTTCGGGATCGAAACCGACACTCGGGACTCTCTGGACCACACGATCCGGTTCGCGCGCGACTGCGGGATCGCCCTGGCCCAGTTTGTGCCTATGACCCCGCTCCCCGGCACCGTGGATTTCCACATGCTCCGCAAGGGAAAAAAGCAAATCAAGCTTCTCAGAGAGGACTACGCCTACTGGCTGGATCCGGTTCATCCGCGAATTCTCTACGAGCACCCTCACTTGTCGACGACCGAGCTGCTGGAGCGGGTCGAGAAAGCCTGGCGTGTGTTCTACAGTCTGTCCGCAGTCCTGAGGCGCTCGCGTCACTTCGGACTCCTCGCCGACCCCCGAAAATTCCTGGCCTACCTGGTTGTCTGCCGTGGCCTATTGACCCGCTACAAGCGCTACGGGATCTCGGCAGACAGTGCGGTGCAGGGGACCAAGCGCCGATTTGCGACTCTGCTGGGACGCGCTGCTCTGGCCCTGATGAAGCGACCCTCCGTCGAGAATGGGCACCCGGTCGGAGTCGCGTCGCCCCTGCCGGAACCGAAGCCGGAAACTGAGTTCTAGAGCAGTTAGCGTCGATATCTTCCCAGGACCGGTCGCCCGGGCCGGCTGCCGGCAACGGTTTGGCCGTCTTTCACCACAAACGTTCCGTTGACCAGGACGTGGTGTATCCCTTCGGAAAACGAAAGGTCGTCCTCGAAGTTCGCCGTGTCGATGATCTGATCCGGATCAAAGACTGTGAGGTCGGCGTCGCATCCGACCTGCACCCGCCCTTTCAGGTACATTGAGGGAGCTACGCGCTCCAGCCGTCGCGCCGGCAGAATGGTCATCTTTCCGAGGGCCGTCATGAGGCCGATAGTCTTCTGTTCGCGGACATAGCGTCCCAGGACTCGCGAGAAGGTTCCGGCTGAGCGCGGATGGGCGGCCGGCGAATAGGGCAGGCCGTCGGATCCGATCATGGTCACCGGAGAACGGATGCCGGCTTCGATCCATTCCGGCTTCATCATGTGAATAATGACCGTGCCGCCCTGCTTCCGGTACTTCCCGAAGGTCTCCTCGGTGAGACGTTCACCGGTGGCGATCCATTGCAGATCCGGGTAGGAAATGGCCAGCCGTTCCCTCCACCCATCGTCGAAGATGGTGGATTGCAATGAAGTCGACGCAGCCGTGTAAGGATAAACCTCGGTCGTAATGTCGAGGCCCTGCTGCCTGGCCGCTGCTACCATTTCCAGGGCCACCTCGATATCACCAAGCGCCATGCTGTTGATGTGAACGATGTGCAGGGGCGCCCCGGTGACCGCAGCGTTGGAAATGGCTTCCTGGATTCCAGCGATGCTGATCTCGCGAACGTGCGTGAAGACGGGGACTTCCCTTTCCGCAGCAAACGCAAACACGCGAAAGAGTTCTTCCCGTGTGGCCGCCGGATAGTAGCCCACCGGAACACCGATGCCCAGGCCGCCGGCTTCCAGTCCGCTCTTCAACCGCTCCATCAGCGCGGCCGTTTCCCTGTCCTTCAGAGTCTGATAGCGGGCCTCCCGCACCTGGGCAAAGACGTCTCCCAGGCGGCCGCTGTCGAGGCCCTCTCGCTTTACGATCCGCTCGGCTCGGCTGGCCTGATGTTGGTAGCTTTGCATGGCCATCCAGCGAAGCGTCCCATGCGCCACCGAAGCACCAAAGTTGATCAGGGCATTTCCGGTGCGGCGCGCCAGCCACTGCCTGAGGAATGCTATTCCCGACTCCAGTTCGAGGGCCGTGGTGACTCCGTCATGAGCCTGGAATTCATTGGCCCGGTTGGACTGGCCGTGGGCATGAGGGTCGATGAATCCGGGAGCAACCACCAGCCCGGAAACGTCGTACACCTCCGGTGCCCCCAGTTGCGTTTGTGAGATCTCGACGATCCGGCCGTCCCGAATGCCGATATTGCGAACCGCATCGAGTCCACTCTCCGGATCCATGACCCGGCCGCCCTGCAAAACGATGTCATAGGTCTCGGCATTCTGCGCGTGGGCTTTGGAGCAGACCTCCGACACCCCGGGTAGTAGAGTTACCAGAGCGAGAAGGAATTTCAGTTTCCCGTCATGCATGGTCTTGAACCTTTCCATGAAATGAGGCTCGTTCTCGCACCTCCCGAAAGTGCGCCCAACCAAGACTACTTTCCTTCCTGGTTCCACTCAAGGAAGACCGCCTCAGTCCCGTCATCGAGCTGGCGCTGGTGTACTTCCGGACAGTGCACTAGACGGGGGTTCATCAAGGTCGTTCTGAGGAGAGCTTTTCGCCAGGCGGAAGCCCGCGCTAGAATTAGGCATCTGACCACCTGCGGCAGCACAGACAGTGGAGAAGAAATCACCGATCGAGTGCATTCGTACTCCCAACCCCCATTTTGAACATGACGTGAATACCTACGTCATCCGCGGCCGGCCTTTGACTCTGGTCGACACCGGGATCGGTGCCCAAGAAGCGTGGTCGGCTCTGGTCCAGGGCCTGGTCGAAATGGGCTTGCGGGTCGAAGAGATTGAACAGGTCGTTCTGACCCACAAGCACCCGGATCACTTCGGACTGGCACGCCGCATCCAGCGGGCTTCCGGAGCCCGGGTGTTGATTCATGAAGCTGACCGGAAAGATGTTCTTCATTTTGAAGCAGAATTCGACGCGTCGCTAGCGGCAACCTTGGAGAGACTGCGGCGCTGGGGTGCTCCCGACCACATGATCGACAGGGCCAGGCCTGCTCTAGGGGCGAGAGACGAGATGGCGGAATCGGTCGACGCCGAGGGTCTGCGTGCGGGGCAGCAACTCCCGGTGAACGGTACGAATCTGGAAGTTCTCCACACCCCGGGCCACACTCGCGGCTCGATCTGCCTGAGCTACGGTAGTGCGCTTTTGACGGGCGATCACGTGCTGCCTCAGTACACCCCCAACATCGGCGGAAGCGAGCGGAGCAGACATGGCCTTCTAAACCTCTATCTCGACTCGCTGGGGCGGATCAGCTCCCTCAGCAGCGAGCCGCTGGAAGTCCTTCCCGGCCACGGGCCGCCCATCGTCGATCTGACCGCCCGTATAGATTTCATAATCGAGCATCATCGCCGCCGCCACCTCGCGATCCTGGAAATTCTCATGCAACAGAAGCATCAGACCGTCTGGGATGTCGCCTCCCGACTGTTTGGGGACCTGCAGGGTGTCCACGTTCTGCTCGGGCTGGGTGAGGTGGATGCGCACTTCGAATACCTCGCGGATCAAGGAAAGATCCGCTCTACCGACGGTCGCTTTTTTCTGGTCTGAGACATTCCGGGAACTGGAGATCAGCCGACTTTTCAAGGAGAGACCAAATGGCAAAGAGAATCGCGCTGATCCTTCTGATTCCACTGTGCGCAACGGTCGTCACGGCCCATGACATGTGGCTGGAGTCGAGTTCTTTTCTGACCTTTCCGGGGGAGAAGATCAGGATCCGTAACGGGAACGGAACGATCTACCGGACTTCGGAGAACGCGGTGGCCCCGGATCGAATAGCGGTTCTGCTGGGGATCGATCCGGGTGGTGAGACGTTTGAACCGGGAACGCCCTATGTAGAGGGAAACTGGCTGAATCTGGACTTTCAACCCGAAAAGCACGGGAATTACTGGATCGCCCTGGCCAGTCATCCGCGCAAGATCGCCTTTTCAGCAATACGTCAAGATCTACCTTCAATCCGGTCGGAAACGGAGCACCAACCAGAATCAGCCTCTCGGACTGAAAATCGAAATCCTCCCTCTAGAGAACCCTTATCGGCTGCAGGCGGGGGACCGTTTGCCGGTCCGCGTGGTCTATGAAGGCAAGCCCCTTGCGGGACTCGATCTGCACGCGGGCTATTCCGGCCAGGCCGGTCAGGCTTCCCATCTGGTCACCGATCTTCACGGCCAGGCGGTCATCTCTCTTTCCCATTCGGGTCGCTGGTATGTGCGTGAGATACACCTGGTCCAGGTCGACACAGCAAGCCATAGCTATGAAAGCTACTGGGCCACGCTGACCTTTGAAGTGGCGGGCTGAGCTGAGGTCATTTGGCCGGAAGAGTGCGGACGAAATCGAAATCCTCTCTCTTCGTCTTTCGGCTATCTTACTACGATCCCCCAGCGAGGCGATCGGAGCCGGCAGCTACGGCTCTGTGAGGGAGCGTTGCCGTCCTGCCTTCGACTTTTTTGATTCCCGGGACATGGCTGATGCCCCGGTTTCAACGGTTTTCCCAATATGGTGGTTGCCGTGCCCCTGCCCAGCGTTCAAAATACCCGGTAGTGTCCGGCGGCCCAGCCTACCGGCCGCCAGGCGAGTACTTCAGGAGGTTGAAAAATGGTTTCCATCGCTTCCCTGTGGCTCCCGATTCTACTCTCGGCAGTGGCTGTATTCATTGCTAGCTCCATCATTCACATGCTGCTCACGTACCACCGCAGCGACTTCGACACCGTACCGTCGGAGGATGAAGTGATGGATGCGCTGCGTGCCTTCGACATTCCTCCCGGCGATTACGTCATTCCCTGCGCGGGAAGCCCCAAGGAAATGGGCACACCCGAGTTCATCGAGAAAACGACCAAAGGGCCGGTGGCCTTCGTTACGGTGATGCCCAGCGGTCCGCCCTCGATGACCGGGAGCCTGATCCTCTGGTTCCTTTACTCGGTTCTGGTCGGGATTGCTGCCGCCTACGTCGCCGGGCGTGCCCTGGAGCCGGGCGCTGAATATCTGATGGTCTTTCGTTTCGCCGGCTGCGCTGCCTTTCTGGGATACGCGATGGCACTGCTCCAGAACTCGATCTGGTACAAACGCAAATGGAGCCCTACGCTCAAGTCGATGTGCGACGGTCTCATTTATGCGCTCTTGACGGCCGGGACGTTCGGCTGGTTGTGGCCCTGAATCGGATCCTGGCTTCCACGTCATCGTGGGCTCCTGCCGCTGTGGAAGGGCGACAGAGATTTGGGCAACAACCCCCGCTGATTTCGGGTGCGGGCGCTGCCGCCCTCTCCAGATGCTCCGATTCAAAGAGGGCTCTGGCCAGCCCGCTGTTGTGAGACTCCGATTGCTCCAACAGCTTGGTCAGGACGTCTTTGAACTTCCGCGCTGTCCGGATCCGGTGAGTGATTCAATTGATCGGCGAGTAGTTGCGGATGCTCCGGATCCAGCTCCAGGCCGTATCCCACGATCTTTCGCACCAGATCGGATCTTTCTTCCTTTTCCAGTAACCCGGCCAGCTGGTGAAACACTTCTGCATGCCGGGCCTCCAGTCCCAGTTCGCGGGAAAGCTTCTCGAGCCACCTGAATTCGACGGCAGACAGGATCTCCTCGTGAACGGTGGAGCCGGATGAGTCGGGGTTGAAAAGGCTCAGAGGGGCTTTGAACTCCAGTTTCAGGTTGATGTCCGTGTTGACATCCGTACGGGCACCCCCTGCAGAAAGGCGTTTGAGGCCGGCTGCATCCAGGAGGATCATGGACTGGAGCACGCTCCTCACATCACTGCTGGCGAAGTAGGTCTCCAGGTCGGACTTAACCGCGGGTAGAGAGTCCACCAACGCCTGGACCTGTCCCGGATTCCGTACTGTCCGGTCCTGTCGGGAAGAATACGCGAGCAGGATGGTATCGCGATCGGTGACGCGAACCAGGCGCGCATCCGGGAACACACTCAGGACGGTGCGCACAATCAGGCCATAATCGTCCGGGGAGAATGCGTAGGCTTGAATCCACTGGGCCAGGATCCCGTCTGGATTCAGTTTCTCCCGGGCCAGTCGGTAGAATTCCCTCGTGAACAGGCTGGAGATCCCAGCCAGCCAGGGATTGGAGGGTTCTGAAAGGATAAGATCGAAGGTTTCGCTGGTCCCCTGAAGAAAACTCCGTCCGTCATCCGCAACAAAAGAAAAACGTGGATTCAAGTGCGGCTCATGGTTCACCTCTGCAAAAAAAGTCGAAGCTGCCAGCATCGCGGGCTCAATTTCACTGCACGTGACCCGGGTTGTGGAAAACTCGAGCGCCGCCCCTGGAGTGGTGCCGCTGCCCAGACCGATGATGAGCACGTCCTCGGCCTCGGGACGCAGCATCAATGGGATATAGGCCATGGCCAATTGCGTCGTCATGTCCCAGGTGTTACTGGCATCCACCTTGCCGTTGATGCGAAGCGACAATGCCTCCGGCCTGCGCGTGACCAGGACGTTGGCGGCAGCTCCCTCCCGGAAGTGCAGGATTTCTATGCCGGCTCGTTCCTGCTCTGAATAGTAGCCGTAGAGGTACATGCCGATATTGGTCACACGCGGATCCGCTTCAACTGCACAGAACAGGCAGGCGGAAAAGACCAAAAGGCAGCAGGCGCCCAGAGCCAATGATCCGCGCCAGCCCCGGCCCGGGGGGAAGAGCAGCACCAGTGCCGCCGCGTACAGGAGGAGAGCGACCACCACCGAAAGGGAAAGTCCAAGCCGGGGAATCAGCAGCAGCGAAGCTGCGGCTGAGCCGACCACGGACCCCGCGACGTTGAGGCCGTAGATGGCGCCGACGGCCCGCCCTGCATCGCGAGCGCGTCTGCGAGTCAGATGCACGAACAAGGGAAACAGAATTCCCATCCCTACCGCGGGAAGAAATTCAAGCAAACCACTCACGCCTATACAAATCAGGCCGTTGTAGGCCTGGGAAGCCCGCCAGGGCTGCAGCTGTCCCACCGCTACCGTCACAGCCGGGATCATCCATTTCCCCAGCCCAACGGAAAAAACCAATCCCAGGATGACCAGGGGTACGATCCGCTCGAGTCGCCTAATACTGGTCAAGGCCCAGTGAAATATGAGACTTCCCAGGCCGATGCCCACAAGGACACAAAACAGCATGGCCGTGAAGGCGTAGACGGAACCTCCCAGGATGAGGGCCAGCTGCCGGGTCCAGACCACCTCCAGAACGAGGGCGGCACAACCCGTGAGCGCCGTGACCAGGTATAGGGACGTCATCTGATGCCTCGACGGTTCGACCGCCGGCTGCCTGGCTGAGCGAGGATTGCGGGAGCCGGGAGCTGACGGTCGCATTACCAGCGCAACGGCTCCTGCTGCAATTGCCAGGTTGAGGACCACCAGGAGATGGTTGAGCCCGTAAAGCCCCAGCGCCGGAAGAAGGTGAAACCCGGTCAGGTAGCAGCCGGCGGCGGCTCCCAGCGTGTTGAAGCCGTACAGCCACCCTGAGAATTCTTTCAGGGCAACTCCGGGGGAGGTGAAGTAGCGGAGCATCAGGGGCAGAGTGCCACCCATCAGAACGCACGGCGGCCCCAGCAGTAGAAAGGTCAGGGCCAGCTTCACGGCCGACAGGATCAACCCCTGTCCCTTGAGGTAAGGATAGAGGTGCTCATAGAGAGGGGTCAGGACCCCGATTTCCAGAGGCAAGAGCAGGGCCAGAATTCCCACACCGGCCTCCAGAATCGCGTACCAGACAAGCGGCGCGTCAACCCGGTCGGCCAGCCAGCCCAGCAGATAGGCGCCCAGGCCGAGGCCCCCCAGAAACGAGGCGACCACGGCTGCCATGGCCAGAGTGGAGTTCCCCCAGACGTGAGAGAACCTCTTGAACCAGATGATCTGATATCCAAGGCCGGCGAAACCGGAAAGGAAGAAAAGGATCGAGACCGGCCAGAAGGCTCCCGGCCGGTGACGAGCACCGCCGGCCGTACCGATCGCGATTTCGCTCCACTGGCGGCTGTTCACGAATACCGACCCGGCATTTCCAGCATCTCAATCCCGAACCGGAGGAATGACCCGTGGCTCAGCTTGACAATATTCCCTCGAGACGAAGTTCTCGGTCCATTCGGGGGAGTCTGAAAATTCTACCCGCCCGAAGGTGGGCGAGTGGTGAGAAGACTCACGGTAGAATCCTCTTTTGTTGGTTGGTCAGCCCCGCTCGTCACCCCCGCTGCCAAGAGGGAGGCGCCAGTCCACCCGTTGCCGATCCCAGCGTGGGGCTCCCGACAACCCGCAACCTTCAACTGCGCCACCGTTGACCGAGGACAGCTGACTGTGTACTGTGAACCCGACAGTGGAACCGGTAACCAGCAACCAGTAATCCATCAGGTTTTGCCTTTTAAGTAGTACTAAGTCGCTCGTGAGCAGGAAAAGCTGCACTCCCTTATTGTGGCTGCCAGTGGCGGTGCTGTGCTGCTCGTGCCGCGAACTGCCCTCCAGGACCACCGGATCTGAAGACCAGCTTTCTCTCGTCCTGGCTGTGGCGGCTCTGGGGGAAAATGAGGACGGCACCCCCCGGCCCCTGCCAGCTCGCATGGAAATTCTCAGCCCGCGGGGCGATCGGTGGGAGCATCGATTCGTAGAGGACTCCAGCAGCAATGTCTTTCACAAAGTCATGGCCTATCCGGCCCCGGCCGGGGCCCGGGGAGTCCTGACTCTAGGAGGTGTGAAGGCGGCCGTCAGGCTGTGGCAGGGGAGCCGGTGGGAGACCCTCTGGGAAGAAGATTTTGGTGGAAGGTTCAGCCGCATGCGCGATGCGGAGATCGGGGACATCTATGGTGACGGAAAACAGGCCATCGCTGTAGCGACGCACGACCAGGGAATTGTGGCCGTCTTGCGACCGGATGATTCCGGGGCATTCTCGGTCGAAAAACTGGACGAGAGCCCGGACACGATCGTGCACGAGATCGAACTGGGAGACCTGGACGATGACGGCGTCGTGGAGATCTATGCCACGCCCACGGCCCCCAACCGCATGGACGGGACCCAGCAACCGGGCAAGGTGGTCCGATACATTCCATCCACAGGTGAAGGACGAGTTGTAGTTGTAGACCTGGGAAGGCGCCATGCCAAGGAAATCCTGGTGAACGACATCGACGGTGACGGGCGCGACGAGCTATACGTGTCGGTGGAGGCCGTGTCAGGCGGGAAGGTTGAGATTCGTCGTCATGTGGCCGGTACCGATCCGGCAGCCGGGGACGTCGTCGCCAGCCTGGATGACAGGCTGTGCCGTTTTTTGACGGCTGGGGACGTCGACGGCGACGGAGAGATGGAGATGGTGGCCGCGACCCACAAGTCGGGCCTATGGCTGCTGCGCCCCGGATCGGACAGATGGCAAAAAGAGCGTATCGCTGCCGACTCATCGGGCTTCGAACACGCCTCGATTCTTCTCGATCTGGACGGCGACGGTCGAGATGAACTCTACGTGGCCAGCGATGACCAGAAAGAGGTGCGCCGTTACATAAAGACCGAGGCCGGCTGGGAAGGTGAAACTCTCCTGAGGTACGAGGACGGTCTGGCTCGATTTACCTGGAACATCATGCCGGTGCCCGAGAGGCTCCTCCCTTAGTCTATTGGCCCCCGTTTCTTCTTTTCTTCAGCTCCCAGGGCGGTTCAGGGTCGGGCAGGGACCAGACTCCGAGCCTTTCGGTCCTGGCCCGCAGTTCCGCCGCTGCCAGGCGGGGATCACTGGAGTACCTCTTGTAGTGCCAGGCCAGACCAGCCCTGACCAGTTCCAGCGAGACGTCCGTGCCGTCCACTTTCACCCGGGCGACCAGGCGGTCGTACCTGTTTGAATGCATAAGTAAGAGTGACAGAAGTGGGAGAGAGAATCCTCCTGTAAGAAAAACCCTAAAAGGAGCCGGGCCTGTAGAGGACCCTGGCCAGGAGGATTCTCATGCAAGAAAGTTACTACGTTGGATTGGATGTGCACAAACGGAAGATCAGTTATTGCCTGATGGAGGCGGACGGAAGGGTGGTTGAGGAAGGAGAACTGGCGGCTCGGAGGGAGGTGCTGCAGCAGTGGGCTGAGAGTCTGGAAAGACCTTGGATAGGAGCGCTGGAAGCTACCCTTTTTAGCGAATGGATCTACGATTTATTGGAGCCCTACAGCCAGGAGTTGAAGGTGGCTCATCCAGCCATGCTCAAGGCATTGAGTGCGGGCAAACACAAGAATGATCGGATCGATGCGCGCAAGATCACCGATCTGCTGCGCTGCGACTTACTGGTGCAGAGCTACGTGCCGCCGGCTGAGATCCGAGAATTGAGACGAGTGCTGCGCTATCGCAACCTGATGGTGTCACAGATGGTGCAGCTCAAGAACCGGATATCGGGACTGTTGATGGAAACGGGAGTGCAGTACAACCAGAAGCGGCTGCATGGACAGCGTTACTTTCGACAACTGATGTCGCAGCTGCAGGAAGTGCCGGAATCGGTGGTGCAACTATTGAATCTGAGTCACGATTCGATGCGATCACTGCAGCAAATCGAGAGGGATCTGCTGAGGGGGTTGTGTGAGCAACCGTGCGTAGGGCGTCGGGTGGAGCTGTTGATGACGATTCCCGCTGTGGGAGTGGTGACGGCTTTGACCTGGGTGCTGGAAGTGGGGGAAGTGAGTCGCTTCCGGGCGATTCGTCACGCGGTCAGCTACTGTGGGCTGTGCAGCGGCCAGAAGCAGTCGGCAGGCAAGGACCGCTCAAGCCCGATCAGCAAACACCGTAACCGGCATCTTCAGCGGGTTTTGGTGGAAGCGGCCAAGCTGGCTCCTCGATATAGCCCACAGCTGGCCGCCGTTGCACAAACGCAAAGGCAGAAAGGAAATCACAACCGAGCCACGCTGGCGGTTGCCAGGAAACTGGTAGCTTACCTGATGGCGGTCGATCGCAGTGGCCGACCATTTTCAGTGGCTAGCATTTAGAACAAAACTCAGCTAGCCGGGAAGGTTCCGGCCGTTCCTCACTGAAAGGGATTGTGTGACGGGTTTGACCCTGAGACACCAACTGACCTGTTTGGAGGACGGCCGGTTTGCCCAAACTCAAGCTTCGGTGACGGCTCGCTCTCGAGCCCGATACCGCAAATGGATGTCTGGATTCTGACCCCCAAGGTCATGAATCACTTTTAGCTGACAAAACCTATCGTCCGGGTTGCTGTAAATGAAACTCTGGAGTTGACGGTGCTCTCACCGCACCGTTGAGGGGGAGACTTGCCCACACTTGACAACTACTTATCATGGATGTCCCTTTCCTTGGGAAAGATGCGGACCTGCCGGTGAAAAACGAGGCTGGAGGTGAACCGCCTGGCCCTGTCGGAGAAGTCCTGTCCTCTTTCCGGGGTGTCGATGCCCTCCAGACGGATCGGCATTGTCTCACTACCGACACGGACGGTGATCGTATCGCCGTCCGTGACGCCCACGCAGCGGGCGGTGAAACTCTCTCCCGGCAGGCAACTTTCGCCAACCAGGGCGACCAGCAGCCAGAGTGCGCGGCACAGGTTCCGCGATTGCCGCCGGCCTCCCGCCTGTGGTGACATTCATCATTCCTCTGGCCCTTTGGCTGGATTCTAGTATAGGTCAGGGTAACGTTTGTTCACTTCACCCCGTATCGGCCGTCGGTGGAGGCCTTGCTTAGGAAAAATGCTTGGGCACACTAAAGGCTGGTGATGGCCGTCACGCTCCGGTAGATTCCGGTGCCCCGGAGCCAAGCCCTTGTGCTAATCTGCTGAATATGAGGGCAAGGGGGGTTCTTCTGGGCGTGGTCTTGACGACTCTTTGCGTCTACTTCACGCCCCGTTCCGAAGCTGACCTGGGTGAGTTCGATGCCAATCCGGTGTGGCCCCTGTGCGGGCGGATCACGGAGCATCCACCCGCCCAATGGGTTGAGACGGACGGCTGCCCTCCAGAGCGATGGGGGAATCCGAACTATACCGATACACCCATCTCCTCCACCTACGGGCCGCGCCAACTGGTATCGGAGGGATACCGGTATGATTTCCATCGGGGAATCGACATCGCGACTCCTCTGGGTACACCGGTCTATGCCTTTGCCGATGGGACTGTGAAGAAGGCGGGTCCTGATCCCTCTTATACAGATCCACTCGTGCAGCTGAGACACGACCGCCCGGGTGATGACAGTTACCACACAAACCACCTCCACATGTCGGACTGGACAGTCGCGATCAATGACATCGTCACGAAGGGCGACCTGATCGGCTACAGTGGCGAGAGCGCCTCGGGATTCGAGCATGTCCATTTTGAAATCAGGGATGCTCCTCCCCAGGATCCCACCAGCAACTGGAGCCGGGATGCAGTCCACCCGCTTGGGGGTGCTTGCCTATCATGACTCGGGGACGGCCAACTATCAGCTCACCCTGGACTCGATCGACACCACGGTGCCGCTGAACCCAAAGGTCTACGTCACTCTGACCATTCCGATGAGCGTCGAGCTGGATCTGGATGGATTTGAAGCACAGGTGTTCGAGCACCAGCCCTACGGGAGCCTGCAAGCTGTCGCGCAGCCGGGTGATACACCTGTCGGGAACACGATCGAAGGTACCGGTTATCTGGTGGAGCCGTCCTGGTATTCGATGGAAACGTGGAACCGGATGTACTCGTACAAGAACAGCAATGCCGTTCCCTGGAGCTCATTTGAGCAGGGCGGTGCGTTTGAGAGCCCGTATTGGGCCGTGTTGCCGGGTGCATACAGTGCCAACGTACGCAGACTCTGGGAATGGAAGGCATGCTGGTCCCGTGGGACGGGTTCTGGGTGAAGGCCTTCGCAACGGGCCTGCAGCTGCGAATTCCGGCCACTCCGGCAGCCGGCGGGTGCGCGGCGATGGCAGAGACCCTCCAGGCGGCGGCCTTCCGCACGGCGGACAAGAAGAAGCCGGCGGCCAACTGGTTCGTGCGCCTGATCGCCGAGTCGGGGAGTTTGAAGGACTACCACAATGTACTGGGACAGCTCTCGGACAGCGTTGCGGAGTACGACTCGCACGATCTGCCCGAATTAAACCCCTTTTCCGCTCCCTACCTGAGCATCGTGTTTCCGCACCCGGAGTGGGGGGAGCGAAGCGGGAACCACACGTCGGATTTTCAACCCCCGCAGAGTAAGATCAAAGACGAATGGTACTTCGAAGTGCTGAGCTCGGAACCGGGCGCGACGGTGACTCTCACCTGGGAAGGCCAGGCATCGCTCCTGGAGAGGGCCTTTCTGGTCGACGCTGAAACCGGAAAACGGTTTCCAGTTAAGAAAAATAACAGCTATACTTTTACGACGGAGGGCGTGCGCAAGGGATTCCGGTGGCTGATGCAGTGAGCCCCGTTGATGCACCTTACCTCCTTCCTTAGATTCGCCCGCTACCTGACCGCAGCCAATCTGATCTTTGGTCTGGCAGGTGTCTCCACCTCGGCCCAGCCCAGTATTAATTCCTTCTCGGTGCCGGATTCGATCCGGGAGATGGGAGTGGCTCTTGCCACCGCGAGTGCTTCCGGTCAAAGCCCTTTGGGCTATACCTGGAGCTTTGATCCCGATCCGACGGGTCAGGCGTTCTTCTTCAACGCTACAAGCGCCGCTTACACAAAGACCACCTCGGGATCCTCCGTGATTTTCGGCGTCGGGAATCCTGGACTGGATCCACCCAGTCCCTCACTTCAAGGCCGGCGGTTCACCGTGAAAGTGTCCGTTTCCGACGCAACCGGCACCGCCACGAGAATGAGACAGGTCACCGTGGGCGGCTCGAATCAAAAACCCTTGATCACGCTGTCCACGACCGGTATGGGGACGCAGAACAATCCCAGAGTCAGCCCTCAGGCGCTCAGCCTGACAGCCAACCAGAGCTTCGACCCCGATGGCAGTCCGATCCGTTTTGCCTGGAGGCTTGGTGCGGTCAGCGGAGGCTCTAAGTGTCCTGGGAGACTTCTGGTCGTGTTTGGAAAGGAAACGGACAGGCCCAGCCTGCCCCTCCCACTGGTCACCGCCCGCCCCCAAAATCCAATGCGCATCAGCCTGATCTATCGAGTGATCGACGGGATGTATGTGCTGGAGGGCAGCGCCCTCGGCTTTGCCGCCGCCCAGAATGGGTGCACCGAGGGTGGAGTCTCAAGTGGGGTGTCGGTGGGAGTCCCTTTCGGATGTGAGTCGGTTGGGAATCAGCCGGCGATGGCGACGGTCCCGGCCACTTACACGATCCTGAAGGGCCTGCCGGGCGAGATTCAGGCAACCGGCGCCGATGATCCCGACAATACTCCCGGCCCTTCCATTGAGGGCCAACCAGGGCCGCCGGGTGTTTCCTTCCAGTGGTCGGTGACCAACGGGCTCGGCCTCATGGTCACGGATGACCTGTCGGGGAGGACAACCTCCACGGTCACCTTTCCCGCCCCGCAGGTGGACTCCGACGAAACAATCGGCCTGGAGGTCCTGGTTGCAGATGCAGTTGGATGCGGCAGAAAGTACGCGATCGATGTGGGCGTGTTGAATTTCCTGAATGATGATCCCGACGTATTGCTCGTCTACGAAGTGCAGGGTCAGGACCTGGCTGGAAACGCCTCAGCCGCCGATGTTCTGGTGACGTCGCCGGCCATCGTCGAGCTCGGTGCCGGCGGAAGCAGTGATCCGGACGGCGACCCAATCAGCTTTTTCTGGCAGCGCGGCAACGAGAACATTACCGGTGGAGCCACCGTACTCAACTCCAGCAATGCTACAGCTACTCTTTCCGCCGAGCAGGGCACGAGCGGACCGGTGAGCGTCACGGCGACCGTATCCGATCACAGGGGTGGCCAGGCCGCCGTGAGCCAGACCTTCGTGTTCTTCGTGCCTGATGAGGCCGCGCCCCTGGCCCGGGCCGCTGCGACCCAGGGCGGCCTGCCGGTGGGCAAGCCGCTTGGAAATGGTGAACAATTCTATCTGGACGCGAGCGGGAGTACCGTACCCGGCGGCACTCAGGAGGAGATCGACAACCTGGTCTTCGAGTGGACTCAAATAGCCGGAACGCCCGCCCTTACCCAGGGCTTCGATCAGAAAGTAGCAAGTGTCCTGGTAAGCGACATCATGCAGGAACAAAACCTCGCTTTTCAGGTGCTGGTCCGCAATGGGTCATCCCTGGATTCTGATGTCGTGCAGGTGCCGGTCCGGCCTGAGTACATCGGTCGGCCCGATACCGGTACGAGCGAGGTCTTTTTTTCCATTACCGGCTTTGGTCCCATCGGCGATGGGACCTCTCTGGAGACCACCCTGATCATTGAAGACGTTGGTCCCGAGGATCTGAACGATGTGACGATCGAGTTCTACGACGGCTTCGGAGACCCTCTGGACGTGGGCTACAGGGCCGCCGGCCCATCGCCCGCGACGGTGCAGATCTGGGACCCGCAGACACCCTTTGACCTGCTGGGGCACACCTCCAGGATTATTGAGTTCGTAAGTGCGACGGGTCAGGAGATCTCCAGCGGCTGGGCCCGGGTTCAGTCTTCCGGTCGCCTGCGGGGATCGGTTCGTTTTCAAATTGTCGCTCCCGATGGATCCCCTGTGGAGGATGTCGCTATTTTCGCCGGCAACAGGGGGCGGAGGTTCCAGACCCCGTTCCGCCGGAAGGATGAGTTCGCGATCGCCATTTCCAACCCGGGAGAAGTGGCCGCTGCAGTTGATTTGCTGCTGTTCGCCAACGACGATCCCAGTACCCCGATAGAAGTCGTGAGTGCGCAGATTCAACCCCTGGGAATGGAGGCGTTCTTTTTGGCCGAGCGGCTTCCCGAGAACCTGCCGATTGATGAAGGCACCTTGATCCTGGCGGTGGAAGGGGAGGCTGAGGTGGTCGCCACGGGACTGATCACCATGGACGGACTCTTCATCTCCGCTCAGTCCTTCAGCCGGATCGAATAGCAGACCGGGATCCTGAGCCTCTCTTCTCGGAGACCCGGGATCAGGCGATCATCTTGTCAAAGTCTCAATGATGTGTCGGTGTTGAGGGTACTGCTGCAGGAGCTCTTGACGGCTCGGTACCTCGAAGTCGGCGAAGTCGAAGCCGGGCGCCACGGTACAGCCGACGAGGGCAAAGGAGCGCGGGTCGTTTACCGTCGCACCGAACAGCCAACCGCCGTTGACAACGGCCAGCGGAGTTTCGCCGGCCGGGAAATTGCTTCCCAGATTCGCGGTGGAGTACCTGCCTGCCGGGTCGATCATGTGAATCGTCAGAGAGGCACCATCGTAAAAGTGCCACAATTCGTCCTGCTTGATTCGATGGAAGGCCGAGAAATCGGTCTCGTTCAGCAGGTAGTAAATGGCTGTGCAGAAGGGTCGGTCGCCGCTGAAGCGGCTGGGCAGGCTGTGGTGGGGGATCATTTCCTGAGCGGTGTAAACCTGCCGATACAGTCCTCCTTCCGGGTGTCGGCTCAGTTGCAGCACCTCGATCCAGCTTCGTGCGTTGCTCATGGGTGGCCGCCCAAACTCAGCAGCGTTTCCAGGACAAGACCCAGGGCATCGATTCTCTCGGCTTCTTCCAGCAGGGTATCAGAGCCAGGGGGCAGCGCCTCAATCGAAGAGGGGCGCCTGACCCTGGGTCAAGACTCGTGGCGGGCTGCTCCAGACTTCACCTGCCCCCCCACCACTCCTTTCGTTGATTCACCGAATCGGGATCGTTTATCGTGATCTGAGGATGCTCAGAAGTACTCTCAAGACCCGGCTGGCTGACCTTCGCGACGGAGGACTTTTTCGTCGTCTCCGCGTGGTGGAGGGAGCCCAGGGGCCGGTTGTTGGTTGCGACGGCCGAGAGATCCTGTTGCTTTCCTCCAACAACTACCTGGGGCTAAACAACCATCCGGCTCTCAAGAAGGCGGCCCGGGAATCCATCCAGAAGTTCGGCTGCGGAGCCGGAGCCTCGCGTTTGATTTCAGGAACCATGGAGCTGCACCGAGCGCTGGAGTCCAGGCTGGCAGCCTTCAAGCAGACGGACTCGGCCCTCGTGTTTCCCTCCGGCTACCACGCCAACGTGGGCACTCTTCCGGCTTTGATGGGCGCGGGTGACACGATCCTGAGTGACGAGTTGAATCACGCCAGCATCATCGACGGATGCCGGCTCTCGCGGGCCGACATCAAGGTCTTTCGCCATCGCGACATGGATCACCTGGAACGATTATTGGCTGGTTGTCGTGAGTCGGGGCGGCGGCTGATCGTCACTGATTCGGTTTTCAGCATGGATGGCGATGTGGCTCCTCTGCAGGAAATTGCCGGGCTTGGGAGCAGGTATGGGGCCTGGGTGATGGTCGATGAGGCCCATGCCACGGGCGTCTTCGGGCCGAGTGGTGCCGGCCTGGTCGATGAACTTGACCTCACGGCTCGGATCGAGGTCCAGATGGGAACTCTGAGCAAGGCTCTGGGAGGGTCCGGGGCCTATGTGGCCGGGTCCGGCGAATTGATCGAGTGGCTGGTAAACAGGGCTCGCAGCTTTGTCTATACGACCGCCGGGCCCCCCTCCACGGCGGCGACGGCGCTGGCGGCCCTGGAGATTGTCGAATCGGAACCGGAGCGGCGCGCCCGGCTGTGGCGAAATGCGGATCTGCTGCGTGAGGGGTTGAAGACCCTTGGCTATACCCTGGCGAGCGGCGAATCGCCTGTTGTTCCCGTGATGGTAGGAGATGCCCAGAAGACCGTAGACCTGAGCGAGGCACTTTTTCGCAGAGGTGTTCTTGCCTATGGGGTACGCCCTCCCACCGTGCCGGAGGGCACTTCGCGTCTGCGTCTGACAGCCATGGCGACGCACAGCCGCTCCCAACTGGCCAAGGCCCTCGAGGCTTTCCGAGAAGCCGGAAAGGAAACCGGGATCCTCCCATGACTGCTTCTTACGAAGACTTGACGGCCTGGGACCGGGCCCATGTCTGGCACCCCTTTACGCAAATGCAGGACTGGATGAGCGAGGATCCGCTCATCATCTCACGGGGGGAAGGCAACTATCTGATCGATATTCACGGCAACCGGTACCTGGATGGCGTCTCGTCGCTGTGGTGCAACCTCCTGGGCCACAATCACCCCCACCTGAACAGCGCGATCAAGTCCCAGCTCGATCAGATCGCCCACTCCACCCTGCTGGGTTTGTCCAATGTCCCCTCTACACTTCTGGCGCGAAAGCTGGTCGAGCTGACTCCTGAGGGACTGACCCGGGTCTTTTATTCAGACTCCGGTTCCACTGCTACCGAGGTCGCTCTGAAACTGGCCTTTCAGTACTGGCAGCTCCGGGGAGAGCCGCGGAGAACCAGGTTTGCGTCCCTTGTCGAAGCCTACCATGGGGACACGCTGGGGGCCGTTAGCGTGGGGTATTCCCAGCTGTTCCATCACTTCTATCGCCCGATTCTGGCCGAAGCAATTCGTCTGGTGCCGCCCCACCTTTTCCGTTTTCGGGATCGCATGTCCGAGGCTGAGTCGCTGCAAGCAGCCGTCGCCGATGCCCGAGAGAAGCTGTCGCGCCATCGCGACGAACTGGCCGCGGTGATCGTGGAACCTCTGATGCAGGGGGCGGCGGGAATGTGGGCTCAGCCGGTTGAATATGTTCAGGCTTTGCGGCGCTTGACCCGGGAGCTTGGCCTCTTGCTGATTTGCGACGAAGTGGCAACCGGTTTTGGCCGTACGGGAAGAATGTTTGCCTGCCAGCACGCACAGATTACGCCCGACCTGCTTTGCCTGGCCAAGGGCATGACGGGAGGCTATCTTCCGCTGGCGGCCACATTGGCCACGGAACCGGTTTTTTCGGCTTTTCTCGCGCCCTACGAAGAGTTCAAGACGTTTTTTCATGGTCATACGTATACCGGTAACCCGTTGGGATGCGCCTCCGCTCTGGCTACCCTCGAAGTACTGGAGGAAGAAGACGTTTTGTCGGCTCTTCAACCCGGGATTGTCTTGCTGGAAGAGCTGTTAAACGCCCGCATTGCCCCCCTGGGCAGTGTCGCAGACATTCGAAAGTGGGGTTTCATGGTAGGGATCGAGTTGATGCGCGATCCGGAGCGGCGGATCCCCTTCGAGGCTGCCGAAAAGGTCGGCGTTCGGGTGATTATGGAGGCACGCCGGCAGGGCGTGATTCTGCGTCCCCTGGGCAACGTCATTGTTCTCATGCCCCCACTGTCCGTGACTAGCGACGAGATCGAGAAACTAGTCGAAGTAGTTCGTATTTCCATCGAGACTGTCATATGCCCGGACTCCTGATCACGGGCACCGATACCGGCGTTGGGAAGACCCTGGTGGCGTGCGGTGTGGCCGCCTGCCTGACGGCCGGCGGAAGGACTGTCGGCGTCCTGAAACCGGTCGAAACGGGCTGCTCTGTGCGGCGCGGGCAGCTCTATCCCGAAGATGCGGCGCTGCTGGCCCGCTTTGCCGGCTCCCCGGCATCTCTCGACGTGCTGTGTCCGTACCGCTTCGCGCCGCCCGTGGCGCCGAGTGTTGCTGCAGCCGAGGCCGGCGTTTCCATCCGGCCGGAGAAGATCGTCTCTCTCTTCCAGCGAATCTCGCAACAGCACGATACGGTTCTGGTAGAAGGCGCCGGCGGGCTGCTCGTGCCGCTGGTCGACCGCTACACCTTCGCCGATCTGGCCCGCGATCTGGACATTCCGCTTCTCGTCGTGGTGGGCTCCAGGCTGGGCGCCCTCAACCACACGCTTCTAACCCTCAGCTGTGCCCGGTCTCGTGCCCTTCCCGTCAAGGGCTATATAATGAACCATCCGATGCCGTCCCGAGATCCAGCTACGGAAACCAACGCTGAAACCCTGACCCGCCTCACCGATGTGGTCTGCCTGGGTTGTGTTCCCCACCTCGCTCTCAGCGACGACCGCGAGGAGGTCAGGGAGACCCTGCTGTCCGTGTTCAATCGGCACGTCGATCTGGACCGGATTCTGGAATGAGGAGCCGAGGATGAAGAGAAGAGCTCGATTCGCGCATCTGACCAGCCGGTCGCTGAGCGGGTCACCGTGGTCCCGGGGAGAGGCGCTGGAGGTCATGCGGACTTCCGATGACGACCTCCCCGACCTGCTGTGGGCAGCCTTCGAGGTTCGCAGGGAGTTCTGGGGGAAAAGAGTAAAGATCTGCATCCTTCAAAATGCCCGCAGCGGCCTGTGCCCCGAAGACTGCTCCTACTGTTCGCAGTCGGTTGTTTCGACTGCCGGAATTGACAAGTACAGCATGCTTTCACGGGAACAGCTGGTGGACGGGGCACGCCGGGCGGTCCGTGCCGGAGCGAAGCGATACTGCATGGTGACCAGTGGCCGCGGGCCGGGACCCAGAGACCTCGAACATCTGGCCGCAACGGTTCGTGAGATCAAAGCGGAGTTTCCTTCTCTGGAAATCTGTTTGTCTCTCGGACTCATGACCGAGGCGCAGGCCGGACAACTGAGAGAAGCCGGTGTGGGCTGGATTAACCACAACCTCAACACGAGTCGCAGGTTCTATCCGGAGATCTGTTCGACTCATACCTATGACGATCGGGTCCAGACCCTGCGCAATGTCCAGCGGGCCGGTCTCTCGACCTGCTGCGGCGGCATCCTGGGGATGGGAGAAGACGATTCCGACACAGTGGAGCTGGGGCTGGCCCTCCGGCGCCTCGAGATCGATTCGATTCCAGTCAACTTCCTCCACCCGGTGGAGGGAACACCTCTGCAGGACCGCGCCGGCTTTGATCCGCTGCGAGGTCTCAAGGCGCTGTGCCTGATGCGATTCCTGAATCCTTCCAGCGAGGTCCGCATGGCGGCAGGCCGGGAACTGCATCTGGGCCGGGCGGCCGCGCTGGCGCTGTATCCGGCCAACTCGATCTTCGTGGAAGGCTATCTGACGACGCCGGGGCAGCACGCTACGGCGGCCGTGAGGCTGATTCGCCAGGCAGGTTTCGTACTGGAGGACGAGGTATCAAAAGAGCGGGGAGGACCCGGCCGGATTGGCAGTAGTCCGCCCTTTCCCAGTCTGGACGTCCTCCTGGAGTCGTCAGTTGATTGATCCGGCCCGTTGATCGTGAATTTTTTCAACCGGACTGGGCTGCACTAACCTTTGAAAAGAAAGGAGCCTCCGCTCGTCTGGACCGGCCCTGTTTCGAACCCTTCCAGGTCCGGTTACAATCCAGCCTATGGACAAAAAGAGGATTACCGAACTGGCTCGATTCAGTTCCGAGAAGATGCAGAAGGTTCCACTGTTCGAGAGTGCTCGAATGTTTTGCGACATCTACTGCCTGGAAGCCGGCCAGCAGCAAAGAGTCCACAGCCACGCCGGGAATGACAAGATCTACTTCGTCGTAGAGGGCGAAGGCGCCTTCACCATTGGCGGGGAAACGCGCCTTCTCGAATCCGGGGAGATCACCTGTGCCTACTCGGGCGAGCCTCACGGCGTGGAAAATACCAGCGACGCCCGTCTGACCTGCCTGGTCTTCATGGCGCCGCATCCCAGGCCGAAGGAACAATGAGTCACGCCGGATTTCGTTTCTTGAGCCGGACGCCGATGGCCCGTTGATCGCGGCAACGGAGGCGAGGATGCACTCTCGACCTAGAATCGTTATTTTGGGCGGCGGATTTGCCGGTGCCTACTGTGCACAGTCTCTGGAAAAGCATGTCAGAGGCGCAGATGCCGAGGTCTCTCTCATCAACGAGAGCAATTACTTCATATTCTCACCGCTGCTGATCGAGGCCGGCACCGGAAGCCTGGAACCGAGACACGCAGTCGTGCCGCTTCGTGCCTTCCTCACCTCAACCCGCTTCATTATGGCAACCGTGAGGGGTGTCGATCTGGATTCGCAGCGGGTGGGCTATCGATTGTGGGGTTCGGATCACGATGACGAGATCCCGTACGATCATCTGGTGGTCGCTCCGGGGAGCATCACAAGAATACCTGACGTCCCGGGCCTGAAAAGGTTTGGCTTCCAGATCAAGGGCCTGTCTGATGCGGTGGCGCTGCGGGATCGGGCCGTTCAGTTACTGGAGAGCGCCGATGCCACCGCAGATCCCCACGAGAAGCGGGCGCTTCTGAACTTCGTCGTTGTCGGAGGGAGTTACACTGGCGTGGAGGTGGCCGGAGAGTTCGAGTATTTCCTGCGCAAGGCGTGCCGCGTCTATCCCAATGTCGATCAGGAGGATTACTCGGTAACGTTGATCGAAATTTCCGATCGCATCCTGCCGGCGCTGGACAGAGAGCTGGCCGATTACGCACGATCTCACCTGGAGGGCCGCGGCATTCAGGTTCTCTTGAACAGTTCGGTCGATGAGCTGCGGGAGGACTCGGTCGTTTTGGCCGGCGGCGAGTCACTGCCCTCCAAAACTCTGATCTGGTGTGCAGGTATCGCCGCCAACCCCCTCGTCGCAGGTCTGGGGCTACCACTTGACGAACTGGGTTTCATCCGCTGCCGACCCGATCTGAGAGTCGAAGATTTCAATAACATCTGGGCCATCGGTGACTGTGCCTCCAACCCGGACGAAGAAGGTAAGCCCTATCCTGCTACTGCTCAGCACGCCGTCCAATTGGGCAGCTGTCTCGGCGAGAACCTGGGTCGGGTGATCCACGGGAAGTCACCAAGGCCCTGTCGCATTTCGAACAAAGGGAGTCTTGCCGCCCTGGGCTGCAGGACCGGGGTGGCCCAGCTGTTCGGCATCAAGCTGGCCGGCTTTCCAGCCTGGTTCTTGTGGCGATCTTTCTATCTGGCAAGAATGCCGACCCTGTCCCGCCGCATTCGGGTTGCCTTGGACTGGACTCTCGACTTTTTCTTTTCCCGGGAGTTTGTGCAGACCGGCATCCATCGACCCGGCGATCGGTGAGAAACGGACGGGCAGCGGAGGGCTTTTCAGGTCAAAGCGTAGCTGGATGTGACTCTGATCCTCTTTGCCGCTCTTATGAGGGTGTAGAATTGGGTTGCCGTTATGCGAGCAATTTAGCATGTTCGATCAGGAAACAGCACACCGTCACGATCATGAACCTCATCTTGGGCGAAATGTGAGGGGCAGGGGATATAGTTAAAGTAACGGCGGGCTTCCATACCAGCAGTTGTGTGAGCTCGCTCGGGAGTGAAAATAATGCCCACACTTCCGCGCACTGCGGTTCCTCGAAGCGAATCGGCACCGGTCGATTTGACGTCGACCAGCCTGTGGCCCGTGTACTTTCCGGGCCTGGGGATCGTCTATTCGTTTGGTATCCACGGTATCGCTCTGGCCGTAGTGCTGCATCTGATGGTTGTGCGCCACTCCCTTGACCCGTTCGAGCCGCTGGAGCCGGGTCATGGTGGTGAGCTTCAGATGGTGATGTATTTGCCTACGATTGGCGGTGGCGGGCAGGGAGGTGGGGGCGACTCGGAGCCAGCCGCCGAGGGGCCGGCGCCCCCCAGTCCCGGGACCAGGGGCCTGGTTTATCCCGGGCCGCAGCTGATCCGTTCCGATTCCCCTGATCCGACAAGCACCGTACAGACCCTTCTCCGGCCGGAAGTAGAAGACCTTCCGATCCTGGACGAGCCTGTGGAGCTCCCGAATTTCATCTCGATACCGGACGCCGATCCGGTGCCGCCGCCGAAGCCTGCCGAACCTCCGGTCCCGCCGCCGGAGCCTGTTACTCCCGAGACGTCGGATTTCGTGGAGCCGCCCCAGCCAAAGCCGGCTCCAAAACTCGCTGAGCTGCCCGTCAATGAGCGGCGTGTGGACGACCTGGAGCTCGTCGCCACCCGGGACGCCGACCTTTTCGTGCCGCCGCCGGTGCCCGTGGATCTGGCCGTCGGGCTGCTGGATATCGTCGAGCCTGAGGAACAGATGCCCCTGGAGCTCTCCGATGGCGCGCCGATCGTGCCGGTTCTGCCCGAACTCACGGAGCTGCCGGTTCTGGAAAGGCGCCCGGACGTGCCCAATCTCTTTCCCAGGCCGGACGTTGTTCTGCCCGAGGAGACTACCAGCGTCGAGGAAGAGCCGCCCGTTGAGCCGCCCGTTGAGGTCGCCCCTGAACCGGAGCCGGCGGAACTTGCCGAATTGCCGGTGCTGAAACGCCGTGTGGACCTCCAGGATCTCCTCTCCAGACCGCCTGTTCCTGAGGCTCCAGAGCCCGAGGAAGTGCCGCCTGCTGAGCCATCCGAAGAAGTCGCCAGAGAACAGCTGTTGCGTCAGCTCGCCGATTTGCCGATGCTGCCGCTGCGTTCGGATCTTCCCGATCTCATGTTGGCACTGACTCCCATGCCGACGCAGAGTATCCTGCCGGACGAGATTCCAGTCGCGGGGGCGCGGGGGCGCTTTACCATCTCTCCAGATGGCAGTCTGGACACGTCTGAAACCGAGCCCGGCTCGCCTTCTGCTACGGAGCAGGGCGAACCGGCAATGGGTCCGGGCGACGCCAGCCCGGGCACCGACAGTTTTGCCTCCGCGGTCACCATCTCCTTCGGGGCAGGTGGGGACGGCACGGGCAGCGGCAGAGGCTCGGGCTCGGGCCCGGGCTCAGGGTCGGGCCTGGGGTTCGGCTCCGGTTCAGGTTCGGGAACAGGATCCGGCCCCGGCTCGGGAGCCGGCTCGGGACCCGGTGGGGGACCGTTTGCCGGGATCACGATCGTCGGTGGAGTCGGGGGAAGCGCCGGGAGATCCGGGTATGGTACGGACTCCGGATCGGGGGCAGGGGCTCTTGCCGGGATCGCAATCGTCGGTGGACTCGGGGACAACGCGACTCCCCCCAGTCCCATCAGGGACATTCGAGTTTTGGAGCCGGGACCGTCCCACTACGGGAGGCTGTCGGTGGTCTCGACCGAGAGCAGCGGCGGCGGCCTGCCCTATTTCGGGGTGTTCGCGAATGAACAGATTCGCACCGTCTATCTCGACATGAGACAAACCGAAGACGACGAGACGCCTTTGTGGACAGTCGAATTTGCTGTTCCCGGGAACACCGCCGTTCAGAAGAAGCTGGCCAGCGAACTCGAGGAAGAGCAAAAAGCGGAACAAGGTCAGCCGGAGGAAGAAGGTCAGGCGGAAGAAGGAATTCAGCCCTGGGACGAAATTCAGCTGGGGGATGAGGCTGGGCAAGGGGCTGACCCCGGCACGGGGGACGAAGATCAGCGGGAGGGCGAGACTCAAAAGAAAGATGACCCTCAAGACGAGTTCGTGCTGCCCGTGCCAATTGTGAAAGAGTCCCCCGCGCTGCCTCCAGAGCTGGTTCGCCTCCACGTCGGGGGGATGGCGATCGTGTACTCGATTATCAATGTGGAGGGGAGGTTGGAGCAGATGTCGGTAATGCAGAGCCCTGATCCCTTGTTGAACCGACACGTTCTTGACGCATTGAGTAAATGGGTGTTCCGACCGGGACTGCTCAACGACGCCCCGATTGCTGTAAAAGCGCTCTTGGGGATCCCGATATGGTTACCCGTCCCTCCTCATTGAGCACTGCTTTCCGAGTGCACACCGGCCCTCGTATCGCGAATATGCATGGCCTCCCTTCTGCCGGGAGTTCACTTAACGGCCGGCGGAGCATAGAATGGGCGGCAATTGCGATGTGACCGTCAAACATCGTTCGCCGTGCCGTGCCACGGCGTGAACCCGCGTCCCCGCGCCCCCGGTTCGCTCGAGGCTCCGAGAAGGTGGCCTCTTGGAATGCTTCCTGACGGAGAGAGAAAGATGTTCAGAGTCATGCTGGTTGTGTTGCTGGTGCTATTGTCGGGACACGACCTGCTTGGAGAGGTGGCCTGGGTTCCGACTCTTGAGCAAGCCAAGAGAATCGCCCGTCAGCAGGGCAAGCTGATTGTTGAGGCGCAGCGTGCGCTTGAGCAGGGTGAGAACCTGCTCGAGAAAGGGCAGGCCGCGGAAGCTCTGGCTTACGCCGACCGGGCCGTCGACCTGGCTCCCGACTCGCCCGAGGCACATCTTCTGCTGGCCAGGGCCCACGCGAAACTTCGAGAAGAGTCGGGACAGGATTCGAAAGAGAGCGTCCACTTCTCCGCCGCTGTGCGGCACCTACTCCTGGCTCGTCGCCTGGCACCAGATGATCCCGCTTGCTGGCTTGCCGGGAAGCAGCTCTTGGGGGTCCAGACAGTGCAGATCGAGCCCCGGCAACTAAAGAACGCAAAGATGTACCGAAAGGCCGGGAACTTCTTTGCCGAAGGTCAATACTACGAGGCGTCCAAACTCTACATCGAGATCATGAAGGAGCAGCCGGACTTCAGCCGGGCCTACCTTCACCTTGGAAACTGCTACTTTGAAAGCGATGATCCCGACCAGGCACTGAAGGCCTACCGATATGCCGCTCAGCTGGCTCCACTCGACGCCTCGATCCACCGGCGTGCGGCAGCTGCGCTGACGCGACTCGGTCGGCCTGAAGAAGCCCGGCAGAGCCTGATGGGCTCCCTGCTGGCCGACCCCGGGTATCCTCTCGTATGGCGGGACCTGGCGAGGACGACGAGCCGGGGCTTCGAACGCCATCTACAGCTTGTCCCGATCGATCTCATGCTGGCCGGCAATCAGCACTACGACGACCTCCTGGACGACTTCCCCCACCTTACGAGACCGGCCTGGCAGGCCTATCTGGAGATGAAGTTGAGGTGGCAGGAGCGCCTGTTCTCCCAGGAATCTCCCGGAGAATCCTATCGATACACGTCTCGGGAAGAGCAGGTGTGCCTGACTGCGCTGGCCGAGAAATGGGGTGAGATGAGGTTGGCTGATGCCGATCTCGAGGATCCCGAGCTGGATTTCCTGCGCCAGGTCTACCTGGACGAGCATCTGGACACGTTCATCTTTCTGGAGCTCTTTAGCGAGCTTCTACGGCCCGAGTTTGAAGCCTGGAAGAAGCGAAACACCGGTAAGGTGGAGATCTATTTGAATGATTATGTTTATGGCAGCGCGCTGGCCAGTCTGCGCCAGGGGTACAACTCATCGGCGATAAGGGTCTATAACGCCGGCGTCGCTCTGCAGGCCTCGGCACCGGAAAAGGCGATCGTGCAGTACCGACGGGCGCTGGCGTACGAACCCTACCAGGAATCGGCGCTGGACAACCTGAGCCTTCTCTACCTCAAGCGCGAGGAGTACGAACGCGCCGAGGAGCTGCTGGTGCGGTGGTTGGAAAAGCCGGGAGATTCAGCCAGGGCCCTGGACCGTCTCTCCCTGATCCACTTCAACACCGGCCGTCTGGAATCGGCGGTGGAACTTGCGGAGAAGGCCCTGCAGCACACAGACGAACCGCAGGACCGGGAGCGACTGCAGAAGAATCTGGAAATCTTTCGCAGCCGCCTATCCGCCGACCACGATTCCTTCAACCGGTGAGGAATCGCGTGACGACCAGAGAGGATCGCCTCTGAATCCGCGTGGGGTAGCGACCGAATGAATGCCGAGAATCGGACGGAGCGCCGAATCCTCCTCCTGTTCCTGGGTGTGGTCTTCCTGCTCCATCTCGCCTGCTTCTTTCACGTCAGAGCGAATCGACACGTCCTTTTCACGTTCGACTCCTGGGAGTACCTGCAGGCTGCAGACAATCTCAGGACTCACGGCATTCTTTACGCCGGCGATCTTTCAGAGCCCGTGACCCCTAACCCGGATTATGCAAGAGATCTAAATTCAAGTGAGATTTGGGCCCAGAAAAAAGGCCGTAGCTCTCTGATATAAAAGGGTTTAGAGAAACAAAGACCCTAAACAGGAGCTACGGCAATGTCAAAAGCAGTCTGCCAGAATACCCTGCCATTTCACAGCCACAGAAAGATCACGACGCGTTTTGATGGAGGGAGCCTCACTTCCGACGCAGGATGGTTGTTGTTTGGATCCCTGGATCGTCAACATCGATTGTGCGAGGGCTTCAGTTCGTGTATTGCGGAAAGTCGAGACCGACGCTACGTTCGTCATGACCTGTTGAAGTTGATCCGACAACGAGTCTTGCAGATCGTGGCCGGCTACGAAGACTGTAACGACGCCGATACGCTGCGCTCGGATCCGATGCTCAAGACCGTCTGTGATCAGTTGCCAGAGAGCGATCCCGATTTGGCCACCCAGCCGACTTTCTCCCGCCTGGAGAACTCCGTCACCAAGAAGGATCTGATGCGTCTGAGCCGGTGGCTGCCAGGCCGTTATGTGCGCTCCCTGAAGAAGAGACGTCCCAGCAAGATCATCCTGGATCTGGACAGTACCGACGACCACACTCACGGCCAACAGGAGTTCTCCTTCTACCACGGGTATTACCGAAACCATATTCTGCATCCTTTGCTGATCTTCGATGCCGACACGGGAGACCTGGTCTGTGCCGTGTTGAGACCTGGCAACAAGGGGGCTGCCTCTCACATCGTGCCCATTCTGAAGCGAGTCGTGGAGGCCATCCGACAAGCAGTGGGGACGGATGTCGAGATTGAGATTCGGGCCGACAGCGGCTTTGCCACGCCTCGGCTCTACGAGTTCTGTGAATGTGAAGAGAATAAACTCCAGTATGTCATTGGGTTAAGTCGAAACCCTCGCCTGCAGCGAGTGGTCGAGCCCCTGCTGGATTCGACTCGGCTGAGGTTCGTTGAGCTGGAGGAAAAACAGCGTCAGTTTGACGAGTTTCTTTATCGAGCCCACAGCTGGGATCGATCCCGTCGCGTCATTGTCAAAGTGGAGGTCGATCAGCGTGGCATCAATCGTCGCTTTGTAGTTACCAACCGGGACGATCTCTGCTCCCAATCACTTTATGACCACCACACAAACCGAGGGCAGACCGAGAACTTCATCAAGGCCTTCAAGAATCATCTGAGCATGGACCGACTCAGCTGTCATCGATTCCTGGCCAATCAGTTTCGACTCCTCCTGCATGCACTGGCTTACCAGATGTTCGTGCGCCTGCGCGACTATCTTCACGGAACCCCCTGGCACAAGCTCGAAATCGAAACCTTACGTCGTCGGGTCCTCAAGATTGGGGCCCGGATCCGACAAACCACTCGACGCATCTGGGTCCATCTTTCCTCAGCCTTCCCCGAACAACCCCTCTTCCACCTCGTCTTGAGTCGCCTGAACTCCAGTTAGCTTTTCCCAGCTCCCCCGAAAAACCGCTTCCGACACTCATCCAGGCCCAGATCTGTCTGAAATTCACTCCCCAAACCACTCAAACGCCTCGCCAACCCATATTCTTCGCAAATCCGCCTGTCACACCTGCCCGCTTCCGAGTTGGGCCACTTCTCGAGTCGTTTTTCAACACCGAACTACGGTTCTTGCATAATCCGGGCTAACTTGTTTACCAAGCGGCCGCCACTGTACCCGCTGCTGCTTTCCTTCCTTCGCTCGGCGTGGCCCGATTCCCAGAGCATCACTCTGTTCAATCTGGCGCTGGGCCTTCTCAACGGGTATCTGCTGTGGCGTCTGTCGGCCCAGGTCGGGTTGTCCAGCCGCATACGGCTGGCGACAGTCGCCGCCTTTTTCTTCTACCCGGCTCAGATTGTCTACACGCATCTGGTTATGTCGGAGATTCTGCTGCAGACACTCCTTTTGCTGTCGGTCTTCTTCTTCTTCCAGTTTCAGAAAAGCGGAAACCTCACCCAACTGTGGCTGGTGAATGCAAGTCTGGCGCTGGGCCTCCTGACCAAACCCAGTCTGATGCTCATCTGGATTCCCGGCCTGGTCTTTCATCTGTGGCTGTTCCTGCGCAGCAGGCGCAAGGTCGTTCTGCTGGCCGCCCTGGTCCCCGTCCTGGCTGTTGCCGCCTTGAGCTACCGGAATTACCTGAAGACGGGCCTCTTCCATTTCAGTTCCATGGCAGGCGAAATGGAGGCCCGTTATCTTAGATGGTATGATCGCGTAGAATACCCGGGTGCCCCCCTGCCTGAAGTTTCCAGCCCGCAAGCGGGAGACTGGTCGACTGAGCAGCGAGGAGTGCGAACCAGCCTGTATCAGAGGTTCGCCCGGAATCCACTCGTGGTGGCACGTCTTCAGGTCATGGGTATCGGTTTCTTCTTTCTGGATCCCGGCCGCTTCGACCTCCACCACTTCCTGGGATGGCGCTTCAGTCCGGGATTCTCTCGACGTATCGGACCAGGCGGCTGGCAAGTTCTCGGGCAGACCCCGACGCCCCTGTTGGCCTTGCTGGTCTTGATCGGGTTGGTTAATCTTCTGGTGCTTGGCGCCTACGTCGCCTTCCCCTTTCAAAAGAGCCCTCCTGCCGAGGTCAAGGTGTTTGTTTTCTTTCTGGTTCTGTACGTCGCAGTCATGACGATCGGGATTGGCAGATCACGCTATCGGTTATCGGTCATGCCTGAATTGTTTCTGGTGTCTGCGATCGTGTTGAATAAAGCGACAGCGCGATATAGTGGGAGGTCTCGAACCTGAGCTTCCCGTCTTTGAGTCGCTGGCAGCGACGGACCGGAGATTCATGGGTTTTTACGACAGATACATACTTCCAGGCGTTGTCCATTTCGCGTGCGGCCTGAAGCCAATCATGCTTCAACGGGAGAAGGTCGTACCGCTCGCTCGGGGGCGGGTCCTGGAGGTCGGGATCGGCTCCGGCTTGAACCTGCGCTACTATGACGCCGGCAGGGTGACTAAGCTCTGGGGCCTGGAGCCCTCGCCCGAGATGAGGAGGAAGGCCCGAAGAGCATCCCGCTCGGTGAGCTTTGATGTCAAATTCCTCGAGCACTCCGGTGAGGAGATCCCGCTGGAGGATCGCAGTGTCGATACGGTGCTCGTCACGTATACGCTGTGCACGATTCCAGAAACCGAGCCGGCGCTGCGGGGCATGGCACGTGTTCTGAACCCGGGAGGCCAACTTATCTTTTGTGAACACGGGATGTCTCCGGACGAGAGTGTCCGCCGCTGGCAGAATCGAATGAACCCCATCTGGAAACGGTTAGCAGGGGGGTGCCACCTCAACCGCGCCATCCCCGACTTGATCGAGCATGGCGGATTCAGGATCAAGGGAATCGAGTCTATGTACCTTCCGGGTTGGCGCCCCGCCAGCTTTAATTACTGGGGAACTGCAACCCCGGCGTGAGACCCGGTGGGTCGTTGGTGTGCCCTTCGGGAGGTCTGACGCAAAACTCAGGAGAGAGGCAATGAAAGCGTTATGGGAGGGTGAAGTTATCGCGGAAAGCAACGAAACGGTGGTAGTAGAGGGTAACCACTACTTCCCGCCTGAATCCGTGCGAAGAGAGTATCTGCAGCCCAGCACAACCACCACCATCTGTCCCTGGAAAGGTACCGCGTCCTATTACAACGTAGTGGTCGGGGCAAGGGAGAATCCGGATGCCGCCTGGTACTATGCGGACCCGACAGAAGCCGCCGGCACGATAAAGGACCACGTCGCTTTCTGGCGGGGAATCAAAGTAGAAGCGGGTGAATAGCGCCGAGTCACCCCGTCAGTCTGTCAGCCTGTCAGTCCCCCAGTTTTCAGCTTGTCAGTTGAAGATCCCAGAATGACCGAGCCAGCAACCTTCCCAGTTTCGTCGCCGGCAGAGGCTGCCAGGGCGCTCGACTACTTCAATGGTTTTCACGATGGTTTTATGAAACGAATCAACATCGTCTCAGATGATGAGATCGATGAAGACCACGGTCAAAGCTGCACGGGATTGTTTCAAGTCGAGATTGATTTCGCTCATTACAACTATCGGGATGGTAACGAACCGTTCCATCCCTACGACCAGATCGTCCATGCGGTGTTTCGCCAGGCCCAGGATATCTTCTGCGATTTTCGGGAGGGGTTTCTCGGTAACACCGTAATCAACCTGTCGGTTGCGCCCGCCAACCGCCTCAAGGGCGCAAGCACGGCTGCGGAGCCATGCCTGAGCCTGCAGCTGGCGAGGCACTATTATCTCGCGGAGTTTCAACGTTACGAACTCAGGCAGTCTCCGCTGTTTACGTTTGCCGACGCAATCTTCCGGGAAGAGCTCGCGGGAGCCTAGTTGCCCGCGAGGTAGTCAACAGGGAACTCCTGTGCAGATAAGTTTTGGATTGCTGGACCAGCACCTGAAAGGGGGACAGAGTAGACTGTCCCCTTTTTCTCGGGCTATGCTTTGGGCAGGCGGCGAGAGGAGATGAAGATTCTGGCGGCGGGGAGGAGGCTGTGAAGAGGCTCGAGGGTGCCGTGGCTGTGATCACGGGCAGTGGTCAGGGACTGGGTGAGGCCACTGCCCGGCTGTTCGGGCGCGAAGGGGCGAAGGTCATCGTGGCCGACGTCGATGAAGCCGCGGCGCACAGCGTGGCGGCGCACATCGTGGCCGAAGGCGGTTCAGCCCTGGCGGTTGCCGCCGATATCTCACTGGCACGGGACGCCGACGCTTTAATCGCCCGGACAGTCGAGCGGTATGGGCGCGTTGACGTACTCGTCAACAATGCCGGGATTGCCAGGATGGGGACCGTGACCGATATCGAGGAGACCGATTGGGACCTGGTGATGGCGGTCAACATAAAAGGGGCCTATCTCTGCTCTCGAGCTGCGATCCCCCACATGGAGCGTCAAGCCGGCGGTTCTATTGTCTGCATCTCCTCGGCTTCAGGAGTAATCGGCCAGAAGGCCCAGGTGGCCTACAACGTGTCCAAACACGGGCTCATCGGCTTGGTGCGCTGCATGGCGCTGGATCATGCATCCGCCGGGATCCGGGTCAACGCCGTGTGTCCTGGTACATTCAATACGCCAATGCTGGATGCCCTGTCCGATGAGAAAATGGCCGATTTACGGGCCATGCACCCGTTAGGTCGTCTGGCTCAACCGGCTGAAATTGTTCAGATGATCCTGCATCTGGCCAGTGATGAGGCCTCGTTCACGACGGGGTCGGTAATTCTGGTCGACGGCGGCCTGACGGCCGGTGCCGGATTCCGGGACCGACGGACGGGTAAGAGCGTGTGAACCATCGAGGAGACATGGCAAGATGAAAGTGGAAGGTGGGGCTGAATTAGTAGTGCCTCTGATCGTTGCGCTTCTCTTACTCTCGGCTGGCGCGGCCCTGGCCGCGAACGATGGGCTCAGTGCCAGCGAGTCCGATGAAGGAGTACTGGTAACCGAGGGCGGACAACCGGTCCTGTTTTACCAGCGACAAACCAAGTCATTCCGCGGTGAGGTTGCGCGGGCTCATTACATACACCCCCTCTATGGACTCGACGGCGAGGTTTTTACCGAGGATTTTCCTCCTGATCACCTCCATCACCGAGGTCTCTACACTGCCTGGCACCAGTTCAGTGTCGACGGAAAACCAGCCGGAGACCCGTGGATCTGCAAGGATTTCGAATACGATGTACGCAGCCTGGAGATCCTCCGCCCGGATAAGGCCCGGCTCTCCCTCGCAGTGCGTGTCTGGTGGCGATCGCCGCTGGTGGTTGACAGTGACGGAATTCCCGTGCCGCTGGTCCAGGAGGAGACGACGATCGCAGTGGGCGCGGTTCGGGATGACGTCCGGGAGATCGATGTGGATCTGCAGTTGCGGGCCATGGTCGCGAACGTGCGGATCGGGGGTTCCAAAGGCGTGAAAGCATATGGCGGCTTCTCGGCCCGGATGCGCCTGCCCGAGGATATCCGTTTCAGCGGACGTGCAGGCAAGGTTGTGCCGCAGCGAACCCCACTGGAAGCCGGGCCCTGGATCGACATGACGGCTTCGTTCGGCTCCGAGCCGGGACTTTCGGGTGTGGCGATTCTGTGCCACCCACAAACGCCGGGCAAGCCCCACCAATGGGTCCTGAGGCAAAGTGGGAGCATGCAGAACCACGTCTACCCGGGACGCGTTCCCATCCTGCTTTCACAGGACGAACCGCTCACCCTTCGCTACCGGCTGCTCATCCATCGCGGGGAGCCGGACCCGGCACAGATCGAAGAGAGGCTTCGGGCGTACGCGGACCAGTAACCGCTGAAGGTGCCTCTTTGGAGTACTTAGCCCGGATTATGCAAGAACCGTAGTTCGGTGTTGAAAAACGACTCGAGAAGTGGCCCAACTCGGAAGCGGGCAGGTGTGACAGGCGGATTTGCGAAGAATATGGGTTGGCGAGGCGTTTGAGTGGTTTGGGGAGTGAATTTCAGACAGATCTGGGCCTGGATGAGTGTCGGAAGCGGTTTTTCGGGGGAGCTGGGAAAAGCTAACTGGAGTTCAGGCGACTCAAGACGAGGTGGAAGAGGGGTTGTTCGGGGAAGGCTGAGGAAAGATGGACCCAGATGCGTCGAGTGGTTTGTCGGATCCGGGCCCCAATCTTGAGGACCCGACGACGTAAGGTTTCGATTTCGAGCTTGTGCCAGGGGGTTCCGTGAAGATAGTCGCGCAGGCGCACGAACATCTGGTAAGCCAGTGCATGCAGGAGGAGTCGAAACTGATTGGCCAGGAATCGATGACAGCTGAGTCGGTCCATGCTCAGATGATTCTTGAAGGCCTTGATGAAGTTCTCGGTCTGCCCTCGGTTTGTGTAGTGGTCATAAAGTGATTGGGAGCAGAGATCGTCCCGGTTGGTAACTACAAAGCGACGATTGATGCCACGCTGATCGACCTCCACTTTGACAATGACGCGACGGGATCGATCCCAGCTGTGAGAGGTGGACGCCATCGGTTGGACCACTTGGCGGCATTTCTAAGGTGGACTCCGCAGTTGTTGTTGCCGCCAGTAAGGGAAATTCTGAGAGGGGGCGAGCCTGAGGGCAAGGTCCCTCTCAGAATGTTTTTTCAAGCCAGTGTACACCTCCTCCGGCGTCGCCCCAGCGTGCGCCGAGTGAGGTCTCTCGCTGTTGTATAGGTCGATCCAATGGCCGATCCCTTGACGGGCTTCCGACCCGGTTTCGAAAGCGTTCAGATAGACGCATTCGTATTTGAGTGAACGCCACAGACGCTCGATGAAGACGTTGTCCATCCAGCGGCCTCTCCCGTCCATCGAGATACGCACCCTGGCCCCTTTGAGTAGTCCCGTGAACTCCGTGCTGGTGAACTGACTCCCCTGGTCTGTATTGAAGATCTCCGGGGGATCGTACCTGTTGAGCGCTTCCTCGAGTGCTTCGCAACAAAAGGACGGCTCCAGCGTGTTCGACAGCCTCCAGGACAAAACCCAGCGGCTGTACCAGTCCATGATCGCCACCAGGTACAAAAAGCCCCGACGCATCGGGATGTAGGTGACATCCGTGCACCACACCTGATCGGGCCGGGTGACCGCCAATCCTCGAAGAAGATACGGATACACTCGATTCTCCGGGTGAGGCCGTGAAGTCCGCGGCTTTTGATAGATGACCGCCAGGCCCATTTTGGCCATCAGACGACGAACCCTCTTGCGGCCTACCCGACCGCCCCGCCGTTTCAAGTGATAGACCATCTGCCGGGATCCGTAGTAGGGGGTCTTTAAGAACTGCTCGTCCAATCGTCTCATCAGTTGCAGGTTTTCTTCGCTCTCGCCTTTGGGCTCATAGTACAAAGTCGAACGGTTCAGACTCATCAGCCTGCATTGTCTACGAATGCTCAGCCTCGGGTGCTTTGGCTCGATCGTGGCCCTTCTGGCCTTTACACTCAGCGATCGAGCGCTTTGGACAAAAAATCCTTTTCCACCGTCAGTTCGCCGATCTTGGCATAAAGCTCTTTGGTCTCCGCCTCGCTTCCTCTCTGACGCTTCTCAACCTTGCCCGCGAACACATCGCCCAGACCTTCCCGGGCCTGCTTTTTCCAATTCGTGATCACACTCGGATGGATCTCGTAGCGAGCCGCCAACTCGCTCAGGGTGCGTTCGCCTCGAAGCGCTTCCAGCGCCACCTTCGCTTTAAACTGAGCTGAGAAATTCCTTCGTTTTGCCATGACTCCTCATCCTTTCTGATTCAGGTCGGAGCCACCTTAACAAATGGTCCAGTTTTCCGGGTCCACCTCTGTGGGCTCGATAAAGAAACTCGTCAAACTGACGCTGTTTTTCCTCCAGCTCAAGGAACCTCAGCCGAGTCGAATCCAGCAGGGGCTCGACCACTCGCTGCAGGCGAGGGTTTCGACTTAACCCAATGACATACTGGAGTTTATTCTCTTCACATTCACAGAACTCGTAGAGCCGAGGCGTGGCAAAGCCGCTGTCGGCCCGAATCTCAATCTCGACATCCGTCCCCACTGCTTGTCGGATGGCCTCCACGACTCGCTTCAGAATGGGCACGATGTGAGAGGCAGCCCCCTTGTTGCCAGGTCTCAACACGGCACAGACCAGGTCTCCCGTGTCGGCATCGAAGATCAGCAAAGGATGCAGAATGTGGTTTCGGTAATACCCGTGGTAGAAGGAGAACTCCTGTTGGCCGTGAGTGTGGTCGTCGGTACTGTCCAGATCCAGGATGATCTTGCTGGGACGTCTCTTCTTCAGGGAGCGCACATAACGGCCTAGCAGCCACCGGCTCAGACGCATCAGATCCTTCTTGGTGACGGAGTTCTCCAGGCGGGAGAAAGTCGGCTGGGTGGCCAAATCGGGATCGCTCTCTGGCAACTGATCACAGACGGTCTTGAGCATCGGATCCGAGCGCAGCGTATCGGCGTCATTACAGTCTTCGTAGCCGGCCACGATCTGCAAGACTCGTTGTCGGATCAACTTCAACAGGTCATGACGAACGTAGCGTCGGTCTCGACTTTCCGCAATACACGAACTGAAGCCCTCGCACAATCGATGTTGACGATCCAGGGATCCAAACAACAACCATCCTGCGTCGGAAGTGAGGCTCCCTCCATCAAAACGCGTCGTGATCTTTCTGTGGCTGTGAAATGGCAGGGTATTCTGGCAGACTGCTTTCAACATTGCCGTAGCTCCTGTTTAGGGTCATTGTTTTTGTAAACCCTTTTATATCAGAGGGCTACGGCTTTTTCCTGGAGCCAGAATCTCACTCGGATTCAGATCTTTTGCATAATCCGGGTTAGGGTGCCTTGGTGCGTGCCGATATGGCGATGACGTTGGGCACCGGCCAGGCAAGATGAATCTGGTCGTTCTCGTTAAATCCGGCCTCAAGGCTCCCAACGAATTCAAGTTCTCGATCGCTCCCTCCCACATATAGCTGCGCCGCCGGGCCCCCTTCAACGTACATCGCTCCTGAAAGCTCAAGCGGAAGAGCCATGAGTACGTTGATGAGGTCGTGTGTGCTGTACGGCGACCTCACATGTATGAACAGCACACGTCCTTTGTTATCGATGCCGATGAGAGCAGTGCTCCACTTTCTGGGCTGCTGTCTCCACACATTCTTGCCGCGGCACGAAATCATTCTGATGCTTTGAATGAAGGTTCTGTATTTTTTCTTCCAGCCGTCGAAATCCTCGCATTGGCGATCGATGATTCGTATCAATGGAACATTGTTTTTCACCCGGTCGAAGGCAAGTATGGCCTTGTCTTTGGAAAGCCTGTGGTTGTTCGTGTGCCCTCGCGTTTTCATGAAAGCAACGCTGGTCCGATGGTCCGCCTGGTACATGCTGGCGTTTATGGCAGCCACCATCCCGTTTCTCCTACACCACTCTCGCGCCGTCAGGGACTGGCCTTGTCCCGAAGCCGAGGCACTCAGGAGCCGGAATTCGAACTCGTGCGGGTCGATCCGCACGACTCGGATCATCGAATCCCCAACCTCGGACGCACGAGGAGACGGAAAAACGCCGAGCTCGAGCCCCCGCTGCAGGCCTTCCCAGTTTCCCCTGGCTAAGAGGAGACCGCTTTCACCCGGGAGCGAGCCGGCGCCGATGCCAGCAGCGACGAGAAAAGCCAGGACTGTCTTTTGCATTCGGCCCGATCCAGTTGCTCCGGACATGTCACTTCCTTCAACAGTACACCAGTCGAGAGAGAAGAGAAGGGGACACTCATTTAGGCGGCGTTGTCAAGAAGGCAAACGTGTCCTTTCTGGTCCTTCTTTCTCGGGCCTTCGACGGCCTCACTCGTCGCAGAGACCGGCCTTCCAGCTTCCCACTGCCAAGGTGCTACAATTCCGTCGATGCAGGTGCCAGAATCCATCTCGGGCGCGGGCCCTCTCTTCTGTTTGCTGATGATCGCCCTGGCCGTTGGGGGATGTGGCGGGGTTGCGCCGGTCGAGCCCGCCACCGACGCTGAGGTCAGCGGCGCCGATCAGGCACTGAGACTTGAACGGACGCAGCGCGATGCTGGCCCTTCGGGCATCGTGAACTACACCCGTATCGATGCCACGGTTGCGTGCGCAGGAGCGACCCCACCAGAGACAATGTCGGAACTCAAGAAACGCGGGTTCGCCTCTGTCGTCAACTTCCGGACGGCCAGCGAGTTTGGAGCGACTGTGAAGGCCGGCCAGGCCGCGGCCGAGGAGGCAGGCCTGCGGTATTTCCACATACCCTTTCGGACGCCGACCGCCCAGCTGGCCGAGCGGTTCCTCGACACGGTGGCGGACCCTGCCAACCAGCCAATCTACATCCATTGCGGCTCGGGCAGCCGCGTCGGCGCGATGTGGCTTATCAAACGGGTCAAGCAGGACGGCTGGGATGTGGATCGTGCCTTGACAGAGGCTGAAGCGATCGGCCTGCAGAGCGCCGGTCTCAAGAAGTTCGCCCTTGACTACGTGAACTTGTCAGGGAGCCAAAGGGACTAGTTCGGGTAGGTAATAGTGCATCTCGCCTTGTGGCGGCTGCACTAGAAGCGACCACCGATTCCGAGCAGCCCGAAGATGGCCAGGAGGACGGCTGCGAGCAGCACGCCTGCGAGACCAACGACCGCCGAGAGGACGGTCGAGTGCGACAGAGACCAGCCACGGTGCCAGAGGATCAAGGAGCTTGCTGCGAAGAGGAGAGACCACAAGAGCCAGGGGAGTACCCAGACAAGATCCTTCTCTCCCCCACCGAGGTCGAGTGCGCCGCTACCGATCAGTTGCACCAACACGGGTACAAGGGCGAGCGGGATCGATGCCGTGGCAACCCGAAGCAAGCTTCTCATTGTCATGCCGTATGAAACAACTTCGCCATTACGATATTCGCTTTCCGGCCACGATTGAAGTCGCATCGAGAATTGCGTGTTGATTGGTTTTCACATGCACCTGCCCGCGACTTCTGTCTGCGCTCAGGAAGCCGGACTGCCGACGTGTCGGATCATTGCCCGGACCGCTTTTCCGGTGTTTGTCGCCCGAATGTCGATCTCAGGGTGGGCTGATGCGTAGACACGGAAGATCTCGTCTGCGAAGCCTTGCCCCACGAACGTGACTTCCCGCATGTCAAGTTCAACCTCCCTGAACTTGTCGAGATTATGTAAGAGGCGCCGGGCCTCGGATCGAGAGACGTATTCAGACTGCAGGAGTTTTACAAGAATGCGAGTTTTCTCGAACTGAAAGTCGTAGCGTTCCGGAGCGAACTCTCCGAACACATCCTCGAGGCGGGTTCGTGAGTTCTTGCGAATCTCGAACCGAACCAGGGTGCCCTTCAGAAACCGGCAATCGGATACAAACACGTCATCCCGATCTCGATTCCATTCGATCTGCAGTCGATGAGATCTGAGAACAAATCGATCGGCTGATCGGGACACGAAGAAGATGCCCTCGCCCGAATGGGCGTGTGGCTGCGTTGTGGTCTTACCCTTGATCAACTCGATCATGGCCGTCTGCTCGTCTTCGAGGCTGAACTTGTCTGCAATCGACTGAAACACGCCGATGCCCCCGTCTTTTACGCTGAAGCCAACTTTCGTGGCATCCAGCCCGATGTCGATCGCGCACCGCTCCGACTTCGAATGATCGATTGCATTGTTCAACATTTCAGTAAACGCATACCGGAGGATCGACTCGAGGTTCCTGGGTAAGTGCGACAAATTCTGAGTGACGGCGATCTTTTCGTAGACAATGGATTCATCGAGCCCGGAAATCGCCAGGTCCTTCTTGAATCGGCGAGCCGGCGGCGCGGCCTCAGCCGGAAAGTATCGCGCCGCGCGCGTCGATCCAGTCTTGAAGATCTCTCCGGCGGCGATGAGCCGACGAAGGTGCAGGCTGACGGCCTGCCGGGTCACTCCCAGGTAATTCGCGAGGTCGGGCCCGGTAGCGGATCCGTTCCTGACTATGAACTCGCGAATGAGTTTACGTTTCGAATCGAGATCGGCCATACTGGAATTGGAAACCGTTTCGCAAGTCTATAAACTAATAATTATAAACTTTAAGCTAACGCGCCGCTTCCCCAGTTGTCAAGCACAACGAAAGTATTTAACTCTACACTTGTCAAGTTAAGTTCTACTGGACTGGAACGGATGGGATAAGCTGATACCTGCCAAAACTATATGCGAAATACAATACGGAACGCAGCCCCGTGATCATCCCGCATACCCGGAGTAGTAGTAGTGTGGCGGCCTGCAGTCTGGGTTCTGGAGATTCTGGTGGGGGCGAGCTTCTCGTGCAAGGAGAACAACGTTGAAAGATCGAGTCGCACTGGTCACGGGCGCGGGCCGCGGAATTGGTCGCGCGATTGCCTTGGAGTTGGGACGTCGCGGCGCGCGAGTCGCGGTTTGCGCAAGAACTCGCGAGCAACTGGAGGCCGTGGTCAACGAGATCGAGATGGGAGGCGGCAAGTCTCTGCTCATTTCCGCCGACTTGACCGACCGCTCCGCACCCGGGCGGATTGTCGCACCGATCCTCGAGAGATGGGGATCCGTCGAGATTCTCGTCAACAACGCGGGCGTCGGGAGTAGTGACGATCCCCAACCGATCGTCAGGTTTGACGATGACTTTTGGGATCTCACGATGCTTCTCAACGTCACCGCCCCCTACCTGCTGACCAAGCAAGTGTTGCCCGACATGATGCGGGCCGGTTGGGGACGCATCATAAAGATCTCTTCCATCAGCGCGCGGGTGGCCGCGATGCACAGTGTCGCCTACACGGCCAGCAAACACGCCATCGCCGGCCTGACCAAGGCGACGGCCGAGGAGGCGATCCAGTACGGCGTGACCGCCAACGCCATCTGCCCGGCTGCCACCGAGTCGCTGATAAACGACAAACGGCTGGAGTACGACGCCGAACGGCTGGGAGTCGACTTCGCCGAGCTGGAACGCCAATCAACACCGTTAGGTCGGCGCCTGCATCCGGAAGAGATCGCGGCCGCCGTTGCCTTTCTGGCTACCGAGAAAGCCGGGGCCATCAACGGCCAACTGATCAACGTCTGCGGCGGGAGCGTAATGTTTTAGACGCACCTCAGCACCTTCGCAGTAATTTTTCTACTTCATCCACGTCGTGATAGGTGAGCTCCCGTTTTCGTAATTCGTCGTGGAGCAACGGCTTCTTGTCATACATCCAGGATGGGACATTGGCTAGGGAGTAAAAGTTCCCTTTCTCCTCCAAACCAAATCTTGGACAGCAAAAGGTCCCCTCTGAAATCTTTCCAACGCCTGCCGAAAATGAATAACTTGAGGCTCCTCCAATCAGTCCGGGCGCATAAAACATCGTGGAGAAATCTTCCAATGTGGTGCCGCACTGGGACCTTGTCTGGATTCCCATTTCGTTTAACAATTCCGACAATCCCTTTACATATTTGCGACAGGACTGCCGATCCGCGGAAGCGGATCGATGTTGGTGGCTGGCCAGGATTAACACTTCACTGCAATCGACGTTCCCTGACCGCAGCTTATCAATTGCCCATTCATAATAATCGTAATAGGGAAAGTGATATACCTGGTTCAAAACAAAAGGGCAATCGCTACATCGAAAATGTATAACTGGATACTCCTGACCGCGTACACAATTGACCTTTCTCAAGGGGCTTATAAATGTTAGTTGACAAACCCGAATCGCCGACCCTCAGTGGACCGAAGAACTGGAGTCTCCCAATATGTTCTGTCCCTGTAGAAGCTTTGCGGCTCGGGCCTGCAATTCGGCCAGCTGTTCCATGGAAAGGGCCAATTTCAGTTCCACTTTCTCGCCTGTCTTGGGGTCCATCGTCTCAAGAAACATTGGGACAACCTGTTTTGTCCCCAAAACAGGGAATCCGGGATAAGACATCGTGAGGACTTCCCCTAGCCGAAGCTCGCGGATGCCAACGATTTCAACCTTGGGATCGGGCATGGCCGATTTTCCTTTCTGTCAACTAACATTTATAAGCCCCTTTCTCAAAGTCCGGTCGAGAACCTCTTTCGCATAGGGGCCAAGAGCTTCCCAAATCGCAACATAATCCGCTCCGCAGCGAAACGGTTCCCAGCAGCTTCGCGGTTCACAATCGACCTGAAATTGTGACAAATCTCTATCCGGCAGGAAATCGTAAGGCAGTTCCCTGTAAAAATGTATTAATTCAGCATCCAGTTGTTTCCTCCCACGATCAACCCAGTAACGAGGACGCTGAGTCGGCTTTCCGGTTACCCAGGAAACAAAGGACTGCATTAGGAAATTCCCCAGATTCTGGCCCGGCTGCGGAGAGAGTATTCGCCGCAGGGCAACAGCCAGGAGTACGGCCATTAGAATAAGAATGAGTGCGGGAATAAGCATGCTGCTCAGTAATTACAATTCGGGTGGATCAATTGATCCCTGAAATCGATTACACCGAACAGTTACAAGGAATCAAAATGTTTGCCGGCACGGGCATAGTCTTCGGGAGTATCAACTTCAAAATACTCGTATCCACTCATATCGCACAGCTTAACTCGCGTAACCCGTGAAATTCTCGGAATCACTGATTCAACCGGTGAATCAATCCCGTTGGATTGCAGAGTGACCCTGATCATTCCGAAATAGTCGCTCACATAGTCCTTGCCAACAAACGTTAAACCGGGATAACCACAATGAAACTGAGGAAGCGTCTTGCTCATTGCCAACGAGCCGTCATCGTTCACGAACACTTTCATTTCGTCATTACCGGGCAGCCTGTGATAATAAGCGCCGATGGCAATTCCTTCGGCAGTGGTTACGAATGCTTCGTAGGCTTCGGTTGAAAATACGTGATCGGCATTCAGGATGACGAAACTCTCCTCTAAATATTCTTCTGCAACCGCTATTGAAAGAATGCTGCCGGCTTCGAATCGGGGATTATGCACAAGCGCCAGATCTTCATGATCGCCGCTGCGATGTATGTGATCTACTATCCGCTGCTGTTTGTAACCTGTAACAATAATGATGCGGGATATCGACCGCACGTGCCGCAAGGCATGGATGTTACGTTGTAACAGAGTTTGCCCACTGACATTCACCAAGGGCTTCGGGAGGTCGGCCGTCAAAGCACCCAGCCGATTACCCATCCCCGCCGCCAGGATTACGGCCAGCACGTTGCACTGCCAATTGGTTTGTAGTCGATCATCATTCTATTACCGAACATGTGTAACGCTGGCTACTGGTCGCTATTCGAACAAGGGGAGAATCTTTATTATGGTGTTGCGATAAAATATCTGATCGCGTATTCCTCTAAAGAAATGGCCCATCCGCGGAGCGTAACGCGATCTCCATTCGCTCCCATATTGAGCGGTCAGCAAGGCCTCACTATTTCGTGGCACAGGCACACCCGTTAAATCTTCAAATGACACATGTTTTAATGGGAACAATTCTGCCTTCAGGTACGGCATATCCGTTTCATAAGTGAATCCTTTCAGTCCGTCTGAACGTAACAGTCCCTGGCCGCGGACGGGTTCGTCGAACAAAAAGATGTCGACCGAAGGGTAGACGAAAAAACGTTTGCCTCGAACTGCCTTATAGAAGAAGCAGCCTGGACAAATGTATTTGTAAACAAATACGTCTTCATTCTTTAATGTCTGCGCCAGCTGAACGATGTCACGCTCTCTAGCCAGCGCGTGTATATCAACGTCATCGTCCCAGGGTATAAAACCCTGATGCCGATGATAACCAAGTAAGGAGCCTCCGGAGAGCCACCAGGGAAAATGTGTGGATGCCTTTATCGAACTGAGCACATATTTCAGATCAGCAGCCACGTCGTCCCTCAGCACTCGGAAGCTGCGCCTTCCGGGGTCTGAGTTCGGTGGCAAAACATGCTTGACCGAATCGAGGAGGTAACGCTGTCCTGCCCGGATTGTTTTCCATTTGAATGAATAAAGTGCCATCGATTCATCGCCTATTTCACGGCAAACACACTGCCAAGCGTATTCTTCACTTCATCAATCATGTGTTTCGCAACAACCAAGACGTTTGCGGGCGAGAAGCTGAGGTTAGCAAGTAGTGAAATGGGGATCAAGATGGTCGGGAGCCGGGCCGTACGGTAAGATTGAACCAGGCCGTCTCAAGCCATGATTGGTGAGCCTATCTGGTTATGTTGCATCTCTGGAGCCGGAGGAGAGATGTTGCCAATCAAACCGAATGAGGACCTGCCATGAAACGGGCACTGGTATGTGGAGCCGGTGGATTTATCGGAAGCCACCTGGTCAAACGTCTCAAGGAAGAGGGCTATTGGGTGCGTGGGGCTGACTTGAAAGAGCCCGAGTTCTCGGACACTTTAGCCGATGAGTACTTTCTGACCGACCTGAGAGAAGAAGAGAACTGTCGAGTCGCCGTCTCGGCCCCAAGAGAAGGACGGTTTCTCGAGGTTTATCAGCTGGCCGCCGACATGGGAGGGATGGGCTTCATTCACTCCGCCGAATGCGAAGTGATGAGAAATAGCGCTCTCATCAATATTCACATGCTTCATGCCGCCGCCACCGCTCGGGCGGAACGTTATTTCTTCTCGTCGTCGGCTTGTGTTTACAGAGACATGGATCCGGAAGAACCCGAGATGGCGGAGAACTCTGCTTACCCTGCGCAGCCACACAACGAATATGGCTGGGAGAAACTGTATGCTGAGCGAACGGCGATGGCATATGGGCGGCGCTTCGGAATGGCAGTAAGAATCGCCCGTTTGCAAAACTGTTACGGGCCTCAGGGGGCCTGGAGGGGCGGCCGTGAAAAGGCTCCGGCGGCAACCTGTAGAAAGATCGCTGAGGCTGATGATGGAGGAACAATCGAAGTCTGGGGCGACGGCTCTGCCATGCGGGCCTACACTTACATAGACGATATGGTTGACGGCATGCGCCTCCTGATGGAGTCTGATCTCGAAGACGGTGTGAATATAGGACGCCAGGAGTATGTCTCGGTGGACCAGCTGGTTGAAGTAGCGGCGCGGGTTGCGGGAAAGCGCGTTAAAATCAAGCACGTCGAAGGCCCGGTCGGTGTCCAGGCCCGAAATTTCAAGATCGATCGAATCAGTTCTCTCGGCTGGAGTTCTAAGATTTCACTCCAGGAAGGCATGCTGAGGACCTACCGCTGGATAGAAGAACAGGTTGAGCTTGATCGCCAGGCAGTTCAGGTTTGAAGGTCTGCGAGGGAAGAAGACAGGCCGGGCCAGAGCTCTCCCGCCGGGCTCGAAAAGAGCAATCGGCTTCGGCTTCCCTGGTTAATTCTGTTGAAAACGTAAGTAGAGCTGATGAAACGCAACGTCGTGGTTTTTGATCTGGATGGAACCCTGCTTGATTCAATGCCTCAATTCGCCGCAAAGGCCGCGGAGATTATGGCTGAGTCATACGGTGTAGACGGAGCGCTCGCGAAACAAATGTACTATGAAACATCCGGATTGCCGTTTTATCTGCAGCTTGAGAAACTGTTTCCGGGAGATTTGAAGAACCCGTCTAGTTCAACCTCATTCGAGCATTGGAAAGCGGGAAATCCAATCCCGTCTACGCGATTGCGAAGCGGCGTCAGAATGACGATGCAGCGATTGCGCGAACAGAAATCCATCATCTGCATATCCTCCAATAATTGCCAGGAAAATGTCGATCTCGTCATTTCAGCGTGGAAAAGCGAGGGCATACCGGTAGAGGCAGGTTTAGGCCACCGCAACGCGTTGTTTGCCAAAGGTAAAAGCCATTTTGACTGGATTCGTGATCGATTCGGCTGCAACAGATCGGATATGGTGTTCGTCGGCGATTCCTTGAATGATTATCGGATCGCGTATGAAAACAACGTTCGATTCCTGGCAGTTACATCGACTTTCACAGCCGACCAGTTCATGGCGCTTGATAAAGGCATCGATTGTTTTGATGAGCTTGAAGACGTCGCAGAATGGATCATCGCGCAGGGCGATTTTCGAGAATGCTCGCCAGTCGATGATCTTCCCCAATCGTCCGCGTGAGTGGCGATAGCCGCCGGGAAAAGTGCAGTGCTCCCGGCACCTGGGACGTGATACGTTGACGATGCCATTGCCAGGACAGGTGAACTCTTCGTCTGGGGCGCCGCGCCCGGGTACGTGGCCGGCAATCACGAGCCATTTCGGCCGCGCGTCGATCATTACAACACTTATCTGATGAGAGCCGCCCGCCATCGACGCCTGTTCAAGGACTACCTGGCGACCGGCCGCATGCTCGAACCCATCGAAGTCGGCTCCGTCGCCGAATCGGCGACCGGGAGCAGTTCGGTCATGCTGTCCGAACCTGTGGCGACATCTCCGGTGCCGAAATTTGGCGATCTGGGAATCCCGTTTGCGTTTATCCCGCGAACTCCCACTGTGATGGCCAGCGCCTGGGCGGCCGGGCCGGACGCGCATGACGATGAGAAGAACGGTAACCGCCCGGGTTCCGTTGGCATGGTGCAGGCTTCGCTCGAACCGCTTCCGACCCCCACTCAGCAGACGTTTTCCACACCGGCGTTCCGGACCGTTTACGTGCCCATAAACCAGCAAGAACTGATGCGGTTCGTAGGGTCCTCCACCGCCCTCGTAGACCGTGTGAATGATGATGGAACGCTGGACGAGCGATAAACGATCCCAGCTCCTGAAGAGCGGTCAACAGCCGATCCAGATTCCGTTCGCTCCGGGCATGAACAATGTCCAGGTCAAAGGTTGCAATCGGTGCACCGTGTAAGGGCGGAATCGGGACCTGGCCCTTACTCGGATCTTGATCTTTTCTTACCAAGAATTCCGTGCCTCGGGCGGAGGCTTTGGATGCTGAGGTGCAGTACGCGAAAATGTCATGGCGCGATGGTTTTGAGACTCGATTAGCGAAACGAATGACCCATGAATTATCATCAATACATCAAGCGGATCCAGGCATCCGTGAGAGGCAATATCGACTACGTTTAAAAGCTTCATCAGGTTGAACCGGGGGTTGATGAGATCACCCTTTCAGGTACGGCTCTGGCTCATGCTGCTGCTGGCGGCAAACCTGGCCGCTCCTTTGTTCTTTTTGGGCCATACCGAAGCGCAAATCGTCCTTCTCGCCTTTGTCGCTTCTTTTGGGATGATGATTCTTCTCACCGGTCTTACGGGCTTCACACGCCTGCTCGGCATGAGCCATGTCTTCTGGATTCCGATGATCGTCTGGTTCTGGACCCGGCTCGATCAGATTCCGTCAGACGACGCCTTTGGGGTGTGGATCCGAGTGCTGATCGCGGTCAACATGATCTCGCTTTTGGTCGACGCGGTCGACGTCGTTCGCTATCTCGCCGGTGACCGAGAAGAAACGGTCAAGAATCTTTCGGTCTCTTGAAACAAACTACATCTTGATGGGGTGAAGCGCAGAAGGAGGGAAGCTGATGGTGGCTCCTTTGGGAAAAGTTCTCTCAGTGAACGTTGGTGCTGCGCGCGAGTTCGAACATGGTGGTCGAACCGCCAACAGTGCCATTTGGAAATCACCGGTGGCCGGTCGGGTAGCGGCCCGAGGGGTGAACCTCGAAGGGGATCAGCAGGCGGATCTCCGGGCTCACGGGGGGCCCGATAAGGCGGTCTACGCGTACGCCATTGAAGATGTACGGTGGTGGGAACGAGAGATGGGCCGATCTCTTGAGTATGGTGAGTTTGGCGAAAACCTTACGACGGAAGGGATAGAGGTGAATGACGCGCTGGTGGGCGAGCGTTGGGCAGTGGGGACGGCCCTTCTCGAGGTTGCCGAGCCCAGAGTACCTTGCTGGCGGTTGAGCGTCCGAATGAACGACAAGAAGTTTGTGCGCCGCTTCACAAAAGCGTTGCGACCGGGCCCTTACCTGCGAATCGTGGTCGAGGGTGAGGTCGGCGCTGGAGATGAGATTCGCGTTGTCGCCAGACCCGACCATGCTCTCACCGTCCGCGACGTATTTCGCATCTTCGTTCGTGATCGCCACGAAGTCGAGAGCTTGCTTCAAGTTCCGCAGGTGTCCGAAAGCTGGCAAAGGTGGGCAGATGGTTTGCTTCAGAAGACCAAAGGTCGCGTCACGGATACGGCAGAACCCGGGTGTTGCTAGGACACAGTGGCATTGAATGTTGGCCCATTTGTCATCGGTCGATCGAAGCGGGATGCGATCCAACGACAGCAAGACGAGGAGATGGGTACGATTTCATGTCGTGAAGAATCAGAAGTACAGAATCGGGACCTGTCCCTTACTCGGGTTCTTCCGTCGACACTCCTGAACTTCAAATTGAAGCCTTGGATCCGCCCCGGCCCTCTTCAAATTCCATCCCTGCCTGCCATACCGATAGAAGTGCTCTCGAGGTATCGTATGATCTCCCCCTTTTATTCTGCTAAGACAAGGTGGGACGTCTCTCCAGGCTACCGGAGATTAGCGAAGTCGAGCATATCGGACGAGCACTGGATGATACTGTAACAGGCATGACCAAAACGCTAATTCTCTCGGTTGTCATGGCTCATTCGCTTTTTGTTTCTGTGACTGCTCAAGCTGCGGATGCTACGGGTTCGGCAAGCGTGCGAATCGATGGTAAGTCGTTTACATATCGCCTGCTGACGGGCTTTGATGTGGATACCGACTTTAGCAATCCCAAGCGCTCGGTGGTTGTGTTCGCGATCAGCGACTGGACGGGGGCCACAAATCCTCGTCGGGTGAGACTGATTATTGATGCTACCAGGACCGGCACGTTTTCTACCAAAGATGACGGAGTATATTTTAAATTCATCGAAGCCGGAGGTCAGCATTGTGACCCCAAGGACGAATGTGAAGTTGAGATTACGTCAGCCTACTCCGGAACCGCTCAAGGCCTGTATTCCGGCAGGATTCACGATTGCTTGACGAATTCATTGGCGTCTGAGCGCAATGTGTCGGTTGAATTCAATATGAAGGGTGTGCCAAAGCGGTTTTGATCGTTTTGAGTGCCGGTCAACAGCCGATCCAGATTCTGTTCGTGAACAATGTCCAGGTCAAAGGTTGCTATCGGTGCACCGTGTAGTACCGCACCGACTCCACCAATCACGACGAACTCGACGCCGTGCGCGACGAGAACTTTCAGAATCTCTTTGAAATCAGGAGTCGATTCGCCCACGTCTTAATTCTTGGATGGAGCGGATCGTGTTCTCAAGGACCTGTAAACGCCTTCCAGGGGAAAGGGAAAGCATCCAGCGAATCAGTGTCAGGTCAACCCCGCGGGCGTCAAAGGGTGTACTCCCCGATGATCGTCTAGCGCTCATTCTCTTGTCGGAGTCATTCACCGTGCAGCCAGATTACCACACGTCTTCGACCCTGCAATTTTTGTTCGGATTTCTGCCCCCAAGGCACTAGCATTTGGGTAGATCTGATGAGTTTGAGACTGTTCACGGCACTTCTCATTTGTGCCGACCTTCTGGCTGGAGGATGGACGGTCGACCCTGCCGGACTTTTATGGAGGTGACGGAGCCCGCCAGGCTGAGGCACTCTGGCATTACATGCGGAGGCTGGAAGAGTAGTTGGTTGCTGGTTACCGGTTGAGAGAGGCCGAGTTTGCTTACAATGCCCTGATTGTCTGACCCCAGGGCGCTCCTCTATAATCTGGCTCGATCCTATAGATAGGGAAAGGTTCTGCCAATGTTTCGCCGATTCTGCCTCGTGGCGATCCTTGTCGCGGCTTGGGGACAAGGCCAGAGTTCTCAATCTCTCACTCCTCCTGCAGATACCATCGTCGATTTCGCTCAAGATATCGATCCTATTTTCAGGACTAATTGCTATGGGTGCCACGGGCCCTCGGTCCAAATGCATGGCTTGCGCCTGGACTACCGTCTGGGTGCCTTAAACGGAGGAGAATCCGGCTCACCTGCTCTGCTTCCAGGCAATAGCGCCGAAAGTCGGCTCGTCGCCTATGTGGCAGGGCTGGACCCGGAAATCGTGATGCCCCCCAGCGGAGAGCGTTTGACTGAAGAGCAGATCGCTGTGCTGAGGGCCTGGATCGATCAGGGAGCTCACTATTCCGGGGATGCATCGTGGACTGTTACCCACGAGGGTCGACCCCGCTCTAACCACTGGTCTTTCCGTCTGGTAGTCCGTCCACCCGTTCCGACTGTCAAGAACGCCGGCTGGGTGCGCAATCCGATCGATGCCTTTGTTCTGAAAAAACTGGAAGCCCGCGGCTGGCGGCCGTCTCCCCAGGCAGAGCCTCACGCCCTGTTGCGCCGCATGTACCTCGATCTCATCGGTTTGCCTCCTACCCTTGAGGAGCGGGAGGCTCTCTTGAAGGATCCGTCCCCTGAGAACTTCGATCGGCTCGTCTCCGACCTGCTGGCACGCCCCGGGTACGGAGAACGCTGGGGCCGTCACTGGCTGGATCTGGCCCGATACGCAGAGAGTAACGGCTATGAGCGTGATGCCACCAAGCCCGAAGTGTGGAAGTACCGCGATTATGTGATCCGTTCATTCAACCAAGACAAACCCTACGACCGTTTTGTTCTGGAGCAATTGGCAGGAGATGAACTTCCAGACGTCTCGCCGGAAACACTGATCGCTTTGGGATTCACACGCCTCGGTCCCTGGGATGCCGAGCCGGCCGACATCGAACAAGATCGCTTCGACCAGCTGGACGATATCGTGCGCACCACCTCCGAGGTCTTTCTGGGGGTGACTCTGGGTTGTGCACGGTGTCACGACCACAAGTTCGACCCGCTGACGCAGCGCGATTACTATCGTATGGCGGCCACTTTCAACGGCCTCGAGCGCCCCCGAAGGGGGAAGCGGGAATTTAGTCTGCCGGTTGGAAACAGAGTCGATCTGGACCGAGTGGCCGCGAGGGATGGCGAGATCGAAGCACTGCAGGAGCGCATTGCCAATCTTCGCGATTCCTTCCGGATCAAGTTCTTGAAATCTGGAGACAGTAAGCTTCCGAGTGAGGCGATAGAGGCTTTTCTGGCAGAGGAGGAAAAGCGCTCGGATGAGCAGAAGGGATTCGTAAAAGAGTATCGCGCCCGGCTTGCCCAAGAGGTCTCTGCAGCGCTGCCCTCGGACGTCCTCGGCCGGATTGCCCGCCTCGATAAGGAAATCGCCTCGCTTCGCGAGGCCGTCCCTGACCTTGCTCGCGGCTACTTCCTTCACGAACCGCAGCCTGTTCCCAGCCCCATGCATGTGCTCCTGCGGGGCCAAGCTTCCTCACCCGGACCTCAAGTTCCACCGGGTGTTCCGGCGGTGTTGGCCGTGTCTCAGCCTGCACTGCCCAAGCCCGGGCGAACCAGTTTTCGACGACTCACTCTGGCGGGCTGGCTGGCGAGCCGTGAAAATCCCCTGACCGCGCGCGTGATCGTGAACCGGGTCTGGCAGTTTCATTTCGGGAAGGGCCTGGTTCGTACACCGAGTGATTTCGGAAAGATGGGTGAGAAACCGACTCACCCGGAACTTCTGGACTGGCTGGCCATGCGCTTCATGGACGACGGCTGGTCCCTTAAACGGCTCCACTACCTGATCATGGCCAGCAACACCTACCGCTTGAGCAAGGCCTGGAATCAGGAGTACGGAGAGCAGGACCCGGAAACCCGCCTGCTGTGGCGCGTGCCCTATACACGGCTGCAAGTGGAGGCGATCCGAGACTCCATGCTGGCCGTCAGCGGCAGACTGAACCGGAAAATGTTTGGCCCCAGCATGCTCCCTGAAATTCCCAAAGCAGCGCTGGAAGGCCACAGCGACCCTGACACGGCCTGGCAGCCATCCGAGGCGGCGGAAGCGTCGCGCCGGACCGTTTACAGCTTCATCAAGCGAACCATGATCATTCCGATGCTTGAAGTACTCGATTTCTGCGACACGACGAGGAGTTCTTCCCAACGCGCGGTGACGAGCGTTGCTCCGCAGGCACTCACTCTCTTTAACGGGAAGTTCGTGAACCTCCAGTCTCGCTATTTCGCTGAGCGGCTCATGAAAGAAGCGGGACCCACCTTCGAGGAGCAGGTTGACCGGGCCTACCTGCTCGCCCTGGCGCGCCATCCCTCCCCCGGCGAGCTGACCAGCATGCTCGACTTCCTGCATCGTGAGACTGAAGCAGTTCTCTGGGAAGAAGGAAGCGGCATTGGGGATCGGCCTGAGGCCCTCCGCCGGGCACTGGAACAGGCTTGCCGTGCGATTTTCAATCTCAATGAATTCGTCTATGCTGATTGACCGTTTGAAGGAGACGTATGGCTGAAGAGGTTCGACGTTATTCTCCCAACCGGACACCGTGCGGCCGCACCCGCCGGGAGTTTCTGTGGGAAGTTGGGGGAGGCTTTGCAGGGCTGGCGCTTATCGACCTGCTTTCACACGACGGTTTCTTTTCTGCAGAAGTTCGAGCTGCCTCAACCAGTAACGCCACCCCCTTGCTCGCTCCAAAGACGCCCCATTTTCCAACCAGGGCCAAGCATGTTGTATTCCTTTTCATGAATGGTGGTCCCAGTCATGTGGATTTGTTCGACCCCAAGCCCGCGCTCTCCAGGTACCATGGGCAGTCTTACCAGGGAGAATTAACGGTAGGCTCCAATAACCGGCCGGTCGGCTACTTGATGCAGTCGCCCTTCGAGTTCAGGCAGTACGGTCAGGGCGGCCTGGAAATCAGCAGCATTTATCCCCATCTTTCCAGGTTCGCAGACGATCTCTGCGTCATCCGGTCCCTGTATACGGACACAGCTGCCCACGCCTCCGGATGCCTCCAGATGAACACCGGGAGTGTCATCATTGGCAAGCCCAGCCTGGGTTCCTGGCTCAGTTACGGTTTAGGGACTCTCAGCAGCGACCTGCCCAGCTTTGTCGTCATGACCGATCCCCGCGGCGGACCCATTGCGGGTCCTTCCAACTGGACAGCCGGATTCATGCCGGCAGCCTACCAGGGGACTCTGTTCCGCAGCAAAGGCAGCCCTCTGCTGGATCTGATGACTCCGCCGGGGGTCAGTGATCGCACCCAGCGCCATTCTCTCGACTTATTGAGAGAATTGAATGAAGAGCATCTCGAGTCGCGCCAGAACGAATCCGAGCTGGCCGCTCGAATCCATTCTTACGAACTCGCCTACCGTATGCAGACGGCTGCGACCGAGGTAGTCGATCTCGACAAAGAAGACGATCAGACCAAGGAGATGTACGGCCTGAACAACAAGCTGACCAGCGATTTCGGTCGAAAATGTCTGATCACACGGCGGCTGCTCGAAAAGGGTGTCCGATTCATTCAACTCTATTCCGGCGGTGGGCATGCAGGAGATACCTGGGACGGTCACATCGACTGCATCTCGAATCACAAGCTTCACGGCTACGAGACGGACCAGCCCATTGCAGCCTTGATCGCGGATCTGAAGCGAACCGGATTGTGGGAGGAGACTCTGCTGATATGGGGTGGCGAGTTTGGACGTACCCCGACCAGTGAGGGAGTCGGCAAGCCGGGACGTGACCACAACTGGCACGGGTTTACGATGTGGCTTGCGGGCGCCGGAGTCAAAGGTGGACAAACGATCGGTGCGACGGACGAGCTTGGCTTCAAAGCCGTGGAGGATCCTTACCATGTTTCCGATTTGCACGCCACAGTTCTTCATCTGATGGGGTTGGATCACAAGAAACTGACCTATTTTTTCCACGGTCTTGAGGAGCGCCTGACCGGTCAGCGCGGAGTGGTCATCAAGAAGGCCCTGGCCTAGATACTCACGTCCGACCCCCAACCCTCGACGAGGCGAAGCGGGAGAGCCAGTCCCTTTGACTCCTCCCCCTGCGCCTCTTGTCAGAGACAGACCGAACTCTCGCGCGCCCTGCGATTGTCTGTCACAATCGGGCATCGTGCGACAACTGGATGAAGTTTTTCTGGCCACCATGTTCTCCCCCGGTATAGGCGGCGCGACGACGGGAGCAGGGCACGCCTCCCGGGACTCGGGCCTGCTGCTGGGCGTCTCTGCCGACGGCACGTCCTTTCGCAACATGCGGCGCAGCCCCCACCCCATCTATTTGCCGGCAACCGGCGTGCGTGACCCCAGCATGCTCTACCGGGACGGCCGGTGGTACATGGTCTACAGTCACGGCGAGGACGTCGAGCCGCTGGTGTTTCTGGCGAAGTCGTCCGACCTGCTCCACTGGGCCCCGATGGGCTCGCTCCGCCTGGCACCCAACACGGACAATAACTTCATTGACGTGCCACAGTGGATCGTGGATCCGGAGGGGGACGTTCACCTCATCGCCTGCTGGGACGCCCCCCATCACTATGTAGAGACTCACCCGCTGAGCACAGACCCGGCCACCTGGGGCGAGCAGGCGAACTGGTCGCCGCTCACGCCGCTCACCGACCGCAAAGGTGAGGCGCTGGTGCAGGGCAACTCCTTCGTCGCCCTCCGAAACGGCACCTACTATATGACGTTCAACGATATCGCCTCGACGGTTTACTACATGCGCACGTCAACCGATCTGACCTGCCCCCAGGAACGAGTCCACTCTCTAAGTTAGACCTGGGACCATTTGAAGTCCACTCCATGGTATAGAACTCTGGGCCTGGGACCTGGGTAATCTGGCCTCCGGCGCCGGCGGCCGATAGGCCAAGGCGCTGTGAGGCCGTCGCTGGTTGTACTCCCTGCGCCATCTCTCGGCCAACACCTTCGCTTCCCACAACGTGTCGAAGACTTCTACGTTCAGCAGTTCATCCCGCAGTTTTCCGTTGAAGCTCTCCACATATCCATTCTCCCAGGGGCTGCCGGGCTCGATGTATAAGGTCCTCACCCCAACAGCCTTCAGCCAGTCCCGAACCGCCTGAGCCGTAAACTCCGACCCGTTATCGGACCGAATGTATTCAGGCACTCCCCGATCCACGAACAACTCCGCCAATCGATCCAACACGTCCTGGTGATTCATCTGTCGTTGAACCTCAATGGCCAGACACTCCCGGGTGTATTCATCCAGTAGGGTTAATAATCGAAAGGCCCTTCCGTCATGGGTTCGCTCATGCACGAAGTCATAGCTCCAGACGTGATCCTTGTGAGCCGCTCGTAACCGAACGCAGGATCCATCATGAAGCCACAGTCTCCTTCGTTTCGGCTGTCTGGACGGGACTTTCAGCCCCTCCTGTCTCCACAACCTCTCCACCCGCTTGTGATTCACTTTCCACCCTTCCCAACGAAGCATGGCCGTGATCCGTCGGTAGCCGTATCGCCCGTAGTGCGTGGCCAACTCCACCATCTCAGCCACCAATCGAGCCTCATCATCGGGGATATGCCTTTCCCTTCGCTGGGTCGATCGAGCCTGTCCCAGCACTTGGCAGGCCCGACGTTCGGAGACGCGCTCTGCTCCCAATCTCTCCCTCACCCACACCACTGCGCGTCTCCTCTTCGTCGGGCCTAGAAGTTTCCCGAGGAAACTTCCTTTAGGATCTGCTTGTCCAAAGACAGATCTGCCACTAGCTTCTTCAACCGGGCATTCTCCTTCTCCAACACCTTCAACCGCTTGGCCTGATTCAGTCGAAGCCCTCCGTACTCCTTGCGCCACCGGTAGTAGGTCTGCTCGGTCACCCCAATCTGTTTGCACACCTGGCCCACCGTCTGTCCTTGGGCTAGACCTGCCTCTGCCTCACGCAGCTTCATGATGATTTGTTCTGCCGTAAACCGCTTCCGTGCCATCCTTGCCTCCTTCCTAAAACCGAAAATCCTAACATTCAACTTGGACCCGTTTTAGGGGGCAAGGTCAAACCAGAGAGGAACTTCACCACCCGATCAGGCCCATCTGACGTTGGCCCAGCTCGGTCAGGTCCTGGAGCTTGGCCCGGCCCTGGCAAGTCACTTCGTAGTTTTCGGCCGCAAAATCGGGAGGACTTTCGCCGCTGAGAAAGGATGTTTTTTGCTTCTGCAGATACGCTGCATTCTTGGCGCAATCAGGGGCGGCTCCGACGTAGATAACGTTAGCGTAGCCGGAACCACGATTGACATCTTCAACGGCATGCGCCACGTCGGTATGCCACCAGACCGTGTCCCCTGGCTCCACCCGAGGAATGGTAACCAGACCGGCCAAAAGCGGCGCGTGCCATTGCTCCGTGACCGACAGCGCGCGACATGGTATAGCGCCCGCCAATTCATCTTCCGGAACATCATCACAGAGCCCTCGCAGCAGGTGATAAGCGACGCCTCGAATAATCGGGATCAACTGCAACGTCCCATCACCGGGCCCCTGCGGCGTCAGGGCGGTCCAACCCTGATACGTTCGGAATGCGCTGCAAACCGCCGGAGAGGGAATTTCCTTTGCCTCAGCACGATAGGCGCCGTCGAACGGATCGTATTCGCGCCAGTTTCCCGAAAACACGTGGCGGTAGACCTTGCGGTAAGTGGGATCGATCCATCGTTCCACCGCCCCCGCATCCATATGCGGCGACAAGCCCAGGCTGGCATCACCCGGTTCGCGACGTCGGATCCGGTCGGCGTAAACGCATTGCCGGTCCGGGCGAAAATAGACTTCATCGCCGCGGCGGCTGATCCACAACCGGTTCAGAAACGCAGTGGTCCGGGCCACGCTCTCGGCTTGCCGGCAAAGCACCTGCGGGCGCGACCAGTAAACCCCAAAAATCTGCGGGAGACCTGACTTCAGATCACTGAAGTATTGGTCCAGTGAAGGGTCGACCTCGGTTTCGTAGTACCCGTTGTCCGAAATGTAGGCGCCCAGTTCGTCGTTCCATTCTTCGGCCTGCTCGCGCTGGATCGCCTGGCGGACCACGACTGCAGCGCGGCGCCTGATATCGTCGACCACTGACGGTTCCACTTCTTCGGCGGCAATGGTCGCGTAATCCAATTCCGGAATGACCGGTTTGCCGCGTGCCTGGCGCTCCCGAATATCGGCCACTTCCTCCTGAATATGGGCCTCGACTTCCTTCAGAACTTGGTCCAGGTCCGCCAACTGACGTCGCAACATCCGTTTGGTTTCAACGATTGCTTGGGGAACCGTTTCCAATGTGAGTGTCATGACTTTATGCGTAACAACATCAACGCCACGCGTCAAGCTTCGTCCACTTCTCCGTGCTTCTGGAGCTTTGGAGGGTGGCTTCCATGAAGCGTACGCCGGGTGCTCCGTCGTGCACCGTCGGAAAATCCAGCTCCAGATCACTGGCGGGACGACCTTCCATCCGGGCCCGGATGGTGTCGGTGAAATTCATGTAGATGTTGCCGAACGCCCCGAAGAATCCTTCGTGCAGGCCGGCCGCGATGTGGGTCGCCCGTTGGGTCACCATGGGCTTATCGACAACCACGTGAATACCATGCTCCACAAAAGCCAGCGCAGGCTCGAAATGGGCATGGTTGGGGGTTGTGATGGATACGAAATTGATGCGCTCCGCTTTCGGTAGCGCCGCTTCCCGCTCGAGCATCTCCTGCCAGCTTCCGTAATTCCGCTCGTCGGACAGGAGCAGATCCCGACCCGATTGCCTGGCTCTTTCCGGCGTGCCGGCCATGGCACCGGCAACCAGTTCAGTCAGTCCGTCAGCCGTGGCCGCCCGTCGGTGTGTCTCGCCGATGAACGAACCGCGCCCGCCCCCTACCTGTCCGAATCTAAGTTTGCGTTCAAGCGTCGCCATCGATATCAGCGTTTCTATTGGAACTCAAAGTGAAAACCCTAGCAGCAAAAGGGGACAGGCCGTGTCTGAAGAGTACACTACTGTAAAGTAAATACTTACAAGTACTTATACTGGAAGTGAAAAAACAGTGAATCAGCCGGAGTCAGCTCGAATCAGCTGGAGTCGTCTCCTGACGGGCACAGTCGCCTGGCCCTCTATCCTGGGACTGCTTCTTACGGGTTACGCACAGGCAGGTGCCGTCGAGCTGTCGGTGGACGTCACCCCCCGGCACTGGCGTGTCAACGTTCCGGGTCAGCTTCTCTTTCAAATCAAGGCGGTGGACGGTCAGCTCGAGACGGGAGGCCGTATCAGCGTGGCCCTTCCCGGGAGCTGGACCTTGCATGCTCTTCACCTGGTCAAGCTCGAATGGCGGGACGTTGACCTCAGGAACCGGGTCCTCCGGGTGCGAGACTCAAAAAGTGGAAAGCAACGCACTATCCCCATTGATGACACCCTGCACACCACCCTGCGAGACCTGCAGTCCCGCTTCAAAAAGGGGCCGGTTTTCCCTGAGCCGGACGGGAAACTCGCCGTGCCGGTTACGAGGGTCCCCACCGAGGAGCTGGCGCAACAATTTCGGATTCTTCCCCCGGAAGAAGAAGAACGTTGGAAAATAGAGCTGGTGGAAGAGCATTTTGACGGAACCTACCATCGCTTCGATCGAAGAGTCATCCTCACGCTCCTATCGGGTGAGCTGTCAAGCGGCCGAACGGTTACGCTCGAATACGGCACGGCGACCAGACCGATACACTCCTCCCGCCTGGTGGAGACGATCTCCTTCCCCATTTCCATCGATGACGGAGATGGTCGCTGGCGGCCTCTTCAGAGCTCGCCGGAGGTCACGACGGAATCGGACCCGCTTTGGAAAATCCTCGTGACTCTGCCCTCCCGAGCAAAGCTTGAGCAACCGGTCGAAGTTCACGCCGGGGGTCGCGACCGTCTTGGGAACCCCGCACCGCTGCTCGCTGGCCTGGAGCTTCGCTCCTCGGATTCCTCTGTTGAAGGTCATGCTCTACCGGCAAGCCCAGGTGAGGTGTGGCAGAGCACCGTTCGCTTCAAGACACCCGGTTTCCAGACAGTGCAGGTTGGCAACGACAAGATCGGATTTTACCGCTCCAACCCCATCCTGGTGACGGAACGGGAGCCGGAGCTGAAGCTCTTCTGGGGAGATCTCCACTCCCATTCAGCCTTGAGCAAGGACGCCATCGGACTGGACGCTTTCGGCTTTGCCCGTGACCATGCCAATCTGGACTTTTTTGCCTCCTCCGAGCATTCCACCGGGGATCGCAATGACCCCGGCATCACACACCGGGAGTGGCAGTTGATTCAGGATCGGGTCAGGTCCTTTTACGAACCCGGACGGTTTGTCACCCTGCTGGCTTACGAATGCTCGCTGCCGGCTCCATACGGCCATCACAATGTTTATTTCGACAGCGATCAGGCTCCCATCTATCGAAAACACGAAGTCAAAACGTTGGAGGAACTGTGGCACCGACTGTCCTCGCACCGCGCCTTCACCGTGCCCCACCACACGGGCGTCCACTGGGCAGCCGCCCGATGGGAGAAAGACCATCCTCTGCGCCCCCTTTTCGAGATCTTCTCCATACACGGACAAAGTGAGCTGTACGACCCCCAGCATCCCCTCAGTTATGACCGGCTTACAGGGATTCCACCCTACTGGACCTACCCCATCGGAAGCCCCTCGGTGCCCGAGGCCCATCGCGGCATGATTCCCATCTCCTCCAGCGTTGCAGGTCCGCACTACGCCCGGGATGCCTGGGCGGCGGACTTGAGAATGGGGACAATTGCTGCTTCGGACGATCACACTGCCCGACCAGGCCAGCCCTATTGGGGGCTGGCGGCCGTCTGGGCCGAGAAACTGGACCGGGAATCCGTGTTCGCGGGTTTGCTGGAGAGACGAACCTACGCGACCACCGGACAGAGAATCTACCTGGACTTCCGAGTCAATGGACGCCTGCCGGGAGAAGTCGTGGTTTGTGACAAGCCGCCCAGAATCGAGGTGGAAGCATGCGGAACTGGTGACCTGGATTGGGTCGAGATCGCAGCATTTGATAGCAGTACGCGCCAGTACGAGGTTTTGAGGCGCTGGACGCCCGGTGATCCTTACCTGAGGGAGAGGATGGTGGATCCAGATTTCTCCGAGCATGCTTTTTACTATGTCCGCCTCCGGCAGCGAGACCTGGTGGACGAGCGAGTGGTGATGGCCTGGTCCAGCCCCATCTGGATTGAGACGACGAACTAGGAAGGGTGCTCTCGTCCAGGAGCTGTTTCCCGTGCTGATCCAGAGTGTCATCGAGAGACTTCGTAGCCCCCTGCCGCGCCACGTTCGCTCCCGCTTCCTTGTCCGGCCGTCCATCGCTGGATATAATCGGGTTTCGGCGAGCATTCCGCTACTCGCCGGCAAGGGAGGGACGCACTGGCGCGCTTGGATCGCGTAAATCCAGCTATATCAATTCTGTTGGTTGTCGGGCCGCTGCGCAGGCGCGCCCAGAAAAGCCTGAATGCGCTCTTGGCCCAGACCGCGATCGACCGAATGGAAATCGTGGTCGTGGACATGGCACCGAGCGACAAGCCGGCGCTCGAATACGCCCAGGCCGCCTCGGTCAAGTATGTGCGCCGACCCGACCTGAAGCTCTGGTCCGAGGGGCGCTATGAAGGCCTCAAACTGGCTAAGGCTCCGATCATCGCATCGATCGAAGACCACGTGTATCCCGGATTATGCAAGAACCGTAGTTCGGTGTTGAAAAACGACTCGAGAAGTGGCCCAACTCGGAAGCGGGCAGGTGTGACAGGCGGATTTGCGAAGAATATGGGTTGGCGAGGCGTTTGAGTGGTTTGGGGAGTGAATTTCAGACAGATCTGGGCCTGGATGAGTGTCGGAAGCGGTTTTTCGGGGGAGCTAGGAAAAGCTAACTGGAGTTCAGGCGACTCAAGACGAGGTGGAAGAGGGGTTGTTCGGGGAAGGCTGAGGAAAGATGGACCCAGATGCGTCGAGTGGTTTGTCGGATCCGGGCCCCGATCTTGAGGACCCGACGACGTAAGGTTTCGATTTCGAGCTTGTGCCAGGGGGTTCCGTGAAGATAGTCGCGCAGGCGCACGAACATCTGGTAAGCCAGTGCATGCAGGAGGAGTCGAAACTGATTGGCCAGGAATCGATGACAGCTGAGTCGGTCCATGCTCAGATGATTCTTGAAGGCCTTGATGAAGTTCTCGGTCTGCCCTCGGTTTGTGTAGTGGTCATAAAGTGATTGGGAGCAGAGATCGTCCCGGTTGGTAACTACAAAGCGACGATTGATGCCACGCTGATCGACCTCCACTTTGACAATGACGCGACGGGATCGATCCCAGCTGTGGGCTCGATAAAGAAACTCGTCAAACTGACGCTGTTTTTCCTCCAGCTCAAGGAACCTCAGCCGAGTCGAATCCAGCAGGGGCTCGACCACTCGCTGCAGGCGAGGGTTTCGGCTTAACCCGATGACATATTGAAGTTTATTCTCTTCACATTCACAGAACTCGTAGAGCCGAGGCGTGGCAAAGCCGCTGTCGGCCCGAATCTCAATCTCGACTCCCGGCCCCACTGCTTGTCGGATGGCCTCCACGACTCGCTTCAGAATGGGCACGATGTGAGAGGCAGCCCCCTTGTTGCCAGGTCTCAACACGGCACAGACCAGGTCTCCCGTGTCGGCATCGAAGATCAGCAAAGGATGCAGAATGTGGTTTCGGTAATACCCGTGGTAGAAGGAGAACTCCTGTTGGCCGTGAGTGTGGTCGTCGGTACTGTCCAGATCCAGGATGATCTTGCTGGGACGTCTCTTCTTCAGGGAGCGCACATAACGGCCTAGCAGCCACCGGCTCAGACGCATCAGATCCTTCTTGGTGACGGAGTTCTCCAGGCGGGAGAAAGTCGGCTGGGTGGCCAAATCGGGATCGCTCTCTGGCAACTGATCACAGACTGTCTTGAGCATCGGATCCGAGCGCAGCGTATCGGCGTCATTACAGTCTTCGTAGCCGGCCACGATCTGCAAGACTCGTTGTCGGATCAACTTCAACAGGTCATGACGAACGTAGCGTCGGTCTCGACTTTCCGCAATACACGAACTTGATTGGCGACAGTTAGAATTCCCCGCGACGACAAATAGAAATCCCCGCTTTTTCAGGGCTGATCCTGACCATGAGGACATGGTTAAAGATCAGCAAGTGCGGAGGTTAGTGAAGTTGCGAAAGAACGAGAAGACGCTAACGATGGCGGCGGCGAGAGCGGGGCTGTCGCGAAAGACGGCTCGGAAGTACCTGAAGTCGGGAAAGCTGCCGAGCCAGTGTCAGCCGGAGCGGTATTGGAGAACTCGATCGGATCCGTTCGAGTCGGTATGGCCGGAAGTGGAAGAGATCCTGAAGCGATCGCCGACGGTGGAGGCGACAGCGGTGTTCGAGTATTTGTGCCGTCAGCAGGAAGGGGCCTTCCAGCAAGGCCAGTTGAGAACACTGCAGCGGAGGATCAAGCAGTGGAAGGTAGAACACGGAGAAGCGAAGGAGGTGATGTTCCCGCAGAAGTATAGGCCGGGACATCAAGCACAATCGGACTTTACCTTTATGGGGCGTCTGGGAGTGACGATCCAGGGTCAGCCGTTTCCCCATCTGCTGTACCACTTTGTGTTGGCCTACTCGAACTGGGAAGCGACCACGCTGTGTTTCAGTGAGTCGTTTGAGAGCCTCAGCCTGGGGCTTCAGAACGCGTTGTGGGAGTTGGGGGCGCTGCCCGAGGAACACCGAACAGACCGGCTCTCGGCGGCAGTCAACAACCTGAAGCGGGAAGAGTTCACCGAGCGCTATCAAGGGTTGCTGAACCACTTCGGGATGCGCTCGAGTCGCACCCAGGCAGGCAAGGCACACGAGAACGGGGATGTGGAACAGGCTCATCACCGCTTGAAACGGGCCATCGAGCAGGAACTGCTGCTGCGGTGCAGCCGTGATTTTTCCAGCCGGGAAGAGTACGAGGGCTTTGTAGCGGTGATTGTGGCCCGGCGCAATGCGGCCCGACAAAAGCGCCTGGGAGAAGAGCTGGCAGTGATGCGCCCGTTGCCGGCACGCCGTCTGGATGACTTCACCCGGCAGTGGGTGAAAGTCTCCCCCAGTAGTACGATCCGGGTTCGCCACAACACCTATTCGGTGGACAGCCGGTTGATCGGCGAGCGAGTGCAAGTGCGGGTGTGGGCGGATCAAGTGGAGATCTACTACGGGGGACGGAGCCATTCACGGATGCCCCGCTTGCGAGGAGAAGGCAAGCATCGCATTGACTACCGGCACGTGATCCATTCGCTGGTGCGAAAACCGGGAGCTTTTCTTCGCTATCGCTGGCGGGAGGATCTGTTTCCGGGGATCTTGTTTCGAGTCGCCTACGACGAGCTGCGCCAGGATTGTCCGGCCACGGCGGATCGCCAATATCTGAAAATCCTCGAGTTGGCTGCCCAGGAAGGAGAGCAGCGGGTGCGAGAAGCGCTTCAGGGGCTGATTGAGAGGGGACAAAGAATCCGTTTCGAAGCACTACGAGAATGCCTCGTCGATCCGGTGGTGGAACCCTGGAAAGTGGCGGTGGAGAAGATGGACGTGGGCCTCTACGACACGCTTCTGGAGAGCCGGGAGGTGAGATCATGAGCACAGGCAACTTGATCCGGCTTCGCGAGTGCCTTATCCAGCTGCATCTACCGGCCTTTCGGGAGCACTACGCCGCCCAGGCGGCACTGGCCACCAAGGAAAGTCTGTCCTATCCCCGGTTTCTACTCTCGTTAAGTGAGATCGAGGTGGTGGAGCGGCACGAGCGCAAAATCCAGCGCTTGCGCCGAATCTCGAAGCTTCCCTGGGAGAAAACGCTGACGGCGTTGGACCGCTCGCGCTTGCCCCAAAGCGTGGATCGACAACTGACGGCGCTGCTGGAAGGGACGTTTTTGGATCGCGCCGAGAACGTCTTGGCTTTCGGCAACCCTGGAAGCGGCAAGACCCATCTGGTCTGTGCTCTGGGCCAGGAGTTGATTCTGCTGGGGCGCCGGGTTCTGTTCTCTACCTGCGCCCTGCTGGTACAGCGATTGCTGCGGGCCAAGATCGATCTGACCCTGGAGAAGGAGCTCAAGAAACTGGATCGCTTCGAAGCTCTCATAGTCGATGACATCGGCTACGTTCAGCAAAGTCGGGAGGAAATGGAGGTTCTTTTCACACTGCTGGCCCATCGCTACGAACGTCGCAGCATCTTGCTGACCAGCAACCTGATCTTCTCGGACTGGGAGAGGATCTTCAAGGACCCCCTGACAACGGCAGCAGCTATCGATCGGCTGGTGCACCACAGCGTGATTCTGGAACTCAACGTCTCGAGCTACCGAATGGAGAGCGCCAAGGCAAAGCAGCAGGGAACCACGGAATGAGGAAAACGGGAGGAGGTCAAATCCGGGCAAATCGGCTGATTGGGCCCCCGGAAGTGCTGGCTGGGGACGATAGACGAGTGCCCGCCAAGGGGAGAGATCGTACAGCTCCCTACGGAGGCCGCTCAGGATCCTCGTGGATCTGGTCCACTCCCCTGGACACCGGCGCGAGCGAGGGGGAGCTCCCTTCGGGCTACGCTCTCACTCCGTCCCCTTCGCATTCTAAGAACAATCTCTCTTTTTTACAGAAAGGAGGACCGCGGAAAAGAGTCGTCTCAGAGGACGGCTACAGCTCTTTTTTATTTAATCCCTTTGGTGGGGATTTCCAGTTGTCGCCGCGGGAATAATAATCGTCGTTGATCACGAAGCCCTCGCACAATCGATGTTGACGATCCAGGGATCCAAACAACAACCATCCTGCGTCGGAAGTGAGGCTCCCTCCATCAAAACGCGTCGTGATCTTTCTGTGGCTGTGAAATGGCAGGGTATTCTGGCAGACTGCTTTCAACATTGCCGTAGCTCCTGTTTAGGGTCATTGTTTTTGTAAACCCTTTTATATCAGAGGGCTACGGCTTTTTCCTGGGCCCAAATCTCACTTGAATTCAGATCTCTTGCATAATCCGGGCTAGCATCGCATGCACGTCTTTGCTGGGAAAAGTGGCATCTGGACGGGCCGACCATTGTTGGCATCGAATGGGCCCAGAGCCTACTTCAATATCCCTGCTGACCTGCCCCCAGGAACGAGTCCACTCTCTAAGTTAGACCTGGGACCATTTGAAGTCCACTCCATGGTATAGAACTCTGGGCCTGGGACCTGGGTAATCTGGCCTCCGGCGCCGGCGGCCGATAGGCCAAGGCGCTGTGAGGCCGTCGCTGGTTGTACTCCCTGCGCCATCTCTCGGCCAACACCTTCGCTTCCCACAACGTGTCGAAGACTTCTACGTTCAGCAGTTCATCCCGCAGTTTTCCGTTGAAGCTCTCCACATATCCATTCTCCCAGGGGCTGCCGGGCTCGATGTATAAGGTCCTCACCCCAACAGCCTTCAGCCAGTCCCGAACCGCCTGAGCCGTAAACTCCGACCCGTTATCGGACCGAATGTATTCAGGCACTCCCCGATCCACGAACAACTCCGCCAATCGATCCAACACGTCCTGGTGATTCATCTGTCGTTGAACCTCAATGGCCAGACACTCCCGGGTGTATTCATCCAGTAGGGTTAATAATCGAAAGGCCCTTCCGTCATGGGTTCGCTCATGCACGAAGTCATAGCTCCAGACGTGATCCTTGTGAGCCGCTCGTAACCGAACGCAGGATCCATCATGAAGCCACAGTCTCCTTCGTTTCGGCTGTCTGGACGGGACTTTCAGCCCCTCCTGTCTCCACAACCTCTCCACCCGCTTGTGATTCACTTTCCACCCTTCCCAACGAAGCATGGCCGTGATCCGTCGGTAGCCGTATCGCCCGTAGTGCGTGGCCAACTCCACCATCTCAGCCACCAATCGAGCCTCATCATCGGGGATATGCCTTTCCCTTCGCTGGGTCGATCGAGCCTGTCCCAGCACTTGGCAGGCCCGACGTTCGGAGACGCGCTCTGCTCCCAATCTCTCCCTCACCCACACCACTGCGCGTCTCCTCTTCGTCGGGCCTAGAAGTTTCCCGAGGAAACTTCCTTTAGGATCTGCTTGTCCAAAGACAGATCTGCCACTAGCTTCTTCAACCGGGCATTCTCCTTCTCCAACACCTTCAACCGCTTGGCCTGATTCAGTCGAAGCCCTCCGTACTCCTTGCGCCACCGGTAGTAGGTCTGCTCGGTCACCCCAATCTGTTTGCACACCTGGCCCACCGTCTGTCCTTGGGCTAGACCTGCCTCTGCCTCACGCAGCTTCATGATGATTTGTTCTGCCGTAAACCGCTTCCGTGCCATCCTTGCCTCCTTCCTAAAACCGAAAATCCTAACATTCAACTTGGACCCGTTTTAGGGGGCAAGGTCAGGCAACGAGCCCGCTGGACATGCCGCTAGAACCGGTTGACATTTTTGTCAATGGAGCTGCGAACACCCTTTGGTCCGCTGGCTGAACGGGCACAGTTTGGGCACAGTTTGGGCGATTTCGCACTTAAGTGTAGAAAAGGTGTAAACTATAACTTGTGTTATTACAGTAGTTTAGCTGGTACGCCCGGCAGGATTCGAACCTGCGACCTACGGATTAGAAGTCCGTTGCTCTGTCCAGCTGAGCTACGGGCGCACCGAAAAGAGAAGAAATAGAATCTAACACGGAAACAGTCTAACGGTCTCACCAACTTGGCTTGCACACGTTGGCCAGTGGTGGACATCGCAGTTCTATGTATATACAATAGATTAGGCTGGGAGTTTATCGAGTGCGCTTATCGGCGTCCAGTGCCCGCCGGTCTGATTGTAGGGGCCGGCCTGGTGCCGGCCCGCTTGACGGGCGACCACCCGGAATCGCCCCTACATTCGTAGGGGCCGGGTCGCCCCTACGGAGCCTCTGAAAAAGGAGACCTATGAAGAAACTCAAGATCGACGACCATCCAACAGCGAGGCAGGTGCGCGAGCAGCAACGAAGGGACAGTTCGACGGAATCGCAGCCGCTGGCCGCTGCCTGGCTCCGACAACTTGCACTCGAGTGTGGCGCTGATGATGTCGGCCTGGTTGACATCGAAAGGCCTGCTCTGGCCGGCGAGCGGCCTGAGATCCTGGGCCGATATCCCTGGACCAAGACGCTCCTGGCCTTCGTTCGACGAATGAATCGAGAGCCCGTTAAGAGCCAGGCGCGTTCAGTGGCGAATCTGGAGTTTCACGGCAAAGGCGAAGAGGTAAACCACATTAGCAGCAGGATCGTGGAGCGCCTGGAGCAAGCTGGAGTCCGAGCGGTCAATCCCTCAATGGGGTTTCCGATGGAAATGGCACGTTTTCCAAACCGGATTTGGGTCGTGTCGCACAAGCCGGTTGCTGTGGCCGCCGGACTGGGGCATATCGGGATCCATCGCAATTTGATACACGCGAAATTCGGCAACTTCGTGTTGCTGGGCACGGTGTTGCTCGACGCGGAAGCGACCCGATACGACCAGCCGATTGAATACAACCCCTGCCTGGAATGCAACTTGTGCGTTGCGGCCTGCCCGGTGGGAGCGATCTCCCCTGACGGCGAGAAATTCAACTTCACTTCCTGTTTCACGCACAACTACCGCGAGTTCATGGGTGGGTTCAACGATTGGGTCGAGCAGATTGTAGACAGCAAGGATCCGCTGGAATACCGTCGCAGAGTCAACGAATCCGAAACGTCTTCCTTCTGGCAAAGCCTTTCGTTTGGGCCCAACTATAAATCGGCATATTGTCTGGCGGTCTGCCCGGCCGGGGAAGAAGTGCTGGGGTCGTACCTGGACGACAAAAGGAGACATTTCCAGCAGGTGGTCAAGCCGCTGCAACAGAAAGAAGAGACGGTGTTTGTTCTGGCCGGCTCGGACGCGGAGGCACACGTCGAGAAACGGTTTGCAAACAAGCATCCCAAACACGTTGCCAGCGCACTTCGTCCGCGCAGCATCGAAGGTTTCCTGGACGCCCTTCCCTACACCTTTCAGTGGAACCAGTCGGACGGCCTCGAGGCGACTTATCACTTCACATTCACCGGCAAAGAACAGCGGCAAGCGACCGTCGTAATCGCGAACAAGGCGCTTGAGGTTCACGCCGGCCACGTTGGGACGGCGGACTTGCGTCTAACGGCCGACAGTCAAACCTGGATCGGCTTTTTAGCTGGGGAACGGAGCCTGCTGTGGGCTTTGATTACCCGTCGGATCCGCCTCAAGGGGTCGCCTCGACTTCTCGTGAAGTTTGGTAATTGCTTCCCCTCCCCGGGACCGAAACATCGCCCGGTCGAAGACTGGCGGGAAAAGGCGCTGGCCAGATCGGTTCGCCTGGTTTTTCATCGAAACGATCCGGCGACGGGCAGGATTGCCGCGCGGAACGCGCCTCCCGACGAGGCGAACCCTTCGCATCAATCAGCCACGAAGGCGACGTCGCAGTCGATACCTGAAAGAGGAGACTCTTCGTGACAACACACCTGTTTATTTCACTCTTTGCCGTCGTGTCGGTGGTAGCTTTGATTCCGGTTTCCATGTTGCTCAATGCACTACGCAGGCAACATCCGGCACCAACACAACTCGCCTGGGCCCCTCTGGTTCCGATTCGACATGCGAATGTCGGCGGCAATCGACTGCGCTACATCAAGACGGGAAACGGTCCGACGCTGGTGCTGCTGCACACGCTGAGGACGCATCTTGATTTGTTCCAAAAGATCATTCCCGAACTGGCAAAGGATTTCACCGTATACGCTCTGGACTATCCGGGACATGGTTGGTCCGACATTCCGAGGGCCGAATACACACCGGCGTTCCTTGCCAATGCCGTCAGGGACTTCCTGGCAGAGACGCAGATCGAAAATGCCGTGGTAGTCGGTGAATCGATTGGGGGCACGATACCACTGCTTCTCGCCGTCGAAGACGATTCCAGGATACGGGCCGTGATTGCCGTAAACCCCTACGACTACAAGCGACGCTTCACGATGCGCGCCGCGTTCCTCACGAGGCTCACGTTTTGGATCGGTGCGATCCCCATGGATCAGCCGGAGGCTCTGACCCGCCATATCCGTTCCTTCTCGAAGGCCATCGACCTCGCACCTGAATCTCGAGCTGCGGGGTCCTGATCCGGCATCCCCTCGCCCACCTCAGAGATGTGCTAGTATTTGCTAGCAGTACCAGGTCCCAGACTGCTGAGGGAGTAAATCTCATGAAAACCGTGCAGATTAGTGCCCGCATCGACAGGACGCTCAAGCAGGCGATTGAGGAGTTTTGCCGCTCACGTGGGATAGTGATCAACCACTTTGTGCAAGAAGCCCTCCTGGATCGTCTTGAAGAGCTTGAAGACATCGAGGATCTCAAGAAAATTCGCCATGAACCTACGCGTCCTCTCGCCGAGGTTGTATCGGAACTGAAGCGCGATGGCCGGCTATGAGATCCAGATCACTCGGAGTGCTGAAAAGCGGCTCAAAAAGCTTCCGCGACCAGACCAGCGCAGAATCGTGGACGCGGTGCTGGCGCTTGCCTCGGATCCCTGGCCCAGAGGATCTAGAAAGCTTCAGGGCTACAGAGATGTGTTCCGGATCCGAGTAGGGTTTTATCGTGTTCTCTACAGTGTCGAGCAGGGCCGGTTGATCATTATCGTCCTCAAGGTGGGACACCGGAGCGATATCTATCAGCGTTGAATTCGGGGCGGGGTAGAGTCCTGTGACTGCCGTGGGCTTGCGCCCACGGCTATTCCCTTGCGGCCGCTTTGCGGCCTCTAAAACGAGCGCCTGGAGGGAGCGAAAGACAGTCCACTAGGGCACGGTGAGGACGGGGAAGGCGGTCAGGGTTCCTACGTCCTGGGGGAAGGGGGTGCCCGGGTCGTCGTTCTGGAGCAGGGTTACGGCCACGATCGGAACCGGGCTGGTAATCACGAGCAGGCCTCTCATCGAGTCGATCCCATCCACGTCCGGAAACAGCTGGGTCACGAACTGGGCCGTGTGGCGGCCGCTGTTGAGCTGAAGCTCGGTGACCGCGATTTGCTGCCCCGCCATGTTCAGCAGGCTCAGATCAACCATGACGGGGGCTTCGCCGGCCGGGCCGGCTTGCGGATTGGCCAGAGCCAGACCGGTCTCGGCATTCCCGGTCGTATCCACGAACAGAGAAAAGCTGGTGGCTTTCTGCGAGGCTGGGACTCCCGATTCCGTCTCCAGAAGCCCGGAGGGCAGGTCGACGCGGCGAAACACGGCAGAACCTCCCACACCCTCCACAGTGGCTATGCGCGCGTAACCGGCCTGAATCCCACCCTGACCCGTGGTCTCCAGCACCCGGGATTCTCCCGAGGCCAGCTGGAAATTGAACGTCGAGTCGGTGCCCAGGCCCTCGATTCTGAGCATCATCGGAGCCCCGCTGCTGTCGAAAAAGTCGAGTTGTACCGGAGCTTGTCCCCCGACCACATTGGCCAGATTCATGGCCGTCTGGAGTCCGATCGTTCCTGCCTGACCGTTCCCGATCTGGGCGAAAAAGAACTCAAGCGGGATGGCTCCCTGAGGCTCCGGCCCCACTACTTCCGGTGCTCTGCCCTCCAGCACCGGGAAAGCGGCCAGGGTCGGTACTTCTTGAGGGTACTCCACCCCGGGAGCATCGTTTTGCCGCAGTGTGACCAGTGCGATCGGATCCAGGCTGCCCACCGTGAGGACGCCTTGCATCTCGGGGGCCTGTTCGACGTCCGGGAAGAGCTGGGAGACGAAAGTGGCTCGATGCTGGCCGGCTCCAAGGGCTAGATCCGTCTCTCCCAGAAGGTTGAACTGCTGATCGAAAAGTTGCAGCAGCATTTGACCCGGAATCCCCGCCGGGGTTCGCTCGACGGGAAATCGTTGCTCGAGCGGAAACTCCTGGCGATCGACGACGTTGACGATGGCCAGTCCAGTTTCCAGATTGCCCAGCGAGTCCACGAACAGGGTGGCTTCCGTCAGCCACTCCGAGGCAGGCACGCCGGCCTGGTAGAGAATCGTTCCAGTGGGCGCGTCCTGGCGCGTGAAGATCCCGGTCACGCCGATGCGCTCTCCTCCGCGGATGCGGGCGTAACCGGCCTCGATCTCACCGGCACCCGAAGTCCTCACATTTCACGTCTCGCCGGGATCCAGGCGTGCCGAGACCGACGAGACCAGGTTCTCCCCGGCCGGGAGCTGACCGTCCAGGTCCAGTTCCCAGCGACCTCCCGTCGGAGTGAAGAAATCGATCGTGAAAGCGGCCGCTCCCGCACCTGCAATGGCGGCGACATCGATCTCCGTGCCGAGAACGATGTTTCCCGCCCGGCCGTTCCCGATCTGGGTCAGGTATTGGGTTCTCTCGGTTCCCATGAATTCGTAGGCTCCGATATCTACAGCCGACCCGAAGAGCCGATCCTCACCGTCCAGGTCGAAATCACCCAGGCCGCCCGGGGGATCGTTGTTGCCTGCGTTGATGGCCGGAGAGCCCGCCAGCAGTCGATAGTCACCGTTTTCGGGATCGACGAACAGGGGGTCGACGCAGACCAGGTTGTTGTTGCCGGGAAGTCTCTCCGGGTGGGTCAGGTCCGTTCCATTCCCGTAGACAATGGAATTGTCCAGCCCCGCAAAGAGGAATCTGATTCCATTCTCTCCGTTGTTGGCAATGGTCAGGTTCGTCAGTTGCATATCAGAACCGTCGCCATTGATCCCGTTTTGGAGACCATCCGCAATCAGTGAATCCGTCAGGATCAGGGAAGCGCCGGAATGGCTCATGTAGACCTGTGCCGAGTTGCTGCTCTCAGGCCCTGAGTTGTCGAGCCAGGTGTTCCTCCTGGCGGTAAGCTGGGCCTCGTGGGCGGTTCCCAACAAAGCCCCGGCGCCTCTACTGCTTCCTTCTCCCTGAAACCGGCTCCCATGAACCAGGTTGTCCTCGAACCACAGCTGACTGTCATCGAACGCATTCAGATCGACGGCCCCTCCGGTCCTGAAGCCGTCGGAGATCACGATGTTGTTTAGAAAGGAGTTGCCTGTGACGTGCAGGGTTCCCGCCCCGCTGACTCCTGCCGAAAGCCCTCCCCCGATGGCGCTCCCGTTCTGGCACTCGATCACATTGTCCTGAAACAGGTTGTCAAGGATTTGAACTGATGAGTCATGCCTCGAGAAAAGGTGCAGTCCCCCGCCAATCGCATTGTCCTGGACGGAACGCGCTTCATTGCCGATAAATCTGGATCCCGAGACTTCTACACTGGAATCGTTGCTGACCGAGAGGTTTACCGACCCACCCGCCCCGCTGCTTCCGCGGGAGGTGTTGTCCTGGAAGAGACAGCCGCGAATCAGGATGCTGGACTCGTCTCTCAAGTTGGCGTCAATCGCCGTTCCAAAAGGGCTGTCAGTTGATCCGTCGTCGAATCCGGCTTTGTTTTCGAGGAAGCGACAATCGACAATCTCGACCGTCGCACTTTCGGTGGAGACCACGAATAATCCAGCTCCTGCCAGCTCGGTAAATCCCTCTTCAATCGTCAGATTCTCGAGCCGGAACATTCCGCTCTCCTCGGCGTTGACGCTCATGATCTCGGCACTGGTTCCGCCGGAGAGGGAAGTGAGGGCCGGGTCCTGCGTCATCTCGCTGAACGCACTGTTCCATCCCCCCGAAATCGTCAGCGACAGGTTGTCGTTCACAGACACAAGCGTTTTCCCGTCGTCGAAGACTCCCTCTTGGATTCGAATTTCGTTGTCACCCCCAAGGCCGGTTGCGGCAGTCACCGCAGACTGGAGGGTCGCATGAGTCCCGGCCGGCCCGACGGTGAAGACATCGGCTGATACCAGGGTGAAAGAGAATTGGAGGATCAACACCAGACAACAAAAACGGAACATGGGCTCACTCCAGTTTAAGAAGAACTTGAAAAGGACTCCGCAGGATTCTGGCAGATTTGTAGAAGGAAAGGCTACCGTTATACTTCCGCACTCCAGATCAGGGCGGTTCTACGGCGAGATTCGTTCCAGAACCGGGAAGGCGGTCAGGGTGCCCACGTCCTGGGGAAAGGGGGTGCCCGGATCATCGTTTTGAAGCAGGGTGACGGCCACGATCGGGACCGGACTCGAAACCTCCAGAAGCCCTCGCATCTCGGAGATCCCCTCCACTTCGGGAAACAGCTGGGTCACGAATTGAGCCGTGTGCCGGCCGCTGCCGAGTTGCAGTTCACTCTCAGCCAGAAGAGCACCGGCCGTATCAAAGAGCTTCAGCCCGACGGCCGCCGCTCCGGCGGGGCCCGGTCCCAACCCGACGGCCGCCGCTCCGTTGGGGGCAGGTCCCGGGTTGGCCAGGGCGAGGCCGGTGTCGGCGTCGCCCGTAGTCACCACAAAAATGGAAAAAGAGCCGAGCGGCCGGGCCGAAGGAACACCGGACTCGGTTTCCAGAAGTCCGCTGGGAACATCGATTCTCCGAAACACCGCCGATCCGCCGATCCTCGTCGAGGTCATGACTCGTGCGTATCCGGCCTTGATGTCTCCCAGACCGTCGGTCTGTACAACCTTCGATGCGCCGCTTCCAAGATTGATGGTGAACGACGAATCGGTGCCGAGCCCCAGCAGAGTCAACACCAGCGGATTGCCCGAACTTTCGAAGAAATCGACCTGCACGTCGCCCGCCATGGACGTGGTATTGGGGAAACTGAGAGCCGTCTGGAGACCGATTCCACCTAGCTGTCCGTTGCCGATCTGGGCAAAGTAGTAGACCTCTGCCAGGCCGGGCCGATCATTCTGGCGCAACGTCACCAACGTAATGCATTGTTTCCGGTCGGCGCACTCTGCCGTCACGACCCCCTGCATTTCCCCGGCCTGTTGGGAGCCCGGAAACAGCTGCGAAACGAAGAGGGCTTCATGTTCTCCCGGCTCGAGCAGCCTTTGCGCTTCGGCGACAAGGTTGGAACTCGAATCATAGAGGGTCCGCGCCAAGTCGGCATCCATGGCGTTTTCCGGATGCTCAATCGGGTTGACCATGGCCAGTCCTGTTTCAAGATCCTCCAGTGTATCCACGAAAAGCGTGGCGGAGCGCACGCCCTTCCCCGAAGAGGCCGGGATTCCGGCCTGGTAGAGGACCGTGCCGGTGGGTTCGTGGCGGCGCGTAAAAATGCCTGTGACTCCGGTATTGTGACCGCTCCGAATCCGGGCGTAGCCCGCTTGCACGTCGCCCATGCCTGAGGTTGCCAGAGTCCAGCTCGCGCCGGGATCCAACAGCACCGAGACCGACGATAGCCCCCCGTTCTCCCCGGCCGGACTGGATCCGTTCACATCCACTTCCCAGGGAGCTCCGCTGGAGTCAAAAAACTCGATCGTAAAAGCCTCTGGCTAGTCGGCACCGATATTGGCGGCATCGATCTCGGTATTCAGAACGATGCTGCCCGCCTGCCCGTTGCCCACCTGGGAGACGTACTGGATTCGCTGATCGGAAGGGGCGACTTCGTAGGCTCCGATGTCCACTGCTCCACCCCAGTCGCGGGCCTCTCCATCCAGATCGAACTCCCCCCGGCCGCCGGGCGGGTTGGTTGTCCCGGCGTCAACCGCGGGAGATCCGGGAAGGACGTGATAATCGCCATTCTCGGCATCGACGAAGAAGGGATCCACATCGATGAGGTTACTTCCGGTGGCGGTTCCCTCTCGCAGGTTGGTCCCATTGTTGAAGACGATCGAATTGAAAAAGCTGCCAGTCCCACCCTCGATCACGCTCGTGACGCCGAGAGCTCCGTTGTCTGCAACCGTCAAATTGGTAAGCCGAGATGTTGATTGACCACGCACGTCAAGAACGACCCCGACCGCATTTCCGGCGGCTATGACCGAATCGCGGAGGACGATGGCCGACGTGTGGGCGGAGATGATTGAGACCTGTTCCGCCGACTCCCGTGCCTCGTCGAGATTCCGCAGCCACACATTTCTCTCCGCCGTGACGGAAGATTCGTTATTGGTCCAGATAGCAGTTCCCATGGCAACCGTAACGCCTCCGCCGATCGCCTTGTTGTCCGTCACCTGGTTGTCGGAGAAGGTCCCTTGAGACTGGTCATTGGTGGAGATGAAGGCGCCCACTCCGGTTGTCTGATTCATGACGTTGTTGGACTGGTTGTTTCGAATCTCATTGTTCACGATGGAGAACGTTGCGGCCCCAATGGCAGCCACTTCCAGGCCGGTTCCCGAGCTGCTGCTGCCTTCTGATCGGGCCTGAGTGTCCAGAATTCGGTCACCATCCAGGATCAGAGAACTCTGGCCATAGAGAAAGGCGCCGAGTCCACCCGGGCTGGCGCCCTGGGTGCTGCTGACCAGGACGCTGTCGTCGATGGTGCACTCTCTGAACACCGCTTCGGAAGTGCCCCCGACGGCCAGAGCCACAATACTCCTGACCGCCTCGACGCCGTGGGCACTGTTGGCGATGATCAGGCTGTTTTCGACACTGAAACTGCTCTGGCCGTCCAGGTCGACGTACATGGCTGCGCCTTCGACGAGGAAGTTCCCCTTAGTCGATGTGTTATCGGCCACGTTATTCACGATGTTGAGATCAGTCAGCTCTACAGTGCAATTCGTGCAGCGGATAAACACACCGGCAGCCATTTCCTCGTCGAATCCGTCGCGGATGGAGAGATTCTGAATTCTCACCTCGGGTCCCAAGGACTCGCCGGAGATCTCCAGGACCCGAGCAGTCATATTTCCCGACAGCGCCGTGGACGACGGTTCTCCGGTCTGCTCATCGAAGGTGCCGTTCCAGCCTCCACTGATCGTGAGGTTGCCGGTCAGTGTGGCCAGCTGGAAGGAAAGCGGCCCCATAAAGGTCCCCGGCTGGATTCGACTCTCATTCTCGCCCCCGCCGCCGACCGCGGCATCAATCGCCGCCTGTACGCCGGCATGGGCGCCGTCGGGGCCGACGGTAACTGTGTCTCCGGAAACGGCGGTTGAAGTGAGGATCACAAAGAGGGGGAAGCAGAACTTTCGTGACATAGCGTAGCCTTCGTTCAAGGGGGACTTTCTGGAGTGAAGGCCGCGAAGCGGCCGGCAGGGAATAGCCGTGGGCGCAAGCCCCCTAGCAGACCTTCTTAATGAGGTGGATCGTAAGCGGTGACGCATCGCGCTGGCATCAGTGAATCATGCTCTGCCCGGGGGGAGGCATATCCTCGGGGATGATGTTGCGGTTGATGTGGTTGTCGAGATTGATCACATAGGTGTCCGGCGAATCGAGGAGCACTGAGGAATGGGTCGCTGCGACGATTCGAAACCCCTTTTCGTGGACCAGCTCCATCAGCATTTTCAGGATGCGCATTTGATTCGAGACCGAAAGAGCCATTTCGGGCTCGTCCAGCAGCAGTATGGTTCCATCGGGAAGGGAGGGGAACGACTGCTGGAAGAGACTGAGCATGATCTGCCCGTGGCTGGCGGTTTCCAGGAATTCCCGCATTTGGGGATTGTCGCCGAAAAACTCGAGCTGCTTGCGCGGGTTGTGCTGCTCGGCATCAAAGAGAAAGACGTCGCCCAGACCGTCCGGTTTGTGGAGCACGCGGTATGAGAAATTGTCGACCTGCTCTGCCCGCAGTGAATAGTAGAGGGAATGCAGGAGGGTCGATTTCCCGGAACCGTTTTCACCCGCAAGCATGATCAGCGGGTGAGACAGGTCGATCACCATGGGCATGTGGAAATTGAGATTCATGAAGACGGGATGCGCCAGAATTTTCAGAACCATGGTTTCGTCTCCGGGAGGCTGAACGTGACATTGTCACGATCTGATACCGCTGGTGTCAACGGTTGCGCGCTTTTGCCCCGTATTCGCGGGTTCAGCTTCAACCTTTAGCCTTCAACTCTCAACCCCTTAGGGTCCCACTCTGGGATGGGTGAACCCCCTCGCCTTTAGGCGAAGCCTTCAGGAGGCTTGGGGGTACACTGCGGAGGTGTCTGAGTATCGGAAAAGTTCGCATGCAGTGTATCGGCTGAGATATCACTTTGTGTTCATCACCAAGTACCGCAAGCCGGCTCTGCGAGGAGAGATCGGGAAAGAGGTGCGGGATCTGACGCGAGAGATTTGCCGATCGTTGGATATCGAGATCGTGAAGGGGCATGTGCGACCCGATCATGTGCATTTGTTGTTGGATGTGCCGCCGAGATTGGCGCCGAGCCGAGTGATGCAGGCGATCAAAGGGAAAACGTCGCATCATCTACTGCAAGATCACCGCAAGTTGCGCAAGGAGTTTTGGGGACAACATCTTTGGGCACGAGGGTACTTCGTGGCGACGACTGGGAATGTGAGCGATACGATGGTTGCAGAGTATATCGAAACCCAAGATGTCGAGACCCGAGACGACGATTTTCGGGTCACTGAGTAGTCAGCCTGCGAGCGAAGCGAGGTCTTTAGGCGACTTCAGTCGCATGTCGAATCCACCGCCTTCAGGCGGTGGAGAGTGGGACCCTTCTCAAGGCGTGTTGCCTAAATCTCTGTCGCCCCTTCAGGGCTTTAGAATTGACGGAGATTTCCGTGGGCTGACGCCCCCGGCTATTTTCTTTCGGCCGCGCTGCGGCCTGAGGACAGCCCCCGAAGGGGGCGAGAGAAAATAGCCGGGGCCGCAAGGCCCCGGTACAAGACGACGTCCTCCAAGGCAGCCCCCGGAGGGGGCGGCAGAAAAAAGCTGGACCAGGTTTGGCAACACGCCCTCTTAGCTTATGATTTCGACAAGATGCTCCATCGTCAGCATATGGCGCTTCGATTCACTCTCAGTGAGGTCCACCTGCAGGATCGCTCCATCGGCGCCGATCTCACGGCAGGCCTCGACCAGCGGCCGAATCCGATGGGCGCGCGTCACGCACTGAGTGGGGTCGACCATCACCGGCAGGCGAGTCCTGTCCTTGAGGGCCATGATGGCACCCAGATCGAGGGTCGTTCGCGAGACGCTTTCAAAGGTTCTGATCCCCCGCTCGCAAAGCACGACATCCTGATTTCCCCGCCCCAGGATCGTGTCCGCCGAAACCAGCAGTTCTCTCAATGTGGAACTGACTCCGCGCTTTAGGACAACGGGTACCGAGACGCGTCCCACCTCTTCCAATAGACTGGCGTTTTGCATGTTCTGAGAAGAGACCACCAGCAGATCCACCAGCAATGAGAGGGGACCCACCTGTTCGGAAGCCTGGGCCAGGCAACCCGCCGGCACCCGGTGCTCACCCGCGACGTTGCTGAACCGGCGGACCTGTTCCAGGTCGAATCGGCTCGAACCGGGCTCCTGAAGGGCCAGCAGGAGAGCGTTGCCCCGGGCTCGTGCCAGTCGGGCTACCTGCTCGATCTTCTCCGGTGGCGTCGTCAATTCCAGGCCCACCGCCAGCACGAAGTTCTCGCCGCCCAGTAAGACCGCGCCCAGCGAGATCTGCTTGGTTTCACGGGGCTGTGCAGCCGGTTCATCCAAGCCGGGCTTCTCGACCCGATGAACGAACACGGGGCCGGCCGATTGGGCTGGAGACACCTGGTGGTCGGAGATTTCGGCCTGGGAGGAAGTAGCCAGATCTCCGCTCGGAAAACACCCCAGTACTCGCAGTAACCTGGCCCTGGCGCGAACATCGTCCAGAGCCCGGATCACGCGCTCTTCTTCGACGTTGCCCTCCATCTCCAGATGGAACTGATACTGCCAGGGTGTACCCCTTTGCGGCCTCGACTCCAGCTTGGTCAGGTTGACTCCCTGAGCAGCCAGCGCCGCCAGGGCGGCCACCAGCGCTCCCTCGGTGTGATCCGTCACCAGCTGGACGGACGTCTTGGCCGGGATTCGAAGATCCACTGCCACGGGTTCGCGGGAGATAACCCAGAAGCGGGTGTAGTTCTCGGGATGATCCGAAATCCCCTCCCGCAGCACCGATAAATCGTACAGTCGGGCCGCCTCGGCGCTGGCGATCGCCGCCTGTTTCGGGTCTCCCTCCTGTTTCACCTTGCGGACGGCCTCGGCCGAGTCTATGTAAGTCTCGTAGCGCGCGTTCGGTAGTCCCTTGATGAACCCGCGGCACTGTTGCAGAGCTACCGGGTGGGAAAAGACCGCCTCGATCTGTTCCAGAGGGGTTTCCGCCAGCCCGATCAGGCAGTGCTCGATTCTGAGATACTCTTCCCCGACCACATGGAGTCTGCTCTCGGTGAGGAGATCGTAGACTTCATGGATGCTACCGGTCAGCACATTCTCGATGGGCAGGACGGCCAGATCGACATGCCCCTCCTTGAGTGCGTCAACCGCCTCCGAGAAGCTCCCGTAGCCGATCGCCTCGATCTCAGGCCCGAAGTGTTTTCGGCAGGCCATCCACGAGTAGGCTCCTTTGGTTCCCTGAAAGGCCAGGGTCCTCACCCGCTTCAAATCGGGATTCAGATCCTGGTGGACTCTTCGAGACTGGACTTCCCGGGAATGGTTGATGACTTCCTTGAGGACGCGCTCCGCCAGGACCGGATCGAGCTCCTTCTGCCCCGCCAGCCCGGCCACCCTGGTCAGAAGTTCGGTCTCCCGAGCCGAATCGAACAGGGGAAGACCTCTGGACTCCTTCTCGCGAAGAATCTCATCCACTACCTTCATCCGCTGGGCCAGAGCCTCCAGCAGCTCGCGATCGGCCTCATCGATGCGCTTGCGAAGGGAATCCAGTTGTTCGGACATGACCGTTGCTCTCCAAAAAAAAAGCCCACCGGATGAAGCGTCCCGGTGGGCTCGTGACGTTCGCTGCTGTTCGCTCTAGGGCGACCCGGGTGCAGCACACACAGCCGCCTTGTTGAAGCCAAAAAAACACGAATATGCGCCGCTTTCTCGAGTCAACATGTGACCAGAGAGGTTAAAGTTTTTCTTGCCGCCCGGTCAAGTGAATTGTCTGGAAGTACTACAATGCTCCCTTATAGTGAAGATCCTGGCGGACTCCAGAGTCACCCACGCGCGCGAGGCTTTTTCTCAGTTGGGCGAGGTGAGCCTGTTTGACCTTCCGCTGGCGCCTGAGTCGGCTCGGGATGTCGACATCCTGATGCTCCGCTCGGAGCTGAAGGTTGATGCACAACTTCTGCGCTTTTGCCGTCCCACGTTTATTGGTTGCCCCACTGCCGGGACCGACCACGTCGATTTCGACTACTTGCGGGAACAGGGAATAGCATTCACTAATGCCCCCGGCTGCAATTCCGACTCGGTCCGAGACTACGTGATGGCGGCCCTGCTGCAGCTGGCCGCCCGCCAGGGCCGGAGCCTGCGCGGGCGCACTCTGGGCGTCGTCGGCGTGGGCAGAATCGGCCGCAGGGTGGCTGCCTGTGCATCCGCTCTGGGCGTTCAGGTCCTTCTCAATGATCCGCCCAGGGCGCGCCTGGAGTCCGACTTTCAGTCGCTCCCGCTGGACGAGTTGATGGAGGCGGACTTCCTCACCCTGCACGTTCCACTGACCGTTCAGGGTGAGGATCCGACCCATCACCTGTTTGATCGAGACCGCCTTAGCCGCATCAAAAGCGGCGCCGTCCTGATCAATGCGTCGCGGGGCGCAGTGGTCGACGGTGAGGCGCTCAAGCGTGAGTTGCAAAAGGGGCGCCTGCAGGCCGTGCTTGACGTTTGGGAAAACGAACCCGAAATCGACTGCGAGCTGCTGCAGATGGTTCAGAGGGGCACGTCCCATGTTGCGGGCCTGACGATAGAGGCAAAGGCACGGGGAACGGAAGTCATTTTGCGGGCTTGTTGCCGTCACCTGGGAGTCGATCCGGTCTGGTCTCTCAGCGGGGCGTCTCAGCCTCGCAAACTGGATCTGCCGCAAAACCACCGTCGACTCGAAGAACAACTTCACGGCCTGGTTCGACAAGTCTGCGACATCGAAGAAGACGACCGGCTGCTTCGGGAGCTTCTGCAGCTCCGTCCACAGGAGCGAGCCGCAGGGTTCCGCGGGCTGCGGCGCTCTCATCGCCGGCACGAGTTGACGACGTTTACGGTGGAGCTTCCAGCCGACAGCCCGCTGGCTGATTCGTGCCGGGCGCTGGGGCTTGGAGTAAAGCAGACAGGACCCTGAGGAGCTTACGACTCTGATGGTAGCTTACGGGGTTCTGGGGGCGGGCCGGCAGGGGACGGCGGCGGCATTCGACATCGCCCGATTCTCTCCAGGGAGCAAAGTCGAGCTGGCGGATGCCAACGGTGAAGCGGCCGCGACGGCAGCCGCCCGCATCAATGCCCTTCTTGGCGACTCGAGAGTCGTTTCCAGGTGTCTTCGGGTGGAGGAGCCGGAGCAGCTTCGCCTTTTCCTGCAAGAGATTGACGTGTGCGCCAGCGCCGTACCCTATCGGCTCAATCTGGCTCTGGCCCGAGAGGCCGTGAGCAGTGAAGTCTCGTTCTGTGATCTGGGCGGAAACGCAGATATCGTGGAACGGGAACTGGATCTGGACCTGCAGGCCCTGGGAAACGGAGTCTCGATTGTCCCCGACTGTGGAGTCGGGCCCGGGATGATCTCCAATCTCGCCCTTCTGGCTTTCGAGCAGTTCGAGCAGGCCGACGAGATCCTGATTTACGATGGCGGACTTCCCGCGGATCCTGAGCCTCCCTTTCATTACAAGTGCTTCTTCAACCTGGAGGGGCTGACCAACGAGTACGACGGAGAAGCCGTGTATCTGGACAAGGGACATCCATGATAAGTAGTTGTCAAGTGTGGGCAAGACTCCCCCTCAACGGTGCGGTGAGAGCACCGTCAACTCCAGAGTTTCATTTACAGCAACCCGGACGATAGGTTTTGTCAGCTAAAAGTGATTCATGACCTTGGGGGTCAGAATCCAGACATCCATTTGCGGTATCGGGCTCGAGAGCGAGCCGTCACCGAAGCTTGAGTTTGGGCAAACCGGCCGTCCTCCAAACAGGTCAGTTGGTGTCTCAGGGTCAAACCCGTCACACAATCCCTTTCAGTGAGGAACGGCCGGAACCTTCCCGGCTAGCCCGGATTATGCAAGAACCGTAGTTCGGTGTTGAAAAACGACTCGAGAAGTGGCCCAACTCGGAAGCGGGCAGGTGTGACAGGCGGATTTGCGAAGAATATGGGTTGGCGAGGCGTTTGAGTGGTTTGGGGAGTGAATTTCAGACAGATCTGGGCCTGGATGAGTGTCGGAAGCGGTTTTTCGGGGGAGCTGGGAAAAGCTAACTGGAGTTCAGGCGACTCAAGACGAGGTGGAAGAGGGGTTGTTCGGGGAAGGCTGAGGAAAGATGGACCCAGATGCGTCGAGTGGTTTGTCGGATCCGGGCCCCAATCTTGAGGACCCGACGACGTAAGGTTTCGATTTCGAGCTTGTGCCAGGGGGTTCCGTGAAGATAGTCGCGCAGGCGCACGAACATCTGGTAAGCCAGTGCATGCAGGAGGAGTCGAAACTGATTGGCCAGGAATCGATGACAGCTGAGTCGGTCCATGCTCAGATGATTCTTGAAGGCCTTGATGAAGTTCTCGGTCTGCCCTCGGTTTGTGTAGTGGTCATAAAGTGATTGGGAGCAGAGATCGTCCCGGTTGGTAACTACAAAGCGACGATTGATGCCACGCTGATCGACCTCCACTTTGACAATGACGCGACGGGATCGATCCCAGCTGTGGGCTCGATAAAGAAACTCGTCAAACTGACGCTGTTTTTCCTCCAGCTCAAGGAACCTCAGCCGAGTCGAATCCAGCAGGGGCTCGACCACTCGCTGCAGGCGAGGGTTTCGGCTTAACCCGATGACATATTGAAGTTTATTCTCTTCACATTCACAGAACTCGTAGAGCCGAGGCGTGGCAAAGCCGCTGTCGGCCCGAATCTCAATCTCGACTCCCGGCCCCACTGCTTGTCGGATGGCCTCCACGACTCGCTTCAGAATGGGCACGATGTGAGAGGCAGCCCCCTTGTTGCCAGGTCTCAACACGGCACAGACCAGGTCTCCCGTGTCGGCATCGAAGATCAGCAAAGGATGCAGAATGTGGTTTCGGTAATACCCGTGGTAGAAGGAGAACTCCTGTTGGCCGTGAGTGTGGTCGTCGGTACTGTCCAGATCCAGGATGATCTTGCTGGGACGTCTCTTCTTCAGGGAGCGCACATAACGGCCTGGCAGCCACCGGCTCAGACGCATCAGATCCTTCTTGGTGACGGAGTTCTCCAGGCGGGAGAAAGTCGGCTGGGTGGCCAAATCGGGATCGCTCTCTGGCAACTGATCACAGACTGTCTTGAGCATCGGATCCGAGCGCAGCGTATCGGCGTCATTACAGTCTTCGTAGCCGGCCACGATCTGCAAGACTCGTTGTCGGATCAACTTCAACAGGTCATGACGAACGTAGCGTCGGTCTCGACTTTCCGCAATACACGAACTGAAGCCCTCGCACAATCGATGTTGACGATCCAGGGATCCAAACAACAACCATCCTGCGTCGGAAGTGAGGCTCCCTCCATCAAAACGCGTCGTGATCTTTCTGTGGCTGTGAAATGGCAGGGTATTCTGGCAGACTGCTTTCAACATTGCCGTAGCTCCTGTTTAGGGTCATTGTTTTTGTAAACCCTTTTATATCAGAGGGCTACGGCTTTTTCCTGGAGCCAGAATCTCACTCGGATTCAGATCTTTTGCATAATCCGGGCTAGCTGAGTTTTGTTCTAAATGCTAGCCACTGAAAATGGTCGGTCACTGCGATCGACCGCCATCAGGTAAGCTGCCAGTTTCCTGGCAACCGCCAGCGTGGCTCGGTTGTGATTTCCTTTCTGCCTTTGCGTTTGTGCAACGGCGGCCAGCTGTGGGCTATATCGAGGAGCCAGCTTGGCCGCTTCCACCAAAACCCGCTGAAGATGCCGGTTACGGTGTTTGCTGATCGGGCTCGAGCGGTCCTTGCCTGCCGACTGCTTCTGGCCGCTGCACAGCCCACAGTAGCTGACCGCGTGACGAATCGCCCGGAAGCGACTCACTTCCCCCACTTCCAGCACCCAGGTCAAAGCCGTCACCACTCCCACAGCGGGAATCGTCATCAACAGCTCCACCCGACGCCCTACGCACGGTTGCTCACACAACCCCCTCAGCAGATCCCTCTCGATTTGCTGCAGTGATCGCATCGAATCGTGACTCAGATTCAATAGTTGCACCACCGATTCCGGCACTTCCTGCAGCTGCGACATCAGTTGTCGAAAGTAACGCTGTCCATGCAGCCGCTTCTGGTTGTACTGCACTCCCGTTTCCATCAACAGTCCCGATATCCGGTTCTTGAGCTGCACCATCTGTGACACCATCAGGTTGCGATAGCGCAGCACTCGTCTCAATTCTCGGATCTCAGCCGGCGGCACGTAGCTCTGCACCAGTAAGTCGCAGCGCAGCAGATCGGTGATCTTGCGCGCATCGATCCGATCATTCTTGTGTTTGCCCGCACTCAATGCCTTGAGCATGGCTGGATGAGCCACCTTCAACTCCTGGCTGTAGGGCTCCAATAAATCGTAGATCCATTCGCTAAAAAGGGTAGCTTCCAGCGCTCCTATCCAAGGTCTTTCCAGACTCTCAGCCCACTGCTGCAGCACCTCCCTCCGAGCCGCCAGTTCTCCTTCCTCAACCACCCTTCCGTCCGCCTCCATCAGGCAATAACTGATCTTCCGTTTGTGCACATCCAATCCAACGTAGTAACTTTCTTGCATGAGAATCCTCCTGGCCAGGGTCCTCTACAGGCCCGGCTCCTTTTAGGGTTTTTCTTACAGGAGGATTCTCTCTCCCACTTCTGTCACTCTTACTTATGCATTCAAACAGGTCATCCGCGTGCCCTGCTTTGCCGAAGAGGAGTTCGAGCGCGTGGCAATCCCTGAACTTGGTGAACTCGAAGCCTTCACCACCTCGGGCGCGCTGACCACGCTGGCCCGTACTCTGGAAGGGAAGGTCCTTACCCTCAAGAACAAGACCCTGCCTTATTCGGGGCACTACGCCCTTTTCAAAGGTCTCAGAGATCTCGGGATGCTCGGCCTGCAACCACTGAGTCTGGCCTCCGGGACAGCGGTTCCCAGAGATCTGCTGCACGAACTTCTCGCCGATCATATGTCGCCCCATCCGGAGGAGCGTGATCTCATGGTGATTCACATTCGGGGGGCGGGGATACTGGACGGATGCCGCAAAGAAGTGCAGGTGGACGTGCTGGACCGCTTCGATGCAGCCACAGGCTTCTCAGCCATGGAACGCACCACCGGTTTTCACATGGCCATCGTGGCGCAGGCCCTGGGAAAGGGGAATGTGCCGCCCGGCGCCGTCCCCCCGGAGCTGGCCGTGACCCCGGCCGAAATGGTGCGCCAGCTGGAGCGGCGCAAGATTCTGGTCAGAGTGTCCGACCCTTCAGAAAAATCGTAGGGGCGACCCGGCCCCTACGAATGTAGGTGCGACTCCGGGTGGTCGCCCGCCAAACGGGCCCTCCAATGTTGAAGGTGCCGGTGTCCGGGTATCCTCGCTTTTCCAGCTCCGGATAGGTTCCCAGCGCCACCTGCCAGAGGATCTCTCCTCGATTCAGGTCGATTGCGTTCAGGGTACCCCATGGACGCCGTGAAATGGGGAAACCCTCGGGGTCGAACACCTCGACATGGCCCGTCGCCACAAAAGGCAGGGAATGAGATGCGCCCTCGCGGGCAGGCCGCATGAAGATCATCTCGGGCTCGTTGCTGGCATTGACGTAGAGAACGCCGGTGGGCGGATCGACTGCGGCACCACCCCAGTCCGTACCCCCGTTGAACTGGGGGTATTGGATCGTGCCTTCCAGCGAGGGCGGATCGAAGAGCCGCGATGGGCCGTACTTCTCGAGGTAGTTCTCACGCACGTAGGCGGCCGCCGCCGGGTTCAGGTCGGTGATATCGTCCTCGTCGAAGCCCTGGACGGCGTAGGCGGGAGGGCGCGTGGGGAAGGGCTGCGTCGGCCAGGTCTCTTCGCCTTCCAGGACGCTTTGTCGCACCGGCCGCTCCTCAATCGGAAAAAGAGGCTTTCCGGTGTCGCGATCCAGCAGAAAGAGATGCCCCATCTTGGTGACCTGGGCGACGGCGTCGATTGGCCGGCCGTCATGAGAGACCGTCACCAGGTTGGGCGGGCAGGGCAGATCCAGATCCGCTCTCCGCTTCTCACATCGTAGGCCCGGATGTGCCCCGGGGCTGCCGGCCCCGGCCCCTCGCCGACGGTGGATCCAAGAATGAGAAGGTCTCGGAAGATGACGCCCGGAGAAGTAGCTTTCACCGGGAGATCATCGGTCGGTCGGTCGAGTCCCAGGCGCAGATTGACCGTGCCGCGATCTCCGAACGACGGGATCAACGAGCCGTCCGCGGCATCGAGCGCGTAGAGACGATCTTCGAACGTGAAGAAAATCCGGGCCTCGATCTTCGAACGTGAAGAAAATCCGGGCCTCGATGTCGTCGCTCCAGTAGACCACGCCTCGATTGACGAGCCCCCACTGCGTCGGGTCACGGCCAGCCCCGTGGGAGTAAGGATCGAATCTCCACAGAATCGCTCCAGTCGCCGCATCCAGGGCAAAGATTCGAACCATGGGAGAGGTGAGATACATGATTCCATTGACAACGATGGGCGTGCATTCAATGGTGGAAAGGCGTTCGTCCCCCGACCGGAAGGTCCAGGCGACCACCAGGCGGCCGACGTTGGAGCGATTGATCTGCTCGAGCGGTGAATAACTGCTCGAGGCCGGGTCCGCCTTATAAACGGGCCAGTCTCTCTCGACACGAACGATTTCCCCCTCGCAACCCGCGCCCGCCGCAACCAGAGACCACGCCAGGGCCAGTGCCAGCCTGCCAGCGACCGGTTGTAAGCGCCGTCGAACCATCGCCCAGTCAGTATGCCACCACCGCTGCACGATTGCCGCCGGGCGAGCCGATCAGAGCTCCCGGTACAAGCCGGGGGAAGAAGCCTGCCGAGCACTTCGCTATAATCTCCTCGAAAGCTGAAACGATCCCAAAAGCTATGCTTGAGAGGCAAGAACGAGGTACCAGGATTCATGGCACACACATATCACGACCTGAAGGAAATGACTGTTGCTCAAATGCGTGAGGTGGCTTCCGAACTGGAACACGAGGCCGTACAGGGCTATACACAGTTAAACAAGGAGCACCTGCTGCTGGCAGTCTGCCGGGCCCTCGACATCGATCCTCACGAGCATCACGAGGCGGTGGGGATCGACAAGTCCAAGATCAAGGCCGAGATTCGCAAGCTGAAGGTCGATCGCCAGGGCGCTTTGGAAGCCAAAGACTCCAAGGAGCTCAAACGAATCCGCCGCGAGATCCGGGGCCTCAAGAGAAAGATTCGAAAAGCCCTGGTCTAAGGATCTTGTTCAGCCTCCTCGAATAGCCACAGACGCCAAAGCTCGAAGAGTTGCGCCAACGCTTGTGAGCATGCGGCGGGCCCACTAGAATCTACTCTAGCTATGAAGGGGTTCACTTTTTCTACTGCTACCGTAACGTTCGCCGTTGCCCTCTGTGCGACCAGCGTTGCCGCGCAACTGCGCGAGTCACTTCAGACAAAAAGGATCATCGGTGCTCAGGGCACACAAATGGTCAGTTTTTTCGATGGCGATTTCGATCCCGTCGACTGGGACACCACAGTTACCGGGTTGGGCAGCAGCATTGCAAGCACGGAAGCCGACGGCGGAAATCCCGACTCATTTCGCCAACTCAGCATGACAGTCGCTCCCGATGAAAATGCGGTCAATCACCAACTCTTCCTGAAAGCTGTATACACACCAGCGACACAGGGGCCGATAGAAAGCGTCCGGATCTCTTACGACGTGAAGAGAGTCTCGTCGACACACGCCGGGGCCACTCAGATATCCCGGGGCGTCTCCGTCCAACAAAATGGTGTCATCTATCGGTATTTTGGCGGGGTAACCGTCAGCACCGACTGGGAGCCCTTTGAAGTTGAAGACATCGTTCCGCTTATCCCTCAAATCGACTGGGTTGATGGGAGCCAGATCACCTTTGGGTTCCACAATTCGGTGAGCACCACCGTCCAGGGTTTCACGATTGTAGGAGGCTACGACAATTTCAGCGTTGAAATCACGCCGAGCCCAGGGCCCGTTGAGAGGCTGGGGCAGACCCACAGGATTGTGGTCAATGACCTGGGGAATCGGCGTCACAATCGCATTGCGGTGACTCCGGATCGAAAAAATCTCATCATCAACCGGGACATCTCCGCGGAACGCTTTTCGGGGGTCACAGTGGTCGATCTCGAGACGGGTGAGATCAGCAGCCTGCTTTTCCCCGAGGAAGGTCGCTCCAACGGCCTGGCCATCGATCCGCAAGGTGATCGAGCTTATGTCGCCCACACCAAGACCAGCGGAAGCATCGAGACGGCGGGACGAAACCGGGTGGACTGTGTCGACATTACGACCCGACCGCCGACCCTGGAAAGAAGCCTGGTTCCGGAGCCCTCGCTCTCGACACAGGGAGTCACCGACGTGGCGGTGGACCCCGAAGGTAAGCGACTCTACATAGCCGACCGCGGGGGTGCCCGGGTCCACGTGTTCGACATTGATCGGGACAGCCTGACTCAGTTCGAACAGCTGGCCTCGGTTCAGGTACAGGGTGTCGTGACCAGCGTGTCCGTGACGCCGGACGGATCAAGAGTCTATGCCGCCAATCGAAATAACGGCACTGTGGCCTGCATCGACACCTCGGACCACACCCTGGGTGGGGCTGCCTGTGGTGGCATCGATCTCATACCACTGTCTTTCCAGATGGGCGCCAACCTGACCTTCGGCGCCGTTGCGCCGGACGGAAAGCGCGCTTACTTTGTTTACCAGCAGGCCGAGCCCTGCATTGCGGTCGTCAACACTGACCCCGACGACGCACTCTTCCAGCAGGAGATCCCGGGCTCTCCGATTTCGACCACAGCCGAGAGCCTGTTTTCTGTCGCCCTGAATCAGGATAGATCCCTGCTCTACACCGTGGCGACGAACAAGAAGGAACTGCTGGTGATCGACACGAGGAACCTGAAGCAGGTCCAGCGCGTCACACTCCAGGTCAACGGCATACCCGGACCCCGGAATCGATCAACCGGTCGAGTTCGTTCGGCAGGGAAACCGGATCATCTTTTATCGTCCCAGCCAGCCGGATGAGATCGTTCGTGAGATCCTGCTCCAGAATCCTGATCCCGTCACGGGGGCTTTTCGCGACTACCTGGTACGCGAGATCGGGACGGCCAATGAGACCGCCGGGACCGGGTCGTTCCTGAGACGTCTGGGCGAGGGTACCAAGAGACTGTTGAGAAGATCGGTGCAAACAGCTGTCGCGGAGACTATTACCATCAGCACCACGGATTATACCGCCGATTTTCGCCCTCGAGCGGCACGCTTTCGAGCTGAGGGTGCTTTCGCAAGCGTCGAGGGATCCATTGCGGGAAGGGACGTAGATGGTGACGGCATTACCGAGGGCGGCTCGGTTGAGAATCTACCGATTCTGGGGACCATTGATACGGAAGTTCAAGTGTTCGATGCCGACGGCGATGGTCAAATGGACTACCGCGGGATTCCCCTCTTTTTAACCCAGGATCATCAGAGTTACCTACCGCTTACGGACACCAATGGCGATGGGGTGCCCGACGCGCCCGCATGGGACTTTGACGGCGACGGCCTTCCCGACCCCGATCTGCCCCTTTTCCCCTTCGTCGCAGGCCCGCCCAACGCCGAAGTCGAACTCAAGATTCACTTCGCCCAGTTCGGCAACGGCGTAGCCGGGGCGGCCCAGGTCTTCAGCCAGATCTCGTTGTTTAACCTGGATCCTGACGATCCCGCCGAGGTCAAGGTCATTCTCCGCGACGACGACGGCAATCCCCTGACCGTAGTCCTGAACGGCGAACAGGTGACCGGTGAAAAAGAGCTGGTCATCCCCGCCGGGGGACTGGTCATTCTCGAGTCGGACGGACAGGGGCCTCTCACCGCCGGCTCGGTTGGGGTCTGCTCCGACCGGGCCGTGGCCGGAGTGATTCTATTCGGTGGCACCGTCGGGACCGCCGGGGTGGGCGTCAGCCACGTCCTTCTCAACGGCTTTGTGGCCCCTATTGAAACCGACCTGGCCAGTGGACTGGACACCGGCATTGCCGTCACGAACCTGCAAGACAGCGAACTCTCTCTACCACTGGGTCTGTACGACGCCGATAATAGACTGCTGGCCAACGCCAGCCTGGATCTGCCGGCCCACGGGCACCGGGCCCTTTTCGTGGATCAGATTGAGTGGGAAATCGCTCCTGCCGGAGTCTTCGACCTCTCCTTGTTTCGAGGCGTTCTCCGGGTCGGCAAGGGGAGAGTAGCCGCCACCGTCATTCAGACGCGGACCGAAGAGTTCGCCACCCAGCCCGTCGCGCCGGACTACGCCGAGGTGACCTTCGGCTCCGACGCCCTGCTCGACGACTCAGGCGCCCTGTTGGCTACCGCCGAAGAGCCCCGGCTCGATCAAAAGCTCTACTTTGCCCAGTTCGGCGACGGGCAAGTCGGCGACGCCAACGTTTTCAGCCAGATCGTGCTGCTGAACCTGACGGACACGAACGCCAATGTTCGATTGCTTCTGAAAGACGGCAGCGGTCAGCCCCTGGAAATCGACCTGAATGGAGAAACCGTCGTGGGAGAGACCGACGTCGTCATTCCGGCCGGCTCGGTCAGAGTCTTCCAGACCGACGGGCTGGGGAACCTGGTGGATGGGTCGGTCACGGTCTGCTCCGACCAGGCTCTGGCCGGCGTCATCCTCTTCGGAGGGGCTGCCGGAGTTGCCGGTGTGGGAGCCAGCGCCTCCATTCCCAAGGGCTTTGTCGCCCCGGTGGAGAGCAACTCTTCCATGGCAGTGGACACCGGAATCGCCGATGCGGACGAAGAAGTGACGCTGACTCTGCGCCTGTGCTCTGCCGACGGTACCATCGTAGCCGAGGCCGAGCTGGAACTGGATCCGATGGGGCATGACGCTCAGTTCCTCTCTCAGATCCAGTGGCAGGTGGTCAAGGGACAGCAGTTGGACCTGTCGAGTTTCAGCGGTCTGATCAAGGTTGAATCGTCGAAAACCATAGCCGGAACGGTGATTCAGACAAGGGAAGATACCTTCGCCACTCAGCCGGTCGTCCCGGTGCTCTAAACCATCAAGCGCTCGAAGGCCTGGGTTCCGAATTGAGAGAGCTTTACGGATCAATCGAGGCTGGTGGAACCAAGTGGGTGTGTGCCGTCGGCAGCAGTCCGGACAAGCTCGAGGATACGACTCAGTTTGCCACAACCACACCGGGCGAGACCATTCCTCTGGTGATTGACTACTTCAGGCAACATCATGAAAAGAGGAGTCTTGCAGCCATCGGAATCGGCTCCTTCGGACCGCTCGACCTGGACGAAACGTCGCCCACGCATGGCTACATAAAGGCAACTCCCAAGCGGGACTGGGAGAACACAGACCTGCTGGGCTGGTTTCGGCGGGAACTCGATCTGCCGGTTGCCATTGAAACCGATGTCAATGCTGCGGTTCTCGGCGAGCAGCACCTGGGAGCCGCCAAAGGTCTAAGTGATTGCATCTACCTCACGGTGGGAACGGGCATTGGGGGAGGGGTCATCGCCAATGGTGAACTCGTCCATGGCATGGGTCACCCGGAAATGGGGCACATCCGAATACCTCGCGACCCAGGTGACCGGTTCCCGGGTTGCTGCCCGTTTCACGGGGACTGTCTGGAAGGTCTGGCGTCGGGACCCGCCATCGAGCAGCGCTGGGGTGTGAAGGCGGAGTCGTTAGACCGAGATCACCCGGCCTGGACGCTCGAGGCCCAGTATATTGCCGCCGCACTGACAAACTACACTTTCACCCTGGCGCCCCAGCGCATCATTCTCGGTGGTGGGGTCATGCGCCGGCAAAGGTTGTTCCCTTTGATCCGAGAATCGGTCCGGCGTCTGCTGGGCGACTATTTTCCGGAGATCGCAGCTCGAATGGACGAGTACATCGTCGCCCCACAATTGGGCGATCGTGCCGGCATTTGCGGCGCCCTTCAACTGGCACGTCTTCTGGCTGGGACGCTCCAGGCAAGCGATTAACCGACGTAGCCCGGATTATGCAAGAACCGTAGTTCGGTGTTGAAAACGACTCGAGAAGTGGCCCAACTCGGAAGCGGGCAGGTGTGACAGGCGGATTTGCGAAGAATATGGGTTGGCGAGGCGTTTGAGTGGTTTGGGGAGTGAATTTCAGACAGATCTGGGCCTGGATGAGTGTCGGAAGCGGTTTTTCGGGGGAGCTGGGAAAAGCTAACTGGAGTTCAGGCGACTCAAGACGAGGTGGAAGAGGGGTTGTTCGGGGAAGGCTGAGGAAAGATGGACCCAGATGCGTCGAGTGGTTTGTCGGATCCGGGCCCCAATCTTGAGGACCCGACGACGTAAGGTTTCGATTTCGAGCTTGTGCCAGGGGGTTCCGTGAAGATAGTCGCGCAGGCGCACGAACATCTGGTAAGCCAGTGCATGCAGGAGGAGTCGAAACTGATTGGCCAGGAATCGATGACAGCTGAGTCGGTCCATGCTCAGATGATTCTTGAAGGCCTTGATGAAGTTCTCGGTCTGCCCTCGGTTTGTGTAGTGGTCATAAAGTGATTGGGAGCAGAGATCGTCCCGGTTGGCAACTACAAAGCGACGATTGATGCCACGCTGATCGACCTCCACTTTGACAATGACGCGACGGGATCGATCCCAGCTGTGGGCTCGATAAAGAAACTCGTCAAACTGACGCTGTTTTTCCTCCAGCTCAAGGAACCTCAGCCGAGTCGAATCCAGCAGGGGCTCGACCACTCGCTGCAGGCGAGGGTTTCGACTTAACCCAATGACATACTGGAGTTTATTCTCTTCACATTCACAGAACTCGTAGAGCCGAGGCGTGGTAAAGCCGCTGTCGGCCCGAATCTCAATCTCGACATCCGTCCCCACTGCTTGTCGGATGGCCTCCACGACTCGCTTCAGAATGGGCACGATGTGAGAGGCAGCCCCCTTGTTGCCAGGTCTCAACACGGCACAGACCAGGTCTCCCGTGTCGGCATCGAAGATCAGCAAAGGATGCAGAATGTGGTTTCGGTAATACCCGTGGTAGAAGGAGAACTCCTGTTGGCCGTGAGTGTGGTCGTCGGTACTGTCCAGATCCAGGATGATCTTGCTGGGACGTCTCTTCTTCAGGGAGCGCACATAACGGCCTGGCAGCCACCGGCTCAGACGCATCAGATCCTTCTTGGTGACGGAGTTCTCCAGGCGGGAGAAAGTCGGCTGGGTGGCCAAATCGGGATCGCTCTCTGGCAACTGATCACAGACTGTCTTGAGCATCGGATCCGAGCGCAGCGTATCGGCGTCGTTACAGTCTTCGTAGCCGGCCACGATCTGCAAGACTCGTTGTCGGATCAACTTCAACAGGTCATGACGAACGTAGCGTCGGTCTCGACTTTCCGCAATACACGAACTGAAGCCCTCGCACAATCGATGTTGACGATCCAGGGATCCAAACAACAACCATCCTGCGTCGGAAGTGAGGCTCCCCCCATCAAAACGAGCCGTGATGTTTCTGTGGCTGTGAAATGGCAGGGTATTCTGGCAGACTGTTTTTGACATTGCCGTAGCTCCTGTTTAGGGTCTTTGTTTCTCTAAACCCTTTTATATCAGAGAGCTACGGCCTTTTTTCTGGGCCCAAATCTCACTTGAATTTAGATCTCTTGCATAATCCGGGGTAGGGGCGACGCTGGTGGTCGCCCGCCCAACGGGCCGGCACAAGACCGGCCCCTACGGAACTGACGGCACCCCCCTCTATTTGATACCCAGCTTCTTCTGAATCTGCTCCAGCGGCACACCCTTGGTCTCGGGCATGACCAGCAGAACCCAGAAAAGCTGCAGGACCATCATTACGGCATAAAAGGCAAACGTATGCCCCCCGGATTGCGCCGCAATAATGGGAAAGGTCCACGAGATGGCCGCCGCCATCACCCAGTGGGTAAAACTGCCCAGCGCCTGGCCCCGGGCGCGGATGCGGTTGGGGAATATTTCCGCGATAAAGACCCAGATGACTGCACCCTGCCCGAAGGCGTGGGACGCGATAAAGACCAGCAGGCTCACCAGGACGAGAACGCTTCCCGCCGGGGTGAACTCGGTTCCATACGTATAAAAGGCCCATGCCGTAGAAGCCAGACTCACGATGTAGCCGATTGAGCCGACCAGCATCAGCCGACGCCGTCCAAAGTGGTCGATCACGAGCAGGGCCAGCATCGTGAAAATCAGGTTTGTACCCCCGATCGCGACGGTCTGAAGAAGAGCCGATTCGGCTCCGGCCCCTGCCATCTTGAAGATGTGAGGGGCGTAGTACATGAGCGCATTAATCCCCGATAGCTGGTTGAACATGGCGATGGCTACCGCCAGCAGAATCGGTCGGAGATAGGCTCTGCGGAAGAAAGGCTCTTTCAGACTCTCCCCCGACTCGCCCAGAGAGGTTCTGATCTCGGCGATCTTTCTCTCCACGTCATCGGCGCCCCCACCGAGGTTTCTCAGGACCTCGCGGGCCTCACGGGTGCGCTGCTGCGCGATCAGCCAGCGGGGGCTGAACGGGGTCAGGAAGAGCAAGCCGAAGAAGGCTGCGGCCGGAAGCGCCTCGACGCCAAACATCCAGCGCCACTCAACGGCCCCGAGGTCGAGCTGGGCGATGAGATAATTGGAGAAGAACGCCAGCAGGATGCCAAAAACGATATTGAACTGGGTGACGGCAACGAGACGGCCCCGCACCCTGGCCGGCGAGATCTCGGCAATGTACATGGGCGAGACGACGGAGGCCCCCCCCACGGCAATCCCGCCGATGAAGCGGAACAAGAGAAAAGACACCCAGTCCCAGGCCGCAGCACTCCCCAGAGCAGAGACGAAATACAAAACTGCAATGACGATCAGGACTCTGCGCCGGCCCAGCCGATCCGCCGGTCGTCCTGCCGAGATGGCCCCGGCGATCGTGCCGATCAGCGCGCTGGCCACGGTCAATCCCAGCCAGAAGGGACTCAGATCGAAAACACTCCTGAGCGAGTCGGTCGTGCCTGAGATAACAGCAGTATCGAAGCCGAACAGCAGCCCGCCCAGGGCAGCGATGATGGCGGCCCGTATCAAATATAGGTTCACCTGTTAATCCTTTCGATTGGGCCAGTTCTACCCTTAGCGCTCAGTCAAGACCCTGTCCTCCGGCAACTCGTCGAAAGATCTCGTCCTTCAGGAGCTAGCCGGCGCGGTATGTCCCGACTTCCCGCTTGAGGCTGTCGGCGAGACGGTCACTCTCCAGGTCTAACTCATAATCCATTTGAAGTCCCATCCAGAACTCGGGAGACATCTCAAAGAAACGAGCCAAACGCAGCGCGGTGTCGGCCGTCACCCTTCGCTTCCGGTGGACGATCTCATTGATCCTCCTGGGGGAAACACCAAGGCCGCGGGCCAGTGCGTTCTGGCTGAGCTCCATCGGTTTCAGAAACTCTTCAGCCAGGATTTCTCCCGGGTGCACCGGCTCCATTTTGTTCTTACCCACGATTCAAATTCCTAGTGATAATCCACAAGCTCGACCTCAAATGCATCTCCAGATTTCCAGGCAAAACAGATTCGAAACTGATCATTGATACGAATATTGAATTGCCCTTCGCGATCACCCTTAAGCGCCTCCAAGCGATTCGAGGGCGGTACCCTTAAGTCTTGCAGGCTCTTAGCACGGTGCAGCATCCTGAGTTTGCGCAGTGCAACCCGTTGAATCGATGGATGAAATCGCCTGACCCGCTCCCGCGCGAACAGTCTCTTCGTGTCGCGAGTCTTGAAGCTGCGAATCATAGTTTAGTCTATAACGAATGACGTTATGCGACAAGACAAGAGGGCGGCGGAATCGAAGAATGGGCCAAAAAGCACGAAGCCCCCGTTTGAAGGCCCTCCAAGTGACGGGAGCCTAGTCCTTTGATTGTAAATATTCGGTAAACCCGTAAGCGTAATCTCGAGCGTTGGGTTACAGGGAAACTCAAGTTGAGCGCAGGGAACAGCGGAAGTCTTTGCGTAAGGGGTAGAGCCAGATGCTCTTGGTGGGTAGATTGGCTTGGTGGTTACGATCCAGCTTTCCGCGCCCTTGGGTGTGGCCGACATGGATCCAGTTGGCAGCCTTGTAGCAGGCGCCTGTGAAGCGTTGAGTGTCGACGAAGGTTTCCAGCAAGACAGGTCGGTAGGCGTAGCGATTGTGCCAGTCTTCGGGGAGTTGACGGGCGGCCATGGCCAGTAGCTTGGAGGCCAGGTTCTTGGACTCGACCCAGGGCAGGATTAAGAAACGGGCGTTGTTGACAATCAGCTGCAGGTTCCTCTCCCGTTCCGAAGGACGCCAGCCGATGAAGCGGTCGCGCGCGGCGGTTTTCCAGGCGGCGGCGCCAAAGCCGAGCAGAGCCAGGATGCGGTTTTCCGAACAAGCGAAGTAGCGCAGCTGAGCACCGGGCAGGGGCTTGTATCCCAGATAGTGGTAGCGGTCGATATATTCATTCCACAAAGTGGAGTCCGGGCGGCTTAGGACCGGCTCCAGATGCAGGCCTGCCAGCTCATGCACCGGCCGGGACAGCAGCGGCTGCGGGGCGCTGCAGAAAGTGTGCTCGATTCGGCCCGAGCCTCCTTTGCGGTTGCGAGGGGGCGGCAGTTGCAGCAGCCCCTCGCGATGCATGCGCAGCATGGCCACCCGGCAGCTCATCTGCTTGAGGCCACCGTCCGTTTTGCGCCACTCGAGCAATCGGCACGCCAATCGAGACAGCTGAGCGCGCGTGCGGGTTGGGTTGTCGGCAATCAAGTCGCACAGTTGCCCGATCTCCTGACCCGTGAAGTTGCGGCCACAGTAGCGCTTCATGCCGCCTCCCGACCACCGGGTCGACCCCAGGCCGCTCTTCGGTCGGGGTCCATTTCCCAGGGCAGGAATCTCGTCAGTTGGGGCGGCGCCCGGTTGCCCGATTCGGCGCAGCACTGCAGATAGCAACTCAACCAGCGTTGCGGATTGATCTCCCACAGCTGCAAGGTTTGCAGAATCGTGAACACAACCGCGGCCAGACGGGCGCTAGACCGACTGCCTGAGCCGTAGTAGTTCTTGCGACCCACCACCGGGCCTCGCAAAGCGCGCTCTGAAGCGTTGTTGTCCATGGCCACCTCGGGGTGATCCAAAAAGACGGTCAACCCTTCCCAGTGTCGCTCCAATCGGCGCAGCACCTTCCTGCAGGCCCCATGCAGGACCCGGCTCTGCAACTCCGCATCGCGCTGCCTCTCCAGTCCCAGCACCGCCCCCCGCAGTTCCCGATCCCGGGCGGCAAAGCCGGCAGGCTGTTCTCGGGCCTGCACGCGACACCGATTCAGATCGAACAGGCCTCCGATCCCCTCCACCCAACTCATCGCCCACCCCTCCAACTCGGGCCAGGACTTGGCCAGGGAAAAAAAGTCGCGTCGCACGTGGGCCCAGCAAAAGGCCAACTCCAGACCCTCCCATTGTCTGGCCAACTTCTTGTACACAACGTAGCGGTCGCTCAGCAGAATGCCGGCCGCAGTGCCTCCGAAGTGCGCCTCCGGCACCTGGGCCGAGCGGCTGGGAGACAGCGTGAACACTACCGTCGAAGGGGATCGGAACACCCACAGATGCCAGCCGTGACCTATCTTGCCCTCCACCTCCTCGAACACCCGCCAGCCGGTCTCGTCAGCCTGCCAACGATCCTCGCTCAACTGCCTGACACGGATGGCCTCCCGGACCGGCTCCAACAGCGGGAGCAGTTTCCTCAGCCCTCCCGCGATCGTCCCAGCCGACAGCCTCACTCCTTGGTCGGCCAGTTCTTGCAGCAGTCGGTTGCTGGGACGCGCATAAAGATACTTGTCCAAGATCACCCTCACCCACACCGAGATGCCCAGCTTGCCGCGCGGGATCAAACGGCCTGGTGACGGCGCCGTCACGATGCCGGGCAGGACCCCACAAGCACAGCTTGGATGGTATCGCCTGCGTCTGATCACCCGACGCCAGACCCGCGTCTCGATCTCTACCACCTGGGCCTCATCGGTACCAGGAAACGGATCCAGGCGCCGTCCGCAGCGGGGACACTTCCGCTGCTCTGCGGGCAGATCAGCCACTTCCTCCCGGGCTTCCAGCCCATCCAGACTGCTTCGACCATGTCCCCGCGTCCCCGGCTGCTGTCCGCGAGGGCGCGCTGAGACCTGGCTCCGGGATGGGCTCTTGCCCTCGCAGACCAAACGCTCGCTACGACGACCGTACAGACAGCCTTCCAACTCTCGAATGCGTGCCCGTAGCTCTTCGTTTTCGCTCTTGAGATCGGTTCTCCGTCGGACCGCTTCCCCGTGCCGGGCCTTCCAGTACGCCGCAGCCCAACGCAAGCTGATGTACTCCTCCTTATCCACCCGGATCTGAACGCCGGCTGTCGACGCCCGCTGCCGGGACTCCCGATTCTCTACGCCTTGCTCCCCCTGACCTAGGGCGGCTCCCATGTCCACCTATATACACGATTGAAAGTCCTGTGTCCAGCAAAATCTGATGGTGTCAGCGGAGGGATGGGTTTACCGAATATTTACCTTTGATGAGCTACCATCAGAAGGTGTGTAAATAGCATAGGCGGTGAGTATCCTTCCGGGTTGATTTAAAACCCAGGGCCGAAAGGCCCGCAACGGAAGGAGTACACACCGCATGAGCAAGCAGAAGATTGAGGAAAGTGTGGAGTCAAGAGTTTGTTTCGAGGAGCTGGAAGATTGGGTGCGGGAGAAGATCCAAGGCTGGGTTCAAGAGCTGCTGGAGGAGGAAGTCACGGAGTTATTAGGGCGGCGTAAGAGTGAGCGGCGAAGGGCCGTGGACGCTCCGTCGGGCTATCGCAATGGATATGGGGAGCCGAGGCATCTGACGCTGAGCTCGGGGACGATCCAGGTTCGAAGGCCTCGAGTGCGGGATCTAGAGGAACACTTTGAAAGTCGGGTGTTGCCCCTGTTTGCCAAGCGGACGCGGCAGGTTCGAGAACTGATCCCTGAGCTGTACTTGCATGGTCTGGCGCTGGGGGATTTTGATCTGGCTCTGAGAGGGCTTTTAGGGGAAAAGGCGCACCTGTCGTCCTCCACGGTGGCCAGATTGAAAGAGCAGTGGCAGGCCGAATGGGAGGTCTGGCAGAGTCGACCCTTGAATGATCTGGAAGTGGTGTATTTATGGGTAGATGGAATCTACGTCAAGGCGGGTCTGGAGAAGGAAAAGGCAGTCCTGCTGGTGGTGCTGGCCGCCTTAAGTGACGGAAGCAAAGCCGTGGTGTCGGTCACGAGCGGCTATCGGGAATCGACTCAGAGCTGGTCGGAAGTACTGCGCGACTTGAAGCGCCGGGGGATGGGCTGTCCACGGCTGGTGATCGGAGACGGCCACCTGGGCATCTGGGGAGCTTTGCGCAACGTCTATCCCCAGGCCGAGGAGCAGCGCTGCTGGAATCATCGGATCGTCAACCTGCTGGCCAAGCTCCCTAAGCGAGTGCACAAGCCGGCCTTGCTGATCCTGCGGCAGATCCCTTACGCCCAGACTCGAGAAGAAGCACAACGACTCAAGAAGGTTTTTCAGCACTGGTGCCGGCAGCGAGGGCTGACTCTGGCGGCTGAGCTAATCGAGCAGGACTGGGACCGGATGGTGACCTTTTACAACTATCCAAAGAAGCAGTGGCAGCATCTGCGAACCACCAATCCAGTGGAGTCACCGTTTGCCGCTCTTCGGCTGCGAACGGACGCGGCCAAGCGATTCAAGAAAGTGGAAAACGCCCAGGCGGTGATCTGGAAGATGCTGTTGGTGGCGGAGCAGCGATTCCGCCGGTTGAAGGCACCGGAGCTGATGAAAGACGTCTACCAGGGCGCCAAATATGTCAATGGAGTCCCGGTCAACCAAGTCCCGGAGGAGAAAGCCGCCTGATGTTTTTCCACACCTATTGACAAGAGCTCCCTTTGATTTTGCTAAGCTACTAATAGAGAATCACTTAGTTTTCCGTGCCCGGGTGGCGGAATTGGTAGACGCACAGGACTTAAAATCCTGGGGGCCTGAGGCCCGTGTGGGTTCGAGTCCCACCCTGGGCACTTTAGAATCAATACTTTACGGCGATTGCCGTTTTCCTCAACAGCTCAGAATCGGCAAATTGTAACCAGAATTGAGAGGTGGACCCGGAAAACTGGACCATTTGTTAAGGTGGCTCCGACCTGAATCAGAAAGGATGAGGAGTCATGGCAAAACGAAGGAATTTCTCAGCTCAGTTTAAAGCGAAGGTGGCGCTGGAAGCGCTTCGAGGCGAACGCACCCTGAGCGAGTTGGCGGCTCGCTACGAGATCCATCCGAGTGTGATCACGAATTGGAAAAAGCGGGCCCGGGAAGGTCTGGGCGATGTGTTCGCGGGCAAGGTTGAGAAGCGTCAGAGAGGAAGCGAGGCGGAGACCAAAGAGCTTTATGCCAAGATCGGCGAACTGACGGTGGAAAAGGATTTTTTGTCCAAAGCGCTCGATCGCTGAGTGTAAAGGCCAGAAGGGCCACGATCGAGCCAAAGCACCCGAGGCTGAGCATTCGTAGACAATGCAGGCTGATGAGTCTGAACCGTTCGACTTTGTACTATGAGCCCAAAGGCGAGAGCGAAGAAAACCTGCAACTGATGAGACGATTGGACGAGCAGTTCTTAAAGACCCCCTACTACGGATCCCGGCAGATGGTCTATCACTTGAAACGGCGGGGCGGTCGGGTAGGCCGCAAGAGGGTTCGTCGTCTGATGGCCAAAATGGGCCTGGCGGTCATCTATCAAAAGCCGCGGACTTCACGGCCTCACCCGGAGAATCGAGTGTATCCGTATCTTCTTCGAGGATTGGCGGTCACCCGGCCCGATCAGGTGTGGTGCACGGATGTCACCTACATCCCGATGCGTCGGGGCTTTTTGTACCTGGTGGCGATCATGGACTGGTACAGCCGCTGGGTTTTGTCCTGGAGGCTGTCGAACACGCTGGAGCCGTCCTTTTGTTGCGAAGCACTTGAGGAAGCGCTCAACAGGTACGATCCCCCGGAGATCTTCAATACAGACCAGGGGAGTCAGTTCACCAGCACGGAGTTCACGGGACTACTCAAAGGGGCCGGGGTGCGTATCTCGATGGACGGGAGAGGCCGCTGGATGGACAACGTCTTCATCGAGCGTCTGTGGCGTTCACTCAAATACGAATGCGTCTATCTGAACGCTTTCGAAACCGGATCGGAAGCCCGTCAAGGGATCGGCCATTGGATCGACCTATACAACAGCGAGAGACCTCACTCGGCGCACGCTGGGGCGACGCCGGAGGAGGTGTACACTGGCTTGAAAAAACATTCTGACATTCAGAGGGACCTTGCCCTCAGGCTCGCCCCCTCTCAGAATTTCCCTTACTGGCGGCAACAAGAACTGCGGAGTCCACCTTAGAAATGCCGCCAAGTGGTCCAACCGATGGGGTCCACCTCTTTGTAACCGCGCCAACCCAACTTCACCCAACTCCAGCCAAGATAAGCAGCAATCTCTAGCCTCATTTTCAACACCTTGCTTGATGCTAAGGGAGTGGTGGTCAGACTTGAGGGAAAGTGACGTAACCTTTTTTCTGTAAATTCTGATCAGGCCTGGGTCGAAAAGACAGAGGTCTGGGACAGGATTCTCCAAAAACAGAAACGACAATCTGGAAAGGAGAATCCATTGAACCCAGACCTGGAAAAGAGAGTACCACGAGAGATTCTGGAGGAGTTGATCTTGTCCCTCGGAATGACAAGGGAAAAATGAACATCCCGGTAGAATAGTCAAGTACTTTTTTCATCATCTCATAATCGCCGCTGGGTGAATCCCAGATGACTCGCACCAGGTGACGTCCTAGAGCTCGAACGGCTTGATTGTGGGACTTACCCTCGGCTCTTTTCTTGTCGTAATAGGCTCGTGATTGTGGAACTTTTTCGATATGCCGAGCCACGGCTGTCGACATCGCAAACTTGGCTCGTTGGTTAACGTGACGGGTGCGTTTGCTCCCTTTGTATTTGCCGGAGGACTTGTCCAGCACCGCCATCCCCAGGTAAAGAGCCAAGCTGGCTTCTTTCTGGAAACGAGCGAGGGTGCCGATCTCTCCGGCCAGCTCAGCGCTGCAGATCATCCCAAAGCCCGGAAGGGTGGCGAGTCGCTGTGCCATCTCCGACTCTGGAGCGGTCTTGGCGATCTGTTCTTCCAGTTGGTGGATCTGATCCAAGAGTTCTCGAATGCGTCGTGCGTCGGCCAGAATGATTTCACCCACCCACTCGACTTCGTGCGAGAACCGAGCAGCTCTCTGCCAGCTTTGGATAATCTCGGCGTAATGAGGACCGATGCCTTCGAGTTTCAACACACTGGAAAGGCGCATTCGAGACAGCTGCTTGAGATCCCTGCGTGAAGTTAGGAAACGCAGAAACCAGCAGTTGGCAACAGAACGTGTGATGGCAGCCAACTCCGGGCAGACCGCCTGTAAATCCGATTGCAACCGGCACACCTGTGCCTACCAGAAACTTCATAGCCCCCTGCCGCGCCGCTCGGAACCGAGGCCGAATTGATTCGGCGAGCGTTTCTGCTGTCTCACTTGGGATCTATCGAGGGGAAGGAAACGAACTGACTAATAAACAGGGCCAAAGGGACACAGCGCTACCTTGATTTGGCTAAATGCGGCGTTTCGTGGCTGAGTGCTCAGTCAAGCTGCCCGACGTTCGTAGCGATGGTGGAGCCCACCAAGAAGTGGCAACGCCACTATGTTTCCTGATTCAGGGGGCTGGATAGTCCGCGGTTCCGGGGCATCCTTTGCCAGCGCGAGATGAGTGCGGGAGTTCTGATAGTAGTCAAAATAACTTCTAAGAATGCGGCGCAGACCAGACGCGTTGAACACGATGAAATGATTCAAGCACTCCCGCCGAATGGATCCGATCAGGCGTTCGACATAAGGATTCTGCCAGGGACTTCGCGGAGCGATTAGAACTTCTTCTATTGCCATTGTCTTGGTCCGCTCGCGGAAGGCCTTTCCGTAGCGCTTATCTCGATCTCGAAGCAGAAAGCGAGGAGCTGTGTCCCAGGGAAAGGCTTCCGTGATTTGCTGCGCAGTCCATTCAGCAGTGGGATGGGCCGTCACGTTGAAGTGCACAATCCGACGCCGCTCATGGGCAAGAACCACGAACACAAAGAGAATTCGATAGGTAATCGTGGGAACCACGAAGCAGTCAACAGCCACGATCTGGGCGAGATGATTGTTCAGAAAAGCGCGCCAGCTCTGAGAAGGCGGTTTCGAAGCACGAACCATGTATTTGGCAATCGTGGTTTCACAGACGTCGATGCCCAGCTTGAGTAACTCGCCGTGGATTCTGGGTGCGCCCCATAGAGGGTTGGCTTGGCTCATTCGCCGAATGAGATCCTGAACTTCCCTATCAAGAGCGGGCCTCCCAGGGCGCCGAGGGCGACTCTTCCATCTCCAGTACAGACGGAACCCCTTTTCGATGCCAGGCGATGACTGTCCTGGGCCGGACGATAACGAGTGATCCTCGCCACCCGGACCAAAACCGAGAGAGCCAAACCCAGAGAATGCGATCGGTGTTGCGAAACCGAGGACGCCTTCCTCCCGATCCTCGCAGGACTCGGAGCTGATGGCGCAAAGCCACGATCTCGAGTTGGAGTGCCAGGTGTGTTTTGAAGCTGGAGAAGAGTAGGCTCAGCAGCGAATAAACCACGTTGCGCATCGGCTTGGAGATTAGCAGCCACCATGCCCAACCTCAATGATTTCAAGGGCTACGAGTTTCTGGTAGGGACAGTAGTATCGCTACCGCCCCAACGATCAGATTGGATGTGATAAGGGGCTGCTCACTCCCTTTGCCTTTTGACGGAAAGTGATCCGACCGACGGCCCTACCCTCGCAATTCGATTGCGTCTGGCCTCCGGAGAACTTGTTCGCCATTGGGTTGAGTGTTGTTTCCGCTTCCACTACGAGCAAGCAATCATCTACCTGGAGCTCTGCTCGATAGTTGAACCGCTTCCCTGCTAATGTGCTAGTGAGCGGAGCCCGAAGCTCATACGGCCATCCGGCCCCGAATACCAGTTCCCCGGTTACCGCCGAGCCAGATTGCCGTAGGGAGAACAGAATAATATCTGTCTGCGATTCTCCCACCCGACCGCCGTCCGAACGCTCGACAATGGTACCGTCGAACTGACCATCCCAATCTCCAGCCACGCTCAATACTGGATGAACCGCAGGTGGGTGAGAAATGAGAATCAGCAAGAAAAGGAAGCCAACTCTGACCATTGACGAATCCTCTTTAGAATGTACCAGAGTTTAGTTGAGCTACCATCAGAAGGTGTGTAAATAGCATAGGCGGTGAGTATCCTTCCGGGTTGATTTAAAACCCAGGGCCGAAAGGCCCGCAACGGAAGGAGTACACACCGCATGAGCAAGCAGAAGATTGAGGAAAGTGTGGAGTCAAGAGTTTGTTTCGAGGAGCTGGAAGATTGGGTGCGGGAGAAGATCCAAGGCTGGGTTCAAGAGCTGCTGGAGGAGGAAGTCACGGAGTTATTAGGGCGGCGTAAGAGTGAGCGGCGAAGGGCCGTGGACGCTCCGTCGGGCTATCGCAATGGATATGGGAAGCCGAGGCATCTGACGCTGAGCTCGGGGACGATCCAGGTTCGAAGGCCTCGAGTGCGGGATCTAGAGGAACACTTTGAAAGTCGGGTGTTGCCCCTGTTTGCCAAGCGGACGCGGCAGGTTCGAGAACTGATCCCTGAGCTGTACTTGCATGGTCTGGCGCTGGGGGATTTTGATCTGGCTCTGAGAGGGCTTTTAGGGGAAAAGGCGCACCTGTCGTCCTCCACGGTGGCCAGATTGAAAGAGAAGTGGCAGGCCGAATGGGAAGTCTGGCAGAGTCGACCCTTGAATGATCTGGAAGTGGTGTATTTATGGGTAGATGGAATCTACGTCAAGGCGGGTCTGGAGAAGGAAAAGGCAGTCCTGCTGGTGGTGCTGGCCGCCTTAAGTGACGGAAGCAAAGCCGTGGTGTCGGTCACGAGCGGCTATCGGGAATCGACTCAGAGCTGGTCGGAAGTACTGCGCGACTTGAAGCGCCGGGGGATGGGCTGTCCACGGCTGGTGATCGGAGACGGCCACCTGGGCATCTGGGGAGCTTTGCGCAACGTCTATCCCCAGGCCGAGGAGCAGCGCTGCTGGAATCATCGGATCGTCAACCTGCTGGCCAAGCTCCCTAAGCGAGTGCACAAGCCGGCCTTGCTGATCCTGCGGCAGATCCCTTACGCCGAGACTCGAGAAGAAGCACAACGACTCAAGAAGGTTTTTCAGCACTGGTGCCGGCAGCGAGGGCTGACTCTGGCGGCTGAGCTAATCGAGCAGGACTGGGACCGGATGGTGACCTTTTACAACTATCCAAAGAAGCAGTGGCAGCATCTGCGAACCACCAATCCAGTGGAGTCACCGTTTGCCGCTCTTCGGCTGCGAACGGACGCGGCCAAGCGATTCAAGAAAGTGGAAAACGCCCAGGCGGTGATCTGGAAGATGCTGTTGGTGGCGGAGCAGCGATTCCGCCGGTTGAAGGCACCGGAGCTGATGAAAGACGTCTACCAGGGCGCCAAATATGTCAATGGAGTCCCGGTCAACCAAGTCCCGGAGGAGAAAGCCGCCTGATGTTTTTCCACACCTATTGACAAGAGCTCGTTTAGGATTGTTTCCCTTCAGCATCAATGAGACAGATTGAGCCTTCGGGATTAGAGACACTTTGACGGGAGCTTGACAGGTTCCGTCGGGGTACCGATGCTGGCCATGGCGTAACACGAGGAGAAGCCACCATGGCCACAGACGTTGTCAAACAGATTCGCAGAAAGACCCGCAGGAAGTTTTCCGCCGACGAGAAGATCCGGATTGTCCTGGAGGGACTTCGGGGAGAAGTCCCGATCACCCAGCTGTGCCGGCAAGAAGGGATTCAGCCGTCGATCTACTACGAATGGTCGAAAGCCTTTCTGGATGCCGGCAAGAACGGACTGACCCGTGACACACGGCGGGATGCCACATCCCAGGAAGTGCGACGACTCAAGGAAGAAAACGATGCGCTCAAGAGGGCAGTGGCTGAGACGGTGTTGGACAATCAGCGGCTGAAAAAAAGTTTGGGCCTGTAAGGCGCAAGAGGTATCAGAGCAAGGCTGCCGAATACAAACTGGAAGTTCTGCGGGCCGTCGAGAGCTCCGGACTGCCAGTGACACAGGCCCTGGCTCAGCTTCGGATTCCCCGCTCGACCTACTATCGGTGGCGAGCGAACTTTCGAAGAAGGGGACTGGTGGGCTTACGGGATCAGCCGTCTTCCCGCAGCCGGGTGTGGAATCAGATCCTGCCTGAAGAGCGAGAGAAGACGGTGGAGATTGCGCTGTTGTATCCGGAGTGGTCGCCGCGGGAAGTGAGCTGCCATATTACAGATCACTGCGGGTTTACGATCTCCGAGTCCTCGGTCTATCGGATTCTGAAGGGTGAAGGGCTGATCCGGGAAGTCGAGCAGAAGACCTTTCCAGCAGGCTCTGAATATCGAGTCAAGACCATGAGGCCGAACCAGCAATGGCAGACCGACGCGACGTATCTACTGGTCAAGAACTGGGGGTGGTACTACCTGATCTCGGTACTGGATGACTTCAGCCGAAGGATCCTGGCCTGGCGGCTGCAGCCGGCCATGACGGCCGGTGACTTCAGTGAGGTTGTGGAGGCGGCTTGCCAGGTAACAGGGATCGAGCAGCTGGAGAGCCACGAGCGGCCCCGGCTGGTCACCGATCACGGCTCGGCTCTGATCTCCCGGGACTTCGGTCACTATCTGGAAGCCAAGGGACTGGGCCACATTCTGGCCTCGCCCTACCACCCGCAGGCGAATGGGAAGATCGAACGCTACCATCGCTCGTGCAAGGAGCGGATCAATCTGCTGGTGTGGGAGAGCCCGGAGGAGCTGAGTAACGCTCGCCCGTCGGCGGAGCTCTTGTCAATAGGTGTGGAAAAACATCAGGCGGCTTTCTCCTCCGGGACTTGGTTGACCGGGACTCCATTGACATATTTGGCGCCCTGGTAGACGTCTTTCATCAGCTCCGGTGCCTTCAACCGGCGGAATCGCTGCTCCGCCACCAACAGCATCTTCCAGATCACCGCCTGGGCGTTTTCCACTTTCTTGAATCGCTTGGCCGCGTCCGTTCGCAGCCGAAGAGCGGCAAACGGTGACTCCACTGGATTGGTGGTTCGCAGATGCTGCCACTGCTTCTTTGGATAGTTGTAAAAGGTCACCATCCGGTCCCAGTCCTGCTCGATTAGCTCAGCCGCCAGAGTCAGCCCTCGCTGCCGGCACCAGTGCTGAAAAACCTTCTTGAGTCGTTGTGCTTCTTCTCGAGTCTGGGCGTAAGGGATCTGCCGCAGGATCAGCAAGGCCGGCTTGTGCACTCGCTTAACCCGGATTATGCAAGAGATCTGAATCCGAGTGAGATTCTGGCTCCAGGAAAAAGCCGTAGCCCTCTGATATAAAAGGGTTTACAAAAACAATGACCCTAAACAGGAGCTACGGCAATGTTGAAAGCAGTCTGCCAGAATACCCTGCCATTTCACAGCCACAGAAAGATCACGACGCGTTTTGATGGAGGGAGCCTCACTTCCGACGCAGGATGGTTGTTGTTTGGATCCCTGGATCGTCAACATCGATTGTGCGAGGGCTTCAGTTCGTGTATTGCGGAAAGTCGAGACCGACGCTACGTTCGTCATGACCTGTTGAAGTTGATCCGACAACGAGTCTTGCAGATCGTGGCCGGCTACGAAGACTGTAATGACGCCGATACGCTGCGCTCGGATCCGATGCTCAAGACAGTCTGTGATCAGTTGCCAGAGAGCGATCCCGATTTGGCCACCCAGCCGACTTTCTCCCGCCTGGAGAACTCCGTCACCAAGAAGGATCTGATGCGTCTGAGCCGGTGGCTGCTAGGCCGTTATGTGCGCTCCCTGAAGAAGAGACGTCCCAGCAAGATCATCCTGGATCTGGACAGTACCGACGACCACACTCACGGCCAACAGGAGTTCTCCTTCTACCACGGGTATTACCGAAACCACATTCTGCATCCTTTGCTGATCTTCGATGCCGACACGGGAGACCTGGTCTGTGCCGTGTTGAGACCTGGCAACAAGGGGGCTGCCTCTCACATCGTGCCCATTCTGAAGCGAGTCGTGGAGGCCATCCGACAAGCAGTGGGGACGGATGTCGAGATTGAGATTCGGGCCGACAGCGGCTTTGCCACGCCTCGGCTCTACGAGTTCTGTGAATGTGAAGAGAATAAACTCCAGTATGTCATTGGGTTAAGTCGAAACCCTCGCCTGCAGCGAGTGGTCGAGCCCCTGCTGGATTCGACTCGGCTGAGGTTCGTTGAGCTGGAGGAAAAACAGCGTCAGTTTGACGAGTTTCTTTATCGAGCCCACAGCTGGGATCGATCCCGTCGCGTCATTGTCAAAGTGGAGGTCGATCAGCGTGGCATCAATCGTCGCTTTGTAGTTACCAACCGGGACGATCTCTGCTCCCAATCACTTTATGACCACTACACAAACCGAGGGCAGACCGAGAACTTCATCAAGGCCTTCAAGAATCATCTGAGCATGGACCGACTCAGCTGTCATCGATTCCTGGCCAATCAGTTTCGACTCCTCCTGCATGCACTGGCTTACCAGATGTTCGTGCGCCTGCGCGACTATCTTCACGGAACCCTCTGGCACAAGCTCGAAATCGAAACCTTACGTCGTCGGGTCCTCAAGATTGGGGCCCGGATCCGACAAACCACTCGACGCATCTGGGTCCATCTTTCCTCAGCCTTCCCCGAACAACCCCTCTTCCACCTCGTCTTGAGTCGCCTGAACTCCAGTTAGCTTTTCCCAGCTCCCCCGAAAAACCGCTTCCGACACTCATCCAGGCCCAGATCTGTCTGAAATTCACTCCCCAAACCACTCAAACGCCTCGCCAACCCATATTCTTCGCAAATCCGCCTGTCACACCTGCCCGCTTCCGAGTTGGGCCACTTCTCGAGTCGTTTTTCAACACCGAACTACGGTTCTTGCATAATCCGGGTTAGGGAGCTTGGCCAGCAGGTTGACGATCCGATGATTCCAGCAGCGCTGCTCCTCGGCCTGGGGATAGACGTTGCGCAAAGCTCCCCAGATGCCCAGGTGGCCGTCTCCGATCACCAGCCGTGGACAGCCCATCCCCCGGCGCTTCAAGTCGCGCAGTACTTCCGACCAGCTCTGAGTCGATTCCCGATAGCCGCTCGTGACCGACACCACGGCTTTGCTTCCGTCACTTAAGGCGGCCAGCACCACCAGCAGGACTGCCTTTTCCTTCTCCAGACCCGCCTTGACGTAGATTCCATCTACCCATAAATACACCACTTCCAGATCATTCAAGGGTCGACTCTGCCAGACTTCCCATTCGGCCTGCCACTTCTCTTTCAATCTGGCCACCGTGGAGGACGACAGGTGCGCCTTTTCCCCTAAAAGCCCTCTCAGAGCCAGATCAAAATCCCCCAGCGCCAGACCATGCAAGTACAGCTCAGGGATCAGTTCTCGAACCTGCCGCGTCCGCTTGGCAAACAGGGGCAACACCCGACTTTCAAAGTGTTCCTCTAGATCCCGCACTCGAGGCCTTCGAACCTGGATCGTCCCCGAGCTCAGCGTCAGATGCCTCGGCTTCCCATATCCATTGCGATAGCCCGACGGAGCGTCCACGGCCCTTCGCCGCTCACTCTTACGCCGCCCTAATAACTCCGTGACTTCCTCCTCCAGCAGCTCTTGAACCCAGCCTTGGATCTTCTCCCGCACCCAATCTTCCAGCTCCTCGAAACAAACTTGATCAACGACGATTATTATTCCCGCGGCGACAACTGGAAATCCCCACCAAAGGGATTAAATAAAAAAGAGCTGTAGCCGTCCTCTGAGACGACTCTTTTCCGCGGTCCTCCTTTCTGTAAAAAAGAGAGATTGTTCTTAGAATGCGAAGGGGACGGAGTGAGAGCGTAGCCCGAAGGGAGCTCCCCCTCGCTCGCGCCGGTGTCGAGGGGAGTGGACCAGATCCACGAGGATCCTGAGCGGCCTCCGTAGGGAGCTGTACGATCTCTCCCCTTGGCGGGCACTCGTCTATCGTCCCCAGCCAGCACTTCCGGGGGCCCAATCAGCCGATTTGCCCGGATTTGACCTCCTCCCGTTTTCCTCATTCCGTGGTTCCCTGCTGCTTTGCCTTGGCGCTCTCCATTCGGTAGCTCGAGACGTTGAGTTCCAGAATCACGCTGTGGTGCACCAGCCGATCGATAGCTGCTGCCGTTGTCAGGGGGTCCTTGAAGATCCTCTCCCAGTCCGAGAAGATCAGGTTGCTGGTCAGCAAGATGCTGCGACGTTCGTAGCGATGGGCCAGCAGTGTGAAAAGAACCTCCATTTCCTCCCGACTTTGCTGAACGTAGCCGATGTCATCGACTATGAGAGCTTCGAAGCGATCCAGTTTCTTGAGCTCCTTCTCCAGGGTCAGATCGATCTTGGCCCGCAGCAATCGCTGTACCAGCAGGGCGCAGGTAGAGAACAGAACCCGGCGCCCCAGCAGAATCAACTCCTGGCCCAGAGCACAGACCAGATGCGTCTTGCCGCTTCCAGGGTTGCCGAAAGCCAAGACGTTCTCGGCGCGATCCAAAAACGTCCCTTCCAGCAGCGCCGTCAGTTGTCGATCCACGCTTTGGGGCAAGCGCGAGCGGTCCAACGCCGTCAGCGTTTTCTCCCAGGGAAGCTTCGAGATTCGGCGCAAGCGCTGGATTTTGCGCTCGTGCCGCTCCACCACCTCGATCTCACTTAACGAGAGTAGAAACCGGGGATAGGACAGACTTTCCTTGGTGGCCAGTGCCGCCTGGGCGGCGTAGTGCTCCCGAAAGGCCGGTAGATGCAGCTGGATAAGGCACTCGCGAAGCCGGATCAAGTTGCCTGTGCTCATGATCTCACCTCCCGGCTCTCCAGAAGCGTGTCGTAGAGGCCCACGTCCATCTTCTCCACCGCCACTTCCCAGGGTTCCACCACCGGATCGACGAGGCATTCTCGTAGTGCTTCGAAACGGATGTTTTGTCCCCTCTCAATCAGCCCCTGAAGCGCTTCTCGCACCCGCTGCTCTCCTTCCTGGGCAGCCAACTCGAGGATTTTCAGATATTGGCGATCCGCCGTGGCCGGACAATCCTGGCGCAGCTCGTCGTAGGCGACTCGAAACAAGATCCCCGGAAACAGATCCTCCCGCCAGCGATAGCGAAGAAAAGCTCCCGGTTTTCGCACCAGCGAATGGATCACGTGCCGGTAGTCAATGCGATGCTTGCCTTCTCCTCGCAAGCGGGGCATCCGTGCTTGCCGCTGACCCCCGTAGTAGACCTCCAGCTGATCCGCCCACACCCGCACTTGCACTCGCTCGCCGATCAACCGGCTGTCCACCGAATAGGTGTTGTGGCGAACCCGGATCGTACTACTGGGGGAGACTTTCACCCACTGCCGGGTGAAGTCATCCAGACGGCGTGCCGGCAACGGGCGCATCACTGCCAGCTCTTCTCCCAGGCGCTTTTGTCGGGCCGCATTGCGCCGGGCCACAATCACCGCTACAAAGCCCTCGTACTCTTCCCGGCTGGAAAAATCACGGCTGCACCGCAGCAGCAGTTCCTGCTCGATGGCCCGTTTCAAGCGGTGATGGGCCTGTTCCACATCCCCGTTCTCGTGTGCCTTGCCTGCCTGGGTGCGACTCGAGCGCATCCCGAAGTGGTTCAGCAACCCTTGATAGCGCTCGGTGAACTCTTCCCGCTTCAGGTTGTTGACTGCCGCCGAGAGCCGGTCTGTTCGGTGTTCCTCGGGTAGCGCCCCCAACTCCCACAACGCGTTCTGAAGCCCCAGGCTGAGGCTCTCAAACGACTCACTGAAACACAGCGTGGTCGCTTCCCAGTTCGAGTAGGCCAACACAAAGTGGTACAGCAGATGGGGAAACGGCTGACCCTGGATCGTCACTCCCAGACGCCCCATAAAGGTAAAGTCCGATTGTGCTTGATGTCCCGGCCTATACTTCTGCGGGAACATCACCTCCTTCGCTTCTCCGTGTTCTACCTTCCACTGCTTGATCCTCCGCTGCAGTGTTCTCAACTGGCCTTGCTGGAAGGCCCCTTCCTGCTGACGGCACAAATACTCGAACACCGCTGTCGCCTCCACCGTCGGCGATCGCTTCAGGATCTCTTCCACTTCCGGCCATACCGACTCGAACGGATCCGATCGAGTTCTCCAATACCGCTCCGGCTGACACTGGCTCGGCAGCTTTCCCGACTTCAGGTACTTCCGAGCCGTCTTTCGCGACAGCCCCGCTCTCGCCGCCGCCATCGTTAGCGTCTTCTCGTTCTTTCGCAACTTCACTAACCTCCGCACTTGCTGATCTTTAACCATGTCCTCATGGTCAGGATCAGCCCTGAAAAAGCGGGGATTTCTATTTGTCGTCGCGGGGAATTCTAACTGTCGCCAATCACAAACTCTTGACTCCACACTTTCCTCAATGTTCTGCTTGCTCATGCGGTGTGTACTCCTTCCGTTGCGGGCCTTTCGGCCCTGGGTTTTAAATCAACCCGGAAGGATACTCACCGCCTATGCTATTTACACACCTTCTGATGGTAGCTCCGTCGGCGAGTGATCAATGCTAATCTAGCCAGACCAGTAGCGGCCCCGAGTGTCTCTTAAATCTCGGGCCATTTTGTCCCATTTGCGCTGAAGACATACACTCCCGCATCCTCGGTTCGCCCCCCTGCCGCCGATCAAGGATGCGCCGTCCGAAGAGGAGTTGAAGAGAGCCCGTTCCCGGAGGTGAATCCACAATTGGAGTTTCGAATTCGAGGGGGGGGCGTTATTCTGGTTCTCGAACGGCCCGGCGGCGGAGTCGGGCGAACGTCATATGGGAAATGTCGGTTAGAGAGACCCGAGGCTTCCACCATCAGTTCCCGGGTCTCATGGACGATCCCGGTGGAATGAAGTGTCCTGCCAGTATGAGCACCGCCAATGAACAGGACAAGGACTACGACGAATACTGTCGTCAATGTCTCCACGACCCGTATCCTCTTTTCGCCCGCCTCCGGGAAGAAGACCCGGTGCATTGGTGTGAGCCGCTGCACATGTGGCTCGTGACGCGCTACGACGACGTATGCCAGGGTGACCTTGCCCCCTAAAACGGGTCCAAGTTGAATGTTAGGATTTTCGGTTTTAGGAAGGAGGCAAGGATGGCACGGAAGCGGTTTACGGCAGAACAAATCATCATGAAGCTGCGTGAGGCAGAGGCAGGTCTAGCCCAAGGACAGACGGTGGGCCAGGTGTGCAAACAGATTGGGGTGACCGAGCAGACCTACTACCGGTGGCGCAAGGAGTACGGAGGGCTTCGACTGAATCAGGCCAAGCGGTTGAAGGTGTTGGAGAAGGAGAATGCCCGGTTGAAGAAGCTAGTGGCAGATCTGTCTTTGGACAAGCAGATCCTAAAGGAAGTTTCCTCGGGAAACTTCTAGGCCCGACGAAGAGGAGACGCGCAGTGGTGTGGGTGAGGGAGAGATTGGGAGCAGAGCGCGTCTCCGAACGTCGGGCCTGCCAAGTGCTGGGACAGGCTCGATCGACCCAGCGAAGGGAAAGGCATATCTCCGATGATGAGGCTCGATTGGTGGCTGAGATGGTGGAGTTGGCCACGCACTACGGGCGATACGGCTACCGACGGATCACGGCCATGCTTCGTTGGGAAGGGTGGAAAGTGAATCACAAGCGGGTGGAGAGGTTGTGGAGACAGGAGGGGCTGAAAGTCCCGTCCAGACAGCCGAAACGAAGGAGACTGTGGCTTCATGATGGATCCTGCGTTCGGTTACGAGCGGCTCACAAGGATCACGTCTGGAGCTATGACTTCGTGCATGAGCGAACCCATGACGGAAGGGCCTTTCGATTATTAACCCTACTGGATGAATACACCCGGGAGTGTCTGGCCATTGAGGTTCAACGACAGATGAATCACCAGGACGTGTTGGATCGATTGGCGGAGTTGTTCGTGGATCGGGGAGTGCCTGAATACATTCGGTCCGATAACGGGTCGGAGTTTACGGCTCAGGCGGTTCGGGACTGGCTGAAGGCTGTTGGGGTGAGGACCTTATACATCGAGCCCGGCAGCCCCTGGGAGAATGGATATGTGGAGAGCTTCAACGGAAAACTGCGGGATGAACTGCTGAACGTAGAAGTCTTCGACACGTTGTGGGAAGCGAAGGTGTTGGCCGAGAGATGGCGCAGGGAGTACAACCAGCGACGGCCTCACAGCGCCTTGGCCTATCGGCCGCCGGCGCCGGAGGCCAGATTACCCAGGTCCCAGGCCCAGAGTTCTATACCATGGAGTGGACTTCAAATGGTCCCAGGTCTAACTTAGAGAGTGGACTCGTTCCTGGGGGCAGGTCAGGGCGCAATATCTACGCGATCGGCGGAGGGAGAATGGAGGCGGCAGCAGCCGGTGTGCCGGTTTACCGCACGATCGTCCTCATCTTTACTGTCTCAGGTTTGCTGGCCGGACTCGCGGGAGCGCTGGTCTGTTTGAAGTCGGGCAGTGCAATCCCGCATGGGTTGGATGGTCTGCTGCTTCTTGCCGCTGTCGCGGCACTGATCGGTGGAACGGCCTTGACGGGCGGACAGGGCACAGCTCTGGGGATTGCCCTGGGCGCGATGACCATCCGGTTGGTGAGCAGCTTCATAAATCTCAAAGCGTTGCCCTACTACGCGGAAAACCTGGCGTTCGGCGTCCTGCTTATTCTGGTCGTCGGGATCGAGTTAACACTGGAGAAGCCCGGCCGCACTGCGCGCCTGCCGTAGCCCTGGGTTCCTGGGTCGCGGTAGGGACGATCCTTTCGGATCGCCCCCCGCACAGATCCCAGCGAGCGGAACTACCGCACTGGGCTCTTACCTCAGGTAATAACGCGCAGTCGCTGTTCGGGATAAGGGTGTACAACTCGCAGTGCAGGAAGCCATCTTGTCGCTAGCCCGGATTATGCAAAAGATCTGAATCCGAGTGAGATTCTGGCTCCAGGAAAAAGCCGTAGCCCTCTGATAAAAAAGGGTTTACAAAAACAATGACCCTAAACAGGAGCTACGGCAATGTTGAAAGCAGTCTGCCAGAATACCCTGCCATTTCACAGCCACAGAAAGATCACGACGCGTTTTGATGGAGGGAGCCTCACTTCCGACGCAGGATGGTTGTTGTTTGGATCCCTGGATCGTCAACATCGATTGTGCGAGGGCTTCAGTTCGTGTATTGCGGAAAGTCGAGACCGACGCTACGTTCGTCATGACCTGTTGAAGTTGATCCGACAACGAGTCTTGCAGATCGTGGCCGGCTACGAAGACTGTAACGACGCCGATACGCTGCGCTCGGATCCGATGCTCAAGACAGTCTGTGATCAGTTGCCAGAGAGCGATCCCGATTTGGCCACCCAGCCGACTTTCTCCCGCCTGGAGAACTCCGTCACCAAGAAGGATCTGATGCGTCTGAGCCGGTGGCTGCCAGGCCGTTATGTGCGCTCCCTGAAGAAGAGACGTCCCAGCAAGATCATCCTGGATCTGGACAGTACCGACGACCACACTCACGGCCAACAGGAGTTCTCCTTCTACCACGGGTATTACCGAAACCACATTCTGCATCCTTTGCTGATCTTCGATGCCGACACGGGAGACCTGGTCTGTGCCGTGTTGAGACCTGGCAACAAGGGGGCTGCCTCTCACATCGTGCCCATTCTGAAGCGAGTCGTGGAGGCCATCCGACAAGCAGTGGGGACGGATGTCGAGATTGAGATTCGGGCCGACAGCGGCTTTGCCACGCCTCGGCTCTACGAGTTCTGTGAATGTGAAGAGAATAAACTCCAGTATGTCATTGGGTTAAGTCGAAACCCTCGCCTGCAGCGAGTGGTCGAGCCCCTGCTGGATTCGACTCGGCTGAGGTTCCTTGAGCTGGAGGAAAAACAGCGTCAGTTTGACGAGTTTCTTTATCGAGCCCACAGCTGGGATCGATCCCGTCGCGTCATTGTCAAAGTGGAGGTCGATCAGCGTGGCATCAATCGTCGCTTTGTAGTTACCAACCGGGACGATCTCTGCTCCCAATCACTTTATGACCACTACACAAACCGAGGGCAGACCGAGAACTTCATCAAGGCCTTCAAGAATCATCTGAGCATGGACCGACTCAGCTGTCATCGATTCCTGGCCAATCAGTTTCGACTCCTCCTGCATGCACTGGCTTACCAGATGTTCGTGCGCCTGCGCGACTATCTTCACGGAACCCCCTGGCACAAGCTCGAAATCGAAACCTTACGTCGTCGGGTCCTCAAGATTGGGGCCCGGATCCGACAAACCACTCGACGCATCTGGGTCCATCTTTCCTCAGCCTTCCCCGAACAACCCCTCTTCCACCTCGTCTTGAGTCGCCTGAACTCCAGTTAGCTTTTCCCAGCTCCCCCGAAAAACCGCTTCCGACACTCATCCAGGCCCAGATCTGTCTGAAATTCACTCCCCAAACCACTCAAACGCCTCGCCAACCCATATTCTTCGCAAATCCGCCTGTCACACCTGCCCGCTTCCGAGTTGGGCCACTTCTCGAGTCGTTTTTCAACACCGAACTACGGTTCTTGCATAATCCGGGCTAGGCGGTTCATCCGCTCTCCAGTGATCCGATGACGCTGGCTACGACGCCTTAGCGCACGCAGCCAGAGTCGATAGACCTGATACTTGAAAGCGGCCGGCTTGCGATGGTTACGCGGTACGGCATAGTACTGGAAATGTCCCTGTACTACACTGCGCAACCACTGACCCACTACCGGGACGGGTTCATGCAGGCGATACCGAAGCTCGCGAGCGATCTCGCGCAGTTTCGCTTGCATGCGCTTCCGCATGGTCTGCCGCAGCACGATGAATCTCCCGTTCCGGGTTCTGTCGCACGTGTGCGTAAAACCCAGGAAGTCGAAAGACTCGGGCTTCCCTTCTCCACGGCGCTTGCGATCCCGAGCGGCGTACCGCCCGAACTCGATCAAGCGCGTTTTGTCGGGGTGCAGTTCCAGGTGAAACGTGTGGAACCGGTCCCGCAAGTCTGCCAGAAAACGCTCGGCATCTTCACGAAACTCGAAACCCACTGTGAAGTCGTCGGCAAACCGGACGATGATTACATCGCCACGAGCGTGCCTGCGTCTCCATTGGTCGGCCCATAGATCGAACACATAATGAAGGTACACATTAGCCAACACGGGTGAAACACTCCCGCCTTGAGGCGTACCGGATTCGATCTCGGTTCGCTTCCCATCCTCCACGATCCCCGCCTTGAGCCACTTTTTAAGGTGGCGGATAACACGTGGATCGGCGATTCTGTGCTCGATGAACTTCAACAGCCATTTGTGGTCGATGGCATCGAAAAACCCACAAACGTCCGCATCCAGCACCCAGTTCACTCGCTTGCGCATGATTCCGACATAGAGCGCGTCCAACGCATGGTGTGGACTGCGCCCCGGGCGGAAACTATACGAGAAGCCGAGAAAGTCGGTTTCGTAGATGGCGTTCAATACCTGGACCGTAGACCGCTGGACGATCTTATCCTCCAATGCAGTCACTCCGAGCGGACGCTGCCGCCCATCGGCCTTCGGTATATAGGCCCTCCGAACCGGCTTGGCTCGGTACGCTCCGCGTTTGAGCCTTGCGGATAGATCCTGGAGGTTCTCCTCGAGGCTCTCTCCGTATTGCTGCCACGTCAATCCATCCACGCCCGGTGCGGCATTGCGCTTGAGGCCGAAGTAAGCCTGCCGGAGTCGATCGATGTTAGTGACGTGGTGCCAGAGCGACGTGAACCGTAGCTCCTTATCCCGGCAGGCTACCTGCCGTATCCGTTCCAGCGCACTTTGCAAGTCCTCGGTTTCGACGTAGGTGCGGTCTCTTGGCTGTGTCCGCGATTTCCCGCTTGGTGCCCGTTTAGAGTCCTCCATATCGATTCCTCTCCCGGCTCTGTGTCCGGCACTTGTTTTGCTAGGACGAATTCCCTTTGGCCAGGCCGCTTGGCTCCACCCTCTCCGCCGACCGCGGCGCACCGCCGTCTTTGTTCGAGCGCTTCTCAGCTACTATCAGCCTGTCCGACTTCCCGCCTCCGTGCATCGCTGTCGTGCTCCTTTCGGATTCACAGCGCGGACCTTGGGGCCATCCCCCTGGGGTCAGAGGCGGGATCTCCCGGCTCCCGTGTAAGCAACTTCCGTACGTGCACAGGGTCTCGGGACCACGCGGGGGCGGAATCGTTCTCGCGATTAGCGAACGGTTCCATGTTGCCTTCCGATCCTACGACTACGTCGGCCCCCCGAAGTCATTTTCCTTCCGCGGCTCAATACCTGGCCCGCACGTGCCCCTGTCAATGCTTCGCCTGCACTCTTACGAGTACACACGCATGACTCGGGGTCAGCATGGTTCGCTACTCCTTTCCTGTGAGAGACTCTCGCTCTCTGCTACTCACCGGTTTGCGCCGGCGCACCGGAGGGTGAAAATGCCTCTCGATAGCTCGCCACCGTCTTCGGATTGATCGGGTACAGGTGCAAAAAGTCATAGCACATCAGCGCCGCCATCAACCCTCCCCGCTTTTGCTCCAGGGCAATCACCACAGGACGACCCTCAAAACGGGTTCTTAGCTGGCGTACCCATTCGTGCAACTCTTCCGGGTCTTGCCGTACCTGACACCTCTCTACTTCCCGACTGCCGGCTGCCCGCAGCTGGATCTCATGTTGATCTTCGGCCCAATCCAATCCTACCCATGCTCCGATCTGTTCTGTGGCTAACATTGCGCCACTCCTTTCTGCGCAGCACACGCTTGCCCAGACCTTGCGCAACCCTTATAGTCGAGTCCTCGAAGGACAGCATCTAGAGTATGCGTTTGCTGTCTGTGCACCGTGGCGTTCGAAAGTCTCCCGCCAAGCGTTTCGTACGCTGGGGCCTTGAATTCGTAACGCCACGGTGCGCGTGCTGCACAGAGGCAATCTGTCCCTCGATCGCTCCCAGCGCAAACTTTTTCCACAACCCAGAAAAGAAAAAAGCAGCAAAAAAGAAAATCGCTACTATTTCTAATCCATCGTTGGAAAATAGATCGTTAGTAACTATAAGGCGCCTTGAGGCGGCGACCGTTTAAATACCCCCGGGGAGTCGCCACGGGGCCCTGCCCACTCTTTCTTGACACAGCCCGGCGGTCGCGGCCCTGAGGCCCTCCCACTCTAAGCAACCTCATATGAGTGGCGTCCCGGAATTCCGGATTCCGTTACAATTGGCTGGAAATGGGTTGTTCCACGGGAGGTGGAATGCGCGCCGTAAATGTCCTTGTTACGCTGGTTCTGGTTCTGGTCTCGCGCGTCGAGGCCCAGCCCAGGGTCAAGCTGAACCCCGAGACCCTGGAGGCGTTCGAGTCCTTCGTCGAAGAGTCCGAGCGGCTGCTCGAAAAACGCCTCGGCGGCGAGCTCCCGTTCCTGTGGACGGATGACGATCCGGGTCGGCGAGAAATGCTGCGGAACGGCGAGATTCTGATCGAAACCCCCGCCGGGATTCCTGACATCAAAGGAGGCCTCCTCCACGTCTGGCTGGGAGCCATGTTCGTTCCGGAGGCCACGGGACCCAGGGTCCTGGTGGTCCTTCAGGACTACGACCGGCACCAGGATTGGTACCCGGAGGTGGTCGATTCGAAGCTGTTGGGGAGCGACGGCGACACTCTTAGCGGCTACCAGCGGCTGTTGAAGAAGAAGGTGCTCACGGCCGTGCTGAACACGAGGCACGAAGCACGCTACAGGCAGGTCTCCGAGGGCCGGTGGGCAGGGAGTTCGCGAAGCACCCGGATTGCTGAAGTGGAGAATGCGGGGAAGAAGGGAGAAAGGGAGCTGCCGGTTGGGGAAGACAGCGGCTTTTTGTGGAGACTCCACGTCTACTGGAGCATCGAAGAGGCCGAGGGCGGTGCCTTTGTCGAGTGCCTGACCGTATCCCTTTCGCGTCAGGTCCCGTGGGGCCTGGGGTGGATGATCAAGCCCATCGTCACGTCTCTCCCCAGAGAGTCCCTGGAGGGAACGCTGCAGGCCACGAGGCTGGCGGTCAGGGGAAGCGCGGACTGACGGGCGACCGAGTTGCTGGGCGGGGACGAAAGAGTGGCGGTCGCGGCCTCGAGGTCCCCTCCCACTCTAGTCTGGAAACGTGGCACAATTGGCCGGTGAAACAGATCCTGATCGTGCTCTGGTTGCTGTTGTCGTGGGGTTGCGCCGGTCAATCGGAGGTCACCGGCGAATGGATCTCGCTGTTCGATGGGGAAACATTGGACGGTTGGACGGCCAGTGAGAACAGGGAAACCTTTCGGGTCGAGGACGGCCTGATCGTGACTCACGGACCCCGGTCTCACCTCTTTTACACGGGTCGTGTTGCCGAGCATGATTTCAAGAATTTTGAACTCGAGGTGGAGATCCTGACTACCCCAGGCTCGAATTCGGGCCTCTATTTCCACACCCGGTTCCAGCAGGAGGGGTGGCCGGCGCGGGGATACGAAGCCCAGGTCAACAATTCTCACACCGATCCCCTTCGGACCGGGAGCCTCTACGGTATTGAAGATGTCCTCGAGCAGAAAGTGCGGGACAACGAGTGGTTTGTCGAGAAGGTTACCGTCAGGGACCGGCGCATCATCATTCAGGTGAATCGGGAAACGGTGGTCGACCATACAGAACCCGAAGATCCTCAGCGACCCGCGAAGATGGGCGGACGGTTGTTGTCGAGCGGCACCATCGCCCTGCAGGGTCACGACCCGAAGAGCAAGGTCTTCTACCGGGCGGTCCGGATCAAGCTGCTGGATTAGCCGGGCGCGGCTGCTTGCTACCGGGGCCGCGTGCCTTTATTCTGGCCGCGGACATGATGCGCTCAGTTGTCGCCACGCTGCTCCTTTTCTCGGTCTGCTGTGCGCCTGCGCCACTCGAGGACCCGCCACCCGGGGCGCCGCCAGGGGTAGTGGAGGGTGTCGCAACAGCCCCCGACGGCGTATCCATCTCCTTTGATTCACGAGGAAAAGGGGAGATGTCTCTGGTGTTCGTCCACTGCTGGGCATGCGACCGGTCCTTCTGGAAGGAGCAGTTGGGTGTCTTCTCTCATCACTACCGTGTCATCTCGCTGGACCTGGCCGGGCACGGGTCCTCTGGGATGGATCGAAAAGTGTGGTCCGTGGCAGGGCTGGCCGGTGATGTCCAGGCCGTCATCGAAGAACTGAAGGTGCAGCGATGCGTCCTGATCGGTCACTCGCTGGGGGGTCCCGTGTCGCTGATCGTCGCGGCGCAGATGCCCGATCGGATCGTGGGCGTGATTGGAGTCGACGCCATCCACAGCGTAGATTTCGAGTTTCCGAAAGAGGCGGTCGAGAACCTGGTGCGGGGCTTCGAGTCCGACTTCACCGGCATGATGCAAGCCGCCGTGGCTGCCAATTTCCCTGACGACGCCGACGAGTCGCTCCTGAACTGGGTCACCGTGAGGGCGAGTGAGGCCAATCGCGAGGCTGTTCTGGCTATAGCCCGGGACTTTTCCAACTTTGATCCCAAGGCGGCCCTTTCCGACGTCAGCGTTCCGGTGCGCTGCATCAATGCCAAGCCCTACTCGCCCCGTAGTTTTGACACGGCGATCGAGGCCAATCGAAAGTACGCTGACTTCGACGCCGTTCTGATGGAGGGGGTCGGCCACTACCTGATGCTGGAAAAACCGAAAGAGTTCAACCGGCTCCTGACCCTCACGATTGCGAAGATCGTGAGGGGGGGGTGAGATGAGCGTGGGGAAGTAAGCTGGGGGATAATGATGGAGCGTAAAGATATGGCCCGGTCAGGGGTGGGGTTTGGTGCTGCTCTGGCCATCGCGATCTCCTGGTCGCTTCACCAGTCTGTCCTGTGGGCAATTGTCCACGGGGTCTTTTCCTGGGTCTATGTGATCTACTATCTCTTGACTCGACGGTAGCCTCCCCGAGTTCCACGTTTCACGTTCCACGTTTCACGTGGCGCGCTCATCGAGATTCGCGCCTCTGCCTACTCGGCGACGGGGCAGATGATCTTCGGGGCCGACCCGCCAGCCGCAAGGAAACCTTCCCGTCAAGGAACCTGCAGAGGCAGGAACGACAGTGACTGCGCCGCGGCCGACAGGCCGCTCCCCAGGAACGATAGTGACTGCGCCGCAGCGCGGAAGCTGCCGGGCAACGTGACTGACCGGCAACCGCCAACGTGGAACCTGGAATGCGAAACGCGGAACCTTCCCCCCCCGCCAGTGCCGGAACTTTTGGCACCCTGCTGCATCAAACTGTAGAGTAGGCACATGAGCAAAACAACGAAATGGCGGGTGTCGCTCCTCGTCCTGGTTGCCTTGCCGGGCTTGCTGCTCTCCGGCTGGGCCTTTTACCTGGAGCCATCCTCCCTCGGCGTTCGCCGGCATGTTATCCAGGTTCCGGAGTGGAGGGCTCCCAACGGGGCGCTCCGAATCGCCTTGCTGGGCGACTTTCATGTCGGTTCGCCCTTCAATGATCTGGTAAAGCTGCGAGAGATTGTCGAGGTGACGAATCGCCAGCGGCCTGACCTCATCCTGCTGGCTGGAGATTATGTGATTCAGGGAGTGTTTGGAGGAACTCCGGTCAGTCCCGAAGAGATCGCCTCCGTTCTGGGCGGGCTTCAGGCCCCGGCCGGAGTCTACGCCGTGCTGGGGAACCACGACTACTGGTGGGGTGCCGAGGCCGTCAGAATGAGCCTGCAGGATTCCGGTATTCCTGTGCTCGAAGACGAAGCCGTCCATGTCCGGGGCCAGGGCTTTGACTTCTGGCTGGTCGGCATCTCCGACTGGTGGGAGGGGAAGCACGATATCGCGCGAGCGCTGGCCCGGATCCCGGGTGGGGAAGTCGCCATCGCCTTCACTCACAACCCCGATGTCTTCCCCGAGATTCCCCGGCGGGTGGCTCTCACGCTGGCGGCTCACACGCACGGTGGCCAGGTGTGCCTCCCACTGATCGGGTCACCAATCGTGCCCTCCGTTTACGGACAGCGCTTCGCCGCCGGTATCATCGAGGAAGGGGGACGACACCTGTTCGTAACTCCCGGGCTGGGAACCAGCATCTTCCCGGTGCGTTTCGGCGTTCCTCCCGAGATATCGATTGTAGAGCTCAGGTGATCTCACGTCCCACGTTTCATCTTTCCTTGGTTGTCACGTTTCTCGGCAGCGTCCGCGCTGCGGCGCAGTCACTATCGTTCCTGCCTCTGCAGTTTCCTTGACGGTCAGTCTTCCTGGGGGAGTGCAGGAGGCGCCTCTTGGCGGCGCTGCCCCGGGGCCCCTCCCACTCTTGCTTGACATCACACGGCGGTCGCCGCCCCAAGGCGCCTTATAGTTACTAACGATCTATTTTCCAACGATGGATTAGAAATAATAGCGAATTTCTTTTTCGCTGCTTTTTTCTTTTCTGGGTTGTGGAAAAAGTTTGCGCTGGGAGCGATCGAGGAACAGATTGCCTCTGTGCAGCACGCGCACCGTGGCGTTACGAATTCAAGGCCCCAGCGTACGAAACGCTTGGCGGGAGACTTTCGAACGCCACGGTGCACAGACAGCAAACGCATACTCTAGATGCTGTCCTTCGAGGACTCGACTATAAGGGTTGCGCAAGGTCTGGGCAAGCGTGTGCTGCGCAGAAAGGAGTGGCGCAATGTTAGCCACAGAACAGATCGGAGCATGGGTAGGATTGGATTGGGCCGAAGATCAACATGAGATCCAGCTGCGGGCAGCCGGCAGTCGGGAAGTAGAGAGGTGTCAGGTACGGCAAGACCCGGAAGAGTTGCACGAATGGGTACGCCAGCTAAGAACCCGTTTTGAGGGTCGTCCTGTGGTGATTGCCCTGGAGCAAAAGCGGGGAGGGTTGATGGCGGCGCTGATGTGCTATGACTTTTTGCACCTGTACCCGATCAATCCGAAGACGGTGGCGAGCTATCGAGAGGCATTTTCACCCTCCGGTAAGAAGGATGATCCGGAAGATTCGGACTTGTTGCTGGAGCTGGTGTACAGACACCGGGATCGATTGCGTTGTTGGAGACCGGAGGCGGCCCAGACCCGGGAGCTGGCGCTGTTGGTGGAGGGGCGACGCCAGTTGGTGGAGGAGCGCAAACGACTGGTGCAGCAACTGCGCGAGGTCTTTGAAGAGCTACTATCCGCAGCCTTTGCAGTGGTTTGCAAAGTTGGATGGGCCACTGGCTCTGGAGTTTTTGAAGCGCTGGCCCAGCTTGGAGAAAGCTCGCAAAGTGCGGATCGATGTGCTGGGTCGCTGCATGGCACGACATCGAGTACGCTGTGCCGAGAAGAAGCTGCAAACATTGCTCGAGCAGATCCGTGCCAGTTACCCACTGACCCAGGATGAGGCTCTCATTGGAGCCGGTTCACTGAAACTGGTGGGCCTGGTCGAACAGCTCTCGGTTCTGCTGCCGATCATCAAACGCTACGACAAGCGCATTGCCACGCTCTTCGCCGAGCATGAAGATGCCGCTCTGTTTGCAAGCTTCAGCGGAGCCGGGCCGGCTCTGGCTCCTCGCTTGTTGGCGGCCTTCGGGTCGGATCGCAGTCGCTTTGAGGATGCTGAAGAGGTCCAAAAATGGAGCGGCATCGCTCCCGTAACACGAAACAGCGGACGAAGTTCTCGGGTGGTCTGGCGTCGAGGCTGTCCCAAGTTTATTCGCCAAACATTCCATGAGTTTGCGGCCTGCTCGATTCCGCAATCGCCCTGGGCTCGTGCTTACTACCTACAGCAGAGCTACCATCAGAAGGTGTGTAAATAGCATAGGCGGTGAGTATCCTTCCGGGTTGATTTAAAACCCAGGGCCGAAAGGCCCACAACGGAAGGAGTACACACCGCATGAGCAAGCAGAAGATTGAGGAAAGTGTGGAGTCAAGAGTTTGTTTCGAGGAGCTGGAAGATTGGGTGCGGGAGAAGATCCAAGGCTGGGTTCAAGAGCTGCTGGAGGAGGAAGTCACGGAGTTATTAGGGCGGCGTAAGAGTGAGCGGCGAAGGGCCGTGGACGCTCCGTCGGGCTATCGCAATGGATATGGGAAGCCGAGGCATCTGACGCTGAGCTCGGGGACGATCCAGGTTCGAAGGCCTCGAGTGCGGGATCTAGAGGAACACTTTGAAAGTCGGGTGTTGCCCCTGTTTGCCAAGCGGACGCGGCAGGTTCGAGAACTGATCCCTGAGCTGTACTTGCATGGTCTGGCGCTGGGGGATTTTGATCTGGCTCTGAGAGGGCTTTTAGGGGAAAAGGCGCACCTGTCGTCCTCCACGGTGGCCAGATTGAAAGAGAAGTGGCAGGCCGAATGGGAAGTCTGGCAGAGTCGACCCTTGAATGATCTGGAAGTGGTGTATTTATGGGTAGATGGAATCTACGTCAAGGCGGGTCTGGAGAAGGAAAAGGCAGTCCTGCTGGTGGTGCTGGCCGCCTTAAGTGACGGAAGCAAAGCCGTGGTGTCGGTCACGAGCGGCTATCGGGAATCGACTCAGAGCTGGTCGGAAGTACTGCGCGACTTGAAGCGCCGGGGGATGGGCTGTCCACGGCTGGTGATCGGAGACGGCCACCTGGGCATCTGGGGAGCTTTGCGCAACGTCTATCCCCAGGCCGAGGAGCAGCGCTGCTGGAATCATCGGATCGTCAACCTGCTGGCCAAGCTCCCTAAGCGAGTGCACAAGCCGGCCTTGCTGATCCTGCGGCAGATCCCTTACGCCGAGACTCGAGAAGAAGCACAACGACTCAAGAAGGTTTTTCAGCACTGGTGCCGGCAGCGAGGGCTGACTCTGGCGGCTGAGCTAATCGAGCAGGACTGGGACCGGATGGTGACCTTTTACAACTATCCAAAGAAGCAGTGGCAGCATCTGCGAACCACCAATCCAGTGGAGTCACCGTTTGCCGCTCTTCGGCTGCGAACGGACGCGGCCAAGCGATTCAAGAAAGTGGAAAACGCCCAGGCGGTGATCTGGAAGATGCTGTTGGTGGCGGAGCAGCGATTCCGCCGGTTGAAGGCACCGGAGCTGATGAAAGACGTCTACCAGGGCGCCAAATATGTCAATGGAGTCCCGGTCAACCAAGTCCCGGAGGAGAAAGCCGCCTGATGTTTTTCCACACCTATTGACAAGAGCTCCCTACAGCAACGTCAGCGCGGTCTCAAACACCACGCCGCCGTTCGATCTTTAGCTTACAAATGGATTCGCATTCTCTTCCGTTGCTGGATGGATCGAGTCCACTATGACGAGGAACTCTACTGCCGGAGTCTCCAGAGGAGCAACTCTCCTCTTGTGGCTCTGATGCAACCGGCTTGTGGATAAGCTTCAAAAAAAAGGGAGACAATTCTCTTGACTTATGAGCTCAGATGTCTCCCGCGTCGCAGCCCTGAGGCCCCACGTTCCGGTCCCGTTTTCGGGGCTGCGCAGGCCGCGAAGCGGCCGAAAGACAATAGCCGTGGGCGCCAGCCCACGGATTCGGTATCTAAGGCATATAGAGCCCTGGAAGGGCGACAGAGATTGGGGCACCCGATCGTGGAACGTGGAACGCGAAACGTGCAACCCATTAAACTGGGTGCCAGCCGGATGATCGGGAAAACCGCGGGAGCCATCGAGGAGACGATTCAGAGGATCGAGCAGTGCGGGGTGATTGCCATCCTGCGCGGGGATTTTGCCGCAGACCGTATTCTCGCGATTGCCGAGGCGCTGGTCGCAAACGGCATTTGTATCCTGGAGATAACGATGAACAGCGCCGGCGCGCTGGAGGCGATCGGGCGTCTGTGCCGGCAGTTTCGTCCCGCCGACCTTCTGGTCGGAGCGGGGACAGTGCGGACGCGCCGGCATTTCGAGCTTGCCATGAACTCCGGAGCCGCCTTTTCCGTGGCACCGAGCCTGGATGCGGAGACGGTCCGGGAGGCGGCTCGACAGGAGGTCCTTCATCTTCCAGGTGTCATGACCCCAAGCGAAGTGCAAGAGGCGGTTCGAGCCGGGAGTCCTATGGTCAAGCTGTTTCCGGCCGAGCTGCTCGGGGCTGACTACCTGAAGGCTCTGAGGGCCCCCCTCGAGGATGTCCGGTTCGTCCCCACTGGCGGAATCAGTTTCGGCAACCTGGCCGATTACGTCAGGGCCGGCGCCCGGGCCGTTGGAGTGGGGAGTTGTCTGGTCTCGGGCCCAGATCAGGACATTGCGGAAGTCGAGTCGCGGGCGCGTGATCTTCGAAAGGCGTGGGACAGAGCCAATGCCTGAGGACCCTCTCTTCCATACGGCCACGCTGGGAGAGGCGCTGATCCGGCTCAGTGTGCCTGCCGGCGAGCGCCTGGAGAGCGCCACGCGCCTGCACGTGAACCCGGCCGGGGCAGAAGCCAATATGGCGGTCGCGCTCAGCCAGTTGGGGCGAAGCTGTGCCTGGTCCGGGGCCCTGCCGCGCAACCCGATGGGTCGCCTGGTCGCCAACCGGCTCCGAGCTTCCGCAGTGAACCTCGACGGGGTGGTGTGGTCGGACGCGGGTCGAATCGGCACCTACTTTGTCGAACTTGCCGTGCCTCCGCGACCGGTTCAGGGCATATATGATCGGGCCGACTCTTGCGCCTCCAACCTCGAGGCTGACCGGGTCGACTGGGACCATTTGATGAACAGCCGGATTCTCCACCTGACTGGAATTACGCCGGCTCTGTCCGAGTCCTGCCATGAACTGATTTCAGAGGCTGTCGGGCAAGCCCGGCGGCGAGGGGTGCCGGTCTGCTTTGACATCAACTACCGTGAGGGGCTGTGGCCGGCTAAAAAGGCGAAGGAGGCGCTGACCCCTCTGATCCAGGGCGCGGAGATTCTCATCTGCGGACGCGATGACGCAGCCCGGGTGTTCGGCCTGCAGGGCAGCGGCAGCGAGGTCATCCGCAGTCTGGCCGGGCTCAGTCGGGCCAGGAATGTGATCCTCTCGCTCGAGGCTGAGGGTGCGCTGGCCTGGGATGGCCGGTCTCTCCTCCCCCAGTCGGCCCTTCCGGTCCAGATCATTGACCCGATTGGGGCAGGGGACGCCCTGGCGGCAGGCGTCCTTCACGGATGGCTCGGGGGTGACCTGGAGCGGGGGTTGCGCACGGGTGCAGTTCTGGCGGCCCTGGCCCTGACTCAGGAGGGCGACATGATCAGGACGACTCCAGGCGAAGTCGACTTGCTGCTGGAAGACAAGCCCGGCGGGATCAGACGCTGATTGGAATGTGGGAGGGCCCCTGCGTGGTCCGATCAGATTTTGTCGTAGGGGCCGGCCTTGTGCCGGCCCGTGTGCCGGGCGACCACCCGGAGTCGCCCCTACATTCGTGGGGTCCGGGTCGCCCCTACATTCGTAGGGTCCGGGTCGCCCCTACATTCGTAGGGTCCGGGTCGCCCCTACATTCGTAGGGTCCGGGTCGCCCCTACGTTCGTAGGGTCCGGGTCGCCCCTATATTCGTAGGGTCCGGGTCGCCCCTATGCATGCCGGGCCAATTCATCGACTTCCAGGACCTTCAGCCAGTTGGCGTGTCGGGCGGAACCGTTTTCTGCCATGCTCCCATCCTCCCTGGACTCAGCCGCGCTCGGTGGGCACGACTCCACCATACTTGATCCCGGTCAGCCGGGCCATCTCAGACTTCCAGGTGGTCAGGTCTCCCTGGATGAACTCATTGAGATGGCGGTGGCCGCAAGCCCGGGCCAGGACCTTCATCAAGTCAACCGAAGCCCGGAAGAAACGATTCAGGCGGGCTGCCGATTCGTCGATGATCAGCCTGGCCCTCAAGTCCTCCCGCTGCGTGGCGATTCCAACCGGGCAGTTGTTGGTATGACAGGCCCTCATGCCCAGGCACCCGATGGCCTGAATGGCGGCATTCGAGACCGCCACGGCGTCGGCGCCAAGGGCCAGAGCTTTCGCGAAGTCGGCCGGAGTTCTCAACCCTCCGGTGGTGATCAAAGTGACGTGGCTGCAGCCGGCTCGATCCAGATGGCGGCGCGCGCGGGCCAGAGCGGGAATCGTCGGAACCGAGATGTTGTCTCGGAAGATGAGCGGCGCGGCACCGGTTCCCCCACCGCGACCGTCCAGGATGATGTAGTCCACTCCCACTTCCAGGGCTGCGTCGATGTCTGCCTCAATGTGCTGTGCCGAGAGCTTGAAGCCGATCGGAATGCCCTGGCTTCGCTCCCTGACTCTGGCTGCGAAGTCGCGGAAGTCACTCAACTTTTCCCATTCCGGAAAACGGGCTGGAGAGACGGCCGGCTGGCCCTCCTCGAGTCCCCTGACCTGGGCGATCTTGGCCGTTACCTTCTGGCCGGGAAGGTGCCCGCCGGTCCCGGTCTTAGCGCCCTGCCCACCTTTGAAATGAAACGACTGAACCCCGTCCAGCTTCTCCCAGCTGAAGCCAAAACGGGCCGAAGCCAGCTCGTAAAAATAGCGACTGTTCTCGGCCTGCTCTTCGGGGAGCATTCCGCCCTCCCCGGAACAGATTCCGGTGCCGGCCATCTCTGCCCCGCGCGACAGCGCCACCTTGGCTTCCTGGGAAAGTGCGCCGAAACTCATATCGGAGACGAACAGCGGGATTTCCAGCGTGAGAGGCCTGGCGGCAGCCGGGCCGATGACCACCTCGGTCCCGACCGGCTCGTCGTCAAGTACGGGGAGCGTTGCCAGTTGAGCCACCACGAACTGGATGTCTTCCCATTGCGGCAGCTGTTGTTTGGGGACTCCCATTGCCGCTGCCACACCATGGTGGCCCGTCTTGCTCAGACCGTCTCTGGCCAGCTGCTGGATGTGCGCCGCGTAGGGTTCCTCCTGGCTGCCGTGCGGATCCGCGTAGAGGCCCTGGTATTCGTCCCGCCTGTAGGGCTGCGAATTCTCCTTTTCCCAGGCCGCTACCTCCTCGGCATCCACCCAGACCTGACCCTCCTCTACCCAGGCCTGAAACCTGTAAAGCGCTTCTTCGTTGTTGTAGGCGCTGACTCCCGTGTCATAGCGATAGTCCCAATGATGAACCCCGCAAATGAGGTCAGGACCGCTGATGGAGCCGTCTGCCAGGAGGGCACCGCGATGGAGGCAGCGTCCGTACAGGACCGAGATGTCCTCATCGTATCGTACGAGCACGAGATCGACGTTCGAAACCAGCGCGTAGGCCGGTTTCCGATCCTGCAGCTCATCCCAGTTGGCGATCGGTTCTTTTCGCATCGGCGACTCCTCTCTATCCCGTTCATGGTGCAGTATTGCAGTTCTAGTATGTAGTCAAAATCTTCTACGTGTGGAAGCCCAGAAGGAGTACCCAGCCTTGAGCAAAGCCCGGGCTGTGGCTGCCTTGGCTCCTCGCGCCCGGTTGGCGGATCCAATCTCAAAGGCAAGTCGCCACTGTTGCATCAGAATCCGGTAGGCGTCCGCCAGCCCGTTGTCAGGGTCGTAGATGTTGGTTGCCTCTGAGGTGACGCCGTTGAGCTCAATAATCTTGAAACTCTTCCCGTTGCAGAAATCTTTCACCGAGGGAGTCCGTACGTCATATCGCCCGAAATAAAATCCCTCATACCTTTTGCTGATCCGATCGAACGCCGCCTCCAGCTGTGGCGTTCTGGCCCACGCACCGTCGCGAAAAACGGCCCCGAGGCAGTGGGTCCCGAGGGTGGCCAGCTGGATCTGTTCGCCTGCGGCCGGAACTTCATGAAGTCGCCGGGCGTGGGCCCTCAGGTAGCGGCCAGCCATGCACACGGCCCGGTCGTCGCTCAGGATCAGTTCTTCCAGGGTACTGCTGCCGTCCCCGGCGACGACCGGGAGGATCTTGTCCGTAATGGCAAAAATCCGTCTCAAGCGGGCCCCGGGCCTTCGATAATAAAAGACTCCGAACTCTTTGCCGGCGGCATACTCCTGCACGATCGTAGGAGTTTTTCTCTCCTCGAAATAGGTTGTAACCTCTTCCTCGGTATGGACAATCACCACCCCCAGGCCCCGTTGCCCGGCGTCCGGTTTGAGTACCACGGGAAACCGAAGCCCGTGCCGGCGCATGAACGCGTCGACCCCTTGGGCGGCTTCCCGGGGCGTTTTGTCAACGGATATGAGGTCGTAGCGGGCGACCTCTCCGTCTTCTCCTCCCAGCCGCTGGAGGATTTCGGCCTTCGATTCTCCGATGAAGCCGCCGCAGGGCATGGCTGGATTCGCCGCCGTGAAGAGCGTGAACCCCCGATGCTTGAAGCCCAGATAGAGTACGTAGCAGACGACGGTGAGCTTGCTCTGGGGTACGAGCCGGCTGTGCTCCACAGCGGCGGCCAGGGGGGCCAGCCTGTCCGAGAGGCGGACGAAGCCACCGGCGTTCCGTGCAGGAGAACCAGCGTCGGCTGGATATCGTAGTGCGACGGTCGAAGATCCCGATAAGCCATCCTCACGAGCCGCTCATGCTCATCGGGCGCCTCAGCGCCTACCGCCCGGACCCGCACCGTCTGCTGGTGCCGATTGAGAGGAGTCTCGGGCGCCGCCGCCCGGCGAATCGTGTGCGAGACGAGCAGCAGGCAGAGGTAGGCCAGCGCTGCGGCGACCCACCACGGCCTTCGGCGAACCAGCGAATCCGCGTACATGTGTCAGCCGTGGCCCGGGGCCTCGGCCCCCAGCCCCCTGCGGGCAAGCTCCACCGGCGCGCCGGGCTCGGTCATACACGGGGGGCCGTCGGCGTAGGCAAAGCGAATCACTCGGGGCCCGACGCGGATATGACTCAGCGACACGGTTGCCGCGTCCTCACGGTGCATGCAAACGGATTTCGATCCCGCTTGCGGGTAGTGGCCCCGATGAAACGCCAGCAGTTTGTCGGCGCTGACAGGGCCGTCCCCGGTCACGAAGCGTCGGAAATGACCTCTCCTCGAGTCCACGACATCGCTGCTCGAGAAAGAGGATGTGGTCAGCAGGGGCAGGCCGTCCAGAATTCTGTGACGGGTCCGCCGGCCGTTCCATGTCAGGCTCACGGGCGATTCGTCGGCCGCGATGCCGACTAGAACGAACGGGAGATAACGGCGCAATGGTTCCCGACCGGCCCTGGAGACGGCCTCCGATACGGAACGGCTTCCCAGCAGGGACACGAGCAGGAGGCCGCGGCTGACCGGCGGTCCGGTCGGATCCGCCCAATGCTCAGGGTAGTGGTTCAGGATGCACAGCGACACCCCCATCTCGTTGGTGCCGATCCAGGATCCTCCCCCATCCGGATCGACGGGAAAAACCTGTTTGATGCGGTCGGATTCCCGGGTGGAGGGCGGCCGGGCCGGGCCTCGGATTTTTCTCTCGTCCCGGTTGAAGAACAGTTGATACCCGTCGTCTTCGCGGATCCAGCTTACGGTGCACATGGGATGCCGTCGTGACGGTGCTTCAAGGTGGACGGCGCGACTCCAAAGTCTTCCTCCGGCTCTTGACCCTCGTGCCTGAGAATAAAGGCGATCAGCGCGTAGTGATGGATGGTGTGGCTGATCAGACCCTGCAGCTCCCTCTCCACGGTCGATCGGCTCCAGACGGAGGTTTCCGAGGCGGCCGCCCCGCTGTCCATCTTCACCAGAAGCGGCAGTCCGCCTGTCCCTTCCTCCATCCGCTCGAGATCCTCGACCAGCCTCCGGATCTTGTCGCATGCGTAACGCCGATCCTCTTCGATCCGAGTCTCCCTGGGCCGGTCGTCGTAGTCGACGCGCCCTTTTCGCCAACCCCTTGTAAAGCTGGACACGTGATCCAGGTTGTGTCGAATGTGGGAGCCTATCCCGCTTTCATACAGCCCAGGCGCCGTTTTTACGTACAGCTCATCGGAAAGGCTCATCAACAGCTCCGCACCCTGGTTGAGATGTCTTATGGCCGCTCGTGCGAGATCGTGGGGCACCGCTGGTCCTCCGATGTCAGTGTACCTTGGGCTCGAACATCCTGCGGGTACTCTCGTCAACGCTTTCTCCGTCCAGCGCCATCAGGTAGTCGATCGTCCGAAACCTGCGATCGATGGCGGGGAGGCCGCAGACCTTCGCCCCGTAGCCGAGGTACAGTCTCATCAACTGCGGGATCTTGACCGGCAGCGACGCGGCCGGTTGCCGGTCGTTCCCCGACAACGCGAATCCGGGACGGGGATTCACCCGAAGGGATGCAGAATCGCCATCAGAATGATGAACAGGGCGAGATAGAGACCGACTCCGCCCACCAGGACCCGGTCGTAAATCTTCTTCTGGCGGTTCCAGCCAACGGCCTGATAACTCTCACTCACGGTCGTCGGTCGCCTTCAGAAGTAGTGCTGTCTCAGGCAGAGGCCACTCGAAGTCGAGCAGCTCCCCCCGTGCCAGGCTGAAGAAGATGAGCCTGCCTCCGGCGGCCGCTGCCGCCTCGGGAAGCACGAAAACAGCCGGCCGATCTCCGGGAAGCGATCCCAGGAGGTGGGAGTCTTCGGGAACCCCCCGCCCGCTCTCGGACGCACCTTCGCTCCAGTAAACCAGCAGATCCGGCAAGTCGAGCGCCGCTGCACCCTGCGGCGCCAGCTTCACGGCCAGGCGCACTGGAAAATCGGCCGCATAGAGCCTTATTCCCCACCTTGCTTCACCCGGGGGGCCTCCCATCGCAGTCTCGATCAACCGGTCGAGCCTGGCCAGGGAGGAAGCCGGCACACCCGGCACAGTTTCCACAGCAGGGGGAGCAGACTTGCGGCTGACGAGTCCCGCCACAAGGCCAACCGGCAAGATTACGCCAAGCAGACCCATCATGATGCGGTGGCGTCGTCTCAGCGGGAGGATCATACGGGCATGCCTTCAGTCGTGGCTCGGGCGGGCTGCGCTGCGGTGTGCATTGCACTCTACAGGGGGTTGTGTCTTGCCCGCCATCCAGCGCCTGGCCAGGATGGGCCACAGCGCCATCACCCCCGGAAGAATGAAGATTCGAAATCCCAGCGTGGCTTCCCTGGCGGCCGGATCAATCCTGCCCACCCCGGATCTCACGAACAGGATGGCGAAAAGAAACCCAGCGGCCAGGTACACGGCGACGAGACCCAACACCCAACCGGCGATAGTGGCAGCCACTGTTTGATCGTCCTCGAGCCAGCTCACGAGAATCAAAGAATTCCAGCCGCTCAACCATATCAGGAATCACATCGGCCGCAAACTTAGTGCAAGTGAAAGATCGACCAGGTGAATAGGGTGCACCGATGTGAATCAATCGATATCGTACTGCTCAAACACTTCCCGTTTTAGCTCTCGATGAGCGAATTGAATTCTTCTGAATCGTTACCTAGTGTTTTCCATGAACCTGGGCTCGATCACAACATTTGCTGTGACCCAAGTCACGTTTTTCATTGACTTTTCGAGGCGCACTTTTCTAAAATCGTTTTTATGTCAGGGGGGGGGTAGAGGGATTAAGCATTGCCCCCGTTTTGGGTTGAAGAGGCTGACCTGCCCCCAGGAACGAGTCCACTCTCTAAGTTAGACCTGGGACCATTTGAAGTCCACTCCATGGTATAGAACTCTGGGCCTGGGACCTGGGTAATCTGGCCTCCGGCGCCGGCGGCCGATAGGCCAAGGCGCTGTGAGGCCGTCGCTGGTTGTACTCCCTGCGCCATCTCTCGGCCAACACCTTCGCTTCCCACAACGTGTCGAAGACTTCTACGTTCAGCAGTTCATCCCGCAGTTTTCCGTTGAAGCTCTCCACATATCCATTCTCCCAGGGGCTGCCGGGCTCGATGTATAAGGTCCTCACCCCAACAGCCTTCAGCCAGTCCCGAACCGCCTGAGCCGTAAACTCCGACCCGTTATCGGACCGAATGTATTCAGGCACTCCCCGATCCACGAACAACTCCGCCAATCGATCCAACACGTCCTGGTGATTCATCTGTCGTTGAACCTCAATGGCCAGACACTCCCGGGTGTATTCATCCAGTAGGGTTAATAATCGAAAGGCCCTTCCGTCATGGGTTCGCTCATGCACGAAGTCATAGCTCCAGACGTGATCCTTGTGAGCCGCTCGTAACCGAACGCAGGATCCATCATGAAGCCACAGTCTCCTTCGTTTCGGCTGTCTGGACGGGACTTTCAGCCCCTCCTGTCTCCACAACCTCTCCACCCGCTTGTGATTCACTTTCCACCCTTCCCAACGAAGCATGGCCGTGATCCGTCGGTAGCCGTATCGCCCGTAGTGCGTGGCCAACTCCACCATCTCAGCCACCAATCGAGCCTCATCATCGGGGATATGCCTTTCCCTTCGCTGGGTCGATCGAGCCTGTCCCAGCACTTGGCAGGCCCGACGTTCGGAGACGCGCTCTGCTCCCAATCTCTCCCTCACCCACACCACTGCGCGTCTCCTCTTCGTCGGGCCTAGAAGTTTCCCGAGGAAACTTCCTTTAGGATCTGCTTGTCCAAAGACAGATCTGCCACTAGCTTCTTCAACCGGGCATTCTCCTTCTCCAACACCTTCAACCGCTTGGCCTGATTCAGTCGAAGCCCTCCGTACTCCTTGCGCCACCGGTAGTAGGTCTGCTCGGTCACCCCAATCTGTTTGCACACCTGGCCCACCGTCTGTCCTTGGGCTAGACCTGCCTCTGCCTCACGCAGCTTCATGATGATTTGTTCTGCCGTAAACCGCTTCCGTGCCATCCTTGCCTCCTTCCTAAAACCGAAAATCCTAACATTCAACTTGGACCCGTTTTAGGGGGCAAGGTCAGCAGCGCCGGTTTCGGAGTCGCGCTGGTGCAGCACTTTTTCGCCCGATGGAAGCGCTCAGCGAGTCGAAGCGACGACGAAGAGCGAATCGGAGCCCAGCTGCCCCTTGAATGAGCGCCAGAAGGCAACCATCATCGGAGCCGGGCCGGCCGGTCTGACAGCCGCACTCGAGTTAACCCGCCACGGCTTCGAGACGGTGGTCTTCGAGCGCTCCCGTCATCTGGGAGGGCTGGCCAGGACGGAGGAGTACCAGGGGAACTACTTTGACATCGGTGGACACCGGTTCTATACCAAGCTGCCGGAGATCCAACAGTTGTGGGAGGAGATTCTGGGGGACGACTTTCGCAAGGTCGGCCGCCTCTCGAGAATTTACTACAGGGGACGTTTTCTAAAATATCCGCTGGAGCCTCTCAATGCGCTCTCCAATCTCGGAATCAGGGAGAGTCTCTACATTCTCGGCAGCTACATCTCCATTCAGATCAGGCCGCTGCCCCGGGAGGATACCTTCGAGGAATGGGTCACGAACCGCTTCGGCCGGCGACTGTTTCAGGTCTTTTTTAAGACCTATACAGAGAAGGTCTGGGGCATTCCCTGTTCCAAGATCCAGGCTGATTGGGCAGCTCAGAGGATCAAGGGCCTTTCTCTGATCTCCGCACTGCGCGAGGCCGTCTTTGGTAGCCAGGACGTGAAGACGTTGATCAATGAGTTCCACTATCCGGTCTTGGGACCGGGAATGATGTGGAAGGAAGTGACCCGGCGAATCCTCGAGGACGGGGGGGAGGTGCGCCTTGAAAATCCGGTCACCCGGGTGAACTGCCGATCCGACCGAGTCCGCTCGCTGACCGTCGCACATGGCGCCTCGGAGGACGAGTTCGAGGTCGAGAATGTCATCTCGAGCATGCCGCTGACCACTCTGGTCGAGTCCATGCGTCCCCAGCCCCCGCCCGAGATTCTCGAGGCCGCCCGGCAGCTGCAATACAGGGCCTTTCTCATTGTCGGATTGATCGTAACCAGCAAAGAGCTGTTTCCGGACCAGTGGATCTACATTCACACGCCCGACGTTCGAGTCGGACGAATCCAGAACTTCAAGAACTGGAGCCCCGATATGGTGGCGGATCCGGACACCACGACGGTGGGCATGGAGTATTTTTGCTCGGAGGGGGATGACCTCTGGACCATGGAGGATGCCAGCCTGATCGACCTTGCGTCCCGGGAACTGGAGTGGCTGGGCCTGGCGGATTCGGGGGCCGTTGTAGACGGCGTCGTGATCCGGCAGCCCAAAGCCTATCCGGTCTACGATGGGGACTATCGTGCCAGCCTGTTGCACATTCAGGAATATCTGGCTCGTTTTTCCAACCTGCAGACCGTGGGCCGCAACGGCATGCACCGCTACAACAATCAGGACCATTCCATGCTCACCGGAATCCTGGCAGCCCGCAACCTCAACGGCGAGAGGCATGATCTGTGGGATGTCAACACGGAGCGATCGTATTACGAGCAACTCACCAGGAAATGAAAGCGCGCTCACGAACTTGCCATCAGTCGGGTTCGCGTTCCTGGTATCTCCATCCACTGGTGGCAAACGCTATCGCACTCGTGAAGCACTGTGCTGTAAGATTGCGAAGATTGCACCAGCCAACAGTGATCGATGCCGATGAGTGAGGAGAACCGTAAGGCCCGGCAGCTGGATTTTATCAGGGCCAAGATCGAGGACGATATCAGGATCGGCAAGTTTGGCGGCCGGGTAGTCACTCGTTTTCCTCCCGAGCCGAACGGTTGCCTCCATATCGGCCACGCCAAATCCATCTGCCTGAACTTTGGAGTGGCCCACGAGTACGGGGGATCCTGCAACCTCCGCTTCGATGACACGAACCCGGTCACGGAGGAAGTCGAGTATCAGGAGGCGATCAAGGATGACGTGCACTGGCTGGGCTTCGACTGGGAAGATCGTCTCTACCACGCCTCGGATTACTTTCAACGGCTGTACGAGTTTGCGGAAGAGCTGATTGAGAAGGGTCTTGCCTATGTGGACAGCCTGGGTCAGGAGCTGGTTCGGGAATACCGCGGCACGCTGACTGAACCCGGGCGCAACAGTCCCGACAGAGATCGCCCGATCAAAGAGAACCTGGACCTCTTTCGAAGGATGCGCGCCGGTGAGTTCCCAGAGGGCGCGTACGTGCTGAGGGCGAAGATCGATATGGCTTCGCCCAACTTGAATATGCGAGATCCGGCCATCTATCGAATCAAGCATGCCAGTCATCACCGGACCGGTGATGACTGGCTCATCTACCCCATGTATGATTTTGCCCACGGTCTATCCGATGCCCTGGAGGCTGTCACGCACTCACTCTGCACGCTCGAGTTCGAAGATCACCGGCCTCTCTATGACTGGTTTCTCGACAACCTGGTCGTCCCCTACCGGCCCGAGCAGACCGAGTTCGCTCGACTCAATCTGTCCTACACGATTTTGAGCAAGCGGAAACTGAGGCTGCTGGTGGAGGAGGGGCACGTCCAGGGCTGGGATGATCCCAGAATGCCCACGCTGATCGGATTGCGGCGAAGGGGCTACACCCCCGAGGCGATCCGCGACTTCTGTGATCAGATCGGCGTTGCCAAGAAAGATGCCATCATCGACGTAGCCCGGCTGGAATTCAGCCTGCGACAGCACCTGAACCGGACCGCCCCGCGCCGCATGGCAGTACTGAACCCACTGAGAGTTGTGATTGAGAACTATCCGGCTGACGGAGAGGAAGAACTTGAGGCAGTCAACAATCCCGAGGACCCTTCATCGGGGACCCGAAAGGTTCCGTTTTCGAGAGTGCTGTATATCGAGCATGACGACTTTATGGAAGATCCGCCCCGCAGGTTTTTCCGGCTGGCTCCCGGGAGAGAAGTTCGTCTGCGCTACGCCTATTTCATCACCTGCCGCGAGGTGGTGAAGGACACCTCGGGAAATCCGGTGGAACTGCGCTGTACCTACGACCCGGAGACCAGAGGGGGAAGTGCCCCCGATAAGCGCAAAGTGAAGGCGACTCTGCACTGGGTCTCGGCTGCTCATGCACTCGAAGCTGAAGTGCGACTCTACGATCGACTCTTCTCACATGAGAACCCGCTCTCTTTTGAGGACTCCCGGGAAGCGCTGAATCGCGATTCTCTCAAGGTTTTGACCGCGTGCAAACTGGAGCCCGCTCTGGCCGAGGCGGAGCCGGGATTCCGCTGCCAGTTTGAGCGCCTCGGATACTTTTGTGCCGATCGGGACTCGACCCCGGATCGCCTCGTGTTGAACCGGACCATCACCCTGCGCGACACGTGGGCCAGGATTCAGCGCCGGATGCAGGCCCCGGGGCCTGCGAGCAAATGAAAGGCAACGGGCTTGCAGTGCAGTCACAGAGTTAGCCGGCGCCGTTTTTTATATCTGGCCGCTGGAGCCGGCGCCTCCGTCTTGGGAAGCCGCTGCCGAACCAGCCCCGGTCCATCCGCACAGGGGCTTTCGACCCGATTCGAGCTGGAAGAGGCGACCGTGGCCCAACTGCAGGAGGCCATGAGGTCGGGTCGGCTCAGTGCCAGGTCGATCACGCACATCTACCTGGATCGGATCCGGGATCTGGACCGGACAGGACCTGCGCTGAGGGCCATCATCGAGGTAAACCCGGACGCGCTGAGTGAGGCGGATCGACTCGATGAGGAGCGCCGCCAAGGGGATGTTCGGGGCCCGCTGCACGGCATCCCGGTAGTGCTCAAGGACAATATCGACACGGCCGACCGCATGAGCACCACCGCCGGCTCTCTGGCCCTTGAAGGCTCTATCGCCGGGCGCGACTCTCAGGTGGCCTCGCGGCTCCGTGAGGCGGGGGCTCTGCTGCTGGCCAAGGCGAACTTGAGCGAGTGGGCGAACTTCCGCTCGACCCGTTCCTCCAGCGGCTGGAGTGGCCGGGGAGGACAGTGCCGCAATCCCTATGACCTGAGCCGGAATCCGTGTGGGTCCAGTTCCGGCTCGGCGGTCGCCGTTTCAGCCAATCTGGCGCCTCTGTCCATCGGCACCGAAACCAACGGATCGATTGTCTGTCCTGCCGGCGTTTGTGGAATCGTGGGGATCAAGCCCACGGTTGGCCTGATCGGGCGATCCGGGATCATCCCCATTTCTCACACCCAGGACACGGCCGGGCCGATGGCCCGAACCGTGACCGATGCAACTCTTCTGCTGGGAGGCCTGACCGGAATCGACCCTCGAGACTCCGCGACCCGGGCAAGCGGCGGGAAGTCTTACACGGACTACACGCCGTTTCTGGACCGCAGGGGTCTGAAGGGGGCCCGCATCGGAGTCGTTCGACAGTTCTTCGGGTCACATCCCGCGGTAGCCAAGAGCATGGAACGCTCGCTCGACCTGTTGGGCCGGGAAGGAGCTCAGCTGATTGAAGGTGTTCAGTTGCCGGGCCGCCGCCAGATTGGGCGCGCCTCCCTGACCCTGATGCTCTTTGAATTCAAGGCGGGCCTGAATCCCTATCTGTCCAACCTCGGCCATTCGGCACCAGTGAGGTCTCTGGAGGAGATCATCATCTTCAATCGGGAGAACCGGGCTGCGGAGATGCCGTACTTTGGCCAGGAGTTGTTCCTCCAGGCCCAGGAGAAGGGTTCTCTTACAGATCCAGAGTATCTCAGCGCCCTCGAAACCTGTCGGCGCCTGTCGCGGGAGGAGGGCATTGACAGGGCGATGGATGAGCATGATCTGGACGCCCTGGTTGCCCCGACCGGTCCTCCGGCCTGGAAAACCGATCTCCTCAACGGGGATCCCTCCGGCGGAGGGAGCTCGAGCCCAGCCGCTCGCGCCGGGTACCCCAACATTACGGTTCCCGCCGGGAACGTTCGGGGGTTGCCGATGGGCATCTCCTTCTTCGGGCGGGCCTGGAGCGAGCCCCAATTGCTTCGGATCGCTTACGCCTTCGAGCAGTCAGCCTACGCCCGCATCGTCCCCCGGTTCCGAGAGGAAATTCTGTAGGGGCCGGCCTTGTGCCGGCCCGCGGCCTTATCGTCCCCCGGTTCTGGGTGGGAATTCCGTAGGGGCCGGCCTTGTGCCGGCCCGCGGTCAGCAAACCGAACCCCTCGAGGGGGCGAAAGAGAATAGCCGAGGCAGAGAGGCCTCGATCAACCTGGACTGCGAAGATCGATTGACACTCTGCAAATCCCTGTGCTAATTGTGAGGGCTTTGACACTGGCCAGATGGAGGAACCATGCCACCGCTTGATAGACACCTGTTTACTTCAGAATCGGTGACCGAGGGACACCCCGACAAGATTGCAGACCAGATTTCCGACGCTGTCCTGGATGCCATAATCGAACAAGACCCCCGGGGCCGCGTCGCTTGCGAGACGATGGTCACGACCGGTCTTGCCGTCGTGGCCGGTGAAATCACCACCCGGTGCTATGTCGACATTCCAGGTTTGGTCAGAGAAACGATCGAGGAAGTGGGATACACGCGTGCCAAGTTCGGGTTCGATCACGAGACCTGCGGCGTCATCTGCTCCCTCGACAAGCAGTCTCCCGACATCGCCATGGGCGTGGATACGGGAGGGGCAGGGGACCAGGGGCTGATGTTCGGCTTCGCCTGCCGTGAGACGTCCCAGCTCATGCCCATGCCCATCCAGCTGGCCCATGATCTGACTCGCCAGCTGAGCAGTTGCCGAAAGGAAGGTGTCCTGAACTGGCTGCGGCCCGATGGCAAGTCGCAGGTGACCGTGGAGTACGACGGGTTTGTTCCACTGCGGGTCGATGCCGTAGTTATTTCCACTCAGCACTCCGACGCAGTGCCGAACGATCAGATCCATGAAGGAGTGCGCCGGGAAGTGATTGAGCCCGTGGTTCCGGCCCAGCTGATCGACGAGGATACCAAGATCTACGTCAATCCTACCGGCCGTTTCGTGCGGGGAGGCCCGCAAGGAGATTGCGGCCTGACGGGACGCAAGATTATCGTCGATACGTACGGCGGCATGGGCCGTCACGGTGGAGGGGCGTTTTCAGGAAAAGACCCTTCCAAGGTGGATCGCTCGGCCAGCTACATGGCCCGCTATATTGCCAAGAATGTGGTGGCGGCAGGGCTGGCGGATCGAATCGAGATCCAGCTCGCCTACGCGATCGGCGTAGCCGAGCCGGTGTCGGTCATGCTGGACAGCTTCGGCACCGCCAGGATCGACGATAAACGCATCGTCCAGCTCATTCGCGAACACTTCCAGCTCACGCCCAACGGCATCATTGAATCCCTGGACCTGCGCCGGCCCATCTACCGCAGGACGGCCTCCTACGGCCACTTCGGGCGCGAGGAGGACGGTTTTACCTGGGAAAAGACCGACAAGGCCGAGGCGCTTCGGGAAGCGGCCGGAGTCGCCGCGGGAGACGTCCAGCCGGTCACCTAGACTTCGCCATCCCGACAGCTGATATCATCAGGCCATGTACAATAGGCACCCCGGCATGGTCACGATGGGGCCCCGGCTGACGCCTGCCGTCAAGTACATCGTCCTGGCCACGGCCGGAATCTACTTTCTTTCCCTCCTGGGGGCAGGGCGGGAGATGATCGAGTTTTTCGGGCTGACTCCCAGATCGGTTTTCACCAAGCTCTTTATCTGGCAGCCACTTACCTATCTCTTTTTTCACGCCGGCTTTGGACACATCTTCTGGAACATGTTCGCTCTCTGGATGTTCGGTACCGAGTTGGAGCGGTACCTCGGGACGCGCGAGTTTGTCCGCTTCTTTTTCATCACCGGCGCCGGCGCCGGTCTCATCTCCATTCTGGCGCATCCCATGTCTCCCGTCCCTACGGTCGGCGCCAGCGGCTCGGTTTATGGAATTCTTTTGGCCTATGCGATGTTGTTTCCGGACCGGTTGGTTTATCTCTATTTCCTGTTTCCGATCAAGGTCAAGTACTTCGTCTCGTTTGTGCTCATACTGTCCTTTTACTCGGCATTTGGGAGCAGCGGCACCGGGATCGACCACTTCGCTCATCTGGGCGGCGGACTCTTCGCGTTTCTCTACCTGAGGGGTTTTCTCTCCTGGAAGAAGGTTCGTGAAAGGTATTATCAGTGGCGCCTCCAGCGCCTGCGCCGCAAATTCAAGGTCTACGAGAACGAACGGCGCAAGCGGGACGACGATTTTTGGATTAACTGATCTCCGGGGGAGCCGAGAGTGGGAGGGGGCTCAGGGCAGCGCTCGGGAATTTAAACGTCGCGCTGCCCTGAGCCCCCTCCCACTCTCTACTCGGTAGTTTGAAAACCCGCTACAACTTTGGAATCCGAAACCCCAGAACAAATCCCTGCCCATCTGTTAAGATTGCGCGAAGGATTTCGCACAAATGCAGCTGTCTCAGATTGGCAATCGTTGGAAGCTGATGTCGGGCTATGTGACCGGGCGGCCGGATCTCAGCGCGTATCCCATCACGCTGATCGTCGAAAACACGGCCAAGTGTAATTTCAAGTGCCCCATGTGCCCGCGTGAGTTTGGCTACTATCCGCCCGAGGACTTCGATTTCAATCTGTTCCGGAACATTATTGACGAAATCAAGGGTCAGACCGAACTCGTCTTTCCCTGGGGCGGTGGGGAGCCGCTGATGAATCCCGAACTTTCAAAGATGGTCAGGTATTGCAGGGACGCTGGAATCTATACGGTGGTCTCGACCAATGCCAGCCTGCTGGATGAGGCCAGGAGCCGGGAGCTGATCGAAGCCGGCCTGGACAACATCATCCTGGCCTTCGACGGGACGACTCCCGAAGTCTACGAGAGATATCGAAAGGGTGGCGACTTTCACGAGGTCAAGGCCAACATCCACCGCTTTCTGGGTGTGAAGAAAGCCATGAAGTCGGACATCTTTACGGTCCTGCAGATGGTTCGGCTTCCCTACAACCAGCACCAGGTCAGGGACTTCCACAGGATGTGGTCGGTCCCGGGCGTAGATGAGGTCCGGGTCAAGGAAGACGAGATCGTGATTCCGGAAGTGGCGCTGGAAGAACGGATTCAGCATGAGCGCCGGCGCCATCCCTGTTACCAGCTGTGGCAGGGTCCGGCCACGATCAACTACAAGGGTGATTTTTTTCCCTGCTGCCACACCTGGCGCTCAGAGCCAATTGGAAACGTGAATCAAGAGTCGGTCTTCGACCTCTGGAACTCGGAAAAGATGGAGAAGATGAGAGCGGCACACCTGCGGGGGGATCTGACCGGTTATCCCGACTGCATGGACTGTCATGCGCCCAATCCCCGACTGCCGGTGATCCTGGGGAGCTTTCTCGTAGACATGTTCAAGATCCGAAAGTGGATTCCAAAGTTGGAGAAGATGGCCGTTTTTTACCGGATTCCTCTTTTTATCGATCGCTGAGGCATCCCCTACGGTAAGGTGTGAAGAGATATGAATATTCTTCTGGTTCGCGGTAAGCCGACTTTCATGGACATGATCGTCGGAATCCCGATCGGGCTGGTCTACATTGCCCCGATTGCCCAGAGGAAGGGGCACCATGTCGAGATTCTGGATCTGGCGCTGGAAGAGAATCCGGAAGACGCCCTGCACTCCAGGCTGCGAGAGCGACACTGGGACGTGGCCGGCTTTACCTGCATGACCGCGGAGTTCGAAGGAGCCGAAAGCGCGGCTCGCCAGGTCAAGGCCTTCAACCCCTCGATTAGAACCATCTTCGGTGGCCAGCATCCGACGATTGTGACGAAAGAGGTCTTGAGCACGGACTGCTGCGATTTCGTGTGCATGGGGGAAGGAGAAGAGACGTTTGGGGAGTTTCTGGATGTGCTGGAGGCAGGCGGAGACGTTTCCGCGGTCACCGGGCTGGCCTTCAAGAACCACGATCGAGACCCTCGAATCAATCTTCACAGACACCCGATCTGGGACGTGGACGAGATCCCGCTTCCTGCTTATGAGCTGTTGGAACTGGATCGGTATGCGACGGCTGAGTCGGCTCGTTACACGCCGAAATACAAGCGGGCGATTCAGGTCTTCACCAGCCGGGGCTGTCCGTGGCACTGCACCTACTGCCACGATCTGTTCGGCAAGAAGTTCCGGGCCAGATCACCCGAACACGTTCTCAGAGAAATGAGAATGCTGTACTACGACCACAACATCCAGGAATTCATGATCGAGGATGACATCTTCAACTTCGATATGGACCGAGCCAAACGAATATGTGATCTGATCGTGGAAGAGAAGATGGAAGTGGCCCTTCAGTTCGGAAACGGCATCCGGTTGGAGCGCATTGACGAGGAACTGGTGCGAAAACTGGCCGCTGCCGGCACCCATCACGTTTCGCTCGCCATCGAATCAGCCAGCCCGCGCGTTCAGCGCCTCAGCAAGAAGTACCTGAAACTACATATGGTGAATGACGTGGTGGGCTGGATGAGAAGGTACGGAGTGAACACTCTGGGCTTTTTCATGATCGGCTTTCCCACGGAAACGGTGGAAGAAATCAAGATGACGATCCGATATGCCTGCCAGACCGATCTGGATGAGGCTCTGTTCAGTATCGTGATTCCCTATGCCGGAACCGAAATGAGCCGGCAGATCGTTGACCTGGGCATGCTGGATCCGGACCGGCAAACCGACCACCTGCATGAAGTGGCCAAGATCAAGACACCCGACTTTGACTTTGACACACTGAGGCGACTCCAGCGAATCGCTTATCTCAGGTTCTTCCTGACGCGGTTGCGCTTTCTCCGTATTGCACCCAAGTTCTTTAGTTTTCGGTCGAGCAAGCGCTATTTGAGGGCGGTTGAGCGCAACTTCCTCCCCGAGTCCCTGACCAGCGTACCGTCTCGAGTCAATTAGTGATCCGAAACCGGCTGATGTACTCCTATCCTGACTTTCCGGATCACGTTTACGTCGAGCTGACCAATATCTGCAACGCGCGCTGCACGATCTGTGCGACCCCACAGATGAAGCGGCCCCGCCAGATCATGCCCTTCCCGCTGTTTCGCCGCATCGTGGATGAATGCGGCCGTCGCCGCGCCCGTAAGATTCTGCCGTTTCTGCACGGCGAATCTCTGCTGGTTCCAGGCGTCCTCGACTACTTCCGCTACGTTCGTCAGGCGGCTCCGCGCACTCATTTGAATCTGACGACCAACGGCTCCCGGCTCACCCCGGAGCTCAGCGAGCAGATCCTCCAGGAGAACCTGGTTGACAGCCTGATCTGCTCCATCGACGGGGGAGACAAGAAGACTTTCGAGGCCATTCGCCTCAATCTCAACTACGATGAAGTCAGAAGCAACCTGCTGCACTTCATTCGCCGGCGCAACCAGCTGGGTCGAAAGGACCCCAGGGTTTCAATTGCCATGGTGACAGTCGAGGAGAATCAGCACAGCATTCAGAAGTTGAGGGATTCCTGGCGCGAGGCCGACGAAGTGCGTCTGTCCGTTTACTTCAACTGGGGCGGACAGCTGGCTAATCTCGAGCGAACCCCGAATAAGATCAACTACTGCGAACGGCTGCAGCACTACATCACTATTCTGGCCGATGGGCGGGTCGCCATGTGCTGCTTTGATTCCGAGGCAGAGTATACGGTCGGCGACATCAACCACCGGAGCATTCACGACGTCTGGCACTCGGAGGCATTCGACGAGAAGCGGCGCCGGCTCTTTGAGAGAGACTTTGACAACCTGAGTATCTGTGCCCAGTGCGATTACGTGAACCACCCCAACTGGGTGACCCCGTTTGCGCGATTGCGACCCTATCTGGCACGCAGCTTTCCGCGCCTCGTGGGGGTTGCCGAGGGGGCCTACAAGACCTGGCTGATGCGCAGTCTGGGAAACGGACGAGGCACGAAGGAAACAGGCAATGCGGCGGCAAGACCCGTCTAGAACTCAAGCCGACTTTCCCTGGGAGAACCCCCGGCGGGGAGACTTCGGAAAGATCCTGCTCCTTTACCCGATAACAGGAATGGATCTAGCCGGGGTCAATGTCGGCTTGCCGCTGTCCTGTCTGTGCCTGGGCACGGTGCTGGAGAAGGTGGGCTATCGGGTCGAGATCCTGGACGAGCGTTTGACGAACACATTCGAACAGGACGTAGCGGACTCGGTTCGACGGGAGAAGCCCATCCTGGTCGGTGTTTCCTCCATGACGGGGATCCAGATCCAGGGGGGGCTGAAAGGGGCCACAGCGGTGCGTTCGGCGGAGCCTTCGGTTCCGATTGTGTGGGGAGGTGTGCACCCCTCGCTGTGCCCCGATTCGACACTCAAGGACGAACTCTGCGACTTCGTCATCTGTGGCGAAGGGGAGATCACTCTCATCGAGCTGGCCGACTGCCTGAGGACGGGGGGCGATCTCTCGAGCCTGCTGGGAATTGCGTACAAGGCTGACGGCGAACTGTGCTTCACACCCTCTCGTCCCATGATCGAGGACCTGGATCGCATTCCGCGTCCGGACTACGAGCTGGTCGACATGCAGCACTATTTCACGACGGCTCCCACGACTTCGGAACGCCAGCTGCAGATCGTCACCAGTCGCGGGTGCCCGTACGACTGCGAGTTCTGCTACAACCTCAAGTTCAATGAGCGGCGATTTCGACACCAATCGGCCCGGCGTACCGTTTCCGACATGACTTATCTGGTGGAGCGGTTCGGCGTACGAGCCATTTTCGTGGAGGATGACTACTTCTTTGGAAACCCGCGCCGGGTGGAGAAGATCTGTGATTTGCTCCTCGAGCAGAAGCTGGATCTTCTCATCCAGGTCCCATGTCGGATCGACTACCTGGATCGGCAGACGCCCGAGATGCTGGCCAAGCTTCACAGCGCCGGGTTCAAGGAACTGTGGATTGGAATCGAATCGGGCTCCGAAGCGCGCCTCAAGGAGATCATGAAGCGAAACACGCTGGACCAGGTGCGGGAAGTGAACCAGCTTCTGGCGCAGTCCGATGTGTACGCCAAGTTTGGTTTCATGGCTGGTTTCCCCAACGAGGAGCGAAGAGAGACCCTGGAAACGGTCGATTTCATGTTCGAGCTGGCTGCCGGAAATCCCAACGCAGGTCTGGCCCCCGTGGCCATTTATACTCCCTACCCGGGGACGACCCTTTACGATAAGGCGAAGCTGGTCTACGGTATGGAGTTTCCCGACACCCTGGAAGGCTGGAGCCACTTTCATTTTGCTCACAACAACAATCCGTTCCTGAGTGATCAGCAGAAGAAGTTCATCAGCAAGGTGAACGTGATGAGTCGCTTCTTCGAGCGAAAGGCCTTTGAACGGTTCAGCCAGAACCGGTTCAAGCCGGTCCTCATGTTGCTCTTCGACTCTTACTATCGATACCTGCGCCTGCGCTTGCGCTGGCGCTTTTTCGGCTTGATGCCGGAAATTCCCATCATCCGCCTGCTGGAAAGGGTCTATCTGAAGGTTGCCCACCGCTCCCAGTTGTCAAGGATGAGCGCTCGCTGACCGACTGAGGACATGAAACCCGAAGACCGGTTAAAGCGAGCTGTGGCACGGGAGGCGGTCGGGCTCGTTCAGTCTGGAAGCATCGTAGGCCTGGGGAGCGGCTCTACGGCCCGTGAGGCGATTATCGCCATCGGTGAGCGTCTGGCCTCGGGGGATTTGCAAGGGGTTGCCGGAGTTGCCACCTCCCTGCAAGCCGCACAGGAATCGCGTAACGCCGGCATTCGCCTCCTCGACGCTGCTCAGGTCGAGGCCGTGGATCTGGCCATAGACGGAGCCGATGAAGTCTCCCCCGGCAAATGCGCCATCAAGGGCGGGGGCGCCGCCCACGTGCTCGAGAAAATCGTGGCCGGCCTGGCCGACAAGTTCGTTGTGATCGTGGACGCGGCCAAGGTCAGCCCGCAGACGGGGCGCCTGGCACCGGTGCCCGTGGCAGTGCTTTCCGAGGCCTGTTCTCTGGTACTGGGCAGGCTGCAAGAATTGGGAGGTGAGTCAACGATTCGGATGGCTCAACGCAAGCTGGGGCCTGTGGTCACGGATCAAGGCCATCTGATCATTGACGTCTGGTTCAATGACATCAGCGATCCTGGTCAACTCGAGCAGCAGCTCAACCTGATTCCCGGGGTTGTGGACAATGGACTCTTCGTGGGTGTAGCCGACCTGGTTCTGGTCGGAGCACTCAAGGACGGGGAACCCGATGTTTACGAGTTTGGCGGCTGAAAAGGCAGGTTGACGGCGTCAATCAACTGCCGCAGGCGACTGAAGCCCCTCTGGTCGAATGCCAAAACGAGCCGCGACAGATCCTCTATCTCGGGTTCGTCCCGCTCTTCCGGAAATGGTTCGCACCTCTCGATCCTGCCCTCGGCGACGATATCCCCGAATTCCGCGTTCAATCGATCCAGATGCGGATCCGATACGGGCTTTCGCAGCCTGAGCACGAGTTTCTGACGATGATGAACGTAGCGCAGGGAATGGTAGCATCGATAAAACCCGACGATCTCGTTGACGGCTTCTGAGACGGAGTTCGAAATCTTCATTAGAGATCGATCGGCCGCCGACACGTAGTCGCCCTTTACGAGCTGGCCTTCGGTGAAGTCCAGCCAATTCTTCCAGTAAGAGCTGCCCGGCTCTTCCAGCAGCAGGACGGGGCACGGGTTGTCCTTTCCAGTCTGGATCAGCGTGAGCGACTCGAAGCACTCATCCTGGGTGCCCAGGCCCCCCGGGAAAACCACGATCGCATCCGTCTCTTTGACGAAGAAGAGCTTGCGCGTAAAGAAGTACTTGGAATTGATGAGCTTGCCGTCTCCATCGATGTACGGGTTGGCGGTCTGTTCGAAGGGGAGAAGTATGTTCAATCCAAAACTCTGTGACCTTCCAGCGCCGCGATTTCCCGCCGCCATGATGCCGGGGCCGGCGCCCGTGATGACCATCCAGCCCTGGTCGACAATGTTCCGGGCGAACCGGGCCGCCATCCGGTAGTCGGGGTGATCCGGCGCAGTCCGAGCCGAACCGAAGACGGATACTTTGGGGACCCCGCGGTAGCGGTCAAAGACTCGAAAAGCATGGCGCAACTCCTTGACCGCGGTTCGAAGGATTTTCAGGTCTCCGCGACTGGCGCCCTGCTCGGCCAGCTTCACGACGGTCACCAGGACCTCCCGGAGCAGATCCTTGTGCCTGTACTCGGGAAGACTGTCCATCAACTGCTGGATCAGGTCTCTGTGAGCGGGACTACGGACGTCATAACCTAGCTCGCTAGCGTCCAGTTCAGGGTGGAGCCTGGGCATAGAGGCCTCAGTATACAATAAGGTTTGTGGCCGCTAATCTGACCCCCCAATACAAGGAAGCGGAGGAGTCTTTCCGCCGCGCTCGGACGCCGCAGGAGAAGGGGGCCGCCCTGGAGGAGATGCTTCGGGTCATCCCCAAACACAAGGGGACCGAGAAGCTGCAGGCCGACCTGCGAAAGCGCCTCTCCAAGTTGAAAAAGAGGGTAGCGGTCAAGCCCTCCCGCAGCCTCCACCGCCCATTTTATCAGATTGACCGGGAAGGAGTGGGTCGGGTGGTCGTGTGCGGCCCTCCCAACGCGGGCAAGTCGACGCTGGTAGATTGTCTGACCGGCGCCAGTCCGGAGGTGGCCGACTATCCATTCACAACCCGAATCCCTCTGGCCGGGATGATGGACGTTGAGGACATCCAGATCCAGTTGATCGATACTCCTCCCCTGGCCCCGCCGTCAGTAGAAGGATGGCTGCTTCGGATGATGGCCAAGTGCGACGTCCTTCTCGTGGTTCTCGATGTCAACGACCCGGAGCTGTTGGAGCAGACTGATTTCCTGCTGAGATTGCTGTCTGACCGGGGGATCCCAAACGAAGATGGCCCGAAACTTCTCGTCCTGGCCGGCAAGATGGACCAGCCCGGAGCGGATCGGAGCCTGAAGATCTGGGAAGAGCTCTTTGAAGATCGCCTGCACGCCCACCCTTTTTCGGCCCGAGAGCCGGGAATGGTTGAGGACTTGAGAGGACGACTGTTGGGGTCGCTGGATGTGGTCAGGGTGTATACCAAACGGCCCGGGCATCCTGCAGAAGCCGATTCGGCTCCTTACCTGCTGAAGAAGGGAGCCACCGTCATCGATGCAGCAAGCCGGGTGCACAGGGATTTTGCCAGCAGTTTCCGGTTTGCCCGCATCTGGCGATCCCCCGACCGGAACGGGCAGATGATCGATCGCCACGAACCTGTCCAAGACGGAGATCTCCTCGAGATTCACACTTCTTAGATTCCAAATTCCAGATTCCCAATTCCAAAAATTGCGCGCTCGTTGCATTCGCGCCTCAGCCCGTCCGGCGGCTGCACCTCTCCGGGACCGGCCCGCCAGCCGCAAGGGAAGCCGGCTGTCAAGGGAACTACAGAGGCAGGAACGACAGTGACTGCGCCGCAGCGCGGAAGCTGCTGGGGGAGGCGAGAGTGGGAGGGGGCTCAGGGCCGCGCTCGGGAATTTAAACGTCGCGCTGCCCTGAGCCCCCTCCCACTCTCTACTCGGCAGTTTGAAAACCGGCAACAACTTTGGAATTGGGGATACTGTCGACGGCTCGTTAGCCCGGATTATGCAAAAACCGTAGTCCGGTGTTGAAAAACGAGTCGAGAAGTGGCCCAACTCGGAAGCGGGCAGGTGTGACAGGCGGATTTGCGAAGAATATCGGTTGGGGAGGCGTTTGAGTGGTTGGGGGAGTGAATTTCAGACAGATCTGGGCCTGGATGAGTATCGGAAGCGGTTTTTTGGGGAACTGGGAGAAGCTAGCTGGAGTTGAGGCGACTCAAGACGAGGTGGAAGAGGGGTTGTTCGGGAAAGGCTGAGGAAAGATGGACCCAGATGCGTCGAGTGGTTTGTCGGATGCGGGCCCCGATCTTGAGGACCCGACGACGTAAGGTTTCGATTTCGAGCTTGTGCCAGGGAGTCCCGTGCAGATAGTCGCGGAGGCGCACGAACATCTGGTAAGCCAGTGCATGCAGGAGGAGTCGAAACTGATTGGCCAGGAATCGATGACAGCTGAGTCGGTCCATGCTCAGATGATTCTTGAAGGCCTTGATGAAGTTCTCGGTCTGCCCTCGGTTTGTATAGTGGTCATAAAGTGATTGGGAGCAGAGATCGTCCCGGTTGGTGACCACAAAGCGACGATTGATCCCGCGCTGATCGACCTCCACTTTGACAATGACGCGACGGGATCGATCCCAGCTGTGGGCTCGATAAAGAAACTCGTCAAACTGACGCTGTTTTTCCTCCAGCTCAACGAACTGCAGCCGAGTCGAATCCAGCAGCGGCTCGACCACTCGCTGCAGGCGAGGGTTTCGACTTAACCCAATGACATATTGGAGTTGATTCTCTTCACCTTCACAGAACTCGTAGAGCCGAGGCGTGGCAAAGCCGCTGTCGGCCCGAATCTCAATCTCGACATCCGTCCCCACTCCTTGTCGGATGGCCTCCACGACTCGCTTCAGAATGGGCACGATGTGAGAGGCAGCCCCCTTGTTGCCAGGTCTCAACACGACACACACCAGGTCGCCCGTGTCGGCATCGAAGATCAGCAAAGGATGCAGAATGTGGTTTCGGTAATACCCATGGTAGAAGGAGAACTCCTGCTGACCGTGAGTGTGGTCGTCGGTACTGTCCAGATCCAGGATGATCTTGCTGGGACGTCTCTTCTTCAGGGAGCGCACATAACGGCCTAGCAGCCACTGGCTCAGACGCATCAGATCCTTCTTGGTGACGGAGTTCTCCAAACGGGAGAAAGTCGGCTGGGTGGCCAAATCGGGATCGCTCTCGGGCAACTGATCACAGACTGTCTTGAGCATCGGATCGGAGCGCAGCGTATCGGCGTCATTACAGTCTTCGTAGCCGGCCACGATCTGCAAGACTCGTTGTCGAATCAACTTCAACAGGTCATGACGAACGTAGCGTCGGTCCCGGCTTTCCGAAATACACGAACTGAAGCCCTCGCACAACCGATGTTGCCGATCCAGCGATCCAAACAACAACCGTCCTGCGTCGGAAGTCAGACTCCCCCCATCAAAACGCGCCGTGATCTTTCGGTGGCTGTGAAATAGCAGGGTATTCTGGCAGACTGCTTTCAACATTGCCGTAGCTCCTGTTTAGGGTCGTTGTTTATGTAAACCCTTTTATATCAGAGAGCTACGGCCTTTTTTCGTAAATATTCGGTAAACCCGTAAGCGTAATCTCGAGCGTTGGGTTACAGGGAAACTCAAGTTGAGCGCAGGGAACAGAGTAGTGTAACTTTTTTTCTGTAAATTCTGGTCAGGCCTAAGTCGAAAAGACAGAGGTCTGGGACAGGATTTCTCCAAAAACAGAAACGCAAATCTGGAAAGGAGAATCCATGAACCCAGACCTGGAAAAGAGAGTACCACGAGAGATTCTGGAGGAGTTGATCGAGGAAGGAACAGAAGCCTTTCGAGGGATCTTGGAGAAGCTGTTCAACGTGGCCATGCAGTTGGAAAGAAGCGAGTTCTTGGGAGCGGAAGCCTACGAGAGGACGGAGAACCGACGAGGGTATCGGAACGGATTCAAAGGCAAGCGGATACAGACCCGGGTTGGAGAGCTGCGGTTGGAAATTCCCCAGGTTCGAGGGTTGAGTTTTTATCCGAAGTCGCTGGAGCGAGGCTGCCGTTCGGAGAAGGCATTGAAACTGGCCATCGCCGAGATGTACGTGATGGGAGTCTCGACCAGAAAGGTTACCGAGGTTACCGAGCAGTTGTGTGGTCTGGAGATCTCGGCCACCCAGGTCTCGAGAGTGGCCGGGATGTTGGACGAAGGGCTGGAGGAGTTTCGAAGCCGAGAGCTGGGGGAGTATCCGATCGTGTACTTAGATGCCCACTACGAGAAGGTTCGAAAGGGCGGCAGAGTACAGGACGTGGCTATCCTGAAAGCCATGGGAATCAACCGTTTCGGCACGCGAGAGGTGTTGGGTCTGAGCGCCAGGCTGAGCGAAGCAGAAGTGCATTGGCGAGAGTTTCTGGCGGATCTGCACAGGCGGGGGCTGAGAGGAGTCGAGCTGTTAGTCAGCGATGATCATGCGGGATTGAAGGCGGCCAGGCGAGCGGTTTATCCGTCAGTGCCCTGGAACCGCTGCCAGTTTCATCTGAGCCAGAATGCTCAGCAATATGCCCGTCGTAAAGAAGACCGGCAGCGGATTGCACAGGCCCTGCGCGACATCTTCAATGCGCCGTCTCGAGAGGATGCCGAGGAGCTCAAGGGGAAGGTGATCAAGAAATTCGAAAAGATTGCGCCAGAGTTCGTTACGTGGCTCGAAGAAAACGTGGATGAAGGGCTCACGGTGTTTGATTTTCCGAGGAGCTGGTGGCGAAGGATCCGGACCATCAACGGACTGGAGAGACTGAACCGGGAGATCCGGAGACGAACCCGGGTGGTGGGGATCTTTCCCAACGAAGCCTCAGCGATGCGGCTCATCTCAGCTGTGATTGCAGAGATACACGAGGAGTGGTTAACCGGCCGCCAATACCTGAACCTGGCCGGCTGGAAAAAACAGGTGGAGAAATCCTTCTCTAAAGGAAATTACAGAAAAACGGTTGCTTAACCGAACAGCGGAAGTCTTTGCGTAAGGGGTAGAGCCAGATGCTCTTGGTGGGTAGATTGGCTTGGTGGTTACGATCCAGCTTTCCGCGCCCTTGGGTGTGGCCGACATGGATCCAGTTGGCAGCCTTGTAGCAGGCACCTGTGAAGCGTTGAGTGTCGACGAAGGTTTCCAGCAAGACAGGTCGGTAGGCGTAGCGATTGTGCCAGTCTTCGGGGAGTTGACGGGCGGCCATGGCCAGTAGCTTGGAGGCCAGGTTCTTGGACTCGACCCAGGGCAGGATTAAGAAACGGGCGTTGTTGACAATCAGCTGCAGGTTCCTCTCCCGTTCCGAAGGACGCCAGCCGATGAAGCGGTCGCGCGCGGCGGTTTTCCAGGCGGCGGCGCCAAAGCCGAGCAGAGCCAGGATGCGGTTTTCCGAACAAGCGAAGTAGCGCAGCTGAGCACCGGGCAGGGGCTTGTATCCCAGATAGTGGTAGCGGTCGATATATTCATTCCACAAAGTGGAGTCCGGGCGGCTTAGGACCGGCTCCAGATGCAGGCCTGCCAGCTCATGCACCGGCCGGGACAGCAGCGGCTGCGGGGCGCTGCAGAAAGTGTGCTCGATTCGGCCCGAGCCTCCTTTGCGGTTGCGAGGGGGCGGCAGTTGCAGCAGCCCCTCGCGATGCATGCGCAGCATGGCCACCCGGCAGCTCATCTGCTTGAGGCCACCGTCCGTTTTGCGCCACTCAAGCAATCGGCACGCCAATCGAGACAGCTGAGCGCGCGTGCGGGTTGGGTTGTCGGCAATCAAGTCGCACAGTTGCCCGATCTCCTGACCCGTGAAGTTGCGGCCACAGTAGCGCTTCATGCCGCCTCCCGACCACCGGGTCGACCCCAGGCCGCTCTTCGGTCGGGGTCCATTTCCCAGGGCAGGAATCTCGTCAGTTGGGGCGGCGCCCGGTTGCCCGATTCGGCGCAGCACTGCAGATAGCAACTCAACCAGCGTTGCGGATTGATCTCCCACAGCTGCAAGGTTTGCAGAATCGTGAACACAACCGCGGCCAGACGGGCGCTAGACCGACTGCCTGAGCCGTAGTAGTTCTTGCGACCCACCACCGGGCCTCGCAAAGCGCGCTCTGAAGCGTTGTTGTCCATGGCCACCTCGGGGTGATCCAAAAAGACGGTCAACCCTTCCCAGTGTCGCTCCAATCGGCGCAGCACCTTCCTGCAGGCCCCATGCAGGACCCGGCTCTGCAACTCCGCATCGCGCTGCCTCTCCAGTCCCAGCACCGCCCCCCGCAGTTCCCGATCCCGGGCGGCAAAGCCGGCAGGCTGTTCTCGGGCCTGCACGCGACACCGATTCAGATCGAACAGGCCTCCGATCCCCTCCACCCAACTCATCGCCCACCCCTCCAACTCGGGCCAGGACTTGGCCAGGGAAAAAAAGTCGCGTCGCACGTGGGCCCAGCAAAAGGCCAACTCCAGACCCTCCCATTGTCTGGCCAACTTCTTGTACACAACGTAGCGGTCGCTCAGCAGAATGCCGGCCGCAGTGCCTCCGAAGTGCGCCTCCGGCACCTGGGCCGAGCGGCTGGGAGACAGCGTGAACACTACCGTCGAAGGGGATCGGAACACCCACAGATGCCAGCCGTGACCTATCTTGCCCTCCACCTCCTCGAACACCCGCCAGCCGGTCTCGTCAGCCTGCCAACGATCCTCGCTCAACTGCCTGACACGGATGGCCTCCCGGACCGGCTCCAACAGCGGGAGCAGTTTCCTCAGCCCTCCCGCGATCGTCCCAGCCGACAGCCTCACTCCTTGGTCGGCCAGTTCTTGCAGCAGTCGGTTGCTGGGACGCGCATAAAGATACTTGTCCAAGATCACCCTCACCCACACCGAGATGCCCAGCTTGCCGCGCGGGATCAAACGGCCTGGTGACGGCGCCGTCACGATGCCGGGCAGGACCCCACAAGCACAGCTTGGATGGTATCGCCTGCGTCTGATCACCCGACGCCAGACCCGCGTCTCGATCTCTACCACCTGGGCCTCATCGGTACCAGGAAACGGATCCAGGCGCCGTCCGCAGCGGGGACACTTCCGCTGCTCTGCGGGCAGATCAGCCACTTCCTCCCGGGCTTCCAGCCCATCCAGACTGCTTCGACCATGTCCCCGCGTCCCCGGCTGCTGTCCGCGAGGGCGCGCTGAGACCTGGCTCCGGGATGGGCTCTTGCCCTCGCAGACCAAACGCTCGCTACGACGACCGTACAGACAGCCTTCCAACTCTCGAATGCGTGCCCGTAGCTCTTCGTTTTCGCTCTTGAGATCGGTTCTCCGTCGGACCGCTTCCCCGTGCCGGGCCTTCCAGTACGCCGCAGCCCAACGCAAGCTGATGTACTCCTCCTTATCCACCCGGATCTGAACGCCGGCTGTCGACGCCCGCTGCCGGGACTCCCGATTCTCTACGCCTTGCTCCCCCTGACCTAGGGCGGCTCCCATGTCCACCTATATACACGATTGAAAGTCCTGTGTCCAGCAAAATCTGATGGTGTCAGCGGAGGGATGGGTTTACCGAATATTTACCTTTTTTCTGGGCCCAAATCTCACTCGGATTCAGATCTCATGCATAATCCGGGTTAGTGCATCTTGACGTAAAGACCCAGTTGACCGCGTCGCTGACACACAATGAGCGAAGCGAATAATTTGGAATATCTGGAATTCCGCCTAGACCCCCAGCAGCAGTTCCACGGTCAGCTGATCGATCCGTTCGCAGGCCAGGGGCCGATTGGCCAGGGCTCTGCGGTCCCAGTCGGTGTTGAGAATGCGGCGGGCGTTCTCGGAAGAGTAGGGGATCTGTTCGTTCCAGAGGTCACTCTCTTCTCCTTTCAGGCCGGCGACCAACTCCCGAATTTCAGCGTTCTGCTCGAACTGTCTGGCCTTTTCCTTCAGGATCAGATAGGTGCGCATACATCCGGCGGCGAAGTCCCAGACCCCTTCCGGGTCCTCGGTTCTCAAGGCGTGGGCGTCGAAGTGACGAGGCCCCCGATAGCCCACTTTTTCCAGGAATCTCACCAGGAAAAAAGCCGATTTGATGTTCTCAGACCCGAAGCGGAGATCCTGGTCAAAGCGTCCCGGCTTCTGATCGTTGAGGTCAATGTGAAACAGCTTCCCGCTCTCCCAGGCCTGCGCCACGGCGTGGTAGAAGTTCAGTCCTGCCATCTGTTCGTGTGCCACTTCGGGGTTGACCCCCACCCTGGAAGGATCGTCCAGGGTGGCAATGAAGCCGAGCATGGCTCCCGTAGTGGGAAGATAAATGTCTCCCCTGGGCTCATTGGGCTTCGCTTCCAGGGCGAATTTCAAGTCGTAGCCGTTGTCCTTCACATAAGCGAGCAGGAAGTTCAGGCTCTCGCGGAACCATTTCAGGGCTTCGGCAGGATCTTTGGCCGCATCGACCTCGCTCCCCTCCCGGCCTCCCCAGAAGACATAAGTACCGGCGCCCAGCTGTGTTCCCAGGTCAATGGCGCGCATCGTTTTCTGCAGGGCGTAGGAGCGGACTCGCGCATCACTCGAGGTGAAGGCTCCATCGCGGAAAACCGGATCCGTGAATAAATTTGTGGTGGCCATGGGAACACACATGTCGTAGTCCCCGAGGGCCTGCTTGAAATCCGAGACAATTTGCTTCGCCTGCTCCGGAGTGGCGTCGATCGGTACCAGGTCGTTGTCATGGAAGTTGACGCCCCAGGCACCCAGTTCGCTCAGCTTCTGGACGATCCGAACCGGGGCAAGGGGGGGGCGGACCGGCTCCCCGAAAGGATCCCTTCCAGGGTTGCCGACGGTCCAAAGGCCAAAGGTAAAACGATCTGTCTTGCGGGGTTGGTACATGAGTGCTCCAGAAAAAAGAAACGTTATGGCACCTGCGAAAGTGAGCCGGGGTTGCTGATCAGTTTCCGGTGAGCCGGGAAAAGCGACGAGCGGCGAAGCTCGTCGCTGAGCCGACAGTACAACTGGTAAGTCTCCTCGTATTTCTCGCGGTTCTCCGGGTTCGGCTGGCATTCCTTGTCGGGATCCAGCTGGCAGAAGTCGCTGACGAGATCCTGGATCGAGCCACCGCCGAGACACCACCCGGCCTGCAGAGCCGCTCCAAAGGCGGGTCCTTCCTCAACCACCGGAGCCACCACCGTTGTGGCAAAGACGTCAGCCACAATCTGACGCCAGGCCGCACTCCTGGAGCCGCCGCCGATCAGGCAGATTTGTCCGGCAGCGGTGCCCAGCTCTCGAAGCCGATCGAAGCCGTAGCGAAGCCCGAACGTGACACCTTCGACCGCTGCCCGGGCCAGATGCCGCGGAGTGGCGGTTGAGCCCCTGAGACCAACGGCTGTCCCGGTACCCTCGGGGGTGTTGGGCATGCGTTCTCCGTCCAGATAGGGAAGCAGAATCAGTCCATCCGACCCGGGTGGCGTTGAGACCAGGTGGCTCTCGAACTGCTCTAAAGAGCACTTCAGGATGCCGGCACGCACGGCCTCGGTGGCTACTGTGACATTCATGGTGCACCCCAGTGGCAGCCAGCCCCCCGTACTTCCGCAAAAAGCCGCTATCTCGCCTTGCGGATCGATTACCGGTGTATCGGAATGCGCAAACAGCGTTCCGGAGGTTCCCAGGCTTACGGTCACGATTCCTTCGCGGACGTTGCCCGATCCGATGGCCCCCATCATATTGTCGCCGCCGCCGGAGCTGACCAGAGTTTTGGGAGAGACTCCCCACTTTTGAGCCAGTTGGGGACGCAGGCCGCCGGCGGGGCGATGAGAGTCCACCAGGCGAGGGAGGCAGGCCGGCAGGTCGATCTCGGGGTCGATCCAGCCGAGAGCTTCCTTAGACCACTCGCGCTGGAGCACCTTGAAGTACCCGGTTCCTGATGCATCCCCGCACTCCGCCACCAGTTCCCCGGTCAAAAAGAAGTTTAAGTAGTCGTGGGGCAGCAGGACGTGACGAAGTTGGCGGTAGTTCCCGGGTTCCGTCTGTTTCAGCCAGAGTATCTTCGAGGCCGTGTACCCGGGAGGCAGGAGATTGCCGATTTCCTCCTGGTAGGACCGCGAGCCCCCGGCCGCGGCCATGATCTGCTCGCATTGGGGGGCTGTACTGGTGTCATTCCAAAGCTTGGCCGGGCGGATCACCTCATGCTCTTTGTCCAGCGCTACGAATCCGTGCTGCTGCCCCGACACGCCGATTCCGTCGATCCGGGAGAGATCCAGACCCCGCCCCTGGAGCGCGGCTACGCATTCTTCCAGCGCTTCGATCCAGATTTGTGGATGCTGTTCCTTGTGCCCGGGAGGAAGACCCTTGATGAGATGGTAGGAGCGGCTTTCTGTGCAGATGCGGTTCGCCTCGCTGTCCCAGGAAATCACCTTCAGTCCCTGGGTCCCGCAGTCTATGCCCAGCAACAACATTCATACCCCTCGCTTCAATCCGCTTTGCCGAACCGGCCGCTTTGCCGAACCGGCTGGCGCGATGATAGTGTCAGCCGTCCACTTCAGGCAATCCATTTTCTTGGAATGCCTAAACTGTTTAGAAACAAACAGATAGGGGAGGGAAGCTCGACTGCGAACATTTTTTTGGATCGCTCGATCCGGATCCGGAGCCGGCATCTCCCTGTTGGAAATAAGATAACTATATTGATTTCAACGATTTAGCATGATCGGAGATTGTGTCGGCACCGGAATTGCAATGGGAAAAGCCAGAAGTTGGTGTTCTCTGGCAGCCAGCTTCGGAATCTGTCAAGCGGCTCCTCGGATGGGACTAGAGCCTGTTTGACGGTTGCAGGTTGGGGCCGGGCAGGCAAGAAAACAAAGAATCTAGCCTGGGATCGAACTTGCCCGACCCAACCTGCTGCCATCTTGCGGTCCTTCGCCCTACCCAGTACTTAGGCAACGTTTTTCAAGCCCTCACTCAACTCTCGCCACACTTTTAGGGTCTAAGTGAGTATCCGGAATGGAAGCCCGGGAACTATAAGGGCGGTTTGGGCGTACAAGTTACCAATAGGTACTCAGCTTCATATGACGATGGGTTACCGTGCCTGTCACAGGGATACAGGTCTGACCGTGGAGGTTCGAGCAGGCCGTGCACCCCGGTGACCGGGTAGTCTGGTGGCGCCCTTTTCCTGGCGAGGCGAGTTGGGGAGACTCGGGGCGCGCAGCAGAAAAAGTAGCAGAGGTGGCTTCGAGGGAGCGAACCGATCTAGAGACGCCCCTCTGCCTGTAGCGAGGACTCACATGTACGAGAAGCGCGCTGTTCTGGCCATTGATGATGAGCCCGTCGTTCGAGACGCTCTCACCAGGCTCCTCCGTTCAAAAGGCTTTTCCGTTCAGGCTGTAGAAACCAGTGAGGAAGGACTAGAGGCCCTCAGGGACGGGCACTTCGACCTTGTTTTGTTGGACCTGATACTTCCCGAGAAGAGCCGCCTCGACGTGGTCAGGAAGATTCGGGCGATTGACCCGGATGTCGAGATCGTACTCCTGACTGCCTTTGCGTCGGTGGAAACCGCAGTCGAGGCCACGAACTCGGGAGTCTTTGATTACCTGGTGAAGCCTTTCAAGAATGACGAGCTGCTGCTGGTGATCAACAACGGCCTCGAGCGACGCAGGCTGACGCTGGAAAACCAGTGTCTGCGCAGGAGCCTGAAGCTCACCTGCTTTATGCAGAATATGGTCGGTAAGAGCGAAGTCATGCAGAATGCCTTCGCCATGATTCGCCGGGTGGCTCCACAGGGCAGCACTGTCCTGATCACCGGTGAGAGCGGTTCGGGCAAGGAACTCGCAGCCAGGGCCGTCCACCGACTGAGTGCTCGGGCCGGCGGTCCCTTCGTCGCCGTCAACACACGTGCGATTCCCCGGGGATTACTGGAGGCCGAGCTGTTTGGACACGCGAAGGACGCCTTTGCGGGTGCGTTGGTGGACAAAAAGGGGCTTTTTGAGGCTGCCAAGGGAGGCACAGTGTTCCTGGACGACGTGGGAACCCTTACCGCGGAGATGCAGGGAAAACTGCTTCGGGTCATTCAAACTCGGCGGATCCGACCCGTTGGAAGCGCCCAGAGCAAGCCCGTCGACTTGCGCATTGTGGCTGCCACCAAGAGCGATCTCAGGGCCGCCACGGAGGGCGGTGAGTTCCGAGAGGACCTTTTTCGCCGGCTCTACGCGGCCAACATCTGCCTGGCTCCGCTGCGCGAGCATCGCGAGGATATTCCCCCTCTCGTCAAGCATTTCCTGAGCAAGACACCCGCGGCCGACGGCAACCCTTTCCAGATCGACTCGAAGGCACTGAAAGCCCTGGTCGATCACGATTGGCCCGGTAATGTCCGCGAGCTGGAGAGCGTCATCGAGCTGGCGCTGGTCCTGGCGCCTCCGGGTCGGGTCGTTCGGCCCGATCACCTGCCGTCGGAGATCCTGGACTCCAGCCACATCAGCATGACCACCGAAGAGATTCTCCGCAACCAGCTCACGCTCAAAGAGATGGTTGCCGAGTTCGAACGAAATCTCATCCTGATGGCGCTGGAGCACAACGACTGGAATCAGCGCCGTACTGCCCGGGTTCTAAAAACCATTCCAACCACCCTGAATCAGAAAATGAAGCGGCTCAGAATCAAAGTGTCCTGAAGTCGCGCTCGCGCCGCCGGTCGGCAGGGTGCAGGGGACTGTGCTACTCTGCGTCTCGAGAGAGGCGGTGCTCCCTGCCGGATAACTGTAAGATGCGGGTTTATCTGCAGCTGCTGGAAAAGATCCTCCACAGTGGAGTCGAAAGGGAAGACCGTACCGGGGTCGGAACCCGAAGCCTCTTTGGCTATCAGACGCGTTTTGATCTGGAACACCGTTTTCCACTTTTGACGACCAAGAAGCTTCACACGAAGTCGATTATTCACGAGCTGCTCTGGTTTCTGGCCGGCGACACGAACACCCGTTACCTGAATGAGAATGGAGTCAGAATCTGGAACGACTGGGCGGATGACAAGGGTGAACTCGGGCCGGTTTACGGCCATCAGTGGCGTTCCTGGCCGACTCCCGCCGGAGACACGATAGATCAGGTGTCCAGGGTCATAGAGCAGATCCGAACCAATCCTTCTTCACGGCGGCTGATCGTCAGCGCCTGGAATGTAGCCGACGTCGAGAACATGGCTTTGCCCCCCTGTCACGTACTCTTTCAGTTCTACGTGAGCAACGGCAGGATCTCCTGCCAGCTGTACCAGAGAAGCGCCGACGTGTTCCTGGGCGTGCCCTTTAACATCGCTTCCTACTCTCTGCTGACGCTCATGGTTGCCCAGGTGTGCGGATTGAGGGCGGGTGAGTTCGTGCATACGTTCGGCGACGTTCATCTGTATTCAAACCACGTGGAGCAGGCTCGGGAACAACTGGGTCGAGAACCCAGAGAGCTGCCGCGCATGCTACTCAACCCGGCAGTCGAGTCAATCTTTGATTTTCGATTTGAAGACTTCACTCTCGTCGGCTACGATCCCCAGCCCCACATCAAGGCCCCCATTGCGGTGTAGTTACTGCATAACCGGAAGTACTATTCGCTACCCCGGGGAGGGCCGGGGATGATCTCTTTGATCGCAGCGGTTTCAGAAAACGGAGTCATCGGGCGCGACAACCGTCTTCCCTGGAGGCTCTCCGCGGACCTGCGTCGCTTCAAGGCCCTTACGATGGGGCATCACCTGATTGTGGGCCGCAAGACCTTCCAGTCGATCGGCCGACCGCTGCCGGGCCGGCAAATGTTGGTGCTGAGCCGGGACGATGCGTACAGCCCGGTGGGCGTGAAGGTTGCCAGATCCCTGCGCGAGGCGCTGGATCTCGCCCAGGGCGACGATGAGGTGTTCATTGGAGGCGGTTCAGAGTTGTTCAAAGAGGCCCTCGAACACGTGGATCGTATCTACCTGACGATCGTCCATGCTGAGATTCAGGGGGACTCGTTTTTCCCCGACATCGATCGTGCTCGATGGGCAAGCCGAAGCAGCGAGCTTCACCCGGCGGACGAAAACAACCAATACCCGTTTACTTTTCAGGTGCTGGAGCGAATTGCTGAGGCGGGAAAGTGCGGGCTGCACTAGGAGCCGGGTTGCCCCGGCCCCTGGTGCGGTGGATTGAGGATGGAAACAGTCCTGGAAATCAGCCTTCGTCATTCGCGTCGCCGTCGTCGGGGCGATCCCGGTGAGGGCGACAGCGGTCACGAGCGGTACAGAACCGATGTTTGATCGTGAGCCATTTCTCCAGCTGATCCTCGTCCAGGATCGCCTCGAAGTCTTCGTCGAACTCGCGCAGCGTGGCGCAGATCCTCGCCTTGAGATCCCTGATGGCCAGGACCAGGTCGCCAATCGTGCAGGGATCGGGATCATCTGAGCCGACTTCCGCCTTCAACGCCTCAGCCAGGGCATGGAGTTCTTCGCGAAGCGGACCGACCTCAGCAGCAATCGCTTCCGCCAGAGCTTGAACCTCGAGCAGTTACTCTTCGGTCATCTCCAGAACCCGGCCCAGGACCTTTCGGGGAGGAATCACCGGACAACAGCGATCCCGCATATGGATCGCCCCGTCAACCTCGGAGTCAACTCCCTGGGGGCCACCCCCTCTGCCCGGCCCGAACCGGCCCGCTCTCTGAGCAGCCAGTGAAGTGGTCATGAAAACAATAGTGAAAAGGGAAAGGAACAGTTTTCGTTTCATGGTCTTGAATCTCTCCTTTATTGTGTTTCTGGAGCACAATACGGATCGGCTGCCGGAGTGTTTCAGCCGCGGGCCCCGGTGACCGAGCAGATCATCTTCGGGACCGGCCCGCAGGCCGGTTGGAAGCCAGGCTGCGCTAACCGGCGATTACCGCCGCCGCCCCCTGGCCTGCTCCAAAAGCTGCAGGGCCGGGAGATAGCCGGCCCGGGCCGCTTTATTGATCAAGGGCCAGGCCGACTCTTTCTTTCTGAGGCGGAGCCTGCACACGCCGAGGTCGTAAAGCAGCCGGGGAGAGTCATCGCCCAGGGAGAGGGCTTTTTCAAAAGCGCGCTCAGCCTCGGGATGACGGGCCAGGTGACTGAGGCAGAGACCGAGCTGGTGGTAGGACTGGGCGGAAGGCTCATTCTTGATCAGGGTCTGCCACTCGGCGGCGGACAGGCCGTACTCCTGCTGAAGATAGAGAACCGAAGCAAGGTTCAGACGCGCCCAGCTGGCCCCGGGCTCGATTTTGAGGGCCTTGCGATACTGAGTGACTGCCTGATCCAGCTGACCCAATCGCTGGTGGCAGTATCCCAGGTTCAACAGGTAGTCGGCCCGTAGTGAGGTCGTCTCAATCAACGACTCGTAACTCGCGATGGCGTCCCGCCAGCGTCCCTGACCCTGCAGTGCCTGCGCTTTCTGAAACTGGATCTCCGCCGCCTGAGAGTAAATTTCTGCCTGGGCAGGGGAGACCCGGGCGGCCATGGCCAGCTTCTCGAGGGCGTCCTCATGATCACCCAGCTCGTTGAGGCAGAAGGCGACCAGCTGCAGGAGGCCGGGCAGCAGGGGATTGGTGGCTCGAACTCTCTCGAAATGGGAGAGGGCGGTGCGGAACTCTCTTTGCTGCATGGCCTGGTAGCCCCGCAGCAGTTCGACGTTCTCACCTCGGGCACCGCCTGATTCCAGCGTCGACAGAGCCAGGTCGACTGATCCTTGAGCGAGACGGATGCGGGCGCTTTCCGACACGGCCACCGCCTGAGTCGGCTGCTTGCTCAGGATCTCGGAGTACAGCTGCAGCGCCGGGTCGTCTTCGCCGCGGCGCGAATACAGAGCCGCCAGATACAACTTGGCAGTCGTGAAGTCGGGCGCGACCTGCAACGCCTCCCGGAGCAGCCGGTGGGCTTGATCCAGGCGCCCCTGGGCGGCTTCGTGAAGAGCCTCGAGGTAAAGGTCGAAGGCGGCCTGGTGCTTCGTCCACGCTTCCTCTGCCCGGACCGCATCCTCGCTTCGACCGATCTCTTGGTAGAACCGATGAAGAGTCCGATGACCCAGAGGGTTCTCTGGATCGAGTCGGACCCTCTGCTCTGCCAGCTCTATCGCTTTGTCCCTGTTTCCCTCCCGCCACTCCCGCAGGCTCAGAACGTCCAGCGTCGAGATATCGGTCGGATCCAGGCTGGAGGCCATTCGCAGCTGCCCGAGAGATTCGTCCGCCTTGCCCTGAAGGTGCAGGAGAAAGGCGTAGAAGCGCCGGTAAGGAACGCTGAGGGGCACCTTTTCTACGCTCTTGCGAGCCTGGACGAGAGCTTCGCGATCGTTTCCCTGAGCGAAGAGCGTGAACGCCAGCCGATGACGCATGTGCCCGTCCGAGGATCGCTGGTCAAGGGCTTGCTCGAACAAGCCGGCTGCTTCCGACAGGGCTCCCTGCCGAAGTTGTGCTTCTGCCCGCCCCTGAAGAGCCCGGCGATCCAGCGGGCGAATGGCCAAGGCTCGGGAGAGAATCTCATCGCCGGCCTCCAGGTGGCCCGCCCCGATCAGTAGAAGACCGAGCCGGGTCAGCACATCGGGATGGCGGGGAAAGGCCTGGAGTCCTCTGTGCAGAATCTCAATGGCCCGGTCCACTTCATGGCGCGCCGCCATGGCATCGGCCTGCTTGAGGTAATCTTCGGGAGACTGCGCCAGGACCACGGCCACCGCCGCGGCTGCGACCAGACTCTGCGCGATTCTGCCACACCCGGCCATCAATCCCACTAGCCCGGATTATGCAAAAGATCTGAATCCGAGTGAGATTCTGGCTCCAGGAAAAAGCCGTAGCCCTCTGATATAAAAGGGTTTAGAGAAACAAAGACCCTAAACAGGAGCTACGGCAATGTCAAAAACAGTCTGCCAGAATACCCTGCCATTTCACAGCCACAGAAAGATCACGACGCGTTTTGATGGAGGGAGCCTCACTTCCGACGCAGGATGGTTGTTGTTTGGATCCCTGGATCGTCAACATCGATTGTGCGAGGGCTTCAGTTCGTGTATTGCGGAAAGTCGAGACCGACGCTACGTTCGTCATGACCTGTTGAAGTTGATCCGACAACGAGTCTTGCAGATCGTGGCCGGCTACGAAGACTGTAATGACGCCGATACGCTGCGCTCGGATCCGATGCTCAAGACAGTCTGTGATCAGTTGCCAGAGAGCGATCCCGATTTGGCCACCCAGCCGACTTTCTCCCGCCTGGAGAACTCCGTCACCAAGAAGGATCTGATGCGTCTGAGCCAGTGGCTGCTAGGCCGTTATGTGCGCTCCCTGAAGAAGAGACGTCCCAGCAAGATCATCCTGGATCTGGACAGTACCGACGACCACACTCACGGTCAGCAGGAGTTCTCCTTCTACCACGGGTATTACCGAAACCACATTCTGCATCCTTTGCTGATCTTCGATGCCGACACGGGCGACCTGGTCTGTGCCGTGTTGAGACCTGGCAACAAGGGGGCTGCCTCTCACATCGTGCCCATTCTGAAGCGAGTCGTGGAGGCCATCCGACAAGCAGTGGGGCCGGGAGTCGAGATTGAGATTCGGGCCGACAGCGGCTTTGCCACGCCTCGGCTCTACGAGTTCTGTGAATGTGAAGAGAATAAACTCCAGTATGTCATTGGGTTAAGTCGAAACCCTCGCCTGCAGCGAGTGGTCGAGCCCCTGCTGGATTCGACTCGGCTGAGGTTCCTTGAGCTGGAGGAAAAACAGCGTCAGTTTGACGAGTTTCTTTATCGAGCCCACAGCTGGGATCGATCCCGTCGCGTCATTGTCAAAGTGGAGGTCGATCAGCGTGGCATCAATCGTCGCTTTGTAGTTACCAACCGGGACGATCTCTGCTCCCAATCACTTTATGACCACTACACAAACCGAGGGCAGACCGAGAACTTCATCAAGGCCTTCAAGAATCATCTGAGCATGGACCGACTCAGCTGTCATCGATTCCTGGCCAATCAGTTTCGACTCCTCCTGCATGCACTGGCTTACCAGATGTTCGTGCGCCTGCGCGACTATCTTCACGGAACCCCCTGGCACAAGCTCGAAATCGAAACCTTACGTCGTCGGGTCCTCAAGATTGGGGCCCGGATCCGACAAACCACTCGACGCATCTGGGTCCATCTTTCCTCAGCCTTCCCCGAACAACCCCTCTTCCACCTCGTCTTGAGTCGCCTGAACTCCAGTTAGCTTTTCCCAGCTCCCCCGAAAAACCGCTTCCGACACTCATCCAGGCCCAGATCTGTCTGAAATTCACTCCCCAAACCACTCAAACGCCTCGCCAACCCATATTCTTCGCAAATCCGCCTGTCACACCTGCCCGCTTCCGAGTTGGGCCACTTCTCGAGTCGTTTTTCAACACCGAACTACGGTTCTTGCATAATCCGGGCTAGCGCACCAGCTTGCTCCCTCGGGTCCGGGCCCGTCAACTCGGGAGTTGACATGCAGATCGGGAGTTGACATGCAAACATTTATAACCGAACATATAGTTTATTCAGAAATTACAGAAATATCGATCGCGCCTGTCGGGGTCGATACGGCGGGTAAAATGAGGAGCAGGGGACAGCCGGCCTGGCTGGCCATGCTGTTCTTCGTCCCGATGGTGAATCTTCTCTTTTTCTTGTTGCTCTCTGTGCTCCCGGGTGCCAGGGAGTGGAAACAGCGCCCGGCCCGGTCCGAGAGGAGAGTGCTGCACCTGTGGATTCCCCACCATCCACTCGGGAGCGCCGCCCTGGGAGTGGTCTTGACCCTGCTTCTCCTGTTGCCTACGGTGTGGCTGGCGACTACGGTGGCGGTGGCCTATGGATGGAGTCTCTTTGTGGGAGTTCCGTTTTGCATCGGGTTCTTCGCCACCCTGATCTACTCCTTCCATCAGTACCGTTCGCCGGGTCCCTGTATCTTTGTCGCCACTCTCTCGCTGCTGTGCGGGTGTCTGCTGCTGCTGGCCCTGGCCTTCGAGGGACTCGTGTGCATCGTCATGGCGTTTCCCCTGGCCTGGGTGCTGGCCGTGGGAGGAGCGTTGCCGGGGTATGCGATTCAGCGCCACGCTCGGCGCTTCTCCTTCACCATGCAGGCAGTCCCGCTAGCCGGGTTATTGTGCTTCACGTCTCTGGTCGAGAACCGGCTCAATCCCAGCCCGCCGGTCTTTAGTGTCGTCTCGGAAACGATTGTGGACGCCCCTCCCGATCGAGTCTGGCCCCACGTCATTTCCTTTGCTGAACTGGGCCCTCCCGAGCACTGGCTCTTCAAGATCGGGATCGCCTACCCGGTGCGAGCGGAGATTCATGGAAGCGGCCCTGGAGCCGTTCGACACTGCATCTTTTCGACGGGACCGTTCGTCGAGCCCATCCAGATCTGGGACGCCCCCCGACGCTTGAAGTTTTCGGTCACCGAAAACCCTCCTCCCATGGAGGAGTGGACGCCTTACCGGAGCATTCATCCTCCTCATCTGGAGGGTTTTCTGGAGTCCAAAGCCGGCGAGTTCCGGCTCGAGTCGCTACCGAAAGGACGAACAAGGCTTCTGGGGACGACGTGGTATCGGCACCGGATGTGGCCTGCGCCCTACTGGCGGTGGTGGTCCGACTTCATTATCCATCACATTCACCTGCGAGTGCTCTCTCACATCAAAGACCGCTCCGAACGGTATCTGTCGCCCCTTCAGGGCTGATTCCTTCGTTTCGGCCGTCGTCCGTGGGCTTGCGCCCACGGCTATTCCCTTCCGGCCGCTTCGCGGCCTTCACGACAAGCCCCCGGAGCTTCAGCACCGGCTTAGAACCCGGGATCAGAGTTCAGTTTCTTCCAGGCGCCTTCGAACTCGTCCCCCTTCGACCAGACCGGGAGTGTCTCCGCGTCGGCCAGTGATCTTGCGCTGGCGACGAAGGCCTGGCTGAACCTGAGAAGATATTCGTAGTCGAAGTCATCGTCCGCTTCGTCACTGGGGCGATGGTAGTGTTTCAGGGTTTCATCGTCGAGGATGCGAAAGCCGGGACTGAAGGTCAGGGCCGGAACCCCCTTGCGAGCGAACGCCACGTTGTCGGAGCGGTAGAAAAGATCTGGATTCTCGAGTGGATCCGGCACCGTTTCCAGGCCAAATCGCGAGCAGGCTTCCTTGAATATAGTTGGATCGGAAATGCGGCGCAGCCCAAATATCGTGACTACTCCCGTATCGCTGAACCCGGCTGCGTCGGTGTTCAGGACGAACTTCTTCTGGCTGAGGGGCACGACCGGGTTGTCAGCATAGTAGGAACTGCCCAGAAGTCCCTGTTCCTCGCCTGTCATCGCGATGAACAAGACAGATCTGCGCGGCTTCTGCATCGACAGCGACCTGGCCGCCGCCAGCAGAGCAACGACCCCCATTCCATTGTCGCGAGCTCCGTTAAAGATCGTATCCTCCGAGGCGTCTCCCGCCGCATCAGCGTCGATGCCCACGTGGTCATAGTGGGCGGTCAGTACAACGTACTCGTCGCCGAGCCTTGAATCGCTGCCCTGGATCTTACCGATGACATTGGAAGCGGCCAGCGGATCCGCCTGCACTGCAGGCACGTCAAGCTTCAGGCCCTTCCACTCCGGCGGATCGTCGGGAGGGACCCGCACGAGGGCATGGAACAGGTCGTTTCGCGTTGCCTGGAGGGTCTCCTGGAGTACGATTCGAGGGCGGGTCACGGAGCGGGTAACCCCCCGCCACCGGTTGGGGGGCAGCATCTCCAGGATGCCGGCCGCACCCCGCTCGGAGGCCAATCTTCGTTTCGTAGTCGACCACAGGCGTAGTCGACCCCGGTGAGCCGGTCTGGATATCCCCGCCGGAGCTCCGAATCTGACGAGGACGATCTTCCCTGCAACGTCCACATCCGCATAGTCGTCGAGATCGCCTGCTTCGTCTACGAGACCGTAACCCGCCGAAACGACCGGAGCTTCCAGCCGGCCTTCTCCGGCCACGAGCACGAAATCCGAGCCGATGTGAAGCTCTTCAATGCTGGTGGTGATGGTGCCTGCCGTGGGAGGACTCTGGAGGACGAGGGGAACGGGTTGCAGAAAACGCTCCCGGTCCCCGGCCGGTGCCAGTCCCCACTTCCTGAACTGCTCCACCAGATAACGGGCAGCCACCGCGTTACCCGGGCTCCCGGTCTCGCGCCCCTCCAGCTCGTCGGATGCGATGAAGCGAAGGTGGGCCTCGAGTTGTGGCGAAGTGAGGCTCTCCTCCGGTGTTGTTTCCGCACTCAAGAAGCCCCCCCAGGTAGCCGCCAGAGCCATCAGAGAGCAAACCATGATTCTCATCGCCAATAGAAAATACCATCTGTTCCGCCGCTGTTGACAGCTGTCGCGCTACAGCGTTACATTCACAGGCGATGAGCAAGGCCAGCCGGGAGTCAGTTTCCACCGACTCAGTCCTGACCACGACCTCCTTTCCCGCTTCCAGAAAAGTGTGGCGCTCGGGGACGTTACCCGGTGTCCGGGTGCCGTTCCGGGAAGTTATTTTGAGCGACTCCAGCCGCTTTCTGCTCTATGACACTTCGGGACCTTACACGGATCCGGAGCAGGAAATCGACGTAGCCAGGGGGATCAGACCGGTTCGCAGCCACTGGATCGCCTCCCGCGATGACACCGATGCACTGGCCAACTTCACCTCGGAGTTTACGCGTGGGCGCCATCGAGATTCTCAACTGCGGGCGATGCGGTTCGTAGGTGCCCGACCCAGGCGGGCCCGAGCCGGAGCCAACGTGACCCAGCTCCACTACGCCCGCCGCGGGCTTATTACACCGGAAATGGAGTTCGTGGCCCTGCGCGAGAATCTGGCCCGGGAAAGGGAGCGATCCGGGGGCAGTCAAGCGGCCCGGGAGCACCATTCGGGGCACCCGTTTTCCGCCTCGATACCGTCGCAGGTGACTCCCGAATTCGTACGCCGGGAAGTAGCGGCGGGCCGCGCCATTATTCCAGCCAACATCAATCATCCGGAAGCGGAGCCGATGATCATCGGACGCAATTTCCTGGTCAAGATCAACGCCAATCTTGGGAACTCGGCGGTCGTCTCTTCCATAGAAGAAGAAGTCGAGAAAATGATCTGGGCGATTCGCTGGGGCGCCGACACCGTGATGGATCTTTCCACCGGTGATCACATCCACGAGACCCGTGAGTGGATCATTCGAAACTCCCCGGTTCCAATCGGGACGGTCCCCATCTATCAGGCTCTCGAGAAGGTAGATGGTGTGGCCGAAGACCTCAGCTGGAGCGTCTTCCGGGACACTCTGGTCGAGCAGGCCGAGCAGGGAGTCGACTACTTCACGATCCACGCCGGCGTACGACTTCCCTACGTTCCACTCACCGCTGATCGCGTAACCGGCATCGTATCGCGGGGCGGCTCCATCATGGCCGGCTGGTGCCTGGCCCACCATGAGGAGAGCTTTCTGTACACCCATTTCCGAGAGATCTGCGACATCATGCGGGCCTACGACGTGTCATTCAGTCTGGGAGACGGGCTGCGCCCCGGATGCATAGCAGATGCCAACGACGAGGCTCAGTTCGCCGAATTGGACACGCTTGGAGAATTGACTGAAATCGCCTGGGAGCACGATGTTCAGACCATGATCGAGGGTCCCGGCCACGTTCCCATGCAGCTGATCAAAGAGAATATGGATCGGCAGCTGGAGGTTTGCCGGGAGGCTCCCTTCTATACGCTGGGCCCGCTGACGACCGACATTGCCCCGGGATACGACCACATTACTTCGGCCATCGGCGCCGCCATGATCGGCTGGTACGGCTGCGCAATGCTTTGCTATGTGACTCCGAAAGAACACCTGGGCCTGCCCAACCGGCAGGATGTGCGCGATGGTGTCGTGGCCTACCGGATTGCCGCCCACGCGGCGGATCTGGCCAAGGGCCACCCCGCGGCGCAGGCCCGCGATGACGTGCTCTCGAAGGCAAGGTTCGAGTTTCGCTGGGAAGACCAGTTCCATCTGTCTTTAGACCCTGAGACGGCCCTCGATTTCCACGATCAGACTCTGCCGGCTGCCGGGGCCAAGGTGGCGCATTTCTGCTCGATGTGCGGGCCCAAATTCTGCTCCATGCAGATTACCCGGGACCTGCGGGAGTATGCCCGTAAGCATGGAGTGGGTGAGGGTGAAGCACGGGCACTGGGACTGCGGTCCAAGTCGGAAGAGTTCCTGCAAAAGGGAGCCGAGATTTACGGCTCCGAGTAGCGCGCTCGACTCCCGGAGCTTCCCGTCCGCATGGACCTGAGCATCATCATCATTAACTGGAACGCCGCCTCCCACTTGCGTCGCTGCCTCGACTCGGTCTCCGCCCTGGTCGGAATCGTGGATGAAGTCGTCGTAGCCGACAATCACTCCCGTGACGCCAGTCCCGAAGAGGTTCGAAGGGTGCAGGGTGTCCGCCTGATCGAGAATCACACCAACCGCGGATTCGCGGCGGCAGCCAATCAGGCCGTTCAAAGCACTACGAGCCGCTTCGTGCTTCTGCTCAACTCCGACACCCTGATTTCCCCCGAGAGTGCCAGGCGACTCCATGAATCGATTCTCAACGAGAAGGGCTCCGCCATTGCCTGCGGTCCGCTTTTCGGTGAAGATGGTGTTCCGCAAACCCGCTTTCAGTTTCGCGAGCTTCCGACTTTTTTCTCCGTTCTCGGCGACGTTCTCGGCCTGGAAGAGCTGCTCAGGGTCCTCTCCAAGAAGCCCCCTCTACGAATGAAATCAGGTTGGCTTGCTGACTCGGTTCAACCGGCGGCAGCCTACTGGATGATTCGTCGCAGCGCCTGGGACGAGTTGGGCGGGTTCGACGAGCGATTCTGGCCGGCCTGGTTCGAAGATGTCGATTTCTGCAAGCGGCTGCAGCCCGCTCGATGGCGCATCCTTTTCAAAGAGAACGCCCACGCGGTGCATGTCGGAGGGGTTTCGGTGCCCCACCTGGGACGCCGTCTGTTTACCCGGCTGTTCTATGGCAATCTGCTGCGATACCTGAAGAAACATCACCCGTATCGATTCCTCCTTCTGTGGCTTCCGATTCAGTTCGGAAGTCTCACCCGGCAGTACCTGCTGCCCCCGCTGAGGGCTGCCCAGGGCTCGTGAGCGAAAAGCGCGTTCTGGTCAGCCTGGTGACGTTCAATGACGAGCTCTTCCTGGCCGGGTGCCTGGAAGCGCTGGCCCGTCAAACAGTGCCCGTAACCGTCACGATTCATGACAACGCCTCTACCGACGAAAGCGTGCAGATCGCCCGCCGATGGGGGGCGCGGGTCAGAATCAGTCCCACGAACATCGGCTACGCCGCGGGTCACAATCTGAATCTCGTAGCTCGAGGTTTTGACTACGCCCTTCTTCTCAACGCCGACGTGAAGCTCGCTCCTGACTACATTCGACACCTGATAGACGCAATGGAAGCCCGCCGAGAAGTGGGTACGACGGGAGGAAAGCTGCTGCGGATGGACCCGGAAGGCCGCAGGATTCTTCACCAGGGAGCTTCTGTTCTCGACAGCACCGGCATCTATTTCACTCCCTCGCAGCGGCACTTCGACCGGGGCAGCGGCCTCCCCGACCGCGGCCAGTACGACGACGCCCAATTCGTGTTTGGTGTGACGGGGGCGGCCGTCTTGTGCCGCCAAAGCCTGGTCGATGATCTCGTGGAGTGCACCGGGGAGTTTCTGGATGAGGATTTCTTTGCCTACCGCGAGGATGCGGAGCTGGCGTGGAGAGCGCAAATAGCGGGCTGGAAAGCTCTCTACGTGCCCGCCGCAACAGCAGGTCACCATCGCCATGTCCTTCCCGGCCGGCGGCGCAAACTCAATCCCCTGATCAACTACCATTCCGTCAAGAATCGCTATCTGATGCGAATGAAAAACATGGGGCCTGCCGTACGGCGGCGCTGCTTTCCCTATGCCTGGTTGCGGGACGCCGGCATCCTGGTTTACCTGGCTGTCTTTGAGCGAAGCTCGTTTGCAGCCTTGCTGGAGGCGTTCCGCGCCCGCAGCCGCTTCCGAGCCAAGCGGGCGAGGCTGGAATCCTGCCGACGCGTTAGCGATGCCGATATCGCCAGGTGGTTCTCGTTCACTCCCCAGGCCCGGGACCTGTACGATGGATCGGGAACCGACGCGGCGATCCAGGAGTGATACGCCCGGGACCTGAGATCGCTGAGTCGGTGCTACGGCGCTAGGGGGCTGCCTGCCAGCGATCCTGGCGTTTGACCTGACTTTCGAAGATCGAAGAAAACGCCTGCATCTTTGCTTTCACCAGACGTTTCCGGCCTTCATCGTTGCGCGTGTAAATCAACTCAGTTGGACACACGTAGCGGCACCACGCTTCGTAAAATATCTTCGCCGTGTCCTTTCTTGCGGCCAGCTTGAGAGGTACAGCATGATAGTCGTCCCGGTCCAAGCCGAACACGGTGCCTTCGCGCACGACCATATATCTGGGTTTGTCGATCGGACCCAGGATTTCAGCGAGGCAGTCGGCGAACAGGGACGATTCATAAAACGTGCTTCCTGACAAACCCAGTGAAAACGTTCCGTCCTGGCCCTCGCAGCAGGTCACCCGGGTGCGGCGAATCGAGGTTTCGATAAACCCTGCCTGACACAGGGCGTGATTCAAAGCCACGCCTATTTGTTTCAATGCCCCGTCAACAGGGAGGTGTTTGAAGAGAATGCGCACCAGGGCGATCGTCCTCGGAAGCCTGTACAGCAACGCTCCCAGGCAGAGGATCCCTCCCGACAAGAGAAAGCCCTTCAGACTGTTGCTGCCGATCGCCAGGATCAGGGACGCGACGCCCGCCAGCGCGGCAATCAGTTGAAAAAGCAGGTGTTTGAGTGTGTTCCTGAAGTGATAGGACCGCAAACCCGGCACCGTGGGCGTCACAACAGACGGCAGCACCCTGGCGCCGTCGTCGATGGTCAGGGCCTTCTTCCAGCGTTCGGCTACCGACGGCAGTTGCTCATACCGTTTCGTCATCTGCCTGTTGTTACTGGAAGCAGCCATGTCACGGCTTTCATAAGTCTGAAGCAAATCAAAACCAGTTGCCTTCATGCGTCGAAACCCGCTCTCGATCGTGGGACCCCATTCCGACAATCCCACGAATGTTTCGAAGCGTTGCTGCAGGTCATGCAGATTACCGAGGCCGCTGTAGCTCTTCACGTCAATCGCTACGAGGTGCCAGACTGAGCTGATTTTCTCAGGCGCCTGCCTGTCCACCCGGATCGCCCTCCCCCGCATCTGATTGGTCAGCATGAACGACCCGACCGCACTGGCCAGCACCAGTGAGTTGACAGCCGGAGCGTCCCAACCTTCTCCAAGCAGAGCACGCGTGCCTACCAGCGCGTGAATATCCCCCCGCATCAACAATGACGTGAAGGCACCCGTCAACTGGTTGAGCGGTCCGGTGACCCTTCGGTACGTACCGCCGGGTCCGATCGGCCCGACGCTGAATCGTTCGCGCTCTACTTCGTGCAGCAGATTCCGGAGCAGGCTTTCGTGAATTACGCGGATCCGTCCCGTCAGCAGGGCAATCCGCTCGGGATGGGCGGACGCCTTGATCAGACCCTTGAAAACCGGCCAGGCACCCAGATTGATTTCTCCGGTGTCGAGTCCGCTCTTCAACTTTTCGTCCCGGATGTAGTCTGTCAAAACCACCTGTCGCAGTTGATCCCCACGGTGTTTCTGTTCCAGTTGGTGAATCGCGATGCAGGCGTCAATTTTGGACGAACTGAGAGACAAGGATCGGTTCATTCGCCTGGATCGTTCCAGTGACAGCTCCCGTTTCCGTAACAACTCGGAGGCGATCAGCTGTCTTCTCAGTCGAGCGACGAAACCCTGGTGCTCATCGGAATGCTCGAACGTACTGGAAAACAGCACGGTCTCCACCAGCGTCTGCCACCAGTGCCTGCCCAGGTCAGGAATGTCGTCAACCGTGAGGTCCAGCATCCCCATCAAAGCGGCTGAGATCGGAAGTTGGCGCGCCTTCAGAAACGCTAGCCCGGATTATGCAAGAACCGTAGTTCGGTGTTGAAAAACGACTCGAGAAGTGGCCCAACTCGGAAGCGGGCAGGTGTGACAGGCGGATTTGCGAAGAATATGGGTTGGCGAGGCGTTTGAGTGGTTTGGGGAGTGAATTTCAGACAGATCTGGGCCTGGATGAGTGTCGGAAGCGGTTTTTCGGGGGAGCTGGGAAAAGCTAACTGGAGTTCAGGCGACTCAAGACGAGGTGGAAGAGGGGTTGTTCGGGGAAGGCTGAGGAAAGATGGACCCAGATGCGTCGAGTGGTTTGTCGGATCCGGGCCCCAATCTTGAGGACCCGACGACGTAAGGTTTCGATTTCGAGCTTGTGCCAGGGGGTTCCGTGAAGATAGTCGCGCAGGCGCACGAACATCTGGTAAGCCAGTGCATGCAGGAGGAGTCGAAACTGATTGGCCAGGAATCGATGACAGCTGAGTCGGTCCATGCTCAGATGATTCTTGAAGGCCTTGATGAAGTTCTCGGTCTGCCCTCGGTTTGTGTAGTGGTCATAAAGTGATTGGGAGCAGAGATCGTCCCGGTTGGTAACTACAAAGCGACGATTGATGCCACGCTGATCGACCTCCACTTTGACAATGACGCGACGGGATCGATCCCAGCTGTGGGCTCGATAAAGAAACTCGTCAAACTGACGCTGTTTTTCCTCCAGCTCAAGGAACCTCAGCCGAGTCGAATCCAGCAGGGGCTCGACCACTCGCTGCAGGCGAGGGTTTCGACTTAACCCAATGACATACTGGAGTTTATTCTCTTCACATTCACAGAACTCGTAGAGCCGAGGCGTGGCAAAGCCGCTGTCGGCCCGAATCTCAATCTCGACATCCGTCCCCACTGCTTGTCGGATGGCCTCCACGACTCGCTTCAGAATGGGCACGATGTGAGAGGCAGCCCCCTTGTTGCCAGGTCTCAACACGGCACAGACCAGGTCTCCCGTGTCGGCATCGAAGATCAGCAAAGGATGCAGAATGTGGTTTCGGTAATACCCGTGGTAGAAGGAGAACTCCTGTTGGCCGTGAGTGTGGTCGTCGGTACTGTCCAGATCCAGGATGATCTTGCTGGGACGTCTCTTCTTCAGGGAGCGCACATAACGGCCTGGCAGCCACCGGCTCAGACGCATCAGATCCTTCTTGGTGACGGAGTTCTCCAGGCGGGAGAAAGTCGGCTGGGTGGCCAAATCGGGATCGCTCTCTGGCAACTGATCACAGACGGTCTTGAGCATCGGATCCGAGCGCAGCGTATCGGCGTCGTTACAGTCTTCGTAGCCGGCCACGATCTGCAAGACTCGTTGTCGGATCAACTTCAACAGGTCATGACGAACGTAGCGTCGGTCTCGACTTTCCGCAATACACGAACTGAAGCCCTCGCACAATCGATGTTGACGATCCAGGGATCCAAACAACAACCATCCTGCGTCGGAAGTGAGGCTCCCCCCATCAAAACGAGCCGTGATGTTTCTGTGGCTATGAAATGGCAGGGTATTCTGGCAGACTGTTTTTGACATTGCCGTAGCTCCTGTTTAGGGTCATTGTTTCTCTAAACCCTTTTATATCAGAGAGCTACGGCCTTTTTTCTGGGCCCAAATCTCGCTTGAATTTAGATCTCTTGCATAATCCGGGCTAGCAGCGCGACAGCGATACGGGGCTGTTTGATCACCTCTCGCTCATCGACGGTCTCCCCCAGCCAGGAGTGGGCGAGAATGATCTCCTGGAAAACCTGGTCCTGAAAAAGCGTGTTGCAAAGGGTCGACACCCGTTCGTCGTATTCGCGTATCCGCTTTCTGGCGCTCGCACTGACGTCCACCGTCCAGATGTAATCCTGGTGAGCGCATAGAGTTCCGGCCTTGACCAGCTCCGGCACGGAGATCTCTTCGTCGATGGGACCGCAAAGTCTTTCATATTTCCCCCACTCGTGCCCGGGAGCGTCATAGGGGGGCGTGGCCGTCAGTGAAACCAGCACGATTTCCGGCAGGGCTTCGCATACTTTTTCCAGAGCGCGCCACCATTCCCTCCGAAGATGATGGGCCTCGTCTAGGATGATCACCCCCACTTCATGCTTTTTCAGCGCGTCGATGAAACCGTTCAGTTCAGTCTCCGATAATTCCTCCTCATCCAGCATGGCGACAGCTGCGTCGTCGTCCAATTGCTCGAGATCTTCTTCAGCCAGCTGCTCCGCAAAGTGCACATGCAGAGCCTGATAGGTGATCGATGTAAACAGGCCGGGTTCCCTGATGTTCCGACTCACCCATTCCCTCCCGGACGCTTTTCCGCCCTCGAGAAAATCGTCCAGTCGATGGATCCACTGATCTCGGATGACCCGTGTCGGGGAAAGAACCAGAGTGCGTTTGCCGAGCCGCCGAAAGACTTCCAGCCCCAGGGTCGTCTTGCCTGCCCCTGGAGCCGCCACCACATGCAATCGATCGTCGTCCAGGTGCTGATCAATCGCGTCCAGCACGCGCTGTTGATAGGGCCGCCAGGACTTGCGGAACCGCAGGGAGTCAAAGGGCATCTTGCGCTATTCCATCGTCCGGCTCACCTGGAAGTCGAGCTGACGTCGTAGAGGGCCAGGTTGGGGTCGACCTGCAGGTCCCAGTCGTCCCTGTGGCCGGCCTGGAGCCTCAATATTCCAGCCGCTGCGATCATGGCGGCGTTGTCGGTGGTCAACGCGGGGCTCGGGTAGTAGACCCGGACCCCCTTTAGCTGGAAGTGATTTCGCACCCGTCGCCTGAGTTCTGAGTTACAGGAAACCCCTCCCGAAAGCTGGATGGAGCGAACCGTCGGGTGGTTTGAAAGCCCCCGCTCCAGCCGATCAATCAACTGGTCCACGATGCTCTTCTGGTAGCTGGCCAGAAGGTCGAGAACCTGCACGGGAGCCTGTCGGGGATGGTCTGCAGCCCCTCGCTCGAGGGGCAGGATCCCCTCCTTTGCGACGTAGCGGACGGCCGCCGACTTGAGTCCGCTGAAGCTGAAGGCAAGCTCTCCACTTTTTATTCTGGGAAGGGAAAAGGACACGGCCTCGGCGTCTCCAAGTTCCGACAGCCGGTCGATGACGGGCCCGCCCGGATAACCGAGACCCAGCAGTTTCGCCAGTTTGTCGAGAGCTTCACCGGCTGCGTCATCCAGAGTCCGGGCCAGTTGCTCGGCCCGTGTGGAAGAGGGCATATAGTAAAGCGAAGTATGACCTCCTGAAACCACCAGGGCGAGGGCAGGGAATTGAGCAGACGAATTCTCCAGAAGGACACTCGCAATGTGTCCCTGCAGGTGGTTCACTCCCACGAACGGTATGCCCAGAGAAAAAGCCAGTCCTTTGGCGTAGGTGAGTCCCACCAGGAGGGCCCCGGCCAGACCGGGCCCCTGAGTCACGGCGATTGCATCCAGGGATCGGAAGGTCAGTTCCGCTCCGGTTAACGCCTGGGCCACGACATGACAGATATTGTCAATGTGTTCGCGACTGGCCAACTCGGGCACAACGCCGCCGAAGTCACGGTGAGTCGCGACCTGCGAGGCCACGAAACTGGAGAGAAGCCGGTCGCCATTTTCGAGAATGGCTGCAGCCGTCTCATCGCAGCTTGATTCGAGTCCGAGAGTGATCATCCCGGCTGCTGTTGGGCCATCTCAAAGAGCCGGGCGATGGCCTCGCGGTAGGGAGCGCGCGCGACTCCCTCTTCTGTAATGATGGCTCCCACCAGATGATTGGGGGTGACGTCAAAAGCCGGGTTCTTAACCCTGGTGACTCTGGGAGCCAGCCGGTTTCCCTTGATCTCGGTGATTTCACGGGTGTCGCGAAGTTCGATCGGAATTTGGTCTCCGGAGGGACAGTCACGGTCGATTGTGGAAAGAGGCGCGGCAACGTAAAACGGGATGTCGTGCTGGTTGGCAAGAACCGCCACCGTGTAGGTGCCGATTTTGTTGGCTATGTCGCCATTTGCGGCGATGCGGTCAGAGCCTACGACGACGGCGTGGACCTCTCCGGCCTTCATGAAATAGCCGGCCATGCTGTCGGTGATCAGGGTGCAGGGAATCTCCTCCTTCATCATTTCCCAGGCCGTCAAACGGGCCCCTTGCAGAAACGGGCGCGTCTCATCCGCAAACACATGAATGCTCTTGCCATTTTCGACGGCTGAGCGGATGACCCCAAGAGCGGTTCCATGACCGGCCGTGGCCAGGGCGCCGGCATTGCAGTGGGTCAGAACACTCATGTCCGACTTCAGTAATTCCTGCCCGTGCTCTCCCATCCGTCGATTGATCTCGATGTCCTCCTCGTGCATCCGGACGGCCTCGTCGCGGAGCGCCCTCTTGAGATCTTCCAGAGTACCGAGCTTGTGCTTTTCATAGACGGCCTGCATGCGCTGGATCGCCCAGAAAAGGTTCTGGGCCGTGGGGCGGGTGTCGTGGATCACCCGGCAGATGCGTTCGAACTCCTGATCCAGGTTTTCCTTACTCAGCAGGTTCTTGACCCCAAGGGCGATTCCCATGGCGGCCGCCACGCCGATGGCCGGGGCCCCCCGAATCACCATATCGACAATGGCTTCGGCAACTTCTTCGACCTCCCGGTAGGTGTTGTACACCTCCTCGGTAGGAAGCAGCCGTTGATCGATCATCACTACGCCCGTCTCTGTCCATTCAATCGTCCTGATCATGCGTCGAACACTACAACACTCCCGGCGGCCCTGTCTTCAAAAAACCAAGAATCCAGGGTAGGAACGGCCTCCGTGCCGCGCCTGATCGGACCACGGGGGTCCCCTGCGAGCTACCATCAGAAGGTGTGTAAATAGCATAGGCGGTGAGTATCCTTCCGGGTTGATTTAAAACCCAGGGCCGAAAGGCCCGCAACGGAAGGAGTACACACCGCATGAGCAAGCAGAAGATTGAGGAAAGTGTGGAGTCAAGAGTTTGTTTCGAGGAGCTGGAAGATTGGGTGCGGGAGAAGATCCAAGGCTGGGTTCAAGAGCTGCTGGAGGAGGAAGTCACGGAGTTATTAGGGCGGCGTAAGAGTGAGCGGCGAAGGGCCGTGGACGCTCCGTCGGGCTATCGCAATGGATATGGGAAGCCGAGGCATCTGACGCTGAGCTCGGGGACGATCCAGGTTCGAAGGCCTCGAGTGCGGGATCTAGAGGAACACTTTGAAAGTCGGGTGTTGCCCCTGTTTGCCAAGCGGACGCGGCAGGTTCGAGAACTGATCCCTGAGCTGTACTTGCATGGTCTGGCGCTGGGGGATTTTGATCTGGCTCTGAGAGGGCTTTTAGGGGAAAAGGCGCACCTGTCGTCCTCCACGGTGGCCAGATTGAAAGAGAAGTGGCAGGCCGAATGGGAAGTCTGGCAGAGTCGACCCTTGAATGATCTGGAAGTGGTGTATTTATGGGTAGATGGAATCTACGTCAAGGCGGGTCTGGAGAAGGAAAAGGCAGTCCTGCTGGTGGTGCTGGCCGCCTTAAGTGACGGAAGCAAAGCCGTGGTGTCGGTCACGAGCGGCTATCGGGAATCGACTCAGAGCTGGTCGGAAGTACTGCGCGACTTGAAGCGCCGGGGGATGGGCTGTCCACGGCTGGTGATCGGAGACGGCCACCTGGGCATCTGGGGAGCTTTGCGCAACGTCTATCCCCAGGCCGAGGAGCAGCGCTGCTGGAATCATCGGATCGTCAACCTGCTGGCCAAGCTCCCTAAGCGAGTGCACAAGCCGGCCTTGCTGATCCTGCGGCAGATCCCTTACGCCGAGACTCGAGAAGAAGCACAACGACTCAAGAAGGTTTTTCAGCACTGGTGCCGGCAGCGAGGGCTGACTCTGGCGGCTGAGCTAATCGAGCAGGACTGGGACCGGATGGTGACCTTTTACAACTATCCAAAGAAGCAGTGGCAGCATCTGCGAACCACCAATCCAGTGGAGTCACCGTTTGCCGCTCTTCGGCTGCGAACGGACGCGGCCAAGCGATTCAAGAAAGTGGAAAACGCCCAGGCGGTGATCTGGAAGATGCTGTTGGTGGCGGAGCAGCGATTCCGCCGGTTGAAGGCACCGGAGCTGATGAAAGACGTCTACCAGGGCGCCAAATATGTCAATGGAGTCCCGGTCAACCAAGTCCCGGAGGAGAAAGCCGCCTGATGTTTTTCCACACCTATTGACAAGAGCTCGTCCCCTGCATTGAGACGATCGGACACGCAACCCGTGCAGCGAGGTTGAGACGGGCGGCGGTGAAAGTAAATTTTCAAGACACGGGCCCCCTCAATTCTGCTAAAATTCTCGCCCTATTCCGTGCTCACGCTATGACATCGAACGTCATCACGTCCGTAGACAGGCTGTCCGTCCGAGACCGCTCCGAGAGCCATCTGAGCAAATGGATCGCCCGCGCGGCAATGGCCAGTGTCATGTGTTCCGTGGTGAGCGTGGCGGGCAGCGGAATCTTCCTGGGGGCCGCGATTTCTCTGTGGCTCTATCAGGTTCTCACCACAGGGCGGTTTCAACTCCGGGCTCCCCCCTTTGGGAAGGTCCTGCTGCTGTTCATGGCTATGGTTCTGGTTTCGATCGTGTTTTCAAGCGATCCGATCTTCAGTTTGCTCTTTGTGAGGCGATTCATCCGTTTTGCGCCGGTGATCTTCATCTTCACCTACTTCACCCGGGACCAGGTTGAGTGGACTCTCAAAGGCACCTTACTCTTGATCTCCCTGAGTGCGCTACTGGGGATCGTTCAGTTCTACTGGCTCTTTGAGGTTGATCTCCTGAACCGGATCCGCGGTTTCATGAGTCACTGGATGACCTTCTCCGGCCAGCTCATGGTGGGGATCGTAGCGCTGACGGGGCTCATTCTGGCACCCTTCTCCGTGGGGCGTGGGAACCGGCGAGATTCCCGGGAAAAGAGCTTGATCAGGCCGTCTCGGTGGTTGTGGCCCGGGATGCTCGTTGTGCTGTGCACAGCCCTGCTTCTGACCTTAACTCGTAGCGCCTGGCTGGGCACGATGTCCGGCCTTTTCTGTTGGCTGCTCTTACTGAGGCGAAGGTGGGTTGTCCCGCTGGCGGTGGTTCTCATCGCGTTTTTCTTTCTTCTTCCAGGCTCGTTTCACCGCCGCGTTCTAGATGGGTTCAACCCCAGTGACACCACCACCCGAACCCGCATCGAACTGCTGGTAACGGGAGGCCGGATGCTGGCAGATCATCCCCTAACGGGCGTGGGTCCCCGCATGGTGCCGCGGCTGGCAGACGAGTACCGAAGTCATCGGGAGTTCCCGGATTGGCTCTACCAGCATCTGCACAATTCCCCTCTCCAGATTGGCGCCGAAATGGGAGTCATCACTCTGATGGTGTGGCTTTCGATCTGGCTTTTTCTGCTCCGTGACTACTGGCGTATGGCCAGGGAGGAGGAAAGTCGCGAATCTCCGGACCTGATGTCGCGCTATCTCTGTTACAACGGGATGTGCATCGTCGTTGCTTTTCTGGGGGCCGGTCTGCTGGAATACAACTTCGGTGATTCGGAACTGGTTACGCTACTGATGTTTTTCGTGACGGCGCCCTATGTCCACTCGGACGGGTTCCAGGCGGCCGCTTGACATCGCCGTCCTGGGGACTCGAGGTATTCCTGCCAATTACGGCGGCTTTGAGACTTTTGCGGAAGAGCTGTCGGCACGGCTGGTGCGCAGGGGCCATCGCGTCTGCGTTTATGGCCGGCGGCATTTCGTGAATCCTCGCCTGGCCCTGTACCGGGGAGTGGAGATCCGCGTCCTTCCCTGCGTGCGGACCAAATACCTCGAAACCATCTCACACACTGCCCTGAGCGCCGTCAGGGCTCTCTTCGACTCCCACGACATCGTCTTGATCTGCAACTCGGCGAACGCGTGTCTATGCTGGCTGCCGGCTCTGGCGGGGCAGCGGGTGGTTTTGAATCTGGACGGCATTGAAAGAATGAGGCGTAAGTGGGGTCTGATCGGACGCTCCTTCTATCGCCTGGCTGAGTTTCTGGCGATAGAGGTTCCCAGCGTGGCCGTAAGCGACGCCCACACCATCCAGGCATATTACGAGCGGGAGTATGGGGTGAAGACGCCCTTTATCGCCTACGGTGCCGACATTGAACGCGTGAAGAGTCGGCAGACCCTCCAGCGGCTGGGGATTCATCCCGATCGGTTCATCCTCTACGTGTCGCGTCTGGAACCGGAGAACAATGCCCACCAGGTGATGGAGGCTTATCTCGAGGCCGGCGTCCTCGATCCCCTCGTCGTCGTGGGAGATGCCCCCTACAGTCGCCGCTACATTTCAGATCTGCGAAAGATCGCCGGGCGGGGAAACATCCTGATGCCCGGAGCCATTTATGGAGACGGCTACCGAGAGCTGCTCTCACACTGCCGCTGTTACGTGCATGCGACCGAGGTGGGGGGAACTCACCCGGCTCTCATCGAGGCAATGGGCTTGGGCTGCCTGGTGGTTTTCAATGACACTCCCGAGAACCGCGAGGTCGTTGCCGATACGGGTCTGGTGTACGCCTTCAACAACGTGGACCGGCTGGCTGCCCTTCTGGCCAGGATCTGGCAAGATGGCAGTGAGTACCAGCACCTGCGGCATCGAGCCAGAGAACGGGTTCGCCGCCACTACGACTGGGAGAAGGTCACCGACTCCTATCAGGATCTGTTCTATGAAGTTCTGTCCTAGAGTGATCCGAGTCTATGAAGCTTTATCCTAGAGCGATCGGGGATGCCCCCACCATCGCCGCCAACTTCCTGACCAAGCTCTTCCTTCAGCATCGCCTGATCGTCAGCTTCATCAGGCGGGACCTGGGCACTCGCTACCTGGGCTCGACCCTGGGCGTTTTGTGGGCCGTGATTCACCCCCTGGTGCTTCTGATCAGCTATACATTTATCTTTGCAATCCTGTTTCGCCCTGGTTTTACCGGGGATCGCTACAGCGAGCACTTCGTCCTCTACTTGTTCGCAGGACTACTGCCCTGGCTCTATTTCCAGGATACGGTCCAGCGCTCTGCGACAACGTTGATCGAGCACAGCAATCTCATTCGTCGAACGGTATTCCCTTCAGAAATACTTCCGGTCGTCATCGCAGGATCGAACATCGTCACTCATTTGATCGGCCTGGGCCTGCTCGTGGTCGTATTGTTTTTCTTTCACGGTCTCAGCTGGCACCTCCTGCTGATTCCCTTTTTTCTGTTTCTACTGGTGGTCTGGACCCTGGGTCTCGCCTGGCTGATGGCTGCCCTCACCGTCTTTCTGAGGGACACCAGCCAGTTCCTGATCGTGGTGCTGATCCTCTGGTTCTGGTTCACACCTATTTTCTATCGAATCGAACATGTTGAGCAACGGCTTCCAGGGCTCGCATCCGTGCTGAGGCTCAACCCCATGACCTACCTGGTCAGGAGCTACCAGGATCTGCTGATCGGGCACCATTTGCCCGAGCTGTGGATACCCCTGGCGCTGACCGGATTTGCGGTTGCCAGCCTGGTTGGGGGCGGCATTGTGTTCCGGTTGCTGAAGAGAGAGTTCGTCGATGTCCTCTAGTTCTAGTGCTATGGACAATGTGATCCAGCTCCGGCATGTCTCGAAGAAGTACCCGATTTACGAGAGTTCCTCCTCCAAGCTCTTCGAACTCCTGTCTTTCCGGAAATGGAAGCTCCACCGCGATTTCTGGGCCCTCCGTGACATCGATCTGGAGATCGCGCGCGGCGAGGCTCTAGGGGTCCTGGGACGAAACGGGTCGGGCAAGAGCACCCTCCTGCAGGTGCTGGCCGGGATCCTGCGGCCGACCGCCGGCAGCTGTCGAGTCGAGGGCACGGTTGCCGCCATTCTGGAACTCGGTGCGGGATTCAACCCCGAGTTCAGTGGAAGGGAGAACATCTTTATCAACGCCGCCGTCCTGGGCCTGTCACACCGCCAGACCCTCCACAGGATGGACCGGATCCTGGACTTTGCCGAAATCGGAGAGTTCATTGATCAACCGGTCAAGACCTACTCCAGCGGAATGTTCGTGAGGCTGGCTTTTTCGGTTGCCGTCCATGTGGATCCCGAGATACTGCTGGTCGACGAAGCTTTGGCTGTGGGAGACCTGGTTTTTCAGCACCGCTGCATCCACCGGATGCGCCAGCTCAGGGACGCCGGGAAAACAATCGTGCTGGTGACGCACGATCTTCAGGCGGTCACCAGCTACTGTTCTAGAGCCATACTTCTGGACGGCGGCCGAAAGCTGCAAGAGGGGACTCCCGAGAGCGTAGTTCAGCGCTACCAGGCCCTGGTCGCCAGGCGCGAGGCAGAACTCGCCGGCAGGGCCGTGGAGAAGGCGTCTTCCCCCGCCGGCAATCTGCCCGTGGTCCGGACCATTCCCCACATTCACAACCGCTACGGGGACGGGTCGGCTGAGATCATTGGAATCATACTTCTGGCGTCGGACGGTGAGGTTTTGAACTCGGTTCCAGCCGGTGGAGAATGCAGCCTGCTGGTGTCGGCGCGCTTCAAGCAGAAGATCGCGGACCCCATCATCGGCTTCACGGTTCGGGACCGCCTGGGCAATGAAATGACCTCCTCCAATACGACCTACGAAGGCATCCACTTACCGGAGGCCCATCCCGGCCAGATTCACACCGTCGCGTTCCGATTTCGGGCCCCCCCGCTACGGCCCGGCAGCTACACCATCTCTCCGGCAGTTTCCAGGGGAGGCATCTGGGAGCACACGGTGGAGGACTGGATCGATAACGCCTACATTTTCAATCTCCTCGACACGGGCCTGGTCTACGGACAGATGCGGTGGCCCGTCGATGTCGACTTTCAGGTCTCTACCGAGCCGAAAGCGAGCCGGACAGAGGAATCCCGGGTGGGGAAGCCCAATGGTGTCTGATCCGGTCCCAGCCATCCCGCCTTTCTTCAGGAACTGGCGGTGTGTGGTGGGTCTTTGTGTCGTCATGGCAGTGAACGTCATCTGGGAAATACTCAACGAGGCTCCGCCTATCTGGGACATGGCCTACCACCAGCTCATGGGTCTTTCCTATCTCGAGGCCCTGCGCCAGGGGACCCTGGTCTCGGAATTTGCCACTCTCTCACCCGCTTATCCCCCCCTTTACTACCTGCACGAAGCGGCCGTCTACCTGCTGCTGCCCGGATCGGACTTCAGGACTCTCGTCGTCAACTTCCCTTATGTCCTCCTGACCGCCTACGCGACCTACCGGATATCTAGTTATTTCCTGTCGGCCTCCACTGCGGGTTGGGCCGCCGTTGTCGTGCTCCTCTTTCCGGCCGTGGCCATGGTCCACCGGGAAGCCCTCCTGGACGGGGCCCTGGCGGCGTGGGTTACCGCGGGCGCGTGACTGATCCTGCGAAGCCGCTGGTTTACCCGCACGAGGTGGACCCTGCTGTTCGGCCTGATCTGTGGGCTGGGGGCCCTGACCAAGTGGACGTTTCCGATCTATCTGGCGGTTCCGGTCGTGTTCGGCGTCGTGGCCTCGAAACAGCCTCTGCGAGCCGTGCGAAATCTGGTGATTGGGGGCCTGGTGGCCCTCGGTGTGATGGCGCCTTACTATATCCAGAACCTGGCAGCCATGCTTTCCCGCTATCCCACGACAGACCAGGCCGGGTTGATTCCCTGGCGCCCTTACCCCAGACACGGGGAGCCGGGGCTGGACAACATCTGGGGCTGGATTTACTATCCTCGCGTCCTGGCCAGCTACTTTCTGTATCTGCCCCTGACCGTGCTGTTCGGGGTTGGGCTGTTCAGGAATGTGCTTCACGTTCCACGTTCCACGTTTCTGGAGGCGAGAACACGGCCTCCGCTGCTGCTTCGGTGCGCTTGTTTCTCTGGAGCTGGCTCCTGAGCGGTTTGGTGCTGCTGATTTTCCTGACACCCAAGGATCCGCGATTCGTACTGCCTGTGGTGCCGCCGCTGGCGATGTTGCTTTTTCATTTCTGGGAAGACAGGCCGCGCCTGATCCGCCTGGTCGTCGCGATCGCTTTGGTCCAGTTTCTGACCTTTTCACTGCCCCTTTTCGGTCCGGTCAAGATTGCTCTTTTTGAGATAAAAGGAGATCGGGATTTTCAGAGCCTGCAGAGGGAGTGGGTTCTCTATGCCAACCACTACTTCCACCTTGCTGGACCGCCCGTTGCCGAGAGCTGGAAGCTGTCCGAGATCGTCGCCGCGGTTCCCGACAGTGCCCGGGTCGGGGTGCTTCCCACCCTGCCTCGGTTTCATGCCGGCGCGCTCCAGCTGGAGGCGGTTGTGAGAGGACGCACGATCAGCTTCTTTGACTTCAACGAAGGGCCCTATCGAAACCCCCTCGAGACATCCGACTTCATCCTGGCCAAGACCGGATATCAGGGTCTCTCGTTCATAACCGAGCATAATCCTGACGCCATGCTGAGGATGAGAGAGCAGAGGTGGGAGCGGGTCGGCGATTGGGCACTGCCGGATGGAGAGAGAGCCCGGCTGTGGAGGAGTCCCGCGAGGTAGTGCACGACTTGCGCTTCCGCCGGCCCGGCGGTGGGGCGAGTCTTCCCCGGGACCTCCCGCAAGGCGCTGGAAGACGTTCTGCGATCTGATCATGACGCCGCAGCGGAAACCGTTTACACTGGTTGGCCAGGGAGGAAACCAGCGCATGCGTTTAACACACCAAATGAGGATGACCACCGCGGAACGAGCCCTGCCCGGACGCGAGGAGGAAATGCCCGTGGCCGCACGGCACTTCGTGTTGAATTCGCCCCTTCGCCCCCCCTTCCCGACGGGGCTGGAAAAGGGACTTTTTGCGATGGGCTGCTTCTGGGGTGCCGAAAAGAAGTACTGGGAGGCTGCCGGGGTATTTACGACAGCTGTGGGCTACGCCGCCGGCTTCACCCCGAACCCCACTTATCGTGAGGTCTGCTCAGGGATGACCGGCCACACGGAGGTCGTCCTGGTTGTCTTCGACCCTTCCGGGACCAGCTACGATCGGATGCTGAATCTCTTCTGGGAGAATCATGATCCGAGTCAGGGGATGCGACAGGGAAACGATGTCGGCACCCAGTATCGCTCGGGAATCTACTGTCATTCCGAGGGGCAGATGAAGGCGGCTCTGGCCAGCCGCGACTCCTATCAGGTCGAGCTCCGCCGCGCCGGCTTCGGTGCGATCACGACGGAAATTCTGGCAGCTCCCGATTTCTACTATGCCGAGGACTACCACCAGCAGTACCTGGCCAAGAACCCGGCTGGCTATTGTGGGCTGGGAGGCACCGGCGTCGGCTGCCCGGTGGGTGTGGGATAGCCTTCTTTTCGCTCTTGAGTCTCAAGGACCGCATGGCGCCGGGAGGCCCGGGCTCGCAGAGGGTGCAACAGCACGACGCCCGACAGGCGATCGATGACGTTTGAGATTCTAATCCTGTTTCTACTGCTGGCGGCGGCTCTGGTTCTGTTCCTGCTGGAATGGCTCTCCGTCGACCTGGTCACCCTTCTCCTTCTGGCGGCCCTGGCCCTCTCCGGGATCCTGACCGCGGAGGAAGTTTTCGCGGGCTTCGCCAATGAGATCATCATCATCCTGTGTTCGATCTTCGTCCTGTCGGCCGCCCTGGTGAAAACCGGCGTGATGAACTGGCTCGGTCAGGCCATCCACCAGGTCGTGGGTGGGAATGAGCTGCGAATCCTCGTCTCGGTCATGCTCCTGTCGGCCGTTCTTTCCGCGTTCCTCAGCAACACGACGGCTGTTGCGATTCTCCTGCCCGCGGTGCTGGGACTCTCGAGGCAGAGCCGGGTCAGTCCGGGCAGGGTCCTGATACCGCTGGCCTTCGCCTCTATGCTGGGCGGAACCTGCACCCTGATCGGCACCTCCACCAACCTGGCGGCGAGCGGAATGATCCAGAAAATGGGGATGGAGCCCTTTTCTCTCTTTGAATTCGTTCAGATCGGCCTGGTTCTGGTCGTGATCGGAACCCTTTATATGGCGATCCTGGGCCGGCGACTCCTGCCCCGCACCGGCCCGGCTACTCTGACCGAGGAGTACCGCATCAAGGAGTACCTGAGCGAGGTCGTCCTGCCTGAAGGATCCACCCTGGTCGGGCGAAGCCTGGAAGAGACTCCTCTGGGAGACCGCGGAGTGACAGTTCTGTCCATCCAGCGGAACGACCGGCGAATATACCCGGGACCGCAGAGGAGGCTTCGGGAAGGGGATCGGCTGATCGTTCAAACCACCCGCGACGGTCTCCTTTACGTTCGGGAAACCCCCGATCTGGTGATTCAGGCCGACGGGCCGCTCGACGACACTGATCTGGTCACGGACACCATCCAGCTGGTGGAGGCGATCATCATGCCCCGATCCACGCTGATCGGTCACACCATCCGGAGATCCAAGTTTCGGCAGCGCTACGGTGTCTCGGTCCTTGCCGTCTACCGACAGGGAGTGAGCCTGGTGGAAGGACTGGCGAATCTTCGCTTCCGGGTGGGCGACGTAATTCTTCTGCAGGGTCCGGCCGATCGCCTGGGGCCTCTACAGGAGGCTCGCGATCTGTGGATTCTGGAGGAGAGCGAGCACTCCCTTTTACGCAAGCGGCGTGGCATCTATGCGGTGGGAGCTCTGGGACTGGCCGTGCTGCTGGGGGGACTCCAGGTGGTTCCGCTCTCGATCGCTTTTCTTCTCGGCGCGCTGACCGTAGTCCTGCTCCAGTGCGTAACGGTGGAAGAAGTCTACAGCTTCATCGAGTGGCGATTGATCGTCCTGATCGGGGGGATGACCGCTTTCGGGCTGGCCATGCAGAAAACACAGGCCGACGGTTACCTGGCCGACCTGATCGTGCAGTGGGCTCTTCCCCTGGGGCTGTACTGGGTACTGGCCGGGTTCGTGGTTCTCACCATGCTGCTGACCCAGCCCATGTCCAACGCGGCAGCCGTCCTGGTGGTGCTTCCGGTGGCCGTGGCAACCGCGGGGCAACTGGACATTAACCCCCGCAGCCTTGCCGTTCTGGTCACCCTGGCGGCTTCGGTTTCCCTGATTGCCCCCTTTGAACCCGCCTGCCTTCTCGTGTTCGGTCCCGGCAAGTATCGATTCCGGGACTTTCTGATCTCCGGCGTGCCGCTCAGTGCCATCGTCGTCGTCGTGCTGCTGCTGCTGGTCCCGGTTCTCTGGCCTCTGTGAGGAGGTTCCACGTTTCAGGTGTGGGAGACATCTGAGCTCATAAGTCAAGAGAATTGTCTCCCTTTTTTTTGAAGCTTATCCACAAGCCGGTTGCATCAGAGCCACAAGAGGAGAGTTGCTCCTCTGGAGACTCCGGCAGTAGAGTTCCTCGTCATAGTGGACTCGATCCATCCAGCAACGGAAGAGAATGCGAATCCATTTGTAAGCTAAAGATCGAACGGCAGCGTGGTGTTTGAGACCGCGCTGACGTTGCTGCAGGTAGTAAGCACGAGCCCAGGACGATTGCGGAATTGAGCAGGCCGCAAACTCATGAAAGGTTTGGCGAATAAACTTGGGACAGCCTCGACGCCAGACCACCTGAGAACTTCGTCCGCTCTTTCGTGTTACGGGAGCGATGCCGCTCCATTTTTGGACCTCTTCAGCATCCTCAAAGCGACTGCGATCCGACCCGAAGGCCGCCAACAAGCGAGGAGCCAGAGCCGGCCCGGCTCCGCTGAAGCTTGCAAACAGAGCGGCATCTTCATGCTCGGCGAAGAGCGTGGCAATGCGGTTGTCGTAGCGTTTGATGATCGGCAGCAGAACCGAGAGCTGTTCGACCAGGCCCACCAGTTTCAGTGAACCGGCTCCAATGAGAGCCTCATCCTGGGTCAGTGGGTAACTGGCACGGATCTGCTCGAGCAATGTTTGCAGCTTCGTCTCGGCACAGCGTACTCGATGTCGTGCCATGCAGCGACCCAGTACATCGATCCGCACTTTGCGAGCCTGCTCCAAGGTGGGCCAGCGCCTCAAAAACTCCAGAGCCAGCGGCCCATCCAACTTTGCAAACCACTGCAAAGGCTGCGGATAGTAGCTCTTCAAGACCCCGCGCAGTTGCTGCACCAGTTCTTTGCGCCTCTCCACCAACTGGCGTCGCCCCTCCACCAACAGCGCCAGCTCCCGGGTCTGGGCCGCCTCCGGTCTCCAACAACGCAATCGATCCCGGTGTCTGTACACCAGCTCCAGCAACAAGTCCGAATCTTCCGGATCATCCTTCTTACGTCGCGGTAGGGACGATCCTTTCGGATCGCCCCCCGCACAGATCCCAGCGAGCGGAACTACCGCACTGGGCTCTTACCTCAGGTAATAACGCGCAGTCGCTGTTCGGGATAAGGGTGTACAACTCGCAGTGCAGGAAGCCATCTTGTCGCTAGGCGGTTCATCCGCTCTCCAGTGACCCTCTGTGCCAATAATGGTGAGACACTTCTTCCCGGCTAAATTAGAGTAGAGGGCGAGAAGCTGGATTACAGAATGATAGAAAACAGAAGCGACAAGAAACTGAGGATTTTGGAAACCTCGGAGCGGAGGGGAGAGGTCTCCAAAATCGCTGCGGGACGGACCGAGCCCGAGAAGGCGTTGCCGCGACCCGACCCGGAAGTTCCTGCCAAGGCAACCCGTCGCCGGTTTTCAGCCCGCTATAAGCTCCGGGTCCTGGAGCAGGCCGATGGCTGCGAAGAGTCGGGCGAAGTGGGAGCATTACTGCGCCGAGAAGGACTTTACTGGTCGAATCTGCAGACCTGGCGACGCCAACGCGAGCACGGAACTCTGCAGGCATTGACCCCTCGCAAGCGGGGACGAAAGGCAAAGCCGGTCAATCCTCTGGATCATCAACTGAGGCAAGTGGAGGCTGAGAATCGGAAGCTGAAACGCAAGCTCGAGAAGTTTGAAGCCATGCTGGATCTCCAAAAAAAAGTCTCGCAACTGTTGGGAATCTCTCTGGCGAGCAGCGAAGAGAACGGAGACGAGAGCTGATGGACGAAGCTTTGCGATTCTCACAATCCCACGGAGTCCGTGCCGGCTGTCAGGCTCTGGATCTGCCGCCATCGAGTCTGTATCGGGAGAAACTTCGGCGCGAACGGCCGGCGCTGGATCCTCGGCCTCGGGCCGCATCCCCACGCGCCTTGAGCCCGCCCGAAAGGGAAGCCGTTGTGGAGGTCCTGCACAGCCGACAGTTTATCGACAAAGCTCCTGCCGCCGTATGGGCGGAGCTGCTGGACGAAGGGCGATACTTGTGCTCGATTCGAACCATGTACCGCATTCTGGCCAAACGTCTGGAAGTTAGAGAACGCCGTCGCCAGCGCCGCCATCCCCAATACTCCAAGCCGGAACTTCTGGCCACCGGCCCGAACCAATGCTGGTCGTGGGACATCACCAAGCTGAAGGGGCCCGTCAAATGGAGCTATTACTACCTCTACGTGATCCTGGACATCTTCAGCCGCTATGTGGTGGGCTGGATGGTGGCCACCCAGGAAAGCTCCCGCCTGGCCAAGGTCTTGATCGCCCAGAGCTACTCCAAGCAGGAGATCGTAGCGGGTGGTCTCACCCTGCATGCCGATCGTGGCTCGTCGATGAGTTCCAAAGCACTGGCCTTGCTACTGGCCGATCTGGGAGTCACCAAGTCTCACTCTCGGCCTCATGTCTGTGACGACAATCCCTACTCGGAATCCCAATTCAAGACCCTCAAGTACCGTCCCGAATTCCCGGCTCGTTTCGGCACCATTCAGCAAGCCAGAGACTTCTGTCGGGATTTCTTCGATTGGTATAACCGCGACCATCGCCATTCGGGTATCGGCCTGCACACTCCCGCGGATGTGCACTACCTCACCGCCATCACCACCCGTCGCGATCGATCCCAAACATTGGAGGCCGCCCATGCACTCTTCCCGGAGAGATTTCCCAACGGCAAACCCGTTCCTCCTCCTCTTCCCGAGGCGGTCTGGATCAACCCTCCCGAAAAGGAGAACTTTTGAGATGAAACTACAGTAATTTATTCACCAAAGTGTCTCAAAGTTGTTGACACGTTCCGTGATCCGATGACGCTGGCTACGACGCCTTAGCGCACGCAGCCAGAGTCGATAGACCTGATACTTGAAAGCGGCCGGCTTGCGATGGTTACGCGGTACGGCATAGTACTGGAAATGTCCCTGTACTACACTGCGCAACCACTGACCCACTACCGGGACGGGTTCATGCAGGCGATACCGAAGCTCGCGAGCGATCTCGCGCAGTTTCGCTTGCATGCGCTTCCGCATGGTCTGCCGCAGCACGATGAATCTCCCGTTCCGGGTTCTGTCGCACGTGTGCGTAAAACCCAGGAAGTCGAAAGACTCGGGCTTCCCTTCTCCACGGCGCTTGCGATCCCGAGCGGCGTACCGCCCGAACTCGATCAAGCGCGTTTTGTCGGGGTGCAGTTCCAGGTGAAACGTGTGGAACCGGTCCCGCAAGTCTGCCAGAAAACGCTCGGCATCTTCACGAAACTCGAAACCCACTGTGAAGTCGTCGGCAAACCGGACGATGATTACATCGCCACGAGCGTGCCTGCGTCTCCATTGGTCGGCCCATAGATCGAACACATAATGAAGGTACACATTAGCCAACACGGGTGAAACACTCCCGCCTTGAGGCGTACCGGATTCGATCTCGGTTCGCTTCCCATCCTCCACGATCCCCGCCTTGAGCCACTTTTTAAGGTGGCGGATAACACGTGGATCGGCGATTCTGTGCTCGATGAACTTCAACAGCCATTTGTGGTCGATGGCATCGAAAAACCCACAAACGTCCGCATCCAGCACCCAGTTCACTCGCTTGCGCATGATTCCGACATAGAGCGCGTCCAACGCATGGTGTGGACTGCGCCCCGGGCGGAAACTATACGAGAAGCCGAGAAAGTCGGTTTCGTAGATGGCGTTCAATACCTGGACCGTAGACCGCTGGACGATCTTATCCTCCAATGCAGTCACTCCGAGCGGACGCTGCCGCCCATCGGCCTTCGGTATATAGGCCCTCCGAACCGGCTTGGCTCGGTACGCTCCGCGTTTGAGCCTTGCGGATAGATCCTGGAGGTTCTCCTCGAGGCTCTCTCCGTATTGCTGCCACGTCAATCCATCCACGCCCGGTGCGGCATTGCGCTTGAGGCCGAAGTAAGCCTGCCGGAGTCGATCGATGTTAGTGACGTGGTGCCAGAGCGACGTGAACCGTAGCTCCTTATCCCGGCAGGCTACCTGCCGTATCCGTTCCAGCGCACTTTGCAAGTCCTCGGTTTCGACGTAGGTGCGGTCTCTTGGCTGTGTCCGCGATTTCCCGCTTGGTGCCCGTTTAGAGTCCTCCATATCGATTCCTCTCCCGGCTCTGTGTCCGGCACTTGTTTTGCTAGGACGAATTCCCTTTGGCCAGGCCGCTTGGCTCCACCCTCTCCGCCGACCGCGGCGCACCGCCGTCTTTGTTCGAGCGCTTCTCAGCTACTATCAGCCTGTCCGACTTCCCGCCTCCGTGCATCGCTGTCGTGCTCCTTTCGGATTCACAGCGCGGACCTTGGGGCCATCCCCCTGGGGTCAAAGGCGGGATCTCCCGGCTCCCGTGTAAGCAACTTCCGTACGTGCACAGGGTCTCGGGACCACGCGGGGGCGGAATCGTTCTCGCGATTAGCGAACGGTTCCATGTTGCCTTCCGATCCTACGACTACGTCGGCCCCCCGAAGTCATTTTCCTTCCGCGGCTCAATACCTGGCCCGCACGTGCCCCTGTCAATGCTTCGCCTGCACTCTTACGAGTACACACGCATGACTCGGGGTCAGCATGGTTCGCTACTCCTTTCCTGTGAGAGACTCTCGCTCTCTGCTACTCACCGGTTTGCGCCGGCGCACCGGAGGGTGAAAATGCCTCTCGATAGCTCGCCACCGTCTTCGGATTGATCGGGTACAGGTGCAAAAAGTCATAGCACATCAGCGCCGCCATCAACCCTCCCCGCTTTTGCTCCAGGGCAATCACCACAGGACGACCCTCAAAACGGGTTCTTAGCTGGCGTACCCATTCGTGCAACTCTTCCGGGTCTTGCCGCACCTGATACCTCTCTACTTCCCGACTGCCGGCGGCCCGCAGTCGGATCTCATGTTGATCTTCGGCCCAATCCAATCCTACCCATGCTGCGATCTGTTCTGTGGCTAACATTGCGCCACTCCTTTCTGCGCAGCACACGCTTGCCCAGACCTTGCGCAACCCTTATAGTCGAGTCCTCGAAGGACAGCATCTAGAGTATGCGTTTGCTGTCTGTGCACCGTGGCGTTCGAAAGTCTCCCGCCAAGCGTTTCGTACGCTGGGGCCTTGAATTCGTAACGCCACGGTGCGCGTGCTGCACAGAGGCAATCTGTTCCTCGATCGCTCCCAGCGCAAACTTTTTCCACAACCCAGAAAAGAAAAAAGCAGCAAAAAAGAAAATCGCTACTATTTCTAATCCATCGTTGGAAAATAGATCGTTAGTAACTATAAGGCGCCTTGGGGCGGCGACCCCCGAGTTGCTGGGCCGGGACGAAAGAGTGGCGGTCGCGGCCCTGAGGCCCACTCTCATGAGCGCGCCAACGTGGAACGCAGAACGTCGACCCCCCGAAACCAAAGCGAGGGCGGGACGTATGAGTTAAAGTGTCCTGAGGGGGGAATGAGCCGCGCGAAGGAAGAATGAGGAAAGAGTTAACCCTGCTCGTCCTGGCCGCTGCGTTCGCTGCCAGAGGTGGACCCCATCGGTTGGACCACTTGGCGGCATTTCTAAGGTGGACTCCGCAGTTGTTGTTGCCGCCAGTAAGGGAAATTCTGAGAGGGGGCGAGCCTGAGGGCAAGGTCCCTCTCGGAATGTTTTTTCAAGCCAGTGTACACCTCCTCCGGCGTCGCCCCAGCGTGCGCCGAGTGAGGTCTCTCGCTGTTGTATAGGTCGATCCAATGGCCGATCCCTTGACGGGCTTCCGACCCGGTTTCGAAAGCGTTCAGATAGACGCATTCGTATTTGAGTGAACGCCACAGACGCTCGATGAAGACGTTGTCCATCCAGCGGCCTCTCCCGTCCATCGAGATACGCACCCCGGCCCCTTTGAGTAGTCCCGTGAACTCCGTGCTGGTGAACTGACTCCCCTGGTCTGTATTGAAGATCTCCGGGGGATCGTACCTGTTGAGCGCTTCCTCGAGTGCTTCGCAACAAAAGGACGGCTCCAGCGTGTTCGACAGCCTCCAGGACAAAACCCAGCGGCTGTACCAGTCCATGATCGCCACCAGGTACAAAAAGCCCCGACGCATCGGGATGTAGGTGACATCCGTGCACCACACCTGATCGGGCCGGGTGACCGCCAATCCTCGAAGAAGATACGGATACACTCGATTCTCCGGGTGAGGCCGTGAAGTCCGCGGCTTTTGATAGATGACCGCCAGGCCCATTTTGGCCATCAGACGACGAACCCTCTTGCGGCCTACCCGACCGCCCCGCCGTTTCAAGTGATAGACCATCTGCCGGGATCCGTAGTAGGGGGTCTTTAAGAACTGCTCGTCCAATCGTCTCATCAGTTGCAGGTTTTCTTCGCTCTCGCCTTTGGGCTCATAGTACAAAGTCGAACGGTTCAGACTCATCAGCCTGCATTGTCTACGAATGCTCAGCCTCGGGTGCTTTGGCTCGATCGTGGCCCTTCTGGCCTTTACACTCAGCGATCGAGCGCTTTGGACAAAAAATCCTTTTCCACCGTCAGTTCGCCGATCTTGGCATAAAGCTCTTTGGTCTCCGCCTCGCTTCCTCTCTGACGCTTCTCAACCTTGCCCGCGAACACATCGCCCAGACCTTCCCGGGCCCGCTTTTTCCAATTCGTGATCACACTCGGATGGATCTCGTAGCGAGCCGCCAACTCGCTCAGGGTGCGTTCGCCTCGAAGCGCTTCCAGCGCCACCTTCGCTTTAAACTGAGCTGAGAAATTCCTTCGTTTTGCCATGACTCCTCATCCTTTCTGATTCAGGTCGGAGCCACCTTAACAAATGGTCCAGTTTTCCGGGTCCACCTCTGCCTTTGTGGCGTCGCTGGGGGCCAAGAAGGCAGGCAACGAGATCCCCTTTGAGCCGGACGGCGGTACTATTCTCCAGGACCCCGCCATTTGCGCCAACCAATTCTGCCACAGCACAGCCATGGGAAGCACGTTGAATGAACTGGGTACAGTTACCTTCCAGAATCTACCGGCTGAATACATTTCCGGACAGAGCTACGACCTCGGGCTGTTGATCACGGGAACGCAGTTCGTTCCCCCGGGCACCGACCGGGTCTTCGGGTTTCAGTTGGCCGCCGTCTTTGCCGACCAGACCCAGGCCGGTGTTCTGGAACCAATCACGGCAGGTCTGACCACCGTACAGGCCGAGGACGTTGACTTCCTCACTCACGAACAAAGCCTTCCATCTGGAACCGTCAACTTCCGCTGGATTGCCCCAGCCGCCGCCACAGGCCCGGTCACGATGAGGGTGGCCGCCAATGCCGCCAACAACAATGACATGGCGAGCGGAGACGCGACCAGCACGAACCAGGCCGTCATGCCCGAGGGTGCTGCTGAAAACGTGGTATTTTACTACCCCCAGATCGGCATCGGGACCACCGGGCCAAGCACCTTTCACACAGACCTCATCTTCGTGAACACCGGCGCTGCCACCTCGCTTCTAGCCGAGATCTTCGCGTCCTCGGGGAGCCCCATGACGGTACGGATCGAATCCTCGACGGGGGCACCAGTGGTGGGGGATTCGGTGGAGCTGGAACTGGCGAAAGGGGCTTCAGTCGAGCTGGGACTGCGCGGCCTGGGCGACATCCGGGCCGGTTACGTGCGAGTCACGACGGGACCGGCGGTGGGAGGGGTGGCCGTCTTCAGCAACCTGCTGGATCCAGGAGACGGGGGACCCCTGCAGACGCTCTTTGACAGCGGCGTGCCTTCCTCCAGCCCGATTCAAGACTTCAGTCTGTGGATCGAGGTGATCTCGGGCATCTCGGATACCGGCGTGGCCATTGTCAACGTGGACAACAACGGTGGACAGCATCCTGCCACAGCACAGAACGAGGTCACGCTCGCCCTCTACGACCAGGATTTCGTGCTGGTGGAAGCGGCCGAGGTTGTGCTGAACCCGGGCCAGCACCTGCCCCGATTCGCATCAGAGTTGTTTCAGGCGCTGCAGGGGGACAACATCGATTTCAAGGGGAGTATGACGGTAACCGGCGACCATCTTCTCTCCGCAGTAACACTGCGAATGACCTCAGTGCCGACCCTGACTTCCCTTCCGGTCATCCCCGGCCGGGCGGACGGGCAATGAATTCGCCCAAATCTCTGTCGCCCCTTCAGGGCTCTAGAATTGACGGAGATTTCCGTGGGCTGACGCCCACGGCTATTTTCTTTCGGCCGCGCTGCGGCCTGAAGACAGCCCCCGAAGGGGGCGTGAGAATATAGCCGGGGCCGCAAGGCCCCGGTACAGGACGACGTCCTCCAAGGCAGCCCCCGGAGGGGGCGGCAGAAAAATCAGGTTTGGGCAACACGCCCTTGAAACTTGAAGTTACCTGAGTCGCAGCCGCTGACCGGGGTAGATCACCGCGCGGTCGGCGAGCTGGTTCAGCTCGGCCAGGCGGTTTACGACAAGGCCGAACTGCCGGGCAATCTTGTAGAGCGAATCCCCCCGGCGAACGGTGTAGTAACCGCCAGGGGGTGGGCTGGAGCCGGCACTGGTGCCCGGGTGAGGCGTGATGGGAATGATCAGGTTCTGACCCAGACGTAAGCGGTTCGGATTGCGAATCCGGTTGGCATGGACTATGGCGTCGATACTGGTCCGATTCGCCCGTGCGATATGCCACAGCGTATCGCCGTTCTGAACTCTGTGGTGACGAACTCTGACACGCCTCTCTGGAGGAATTAGGGGGATGCGCCGGGCGGCCAGCTCCCCCTTGCCGACCGGAACACAGAGCCCGTAAGGCCGGTCCACATAGGGCGTGATCCCTCTCCTCAGTTCGGGGTTGAGGTCTTCCAGAACGTCCTTCTCCACACCGATTTCCTCGGCGATCAACCGGAGATCAAACTGGTGTGCGACCTCCACCCTTTCACACTCCAGCGGCTCATCGGGCTCGACTGCAAACCCGTACGCTTCGGGGTTCTTGTGAATCAGAATCGCGGCCAGTACGGCCGGCACATAGTGGCGGGTATCGCGGGGCAGCATTCTCCGCTCGACCATGCTCCAGTAGTCCAGCTTTCCGTACTTGCGGAGATTGCGGCGAATCCTGCCGGGCCCCGCATTGTAGGCTGCCAGGGCCAGGTACCAGTCACTGAATTCCCCGTACAGATCGCGCAGATGACGGGCGGCGGCCACCGTGGACAGCTCCACGTTGTTGCGCTCATCGATAAACCACCCCACTTGCAGGTCGTAGGTCCGAGCCGTCCCCGAAATGAACTGCCACACTCCAGCGGCATGTGCGTGGGAATAGGCGGTGGGCTTGAACAGGCTCTCCACGTGAGGCAGGTAGATGAGATCGAGCGGTACTGCTTCTCGTTTGAAAACTTCTCTGAAGTAATCCAGGTAGCGTCCCGCCCGCTGCAGGCTCAGCTCGGTAATGTCACGACCGGGCCCCAGGTAGTACTCCAGAAACTGCAGCACTCGCTTGTTGACCATCATGGGAAGGTCGAAGCGGGTCGCCTCGAGCTCTGCATGAACCAACTCGCCAAGCCCCGAATCCACTTCGATGGAGAAAATGTTGTGCCGGATGATTTCGTCCAGCGGAGTGGCCTCCATGGCAGGGACGAAATCGTCGCTACGCCCGGCCAGCGCCGCCACTTCCAGAGTCTGTATCCGCTCCACCAGGTCGTAGTAGGCCTGGGCGACCAGGGAGTTTTCGGAAAAGGAAAATCCAGCCTCGCGGAAGTCCGTCAGGATCTCGTCGAACTGCCCGCGGGCCTCTTCCTCTCTGCCCTCCTCAAAAAGAAGTACCGCACGGTTCAATCTTTCCTCACACCCGTGAAGGAGTTCGCGCACAGCGTCGGGGGCAACGCGACCCTCGGGATTCTCAGCTGCTTCAGGCACTTCCACCGGTGCGTCTGTCGGCACCGACGGGGGGGCCTGCTCTGCGCTGCCGGCTGGTTCAGAGACCGCATCGGCGTGCTCCGCCTGCGTGGGAGCGGGGGCCGGAACGGAACGGGTGGCGCAACCAGAAAAGGCAGTCAGAGCAGGAAGCAGCAGGAAAACGCCTGGCCGACAAATCAAACCGTTCGTCATTGTCGGTTAGAAGCAAGAGACTTCTGTATGAGACTACGGGCACGGGGCAGGAGGTCCAGAGCCCGCTGTACCTGCAGGTCGACGTCCAGTGCGATCAAATAGGCCTCTTTATCCCCGAAGAGCTCCAGATAGACTCTCCGCTGGATATGGTTGGCCAGGATATCGGCATCGTCCTCGAACTCCTGGTCTTCGAATTCCAGCTTTTGCTCACGCAGGTAACGACTGAACTCTTCCAGGATCTCGGGGCTGATCCGGGTTTCCCCCAGCAGCCGCTCTTTGTCAGCAACAGACAGGCCCGTGTAGTCGTCGGGAACCTCCTCAAAAGGGATGTCCGTTTCGATCTCCCCGGTCCAGAGCTTCCGGGCAAATCTCTGAAACAAGTCCCGGCGCGCGATTTGGCGGAATAATTCGGACGGCGGGGCGGGACTGACTGACTCATCCGGCTCAATACCTCCTGTTTGTTCCGTCTTCGGGTGATCGCCTTCCCCGGCCCTGGCTGCTTGCCGTCGCCTGTAGAAATAATTGTAAAACCCGTCCGAGTAGTCCCGCTGGATGAGCCGGTTGCTGGGGGTGTAGTACTTTCCGGTCGTGAGGGCGAGACCCCGCCGGCCCCCGTCCAGAGGATAGATGGTCTGAACCAGGGCTTTGCCAAAACTGGTCTCCCCGACGATGAGCGCCCGGTCGTGATCCTGCAGGGCGCCGGCCACGATCTCGCTGGCGCTGGCACTGTTCTGATCGATGAGAACGATCATCGGGAACTTGTCCGCACTGCCGCGATCGGTGAGGAATTCCCGGATCTCTTTCTTGTCGCGGCTGCGAGTGGTAACCACCAGCCGGCCCTTCTCAAGAAAACGATCCGCGACATCAATGGCCGCTGTCAGGGCCCCGCCGGGATTACTGCGAAGATCCAAAATCAGCGATTCCGCGTTGTTCTCCCGCAGACTCTGGAGAGCCTTGTCGAGCTCTGATCCGGTCGTTTCCGAGAACTTGTCGATGCGGATGTACCCGACTCCGGGTTGAATCTGAAAATCGTACTTAATGGTGTAGAGGGGAATCTCATCTCGCTCGATTGTGAAGCGGAGAGGTTCCGTCTCCCCGGCACGCTCCACTGTGATGTCGACGGTGGTGCCTTTGGGGCCCTTCAGGTTGGGAATCACGTCTTCATTGACATCCCAGTCCTCAATCGGCTCACCTCGGATCTCGGAGATCACGTCCCCGGTCTTGAGTCCGGCTTTGTAAGCCGGGGTTCCCGGCGCCGGAGGTTCAACGACGAGGACGCGGCCGCTTCCCGGCGCTTCCGCCCGGATCGTGATCCCAAGCCCGTAATATCTACCGCGCTGCTCTTCCTGCAGGCGGCTGTAGTCAGGCGTTGCAAAAAAAGAGCTGTGAGGGTCCAGCGTCCTGAGCAGGCCCTGGATCGCGTTCTCGACCATAGTCTGGGGCGACACCTCTCGGACGTGAGAGGATTCGATCAGCGCCAGAACCTCGCTGAACTTGAGAATCAGCTCTTCGGCCTCGCGCGTGGTTGACCCGGCCCCGGCCCTCACGCGGCCACCGAGCAGGCCTCCCAGTGCAGACGTGACGAGTACCAGGACGAACAGAATCAAGGGCAATCGATTTCGCATGTTTTTCGTACCCGCTGCCGGTTCGGCAGTATAACACCGCGGTCTCCGTGACAGCGGTTAGCCCGACTGCAATCAACTTCTAACCGTTAAGGATGCGGCAGGCGAGATATTGGCTCATTCGCCGCCGGGGGTCAATGCACATTCTGCCCGGTGGCCCTCGAAAGCGCATGTCTGGCGGCTCTCTGGCGCGCTCCCGGTTCTGTTGACTTGCTCTCAAACCCTGCCTTAAACTGATTATTGCGGAGTTTCCTTCATGTTTGGTTCCCTTGGCTTTCCCGAACTCATCGTGATCTTCACTGTTGCCCTGCTCGTTTTCGGGCCCCGTAAATTGCCCGAAATCGGCCGATCTCTGGGCCGCAGTCTCAATGAGTTCAAGCGCGCCACCAACGACCTGAAGCGCACCTGGGAAAAGGAAGTAACATCCGAAGAGCAGGATCTCCGAAGAGCCATCGATCAGGAGCAGCGGGAGCTGGACGAGATCGCGACCGAGGTCTCGGCAGAAGAGACCGACGTCACGACACAAGAGAAGGATCTCGAGAGCGCCACCGATCAGGAGCAGGAGCTGGACGAGGTCGCGAGGGACTGATTCGGCTTCCGGACTCGTCGAGAGTCTACCCCGCCCGAGCATCCATGGAAAACGATTCTCCGCCCCCCTCGAACGAGCCCGCATCCGAGGAAACCGGTTCAGGGGAAAGCGACGCCCTGACCTCCATTTACGACAGCGGTGCGCCGGTCGAGGAGGGTGATCTGGATGGGAAGGAGCGGGAACTCGGCGGGCGGATGACCTTTCTGGAGCACCTGGACGAGCTGCGCAAGCGAATCATGCATGCCCTGATCGCCCTGGTGGTGACCAGCGCGGCGGGATGGTTCTTCCGCGAGCAGATTCTGGATATTTTGCAGGCGCCGCTCCCTGACGACCCCGAGATAACTCTGGTCTACACCAAGGTCACTGACGCATTTACGGTGTGGCTCAAGGTTTCGGTGGCTTTTGGAATTTTCCTGGCCTCCCCCTTCATTCTGCTTCAGGTGTGGCTCTTCATCTCGCCCGGCCTGTACCGGCGAGAAAAAAAGTATTCGATTCCCTTCCTAGTCTCTGGAACCGCGCTCTTCGTCGCCGGCGGGCTCTTTGCGTACTACATTATTCTTCCGTTTTCCCTGCGTTTCCTGATCCAGGACCTGGGAGCGAGCCTGCAGCCCATGCTGACCGCCGTGGATTATTTCTCGTTCGTAGTCATCATCGTGGTGGGGATGGGAGCGGTGTTCCAGCTTCCGGTGCTGGTCGCGTTTCTGTCCCTGTTCGGATTGATCACACCGCGCTTCCTGTGGAAAAATTTCCGCTACGCAGTACTTCTCATTTTCATTGTAGCCGCCATCGTTTCCCCCACCCCCGACGCTCTCAACCTGAGCTTCTGGGCAGGCCCCATGATTTTGCTTTACCTGGGCAGCATCGCAGTCTCCTGGGTTTTTCAGCGGCGCAGATTACGGGCAGAGGCCCGGGAGCGGGAGTAGCGGATTCCGGAGTTTCAGAGTCCAGGTCCGTTGCCCAAGATCCCTGTCGCCCTTCCAGGGCTTGGTGCTCGGCGGAGATTTCCGTGGGCTGGCGCCCACGGCTATTCTCTTTCGGCCGCTCTGCGGCCTGAAGCCAGCCCCCGGAGGGGGCGACAAGGGAATAGCCGGGGCCGTAAGGCCCCGGGAAGGGATGACGTCATCCCAGCCAGCCCCCGGAGGGGGCGACAGGAAATAGCCGAGGCCGAGAGGCCTCGGGCAGAATGAACATTACTTCTGTCTGAAAACCTACGAAAACGTCGGAAAGCAATAGGCGAATGGGTTATGATTGATGTCGGGTCTCGGAAGAATCTGCTCCGAGCAGGCGTGACGCGCCGGACCATACAAGGAGATGCCAAAATTCCCGGTTCCATCCAGTTCAACGGAGGCCCCTGACGCCTTGCAGCCCACGCCGAGAAAGAACAAGCCTCTGGGCCGCCTCGCAACCCAGGACCGGTCGGCGCAAGCCGGCACCTTCGCCTATGTCCTCGAGGTGATCCGGATTGTCTCGAGCAGCCCCAACCTGCGGTCGGCCCTGCCCCGTCTCATGGAGGTTCTGGAAGAACACGTGGCGGCAGTACGGGCTATCGTAGCTTTGCTCGAGGAGGACTCCAAGAGCCTGTACATCGAGGCAGGGCAGGGGCTCAGCACGGCAGGACTCCGCGCTCGCTACGATCTTGGGGAAGGAATTATCGGTAAGGTCGTTCAGTCCGGAAAGCCGGTTGTCATCCCACAGATTAGTCGCGAGCCGATGTTCCTGAATCGCGCGGGAAGACGAAACGAAGAGGACCGCCAGAAACTGACATTCCTGTGCGCTCCGATTTACCTGGACCTGCGGGTGGTGGGAGCTCTCGGCGTGGACGTTCTTTTTGAGCCTCTTAGAGATTATGAAGCCACGCTCCGCTCCGTCGAGGTTGTGGCCCAGATGCTGGGCACGATGTTCAAGGCGGAGCGGCTGCGGAAGTCGAACGAGGGCAAGGCCGGCTCTCCGGGCGTACCGCTTGCAAGCGGCTTTGATTTCTCCAATATCGTCGGCAACAGCAGCGCGATCCGGCAGGTTTACGAGCAGATATCCCAGGTTGCCCGCACCGGCACAACCGTCCTGTTGCGGGGAGCGTCGGGGACCGGGAAGGAACTGATCGCGCGTTCGATTCATGATAATTCTCTTCGGGCCGACAAGCCGTTTGTCAAGGTGAGCTGCGCCGCCCTGCCCGAGACCCTGATCGAGTCGGAGCTTTTCGGGTATCGAAGGGGAGCCTTCACGGGTGCCGAAAAAAACAAAGCCGGAAGATTCGAAGTGGCCCGGGGGGGGACCTTGTTTCTGGACGAAATCGGCGAGATCGGGCTGAGTACCCAGGTCAAGCTTCTACGCGTTCTGCAGGAAAAGGAGTTTGAGCCTCTGGGCAGCTCCAGCACAGTCAAAGCAGAGGTTCGGCTGATCGCGGCAACCAACAGAGACCTCGAATCGGCTATCTCGGAAAAGGACTTTCGAGTTGATCTGTATTATCGTCTCAACGTCTTCGCCATTTTCCTGCCGCCTCTGAGTGATCGGAAGCCGGACATTCTCTTGCTGGCCGACTACTTTCTGGAGAAGTACAGCGCGCGTCACCGCAAGAACGTCCGACGCATCTCAACCCCAGCCATCGACATGCTAACGGCCTACCATTGGCCTGGGAACATTCGGGAGCTGGAGAACGCGATAGAACGGGCAGTGATCGTGTGTGATGACAATGTAATCCACAGTTACCATCTTCCCCCAACACTGCAGACCGCTGAAGCGTCGGGGACCATTGTGGGTCTCTCACTCAAGGACGCCACCGAGAACTACGAGCGGGAGTTGATCCAGGATGCTTTGAAGACCACCGGGGGCAACCGGGCCCGGGCTGCCCGGCTGCTTCGGACGACGGAGCGAATCATTGGCTACAAAGTCAAGAAGTTCGGTATCAACAGCCGGCGCTTTCGACAGTAGCAGAACAATCCTGGCCCCAGCACTCCCCGCGCAGGGTTTAGACACTGCCGAAGAGATCAGAGCCCCGGCCTGGCTAATAGACGACGATTACCGGGTCACCAATAATGGTACTGAACTCCTCAGAGGTTGCCTCGATACACACCAACGCAAATCTTTGACAGCGAAAAAGTTCAAACGAATAATCCGGAGAGATGATCGAACAATCCTCTTCCTCGAATTCAGCGGAAATCTCCAACGTGAAAGCAAGGGAGTTCTCGAATTGAAGAGAATCCTTGATTGTCAGTAGATCCGAGCCCTCTGGTCCTACAGCAGCGGTCATCTCGAATTCAATGTCGCCCGGGTTTTCGATACGGTATACTGCCCGATGGTCGGGCGACGACACCTCTTGTAGCAAGAGTCTCGGCCCAACCCTATTGATAAATGGCTCCACGCCCCTCACAGACAGATGCCCGGAAACGGGATTTCCAGACGGCTCTTGAGCTTCAACGGGTACGGCAGTGATTCGGATTGATTGCGATGGTTCAACGGGGAAATCTTCCAGCCCTCCTCCGGTGACTTGGATTTGAATACTGTCTACGTTCTCAGTAGGGCTGATTTTTTCCACCGTAAACCAGGCGGTCTCTTCTGGATCGATTGACCAGTTCGCCGGACGACCGATGGACGCGGTTATTTGTTCCGAAATCTGCCGCGCCCCAAAATCAACCCTGCCAGGGGACAGGGTCACGTCGATGACGGAGGCACCGCATCCCGTGTCGAGGAAGATATCGAAGACCGCCAGGTTGGAAAGTGCCAGCACCAGCAGCCACGTCGGGAGCGTCCTTTGCCTTCTCAACTGCAAGTCCTCCACTCGGCTCTTCATTGTGTCCCTTCAGCAACAGCGCCAACCTGATAGGCAATGCTCACTGAGTTGTCACCTATGGCAGACGGAGCCGAAGTCATTTGGGCCGAAAAGAAGGGCAACTCTGCTTCGCCCACCAGAAAAGGCAGGTTCAGGCGAATCGAGATCGTCCGCTCACTCGTCTGAAACCCGATAGATCCCGACGAAAAGCGGGGGACAAACTCGAGCCTCCATCCGGGATTGGTCTCCGTGCGGCGTTCGATGATCAGATCGCCGCGGCGGATGGAACCATTGGCAACCTCCAGGACGGCACGGTCTGCTTCCATTTCGGCTACCGTAAGTGTGTCGGGTGGAAAAGGGCCCCACTGAAGGCTGCCAACCACCTGATCGAGTTCGAGTCCGGCTACGGCCTGTGGCTCCGCGGAAAGCAGGTCGAGTAGGAATGATTCCAGCGAGAACAGATTGCCTTTCTGCTCAATCCGGATCTGAATCCCCTCGCCTTCCTCGTCTGAAACAGTTTCGATGCCTGTCTCGGGTCCGAAATACATTTCTGTGAAGTGACCGGGCCCCGGTCCGAGTCCGCTGTCGACTTGAATCTCCCCAGTTCCCACTCCGGCCGGCACGACAACATCCACAAAGTTTTCCCCGGTAGAGAGCACCCCCACCCGGATCGCCTCACCCTCCGTTGCCGGAAAATGAACGATCGGCGCGTCTGCGAAGTTCTGTCCCTCAATGTTGAGGATTTCACCTGCCGTGAGGGTCAGGGGTTGGATCCTGGTGATCAGGGCTAGCTGGGAGCCGGCCGGCACGAAGGCATGGTCCGTTTCTATCTTCCGCACGATTTCCGCCTGGGCCCGGCTGGGGACCGAGACCACCTCCATCAGAGATGAAATCTGCTCCAGGTCGTCGGGCACGACGAAGACGCCGGGATCGAAAAACACGACGGTGTCCGAGAAGAAAATAACGGCTGTGTCCGGCTCACTGACGAGTGCCAGTGAGATGACCAGCTGCCCGGCTTCGTCGAGCCAGAGGGATCCGCTTCCGCCAGGAGTCTGGCGCTGCGCGCTTTCCAGTATGAAGTCGAAGTCGAGACTGGTCTCGTCGATTCTGCTCGGCAGGATGCGGACCAGCCGTCTTGCCGCAGTGACATAACCGGAACCTATGGCCACTCCCTTGGCCATCCCCTCCGTATTGAGCCCGATTTGAGGCAAAACGATGCTCACCCGATCGAGGGCCCAGTTGAACGAGTTCTCATGAAGCGAGAAACGAACTGCAGGAGCCGTCCCGGCCAGGTGTTGGGCGAAACGGACCTCGACCGTGGGAGCAAACGCCCGCTTGACGGCAAAGATTGGAACCGAAGTGAGCTTTTCTACGGCTGACCGCAGCGAGACGGCGGCCGCGAAGTTGTCGTTCCCAAGTACCGAAATCTGGGCTCGGCCATCGAACTCGTCAATGCCGGGCACACCGGGGAAAAGATCAGACAAAAAGAGGGAAGTGTGCTGTCGGGCGGAGAGTTGGATATCGGTCCGGGCCACAAAAGCACCAATGGCGTTCCGTAACGTAACCCGGAAAGTGACCGGAACGTCGGCCTGGCCTTCCTCTGGCTCCAGAGGATTGACCAGCGCAATTCCCGTGTTGAACCGCTGAAGGCTGTTGGCGAACAGCTCGAAGTTCTGACGCAAAGGCTCCGCGTCAACACCCACGGCAGCCACGATCTCACCACCCGAGTCACGGATCGTGAAGATGGCCACTCCGGCCAGGGGCTGATCCATGGTCACGCGGGCCCACCCCACGGCCAGGGCTCCTGTACCGTCCGTGTTCACGCGATACACACCTCCGGGCTCGATTTCGAAGAGAATGTTGTCGGTTGATTCCCCCGCAACGCCAATCTCGTTGGGAGTGCCATCGCCCTTGAAGAACTCGATTACGCCGCCTGCCGCGTTCTGAGTGTTGTTGAAGAGGATCGCCGTCGTCGAAACTTTCAGATTGCCGGCCACGCCGTCTGCGGCTTGAGGAAAGGCCAGGTTGGTGAAATCAGCGTCGGGACGTGGCGGCTGCACCAGAGGCACTGACGTCAGCACGCTCCCGGAGACCAGCAGCGTCAATCCCGCAAACTCAGGCAGCCCGGCCTCTTCACCGGAAATCGCTGCGGCCGGGGAGGCTTTCCGAGACTGACTCGAGAAGAATCGTGCCTTCGAGCTCGTCGATGTTCGCGACCCGGGGGAACAATTCATCGACAAACCTCGCGACGTGCCCGAGAGGCTCCAGCTCGATCTCTGTCTGCGACACCGTGGTGCCGCCGGTGTCCCGCAGCGTGAGTTGGACCGAGATCGTCTGGGCCCGGTTTGGATTGGCCAGCGCCAGCCCGGTGTTTCTGTCTTCAGTAGTGTCGGCAAAGATCGTAAATTTCGTAGCCACAACGGATTCACCCACTCCAACGTCGGTAATCACGGTCCCGTCTTCGCGAATGATCCCGAAACTCGAAGTCGCGACGATCGGCTGTTCCGCTCGGATGCGAGCCCAGCCGTTCTTCAAGGGACCGGCTCCTGATGTCACAAACCTCTTCACCTGGCCACGAGCCAGGCGGAACGGGAACTGCGAAGCCGTCGTACCAGCAATCTCCAATTCCTGGGGATTCCCCTGATCATCGAAGAACTCCAGGACTCCATTAATCGGCTCTTGAAGGCTGGAATTGTGAGCCATTGTGTAGGTGGTCTGGAAGGGGCGGTCCTCTCCCGGAAACTCGCCGTCGCCAAGGTGAGCAAAGTGTAAGAAGACACCCGTCTCCTCATCCTCTACCAGCTCAATGCCGGCTTGCCAGTCGTCATGGGAGTGGGGCTGGAGCCTCTGAGCGGCCACCCTTTCCGGATCTAGACTGTCACGCAATTCCGAGGAATAGTGCTGTAAAGTGGCCGGCGAGACTCGCAGAGCCCGCGCCCACGCCCACATCTCAGAATCCCGAGAGATCTCCAGGGCTCCAACTTGCCAGAAGAATGCCAGCAAACCAATGATGGCCAGGGGGGTAATCCAGAGCTGTCTAGCCACTTTCATTGAGTCATTCCGATCGCAGGTTGCAGCTGACCGGTGTGGTTACATTCCTCCTGCGGGGCGCGAGTCGAGTTCTTTGAATGCGATCTTACCTCATGCCGGGCCAGTTTCAAGTGGAGAGCCGTACTAGTCTCGGTCCACCGCCAGGCCGCCGTGGAGGCTATTGAGTTTTCCAGGCTGTGAGGCCCAGGCGCGTCTTTAAAGGGCTAATCAGTCGAGTCAGCCGAGGCGGTTAATTTCTTGAGCGGCTTAGCCAGGCTTCCTTCCGGCACTGCGATCTTCTATTCTGAAACCGGATATCTCAATCTCCCCACCCTGAGATTGAGTTCGACTGTGTGCTCGGAAAGGAGAGAAGGGCCCGCCAGGGCTTGGCCATCGGGCGATGAGAACTGATAGGGCGAGGACCGACATCGCTGGTGACCGGCAGAACTGCCGAGCTCGCAGGACGGCTCTGCAATGGCTGTTGTAGCCGGCGTCGATTTCGGCACGTTGAGTGTTCGGGTCTCTATGGTGGACAGCCAACAGGGGGCCCTTGGCTGTGCGGTCGCCGACTACCCTCTTGAGCCCAAGAAGAGTGATCCCGACCACGCTACCCAGAAACACCATGATCATATGGACGCCCTGGTCCGCGCCATGCGATCAGCCCTGCGCGAGTCGGCGGTCGACGGAAGCCAGGTTCTGGCGCTGGCCCTCGACACGACCGGGTCCACCGTCATCCCAGTCGACGAGAAACTGAAACCTCTCGACGACTACTACCTTTGGTGTGATCATCGAGCTGCTCGGGAAGCGGAGCAGATCACACGGATGGCTCACCGCCTGGATCTGGAGGCCATCCGGTGGTGCGGGGGCGCGTACTCTTCAGAATGGGGCTTTTCCAAGTTGCTCCACTGGCTCCGCCACAATCCTGAAAAGGGTCTCCGGATGGCGACCGCGCTGGAGCACTGCGACATGGTGGCGGCAGTGTTGTGCGGGATCGAAGACCCCGCCGCCGTACCCAGAAGCGTTTGCGCAATGGGCCATAAATGGATGTGGAGTGAGGCGCTCGGCGGATTGCCTCCGGAGCGGTTTCTGGCTCAGGTGGACCCCCTGCTGGGCGGGGTTCGCGAAAAGCTTCAGGGGCGTTATGAGACATCCAGTCAGTTGGCTGGAAGGTTGGCCGCAGACTGGGCGGAAAAGCTGGGGTTGAAGGCCGGTGTCCCCATCCCCGTGGGTGCTTTCGATGCCCATTGGGACGCCGTTGGTGCCGGCATTCGAGAGGGCGACGTGGTCAATGTGGTGGGCACCTCCTCGTGCATTATGGCCATCGCCCGAGAGGTGGATCTGATTCCCGGGGTTTGTGGAGTCGTCAAGGGATCCATTCATCCCGACCTTTACGGAATTGAGGCCGGGCTCTCCGCCACCGGAGACATCTTCGAAGCGATCGCCCGGCGAGCCGCGACAACCGTGGCAGAACTCTCCCGCGGACTGGAGGACTACCTGCCGGGACAGACCGGCCTGCTGCGCCTGGCCTGGGACAACGGAGATCGCACGGTCCTCGTCAACCCCGATCTGGGGGGAATCACGCTGGGTTGGAGTTTGAGTTCAACGGCTCGGGACGAACTCTTCGCCGCCATAGAAGGCACGGCCTTTCACACCCGCATTATTCTTGACCGACTGTCTGAACACGGCGGACCTATTCGCCGGATCATAAACGGCGGTGGAATTCCGCAGAAGAACCAGGTCCTGAACCAGGTATACGCCGACGTTCTGCAAAAACCGGTGCTGGTTCCGAAACGGGAAGTGACGAGTCTGGGATCGGCAATCTTTGCCTTCCTCGCCGCCGGAGTCTTTGAGACCGTCGAAGAGGCCCAAAACGCCCTCTGCCCCAGCTACCGGGTCATCGAGCCCCGGACAGAGGCTCGTGCCACGTATGAAGCTCTTCACGGCCTTTACCGAGAACTGTACTTCAGCTACGGAATTCCAGAATCCGAGCCGGCGGGTGTGGGCGAAGTCCTGCCACGATTGCGCAGCATCGCCGCCGGCACGAGGCGATGATTTTCTAGATTCCAAATTCCAGAATCTGAAGCCTCAGGAAATGCCGCCGAGTTTGTGCTTTCGCAGCAGCTTGTTGAACCGGGAGAGATCCGTTTTGATGACCCGGTCCAGCTCCTTTCCGGCACTCTTCAGCTTCTGTCTCAACAGCTTGTGCACCTCGTAGTGCTGGTCAGTGGGAGGGTAATCGGCGACGGCAATACTGGCTTTCAGATGAGCCAGCTTGCCGGCAATTCTGGCCGGCCACCGGACCCGATCCTGGCCGGTCTCGGTAACCTTGAGCTGAAACAGCTTCCCCTCGACGCTGATTAGTTTTTCGTCCAGGCCACGGGCGCCCGCCAGCAGATGCTCAAGACCGTCTCGACCCTGCAGGACGGCCCTCAAATCCAGCAGCTGGCGACGAATCCACTCGATTCGGTTGATGATTTCGGCGGTGGCTTGAGCGTCCTCGCGCAGCTCCATGAGCAACGCGGTCTGGGCACGAATGTCTGCTACGTCGCCCTCCGTGTTGGGATCCTTACGAACCTCGAGTTCACTCCGGTATTGCCTGGCTCCAACCTCGAGAATCAAAGTGTAGGTCCCCGGAGCAACGAGCACCGATATCGGACCTACCCCGCCCTCCCGCCAACCCTTGTCACCCAGACTCACCCACTCGGCGAAAAGGGGCCTGGTCCTGAGCCTGGCTTGCGTGGACGGCTCGCCCTGGAGATCCCACCAGACTCGATTGATTCCCGCCCTGTTTTTCCCCTTCAGGGTTCGAACCGTTTCTCCCCCCTGATCGGTGATCCGAAGCTTGACCTCCTGGTCAGACTTCTCGGCCAGCCAGTAATTGATGGACGCTCCGTAGGGCGGATTCTTACCGGCGGATTGATCATTGAACATGTACATGGGAGCGGTAATGGGCCGGAACCGATAGGCAGGCCGGGGGTCGAAAAGATGGGCCTCGGAAGCGATCACCTCATCCGTGAGCTGCTGCAGGGGAGTGATGTCGTCCAGGATCCAGAATCCGCGCCCGTAAGTGCCGACGACGAGGTCATTGAAGTGCTCCTGAACGACAATCCAGTACATGGGAGCGGGCGGCAGGTTCGTCTGCAGGGACTGCCAGTTGTCGCCATCGTCAAAGGAAACGTAAAGGGCGTTCTCCGTGCCCAGGTAAAGAAGACCGGGTCGTACGGGGTCTTCCCGGATATTGCGGACATAAGAAAGAGGACTCGCGGAAATGCCGTCGGTGATGGCGGACCAGTGCTCTCCGTAGTCCTCTGTTTTGTACACAAAAGGGTCGAAGTTCCCCACTTGATGGAAGTCCCCGGTGATATAGGCCTTTCCGGCATCCCACTTGGAGGCGTCGATGTTCCTCACCGTACCCAGAGGGGGCAAATCGGGAATGTTGTCGGTGACATTGCTCCAGGTTTCGCCGCCGTCGCGGCTCACATGCACCAGACCATCGTTGGAGCCCGCCCAAAAGATACCCGCCTGGACGGGGGACTCATCGAACGCATAGATGACACAGCAGTACTCGACTCCGATATTATCGGGAGTGAGACCGCCCGATATCCCCTGCTTGCTCTTGTCGTTAGTGCTCAGATCGGGGCTGATGACCTCCCAGCTCTGCCCTCCATTAGTGGTGCGGTGAACAAACTGGCTTGTCACATAGACGGTGTCGTGATTGTGGGGAGAGATGAGGAGCGGAAAAGTCCACTGGAACCGATACTTCAGCTCGGCGGCCGGCCAACCCCCGGTGCTCTCCGGCCACACCTCTACCTGTCTGTACTGTCGCCTCTGCTCGTTGTAACGAGCTACGATGCCGCCACGGGCGCCCGATCCGGAGGCGCTGGACCAGATGATATTCGGGTCCATCGGATCGGGCGTGGCAAATCCGCATTCGCCACCTCCCACCCCGTGCCACATCCCGCGCGGGATTTCGGCTCTCCGCGAGTCCCGACTCAAGCGGCTGTTGCTGGGTCCGCGCATCGAGGGCCCGTCCTGGCGGTTCCCGTAAACGAAGTATGGAATCTGATTGTCGACCGTGACATGGTAGAGCTGTGCCACGGGGAGCTGAATGCGAAACCAGGATCGGCCGCGGTTCTCGGAGATCGAAACACCGCCGTCGTGGGCAACAATCATACGGTCGGCGTTGGTCGGATCGATCCACATGTCATGGTGGTCCCAGCCCGGGGCGTCGGACCGGGACCGAACCCGCGACGTCTTGCCGCCGTCCAGGCTCTCGCTAAAGGCGGCCGCCAGAAAATAGACTTCATCGGGGTCGTCGGTGGAGACGGCGCAGCGGCTGTAATAGGCAGCCCTCCCGGCCAGGTTCCGATCGTGGGTCACGAGCCTCCAACTTCTGCCTCCATCGCTGGATCTCCAGAGTTCGCCACTCTCTGTTTCCTTTCCGTGCCAGGGAACTCCATCGCCGGTCTCGATGAGAGCATAGATCCTGTCCGAGTCCTCCGGCGTCATGCAGACTGCGACCTTGCCAACCGGAAGTTGGGGCAGGCCCCGGCCTTGGATTCGAGTCCAGGTGTCGCCGCCGTCCCTGGACATGAAAAGACCGCTCCCGGGGCCTCCGCTCTCCCGGGTCCAGGTCTTGATCTGGAGCTGCCACATTCCGGCGAAGAGGATGCGCGGGTTGTTCGGGTCCATGACGAGATCGGAGGCTCCGGTGTCCTGGTCCACAAAAAGGACCCGCTCCCAGGTTTCGCCCCCGTCCAGCGTACGGTACACGCCGCGCTCCGGCTGGGGCGCGTAGCCGTGACCCAGAGCTGCCGCATAGACGATGTCGGGGTTGCCCGGGTGGACAATGACTCGCCCCACACGCCCCACATGATCCAGCCCGCTGTGTTCCCACGTTCGTCCACCATCGGTGGACCTGTACACCCCGTTTCCGATCGAAACATTGGAACGAATAAAGGTCTCGCCGGTTCCAGCCCACACAATCTGAGGGTCGGAGGCGGCCACCGCCAGCGAGCCGATGGAGTGTACCGGGTGATCATCGAAGATCGGTTCCCACCCGAGCCCCCCGTCGCTCGTCTTCCAGATCCCCCCACTGGCCGCACCGGCATAGTACGTCATCGGCTCTCCCGGCACCCCGACGACGGAAATGACCCGGTTCCCGACCGGCCCGATGTGCCGGTAGCGAAGTTGGTCGTAGAGCTGGGGAGAAATGGGCTGGCCGGCAATCCCTGCCGCTGTGGAAGCGATCAGCCACAATAGTGTCAGCGGCCAGCCGCTGCCCTGAGTTTTTACCATTCCCCGTCCACAAGTCACTTCTTCAACGAAGCCGACAATATCTCCTTGTCATTGCGGGCTACGATGTGACCGTTGGCGTAAGCCGGGTGGACCCAGTTGACAACCCGGTCCGAAGGGCGCCGCCGCCCTCCCGGGCGGACTCGAAACGAAGAGTCTGTAGTCGGTTCGATGAGATGTGTCCGGTCGATCTCATGGTAGCCCTCTCGGTCGAAGCGCGCGATGATCAGATCCCCCAGATCATTGTTTGCGAAGTAGCGATCCCCATTTCGAACCAGGAAGGCCGCGGCCCAGCGGCCCAGCTCGATCAGCTCGAGCGACTCCCAGATACGGTCACCCGTCGACGCATCCAGGCACCTGAACTGGCCATAGCTGCAGACCCCAAAGATCAGGCCGTCCTCAACGACCGGGGTCGTGATCAGCGCGTGCAGGCTATCCGTGTGCTCAGGTAGTTCACTTCGTCCTTTTCGCTTCCAGACCACGCCGGCCGAAGGTCTGGACGGGTCCATCCGCATCATCATGGAACCCCCGTAAAACTGGGAAAGAAACAAATGGTCACCGCTTCTGACAGGAGTGGCCACGGTCATGCCGATGCGTACTTCCCACGGCTCCTCCCAGTAGACCTTCCCGGTCTGGGGATTCAATGAACTGACTGCGCTCGGGTGCCAGACGATCAGCTGGCGAACCCCGCCGGCTTCGAAGATGATGGGCTGGGCGTAGCCCATTTCCGGCTCCGGGGAGAGCGCCCGCCAGACCTCTTCACCGGTGTGTTTGTCGAAGGCGACGACTTCGGCGTCCGGAGCGCCTCCCACAATGGCTATGAGAAGATCCCCTTCCACCAGGGGAGCTCCCGTTACGCCCCACGTCGGAACTTCAGTTGCGTAGTCATTCTCAAAGTTCTTGCCCCACATCAGCTCCCCGGTCTCTCGATGCAGGGCATGCAGAATTCCGGTGGCCCCGACTACGTAAACGAGATGGGCATCCACGGTGGGTGTTGCGCGCGGGCCAATAGCGTAGGCGCGCGCCAGGCGCGCGTAGCTGACCGGCCAGGAATGAGACCAGAGGACCTTTCCCGTCGCCTCGTCCAGGCACAGAATCCGCTCCGTGCCTTTCTGCGGCGCGGTCTCTTCGAAATCGGCGGCATATACGCGCCCGCCGGCCACCGAAGGGCCCGAGTACCCGCTGCGAATCGACCTCCTCCAGCGAATCTTCAGCCCGTTTTCAGGGAACTTTTCGAGCACGCCGGTCTCGTTCCAGACGCCCGTTCGTCCCTTACCTCTCCATTCCGGCCAGTCCTCGGCCCGAACCCGGGTAAGGGAGAGTGCGAGTATCAACACTCCAGCAAGAAGGAACACGAGCGAAAAGGCTGTGCATTGTCGCGCTACGGGTCGCATAGGCAAGATTCAGCGTGGGGTTGAGACTACTGCGGCCCTCATTACCGACGGGAGACCGCACGCTTCCCGTCGTCAATGATAGCGTGAGCCCGTCAATCCTGCTATCTTCGAGACGGAAAGGGGTAGGCTCCTGCTTTAACATGATTGATTACGACCTCACGACAGTGATCGTAATGACCGTTTTCGGCATACTTGGCATCAAGCTGGCCCGAATGCGCACTTCAAGCATTGAGAGGGTCCTGATCTTCGTCGTCGTGCTTTTGGCCGGCTGTGTCACGTTTTTTCTCCTGGTCAACTTTCTGGGGGCCGGAGATCCTTGACCTTTTTGCAGCTCGGATTCTGCTTGCGCCCGGGCTCACCGCAAGTAGTTCATTGTCATGAATCATTCCAAGTCCGAACAGTTTCTGGAGCTGTTTATGCACGGCGATGTCGCTGCTGCCTTGCGCCTGTTGCAACTCGCACCCGAACTTCGCCGTCACAGCGGCTACGGGGCCCACCCCCTACTGCGGGAGTTCGTAAGTCGAAACGAAGGGCATTGCTACAAACAGCTGCATCTGGTCATCGCTGATGCACTGATTCCCAGTCGGGTCCGTTTTTTTCGTGATACCGTGCTCGAGGACCAGGTTGATGCCGTCCGTGCTCAACTTCACGCGGATCCCAATCTCGTGAGCGCCGAGTTCACCGCTGGCCGCGGGATCTCCCAGGCCATCCACCATTGGCGATCCGTCGCCATGGGGGAGCTTTTGCTGGACGCCGGCGCTGACATCAACGCGCCGACGACAGTACATTTTGCAGGCGAGACCCCGCTTGTGATGCAGCTGAGGTTTGGCAGCGTCGAGGCCGCCCGCTTGTTACTGGAAAGAGGTGCCGATCCGAATCTGGGCCCGACCAAGTTCATGCCCAGCGAGTCGATGCCCGTGTTCGTTAAGTTGCTCTTAGATCACGGTTGGGACATCAACGAGGGCGCCGGTGCGCGTGCACTGATACACCACGACGCCAACCACGGCCATGGATCGAAAGTTCGGATCCTTCTGGACCACGGTGCTGACCCCAATATCAGAGACGCGGCCGGTCGGACACCGCTGCACTTAATCGCCGCCAGAGGAGTAGGCAGAGAGACGATTAACGCCCTGGTCAAGGCCGGTGGCGACCTCGGCGCGCGCGACAATGAAGGCAATACTCCGCTTGACCTGGCACGATCGGCAAAACGACAAACAGCGAATCGGGTGCTGATGGGATTGGCGCCGCCCGATTAGGCTGATTACCGGTCAGGGTCGCGATTGAAGGCCTCCGTGCGAACCACCCTCTCGTGGACTGTAATGCTTGAATCGCTAGTGGATGAGCGAGTCATTCGGGCACGAGGTCAAGGCGCGCCGACGAGGCATAGCAGGGATTATGGCGAGGAGGCGCAACGCAGAGATCGGGTTCGAGGGCCGCTCAGGCACTAGGGATTCAGGTGTTACAGTCCACTAGATCACAGGGAAGCGGCCACTGAATAGTGGTAAAGTGAGGTAGTTGGGGTAGATCTGATCCGACTGAAGAGAAACCAATGAGTACGGCTGGTTTGCGCTATCGACGGGTTATTCGGGGCTGGCTCATCGCCATCGCTGGCGTGTCCCTGCTGGCGCCGGCGCCTGTGTGGCCGCAGGATGCTGCTTCGGGGGTTCGATGGGTCGTCTCACGCGGCCAGGCCCCCCCGGCGGCGTGGGGAGTCTACGACGTGAAGTCGCAAGAATGGGTCGATCAGGCCTCCGGCAGGTGGGGTTCGGCCTCTGCCCCTCCCGGCCAGTACAGCATCTTTGTCCGTTGGACACCCGAGCAACCCCTGGAGTGGTGGGCGATGGTTGAGGTTTACGACGGGACGTTCACTCCTCTCCAGTCTCGCCAGCCTCTTGCCCTTTTCAACGGGATCGCTCAACTGGTGCAGAATGCCTACGTGGAGCCTCCCGGGATGGACCGGGCTCTGGATGGGGCCCTCGTGGCCATGCTCGAGTCGCTGGATCCCTATTCGAGCTATGTCAACGCCGATACCCTGAAAGCTCTCGATCACGAGCGCCGCGCCTCACCCGGGCTGATCGTCAACAAGCTCTTCGGCTACCTCCATGTGGTCTCAGTCGTGGAGGGGAGCCCGGCCGACCAGGCGGGACTCTTCACCGGCACCCTGATTGAATCAATCGACGGAACCACCACCGCTTTTATGAGCCTCTGGGAGGCGGAACAGCGATTGAAAGGTCCCTCCGGCACCCGCGTCGAGCTTCGAGTCGTCCGCTCGCGCAGCAGCGAGCCGGTTCAACTCGGTCTGCTGCGGGATCTGCACGACCCTCCCGACGTTTCGGCCGAGTCTCTGGAAGACGGGATCGTGCGGCTGCACCTGCCCCACCTGAACACAGGCGTTTCACGGTCTCCGGGATCCATCCTCTCGGAGATCGATAATCCTCAAACCAGGGGATTGATCGTCGATTTACGTGGTACAGCCCAGGGCCTGTTGACGGAATCGGTTGCAAGTGCCGATCTCTTCCTGGATGAAGGCGCGACTATCATGGCCCTTTCAGCGCGCGGCACGCCGACCCAGGAGTTCGTGGCGGAGCAGGGGGTTGCACTGGCGGGCGTGCCGATGATGGTTCTGATTGATCGAGGAACCAGTGGCGCCGCCGAGATTCTGGCAGCGGCCCTTCAGGATCATGGGCGGGCGGAAACACTGGGAATGCGGAGCATTGGCAAGGGTGGGGTTCAGGAGAGGCAGCTTCTGGACGATGGATCGGTGCTCTTTCTTACCACCCGGAATGTAGTGCGGTCGACAGGGTCCCCGCTTCAATCCAGCAACTTGCGGGAGTCGGGAATTCGCCCCTCCCTGCGTTGGCCGGACCAGGACTGGGAGATACAGTATTATTTTGACCACCTCCCGGATGGAGACGGCTTCGATCCAGAGTTTCACCGCGACCTGCGCAGAGCCATTCAAGAGGAGCAGCTTCGCAAAGCAATCGAGAAAATTCGCGAGGCTATCAGGACCAGAAAAAGAGCCGCTTGATTTGAGAAACGCGTCATGAAACGTTCTTCATCAATACCGATTGCGACCGGGAGGGTTTTCAGACCTGGAACCGCCGCGCTCGTGCTGTCCGTGCTGGTTATCGTGGGAACCTGGACCGGCTCTCGGCGCCTGGAGGCTGCTGCAAACGACAAGGCGGATCCCGCTCTGCTCGAAGCGCTCGGGCAGTTTTCAGGTGTGCTGAGCAGGGTCGAGAGCAGCTATGCCACCGAGGTGGATTCGACGAAGCTGGTGGAGAGCGCGGTACGAGGATTGCTGCGGACACTGGACCCACACAGCTCCTTCTTCACCACTACTGACTACTCGCAACTCCAGGAAGAGCAGGAGGGGCAGTATTACGGTCTGGGAATACTCATCCGTCCGGTAGTACCGGGCTCGGGTAGGGTTGTAGTGGTCGAGCCGCCCTCCCCGGGGACACCGGCCTACAAGGTTGGACTGCAACCGGGAGACGTGATTTTCCGGGTCGACGGAGAACCCATTGACGAGTGGGTTTACCCCAATGAGGTGATTTCCAGAATCAAAGGGCCGAAGGGGACCAGAGTCGGAATCACGGTGCAGCGGCCAGGCGAACCCGCACCGATTGAGCTTGAAGTAGAGCGCGATGCGATTCCACTTTACACCATCAAGCACGTTTTTCACCTGAAGCCGGGGGTGGGATACGTCCGCATCGAGCGCTTTGGCTCGACAACCGGGAAAGAGTTGCACAAAGCGCTTGAGAAACTTGGCGAAGAAGAGCTCGAGGGCCTTGTTCTGGACCTCCGAAACAATCCCGGCGGCTCGCTCCGCGAAGCGATTGCGGTGTCCGACCGATTCCTGAAACGGGACCAGGTGATTGTCAAGACTGTTAACCGGAGTGGAGAGAACTAGCCCTACCCGGCTCCCAAAGGACGGGATCACCTGTACCCGATGGTGGTGCTGATCAATCGGCATTCCGCCAGCGGCAGCGAGATCGTGGCCGGTGCCCTTCAGGACCATGATCGGGCGCTGCTCGTCGGGGCAACGACTTTTGGCAAGGCCCTGGTTCAAACCGTTTTTCCCCTACCGGGAGAGCGTGGACTGGCGCTGACAACGGGGCGTTATCAGACGCCCAGCGGGCGGCTGATCCAAAGACCTTTTCAACCGGGATTCTATGATTACTTCTATCCCAACGCAGACACAGCCCCGGCGCTGGACCAGGTTTTTCTAACCGACTCCGGAAGACCTGTCTATGGAGGAGGGGGCATCCGTCCCGACGTGGAAGAAAAGATGAATCGCTATACGGCTTTCGCCACCAACGTGAATCGAAAAAACCTCTTCTACAAGTTCGGAGGCATGCTGATCCGTGGCCAGATTGAAGGGGAAGAGCGGTTCCGACACTCCCTCGAAAAGCTTCGGAAGCTGAGTACCCAGGAGCTCGACCGGCTCAAGCTGGAGCTCGCGATCTCCGAGCAGGGCGAGACTCTCGAGAGGTTCCGCCGGTTTCTGCAGGGAGAGGGCCTCGAGTTCAAGAAGGAGGATTTCGCCGAGAGCCGCCGCCAGCTGGCCAATCGACTGCAGCAGGAAGTCTTCGTGGTACTGTTCGGCGAAACCGAGGGGATGAGAATTCAGGTTCGCATCGACAATCAGGTCCAGAAGGCCCTCGAGTTACTGCCCCGGGCCGCGGCTCTGATTGGAGGGTAGGCAATCCGGCCGGTTTAAGAGGAAGGTTTCCCCGGACTACTCTGTGGAGATCCGGTAAAGACTGCTTCCTCTTAGATAGATTTCGTCGCCGGCGATCGCCATGGAGGCGTCGAAACCATCTTCCAACGAGTTGGTGGCCAGCACTTCAGGCTCGGACCCCGCCTTGACGACCACCGTTTTGCCCTCTCTGTCGGTAATGTAAACCCGGCCGTCGGCCCCCACGGGAGATGCATAGATGTTCCCCAGGCCCTCCAGACGCTGTTGATAGTGACGCTCTCCGGTTTTGGTGTTGAAGGCGGATAGAATCCCGGTGTTTCCCTTGAGCAGGTAGAGGATTTCGCCGTATAGCAGCGGTGAAGGAACGTAGGGGGTGTCGCGATCATAGCTCCACAGGATCGCATCGGAGCCGCCAATGTCCCCCGTGGCCTGGGCAAGGCGAACCGCCATCAGTGCGCTGCCACGAAAGCCGCTGGTCAGATAGACAATCCCATTTTCCGAGACGGGCGAGGGAATCGTATTGTTAGTCATTCCGGTCAGTTCCCAGAGCAGCTTCCCGGTGGACAGATCATAGCTGCGGACCTTGCGGGTTGCACTGCTGACCACCTGAGCCCCTCCGTCGTGCTCGACCACGAGGGGTGTGGTCCAGGAGGTGATCTCGTCGTGGTCCTCCCGCCACAATTCATCGCCCGTCTCCTTGTTCAATGCCACGATGAAGGAATCTCCTTCGTGATCCCAGGGAATCACCAGGGTTTGACCGTGCAACACCGGAGAGGCACCCTCCCCGAAGCCAAGTTTGATGGTCATCTGTCCCAGCGCCTTCTTCCATTTGACGCGACCCTGTGTGTCGAGACAGTAGAGCCCGCGGGATCCGAAAAAGGCGTAGATGCTTTCGCCATCGGTGATTGCCGAACCCGAGGCATAGGTTCCCGTCCGGTGGGTCCCCTCGTGGGGAACGACTTCCTGGACGGTTTTCTCCCAGACAAACTCACCCGTCTGCCGGTCGATGGCCAGTACAACGAAGCGCTGATACTCGGTTGGGGGTGCCAAATTCCGGCGGAATCCGCGACGGCCGCGCCCCCCCTCTTGAGGCTCGGGGTGAGGTGGCACGGGCGCTTCGATCTTCCTGCCGGCAGGTACAGCGGTCGTCAGATAAATGCGCTCCCCCCATAGAACCGGGCTGCTCGAGCCTCTTCCCGGAATCGCAATCTTCCAGCGGATGTTCTTGTCCTCTGCCCACTCTGAAGGAGGGCTTCCGGACCCGGCTGCACCGGTTGCGCGCGGGCCCCGCCACTGCGGCCAGTTCTCGTCCGCCTCCCCGACGGCCGCAACCGCACCTGCAGACCCCGTCACAAAAACCATCGTGATCAGACCGATCCATTTTGACTTCATTGAGAATTCCCCTCGTCCCGGCACACCGAACCCATTGGACAATCTTACGACGACTCGGCATCGTCCGTTACGCGCTTTCTAGTTGAAGGTTGAAAAACTGCAGTGAATTGCTTTGAGTCGGGAAATTGGGCTAGTGTACTGTCCGGGAAGTTCGCGATGTTAATTCGGGATGGATTTTCGTTGACAGTGAGGCGCGCGACGCAGGAAGGCCGGGCGTCTTTCGAGGAAGCGCAACAAAGCTGTCGGCGAAAAGACGCCCGAAGTAGCGGCGGGAACTTTTCGGACAGTACACTAGGCTACTACCCTGGAGCGATTTGAATGCGCCGATTGTCCCCGATCCTAGTCGTTCCCCTGCTGATGGTCGGGGTGACGAGTCTCCTCCGGTCTCAAGGGGGGGAAAAGCCGCCCTCGACTTCCAGTCTGGCCCGCCTGTCAAGATGCGAAACTACGGAGCCTTCCCCCAGGACGGCTGGGATTGCGCTTGCACCGAATGTGGACGCAGCGGAGCAGGACCTGAGACGGCGGCTCTTGGCCGATCCCTCGGATGTATCGATCCAGTTCGAGCTGGCTACCCTGTTCGAAGCCCGGAGAGATTTCCCAGCTGCTCTTATAGCCCTACAGGAAGCCCTGAAACTGGACTCGACATGTTCAGACTGCGTCCTGGCCCTTTCCTCGCTCCTGTTCCATTGCAAACAGAACCTGGACTCTATCACCGTCGTGGAGGCTTTCCTTGAGACCAATCCCAGGTCGGCACCGGCCGTGACCCATCTGGCTCTGCTTCAAATGGAGCAGCAGCGTTACGAAGAGGGCCTGCGCCTCGCCCGGCTGGCTCAGAAGCTCGAGAAAGATAAGGCGATCGGCTTTCACCTTCAGGCCCTGGCCCACCTCGGGTTGAACCAGGCGGATGAGGCTGAGGTCTATTTCAAGATGGCCATCGAGCGGGACGAGTCGATGGCGGACCCCCACCTTCAACTGGGCCTGCTTTATGCCGGGCAGCCGGAGACCCTTTCCTCGGCGGCGCTGCACCTTCGCAAGGCCGTCGACCTGGGTCTGGAACACCCGCAGGTGTACAACGATCTGGGCAGGGTCTTAGTCCGTCAGGACCAGCATAGGGATGCGGTTGAGATGCTGCAAAAGGCCCTGGCCATCAGTCCCGACTACCCGGACCCCTACTACCTGCTCTCCAAGTCCTACGGGAAACTGGGTCAGAAAGCGCAGGAGGAAGCGGCCTTGAAGCGGTTTCGAGCTCTCAAGGCCATTCAGGACGCCCCGTCTGAAACACGCGCCCGGGCCCGTGTTCACTACGAGAACGCCATGCGGTTGCTGCAACAACGCAATCGGAGTCAAGCCTATGCGGTTTTGATGAAGGTCATTGAGATCGACGATGCCGCCGACGCGGCTTACTTTCGCCTGGCTCAGCTCAGCGTAATGTCGGATCTCCACCAGGAGGCGGTTGAGTGGGTTCGCAAGGCTATCGCGGTCAATCCGGTCCTGCCCGAGTACCACATACTTCTGGGGGAGAGCCTACCCAAGACCGAGGCCGAAGCCGCCATTGCGGCTGTGGTGGAAGCCATCAGGTTGAACCCTTCCGTCGCGACTCACTACAACTCTCTGGGCAACATCCAATTTGCGGACGGCCGCTATGAGCACGCCCTGCAATCCTACCGGCAAGCGATAAGACTCGACGACGGGAACCCGATCTTTCACCTGAACCTTTCCTCCGTTCTCAAGCAGACGGGTGACGAGCAAGCCAGCAAGAGGGAGCGCGAGCTGTATTTCCGCCTCTCAGCCGCCCAGAAGAACCGAAATTCAGTTCCACGTAACCGGTAACTGGTAACCCGTAACTGGTAACCGGTAGCCGTCACCGGCTACCCGTTACCGTCCCCCACCCTCTCCGCGACAGATCCCAGTAGATCACGGCGCCCCCCAGGGCCCCGACGAGCAGGAAAGAGAGGCCGAGAGCGTAGTGGCCGAAGATGAGCTTCCCGACACCGAAAACCGCTCCGTAGACAAGTATCGTTCCGCACAGCCAGTCGACGAACAGCCAGCCAAAACCTGAATCAGGCTGGACGTGGGGGGCTGCACGGCGGAGTCTGGACCAGCCGATGCCTCCCGGGCGCACTTTTTCATAGAAGCGAATCAGGTGCTGCTGTTGCACCGGAGCGGTGAGCATCGTGACTGCCAGCCAGGCGACAGTGGTAACCGAAACAATGTAGTAAAGGGAGTCCGGGAAGGCTATTTCAGTAAAGAGACTGACATAGCCGTAAACGAAAAACGGAACGATGCTGGCGACGATCTCGCTCCAGGCGTTGATCCGCCACCAGTAAAAGCGCAGGATCATCACCAGTCCGATTCCGGCACCCGACTCAATGACGAACTGCCACGCCCCCGAGATGGTGTGGAGCACGAGGGTGACGAGCACCGACCCGACCATCAAAAGGAAGGTCGCCGAGCGGGAGATCAAAACGTAGTGACTTTCGGAAGCCCCGGTATTCACAAAGCGCTTGTAGAAATCATTGACCAGGTAAGAAGTCCCCCAGTTAAGTAAAGTTGTAATCGTCGACATGTAGGCCGCCAGGAAGGTGGCCACCAGCAGCCCCTTCAGCCCGGCAGGCAGGAAATCACGCATTGCGTAGATGTAGCCCAGCTTCTTTTCGTTGGGTCCCAGGTCCGGGTAAAGCAGCAGCGTCGCCAGTCCCACCAGGATCCAGGGCCAGGGGCGCAGGCAGTAATGGGCGATGGTGAACCACAAAGTTGCCAGGAGGGCGTGCTTTTCGTCTTTGGCGGAAAGCATCCTTTGGGCAATGAACCCCCCTCCGCCCGGCTCCGATCCCGGATACCAGCAGGCCCACGACTGAATGAAGATGTACGCCACAAAAGCACTCACGGTCAAAGAAAGAACCCCTCCAGCGACAGCCTCCACTCCTCCCACAACCGGAGTGAACCGAAAGACCCAATCCGGGAGCTGAGCCTGCAGACCCGCAATCCCGCCCACCTCGGGCCTTCTCAAGACCACGAACATCAGGATCGTCGTTCCCGTCATGGCGATGACGAATTGGATCGCATCATTGAAGGCGACGCCCCAAAGTCCCGCCAGAGCGGAGTAGACGGCCACGAAGAGCATGGCAGCGAACACGTAGAAGCGAACCTGTGAAGTCGGGATGCCGAACATTCCCTCCAATATGGAAATCATGGCCAGGTTCACCCAGCCCATCACCACCACGTTGATGAAGACCCCCAGATAGAGGGCGCGAAAGCCTCTCAGGAACGCTGCGGCTTTGCCCGAGTAACGCAGCTCAATGAACTCCATGTCGGTGACGACTCCGGCTCGGCGCCACAGCCGGGCAAAGAAGAAGACGGTGAGCATTCCTCCCAGAATGAAATTCCACCATAACCAGTTGCCGGCAATGCCGTTTCGGGCGACCAGTTCGGTGATCGCCAGCGGAGTATCGGTGGCAAACGTAGTGGCGACCATGGAAGTGCCGGCGACCCACCAGGGAAGACTCCGACCTGACAGAAAAAACTCCTCGATATTCTTGCCCGCCCTTTTCGAAAAGTACAGCGCGACGGAGAAGCTGAGGATGAAATAGAGGGCAACGATGACCCAGTCGATGGCGTGCATGGCTTCCCGATGTTAAAGGTTGAAGGTTAAAGGTTGAAAGCGGGATCGCGCGTCCCGACTTGCGGCGTGCGGTCGGGATGGAGCTTCGACTTCACCCTTCGACTTTCCTATAATGTCAAATCACGCATCACCGACGCGCGGACCTGCCGTCCGCTCAGGCTTGAATAAGGGAGGAACAGCATGCAGCTGCAGATGAGACATAGACCCTACCTGTGCGCCCTGGCGTTCGTTTTGCCTTTCATCTTTCTCGCTTGCGGAGTGGAGCCGCCCGTGGAGCCGGACCCTGAACCCGAACCGGAGTGGCCTCAACTGCCGGGATATGAGGCGATGCAGATTCCTGCCGACAACCCGATGACCGCGGCCAAGGTCGAGCTCGGAAAACAGCTGTACTATGATCCTCGACTCAGCGGAGACGGTGAGCGTTCCTGCTATGGATGCCACCTCAAGGAACACGGCCTCACGGATGGCAAGCCGCTTGCAGTCGGCGCCTTCGACCGTACCCTGACTCGATCAGCCCCCACCATGTGGAACGTCGGCTACTACGGCGAACTCTACTGGGACGGGCGCTCGGGCGCCCTCGAAAAGCAGGTGAAGGGAGCGTGGAGCGGTGGAAACATGGGGGCCTCGGGTAAGGATGGGGCCCCCGGCATGGAGGAGATCTCGTCCCGGCTGAACCAGATCCCAGGGTACCGTGAACAGTTCCAGCAGGTGTTCGGGGCGGATGCGAGTCCCGACCATGTGGCATACGCCGTGGCCGCGTTTATGCGCACGCTTGTCGCCAGTGAGTCCAGGTGGGCCCGTTTTCAGAATGGTGAGGAGAGCTCCTTTACCGAACAGGAGCAGAGAGGGTGGGAGGTTTTCAGTGAGAAAGCCAAGTGCACGAACTGCCACGATTCGATCCTTCTTACCGACATGCAGTATCACAATATTGGGATCGGAATGGACGCTGAGTCGCCTGATGTAGGCCGGGCCAAGGTCAGCGGCCAGGAGAAGGACACGGGAGCCTTCAAGACGCCCACTCTGTTGGATATCAGCAAGTCCGCCCCCTACTTTCACAATGGCAGCGTGGCCACGCTGGAAGAAGCCGTCGACCTGATGCTCGACGGTGGCCTGGCCAACCCTCACCTGGACGAGGAGAACCTGGAGGAGACGAAGGCCGCCGATCTGACCGACGACGAGAAACAGGATCTTCTGGCCTTCCTGCGGGCCCTGAACGTGGACTACGGGGTGGAGGAGCCGAAGCTACCGGAGTAGCTTCGGCGCGAGCACAGCTCGCGCCATCCTAAAGCAGCTTGCGTGCGCCCAGCCACAGAAGGGGCGGCAGCACGGCGCTCAGGGCCAGGGCCGAATAGGGGCTGGAGACACCCACGGCACCGATCGACGCAAAAACCATCCCCGGCGGCAGCGAACCGCAGAAAAGAGCCGCGAGAAAGACCCGAAAGGGCATTCTGGCGAGTCCGGCCATGCACGCCACCACCTCCGGAAAAAGGGGCAGCCACCTGGAAAGCACGACCAGCCAGCCCCCCGTTCGCCGAAAGGTTGCTTCCATCTCGCCCAGGGGTTCTTCTCCAACCAGGGCGGCAGCCGCCCGAACGCCCAGGCACCGGCACAGAACGTAGCCGAGCAGTCCCGAAAGACAGGATCCGAGAGTTGCAAGCAGCCCCCCCGGCACCGCTCCGTACAGGTAGCCGAGGGCACTCATAACGACGGTCGAGGGGATCGGAATGACCAGATCCGAAACTAGAAGTCCAACCCCTGCCAGCCAGGCCAGGGAACCAAAAGACTCCATCCAGGAGATGGATCCGTGGCGAGTCAGGGCAGTTTCGAACAGGTCTCCCCAGATCAGGAAGGGGATCAGGAAGATCACACTCAAAGCAGCAAAAGCAGCGATAAGGCGCAGCATTTTGTGTTCTCCGGATCCGCTGCCGGATCTGGAAAGAACCACGGCCCGCCTGTCCAGGTCGGCCCGAAATCCCTATGATCGACTCATGACCAAACCGATCCCGGCGCCGATCGACCCCGGCCACGTGCCGGAACTGGCTCGCGCCACCATCAAATCAGCCCGCTTCCCCCAGCTCGCCAGCCTGGACGGCGACCAGCCCCGGCTGCGTCCGGTTTCTCCCGTTCGTACGGATGGCTTCACGGTCTACGTCGCCAACCTGCGAAGCTATCACAAGACGAAGGAGATTGCTGCTAACCCGAAAGTCGAACTGTGCTATCTGGATGCCGATCACAATCAAGTTCGCATTACGGGCATCGCCCGAATCGAGAAGAATCGCGATCGGCTGAGGGAGATCTGGGCAGACAACCCGCTGCTGCGGCAGTTTCTGGGCTCCGTGGATCACCCGGATTTGATCGTCTATCGCATCGAGCCCACTCAGGTCCGGTACATGCAGGAATGGGCGCTTGAATACGCGGAGGTGGCTATCCCCTCGTAGTGCCTGAATCACATCATTCAGCTAGCGACAGATCGGGATGGGGAGAGGCACTGATGCGGGGAGGAACTCCTCGGATTGACACGACTTCGTCTTGCAGGCGAGAGACGGCAGCCTGGGTGTCGGCGATCTCGATGCCGACCCGGCACCGGAACGACTCGCCGGGGGCCAGGGTGGCCAGCCGGCCCTTCTCTCGCTCGAAGGGGCGGCTGTTTGGATAATCGGTGCCGGGTTCTATGCCCGTGACGTAACCGTCCTCTGCCGCGGCCGTGTTCTTCCACAGGGTCAGGGACGGGAGCTCCCGTTGATTGAAGCGAACAGCCGCTGCCGTGGCCCCATCGGGGTCCTCCAGTACGGCCAGCGTGTTGCCGTCCTCATCCGAGGCGGCTTCCAGCCAGTAGACCTGCTCCACAAAGCCGGCTGCGGGAGAGCCGTAGCGAGCGAACGTGGTCACGTCTTCCGCGGCCCGGGAGTCGCGCGGATAGACCGCTTCAAGCGGTGCTGCCAGTCGCGATCCAGCGCCCAGAAAAGGCGGTCCGAAGTTGCAGTGATAGAGAAGTTCGAACTCGGCCGGTGTCCCGCCCCTGTTGACGACGAGGTCCTCGATCTCCAACCGGTTCGAATTGGGCCAGGTCCTGATCTGAGTCTGCAGCTGCAGCCGGGGCGAAAAGAGCATGGACTCGTTGACATGACCGGCCACGGTGACGGTGTAGGGCTCTTCGAGCTCGATCCGGACTTCTACGAAGTGGGCCGGCAGATTTGCGATCCTTCCGTGCAGGTTGAGGAAGACCTCGCAGGGGTTCCCATTGTTGTCCACGACGTCGTCGTTTGCAGGGGCTCCGTTGAATCCCAGGCCACAACGCACGATCCACTCATCGAAACCCTGCAGCCACCCCAGACCGGAACGGTCCAGCAGATCCACAAACTGGGGATGGACGGGACCGGTTATGGGAGCTTCCCACCCAAGCTGAAGCCCGCGATAGCTCCCTCTCCAGATCGACATTCCGCGGGTTGGAAGAATCGTGAATGTCAGATCACCGTTGCTGACCTCGATCGCATCGACACCCTGGCTCATACCGGCCTTGAGAGTCGTCTTCTCAATCCCGAAATGCTGGCCCGACAAACCCAGATCAGAGGCGCTGACCGACCACTGGTCTACCCAGACTTTTTCGCTGGAGTCGGTTAGAATCCACCCACTTGATTGCACAACAGACCTCGCTTCGGGATGACTATCCTATTCAATCCCGGGGGCGAAACGCCATTTTACTGTCCCTCTTTTTTGTGCTCCTGGTGGTTCGCCTGGCGGCCTCTCTGGGAGAGGCGATGCACTATGACGAACCCTTCTGGATGGTGCGGGGCGATTTTCTGATTCGCAGCCTGATCGAGGGTAACTTGGAAGATCTCCAGAATAATCACTGGATGCTTGCTCCCATGGAGGGGGAGCGCAGGATTTTTAATTCCTACATCGCCACTGGGTCCGGGACTGCGTTCCTGACCGGGCTGGGCCGCCTCTTCATCCCGCTCGCACCTGGCGGGGAGGGGATCGGCGGGCTGGTGGCTGAGCTTTTCTTCTCCCGACTGCTTCACGTACTCTGCAGTGCGCTTACTCCGCTCCTGTTGCTGCTGCTGGCGCGGCGCCTGGGGCTCCCCTGGATGGGACAAATCGCTCTGCTCTCCTACTTCACCTTTGATCCCATCCTGCAGGAGATGGGAAGCCTCGCTCATCTCGAGTCGTTCTTGACCCTGACGGTCCCGGTTGCTCTTCTGCTCTTCGGCGTCTCCCACCTGCAGCAATCGCTGCCCCTTTGTCTCGTCGCCGGCGCGGTGTTCGGTCTGGCTTTCGTCAATCGAATCAATGGTGGGGTCGTTGCAGTTGCGGCTCTTGCATACATTGTTCTCAGGCTGCTATTACAGCGGCACGCCTCGCAGAGCGTCCGGAGTCTTCTCTGGAGGGAAGGTGTTCGGCTCGGTTTACTCTGCCTGGTGGGGTGGGCTGTGTTTGTACTGTGTTTTCCTCCCCTCTGGAGATCCCCGGTGTTTGGCTTTACCGATTTTCTCTATCAGCAGGCGGCCTTGACGGGGTCCGGTGCCGACTTCGAGGCTGCGGCTGTCTTTCTGTGGACGGATTCAGGACTCAGGTTTCTGTTCGTGCTTTTCGGCCTGGCCGGGAGTTGTACGGTAGCGTATGCCCTGGACCGATGGGGTCCACATTCGGCGAAGGTCGCAAGGCTGGTAGCCGGCACCATTCTTGTGCTTTCAATGTGGGCTGCTACTTCGATCGTCATCCGTCAGCAGGACAGCCTGCGCCGCACTCGAGATTTCTATGGGAAACTGCACGCTCGGAACTTCTCCAGGATCGACGTTCCCCGCTTTCCTGCTTCGTATATACGTACTGACGCCGACCCGGGAGGACCGGCTCTCCGGATTGCCACCGGCAGCACTCATACCCGGCTTTTCTACCTGGGCGTGCTGCTGACCGACGGACGAAGATTTCGCGAGGTCAAACCCGGATGGGTGCGAGCCCCCCCTGGAGAGAAAATCGGAATGCGAGAAGGGGGATTGGAGAATGGAAAGGCTTTCCAGGCACCCCCGAACGCCCAGTCATGCCATCCGCCACCGAGGAGTCGTTGCCTGGCCCTGCGGGGAATAGCATTCCAATTGCCACGTTGGCGTGCTCATCCGGTGGCGGGGAAGGTTGTGGAACGGCGCGCTCATCAAGATTCGCGCCTCTGCCACCTCGGCGGCGGCACAGGCCATCTCCGGGACCGGCCTGGAAGCCGCAAGGAAACTGAACCGTCAAGGAACGTACAGAGGCAGGAACGATAGTGACTGCGCCGGGTTGCGAAGAAACCCCCAATCGGGCAGAATCGAAGACCCGCCTGTCCGGTTGGGCCAAGCGTACGGAGTTTCACACGATGTCCCTGGGAATCGGCTTTATCGGAGCCGGCGATGTCTCCGACCTGCACGCCCGGGCGATCCACGCCTGTGCAGGTGCGCGGCTTGTGGGCCTCTGGAATCGCACCTCCTCCACTGCCGCTACCAAGGCGGCTCGTTTTGGCTGCAAACAATACGAGACGGCCGCGGAGCTGATTGCCGATCCCGCTATCGATGCTGTTTTCGTGCTGACCAACCTGGAGACTCATTTCCGATACACCAGCCTGGCGCTGAAGGGAGGAAAACACGTTCTGGTGGAGAAGCCGGTGGCGACGAATACCGGCGAAATCGAGGAACTGCAGCAACTGGCCGACGATCGCAGCCTCGTGTGCGTGCCCGGCCACAATTACATTTATGAAGAGGGACTCGTTCGCACCCGCCAACTGATCCGGGGGGGAGACCTGGGGCGCCTCGTTTGTGTCTACGTGCTCTACAACATCCATCACGCGGAAGAAATCGCCCGCCGCTATCCCGGAGTGATCCGCCAGATTCTCACCCATCACTGTTACATCCTGCTCTTCCTGGCGGGCCCGGTTAAGCGGCTGAGCGCGCTCAAGGCAACGCTTCACTACAAGGAGCTCGAACGGGAAGACATAGCGATGGTGAACCTGGAGCTGAGCAACGGAGCCCTGGCCCACTTCTGTGCAAGCTTCGCGGCGGATGATCACGCCGCGGACCCGTGGACGGTTCAGGTCCGGGTGATCGGAACCGAGGGCTCCACCAGATACAGCTACCGTGATTGGGTGGAAATCAAGCCGCAGGCGGCCCACTCGCAGACCTACACTGCTTACCTTGGTTCTATTCGCAATGAGGTCGATTATTTCGTGAACCGCTGTGTCGCAAAGAGCGAACAGCCGCTGTCAACGCTAGGCGACGCGATAACCGCCCAGAAGATGATCGAGTGTATCGAGGCCGCGGTGGAACAGGGCAGGGTAATGGAGCTGGAAGAGGAGTTGCGATCACTGCGATCTTAACTTCGACAAATTGATCCCGGAACTGCTCCGATGCGGTTCCCCCCCCGACTGGTGAACCGTCGACCCTGCCCTGGAACCGCAATCAGCAAAGCGAATGATCTTTAATTTTCAATTTTCAATTTTCAATTGATCCTCCCCCCCAGCCTGCTCCAGGAACGCCATGAGGCTCGCCAGGTCATGGAGCGTCATGCTGTCAATGAGCCCCTCGGGCATGATGCTGATGTCTGATTCCCTGCGCTGTTCGATCTGGTCCTTGGGGATGTCTACCCGTTCTCCGGTCGCGGTAATTAAAGTCAGTTCGTTGTCACCCTCGGCCACGAACATGCCGGCGATCTCGTCATTGTTCTTGAGCCGGACGGACCACGAAACATACTGGTCGGAGACCACTCTGGACGGGAACATGATCGACTCCAGAATTTCCCGTCTCCGAAATCGCTTCACTACCGTTGACAGATCCGGTCCCCCACCCCTCCCTTCCTCGCCAAACACGTGGCAACTCACACACTTGGCCAGATAAAAAACTCGGCGGCCCCTCTCGGCGTCTCCTTCCTCATAGCCGCTCGGATCGTATTCGAGGTAGTCGCTCAGCTCCTCAAAGCTCATATTGCCGAGCCGATCTCCGGACTGCGGCGGCTCCTGCCCTATTTCCGGGGGGTCGTCCTCCGCCAGATAGGCGGCCAGGCGCCTCATCTTCTCGGCCATGACCTCTTCCCTCAGCAGCTCAGCGCGCTCCCGCTCGGCCGGCTCGAGAAGCTTCAGAGAAGACTCCCACAGGTTCCCCAGGAAGCCTTCCATGCTGGCAGCGCCCCGGAAATTCCAGGCTGTGCGGAACCAGGCGATCAAGGCGTCTTTTGTCTCGGGGGTCCAGCCCGTTTCAACCGTACGCAGGGCATAGACCGCATGAATCTGTTCTTCTTTGGGGAGACCGGAGGCCAGATGGGCAAGTCCCTGTTCCACGACTCCGGGAACCTCCAGGAACGAGAGGATGGTCAGGAGTTCCCGGTTGACCCGCCAGTCTTCATGGGGAAATTCGAGGATCAGCCGTCTTCCCAGAGCAGGGGCCACGCCCAGCCCGGGCGCGGGTCGGGGATCCCGCACCAGGGCCAGCTGCACAACACGAAGGTAGTCCAGGAGCAGCTCCGTATCGAGACGAGTGACCCGAATCTGCTTGAGCCTTTCGAAAAGACGCCCCGCCTCCTCTTCGGTTTCCAGATGGTGCACCCACGCCAGAAGAGCCCCCAGGACCGCCCTGGGGTGAGCATTCGGCTTGCGGTGCTCGAGCACCGCAAGCCAGTCCGATCGGGGCGCCCCCTCGAGGGCCTGCCGGCAGCTGTAGCGAACAAAGCGATCCTCACTCTCGAGACAGGAAAAGAGCCCGCTGATCATGCCCTCTCCCCCCTGTACAGGGAGTTCTCTTTCCTGAGCAAGGCGAACCAGTCCCTCAGCGGCGCGGCGCACAACCCTCGGATCCTCATCCTGGAGCGAGTCTGTCAGTACGGTTTCCGCAAGGGGAGTGCTGAAAGTGCCAATGAGCAGGAGCGCGGCGGAACGAATCTCGGCAGCATCGCTCCGGATCAGCTCAACCAGCAGAGAGAGATCCGGGGAGGGGCCATGGATCTGCAGGATCTCCAGGGCTCGGCGGCGGTCGTCGACGGCTGCGACCTCGTCCAGTACCACCTCCCTCAGAGAGGACACCCAACGCTCTCCCATGCTGTCTTTCAATCGTTGAAGCGCCGCCTGCCCCCAGGCGGAGCGGGGCATGGGCTGGCCGAGAACCCTCTCCAGGCCGGTCTCGGGAGCAGGGGCCCCATCTGCCCCGAATCGAACCCGGAATAAGCCACCCCTTGTCTGCCGACCTCCCGTACAAAAGTAGAGGAAGCCGTCGGGGCCCACGTCCAGATCAGATACGTTGAGGGGCTCCCCGTGGACGAAGTCAACGGCTGTCCCCTCATAACTGGCTCCCCTTGGGCTGGGAAAAATCACTCGTATTCTTCCGCGTGACCAGTCCCCCATGAACAATGCGCCCCGGTACTTTTCCGGGTAGGCGTCGTGGTAGTAGAACTCCATACCGACGGGAGAACCGCGGCCCACATCGTCGACGCTGGGAAGAGTGTCGATGTAGTAAGGCTGGAACTTGCTCGACCCCGTCCTCCAGCCATAGTCCCCTCCGGGGATCACGTGCAGAACCCGGTTGGGCCGGTACCAGGGGAGGCCCAGGTCCCATTCCATGTCGGCCTCGAACGCGAAGATTTCCCCGCTCAGGTCAATAGCAAAGTCGAACGGATTCCTGAAGCCGCCGGCAATCTGGGACCACTCCCTGGTCTCTAAGTCAAAGCGGTGGATGGTGCCGGCAGGGGCACGAATGTTTCTGGCATGCCCTCGAGGATCCACGAATCTTGGCAGCAGGTGATCCTCCTGCAGATTCCTGGACGGAGACAGCGGATGAACGGGCCCGCCCGGGTAAGAATGATTTCCGAAGAGGACGTAGAGGGTGCCATCAGGACCCAGTGCGATTTCATGCGGTCCATGTTCGCCGAGCTCGCCGATGGTCGGACTGATCAGCTCGATTCGGTCGCTGCGATCGTCACCGTCCAGATCGCGAACCCGGTAGAGGCCGGTGCCCTCCGGTCCCAGCGCATGGACCAGGAGATCGCCGGGACCGACAAATTCCAAACCGTGAGCGGTCTTGATCTGTGCGGTGAAAACGATCTTGTGCTCAAATCGCCCGTCGCGGTCTCGGTCCTCCAGAAACACGATGCCATTGTCCAGCAAGGCAAGAACGGGACGTCCGCCGGGACCAAAAGTCATGTTGACCACCGAGCCCACCAGTTCGTGGTCCGCGGCCATTTCGACCTGAAACCCCTCCGGCGTCACGAACCGGCCGGCAATATCCACCAGTCGCTCCCTCCGGATCGCATCCAGTTCGGGCATGAGGGAAATCGATTCAGACGGCTGTGGATCGGGAACCACTTCAGACGATGAGCAGGTGGCCAGTGCGAGCGCCAAAGCAAAGATCCCAGCCACGGCAGGGGACAATCGACCCGGTTTAGTTCCTTTCATCGGTGCAGCGAGTGTAGGGTGATTTGCGCTAGAATTCCAGATCCGGTGGAAGGTTGGAACCTGGCAACGCTGGAACGTCGGAAGTGCTCAGAAGAGTGGAATGGAGGTAGGACAATGGAAGTGCTGCGTTATCCCATCGATCGTTTTCAAATGCCGCGCGATGCCACCCCGGAGCTTCTCCAGCAGTGGATCGAGGCCATCGAGGCCGCCCCGGGGCAACTGCGGGAGGCGGTCGCCGGACTGTCAGAAGAACAACTGGACACGCCCTACCGCCCTGATGGCTGGACGATCAGACAGGTGGTTCATCATATCGCGGACAGCCATCTGAACGCCTATCTCCGGACCAAGTGGGCGCTGACCGAGGACAACCCCACGATCAAGACCTATGAGCAGAACCGCTGGGCGGAATCGCCCGATGACAGAAACGGAAACGTGGAGCTCTCACTCCCTCTGGTGCAAGCTCTGCACAGACGCTGGAGCTTCTTGCTGCGTTCCTTCGAACCGGAGACCTGGTCTCGAACCTTTGAGCATCCGGAATTGGGCAACGTTGACCTGACTGTCCATGTCGCCCTTTACGCCTGGCACGGCGCCCATCACATCGCCCACATCACCGGTCTGAGAGCGCGCGAGGGCTGGTAGATTGCGTTCGCTAGGCTCGCGCCCGTTCCAGGTTCCAAGTTGGCGTGACCGCGCTGGAGGTCACACCCATTCCGGGGGGGGAGTAATCTGCTCAGCGGGAGGTGGCCCTGGATCGGGTCGGCCGGTCTCCGAGAGCCGGTGAATCACTCTCAGCTTCATGTCGCTCTGACACTGCATCTGGCAGGAAAGTCGAACTCCCGTGAGCTGGCGTTCCGCGAGTTTGTCATGCTCTGCCACGGTCATTGTTTCCGGCTCGCCCGTCAGGAATTCAACCCTGCAGGTCGTACAGCGCGCGTTCCCGCCGCAGGCATGCATGACGTCTACCCCCGCGTCTTCAATGGCGAGAACCAGGCGCCTGCCTGCTTCCACTTCAACTGTTTTCAGCCCTTCGATCTCGAGTGTCGGCATTTCTGTCTCTCCATGTACTCCCTGAGGTCAGCTCTCGGCAGATCCTCCCGGAATCTATTAATATAACAGCGTCATCCCTGAGAGGATGGCAGTCGCAACCAGGCAGGTGGTCGGCTATGACCCAGAATAGCAAACCTTATTTCGACATTTTTGCCGGCTACCTGAAGAGCAATGGCCTGAAAATGACGCGGCAGCGCAGGCTGATTGTGACCACTTTTCTCAGTACCGACGGGCATTTGAGCGCGGACGAACTCTACGAAGAGGTGCGAAAGAAAGACTCCGGGATCGGTTTCACGACGGTTTTCAGGACCCTCAAAGCAATGACGGAATGCGGTCTGGCCCGGGAAACGGATTTGAATGATGGCCGGACCCGATTCGAGCGTCTTTACCGACGACCCAAACATCACCACATCGTGTGCCAGGAATGCCACAAGACGATTGAATTCTTCAGTCCCGAGCTGGAAGAGCTTCAAGCCAGCATCGCGTCCGAGTATGGCCTGAAACCCGTTCAGCAACGCCATCAGATATACGGCATCTGCAAGGAATGTCAGGAAAAGAAAGAGCCCTCCCGGTTGGTTTTCGACAACGACAAAGTGTTCGCTCGCGACGCTCTCCGGATCGCTCTGGCCACCGAAGAGCGCGGCGTTAGGTTCTACAGCGCCGCCGCCGAAGTCGCCGACTCTCCCTCCACCCGGAAGATCTTCCTGAGCATGCTGGAGGAGGAAGAGCGCCACTTGCGGCACCTGCGGGTCGAATGGGACCGGCTCATCAAAGACACCCCCGACATCCTCAGCGCACCGGTTTTCCTCCACTTTGATTTCGACGCTCTAGAAGCCATTTTCCCGTCGGAACTGAAGGTTCGAGAGGGCCTGCTGGGAGATCTCAACGAAGTGGAAGCACTGGAGGTCGCCTTGAAGATGGAAAAAGAGGCCTACGCTTTCTTTACTGAGTACGCAGAGCGCTTCGACGACACACGAGGCCGAGATATCTTCCTCCGATTTGCCGACGAAGAAAAGGACCATTGCGACATGATCAAGATCGAACTGGATCGGCTCCCTGTTGACGCCGGGTAGGTTGGGATTCCAGATTCCAGATTCCAGATTCCAAATTATTCGCTTCGCTCATTGCGCTACTGCGACGCGGTCAACTGCCGACCTGTTCATCAGGAGTTATACCCGTGAAAAGCTACGTCGCCGCTCTGGATCAGGGTACAACCAGCTCCCGGGCGATCCTCTTCGATCAAAAAGGAAACGATGTTGCGTCGCACTCCTGTGAGTTTCAGCAGTTCTTCCCCCGGCCGGGATGGGTCGAGCACGATCCCGAGGAAATTTGGAGATCCCAGCTCCGGGCCCTTAGAGAATGCCTGACCCTGAGTCGGATCGATCCCGGGCAGATCTGTGCTCTCGGCATCACGAATCAAAGGGAAACCACCGTAGTGTGGGATCGGAGGACCGGGGAACCCTTATACAACGCAATCGTGTGGCAATCTCGTCAGAGCGAAAGTATCTGCGAGGAGATTCGTCAGCGCGGGTGGTCGGAACTCTTCACCCGGCGAACCGGTCTGGTGGTCGATCCTTACTTCTCAGCCACCAAGATCAAATGGATCCTGGACCACGTTGAGGGTGCCCGCGCAAAGGCCGCTCAGGGGCAGCTGGCGTTCGGGACGATTGATTCCTGGCTCATACACAAGCTGACCGGCGGGAAAGTCCACGCAACCGATTTCAGCAATGCCTCGCGGACCCTGCTCTTCAATATTCACGATCTCGACTGGGACGAGGAACTGCTCGATCGACTCCAGATCCCGGTCTCGCTGATGCCCCGTGTACTCTCATCCAGCGGGATCTTCGGGAGCACCTGCAGCCGCTTCACCGACGTGGAGATCCCCATTACAGGAGTGGCGGGGGATCAGCAGGCGGCCCTTTTCGGGCAGGCCTGTTTTCGGCCTGGAGAGATTAAGAATACCTATGGAACCGGCTGTTTCGCCCTGATGAACACGGGAAGCGCGCCTGTAGAGTCGAGCCACGGGCTTCTGACAACTATCGCCTGGAGCCTCGACGATCAGGTGGAGTACGCACTGGAAGGTTCTGTCTTTATCGCGGGGGCCGCCATCCAGTGGCTCAGGGACCAGCTCGGGCTCGTCGAAACAGCCGGGGAAACACAAGCCCTGGCCCGATCCATACCCAGCACGGACGGCGTCTTTCTGGTACCTGCCTTCACCGGCCTGGGCGCCCCCTATTGGGATTCCGAGGTGCGCGGAATGCTGATCGGTCTGACCCGGGGAAGCGGGCGGGCCCACCTGGTTCGGGCGGCGTTGGAATCGATTGCCTATCAGACAGTCGACGTGGTGCGCTGCTTCGAGGAGGATTCCGGGTACGCGGTCCGGCAACTCCAGGTTGACGGGGGGGCCTGCGCCAATGATTTCCTGATGCAGTTTCAGGCCGATCTCCTGGGGATCCCCGTGCGACGGCCCAAAGTCATCGAGACCACGGCCCTGGGAGCCGCTTTCCTGGCGGGACTCGAGGTTGGGTTCTGGGAAAGCCGGGAGCAGATTTCAAGCCACTGGCAAGAGGATCGTGTTTTCCTTCCCCAAACGGAAGAGAAGGATCGCCGGCAACGCCAGGAACGCTGGCACAACGCCATCCAACTGGCCCGGCAATGGCGCGTTTCATCCTGACCCGACCGGAGCCGCCGACCCCGTTCTCTGTGTTGAAACTCTCCTGACAGACCGATACAATCGCTCGGTTCTCTGGAGCACTTCCTTCCATAAGTCAGGGTAGATTACCTTGAGGAGTTCTATGCATGAGGAGTAATCGGCTTTTTATCGCCTGCATCATTTCGCTGGTGGCTACCTCTTTCGGGTTCATTGTTCGGGCCATCCTGCTCAATGAGTGGGGCGTGCTCTTTAACCTGACCGAGACCCAGAAAGGTGCCATTCAAGGGGCGGGATTGTTTCCCTTCGCCCTGAGCATCATTCTCTTCAGCCTGATTATCGATCGCGTCGGCTACGGAAGAATCATGGCCGTGGCCTGGACGCTGCACGTGGTCTCAGCCATCCTGACCATCACCGCCAGCGACTACACGTATCTTTACCTCGGAACCTTCCTTTTCGCCCTCGCCAACGGGGCCGTTGAAGCGGTCATTAACCCGGCAACGACCACGATGTTTCCGCAAAAGAAGACTCATTACCTGAACATTCTTCACGCAGGATGGCCGGGAGGCCTGGTCCTGGGCGGCATCCTAGCCATTTCCATGAGCGGCCTGGAGGGGGACCATGTCTGGCGCTACAAGATAGCCCTTTTTCTCATTCCCACAGTGGTTTATGGAGTCATGTTGCTGGGGCAGAAGTGGCCGGTCCAGGAACGCGTTGCGGCCAGAATCTCCTACCGGGAAATGCTTCAGGAATTTGGCTGGGGCAGCTGTCTGATCGTTGCCTTCTTTGTAGCCAAGGCCCTGGATGAGATTACCCGCAACCTTTTCGAGTTCGCCCTGCCAACGCTGCTGACCCTGCTGCTTACGATCGTCCCGACCGTCATTCTCATGTTCACCCTGAGGAGCTTCGGACGGCCCATGTTCATTTTCCTGCTGCTGATCATGGTGCTGCTGGCCACAACCGAGCTGGGAACCGACAGCTGGATCGCCTCTCTGATGACCCCGGTTCTGAGAGCCTTCGGCGAGAACGCCGGCAACTGGGTTCTCGTCTACACCTCTCTGATCATGTTCGTTCTGCGCTTCTTCGCGGGCCCCATTGTGCACCGGATCAATCCCTTGGGGCTGCTCGCCTCCTGCGCAGGGATTGCAGCCCTCGGGTTGCTGTGGCTGGCAAATTCGGGGTCCGTGGCCGTGGCCGTGCTTCTGGCGGCCACTCTCTACGGGCTCGGAAAGACCTACTTCTGGCCCACCACCCTCGGTGTTGTTGCCGAGCAGTTCCCGAAGGGGGGAGCCCTCACCCTGAACGCCATTGCGGGAGTGGGCATGATCGCCGTGGGAGTGCTGGGGAATCCGTTTCTGGGAGTCCTTCAGGACAAATCGCTCGACGACGCGCTGCACGCCCGGGACCCGGCCCTTCATGCTCGGCTCGCCCTACCCGAGGAGAAAAAGTTCCTGATGACGTACCGCCCCTTGGACAAGCGGCAGATCGAGGAGCTGTCCGTCGAGCAGCAGGGTGACGTCGAATTGATCGTGGCGACCACCAATCAGGGAACCCTGGCCCGAGTGGCTATCCTTCCCGCCATCATGTTTTTCTGCTACCTGGGTCTGATTTTTTACTTCCGGTCCAAGGGCGGGTACAGGACGGTGGAACTGTAGGAACTTTACTCTTTTGGTCTCTCGGGCCATCCGGCTCGGAGGTCGTTCCAGTGCAGCATCGTGTTGAAGACGAGGGCGTGGCTGCCGTGGGTTTTCCAGCGCCAGAAGGGGCGGTTGGCGAAGAGAACGACGTGGCCCCTGCCTACCGGGACATCAATCACGGCCGGCTTGCCGGTCAGCTCGCCGGCTCCCTGCAGCATCCCGCTCATGAGGAGACCACTCTTTGCGAAGCTGATCACAGTACGCGGCACCTCTTTTTCCCATAGCTCGTCCTCGAACCAGTCGGGCGTCCGGTAGCTGCCCAGGCTCCGGCGTACCTTGAAGACCGGGGCCTGGTTGAAATAGACGGGAAAACTGTTCCCATAGCCGTAGGAGATCGGACTCTTTCCGTCACTCACCACGGCCTTCAGCACGGAACCACGAACTACCAGGTTTCGGGTCCGCACGATGCTGACGCGTCGCGTAATGGCCATGTCGATGGGGAAGGCAGCCGTCGTCCCTTCGGTAATGAAGACACCTCCGTTCTCTATGAACCGTTTCAGGTTGGCCACACCCTCGTATCCCATTCCCGGGCGCATATCGTCGGTCTCATCGATAACCCCGATGTGCCGGTACTGCTCGGTCTGCTTCCAGGGTATCGGATCCCCGGCTTCGGTCGTCCCCGCCACCAGCGTCTGCGGCGTTTCCCGGCAGTGCGGCATGACAACCACGTCCAGGGTCGAAAGATCGGTACCCGCCAGATCCTGAGTCGAGACGTAAGAATAGGGGATGTCATAGTGGTCGAAGGCAAACCTCCACCAGCCGGCATCCTGAGTCGAAACCCAGGAATGGACAAGCGCAATGCGCGGGACTTCCACAGAGTGGGTCGAGACATCGGGCAGTGACTTCACCCCGCGAACAGTAAGGCCCAGTGCCCGCGCCTGGCGCTCCAACAACTCGGGCAGGTTTGCAGGATTGCCCTCGCGGGAAATGAGGAGTGTGCCGGCCCCGTAGTGTTCTCCCTCTACATCAAAAGGATCCTCGGCAGCCTCCATGTCTATGTTCTCTAGACGGAAGCGGAAGACTGCCAGATTGTCCTCCGTGTTGTGGTCGACGAGAAAGTAGGGGTTTCCCTCCCCTGTGACCTCCCCGGCGACGGCTGCCAGCTCCCTAAGCAACTCCATATCGGCGGAGAGAATCGACGGATCATTCACCTCGCGGGCCTCGACGTTGCGCAGATATCTGAGAGTCCACCCGGCATCGTCATAGGGACGAGGAGCACCGGGCGGGTAGTTCTGCTCCGCCATGAGATTTTGCACAACGGCGCGGTACGGCTGGTCCAGCCGAACGATCCAGGATCCTGCCGGGGCGGTTGCCCGGTTACTCTCATCCTCAGCCGAAACCTGGGGATCCTTCGGATCAATGGCCCATTGCAACTCCGAGGTCGCGACCTGTACCTCGACCCCGTGGGCTACCAGCAGGTTGACGAGTTCGGCAGCCGCAACCGGGCGCTTTTGCCGGGGGGGTATCACCCACGCATGAGGAGTTTCCATCTTTCCCTTTTCGATGGAGCGGGCTGTCTTTCGATGGAAGTTATCCACGAACTCGGTGTGATTGTCGGCCATATATTTGAGCGCGACGAGCACGCCGCTTTGCATATAGTTGGTGTTGTTTCGCAGCGACCACAGTGTTTTTTTCAGTGGAGGATCGGGCCGATACCACTTACGTGAGGTGGCGCCGGCGCTCAGTGTCCGCTCGACAGTCTCCGGGATGGAGTTGCCGAAGGTCTCATAGAAGCGACCAATGGAATTACGGATGTTGGCCATCCATGACATGTAGTTGGCCGCCCAGCCATTGTAAAAGGCGTGGGTCCAGACTCCCGGCATCCCCCGCCGGGTCAGCTCCGTGACCTCTTCGTGGGCCAGGTTGTGCCATTCGCCAATGGCGATGGGATCCACGTGTTCGTTATAAGGCCCCAGTCCGGTGGAGGTGTACAGGTAGGATCCCGACTCGTGAAGGTCGTGCAGTACCTGGGGCTTCCAGTGAAGAAAGGTGCCGAGCAGGTTGCGACTCAACTTCAGAGCCATGCCCAGCGCGTCACGGTTATTGTCGTGAGCCACATACTTCCCCCAGTAGACCAGGTTCGGATCCAGACCCCGGTCGGCGGCTCGGTAGCGAAAGGCATCCACCTGCCGGTCCCACCCATCCGGTTCTGCAACCGGGCAGAAGATGAAAATGGTGTTGCTGCGAATTGATTCGGTGAGGGGAGAATCCTCCACTCCCAGGCGATACGCCAGTTCCATCAGCATCTCGGGTGGACCCGTCTCGGTGGAATGCAAACCCCCGGTTACGTAGTAGGTTGGCCTGGCCTTGCTGATGAGCTCCCCGACCTCTGTGTCGGAAAGGCTGCGGGGATCGGCCAACCGGTTCAGATAGAGCCGGTTTGTTTCCAGATTCCGGAGGTTCTCCCGGCTCGACACGATGACTTCGATCATGTCGCGATTCTCCTCGCTTTTCCCGATCTCCCGGATCATCACGCGGGGTGATGCCTGTGCCAGAGCACGGAGGTAGCCGTGAATCTCATGCGTGTAATGCAGGATGCCGGGCGCCCCGATAATCGTTCCAAAATGATCCAGAGGGGAAGGGATCTCCTCCGAGTAGGGAAGATGATCCACCATCTCGTTGACGAACCTGGAATCGGTGGTGTATTCAGCGATCTTCTCGGCATAGACTTCGTCGCTGGCCTGCTGAGCCGGGAGGGGGTTGACGAGACCGGGCAGAATCAGAAGCGCAACCGGGCAGACGGCTATTTTCAGGAGCATTGCAGGGCCTTTCTTTTCTCGATTATGGGATCGTCAACACAGCCTATTGTAGGATACAGGGGAGGTTCCACGTTCCACATTCCACGACCGTTGGATATTGGCAACGTAGGGGCGACCCTGGCCCCTACGAATGTAGGGGCGACTCCGGGTGGTCGCCCGTCAAGCGGGCAGGATGCGGGTCAGGGCCGCCCAGACTCCGGCGATCACCAGGCCCACGCTCGACAACCAGAGAAACAGATCCCACCACCTGCCGGGACGGAGGGCGGGGTGGCATCTCCGGTAGCGGAAGTAGAGGGCGCCGTAGGCCAGCATGGGCAGCATAACCGCCTGGGTCACACCACTCAAAAGAATCAGGACAACCGGGGCCTGCACGAAGGCGTAGATCACGAAGCAGGTCGAGGGCATCAGCACGCTGAAAACACGAATCCAGAACTGGCGGGTTGCTTCGTCCTTGTCGACCAGTCCGAAGACTCGAAGCGCATCGGACATGACCCGGGTGTGACCGGCGCTGCCCACGAAGAAGGTCGAATAAAGCACTGCGATGGCACCGAACAGAAAAATGACATGGGCAGTTTCTCCGAAAACCGGAACATACATCTCGGCGAGCGTGCGGATCATCTGAGTACCGGCCGGATTCAGATTCGCGCGACCGAGCACAGCCGCCCCCAGCAGGTAAAAGGCCACGGTTGCAAAAGTGTAGACGACGGCTGACAGAATGGCGTCCCAGTGGAGTACCCTGATCCATCCACGCGCACGTTCCACCCAGGCCATGCTCTCCTCGCGCGGTCCCGTCCACTTCGCATATCCCTTTTCCAGGCACCAGTAGGGATATGCCACCAGCTCCGTGGCGCCGACTCCGATGATTCCGAAGGCGGCCAGAGCCGTTGCCAGCGGCGAGACTCCCGCGGCCGCCTCCGGCGGCAGGCGGAAGCTGAGGCCCCGGGTCAACTCGGCCCACGTCACCCGCCAGTCGGGCAGACTCTGCAACGCGAAAAGGTTCCATATGGTCACGAACGTGAACATGGCAACGAGGATGGTTGCCAAAGACTGTACGAGTCGATACCGCCCCTTGACCAGGACGACGATGGTGACAACGGTGAGCAGCAGCGCCCAGATGACATCATCCTGAGACTCGGGGGGTGCCGGTGTTGCCCTCAGCTCAGCGTCCAACTCCTGTAGCTCGCTCTGAAGTCTTTCCATGCGACCCGTATCCGAAACCGCCGCCCCAACGCTGGTCCGCTCGACCAGTGCAGCCAGGACCTCGCGGCGGGTCTTCCGATCCTGATACAGGTTGAACTCGCTGCCGGCGCGGGTAAGTGGCGTCGTGATGGCCAGTGCCTGGCCGACTCCCCCCACGATCCCTCCCAGCTGGGCCAGGCTCATCATGAGCATGAATAACCAGTACCAGACGATCCAGTTCACCCTGAGCCTGGGCCCAGGGACCCGATTGAGGCTGGCAAGAGTCCCTTCGCCATGAGTAATCGCGTCGCGTCCGAACTCGATCTGGGCAAAGACCTTGATGACGCAGCCAATGAGGATCAGCCACAGCAGCCAGAACCCCGCCTCGGCACCCGTCTTCGTGGTGGCCACCAGCTCGCCCGATCCAACGATGGAACCGGCGATGATCAAGCCCGGCCCCAGGGAGCGGAGAATCCCCCAGGAGCGACTCGGAGGTCTCTTCCATTGAGCTCTCGCTGCCGGCAAGGCTTCAGAGTTAGACATGGGGGTACGCCTGGTCATCCTCGAAGATGATGCCGATGTCAGGAGACGGGTCCGGCGCTCCGGCCGCTGCTGCGCGGGAAAGACCGAGCGTCGGGATTATCGGCACAATGCGAGGACACACCGACCAAAGATACCTGCAGCGGGTTCAATTGGCCAGCGGCACGGGAGATCCCCCGTTGGTCAGCTCCTTCAAGGCGTCCATGAGCACGGCTCGCCGGGCAGATATCTTGATCTTCGTGAAGATGACTTGCAGCCACAGAATGACGAGCGGGCGCGGAATCCAGTTGGCGGTCCAGCGGCCCTTGATTTCAATCCGTAAAGAGCACCGATCTTCTGCTTCCCGGCGCAGCCGGAAGAGGTAAACATGCGGAAAACCCCGGCGCTTGTGGCGGCGGCTCAGATCGCTGAAACCGTAGCCGGTGCCTTCACGCCACCCGTAAATCTTGCCCTCCCGGATGATTCCTACTCCTGCCAGGCGGTGGTCGATCAGGATCCGGCCAGGGGGCTCGCCCGGCCGGTCTACGCGTATGATCTTGCGGTGGAAGTAGTCGATGCAGGCAAAAGATTCAACCTTCGAAACGGTCAGCCAGGCCTGCTCGATGGACACCGGAAAGCGAATGTCGGCCTGCATTCTGACCTGACCGCTGCTCTTGACGAAGATCACGGTTCGAGCCCCCAGGCAGGGCTTTGCCTGCCGCCACTGCGCGTTTTGACCCCCTGCAGGATGTGCTCGTGGAGAAAGCGGGTCACCCTTCTCTCCCAGGGCCTCCAGAAAAGCCGCGCCTGAAGCTTCGGGATATAGCGCGTCATCAGCGTGACCCGGGTGCGTCCCGGCCCCAGCCGGTCAAGCCTGAAGCTGCCGTCCAGGAGGCGAATCGATCGATCTTCGATGCCCACCTGCTCGATGACCTCGAAAGCCAGCTCTCGGGCCGGGACATAACTCGTGATCTCCTTCACGAGGTAGCCCCTGTCGTAGACGCAGGTCTTGATGTCTCCGCGGCCCGAGACCCTTCCCACAGTGTGCAGGGGGCGGGGAAGACCCACCTTCAACAGAAAGGGTCTTTCATGACCCCAGTCTTCATAGAAGAGAAAGCGGCCCCACACTTCGAGAGCCGGCAGATCCAGTACTTGTTCGGTTCGGACGGTCTCCGGTTCGAAATCGGCCGGGAGCAGGCTTTCTGCATAGAGCAGGCCCAGAGGTACCAGAAAGAGCAGGGAAAGCACGGTCGGGGCCCCCGGGCGGTGCCTCTTCTCGAGGAAACGTTGAATGCAAATCGCCAGTACCAGACCTGCAGCCAGGGGGAACCCGGCCACCAGCAGGAGAATCGAGGCGCATAGCAGCCCGGCAATACCGAGAGTCAGCAGGATCGTGAAGAGGCCCGCCAGCACTACCCCGATGATCAAGACGCGCAGCCAGACCGGGCCCGGTGAGAAATAAGCGAGTGCGAAGCCGATCACGAGTGGAACCACGACGACCAGCACGTACCCGTAGCTGTGCCACCGGGAGGCGAAATAAAAGAGCAGGACGCTCCCGGCCAGAACGGCCATGAGGAGAACCGCCACCAGGCCGACCCTCAAGCTCTTTCGCATCCCCCGTATTCTTTCAGGGAGCCGGTGTTTCGTTGACATTTTGTACTCCCCGTATTGTGGGCCTTTGATAAATCTCGCCGAGAGCCGCCCTCAGATCGGCGAATTGAAAGCGAAATCCCGACTTCTGCAGCCTGGCCGGAAGGCACCTGCGGCCGGTCAAGGCCAGGGAAGCCTCCGTCCTCATGAAGAAGGCCCCGAGGTGGACGGCCCAGGAGGGTGTGGGTGGTGCCCACGGACGGCCCAGAGCGCGACGCAGCTCTCTCATGAACTCGTTGTTGTCGACGGGAGAGGGACAGGTGGCATTGTACGTTCCTGCGAGGTCCTCTCGTTCGATCCCCGCCAGGAACATCCGGTTCAGGTCGTGGTGATGGATCCAGCTGATGAACTGGCGTCCCGGCCCAGCCCGGCCGCCCAGATAGAGGCGCGTGATTCCTTCCAAAGTAGCCAGCGCCCCCTGGCCCGCCTGGAGAACGAACCCGATGCGAAACAGAACCTGGCGCGTCGGCGTCACCCCCCGCTCCCGGAAAGCCGCTTCCCATTTTAGACATGTCTCGACCGGAAACCCGGTCCCTGCAGCAGTGTGCTCGTCACAGACTCGATCCGCAGTGTCGCCGTAGATGGCCAGCGACCCGGCCTGGATCCAGCTTCCGGGGGGGCGAGAGCATTGGGAAATCGCCTCAGCCATCACGCGGGTGGAATCGACTCTGGAGTCGTCAATCTCTTTTCGATTTGCCGGCGTATACCGGCAGTTAACGCTCCTGCCGGCCAGGTTGACCACCGAGGCGGCACCTTCCAGCGATCCGGGCCAGCGGCCGGCCAATGATTTGCCGTCCCACCCGACTACCGTACCCTGTCCAAGTGAATGGCTCGGATTCCGGGACAGAATAACAACCTCGTAGCCCTTGTCATTTAGCGCAGAGGCCAGAGTCTGCCCGAGGAACCCGGTGCCGGCGGCGATCACAACCCTTGGATCAGACATACGATTCCTGCTGCTTCGGGGGCAATTCGGTAGTTTCATTCAGCTCCGCTAGAAGGTCCAGCGTGGACTTGACCAGCGGACGGAACAGAGGAAAGTTGGCCAGTCGAATCAGACGACAGACGATCTCGACACTTTGCTCCATGAGTCGATGGGTGCGCGCACATCCGGGCGAGGTGTCGTGGATCCAGAAGAGGATGATCCCCATTTGATACAGCCACAGTAGACGGGGCAGCTGTCTTCTTAGATCCTCCCCCACTCTGAGAGAGGATCCCTCCACCACCTCCCGAAAGAGTGCAGTGGCCTTTTCCCGCAAGGGAGCCGACTCCTCGCTGAAAGGACTCAGAGGGCTGCGCGGATCGGCCGCGGTCCTGAACAGAATCGCCGAAAAGCGGTGGTAGGCCGACGAGGTCTCGATCTTGGCCCGCACGACCCCCAGCAGCCGGTCCGACAGCTCTCTGCGCTGCTTCAATATGGGCTCGCACGCAGCCACATGCTCGACGTGAGTCTGCAGGTAAAACGCCTGAACGAGATGCTCTTTGGATTCAAAGTAGTAGTAGGCGCTGCCCAGCGAAACGTCCCCTGCGGCCGCGATGGCGCGTATGGTGGTCTTCTCGTATCCCTGCTCCCGGAACAGCTTCAGGGCGGTTTCCAGAATTCTCGCCCGCGTCTGCTCCCCTTTCCGGGTCTTGCCACTGTTGCGTTTGAGCTGGAGATCCTCGGGAAGAATTTGCAAGTCAGTATTGAACATGTTCAATAAAATATGATAGATCTACTCTGTCTGTCAATTACTTTTTTGAACTCGTTCATTTTAGTCTGAGAGAGCGATGGGTCGGGGCGCTGAGCCGGGGCAAAGTCAAGGGCAAAGGAAAAGGGCGAGAACGGGAAACATTCTCCTGGTGGGTGGCGTATAATAATTGTGGATCATGGGGAGCGGTTGAAGGAGGCATCTGTGCCTAGAATCCTGAGCAGCTTTTTGATCCTGTCTTTGCTCCTGTTAACCGGGTTCGCGTCCAGCCACAACCCCGCAGATCTTCTTTTCGTCCAGATCGGAGCCGGGCTGTTTGGTGACGTTGGATTCCGCACCGTTTTTCGTCTCTCCAACGAAACCGACGAAGCCGTCGAAGGAACCCTCGTTCTCACCGCCGACGACGGGACCGCCCTGGCTGCCGAACTCGGTTTCTCCTGGACATCGCCGGGACAGCTTCAGATCGAGGACAACCGAGCCGAGTTCTCCATTCCTCCCGGCTCCACACTGCGTCTGACCGTGATGCCGGGCGAAACAGCGGCCATTGGCTGGGCCCGCCTCACCCGCTCCGGTTCCCTGAGCGTTCAGACTCTCTTTCAGTATGCCGAGGGCCTGGCGACTCCGGGGCCCATTTTCAACTTTGAGGACCACATCATCCGCCAGATTGAGAACCACCCGGTCATCCCGGGTAAGTCGTTCGTTTTCCCGGTGTCGTTGTACAACGGGTTCCAGACACTGAACACGGCGTTTGCGGTCGTCAACCTCTCGGACGCCCCGATCGAGGCGGAACTGATCCTGCGCCCCGACAATACAGAGTCGGTCAAGCTTCTCCCCGGCGAGATCTACGCCGACTACTATGATGAATTCTGGACTTTTGCGGTTCCGGAGATTTTCCCCCTTCGCCTCGAGCAGCTGGCCAGCGTCACCTCCCCGGCCCCGCTCGGCCTGGCCGTCTTCAACACGATTCAGGGGCTTCCCCTGTCCGGAGTCTCGGTGATTGAGAAGGAAGAGGGAGAGGGCACCCGCGTGGAAGCCGCGCTGGAGACCGAGGTTCAGCTCCAGATCGGTCAGACCGCAGTGCTCCAGGACGAAGAGCTGGAACTCCTGTTCTGGAATCTGCCCGAAGACTCACGCTGCCCTTCCGACGTAGTGTGTATCTGGGAGGGCCAGGTGAGGATTATTCTTCGTGTCGGCAAGACCGGGGAAGAAAAGCAGGAAGTAGAGGTGATCAGTCGAGCCGGTCACGGAGACCTGGCCCGGTCACGTTTCGGGGAATACACGATCCATCTCACCGCTGTCGATCCCTATCCCGTCAGTACCGATCGGATCGCGCTCGACGACTACGTGATCACTCTCGTTGTCACCAGGACTGAGGAGGAATGAAGGGAGTAAAGGATTCTTATCTGAACTCGATGGCCAGGACTCTGAGGGCTCCGGTCTCAGGATCTCGCTTCTGACCGGGCTCGAAGTAGATGACGGCATCGTAGCTGAAGGCACCACAGCGCATTTCCTGCAGGTGCACAGCACAACTGAACAGTACCGGACGGGTCGGATCCACGCCGATGGCACGAACCTCCCGGCCACCGATCTCGACGACATACTGAATACCTTCCTCCATGCAATCGACGCGCCGCAGCCGGCCCTCCAGGGGAACGATTCCGGAGACGCTGGTAAAAGTCGGCCGGCATTGGCGTTCTTGCGCCTGGGCGTCTTCGGCCTCACTGCTTCCCTGTGGCTTGCTCCGTCTCAACGCCGGCGGGCGCGCGACCCTCTGGTCCCTCGGGGTGGCAGCGATAGCCTCTTCTGAGTCGGGTAAAGGCTCGATCTGCCGGCTCAGCTCTGCCAACAGCCTCTCTCTCTCGGCTTCGGCCCTGGCCTGAGCCCCCTGCCGGTGGCGGAGATCGCTCAGATACTCCAGGTTCCGCTGTGCGTATTGACGAATTCCCTCCTCGTCCGCCTCCGCCAGATCCCGGAACAGCTGTTCGGCTTCGTCGTATTCCTGTCTGGCCAGCAACAGGTCGGCCCGGGTCATGTGGTAGTAGTCGCTTCTGGGCTTGAGCACGAGAGCTCGATCGATAAAGCCCAGACCTTCATCCAGATCTTTTCCCCACTTGCGGTAGAGTCGACCCATCAGGTAGTAGGGGCGATCGAAGGCCGGAGCCAGTTCAATCGCATCTCGCAGGGGCCTGGATATGCTTTCGAACTCAACCTGGCTCAGTTCCGACTGGCGGCTGACCTCGTCCATCAGCATTTCGGCGTAGTAATAGTGAACCAGGTAGTTCTGAGACCCTCCCTCCGATGTCTCCTCGAGCAGTCCCCGGGCCGTTTCCCTGTCCTCTTCACGCAGCGCGATCAGGGCCAGACCCTCCCTGGGAGGCAGGCTCTCGGGATGCAGCCGGCGGGCCTCTTTATAGCGGACTTTGGCTTCGTCGAGGTGTCCCGTGTAATAGAGAAGATCACCCAGGTGGGCTTCTACCGGCGCCTTGCGCAGCTCGTTTACATCGATCTGCTCGGCGGCCGGGACGACCTCGAGCTTATAGAGGGATGCGTAGAGACCACGCTGGCGGACATACTTCTGAAGTTCGCCCTCCATTTCCTGAAAAGGGACTTCGATGGCCTGTTCGAAGGCCTCAATAGGGTCGACGCCGCGCCACAGGAGCTGAACGAAGCGCACGAACTGGGGCCGGAGCGCTGCTTTTTCGTGGAGCATCAGGTAGTGCACGAGGGCCCAGGACTGAGCGTAGAACACTCCCCGCTTTCGCTTCTCGTTGTACTCGGGGGAATCGTGGCCGACCGAGAACAGGTGCTCAACCGAGTACATCGTGGATCGCCGCAGCAACTCGGCGTGGCGCGGAAGCGGAGCGCCCAAAGTGAGCTGTCTCCCCTTGATTTGAAAAGTCGAATAGAACTCAGCCAGCCCTTCAGTGAGCCACACCGGCCAGGGATAGGGGGGGTCGCTGGTGAGAAGATGGACGTATTCGTGGAAAATGACATGCAGCGGATTCTCATTGGCGGTCGCATTGAGAGCGATGACGTTGCGGTCACGACCGCCCTGAAAAAAGCCGACGACACTGGCTGGCTTCCCCTCATAAACGGGTTTGAAAGGTGTAAATGACTTGTCATTCCGGAAGATAAACACGGTCACGGGAACCCGATCGTTGGTCAGGTGGAAAAGCTCCGAGAATATGTGCCGGAACTGCTCCAGTTCGCGGATCAGGGTTCGCGACTTTTTCTCTGAGGCGTTACTGACCGTTTCGAAGTTGGGGCTGTCGAGCCGAATCCAGCGCTCCTTGGCCGTGCCTGTAAGCGGGAAGACGCCGAGAATCAGGAATGTGAGAATCAGCCGCCGCCGCAAAATCATAGCCGGATACCCATCACGCGTGCGTGTCAAATATACCCTTCCGGGGCCTGTGCTGCACTGTGAGAGGGGTTGCATCACGAATCATGTAGTGTCAAGGAGAAGTGGATCACTGGAACTCAGCCAGCTTTGCGAGATAATAGTTACTGCATTGACCGGGAAGGAAGGGGGACACCGAGTTTGACTGAGCCACAGGCTGCGGGGCCGAGAAATGATAAAGCGGTTTTCCATTCCGATCGTGTCGCTGTGGCTGTGCTTCGTACCATGCCTGTGCGGCTCGGTGGAAGTAGCGCTCACCCAAGTCGCTTCCGGCCTGGACCGTCCCCTCTTTCTGACCCACGCAGGCGACGGAAATGGACGTGTCTTCATCGTAGAACAGACCGGTTTCATTCGGATCCTGGATAATGGTTCCCTGCTGGGCACACCCTTTCTCGACATCTCTTCCGGCTTCGGCCTGATCACATCAGGAGAGCGAGGGCTTCTGGGCCTGGCCTTTCACCCCGACTACTCGAGCAACGGGCGTTTCTTCATTCACTATTTCCGCAGGGTCAGCGGCCAGGACCAAACGGTGATTCAGGAGCACCAGGTCTCCGGCAATCCCAATGTAGCCGACCAGAACGGCCAGATCATCCTCACCCTTGACCAGCCTGCCGCCACCCACAACGGAGGGTGGCTGGGATTCGGTCCCCCGGATGGCTATCTCTACATCTCTGCCGGTGACAGTGGAACACCGAGCAATCCCTCCGAGCGGGGCCAGGATCTGAGCACGCTGCTGGGCAAGATCCTTCGAATCGATGTCGGCGGCGGGTTTCCCTACGGCATTCCCGGAAACAACCCCTTTGTGGGCGTGAAGGGAGCCCGGGAGGAAATCTGGGGCTACGGCCTGCGCAATCCCTGGCGGGCCTCCTTCGATCCCCTCACGGGACGCCTCTTTGCAGCCGACGTGGGGCAGAGCACCTGGGAAGAAGTAGACATCATCGAGGGGGGAAAAAACTACGGCTGGAACATCATGGAGGGTCCCGATTGTTTTGAGCCGCCGGTGGGTTGTGACATGAGCGGCCTGGAGTCGCCCATCCACTCCTACGGGCACTCGCTGGGTCGATCCGTCATGGGAGGCTATGTCTACCGCGGCCACCAGATTCCGGCGCTGGTCGGCAACTACATCTTCGGGGACTACGTTTCGGGTCGCATATGGGCTCTCACCGAGGGCCCCGGCGGCTGGTCCCAAACTGAGTTGTTCGACACCGCCTTGAACATCAGCAGCTTCGGCCTGGATGAAGACGGGGAACTGTATGCGGTTCACCACGGGGGAAGTATCTTTCAGTTTACGTCCACGGCGCCTTCTCCGGACCTGGAGATCCGCAAGATCGACCTGGGTCCCTTTGTGGTCGGAACCACCGGATACTATCGGCTCTGGGTAGAGAACGTCGGGAATGCCGCAACCACAGAAACCGTCACGGTCACCGATGAGCTTCCGGCCTCGCTGGGTTTGCTCTCGCTGCATGCTGCGGGGTGGTCCTGCGAAACCGGATCGGCGTCCTTCTCCTGCCTGCTGGAGAGCAGCCTTGCACCCGGTCAGTCGAGGGAACTTTCCGTGGGGGTCCTGGCGGGACCCGGAGCCGTACCTCAGGTGGTGAACACGGCGAGTATTTCGAACAGCGAAGATTCCAACCCTGATAACAACTCCGCGAGCATTTCGACTTCCGTTTTCGAGGTCGGAATCCTGCCTCGCCGCTTTGCCCAGTTTGCCCTGGGCGACGTCTTCCGGGTCTTCCTGCTGGTTTCCAACAAGGGTCTCAGTCCCTGGGAAGGTCGCGGGGTGCTGCGGCGCGGGAACGATCAGGAGTGGGACACCCCGTGGGCCGTCAACGGCGTCGACCAGGCTGAAGCGAGTCACTTCGAGATCGTCTTGCCCGCGCTCGGGACCGGGAAGTTTACACTCACCGGCGACGACCAGGTGAGGGAAGGATACTTCGACCTGATTGGCACTAATTCCTCCTTGAACAGCCAGGTAGCGATCTCTTTCTTCTACCAGGTGAGAAATGGATCGCTCCAGGATTCGATCGCAACCTTCGATACACCTGCGTCCAAAGTCCAGGTGTTCCCGGTCGAGAAAAGCGCCGAAGCGGATACCGGTTTCGCCTATTCCGCCCTCGATCCCGGGGAGCCCTTCAACATCTCAGCCACGCTGATGGACCAGGGTGGAGTGGAAATGGGAACCGTGACCTGGATCTACGGCGGCCATGACGCACTGTTTTTCACCGAGCTGTTTGACTCTCTGGAGAGCTTCATAGGATCCGTGAGGATCGAATCCGAGGTGAGCCTCTTCCTGACTGCGGTTCGGGTCGACCACACAGCGGCGGGTTTTCAATTCACCAACGTCCCGCCGGCATTGGGCTATTGACGCTTGCATCGGGTTGAATTTTCTGCCGACAAGCGGAATATTACCAGGCATTTTACCTGTCCAGGATCTGAATGCGGACCTCGTCGCTGTTGCAGCGGATCTCGGGGACGTACATGGCATGCCCCAGCAGCGGCAGGGCGTGAAACGTCCCCGGCGCTTCGGCCCGCAGCTGATAGCGCATTTCCCACAATCCCTGGGGGAGCTTGTCGACGAACAACGCCACTTTGCGGTCTCTGAGTTCGCGGTGGACCCAGCGCGAACGCCGCGTGTAGCGTGACTGACCGACGGATGGGTCTGCCGGCTGGGAGGCTGCTTCGTTCTCCACGGCGGCGGCCTTGATTTCCCGGATGAAGAAGTCTCCACCCGCGATCGCCTCTGGCGACAACCCCAGACCGGCTAGCGTCCTGGCGAGCTACCATCAGAAGGTGTGTAAATAGCATAGGCGGTGAGTATCCTTCCGGGTTGATTTAAAACCCAGGGCCGAAAGGCCCGCAACGGAAGGAGTACACACCGCATGAGCAAGCAGAAGATTGAGGAAAGTGTGGAGTCAAGAGTTTGTTTCGAGGAGCTGGAAGATTGGGTGCGGGAGAAGATCCAAGGCTGGGTTCAAGAGCTGCTGGAGGAGGAAGTCACGGAGTTATTAGGGCGGCGTAAGAGTGAGCGGCGAAGGGCCGTGGACGCTCCGTCGGGCTATCGCAATGGATATGGGAAGCCGAGGCATCTGACGCTGAGCTCGGGGACGATCCAGGTTCGAAGGCCTCGAGTGCGGGATCTAGAGGAACACTTTGAAAGTCGGGTGTTGCCCCTGTTTGCCAAGCGGACGCGGCAGGTTCGAGAACTGATCCCTGAGCTGTACTTGCATGGTCTGGCGCTGGGGGATTTTGATCTGGCTCTGAGAGGGCTTTTAGGGGAAAAGGCGCACCTGTCGTCCTCCACGGTGGCCAGATTGAAAGAGAAGTGGCAGGCCGAATGGGAAGTCTGGCAGAGTCGACCCTTGAATGATCTGGAAGTGGTGTATTTATGGGTAGATGGAATCTACGTCAAGGCGGGTCTGGAGAAGGAAAAGGCAGTCCTGCTGGTGGTGCTGGCCGCCTTAAGTGACGGAAGCAAAGCCGTGGTGTCGGTCACGAGCGGCTATCGGGAATCGACTCAGAGCTGGTCGGAAGTACTGCGCGACTTGAAGCGCCGGGGGATGGGCTGTCCACGGCTGGTGATCGGAGACGGCCACCTGGGCATCTGGGGAGCTTTGCGCAACGTCTATCCCCAGGCCGAGGAGCAGCGCTGCTGGAATCATCGGATCGTCAACCTGCTGGCCAAGCTCCCTAAGCGAGTGCACAAGCCGGCCTTGCTGATCCTGCGGCAGATCCCTTACGCCGAGACTCGAGAAGAAGCACAACGACTCAAGAAGGTTTTTCAGCACTGGTGCCGGCAGCGAGGGCTGACTCTGGCGGCTGAGCTAATCGAGCAGGACTGGGACCGGATGGTGACCTTTTACAACTATCCAAAGAAGCAGTGGCAGCATCTGCGAACCACCAATCCAGTGGAGTCACCGTTTGCCGCTCTTCGGCTGCGAACGGACGCGGCCAAGCGATTCAAGAAAGTGGAAAACGCCCAGGCGGTGATCTGGAAGATGCTGTTGGTGGCGGAGCAGCGATTCCGCCGGTTGAAGGCACCGGAGCTGATGAAAGACGTCTACCAGGGCGCCAAATATGTCAATGGAGTCCCGGTCAACCAAGTCCCGGAGGAGAAAGCCGCCTGATGTTTTTCCACACCTATTGACAAGAGCTCCGTCCTGGCGGTAATGGCAGCCGGGAGAAAACGGCTCATGGTCTGTTCGGTACATCCATACGGGTAGTCAATCAGGTAGGGAAGCGCATCCAGCATGGTGACAGCCAGGCTGGGAGTGACCTGCACAATCATCTGACGGTCGGTTTCCTGATGGGGAGGCAGAGTCACTGTAAGCGCTGTCCTTTCCCGATTCGTCTTTCCGGCCGTCGCCACCAGCTTTTCGATCCCGTGGGCGTGGGCCGTCAGTTCACGCCGCATGGCGTCACTTGCGTGGCTGGATCGGGCCCTGACTTCGAGGCGAACAGAGCCGGGCACCCGCACATCCAGAGTCCAGTCGACTCGAGACTCCCCCTGGGAGGGGACAGTGAGAATGCGCAGCGCCGGGCTGCTCAGCCGGACCCCTTTGACACCCAGATTCACGCGGACTCGGGCCTTGCCGTCAGAATTGTTGTTGACGATGGCCGAGACGGTGGTGGTATCACCCACCTGCAGAAAGCGCGGCGACTGGAGTCGAACCATGAGGGGTTGGTTGGTGAGGACCGTGGTCGTTCCCTGACCGAACAGATCCCGGTCGGAGAAGGCGCGCGCCGTGGCTCTCCAGGTGGTCAGGCTGTCGCTGAAACGAACCGGCACCAGGGCCTGACCGGATGTGTCCGTGACGACCGCGGGCAGCCATGCGGCGGTGGTTCGGAAGTCACTTCTGACCTGGATAGCCGGCTGACCGGGTTGAGTCCGCTGAGCCGATTCCATGGGGGCTTTGGCGCAGAATCCTCACCTCGGCCTGTGTGGGAAAGGGCTGCTGGTTGGCGTCCACGCTCTGAAAATCAATTTCCACCCGGTCGCCGGGGCGGTGCAGGTGGTGTCGGGGCCGTACGTGAGCAAAATAGCGCTGCCTCGTGACCCGCACACTACCAGTTGCCACGACGTCTCTGCGGGAGGCATCTCGCACCCGCACTTCGACTTCGAACTCCACGTCCTGCAGACCCGCGGAGTCGGTCTGCACCGAGACCAGGGCGGTGCCGCTCTGGTCGGTCTTGGTAGTTGTTCTTGACACCTCCTGGCCCCGCCAGCCTCCGTAGTGTCGATTCATCGACCGGTTCGAATCCTTCAACCACGCAAAGGGTCCCTGCGGCGGCCAGTAGTGCTGGAGAGGTCTCTGATAGACGATCACCTCTGCTTCCGCGCCTACCAGCGGTCCGCCAAAGTAGTACTCGGCACGTGCTTTGATCTGAACCTGCTCACCGATGCGATAGACTTTGGCCCGTCCGTTCTCCTGCGACGTTTCAACCCTGACGCGGAATTCCGGAAGCTTGTACTCCTCGATCCGAAAGACGGTCTCGGATCCTATGAATTTGTTCCGCCCCTTGTCCCACACGCGGATCTGGTACTCACCCAATGGAAACGCTTCCTTCACCTCGAGCCAGTCCCGATTGAGAAACCAGAATCAGCTCTTGAGATTCGACTCCTTCCGAAGCGGCTGTCAGAAGATAGGCCCCGGGAGACAGCCTGGGCTCTACCGACTCGGTGCGCTGCACCGGAGCGTATTCATATTCAGCGACGACCGGCCCCGACCAGGAAAGGACCGGCCTGCGACCTCCATGCCGAATGGCCTGTATCCACTGCGAATACTCATGGCGAGTCTTCCCATCCGGCTCATCGAGGTGTACATCCGAGGTCAAGTCCACCCGGTACATCTTGAACTGCACGGCGTCGACGTTGCGGGCCGAGAGTTCGAACTGGACCCTGGAGTCGGGAGTCGGGAAGAAAAACGTTGGAAACGGCAACCTAGATGCGGGGAGAAACAATCTCTTCGATAAGACGCTGGGCATCGTCAAAATAACGAGTCTCACCCTTGTCAAACTCCGACACCAGCCTTCGATAGTGGCCTAGAGCTCCAGCGTAATCCGGCTGGTTGCGCCATTGCCCGGCGCTGAACCGGATCTTTCCGACCGAGGAGAGGAACTGGGCATATCGAAACAATGCATCGTCGTACCAGAGCTGTCCGGGGCCCTCTTCCAGAGCCGCCGAAAAATACTTGCCGGCGCGCCTTTGCTGCACCCGATTCCCGTGGGCTGCCAGCGTGGATGCCATCAGGTAGTTGAGGTGGACCCTGTCGGAAGAGCTTTGAACCAGTCCCAGCGCGTTGGCGAGCACATCGACGGGGAGATAGTTGCCCCAGTGGCCGTAAGAGTAGGAGGCCCGATCGCTCCAGGTCGGTTCCGATATGCGCAGTATGAGGCCAAGGTAGTCCTGTCGAGCCGGTTCGATCTGTTCTGATCCAGCCCAGTAGTCGAGGGCCGGCTGGTAGTGAGCCCAGGCTGCATGCCAGTTGGCCCGGTTGCGTCGCATCCAGAAAAAGTCGCCGAGAGAGACCTGGGCCTCCACCCAGACTGGATCCTTCATCCCCTGGGTGATTTGCACCAATCGGTCCCGAGCCTGTTGCAGGCGTGATTCGTCCGATCTTTCGGTTGAAGCGGCCGCCCTCCAGCCCGTATCGGCCAGCCGAAAGCGGACCCAATTCGCGTCATCCGCATCCAGATCCAGATCCCGCGCCTGCAGGTAAACATCGTGAGCGCGCTGGTAGGATTTTCTGGAATAGAAGCTCTCCGCCTCGTCCCTGATCTGGGAATAGCTTCGAGCCGGGGTTGTCTGCGGACCTTCCTGGCGGATGGCCCCGAGCAGGGAAAAAAGAAGTAAAAACGGTAGAGCGTTTCGCATATACCGGACCTGTCTGATTGATTCCTCTGTAGCCTCCTGCCCGGTGCGGTCCGGGGCGAGACACTCCCCCCCTTCAGCCCGGGCATTACCTGGAGAACGTTTCAGGCGGCTGGTTTCTTAGAACTCTGATGCGCTAAGCTGCCCGAAAGTCTGGGAGCGTGCCAACGTGAAACCTTGAACGCGAAATTATCCCCCTCCCGCCAGCTTGCCCTTCAGGTCGGCCCAGAACTCGGTCACATTGTCGTGGCGGATCTGGCGGGCCGGAATATCCAGAAAGCCGTTGGCTGGCAGGACTGAGCGATCTCCCCGGGCCAGAGCCGCCAGTATCCGAATCGACTCATAGCCGTAACGATAGGGGTCCTGCACGACGGTTCCGAAAATGGATCCTTCGGTCACCGACTGCAGTGTCTGATCGGCCTCGTCAAAGCCCACGATCTGTACCTCTCCGACCCTCCCGGCCTGCTTCAGGACTTCCAGCGAAAGGGGACCGTTGTAGTCAAACAACCCTACGATCACCGCCAGATCCGGAAAACGCGTGAGGATATCCTCAGCGTTGGCCTTGGCCTTGGCCTGATCGTACTGATCCGTCAATGTCGCCACCAGCGTGAATCTCTCGCCCCGCAGCATGGAGTATCCGGGAGCATCATATCGTGCCGGATCAGGGGAACGGTCGAGGAGCTCATCGATGACACCCTGGCGGCGGCGGCGGGCATTGTCCTGCGCCAGATTGCCTAGCAGAATCGCCACCTTGCCGCCCTCGGGAGCCGCCTCCTTCACCAGTTGCCCGCACATCCTGCCGGCCAGGTAGTTGTCCATCCCGATATAGCAGACACGATTCGTACCGGGTGCATCGGAGTCCTGGGTGATCACGATGGTGCTTCGGGCCGCCTCGTTGACCAGGTCCACCTGGTTGGCAGGATCGATCGGGCTGATGGCAATCCCGTCAATTCCCACCGCGAGTAGATCCTGAACCATGCGCTTTTGATCGGAGATTCCCTCAGCCGGCATGTGCACGGTCACTTCCACGTCGAAGTCGCGGGCGGCGTGCTCGACCCCTGCCCTGGCGATCTGCCAGTAAGCAGTTACGCCGTTGGTCACATAGGCCAGACGGATCCTGGACGAGTCGGATTCCACCGCACAGGCGGACGCGAGCAGATGCATCAGCACTACGAGCCGAACGCGCATTCCCAAATAATAGTGGAGAAGGCCCCCAAACTTCACGGGAGCGGATCTCACTGGTGTGGTTGGATTCCTGCTCCAGGGCAGCTAGTTGTGAACTCTAGGGTTCGGATAGCGGAGCCTGGTAGATGGTAACGGGGCGGATGGGAATGTCGATCTTGTGTTTCTGAAAGGTCACCTTGATCTCCTCGAGGACGCGATTCTTGACTTCCAGGGAGTTCTCTCTCCGGGCCCAGACCGAGAACCGCACGGCCACGCCTGATTCTTCGAAGCCCTGCATCAGAATCAGAGGCGGAGGCTCTTCCAGAACCAGCGGGTTTTCCCGGCCGATTTCGAGTAGAAGTCTACGCACCTGATCCAGGTCCTCTTCGTACGCAACTAGAAATCTGAGATCGAAGCGGCGGATGGGAAAGCGACTGAGGGTTCGGATCTCTGCCTTGATGAGCGTCTCGTTGGGGATCCTCACATAAAGGTTGTCAAAAGTCCGCAGCTTGACCGACAACCAGTCGATCGAAAGAACGACGCCGGAAGTGCTTCCGACCTGGATCACGTCTCCGATTGTGAAGGGCCGCTCTGCGATCAAAAACAGCCCGCTGATGATGTTGGCGGTGGAGGTCTGGGCCGCAAAGCCGATGGCTACAGTGGCGACACTGGCGGCTCCCAGGATCACTCCAAGGTTGAACCCGAGCTGGTGCAAAGCAGCCGCAAGAAACAATCCGAAGACCAGATAGAAAATCAGGCGCCGCGTCAGTCTGACCTGCTGCTCTTCGAGCCTCCTGGAGACCGCCCGGACCAGTGAGCTGGAAACCAGCCGCGCCACGATCAGACCCACCAGCAGTAGGGTCAGGCTTCGTGCCCAGTTGGTCGCCGTCTCGACGGTCAAGACCTCTTCCAGTGCCGGCAGCCACGTATCCATGGGTCAGACCTTGGTGAACTCCTGGAACCACTGTACGGGCGCAAACACACGCGACCACAGGTTCTCCTCCGACTGCTTCCTGGCGGCGCTGAGCAGAGAGGCGTCACCCGCCGGTCGGGGAGGTCCGGGATCAATCTGGACCTGCGTCAGGCTGGAATCTCCGGAATTGGTCACAACAATCTGCTCAGTCCACAGCCCCCCCGCCGGGTCGGCATAGAGACAGAGATGTTCAACCGGAATCTTGAGGCGTTGGACCTGAAAGAGATCGGCGGCCTGGTTGTGAATGACAACCGGAGTTAGAGCCCTTCGAGCCGACGTGGCCAGCCGCTCGGGATTCAAGACTGCCTTAGTCCGGACAGCGTAGCAGAGCTCTCCTTCCTGTGTAGAACCGCCGAACCAGGTGTCGGTGGGGCGCCTGATCGGCAGTTCGGGCCAGACGGTTTCAGAGCCTTCAGGGAACATCCTCAGCCACAGAGGAGAGCCCACAAAGAGAACCGCCTTTTCCTGGGGTGGGATGTGAAGAGGTATTCGGGGTGAGGTAACGATGGGTCGGTCCGCCAGCGCCGGGGTCAGATGCAAAGTTTCCTCCGTCTGCTCCATCACGAAGCGGGCCGACTGGCGTAGTCCCACGTCTCTCTCCAGCTTTTCCCAGCTGCGATCCATGGAAGGATCCTCGAGAGAAACCCACTCGTACGTCAGTCCCCACTCCATCGGCTCCCTCTGGATCGTGACGCAAAGCGCCCCAATCCTCAGACTGGTAACGAGGGAATCGGGTGAGGAAAAGCGGTACTTGCCCCACCAGTTTTGTCTGTCCCGCTGGTTCTCCATAAACAGGGCATCCTCGCGGCGGGTACAGCCCGCGCCGGGTTGCTCAGCTACAACATAGTCAAGTGCTCTGTCACGTTTCGGGTTCCACGTTTTCAAGTTCCACGTTCCACGGTGGCACGCTCATCAAGATTCGCGCCTCTGCCCGCTCGGCGACCCGAGCAGATCATCTTCGGGATCCGCCAGCCAGCCGCGAGGAAGGGCTGACTGTCAAGGGAACTGCAGAGGCAGGAACGACAGTGACTGCGCAGCAGCGCGGAAGCTGCCGAAGAAACGTGGCAACCAGCAAGCGCTGATTGCAGGAACGATCGAACGGAGCTCTTGTCAATAGGTGTGGAAAAACATCAGGCGGCTTTCTCCTCCGGGACTTGGTTGACCGGGACTCCATTGACATATTTGGCGCCCTGGTAGACGTCTTTCATCAGCTCCGGTGCCTTCAACCGGCGGAATCGCTGCTCCGCCACCAACAGCATCTTCCAGATCACCGCCTGGGCGTTTTCCACTTTCTTGAATCGCTTGGCCGCGTCCGTTCGCAGCCGAAGAGCGGCAAACGGTGACTCCACTGGATTGGTGGTTCGCAGATGCTGCCACTGCTTCTTTGGATAGTTGTAAAAGGTCACCATCCGGTCCCAGTCCTGCTCGATTAGCTCAGCCGCCAGAGTCAGCCCTCGCTGCCGGCACCAGTGCTGAAAAACCTTCTTGAGTCGTTGTGCTTCTTCTCGAGTCTCGGCGTAAGGGATCTGCCGCAGGATCAGCAAGGCCGGCTTGTGCACTCGCTTAGGGAGCTTGGCCAGCAGGTTGACGATCCGATGATTCCAGCAGCGCTGCTCCTCGGCCTGGGGATAGACGTTGCGCAAAGCTCCCCAGATGCCCAGGTGGCCGTCTCCGATCACCAGCCGTGGACAGCCCATCCCCCGGCGCTTCAAGTCGCGCAGTACTTCCGACCAGCTCTGAGTCGATTCCCGATAGCCGCTCGTGACCGACACCACGGCTTTGCTTCCGTCACTTAAGGCGGCCAGCACCACCAGCAGGACTGCCTTTTCCTTCTCCAGACCCGCCTTGACGTAGATTCCATCTACCCATAAATACACCACTTCCAGATCATTCAAGGGTCGACTCTGCCAGACTTCCCATTCGGCCTGCCACTTCTCTTTCAATCTGGCCACCGTGGAGGACGACAGGTGCGCCTTTTCCCCTAAAAGCCCTCTCAGAGCCAGATCAAAATCCCCCAGCGCCAGACCATGCAAGTACAGCTCAGGGATCAGTTCTCGAACCTGCCGCGTCCGCTTGGCAAACAGGGGCAACACCCGACTTTCAAAGTGTTCCTCTAGATCCCGCACTCGAGGCCTTCGAACCTGGATCGTCCCCGAGCTCAGCGTCAGATGCCTCGGCTTCCCATATCCATTGCGATAGCCCGACGGAGCGTCCACGGCCCTTCGCCGCTCACTCTTACGCCGCCCTAATAACTCCGTGACTTCCTCCTCCAGCAGAGGTGGACCCGGAAAACTGGACCATTTGTTAAGGTGGCTCCGACCTGAATCAGAAAGGATGAGGAGTCATGGCAAAACGAAGGAATTTCTCAGCTCAGTTTAAAGCGAAGGTGGCGCTGGAAGCGCTTCGAGGCGAACGCACCCTGAGCGAGTTGGCGGCTCGCTACGAGATCCATCCGAGTGTGATCACGAATTGGAAAAAGCGGGCCCGGGAAGGTCTGGGCGATGTGTTCGCGGGCAAGGTTGAGAAGCGTCAGAGAGGAAGCGAGGCGGAGACCAAAGAGCTTTATGCCAAGATCGGCGAACTGACGGTGGAAAAGGATTTTTTGTCCAAAGCGCTCGATCGCTGAGTGTAAAGGCCAGAAGGGCCACGATCGAGCCAAAGCACCCGAGGCTGAGCATTCGTAGACAATGCAGGCTGATGAGTCTGAACCGTTCGACTTTGTACTATGAGCCCAAAGGCGAGAGCGAAGAAAACCTGCAACTGATGAGACGATTGGACGAGCAGTTCTTAAAGACCCCCTACTACGGATCCCGGCAGATGGTCTATCACTTGAAACGGCGGGGCGGTCGGGTAGGCCGCAAGAGGGTTCGTCGTCTGATGGCCAAAATGGGCCTGGCGGTCATCTATCAAAAGCCGCGGACTTCACGGCCTCACCCGGAGAATCGAGTGTATCCGTATCTTCTTCGAGGATTGGCGGTCACCCGGCCCGATCAGGTGTGGTGCACGGATGTCACCTACATCCCGATGCGTCGGGGCTTTTTGTACCTGGTGGCGATCATGGACTGGTACAGCCGCTGGGTTTTGTCCTGGAGGCTGTCGAACACGCTGGAGCCGTCCTTTTGTTGCGAAGCACTCGAGGAAGCGCTCAACAGGTACGATCCCCCGGAGATCTTCAATACAGACCAGGGGAGTCAGTTCACCAGCACGGAGTTCACGGGACTACTCAAAGGGGCCGGGGTGCGTATCTCGATGGACGGGAGAGGCCGCTGGATGGACAACGTCTTCATCGAGCGTCTGTGGCGTTCACTCAAATACGAATGCGTCTATCTGAACGCTTTCGAAACCGGGTCGGAAGCCCGTCAAGGGATCGGCCATTGGATCGACCTATACAACAGCGAGAGACCTCACTCGGCGCACGCTGGGGCGACGCCGGAGGAGGTGTACACTGGCTTGAAAAAACATTCTGAGAGGGACCTTGCCCTCAGGCTCGCCCCCTCTCAGAATTTCCCTTACTGGCGGCAACAAAAACTGCGGAGTCCACCTTAGAAATGCCGCCAAGTGGTCCAACCGATGGGGTCCACCTCTAGCAGCTCTTGAACCCAGCCTTGGATCTTCTCCCGCACCCAATCTTCCAGCTCCTCGAAACAAACTCTTGACTCCACACTTCCCTCAATCTTCTGCTTGCTCATGCGGTGTGTACTCCTTCCGTTGCGGGCCTTTCGGCCCTGGGTCTTAAATCAACCCGGAAGGATACTCACCGCCTATGCTATTTACACACCTTCTGATGGTAGCTCCAGGAACGATAGTGACTGCTCCGCGGCCGACAGGCCGCTTCTACCGGAGACCCGAAGACCGGTTCCCCACGTGTTGACTACATTTTCCACGAGGAAGGCGGAACTCGGCAGGGCCGGCGGCCCTCTCATAGGGGCAACCCCTGGTGGTCGCCCCCACGGAATGCGCGGTAAGGGACGCCGGTGCGGAGGATGTTATGGAGGGACTAGAACTGAAGATTGAAATTCAGCTCCCGGCCGGCGATGACGTAGACTTGTCGCGACTCGACCTGGCCGTTGGAGCGACCACTCGAATGTTGTAGCGACCGGCCGGCAGCCTGGCAGTTTGTGGATAACCGTTGAAGTCATCGGCGATCCCGAGTAGCTTGCCGTCTATATAGATCTGCGACCTCTGGGGCCGAACATTGAAATCGATGCTGCCGTAGCGGACCCGTTCCACGCGGACGACCCGTGGTGCGCGGTATCGGTAGGCTCTGACCCTGTAAGGTGTATAAAACGGTCGGTAACCCACGTGGATCCCGACCCGTGTCTTGACCACGGCCGCCGCAACCTCTCCTGTGAGCAGGAGCATGGTTGAAACTAGAAAAGCGGCGCTGACTAATACTCTGATTATCATCTTCTTGTCTCCTTCCCGATCTTTCGATCAGACTGTTCTAGTTACTACCCGGTTGGAGGGGTTTTGTTTCGAGCGGCCTGGAGGGAGGTCACTGCGTGACGTGTTACCAGTTACCGGTTATCGGTTACCGGTGCGGAGGTTGGAAGTTGAAGGTTGGAGGCCGTGGCGCCAAAATCTCTGTCGCCCCTCCAGGGCTCCATATGCGCGGAGATCCGAATCCGTGGGCTGGCGCCCACGGCTATTTTCTTTCGGCCGCTCTGCGGCCTGAATGCAGCCCTGAGGAAAACGCGGGAGAATCTACCGGGGGGCCGCCATTCTTAGCCCGCTCTGCGGCCTGAATGCAGCCCCGAAGGGGCGAAAGACAATAGCCGGGGCCAGAAGGCCCCGGTGGGGACGCCATCACCAAAGGTAAGCCCCCAAAGGGGGCGGCAGAAAGAGCAGGATGGATTTGATTTTGGTAGACAGGCCCTTGAAAGTTGAAGGTTAGCCGCACCTGCCACAGTGCTCAAGAGTTACGGAGACCAGAACCGGTAACGGGTAACCGGTAACTGCATGCCTACCACCCTGAGGTGCGGGCAGATGAACACTAGTGGACTGTAATGCTTGAATCGCTAGTGGATGAGCGAGTCATTCGGGCCCGAGGTCAAGGCGCGCCGACGAGGCATAGCAGGGATTATGGCGAGGAGGTGCAACGCAGAGATCGGGTTCGAGGGCCGCTCAGGCACTAGTGATTCAGGTGTTACAGTCCACTAGGCGCGTACAGGAAGAAGTCTCTCGGAGGTACACCTAAGCACGGCTAATCGAATTCGAACCGTCTTGAGTGGGCTCGGGAATATCAACCGAAGTCTACTCAAGATTCTGGAGAGGAAAGAAGAACAACTGAAGCGATCCTTCGGGTTGGAGTTCAGGATCGTCGGAGTCGCCGACAGTAGTGGCAGCGCAGTCACGTCGCGCGGTTTTGACGTCGCACGACGCCGCGCTTTCAAAGAGCGGGGGGGCCGCATTGCAGACCTGCCGGAAGGGACAGGTGACTCGATCACAGATGTGGTGGGTCGGATCGAGGCGGATCTGATCATGGAGGCATCGCCGGTCGACCTGGAAAGCGGCCGGCCTGGACTGCAGGTGACCCGCACGGCCCTGAGCCGAGGCGTCCATGTCGTCCTGGCCAATAAGGCGCCCCTGGTGCTCGACTATCGAGGAGTCAGCGGCCTGGCCGAAGAGCATGGCGCGGGGCTGGCCTTCAGCGCCACCGTATGTGGCTCCCTTCCCGTCGTGAACATCGGCACCAGAGACCTGGTGGCCGCCAGAATCGAGAGCCTGCGAGGGATCTTGAACAGTACCAGCAACTTCGTGCTCTCAGCGATGGAAGAGGGACGTGACTACGATGAGGCAATCGTGGAGGCTCAAAACCGGGGGATCGCCGAAACGGATCCGAGCCTCGACGTCGAGGGGTGGGACACCGCCAACAAGCTTGTCATCATCGCCAACGCCATTCTCGGTATTCCAACAGGACTCCAGGATCTGAAAGTGGAAGGGATCAAAGGAGTGAGCCCCGGGGACCTGTCAGAGGCCCGAAAGCGGGGCAAGATCATTAAACTCCTGGCTCGAGCCCGCCGCTCGGGCGGCGGCTACGACCTCGAAGTGGGTCCCTGTGAGTTGGACCGGGGTGAGTTTCTGGGGTGCTGTTCCGGCTGGCAGATGGGCGTCGAGATTCAGAGTGATCTTTACGGCCACTGGTACCACAAGAATTCGGAACGAGAACCCCTGCCGACCGCCGCGGCCATGCTGCGCGACGCCGTGAACCTGTGGAATCAAGAAATTAAAAATTAAAAATTAAAAATTCGGGAGCTTGGAGCGGCCGAATCAGGTATCGGCGGGCCGATCTCTTGCGGCGCTGACGGTCTGTTTCCGGGCGGCCATCACGATCTTCAACGCCTCGTCCGCAACGACGCCGGCCAGGATCACGGCACCGATGATGGCGAACTCCAGTTGGGTGGGCACTCCCAGCAGCGTGATCGAATTACGCAGGACCTGCATCACGGAAGCTCCGATCACGACCCCCATAATCGTTCCTTCACCTCCTCGCAGGCTGCATCCGCCCAGCACCGCCGCGGCGATTGCGTACAGCTCGTAGAAGTTCCCAAAATCTACGGGCTGAGCGGAATTTACGTCCAGAACAAAGAGCAGGCCTCCCAGACCGGCCAGGCCACTGCAGATCACGTAGGCCACAACTGTCATTCTGTTCGTGTTAATCCCGCTGTACCGGGCAGCTTCTTCATTCCCGCCCAGGGCCAGCAAATATCTGCCATAGATGGTTCTGTTCAGGAAAATGGCCGCGAGCACCGCCACCACCAGGAGAATCAGGAAGGGGGCTGGAACACCGAAACCCTCTACAAAAGGGAGCTGGATTTTTCCGGTAGCCAGGGTCCTGAGGGCCGTGAAATCGTTCCCGAAGCCCTGAGTCTGGTCCGAGGTAATCCCCCGGGCCAGACCCCGGTAAAGAAGCAGGCCGCACAGAGTCACTACAAACGGCTGCAGCTTCAGCCGGGTGACGAGCAGTCCATGTGCCGTGCCGAGCAGGAGCGGGAGACCCAGGATCACGACAAGAGCCAGCGGCACCGGAAGACCGCTTTCGGTGAGCAGAAAGGGAAGGAACACGCCCGTGAGGCATACGACTGAGCCGATCGACAGGTCGATTCCGGCCGTGATGATGACAAAGGCTGCGCCGATGCTGATAATCCCGAACAGGGAACTCCGGCGGATCAGGTTCTCTATGTTGTAAGCAGTCAGGAAACGATCGCTCAACAGCGCCGTGAGGACACAGACGGCCACAAACAACCCCAGGATTCCAAGGATTTTCTTCATGATGTGGTTGGCGACTGAAGGTTAGCAGTCACCGGGAAGCAGGTCTACCGTGAGCTGATGCCGGTGGCCAACTCCATGATTCTCTCTTCACTCAACTGATCCCGGGCCAGTTCGCCGGTGATGCTGCCCTGATGCATCACCAGGACTCGGTCGGACAACCCCAGGACCTCCTCCATTTCACTGGAGACGAAAAGAACCGCCACGCCTCGAGCCGCCAGCCGTTCGATCAATCGGTAGATCTCTTCCTTGGATCCGACGTCCACCCCCCGGGTGGGCTCGTCCAGCAGCAGCACCGAGGGATCCATGGCCAGCCATCGACCCAGGACGACTTTCTGCTGATTCCCCCCTGAAAGATATTTAACGGGTTGCTCGGAGCCGGAGCACCGGATGCCCAGCCGCCTGATGGTCTGCTCGACCAGATCGGCCTCTCTCCCTGTGTCCAGAAACCCGAATCGCTGGTCCCGCCGGAGGCTCACCAGACTCAAATTGACCCGCAGGGCCATGTCCAAAACGAGCGCTTGCTCTTTCCGATCCTCCGGTACGAGCGCCATTCCGGCCCGGATCGCCTCCACAGGCCCGCCCCGCCTCAACCGTTTTCCAGAGACCCCAACCCGTCCCGAGAGCGGAGGCGTGATCCCGAACAGAGTCTCGAGAACCGCCGTCCTGCCCGCCCCCACCAGCCCGGCAATCCCTATAATCTCTCCCGCTCTGACGTGAAAAGAGAGCGGGTTCTCCGGATGGGCACCGGTACACAGTCCCTCCACCTCGAGCAGGGTCGGGCCCGGCCGCCGGTGCAAATGGTGATAGAACTCAGAAATATCCCGGCCCACCATGAGTCTGACCATCCGCTCGTGGCTGATCTCGTCCCGCTCCAGCGCACCGGCGTTCTCTCCGTCTCTCAGAACTTCGACCCGGTCGGCCAGATTCTCCACCTCTCCCAGGCGGTGTGAGATGTAAATGACGCTGACTCCTCGATCCTTCAGGTCTGCAATGACTTCGAACAGCCGGAGGGTCTCGTATTGGCTGAGGCTGGAGGTCGGCTCGTCCATGATCAGAATTCGTGCGTCAACGGCCAGCGCTTTGGCGATCTCCACGAGCTGCTGCTGACCGATCGACAATGAGCTCATGAGGCGGCTGGGAGGAAGGTCCAGCCCGACCATTCCCAGATAACGGAGCGATTTCCGGCGGATCCGGCTCCGATCGATCAGCAGTCGCCTGCGGGGCTCACGGCCCAGGAAAATATTCGCCCCCAGATCCAGATTGGGGGCCAGATTGAGCTCCTGATGAATCAGTGCTATGCCGTGCTCGAGAGCATCCTTGACGGATTGAATCCGGATCGGCACACCGCCCAGCCGGATCCGACCCCGGTTGCACGGCAACACGCCGGCCAGGATCTTCACCAGGGTGGTCTTGCCCGCCCCGTTTTCGCCGATGACGGCGAGGCGTTCTTGAGCATGCAGAGTCAGGTCGACGTCGATGAGGGCCTGAACGCCGGAAAAACTCTTGGATACGCCCCGGACGGCCAGCAACGGTTCCTTTCCGGGTGCCGAGTCCGGGGCTGCAACAGTCATATAGTTCAGGGAGCGGACGGGGAGAGCTTCGATTTGAGGTCGGACCAGAATTGGATGACATTATCTTGCCGGATCTGACGGGCCGGAATGTCCAGAAATCCCCCCGCGGGAATAACCGAGCGATCTCCCTTCGCTAAAGCAGCCAGAACTCGAACGGACTCATAACCGTAACGGTAGGGGTTCTGCACCACAGTTCCGTGCATCTGTCCTTCCTGAATGGCCAGGAGGGTCTGATCGGCTTCATCGAAAGCCACGATCGCGATCTCTCCGCCCCGGCCGGCCTGACGCACCGCCTCCAGAATGGCCGGGGGATTGTAGACAAACAAACCCACCATGGCGACCAGGTCCGGAAACCGCGACATGGCATCTTCCGCGTTGGCCTTCGCCTTGGCCCGGTCGAACTGATCGGTCAGAGTTCCGACGATAGTGTATTTCTCATTCTTCAGAACCTGGCCAGGAGAATCAAACCGTGCGGGGTCATACGAGCGGTCCAGAATCTCGTCGAGAACGCCCTGTCTTCGTCGCCGGGCGTTGTCCTGCTCCATGCGGCCCACCAGTATCATGATCTTTCCGCCTTCGGGAACGACTTCTTTGACGAGCTGGCCGCAAAGCCGGCCGGCCTGGTAGTTGTCCATTCCTATGTAGCAGAGTCGGTCGGTGCCGGGCGCGTCCGAATCGTGGGTGATCACGAGGGTGTGCCGGGCCGCTTCATTAATCAGATCGGCCTGATTGGCTGGATCAATGGGGCTGATGGCGATCCCATCCACGCCCACGGTGAGCAGATCCTGCACGATGCGTTTCTGATTGCTGATCCCTTCGGCCGGCATGTGCACCGACACATCGACATCAAACTCTCGGGCGGCGTGATTGGCTCCGGTCTGCGCTATCGTCCAAAAGGCAGCGACACCGTTGGTCACGAAAGCGATTCTGGGCCTTCCTGGATCCCGCGCTTCCCTGCCGCAGGCCAACCCCGTGACCAGGAGACTGAAAACCGTGAGCCTGAAAAGTCTTCGTCTCATTGGCGGTTCGCTCCCCTGGTAACCCCAAGACCCGGGGCGTCAGGTGAGTCTATTGTTGTGCCGCAAAGGGTGTCAACCCGGGGCGGAGGTACAAAGGATCTGCGGCTCGAAGAGTTATTTCCCGATGTAAGAAGAATCACTTATGCCGCCCTGGATCTCGACTAGTATTATGCATCTAGCGCGAAACAAGTCAGAGAGTTGCTGAAGGGGGAGGATGCGAAATATCCTCTAATACTGGAGTCGCCCCGACTGGTGAACAGAACGGTGGCGACTCCACCAAAGAAACAAAACCCGAAAGATCCATTACACTGTCCCAGGACGGTTCTCGCTTGAGCCAGGCCGTGATCGCCTCCGTCGAGCAACTGCGGACGCTGCTCGATCTCATGATTGACGAGCGGGTCGCCGACCTGCTGGAGGAGAGGAACCGACTGCCGCGATTCGGGGACAGCGCAAAGACCGGGTTTGAGAATATCGACCGCCTGCTCGGTGAGTATACGAACCGAAAGATCCAGTCCTGGAAGTTGATCGACGAAGTGGTCAAGGAATTGACACGTTACGAAATCGAGAGACGCGAACAGGCCAGCCTGCCGTTTCCAGGCGCACACGCGGGCGAGTAATCAGGTTCACTCTCGACGCTCCACTCTTCCCGTTCCACACTGCACTGCCATCAGCGCTCATTGCTGCATTCTTCCCGAACGCGCGGGCTGTTGGAACAGGCGATGCTTTCCGTCACTCCCGATGAGATCTGAGCGCAGGCCACCGTGACCGCCGCTTCGGAGGCCACCTGGGCCGTCCTGCCTGAAGCCGAAGCGCATTCGGTGTGCTGCCGGTACTTGACACAAACATGACAGGACACGACCTTCAGCTGAATTGTGGAATAGACCACGATCCCGACAAACAGCAGGAAAAAGGCGGGCACGATCAAGCGCTTCATTCCTGACATAGGCAGGTACCAGTTTAGTACTTCCTCCCGGACCATTCTCGACAACCCACCAGGATCCCGCTAATCTTTGAGCTGAACCTCGTCTCACTTATGCGGTCTTTTCTGGTCTCCAACTCGTTTGAGCCGCTTATCCAGGAAGCCTGGAAATGGGTGGCCGGCCTGGACTCCCACCAGGTTCTCATCCTGGCACCGACCCCTGGCTGTGCGGATGACTTCGTTCGTTCCCCTCGAGCCATTGAATCCCGGGTGTCGAGTTTTGGTCGCAGGACTGTGCTGCGGCTGGCTTCCGAAATCGCCATTCCGGAAATGGCGGATCGGGAAGTGCTGCCGGTTACGGGTCTGGCCGTGGAAGCTCTTTGCGCCCGGGCCGTCAGCGATGCCCTCAAGTCGGGACGGCTCTCCTATTTTCACGCCGTAGCCGACACCCCCGGCATGTCACGGGCGCTGGCTCGAACTTTGCTCGAGCTCCGCCTGCAAGAGACCGGTCTGGAAGGCCTCCAGGCGCTGGGAGCAGTGGGCCGCGACTTGAGCGGGCTGGGTCTGCGATTCGAGAGCTACCTGCGCGACGACGGACTGGCCGATTCCTCCCTGACCTATCAGCTTGCCGTGCAGAGCCTGAAGAAGAAGGCCACCCTGCTGGCTGAGACTCCCATCCTCTTTTATCACGTTCGACCGCTCCGTTCGTTGGAGGCGCGATTCGTTTCTCTGTTGTCTGAGCGGGCTCCGCAGACCCTGGCCGTGGCCCTCGATTCCGACAGGGAAGCGATCGAGCTGTTTTCCGGCATTCTGAATACGGCCCCTCGCCGACTGGCCCGGCGCGCAGCCGACCGCCGGCTCGAAAGGCTCCGGCGCTATCTCTTTTCGCCCGCCGTTCCGCCCCGATCCGAGACTGGCGCGGAGGCGTCTTTCAATTTCTTTTCGGCGCCCGGAGAAAGCCGTGAGAGCGTAGAGATCGCAAGGCAAATACGCCGGGCCGCCGACGATGGCGTTCGATTCGACCAGATGGCGGTCGCCCTCCGCAATCCGGAAAGCTATATGCCTCTGCTGCAGGACGCCTTTCGCCGGGCCGGTATTCCAGCCTACTTCACCAGAGGCACCCGACGGCCCGATCCGGGGGGGCGGGCGTTTCTGGCCCTCCTGGAGTGTGCCGCAGAGGGCCTTTCGGCAACCCGGTTCGCCGAGTATCTCTCGCTGGCCCAGGTCCCACCCCAGTCCGAAGATCAGGAGAAGCCTCGCCAGGTCGAGTGGGTAGAGCCAAGGGATGAGCAGCTCTGCTTTAAGACCCTGCTCACGCCCGGTCCTGAAGAGCCGGCGCTCGGCCAGGAACCCTTTTCCGGGGACTCACGGGACGCGGCGGGCAGCCTGAGAGCACCGGAAAGGTGGGAACGCCTGCTGGTTGACGCCGCCGTCATAGGGGGCAGGGATCGCTGGAAACGGAGGCTGCAGGGACTCGAGAGCGAACTGAGGCTTCAGATCAAAGAAGTCGCCTCCGAGAGTACGCGCACCACGCAACACCTTGAGGAGAAACTGTTCCTGCTCCAGAATTTGAAGTCATTTTGCCTCCCACTGATCGGTCTACTGGACAGGCTGCCTGCGGAAGCGAGCTGGAGCAGGTGGCTCACCAGGCTGGAAGAGATTTCGGTCAGGGCTCTGAAGCATCCCGATACAGTCCTCTCAGTGTTGGCCGAGCTGAAGCCGATGGGAGAGGTTGAAGCGGTTCGCCTGGAAGAAGTTCGCAGGGTTCTCAGGGAACGTCTGACCCTGCTTCGGGAAGACCCCCCGCCCAACCGCTACGGGCAGGTCACAGTGGCCAGTATCGATGAATTGCGGGGTCGCTGCTTCGATCTGGTTTTCCTGCCGGCTATGGCGGAGGGGATTTTTCCCCGCAAGGCGCTGGAGGATCCCCTGCTGCTGGACCGGCATCGGCGGGCCCTCGGAATCGCGTCGGTCCTGACTCGCAGGCGGGCCGACGAAAGATTGCTGCTGCGGGTTGCCGTGGCCGCCGCTGTCCGTAGCCTGGTGGTCTCGTACCCCCGAATCGATGTCGCCCAGGGGCGATCGCGCGTGCCGTCTTTTTACGCCCTCGACATCCTGCGGGCGGTCGACGGTGTCCTTCCCGACCTCCGGGGCCTGGAGAAGCAGGGCGCAGAGACGTCTTCGAGCCGCCTCGGCTGGCCGGCTCCCCGGGAGCCGGCCGTTGCCATTGATGATACGGAGTTCGATCTGGCTCTCCTGCACCCCATGCTGCAGCTGGGGCCGAGCGGCCGACGGGGCCGGGCCCAGTTTCTGCTCAAGAGTAACAGCCATCTGGCCCGGGCGCTGCGGGCCCGGGCAGGCCGCTGGCGTCGCAGGTTCTATGCGGCCGACGGTCTCGTTGACGCGGGTTCACGAGCGGTCGAAATACTCCAGGGTCAGCGACTTCGAGAGAGAAGTTACTCGCCGACTTCGCTGCAACAGTACGCGGTTTGCCCCTATAAATTCTTCCTCTACGCCATCCACAGGCTGAGAGTGAGAGAAGAACCGGTCGCCTTGCAGCAGTTGGATCCACTGACACGGGGATCCCTCTTTCATGAGGTGCAGTTTCGGTTCCTTTCCCAACTTCGAGAAGAAGGTCAGCTCCCGGTGACGCGCCAATCGGAGGCCGCTGCCATGGACAGGCTCGACTCGGTTTTCGGGGATGTTGCCGGCTCCACAAGGGAAAGGCTGGCTCCCGCCATTCCCAGGATCTGGGAGAGTGAAATGGAGGAGCTTCTAACCGACCTGCGAGGCTGGCTGCGGGAAATGTCCAGAGCGGACGAGGCCTGGATACCAGCTCACTTCGAACTGGCCTTCGGGCTGGCTGCGGACCCGGATCGAGACCCGGCCAGTACGATCCGGGAGGTGCGCATCCTCAGTGGGATCCGACTTCGAGGTTCGATCGATCTGGTGGAAGTACTGCGATCGGACGGCAGGACGGCCGTCCGCGTCACCGACCACAAGACGGGCAGACCCTTTCGGCTGGCCGGTGGGCAGCGTCTGGAAGTGGGTGGCGGCGAGATTCTTCAGCCCATCGTATACGGTCTCGCAGCAGAACAATTGCTGGACGAAGAAGTGGAGTACGGTCAGCTCTTTTACTGCACCCGGAGGGGTGGATACCAGCGGCGCATCGTCTCTATTCACTCGGGAACCTGCGCCAAACTCAAGCAGGTTCTGGAAACGATCGATAGAAACGTGGAGCAGGGCTTTCTGCCGGCTGCTCCGCGCCAGGACGCCTGTAAGTTCTGTGACTTCCAGGCCGTCTGCGGCCCTTACGAGCAGATCCGGATCCGACGTAAGGAACAGAGCCGTCTGGCCGATTTGAGCGAACTGAGAAAGCTTCCCTGATGTCGAGGTCAGCCCATCTCGTTGACGGCGCGCAGCGCCAGGAAATCAAGACGAATCTGGATGAGAGCTTCCTGGTCGAGGCTGCAGCCGGGACCGGGAAGACCACGGTGCTGGTGGACCGCCTGGTGGCGCTTCTGCAGGCCGGAAAAGCGGAAGTACACAAGATTGTCGCCGTCACGTTCACACGTAAGGCAGCCGGTGAACTGAAACTACGGCTTCGCCACGAGCTCGAGAAAGCCCGTCAGGCCGCTCCCGATGACGGGGCCCTGCACAACATCGAAGCTGCCATCGCCTCGCTGGAGGAGGCTCGTGTCGGAACGATTCATTCATTCTGCGCGGAGATCCTCCGGGAAAGACCGGTGGAGGCCAAGATCGATCCTGACTTTCAGGAGCTTTCCGAAGACGAGGCTCCCCGCCTATTCGGCCGGGTCTTCAAGTCATGGATCGAACGAAAGCTGAATGAGATACCCACCGCCCTGAGCCGAGCGCTGGCGAGATTGAGCGTCAGGGGAGGGAGCGGACGGCCCGGGCCCCTGGACCGCCTCCGGGAGGAAGCCTGGAGGCTGGTCGAGCGGCGCGATTTCACCCGGCCCTGGGAAATCCGCCCCTTCGACCGTAACCGGGAAATTACGGACGTTCTCGAGAAAGCTCTGGAACTCGCTACGGCCAGCGAGAAGTGTCCCAATCCAAAGGATCTTCTGCGCGTCGACCTGCAACCCTTGAGGCGCTTCGTAGATGACCTCCAGCGTTCCCTGGATCTTCGGCCTTCGGGAACACTCACGAGCCGCGACTATGACGAGCTGGAGGCCCGCCTGAGCATCGAGTTGCTGCAGGACCTGACCAGAAAGAAACGAAAAGGGTACGGTAAGTTTTCCGATCAGGTGTCAAGAGAGGGTGCTCTGCGCATGCGCGAAGAGCTGATTTCACAGCTGCAGAGCTTCAAACAGCGGGCCGATGCCGACCTTGCCGCGTTACTGCGCCCGACTCTCGATTCCGTGATCGGGGAATACCTGGAAGCCAAGAGACAACTGGGACTGGTCGACTTCGTTGATCTTCTGGTCATGGTGCGCAACCTGGTGCGTGACTACCCCGACGTCAGGGAGCATCTCAACTCGAGATTCACGCACATCTTTGTCGACGAGTTTCAGGACACTGATCCGCTGCAGGTAGAGATCCTGCTTCTGCTGGCCGCCTCCAACACCGATGAATCCGACTGGCGTAACGTGCATATTGCCGGGGGGCAGCTTTTCATCGTGGGTGATCCCAAGCAGTCGATCTACCGTTTCCGCCGAGCCGACGTTCAACTCTACGAAGAAGTCAAGAAGATCCTCACCGAGTCGGGAGTTCGGCTGCTCCACCTGCAAACCAATTTCAGATCGGTTCAGCCACTGCAAAAAGCCATCAATGCTTCCTTTGAGGACGTCTTCGACGGGGATTCGCAGCGTATTCAGCCCCACTACGTGCCCCTTCGCCCGCCCCAGGAGTCCGACACAGTCACTCTGATCAGTGGAGTGGGAAAGGGCCCTCCGGAAGTGGTGGCCCTGCCCATCCCGGAACCGAGGATCTGGTCCGGTCAGATCACTCACAAGTCCTTTCAGTCCACGTTTCCCGACGCCGCGGCTGCTTTTGTCGACTGGCTTCTCGAGGAACAACCCTGGGAGGTGGAGGATCCGCAGAGGCGGGGCGTGAGAATCGCCATCGAGGCCCGCCACATCACGTTTCTCTTCCGCCGCTTCATCTCCCTCAATCGGGACATGACCCGAGCCTACATTCGAGCTCTGGACGCCCGGGGTATACCCCATCTGCTGGTTGGCTCCCGCACGTTCCATCAGCGCGAGGAAGTAGAAAGCATTCGAGCTGCGCTGACTGCCGTCGAATGGCCGGACGACGAACTGAATGTCTTTGCCACCCTGCGGGGATCTCTGTTTGCCGTCGAGGATGGACGGCTCCTCGAGTTTCGCACCAGGGTGGGAAGTCTCCATCCTTTTCGCCAGCTGGAACAAGGCGTACGCAAGGAATTCAACGAGATCGCCGAGATTCTCGAGCTATTGGCCGATCTGCACCAGTCACGCAATCTTCGGCCCATAGTCGATACCATCAACCGAATCCTGGAATTCTGCCGGGCTCATGCCGGGCTGGCGCTGCGACCGACCGGAGAACAGGTTCTGGCCAACGTGCAAAGAATCTGCGACCTGGCGCGGAGCTATGAGCTGCGGGGGGGTCTGTCGTTCCGAGGTTTCGTTGATTTCCTGATCGAAGAAGCAGAAAAGCCCCGCTCCGCCGACTCACCAGTGCTGGAAGAAGCGGCCGAAGGAGTTCGGCTGATGACTCTGCATGCGGCAAAGGGACTCGAGTCTCCCGTCGTGATTCTGGCGGATATGACCGCCAGGATCGCCTCGCCTTATCCCTCCCAGCATGTGATTCAGCAGGACCGCCTGTGCGCTCAGTCCCTGCTTTTCTGCCAGCCCTGGGAACTCGTGGAGAATCGGGACCTGGAATACGGGAGGGACATTGCAGAAGGAGAGCGCATAGCCTACGTTGCCGCCACGCGGACGCGGGAGATGCTGGTAGTCCCGGCGGTCGGAATAGGACCGGACTATTACCAGGAGGGCTGGATTTCGCCGCTGAATCCGGCCGTGTACCCGGCCCGGGAATCCTGGTATCGGCCGGCCCCTCCGCCTCCCGAGTGCCCGGACTTCGGTGATCGGACAGCCGTATTGCCTCCCGTCAATCGGGACGGTGTAGCCCTTCCCCTGATCAAGCCCGGTCTTCATCGACCTCTCAAGGGGACACACCGGGTTCTGTGGTGGGACCCGAATGCACTAAGACTCAACGTGGCCCCGAATCAGGGTCTCCGCGACGAAGAGGTGCTGATGCATGACGAGGCGGGCTCTGCAGAGGGTCAGCAACGCTACCAGACATGGAAGGCCGAGAGGAAAGCTGCGCTGCAGGCCGGGGCCCAGGGATCGTTGACAATCATTCGTCCCAGCGATGTAGACACACCGCCGCCCCGCCGGCACGAGGTGACCGTCTATAGCCTGCATGATTCTGCTGCTCCGCCTCGGGGAAGAAGATTCGGTGTGCTTGTGCACACCCTGCTGCGCGACGTACCGTTGCGGGCCGGCGATCGGCAACTGGAGAAGCTGGCCCGTTTCCACGCCCGGGTCATGCGGGCCACGGACTCGGAACTCGGAGAGGCGATCGAGGCAGTCGGCAGGGTCCTCGAAGATGATCTGGTGGCTCCCGCCGGTGAGGCGGAACGATGCTTGAGAGAGTACCCGATCACGCACCGCCTCGATGGCGAGCGACTCGTGGAGGGTACCATCGATCTTGCCTATCTGCGTTCCGGGGAATGGACCCTCATCGATTTCAAGACGGCGGCCGAGTTCGAGGATCACCTTGCTGAGTACAGCAACCAGATTCAATGGTACGCGCTGGCCCTCGCCGAGGCGACCAGGCAGCGGGTCAAGCCGTATCTGGTGCGGGTTTAGTGGACTGTAACACCTGAATTACAGTCCACTAATAGCTCTTGTATGGGCTGGTTCACAATCTGTTTCACACCGAACGGTTATGATGAGGTTTCCCAGGAACGAACTCTCAGAGCCCGTTCCGGTCAGGAAATGAAACTTGAGCCATCGCTGCCTTGGTGTCAGCGAGGGCAATCACATGAGTGCCTTTCAACTGCCTATCCGGTTTAAATCCTTTCAGGGCCCGTTTCTGATCGGAAGCGGCCTTTTGCTGCTTGCCCTGATGGTGGCACTGATCGTGGCAGAATCAACACTGGTACCCCCGCTGTCCATAGGCCTGCTCTTCCTGGTCCCCCCCAACGCGCTGATGCTATACGTGAAATCGACGCGCCCTGAACTGCCCCGCCCCCAGTTTGCGATGCTCTCTTCCATCTGTTTCTTCCTGTGGCTGACCACAGTGATACTGATCCTGCTGGTGTCCTCCTGGGCCTGGTAGCTCGGGAATCGAAAATTGAAAATTGCGCGCTCATCAAGGTTCGCGCCTCTGCCCGCTCGGCGACGGTACAGATGGTCTCCGGGATCGGCCCGCCAGCCGCAAGGAAAGCTGACTGTCCAGGAAACCACAGAGGCAGGAACGACAGTGACTGCGCAGCAGCGCGGAAGCTGCCGGAGAAACGCGACAACCGGCAACAGCTGATTGCAGAAACGACAGTGACTGCGCAACGTGGAACCTGGAACCCGGCCCAGTAGTCTCTGGTATGATGAGCCCCGGTCACAACGGGATAGCTACCGATGTCGAAGCCGATTGGGAAACGAGCCGAGAGCGAGCCGTGGACTCCTTCCAGCTGGAAGACCAGACTCGCCGAGCAGCAACCAGCGTATGCAGACGAGCGGCACCTGACCGAGGTCGTGGAGCGCCTGGCCAAGCTCCCACCGCTGGTCACGAGCTGGGAGATTGAGACTCTCAAGCAACAGCTGGCAGAAGCCGCTCTGGGCAACCAGTTCCTTCTTCAGGGGGGTGATTGCTCGGAAAGCTTTGAAGATTGCGAGTCGCCGATTATTGCGATCAAGCTGAAGATCCTGCTGCAGATGAGCCTGGTGCTGATCCACGGAGCTCAGAAGCAGGTTATCCGGGCGTGCCGTCTGGCCGGGCAGTTTGCCAAGCCCCGCTCCGCCGACATGGAAACACAAGATGGAGTCACCCTCCCCAGTTACCGGGGCGACCTGGTCAACCGCCTCCCCTTTACGGAGGATGACCGCCGGCCCGATCCACAACTTCTGCTGCGCGGATACGAACGGGCTGCCCTGACGCTCAACTTCATCAGGTCGCTGAGTGACGGCGGATTCGCGGATCTCCACCATCCGGAGTACTGGGAGCTGGACTTCGTCAAGCTCTCACCCCGAGCAACTCGCTACCAGGAGCGCGTCAAGTCCCTGAGCGACTCCCTCAAGTTCTTCGAGACGCTGGCCGGAAGCGTGGTGGGAAAAGTACGGCGAGTGGACTTCTACACGAGTCATGAGGGGCTTCATCTCCAGTACGAGCAAGCCCAGACCCGGTTTATCGCCAGAGTCGAAAAGTGGTTCGATCTGACAACCCACTTTCCCTGGATCGGAGACCGCACCAGAGAGCTCGAAAGCGCCCACGTTGAGTACTTTCGAGGAATTTCGAATCCAATTGGAATCAAGATCGGACCGACCTCCCAGCCGGACAGTCTGATTGCCCTGATCGACCGGCTCAATCCCGACAACGAAGCCGGGCGGATTACGTTGATCCATCGGTTCGGCGACGACAAGATCGAAAAACACCTGCCGCCGCTGGCGTACGCGGTTGGGAAGGCTGGACAGATCGTTCTGTGGTCGTGCGATCCCATGCACGGAAATACGGAACTCACGGCAAACGGCTACAAGACTCGCAACTTCAATCGAATCCGCTCTGAAGTGGACCAGGCGTTTGACATCCACGAAGGCCTGGGATCACGACTGGGAGGACTGCATGTCGAGTTGACGGGTGAGAACGTCACCGAGTGTGTGGGAGGCGTCCGCGGTCTCACGGAGGCTGATCTGGGACGCGCCTATCGGACCCAGGTCGATCCCCGTCTCAACTACGAGCAGGCCCTCGAGATTGCCCTGCTGGTTGCCCGACGGCTGGAGAAGGCGCGGACGTCATCGTAGGGGCCGGTCTGGTGCCGGCCCGCCCAGCGGGCGACCACCCGGGGTTGCCGCTACATACGTAGGGGCCGGAGGCGCCCCTACGTATCCGGTGAGATCACCTCATCTTCTCCGAGAACCGCCGATGCCGTCTTTTCGGCGTCCGCCACCATTTCGGCCAGAATTTCCAGGCCTGAATCCCAGAATCCCGGGTCGTTCAACTGCAGCCCGATCCGGTCAATCAGGATCTCGGGAGTTTCCGTGCTGCCCGCGCTCAGCAATTCCAGGTAGCGGGGGACAAAACTATCCCCTTCCCGACGGAACTGGTTCCACAGCGCCAGTACCAGCAGCTCACCAAAGGAATAGGCATAGCAATAAAAAGGCAGATGGACAAAGTGGCCGATGTAGGTCCACCAGCGGCTATACTCAGGAGTCAGTTCCACGGCGTCCCCGTGCAGCGGTGCGTTTGCATCCATCCAGATCTGATCAATATTCCGGGTGGAAAGCTCTTTGCTGGCGCGTGCCTGATGAACCCTTTGCTCGAAGCGGGTCAAGACTACCTGGCGAAACACCGTGGCAAAGGAATCCTCCAGCTTGTAGCACAAAAGGGCGAGCCTGGCCCGTGGATCATCCTGTTCCTGCATGAGGCGATCGAAGACCAGCATCTCTCCGAAAACGCTGGCCGTCTCGGCCAGGGTGAGCGGTGTGCTGACCTGTAGTATCCCGTGCCGCCTGGAAAGGAATTGATGGACTCCGTGGCCCAGTTCATGGGCCAGCGTCATGGCATCGTTCAGCTTCCCGCCAAAGTTGACGAGAATGTAGGGATGCACCGAAGGGACGGCGGCGCTGCAGAAGGCGCCTCCTCGCTTGCCGGGACGGGTCTCCGCGTCGACCCAGCCCCTGTTCAAGAACCGGTCCACGATCTCGCCCAGTTGGGGACTGAATTGATGATAGGAGTCTCTAACTACACGCCTTGCTTCCTCCCAGTCGCAGGTGGGGAGTGAGACTCCCTGTACTTCGACGGGAGCGTAACGATCGTAATCGTACAGTTTCTCCACTCCCAGGAGTCGGCGCTTCAGCAGGTAGTAGTCGCGAAGAATATGGGACCGACTCTCCACAGCCGCCAGCAGGTTCTCAAAGCTTTGGTGACTGATCTCATTGGCCAGATGACGGGCCTCGGCCGGGTTCGCGTACTTCCTCAACCGGCAATCGACCGCATGGTCCTTCACCGTAGTGTTCAAAATAAAGGTAGCCAGATGGCTCGTCTCCTCCAGTCCTCGAGTGAACCCTCGATGAGCTTCCCGCCGGGTTGCCCCTTCGGGATGGTACAGAAGCGAGAGAGCCTCGCTTTGAGTCATTTTCCTGACGGCCCCGTCCGCCTTGATTTCGAACTGGGCAGAGCTGGTGATCTCGTCGAAGAGGCGGTGAAAAGCAGAGCGGCCGGTGACTTGTTTTTCCGCCAGAATGACCTCTTCCGGCTCGCTGAGAGTGTGAGGCTTGAAGACCCGGATCTTCTCCAAAAAATGGCGCCATTTTAAACATTCCGGACTCCTCGCGATCCGGGTGGCCACTGCATCGGGTAAAGCGATCCAGTCCAGTTCATAGAACATGACCCTTGTCTGGATTGCCGTGAAGGCCTCCTGGGTGGCTGCCAGGAGGGCCCCGTGCTCGGCTTCACTCGAGTCCGCGGAATGCAAAAGCCGGGCATAGACCATAGGTTTGCAGGCCACTTCGAGGAGCTCCTCGTATTCCTGGAGAGAATCAGCAACCAGCCTGGCGGTGATTTCCTGGGCCTGGATCTTCCCTTCGTAGCGGCTTCGAAAAGCGGAAGCCAGGTTCCGGGCTCGTTCCTGATCCCGTTGCAGATGGGGATCCTGGATCGAGGCGTAAAGATCGCTCAAATCCCATCGGATGCCCTGGGCAGCCGATCCGTCGCTGAACACTCCGGCAGGCATTGATTGTTTTTCAAAAAGCATCCCTTCCAAAACCACCTTTCTGTCCACTTCCACTTCGGATTCTACTCGCTCTGCTCAGAGTTCCACGTTCCACGAAACCTTCAACTTTTGACCTTCAACGGGGAGCGGAAACTGCAATCAGCGACAGGGGATCCACTCGGGTTCGGTTCAGACGAACAGCCCAGTGCAGATGAGGCCCCGTCACCCTCCCGGTCGCACCGATTTCGCCCAGAATGTCTCCCTGCTCCAGCATCTGGCCCTCGCGGACAAACGCTTTCGACAGATGTGCAAAGTAAGAGTACAGACCCAGACCGTGATCAACGATAACCGTATTCCCCGAGTAGTAGAGGTCCCCGACCAGGGCAACCCGTCCCGAGTTGGGAGCCTCCACGGGAGTCCCGGTCGGGCCTGAAAAGTCAGTCCCGCTGTGGGGACTGCGAGGTTGCCCGTTCAGAATGCTGCGCTTCCCGAAGCTGCTGCTGGCGGATCCCGGAACCGGGACGATGAAGGGCGCGTCCCAGTGCCTGGATGAAGTGACGGCCGCAAAGGTGCGTTTTATTCTTTGCGATTCCTCCCGGATCCTCTTCAGAACTTCGGCCGGGGGGTCAACATACTTGCTGTCGACCGTCAGATGGCGAGTCGGAAAGGTCTTGTCTTTGATGACCAACCTGTCGGTTTGTGAGAAGCCGTGGCCGCTTTCGGACTTTCCTGCCAGCACAACATCTACACTTCCCGGAGGCGTGCCCAGATCGACACCTATCAGTACCTTCCACACCAGTGGGGATGAGGCGGGGTGGCCCCTGAAGGTGCGCTCGAAGACCCGGGCCTCCAGGCTCAACAGCGGCCTCGGGGACACGACGGTCAGTCCCACGATCTCACCGGGTTGCAGAGAGCGGGCATAACGGGTGATGCTCAGATCGGGGGAGTCCGGATGGCCAGCCGGCATGGCCGCCACCGGCAGCAGGTTCAATACCCCTATCTGGATAGCACCCAAAACCAGGCCCAAACACCATCCGAAGGGCTCAGATCTCTCGAACGAATTTCGCGACATTGAGAACCTTCTCCGCGGGGTCACTATCTTCTCAAATCTTGATGAGCGCGCCAAGCTGGGGTGGGGAAGGGGAAAAGGGATCAAGGCTATTTCTCAGAGAGGCTGAAGAGGCTAGATAGCTTGAGGGATTCCCTTCTCCCCAATTGGCTTCAGGAACGAAAAGTAGGAGGTCCTGAACCCAAAACGGACTCTACCAGAGCATTCTGACAACAATCCCGCACCGGCCAAGGCAACGTGGAACGTGGAACGTGAAACGTGAAAGCTCCGTTAGACTTGCAGGACACCCGTCCTGAAAGGCTCGATATCGGAACGAAGGGAAGCCACCTCGAGAGCCAGGATCAGCGCTTCTCTGGTCCGATGCGGCTCAATCAGGCCGTCCAGCCACAGCCGGGCGGCCCCATAGCGCGGATCGAGCTCCTGCAGGTATTTGTCCTCGATTTCGCTGAACACCTGCTGGCGGCCTTCTTTATCAAGAACGTTGCCCGTCTTTTCGAGCTGCCGAACCCTCAGGTCGGTGAGGGTCCGAGCTGCCTGAGCCGCCCCCATTACCGCGTAGCGGCAGGTGGGCCAGGCTAGAATCAGCCGCGGATCGTAGGCCTTTCCGCACAGCGCATAGTTGCCGGCTCCGTAGCTGCCACCCATAATCACCGTGATCTTGGGAACCACGCTGTTGGCGACCGCATTCACCATTTTGGCGCCCGATTTGATGATGCCCGATATTTCAGCCTTGCGTCCCACCATGAAGCCGTTCACATCCTGAAAGAAAAGAATCGGAAAACGGTTCTGATTGCAGTCCATTATGAACCGGGCTGCCTTGTCGGCACTCTCGGTATAGACGACTCCCCCCACCTCAAACGGTTTGCCCGGCTCTCGGATGTGCTGCCTCTGGTTGGCCACCACCCCTACCGAAAATCCCCCCACCCGGGCGTATCCGCAGATGAGCGTCCGTCCGTATTCCGCCTTGTACTGAATCACTTCACCCCCGTCCACGATGCACTCCAGCACGGCATTCACGTCGTACTCGTCGGGCGAGATTGGAACGAGATCATAGATCTCTTCGGGATCCCGGGACGGGGGCTCGGGCTCGGTTCGAGCAAACGGCCCGGGGCCCGGCGCCGCCATGGTGCGCGCCAGCTGGCGTAGCCTCCGGATGCAGGAGGGGTCATCTTTTTCGCGAAAATCAATAGTTCCGGAGAGCTGCGCATGCAGTTCGGTTCCGCCCAGCTCCTCACTTGGAAGGTCCTGCCCGATGGCAGCCTTGACCAGGGATGGGCCCCCAATATAAAGCCCGCTCCCATCCGTCATGAGGAGCTTGTCACACATGACCGGGAGGTAGGCGCCACCCGCCACGCAGGAGCCCATGATCGCCGCAATCTGAGCAATGCCCTGCGCCGACATCCGCGCATTGTTCCGAAAAATCCTCCCGAAATCGTCCATATCCGGAAAGACCTCGTCCTGGAGTGGGAGAAACGCACCCGCGGAGTCGACCAGGTAAATCAGCGGCAGACAATTGTCCATCGCGATGTGCTGCGCGCGCAAAACCTTCTTGACGGTCATCGGAAAGAACGCGCCGGCCTTCACTGTGGCGTCATTGGCGACGATCATGAAGAGCTTCTTTTCAACGCGGCCGATACCGGTGACCACGCCCGCGCCCGGGGCGCCGCCCCACTTCCGGTACATTCCATCGGCCGCGTACAGGCCCACCTCGAAGAACTCCGAATCGTCATCCACCAGAGCTGCGATCCTTTCACGAGCCGTCAGGCGGTCCTTCTGATGCTGGCGCTCGACCCTCTCAGGACCCCCGCCCAGGCGGATTCTGTCCGCATCTTCGCGCATGATCGCACGGATCGCATCCCAGCCGCCCGCTTCTTCGAAACGCTTCAGCCCGGTACTCATGGAGCTCTCACTGCTCGATCATGGGATTGGGTTCCGGCAAGTTCCGGAAGGTCGGTAAGCTCGCTCAGATCGTGAAGGACGAAGTCCGGTCGTGCTGCCAGCAGGTCGGTCAAAGCCGGGATCAGATTTCCGGACATCGTTATTCTGCAAGCTCGAAGATAGCCTCGATTTCGACGGCGATGTTGCCGGGGAGAGATCCCATTCCGACCGCACTGCGCACGCCGATGCCTTTCTCCTCTCCAAATAGATCGGCAAACAGCTGACTGCAGCCATTGATGACCTGAGGGTGCTCCTCAAAATCGGGCGCCGCGTTGACCATCCCCAGCACCTTGATCACTCCGCTGATCCGATCCAGACTGCCCAGTGCGGCCCTCACAGACGAAAGGATGCTAAGACCCACCTGACGGGCAGCTTTCTTCCCTTCTTCGAGACTGAGATCTGCCCCGACGACTCCACGGATGAAGCTTCCATCCGAGCAGCAGGGGGCATGGCCCGAGACATAAACCAGGCCGCCATGCGCGAGAACCGGCTTGTAGATTCCGCCTGGTTTTGGTGGAGGCGGAAGCTCTAAAGCCATTGCCGTCAGCGTCCGTTCCGGGGTCATGTTGCTCCTTTCTCGGGTTCGGGAATTAGCCTAGCTTGAGTGAAGCCGATCTTTGGTTTCGAGTCAAGACCAATAGGGAGGGCGCTCTGCGGTCAGGTTCGGATCGCTGCCAAATTGGACCTCTATTGTTCAATCAACCAGTCGACTGTCGAGGGTTCGGGACCATGGCCGGTGTCGCGGGACGTCACCAGTTCGAAGCTATGGCCGGCAGCCCGATGGGCGTCTCGAATCCTCGACATCCAGTCGGGGCTCTCGCCCGAGAGCCACATGTCTCCGCCCTGGTGCTGCAGGAGTATAAGACCCGGGAGATCGAAGTACTTGACGGCACCAGGCAGAAACATCGGATGATCAAAGCGGTTGATGTCCGCGAATCGGAAGCCGCCGGTGTCGATGGCCGTCCGGTGCAGGGCTTCACCACCCTGGGCTCGGGCTGCAGCTGCCACGGGTCCCGCGACCGGGCCCAGTCCGACCAGCTCAAGCCTGGTCTCGGGCCACTCAGACCTGACATAGCTCATGATGGTCAAAACGTCATGAACGCGCTGGGCGAAGAGCGGGTAATTGTAGCCGAACGTAAACGCGGCGTGGCGATGCCAACCTTCGGATCCATCGCCGCTCACAACCAGTCGATTCCGGTCAAGATCACCGTTTCCGCTGTGCCTCTTCTGCCCCAGAAGACCAGCCCTGACGACCCGAACGCCCGCTTCCAGAAGACGTCTCACTGCAGGGCCCGGCCCACTCTCTGCTGCAGGCTGATCTGCAGTCTCTCCCCCGCTGATCCAGATCACGGTACGACCAGCCCGGCCCGGATTCGACCAGGTGAGGATCCGGACTTCCTCGGAGAAGCGGTTCGAGAGCAGGACACGACTCCCTGCATATCCCTCCCGGCTCTCGAGGGGGTCGACACTCTCCCCGTCGGGTTCGATTTTTCGCGATTGAACCGGGCCGATTTCCTCCAGATTACGGCCCAGAATCACGCCGAAGGCCTGGCCGAGGGTAGATCGAAACTCCCGGAAGCTGGCCGCGTCGCGGGGCCACATGCGATCCATCTGCTGCCGAGAACTGTCGCTCAACCAGGCCAGCAGGTAGCGCTCGTGAGAGTCGCCGAAGGAGTCGCCCCGCGGGGCGGGGTGCCGACGATTCCAGACCGACATCTCCTCTTCCGTCAGCGGGATATAGTCCTGTTCGGTCACCGGCTCCGGCCAGCCGAGGTTCAGATGACGATTCAGCCACGCGTACATGACACCCCGGCTGACACTGTTGTAGTTATGCTCGAATTGAGGGAACGTCTCGGCCGCTACCAGCTCGGGCACGCCGTAAAAGCCATAGACCCGCTTCAAATCGGGAAGGCCCTTGGTCTCGATCTCAAGGGTCCAGTCGTCTGCCCCCGTCATACCCAACGGCCGGGGGGCGGAAAGCGCCGCGAAATCAACGTTGCCGGCGCCAATCCTCAGATAGCACGCATTCTCGCAGATACAGCCTCCCTGCATGGCCGTAGATACCATCACGGCCGGGAACAGCACCCGCGGGCGGGCGTCCAGGGCTGCCAGAATGAACGTCTGGGTCCCGCCTCCGCTGTGTCCTTCCACGGCGATTCGCTCAGAATCGACGTCGGAAAGCGAGGTCAGAAAATCCAGCGCCCGAATTGAGTTCCAGGTCTGCAGCATTATCGGGCTTTGCAGATGCAGTTCGGTGCGCGGGCTGGAGAACCCCCAGTCCTCAAGAGTGTTCATCTCGGAGCGGGTCCCGAGGCCCCTGTGAGAAAGCTGCACACTGTCGCCAAAGCCGACCATATCGTATTGAAAGACCACACATCCCATGCGAGCCAGCTGGACTGCCCGTGCCTGCATGGGACGGCGGCCTCCCACCAGGAAACGCTCCGCTCCTGCGGCGATCTCCTCACGAATCCCATCCTTGCCGTGATCGTGAAACCGCCCGTTGCGGTGGAACTGCAGCGAGTCGCCGACGTGCCCGTGGGGAGACAGTACACCCGGCCGGGGGCCTCGGCCGCCGCTCGGTCTGTAAAGATTTCCAGTCACGAAATGCCCGGGCACAGAATCGAAGTAGACTTTTTCGACCGTGTATCCGGCACGGCGCACCTGCCCGTGGACAACCGCATTCAAGGGTGTTCGGGGTGGATAAGGATGCAGCCCCGTCGCCACCTGAACCCGGCGTCGCAACCGGGCGGACCGCACCTCCCACTCCTGAAGATTCTTTACCGGTTGGAAGGGAAAGTAGAGATCGAGATGGCGCAGTTCACCGAGCCGGACATCTCCCGATTCCCGTGGAGTCTACGCACCTTCCTGCCCAGCGCCATTGTCGTCGGCAGTCTCCGGCGCCACGCACGAGGCAACCAGAACAAGGATCCCGAAAAGGCTCCTTCCAAACGTCCGCAAATCGTTTGGGAGTATAGCAGCTCTCGACCATCTTTCGAGATCGGAAGCGTCCTTGCCGCCACGGTTCTGACGGCCCGAAAAATCAAGCCTCTCAGCGTCAGATCGCGACGCTACACTTCGCCCAGATGAGAATCGCCATTGGGAGCACCCGGGCTCCTAAAGTGGAGGCTGTGAAAGAGGCCTGGGACATCTTTTCGTCAAAGATTCTGACTGCGGGAGATGAAGAGGTCGAGTTCGCTCCTTTCGATGTTCCCACCCAGGCTCCCGACATGCCCGTTGATGTTAATCAGTTGATGACGGGAGCCCGCGATCGGGCTGACCATCTCATGCTGCAACTGAAGCGGGAGAAAGCTGAGGCTGATTTCTACGTCGGACTGGAGGGAGGTTTCAATGTCGTCGATCCGCGAGGGGCACGACGCAAGGTGTTTCTGGAGAGCTGGGCGTTTGTTTCGGACGGGCACCACGGCTTTTTCGGACACGGCGGCGGAATCTATGTCCCACCGGCTATCTCGGCCCAGGTCATGGATCGGGGCATAGAACTGGGAATCGTTATCGATCTGTTTGCCCAGCAGCGCGACGTGAGCAGCCAGCAGGGCGTGTGGGGCGTCCTGACCCGGAACATCATCAACCGCCAGCACTCCTTCGTAGTCGCCCTGATCGCAGCCTTTGCACCCTTCTACAACCCCGAGGCCTACCGGTCTTGACAGGTTAACCGGCGCGAGCGCAGCGAGCGCCTGGTCAGACCAGCTTCTCCTTCACCAGCCGGGCCAGCCTGGGACCCACGAAGGGGATCAGTTCCCTTTCGCTGGCCCTCCTGATTCCGGCTACGCTGCCGAAGCTGCGTAGAAGTCGCTTTTTGCGCTTCCGACCGATACCCGGGATATCGTCCAGCACGGAATGAAAATCCCGCAGCGATCGGCGTTTGCGGTGATAGGTCACGGCGAATCGGTGGGCTTCATCTCGAATCTCCTGCAGCAGGCGCAGCGTGGCGGAGTTTTTGTCCAGCTGCAGGACATCTTCCTGACCCATGACGTGGATCAGTTCTTCTTTTTTCGCGATGCTGGCCAGCGGCAAGTCTTCAATACCCAGCTCAGCCAGCGCCTGATAGGCAAAGTGCAGCTGTCCCGGCCCACCGTCTATCAGGATGAAATCCGGCAGGTCCCGTTCTTCGGCCAGCATTCTCTTGTACCTCCGGTGCACGGCTTCATAGATGGAAGCGTAGTCGTCGGGGCCGTCAACGCTCTTGATCTTGAACTTCCGATAATCTCTTCGACTCATTGTGCCTTCCACACAGACGGCCAGCGAAGCCACCGTCTCAGCCCCCTGAATGTTGGAGATGTCAAACGCTTCAATTCTCCTGGGAGGCTGCGGCAGATAGAGTTCTTTCTGAACCTCGGCAAGAATGGAAGACCGGTCAGGCTTGAAGATCCTGAATCGCGAATCGAAGGCGATCCTGGCATTGCGCTCAACGAGCAGCACTAAATCCAGTTTCTCTCCCCGCTTCGGCACATGAATCCGCACTTTTCGACCGCGCCGCGAACCGTGTTTGCGCGTCAGCCATTCCTGAACGAGCGGTTGATCTTCAATCTCGACGGGGAGGTAAATAGTGGCCGGAACGAAACCGGCATTCAAATAATACTGCTGGATCGAATCCCTGAGGAAGGCCGGCGGATCGAAGAACTGCAGGCTCTCCCAAAAAAACTCTCGCTTTCCCACCACTCGACCACGTCTCAAAGTAAACAGCTGCAGGGCCGCCCGGGGACCCTCTCGGTGATAAGCAAAGACGTCCACGTCTCGCACCCCGGAGACGATCATCTTCTGTTGCTCGGCCAGGTTCTCAACCATGCGCATTCGGTCCCGATAAAAGGCCGCAGCCTCGAACCTTTCTTCCGCGGCAGCACGGAGCATCTTGCGGCGCAGTGACTTGACGAGTGGGCTGTTTTTCCCCTCCAGCAGCTGGATCACTTCGCCGACCGCACGGCGGTACTCCTGCCGTGAACAGAGCCCGGCCACGCACGGCCCCAGACAACGCTTGATGTGATACTCGAGGCAGGGCCGCTCGAGTTTCCCGTCGATCTCGATGTCGCAGGTCCGCAGCAGGAAGTGACGATTGATGATCTTGATCGTGTTGCGGGCCAGGGAGGCGGGGAGATAAGGCCCGAAATACAGAGCCCCATCGTTGAGAATTCTGCGCGTCAGCAACACTCTCGGAAAGTCCTCGTTCACAGTCAGCTTGATGTGCAGAAAAGACTTGTCGTCTTTCAGGTTGACATTGAACAGAGGCTGCTGCTTCTTGACCAGATTGCTCTCCAGCATCAGCGCCTCCACTTCGCTGTCGGTCACGATGTAGTCCAGGTCGTCAATGTATCCCCTCAGAACTTGCGTCTTCTGGTCGGCAAGTCGCTGCCGCTGAAAATAGGAGCGCACCCGCAGCCGCAGTGACTTGGCCTTACCGATATAGATACTCTTCCCCGCTCGGTCCTTGAAAAGATAAACACCGGGACCGGACGGCAGATTGTCCAGCTTCGCCTGCACAGCATCAGAGATCATGCGGATTGATTATATTTCACGTTCCACGTCCCACAGGGCTCCTGGGGCCGTTGAGAGTTCATGGAACGTGGAACGTGGAACAGGGTGAACCGTACCGAACTGTGCTATAAGTGGTTCTATGAACCTCCCCAACGCGCTGACGTTGTCCAGGATCTTCCTGGTTCCCCCTCTGGTGGGCGTTTTGTTGACAACGACGCCGCCGGCCCGGGAATTTTGGGGATTCATTGTCTTCGCCGCGGCTGCGACGACTGATTACTTCGACGGATATCTGGCTCGAAAGAGATCCCAGATCACGACCCTGGGCCAGCTGCTCGATCCAGTCGCCGACAAGCTCCTCATTTCGGCTGCGTTCATCTCCCTGGTCCAGCTCGGCATCGCCCCAGCCTGGATGGTCATCATTATCGTGGGTAGAGAGTTCGTAGTAACAGGATTGCGCAGTGTCGCCTCGGCCCATGGAATCACCATCGCAGCGACGCGACTTGGAAAATACAAAATGGTGGCCCAGGTTGCCTGTGCCGGCTGTCTCATCCTGGCCAATCGTTTTCCCGATACGTACATCTTTCTGGCAGGTCAGATCCTGCTCTGGATCGTCGTTGCGCTGGCCCTGCTCTCCATGGTCCAGTACTTCCGCCGCTACTGGGGCCCGATCCAGAGCCAGGTCAGTACTTCACAGGACGGTTAGTACCAGCCGGTACTTTGTCCGCTTATGAAACTCTGTCTGACGGTTGCTGAGAAGTCCGTCTCCGATCTCAATCAGAAGCTGGCCTTTCACGACGGTGGGGTGGATTACATCGAGGCCCGGCTTGACTATCTGCGGCGGCCGGAGCTGCCCCGGCTTCCGGCGGCTCCGATGAGCCGCTACATCGCCACCTGCCGCCCGGAGAGAGAAGGGGGAGAATACCGGGGGGATGAAGCGAAGCGGATCGGACTTCTCCAGCAGGCTGCCGCAAACGGCTTCCACCTCATCGATCTGGAGCACGACGTGGCCGTTCCCGGTTCTCTGCCGTCCGGTACGGGCCTGATTCGATCCCGTCATGTCTTCGGACCCTTTCCTGCCGACCTCGAGGCCGAGCTCCCCCGTCTGCGCAGGGGAGAGCTGGGGAAACTGGCAGTTCAGGTGCATACCAGCAGCGAGCTGGTCCGCCTCATGGAGTGGGCACAAAGCCTTTCGCGTCGGATGATCCTCATCGGCATGGGTGAGCTGGGACAGCCGGCCCGTTATCTTGCCACCCTCCTGGGCAGCGAGTGGACATACGTTTGTGAGGATGCCGAGGTCCCCAGGGCCCCGGGCCAGTTCTCACTCAAGGAAGCCCGCAGTCTGGGGCAGCCATCGAGCGAAACTCCTTTTTTTGGAATCATCGGACGACCGGTGCGCCATTCTCTTTCCCCGGCCCTGCACAACGGCCTGTTTCGACACTACGGCCTGCCCGGGAGCTATATCCGCCTGCCTCTGGACCGTCTCGACCCCTGGTTCGACTATCTCGCGAAGTCCTCTCTCGGCTTCCAGGGCTTCAGCGTCACCCTGCCTTTCAAGACCGACATCGTTCGCTTCTGCCGGCGTCACGACTCGCCGGTCCGGTCGGTGAATACCCTGGCGGGGGGAGCCCGCAAATGGGTCGGCTCGAACACCGACTTCCCGGGCTTCCTTGCTCCGCTGCTCTCCAGAGTTGAGCTCGAGGGTACGTCGGCCGTGGTGGTAGGCAACGGCGGGGTCGCCCACACTGTTGTGGCCGCTCTCCAGAGCCGGGGAGTCCAGGTCACGGTGTGCGGTCGAAGCAAGCAGCGGCTCGAAGACTTTGCCCGGCAGTACGGATGCCGGTGGGTTCTCATCCAGGATTTTCGAGGCCGGGCCGATCTTCTGGTCAACACGACACCGGTGGGCCAGCACCCCAATGTCGATGCGTCTCCGATGTCGGAGTCCCAGCTCGACTGCGAGTTGGTCTACGACCTGGTTTACAACCCGCAGAAAACCAGGCTCCTGCAGCAGGCCCACAGAAGAGGCTGTAAGATTATTTCCGGAATCGAAATGTTTGTGGAACAGGCGGCGCGCCAGTTTCTGGCCTGGACGGGGAAGGACCCGGATCGAACGCTGATGAGGAACCTGATACTGGAGAACGTGTGAGTTTCCCCACCGGAGAGGCGCCGGCCGATCGGTATGGGGACGACGCAACCTGGGCCGGGTAGTGCTGCAGGGAAGAGATCAAAACGGCAAATGAAGGTACTGAGATTCTGCGGGGAATCCATCGCCACTCCTGGTCGGATTCAGGCAGTGATGGAGATTCTCCGAAACTCGTCAACGAAGCAGGAGATTGCTGTTGTTTTCTCCGCGTTCGCCGGAGTGACGGACGATCTGGCGAGGGCGGGGAAACTGGCAGCTGCAGGGGATGAATCCTATCTCGAACTTCTCGAAGCCATTGAACAGCGCCACATGACAGCCATCCAGGAGCTGCTCGATGCCAGGAAACAGACCCCGGTTCTGGCCCGCACGAAGATGGTCCTCAATGAGTTGGAGGAGGTCCTGAACGGGGCCTGTCTGGTCAAGGAGCTTTCCCGTAAGACCCGAGATTTCGTGGTCAGCTTCGGGGGGCGGCTTGCCGGCTACATCATCAGCCAGGCGCTGCGGCAGTCCGGAGTCGAAGTCGATTTCCTGGATGCCCGACAGGTTGTAAAAACAAGTGATGATTATGGGTGTGCCCGGGTTCATTTGACCAAAACCAGAAGGCTGATTCGCAGCCACTTCGAGACGGCCCGGGGTCTTCAGATCATCTCCGGCTCGGTTGGATCCACCGACCGGGACGAAACCACCACCCTGGGCAGGGCCGGGTCGGATTTCACGGCTGCCATTGTCGCTGCGGCGCTTGACGCAGAGGAGCTCGAACTCTGGACCCAGGTGGATGGCATCCTCACGGCCGACCCGGAAAAGGTCACGAAAGCCTTCTCCATTCCCGAGCTCTCCTACGAAGAGGCCATGGAGCTATCGCATTTCGGTGGCCGGGTGATCTATCCGCCGACCTTGCAGCCGGCCCTGGACAAGAAGATCCCGATCCGAATTCGCAACACCTTGAATCCAGGCTTCGAAGGAACGGCCATCAGGGAGAAGCTGGACCCCACCACTGATGGCGCGCTCATCAAGGGGATTTCATCGATTGCAGAAATCGCCCTGTTTCGTCTTTCGGGAAGCGGCATTATGGGCATCCACGGGACTTCGTTACGGTTGTTTCGTGCCCTGGCAGGCAAACACATTAGTCTTATCCTGATCACTCAGGCATCGTCAGAGCACTCCATCTGCTTCGCGCTCGATCCCGGACAGGCGGCTGTTGCCAGGCAGGCCATCGAAAAGGAGTTCGAGAGGGAAATGGAGTCTCACCTGATCGACTCGGTGCTTATTGAGCGCGACCTTTCGGTGATAGCCGTCGTGGGTCAGCAGATGCGTAAGATCCCGGGAATTTCAGGCCGGCTGTTCCACACGCTGGGGGTCAACGGCGTAAATGTTGTTGCCATTGCCCAGGGATCTTCGGAGCTGAACATCACGGTAGTCATTCCCAGCAAAGACCTCACCAAAGCGCTCAATGCACTGCATGAATCTTTTTTCCTTTCGGATACGAAGACGCTCAATCTGTTCATAGCCGGCACCGGGCTGGTAGGTAAAACCCTTCTTACTCAGATCGATCAGCAGGCCCGCTCGCTCCTCACCAAGAGTGAGCTCGAATTGCGCATTGCAGGGATCAGCAACAGCAGGAAAATGGCCTTCAGCCAGGACGGAATCCCGGCAGCGAGTTGGGAGAGTGCGCTCGAGAAGTCAGGCACCGCGGCCGACATCGACGAGTTCACCGACAGAATCGTTGAGCTGAATCTGCGTAATTCCATCTTCATTGACAACAGCGCAGACGCGGCCGTCGCCGCCACCTATCACAAAGTGCTGGACTCGAGCATTTCCGTCGTCACTCCCAACAAGGTGGCCTGTTCGGGAGAGTTTTCGGAATATCAGAAGTTAAAGAGCGTCGCACAAAGACGCGGAGTCAGGTTCTTGTTCGAAACCAATGTAGGGGCCGGTCTGCCCGTGCTCAGCACGCTCAAGGACCTGATCGACAGCGGAGACGAGGTCACCAGAATTCAGGGGATGCTCTCCGGATCCCTGTGCCACATCTTCGACGCCCTGATGGACGGGACTACATTTTCGCAGGCGGTCCGGGAAGCAGTGGAGCTGGGCTTTGCCGAACCTGACCCCAGGCTCGATCTGGCGGGAACCGATGTGGCCCGCAAGACGCTGATCCTGGCCCGGGAAAGTGGGTTGAAAATGGAGTTGAAAGACATCGATGTACAGAATATGGTTCCCACGCCCTGTCGCCGGATCGACTCGGTTTCCGAGCTCTTTGAAGGCCTTGCCAGGCACGATGCGGAATTCGAAGAGATGAGGGCAAAAGCTAAGGACGAGAACCGCAAGCTGAAGTACATCGCGTCGGTAGAGAAGGGCCGGGGCTGGGCAGCTCTGGAAGCCATCGACAGCTCGCATCCCTTCTATACGATGAAGGGAAACGACAACGTCGTGTCGTTCACGACGAATCGGTATTCGACCCGCCCGCTGGTGGTGCGAGGCCCTGGGGCCGGGGCCGAGGTGACCGCTGCAGGGGTCTTTGCCGACATCATCCGAATCTCCAACCTGTAGGCCCCGGCGTCGTTTAGCGAAGAAGGATATGAACAAGACAGTCAGCCACTCTGCGGCCGAGGACAACAGAAGTGTTCGGGTTTTCGCGCCCGCCACGGTCGCGAACATAGCATGCGGCTACGATGTACTCGGTTTCGCGGTTAATCAGCCCGGTGACGAGGTTGTGGTGAGAAAAAGCGGCCGGGCGGGACTGAAAATCAAGAAGATCAGCGGAGACGGCGGCAAGCTGCCTCTGCGTCCCGAGGAAAATACGGTCACGGCTCCGGTGTTCAGGTACCTCGAGCGTGTTCAGCACCCGGGCGGATTTGAATTCGAGCTGACCAAGAACGTGCCCTTTGCGGGGGGCATGGGATCGAGTTCAGCCAGCTCGGTTGCCGGTGTTTTTGCCGTAAACGAACTGCTCGGAAGGCCTTTGCAGACCCGTGATCTGCTGCCTTTCGCGATGGAGGGGGAGCGGGTCGCCTGCGGTGTTGCGCATGCGGACAATGTGGCTCCCGCGCTGCTGGGCGGATTCGTCATCATACGCAGCTACGATCCACTGGACGTGATTCAAATCGGCCACCCCAGGGAACTTCACTGCACGCTGGTTCACCCTGAAGTGCAAATCCGAACGGCGGACTCGCGCAAAGTGCTGCCCACCAAGGTCTACCTGAAAGATGCCGTCAAGCAGTGGGGCAATGTCGCAGGATTGGTCGCCGGGCTCATGAAGGGGGACTTCGATCTGATCGGCCGATCGCTGGAGGACAACCTCATCGAGCCGGTCCGTTCCATGCTGATTCCCGGGTTCCATGAGGTCAGGGATGCAGCCCTTGGGGAGGGGGTTCTGGGCTGCAGCATTTCCGGTTCCGGCCCGGCCATGTTCGCGCTCAGTAAGTCAAGAGAGACCGCTGAGAGGAGTGCTGAAGCGATGCAGGCCACCTTTGACGAGCTTGGCATCGAAAGCCAGACGCACGTGAGCGCCATCAACAAGAAGGGTCCCCGGGTGATCGGCTGATTCCAGCTTTACTTCAGGTCGTGTGATACAGCTCGGGAGGGATGTCCAGCTTCTCGCCCCGGGCAATCGATTCATTGGCCCGAATGATGGGTGAACAGGCATCCATGCCTTCCTGGCCGTCGCACAGGTTGGGCGCCCCGTGGCGGATGGTGTTGCAGAATCCGGCCAGTTCGTCACGATAAGCCTGCAGGGGACTGTATTGGCTGCCCTCGCCCGAAACCTGCGAACCGGCAGCGTCGCGCACCCGGCTCTCCGAGGCCGACATGACCGGGCCGCTTCCCGACGCCGCCTCCACGGCGATCTCAGTGGCCCTGGTGCCCTCTTTACCCTCCGAGAAAAGCATGGCTTCACGCTCGCCACTCAGGATGATGGTTCCCTCCGTCCCCATGATCTGATCATAGTAGTGGTCGAGCCGGTTGGACTGGATCGAGGAATACGTGAAGGTCAGCCCCTCCGGGTACTCGTAGGTCGCGTAAACATGGTCGGCAACCTCGCGGCCGTCTTTGAATCGATAGGTACCCCCCGATCCGTACACGGCAGTCGGCCGGGAACCTGTGAACCAGTTGACAACCTGCAACTGATGGCTTCCCAGTTCCGCCAGCAGCCCCTGAGAGAACTTTTCGTACAGGCGCCAGTTCTTCAGATGCTCCAGGGTCGGGTAGCCCCAGGGGCTTGGATCGAAATCAAGATTGGGAACCTTGCGGCGCCAGCTGGTGTTACGGTGCCACAGGCCCCGCACGTGGAAAATGTCCCCCAGGATCCCATGCTGGATCATCTGATAGGCTTCCTGATAGAGGGGGTTATAGTTGCGCTGATGCCCGATCTGAAGATTTCTCCGGGCGGTGCGGGCGGCGCTGATCATGGCCCGGCACCCGTCGATCCCGTGAGCCATCATCTTCTCGCAGAAAACGTGCTTGCCGGCCTCCAGAGCGGCCACCGTTAATGGCTCGTGCAGCCACAGGGGCGCCGCTACAATGACCGCTTCGATGTCGCTGCGCTTCAACATTTCTTCGAAGTCCGTGTATCCCTGGGCCTCCGGGTCGTGAAGACCTCGAACTTTCTCGAGTCCCTGTTCGTAACGGTCGGGAGCGATGTCGCAAAGGGCCACCAGGTGCATGTGGCTGGTGGGGCAGTTTTCGACCAGGACACCGCCCTGGCCGCCGCAGCCCACGATTGCAGCACGCACCGGCCGCATGCGGCGCGCCTTCCACATCAGAGCTCCAGCCGGGGGCAGCGTGGCCACTGCCTGGAGAAAGTTTCTACGCCCGATTTCTCTTTGTTTTTCGGTCAGCATCGAGACCTCCAGGGAACATCAGTTGCGCCGGCTGAAAACCGATTCCCGCCGACGTCGCCAGCTCGAGACCAGGATGTCGAGGCCGGCCATGTGCCCGGTCGGAAAAACAGCCAGAACTAACAATATTAACGCTTCGATCAGCGTCTTGTTCACATATAATTCGGAGCCTTCCGGCCCGGGCACGGAAAACCCTAGATAGGGCAACGGGGGCGAGGCAGCAAAAAAGAGCAACAAGAGCACAAATCCCCCCAGCGCCGCCAATCGGGAAAACAGCCCCAGCATCAGCAGCAGTCCCACCAGGATCAGGCCCCAGACCACCGCGATATCTGCCAGCTCCATGAGGGCGGGGCGGGATGCAAGAGCCCGAAAGAATCCACTCATGGGACCGCTGGCATTCTCCAGGTAGCCCTGTGCCGACCAGCCGACGATCCACAGTTTTCCCAGGCCTTGGTAAAAAAGATGCCATCCCACGGCGAAGCGGAGAAGGACCATGAAACACTGCTGGAGAAATGACAGTGAGACTTCCATCAGTTCAAGACCTCGAGTAAATCGCTGACTCGGCCGAAAGCATGCATCTGGATGGAGTCTGCTGCCTCGGAACTCCGATCCAGAACAAGAGCCCCGACATCAGCATGCCGCTCACAAAAGGATCGGATCTCTTCCAGTTCCATGACGAAAAAGGCGGTGGAAAGAGCGTCGGCCTGAGCCGCAGTTGGCGCAATCGCCGACACCAGTGCCTTGCCCCTGGCCGGGTAGCCCGTTCGAGGATCAATAATGTGTCCGCAGGCCCACCCGTCAATGACATACCCCTGTTCCTTGAGCCCGGAGGTCCCCATTCCGCAATCAGCCAGGTGGAGTATGGCAAAGTCCCGGCCCGGTCTCAACGGGTGCCTGATACCGACCGGCCAGCCTGTGCCGGAGCCGGATCCCGCACCGCCGCCCAGTGCGTACACGCTGCTGAAGCCGGCGTGAAGGTGTGCCCTGCCGAGGCCGGCGGCTCGCATCAGCGCCGCCGCACGGTCCAGGGCGTACCCCTTGCCAATCCCTCCCAGATTCAATTCCACTTTGGAACCCTTCAGGCGCACCGTCCTTTTCTCGGAATCGAAATCGATCCGATCGGGTCCGACCTGGCCGGCCAGATTCTGGATTTCCGCATCGGTGGGCTGTCTTCCTTCCCTGGCCAGGAACCCCCAGCAGCGGCTGTACGCACCGCTCGTCGGATCGAAGGCCTGTCCCGTCTCTCGGCTCAATGACACAGCCTCCTGCAGCAAAGAAAACACATCGGGTCCGACTACGACGGGCTCCTGGTGGGCCCGGCGATTGATCCTGCTGATGTCACTGCCGGTCCGAAAGACCGACATCCGATCCTCGAGCCGATCGACCAGATCGAGAGCAGCCTGAATCGTATCCAGACGCCTTCGCTCGGTGTCGGGAATGCGAAACTCGAAGTCACAGGCCATGGCCCGGCGCCGGCAGCATAGAAGACGTGGTTCCAGGTACTCGGAGAAGAGCACCCGAAGACGGTCCCCGGAAGAGGGCTGCCAGCTTTTTTGAAGCAGTTCCCTGCGGCCGCGCCGGGCCGGGCGGCGGGCAGCTCCAGTTGGACGGGGAAAGCGCATTTCTGGGATCTTCCGGTTAAGGGGCTCGTCGGCTTCCATACGATCATAGTCGATAACTTGATAAGATTCTTCTAATTTGAGCTCAGTTCAACCCACTCAAGCGACCCCTGAAAACAGCTCCTGTGCACGGATCTTCGACAGGTCCGACCTGGCCCCGGTGCTTCTGGTCTCGTTTTTGCTGAGTCTGCCGTTCCTCAACAAAGCGTTTCACATCGACGACACGGTAGTCCTGCACTGCGCGAAGCGAATCCTCATCGACCCGCTTGACCCATTGGGGGGAGGGTTCGACTGGTTCGGAAGGGTCATGCCGTTTTGGCACGTGACCACGAATCCCCCGCTCCTGAGCTATTATCTGGCAGCCTTTATCTCCGTCTTCGGGTACTCAGAGAGGGTTCTGCACCTGTCCATGGTGCCGTTTCTGGCAGGTATCCTGGGAAGCAGCCTGGCCTTGTCCCGAAGATTCTGCGAGCCGCTCCGGTGGCTCCCGGCCCTCGTGATCGCGACCAGCATCGGGGTGCTTGTCTCATCCAACGTGATGCGGGATGTTCCCGCCCTGGCGCTGATTTGTGTGGGCCTGGCCGTGGGCATCCGAGCTCTGGACACGGGGCGCCCCCTGTTGCTGGCTCTGGGCTCCCTGTTGCTCGGCCTGGCGGCGGTCACCAAGTACTCGGCCGGCGTCGCGGTGCCGATCCTCGTGCTCTACAGCATCCTGTCGACGCGCAGGATTGCGGTGTTGCCTCTGCTTCCCTCTATCCTGCCGCTTGCCATCTGGTGCGGTTGGACCTGGCTGGTCTACGGGGAGGCCCATCCCCTGTTTCTTTTGCTTGGAAAACATTCCGCAGGTTCGTTTTCTACCACTGAGAAGTTCTTCTCGCTGCTGGTAATAGTGGGAAGCGTCTACCTGCTGGCCCCGGTCCTCGCCTGGAGGCTCCTGGGTGCGACTCGCAGGGTAAAGTCGCTGATTCTCGGCGCAACACTCCTCCTGTCGGTGGCCGCCTGGTGGTATCACGCCGGGGAGGCCGGCTTTCAGAACCTGGTCTGGACTGTCTGGGGATCCTTCACCCTGCTCGGGCTGCTGTGGCTGGGCGGCCGCCCCGGTGCGGGTGGTTGGCTGCCGGACCGAGACTCGCTGTTTTTACTGCTCTGGTCGCTGATCTTCTTTGGGTTCAGCGTTTCCCTGGTTCCCTTCCAGGCCGTCCGGCACGTACTGGGGGGACTCGTCCCGGCAGCCCTGCTGTGTTTGCGGACCGGAGGAGAGATCTCAACCGCCGCCCGGAAAGGCTTGCTTCTCCTGGTGGGAATTCAGCTGCTGCTGACCCTCTCGGTGGCCTGGTCCGACATGGAGTACGCCAATGTGTATCGCGACTTCGCCCGAGACGTCAGCCGACGGCATCCGGAGAAAGACATCTGGTTCGTGGGTCACTGGGGCTGGCAGTTTTACGCCGAGCAGTCCGGTTTCCGGCAGATGCACCAGCATGGGGCCGTCCCCGGCCCGGGCAGCCTGCTGCTGTGGCCCCGGCGGGTGCACGTGGGCAGTGTCTTGAACGACAAGCAGGACTTTCGCGAAAGGCTTCAATTGATCGAGACCCGGGATGTGTATCCCACTCTCCCCGTTCAGACCATGAGCCGCCCGCAATCCTCCTTCTACGCCGTGTTCCGCCAACGGATCCCTTTCGCGTTCAACCGTAAGCCGATGGAGACCCTGCAGGTGTACAGGGTGGAATGAAATTCCACGTTGCACGTTCCACGTGACTTGCCCGGAAACGTGGAACGTGGAACGTGGAACATGGAACAATACCCAACGTGCCAACCCGTGTCCGATTCGCACCCAGCCCTACCGGTTTCCTGCACATTGGCGGGGCGCGCACGGCTCTGTTTAACTGGCTGTTTGCGCGCAATCAGGAGGGGGTTCTGGTTCTTCGAATCGAAGATACCGATGCAAGGCGCTCCCACGAGGACCTCGCCGGAGGGATCCTGGAGGGACTCACATGGCTGGGTATCGAATGGGACGAGGGGCCCCACTTCCAGAGCCGCAGAACTCCGCTGTACCGCGAGGTCGCTGAGAGTCTCCTCGCCAGCGGGGCGGCATACTACTGCTTTTGTAAGAACCGACCAGAGCAAAGACAGACCGCCGCCCAGCGCCACGACTGCCCGGGACTCTCCCCGCGCGAGGCGGCGGCCCGCACTTCCCGCCAGCCCGCCGTCCTGCGCTTTCGAGCGGCTCGAGAACGGACAGTCTCCTTCCGGGACATCGTGTATGGGACGGTTTCCGTCGAATCGGGCAATATCGAGGACTTTGCGCTAATGCGCCCGGATGGATCACCCACCTACCATCTGTCGGTGGTTGCCGATGACCTCGACATGGGGATTACCCATGTCATCAGGGGAGCCGATCATCTGTCCAATACTTCCAAGCAGATCCTGCTCTATCAGGCGCTCGACAAGCCGCTTCCCCGCTTCGCCCACCTCCCGCTGATTCTGGGAGCCGACAAGTCTCGTCTCAGCAAGCGCCACGGAGCTACCTCGGTCCTCGAGTTCCAAAAGGACGGGTTCCTGCCCCTGGCCCTTCGCAACTACCTGGCTCGAATGGGATGGTCTCCGAAAACGGATCAGGAGTTCTTTAGCGACCGGGAACTGATCGAGTCCTTCAGCCTCGACCGTGTAAATAAAGCCAACGCCGTTTTTGACCTTCAGAAACTGGAGTGGATCAACGGCAAAGTTCTGGGCTCGACCCCCCTGGGGACTCTTGAGCCCCTGGTACGGGAGACGCTGGGCAGGCAGGGCTTGCTGCAGGATGAAGATCCAGCCACTGAACCGGCGGAGTTTCGCCGGCGAGTGGAGCTGCTCAGAGGACGGGCTCGGAGACTCACCGATTTCGGCACTCGTGCAAGAGCTTTTTTCTCCGATCGTTTCGACTACGATCCCGTGGCCTGCCGCAAGCATGTGAATCCTTCCCATGCCGACTGGGCAGTCGTTCGAGCGGCACTCGAGGAACTGTCGGCCCGCTACGCCGCATTGCCCACCTTCGATCTGGAGAACACCGATTCGACCCTGCGCGCGATTGCCCGGAAGCACGATTTGAAGGCCGGCAGGTTGATTGGCGCTGTCCGAGTCGCTTTGACCGGAGAGGCTGTCGCGCCGGGAATCTTCGACGTCATTGTCACCTTGGGAAGAGAAACTGTTGTGATCAGAATCAACCATCTGCTGTCTACTCTCGTATGACGCGACCGCCAACTATCTCCGTCGTGATCCCCGCTTTCAACGAGGAAAGCCGCCTGCGAGAGTCGCTCGAGTCGGTTTGCAGTTACTTTGTGGCCCGAGGCCTTCCCACCGAAGTCCTGCTCGTGGACGACGGCTCGGCCGACCTGACGGCCGAAGTCGCGGCCAGCGTGCGGAGCCCTGACCCCTCGCTGCTCGAGATCCGGGTTCTCAAAAACGAGGTCAATCGCGGCAAGGGATTCAGCGTTCGCCGAGGCATGCTGGAGAGCCGTGGGCTCTTTGCCCTGATGACGGATGCCGATCTGAGCACCCCCATCGAAGAATTCTCGAAACTCGAGTCTTCCGTGATCGATGGCAACTTTCAGATCGGGATCGGTTCCCGGGACATCGAAGGCTCCCGCGTAGAGGTCCACCAGTCCGGAGTGCGGGAAAACTCGGGGCGGCTGTTCAACCTGTTCGTACGCCTCATTTTTCCCCTCCCGTTTCGGGACACCCAGTGTGGTTTCAAACTCTTCTCAATGCAGCAGTGCCAAAGGATCTTCGAGCTGCAGCAGCTGGACAGATTTGCCTTCGACGTGGAGATTCTGGTCATCGGCCATGCACTGGGCCTAAAGACAGAGGAGATTCCAGTAGTCTGGCGCCATGCCGAGGGAAGCACATTGAGCTTTTTCCGGGATGGCCCCAGGATGCTGCTCGACCTGCTGAACATCCGTTGGAAGGCTCTGTCGGGAAAGTACTCGCCATGACCAGACTCGGGGTGAACATCGACCATGTCGCCACGGTGCGCCAGGCCCGGGGGGCGGTCGAACCGGATCCCGTCGCTGCAGCCGTTCTTGCCGAACTGGCGGGCGCTCACGGAATCACGGTTCACATTCGGTCAGACCGGCGCCACATTCAGGACTACGACCTGGAGCTGCTGCGCGCCACCATCAAGACCCGCCTCAACATCGAGATGGCAGCCACTCAGGAAATGGTGGAGATCGCCCGCCGGATCGGTCCCGATGTGGTTACTCTGGTCCCCGAGCGCCCGGAGGAAATCACCACCGAGGGCGGACTCAACCTGATCGAGCAGGTCGATCAGGTCTCCCCGGTCATGAGTACGCTCGAGAAGGCCGGCCTGGAGGTTTCCCTGTTCATCGACCCGGACAGCCGCCAGATCGAAGCAGCCGCACAACTGGGAGCTCAAGCCGTAGAGCTGAACACCGCCGCGTTCGCCGAGGCCGTTCCCCTGGGTCTGTCTGAATGGAGGGAGGACTACCGGTCACAGCTCGACGTTTTGATCGAGAGTGCAAGGAAGGCCGCGGATTGCAGTTTGCGGGTGCTGGCCGGTCACGGGCTGACCTATCGTAACGTCCGACCGGTATCGGACATTTCTGAGGTCGAGGAGCTCAACATCGGGCATAACGTAGTGTCCCGTGCGGTTCTGGTGGGAATGCAACGAGCGGTCCGCGAGATGCTGGAAGCGATGAACGGCCCGGCCGCTTGAGAATACCGATGCCGGGCACTCTGTTCGTGGTCGCCACTCCCCTCGGTAACCTGGACGATATGTCGGTCCGGGCGATCCGGACACTGGGTGCCGTCCACGTCGTAGCTTGTGAAGATACCCGGCGCACGCGCAAGCTCCTGAATCACTTTCAAATCGGCACACGGACTCTCAGCTACCACGAGCACAACGAGGAACAACGGTGTCCCCGGCTGCTGGGGTATTTGAGAGAGGGAAAAGACCTGGCCCTGGTTAGCGACGCCGGGACTCCGCAGATCTCAGACCCGGGATTTCGGCTGGTTCGAGCGTGCCGTGAGCAGGGTGTAGCCGTCTTGCCGGTTCCGGGCCCGTCGGCTGCAACTGCGGCTGTTTCCGTCTCCGGACTGCCTCCGGATCGATTTCTTCTGGTAGGTTTTTTGCCGAAGAAGCGCTCCTCTCGCAAAAAGTCGATCGAGAAACTGAAAGCGGTCTCAGTATCACTGATCTTTTTCATTCCTCCGCATGCCCTCATCGATCAGTTGAAGGATTTGAAGGAGATTCTTGGCAACCGTGCCTGCTTTCTTGCCAAGGAGATGACTAAAATCCACGAACGCCACTGGTGGGGACCCCTCGAGGAAATCCTCAACCACCAGGAGAAGACCCCGAGGGGAGAGTACACACTGGTGGTGGAGGGATCGCAGGGCGACGCCAGAGTCGAGCCGAACCTGGATCTCCGGGCCTACGTTGAGGGACTCCAACAGGTGCGTGGACTGAGCCGCAAGGAGGCCATTCGAAAGGCCGCGCTGGATCTGGGGAAAAGCCGCAACCAGGTTTACCGCGAAGTGGCGCTCAAGAAGGACTGAGGGGCGACCCCGGGTGGGTCGCACGTTCAGGTCGTGGGGGCGACCAGGGTCGCCCGTTCTCAGACGGGCAAAGGCGGCGGATCAACAGCCAGCTCCCCCTCCAGAAAGTGGGCCACACCTAACAGGCTGCTCTCGGCGAAGGGCCGGGCCAGCAGCTGCAGGCCGATGGGCAGACCGGTCCCGGTAAAGCCTGCCGGAAGGCTCAGTGCCGGCAGGCCGGCCAGGTTGGCCGACACCGTAAACACGTCGGAGAGATACATCTCGAGGGGGTCTTCCACCTTTTCACCCAGCTTGAAGGGTGGGGTCGGAGTGACGGGTCCCAGGACGATGTCTACTTCCTGGAACGCCCGGGTGAAGTCGTCGCGAACCAGGCGCCGGACCTGGCTGGCTTTCCTGTAATAGGCGTCGTAATAGCCGGAGCTGAGCGCAAAAGTGCCCAGCATGATGCGACGCTTCACTTCCTCGCCGAAACCCTCAGTTCTAGTGCTCCTGTAGAGACTTTCAAGATCGGTGGTCGACGCAGAGCGGTGACCGTAGCGAACACCGTCGTAACGGGCCAGGTTGGCACTCGCCTCGGCCGTTGCCACCAGATAGTACGCGGCCACCGAGAAACGGTCGTGGGGAAGTTGAATCTCGGAGACCGAGAAGCCGCCCTGATCCAGTACTCGAACGGCATCCTCGAGAGCGCCCTTGATCTCAGGATCCGCAAGAGCTGCAATCCAGTCGGCCGCCACCCCGATGCGCAGAGACCGGCAGTCCCTGTCGAGTGTTTCGACGGGGTCCTCGACCGGGTGGGGCGACGAAGTAGAGTCGCGAGGATCTTCCCCTGCAATGACCGACAGCAACCCGGCGCAGTCCCTGACGGAGTGAGCGATCGGGCCAATCTGGTCCAGCGACGAGGCATACGCCACCAGACCGTAACGCGAGACCCGTCCGTAGGTTGGCTTCAGCCCGACGACTCCGCAAAAGGCGGCGGGCTGGCGAATCGAGCCGCCCGTGTCGGTGCCCAGCGCCACGGGAGCCTCCCGAGCCGCCACACAAGCCGCCGAGCCGCCACTCGAACCTCCCGGGACGCGTTTCGTATCCCATGGGTTGCAGGTCGGGCCAAAGGCTGAGTTCTCGGTGCTGGATCCCATGGCGAATTCGTCGCAGTTCGTCTTTCCGAGGAGAATGGCCCCGTGGTGTCGCAGCCGCCGAGTGACGGTGGCATCGTAAGGTGGTCGGTAGTCCTGGAGAATACGGGATCCACACGTTGTCGGGACATCCCTGGTAACGATCACGTCCTTGATGGCGACGGGAATGCCTGTGAATGTTCCGATCTTCAGACTGCCTTCGGATATGCCCTGATCAACAGATCTGGCCTGTTGCAGAACCTCCTCGGGTTCGAAACAAAGGAAGGTGCGCACAGCCGCGTCCACCTTTTCGATCCGATCCAGAAAGGCCTTGCAGACGTCCTCGGCGGACAGCTCCCGGTCCCTGATCAGTGCGTGCAGGCCCGAAGCGGTCCGCTCGAGCAGGTCTTCACCGCTCAAGACTCGATCACCTTCGGCACCCTGAAGTGACCGTCGGCCGACTCCGGTGCCTCTCGCAGCGCGCCCTCGGCGGATAGCTCGACCCGGGCCCGGTCTTCCCGGAAAGGGGTGTCGCGGCGGTCCAGAGGGTGGTAAAGCGGCTCGATCTCGCCGGTATCGATTTCCTCCAGCTGCTCGAAATACCCCAGCTGCTCAGAGAACTGATCGGCGAAGCGATTCAGTCTATCGGTACTGAAATCCAGACGCGCCAGCTGGGCGGTTCGTTCAACCTGCTCTGGCTTGATCTTCATCGTTCTCCTTCAGATAGCCTCTGGCATTTTGAATGTCGCGCTGCACCTGATGCTGCAATTCTTCCACATCCTCAAACTTCTCTTCCGCTCGCAGGCGCTTGAGAAAACACAGGCCAAGCGGGCGGCCATAGAGGTTTCCGCTGAAGTCGAGAATGTGCGACTCCACGACGGGCTGGCGATCGGTTCCCGGGGTCAGGGTTGGACGGAAACCGATATTGGTTGCGGATCCCATCAAGTCGCCGTCCAACCGTACCTCCGTGACATAGACTCCGACTGCTGGGATCAGCTCGTTGAATACCTGCAGGTTGGCGGTCGGAAACCCCAGGCGCAGGCCGCGCCCGACTCCCTTGACCACGGTCCCCCGAATTTCGTAGGGTCGTCCGAGCATAGAGGACGCCTCTTTAACACGACCGTGACGGAGACACTCTCGAATCACGGTGCTGCTGATTCGACGTTGACGCACCCTGACCTGCTCGATCGCTTCGACCCGGATCCCGCACTCCGCCGCCAATTCCCGCAGGCGTTGAAAATCACCGCTTCTTCGATGGCCAAAGCGGAAGTTGCTCCCCACGTGGACTTCACGGATTCCGCGATGATGGAGAACCTCTTCCACAAACCGGCGAGGAGACAGCAGAGACAGCTTCCTGGTAAAAGGCACGCTCACCAGAATCTCGATGCCTGCTGCCCGCAACAGCTCGACCTTTTGTTCATCCGTCTGCAGCAGAGCCGGGGCATCACCTGGTGAGATCACTTTTTGAGGGTGGGGCCGGAAAGTAAGCGCCAGGGCCGTGCCGCCCACCTCGGAGGCCCGGGTGACGACCCGTTTGAGTATCTCCTGATGGCCCAGATGAACTCCGTCGAAAACACCGATCGTGAGCACCGGCCGGGCCAGTCCGGCAGGCAGAAGACGCAGGTCCTCAACGACGCGCATCCTGATCTCCTTCTACCTCCCATACCAGTCCGTCGTAGGCGAGAGCCACCGAGTCAGGCAGTTTCTGGTTGGTGCTTTCGTGTTCGAGATCGTGGCACATGTGGACCAGGTAAGTCTGGGTGGCACCGATTCGCCCGGCTGCCTGTACAGCTTCATCCAGACTGAAGTGGCTGTAGTGAGGCCGCTCCCGCAGAGCATCCAGAGTCAGGTACTTGACTCCCTGCAGCTTCTCGAAACTTTCCTCCGGTATTTCGCTCACATCGGTGATGAAGGCAAAAGAGCCAATCCGGTAGCCCAGAATCGGGAGCCGTCCGTGAAGAACGGGAATCGGTTCGAAACAAAGCTCCCCGATTTGAAAAGGGCCGTCTACGGGCAGGAGCTCCAGTGATGGAATCCCGGGGTACCGGTTGGCGGAAAACAGGTAGCGAAAGGTCTTGCGGATCTCTTCCAGGGTCTCCGGGCTGGCATATACGGGCATGTGGGTTCCAGAGCGAACGTTGAAAGGGTAGACATCGTCCAGGCCAAGAATATGGTCGACGTGGGCATGGGTGAGGACCACGGCATCGAGGTTCTTCACATCCTGCCGAAGCATTTGAGTGCGAAAGTCGACCGACGCATCGATGACCACCGTGACTTCCGATTCAATGAGAACAGAGGTGCGGAGTCGCTTATTTTCCGGGCTGCTGGATTTGCAGACCGGGCAGCCGCATCCGATCACCGGGATGCCCCGGGAAGTGCCCGTACCCAGAAAGGTCACCCGCATTAGAGAGTGACGGCCTTCCTCTTGGCCAGGAACTTCATCCTCAACTCGTAAAGAATGTCGTGCAGCAGGCGCGACTCTTCGGGAGTCAGATTCCCTTTCGTCTTCTTCTCCAGTATGCCGAGGATATCGATCATCTGTCCGGCTGCCGTCAGGTCTTCAGGTGGAGCTCCGGAATCGACGGGCCCCTCTCCCAGGTGAACCATCGCAGTCGTCGCCAGGGAGATGACAAAAGAGGAAAAGTCGATTTCAGGGGCACTCCCCCCCTCGGCGGGGCCGCTTTTCCGCTCGTTAGATCCGGTTTCCGAAGCCGCCGCCTGAGTTTCGATTTCCCGTTCCTCCGCCCGATCTCCCCGAATTCCTCCCTCGTCGTCGAACAGGCGCCTGTCGGTTACTTTGAAGTCTGTCGCGTCGTCTTGATTACTCATTTGTCCACCGTACGATGAAGATCCGCCCCAGCCGGGCCGGTCCGGACATCAGTCCCGTCGCCTCCCGGTCAAGAAGCTTCTGAGGCTTTCAGCCGCTCCCAGCAATCCTCCATTTCCTCGATTTCCACGTCCTTCAATTCCCGGCTCTGTTTGCCAAACTGCTTCTCCATTTTACGGAAACGGCGCGAGAATTTCCGGTTGGCCCGATTCAAGGCGGTTTCCGGATCGATTTCCAGACGGCGACATAGGTTGACGGCTGTGAACAGAACGTCTCCCAGCTCCTCTCTGATGGGACCAGCCGCACCCTCTCTTCGAGCCTCATCGAGCTCCTCAACCTCCTCCAGTAGTTTGTCCGTGATGCCTTTGATGCTGGGCCAGTCAAAGCCAACGCGGGCGGCCTTGGAAGTGATTTGATTGGCCCGGTACAGAGCCGGCAGCCGTTTGGGAATCCCATCCAGGAGCGATTTCTTTTTGGTCACCTTCCGCCCGCTGGCTCTTTTCTCCGCTTCTTTCAGGCTCTCCCAGTTGCGAAGCAGCTCCCGTGAATCTGCAAATGACTCGTCGCCAAAGACATGGGGATGGCGCCGTACCATTTTGTCGTGGAGCCTGCGGCAAACCTCGAGGGCGTCGAACTCGCCCTTTTCCCTGGCGATCTGACTGTGGAAGACGACCTGAAAGAGAAGATCGCCCAGTTCTTCACAAAGTTCGTCGGAATCCTCACCGTCGAGAGCTTCGAGAACTTCGAAGGCTTCCTCCACCAGCATCGGTTTGAGGGTTTCGCGCGTCTGCTCCCGATCCCATGGGCATCCATCCGGGCCCCTGAGTTTCGCCATCAACTCAAGCAGTTTCTCGAACGGGTGATCGACGCCCGGGCCTGACATAATTTGCTGGCTCCCGAAATCAGGATTCAATGATACTGAATCTTTCGACATGGAGCAGGGGATCCGCCTGGATGGAGACCGCCTTTCCGGTCATGGCTTCTACCTCCTCGATCACTTCCGGCTCATGTTCCCGCAAGGCTTCGGCGACCTGGGGATGACAGCGAACCAGCAATTCAGGGCTTTCCCCAAAATGGTTCCGGTTCTTCCGGATCTCCTCATGGATCGAGTAGGTAATGGTGCGCAGAGATTTCGTCGCTCCTTTGCCTTCGCAATAGAAACAGGGCTGGCACAGCGTCTTTTCCAGCGAACTGCGGTCCCGCTTGCGGGTGACCGCAACCAGGCCAAACTCGTTGAAGCGCAGAATCCTGGAAGGAACCTTATCCTTGGCCAGTTCCCGGTGCAGAGCATCGAGCACCTTGCGCCGGTTTTTCGCTTCTTCCATGTCGATGAAATCGATCACGATGATCCCGCCCAGCCCGCGCAGTCTCAGCTGCCTGCCAATCTCCTTGATGGCGTTGATATTCACCTGTGTAATCGTGTCTTCCAGAGAACTCGTGTTTCCGACGAATTTCCCGGTGTTGATGTCGATTGCCACCAGCGCCTCGGTCTGATTGATAACGATGTACGCTCCGTTCTTGAGCCAAACTTTGCTTTCCAGTGCGTGTTCGATTTCGGGAGTCACGCGGAATGCGTCCAGAATGGGTCGGGCTTTGGTGTACAACCTGACCCTGTTCACGAAGTCGGGGTTGAAGGCACTGACAAACTCGACAACCCTCTCGTAGACCTCCTCGCTGTCCACCCGGATCGCCCTGAAATCGTCGGTGAATCGATCACGGATGGTTCGTTCGACCAGCCCCAGCTCTGAGTGCACCAGCGAAGGGGCCTTCGTTTTCTCAGCTCGCTTTCCCACCTTTGACCACAGGCGAGTCAGGTAATTCATGTCGATCTCAATATCTTCAGCCGGCTGTCCCTCTCCGGCAGTGCGGACGATGAATCCCCTCCCCGAAGTACCCCGGTTGCGGGTTACGACATCTTTGAGCCGATTCCGCTCCTGCTCGGACTCGATCTGCCTGGACACTCCCACACGTTCCATCGTGGGCATGAAAACCAGGTATCGACCCGGAAGTGCGATGCGGGATGTAAGCCGCGCTCCCTTGCGACCTATGGGTTCCTTGGCCACCTGCACGAGGATTTCCTGGCCTTCCTTGAGCAGGTCGTTGATCAGCGCCTGATTTGACTCGCGCACGCCCCCGGATCTGCGTGCCTTTCTGGATCGGTCAGGTTTTCGCCCCTTGTCGTTTCCGCCGCGACGAGATCCTCTGGCGAAACGGAACAAGCCGGCAGAGCTGTCGTCCACCTCTGCGCGATCCCGCGCCTTGCGGACGGGAGCACGTTTTTTCCCGTCACGGCCGGGGAGACGATCGGGGAGGATGCCCAGTCCCGGCCGGCTCTCCCGGGGAGCCTTTGAATCGCCGGGCCGGGCCCGCGCCTGAATACGCTTCGGAAGAAGTCCGCCTCGGGGCTGCCTCCTGCGCGTTTCGGGGAATCTACTCAAGTCATCGTCCACCTGGACCTTGGGACGGGGCTTGCGGCCAGGGCGGGGGCGGGGAGAGGAGCGCCCCTCGGGCTGGGCCCGCGGGGCACTGACCTCTACATCGAACAGCTCTGACTCTTCCTGAACATCGGCGAGAAAGTCACCGACATAGAGAAAGCCGTGGCGATCCAGGCCAATGTCAACAAAGGCAGCCTGCATGCCGGGCAGAACCTTCGTGACCTTACCTTTGTAAACGTTTCCAAGAATGCCCTTGTTCTTGCTTCGCTCGATCTGCAGGGCAGTTACCTTGTCATCCTCCAGGATGGCAAGCCTGGTTTCAAGACTTGTCGAGCTTACAATCAGCTCTTTGTGCATGAGTTCTCCTCCGCTTGGAAGAAGGAGAAACAATGTGCGTGACGGTGGAGGTGTTCGGGACGAATGGGTGTTATAAACCCTTTGAACCTACAAAAACTCTCTGGAATCCATTTGCGCAGGCAAAGCAGAATACATCGAGTCGTGTTGATCCCCTGGGCAGCACGACAGCTACACAGGCGGACGCCAACATTTGACCGCGTAAAACTCTCCTAGGAGATGCCCCTTGTTACCGAACAGGAGCCTCTTCTGCCGTCACGGCAGTTTCTCCAAAACTAAAAAAACCTTCTCAAAATCAAGGGTTTGAGTACTCCCTTTCATAAACGCGATAACCTTCACATCACGAGTCATCGCACTTATGAAAGTGAGCATCGAGTTTCAAATTCAACTCGTGCATTATACCCCCTGCACCCTTGCCGTGGCAAGGTGCAATCCACAGAACCCTTTCTTGAACAATGGTTTACGGGGGGGATTCCAGGTTCCACGTTCCACGTTGGTGCGCTCATCAAGATTCGCGCCTCTGCCCGCTCGGCGGCTGATCAGATCATCTCCGGGACCGGCCAGCCAGCCGCGAGGAAACCCGACCGCCAAGGAAACTACAGAGGCAGGAACGACAGTGACTGCGCCGCGGCCGACAGGCCGCTCTGGCAGGAACGACAGTGACTGCGCCGCTTCAGGGCTCGGAATAAACATAGCGGCGCCTGTAGACGCTGGCGGCCAGCCCCAGGCAGAGGAGAAAAGCCATTGTCGAAGAGCCGCCGTAGCTCAGCAGGGGCAGGGGGATCCCTATGGGAGGACAGATTCCCAGAGACATTCCTACGTTTATCAGGACGTGAAACCCGATCAGGCTGGCCACACCCGTGACAATCAGGATCCCGGACCGGTCTCGCGCCCGGCCTCCGATCCAGGCCAGGCGCTGGAAGAGCACCAGGTACAGAGCGAGGATCAATCCCCCTCCCAGCAGGCCCCACTCTTCGGTCAGGAGCGCGTATACAAAGTCTGAGTGAATCTCGGGCACGAAGCCCAGTTGACTCTGGAACCCCTGACCGAATCCTTTTCCCGCCAGTCCGGAGGAGCCCACGGCAATGATGGACTGGCTGGTCTGATAACCGACTCCCTGTGGATCGAGCGAGGGGTTGAGTGTAGCCAGGATGCGCTGCTGCTGATAGTCCTTGAGCGCAAACCAGGCCAGCGGTGCCGACAGTAGGCTGAGAAAGGCCGTCTGAAAGACCAGCCTCAGTCTCATGCCGGCAACGAACATGGTCCCCATGAGAATCGAAAAGTAGGTCAAGGCTGTGCCCAGGTCGCCCTGCATCATCACCAGCACGGCCGGACAAAGGGCCAGCCCGGTCAAGGCCAGGATCCGCGTCTTGCTTAGGTAGTCTTCGTGCTGGCCCGCCAGGTAGCGGGCCAGAACCAGAACCACTGCCACCTTGGCGAATTCCGAGGGCTGGAACCCGATACCGGAAAATCGGATCCAGCTCCGGCTCCCGTGAATCTCGGTGCCGAACAAAAGCACGGCAACCAGGCTCAAGACGGCAGCGGCATAGATTGAAAACGCATGGTCGGTGGGGAACCGATAGTCACTCAGATTCAAGAAAAGAAACAGTACCGCTCCGCCACAGACCCACACGATCTGTTTCAAGAAAAGGTTCGATTGTGCCCCATGCAGGGTCGCACTGTAGACTGCTGTCAATCCGATCCCGGCCAGACCCAAAACCGCCGCAATCAAAGGCAGATCGAAGTGCCTCAGAAAACTGAGGCCTCGCCGCCGAAGCAGGGAGCTCTCTGATCCATTCATTGCTGAGTGCTCCGGTCTGGTGCTCTGGCCATGACCGGAAAACTGATATCTGAAGGTGTGTTCCGGGAATGGAAGGCGTCGAAAATCTCCCGGGCCACGGGAGCCGCTGTTGCGCCTCCCGAGCCGGCCTGCTCCAGGATCACCGAGACCACAACCTGCGGGTCGCCTACGGGAGCATAGCCGACGAACCATGCCGTGGATCGGAAGCGGCCCGCTCGCGCCGATCCCAGACGTTCCCTGCTTGACCGGCCGATGGTTTGCACCGTACCGGTCTTGCCGGCCACTTCAAAGCCCTCGACGCGAGCGTGCTGGGAGGTCCCGCTCTGGTTCACGGCTCGCCATAGTCCGGTCCGAATCTCCTCCAGTTGCTCCGGCGCAAACAACAGCGGGGGCTCCCCCGGACGATCGCCGGGCGCAGGTTGGCGCAGATGAGGTTGGACGAGGCGACCCGTGGCCACGGCGCCCACCGCAACCGCCATCTGCAGAGGTGTAGCCAGAATCGGGCCCTGTCCGATGGAAACAGAAATCGTCTCACCCGGGTACCAGGGTGTCCCCCTCACCCGGCGCTTCCACTCCCGGGAGGGAACGAGGCCTTTGATCTCCCCCGGCAGGTCGATACCCGTTTTCTCACCGAGCCCGAATTGCCTGGCAAAGGCCTGAATGCGGTCGATGCCCAGGTTCCTTCCCAACTGGTAGAAATAAATGTTACAGGAGTACTGAAGGGCCACTTCCAGATCCACCCAGCCGTGGCCGCCGCCGGCTCCACATCCGAAATCATGTCCGAAGAGTCGCTGCGAGCCTGTGCAAAACACACGCTGGCGCGAATCGATCAGATGACTCTCCAGTCCGGCCAGCGCCATCACGATCTTAAAAACGGATCCGGGAGGGAATCCATTCTGGATGGAGCGATTCTGAAACGGGCGGCCCGGGTGAGCGGTCAGCTCCTCCCATCTTGAGGTAGAGATCCTGGTAGCAAACTCATTGGGATCGAAAGTGGGGCGGCTGGCCATCGCCAGGATCTCACCCGAGCCCGGATCTAGTACCACCACCGCCCCGGTGTACCCCTCGAGAGCGTCCTCGGTCGCCCTCTGAATGTCCAGGTCAATGGTGAGCTGCAGCCCCTCACCCGCCCTCGCCGGGATGGGATCCAGTTCCTCAAAGGCTCGCCCCTGGCTGTCAACCCGAATCCTGCGGATTCCGTTGCGACCTGCCAGATCCCGGTTGCCGATCCGTTCGATTCCGCTCTTGCCGATGACATCGCCGGCACGGTGAGCCTCGAACCCGGGGCGGCTCAGTTCGTCGCTCGAAATCTCTCCCACGTATCCGAGAACGTGGGCCCCCAGCTTCCCGTGCGGGTAGAAGCGGCGTGGGCGTTCGACGATGTCGAGCAGCGGATGGTCCGACTGACGGGCCATCAAAAAACTGATCTGGTCGAGCCGAAGGCCCTGACTGACAACCACCGGCTGATACAGGCTGTAGTGGCTCGCTTCTCGCAGTCTCTCTTCGAGTTCCGCCCGACTTACCTGGAGGGCCTCTGAAAGAAACTGCAGAGTCCGGTCCAACCCAGGCTTCTCTTCGCGGAACAACACCAGATCGAAGCCATACGTGTTCTCGACAAGGATGCGGCCGTTTCGATCCACGATCGGACCTCTCGCGGCCAGAACCGGAACGGTGCGGATGTGGTTGCGCCGGGCGATCCGTTCGTAGTGATCAAAGCTCGCAACCGACAGAAACCAGAGTCTCGAAAAGAGAACCAGGACAATTACAAAGAAGGCCCAGCCCAGCCAGTAGAGCCGCTCGATCGGATCCCGGTTATTCTGAAAGATGGCCACTCTAGCACCTACTATGCCCGCGAGATTCCCGATTCCAACTACAAATGACGATAGTCCTTGACCGGAAATCGCAGGCGATCCAGCAGCAAAAACAGAGCCGCTCCGAACAAGGCCGTCAAAAGCGCCTTGAGCAAAGCCTGGGCGACGAGACCGTCACCCAGCGTCGAGGTGAGCAGCAACAGAAACGCGTAGATGATCGCGACGTCGAGCAGCGAGAGGAAAAACAGCAGAGCGGCCCTTCCAAGGCTACTTTCCACTACCAGATAGCGGATAAGGTAGCAGCTCGAGAATCCGATGAGTGTCTTCGAGAAACCGTTCAGGCCCAACAGCGGATGGAGTCCGGCAATGTCCTGAACCAGGCCAAAAACACAGCCCAGCATCGCGGCTCTGGTTGGATCCGAGTAGTTGGCGATGTAGACGGTGGCGGCCAGCACGATGTCCAGATAAAAGCCGGTTCCAAGGACGCTCGAACTCAAGAAGTGAAAAATGGCGGCCCCGATCAGGAGCATCATGACTTCTCTGGTCGTGATTCCCCGACTCAAGGACGCGTTCCACTCTCGGAGGCCGCCAGCCGCTTCTGCTCGACTTCTTCAGGGGCGGTGCCGGGAACCGGGCCGGTGACCAGGAGCACCTCTTCAATCCTGGATAGATTCACAGAAGGGCGGACCAGGATGTGCTTGTGGATCAGGTTCCCCTCGGTCACCGAGAAGACCTTCCCGATTGGAAGACCTTTCGGGTAAATCCCGTCGGTTCCCGAGGTATAGACCGTCTCTCCCACCTCGACGGGCACCGAAATCGGGATGTAATCGAGACGCACGAACTCACTACCCTGGCCGCGGACTACGCCGTGACTCCTCGATTGTGAGAGCACTGCGCCCGCTCCCGCTTGCGGCTGTGTAATGGGCTGGATCTCGGAGCTCCAGGAAGTCAGCGCCTGGACTCTTCCCACGATTCCTTCCGGCCTGATCACCGCCCCATTGGAAGCGACTCCGTGAGCCCGGCCCGCGTTTACCTGAAACGATGTGGCAAGGAAGGGGGCGCTTCGCTGAGTGATAGTGGCGGCGATCGTCTCAAGTTGGTACCTGGCGTAGATACGATCGAAGTCGCGGGTTCGAAGCGCCGCTTCCACCAGCGCCCTCAGTCGCTGTGTTTCGAGCTTGAGGTGTTCATTCTCTGTTCGCAGGCTCCGATTTTCTCGTTCGGCTCCCACCACCAGCACATAGTTGTCCAGACTGTTCCTGAAGAGCGACCTGACGAAATGAATGGCGCCGGCGAGCGGAGTCCTGACGGTAACGCCCCAGGAGCGCAGCAGTACCTGACCGGTCTCGTCCCTGGCCTGGACGGAAAGGAGAAGCAGGTTGGCGAGCAGCAGCAGGATCAGAAAGAGAATCGGTCTTGTCTTTAGAGACGTGATCATTCGAGACTAATCTGCCTGAGGAGCGACATCTCCTGGAGCATCTTGCCGGTTCCCAGCACCACGGAAGAGAGCGGTTCTTCAGCCGGGTACACGGGCAAGCCGGTCTCCGCCTTGATTCGCAGGTCGAGGTTCTTCAGGAGAGCTCCCCCGCCGGTGAGAACGACCCCGTTATCGACAATATCGGCCGACAACTCGGGAGGTGTGCGTTCCAGTGCCACTCTCAAGGCGTTGACCACCGTGGCAATACAGTCCGAGAGTGCCTCGCGGATCTCGTCATCAGTGATCTCGATAGTCTTCGGAATCCCCTCGATCAGATCCCGCCCCTTGATTTCCATCGTCATGGGCTGCTCCAGGGGAGCTGCGGAGCCGATATTGATCTTGATCTGCTCTGCCGTCCTCTCTCCAATGAGCAGATTGTGTTTTCGCTTGATGTACTGGATGATGGACTCGTCCATCTCGTTACCCGCCACGCGCACCGAGCGGCTGTAGACAATCCCTGACAAGCTGATGACCGCAATGTCGGTGGTTCCACCCCCGATGTCCACGATCATGTTCCCGGATGGTTCAGTAATTGGAAGGCCGCTTCCGATCGCCGCGGCCATGGCCTCTTCCACCAGAAACACTTCGCTGGCCTTGGCCCGCAGCGCCGACTCGCGGACGGCGCGCTTTTCCACTTGCGTGATCTCGGAGGGAATGCAGATGACGATGCGAGGACTGAGAAGATGGTTCCGGTTGTGGGCCTTGCGGATGAAATACTTCAACATTTCTTCGGTAACGTCGAAGTCGGCAATGACTCCGTCCTTCATCGGTTTGATGGCCACGATGTTTCCGGGAGTCCGGCCCAGCATCTCTTTGGCCTCCTGACCGACGGCGGTCACCTTGTTGGTCTTCTTGTTGATGGCCACGATAGAGGGCTCGTCGACGACGATGCCCCGCCCCCTCGCGTAGACCAGGGTGTTGGCCGTTCCCAGGTCGATGGCCAGGTCGTTGGAAAAGTAGCCGAAGAGTGCGCGGATCTTCATCTCGTCTCTAAAGACTCCTCCTGAGCCTCGAAGCCGGTCGGCTCACTCGCCAAGCCGGTTGTTTCAAGACCAGTTGTGCCGGGAGAAAGAAAGGGCCTCCTGAGGCATCCCCCTGCACGGGAGAGTTAGATCTGATCCTCCAGAACGGGAACGCCCGACACCTACCCCATGGCTTGCGCCCGGAGGCCCTATTATCGACAAAAAACCTAACTAGTTCAAGGACTTCGCAGCAGCCCCACTTTCCTCGGCAGGGATTCGAGCCACCTGCTGCGGGGGCTCGCCGGCGGCATGTCAACGAGGCTGGCGCCGGTGAGCGCTATGCTATAATTCCTTGTTTCGCTGGAGTATCCGATGCTGAAGGTTTTTCGCGAGAAACGCGAATCGCTGAAATGGATCCTGTGGCTTCTCATCCTGGTTCTGGGAGCCGGCATGATGCTTTTGTTCGTGGACGCCCCTACGGGGGCCACCGGACTTCTGCTCAATGAAATCGCCCGCGTCGGTGACGAGAGCATCGGGATGGGGGAATTCCAGAGACACCGCAACCAGCTGGTCCAGATCTACCGTCAGCAGCTGGGTGAGCAGTTCCCTATCATTGCGCCTCAGTTGAAGCTGCCGGAAATGGCGGTGAATTCTCTGGTCACGGAACACTCCATCGCGGTTCATGCCCGCAGCCTGGGTCTGGAGGCCACCGCACCTGAAATCTCCGAGAGAGTGCTGAGCATCCCCGTGTTCAAGGACGAGCAGGGCAGGTTCATAGGCAAAGAGCGCTATCGGCAGGTTCTGGAGGCCAACAATCTGACCCTCACGGAGTTCGAGGACAACATTCGCCGGGAGATTTTGCGCGACAAACTTCGGAATCTGCTCACGGTAGGTCTGGGCGTGACGCCTCACGATCTGCGCAGAGAGTTTGCGAAGCAGGAGCAGCAGACCAGGATTCAATACGTTCTTTTCGATCCCGCCACTATCAGCCCCGAACCCGATCCGGAAGAGCTTCAGAAGTTTTTCGACGAGAATCCCGAAGACTACCAGATTGCGGAACAACGTCGGATCAAGTACTTCGAGATTTTTCTGGAGCCGGAAGAGGTGGAACTGAGCGAGGCTCAGATCATTGAACGCATGGAGAGCAGCGGCCTCCCGCAGGAGCACATTCGGCTAAGTCAGATCCTCTTCGGAACCAAGCCGAATCAGGATGATCCCGCCCAGCTTGCCCTGGCCAAGCGGGTCCGGCGCCAGCTCCAGAGGGGTGCCAGTTTCGAGGCCCTGGCCCGACGATACTCAGAGGACGATAGCGCCGCCAAGGGCGGGGATATGGGGTTCGTTTCCCGCGGAGTACAGGACAAAGATTTCGACAAGGCTGCCTTCGATCTGAAACAGGGTGAAATCAGCAAGGTCGTAAAGACCGCGTTCGGGTACCACATAATCAAGGTCACCCACCGGGCTTCCACGTTGGAGAAGCTGCAGCGGACCCTTGCCGAACACCAGCTCCGTCAGGAACTGGCCAAGGACGCCGCGCGCGACCGGGCTGCGGAGCTCCTGACCCGACTCCAGGGCGAGACCAAGTGGAAAGACGTGGCCAAAGAGGAAGGTTTGAAGGTCAAGACGACTGAGTTTTTCCCCAGGAGTGAAACTGTCAAGGACCCGCCGGTTCGGAGTGACTTCAATGTCGAAGCCTACAACCTGAAAAGGAATGACTTTTTTGCACAGCCTTACCTGACACCCTCCGGCTATCTGGTACCCCAGGTGGCTCAGATCCAGGCAGCTAAGATTCCCGATTTGGAAGAAGTCAAGGACCGGGTCGAAGAAGACTACGTTGAACGAAAACGAGAGGAACTGAATCGGGATCGCTCCGACAGCTTCTTCGAAGCGGCCGGCAAAAGTTCGCTGGAAGCGGCAGCGGCGGAGCAGAACCTGAAAGTCACCACGACCCGTTTCTTCAAGAATGGCGAGGCGGTTGACGACGTCGTGAAGTTCTCGCCCTTGATGCATCAGAGGATCGAATGGATGCAGAAAGGTGACGTCAGCTCACCGATTCGAATTGCAAACAAGCTGGTTGTCTTCGGGATCGCAGAGAAGAGCGAGCTGGACGAAGAAACCTTCCAGTTGCGCAGGCCCCAGATCGAGGCCACATTGAGGGGTAGCGCCCGGAACAGCTTCTTCAGCGGCTATCTCAAGAACGTCGTGGATCAGCTTCGCGCCGACGACCAGATCATCATCAACCAGGAGCTGCTGGACCGGTTCAAGGTCGAATAGTTAAGCTTTCTCTTTCACGCCCGGTGGGGCTGTAGCTCAGTTGGAAGAGTACCTGAATGGCATTCAGGGGGTCGAGGGTTCGAATCCCTTCAGCTCCACCATCCTTCGCTCCCTCCGGGAGCTATGGATGGCAGGCCATTTTTCTAACCGACAAGACGTCGCGTCGGAGTGGCTTACGACTCTCAATGCTTTGACAGGATCCCGCCCTGTACTACACCTATATTCTCGAAAGTATTCGAACTCCCGCGAAACGCTACATTGGCCATACCTCCGATCTGAAATCCAGGCTCCAGACACACAACGGAGGAGCTTGTTCAGCCACTCGGGGCTATCGGCCCTGGAAAGTCAGAATCTTCATTGGCTTTGAAACCCAAGAACAGGCTCGGCATTTTGAGAGCTATCTGAAAACAGGGTCCGGCCATGCCTTCGCAAACCGCCATTTCTGGAGATGATGATTCTGGAGCACCGCTCGCTCTGAATCCGAAGTACGCGAGTCTCCTTCGCTGCGCAGGCGGTTCGTTTTCCCTATAATCCTTTTCAGGTCCACGGGTAACTTCGCTAAAAACAGGTCTTCTTCAGGAGAGGAACCATGCACCGTTCATCACTTCACCTGTCCCTTTGTATCCTCCTCGGCTCTTGTTTTTGCCTGACCGGTCATGCCCAGTTTGGAGAACATGTCCAGTACTTCTCCCAGGTAGGAATTGGGGGAGGAGCCACCACCTTTTTCACGATCCACAACCCGTCTAACGAGGGCATTGTCGTGCTGCTGGAGATCTACAACTCGGATGGCTCCAATGCCGGGTATGACCGGGATGTGGGGCTGGAACCGGGAGCTACGATCACCATCGACATTGCGGGCGACGATCAGTTGAGGGCCGGCTGGGCCCGGCTCAGTTCGGCAGGTCTGTTCAACTCCACGGTGTTTTTCCAGATCGTGCTGGGACAGATCGAGCTGCCACGGGTGGGAGTCTTACCCTCCCGGCCTTCCGAGAAGACCAAGCTCTTTGCCTTCATCAGTCCCACAACCAATACGGGGATTGCTATCGCCAACCCCAGTGCTTCCGTCGGCGCCAGGCTGATTCTGCGCCGCTTTGACAATGGCGGTCAGCTGCTGGAGACCGTCGAACTAGACCTAGAACCACTGGAACACCTGGCGCAGTTCCTGAACGAGGACCGCTATTTCCCGGGACTGACAGACTTCGAAGGCATCATTGAGATCGAAGCCACTCGTCCCGTCATCACATTGATGCTGCGCTCGGATTCCAATCAGCTGGCCACCCTGGCCGTGCTCCTCCCCCAGTCGACTGGAGATGTGGGCCCAGGCACGATTACAGAAGATTTCATTGCCGACGGAGCGATCTCGAACACCAAGATCCGGGACGGGGCCGTGAGTGCCTCCAAGATTGCGGATGGAGCGGTCGGTTTGAGCCATCTGGCACCCGAGACTTCCTTCGGGAGGGTAGTGCCGGGCGACGGCGGGCCGCAGGACGCCCCCAACCTGATCCTGGGGCATCCGGCCAACGGCACCACCAAGGGCACCAACGGAGCCACGATTGGAGGAGGCGGCAGGACGAAGTTTCCGAACACGGCTTCCGGCAACTGGTCCACGATCGGAGGTGGGTTGAGCAATACGGTTTCCGGCCAGGGGGCCACGATTGGAGGAGGGGCTTTGAATGTTGCCTCTGCAGACACCTCCACGGTGGGGGGAGGTTCGACGATCGGCGGGGGCTCGGAGAACGAGGCCAGTGGCGATGACTCCACGGTGAGCGGAGGATCGAGAAACCGATCCATTGGGCTTCGTGCGACGGCGGGGGGTGGCGGTAACAACCTGGCCAATGGCACCGCCTCGACGGTGGCCGGGGGTGAGAACAACACGACGGTCAACGGCTGGGCGAGCGTGGGCGGTGGCGAGAGCAACAGGGCCGCCGCCCTGCACTCTACTGTGGGGGGAGGCCAGGGCAACAACGCGGCTTCCGGCTGGGCTACCATCGGCGGAGGCGAAGACAACGCGGCGAGGGACAGCTGGACGACGGTGGGAGGAGGTCAGGGGAACGCCGCTCGTTCGGAGGGCTCGACGATTGCGGGCGGCGTGGACAACGCCATCGACGACAGCGAATTCGACACAGCGGAGAACTCGACGATCGGAGGAGGGTCTCAAAACAGGGTCAACTTCCGGTTTGGGACAGTCAGTGGAGGCGAGAACAACACGACGGCCTCCGCTCATTCGACAGTGGGGGGAGGTCGTAACAACCGGGCTGGCGGAGGCTCTGACAGCCCGTCTCTTGGAGTGGGAGGTGATGCGACCGTCGGAGGGGGCTGGGGGAATATTGCCGCAGAGGTTGCGTCGACGATTGGAGGGGGCTTGTTAAACCAAACCCTCGCGGAGAGTTCAACAGTCGGCGGGGGGAGGCAGAATACCACCTCAGGCTTCTCTGCTACGGTGGGCGGAGGTCGAGGGAACACGGCTTTCGGCGACTACTCTACTGTGGGTGGAGGAGACCAGAACGCGACCTCCGGCAACGGTTCCACGGTAGGGGGCGGCTCTGAAAACGCGGCCGCTGATAATGAAGCCACCGTTGGTGGCGGTAGGGACAACACGGCCTCCGGTCCCCGAGGCACGGTCGGCGGAGGGTTCAGCAACACGGCTTCCGGAGTCTTATCCACGGTCGGCGGAGGGTCCGGCAACACGGCTTCCGGAAGGGACTCCACGGTCGGCGGAGGGTTCGGCAACACGGCTTCCGGTGACTACTCGGTGATACCTGGGGGCGTCTCCAATGAGGCTACGGGTTTCCTCAGTTTCGCCGCCGGTCGGGGCGCTCTGGCCCTGCACGACCAGAGCTTCGTCTGGTCTGCCGCCGAAGACGAGACCAGCACCTTCGAGTCCACGGCTCCCAATCAGTTCCTGATCCAGGCTGCCAACGGGGTCGGCATCAACATCAACACTCCTGAGGGGGCACTGGATGTGGACGGACTGATCTACCACCGAGGCGGGGTCAAGAACGCCGACTATGTCTTTGAGGACGACTACCAGCTGGAATCCATCGAAGAGCACTCCGAGGCTATGTGGCGGGAGAAGCATCTGCCGGCCGTGGGCCCGGGAGAGAAGGACGGCGAAGGCCGGGAGTTTGTGGAGTACGGCTCCCGCATGCGGGGGATGCTGGAAGAGCTGGAGAAGGCGCACATCTACATCGAGCGACTGCACAACAGGAATAAGAGCCTGGAAGCCCGGCTGCAAGATGTCGAGCGACTTGTGGCTGAGTTCGTAGAAAAGCGGGGAAACTGAGAGGTCCGGGCGCTCAGTCGATCTAGCACGAGCTGATTGCAGCGTTTGAGTCCAAATCCGGTGTAGAAAAGAAGGGTTCAAGAAAGGTAAGAAGGGTTCAAGAAAGGGACCTGTTTGAATGCATAAGTAAGAGTGACAGAAGTGGGAGAGGAGCTATGGTCGGAAGTTGTGTATGAGAGGCGGCGTATCCTGAATCCGTGACCTTCAATCATGGATTCACCCGGAGACCGAGAAGGAGGATACGCCTTGAAGAAAGATACTGTAGTTTCCATCGACGAACCAACCACAACGAAGGATGCCTTGACGGAAGTTCTGCGTGAAGGAGCACAGAAGCTTCTGGCTGAGGCGGTTCAAGCCGAGCTGGAGGAGCTGCTGGAAGAGTACGAGGGTCAGCGTGATGGCCAGGGCCGCAAACGTCTGCCTTGACGGAAGTTCTGCGTGAAGGAGCACAGAAGCTTCTGGCTGAGGCGGTTCAAGCCGAGCTGGAGGAGCTGCTGGAAGAGTACGAGGGTCAGCGTGATGGCCACCGCAAACGTCTGGTTCGCAACGGCTACCTGCCGAAGCGTGAGATCCAGACAGGGATTGGAGGAATCCCGGTTCGGATTCCGCGGGTTCGAGACCGTGGAACTGGTGAGGAGTCGGAGGAGATCATCCGCTTTCGTTCCAGCCTGGTGCCTCCCTATCTGAGACGTAGCAAGAGCGTGGAGGAACTGCTGCCCCTGCTTTACCTGAAGGGGATCTCCACAGGAGACTTCTCGGATGCGTTGAGTGCACTGTTGGGGCCGGATGCACCGGGACTGTCGGCCAAGACGATCAGCCGGCTCAAAGGCAAGTGGGTCAAGGATTATGAGAAGTGGAGGCTGCGTGATCTCTCCAACAAGCGCTACGTTTACGTTTGGGCCGATGGCGTGTATGCCAACGTTCGCTTTGACGACGGCCGGCTTTGCCTTCTGGTGCTGATCGGAGCCCGTGCGGACGGCAAAAAGGAGCTGATTGCCGTGGAAGATGGCTACCGGGAAAGTGAGCAATCCTGGTGGGAGTTGCTGCGGAATCTGCGCTCCAGAGGCCTGCACAGGGGACCAAAACTGGCGATTGGCGACGGAGCGCTCGGATTCTGGAAAGCCCTGGCCAAGATCTACGGCAATACGCGACAGCAACGCTGCTGGATGCACAAGACGGGCAATGTGCTCAACTGTCTGCCCAAGGCCGTTCAGCCAAAAGCAAAGACGGCGCTGCATCAGATCTGGATGGCTGAAACTCGAGAGAATGCCTATAGGGCCTTTGACGAGTTCATTGCCACCTATCAGCTGAAGTTTCCAAAGGCCACGTCCTGCCTGGCCAAGGACCGGACAGAGTTGCTGGCTTTCTACGATTTTCCAGCCGAGCACTGGCCACATCTGAGAACCACAAATCCGATCGAGTCGACCTTCGCAACCGTGAGACTGCGAACGGCCAAGACTCGAGGCTGTTTGTCCAGGCAAACCATGCTGACGATGGTCTTCAAACTATGCAGAAGCGCTGAGAAAAGATGGCGCCGGCTACAAGGTTGCCGGCGCCTCGGAGAGGTCATAGAAAACGTCACATTTGTAAACGGAATCCGTGAAAACGAGGTCGCCGCCTAATGGGTCCGTACCCAACTTTTGACAATAACTCGTGGGAGAGAGAATCCTCCTGTAAGAAAAACCCTAAAAGGAGCCGGGCCTGTAGAGGACCCTGGCCAGGAGGATTCTCATGCAAGAAAGTTACTACGTTGGATTGGATGTGCACAAACGGAAGATCAGTTATTGCCTGATGGAGGCGGACGGAAGGGTGGTTGAGGAAGGAGAACTGGCGGCTCGGAGGGAGGTGCTGCAGCAGTGGGCTGAGAGTCTGGAAAGACCTTGGATAGGAGCGCTGGAAGCTACCCTTTTTAGCGAATGGATCTACGATTTATTGGAGCCCTACAGCCAGGAGTTGAAGGTGGCTCATCCAGCCATGCTCAAGGCATTGAGTGCGGGCAAACACAAGAATGATCGGATCGATGCGCGCAAGATCACCGATCTGCTGCGCTGCGACTTACTGGTGCAGAGCTACGTGCCGCCGGCTGAGATCCGAGAATTGAGACGAGTGCTGCGCTATCGCAACCTGATGGTGTCACAGATGGTGCAGCTCAAGAACCGGATATCGGGACTGTTGATGGAAACGGGAGTGCAGTACAACCAGAAGCGGCTGCATGGACAGCGTTACTTTCGACAACTGATGTCGCAGCTGCAGGAAGTGCCGGAATCGGTGGTGCAACTATTGAATCTGAGTCACGATTCGATGCGATCACTGCAGCAAATCGAGAGGGATCTGCTGAGGGGGTTGTGTGAGCAACCGTGCGTCGGGCGTCGGGTGGAGCTGTTGATGACGATTCCCGCTGTGGGAGTGGTGACGGCTTTGACCTGGGTGCTGGAAGTGGGGGAAGTGAGTCGCTTCCGGGCGATTCGTCACGCGGTCAGCTACTGTGGGCTGTGCAGCGGCCAGAAGCAGTCGGCAGGCAAGGACCGCTCAAGCCCGATCAGCAAACACCGTAACCGGCATCTTCAGCGGGTTTTGGTGGAAGCGGCCAAGCTGGCTCCTCGATATAGCCCACAGCTGGCCGCCGTTGCACAAACGCAAAGGCAGAAAGGAAATCACAACCGAGCCACGCTGGCGGTTGCCAGGAAACTGGTAGCTTACCTGATGGCGGTCGATCGCAGTGGCCGACCATTTTCAGTGGCTAGCATTTAGAACAAAACTCAGCTAGCCGGGAAGGTTCCGGCCGTTCCTCACTGAAAGGGATTGTGTGACGGGTTTGACCCTGAGACACCAACTGACCTGTTTGGAGGACGGCCGGTTTGCCCAAACTCAAGCTTCGGTGACGGCTCGCTCTCGAGCCCGATACCGCAAATGGATGTCTGGATTCTGACCCCCAAGGTCATGAAGCACCTTTAGCTGACAAAAACCTATCGTCCGGATTGCTGTAAATGAACTCTGGAGTTCACGGTGCTCTCACCGCACCGTTGAGGGGGAGTCTTGCCCACACTTGACAACTACTTATCATGGATGTCCCCTTCTCCCGGTCCCCTCTTCGACTTTCACAGAGTGGAGTGCAGATCGCTCTTAAGGGTCAAGAGCGCAATGACACCCGTCGATCTGGTTATTCAAGGGAGTGTTAGTAGCGAGCCGGTCCTCCTTTTATGTTAAAGTTATTCGAGTTTTTCTTTAACAAGAACAGCGGATTGACTCGTAGTCAACAGATACTTAAATATGGGCAGGTCAGGAATCTACGTTCAGCAGTCAACGGGCTACAAAGCATTCATCCCTAACGGACTGCCCTTTTCTCCGCCACCTGACATCAGCGGATCCCTCCAGCTCTTACTGTCTGCCACCGACCGCGCGATCGGTCGGCTTGATGCAGCGACTGACTCGATTCCCAACCCGGATCTGTTCGTTGCGATGTACGTCCGGCGCGAGGCACTCTACTCGTCTCAGATCGAAGGGGTCACCCAGGCCACGCTCGATGAGCTTCTGGAATTCGAAGCTAGGGCCCTGACCGCTCAGCGCTATCCGAACGTAGCAGAGGTCATGAACTATATCAGGGCGATGAACTTCGGCCTTGAGCGGGTAAAAGCCTTGCCCCTGTCTCTGCGTTTGATTCGGGAGATCCACGAAAAACTACTCGTGAGAGTTAGAGGAGCGTCCCGCGAACCTGGCGAATTTCGAAGAACCCAGAACTGGATCGGGCCGCCTGGGTGCACCCTGTCAGAGGCGATCTATGTACCTCCACCACCAACGGACGTCCCGAGGTTGATGGGAGAACTCGAGTCTCACCTTCATGCGCAGCCGGTGCTTCCACCACTCGTGACGTGTGCTCTCGTTCATGCCCAGTTTGAGACAATTCACCCGTTTCTGGACGGGAACGGGCGCATCGGCAGGCTCTTGATTGCCTTTCAACTTTGCTGGCAAGAGATTCTAAGGAGACCGCTGCTTTACCTATCGGATTATTTCAAGCGCCACCAGGACCAGTACTATCAGAGGCTTCAGGCCGTCAGGGACAGAGATGAGATTGAGGCCTAGCTGGAGTTCTTCCTAACTGGCGTTCGAACGGTTGCCCTCGACGCTATATCGACTGCCCGCCGAATCCAAGCACTACGCGAGCAGCATCGTGCTCTGATCGAGAGTAAGATTGGGGGGTCCAATTGTCAGACGCTACTCGATCAACTTTTTCAAGAACCGATCGTTTCCGTAAATCGAGTTGCTGAGATCATCCACCGCTCCTATCCAACTGCCAACAACCTCGTTTCAGCGTTGGAGCAACTGGGCTTGCTAAAGGAAATTACGCAGCGGAGTCGGAACCGCCTCTATTCCTACGAGCCTTATCGTGCATTGTTCCGTTAGCCTCCGCCCGAAAACCGGGCAAGAAAAGAAGGGTTCAAGAAAGGGACCTGTCCCCCTTCTCTTATCTTGGCCCTTCTCTTATCTTGGCCCTTCTCTTATCTTCCGGCGGGCGGCGTCCGCGGGTGGCTGCCCGTAACTCAAAATCAACCCTCTCGACAGGTCTTCAGCATCCGCTTTGCTTTCAGCGCGGCGCGGAAGTTGCGGCGGCGGAGAAATCGCGGACTTGACGCGATGATCGTAAATGGCAGTGGTCAGCAGGTCGCGGGCTTCGGTCTTCCCGCCGGACCGTATCAGGTAGTGAGCGAACAGGTTGGCGTGGTCCAGTCGCGGATTCGTTTCGAAGAGCCGGCGCAGCTTTGCGAGGCTCGGCTTCCTGATGATGAATTAATGTCTTATATATACTACAATGTACACAATGAATATAACGATTCGAAACATTGACGAAGAGTCCTATCGAGCCTTGAAGGCGCGCGCAGCCCTGGAGGGTAAGCCCATCGGAAAGATGATCAATGAGGCGATTCGCGCCCTGCTCGACCGGCCCGGAGCTGTCCCCAGGAGGAGTACGCTACGGGATCTGAAACCGGAGCCCTACCCTGCAGGGAACGAGAGACTCAGCCAGGAGATCAGGGCTCTCCTCTACGGGGAGCGCGGGTGATCGTTCTCGACTCCAGCTTCCTGATCGCCTTCCACAATTCGACGGATGTACATCACTCGGAAGCCCTTCCCCTCATGGGGCGCATTCTGGATGGCGAATTCGGCCGTCCGGTGCTGCTCGAATACGTCTTCCTGGAAGTTGTGACTGTTATCCTGCTCCGCCGGAACCTAACGAGGGCTGTCTCGGTGGCTGAGGTGCTGCTGGACGCCAGGGAACTGGAGTTTGTGGCCTGCTCCGAGCTCTTCCTGGAAACCTTTCGCGTTTTCCGCCGCCAGGAAACCGGAAGGCTCAGCTTTGTAGACTGCGCCGTCCTGGCAGCGGCTCGGCGGCAGCAGCCCAGCCGCATCGTCACTTTTGATCAGGAGCTGGCCGCCTCTCGAGGGATAGAAGTCCCGTCGATCTGATTTGCGTGCCGGAGATTTGTAACATTATTTTGGGAGCTAGCCATGACGAAAGCCCCAGTCAAGAGAAGTGTGAGCCGAGCGGCCCTGGGCGGCGCCCTGATCGCGGCGTCTTTCTATGCGACCACCCATGCCCATGGGGCCGGTCCGAGGCCTTTGTTTCAGGCGACCTTCCCATGTGGCCAGGTCTGGGATGCCTCAACGTATGAAGGGCACGAGGCGCAGAATAACGCCATCGATCTAGCCGAATGGAAAGACAAAAAGGTGACCAGCATGGGGCAGCCGGTGTTGGCATCGGCGGCTGGGACCGTGAAAAGCAGCTACATACGAAAAAGCGACGGCGAATACCGCATCTTCATTGATCACGGCGGTGGCTGGGAGACGCACTACATCCACATGCAGGTGGGCGACGGCAATCTGATGAAGGTCGGCCGCCGGGTCGCTCGGGCCGGAAAATGGACCTTGGGATGGACCCACTTTCTCCCCTTCTATCTGAAGACCGGCGGCCATCCCCATGCGATCGTCTACAAGTCGGCATCAGGAAGAGTGGGGTTCTTGCGCCTCAGGGTGGCAGCGGTGCCGTGAAGATCTCCAAGATCACGGGGAGTGGCAAGAACGTGGCCACGAGCGACGCGTGGTCCGCTAAGTGGTCGACGGGATACACCAACATCGTTGCCGTGACCCATGAAGGCGCAAGGTACCTGCTCGCCTACAAGGCAGCAACCGGCGCGGCGAAGATACTGAAACTCAAGCCGGGCGGCAAGGGTGTCCAGACCATCCGGACCGATTCATGGACCTGGGGCTGGAAATAGTTCCAGTCATCGGATTGTGCTCTAGCACTAGAATTGCTTAAGTTTCAAAAAAGCACGTGGTGCGCCCAAGTTCTCGCATGAAAGAGCAATCGGGTCTGCGGGTCTTTATCCTGCTCATTCTCTTCCTCCCTCTTTGGGCCCACGAGCCCCAAGACGGTAGTCCGGCTCCCCAGGAAGCTCGCAAGATCTGGAACCGGGTCTTCAGTCGAGACACTCCCGGCTACAGTTCGGAGGTCAATGCTTTCCTGGCCGAGGTGGTAGCCGACTTACCGCCCGGGAAAGCCCTTGACATCGGGATGGGGCAGGGGCGCAACTCACTGTTCCTGGCTGAAAACGGGTGGGACGTCACAGGCTTCGATATTTCGGACGAAGCCGTCGATCAGGCCCGGGTCGCAGCTCGGGAACGAGGCCTGAAAATGGAGGCTCTGGAGGTTGATGTCAACCAATTCGACTATGGGAAGGGAAAGTGGGATCTGGTCGTGGCCATGTACGTGCACGGTCTGATCATGCCGCATGCCGAGAGCATCGTTGAGTCTCTGAAACCGGGAGGAATGCTGGTGATCGAAGGGTTCCACCGCGACCTGAACCGGGAAAGCGTCGAGGGGGGATACTTCGGGTTTCACAGCAACGAGCTGCTGAGAGCCTTTGACGGTCTCCGCATCCTTCACTATCAGGACCTCGTGGAAAGAGCGGACTGGGGAGGCGGCGGGCCGCACCCAATCGTCCGGTTGGCGGCGCGTAGGGAGGAGATGCCCTGAAGTTGAATCAGGAGTGGTTGATACGTCACGTGATGTCACCCAACACGGAATAGGTCGAAGGTTGGCTTCGAAAAAGCATCCATCAGATCCAGGCAGACGAGACCGCCTGGCCGCTGACATTCGAGAACGGCGGGAAAGAGAACGGGGCTACCGGGCGCAGGCCCTGAGAATCCTGCCCTGGATCTGCGGACGGTGTGGGCGCGAGTTCAGCGCCAGCAACCTCCGCCAGCTCACGGTTCATCACAAGGACCACAATCACCACAACAATCCCTCCGACGGCAGCAACTGGGAGCTCCTGTGCGTCTACTGCCACGACAACGAGCACTCACGACAGGAAGTGGCGGACGCGTATGCAGAAGCAGAGCCCGAACCGGAAAGGGGGCCTGCCTCAAGAGCTACCATCAGAAGGTGTGTAAATAGCATAGGCGGTGAGTATCCTTCCGGGTTGATTTAAAACCCAGGGCCGAAAGGCCCGCAACGGAAGGAGTACACACCGCATGAGCAAGCAGAAGATTGAGGAAAGTGTGGAGTCAAGAGTTTGTTTCGAGGAGCTGGAAGATTGGGTGCGGGAGAAGATCCAAGGCTGGGTTCAAGAGCTGCTGGAGGAGGAAGTCACGGAGTTATTAGGGCGGCGTAAGAGTGAGCGGCGAAGGGCCGTGGACGCTCCGTCGGGCTATCGCAATGGATATGGGAAGCCGAGGCATCTGACGCTGAGCTCGGGGACGATCCAGGTTCGAAGGCCTCGAGTGCGGGATCTAGAGGAACACTTTGAAAGTCGGGTGTTGCCCCTGTTTGCCAAGCGGACGCGGCAGGTTCGAGAACTGATCCCTGAGCTGTACTTGCATGGTCTGGCGCTGGGGGATTTTGATCTGGCTCTGAGAGGGCTTTTAGGGGAAAAGGCGCACCTGTCGTCCTCCACGGTGGCCAGATTGAAAGAGAAGTGGCAGGCCGAATGGGAAGTCTGGCAGAGTCGACCCTTGAATGATCTGGAAGTGGTGTATTTATGGGTAGATGGAATCTACGTCAAGGCGGGTCTGGAGAAGGAAAAGGCAGTCCTGCTGGTGGTGCTGGCCGCCTTAAGTGACGGAAGCAAAGCCGTGGTGTCGGTCACGAGCGGCTATCGGGAATCGACTCAGAGCTGGTCGGAAGTACTGCGCGACTTGAAGCGCCGGGGGATGGGCTGTCCACGGCTGGTGATCGGAGACGGCCACCTGGGCATCTGGGGAGCTTTGCGCAACGTCTATCCCCAGGCCGAGGAGCAGCGCTGCTGGAATCATCGGATCGTCAACCTGCTGGCCAAGCTCCCTAAGCGAGTGCACAAGCCGGCCTTGCTGATCCTGCGGCAGATCCCTTACGCCCAGACTCGAGAAGAAGCACAACGACTCAAGAAGGTTTTTCAGCACTGGTGCCGGCAGCGAGGGCTGACTCTGGCGGCTGAGCTAATCGAGCAGGACTGGGACCGGATGGTGACCTTTTACAACTATCCAAAGAAGCAGTGGCAGCATCTGCGAACCACCAATCCAGTGGAGTCACCGTTTGCCGCTCTTCGGCTGCGAACGGACGCGGCCAAGCGATTCAAGAAAGTGGAAAACGCCCAGGCGGTGATCTGGAAGATGCTGTTGGTGGCGGAGCAGCGATTCCGCCGGTTGAAGGCACCGGAGCTGATGAAAGACGTCTACCAGGGCGCCAAATATGTCAATGGAGTCCCGGTCAACCAAGTCCCGGAGGAGAAAGCCGCCTGATGTTTTTCCACACCTATTGACAAGAGCTCCTGCCTCAACCCACCGGCCATTTGAAACTCTGGAGGCTTTGCTAAAGAATAGGAAGAAATGATCCACGTAGCGAGATTGAGTTCGAAGTGATAAGTCCGCATCGCAGCAATAGCGCCCGAGAATCACCGGAAGGGAGACCAGCATGAAACGGAGAAGCTTTGTAGGCGGTGTCGTCGCAGGTGTGGCAACCCTCAGTCGCCGGACCCACGGATCAAAACTCAAAGCTGGAGACATCCCCAAGCGAACATTCGGAAAGACCGGAGAGCGCCTGACCCTCATCGGGCAGGCCGGCGGTCGTTTCGGGATGATTCCCTTCGAAGAGGCCAAGGCGATCACCCTTCGGGCTTACGACCTGGGAGTCAACTACTTCGACAACGCGCACGACTACTGGGACGGAAGATCAGAAGAGGTCTTCGGTGCCGTATTGCCGCCCTATCGAAAAGAGGTCTTCATCACGACGAAGTCTCTGCAGCGAAGTCGCGAAGGGGCAGAGCGAGAATTGCACCTTTCCCTGAAGCGCCTGAGGACCGACTATGTTGATCTCTGGCAAATCCACTCGGTCACCACGGCTGACGATGTACAGCAGATCTTCGCTCCGGGCGGCGCAATCGAGGCCTTCGAGGCGGCCAGACAGGCCGGGCAGTGTCGCTTCATCGGTTTCACCGGCCATTTTGACCCAAACATCCATATGCAGATGCTGGCTCAATACAAACACTTCGACACCATTCTTCTGCCGACCCATGCGGCTGATCCTTCCTACTTCGGTTTCGAGACACTGGTTCTGGAGGAGGCGCAGAGACAGAATCTCGGAATTCAGGGGATGAAGACTTTTGCCAACGCCCAGCTGCTGCAGTCCTTCACAGTCCGGGAGTGTCTTACCTACGCCTTGAGCCTTCCGATTCACTGCGTGGCGGTCGGCTGTACCACCATCGGTCAACTGGAGGACGACGTGAGGATCGCCCAGCAAATGAAACCGTACAGTAAACAGCAGATGGCCGAGCTGAGGGAGCGAGGTCAACCCCTGGCCGGCCCCGACCTGGAAGGTTGGAAACGGAATATTCTGACCGAATCATCGCCCTCCTGAGGCCGAACAAGATTTCATCAGCCGAAGAAGAGAACTCGTCCACCGAGAACGGGAGGTCCTCCTGTCGGCTTGGCCGGCTAGCCCGGATTATGCAAGAACCGTAGTTCGGTGTTGAAAAACGACTCGAGAAGTGGCCCAACTCGGAAGCGGGCAGGTGTGACAGGCGGATTTGCGAAGAATATGGGTTGGCGAGGCGTTTGAGTGGTTTGGGGAGTGAATTTCAGACAGATCTGGGCCTGGATGAGTGTCGGAAGCGGTTTTTCGGGGGAGCTGGGAAAAGCTAACTGGAGTTCAGGCGACTCAAGACGAGGTGGAAGAGGGGTTGTTCGGGGAAGGCTGAGGAAAGATGGACCCAGATGCGTCGAGTGGTTTGTCGGATCCGGGCCCCAATCTTGAGGACCCGACGACGTAAGGTTTCGATTTCGAGCTTGTGCCAGGGGGTTCCGTGAAGATAGTCGCGCAGGCGCACGAACATCTGGTAAGCCAGTGCATGCAGGAGGAGTCGAAACTGATTGGCCAGGAATCGATGACAGCTGAGTCGGTCCATGCTCAGATGATTCTTGAAGGCCTTGATGAAGTTCTCGGTCTGCCCTCGGTTTGTGTAGTGGTCATAAAGTGATTGGGAGCAGAGATCGTCCCGGTTGGCAACTACAAAGCGACGATTGATGCCACGCTGATCGACCTCCACTTTGACAATGACGCGACGGGATCGATCCCAGCTGTGGGCTCGATAAAGAAACTCGTCAAACTGACGCTGTTTTTCCTCCAGCTCAAGGAACCTCAGCCGAGTCGAATCCAGCAGGGGCTCGACCACTCGCTGCAGGCGAGGGTTTCGACTTAACCCAATGACATACTGGAGTTTATTCTCTTCACATTCACAGAACTCGTAGAGCCGAGGCGTGGCAAAGCCGCTGTCGGCCCGAATCTCAATCTCGACTCCCGTCCCCACTGCTTGTCGGATGGCCTCCACGACTCGCTTCAGAATGGGCACGATGTGAGAGGCAGCCCCCTTGTTGCCAGGTCTCAACACGGCACAGACCAGGTCTCCCGTGTCGGCATCGAAGATCAGCAAAGGATGCAGAATGTGGTTTCGGTAATACCCGTGGTAGAAGGAGAACTCCTGTTGGCCGTGAGTGTGGTCGTCGGTACTGTCCAGATCCAGGATGATCTTGCTGGGACGTCTCTTCTTCAGGGAGCGCACATAACGGCCTGGCAGCCACCGGCTCAGACGCATCAGATCCTTCTTGGTGACGGAGTTCTCCAGGCGGGAGAAAGTCGGCTGGGTGGCCAAATCGGGATCGCTCTCTGGCAACTGATCACAGACGGTCTTGAGCATCGGATCCGAGCGCAGCGTATCGGCGTCATTACAGTCTTCGTAGCCGGCCACGATCTGCAAGACTCGTTGTCGGATCAACTTCAACAGGTCATGACGAACGTAGCGTCGGTCTCGACTTTCCGCAATACACGAACTGAAGCCCTCGCACAATCGATGTTGACGATCCAGGGATCCAAACAACAACCATCCTGCGTCGGAAGTGAGGCTCCCTCCATCAAAACGCGTCGTGATCTTTCTGTGGCTGTGAAATGGCAGGGTATTCTGGCAGACTGCTTTCAACATTGCCGTAGCTCCTGTTTAGGGTCATTGTTTTTGTAAACCCTTTTATATCAGAGGGCTACGGCTTTTTCCTGGAGCCAGAATCTCACTTGAATTTAGATCTCTTGCATAATCCGGGCTAGAATCTCCCCACGATGAAGGTCCACGAGCTGCGGCCCGGTAACTACATCATCTGGAGAGGTGAGCGCGTCGAGTTCACGGATCAGCCCATAATCTTCCCGGGCATGGTGGGCCGGGTGGTGATGTCAAGCCCCAACCCGCTGGCCAGGCAGTATGTAGACTCGGAGTGTCCACTTTCGTCCTTCCAACTGGAGGTCGGCCATGAACGATCAAATGCCCGAGGTTGTCCCGGTCCAGCGAGAACGGGTCGAGCGCTGGCCAACTGAAATCCCGCTTTTGATTCTTGTCGTCATGGCCGCCATTGCCATCTGGGTGTTTCTGGCCGTAACCATCGTCGGCTTCGTCTATGTGATTCTCATCGCGATCTTCCTGTTTCTTTCCCACGTCGTGATGGTGGCCTACATACGAGGAAGTGCACTGCGTCTCGGTCCAAATCAACTACCGGATCTTTACGATCGCGTTCGCGCTCTTTCGGTCCGACTTGGGATGGAGAGCGAGCCCGAGGCGTATCTGATGCAGGCAGGGGGAGCTCTCAATGCGTTCGCCACGAAGTTCATGCGCTCGAACATGATCGTGATCTACTCAGACCTTGTGGAAGCGTGTGGAGACAATGAGGCAGCCAGAGACATGATCATCGCTCACGAGCTGGGACACATCCGTTCTGGTCACCTGCGGTGGCTGTGGTTCATTGCGCCCGGCCTGATGCTGCCGTTTCTCGGTCATGCCTACTCGAGAGCCAGGAAGTACACCTGTGACCGCTGGGGCCTGGCCGGGTGCGGCGACCTCAAGGGTGCGCTTCACGGTCTATCGATACTGGCGGCCGGCGGCAAAACAGCACACCGAGTAAACCTCGAGACTCTGGTGGAGCAGCGAAACAGTCTCAATACCGGCTGGATGACATTGGGAAAGTGGCTGATGGGGCACCCGCCCCTGTGCGAACGCATACTGGCACTTTCGCCCGCACTGCTGCCCGACTTCCGTCCGCTGCTGGCGGGTCCTGCGCGGGCTCTTCTGATCGTGGGGTTGGTCGTGTTGCTCCCGATGGGCGCCGCCGGGGCCTTCGCGACGCTGAAGCTACCGGGCTGGATTGAAGAGTTTCAGCAGGCGATGGAGGAGGCCGACTGGGAGCCCGCTCCCTTGAGCGACGAGCAGATTGAGATTCTGTCAGATCAGGTGGCATCGGATTTCGAGCAACTCTCTGAACTCCTGGAAGAGATCCATCTGGAGAGCGGAGCCTGGCCGACCGACCAGGAGGAGCTCTACGAAGCGTGGGACCGGCTGCGACCTGAGCAAAGGGCGCCCCTGGATCCGTTCGACGATTTACCTTATGCGTACTTCAGCACAGATGAAGAGTACCAGATCTGGAGCCTGGGCCCCGACCTGGAGCTCAACACAGCCGACGATATTGTGTACGACTCAGAGTAAGTCGCGCGATCAAGGGGGTCCACACCGAACCGGACCACGCACGGCGAGCGCGTGTAAGGGACGACACACCCGAATCTCGAATTTTTGGCAAGATTCCGTGACTCCCGGCTACTGATCCCACACTCTTGACGAGTTACCCACCCTCCTTTGACCGGTCGTCGCGACACTAACGTGCTACCTGCCCCACCCAAGATCCGATTTACACAGACGTAAGCAAAGCCGTATTCATTTTGTAGGCGAACAATCCCCATGGTGGTGTGGGAAAAGGGGAGCGCCACGGGGGCCCTCCCTGGACGGCTCAGGGCTCCGACCGGATAAGGGTGTGCATTTTCTCTGCTGGTACAGATCATGACAATTCCGCAAATTGATTTAGTAGCGCAATACAATGTAGTCAAAGATCAGATAGACGAGTCGCTTGACCAGGTCCTGGAATCCGGTCGATATGTGCTCGGTCCGCAGGTGAAGGCTCTCGAGCAGGAGGTGGCGGACTGTCTGGGAACCCGCCATGCAGTAGGCGTAGCCTCCGGGACGGATGCTTTGCTTCTTTCTCTCAAGGCTTTGAATGTCGGCCCTGGAGACGAAGTCATCATACCCGCCTATACGCTCTTCGCAACAGCCGAGGCAGTCATCAGGGCTGGCGCGATACCGGTCTTCGTTGACATTGACGAGAATACGTACTGCCTGGACGTCAAGCAGGTCGAGGCCCGCATCACCGGAAAAACCCGGGCTGTGATTGCTGTTCACCTTTTTGGGCATCCCGTCGAAATGGCCCCCCTGCTCGACCTTGCTGCACGGCACAAGCTCAAAGTAATCGAAGAAAACTCGCAGGCCTTCGGTGCCGAATACCGGGGTCGAAAGACCGGCAGCATCGGAGATGCCGCCTGTCTGAGCTTCCTGTTTGCCAAGAACCTGGGGGGACACGGCGACGGAGGCATGATCCTGACCAATGACGCTGAGGTGGCAGGCCACGCACGAATGTTGCGGAATCATGGCTGGGAGGACAAGTACCTCCCGCTGGGGGTCGGCTACAACAGCCGCCTGGATGAACTTCAGGCGGTCATCCTGCGCATCAAGCTCCGGTGGGTGGATGTGTGGAACCAACAGCGGTGCAATCTGGCCGGGCGTTATACCCGGGAGCTCTCAATCCCGGGTATCGGTGTTCCAGAGGAAGGCCCGGGCTGTAAGCATGTTTACAACCTCTATGTCATTAGAACCGATGATGGTGATGAGGTGAGGAGACATCTGCGGCGAAGCGGAATTGGGGCCAACATTTACTGCCGGTTGCCCATCCGCCTGACCGCAGCCTGTTCATCCTATGGCTATGCAGAGAAACATCTGCCGCGCGCTGGGGCGGCATGCCGGGAGACCCTCGCCCTGCCGCTTTATCCAGAGATGACCCCTGAAACACTCACCGAGGTCGTTGACCAGCTAAGGGAGCTGTTGGGATGAGGGCGACCGTTTCCGTCTGTTGAGACATGAGATTGCAAAGATCGGCTGAGACTCAGGAGGCCTCGGATCCGAAATTCATAGATTCGCAAGCTTGGGATGCGGGTGGGACTTAATAAGCGAGCTCGAACGAAACTGGGCCTTGCCATCGGCGGTGGAGTCGGTTCGCTGGCCGCCCTCGGGGTCCTGATCTTCTGGGTACTGCAGGGGCACAATGCTGCGCTGACAGAGATCGGATCCGCCTTCGCTCAGCTGGTACGACTTTTCCAGAACCTCCTGGGCAATGCCATCAAGTTCAGAGGAAACGAGGCGCCCAGGATCCATGTCGGGGGCGAGAAGGAAAACGGAGAGTGCGTGATTTTCGTTCGCGACAACGGCATCGGCATCGATCCTCAAGAGAGTGAACGCATCTTCGAGATTTCGCGGCGATTACACGGCCACGAGAGACCGGGGACCGGCATTGGCCTGAGCATCTGCCGCAAGATCGTGAAGCGACACCGTGGATCTATCTGGGTCGAGTCACAACCCGGTCAAGGGGCCACCTTCTACTTCACACTCAAAGCCGACGGAGACAACGGAAGATGATGAATCAGGTTCACAGGCGGCCGGTTGACATCCTCCTGGTGGAGGACAACCCGTCAGACGTGCGGCTCATGAAAGAAGCTCTGGTCGAGTGTGAGGCCCCTGTAAGGCTCCAGGTCATCGGCGATGGTTCGTCCGCGATCGCTTTCCTGAATGGTCACGACTCGACACAGAAAGCGCTGCCCCATCTGGTGGTACTGGATTTGAATCTGCCGGGGAAAAACGGCCGGGAAGTCCTGCGGCATATCAGGCAAAGCGCCTCGCCTCTCTCCGAGATCCCGGTCATCATCCTCACTACCTCGGCAAATGAGGAGGATATCCAGCGCTGCTACCAGCAGCGCGCCAACTGCTACGTGGTAAAGCCCGTCGACCTGGAAGAGTTCATTGACGCCGTCAATTCGATCCAGCAATTCTGGCTCAAAACCGTGTTTCTTCCGGCCGTCGATGCGAGCCTGGAACCAGCCGGGGATTTGTTGTTTAGGGTCAACCAAGGGAAGGGGGAGGTCCCATAACGCATGAGCAAACTGCACCCGCAGATTCTACTGATTGAAGACAACGAAGCAGATATCCGGCTGATACGGGAACTCATCTCTGAGTCGGATTGGGATTGCGAGGTGCTCTCGGCCAGGGATCTCTCACTGGGCGAAAACGTTCTGTATCGAGAGGGCCACTTGTGGCTGGCTGAAGTGCCACTTTTCGAGGCCGTGACCAGGGGCCGGACTCGAGCAGAGGCACTGGAAATGATCGCCGACTGGTTCGAAGCCATGATCGACCGGGCGTCCTTTTCGGTAAGGGTTCATCCCGGAGGCAACCGTGAATTCGAAGTGAGCTCGCCCGATCTGCGGTCGATGATCAGTCTGCTCCTGCAGAGGCGTCGCAAGGCCAGCGGGCTCTCAGTGGCGGAGACTGCCAGGCGGCTTGGTGTCAAGTCCCGCAACGCCTACGCACGATACGAGCGAGGTGAATCGCTGCCGACAATCGAAAAACTCGACCGGCTGCTGCGGGCCGTCTCTGAAGGCAGGGAAGTGGTGGTCGCTGAAAGCTCCAGCTGGACCTCCTCCCGACAGTCGCACAACTCCTCAAAACACATGAGCGAGCCACTCAAGGTATCGGCGTCACGGGCAATACGGTAAACTGCCCTGCCGCTCCGCCCAGCTCCAGAACAGTCGCTGTGAGCAACCTGGTGGAGTTCGTCTGCATCGTCAGCGGCCCTGTCTCATTTTTTCGCACCACGACGTCAGTTATACTGCCCACCAGCCAGGTTCTCGGTCTTGCCGACGTGGGCTTGAGGATGGTTTCAACGAGGAGCGTCACAAGATGTCCGAAAGCTCACACAAGAGTTACTGGAAGACCAATCTCAATTACCTTTTCCTTCTGCTGACTGTCTGGTTCGGTGTCTCTGCAGGCTTGAGCATCATTGGGGCCGACTGGCTGGATCGCTTTCGTCTGGGAGGATTCAAGCTGGGTTTCTGGTTCTCCCAGCAGGGGTCGATTTTTGTCTTCGTGATTCTGATCTTCGTCTATGTCGGGTTGATGAATCGACTCGACCGGCGACACGACGTCCACGACCGCCAGGAGGGCCCGCGATGAACGTTCAGGCCTGGACCTTCGTCATGGTGGGTCTCTCTTTTGCCCTCTATATCGGTGTGGCGATCTGGTCCAGGGCTCGCTCGACCAGCGATTTTTATGTCGCCGGGAACAAGGTTCCCCCGGTGGTCAACGGCATGGCTACAGCCGCGGATTGGATGTCGGCGGCGTCTTTCATTTCAATGGCCGGCGCCATCTCGTTCATGGGCCGCGACGGCTCTGTCTACCTCATGGGCTGGACCGGGGGCTACGTCCTGTTGGCGCTACTGCTGGCTCCTTACCTGAGAAAGTTCGGCAAGTACACCGTCCCGGATTTTGTGGGCGACCGTTACGACTCGCAGGTGGCCCGTGTGGTGGCTGTGGTCTGTGCCCTTTTCATCTCCTTCACCTACGTGTCGGGCCAGATGCGCGGGGTGGGAATCGTCTTCTCCCGCTTTCTGGATGTCGATATCAGCCATGGGGTGATCGTGGGCATGGGCATTGTCTTCTTCTACGCCGTTCTGGGAGGGATGAAGGGGATTACCTACACCCAGGTCGCGCAATACTGTGTCCTGATCTTCGCCTACCTGGTCCCTGCCATCTTCATCTCGCTTTTGATGACCGACACGCTGATCCCTCAGTTGGGCTTCGGCAGCACGCTGAGTGACGGATCGGGCCGATTCTTGTTGGACCGCCTGGACGAGCTCAGCCGGGAACTGGGGTTTGCCACCTACACCTCGGGACAAAAGGGCACACTGGATACCCTCTTCATCACCCTTGCCCTGATGGTCGGCACCGCCGGCCTGCCCCATGTGATCGTGCGCTTTTACACGGTAGCGAAAGTCTCGGCAGCCCGCAGCTCGGCTGGCTGGGCCCTGGTTTTCATCGCCCTCCTCTACACTGCCGCGCCGGCGGTTGCTGCCTTTGCTCGTACCAATCTACTCGAGACCATCCCCAACACCCGCTATGAGGACGCCCCGGAGTGGTTCGGAAAATGGGAGGCCACAGGGCTGATTTCGTTCCAGGACCACAACGACGATGGTGTCATCCAGTACGTGGGCCCGGCGGCGAGCGACCAGAACGAACTGACGATCGATCGTGACATCATGGTCCTGGCCAACCCCGAGATCGCCCGGTTGCCGGCCTGGGTGGTGGGTCTGGTGGCGGCGGGTGGGCTGGCGGCTGCCCTTTCCACCGCCGCTGGGCTGCTGCTGGTGCTCTCGGCCGCAGTCTCTCACGACCTGCTCAAGAAATGGCTCATTCCCGACATCACCGAAAGAGGCGAGCTGCGCGCCGCCCGGGTGACGGCCGGTCTGGCCGTCTGCGTGGCCGGCTACTTTGGCGTCAATCCCCCCGGCTTTGTCGCCGAAGTAGTGGCCTTCGCCTTCGGGCTCGCCGCCGCCTCGTTCTTCCCCATCATTGTGCTGGGGATCTTCTCTAAGCGCACCAACAAGTACGGGGCAATTCTGGGGATGGTGGTGGGACTCACTGTGACCGCCAGCTATATCATTTACTTCAAGTTCGCATTTCCTGCCATGAACTCAGCCGAGCACTGGTGGCTGGGAATCTCGCCCGAAGGGATCGGCACGGTTGGCATGATGGTCAACTTCCTGGTTACCGGCCTCGTTTCGTGGCTGACTCCGGCGCCACCCGCCCACGTTCAACAGCTGGTCGAGACGATCCGGGTGCCGCGGGGAGCCGGCAAGGCCCACGAGATCTCGGCCTGAGCTGTCGTTCCGGCGGAGGCTCACACTCGACGACGTCACCCTCTTCGCCGCTTCTGTCCCTTGCGGGCGGCCAGGGCGATCTTGTCGCCGATCAGCGCGATCTTCTGGTCGCGAAGGCGCCTCTCGTTCAGCCAGTAGGGACTGGTGATTTCCTTGAAGGCATAGATCGCCGCCTGGATGCCCTCAGCCCACGCCACGGTAATCAGCTTAATGTCTCCATGGACGTCGCCGACGGCAAAGATTCCACGCCGGCTGGTTTCAAAATAGGGGTCGATGGCTATACTCCCGTCATCGCTCAAACGAACGCCGAGGCGTTTGAAAGTATCCTTGGCTGAGAGAAACCCGATCTGCACGATGATCACGTCACTCGGGAGCGTCGAGCCTCCCGTGATGGTGAGTGCGACGCGGTCTCCGGCCGATTCTGCCGCCTGGATTTCGCAACTCGTGTGCACGACGCCTCCCGATTCCTCGACTCTTCGAAGAGTGTCGGATTTTCCGACGGGGACAGATTCTCGCACGATCAGGTCAACATGCCCCCGGCGCTCCAACGCCATGACAGCCGCATCCAGTGCTGAGTCTCCTCCTCCCACCACCGCCACATTCTTCCCTTCGTAGTCACTGATCCTGGGCATCTTGTAGTGGACATTCAGGGAGTCCAGGTGGGCCAGCACCGGGAGTCGGCGAGGAAAGTGGAGAAGACCACAGGAAATGATCACCTTTCGGCACAGATACCGGTCCCGGTTCGTGACAACGCACTTCAAGAACTCTTCTTTTTCAGTCTGATCGGTGTCTTCAATATCGACCAGTTCCTCGTTGAAGCGGAACTGCACGGCAGCGTCGACCGCCTGGCGGTAAGTCCGCTCCGACAGTTCTTCTCCACTGATCCCGTCGGGAAATCCGGGGATGTCGACGATACGCTTATCCGGATAAAGAAATTGCGGCTGCCCGCCGGGGCGATCCTTGGCTTCCACGACCAGCGTCGTCAGGGCCCGATGCGCGGTGGTCAGGCCGGCCGCCAGGCCGGCGGGCCCAGCCCCGATAATGATCACATCCCAGTACGGCAAGTTCCCAAAATCAATCCCCTCGTCGAGCCGGGTCACCCTGAAATCACTCATGCGAATCGTGCTCCGCTTTCGAGAAGTTAGCGGCCGTGGAGGCTCTCGCCGTCTTCGTCAAACTAGTACGTGAGAAAATGAAAACGGTTGCAACCAGAAGTGCAATGGGCGCGATTTTGTGAGTGGGCAGTCAGCTTTCCTCGCGGCTGGCGGGGCCGTCGTCAGGATGCCAGGGCCAGGGCAGCAGTCCAGGTCTTTGGAGGCCTCCCAGTCCCAGATGGCGGGTCTCCTCTACTACGTCGTCGATGCTCTGTCTATTCTCGGTACCGGTGGATGGCAACCGGTGTCGGGTGAACCTGAAGCATCGACTGACAAGTCAACGGCCGAGTCAGGAAAGTATTAGGCCAGGGGTCGGGAAAGCCCCCGGGTGGGACTTGCTCAACGAGCGACGGGGTCTCGGTCTTCCTGGATCTCGTGTCGCCGGTTCGGCTCCGGCGACTCGAGCAGCTGGGTTTTTCCACACGGCCATCTGATCTCGACCCGAGTGATGGACTTTTCCGGGCCGAGGCCGAAATGGGCGACCATTTCGCTCTGGCTGGCGAAACTGCTGCCGCTTCTCACTTCCCGCTCCTGAGTGGTCGACCCCGCCGTGAGTCGGAGCCTGGCTCCAATCGCATTACGATTGCAGTGAGTCCCCTGAAGTGCAAACTGTACCCAGGAATGAGTTGGCTTTCCCTCATTCCAACGGTTTCGAAGAAGCCTGGACGGCCCGTTGTTGTTGGTCACCAGGAGGTCCTGATCCCCGTCGCGGTCGAAATCGGATACGGCAGTGCCGCGCGAGACCTCTTCACGAGCCAGCGCCGGGCCGGCGCTGGAGGATACGTTTGTAAAACGTGCCGGCCGCGCCTCCCGGAGGTTGAGCAGCAGCAGATTGGGCTGTTCATAGCGGTAAGAAGGAGTGATTTCCTGGATGTTATCGGACACATGACCGTTGGCGACGAAAAGGTCAGATCTTCCGGAGTTGTTCAGATCGAAGAAACTAATCCCAGACCCAACCAGGGTTCGGCTGGGGGCGGCGATCCCGACAACCCCGCTTTGATCTGTGAACATTCCTTCGCCCTCATTCATGTAGAGGGTATTCGTCTCATCGTCGTAGTGCGAAACGACCAGATCGAAGAAGCCGTTGTCGTCGATGTCGGCGGCATCGATCCCCATACCGGCTTCTGCTTCTCCATCGAGATTGTAGGACGTACCCGACAGCAGGGAGACGTCGCTGAAGATGCCCCGCCCCTGATTCTCAAACAGGAAATTGGCCGTGGTGTCATTGGCCACATGCAGATCTTGATCCCCGTCGTTGTCCACATCCAGGAAAAGGACGGCCAGGGTCTTACTGGCATCCGGATACGCGGGCACCAGCCCGTGGACAGCATTAGCCCGTCGGAAAGCACCGTTTCCAAGGTTGAGGTAGAAGGAATTCTCTTCCGCCTGGTAGACATCAGGACCGCAGATGATGGGAACATTGTGGCCTTGGTAAGTGCAGGGTTTCGCACTTTCGTAGGTAAACTTCACGTAATTCCCTACGTACAGATCCAGCCACCCATCACCATTGACGTCGGCAAAAGCGGCGCTGGAACTGAAACGGGAGTCATCCACCCCGGCTCTGGCGGAGACGTCCTCGAAGGTTCCGTTTCCCCGGTTCCGGAAGAGTCGGTTGGGACCGTAGTTGGTCACGTAAATGTCGGTCCAGCCGTCATTGTCATAGTCGCCAAACGTGCAACCGATCCCGTATTCGGTATCCTCGGCACCGCTTCCCTCCACCTCGGCAAAGCTCCCGTCTCCCCGGTTGCGAAACAAGCGGTTGGGAGGACGAGAGTCAGCGAGATGGGGTCCGGACTGGACGAGGTAGACGTCCTGCCAACCGTCGTTGTCATAATCGAGGAACCCACCACCGGAGCCGAGGGTCTCGACAATGAACCTGCGTCCGTCGGCTCCGCTGACGTGAGTAAAGGAAAGACCGACCTGGTCCTGGACTTCCACTAACTCCGGAACCATGTAGTGGGAACCGACGGGATCCTGGGCAGACGAAAGCAGAGCCGAAAAGACCAGGATCAATAGGCAGATCCGATCAATCATGGTTTTTTCTTCGCCTGGCCAGCTGCCGGTCGATCCGATCCCGCAGTTTCAGGGCCGCTTCCTGAGCAGAGTCGATCGAGAGAGCCCGGTCGACCCACTTTCGGGCACCCGGAAAGCGGCCCAGCTCGGCCAGGCAGGAGGCTCTGAGAAAATGCCCACGGGCCAGCGCCGGAAAGCGGCGGGTGATGGATTTGGCCGTTGCCAGAGCATCTTCCCAGGACTCGGTAAGCATCTGGATCTCCGCCATCGCAACCAGCGGGTCAGAGCTTCCGGGGTCGGCTTCAGACAGCCTGCGAAACACTTCTATCGCGTCTGTCAAACGTCCGGCCTCCCGGTGCTGCAGCCCCAGCTCGAACGAAACCGTCGATTGGTCCGACGGCACCGGCGGCGAACTCTCCCTGCCGGTGCCAGGCAGGAGCGCGGAGGGCGGAGCTCCCAGGCCGTCCGAACCGGCCGGATCCTGCCCCAGTCTTCGAGCCGCCTGAAAGGCATCCAATGCCTGTGTCTGCATTCCAGCCTGCAGATAGGCGTTTCCCAACTTCATCCAGGTGGCTGAAGTTGCTCCCGGCCGTCGGGCGGCCAGCTTCAACGGATAGATCTGATTCAGTTTCTCGATCGCCTGCCGGTGACGCGTAAAATAGACACGGGCCTGCTCGGGATCTCTGAGGCGCACCAGCATCTGGCCGGCATTGAAAAGGGCGCCCGGGTTCAGCGGATACAACTCAATCGTCTCCTTGAAAAACGCCAGCGCAGACGCGTAGTCGCCCTCCGCCGAGGCAATCAGCCCCATATAGTAGCGCGCCTCCTCGTTTTGGGGCTCCCGCTCCAGCACGCGGGAAAACTCTTCCCGGGCTTCCGGCCGACGATCCAGGCGATACAGTGACTTTGCCAGGCCCACGCGAACCTCCAACGACTCGGGCCAGCCCTGCAGCGCCTTTTCAAGGGCCGCGAAAGACTCGAGGTTATTCCCCAGATGGAATTCACAGGTGCCTATTTCGAGCAGATAGGCAGGCCGGGGGTCCTCGCTGTACAGCTGCTCGAGATCCCTGCGAGCGTTCAGAAAATCCCTCGCATCAAGTTTCTCCAGCGCTTTCTGATAACGAAGGTCTCGAGTCTCCTGCGGCCCGGCCCAAAGGCCGCATAGACTCTGAGATCCGAGGGTGAATGTAAGAAGCAGTCGTGGAACCCGTGAGCGTCGCAGAACTACCCTCCGGGGCGGCGAGACCATGGTCAACATCCTCGGTCGCCGCCCCAAGTCCTTCCGGTTCAAAGCCTCATTACGATTGCTGTGGCATCATAAGACATTGTAGAGGACATTTGCATGCTCCCCAGAATCGCTTAGTATCTCACCCCGATCGCTGTGAGGCTGATATGATTCTCGATCCGTTATATCCTTTTCGGGAGAGAGGACAGAATGGGTATGAGGTTGACTTCCAGTGCGTTTGAGCCGGGAGGAGAGATCCCCAGGAGGTACACCTGCGACGGACCGGATCTTTCCCCACCACTCGCCTGGTCCGATCTTCCCGAGGGGACCCGGAGCCTGGTTCTGATCGTCGATGATCCGGATGCTCCCGACCCGGCCGCTCCGAAAGTGACCTGGGTGCATTGGGTGCTGTATGACATCCCTCCGTCGGTGGCCCGACTTCCGGAAGCAACCGACACTGAAGATCTCCCTGCCGGCACCCGCGAAGGCCTCAACGACTGGAGGAATACGGGATACCGGGGGCCCTGTCCCCCCACCGGCAGGCACCGCTATTTCCACAAGCTCTATGCTCTGGACACGGTCTTATCCGATCTGGGGCAGGTCACCAAGGCTCGACTGAAGGAAGCCATGGAGGAGCACATTCTGGGCCGGGTTCAGTTAATGGGGACCTACCAGCGGCAGACCGCCTCCGAAGTGGGAAGTTAGCCGCGCGGGAGCCTCACTGGCTTTGACGTCTTTCCAGGCTGGCCACGAAATCTCCAAAATGGCTCAAGATTTCGGAAGTGGTTCGGGGTTCGTTGTGCCCGATGTCGGCGAGGGTCACAAACGTAGCTTGGCGAGCAGCCTGGTGCACTTCTCTTCCCTGCTCGATGGGGATGACGCGGTCCAGTTCACCGTGCAGAATCAAGACCGGGCACCGGACCCTGCCAATCTTGCCGACATTGTCGAGCTCGATGGTTAACAGATGGCCAATTCCCGGAATGGGTAATACCCGGGGAGCCATGCGCGCCGCACTGGCCATGGGCGAGTCCAGGAGAAGACCACGGACCTCGCGCTCCACTGCCACGTGGATCGCCGGAACAGTACCCAGGCTCCTCCCGCCAACCAGCGGAATCTCCCCTCCCAGCCGCACCGCTTCCTCGTAAGCCGCCAGGGTATCCTGCAGGATTCCACTCTCGTCCGGGACTCCCTGGCTGCGGCCGTAACCTCGGTAGTCGAAGAGCAGAACTGACAGCCCCAGTCCCCGCCTCCACACCTCTGCGTCAGGAATGCGATGGGACAGATTTCCCGCGTTGCCGTGGGCATAGAGCAAGACGCCCTGGGGTTCGGACGCCTCGAACCACAGTCCCGACAAACGCGTCCCGTCCTCAGCGGTAAAGGTCAGCTCCTGGGCCTCGAGGCCCAGTTCTCGGGGCTCGACGGCCCACTCTCTGCTCGGGACAAACACCAGGCGCCGCTCGATGCGGGGCAGCAGCAACCGGAAAACGAGCAAGGCGAGGGCAAAGGCAACGACGATCTTGAGCATCGGTCTAATCATGACGATTACGCTTCAAAGTTACAGTTTCAAGGTCGAAAGTTGAAGCTTTCGGGGATTCCGGACAGTGCACTAGAATGATCCCGTGTCGCGCCGCAGCCGGAAAAGGACGTTGGGCCGAACGTTGTCTCTCATCCTCCTTTACCTTCTTTGTTCGGGATGCCGGGATGGCGAGCCGGGGACCTCTGCGCCCCTCGAAGCCACCCTCGACAACCTGACCTGGCTGGCGGGAGCCTGGGAGGGCTCGGGTTTCGAAGGACATGTGGAAGAGCACTGGGCTGCCCCCGAGGGAGGGTCAATGATGGGCATGTTTCGACTGGTGGTGGCGGGCCGGACACGGGTAGTGCAACTGATGACCGTTACCGAGGAAGAACCGGGCGTCGTTCTCAGCTTGAATCACTTTACCCCCCAGCTGCGGCGGTGGGAGCGGGAGACCGATCCCCTGCAGTTTCTTCTCACAGAGCTGACCCGAGTCAGGGCTGTCTTCAATTGCCTGACGCCACAGGAGAGCCTGCCCGAACAGATGATCTATCAACAGCCGAATCGAGACACCCTCACTATCGAGTATCGCTCCCGAGGAGAGACGACGGCCGTGGTGCATTTGAGCAGGCTGGGGAACTGAATTAAAAATTAAAGATTAAAAATTGAAAATTAGGAACTTGAGATTGCAAATTGGTGGCGGATTTGTGGCTAGTAAATTGGAATGTTCAATTGATTGGTAATTCTTAATCTCATTGGTTGCCAAGAACTCAGAACTTACAAGGCTGGGGAACTGGCAGACTGACAGAACTCCTGTTACCGATCAAGGCATGTCAGTTTGTCAGACTGTCAGCTTGTCAGTTGTCAGCTTTTAATCTTTAATCTTTAATCTTTAATTCCCCTCCTCCTCCCACTCTCGAGCCAACGGCGTATGTCCATAGTAGGGGTAGGACTCGAGCACAGACCCCAGACCCAGAATGCGCGGATCCCGGGTCTGGGTCAATGCCTCGATCAGCTGCTCGGAGAGCCGGGCCTTGACCGACTCGTACTCCGGGTCGTAGGCCACATTGACTAACTGGTCCGGATCCTTACTCAGGTCATACAGCTCCTCGGCAGGGCGCTTGCCGAAGGCCAGCTCGAACAGCCTTTGATGCACCTCGTCCTGATCCCGCTGATCCACCATATAGAACTTCGTCGGGCCGTTGTCGACGTCGCCGTGCCAGGTGCCGGGCAGGAAGGCCTTTTCATAGTGGGGTGTCCCTCCCGGCCATCGGTCCGGTCGGAAGTTGTAGATGTAGAGAAAGTCGTGAGTGCGTATGGCCCGCATCGGAGTGCCGCCGTTGTCGGGTGCCTCCTGAGCCGGAACATGGCGTTCCTTTCCAGTCAGGACGTAGGTCCGCTCCGGGTCGATCCGACCCGACTCCGGAGAGCTGAGAATGCTGGTTAGACTCGTCCCGGTCATCGCCTCCGGCACGCTGACGCCGGCTAGTTCAAGGATGGTCGGCGCCAGATCGGTGAGACTGACGAGATCATCACTGTGCCGGGAACCGGCAATCAGATCAGGCCAGCGAATCACGAGCGGGACACGGGCTCCCATATCGTAAAGATTGCCCTTGGAGCGAGGGAACGGCATTCCGTGATCGCCGGTCATGATGATGATCGTGTTTTCCAGTTCGTTTCTTTTCTCCAGTTCCCCGAGCAGCTCTGCGACATCAGCGTCGAAGCGTTGGACCTCGAAGTAGTAGTCGGCGACGTCACTCCTTACTTCGGGACTGTCGGGGAAACACGCAGGAAGCCGAATCGCGTCCAGATCCATACCGGCAGCTTTTCCCGATCCGTCTTCGTAAGGCCTGTGCGGGTCGGGGGTCCCGAACCAGAAGCAGAAGGGTTGTTGCACCGGTCTGGCATCCAGGAACGCGGCAAAACTCTCAAACTCGGGCCCGGCTGGATTGCGGGTTCGACCGCCCGGTTCGAGCCGGCCGGGGCCCCAGGCTTTGCCCCTGTGGCCAATGAAGTAACCGGCTCGTTCCAGCAGGTCCGGGTAGACGGGAAACCTGGTCTGAAGCGTACTCCACAGATTGGCGCTTTCTTCCAGTCTCCAATGCCACTGTCCGGTCAAGAGGGCTGCTCTGGACGGGGTACAGGAGGGAGACGATACATAGGCGTGGTGAAAGACGATCCCCTCCCGGGCCAGCCGATCAAAGGCCGGGGTCCTTACCACCGGATCCCCGTAAGGTCCCGCATGAGGGAACCCCCAGTCGTCGGCAATGGCCAGCAGGATGTTAGGCGGCCCGGCGACAGGCTCTGGCTCCCCGCCGCACCGGCAGAGCAAAAGGCCCACAGCCATACAAAGGGGAAGGAGCCGGCCGGTGGTTACGCCCGAGACGGCTCCAAGCGAAAGACAGCGATAGGACATCGGGGCGCACCTCCTGAGGCTGACCAGTGGATTTTTGTTCACAGGTCATTCTAAACGCACTGAGGCTCCTCCCACTCTCACGCGCCAATGATAAGATCTTCCCCACCAGGAGAAACTCGTCATGGCAAATCGCGTTGAGAAGACGGAAGAAGAGTGGAAGAGCGAACTCACTCCGGAGCAGTTTCACGTCTGCCGGCAAAAGGGGACGGAGCGCGCTTTTTCCGGCGACTACGTGGACACGAAGACGCCCGGTAGATATGTCTGCGTCTGTTGTGGCCAGGAGTTGTTCGACTCCGATACGAAGTTCGACTCGGGGACCGGCTGGCCCAGCTTCTGGACCCCGATCGACGAGGAAAACGTTGATTGCGAAACAGACAACAGTTTTTTCATGCGCAGAACCGAGGTCCTGTGCAGCGCCTGTGACGCCCACCTCGGCCATGTCTTCGACGACGGCCCCGAACCCACCGGCAAGCGCTACTGCATGAACTCGGTCGCGCTGAAGCTGGAACCCAAGGAATAAACTAGGCTGGAAAGTGGACCCCAACCCCGTCCTCTATTCCTCCAGCGCCCGAACAACCTTCTTCCGCAACCTCTCCACCTCGCGAAACAACTCCTTCCGGTCAATGGTTGTGATTCGCCCATTCTCGACCACGACCCGGCCATTCACAATCACGGTTTCAACGGCTGATCCGTCGAGCGAGTAGACCAGCTGTGCGTAGGGATCGTGAACGGGAACGGCAGAGGCTTCAGCCAGCCCGAGTACGACCAGATCGGCTTTCTTCCCTACTTCCAGGCTCCCCAGTTCCGCATCCAGATTCAGGGCCCGGGCGCTTCCCATGGTGGCGGCGACCAGCGCTTCGCGGGCCGGGATCGCAGTCGGATCTTCTGAAACGAACTTGTGCAGCTTGGCCATAGTATCGGCTTCCTGCAGGAGATCGAGGTTGTTGTTGCTGGCTGCCCCGTCGGTGCCCAGGCCGACATCGACGCCGGCCGCCAGCAGGAGTGGAACGGGAGAAGCACCGGAAGACAGTTTCATGTTGCTTTCCGGATTGTGAATCACGCCGACACCCCGTTCTTTCAAAAAGCGGATCTCCTCTTCGTCGACCCAGACGACATGGGCCGCGATCAGCCGATCGACCAGGAAACCGATCTCGTTCAGGTATGCAACCGGTCGAAGGCCCGTGTTCTCTTCCACCTGGCGAACCTCGTCCCGGGTCTCGGACAGATGGATAATGAGAGGAACGTCGTGTTTTTCGGCCAGGGCCCTGCAAGCGTCCAATACCTCCCGTGAGCACGTGTACGGGGCATGGGGAGCCACGGCCGGCATGACCAGAGGATCGCCCTTCCAGTCCACTATGAATCGCTCCGTCCCGTTCAGGGTGGCTTCGGGAGTCGGGTAATCAGGAGCTGGAAACCCGATGACAGTCTGGCCCAGGATTCCCCGCATCCCGGCGGTCGAGCTTGCCCGAGCGACTTCCTCTTCGAAGTAGTACATGTCGACAAAAGTGGTCGTTCCAGACTCCAGCATCTCGGTAGCCGCAAGCAGCGCCCCCCAGAAGACAAAGTCCCGATCCACGCTCTTGCTTTCGGCCGGAAATATGTACCTGGTGAGCCAGTCCATGAGCTTCAGATCGCTCCCCAGTCCACGAAAAAGCGTCATTGGGGCATGCTGGTGACCGTTGATCAACCCGGGGATTACGATCGAATCCGTCGCGTCCAGGGTCCTGGTCGCGGAATAGCCGCCCACATCGGCGAGCGGCCCCACCGCCACGATACGATCTTCGCTCACCGCCACAAAACCCGGGTCATGAACCGTGAAATCCCTATCCATCGTGACCACCGTTCCACCAGCGACAAGCAAGTCGACGCCGTCCCTGGATTCCTGGGGAGCTGCCGGTGCGCAGGAAACCGCAAGCATGGTCAGAAAAATCGCGCGTAGGGGCGACCCGGCCCTTACGAATGTAGGGGCGACCCCGGCCCTTACGAATGTAGGGGCGACCCCGGCCCTTACGAATGTAGGGGCGACCCCGGCCCTTACGAATGTAGGGGCGACCCCGGCCCTTACGAATGTAGGGGCGACCCCGGCCCTTACGAATGTAGGGGCGACCCCGGCCCTTACGAATGTAGGGGCGACCCCGGCCCTTACGAATGTAGGGGCGACCCCGGCCCTTACGAATGTATGTAGGGGCGCTTCCGGGTGGTCGCCCGCCAGGTGGCCCCGAACAAGACCGGTCCCTACGAATACTACGGCCAGCCTTCATTCAGCACTCCTCACTCTGTCCAGGAAGGCCAGTATCAGGTTTTCAAAATCCTGACGGGCCTGTCTCGTCGTCTCCAGGACCTGGTCGTGCTCGAGCGGCTCTGCGAGAATCCCGGCAGCCATGTTGGTGACGCAGGAGATGCCGAGCACCCGGCAGCGCATGTGGTTCAGGCTGATGACTTCAGGTACCGTTGACATGCCCACCAGGTCGGCTCCCAGAACCCTGAGCATGCGGATCTCGGCGGGAGTCTCATAGCAGGGACCCTTCACGCACACATAGACTCCCTCTTTCACCTCCAGCCCCAGCTGCCTGCCGGCTGCGAGAGCGGATTTCCTCAGATCGGGGTGATAGGCATTCGTCATGTCGGGAAAACGCTCACCCAGGCCATCCAGGTTGGGCCCGGCCAGGGGGTTGTCGCCGGAGAGATTGATGTGATCGGTAATGACAACCAGATCGCCGGGGGCCAAATCTCGACGGATGGCCCCGGCCGCGTTGGTAATCACAAAGTCCCGTACCCCCCACAGGGCCAGGGCCCGAACCGGGAAAACAATCTCGCTCTGAAAAAGGCCTTCGTAGAAATGAGAGCGGCCCCTCAATGCGCAAAATGAAACGCCCTGGCCGTCTGAGAGAGTGAGCTTTCCGGGATGTCCGATCACGCGCGAGACGGGAAAACCTGGAATCTCTTCGTACATCAGGGAGGTGCGCGTCGGCAGAGCGTCCACGAAGTCCCCCAGTCCACTACCCAGAACGAGTGCGGTGCCGGGAGGATCCCCGAGGCGAGCTTGAAGAAGACCGCAAGCCCGCTCGAGAAGTCTCCGGTAAGGGTCGATATCCATGCCGTGCAGTACTTTCTTCCCTAAGTACTAGTACAGAAGACCGGCCAGCGTGGCCGTCATGCAGGTCGCCAGACCACCCGCCAGAACGGCTCTAAGGCCGATCGTTGCCAGATCTTTTCGCCGCTCCGGCGCAAGAGGGCCAATCCCACCCAGTTGAATTCCGAGACTGCTGAAGTTGGCGAAACCGCACAGGGCGAACGTTGCGATCAGCTCGCTTCTGGGACTGAGCGCCGCCTTGACCTCGGCCAGGTCCGCATAGGCAATGACTTCGTTGAGAACGATCTTCAAACCCAGCAGCCGCCCCACGGTGGCGGCCTCGTCAAACGGAACCCCCATGACAAACGCCAGCGGAGCGAGAGAATAACCTAGGATCAATTCGAAGGTCACTGGTGTTCCGATCAGTGCTTCCAGACCGGTAAGGCGGCCGCACCAGGAAATCACGGCGTTAATCAGATAGATCATGGCGATGAAAGCGATCAGCATGGCGGCAATATTGAGGGCCAGCTTGAGCCCCTGCGCGGCTCCCCGGGCCGCCGCTTCGATCAGATTTGCATCGGTCCGTTCGACCTTGAGTCTGACCTCACCTGTCGTGACGGGCGTGCCGGTCTCGGGGATGATGATCTTGGCCATCATGAGGGCAGCCGGGGCCGCCATGACACTGGCCGTGATCAGGTACTCGGCATTGATTCCGTATCCGATGTAAGCGCCGAGGATGGCCCCAGACACCGTGGCCATACCCCCCGTCATAAGGACCATCAGCTCGGAGTAGGTCATGCTGGGAATATAGGGAGCGATGACGAGGGGAGCTTCCGTTTGACCCATGAAAACGTTGGCCGCCGTGGCCAGCGACTCGGCCCCGCTCACCCCCAGAAATCTCTTCATGATCCTGGCCATGGCCACCACGACCAGCTGCATGATGCCGAGGTGGTACAGGCAGGTGAAGAAGGACGAGATAAAGATCACGATTGGTAAAACCCTGAAGGCGAAGATGTAAGGGGTGGGGTCTTTGGACAGGTGGCCGAAGACGAATTCGCCGCCGAAATCCGCGTACCGGATGAGAGCCGTTACCGCTGCGGCGGTCTCCTGCAGAGCCATCTGGCCAAGGGTCGTTTTGAGAATAACCACCCCCAACACGAGCTGAAGCAGGATCGCCCACCAGACCATACTCCAGGGAATTCGCCGGCGATTTTCAGACGCGAGTACCGCGATCGAGAGAATTGTCAGGATTCCGGCGATGCCAATAAAACGGCTCAATGGAGAAACTCTATCATCCGAATAGCTTCCATCTGATCGGCACCGGAAACCAAAAAAAAACCCGGCTGATTCAGTCAGCCGGGCCGCCAGGGTAATGGGAAGTTATCTTCGGAAACGGAAGGTCTGCCGCATTTTCTTACGGGCACGTTTGCGGGCCAGCGCTTGCTTGAGTCGTTTTCGTTCCCCGGGTTTCAAGTAAAAGGCGTGTTTCCTGATGTCCTTGATGATGTCTTCCTGCTGGACCTTACGCTTGAATCGGCGCAACGCACTCTCAAGCGACTCACCATCTTGAACCCTCACATATGCCAAAACGAACAAACCCCCTTCGGAGCAAAACAGGGATTATAGCACGAAGGTTCGTCCGCTAGTCGACCAGGGAACTCAGGAAGTCATCGAGTGCATCCTGGCCGCCCTCACCCAGGATGTCGATGTTGTCAGGATTGGTGTAGATTCCGCGTACAATTGTGACCAGGGCGGCCTTCAGTTTCCTGGGGTCGCCTCCCGGCGCCGCCTCAGGAGCGATTTTCAGGCCGGGTAATTCCTTCTCTGCCTGGAACTTTCGCCGCGCATAGTCCTTGATCTCGTCAACCGCCTGCTCGAGATCCGGACTGCTTTCGGTGAGGGTCGCCAGGCCCCGGTTCCGGTCAAACCTCGAGAGTACCTCGAAAGCTTCGGGAAACTTGTCCCTCAGGACGTCAAGATATCTGCTCAGCAGCACAGCTTCGGCTCTTGCGGCCACCACTCGCTGATACAACCACCAAACCCCCCACCCCAACACGAGCAGGAGCCCAAACCCCAGGACAACGAGTGATTGCCACCAGCTCATCCCTGTACTCTCTTTACGTCTTCGTGCTTATGAAAGCGAGTACGAGCACTAGTTGCTACAGACCACCAGTACCTACTAGCGCTCGAAATGTTGCTTCTTCCGGCTGAGCCTCATCAGCATGTCATTCTTGAGTTTAGCCGCGTACTCGTCCGGTCGAATTTCCCGGGTGATTTCCAGGGCTCGCGAAAGCTGGTTCAGAAACTCGTAGCTCTCGATGAGACCCAGGCGCGCCTGGAGTCGGAATTCAGGGCTCCGGGACCGTTCGACCACGGCGTCAAAATACCGGATGGATCTGTCGTAATCCTGTGCCACCTGCAAGATTGTCCCGATTCGCAGATTGGCTGGAGTCGCTATCGGTTCCTCCGGCTCGAGTTGCAGCAAGTCTTCAAGCGTTGCACGAGCCTCCAGGTACCTGCCCTGTTTGAACAGAACGTCTCCGATCTTGAACAGCGTTTCGTGAAGTCTTTCCGAGTCGGGCACGAGCTTGAGATACTCGCGTCTGATCTGAATCGACTGCTCCAGATCGCGCAGATCTATCTCATGTACGTCTGCCAGCATCAGCATTGCCTGACCAACCAGTTCGTCCCCACGACAAGAGTCAACCAGATTGTGGAACAGGGTCACCGCCTTCTCCGTATCCTGGATCACCGAATACTCCATTAAACCCAGCTGCCACAGGGCTCGGCAGGCAGCCGGGGTGCCGGGGTACAGGGAAACCAGGCTGTCATAGGACCTGGCGGCCTCTACCACCTTGCCGTTTCTTTCCAGCAGCTGGGCCTTTCCGAGAAGCAGGCCTGGACGTCTCTCGGCCCTTTTCGTCATGGTGACGGCAAAGGCAAGCATGAGGAGCGGTAGTCCGAGGACTCCGCGGCTCAGCTTCACGACTCTTCTCCCTCGGGTGGTTGCGGCTCATCCTCCTCGGGGGGTATGAGGCTGACATCGGCTACCCGGTCATTCTCGTTGAGGTCGATAAGCTTTACCCCCTGGGCGCTGCGAGAAACCGTCAGGCGGATTTGATGGACGGGCAGTCTGATCAGTTTTCCGGTCTCGGTGATGATCATGATGTCCAGGTCGTCGTTCACCAGGAAAGAGGTGATCACATTCCCGTTCCTTGTCGAGGTCCGGATATTGATCACGCCCTGGCCCCCTCTACCCTGAGCTCGATACCGGTCAATGGGAGTTCGCTTCCCGAACCCGTGTTCGGTTACAGCCAGCAGGTCAGGCCTGTCCGGATCCACAATTTCCATTCCGATCAAATGGTCACCAGGCCGCAACCTGATCCCCCGCACACCCCGGGACACCCGGCCCATGCTCCTGACCTGCTCAAAATTGAAACGTATCGCCTTTCCCAGTTTGGAGAAAAGCATGATGTCCTCGTCACCTGCGGCCAGAGCCACGCTCATGAGTTCATCTTCTTCATCCACCCTGCAGGCAATGATTCCATTGGCGCGTGGATTCGAGAATGCGCTCAACGGGGTCTTTTTCACGTAGCCGCGACGCGAGGCCATGACTACCTGGGCACCCCCCTCGAAATCATGCACGTTCAACACGTCGGCAACGCGATCGTCCGGATCCACCTGAATCAGGTTGACAATCGGCTTGCCCTTCCCGGCGGTTCCCACTTCCGGGATTTTCCAGACCTTTAGCCAGTGCAGTTTTCCGCGGGTTGTGAAGATGAGCATGTAGCTGTGTGTGGAAGCGACGAACAGGTCTGCAATGATGTCTTCCTCGGTTCGTGTCGACATCCCGATTCGTCCTTTTCCACCCCGGTGCTGGCTCCTGTAAGTGCTCAACGAGGTCCGCTTGATGTAGCTGTCCCGGCTGGCTGTGATCACCATCTGCTGTTCGGCGATCAGGTCCTCCATGGAAAGATCGATCTCGGTTTCCACGATCTCAGTGCGGCGCGGACTGGCGTAGGCGCCCTGGATCGTGACCAGTTCATCGCGAAGCACTCCTTTGAGGGCCGCCGGGTCTTCCAGGATTTTCCGCAGCCCGGCGATGGTCTGCTGGAGTTGGGCATATTCCCGCTCAATCTTTTCCCTTTCCAATCCAGTCAGGCGCTGCAGCCGCATCTCCAGGATGGCCTGGGCCTGGGTTTCGGTGAAGTCGAACTCACGAACCAGGCCCTGCTTTGCCTGTGCAGGGTCGGGGGCGCCCCGGATCAGTTCGATAACGGAATCGAGCTGATCAAGAGCAATGCGCAGACCTTCCAGAATATGCGAACGCTGAATGGCCTTGTCGACATCGAAGGTGGTACGACGCCTGACTACATCCTTCCGATGTTCCAGGAAAAGCCGGATGACCTCGGGAAGCGAGAGAACCCTTGGACGGCCTTCGACAATCGCCAGCAGGATGATCCCAAAGGAGGACTGCAGGGGTGTCAATTTGAAGAGCGTGTTGAGCACGATCTGTGGCTGCTCACCGCGTTTCAGCTCAATCACGACGCGCATGCCCTGGCGATCGCTCTCGTCGCGCAGATCGCTGATCCCCTGGATCTTCTTCTGATGTACCAGTTGCGCAATCTTTTCCACAAGACGAGCTTTGTTCACCTGATAGGGCAGCTCGTGGATAATGATCGCTTCGCGGTCCTTTCCCAGCGGTTCGAAGCTGGTCCGGGCCCTCAAATGGATGATTCCCCTTCCGGTCCGATAGGCGGAAAAGATTCCCTGGCGACCATAAATGAAAGCACCAGTTGGGAAATCCGGCCCCGGCACGAGCTCCAGGATCTCAGCCAGGGAGGCATCTTCCCGTTCCAGAAGAAGAAGAGATGCGTCCACGACTTCACTCAGATTGTGAGGTGGGATGTTGGTCGCCATGCCCACAGCGATCCCGGAAGCTCCGTTCACGAGCAGGCTGGGAAAGCGTGCCGGCAGGACGGTCGGTTCATTTCGAGACTCGTCGTAGTTGGGAAAAAAGTCGACAGTGTCTTTCTCGATGTCGGCCAGCAGCTCCGCGGCGATCCGGGACATCCGGACCTCGGTGTAGCGCATGGCTGCCGGAGAATCTCCATCCACCGAGCCGAAGTTCCCCTGCCCGTCGATGAGCATCTCGCGCATCGAAAAGTTCTGCGCCATTCTGACCATGGTGTCGTAAACCGCCTCGCCACCATGCGGATGGTATTTTCCCGTGACATCGCCCACGATTCGAGCCGATTTCTTGTGCGCCCGGTTAAAGGTGTTGGAGAGCTCGTGCATGGAATAAAGGATCCGCCTGTGCACGGGCTTGAGCCCATCTCTGATATCGGGCAACGCCCGGCCGATGATCACCGACATGGCGTAATCCAGATACGAAGAGCGCATCTCGTCTTCGATATTTACCGGCCGCTCGTTAGCCAGAGGCTTTGGCATTCAGGTTATTCCTCAAAAAACGGCCCTAGGCCAGTCGGCAATCGCGGAAGACCCGGCGTACCGTTAGATATCGAGGTGCTTAACGTGCAAGGCGTTGGTTTCAATAAAGTTGCGCCTCGGCTCGACAGCGTCTCCCATGAGAATGTTGAAGACATCGTTGGCCTCGAGGCTGTCTTCGATGCGCACCTGAAGAAGGGTTCGGGTTTCTGGGTCCATGGTCGTTTCCCAGAGCTGATCCGGGTTCATTTCCCCCAGACCCTTGTAGCGTTGAATCGTCAACTGCTTCTTGCCGGCAGCCAGCACCATGTCAACCAGCTGCCTCCAGTTGTCAGCTTCAATGACTTCCCCTTTCCGCTCGACGAGATATCCGGAGCCTCTATAGGCCGAGACGCGCCCTGACATGCTCAGCAGGGTCTGAAACTCACCGGAGTTCAAGAGCTCCAGACTGACGACCTGGTCTCCCGCTCGAACTTCAAAGAGGTTGTGTTCCGTGTCCAGCTGAACTTCCGCCGAGTCGCCCCCGAGAGCACCGGCCAGCTCACCCAGCCCGGACTCGTCCTGGAAGAGTTCTCGAAGACTCGATCGATCTGTGGGTTTTTCGTCAAAGAAACTCAAGAGGCACTTCAGCCGGTCGGCATCGAACGTGACAGCAAGCCGGTCGAAGATTTGCTGAAACTGCATGAGCTGGGGCATCGCCTTGCGAAATTCCTCCCCCGAATAGAGCTTGCCGGTTTTCTTCACCGTAAAGGCAGTGTCGGCGGCTGTCTGGTCCAGCAGATACTGAGTCAGGGCCCGGTCATCGGTCAGGTAATTCTCCTTGCGGCCCTTCTTGACCCGGTACAAAGGAGGCTGGGCGATGTAAACATGTCCCTCTCTCACCAACTCCGTCATCTGCCTGTAGAAAAAGGTCAAAAGCAGCGTCCTGATGTGGCTGCCGTCGACGTCGGCATCCGTCATGATGATGACCTTGTGGTAGCGGAGTCGGGACAGGTCGAAGTCGAGAGAACCGATGCCCGTGCCGACCGCCGAGATCATGGTGGTGATCTCGACGTTACTGAGCATTTTGTCGAAGCGGGCCTTCTCCACATTTAAGATCTTGCCTTTGATGGGAAGAATCGCCTGGAATCTGCGATCGCGACCCTGTTTCGCCGATCCTCCGGCGGAGTCCCCCTCAACGATGAAAATCTCCGATTTAGAGGGGTCGCGTTCCTGGCAGTCGGCCAGCTTTCCGGGAAGAGAGAGATTGTCCAGCGCACTCTTGCGGCGCGTCAAATCCCTCGCTTTTCGCGCCGCGTAACGCGCCCGCGCGGCGTCGACCGCCTTCTCGACAATCCGGCGGCCGACTGCCGGATTCTGCTCGAGGTAAATCGAAAGCCTCTCGTTGCAGACGGCCTCGACCGCTCCCTTGACCTCACTGTTGCCGAGTTTGGCTTTGGTCTGACCCTCAAACTGGGGATCCGAGAGTTTGACACTGATAACCAGGGCCAGTCCCTCGCGAACATCCTCTCCGCTGAGCTTTTGCTTCAGATCGCGAAGAAGATTATTCTCAACGGCATAGGCGTTGAGAGTTCGAGTCAGTGACGCCTTGAAACCAACCAGGTGGGTACCGCCTTCAACGGTATTGATCGTGTTTGCAAACGAGTACAGAATCTCGTTGTACCCGTCGTTGTATTGAAGGGCCACCTCCACCTGAATGTTGGCCTTTTCCACTTCGATGTGGATAGGCTCCTCGTGAAGAGCCGTCCGGTTCCGGTTCAGGTACCGGACAAAATCCACGACGCCTCCTTCGTAAAGGAAGTCTTGCTTCTCGCCGGATCTCAGATCCTCGACCGTGATCTTCAGCCCCGAGGTCAGGAAGGCCATCTCCCGCATTCGCTGGGCCAGAGTGTCATAGCTGAACTGGAGAGTATCGAAGACGGACGGATCGGGCTTGAAAGTAATGACGGTACCACGACGCTTCGTGGTGCCGGTCTGGCGAAACTCAGTGGTGGGAATTCCACGCTCGTACGACTGCTGGTAAACTTTGTTGTCGCGCCGGATCTCTACAAAGAGCGACTCGGACAGAGCGTTGACGACCGAGACGCCCACTCCGTGCAACCCACCCGAGACCTTATAGGAATCGTTGTCAAACTTCCCCCCGGCATGAAGAGTGGTCATTACCACCTCGGCCGCGGGCTTCTTCTTCAGAGCATGAAGATCGACCGGGATTCCCCGCCCGTTGTCTTTCACGGTAACCGAGTTGTCGATATGGATGGTAACGTTGATCTCGTCACAGTGCCCGGCCAAAGCCTCGTCAACCGAATTGTCGATCACCTCATAAACCAGGTGATGCAAGCCGGTTACCGAAGTGGAGCCGATGTACATAGCGGGGCGCTTGCGCACGGCTTCCAACCCTTCCAGGACCTTAATCTTGTCTGCCGTGTACGAAGTCATGAACCTGACTTATCGGTTTGAATCTGGAGGCAAGTTCGGATCAAGAAGCACCCAATGCGGAGCTGTTCTTCCAACTAGTGTATTTTACCACAATCCCCCGGCTTAACGGGGGTGTCTGTAGCCCCCCCGTAAGGCGCACTAAGTGGCTGACCAGTAAAGACTTTGGAATACAGTTAGCGGAGAAGAGCGGGTCGGGTCGGAGGCATTCAAAGCTGCATCGGCATTACCACGTACTGGTAAGAGTATTCCTCGTCGTCGGCCGGACTGAACAGACCCTGAGTCTCGCCGTCTCGAAGCGACAGATTGACCTTCTCAGAGTCAAGAACAGACAAGAAATCGAGCAGGTACCCGGCATTGAAACAAATGGAGAGGGTCTCACCCTCGAACCCCACCGGCAGGGACGCCTTGGCCTCGCCCAGGTCGGCATTGTTGGAAGACACATCCAGTTGGCCTTCACTAAGGTCCAGCTTGATGGCCCGCGACTGCTCGTCGGCCATGATCGCGACTCTTTTCACAGTGTCGCTCAGCTCTACGGTGTCGATTTGAATGTCCTTGTCGTTGTCCCTGGGGATGACCATCTCGAAGTTGGGAAACTGACCGCTGAGCATTCGAGAGATAAGGATTCGTTCACCGACCTGAAAGAGGAGATGGTTTGAATCTTTGGCAAACTGGATCGTGTCATAGCCGGACGCCGCTAGCTTGACCAGTTCAACCAGCGTCTTCTTGGGAACCAGGTTCTTCATTTCGCCCTCGACGCCCTCGATCTCCGCAGTCGCGGAAACCAGCGCAAGCCGGTGCCCATCGGTGGTTACAAAAGTCATCTGATTGGGCTTCAAGATCATGAGGGCGCCGTTGAGCGCGAAGCGGGACTCCTCTTGGGTGATGGCGAAAATGCATCGAGAAATCATGAACCGCACGGAGGCTGCCGGGAGCTGGAGTCGTTCACCGTCGACCTCGGGTACATCCGGAAAGTTCTCTTTGGAAAGGCTGGCCACCTTGAACCGCGAGCGCTCGCAGGTTATCGCCACCCATTCCTCTCCGCCCGCCATCTTGAAATGGATTTCGGAGTCGGGAAGCAGGCGGACGATGTCGAAAAGCTTTCGAGCCGAAACGGTCACAGAACCGGCCACCTTGACCGCGGCCGGACAACTGCACCGAATCGTGACATCAAGGTCGGTCCCGGTGATGGCCAGGGTGTTCCCCGTCGTCTCCAGGAGAAGATTGGAAAGAATCGGGACCGTCGTCTTTTTCTCGACCACGCCCTGCACATACTGGAGTTCTCTGAGTATGTCTCCTTTCTTTACTACAAATTCCATCAGGCTTTCCCTTCGGGGTCTGTTTGCCGCCTTGCTCTGCCGGCCCGAGATACTACTGAATCAGTTCCTGCAGGCGTTTCAGCAGCGCCTTCATGCGAGGATCCTCCCTGGAAAGGTGCTCGATCTTTCTGACCGAATGGAGGACGGTAGTGTGGTGTTTTCCTCCAAAGGCCTTACCGATCTGAGGCAGAGAGTGTTTGGTCAATACTCGGGCCAGGTACATGGCGATTTGCCTTGGCTCGGCGATTCGCCGAGAGTTGCTTCTGGCCCTCAAATCGGTTGGACTCAAAGAGAAGTGGCTGGCCACAACTCTCTGCACGTCTTCTACCGTAATGATTCTGGTGTCCTGTTCAGCAATGCTCCTGAGAACCTTTTCGGCCAGTTCGAGTGTAATCTCTTCGCCGGTCAGACTGCTGAAAGCCACCAGTCGAATCAGCGATCCCTCCAGCTCCCGGACATTCGAACGGATGTGCTGGGCGATGAAGAACACCACATCGTCGGGTAGACTCACAGCTTCCAGTTCAGCTTTCTTCTTGAGAATCGCAACCTTCGTCTCCAGGTCGGGAGCCTGAATATCGGCAATCAATCCCCACTCGAAACGGCTGTGAAGACGCTCTTCCAATGTTGAGATTTCGCGCGGGGGGCAGTCACTCGAGATCACAATCTGCTTCTGGTTGTCATACAGAGCATTGAAGGTGTGGAAGAACTCTTCCTGAGTGCGTTCCTTGCCCGCCAGAAACTCGATGTCATCCATCAACAGGACGTCTATGTTGCGATACTTCTCGCGGAACTGGATTGTCTTATCATAGCGAATGGAGTTGATCAGCTCATTCATGAAGCGTTCCGACGACATGTAGGTCAGCCGCGCCCGCGGAGATCGGATCTTGATGTAATGTCCCACGGCATGCATCAGATGGGTCTTGCCCAGACCGACTCCTCCATATACGAACAGGGGGTTGTATGCCTTTGAGGGCTGCTCTGCGACAGCCAGGGCTGCGGCGTGGGCAAACTGGTTGCTGGCTCCGACTACGAAGCGCCCAAAGGTGTATCTGGGACTCAGATTACACTGCGCTGCCTGGGGACACGGGCCCTCTTTGATGACTTCGATTCCGGGACTGAATCTGTCGTGACCCGGCTCAGAATCCTCGACGACCAGCTCCCACGTCCAGTCCTCCAATCCCACTTCGCCAAGGGCCTGGTTGATGACTTCGGAGTAGTTCTCAGTGAGCCAGTAACGAAAGTACTCGTTCGGAACCCGAACTATCAGTCGCCTGGCTTTGCCGATCTCCGACTCAGCGACGGTCGGCTTGAACCAGATGTCGAAATTCTGCCTGGAAACCCTCCCCTGTATGGCAGACAGAACAGCCTCCCAAAACTGCATACGCACTTCAACCATTAGTGACCTAGAATGTCCCAGTTTTGGCTCAGGAGGGGACCGACACTCAGTCCATGCCAGTCAGAGCCCGCCTAGGTTTCCACAGTGTTTTCCACAGGTTGTGGAAAATGATAATTCCTACCAGCCTCAAGCGAAACGGCCCTAACCCTACCACGCCTTTCGCAGCCTTGCAAACGCTTTTTCCGCAAAAAATTAACCCGATCCCCTGAAGGCTATCTTTTCATATATATGACAGCTATTTACATGCCAAATCCGGAGACGAATTTGAAAGAAACCAAGCTTTTTTGCAGGGTGATCAAAGATTCCGGAGAAGGGGCCGGAAGTGAGGCTCACGCGGCTCCAGAAAGAGGCCCCTTCAAGAGGGCTCATATGTGCTGTTTTTGTCGGTTTGACTGAATTGAAGCGGCTTTTCAGTGGCCGGGCGGGCGCGGGACGATTCAGGAATTGATAAGGGTTTTTAACTCCTTTCCGGGCTTGAAATAAGGCACCCTCTTGGCGGGTACGAAGACTTTTTCTCCGGTCTTGGGGTTACGCCCCTGGCGGGATGCCCTGCTTCTGAGACGAAAACTTCCAAAGCCCCTCAACTCGACTTTTTCACCCGCCTTGAGGGAATCGACGATACTGTCGAGCACCGTCTGGACGATGACCTCCGCGTCCTTCTTGTTCAGGTCAGAGTTCCTGGAAACCTCGTCGACAAGTTCAGCCTTCGTCATTCTCGTTCTCCTCTTCCAGCCCGGCCTTTTGTTTCAGCTGACCCAGCTGGTCACCAGCAATCTCCCCTATCGATGTCCTGCCGGATTCGGAGCTGTAACTCCAGGTATCCTCCATTTCATCGCGATCCGGCTGCAGAAGCGCTTTGATGGACAGGCCAATCTTTCGTTCGAGAAGATTCATCTTAATGATCTTAAAATCCAGCTCCTGGCCGACGGAAAACTTGTCTTCTGGATTCTCGATCCGCTCTGCATCGAGCTCCGACACGTGACACAACCCCTCGATTCCCTCCTCCAGTTCCACAAAAGCACCGAAGTTGGCGAGTCTGACGATCCGTCCCTGCAGGATGTCACCGATCTGCTTCTCGGAAAAGAACTCCTCCCAGCGGTCCGGCTCCAGCTGCTTGATTCCAAGCGACAACCTCTGGTTGTCGGCATCGACATTCAGAACGACCGCACTAACGTCCTCACCTTTCTGCAGGACTTCGGAAGGATGTTTGATCTTTTTTGTCCAGCTCAAATCGGAAACATGCACCAGTCCGTCTACGCCCTCTTCGACTTCAATGAAGGCTCCAAAGTCGGTCAGATTCCTGACCTGGCCGGTCACGATCGAGTTGATCGCATACTTCGCCTCAATCTCATCCCAGGGATTGGGCTCGGTCTGCTTGAGTCCAAGTGAGATGCGCCGACCCGACGTGTTGATCTCCAGGACCTGCGCCTCGATGGTGTCCCCAACGTTCAGGAGCTGTGAGGGATGCTTTATGCGCTTGTTCCAGGTCATTTCGGAAATGTGAATCAGGCCCTCGACTCCCTCTTCGAGCTCCACGAAGGCACCGTAATCCGTCAGACTCACGACTTTCGTCTCGACCCTGGATGATTTCGGGTACCGCTTCGAAGCACTCAACCAGGGATCATCCGAGAGCTGCTTGTAGCCCAGCGATACCTTCTCTTCGAGGCGATCAAACTTCAGAACCTTGACGTCGACTTTATCGCCGACCCCGAACAGGTCTGAAGGATGGTTAACCCGACCCCACGACATGTCGGTGATGTGAAGCAATCCGTCAATACCCCCGAGATCCACGAACACCCCGTAGTCGGTAATGTTCTTTACAACGCCGGAAACGATATCTCCCTCTGTCAGAGACTTCAGGGTTTCCTCTTTCTGCTTGAAATACTCTTCTTCGAGGACTGCCTTACGGGACAGCACTATGTTGCCGCGCCTCTTATTCACTTTGATGACGCGCATGTCGAGCTCTTTCCCTCTGAACATATCCAGGTTGCGGATGGGATGCAGGTCTATCTGCGAGCCTGGGAGGAAGGCGCGGACACCGATATCGACGGCCAGGCCGCCTTTGATTCTTTCAATTACTCGCCCCTTGACAATGGACTGCTCCTGATAGGCCACCTCAATGGTGTCCCAGATCTTCATCCGCTCAGCCTTCTCACGGGAGAGGACGACAAATCCATCACGCCCTTCAGCGCGCTCCAACAGTACTTCGACCTTGTCACCAACCGCGACCTCGGGACTGCCGTCTTCATTCCGGAACTCGCCAAGGGATATGATTCCCTCCGACTTGTATCCAACGTCAACAACGACTCCCTTGTCGGTAATCTTCAGAACGGTTCCTTCAACGACCTGACCTTCTGTGATGCTGCTGAAGGTCGTGTCGTATGCGGCCAGCATGTCCTCATATTCCGCGTCCGATTCCTGAATGATCTGCGGCAACTCCGGTATGCCGGTGTTGGCCTGGTTTTTGTCTTCTTTCAAGTGCGCATCCGCCTTTTTGGTCTTGGTAGTGGTTCCCATTCGGAACACATTCCTCCCTTGAGATTTCTCCGGCACCCACCCGCTCGCAGCAGAAACAGAAACATCGCGACCACCAAGACCGGGAAAGGCCGGGCCGACTGATCCCGCTTCAACCGTGCAATAGGAGTTTCAACAAACGCGGAGGATCCTTGGTCAAATTTTGAGAAAGACCTTATATCGTGCAGCACAGCCTTTGTCAAGAAGGCTCAGTTCGACCGGAAAGGCCCAGATTTGCTACGCTTTTGCCAGTCGGGACCTCTGTTCGGCCTTGCCCACGGAACCAGGGATCTGAAACTTTCCCAAAGGTCGGGCGTCTACAACCTGGCTGGAGTTCTCATGCTGGAACGTCTGCGAGAGCTGGAAGCTCGCTATGAAGAGCTGTCCGAAAGACTGGGCGACAAGAAGGTCCTGGAATCTCCAAAGAGATACCGGGAGACCGCCCGCGCCCACTCCGAGCTTCAGGTCGTGGTTGACGAGTACCAGCGCTACCTCTCGATTTCCAGGCAGATCACTGATGCGCAATCTCTGGTCGCAGAAGAGTCGGACCCCGAAATCCTCGAGATGGCCCGCGACGAGCTCACCCTTCTGGAAAGGCAGGAGCAGGACTCCGAGGACCGCCTGAGGTCGCTGCTGCTGCCCAAGGATCCAAATGACGGCAAGAACGTGATCCTGGAGATTCGGGCCGGCACAGGCGGAGACGAGGCAACCCTTTTTGCCCAGGAAGTACTGCGCATGTACTCGCGCTACGCCGACTCGAAAAGCTGGAAGACAGACCTGGTTTCAGTCACCTACTCGTCGGTCGGAGGGATGAAGGAGACCATTGTTTCGGTCGAGGGGAAAGGGGTGTTCAGTCGTCTCAAATTCGAGAGCGGCGTTCATCGTGTACAGCGGGTTCCGGAGACCGAGACACAGGGTCGTGTCCACACCTCGGCCGTGACGGTCGCCGTCCTGCCCGAGGCCGACGAGTTGGAGGTGGACATCGAACCCAACGATCTCAGGATCGACCGTTTCTGCTCCTCCGGTCCCGGTGGCCAGTCGGTCAACACAACCTACTCCGCTGTTCGAATAACGCATCTTCCGAGCGGAGAGGTCGTGACCTGCCAGGATGAGAAATCCCAGCACAAGAACAAGGCAAAAGCCATGAAAGTCTTGCGCTCCCGGCTCCATGACAAAGCGATGGAACAACAGCACCAGGAGACTGCGGAGAGCCGCCGAGCGATGGTGGGGAGCGGTGACCGGAGCGAGAAGATACGAACTTATAATTTTCCGCAGAACCGGGTCACGGATCACCGTATCAAACTAACAGTTCACCGGCTCGAGCAAGTATTAGAGGGCGGCCTGGATGAGATCATCGATGCCCTGGCCACACACGAGCAGACGGAAGCCGTCAAGACCGCCGAACCGGGCAAGTGACCCTGCGGGGAGCTCTTCAGCTGGGTCACAGGCAACTCGCATCTTCGGGGCTCTCTTATCCGAAAGAAGATGCTCTGGTCATCCTGGGGCTGGTGCTCAAGTGTTCTCGAATCCGGCTCGTTGCCCGTATGGATTCGACGCTGGCAGGTCCGGACGAGCTTTTGTTTCGACGCTTAATCGAGCTGCGCAAGAACCACTTTCCAATCCAGTACATATCCGGGGAGCAGGAATTCTACGGACGAAGCTTTCGCGTCAGACCCGGGGTCCTGATTCCGCGAGCCGAGACGGAGCTGGTTGTGGAGAAGACTCTCGAGCTGGCAGCCGGAATCGCAGACGAGGCCGTTTCGATCCTGGACATCGGCACCGGCTCAGGCTGCATAGCGGTCTCTTTAGCCTGCGAGGAGCCGAGAATCCGGGTCACTGCCATCGAACCCAGCCCGGTTGCTCTGCAGGTGGCGGAATTCAACTGCCGACGGCATGCATGTAGAGAACGAGTGACCCTGGTGTGCTACGAACTCAGGAACAGCCCTGATCTTGGAAGGTTCCAGTTGATCGTCTCCAATCCACCCTATCTGAACCCTGACGAAAGCGCCCAGATCGACCCGTCCGTGCTCCACTATGAACCGCGCCAGGCCCTGTTCGGCGAAACCGGACGATTGGCGGTCTTCCGGGAGATCTTCGAGTCGGTAGCCGAATCATTGGCGGCGGGGGGAAGCCTTCTCCTCGAACTGGGGCACGATCAACTGGAAGATGTGAGCAGATTGGGGCAGGATAACGGCTGGGTGATTCAGGCGGCGCACCGGGACCTGGCCGGCTGGCCGCGAGTCGGGGTTTTCGGACGGCAGATTTGAGAAAGTCGCCGGGCGGCACTGTATCGCTCGCTTGCCGGCAGCCCACCGTGGCTTCTCATTCTGTACAATAAGGGTTTTGGAACCGACACCTGTCACCGGTCGATATAGCGGAGAATTCAGTGCAGGACGAGATTAGAACAATCCTGACGGAACTGGGCGAGCAGCCCGAACGTGAGGGCCTGGTCAAGACCCCCGAGCGAGTCGAGGAGGTACTGAAATTCCTCACAAAAGGCTACCATTCAGACCCCGAATCCATCCTTAAGAATGCGCTCTTCACCGTCCAGTACGACGAGATGGTGATCGTCAAAGACATCGAGCTGTACAGTCTTTGCGAGCACCACCTGCTCCCTTTCTTCGGTCACTGCCATGTGGGCTACCTGCCGGACGAAAAGGTGATCGGGTTGAGCAAGATCCCGCGCATTGTTGAAGTGTTTTCGCGGCGGCTCCAGGTCCAGGAGCGTCTCACCCAGCAGATCGCCGAAACGATCACCCGGGCCGCGGCCCCGAAGGGGGTCGCCGTCGTGATCGAGGCGCAGCATCTGTGCATGATGATGCGAGGTGTGGAAAAACAGACCACCAAGATGATTACGTCGGCGATGCTCGGGCGCTTTCGAAACGACCCGCGCTCCCGATCCGAGTTTCTGAGCCTTGTGGGGCTCTCGTCTTGAAACCCGGCTCGATTCTCAAACAGGCGGATTTTCCCCAGATCGTTCTGGTCACTGCCCTGGCCTTGATCTTAACGAACGGATTCCCAGTGCTGTGCCAGGAAGATCCACAGACGCCCGACGAAGCGCAGCCCTTTCGCATCGACGTCAACCTGGTCACGCTCCGGTTCACAGTCACGGACGCGACCGGAAGACTCAACAATTCCCTCTCTCGTGAGGATTTGATCGTTGAAGAGAACGCCGTTCCGGTCGACTTCGATCTGTTCGAACAACCGAGGAATCAGTCGGGGCAGAGCCCCAACCTGTGGTTGGCCTTTCTGATCGACGTCAGCGGCAGTACTTTTGCAACTCGGACTGAAGAAATCGTTGCCGCGCAGACCTTTCTCGACAATCTTTCTCAAGCGACAAAAATTGGAGTGTTCGGGTTCACGAGCGAGCTTTTGCCCTTTCAGACCTTCACATCGGACCGGCAGCTGGTGCTCGAATCCATCCAACAGGCCAGGAAACATCTGGGGCAGACGGCCATCTACGGTTCGCTGGATAGACTTATGGACCTCATCCGTTCGAGCGCTCCAGCTGCGAGCCAGAAGGCCGTGATCCTGATCTCCGATGGGCTGGACACGTCGTACGACAAGGTAGGGGCCACCGTCTCCCGTGCCAGAAAAGAGGGCTTTGCCATCTACACGATTCGGGTACCCTCCTCTGCCCAGGTCTATATCGGCCCCGATCCGAGCCAGGAAGATCCCTCCCGTCGTACCTCGCGGCTGCACAAGAACCAAGAACAGATTGAAGCCTTCAGCCGCCTGGGGCCGGGCACCGGCGGTATGAGTTTCAGCGGATTCGAGACGATTCTCGATTTCGACCATACGCTGGCGGAAATCAACGACCATCTTTTCGGCAACCTTTACCGGATCGGCTACTACTCCGATCACGGGAGAGGCGAGGACGTCCTGGAGCGGATCCACGTCAGAACGCGTCGCTCGGATCTCCGGGTTGCCTCCGCCTTCAAGAAGCTCCCCCGCCAATTCGATGCCAAGCGAGCCCTGCTCCAGGTCTTTTTCGACACATCCGGCAAGAGCACGCTTAACAGTCTTCCGCAGGTTCGATTCCGGGAAATCGGTGCGGACATGGATGTCCTGCGGCAGACCCCGGAGGGCACCCTGATCGGCCTGCCCTTCAGGCTCAAGGTGAATCCAATTTCATTCCGGGGCGCGTTGAGCCAGGGGGTTCAGGAGCAGCTGGGCGTGCTGGGTCTTCTGCTGGATCCAAGCGGAAGAGAAATCGTCCGCCTGAGAGAGATCATCAGGGTGAGCATGCATCCCCGGGAAGTCAAAGCGGGGCGGGGGATCATCTACAGCAATCGATTAGTGGCTCCACCCGGGACCTATACTCTCAGGGTTGCGCTGCTGGAACTCTCGAGCTGGCGGCTCAGCTCTTTCTCGCGAACCGTCACCATCAATTAAAGATTAAAAATTAAAAATTAAAAATTGCAAGGATCGCCTGTTTGGCCAGCTTCTAGGGATCTGGTTCATTTTAAATCTTAAATTTTTAATTTTTAATTAAAACACCCTGGCCGCGATCCAGCTGCCGGACACGAAGGTTCCAAGTACGCTTCCGAGATTGGACAGAACCACCACCAGTAGGATTCGGGTCGTGGGGTTCACCCAGAAACCCTTGACTGAACCGATGGCTTCCGGAAGACCCTCCAGATCTTCGACGGTGGGCTTCTTGACCATGCACTGGACCAGGCCCGCCACCCACCCGGCGGCGATCATCGGATTCAAACTGGTCAACGGCGCGGCGAAAAAAGCACTCGCGATGGTGAGAGGATGGCCCAGGGCGAGGGCCGCGCCCAGGGCGGAGAGCACTCCATTGACAAGAATCCAGATGTACACCGACTCCAGCGACTTCTCGGCTCCCCCGGTCACGAACCCGTAGACAAACAGCGCCGCGATCACCCCCGGTATCGTCCACTTGATGACTTTGCCGAGGCGCCCGGGCCTGGGAACCTCCTCAAGGGGAGTGAGGTCCATTTCGCTGTCCATGTGCCCGATCACTCCCGGGACGTGACCCGCTCCCAGCACGGCAACTGTTCGCCGGCCGGCGCTGTCCCTGATCTTCCGGGCCAGGTAAACGTCCCTCTCGTCAATCAGCGTCTCTTTCAAGTTGGGAAACTCATCTGCAACCACCCTGAGAATGTCTCCCAGCTTTTCTTCTTCCTTTAGTTTCTCGACGGTCTCTTCGTCGATTTCTTCTCCGACGACGAGACTGGCTGTCAACTGAAAGAGCATTTTCGTCTTGTTCCAGAAGCCCAGTCGCGCCCAGGTGCGCTTCAAGGTGGTCTGGACATCCCTGTCGGCCAGAATCAGCTGAGCCCCTCTTCTCCGGGCTCCTTCAATCGCCTCGATCATCTCGGCACCCGGTTTCACGCCCAGTCTGTCGCCGATTCGCTTCTGGAAAGCGGCCATTACAAGAGAGGTGAGCAAAAGCATCGCTTTTCCCTGGCGTATGACCTGGACGATATTCGTGTTCTTCCAGCCTTCCCGGTCCACGATGTTCTTGTAGCGCGACTCGCACAGCTCGACGCAGACCACGTCCGGCGCAACCGTCTCAATCGTTTTCCTGACATCCTCTACGCTTTGTCTGGAGACGTGAGCCGTGGGAACCAGGTACAGCCGCCCGCTATCCAGGTCGAGGCGCTTGACACCAGACGGAATCTGCTCGGGTGTTGACAGACCTGAAACGACTTCTTCCATCCAAATCCTGCTCAGCCGGTCACTTCTCGCCGCCGGCCAGCTTCCACTCGGCAACCTCGTCCAGGGTTTTTCGCTTCAAGTCCGGCACCATGGCCTCCGCGGCAGGATATCCGATGGGAAAAAGGATATAAGGGCGCTCATTCGCGGGTCGCTGCAGGATTTCGGACAAGAAGGCCATTGGACTGGGGGTGTGGGTCAGGGTGTGCAGACCCATATGGTGGAGAGCCGTGATAAAAAACCCGCAGGCCACCCCCACACTCTCCTGGACGTAGTAGTTCTTGCGCCTGGCCCCCTTCGCGTCAAACCCGTGTAACTCGGCGAAAACCACCACGATCCAGGGGCAAATGTCCAGATACGGCTTTTCCCAGTTGGTGCCCAGCGGTTCGAGAGTCTCCAGCCAGTCCGGTGGCATTCGGCCCTGGTAGGAAATCTTCTCCTCTCGTTCGGCTCGAATGCGGATCTCGTGCTTTATTTCCGGATCACTGACGGCAACGAACCTCCACGGCTGCCGGTGGGCCCCGGAGGGAGCTGCAGAAGCGGTGCGAATGGCCAGCTCGATCAGCTGCTTCGGGACCGGTCGATCCGAGAAGTGCCGAATACTGCGACGCCGATTCACAACTTCATAGTAGCTGCGCGCGCGGAGCAGCATCTCGTCGGGTGGAAGTCTTTCGAAACGATAAGGCAGAAAACGGTGAGGGCCCATGGCTAGTCGGCGAGGGTCAGCCAGCTAGAGATCGAACCCCAATTGAAGGCGGGCCGCTTCTGACATTCTCTCCATTCCCCAGGGGGGGTTCCACACCAGATCCACTACCACGTCAGTGACCCCTTCCGCAGCGCGAACGCGGGCCTCGACGTCCCCGGGGAGCGACTCGGCGACGGGGCAGGCAGGGGAAGTGAGGGTCATCTGGATCGAGACAGACCCCGAGGCTTCCACCTCCAGTTCATAAATCAGACCCAGTTCGTAGATATCGACCGGAATTTCCGGATCGTAGACCGTCTTCAGTGCGGCAATGACCGCCTCTTTCAGCCCCGTCTCGCTCTGGTTGTCAGACGCCGGGCTGGACTCGGCGGCCTCCGGTGTCTCAGGTTCCAGATGGTTCATCAGTCACTCCGTTGTTGCTCGTCCCGCTTGATTCAAGGCCGCTCGCAGCGTGTGCCAGGGAAGAGTGGCGCACTTGACCCGTACCGGATACTGGCTCACTCCACTGAAGACGACCAGCTTGCCCAGTTCCTCCTGGGACCCTTCGACGGCCTTTCCGGTCACCAGGGAGTGAAAGTTTCCAAACAGCCTTTCGAACTCAGCCACGGCCATCCCCTTGAGTGCCTCCGTCATGAGCGAGGCAGAGGCCTGCGAGATGGCGCAGCCGGAGCCTTGAAACGCGACATCGGTGATACGGTCGTCGTCAAGCTGAAGATAGAGCCTGATCCGATCACCGCAAAGAGGATTGTGGCCGACGGCGGCCCGGTTGAAGCTGTCGGGCTCCCCATAGTTGCGGGGGCTTTTGTTGTGGTCCAGGATGACTTCCTGGTACAGGTCGGTCAGGTCCGTCATCAGCGAAACACCCTGCGTACCTCTCGCAATCCGGAACAGAGCGCATCGATTTCCCCTCGCGTGTTGTAAAAGGCCATCGACGCCCTGGCCGTCGCCGGAACCTGAAAGCGGGCCATCACCGGCTGAGCGCAGTGATGACCGGTCCGCACCGCGACGCCTCTCTGATCCAGAATCGTTCCGATGTCGTGAGGGTGCACGTTCTCCATGGTGAAAGAGACTACGCCTACCTTCGAGCCCGCCGTCCCGATGATCCGCAGGCCCTCCAGGGACTCTATCTCGCCGGTCGCATATTCCAGCAGATCCTGTTCGTGCGCGCTGATGGCCTCGTGTCCCAGCCGCTCGATGTAATCCACCGCCGCTCCCAGACCGACCGCGCCGGCGATGTTGGGCGTCCCTGCTTCGAGGCGAAAGGGCAAGTCGTTGTAAGTACTTCGTTCGAATGTAACCGAGAGGATCATTTCCCCTCCGCCCTGGTAGGGCGAGAGCTTCTCAAGGACGTCAAGTCTCCCGTACAGAATGCCGATCCCGGTCGGTCCAAACGCTTTGTGTCCGGAGAAACAGTAAAAGTCACATCCGAGGTCCTGGACATCTATGGGAACGTGCGGCGCCCCCTGCGCCCCATCGATCAGAACGCCGACTCCCTGCTGCCGGGCCATTTCGACGATCTCCTTCACAGGATTGAGCGTACCCAGAGCGTTGGAGGCGTGGGCAATGGCCAGAATTCTGGGCCGCCGCTTCAGGATACCGGCCAGCTCTTCCAGGTCGACTTCGCCGGCGTCGTTGATGCCAGCAACAGCCAAGCGAGCCGATCGCTCTTCGCAGATCAGCTGCCAGGGCACGATATTGGAGTGGTGCTCAAGGCCGGTGAGGGCCACTTCGTCCCCGGCTTCGAGAAGCGTCTTGACGTAGCTCTGGGCCACCATGTTGACGGCTTCAGTCGTGCTGCGGACGAAGATTACTTCCTCTACTCTCTCGGCATTGATGAAGGCCCGGACTTTTTCGCGGGCGCCTTCGTAAACATCTGTGGCCTCCTGGCTCAGCGTGTGTACGCCTCGATGAACGTTGGCATTGCAGGTCCGATAAAAATCGGCCACCGCGTCGATCACCTGCCGCGGCTTTTGCGAAGAGGCGGCGTTGTCGAGATAGACCAGGGGGTTTCCGTTGATCTCACGCCGCAAAAGCGGAAAGTCCGCCCGCACGTCCTCGACATTGAACCCGTGGGAAAAGTCCTCGGGCCTGCTTTCAAGAAACGACGCATCCAGATGTCTCATCCTTCATACACTCCTCGAACCAGTTTGCCCTGGGGCAGCCACCCGATCAGGTATTCCACGAGCTGGTCGCGCAGTGAGCTGACCCGCACGCGCTCAATCACTTCGCTGGCGAAGCCATAGACGAGAATGCCGTGAGCTGCCGCCCTGGGAATTCCCCTGGAACGAAGATAAAACAACGCTTCCGGATCCAGCTGGCCGATCGTTGCTCCATGCGTACACTTCACATCGTCGGCGTAAATCTCCAACTGCGGTTTGGTGTTCACCAGAGAATCGTCCGACAACAGCAGGTTGTTGTTGGTTTGCTTCGAATCCGTCTTCTGGGCATCCTCGTGGACGATGATCCGGCCCCTGAAGATACCCCGGGCGCGTTGATCGAGCACTCCCTTGAACAGCTCTCGGCTGTCACAGTGGGGTCGAACGTGTTCCAGCGTCGTATAGTTGTCCAGGTGCTGGCGCCCCTTGAGCAGATACAGCCCGTCAATTCCCGCCAGGCATCCCTCTCCGTCCAGCACGCACCGGAAATCGTTGCGAGTCTGCAGGCTGCCCAGGTCGATCGAAAGGGTTCGGTAGCGGCTGTCTCGATCCTGGTGAACCTCATTGCAGCCGACATGGAAGCCGTGGCTGCTTTCATTTTGTAAACGGTAGTGGCGAACCTCAGAATTCGCGCCGGCCACCACCTCGGTTACCGGGTTGGTGAAGGTAACGTTGTCGCCGGCCCCCAGATAACACTCGGCCAGAGTGAGCTGGCTGTTGTCGCCGACCACGACGAGGTTGCGCAAATGGGTTCGAACCGGCCGGCTCGAGTCAGTGGTAATGTGCAGGACATGAACGGGCTTGGTTTCGATGGTTCCGGCATCGACTCGAATGAAGAATCCATCCCGGCTCAGAGCCGCGTTCAAGGCGACGAAAGGATTGTCGTCCACCTCGGCATGCTTTCCGAGGTGAGCCTCGACCTCTTGTGGTGCATCACGCAGGGCCGATCGGAGGGTGCTCACGGTGACACCCACAGACCCCTCGACCTGGCTGAGGTCGGGCCGCAGTGCACCATTTACGAACACCATTCGCCGGCACTGCAACTGAGAAAAAGGCAGCCGGTCGAGATCCGCCCCGGTGAAATGACCATTGCCCGAAAGCGAGGGAGCGAACGGAGTCCGGGCCAGCGCCCGGAAATCGGAGAATCTCCACTCCTCCTGTTTTCGTGTTGGGAAACCGAGCCTCAGAAATCTTTCCATTCCGCTGCTGCGATGCTCTCTTAGCCACCCGGGCTCGTCCCCGGCTTCGCGCTGGACGGTTTCGAAATCTTCCCTGTAGAGGTCTCTTTCTTCAAGCCGTTCCATCAACTTCCAACCGGTTGCCGCTTGTTCTCTTCGAGCCAGGCGTATCCCTTTTCTTCCAGGGTGAGAGCCAGCTCTTTGCCTCCGCTCTTGACGATGTGGCCCTCACAGAGCACGTGCACGAAGTCGGGCACGATGTAATTGAGCATCCGCTGGTAATGGGTGATGACAATGAACGCCGTCTCGTCTGAGCGAAGGGCATTCACGCCACTGGCCACGATCCTCAGGGCGTCGATGTCAAGACCCGAGTCGGTTTCATCCAGAATCCCCAGACATGGCTCCAGCATGGCCATCTGAAAAATCTCGTTGCGCTTTTTCTCGCCGCCCGAAAAGCCGGTGTTGACCGGCCTGTTCAATAGACCGTCGTCGATCTTGAGCTGCTTCATCTTGTCCTTCACCAGGTGCAGAAAGTCGACCGCATCGACTTCCTCTTCCCCGCGATGAGCGCGTATCGAATTCAAAGCGGCCCTCAGAAAATACGTGTTGCTCACCCCCCGAATCTCGACCGGATACTGGAAGGCCATGAACAACCCCTCGCGCGCCCTCTCCTCGGGATCCATTTCAAGAAGGTTCTTTCCTCGAAACCAGATCTCCCCGTCGGTCACTTCATACGTATCCCGACCCGCCAGGACCTGCGCCAGCGTGCTCTTGCCCGAGCCGTTGGGTCCCATGACGGAATGCACTTCACCCGCATTCACGTTGAGATTGATTCCCCGAAGGATCTCTTTATCTTCAATTCTTACCTGCAGATTCTTGATCTCTAGCAATTCCATTCTCCTTGTCGCCGCCGGGACGCGAGGGTCAGCCGGTGGCCCGCATATGAAAAAGGGCGATCACCCGTCTCCAACCGACAGATGGAACGCCTCAGCCGACACTGCCTTCCAGGCTGACGCTCAGAAGCCTCCTCGCCTCCACGGCAAACTCCATGGGGAGTTCCTTGAAGACCTCTTTGCAAAAGCCGTTGACAATCATGGAGACTGCGTCCTCAGCCGAGAGTCCACGCTGCTGGCAGTAAAAGATCTGGTCCTCGCCAATCTTGGAAGTGGAAGCTTCGTGCTCCATGTGGGCGCTGCTGTTTTTCACCTCGATGTAAGGGAAGGTGTGAGCGCCGCACTTATCCCCAATCAGCATCGAGTCGCATTGCGTATAGTTGCGCGCTCTGGCGGCGCTGTTATTGATTTTTACCAGGCCTCGATAAGTATTTTGACCCCGTCCCGCTGAAATCCCTTTTGAGACGATGTTGCTGGTTGTGTTCTTTCCAATGTGAATCATTTTCGTCCCGGTGTCAGCCTGCTGTCGTCCCTTGGTGAGGGCCACCGAATAGAACTCGCCGACCGAGTTATCCCCCAGCAGGATGCAGCTCGGGTACTTCCAGGTGATGGCGGAGCCGGTCTCAACCTGTGTCCACGAAATCTTGGAGTTTCGGCCCAGGCACTTACCCCTCTTGGTAACGAAATTGTAGATCCCACCGCGACCTTCAGCGTCGCCCGGATACCAGTTCTGGATAGTTGAGTACTTGATATTCGCGTCGTCGTGGGCAACCAGTTCCACGACGGCTGCGTGGAGCTGATTCTCGTCTCTCATGGGCGCCGTGCAACCCTCAAGGTAGCTGACATAGCTTCCCGGCTCGGCGATGATGAGGGTTCGCTCGAACTGGCCCGTCTTGGCCGCATTGATGCGAAAGTAAGTGGACAGCTCCATGGGACAGCGCACCCCCTTGGGCACGTAACAGAACGATCCGTCGGTGAACACGGCTGAATTGAGGGCAGCAAAGAAATTGTCCGTATGGGGAACGACCGAGCCGAGGTACTTTTCAACCAGTTCGGGGTGGTCCTGGACCGCCTCGCTGAACGAAGAGAAGATAATTCCGAGCTCCGCGAGGGTCTCCTTGAAGGTGGTAGCTACGGAAACACTGTCAAAGACAGCATCCACAGCTACACCTGCCAGCATTTCCTGTTCCTGCAGAGGAATGCCGAGCTTCTCGTACGTCTCCAGCAGTTCCGGGTCGACCTCGTCCAGGCTTGCGGGGCCATCCTCCCGACTCTTGGGAGCCGAATAGTAGACGATGTCCTGATAGTCGATGGGCGGATAGTTGATAAACGCCCAGCTGGGTTCCTCCATCTTGAGCCAGTGGCGATACGCTCTTAACCGCCACTCGAGAAGGAAGGACGGCTCCTTCTTCTTTCTGGAGATGAGTCGAATGACGTCCTCGTCGAGGCCGGCAGGCAGGCTATCGGCTTCGATGTCGGTATAGAAACCATACTTGTATTCCTGACTTGCCAGCTCCTGGAGCTGTTGGGTTTCGGTTGACATGTTCACTACCTCACTCTGTGCACAAAAAGTCCGCTCTTCAGGGCTGACGGCTTCCCAGTTCCGGTTCCTGCGTCTGAAGAGGGATGAGCTGGCGATCGGGAAAGGGCTTGGTCATCTCCACTAGAGACACCCTGGACAGGGCCTCCCGCACGACCGTATTGATGACCGCCCAGTTTCCCCGAACTCCACAGGTCGCTTCCTGGCGGCAGTCTCCTGGATGTTCAATACACTCCGTAATGGAAACGGGACCCTCCAGGGCTGCCACCACGTCGGCCACCGAAATCCGGTCGGGGCGGCGCGTCAGCGCGTATCCTCCCTTGGGTCCCCGCTGGGAGCTCAAGACCCCACCACGGGCCAGCAACTTCAGAATCTTGCTCACCATGGGAAGAGGGATCCCACTCCTCTGAGAGAGTTCGCGGGCACTGATACTGACAGAATCGGGCCCGCGAGCCATCAGCGTCAGCAGAAGCACCCCATAGTCAGTCTCTTTGCTGATTCTAAACATCGTTTCGCCCTATATAGTACCAGACCGGTACTGATTGAAGGGGGCAGTATTACTCAGGCGGATTCCTTTGTCAAAGAAAAAAGCCGGCAGGATCCGGTCAAAAGTTGAAAGTTAAAGGGCGTGTTGCCCAAACAGGACGGGAGAGTGGGAGGGGAGCGTACTAGGGAGATCCGTCTAGTGGCTCATGGAGAGGGGCATAGTATCCACTTCTGGTCTTGGTGACCACACCCAGCCGGAGGGAATTCACCTCGAGCCGGCGCCAGCCGCCGTCTTTTCGGGAATTGCTCGGAATGTAGGACAGGTAGTACTGGTTCTTCAGCTCTTCGGCAACCGTCTCGTAGACTTCTGTCAGATTGGCGTAGGCCTGCGCCTCCAGGACACGGCCCCCGGTTACCCTGGCCAGCCGCTGCAGTCCTTTGCGGGCTTGCATGATGTATGAGTCCGTCAACTCGTTCGGCACCAGTTGACCGTGGGCGCGGATCTTCTGACGCGCCTGAATGGCCCCGGCCCAGTATTCATCCAGCTTGGAAGCCGTGTATACGATCGCATCCGAGCGGGTTGCGAGGTTCGTTGCTTCTTCCAGACCAACCATGCTTCCGGTGTCCACCCCGTCGGTCAGCATCATCACGGCCGTTTTTCCTTCAACGTCCTTGAGCAGGTCATCGAAAGTGACGAATAGGGCATCATTCATGACTGTGGAACCCTTGGCATAGATGGTTCCCAGAGCATACTCGACCTTCTCCAGGTCGTTGGTCCAGTCGAGAATCAGCCGCGGCGCGTCATTGAACGTAATGATGGCGATCTTGTCTTCCTGAGAAAGGCTTTCCGCGAACCTCAGGGCAGCAGCTCGAATGGATGCCTGCGTAAACCGAGTGCTCCCGCTGGCGTCGATGAGGAGAACCACACTGACGGGAACCGCCTCCTGGGTAAAGTTGATGATGTTTTGCTGGACCCCGTCTTCGAGAACCTGAAAGTCCTCCCTGGCGAGGTTCTTGAAGAAACCGCCGTCGCGGGCGCGGGCCGTCACCGACAGGAATACCTGGTCGACGGCCACCCCAATCTTGAATTCCGGCTGACCGGGCTCTTCCTGGTCCTGCCCCAGGCCGGCCCGAGGCAGCAGGGCCAGGCACGCAGCAGCCATGATCAGGCACCGGGCGAAGCGAGTCACGAAGCTCATTATATCAACCGTTCAGCTGCCTCTTTTCGCAGATACGGCCCCCTTTCACCCCCTTCTTGACGGGCAGCGCGCTACCGTGGTTCACCGACATGCTCCGTCAGGCGTTCCCTTGATAGGCGGTTCTGGTATCGTAGGTCCCGGAAGGAGAAATACCGCTTGAGCCTCACGCACCTTGACAAACAGGGCCGCTCACGCATGGTCGATGTCAGCCGCAAACCCGTCCAGCTGCGCACAGCCGTCGCCGCGGGCCGACTGGTCGTCAGCTCCGAGACCATCAACCTGGTTCGCGACTCGGCTCTGCCCAAGGGAGCTCCGCTGGAAGCTGCCCGGCTGGCCGGTATCCAGGCGGCAAAATCCACCAGCCGGCTGATCCCGCTCTGTCACGATCTCAACCTCGACTACATCGACCTGGATATCCGTCTGGAGAAAACTGCTTTTGTTATACGATCGGAAGTGACCTGCCGGCGCGCCACCGGCGTAGAGATGGAAGCTTTGACGGCAGTCGCCGTAGCTGCATTGACCCTCTACGACATGTGCAAGGCGGTTGATTCGGAAATGTCCATAGAGTCCATCCGGCTGATCTCCAAGAAGAAATTAAAAATTGAAGATTAAAAATAAAGATTGATTAGAAACGGTCCTCCATCAAAAGCGCCTGGACTATGGAGCCTTGCGGGATCCGCTCCTGGTCTGGGGGGATGCTGAGAAGCGCATTGGCCCTGGAAAAACCCACGATATCAGCCGACCCCTTTGTCTCGATGGGACTGACTGCGATGCCGGACGGCGTCGATTGTGCCCGCGCTGGTTTGAAAAACTGGAGACCGGGCTTGTGCCGCACCTCCTGCTGCAACTCGGCCTCGACTTCCAGAAAGGGACGGGGCTTCAGGCCGCCCCACTTCTGCACCGCCGGCTTCACGAAAAGCATGAAGGTAACAAACGCAGAAACCGGGTTCCCGGGAAGACCAAACAGCATTTGTCCTTCCCGGCGGCCGACCAGAATGGGCTTCCCGGGCTTAATGGCCGCTTTGTGGAACACGATCTCGACTCCGTCTTCGGCCAGCACCTGGTGGACGTAGTCGTAGACTCCCATGGAAACACCTCCCGAGAGCACCACCAGCTCTCGGTGAAGAGCCCGGCGGATCGCTTCGCGGAGCTTGTTCGGCTCATCCCTTGCAACCGGCTCGATCCCGGTCTCCAGTTTCAGCTGCTGGCACAGAGCCCACAGCATATGGCTGTTGGAATTCCTGATTTCGCCTAAAGCAGGGGTTTCTTCGATCTCCACCAGTTCGTCTCCGGTTGACATGATGGCTGCCTTCGGGGTTCGCCAGGTTTCCACCTCTGAATAACCGAAACAGGCCAGCACAGCCACCTCCTGAGGGCCGATGCGCTGTCCTTTCTCCACAACGATCTGCCCTTCCTCGACTTCACTTCCGCGGGCGGCCACGTGCTGGCCCGGACCAACCTCTTCCAGAATCATCACATGATGGTTTTGCTGTTTCGTCTTTTCCACCATCTGAACGGCATCGGCGGTTTCAGGTACTGCAGCACCGGTCATGATCTGGACCGCCTGGTTTCTCGAGATCCGGTGGCGGGGCGCGGAACCGGCCGCAGCCCTGCCCACAACCTCCAGAAGAGCGGGGACTTTTTGAACATCCCGGCTCCTTAAAGCGTACCCATCCATGAAAGATTTCCTGAACGGCGGCATGGCCATGTCGGCTCTTGCAGGAACCGCCAGAACCCGACCCAGAGATCGGTGCAGCGGCACGACCTCCACGGTGGGACGCGGGACCTGATCGAGCACCCTGGAAAGGGCCTGCCGGTAAGAAATCAAGCTCATGACAAAGTACCTCGTTAGTGAGATTCTTTCGGGAGTTGAAACAAATGTACCTCGAGTGGCGTTAGAGTAGTGCAACAATGCCAACGAAACAAACGCTAGTGGACCACAATGCCTGAATCGCTACATAACCCGTATCGTCTCGACGTAAAATGACGACATGAGCACGCGCAAAAGAGTTCTCGTCCTGATTGCGGCCGTAGTCGTTCTCGGGGCTATCGTTGCGTTCAGCGCCAATGCCAACCGGAAGCGCGCCGTCTCGGTTCAGACCGGCTTGGTTGAGCCGGCTTCCCAACTGATCGCCAAGGTGAACGCGTCGGGCGAAATCAAGCCCAAAGAATATGTCGAGCTTCAGGCAGAGATCAGCGGCGTCATTACTGAGCTTGCGGTCAAGGAGGGCGACTTTGTTTCTGAGGGCGATATTCTTCTAAAGATTGACCCAACCCAGACCGCAGCGCAGATGCGCGGGCAGGCGGCTCTTCTGGAAGCCGCCTTCATGGAAGCCGCCAACGCCAATGCCCAGATTGCTCTGCAGGAAGCTAACATGGGAAGGGAGAAGGCCAATGTGAGGGCCGCACAAGCCGACGTGCTCAAGGCCGCCCAGGCTCTCGAGTTGAGCTCCCACAACTTTATTCGAAAGCAGGAACTGTTTGAGCAGAATCTGATCTCGCGCGATCTTTACGAAGGGGCCAAGAACGACAAAGTAGCCGCGCAATCTAACCTGACTTCGGCGGAAGCCAGAGTCGAGCAGGCGAAAGCTTCTCTGAATGTGGCTGAGGTCGTGTTGCGTCAGGCCGGCAACTCTCATGCGGCGGCGCGCCACAGAGTAGAGCAGAATCAGGCTGCTCTGGCCCAGTCCCGCGACTCCTTGTCCAAGACCCTGATCCGATCTCCTCTGACCGGAGTGATTACACAGTTGCTGGTCGAAGCCGGCGAGCGGGCGGTTCCGGGAACCTTGAACAACCCGGCTGCGACCATAATGGTGATTGCCGATCTATCCGTCATCGAGGCAGAGATCGAGGTAAACGAGACGGACATCGTGGCGGTCGAGCTGAATCAGCCTGCGGTCGTGGACGTGGATGCTCTACCCGACGAACCTCTCGAGGGGATCGTTACCGAGATCGGCAACTCGGCGATTCAGAAGCAAAACCGGCAGGAAGCAAAGGAGTTCAAAGTTGCGATTCGACTTACCGATCCCCCCGCAGCTCTGCGACCGGGATTGAGCTGCACGGTCGACATCACGATCGCTACCCGGCAAAACGTCTTGACCATTCCGATTCAAGCGCTGGTGGTTCGCGAGTTCTCAGTTGACAGCGATGGAAACCCCATCAGAGAAGAAGTGGAAAGCAACGGCGATCCGGAATCGAGAGAAGAATTCGAGGGCGTCTTCGTGATTCGCGATCGGCGGGTTGATTTCACTCCTATCGAGACGGGCATCTCCAGCGACACCCGGTTGCAGATCCTCTCCGGCGTTGAAAAGGGTTCGGAAATTGTTACCGGGAGCTACAAGGCCCTGCGGGAGCTCAAGGACGGTGACTTCGTCAAGCCCCAGACGGACTCCGGGCCATAAATGAGGTAACGCTTGTTGGGTACGCGAGGATAGATGCCCGAAAGAGAGTATCAGGCGTGAACAACGCACTTATTCGCACTGACGATCTGTGGAAAACGTACGAGATGGGTTCCGAGAAGATCCACGCCCTGCACGGCGTCACTTTTGAGATCCGCTCCAACGAATTCGTGGCCATAATGGGCCCCTCGGGCAGCGGAAAGTCGACTCTCATGAACCTGATCGGCTGCCTCGATACCCCCAGCCGGGGAGAGTACTATCTGAACGGTCAACTCGTGAGCGATATGCACGATGACGAGCTTGCCCGCATCCGTAACAAAGAGATCGGGTTCGTCTTCCAGACGTTCAACCTCCTGGCTAGAGCAACGGCCCTTCAAAACGTGGAGCTGCCCCTGGTCTATTCCGGGATCAATTCGTCACAGCGGAAGGAGAAGGCGCGGGAAGCTCTGGAAAGGGTCGAACTGGGCGATCGCATAACTCACCGCCCCAACGAACTCTCCGGAGGCCAGCGCCAGCGGGTCGCGATTGCGCGGGCCCTGGTAAACGACCCGTCCATCCTGCTGGCCGATGAGCCCACTGGAAATCTCGATTCTAAGACCAGCGTTGAGATCATGTCCCTGTTCGACCGGCTGCATGCCAACGGCCACACCATTGTCGTTGTTACTCACGAACCCGACATCGCCCGCCACGCCCACCGGGCCATTCAACTCATGGACGGTCGCATCGAGCGGGACGAGACGACCCGGAGGCCACAGACGACGGCCTCCTAGCCCGGATTATGCAAAAGATCTGAATCCGAGTGAGATTCTGGCTCCAGGAAAAAGCCGTAGCTCTCTGATATAAAAGGGTTTACAAAAACAATGACCCTAAACAGGAGCTACGGCAATGTTGAAAGCAGTCTGCCAGAATACCCTGCCATTTCACAGCCACAGAAAGATCACGACGCGTTTTGATGGAGGGAGCCTCACTTCCGACGCAGGATGGTTGTTGTTTGGATCCCTGGATCGTCAACATCGATTGTGCGAGGGCTTCAGTTCGTGTATTGCGGAAAGTCGAGACCGACGCTACGTTCGTCATGACCTGTTGAAGTTGATCCGACAACGAGTCTTGCAGATCGTGGCCGGCTACGAAGACTGTAACGACGCCGATACGCTGCGCTCGGATCCGATGCTCAAGACCGTCTGTGATCAGTTGCCAGAGAGCGATCCCGATTTGGCCACCCAGCCGACTTTCTCCCGCCTGGAGAACTCCGTCACCAAGAAGGATCTGATGCGTCTGAGCCGGTGGCTGCCAGGCCGTTATGTGCGCTCCCTGAAGAAGAGACGTCCCAGCAAGATCATCCTGGATCTGGACAGTACCGACGACCACACTCACGGCCAACAGGAGTTCTCCTTCTACCACGGGTATTACCGAAACCACATTCTGCATCCTTTGCTGATCTTCGATGCCGACACGGGAGACCTGGTCTGTGCCGTGTTGAGACCTGGCAACAAGGGGGCTGCCTCTCACATCGTGCCCATTCTGAAGCGAGTCGTGGAGGCCATCCGACAAGCAGTGGGGACGGATGTCGAGATTGAGATTCGGGCCGACAGCGGCTTTGCCACGCCTCGGCTCTACGAGTTCTGTGAATGTGAAGAGAATAAACTCCAGTATGTCATTGGGTTAAGTCGAAACCCTCGCCTGCAGCGAGTGGTCGAGCCCCTGCTGGATTCGACTCGGCTGAGGTTCCTTGAGCTGGAGGAAAAACAGCGTCAGTTTGACGAGTTTCTTTATCGAGCCCACAGCTGGGATCGATCCCGTCGCGTCATTGTCAAAGTGGAGGTCGATCAGCGTGGCATCAATCGTCGCTTTGTAGTTACCAACCGGGACGATCTCTGCTCCCAATCACTTTATGACCACTACACAAACCGAGGGCAGACCGAGAACTTCATCAAGGCCTTCAAGAATCATCTGAGCATGGACCGACTCAGCTGTCATCGATTCCTGGCCAATCAGTTTCGACTCCTCCTGCATGCACTGGCTTACCAGATGTTCGTGCGCCTGCGCGACTATCTTCACGGAACCCCCTGGCACAAGCTCGAAATCGAAACCTTACGTCGTCGGGTCCTCAAGATTGGGGCCCGGATCCGACAAACCACTCGACGCATCTGGGTCCATCTTTCCTCAGCCTTCCCCGAACAACCCCTCTTCCACCTCGTCTTGAGTCGCCTGAACTCCAGTTAGCTTTTCCCAGCTCCCCCGAAAAACCGCTTCCGACACTCATCCAGGCCCAGATCTGTCTGAAATTCACTCCCCAAACCACTCAAACGCCTCGCCAACCCATATTCTTCGCAAATCCGCCTGTCACACCTGCCCGCTTCCGAGTTGGGCCACTTCTCGAGTCGTTTTTCAACACCGAACTACGGTTCTTGCATAATCCGGGCTAGTGCACGCTCTTTTGTGAGCGGAAACGAACCTGCCCAGCGGGGGCTTGGTGGATTGGCGGAGAGGGAGGGATTCGAACCCTCGGTGCCGTTACCCAGCACAGCTGCTTAGCAGGCAGCCCTGTTCGTCCACTCCAGCACCTCTCCGCTGGAAGCCGGGAATGGGCGACTCATTCTATGAAACGGCTGGTCAGGGGTCAATTGACGCTTCCGGCTCGACCCGGATCACCGTATCCCCTTCCAGCCGAAAGGTCAGCAGTTGCTCTTTCTCAATCACTGCCGGCTTTCCCCTGGAAGTCAAAACTCTGCCGCCGCCCGCACCGCCGCCGATGGTAGCACCGATTGCGGCGCCGCTTTTCCCTCCCAGAACCGCGCCCAGGAGGGCACCGATGCCGGCGGCCACGCCGACTGTCTGGGCATCTTTCTTCTTACTGCTGCCGGCTTCGATCGTGACGCTGTTGGTCGTCAGCTCCGCATGTGTATCCCCGACTTGGAGTTCTTCGAGGGTCACGGTCAGAGAAGCCCGCCCTTTCACGCGACCCCCTTGCAACGCCTCTTCCACAGTCCCGATGAGAAGGCTTCCCCTCGGGACCACGACCTTGCCGTCGGCGGTCAGATCCTGGTCCAGCAAAGCCTTGAATCGGTCACCCTGTTGGGCCGTTTTCGAGGTGAGCTGCTCGGTGACCCGGGCTGGAAAGCCCGTTCCCGCCGGAATCAACACCTCCAGCGGTTGGTCGCGGTGGACCGGACTGGGGCTTTGCACGGAGTCCGGTTGGTCGATCACCGGCGGCTTAAGCGTACCTTTCGGCCTCCGTGGAGTCGGCACGCGGACTTCGTCAGAATCGCCCGGTGACGACTGGGCAGGGGCCTGAGCCAAAACAGGGACCGTCCCGAGGGTGATCGTGGAGAGAAAAACGGTACTTGCAATCAACAATCGCAACGCGTACATATGGGCCTCCGGAGTTCTTGTAGGGGCCTGTCTCGCTCCGGCCCGTGACAGCGGGCGGTCACAGCGTCTCCCCTACCCTCTTTTAGACGGTATGCATGCACACAAGTTTCACATAGAGGCCGTTCGACGGCTTGCGGCCAACGTTCGGCCCTACCTGCGCCGGACCCCGACGCTCCCGGCAATCTTTTCCGCCGGCCTGTTCCTGAAAGCAGAGAACCTTCAAAATACGAACTCCTTTAAGGTTCGCGCGGCCGCCGGCCAGATCCTCTCCCTCAGCGAAGACCAGCTAGGCCGGGGCCTGGTCACTTCCAGCTCCGGCAACTTCGGTCAGGCGGCAGCCTACGTCGCCAGCAGTGTCGGGTGCGATCTTCAGGTGGTCATGAGCCGCAACAGCAATCCGTTGAAAGTGGAGCTGACGCGGCGAAGAGGAGCTGACGTGGTTTTTTGTGACGATCACCTTCGCGCCCGTCAGGCCCGGGTCGAGGAAATCGAATCCTCTCGCGGAGCCACTCAGATCCACCCCTTCAACCATCCCAATGCCATCCTGGGCAATGCCTCTGTCGGCCTCGAAGTGCTGGAGCAGCAGCCTGAGGCGCGCCACTTCGTGGTGCCGATAAGCGGGGGCGGGCTGATCAGTGGGGCCGCCCTGGGGGCCAAGCTGCTCAACCCGGCGATTCAGGTCTGGGGGGTCCAGGCGGAAGGATCGAACGCAGCTTACTTGTCTTTCCGAGCCGGGCGGGTCCTGAGCGTCGAAAAAACCGAAACCATCGCCGACGGGCTGCGCGCCAATGCGCCCGGGGACCTGACTTTCCAGATGATCCAGGAGTACGTCGACTCGGTCGTGACTGTCAGCGAAGACAGCATCCGCCGCGCCGTGGCTCACTTCTTTCAGACCAAAAGGCTGGTAGTGGAGCCGTCCGGGGCGGTGGGAATGGCCGCCGTAATGGAGGGACAGGTCCCCGCCCGGGATACGGTTCTTCTCGTGAGCGGCGGCAATATCGATCCACAAGTTCTACTGGACTGCCTCCAGCGGTAAAGCCTCGAGCCGGATGGGCGCCGTCAGTCATTGCGTCGCCGGTCAGGGCTCGAAGACCGTCTTGAGGACACCCGCTCGGCCCGAATGGCGAGCACACCTGAGGGCTTTTGCGTACTGATGCAGGGGGAAACGAGCGCCTGCCACTCCCTGCAGCCGGGGCGCCAACCGGCTGACCATCTCCACTGAGCGACGGAAGGTCTGCGCGGTGCTCGTGTAACTTCCCATCACCCGAAGCTCCTTGTACCAGATTGACGTCCAGTCCACGCCTTTGGGTATGCCCGGCATCCCCACCAGGACAACCTTTCCCCGGCAGGATGCAAAGCGAAGGCAGTCGTCGATGCTGGCCCCAGAACCGACACAGTCAAAGCACACATCCACACCTCCTGAGAATATGGGTTTGCTCAGCTCCGGGTGGAACAACTCGGCTCCGACCAGCGCCGCAAGCTCTTCGAAGAGCCCCCGGCCCGCGTCCAGAACTCGATCGGCTCCCAGACGCCTGGCCCAGTCCTTCTGATGCGGATACTTGGAGACGGCAATCACCGTGGCCTCCGGCTGCAACTGCTTGAGCGCAGCGATGGTGAAAACGCCGATCGTCCCGCACCCGACCACCAGCAGCGTCTGCCCGCGGGTGATGGCGGCGCTGACTCCAGCCTGGAGGCAGCAGCTGAAGGGTTCGATCAAAACCGCTTCCTCGTCAGCCAGTTCCCGCGGCAGTTCATGCAGCTGTAGTTCGTGGGCCACGAAGGACGAACTCCATCCTCCCCCGGTGTCTCTGCAGAAACCGGTCTGGACACCGGCAGAAACCGCCCCCCGGGTTACATTTAGACACTGGGCGTGGCGCCCGGCACGGCACTCGCCGCAGCGGTCCCGAATGCCTCTGACCCGGCAATGCAGGGGGGGCTCGAGCACGACCCGGTCACCCACTGCCAGCCCGCTTACGGCCGACCCGGCCTCGACAATTTCTCCCACAACCTCGTGGCCGAAGACAAACGGGCACGAGGTGAACGGAGCAAGGTAAGTACTGCCCCTGGCTGCGATCGTAGCCAGGTCCGATCCGCAGATACCGCTCAGTGCAGGCCGCATCCGAACCCATTCGTCGGAAGGGAGTTGCGGCTCGGGCGCATCGACCAATCGAGTTGTCCCCACGGGCGAAGTGCAGATCGATTCCCAGTATCTTCCCAGGTATCGGGTGGCCAAAAAGCGCGGGACGCTCTTATGATACTGCACCGCTATCATGACTTCTGGTCGTCCAGACGCCAGCAGCGCACATCCCAGCCCCTATCCGACGCCAGTCTGCGCAGGCGGTTATCAGGATTAATGACCACGGGATGGCCTACGCAGTCCAGCATTGCAACGTCGTCAAAGCTGTCTGCATAGGCGTGACTCACACGCAGGCTGATCTGATGGTGCCGGGCATGATCCTTCAGCACAGCCGCCTTCCGGGATCCGGTTAGTGAACCGTCGGTCAGGGCACCGGTAAACCCACCGCGGCTTTCTTCCAGCTGCGAACACAGTACTGCGTCCACCTTTAGATGGTCGGCCACCGGGGTTACGATCTGGCAAATCGAACCGCTCACGAGAACAACGACGTGCCCCTGCGCCCGGTGGGCCTCTATGCACTCGAGGGCTTTGGGAAACAGGTTCGGCTTCAACTCTTCATCGAAAAGTGCAGTAGCCCCTTCGCGCAGGCGCCGCGGCGTAAAGGTCCGATAGTTCTTATAAAACCCTGTGGTCAGAAGCTCGCGACTGATCCGATCGACGATCAGATAGAAGGGAACGCGGGCGAGCAGGCCGACCGACCAGATGAGTCTCCAAATCACGCCCATTTCACGCCGGCGCAGAAAGGCATAGTAGTGTACGATGTTGCCCCTCAGGAGCGTCCCGTCGACATCAAAGAAGGCTCCGATCCGCTCAACCATCGGCGGCGCTGGCCCGCAGGCCTCTGACCTGGGCCTGGACATCCCGGGCAATTCGTCTGTACAGCTCATCTCTCGAAAGCTCTTGGGGATGGACCTGGTAGTTCTCCATCTTAACCGGTTCTCCGAAGATGACCTGGATGGGGTGCCGGGCAGGCCAGGACCTGCCCACGGGGAGGGCGGCATGGGTCCCGGAGATCGCGACAGGCACGACCGGAACCTGCATCTCCCAGGCAATCAGGCCCAGCCCGGCCTTGAATCCCTGCAGGTCTCCGGTTCTGGAGCGGGTTCCCTCGGGGTAGATCAATATGGGCTCTCCACCGGAGAGAATTCCTCTGACCAGCTTCAAGCTTGCCAGAGAGCTTTCATGACGCTCGATCGGTACCACGTTGAGCAGCTTACTAACCAGCCAACCCCGCCACCAGGATGCAAAGAAATAGTCCCGTGCGCCCAGCACGTGAAGCCTGAGCGCTTCCTCGAGACCCTTTGAGTGCGCCAGCGCCGCCACTACGGCGCCCGTATCCAGGTGACTGGAATGGTTCGCCGCCAGAATATATGGCTGCCCCACCGGCACCGCTTCTCCGTTGGTCACATGCAGGCCGAACCACGAGCTCAAAATAACCCGGGCCGCCCGGAAAGAGCATCTGAGAAGCGTGCGATCAAGGACTCGCTTCTCGGTCAGCGAGAGGGTGGAGCTGGGAAGCTCACGCGGCAGCTTCTTCGGTTGACTTGCTTTCGTTTCTCCAACAGATCGCGCGGCGTCAAACAGTTCCCCGACTTTACTCAGCCCCACTGCCTCGTCATCGGGAATGGAGACCCCCATGCTTTCCTCAGCAAACAACAACAGCTCAATGGCCTGCAGAGAATCCAGGCCCAGATCGGCATAGAGGTCCGTAGCCCTGTCAATGCTGGACTCGGGAGCGCCTGATATTCGGCTCAACTCGGAGATCAACAGGCTCTCGGGCGAAGAGGCGGATGCCCCATTCCCCCCGGACGGGACCTCCTGCCCGCGGCTTTCTTTGAGTTGTCTCGGGAGCTGCCGGCGCAGCCGCGCCCTGTCGAGCTCTCCCGATTCCGTCGTCGGCAGGTTCTCCGGCCAGAAGTGCACCTGCTGCAGTCTGTGGTAACTCGGCAGTTCCCGGCCCAGTTTTCGAATCTCCTGCTGGATCGCGTCTTCAATCGTCGATTCGGTCTGGGTGTCTCCGGGATCGGCCCGGATCATGGCATGGATCTCCTCGGTCAGTCCTTTGGGAATGCCCACCACTGCGATCTCTCGCACTCCGGGGATGTCGCAATAGATGGCTTCCAAATCAATGGGGTACACATTTTTCCCGGCTCCCGTGACGATGACATCCTTGATCCGGCCGGTGAGATAGATGTAGCCGTCGATGTCCACCCACCCCAGGTCGCCGGTGTGGAACCAGTCATCTTCCATAACGGCCCGATCGGCGGCATTGTTGCGGAAGTACCCGCGCATCAAACTGGGGGTGCGGACCACAATCTCACCCACGCCGTGTTGGTCGGGGTGATCCAGCCGCACTTCCACCCCGGGGAGGGGCCTGCCGGCCGATCGGATGCGGGCGCGGTTTAGAGGATTCACCGTCAGAACCGGCGCTGTTTCGGTCAGGCCGTATCCTTCGTAGATAGGCATGCCGAGAGCCTTGAAGTCTTCAAAGAGGTCCTCTCCCAGCGTCGAGCCGCCGCTCACGAACACTCTCACTTTGCCGCCGAATTCCTGGTTGACCTTGGAAAACAGCTTTCGACCGATGTTGCGACCGAAGCGACGTTCCACCGAACGGCTGATCTGCTTGGAGGTAACCATTAGATTGGATCTGAAGGTCGAGCGAGAGGCTCCCAGCACCTTGCGCTCCAGGTAGTCCCGCAGCAGGGCGTAAAAGGTTGGGACACCGAGCATGCAGGTGGTACCGGTCCGGCGCATGGTCTGCAGAATCACTCGCGGCTTCAGTGTGGTCGCGTACGTAACCTTGGCCCCGCCGGAGATGGGCATCAAAAAACCGCACGTGAACTCGAGGGCATGATAGAGGGGGAGGATGGACAAGAAAACATCCTCGGGGTGCACTGGCAGATTCTTGTTTACGCCAAAGAGGTTGGCCAGAAAGTTGCGGTGCGTGTGAACCGCGCCCCGAGGATCGACCATCGTGCCAGTCGTGAAAATAATGGACGCCGGATCGTCCGCCTGTACCTCCGGGAGGTCAACGACGTCCCCATCCGATTCCTCAGCCGGGCAACTAAGCGGCAGGTTCTCGCGGCTGAAGGCGCGACCGTGCTCGTTGACGTTCAACAGCAGGACGGGGGCCGGACTCGCCTCGTTGTCGGCCAGGCCCTGTTCGGTAAGACGAGAAAAACACTTCTCTGACGCCAGGATGGCTTTGGCGTCCGTGAACGCCGCAATCGACCACGCCTCCCGATGCCACGTCTGAGCATCGATGGGAACCACCGTCAACCCGTTGCGGGCGGCGCCCAGGTAGGCCAAACCCCATTCGCACTGATTCTCGGAAAAAAGAACCACCCGATCCCCTTTTCGCAGACCGTGCCTATGCAATCGCGCACCGATCTCCAGCGAGAATCTCCTCAAATCCGCATAACTGTAGCGGACCCACTCCTCATTCTTTTCCATCTGGAGAACCACGCGTGAGCCATACTCTTGACTGCTCTTGTCGACCAGTTCGTTGATAGTGGCCACGGGTAACCGAGAAGCTGCGGCTTCGAGCTCCATCGTCCCCGCCCCTTCGATCTTGAGAATGAACTTCTTGACACCGGGGATGTGGACGTTCTGGATGTAGTGGCGCCAGTTGATGCGGGTCACATCGAAGTTGAAGCGCTTTTTCTCCTCCGCAGATAGTGACTCAAACAGAGCAGCCGTTCGTTCCACTTTGAACTGGCAGTCGAGGTTTAGATAGGGTTCGTAGATCTCACCGTAATAATAGAGTTTCTGGTTCGCTAGTCTTGCCGCCGAGATTCGGCGCCGCACCTTCCTGGTTGTCTCAAAGACCGACAAACTCTCCAGGGTTCGCTCCGCCGTGTGCAACTGCACGGTCTTGAGACGGTGCTGAAATCGAAAGGTGGCCGGGTTGGGAAAGCGCAATCTTCGAATGAGAATCGGCTCGCCCCTCGTGTCCAGCATCGGGTGCTTCTTGAAGTAGTTAAAAATGAGATCGTACAGCTCACCAAGACTGATCGGATTTTTCGAGCCGGTGGCGATCTGATAGACCTGGACGCCTCCGTCTCTGGCCGCCCCGGGTAGAGATGCAAGCAGCGCATTCACCACCACATCAACGGGGACCAGGTCGAGCTTGACATCAGGGTCCAGGGGCAGGGACTTGAGTCGACCCTTTCCCACTGCGGCGATCAGGGGGTCGGCCATCCTCAAGCCATCGAGCCAGCCCGGGCAGGGTTCTGAGAGGCTGCTCTCGATGATCGACGGCCGGAGAATGACGGTAGGGACCTCTTTCCGATGAGCCAGGACCAGTTGCTCGCCCAGGGCTTTGGTGTAGGTATAAGTGTCGTTCCACCCTCTCTGGCGGGCCCAAAGCATGCCCCGCTGCGTGAGGTGGTTTTGAATCCACTCGCGGCGGAATCGCTCCAGGCGGTCTTTCCGGCGGGGTCGCTTCCTTTTCTTTTTTCGGGCCTGTTTCAAGAGTGCCAGGGTGAACTCGCGCTTCCGGGCCGAGGTTGCTGCTTCCTCAAAGACGCTCTCGATGATCGATCCGACATGCTCTATGTCGCGGTTCACGTCGGTGAAGCATCCCGGCGGAAACGGCTCGGTTGTTCCCTCCGGGGCGCGGTGGTACGCGGTTTCCGTCGGCTCCTTGTGCGTCGCGCCGTTTACATAGGCCGTGGAGACATGCACTAGCACAGCGGATTGGCACGATGCCGCAAACTCTGCCACCCTGCCGGCTGCCACCACGTTCATTGAGAGTGCTTCATCCAGGGGTGCGTCGAAGGAAACCACTGCTGCGCAATTGATGACGAGGTCGACCGTCTCTTTCAGTCGCCCCATCTCTTCGGCCGCGATGCCCAGTTCCTCTTCAGCGAGATCTCCGGGTACCGCCAGGAGTTTCTCTTTCAGGAACTGCTGCAGTTCATCACCGTGGATGCCGCGAAGACGATCAAAGGCACTGGAAGTGTAAAGCTCGCGCTCCAGGCGCTGCCGGGCCCCGATGACCCTGCCGCTGAACCGCTTCGTGGGCCGGATCAGTACGTAAATTCGCTTCACTCCAGGCGCCGCGAAAAGGATCTTCTCGATGAGAGGCTGCCCCAGAAAACCGGTGGCTCCCGTCACCAGGATGGTCTTGCCCGTCAGGTACTCCGAAATACCCTGCATAACGAAAAACTCGCTTCAGACCCCGCGCCGACTGCTTCCGTGGGAAGGCGGCTATTTTACAGGATGTACCACCTTCAAGGCTCCCGGCAGAATCTGGGCCTGCACGGGAGTCTTACCGCGAACGTCACCGTCAAACATCTTTCCGGCTGGCTCTTGGGAGCGAATTCGCACTGAAGATGAGCGGAACAGTGAAAAACTGGGGTGACTCAGGTGGCTGCCCCAATAGACTCGAGGGAGACTGCCCATCAGATTCAGTTTCCCAATCGCATCAATAACGACGACATCAAACAGTCCGTCACTCATGTCGGCATCCGGAGCCAGCTTGAGACCACCTCCCGTAAAAGGAGTGTTCAGTATCAGAATGGAGGTGCAGTCCACGCTCAGGGATCGATCGTCAAGCTCGATTTCAAGCGGAACGGGTTGCATCTTCCACAGGGCCTTGTAGATGGCCACCGCGAAAGACAAGTGCCCCTTCAGCCACTTCAAACGGTTGCTTTCTGCAGCGACCTGGGCTGCAAACCCCACCCCGAGCACCGAAACGAAGTGGCGGCCGCCGGAAACCCCGACATCAATCCCCTCTGCTTTCCCATTCTGGGCCACCGCCAGAGAAGCCTCAAGATCGTTAAATGGCAGACCCAGGCTCCGCGCAATGTCATTTCCCGTACCAACCGACAGAATAGCCAACTCGGACAGGGAACCGGCCGCAGCGTTGGCCACCTCGCTGATCGTTCCGTCACCGCCCATCACGGCCAGACGCCTGACCCCGGAACTGATCGAGTTCCGAGCCAGCTCGGTAGCATGGCCGGGTCCGGTCGTCTCCATAACCTCCACCTTGAACTCATCGGCTCGCCGGCGGAGCTTACGGATACAACGGCGACCCCGACCGAAACCGGCACTTGGATTGGCGATGACTTTCATGTCAGGGAGCGAGTATACCAACTCGATTCGATCTCCCCTCTAGTGGACTGTAATGCTTGAATCGCTAGTGGATGAACGAGTCATTCGGGCCCGAGGTCAAGGCGCGCCGACGAGGCATAGCAGGGATTATGGCGAGGAGGCGCAACGCAGAGATCGGGTTCGAGGGCCGCTCAGGCACTAGTGATTCAGGTGTTACAGTCCACTGAGCCTTCCGGGAAGATTTTTGCCCATCGCTTGGAGAATCCACTGAAGATATGGCTCTTCTAGAAGAATTCACATTAAGAGTTAAGTAGAGGATTTTTTAAAAAGTAGTAGTAGAAGGGCCTGTGGAAGTTGTGGAAAGCATTAGATCGGAAGGAGTTAACCTGTGGATGAGGCAAGGATCTTCTGATGACGGTTCCTGGAAAAGAATGCCTTGAAACACTGCCCTGCGGGGGTCCACAGGGAATGAACAGAAAGCGCACCGGTTCTGTGGAAGCACGGTTCCGGGCGGATCACTTGAGGTATCCTTTAAAGCCGGTGCGTGGAGGCACGACCTGTCTGGTGATGGGCCTGGTCTTCAAAACCAGTCGAGCTGCGGCGAGAGTCGTGGCTGGTGGGTTCGATTCCCATGTGCCTCCGCCAGTGTCTGGATCCGCACGAACCGAAAAGCGCTCTGTAAGAGAAGGAGTCCGTTAGGTACTAGTACCTCCGTCGCAGCTCGGAAGAGAGCGGGAGACAGAGGGAGAAAACAGACGAATGTCGCTACAGTACAACGCCGCCGCCGTGCAGACCAGCCATCCCAACCCCACGACGCTCTCCGACATGAGGAAGAACACAGCGCGGGTGGTCGAGCTCATAGATATGGCGGTGCAGGGGTATAAACCCTTCCTGCCGCTGAAACTGGTCGTGTGCCCGGAGTTCGCCCATGCTGCGCCGGTCTTTCCGACGCTCAAAGAATTGAGATCCAGGCTGGGAGTACCCATCCCCAACGAACACACAGAGCGAGTCGTGGACAAGGCAAGGGAGTACGACATCCATATTCAGATGGGAACCATGCTGGAGATCGATGAAAAGTACCCCGGGGCACTCTTTAATACTACATGTCTAGTAGGGCCCTCTGGAATTCTTTACAGGTATCGAAAGACCTATCCCTGGATCCCGTGGGAGGTCCACACCAGCCCCCACGACATACCGGACTACGAGGAAGAGTTGTACCCGGTGGCGGATACACCCATCGGAAGGATTGGCGCGGCCATCTGTTATGACTGGCTCTTTCCGGAGGTCCTGGGCCAACTGGTGGCCAATGGAGCCGAGATCCTGGCACGCGTCTCGGCCTATATGGACCCTTTTGGTGCGACCGAACCGATGGACTGGTGGACGGTGGTGAATCGCTGCCGGGCGCTGGAGAACCTGGCCTATGTCGTGGCTGCCAACCAGGGAGCCAGCATAAGGGACTACCCTCCCTTTTCGTGGCCCGGGGGAAGTATGCTCGTCGACTACGACGGCCGGATCATCGCCCAGGCAACTCCGGGAGACGGAGAGAAGATCGTCGTGGGTCCGCTGGACATTGAGCTCTTGCGGCTGGAGAGGGAAACGCGGCAGGCACACCAGATGCCCGCCCATCTTCGAACCGAGGCGCACCCTCGCTACGGCAGCCCAGTTTATCCCGGAGGACGCTTCCCAGCTGGCGGTGACTGGACCTATGAAGACAATGTCAGGTTGATAGAAGAGGCTCGCGAACGGGCCCGCCCGAAGCCGCTGGCAGAGGCCCCGAAAAGGGATTGACGTGCCATATACCGGCTCGGGCTTGCGCAGGAATGTTTGCTGTGGGGCCGCTACCAGCCGGTCCGGGATGTTGATGGGGATCTGGGCCTTTTGGTACGATATCGGTTTTTCGATTCTTCGAGGGTGATCCATGAAACGGACCTTTCAGCCCAACAACCGTCGCCGCCGTAAGAAGCATGGCTTCCGCGCGCGGATGCGCAGTAAGGCAGGGAGGGTGATCCTGAACAGGCGTCGGGCAAGAGGTAGAAAGAGGTTGACTGTGAGTGGCTAGCCGTCGGCCGAACGAGTGTCATCGTGTCTATCACCGGGAGCACCAGGCCGGAGAGCCAGACTCTGAGCTGGAAGGAGCGTCTTCACAAGAGAAGAGACTTTCTACGGATATACAACCAAGGAAAGCGAATCTTTACAGCCACCCTGGTAGCCTACGTCCTCGGGAACCGACTGGATCGACCCCGGCTGGGCGTGACGGTTTCACGCAAGATCGGCAAAGCAGCCACACGTAACCGGATCAAACGGCGCATCCGCGAGCTGTTTAGGACCAGCAAGAACCCGGGAACCCGCGGCTTCGATATTGTCGTGAATGTGAGGAAGGCCGCGGCGCGAGCACCATTCGCTACGCTGCGGGATGATTACTTCAGAGTTTTGCGTCGTATTGGAGGAAAGACGGGGCGGTCATGAAGACATGGTGGGCTGCACCAGTTCTGGGTGCTATTCGCGGCTATCAGATTCTGATTTCACCGATTTTGCCCCCTACCTGCCGGTATCATCCCTCCTGTTCCGCCTATGTGCTTCAGGCAGTCAGGAGCTGGGGCGTGGTGCGGGGCCTGGGCCTGGGGCTGCGACGCCTTGTGCGCTGTCATCCCTGGGCGCGTGGTGGCCTGGATCCGGTCCCCGGTGTGTCTGATGGAAGCCACAAATGAGCCTGTCCGACCCTTCTCAGAGCGACAACGAGAAGCGCCTTTTTCTGGCGCTGATACTGTCCACTCTGGTCCTGCTGGCTACTTCCCCTCTGGTCAACTTTTTTTCTCCCCCGGAGCCGCCTGAGCAAGGGTATGTAGAGGAGCTTGCGGTGCCTCCGACGCCGCCGCGAGCGGTGGAGCCGCCCCCTTCCACCCCCCTGGCGCCGTTTTCGGTCGAGGGAGAGATCGTTGGGGAGATGCGGGAGTTCGAGGTGGTCAACCAGGACATGGTCCTGCGCTTTTCCACGCGGGGAGCGGTGGTTGAGAGCATCCGCCTACCCTGGTACCGGGACGTACCCCGGGACGGCCCGGGTTTTCCCCGGAGTCTTGCCCTCTTGTGGCGTTGGAGCCGGCCGGAAGGAGAACCGCTGGAACTGTTGCCCCAAACGGAACTGGGAGGGCTCCCCAGGCCGCTTGCGATTACAACCCCCCAGCCCGAGCTGCAGGCGCGTCTCGACCAGGCGGTGTACCACGTTGAAGGCGTGCACTCGCGTTCGCTTGTTCAAGCCCCTGCGGAGATTCGGTTTCTTTATCAACAGGGCTCGCTTCGGGTGGAGCGAGAAGTGAGGATCCCCGCCACCGGCTATGAGCTGGAGGCGACTACGAAGGTGTTCACTGCCGGGCGAAGGATCCCCGCGATGGTGTCCGTGGGAGCTGGAATGGGCCCGCCGGAGATGGCCGCTACCAGTGACTTTGCCAGCCCCAATATCGCCGTAGGACGAGGCCTTGTTGTGGAACGGGTCTACGAAGACGATCTGGCTGCAGAAGTCACCGTCGACGGTGCGGACTGGGTGGCTCTGGACAGCCAGTACTTCGCCCGGGCGATTCTGGGGCAGCCGCTGGCCACGATTCAGATGATGGCCCACACCCTGGCGGGCGTAGTTGGAGACGAGCAGGTGGTGCTGCTCTCCGCCCGGGCCAGAGCCAACGGAGAGCTCCCCCTGCGAGTGTATTTCGGACCCAAGAACCTCGAAGTCTTGCGCACAGTCAGCCCGGGTCTGGGAGAACTGGTCGATTATGGGCTGTTGTCCTTTCTGGTCAAACCCTTGCTTTGGATGCTCAAATGGATTCACGGGCTCGTCAGCAACTACGGCGTGGCCATCATTCTCCTCACCTTCCTGATCAACCTGGCGCTGGTCCCGATCCGCTACAAGCAAATCGTTTCCATGAAAAAGATGACCGAGCTGCAGCCCCAGCTCAAGGCGATCCAGAGCCGGTACAAGGATCTACCCAAGAGCGATCCCAAACGGCAGGACATGAACAAGCAGGTCATGGCGCTTTACCAGGAGCACGGGGTCAACCCGTTGGGAAGCTGTTTGCCGCTGCTGCTTCAAATGCCGTTCTTGTTTGCTTTCTACACTATGCTCTGGACCTCGATCGAGCTTCGAGGCGAGCCGTTTCTCTGGATCGGGGATCTGTCAAGGTACGATCTGACCTTTGTTACGCCGATCTTAATGGGGGCAACCATGCTTGCCCAGCAGATAATGACCCCCGGTGGAGGCGATCCGGCTCAGCGGAAAATGATGATGATGATGCCGGTAGTCTTCACGGCGCTCTTTTTGAAAGTGTCCAGTGGTTTGGCGCTATACTTCCTCTTCAGTAATGTATTCGGAATGTTGTTCCAGGTCATTGTGCAGCGAGTGAGCCCCGAGTTGTCCAAGCAGGTGCCCAAGCAGTCCAGCACCCCCAAGAGAAATTCCAGAGGGAGAAAGTCCAAGAACAGGTAAGAAATGGCCCACGAAATCCTTGAAGAAATCCGACATTTTACCGAGCAGCTCCTGAACCGGGCAGAATTGGAGCTGGAAGCGAGTGTTGAGCCCAACCAGGATCAGGTGGTGATCGATTTGACCGGGCCGGACCTGGACTTGGTCCTCAGCGAGAATGCCCGGCTCCTGCATGCCCTGAATCATCTGGTGAGCCAGATCTTTTACCGCAGGGCCAAGGGCCAGTACCGGTTCGTGGTGGATTGCGAGGGGTATCGCGCTACCCGCACCCGTGAATTGGAGTTACTGGCCGGAAAGGCGGCTGAGCAGGCACAGAGATCTGGGCGCCCGTTTCAATTCCAGCCCATGCCGGCCGGCGACCGGCGGATCATCCATTTGTGTCTCGCCAACGAGAGCCAGGTCAGGACCGAGAGCGATGGGCGAGGGATGCACCGCCGGGTTGTCGTCATTCCCGAGGCCTAGTACCTACTAGCCGCACCCGTCCACCCGATGCAATGACAGGTCGAGCCTCTGAAGAGGATCACATTGTTGCTCTGGCGACGGCACCCGGGAAAAGTGCAGTTGCGCTGATTCGCCTTTCAGGTCCCAATCCGCGACAGCTTGCCAAAGGCATCTTCGAGTCAGCCTCGCCCGGGGTCCTGGTTCCCCGCAGCCCCACCCTGGGACAGATTACCGGCGAGGAGGGTGAAGTCCTGGACCAGGTGCTGATGACGTGGTTCCCGGCCCCGGAGTCCTACACCGGAGAGGATGTCATCGAGGTTTCCTGTCACGGCAGCCTCTTGATCGTGCAGCAGATCATACAAGGCCTGCTCCGCCGCGGTGCCCGGATGGCGGATCCCGGCGAGTTCACCAGGAGAGCCTTTCTCCGAGGTAAGCTGGATCTGGCCCAGGCCGAGGCAGTTCGGGACCTGATCGAGAGCCAGACGGCCTTTCAGGCCCGTCTCGCGGCCCAGCAGCTGGGTGGGCGGCTTTCCCGGCAGCTCGAACCGATCAGGACCAGCCTGATCCAGATTCTCAGCCACATGGAAACCTCCCTGGAATTTGTTGAAGATGAGGTAACCCCGGAGGGGAAAGAGAGTCTGCTGGGGCGCCAGCGTGAAATCACTGGTGAGCTGGAGCGGTTGGCCTCGGGATTTGATCTGGGGCGGCTGGTGCGAGCCGGGATCGAAGTAGCGATTACCGGATCTCCGAATGTAGGTAAGTCTAGTATTTTCAATGCTTTACTTAGAAATAAGCGCGCTCTGGTCACACCTGAGCCCGGGACCACAAGGGATGCTGTAAGTGAAACAATCAGTATAGAAGGCCTGCCCGCCCGACTGGTCGACACGGCCGGGATCCGGGCGGCCCGGGATCAGATCGAGAAGCTCGGCATCCAAAAGACGAGAGAATATCTGGCCTGCGCCGATGTCGTCCTGTTCGTTCTGGATTCCAGCGTTGTGTTTGGTTCCGGAGAACGAGAGATCTGGGAGCTGGTGCACGAGCAACCTACGATCCTGGTTCTAAACAAGCAGGATCTTCCCGGTCGCCTTCAGTTACCGCGGGCGTTGGAGAATTCCGGTTGTCAAAGGGTCTCGACCTCGGCTCTGCGCGGAGAAGGCATGGGGCGCCTCGTGAAAGCGCTCTGGCGTGAGGTAACGCCGGGGACGGGTGTTGAAAGGGAAAGTTTTTTCCTCACCAACATCCGTCACTATGAAGCGGTACGGGCCGCCATCCGATGGATGGAAAAGGGGATCTCCGCCTACCGCGAGGGTCTGAGCGAGGAATACCCCATCCACGATTTCAGAAAGGCCCTGCAGTCCCTGGGAACCATCACCGGTGAGACTACCGTCGATGACATCCTGGACCAGATCTTCTCCACTTTCTGCATAGGAAAGTAGCTCCCCGAGCCTGGGCCGGCTGGCGTTCCTGCCTCTGCGGTCGCCTTAAGCAATCAGAATCTCGTAAAGGCGCTCCAGCTCCTCGTCGTTGTGGAAATGAAGAAGCAGCCTCCCGGCACCTCCCCTGTTTTTCTGGATCTCCACTTTGGTCTGGAAATGCTCTTCCAGGCGTTGCCGGGCTGCCACGAGGTGGGGGTCGATCGAAGTAACGCCCTTCCCTTGTTTCGGATGCAGAAGTTTCTTTACTGCCCGTTCGGTCTGCCGGACCGAAAGCCCGCGCCCCTTCACCTTTCGGGCCAGTCGCCGTTGAGCCTTCTCCGGTAGGGGAAGCAGCGCGCGCGCGTGGCCCATCGAGATCGATCCGTCCAGCAGCATCTGCTGCACGTCATGGGAAAGATGCAGAAGGCGCAGGGTATTGGCCACCGCACTGCGACTCTTGCCCACTCGCCGAGCCACTTCGTCCTGGGAAAGATGAAACTTCTCGACCAGAACCTGGTAAGCGTGGGCTTCCTCGATGGCCGTCAGGTCGTCGCGCTGGATGTTCTCGACCAGGGCCAACGCCAGCATCTTTTCATCCGAAATGTCCTGGATAATTGCTGGAATCGCCATCAAGCCCGCCCGTTGTGCCGCTCTCCAGCGTCGCTCGCCGGCCACCAGCTCGAAGCCGCTCCCCTCGTGGCGAGACCGCACAATCACGGGCTGTAATACGCCGTGCTCCGAAATGGAGTCAGCCAGTTTCTGAAGGTTTTCGACATGCACCTGCATTCGTGGCTGCAACGTGTTGGGTCTGATCTGGTCGATCTCAATGTGGCGAAGTCCCGTTTCCAGAACTGCCTCGGGCAACAGGACATCAAGACCCTTCCCTAAGACATTGCGTTTCATTTGCAGTACCCTCTCTTAACTGACTTTGACGGCCCGCTGCCGAGCGCTGGCCAGAATCTCACTGGCCAGATCGATGTAACTACTGGCCCCCTTGCAGCGAGCATCGTAAAGAAGCACGGGCTTTCCGAAGCTCGGGGATTCGGCCAGGCGAACATTTCGTGGGATGATCGTCTGAAACAGCTGCTGGCCAAGATGGCGGCTGACATCTTTCCGTATCTGGTTGGCCAGATTGAGACGGTCGTCGTACATCGTGAGCAGCACTCCCTCGATTTCCAGACCCGGGTTGAGCCGGCTCCTGACGCGACGTATGGTCTGGAAGAGTTCCGAGAGCCCCTCCAGGGCGAAGTACTCGCATTGCATCGGAATGAGCAGGGAGTCGGCTGCGGTCAGGGCGTTAACGGTCAGAATTCCCAGCGACGGAGGACAATCGATCAAGACGTAGTGGTAGTCGGACTGGAGATCTTGAATGGCGCTGCGAAGTCGCTTCTCTCTCTCGGGAAACTCCAGCAGCTCAATCGTAGCTCCGATCAGGCTGCGATTCGCCGGAAGAACATGCAGGTTGGCAACCTGAGTCGGGCACAGTGCGTCGGAGGGGTGGCAGTGCCCGAGCAGAACCTCGTAGATCGTAGCCTGCAGATTGTCTCTCTGCACACCCAGCCCGGCGGTGGTGTTCCCCTGCGGGTCGAGGTCGACCACGAGGACGGAAAGATCGGCCGAAGCCAGAGCAGCTCCCAGGTTGATGGCCGTCGTCGTCTTCCCCACCCCACCCTTCTGGTTGGTAATCGCAATCACTCGTGTCATAACGCGCGCAGAATAACAAAGCCATCTGGCCAAAATGTTTCACGTGAAACAGGAAATAGGACCACCGGGTGTCATCATGAGCTAGTGGAATAGCGCGCTCATTTCATTCGCGCTCTGTCTACTCGGCGGCGGCTCAGGGCATCTCCGGGACCGGCGTACAAGCCGCAAGGTACGTGGACAATCAAGGAAACCGCAGAGGCGGGAACGCCAGTGACTGCGCCGCGGCGCGGAAGCCGCCGGGAAGACTCACGAGTCAGCGAGAACCGACTGCAAACCTGCCGCCGGCGTGCCACGCGGCCTCAGGTTACGAGACATGATGGCACTACCAAGAAAAAGAACAGCAAAGGGGAAAGCCACCTGCCGGTAACCACGAGTTGTGGAATGGTGCGCTCATTGCAGTCGCCCCTCGGTCTGATCGGCGGCGGCTCAGGCCATCTCCGGGACCGGCGCGAAAGCCGCGAGGAGCATGGACAATCAAGGAAACCGCGTAAATATTCGGTAAACCCATCCCTCCGCTGACACCATCAGATTTTGCTGGACACAGGACTTTCAATCGTGTATATAGGTGGACATGGGAGCCGCCCTAGGTCAGGGGGAGCAAGGCGTAGAGAATCGGGAGTCCCGGCAGCGGGCGTCGACAGCCGGCGTTCAGATCCGGGTGGATAAGGAGGAGTACATCAGCTTGCGTTGGGCTGCGGCGTACTGGAAGGCCCGGCACGGGGAAGCGGTCCGACGGAGAACCGATCTCAAGAGCGAAAACGAAGAGCTACGGGCACGCATTCGAGAGTTGGAAGGCTGTCTGTACGGTCGTCGTAGCGAGCGTTTGGTCTGCGAGGGCAAGAGCCCATCCCGGAGCCAGGTCTCAGCGCGCCCTCGCGGACAGCAGCCGGGGACGCGGGGACATGGTCGAAGCAGTCTGGATGGGCTGGAAGCCCGGGAGGAAGTGGCTGATCTGCCCGCAGAGCAGCGGAAGTGTCCCCGCTGCGGACGGCGCCTGGATCCGTTTCCTGGTACCGATGAGGCCCAGGTGGTAGAGATCGAGACGCGGGTCTGGCGTCGGGTGATCAGACGCAGGCGATACCATCCAAGCTGTGCTTGTGGGGTCCTGCCCGGCATCGTGACGGCGCCGTCACCAGGCCGTTTGATCCCGCGCGGCAAGCTGGGCATCTCGGTGTGGGTGAGGGTGATCTTGGACAAGTATCTTTATGCGCGTCCCAGCAACCGACTGCTGCAAGAACTGGCCGACCAAGGAGTGAGGCTGTCGGCTGGGACGATCGCGGGAGGGCTGAGGAAACTGCTCCCGCTGTTGGAGCCGGTCCGGGAGGCCATCCGTGTCAGGCAGTTGAGCGAGGATCGTTGGCAGGCTGACGAGACCGGCTGGCGGGTGTTCGAGGAGGTGGAGGGCAAGATAGGTCACGGCTGGCATCTGTGGGTGTTCCGATCCCCTTCGACGGTAGTGTTCACGCTGTCTCCCAGCCGCTCGGCCCAGGTGCCGGAGGCGCACTTCGGAGGCACTGCGGCCGGCATTCTGCTGAGCGACCGCTACGTTGTGTACAAGAAGTTGGCCAGACAATGGGAGGGTCTGGAGTTGGCCTTTTGCTGGGCCCACGTGCGACGCGACTTTTTTTCCCTGGCCAAGTCCTGGCCCGAGTTGGAGGGGTGGGCGATGAGTTGGGTGGAGGGGATCGGAGGCCTGTTCGATCTGAATCGGTGTCGCGTGCAGGCCCGAGAACAGCCTGCCGGCTTTGCCGCCCGGGATCGGGAACTGCGGGGGGCGGTGCTGGGACTGGAGAGGCAGCGCGATGCGGAGTTGCAGAGCCGGGTCCTGCATGGGGCCTGCAGGAAGGTGCTGCGCCGATTGGAGCGACACTGGGAAGGGTTGACCGTCTTTTTGGATCACCCCGAGGTGGCCATGGACAACAACGCTTCAGAGCGCGCTTTGCGAGGCCCGGTGGTGGGTCGCAAGAACTACTACGGCTCAGGCAGTCGGTCTAGCGCCCGTCTGGCCGCGGTTGTGTTCACGATTCTGCAAACCTTGCAGCTGTGGGAGATCAATCCGCAACGCTGGTTGAGTTGCTATCTGCAGTGCTGCGCCGAATCGGGCAACCGGGCGCCGCCCCAACTGACGAGATTCCTGCCCTGGGAAATGGACCCCGACCGAAGAGCGGCCTGGGGTCGACCCGGTGGTCGGGAGGCGGCATGAAGCGCTACTGTGGCCGCAACTTCACGGGTCAGGAGATCGGGCAACTGTGCGACTTGATTGCCGACAACCCAACCCGCACGCGCGCTCAGCTGTCTCGATTGGCGTGCCGATTGCTCGAGTGGCGCAAAACGGACGGTGGCCTCAAGCAGATGAGCTGCCGGGTGGCCATGCTGCGCATGCATCGCGAGGGGCTGCTGCAACTGCCGCCCCCTCGCAACCGCAAAGGAGGCTCGGGCCGAATCGAGCACACTTTCTGCAGCGCCCCGCAGCCGCTGCTGTCCCGGCCGGTGCATGAGCTGGCAGGCCTGCATCTGGAGCCGGTCTTGAGAAGGGTCCCACTCTCCACCGCCTGAAGGCGGTGGATTCGACATGCGACTGAAGTCGCCTAAAGACCTCGCTTCGCTCGCAGGCTGACTACTCAGTGACCCGAAAATCGTCGTCTCGGGTCTCGACATCTTGGGTTTCGATATACTCTGCAACCATCGTATCGCTCACATTCCCAGTCGTCGCCACGAAGTACCCTCGTGCCCAAAGATGTCGTCCCCAAAACTCCTTGCGCAACTTGCGGTGATCTTGCAGTAGATGATGCGACGTTTTCCCTTTGATCGCCTGCATCACTCGGCTCGGCGCCAATCTCGGCGGCACATCCAACAACAAATGCACATGATCGGGTCGCACATGCCCCTTCACGATCTCGATATCCAATGATCGGCAAATCTCTCGCGTCAGGTCCCGCTCCTCTTTCCCGATCTCTCCTCGCAGAGCCGGCTTGCGGTACTTGGTGATGAACACAAAGTGATATCTCAGCCGATACACTGCATGCGAACTTTTCCGATACTCAGACACCTCCGCAGTGTACCCCCAAGCCTCCTGAAGGCTTCGCCTAAAGGCGAGGGGGTTCACCCATCCCAGAGTGGGACCCTAAGCCGCCCGGACTCCACTTTGTGGAATGAATATATCGACCGCTACCACTATCTGGGATACAAGCCCCTGCCCGGTGCTCAGCTGCGCTACTTCGCTTGTTCGGAAAACCGCATCCTGGCTCTGCTCGGCTTTGGCGCCGCCGCCTGGAAAACCGCCGCGCGCGACCGCTTCATCGGCTGGCGTCCTTCGGAACGGGAGAGGAACCTGCAGCTGATTGTCAACAACGCCCGTTTCTTAATCCTGCCCTGGGTCGAGTCCAAGAACCTGGCCTCCAAGCTACTGGCCATGGCCGCCCGTCAACTCCCCGAAGACTGGCACAATCGCTACGCCTACCGACCTGTCTTGCTGGAAACCTTCGTCGACACTCAACGCTTCACAGGCGCCTGCTACAAGGCTGCCAACTGGATCCATGTCGGCCACACCCAAGGGCGCGGAAAGCTGGATCGTAACCACCAAGCCAATCTACCCACCAAGAGCATCTGGCTCTACCCCTTACGCAAAGACTTCCGCTGTTCCCTGCGCTCAACTTGAGTTTCCCTGTAACCCAACGCTCGAGATTACGCTTACGGGTTTACCGAATATTTACGAAACCGCAGAGGCAGGAACGCCAGTGACTGCGCCGCGGCGCGGAAGCCGCCGGGAAACCTGCCAAACCGGCAAGGACGCTCCTCCCTAACCTGCAAGTGGCCCGAAATGTTCACCTATACATACCCCACACGACCCCACACGAGGCCGCAAAACCCGTATCAGACCTGATTGACGAACTTCCTTGCGCGGGGATGTACAAACAGTTCAAGGGGCTGTCCCTGCTCGGCTGCCACGTAGATAACGGCCGCCTCGAGCCTGTCCCGGTTCCACAGGTGGACAATACTTCCCTTGCGCGTCCACTTGCGGCGCCGGGCTACATCGAAACCTCCTCGGCGCAGGGCCCTCGTGGCAGAAGTCTTGACCGCACGACGCACCGCTGTTCCCGGCTCTGCCGCACTGATTACGGCATGTACGTGGGTGGTGCGGACATGAACCGTCCACGGAAGCCATCCGTGAAGAACGCACGTGTCGAGGGTTGCCTGAAGGACGCATCTCCGTCTTGGCCTGTCCAGGGAAAACGGCTCGAGGCTCATTTGACCGGTTAAGCAACCGTTTTTCTGTAATTTCCTCTAGGGCCTGTAGGGAAGAATTGCTCCACTTGTTTTTTCCAGCCGGCCAGGTTCAGGTATTGCCGGTCGGTTAACCACTCCTCGTGTATCTCTGCAAGCACAGCCGAGATGAGCCGCAGCGCCGATGCTTCGTGGGGAAAGATTCCCACCACCCGGGTTCGTCTCCGGATCTCCCGGTGCAGTCTCTCCAGTCCGTTGATGGTTCGGATCCTTCGCCACCAGCTCCTCGGAAAATCAAACACTGTCAGCCCTTCATCCAGGTTGTCTTCCAGCCAGCTCACGAACTCCGGTGCAATCTTTTCGAACTTCTTGACGACTTTACCCTTGAGCTCCTCGGCATCCTCTCGAGACGGGGCATCGAAAATGTCCCGCATGGCCTGGGCGATGCGGGGCTTGTCCTCTTTGCGGCGAGCATATTGTTGGGCGTTTTTACTCAGGTGAAACTGACAACGGTTCCAGGGCACCGACGGATAAACTGCCCGCCTGGCCGCCTTCAGTCCTTCGTGATCGTCACTGACAAACAGCTCGACCCCTCTCAGTCCACGCTTGTGCAGATCTCCCAGAAACCCTCGCCAATGCACCTCCGCTTCACTGATCCTGGCGCTCAGACCCAACACCTCCCGCGTCCCGAAACGATTGACTCCTATGGCTTTCAGGATGGCCACGTCCTGCACCCTGCCGCCTCTTCGAACCTTCTCGTAGTGGGCATCCAGATACACGATCGGATACTCTCCCAGCTCCCGGCTTCGAAACTCTTCCAGCTCTTCGTCCAGCATCCCGGCCACTCTCGAGACCTGGGTGGCCGAGATCTCCAACCCACACAGCTGCTCCGTGATCTCGGTGACTTTCCTCGTCGAGACGCCCATCACATACATCTCGGCAATGGCCAGCTTCAGGGCCTTCTCCGAACGGCAACCCCTCTCCAGCGACTTGGGATAAAACCTCAACCCACGCACCTGTGGAATCTCCAAGTGCAGATCTCCCACTCGAGTCTGAATCCGCTTGCCTTTGAATCCGTTTCGATAGCCTCGCCGACTGGCTGTTCTCTCGTACGCTTCCGCTCCCAGAAACTCGCTTCTTTCCAACTGCATCGCCACGTTGAACAACTTCTCCAGGATTCCTCGAAAGGCTTCTGTTCCTTCCTCGATCAACTCCGCCAGGATCTCCCGTGGTACTCTCTTTTCCAGATCTGGGTTCATTTGATTCTCCTTGCCAGATTCTCGTTTCTGTTTTTGGAGAATCCTGTCCCAGACCTCTGTCTTTCCGACCCAAGGCCTGACCAGAAATTACAGAAAAACAGTTACACTACTATTTGACCGCGCATCGAGGCCTGCAGTCCCCGATGCGGGCCCACTAAGGGGTTGCCGTAACTGTTGTGGAAGCGATCTACGCTGCCATCCGGGTCGCCGTGCAGGCGGACACCGTGACAGGTGAAGGTCAAAAAATAGGCGTCGGGGTACGGAGTGTATTGCAAAGCCACACTACATAGAACGCCGTAGCTCGGAAAGAAAATGATCCTGCTGCAGGGCGAGGCTAGCCCGGATTATGCAAGAACCGTAGTTCGGTGTTGAAAAACGACTCGAGAAGTGGCCCAACTCGGAAGCGGGCAGGTGTGACAGGCGGATTTGCGAAGAATATGGGTTGGCGAGGCGTTTGAGTGGTTTGGGGAGTGAATTTCAGACAGATCTGGGCCTGGATGAGTGTCGGAAGCGGTTTTTCGGGGGAGCTGGGAAAAGCTAACTGGAGTTCAGGCGACTCAAGACGAGGTGGAAGAGGGGTTGTTCGGGGAAGGCTGAGGAAAGATGGACCCAGATGCGTCGAGTGGTTTGTCGGATCCGGGCCCCAATCTTGAGGACCCGACGACGTAAGGTTTCGATTTCGAGCTTGTGCCAGGGGGTTCCGTGAAGATAGTCGCGCAGGCGCACGAACATCTGGTAAGCCAGTGCATGCAGGAGGAGTCGAAACTGATTGGCCAGGAATCGATGACAGCTGAGTCGGTCCATGCTCAGATGATTCTTGAAGGCCTTGATGAAGTTCTCGGTCTGCCCTCGGTTTGTGTAGTGGTCATAAAGTGATTGGGAGCAGAGATCGTCCCGGTTGGCAACTACAAAGCGACGATTGATGCCACGCTGATCGACCTCCACTTTGACAATGACGCGACGGGATCGATCCCAGCTGTGGGCTCGATAAAGAAACTCGTCAAACTGACGCTGTTTTTCCTCCAGCTCAAGGAACCTCAGCCGAGTCGAATCCAGCAGGGGCTCGACCACTCGCTGCAGGCGAGGGTTTCGACTTAACCCAATGACATACTGGAGTTTATTCTCTTCACATTCACAGAACTCGTAGAGCCGAGGCGTGGCAAAGCCGCTGTCGGCCCGAATCTCAATCTCGACATCCGTCCCCACTGCTTGTCGGATGGCCTCCACGACTCGCTTCAGAATGGGCACGATGTGAGAGGCAGCCCCCTTGTTGCCAGGTCTCAACACGGCACAGACCAGGTCTCCCGTGTCGGCATCGAAGATCAGCAAAGGATGCAGAATGTGGTTTCGGTAATACCCGTGGTAGAAGGAGAACTCCTGTTGGCCGTGAGTGTGGTCGTCGGTACTGTCCAGATCCAGGATGATCTTGCTGGGACGTCTCTTCTTCAGGGAGCGCACATAACGGCCTAGCAGCCACCGGCTCAGACGCATCAGATCCTTCTTGGTGACGGAGTTCTCCAGGCGGGAGAAAGTCGGCTGGGTGGCCAAATCGGGATCGCTCTCTGGCAACTGATCACAGACGGTCTTGAGCATCGGATCCGAGCGCAGCGTATCGGCGTCATTACAGTCTTCGTAGCCGGCCACGATCTGCAAGACTCGTTGTCGGATCAACTTCAACAGGTCATGACGAACGTAGCGTCGGTCTCGACTTTCCGCAATACACGAACTGAAGCCCTCGCACAATCGATGTTGACGATCCAGGGATCCAAACAACAACCATCCTGCGTCGGAAGTGAGGCTCCCTCCATCAAAACGCGTCGTGATCTTTCTGTGGCTGTGAAATGGCAGGGTATTCTGGCAGACTGCTTTCAACATTGCCGTAGCTCCTGTTTAGGGTCATTGTTTCTCTAAACCCTTTTATATCAGAGAGCTACGGCTTTTTCCTGGAGCCAGAATCTCACTCGGATTCAGATCTTTTGCATAATCCGGGCTAGTGGAATGGCCCGGGGTATGTTCACGACCGAAGCGACCGCAGAGGCAGGAACGCCAGTGACTGCGCAGCAGCGCGGAAGCTGCCGGGAAGACTTACAAATCAGCGAGAACCGATTGTAGAACCTGACGGCGGCGGAAGAAGAACAGTGAAGGGGAAAACCACAGCCGGAAACCACAAGCTGTGGAATGGCGCGCTCATTGCATTCGCGCCTCTGTCCACTCGGCGGCGGCCCCCGTGTTTCACGTGAAACAGCCCCCCCCCGCGTTTCCACCTCCCGGCCTTCCCCAGTTCTTACTAAGCCCTTAGGAGTTTCCTCCCCGTATCTCCAGCTCGCTGACCCACCTTTGTCGCGATCCTGGAACCTGTAACTGATTGATAATAAACCACTTATCGTATATATCAGGAACATCCTTCGTGTGTAGTAGAAGCACACGCTGCCTGTTCTCGGCCAGGTCCTCGAGGAGCTCCCTTGAAACCTTCAAAGCCCGAATAGAAACGATTCCACCCGTCTGCCAGCCTTCATATTCCTGCCAGCGGTTAGAAAAGACAGACACGTCTCGCAATTTCAGGCGGCGGCTCACCTGCTCCAGGAAGAGAGCCTTTTTTGCATGCTTTTCAACCAGAGTCACACTCAGTAGAGGACGATAGATCCTGGCTGCCAGACCGGGAAACCCGGCACCGCTGCCCAGGTCGGTCAGAACCGATCGATCCTCGAGAAAGTGCTTGGCCAGCCAGAAGCTCTCCAGGAAGTGAAGGCGAAGGAGCCGCTCGGGAGACGGTTCGGAGATCAGATTGACACGTCGTTGCCACCGCAAAAGAATGTCCAGGTAAATCCCCAACCTTCTAATCTGATCCCGATTCAAAGAAAGACCGAATTGGGATTGCAGGCTGACGGCCCGGCGGCACAGCTCCCGGACGGAAGAGGAACCAGCGGAAGCGTGCATTCAGACTTCCAGGCCTTTTCGCGCCCGCACCCCGAGGTGGATGTTGAGAATCGAAACGGCAGCCGGTGTGACACCCGGAACACGCGCCGCCTGTCCCAGGCTGGCGGGTCGGACTCTGTCCAGGCGCTCGATCATTTCAGTGGAGAGCCCCGAGATCCGGGCATAGTCCAGATCGGCTGGAATCGGGTGTTCTTCGAGCTGCGCCATCTTTTCTACATCCCGCTGCTGCTGCCGGATGTAACCCTCGTACTTAGCTTCGATTTCAACCCTCTCAGCCTGCCGGGGTGAAAGATGGTGGCCGGCCTCGACCAGGCTCGGGAGGAGGTGTCGGATCTTGACTTCCGGTCTGCGCAACAGTTGACTCAAGGCGGTACCGTGTTCGAAGGCGAACTCTCTGTGCAGTCGCAAGTGAGACGGGCTCGATCGGTTCAGGTGAGTGCTCCTCAAGTATTGCAGCGCCCCATCAATTCGCCGCCACTCGGCGCTGTGTTGTTCCAGCACCTCGGTACCAATCAAACCCAGGGAACTGGCCTCCGGCATGAGCCGCCGATCGGCGTTGTCGATTCTCAGCAGCAGGCGGTATTCAGCACGAGAAGTGAACATCCGGTAGGGTTCATCGACGCCTTGAGTTACCAGGTCGTCAATCAGAATTCCCAGGTAACTGTTGTTCCTCGCCGGCACAAAGGGCTGTCCGCCCCTGCTGCTCAAGGCTGCGTTGACCCCTGCTACCAGACCCTGCGCTGCTGCTTCCTCGTATCCTGTCGTTCCGTTGATCTGACCGGCGTGAAAGAGTCTCTTCAGAGCCCGGGTCTCGAGAGTCGGCTGTAGCTGTTGAGGGTTGACGAAATCGTATTCGACAGCGTAACCGGGTCTGAGAATAACTGCTTTCTCGAGCCCCGGAATCTCACGCAGCACACCCTCCTGAACATCGACCGGCATACTGGTGGAGAGGCCGTTGATGTAAATGGAGTTCCCAGCCAGGGTCTCGAGTTCCAGGAAGAGCTGATGAGAAGACCGATCGGAAAACTTGACTACCTTGTCTTCAATGGAGGGGCAGTAGCGAGGTCCGATGCCTGCAATCTCACCGCTGTACAGGGGACTTCTCTTCATGTTTGAGTGCAGGATCTGGTGCACTCGTTCATTGGTATGGGTGATCCAGCAGGGGATCTGCGGCTGAGACAGCTGGCTGGTCGCATAGGAGAAAAACGCCGGCCGAGCATCTCCCGGTTGCTCCTCGAGCCCATCCAGAGCGACGCTGGCCCGGTCAACCCTGGGCGGGGTGCCGGTCTTCAGGCGCCCCATTTCGAACCCGACTGCCCGGACCGACTCGGCCAGGCGCAAAGAGGCTCGTTCTCCTGATCGACCGGCCCGGAATTTCTGCCCGCCGACATGACACAAACCGTTCAAAAAGGTCCCTGTGGTCAGCACCGTGGCTCCACAGGAGAAAGTTTCGCCGGATCCCATCTCGACACCCTGCAACGAGTTGCCTCGGGTTCGCAAAGCGGCAACCTCTCCTTGTACAAGAGACAAGTTAGGAATCCGGGCCAGCGCCTGCTGCATGGTCTGGCGGTAGATCTGTTTGTCGCACTGGGCCCGTGGAGCCTGAACCGCCGGCCCGCGCCGCCGGTTGAGCAGCCGAAACTGGACACCGGCCCGATCGGCTACCCGGGGCATCAGGCCGCCCATTGCGTCGATCTCCCGCACCAGATGCCCCTTGGCAATTCCTCCAATAGACGGATTGCAGGACATCTGGCCGATCATGCCCAGGTTGATCGTGCACAGCGCAGTTCTGGCACCCAGGCGTGCTGCTGCTGCTGCCGCCTCACAGCCGGCATGACCCCCGCCAATGACAAACACATCAAAATCGTGCACCACGCGTGCCATTATAGACGTGAGCTGGAAGACCCTGCGGGCCCGTAGATGCGGCCCCGGAGAATCCGCGAGTTGCGAGGCAGGCAGACAGCGAAGACCCGCCGCCGCGACCATCAACTGCCGGCACGAAGCCATGGGAAGGATGCCCTATAATGACCATCATGATTCTACGGCGCAAGAAACGCCTGACGGAACTCGTCGACTGCGCCGGTTGAGCTTCAAAGCTGGCACCGGGAGTGCTGCAGAAGGCTTTGAAGGATCTGCCGGGGATTGTGGATCCAAATGTTCTGGTTGGCTTCGAAACGGCTGACGACGCCGGAGTGTACCTGATCGATGAGGAGACGGCGATCGTTCAAAGTACCGATTTCTTTACGCCGATTGTGGACGACCCCTTCGTCTATGGCCAGATCGCTGCCACCAATGCCCTGAGTGATATCTACGCCATGGGTGCCCGGCCGCGGTTCGCCCTTTCCATCGTCGGTTTTCCCGTCGATGTTCTCGACGAAGAGATTCTCCACCAGATCCTGTGCGGTGGCTCCGAGAAGATGCGGGAAGCCGCGGTGGCCGTGATCGGAGGTCATTCGGTTAAGGACCCGGAGCTGAAATTCGGCTACGTCGCAACGGGCCTGGCTCATCCGGACCGGATTTACCGCAATCATGGACTCCTGCCCGGGGATTCCCTGATACTGACCAAGCCGATTGGCACTGGCATCATTGCGACCGCGGTCAAGTATGGAAAGTGCCCCGAAGCTGCTGAGCGAGAGGCGATCAACTGGATGCTCACCTTGAATCGCGCGGCGGCCGGGCAGTTATCCGGTTTCGAGGTTCACGCCGTTACCGACGTCACCGGCTTCGGACTGCTCGGTCATGCCTTTGAGATGGCTGTCTCAAGCGGGGTCTGCCTCGAGATCGAGAGTGCGCGAGTACCGCTTCTCAAAGATGTGGAGGCCCTGGCCAAGCGCGGCATGCTTCCCGGTGGGATCCAGGCGAATCGGGACTACGTAGGCGATGCGGTCTCCTGGAACCGAACCAGGAGAAGGATGCAGCAGATCCTGCTCGATCCCCAGACGTCGGGCGGGTTGCTGATTGGGCTGCCCTCCAGTGACGCCGCCGCGCTGCAGGAAAGGCTGGCTGGGGCCGGAGTGGTCGGGCATCTCATCGGGACCGTGGCAGCTCGAGTGACCCACTACCTTTCCGTCGAGTGACAGGGAGACGGCTTGAGACCGCAAGACGCCCCAGGGATCGAGCTGCAAATTCCGGTCCGAGTCTTCATGAGCCGCCTGCTGGCCTGGTACGAGGGGGCCCGGCGCGACCTTCCGTGGCGAGATCAGCGGGACGCCTATCCCATCTGGGTGGCCGAGACAATGCTGCAGCAGACTCGTATCCAGACGGTATTACCCTACTACCATCGCTTTCTCGAAACTTATCCCACCGTTAAGGACCTGGCCAAGGCTCCCAGAGAGCAGGTGCTAAGTCTGTGGTCCGGGCTGGGCTACTACCGCCGGGCCGAGAATCTGTGGCGGGCCGCTGCCATCATCTGCCGGGAACACCAGGGACGATTCCCACGGGATCGGGAAACGGCCCTGCAACTGCCCGGGGTGGGGGCTTACACGGCCGGAGCGGTGCTCTCTCAGGCATATGGACTCCCGGAAGCCATCCTGGACGGAAACGTAAAGCGAGTACTGGCCCGGCTGTTGTGCGTGGCCAAAGTGGATGCACTGTCCGAAAAGGCCTTCTGGAAGATCCTCAAGGAAGTCGTCAAGAGTCCCGGCGTCGCCTCGCGTATCAGCGAGTTTAATCAAGCTCTCATGGAGTTGGGAGCTCTCGTCTGTACGCCTCGGCAACCCGTCTGCGAAGAGTGCCCTTTCGCATCGTTGTGTGGGGCCCGGCAAGCTGGTCTGCAGGACGAGATTCCACTCAGCCGTAAGAAGCGCCCGGCCGAGCGACACTGCTTCATCAGCGCGGTGATTCTTGACGGCCGAAATCGCGTACTGTTGACGCGGGCCCATGAGGAACCCTATCTGAGGGGATTCTGGGAATACCCAAAAATCAAGGCAGGGGCGAAGAATATCGAGCAGCGCTTTCACACCCAACACGGCCTGCGCCTGCGCCAGGCCCGCCGACTGCAAGAGGTGAAGCATCAAGTCACCTTCCGCCGCCTTTTGTTCACTCCCGTGCTGTGCGAACTCCTGGAACCGGTTCCCCAACACCCCGAGTGGCGCTGGGCTGATCTGGAAGGAGACACTCTTCCGGTCTCGAGCTATATCGGCAAGATCTGGAAGCGCGTGACCCGGTTCCCTGGGCTATAATCTGCGGGATGTTTTCAGGAATCAAGCGGCTCGTTTCGGCACAGGTTCTGCTTTTGCTGTGGGCGGGAGTTGTGGCTCAACGGGCAGACCCCCCACGGCGCCTGGCTGACCCGGAAACGATTCGTCTGTCCTCGGGTTCGCGCGTCGAATTCCACTCTTTTCACTCCCAGTCCCTCAATAAAGATCTGGGATACAGCGTCTTTCTTCCCGCCGGCTACGATTTCAACGCCAAGGCTTACCCGGTTGTGTATTTTCTGCACGGGATGAACAATGACCATACCAGCTGGTGCGTGGGGCGCTACGGCAACCTGCCCGAGATCGTCGACAAGACGATTCGTGAACACTCCCTGACTGAATTCGTGATGGCCCATCCTTCGGGAGAAAGGGGGTATTACACCGATTCAGCCGATGGGAAGGCTCCGTACGAGAGCGCCTTCCAAAACGATTTCGTAAAGGAAATCGAAAGCACGTTCCGGGTCCGCAAAGATCGAGAAGGACGCGCTATCGGGGGGACTTCCATGGGTGGATACGGAGCCCTCAAACTGGCGTTCAAGCATGCCGATTTCTACTCGGCCGTCGTGGCCAGTTCGCCGATCGTGCTGCTGGGGGACGATCCGTCCGCGTTGCTGAGGGGTTCTGATCGCCGATCCCAGTTTTTTTCCCGGCTCCTGCACCGGGTCTATGGAAACCCGGTCGACCTGGAGCACTGGAAGGCCAACAGCCTCGAGAATCTGGCCAAAGGAGATCTGAACAGCCTGCGGGTGATGATGCTGTACGGGACAGCGGATCGGTACAACCAGATGATTCCAATGGAGGAGGGCATTCGCGGTCTGGCCCATCTGCTGGAGACCACGACGGCTGAGCATCGACTGCACATCTACGAGGGGGAGCCGCACGGGTGGGGGCTGGTCGGCGAACATCTGCCCGAGATTCTGAAGTTCCTGGCCGGCGGTTTCTAGTCGGGCGGCATTAGTGGACTGTATTTCAGGTGTTACAGTCCACTAGTTCGAGATGCCCCCGTAATCGACGAGGGGGCCTGGGTTTTCCAGGTCGGAGATGACATCCCGAAGAAACTCGGCTCCCGCGAATCCGTCCACAACCCGGTGATCGAGCGAGAGACTGAGATTCATCATGGACCGGATCACGACTTCTCCATTCCGGACCACCGGCCGCTGTACGATCTTGTGAACCCCCAGGATGGCAACTTCCGGATAGTTGATGATGGGAGTGGCGAGCACCCCGCCCAGGGCTCCCAGGCTGGTGATGGTGAAGGTCCCGTCACGAAGATCGTGCAGCTGGATCTTTCCCGCCCGGGCCTGCTCCGCCAGGGTTCGAATCTCAGCCGAGATGTCGAACACACTCTTGTCGTCGGCATTCTTGACGACCGGCACGATCAGGCCCTCGGGAGTGGCGATGGCGACCCCGATATTGTAGGATTGCTTCAGCTGAATCAGCTTCTTTTCTTCGTCGAGTGTGGAGTTGAGAAGGGGGTGCTTCTTGAGACCTCCGACACATGCTTTGATGATTAAAGGCAGGTAGCTCAGATCCCGGCTGCTTTCGTGCCTTTGTAGTTCCGAGCGCAACCGCATTAGTGCAGAGGCATCCACCTCTTCCACGTATGTGTAGTGTGTGGCAAACCGCTTGGCGGCCACCAGGTGATCCCCGATTTTCTTGCGGATTCCCCGGTAGGGAATCGAATCGGGAGCCCTTTCGGCCTGGATGGAAGCCTCGGAGGTCGGGGTGTGCTCCCGCTCCACGTCCCGGCGCGTGATTCTGCCTCCGGACCCGGTACCCTGCATCTGGGACAGATCGACACCCAGTTGCCGGGCCAGGCGTCGTACGGCCGGAGTAGCAAGGCTCCCGGCCTGCTTCTGTCTGCGCACCGGAGACTGCTGAGCGACCGAGTCGGCAGCAGCAGGTGCTTCTTGCCGTCGCTTTTCAGAAGGCGCCGTCGCTTGGGCCGGCCCCTCCGGGGCATCGATCACCACCAGCGTGGTCCCAACCGCCACAATTTCCCCTTCTTTTCCGGTCGTCTCCAGAACCTCGCCGCTTACCGGAGAGGGGAGTTCGACGGTGGCCTTGTCCGTCATCACTTCGACCATCGGCTGGTCCTCCTGTACGTGATCTCCACTGCGAATCAGCCAGCGAATGATCTCCCCTTCAACGACTCCTTCCCCAATATCGGGCAGCTTGAATTCGTAGGCCATCAGAACGCGAGGCTGTCCTGGGCGGCTCGCAGAATGCGGCTGGGAGTAGGCAGGTATTCTTCTTCCAGGGTATAGGGGAAAGGGGTGTCGAACCCGGTGACCCGGTAAACCGGGGATTCCAGATGCAGGAGTGCCTTCTCGGTGATTGTCGCTGCCAGCTCTGCGCCAAATCCACACGTTTTGGGAGCCTCATGAACGACGATGGCGCGACCCGTCTTTCTTACCGATTCGAGGACCGTCTGAACGTCGTAGGGGATCAGTGATCTCAGGTCAATGACTTCCATCGACACGCCCGGCGCGGCCTCTGCTTGTTGCGCCGCGTTCAGAGAGACCGGAACCATGGCGCCGTAGCTGATCAGAGTCACATCCGTCCCTTCGCGTACGATTCTGGCCTTTCCCAGAGGGATCGTATAGGCCTCCTCCGGCACCTCACCCTGGGCAGAGCGGTAAAGTCGTTTCGGTTCCATGAAAAGCACCGGGTTGTCGTCTCGAATGGCTGCGGCGAGCAGTCCCTTCGCCTCATAGGGACTGGACGGAACGACGACCTTCAGTCCCGGAGTATGGGCAAAATACGCTTCCGGGCTCTGGGAGTGATAGTGACCACCCTTGATTCCGCCGCCAAAGGGAGCCCGAATCACCATCGGGCAGGTGAACTGCCCGCCCGAGCGATAACGCATCTTGGTGACTTCATTGACAATCTGGTCGAAGGCCGGATAGATGAAGTCAGCAAACTGGATCTCGGGAACCGGCCGAAGACCGTACAGACACATACCGACGGCGGCTCCCACGATTCCGTTCTCAGACAGAGGTGTGTCGAATACGCGGTCTTTGCCGAACTGTTTCTGAAGGCCTGCGGTGGCCCGGAAGACTCCACCGAACTTCCCCACATCTTCGCCAAAGACGACGACGCGCTCGTCGCGCGCGAGCTCGCAAGACAGAGCCGAGTTGACGGCTTGAATGACATTCATCCTGGGCATGTCGATCTCTCACACCTCTTGTATGACTGCCGATGACTCCAGGCTTCGCTCCAGTTCCTCCTGCTGCTCTTGCAAGTTCCACGGGACCTCGTCGTAGACGTCCGCAAACAGGCTTTCCAGGGGCGGTGGCCCTTCCGCCTCAGCTCTGCGAACAGCCGTCAGAATACGTTCACGCGTGTCCGCCTCGAGTTCGTGTTCCTGCTCTTCGCTCCAGACCCCTTCGGTGGTCAGGTAGGCCCGCAGCCTTTTCAGCGGATCAAGCTTCCTCCAGGCCTCGACTTGCTCTTCTTCCCGGTAGGCCCTGGGATCGTCTGACGTCGAGTGTCCTTCCATACGGTATGTGAAGGCCTCTATCAGGGTCGGCCCTTCCCCCCTTCTGGCTTTGGCAAGTGCAGCGCTGGTCTCTCTGTGGACGGCCAGAAGATCGTTTCCATCGACCCGGACCCCGTCGAATCCATAGGCCTGTGCCTTGACGGCCAGAGACCTGGCGGCAGTCTGCTTTTTTACCGGGACCGAGATGGCCCACTGGTTGTTTCGGCAAAGGAATACAACAGGAGCCTTCATCGTCCCCGCCAGGTTGGCAGCGGCATGAAAATCACCGGTGGAAGTAGCCCCGTCCCCAAAGTAAACCAGGACCGCGTCTCGGCTTCCCGTGATCTTGCAACCCAGGGCCACACCGGTGGCGTGGGGTATCTGGGTTCCCACCGGACTCGAGATCGAAGCGAAGCGAAGGTGGGGGAGGGCATAATGATTGGGCATCTGGTGCCCCTTGTTCGGATCTTCTTTGTTTCCGAACAGCTGGCAGCACAACTCGTAGATGGTGAAGCCCCGCAGCAGGGCCGCCCCCAGTTCGCGATAACAGGGGATAATCCAGTCGTTGACCTGCAGGGCAGCGGCACTGCCGATGATGGCAGCTTCCTCACCCATTGAACTCACGTAAAAACCAATCCGGCCCTGGCGCTGGAGCGTGATCATGCGCTCATCAACGCGCCGATTGAGGACCATCAGGCGATACAGCTCGACCAGTTGTTGAGAATCGAGGTCGGGCAGATCAGAGTCATCATTCACTACCCCCTGAGGATCAAGAATCTGGACAAACTGTTCTGCCATGGCTCGAATTATATCCCCGGCTCTGGAAAACGGGCAACCGTCTCGGAACTTCCCGAAGCGCTCCTTCCCCCGCCCTGAGCTCCCGCAAACAACCGCCCACCCGTGCAAAAAGCCGCATCTGGTGGGCCTGTAGGCAGCCGCCCACGGCTATTTTCTTCCGGCCGGGCCGCAGCCTGAACACAACCCCCCGAACCGAGAAACCCACAGAGGCAGGAACGCCAGTGACTGCGCAGCGGCGCGGAAGCCGCCGACGGAGTAAGATTGGCCAGAAGCCCAACACGAACTGGTACAAAGCCATGGTGATTGGATCGAGATGGCTCAACCTGTGCTTGGTCAACAGAGTCATGCTGGCGGCCAGAAACGAGGCTGCAAGCACAGCCAGACCGGGGAGAATGATGTCCCAACCCCAGGATACCGAGGGTCAAAGCAGCCAGTGGACCGCGCAGTGCCACCCCCAGGAAGGGTGGAATGTCTTGTAACGAATACTTAATGGCCACCCAGGAGAGCCCCCACAGCTGGCACAGCAGGAGGAACCCCGCAGTCAAGATCGAAGGCATCGAACAACTTTGCAGGAAGCGGGTCGGCGGGGCAAGTAAGCGTCAACCTTTTCATCAGAGACGAGGTCTGTACTGGATGTCCGAGGACTGGGCGGATCAAGCGGCCAGGGACCACCGAGTCGGCTCGAGTGAGATATGAAGGCGTTCGCAACGTTGCCGGGGTCGAGCGATGAACAGCTCGTCAGGAAAGCGCAGGCGGGAGACCGGAATGCGTTCGAGAAGCTCGTTCACCGCTACGACCGGCAGGTGCTGACTCTGGCACTGCGGTTTTCGGGGAACGAGGAGGACGCAAAGGACATCTACCAGGAGGTCTTCATTCGGGTTTACAGGGCGCTTCCCGGGTTCGAATTCCGGAGCGCCTTCCGTACCTGGCTCTTTCGGGTGGCCTCCAACGCGTGTCTTACACACCGAGTGAAGGCGAGTCGCATGAAAACAGTACCGATCGATCAAAAACCTGCACAAACGGTTCCGATCACGGGCCCTCCCGGGGCTGGAGAATTAACCGAGCAGCGAGTGATTCGCCGTGAACTCAGTGAAGTGATTCTCAGCGCGATGGGAGAGCTCTCTCCGAAGCAGCGCCTGGTCTTCGAGATGAGGCACTACCACGGATACAAGCTTGCCGAGATCGCCACGCTGCTGAACTGCGCGGAGGGTACTGTCAAAAGGCATCTCTTCACCGCCACACGCCGCATGCGAAAGCGACTCAGCGTCACCACGGAATGGAGCCAAAGTTATGCAACATGAGGTTTTTCGGGAATGGTTGACCCTTTCAGTGTATCGGGAACTGGATTCCGACCAGGAGGAGCAGCTGCGGCAACATGTACAGGGCTGTGAGCCGTGCCGGAGCGAGTTGAGAGAGCTTCACAAGATGATCTCGGCTCTTGATGAACTGGATCACGTATCGGAAGATTTCCTGTTCGCGGCCCGGAGCGGTTTGAAGGCAAGCCTGCCGGTCGCCACCCCAGACCGGTGGACCTCCGCCAGGCAGGCGCCCTGGTCGATGCCCCTGGCCGCTGCCGCTTCCCTGCTGCTGGGCTTGTCGATCGGCTACCTGGTGTCGATGGGCCGCCAGACGGGCTCCGGGGCCGCCGGCATAATCGACTCACTGAGCGATCCGGATGTCGGTCTGGTATCGGTTGAGTTTCTCGATGCGGATTCGACCGACGGGGAGATCGAGCTGGCCGTGGAAGCTTCCCTGCCGCTGCGCCTCAAAGGAGCTGTCGGGGATCCCGGGATCCTGCAGGTCCTGAGCCGGACTCTGGCCGCCAATCCCAGTACGGCAGATCGCCTTCAGGCTGTCTACACATTTGATGGTCTCAGCCGGCCGTCCTCGGTGCCTCGAGCACGGGCGCTGCTGATGCAGAGCATGAAATATGACTCCAGTGTGGCGGTGCGACGGGGGGCCATGGGAGTCCTGCAAACGCTTCCCTATAACCGGGAAGTTCACAATGCCCTGCTGCACGTCGTTGTGAACGACCCCAATCCGGCCATGCGCATTGCGGCACTGGGTGCGCTCCAGACCTCCTCGCAGCCGCATTCAGACTTTGACGCGGGGGTCATCGAGGATCTCGAAGCCCGTCTGGACAGTGAGGAAAACAACTTTATACGCCTTCAGTCGAGGGCGCTGCTCGAACAAGTGAGGGAAAATCGATGAGAAGAAATGAGAATACATTGCAGTTGCTGCTGGCCGTCTTCTCCTGCGCCCTGGTCGGGTCCGCTGCCCAATCACATAATGTTTCGAGGAAATTCTCCGTCGCACCGGGCCAGCGACTGCAGGTCGAGGCCAGTCACGGAGGGGATCTGAGTGTCAAACCGCGGGGCGAAGGACAGGTCACGGTGAATGTTTACGGCCTGGATGAGAGCCAGGTGAAGATCGAGCAGAGCAACGGTACGATCTACGTCCGTGCCGGCGAGGCGCGTAGCGGATGGCGCGACGCGCGGTTCGAGATCACTGTTCCGCGTCAGTTTGACCTGGATCTGTCAACCAAGGGAGGTGACATTGAAGTTGGTGGGGACCTCATCGGCGAATTGAACGCTCGCACTCACGGGGGCGACGTCGAGTTTTCCGACGTGGACGGGAGCGCCGACATCAAGACCCACGCCGGTGATGTGGAAGGGGGTAAGGTTGCTCAGAGCTGTGACATTGCAAGCTATGCCGGAGACATCGAGATCGAAGGTGTGGCGGGCACCGCCGTGTTCAATACCCACGCGGGAGATATTGAAGTCGGCTCGGTCGGCGGTTCCCTGACCGCCAGGACGATGATGGGTGACATCGGCGTAGACGAAGTCGGTGGAGACGCGGATCTTCACAGCATGGGCGGTGACATTGACGTCGACCGGGCCGGGGGCAGCGTGACCGCCAAGACGATGGGTGGAGACGTCACCGTGACTGGAGCCAGGGGCGAGGTCGCGGCGACCACAAAAGGAGGAGATCTCGAGCTCAAGGACCTGAGGGGCTCGGTTCAAGGGGAGACGATGGGTGGGGACATCTATGCCGAGCTCGATCCGGGAGAAACGGGGAGTGAGCTGGAAACGCGAGCCGGCGATATTTCACTGGTCCTGCCGCCCGGCGCGCGCGTCACGGTCCAGGCCACCATCGAGGTGCGGGGCTGGTTTGACGGGGACGAAGATGATCACGGGATCACTTCCGATTTCGAGGGCCGCGTTCAGACCGGCGACAGAATCATCGAAGGTGTCTTTCAGATCAATGGGGGCGGCCCCGTCATCAACCTGGCGACCACCGCAGGAGAGATCGAAATCCTGCGCCGCAAAGAATAGCTCCAACTCACCCGACCAGCATTGCTCCGAATCGGAACGAGGCCCGGCGTCCTGCCGGGCCCTTGTTCTTGCTTAAGGAGGGTTCTCGCGGAGCGAGTGGCCAAACCCGCCCCGCGAGAACGGGGAGTGTAGTGCGAGGTTCTCGTCTATCTTTGATGCACCCCAACCCAAAAAGTTCACATCTTTTGTGTCACCAATCCAACAACCCCCCAAACGAACCCGCCATCCCCAAGAAACCCGCCCCCCCAAGGAACATGCAGAGGCAGGAACGCCAGTGACTGCGCCGCGGCGCGGAAGCCGCCGACGAAAGGCTGCGACTCGGCTGTCCAGACCCGAAATCGAGTAAGGGAAGGTTCCCGCGAAGCCGGTGGCCAAACCAGCCTCGCGGGAACTGGGAGTGTGGTGCGAGGTTCTCAACCTTCTTTTACGCTGTTGCGAGCAAGAAGTTCACATATCCGTAGCGAAAAATTTCACTTCCACTGCGCAGAAAGGCTGCCGTCCACACGCAACCGGCTGCTCAGGGTGGTAGTAGTAGGTACCCGGAAGCTCGGGGTTCTTCTACTATCGCTGTAGTGAAGTTCTCCGAAAGCGGCTGTGGAAAAACCCCTGATGGGAACCATATGAGTACGATAATTATTCACTGTTTACAGTACTTTATAAATATTCCCAGACTCTTTCCAAAGCCCCTAAACTTTTCTCCGGATCTGTGAAAAATCTATGCTATGATTACTGACCATGCGACTCAGGAGTGTTTCGCGAGGGCGCGAACATCGGAAGTTACCCGAATCAAGATCCGAACGAAATCTGGCAGTTGCCATCCTGCGCCAGGCGTGGCATGAAGCGGTGATGGATTTGAGGTCGGTCAAGGAGACCTCACGCAACGACTACAGGTTACTGAAGAGGAAGGCCATCGAGTGGATCAACACCGACGAGGACGGGTTTCCGTACTGGTGCAGGCTGGCTGACGTTGACCACCAGGCAGTTCGTCAGCGCCTGGTTGAAACGATTCCGGATCCCAGAGTTTAAGCCCCTGATCTGATTCTCAACCACCTCAGGTTTCTATTCCTGAGAGTTCCCTTCCGGCGTACCGGTGCGTCCTGCGACCGGTCAGTCTCCGATGAGATTCCTCAGCTCCTTGGGTTCGGGAAAGCGGCCCTGCTCCAGTTTCGAGAAGACGAGCGATTCATTCAGGCTTACCTCGAAACGCCCGCCACCAGAGGGAACCAGGGTCAGGGACGCGATTTCTTTGCGATAGTGAGACAGTATTTCGAGCGCCATCCAGGCGGCTCTAGCCGTGTACTTTCAATCATCACAATAGATGATTTCAATGCGCTTCCCGTCGGCCATGATGCTCCTCTCTTCCAGCTTAGACGATGATCCTGTGTCCCGATCATTCTAGCAGTTCCGATCTGCGATAAAAGGAAGCTGTGACCGGTCTTCCCGTTGTTGTTCCTCCGCTTTTTCCAGATCACCGGGCTAAGGTGGTGCCAGCGATGAGTTCCGGCAGGTCGCCGACCCGCCTGCAACCTCCGGCTCGATCTAAGGTCGTAACCTTTCCGTTGGTTCCTTTTAGTAAGCATCCGACACTAGTAGATATCCGACACCGGTAACAGGTGGATAGCCAACCGGGCGAGGTACGTGATTTCGCTATCGTAAAAGTGACCCAGATTGGGGGCGAGTGATCGAGTAAAAGTGACCCACCCCAATCAGACCTCTGTTCTAGGTTTGTTCAAGAGCAAAAGAACAACTAGAACGGAGGCCGGAGTGATTGGGATGGACCAGTACGAGCTTATCAGAACAGCCCACCGTGTATACGGAAAGAGCATCCGAGAGATCCGTCGGGAGACAGGTCATCATCGGGAAACGATTCGCAAAGCCTTGCAAGGGTTGGAGCCCAAGTACCGACGGAGAAAGCCACCCAGGTGTCCGATCATGGATCCGGTGGCACCGATTGTTGAGGGCTGGCTGCTGGGAGACCGGGATCGTCCTCGGCGTCAGCGTCACACGTCTCGTCGGATCTGGGATCGGCTGGTCGAGGAGCACGGATTTGGGGGAGCAGAATCGACGGTCCGGCGTTGGGTCCGGGAGTGGAAAGCGGCTCACGGCTGGGGGGCCAGCCAGGCAGTGGTTCCTCTGGACCCGGAAGTGGCCCGGGAAGCGGAAGTGGACTGGGGGACGGCCTGGGTCGAGATGGCTGGGGAGCGCCGGAGGGTGAAGCTGTTCGTGATGCGCTCACGCTACTCGGGCAAGCCCTTCGTGAGAGCCTATCCGTGGGAGCGTCAGGAGATGTTCTTTGACGCCCACATGCGAGCCTTTGCCTACTACCAGGGGATCTTTCGGCAACTGGTGTATGACAACCTGCGCCCCGCGGTGAAGAGAATCCTGCGGGGCAAGAAACGAGTGGAGCAGGAACGCTTTGTCTCTTTTCGCAGCTACTACACGTACAAGGCCCGCTTTTGCAATCCTGGAGTGGGCCGCGAGAAGGGTGGTGTGGAGGGCCTGGTCGGCTTTGCGCGCAGAAACTTCCTGGTGCCGTTGCCTCGAGTCAAAGACTTCGAAGAGCTCAACCAGATGCTCTTGCAGCGCTGCCGGCAGTATGGCAGTCACCGGATTGCGGGCCGGGAAGATGATCGAACTGTCCAGGAGCGATTCGAGTCGGAGAGATCGCGACTTCTGCCCCTGCCAGAGCGCCCCTTTGACAACTACAAGCCGCTGCGAGTGAAAGTGGATCGTTACCAGACGGTGCGAGTGGACCGTAACCGCTACTCGGTGCCCAGGGCGTATGTGGGTCGCTGGGTGTGGGCGCATGTGAGCTGCTGGCAGGTGGAGGTGTTTGCCGAGGGCCGGAAGATGGCAGAGCACGAGCGAGTGTTTTCCAACTGTAAGTGGCAGATCGATCCGCTGCACTATCTGGATCTGATCAGCCAGCGGCCTGGAGCGTTTGAGTCTGCCCGGCCTATTCTCCAGTGGCGAGACCGCTGGCCTGACGATTACGAAGTGCTGCTCGCCAGGTTGCGCAGCCGCCTGGGCGAGAACTCCGGCACTCGAGAGTTTGTCGGCATCCTGGGCTTGCACCAGCGCTATCCGGAAAGGCTTGTGGAAGAAGCGATTACCCGGGTGTTGGAGCTGCAATGCCCGAGCTTGGCTTCGATCCGGCACTGGATCCGTTACCAGGAAAGTTCCACTCAGTCGATCGCGCCCCTGCCTGCTCAGCTGATTCCGGGGATCACGGACCGTCGGGTCGAGAGGATGGCAGTGGCGAGCTTCAATGCCTTGCTGAGGAGTAGGGGATGAGCCGCGCCAGTGAAGCGGTATTGCTGAAGGATCACCTCAAGGAGTTGCGGCTGCCGGCCATGCGGCGAGATTACGCCGAGTGTGCGCGCCAAGCGCGGGAAACGCGGGCCAGTTATGAGGGCTTCTTGCTGGATCTGGTGAGCCGCCAACTCGAGCAGCGTCGTGCCAATCAGCTGGAGCGAAGACTCAAGCAAGCGCGCTTTCCGGTGATGAAAACGCTGGAGAAGACGGATCTCGCGTTGTGGCCGACACTGGATGCAGTCGAAGTGCGGGAGTTGATGGAGTGCAGTTGGATCTCCGAGCGAGAGAACGTGTCTCTAATCGGCAAGCATGGAACGGGCAAAACGCATGCTGGGACGGTGCTGGGAGTGGAAGCGTGCCGGCGCGGACACCGGGTTTTGTTTCAGAGCGCCTCCGGCCTGGTCAACACCCTGGTGGAAGCCCGCGAGGAAAGGCAGCTGGAGCGAGTGTTTCGAAAGCTCGATCGCTTTCACCTGATCGTCCTCGATGAGCTCGGCTACATCCCATTCTCGGAACAAGGAGCGCAACTGCTGTATCAAGTCTTTTCCAATCGTTACGAGAAGGCTTCGCTGCTGGTGACCTCCAACCTGGCCTTTGCCGAATGGACACGGGTCTTTGGCGATGCTTCCCTGACGGCAGCTCTGCTGGACCGGTTCACCCATCGTTGCTACATCTACGAGTTCGACTGGGAGAGCATCCGTCTGGCCGAGAGTCTGAAACGGCAAAAGAAGATACGCCGGAAAAGATCCGCCAAGTCGAGGCCAAAATAGCCTTCTGGGCCCCCGGAAGTGTCTCCTGACGGCCACACAGCAATGTCGCCTCGACCCGTGGCCCGTACATCTCCACCAGCAGGGACTTCAAGGGGGGCATGGGGCCAGTAGACCGCTGAGGGGCCGGTCGAGTCGCGCGCCGAGAGGGGCACTCCGTTCGGGCTCGCCCTCACTACGTCCCCTCTCCATCAGTCTTCAGGAACTCAAGGAGGTGGTTCTCCAGGATCAATTAGAACAACGTATCCCAGGGTGGGTCACTATTCCGTGATCACTCCGGGTCATTTTTCCCTTGTCATTCCGAGGTACGCGATGATCAGAGTAAGCAGGTTCCTGAGTTTCGTTATTGTCACGGTTGTAATGCCTGCGGCCACGGTGGCACAAATCAGCACGGCCGGCGGCGAGAGGAAGCGGATCAACGCCCAGGGCCCCCGTCTTGTGATCCCGGCGGGAACTCTGGTCAGACTTACACTCATTCGGGGAATCAGCTCCAGGACGACGAAGCCGGGGGATCCTGTCGATTTACGACTGCGCGAACCCCTGTTTGTCGGGCATCGGGTGATCGTATCAGCTGACACTGTGATTCAGGGCAGCATTGTTCGCATCAAACGTCCGGGCTTCGTCGCCCGCCGTTCACGCCTCAGGATCCATCTCGAAGCACTGATCCTCAGAGGAAACGCCTTCGACGTGTCCATGACAGATCTGAAGCTGAAGGGGGGTACGACTCTCGGGAGAAAGGCTCTCTCGGCGCTCAAGACGGTAGCCGCTGGATCAGTATCGCCGGCCGCCGGAGTACTGGTTGGATCCGGTACCCTGACTCGTCGGGGTCCTGACATCGAAGCAGGGCCTCGAACCTTTTTTTTGACGCGTCTGGTCGAGCCGTTGGAGATCCCCCTGGAGATGACCAGGCCTGCCAAGAGCTTCAAGCGATAATGTAGACCGTGAAAACGGGCCTCAATCCAGATTTCCAACGGCTAGGTGCTACCCGTCAGTAGAAATTCTCCTCCGGTGTGGAACATTGCCCGTCACTGTTCGGATACAATATACTCACGTTCCCCTGGTGGGGTCGTAGTTCAGTTTGGTTAGAACGCCGGCCTGTCACGCCGGAGGTCGCGAGTTCGAGTCTCGTCGGCCCCGCCATTAACTCGCGCGACAACAATCCTTTATTCGCTGTGCCTGGCTACGACAGAAGGCGGATCACCCCCGCCGTCCCGTCGACTTCGACCCTCTGGCCGTCGTGAAGCTTCGTCATCACCCGGTCGATGCCCACAACGCACGGTTTGCCGTACTCGCGCGCGACCACCGCACCGTGTTGCAGAATCCCGCCAACCTCGAGTACGACCGCGCCGGCGTTCACGAACAGCGGCGTCCAGCCCGGGTCCGTCGTGTACGCAACCAGTACGTCTCCCTCCTCGACCGGCTTCTCGCCCGGGTTGTGGAGCACCTTCACGGGCCCCGTCACCGCTCCCGGCGACACGGCCATGCCGGCGAGCTCGCCGGGCTTCCCCTCGCGGGGCGGCGGGCGCAGGATCCGGCCGCGTGAGTCGATCACTTGAGGGAACTCCGTCACCTGGGCCTTGAGTATCTTGAGGAAGCGCGTCCGCGCCTCGCGCACCTCTCGCAGGTCTAACGAAGCATTCAAGGTGGCCGATTCGAGGTCACGAAACGTCAGATCGAAGACATCTTCGGCTGCATCGAGACGATCTTCCTCCACCAGGCGTTTGCCCTCAATCAGAGCGCGCTTGCGGAGTGCGTAGTTGAACAAGACCATTTGGTGTTTGGGCGTGTCGCGGGTTCCTGCAAACAGGTCGATGATCCGGTGGACGCGGCGCAACAGCAACCGCCGCAGCCAGCCAGAACGGCCCATCAACTCTGCGTAGGCTCGTCGTCGCTCCTCCACGTGGTGCTGGTGCGCGGCTTCCGGATCAAAGCCCTCGTCATCGCCGGTCATGAACGACATCTGCCTCAGCGCGAGACCGGGGTCGTCGGCATAACGCCGGCTCGCCAGGTCCATCTCCAGAGGACCGCGCCAGCCGTAGGTCGCGAGGAAGGCGTCCCACGCGCTCAGGAACCCCGCTGACATCTGGCGATTCTCGACACGCTCGGCCAATCGGGTCAGGTCCTCGAAGTCGGATGAGTCCAACAGCTTGGCCAGGCGAAACAGGGAGATTCCCATCTCGACTACAACGTCGCCCGTGAAGCCAAGCTTGAGCTTGTCGGCGAGGGCGACCACCTCAGCATCCTTCTCGCCGACCACACGATTGACCGATCCCAGTGCGACTAACGAGGCCATGAGCGCGGGCATCGTAGGCTGTCGCCAAAAGGGTGCGGCGTAGGTCCGCCGGAATTCGGCGAGAGGAAGGCCGTAGTCGAGGTTCTCGGTAAACTGAACCTCGTAGGCGTCGACCTTCCGCTGGTACGCCCGGTGCGCGCGTTCGGGAGACAGGATGGTCCACAGCGTGTTCCAGAAGAAGCCGCGCAACAGCCACAAAACTCTGGGAACGGACCATAGGATCCCGAATCGACTCCACGGCGGTCTCGTTGCCGAGCGGTACCGCTTCTCGTCGATGTTGGCCAGGATCTCCGCCATCAGGCGGTCGTTGGGGACGCTCCCCTTCGACATTCTCTTTGGACTCGCCACCCACATCATGTTGGAGAGATTCATGTACATGCGGGCGCCCGCGAAGAACACCAGGCCCTTCTCCGGGGTGAGCTCGATTCCAAAGAAATCCTCCAGAAAGGATGAAAGTAAATCTTCCCAGCAATCGAGTACCATCGGCGAGAAGGGTACATTAGTCGTCATTCCCTTCGAGAGCGCAGCGTCCGCGTAGAGCCTCCTACGTTCGCCGGGCTGGGTCAGCATTTCGGGCGCAAGCGGCACGTAGGTGGTAATGGGACGCGCCTGCAGCACGTGGAGTCGACCGCCGCCGAAGGCCCATTCGAGGTCAATCGGCTTCTCATAAAGCTCCTCGATTCGACACAGCGCATCGGTCAACTCACCGAGCTGAGCGTGATTGAGGGTGAACTCCTCCGCACGGTAGCCATGCCTCTCGATGGTGCCGCCGGGACCCAGCCAGATCGAAACCTGCTTGCCCCCCAGCTTCTTATCCACAACCTGCCGGTCGATCTTATCGACAATGAACTGGTCGGGTGATGCAAGCCCGGCGACGACCGATTCCCCCAGGCCCCAGTTCGCGTCGATGACAGCCTCGTCGTAGTCATTGGTGAGCGGGTTGAGCGAGAAACCCACGCCAGCCACCTCGCTGTCGATCTGCTGCTGCACCACCACGGCGATGCGCGGCGACAGAACATCGAAGCCATGCTCCTTTTTGTAGATGAATACGCGCTCATCGAGGCTCGAGGCAAAGCAGTGTCGCACCGCATTGTCCAGTTCAGCCGGGCGCACGCCCAGTCGGGTCTCGTAGCCACCGGCGAACGAGGCAGACGCCAGGTCTTCCTCGGGCGAGGACGAGCGCACCGCGAACAGCACGTCGTCGCCCAACGCGGCAAGGTTCTTGCGCAGGTCTTCCAGGCCTTGCCGCTGGGTCGCCGTCAGCGGGAGATCAGGGCAGAGCCCTTTCAACTCGTTGCAGAGGGTCGCCCACTGATCCGGCGGCGCGGCGGCCAGCGCCGTCCACAGCGCGGATGCCTTGATCTCGTCGAACCAGGGCGCGAAGAACTCCGTGGTGAGAACGACGCCGGGCGGAACGGGCAAGCCCCCCACGACCATCCGGATCAGTGAATAGCCCTTGCCGCCGACCTCCGCGAGGGTCGTCTGCTCGCCACCAGGAAACGGAACGATCAGAGTCATGTCGAGTCTCGTCGGCCCCGCCACTCAACTCCGGTCCATCCCGGACTCGCCCTACAGTTTATGTGAGCCGCCTCTTTAGCGGCTCTGGAGGAATTATTTTCGCTGCGACCCCACTACTCCAGATCGAAGCGGTCCAGGGTCATCACTTTGGCCCATGCTTCAACGAAGTCATGCACGAACTCTTCCTGCGCGTCGTCAGCTGCATAGAACTCGGCAACTGCGCGCAGCTCAGAGTGAGAACCAAAGATCAGGTCCACCGGAGTGGCCGTCCACTTGAGTTCGCCCGTGGCACGATCGCGACCTTCGTAAATGCCCTCCCTGGATGACTGGGCCCACTGCGTAGACATGTCGGTCAGGTTGACAAAGAAGTCGTTGCTCAGTGTGCCAGGACGGTCCGTGAACACACCGTGGGCAGATCCTCCGGCATTGGCATTCATAGCTCGCATGCCACCGACGAGTGCCGTCACTTCAGGAACCGTCAGGTTCAGCAGAGCCGCCTTCTCCACCAGCATTTCCGCCGGGGATCGCGCGTTGTCGCTGGCGAAGTAGTTGCGAAACCCATCCGCGGTCGGCTTGAGCAGAGCGAAGGATTTCACATCGGTCTGCTCCGCCGAGGCGTCCATGCGACCGGGTACAAAGGGCACATCTGCGTCGACCCCGGCTCTTGCCGCCGCTTGCTCAATGGCGGCGGCTCCGCCGAGAACGATCATGTCGGCAAGAGAGATTCGCTTGTCGCCCGACTGCGCGCTGTTGAAATCACTCCGGATCTCCTCCAGCTTCTCCAACACGCGTGCCAGTTCAGACGGATCGTTTGCAGCCCAAGCCTTCTGGGGCGCGAGGCGAATACGTGCCCCGTTGGCGCCACCGCGCATGTCGGTACCTCGGAAAGTGGATGCTGAGGCCCAGGCGGCCTTGACTAATCCAGCGGTAGCCAACCCGGAATCAAGAATCTCAGCTTTCAACTCGTCCGCATCCTTTGCATTAATCAAGGTGTGATCAACTTCAGGAATGGGGTCTTGCCATAGGAATTCCTGGTCAGGCACCAGATCGCCGAGGTAACGCGACGTCGGACCCAGGTCGCGGTGAGTCAGCTTGAACCAGGCCCGGGCGAAAGCGTCTTCGAACTCTTCCGGGTTATCGAGCCAGCGGGAAGTGATCTCACGATAGACTGGGTCAACCTTTAGTGCGAGGTCGGTGGTGAACATCATTGGCGCATGCCGTTTTGACGGATCATGGGCGTCCGGCACCAGATCGGATGCAGCACCCCGAGCGGGCTCCCACTGGATTGCACCGGCGGGTTTTCGAGTCTGCACCCACTCATAGGTATACAGATTGACAAGGTAGCCATCGGTCCAGGCTGCGGGGGCGCTTGTCCACGCACCTTCCAGGCCGCTGGTAATCGTGTCGCCGGCATGCCCCGTGCCGTAGCTGTTTTGCCAGCCGAGACCTTGTTCTTCGATATTCGCACCCTCGGGCTCAGCACTGACGTACCGGGACGGATCAGCGGCGCCATGGGCTTTACCGAAGGTATGACCACCAGCAATCAGCGCAGCAGTCTCTTCATCATTCATCGCCATGCGACCGAAAGCCTCACGTATGGCATCAGCGGCCGCCCCCGGATCCGGGTTGTTGCCGCCCGGGCCCGTAGGATTCACGTAAATCAGGCCCATCTGCGTCGCACCGAAAGGACGATGCAGTTTTCCGTCCTCAGTTCGTCGATCAGCGGCGAGCCACTCGCCTTCAGGTCCCCAGTTGACTTCTTCGGATTGCCAGGAATCGATACGACCACCGGCGAAACCCAGGGTCTCGAAGCCCATCGACTCCATGGCGACTGTACCAGCGAGAATCAGCAGGTCGGCCCAGGAAATCTTGCGACCGTATTTCTGCTTGATCGGCCACAGCAATCGGTGCGCTTTATCCAGGTTTGCGTTGTCGGGCCAGCTGTTGAGCGGCGCGAAGCGCTGCAGACCACCGTCAGCGCCGCCCCGGCCGTCAATGGTTCGATAGGTGCCCGCACTGTGCCAGGCCATGCGAATGAAAAACGGCCCGTAGTGACCAAAGTCCGCCGGCCACCAGTCCTGCGAAGTCGTCATCAGCTCTTCAAGATCCGTCTTCAGCGCATCCAGGTCGAGAGCTTCAAACTCCTTCGCATAGTCGAAGTCTTTGCCCAGGGGATTGGATTGCGGAGACGGCTGGCGCAGTGGATCGAGGCTCAACCTGTTCGGCCACCAGTAATCATTGGTCGGCGCACGGTCTTGGGCGAGCGCCCGGGTGACTGGCAAGAACGGAGAGATTCCAATCGCCAGCAGGGCAATTACAGATATCGTTCGTTTAAGCATCTAAGTCCTCCCTCTCAGATTCGAGATACGGCACTTCTGGCCGCACCAGGGTGAGGCGACACGCCGAGCCCGCGGGCGCGCGCGAATTCGGGTCCAACAGCTAAACGATAGCAAGGGCTCCTAGGATAGGTCCAATGCATAGTTTCTATGGTGGAATCCGCAGTTTCGCCCAGCCCTCCTGGTCTACTTTGGCACTCCCGGGGAGCAAGTCGTCGCTCACTGAAGGGGATCGTGCACGGATAGACCGGGAAACGATGTGAAATGCCTATCGTGAGACCAGAGCTCGGTAGCTCCATTGTCGAAAGCAGTGAGGGCGATCTGCAGGTCGAAGATGCGGGCTCCCGAGATCGAAAGGTCTGCAGCTGCTTGCAGCAGCCGAGGCCCAAAACCGTGTCCTGGTGACCAGAGCCGAAGGCCGCCGTCATCGACGAGCGCGCGGAAGAAATCTAGGGCTTCCGCGGGGGTGGATTGCCGGCCAGTTGCCTTGGGATGAGTGACCAGGCTCCAGAACTCGGCCAGACAGGCGACTGCAACTCCCCAGCCTCGCTTGTCGCGACTCGCTCGCTCCAGCGCCCGTTGGGCGGATCTGTGTTCGGGCACCCCGCCACGGTGTGCATACACGAGCAAGTTGGTGTCGACCGCAATCATCGGTGTGTGTGCAGCCAGTCGTGCATCGCTTTTCTGTCAGTCAAGTCAATGCCTGGTGGCAGGCCACCATCTACGACCACCCAGCGGATCCGGCCTGCACCTTCGGTTCGACGCTCCGCTCCCCTGGCTTCGAGTTCTCGTCGTAATCCTCGAGCGAAAAGCTTGCGAAGCGTGGTCCGTTCTTCTGCTGCCCTCTTCTTCGCAGAAATCAGAAGATCGTCGGGGATATCGATAGTTGTCTTCACGAAGCCATATTACCATAAAAACACATTTATTGTTTCAACGCCCGGGTGCAGTAAGTCCCTTCAGGGCTGATCGCGTCTTTGTCCGTGGGCTTGCGCCGACCGCTATTTTCTTGCGGCCGCTTTGCGGCCTTCAAAGTCTGAACCTGGGGGTGGCTGAAGGACATCTACAGTTCTAAACACCTGCCGGGAGTGTAGAATGTTACTCGTGCGGATGGGTCGAAAAGGAGTCCGAGAGCGTTTGATCCGGCATGGCTGGGTGTGCCTTCTGGTTGGCTTTTTTGTTCTTCCCGACGGGGAGGCGCAAATCAGGTCCCGCTCAGACTGGCGATACCCTTCACGACACCGGGAGGGGCCGGTCGTGACGGCGCTGGAATGGGGACACCCCGCGGCCGCTCACCTGATGCGGCGAGCCGGCTTCAGCACCGCACCGCGCGACCTGGGAAAGATTGTCGAGCAGGGGCGGGAGACAGCTCTCGACCAGCTGCTTGATTTCGAAACGGTCGACGACTCTGAAATGGAAACGGCACTGGCGCTGGAGGACTTTCAACTGTCCAATGAGATGGAGGGCATGTATCCGTTCGCTGACCCCCTGGAGATGAACCGCCACTGGTATTTCCGAATGGTGAACAGCCGGCGACAGCTGGTCGAGAAGATGGCTCTCTTCTGGCATGACCACTTTGCGACTTCCGTCTTTGCCGTCCCCTTTGCCCACCCGCAGAACGGATTGCCCCTTCTCCAGGGCCAGCTGGAGACGTTTAGAGAAGAGGGTCTGGGCAACTTTCGGACCCTGGTCAAGCGGGTCGCCCGCGATCCGGCCATGGTCATTTTCCTGGACAGCATCTCCAACGTGAAGGGAAGTCCCAACGAGAATTTCTCACGCGAGCTCTTCGAGCTGTTCACGATGGGAGAGGGAAGCGGCTATTCCGAAACCGACGTCCAGGAGGCGGCTCGGGCCTTTACCGGCTGGTCTCTCAATCCACAGACTCTGGAGTTTGTCTACTACGCTCAGACCCACGATCTTCACTATTCCAAGGTAGTTCTGGGCGAGGAAATCCACTTTGCTTCGGTCGACAGCATCTTCGAAGCCGGCCTGCACGAAGGTGATCTGGTGATCGACATCATTTTTCGCCAGCCAGTCGTCGCAGAGCACATTGCGACCAAACTCTGGGAGTTCTTTGTCTACCCGGATCCCCCTCGCGAGATCATCCTGCAGCTGGCGGACGTTTTCCGGAGCGAGGACTATGAGATCAAGCCCCTGATGCGCGCTATCTTTTCCCACCCTCACTTCATGTCCAGCAAGGCTTATCGCGCCAAGATCAAATCCCCGGTTGAGTTCACGGTGGGAGCGTTCCGCGAGCTCAAGGTTCACGACCCATACAACGTTCCCGTGGTCAGCTTCTTCTTCTCGCTGGGACAGCTGCTATTCGATCCGCCCGATGTGGGAGGATGGCCTGCCGATACGGGATGGATCAACACGGCAACCGTACTGGGGCGCTATAACTTCATGAACTATTTCACGTCCGACCGGGGCGGCCTCTACGATGGGTTCCTGCCTTTCGGCGACGATGAAATCCCCTTCGCCAGGGTCATTCAGGAAAATGGCCTCACTTCGGCAACCAGTCTGGTCGATTTCTATACAGCGGTTCTGCTGGGGGGAGATCTGTCCCTGGAAAGCGAGTATGCACTGCTGGATTACATGAATCGAGACGCGAACGGGAACCCTCAGGTCTTTGATATCAACGACCCTGTAATGGCGGATACCAAGGTACGAGGCCTGGTTTATCTGATCAGCCTGTCTCCCGCATACCAGCTGAACTAGCCGTTTTCGTTTGACTTGTCGCTCGAAACGGATCCGTGCTGAATGAACACCGCAGAACCACGAGAAAGGGCTCTGCACCATCGTTATTCGGTTTCCTCCAGCGGACTGGCGTAGATCGTCACATCATCGATCTTCCACTCGTGCGGCTGATAGCCGGCTCCCGCGATGATGACGTAGGCTCCGTCCTTCACGGACTCCGGACTGGAAGAGAAAAAACCCGTTATATCAACCCGGTGCATTTCCTCGCCGTCCAATGTCCAGTAGATCGTATTGCCGTCATCTGTCAGATAGAGTCCAACCCGGCACCCGAAAGGACTCTCAATGTCAACCGGGTGATGGTGTGTGCCTGCGAGGGCGAAAAACGGCGAAGCGTTAAAAGGGCCCCTTTCAAGGAAACCCCGTAACGTCTTGAACCGCCCATCCCACGCCGGATACTTCGCCGAATCGTCGGGCAGGAGCGAGCGGACGAGCCACCAGTTCATTCCCCAGTTTTCGTGTAGATCGAAATGGAGTTGCACACTCCTGACTCCCTCCTCTGGTAACGCAACCTGTCCATAAAGGTTTGAAATCGTCAAGGTCATGCCCGTGAGATAGAGGGGCGTGAGGGGCACGATACCGTGCTCGATTCCCAGCATTCGGGCCTCTTCAGCAGTAGGCGCCGGGGCACCTTCTTCCCGGAGATATCCCACAAGAGTGACCTCAACTCCGTTGGTTCCCCTCAAGCCAGGATTGAAGTATTTTGCCCTCGTGCTAATGCCGGCAACGCCGAACTGGCCAGGTGTTGCTCCTGTACTGTAAGCGGCATATCCGTTTTCCGTCCTGGCCTGACCGCTCCATTTGACCCAATGAGTCATATCAAAGCGCTCCGGCGGCCCATGTTCTTTGTTGAAATCATCCGAAAATTGTACGAGCAGGCTCGGCGGCGGCGGCCCATCTGGTTCCTGACCAGTCACTTTGGCCGTCGGGTCTTGCTTCGATTTGGGGGCGTCGCTGGGGGAGTCGGGCTGACAAGATACTCCCAGAGCCAGGACAGCCGCCAGAGTGGCGGTATGAAAGAAACGGTGGGCGACAACAACCCCAAAATCGAGAAGGATGTTTTCCATACTTATCCTCATCTCGAACGAATTCACAGAACTACTTTCTTGCTGCGAATGATGGCTCTTCACCGACAACGTCAGATCCACTTCGGTCTTCAGCTTCCTTTTAGAGTCTAACCGCGACGGATGATGGACACAACAAGTCCAGAAGTTATCACCGGCTGATCTTATCCAGTTTCATTTCCCCGCGCTCAGCAGGCTATCCCACCAGGGCATCCCCATTCTGGGTGATTTGCCCGTTCTGCAGAACCCATTGGATAATGGGCCTCGTATTGGTCATCCCAATTTGATCAGGCATACGACGGTCATGGCTGTAGACGAGCTCATTAACATGCAGGTAAACCTGCCTCCCCCGGTTACCCAGGATCTGAGCCTCCTGGAACAGCCGCCGGCACGACTTGCGATTCTGGGGAAAACGCTCAACCTGGCTCGGCTGTCCGATTTCCCCACGGTACCTCCTCTTCGACGGACTGCGCGTCGCCGATCTCACGCCTCTCGGTGATCTTCGGCAATTAGAGGCGCTCGAGATCAGGTGGAATACCAAGGTCACCGATCTTTCTTTTCTCGAGAATCTGAGGGGCCTTCGGCTTCTCGCCCTGTCCCATTGCCCCAGGGTCCACGACCTGGGGCCTGTTGCCGCTCTGACCAATCTCGAAATCCTCGATCTGTCGGGCGGCATGTGGAGTACTTTCAAACCGGACACTCTGGAGCCGCTCGCCCGCAGCGCTATGTCCAACGGTTTCGCGAGATGCAGGAGAGTTTCCGGACGGACGGTCAGGCCACCTGAAGCTCCCTGCCATGCTGAACCGAGAACCATCAATGTTGCCGAGTACCCTTGTCATCGGCGCAGGGCCCGCGGGCCTTGCCGCTGCCGCGTGTCTCAAAGGCGAGGGAGTTGTGTTTGACATCGCGACACAGCCCGTCAAGGATCTGATTCTTGCAGGGCTCGTTTCACGGTGCTGACGAAGGAGGGCTCCTCCAGGAGCTTCGACCAGCGGATCTCGTGATCCGGGTATTCGCTGATCTCGTAGAAGGGATCCTGGTACATGTCGACGGGAATGGACCGGAACACGAACCGATCGACCCCGATGGCGTGCCGGAACTCGGACCGCACCCGGGCGGCCCCCTGCGGATCCCGGCACTTATAGATGGCGAATCGATCCGCATTGATGGTGGCTCCTACGGCGTTTATGCTTCCGACCCTGAGCTGGCTGTGGGGCAGAAAGGCCACTTCGACGACGTCGAATCGAGCACTTTTCAGATCCTCCAGCAGGCTCGTGAAGTTGGGATGGACCGGATCGGCTGGGACGAGCGCCCCGGACCAGACCCGAAATAAGTCTTCGTCGCTCACGAGGCTGGCCCACTGGATCTCGGTATCGGGGATCCGGACAATATGAAAGGGATCCACGTACAGATCCTCGGGGTCTGATTGCAGGACGAACCTGGCGGCTCGCCGGCATAATTTCCTTTCCCATCTGGGGTGCAGCGGAGTACACGTCCACGCCCCGTCCAGGGCCGCATAATCCTGGGCCGCTTCCACCGAAGAAAAAAGATACAGATTCAAAGGATCGTCGTCGACTCGAATTCTCAGTCCCTTCTCTGCCTCGTGGGGGAGGCGCAGTCTGATGATAGGACCTTCGATCTGAATCCCCCTGCCCAACCGGCCCAGACCCTCGAGAAGGGGCTCGAAATCGGAAGCATCAAGCCCCGCATCGACTTCGGGATAGTGAGCCGGGCGTGTTTGCGATCTGTACAGATCGGTCCGCGCGTGGGGATACACCCAGGCGTGCCAGCGGACATAATGAGACCTCACAGGGTTCAGCCGATTTCCACGCAGGGGCCCATCGACCGCTTTCCCTTCGATGCTCCAGAGACTGCCCGTTTCACGGTCGACGAAGTGATTGGTGTCGCGTCGGAAGGACACGGACTTTTCTCCAAGCAGACGAGAATAGGCTGCCATGGTGCAGTCTTCGGCCCCAGGCCCGGCGAGAATCACAATGGGATGATCTCCCAATACGTCCTCGACGACTCCCCCGTCCTGCTCGACCTCGCGGAGCGGATAGGCCTTGATCCCCTGATCCAGATTGATGCCGAGAACCATTTCGTGCTCGGGGTACTCATGGTTGGGGGGACCGCTGATAGTGGCGACGAGAGCCCGGTCCATGCCCGGTCTCGAGAAGTACTCCTCGCGAGCGTGACCATGCCTGGCATCACGATGATACCGGTCGGTGGGAGCCAGCATGACGTCGCTCTCGGGGTGCCATTCTCTCCAGGCGTCCCACGTCGTGTGAAATGTAGGGAACTGGGTCAGAAACTCACCCCTTCGCACACCGGCGATACAGGCTCCCTCATAGTGCAACCACAGGGAAGCATCCTCGACTCGGTCAGTCATTACCAGCGAAGCGTTTGACATTCCGCAGGCCGCGAACTTGATTTGCTGCCCGTCTCGCTCGGCCCGGTATGCGGCGCCGGACTGGCAGCGCTCGCAGGTGGTGAACAGAATGGGGACTCCCTCCAGGATGTCGTTGATGACATGGTAGTTGTCGGTAATCCACAGAGGGTAGGCCCGGGCTTTGCCGGCGACCACGAGCCCGACGACGTAGTCATCCGCCCTCATATGGAGAGCCGCCTCGCCGGGGACAAATTCCGGGCGGTCCCAGCACGAGATCCGCTTGCCGATATGAATCGGAATCTCAAAGTTGCTCGAAATCCGTGGGTTGAACGGAGAGACCTGAGCGGCTGCCGCGGGACCACTCGTCAACTCACCGGGTGAAGACAGCGGTGAGCGGTTTTTCATATGCCCCTTCTTTGGACCCATAGTGATGTTTGAAGCCTGCCCGGCCCTTACCTGGTTCCTCTAACCGTAGACGACGGGGTAATCAGTGATAGAGAATCTTCCGCTAGTGTACTAGACAAGGAGATCGCGGCAACGTAGATATTGTGGAAGCGGATGAGAAAGACGGTTCAGCGACAGTAGCAGCACCGCGGGAGACGTGAACGATGATTTTTGACCCGACTTCAATGGCCAATTGGGAGATATCGCGAGCAGCCGAGGAGAACATGCCGACTCCCGCCGACTGGGGTGAACGGCTGGGGCTCAGACAGGGGGAAATCATTACCGTCGGGAGACTCGGAAAATTGAGCTTCCTGCAGATCATGGATCGTCTCCAAGACCAGCCGGCCGGAAAATTTATTGATGTCACCGGAATGACCCCCACTCCCCTCGGGGAAGGGAAAACCACCACGGCGCTGGGCCTTATTCAGGGACTGGCCAGGCTGGGGAAAAAATCGGGAGGCTGCGTCCGGCAGGCTTCGGGGGGCCCGACCATGAACATGAAGGGGACCGCCGCTGGTGCCGGCAATGCCCTGCTGATCCCCATGGATGAGTTGTCGATGGGGCTGACCGGTGACATGAACGATGTCAGCAACGCTCACAATCTGGCGATGGTCGCGGTGACTGCCCGGATGCAGCACGAACGCAACTACAGTGACGACGAGTTGCTGCGTAGAAGCGGTATGCCGCGCCTGGGGATCGACCCGAGCCGGGTGCATTTCGGCTGGGTCATGGACTTTTGCGCCCAGTCGCTCCGCAACATCGTGATTGGGATGGGAGGTCGCCTGGACGGTTTCATGATGAGTTCCGGGTTCAAGATATCCGCCAGCTCTGAGCTGATGGCAATCCTCTCGATCGCCCGGGATCTGCCCGATCTTCGCCAACGGATCGCCGACATCACCGTTGCCTTCGATAAGCGCGGCCGGCCGGTCACGACGGCGGATCTGGAGGTCGACGGAGCCATGTGCGCCTGGATGCGCAATGCCCTGAACCCCACGCTGTGCTGCACGGCCGACTACCAGCCCTGCCTGGTACACACCGGACCCTTCGCCAATATCGCGATCGGGCAATCCTCTATCATCGGTGATCGTCTGGGTCTGAAACTCTTTGACTACCATGTTACCGAGAGCGGTTTCGGATCGGAGATCGGCTTTGAGAAGTTCTGGAACGTCAAGTGCCGGACCAGCGGTCTGGTACCCGCGGCAGTCGTCCTGACGGCGACGATCAGGGCTTTGAAGCTGCACGGGGGAGGACCGCCGGTCATTCCCGGAAGCCGTCTCGCTGACCAATACACGAGCCAGAATCTCGAGCTGGTTGAAGGAGGCCTGCCCAATCTGCTTCACCACATCGCCATCATCCGCAAATCAGGCGTGAATCCGGTGGTGTGTCTCAATCGCTTTCACAGCGACACCGATGAGGAGATCAAGCTGGTTCGAAAGGCTGTGGAAGGCTGCCACGCCCGCTTTGCCGCTTCCGACCACTGGGCCAGAGGCGGCGAAGGCGCCATCGAACTGGCCGAGGCCGTTGTAGAAGCGGCGCAGGAAGACAATGACTTTCGCTTTCTGTACCCTTCGACGATGAAACTGAAGGACCGGGTCGAGATCATAGCCAGAGAGGTCTACGGCGCAAAGGGCGTACGCTGGACTCCGGAGGCGCGCATAAAAGCCGCCCGGCTGGAGGAAAACCGGCGGTTTGACGACTTTGCTACCATGATGGTCAAGACCCCGTTGAGTCTCAGTCATGATCCTGCCCGCAAGGGAGTGCCCGAAGATTGGGTGCTGCCCATCCGCGACATTCTGGTGTACACCGGCGCTCGTTTCCTGTGCCCGTGCGCGGGCGACATCAAGCTGATGCCCGGCACGTCGTCGAATCCGGCCTACCGCCGCGTGGATGTGGACGTGGAAACCGGCAGGGTGACCGGACTCGCTTAGCCCGGATTATGCAAGAACCGTAGTTCGGTGTTGAAAAACGACTCGAGAAGTGGCCCAACTCGGAAGCGGGCAGGTGTGACAGGCGGATTTGCGAAGAATATGGGTTGGCGAGGCGTTTGAGTGGTTTGGGGAGTGAATTTCAGACAGATCTGGGCCTGGATGAGTGTCGGAAGCGGTTTTTCGGGGGAGCTGGGAAAAGCTAACTGGAGTTCAGGCGACTCAAGACGAGGTGGAAGAGGGGTTGTTCGGGGAAGGCTGAGGAAAGATGGACCCAGATGCGTCGAGTGGTTTGTCGGATCCGGGCCCCAATCTTGAGGACCCGACGACGTAAGGTTTCGATTTCGAGCTTGTGCCAGGGGGTTCCGTGAAGATAGTCGCGCAGGCGCACGAACATCTGGTAAGCCAGTGCATGCAGGAGGAGTCGAAACTGATTGGCCAGGAATCGATGACAGCTGAGTCGGTCCATGCTCAGATGATTCTTGAAGGCCTTGATGAAGTTCTCGGTCTGCCCTCGGTTTGTGTAGTGGTCATAAAGTGATTGGGAGCAGAGATCGTCCCGGTTGGTAACTACAAAGCGACGATTGATGCCACGCTGATCGACCTCCACTTTGACAATGACGCGACGGGATCGATCCCAGCTGTGGGCTCGATAAAGAAACTCGTCAAACTGACGCTGTTTTTCCTCCAGCTCAAGGAACCTCAGCCGAGTCGAATCCAGCAGGGGCTCGACCACTCGCTGCAGGCGAGGGTTTCGACTTAACCCAATGACATACTGGAGTTTATTCTCTTCACATTCACAGAACTCGTAGAGCCGAGGCGTGGCAAAGCCGCTGTCGGCCCGAATCTCAATCTCGACATCCGTCCCCACTGCTTGTCGGATGGCCTCCACGACTCGCTTCAGAATGGGCACGATGTGAGAGGCAGCCCCCTTGTTGCCAGGTCTCAACACGGCACAGACCAGGTCTCCCGTGTCGGCATCGAAGATCAGCAAAGGATGCAGAATGTGGTTTCGGTAATACCCGTGGTAGAAGGAGAACTCCTGTTGGCCGTGAGTGTGGTCGTCGGTACTGTCCAGATCCAGGATGATCTTGCTGGGACGTCTCTTCTTCAGGGAGCGCACATAACGGCCTGGCAGCCACCGGCTCAGACGCATCAGATCCTTCTTGGTGACGGAGTTCTCCAGGCGGGAGAAAGTCGGCTGGGTGGCCAAATCGGGATCGCTCTCTGGCAACTGATCACAGACGGTCTTGAGCATCGGATCCGAGCGCAGCGTATCGGCGTCATTACAGTCTTCGTAGCCGGCCACGATCTGCAAGACTCGTTGTCGGATCAACTTCAACAGGTCATGACGAACGTAGCGTCGGTCTCGACTTTCCGCAATACACGAACTGAAGCCCTCGCACAATCGATGTTGACGATCCAGGGATCCAAACAACAACCATCCTGCGTCGGAAGTGAGGCTCCCCCCATCAAAACGAGCCGTGATGTTTCTGTGGCTATGAAATGGCAGGGTATTCTGGCAGACTGTTTTTGACATTGCTGTAGCTCCTGTTTAGGGTCATTGTTTTTGTAAACCCTTTTATATCAGAGAGCTACGGCCTTTTTTCTGGGCCCAAATCTCACTTGAATTTAGATCTCTTGCATAATCCGGGTTAGGCCACGACGCATCAGATCAGGGTACTGGAGGAAGCCCCATCATCGATGGTTATATTGTGCAAAAGCCTGGCCGGGTTCGGGTTGGCGGCCCTTGGGCTGGTGGGATGCGTCGATCCGGCAGAGAAACCAGGCGACTCTCAGGCAGGGTCGGTCAACGTCCTGTTTATCATCACCGACCAGCAACGCTTTGACGCTCTGAGCAGGGCGCGCAACGCCGAACTGGAGACCCCTAACCTGGATCAACTGGCCCGCACCGGGGCCTATTTTGCCACCGCTTACACGCCGGCTCCCATCTGCGTGCCGGCACGCACGGCAATTCTTACCGGCCACAGCCCCAAGTCGATTGGAGTGGTGCGCAACAGCGATATCAACAGCAAGGAGATCCTATCGGTGCCGTCGTTCGACGGCATCCTTGCTCGAGCCGGCTACCACACCGAGTACTACGGGAAGTGGCATGCTCCGTACCGACTGGCGGCAACTTACCGGAATGAGGTGCGTCCCCACTCCGAGAACCAGGGGGCGCCGGCCGATGTGCCAACCCGGAGCGAAGCCTTACGGAGATTCATCGATACCCATGTTGCGCCCAGGATGCCCGTCGAGGGCGAAGTCCTGCACAGAGGTCTCAACCGCCCTTATGTTCCTGACCGGCTTGATTGGCACTTGCTTATCCCGAAGGCGCAGTGGCCGGTGGCGATCCGAGACAGCGAAGTTGCCAACCAGACCAGGGTTTCCGGCCGTCTGGACCTGCCCCGCGAATACGGCAGGGACTCCTTGACGCTGAGGGAAACTATGGATGCCCTGGAGCGGATCAAGGATCGCCCGTTCTCTTTGACCTGTTCTATCGACTCTCCTCATCCACCCTTCCTGGTCGGGGAACCCTATTACGGGATGCATGCGCCCGAGAAGCTTTCCATACCAGCCAGCTTCAACGATCCGCTGACCAACTCCACCTATCGACCGAAGAAAAAGAAAAGGGATGCCTTCTACAGCGACCCCGATGTGATTCGCCGTTTGAAGGCCAATTACTACGGCCTGGTGCGAGAGTTGGACGATCGGGTGGGGCAACTTCTCGATAAGCTGGTCGATCTGGGTCTGGAGCGAAACACGCTGGTCATCTTCACCAGCGACCATGGGGAGATGCTGGGGGAGCACGGGATGACCGGCAAAGGAGTCCTCTACGAGGGAGCCGTCCGAGTGCCCCTGCTGATGCGCCTCCCCGGCACGATCCCAGCGGGGACGGTCGTCGAGACCCCGGTCTCCATCATCGATTTGTTTGCCAGCATCCTCGACTACACCGGGCAGCCCGGCCACCCGTCCCAGGGGCGCAGCCTGCGCGGTCTCATCGAGGGCACGGCAAAGGCCGGACCGGACTACTGCGTGGCGGAACGGCCCACCCACTTCATGGTCAGGACAAAACGCTGGAAGCTGCTCTTCTCGAGCACGCCGGGAGCCGACCGGCTGGATGGCCTGTACAATCTCGACGAGGATCCTCACGAGTTGAAAAACCTGATCGGCGACAATCCGGACCGGGAGCAGCATCGCGCCCCAGCCGAGGCCATGAAGGCCCGTCTCATCAGCTGGCTGGAAGAAATCGAGTCCCCGGATCTCGAAGGGGTACGGCGGCGCCCTGTGGTTCGGTGAGCCCGGTCAGAAAACCGGCAGTGATGCTCGTACCGGACGGACTCGAGCGCTCGACACCGGGGTGAGGAGTGGAAAATAAAGTGGACCCCCCTGACGGATGGTCTTTACATCTTGGCCTGCCGAAAACGGCTTCGACGCTGCTTCAGAAACAGCTCTTCGGGTGCCATCCTGATCTTGAGTACCTGGGTAAGCTGAGAGCGAAATGGGTGTCTCCCGAGGTGGAGAAGTTCGTCAAGCGCATCACTCTGGCCCAGGATCTGGACGACAGCCTGGCTCTTGGGATGCGGGAAGGGTACCTTCTGCCGGCGATCCGGGCCGGTCGCCTCCCGGTCCTTTCCAATGAGGGCCTGACCGCAGGCCTGCCGGAAGTTCATGAAAAGCGCTCCGAGTTTCTGAAACAAGTATCCCCCTGCAAGGTTCTCTTTTTCATACGCCATCCCTTGAGGCTGGTGGATTCTCTGTACTTTCACCGGCTCCGACAATATGCTCGCAAAGGCATGAGCCGTCACTTGAGAGACCGACTGGGGAGCCGTCTGTATTTTGACGTGGACGAATGGCTTGAGGCCAACCTGGAGGTCGACGTCGGAGTCTTCAATCTGCTCGACTACGCGCGCACGATTCAAGTCTACTGCGGGGTTCTGGGCCGCAGGAATGTCGGGGTCTTTCTCTTCGAGGAACTCACTCGCGACCTGGAGGGAACGGTTCAAAAGGTGTGCGACTACCTGGGTATCGGTCCGGCCGCGGGTCTGGCCCTGGCCAGAGAGCAGCCGGTCAACCCTCGCTGGACGGAGAAGCAGGTTGAGCGACTGAAAGACATCAGCTCCTCCCGATGGCGATCGGTCGTCTTCCGGGCCAAGGGAATGAAGCAGCGGGACCGCATGCTTGCGGTCGAGGGCTCGAGCCCCGCGGCCCGGCTGGACTGGTCCGGCAGCGAATGGGTTTATCGAATCGAGCGGCAGACCGCCGTGGGGAACCGCTGGCTGGCGGAAACCTTCGGCTTGCCCCTGGCCAGGTATGAATACCCGCTGTGAAGATAGGCACATGTTGACAGAGCAAGGTTGCCGAGCCCGACGAGAACGGCTCTGGACAAGTCTTCCCGACGAGATCGAGTGGGTCCTGATCGCCGATCCGCGGCACGTCCACTACTTTTCTAATTTCTGGGTCGACCCCATCAGCTTTTCCGCCGGCGAGCGGGCGTTTCTGGTACTGGACCGGGCAGGGACGGCGACTCTGATGTGCGACAACTTCGCCCGACGGGCGGCTTCATCAGAGCCTTTCGTCGATGACGAAGTCGTCGAGAAGTGGTATGACCACAGGCGTTCAGTCATCAACCGGGACGCCTTGCTTGCTGCCACTCTGCAGCGCATCGGGCCGACATCCCAACCGGGGCTGGTCGAGGAATCGGCTCTTCCATTGAACGCGTTGGCGGCCCTGGGCTCGGCGCCGGCCCTTGAAGTCAGCGACCTGGGGGCGATCATCCGCTCGCTGCGGCGCCGCAAAGAAGCAGATGAAATCTCTCTGCTCGAGAGTTGCCTGCGAGCGGCCGAAGCCGGCCATGCCCGGGCCCTGGAGATGGTTCGCCCGGGGATCAGCGAGCTCGATGTTTACCGCCAGGTGCAGTCGGCTTCGGTCGAGGCTGCTTCCCGACCGGTGGTCGTTTATGGCGACTTCCGCGCCGCCACCCCGGCTCAGCCCAAAGTTGGAGGGCTGCCGACGAGTTACCGACTCCGGGAAGGAGACTTGTTCATACTCGACTTTTCCGTTGTCATAGACGGGTATCGAGGGGACACGACGAACACTGTTTACGTGGGCAAGCAACCGGGAGAGAGCCAGTCGGAGCTGTTCCGGGCATGCTGCCTTGCGATCGAAAAGGGTGAGGCACTGCTGGGCCCCGGCGTTTCGGCCCGCCGCGTTTACGAAGCCGTGTCCACCGAGCTCGAATCAGTCGGTCATGGTCCGCTGGTCCACCACGCCGGGCACGGGATCGGCCTGGGTCACCCCGAGCCTCCCATCCTGGTGCCGGAGAGCGAGGATGAATTAGTCGTCGGAGATGTGGTGACGCTGGAGCCCGGGCTCTACGTGGAAGGGATCGGGGGTGTCCGGCTCGAGCACAACTACCTGATTGGGCCGGCCGGTGCCGTGCGCCTGAGTCGTCATGCCCTGACTCCCGGATAAACAACATCACCCTGGATTCTAGGTGGGTCCTCATAACACGCCGGCCGAGTTCGCGACGAACCCGCAACCATCAGTTGAGCGGACCTACAACCGCGTGGTGCTAGTGCACTAGCCCGGATTATGCAAGAGATCTAAATTCAAGTGAGATTCTGGCTCCAGGAAAGAGCCGTAGCCCTCTGATATAAAAGGGTTTACAAAAACAATGACCCTAAACAGGAGCTACGGCAATGTTGAAAGCAGTCTGCCAGAATACCCTGCCATTTCACAGCCACAGAAAGATCACGACGCGTTTTGATGGAGGGAGCCTCACTTCCGACGCAGGATGGTTGTTGTTTGGATCCCTGGATCGTCAACATCGATTGTGCGAGGGCTTCAGTTCGTGTATTGCGGAAAGTCGAGACCGACGCTACGTTCGTCATGACCTGTTGAAGTTGATCCGACAACGAGTCTTGCAGATCGTGGCCGGCTACGAAGACTGTAATGACGCCGATACGCTGCGCTCGGATCCGATGCTCAAGACCGTCTGTGATCAGTTGCCAGAGAGCGATCCCGATTTGGCCACCCAGCCGACTTTCTCCCGCCTGGAGAACTCCGTCACCAAGAAGGATCTGATGCGTCTGAGCCGGTGGCTGCCAGGCCGTTATGTGCGCTCCCTGAAGAAGAGACGTCCCAGCAAGATCATCCTGGATCTGGACAGTACCGACGACCACACTCACGGCCAACAGGAGTTCTCCTTCTACCACGGGTATTACCGAAACCACATTCTGCATCCTTTGCTGATCTTCGATGCCGACACGGGAGACCTGGTCTGTGCCGTGTTGAGACCTGGCAACAAGGGGGCTGCCTCTCACATCGTGCCCATTCTGAAGCGAGTCGTGGAGGCCATCCGACAAGCAGTGGGGACGGATGTCGAGATTGAGATTCGGGCCGACAGCGGCTTTGCCACGCCTCGGCTCTACGAGTTCTGTGAATGTGAAGAGAATAAACTCCAGTATGTCATTGGGTTAAGTCGAAACCCTCGCCTGCAGCGAGTGGTCGAGCCCCTGCTGGATTCGACTCGGCTGAGGTTCCTTGAGCTGGAGGAAAAACAGCGTCAGTTTGACGAGTTTCTTTATCGAGCCCACAGCTGGGATCGATCCCGTCGCGTCATTGTCAAAGTGGAGGTCGATCAGCGTGGCATCAATCGTCGCTTTGTAGTTACCAACCGGGACGATCTCTGCTCCCAATCACTTTATGACCACTACACAAACCGAGGGCAGACCGAGAACTTCATCAAGGCCTTCAAGAATCATCTGAGCATGGACCGACTCAGCTGTCATCGATTCCTGGCCAATCAGTTTCGACTCCTCCTGCATGCACTGGCTTACCAGATGTTCGTGCGCCTGCGCGACTATCTTCACGGAACCCCCTGGCACAAGCTCGAAATCGAAACCTTACGTCGTCGGGTCCTCAAGATTGGGGCCCGGATCCGACAAACCACTCGACGCATCTGGGTCCATCTTTCCTCAGCCTTCCCCGAACAACCCCTCTTCCACCTCGTCTTGAGTCGCCTGAACTCCAGTTAGCTTTTCCCAGCTCCCCCGAAAAACCGCTTCCGACACTCATCCAGGCCCAGATCTGTCTGAAATTCACTCCCCAAACCACTCAAACGCCTCGCCAACCCATATTCTTCGCAAATCCGCCTGTCACACCTGCCCGCTTCCGAGTTGGGCCACTTCTCGAGTCGTTTTTCAACACCGAACTACGGTTCTTGCATAATCCGGGCTAGCTGCTTATCCTGGCAAGTTCGTCAGCATAAAACACGAGGTAAAGAGATTATACTGGTCAGCAGACTCATTGTTAGCCCGTCCAAAGAGCAATCGTTCCGAGGACCAACACAATTAGGAGGATAGCGATGAAGTACATGATCAGCTGGTTCGAACGCCCGCAAGGTTCGCCTGCAGAGTACGAGAATGCCCAGAAGCGGATACTCGAGGTGTTCGGTCAATGGAAGGCGCCCGCCGATTTCAAGATCGAATTGTTCGTTGTGCGAGTCGGCGAGTGGGGTGGGCACATGTTAGTGGACTGCGACGATCCGTTGGCCGTTCACAAGTTCTGCTCGACCTACCCGGCTTTCGAATGCCAGGCGCGACCCGTGATTGCCGTCGAGGACGCAGTCCGGGTCGAACTCGAAGCTATTGCCTGCCGCGACGGGCTGAAGCGCAGCTGACATCCGAGAAGACCACATCGCACAGGCCGCAATGCCTTTGCGAGCCAGCCTGTGTACCGGCATGCGTATGGTGCTTCTTTAGCACGCGGCGCCGGGTGAGGTGGAGCATTGAAAGCGGAGATGAGTTCAGACACGCGAACGTGATAACCACACACTTCGGGCCTGCAGAGCGACGGCTGCGGGCTAACAATAAGGGTTGTATCCGGAGTGCAACGAGAAAGGCAAGAGGTTTCAGACGACTGGAAGTGTGGGGGATTCCGGATACGACCCTGTTGGACTGAGCCGCTGGTGGCTGCTATGGGGATTGTTTCAGGTGTGAGCGGATGAGGGAGGCAAGTGGGGAGTGCGGGAAGGGGATATTCCGCCCGGATTGGGGGGGGAAGGCACCCGATGAACAAGTAGGGGGATGAAAAGGGGACCGGCAGAGGGCTGGGGAACGGTAGAGTAGACGCGGGAGTAGGAAGGCCGCTGAGCAGCAAAGAGGCAAGCTCGGCAGTCCCAGGATGCGAGGAAAGAGTGGTTGAGAGAGCTTCACGGGGAGTGGATCCTTTCCTCGATTCGATACGGTGTAGGGAGGAGAGTGTCGACCCTGAGCATTGGGCCTTGGCCGCAGACGGGACACAGCAGATGGGGCTGTTCTAGGGGAGGAGTGTCGGCACAGGAAAGGCTGGTCTCGGGCTGCGGATGGCGGGTGTGGATAGGAGCGAGCAGGCGCCGGCAAAGTGCCAGCTTTTGTCGGCGGCAGCGGTTGGCCAGAAAGCCGTAACTGCGGATGCGCACAAAGCGGGTCGGCAGGGCATGAAGTAGGAAACGGCGAATAAACTCCTGCTGCTGCAGTACCAGGGTTCTGGAGCGGCCCCCCCCGCCGGTAGTCTTTGCAACGCAAGCTCACCTGGCCTTGCTGAAATGACAGCAGTCGCCGGTTGGAAATGGCCACCCGATGGGTGTATCGAGCCAGATACTTGAGAACCTGCTCGGGCCCGCCGAAGGGAGGCTTGGAATAGACCACCCAGTCGGTTGCACGCAGTTGTCTGAGCAGAGTTTTCCAGTGCTCTGGGCAGGCCAAAGACTGGAGCTGTCCGTGAAAGGAAAGCTCTCCGGTGTGATAGTGGCGATCCAGAGAGTGAAGAAACTTTCCCCGGAAGACACGGCTGAGCACACGCACGGGCAAAAAGAAGCTGTGGTGGCAACTGACCCAGCTGCTTTCGTCTGCACCAAGCCCTCCACCGGGGACGACACAGTGCAGATGGGGATGGTGCATCAGGTTTTGACCCCAGGTGTGAAGGATGGCCAAGAACCCGATCTTGGCTCCCAGATGGCGCTGGTCGCGGGCGATCGTCAGTAGAGTCTGCGAGACGGCCCGGAAAAGGATGCCGTAGATCTGTCGCGGATTCTGAAGGGCGATGGGGCCCAGTAGCGCAGGCAACGTAAAGACGACATGAAAGTAAGGCACTGGCAACAAGTCGGCGGCGCGATCTTGTAGCCATTTGGCCTGACAGCTGCCCTGGCATTTGGGGCAGTGGCGGTTGCGACAGGAGTTGTAGGAGATCTCCTGATGATCGCATTGCTGACAAGCCAGCACATGCCCACCCAGGGTGGCAGTTCGGCAGGACGCGATATCCCGTAGCGCCTTGCGTTGCTCACCAGAAGTGGGATGCTGAGCCAGAAAAGTTGTTCCTGCACTGCGAACCACATCGGCCACTTCCAGCCGATGTCTTCCCACCCTTAGCTGGAGCTGGGGAAACGGGCCAGCAGGTCTTGAGTCCGGCACTTGGAGCCGGGAGCATGAGTAGCTACGTGCAAGTAGACCGAAGTAGTGTTGAGGCTGCGGTGCCCGAGCAGCACCTGGATGGTCTTCAGATCGGTTCCGGCCTCCAGCAGATGAGTGGCAAAACAGTGACGCAGCACATGGGGACTGACCCTTTTGGCCAATCCAGCCCGGCCAGCTGCCTGCTTACAGACTCTCTGCACCGAGCTTTTGGAGAGAGCAGAGCCGTCCTCTTTTCCGGGAAACAGCCAACTGGCAGGTTGATTTCGCTTCCAGTACATCCGAAGCTGCCCCAGCAGTGTCTCCGAGAGAGGAGCGTAGCGGTCTTTGCGGCCTTTTCCGCGACGGATTCGAAGTACCATCCGTTGACTGTCGATGTCCGAGACGGCCAAGTGCAGGGCCTCGGAAAGTCGCAGCCCAGCGGCGTAAATCGTCATCAGCAAGGTCCGGTGTTTGAGGTTGTCCAGGGTTCGCAACAAGCGGGCCACCTCGTGGGGGCTCAAGACCACAGGAAGTTTCTTTTCCTGCTTGGGAAAGGGGATGTGCTCGACGGCCCAGTCTTTGTTCAGGCAGACCCGGTAGAAGAAGCGCAAAGCGCAAACCGTTTGGTTGAAGACCGGCCAGGAAGCCTTCTTGGTTTCCACCAGAAAGACCTGATACTGGCGAATCTGCTCGGGTCCCAACAGATGAGGGGACTTGCCGAAATGGCGCGCGAACTCAGCCACCCTTCCGACATAGGTTTCGATGGTGCGCTCTGCATAGTTGCGGATCCGCAGATCCTCGATCATCCTTTGGCGTAAGATAGTCATGACAGACTCCTTTCGTGAGGTAGGGTTATTGGTTTTTGCAACAACACCTTGCCTCACGAAGGAGCCTCTTGGCCACTCCGAGACCTTAAGTCTCGATATCCAAAAGTGATACTGGATTCTTGAAGAGAGAGCCCGGGGAGATTCCTACCGCTGGAAGCGGTTTAGTTCAACAAGGCGCTGCTGGTGACGCCGCATTCGCGGTGCACCTGAGCTTGACGTTAGGCATCGACCTGATTCAGTGCTTGGAGGTGTAGTGTACACAAGGTCCTCAAAAGTTGCCCTTGTTTGGGCAGTCGCGTTTTTTGCTTCAATAGTGGTGTTTAATAATCTTACGGATTATGACTCGAACTATGCGTTCATTGACCATGTGCTCAAAATGGACACTACATTCCCTGATAATAGGGGGATGTGGCGGGCGATTGACTCCCCCTTCCTTCATCACGCGATTTATTGTCTTATCATCTTTGTTGAGGCGACAATCGCAGTTTTGTGTTGGCTAGCAGTCCGTATCTGGACTCCTCCTGTCAAGGGTCCTGTTCATTTTTTCGAATTCAGCTGATCTGGGCCCTAGCGACGAAACTCGGATGCTGGGTTGAAGCCAGGAGTTTCGCTGCAGGTCCAGAATCGCTATCGGATCATCTTCTCCTCCTTGGGTCTCTGGCATGAAAGCATCGACTTTTTGCGATTCGGTGTGGACTGCAGTCGTATCTCCGGCCTCTTAGTGGAGCTGTGTTCTGGCTCCGGGCCATGATGAATATTCGCGCGTGGGGCGCCTATCGTGGTGACGGCCATCGAGTGGCCAAGGCTGCTATCGGCGTGTTCCCCGCGCCGGTCTGACCGGTTCGCCATCAGTTCGAATCCTCTCATGCAGTTCCCAGGGAAAGATCTTGACAAATCTTTTATCGCTTAAGCTCGCTGGGGTTCATAGGCGGCGTCACGGGTGGAAACGGCCCAGAGTAGACGGGCCAGCTTATTGGCCACAGCCACTGCCGCTTTGTTGTGCCCCCGTCGTTTTTCAATCTCCAAACCCCACCTGTGCAAACGGTCTGGCCGCTGCTTGGACTTGGCCGTCCACAAGACCGATCGCCCACCGTGGATCAAGAGAGTGCGCAAATAGATGTCCCCTTGCTTGCTGATGCACCCGAGTCGACGCCGCAGACCGCTGGAGTGCTCCCGCGGTGTCAAGCCCAGATAACTGGCAAAGTGTCGTCCCGAATCAAAGCGCCTCAGATCTCCCACAAAACCGGCCACCGCTGTGGCTGTCAGCAATCCCACCCCGGGGATCGACTGCAGTTGTTCAATCGCAACACTCTGTCGCGATAGCGCTTTCAGTTTCCTTTCGATCCGATCGATTCGCCCCTCCAGCTCTCTGACTTCCAGACAGATCTCCTCCAGCACCGATCGGATCCCATTCGGAATCTCCACTTCTGCATCTTCGATCCATCCTCGCACCCGCTCCACGGCCTGGCAGGCTCCAACGGGAATCGTCAAACCGAATTCCCGTAGAATGCCCCGCATCGTATTGATCCGTGCCGTGCGGGTGCGCATCCATGCCGTCCGCACCCGATGTAAGGCGGTCAACTGCTGCTGCGATTCATTTTTGATCGGAACCGGTCGAATGGCACTGTTGCGGTGGGCTTCCAACAACCCTTTCACATCACTGCGATCCGTCTTGTTGCGTAACACGTACGGCCGGACGTAGGCTGGCGGCAGCAGCACAACTTCGTGCCCCAGTTCCCGGAATCGCCGGCCCCAGTAGTGAGCCGAACCGCAGGCTTCCATCAGAATCGTTGCCCGTTGTTGCTTGGCCATGAACCTCAACAACCGAGTTCGACCCAGGCGATGCGTCTTCTCCATCCGACCAGGCTGCTCGGAAATCCCAATCTCAAAGACCGACTTTGCCAAATCCACTGCGATTGTTCTATGCTTCATTTCAGACTCCTCCTGATACAGTTAAAAACTTTGGCTCTGGCACTTTAGATGCCGTCTAAGCCTAAAGGAGGAGTCCATCTCATCATGGTGGAAGTACGTTTTCTGAGCTCAGGTGGTACCCACCGGTGGAAGCAGCGAAGGGGTCGCTGAGTTGGGTTTTTCGAGCCAAGCAGCCGGAATCAGTCCGAACAGGCCCTTAAGACGCTTGAACAGCGACAAAATCAGTAGCATCAGGGCGCAAATCCGCCCCTGCAGACCCCGCGGCGTTCCCACACCCAGGCTCTGACGCATCAGCATCCCCAGATTGAAGGCGCTCACCTGGATCAGCAGTCGCTTCAACACATTCTCATGTCCCCGTACATGCAGCCGTCTCATCCCTCCGCTCCCGTACAGATGCGCACAGGGTCGCTCCAGCTGCTCTCCTCGTTGCCGCAGCAGCCGCTGCCCTCGCTCTCCCCGGATGCGCCGCCGATTCGCATACACCGCTTCCTGCCCCTGCCGGTCTCCTCGCCAGCGTCGCTTCCCTCGCCTCGGTTCGCTCACATAGCTGCGCAGTCCCACCGCATCCAGGTCCACCATCCGCTGCGTGCTGTGATACCCCTTGTCGGCCACCACCTCTTCGATGCCTCGTCCCTCCGGCAGCGCTTGTTCCACCTTCTCGGCCGCTTCCGTCAGGGTCTTCACCATGGTCTGCGTGTCCCCTTGATCGGCTCCCTGTACCGTCACCGAGACAATCGCTCCGGTCTCCAGATCCACTGCATGCTCCGCCTTGTGCGCCAGGTGCGTCCGCCCGTCCTTCATTCTGGTAATCCGCGCATCCGCATCATGCGGGTGCTTCCAAACCCGGTTCGATCCTTTGCCCGTGCGCTTGCGGTCCAGTTTGGCCAGATCTTCCCGTCGCGGCGTCTCAATCCCGGAGGCTTTCGCCAGCTCCATCAAAAACTCTTCATACCCCTGCTCGCTGTCCCGGCGCACGATGCTGCGCAGCGCTGCATTCGCTTCCAGCGTAGTGGCATCGATGCCGATCGTCTTGCCCCGCAGCAGGCCGGGTTAAGCAACCGTTTTTCTGTAATTTCCTTTAGAGAAGGATTTCTCCACCTGTTTTTTCCAGCCGGCCAGGTTCAGGTATTGGCGGCCGGTTAACCACTCCTCGTGTATCTCTGCAATCACAGCTGAGATGAGCCGCATCGCTGAGGCTTCGTTGGGAAAGATCCCCACCACCCGGGTTCGTCTCCGGATCTCCCGGTTCAGTCTCTCCAGTCCGTTGATGGTCCGGATCCTTCGCCACCAGCTCCTCGGAAAATCAAACACCGTGAGCCCTTCATCCACGTTTTCTTCGAGCCACGTAACGAACTCTGGCGCAATCTTTTCGAATTTCTTGATCACCTTCCCCTTGAGCTCCTCGGCATCCTCTCGAGACGGCGCATTGAAGATGTCGCGCAGGGCCTGTGCAATCCGCTGCCGGTCTTCTTTACGACGGGCATATTGCTGAGCATTCTGGCTCAGATGAAACTGGCAGCGGTTCCAGGGCACTGACGGATAAACCGCTCGCCTGGCCGCCTTCAATCCCGCATGATCATCGCTGACTAACAGCTCGACTCCTCTCAGCCCCCGCCTGTGCAGATCCGCCAGAAACTCTCGCCAATGCACTTCTGCTTCGCTCAGCCTGGCGCTCAGACCCAACACCTCTCGCGTGCCGAAACGGTTGATTCCCATGGCTTTCAGGATAGCCACGTCCTGTACTCTGCCGCCCTTTCGAACCTTCTCGTAGTGGGCATCTAAGTACACGATCGGATACTCCCCCAGCTCTCGGCTTCGAAACTCCTCCAGCCCTTCGTCCAACATCCCGGCCACTCTCGAGACCTGGGTGGCCGAGATCTCCAGACCACACAACTGCTCGGTAACCTCGGTAACCTTTCTGGTCGAGACTCCCATCACGTACATCTCGGCGATGGCCAGTTTCAATGCCTTCTCCGAACGGCAGCCTCGCTCCAGCGACTTCGGATAAAAACTCAACCCTCGAACCTGGGGAATTTCCAACCGCAGCTCTCCAACCCGGGTCTGTATCCGCTTGCCTTTGAATCCGTTCCGATACCCTCGTCGGTTCTCCGTCCTCTCGTAGGCTTCCGCTCCCAAGAACTCGCTTCTTTCCAACTGCATGGCCACGTTGAACGTAAATATTCGGTAAACCCATCCCTCCGCTGACACCATCAGATTTTGCTGGACACAGGACTTTCAATCGTGTATATAGGTGGACATGGGAGCCGCCCTAGGTCAGGGGGAGCAAGGCGTAGAGAATCGGGAGTCCCGGCAGCGGGCGTCGACAGCCGGCGTTCAGATCCGGGTGGATAAGGAGGAGTACATCAGCTTGCGTTGGGCTGCGGCGTACTGGAAGGCCCGGCACGGGGAAGCGGTCCGACGGAGAACCGATCTCAAGAGCGAAAACGAAGAGCTACGGGCACGCATTCGAGAGTTGGAAGGCTGTCTGTACGGTCGTCGTAGCGAGCGTTTGGTCTGCGAGGGCAAGAGCCCATCCCGGAGCCAGGTCTCAGCGCGCCCTCGCGGACAGCAGCCGGGGACGCGGGGACATGGTCGAAGCAGTCTGGATGGGCTGGAAGCCCGGGAGGAAGTGGCTGATCTGCCCGCAGAGCAGCGGAAGTGTCCCCGCTGCGGACGGCGCCTGGATCCGTTTCCTGGTACCGATGAGGCCCAGGTGGTAGAGATCGAGACGCGGGTCTGGCGTCGGGTGATCAGACGCAGGCGATACCATCCAAGCTGTGCTTGTGGGGTCCTGCCCGGCATCGTGACGGCGCCGTCACCAGGCCGTTTGATCCCGCGCGGCAAGCTGGGCATCTCGGTGTGGGTGAGGGTGATCTTGGACAAGTATCTTTATGCGCGTCCCAGCAACCGACTGCTGCAAGAACTGGCCGACCAAGGAGTGAGGCTGTCGGCTGGGACGATCGCGGGAGGGCTGAGGAAACTGCTCCCGCTGTTGGAGCCGGTCCGGGAGGCCATCCGTGTCAGGCAGTTGAGCGAGGATCGTTGGCAGGCTGACGAGACCGGCTGGCGGGTGTTCGAGGAGGTGGAGGGCAAGATAGGTCACGGCTGGCATCTGTGGGTGTTCCGATCCCCTTCGACGGTAGTGTTCACGCTGTCTCCCAGCCGCTCGGCCCAGGTGCCGGAGGCGCACTTCGGAGGCACTGCGGCCGGCATTCTGCTGAGCGACCGCTACGTTGTGTACAAGAAGTTGGCCAGACAATGGGAGGGTCTGGAGTTGGCCTTTTGCTGGGCCCACGTGCGACGCGACTTTTTTTCCCTGGCCAAGTCCTGGCCCGAGTTGGAGGGGTGGGCGATGAGTTGGGTGGAGGGGATCGGAGGCCTGTTCGATCTGAATCGGTGTCGCGTGCAGGCCCGAGAACAGCCTGCCGGCTTTGCCGCCCGGGATCGGGAACTGCGGGGGGCGGTGCTGGGACTGGAGAGGCAGCGCGATGCGGAGTTGCAGAGCCGGGTCCTGCATGGGGCCTGCAGGAAGGTGCTGCGCCGATTGGAGCGACACTGGGAAGGGTTGACCGTCTTTTTGGATCACCCCGAGGTGGCCATGGACAACAACGCTTCAGAGCGCGCTTTGCGAGGCCCGGTGGTGGGTCGCAAGAACTACTACGGCTCAGGCAGTCGGTCTAGCGCCCGTCTGGCCGCGGTTGTGTTCACGATTCTGCAAACCTTGCAGCTGTGGGAGATCAATCCGCAACGCTGGTTGAGTTGCTATCTGCAGTGCTGCGCCGAATCGGGCAACCGGGCGCCGCCCCAACTGACGAGATTCCTGCCCTGGGAAATGGACCCCGACCGAAGAGCGGCCTGGGGTCGACCCGGTGGTCGGGAGGCGGCATGAAGCGCTACTGTGGCCGCAACTTCACGGGTCAGGAGATCGGGCAACTGTGCGACTTGATTGCCGACAACCCAACCCGCACGCGCGCTCAGCTGTCTCGATTGGCGTGCCGATTGCTTGAGTGGCGCAAAACGGACGGTGGCCTCAAGCAGATGAGCTGCCGGGTGGCCATGCTGCGCATGCATCGCGAGGGGCTGCTGCAACTGCCGCCCCCTCGCAACCGCAAAGGAGGCTCGGGCCGAATCGAGCACACTTTCTGCAGCGCCCCGCAGCCGCTGCTGTCCCGGCCGGTGCATGAGCTGGCAGGCCTGCATCTGGAGCCGGTCCTAAGCCGCCCGGACTCCACTTTGTGGAATGAATATATCGACCGCTACCACTATCTGGGATACAAGCCCCTGCCCGGTGCTCAGCTGCGCTACTTCGCTTGTTCGGAAAACCGCATCCTGGCTCTGCTCGGCTTTGGCGCCGCCGCCTGGAAAACCGCCGCGCGCGACCGCTTCATCGGCTGGCGTCCTTCGGAACGGGAGAGGAACCTGCAGCTGATTGTCAACAACGCCCGTTTCTTAATCCTGCCCTGGGTCGAGTCCAAGAACCTGGCCTCCAAGCTACTGGCCATGGCCGCCCGTCAACTCCCCGAAGACTGGCACAATCGCTACGCCTACCGACCTGTCTTGCTGGAAACCTTCGTCGACACTCAACGCTTCACAGGCGCCTGCTACAAGGCTGCCAACTGGATCCATGTCGGCCACACCCAAGGGCGCGGAAAGCTGGATCGTAACCACCAAGCCAATCTACCCACCAAGAGCATCTGGCTCTACCCCTTACGCAAAGACTTCCGCTGTTCCCTGCGCTCAACTTGAGTTTCCCTGTAACCCAACGCTCGAGATTACGCTTACGGGTTTACCGAATATTTACCGTTGAACAGCTTCTCCAAGATCCCTCGAAAGGCTTCTGTTCCTTCCTCGATCAACTCCTCCAGAATCTCTCGTGGTACTCTCTTTTCCAGGTCTGGGTTCATGGATTCTCCTTTCCAGATTTGCGTTTCTGTTTTTGGAGAAATCCTGTCCCAGACCTCTGTCTTTTCGACTTAGGCCTGACCAGAATTTACAGAAAAAAGGTTACGTCACTGCAGGCCGCTCGCCCCGATCCGCTTCAGTACCCAGTCAAAGACTGCTTCGTGGGTAGCCACATCGATCAGTCGTCGGGTTCGGGAGATCGTGGAGTGATCAGACGGCGACTCGCTCAGTTTCAATCCCAGAAACTCTCGCAGTGCCAGAGAATCAGCTGCTCTCCAGGCTATTCCTCGTTCCGATCCGATCCCTTCGAAATACCCCACCAGCAGCAGCCGAAAGTACACTCCCGGAGCCAGGCTCGGTCGCCCCATCTTGTCTGCATAGAACTTCGCACACAGTCCCTCCACGAAGTCGTCAAAGCCGTGTTCGTTGAAAAGGCCATTTAGTCTTTCGTAGAAGGGATGGCCGGCGGGGCGGGGCAGCTCACTGGTGGCGACCCACAGGTCTTCTTGCTGTCGACGTTTCTTTTTCCCCATTGCCATGGGGTCAGTCTAGTGTCACTGTGTGACCCCTTATCTTCGACTTTCACCATGATGAGATGGACTCCTCCTTTAGGCTTAGACGGCATCTAAAGTGCCAGAGCCAAAGTTTTTAACTGTATCAGGAGGAGTCTGAAATGAAGCATAGAACAATCGCAGTGGATTTGGCAAAGTCGGTCTTTGAGATTGGGATTTCCGAGCAGCCTGGTCGGATGGAGAAGACGCATCGCCTGGGTCGAACTCGGTTGTTGAGGTTCATGGCCAAGCAACAACGGGCAACGATTCTGATGGAAGCCTGCGGTTCGGCTCACTACTGGGGCCGGCGATTCCGGGAACTGGGGCACGAAGTTGTGCTGCTGCCGCCAGCCTACGTCCGGCCGTACGTGTTACGCAACAAGACGGATCGCAGTGATGTGAAAGGGTTGTTGGAAGCCCACCGCAACAGTGCCATTCGACCGGTTCCGATCAAAAATGAATCGCAGCAGCAGTTGACCGCCTTACATCGGGTGCGGACGGCATGGATGCGCACCCGCACGGCACGGATCAATACGATGCGGGGCATTCTACGGGAATTCGGTTTGACGATTCCCGTTGGAGCCTGCCAGGCCGTGGAGCGGGTGCGAGGATGGATCGAAGATGCAGAAGTGGAGATTCCGAATGGGATCCGATCGGTGCTGGAGGAGATCTGTCTGGAAGTCAGAGAGCTGGAGGGGCGAATCGATCGGATCGAAAGGAAACTGAAAGCGCTATCGCGACAGAGTGTTGCGATTGAACAACTGCAGTCGATCCCCGGGGTGGGATTGCTGACAGCCACAGCGGTGGCCGGTTTTGTGGGAGATCTGAGGCGCTTTGATTCGGGACGACACTTTGCCAGTTATCTGGGCTTGACACCGCGGGAGCACTCCAGCGGTCTGCGGCGTCGACTCGGGTGCATCAGCAAGCAAGGGGACATCTATTTGCGCACTCTCTTGATCCACGGTGGGCGATCGGTCTTGTGGACGGCCAAGTCCAAGCAGCGGCCAGACCGTTTGCACAGGTGGGGTTTGGAGATTGAAAAACGACGGGGGCACAACAAAGCGGCAGTGGCTGTGGCCAATAAGCTGGCCCGTCTACTCTGGGCCGTTTCCACCCGTGACGCCGCCTATGAACCCCAGCGAGCTTAAGCGATAAAAGATTTGTCAAGATCTTTCCCTGGGAACTGCATGAGAGGATTCGAACTGATGGCGAACCGGTCAGACCGGCGCGGGGAACACGCCGATAGCAGCCTTGGCCACTCGATGGCCGTCACCACGATAGGCGCCCCACGCGCGAATATTCATCATGGCCCGGAGCCAGAACACAGCTCCACTAAGAGGCCGGAGATACGACTGCAGTCCACACCGAATCGCAAAAAGTCGATGCTTTCATGCCAGAGACCCAAGGAGGAGAAGATGATCCGATAGCGATTCTGGACCTGCAGCGAAACTCCTGGCTTCAACCCAGCATCCGAGTTTCGTCGCCAGGGCCCAGATCAGCTGAATTCGAAAAAATGAACAGGACCCTTGACAGGAGGAGTCCAGATCTGGGCTGCTAGGAGGTTTTCGCCTATTCAGGTCGATAAATGACTCAGCCCGCTTTAATGAAGCCAAAAGTATCGCAATACTTGGATTAACATTCGGGATTATCTTGTGGTTTCCAGGATTTATCGCCATAGGTGGGGAATGGTTTTTGATGTGGCAATCGGAGATGTGGAATGGACAACAGGCAGCTTTTCGTTTGGTTGTAATAATTGGCATCACGCTTCTGTATCTTATTCAACCTGATGGAGAGAAGCATGCCTGACCAGTCATTCCAACGGACGGCTGATACCGCCGCTGAATTCAATCGTTAGGTCGATCAGACGACTAAGTATTGATAATTATGGGAGTAACTACAGGTCAATATAAGTGGCGAATCTACGTCTTAATTGGAGGCCATCGATGAGCAATGAATCCGTTAGGGAGATATCTACATCTGATAAGAGCGCGTTGAAGCTCTTTGTTGCTCTTGAACGTAAGTTTGATGGCTCAAATCCTCTGTTCGTCTCTGAGATAGATGCAGATGTGATCAACAGTCTCTCCGGACACTCAGAGGTGGACCCCATCGGTTGGACCACTTGGCGGCATTTCTAAGGTGGACTCCGCAGTTCTTGTTGCCGCCAGTAAGGGAAATTCTGAGAGGGGGCGAGCCTGAGGGCAAGGTCCCTCTCGGAATGTTTTTTCAAGCCAGTGTACACCTCCTCCGGCGTCGCCCCAGCGTGCGCCGAGTGAGGTCTCTCGCTGTTGTATAGGTCGATCCAATGGCCGATCCCTTGACGGGCTTCCGACCCGGTTTCGAAAGCGTTCAGATAGACGCATTCGTATTTGAGTGAACGCCACAGACGCTCGATGAAGACGTTGTCCATCCAGCGGCCTCTCCCGTCCATCGAGATACGCACCCCGGCCCCTTTGAGTAGTCCCGTGAACTCCGTGCTGGTGAACTGACTCCCCTGGTCTGTATTGAAGATCTCCGGGGGATCGTACCTGTTGAGCGCTTCCTCAAGTGCTTCGCAACAAAAGGACGGCTCCAGCGTGTTCGACAGCCTCCAGGACAAAACCCAGCGGCTGTACCAGTCCATGATCGCCACCAGGTACAAAAAGCCCCGACGCATCGGGATGTAGGTGACATCCGTGCACCACACCTGATCGGGCCGGGTGACCGCCAATCCTCGAAGAAGATACGGATACACTCGATTCTCCGGGTGAGGCCGTGAAGTCCGCGGCTTTTGATAGATGACCGCCAGGCCCATTTTGGCCATCAGACGACGAACCCTCTTGCGGCCTACCCGACCGCCCCGCCGTTTCAAGTGATAGACCATCTGCCGGGATCCGTAGTAGGGGGTCTTTAAGAACTGCTCGTCCAATCGTCTCATCAGTTGCAGGTTTTCTTCGCTCTCGCCTTTGGGCTCATAGTACAAAGTCGAACGGTTCAGACTCATCAGCCTGCATTGTCTACGAATGCTCAGCCTCGGGTGCTTTGGCTCGATCGTGGCCCTTCTGGCCTTTACACTCAGCGATCGAGCGCTTTGGACAAAAAATCCTTTTCCACCGTCAGTTCGCCGATCTTGGCATAAAGCTCTTTGGTCTCCGCCTCGCTTCCTCTCTGACGCTTCTCAACCTTGCCCGCGAACACATCGCCCAGACCTTCCCGGGCCCGCTTTTTCCAATTCGTGATCACACTCGGATGGATCTCGTAGCGAGCCGCCAACTCGCTCAGGGTGCGTTCGCCTCGAAGCGCTTCCAGCGCCACCTTCGCTTTAAACTGAGCTGAGAAATTCCTTCGTTTTGCCATGACTCCTCATCCTTTCTGATTCAGGTCGGAGCCACCTTAACAAATGGTCCAGTTTCCCGGGTCCACCTCTCTCCTACTTTTGTAATGAAATGGAGCGTACACTATTTGTGGCCTCCAACGGAAATGAGGATTCAGCAAGATGTTCGGCACTGATAAATCACAGATACCAGAAAGCTAAGGACGAAGCGGTCGGATTCATAGGCCACTTTTCAGCATTACCTGATAGCGAGGCACAAGTGCAGGCGATGTTTGAGCAAGCAGAGACATGGCTTAAAGAACGTGGTGTAACTCGCGTCATTTCGCCTTATAATGGGGCCGCCTTTCTCGGTTTGGGCCTTCTAACGACGGCTTTTGACGAGGAGCCAATGTTCCCATTTCGCTGGAATCCGCCTTACTATGCTGATTATTTTGTCAACTTCAATTATGACCCAACTTACCCTTTCTGGTACTACACAATAGATTTCTCATCCGATAAATATCGTGCCGTGATGCGCCGGGCTGAGGAGAATAACACGGTCTTGGTGCGCCCAATCAACAAGAAGCGGTGGAGCCAAGACCTGGAAATATTCAGAGTTCTTTTCAACGAGTCCTTCAAAGAGGAGTGGGAGTTTCATCCCCAAACCAGTGATGAATTCCATGAGTTCTTCGATCCGATGAAGCCGGTACTTGACCCTCATCAGATGTTAATCGGCGAATTAGACGGAGAACCAGCGGGTTGGTGCCTGGGTATGCGTGACTGGACTCCCCTGTTTCGCTCCTTTAAAGGGAAGCTTGGCTTCATTCAGATTATCAAGCTTATGCTTAGGGCTGGACGCTACAGCAGAGCAGGGCTGCTCGGCATTGGTGTTTTGCCAAAATGTAAAGGAACCGGACTCGCGCAAGCCCTTGCCGCCACGCTCTATCGCAGGTATGAGGAACGAGGTATCAAGGAAGCCTTCTACTATCCTGTGAACGAGGATAATACGAGATCGAGAAAGTTTGCTGAGTCAATGGGCGGTACGGGGCGTGTAATGTACCACTGTTATGATAAGCGCCTCAGCTAATATCCAGCCGTTTATCTACACAAGCGAACAAAACCGGGCAATCTGGTCGTTTTGAAGACGGGGCCAGTACCCATCCTCTTATCGAAGTCCAACACATAACAATGGAACCAAGTGCGACATATTGTGCCCACAAAACATGCGCCTTACTACGGCGTTGGACCGACCGACCGGCGTACGAGGAATTGGCGTGAAGGAATCGGATCTTTACCTTCCCCTAAAACGGTTCCTGGAAGCTCAGAACTATGAGGTGAAGGGGGAGATCCAGGACTGTGATGTCCTGGCAGTGCGTGGTGAGGAAGTTCCGGTCGTCGTTGAACTCAAACTGGCTTTCAATCTCAACGTCGTCCTGCAGGCTGTTGAAAGACTTTCCCTGACCCCGAAGGTGTACATTGGCATTCCTAGACGATGTGGATCTCTGAACAGACGACGCAGGCAGATCATCAAGCTACTCAGGATGCTTGGCCTGGGGCTGGTGGCGGTCGATCCGGACCCGGCGACCGGGAGCGTAGAGGTTCTTCTCGACCCCGGTGAGTATAGGCCTCGCAAATCAAAGCGCCGGCAGGAGCGTTTGCTTGGTGAGTTCGTGAGACGGGTGGGCGACCCGAACCTAGGAGGGATAGAGAAGAGAAAGGGCATCATGACCGCCTACCGACAAAGGTCTCTGGCCATCGCCCGGTTTCTGCGGGAGAACGGACCGACAAAAGCCTCACGCGTGGCGCAAACTCTCCGAGAGCCGAAAGCCAGGAATATGTTGTACCGGGACGTGTACGGCTGGTTTGAAAGAGAGTCACGCGGTGTGTACAGACTTTCCCCTCGAGGAGAGCAGGAGATTCTTGCCTGGGGGAAAAGCCGGGGACGGAGTTTTCAAGACCCTGAAAACCCGGGAAGCAGCGGCTGAACCTGCGGGGCGACTGCCGTGTTCGCGCTCACCAACCTGGCTGATTCCCGTCAGTTTCCATTTGACAAATATATTTGTCGAATGGTAGGTTCTTTCTGTGGAAGCGAATGTAGAATCTTCTCTGGCAGTGATCGAGAAGGCCTCCAGCGTGGCCGCAATCCTCTCGCCGCTGCGCCGCCAGGTGCTCAATTACCTGCAGGCTCAGGCCGATTCCGCGTCCGGCCTGGCCCGCAGAATGGGCCTGCCCAGACAAAAACTGAATTATCACGTCAGGACCCTGGAGCGAGAAGGCTTTCTGGAGCTGGTGGGGGAGGAAAAGCGCAGGGGCTGCGTGGAGCGGCTCTTTCGTCCCACAGCCCGGTCCTATTTCATCCGCCCCGACCTGGTGGGCAGTCTGGGCGCCGACCCGGCCCAGTTCCGCGACCGTTTCTCGAGCGCCTACCTCATTAACCTGGCGGCCCGGACGCTTCGAGATGTGGCCCGCCTGCGCCGCGCCGCGGCAAAAGCCTCAAAGCGCCTGGCCACCTATGCCCTGCAGGTGGATGTGCAGTTTCGAACTGCCGCCGATCGAGCCGCCTTCGCCGAGGAGTTGACCGAAGCGGTTTCCCGGCTGGCGGCCCGTTACCAGGACGACACCGCGGGGGGACGCGCTTACCGTTTCGTGGTTGGAGGGCACCCCGTCCCCGCAACCTCAGCAAGGAAAGGAAAAAACCCCGATGTCAACAAGCAGGATTGAATCACACACGCGCGGTCACGAGCACCGCCTCAAGATCGCCGTCTCTGAAAAGGAAGTCTGGAAGGCGATTACCGATGCCGCTGAACTGGCCAACTGGTTCCCCTTCGAGGCCCGGGTGGAGGCCGGCCAGGGGGGAAGCATCACCTACGACTGGGGCGACGGAATGACTTCTCTTTGCCACATCACGACCTGGGATCCCCCCGGCCACCTCAGAACCTCCTGGCTGGAACCTCATCCACCCTCAGGGGCTGGTCCAATGGTCCGGATCCTCCCTCCAGGCGGGGGATCGGGTCCAGTTTTCACTGTCAAGCGGCGACCGGGTTGACGGGAAGGTACTGCAGTACGCTCCGCCGTGGGAGTTTTCCTTCACCGTTGAGGGCCTGAACAGGGGCCTGATGCGAGTGGGTTACGAGACCTGCTTTGGACGGCCCGAGGCTCAAATCTGGGTCTCGCTGTGGGGCGTCCCGCAGGAGGAGGATGCTGCCCTGAGAAGACGGCTCGTCGAAGCCCTTGACGGCGTCTTCGCCTGAGCGCGCTTTCAGCTAAGTCACCGCTAACTAGTTCTCGTCCGGAAAGTGACCTTTTTGGATCTCTATCCCGGTTGATAATATTAACCTTTTTTGGCGGGGCCAACTTGTTTCAGTGGTTCCCCAGCTTTTTTGCCAGTAAGCCGCCTGAAGCCCTCTGGCGAAGACACCAATACGCAAGCTCTACACTCCACCTCAACTAGCGAACGACTGGCTGCCTAGAGGCGAAGTCGAGCCAGCACCAGCAAGTTGAAGCTGAGAACCGAAAGATGCAGGTACTGCTGAAAATGCTCCCAGCCCTTCCAGGTACAGCGGTTGGCACCGAAGACTCGCTTGAGCATCGAGATGCAGCCTTCGATTCCAGCCCGAAAACGCCGCAACTGCCGATAGACCCAGCTGGAACGCACCATCTCTGAGACTTTCAGTCGACCCTTCTTGGCGAAGGCCACATCGACAATGCCCTGTTTTTTGGCCCACCTCAGATTGTCTTGGGTGGCGAATCCCCCGTCAAAGCTGGCTTGCCGTGGATAGCGCCCGTAAAGCTGATGGTGGCGCTTGAGCATCGGCTTCATCTGAGCCGAATCCGCCGGATTGCCTCTGAGCACCAAGCAATCGGTCAACAGCGAGGTCTTGCCGCAAGTTAAAAAGATCTTGTGGCCAAAAGTGGTCTCGCGGCCTCCCGTCTGGATGATGTCGGTATGCTCCTCAAAAATGGAAACCACCTTCTCTGCCGCCGGTACCTTCTCGCCCTGCAAGACCCGGCGCTCGGTTTGCTTGATCACCTGCTGCATTAAATGCAAGTAATGACGCAACTTGCCGACAATCACCAGGCTGGGGATATCTTCCCACTGCGAGGCACTTTGCAGGACCACTCGAGTGTAGTGAGCTGTCTTGGCAGCCACCTTCTGGTAGGAGAGCTGCTGCCAGGTCTTCAGAACGGCACAACGCAGCACCTGTTCGGCACTGAGTCCTGGCGAGCCCTTTTGTGGATCCGTCTTGTCAGACAGATCCTGTAAAACCAAGTCCAGGATCTCTGGATTGTCATCCAGGATCCGGGAGATCATCTGCAGTTCGTAGCTGAGTTGGTGATCGGGCCACAGGGGCGTGAGCGGCAGCTGATTTTCTCGGTTCTTTCTCATTTTGGGAGCTCCGGGTTTGGCATAAGTTCTTTTGTTTCAGTGTTTTAGTAGACTCATCTTAACAAAAGAAGGTGACAAAATCCGAGCTCCAAAATGTGACCTTTCTCCTTTATTTCCAATCATTTACAATCGAACGGACGGGAACTAACTAAGTCACCGCCGACGGATAGACTACGACTCGATTACTCAATCCCCGACTCAACGCGCGGCTGCGCCCTCCCCCTTGACTGTGGGCCGCGCGTTGAGTCCACCCTCCCGTCGCTTCGCTCCTGCGCTACCCAGGTCTATGAGAACTGAACCTGCCCGCTTGTAGCGGTGTGGTTCGCCTTGGTCAGTTATACGGGATTCCGTTTGTGGAGAGTAAGAGCCGGCGTCAGTGCGACCGTGCCCGTCGACATCATCACTTCTCTGACCGTTCTTGGTCGAGGGCCTTGCTGATCGCAATTTTCACCGGAAAATCCTGGGGTTGTCCGAGACTCTCCAGATCGACTCTGCTGGGGATCAGCTTCCCGGAGGCCGCCAGGCGATCCAGAGGTGTAGACTCCTCCGGAAGCGGGCCCAAAGTGGCCACCGCCCTGCCCCGATCGGTCACTCGAAAAGCTTCTCCTTGAGCCACTCTGCGCAAGTACTTGCTAAGATTCTGACGGAGTTCTCGAACACCCACCGTTGCCATGACACACTTTGTAGCACATAGTCTATCCGAGACTTGCGCCCGGACACTCACGGATTTGCAATTGACCAACATGGCCGAGCACTCAAGCCCGAGGTGGCTCACCCCGAGACATCTCCCGGTCGCCGGATTGCTGGGATCAGTGATCGTGGTGGGAGCCCTGGGCCTGCTGGCCTGGCGGCGCTATCCCGTCTCGGCTCTGCCAGCGGAGATTCCGCTGCAAGCCAGGCCTTGCCCGGAGTAAACCCTGCGCTGGCCGCTCGCCGAAGTCCACCGGGTAGATCGGCACGATCTCCTGACAAAGCCTCCAACTCGAGACCTGACACCCCTGAGAAACGCGGGTAGTATGGGGAAAGGAGGAACTCTCAATGGAAAAAGCGATTTCGCGGATCCTTGCTACCTACGAAGAAGGGAAGATCAGCCGCCGCGGTTTGATTACGGGACTGGTCGCCCTGTCTGCAACAACGCGCTCAACTCAGGCGTCAACGTTCAAGGGCACGAGTTTGAACCACGTCGCCTTGAACGTAACCGACGTACATCGCTCCAGGGCCTTTTATCAGAAGCATTTCGGTCTCCCTGTGGTGCGAGAATCGGAGAATGTCTGTTTCCTGGACCTGGGCCCCCACTTTCTGGCGTTGTTCCAGAGCGGTACGGCGGGCATGGACCATTACTGCATAGCCATTGAAGGCTACGAGGCCGGGGCAGCCGTCGAAGCTCTAAAATCCGAGGGATTGAAGACACGCAGAACCGGCAACCGGGTCTACTTTCAGGATCCGGACGGCATTGAAGTTCAGGTATCCCCTGGAGACCACTCGCCGTGACGAGAACCGGGGGTGGACGAAAACCTTCGGTCTTCGACCGCGCCTCTAACTCTCCTTTTCAGCGGTCTCCATGCCGCTCATCCCGGAGACGTCTTCCAGTTGGACGATCTTCGTGCCGCCTCTAGCCTTCTCGTTCATCGAGCCGCTTCGATATCCCTCGAGATCGACGGCCACGTAGGTAAACCCGGCCCGGCGAAACCGGCGAAGAATCAGTTCCTTCACCTCGGTCTGCAAGAGTCGCGGCAGTTCGTCGGCACCGACTTCTATGCGCGCAACCGTGTCGTGGTAGCGGACGCGGAAGGTGCGAAAGCCCGAGTCCCGGAGGACCCTTTCGCACTCGGCCACCTGTTGCAGTCTTTGCGGCGTGATCTCAGTTCCGTAGGGGAAGCGGCTGGACAGACAGGCCAGAGCAGGTTTGTCCCACACTGGAAGACCGATCTGCCGGGCGGCCCTTCGGATGTCGGCCTTTCCGAAGCCGATCTTGTCCAGGGGCGACAGGATGCCGAGTTCCAGGGCCGCTCTTCGCCCCGGCCGATGATCACCCCTGTCATCCCGGTTGAATCCATCCAGGATCTTAGCGATTCCCTGTTTCCGAGCCTCCTCAACAGCAACCCCGTATACCTCGGTTTTACAGAAGTAGCATCGATTCACAGGGTTGGCCGCATAGCGCGGATCGTCCACCTCGAGGGTCTCGACCAGAAGGTGCTTTGCACCGAGCCGACGGGCCCGCCCGGCGGCCTCTTTACCCTCCCAGGGAGCCAGGCTCGGTGAAACGGCCGTAAAAGCGACAGCCCCCCCGTTGAGAGATCGCACCGCCTCGGCCAGTAGGTAGCTCGAGTCGACGCCCCCGGAGAAGCAGACCAGGACCTCTTCATAGCTGTTGAGAAGTCTCCTTAGCTCGGAGATTTTTTCTTCCAGGGGGGACATTACCGTGAAATTTTATCGTTGCTCTTTTTCAGGCGTCAACTTACTAGCTGCTCTTCGATCACCGCGTCCCGGTTCGAACAAACCTCAATGCTCAACCTTTCAAGGTCGTGAGCTCTTTCTGTCGCCCCCTTTTGGGGGCTGCATTGGGTGATGGCGGCCTCAACCGGGGCCTTGCGGCCCCGGCTATTGTCTTTCGCCCCTTCGGGGCTGTATCCAGACCGCAGCGCAATCGAAGGATGGCGGTCCCGCGAGATCCTCCAGCGCCTTCCTCGGGGCTGCATTCAGGCCGCAGAGCGGCCGAAAGAAAATAGCCGTGGGCGCCAGCCCACGGAATAGGTATCTCCGGGGAATATAGAGCCCTGGAAGGGCGACAGAGATTTTGGGCAACACAACCTTCAACTTTTAACCTTCAACCTCAATCGGGGTTTCGGGCCGACAAATCGGTACCGCGCCAGGCGAACCAGACGGTTCCCAGCACGCCGAATGCAAAGGCTGTGAGGAAGTTGATTTCGGGACCGATGGCCCACAGGAAAGCCCCTCCCAGGGCGGCGATCGAAACGATGACATCCCGCAGGAGGTAATAGAGCCCGAACATACCGGCCTTGCGATCTTCGGGAGCCAGGTCGAGAATCAGCGATTTACGGGTCGGTTCGCCAAACTCCTTGAGGCCCCGGATCACGAAGGCCGCGGTCAGCGGCCAGAAAGAGCGGGAAAACAGCAGCATCAGCGGAAAGAGAGTGAAAAAAACAAACGTCACCAGCACGAAAGGCTTCTTGTGTCCCCGATCCGCAAAGTAGGCCACGGGAATGTAGATGACAACAGCCGTGGCCATTTCAAGGCCGGTCAGCAGGCCGAACTGGAATCCCGAAACCGGGCTCGAGATCCGTTTCATGCACCAGATTACGACGAAGGCATTCGGAATCTGCTCGCAGAAGCGCACCAGAATGTCAGAAACGAGCAGCCTTTTCAGGGCGGGAGACATGTGTCCCAGCATTCTCAGCGGATTGATTTCCGGGTCGGGGAAATGATCCCGGCGGCTGGCCTCGCGGGATATGGAAAGCTGTTGCACGAGCGCCGATATCAGAGCCAGGACCAGGGCTGCCAGAAAAGCCGTACGAATTCCGGCGACCGTGCCCCACAGGTCGATGCAGACTCCACCGGCAATGGGCCCCAGTGCCATGGGGATCCTCCGCACCAGCGAATGCATGGACACTCCCATAGCCCGTTTGCTCCCGGGCAGGACGCGGGCGACCAGGTCCATGGTGGCAGGCAGCGAAACCGCGCTCCAGCTCAAAAAGAACACGGCTCCCACGATCACCGCCTCCCAGCGTGGAATCAGGATCACGATGAGATATCCGACCATGGCGAAGACATTGAAGAGCAGCAGAGCCGGTTTCGTACCCAGGCGCTCGGCCAGATAGCCGCCCGGATACGAATAGAGAGCCGACAGCAGGTTGTCCATCGCGCCCAGCAGCCCTACGGCCATGACTCCGCTTCCCAGAGCCATCAGATAGACGGGAAGAAAACGCTCCGCCATGCGCTCGCCCATTCCCACCAGAACCACCATCGCGAGCAGACCCAGGATGCTGGGCTGAAGTCCCAGAAAGCTCTTGATTCTGCCGAGGCGCATAAGCGATGGAGGTCCCGAGAGCAAACCACGGTTGTGGCTTCCCGCCTGTTGACCTGTGGTTTAGTCTAGACTAAACTTTTTATTAGGATTCTCAAATCATTCGTGTTGAGTGGTTTCTAGCAGGAGGGATGCCGTGACTTTTCGGGTAGTAATAATCCTGATTATCCTTTGTCCAATAAACACACTTTTGGCCGAGATGCAACCAGCGGAGGAGAAAGCTAAGGGTTCCCTCGTTCAGGCTCGCCTGGATGATCTGGAAAGGCGTCTTTCACGGGTGGAAAGCGGCCTGCAACAGATTCTGACCGGTCTGGCCAGGCTATTGCCCGAGGAGGAGTCGGGAGCTCTCGTCCAGGCCTCTCTCGAACTGGTCGAAGAAGCAGAGGAACTGGCCGCCGAAATCAGCACGGAATCGGAGGAGGCCTCCGCGGGGGTTGCCCAAGACCAGGTGGTGGCGGCTGATCCGCCAGCCCCGGATCGCGTGCCCTACAGCGGGTACATGGAGATGCATGTCAACCATGACAACTTGAATCCGACGGTACTCGACTTCCACCGTTTCGTGCTTCTGTTCGGACACAATTTCAATGACCGCATCAGTTTCGTTGGCGAACTGGAACTCGAGCACGCCCTGGTCGAGGGAGGAGAGGAGAGCGGCGAACTTGAGCTGGAACAGGCCTATCTGGACTTTGTCCTGAATCCGAACTTTAGCTTTCGGGCCGGGATGATGATCACCCCCATGGGAATCGTCAACGAAAGACACGAGCCGGCCAGCTTCAACGGCGTGGAGAGACCTTTTGTCGACAGCGTGATCATCCCCTCCACGTGGTTCAGCCAGGGGGCCGGACTGGTCGGAGACCTGGGCAACGGGCTCTCCTTCAAAGCGTTTGCCATGAGTAGTCTCAACGCCTCCTTTTTCTCCGCTGACGAGGGCTTCAGAGACGCCCGCCAGAAGGGCTTTCTGGATAACGCCAGCCACGTTTCCGGCGTGGGCCGGCTGGAGTATGCCGGTATTCCCAATGTCAACCTGGGGACCAGCTTCTGGATGGGCAATGCGGGTTTTGACTTCGACCTGCCGGGAAGAGTCAAGATCTTCGAATTCGATGGAGAGTGGAACTGGAACCGCCTTTCCAGCCGCGGCCAGTTTGCCATCACTCATCTGGGGAATGCCGGCGAGATGAACCGGGCGATCCAGTTACAAAGTGGAGTCAACCCCAACATAGCCGAAAAGATGCGCGGCTATTATCTGGAAGGCGGGTTGCAGCTCCTGCCTCTGGAGTTTCCCCATCGACTGGTGGCCTTTTACCGGTACGAGGACTTCAACACCCAGTTTCGAATGCCGACGGGTTTCCTTCCTTTGAGGCAGTTCGACCGCTCCGCCCACGTGCTGGGTCTGACTTATTTCCCGCATCCCGATATCGCCTTCAAGTTCGACTACAACGTCATGGACAACAGTAGTAATGTAGTAAAAGCCTTGAATCGCTGGAACTTTGGAATCGGATGGTGGTTCTGATGGGAGCGAGGATTCCAAATTCAAAGGGCTCGTTGCCCAAATCTCTGTCGCCCCTCCAGGGCTCCATATTCCCGGAGATACTTAATCCGTGGGCTGGCGCCCACGGCTATTTTCTTGCGGCCGCTCTGCGGCCTGGATGCAGCCCTGACGCAGGAGGATCTCCAGGGGTCCGCCATCCGTCGACCGCTCTGCGGCCTGGATGCAGCCCTGACGCAGGAGGATCTCCAGGGGTCCGCCATCCGTCGACCGCTCTGCGGCCTGGATGCGGCCCTGACGCAGGAGGATCTCCAGGGGTCCGCCATCCGTCGACCGCTCTGCGGCCTGGATGCGGCCCTGACGCAGGAGGATCTCCAGGGGTCCGCCATCCGTCGACCGCTCTGGGCCTGGATGCAGCCCCGAAGGGGCGAAAGAAAATAGCCGGGGCCGCAAGGCCCCGGTGAGGACGCCCTCACCCCAGGCAGCCCCCAAAGGGGGCGGCAGAAAAAGTTGGATTGATGTGGTTTTGGGTAACACGCCCTCCAAATTCCACATTCCAAATTATTCGCTTCAGCTCATCCTGCTTTTGGGTACTCTCAGTCCCTTGGGCCTGTTGGGCGCCGATCCGCCGACGAAGCAGGTCAAGATCAAGGCGAAGCGGTTCAAGTTTGTGCCTTCCAGGATCAAGGTGGAGGTGGGGACGACTCTGGAGATCGTGCTTGCCAGCCAGGATGTGGGGCACGGATTCAAGATCGTGGGAACGGACATCGATGTCGAGATTCCGGCCCGGGGCAAGGGTCCGGCAAAGGCTGTTTTTCGAGCCGTTAAGACGGGGCGGTATCGTTTCGAGTGCTCTCGCATGTGCGGAGCCGGGCACTCCTCCATGCGAGGTGTGATCCAGGTGGCCGCCGCCAAGAAGCAAGAGCCTCCGTCAGGCCCCGAGGAAAGAGGAAAAAGGTAATGAGGCAGCAACAGCGTGAAACGTGGAACGTGAAACCCCGAACTCTCTGTCTCTTGTCCCTTCTTGCCGTCCTGTTGTCGGGCGGCATGCTGTTTGGATTTCAGCAGGTTTACCAGAAGCGGCTGGGCATCGAGCCGAAAACAACCCGGTCGGCCGAGAGCGTAGTGGGGACCTTTATGGGCGACCCCGTCAGCGGCATCACGGCTGAAGAGTTCGAGCTTTTTCGGCTGGGCCTGGAGGATTTCCTGGAGGTGGAGGACGCAGCCGAGGGACTCGGCCCGGTTTTCAACGGCCGTTCCTGTGCCCTGTGCCATTCCATCCCGGCGATCGGAGGTTCCGGGACGATCATGGAGAATCGGGCCGGGATTCTGCACGAAGATGGCAGTTTCGAGGAACTGCCGGGAGGCTCGAACTTCCAGATGTTTTCTCTTCCCATTCACTCGATTCAAGCCGGCATCCCGCCCGAAGCCAACTCTGTCGCCCACCGCAAGTCGCTGGCCCTGTTCGGCAATGGTCTCGTCGAGGCCGTACCTGACGAGACTTTGATCGGGCTGGAAGATCCGGATGATTCTGACGGGGACGGGATCAGCGGCCGGGCAGCCCGGGTCCTGGATCGCGACAGCGGTGAAATCCGGGTGGGGCGCTTCGGCTGGAAGGCCCAGCAGTCGAGCCTTTTCACTTTTGGGGCAGAGGCCTATCGAGATGAGATGGGGATTACGAATGTACTGTTTCCCAGCGAGGCCTGCCCCTATGGCGTTGACTGCGAGCTGCTTGAGTTGATCGATCCTGTTCCCGATCCGGAGGATGCCCCGGAGGTCACTACGGGACTCAGGGGCGTCGACAACTTTGCCAACTTTCTGCGCCTGCTGGGTCCGCCGACCCGCGGCGAGATCAACGAAGCAGTGGCCCGCGGTGAGCAGATCTTTCGCTCTCTCCGCTGCAACAGCTGTCACGTTGAATCTCTGGAATCCGGCCAGGCCTTCTCGCCTGCCCTCAGCTTCAAGCGGTTCTTCCCCTATGCCGATTTTCTGCTCCACGAGGTGGGGACGGGAGATGGAATCGGGCAGGCCGACGCCCAACCCAACGAGATCAGGACGGTACCCTTGTGGGGGCTTCGTTTTCGTGGACCGTTTCTTCACGACGGCAGGGCCTCCAACCTCAAGGAAGCGATTCTCATGCACGGGGCCGAGGCAGAGAGCAGCCGAATCGCCTTTGAGGCCCTGTCCGAGGAGCAGACCCAGGACCTTCTGGCATTTCTCAGATCGCTGTAGGGGAGTCTCGTTCCACGTTCCACGCCGTCATTGCTGTAGCGCAAGCTCGGGCGATTTCGACCCCTCGACTATCAAGCTGGAATTTTGGAGGGCGCGTTGCCCAAATCTCTGTCGCCCCTCCAGGGCTTTATCATTTGCGGAGATTTCCGTGGGCTGCCGCCCACGGCTATTTTCTTGCGGCCGCTCCGCGGCCTGGTGACAGCCCGGGGAAGACGCAGAAGGATCTCCGGGGTCCGCCATCCTTCGATTGCGCTGCGGTCTGGATACAGCCCCGAAGGGGCGAAAGAGAATAGCCGGGGCCGGAAGGCCCCGGTGAGGACGCATCCCCCAAGGCAGCCCCCGTAGGGGGCGGCAGAAAGAGCCGGGTGGATTTGGTCTTGAGCAACAGGCCCCTGGAATTTGGAATCTGGAATTTGGAATACTGTGAGCGAATCTGATGGAGGATGGGATGAGGAAGATTGTTCTTTGCGCGGTATTTTTGATTTTCGTGGTGAGCCTTGTCGGAGCTCAGACCAGGTACCGCAAGGAGGTCCGGTTTCCTGACATTTCAGGGTACAAGACGCTCAAGTGTGACTTTCACATCCACACGGTGTTTTCGGACGGGTCGGTGTGGCCCCATATTCGATCTGAGGAGGCCTGGAGAGAGGGGTTGGATGCCATCGCCATCACCGATCATGTCGAATACCAGCGTTACAAAGCAGACCTCCCCACCAATCACGATCGGTCCTTCGAGATTGCCAAACCCCACGGAGATCGCCTCGACATCCTGGTCATCAAGGGCTCTGAGGTCACCAGGAGTATGCCGCCCGGCCATTTCAACGCAATTTTCCTGGAGAGTGTCGCTGCTGTCGAGCAAGAGACCTGGCGGGACGCGGTCAAGGCGGCAATCGACCAGGGGGCATTTGTCTTCTGGAATCATCCCGGTTGGACGGGGCAGCAGCCCGACGGAGTTGCCCGATGGTATCCGGAGCACACCGAGATGGTGGAGGCAGGGATGCTTCACGGAATCGAAGTGGTCAATGCGCGGCACTACTATCCCGAGGCCCACCGCTGGTGCCTGGAGAAGAAGCTGACAATGTTGAGCAATTCCGACATTCACAATCCCCTCAACCTGGACTATCACGTGCACCAGGGGGATCATCGGCCGCTGACCCTGGTCTTTGCCCGCGAATACACGCTGGAGGCGATCAAGGAAGCTCTTTTTGAACGACGAACGGCGGTTTACTCCGGGGAAATTCTGATCGGGGAAGAACTCTACTTGAGACCCATCTATGAGGAGTCGATCACGGTCAAGAATCCGGCCGTCACGCTGCGTGGCCTGGCTCCCGCCTACGTCCAGATCCAGAACTCTTCCGACATTACATACCGGCTGATGAGGGTGACTGAACCGTTAGCCATCCGGGTACCGGCCGAAGTCTACCTGGAGGGCGATGCGACAACCATTCTGGAAGTCAAAAGCCGGCCGGGTGACCTCCGGGATACCAGGCAAATCGACCTTTCCTATTTCGTAGAAAACCTGAAGACGGCTCCCGACACCGGCATGCCGGTCACCATCAACCTGACAGTGACATTCGTGCCTGCGGGGGGGGAGTGAACTCGATTTCAAAGGGGTTGCAGGACGATTCGAGATGCCCGAAAGCCGTAGTGGCGATGTCGTTCAGGTTGGACTCGTAGGTCTGGGCCGCCTGGGCAGGATCTATGCCGGTCATCTGGCCGCAACGATTCACGAGACCAGACTGACGGCGGCAGCCGATCCGGACCCGGAGACCTTTGGCTTCGTGGCCGACCGCTGGCCGGAAACGCGTCTGTACACTGAGCCCGAAGAACTCATTCAGGATCCTTCCGTCGAGGCCGTTGTCATCGTCTCCCCCACTCGCACCCACCGGCAGGTTGCGGAGGAGGCGTTGTCCTGTGGCAAACCTGTGTTCTGTGAAAAGCCCCTGTCGGTGACTCTGGGAGACTCGATCGCCTTACAAAAACTGGCTAAAGAGTCAGCCGCTCTTTTTCAGATGGGCTTCATGCGCCGCTACGACCCTGGATACGTGGCTGCCAAATCGAGGATCGACGAAGGGACGCTGGGTCGCAGCGTCATGTTCAAATCCAGTTCCCGCGATCCCTATCGCCCTTCTCTGGATTATCTGAACCCCGAGAGCTCAGGGGGGCTTTTCGTGGACATGGGAATCCATGATTTCGATCTCGCTCTCTGGTTCATGGGTCCGGTCCGTGAGGTGTTCAGCACCGGAGGAGTCCTTGTTTACCCCGAAATCGGAGAGATGGGAGACATTGACAACTCGGTCATCAGCCTGAAGTTTGCGAGTGGTGCGATCGGGCAGGTGGACCTGAGTCGAAATGGGATCTACGGCTACGATATCCGAACCGAAATCCTGGGTACCAAGGGAACGGTTCGAATCGGGTATCTACGGGAGACACCGATCAAGGTGCTGACCGAGAACTGCGTCTCGCACGACACAGTGCCCTATTTTCCCCAGCGATTTGAGGGTGCCTACCGCCTTCAACTCAGAGACTTCGCTCTCAACGTCAGCCGCCAGCGCCGGCCTCGAATCCAGGTCGAGGATGGCGTTGAAGCCCTCCGCGTGGCACTGGCCGCCCGAAAATCATTTGAATCGAACCGCTGCGTACGGGTTGAAGAGATTCAGTAGCCTGGATACGGACCCGATCCGGACGCCTTTGGGGGTGCGTCTGAGAGCCTGTTGCTGAACCGTGATTTCGGAACTTCTGTCGCCCCCTTCGGGGGCTCCCTGGGTAGTCTTATTCTGCACCGAGGCCTCACGGCCTCGGCTATTGTCTTGCGCCCCCTCCGGGGGCTTGCTCTAAAGTCCGCAAAGCAGCCGGAAGGTATAGCCCTATTGCGCACCGGGGCTTCTCGGCCTGGGCTGTTCTATTACGCCCCCCCGGGGGCTTGCTCTGAAGTCCGCAAAGCGGCCGGAAGGGAATAGCCGTGGGCGCAAGCCCACGGACAACGGCGGAAAAGAAGCAATCAGCCCTGAAGGGGCGACACCGTTCGAAAACACGCTCTTTGACCCCCTTGGCTCCTCAAGTTCCCTTGAGTTTTCTCTTGATTCTCCGCAGCCTCTGACCCTGTGTGTGATCCCGGTAGAAGGGGTCCAGCGGAAAGCATCCCGATACAAGTCCCTGGCGGGGGCCGGTCGTGCAATCACTGAAGGTTCGGCAGATGGACTTTCGTTTTAGAGGGAGTCCGGCCAGCACGTGAGCCGGAAGCTCGGGGTAAGCCAGCATCATCCTGCCCAGGCCTACAGAATCGACCGCCTGCTCGCGCAATTGTCGATGGGCCACGTGGGGGAGCCACTCCTGAAGGTAGCTGTAGCCTGAGCCGACGATGACCAGTTCCGGCAAGGTGTTCTTGATGAGGCGGGTCAGTGCGACGTGCCGGGCCACTCCTACCAGGGGATCCTCGGGGGGCTCGTAACCATCCGAGGGCGGGAACAAGGCGGGCCTCTGGATGTGCGGATTGTAGTAGGGGCTGCCTCCGCTCAGACAGATCAGCCGAATCGATAAACTTTTCAAGAGTCGTATGACGCTGAAGACCTCGTCCAGAGCCGAACCGGAGAATTGGTCTAGACCGGTCGACCCGGGTGCGGCATCGATCTGCCCGAACACGAACGAATTGCTTTCTTTCCCTGGGACGCCCCTGACCGAGGGATCCTCCTGGAACGGAACCATGTCAAAGGCGCTCAGGCGGACAGCGATCTCGAGTTGCGGCACCTCGGCCCTGATCCCTGCCACAACGTTACGCAGAAACCGGGTTCGGTTTTCCAATGATCCTCCGTAGGGTCCGGGTCTGCTCTTTGCGCTCAGAAACTCGTGTCCCAGGTAACCGTGGCAGTGCTTGATATCGACGAAGTGAAAACCGATCTTCCAGGCCCGGCGGGCAGCCCGGATGAAGTCCTCGGTCAGTTCTTCGATTTCGGAGTCCGTGAGGCACGGGTGATCGGACGGAATCTCGAATCGCGCATCCAGGATGGGGTGATGGTACAGAATCCTGGGTTCCGGCCTTCCCTTCTCTGTGGGTCTGGAAAAGCGTCCCGAGTGCGTCAATTGCAGGCCGACCAGGAGATCTCGTGAAGTACCGAAGGACCGTTCGTGAGTCTTCACCAGGCGGCGGCGCAGATCATCGAGGGGCCCCAGGTTGGAGCGGTTGATCAGGAGCTGGTTGGGATTGGCCCTGCCGTCCTGGCGGACGGCTACCGCCTCACCGCCCCAGATGAGCTTGGCGCCGCTTCGGCCGAAGTTCTCCCAGCGCCGCCGGGTCAGGGTTGAAGGGGCGCCTTCCGGGGTTCCGTCCCAGCCCTCCATGGGTAAGACGCAAAAGCGGTTTCCGACCGTTCGCGGTCCGATCCGCAGGGGTCGGGCAAAGGGTGAGCGCGTTCCCCCCTCGAGCTCATCGTCGAAGTCAAGCACCAGGCCAAGTGCGCGCAGATGGGAGCGAAACTTGGCGGGAGAGTTCAAAGTGGAGACTCTGGTAAAACGATGGGACATATGAAGATCGAGGCCCCCGAAGACTCGCCCAGCGCCGGATCAGTGCCTTCACGGCTCCGGTTTCTCAGCCCCGGGGAGACAGGCCGTCAGCCAGTCAGTTTGAAACACCTCACCGACTTGCAGTCTCAGGACCGGACGCGACCGCCAGGATATTGAGCTCCACCGGGGGTGAGGCGTGCATGGTCGGGACTGGTGAATCGGACTCGACTTTAACGGTAGCCACTATCTGCGCTCGCCCCTTTTTCACCCAGGGCTCTGCGTAAAGAGTGAACTTGCGGGTGAATTCCCCATTTCGCACAAGGATTCCGTTAAGCCCGACGTCCACGACTCTGACTCCCGGGGGCAGACCCGCAATCGTGATCGGCAGACGTCCATCGAATCCGTTACGGGTAATCTTCACGGTCGCCGAGGTCTCTTCTCCGGCCCGCAGCTCCGAGTCCAGATTCGTGATTCTGACCTGCACATCAGAAGGGGGCGCCAGCGCCAGAAGCCCGAGATCAAAGTCGGTCGCCATCCACCTGTCCACCAGGCGGCCATTGATCCGTGCGGTCCCCACCACTCGCAGCGGACTGGGTTCGAAAAAGGCATCCGGCGCCGCCGACAGGATCACGATGCCGTAGTCCTCCCCGGCCGGGATCGTCGTCGCCGTAGCGCTGACTCCGGCCGGCAGAGCCTCCAGACGAAGATCAATGGGGCCGTCAAACCCGTCCACCCGGAACGCAGCCACAGCCAGAGGGGTGGTTCCGCCAGGGGCCAGGCTAAAGAAGTCCTTGCGCGGATAGACCAGGAAGGATCGTACAACCGGACCCGGGAAAAGCTTGAAATCAAGAGTAGGCCGGCGAAGGGTGAGCCGGTAAAACGGCCTGGGACCAGGATCACCCGAAGCATCCCAGACCTTGACCAGAAAGGAGCCGGAGTGGGGAGCGGTGAAGGTCAACAGCGAGTCCCTTCCCAGCAGCGGACCGCCATCATCGTTACGGAAGTCCACGCCGATGACGGGCATTCCATTGGGTGTCGGCTGGCTGCCGGGTGGCAGCATCGCGACCTTGTATACGGGAGTGCCCCCGGCATGAGCGACCGGAGTCGTCCCGAAGCGGGCAAACCTCTGCTCCATGAAATTGGTAACGAACATGTCATCGTCCGGAGTTCGTGGAAGGGCCTGAACTTCCACGAGTTCTCTTCCAATCATGACCAGATCCCCGATCCTGAAATCATCCCAATTCTGGACTCGGAATCTGTTGACGGCCGAACTTCGATTGTTGAAGTTGGTCCGCACCATCTCGGTCCTGGCCAGGCATCGAACGACGCCCTGGGGAACCGGCTGTCGGTTGGAATCAAAGATCTGGATGACGGAGTCGAGGCTCGATCCGATTCTACTCGCCTCCACTTCAAAGACGATCGTCTGTGCCTTGCGGGCCTCGAACCCGTACCAGCCCACATCGCCGTCAGTCAGGGATCCTTCTACCGTGGTGGGCCACTCGAGCCGCTGTGCTCCCCGGGAATCGGCCGCGGTGTCCCTCTTGGGAGTAATCGGGTAAGACCCCACCGGCAGCCGCAGTGGGTTGAGGGCCGTGCCCGGCGCGATGGAGCGGGAGGCTCCCCATCCGCTTTCTTTGGCCTCGATCCGTACCGTGCGGGTGCCCCCCAGATTGGCCCCTTCCAGCTCCAGCCGGGTGGTCTTATGTGCAACCAGTCCCAGCGGTGAAACGGAAGTTACAAAAGGCAACTCTCCAATCTCCAGCACGTAAAAACGCTTTCCACCACCCCGTTGCAGACGATCGGAAATCGAGATCAGGAACTCACCGGGCGCCTTGAAACGGTGAATCAACACCGAATCCGCACCCTTGAAATCGTCATTCCTGGCCAGCTTCTCCCCGTCCGGGGTCCACAGAGTGAGCAACGAGTCGAGCTCTGAGCCGAGAGACCGCGCCTGGACCCTGAAGACCAGCTCCTGGTCAGCGGCAGCGCGAAAGCGAAAAAAGTCGACATCTTCGACCCGCGAGATCTCACCGTTGACGGTTGCAGGAACGGCCAGCCCTTCCGCCGTCCGGACCGAGTCGTTTTCGGCGGATTCGCCGACACCCGAAAAGGGGGTGACGGCAATGCGAGCCAGATTCGTGATTCCCACGGGCGTAAGCAGCCGGAAGGCGTAGACGCGGGGCGGCACACTTTTTCCCGCTCGAATGAGGAGTCGCAGGCGATCCCTGGTCGAACCGTCATGCAGGTATTCGGTCCGGACTACATTTTCACCCAGCTCGCCGGGTTTCTTGGGTGGGTTAGGGAGCGATCGATGCTTGAGGATATGCGCCGAAAGGCCGGAATGATTGAACAGGACCCGGCTGGCCTGCTCCAGGTTGACGCCATCCACGAAGACGGTGATCGACGACCCCTGCTGAACGCTGTACTGACTCTGAGTGAAGATGGCCGGGGCAACCTGTCGGGCAACGGCAACGCTACCCGCTGAAAGACACCACCAGAGGGCGATCACGATTGAGGCAATGCGAGTCACAGACTTACCTGCCAACCTGGTACTCCTTTGTCGCCGCCCCGAAAGGGATCGGTAGAAGGGACATGGTTCCGTCGTAACGGCCCAGTGCCAGGGTGCGGCCGTCGGGGCTGATATCCAGGGCGCAGACCCAGTCGGATTGTTTCTCCAGTGCATTCAATTCCTCTAGCGTCGCTGAGTTCCAGAACTTGACAAGCAGGTCTTCCCCGGACGAAATCAGAGTTTTCCCATCAGGCGTGTAGGCCAGATCGAGAACGGCGCCATTATGAGCGAAGGTGGAACGAAGAAGGGCACTTCCCTGCCCGGTGACTCTCCAGGTTCGAATCATCTTGTCCGCTCCCGCCGCCGAAACTTTGCGGCCGTCCGGGTGCATCGCCAGGGCCAGCAACCGCTGAGACGATTCGCTTATGGGCTTGAAAAGCTGCTGGCCCGTGGAAGCACTCCAGACCTTAATAGTTCGGTCGGCCGAGGCGGAAAGCAGCCAGCGGCCGTCGAGACTGAAGGCCGTTTCGTAAACGGCGTCCACATGCCCCTGAATATCGAACAGTTTCTCCCGGCTGGACAGCGACCAGACCAGTATGTGTTTGTCGTAGCTCCCGGTGCAGAAAACAGGTCTTGTCGGGTGGAAGGAGACGGTATAGATGGCATCATCGTGCCCCTGCAGCCTGCTGCCCGCGGAGTCTCCGCTTTCGAGGTCCCAGACGTGAATCTCTCCATATCTGGCCGGCTGCCCCCCCGCCCCGACCAACCACCGTCCATCGGGACTGAAAGCCAGCGCCCGGACTGCTTCGACGGGCCCCTCCAGTTCTCTGACGACGGCGCGGCTGGATGCGTCGAGGAGACGGATCCTGCGGTATTCTCCCACCGCCAGCCATCCGCCGTCGGGTGAGAATCGAAGGCTGGTGATGTCGGCGCGCACCCGGCCCTTGACCGGAATTTCTGGAACCCGGCGCAGATTAATCTCGGACAAGTCGCCGGCCCAGGATGGAGCGCCGTCCTGGATCCATTCCCGAATGAGTTCGATCTCCTCATCCATCAGCGCTCCGCCTGCCGGCATCATCGGTTCCTCCAACCCCTCCACCAGCAGCAGCAGGCGGCTTTCCTCCGGGACACCCGGGGTCAACTCGGCGCCTCTGTCTCCGCCGCGCATCAGCTCCTCGTAGGTCTGCAGGCTCAATCCTCCCTTCCGCTGCACCCGGTTGTGGCAGGAAAAGCAGTTAGCCGCAAACACTTCCGCCACCCGCCCGGCCAGAGAGTCAGAGCCCGGAGCTTGCCCTAGGCCGTACACCTGCAGTGGCGCCGGCAAAACGGCGAAGCTCACCACCAGCCGGGCCAAAAGGCGGCCGGCGCCAGGTGCAAGTTCACACTTCAGATTCTTAATCTTCAATCTTGAATCTTTAATTTTCAATTTTGAATTTTCAGTGTGTAAACAAAAACTCCTTGCTGGTCAGTAGGGCCCAGACGAAGTCGCTCAGGCGCTGCCGGTCAGGATCGGCACCCAGGAATTCGACCACGCGCCCGACCTCGGGCTCGCCGGGATTGCGGGTCAGGGCAATTCGATAAAGATGCCTGACCAGATCCGAAGTGGTCTCGAACTCGTTGAGGAGCCTGTCGATCAGCTTCCCTTCGGCATTCAGTTTTCGATTGAGGGTTTCGCCGTTGATCAAGTGCAGAACCTGGGCGACCGTTGAGGCCGTGGTCCGTTCACTGCTGTTGGGCGTGTTGCGGGGCGGCCTTCCGAAGGAATCAAGGAAGTACGACCTCGTCTTCGAGTCGGGAAGCTGCAGGGCGCGGGTCCCTTCCGGATAACCCTCAAACACTTCCGGGACACCCGTGACCTGAGAGATGATGTCGAGAATGACCTCAGCCGGCAATCGCCGGATCAGGCGATGAGAGTAATACTTGTGATCGCTCTGGTTGCTGGGAGTGGTTCTTGATGAAAGCTGATAACTGGTGGAGCGCAGGATCCGCCGGATCAGGTGCCTGACGTCGAAGTCGTGGGCCACGAAGTCCTCAGTCAATGCGCCGAAGAGCCTTTCATTGGTGCTGGGATTGGTGGCTCGCAGATCATCTACGGGCTCGACCAGTCCACGGCCCATGAACGCGGCCCAGATTCGATTGACCAAGGTTCTCGCGAAATAGGGATTGTCCGCACTGGTGAGCCACCGGGCCAGATGCTCCCTCCGATCGGTCTGAGATGACGCATCGAGGGCCGCTGCGTCCAGAGGCTGAGGCGGCAGCGGTTGGCCCAGCCTGGGATGGCTGACGTCTCCCGTATGAGCGGATATGACGTCGATCTCCCCGGGTGCACTCCCGTCCTTCAAACTCACCCTCGACACCAGGTTGGCGAAGCCGTAGTACTGGTCCTGCGTCCACTTTTCCAGGGGATGATTGTGGCAGCGGGCACAGGTCATCGAAATCCCAAGAAAGGTGAGAGACAGATTCTCTGAGATGTCGATCGGATCCTGATGGAGGATCCAGTAGTTGGCGGCGCCGTTGACCAGCGTGTTGCCCCGGGCCGTAAGGAGTTCGTGCACTAAATGGTCCCAGGGTTTGTTGGTCCGAACCCCTTCTCGAATCCATTCGTAATAGGACTTTACCGCGGCTTCTTCCAACTGCTCGCTGCTCACCAGGAGCAGTTCCGACCATCGATAGGTCAGGTAATCCACGAACTCCGGTCTGTCGAGAACCTCTTCAATGAGAGTGTTACGTTTGTCGGGATCCGGGTCGTTCAGGAACCGCTTCAGTTCCCGCTCCTGGGGAAGAACGCCTAGCGCGTCCAGATAAAGCCTGCGCATGAATACGGAGTCGCTGCACAGCCCCGAGGGTTCTATCCGCAGCTCCTGCAGCTTCTCCCACACCAGATCGTCGATGTAGTTTCCCCGCGGCAGCGGTCCAACCTCGGGTCCGATCGGATGGTCGTAGGGTACAGTGACACGCGCTAAGGAGACGGTACTGGAGTACCAGACCGAAATGGCTGCTTCGCCAGAACCTCTGGTAGTGACCTCTCCCTGCTCATCCACGGTCGCGACGCCTCCATCTGTGGTTTCGTACTTGGCCCATCGCGTCACATCTTTCCGGGTGCCGTCCGAGTAGGCCGCCAGCACCTTCAAGGGGAAACGCTCGCCGGTCGTTTCCTTCAGGTTTCGGGCCGGAAGCACTTCGATGGAAAGGATCCGGGAGTCGCCGCCGGCCGGCCCGGGAGCCCCGGCCGCGATCCAGTCGGAAATGATTTCGTACTCACGGGATCCAACGTCGAATCTCTTTCCTCCACCGTGCGGGATGGTGGCGGTTGGCTTTAGAAGCACGAGGCTGTGGGCGGGTGCCATCCTGGCGATCCGCCGCCCCAGCGCTTCCCGAGTCAGGACCCGGTGATCGGCTTCCGGGTCGTGTCCCCGCAGGGAGAGCTTGAAGCCGTTCTTACCGCCCGAGGCGCCGTGACAGGGTCCGGAATTGCAGCTTGACTTGGTCAGAACGGGAATCACATCGTTGCGGAAACTGGGCGTCGTTTCCAGGCCTCTGGCGGGGGACGGCAGGAGCAGTGCCAGAGTTGAGAGTGGTAGAACCCGCTTCATCTCAGTTACGCAAAGGGAACTTCGTTCTCAAAGCAGTTCGTAAATCGGCTTGCTGCCGTAATCCACTACGGGAATGACTCGCCCCGACGGCCCCTTCAGTTCGGTTTCCAGATCCACTCCGAACTGGTGGTAGATCGTCGCTACGACTTCCCCGGGAGTCACGGGCCGACTCTTGGGGTAGGCCCCGATCTCGTCTGACTCGCCCACTACGCGGCCTCCCTGGATGCCTCCGCCCGCCATGATCATGCTCCAGCAGCCGGGCCAGTGATCGCGGCCGCCGGCCGGATTGATGCGAGTTGTCCTTCCGAACTCACCGGTGGCAACAACCATGGTGTTTTCCAGCAGGCCGCGCTCCTGCAGGTCTTCGAGAAGCGAGCTGAAACCATTGTCGAACATGGGGCCAACCAAGTCCGAGTAGCAGCTGATGGGGCTGAAAGGCGCCGAGCCGTGTATGTCCCAGGTGATCTCGTTGAAAACCGTCTCGAACATATTCACGGTAACGAAGCGAACACCCCCTTCCACCAGCCGCCTGGCCAGCAGGCAGCTTTGTCCAAACTTGTTCAATCCGTAGCGGCGGCGAACCTCTTCCGGCTCGCCGGTGAGGTCGAAGGCCTGCCGGGCCGTGTCGGAGGAGATCAGGGTATAGGCCTGCTGGAAATTGGAGTCCAGAAGCCGGGCGTCCTCACTCTCTTCAAAACTGCGGACCGTGTTGTCGATGACGTCTCGCAGGGTCCTTCTGGCGTCGAGACGGTTCGAAGAAATGTAGTCGGGCGGAAGCAGATCCCGGACTTGAAAGTCTGCCTTCGACGGGTCGGCGTTCAAGACGAACGGGTCGTGTGTGCGCCCCAGATACCCCGCGGTTTGGCCATGCGGCAGGTTTCCGCCGGTCTTGCCGATGGGCCGGGGCAGCAAGACATTGGAGGGAAGGTCACTGCGTGGCCCGCGAAAAAAATCCAGTACCGAGCCCACGTGCGGATGCTCCAGGCCTCCTTGGAATTGCCGTCCTGTCTGCATGAACTGATGACCGATATCGTGAACCGCGGCACCGGTGTAGTGGAGCGTTCGCAGGATGGAGTACTTGTCTGCAAGACCCGCCATTCTGGGAAAGATTTCACTGATGCGGATGCCGTCCACGTTGGTGGCGACGGGCTCAAACGGCCCCCGGATATCAGCCGGCGCCTGCGGCTTCATGTCCCAGGTGTCAAGCTGGCTGGGTCCGCCCACTAAAAAGAGCAGGATGCAGGACATCTCGTCTCGGTCGGGAGACACCAGCCCGGCAGCCTTTAGCCGGTACAGATCGGGCAGGGTCAAACCCAGCAGAGACAGGGCTCCTGCGTGCAGGAAGTCGCGTCTTCTCAATCCATCGCAAAAAGAAACGGATTTTTCGGCGTCGAGCTGAAACACGAGCTACTACTCCAGATGGCCCCGTATCCGGAATTATAGACCAAAAGCTTCGTCGACAGAACGGCCCGGCGGCTCGCAGACCCGCGAGACGACCCCCTAGTACCTGCTTGCAGAAATACGGTAACGTTTGCGGATGGGTCTTGCGAGGTGAGGTCGCGAAGAGAGGAGGAGGCGATGCGGTAGCATCGTTGACGACGAACGACAAAGAGATCGCCCGCAACCCCCATCCGCCCAAAGGGTTGGGGCGGGACGGGCCCATCTCTTTGTTGTTCCTCCTCGCCGATGCTCTCGCATCGACTCGTCGTCTCGCCTCAATCTGATCTCCGTCGCGCTCCCAACAAACGTCATCGTATTTCTGCAAGCAGGTACTATTGCTGGGCTTGCCCTCGGATCCAATTCAGAATCCGGTTGTACGTCTCGTCTCCTTTTTCGAAACGCGGGCCTCCGGTGTGGTAGCCGGGGCGGACAGGCCCCTCCGGGTTGTCCGGCATTGGACTGGTGGGCTTGTTCAAGATCAGGCTCTCGTCTGGATTCTCGAGGTCGATCACGAGGAGAACAGAGCGATAGCGCCGGCGGATCACCGGTTCTTCGTCTTCATTTGGTTTCGCCAGTGGAAGAAAGAGGATCGGCCTCGTCTTGTGGCAGTTCACACAGGCCCGTTCATCGGAACCGGTAGCCACGAAGATGGGGTTTACGGTGGTCTTGAAAGACTCGTAATCGGGGAGCGCTGCAGAAGCGTCCGGCAACGCTTCCATAATAGCCGGCAGGCTCTTGAGCTCGGGGTGTTTGGCGAGCAGCTCCTTGGAGAGGCCCGACAGTGACTCGTCGTCGGAGTGAAGGGCCGCATTGAGCAGTCCAACGACTCGCAGGTCGTTCTTCGACGCGGGATCCTGCAGCACCAGCTCCAGCATCAGTCGCTTCAGATTAGGCTTGGAGCCGGTGAAGGCCGCGTTGCAGCGCCGATCGATCATGGAAGCCGTCGCCGCCAGATCGGGTATCTGCAGGCACAGTCTGTAGGCCCCGGCCAGAACTTGTGTGTCGCGGCTCCGCTGCGACCGGTAAACCTTCACCTGCACGGAACGTTCGCTCAGCAACGTCGGGTTCCCGGCCAGGATGTCGAAGGCTGCCGCCGTGTCGTCGGCCAGAAATGCCTCCAGCTGTTTCTCCCGCTCCGCCTCGGAAGCCTTTTCCTGCGCTGGAGGGCCTGCTGCGGAAATCAAAGTCAATGTGCAGATCAGCAGCAGGAGGCGTTGTCGAAGCTGGTTTCCATGTGGGGGCATCATTTTGGTTCCCGGCATGACTGTTCCTGGCAGCTCTCAATTGTAAACCATTCCCACTTATAGGGCGGCGGCGTTGCCGATGAGGCGCTGGGATGAGAATCGCCGCGCCAACATGGTGGGATATACTCGATCTTAGCGAGGACATTTCCATGAAGGGGAAAACCATCTTACTTGTGTCGTTGCTGCTTCTTTTGACCGCTCTGTTGGGGGCGGGAGACCGGAACCACACCGGGATCCTCATCGATACACTGTGCGGCGAGACTGCGGCTCACAATTCCGAGAAGGTCGCCCATCACACGGTTGCCTGCTCTCTCATGGAAAACTGCCAAGCCAGTGGTTTTGGGATCGTGTTCGATCGGGTGTTTTTCAAGTTTGACGAGAGAGGCGACGAACTGGCGCTGGAGTTGCTGAAAAAGACGGCTCTCAAGAGAAGGCTCGCCGTCAGGGTGTGGGGAGATTTTGACTTTCAGGAAGAAACAGTGCGGGTCAGCCGCCTGGAAACGGCTTCAGAAGACTAGTGATTCAGGTGTTAGAGTCCACTAGAGCAGCTAAACCGATCTGCTCTTCAGGAGCAGGCCCACCCCCAGTCCATCCATCCACAGCCCGGTCACCAGCAGACCCCACATCTCGCGAGCCTCTTCGGAAAAAAGGGAATGCTGCCCGAGAACCTGCAGGGCCATCACCGCAAAGCCGACATAAGCCAGGCCGCTGGCCGCGATCGGTACCAGCCAGTGGAGCTTTCCCGAAACCGCGCCCAGACAGATCAGTGCGGGGATCAAGTAGATGGGAATCCAGATATGAGGGTCGGGATCGTTGAACTGAAGCGCCGCACCGAGCAGGAAAACAACCGTGCCTAGAATAGAAAACCAGCGCATGCTGCGAGATTAGCAGGTTCCAGGTTCCACGTTCCACGTTGCTTGGGAACGGGGAAGACGAAAATGCTAGACTTGAAGATCTCGACAACCCACCTGGCTGAGCAAGGAACCATCATGGAAATGACGGGCGGTAAGGCGGCTCCCTGGGTACTTACGCTTCTCGCCGGGATGCTGCTTGCGTGCGGGGCGCAGGCTCCGGCCCAGGAGCAGCAGCCTCCCGCAGCCGCCGAACAGGAGCCGGAAGGTTCCCACTCACTGGCCTTTCAGCCACCTGACGGGGGCGGCTTTTTGAGGCTGTTCAATGGCGAAAACCTGGATGGGTGGACCATCATGGGCGATTCTGCCGGGTGGTCCGTTGAGAACGGAATGATCCGGTCGGAAGGCCAGCACGGGGGAGAGTGGCTTCGTTTCAACGAGCCCCAGAGTGATTTCATCCTGAAGCTGGACTGGCGCGTCTCCCGGGATGGCAACAGCGGTGTTTACATTCGCGCCGCCGAGGCAGGACTACCCTGGGAAACCGGGTACGAAATCCAGATTTCGAACGCGCCGCGCGATGACCTGCACTGCACCTGCTCACTCTATGGCTACGCAGCGGTGGATCCCCGCCCCGACGAGTCGGCCGATACCTGGCACACCTTTGAGATCCACGCCCGAGGCCCCGAAATCACGGTTTTTTCCGACGGGACCCAGTGTGCGGAGTTCGATCAGACCAAGAGTGAAGCCGCCCGGGAGAAGCCTCTCACCGGCTTCGTCGGGATCCAGGACTCCCACGCCGGAGACGGCAGCTACGTCGAGTACCGGAACATCCAGCTCAAGCTGCTCTAGACTAGTCACCGACCGTGGTACGTCTGTCGCCCCCTCCGGGGGCTGCGAGGGTTGTCTGAATCGGGTACCGAGGCCTCTCGGCCTCGGCTATTGTCTTTCGCCCCCTCCGAGGGCTCGTTTCGAAGGCCGCAAAGCGGCCGGAAGAGAATAGCCGTGGCTCGGCCTCGGGCCCCTCCTGGGGCTTGTTTCGAAGGCCGCGGAGCGGCCGGAAGAGAATAGCCGTGGCTCGGCCCCCCCTCCGGGGGCTCGTTTCGAAGGCCGCAAAGCGGCCGGAAGGGAATAGCCGTGGGCGCAAGCCCACGGACAACGGCGGACAAACGCAATCAGCCCCGGAGGGGCGACAGATACCGTTCGGCGACCGCAATCCAGGGAGCCTCAGGAGGAGAATCCGAGGAGGCCGCGCGTGAACTGGACATCGGTGTGGCCGGTCTGAATCGATCGCGCCGCATATTCCCCGGAGGTGGCTCGAACCATCAATTGTGCGATTTGTTCGTCCCAGGCCACCGGGTCTCCGTCCAGCACCAGATCCAGATCGCCGCCGAAACTTTCCGCTACCCGAGGCTCGCCGCTGACTCTCAAAACCGGAACCAGCGGATGACCGGCCTGCGGCCGACCACCCTCGTAGGCCACCATGAGACTGCATCCGCAGGCCGCCATTCCTGTGAGCGCCTCCGTCCGGTGCCGCCCCGGATTGGCCATCACATGAAGGCCGGGTCGTTCCACCACGGTCCCGTAGCCAAGAGTCGGGTTGGGCCTTGATTTCAAGAACCCGCTCTCCAGGAGAAGATCGAGCAGCGGATCGGCCTGGGGCAGGATCAGGGTTGTGCCCTCGTCCACCAGCCGTCGCATCAGGGCCGAGAGAGTCGTTCCTGCCTCTTCGCCGATGGGCCGGGAAGAGACGATTCCGATGGTCAGGTCGCCGACTCGAGCGTCCTGCCTGGATACCTCCCCTGCCTGCGCGGTCCTGGATCGGAACCATCCGACCACCTTCTCGGTGACCTGCTCCAGGCCGCCGTCGAGCTGAACGCTGGCGGCGCCGAAACGGGCCGGGTCGATCCCGTCTTCGAGAAGCCTGGACCGAATGACCCCGTTGTGGATCTTGTCGCAACCGTGTTCCAACAGCAGAGCTGCTCCCACCAGAGGATGGGTCAGGTAACTAACCAGTGTGTCCACGAACAGGTCCCGGGGGCCGCCGGAGAGGTATCCGCAGCCTTCGGTGTGAGGAAGCGCCACGATTCGGGACAAGGGACCGCCCTCCATCTCCCGGTTCAATTGTCGGGCGATGAGGAGTGAAACCTGACCGGAACACAGGCTGGTTGGGAGGACCAGACCGACCTGGTCGGCAGCCGGACCCCGGGGTGTGTTGATGGCCCGAAACCGAAGGGAGTGCGAAGAATGTCTCGATCGGACCATCAGCGGTTCGCCGCCCGGCAGCGGAGCGGACTGGAGGACCTGCAGCGCGGAGGAGTCACTTTGTCTCCAGTCGCGCCAGATGGAGACCTGATAATGTCCGGCCTTCTCTCCCTTGGTGAGTTCTCCCGAGGCCACGGAACAGGTCAGCTCGAAAGTACGCCGGCCCAGTTCAGCCATGGGAACCCCGTCCAGGTACTCTCCGGCGTTGACATCCATCTCGTCGCTGAGCATCTGGTAGCGTGGCGTGGTTGTCACCATCTTGATCGTCGGCACAAACGGGAAATTCGTCACCGATCCGTTGCCGGTCGTGAAGAAAATCAGGTTCGCTCCCGAGGCTACCTGGCCGGCCACACTCTCCAGGTCGTTCCCGGGGCTGTTCATGAAATAAAAGCCGGAGCCGGGAATTCGCTGGGAGTACTCGATAACCTCATCCAGCCGTACATCGGGATGCCGCTTCATGGCGGCTCCGATCGACTTGAGAGAGATGTTATAGAGGCCCCTGAGCTTGTTTCCCCCCGAGGGGTTGCCCTCGGCCGTGGCTCCGTGCCACGAGGTCATCTCCTTGAAGTGTTCGATCCTGGCCAGGAACTCCTGAGCCACCTCGAGAGAGCGTACCTTCAGGAGCATGTAGGGCTCGGCGCCAATCAGTTCATCGGTTTCGGCATGATTGGCCGCTCCGCCGCAGCGGATGATTTCCCTCGACACCCAGGAAGCAAGAGGGTTGGCGGAGACTCCGGAAAACGCGTCCGAGCCGCCGCATTGCAGCGCCACGTTGAGATGGGAGCGCGGCTGGGGGGATCTTTTGAACCGATTTACTTCCGGTAGCCACTGCCGAAGCGTTGCGCCGCAGGACTCCAGTTCCCTCCCGACATCTCTCTCCAGAGTATGGAACTCGTGGATCAGCCCGGCGGTCGGGTACTCGTGGTGTTCGAGGTAGCGGCGCAGCATCCGATTGGTCACGGGGCCGTCGGGAGAATCTACGATCAGTGCCGCTGCGACATTGGGGTGGACGATGAAACCGGCCAGAGTCCGCAGGACCAGCTCCCGATTGTTGGGTTCCAGGTCGGCTCCACCTTCCGTGTGCGAGACCGCGACCACTCCACTTACGTTCTCGTATGGTCCAAGCTCGGGTTTCAGCTTTCTGTCCACGAGTCGAACAAAGCTGGCCGTCCGCGAATTGGTGGCCAGAATCACGATGTAATTGCGAGTCCCGACTCCCCGTGTCCCGGATCGTTTGAACCCGTGGAATGTTCCGGGAAGAGGGTAAGGCTGGACCTGCCGCGTCGGCCGGACGGTACTCGGGTCGAGCTGGAAGGACTGTATTTCGTTTCTAAAATTGGGTTCGGAAAGCGAGTAGTCCAGTTCCCGATAGGACATTTCCTCGGCCATTCCCGCGTTGAAAACGTATTCTCCGGGCCTAATATCGCGGGTGGCATAGCCAAACGGCAGCCCCCAGGAAAGCAGGGGCTGCCCCTTCGCGATGCCGTCGAGAGCAAAGCGGTGGCCGACCAGAACCGCACAGGAAAGGTGCAGAGTCTCTTCGGCCTTGGTCAGCCGCGTTCCAGCCTCCAGGTTACAGGTAGCTATCGCGCAGTTGTCGCCGGGCAGAGGAATCCGGGCTACATCCTCAAACCGGTGCGTCAATCCCATGGCGTTGTCGATAATCGACCATTCTTGCTGCCAGTTCAAGAGGAACGTAAAGTGGGAGGTCCCTCCCACTCTAAGAACTGGGCCCGGCCGCGGCGCAGTCACTGTCGTTCCTGCCTCTGCAGTTTCCTTGATCATAAGGGTTTCTCGTGGCTGGCGGGCTGGTCCCGGAGATCATCTGGCCCGTCGCCGAGTGGGCAGAGCCGCGAATTTTTTAATGAGCGCGCCAACATGAAACACAAAACTAGGCGGACCGGCGAAGCTCTCCCCTGGCGGGCCGGAAAAACAACAGGAAGGCGATCGCACAGCCGGCGGTCAGGAAGCAGGGTACCAGGAAGAGCCGGCCCCAGTCGGTCACGCCGTCCTGGGTCAGCAGCACCTTGACGTACCCGTAGAACATGGTCCCCAGGTAATTCCCGATTCCCAGTGTGACCAGAGTCAGCAGGCTCTGAGCGCTGGCCCGGATGTCGACTTTGGCAACGTTGTCCACATAGATCTGAGAAGTAACAAAAAAGAAAGTGAAACCGATCCCGTGAAGGGCCAGAGAGGCGATCACCATCCAAAGGGGTTCACCCAGCGCGAAAATGACATACCGAAGGGGCCAGGCAATGACTCCCAGGGCCAGGCACCCCCGAATGCCGATGCTCCCCAAAAAGCGGGGCAGGAGAAGCCACATCGCAAAGACCTCAGCGATTTGCGCCAGAGTCATGATGGCCGGAACAGACTGGTTCGACACGCCCAGGTCCTGAAGAAAGATCGACGTGGGAATGTAGTAAAACTGCAGTTCGGTCGTCACCAGAAAGGCGATGGCCATAAAAAGGGCGAAATTCTTGTCTTTGAGCAGCCTGATCGCTTCCAGAAAAGCCAGTGGATTGCTGGCCTCTCTGCGAGGTGGCGTATGAGGAAGAAGAAAGCAAAGCAGGCCGAGCAGCAATGACCCGAACGCCGCAACGTAAAACAGGTCGCCAAGCACCTGAAAATCAAAGGCGGAGCGCCATCCCGTGAGAATCCAGCCGGCTGCAATCCAACCCAGGGTGCCCCAAACTCGAATCCGGCCGAACTCCCGGTTCACGTCTTTGAGGTGGTGAAAACAGATCGAGTTGGTGAGGGCCAGCGTGGGCGCGTAAAACAGACAGTAGAGCACCATCCAGGTCATCATGATCCCGAAGGACCGCGCTCCTCCCATCAGGAACAGCAGCACGGCTCCGAACAGATGAGCTCCAGCCAGGAAGTACTGGGTGGGGAAATATCGATCTGCGATCTGGCCCCCGATGAAAGGGGAAACGATGCAGCCCAGCCACAGGGCGGCGAAGAGCCAGCTGATCATCGTGTCGCTGAATCCTAGTGACTGGAAGTAGGCCGCCCCGACCGTGGCCCAGGCACCCCAGACAGCGTACTCCAGAAACATCATGGCGCTCAGTCGCGATCTGAGACTCATGGGCCGGCTCCCTCCAGCCGGTGCCGGCGAGTCAAGAGTGAAACGGCGCGCTCCATTTCGGGCTCCAGCTCCTCCATGCTGCGAACCAGCGCGAACTGGGCGCGGGCGCGCTGCAGGTTGTGACCCGGGTGTTCGACCTTGAAATATGTGTCGCCTTCGATGTAGTCGGTCAGAAATCGCATTCCAATAGTGAGGGTTGCCAGCCTCGGCGCTTGCGGCAGCAATTGCCTTTCAAGGGGGCTCATCTGCTGTCCCAGGCGCTCGACGTAGCCTTGCAGGAGCGCCCTGTGCAGATCAAGGTTCAAATGCACCCGGGAGGTGTCCGGTTCGTCTTCAACCGTGGACACCCCGGCCGTTCTCACCAGATCGCCGAAGTCATAGAGAAAAGAGCCCGGCATGCACGTATCCAGATCAACGACGCAGACGGCTTTCCCGGAGTCGCGATCAAAGAGTACGTTGTTGATCTTGGGATCGTAGTGAATCACCCGCTGAGGCAGCCGGTGCTCTTCGAGCGGAGCAGCAATAATGGAACAAAAGGCCTCTCGCTCCAGGACGAAATCGACCTCTTCGCGCGCCTGGTTCAATCTGCCGGATCGGTTTCTCCCGATGGCTTCCCGTAGTTTGAGAACCCTTGCTCGGGTGTCAAAAAAGTCGGGGATGGTGATGGCCAGGCGGTTGGGGGGAAGATCCTTGAGCCGGGCTACGAAGCGGGCGAAGATGCGACCGGCTTCCAGCGCGTGTTCCGAGTCGGGGCACAAATCGAAGACCTCGGTGTTTTCGATGTAATTGAAAGTCCGCCAGTGAGATCCCTTGCCGTCGATCCACGTGTCCTCCCCGCTTCGGGACGGTATCAGAGCCAGTGACCTTTCTCCGGCGGCGGGATGATTCCGCAGATGGTCGGTGACGAGCCGGATGTTGCGCATTAAAGAGGGAATATCGGGAAACACATGCTGGTTCAGTCGCTGGTGAAAAAAACGCGCCGTACCGTGGCCGGTGCGCCAGGTGCTGACAAAGGAATCGTGGATATGTCCCATCCGAAAGGGGACGAAAGATTCCAGTTTGCCTTCGATCTCGAACTTAGCGGCAACCTTCGGATAATTCATCCAGCGCTCGGCCACAAAGATTAATCGCCTTTCAAGGTCGTGTACAGTATGCTCTGCAGCAGGCGCAGATCCGTGCCGGCCGCGCGGTGGCGCGACCTTTTTCAACGGCTGGGAGTTCCGCGCGAAGTCCCACTCTTCCCATTTAGGCCCCTCTTGGTTATATTTATCAACTTCAAGTAAGGAGCTTTGCACGGATCGGGCGTCAACGGATGAGCGGGAATCGTATAAACAGGTGTCTGGGAGTGAGCTGTGTGCCGTTGACCGTTGATAGAAGACGATCCTGAACTGTTTCGAGGAGGATGAAACCAGCTATGGAAAGATCTTCGAGAATTATGATTGAGGCCGATGGTCTGTCGAAGTTCTACGGCGACTTCGTAGCCATCCAGGACATCTCCTTTTCAATTCCGGAAGGTCAGATCGTTGCTTTTCTGGGCCCTAACGGAGCGGGGAAGTCAACTACTATGAAAGTCCTGACCGGATTCCTTTCGCCCAACAGCGGCAGGGCACAGATCGCTGGTCTGGACATCCAGCGACAGCGGATCGAGGCCTCGCGCAAGCTTGGATATCTCCCTGAGAACGGCCCCCTTTACCAGGACATGACGCCCGTGGAACTGCTGACCTTCTTTGGCGAAGCCAGAGGGCTCGCCAACGGTGAGCTGGAGGCGGCCATCGACAGAGTGCATGATCTTTGTGCTCTGAGCGAAGTCATGGAGAAGCCGATCGACAAGTTGTCAAGGGGCTATCGGCAGCGCGTAGGACTCGCACAGGCTCTTTTGCATGACCCGGAGGTCCTGATCATGGACGAGCCGACTGCCGGACTCGACCCCAACCAGATTCGAACCTTCCGCGACAACATTCAGGAGCTGGGGCGGACCAAGACGATCCTCATTTCGACCCACATCTTGCAAGAGGTGGACGCGGTGGCCGATCGGGTGCTGCTGATCAATGAGGGCAAACTGGTGTTCGACGGGGCACCGGATGACCTGAAGGAGGACGGCTCGCTGGAGCAGCCCTTCTATCGCCTGACCCAGTACCGGAGTCCGGCAGTCGAGGAGGAAGCGGTTGATTCTGACGCAGCCGAATCGGCGGGAGAGGAGGTGTGATGTTCAAAAACCTGAACTTCGGATTTATCAAGGCCCTTGTAAGGCGTGACCTCTGGAAGTACTTCACGAATCCAACCGGTTATGTGTTCATTACCCTGTTTATCTTCTTGAGTGCACTGGCGGCATTCTGGCAGGGTCGCTTTTTCCTCAACAATCTGGCCAACCTCGATCAACTCAACAATTTATTTCCCTACCTGTTGGTGTTTTTCACCCCGGCGCTGACCATGGGGGTCTGGTCCGAGGAGCGCAAGCAGGCGACCGATGAGCTGCTGTTCACCCTGCCTGCGACCAGCCTGGAGGTAGTCTGCGGCAAGTACATAGCCGTGCTCGGGATCTACACCGCGTCCCTGATTCTCTCCTTCAGCCACGTCCTGATTCTGGCCTGGCTGGGAAGTCCGGACCTGGGAATGATCCTCAGCAACTACATCGGCTACTGGTTCGCCGGTGGGGCCCTGATCGCCGTAGGGATGATCGCTTCTCTGCTCACCGCCAACGCCACCATTGCCTTCATTCTGGGGGCGCTGTTGTGTGCTTTACTGGGTTTTTTGAAGCCGGGCGCTTCGTTGCTCAGCAACAGTTTGGGTACGATGGTTGCGCCCTTCGGCATCGGCGCTCATTTTCAGGACTTCGCTTCCGGTGTCATCAGCCTTTCCGCGATCCTGTACTTCTGCTCGGTCGTAGCCGTGGGGCTGTTCATCAATATCCTGCTGGTGGATCGCCGCCACTGGCCGCGGACCACGGAGGGATACCCGACCTGGGGCCATTACGCAGTTCGCGCGGTGGCCCTGGCGGTCGGACTGGCAGCTCTGACGATCCTGGTGGATCGGGTCGGTATCCGGCTCGACGCCACCTCCGAGAGGATCCACTCGCTCAGCGCTGAGACAAAGGATCTGGTGCGAGGCCTGGACGCCGAAAGACCGGTTTTCATCCAGGCGTTTGTGAGTTCCGAGGTGCCCGAAGCCTACGTTCAGACTCGAAGCAACCTTCTGGGTACACTCCAGCAGCTCGACTCCCTGGGCGGAGCGAACGTTCAGATCAGGATCGAAAATATGGTCCCCTATTCGGAGGTCGCTCGAGAAGCACGTGAAAAGTTTTCGATTACCCCCAATCAGATCCCCAATCTGAGTAGCGCCAGGGCGGCTTTCGTAGATGTTTTCATGGGCGTGGCCTTTACCTGTGGGGCCGAGGAGCAGGTGATTCCGTTTCTGGACCGCGGACTCTCGGTAGAGTACGAGCTGGCCCGCAGCCTGCGTGTGGTTGCCAATACGGAACGGAAGAAAATCGGCATCGTTACGACCGAAGCAAAACTGTTCGGCGGCTTTGACTTCCAGTCTTTTCGAAGCAACCCGGCCTGGCCCGTGGTTGACGAATTGAAGAAACAGTACGAGGTGGTTCAGGTCAATCCCACGGGAGAGATGCCCGAGGCCCTGGATGGCCTGATGGTGGCTTTGCCGTCCTCCCTTTCCCAGGAAGAACTCGCCACGGTGCGGGGGTTCATTGAATCGGGCGTCCCCGCGCTCCTTCTCGTCGACCCCATGCCCGTGGTCAACCTGGGTCTCTCCCCCTCGGAGCAGGCCGGCGCCAACCAGAACCCGTTCATGCGGAATCAGGGACCGCCACCCAAGCAGAAAGGGGACATCCAGGGGTTTTTGACGAACCTTGGGGTGAGCTGGGACAAGGGCATCATTGTCTGGGACGCCTACAATCCCCACCCCGATCTCGAGCATCTGCCGCCCGAGGTTGTCTTCGTGGGGCGTGGCAATGAAAACGAGGATACCTTCAACGCCGAGAACAACGCTTCTGCACAGCTCCAGGAACTGGTGCTGCTCTATCCGGGGACACTTTCGCCGGCGATCGGAAGTGATTTCGAGTTCCAGCCGCTGGTCCGCTCCGGGTTCGTGTCGGGCCGTTTCAGATACGAGCAGCTTGTGCAGCGCAGCTTCCTGGGCATGTCGATGAATCGCAATCTGCCCCACCGCCCGGACGGCTCCGACTATGTGCTGGCCGCCCTGGTGACGAAGGCGACTACTCCCGCCGAGGAGGACGAAGAAGAGCAGCAGGAAGAGGGTGCTGAGGAGACGGCTGGTGCTGCCGAGCGCTCAAAAGACATCCGACTGTTAGTGATTGCCGATCTGGATTTCATTTCCGAGCAGTTCTTCCAGATAAGAGAGCGGGGGCCCGAGAACCTCGATTTCGACAACGTCACCCTTTTCCTGAATGCCATGGACATTCTGGTCGGGGACGAAAGTTTCGTGTCGCTACGCAACAAGCGGGTGCGGCACCGCACTCTGGAACGGGTCGAGGCCCAGACCCGGGAGTTCATCGAAACCAGGATCCGGGAAGAAGAGGAAGCCGAGGCCGATGCCGAGAGAGCCCTGGCCCAGGCTCAGCAGAACCTGGACCAGCGCGTGGAGGAGGTCCAGCGGCGGCCTGAACTGGATGATCGCACCAAGCAGATCATGGCTCGTAACATTCAGGAGGTCGAGTCGCGGAAACTCGAGGTTCTGAAGGCCAATATCGAGGCCGAAAAAGAAGCCAAAGTCAATGCCAGCAGAGAGAACCTGGAATCACAGCTGCGCCGCATTCAGAGCAACATTAAGGCCTTTGCGGTGGTGTTGCCTCCGATCCCGGTTTTGGTACTTGGCATCCTGATCTTCGTGCGCCGGCAGAGACGCGAGCGAGAGGGCGAATCTGCGACCCGTCTTTTGAAGGGATAAAGGAGAAAGGCACTATGAGCGAGACCCGTAAAACACTGACCCTGGTAGGCGTTGCAGCGGTGCTGCTTCTGCTGGCATTCGTCACCGCTCCGGGCAAAGTGAACCCGGAGGCCTTCGACGATGTGGGTGAGCCCTTCTTCGGCGATTTCGAGGATCCCAATGCGGCAACAACCCTGGAAGTGATTGAGTTCAATGAGGAAACGGGCACGGCCCGACCGTTCAAAGTCACCTTTGAAGACGGAGTGTGGACGATTCCCTCCCACCACGACTATCCGGCCGACGGTAAGGACCGACTGGCCGAGACCGCGGCCGGCCTGATCGGAATCAGAAAGGACGGCCTCCGCTCCAATAGCGCCGCCGATCATGAAGCCTGTGGCGTGGTGGATCCTCTGGACGAAACCATCTCGAGCCTGGCCGGTCGGGGTGAGCGAGTCACGGTCAGGGATGCATCCGGCCAGGCTCTGGCTGACCTGATCATCGGCAAGGCGACGGGAGAAGAAGACAAACTGCACTTTGTCCGCGTCCCGGGACAGAAGCGAACCTACGTCTCCAGGTTGGACCTGGACATCTCGACCAGCTTTGCCGACTGGATCGAAACTGATCTGCTCGAAGTCGAAAAAGACGATATCGACAAGATCATCATCAAAGACTACTTCATCAACGAGAGAACTCGCCGCGTCGTGGAACGCGGGGAAATCGTTCTCAGCAAAGACGATGACACCTGGACTGCGGCCAGGATGCGGTCCAGTGAAGAGGTCAGCTCTACAAAGATCAGTGATCTTCTGGGTGGAATCGACGAGCTGTCCATCGTGGGCGTGCGGCCCAAGCCGGAAGGGTTGACCCGTTCGCTGCAACGGTCCGCCGAGGACATCGCCATCTCACAGGAAGCTCTGCTCTCCCTGCAGAGCAAAGGATTTTACTTCACGCGAGATGGGAACCTGCTCTCCAATGAAGGGGAGCTGGAAGTACAGACCGCCAAAGGAGTGACCTACATTCTCCGCTTTGGCGAAGTGCTGTACGGCACCGACGATGCCGTCACTTCCGGATCTGACAGCAGCGACGACGAGTCGGCCGGGCCGGGGGAGAATCGGTATCTTTTCATCACGACCACCTTCGATTCGGATCGTTTTCCGGAGCCCAGGAAAGCGACCGATCTGTCCTTTCAAGCCAAGCAGGAAGACGATCTGACTGACGAGGACAAGAAGAACAAGGAGCTGCACGAAAAATATCAGCAGTGGGAAAAGGATCTGACTGACAATCGCGAAGCCTCAGAGGGTCTGAACCAGCGGTTCGCGGAATGGTACTATGTCATTTCCTCGGGCAGCTTCGACAAGATTCATCTGGAGAGGGCCGACCTGATTCAGAAAAAGTCTGAGTAGCGTGATCTACGCAGGCACCTCGGGATTCTCTTACAAAGAGTGGAAGGAGATCTTTTATCCGAAGGATCTGCCCCAGACAGAGTATCTGCACTACTACTCCCGACAATTCAACACCACCGAGATCAACAACACCTTTTACCGAATTCCATCCGAGAAGACGACTGCGAAGTGGGCCGGCGTGGTCCCCCCGAGTTTTCGCTTCGCCTTGAAGCTGAACCAGAGAATCACCCATCGCAAGAAACTCGTAAACTGCGACGAGGAGATGGGCTGGTTCTTTCACGGGGCCAACCCGCTTTGGTCTCAACTGGGCAGCATCCTGGTCCAGCTTCCGCCCTGGTTCAAGCAGGATCTGGAGGTGCTGGAGAGCTTTCTGGGGAAATTTGCCGACAAAGCGCCCCTCGCCCTCGAGTTCCGCCACGAATCCTGGTTCGAATCAGCCACTTTCAAGCTTCTCAAAGATTACGGGGCCTCACTGGCCGTGGTCGAGTCGGACAAGCTGGAGGCAGCTCGGGAAGTCACCGCTCCGTTCATCTACATGAGGCTCCGCAGGTCCGAATACAGCCGCCAGGAGATCGAAACGTGGGCGCAGTGGATCCAGGGACAGGACGGCGACGTCTACGTATATGTCAAGCACGCCGGAGCCGCCCCCACTCTGGTCCGGCAGCTAAACGAAGCAATCAGATCAACCCCGTAGGGCGCCGCCCGTACTCGCCCATCTGTATCATCCTCCCCCATACGGACCAAGCCGACATACGGACCTGTCCCCTGCCTGTATCCCTGCCTGTATCATCCTCCCCCATTTTCCGGTCGCAATCACCGCTTAACAGGAGCTATACACAGGATGGACCAAGCCGCGACCTTTTGGTACGCTCCAGGACAACCAATCCCAAGAACGAATAGGAGATCCCTTGAAGACTCGACAGACCCCAGGGAGTGTCTCTCTATCCCCGAGACCGATGTCAACGTTGGCACTCTAGCCCTGACCACTCCACCGGCGCCCGGCAGCTGGACCTGCAGCGACGGCTGCACAAACGAGCTCTTCACGGGTCAGGCAACAACCTATGCCTACCTGGGCAATAATTACACAAGCGCGGGCGGAAGCTACACCACCGACATGCATCTCATGCTCAGCTTCACTGTCCCTGCGCCACTCAGAGCCGACCTTCCGCTGAGCGATATATCCGAACTGATTATCGCTTACCGTTTCGGTGACGGACAAAGAATATTTACCCAGGCTGGACCGTCGTTGGAGAGTTTCTCGGTGTCCGTGACCACAGACTCTTCGGGTAATATCTCGGATTGGGCAATCAATTCTGAAACAGGATTTGCCACCCCTCAGATTGGGGAACGGAATTTCGTGATTTTTTCAAACTCGCCAGGCAGTTTCGGAACTGAGGGAGGATTCGTTTCGGAGTGCACGGAGGTGAGTTCGGGGGCCAGCACCGGGTTGCTTCAAGTTGAATTCGGCGAAACGGGTGACTTGGGCATGTGGACTCAACTCACTGCGCCCCCAGTCACATTCTTCTTTCCTCAGATCGGAGAGGGTGTGGCGGGCGAGATCAGCCTTGATACTCAGATCCTGTTGGAGCATATCAACCGGGTAGATCCTTCGGGAAATCTCGACACGGATGCTGCGCTGGTGGTGGACTTTGCCCGGGTGACGGGACCGCAAGGCGTTGTTGGGACGGCGATCTTCAGACGCCGCGATGGAGGAATAGCGGTCACCAAGGCGGGTGTGCCGGCCTCCACTCCCGGGAGGGACTTTAGCACACCCATCGACACCACCGACCATCTTGTACTTTGCCCAGTTTGCCGACGGCGCGGGTCTCTCCAGCCAGATCACGGTGTCCAACGCCACCCTGGATCAAGGGATCAATCTACGGATTCTCCTCAAGGACAACGATGGCCAACCTCTCACCGTGGACCTCAACGGTGTGGAGATTCTGGGTGTCTTGGAAGTCCAGGTTCCGGCCTCCGGCCTGGCCGTCTTCGAGACCGACGGTCTGGGCCCGCTCCAGGCCGGCTCGGTGACGGTGCTGGCCAGCCGGGATGCGGCCGGGGTGATCCTCTTCGCCGGCGCCGGACTCGGTCTTGCCGGAGTGGGCAGCAGCGTGGAACTTCCGATGGGATTCTCGACCCCAATAGAGGTGCGAGCCTCCTCCGGCATCAATACAGGAATTGCCGTTCAGAACGTCGAAACGGACCCTGTGGATCTCACCTTCGAGCTGTTGGACCCGCAAGGCATCCTACTGGCCACCTCGGACGGCACGGTGGCGGGAGCCTCCGTCAGCCCGACGGGAATCTCCGTCAGCCCCGTCCCCGGCCTGGGTCATTTCTCCCTGTTTGCAACCGAGTTGGCCTGGGATATGCCGCTGGATTTCTCCGACTTTCGGGGAACGCTGAGGGTCTTATCCAACGGGAGAATTGCGGCCACGGCGATCCAGACACGTCCCGGTCAGTTTGCCACGCTTCCCGTGATTCCCAGATAAGGCAGGCGCGCCGGCACTTCGAAGCCTGGCGCCGTGACCATCGGACGCAGCTCGATGCAAAGCCCCGGCGTTCGCAACGCCGCCGCGTGCGTTGATATCAAGGCCGTTTTCAAGCAACATTCTTACGATTTCCAGTTTTCCAAACGACGCCGCGACATGAAGCCATGTTCCAAACGGCGTGATCATATTCGCCGCGGCGCTGTTCTCTGCCAACGTCTGTCTCAGTCCTTCTGCGTCACCCGCCTTAATGCAGGCACGCATGGTTTTGTGCAACTCCGGATTCGGCTTCATCTCTCCGCCTCTAAGGTCCCAACCCTGAGTCTATTGACAACTCAGCATAAACACGGGATCAAGAGATTATACTGGTCAGTAGACTCATTGTTCGGCTCAAGATGGAAGTATCTATGGAACGGGCGTTTGTGCCGATGGCAATGTTGCTTGCACTCTTGATCTCAACTGGATCAGTGGCCGCGGGAGGAGGAGGTGAGGAGAATACATGGACGCTCAGTGATCCCATTCTGTCTTCCGGACCGAACGGTACGTTTAGCGGAATAGCGGTTAAGGATCCATCCATCGTGTACTTCGAGGGGATGTGGCACGTGTTCTTCACTGCGCGGGGCACAGAGGCGTCTACCACCGGTTACGTGTCCGCAAAGAACCTGGCGGGACTGCAATCAGCACCGAGACACGAACTAGAAATGATCAGGGGTAAGAGCAGATACGGCTGCGCGCCCCAGGTGCTCTACTATCGGCCCCACGGTAAGTGGTATCTGATCTTCCAGAACCGCGACGCGAGGTACCAACCGGTCTTTTCCACCACGACGACGATCTCGAAACCGGAGTCCTGGACCAAGCCCGTGCCGCTGATCCAGAAAGACACGGAGTCGAAGTGGATAGACTTCTGGATCATCTGCGACAAGACGAAGGCCTATCTTTTTTACACGCAAAGCCAAAACATCGTGATGGTCAGGACCACAAGTCTGGAGGAATTTCCGGGCGGCTGGGGCAAGAGCAGGAAGGTGTTTAGCGGTGTGACCGAAGCTGTACATATTTACAAGGCGAAGGGTCGCAATGAATACCACATGATCTACGAACTCAACCGGGGAGGGATACGCTCGTTTGGGCTTGCGACGGCAAAGAACCTCACCGGCCCGTGGGAAAAAGTGACCGACCGCTTCGCAACCGGCGAACAGCTCAGATACGCTGGGGACAAGAAACAGTGGACGGAAATGATTTCGCACGGCGAGGCGATACGTACCGGCTACGACCAGCGGATGGAATACGATCCGAAACGCTGCAGGTGGCTTATCCAGGGTACGCTGAAGACGGACCTGGAACGCGAATACTCCTTGCTGCCGTGGAAGCTCGGTATCATCAGCAAGAGCGAGTCCGGCGGCGAACCAAGCGCTCCGGCGGACTCAGACAAGCAGCGCCGCTGAGCGTGGTAGTTATGCGGCTGACCCTGCGCTTACAATCATGGCGAACAATGATGATGCAACTCATCGCCTACTTCGCGAAAGCCATGGTTTATGATCGACCACCCCTTCTCCGGTCAGATCTCGTGGGCCCTCAGCGTACCCGCTCTCGCCAGTGGCTCCACTTTTGACGCATAGCTTTCGCCCGGGCCTCATATCTGGGGCTGGCGATCAGATTGAGTTCCTCGAGGGGATCGTTGACGAGATCGTACAATTCCTCATAAAGCGGGTCGGTATCCAGGTAGCGAGTGTATTTCCATTCCTTCGTTCGTACAGCTTCGGTGGCTGGGATGCGTGGATGCTCGAACAGATGCTCATAGAAAAACTCTTCGCGCCACCCGGTATCATCCCGATCCAGCAAGGGCAATAAACTGCTTCCCTGGACCCCGGCCGGAACCTCCCGCCCAGCCAGTTCTATTATCGTGGGTGCAATGTCGATACTGAGAGCCATCTCGTCCCGGCGGATGCCCTGCCGCCGGGGCACTCGAGGATCATAGGTAATCAAAGGCACGCGGATTGACACTTCGTGGGGAAACCACTTCCCAGCCAGTCCGTACTCTCCCAGATAAAAGCCGTTGTCACTGCTGAAAATGATCACGGTGTTTTCCGCCAATCCCTTGCTCTGTAGTTTGCGCGAGATACGACCCACCACCAGATCGATGCCGCTGATCAGCCTGTAATAACCCTTGACGGAATCCTGGTATCGGTCGGGGCCCCAGAAACGAACCGCCCAGCGCATTCGGGCCTCAGAGTTCTTGAGGAATAGAGGCAGACGTTGGTAGTGACGATCGGTCCCCGTAGCAGGCAGCGGGATAGTCACGTCGGAGTACAGATGCTCCAGATCGGGATCAAAGGGGAAGGGATCGTCACTCAGGTTGTAGGAATCCTGGACGTGGGCCGCTTTGAAACTGACGGAAAGGCAGAACGGGACATCGGTAGAGCTGGCGTCCAGAAACTCCACGGCCTGATCTCCCATCACCGATGTCAGGTGACGGGTCTTTCCCTTTACTGCAACCCGATACCTGCTCTGACCAGCGAATGTCCTGTCGTAGTCGAAAAGCCCCGAGGCAGGAAAGATCAAAAATAGACTAGACAGACCTGTCTGTATGTATTATATTCACAGCATGGCCACGGAGCGAAAAGCAGGTTCCGCCCGGGACCGGATCATCAAGACGGCCGCCGATCTCTTCTACCGTCAGGGGTATCGTGCCACGGGCATCAATGAAATCATCGACAGGGCCGATGTGGCGAAAGCAACCTTTTATGCCCATTTCCCCACCAAGGATGCGCTCTGTCTGGTCTACCTGGAGGAGCGAAACGAGCGCGAAACGGAAGAGATCCTGGCCTATGTCAAGACGAAGCGTACTCCCCTCAGCCGTTTCCTGGCTGTCATTGAATCTTTAGAGCCCTGGGCAGTCGAGAGCGATTTCAGGGGATGCGGATTTCTCAACATGGTGCCGGAAGTTCCTGACGCCGGGAGTCCCTTGAGGCATGAGGGCAAACGTCACTACGACCGGATAGAGACGTTAGTGCGGGGGCTCGCCCAAGAGCTGGTGCGCTCCGATGAGAAAAAATACGGACACCTTGACGTGAAAGCCCTGAGCAACGACTACATGACCCTTTTCGCCGGCGCGATAGCTCTCGCCGGCATTTATCGGAAAGGATGGCCGATCCAGAACGGCATCGACGCGGTGCGACGGCTGGTGGCCTGAGAACGGGCATTTTTATGCCTACAATAAGACAGACTTGTCTGTCTGTCACAGAGGAGACGCAAGATGAGCAACGCAACGACAAGTATCCAAGACGTGAACGGAGTCGATCTGCAGCGGCTTACAGACACTATCGAAGCAGTGAATGGTCAGCCGGACCTGGCGCAGTTCAGGTTCCGTGCCAGGAACCGGTGGGTCAATGGAGGCCACAACCGTTCTAAGATCAAAGACTTCTACGGGGCGGGCGGAGAGGATACGTCCCGGAAGGCATCGTTCGTATTCGACGCTGATGAGCCTGACGTGCTCCTCGGCCAGGACCACGGCGCTAACCCGGTGGAGTACCTGCTGCATGCGCTGGCGGCTTGCATGACCACCGCCATGGTCTACCACGCGGCAGCCCGCGGAATCACGATCGAGTCCTTGGAATCGCAGTTCGAAGGAGACCTCGACCTGAGAGGGTTCCTTGGCCTGGATGAGAACGTTCGGCCGGGGTACGAGAACATAAGGGCCAGCTTCAAGGTAAAGGCCGACGCAGAGGCTGAGCGCCTCGAGGACCTCTTCCAGTTCTCCCCCGTTTTCAACTCGGTGAGCCGGCCCGTCAACATCGACGCTACGGTGGAAACCGTCCACGCCTGACTTCCCGAGGGTAGCGCGTCTTCAGTAGCCTTTTGATCGAGGAATCGCCGTTCCGGCGACGTAGACGGACCGCCGGGAACGGCGAGCCTCGGTCACCTATGCCAGCTGCGCTTGTTACAGGCACGAGATCAGCCGATGCCAAGCCAGATCACGACGGCAATAATCAGGAGCAGACCCCACGAGAAGTGCTTGCCTCTTGATACGACGAGCGACACCACGGCTGAGGCAAGGAAGGTAAGCGCGATGGCCTACTGCACATTGGACTTCTACTCAGGTGAGTGCCGCGATCAGCCTGCGGAAACGCTCGTAATCTCCCCTTTGATCGAGTTCCACGCCGAATCTCGCGGAAGACCGCCTGGCTTGATCAGCCCGCCCGCTATAACGTACGCGGCCGCTCAGCTGATGCACGCCCTTCCAGCGAATCGTGAGCTGAATCCTAGTTCCTTTGGGAGGCATGATCGGGATCCTTTCAATCTCAATGCAGGTTCCTCCCTGGGAAAGATTGACAGTTCGGCCATCAAACCTTTGACTTTCCCAGGTAACCAGACAAGGTGCGGAAAGGTCTACCCTTTCATCCTTACGTCGTTCATCGGGGGACATTACTCTTCTCCTGAGAGTTCGGTCACGCAGACGCTGTACTTGGCCATGGCCGGTAATCCGTTTTTATCACACTCACTTGCATTGGAGGGTGTGACTTTTGTCGCTCTGTCAGTGCCTGCAGGGAGCGTTCCTTCAGTTCTCTTCAGGCTGAGAGTTGATCCTTGTCGAACTCAAAGGGTAGTTCTGGACGGCTGCCCCCAATGCTCACAGACCGCATTACCTGGTGCGGGCTGCACTAGCGCTTAGCATACTTGACCATTTGGCGTGGCCCGACTTCGGCTCCATAGATGTTGCCCTGGGCGTCTGCCGCTACTCCCTCGGCACCACTGGTCCCCGAGTTATCAATGTCCGGTTCCGGGTCCTTGATGCGATGGGTGACCCAGCCAGTCCGGGCATTGCCGATCCGGATTCCCCGCTCCCAGCCAGGGTTCCGCCCGGCATTCGATTCGGAATCGGCGACGTAGATGACATCGTTGGCGTCGATGAAGACCCCGCTGGGCCGACCAAACTGCGTCCAGACCTCGAGTAGCTCGCCGTCCTGGCTGTACAGCACGATCCGGCTGTTGGCCCGGTCTCCCACGAAAAGACGTCCCTGCGAGTCCATCGCCAGTGCGTGGGGATCGCTGAACTGATTCCTCGCGGAGCCGGTTTCGCCCCACGCCTTGAGGAACTTCCCGTCGGGGGACAGTTTGACTATGCGATTGTTGCCTTCGGCCCAGTGTCCATCGGCAACGAAGATGCTGCCGTCGGGGGCGACCAGCACGTCGGACGGTGCATTGAATGTCTCCTCATCGTCGCCGGCCACACCCTTCTTTCCGAGCGTCATAAGGAGTTCCCCGTCCGGGCTGAATTTCAAGACCTGGTGGCCCTTGTCGCCTTCTCCCCGGGCATCGGCAATCCAGACATTGTTGTCATTGTCGACGAAAATCCCATGCGGCCAGACGATCAAACCCCTGCCGAAGCTGTTGAGGAGTTGCCCAGCAGGAGTAAAGAGCAGAATCGGATCGATATCATCTTTCTCGTAGCAGAGATTCTCGCCACAACGCTCTGCGACCCAGATATTGCCGTCGGTCGCCGGCTAAACGGCGCTGGTAGCTCCCCAGGTCCGGTTTTCGGGAAGATTGCCCCATCCAGCCTGACGGCCGTACGGTTCTCGCTCAGCCTCCGGTTCGGCTGGCGCAGCTGGGCGCGTGCACGACGAGGCCAGAACGACGAGGAAAAGCAAAAGCATCATATTCCGAAACACATTAGACATCGTCTCCCTGGCGCTTGACAACGGGGGGCATGTTCCAGACGCGTGCTTCTCGTTATGATATGAGAGCTTCGTCATTGCCTCATTTGGAAAAGGAAAGCAAGCCGTGTCGAATACGCTCGTTCGCTTCATCGTTGTGGGGTTCGTCGGTTTGTCGGCTAACGTTGGCACTGCGGAAGACAAACCAAAGATCCGTTTTCAGAAGCACCAACTCGACGCCAAGTTCCGCAGCGAAGGGGTGGCTGTCGGCGATTTCAACCAAGACGGGAAGATGGATATCGCGGCTGGCTTCGTTTGGTATGAAGCTCCGGACTGGAAGCTGCACACCATCATCAAAACCCCGCCGGGCGCAGGCCGAGACGCAGCACTTGGTGTGCCGCTGCATTACAAGCCCAAGAGCTACAGCAACGCGTTTTTAAACTTCGCGGAAGACGTCAACAGAGATGGCTGGACCGATTTGATCTGCGTTGATTTCCCGGGAACGCCCACCTGGTGGTTCGAGAATCCCAAGGGTGCCGAAGGCGACTGGAAGAAGCACCTAGTCACGCCGCTTACGAACAACGAGAGTCCTGACTTTCTGGACCTGGACGGTGATGGTAAGCGAGAGTTGATCGCCGGCTTCTCCCCAGATCCCAACCAACCCGACGGCCCCGATCGCCAGATGGCATTCATTACACCCGACGCCGATCCGTACAAAGCATGGCATCGGCATGCGATTTCCGCGAAGGCAGCACCGGGAACGAAGCGTTTTTCACATGGTCTCGGAGTCGGAGACGTCAACCAGGACGGACGCAACGACATCGTCGTCGCGGCTGGCTGGTGGGAAGCACCGGAATCGCTACCCGATTTCCCATGGAAGTTCCATGAAGCCGCGTTTGGTGAACAGGGAGGTGAGAACCGCGCCGCGCAGATGTACGTGTACGACTTCGACGGCGACGGCGACAACGATGTGCTCAGCAGCAGTCCTCACGCCTTCGGCATCTGGTGGCACGAGCAGTTTCCCGGAAACAACTGGAAGACTCACGAGATCGACAAGAGCTTCTCGCAGACACACGCCGTCTGCCTGGCTGACATCAACGGTGACGGTCTCATGGACTTCGTCACCGGCAAACGCTGGTGGGCTCACGGGGGCAATGATCCCGGCGGCGATCAGCCGGCTGTCTTTTGCTGGTTCGAACTGCAACGCAAAGACGGCCGGCCCCACTGGATCCGCCATCAGTTCGATCATGACAGCGGCGTCGGGACGCAGTTCCAGGTCGTCGATGTCAACGGCGACAAGCTGCTGGATATCGTTTCCTCGAATAAGAGGGGCGTCTACTACTTCGAGCAAGTTCGCGAGTAGCGTCCGCATACCTGCCCGGAGAGGAGATGAGTCCACGCGGTTCGGCCGACTTTTTTGAGCATACCGGATCTCAAGGTCGAATGTCCGGTCCGTTCGCTATGCGGGCTGCTTGCCGCAGGTGAAAGGAATCGGGGAAATCAACAGCATGCCGGTGGAATTGAAGTTTCGCCCACCGATAGAACAGTTCTCGCCGTCTTTCAAAGAGGTCACTTATTCTCCGCTCCTCAACCCGAAGACTTAGAGGGCTGGTGCTCGGCGTGTAGTCGATGTCACAGTGAATGACACCCTTCTCCAGAGAATCTGAACCTGCCCGAAAATTCAAGGCCAACCCTTTTTCAGCCAACGCTTCAAGTCTGAAGTTGGCCTGTAAGTCCAAGATGGCCCAATCCAGCTTTGTGGAAGCGGCTGGCTGCAACCACTCGAGTTCACCGCTTTGACTCTCGGTCTGAGCTGAAAAAAACAGAAGACCACAGGTTGCAAGTATTGCTCCGATTCCTACAAAGATGAGCAACTTCCGCGGTGCTCTCATCGCTTCTCCTTTCGATTACTGGCGGGTCGATCCCCCTGGCCGTTATCCCAATGGTGCTGTGTGCTCAGCGTCTTACGAGGACCGTATCTTCACCTCTCTCATCGATCAGCTTCTGGATGTGCTGGACCAGCAGATCCCGGCGTGCCATGAGGGCCTTGATCTGGGGGCCTTTGAGGGATCCCTTACACTCCTTCTCCAGCACTTTCCGGTCGAGTTCCTGCAGTCTTTCCCACAGGTCGCGCTCGCACTGCCAGACCTGGTAAGGATTGCGTAGCTTCTTCGCTATTCCGAAAGCGCGCGTGTGGTCGATCATCCACAGCTTCCAGTCTGAATCGATGAGGATGTTCCCCAGGTTGCGGTCGTCGTTGTCAATCAGATTGTCAAACAAGCGAAGGGTCTGCCACTGATAGGTCCAGGGCAGCTTGCTGGGTGGTTGAACCTTCTCGTTCCGACGCTCCTTTTCCATCATGGCGTTCTCGACCCAGAGTTGAAGCGTCCCGCGATCACGCCCGATCTTTCGTTCCACCACTGGAGGCACGTTGTCCAGACCCAGCAGTTTGCTCAGACGATAGGCCGCCACTTCGAAGCGGCAATCATCTCGAAACCCGAACGCTTTACCAACGGCCAACCTGCCCCGGGGCTGATTTATGCTGACCTTGCGAAAGGCGGCTTGCAGTTGCACGCCGTTCTTCTCCAGCAGCACCTTGGAAATCTTATTGATGCCCACCACCACCCGATTCTGAGAGACGATCCGGGCGGTGCGAAGAAATTCAAGGATCTCTGAGTCATTTTGGAAGGGCAAAGGAGTCCCGTCGGGATCCTGCCAGGTCACCGAGGCTGTTCCCGCTTGACGAATGCTCTCGAATCCCCAGAGAGGATCTGCGGCGATCTGCCTGGCAACCGCCTCGATTGCAAGGGTGGGGCCCGTCCCGGGGAATACCAGGGGTTGCGCTTCCAGCTGTAAGGGTACAGCATCGACCGGATGTCCGGCTGCCGGCTCGTCATTAGCGAGAGTCCAGGAACCGGAAATGAGTGAAACGGTCAGGGTCAGGGTTGTGATTGTCGCCTGGATCGTCATGGTTTCATCCTCCTTCTTAATGTCCTTACTAAGAAAGGCGGAAAAGGTGGCTAGAAAACTGGAAAGTGGAACCAGAACTTTCCTGGAGGGCTGGAAACGGATCGTTTACTGTGTTGCTATAATGAGCGGCACTTCTGGATCCACACCTTTCTAAGGAGGACGACACCGTGGGGACAGCCTCGGCTCAAGAGATCACGTATCTGCTGCTGGCCTGGCGGCAGGGAGACGAAGAGGCGCTGGAGAAGCTCGTCCCGGTCGTGCATCAAGAGTTGCGGCGGCTGGCGCACCGCTACATGGCGGGCGAACGCCGGGCACTCACCCTGCAAACCACGGCCCTGGTCAATGAAGCCTATCTGCGCCTGGTCGACTCCCCAAGAGTTCAATGGCAAAACCGGGTCCACTTTTTCGCTGTCTCTGCGCAGCTGATGCGTCGCATCCTGGTGGATTTCGCCCGCTCCCGGCGCTCTCAAAAACGAGGCGGCGGAGCCCCACCGATCTCACTCGATGAAGGGTTGGTCGTATCGGCGGAGAGAGGGCAGGATCTGATCGCGTTGGACGACGCCTTGGATGCACTCTCGGAGATGGATGAGCGAAAAGGACGGGTGGTGGAGCCACGTTTTTTTGGAGGACTGAGTGTGAAGGAAACGGCTCAGGTCCTGGGGATCTCCCAGGATACGGTTTCGCGGGATTGGCGACTCTCCAAGGCGTGGCTGCTGCGAGAGCTTTCGCAGGGAGAAGCGGGATGAAGCCGGACCGTTGGCAACAGGTGGAGAAGATCTACCACGGGGCCCTGGAGCGTGACGAGAACCAGCGAGCGGCGTTTCTGGAGGAAGCCTGCAGGGGGGATGACAAGCTCAGGCAGGAAGTGGAATCGCTGCTCCAACAGGATGGCCGGGCCGAGGCCTTCCTGCAAGAGCCCGCCCTGGAAGTGGCCGCCCAGGAACTGGCCCGGGACGAGGCGAACTCGATGGTGGGACGACAGACTGGTTCCTACCGGATTCTCTCCCTGCTGGGCACGGGCGGAATGGGAGAAGTGTACCTGGCCCGGGATGCCACTCTGGGCCGCAAAGTCGCCCTGAAGTTCTTGCCCGACTTCCTCCGGCAAGACGACTCGGCCAGGAAACGTTTCTTGCGTGAAGCCAAGCTGGCCGCTGCCCTGGATCACCCGTTTATCTGCAAGGTCTATGAGATTGGGGAGGAGGACCAAGAAGCCTTCATCTCGCTGGAATATGTGCAGGGCAAGACTCTGCAGGAGAAGCTGGCCGCAGGTCCTGCGGATCTGCAAGAAACCTGGCAGATCGCTGCGGAGATCGCCGAGGCCCTGGCAGAGGCGCACCGGCGAGGCATCGTACATCGAGATTTAAAGCCCGCCAATGTCATGTTCACCGCGGACGGGCACGTGAAAGTGATGGACTTCGGGCTGGCCAAACAACTCATTCACTCCGAAGATCAGGAGCAGTCCATCACGGGGATGACCAAGACCGGGACCACGCTGGGGACACTGCCTTACATGTCACCGGAGCAGGTGCGGGGACAGAAGGTGGACACCCGATCGGATCTGTTTTCGTTTGGAGTCGTACTCTACGAGATGTTGACGGGAAAGCATCCCTTTCGCCGGTCCGTCGCCGCCGACACGGCTGTCGCTATCTTGGGGAACCAACCCGTCTCCGTAAACCAGCTGCGTCCGGAGGTTGGGGAAGAACTGGAGTCTGTGGTGGCGAAACTGCTGGCCAAGGATCCAGACCAGCGCTATCAGACTGCGAGCGAGCTGGGAAAAGAGCTCAAGGAGTCTCGAGACAAAAAGGATATGGACCTCGGAGGCTTGTTGAAAGCGTTATCTCAGACCCTCAGCCGGCCCCGGATACTATTTCCACTGGTCCTCGCCGCCCTGGCAGCCATCATTCCTGGGTACTGGTACTACAGCCACCGGGTTCAGATCCGCTGGGCCAGAGAGGAGGCGATTCCAAGAATTGAGCGGCTCATTGAACAAGATCAGTTCGTTGACGCCTTTCATCTCGCTGGTCAGGCAGAGCAATATCTGCCTGAAGACCGTGCTCGGGCAACTGTGGCCGCAAATCTCTCAAGTGCTGTCAGTCGACACCCAACCGTCAGGTGCGGATGTCTACGTAAGGAGCTATACCGATCTTGACGATGAATGGCGGAATTTGGGTCTGTCCCCTGTTGAGGGGTTTCGGCTTCCTCTTGAGAGCAGCCATCGCTGGCGCTTCAGCAAGCAGGGGTAAGCGACGGTGAATCGTGCCAGCTTTGCGCTACCCTTTCTTGAGAAGCTGGAGGTTGAACTTCGTTCTGAGGCTCTCGTTCCCAGCGGGATGGTGTATGTGAGGGAGGGCAAGTTTCTCGAAATTGTGGGAGCTCTACGGCTCGGTCCTCTGCTGTTAGAGAGCTTTCTGATCGATCGCTTCGAAGTCACCAACCGGGAATTCAAAGAGTTTGTTGATGCCGGCGGGTATCGGGAACCTCAGTACTGGCAGCACGAATTTGTGAAAGACGAGCGTGTTCTTTCGCGGGAGGAAGGCATGGCCGAGTTCCACGACGCCACGGGAAGACCGGGTCCTTCAACCTGGTTGTTGGGGACCTATCGGGAAGGCGAGGGAGACTTTCCTGTAGCCGGGGTGAGTTGGTACGAGGCTGCCGCCTACGCAGAATTCGTCGGAAAGAGCCTTCCCACCGTCCATCAGTGGTACCGGTCTGCGGGGCTATGGTTTGCGGCAAACACCGTGCCGCTGAGCAATTTCGAAGGGGGGGGCTCGCACCTGTGGGAACTCACCAGGGCATGAGCCCCCCGGGGGTCTACGACATGTTTGGGAACGTCAGGGAATGGTGCTGGAACGTCGGCAGCCGGGGGGAACGCTTCATCCTGGGTGGAGCCTGGCGGGACGCAGATTATATGTTCTCTTTACCGCATACTCAATCACCTTTCAGCCGCGCCCCTACCAATGGGTTTCGATGTGTTCAGTATGAAGAGATTGCAGCTGATCTGACGAGACCAATAGAACTCGCCAGCCGCGATTACGCCAGCGAGCGGCCTGTCGACGACAGGACTTTTGGCATTTATCGGAGCTCGTATGCATATGATCAGACCGACCTGAATGCACAGAGCGAAGCAGTCGAAAAGGGCTCCCAATATTGGAACATGGAGAGGATCACCTTTGATGCAGCCTACGGAGGTGAGAAAGTAACTGCCTACCTGTTCTCGCCGAAAGCGGGAATTCCACCCTATCAAACGGTAGTGTATTTTCCGGGAACGGGTAAGTTTATGTTACCCCGGAAGAGCGATGACCATATGATTAATTTCCGGTTTCTTGAGCCCATTGTTAGAAGCGGCCGTGCCCTGCTCTACCCCATCTACAAAGGGAGTTACGAACGCATGCCCCCAGGAGTCCGAACTTGGAACGATAGAAGTTTGTTGGATGAAAGTGTTGCCTATCGGGACGAAGTCGTCATGGATGCGAAGGATCTGTTCCGCTCGATGGACTACCTTCAGACCCGCTCGGACATAGCCCCTGACAAGGTGGCCTATTTGGGGTTCAGTTACGGGACCATGTTGGGCCCGATCTTCCTGGCGGTTGAAGAGCGGCTGAATACGGCCGTGCTTCTCGATGGTGGTCTAATCCCTTTCAAGGTGCGTCCGGAAATCGACCCGCTCAACTTCGTTTCTCGAGTCAAGCAGCCCGTGCTGCTTTTGAACGGAAGGTACGATTCTGCACTTCCGGTGAACCAATACCAGCTTCCAATGCTTGAATTACTGGGAACCCCCGAAGAACACAAGAAACACCGTTTATTCGACTCCGCGCATGGTCGGCGTCTGTCGAACGACGAAATCAGGGAGATCCTGGATTGGCTGGATCGATATTTAGGTCCCGTAAACGTGCACTAGGACTAGGGGCAGCTCGGCACTCATCTGGCACTTTTTTCACCTCACTTCCCGACTTTTTCACCTCACTTCCCGCCTATAAGAGTTAGAAGCCAAATAGGAGAGGGGTTTTGAAAGGAAGGATCCCATGCGTCGGAGACTATGACCTTGCCCCCTAAAACGGGTCCAAGTTGAATGTTAGGATTTTCGGTTTTAGGAAGGAGGCAAGGATGGCACGGAAGCGGTTTACGGCAGAACAAATCATCATGAAGCTGCGTGAGGCAGAGGCAGGTCTAGCCCAAGGACAGACGGTGGGCCAGGTGTGCAAACAGATTGGGGTGACCGAGCAGACCTACTACCGGTGGCGCAAGGAGTACGGAGGGCTTCGACTGAATCAGGCCAAGCGGTTGAAGGTGTTGGAGAAGGAGAATGCCCGGTTGAAGAAGCTAGTGGCAGATCTGTCTTTGGACAAGCAGATCCTAAAGGAAGTTTCCTCGGGAAACTTCTAGGCCCGACGAAGAGGAGACGCGCAGTGGTGTGGGTGAGGGAGAGATTGGGAGCAGAGCGCGTCTCCGAACGTCGGGCCTGCCAAGTGCTGGGACAGGCTCGATCGACCCAGCGAAGGGAAAGGCATATCCCCGATGATGAGGCTCGATTGGTGGCTGAGATGGTGGAGTTGGCCACGCACTACGGGCGATACGGCTACCGACGGATCACGGCCATGCTTCGTTGGGAAGGGTGGAAAGTGAATCACAAGCGGGTGGAGAGGTTGTGGAGACAGGAGGGGCTGAAAGTCCCGTCCAGACAGCCGAAACGAAGGAGACTGTGGCTTCATGATGGATCCTGCGTTCGGTTACGAGCGGCTCACAAGGATCACGTCTGGAGCTATGACTTCGTGCATGAGCGAACCCATGACGGAAGGGCCTTTCGATTATTAACCCTACTGGATGAATACACCCGGGAGTGTCTGGCCATTGAGGTTCAACGACAGATGAATCACCAGGACGTGTTGGATCGATTGGCGGAGTTGTTCGTGGATCGGGGAGTGCCTGAATACATTCGGTCCGATAACGGGTCGGAGTTTACGGCTCAGGCGGTTCGGGACTGGCTGAAGGCTGTTGGGGTGAGGACCTTATACATCGAGCCCGGCAGCCCCTGGGAGAATGGATATGTGGAGAGCTTCAACGGAAAACTGCGGGATGAACTGCTGAACGTAGAAGTCTTCGACACGTTGTGGGAAGCGAAGGTGTTGGCCGAGAGATGGCGCAGGGAGTACAACCAGCGACGGCCTCACAGCGCCTTGGCCTATCGGCCGCCGGCGCCGGAGGCCAGATTACCCAGGTCCCAGGCCCAGAGTTCTATACCATGGAGTGGACTTCAAATGGTCCCAGGTCTAACTTAGAGAGTGGACTCGTTCCTGGGGGCAGGTCAATTGACGAACGAAAAAGTCCATCTGAACGGGCAGGACTTCCAGTATTTCCGCATCGTGCTGGTGGGCCACGGTCGTGTCTGTTGTCTTGATCAGCTGTGCCTGACCCGAGACCGTCACCGTTTCGGTCACATCGCCGACGGCGAGGACAATGTTCACCGTCAAAGTCGTGTCCGAAGTGACTCGTTGCCCGGATACAACCGCCGTCTTGAAACCGGTCAGCGCTGCCGAGACATCGTATAGCCCCTGGATATTGAGTCCCTGGACGGTGTAAAAGCCCAGATCGTCGGTCACGGTTTCGCTGTGAGTGCCGGTGGCCCTGTTCAGCACGGTTATACTGGCGCCGGGTACGACACCGCCCGTCTCATCGCTGACGGTTCCGTTGATGTTCCCCGTGCCACTTAGGGCCCGCTGCGCCAGCGCCGGAAGGCTGACAAGGCTGATGACGAGGGCTATCAAGACGGTAAGCAGATAGACTTTGGATCTCATGGAGACACTCTCTTCAAAAGTGGTACGGCCCTGAGAATATAGGGACGGTGAAACAAAACAGGAGAATCAGATACTTCTGTTTCCGAAGGTCGACTCTTAGAAAGTTATGCATCACGATTCAGGAAGGAAGACATTGCCCTCGTTCGGTGCGAACCTGTCCCCGATTCTGGTGCTCCGCAAGGTCATGGCACTTCTCATGCGACACCACAGTATGCCGCGAGATAGCCCAGAGTTTGTCATACGGTTTCCAAAATTGTGTCACAAAACGATCACGGAGTCAGGACGGTAGGAACTCTGCAACGGTGCCGCTCTTAGCTGGTTGGGTGCGGTATTTGAGGAGTTTCATCCTTCCGGGCAGGATCAAGACAATTAGATCATCTCTGTCCTGAGCCTCACGGCCGCTTCAGCGCCGGGTGGGCACGAGCTGCTATCGTAGGGTGGGTTCGACATGAAACGAGCAGGCCTGATCCTGGCTTCTCCGGCCTTTGCGCTGCTGCTGGTCGTGGCAGCCGATTCGGACCAGCCGGGACGGGTAAGGGAGCCCGACTTCACGTTCGTGAGGCTTCAGTATTCCAGCACCCCCTGGAGCCGATCAACCTGGGCGGTCGACTACCCCAAGGCGGACATGCAGTTTCTGTGGGGACTGGGAAAGCTGGCGGACTACGCCTTTCCCAAAGCCGACTGGCGGGCTCTACCCATCGATTCCGACGAGTTGTTCGAACACCCGTTTCTGTATGCCGTTGAGGTCGGTTATCTCGACCTTTCTCAGGCCGAGGCCAGCCGGCTCCGGGAGTACCTTCTGCGCGGAGGCTTCCTGGTCGTAGATGACTTTCACGGCTCCTATGAGTGGCGCAACTTCTACTTGCAGATCAAGAAGGTGTTTCCCGAGTACGAGCCCTTCGAGCTTCCCCTGGAGCACCCTGTTTTTCACTGCTACTTCGATATTCAGGAGCTGATGCAAGTGCCAGGATATCAGTACGTCTGGTCGGGCCTGACCTGGGAAAGGGACGGTTACGATGCGCGCTACATGGGAATCGAGGACGATCAGGGTCGCCTCATGGTCATGATCAACCACAACGTCGACCTGGGTGACGCCTGGGAGTGGGCCGAACGCGATGATTACCCGCGAGAGTTCGCCCACCTGGCCTTTCAGCTGGGCATGAACTACATCGTGTACGCGATGACTCATTAGATGCCAGATTCCAGATTCCAGATTGAATACTGCTGGTTGTCAGGTTGCTCCGGCAGCTTCCGCGCCGCGGCGCAGTCACTATCGTTCCTGCCTCTGTAGTTTCCTTGGCAGTCAGCTTTCCTCGCGGCTGGTGGGCCGGTCCCGGAGATGCCCCTGATCGGTCGCCGAGCCGACAGAGGCGCGAATGCCCAATGAGCGCGCCATTTTGGAATTTGGAATTTGGAATCTGGAATCCCCAGTCACCGCCCCTTGAAAGGCCGCTTCAGGCCTTTGCGGGCGTGCTTGTGCGAGCGGTCGAGGTTGGGCTGTTCGAGTACGGACCGGTAGTAGTTGAGGGCCTCGCTTCGGCGGTCCAGGAGGTCCAGGGAGTTGGCGCAGGCGAGTGCGGACAGCGTTTGTTCTCGCTTTGGCGTTTCGGCATCGGCCAGGGATTTCTGGAACTGTTCCAGGGCGCCTTCGACGTCTCCCAGGTTGAGAAGTTTCCGGCCTGCGGCATAGCGAAACGTGGCCAGGGGGATGCGGTCGAAGTGGGGCTGCCCATCCTCGGCCCGCCTGACGACGTTATGGTAGAGGCGGGCCGCCTCCGTATGGCGGCCGAGCGACTCCAGCAACTGGGCCTCGTTCAAGTAAGCCACGAAGTTCTTGGGCGACTTGCTCTTCAGGTGATGGAGGGATCTCAAGGCATCCTCGTATCGTTTTTCACGAACAAGAAGGACGAGTTGAACCTTTCTGGCGTTGTCGGAGACGAACTGCCCTTTGTCGACCGCCAGTGACAGATACTCAAAGCCACGCTTCTTGCTGCCCCGGTAGCCCGCGATGGCGGCTATGAATTTGAGGTACCAGGGAAGGCTGCCCACGACGTATTCATAGACGCCTGCAGTCATGTAGGCGTCGTAGTAGCCGGGGTCCTCCTCAATCAGGTCGATGTGGTAGCGGTAAGCCTTCTTGCCGTGCCTGAAGGCTCCCGTTCTACTGCGGTCGATGCTGATCGCAAAGGAACCCATGATGCTGTGCAGGGCACCCAGGAAATAGCGGGCGTCCGGGTCGTCCGGACGCTCCCGCAGCAGGGTTTCACAAAGCCGCCGGGAGTCGGCGATCAGCTCAATGAATCGAGCCTTCTCGGCCGCCGCCATGGTCTGTCCGGAGGGCTGGTCGAAGTAGCTGGGCGAAATGAACTTGTCCAGCTCCAGGTCCTGACGTAAAAAGAGCTCCTCCAGCCAGATCGCAGTGGCCATGTACAGAGGCGGGCCCGGGTGGTCGGGATACTCGGCGGCCAGGTTTTCGAAGCTGGCGAACGCCTCATCGTAGTCCAGATCAAAGATCTGGTCGAAGCCGACCCGGGCCTTGCCCAGGAAATCTGGACCGCGCAGACCCTCAGCCTGGAGTCGGATCGAAGCCTGCGGTGAGAGAAGCGAGCCCAGGAGAATGAGTAACCAGGGAGACAGTGCGGCAGGCTGTGACATTTTGCGACCCGAACGGCATTTGCCGGAGCGGCTGCCCGACACATCACAGTCTACTACAGTGATAGTACTGGGATAGGTTGGCCTCGTAGGGGCGACCCTGGTGGTCGCCCGTATGAACGGGCCGGCACAAGACCGGCCCCTACGAACGAATTCCTTGGCACGTTTGGAACGTTGGAACCTACATCCGCACCGAGACCACTTCGGAGACACCGGCTTCCTGCATGGTTACTCCAAACAGGGTGTCGGCCATTTCCATGGTCTGCTTGTTATGAGTGACGACAATAATTTGGGTCTCTTCGCTCATCTTGCGGAGAAGTGTAGTCAGGCGCGTCACATTGGCGTCATCCAGCGGGGCGTCTACTTCGTCCAGAACGCAGAAGCGGCTGGGCCGGTAAGCGAACAGACCCACCAGCAGGGCAAGAACAGTCAATGCCTTCTCTCCCCCTGAAAGCAACATGACATTCTGGAGGCGTTTTCCGGGAGGCTGGGCGTAGACTTCGAGGCCGCTCTCCAGTAGATCCTCCTCGTCAAGCAGGCGCATGCCACAGTCTCCCCCTCCGAACAGAGTCTGGAAAACCTCTTTGAAGTTGCGATTCACAGCTTCGAAAGCGGCCTTGAACTGTTGCCGACTGCGGCGGTTGAGGTCCTGAATCGCCTGCTGCGTGTCCGAGATCGATGCTTCCAGATCAGCCCGCTGCTTGACCAGAAACTCGTGCCTCTGCTCGCTCTCCTGATACTCGTCAAGGGCGGTCATGTTAATGGGCCCGAATCTCTCCAGGCGATCTTTGAGATAGGCGAATCTCTCGAGGGTCTGCTTTTCATCCACGCCCTCGAGGTCGATTCCGTCGAGCAGCGTCCGGATCGACACCTCGAGCTGCTCCCGGCATTGGTTTTCAATCCCGTCGAGCTGGGTCTCAATCCTGGCGACTTCAACCTGCAGATCGGACCTGGATTGCTGAGCCGTTTCCTTTTGGCCCCTCAATTGATCGAGGTCCGTTTCGAAGCGGGGGGCTTCGGACTTCCACTGCTGATAACGAGATCGTTGTGCCGCCAGCTTTCCCGCCACTTCCTCTTCCCGTTTCTTCAATCCGGAAAGGGATACTGACATCCCCTCGATCCCGGCGGTCAGCCCTTTGACCCGCTCTCGACTTTGTTGCATCGTGTCGGAAACAGATTTGCGGCGAGCCTTGAGCCCCTCCTCCTGCTCGCCAATGCGTTGAATCGTCCCTTCCAGGGCCTGCTTCCGTTCCCGGATTACTTTGTGATTCGACGCAACCGCGTTGTACTGCTGTTGAACGCGCTCGAGTTCCACGCGCAGCTCTCTGAGCTGCCCGGTTTCGGCGGTCAGCAACTTGTCGGCTGCCATCTTCTCGGCTTTCACGACCGTCACCTGTTCCAGGCCCTGGCTCTGCTGGCGACGTCCCGAAGCGATGCTGTCCTGCGCTTGCTTGAGCTCGGTGCCGAGATCCTGGGCTCGTCTGTCTTCGCCCTTCAGGTTGGATTCCATCTGCTCGAGTTGCAGCTGGCACTGCCATAAATCGCGGTCGATTCTGTGCAGTTCCTCCTGGTTGGTTCGGCGTTTGACCTGTAGCGAGTCCAGCGCCCTCTTCCGCGATGACAGCTGCTTCTGGAGACGCTCTCGTTTTCGTTCGGTCGCGCCGATTCTCTCTTCCAGATCCCTGGTTCTTCGTTTCAGGGTCAGGAGCCCGAGCTTGCGGGTATCGGACACGTTGGCAGTCAGCAGACCGCGCGGTGTCAGGGTGGCTCCGTCCAGAGTCAGGAACGTCGAATTGGGATAAGAGTGGGACAGGTGGAAGGCTCTCTCCACGTTCGACACGACAACGGCATTGGCAGTTTCTGGCAGCACTCGCTGGAAGGCGGACTCGATGTCGGGGTCCATCTTCAGCATCTGCGCCAGGGTGCCGACCACCCCTTCAGATTCAGGGGAAGGCATGTCACCGGGAGCCGTATCCTTCCCAAAACCGTTGTCGGAGTGGAGCGTCAGGAAGGAACATCGACCTCCCTTCATCTCGAGAGCCCTGTCCAGTCCGGCGCGAGCTTCCCTCATCGAGTCGACGAGTACGTACTCCAGCTTCTGGTTGAGAAAGTTTTCGAATAGCTGCTCATATTCCGGATTGGTCTCGATCCGATCGGCCAGGGTGCCACTGGTGGCAATCCCTCCGTTTTTCCTGAATGAATTCAGGAGCTTTTGAACTCCGTCGCTGTAGTGGGAGCGGCTCAAGTCAATCTCATGCAGCGATTGCAGCCGCTCTGCCAGCGCGATGAGCTGGTTATTGAGCTCGGTCAGCTCCTGCTCCGAGTCTTCCACTTCTGCCCGCAACTTGGCTTCCCGAGCTTTTTGTCCAGTCAGTTTCTTTTCCAGGGCCGACCGTTTGGATTTCAAGCTTGTCAATTCCTGTTTGCGGCGCTTGACGTCCTTTCTCCATCGGTCGACATCGCGAATGGACCGGGCATGATCTGCACCCAGCCGCTCTTCCCGTTCACGGAGTTCCCCAAGCTGGCGGTCCAGCTGCTCGAGCAGCCGGGTGAGAGAAGCCTTCTGAGCGGCCAACTCGAGAATCCGGTTGCGACCCTGTTCGATTGCGGCTTCGACTTCAGAGACCCTGGCGGTGCTTTGCTCCAGCAGCGCACGATGCTGGTCGATGAGCTCGTCATTTCGATCGGCTTCTTTTGAGATTCCTGCGATTTCGTCTTCAAATCGAGCCCGCTCTGACTGGACTCGGCGAAGTGTCTCGCGAATCGATCCGAGATCCGTTTCCAGTTGTTCGAGATAACTGACAGTCGTTTGGATCTGCTCCTGTTGGCTGGCGATCGAGTTGGTGGTCCGGTCAACTTCCAGCAGCAGCTTCGAGTTTTGCTCGGCAAGCGCGGAAAGTTCGCTTTCCAGGCGGTTGCGCAGCTGGGTGCGCTGCCTGTAGTCGCTCACAGCCGCCTGCAGCGTCTCCTCCAGGCGGTTGCACTCATCCGTCGATCGAACAAGCTGCCTCTCCCCTTTTTCCAACTCCTCCTGCAGACCGGCGGCCTCCAGCACGAACCGGATCTTCTGAAGGCTCCGATACTCGTCCTTCAGGTTCTTATAACGCCTGGCTTTGGCGGCCTGGCGCTTGAGCGAGCGAAGGCGCCGTTCGACTTCAACCACGATGTCAGAGATCCGAAGCAGGTTCTGCTCGGCCATCCCCAGCTTGAGTTCCGCACGGCGGCGGCGGCTCTTGTACCCTGTGATGCGAGCAGCTTCCTCGATGACAGCCCGTCTCTCCAGGGGCTTGGCGGTCATGAAGGAATCGATTTTGCCCTGGGCGATGAGGGCGTAAGAGGCATAGTCGAGGCCCAATTCCTCGAGGATCCTGTGAATGTCCCTCAACCTGCAGCGGCGGCCGTTGACCAGGTAGACGCTCTCTCCAGAGCGGTACAGCTTGCGACAGATCTCGAGCCGATCATCCCGGATCGTCTTTCCCTGAATGTCAAAGCTGCGGTTGGAGTCCAGGCAGATACCGAGACTGGCCTGGGCCATGCCGGACTGCTTGCGTTTACCGGTGCCCCCGAAAATGAAATCCTCCATCTTCGCGCCCCGCATTTCGCGAGCGTTCTGGGCACCGAGTACCCAGGACAAGGCGTCGAAGAGATTTGATTTTCCACAGCCGTTGGGACCCACGATCGCCGTAATCCCCTCGTCGAAAGACACCTGGACCTTATCGGCGAAGGACTTGAAACCAACCAGGCTCAGAGAATCGAATCTCATCACGGATGAAAGGGACAAACTTCTCCCCAAGACATCGACTCTAATGATGCCAATGCAGACTGACACCCGGTTCTGTATAGTGGTATCTCCCTGGAGCTTTACAAATTGTTGAGAGCAATGAATTTCCGTTTCCCGCTACTTGTGATGGTCGGGGTCTTGCTGGTGGCCGAGGGCGCGGCCCAGCGGGCGGGTTTTCTGCCCATCAGCCAGATCGATCCCGGCATGATCGGGATGGGTAAAACCACCTTCGAGAAGGTTGCCATCGAAGAGTTTCAGGTTGAAATCCTGGGGGTTTTGAGGAATATACGACCTGGCAGAAACTTAATCCTGTCCCGGCTCAAAGGGCCCAGAGTAGAAAAAACGGGGGTGTTCTCGGGGATGAGCGGCAGCCCTGTCTACATCGACGGAAAACTGATTGGGGCCGTGTCCTTCGCCATTCCATTTTCCAAGGAACCGATTGCCGGCATCACTCCCATCTATGAGATGCTGGAGGTGTTTGAAAACCCGCCCACTCCAGTTCGATGGTCTTCGTCGAAAAGCTTCTCCAACCGCTCGGATGATCTGGGAAGGATGCAGCGGGTTTCGGCTGTTTCGCGCGGGGTAGAGCTGGAGTTGAATCAGGTCGGCCTGACCGGCGAGCTGGAGCCGATTCTCACCCCTCTCAGCCTCTCTGGATTCGACCCTGCGACCATTCGCTTTTTCGAGGGCGACCTGCGATCGCTCGGTCTTTTACCAACACTCGGTCTCTCTTCTTCGGATGACGATTTTGGGGATGCGCCTGTCGCTCCCGGGGCGACTGTGGTAGCGCAGCTGGTACGGGGAGATCTCGAGATCGGTGCGGCCGGCACCATCACCCATGTTGACGGACCTCGGGTTTATGCCTTTGGTCATCCTTTTCTAGGCACCGGATTCACGGATATGCCGATGGCTACGGGCGCCGTCATGGTTGTTATTTCGAGGCTCTCGACCGGTCAGAAGATGACCGCCGTCGATGACGTCATCGGCAGCGTCAAGCAGGATCGGGACACCGGAATCCTGGGGCTGCGAGGGGAAAAGCCCACAATGCTACCCCTGTCGGTTCGCCTGCGCACCAGTCGCGAGGGAGTGCGCGAGATCAACGTGGAGGTGGTTCGCGGTTCTTTTCTGACTCCGCTGCTGGCCAACCTTGCTGTCTTTAACAGTCTCATTACTTCGGAGCGATCCGCTGGACCCCAGACCTTCAGGGTCGAGACCAGGATCAGGGTCACCGGCCAGCCGGAGGTGACATACTCGCGCAATACTACGCAGGCGGCCGAAGCTGCGGTGACAGTCGGCGGCGTACTGGACCTGCTCATGAACACCGGGTTTGAGGACGTGCCGGTGGAGAGCGTCAATGTAAAGATCCAGGCGGTTGAAGAGGAACTGGCAGCCCGGCTGGAGCAGGTCTGGGTCGACAGACACGAGGTAAAAGCAGGAGAGAAGGTGCAGCTGACCCTGGTGCTGCGGCGGGATAACGGTAAGGCGGTTTTGCAGGAGTACGCACTCCAGATTCCGGAGGGTTTGAAAGAAGGGCCGATTCAGGTTCTGGTTGGAGAAGGCGTTTCAATGGCCAGGAGTGAGGCGTCCAAAGACGCCGGCCAGTTTATCCCGCAGACGGTTTACCAGCTGGTGCGGGCCATCAACAATCTGAAGAAGAACGATCGGCTTTACGTGCGGCTCTTCCGGGAACAGGCGGGAGCGGTTGTGGCCGGAGAGGGCCTGCCGCTGCTTCCGCCGTCGATGCTCGAGATCCATCGCTCCAAGCGAACAGAGGGAGCGTCGCGACCCCTGAGCAACGTAGTCTTGCTGGAGAGGGAACTCGCCGCCGGTGATCTGGTGCTGGATGGAACAAAGACCATCCAATTGATCGTGAAAGGCTGATTCCGCGAATTGATGCGACTGGTCTGCTGCTTACTTACCTTCCTGGTGGCCATGCTGCCGGTGATTCTTGGATCGAGGCCCACCGTCTGGCGGTCGTCCAGTCAGGAAGATTTTCTCAAGGGTACTTTCAGGGGCGTTGCCCTCACGAGTGACGGTCGGCTGGTGCAGGCCCCCCAGATAAAACTGATGTTCAACACCGCCCAGCCCTTCATTTACGCAGTTGATGTGGATCAGCAGGGAAACATACTGGCGGGAACGGGGAGCGAGGGTAAGCTCTATCGGGTGACACCGAACGGCCAGGGGGCCGAGCTGGCTGATTTCGAGCAGCCCGGTGTGCAGGCATTGGCTGTCCGTCCGGATGGCCAGGTTCTGGCGGGTACGGCTCCCGACGGGAAGGTCTACAGGATTGCGGCCAATGGCTCCGTGAGCGTCTTTTTCGATCCGGAGGAGAAGTACATCTGGGACCTGACACTGGATCCGGCCGGAGCACTCTTTGTAGCGACGGGGCCCAGGGGCAGGATCTTCAAGGTGAACGGGCAGGGCCGCGGGGAAGTTTTCTATGACAGCAGTGAAGAACACATCGTGGATCTGACCTGGGACGCCCAGGGCAACCTCCTGGCCGGCTCCTCCCCGGCAGGTCTTCTCATCAGCCTGAATCAGAGCGGGAAGCCCTTTGTCTTATTCGATTCCGATCTGGAAGAAGTCCGGGCTATCAATACAGATAGATACGGCAACATCTATGCCGTCGCCATTTCGTTCAGCAAGGCTCCCCCTGACCCTGCCGAAACGTCAACCCAGGCCGAAAAGCCCCCTGGCTCTGCTGCACCCGCCGATCCGGCTGGCCAGGAGACGGTCCAGATCGAGGGGATCAGGAAGGGGTCTAAAATCGAGCTGTTCCGGGTCGCTCGTGACAATCTCGTGGATATTCTCTACAGTGCCGCCGACCGGACCGTATTCGATTTGCTGGTTCGTCAGAATGGCGAGGTATTGATGGGTTCGGGACCGCAGGGCAGACTGCTCTCGATCACGGCAGCGAGGCTCAAGAAGGTGCTGGGCGAAACACCCGATGAACAGGTGACCCGGCTGGTCAGCGCCGCAAATCGAATCACCGTCGCGACCAGCAATCTGGGGAAGCTCTATCGTCTTTCCCGTGAACCGGGCACGACCGGGACCTACGAGTCGGACGTGCTCGACGCCGGGGTGGTCTCCGAATGGGGCCGGATCCGCTGGCAGGTAACCAGACCCGGCGGAGACGGGATAGGATTTTCGACCAGGTCGGGGAACACCGCGAAGGCGGACGACACCTGGAGCGAGTGGGCGGGCGTGGGTGAGGGCGCAACCGGGACCCCGGTGCCGAGTCCGGCTGCCCGCTACCTGCAGTGGATGGTCGAGTTTGCCAATCCAGGCGAATCGAATGCGCTCCTCTCGGAGCGCAATGGGATTGATTCGGTAGAGGTCAGTTACCTCCAGAAGAACATTGCCCCACAGATCACCTCCGTGAGTGTTCATGCACCCGGCAGCGCCTTCGTAAAGATTCCGGTGGCGACTCAGCTCAATGCGGCCCTTGGGGGTCCGGACGATTCCCATCTTCGTTCGCTTCCACCTTCCATCCGTAGCCTCAAGAAAGCTCCCGTCGTTCCGCCCCGCAGGATCTACACACCGGCCTCGCGAAGTGTCACCTGGAAGGCGACCGACCGCAACGGCGACGACCTGGCGTTTGATATCTACCTGCGCGGAAAGAGCGATGCGACCTGGCGGCTGCTCAAAGAAAGTTGGCAGGAGACCTTCTACACGCTGGATGCCGCCAGTGTTCCAGACGGAGTGTATACCTTCCGAATCGTGGCCTCGGACCGGTTCAGCAATCCCCCGGGAAAGGCCCTGGAGACGGAAATGATCAGCAAACCTTTCACCGTCGCCAATCGCCTGCCCACTCTAGAAATCGGGGAGCCTCGAGTATCAGAAGACGGGGCCGCTTTCCAGGTGACCGCGAAAACCCACACCAGCAGCGTATTCCAGCTCGAGTACTCCCTGGACGGGAGAGCCTGGGTTATCGCCTGGCCGGCGGACGGCATCGCCGACAGCGACAACGAAACCTATGAAATCGAGCTAAGCAGCCTCCCCCAGGGCCGCCACAGCCTGCTGATCCGAGTGATTGACTCGGTGGGTAATTTGGGCTCGGGGAGCGTTGGATTCACGGTTCGCTGACGCGAACCGGCTGTCAGTTCCTACAAGCCCTCATACACATCCACCTTCTGAAAGGAATAAATCAGAAAGGCGTTGGACATTTTTGAGATCCCGTCGAACCGGGTCTCCTGAAGTGTGAGGTCGACTGCGTCCAGCAGTTTCATTGTCTTCGGATATTCCAGGATATTCTCGATTCGGACGTTCCCCTCGGGGCTGATTCCTGCGATCAGAGAGAACGAATCTTCGTAGGGGATCTTCCAGGCCGTGTCGACCAGTTGGTCGACCCTCGCGTTTGACTGCAGTACCTGGACCAGTACGGGCGGGCGGCCGGAAGTGGTCGAGGAGTCCGATTCGGAAGCATAGACGGGAAAAGTCCACTGCTGAACCGGGAGCCGAGGCAACTGAGACGCCAGTACGGAAAGAAAGAAGAAAGAGATGGGCAGTGCCGAAAGGCGGCACAGAGCAGCCGGGCGGTCCAGGTCTCTGAGAGCGCTAAGGAAGTTTCCAAAGAAATCCGCAGGGTAGTCCGACCACCTGCGGCGGGTCCAGCCAAGCAGGGCTTGTCGCATTCTGTTACGACTGGCATCCCGGAGATGAACCGGCGAAGAGAGAGCCCGACGGACCAGCTGAAGCTCCATCAGGTGGCGCTCGCACCGGGGACAGTCACCAACGTGCCGCTCTACGACGCGAGTTTCGAAGGCCGACAACTCTCCGTCGACAAACTGGTTCAGCTTCTCATTGACTTCTTGGCAGTACACTTCCGACCTCCGGGCTGGTAACGCTGGAGAACACGGCGCAGCTTTTCTCTTCCTCTGGCAATGCGCGACTTGACGGTTCCTACGGAAACACCAACCGTCTCAGCGATGTCTTCGTAGCTGAGATGCTGTACGTCTCTCAGGATTACGGCAGCCCTCTGGTCAAAAGGTAGGTTTGCCAGTCCCTTCTCGATAGCTTGTCTCGCCTCGATCGACAGAAGCTTTCGATCCAGAGAAGGTTCCTGGCTGACAGGCTCCACGGAAGCCTGGTCATCAAAACCACCTGTAATGCTCAAGGTTCTGGGACGGTCGCGAAAGCGTCTCCGCCACCAGCGATTGCGATTGGCTGCCTGATTGAGAGTCACGCGGTAAAGCCAGGTCTTGAGACTGCATTCACCGCTAAAACGTTTGATTTGCCGGTAAAGAACCAGGAAAACGTCCTGGGTAACGTCATAGGCTTCCGACTTGTCAGTCAAGAGTTTAGTGGCCAGAGAATAGACCATGTCTTTATAGAGCTCGAAAGCCTCTTCGAAAGCCGCCTCATCCCTGGCCTTGAGCCTCAGGACAAGCGTCTCGCCGTGAGACATGGCGATCTCGGAATGGATCGAGGTCGACAGCTGGGCCATCATAATGACTCGTCTTGACTCACACCCTGTGCTTGACTTCCGTGCCGGGTTACAAAAACCCGCTACTTCATTAGAGTGGCGAGATGTCGATTAAGTTCCGCTTTTTTGTGAACCCCTACGAGGCCTTCGTCATCGTGAACCGGTTATTCGCTTGAAGCCGGATGTTCACGTTAATCTGGAGGGGGTCCTCGGGGAGGATCAGCAGAGTACCGAAGGTGGTGTTGAACTTGGTGAGTGTGACGCTGTAGCGTCCGGGCGGGACTGTAACCGAACTGACGCCGGTGCGGCCTTCAAAATCGATCCGCGAGGTGGTGTAGGTTTCACCGTCTTTCTCACTGCGGAGTATGTAGTTGAGATTGGCGAACCGGTAGATATCGAAGTCCGAAGATCTGCTCTTGGAGATCCTCAGCACCACGCGGCGCGACATGTTGGCTCTCTGGGCCGCCTGCAGCCGCTTCTTATGGCGGCCCAGTACCGCCGCCAGCTGGCCGGGGCTGAACTGCTCATCAATCCAGGCCTGGTACTTGTTCTTCGATTCACGAATGGCCTCGTTGATGAGGTCAAGCAGTCTTTTCTCATCTTTTCTGACGGCGACTCCACACTCGATGCTGTCCACCACGAGATCAGGCAGAATCTCGAGATGAGACACGCCCGTGATGGTGGCCAGCGCGTAGGCTGCCATGAGACGGTCGTCGATGACTGCGTCGAGGTCCCCGCTGCGAAGCTGGAGAATGGCTTCGTCCAGAGTCTCGATGGAAACGATTTCGCCATCTGGGTATTTGCTCCGAACTTTCTGTTCTCCAACTGTTCCGGCGCGGACCCCGATTTTGGCCTTGCCCAGGGTCTTGGCGCGGATCTTATCGTTGCGAGACGGATTGATCACCGCAACCAGTTCGGATGTGTAGTACGTTTCCGAGAACGCCACCTGCCGCTCCCGCTCGGGCGTTTTTCCGAAGACGGAGATGGCGAAGTCGCCTTCATCATTGAGCAGCGCGGGGATCAGCCCGTCGTAGCCTCGATGGTTCCACGAAGCTTCCAGATCAGAACGCTTGAGATCTTCTCCGATTCTTTCAGTAATCTGCCTGGCCAGTGCAGGTTCCGGTCCCACGAACTCGGTCCCGACCTGGTGCAGCAATGGAGCTTCAAAGGGTACGACTGCGAAGGAGGTAAATCCTTCCTTCTCGATCTGAGAAAGGGTTCCGGTCTGGGAGCCGCCGTTGCACGTGGTATAGAGTCCCAGTATGCTGGCCAGCAGCAGCCTGGACTTTCGGCTCGTACGCGACATCACTATCGATTCAGTCAAATCCCTACCCCTGGTGGTTACGTGCTGTTCTTGATCCCGACCAGAATCTCAGCTCCACGCTAAGCTAACAAAATAGAACTCCGGGCCGCTTCTTGGCAAGGTCCAAATGGAGTGGAACTGCTCTCGGTCTTTGTGAAGGCGAATCCTTACCGATAGAAAGGGTTCTCTCCGGCTGAGTGATCGGTCACGTCGACAACTTCCTGAATCTCAGGAACCAGCTCCTTGATCCTGGCCTCGATTCCCTGTTTGAGAGTTACATCGACCATGCCGCAGCCGTGGCACCCCCCGCCGAAACTGAGATAGACTCGATTGTCCTTGACGCCGACGAAGTGAACCATCCCTCCGTGTGAGGCCACCGCGCTGTTGATCTCCGTGTTAATGAGCTGCTCGACCCTTTCGGCAACAGGTCCGCTCAAGTCGGCACGGGGGCCCTCCCCCAACTCCGGAATCTGCGGCTTATTGGGATTATCGAAGCTGAATCCACTGCGCAGAACCCCCTCTTCGTAATCGATCGTCACCCCCTCCAGGTTGGGGGCGCTGCCGGCGTCGACCAGGACCTTGACCCCGTTGCTTTCCACGATGACGTCATCCTCGCGCGCATCATCATCTCCTACCAGCCTCATTCCGTATGCGAACTCGGCCGTTCCGTTGGTCGTGGCTTCGAGCCGCAAAGCGGTCTTGGCGGGCTGTTGTTGCTCCAGGGCGGCCACAATCTGAGTGCGCGCCTCGTCGGTGATTCGCAAGTCTGGCATGGGCTGGTCCTCCCGGTTGTTTTTCGATCGCAACGATCCTGCCTTCATCGTGGCATGGCAACGATCCTGCCTTCATCGTGGCAACGATCCTGCCTTCATCGTGCCAACGATCCTGCCTTCATCGTGGCCACGATCAGGATTTTATCAAAGAATGGGCTCCGTCAGGCGCGGATCAATTTCTCAAGAAAAAGCGAACCGTGCCATCCAGCCCGGATATCAAGTATTGACGGCGAATAGGAGTATACCGATACTGGTTGCTTCGAAAGCAGGAAGTTTCGTAACTTCCCAGTGTCGCTTTTGCGATTGGGTTGTCCCCGAAGATGGTCGCATTGAAAGGCCTCGGGTAGCCGTTCAGCTCCAAGCCAGAGATCCAGAGAGGAAGGGTGAGAATTTATGGCCGACTCCAGTGCTACTGCGTGGAAGTACGTCGACAGTGCCCTGTGCTTCGCTGCAGCCAAGACATTCAATTTCATCCAGTTTTTTAACAAACATCAACCAAGATCTTCCTTTACGCCCAAGTGGTCCGACAAGCCGCTCCTGAAATCCTGGCAGAAGACTAAGCCTAATCTGGGCTGGCCCCGTGAAACCGACTCCCTGTGTCCCAAGTGCGTTATAGAAGCTCGCGAGAGCATCATCAACGGGGAAGAGGACTACCGCATTCTCATCGACGAGAAGGTAGGTGAGGTCAAGGCCAGCATCATTGAGCGGGACAACCAGATCTGGATGGTCAAGGAGTGTCCCATTCACGGTAAGATCGAAGATATCATGTCGATCGACTCCAACTTCATGCGCTGGATCGAAGGCAACTTTCCGGGCAGGGACATGCGAGCCCACAACGATGAAGATCTGCACAACCACGGCTCCAGCACGATTCGCCACGGTCGCGGCTCGGTTCTGACGGTTGACCTGACGAATCGCTGTAACATGATGTGTGACCCTTGCTTCATGGATGCCAATCAGGTTGGATTTGTCCACCAGTTGGAGTGGGAGGAGATCAAAGAGATCCTCGACAACGCCTTGAGAATCAAGCCCCGGCGGCAGATGTCGGTGCAGTTTTCAGGTGGAGAGCCAACCATCTCGCCTCATTTCTTTCGGGCTGTCAAGTATGCCCGCAGGATCGGATACAACAGCGTCCAGGCTGCTACCAACGGAATCGAATTCGCCAAGAGCAAAGAATTCAGCCGTAAGGCGGCTGAGGCGGGCCTGCGGTTTCTTTACTATCAGTTCGATGGAGTTGGCAACGAGGCCAACAGTCATCGCCACATCGGCAACCTGTTCGACATCAAGCTTCGAGGGATCGAGAATGCCCACGAGGCGGGCATTGAGATTGTCCTGGTAACGACGTTGTTGAATGATGTCAACAACGATCAGGTTGGGCCGATCATTCGTTTTGCGCTCGATAACCCGAAAAAGATCGCCTTTATTGCTTTCCAGCCGGTTTCCTTTACGGGCCGGGATGAGGAGGTTACGGATGAGCGCCGGCTGCGCCAGCGCTACACGCTCTCCCACCTGGCTCATGACGTAAAGAAACAAACTGGAATGACGGAGCCCACGCGCGACTGGTTTCCCCTTTCACTGATGGGATCGTTCGCCGACTTCGCAGATCTGGTTCACGGTCCCGAGGCGGACTGGGGACAGGTCAGCTGCGGCTGCCATCCCAATTGTGGTGTCGGAACTGCCGTGATGATTGACAAGGAGACCAAGGATTTTGCGCCTGTGCCCCAGTTTCTGAGCATCCCGGGCCTGGTCCGGGATATGCAGGCCATTACCGACGCAGCGCGTGGAAAGAACTTTTCCAATCTCATGATGGGCCTCGCCCTGCTCAAGAATTACCGGCCATTTGAAGCCCCTCCTAGACTGAAGCTGTGGTCGGTTCTCAAGAAGTTCGACAAGAGTTTCGGCCTGACAGGGAAGAAGTACGGAGACGGCAAGGATCGGCGGGACGATAACTGGAACTTCCTTTTTGTTGCCGGGATGTGGTTCCAGGATCTCTTCAACTACGATTTTCGCCGAACCGAGATGTGCATCATCCCTTACGCCACCCAGGAGGGCGAGATCTCTTTCTGCGCCTACAACACCGGACACGGCTGGCGCAACATCATTGAAAACATGCATCAGAATGCGACCGTTGCGAAATGGTACGAGAAACATGGGCGACATGAGATTTTCGCCGGCGGCAAAAACGTGGATCTTGAGAGCTATGAGCATTCACTGAAACTGAATGCAAATGATGTGGAAGCTGAGCGAGAGAAGAGTTCCTTGCCACAGACGGCACGCGACGAGAAAATGCTCCGACGCAAGGCCGCCAGGGAGGCCGCCCAGGTAAAGAAATATTACGAAGAAAAGGTGATGGGTAAGAAGAGCGAAGACAACCTGGTTGAGATCTCCACCGGCTAGTACCAAGCCCAATGTCAGAATTGTCCCGCAAGACCTGCGTCCCCTGCCGCGGGGGTGTGCCTCCGCTTCGAGGGGAAGAAATCCAGCCCCTGAGCGAGCAGGTACCTGAATGGCGGGTTGTTGACGAGCACCACCTGGAGAGGGAGTACACCTTCTCCGACTTCCAGACCGCTCTCGATTTTGTGAATCGGGCCGGTAGCATCGCCGAAGAACAGGGTCACCACCCCGACATCTACCTGAGCTGGGGAAAAGCCGGAGTGAAGATCTGGACGCACAAGATTGACGGCCTGACCGAGAGCGACTTCATTCTGGCCGCGAAGATTGATCTCGTCGCCTAGGGGCGACTTTGAATTCACTCCCGCCGGTACACAATCCTGCCACCCACAATCGTGTAAAGAACCTCTGTTTTCAAAATCTCGGGAGGCGAGATGTCGAACAGGTTTTGTGAAAGTACAGTCAGATCGGCCAGCTTTCCGGCTTCAAGGGTTCCCTTCATGTTCTCTTCGAAGTTCCCGTAGGCCGTTCCCAGCGTGTAGGCCCGCAGGGCCGTTTCCATGGGTACCCGCTCTTGAGGGAACCATCCCTCGGCGGGTTGGCCCGTGACGCTCTGGCGCGTGACGGCGGCGTACAAGCCCAGCATCGGGTTGATCGGGTATCGGGCAGCCGAAGTGCCGGGCCAGTCGCTGCCAAAGCTCAAGACGGCTCCTGCTTCGCGCAGGCGGCGAAAAGCATAGGCTCCACGACAGCGCTCGTGCCCGATCCGCTCCTCCATCCAGCGCATATCGTCGCTGAGGTGAAAAGGCTGCACTTCGGCCACGATCCCAAGCCGCCCCAGCCGCTGAAAGTCCTGCTCCCTGATCACCTGAGCGTGAACCAGCCGGAAGCGTCGATCCTTCTCGCCGTTTCGCCGGTTCAGCTCCTCGAGGTAGTCGAGGATCAGGGCATTTGCTTCATCTCCAATGGCGTGGACGCTCAGCTGCAGGCCCGCCAGGTCGGCACCCTGCATGTAGCCCAGGAACTTGCCTTCCGCGAACTCGCCTTTTTCATCCGCCACCAGTCGCCGCCACTGGCCCCGATTCCACGGCTGGTGGCGGTAGGGCTCAAAAAAACGCGCCGAGCTGGTTCCCATGATGCCGTCGATATGGCCCTTGACCGCACCCAGACGGATCCAGTCATCGCCGGAGCCGACCCGAATGGCTTGCCTGGCCAGGGCCCTCCACGTTTCCAGATGAGGTCTGAAGTGCACCCGGACGGTCAGCTCGTCGCGGGATCTGAGCTCCCGGTAAATCTCCAGCTGCTCGCGGTCAGACATGTCGCTGATGGAGGTCACGCCGTGGCGGCGGATCTCGGCCAACGCTCGACGGCTCTGGGAGAGTCGCCGCTTGTGGCTGAACCCAGTCGGGACCACGGAGGCAAAGAGCGGGCCCACTCCCGAACCCGAAAGGATCCCGGTAGGCTTTCCCCGAGCATTCCGTTCAAAGACAACCCCGGGTGCCGAGGGCCGCTCGGGATCGAGCCCGGCGGCTAGCAGCGCCGCTGTGTTAGCGGCAAATGAGCTGCGATCGAATCGTTGTATAAAGACAGGGTTGGCGGCGGTCAGTTCCTGGATCAGGTTCATGTCCGGTGTGAACCTGGGCGCCGCCTCGTCCCCGGCACTGCCTTCGGCCCACTGGTCGTAGGCTCCCCAGTAGCCGCCTACAATCCACTCTCCGCCCTCCAGACCCTGGACAGCTTCGCGCGCCCGTTCGAGGAACTGGTCATGACTCCGTACGGACATGAGGTTGAACTCCAGAAAACGGGCCGCCGAGGCAAAGTGCACATGGTTGTCATTGAACCCCGGAACGACGAAAGCCCCGCTCAAGTCGATGATTTCGGTCGCGGGCCCGCGGTGGCTCATCGCCTCATCCGTATTCCCTACAACCACGAGTCGACCCCTTCGGACTGCGACTGCGGTGGCGTACTGCCTCTCGGGACTCCCGGTCCAGAAGGTGCCGTTGAGAAGGATAAGATCAGCGGGATCCGCAGACGTGCCGCATTTGGGCAGCAGGCTCAGCAGCAAGACGAAAGAGAGGAGGACTGTCGACCTCGAAGTCAAAACCGCGGACGGATTGTACGGCATTGAATATCGGAAATCCTCTGTTCGTATATCGGGCTGAATCGGGCGTTTGGTGTTTCTTCTCGCCTGGGCCCATGGCAAGGGTTGCGACGACTTGTAAGCGCGGCCTTAGCCGGGGTGAGCAGGGGCGCTGTTGGCCGGCCTTGACCGTCCAAAGGGCGCCACATTACATTCTAGGCGATCTAACCATGGCAAAGTGGTACTTCAGCTACAACAACGATCAAATCGGCCCTTTTGACGACATCGAGGCGGCGCAACGGGCCAGGCAGAATCCGGAGGGCTACGCCTGGCGGGAAGGATTCACTGAGTGGCAGCGCCCAAGGGCGGTGAAAAGCGAGTCGGGGAGGGCTCCATTCTGGGCGGCCTGGGAGATTTACTGGACGGTGATAATCGGTGAAGGGAGAATTAGAAATTAAAAATTGGGCACTCGTCTTTTGTCTTCAGTGCTTAATCTTCAATCTTTAATCTCCGATCTACTCCGGTGCTGGGTCGATAGATGGCAGTAAACGGTCGCATTATCGTTAAGAAATACGGGGGAACCTCGGTAGCCAATCCCGAGATGATTCGGCGGGTTGCAGGGGGCTTGCGGCAAGATCAGGCTGCGGGGTGGAAGCAGGTGGTCGTGGTTTCGGCCATGGCTCAGACAACCGATCAGTTGATCGCTCTGGCAAAGGAAGTTACGGGTCAACCCCGGGCGCGCGAACTGGATCTTCTGCTGACCACGGGAGAACAGGTTTCCAGTGCCCTGCTGGCCATGGCTCTGCACGAAGTTGGTTCTCGCGCCATTGCTCTGACGGGAGCTCAGTGCGGTATACGGACGGATCGCAACTTCACACGGGCCCGAATCCGAGGGATCAATTCGGATCGGCTCCGTCGTCATCTTGACCAGGGCGAGATCGTCATTGTGGCGGGCTTTCAGGGAATCACCCACGACCACGAAATCACGACCCTGGGTCGCGGGGGGTCGGATACAACCGGCACCGCCCTGGCTGCCGCCCTTGATTCCTGCCGGTGTCAAATCCTTACCGATGTGGACGGCGTGTTCACGGCCGATCCAAGGGTGGTTCCCGAGGCTCGCCTGTTGGACTGGATCAGCTACGGCGAAATGCTGGAATATGCAGGGGCAGGGTCTAGAATCCTGCATGCCCGATGTGTTGAGATGGCGGCCAGGTTTGACATCCCCCTGGAGGTGTGCAGCAGCTTCAACGACCGGAAGGGGACCCATGTGACTGGAGAAGAGAAATTGGAAAGTGTCACGATTACGGGAGTCACGGGCGATCCCGGGGTAGCGCGCGTCGGCCTGCGGATGGTCAAGGATACGCCCGGCGTCGCGGCGATGATCACCGGGCAACTCGCCGACAAAGGCATCAATGTGCTCTTTATCATTCAGGGATCCTGTCGCAGGGAGAGGCAGGACATGTCGCTGATCATCGAGCAGGGCAGACTTGAGGAGACCAGTCGGATTCTGCACGATCTGGCTTCGGTGGTGGATGCCGAAGGCGTGATCGAAGACTCGGATGTGGCCATCGTCGCCATCATCGGATCGGGCATTGCCGACACACCCGGCGTTGCCTCTCGCATGTTCCAGGCCCTGGCCGACGAGGGAATCAACATCGAACAGATCAGCAGTTCCGAAGTTCGTCTTCTCTGTGTCATCGACGAAGCCCGCCTGAACGATGCCGTCCGCGCCATTCATCGCGAATTCGAACTCCACGATCTGGAACGCCGGCCGGTTCAGGACGATAACCGGCAGAAAGAGGGAAACTAAAGGTTTCTTGAGGTCGAGTACCAAAATGCCAGACGCACCGCTTGTAGCCATCGTCGGAGCCACCGGAGCCGTGGGTCGTGAGATCATCACTGTTCTTTCTCAGCGCCGGTTTCCGATGAGCCGGCTGCGTTTGTTGGCCAGTCATCGTTCGGCGGGGACGACGGTTCCGTTTGACGGTCAGACTTACGAAGTGCAGGAACTGGGCAAGGACTCCTTCGATGGAGTCGACATCGCTTTCTTTTCAGCCGGCGCTTCCATCAGCCGTGAATACGCCCCGGTGGCCACGTCGAAGGGCTGCCTGGTGGTGGACAACTCTTCGGCCTTTCGGATGGATCCCGGGACGCCGCTGGTCGTGCCGGAAGTGAATGCACGCCACCTGGCCGGCCACTCGGGTTTGATCGCAGTTCCCAATTGTTCGGCGATTCTGATGTGTGTGGCGGTGTGGCCCCTGCATGTCGAGGCCAGGGTCCGGCGAATCACAGTCAGCACCTACCAGGCCGCCTCAGGTGCCGGGGCTGTGGCCATGGCCGAGCTGGAACAACAGGCCCGGGACTGGACAGCCGGCGACCCCATTACGCGACAATTCTTTGATCGGCAGTACATCTTCAACGTCTTTTGCCACGAGTCGAAGATGGACCTCGAGTCGGGTTACAACACCGAAGAGCTCAAGATGGCCGAGGAAACGCGGAAGATATTCGGCGATCAGGATCTGCGGATTGCGGCTACCTGTGTTCGAGTTCCGGTTCTGCGCGCTCACAGTGAAGCGGTTTATCTCACTTTCGAGAGGCCCCTTTCGGTGGAGGATGCCCGGGCCATCCTGGCTGAGGCCGAGGGAGTAGCGATTCTGGATGACCGGGAGTCCAATCGACATCCGGAACCCCTGTTGGCCAGCCACGGAGACGACGTTCTGGTCGGTCGGATCCGCCGTGACCTCTCTCAGCCGAACGGCACAGGACTGGCTCTCTTCCTGGCCGGCGATCAACTCCGCAAAGGCGCCGCGCTGAACGCCGTACAGATCGCCGAGTGCCTGCTGAACTGAGCGTTCCACGTTCACGTTGGCGCGCTCATGCCGGGAAGTTAAACCAGAAACCGTTAACCGGTAACCCTTAACCACCGTGAACACCCCCGCCCACACCGTTTTCAATCTCCTTTTGATGGGCCGGCGCATCCAACCCCAACTGATTGTGCCTATCACCATTGGATCGGTTCTTCCGGACGCTCCCATGTTCGTGTTCTATTTCTGGGAGAAGCACATAATGGATCGGCCCGAGAAATGGATCTGGTCGAGTGGTTACCACGATCCGGCCTGGCAGGCCTTTTTTGACCTATTCAATTCGATTCCGCTGCTGGCAATGGGCGCCTTCATGGCTGTGCGGTGGGGTCGCAGTCGGTTACGGGCGCTTCTCGGGAGCATGATCGTCCACTGTCTTGTCGATCTGCCCCTTCACCATCATGATGCCCACCGCCATCTTTTTCCTTTCTCGGGGTGGCGCTTCGAGAGTCCGGTTTCCTACTGGGATCCACGGCACTTCGGAAATATTGTTGCCCCGCTGGAACTCCTGTTTGTGCTGACCGGGAGCCTGGTTCTGATCACGATCTGGAAAGTTCGATCGGTGCGCCTGATTGCCGGGTCCGTCCTGCTGCTCTATGCACTCTTCATCGCATTCGAGATTTCCGTTTGGTGAAATATGGCGCAACACGCGCTTCAACTTTCAACCTTTAACCTTTAACCTTTGACTCTTTAACTCTTTAACTCTTAACAATAGAGACGTCGATGGCCTTCAGAGTCTCCAGTCCCGAAGTCGAGTTTGCGATCGAGGTGGCGGAGCGGGCCGGTCGACTGGCGCGGATTATTCAGCACCAGATGGTGCCGCAAGCCCTGGCGAAAGATGATCGATCCCCGGTTACGGTGGCCGACTTTGCGGTGCAGGGCCTGGTTGGATGGATGCTCGAGCGGAAGCTGGATTCTGACACCCTGGTAGCCGAGGAGGACACGCGGCTGCTGCGAACCGAAGCTGGGAAGGGAACTCTCGAGCAGGTAAAAGAGTTCCTGGCGCAGGAAGGGCTGCCGGCGGATGGAGAATCGGTTTTGCAGTGGATCGATCGAGGTGGCGGCGCTCCCCGGGGAAGATTCTGGACGCTCGACCCGATTGATGGCACCAAGGGATTCCTGCGGCAGGCTCAATTTGCCACGGCCCTGGCTCTCGTGGAAGGGGGGCGGGTTCAGGTTGCAGTCCTGGCCTGCCCCAATCTTTCCTTTGACGGCAACTCTTCCCCTCGCGTTGGTTCGCTATTTGCAGCCGTTCGGGGCCGCGGAGCCTGGATGCGTGCTTTGCAGGGGACAGCCGGATTTGACCTCATTCGGGTTTCTTCGGTTTCCGATCCTGGTCGGTCTCGACTGCTTCGATCGGTTGAGACCGGACATACCAACGCCAGTCTCTTCGGTCGGATTCTCCGCCGCCTGGGTTCCACTGCCGAGCCGGTGTTAATGGACAGCCAGGCCAAGTATGGCTTGCTGGCTTCGGGCCGGGCTGAGTTGCTGCTGCGGCTGATTTCTCGTGCCCACACCGACTACAGGGAGAAAATCTGGGATCAGGCAGCCGGCTCACTGATCGTAGAAGAAGCCGGCGGCATGGTCACCGACCTAGACGGGCGAATCCTCGACTTCTCGCACGGAGCCACGCTGGCTCAAAACCGCGGCGTCGTTGCTTCCAATGGACAGTTGCACGAGCCGGCGCTGTCGGCCATCCGACACCTGGAGGGGGTATCTTAGGGGCCGGGTCTCGTGCCGTCCCGCCAACGGGCGACCCTGCCCCTACATGCGTAGGGGCAGGGTCGCCCCTACAATCCCAATTCCCAGCCGTCGTGGAACGTGGAACGTGGAACCTGGAACCTCTCCTACGATTCCTTGGGCGGTTGCCCGGGTCTGAGGACCCAGCTCAACCGTTTCAATTCCGTTTCCAGCTGCTCAGACAGCTCCAGCCAGTTGCGGCTGTAGAACCCGTCATGATCTTGAAGGCTCCGGTATTTTTCGACGAGTCGATCAAATGCTGCTGCTTTCAGTTTCCACTCGAGACGATCTTGTTCACCCATCCAGCCCGGGAATATAATCCACAAGTTTTTGCCACGCAAACTGTTGTGAAACATCTAATGTAGAAAGGACAGTTGCGTTAACACACTGGGCGATATGGAGATTCAGTCGGTTCTCGAGGACGTCAGCAGCGTCAAGAAGAAGCTCTCGGTGGAGATTTCCGCACAGGTGGCTTCAGAGGAGTTCCACCGGATTGCGGGTGAGTTCAAGAAACACGCCAACCTGCCCGGTTTCCGGAAGGGGCGCGCTCCTTTCAGCCTCGTGAAGCAGCGATTTCAGAAGGACATCCGAGAGGAAGTGATCAACCGTCTGGTGCCGGAATCGTATCACCAGGCCATCCACGACAAAGATGTTGCACCCGTCCGGTCTCCCAATGTGGGCGAGCTGGATTTCGAGGAGGGGAAGCCGCTCAAGTATGTAGCCGAGTTCGAAGTCAAACCTACTTTCGGGCTCCCTGACTATGACGGACTGAAGGTGAGGCTGGATGTACCGCCGGATCCCGAACAAGTGTTGGAGAAGCGACTGGACGACCTTCAGGAGAGGCATTCAACGCTGGTTACGATTGAGGACCGGGGGATTGACCTGGGAGACTACGCGCTGATTGATCTGAACGGTCGATTTGTTTCCGAAGAGGGGTTGCCTCTGGTGGGCCTCGATCCTATAGAAGATGAGGACGTGGTCTTGGAAGTCGGTGGCGAACAGACGCATGAATCATTCACCAAGGCTCTTTTGGGGCTGAACGTCGCCGAGGAAACCGTCTTTCAGGTCTCCTATCCGCTGGAATACCCGGACCGCAAGCTGGCGGGCCAGCGGGTCGAGTTCACCGTCCAGCTGAACGACATCAAGAACAAGCAGATCCCGTCTCTGGACGATGACTTTGCTGGGGATATCGGCGATTTCGAAAGTCTGGAGGAACTCAAGGAGAGCTTACGCGAAGAGATCTCAGAACAGGCCGAGGCTGACCGGCAGCGAGAGATTCGCAACAAGACCGTCGAGGCCCTGGTTGCGCTCACGAGCTTTGAGGTTCCGGAGATTCTGGTTGAGGAAATGGTGGACAGAAAACTGCGCAATTTTGCCCTCAGGCTGGCCTCTGGAGGTCTGGACCCCGCCCGTGCGGAACTGGACTGGCCTAAACTGAGAGACGAATTTCAGGAGCCGGCCAGAAAGGAAGTTCGGGCTTATTTTGTGCTCGAAGCGGTAGCGGAAAAGGAAGGGATCCAGGTCACCGACGAAGAGGTAGCTTCCGAGATCGAGAGGCTGTCGGAATCGAATCGGGAGTCCGGTGCCAAGGTAAGGCAGTACTTTGCCGAGGACGAGCACCGTGAAGAACTTGGCGATCGTTTGAATACAGAAAAGGTGATCGACCTCCTCCTTGAAAAGGCTACGATCGACGGATGATAATTCCAATCAGCTGTGTGGCTCGCCGGCAGAAACCGGATCGAGGCTCTGCGCGTTACGGTTCGGAAAGGGTAAATGCATGACATTGATTCCGATGGTTGTCGAACAGACCAACCGTGGGGAGCGTGCTTTCGATATCTACTCAAGGCTGCTCAAGGACAATATCATTTTCCTGGGAACCCCAATCGACGACAACGTAGCCAACCTGGTGACGGCCCAGCTGTTATTCCTGGAAGCGGAAGACCCCGATCGGGATATTTCGCTCTACATCAATACCCCCGGAGGCTCCATCACGGCCGGTCTGGCCATCTATGACACCATGCAGTTTGTGAAGAACGATCTAACCACCATTTGCATCGGCCAGGCTGCTTCCATGGGCGCTCTTTTACTGGCCGCCGGGACCTCTGGGAAACGCTTCGCCCTGCCCAACAGCAGGATCCTGATTCACCAGCCCGCCATGGCCGGCCTTTCCGGTCAGGCGACTGACATAGACATCCACGCCAAAGAGATTCTTCGAATGCGCGAAATGACGAACGCGATCCTCTCGAAACACACGCAAAAAGACCTCGACAGGATTGAGAAAGACGTGGATCGTGACTACATCATGAATGCCGAACAGGCAAGGGAGTATGGTATTATTGACCTGATCATCGAGAAGCATGCGTAGGTGACCGCTGGGTCCCATCTGTCCTGTCTTTTTGAGCCAAGGTTCCTGTATCCTGGGCAGTTGGAGCGGCATCTTCTTTCAGATGGTCGTCGCTTGAGCGAACAGGGGTGGTTCGATTGAAGAAAGAAACTGAAGAGGTTCTTCGTTGTTCTTTTTGCAACAAGAGCCAAAACGACGTTAAGAAGCTCATAGCTGGTCCCACCGTATTCATCTGTGATGAGTGCGTTGACGTCTGCAATGAAATCATCTCCGACGACCTGGCGTCGGAGGCTTCCAGCCTGCAGGACAAGCTGCCGAAACCCTCCGAAATCAGAGCCTTCCTCGACCAGTATGTTATCGGCCAGGACGTGGCCAAGAAAAAACTGGCGGTAGCCGTCTACAACCACTACAAGCGACTCAAGATGGGAGCTCGCCGCCACCAGGACGTGGAGGTGGAAAAAAGTAATGTACTGCTGATCGGCCCGACCGGAACAGGAAAGACACTCCTGGCCCAGACTCTGGCCCGAATGCTCTCCGTGCCCTTCGCCATCGTGGACGCGACGACTCTCACCGAAGCCGGTTACGTGGGGGAAGACGTGGAGAACATCATCCTCAAGTTGCTCCAGTCGGCCGGCGGAGACCGCGAGCGCTGCATGCAGGGAATCATCTACATCGATGAGATCGACAAGATTTCCCGCAAGGATGAGAATCCATCCATCACCAGGGACGTTTCCGGTGAAGGTGTGCAGCAGGCGCTGCTGAAGATTCTGGAAGGTACGGTTGCCAACGTGCCCCCCCAGGGAGGCCGCAAGCATCCCCACCAGGAGTTCGTTCAGATTGACACAACCAATATTCTGTTTGTTTGCGGCGGTGCCTTCGTCGGGCTTGACAAGGGCATCCGAAAACGACTTGGAAAGTCCACCCTCGGGTTCCGCTCAGGCGTATCGGAAAGCCGCTGGCAAAAAGCCATCGAAGCCGACGTCTTGTCTCACGTCCTGCCCGAGGATCTGATCAAGTACGGACTGATACCGGAGTTTGTGGGCCGCTTGCCCGTCATATGCAGCCTTCATCATCTTGATAAGGGAGCTTTGGTAGAGATCCTGACCAAGCCGGCGAACTCGCTGACCAAGCAGTACCAGCTCATGTTCGAGTTCGAAAATGTCGCCCTCAGGTTCACGGAAGATGCCCTGGAGGCGATCGCGGAGTTGGCGATGGAGCGGAAAATCGGGGCACGCGGCTTGCGCTTGATCACGGAAGATCTTATGTTAGATTTGATGTACGAACTCCCCAGCACCCAGAACGTAAAGGAGTTCCTAGTCACTCGTGAGATGGTTGAGAACAAGGAGGTTGTGTTCAAACTCCTTGAAAAGGCCGGGTAATCCGACCTACATCGCTCGCCGGTTTGCTCTTTCCGAGTTCCAGACTCCCACTACAGAGACTCAGGCCAAGAGAATTTTGAAACGGTTGGACTCAAACGAAGTCTAAGGTTGTAGGAAGCTCGAAAGAAGGAAGCGAGAGCCAGCATGGATAAGACGGACGTTGACGAGACTCGCTATATCTGCCCGATGGTGCCGATTCGGGACGTAGTGGTCTTTCCTCACATGATGGTGCCCTTCGTGATTGGCCGGACTTCGTCTGTCCTGGCCCTGGAGAAGGCCCTCCAGGGTGACAAGAGAATCTATCTTGCGACCCAGATGGACGCCACCGAGGATGATCCTGATCCGGAAGGAATTTTCCAGGTCGGGACGGTCGCTGCCATCGTCCAGAGCCTGAAGCTTCCAGACGGCAATATTCGCGTGCTGGTCGAAGGGATGAGGCGGGCCCGGACCATCCGGGTGGCCAGCCAGCAGGGTTACCTTGTCGCCGAGGTCAAGGCTCTTCCCACGATCCAGGTTTCGGAGGCGAAGCTGAGCGTTCTGACCAAGCGATTGCACAATCTCTTCGAGCAGTTCTCGAAGCTGGATCCCAACGTCAACTATGAGGCCGTCGTTCAGGCGGTGCAGAGTGCCGAAGACGAACGTCTGGCCGACAGCGTCGCTGCCAATCTTCCGGTTTCGGTGGAAGAAAAGCAGGCATTGCTCGAAATCACCCATCCGATTGAGCGGATGGAAACGATCTGCGATCTCATCGAGGTCGAAATCGAAAAGATCAAGATGGACAAGTCCGTTCAGGGACGAGTCCGGAAGCAGATGGAGAAGGCCCAGCGTGAGTACTATCTGAACGAGAAGATCAAGGCGATTCAAAAGGAACTGGGCCGAAGCGACAAGGACGAGATCGAAGAGCTAAAAGAGAGAATTGAAGAGGCGCAGCTGCCGCCCGATGCCAGGCAGAAAGCCGACACCGAGATTCGGAGGCTCGAGCAGATGCCTCCCATGAGCGCCGAGACGACCGTGAGCCGGACTTACCTGGACTGGCTGCTTGCGCTTCCCTGGAAGAAGAAGAGTCGGGAGATCCGTAACATCAAGAAGGCCGAAAAGATCCTCGATGCCGATCACTACGGGCTGGAAGACGTGAAGGAGCGGATCCTCGAGTTCCTGGCCGTCCGTCAGCTCTCGAGGAAGAAGAATCAGGGTTCTATTCTCTGTCTGGTGGGACCTCCGGGAGTGGGGAAGACCTCACTGGGCAGGTCCATTGCCAGGGCCACGGGACGGAAGTTCGTAAGGTTTTCTCTCGGCGGCGTCCGTGATGAAGCGGAGATTCGGGGACATCGAAGAACCTACATTGGAGCCCTGCCGGGCCAGATTGTCCAGATGATGAAAAGGGCCGGCACCAAGAATCCGGTGATGCTGCTCGACGAGATCGACAAGATGAGCATGGACTTCCGCGGGGATCCCTCTGCGGCGCTGATGGAGGTTCTCGATCCGGAGCACAATGCGACCTTTGTGGATCACTATCTCGACACGGAACTGGACCTGTCGCAGGTATTGTTCATCTGCACGGCCAACGTTTTGCATACTGTCCCGCGGCCGCTACAGGACCGGATGGAGATCATCAACCTGTCCGGATACACCGAGTACGACAAGTTTCAGATCGCCGAGCTCTTTCTGGTTCCGAAACAGAAGGAACTGAAGGGACTCAAGAACTCCGGCGTGGCCTTTCTGGCTGGTTCTATTCAGAAGATCATCCGCGAGTACACTCGCGAATCGGGCGTACGGAACCTGGAGCGGGAGATTGGTCGCATCTGCCGGAAACTCGCCCGCAAGGTCGTCGAAAGTGGAAAGCGTAAAACCAGTAATTTCAAGTTCGATATAGACGAAGCAGCCGTGGTCGATCTGCTGGGCCCTGCCAAGTACCGCAGCCAGATGGCCTCTGAGAGCAGTGAAGTCGGCCTCGCAACTGGATTGGCCTGGACCGAAATGGGCGGTGAGGTTCTGCTCACGGAATGCACCACCTTGGAGGGCAAGGGCGACCTGTTACTGACTGGAAAGCTGGGAGAAGTGATGCAGGAATCGGCCAAAGCCGCTTTCTCCTTCGTGCGCTCCCGCGCCAAACGATACGGCCTGAACAAGGACTTCCACAAGATCTTCGACATCCATGTGCACGTGCCGGAAGGTGCCATTCCGAAGGATGGCCCGTCTGCCGGAATTACTCTGGCGACAGCAATGACCTCCTCCTTCACCGGAATCCCGGTGAACCGCGACATCGCAATGACGGGAGAGATTACTCTTCGGGGACGCGTCATGCCCATCGGTGGAGTGAAAGAGAAGGTTCTCGCGGCTCACCGAGCCGGGATCAAAACGGTTGTCCTTCCGGAGGAGAATCGCAAGGATATGAAAGATATCCCCGACTCGGTTCAAGAAGATCTGGAGTTCAGATTTGTCGAGCAAATGGACGACGCCCTCGAACTGGCCTTGGTCAGCTCTCCGATTTTGTCGACAGACGGCGAGGACTACGTAAGCAAGCAGCCGCCCCCCACCATGGAAGGCGGCGATCGTCCGGGAGTCCATCAGTAACAGTTAAGTACTAAGTTAAAACTCATTCCCACGTCGAGCCTCCGGCTCTCGCGGATCCAGATATGACTTGGTGCCCTAGGGGCGCGCAGGCATAAACGTTCTGATTTCCATGCCGTAATTCTTCGGTGAGGAGCTGTGGAGTGCACGTTTTTGACTTCGTTCGCAGGAGCGAACGAAAGAAAAGCCGGTCGCGTACCCGACCTACCCAGGATTGTGTTTGCGGGCCGGTCGAATGTAGGTAAGTCGAGCCTGATCAATAGTCTGGTCGGGCGGAAAAAACTGGCCCGTACCAGTTCGACTCCGGGTCGGACAAGGGCCATTAACCTGTTCAACATCAATAATCAATGGATTTTCGCCGATCTACCCGGTTACGGATACGCCCGGACTTCCAAACAGATGCGCGCCGGTTGGCAGGAGCTGATCGAGAGTTTTCTGGCTTCGGACGGGCGCATCAAACTCGCCATTCTGATTGTGGATTCCCGTCGCGAGCCGGCCGGTCTGGACGCTATGATGAGGGAGTATCTGGATTCCTACGAGATCCCAATACAGGTCGTGGCTACCAAGATCGACAAAGTTCGATCGAGTCACCGACGCCGTTTTCTTGAGCAGATAGAGAGAGCCATGGAAACCAACCGCTTAATCGCCTATTCCTCCCGAACCGGGGAAGGCAAGAAGAAACTGTGGCGGATCATCAAAGAGGTTTGAACCATGAGTGATACCAAGACAGCTGAATCACTGAATATCAAGGAACTCAAGGATCTGAACATACAGGCTCTGAATCAGATCGCCCACGAGCTAGAGATCAAGGGAGCCACCGGCATGCGCAAGCAGGAGCTGATCTTTCAGATCCTCAAAGCCCAGACCGAACGAAGTGGCCTGATCTTCTCTGAGGGGGTCCTGGAAACGCTTCCCGACGGCTTCGGCTTCCTGAGAGCTCCGGAGTACAACTATCTTCCCGGACCCGATGACATCTATGTCTCTCCCTCCCAGATTCGGAAGTTCGATCTTCATACCGGTGATACCGTGTCCGGTCAGGTCCGGCCTCCCAAGGAAGGTGAGCGCTATTTTGCTCTGATCAAGGTAGAAGCCATCAATTTCGAGCATCCAGAGGTGGCCCGCGAACGGACCTTCTTCGAGAACCTCACCCCGATTTATCCCGATCAGCGAATCGACCTTGAGACCGTTAAGGAAGACCTCAGCGGGCGCGTCATGGATCTGCTGACTCCTATTGGGATGGGCCAGAGGGGGCTGATCGTTTCTCCCCCGCGGGCCGGAAAGACGATGATTCTACAAAGCATCGCCAATTCGGTCACGAGCAATCATCCCGATATAGTCTTGATTGTCCTGCTCATCGACGAGCGCCCCGAAGAAGTGACCGATATGGAACGCTCGGTGAAGGGCGAGGTCATCAGTTCTACGTTTGACGAGCCCGCGACCCGGCACGTCCAGGTCGCCGAGATGGTTCTCGAGAAGGCCAAACGGCTGGTCGAGCACAGGAAGGACGTCGTCATTCTTCTCGATTCCGTTACACGATTGGCACGAGCCTACAACACGATCGTTCCGCCCTCGGGTAAGGTTCTTTCCGGCGGTGTCGATTCAAATGCTCTGCAGCGGCCAAAGCGATTCTTCGGGGCCGCCCGCAACATCGAAGAGGGCGGCAGCCTCACCATTATGGCAACCGCCCTGATCGACACCGGCAGCCGTATGGATGACGTCATCTTCGAGGAGTTCAAGGGCACCGGGAACATGGAGTTGCACCTGGATCGAAAACTCGTCGATAAGAGAGTCTTTCCCGCCATCGATATCAACCGCTCCGGGACCCGAAAGGAAGACCTGCTTCTGAGCAAATCCGAACTCAACCGGGTCTGGGTCCTGCGTAAGGTTCTCAGTCCGCTCTCCGTCACCGAATCCATGGAGCTCCTACTCGACAAGCTGGGCAAGACCCCCAGTAACGAAGATTTTCTGAGTGCCATGTCAGCAGGTTGAGAGCTCCCGTCGTGAGATCATGGTGGAAGGAGTCAAGACAAGCGCTCAGGGTAGAGTTTTCTATCGGAGCCTGCTGGCCGACTGGCTGACCCCGGTTTCGGCGTTCGTGAGGATCGCCGGGAAAGAGGATCGGGCGTTTCTACTGGAGTCGGTTGAGGGGGGAGAGCGGATGGGTCGTTATTCCTTTCTGGGAGTCAATCCGGAGAGGACCTTTCGCGGAACCTGGCGCCAATTCAGAGACGGGTTCCCGCCTCTGCTTCCCACTCATCCCGGGTTGCCGCCGTTCACGGGAGGCGCCGTTGGCATCCTCTCATATGACATGATCCGGGAACTCGAACGACTTCCTTCGGCAAACCCCTCCGGTTGGAAAGCGGCCCCCGTGCTGATGGACTTCTACTCCACAGTCCTCGCCTTCGACCACCTGAAACATCAGATAGTCATCCTCTCGCACGACAGCAGACAGAAGCTGGATGAAATCGAAGATCGCCTTCTGGCCGATCACGGGATGGAACGGCGCGGCTTTTTTGACGCGCCGCCGGCAGCTGAGGGCGCATTTGACCTTCAGTCCAGCTTCACGAAAGAGGGTTTCTGCGGTGCCGTAGAAGCCGCCAAGCGATACATCCGGGCCGGGGATATATTTCAGGTGGTTCTGTCCCAGTGCTTCACGACCCGTTTCCAGGGAGATCCTTTTAACGTCTATCGTGCCCTGCGCTACATCAACCCTTCGCCTTATCTCTTTTTCTTGAAGATGGGAGACCTGTCGGTAGCCGGGTCCTCGCCCGAGATGCTGGTGCGAGTGAACGGTTCTCATCTGGAATATCGTCCCATTGCCGGCACCCGTCCGCGGGGGCGAACTGCTGAAGAGGAACTGGCGCTGGAGAAGGAGCTGCGTTCTGACGAAAAGGAAAATGCGGAGCATGTGATGCTGGTCGATCTTGGCCGCAACGATCTTGGCCGAGTCAGCGTATACGGGTCGGTGCAGGCGCGCGATCTGCTGTTCGTCGAAAAATACTCCCATGTGATGCACCTGGTGAGCTCGCTGACGGGGCAGCTGCGAGAGGATTGTGATCGGTTCGATGCGCTGGCCGCCTGTTTCCCGGCCGGCACGGTGACCGGCGCACCCAAAGTTCGTGCCATGGAGATCATCGATGAGCTTGAGCCCTCGCCCCGCGGGGTTTACGCTGGAGCCGCCGGCTACGTCGACTTTTGCGGAAATCTGGACACGTGTATAGCCATCCGAACCATGGTCTTTGAACAGGGAAGGGTCTCCGTACAGGCCGGTGCTGGAATCGTGGCGGATTCCGTGCCACTTCGAGAGTACCAGGAGTGCCGCAGCAAGGCGGCTGCGCTGGTGCGGGCACTGGAGCTGTCTGACCGCCTCGAGCGGCTCGGGGAGACTGGGCGATGAAGGCAATAGTCGTGGATAACTACGACAGCTTCACCTACAACCTCGTTCAGTACCTGGGGGAGCTCGGATGCCGCCTGGAGGTCTTTCGCAACGACCAGATCACGGCCGATGGAATCCTCGATCGAGAGCCGGAACGGATCGTCATCTCGCCTGGTCCCGGAACCCCTGATGATGCGGGAGTCTCGATGGACGTCGTGCGAGGGCTTGGCGGCTGCGTGCCTATCCTCGGCGTCTGTCTCGGGCACCAGGTCATCGGGCAGGCCTTCGGGGGAAGAGTGATCGCCGCACCGGAATTGCGGCACGGCAAGACCTCCCGGATTCTGCACGGCGGCGGGCACTTATTTGCAGATATCCCGAGCCCCTTTGAGGCGACCCGCTATCACTCTCTCGTCGTCGAGAAGGAGAGTCTTCCTCCCTGCTTGACGATCACTGCCTGGACAGCGGACGGCACGATCATGGGATTGAGGCATGAAAGCTTGCCCGTTCACGGTGTTCAGTTCCATCCTGAATCCATTCTTACCCCTACGGGTAAGAAGCTTCTCGAGAACTTTCTATGCTTGCCGAACTGACCCGTAAGGTTCTATCGGGAGATGCTCTCAGCCGAGCCGAGGCCGAGCGGGCGCTGGGAGCCCTGTTTGAGGAAACTACCAGCGATATCGCCATCGCCTGTTTACTGACCGCGCTCTCCGTGAAGGGCGAAACCGCCGAAGAAATAGCCGGGTTCGCTCGTGTCATGCGGGAATACGCGGTGAAGGTCGAGGCCCCCCGAGCCGATCTGGTGGACACGGCTGGAACCGGCGGCGGGATCGCTTCTTTTAACATTTCAACCACCGCGGCCTTCGTAATCGCCGGCGCAGGAATCGGGGTCGCGAAGCACGGAAACCGCGCCGCCACCTCGCGATCCGGCAGCGCCGACATGCTGGAGGCTCTGGGGGTGCGTATTGATGCCCCGCTCGAGACAGTGCAGCGCTGCTTTGACCGCAACGGGCTGGCCTTCCTGTTTGCGCCGGCGTTTCATCCCTCGATGAAGCGCGTCGTAGGTGTTCGACGACAGATTCCTCACCGCACCATCTTCAATCTGCTGGGGCCGCTGACCAACCCGGCAGGAGCTCCCTTCCAGGTGATCGGTGTTTTTGATCCCCTGCTGGTACGACGCCTGGCAAGGGCCCTTCACATGTTGGGAACGAGACGGTCCTGGGTGGTTCACAGCCTGGATGGTCTGGACGAAATCTCGGTGCAGGCGCCAACCCGCGTCGTTGAGGTTACCCCCGATGGCATCCGCGAGTTTGAACTCGATCCAGCCGATTACGGTTTTCGCTACAAGGGTGACGCACCGCCGGAAATCAAAGGAGGGGATCCTCATGAGAACGCCCGCTTGTGTCTTGAGATTCTCGAAGGCAAGCGCCGCGATGTTCTGGCCGACCTGGTGCTAATGAACTCGGCTGCGGCCGTGCATCTGGCGGCGGACATCTCGCTCTCGGAGGCTCTGCAACGAGCCGAGCTTTCGATTTCGAGCGGTTCGGCTTACCGAAAACTCCAGGAACTGATTGAAACCAGCCGCACGTAGGACGCTCATGACGCCAAGTGCCAGCATTCTAGACGAGATTGTTGCCTCGAAACGCCGGGAGCTGGAGACGGTCCGAGGTCGAGTCCCGCGCGAGGCTCTCCTGGAAGCGATTCCGGCAGGCACGCCTGCGGCTTTCGCCGCCGCCCTGGGGCGTGATGCTCTCAACATCATCGCGGAGGTCAAGTACAAGAGCCCGAGCCGGGGTCCCTTTCCCTGTCAATTGCCGCCGGTGGAGGTCGCCGGACAGTACCGCGACAGCGGAGCAGTCGCCCTCTCGGTTTTGACCGAGACCGCCTATTTCGCGGGCTCACTCGCCTATCTACAAGAGATTCGAGCTGAGTTGCCAGATATGCCGCTGCTGCGCAAGGACTTCCTGCTGGAACCCTATCAGGTCATCGAGTCGCGAGCCCGGGGAGCCTCCGCCATCCTGGCCATCGTTGCTTGTCTGGAAAACTGGCAGCTCGGCGGCCTTCTCTCCTGTGCCCGGGAGTTCGAACTGGAAGTCGTGGTGGAAGTGCACGACCGATGGGAGCTGGAGACGGCGATGCGCCAGGGAGCCGGCATCATCGGCGTCAACAATCGCAATCTGAGCGATTTCCGGATTGATCTGGCGATCTCGTTCGAGATCGCCAGGCAGTTGGAAGTGGAGGACGGCTATCTTCTAATTGCGGAGTCGGGGCTCTCGGAACGGGCTCAGTTGCTGGAACTGCGCGATGCAGGATTCTCCGGTTTCCTGATCGGGTCCCACTTCATGAACAGCCTGGATCCGGGTCAGGCCCTTCAAGAACTCCTCGCAGAAGAGAAGGATGAGGATTGAAGTGACGCCTGCGCCGAATCGCCACAACCCGCAACCCGGGCCCCGCAGCCCGATTCTCAAAATCTGTGGCATCACCTGTCTGGAAGATGCCCGGTGGGCGGTGAAGTGCGGCGCCAATGCGCTGGGCTTCGTCTTCTATCCCCCAAGCCCCCGCTGCCTCCCCTCTTCCCGGGCCGCGAGGATTATGGGGGCTTTACCCCCATCCTGTTTGAAGGTGGGCGTCTTTGTAGGCTCCCCCGAGACTCCTCCGGCAGGCGCGCTCGATGTGCTTCAACTGCACGGTCTGGAGAGCGAGCAGGACATTTGCGATTTTGGAAAAAAGGTGTGGATTGCCGTGGAGCCGGGTGACATTGGATCGTTTCCCAACTACGATCTCATCGTCGACAGCTCCCGCGGGCACGGGATCAAAGCCAATTGGGGGAGTCTGCGATCGGTACAGCGCCCCTTCATCCTCTCGGGAGGCCTGACGCCGGAGAATGTCGGCGCGGCGATTCAGACAGTCAACCCGATTGGAGTAGATGTCAGTTCCGGCGTGGAAAAGTCCCCGGGACGCAAAGATCCGCGCCGGATAGAACTCTTTTTACACAACGCCAGGGAGAACCTGAGTCGGTATGACTCGACAGGAGAGAAATGAATCAGGATCGCTCATCCAGCCAGAACCTGGATCCACTCTCACAACCGGACCTTGACGGCCACTTCGGTATGTACGGGGGTAAGTTCGTGCCGGAGACATTGATGTCTCCGCTGCAGGAGCTGGAACGGGCTTATCGAGAAGCCCGCTCCGATTCGTCCTTTGCAGAGCAACTGGGACACCTGCTCAAACACTACGTTGGTCGACCAACTCCTCTGTATCGGGCCGACCGATTGTCCCACCGGGTGGGCGCCACGGTCTATCTGAAAAGGGAGGATCTGGCTCACACAGGGGCGCACAAGATCAACAATGCGATGGGCCAGGGACTTCTGGCCACCCGGATGCAAAAGCGTCGGATCATCGCCGAGACCGGCGCCGGGCAGCACGGAGTAGCCACCGCCACCGTGTGTGCGCTGCTGGAACTGGAGTGCGAAATCTACATGGGGACGGAAGACATGCACCGGCAGGCCTTGAATGTCTTTCGGATGGAGCTGCTGGGGGCAAAGGTGACTCCGGTTGATGCCGGCTCCCGCACTCTCAAGGACGCAATCAATGAAGCAATGCGCGACTGGGTGACCCATGTCGACACGACTCATTACCTGCTGGGTTCCGTCCTGGGAGCCCATCCCTATCCGATGATGGTTCGCGACTTTCAATCCGTAATTGGGCGTGAGGCCGAGGAGCAGATTCTCGACCAGCAGGGTCGGCTTCCCGAACTGTTGATCGCCTGTGTGGGAGGGGGCAGCAACTCGATCGGGCTGTTTTACCAGTTTATGAGACATCCGCGGATTGAAATGATTGGGGTGGAAGCTGGAGGCTATGGGCTCGAACTGGGTGAGCATGCGGCCCGCTTCCAGGGCGGAAGGCGGGGTGTTCTGCACGGGACCCTCAGCTACGTTTTGCAGGACGAGGGCGGACAGATCGCTGCGACGCACAGCGTCTCGGCCGGGCTGGACTATCCTTCGATCGGTCCCGAACACGCCTTGCTTCACGATTTGGGACGGATCAAGTACACAGCCGTGTCAGATCAGGAGGCACTGGCGGCTTTCGACCTGCTGAATCAGGCGGAGGGCATCATGCCGGCGCTGGAGTCGGCCCACGCAGTCGCTCAGCTACTCAGGATGTCGGACGACGGGACGCTTGACGAGCTGGGAGAGAACCCGGTTGTGATCGTAAACCTTTCCGGACGAGGAGACAAAGATGTCGAGACTGTCAGAGATCTTCGACGCCAGGGATAAGTGTTTCTTGCCCTTTGTCACTGCCGGCCACCCGGACCTGGAGACGACCCTGGAAATCCTACTTCAACTGGCGGAGGCGGGGTCCGACATCATCGAGCTGGGGATTCCGTTTTCGGATCCGATCGCTGACGGTCCGGTCATCCAGCGGTCTTCCTTCGCCGCTCTCGAACACGGCTACTCCCTCGATGAGATGCTCGACGTGGTCCGCCAGTTCCGGTCGCAGTCAGACGCGGGGATCATCCTGATGACCTACCTGAATCCGGTGTACCAGTTTGGTCTGGAGAAGCTGGAGGCACGGGCCCATGAGGTCGGACTCGACGGCATTCTCATTTCCGATCTGACCCCCGAGGAATACGTGAGACTAAATCCCTTCAGACGACTCGACACCATCTTTCTGGCAGCCCCAACGTCTTCGGACCAGCGGCTCGAAGCGATTTCCAACAGCAGCCGGGGATTTCTCTATCTGGTTGCCCGTACGGGAGTTACGGGTCGGCACACGGACGTCTCCGAATCCGTCCCCTCCACGGTCGAGCGCATCCGCAGGTTTACGGATCTGCCTATCGCCGTGGGATTCGGCATCACGACGCGCCAGGATGTGGAATTGGTCTGGCAGTGGGCTGAGGGGGCCGTTGTCGGATCGGCAATCGTTCAGTTCATCGAGGAGAACCGGGAAGCTGCCGACCTACCCGCTCGCGTGGGCAAGCTGGTCAGGAGCCTCCTGCCTCGCTAACGGACACGTGCCGTGATACTCACGGGGCGGTGAACCATGACCAGTCAGGGAGACTCCGGCGCAGCGCCCCGGTTCGCGGTGGATATGATGCTGGGAAGGCTGGCCAGATGGCTCCGCATTGGCGGCTGGGACACGCTCTACGAGAATCGCCTCGAGCGCGAGGAGCTGATACGGCGGGCGGTTGAGGAAGAGCGGCTCCTGCTGACCCGCGATCGGAGGCTCATCCTGCGCAAACCCGTGCGCGATCGGTCGCTTCTGATCGAGTCGGACACTCATTGGGATCAACTGCAGCAGGTGATCAGTGATCTGCAGCTGGACGTTCGCGCGTCCCGCATCCTGAGCCGTTGCCTGCGCTGCAATGAACCGCTCGAGGAGACTCACCCTGCAGACCTGCTCGAAAGTGTTCCTCCCTACGTCCTGTCCACCCGCAAGACCTTCCGCCGCTGTCCCTCCTGTAAGCGTGTCTACTGGCGGGGCACCCACCGCCGCCGCGTCGTCGCCACCCTCAAACGACTGGGCATCCTCCCCGGCCCGGGAATGACCACCGGCGGGAGCTGATCCGCGGGAACGACAGTGACTGCGCCGCAGCGCGGAAGCTGCCGCATCCTCACTTCCAATCACCACCAACCTCTGGAATCTGGAATCTGGAATTGACTACACTAACCCACCATGGCATTTACAGTCCTTCTGGCCGGTATCCTCTTCGTCGTCTTAGCTGTTACGGTCCTCAGGATTCATCCTTTCCTGGCTCTCATACTGGCTGCCTTCCTGGTCGGGCTTCTATCTCCGGTTCCGCTTGGTCTCAGGGAGGAGGTCGAGTTCGAAACGGCCAGACTTGATTTCAAATTGAACAACGGGGAGATCACAGCCGATGAGTACCGGCAGCTGAAGGGAACAACTCGGCAGCGGGTTCGAGAACGCCTGGAGGCCAGACCCCAAAAGCCCGGAGCCGAGGCTGTTCAGGCGCTGGAGCTGACAACACGTGAATTCGGCTCGACGGCCGCCAGCATCGGATTGGTCATCGTTTTAGCCGCGATCATTGGCCAGTGTCTCATGGAGAGTGGAGCCGCCGACAAGATCACACGGCGACTCCTTGCGTTTTTGGGGGAGAAACGTGCGCCTCTGGCCCTTTTGAGCAGCGGTTACTTCCTGTCCGTGCCGGTGTTCTTCGACACCGTCTTCTTCCTGCTCGTCCCACTGGCTCGCGCCCTGCGGCTTCGCACCGGGAAAAACTTTCTTCTCTATGTGCTCGCCGTGTGCGCCGGGGGGACCATCACTCACTCCCTGGTTCCCCCCACGCCCGGACCCCTCCTGATGGTCGAGAACCTTTCCGATCAGGGTCTGACCCTGGGCGCTGCAATAGGATTTGGCTTTCTGCTGGGGCTGTTCCCGTCCGCGGTGGGACTGTGGTTGGCCAGAACCCTCAATCGCCGCCTGGACATCTCGCCCGGACCGGCTCTGGGGGTCGACGATGAGCAGCTGCAGGAGATTCTGCACAGACCCGAGTCCCGGTTACCGGGCTTTTTGCCCTCCGTCTTGCCGGTTCTGCTTCCCGTCGTGTTTATTTCGGGAAACACGGTGCTTGAGACGGTGGTAAAGGGGACGGTCTCCCTCCCCGACTGGTTAATGGCCACGTCTGCTTTTGTGGGAAACAAGAACATGGCTCTGCTGATCGGAACCGCATTCGCCGCTGCCGTTTTGATTCGGCATCAGCGCCTCTCGCTGCGTGCGTTCAGCGAGAAGCTGGAGCCGGCCATCCTCAGCGCCGGAGTGATCATTCTCATTACGGCCGCCGGCGGAGCGTTCGGAAAGATGCTCGCCCGCGCCGGCATTAGTGACGCCCTGCAGGGATGGATGGGCGACAGTGAGTACGCCGCCGCCGGGTACATCCTGCTGGCCTGGGTCCTGGCCGCGATCATGAAGATCGCTCAGGGCTCGGGGACGGTTGCGATGATTACCGCCTCGGGAATGATGGCGGCCATTCTTGGCAGTGAGCCAGTGCTGCCCTGCCACCCTATTTATCTATTTGCCGCCATCGGCTTTGGAGGCCTGCTGATTTCCTGGATGAACGACAGCGGATTCTGGGTGGTGGGTAAGATGAGCGGGTTCACCGAGAAAGAGACACTCAAGACCTGGACCCCCCTGCTGGCCATTATGGGGATTGCGGGCCTGGTAGAGGTGCTGATCCTGAGTTTTCTTTTTCCTATGAAATAGGTTCTCGGTTCTGGAATTGCTTTCCACTCACTGCTCTTCTACCTCCAGGGGTTGCTCCAGGTGGAGCACTTTCTCGGGGAAGAAGACCACGACGCGGCGAAACCGGTCCTCCCTCCACTGATCCTCGCGCAGCAGCCAGTCCTTGATGAACTCGGCGATGGTGAGGCGAGACTTGTCTCTGACCAGGTTCAGGTGCCGGGGATCGGCCGCATAGACTCGCAACATGGGAGTAATGCTCTTCTCAAGCTCTTCCAGCTGATCCTCACTGTTCATGCGGGTCCAGTCGCTGTGGGTGCGCTTTTCCATGCGGTCCGTGTGAATGGCCGGTGGCTGACTTGGCCTGATTCGAGGTGCGAAAACCAGGCAGGTCGGTCCCGATACTTCGATCCTCCAGGGATCCGCCAGCTCGACATGGTAGCGGTACGTCACCGGAACATGAATCTGGCTGACGGTAGATCCCAGCGAGAGCAGTCCCCATAGGATTGTCAGCTCGTTTCTTCTTTCGAAGCTCTCGGTGACGGTAGCGGTCGCCACCTCCAGACGTCCCGATCCGGCCGACTCAATTTCGGGAATCGCTGCCAGAAATGTCTCGGTGATGCTTTGTGAGCGAAATCGATCCGCCAGCTCGCTGACCGCACCGATGGATCTCTCCAGGGTGCCGCTGACCTCGACCCCGGCGTCTCGAGCCAGTCGATCCGCGGTTCGCACTGAATAGCAGTATCCGAACAGCGCGATCAGCGCCAGCACCAGGATGAGCAACGGCCACAACACTCTTCGATCCATAACGTCCCATTATATTCATGGACGGTGAGGGCGGGAGTTGAAGAATCAACCCTTGTGAATCTCTCTGCAGGTCGCGTCGTACACCTGGCGCTGACCCGAATCGAAGGCCTCGACGGCCATGATGACCGCTACTGAATGCTGATAGCCCGCCTCGATCGAGGCAACCGGGGTATTGCGGCTTCGGATGCACTGCAGCCAATCCAGAAAGTGATCAGGTCGAGGGACATAGACTATGGGGATCTCCTCGGCCAGAGTCGTTTTCTTATCCGGGAAGACGCCGTTTCCGGCAACTGTGGGGGCGTCCCAGTCCAGGAGGTCCATGACCCCTTCGTCCCCAAAGATTGAAAAGGAGTTGCCGCTGCCGTTCCCCAGGTTGCTCGAGTAGCTCACCATGAAGCCTTCGGGATAGATCCAGGTCGCCTGAACGTGATCGGGAGCAGTAAATTGATACCGATCCTTCCAGGTGAAGGTCCCTCCCTGCGCGACTGCGCTGTCAGGGTATTTGGCTCCGGTGATGTAGTGGACCAGATCGAGGAAGTGACTGGCGAGCGTTGGGATCGGCCCGTCGCAGTAGTCGCGGTACCCCATCCAACCCGTGAATTGCTCCGAGCTGAACGGCCGCATGGGCCGATCCATCAGGAACTCTTCCCAAACGACGTCTTCCGGTTTCGCGTCTTCCAGATAATTGTACCAGTAAGGCCGGGCGCCGTTTCGGCATTGCTCGATGCGTGAGACTCTCCCGAGAACGCCTTTGCGAAAAAGCTCCCGGCATCCCGTCATGCTCGGCCTGCTTCGCAGTTGAGTCCCGGTCTGGAAAACAACACCCGACTTTCTGACGATGTCACAGGCCGACTTAACCCGTTCCAAATCCCTGCCCAGGGGCTTCTCGCAGTACACATCCTTCCCGGCCTCGGCGGCCGACTGCAGATGTGTCGTGTGCTGGTGGTCGCACGACGCGATCATGACGGCATCGAGATCCTTCAGGGCCAGCACGTCGCGGTACGAAACACACCGGCGCGGCTCCCGGCCGTACCACTCCTTCACCTGGTGAGCCGCCTCTTCGCGCTTCACTCGCCAGGGGTCACAGACAGCGGTGATTTCAACGTTCTGTGACTCAGCGTGAGCGTGAATCCCCTTCATGAGTCCGTTCTGTCCCCCCGCGCCGCAGCCGATGATCCCAATGGATATTCGGTCATTGGCCCCAACGATGCGGCCGTAGCTGGACGTGCTGGCGGCCATGGCCGACGCACCCAATGATGTGGTCTTGAGGAATTGGCGACGAGAAAGCGAACTTTTCATGGTGGCCTCCCATGGAAGTGGATGAGTTCGTGGCCCCGGCGGGCAGTATAGCATCTGGTCGATCACCCGATTCGCGGGCGACAGCCCTTCGGTTGTCGAGGATCCACGAGTAAACGCAGACCGGCTCGAAAGGGTAAGGTTCCCCAGGGTCCGGGGATCGCGGCGGGTCGAGCCAACCTCTCAGCGGGCATGCAGAAGGCCCGAGATTGTGCGCCCACAGGTTTGTGCTGTAGGATTCCCTGGTGGCTGCATCGGGTAAGATCAACCGGCGTGGTTTCCTGCAGCGTGCTCCCATGGGAGCCGCCATGGCCGCCGTAGCGCCGGCTGCTGCTTCGCCCGGCCCCAGACCCCGGCCGGACGAAGAATTCCGTATCGGTTGTTTGAACGTTTCGGCCTACTCTCACCTGGAAGGCCTGTGGGCACCATTGATCAACCCTCGCCGGCACGAAAAGGAGATGCGCTTCACCGGCCTGCGCATCACGCACTGCTGGGAGATCGATCGCTCCCGCGCCGAGAGCTTCGCGAGAACGTTCGGCTGCGAGGTGGTGAACAATTTCGACGACATGCTCGGCAAAGTGGACGGGGTGATCTCCGGCGGCTACTATAACCACCCCTGGGATCACATCCTGCACGAACCCTATCTGAGAGCCGGCTTGCCGAACCTGATCAACCGGCCCTTTTCAAACTCGCGAGCCAAGGCCAAGCGCATGATCGATCTGGCTCGCCGGCACGGCGCAACGATCATGGTCCCGTCGGCCCACGCCCACAACGACGCCGCCAGCCGAGCCAGGGCCTGGGCGTCGGGAAAGAAGATACTCTGCTACACCGCAACGAATTCGTCGGACGACTACCCGACCCACGGCATCCACGGGGTCTACATGATCTTCAAGGCGATTGTCGAAGCCGAAAACGCGGTCGTCTCGGTGGCCTACCAGGCGAAGAGTTGGCACAGCCCGCCCGGTGTCTTGACCTTCGAACACTCTGATCCGGAAGGGCGGGCCTTCCTGGGCAGCCTGCACCAGGTCAGCGGCTCCGGGGCAACGATTCGGATCCACACCCAGGAGGAGTACGGGGGCAAGGGGTTTTACGTACACACCGGAACCGGCTACCCCTTCAACCAGACGGAGATCTGGGCGCCGACCCTGTGGGCCTATCAGCGAATGGCTCTGTTTCAGGAGATGCCGCAGACCTTCGAACAGCTCCTCGACAAGAACAATGTTTTCCTGGCCGGGTGGTGGTCCATTCTGAAGAACAACGGCCGACCGGTGAAGCTCAAGGACGTTCCGGAAGACTGGGAATCGCCGGTCGAGCTGCCCAATCGACCGGGTGACGAGACGGTGTCGCTGTTCCGGAAGAAGTTCGGCTAGTACTTATGGAAGGAAGTACTCGTCCATGTCCGAAGACAAGAGCTGGCGAGGCAAGATCGGCAAGCTGAGTGAAGAGGAGATCCGGGAATTCCTCTCAGGCAGTCCCTTCTGTCGTCTCGGGTGCTCGGATGAAGAGGGCTGGCCGTATGTCGTGCCCTGCTGGTTCGAGTACAGCGATGGCGGATTCTATATCATCCCGCGTGCTCGCTCGGCATGGGCGAGCTACATTCAGCGGGACCGGCGAGTGTTTCTTTGCATCGACGACTCCACGGCTTACAACCGGCGCGTCCTGGTCAAGGGAAAAGCCGAGATTCTCGAAGAGCCCAATGTGGGCGGCCGCTGGGTCGAGATTGCTCGCAGAATGTCGGTCCGATATCTCGGGGAGCACGGGCCCGACTACCTCGAGCCGACTCTCGTTGAGCCGCGCTGGCTGCTGTTTCTTCGGCCCCTGACAATGAAAACGTGGCAGGGAGTCGATTGGCACAAGCGCTATAAACACGCAGACTGGTAAACAGCGGGTAGCATCCGGCCCGGTGGAAAGGATCGGGCTGATCGGCGACCCGGGTGTTGGGGGCGGGGCGGCTTGCCATTTGCAGGAAATGAACATGCAAGCTGGTGTGCTGGGTCGGGAAGCCGTGGCCGGTGTGACGACGTTCCTCACGATGGCCTATGTGATCCTGGTGAATCCGGCCATCCTGTCGGGAGATGGATCGGGGATACCGTTTTCGGGCGCCCTCACGGCTACGGTGCTCATCTCCGGTCTCGCCACGATACTCATGGGAGTCTACGCAGGTCTGCCCTACGCCCTGGCTCCCGGGATGGGACTCAACGCGTTCGTTGCTTACACGCTGATTGCAGGCCGGGAGATTCCATGGCAGGTGGCACTGGGTCTCGTGTTCTGGACGGGCGTCGCCTTTCTGGCTCTTTCGGCAACGCCGCTTCGAGTTCTCATCGTTGAAGCCATCCCGGCCCACTTGAGAGGGGCCACGGCGGCGGGGATCGGGATCCTGCTAACCTTCCTGGGGCTGAAGAACGCCGGCCTCGTAGCAGCAGACCCGTCGACTCTGGTCAGGCTGGGTGACGTTGGAATATCAACCGTGCTGGCAATGTCCGGTCTGGCCGTGATCTGTGTGATGTGGAACCGGTACCGCCCGCTGGCTTTCCTGGCGTCGATTTTCACCATCAGTGTGTCCGCCTGGCTGATGGGGCTGGTGGCACTGCCCGACCGTCTGCTCAGCCCGCCTGACTTTTCTACCGCTTTTCTTCAGGTCCGCCCCCTCGAAGCTCTCCAGCTTGCTCTCGTACCGGCCGCCATAGCGCTGCTGTTTACGGATCTCTTCGACTCTCTGGCCTCCTTTGTCGGCGTTGCTCAGGCGGCCGGCCTGGTGGATAAGGAAGGCAATCCCCTGCGGCTGAAAAAGGCTCTGATCGTGGACTCGGTGGCCACAGTGGGATCGGGTCTGGCGGGTACTTCGCCGGCCACGACTTACGTGGAAAGCGTGGCTGGGATTTCAGTAGGTGGGAGGACCGGGCTCACTTCTGTGTTTGCCGGCCTGTGTTTCTTCCCGTTTCTTTTCGTGGCGCCGCTGGCTGAAGCCGTCCCGCTGTTCGCCACCGCCCCGGTGCTCGTCGTGGTGGGAATGTTGATGTTCCGAAGCGGCGTTGCGTCAGCCCAGGGAGGCCTGGAAGAAGCACTGCCTTCCTTCCTAATCATCCTTCTCATTCCGCTGACCTTCTCGATTACGACCGGTTTGTTGTGGGGTTTTCTGGCCCATGCGGTTCTGTTCCTGCTGGCCGGTCGGGCGAGGGAAGTCAAACCCACGATGTACGTGCTGGCGCTGCTCTCGATTCTACTGATCTATCTGGAGAAAGGGTTTTGAAGGGGCCAGAGGAGACGGTCCCCTTCTTACATCCGGGACAGGGCCTCTGAGACTGCGGCCAGTCCTTCGCGCATGTGCGGGACCGGGTTTTCCAGATGTGACTCGTACTCGAGCGAGAGTGGGCCACTGAAGCCCACATCGATCAGTGCTCGAAACGTCTCAGCCAGGTTGAGCGCGCCGCGGCCGACGATCTGCTCCTGTGCCTCGGCATCGAAGTCTTTCAAGTGGACGCCCAGGACGCGGGAACCGAGCATCCGAATGGCTTTGACCGGATCCACACCGGCTCTCAGGAAATGTCCCGTATCGACACAGGCACCAACTCTGGGATCCAGATCCTTCACCGCCTCCAGAATCCATTCAGGACGCCGCCATCGTTCGTCCTCCGGACCGTGGTTGTGAATGGCGATGCGGATGTCGTACTCAGAAACCAGCTTGTCCAGGCTCTCGAAGGCGTCTTTGGAGGGATCGGCGCTCAAGGTTTCGACGCCCAGTTTCCGACCAAACTGAAAGAGCCGCCGGTTGGCCTCGTGATCGGCGCTGAAGCGCTCGACACCAAAGGCGTTGATGTGGACCCCGACCCCGTCCAAAGCCTGCTGGAATTGGGTGATCTGCTCGTCAGTGGCATCGGTGGGCAGATGACCCCGGTAGACTTCCACAAAAGCGAGACCCAGTTGTTCGGCCTCCCTGGCCAGCTCATCTGTTTCAGAAAAATGGCGCAGAGAATAGCTCTGGAACCCGAAGCGAAAGGGCGAATGATCGAGTGTGGATGTCAATGACTCGGTCGCTGCCGGGGTAGCGTCCTCCAGTGTGGCTACCTGCGAGTCGCCACAGCTCCACAGGGTCGCTCCTGCAAATCCGATGCTGCTCTGCTTCAAAAACCGGCGTCGATTCATGGCTTTGTCCTCTTTCGATCGAACTGGGTGAACCCCAACTCCCGGTCGACATGGGGAGACAACCTCAGTCTTTACCACATCCACCCACAAGTAGAAAGAGCTGGAACTTACAATTCTGGCCAGGAATGTGGGCGCCTTGGGGAGGCGAGGATGCCTAACATCATGGACCGTGACGAAAGAGTGGGAGGAGCCCCGGGGCAGCGAACGTTTAAATCCCCCCGGGAGTCGCCCCGGGGCTCCTCCCACTCTCTTTCTTGAGATCACTCCGCAGTAGCGGCTCTGGGGCCCCTCCCACTTTTAGGTCCTGCTTCGAGGACACGCCCCTGGAATCTGGAATCTCGAATCTGGAATAATCCTCTAGTTAACCCAATGACCAGTCCTACTCGCTTCGACGCCATCATCATCGGGACCGGACAGGCGGGACCCTCGCTGGCCGCTCGGCTCTCGGGGGCCGGGTTGAGGGTGGCCGTCGTCGAGCGGAAACTGTTCGGGGGCACCTGCGTGAACACCGGGTGCATCCCCACCAAGGCCCTTGTCGCCAGCGCCAGGGCGGCTCGCGTGGCCAGGCGGGCCGCTGACTGGGGCGTCGTTACAGGATCCGTCTCGGTGGACATGAAAAAGGTCAAAGACCGGAAGGATGCCATTGTCCGCAAGTCGAATCAGGGTGTGGAGAAATGACTCAAGGGGCTTGAAGACTGCACCGTGTACGAAGGTCACGCCCGTTTCGCGGACGGCCACCAGGTGGAGGTGAACGGTGAGCTGCTCGAGGCAGACAAGATCTTCATCAATGTCGGGGCGCGAGCCTTCATCCCACCTCTGACGGGTCTGGACAAGGTTGATTTCCTGACCAACTCGAGCATGATGGAGATCGACTTCCTGCCCGAGCACCTGGTCATCGTGGGTGGCAGTTACATCGGCCTCGAGTTCGGCCAGATGTACCGTCGCTTTGGCAGCCGGGTGACGATCGTGGAGATGGGCTCGCGGCTGATCGGCCGCGACGATGAGGATGTGTCCGAGGCTGTTCTGGGAATCCTCGAGAACGAGGGAGTCGACGTTCGTTTCAACTCCGAGTGCATTGCGGTCTACAAGCGCTCCGAAGGGATCGCGATTCGTCTGGACTGTGCGGACGAAGACCGCACGGTGGAGGCTTCACACTTGCTGCTGGCGACGGGGCGCCGGCCCAACACCGATGATCTGGGTCTCGAGCGGGCCGGCGTCGAAGTGAACGCGCGAGGCTACATCCAGGTTGACGACCAGCTCCGAACCAGTGTTCCAGGTATCTGGGCCCTGGGAGACTGCAATGGCGAGGGCGCTTTCACCCATACATCCTATAACGACTATGAAATCGTGGCTGCCAACCTGCTGGATAATGACGCTCGTCGAGTCAGCGACCGGATCCTCACCTATGGGCTTTACATCGATCCCCCGCTGGGCCGGGCCGGCCTGACCGAAGCACGAGTCCGGGCGTCGGGTCGAAAGGCCCTGGTTGGAAAGCGGCCCATGAACCGCATCGGGAGGGCCATCGAGAAGGGCGAAACCCAGGGATTCATGAAGGTCCTGGTGGATGCCGAGAGCAAAAGGATCCTGGGGGCCGCCGTGCTGGGGATTGGCGGTGACGAAGTGATCCACTCCGTCCTTGACATCATGTACGCGAAGGTGCCCTACACGGTAATCCAGAGAGCCGTCCACGCCCACCCCACAGTGAGCGAACTGATTCCCACGGTATTGGGTGAGCTGGAACCCCTGGTATGAGTCTGCTGATGGGCTGTGTCAGGAGGCGGCGTTCAGAATGGACATCGTTCTCTGAAAGATTGACGTCACGGACCCGCTCAGGCCCAGGCCAAAGCTGGCGACCGCAATCCCTATCAAAACCATCATGACGGCATATTCGACCTGAGTCACTCCGTTCTCAGGACTGCGACACCTGTTCAGCAGAATGGCGAATGCGGTTCTCAACATTGGCTAACCCCCAAAACTTGGTTCAGAGGCTATTTTAAGGCACTCAACAGGATCCTGGCCAGGAAATAAAGAGAGCGGACTCCGGCGTCTGTTCCAATTCGTTTGTTATCGTTGGATGCTGGCTCTGAATATCAGGAAGACTTTTTACCAGGCTTGGATTTCCGGTTAAGACGGCTCCAACTGAGCCGCTGTCACACTTGTGCCGGCTCTTGTGATCTGAATTTCTGGTTAAGGAAACGGGGCCTAGTCGCAGCAGGTTTCGCCCGGTTTGTCTTTCTTCCCTTTCCCTCCTTCATCGTCATCCGCGAGGGCCACGACCATTCGGGAAAAAACTGATGTGACCGATTCGCCGACCCCCAGGCCAAAGGCGGCAACGCTAATCCCTACCATCGACAACATAATCGCATACTCGATCGTAGTCACTCCTGATTGTGGACCGCGCCTCCTGGAGAATGGGACAAGCAACCTCCCCTTAAGCTTCATCGCTTCACCCCCCTGAACTGTGAGACGACCCCTCTGGAGAGATTCGATCCCAGGACCACCCTAACCCGGATTATGCAAAAGATCTGAATCCGAGTGAGATTCTGGCTCCAGGAAAAAGCCGTAGCCCTCTGATATAAAAGGGTTTACAAAAACAATGACCCTAAACAGGAGCTACGGCAATGTTGAAAGCAGTCTGCCAGAATACCCTGCCATTTCACAGCCACAGAAAGATCACGACGCGTTTTGATGGGGGGAGCCTCACTTCCGACGCAGGATGGTTGTTGTTTGGATCGCTGGATCGTCAACATCGATTGTGCGAGGGCTTCAGTTCGTGTATTGCGGAAAGTCGAGACCGACGCTACGTTCGTCATGACCTGTTGAAGTTGATCCGACAACGAGTCTTGCAGATCGTGGCCGGCTACGAAGACTGTAATGACGCCGATACGCTGCGCTCGGATCCGATGCTCAAGACAGTCTGTGATCAGTTGCCAGAGAGCGATCCCGATTTGGCCACCCAGCCGACTTTCTCCCGCCTGGAGAACTCCGTCACCAAGAAGGATCTGATGCGTCTGAGCCGGTGGCTGCCAGGCCGTTATGTGCGCTCCCTGAAGAAGAGACGTCCCAGCAAGATCATCCTGGATCTGGACAGTACCGACGACCACACTCACGGCCAACAGGAGTTCTCCTTCTACCACGGGTATTACCGAAACCACATTCTGCATCCTTTGCTGATCTTCGATGCCGACACGGGAGACCTGGTCTGTGCCGTGTTGAGACCTGGCAACAAGGGGGCTGCCTCTCACATCGTGCCCATTCTGAAGCGAGTCGTGGAGGCCATCCGACAAGCAGTGGGGACGGATGTCGAGATTGAGATTCGGGCCGACAGCGGCTTTGCCACGCCTCGGCTCTACGAGTTCTGTGAATGTGAAGAGAATAAACTCCAGTATGTCATTGGGTTAAGTCGAAACCCTCGCCTGCAGCGAGTGGTCGAGCCCCTGCTGGATTCGACTCGGCTGAGGTTCCTTGAGCTGGAGGAAAAACAGCGTCAGTTTGACGAGTTTCTTTATCGAGCCCACAGCTGGGATCGATCCCGTCGCGTCATTGTCAAAGTGGAGGTCGATCAGCGTGGCATCAATCGTCGCTTTGTAGTTACCAACCGGGACGATCTCTGCTCCCAATCACTTTATGACCACTACACAAACCGAGGGCAGACCGAGAACTTCATCAAGGCCTTCAAGAATCATCTGAGCATGGACCGACTCAGCTGTCATCGATTCCTGGCCAATCAGTTTCGACTCCTCCTGCATGCACTGGCTTACCAGATGTTCGTGCGCCTGCGCGACTATCTTCACGGAACCCCCTGGCACAAGCTCGAAATCGAAACCTTACGTCGTCGGGTCCTCAAGATCGGGGCCCGGATCCGACAAACCACTCGACGCATCTGGGTCCATCTTTCCTCAGCCTTCCCCGAACAACCCCTCTTCCACCTCGTCTTGAGTCGCCTGAACTCCAGTTAGCTTTTCCCAGCTCCCCCGAAAAACCGCTTCCGACACTCATCCAGGCCCAGATCTGTCTGAAATTCACTCCCCAAACCACTCAAACGCCTCGCCAACCCATATTCTTCGCAAATCCGCCTGTCACACCTGCCCGCTTCCGAGTTGGGCCACTTCTCGAGTCGTTTTTCAACACCGAACTACGGTTCTTGCATAATCCGGGCTAATGTCCAAGTGGAAGCGTTGGGATCTCTTTCCGGCCCTCACAAATCGTTGCGATTCGCACGTACTGGACCAATTCTTGGGAATCGCCAGAGTTCGGCAAAGATCAGTGTGAGCGGAACAACGCCTTAGAGGCGGGTAGTTTGTGGGCGGCTCAGAGGTTCAAGAAGGTGAAGTGTCCTGCCAGCAGACAAGAACAGCTAACCCTTGCCAGTGCAGGATCTTCAGTCGGATCCCAGGTTGGTTCAGCTGGCAGCGGCGACCGCCGAAACCAGTCTCGAGAAAACCGACGTAACAGAAGTATTCAGGCCGGATCCGAAGGTAACAACGCTAACTGCGACCAGCAGGAGCATGATCGCATATTCGACGGTTGTCACACCCGACTCTTCGTCCGCCTGGCGAAACTTACAGTTTCCAAGTAGTAGCTTTCTCATGTTTCACCTTGGGCGTTAACCCCTTTTGCCCTTGAGCCCAAGCAACAACAATAGTCACAAACGAAAACCAGCGATAGTCCCAAGGGAACCCAGCGTTTAGCCAATTGTAACGGTTGGCGGTGCAAAACAAAAGGGTTTTTTGTGATGCTGCTCACATTTTCCTGAGTGCTTTCGCTGTTCGGGTATGGGGGCTTCGGCGGTGGCTTGTTTTGCGAGGTCCGTAGTAGAATCTCAAGCTGAGAGGAAGCATGGCCACACAACAAGACCACTACTTCCGGGGGATGGAGTTGTTTGGAGAAGATGATCTGGACGGAGCCATCTCCGAGTTTCAGAAGGCCCTGGCCATCGACGACAGTTATGGCGATGCCCTCCACGCCATCGCTCTGTGTCACTACCACCTGGGCCAATTGGGCGAGGCTGTCGAGTACGGCGAACGCCTGAGAGGCGTCGAGCCCGACAACCCGCTCGCCTATACCGCCCTGTCGATGTTTTACAACGCCAAAGGGATGATTGCCAAAGCCGAGGAGATGGGGGCGAAGGCCGGGGCTGCCCCTCCTCCCGACGACACTGCCTGAGCGGGCCTTTCCCCGTTCAAAACTCCAAATTCCAAATTCCAACATGGCGCGCTCATCAAGATTCGCGCCTCTGCCCGCTCGGCGACGGTACAGATGGTCTCCGGGATCGGCCCGCCAGCCGCAAGGAAAGCTGACTGTCGAGGAAACCACAGAGGCAGGAACGCCAGTGACTGCGCAGCAGCGCGGAAGCTGCCGAGATAGCGTTACGACCGATTGAGGGGAGGCGATGAGTTCACCTTGACGGGCTACACTAGTGGACTGTAACACCTGAATCACTAGTGCCTGAGCGGCCCTCGAATCCGATCTCTGCGTTGCGCCTCCTCGCCATAGTCCCTGCTATGCCTCGTCGGCGCGCCTTGACCTCGGGCCCGAATGACTCGCTCATCCACTAGCGATTCAAGCATTACAGTCCACTAGCAGGTTGCCATGGCCAGAATGATCGCCTATTACGGGGGTACTCGCCGCGAGCGGAATCGGGTGGTCTTCGACCGAGCTGTTCAAAGACAGGCCCGTCCGGAGGCTGATTTCGTGTATCTTGTGGGAAATCGTCATCGCCGCCGCCAGCTCGAGCAGATCTACCTGGAAGCCCATCCGTCTTGCTTCGACGTTCCGATTCTCACCTTTCGAGGACTGATTGGCCTCTTCGTCCGAGATTCCGGCCTTCGACCCCCTCTTTCGGATGCTGCCCGGCTCTTGATCCTGGAAGAGATCGCCGACTCCCGAAGCACTACCCGGAAGGCGGGCGCCGGGCGCAGCCGCAAACTACTTTGGGGAGTTTCCCGGGGCATCGCCCGGCTCAAAGAGCAGAATATCATGGAGCCGGAGCTACTGGCTCTCCCTCCCGGAGACGGCTTGAAGGATCACGTCCTTGACGAACTGGCTTTTTGTTTCTCGAGGTACCAGGCCCGGCTGGAAAAGCTGGGGGTTGAAGACTGGTCAGGTCAGCAGGCCCTCGTCTATCGCGGCCTGCTCACCGGCGCCGTCCGACTGCCCAGCCGGCTGGCCGCATCGCGCTCCCTCGTAGTGGAAGGGTTCAGCGACATGACTCCGGTGGAGCACTCGATTCTTCGACGTCTTTTAGATGTGGTCGAGGAGCTGGTCGTCAGCACTGACCTGGAGCCGGGCGCCCCTGAGGCGCAAGGGCCCAAGAGATTCGGTCAGATGCGGATCTTCCTGTCCCATGCAGGTCTGGAATGGCGGTCGATACCCGAGCCCGAGGCGGAAGTACGGCCCAGAGTTGTCCGTCTGCCCGGCACAGAGGACGAAGCTGCGTGGGCCGCACAGGAAGTTGCCGGGTTCGAGTGCCAAATCCGGACCCGCGCAGCCATCCTCTCCACGCGTCCCGAAATCTATCGCCGGCAGCTCACCAGCGCCCTGGCCCGAAGAGGAGTCGAGGTTGGGGAAGCCCGCGGGGTATCGGCAGCCGCCTGCAGCTATGTGGGCCTTCTCGAGGACTATTTGAGCTTGATGCTGGATCGGTTCCCGCGCCGACATCTGTTTGACTTCTTGAATCACCCCCGGCTCTCCACCGGGCTCACCGCAGAAGATCTCGATGGCATCGAGAAGTGGGCCGTCGCGTGCGACGTTCGGGAAGGGTTGCGGAACTGGTCGATCCACTTTCCGGCACAGGTTTCGAAAGCTCTAGATGGCCTGCCGGAAGACTCGCCCGCTTCCGCTTCCGGGATCCGCCCTGCCCTGGCCGCCTTCGCCAATCTGATGTGTCGTCTCAATATCGGAGTAGAGCGGCGTTCACCGAGCCGGTGGCTGGCGCTGCTGGAGCAGAGGCTGTGGCCTCTTCTGAGACCGCTACCCGCGGATGACCCCGCCAGGGTGAGAAGAGAAAACCTGATTATGCAAGGGTTCGTGCGTGAAATCGAACTTTTGGATGCTCAGTACCGGGAGCCGCTTGCGCTTCACCGGTTTGGGCGGTGCGTGAAAGTCCTCTCTGAGTCGATGTTTCTAGAGGTGGGGCTTGATGCTCCTCGCTGCATCCTGGCCCGGCCGCAAGAGGTCGAGCACCTGGAGGTCGACGTGCTGATCTGGCTGGGACTTACGGAACGCGAGTTTTTTCCGCATGTCGCGGGTTCCGCGCGTGCTGAGGATGCATCATGCGATCCATCGTCCTCGACCTGGGAAGAGCAGGTAACAGAGCAGAGAAGCCTCTTCGGCTGGATGCGCGGCCAGGCTTCATCGTCAGTTAACTATACGGTCCCGGGCCGGGTCTTCGGAGCACCTTCCCTGGTAAGTCCTTTGTTGCGGGGTCTGCCGGTGGAAGAGGGTAGCCCCTCGCTGCCGCTTGGAGCTCCAGATCCGGCAGTTCGGGATAACGTCGAGCGAGGCAGCCGGGCGCTTGTTTCGAGAGAGAGGCGCAGCGCTTCGGTTTTCGACGGCGTGCTTACTTCACCGGAGACGCTCCGAATCGTGCGGGAAAAGCTCGCAAAAGGGGATCGGGTCCTGGTGTCGCCGAGTCTTCTCGAAGACTACATGAGTTGTGGGTTCCGATTTCTGGTCGAGCACTGTCTCGATCTTCAGGAATCCTGGACGCCCGAACCGGACGGCTCACAACTGGGGGCGCTTGTGCACCGGGTGCTGCATCGCTTCATGAAGGATACGGACACACCTGGCCGCCTTGATCGCGGCCCCTGGGAGCGCCGGGCCTCTGAGCGGCTCTACAACCTGCTCGAAGAGGAGCTGGAATCCCGGCGGCTGCGCCAAACTCACCAGGAAGGTCTGACACGGTCAGTCCAGGAGGATTTTCTGCGGGCCGGTCTCCGCCCGGGTGATGCGACGCGGGGAGTCTTTTCAGACTTTCTCCTCCACCAGAGTCGGTGGCTGCGCCACCATCGAGTCGAGGCCCAGGAGAAGAAGCTGGACCGTCTCTACCTCGGGAATGCCACGCTGGATTCGGGACAGGCGGAGATTTTTCTCACCGGCGCCGTGGACCGGGTGGATCGAAGCTCCAGAGGCCTGGTGATCATCGACTACAAGAGCGGCAAAGTACCTCTGCGACGTCTCTACCAGGGGTGGGGATTTCAGCTTCCACTTTACTATCTGCTGGTGCGCCATCACTATCGGGAAGAAGTTGACGCTGCTTTCTTTTTCCACATCGAACCCCCTCTGGAAGCGCGACCTGCAGCGGTAGGTCTGCCGGACGGCGATCAGCGGGGCTGGACGATACTCGCGGAGTCTTACCGTGACCTGGCGCTGGAAGCAGCCGAAGCCATGCTCTCGGGCAAGTTCCCCGTGACTTTGGTCGGTCCTTCCCAGGCCGGGTGCGGGCAGTGCAACTTCCGGGACATATGCCGGATGGATCCGGCCAGGGTGGAGCGCCTCCGCGATTCCGGCCACTTTCCCACTGCCAGGCCAGTTCTGGCGGGGGGACAGTGGGGCGGTCGACGGGAGACCTCTCCCCAAGGGGTTGGGTAGTGCCTGAGGCTGCGCGGGCTTCCCGGCGGGAGCTGAACCATGCTCAGAGGAAAGCGCTCGATCTTTCCTCAAACATTGCTCTGACAGCCGCCGCGGGCTCCGGCAAAACAACGGTCTTGATCGAGCGCTTTCTGAACATACTGCGCAACAACGGCTTCCGACCGGAAGAGGTAGTTGCGATTACTTTCACCGAAGAAGCGGCCCGCCTGATGCGCGAAAGAACCCGGAAGGAGATTGAAAGGCTGGCTACGAGTGAGACGCCCGGAGCAGCCAGCTCCTGGGGCCGGGCGCTGGAGCATTTTCCGCGTGCTCCAATTACCACCATTCACGGATTCTGCCACAGTCTGCTCCGTGAATACTCGTGGTCCATCGATCTCGATCCGGACTTCGAGCTCCTGGATCCCACCCGGCAGCAGCTGCTTGCCGGGGCAGCCGTCAGCCAGACGCTGCAGGACAGCTCGCTGCAGGGACGGTCGAGTCTGAAGAAACTGCTGCACTATCTGCCCCAGCCTCAGCTTGAGGGCCTGTTCAGGCAAATGTTGGGACGCCGCCATCACCTGTCCCATGAAGACAGACTTGACGAGGAGTGGCTGCGAGACCTGTTCCTGCAGGAATCCTCCGCAGTTCTCCTGCGATCTCCCCAGTGGGAAAGACTTCTTGCGCTGCTGCGTAGCGTTCCAAACAACCTGCTCCGCCAGGCCAACTCCCTCAGCGAGAGCTGTAGCAAACAGCTGGAACTGCTGGAACAGCAGCCGGCCCTGGATCCCAGAAGTTTTGTCGAGAGATTTGATCTTACGCTGGAGTCGCGGCACTTTCCCACTCCGGAGTGGAGTCGCCTGGAGGCGCACGGCCAGATCGTAGCCACGCGGAGAGAACTGAGAAGGCTGATTCGAGACGAGACCCGGCTGGTGAGCTGCACACAAGAGGGCGATCGTCATTTCCGCGAGGCCAGGTCGTGTGTCTACGAGCTGCATCGTGAAATCGTCAATCGCTATGAGGCTGAAAAACGGGCCGAGGGAGGACTCGACTTCGAGGATCTTCTGGTGGAAACGGCCCGGCTCGTTCAGAAGCCGGATCTCGTCAAGGCGATCCGGGAACGCTTCAGATTCTTCCTCGTCGACGAATTCCAGGACACCAATAAACTACAGTGGCAGATCCTTCTCCCCCTGGTTCGGGAGTCCTCGAATCTCCTGGTGGTTGGAGATCCGAAACAGTCGATCTACCGGTTCCGCAGTGCAGATGTTTCCGTTTTCCGTCGGGCTCAAGATTGGGTAAGACGAAGCGGTCGTGTCATCGAGATGCCCCACAACTACCGGGCTGCACCCACCCTCATCCACTTCTGCAACGAGATGTTTTCCACAATATTCTCAAGTGATTTCGACTACGAGGCCTCCCATCAGCAGATGGAAGGGGCCAGACTCGATTCCCGTGACGGAGAGGTGGAGTCATTTTTCTTCTCCCTGCCGCTCCGGTCCCGAGCCGCTTCGAGTCCCGAGCCCTTCCTGGTGGCTTGCGCCGTCGAGCGCCTGGTCGAGCGGGGGTACCGGTACTCGGACGTCGCGATCCTTCTTAGAGCCCGAACCCGGCTGCAGTTCTATGAAGAGAGCCTGCGCCTGAAGGGCATTCCTTTTCAGACGATCGGGGGGACCGGGTTCTACCGGCGTCAGGAGGTCCTTGACCTGCTCAACCTTCTCCGCTTTCTCTATCGGCCCCACAACGACACCGCTCTGGTGGGAGTACTTCGAAGTCCTTTCTTCAGTCTCAGCGATGAAGACCTGGTCGTGCTCTCCTCGAAGGCGGGCCGGGGTCTCTGGGAAAAGCTCAGACAATCGGTCCACACGGGCAATAAGGTTCCCGCACACTGGAAATTCGCCCGGGAGCGCCTGGCCGCCTGGCTGCAGCGCGCCCGGGTCTCAGCGGTGTCGGTTGTGCTGGAAGAGGCACTGGCTGAGACCGGCTTCCTTTCTGTCCTGACAGCCTCGAGACGGGGTCGGCAATCCCGGCGCAACGTGAGAAAGCTGATTACCCTGGTGCAGAGACTCGAGAAGGAGCGCAGGGTCCATCTCCGCGAGGTGGTCCGCCGCCTGGAAGCCCTCACTCGAGCGGATCCCAACGAGCCCGAGGCTGAGGTTCTCAGGCCCGGAGAGGATGCGGTCCGAATCTTCACCATCCACGGAGCAAAGGGACTAGAGTTCCGAGCCGTGATTCTTCCCGAACTCGGCCGTAAACTTGCCGGTTTTCGACGAGATCGATTCCTGGCAGAGAGTTTTGCCACAGATTCAGGAAGAGTCAGCTATCTGGGTTTCAAGATCCGGGATCCATCCAGCCTGTATCGAGATCTCAGGCATCCTGTCTATCAGATGCTGCGCCGGCTCGGTGAGTACCGGCAGCTGGCGGAGGAGAAGCGTCTTCTCTATGTTGCTTTGACACGGGCCCAGGATCACCTGGTTCTCCTTGGAGAAGAGACAGAGGGTGAGTCCTGCTATCGCTGGCTGCGGGATGCGGGGAGCGACCGCCTGGCCAGGGTTCCGGAACAGCTCGAGCGGAGCCTGCAGGACTGGTTGAAGGGGCAGGCCGATGAAGATTCACCGGGCCCGGAGCTGGCGGATCGCGTCTCCCCGAACGGGCTGAAGAAGCCATCCTCTGAAGCCGCCGCCATCCGAGATTCCGGGACGGGCCATCTACACAAGAGCACCTGGTCTCCTACCGAGCTGACTGCGTTCCATCGGTGTCCCCGCCGATTCTTCCTGGGGAAGCTGCTTTCTCATCCGAAGGTCAATTCCTTCGCTGCCGGGCCAGACCCGACTCCGGTCCTGCTCGGGGAGGTGGTGCACAATATCATCGAAAAGGCCCGGGATGTCGGCAACCCGCAAGAGGTCGAGGAACGGCTCAAGAGCTGGAGAAAAACGATAGAGTCCAGGCTGCCGACTTCCCGCCCGGACTTCGAAGAGACAATCCGAAAGCACCTCGGAGTCATCGCTGGCAGCCGGATCTATCAGGAACTGCAGGCGGCCCGAAAGGTGTACCAAGAGCAGGACTTCCACATCAAACGCGGCAATCGCCGGATGATGGGAGTCCTTGATGCGCTTTATCAGCAGGACGATCTGAGCTGGATCGTGGTGGACTTCAAGACCGTGGAGCCGGGGGACCGATCCGCTTTGGAAGTAGCTCTGCATCGGGATTTCACCCTCCAGCTCGAGCTCTATGTGTGGGCGGCGAGCCGGATTCTTCAGACCTCCGCTGTGAAAGGCGTGCTTCTTTTCAGCGCGTCCGGTGAAACAGTTCAGGTGGACTACTCGCCGGCCTTGAGACAACGCTGCGATGAAATGATTGAGAATCTCCCCACAGACGTCACCGAAGAGGCTTATCCCCGGACGACTCGTCCCCATCTCTGTCGGGAATGCGGCTTCAAGGATCGGGGACTGTGCCCGGGCGCCGACCCCCCGGGTGCGGCTGGAGCGTGACGAAAGAGTGGGAGGGCCCCCGGGGCAGCGACCGTTTAAATACCCCCGGGAGTCGCCCCGGGGGCCCTCCCACTCTTTCTTGACATCACAACAACCGGTCGCGGCCCGGAGGCCCCTCCCATGTTTGAGACCATCGCCGCCGGGCGGAAGACAGGGCTCGAGGGACGGTATAATCCCCGCATCATGGAACGGGAACAACTGGAAGTAGACGTCCTGTTTGTGGGGGCCGGACCGGCGTGTCTGGCCGGGGCTCTCCACCTATCGGCGTTGATTGAGCGACACAATGAGGACATCTCCTCGGGTCGCAAGCCGGGGGAGAAACTCGAGGAGCTGACTCTCCTCGTCATCGAGAAGGGCCGGGACATTGGATCCCACATTCTCAGCGGCGCCGTTGTGGATCCGCGTGGCTTCGACGAACTTCTGGCTCCTTTTCCCGGCCGCGAGCCTCCATATGACTGCCCGGTCGCGGACGACGGCTTTTACCTATTGACCTCATCCAGGGCGCTGAGGTCACCAGTGACGCCGCCACCGTTGAACAACCACGGCTACTACGTCGCGTCGCTGGGGAAGCTGGTTAAATGGATGGCGCACTTGTGCGAAGAGCAGGGGGTGGAGGTCTATCCACAGTTTCCTGCCGTGAAACTGCTGTTCGACGGCGATCGCGTAATCGGCGTTCGAATCGGGGACAAGGGAAGAGACGGGGCAGGGAAGCCGAAAGCCAACTTTGAACCAGGTGTCGACGTCCTCGCCCGCGTTACCGTGCTGGGGGAGGGACCCCGCGGCACTCTGGCGGGGCAGGCCTTCGAGCGCCTGGGCTTGAGGAAGCGCTCCCAGCCTCAGATTTATGCAGTCGGAGTGAAGGAGATGTGGGAGGTTCCGGGTTCCCACGAGCCCGGACTCGTGTATCACACGTTCGGCCATCCGCTCGGGCTCTCTAAGTTCGGCGGCGGCTTCATCTACACCATGGAAGAGAATCTGGTGGACCTCGGATTTGTCACCGGTTTGGATTACAGGGATCCCCGAATCGACCCGCACGCCTTGTTCCAGGAGTTCAAAACCCACCCCTTTGTGCGCGCTCTTCTGGAGGGGGGGAAGGCCGTGTCCTATGGGGCGAAGGCGGTTCCCGAAGGGGGGTACTATTCCCTTCCGCGACTGTTTGCGGACGGCTTGCTCATCGTCGGCGACTCGGCCGGATTCCTGAACTCCCAGCGTCTGAAAGGGATCCACCTGGCGATTAAATCAGGGATGCTGGCAGCAGAGACAGTTCTCCAGGCGCTCGTGAGCCGTGATCACAGCGCCGCCGTCCTGAGGCAGTACCCTGCCGCCTTCGAGGCCAGTTGGGCCCGGGACGAGCTCTGGAAGGTCAGAAACTTCCGCCAGGCGTTTCAGAAGAGTGTCTGGGCGGGTCTGGTCCATGCCGGGTTGCAGTACGTGACCAATGGCCGTGGGCTGAAGGACCCCTTCCCCACCTCTGCTGGGCACACTTTCATGAAAAGGCTGGCAGAGCTTCCCCCCGAGAGTGCGGAGCCGCCCCGATCGAAATTCGACGGTCGTCTCACTCTTGACAAGTTGAGCGACGTTTTCCTGTCGGACACGGCCCACGAAGAAGACCAGCCCTGTCACCTGAAGGTCCAGGATCTCGACATCTGTCACAACCGGTGCACAATCGAGTACGGCAATCCCTGTCAGAACTTCTGTCCCGCAAGCGTCTACGAAATGACACCCGGGGACGAAGGGATCCGTCTGCAGATCAACTTCACGAATTGTGTCCACTGCAAGACCTGCGACATTATGGATCCGTACCAGATCATTCTCTGGACCCCTCCTGAGGGGGGGGGTGGGCCTGACTATAAGAATATGTAGGGGGTCAAGAAGTTAACTCTCACTCTTAACCGGAGGGCCTTGCAACACGCGAAGGACCGACTCCAGGGCCAGCCACAGGCTGAGGCCCAGGATGGTAGCCCCGACACCCAGGAGCAGGTAGCTCTGGAGGTTCCAGAAGTAACGCAGTTTGATGGCCATGGCCACCATGGTCGTTACCATCATGAAAACCATGGGTATTGCGGTGAACCAGTAGTTGCGCCCTTTTTGCATCAGGTAAATGCTGACGACAAGGAGGGTGAGAGTTCCCATTACCTGATTGGTAGTGCCGAAGAGTTGCCATAGAGCCAGGCCTGCCGCCTGCCCGTCGATCTTGTAAAAGGCGAAAAATCCTATCGTCACGACGGCGAGTGCCGACGCGAGGTAGCGATTCCGGAGGATCCCCACCCCCAGAGTCTCGCTCATCTCGGTAATGTTGAAGCGAAGCAGGCGGGTTGCGGAGTCGAGGGTGGTCAAAGCAAAGGAAACGGCGACCAGGGCGACAAAGGCCTTGGATAGCTCGAGGGAGAGCCCGAGCTGGCTGAGGAAGAGACCGGCCCCGTCAATGAAGGCCTTCATGTTCGGTCCCAGCCCAAGTGCCAGGTCCCACGATTGATAGTGGTCGCGCCACAACGAAGTACTCTGAAAACCGGCTGTACACGCCAGGACCGAGATCAACCCCAGAAGGGATTCACCGATCATGCCTCCGTAGCCAATGAAGGGGGCATCGGTCTCACGGTCGATCTGCTTGGCGGTTGTCCCGGAAGACACGAGTCCGTGAAAACCCGAGATCGCCCCACAGGCAATGACGATAAAAACAAAGGGAAACAGGGGAGGAGCGCCTTCTGGGTGTATCTCTACAGCCGGCGCAGCAAACTCGGGTCTGAGAACGAAAAACCCTGCGAAGATGGAGAGCAGCCCAAGATAAAGCAGCAGCGAGTTGATGTAGTCACGGGGCTGCAGCAGCAACCAAACCGGCAGCACCGAAGCCAGGAAGCTGTACATCAAAAGAATGATGCTCCACTCGGCCAGACCGAGATTCGGCACCGGCAGCCTCAGGCCCAGCCACACGCTGAACAGGGTGATCGCAAACGCAGCAATGGTCACCGGAAGGATCGATACTTTCAACTTGTAGACGAGCCACCCCACAGCCACGGCAACCACCATCAGCGTCCCACTCGGATAGATGGCCTGAGGGTTGTAAGCCGTAGTCAGGAGCGTTGACGTGACGTGTACGAACACTCCCATCGCCAGGGCGATCAGAAAGAAAATGATCAAGTGAAGAAGCGTCTTAGCCCGTTTCCCGATGATGGTCTCGGCCACTTTGCCGATGGAAACCCCACGGTTTCGCATGGAAATGACCAGGGCGCTGAAATCGTGTACGGCTCCGATGAACAGGCTTCCCAGAACCACCCACAGGAGAGCCGGGACCCAACCCCAGATGACGGCAATAGCGGGTCCCAGCATGGGAGAAAGACCGGCAATCGAGGCGTAGTGGTGGCCGAAGAGAACAAATCGGTTGGCCGGGACATAGTCGAACCCGTCTCCCATGACGTGAGCCGGGGTTGGCCGGGTCGGATCGAGACGGAAAACCCTTTTTGCCAGGTGCTTTGCGTAAACGTGATAACCGAGCAGGTAAAGGACAAAGCACGCCAAAGCGGCGCCAGCGGGGCTCATCTCCGCTGGGCCTGTTTAACCATTCCCTCGAAAATCCGCCGCTGCTCGACCAGCGCCTGCACTCTATTGTCTCGGACGTCGTGTGCCTCGAGCAGAGCCCAGCCCTGATAATTCGTCTCGAGCAGGAGTTCAATCAGACGCTGGTACGGATAGTCGTCCAGGTCTAGCTCGCGTACATGAGTCGTCATCCCAAGGCGATCCTGGACAAGGCGGAAATTGTGTTCCAGCCCGCGACCCTGCAGATCGGTCGGGTTGGAGTTCCAGCACAGGACCACACTCGGATGCCGGGCGATGTCAGCGATCCGGCGAATGACGGGCAGCGGGGAGCACTGTCCATGGACCTCCAGGCGGACCTCCTGGCCGTAATCGGCGGCAAAACGCCCGAGGGTGTTCAGAGATTCTCCGATCTGGCGGATGGTCTGATCGCGTGGAACCCCTTCGTGGAAACGGTCGGGCTTTACCTTGACACCCGTTCCGCCAACGTCATGGCTGAGCTGAATAAAGCTTCTGGTGCGTTCCATAGCCGTGGCCAGCACGGCGGGATCGGGATTATCGAAGCGCTCATTGCTCCCGGGGCCGAGCAGGGTGACCGGAGAATCGGCGAACCGCTTCCTTACTTCACGGCGTTCAGAGGCCGTTAGCTCTGGCTCGACCCCGTGGGCGTGAGTAGTTCTCAACTCGACCCCCAGGACGCCCGACTTTTCGCAGTTGGTAATCAGGGTTGGTAGATCCCAATCCTTGCCCCACAGGTAAGTGACCAGGCCGAAGCGAATCGAACTCTTCTCGAGGGCAGCTCTGCCCCTGCTCCTGGCGCCGAGTGAAACCGCGCCCGCGGCTGCGGCTCCTGCCAACGACTTCCGGAAAAATCTCCGACGGTCCAGTTTCGCGCTCTTATGACGGCTACTGCTCATGGATCAAGATTAAGGTTGCAGCTTTCAACCTTCAACCTTCAAGCTGCCCGGTAAGTCACTCGTCTTCTGGAGGTTTCAACCGCTCAAACACCTGTTCCCGAACCCATTTGGGATCCCACCACTCTCGCGGATTGACAGCCACACCCTGCACCAGAGTCGTGAAGTGAAGATGATCGCCCCCGGCCAGCCCCGTCTCTCCTGTCCGGCCGAGTGACTGTCCCTTTTTCACGGTTTCTCCGGCCCTGGTCTCAATCGAGCTGAGGTGTCCGTACAGTGACGCCAGGCCGAGTCCGTGATCGACCAGTACGCAGTTGCCGTAAATGCCGAGGTAGCCGGCCCAGACAACCTTTCCATCATTGGCACAGTCGACCGGACTGCGGGTCAGGGAGGCCAGGTCGAATCCCAGATGAGTCTGTTGATCGATGATCTCGCCCTCGTAGATGTAGTCTCGCTCGTCTGCGAAGGCCGCTTCGACCTGAGTGTTGGCCATTTGCATGAACGGTCCGTCGAACAGGAGGTGGTCCTGCGACCCTCTCGTGATCTTTTCAATCTGCTGCTGGTTGATTTTTCGCAGGTGTTTGTTGATCCGGACAAAAGTCTCGGCCGGATCTGCCGCAGCGGAGACTTCGCTGACCCGCGAGAGCATTTCCTCCGCGACTTTGCTGATGAATCGGTCCGAAACCTCCAGTCTCCGCTGCCGAAAACGGGCGCTCAGGATCCGGTGGGGCAAACTCACTTCAGAACGGTTGCCCGCCACGTCTTCCGCCCAGGCTCGAATCGGAGTCTCCGGGGAGTGACGGTAATCCAACCCGATGATCACCGCCAGGCGGGTTTGCTTGTGCGCCTCGAGCAGGAATCCCCGGAAGTCGCGCGCTCCGACACTTGCGCCGCTGGCATGAGGCGTTTCGCTGCCCGTCGTGTAGAGAATGAGCTGGGCACCTCCCTGCTTGATGTAGTGATTCCCGGAAAGTACCTGCAGGGCTGGCGGCTGGGTATCCAGCGTGAACGATCTTTCGGCATCGACGGTGTGATCGAAAAACTTGAAGTTGGGCTGGTCGGTGACCTGCACACGGATCGTGAACTCGCCGTCCTGCAGGCCGAGCCGCTGCTCGAGATCAGACAGCTCGATCCGGGCGGACTGCCGGGCCGGTGCCTGCCCGGCTTCGAACGTTTTTTCGACAATCACAGCTTCCGACTCCAGCTGTGACAGGACGACGGACCAGGACTGCAGACCCCGACCCGAGTCGTTCACCCCGACCTCCAGTGTCGCGTGCTCCCCAACGACACTCCCGTTCTCGAGACTCCACTCAATGCCCGGAGGAACCTGGTCCCATGAATAGAGCAGGTAGCCGATGCCCAGGAGAAGAACCGCAGTCAGTAGCCTTTTCATCATGAACGCTCAAAGTATAGCTTCTGAGGGGTGCACTCGCTGGCGCTGGCGCGGTTACCGGTTTCCGGTTCGGGAATCTTCAATCTTCAATCTTTAATTTTCAATTTTCAATTTGGAATCCGGAATCCTCCCAAGTACACTTCCTCCGGAATGGAAGAACGTCGATTCCTGCGGATTTTTCTGATTGTTCCGTCGTTGCTGGTACTGTATTTCGTTTTCCGCATCTTCCAGCCCTTCCTCATGCCCATCTTCATGGCGGTAATTCTTGCCGGCCTCTGTTTTCCAGCCTTCCAGTGGGTCAATACGCGGCTCAGGGGTCGAGCCAATATGGCGGCGCTGGTGACTTGTCTGGGCATTACGGCCTTGATTATCGTTCCTTTCGCAGCTCTGGCCATCATGCTGGGGGCACAGGCGACCCAGGCCTATCAGGAGCTCCAGGTGGCTCTCAACGAGGGGAAGGTTCAGGAGATGATGAATCTGCGGGACCAACCCTACGTAGGATGGGTTCTCGACACGGTCGACCAATACGTCGACCTCGATCAGGTCGACCTGGTGGGATCGCTTGGTTCGCTGCTTCAGAGCGTCAGCCTGGGCGCGTTGCGGCACAGTACGGCCGTCGTCTCGGGAATCGCCCACCTGTTGACCAGCTTCCTGATCATGATCGTCACGATGTTCTTTCTCTTTCGGGATGGGCCGGCGCTGGCGGATCAGGTCAGCAACTGGACTCCCCTGTCCGACAGGTATGAGGCACAAATTATCAAGAAATTCCAGGAGGTCTCGAGCGCGACGGTAGTGGGCAGCCTGGTCACGGCCGTTGCCCAGGGCGTTGCAGGCGGGATTACTTTCTTCCTGGTCGGGATTCCGAACATCGTTTTCTGGGGAACTCTGACGGCTCTTTTTTCTCTGGTTCCCCTGGTTGGGACGGCAGTTGTCTGGATTCCCTGGGCTCTTTTCCTCTTTGCCACCGGCGAAACTGTGAAGGCTATCGTCCTGGCAGTGCTCTCGATTGTTTTTGTCGGCGGCATCGACAATGTACTCCGGCCGGCCCTGATCGAAGGAAAGACCCGCATGCACACCATGCTGGTGTTTTTCTCCATCATGGGAGGAATCTCCTATTTCGGTATAGCCGGAATGATCGTCGGGCCCATAGTCGTGGCTCTCGGGCTTACCTTTCTGGAGCTGTACAGGATCGAGTTTCAGAAGGAACTGGGCAAGCCCAGGACCAAATGAGCCTCTACGGCCGCCTCATGTTCGCGCGGGAAAGAAAGTTGACCCTGCGCGACAGGAACCGTCGCGTCTTTCCTTTTGAGTGGGGCCTGAAGTGGCTCGTCCCGGAACCGACTCGGTCTCCTTTACAGGAACTGAAAGAGTACGCCGCCAGGTCAGTGGCCAACAGCCGCGAGTTTTTTGCCCCCGGTCCAATCCTCGACGCCACGGCGGAGAATGGGCGTCTCACGTTTTCAACTCCGGAGCCGACGCCTTACGATTTCAACAATCGGGTGAGCTGCAGGCTTTTTGAGGCCGAAGCCGCGAGGACCGCGGTAATTGTTGTTCCCCAGTGGAATGCAGACCCGAGTGGCCATGTGGGCCTGTGCAGGATTCTCCAGAGGCTCGGTATGACTGCGGCGCGACTCAGCATGCCCTACCATGACGACCGGCGCCCGCCGGGCATGGAAAGAGCCGATTACATGGTCAGTCCGAACGTGGGCCGAACTCTGCATGCGGTGCGCCAGGCCGTTCTGGAAACGATCCAGGTGGCGGGCTGGCTCCGCGACCGCGGCTACGAGAAGGTCGCCGTGATGGGAACCAGCGTCGGGTCCTGCGTCACCTACCTGGCTTTCATTCACGATCCCACGATTGCCTGCGGAGTATTCAATCATGTTTCGTCCCACTTCGCCGATGTAGTGTGGAGAGGGCTCTCAACCCGTTTCGTGCGCTGGGGTCTGGAACCGGAGATCACGCTGGAGGATTTGCGAGACTGCTGGGCCCCGATCAGCCCGGCTCTCTACATTCGGCATCTGGCCGGCGATCCACGGCCCCACCGGCTGATTACGGCCAGATACGACCTGAGCTTCCCCCGCGACCTCTCCGAGCTCGTCTTTCAGGAATACGATCGCCTCGGCCTGGACTGCGATCGCGTGGACCTCCCTTGCGGCCACTACACGACAGCCACTTTCCCCTTCAACTGGCTGGACGGCTGGTATGTCTGCTCGTATCTCTGGAGGAAGCTGAGGAACTGACGGGCACTCGTTTACCCCGGTTCCGTAGAGGCGACTCTTGTAATCGCCCGCCCAAACGGGCCGGCACAAGGCCGGCCCCTACAGAAAAGACTTGCGAAAGGTGGAACGTGGAAACGTGGAACTATTCCTGATCCCCCGCCAGCTTCCGGTAGTACTCCTCGACTCGGGAACGGTACTCGGGAGGAATCTCCTCTTCAAAGGCGAGCCGAAGCGTGTCTGGTTTCGACTTGGCCAGCTCCCGATACAGATCGAGTTCGAGCTGCTTTAATCCGTCGATGATCTGGGCCCGCAGCAAGCGAATCTCTTCGGGATCATTGAAGACCCGGGCGGCATCGATTCGACGCATCTCTTGCGCCAGTTTTGCGATGTCCCGGGCCCGGCGGGGATCGATTTGCTTGAGAAGCTCAGTGATCTTCTCTGCATCGCGGATCCTCTCCTTCCATTCCCTCCCGATCTGCTGCGGGTTGATCCCGGTGGAGTTGGCCAGGCTGCTGGCGTCGCCGGCCGGTTGCCGGGTCCCGAATACGCTGGGCCGGCGATCCCGCCCCCCCTGGTCGGTTCGAGGTTGATCCTGCTGTGAGGGCCTCTGCTCCGATCGTGAACCTGGTCCGGAATCCGGTTGGCCCTCACCGTCCTGGCCGGGCTGGCCGCTTTGCGACGGCTGGTTGCGGCCCTGCTGATCCGGCTGACCGTCGCGGGAGGGTTCTGTGCGGCCCTGTTGGGACGGTTTGTCTCCCGATCTCGGGCTTCCCGGTTGCGAGGAGGACTCCCCATCCTGCTGCTGTTGCTGGGGTTGTCCAGCCGAGGCTCGCTGGCGCAGGGATTCCAGATTTTCCACCAGGTCTCCCAGCCGGTTGAGCGCTTCTTCAGAACGGTCCTGCGCCGAGGACTGAGATTCGGTCCCGATGGCTTCCAGAGCCTTTCCGATTTCTTCGGCGAGCTGGCCCAGGTGCTCCTCGACTCCCTCCTCTTTGCGGCGCGCCATCATGGTCCATTCATTGAGCAGCAGAGCGGTACCTTCCTGCATCTTCTCGGCAACCCGGTTGTCCCGGACCGAATGCCCGGCCCGCTTCAGTTGTTTGGCCGCCTCGGGTTCCTGGGGGTCGATTCGTCTGGCCGTCTGGTGCAGGCCGCTCTCGAGTCGCAGTACCTCCTCCTGCAGGCCTTCCTTTTCGTGGGCCAGGCGCCCGGCGTCCTGGTACCACTCCCCGTCCTTACGGCCGGCCTCTTCGCGGTTTTCCAGATTCTGCAGCTCTTTCACAACCTCCTGCTGCTCACGGCGCAGACGCTGGGCCTGTTCCGCCAGTTGTTCGATCCCGGCACGCACATCCGACTGGCGCTGGCGATTCAAGGCCTTCTGGGCCTTGTGCATGCGATCCAGGGCCTGCTGAAGCTGCATCTGGCTGTTCTCGCCGCCGCTCTGCCCCTGACGAAGATCGCGGGCGGCCTGCTTTAGTTCACGACTGATGTCGTTCAGCTGCTTTTCCCTTTGCTGCCTGGACAGCTTCTCGAGGCGCCGGGCCAGCTCTTCCAGCTTTTCGATGAACTCCTGCCGGGAGGCTCCTGCGCCGCTGCCCGAGGCCGGCATTCCCTGGCGCCTCCGCCGCTCCATCTCCTGTTGCTGGCGTCGGGCCAGCTCCTTCAGTCTTTCCGCCAGATCGTCCAGTTCCTGGCGGCGCTGGCTTTCACGGTTTTGCTGGAGCGTTTCGTACTGATTTTTTGTTCTGTCCAGCTCCAGATCGACGAGGTCGGCCAGATCCTCAGCCGATGAATTTCCGGACGAAGACCCGTCACTGGACATGGCGATCTGGATTTCCTTGAAGAGTGCTTCCGAGCGCAGAAGCTTCTGGTAAGCCTTCTGTTCCAGGGGCAGGGCCCCGGCCAGGTCGGAGTCTTTGAGTCGAGCATGCGCCTGGCTCATGTACTCAATGGCCTGCGTGAGATAGATGACCATCTGCTTGAACTCGGGTGTATCGGTCGCCGCGCCGCGGCGCTCGATTCGGTCTTTGATGGTGACCGCCTGCTGGCGCAGCTGCTCCTGCATCTGAGCGACCGTTTGAATGTCCTCTTCCAGCTCCTCGGGAGCCAGTTTCTTCTGATCACGGATGATGTTGAAGGTGGCGGCGATGATCTCTTTCTGGAACTTGGCCAGTCTCAGATCCTCTCCTCCGCCGGCCCCTCCGCCGGATTGCTGGGACTGGCTGTACTCACGGTCGTAGGGGAGGACTTCGAGAAAATAGATGTCGGTAACCGCTTCGGAACGGGCATCACGGGCCCTGGCATAGTACGAGATGAAATCTCCCGGCAGGAGCTCGAAGTCCTCCAGGTAAAGGGTTGTCGATGTGGTGGTGTTTCGCGGATAGCGCCCGATCTCCAGTGCCACGCTCTGTTCCGGCTCTCCGTTGACCGAGAAGAGAAGCTTCGCGTCTCGGATCCCGAAATCGTCTTCCGCCTCGGCCTCCACGAACACCTCTTCCAGATTGGTGACCTTCTTGTCGCGACCCGGCCTGGAAAGAGTAATCGAGGGGGGCTGATCCAATAGAGAGACCACGACGTATACGTCGCTGGCCGCATTCCAGACGGACTCAAGGTTTTGCAGGTGGATACGATAAGAATCGTCCCTCTCGACTCGGAAAGAACCCTCCAGCACATCGTTCTCGACGAGGCTGAGAGGAACGTCCTCGGATTCCTCGAACTTGACGATCCCGGCCTGGACGGGCTGGTCGGTCCGGATCCGCAGCCTGACCTGCGTGCCCGCCAGGGCGCGGATATCGCCGTTATCTTTTTGAACGGACTCCTTCAGGCCGGTGTGCCGGGGATATCGCAGATGGACTTCAAGCTCCCGGATGCCGGGGGCGTCTGAGACGTCGATGGCAAACAGATCCGAGCGGATCCCGTCGGCCTCAACGAAATAGTCGACTCTCTCGCGAATATCAAAGAAGAGAAAAACATGCGCCGGCCCTTCGGAGTCGGGGCGCATACGGGCACGCTCCCAGTTGGGCTGGCCTTCGTACTTGGCCACCAGCAGCACTTCGTCGCTGGTGAAGCCGTCGAGGATCGCCTTGATCTCGAGATCGGCATGGCGAACTACTCTGGTGTTGCCCGGCTCGACCGAAATCGAGTAGAAGCCTGTCTGATCCAGATCGGCCCGCCCCAGGAGTTGGTCAAGGCTGTACTGGTAGGCGGGCGGCCCGGCCAGCTTCAGGAACAGAAAAAGGGTGCCGGTTACTGCAAACCCGAGTAGAGAGATCAGACTGGCCTGAGGGCACAGAAGGGCCGGCCTGTCCAGACCGGCCAGTTCACGACCGGCGTCGCGCAGAAGCAGGGAACGGACGGCCGGGTGAATGGAATCCGGCCCTTCCAGATTCTCAACGGCGGTCGCCAGTCGGTCCTCCAGATGGGGATTCCTCTCTTCCAGGAAGCGGGCCACCGCGGCGGCCGGAGGAATCCTGAGCACGGGCCAGAGGACGAATCTCGAAAATGTCGCCAGGCAGGCGAGCCCCGCCAGAATTCGGCTCCACAAGATCGTAGTATCCGAAAAATTGTTCTGCGACAGGACGTAACTCGCTATCAGCGAAGCAGCCAGGGCGACGGCGGCCGTCACGGCGAGCCCTTTCAGCAGCCGTTCGAACTGGATTCTGCGACGCGTCTTGCGCACCTCGCGGAGGAGTCGGTTGCGAATTGTCATATTGGATCACCTTTGTCCTGCTGCAAATCCTCTTTCCGGCTCCGCCACCCTCCAGTTGGCTACCCAGGCTTCGAACAAGAAGACCACCGCGGCGGCGAGAAGAAGGATCCACCAGATGCCCTGCTGCCGCTCCCGGACCGTTGCTAGGATATCAGCCTTCGCTGGGTCGAGTTTCGACTCGCCCGGGATAAACAAGGCCCGAAAGTCGTCAGCCGGGACTCGGTTCAGCAATGACTCTGCCGGCACGGTATTCGCGGCAATCCAATCAGTCCGCTTATTGTCCCGTATTTCATAGTGCCCCGGAAATCTCAAACGGAGGGACTCGGGTCGGGCGCCATCCAGCCCCACGACGTGTTTTCCGGTTGGATCGATTACATTCCAACCATCCCTGGCACCGGGTTCTGTGGCCTGAGCCACGTTCACGGCCTGCCCGATGCGATAGGCGGAAGCAGAGGTTTGAAGCCCCGAGGCATATCGAACCGCCGCCTCCCAGAATGGAAGATACGACGATCGAACCGGAAAATCCGACCAACTGGCATCCAGCGAAGAAGTAAACTGCAGCACTCGTCCGCTGCCGACCTCCCGTTCCAGAAGAGCTGGGGCCCCACCCTCGAAACCGGCGAGGACTGCCGCCTCGTGCGAGGCCTCAACGTTCCAGAAACCGAAGAACTGGCTGGCCGAAAGAGCAGATCGCTGGATGTCTCTGAAGGCTGAGAAGATCGGGTGTTCCCAGCTTGCCCTGGTGATCCCCGTGAAGGACTTTTCTCGGGAACGAACGAAGTGCCTGGTGACGAGTTTTGCCGGCAGGATGGATTCCCAGCCTTGACCGTAGGAGTTCTCCCGGGTCTGAGAGCCGGCCGCAACGATCAGACCTCCGCCCGCTTCCAGGAAGGGAAGGACAACTCCCGCCGGAGGCGGTTCACGCAGGTCATTGAGAATGAGAACTCGCACTCGAGAGGCGTCGAGCGAAGACATGGGAGGCCGTACCAGCTCAACCCGAAGGGGGCGGTTCTCGCCGGTGGAGAGAGCCGTCTGCAGGTGAAGCGATCTAGAGCTTCGAGAGGAGAGAATCTGAACCAGAGACGGTTCCTTACGTTCGACTACGAAATGGTAGGCGTTGTCTTCAACTATTTGATCCGAAGGGACAACCACCAGCTTGCCCCTGGTAATCCCCTCGTTGAGTTCAAAGGGCTTCAGAGTGACTTGCGCCTTTCCATCTTCCCCCAGTGTGAAATGCTCACGGGCAACAATCTGGCCTTCGGCGAAAAGCTGAACCTCCCCTTGTGAGGACGCTGGTGGATCTGTCACCAGTTGAATGACAACCGGGTACGGGTACTGTTTGGAAAAGAGGTCGTGGCTGACCCTTGCCTCCTTCACGAACAGATTCGAATCTCTGCGCCCGACGTCCTGGATGTCAACCTTGATCTCCTCAGGAGTCTTCCACCCCTGGGTCGGTCCCAGGCCGGAGCGCTGCAGATCGGTGATCAGGTAGATCTCCCGAGCCGGATATCGATCTCCCTGGAACTGTTGAACTGCCATTTTCAGGGCTTCCAGGTAGGAGGTTGCGGCAAACGAAGGCACCACGGAAGAGTCTAGAATCCGAAGGAGTTCTCCGGAGTTTTCCGTCCACCGAGATAGCACTTCGCCACTGTCGGAAAAGAGCATCAAGAGCGCTTCATCTGCCTCACGCATCGAAGCAATCCTGTCCCGGGCCGCTTCAAGAGCTCCAGCCCAGACCTCCTTACGGCTCATGCTCATCGAGTTGTCCAGCAGAATCACCGTGGAGCGGGGTGACAAAGAGCTGAAGCGATCGAACCAACTGCCCTGAAGGACCGGCCGGCTGAAGGCCCCGATCAGCAGCAGCAGGCCCAGGCAGCGCAGGAGCAGTAGAAACCATCGCTCCACCCTGCGGCGTCTCAACTGGCGAACAGCGCGACGTGGAACGAACATCAGAGAAGCAAAAGGAATCCTGTTGCGGGTCTGCCGCTGGACCAGGTGTACGAGAATCGGAACGGTCAGCGCCAGGCCCGCGATCCAGAACAGTGGAGTCAAAAACTGCATCGGATCAAAGCCTCACAGCCGCCGTCCCCGCAGGGAGAGATAGCGGTACAGAGCCTGATCCAGTGGTTCGGAAGTATCCAGAACCTGATAGTCTGCGTTCATCTCGGTGCACAACTTCCCTAGTTTCTCCCGGTGGGAAGCCAGCTTTTGCAGGTACTTACCGTGGGCCTCGGGTGAGAAAGGCAAGACCTCTCCGGTTTCCATGTCCTCGAGAGTGGAGATCTCCGTGAAGGGCGGTGCCAGTTCGCTTGGATCCAGCAGGTGGAACAGGATCAGATCCGTACCGCGATGGTGGAAGAAACGAAGTGCATCGGCAACCTGGTTCGGGGACTCGTAAAAATCACTAATGAGGATCACCAGGCCTCTTCTTCTGGTCAGCTCCGCGAGCCGACGCATGGCGGCTGCGATGTCCGTCTGGCGGCTGGTCTCGGCGGCCTGGAGCGCGTGGAGCACGGTCTGGTAGTGGCCGAATCTCGTTCTGGGAGGTATGTACTTTACGACTCCGGAATTGAACATGAGCAGGCCCACGGCGTCCTTCTGTCGCCGGGCCAGATAAGCCAGCGATGCCGCCAGGTAGCGTCCGTAGTCAAATTTGTTCACTTTCCGGCTGGAAAACGCCATGCTCCGGCTGGAATCCAGCAGCAGGTAAAGCCTTGTGTTCGTTTCCCCCTCGTACTTCTTGACAAATGACTTGTCGGTCCGAGCGTAAACCTTCCAGTCGAACTGCCGCAGGTCATCTCCCGGCGTGTAGGCGCGGTACTCGGCGAAATCCAGACTGAAACCGAAATAGGGTGAGCGATGAAGACCGGCAATGAATCCTTCCACCACACTCTTGGCGACCAGAGGAAGATTCCGAATTGAGGACAGGACCTCAGGGTCGATGAACCCTGGAGAAGAGCCGACTCTAGGGGCCGAGTTGCTCATGGTGCGCCATTTTCCCGCGGCTACTGCAGCCCCGACTCGGGTAGGGGAACCGTTTTCAGCAGGCGGGCGACGATATCGTCGGCTGTGACCCTTTCCGATTCCGCGTGGAAATTGGTGATGATACGGTGACGCAGTACCGGCTTGGCCAGAGCCTTGATGTCTTCCACCGATACGTTGTAACGGCCCGCCAGGATGGCCCGGACCTTGCCGCCCAGAACCAGATACTGGGAAGCTCGCAGGCTCGATCCGTAGGCCACCCAGTCATTCACGAAGTCCTGGGCCGTAGACGACGGGCGAGTGGCCCGGGCCAGCCTGACCGCGTATCGCGTGACCTCTTCTCCCACGGCGATGGTGCGCGCTGCGCCGTGAAACTGCAGCAACTCCCGGGAGGAGACGACCTGGTCGAGTTCTTCCACTGGCAATCCCGTCGTCTGATTCACAACCGACACTTCGTCCTCTTCGTCCAGGTAGTCGATCACGATGTTGAACATGAACCGATCGAGTTGAGCTTCGGGCAGCGGGTAAGTCCCTTCCAGCTCGATCGGGTTCTGGGTGGCGAAGACAAAGAACGGCGGTGGCAGGACATGAGTCTGACCGGCCACCGTCACATGTCGCTCCTGCATTGCCTCGAGCAGGGCGGCCTGCGTTTTGGGTGGAGTCCGGTTGATCTCGTCGGCCAGAATCAGGTTGGCGAAGATGGCACCCTGGACGAACTTGAGCCGCCGCCTGCCCGTGGATCGGTCTTCCTCGATGATCTCCGTTCCCGTGATGTCGGCCGGCATCAAATCGGGAGTGAACTGGATCCGGTTGAAGGATAAGCCCAGGGTCCGGGACAGACTGCTGACCAGAAGCGTCTTGGCCAGGCCCGGAAGGCCCGTGATCAGGGAATGTCCGCCCACGAACAGGCAGGTGAGGAGCTGATTGACGACTTCTTGCTGGCCTACGATCAGTTTGCTCAGCTGTCCCACGATCTGCTCCTGAGCCGTGCGCATATGCTCCAGCGTGTCGGCAACCTGGCTTTCATCGGCCACATTTGAATCAGGCGGTGAGATTGAACCGGCTTCGTGCATCTTGGTCTTCTTACCCGAGGTTTTCTTTCAATGTGTTAACGAATAAATGACGTAATTGATTCCGAACTTGTAAGCTTCGTTCGAGTTCAGGGGGTTGATGGCTTCATCAGACCACTCCCAGTAGTCTCCGATGTCGTTGTTGAAGTTGGCGATGGCTTGAATTCTTCCTTCGGCATCGCTCCAGCCCAGAAAGCGAGGAAGGCCCGATCCTCGGAGCCGGTAGGGAGGGACCATGTCCAGGCTGTCAATGTCATAAAAACAGTGAAAAATGGGATGGGCGGCAGTCAGCAGCTCAAAGTTCCTCTCCGGGTCTACGAGTTTCATCGCCCGCACAAGGTTACTCCACTCTTCGCTGCCCCGGAAGTCGTCGAAGACGACGAATCCACCACGGTCGAAATACTCCCGCAGATTCTGGATCTCTTTGGGAGTGGCCTCCCAGTAACCAGGCTCGGATACGTACAGGAACGGGTATTCCATGATAGCGGGCTCGTCCAGGTCAAGAATCAAATAAGATTCCGGCGTACTCGGAACTGTGGTGACTTCCATGAGGATCTTCAGGAAGTTCTTTTCTGCGCGGGGGTAATCGTGCATCCAGGGGGGGTCGGCCCAGCGGCGAAAACCAAAGCTTCCACCAAACCCGTTATAGCGAATGCGAACGAACTGAAAAAGGTTGGGATTATTCGGTTCCCTGTCGAGGCGGAGGTCGAGGCTCCACAGCCATCCCCAGGTCAGCGGCACCAGCAGAATGAGTCCGATCAGGCGTCTCATTGTCTCACCAGTTGCAGAAGCAGGCGCTGGGCCGGTTGATAGGTTGGAGCGATTTCCAGAGCCAGCACAACCTGCTCCCTGGCCTGATCGCTCTGGCCCGACCGGGCCAGGGCCCGGGCCAGCGAAAAATGCGCATCCGCCAGATCGTTGGGCTTCAGGGCAAGAAGAACCTGGAACTCGGTCAAGGCCGCGTCCACATCATCTTTCTCCAGATACAGATCGCCGAGTGCCTGGTGAAGTTCAGGCTCGAAAGGATTGACGTACATCAGCTCCCGCAGAGTCTGCATGGCCTCAACGGTCTCAGATCGATCGATCAGCTGAAAGGCAAGCCGCCTCCCGATCCGGCCCTGTTCGGGAGCCACGCTCCACCAGCGGCGAAGGGTTGCCAGGATTCCTTCGGAATCTTCCAGCTTCTCGTACGACTCGAGGAGTAGAGGATAGGGGGACTGCGCACCCGTGAGGTCGGGAAAGATCTGGATCGCCTTTTCCAGATAAGGAAGCGCCTCCTTGAGGGATTCGTTGGACACCACCAGCCGGCCCAGCGTGAGGTGCAGCCAGTAGTTGTCTGGATGATTCTCGAGTTCTTGACGCAGCGTGGCGAGACCCAGTTTCGAGTTTTCGACCGTGGGCAGGCGAATTTGTTTCAGGCGGTCGACGAGGGGCCCGACTCGAGTCTCCAGAACCTCCTGGAAGACTTCGTCCAGGTCTTCCAGGGATGATCCCAGCACTTCGGCGAACACTTCCTCGCTGGTCTGATCGCGGGCATAGGCGACCAGTACCTGACGGATCTTGTCGGGGCCGAATCGGTCCAGGAGAAACTCGGCGACCAGTCCTGCCTGCAGATAGCTGAGCTGGAGCTGGCCCGGGAACTCAGGGCGCTCGAACCCCTTGTTCAGCTCCCCAATGCTCAGAAGCTTGCCTTCCGCGTAGGCCTGTACGAAGGGAGGCGTGAGGTAATCGCCCCAGCCCTTTCCGGCTGCTCTTTCCTCCACCATCGAGATCCCCTCCGTCAGCCAGCGGGGCACTTTCTGTTCACTCAGAGCCAGGGTTACGACGTGGGCTACTTCGTGCCACAGGGTCGATCCCCAGTGGAAGGAGCCGGCTTCTCTGGCGGTTGGCGAATCCATGGCCACCACCCGCCCGAAAGTCGCGCCGAGAGCGCCCAATCCGGGGAGTCCAAGGGTTCGGACTGCAAAGTCCTCATGGTTGGGATAGATCTCGAACGTGTACTTTCCCTCGATCTGATAGTCGTATTTGCCGCTCAACTCTCTCAGGCTGCGTTCCAGGAGCTCGACGACGTAAGGCGTCAGCACCTGCGCCTCCTGCTTCGAGATCTTGACGGCGAAGTTGGCCGTTTCCGACCGTTCGAAGGTGCTGAAACTGTCCAGGAGGCGGAGCGTGTTGACCGTCCAGATATTAAAGGGATCATGGGCGTACGCTTGCTCCAGGATCTCCTTCCCCTGTGCCTCGTCTCCCTGCCTGAGGAGATTGATCCCGAGCGAGGACAGCGCCAGCCAGTGCTGCGGGTCCTGACTGATGGTCTCCCGGAAGAAGCGGATAGCTTCGTCCAGTCTGCGCCGTGGTACGCACAGGGTTCCCAGCAGGTGAGATAGCCCGGCATTGCGGCGGTTGATCTCGAAGAGCCTCGCTTTGGTTTTCTGGAACCGCCCGTCCTGACCGCGAAAGTAATGCGCCGCCGCCTTCAGTTCCAGCAACTCCACGAAGTTCCCATTCAGTGCGAGTCCCTTCCGAATCCACTCTTCGGCGTCTTCCCAGTTGTCCTCTCGAACGGCAACCAGAGCCCGGAAAGAGATCGCCCTGAGAGGAGGAAGTTCCGTCTCTAAGACCTTGTTCAGCAGCTCCATCCAGGCGGGCTTGCCCTGGGCCTGCAGGGATAGAGCCATCCCCAACTCGGCCCCTCCCGGCCCCCAGCGCGCCGGTGCCGAGGGGGGAACGGGGCTGTTGATCGCGTCGCGAAAGATGCTCTCGGCCTCGGCCGGGTTGTACTGTTCGAGGTACAACTGCCCCCAGTCTATGTACAGCGGGGCGTAAACCGGCGGCGTCCCGGCGGCCTGGATGAACAGCTCATTGGCCTCGTGCCACCGGTCCAGTTGCCAGGCTGCAACCGCGGCCTGGGCTACGTCAATTGATGTAACCAGAGAGCCGGAGGCGGCCTGTTGGAGGAGGACGTGAGCCAATCGATCGGCTTCAACCCGATCGCCCCGCCGCTCAGCCAGCTCCATCCTGAGGCGCAGGGCCACCGGTGCAGCCCGAGATCGGAGGCGCTTTTCCGCTTCCCCGTAGCGCCCCTTGTAGATCAGGTCATGGATCTCTCTCTGTTCATTCCCCGTCCAGGGGGCGGGAGGCTGCGCATGCGGCGCCATTACTGCCGCATGAAGGATCCACCAAAGCACCAGGCCCCGTCGTTTCACTGGACCTTCTCCAGCTCCTGGATCTGCTCGTTGAGCCGCGCCAGATCGACCAGCAGCCTCTCGAGTTCCCGGTAGTACTCGGGTCCGGGCATCTTGCTCTTGCGAAACTTCAGTGCTTCGATCTCTCTTTCAATTTCTTTGCGCTGCTTGCTCAGCTCCAGAGCCTCCGCGGTTCGGTAGGCCGCCTCGGGAGGCGACGAGAAATAAGTGGCGGCGGCAAGCATCCCTTCGCCGGTATGAATCAGGTCCGATTTCGTCTCCTCTTCCGAGCCGAGCCGGATCTCCCCCTGATCATCCAGTAGTGCGTGCTCGGTCTGGAGTAGACCTCTGGCTAAGAACCATGCTTGGACCTCGCTCCGGCTGAAAAGGAATGCTTCCAGAAGCGACACCCGACCATTCTTGTCCCGATCCGCATTCGCAGCAGCGGCAGCCTCCAGGAAAAAAGACAGGAAGAGAGGAGGCTGTCTCTCGAACTCATTCCTGGTGGCGGTGACGATGACGCGGTTCTCGCCTCCGAGTTCCGAGGTCAGCACCCCGCTGGCACTCGTTCCCGCCACCACGAATACCTTGCGGGAGCCGAGCAGATCGAGGAACGATCGGATCTCCCCACCCGTCAGATCGGGTCCCTTCATGTGGAACTTGAAACTCTTTCCATCGTGGTTGGCGTGGCCAACCAGGACCAGCCAGATCTCACCCCCGCCGTGGGAGGCGACATGATCGAAGGTCTTCAGAATGTCTTCTTTGCGCTGTGTACGACCGTCGAGATAGTAGACGGCCTCGCCGTACTTGTCGCTGAAAATGAGCTTGAGTCTTGTTGCCCAGTCTACAAAGTTCTCTTCGAACTCGGGTAACCCGCCCAGTCCGTTGATGACAATCGCGGCTCCCTTTCCGTCACCCAGTCCGGAAACCGGGGCCATAGCGGACCAGAGAACCAGCGGGATGACCCTGCGGGCGGCACGCTGCACCCTTTCAAATGATTCAAATAACGCCATGTTTCTTTCTCAGGCACCACTCTCCGATCAGAAGGCCGACCAGAAACAAAAAGTTTATGGGCATGTCCCACAGATCCAGGATCTCGACGGCGGAAGCATTCTTCTCTGTGTAGACGATCTCCCGCGGAAGTCGTGCAGCTTCTTCCAGACTGTAGTAACGACCACCTGTTTGCGCTGCCAAGCGTTGCAAAAAAGCTCTCTTCTGGGACGCGTCGAAGAACTCGCGATTTCCCTGCTCGACCAGGAAGGATGTCGCCGCACTTCCATACCCGTCCCCTTGACCTGACCGACCCTGAGCCCGAACGCGAACCGGATGTTGTCCAGCCCCTGAAGTTCGGAACTCGCCGACATAAATGCCGTCTTCTTCGGCGCTCCAGTCCAGCTTAATCTCTTCCTCGGACTGATCCGGTGATGTCACCACTGCTGTCACCACCGCATCGTTTACTTTGTTGTAGGAGGAATCCCGTACCTCCGCCCGGATCTTTACGGATTCATTCCTGGAATAGCTCTGACGATCTGTGTGTACCTCGACTCGATCCTGTGAGAGGCTCACGAGCCAGCGAAGTACCTGCCGCCAGAAGGTCATGTGGCGGCGGTCGCCCGAATCCTGCAGCATCTGCCATCGCCAACTGCTTCCGCTCATGAAGGCGATGGAGTGGCCCCGCCCGAAGCGCTGAAAGGCGAGCAGCGGAGGATTCGAGCCGGCCCCTTCCGAACCCGGAATCGCCACCCGGGCCAGCACCGTTGTACCGGGTTTGGCTCCTTGCGTCAGATTCCAGTCCCTGAGAGGTTCCATCGATTCCCAAGCGCTCGACTGTGCCGTGGAATCCGAGATCTGCAGGGCCGGATGGAGACTGCCGGGGGTGGTTGGTACGAGTTGTCCCATGCCTTGAAAGAAGAAAGCGTTCTTGTCCTCAGGAAGCTCAACGGGCAGAAGGCTTGCGATGGGCGTGTTCCGGTAGTCCCCGCCGGCGAACGAAGCAGGACCGCCCAACATCATAAATCCACCCCCTCGCTTGCCCACGAACTCTTTGATCAATTCCATCTGGGCGTAGCTCAAGAACGAACTCCCTACATTTCCCAGCAGGATCCCTTTGTATTCGAAAAGAGTTTCCCGAGTCGCAGGGAAACCGGTTGCGAGGGTGGTCTCCTCTTCGATTCCCTGCCGGTAAAACTTGTTAAGTGCCGTCCGCAGCAAAGTCTCGAGCTGAAGGTTTTCGTCTCCCTGCACGGCTCTGCGGATGAATTTGTACTCCCATCGAGGGTGGCCTTCCAGATACAAGATACGGGGCTTCTCGTCCCTGATTTCCAGCACTGTCGTGCGGCGGTTGTTCCGTTCATTGCTCTCTCCCGCCAGCGGCAGCAGAGTGAACTCGTACTCCTGAATGCCGGCGGCCCTGGGAAGCAGGGTAACCTCTGTGACGAGAGTCGGGGAATTGGGCGGGAAGTGCACTTCTTTGGCAGCCAGAAGAACGTTGTTTTCCCGGACTTCCAGCCGCCCCCGGCTGCCCCCGAACCCGCGCTGGTGAAGCGACACCCGGGCGGTCGTGGTCGAGCCCTTGAGGATCCGCCTGGGCGAGCTGACCTGCATCAATTCTGCGTCCCGCTCGATGGTCAGGGCACCCACGCCGATCGGATAAACAGGTACGTTACCTGCCTTCAACTCCGCCATGACGGGGGCCAGGTCGGCGTAGCTGTTGTCGGCTCCGTCGGTGAGCAGAACCACGCCGGCCAGAGGAAGGTTGCGGGTCTCGGATAAGACAGCACCCAGGGCGGCGGCGATATTGGTTTGTGCTCCGTCCCATGTCATTTGCAGCGGGAGATCGGTCGAAATGGCCTGGGCCGCAAAGAGAAAGGGCTTGACCACAAACTTCTCATCCAGGTCTTTCACGAATTCCGACTCGGGGCTCAACAAAGGCACCATAGAGTTCCCCCGGGCCCCCGCGGATTCTTCGATGATCATGCTCTGCGAGTTATCGACGACCAGGGCCAGAAGGTTTTCACGAGGAACGACCGTGGAAAGAGTCAGGCTGGGGCGCATCAGGAGCAAAGCCAGACTCAGGAAGAAGGCGGCCCGGAGTCCCAGCAGCGGCCAACCTACACGACTCCCGCTCCCGATCCATCCCCTCCAGTAGAGGGCCAGCAGCAGGGTTACAAGGACTGGAACCAGCGTTGCAGTCAGGACCGGCGGGGGGCTCCATTGAAAACTGAAATCTCCGTTCCTGAAGTGGAAGAAACGGTACTTGAAGAGAAACTGAAGGAGATCCTGCATGCGGTGGAAAGCGACGTGTGAAGACTCCCCAATCGGCGGAAGTCCATGAGATTCTTAAGTATTCGTATTCATAGAAGTGGGTACCAAGATCATACCAGTATTGACGTGTCGGCCGTTTCAACGTTCCTCAAAAGAAGAGACCTCTGAGTGTCCTGCCCGGCCGGCCCGACCTCCGTCTTTCTGAGAATTGCCGTCCCGGGTGTCCTCACGCTTCAAAAACGGAAAATGAGTCACAATTCGATCAAAACGTTTGTTATTTTGATTACAGTTTTAGGGGTTTCCTGCATTGCGGGAGCCTTTGCCGGCTGTCTGTGTAAAATCTATGAAAAAATTGTGGCTCGGGAATTCTATCCGACAGCCAGCCCCCCAAAAACTCCAACCAGCAAGATGCACTTTTTTTGTGCACACCGTGTGGCCCTGAAACTGGCTTGCCAGATACGTTCAGATCTGGCATCCTCCCTGATGTCCCGAGGGGTTGCTCCCAAGGACAACGAGCCCGGGACGGCCTTTTGAGAGGCGATGAGAGTAATCTGGTCATCCCTCAAAGCGGCCAGCCGGAGTCTTTGATTTCAGGCTGGTTCGACCGGTGTAAAAGCCGAAGCCGTTTCAGGTGCTGCTGGACTCGACAGGTCCGAACAGGTTTTCGAATCAGTTTGGGTTTGATTAAGTCCGGCATGAAACTTGGCGGATCAAGCAGCTTCGGCAACTTGAAAAGTGAGTTTTGCATGATTTCTGAGTTGTGGCTTGCCGCATCTCTGGAAGCGAGGCAGTTGTCCGGAAGTGATTCCTCGGGCTTTCTTTTGTGCCGCTACAGTCTCGCTGATTCCTCTTTGCTGTCTTCCAAAACGTTTGTCTGCAGATGTTTGCGCATTTTGACAGATGCGGCCGGTTAGCTTAAAATGGCTTGGACGTGAACGAAAAGTAGGGGAGGTCAAATTGCTCTTCAAAGTTGGTGACAAGGTTGTTTACCCGAACCAGGGCGTTGGAGAAATTCGTGAGGTGTGCTGCAAGGACATCATGGGACGAGAGGAGGAGTTCTATATGCTCCGGATCCTGTCCAACGACTCGACGGTGATGATACCGGTCACGAATGTGGAGAACGTGGGCCTGAGGCGCTTGTCCTCCGAGAAGCAGCTGCAGTCACTGTTTCGAGTACTGGAGTCAGACGACTATGAAGCCGAGCAGGACTGGAAGAGTCGCTACAAGGAAAACGTAGAGAAGATGAAGACCGGCTCTATCATTGAAGTGGGTCACGTTCTTCAGAATTTGTACTTCCTGAGCTTCGCCAAACCTCTTTCCTTCCGCGAGAAGAAGATGTACGACCGGGCCCGGCAACTCGTGATCTCGGAGATCAGCACCGTGCGCGGACAGTCGGAGGTGGATGTCGAAGAATCAGTGGAGACGATGCTCAGCCGGGCATACGAACGCCATTCCGAGGCCCAGGCGGTCGGCTAGCTTTCGCGTTCCAAGTTCCAGGTTCCAGGTTCCAGGTTCCACGTTAACAGGGTGGATACGTCTCCCCGGCGGCCTACCGGCCGCGGCGCAGTCACTGTCGTTCCTGCCTCTGTGGTTTCCTTGGCGGTCGGGTTTCCTCGGGGCTGGTGGGCCGGTCCCGAAGATGATCTGTCCCGCCGCCGAGCCGGCAGAGGCGCGAATTGAAAAATGAGCGCGCCAACGTGAAACGTGGAACGTGGAACGCGAATCGTGGTGGCGGTGGAGGGATTCGAACCCCCGACACAGCGGATATGAGCCGCTTGCTCTAACCTCTGAGCTACACCGCCAAGTCGAGAAAGACGCTAATCATATCCGATGGCTCCCCGCCTTTTCAATTCCGGTGCCACCGGACCAGAGGCGTCCACCACGGTCGATTCTCCACCACCCTTCCCACATTCCCGCAACACGGACCATACAACGCGAAACGTGGAGAACCCGGCAATTCGCAGGGGCCGGTCTTGTGCCGGCGAACCCAGACTCCAGGTTTCAAGTACCAAGAAAAAGAGTGGGAGGCGGCCTACTTTGGGGCAGCGACCGTTTAAATCCTCCCGGGAGTCGCCCCCACTCTTCTGCCCCCACTCTTCTGCCCCCACTCTTCTGCCCCCACTCACCTCCCTCCGAGTCCAGCAAGCCGATGGACGCCAAACACGTACCTACATTCGTAGGGGCCGGGGTCGCCCCTACACTACGTTCGTAGGGGCGGGGTCGCCCCTGCGAGTCACATTAACCAGCAGTCGTGGAACGTGGAACGTGAAATAAAATGAGAGCCGTCATGGACGCTTTTGAAAGCAAGTTATTTCGAGTCCTCCAGGGGGAGCCGTGCCTGGCTCACAGTCGCATCCTGATGGTAGCGATTTCCGGCGGACCGGATTCGGTGGCTCTTCTGGTCGGGCTGTGCCGTCTTTCCTCCCACCTCGGGGTCGAGATCCAGGCGGTCCATGTGAATCACGGCCTGCGCGGGCAGGAATCCGAAGATGACGAGCGTTTCGTAGCCGATCTATGTGAGGCACTCGGTACCCACCTGACCGTGCAACGGCTCGACGGGGCGACCGAGGAGGGCGGGAACCTGGAAAATCGGCTGCGCGTACGGCGGTATCGACTGCTCGAAGAGGCGGCAGCAGCTCGGCGCGCGGTAGTCGCCACCGCCCACCACAGCAATGACCAGGCGGAAACGCTGTTGCTCAAGCTGGCCCGGGGAGCCGGTCTGACGGGTTTGTCCGGCATTTATCCCCGGCTCGAGGACCGGGAAGGGAGGGTGCGCGTCATCCGGCCACTCTTGAGCTTCAAGAGACAGGACATTCTCGATTACCTGAAACGCCGCAGGATGCAGTTCCGGACCGATGCCAGCAACACCTCCACTCAGCTCGACCGCAACTGGGTCAGGCGGGAGCTGCTTCCCCGTATCGTGGAGCGATTGAATCCCCGGTCGATCGAGCATTTGTGCCAGACGGCCACGCTGGCTCGCGAGGCCGAAGAGCTGATGCGCGAGCTTTCAAGGGCTGCCCTCCCCGACGTGGTCCGGTCCCGTGATCAGGGGTGCGTGGAACTGGACCTGTCCAGACTGTCGAGCCGAGCCGTTGCGCTGAGAAGGTGTCTCATCAGGGATGCGGTTTCGGATCTGAGCCGGGGCCTGACAGATCTTGCCTTTGAGCAGGTCCAGTCAGTCCTCGAACTCCCCCGCATGCGGCCCGGACATCAGGTGCAGCTGCCGGGGGGGCTGGTGGCGGTCAGGCGATACGACACCCTCGTGTTCAAGGCGGATCGTCCAGTTGGCTCATTTTGCTATCCCCTTACGATCCCCGGGAAACGCCACATCCAGGCGCTGAACAAAACGATCTGTATTGAGCCCTGGAAGAGTGGATTCGAGAGCTCGGTCACACTCAGACTGGGGCCCATCCCCGGCGATCTGGCCGTCCGGAACCGGCTCCCGGGGGACGTCTTCTGCAGCCGCTCCGGGCGGCGCCGAAAGCTCAAGAAAGTGCTCAATGACGAGCGCATCCCCCACGATCTCAGAGACGGATTGATCCTGCTGGCCACGACCGACGCGATCATCTGGGTTGAGAAACTGTGGCCCCACCCCGCGTACCAGAACGAGCGGGAACCACCGCTTGCACTGTGGGTTCGGGATGAAACTTTCGACTCCTAAACTCCTCTTTATAAATTGCAAAACACTGTAATGGTAAGTAGATGGCTGATTGCGCGATCAGCAGTACTTCGGGTTTTGAACTATACTAAAGGTGTTGCCGTCCGCTCCCAGGGGAGGTCTGAGTGAGTACCGCCAAGAACATCTTTCTGATGGTTGCCGTTTTCGTAGCGGTGATCCTTCTCTGGAACTTTCTCGATTCCGTTCAGAATGGAAGCCCGGATGAGAAGAGCTATACCGACTTCACCAGGCTGATGGAAAAGGGAAGAATTCAAGAGGTAACCATCAGCCAATCCGGCCAGGTGACCGGTAAGTACATACCGGACGGCTCGGAGACTCGTCGAGACTTCAAGGCGGTTATTCCCACGGACGGCATGAGCACGATCGTTACCCATCTGAGCGACAACGGTGTGGCTGTCGAAATCCAAAATGACGAGCAGAACAACTGGTTTTATGTCCTGCTCAGTTCCGGTCTTCCGATCCTCCTGTTCATTGGTTTCTGGATTTTCATCATGCGCCAGATGCAGGCCGGCGGGAACCGGGCTCTTTCATTTGGCAAGAGCCGTGCCAAACTCTCGACCAATCAGCAGAAGAAGGTCACATTCAAGGACGTCGCGGGGGTTGAAGAAGCGAAGGAGGAGCTTCAGGAGATCGTCGAGTTTCTGCGCGAGCCCCAGAAGTTCCAGAAGCTGGGTGGCCGAATTCCCAAGGGTGTACTACTGCTTGGACCCCCGGGCACGGGGAAGACACTGCTGGCGCGGGCGATCGCCGGCGAAGCCAATGTTCCCTTTTTCACGATCAGTGGATCTGACTTCGTGGAAATGTTCGTGGGAGTCGGAGCCAGCCGGGTTCGCGACCTCTTCGAGCAGGGCAAGAAGAATGCTCCCTGCATCATCTTCATTGACGAGATCGATGCGGTGGGAAGACACCGCGGAGCCGGGCTTGGCGGCGGGCACGACGAGCGCGAGCAGACCCTCAACCAATTGCTCGTGGAGATGGATGGATTCGAGTCCAACGAAGGGGTCATCCTCATTGCCGCAACCAACCGGCCGGATGTGCTGGATCCCGCGCTCCTGCGGCCGGGCCGCTTCGACCGACAGGTCGTTGTCTCTTTGCCGGATATCAAGGGCCGGGAGGGAATACTGAAGGTTCACACACGCCGGATTCCTCTGGCGGATGATGTGAATATCTCGGTCCTGGCACGGGGAACACCCGGATTCTCGGGCGCGCAGCTGGCTAACCTCGTCAACGAGGCAGCTCTGAATGCGGCCCGCTTCGACCGCCGTGCCGTCACCATGGATGACTTTGAAGAGGCCAAGGACAAGGTGCTCATGGGAAAGGAGCGCCGATCCATGGTGATGACCGAACAGGAAAAACGGAATACGGCTTACCACGAGGCCGGTCACGCGCTCGTGGCGTACTTGCTTCCTGACGCCGATCCACTGCACAAGGTTACGATTATTCCGCGGGGCAGGGCCCTTGGAGTGACGATGCAGTTGCCCGAAGAAGACAGATACAACTATACGAAGGAGTACATGCAGTCCACGATCACCATCCTGCTGTCCGGTCGGGCAGCCGAGGAGATCTTCCTGGGCACCACCACCACCGGCGCCTCCAATGACATGGAACGGACGACGAACCTCGCCCGCAGAATGGTTTGCGAATGGGGAATGAGCAATCTGGGGCCCCTGACCTTCGGGAAAAACGAAGAGCAGGTCTTCCTGGGTCGCGAGATCTCGCGACCCAAGGACTACAGCGAGCACACGGCCATCAAGATCGATGATGAAGTTAAGAGAATCATCGCGCAGAGCAACAAGCAGTGCCGGGAGATCCTGGAAGGCAACCGCGAGGCCCTGGTTCGACTGGCCGAGAACCTGCTCGAGTACGAGACGCTGGACTTCACGGAGATCGAAGCTGTCATGAAGGGCGAGCCCATTCGCCAGGATGAGGATGAGGCTGAGCCTCCGGCTCCCTCCCACGACTCGGATCCGCAGGAAGTCAAGGAGAAGGAGCGAACCGTCCGGCCTCTGGTCAAGCCGAACGAGCGACCGGCTACCGCTTAGAGCCCTGCCCGGACTACCGGTGCTTCCGGCCCACACCCCATCCCCGTAGCTCATTTTTTACGACTTGTGAAGATTCTTCACCGCCCGGCCTTTCGATTTCAGGCTCGAGACAGGGAGCTGGTGCTCGGCTCTCGGACCCTGGTGATGGGCGTTGTCAACGTGACGCCCGACTCGTTTTCCGATGGAGGTTTATTCGAGACACCTGAAGCGGCGGTGCGGCATGCGCTGAAGTTGGTCGAAGACGGAGCGGATCTGCTCGATGTGGGCGGGGAATCCTCGCGACCCGGGGCTGAGCCGGTGGTCGCGACCACCGAGCTGGCGCGCGTACTTCCAGTTGTAAGGGGAATACGAGAAGAAAGTGAAATCCCAATCTCAGTGGATACTTACAAGGCCTCCGTGGCCAGGGCCGTCCTCCAGGAAGGTGCGGACATCATCAATGACATCAGTGCCTTTCGATTCGATGCCGATCTGCCGCGAGTAGTCTGCGAAAGCGGAGCGGGAGTGGTTCTGATGCACATGAGAGGGACCCCCGGAACCATGCAACTACTACCCCCCAGTGCGGACATCCTGTCTGAGATTTACAAAGATCTTGGAGAGGCTGTGGACAGGGCCGCGGAAGCGGGGGTGCCCGGTGATAGAATCCTACTCGATCCGGGTATCGGTTTCGGAAAGACGGTGAAAGACAACCTCAAGATCCTGAATCAGCTTCCTTCGCTGCACAGGCTCGGGTTTCCGCTTCTACTGGGTACCTCCCGCAAGAGTTTTCTGGGCAAGATCCTGGAAACCGAAGTTTCTCAGCTTCTGTTTGGAACAGCTGCCTCGGTTGCGGCATCTGTAATAAGAGGGGCACACATCGTGCGGGTGCACGATGTGCCAGAAATGCGCCAGGTGATTCGCGTCGCAGACGCCATCGTGGAAGAGGCAGTGCAGTGGAGAATTTGATCTCAACGCTTGACGGCCTGGCCCTCCGCGACGTTCTCGACATCTCGGTCATCGCGTTCATCGTCTACCAGGCCCTGCGTCTGATCCGCGGCACCCGGGCCTGGCAGATGACGTTCGGCGTAGTGGCACTGGTGGTCTTCTACTACATGACGCGTTTTTTGGATCTTCGGGCCGCTCAGGTGTTTCTGGAAACCTCGTTCCCGTACTTCATCTTTTCCCTGGTAGTGGTCTTCCAGTCCGAGATTCGCCGGGCGCTGGCTGAGATTGGAAGAGGGAGAATCCTGCCCCATCTCAGGGGACGCAGCCGCGAGTCGGGACTGGATGACATTGTGCTGGCCTGTACGACTCTGAGCGGTGAAGGAATTGGCGCCTTGATTGTCCTCCAGGGGGACATTGGTTTGGAAAACTACATCGAATCCGGGACCCGGCTCGACGCCCGGCTGAACTACGACCTGCTCTTAAGTGTCTTCAATCCCAAGAGCACTCTCCACGATGGTGCAGTGATCATTGCGGACGACCGGATCGTGGCTGCCGGCTGCGTGCTGCCTCTGACCACGGATCCATATCTGAGCCGGGAACTCGGCACGCGGCACCGGGCCGCCATCGGAGTCACACAGGAGACCGATGCTATTGGAATCGTTGTTTCGGAGGAAACGGGTCGGCTGTCGGCGACTCGAGCAGGCGAAATCAACCTTGACCTGGACGCCTCCGGGCTGCTCATGTTTCTGAAAACGGCTTTGAAAATGGAAGAAGGAAGCTCGAACCCCTGATCAGACGATGGAGACGATGAATCGGCTCGTGAAGCCGTCAATTAACAACTTGAGCCTCAAGATCCTGGCCGTGCTGCTGGCTTTTCTTTTTTGGATGCAGGTGGCCAGCCAGGAGACCGTGCAGATGACGTTGGCGGCTCCCGTCGAATTCCTGGATGTCCCTGCCGACCTGGAGATTTCCAACGATTACCCGAGGGAGGTCGAAGTAGTTCTCCAGACGGATCGACCCAGATCGCTCGAGGCCGGTATCAGCGTCATGATCGACATGCGCGACGCGTCCTCCGGAGTCGCGGTAGTGCATTTGAACGAAAACAACATCAGGGGAGCTCGCGGGGCGGAGATTGTGAGTGTCACCCCCGCTCGACTTCGCCTTCAATTCGAGGAAACCCGGAGCAAGGAAGTTGATGTCAAGGCCACCATCGTGGGATCGCCGGCTGAAGGCTACCAGGTCTCAGAGGTTCGCATCGTGCCTCCGAAGGTCCCCCTGTCGGGGCCCCAGTCAAGGATCGAGCTTGTTACCGAAGCCGTCACCGAACCGATCTCCATCGCGGGCCTGCGTGATCTGTTAACGGTGCAGGTGGCTCTGGATCTCGAGGACACACGGCTTCGCTTCGGAAGCACGGATCGAGTCACAACAGTCATCACGATCGAAGAAGAACGCAAGGAGGTGGAGATCCGGGGAGTGGCGATAGAGGTGCTGCCCGAGGGGGTCTCATCAAGGCTCGTAGACCGGCGCGTCAATCTCAAGGGCACCGTTGCAGTGTCCTACACCGAGGCTCTTGACTCCGCTCTCTTCAAAGTCACAATCGACCTCACCGACGTCGCCCCCGGGGCGACGGTCCATGAGGTGGTTCCGAAGGTTCAGATACCCGAAGAGTACCTGGATGTTTTCAGGTTGACGGCGGTAGACCCCGAAAAAGTCAGAGTAAGAAGGACCAGTTGATTCCGAGACACCCTTCAGAGAAGATCAAGCCCGTTTCGGATATCCGTCGCGCCGTGGTGGAGTTGAAGGGCTCCCGGAAAAGGCTGGTCATGACCAACGGCTGTTTCGATCTGATCCACCCGGGACACATTCGCTACCTGAACCGGGCGCGGCGACACGGAGACCTGTTACTGGTAGCCCTCAACAGTGACGTCTCGGTCCACCGCCTCAAGGGTGTGGGACGGCCCGTGCTCAACGAAGAGGATCGCTGCGAGATTGTGGCTTCCCTGGAGTGTGTCGATCTGGTAACCGTTTTCGAAGAAGAAACACCCTCACGACTGATCCAGAATCTGCTCCCGGACATCCTGGTGAAAGGAGGCGACTGGCCTCTCAAGGAGATTGTGGGAAGAACCGAAGTAGAAGCGGCTGGAGGAGAAGTCATTTCCATTCCCTTTGAAGAGGGATATTCCACCACGAGTCTCATTGAACAAATCCGCCTCTCCAGCTAGCACCGGAAACTCCGTCCTGGAACTGATCCGGAAGCGGGTTCAGGGCCAGAGCCAATTGGACGGACTGGAGGGCTCCAGCGCGGCAATGGCGCTTTCCACTCTGCTGTCTCCCGACCGGCCGGTGTGTCTGTGGATTTGCCCGAACAACCGCGAAGCCGAGTCGATCGCCTCCGATCTGGACTTTTTTGCGGGGTCCGCCTACGCGGTCACGTTGATCCCCGGGTTCGAGGCGGACCCGTACCGCGGATTGTCTCCCCACCCCGCCCTGAGCGAAGCCCGTGCCGCTGGACTGGCCCGAATCCTCGACTTAGAGAAGGGCTTCGTGGTGACCACGCTCCACTCGCTTGTTTCGCGCCTCCCAAGTCCCGCGAAGTTCAGGGAGTTTGGAAGGCATCTGGAGGTCGGCCGGGAAGAGGCCATGGACGAGATCATCGGCTATCTTCGCCAGGCCGGGTATGTTCGAGAGGATCCCGTCAGCGAAGAAGGGGAATTTGCCAGACGCGGGGGTATCCTGGATATCTTCTCGCCCCTCATGCCCCACCCGCTCCGGATCGAGTTTTTCGGGGACGAAATAGATTCCATCCGTCTGTTTGATCCCGCCACCCAGCGCTCGCAGGAGCTCCTCACCCGGTGCCAAGTCTGGCCCATGCGCGAACAGCTCGTACTGGAAGAGGACATCGCGCTCTGGCACGAGCGGGCCCCCAGCCACTGGAGCGAGGTCCGTTTTGCGGAAGACCTGTCCGAGAAGCTCCAGTTCACTGAAATGGGAGAGGTATTCAACGGCTACGAGTATCTGTTCCCCCTGGTCTGGGAAAACAACGCCAGCGTCATTGATTTTCTTGCCCGTGATTCCGGGCTGAACATCTCCATCGTTGTCCCCGATCCGGATTCCTTCTTTGATCGAGCGGATCGGATGTCGAGTTCTCTCCAGGCCAGCTACCGGGAGCGGTTCGCCGCCGGAGATCTGGTTGTGGCTCCCCATCATTTGTTTCTCGCCCCGCGAGAGATCCTCTCGGAGGCCGAGAATCGGGGCGCGAAAGTCGTGCAGGCCTTTGGTTTTCGCGAAGATACTGCCGAAAGTCTTCATTTTGATTTTCTACCGGCGCGCAAGTACCAGGGCCGCTTCAAAGAGCTGATTGAGGACGTGGAAGCGGGTGGGCACCAGGGACATCGCTGCGTTTTCGTGACCAGAACCAGCGGCATGACCCGTCGCCTGGTCGATATCTGCGCTGAGTACGACGTCGCACTGGTTGAGACCGAAGGCTTCGCTCAGTCGCTGGAGGGGAAGGCGAGTATCTGCCAGGGGCGGCTGTCATCCGGCTTTTCCAGCCGGGACTTCCAGCTGAAAGTCTTCGTCGAGGCGGACATCTTCCCGGATGTGCCGAAAAGGCAAAGAGCACCGGCCGCGAGCCGGGACCCTGCCGCAGTCTTCCGATCTGATTTTCAGGATATGAAGCCGGGGGATCTCGTGGTTCACGTGGAACACGGAATCGGGCTATTCGAAGGCCTCCGGCCGATCGCCGTGGAGGGTCGGAATCGGGAGTTTGTCGAGCTGATGTATCGAGACGAGGCGCGCCTGTTCGTGCCTACCGACCGTCTCGACCTTCTTCAGAAATACAGTGCGATCAGCGGGCAGAGGCCAAGGCTCGATCGGTTGGGCGGTACTACCTGGGAACGGACCAAGAGGAGGATCAAGAAGTCACTTCACAGCCTGGCGGAAGGCTTACTCAAGCTGTATGCCAGGAGAGAGCTGGCTCAGGGACACGCGTTTGCGCCCGACGACTCCCTCATGCAGGAGTTCGAAGCAGCCTTTGAATACCAGGAAACGCACGATCAGCTGACCGCCATCGAGGCCGTGAAAAAGGACATGGAGTCGCGACGCCCCATGGACCGACTGATCTGTGGAGACGTGGGGTATGGCAAGACCGAAGTGGCCATGAGAGCAGCTTTCAAGGCCGTCAACGATGGATTTCAGGTGGCTTTGCTGGCCCCCACGACGGTGCTGGCTGCCCAGCATCTGAAAACCTTCCGGGCGCGTTTTTCGCCTTTTCCGGTTCGAGTCGAGATGCTCAGCAGATTCCGCTCGCGCCCGGAGCAGAGCCGGATTCTGGCCGACACGTCGAGTGGTCTCCTTGACATCATCATTGGGACCCACCGGCTACTTTCCCGCGACGTGAAATTCCGCAAGCTCGGACTCCTGATCGTCGACGAAGAACAGAGATTCGGTGTGGCTCAGAAAGAGAAGATCAAGCGAATGCGAGCCCAGGTGGATATTCTTGCGCTGTCAGCCACCCCCATCCCCAGAACGCTTAACATGTCCATTCTGGGCCTGCGTGATCTTTCCATCATCGAGACTCCCCCCAAGGACCGCCTGGCCATTCAGACCGTGGTGGTGCGTTTCTCCGAGAGGATCATACGCAGTGCCATCGACCTGGAACTGAAGCGCGACGGCCAGGTCTTTTTCGTGCACAACTCCGTCGAGACCATCTACTCGATTGCCGATCTGGTGAGCCGCATTGTTCCCGAGGCTCGAGTCACGGTTGCCCACGGGCAATTGCCTGAGAAGCAACTGGAGGAGGCCATGCTCAAGTTCGTTGAACGGGAGTATGATGTCCTGGTCTGCACCACCATTATTGAGAACGGGCTGGACATCCCCCCGCCAACACCCTGATCGTAAACCGGGCCGACCATTTCGGTCTGTCGCAACTGTACCAGTTGAGGGGACGCGTGGGGCGATCGAACCGGCGCGCCTATGCCTATCTCCTCATCCCGTCCCGGGAGACATTGACAGGGGTCGCCCGCAAGCGACTCGCCGCCATCAGAGAGTTCAGTGATCTGGGAGCCGGCTTCCGGATCGCGGCCCACGATCTCGAACTGAGAGGAACCGGCAACCTCCTGGGAGGAGAGCAGCACGGACATATCAATGCCGTCGGCTTCGAGCTCTACACGAAGCTCTTGAAACAGGCCGTCGCCGAACTGCGGGGGCAACCCTGGATCGAAGAGGTCCATACCTCAATTGACCTTGGGCTCGACATTCAGATTCCGGACCACTACATCGACGATGCAACCCTGCGATTGTGGCTCTACAAGCGCGTCGCAGGCATCGAGGATGAGCATGCCGAGGCCGCCCTGGAGGCTGAGGTGCTGGATCGCTTTGGCAAGTACCCTCGAGCGGTTGGCAACCTGTTTGCCTACGGGCGCCTTCGACGCAAAGCAAGGCCCCTGCGCGTCGCCTCCATCGAGCGGAAGGGTTCGAACCTCTACATCAAGCTTCAAGAGAATTCCCCAGTGGATGTGGGGGCGCTGGTAAAAATGCTGCGCAACCGGCCGGAGCTGCATCTCTCGCCACAGGGTGTCCTGAGCGGGCCCATCGCCTCTTCCAGGCCGGCCGACGTTTTCAGCCAGCTGGGCGGGCTCCTGGATCAAATCCCTGTGTTAGAATGATGCCTCCCGGCGAAGCCGGCAAACGACGTGTTTCACGACCCATTTCTTGCCCCGACAATGAACAATTCTGCACCGGGACGACATCTTATGGCGTTGTTGGTATTTGGGTGTGGATTGTCCTGTCAGGAACCGAGAATCAGCCAACCAGAACCCATCAGGGAGGAGCCGAAGCTCATCGCCAGGGTGAATGGGTTTCCGGTCTATCGGTCCGATTTCGAGCAGTACCTGGAACTGTCGGAGGAAGATAAAGACAGTGAAGAGATCGCAAGCCGCTTTCAGCATTTCCTCGTGCAGCTCATTTTGTTCCAGGATGCAGAGCGCGAAGGTTACCGGATCCCCGAGGAGCTCGTCCGGGAGCGCACTTCGAAGTGGGAAGGCACGAACGAAGCCGAATCGAATCTGGCACGGGAGTGGGATCAGAGATTTCTCACCGTCCAGAGCTATGTCCGTTCCCGCCTCGATCAGGGTTCCAGGGTCAGTCTGAACGAATTGCGGTGGTACTACGTCGACCATGAGGAAGAGTTCCTCATCAACGAACGACTGCGGGTTCTGGAGATCCTCGTGAAGCAACGCTCGCTGGTCGACAGCCTGCGCAAACGGCTCGAGCCCGGCGATTTCAGGACCTTTCGGGAACTGGCACGAAAACACTCCGCGGGCACTCATGACAACGGTGAACTGGGCGTGTTTGAGCCGGGCCAGCTGCCGTCGGCTTTTGAGGAAGTGGTTTTTGCGTTAAAGGTCGGGGAGATCAGTCCGGTCTTTTCGTCCCAATTCGGCTACCATGTCTTTACCCTGGAGGAAAGAACTCCCAAGCACTATCAGAAGTTCTATGAAGTTCAGGAGCAGATCTTCGAGATCCTGGTGGCAGAGAGGGAGCGCGCGGCGGTCGACTCATTCGTACAGAATCGGATCGCAGAGGCGAGAATCGAGATTCTGGACGAACGACTGGCGAGTTTTTGGAGAAACCGTAATGCGACGCTTGGTTAACCAGAGGGTGCTCGTCGGTTCGGTATCCCTCCTGTCGATGACCCTCGCCCTGCATGCTCAGGATGCCCCGACCGAAGTGATCCTGGACGAGATCGTGGCCCGGGTCAACCAGGACGTCGTTACAAAGACCGACCTGGACGAAGATCTACGCACGCTCCAGATCGATTTGCGAGAGCAATTCCAGGACGAGGAGAAGTTTCGGGAGGCGTTCGAGCTCGCCAGACGGGGAGTCCTGCAGGCGATGATAGAGACCAAGCTGATCCTGCAGAAGGCCGAAGAGGTGGGCATGGGTGTGGAGATCGAGCAGGACGTGGATCGCTACCTGCAGAACCTGATGGATCAGAACGGCATTCCCAATCTCCAGGTCCTGGATCAGGCTCTTCAACAAAGAGGGACCAATCTACAGCAGTTTCGCAAGTCGGTTCGTCAGCGCATGATCATCGAGATGGTCAAAACCCAGCTCGTGTACTCGAGGATTACCCTGCTGACTCCTGAGATCGAGGCTTATTATCGGGAGCACCAGATGGATTTTACGGAAACGCCCCAGGTGACTCTCTCGGAGATAGCTATCTACGAGGACAGGTCACAGGGCGATGCAAAAGTCAGAGCTCGCGAGGTCTTCGATCGTCTCCAAGGTGGAGATTCCTTCGAAGAGCTTGCCAAGGAGTACTCGGAGGGGGCGACCTCCGCTCGCGGCGGCGATATAGGTACGTTCAAACAGGGCGTCCTGGCGGCCAGTCTGGAGAGCGTCGTCTTCGATCTCGAGGTAGGCCAGACCACCGGACTGATCGAGAACGACTGGGGAATCCAGATCATCAAAGTCACGGCCAAAGAGACCTCCAACGTCAAGCCTCTGGAGGATGTAAGAGGTGAGATTTCACAGCGACTCTACGAACAGAAAGCGCTCCCCGAACTGGAGATCTTCATGAAAGACCTGTTCGAGACCAGCTACATCTACATCTCACCCAAATACCGCGATCAGTTCGAGATCCGGGAGGGGATCTGAGTCGCTGCTCGACTCAGAATTTTAAATTAGAGCAGCTCGACATCCAGATCGGGATGGCCGGCGGGGGTGCTCATGCGCAGGCGGCCGTTACCGTGACTGCCGCTCTCTTGGATGAAAGGCTCGAGCAGGCGTCGGCGGCCATGACAATAGGAATTGGCGAATTCCTGGACTAGAAAGTTCAAGACTTCCTGACGCTTGACCATTGGCGAATAGTAATAGGCCTTTCCCCGTTTCCTCCGCTTGACACTGCCTTTGCGTCGCATTTTATCGAGCAGAGTCATCACCGTTGTGTAGGCCAGGTTCCTGCGCGGGGCCAGCTCCTGCTTTACAGCGCTCACCGGAAGATCCCGGTGATGGTCCCACAGGACTTCGATAATCGCGAATTCAGCGGGCGTAACCTGACGCGGGTCCTTCACGACCTGTAAGTGTACTGGTGGACTCCGACAGCCGGGGGTCGCCGCCCCAGGGCGCCTCCGGGGTCGCCGGGCGCCTCCCGGGTCGTCGCCCCAGGGCGCCTCCCGGGTCGTCGCCCCAAGGCGCCTCCGGGGGTCGCCGCCCCAGGGCGCCTCCCGGGTCGATGATCAACACCTCCGCGAATAACCTTCAACTTTTAACGTCCCACCGCTTAACCTAACCCGGATTATGCAAGAGATCTGAATTCAAGTGAGATTTGGGCCCAGAAAAAAGGCCGTAGCTCTCTGATATAAAAGGGTTTAGAGAAACAATGACCCTAAACAGGAGCTACGGCAATGTCAAAAACAGTCTGCCAGAATACCCTGCCATTTCACAGCCACAGAAAGATCACGACGCGTTTTGATGGAGGGAGCCTCACTTCCGACGCAGGATGGTTGTTGTTTGGATCCCTGGATCGTCAACATCGATTGTGCGAGGGCTTCAGTTCGTGTATTGCGGAAAGTCGAGACCGACGCTACGTTCGTCATGACCTGTTGAAGTTGATCCGACAACGAGTCTTGCAGATCGTGGCCGGCTACGAAGACTGTAATGACGCCGATACGCTGCGCTCGGATCCGATGCTCAAGACAGTCTGTGATCAGTTGCCAGAGAGCGATCCCGATTTGGCCACCCAGCCGACTTTCTCCCGCCTGGAGAACTCCGTCACCAAGAAGGATCTGATGCGTCTGAGCCGGTGGCTGCCAGGCCGTTATGTGCGCTCCCTGAAGAAGAGACGTCCCAGCAAGATCATCCTGGATCTGGACAGTACCGACGACCACACTCACGGCCAACAGGAGTTCTCCTTCTACCACGGGTATTACCGAAACCACATTCTGCATCCTTTGCTGATCTTCGATGCCGACACGGGAGACCTGGTCTGTGCCGTGTTGAGACCTGGCAACAAGGGGGCTGCCTCTCACATCGTGCCCATTCTGAAGCGAGTCGTGGAGGCCATCCGACAAGCAGTGGGGACGGATGTCGAGATTGAGATTCGGGCCGACAGCGGCTTTGCCACGCCTCGGCTCTACGAGTTCTGTGAATGTGAAGAGAATAAACTCCAGTATGTCATTGGGTTAAGTCGAAACCCTCGCCTGCAGCGAGTGGTCGAGCCCCTGCTGGATTCGACTCGGCTGAGGTTCCTTGAGCTGGAGGAAAAACAGCGTCAGTTTGACGAGTTTCTTTATCGAGCCCACAGCTGGGATCGATCCCGTCGCGTCATTGTCAAAGTGGAGGTCGATCAGCGTGGCATCAATCGTCGCTTTGTAGTTACCAACCGGGACGATCTCTGCTCCCAATCACTTTATGACCACTACACAAACCGAGGGCAGACCGAGAACTTCATCAAGGCCTTCAAGAATCATCTGAGCATGGACCGACTCAGCTGTCATCGATTCCTGGCCAATCAGTTTCGACTCCTCCTGCATGCACTGGCTTACCAGATGTTCGTGCGCCTGCGCGACTATCTTCACGGAACCCCCTGGCACAAGCTCGAAATCGAAACCTTACGTCGTCGGGTCCTCAAGATTGGGGCCCGGATCCGACAAACCACTCGACGCATCTGGGTCCATCTTTCCTCAGCCTTCCCCGAACAACCCCTCTTCCACCTCGTCTTGAGTCGCCTGAACTCCAGTTAGCTTTTCCCAGCTCCCCCGAAAAACCGCTTCCGACACTCATCCAGGCCCAGATCTGTCTGAAATTCACTCCCCAAACCACTCAAACGCCTCGCCAACCCATATTCTTCGCAAATCCGCCTGTCACACCTGCCCGCTTCCGAGTTGGGCCACTTCTCGAGTCGTTTTTCAACACCGAACTACGGTTCTTGCATAATCCGGGCTAAGGGAATGCTCATAGAAGAGCTGGCCGCGATTGTGGGCGAGACGGATGTCCTGGTGGGAGAGCAGGTGTCTGGGCGGCCTGCCTTCTGGGGTTCCACGACACCCTCCCAGGCTGTCTGCATGGTTCGGCCCCAGACCACCGCGCAGGTTTCCGGAGTCCTCCAGCTTTGTCATGCCCGCGGCCAGCCCGTGGTCACCCAGGGGGGAATGACTGGACTGGTTCGGGGCGCGGTTTCAACCCGGGATGAAGTGGTCGTCTCGCTGGAAAGGATGAATCAGATCGAGGATGTCGCACCGGGTGACCGCACCATGCTGGTCCAGGCTGGCGCACCGCTGCAGAGGGTGCAGGAGGCTGCCGAGGCAGAAGATTTCTTGTTCCCGCTCGATTTTGGTGCTCGCGGATCGGCGACGATCGGCGGAGCCGTTTCGACCAATGCCGGCGGGAATCGGGTCATCCGCTATGGGATGACGCGCAACCTGGTGGTGGGACTCGAGGCGGTTCTGGCCGACGGTACCGTTGTCTCCTCGCTCAACCGCATGCTCAAGAATAATGCCGGATACGATCTCAAGCAGCTCTTCATCGGGACAGAGGGAACGCTTGGCATCGTGACGCGAGCGGTCTTGCGTATCTTTCCCCGACCCGGCAGCGAGAACCTGGCCCTGGTCGCCGTGAAGGAATTCGACCATCTTCCGGCCCTCTTGTACCATATGGACCGCAGCCTGGCCGGGACCCTGAGTGCGTTTGAGGTGATGTGGAAGGACTTCTACGATGTGGTCACAGGAGAAGGGGACCATCCCGCGCCCATCGCCGCCGGTCAGCCCTTCTACGTGCTGATCGAGGCCCTGGGTTCTGAGCCGGAGGCTGATGCTGAGCGGTTTGAAGCGGCTCTCTTGTCGGCCCGGGAAGATGGTCTGCTCGCGGACGGAACCATTGCCATGTCAGCCAGACAGAGACGACAGATCTGGGCCATACGGGATGGAGTCGGGTTTGCCAGAAGGCCCGTTTTCGTGTTCGATGTCAGTCTCCGGATCAGCGACATGAAGGCGTATGTCGATCAGGTCGGGAAGTCCACCAGGAGCATCTGGCCCGACGCTCGGATCATCACCTTCGGGCATCTCGGTGATGGAAATCTCCACTTTGTCATCGAGGTCGGAAGCGTGACTCCCAGGACCCGGGCTCGTGTAGAGGAAATAGTCTACTCTCCCCTGGCGAGAATAGGAGGATCGATCTCCGCCGAACACGGAATCGGCATGGAAAAGAGGGCACATCTGCACCTGAGCCGGAGCCGGGATGAGATCCGAACAATGCGACTCCTCAAGCGCGCCCTCGACCCCAAGGGGTTACTGAATCCAGGCCGGGTCTTTGCTCTGGACCCGTACGAGTAAACTCTGCCCGTGCCGGTTCGCCTGATCACCCGCACAACCCTGACCGAAGGGGAACAGCCGTGGGCGTCAAGCACGTTACTTTTTGCGTTCTTTTCTTCAGTAGACTGCTAGTGGACTTGAATATCACGAGGACGGCCGCAGTGAATGAGCAGACGGGGCACTCCAATCCTTCCATTCGCAACCTGCTGGCGGCCCAGTTTTTCGGGGCTTTCAATGACAATGCCCTGAAGCTGATGGTCGCCCTGCTGGGGATCCGATCACTCGAGGCTCGTTACCTCGGAAACGCAGTAGAGCTGCAGCGACTCTCCCAGTTTGAGACGACTCTGGCCTTCTGTGTCCTGACGGTGCCGCTGATTCTGGTTTCGCTGCCGGCCGGTGTGCTGGCGGATCGGCTCAGCAAGAGGACCATCATGGTCACTATGAAGGGCGCTGAGATCGGGCTGATGGCGGTGGTCACCGCCTTTCTGTGGCTGTTTCCCGACAACATCCGTCTTCCACTGGTAGTGCTGGGTCTGATGGGCGCACAGAGTGCTCTTTTCAGCCCTGCCAAGTACGGGATCCTGCCCGAGATTCTTCCTCATGAGAGGCTCTCGAGCGGGAATGCCCATCTTGAGATGTGGACCTTTCTGGCCATCATTCTGGGCACCGCCTTCGGCGGATTTCTTCTGCATGGCTCGGGTACGCACTTGTGGCTCATGGGAGCCTTCCTGACGTTGTCTGCGCTGGTCGGTTTCGTTTTCTCCCGGGGAATTCCAAAGGTCCCTCCAGCCCGGTCGCAGGGGCAACTCGGCGAAACCATTCGTGGCGCGTGGAGGACCATCCGGTCTCAGCGGGTACTCGGCCTTGCGGTCGCGGGTTCCGTCTTCTTCTGGACGGTCGCCAGTCTCCTGGGGCAGGATATCCTCGTCTATTCGCGGACCGTTCTGGGACTCTCGGAATCCATGTCGGGAATCCCTCTGGCCGTGCTGGGCCTGGGGGTCGGCATGGGAAGCCTGCTGGCCAGTCGCCTTTCCGGGCCGAAGGTCGAGTACGGGCTGATCCCTCTGGGAGCCGTGCTGATGGCGTTCGCCAGTCTCACGCTGGCTCTCCTTGCCCCGGGCTTTGCCCTGCTGCTGGTTTTCATGGTTATCCTGGGAGTGGCCAGCGGTCTGCTGGTCGTCCCGCTCAACGCCCTCGTTCAATGGAAGTCTCCGGACGAACGACGGGGTGGAATCGTAGCTCTTTCCAACATCTTTGTTTTCAGTGGCATCCTTGCCGGTTCGTTAGGGGGGACCCTGCTGGCCAATCTGGAGCTCTCGCCCCGGGCCATCCTGGGAGCAGCCTCGGTGGTGATCTTAATGGGCACCGCCTGGGCTCTGTGGCTTCTGCCTCATGCCCTGCTGCGACTCACCCTGATTCTGGCCACCCACACCTTTTACCGGTTACGCATCCTGGGGAGCCGCCACGTGCCCCGCCAGGGAGGGGCCCTGCTGGTTCCCAATCATGTCTCCTTTGTCGATGCCCTGATGCTGATCGCCAGCCTCGACCGGCCGATCCGCTTTATCGTCCACCAGTACTACTTCGACAACTGGCTATTCAGACCCTTCTTGAAATCCATGGGCTGCATTCCCATCGCCGCCTCGGGGGGCCCTCGCGTGATTCTGAAGGCTCTGCGCGACGCGGGACGGTCCCTTGAAAAGGGCGAACTCGTGTGCATCTTCCCGGAGGGCCAGATTACCCGGACCGGAACCCTTCTGCCTTTTCGCCGGGGCCTGGAGCGGATCACCGCCAAGCGGGAGGCTCGCATCATTCCCGTTTATCTGGACCGCCTGTGGGGGAGCATCTTCAGCCGAGAGGGGGGGCGCTTCGTTTTCAAAGTTCCCCGCCGGATTCCCTATCCCGTAACCGTGGCGTTCGGAAGCCCTCTCTGTGCGGGCACGAAGTCGGCTGACCTGCGCCAGCGTGTTCAGGAACTGGCCTCTCGAGCCTGGACGGCCAGAGAGGCTGAAGCCCGGCCACTGCACGCGGAGTTCTTTGCCAGCGCCCGGCGAAGCCCTTTTTCTCTGGCCCTGGCCGAGGCAGCCGGGCGGAAACTGTCCAGACTCCAGGCCGCTGCCGGAGCCGTGGCCCTGGCTCGAGCTCTGAAGGGTTTGTGGGCCGGTCAGAAGAACGTCGGGATCCTGCTCCCACCCACGGTGGCAGGTGTACTGGTCAACATCGCTGCTTCGCTGTCCGGACGCGTCAGCGTGAACCTCAACTACACGGCCGGAAAGGCAGGCATGGAGTCGGCTATCCGGCAGGCGGGCCTCACAACCGTCGTCAGCAGCCGCCTGTTCGTCAAGAAGGCTGGACTCGAGCTTCCCGAAAACGTCGACGTGCTGTGGGCGGAGGATCTTGGCAAGATCATGGGTCCCGGGCTTCGGTTCTCGAGTCTCCTGGCTGCACTTTTTCTCCCGGTGGTCTGGGTGGAGAGGCTGAGCGGGGCTCAGGGCCCGATTCGAGCCGGGGATGTGGCGACCGTTATCTTCAGCAGTGGGAGCACCGGCGAGCCCAAGGGAGTCATGCTCTCGCACTTCAATGTCGGCTCCAATGTGGAGGCGCTCACGCAGGTGCTGCGGGCCAGGCCCGGGGACCGGGTTCTGGGGATTCTCCCACTGTTTCACTCCTTCGGATTCATGTCCGCCTGGTTTGCCCTCGAGAAGGATCTCGGGATGCCGATCCACGCCAATCCCCTGGACGCCGCCGCCATCGGAGAGCTGGTGCAGCGCTACCGGGTGACGATTCTTCTGGCTACCCCCACCTTCCTGCAGCTGTACATGCGTCGTTGTACTCCCGCTCAGTTTGGCTCTTTGCGGCTGGTGATCACGGGAGCTGAAAAGCTCTCCGTCGAGACAGCACTGGCCTTTGAGGATCGGTTTGGAGTCTGCCCGATGGAGGGTTACGGAACCACCGAGTGCTCACCCGCGATCGCGGCCAGCGTACCCGACTTTCGGGCACCCGGTTTCTTTCAACCCGGCTCACGCCGTGGTTACGTGGGTGCACCTCTCCCCGGAGTGGCTGTCAGGCCGGTCGATCCCGACACCTTCGAGCCGCTTCCCGCAGGAGAGCCCGGAATGTTGTTGATCAAGGGCCCCAACGTGATGAAGGGCTACCTGGGAAGAGATGACCTCACGCGCAGGGCGTTTCGGGACGGCTGGTATGTGACCGGAGATATCGGCCTCATGAACGAAGATGGCTTCCTGAAGATTACCGATCGCCTTTCTCGCTTCTCTAAGATCGGCGGCGAGATGGTACCTCACGGTCGCATCGAGGAGGCACTGCAAAGGGCACTCGGCTCACCCGAGGAGCAGGTTTTCGCCGTCACCTCGATTACCGATCCCGGCAAGGGTGAGAGCCTGGCTGTCTTACACACGTGCGAGCCCGAAGAGATCGCCCCGGTGCTTGAGAAGGTGAAGGAGCAGGGACTTCCCAATCTCTTCATCCCGCGCAGGGGCCGGTTTGTCAGAGTTGACCGGCTGCCCCTGCTGGGAACCGGAAAACTGAACCTGCACGAGATCAAGCAGATAGCCCAACAGGCGTTCCAGGACCAACCCGAAGAATAGTTCCACGTTCCACGTTGGCGCGCTCATGAGTATGGAGGGGCCTCGGGGCCGCGACCGCCGCCGGAACCCCGTCAAACCGGCTCGACTCTCACCGGACAGACTTTCAGTTCGGCAGTGTCGGTGATGGGATCGTAGCCAGATCCGGTGAGGATGTTCACGGGGACGTCGCTGAAGCTGAAGGTGGTAAAGACGGTCCCCCGCGGTGAGCGCCTGGTGGCTTTGAGCTTGATCCTGATTGATCCTCGCGGGCTGGACATGCGGCACCAATCGCCGTTCTCGAGGCCCCAGGCCTCGATGTCGTCGGGATGGGCCTCCAGGCTCTCCTCCGACAGAAAATAATCAATGCCCTGAGCGCGGCCGGTCTGGGTTCGGGTGTGATAAGACTCGAGCCGCCTTCCCGTGGTCAGCCACACGGGGAACTCATCGTCAATGGTCTCGGCCGGATCCCGGTAGCGAATCAGTGAAAAGATGCCACGACCGTTCCTGAACTCGCCCTCGTGCAGAACGGGCGTCCCGGCATGTCCCTCGTAGGGGACCGGCCAGTGGTACTCACCCTTCTCGATACGGTCCCAGTCGAGACCGGCGTAGATGGGAGAGAGGCTGCACAGCTCGTTGAAAACCTCTCTGGCCGAGTCGAATTCGAACCCCTGGAAGCCCATGCGCCGCGCAATCTGCGCAATGATCCACCAGTCGGGCCTGGCCTGGCCTGCTGCGGGCACAGCCTGACGGACGCGCTGAACCCGGCGCTCTGTATTGGTAAAAGTTCCATCCGTCTCCGCCCAGCTCGTCGCCGGAAAAACGACGTCGGCCAGCCTTGCCGTCTCGGTCAGGAAGATATCGATGACGACCAGGTGATCGAGGCTGCGCAGGGCGTGCTCGCAGTGTTCCATGTCGGGATCGGAGACCAGGGTGTTCTCGCCGTCGATGAGCATGGCCCGGATCTGATCCCCCGCCAGGTCCAGTGCCCGAACCTTGGTCATGATCTTTCCGAGGTCGACTTCGGTTCCGTAGGCCCGCTTGAATTTGGCCTGGTTCTGGGGATCGGTGACCGGCTGGAAGCCGGGATAATTGTTGGGAATGGCTCCACCGTCACCGGCCCCCTGAATGTTGTTCTGGCCCCGCATGGGGTTGATCCCGGTCCCTTCACGACCCAGGTTACCGGTCATCAAAGCCAGGTTGCACAGTCCCTGAACATTCTCGACCCCGCAGATGTGTTCAGTGATACCAAGGGTGTAGTAGATGGCAGCCTTCCCGGCCCCCCCGTACAACAGAGCAGCCGTTTCGATATCGGCAGCCGGGACTCCCGTAATCTCTGCCGCCCACGCAGGCGGAAATTCTTTGACATGCTCCAGAAAGTCTTCCCCGCCCGTCGTGCGCGCGGCCATGAACTCCTCGTCGATGAGCCTCTCGCGGGCGATGACGTGGGCCATCCCCAGTAGCAGTGCAGAATCCGAGCCCACCCGGATCTGCAGAAAAACGTCCGACAGGTCGGCCAGGTCGATGTGTCTGGGGTCGGCCACAATAAGCCTGGCCCCCCGCGAGACGGCTTTCTTGATTCGAGTGGCTGCCACCGGATGGCACTCCGTCATATTGGTGCCGATGCAGAAAAAGACGTCCGGTTTTTCCATGTCGGCAAGGGGATTGGACATCGCACCGCGTCCGATGGTGGCGGCCAGACCGGCCACCGTGGGAGCGTGTCAGGCACGGCTGCAGTTGTCGATGTGATTGGTCCCGAAGCCGGCCCGGATGAACCGCTGCATCATGTAGTCGGCTTCACCGGGTGTGCGCCCCGAGGCGACTCCGTAGACGGCGTGCCGGCCGTGTTTGTCAAGCACCTCCTGGAATCCGGCAGCCGCTCGATCGAGGGCCTCGTCCCAGTCGGCCTCGTGCAGCTCGCCGTCTGAGCCCCGAACCAGGGGACCGGTGAGGCGCTCCGGGTGTTGCACGAAATCGTAGGCGAACTGTCCCTTGATGCACAGGGCGCCCTCATTGGCGGGACCGTCCATGGCGGGCTGAATCCCCACCAGTTTTTCTCCCTTGGTCATGAGATCCACGGAGCAACCAACGCCGCAATAGGGGCAGGTGCTGCGTGTCTTTGTGATTTCCTCGGGAAGATGTGCGTGTTGTAAAGCCTTGCGGTCTGACAGGGCCCCGGTCGGGCAGGTCTGTACGCATTGACCGCAGAAAGTGCAGGCCGAATCCTTGAGCAGGCCGTCGAACTCGGTCGCGATCTGGGTCTCGAAGCCGCGGTTCAAAACCGTGATGGCGTAGTCTCCCTCCTGCTCGGCACAAACACGGACACAGCGGTAGCAGGAGATACATTGCTCGTAGTCCCGGAGAATGAAGGGATTGTCGTCGTCACTCGACGTGCCCGAAGTACTGCCGGCGAAGCGGCCATTGTGAACCCCGTAGCGATCGGCCAGAACCGCCAGTTCCTGGGAAGCGTAGCCACTGAGGGGATCGACCTGGATCTGTCGATTCTCGCTGGCCACCATTTCCAGAAGTGTCTTGCGCTGCCTTTCGAGCTTCTCGGTCCGAGTCCGGACGACCATTCCGGAAGCCGCCTTGGTGGTACAGGAAGCAACCGGCTTGGGAATTCCATCCACTTCCACGACACAAAGCCGGCACCCTCCAAAGGGCTCCAGCCTCTTGTCATAGCACAATGTGGGGATCTGTGTGTGGTGACGATCCGCCACCTCATACACGGTTTCTCCCGGCGCAAAAGAGACCTCAACGCCGTCGATGCTCAACGTGGCCGGTTCGGTCTGTGTTCTCGAGCCCGAGCTCATTTCCCTCCCTCTGCCTCCGAATCGCGGAGGTGTCGCTGGATACTGTCCGGAAAGTACTTCAATAGACTATCACTGACGAGCGGCGCGGCCACCCCCAGTCCGCAGGCGCTCAACTCCTTCATGATTTCGCCCAGATCCCGTACCTCCCCCGCCCAGGTGTCGAAGTCCTTCGGCCCCGCCTCTCCCGAGAGGCGTTCCGTGAGGCGCTGAGTACCGATGCGACATGGAAAGCACTTGCCGCAGGACTCCTCAGCGAAGAAGCTCATGGCATTGTGGGCGACTTCGACCATGTTTCTGCTCGAGTCAAAGACCATGATTCCGCCGGCGCCGAGGAAAGAGCCGCGGCTCCGGATGCTGGTCTCGTCGAGGGTGACGTCCAGATCGTCGCCGGCCAGGAAGCCTCCTGACAGACCGGCCATGGTCACCGCCTGGATGGTTCGGCCCGCGGGGGGGCCTCCGGCCCAGTCGTAAAGCAGGGTTTTTAGAGGCATTCCCAGGGGAGCCTCGTAGTTGCCAGGCTTTTTAATGTCACCTGAGAGACTCATGAGCTTGGTTCCGCTGTGGCCGGTCCAGCCCAGCCCCCGGTACCACTCCGGTCCCTTCCTCACGATGGGAGGAGCCGAGGCCAGAGTCTCCACGTTATTGACGACCGTGGGGAGGTCTTCATAGCCATGAGTCACAGGGTAAGGGGGCCGGTTGCGCGGAAAGGGGTGCTTGCCTTCGAGACTGTTCAGAAGGGAAGTCTCTTCGCCACAGATATAGGCCCCCGCTCCCCGTCGCAGGTAGAGGTGAAAGGAAAAGTCGCGTTCCAGAATCCTGTCTCCGAGGAAGCCGGACTCCTGCGCCTCACGAAGAGCCTGATCCAGGATCGCGAAGGTTTCCGGATACTCGTAGCGGAGATAGATGAAACCCCTGGTCGCCCCGGTCGCGAAGGCAGCCATTATCATCCCTTCGATGACGGCATGGGGGTCATGGTCCATCAAGACCCGGTCTTTGAAGCAGCCCGGCTCGCCTTCGTCGGCATTGCAGACGATCGTTTTCGGGTGACCCGGGGCGTCGCGAACGGCCTGCCATTTTCGTCCGGTCGGGAAGCCCGCTCCGCCCCGGCCGGCCAGCTCACTCTCGGTGATCACCCGGATGACTTCCTCGGGTTCCATTTCCAGGACGGCTCGACTCAACGCTTCATATCCCCCGTTTCCGCAGTAGCCCCGCATGCCGGCCCGGCCATCGGCGCGGATAGAGGCGAAAACACACTCCTCTACTCCCCCCGGGTTGGGGGGAGGCAGTGGCGAAGGGCTGGGGAGCAGTGAGTCTGAAGCGGTGCCGATGAGCAAGGTCTGGGCTTGAATCACAGGAACGGGGTCGTCGCAGCGACCCGCGCAGGGCATTTCATGGGCTGTGTCTCCGAGTTCTTCCAGAAGATCGAGTCCTCCGCGTAAACGACAGACGGGCCCGGTGCAGACTCGAAAGCCGCCGCTGGCCTGGCGCGAGAAGTGGTGGTAAAACGTGATTGTCCCGTACAGATCAGCCAGAGGGATCTTCAAAGCCGAGGAAGTTTTCCGGATCGCTTCCTCGGACAGATAACCGTCGCGTTCCTGAAAGGCGTGCAGCAGCGGCAGCAGAGGAGCCGGCCGGCCCTGCCAGCGCGCGATCAGCTCGTCATTTGTTGAATGTCTCACGGCGAGCCCAATTCTACCATCGGCTGTCTACATCGCCGCGGCATGACTGCGGATTTTGCGGATGGCGTTATGGACCGTCGGCCTTGAACAAACAACGTTTGCAAAGCGAGTCTGAGTATATTATAGCCTCGCGGCGCCGATCGTGAGGTCAGAGCAACTCGATCCGAAGTTTAATGTATGACGAAAGTTGGTTTGGATGATTCGTTGCAGGGCCGAATCCGAACAGCTCAGTGCTGTCACCACTGCAATGGCGGGTTTCCTTGAGGATGGAAATTGGCCAAAGGCGAGCCGCATGCTTCTCAGCAATGCCGTGCGGCACACAGAGAGTGAGTATGGTTTCATCGGAGTTCTCAAGGTGCGTGACACCGGCCCCCCGATTGACGACGAAGCCTTCGCTCAGATGTTCACACCCTTCCACACCACCAAGCCCGAGGGCCTGGGGATGGGTCTGTCTATTAGCCGTACGATCGTAGAAGCACACGGCGGACGTCTCCGCGCAACCCGCAACCCCGACCTGGGGATAACTATCGATTTGACGTTGGCGTGCGAAGAAGAGTCTTCCTGATGACTGCCGAGCCACCGTGTTTGTGATCGACGATGACGGGGCGGCCTCAAAGCCCTGAGGCTATCGATTGAATCGGTCGGCCTCGGGCGCCCGGACATTCCCTTCCGCTGAGGCGTTCTTGGCGCACGAGCTGGTATCTGCTGCACAGCACTGATTTCTACGTGTTCAGCACCTCCATTAACCTGTCGATATCCTCGGGTGTGTTGTAGAGGTGCGGAGAGATCCGTAGAGCCCCCCCCCGCAGCGCGATGTCAGGAAGTTGAAGAAATTGGCGGGGCAGAAGATGTCGAAACGGCGGGCCCCCAGGTTTTCTCTGAGCCCAACCGGAAGCCGGTCAGGGAGTGAACCAGGGTGGTACAGAACAGCCGAGTCCGGGGCGAGATGGATGCTTCCAGCTCCGCTGGGGTAACGCTGGGTCCCTCGGGATCGATCGAGCGGATCGAGAGCCCGCGCTCGGCCAGGGGTAAAGATTGGCGGGAAAGTCGCCTCGAACGACCACAACCTCGTCGCCGTCGTTCCAGTCCAACCCGTTGGCCAGCAGGTTCATCCCATAGGATGTGCTGTTGGAGAGAATGATGTCCTCTCCCTCTCTTCTCTCTCCAACCCCTTCCGTCTGCGGTCCCGGACCCGGGTTGGTATAGTAGGGCGCTGCTTATGCCGAAACGATTCCTGCTCTTGTGTGTAGCCTCGATTGCGGCTGCTTTCGGTCATGCCCCCCGAGTTTCTTCACAAGCAGTGCTCACGGTTGTTCCGAAAGATCGCCCGGCTCGATTCGTGGCAATCGGCGATTTTGGGACGAAAGAGTCCGGCCGCGGTGACAGCCAGGAGATCGTAGCTGCCGCAATGCGGGAGTATCACCGGAAATCACCCTGGGATTTGGGCATCACGGTGGGTGACAATTTCTACCCCCGCGGCCTGCAGACTGAAAACGACATCCGCTGGCAGCGTGACTGGGAAGACGTTTACGGACCGCTCGGGATCTGCTTTTATCCAACCCTGGGGAACCACGACTGGAGGTCGGGTTCGGCAGCCCAGCTGAACTATTCCAGCTCGACCTGGTCCATGCCGGGAACCTACTATACGATTCGGGCAGGGCCGGTGCAATTGTTTGCTCTGGACACCGAGGATCTGCGCAAGAAACCGGATCAGCTTCGATGGCTGGAGGAGGAACTGAAGGCCAGTAGCGCCCCCTGGAAGGTTGTCTATGCCCACCACCCGCTTTACTCGGCAGGCTGGCACGGGGGGTCGCGGCGCCGGCGCGACCTGTTGCTGCCGCTGCTGGATCGGTTTGAAGTTCAGGTGTGCATTGCCGGGCACGACCACGACATTCAGCACCTGGAAGAGGCCGGTCGCCACTATTTCGTGGTAGGAGGCGGGGGCAAACGACCGCGCCGGATCAGGCCCGGCAAACGCTCCAGATTCGCCCGCCGCGCCCATGGCTTCGGCATTTTTGACGCCACCCCCACCACCCTCCGAGTGACCCTCGTCCTGATGCCGGTTAGACTCGATCCCGCCCATCCTCTGCGAAGTGTAGAAGAGAGGGCCTGTACCCTGACCTTAAACGGCGGCCAGGTCGAAGACGACTGCGCGGCAAGGTAGTTCTTCGTTTCACGTTCCACGCTCCAGATTGAGTGCTTCATTAGCCGTGGTGGCGGTGGTATGGTTGCAGGCCTCAATAACCGTTCAATTCAATAAGGAGGCGCCGAGATGAGAACGGGTTCACGTCTTTGTTTATCTTTGCTGTTGATCCCTGCTGCGTTGCTGCTGGCCGGCTGTGGGCCGCCGCCACCGGAACCGGTTGACCTGGAAGCGGCGAAGGCCGCCCTGATGGAGGCCGATCGGGCCTGGTCCGAAACGGTCGGCGACGCCGTTGCTTTCGCTTCCTTTACGACCGACGGAGCACATTTTCTGAGTCCCGAAGGTCCCCTGGCAGTCGGAAGAGAACAGATTGAGGAAGCCATTTCCGAGTTTTTCAGTGCGCCGGGGCTGGCACTGCAGTGGAGGGCCTCGAGTGCCGGGGTGGCCAGCTCGGGAGATCTCGGCTACACGGTGGGGAGCTTTGAGCTCACCGTGAACGACGCCGAGGGCAACCCGGTCACGCGTGAAGGCAAATATCTCACCGTATGGAGGAAACAGGCTGACGGCAGCTGGAAGGTGGAGGCGGATGCTCCTAACTTCAACGGTCCGGCCCCGGCCCCGGATGAAGAAGAATAGCTGAGCGCCAGAAATCTCTTAGTGACCCCGGTGGTCCTTTCTCTCGACTTCTTCCAGCCAGGTCGTGGTGGAGTTGATATTCACAGCCAGATGAGTCATCGGCCCGTCCGGGGCGGCTCCGTGCCAGTGTTTTTCTCCGGGTTCGAACACAATGGTCTGCCCGGCCCGTACCGGCTCCAACACTCCGCCCCATTTCTGCACGAGGCAGGTTCCGGAGAGGACGACCAGCAGCTGTGGGCCCGAGTGGATGTGCCAGTTGGTCCGGGCCTCCGGCTGAAACTCGACCCGGAATTGTCTGATCTGATCCCTGCCATCTAGAAAACCGCTGCGTTTGACGCGGGCCTGCCCGGTGAAATTGGCGGGATCGGCGGCCTCCCAGGCCATGGTTGTGTCTTCGAAGAGCTTCATAGCCTGAACTATAGCAGCCTGTGGTGGGGTGTCTGGTCAGTGGGTTTGCTCGGTCAAAAGTGGTGTTGCTGTGAGGATGATCGTTTGACGCGACGGCGGGAAGGCGCGTATTCTTGAAGCGCTTCTTTGGTCTGAGGTCTCCTGAAGGAGCTTGAAAAAGAAACAGAAGGCCTGAACTGTCTCACCGTAGCGAAAGAAGCCCAACAAAAACTAAGAGACCGGGATTGTGGCATCCACGTGCCAGTTCCATGCGTTCTGCTTCGCTTTGGCGGACAAACCTCGCGAATGGAAGACAAGAGAGATTCTCTTGGAGGAGAACATGAATAGCAACAAGTTGTATGTAGGTGGATTGCCTTACGCGACGACGGAGGCGGAGCTGGAAGATTTGTTTTCAGAGCACGGGACCGTAGAGTCGGCGCGGGTCATCACGGACCGGATGACGGGACGCTCGAAAGGGTTTGGTTTCGTTGAGATGGGCAGCCAGGAGGAAGCCGAGGCAGCCGCCGAGAAGCTGAACAACTCGGAGCTCGAGGGCAGGACTCTGGTTGTCAACGAGGCTCGGCCCCGAGAAAAGCGAAGATCCTTCGGCGGCGGCGGCGGCGGCCATCGAAGAGATCGCTGGTAAGCGCCTGCAATTACCGGAATTTGCGAAGGGGCCGCGGGTTCCCCGGGGCCTCTTTTGCGATTGGGCCACCCCAAAATGATTTCTGGGGTACACTGGACCCTTTCAGACCCTCAAATCAGGCCACCTTCCCTGAGCGGAGAGAGAAAAGAGTTTGTCCGGACAAGACGAATACGATGTTCTGGAAGAATTGATCATTCTCGGAAAGGAGAAGGGCTATCTTTCCAGCGACGAAGTGAAGGATGCTCTACCGGAGAACTTCCTGCTCTCCAATAATCTCGATCAGATCTTACTCTTTCTTGGTGCGGCTGGAATTGACGTGCTCGAGGCCGAGCAGCAGAGCCGGGTAGACCGGAGGGGAGTCCGAAAGAAGAATGCCAACGGAGGCAATAACTCCAAGCCGCATTTCGAAGATCCGGGCAAGACAGACGATCCGGTAAGACTCTACATGCGCGAGATGGGGACGGTCCCGCTCTTGAACCGAGAGGCTGAAATAGAGCTCGCCAAGCGTATCGAGAAAGCTCAGACCAATGTTCTCAAAGTGGTCTCCCGCTGTCCGCTGTCTGTTACCGAGATTTTCAAATACGACCAGGATCTGCGCGACGGAGAGACGCCGATCACAAAGCTGGTGAATTTCACGAAGGAAGAGCTGACCCACGACCTCGTGGCGGCCCGCCAGGAGGAAACGCACGCCCGCATTTCCAAGGTCAAAAAACTGCAGGCTAAGACGAATGAAGTCCGGCAGACGCTCCGTCGGGTCGGCCAGGATTCACCCCGGTACGAAAAACTGCTCTCTGAGCTGGCCTGCCACCGGGTTCGCATCGCTCGAGTTATCCGTGCGCTGAATCTGACTCCTCAGAGCCAATCGAGACTCGTAAGCGTCGTTCGAAATGCCGTGGACGGCGTCGAGGCCCTGGAACGAGAGCAGAAACAACTTCTGTTACTGCAGAAGTCTCCGCTTCCCGTTGCCAGGGTCACCCACGTGAAGAACCGGCTTGTGCAGATCGAGGAAGAGCTGCAGGCGATTGACGATGAGCTCGAGACCAGCCCCGCGGAACTCAAGCGCACGCTCGCCACCATCAGGCGGTTCGAGCTGGAGGAGGACATTGCCAAGAAAGAGCTGGTGGAAGCCAACCTTCGGCTGGTGGTTTCGATCGCCAAGAAATACGCCAGACGTGGAGTGCTTTTCCTGGACCTCATTCAGGAGGGCAACATCGGCTTGATGAGAGCAGTTGACAAGTTTGACTACAGGCGCGGGTATAAATTCTCGACCTATGCGCACTGGTGGATTCGGCAGGCCATCACCCGCGCAATCGCCGACCAGTCCCGTACGATTCGATTGCCCGTCCACATGACGGAACGGGTCAATAAGCTCATCCAGACCTCTCGCGCCCTGCTCCAGCAGGGAGGACGTGAGCCGACCCTGGAAGAACTGGCCCACGAAACAGGCATCCCTTTGGCCCAGGTGCGACAAGCTTTGAAGGTTGCCCAGCAGACCATTTCACTGGAAACACCCATCGGTGAAGATCAGGACAGTCACCTGGGGAGCCTGGTGGAAGACCGGCTGGCTATATCACCGGCGGATCTGACGATCGGCATCGATCTCAAGGAACAGACCTCAGCAATGCTGCAGACTCTGACTCCCAGAGAAGAACAGATTCTCAGGATGCGCTACGGAATTGACGACGGCATCGAATGCACGCTCGAAGAGGTCGGCCAGCGGTTTTCGGTGACCCGGGAGCGGATCCGTCAGATCCAGGACAAGGCACTCCGAAAACTGCGTTATCTCTCACTTGGGAAGGAACGAACGAGATTCCCGAGTCCCTCGGACAGGGACGTTCAACCCCCGTCCTAGGCATCATCTCTGCAAGGCCATCCGATCTACCTGCGAATACGTTCTCACCCCGCCCGTATGTAGCTTCTTGAACTGGCCGTTGAGCTTGGTCATGGCCTCGCAACCTGCGGCACTTCAAGTGCCCCGCTTTACAGAGCGGAGTCGACTTCCGCACTCCAGAAGTCCTCCTCCTTCTGCCCGGTTGGCACACCCCAATTTGCATCGTAACGAAAGAGTGATGATAGAATCCTGAGTTAGAATAGGTAATCCAGGATCCTCAAATGAAAATTATCAAGCTTGCCCAGGTCCCGCCGCCTGTCGTTTCCTCCGCGCAAACTGTCTTGGAAGCAGTGCGGACCATGCGGGGAGTGCGAGTGGGCGCCGCGGCGGTCCTGGACGGTGATCGACTGATTGGGATGTTTTCGGAGCGAGATGTCATGCTCCGAGTCGTGGGCGAGGGGAAAGATCCGGGCGCAACGCTGGTTTCAGACGTCATGACTACCGATCTTGAGCGAGCCACCGGGGACACGCAAAACGGTGACGCCCTCGAGCTCATGGTTGAGAACCACATTCGCCACCTGCCGATTGTCGACGACGAGGACGAACTGGTTGGACTATTGTCGATTCGAAACCTGCTTCAACACCACGTGGAAGAGCTCGCCGATCAATTGAATTCGCTGGAAGCTTACTTCCTGGCTGACGGCCCGGGAGGTTGAGCAAGCGTCGAATGACGGGTCTCCCGCAGTAGTGGAGTCATTGAGCCGGGAGATCGTATCGGACGATTTCTCCAGGGCGGGTGCTGGTGTAGGGCCACAGCTTCCGACCCGGGTAAATGCTGGTGTGGATTCCCGTGTGCACTCCCTCTCCCAGGATCGTCCCGAACTTCCTCCGACCGGTGTCGACCAGCTTCCCCTCCACCATCGAGCGATGGTTTTTGCCGTCATGGCGAAAGTTGGCCACGATGGTTCCGGCGCCAAAGTTGACGTTTTCGCAGACAATGGAATCACCGCAGTAGCTGAGATGGCCGATAGTGCTTCCCGCCAGTACGATGCTGTTCTTAATCTCGACGGCCTGGCCAATCTTGCAACCGGCTCCGATTGAGGTCCGGCCCCGAATGTAGCAGTTCGGTCCGATCGTGCAGTTCTCTCCCACGATGACGTCACCGGCAACGTAGACTCCGGGCAGAAGGCGGGTGCCAGGACCCAGCCTGAGGCGTCCCTCGACGTGGGTGCCGGGAGGTGCTTCGTCCAGCCGGCCGCTGTCGAGGGTCTTCTCGACGGCCATCTCGTTGACTTGCAGGAGATCCCACGGAAAGCGGATTCGAAAACTGTCCTCATCGGCGGCCAGTACCGCTGCCGGCTCCGGAACTCCGGAAGATTCACTGACCCAGGCCAGGTCGCCGCCGCTGGCATCTCTGAGGACGGTAGAACTGTCCGCCTCTGCGAGCCGGCGTAGACTCTCGGCGGACACCCAGGAGTCGGCCGGCAGGTAAAGGGACAGGCCTCCCGGAGACGGCTCCTGCTCGATTTCAAGGCCTTTTCCTCCGAGGCGCCCGGTCAGGAAGTCAGCGAGAGCGATATTCGCCACCGGAAAAGAATCGAGGGTTCGGTTGATCGTGACCGGGTGACAGCTCTCAGGGCTGCCCGCCGGGAGAATTCTCCCGTTCACGTGCCCAGCTCCTGGCGGATAACCTCAACCAGATCGTCGGTCCACCTTCGCACCTGCTCTTCTTCTCTGGATTCCACCAGAAGGCGAATTTTCGGTTCCGTCCCTGAGTAGCGAATCAGGACCCGTCCCCCTTGTCCCAGATCGGCGCGGCACCTGGCGGTGGCCTCCGACAGCCGGGGCAACTCCTCGAGAGGCCGCTTTTCCCTGACATCCAGGCTGCACTGTTTCTGGGGGAACTCATCCATGCAGGCTGCGAGTTCACCGAGAGCTTTGCCGGATTGCTTCATGAGCTTCAGAACCTGCAGTGCGCTGATGATCCCATCGCCTGTGGTGGCGTGGTCCCTGAATATGATGTGACCTGACTTCTCTCCCCCCAGGCTGTATCCGCCTGAGCGCATCTCTTCGATGACATAACGGTCGCCCACTCGAGTGGCCACGACCTGGATACCGGCGGCATTCATGGCCTCGTGAAGTCCAAGATTGCTGAGGCTGGTTACCACCAGGGTTTCGTGAGCGAGGCGACCACGCCGCTGGTGGTCGAGGGCGCACATGGCGAGAATACGGTCCCCATCTACGACGGCTCCCTCCGAGTCGCAGAAGACGACCCGGTCCGCATCTCCATCCAGGGCGATGCCTGCATCGGCTCCATGCCGGCGCACCAGTCGGGAGATCTCTTGCGGATGAAGGGCTCCACAGTCTTGGTTGATGTTGAAGCCATTGGGCTCCACGGCTGTCTTGACGACTTCCACTCCCATTTCGTGGAAGATCCGGGGCCCGATCAGGTAAGAGGCACCATTGGCGCAGTCAAGGACGATCTTGAGCCCGTTCAAGCTCTCATTATCGATCGGCTCCTTGGCATATTCGATGTAGCGGCCCCCGGCGTCCTCGATGCGCTGTGCCTTGCCCAGCCGATCGCTGCGAATGTGGTCGCTTTCCAGCACTCCCCCCAGCAGCAATTGTTCAATTTGCCCCTCGAGCCGGTCGGGAAGTTTGAAACCCTCCCCGTCGAATAACTTGATCCCGTTATCGTCATAGGGATTGTGAGAGGCGGTCAGCATGATCCCGACCGTCGCGTGCATGGATCGGGTTAGATGGGCGACGGCCGGGGTCGGGACCGGGCCCACCAGGAGGACATCCATCCCCGCCGAGACGAGACCGCTGGTCAGCGCTGTCTCGAGCATGTACCCGGAGAGCCTGGTGTCCTTGCCGATCAGGGCTCTGCCCGGTACGGCCTCGCCAGGGCCGAAGACAGAGGCAATGGCCTTACCCAGCTGCAGTGCGACTTCCGGCACGATCGGGTAGACATTGGCCTGACCGCGAATTCCGTCTGTTCCGAAGAGCTCACCCACGATCGCTCACCTCCTCAGGCACCGGCACCGACCCTTGGCACCACCCGCCCTGTCCATAATAACCAGTATAAGAGTCGGCGGAGACGTGCCGGGGTATCTCCAGTGGGCTCTGGACCGGCTGGATCACTACCCGGAGCGGGTTGTACGGACCCGGCAAGTGACATCCAGGAAACTCACAGAAGCAACTGCCTCCGATTGAGTATTGGCAGGTGAGCAGCTATTCTAGATCCCAGGTTCGCACCTCTCATTTACTGACAGCTCATTTTCGCTGGACTCGTGGTGGGGTCGCCAAGAACGCACCTACGTTCTTATCTAGCCTGGAGGGCGCTATGCTGAGAAATCTTCGCACGTGCCGGTATAAACAACTCTTGACTGCACTGGGACTGCTGCTGGTCCTGAACCTGAATCTGATGGGAGCCTATGGGCCATACCCGGGCAAGGGTCGGTTCGTCGTCGTGGGCCCGGCAGCTGTGGAAATGTCTGTGTCCGGATACGGGGTTCTGGTGCTTAGCGACAGCGAGGTACCGCAGGCGAGAAACCTCGACGTCTATACCGGCAAAAAACTCTCTGAGCGAACCCGAGTCATGGAGAACGCCCCTGCGTCTTTTCTCTTCGGGCTGGGTTCACGGGGGAGCGCGGTTCTTCTTGGAGCCTACCTTGCCTTCTGCCTTGTCTATGACTTCCGACTCCAATTGCTGCTTTTCCCCAACGCAATGGGGGAGGCACCTCAGGGGTCGGACTTTTTCTTTCAGGATGTCTCATCGGAGCAAGGTTTCTTTTCCTCGGACATGCTGGTCACACCGGACGGAGATGTGGTGGTTCTGGGCTACTTTATCAACGCCGAAACGGTTACGTTCCAGCCTCGGCTGTTCATTGCGCGAAGCACTGGGACATCGCCGCAGGGCTTGTCCAACTTCGAGGAGATTCCCCTCGGTCTGGGGGCGACGGTCTATTTAGGCGGCGCCAACGGAAGCCCCCGCATGCGCCTGGCTCCAGAGGTGATCGATGGCAAGGTTCGCATCTTTGCGGTCAGGCAGTTCACGACCCTGCAGAGCGAGATTGTGATGATCGAGGTGGACCTGGAAGCCCCCCTGGCCTCGCCGGCCGGGGAAACGCCGGCCTCGCCAGCTGTGGTCATCACCGTCCTGGCTCTCATTGCAGCCCTCGCTCAAGAGGACCAGGTGCCCAACCACTTCATTGAGACGGCGGTGGCCATTCTGGGCACCATTGAATGCCCGATTCTCGGTTTCCTGTTCCTGGATGATCACTGGCGCCTGAAAATCGTCCTGATTGACCTGAAGACCGGGGACATCAAGAAAAAGAGCATTGATGCTTTGAACTTCAGATTCGACGCCTTCGTGAAGGTCGGAGTCGACTGTGCTCCGGTCGGAGACAAGCGTGCCTGCCTCATCAACGCCGGAGCCTTGCGCTATCTGGCCTGGGGAGGGGGCAACCACACATCCTCGTGGGGATGGGTCCCCCGGTTCAAACCCTTGAGACCGGTTCGCTCCGCCGACAATTTCGGCTGCTGGCAGAATCTCTGCTACAGGGACGGTTTGCGTTGCTACAGCGGTAAAACGCGTCTTTACATTAACGCCGTGGAGGTGGTCAGAACCGGCGTGGAGCCAGCGCCCCAGGGTGAAGAACTCCCGGCCCAGTTCGGCTTTGTGCCCTCTTTCGTCGGAACCAGCCTGGATGTTGCCCAGATCGTGCAGGGAGAGGGGTTGACGTCGATCACCGTCTCTAATCCGAGCGGAACTGCTCAACCCGTCGAATACTCCCTTTCCGCGCAGGACGGAACCGTCTTCCAGAGCGGTGAGGAATTGCTGGAGCCGAATCAGACCCTGACCCTGGATGTGGAGGGAACACCGGGAGCCCCGGGTGCGGCCATGGTCGTGGCCCCGCTTCCGCTGACCGTACAGAGTCTCACCGATCTTTCATCGCTGGTGGACACACCGGTCTTCGGCGCGCCGGGAGTGGAACCCGGCACCAGCTGGACGCTTCCCTTCGTGAACCCGGCAGGAGTTGCCGTTGCCTCTGGAAGTCCGGCGGGGGGGGATGTGACTCGGGAAACCGGCGTCGCCATCCACAATGTCGGAGGCCAGGTCAACACCTGCACTTTTACGGCCTTCGGTGCCTCCGGCGAGCCGGATGACGCCGTTGAACGGGAGTATCAGCCCGGCCAGCAGGAAGCCAAGTTCGTGAGTGAGATCTTCACCAACCTGGCCAGCAGTTCGGGCCTGCTGGCGGTCGATTGCCAGTTTGCCGTGGCCATGGTAGGAGCCATCCAGAACAGCGAAAATGAGATCGTCCTGACTCCAGCCAACCCCGACTAGGGTACTTGAGCCGAGTTTAGGTATCTGACGGCACGCTCACGCCGTGCCGTTCTGTATGCGGGGCAGTGCTGGCCTGGCTCAGCACCTGAGCACCGTACATTTCTCAGGGGCATCGTAGGGGCGACCCTGGTGGTCGCCCGTCCAGCGGGCCGGCACGAGACCGGCCCCTACGACAAAAATTCAACACTAGCCCCGCTTCTTCACCGGGTCTGATCGAATCGCCGGACAGTAAATCAGCAACAGCCCTGCCGCCACGAATCCCGCGCACAACCACTGGTTCAACGAAAGCGGCCCCAGAAAGGGTCTCAGGTCCCCGCGCACGAATTCGACCACGAAGCGCAGCGTTCCGTAGCCCAGGAAATAGGAGGCCAGAAGGTACCCTCGAAAGCGGGAGGGCGTGAGGGCCATCCAGACCAGGGCTCCCGCCAGCAGCAAATTGGCACCGGCCAGGTAAAGCTGGGCCGGGTGGACCGGAACATTCAAGTACCGGCAAGCGGATAAGGGATCCGTGAAAGTCACGGCCAAGGCCGATCCGGTGGCCGGGGTGCCGTGGCAGCACCCGGCGGCGAAGCAGCCAAGACGCGCGATGCCCTGATAAAGCGCGACGCCTGGAACCACTACGTCCATTGCCGGCAGACCCGCCTTGATCCGGGGGCTGTAGTGAAAGAAGATGAGGAGACCCAGCAGCAAGCCCAGGAGCGCACCCATGGAGGCCTGCCCGCCTTCTCGAAGCAGGTGTGTGAAGCGCTGCTCCAGCCCTTCAGGGACGGGAAAATAGTACTGGAGCGCTGAGAGCAGACGGCTGCCGGCCCAGGCGCCGGCCAGGGCCACGATCGCCCCGTCCAGTCCAAGTGCCAATGAAGCTCCGCGGCGGCGTGCCAGCAACAGCCCCAGCCCAATGGCCGGTGCCAGCGCGAGTACGTAAACCACGACATAGAGCGTGATGGGTTTGCCGAAAACGGTGAAAAGGACCTCGGGATACAAGCCTTGCCTTCTTTCCTGATTACTCCTGAGAGGCTTCTCGAACCTTCCGACTTGACTCCCTGTTCTGCATTTTTCAGAATCGTCCCAGTTCGTCAAGCATAGCTTTGAAAAGGAGTCAGCACCATGTCGAAAGGACCTGCCGGCACAGCTTCCCTCGCCAGGAAGATCGCTTTGCTCGTATTGCTGATCCTCTTTTGTATTGCAAACTCCGGTTTTTTCTGCCCCTTGGAGTTCACTCGCAAGGGGGGCATCGAATGTCTGGTGCTACGCAGTTACAAGTCCGATGAGATGCAGATCGACAATATCAAGATCAGGTTCCCCGAGTTCACATCGATTGGTGGATTTCGTGGTAGAACCCCGGGGTCCGGAAACGGCGCACTTCAAAGCCCGCGGGCGCCGCAGGGAAACGATCCTGTTCTGGTTGGTTATTTCGCTTTCGATGCGACTGGCGACAATTTCCCGGAGGACACGCAGAACATCCTTTCCCCCGACCTGTTCGAGGCCTTTGTGGATGCCAACAACAATGGTGCACTCGACGCCGAGTCCGAGATTCAAATGGTCTTCGACGGGCAGGACAGCAGCATCACCATCACCAATCCTGCCGGTGGAACACCGCTGCCGATGGGATACTACAGCTTCACCCTCTTCGGTCCCGTTCTATTCCTGTTCGGCGACATCGACTTTACCGTAACGGCCTCCCTCGACGGCACCGAAATGGAAGTAACGCGGTACGCCTGGGCCAATACTTCCATGCTCCCGCACGTCCCGTTCGGGGAGGTGCGGGCGCCCGCCGGTGGAGCGCTCCTTCTTTCCGTCTTGACGGAGATGGTGCTGACCAATGCCCAGGATCAGCCTCAGGATGTGAGCATCAGCTTTCGCAATGCCCTCACCGCCGAACCCCAGCCGGTCACGATTGAGGGTGTCACTACATCTGTTCACAACATTCCCGTTGCCGCTAACACCAGCCGACTGCTTCGGATCGAGCCAACCGGCGTGGATCTCACGGTGGCCTGGGCCACGGTGACGGGTTTCGGTCCCTTGAGCGTGGCCACCAACTTTGTCAGCCTGACGCCCAGCCCGGCCGGTGCTCCAGCCGGGTTCACGGCCGCGCAGATTGACGCTCAAGCCGGTATTGCCGCTGCCGAGCTGGACATCAAACACGTGGTGAATGTGGAAAAGACCGTCGACGGGATCGGCACCGCATTGGCCATCGTCAACCTGACTTCCACGACGGCCACCGTGAAACTGAGCTTGTTCGAAAGCGCCGGGGACGGACCTGGCCCGGCGGGCCCGGCAGGCGAGGGGAATCCCTTTGCTGCGGCGGAACTGATTCTGGAGCCAAAGACTCAAGTCGCCCGGTTCTTCGATGAGCTGCTCCAGGTCGGGCTGAATTCCTTCTCCGGGACGCTCATTCTGGAGAGTAATGCCGAACTGGCCGTGACCAGTCTCAGAACGATTAACGGGAAGCAGGCCTCCAGCCTCCCCAGCGGCACCCCGTAACTGAATGTAAGAGTGACGGGGCGAGTGTGACAGGTGGAGTCGTGGGCCCGTTGCTTTCCTGCTAGTAGACTTTTGACCTTTCGGCCGTAACCTGATTTTGCTACTCTTCTCCAAGACACTACATTTGCATGGAGGATTCAGACACGTACTATCAAAAGTGGATCTCCGCCTTTTCGTTTGTATTGCTTGCGCTTGTTACCTGCACCTTCGCCCACCCGGTGCATCATGGCTCACACGCGACTGAGCCGGCGTCCCCCGCTGCGAAGCTGTTAACGACCTCCGCGACGGATGTCACCGGACAGGGGGATTTGAGTTTCAGAGTCCTCTACACGTCTTCGCATCTGCCCGACGAAGCAGTGGCCGTTTTGGAGGCAGCCCATGGCGGCTTTGCCGTGGATCGCCGTCCTGGCCGGGGACAGACCTACTTTGCCCTGCCTGGTGCCGGGATCATCGAGATCAGCGGCGATCTTGGATCCACCAGAATGGTGGAGACCGACGAACGGATGAAGGGTGAAAACATGCACAACGCCTCCATCTGGTACGATGCGGATGGAACACCCTTTCTGACCTTTCCGGCGAACGGTGCCGGCCTTATTTTCACGACCACGCTGGAGGGGGAATTGGTTCACACCCTTGGGATTCCAGGCGGTCGTGGCACCTTCGATTTACCCACCGTGGATGACTACTTTCTGGTGAAGGGAAAGTTCGCCCCCACCGACGTGGACCAACTGGACAGCCTTTTCTACGTGGCAACCGGCTATTCCAGCCTGGATTACGTTCTGACGGCCAGGATCGAAAGCACCAATCCTTTTCGAGCGAACTGGTACGAATTGGCCTTTGGTGGAAAGGGCGCCGGCGCCGGCCAGTTTGGGACGGGCCACGGGATCACGGTCTCATCCGATCGAAAACGGATCGACGTGGCTGACCGATCCAGATCGGAGATCGACCGCTTCACCCGATACGGGCACTATCGCTCGACCTGGCACCTGCCCGTCGGCTCCTACCCCTGCGACATCGACTATTCGGGTGAACTAGCGATCGTGGGCTGCCTGCACGGTCCCGATCGTGGCATCGGCGCTCCTATCTACCTTCTGGACAAGGGCCGGGTCGTGTCCACCATCCTGATCAAGCAAGAGTTGGGCCTGGAAAAGTTTCAGCACATCCATAACGCGGTCCTGCGAAAGATCGGCGAGCGCTACTATGTGATTGCCCAGGCCTGGAATCCGGGTGACTTTGCGATTCTGGAACAGGTGAATTGACAAGCTTTGATCACATCCGTCATCCGTCGTCGGGGACCTCTACCGGAAGAGTAGAGCGTTGAAGCGGAAATATTGAGCTAAAAAAGGGAACCATCTGAACGGCAGGAGGAAATCATGGCAGCTAATCGTGGGGTTGTTTATATGGAGCCGGGCGTCGTGGAGGTCCAGAGCATTGACTTTCCGGTGCTGGAACTGGGGAGCCGAAAATGCGACCACGGCGTGCTTCTCAAGATCGTCTCTACCAACATCTGTGGAAGCGATCAACACATGGTGCGGGGACGAACCACCGCCCCGGCCGGGCTCGTGCTCGGCCACGAAATTACGGGTGAGATCATTGAATGCGGCCGGGATGTCGAGTTTCTGGAGGTCGGCGACCTGGTCTCGGTTCCATTCAATATCGCCTGCGGTCGTTGTCGCAACTGTAAAGAAAGGCACACCGGCGTGTGTATGAGCGTCAACCCCGCCCGCCCCGGCGCCGCCTATGGTTACGTCGACATGGGAGGGTGGGTCGGAGGCCAGGCGGAATATGTGATGGTCCCCTATGCGGATTTCAACCTTCTGAAGTTTCCGGATAAGGATCAGGCGATGGAGAAGATTCGAGACCTCACTCTGCTATCGGATATCTTTCCGACCGGCTTTCACGGCGCCGTAACCGCCGGTGTCGGTCCAGGAACGATTGCCTATGTCGCCGGAGCGGGACCCGTTGGCCTGGCCTGTGCCGCCTCCTGCCAGCTTCTGGGAGCTGCCTGCGTCATCGTCGGAGACATGATTCCGGAGCGGCTGGAACAGGCTCGATCTTTCGGTTGTGAGACGGTCGACCTGCGCCAGGATGCAGCTCTGGCGGAACAGATTGAGCAGATCGCGGGCGAGCCTGAGGTGGACGCGGCCGTGGACTGTGTAGGATTCGAAGCCCGTGGCCATGGCGCGGATGCTGTGTCGGAACATCCGGCCACCGTACTGAACGCGACGATGGCGATCACGCGAGCCGGAGGCGCTATCGGGATTCCCGGTCTTTACGTTACCGGAGATCCAGGCGCCGTCGACGAGAATGCCAAAACTGGCGTATTGAACATTCGGATTGGGCTGGGCTGGGCCAAGAGCCACCGCTTTACCACGGGGCAGTGCCCGGTCATGACGTACCACAGAGCGCTGATGCAGGCCATCCTGTGGGACCGCATCCAGATTGCCGATGCCGTCAACGCGACGGTCATCTCTCTGGACGAATCCCCGGCGGGCTACAAAGACTTCGACCAGGGGGCAGCCAAGAAGTACGTGATCGATCCCCACGGAATGGTGGCCTAGTGGCCGGTTGCGCACACTTGGTCGAATAGCTCGCGATGGCGGGATTCCAGATCGTCATACGGGACCACTTCGGCAGGCGTGTCCTCGTCGTCTTTCAAATACGAGCCAAAGGCGCCGGATTTCAAGTATTCAACCGAGAATCGGCCGTACGTGACGGTGGCCTGCGGGCAGTCAAGGGTTGCACTCCCTATGATGGTCGTCGGATGAGGGACGTTGGGAGTAAAACTACCCAGTACTTTGGTTCGAATCTTGACCGGCCCGGTGGTATCGCTTTCTTCTTCAATCTCGTAGAAGAACGGAGGATTCTCCGCATCAATAGCGACCCAGTTCCCCTCGGGGGTCACGTCCCGGGCAGTGGCACCAACCAGGCTGGCTGCTTCTGAAATCGCGACCTGAAGGTCGACGACCGCTTCTTCAGCGTGATCGCGGTCCTGTTCCGCGGGTTCGCTACTGGCTTGCCTGACCTGATCACAACCCATGACGAGAAGCGCACACAACACCGACAGGAGAGAGCCGGCAATTCTTGCTGCCATATCGAAAATCCTCTTGAATGATGTGTGGGGGCAGGCGTCCCGAGCACCCATCCCGGTCACTGCTGCAAATAAACATCATCCGGGTCGAGGATTTCCAGGTCGCGCCCCCAAAAACGTTCCCGTTTCTATGGACGGGAGTGCCTAGTGGTACTAGTTTCCGTCAGTTTCGGCGGTCGCACAGGCCCTCAGGTGGGCCTTCACTGACTCCAGGTCGACCTGGTACTTGCGCCCAATGCGGACAGCCTTGATGAGACCGACTTCGATCCAGAGTTGGATAGTTCTCTGCGACAATCCCACGAAGTGCGCCACCCTGGCCGTGTCAGCGAATTTGCGAGCGCGCCGCTTGTCATCCAGGGCGAGATAGTACTCGAGTAACTCTTCTTCGATCATTAACGGCTCTTCAGTGAGGGGAAGTCTTCGCTTCCCCGTCGTCACCCCGGGATAGGATCACAACGGAGGCAGGATGCTCACCCCTGTACTCCCCTTTCTGGAAGCGATTACTTAGTATCACCTCAAATGCTGGTCCGGCGGTGACACATATCACAGGAAAATTGCGCATCCCGCGCAGAACGCGAAATTCGCGAATGTGATTTGGTTTGATTCATTGTAATCTGACATCTTGAGTTGTGATCCAGCGACCAGATGCTGTGATTTGCACCGGCGCATCGTCAGGGGAATTCCGAAAGTATGAGCAAGTTTTCGCGGGGGAGAGGCCAGATCATCATGATCGATGAGATCGTGAGCGCCATGGGCAAAGTCAGCAGCCTGGGTCTTTTGCTCATCACGGCCTTCCTGTTGGTCGCTCGAGTCATGGCGGGGTAGAAGGCCCGGTCCCGGCCGGCCTCGCCCCGGAGCTCAGGACCCTCCGGGTTTGCGTTGGACGCACCCAGGCGCTATGTTTGGGGCGTGAGAACGCAAACCGTATCGCTCCTCGGAATCGGGTTCGCCTGGGTGGCATGCGGTGGAGCGGGGCGGGAGCTTGAAAACGCCAATCCCGGCGTACCGCCACTCCCCCATCCTCTTCTTGCTGAAGCCGTTCACCTGGGCTTCGACCCCGGTGCCACGAGCTTGGCTGTTGACGGGTATCTCGACGCTGCTCAACCACAGGCGTTTGTGATCTCGGCACACGAGGGCCAACACCTGACGGTTCACGCGCTTTCCCCAGACGAAGACATTCGGGTCCGTGTCCATCGTCTTGACGACGGCGTGTTGCCCGAAGACTCGAATCCGACTGATTCCTGCTGGGCCGGGATTGTGCCTGCCTCGATCGGTTACCTCGTGGAGCTTGAGGCCGGCTCGCCGGCGGCCACTCCCTTTTCCCTCGAGATCGAGCTTCCAAGGAGGCTCACTGTGCCTGACGGCGCTGCTTTGGAGGTGGCGGGGACGACCCTGGGGGAGCAGCATGTGTCCTATCTGGCCGCTGTTTTGCCGGGTCGACAAGTCGAAATTGCGCTGGAATCGGATAGCGGCGACGCCGTTCTGGCCGTTCATGAAATAACCAGTGGCGGAAGCATCAGCGGTTGGGAAGCGGCGGCGACATCAGTGACCCACGCAGCGGACGGGAAACAGGATCTCGTCATCCGCATTGCGTCAGGTGTCGAGGGGACGCCGTTTGTTATGAGAGTCGCATCACGATAGGAGCCCACCATGCGTTTTGCCGTCCTGTTCCCAGTGTGTGCAGCCCTGGTCCTGGGGTCGGCATCGGCCCAGAACGAGACGACCCTGCGGCGGATTTTCGAAGGTAAGTCGGTTCGGGTCAAGGTGGATATGCCGGGCACCCAGCAGGGTATCGACATTCATCCCGAGAGCTCGATTCCACTTGACTTCCGCAAGGTCGCCGACAAAATCAAACGCTTCGGCATTGGAGTTCATTCGGGTGACAGCGTCATGATCACCAAGCTGCACGTCAAGAAGAAGCTCATCGAGTTTTAGCTCAACGGTGGCGGCTATGGAACGTTCTCAGACACCCTCGCAACCGGAATGAAGTATCCCGACTCGACGGCCATGTACCAGGGGAAGAGTCAGCGAGAACGCGACATTGAGCAGCGGCTCAAGTGGGAGACCGACGACCGGAAGCGGAGGAGGCTCAAGGGGGATCTGGATGATCTTCGTCGAGGCCGGCGCCAGGACAACGCCTGGAGCACACGTATGGCGGCAGGCGCCTCGCGGGAGAAAGCTGAAGAAGAGCGGCACCTTCGAGCCCGGAGCGGCAGCCGCTTCAATATTCGTTACCAGGGACAGTTGCCGCCTGACGCGGCGACGCCGGCCAGCATCATGCTGGCGCTTCGTGATTATGTCGATTTCCCGGACAGCGAGACGAACAGCGCAGGTGAACGGCAGGTCGACGCCCGCCCGGAGTCCTCTGCGCCCGGGGGTGGCACCGTGACCGCCGTGCGCAAGGGCATGACTCTGAGCCAGGTCGAGCGACTGCTCGGACCTGCCCGCAGTGCAAAGACGGAGCAGGACGGTTCCCTCGAGGTCATGATTCGGGTGTACGAAACGGAAGGGAATCGTATAGAGGCAAGTTTCGTAGGAGGAGTCCTGATCAAATACACCATAACCGCTGCTTGAAGCCGGCCAGGTAAAGGCCGGGCTGAAAAGGAGTACTCGCCATCGAGAACCCGGGGCAGTCCGCGAGCTTTCCAGGAACACCGTGGCCGTCGTACCCATTCTGACTTACCACTCCATCGACGAGAGCGGCTCGCCGGTCGCCGTTTCGAGGGAGCAGTTCCTCCGGCAGATGTCGTTTCTGGCTGGCAGAGGGTTCTCGGTCATTCCCCTGAGTACCCTGTGCCGGCAGTGGAGCACCGGGGGTGAACTTCCTGCCAGACCCGTCGTACTGACCTTTGATGACGGCTACCGAAACACTCTTGTGGATGGCGTACCGGTGCTGACCCGGTTTGGTTTCACCGCGACCATCTTCGTGGTCAGTGCCTACGTAGGAGCCATGAACGACTGGCCCACTCAGCCTTCCTGGGTGCCCCGTCTTCCCCTGCTGGAGTGGGACGAGCTTCGGGAACTGTCCCGCCAGGGTTTTGAAATCGGGAGTCACACCGAGACCCATGCTCGTTTGCGGGGGTTGCCGGCGGACCGTCAGGATCGAGAGATCGTCGGCTCGCGACAGACCCTTGAGGATCGCCTGGGCACTGCGGTGAACAGTCTGGCCTATCCCTACGGCGAATGGGACGATTGCAGTCGCCGCCTGGCATCAGCCCAGTATGAGATCGCCTGCGGCACCAGGCTCCGATCCGGAAAACCGCCCGACGACCTGCTCGACCTGCCCCGGATCGACGCCTGCTACCTGCGCCCGGCTGGGGTCTTCAAGCTGCTGGCCACCCCCCCGGGATCCTTTTATCTGGCTCTCCGGCGGCTGGGGCGATGGGCGGGTCGAACCATCCACGGCAGACCGTAAACGGTGGACCGGAACCGAACTCCGATACGCAGAGCCGACCTGCGGGCCGGCGATCGGCTCTTGCCGGTTGTAACCCTTTCCCGGCAGTTTCCGCGCTGCGGCGCAGTCACTGTCGTTCCTGCCAGAGCGGCCTGTCGGCCGCGGCGCAGTCACTGTCGTTCCTGCCAGAGCGGCCTGTCGGCCGCGGCGCAGTCACTGTCGTTCCTGCCAGAGCGGCCTGTCGGCCGCGGCGCAGTCACTGTCGTTCCTGCCAGAGCGGCCTGTTCACTGTCCTGCCTCTGTATTTTCCTTGACGGCGCAGTTTCTGTGCGGAATGAGGGAGGCGGCCTTGGGGCGGCGACGCGGGAGGCGCCCCGGGGCCCTGCCCACTCCTTCTTGACATCACCCGGCGGGCGCGGTCCTGAGGCCCCTCCCACTCTCATGAGCGCGCAAACGTCGCACGTGGAACGTGGAACGTGAAATCACCCCAAACCCCATAGCCATCCATCGTGCAGGTACAGCTCGAGAAGGCCCCCCAGCAGCAGCTGGATTACCAGCCAGAGAGCAGCGGCCAGGGCCACCGGCTCGATCAGACCACGTCTACGGCGGACGGCCAGGAAGAGAAACGTGAAAAGCGGAACTCCGGCTGAGAATCCAAGTGACCAGATCAGACAGGGACACAGCAACACCCAGGCGAACACCAGTAATTCCGGGGTGGGGGAGGGAACCTCCGGAGGAGAATCAGGCCCGGGTACAGGAGCTGACACGCCGTGGACCGGGTGCCGCCAAACCCGGACAATGGTGGGAACCGCTTCGGCAGCCAGGAGGAGAAGAGTCAGACTTGCTACCACCAGCGGAATGGTGCGGGTCCGGGGACTCAGGGATACGCTCCCCACGAGAAACAGAAGCGCGAGCACCGCCAGCAGGATTCTAAACCCGAGCTTGCCCTTCACTGTGCGACTCCCGCCCGTTGAGACCTCAAATAGTGCTTCTTGCGGAGGACCAGCAGCCACGTCAGCGTGAAAAGGATCAGCACCAGAGTCAACGGGCGCCCCAGGAAGTGGATTCTCCCCAGTTCGTGGAGGCGGATAGTGGTAAACAGATAACTGTGAAAGAGCGGACCCAGCACCAGAGCGATCACAAACGCTATTCGAGGCCAGCCAAACTTCTTCAGGTAATACCCGCAAACGCCGAATCCGAAGGCCACGAAAATATCCGAGACCCTGCCGCGGTAGGCAAAAGCCCCCAGACAGGAAAAGCTGAGCACAATCGGTGCCAGGCGGTCGATTCCGATGAGAGTGATTCGAGAAGCAGGTCGAGAGCAGGCGATGCCCACGATGGAGGTAATCCAGTTGGAAAGGAACAGCGACCAGATGAGCACGAAAACCAGGCTCAATCGGGAGCTGAGAAGCTCCCTGCCCGGCACCATTCCGTGCAGAGCGAGGACGCCCAGCAGCAGGGCGGTCCCAGCGCCGCCCGGGATACCGAAGGCCAGGGTGGGAACCAGGGCCCCCGCATCTTTGGCGTCGTTGGCCGTCTCGGGTGCGAGAACCCCGCGAATATCTCCCCGGCCGAACCGATCCGTTTCCGACCGGGAGCTCCGCACCGCATGGCCGTACGCGACGAAGCCGGCTACGGTCCCTCCCACTCCGGGAATCATGCCCACTAAGGTCCCAATGGTCGAGCAGCGCAGGAACAGGCCGAAGTTGCGAAAGATGGCTGAGAAACCCTCACCGACGCTCCCGGAGAGCCCTTCGATTCGGGTTTCACCGGAAACGGTGCGCCGACCCTGGACCAGTTGATGGATCATCTCCGCCACCCCGAAGATCCCCAGGAAAATGGGAACAAAGCTGAGACCGTCCTGGAGACTGGGGGTGCCCAGGGTGAAACGAGACTCTGCGGTGCGGGGGTCGAAGCCAACGAAGGAGACGAGCAGGCCCAGGCCGGACAAGGCAAGGCTCCTGAGCAGAGAACGTCCCCGAGCAACGGCCACCATGGTCATCCCCCACACGACCAGCACCAGTAACTCGGCCGGGCCGAGAAGAAGAACGGCTCGGTGCATGAAAGGCAGCAGCAGTATGAGAACCACGACACCGAAGCTGGAACCCAGGGCGGAGGACAGCGCGGAACAGGCAATTGCCGTCCTGGCCTTCCCCTGGCACGCCATTGGGAAGCCATCCAGCAAAGTAGCCGCATTGGAGGCTTTCCCCGGTATGTTGAGAACGATGGCCGTGACCGAACCCATGAAAGTTGCTCCTCCTACCAGGGCCCCGAAGAGCAGCATGACCGGGACCGGCTCCCAGTCGAGTGTGAGAGGGATGGCGAGTGCCATGAGAGTGAGGCCACTCACCCCGGGCATGGCGGAAACCAGCATCGCCACACCGGTCCCCACGATGGGATAGAGAATGTTGGGCCATGAAAAGACCAGGAGAAAGCCCTCTCCACAGGCCTGAAGGACGGCGTCAAGGCTCATGTCGGACTCGCTTAGCCCGGATTATGCAAGAGATCTGAATTCAAGTGAGATTTGGGCCCAGGAAAAAGCCGTAGCCCTCTGATATAAAAGGGTTTAGAGAAACAAAGACCCTAAACAGGAGCTACGGCAATGTCAAAAGCAGTCTGCCAGAATACCCTGCCATTTCACAGCCACAGAAAGATCACGACGCGTTTTGATGGAGGGAGCCTCACTTCCGACGCAGGATGGTTGTTGTTTGGATCCCTGGATCGTCAACATCGATTGTGCGAGGGCTTCAGTTCGTGTATTGCGGAAAGTCGAGACCGACGCTACGTTCGTCATGACCTGTTGAAGTTGATCCGACAACGAGTCTTGCAGATCGTGGCCGGCTACGAAGACTGTAATGACGCCGATACGCTGCGCTCGGATCCGATGCTCAAGACCGTCTGTGATCAGTTGCCAGAGAGCGATCCCGATTTGGCCACCCAGCCGACTTTCTCCCGCCTGGAGAACTCCGTCACCAAGAAGGATCTGATGCGTCTGAGCCGGTGGCTGCTAGGCCGTTATGTGCGCTCCCTGAAGAAGAGACGTCCCAGCAAGATCATCCTGGATCTGGACAGTACCGACGACCACACTCACGGCCAACAGGAGTTCTCCTTCTACCACGGGTATTACCGAAACCACATTCTGCATCCTTTGCTGATCTTCGATGCCGACACGGGAGACCTGGTCTGTGCCGTGTTGAGACCTGGCAACAAGGGGGCTGCCTCTCACATCGTGCCCATTCTGAAGCGAGTCGTGGAGGCCATCCGACAAGCAGTGGGGACGGATGTCGAGATTGAGATTCGGGCCGACAGCGGCTTTGCCACGCCTCGGCTCTACGAGTTCTGTGAATGTGAAGAGAATAAACTCCAGTATGTCATTGGGTTAAGTCGAAACCCTCGCCTGCAGCGAGTGGTCGAGCCCCTGCTGGATTCGACTCGGCTGAGGTTCGTTGAGCTGGAGGAAAAACAGCGTCAGTTTGACGAGTTTCTTTATCGAGCCCACAGCTGGGATCGATCCCGTCGCGTCATTGTCAAAGTGGAGGTCGATCAGCGTGGCATCAATCGTCGCTTTGTAGTTACCAACCGGGACGATCTCTGCTCCCAATCACTTTATGACCACTACACAAACCGAGGGCAGACCGAGAACTTCATCAAGGCCTTCAAGAATCATCTGAGCATGGACCGACTCAGCTGTCATCGATTCCTGGCCAATCAGTTTCGACTCCTCCTGCATGCACTGGCTTACCAGATGTTCGTGCGCCTGCGCGACTATCTTCACGGAACCCCCTGGCACAAGCTCGAAATCGAAACCTTACGTCGTCGGGTCCTCAAGATTGGGGCCCGGATCCGACAAACCACTCGACGCATCTGGGTCCATCTTTCCTCAGCCTTCCCCGAACAACCCCTCTTCCACCTCGTCTTGAGTCGCCTGAACTCCAGTTAGCTTTTCCCAGCTCCCCCGAAAAACCGCTTCCGACACTCATCCAGGCCCAGATCTGTCTGAAATTCACTCCCCAAACCACTCAAACGCCTCGCCAACCCATATTCTTCGCAAATCCGCCTGTCACACCTGCCCGCTTCCGAGTTGGGCCACTTCTCGAGTCGTTTTTCAACACCGGACTACGGTTCTTGCATAATCCGGGCTAAACTTTCGCAGTCAAGCTCTGCGCGAGTTGAAGAAAATCAAACTGGCCTGGCCAGAGTTGAACTACGCGACGGCTCCGGGCGTCCTGATCCTGCATCCCTCAACTCCCGTGATCGCGGCGCTCAATCAAGGCCAGCTAGGGAGCTAATCTCCCCGGTCCCGGCCTCTCAGCGGCCTTTCCGCGTCGGGTTGAACTTCCAGGTATGCCTCGCTTCCAAGCATCATCAGAAAGCCATGAATTGCCTATTTCCACAAGCCTGTGTGATTCTGAGCAGTTTTCCACGCTGTTACCGCATACCCCATCCTCCCGATTATTCGCTGTTACCGCATACCCCATCCTCCCGATTATTCGCTGTTACCGCATACCCCTACAAATAGTAAGAACAAGTAATAAAGAACAAGTAGTAGGAGCGACTACTACTGTGGACAAATCAACCGGACCAAAACCGGACCCCGAAGGGAAATCTCCAGCGGGAGGGATTGCACAAAGGAACGGTTACACAACGATCCGGCAGATACAGCAGCGGTTTGGCCCGGATCGAAACTATGGCTCCAGCCATTAGTTCTTTCTCAAGGGCGAGTGACTCTTATAGTCAAGCCTATTTCTGTGCGGTTCTTGTCTTGGGGGCGTGGGAGAATACGACACAGACTGATTGATACATGTGCGGGCACATGAAAAATACATTGGGACGGGAAGACGGGATAATCTTATCGCTCCCGGGCGGAACTCGAATCGCGCTGGCCGCAGTTGCGATGGCAGTGGCTGTTCCGATGGTTACGTTTGCACAGACGACCGAACCTGCCACTGAAAGCGAACCTGCGGTCGGCCCGGTGCAGGACGTGAGCGGTACGGAAGATGACTGATCAACGACGATTATTATTCCCGCGGCGACAACTGGAAATCCCCACCAAAGGGATTAAATAAAAAAGAGCTGTAGCCGTCCTCTGAGACGACTCTTTTCCGCGGTCCTCCTTTCTGTAAAAAAGAGAGATTGTTCTTAGAATGCGAAGGGGACGGAGTGAGAGCGTAGCCCGAAGGGAGCTCCCCCTCGCTCGCGCCGGTGTCCAGGGGAGTGGACCAGATCCACGAGGATCCTGAGCGGCCTCCGTAGGGAGCTGTACGATCTCTCCCCTTGGCGGGCACTCGTCTATCGTCCCCAGCCAGCACTTCCGGGGGCCCAATCAGCCGATTTGCCCGGATTTGACCTCCTCCCGTTTTCCTCATTCCGTGGTTCCCTGCTGCTTTGCCTTGGCGCTCTCCATTCGGTAGCTCGAGACGTTGAGTTCCAGAATCACGCTGTGGTGCACCAGCCGATCGATAGCTGCTGCCGTTGTCAGGGGGTCCTTGAAGATCCTCTCCCAGTCCGAGAAGATCAGGTTGCTGGTCAGCAAGATGCTGCGACGTTCGTAGCGATGGGCCAGCAGTGTGAAAAGAACCTCCATTTCCTCCCGACTTTGCTGAACGTAGCCGATGTCATCGACTATGAGAGCTTCGAAGCGATCCAGTTTCTTGAGCTCCTTCTCCAGGGTCAGATCGATCTTGGCCCGCAGCAATCGCTGTACCAGCAGGGCGCAGGTAGAGAACAGAACCCGGCGCCCCAGCAGAATCAACTCCTGGCCCAGAGCACAGACCAGATGGGTCTTGCCGCTTCCAGGGTTGCCGAAAGCCAAGACGTTCTCGGCGCGATCCAAAAACGTCCCTTCCAGCAGCGCCGTCAGTTGTCGATCCACGCTTTGGGGCAAGCGCGAGCGGTCCAACGCCGTCAGCGTTTTCTCCCAGGGAAGCTTCGAGATTCGGCGCAAGCGCTGGATTTTGCGCTCGTGCCGCTCCACCACCTCGATCTCACTTAACGAGAGTAGAAACCGGGGATAGGACAGACTTTCCTTGGTGGCCAGTGCCGCCTGGGCGGCGTAGTGCTCCCGAAAGGCCGGTAGATGCAGCTGGATAAGGCACTCGCGAAGCCGGATCAAGTTGCCTGTGCTCATGATCTCACCTCCCGGCTCTCCAGAAGCGTGTCGTAGAGGCCCACGTCCATCTTCTCCACCGCCACTTTCCAGGGTTCCACCACCGGATCGACGAGGCATTCTCGTAGTGCTTCGAAACGGATTCTTTGTCCCCTCTCAATCAGCCCCTGAAGCGCTTCTCGCACCCGCTGCTCTCCTTCCTGGGCAGCCAACTCGAGGATTTTCAGATATTGGCGATCCGCCGTGGCCGGACAATCCTGGCGCAGCTCGTCGTAGGCGACTCGAAACAAGATCCCCGGAAACAGATCCTCCCGCCAGCGATAGCGAAGAAAAGCTCCCGGTTTTCGCACCAGCGAATGGATCACGTGCCGGTAGTCAATGCGATGCTTGCCTTCTCCTCGCAAGCGGGGCATCCGTGAATGGCTCCGTCCCCCGTAGTAGATCTCCACTTGATCCGCCCACACCCGCACTTGCACTCGCTCGCCGATCAACCGGCTGTCCACCGAATAGGTGTTGTGGCGAACCCGGATCGTACTACTGGGGGAGACTTTCACCCACTGCCGGGTGAAGTCATCCAGACGGCGTGCCGGCAACGGGCGCATCACTGCCAGCTCTTCTCCCAGGCGCTTTTGTCGGGCCGCATTGCGCCGGGCCACAATCACCGCTACAAAGCCCTCGTACTCTTCCCGGCTGGAAAAATCACGGCTGCACCGCAGCAGCAGTTCCTGCTCGATGGCCCGTTTCAAGCGGTGATGAGCCTGTTCCACATCCCCGTTCTCGTGTGCCTTGCCTGCCTGGGTGCGACTCGAGCGCATCCCGAAGTGGTTCAGCAACCCTTGATAGCGCTCGGTGAACTCTTCCCGCTTCAGGTTGTTGACTGCCGCCGAGAGCCGGTCTGTTCGGTGTTCCTCGGGCAGCGCCCCCAACTCCCACAACGCGTTCTGAAGCCCCAGGCTGAGGCTCTCAAACGACTCACTGAAACACAGCGTGGTCGCTTCCCAGTTCGAGTAGGCCAACACAAAGTGGTACAGCAGATGGGGAAACGGCTGACCCTGGATCGTCACTCCCAGACGCCCCATAAAGGTAAAGTCCGATTGTGCTTGATGTCCCGGCCTATACTTCTGCGGGAACATCACCTCCTTCGCTTCTCCGTGTTCTACCTTCCACTGCTTGATCCTCCGCTGCAGTGTTCTCAACTGGCCTTGCTGGAAGGCCCCTTCCTGCTGACGGCACAAATACTCGAACACCGCTGTCGCCTCCACCGTCGGCGATCGCTTCAGGATCTCTTCCACTTCCGGCCATACCGACTCGAACGGATCCGATCGAGTTCTCCAATACCGCTCCGGCTGACACTGGCTCGGCAGCTTTCCCGACTTCAGGTACTTCCGAGCCGTCTTTCGCGACAGCCCCGCTCTCGCCGCCGCCATCGTTAGCGTCTTCTCGTTCTTTCGCAACTTCACTAACCTCCGCACTTGCTGATCTTTAACCATGTCCTCATGGTCAGGATCAGCCCTGAAAAAGCGGGGATTTCTATTTGTCGTCGCGGGGAATTCTAACTGTCGCCAATCAGATGACACGGTCGTGGAAACCGATCCACCAGCCAGGTCACCTACCCCTGCGGAAGTCGAGGTCGAAATCTAGCGGCGCGTCAACGAACTCCGAAACGAGCGGCTAGCCTGACAGTTCGGCAACAGGCTCAACAGTTGCTTAACCCTTCGGTCCTCGTCGTCAAGGAAGAAGTAGCGCAAGAGCTCAGCCTCTTCGACCTCGCCGACGTAGTCACCGTACGCGGCGTCCTGGTCGTCGTTGAGGAAGTCTACAGGCACCCAGCAATGGTATCGAACTCCCGATCGCTACCCTTTAGCGTGCGTTTTCGTTCCATTTTTCCCCAACCCCCTACCTGTGGTTAGGTCTGTGTTGGGGGAATCGCAAATCAGGTTGTAGGTGTTCTTAGGAGTACGCTAGCCTCGATCCCACCGGCAATCCAGTTCGCTAGACAAAGGCCTCGTTTCCGAGACCCTGACCTGCCCCCAGGAACGAGTCCACTCTCTAAGTTAGACCTGGGACCATTTGAAGTCCACTCCATGGTATAGAACTCTGGGCCTGGGACCTGGGTAATCTGGCCTCCGGCGCCGGCGGCCGATAGGCCAAGGCGCTGTGAGGCCGTCGCTGGTTGTACTCCCTGCGCCATCTCTCGGCCAACACCTTCGCTTCCCACAACGTGTCGAAGACTTCTACGTTCAGCAGTTCATCCCGCAGTTTTCCGTTGAAGCTCTCCACATATCCATTCTCCCAGGGGCTGCCGGGCTCGATGTATAAGGTCCTCACCCCAACAGCCTTCAGCCAGTCCCGAACCGCCTGAGCCGTAAACTCCGACCCGTTATCGGACCGAATGTATTCAGGCACTCCCCGATCCACGAACAACTCCGCCAATCGATCCAACACGTCCTGGTGATTCATCTGTCGTTGAACCTCAATGGCCAGACACTCCCGGGTGTATTCATCCAGTAGGGTTAATAATCGAAAGGCCCTTCCGTCATGGGTTCGCTCATGCACGAAGTCATAGCTCCAGACGTGATCCTTGTGAGCCGCTCGTAACCGAACGCAGGATCCATCATGAAGCCACAGTCTCCTTCGTTTCGGCTGTCTGGACGGGACTTTCAGCCCCTCCTGTCTCCACAACCTCTCCACCCGCTTGTGATTCACTTTCCACCCTTCCCAACGAAGCATGGCCGTGATCCGTCGGTAGCCGTATCGCCCGTAGTGCGTGGCCAACTCCACCATCTCAGCCACCAATCGAGCCTCATCATCGGGGATATGCCTTTCCCTTCGCTGGGTCGATCGAGCCTGTCCCAGCACTTGGCAGGCCCGACGTTCGGAGACGCGCTCTGCTCCCAATCTCTCCCTCACCCACACCACTGCGCGTCTCCTCTTCGTCGGGCCTAGAAGTTTCCCGAGGAAACTTCCTTTAGGATCTGCTTGTCCAAAGACAGATCTGCCACTAGCTTCTTCAACCGGGCATTCTCCTTCTCCAACACCTTCAACCGCTTGGCCTGATTCAGTCGAAGCCCTCCGTACTCCTTGCGCCACCGGTAGTAGGTCTGCTCGGTCACCCCAATCTGTTTGCACACCTGGCCCACCGTCTGTCCTTGGGCTAGACCTGCCTCTGCCTCACGCAGCTTCATGATGATTTGTTCTGCCGTAAACCGCTTCCGTGCCATCCTTGCCTCCTTCCTAAAACCGAAAATCCTAACATTCAACTTGGACCCGTTTTAGGGGGCAAGGTCAAAAGGCGTACGTGTTGAGGTCGTCGAAGTGAGTGACAGGGTCATCGAAAAACACCGCCGGCAACGTGGACCAAGTCTGAGAAATGCAAGCCGTGAGGAAGAGACCCAGCAACAATGTCTGTTGCTGTGAATTGCTGAAATAGTCGGTCGGTCGGAGTTCCTCGCTAGCGCGTTTAACTCTTACACGAATAGTTGATTCGTAACTGCGTATGTCGATTTCATCAAATCCGTACACCGCCCGCAGCCGGCGTTGGATCACAGAGGTTCTAGGACCGTACTCCCGGGTGAAGTTGGTTATCGCCTCGTGTTGTTGCGAAGAAACCAGATCGCTCAATTGGTCGAAGTACTTTAGCCACGGCTGATGTAGTTGGACGGTCTGTTTCTCTCGCTCTATTGCACGCTTCTTTTGTCGGATCACCTGACGTTGGTGTCGGAGCGCTGCCGCCGTTGTCGCGGTGTCGATTGCCAGCTCAAGACTGACGGCCGAGTCCCGAAGCTTGAGTAGTTGCTCGTTCGTTCTAGCCTCTTCATCCATCGAACGAAGTGCTGCAGCTTCGTCGGAATCTGAAGGGAGCTTGGACTCTTCTAACCGAGCTTTCGTCTCCGTGATCGTTTTCTTAAGGTTGCTAATCTCGTTGCGGAGAGCCCCCAGGTCGAATCTGAGAGACTTCACTCTCTGCCGGTGCCCATCAGCTGCGTCTCTACTTTTCTTGGCGGCCTTCTTGGCGGCGGCGAAGGCAGCGTTGACTTCGCTGAGTTGCCCCCGGTGTCGCTTCTCAAGTTCCGTTAGTTGCAGGGGGGGTGTATCGAGAGAGATCTGAGCTGCGCGAGGATCGTCACGAAATCGTGTCGCCTCAGCCGGACTGCTCTCTACCGCGGCTTCAGCATCAGTAACCGTCTCTTGAGCTGTCGCTATTCTACTTCGCAAATCATCGACCGTTGCCTGCGATTCTGCTAACTCGTCTTGATCCTTTTGAACCAGCAGATCGAATCTCTCAACATCCTCGCGAACTTGGGTGTGGCGACTCGTTACTTCGTGCGAAGTTACATCCGGAACCCCGATGGCGATCCTCAGTTCCGCCGCAGCGGCCTCAAATGCTCCGATTCTCTCAGCCAGTTCGGCCCTTTCCCGCCTCAGTTCTTCCATGGTGGCACTCTCATGATTGACTCTGCTCCTTGCGGACTCGACCTTCAGGGACAACCGCGCACCAGCTTCTTGCACACGGGCTAGTTCAGCTCTAGCATTACTCGCCGCATCCTCAGTCATCTGCTTCCTGATATGACTGAGCAACGTGCTCTTAGAACCGTGATCTTGGCCGCACAGCGGACAAGATCCGCTCTGAACGTGGTCTTGCAATCGCGACAACAGTTGTCTTAGCTCGGACTGGGTCCGACGCACCTCGTTGATTCGAAGACGCAACCGATCCTCGGTGGCGGCATTCTTTGCCAACTGTGATGACATTGTCTTCTCTTCGAGACGATGCTTCTCGAGTGTCTTGAGCAAGTCCGACTCGGCTGCTTCAACGGACACAATTCGTATGCGGTCAGCCTTCCAACTTTTCGCTGCATTGACGAGCGCCTGCAGTGCAACTCGCTCGGCCCGGCTTCTCTCCAGCTTCGCTCGAGATCCTTCGGCTTTCCGCTCCTGGGCACGCAGCTTACTGACAGCCTTCGACCCAACCTCACGGAGTTGGTCAAGTGTGCTTGTTGCACGTTTCAATTCCTCGGCGCTGTTGCGTTGCCGTTGCAAAATTTGTGAGTATCGTGGCGGAACGTGTCAACAACTTTGAGACACTTTGGTGAATAAATTACTGTAGTTTCATCTCAAAAGTTCTCCTTTTCGGGAGGGTTGATCCAGACCGCCTCGGGAAGAGGAGGAGGAACGGGTTTGCCGTTGGGAAATCTCTCCGGGAAGAGTGCATGGGCGGCCTCCAATGTTTGGGATCGATCGCGACGGGTGGTGATGGCGGTGAGGTAGTGCACATCCGCGGGAGTGTGCAGGCCGATACCCGAATGGCGATGGTCGCGGTTATACCAATCGAAGAAATCCCGACAGAAGTCTCTGGCTTGCTGAATGGTGCCGAAACGAGCCGGGAATTCGGGACGGTACTTGAGGGTCTTGAATTGGGATTCCGAGTAGGGATTGTCGTCACAGACATGAGGCCGAGAGTGAGACTTGGTGACTCCCAGATCGGCCAGTAGCAAGGCCAGTGCTTTGGAACTCATCGACGAGCCACGATCGGCATGCAGGGTGAGACCACCCGCTACGATCTCCTGCTTGGAGTAGCTCTGGGCGATCAAGACCTTGGCCAGGCGGGAGCTTTCCTGGGTGGCCACCATCCAGCCCACCACATAGCGGCTGAAGATGTCCAGGATCACGTAGAGGTAGTAATAGCTCCATTTGACGGGCCCCTTCAGCTTGGTGATGTCCCACGACCAGCATTGGTTCGGGCCGGTGGCCAGAAGTTCCGGCTTGGAGTATTGGGGATGGCGGCGCTGGCGACGGCGTTCTCTAACTTCCAGACGTTTGGCCAGAATGCGGTACATGGTTCGAATCGAGCACAAGTATCGCCCTTCGTCCAGCAGCTCCGCCCATACGGCGGCAGGAGCTTTGTCGATAAACTGTCGGCTGTGCAGGACCTCCACAACGGCTTCCCTTTCGGGCGGGCTCAAGGCGCGTGGGGATGCGGCCCGAGGCCGAGGATCCAGCGCCGGCCGTTCGCGCCGAAGTTTCTCCCGATACAGACTCGATGGCGGCAGATCCAGAGCCTGACAGCCGGCACGGACTCCGTGGGATTGTGAGAATCGCAAAGCTTCGTCCATCAGCTCTCGTCTCCGTTCTCTTCGCTGCTCGCCAGAGAGATTCCCAACAGTTGCGAGACTTTTTTTTGGAGATCCAGCATGGCTTCAAACTTCTCGAGCTTGCGTTTCAGCTTCCGATTCTCAGCCTCCACTTGCCTCAGTTGATGATCCAGAGGATTGACCGGCTTTGCCTTTCGTCCCCGCTTGCGAGGGGTCAATGCCTGCAGAGTTCCGTGCTCGCGTTGGCGTCGCCAGGTCTGCAGATTCGACCAGTAAAGTCCTTCTCGGCGCAGTAATGCTCCCACTTCGCCCGACTCTTCGCAGCCATCGGCCTGCTCCAGGACCCGGAGCTTATAGCGGGCTGAAAACCGGCGACGGGTTGCCTTGGCAGGAACTTCCGGGTCGGGTCGCGGCAACGCCTTCTCGGGCTCGGTCCGTCCCGCAGCGATTTTGGAGACCTCTCCCCTCCGCTCCGAGGTTTCCAAAATCCTCAGTTTCTTGTCGCTTCTGTTTTCTATCATTCTGTAATCCAGCTTCTCGCCCTCTACTCTAATTTAGCCGGGAAGAAGTGTCTCACCATTATTGGCACAGAGGGTGGCTGGGTCGCAGTGGCCCATTCCAACAGCTCCAAGCGGGCTTGTGCCTTCAATCATCCGACGTCTGCTTCTCCAAAGAGCAGGTCTTTGCTTTTCTGTTCCTGTTCGGCTGCAACGAGCGCTGTTTCCGAAGCTGCCAATTCGCGTTTCGACCACACCTGCTTCTCCTGCAGCCTCGCAAGATCCTCGACCACTGCGGGCATGTTGGCAACTTGTTTGGCGATTGCTGACAATCGTTCTGTTCGGGCCTGACTCTCCGAATGCCTTGCCTGAATGGCGGCCCGGCACGCCCGTGCAAACGCGAGGTTTGACTCTCCAGTCGGTACCGGAATCCCCGCTTCCTTAATTCTCCGACGCAGAGAAGTAACAGCTTGGTCGAGCGCGCTTGTCTTGATGTGCTCCTGCGACGTCTGATTTAAATGATCGAGTTCCCTTTTGTCGTCGGCAACTTCGCCAGACAGCTCGCGAATGTCGTCCCTTGCACGACCGACTCGCGCCTGGGCGATCTCACGTACTCTGTAAGCCTTTTTAGATGCCCTTGCGTAATCGTCGAACGCCAGCATATGTGAGACGATTGGTTCTGAGAGCTCACAGTCACGCTCAAATCCCTTAGCCAGTTCCTGGTGCTCTTGGCTGAAGAGGTGCGTTGCACGAAAGAGGCTGACAAGGTGTTCAATGCGGTCAACCGCAGCTACTACTCCTCCCGTGAGTTCGACGAGGATCGTTTTGCGGTCACAGAGCCGGCCGTCCAAGAGAGGTTTCATCCTCGAGCTAACTCGTCGGGTGACTTTGTGCGCGACGCCGTTTGAAGTAAATGCAAGCGATACGATGCTGTCTTGCGGCATGCTGTCAAGGTGCGCCGCGGTTTTGTTGAACTGAGCCCCGCTCACCCGCGTCTTGAGTCGACCGATTTCTCCGGTTGCGGCGAAATCGATGGCATCAAAGAACGATGTCTTTCCAAACCCGTTCGGGCCGTACAGCACAGTAACGTCAGCACTGAGATCAAATTTTTGAGGTTTTCGATAAGCGCGAAAATTCTCGATTGAAATGGACTCGAGTCGGATCTTCTCAGCAGCGTGCCCAGAAGACGAAGCGGGTGCATCCAGGAGCACCGGAGTCGCCAACGTGGGTGGCTTGTCCCCGAACCTGGCTTCCATGCAGTCTTCCACAATGGCTTCAGGGCTTCGCTGCTGCGGAACGACCAGGTACTTCGCCAACATTGCGGGTACTCCGCATTGCCGCAAGAACGTCTGTGCGGAGGGGGGACGCATGGATTGGCCACGCACCGGCGTAAGTGGGAGAAAGGGTAAACGCGCGAACGAAGTTTCCAGCGGCGTGATTATCGGAACGACGAACTTGCGGCAGAAATAGACATCTGTTTCGACTTTGGAACAAAGCTGGTCAAGATTGGGAAGATCCGGAGGCACGCAAAAGACGAACGAGAGGTCCATGGCGTCCAGTTGTGTGTGTTGTCTCGCGTAGTACTCCCTGAAACTGCCGTAGAGCGCCTCATAGCTCTTAGTCGTATCGCCATTGGAGAACGCAAACGCGGCCAGTATGTGATCTGCCCACATGAACAGCAGGGGTTGATACCCAGAGAGCAGATTCTCAGCCTTTAGCTGAGAATCAGGCATGGCATCCTTCAAGTACGAGCGGACGTTATTAAGCATCTTCTGGAAAGTTACTCATCAAGCTTGACACTGAGCTGCTCCTTAGCTTCGGCCACTGTGTCGGATTTTTGGAAAATGTCGAGCAACTCTCGATAGCCGAGCTGCCGAACTTCGCTTCCGGGATCAGTAATGTTACGCTCAGAAACCTGTTGAGTAATCGGTGGCTGTAGGAAGCTCCCGAATCGCTCTAGCCACGGATTGTTATCTGGGTCTCGTGAGACAAGCAATACGAGATTTCGTCCCATCGGGAGCATTTTTTTGTAGTGCTTAAGGCAAAGGTCGTGTGTTCTGCCCCGGATCACAACTAGGTCCATGCTTCGTTCTTTGATCGTCAATGTAGCGTGGACGGACCTGTCGGCCACAACACATTGCTCTGAGCTGAGACCAACAATGTTGAGGGTGTTGATCAAATGGCACACTGCCTCCCTCTCCACGCAATCCCACTGGTCGGCGTTCTGAGCTTTAGAGTCTTGAGCGGCTAGTTTCACCGAACGGTTGATCGAATTCCCTGGAATCGCGCGTAGCTCATCGACCGCCCGATGGTGAACTTTGTCAACTTCTGTTGCCAGCGAAGCTTCCGGGTACTGATTACTCAGGCTCGGGACGCCGTCGAGTTCGTCGTTCAACCACTTAACTGAAGCCGGGACCGGAGCAGCCGGCGTTCTGGGGTCCGCAGGACCACCAAATGAGTGAACGTCAGGGTTGCTGAGCGCGATCGTCTTGCCGGGTGCGCCCGCTGTGAGCGAACCAGGATTCACCTGCTGGAACGAATGTATGCAAGCCCCTCCTTCACGAAACAGAAGGTCTTTGTGACCGGCAAGCAGCTCGTGTTGGCGGAATCGAGGGCCGCCGTTACAGAATGTGGGGTGGCACTCGGGGTCCGTGAACAACGTTTGGCCAGCGAAGAGAAGGCTCGTATTGCCGTGCCTTTCGATCCGTCCCGGTCCGTGCTTGCCGGCACTGTTTGCAAAGACTAGGCACGCCCGATCTCTACGAACGTTCTCCACAACAGTCTGATCGAAGAATGCGTTTACTTCTGTCAGGAAGCTTTCCGCGGATGGCCTTTGGTTGTTCTGAATAACAAAGAGCCAGGACAAAGAGAGTTCTGCCTGTAGCTCATCCGCCTGTTGGGATAGTGCCTTCACCACTGCTCGCCAGGGTTTTTGACCTCCCCCGGGGGCAATCCAGTCAAAGCAAACAAGTGAGCAAAATCGATACTGAGTGCCACTGGTAAATTGACCTTTGAAAACGAAAATTGAATTGCCGCGAAACATGTTGTTGCAGGTGACGTTCTGTTCGGGCCAAGCTGGACACAACTTCGGCTGGAGCCATCGCTCGACCGTGCCATCCGTCCCTTTCACCCAAGTGATCTCGCAATTGATCCACTCGCCGTCCATTATACTTTTCGGGTCATTATGTGTCGTATCGAGGTTGGTATTCGGTGCGGCGGCGAGCGTCACGAAGTCCTCTCTGGAAAGCCCGTCCGTACCGCCTATGACGATCGTCTCTTTGGGCCACTCGGGTGCGTCAAGGGTGTTGCCCACGAGGTCAACTCCCTCAAGTCCAGGAATGCTGTACTCGGGAAAGAGAGTGAAATGCGTTCTTGGCGCGCCATGCGGAGCCGTGCGCGCCACCTCCAGAGTTGCAGTAATGGCGTCTAGTTGTTGGGGCTTCGACTGGTTTTTACATCGATACGGCTCCGTCTGACTCAGTGTCAGATAAGGCTGGGCAATTACCATTCCTACGCTGCTGCGCGGAAGTTGGACGCCTCAAGTGGACAGATCCACCTCTACCGTTTCGACGTGTGGCACCGTTCGGCACCCTCCAGCCACAGGGATAATCAGTATTCTGGATAGATCTTAGTGTGCTTTACCCAAAGCTCACAAGACCGCATCCTCGTCGCCTTCGATTAGGTCCTTCCGACTCTTCCCCGCTAACGCTCCAAGCAGTACTCTGGGCTTCGGATGTCCGTCGTAGCGGCACTTTGAGCTTCATTGTTTCCGATCGTTCTAGTCGACCGCGATCGACTCCCGAGTGTCTCGCGCCTTCTTGGGTTTTCGCCGAGTTGCCTTGTCTTCCAGGAACGATCCGCTCCGCATCTCTCCCAAGCTAACCTTGTCGGCTGGCTCTTTCATTCGGCGACGTGCCTCGGCCACATCCATGCGGTCCTCAAGAAGTTGCAGCAACTCTAGATCTTCGACGCCGATGACAGCGGCCACTGGTCGCCCGTGCTGCGTAACGAGGATGCGTTCTCCTTCCACACGAACTCCATCAATGATCTTGGACAAATTCTGGCGAACTGCGGAAGCGCTGACCTCGGTGGCTTCAAGTTCAGTTTTCATTTCTTCTCCTTGTACACTTCACTCCGGTGCCTGACCCGGACTATTCTCACAGTCACCGTGTCGTTGTCGACGTTGTAGACGATCCGGTAGTGGCCAACCCTGTATCGAAAGATCCCGCTGTCCAACTGGCGTACACCTTGGCGGTAGGGATCAGTGACTAATAGCTCAATCGCATCGATCACGCGGACCCGGACAGGCCGGTTTAATCGCTTGATTTCTTTCCGAGCCGCCCGGACTATCTCTAAGTTGTACAATGTGTATAGATTATACAAATATAAGATTCGTGGTCAAGGGGATTCGAGGTGGAAATGCTCTCCAGGTCGGGATTGAAAAGCTTCCAGGAACGGCTTGTAGAAATAGGGCGAGGATTTCGGGCTGTCGATGAAACCAAGGCGGTGGGATAGGTATTGGGGATTCTTCCTGTTACGTTGAACTAAACCGCTTCCAGCGGTAGGAATCTCCCCGGGCTCTCTCTTCAAGAATCCAGTATCACTTTTGGATATCGAGACTTAAGGTCTCGGAGTGGCCAAGAGGCTCCTTCGTGAGGCAAGGTGTTGTTGCAAAAACCAATAACCCTACCTCACGAAAGGAGTCTGTCATGACTATCTTACGCCAAAGGATGATCGAGGATCTGCGGATCCGCAACTATGCAGAGCGCACCATCGAAACCTATGTCGGAAGGGTGGCTGAGTTCGCGCGCCATTTCGGCAAGTCCCCTCATCTGTTGGGACCCGAGCAGATTCGCCAGTATCAGGTCTTTCTGGTGGAAACCAAGAAGGCTTCCTGGCCGGTCTTCAACCAAACGGTTTGCGCTTTGCGCTTCTTCTACCGGGTCTGCCTGAACAAAGACTGGGCCGTCGAGCACATCCCCTTTCCCAAGCAGGAAAAGAAACTTCCTGTGGTCTTGAGCCCCCACGAGGTGGCCCGCTTGTTGCGAACCCTGGACAACCTCAAACACCGGACCTTGCTGATGACGATTTACGCCGCTGGGCTGCGACTTTCCGAGGCCCTGCACTTGGCCGTCTCGGACATCGACAGTCAACGGATGGTACTTCGAATCCGTCGCGGAAAAGGCCGCAAAGACCGCTACGCTCCTCTCTCGGAGACACTGCTGGGGCAGCTTCGGATGTACTGGAAGCGAAATCAACCTGCCAGTTGGCTGTTTCCCGGAAAAGAGGACGGCTCTGCTCTCTCCAAAAGCTCGGTGCAGAGAGTCTGTAAGCAGGCAGCTGGCCGGGCTGGATTGGCCAAAAGGGTCAGTCCCCATGTGCTGCGTCACTGTTTTGCCACTCATCTGCTGGAGGCCGGAACCGATCTGAAGACCATCCAGGTGCTGCTCGGGCACCGCAGCCTCAACACTACTTCGGTCTACTTGCACGTAGCTACTCATGCTCCCGGCTCCAAGTGCCGGACTCAAGACCTGCTGGCCCGTTTCCCCAGCTCCAGCTAAGGGTGGGAAGACATCGGCTGGAAGTGGCCGATGTGGTTCGCAGTGCAGGAACAACTTTTCTGGCTCAGCATCCCACTTCTGGTGAGCAACGCAAGGCGCTACGGGATATCGCGTCCTGCCGAACTGCCACCCTGGGTGGGCATGTGCTGGCTTGTCAGCAATGCGATCATCAGGAGATCTCCTACAACTCCTGTCGCAACCGCCACTGCCCCAAATGCCAGGGCAGCTGTCAGGCCAAATGGCTACAAGATCGCGCCGCCGACTTGTTGCCAGTGCCTTACTTTCATGTCGTCTTTACGTTGCCTGCGCTACTGGGCCCCATCGCCCTTCAGAATCCGCGACAGATCTACGGCATCCTTTTCCGGGCCGTCTCGCAGACTCTACTGACGATCGCCCGCGACCAGCGCCATCTGGGAGCCAAGATCGGGTTCTTGGCCATCCTTCACACCTGGGGTCAAAACCTGATGCACCATCCCCATCTGCACTGTGTCGTCCCCGGTGGAGGGCTTGGTGCAGACGAAAGCAGCTGGGTCAGTTGCCACCACAGCTTCTTTTTGCCCGTGCGTGTGCTCAGCCGTGTCTTCCGGGGAAAGTTTCTTCACTCTCTGGATCGCCACTATCACACCGGAGAGCTTTCCTTTCACGGACAGCTCCAGTCTTTGGCCTGCCCAGAGCACTGGAAAACTCTGCTCAGACAACTGCGTGCAACCGACTGGGTGGTCTATTCCAAGCCTCCCTTCGGCGGGCCCGAGCAGGTTCTCAAGTATCTGGCTCGATACACCCATCGGGTGGCCATTTCCAACCGGCGACTGCTGTCATTTCAGCAAGGCCAGGTGAGCTTGCGTTGCAAAGACTACCGGCGGGGGGGGCCGCTCCAGAACCCTGGTACTGCAGCAGCAGGAGTTTATTCGCCGTTTCCTACTTCATGCCCTGCCGACCCGCTTTGTGCGCATCCGCAGTTACGGCTTTCTGGCCAACCGCTGCCGCCGACAAAAGCTGGCACTTTGCCGGCGCCTGCTCGCTCCTATCCACACCCGCCATCCGCAGCCCGAGACCAGCCTTTCCTGTGCCGACACTCCTCCCCTAGAACAGCCCCATCTGCTGTGTCCCGTCTGCGGCCAAGGCCCAATGCTCAGGGTCGACACTCTCCTCCCTACACCGTATCGAATCGAGGAAAGGATCCACTCCCCGTGAAGCTCTCTCAACCACTCTTTCCTCGCATCCTGGGACTGCCGAGCTTGCCTCTTTGCTGCTCAGCGGCCTTCCTACTCCCGCGTCTACTCTACCGTTCCCCAGCCCTCTGCCGGTCCCCTTTTCATCCCCCTACTTGTTCATCGGGTGCCTTCCCCCCCCAATCCGGGCGGAATATCCCCTTCCCGCACTCCCCACTTGCCTCCCTCATCCGCTCACACCTGAAACAATCCCCATAGCAGCCACCAGCGGCTCAGTCCAACAGGGTCGTATCCGGAATCCCCCACACTTCCAGTCGTCTGAAACCTCTTGCCTTTCTCGTTGCACTCCGGATACAACCCTTATTGTTATCGTTCTATGTGTGAACGAGCTCGCTCCCCGCTCCGAAACGCTGGCCGGGACCTTCCCCGCTATCCTGCAACGGGCGGGCAAAAATGCCCTCTTCGCCGCCGATGAGTTCTTCTCCGCCCGCATCTCCAACCCCCATACCCGCCGCGCCTACGCCCGTCCCGTGGGGCGCTTCCTCGCCTGGTGCGAAGAGCAGGGCATCGAACTGCGCCAAGTCACACCCGGCCTCGCTGGCCGCTTCATTGAGGAGCTGCCCGGATCGGATCCCACCCGGAATCTGGCGCTGGCCGCCCTCAGGCATTTCTTCGACGCCCTGGTCACTCGCCACGCCGTGGCCCTGAACCCGTTTGCCTCTGTGCGGGGCAAGAAGCACGTCGTCGTGGACGGCAAGACGCCCGAGCTGACGATTGGACAAGCGCGGGTGTTGCTCGGCTCCCTGGATCTCTCCCGTGTCGTGGGCCTGCGGGATCGGGCCGTGCTGGGGGTGCTGACCTACACCGGGGCGCGGGTGGGAGCCCTGGCTCGTCTGCGGTGCGGGGACCTCCAGCAACAGGAATCGCAGCGGGTCTTGCGGTTTACCGAAAAGGGCGGCAAGCAGCGGGAAATTCCCGTTCGTCACGATCTGGACGAGTGGATCGATGCCTACCTCGAAGCAGGGAAAATCGACCTGTCTCAAAAGGCCGCGCCGCTGTTTCTGGCGGCGGACAGGTGGGGATCGGGGCTGGTCGATCGGGCCCTGACGGCGCACGGGGTGCGCCGGATGCTCAAACGACGGCTCAAGGAGGCGGGGCTGCCGGAGATTATCTGTCCGCACAGTTTCCGGGTCATGGTGGTGACGGACCTGCTGGGACAGAATGTGCCCATGGAGGACGTGCAGTACCTCGCCGGGCACTCCAATCCCCGCACCACCCAGATCTATGACCGTAGACGCCGACGCGTCACCCGCAACATCGTCGAGCGTATCTCCGTATAAAAGGGGTCCCCTGTCGGAATCCATGGCCAAGAAACCGAAAATTTACTGGTTGGAGGAATTGCTCACGCACTTCGAGGCAAAGTTCCCGAACAACGCGAATGACCCGCGTGAGGTGTGTCTTCTGGTCGTGGGTTGAAACCCGTGCGTAGAGCCCGGCGCGGGTGCACTTTTTCCCCCTGTCTAAAAACCCCCTTACGATCGAAGGTTGAACCACGCGGGGTTTTCAGGGGTTTGGAAATACGATAACGGTATGTCCGAAAACTATAGTTTATGGCCATGCCGTGGCAGTCGTTCTCGAGGCCCACGCCCCCCAGGACTGGCGCTTCTCATAGAGCGGAAGCGGTGTCGGGAATGACTCCAGGATGGTCACACACGGACCTTAAGGACGCCTTGCTTGAGAAGGGTCCCACTCTCCACCGCCTGAAGGCGGTGGATTCGACATGCGACTGAAGTCGCCTAAAGACCTCGCTTCGCTCGCAGGCTGACTACTCAGTGACCCGAAAATCGTCGTCTCGGGTCTCGACATCTTGGGTTTCTATATACTCTGCAACCATCGTATCGCTCACATTCCCAGTCGTCGCCACGAAGTACCCTCGTGCCCAAAGATGTTGTCCCCAAAACTCCTTGCGCAACTTGCGGTGATCTTGCAGTAGATGATGCGACGTTTTCCCTTTGATCGCCTGCATCACTCGGCTCGGCGCCAATCTCGGCGGCACATCCAACAACAAATGCACATGATCGGGTCGCACATGCCCCTTCACGATCTCGATATCCAACGATCGGCAAATCTCTCGCGTCAGGTCCCGCTCCTCTTTCCCGATCTCTCCTCGCAGAGCCGGCTTGCGGTACTTGGTGATGAACACAAAGTGATATCTCAGCCGATACACTGCATGCGAACTTTTCCGATACTCAGACTCCTCCGCAGTGTACCCCCAAGCCTCCTGAAGGCTTCGCCTAAAGGCGAGGGGGTTCACCCATCCCAGAGTGGGACCCTAAGAGTAATTTTTCGCACGGCTGCCGCTCGGGGTCCTTGTAGACGGTCAGATTCCAAAGTCGAACGACATTGACTTTGACAAAGGATGGCAGAGTGAACTGAAGTCTTCCGAACAACTGAAAGAGGTCGCCAATCGTTGGCGCTACCAGAACCGAAACAAAACCGACAGCAGGGGAGAGGGTCAAGCCCCCCAACCCCAAAGAAGGGTCTTTCCGAAAGAAGAAGGACCTCCTTTGGTGTTATCACGTTTGAGACTTAAACTTCCCCTATATGACCCTCATCACAGCAACCACGCGCCTGTCCCGAGAGCTCCAGCGCGAATACGACCGGGAGCAGGTGGCGGCTGATCTTTCGACGTGGCCGACAGCGCATATCCTTCCGTTTCAGGCGTGGCTTGCCGAACTCTGGGATACGGCGGTGTATTCCGGGGAAGCTGGCGGGACCCTACGGTTGCTTCGGCCGTCTGAAGAGCGTGCGATCTGGGAGGACATCGTCCGTGCCGATGGCGAGAACCTCCTGCTGGAAGTTGCTGCAACGGCTGCGGCCGCGCTGAAATCGTGGGAGCTGCTCTGTGAATGGAACCTTCCATTGGATGCGCCGGAATGGAACGACTCCACCGACTCGGAAGTGTTTTACCGGTGGGCGCAGGAGTTCCGGCGACGGTCGAGGGAGAACGGGTGGTTGTCGAACGCGGAGTTGCCGGTCTGCATTGCGGACCGTATCAGAGAGGGGGCACTTCCGGTTCCCGAGAAGATTGAGATCGTCGGTTTCCTGGAACTGACGCCGGTCCAAAAGCGCCTGTTCGATACGCTGACTGCTCGGGGAACCGAAGTAAAAGAACGGGTGGTTTCACTCGCTCCGGGCGATGCTGTTCGCATCGGTCTGGTCGACACTGACCGAGAGATCCGTGCCGCAGCCGAATGGGCGCGGCGGATTCTGGAGACCGACACGGAGGCAAGCTCACCGGAGTTCCGAATAGGGATTGTGGTGGCCAATCTCGAACAGTGCCGAGGCTGCGTGGAGCGCATCTTTTCTGAAGCGTTTCATCCCACAAGCCATCTTCGGCCGGATCGGGATACTCACCGCCTGTTCAATATTTCCCTGGGGTTGCCGCTCGGTGAGTACCCGATCATCGCCGCGGCATTTTTGGTCCTCGAAATCCAGCCCCAAAGCATTCCGATGGAAACGCTGGGTCGGTTTCTCCGATCTCCGTTCCTTCGGGGTACGACGTCTGAGTGGACGAGTCGCGCTCTTCTGGACGTCGCGCTACGTTCGTTGAGAGAGCCGGAAGTTTTACTTGAGGACGTACTTGCTTTGGCCGGGCGAGCCGACGCCCCGTACCACTGTCCGGAGCTTCAGTCGCAACTCATTGCCTGGAGCGAATCCTGGCAGGAGATACAGCCTCACCAGATGCCCAGCGATTGGGCGGCATCGCTCTCGGGTCTGCTCGAAGCCATGGGATGGCCAGGCGATGGACCTCTCGATAGTGTTCAGTTCCAGACGATAAAAAAGTGGCACGACCTCCTTTCGGACTTTGCAGGACTAGACAGTGTTCTCGGCAGCATCGGGCTGGAGGCGGCCGTCGGGAGATTGTATCGCCTGGCATCAACCGGTCAGTTTCAGCCCGAGTCCGACTCGGCCCCGGTTCAGATCCTCGGCGTGTTCGAGACTTCCGGTCTGGTTTTTGACCGCCTCTGGATAATGGGGATGCACGATGGAGAGTGGCCGCCACCGTCCAGCCCCGACGTGTTCCTGCCGTTTCGGCTGCAGCGCCAGTTCGATCTGCCGCGGGCCTCGCCGGACAGGGAACTGGAATTCGCCCACACGCTGACCGCGCGGCTCTTGGCCAGCGCGCCTACCGTCGTTGTCAGCTATCCGCAACGTGAAGACGATTCCGATCTGAGAGTCAGTCCGCTCTTCCAGACGCTGCCAGAAGTGGAGGCGGAAGAGCTGGGGCTCCTGGGTTCCGATCGTTACGTCCATGCACTCCGGGAATCGCGTCGGATCGAGGTTGTGGAGGATCACAACGGGCCTGCGTTGGCGGATTCGTCTGCCGGCGGCGGGACGTCGCTGTTCAAGCTTCAAGCGATATGTCCGTTCAAAGCGTTTGCCGAACTGCGCCTGGGGGCGACGGAGTTGGATGAGGCCGAAACCGGATTGAGCGCGCTGGACCGCGGGCTTCTGATTCACCGGGTGCTCCAGAGGATCTGGGATGTGCTGGGTTCGCATGCCGGTTTGCTTTCGACGGGCGACGAACAGCTGGCCGATATCGTGCGGATGACGGTAAGCGCCGAGCTGCATGGTTTGGGAAAGCGTCGGCGGGCGCTGCGGCGGGAGCGGTTCAGGGAGATTGAACAGGAGCGGCTCGAACGCGTGATTGCGGAGTGGTTACAGCTTGAGCGGGAGCGTCGGCCGTTTACCGTGATCCAGCAGGAAGCCCGGCGGCGAGTGACGGTGGGAGGGATTGATCTCAGCATCCGGGCCGATCGTATGGACCGTCTCGAAAACGGGGACTCTGTCGTTCTTGACTACAAGACCGGCGAGTGCAGTGCTTCGGACTGGCTCGGAGCCCGGCCCAATGATCCTCAGCTTCCCATCTATGCCGTCACGGCCGAAGCTCCTGTCGCCGGCGTGTTCTACGGACGGCTCAAGACCGGGAAGGTGGCATTCCGCGGGGTGACGGATTCTGAAGGCTTGGTTCCGGGCGTCAAACCTTCCCGGGACGCGGTTTCCATCGGCGAGAAGATTGACGACTGGCACGACGTGCTCGATCAGTTAGGGGAGGATTTCCGGGAAGGCCGGGCCGCAGTGGACCCGAAGGACCGTCGCAAGACCTGCCGGTACTGCGCGCTGCCGACGCTTTGCCGGATCAACGAGGCTCAGCGTTCCGAGACGGAGCGTTCCTCGGATGCTGCCGGGAGGGACACGGATGCCTGACCGCATTCAGGATCAGGAGCAACGGAGGCAGGCGCTCGATCATTCGCAGTCGTTTATCGTGCAGGCGCCGGCAGGTTCGGGAAAGACCGAGCTCCTGATCCAGCGTTTCCTCACGTTGCTGGGCCTGGTGGATCAGCCCGAGTCGATTGTGGCGATCACGTTCACGCGGAAGGCGGCGGCCCAGATGCGCCACCGGGTGATTGGCGCCCTTCAGAACGCTTCGGAGCCGGCGCCCGAAACCGCGCACGAGAATTTCACCTGGAAGCTGGCGCAGGCGGCGCTGGCGCGGAACGACACGTTCAACTGGCGCCTGCTCGAGCACCCGGGGCGCCTTCGCATCCAGACGATCGATTCATTGTGCGCCACCTTCGTCCGGCAGATGCCCTGGGTCTCGCGCATGGGTGCGCCCCCGCAACCCGAAGACAATGTTGCCCACCTGTACCGTCAGGCGGCGACCGAGACGCTCCAGATGCTGGACTCTCCCCAGACGCGGGATGTGGTTGCCGCGGCGCTCTCAAAACTCCTGTCGCATCTGGACAACAACTTCGGAACCGTCGAAAAGCTCCTCGCGACGATGCTGGCAAGCCGCGACCAGTGGTTGCGCCACGTCGTGGGGAACCCCGAGGTTGAACGGCTGCGCAACGATCTCGAGGATTCTCTTCGGGAAGTCATCGAAGCCGCACTCGGAGAGTTGGCAGCCGTCTTTCCCGAACGCTTCAAGAACGAAACGGTCGAACTGGCGCAGTTTGCTACCGGGAACCTCTCCCGCGATGGTAAGTCCGGGGACGTCCTGGCATGCGCGGGCCTTCAGGGGTTTCCCGCGGCGTCGGTGGATGCGCTCGAGCAATGGCGGGGACTGGCCGGACTGTTTCTGACGGGGCGGGGCACGCGGCGACAGCGTCTGACCAAGAACGAAGGGTTTCCGGCCACCGACAGAGGCCGGACCGCCAAAGAGCGTCTCAATGCCATCGAGCTCGAAGACACGGTCGTAGAGCGGTTGCACGAGGTGCGCTCGCTCCCGCCCCACCGGTTCGAAGCCGCGCAGTGGGACATGCTGGGTGCGCTGCTGGTGCTTCTTCCCATCGCGGTCGGTCAGCTCCGGTTGGTCTTTCAGCACGAGGACCGCGTGGATTTTACCGAGATCGCGATCGGCGCACGGATCTCGCTAGGCACAGATGCGGAGCCCACGGACTTGGCGTTTGCCATCGACTGCCGGATCCAGCACTTGCTCGTCGATGAGTTTCAGGACACGTCCCAGAGCCAGTACGAGCTTTTGAACCGGCTCGTACGGGAGTGGCAGCCTGGTGATGGACGGACGCTGTTTCTTGTCGGCGACCCGATGCAGTCGATTTACGGTTTTCGTGAAGCGGATGTGGGTCTCTTTCTGCGGGCCCGGACCGAAGGCGTCGGGCCGGTCGCGCTGACCCCGCTCACGCTTTCGGTGAACTTCCGTTCCACTGCGGGGGTAGTGGACTGGGTCAACCGCGTGCTCGGCACAGCGTTTCCATCGGTCGAGAATCGGTTCACCGGCGCGGTGACCTACGAGCCGTCTGTTCCGTTCAATACGGATTCCGATGAGGACGCCGTGCGTGTGCACGCATTCCTCGCGAGCGATCTGGATCTAGAAGCGGAGCGGGTTCTGGAGATCATCGGGGAGACCCGGACCCAGCATCCGGACGGCACGATTGCCGTGCTGGTCCGATCCCGTTCCCACCTCTTCGGAATTGTTTGGGCCCTGCGGAGAGCCGGGGAGCGGTTTAGCGCCATCGAGATCGACGCGCTCAGCGAGCGCCCCGTCGTCGGGGATCTCGTCGCGCTCACCCGAGCCCTGTTGCATCCGGCGGACCGGATCGCCTGGCTCTCCCTCCTGCGCGCGCCGTGGTGCGGCCTGACACTGGCGGATATCCACGCTCTCGTCGACGGCGATTTCAACCGGGCGATCTGGGATATTTTGAAGACCGGGGAGTGGCAGACTCGTTTGTCGCCCGATGGCATCAGACGGCTCGAACGTTTAATTCCCGTTCTCTCTGACGCGATTGACCGGCGGGGCACACTCGCAGTGCCGCGGTGGGTGGAAGGCGTGTGGATTGCGATGGCGGGACCGGCGTGCCTGGAAACCCGGGCCGACCTGGAAGCCGCCGCTGCTTATCTCGATCTGCTCGAACGATCCATGGTCGGTCTCGACATCCGCGATGAACGGAAGTTTGCCGACGACATCGCGCGCCTGTTCGCTCCGTCCGACGTGGAAGCCGGGGACGGGTTGCAGTTGCTGACGGTTCACAAAGCTAAGGGCCTGGAGTTCGACACGGTGATCCTCCCCGGACTCGGTCGCCGGACCCGAACGGACGACCAGCGCTTGCTGATGTGGCTGGAGTACATGAGTGGTGGGGAGCCGCGGCTTCTACTTGCGCCGATCCATAAAGTGGGGGGCGACAAGGATCCCGTCTACGACTACCTGCGCAAGGTCCATGCCACCAAGAGCGCCCAGGAGAGCACGCGCCTCCTGTATGTGGCCGCGACGCGGGCCCGGCGGCGGCTGCATCTTCTGGGACACACCCGACTCAATCAAGACGGGACGGCGTTCAAAGCGCCGGATCCACGGGTGCTGTTGAGTAAAATTTGGGGGATGGTGGAGGCGGATTTTGTCGAGGCGCTCCGGGGGTCAGGCGGGGAAGACGCGCGGCTTCCAAAGGATGCGGAACTTGCGGGTATTCCCTTGAGGCGGCTGAGCCTGGACTGGACGGCGCCCGCCCCACCCGAAGATATCGCTTGGGACGCCGCAAGCCCCGCGGATTCGGAGCAGGTTGGAGCCCACCGGCCCGTCTTTGAATGGGCCAGCGAACTCCAGCGGCGGGTCGGTATTGTGGTGCATCGCATGTTGCAGGAGATGCACGCGCGGGAGGGGTTGGCCTTGCGCGAAGACACTCTCCGTGTCGCTCTCCGGTCGGAAGGCCTGGACGGCGAGAAGCTGGATGAAGCTCTCGCCCGCACCATCGTTGCGCTCGGAAACGCTGCGGCCGACGAGCAGGGACGCTGGCTTCTTTCCGGGCATGAAGACGACCAGCGCGAATACGCCTTGTCGACCGTCGTTGAACACAAGGTCCGGCGTTTCGTCCTGGACCGAACCTTCGTGGATGATGGCGTGCGCTGGATCATCGATTACAAGACCAGCACGCATGAGGGCAGCGGGCGCGATGCGTTTCTCGACAACGAGCAGACGCGGTACCGCGAGCAGATGGAGGGCTACGCGCGCGTCATGCGGTCGCTCGATTCGCGGCCGCTCCGTCTGGGTTTGTATTTTCCTCTGGTCCAAGGATGGAGGGAATGGGCGTTCGAGGAAGACGATGGCCCTGTGACGTGGCAATCGTCGACTATCACTGAATAAGGTGCCCCCTTTTTGAGCCGATCAAGCGAAAGGTCGGAGCGGCCGAGACCCGCACAGCGTCGTTGACGTCCTCGTAACTCACCAAGCAGCTTAGCCCGGATTATGCAAAAGATCTGAATCCGGGCTAGCCCGGATTATGCAAGAGATCTAAATTCAAGTGAGATTTGGGCCCAGAAAAAAGGCCGTAGCTCTCTGATATAAAAGGGTTTACAAAAACAATGACCCTAAACAGGAGCTACGGCAATGTCAAAAGCAGTCTGCCAGAATACCCTGCCATTTCACAGCCACAGAAAGATCACGACGCGTTTTGATGGAGGGAGCCTCACTTCCGACGCAGGATGGTTGTTGTTTGGATCCCTGGATCGTCAACATCGATTGTGCGAGGGCTTCAGTTCGTGTATTGCGGAAAGTCGAGACCGACGCTACGTTCGTCATGACCTGTTGAAGTTGATCCGACAACGAGTCTTGCAGATCGTGGCCGGCTACGAAGACTGTAATGACGCCGATACGCTGCGCTCGGATCCGATGCTCAAGACCGTCTGTGATCAGTTGCCAGAGAGCGATCCCGATTTGGCCACCCAGCCGACTTTCTCCCGCCTGGAGAACTCCGTCACCAAGAAGGATCTGATGCGTCTGAGCCGGTGGCTGCCAGGCCGTTATGTGCGCTCCCTGAAGAAGAGACGTCCCAGCAAGATCATCCTGGATCTGGACAGTACCGACGACCACACTCACGGCCAACAGGAGTTCTCCTTCTACCACGGGTATTACCGAAACCACATTCTGCATCCTTTGCTGATCTTCGATGCCGACACGGGAGACCTGGTCTGTGCCGTGTTGAGACCTGGCAACAAGGGGGCTGCCTCTCACATCGTGCCCATTCTGAAGCGAGTCGTGGAGGCCATCCGACAAGCAGTGGGGACGGATGTCGAGATTGAGATTCGGGCCGACAGCGGCTTTGCCACGCCTCGGCTCTACGAGTTCTGTGAATGTGAAGAGAATAAACTCCAGTATGTCATTGGGTTAAGTCGAAACCCTCGCCTGCAGCGAGTGGTCGAGCCCCTGCTGGATTCGACTCGGCTGAGGTTCCTTGAGCTGGAGGAAAAACAGCGTCAGTTTGACGAGTTTCTTTATCGAGCCCACAGCTGGGATCGATCCCGTCGCGTCATTGTCAAAGTGGAGGTCGATCAGCGTGGCATCAATCGTCGCTTTGTAGTTGCCAACCGGGACGATCTCTGCTCCCAATCACTTTATGACCACTACACAAACCGAGGGCAGACCGAGAACTTCATCAAGGCCTTCAAGAATCATCTGAGCATGGACCGACTCAGCTGTCATCGATTCCTGGCCAATCAGTTTCGACTCCTCCTGCATGCACTGGCTTACCAGATGTTCGTGCGCCTGCGCGACTATCTTCACGGAACCCCCTGGCACAAGCTCGAAATCGAAACCTTACGTCGTCGGGTCCTCAAGATTGGGGCCCGGATCCGACAAACCACTCGACGCATCTGGGTCCATCTTTCCTCAGCCTTCCCCGAACAACCCCTCTTCCACCTCGTCTTGAGTCGCCTGAACTCCAGTTAGCTTTTCCCAGCTCCCCCGAAAAACCGCTTCCGACACTCATCCAGGCCCAGATCTGTCTGAAATTCACTCCCCAAACCACTCAAACGCCTCGCCAACCCATATTCTTCGCAAATCCGCCTGTCACACCTGCCCGCTTCCGAGTTGGGCCACTTCTCGAGTCGTTTTTCAACACCGAACTACGGTTCTTGCATAATCCGGGCTAGCGCCGCCGCCTGCAGATCGGCATGGGAGAACACCGCGTCGCGCTCGCTCAGATGATCCACCGCCCACGCCTCGGTCGCGACGTAATCCCGGATTGTGAACAGATCGTCTTGAAAATGCGTGGGGCTATGCTCGGCTTCCGCTTGCCGGGCCTTGGCGTGCCCGGCTTCGGCGGAGAACCCCAGCTCCGCCGCCCCCAAATCCCCCCATCAACGAACTATCCGAGACCTTCTCCGCCACCTTGCAACGCGCCGGGAAGAATGCTGTGTTCGCCGCCGATGAGTTCTTTCGGCCAGCATCTCCACTCCCCCCCACGCGTCGTGGGGCGCTTCTTGGCCACTTCCTTGCCGGTACCGCGTCAGGTGGTCCGGTCACGATCAGCCCCCGTGGCGGCCACCGGCAACACAAGCTCGGGAAGCTCATGGATCGTGACGTTGGGGCAAACCTCGCGCGCGATCTCGCAGAGGTGGCGATGGTGGCTCAGGTATATGACCTGCCCCACCCCGGCCATTTCGGTGAACAGACGAAATGCCTCCTCAGCGCGGAAGTCATCGAAGGTCTCCAAAATGTCGTCGGCCACGAATGGCACCGGGCCATGCTGGTCGACGAACTCGAAATAGCCGGCGACACGCAACGCGAGGTAGAGCTGGAAGCGCGCGCCCTTCGACATTTCGGAAGCGACCTTCGCGCCGCCGCTGGCACCGATACCCATGAGCACCTCGCCCTTGTCGGTCAACTGCGCATCCAACCGTGAATAGACGCCGCGGCTGATCGTTCGGAAGGCTTCCGAGGCGCGTTTCATCATCGAACTACGATGTTCATCCCTATACGCGCTCAGGGCGCGCTCCGCGGCCTCGATGCCAAGCCGTGTCCGGAGGTAAGCGCGCGCCCCTTCCTCGATCTCGAGAAGAGCCGTGCGCCGTTTTGCTTCAAGCCGAGCCACTGCATTGTCACCGCCCACCGCACTGATCGCATCCTCGGCGCGGCCAAGCGCTAGATAGAGCTCGTTCGTGCGGCCGGATGCGTCCCCGAGCCGAGCCTTGATCTCGGCGATTTCCCGTTCCAGTTCGTCCGAGTCGGTATTCTCGAGAGCCGATACGGCCTCTTCCAACGATCTCGCCTTCATCGACTCGACCAGCCTGGTTTCGCGGTCGGATAGTTCCTCACGAACCGTAGTCCGGCGCGTCACCTTTTGCAGTTTCTCGTCCACTTCCCTGAGGGAATCCACCCCGAATGCCTTGAACATTTCGTTGGCGACGGCGCGTAATTCGGCGAGGCTATTCTCGACACCGGCCATGTCGGCGGCGACGCTTGCAATCTCCTCGAGACATTTCTCTCTCGCCTTTCGATCATGGGTTGTCTTGCCGAGACGGGCTCTCAAGCCGTCGTTGATCGCGACGACCTGTCCGGCGTCGAAGGTATCGCCCAACTGCTCCACGAGGCCTCGCACGTCGGCGGTAAAAGCAGCCTGATCCTGCTCCATCTTCCCGATGCGATCAGCCATCGAAGCGCGATTTTCGAGAGTCGACTCCAGAACCGCCACGTCTTCGAGAATACGCCGGGCTGCCGCGGTGGAAGGCTCCGGATCGGCCCCTCCAAGCCAGCAACGGGACAGCGTATCGGTCCAGTCGGCATGCCATTTGGCATCGTCTCGATCCGCCTGTCCCACATCGCGCCGACGGCGATCCAGCTCCGTCTGCGCTCGTTCAACCTCTTGTCGCGCGGCCCTCAATGCACCGAGTCGTTCCTTGTCCGACTCGACGGCCGCTTGAGCTATCTTGATCATATCTTCAAGGTTTAACGCTGGATCATGCTCGACCCGCACGGCCGTCATGGCTTTGGCAAGCCGCCCACGATGTCGGTTCTTATCCTTACTCGCGCGCGCGATTTCAGCGTCCTCGCTGCCGAGTTCTTCCAGCGTTTTGAGGGCTTCCGTGCGTCGATCAATCCAAGTTGTGAGTTTGGGAAGCGTGACGGCGGATGACAGGCCTTCGGCACCGGTCCCCACCATGATTTGAACGGCGGAGTCCACCTCATCCCGCACTTGCCGTTGTTGCTTGTGCACCAGAGCTAGCTCTCCCGCGTTCCGCTCAAGTTCCGAGGTTTTCTCCCGCAGGTCCTCGCTCGCCTGCCTCAACTTGGCGAGTTCCGTCGTGTTCACGATACGGGCGGCCGTTGCGTCATCGTCGTCCTTCAGCCGTTCCTCGAAGGTATCGGCGGAGGTGGCATCGAGTGTCGCTCGATGAGTCTGCCACGCCTCATCCCGCAGTGTGCGCAATCGCGCGGCCTCTTCATCACCGACGACCCCAGTTTCAGACCTCTTCGCATCCATCAGACCGGAGAGCCTGTTACGATCGGCCAGCAGCCGCACCTCGTCGCGTTCAAGTCGGTCGATGTCCTTGGCGGCTTGATCGAGAGCGGATCGCCAGACATCCATCTCCCCCGTCTCCGGCACTCGAACCCCGGTGAGGACTTCGGCGACGCCATCCCACGGATGAAGCTGCGCTATCTGCGCATCAAGCGCGGCCTTGAGCTCGTTCCGTCGTCTCATGTGCATCGCCAGACGCGCACGGTAGTCATCCGCTTGCACGGTCTTGTTCGCGGTATTCAGGCGATCAAACGCGCTATCTTCACCCTCGCTGGCCTCCGTGCTGGTTTCTTCGACAGCGCGGTGCGCCGTGCCGACGGCGGCCTCTGCATTCTCCATTTCGGCCGCCGTCGTCTTCAACCGCTCATCAAGGCCGGATCGCTGTTCGACCAAGTCATTTAATGAGCCTACGACCCCGGCGGGAACGACGAGAGAAGTGGGCTCAATACCGGACGCTTCGCTCAAACGACGTGTTACGGTCCTGATTGTCCCATCGTATTCGCTGAGCCTGGAGCGCAGCTTGGGCAGATCCGCTGCTGCTGTCACATAGCGCGCGTTATCAAGTTGGGCGATGCGGCTCTCCAGATCGAGGATCGCGTTGTCGATGACCAACGCCGCACGCTTCTCGGTCAGTTGCCGTTTTTGGCGCTTGAGGCCGCCGAGCCGAGTGGTCAGTCTGGGTTCTTGGTCAATTAGACCGCCGACCTGCTCGAACCAGACTTGCGGAGCCTCCGGCAATGATTCAAGGTCGACGAACTCACCGCGCAATTGATGGATCTGATTGAGCCATGGCTGCCCTTGAATGCAACGCTCGGCGTCTTCACGCTCGGTCTCCAGGTCGGCCCGCGCCAACATGGCCTCGTCGTAGGCCGATTTCGCCCGATCCCGATCCGTGATGAGTCGGGTAAAGGCGCTCGCTACGGTGTCGAGTTCCTTCTTCTCCCTGTCTAACCTGGAAAGTTCCGCCTTCAACTTGTAAAGTTCCGTGTTTCGGGCCCGGCCCCTGTGAAATTTCTCGGCACTCTCGCGAAGTCGGTTCAAGGTCTTGCTCAACTCGACAAGACCGGCGCTGGTCGCAAAAAGCAACTGACCTAGATCACCCTCGCTTCTGAGGATCTCATCACCGCCCCCTTCCAGGGTATCGTCATCAAGCGAGAACATTGCCTTGTAGGCGTCGCGATCCATGCCGCCGAGCGCGTTGGCAATCACGCCGTCGGCGACAGGCTGGTCATGTTCGTCGAGCAGGCTGGCCGTGTGCTTGCGGACTCGAACGAATCGGTGCATCTGCCCGCCTATCTCGAGGTCGGACTCGATCCGCATGGCAGCGTAGCCGTGCAGGAAACTGTATCGACTCCGTGGTTCGATTGCGAACAGTAGGTCAAGAAAACCCGCCAAGGCCGTCGACTTTCCAGTTTCGTTTGGGCCATAGACAATATGCAGGTCGGGGCTGCCACCGATTTGCTCGCCAAAGTTGAGCGTGTGGTCGGTGAACATGCCGTAACGAGACAAGCCAAGTCGGCGCAGTCGCATCAGTTCGCGTCCCCCTCGGACGCACCTTCGTTCAAATGGGCAAGCACCGCTTCGCAGCCTTCGGCCGTCAGCGCCTCAATGATTTCAATGCGCGATGTCTGATTGTCTCCGAGAACGCCGCGCACCTCGGACGGCAAGCTCGGCTCCAGCTCTTCCACGAGATGGGCGGCCGTTCGCTTGAAATCATCTGACCGGACGATCGGACCCAGCATCTTCGCGGCGAGCTCGCTCACCGGTCCAACGGGGAGATCTGTCCCCGACCCCACATTCAACTCGACCTTTTCAACCCATGTCCGGCCAATCAGAGCGGCACGGCTGTCAGCCTCGGCCTTTGCGACGTCCAGGTCTCGGCGGAGACGCCACGCTAAGTCGGTACTACCCTGCAACGTAAGCCGGACGACCAGGTGCTCCGAGTTGACGGAGTCCCGGACCTGCGTGAGGCTTGCACCGAAGCGCTCGACCATGCCTCGCCAGTCCTCGATGCCAGTCAGGTCGACCGCAACACGCTCGAACTGGGCGATGCTCGTCGGATACGGCCGGGAATCAACCGAGCCATCGTTCCCAACGGTGACCATCGTCACCGATTTTGGGCCGGCCTCGTTGATACCTCGTCCCTGCGACATGCCGGGCATGACGATGAACGGGTTGCGGCTGTGAACCTTCCTCTTGTGTATGTGGCCAAGGCACCAATAATCGAAACCGGTGCCGGACAGTTGGGCGACGCTGCATGGCGCGTAGTCGTCGTGCTGCGTGGAACCGGCCAGGCTCGTATGAAGCAGCCCGATGTTGAATGTTCCCTCGACTCGAGCCTTGAACTTGGAAACGAGGTTCTGCGGCACCTGGGGTTTCGCAAAGCTGATTCCGTGTACGACGACGGGAGTCTCACCGCGAGGCCGTTCCAACTCGACCGTTTCACTACGCCCCCCGAAGACCTTCACACCTTCCGGCAATACAAGTTCCTTGGTGATCCGTGATTCCGCGTCATGGTTGCCCCGTACGATGAATACTCGAATCCCGGCCTCATCCAGCCGTTGCAATTGAGCGACGAGAAAGAGGGCTGTCTTCATCGACGTCTGATCGCCATCGTAAAGATCACCGGCGATCATCAGAGCATCAACCTGTTCGTCGAGGCACAGATCGATGGTCTGCTCGAAGGCGAGGCGGGCCGCGCCACCAATTAATTCTGCAAGTGCGGGATCTCGAAGGGCGAGAGACCGCAGCGGAGAGTCAAGGTGAATATCGGCGGTGTGAACAAAACGGAATGACATAATTGAAACGGAGAAACACGAAGAAAGTTGTTAGAGTTCGGATTTGCATTCGGTACTGGCACGGCTGCAGGATAAATCCGCGACGCTCCCAAGAGCAAAGGGATTATCAGGGCTGGTCGAGACCGGTCAGGATGACTTTCCTGAGAGGGGACGTTCCTGGTTCGAGCACTTGTTTTCGCTTTTCCCATCGTACCGCGCAATTATACGCGGTTTGAGGCGGCGAACACCCTCGGTCCGGCCCTCGAACGGCCTCGAATTTCGCTCTCTGGGCCTTCTGCGAAGTCACCAACCCATCTCGATGCTAGGCCGTGGGCTCTGTGTACTCACGATCCGTAGCAGGAGCTACCGTAATACGATTACACGTTTCTGCTTGCTACCCCATCAAGGCTTGGCAGCTCTGTGATCACGTCTTCGAATCCAGAGCCTCTGTTTTTCCGCTTGATCACGCATGGGAATCCTCCTTATCGGGACAGACCAATGCCGCTAGGCTCGACCTTGGGCCCCCAGTTCCTTCAACAACCGCGCCCCGCAGTCGGCGCATACGTCCGCAGGGGCCAGCTCAATTGTTGTGACGGCCTGCAGGGCTCCGTCTTTCCCGCCGCAGGCGTCCAGGCGGCATTGCTCACAGACGTAGGGGCCGCCAGTCGGCTTCGGGTTGCGCCATGCGCCGCCCCGTGCAAATGTCCAATGCTGGATCATGGTTCCTTCCGTATTTTCGGCCCGGTCCAAGCCAAGACATCGCTCACAAAAGAGGTCACTATATACCGGGTGGATGGGGAGACATAGCCGTAAGGGGTGTACCGTTCTTTCTGTAATTTGAGGAAGGTGAGCTAAAAGGATCAGAGGTCTGGGGCAGGATTTCTCCAAAAACAGAAACGCAAATCTGGAAAGGAGAATCCATGAACCCAGACCTGGAAAAGAGAGTACCACGAGAGATTCTGGAGGAGTTGATCGAGGAAGGAACAGAAGCCTTTCGAGGGATCTTGGAGAAGCTGTTCAACGTGGCCATGCAGTTGGAAAGAAGCGAGTTCTTGGGAGCGGAAGCCTACGAGAGGACGGAGAACCGACGAGGGTATCGGAACGGATTCAAAGGCAAGCGGATACAGACCCGGGTTGGAGAGCTGCGGTTGGAAATTCCCCAGGTTCGAGGGTTGAGTTTTTATCCGAAGTCGCTGGACCGGAAACCGTCACCTTTGCCTACTTCGATCCCGGCCACTCCACGGATACGGAACTCCGCTCGTGGGGAGCCGCGCATGGGCCGCTTTGGGATGCGCTTCGCACGAAGGGTCGCCAGGTCCGGGTGATCGGGACCGCGACGGAAAACGTAACCGTGGACCGGGCGGCGCGGTTGCTCGAAGCATGGGCGGCGGCAGAGCCAGGGACACCCGATGAAGGACTGACGGTAAAGCAGGAGATCAAGGCGATTCACGAAGCGATGACTCAAAAAGACCGGGAGTTTCTAACCCGGATTATGCAAGAACCGTAGTTCGGTGTTGAAAAACGACTCGAGAAGTGGCCCAACTCGGAAGCGGGCAGGTGTGACAGGCGGATTTGCGAAGAATATGGGTTGGCGAGGCGTTTGAGTGGTTTGGGGAGTGAATTTCAGACAGATCTGGGCCTGGATGAGTGTCGGAAGCGGTTTTTCGGGGGAGCTGGGAAAAGCTAACTGGAGTTCAGGCGACTCAAGACGAGGTGGAAGAGGGGTTGTTCGGGGAAGGCTGAGGAAAGATGGACCCAGATGCGTCGAGTGGTTTGTCGGATCCGGGCCCCAATCTTGAGGACCCGACGACGTAAGATTTCGATTTCGAGCTTGTGCCAGGGGGTTCCGTGAAGATAGTCGCGCAGGCGCACGAACATCTGGTAAGCCAGTGCATGCAGGAGGAGTCGAAACTGATTGGCCAGGAATCGATGACAGCTGAGTCGGTCCATGCTCAGATGATTCTTGAAGGCCTTGATGAAGTTCTCGGTCTGCCCTCGGTTTGTGTAGTGGTCATAAAGTGATTGGGAGCAGAGATCGTCCCGGTTGGCAACTACAAAGCGACGATTGATGCCACGCTGATCGACCTCCACTTTGACAATGACGCGACGGGATCGATCCCAGCTGTGGGCTCGATAAAGAAACTCGTCAAACTGACGCTGTTTTTCCTCCAGCTCAAGGAACCTCAGCCGAGTCGAATCCAGCAGGGGCTCGACCACTCGCTGCAGGCGAGGGTTTCGACTTAACCCAATGACATACTGGAGTTTATTCTCTTCACATTCACAGAACTCGTAGAGCCGAGGCGTGGCAAAGCCGCTGTCGGCCCGAATCTCAATCTCGACATCCGTCCCCACTGCTTGTCGGATGGCCTCCACGACTCGCTTCAGAATGGGCACGATGTGAGAGGCAGCCCCCTTGTTGCCAGGTCTCAACACGGCACAGACCAGGTCTCCCGTGTCGGCATCGAAGATCAGCAAAGGATGCAGAATGTGGTTTCGGTAATACCCGTGGTAGAAGGAGAACTCCTGTTGGCCGTGAGTGTGGTCGTCGGTACTGTCCAGATCCAGGATGATCTTGCTGGGACGTCTCTTCTTCAGGGAGCGCACATAACGGCCTAGCAGCCACCGGCTCAGACGCATCAGATCCTTCTTGGTGACGGAGTTCTCCAGGCGGGAGAAAGTCGGCTGGGTGGCCAAATCGGGATCGCTCTCTGGCAACTGATCACAGACGGTCTTGAGCATCGGATCCGAGCGCAGCGTATCGGCGTCATTACAGTCTTCGTAGCCGGCCACGATCTGCAAGACTCGTTGTCGGATCAACTTCAACAGGTCATGACGAACGTAGCGTCGGTCTCGACTTTCCGCAATACACGAACTGAAGCCCTCGCACAATCGATGTTGACGATCCAGGGATCCAAACAACAACCATCCTGCGTCGGAAGTGAGGCTCCCTCCATCAAAACGCGTCGTGATCTTTCTGTGGCTGTGAAATGGCAGGGTATTCTGGCAGACTGCTTTTGACATTGCCGTAGCTCCTGTTTAGGGTCATTGTTTTTGTAAACCCTTTTATATCAGAGGGCTACGGCTTTTTCCTGGAGCCAGAATCTCACTCGGATTCAGATCTTTTGCATAATCCGGGCTAGCGCGGTATGGAGGCTTCGGGGGAGCCATGCAACGGTCGGCTGCTCTCCAACGTCTCCCGGAAGCGAAGGTGACGGAAGGGGTCTCGATTGACGACTACTCCACATGGCGAGCCGTCCGGTTTGCGGATCGGGATGAGGTCGGATGAGAGAGGGGTAAATCAGTGGTTTTGGTGTCCCAAAGGACCGCATGGGTTTTGCCCCAGGGTTACAGGGGGGTGTGGGACAAAATTTCGGCTCAAGGTGGGACAATGCCACCTTCCGCTATCTCTCTCATTACGCTTTCTTTATACCCTGTGAATCGTCCCCCCATGCCAAACGGGGAAAAAAGAGGGGAACGAGAGCGACCCCCTCCAAAGTGGGGGGGGCATGTGACCCCCGATAGCGGTGCTGTGGACACGCCTCTATCCCGGCCCCATGCGGGTCGCTCTCGTCCTCATTGATCCCTAAGGACTTTTTTGTAGAATGCCATAACTCATTTACTAGAAAAGAGTTATACATTTCTAGAAGATGCTCTACCCCCCCTTCGATCCACCGGGACGAAGCAGATTTTCCTAGACCCTCGGCGCCGTCGATCCCTCGACCGAAAGACTCGCATAAATTCGTTCAAGCTTTATAAACTTCGACCCTCTGCTACGATAACCTTATACTTTGTGTCTGTCCGATATATGTCTGGCAGGCTGATGCCCGGCAGGAAATTTGTTCGAACGCGGGAGAATTTTGATGGCCAATATCGAGACTGGCAGCGACCTTCTGAGCCGGGCCGCCATACGGCAGATTGTCTGGCTGGCGGTGACTTGTACCGCCGGTTTTGTCCTGTTGATGGTTTGTTTGTCGTGGGCGACGGAGCTTACCGGTTCCGATTCCAATGTCCTCGGCGGGGTCGATTTCGAGACGCGGTCCATCACTCTCGCCCTTTCCCAGGAACCTCCTCAACTGGACAGCACACGGTCCACCGACTCGGTCAGCTTCTTTGTCCTCGGGCACGTGATGGAGGGCCTGCTTCGGTACGACGCGAACAACCGGCTGGTGCCCGGTGTCGCCGAACGCTGGGAGATCGGCGCCGACGGGGCCAGATTCTGGTTGCGCGAAGATGCGAGATGGAGCGACGGACAACCCGTCACGGCTCATGACTTCGTCTTTGCCTGGCAGACGGTCGTCGATCCCGCAACCGCTTCCGAGTACGCCTTCATCATGTATCCGGTCAAGAACGCGGAAGCCATCAATACGGGCCAGATGCCGCGCGAGACGCTCGGTGTCCGGGCCTCCGGCGGCCGGATACTCGACGTGGAGTTCGAACAGCCAATCGCGTTCTTCGACAAACTGGCCGCCTTCGGGATCTACAACCCCGTCCGCCGGGACTTTTACAAAAGTCGCGAGGGGCGATACGCGGCGGATGCCGAAGATCTGCTCTATAACGGCCCGTTTGTGATGACGCAATGGGTGCACGGCGCCCACGTGCGATTGGAGAAGAACCCCCTGTACTGGAATCGCGAAACGGTCCAGTTGAACGTGATCGACATGCCTTACGTCACGTCGGACTCCAACGCCGTGGTGAACCTGTACAAGGCCGGCGCAATCGCCAGGGCCACGCTCGGCACCGAGCAACTCGAAGACGCGATGCGATTGCGATGGAACCTGGGCCGCTACATCGATGGTTCCGTCTTTTATATCGACTTCAACTTCCGGCCGGAGCGGTTGACGAGCAACTACAACCTGCGCAAGGCTCTGCAACTGGCCTCCGACGCGAACGAACTGGTCAACAAGGTCATCGCCCTACCCGGCTACCAGCCGGCGTTGTCCCTGTTCCCAACCTGGTTGAGGGGCGTCGATGGACCCTTCAGGCTGGAATACCCGCCCCAACGGATATTTCCGGATCACGCGGAGGCGCGGCGGCACCTGGAATTGGCGAAACAGGAACTGGGTCTCGACACGATCCCACCGCTCGTGCTCTTGTCCGACGACTCGCCCCTGTCGAACAAACAGGCCGAGTACTTTCAGAACCTGTTCATGCGCACGCTCGGTCTGGAGATCGTGATCGACAAGCAGATCTTCAAGCAGCGGCTCGCCAAGATGACTTCGGGAGATTTCGACATGGTGGCCGCCGGCTGGGGCCCGGACTTCGACGATCCGCTGACGTTCGGAGATCTTTATGCGTCCTGGAATCTCAATAACCGCGGCATGTACAACAATCCCGAACTTGACCGCCAGGTCAGGATCGCTCAGGGATCGCTCGATCAGAAAACCCGAATGGATGCGTTCGGCGAGATTCAGAGACTGTTGATCGAAGACGCGGTAATGCTGCCCAACTACGAACGGGGGCTCGTGTATGTCCAGGATCCGCGCCTTCGGAGCGTGGTCTACCGGTCGGTCGGGACCGATCCCGACTACAGCAACGCCTACCTGGTCGAGAATCCATAACAGAACGACATTGTGCTTGCCTACACCGTCAAACGACTTCTTCAGGGCGTTGTTACCATCTGGTTCATCGCCACGGCGACATTCGTCGCCATGCATGCGGTTCCGGGCGATCCCCTGACCGGCGCGCGCGCGACCACTGAAGAAATCCGCAGAAACCTGGAAGCCCGCTACGGCCTCGACAGGCCCCTTCTGGATCAATACTTCATCTACATGGGCAATCTGCTGCAGGGCGATTTCGGGATTTCATTCACGCAGCAGAACCGAAGCGTCAACGACATCATCCGCGAGCACTTCCCCGTTTCGGCAACGCTCGGCATCCTGTCGATCGTATTCGCCGGACTGGGCGGCATTCTGTGGGGAGCGCTGACCGCCCTGTATCGACAGCGGCTGCCCGACGTGGCCATCATGTTCCTGGTGATACTTGCCATCTCGGTACCGAGTTTCGTCGTCGCCGCGCTCGGGCAACTGTCCCTGGTGATCATGAATACGACTCTGGGATTCTCTCTCCTTCCCGTCGCCGGCTGGGGGACACTGTCCCACATGCTGGTGCCGTCGATCGTGCTCGGACTCGGTACGATGGCGTTTCTGACCCGTTTGATGCGTTCCTCGATGCTCGAGATCGTCAATTCCGACTTTATTCGTACAGCTCGGGCCAAGGGTCTGCCCCCGGCGCGCGTTTTCTTGCGGCATGAACTGAGGAACGCCATTCTGCCTGTCGTCACCGTCCTGGGTCCGGCAATCGCCGCCATTACGACGGGCGGTTTCGTTGTGGAACTGGTTTTCGCGATTCCCGGTCTGGGACGTTATTTCGTCGAAGCCGTACAGCAACTCGATTACACGGTGATCATGGGCACAACCGTGTTTTACGGCGGTTTTCTGGTGTTCATGGTCATCGCAGTCGATCTGGTCTACGGCCTGATCGATCCCAGGGTGACTCTGGAATGAGTTCCGGCGATCCCAGGTTCGGACCGGCCGACTTCGAGCCGGCCACCGCCGCTCGCTCCGCCGAAGCGATTCCGCGCCCTTCGCTTTCGTATTGGCAGGACGCGTGGAGCCGCCTGAAGGAAAACAAGCGGGCATTTATCTCCCTTTACATCGTCATCGCACTGGGGCTGTTCACGGTGCCGGGACCCTGGGTTTGGCGTGTGGACCCGGCGGCTCAGGACGTGGATCAGATCAGCCAGCCGCCCACGCTACCCGAGGCGGCCACGATCGTCGGTCCCTATGTCCCCTGGGCGGGAGTGCCGGCCACCCCGGTGGCGGACAGCGGCGCGGCAACTCCCCTGGCGGCGAACAACCTGCGCCTCTTCGAACCGGCGACGACCCAGGCGGTTCGCCTCATGTGGGATCCTGTCGCCGGAGCCAGCGGGTACGCCGTCTACCGGAGCATCTACGACCCCGTTCCGGACAGGGCGCTGGGGCTCCCGCTCACCCGCATTTCCGGGACGGATACGATCGGCTTCGAAGACCTTCTCGGCCTCGACCCCCGGCCATACTGGTATTCGATAGTTGTCCTGGACCAGGACGGGTTGGAAGTGGACGAATACCGAACGCTCGAAGTGGAACCGCTCCGCGCCGTCAGTTCGGAGGAGGCCGAGGCCCGCGGCTGGGTCGATGACTCGGCCAACTTGCAGATCGGCGACCAGATCCGGCTCCCCTACCATCCCCTGGGTACGGACTACCTCGGACGCGACATGCTCGCCCGGCTCATGTACGGGGCCCGGGTCTCGCTATTCATCGGCGTGGTCGCACCCCTGCTGTTTATCCTTGTGGGTATCGTCTATGGGAGCGCCGCGGGCTTCATCGGCGGTCGTGTCGATCAGATTTTGATGCGCTTCGCCGATTTTGTGGTGGCGCTGCCGTTTCTGTTATTCATGATTCTTTTCAAGATCGTGTTCGGCATCGGCCCGGGAGAAAGCGGCATTTTCCCGATGCTGGTCGCACTCGTTGTGCTGGCCTGGCCCGCGTCGGCTCGCCTTGTCCGCGGGCAAATCCTGCAGATCAGGGAAGAAGGCTATATCGGCGCATCGAGACTTCTGGGCGCGGGAACCGGCTATCTGGTTTTTCGCCACATGCTTCCGAATACGATCGGCGTAATCCTGGTCACGCTGACGTTCGCCGTCCCCAGCGTGATCTTTACCGAGGCGTTCCTGTCCTTCATCGGGATGGGCGTCGCGCCTCCCATGCCCTCGTGGGGCAACATGTGCAATGAAGGTATCCGGACGATGCTGTCGCATCCGCATGAACTGATTTTTCCAGCCTTGTTGATCAGCGTCACCGTTCTGGCATTCAATCTTCTGGGCGATGGACTCCGTGACGCGCTCGACGTCAGGATGAGGGGGCGCGAATGAAGGAGACCGTGGCAACAGAGACCCAGACGGCGCTTCTCAAGGTCGCCGATCTGCACGTGGAATTCGAAACCTATGGAGGCATCGTCAAAGCCGTGCGGGACGTGGGATTCAAAGTCGACACAGGCAGGACGCTTGCGATCGTGGGCGAGTCGGGGTGCGGAAAATCCGTCACGGTCCAGAGCATCATGGGACTGGTTCCAACGCCGCCGGGCCGAATCACGAAGGGAACGGCCATGTTCGACGGCGTCGATCTGATCAGGCAAAAGGTGATCGACGGCGAAGACGTTCGCGGTGCGCGGATCGGGATGATCTTTCAGGACCCGATGAGTTCGCTGAATCCAACGATGACCGTCGGCGATCAGGTCGCGGAAACCCTCATCGTCCATCGTGGGCTCAGCCGCAAGCAAGCCTTCAACCGTGCGGTCGAGTTGTTGCAGATGACGCACATTCCGGAACCGGAAAAGCGCGCCAGGCAGTATCCGTTCACGTTCTCCGGCGGCATGTTGCAACGTGCGATGATTGCCATGGCGATTGCGTGCGAGCCGTCCATTCTGATCGCCGACGAACCGACGACGGCGCTCGACGTCACCATTCAGGCTCAGATCCTGGATCTGCTTCGAGAGCTTCAGGGCAGTACGGGCATGGCAATCATCCTGATTACCCACAATTTGGGAGTTGTTGCTCACCTGGCTGACGACGTGGCCGTCATGTACGCGGGGGAAATCGTGGAGCAGGGCACCGCGGATGATGTCTTCTACCGTTCAGGGCATCCGTACACGCTCGGTTTGCGCGCCGCGATGCCGCTGAACGACCCTGCCCGGAGGCACGGGTTGAAGCCCATCGAGGGCACTCCCCCGGACATGTTCGATCCGCCCCGGGGCTGTGCCTACTTCGCCCGCTGTCCCTACGCCATGAGTGTCTGCGAGGAAAACGCCCCCGCGCGCTTCGAACTCGGCCCTTATCACCATTCACACTGCTGGGCCCACCACACCAGCGCACCGCCGGGTGTGGGCGAACAACTGCGCATGGAGACGTCGTGAAGCCCCTGATCGAAGCGAAGAGCGTCACGAAACACTTCAAAATCGGCCGCAAACGAATCGTGCATGCGGTCGACGATGTGAGTCTGGACGTGTATCCGCGGGAGATCGTCGGCCTGGTCGGCGAGAGCGGATCCGGAAAGTCGACCTTCGGCAAGACGCTTGTCGGGCTGCACGAGAAGACCTCCGGGGAGGTGTATTTCAAGGGTGAACGGCTTCCCGGGCGTTACACACCAGCCGACTTCGAGCGCTACGCGCCTCATATCCAGATGATCTTCCAGGACCCCTATTCCAGCCTGAACCCGCGCATGACCGTCGGAGAAATAATCGGGGAAGGCCTGCGGTTGCGGGGCAACGGCACAAAAAGCAGTATCCGCGATCAAGTGACCGATTCGCTGCGGAAGGTGGGCCTGGAGCCGGAGCATGCATCGCGCTACCCGCACGAGTTTTCAGGTGGGCAACGGCAACGCGTCGGTATCGCCCGGGCCCTGGTGATGCAGCCCGAGTTTATCGTCTGCGACGAACCGATCTCGGCGCTCGACGTTTCGGTTCAGGCCCAGGTCGTTCGGTTGCTCGGAGAACTCAAGTCGTCCCTGGGATTGACGATGCTCTTCATTGCCCATGATTTGTCCATGGTGCGGTACGTTTCGAATCGGATGGCCGTCATGTACCTGGGCTCGCTTGTCGAGATCGGTGTGGCTGACGAGGTGTTCTTTCGCCCCAGGCATCCCTATACCGAGATCCTGGTCGGTTCAAACCCGGCGCCCGACCCCAGAACCGAGCGAAATCGCAGTGCTGTCGTGATACAAGGCGAGATTCCGTCCCCGATCAACGTCGGGGTTGGATGCCGCTTTGCCGGCCGCTGTCCCAAGGTGTTCGATGCCTGCCACACGGTGACACCGAAATTGTTACCCGTGAAGGATGACAGCGGCCAACAACACTTCGTTGGCTGCCATCTCTACGACAGCGCGTTGGCGCCTCCCGAGAGCACACCGGCATGACCGGAGCACGCGTTGTTGCACAATTCCGGTCGGGTCACAGACCGATCCCAGTCTTATTTGAATGCTATCGAATCCGCACTGACTCAGGCAGGTCCCGACTTGGCACACGATTCAGTACCTCACATTTGATGATGGCCTCGACCCGTTGATTGTCGAATCGTCGGGCCGACAGCTTAGGCCCAAACAACGTCTTGAACCTCGACATCGCATTCTCTGCAAGGCTCTGCCTGGTGCAACCACTGGAGATGCGCCATTCATATCGACCGAGTCTCCTTATTTCTCGTAGATGGGCATCCCGCATTGCCCGCCAGGCAGGCGGGTCCACACTTTCACTCAGCCGTGCACTGCGTCGCGGAGGGATGGTGGCGACAGCCTCCCGCTCGAGTATCGATTGATAACAGGCCCTCGTGTCATAGGCCCCGTCGCCCGAGACTTGAATGATGCGCCCTAGAGCAAGCTGAGGTGTTGTCCGCCGACTGGGCTGCATGAACCCCTATTTCGGGGAGACGGCCCCGTGTTCGCATCGTGCCTTCCTTGACCGCACCGCCGCGTCCATCCGCAAAATCGAAGTTCAACGACGGCGCATACCAGCGCCGGGGCAAGATCAAGTTCCCGCGATCAAGCGCCTCTGTCCGTAAAGGCGGGGCGGATATCCGATTATGGTGTATGATAGGTGTATGTCACGCACTAATGTGAATATCGACGATGAGGCGTGCGCGGAGGTCATGCGCCGTTACCACCTAGCGACAAAGCGCGAGGCGGTCAACTTGGCACTTCGAACCTTGGCGGCAGAACCTTTCGGCGTCGAGGAAGCCCGGCGTCTTCGTGGGTCGGGTTGGGAAGGGAACCTGGACGAGTTGCGGACCAGCCGCTCGACGTGATTCTGATTGATACGTCCGCATGGGTTGAATTTCTTCGCGACACCGGGTCCGCGACCTGCAACCGCGTCGAGATCCTGCTCGAAAGCGAGATCGCGATCTGCGATGTAGTTCGGATGGAAGTGCTTGCCGGCGCGATTGACGAACGGCACCTGCATAACCTCCGTCGGCTGCTCGCGCGGGCAAGCATTCTTCCCACGGAACCTATGCACTACGACGATGCGGCCGCTCTCTATCGTCTCTGCCGCCGGAAAGGGGAGACCGTCCGCAAATTGATCGATTGTCTCATTGGCGCCGTCTCCATTCGTGCCGATACACCGATTCTTCATAACGACGCCGACTTCAACGTGCTCGCGCGTCATACGGACCTGAAAATCGCCACATGAAGTGATCGGGGATGACTACCGCCCAGGCGTTTCCATGCTCCGGTCACGACCTCTCGTGGTTAAGCAACTGTTTTTCTGTAATTTCCTTTAGGGCCTGTAGGGAAGGATTCCTCCAGTTGTTTTTTCCAGCCGGCCAGGTTCAGGTATTGCCGGCCGGTTAACCACTCCTCGTGTATCTCTGCAAGCACAGCCGAGATGAGCCGCAACGCCGACGCTTCGTTGGGAAAGATTCCCACCACTCGGGTTCGTCTTCGGATCTCCCGGTTCAGTCTCTCCAGTCCGTTAATGGTTCGGATCCTTCGCCACCAGCTCCTCGGAAAATCGAACACCGTGAGCCCTTCATCCACGTTGTCTTCCAGCCAGCTCACAAACTCCGGTGCACTCTTTTCGAACTTCTTGATCACCTTCCCCTTGAGCTCCTCGGCATCCTCCCGAGACGGCGCGTTGAAGATGTCTCGCAGGGCCTGGGCAATCCGCTGCCGGTCTTGCCTGCGACGAGCATATTGCTGGGCATTCTGGCTCAGATGAAACTGGCAACGGTTCCAGGGCACTGACGGATAGACCGCTCGCCTGGCCGCTTTCAATCCTGAATGATCATCGCTGCCCTCTGTGCCAATAATGGTGAGACACTTCTTCCCGGCTAAATTAGAGTAGAGGGCGAGAAGCTGGATTACAGAATGATAGAAAACAGAAGCGACAAGAAACTGAGGATTTTGGAAACCTCGGAGCGGAGGGGAGAGGTCTCCAAAATCGCTGCGGGACGGACCGAGCCCGAGAAGGCGTTGCCGCGACCCGACCCGGAAGTTCCTGCCAAGGCAACCCGTCGCCGGTTTTCAGCCCGCTATAAGCTCCGGGTCCTGGAGCAGGCCGATGGCTGCGAAGAGTCGGGCGAAGTGGGAGCATTACTGCGCCGAGAAGGACTTTACTGGTCGAATCTGCAGACCTGGCGACGCCAACGCGAGCACGGAACTCTGCAGGCATTGACCCCTCGCAAGCGGGGACGAAAGGCAAAGCCGGTCAATCCTCTGGATCATCAACTGAGGCAAGTGGAGGCTGAGAATCGGAAGCTGAAACGCAAGCTCGAGAAGTTTGAAGCCATGCTGGATCTCCAAAAAAAAGTCTCGCAACTGTTGGGAATCTCTCTGGCGAGCAGCGAAGAGAACGGAGACGAGAGCTGATGGACGAAGCTTTGCGATTCTCACAATCCCACGGAGTCCGTGCCGGCTGTCAGGCTCTGGATCTGCCGCCATCGAGTCTGTATCGGGAGAAACTTCGGCGCGAACGGCCGGCGCTGGATCCTCGGCCTCGGGCCGCATCCCCACGCGCCTTGAGCCCGCCCGAAAGGGAAGCCGTTGTGGAGGTCCTGCACAGCCGACAGTTTATCGACAAAGCTCCTGCCGCCGTATGGGCGGAGCTGCTGGACGAAGGGCGATACTTGTGCTCGATTCGAACCATGTACCGCATTCTGGCCAAACGTCTGGAAGTTAGAGAACGCCGTCGCCAGCGCCGCCATCCCCAATACTCCAAGCCGGAACTTCTGGCCACCGGCCCGAACCAATGCTGGTCGTGGGACATCACCAAGCTGAAGGGGCCCGTCAAATGGAGCTATTACTACCTCTACGTGATCCTGGACATCTTCAGCCGCTATGTGGTGGGCTGGATGGTGGCCACCCAGGAAAGCTCCCGCCTGGCCAAGGTCTTGATCGCCCAGAGCTACTCCAAGCAGGAGATCGTAGCGGGTGGTCTCACCCTGCATGCCGATCGTGGCTCGTCGATGAGTTCCAAAGCACTGGCCTTGCTACTGGCCGATCTGGGAGTCACCAAGTCTCACTCTCGGCCTCATGTCTGTGACGACAATCCCTACTCGGAATCCCAATTCAAGACCCTCAAGTACCGTCCCGAATTCCCGGCTCGTTTCGGCACCATTCAGCAAGCCAGAGACTTCTGTCGGGATTTCTTCGATTGGTATAACCGCGACCATCGCCATTCGGGTATCGGCCTGCACACTCCCGCGGATGTGCACTACCTCACCGCCATCACCACCCGTCGCGATCGATCCCAAACATTGGAGGCCGCCCATGCACTCTTCCCGGAGAGATTTCCCAACGGCAAACCCGTTCCTCCTCCTCTTCCCGAGGCGGTCTGGATCAACCCTCCCGAAAAGGAGAACTTTTGAGATGAAACTACAGTAATTTATTCACCAAAGTGTCTCAAAGTTGTTGACACGTTCCGTACCGGCAGAGCCAATCTCCGCTAGGAGGTCGGCGATGACGTGGTAGGATACTCCAATCGCTGCGGCAAAGGTCAGCCAGCCTGTTTCCATCAGCCGATCCGACTTCAAGAAGAGTATTGGTCCTTCCGTAGCGTACTCACTGGCAATGTGCTTCAGCATTGCCGATTTACCGCATCCAGGCAGACCGCTGATATTTATAAGCCGACACTCAGCCAGACGATCCCTTACAGTTTTTTCCAGAGTGGTCCGCTCAACTCGAAAACCTTCGATCTGTTCCGACACGTCCGCCATCCCGGCCGATGAGAAGGACTGAAGGAGGTCGACATCGGCCCGGTAGTTGGGAGTGACCTTTAGCTGGATGTTTCCCCGCAGTTGGCTCAAAAGCGTATGACGCGTCCATATGCAAGCGGTCCCAGCGCCGTTGCGCGCGATGCGGCATAGACGGTCGAAGAGCAAGATGTCCTGGCCATCTTCGTCGCTGGCTATGAGTTCCTGAAGGCGGTTGACCGTCTCGGCCCAAATAGCGCCGCCGACCATAACGCCCTCCAATTTGAGCGCTGAGAACTGACGGTAGAAATTGGCCTCGTCATCTAGCGATTTGGTTTCAATTAGTGCCGCAAGATCATCACGAAAGCGACGTTCCGCAGCTGCAGCTGCACCACCATTGGTAAAACGACGTACGAAGTCTTCGCCGGTTGGGCTGCTCTTGGCCCAATCAATCAGTCGGTTTAAAGTTCTGAAGCGGTTCGCTGCCACGTTCTCGACCACGAAACCGTAGATATCAAGATCAGGCTGAAAGTCAGGCGTGGCACGCGTAGCCACAGCACCCGCAATGATTTGTCGAAAGTCGGTGTTCGAGGCAGCCGCACTAATGGTGATCTTTCGTTTTACCTGTAGGCTCAGCCGACGCCGAGAATCGTTGTGTTTGAATTCGACGATCACATCGTCCATCGGATGGCCATGTCCAGCCTGTTGGATGGCGACACTCGTGACAGTTCCTTCCTGTCCTGCAGCGCGCTCCTCGCGCAAGAGAGCGGCGAGATAGTAGGCGACGACCGTATCTTCGAAAGTGAACCCCGCACCGCCTGTTAATTCGGTCGATGTTGATTGATTATTCGTATTTGAGGCCACCAAATTCACCTTTCCGGAGCCTACGCTGCAGTTGGGCCATTATGAGCCGACATAGCCAGCCCCTTGTGAACGATCAAGGAAAGGTGTCCCACCGTGATCACGTAAATATGACCCGCCCTTAGACAGACTTTTTTCTTTCAAACGCTTCTCGCCCAAATACTTAGAGGCGTTGAAAGGAAAAACCCCCGGGTCATTATTGCATTATCGAAACGGGCTAAAGTGGGTCACATTTGCTCGATCGATATCACAGCCTCCCTCCATGGCTACATCATAGCGGACAGCAGGGCGATAGAGGCAAACTGTCACACAGTCATGGGCAACTCTGGAGCACCGGACGAACGGCTCGGCGTAGCGGTAGAACTTGAAATTGTCCCGTTAGCAGCGGAGCCTTGGTTGAAGTGGTGCAACGCCTTCACAGCCTTGGTGCTCCCAAGCCAGGCACACTCGCTACTGCGGTACCAGGTGGCACGGGGGCACACCCAATCGATCTTGATGATAGTATCATTACGTGATACAAGGTTTTAGGAGTAAGCGGACCGAGAAAATCGCTGGTGGTCAAACCCCAAAGGGATTCCCGGCCTACTTGCTTCGAAGAACCTGTGCTCTGTTGACCGCATTGAATGCGGCGGTTGAGTTGGAGGATCTTCGCTTTCCGCCAGGCAATCATCTTGAGCAATTGTCAGGCGACCGCAAAGGTCAACATTCGGTTCGGATCAACAGGCAATGGCGTATCTGCTTTGTTTGGACCCATAGTGGACCGGATGAAGTCGAGGTTGTGGACTACCACTGAGGACTGATGGAAATGGCTGATATTCTTGCTCCGATGCATCCTGGTGAAGTTCTGGACGAGCTGTACCTTAGGCCCCTTGAGATGAGCGCGGGTGCCTTGGCAAAGCAATTGGGCGTGCCCCGCACGCGTATAGAGCGCATCGTAAAGGGCCAGACATCGATAACACCGGATACTGCATTTCGGCTGGCGAAAGCATTCAAGACAACGCCGCTTTACTGGATGAATATGCAGACGAGTTACGATCTTGCCCTGGCAGGCGCGACAGTCGATGTCTCGGGTATTCAATCTCTTGACACCACTCTTAGGTAGAGATCGCGGGTGGTCACTGATCGGTTGAGGTCTTACCGAGCGGCTTTGCGCGAGCTGGGCGCATCCGGTCTGCAACAAGCCGGCCGCTGGTTGAGCAATCGTGCGGAGAATTCACGCCTGCCGTTCCGGCGGCGAGAACACGCCATGCTCGGTTTCAGGCCGATGCCAAGCCTCCAGAAATTCGTCATGCTCGGTTTCAGGCCGATGCCAAGCCTCCAGAAATTCGTCGCCGTTCATTCTTCCGTCTACAACCACTTCAATCTGCGAAAACACCTCTGCCCACGAGACAATTTCAAGTTCAACCATGTCGCTACGATCGCCCAGTGGTGCCAGCTCGAAGCGGCCTAACCCGGATTATGCAAGAACCGTAGTTCGGTGTTGAAAAACGACTCGAGAAGTGGCCCAACTCGGAAGCGGGCAGGTGTGACAGGCGGATTTGCGAAGAATATGGGTTGGCGAGGCGTTTGAGTGGTTTGGGGAGTGAATTTCAGACAGATCTGGGCCTGGATGAGTGTCGGAAGCGGTTTTTCGGGGGAGCTGGGAAAAGCTAACTGGAGTTCAGGCGACTCAAGACGAGGTGGAAGAGGGGTTGTTCGGGGAAGGCTGAGGAAAGATGGACCCAGATGCGTCGAGTGGTTTGTCGGATCCGGGCCCCAATCTTGAGGACCCGACGACGTAAGGTTTCGATTTCGAGCTTGTGCCAGGGGGTTCCGTGAAGATAGTCGCGCAGGCTCACGAACATCTGGTAAGCCAGTGCATGCAGGAGGAGTCGAAACTGATTGGCCAGGAATCGATGACAGCTGAGTCGGTCCATGCTCAGATGATTCTTGAAGGCCTTGATGAAGTTCTCGGTTTGCCCTCGGTTTGTGTAGTGGTCATAAAGTGATTGGGAGCAGAGATCGTCCCGGTTGGTAACTACAAAGCGACGATTGATGCCACGCTGATCGACCTCCACTTTGACAATGACGCGACGGGATCGATCCCAGCTGTGGGCTCGATAAAGAAACTCGTCAAACTGACGCTGTTTTTCCTCCAGCTCAAGGAACCTCAGCCGAGTCGAATCCAGCAGGGGCTCGACCACTCGCTGCAGGCGAGGGTTTCGACTTAACCCAATGACATACTGGAGTTTATTCTCTTCACATTCACAGAACTCGTAGAGCCGAGGCGTGGCAAAGCCGCTGTCGGCCCGAATCTCAATCTCGACATCCGTCCCCACTGCTTGTCGGATGGCCTCCACGACTCGCTTCAGAATGGGCACGATGTGAGAGGCAGCCCCCTTGTTGCCAGGTCTCAACACGGCACAGACCAGGTCTCCCGTGTCGGCATCGAAGATCAGCAAAGGATGCAGAATGTGGTTTCGGTAATACCCGTGGTAGAAGGAGAACTCCTGTTGGCCGTGAGTGTGGTCGTCGGTACTGTCCAGATCCAGGATGATCTTGCTGGGACGTCTCTTCTTCAGGGAGCGCACATAACGGCCTGGCAGCCACCGGCTCAGACGCATCAGATCCTTCTTGGTGACGGAGTTCTCCAGGCGGGAGAAAGTCGGCTGGGTGGCCAAATCGGGATCGCTCTCTGGCAACTGATCACAGACTGTCTTGAGCATCGGATCCGAGCGCAGCGTATCGGCGTCATTACAGTCTTCGTAGCCGGCCACGATCTGCAAGACTCGTTGTCGGATCAACTTCAACAGGTCATGACGAACGTAGCGTCGGTCTCGACTTTCCGCAATACACGAACTGAAGCCCTCGCACAATCGATGTTGACGATCCAGGGATCCAAACAACAACCATCCTGCGTCGGAAGTGAGGCTCCCTCCATCAAAACGCGTCGTGATCTTTCTGTGGCTGTGAAATGGCAGGGTATTCTGGCAGACTGCTTTCAACATTGCCGTAGCTCCTGTTTAGGGTCATTGTTTTTGTAAACCCTTTTATATCAGAGGGCTACGGCTTTTTCCTGGAGCCAGAATCTCACTCGGATTCAGATCTTTTGCATAATCCGGGCTAATTCCCTGTCGTCGGTGGAGAACTCAGCCTTGCAAACTTTCCTCTGACAGTGCCCCTTGAAGGTGTTTGCCGTCAGCGAAAGTGGGACACATTAGGCGCGGTAGGAACCGTTTATTTTAAGTTGAGCTGCTATCTCGGTTGGCCTGGCCAGTAGTTAGATCCGGACGTAGGCAACCTTTCGGGGCCATACACCAAAGCCGTTCTTTACTGGACTGCACGCATCCGTTTCCGAAAGACGCTGGCTGATGAGCTTCGCGATACCGCCAATCTTAGGATCGTCATGGAAGGCCGAAACAGCGTCAATCATGCGCGCCCGCAGTCGTTCATAGTAGGCCGTGTAGAGATCGTCCTGTAAGGCGTTTCGCGATTCATAAATCGTGAAAGTATGATTAGAAAGGGATTCAAGCCACGCATTGAAAGCAGATTGATCAATCTCCATAGCATGCAAGAATTCCTGGGGAGACTTAACCACTGCTTCTGAAAGTTCGTACCCCACCTCCTGGAATGCTTCCCCGTCGCGCCTTCGCCATCTATCTACCAATTCGCCAATATTGATGGGTTCAAGAAACTCAAGCCCTGCCACCAGTTGTGGCCCGACTTCAGCGGCCCACTGGCTAGCACGCGGATCAACCTCGGCGCCGTGGACTGCTGCATTGAGAGATGGCAATAAATCCGACAGGAGTGAAGATTGCTCTGGGCTGAGGAGATCTCGTCTCTGCAAATCTCGCAGCAAGAACCCGATACCACGTCCTCCGACAGAGATTTCATTTTTCCTGGCAATCTGACGAAGTTTGCGCTCCAGTGCGATCCTCAGAGCCGCAAGCGCCAGGTTTGGATCATCGATCTCTGTAAGCTTGTCAGGTCTGCTTTTAGCAAGGAGCCCTACGGATTGCGCGTTCTGTCGAGCCTTCTCCAAGTCAGCAAACTCGACCTTGAGACCACCAGGCAACTCGATAGACTTGAACAGCGGGGCAAGCCAAGGAATGATCGCGATTGCTAGAAGGGCGAGTGTCACAGCATCGATTGCAATGGCGGGCCACAGTAGATGCCCCATAGCAACTATGATCGCGATGATCGTGATGCTCCATGAGATGATTGAACGAGTCATATTGCTTGGGTAGGTCGGACATCGTTTTGGTAGATCTTTCTGAGGACCGCTTTGTGACATGACCATGTATCCTTCAATGAGTTCGACTTATTCTTGCGGTCCTGCAGGCGCTCATCTTGACCAATCCTCTTAGTTGATAACGTGCTTTTAAAATTTCTTTGGCTAATTTTATGGAATCCTCAGCTTCCTCAATCCTAATGGTGTTGTAGGCCTTCGCCTCGACGTGAGCAGCGTCATTCCCCAGGGCCTTAAGTTCGCCCATGGCGACGAAGAGTTCCTGGGGAAGAGTAGTCTTGTCCTTTAAATTCTTAATTCGCTCGTGGAGATTATCCCCATCCGCCGAATTTTCTTCGCATATTTCCTCCAGGAGCTGCCGAACCATCATCGCTGCGGCGCGATAGGCACCTGCTGCGTGGCAGGAGATCGCTTCCACGAGCGTTGTTAGTAAATTTTCCGATATGTCTTTAGGATCAAAGTCGATCAACTCCGGTGGGTGTGTTTTGAGCGGCTCACCACCATGCTCAATCGTTGAAATTAGCCCATGGCAATCTGGATTCGGACAAATCCTGATGACCTGCCCCCAGGAACGAGTCCACTCTCTAAGTTAGACCTGGGACCATTTGAAGTCCACTCCATGGTATAGAACTCTGGGCCTGGGACCTGGATAATCTGGCCTCCGGCGCCGGCGGCCGATAGGCCAAGGCGCTGTGAGGCCGTCGCTGGTTGTACTCCCTGCGCCATCTCTCGGCCAACACCTTCGCCTCCCACAACGTGTCGAAGACTTCTACGTTCAGCAGTTCATCCCGCAGTTTTCCGTTGAAGCTCTCCACATATCCATTCTCCCAGGGGCTGCCGGGCTCAATGTATAAGGTCCTCACCCCAACAGCCTTCAGCCAGTCCCGAACCGCCTGAGCCGTAAACTCCGACCCGTTATCGGACCGAATGTATTCAGGCACTCCCCGATCCACGAACAACTCCGCCAATCGATCCAACACGTCCTGGTGATTCATCTGTCGTTGAACCTCAATGGCCAGACACTCCCGGGTGTATTCATCCAGTAGGGTTAATAATCGAAAGGCCCTTCCGTCATGGGTTCGCTCATGCACGAAGTCATAGCTCCAGACGTGATCCTTGTGAGCCGCTCGTAACCGAACGCAGGATCCATCATGAAGCCACAGTCTCCTTCGTTTCGGCTGTCTGGACGGGACTTTCAGCCCCTCCTGTCTCCACAACCTCTCCACCCGCTTGTGATTCACTTTCCACCCTTCCCAACGAAGCATGGCCGTGATCCGCCGGTAGCCGTATCGCCCGTAGTGCGTGGCCAACTCCACCATCTCAGCCACCAATCGAGCCTCATCATCGGGGATATGCCTTTCCCTTCGCTGGGTCGATCGAGCCTGTCCCAGCACTTGGCAGGCCCGACGTTCGGAGACGCGCTCTGCTCCCAATCTCTCCCTCACCCACACCACTGCGCGTCTCCTCTTCGCCGGGCCTAGAAGTTTCCCGAGGAAACTTCCTTTAGGATCTGCTTGTCCAAAGACAGATCTGCCACTAGCTTCTTCAACCGGGCATTCTCCTTCTCCAACACCTTCAACCGCTTGGCCTGATTCAGTCGAAGCCCTCCGTACTCCTTGCGCCACCGGTAGTAGGTCTGCTCGGTCACCCCAATCTGTTTGCACACCTGGCCCACCCTCTGTCCTTGGGCTAGACCCACCTCTGCCTCACGCAGCTTCATGATGATTTGTTCTGCCGTAAACCGCTTCCGTGCCATCCTTGCCTCCTTCCTAAAACCGAAAATCCTAACATTCAACTTGGACCCGTTTTAGGGGGCAAGGTCACGCACCAGGGGGACATGCGAGTCGAGAGCAAGGAAGGTGAGTTTGCCGAATTCATCGTCACGATCCCTGGTGGACCCAATGCTTGAACAAGCACCATGGTGTTCAATGCCGCGATGGCGGCGTCGGAGGGAGGTTTCTCCACGAGCCGCATGAATAAACCGCCAAGTCTGACCTATGGACTTGAGGACCGACCTTCGTTGCCCCTCACTCTACTTCTGAGGTTACAGCATACCCTGGCCATGTCGAGCACGCTGGTGCTCGTGGCGGTGATCCTGCCGTCAACCGCCTGGCCAACATCCCTGGCGCAAGACGTCGTCCGATTGTCGATGATCGGGGCTGGCGTTGGTACCATCTTGCAAGCAATGAATCGGTTTGGAGTCGGAACCGGTTATCTGTGTCCCCAGCTGGTGGGCCCCGCCTTTGTGCCGGCATCACTGCTGGCGGTGAAAACAGGAGGCCTGGCTCTTCTTTACGGGATGACCATTGTTACCGGTTTGTTCCAGGCAATCCTCTCCCGATTCCTTCAGCGCATGCGATTCCTGTTCCCCACCGAAGTCGTCGGTGTCATCGTCGCTATGGTTGGCGTCGTACTGATCCCGCTCGGCGTGTCCGCTTTCTTCGGTGACACCGTTGGCCTCACTGTCATTCGCCAGGATGCGGTTCTGACCGCCGCGGGCACTTTCAGCCTTATGGTCGGTCTCACGGTCTGGGGCCGGGGAATGCTGCGATTGTTCAGCCTCCTCATTGGTGTGGGGGTCGGACTGGCCACTGCTTATGGTTTGGATCTGTTGTCGGAAGAGGATTTGGTGGATTTCAATGCCGCGCCCCTCTTCGAGCTGCCCCACCCTCTAACATTCAACGGACTATCGTTCGATCTTGAGTTGCTGATCCCCTTCCTGGCTGCCGGGCTGGCATCCAGCCTCAAAGGCATCGGGGATCTGACAACCTGTCAACGGATCAACGACGCGGAGTGGGTGCGACCCGATATGGGCTCCCTCTCGAAGGGAGTTCTAGCCGATTCACTGGGGGTCGCGTTCACAGGACTGCTGGGTGGCATCGCACCGTCAACTTCGTCGAGCAACGTGGGCCTCTCCATTGCCACGAGAGCGACCAGCCGTTGGATAGCTTTCAGTGCCGGGGCCATCTTCATCGCCCTGGCTTTCATTCCCAAGCTGGCGACTGTCTTTGTGATCATGCCGAGCCCGGTTCGCGGTGCGATTCTCCTGTACGTAGCCTGTTTCATGATTGTCGCCGGATTGCAGATTGTCACGTCGCGGATGTTGGATTCACGCAAGATCTTCATTATAGGCATTTCTTTGATTGCCGGTTTGAGCGTCTATGTGACTCCGGAGGCTTACGGAGAAGTGCCGAATCTACTGGAGCCGCTAGTGGGGTCAGCTCTGGCCCTGTGTACAATCGTGGCCCTCGCGTTGAACCTGCTGTTTCGAATTGGCATTTCCAAGCGCGCCTTGTTAGTGCTGCCCATCGGTCCGGACGCCATCCAGAAGGTTTTGGGCTTTACGGAAGACGAAGGCGGCAAATGGGGTGCGAGAAGCGACGTCATCTACCGGGTCACGGGAGCCCTCACTGAGTTCATGGAGGCGGCTTCGGAACTCGATTTGGTTCAGGACGACGTGAAGATCAACTTGAGCTTCGACGAGATGCGGATCGTGGCGGATATCCGGTATCGAGGCGAGCCGCTGCCACTTCCAACCAGTCGTCCTTCGCAAGCCGAGCTGCTGGAGTCCGACCCCACAGAACTGGGTCTTCACGGGCTGCTCCTTCGGCACTACGCCACCAGGGTTCGCCTCAGCAGCCGGGATGAGGAGATCCGTCTATTGCTAACCTTCGATCACTGACCCTTTGCCCAGCTCTCGTCCGCAGCGCTTCACACCGGGTCAAATCTGTTGGAACCCGATCTGGAATGGCCCTGAGAGCCACTAAGGACGGTGCACTAGCCGCCATTTCTCACCGATGGGACCTGAAAAGGCCGCCCTGTTTGGTATAAAGCGTTTTGAATGAACGTTTTCACACGCAAACGGAGGCGGCCCTTATGAGAACAGAGTGTAAACAAGCCAGGTTCGAATTTCACCAACTATCTCAACGCAAAGTGAAGGCGCGGTTCGACGGCGGGAAGATCACCTCCGATGCAGGGGTGCTGCTGTTACGCGAGGTCGAGCAGCGGACGGGTCTCGTTGCCGGACTGACCGCGTGCTTCAGCGATCACCGGGATGCGCGGTTGATCGAACACACGGTCGAGGAGTTGTTGGGGCAGCGCATCTACGGACTCTGTCTGGGGTACGAGGATCTGAACGATCATGATCAGTTGCGCACCGATCCGATGCTGGCGGTGGCGGTGAATAAGGCCGATCCGTTGGGGGAGAGGCGGCGGCAGGCCTCAGATCGGGGGAAGGCGCTGGCGGGCAGGTGTAGGCTGAACCGGTTGGAGTTGACCGGCGCCGAGGTCGATGAGCAGGAGCGGTACAAGAAGATCGCGATGGACCCGAACCGGATCGACGGCTGGATGGTGGATGCCTTCGTGGAGTCCCACGAATCGGCGCCCGAGGAGATGGTGCTGGATCTGGATGCGACCGACGACCCGATCCATGGCCAGCAGGAAGGCCGCTTCTTTCACGGTTACTACCGCCACTACTGTTATCTCCCGCTGTACATCTTCTCGGGGGAGCATCTGCTGTGCGCCCGGTTGCGGTGTTCCAATATCGATGGGGCCGCGGGATCGGTGGAGGAACTGGAACGGATCGTCGGCCGGATTCGGCAGAGCTGGCCGGAGGTCTCGATCGTCATCCGGGCCGACTCGGGCTTTTGCCGGGATGACTTGCTCCGCTGGTGTGAACCCCATCACGTGGATTACGTGATGGGGTTGGCCAACAATGATCGGCTCAAGTCAGAGAGCGCCGAAGCGATGACTCAGGCCGAAGCCGAGTTCAACGCCACCGGGCGACCGGCGCGGGTGTTCCAGGATTTCCGCTACCGGACTCGCCACAGTTGGACCTCGGAGCGACGCGTCGTCGGCAAGGCCGAGTTCCTGGACAAAGGCGCCAATCCCCGATTCGTCGTCACCTCCCTGTCGCCGGAACGCCTGGGGGGCCGCGCGCTCTACGAAGACTTCTACTGTGCGCGGGGCGACATGGAGAACCGCATAAAAGAACAGCAGTTGGAGCTGTTCGCCGACCGGACCAGCGCGGCAACGATGCGCGCCAATCAACTCCGGCTGTATCTGTCCTCCGCCGCCTACATGCTCATGCACGCCTTGCGTCGTCTCGGACTGAAGCAGACCCCCCTGGCTCGCGCTCAGTGTCAGACGATTCGCTTGAAGCTCCTGAAGATCGGCGCCCAGGTCCGCCTCACGGTCCGCCACGTCTGGATCTCCATGTCGGAAGCCTATCCCTACAGCGAGGTCGTCGCTGCCGTCGTTCGAAACCTCCAGGCCATTCCTCTGCGCTGCTGAGGTCTGTCCCGATCAAACGCCCCCAAAAACGAAATCGTTCCATCGCTCAGGCCGAGCTCTGCCTGAATACATTCCGTCACGCTCTTCCGAACCCGAAAAACGGTTCATTCACGACCATCCACACCACCGCATCACTCGACCTGGACCGGATCGATAGCGAAACTCTCAGAAAACCGTTCCGGACTGCCAAAATCACCTTCATTTCCAAATCGGTGATCTATGCGGGCTAGGTCTGCAGGGAAGCGGCTGTGAAACACAGCAAGTCGCCCTTTTCGCGGGCGAGATCGCCGAGCTGCCGGTAATCTCCCGCAAGCTGGCATAACTGGAGGGTCGAGGGGCAACTCAGCTCGTTGGGATTGGCGTCGCGCAAGTACCGGCGCGACACTTCTAAGGCTTCCCGGTAGCGCTCGAGCCGGACCAGCAGCTTAACCAGAACCTCTGCCGGGGCATAGCCGACCTCCTGTGGATCGCTCGATGCGACCTTGTCGCGGAAGTGAGCGATGCCGGCTTCAACGTTTTCGCCCAGGAGCGCGCGCAAATAGATGCCGTGGTCGACGTAAACGTTCTCGAAAGGCGGGTGGCCCTGGAACTGAAACATCGAGGAGAGGCGCTTGCCGTAGTCGGTCAGCTCAACGACTCGCTTCAAAGTCTGCGGGTTGGTCAGCTCGGGACTCATCTGAACCACCGATGAGACGTGGGACATGTCGATGTGGTAGGTGTTTCCTTCGAAGAGCCAGGCGCGGCCGGCTGCAAGCTCGGACACGCTGTCGGTCTCGGGGGCTTGCCCCTCTTGCCCGGCGATCACGCTCTTGAGTGTGGCGGCGAGTTCCTCGTGGAGGCTGTTCACCAGCAGAGCGGCGCTTTCCTCGCGCCCCTCTGGACCCGGGTATTGGCCGAAAAAGGTAATGGCTCTACAGATGCCGTGATTGGCCAGAATGAGCTCCAGACCCTTTTTCGGATGGACGCGCTCGTGATAGGCGATCTCGATGACCCGGTCCAGGTTTTCTCCTTCGGCCTCGAGTCGCTCGATGGCTTCCGCCACCGGACCAGGCTCGCCGATGGCGCGAAAGTAGGGCCAGGCCCTCGGGATGTCGCCGTTGCTGAGGAACAGGCTGCCCACTTCTCGTGCTACCTCGATGGTTGCCTGTTCGTAAGCATTGCGTTTTTCGGCGGGGAGGTGGGCCGAGGGCTCGGTTTGAATCAAAGGGAGCCCAAGCTCATGACGTGTCTTCATCATGCGGGCTTCGAACAGGGTCGCGTACTTTTTCTCGTCTCTGAACTTGTCGACCAGAAAATCGAAGGCAGCCGTCGCGCCACCCGATTCGAGCGATCGCTGCAGGGAATTAAACACGTCGTCGGTCATCAGAGGCTCTCAACGAGGGAACCCGCCCTCGCCTGGCAGATCTGCCGCCGCACCAATGATAGCGGATTGCCGGGCAGCGGGCGGCGTGATCGAGTAGGGTGATTCTGGATCCTCCCCTTTCTGGACCCTCCTTCTGGGTCCCCTGTCCCCCTTGCAGCCCGCAGTGAAAGTCCCACGGAATTGCTAGGAGCGGTAGTTGGTGAACTGCATGTCGATACCCAGGTCTTGTTGTTTGAGCATCGCGATCACGTCCTGCAGGTCGTCGCGAAGCTTGCCGGCCACCCGCACAGAGTCCTGCTGAATGGCCACCTGGACCTTGATCTTACTCCTCTTAATCAGCTTGACGATTTCGCGGGCCTTCTCTCTGGGGATCCCCTGCTGCAGGGAGATGCTCTGGCGCACGCTGTCCTTCGAGCCGGGCTCGACCACCCCGTAGGTCAGGGCCTTGAGTGAGACGCCACGATGTGCCAGTCTTTGCCGGAGCACCTGGTCGACCGCCGCGCAGGTGAATTCTTCACGCGAGGTGAGGACGATCTCGTTCTGGTCCTGCTGGAACTGGATGTCGGATTGACTGGTTTTGAGATCGTAGCGCTGGCGGACCTCTTTCAGGGCCTGGTTGACTGCGTTTTTCACCTCGGCCGGGTTGACTTTGGAAACGATGTCGAAGGAGCTCTGCTTGGCCATGGCCGCAAGCATACAGCATTCTGCGCCGGATCATGTCAGTTGGGGTTTGAGGACGCAAGGTTAGAAACAGTTGAAAGGAAGCTTGATAGCCCTAGTCTGGCCAGACCGCCAGCGGCCTCGAGTGTCTCTTAACTCTCCGGCCACTTGGTCCCATTTGCGCTGAAGAAATGCAATACTGAGGCCATGCCCGGAATCAATATGAGAAGAAGCCATCCATTGAGTCTGCTAATGGTGCTCGTGACGGCACTTCCGCTCTCGGCTGCCAGCCACGCGATCAGGGTATCCATCGACGCCACGAAGACCCGAGAACCCATCTCCGAATACATTTACGGGCAGTTCATCGAGCATTACGGCCGCTCGATTTACGGCGGAACCTGGTCGGAGATGCTGGAAGATCGCAAGTTCTTCTATCCGGTGACCGGCGAAGCACCGGCCTGGAGCATGTTCACGCCGGGACCCGGGACGCATGAAGGTGAAGGCCACCCCTACGAACTACTGACACGGTCCCCCTGGATGATTATCGGCGAGAAGGGTGCGGTCACGATGATGGCCGGGAACTCTACCCGGGCCTGGCCTGAAGAAGATCGCAGTCCGGCCATGAGTAGCTATGTTGGCGTGCACACCCCAAGGATCCGGCTGGCAGGAGACGGGAAACCGGGCGGAATCTTCCAGGAGCGTCTCGCTCTTGCCGACGGCAAGGGCTATAGCGGACGCATTGTGCTGGCAGGTGATCCCGGCGCGGCCCCGATCGAGGTAAGTCTTGTCTGGGGAGGCGGCGCCTCCGACCGCCATACGGTGACCGTCGACAAGCTCTCTACAATCTACGGGAAAGTGCCGCTGCACTTCACGGGGCGGAGCACAACCGACAACGGCCGGCTGGAAATCGTGGGGAAAGGCAGGGGCAGCTTTCTGGTGGGGACGGTCTCCCTGATGCCTGCGGACAACATTCACGGCTGGCGGGCCGACACGGTAGCTCGACTGAGGGAATTGAACGCACCCGTCTACCGCTGGCCCGGCGGAAGCTTTGTCAGCGCATACAACTGGAAGGAAGGCATCGGCGATCCCGACCGACGTCCCCCCCGCCGGAATTTCGCCTGGAAAGGCATTGAGCACAACGACGTGGGGATTCACGAATTCATAGCCTTGTGCCGCGAGATCCAGGCCGCACCGTTCATTGTTGTGAATACCGGCATGGCTGGAGCCAAACTGGCGGCCGAACAGGTCGAGTACGTTAACGGCCACGCCAATACCCCGATGGGGCAGCTGCGGGCCGGCAACGGACATCCCGAGCCCTTCGGGGTCAAATTGTGGGGCGTGGGCAACGAGATATTCGGGCAGGCTATTGCGGACTACGTGAAAAAGCACAATCGAGTCGAGGAGGCCATGCGCGCCATTGATCCCACCATAAAGACAGTCGCGGTTGGTCAATCGGATGGGTGGAGCCAGCAGATGATGACGCACTGCGCCGATCACATGGATCTGATAGGGGAGCACACGTACCCGAGAAGCAAGAAAGACGTTACGGCCCATGTCGAGCAAGTCCCGGCCAGGCTCAAGAAACTCGCCGACAAACACCGGGGCTTCCGTAAGACGCTTGATTCCCTCCAGGGAAGAGACATCCGCATCGCGATGGTTGAATGGAACTACAAGTATGGGCGGAACGAGTACGGCGACGGGGGATATCGCTTGTTTCTGCAAGACGGTCTCGGAATCGCCGCCGGTCTGCACGAGTTCTTCCGCAACAGCGACCTCTACTTCATGGCCAACTATTCCCAGGTCGTCAACGTGCACGGGGCCATCAAGACGACGGCCACCGAAGCCGAGTTCGAGACGACCGGACTGGTGTTCAAGCTGTACCGGCAGCATTTTGGAACGACCCCCGTGGAAGTTTCGGGAAGCTATCAGCCTCTCGACATCGTGGCCGCCTGGACCGAAGAGCAGGCGGGTATCACGGTGGGTGTCGTCAACCCGACGCGGGATTCCTACATCCTCTCCCTCGACGTCAGAGGCGCCACCTTGACAGGAGGCGGGCGCCAGTGGACTATCACGGGTCCAGACAGGTGGGCGCACAATGCCCCGGGTAAGCCACGCCAGGTTGATATCGAGCCAGCTTCCTTTACTGGAGACCCGGATGGGATTGAAGTAGCGCCCTTGAGCGTGACCCTGTACTCCCTGCCAGTCGAATGAGGAAGTGATCTTCCCCGGACTCTCCGGAGTTGTTAGAAATCCAAGCATCGCAGGCTGGATTAACGGTAGATCTCTCTGCGGTGACCCGCAGCCAGCACCAACACGACCAACCGGTCTTGTTCAATCCTGCAAATAAGCCGGTAGGATCCAATGCGGTAACGCCACAAGGCAGGTTGTCCTCTCGTCAGAGGCTTACCGAATCGTTTCGGATCCTCGGCGGTGGCGATACGCCCGCGGAGGAAAAGGAGGATTCGGTTTTGAACGGGCGGGTCAAGTTTCCGAAGCTCTTTCAGGCCGCGATCGTCAAACTCAACCTTCCAGGTCAAGCTCCTGCTCCACTTCTTCCAGGGTCCATCTCCGGGCAGGATTTTCCAGTCGCTCGATCGCCAGATAGCGATCTTCCATGTCCTCGAGGTGTTCCATAATGGCCTCGCGGACATAGTAGGTCTTGGTTCGGCCCGTCTTCGCGGCCAGGGCCTTCAGGCGCTTCTCGATCTTTGGGTCCAGTCGAACTGACAGCATTTCTCTTCTTCGATATACAAGTATGACATGTATGCCGAAGCGGCTCAACCCTGTTGTTAACCAGGCCGTCATAAGAATCCCTGAAGATCGATTGGCGGTCCCCTCGGACAGAACGGATGAAATAGGCGAAGTGTTCTTTATCGACCCCCTTGTGTTGAGCAATGATTCCTGGCGATTTCCCGAGTGCGTCTTTGCGAAAGTGTTCAGGAAGTCCAACGGATCTGCTGCCGGTGGATGTGGCGGCTAGGTGACTGTAGAAGGTCAACCGTTGCCACGACAGGGGTCCCGGGATGCAATGGGCTTTCAATCCTCGGTCTCCTGCAGATAGGAGGTCAGGGCCCGGACAGTGTCCTCGGCCTGTCCCAGGATCAGTGAGGCCCTCCATAAGACTCTGCCTCAAAATTCCCGAATTTAGACCAGAGGAAGGAGACTGAAATGGCTAAGGCTCACTTCGCGGTGAGTGACTAACGCTAGTCTCGACAGCCCAGCAGAGCAGCCGAGTGTCTCTTAAGCACCAGGCCATTTTGGCCCATTTGCGCTGAAGACATACAATGACGCTCCCGTGGGCTTCCTGACCCCCACAAGGAGGAAAGCAATGAGAATCATAAAGTGTGTCGCCATCATATCTCTTTTCATTTGTCTCTTGAGCGGATCCGGATGCCTTCTACCACCTAATTTATGCGAGGAGGACGACATCGATAAATGCTGCGGCGATAACCTGGACAGGGAGTGCACCGAGGAAGAGAAAGCGGCAATGCAGCAGTCCACGATGACTGTCGAGCTGGACGAGACCCTCCCCCCTGGTGATACGGGATTGGCCATAACTGTGACTCACGCTTTTGGCAGCGGGCCGGGCGGGCCGGTCCAGGATGCCCGCATCTCCATTCAACCAAAAACTTTTCCTAAAGCCGCGGCACGTGAATCTCAGGGGAACGCGTTTGGACCCACGATCGTGTTTCACGGGTTCAAGGCCGATTCCGGTCAGGTTTTCATTGACACTAACTACAAAGACGGGGCCGAGTTCTCATACCCAATAAGCGGCATGGGGGATCAGGCCTGCGTCGACTTTCTGGCCGATGGTTGTGACTCTGCGGATCTGGGCATCGAGCACGATATCAATGGGCTTCACATCACCAGCCCGCTCGATGAAGGGGTGGGTCTACGAGGGTCGAGCGTTCGAGTCGTTTTTGCTCAGGGCGTGTTTGAGGTGCCCAGCGGACCTGGCGACCTGGAGACGGTATTGGTGACTTTCCGCCGTGACAACTTCACGCAAAAAAACATCATATTGTCTTTTGCCCCCGGTTTGGTGGGATACATGAGCACCCTGGTAGCCGGAACAATCGAGGACATCGCGGTCGAATCCACGGTTGTAGTGAACAACGCTGGCCCCGGGGCCGTGGCCGGTCGCATGGACTTCTTCAGCTCGGAGGAGGGCCTGCCCCTGGCGTTCAAGGTCAACCAGCAGGCGGAGTCAACGAGGCATTCATTTGAGATTGCCGCCGATTCAAGCCGCCGGTTCATGCTGTCCACGGATCAAGCCGGCCTTGTGGCCGGCTGGGGTGTCATCACTGCCGATGGCCCTGGCCTTGCGGCTTCAACGGTTTTTTCCACATTCCAGCAGAGTGAGTCTGCGGCACCCTCAGAGTATCCGCTGGGACTCGAGGGACGCAATCTCGCAGGTGAAGCGGGAGTGGCGGTGGTACAGGCCGCATTTCACCATGTTCTGGACGTCGAGAGAACTGTGGGCGGTTTTGACACTGCGTTAGCTATCGTTAATCCGACAGAGATTAGTGCAACCATCGGCCTGACCCTGAAAGATGAAGATCAAAACACGGTCAAGGTCGCGACGCAATCTGTGGGCGGCAACCAACAGACATCCAGATTCTTCCTAGAGCTTCTCCGCATGGAGGAAACCGAGTCGTTTTCAGGCACCGTGGTGATCAATTCTGAGAATGCCATCGCGGTCACGACACTGAGAACTCTGAACGGTTTTCAGGTCTCCAGCCTGCAGGGCGGGGTCTTCTAGCCAGAGTCCAGACCGGGCCTCTATGACAGATCAGTCTGGTCCTTCCCAGAAGAATCAAACACTGGTTGTCCCCTCCCGAAAAATACCGTCCACTGTGGTGGTCCGGGTGTGCCGTTCAAAGGCACGTTGTTCCGGCAGGTGCAAGTCCTGCCCCGGTAAAGGTCATCCCGGCCGGGTGCTCCGGGCTTCTGAAGCTGGGAGAGGTTATAATCTCGGGAAACAAGACTCCACTAATCGGTCCGTCCATGCCATTCTCTACTATCTCAAGTCGCTGATATAACGTTTCCTCTGAGTTGTTAGAAATTTGTCTGAAAACCGCCGTTTCCGACGATTTGTTGAGAGGGCGGAATGTAAATATTCGGTAAACCCATCCCTCCGCTGACACCATCAGATTTTGCTGGACACAGGACTTTCAATCGTGTATATAGGTGGACATGGGAGCCGCCCTAGGTCAGGGGGAGCAAGGCGTAGAGAATCGGGAGTCCCGGCAGCGGGCGTCGACAGCCGGCGTTCAGATCCGGGTGGATAAGGAGGAGTACATCAGCTTGCGTTGGGCTGCGGCGTACTGGAAGGCCCGGCACGGGGAAGCGGTCCGACGGAGAACCGATCTCAAGAGCGAAAACGAAGAGCTACGGGCACGCATTCGAGAGTTGGAAGGCTGTCTGTACGGTCGTCGTAGCGAGCGTTTGGTCTGCGAGGGCAAGAGCCCATCCCGGAGCCAGGTCTCAGCGCGCCCTCGCGGACAGCAGCCGGGGACGCGGGGACATGGTCGAAGCAGTCTGGATGGGCTGGAAGCCCGGGAGGAAGTGGCTGATCTGCCCGCAGAGCAGCGGAAGTGTCCCCGCTGCGGACGGCGCCTGGATCCGTTTCCTGGTACCGATGAGGCCCAGGTGGTAGAGATCGAGACGCGGGTCTGGCGTCGGGTGATCAGACGCAGGCGATACCATCCAAGCTGTGCTTGTGGGGTCCTGCCCGGCATCGTGACGGCGCCGTCACCAGGCCGTTTGATCCCGCGCGGCAAGCTGGGCATCTCGGTGTGGGTGAGGGTGATCTTGGACAAGTATCTTTATGCGCGTCCCAGCAACCGACTGCTGCAGGAACTGGCCGACCAAGGAGTGAGGCTGTCGGCTGGGACGATCGCGGGAGGGCTGAGGAAACTGCTCCCGCTGTTGGAGCCGGTCCGGGAGGCCATCCGTGTCAGGCAGTTGAGCGAGGATCGTTGGCAGGCTGACGAGACCGGCTGGCGGGTGTTCGAGGAGGTGGAGGGCAAGATAGGTCACGGCTGGCATCTGTGGGTGTTCCGATCCCCTTCGACGGTAGTGTTCACGCTGTCTCCCAGCCGCTCGGCCCAGGTGCCGGAGGCGCACTTCGGAGGCACTGCGGCCGGCATTCTGCTGAGCGACCGCTACGTTGTGTACAAGAAGTTGGCCAGACAATGGGAGGGTCTGGAGTTGGCCTTTTGCTGGGCCCACGTGCGACGCGACTTTTTTCCCTGGCCAAGTCCTGGCCCGAGTTGGAGGGGTGGGCGATGAGTTGGGTGGAGGGGATCGGAGGCCTGTTCGATCTGAATCGGTGTCGCGTGCAGGCCCGAGAACAGCCTGCCGGCTTTGCCGCCCGGGATCGGGAACTGCGGGGGGCGGTGCTGGGACTGGAGAGGCAGCGCGATGCGGAGTTGCAGAGCCGGGTCCTGCATGGGGCCTGCAGGAAGGTGCTGCGCCGATTGGAGCGACACTGGGAAGGGTTGACCGTCTTTTTGGATCACCCCGAGGTGGCCATGGACAACAACGCTTCAGAGCGCGCTTTGCGAGGCCCGGTGGTGGGTCGCAAGAACTACTACGGCTCAGGCAGTCGGTCTAGCGCCCGTCTGGCCGCGGTTGTGTTCACGATTCTGCAAACCTTGCAGCTGTGGGAGATCAATCCGCAACGCTGGTTGAGTTGCTATCTGCAGTGCTGCGCCGAATCGGGCAACCGGGCGCCGCCCCAACTGACGAGATTCCTGCCCTGGGAAATGGACCCCGACCGAAGAGCGGCCTGGGGTCGACCCGGTGGTCGGGAGGCGGCATGAAGCGCTACTGTGGCCGCAACTTCACGGGTCAGGAGATCGGGCAACTGTGCGACTTGATTGCCGACAACCCAACCCGCACGCGCGCTCAGCTGTCTCGATTGGCGTGCCGATTGCTTGAGTGGCGCAAAACGGACGGTGGCCTCAAGCAGATGAGCTGCCGGGTGGCCATGCTGCGCATGCATCGCGAGGGGCTGCTGCAACTGCCGCCCCCTCGCAACCGCAAAGGAGGCTCGGGCCGAATCGAGCACACTTTCTGCAGCGCCCCGCAGCCGCTGCTGTCCCGGCCGGTGCATGAGCTGGCAGGCCTGCATCTGGAGCCGGTCCTAAGCCGCCCGGACTCCACTTTGTGGAATGAATATATCGACCGCTACCACTATCTGGGATACAAGCCCCTGCCCGGTGCTCAGCTGCGCTACTTCGCTTGTTCGGAAAACCGCATCCTGGCTCTGCTCGGCTTTGGCGCCGCCGCCTGGAAAACCGCCCCGCGCGACCGCTTCATCGGCTGGCGTCCTTCGGAACGGGAGAGGAACCTGCAGCTGATTGTCAACAACGCCCGTTTCTTAATCCTGCCCTGGGTCGAGTCCAAGAACCTGGCCTCCAAGCTACTGGCCATGGCCGCCCGTCAACTCCCCGAAGACTGGCACAATCGCTACGCCTACCGACCTGTCTTGCTGGAAACCTTCGTCGACACTCAACGCTTCACAGGCGCCTGCTACAAGGCTGCCAACTGGATCCATGTCGGCCACACCCAAGGGCGCGGAAAGCTGGATCGTAACCACCAAGCCAATCTACCCACCAAGAGCATCTGGCTCTACCCCTTACGCAAAGACTTCCGCTGTTCCCTGCGCTCAACTTGAGTTTCCCTGTAACCCAACGCTCGAGATTACGCTTACGGGTTTACCGAATATTTACGGATAGTCTTGATAACTTATTGATTATAATGGACTTAATCTGGTACGCCCGGCAGGATTCGAACCCACCAGGGAGCGGTAAGCAACGTTCTGTAATTTCTTTTAAGTTGGATTCTCCAACCTTTTGGATGTTCGGCCGAGAACCGAATCGTTCCAAGAGCCTTAAGGGCAGTTCACATCATGTGAAACGTTGGCTCCGCGATCGATCAGTGTCTGCAGGTTTGCACAATCGCCGGTGTTCAACGGGTTGGAACTCAAGTCTATGAAATCCCCTGCGCCCAGACCTGGATTGGCGACAAGGGGAGCAATATCATTGATGGAGTTGAGGTGTAACTCAAGCTCCCTCAGTCGAGTCAGTCCCGCCAGAGCCGTGAGGTCGCTGATGGCGTTCTCGTGCAGACTAAGTACCCTCAGTCGAGTCAGTCCCGCCAGAGCCGTGAGGTTGCTGATGGAGTTGTGGTGTAGATCCAGTAGAATGAGCTGCGTCAATCCCGCCAGAGGAGTGATGTCGCTAATGGAGTTTCCAACGAGCCCAAGTAACCTCAGTTGCGTCAATCCCGCCAGGGGACTAATGTCGCTTATGAGGTTGTCCTCCACAGCAAGAATCGTGAGGTTTTTCAAGCCCTCCAGGGGACCAATGTCGCTGATGGAGTTGCCAATGAGACTTAGGAGCGTCAGCTCCCTCAACCCCTCCAGAGGACCAATATCACTGATGGGGTTGCCCTGTAGCCCAAGTACCGTCAGGTTTGAGAGTGACTCAAGACCGTTTAAACTCTGAATGTTTCGGGAAGAGGCATCCAAAAGAGTGAGGGTCTGAGCAAGGGCCACGGTCAACGGATCGGCTGGCCCGATCCCGAGTTGGTCCCTTACAGCCGCCTCCAAGTTAGGATCTTCGAACTCAGGGACACTGGGTTGAGAGTCTGTTTCCGTCACGGTGCCGATAAGCGGAGCGTCGAACTGGCACCCTGCCGGGGTGGCAGGATCACAGGTCAGGTCGTAAGTCACGCCATTAGGGCACTGGGCGGTACAGACTCCCGGTGCCGAGCAGCTCACGGTACATCCCGTTTTAATTAAAAATTCGGACTCGTACTCTTCGGGAATAACGGCTGATAATACGTTCCCATTCTGAGTGACCGATACCTCCAGTTCCTCTCCCTCCTCTTCATCCTCGAAGTCGTTTACAGTGACTTTCCAAGTGCCGCTGACGTCGGTAGCAGAGGTGGGAGTTTGGTCTGGCAGGATCTCCACTTCCAAAGTTCCAAGATCGACGTTCACCTCGTCACTCACACCCGCAAACAAGCCGGTCCCAACACGGAACTCTCCATTGTAATCCCACCAGGACCCACTGATGATGGCAGCGCCATCCAATGGCAAGATTCCAGCGAATTGAAAGTTACCGAACCTGTGGTCCTCCCAGGTGCTGTTTAACGGGTCATTACAGGTCATCGATTGCAATTGATGACCTGTAATCGTCATTTCCACCCGAGCACTCGAAGCGGGCTGACCGGGTGGGTTGATCCCGTCCGGATCGTAACGGCCGATCACTTCCACCTTGGAGATCTGGCCCTCACCAAAATTCTCGGCGATCAGAACCGCTTCATCCGTCAGGGAGCTGCCCGGCGGAAGAAGAGTGATATCCGGAATTACCGCACTGCTCTCTGCAAGCCACAGAGTCATCAAGCCCGTCGACGGAACCAGCAGCGTGATCTGACTGGCTTCCCGCTCTTCCTCGGGGAAGAAGAACGTCTCGATCACCAGCAGATGAAAGGCGTCAGGACAACTTATGCCCGATCGATAGAATCCCAGCAGCTGGCCCGGCTCGGAGAGTCCCTCGGCAATCGTGCGAACCTCTCCCGTCAGCCGGTCGATCACCAGCACCTCTCCCGTCGAAGCCTGCGAGACATACACATTCCCCGTACACCGGTCCACCGCAATCCCCGTCGGTGTCAACCCGGCCGCAAGCTGTCTGGCTCCCACAGGAATCTCCGCCTCTGCCAGTCCCGCTCCCGCCAGTCCCTGGTTCAGCTGGGAAGCCGGGAGCGTACTGACCTGATCCGCCTCCGCCACCAGTAGGTCTCCACTCACAGGATCGATAACCAGCGAGTTGGGTGCATTCAGTCCCGAGGCCACTTCCACAGAGGTGCCTGTCCCCGGGTCCAGTCTCCGGATACTCCCCGATGTTCTGCCAGCCAGCAGCAGATACTCGTTGCCGTCCCCTGCCAGGTACGGGATCATCTTCGGGATATCGTCACCAAACACAGCCACCGACTGCTGACTTCCCGTCGTCACATCGAAGATTGTCGACTGTTCTGATCCCTGCGGTCGTTTCTCTTGCGATGGACTCGACCCGAAGGACAGCTCCGACGTGTACAGACGATCCAGTCCCGCCAGGTAAGCTACTGACTGCACGATGCCCAGTCCGCCCACCAACACTGTCTTGGTCTGTACATCCACACTGGCTCCGGCCGTTTGATTGTCGGCCGCCGCCATGATCGTCAACGGCAATGCCATCGGAATGACGGCCGGGGCCGTGTACAGCCCTGTCCCACTGATCGTTCCCGTCTGGACATTACCTCCCGTAATCCCGTTGACTCCCCACATCGGGACCGTCATCGATCCATCCAGCTCGAACTGTTGCACCTGCGCCGGAGCCAGTACCGCTAGCGGCGGTGTCACTCCAATCTGATCAATCCCCATATCCGGCTCGAAACTCTCCGGCACCGGCTGCGGCGGTACGTTGGCAAAGACCGTCGCACTCCCGAAGATGGCCGTCAGGTACACCGGTACATCGCTCTCGATCCACAGCATCCCTCCGTTCTGTCCACCTGCGCCCGGAATCAGGTCCGTCACGGGTTGGCTGATTCTCTCTCCCGGCTGCAGCGTCGTCGTAAACGTCCCCAGTACCTCGCCTTCCTTCGTCAGTGCCACCACTCTCACATTGGCTGCCAGCGCCCCTGCATTGAGCACCGCCAGTCCCGTAAAGAAGGGAGGAGCCGTCCCCAGGTGCGAGATCAGTGCTCTTCTGCTTCCTTCCCTCACACTCGACACCGAGGCAATGGTTCCCCGCGACGGAATCGAGTAAGAGATCGATCCATTGATCGACGCACTCGTCGATTCCACCTTCAGCCATCCCTCCAGTGTTGTCTTGCCACTGAATCCGAACGTCTCCTCCAGATCGGCTCTCAGGATCTCTCCCGGATCCAGCACCACCACCACCGGGTTGTTCTCGACTTCATCGGCATAGATTTCTCCATTTTCCCGAAAGGCCGTCATGGTCACGATGGCGGCCTCTTCTGAGAAGTTTCCGATGACGGCTTCAGTGATAAAAGGGCCTAAAACAGCCAGTTGTGGGAAAAACAGGGTGGTGAGAAGTTCACCGGCGGGACGGGCATTGAGTCCCAGCAGGTCTTCTCCCTCCTTGCCCACCAGTTCGAAGCCAGCGATCTCCACATTGGAGTCGGCGATCAGGTAAGCCTCCGAGGCAATCTCACCGGCGGGTTCCACTCCCTCGAAAAACCCCTCCACATTCAGCTCCGCGATCCCTTTGGCGGAAATCTCCAGGTTCTTGGTCTTGATCGACTCCGAGGTGACCAGAGACAGCTCGACCGAGGCGGTACCCGGTCCATTCGGATTGAGGAGGTAGGCTGTAGTCGAAAAGCCTCCGTCCACTCGCACGTCCTGAAAGATCAGGCGTGAGTCCGGCACCGGCAGGTCGGCTCCGTCCAGAAAGGAGATGTCGAAATCCAGAACCTGAAAGAACCCAGTCAGGTCATCGGCCTCACTGGTCGCTTCAACCCAGCCGATGGCTTGTGGGTCGATGCCGGACCCGAAGATGCCGATGGTCACTTCAGCAAACTGCTGGCCCGGTGGGATATCGAAGGAAGCCGGATTGATGAAGGCTCCCTGAGGATGCTTTTCCGCGGCCCTTGCCGGGGAGGAGCCTTCGGGTTGCAACACCTGTCCGTTGACTCCGTAGGCGGTGAAGGTGACCGAAGCCGTCTCGTCACCGGGGTTGACAATGGCGATACCGATCAGGTCATCGGGAGCGAAGGAGAGGCGGGGAAAGATCAGGGTACTGGAGGCTTCCAAACTAGACCCGTAAGGAGTCCCCCCGGCTCTGCCGGGGAGGCAGCCAGAGTTTGACAGTTCCGGGAATAGGTGAAAAAACTCCCTTCCGTGAGCCGAGCAAAGCATCACGAAAAGGAGTTTCATGAGTAACTACAAGAGCTTACAGCATACAAAATGGGAGTGTAAGTACCATGTGGTGTTCATCCCCAAGTACCGCAAGAAGTTGATTTATGGGGAGCTGCGCAGACATCTCGGTCAGGTGCTGCGACGGTTGGCTGGGCACGGTTGGCTGGGCAGAAGGAAAGCTTGATTGAAGAGGGCCACCTGCTGCCGGATCACGTGCACGTGATGATCTCGATTCCGCCAAAGTTTTCTGTGGCGCAGGTGATCGGGTACATCAAAGGGAAAAGCGCCATCCACATTGCGAGGAACTTTTCAGAGAGTCGGCGTAACTTTGTTGGACAGCACTTCTGGGCTCGCGGATACTTCGTATTGGAGGCGACGGTGGGTCGGGATGAGAAAGTGATTCGTGAGTATATCCGGCGGCAAGAAGCAGAAGATCGTCGCCAGGATCAGCTCAGGCTGCTGTAGCCAAGCCACCTGTAGGTGGCACAAGTGGCCGCGGCAACGTCAAGTCCGCTTTGAGCGGCTCACAAGATTAAAGCCCCCGGCTTTGCCGGGGGATACTTACTACCCAGCACTACCCAAAGACCGACCAGAGAGAGCAAACGACACTTCATTGGAGTTCCTCCGGGGGCTAAAGTTTGGCTAAGCTTTATATGCCTAAGCTGCTTCGATGTAAAGACCGACCGCCTTCCCGGAGTGAGCTTTTCATCTCAGTTTCTCTCATCTTTTTCATCTTGGCTGTTCTTGTTAGAAAGTGTTAGAAAATGAGCCGCCGAGCGCCTCTTGGATCCCGGCCATTCTGTCGCATTTGTTCATCGGCCTCGACGAGTTGGCAGGGAGAGATCGTCACCGAGCAGAGAAGAGGAATCGGGATCTGTTCGAGGAGTCGCTGTCAGAAATGTGTGTCGAGGGTCCGTAGGCGCCCTATGAAGCGGAATACAAGGAAAGACACCCAGTTCCAGGCTGCAGCACTCCCTCACGCAGAGACGAAATAGAGAACTGCGATGATGACGAGCACTCTGCTCCGGCCCAGCAAGTCGTCTGGTCGTCACGCCGAGATTGCCCCGGCAATGTTACCGATCAGCGCGCTGGCTTCTCCTTTGCATGAGCCTGCGTCACCGCACGCCGCGAATCAGGCTGACTCCTCCCAGAAGCAGAACGACTCCGATTGCTCGATAGACAGTTACCTTATGAACATCGAGGCCAAAGGCTCCTACATGGTCGAGCAGCACGGAGCCAGCCATCTGTCCGGCAATAACCGCGCTCAAGAACAGGCCTATCCCGAGCCGGGGCCCAAGGAACGCAGTTCCGACCAAGAAGGGAATGGCCAGCAGCCCAGTGAGGGCGAAATAGGGCGCGATACCCCTCGTTGCCAGAGCTAACGATACCGCGAAGAGCACGGCGCCAATGGCGAATACCCACCACCGTTGAAATGGCACAGGGAGATCGAGGCCTTCTCGCTGCACGGCTTGGCGTCCCAGAAGGATAGCCATGCCCAGCAGGCTTGCCAGCATAGACACCCACGTCGCTTCCAATGGGCCGCGCATCCGGCCCATTGCGGAAACCATGGAGACCTGGAGGGCACTCCCAAGGCCGATGAGGGCGGCGAGTCCGATAAAAAGAATCTGAGTGTTGAGGGTGGTTGTCACTTGAACCTCTCCGTGCCTTTGGAGAATCAGTATGGCGCAGGGTTGTTCGTTAATGGATTCAAGAGAAGCCCGAGTTGTCTTGAGTCTGCGAGATCTTTAGCAAGCCATGGTGACAATCTTTTCCGTCCCTATCGAAGGGAGAGAGACGCAAGGTTCAACGGTGAGCGGGTCAAGAACGGGTGATCACCCGCTCTCCCGAACTCACGGAGTCGGCGTAAGTCGTTGAAATCCGATTGCATTAGAGGCTCCTGTGGACCACGATCTTCAGGTCCAGTCAGAGATTACGCTGCTCACTGCTTGCAGCCGGAACGGAAAGCTTGCCACACCGAAGATCTTTTCTGCGAGTTGTTAGAAATCTCTTAGAAAATCGCCCTTTTCGACGCTTGTCTATCAAGCAGGAATCGGCGTAAGCTGTCGAAAAACAACTGGTACGCCCGGCAGGATTCGAACCTGCGGCCTCTGGTTCCGGAGACCAGCGCTCTATCCAACTGAGCTACGGGCGCACTTCGCTTGGTTTCGCGAAGTCTAGCAGAATAGCAGCGGTCGGTCGATTCGAACCGGCCGAGACCCCGAACGAGTTCACGGCGGGTTGCTGCACAAAAGCCGGGATCTGTTGGTCGTCACCCGGGAGGGGCCGGTTCCCCCAAGGGCTCCGTGGGGTTTTCCCGGCCCCTTGAGATACCGGGGCCCTGCATTCGTTTACGCCGGGTCTGTCCCATGTGCAGGCGACAGCCAGACGAACGAGGAATCAGGCAGCCAGAGTCGTGGTGCAGTGTCCGCAGCGAGAGGCCTTGATGGGGATCTCGGAAAGACAGTGCGGGCAGTTCTTTGTGGTCGGCTCGGCCGGCGGCGCCTCCTCTTCTCTCTTCATCCGGTTGATATTGCGGATCAACAGGAAGATGGCGAAGGCGACAATCACGAAATTGATGATGGCGTTGATGAGGATGCCGTAACTGATCATCACGGCACCGGCCTCCTGAGCCGCGGCCAGGGAAGCGTATGGACCGGCCGTCGAACCTTCCTTGAGCAGGATGAAGAGGTTTGAAAAGTCCACGTCCCCGAGCAGCAAACCGATCGGCGGCATGATGATGTTGTTCACCAGGGACTTCACTATGGGACTGAAAGCGGCCCCGATAATGATTCCCACTGCCATGTCGATCACGTTCCCCTTCATTGCGAATTCTTTAAACTCTTTCAGCATCGTTCCTCCTCGTGTTTAAAGGCTGAAAACTTCCCGCAGGAGATCGGTGACCCGAGCAGCAGGATTCTTGCGAATCTTGGTTTCTTCCTCTCCCACGACATAGAAGAGCCCCTCGAGGGCGTGTTCGACAACGTAAGCGTCGAGGCCTACACGGGTCGCGACCAAAAAGGGCCTTCGCAGTTTCAGTAGGTGATGACTCGCGGCAGGCCCTTGGCCTGTTTGACCCAGTCGGCTACCTGGCCGGCACTTGGGATCTGGCGGACCAGCTTCTTCTGGGCGTTGACGCTTGCCATTTTCTTGTGGAGGTTGTCGGAGTTGCGCTGAGCCAGCTCCGGGCCGGTGTCGACGCCGGCGACCTCGAGCAAATCTGAATACTGCCCACCGACACCCTTGATGCGGAACAGGTCGGCCTTGTTTACGCACCCAAGCAGAACCTTCTCGCTGAGTCCGCTATCTTCGGCCACAGCCTTGCGACCCTTCTTAGTGGCACATTGCTTCAGCAACGCGCCGGTGGACCTGATACTGCACTTTTGGAGCTTCTGGGCGGTCTTCTGCCCTATGCCTTCGATGCTGGTCAAGCTCGCCATTTCGTCTCCTCCTGAAAAAAAGAACTCTGTCTCGGGTTTCCTCGGCATGGGGCCACAGGGCCTGCAACCTGGATCCCTTTTTTACCACAGGATGTCGGTCCGGAAAAGCCAGATGAGTTTTTGCAAGAGCGCATTAACTGGTGATTGTCGGGGGCGCTGCGGGCAGGTAAAGTGGCAGAGGGCGACTGTCTCGCCCACACAACAAAACAGGAGAAACCATCATGTCTCTGGTCAAAGTCGTCGAAGTCATCGCCCAATCCAGAAAGGGATGGGAAGAGGCCGCCCAGAACGCCGTGAAACAGGCCTCCGGGACCGTTCGCAACATTCAGCACGTCTACGTCGAAGGACTGCAGGCCATCGTGGAAAATGACGAGATCACCCGGTACCGGCTCAACGCTAAGATTTCCTTTGTCGTCGTCGACGATTAGCTACCGGGAAAAGGCCGGGTCGTGGACGCCGAAGCTGGAGAGCATCGGCTCGAGGAACTGTTGAACCTCAGAAAACCGCTTCTGGGGTGAGACAAACACCAGGTACACGAGTTCGTCGTTGGGAAGGCGCCGGAAGACAACCGCCGCCCGCTCGTCCTCGCCGGAGGCGGGCGACCGGCCCGACAGCTCGACGGAGAGGGCTCGCTCGCCGTCCACTAGATGCTCGCGGGTCGATCGCGATACGGTCCGAAGATAGTCGTTGCCGGCGATCAACGAGGTGACCAACAGATTGCCGGAACGTTCCAGATCCCCCTTGTTTTTGAACGGCCCGTTGGCCCGTTGGCCCTGTTCGCCGGCGGAAGGATCGAAGTGACCGACCAGCAGTCCATAGACGATGTGGTTGCCGGCCTCCGTGCCCTCGCGGAATCCACCCGACGGAGCCAGCGTCGTGCTCCAGTCGCCTCGTGATTCGTAGGGACTCCAGTTCGAGGGGTAGCGGATCCTGAAGAATCCGTCTCGCTGCTCAAAAAGCTGCAACCGGCTGGAGGGAGCTTCGATCCTGGCCTGCGCGGGGGGAGGAGATGGGGTGCCGCCGGAATCGGGCGCGGGACCAGCCTCTTTGCCGGCCAGCTCCTGCATGGAGGGCGCGTCCGGCAGCCGGTCCAGCCGGGACTTGATACGGGAAAAGTTGCCTACGGGAGAAATCTTCCTAATCGGTCCCAGGAGCTCGACTTCCTCTTCGATGCGCCGTGCCCGGTTGCCGGGCGCCGGGTGGCTGCTGAAAAAGGTCTCAAACTTGCTGGGATCTCGACCCGACAGTTCTCGCAGGGTCTCGAAGAAGTCGGCCATGGCCAGCGGGTCATAGCCGGCCATGGCCAGGGTCTGGGCGCCCACGATATCGGCTTGCTCCTCGGCCTTGCGGCCGAACTTCAGAAAAACCGTGTTCAGGCCGAACCCGCCCACCGCCCCGATGATTTGACCTGTGGAACCGCCGCCGCCGCCCAGCACTCCACCCAGCACACCCAGGCCGGCCTGTGCCAGATAGGCCTTGGAGGCCTGATTCGTGCCGTGCCGGATCGCCACATGGGCGATTTCGTGACCCATGACGCCGGCCAGCTCGGCTTCAGTCTTAGCGGCCTGGATGAGACCCCGGTTGACGTACATGAAGCCACCCGGGAGAGCGAACGCATTGACGTCGGAAACATTGATGACTTTGAACTGATAAGGATAGTCGGCTCCCTGCACGACTTTGGCCAGCCGTTCGCCTATGCCCGCAATGTACTTCTGTACCACTGAGTTCTTCAGGACAGGCAGCTGCTTTTCCACTTCCGCCGCCGACTGCCTCCCGACCTCGACGTCCTGTTCCTCAGAGAACAGGTTAAAACCCGGTTTCACTTTGGTCTGGCCCCAGCCAGGCGAAGTCAAAAGGCCCAGACACAGCCAGAAAACTCCTGGAGATATTCGTCTGCGCAGGGTGTGCATAGCGCTTAAAAGAACTTCTTGGCCATACCCAGAAGGCCCAGTTGGCGGACCGCGTCGCCCCCCTTTGCGTCCAAAATTGCGTCGAGTAGATTCATGGTCTCCTTCAACCTCGGCCGGAGTATAGCAAAGAGAACAGGGCGCGACACGAGCTGCTCGACCATTGACGAAAGAGTGGGAGGAACCCCGGGGCGACTCCCGGGGGGATTTAAACGGTCGCTGCCCCGGGGTCCCTCCCACTCTTTCTTGAACGCCGGGCGGTCGCGGCCCGGGGGCATTGTCTTCGCTCGGGCGGATCGGCGACAATGGCTGTTGGAGGCCAATCGCCGTGAAGTGGTCCTGGAAGATCGGGAGAATCGCCGGAATCGACGTGTTGATGCACGTCACGTTTCTGTTGATTCTGGGGTGGGTCGGCCTCAGGTATTACCTCCCCAGGCAAAGTCTTGTCGACGCCCTCTACGGCCTGATCTTCATTGCGGTCCTATTCTTTATCGTCGTCCTCCATGAATTGGGCCACGCTCTGGCGGCTCGTCGCTTCGGGATCGCTACTCGCGACATCACGCTCCTGCCCATCGGCGGAGTGGCGCGTCTGGAGCGAATGGCCGAGGATCCTCGTCAGGAACTCCTGGTGGCGCTTGCGGGGCCGGCCGTGAACGTGGCTCTGGCCGCCGCGGTCTTCGCCTTCCTGGGGCCTGCTGGAAGCCTTGTCGAGCCACAGAATCTTGAAATGGTGGGCGGCAACTTTCTGGTGAAGGTGTTCTGGGTAAATATCGCATTGGCCATCTTCAACTTGACTCCTGCCTTTCCCATGGACGGCGGGAGGGTACTGAGAGCCCTCCTGGCGCTCAAGTTGAACTACGTCCGGGCCACTGAGATCGCCGCCACGACCGGCCAGGCCCTGGCCCTTCTGTTTGGTTTTGTAGGCCTGTTCTACAACCCGTTTCTGGTTTTCATCGCTCTCTTTGTTTGGATGGGTGCCGCCGGCGAGGCGAGCATGGTTCAGATGAGGACAGCCCTGCGGGGGATCCCTGTCAGCCATCTCATGATGACGGATTTTCAGACCCTGTCCACCCACGATTCGCTCGCCCACGCCGTCCACCACGTGCTCTCCGGCTCGCAGCAGGACTTCCCAGTGGTGGATCAGGGCGTAGTGGTCGGGGTCCTGACGCGCTCTCGGATGATGTCGGCTCTGGCCAGTCAGGGACAGGGCGGAAGTGTGGCCGAGGTGATGGACCGGGATTTTCAAACGGCCGATCCCTCCGAAATGGCTCACAGCGCTTTCCAGCGGTTGCAGGAGTGCGAGTGCCGGACCCTGCCCGTAGTTCGGGCCGGCCGGCTGCTCGGAATCGTGAACTCCGAGAACCTGGGAGAGTTCCTGTTGATTCAAAAGGCGCTGCACCAACATACACGGGTGGGGGGCTAGGCGCTCGGTTGCCCAAGGGTACTGTCGCCCCTCCAGGGCTGATTGCGTTTTTCCGCCGTTATCCGTGGGCTTGCGCCCACGGCTATTCCCTTCCGGCCGCTTTGCGGCCTCTAAGACAAGCCCCCAGAGGGGGCGAGAGACAATAGCCGAGGTGCGCCCACGGCTATTCCCTTCCGGTCGCTTTGCGGCCTCTAAGACAAGCCCCCGGAGGGGGCGAAAGACAATAGCCGAGGCCGAGAGGCCTCGGTGCACAATGAGACTAGCCGGGCAGCCCCCAAAGGGGGCGACAGAGGTTCCGAAATCACAGTTCGGCAACAGGCTCTCTAACTTCCGCTTTGTAGGGCGGCACTCGAAGTGCCGCACCAAGAAGTCGAACCAATAACCGGTAACTGGACGAGCCGACAGCGAGTGCCCTCCCAGAACCCAAAACCCATCTCGCTCGTCTAAGAAAACAATCACTATGGCGTTATCAAACGGAAGGGGCACCGGGAACCCCTCCCAAGTGTCAAAGGCAGAGGAAAGTCTCTCCAAAGGGAATATGCTATGAAGATCACCGTTGCAGCGCTCATCCTTTTGACCCTGGTCAGCCTTGCGGCCTGGAAGCCGCAGGAGAGCACCGGCCCGGAACCACCCCAGACGGGGCCGGTGAACTACGGTGACTACGGCTCGATACACGAGGCGGCCGAGCAGCTGTTCGCCCGAAAGTCCTTCCAGCGTGCTCACGAGACCTACCTGCGGGCCCGCAAGCTGCAACTCGATCCCGATCAGGCGCGCTGGGTTGAGTTGAGCTACCATCAGAAGGTGTGTAAATAGCATAGGCGGTGAGTATCCTTCCGGGTTGATTTAAAACCCAGGGCCGAAAGGCCCGCAACGGAAGGAGTACACACCGCATGAGCAAGCAGAAGATTGAGGAAAGTGTGGAGTCAAGAGTTTGTTTCGAGGAGCTGGAAGATTGGGTGCGGGAGAAGATCCAAGGCTGGGTTCAAGAGCTGCTGGAGGAGGAAGTCACGGAGTTATTAGGGCGGCGTAAGAGTGAGCGGCGAAGGGCCGTGGACGCTCCGTCGGGCTATCGCAATGGATATGGGAAGCCGAGGCATCTGACGCTGAGCTCGGGGACGATCCAGGTTCGAAGGCCTCGAGTGCGGGATCTAGAGGAACACTTTGAAAGTCGGGTGTTGCCCCTGTTTGCCAAGCGGACGCGGCAGGTTCGAGAACTGATCCCTGAGCTGTACTTGCATGGTCTGGCGCTGGGGGATTTTGATCTGGCTCTGAGAGGGCTTTTAGGGGAAAAGGCGCACCTGTCGTCCTCCACGGTGGCCAGATTGAAAGAGAAGTGGCAGGCCGAATGGGAAGTCTGGCAGAGTCGACCCTTGAATGATCTGGAAGTGGTGTATTTATGGGTAGATGGAATCTACGTCAAGGCGGGTCTGGAGAAGGAAAAGGCAGTCCTGCTGGTGGTGCTGGCCGCCTTAAGTGACGGAAGCAAAGCCGTGGTGTCGGTCACGAGCGGCTATCGGGAATCGACTCAGAGCTGGTCGGAAGTACTGCGCGACTTGAAGCGCCGGGGGATGGGCTGTCCACGGCTGGTGATCGGAGACGGCCACCTGGGCATCTGGGGAGCTTTGCGCAACGTCTATCCCCAGGCCGAGGAGCAGCGCTGCTGGAATCATCGGATCGTCAACCTGCTGGCCAAGCTCCCTAAGCGAGTGCACAAGCCGGCCTTGCTGATCCTGCGGCAGATCCCTTACGCCGAGACTCGAGAAGAAGCACAACGACTCAAGAAGGTTTTTCAGCACTGGTGCCGGCAGCGAGGGCTGACTCTGGCGGCTGAGCTAATCGAGCAGGACTGGGACCGGATGGTGACCTTTTACAACTATCCAAAGAAGCAGTGGCAGCATCTGCGAACCACCAATCCAGTGGAGTCACCGTTTGCCGCTCTTCGGCTGCGAACGGACGCGGCCAAGCGATTCAAGAAAGTGGAAAACGCCCAGGCGGTGATCTGGAAGATGCTGTTGGTGGCGGAGCAGCGATTCCGCCGGTTGAAGGCACCGGAGCTGATGAAAGACGTCTACCAGGGCGCCAAATATGTCAATGGAGTCCCGGTCAACCAAGTCCCGGAGGAGAAAGCCGCCTGATGTTTTTCCACACCTATTGACAAGAGCTCGGTTGAGTTCCGGCTGGCCGATACGCTGTGGAGATCCAGGGCTTCGAGCCAGTCTTCAGATCCGACTCAGCTGGAGGAAGCCGAAAGACAGCTCCAGGAACTGCTGCGAAGCAATCAGGAGGATGTCGTGGCCGCCGAGATCAACCAGTCGCTGGGGGATTACTACTGGATGCGCCGCAACGCCCGGAACTGGCACCAGGCCTGGCCCTATTATCAGAAGGCTCTCGGCTACTGGGCAGGATCCCGAGATCTGGAGGTGGCCCGCCAGCGTTACCTGCAGACTGTCTTTTCCATCAGCCTTCCCCACTGGCAGGACCAGGGCTATTACTATGGATACTACGGCAACTATCTCCCTCTTCCCGTACTTCAAAACACTCTCAACCTGGCCCGCACCGATGACGAAAAGACACAGGCCCATTACCTTCTCGCCACGACGCTCGCGGCCCAGGGCAACTGGACCCAGAAGAAGAGAGCCGCACGGCACTTCGAGGCGACCCTGGAAGCCGGGAGGCGAGTGGACTGGTACGATGACGCTCTTTTCCGATACGCCCAATTCATGTCCAACACCGGACGCATTCGCCTTCGCGAAAACGGCCAGTGGTACAACGAGCCGGACTATGTACGGGCAGTCGAGCTGCTGAAGAGACTGCTTCGGGACTACTCCAAGGGAGAGACGCGCTACTATGACCAGGCCGGCAACCTGCTGCGGGAGATCACGGACGCCAGAATCGGTATCGGTGTCTCGAGTGTGTTTCTTCCAGATTCCGAGATCCAGTTCCATCTGAACTGGCGCAACGTACACTCTATCCGCCTCGAGCTGTATCCGATCGAACTGGTCGATGAGGTTTCCCTGCACCTGGAAACGAAGCAGGTCAACTGGATCGACACTCTTCATGTGCAGGGCCGGCAGGCGCTGCGATCCTGGGCCAAGCCGGTCGAGAACAAGTCCGATCATCGGCCCGGTTCTTCCCAGGAAAGGCTGGAGAAGCTGCCTCCAGGCGCTTATCTTCTAGTCGCCAAGGCGGGCGGCAAAGAGGCTCGGGATCTGATTCTGGTTTCGGAGTCCTCTCTCATTCTCAAGACCCATGGAGCCAGTGCGCTGCTCTATATGTGCAGCGTCCTGGACGGCTCTCCCGTGGCCGGGGCAGACTACTCCATCTGGCGCTATTCGAACCGGCATGACAGCTGGCAGGTCCGAAGGGGCCAGACGGGCGACGATGGAGTCGCCAGGGTGCGCTTCACCCGCGAGGGAAACAACAGCTACAGTTTCTTTGCAGCCGTGTCCCACCAGGATCAACAGGCCTTCAGCCAGGGGCACGGCTACTCTCAGCAGCACTCCAAATGGAAGGTCTATGTGCTCACCGATCGGCCGGCTTACCGGCCCGGGGAGAAGGCCCACTGGAAGCTGGTGGCCCGACTCGAATCCCCGATGGGATACTCGACACCGTCGGACCAGGAGCTGGAAATCGAGATCACCGATCCCAAGGGCGCCCGCGTGGAAAAGACGCGGGTTACTCTGAACCGCTTTGGGAGCGGGTGGGGAAGTCTGGAGATGACCGAAGCGATGCCGCTGGGAGAGTACAAGATCGGCTTGTGGGATCAGGGCCGCAAGAACTGGATCGGCTCACAGACGCTGCTCAGGCTGGAGGAATACAAACTGCCCGAATTCAGGGTGTGGGTGGAACCTCCCCGGGAGGAGGATCGCCCCAGGGTCTTTGCTCTGGGCGAAGAGGTTCAAGTGAAGGTTGTGACCGAATACTACTTCGGAGGGCCGGTAGTGGGTGCCGAAACGGAGATCATCGTGTATCAGCGGCCCTTCCACCAGTACTGGCGCCCACCTGATGAATTCGGCTGGCTTCGCCAACCGGACGCCAACTGGAATCGTCACTACGGAGGCGGGCGCGGTCAGCAGGTCAAGCGCGCCACCGTCAAGACGGATGAGGACGGGACGGCTTCCATAACCATCGACACCAGCACGACTGGCCTGCAGGACGTCGAATTCGAGATCGAAGCGCGGGTGCGTGACTCTTCACGGCGGGAAGTCGTCTCCAGCGGGAGAGTTCGGGTGACCCGGCAACGCTACTTTGCCTATCTGCGGCCCGATCACCATCTGTACCGGCCCGGGGACAAAGTGGAGTTGAGCATCAACACCCTCGATGCCAACCAGCTTCCGGTCGGGGCTGCGGGGATGGTCACCGTCTTCCGCAGCCGCTGGGAGGAGATCTGGGTCGATCATCTGGGCCACGAGTCAAGCCTGCAAGAGCTGCGCAGGCGGCGGGCAGTGCGATCGGGCGCCGTTCGGCTCCCTCCCGGCTGGCGTCTCAAGTATCGCGGCTATCGCGACGAGGAGATTATTTCCCGCCGCATCCGCACTGATGAGGAAGGCCGGGCGGAGCTGGCCTTCTCCGCCAAGAGCGAAGGCTACTACCGGGTTCGCTGGGTGAGTGACCGGGAGGCCGATTTTCCCGTTCAGGCGGAAGCGCAAGTGTGGGTCGGGGACCGCCGGACCCAGGAACTCGGCTACCGGCACGGCGGCCTCGAGATCGTGCTCGATCAGGACACGGCTCGGGTCGGGCAACCGCTCACAGCCATGCTGGCCAGCCACACCAGCGACCGCTGGGTCTTACTCAGTGTAGAGGCCGAGGATCTGTACAGCTATCAGGTGGTTCACCTGGAGGGGACAGTCAAGCTGGTCCAGATCGACATCGGAGCTCAGCACGTCCCCAACGTTTTTGTGCGGGCTTTCATGGTGTCGGACACCCAGATTCACGAAGACACGAAACAGCTCATCGTTCCACCCACGCAGAATGCCGTCCACGTGGAGATCGTTGCTGCTCAAGAAGAGTATCTTCCCCGGAAGACGGGGCAGATGACCCTGATCACGCGTGACGAAGACGGAAACCCGGTTTCCGCTGAGGTGGCCTTTGGCGTGGTCGATGACTCGGTGTACGCAATTCAGGACGAGTATGCCTCCGATCCGCTGCGTTTTTTCTTCGGCCGCAAGAGGGGCCTGAACGTTCAGACCCAGAGCACTTTCCAGCAGAAGAGTTACCGGCGTCTGAAGGAAGACAAGGATGGAAACCTGGTGATGGTCGGGAACCGCCAGGATCGGGGCGGGGGCATGGCCGGCCCGGCATCGGTATCGGGAGCGGCCCGGGGGGAGCTGGGCCGTGATTTTAGCCGTCGACATGCCTCCAACGGCCGGGCGCTTTTCGCCGCGGACATGGTAGCCGAATCGGAGGGCGGCGCGCAGCTCCGGCTCAATGCCGGTATGAACATGGTCGCTGGCTACGCCGTGGCGCAAAAGGCGGCGGCCGAGATCCCAGCCCTGGCGGCCGTCCAGGTACGAAGCGATTTCAGGACCACCATCCTGTGGACTCCGGACGTCATCACCGGGGAGGACGGCAGGGCGACTGTCCCCGTCTCCTTCAATGACACCCTCACCACCTGGCGAGCCACGGCCCGGGCATTCACCAGCGACGACCACTTCGGACAGGGGACCACGACCGTCGTGACCAACCAGCCTCTCATGGTGCGGCTGCAGTCCCCTCGGTTTTTCCTGACCGGGGACACGGTGACCGTGTCCGCCGTGGTCAACAACAATACCGATCGGGCCCTGAGGGCCCGCGTCGACCTGCTGGCCAGCGGTCTGGGATCCCCTCTCTCGGGTTCCGCCAGGACCATCTCGATCGATGCCGAAGGCGACACCCGGGTGGACTGGCGATTCAAAGTGGAGCAGCCCGGTGAAACCCGGCTCAAGGTCGTGGCGCGGGCCGATGACTACTCGGATGCGATGGAAAGGGTCTACCCCGTCTTTGAGCATGGGATCGAAAAACTGATCGCAACGTCCGGCAAGTCAGTCGAAGACCTGCTGCGGATTCCCCTGGATCTGCCCGCCCGTAAACTTGAAAGCACGCGGGTGACGATTCAGGTGACTCCCAGTCTGGCCGTGACCATGCTCGATGCCCTGCCTTACCTGATCGACTACCCGTATGGCTGTACCGAGCAGACCATGAGCCGCTTTCTCCCGGCCGCGATTACCGCGCGGACTTTGAGGAAACTGGGACTGGACGCGGAAGACATCGCCGGCAAGATGTTTGGAGGAATCGAAGCCGAGACGGCCCGTCGGACCCACCGCAGAGGACCCCGCGATCTGAGACTGCTGGACGACATGATCGAACGGGGCCTGCAGCGACTCTATGACTTCCAGCACGGCGACGGGGGCTGGGGCTGGTGGAAGGAAGGGGACAGCGATCACTTCATGACGGCCTACGTGTTGTGGGGGCTGAGCCTCGCCATGGAAGCCGAAATGGATGTGAAGGGAGACGTGCTCCACCGGGCCGCCCGCTTTCTCGATCAGGAAATCATCGAAGCGGAAATGACTCCGGACCTGCAGGCCTGGATGCTGCACGGGCTCAGCGCCTATCGTTCCGTGAGTCGCAGCAGCCCGAGTTCCTTCCAGGTGAATGCATTTAACCACCTGTGGAACAATCGCGAGCGTCTGAATGCCTATACCCGGGCTCTGCTGGCACTCAGTGCCCATCAGATGAAGAATCCGCCACGGGCCCAGACTCTCATCGAGAATCTCGAGAACGGGGTCAAGCGCGATCAGAATCCGCTGCAGTCGCAGCTGATCAAGCGGTCGTCCCCAGGCGGCGCCGGACTGCCGACGGCTCACTGGGGCGAAGACGGAATCCACAGGAATGGTCCGAGGGGGGAATCGTGGCCACGGCCTTTGCTCTTCGAGCCCTGCTTCAGATCAGCCCCGACAACGAGCTGGTGGATTCCGTCATCAACTGGCTGATCAAGAATCGGCGGGGAGCGCAGTGGAGCAGCACCCGCGACACCGCCATTGTGGTCTTGGCCCTCAATGACTATCTGGAGGTCAGTGGAGAACTCGAGCGAGAGGTCGGATATGAGGTGCTCGTCAACGGCGAGACGATTGCGAAGCGCCACATCGCGGGTGGACAATTGCTCTCTGCGCCCAGTCGCTTTGCCATCGACCCGGAGATGATCGGGGACCACACGACTCAAATCGAGATCCGGCGAACCGACGGAGAGGCTCCTCTTTATTATATGGTCGAAGCCAGATTCTTCAGTCTGGAAGAGCCCATTCGAGCCGAGGGCTACGAGATCTTCAGCCAGCGCGAGTACTACCGGCTGGTACCGCAGCCGACGCTCTTGAACGGGCATGTCCTGGAACGGGTCCGCGTGAAGGATGGAGATACTCTAAACAGCGGTGAGCGCCTCAAGGTGGTCCTCACGATCGAGGCCAAGAACAACTATGAGTACCTGGTGTTCGAAGACCTGAAGCCGGCCGGCCTGGAAGCGGCCGCCCTGCGCAGTGGCGGTCCTGTCTACGCCCGGCAGTTGAGGTCGAGCGCCGTCCCGGGCCAGGCACCTGCCGGTGAGGAAGAAAGCGTTTCGTCACCGCCACACCGGGAGCACAGCACCTCGGGAACCGATCAGGCTCGCCTGACGGGTAGAACCCGGTGGGTGCACCGCGAGCTTCGGGACCGGAAGGTCGCCTTCTTCATCGACAAGCTCCCGGAGGGCTTCTGGGAAGTCCGCTACGAACTGCGCGCGGAGACGCCCGGCGATTTTCACGCCCTGCCGCTCGTCGGGTACGCCATGTACGTCCCCGAAATTCGCACCAACAGCGTGGAAATAAGAGTCTCAGTGACGGACTAGCCCGGATTATGCAAGAGATCTAAATTCAAGTGAGATTTGGGCCCAGAAAAAAGGCCGTAGCTCTCTGATATAAAAGGGTTTAGAGAAACAAAGACCCTAAACAGGAGCTACGGCAATGTCAAAAACAGTCTGCCAGAATACCCTGCCATTTCATAGCCACAGAAACATCACGGCTCGTTTTGATGGGGGGAGCCTCACTTCCGACGCAGGATGGTTGTTGTTTGGATCCCTGGATCGTCAACATCGATTGTGCGAGGGCTTCAGTTCGTGTATTGCGGAAAGTCGAGACCGACGCTACGTTCGTCATGACCTGTTGAAGTTGATCCGACAACGAGTCTTGCAGATCGTGGCCGGCTACGAAGACTGTAACGACGCCGATACGCTGCGCTCGGATCCGATGCTCAAGACAGTCTGTGATCAGTTGCCAGAGAGCGATCCCGATTTGGCCACCCAGCCGACTTTCTCCCGCCTGGAGAACTCCGTCACCAAGAAGGATCTGATGCGTCTGAGCCGGTGGCTGCCAGGCCGTTATGTGCGCTCCCTGAAGAAGAGACGTCCCAGCAAGATCATCCTGGATCTGGACAGTACCGACGACCACACTCACGGCCAACAGGAGTTCTCCTTCTACCACGGGTATTACCGAAACCACATTCTGCATCCTTTGCTGATCTTCGATGCCGACACGGGAGACCTGGTCTGTGCCGTGTTGAGACCTGGCAACAAGGGGGCTGCCTCTCACATCGTGCCCATTCTGAAGCGAGTCGTGGAGGCCATCCGACAAGCAGTGGGGACGGATGTCGAGATTGAGATTCGGGCCGACAGCGGCTTTGCCACGCCTCGGCTCTACGAGTTCTGTGAATGTGAAGAGAATAAACTCCAGTATGTCATTGGGTTAAGTCGAAACCCTCGCCTGCAGCGAGTGGTCGAGCCCCTGCTGGATTCGACTCGGCTGAGGTTCCTTGAGCTGGAGGAAAAACAGCGTCAGTTTGACGAGTTTCTTTATCGAGCCCACAGCTGGGATCGATCCCGTCGCGTCATTGTCAAAGTGGAGGTCGATCAGCGTGGCATCAATCGTCGCTTTGTAGTTACCAACCGGGACGATCTCTGCTCCCAATCACTTTATGACCACTACACAAACCGAGGGCAGACCGAGAACTTCATCAAGGCCTTCAAGAATCATCTGAGCATGGACCGACTCAGCTGTCATCGATTCCTGGCCAATCAGTTTCGACTCCTCCTGCATGCACTGGCTTACCAGATGTTCGTGCGCCTGCGCGACTATCTTCACGGAACCCCCTGGCACAAGCTCGAAATCGAAACCTTACGTCGTCGGGTCCTCAAGATTGGGGCCCGGATCCGACAAACCACTCGACGCATCTGGGTCCATCTTTCCTCAGCCTTCCCCGAACAACCCCTCTTCCACCTCGTCTTGAGTCGCCTGAACTCCAGTTAGCTTTTCCCAGCTCCCCCGAAAAACCGCTTCCGACACTCATCCAGGCCCAGATCTGTCTGAAATTCACTCCCCAAACCACTCAAACGCCTCGCCAACCCATATTCTTCGCAAATCCGCCTGTCACACCTGCCCGCTTCCGAGTTGGGCCACTTCTCGAGTCGTTTTTCAACACCGAACTACGGTTCTTGCATAATCCGGGCTAGGGAATTAAAAATTGAAGATTAAAAATTTCAAAATTGGAAATTCGGCCAGCCTACTTCCCCACACGGAAACTTTCGACGGTTCGGGCCAGGCCTTCGGGGAGGCCGACCTGGGCGGTCCAGTCGAGGTCGCGGCGGGCGGCTTCGGAATCGAGGGCGATCTTGAAGACTTCGCCTTGTTGGGGGGGGCCGTAGTGGGGGTTGCGGGGATAGCCGGTCAGATTCTGGAGTTCCTGGAATAACTGGTTGACGGAGGTCCCGGAGGTCGTTCCCAGGTTGTATTCCCGGCATTCCCCGGAGTTCAGGGCCAGCAGGTTGGCCCGGGCCACGTCTCCTACGTAGAGGAAGTCCCGTTCCTGCTCCCCGCTGCCGTTGATCGTCACCCCTTCGTTTTCAAGCATATGCGAGGTGAAGATTGCGACGACGCCGGCCTCGCCATGGGGATCCTGGCGTGGTCCATAGACATTCGGATAACGTAGGGTAGTGAACTGCAAACCGTAGTTGTGACGGGAGATGTGAAGGTGATGCTCGACGTGGTGTTTACTGGCGCCGTAGGGGTCGAGAGGACGGATGGGGTGGGTCTCGTCGACCGGCAGGCCATCGGGTTCGCCATAGACGGCGCCACCAGTGGACGCATAAACGACCTTTTTCACCTCGTACCTGCGACAGCGCTCCAGCAGGTTGACCGACCCGACCAGGTTCACATCGGCATAAAGAACCGGTTCTTCAAGCGACTCGCGGACATTGGCCCGGGCGGCCTGGTGCGAAACATAGTCGGGGCGGACGATCTGAAAAATCTCGTCGAGCCCTTCCGCTCGAATGTCCAGCTGGTAAAAGGCCGCCCGCTCAGGAATATTTTCGACCTTCCCCGTGGAAAGATCATCCACCACCGCGACCTCGTAGCCGGCCTCGAGAAGCCTGTCAACCACATGGGATCCGATAAATCCCGCGCCGCCTGTCACTAAAACGGTCTGCTTCATAGTTCCAGGGTCGCCCCCAGGGGCCGGTCTTGTGCCGGCCCGCCTAACGGGCGACCACCAGGGTCGCCCCTACAATGAATCGTAGGGGCCGGTCTCGTGCCGGCCCGCCTCACGGGCGACCACCAGGGTTGCCCCTACAATGAGCGGAAGTCAAGACTTCAGAACTCGAGACTGAGGATCAGCCTTCCGAAACAACCACGGCGACGCCCACAAGACCAGACACGCAACGGCCAGCAGCGCCGCCGCGGGCCGGGACACGAAATCGAGCAGGGAGGTGGATTTGGCGAGGCTCTGAACAAAGGTCTCTTCCAGCCTTCCGCCCAGAATAATTCCCAGCACCACGGGTCCCAGTGGTATCGCCTTCGCCTCCAGGATGAGACCCAGCAGTCCCATGGCCAGCATGACCCAGACATCGAAATAACTACCCCGAATGGCGAAGGATCCGACAAAACAGAACAGGAGGATCACCGGAAGCAGGATCCTGCCCGGTACGCGCACCAGCAGGGAACCCGCCCTCACAGCCAGCACCCCCACTGGAATCAGTACAAGGTTGGCCAGGATGAAGCACCAGTAGATGGAGTACACGAGCACCGACTGGTGGGGATCCGTGAAAATCCCCGGCCCGGGTGCGATGTTTTTCATCAACAGTACCCCGATCACGATGGCGGTGATGGAATCTCCCGGGATGCCGAACACCAGGGCGGGTATCCAGGCACTGGCTAGTGCGCTATTGTTGGCGGCAGTGGAGGAAGCGACTGCCTCCAGAGAACCGGTGCCGTACTTCTCAGGCCGGCGCGAGAATCTCTTGGCAACCCCCACTGAAACCCAGGCTCCGATGTCGGCCCCGGCGCCGGGGAGCATACCGCACTCACCCACCAGCGGTTCCCGAGCCTCCACAGAGCCAAAAACAACAAGGCAGTTGCAGCCAGCAGGAAGCCCGTTCGATCCACCACCACCAGAAACGCGGCCAGCAGCAAACCGATTTCAAGACCGGTCCGCAGTCCCTCAGTGGTCGTCTGGAACGGACTGGAGCCGAGAGAAGAACGAACAATGACTGCCAGGACAACGATCAGCAGTGCTCCCCCAACCAGGATCGGAAACACCATCGGACCGATCGAGCCTCGCTGCAGGCTCTCGAAGCGCTTGGCTGCCAGCAGCCGCCCCAGGGCCTGATCCGTGCGGGCCAGGATCGCCTCGAACTCCTCCATCGGGGCCCACGTCACATCGAACCCCTGTTCCATCAGTATTTCGGGTAGCGGCCTTTCCTTGACCAGCGTGCGGCCGTGAAACGCATTCTCCAGGGACTCGAGAATCCTGCGGGTAACGGAGGGAGGAGTGCCGGAAGGTATGGCGATTCCTCGCCATGCCTGAAGGCGCCAGTCCGAACCCTGTTCCCGAAAAGTGGGGACATTTTCATGGCCCGCGGCGCGCTCATCGGCCATCACCCCCAGGCTGCGAACCTGGTTCGCCTCGAGGAGAACGCGGGCTGCTGGAAGACTGCAACTGACCAGGTCCACGCCTCCGCTGACCAGATCCTGCAGGGAAGGCGCAGCTCCCGTCATGGGAATCCAGCGAACGGCATCGGAGGGCAGCCCGGCCTTGTCCAGCCAGCCGGCCGTTGCCAGGTGCCAGATTCCACCGGTTGCGGTTCCCGAGGCCGTCAGTTTCCCCGGATTCTCCGATACATAGCGGGTCAGGCTTGCCAGGTCCGTCCAGCGCTTTTCGTCGGCTAGCGAAAAAAGGGCCGCCGCGTCCTGATTGATGAGAGCGACGGGTTGAAAGTCTTCCCATGACAGGTGGGTCAGATTGCGCCAGTGGAGCATGTTGATCTCTACCGTCATCAACAGCAGGGTGTAACCGTCCGGCCTTGCTCTGGCTACGTCGATGTCCTGTGACTCCTCCGCCACCGGTCACATTGATGACGTTGACCGGGACCCCCAGGTCTTTCTCCAGGTACACAGCCACGAGGCGGGAGATTCGGTCCGTGCCGCCGCCGACGGCCCAGGGACACACCAGCGTGATGGGCTGGGCCGGGTAGTCCGCCCTGTCCCGGCACCCCGCAAGCCCGACCAGGCAAAGGCCGAAGAACAGGGAGAAGGCGACTCGAAAGGAACCGCAATGAGCAAAGCGAATAATTTTCAATCCTTTATTTTTAATCTTTAATTTTTAATCTTTAATATCTTGATTCCGATACTGCTCAATAAACAGCTCGATCTGATCTTCCAGGACCAACAGGGGGACGGAGCCGTTGAGCAGTACCGCGTCATGGAACTCCCGGACATCAAACCTTCCTCCCAGAGCCGCCTCCGCCCGGGCTCGGAGCTCGCGGATCCTCAACTCTCCCATCTTGTAGGCCAGGGCCTGTCCGGGCCAGGAAATATAACGATCCGTCTCGGTGCGGATCTCGTGCAGGGAGAGAGCCGTGTTGGAAGCCAGGTAATCCATGGTCTGCCGGCGGGTCCAGCCCATGGCATGCAGCCCGGTGTCAACCACCAGGCGGCAGGCCCGCCACATTTCATAAGTGAGTCGACCGAAATTGCTGTACGGGTCGGTGTAAAAGCCGGCCTCCAGCCCCAGCCGCTCCGAGTACAGCCCCCAGCCTTCTCCAAAGGCGTTGAAGCTGGAAAACCTTCGAAAGTCGGGGAGCCCGGTGAGTTCCTGGCGCAGGGCATACTGGAGGTGATGACCGGGGACAGCCTCATGCAGGGTCAGGGCCTCGAGGGTATAGAGCGGCCGGCTTTCCACGGCATGGGTGTTGAGCCAGTAATATCCCGGCCGGGTGCTGCCGACGGGGGCACTCACATAACGCCCGGCCGTGTACTTGGGAGCGATCGCTGCCGGGACGGGTTCCACTGCGTAGGGGAGCCGCGGAAGGGTCTTGAAGAGGGCGGGGAGCTTGCCGTCCATCTTTTTGGCGATGTAGGAGGCTTCTTTGAGAAGCTGCTCGGAAGTCCTCGCGTAGAAGCGGGGGTCCGTGCGCAGGAACTGCAAAAAGGCCGCGAAATCGCCCTCGAATCCGACTTTTCGGATGACCTCGTCCATTTCCTGCCTGATGCGATCGACTTCTTTCAGACCGATCTCGTGGATCTGGTCGGCGGTCAGATCCAGGGTTGTGAAATGGCGGATCAAATAGGCGTAATACTCGCGACCGTTGTGGAGCTCAGAGGCACCCAGAGTAGTGCGGGCCCCGGGTCGGTATTCATTCACGATGAACTCGAGGAATTCCCGGTAGGCGGGCACGATCGACTCACGGACGGCCCGCTCACCGGCTTCGCGCAGACGCTCTTGTTGATCGTCCCGGACGGCGGTGGGGAAATCTTGAAAGGGCACGAAGAAGACGCTGGTGGTGGGATCCTCCACAACATGGGCCTGGATCGATCCTTCGTATCCCTCCAGAACAACCTGGGGCTGGGTGAAGCCGGTCTCCAGACCCTCTTGCATCAGTGCGATGTGCCCTCCCATGTACGAGGGGAAGGACTCCAGTCGTGAAACGTAGTTCTCATAGTCCTGGACGGTCCGCAGAGGCACATTTTCCGGAAGCCGGGCGAAGTTGGTGTGAAAGCCGCTGTCGGCCAGAATCGGGATCAAGTGGGAGCGGTGGCGGAAGGAGGTGATCCTGGAATCGAGCTGGATCCGGAAGATGTCCAGGTTGATCTGGTCCTCGCGGCTGAGTCGACCGCGATCGATCTGATCGAGGCGGACCTGGAGCCGCTCGAGGAAGCGGGCCCTTCGCTGCTCGGCAGCTTCACTCACTTCGGGAAGCCGGTCGTTGAAGTCATGAACTCCGACCGACGTGGCAAACAGCGGATCCTCCCCCAGCCGAAACTCCCATTCGTCCTGGAAAATCCGGTGAAGCTCCCGGGCGGGGTCGACTGTATCGGAGCTGCAGGCAGCCAGGCTCAGCAACACCAGGCAAACAATCACCCTCTCGAACATCGAAGTCCCTCCTGCAGTTGGTCAAGGAGTTTATAGGAGAAAGGTCCCGATGTCCCGGGACGAGCGCGCTCCCTAAGTTGAAAGTCAAAAGTTGAAGCTTGGTGAACCGTTCAACCAGGAACCGGGGGCGCCCGTCAGGGCGTCGCTGCGAACACCGGCAGGGTGGCCAACTCGTTCTTGAAGACCAGGATGCTGGTCCCAGCCAGCAGACTGGTGCCGGTTACGGTCAACGTTCCGTGAAAATCACTGAAATCGGGGACTGGATCCCAGTCAAACTCGTTCACAAGCACCGAAATGTGCTCCCGGGACCCCAGCTCCAGAGCGGCCTGGCCGACAAGGCTTCCCTGGCGGTTGCGCAACTTGAGCTGCAGCTCCAGATCCCCTCCGGTGGCGGCGAAGGCAATTCCGGAGGTGACGGCAGCGTCGGACCAGATCGGTGTAATCAGTGACTGTCCGACCTCGCTTGAGCCGACGCCGGCGATTCCCACGGAACCAGCATCGTAAAAAGCGAAGGCCGAGACCCGGGAGTCCGATGTCACCACTACCGATCCGGTTTGCAACAATCCCACCCCGTCGGTCGCCAGGGTGGCGCTGCCCTTTGCCGGGATCACAACCTCAGTGCTTCCCACTACGACCACGCCGTTGAGGTCGACCGTCATCGGCTGTCCGTCATTGCCGCTTAACTCGACCCTGACCGAGGCCTCCTGCTGATCTTCCAGGTTGACGACGGTGACGGCGCTGGCCACCGTAAGTCCGTTGAACTGTCCGTCTCCAAATTGAGCCAGGTGAATCACATGTTCTGCCTGGCCCCCGGGCTCGAGCAGCGTTCCCGCCGCTGGCAGGGCGGAGACCGGCAAAGTTGCAAAGCCTCTCGGAGTCTGGATCACCGCCATGGCGACGAAGCCCTCGGGCCCCTCAATCAGCACGCTGCCGTCGAAATCACTCAGATCGACGGGAGGATCCCACTCGTACTGGTACAGGAATCTCGAGTCGTGGCCTCGCGGGGCGAGGTTCAGGCCGGAAATGGAAACATCCGCCCCCTGCGCGTCACGAATAGTCAAGCTCAGCTCCTGGGCGGACCCCAGGCCGGCCAGGGCCAGTCCAGTCAGAAAAGAGGCAGTACTTCGCACCGGCACGATCGCCAGGTCCGTCCGCCGGGCCGCGTCGACGCCGGCGATACCTGCTGAGCCGGCGTCGAGCAGGATGACCCCGTCCACGCCGACATCGGGAAAGACCAGCACGGAGCCGGTGATGGGAGGTCCCTCACCGTCCGTGGTTACGGTCAGCAGCCCCAGAGGCGGTATGTTCAGATTCAAACTCGCTTCGACACCCCCCGGGCGGATCTCCAGGGGTTGAGGATCACTGTCGATGGGGATGGGCAGTCCCTGGTCGTCGTTGATCTCGAGTCGAATGATCGAGGTCCGATCGGGGACCGTCGAAAAGAAACCGAGCTGTGAGATCAGCGAGTCGCTTCCAAAGGACCCATTGGCGAACTGGGCAAAGAGTAGCGGTTCCAGGAGAAGAGTTTCCGACTTGGGATAGGCGTCGATGCCACCGTTTGCACAGTTGGACAGATCGTCGCAGAAGCGGCCGGCGGCTCCCCATTTGACTGCTTCGAAAGAAAGACCGGCCGGATTGCCGTTACCCAGGGGAAACAGTCCTTCCAGGAACTCCCAGTCGAGACTGAGAATGACTCCGGTCCGGTATTCGTTTAGCTCGAACTGAAGTGGTCCCTGGGATTCAATGCCACCATTGATACCGTCCGCGCCAATGAAGAGGCGGCTGCGAAACTGGCCGCCCGTGAAAGCCAGCTCTGCCCACACATCCACGCCCAGTCCGGGGAAGAAATAAAGGGGTGGGAAATGCCCCGGAAAGCCTGTTGCACGATCTTGGTCGAGGTCCAGAAAGAAACTCCAGGCCGCCTCTGATTGCGGTTCAATCGGGATCGCCCCGTATAGATTCATTTCCATGACCAGGGGTGCCTCGAGGAGACCAGAGAGATCGTCGCTGGCCCTGTGAAACGGGTCCTTTTCCACCGTGACCGGACCCCTTCGAACACCCGCTCGCCGGACGTCGGCGTGGCTCGGTGGGGCAACAACTCGTCCGGAGGAGGGCGAGATCGCAACTCCGTCAATGTCTGCGGGGTTCGTCCTGACGCAGGGATCCGTTCCCAGTGCATGTTCGCCGGCGTTGGTCAAAGCATCCTCGTCGGGGTCCTCGTTCGCGTCGTTCCTTGTGTGATCCAGGCAGTCATGTTTTTTCTCATAGCGGTTGGGAAGCCCATCGCAGTCGACGTCACCCGGACAGTTGATTTCTCTCACAAAGGGTTCGCCTTTGACGTCCCAACCCAGGCCCTGCACGTCATTCTCCCAACCTTCGACGATTAGTTTTTGCTGGTCGGCGGGTATCTCCAGCTTCTTGACGAAGAAGTCCTCAATAGGGATTTCAGGCGTGCCGAACAACCCCCCGAGATCATCAAAGTCAAAGCGCAGCGACCCGCTCACGACTTCCAGGGAGAACCCACTCTCCTGCGAGGCGCAGATTTTGATCACGTGTGGATCCTTGTTGATGCTGTCCTTCAGGAATTCGATATCCAGCCCGATGCCCCACATTCCCAGAGTGATCTCGAGCTTCCTGTTCACGTCGATCTCGATGATCGTGCAGCCATCCTTGTCGGTGCGCCAGCAGATTCGCTCCAGCGTGGGGGGCTGGAGGCGCCCCGAACCGTCCCGCCGGCGAAACGTCAGGCCGCGCAGAACCTGTGCAATCGGTTTTCGGATCAGCGGGATCAAGTAATTGCTCAGCAGCCGGACTCCCTCATCCAGGCTTCCCTCCCAGTCGGACCCGGAGAAGATCTCTCTCAGGATGTCGGGATCGTTGATTGCATCCAGCGCATCCAGGATTTCGCGGAGACCTTCTGCGTCCTCGGCGTCAATACAGTCGTCTTCACCAATCTTCGCGAGGGCGTCAAGAATCCTGGTGATCGGGTTGTCCTCTCCCGGAACGGGATCCACATCCGTTGCGGGAGTCGCTTCGGGCCGTGCAATGATGGCAGCGGAGGCTCCCCAGAAGGCCGTCAGGAGGGGATCGATACCGGCTGGATCACAGCTGGCCTGGGGACGATTTGGATCGAGCTCTTGAAAAAATCCCAGGTTCAAAAAGGGGATTGGGGGGAAAAGCTGCACGACCCGAGGGCCAGGACCTCTCGGTGTGTTGTCACGTCCGAACAGAAACGACAGTCCCAGATTGATTCCCTGGCACTCAGTCAGGTAGGCTTCCGGCAGCCGGAAGAATTCGAGTTTGGTGGGTGCGCTTCCAAAATCGGCAGCTTCCTGTGCCGGTCCGGTGGCCTCGCCCCGGACAAAGAACGTGGTCTGACCCGGCTCCAGCTCGTGCAGTTTGATCAGACCCGAGAACACTCCATCATCTGCAGCCCTGTCTCCCTGTGTCCCGTCGTCTACCAGGCTTCCGACTGGCAACTGGGTGTTGAAACCGTCGGTGAACACAACCAACTCCACACGGGTCAGGACGAAAGTGCTCTCGGCGAGCGTGGCTTCGACCAGGACGTTGTGGCTGATGGCGGGAGTTCCCCACGCGTCGGTCAGAAGGAAAAGGGTCCCGGGAGGCGGGGTCCCAATGGGAGTGGACTGTAACGTGATCTCTTCGGAAGCCTGGGCCGGTCGGGTTGGTGAACCTTCCGCGAGTAGAAAGACACCTGCGATGGAAAGAAGCCAGATGAGCCCATTGCTCGCTGCCGTTGGAGTCGACATTGAGCGGTACATGGCCGTCCTCCGGGATATAACGTTAGGTTAGCACGATCGTTGACTGTTGACTGTTGACTGTTGACCGTTGAGGTTGGGCGCGAAACTGCGATTGGGGCGCTCCTTCAGAGAGCTGAAACAGAAAACCGACGGAGGGGGCGACTCCGTCGGTTCTTCATATGGAGGGTGTGTACAGATTAACGGAGACTTCCAAAATCGATTTTTGCTAGACCCGTAAGGAGTCCCCCCGGCTCTGCCGGGGAGGCAGCCAGAGTTTGACAGTTCCGGGAATAGGTGAAAAAACTCCCTTCCGTGAGCCGAGCAAAGCATCACGAAAAGGAGTTTCATGAGTAACTACAAGAGCTTACAGCATACAAAATGGGAGTGTAAGTACCATGTGGTGTTCATCCCCAAGTACCGCAAGAAGTTGATTTATGGGGAGCTGCGCAGACATCTCGGTCAGGTGCTGCGACGGTTGGCTGGGCAGAAGGAAAGCTTGATTGAAGAGGGCCACCTGCTGCCGGATCACGTGCACGTGATGATCTCGATTCCGCCAAAGTTTTCTGTGGCGCAGGTGATCGGGCACATCAAAGGGAAAAGCGCCATCCACATTGCGAGGAACTTTTCAGAGAGTCGGCGTAACTTTGTTGGACAGCACTTCTGGGCTCGCGGATACTTCGTATCGACGGTGGGTCGGGATGAGAAAGTGATTCGTGAGTATATCCGGCGGCAAGAAGCAGAAGATCGTCGCCAGGATCAGCTCAGGCTGCTGTAGCCAAGCCACCTGTAGGTGGCACAAGTGGCCGCGGTAGCGGCAACGTCAAGTCCGCTTTGAGCGGCTCACAAGATTAAAGCCCCCGGCTTTGCCGGGGGATACTTACTCGTATTCGTTGTCTTTCGTTAAATCCTATTTGGAAAAGTATCACATGTGGGTGAAAAAGTGCAACTTGATACGGTCTCTTTTAGTGACGGTGACCACACTTGCGGGCAAAAAACGGCTGTCGGCCCCTAAATAGTTGGGAAAACAACCTCGAAAGTGGGAGCGAGGGGGCAGGGTTACCGGCCGCTCAGCGCCGGGTACTCGTTTCGGGTTCGACTTTGAGGAAGCGCAGGAAGTAGTTCTCTTCGAGAAAGTGCGCTTCACCGACCACCGCGAAGCCCGCCGACTGAATCTCCCGCATGACGGTTCCCCGGTCGGCTCGAATATGCTCGAGAATCCACTCGTCCGTCTCTTCTTCCTTACGGTGAAAATCGATCACGATCAACTGGCCACCTTTGCGCAGGGCACGGTACAGCGAGGCCATGGTCCTGGCCGGGTACTCGAAGTGGTGGTAGGAGTCGGCAATGAACGCGAGATCGACCGAGTTGGGAGGGAGTTTCGTGTCGTCCTGGTCGCACACGATTCTCCGAATATTTGACAGGCCCTCCTTGCGAGCCGACTTCTTGATATGCTCGAGGAACTCGTCCGAGATGTCGACTGCCCATACGGTTCCCTTTTTTCCGACCGCCCTGGCAAACATCCTGGTAAACAAGCCGGTCCCGGCCCCGACATCGGCCACGTCCATTCCCTCCTTGAGGAAGCAGGCCCGCACGATCTGCTCCCTCTTGTCGAAGACCTCTCGGCCATCCCGCTCGAAGCGATCGATGAAGGTGTCGACATCCGGACTTTCAAAAGGCTCGTTGATTCCGGGCTTGACGCTGGTCTGCTGACCCGGTGCCAGGTGCATGAGTGCGCACAGAGAAATGCCCGCTCCCAGGGTCACCTCGGTGACACGGCGACGAAAACGGTGCCTGTCTCGGCAAGATGGTCGGTTCATAGCGGCCAGCATAAACCGCGGGCTCGGGTTGCTGCAAACTCCGACCGACCTGGATGTCCGGGAGGGAAGAGAAGGGAGAGGGCCACCCGAGCGTACAGGCGTGTTGTAACATTTGACTGCAAGGTCCGGTGAGGAACGTGCATGAGTCAAAACGAGAATAAGCTCAGGTGGTGGCCGGCCTGGGGAATCCTGGCACTGGCGGCGACCCTGCAGATCTGGGTGTGGGGGTTTGGCAGCGAGATCCGTCAGGATCGCGTCATGAGCTCTGTTGGATTCCTGTTTCTGACCATTGTGGCTCTGCTGCTCTGGTTCTTTTTCCTATCCCGCCTCCGCTGGAAGCATCGTTTGTGGGGTCTCGGCGGAATGCTGATGCTGGGGGTCATGAGTTTCGCTCTGGTTCGCGTCCACGGAGTCGATGGCGACCTGGTGCCAATTCTGGCCTGGCGGTGGAATTCGGGGCTGGATGAAGCCCCGGTGAGTGATGGCATCACGCCTCCCGTGGCTCTGGTTACGGACCGCCCGTTTCCCCAGTTTCTGGGTCCCAACCGCAATGCCACGATGCCCGAGGTCAACTTGAAGACGGATTGGACCAGCACTCCCCCCCACGAGGCCTGGAGGCGGTCGGTCGGAGAAGGCTGGTCCGGGTTCGCGGTGGTTGAGGATCTTGCCATTACCCTCGAGCAACGGGGAGAAAGTGAGTTCGTAGTCGCTTACGACCTGGGCACCGGAAGGATTCGCTGGGCGCACGAGGATAAGGCTCGCTACTCAAACGTAGTCGGAGGAACGGGTCCCCGCTCGACACCTACCATCGATGGGGAAGTTGTTTTCACGACGGGAGCGACTGGCATCCTGAATGCTCTGGACCTGCGAACGGGGGCCCTCAAGTGGAAAAAAGAGGTCCTTCAAGAGAATGGAAGCGAGGTTCCTGAATGGGGCTACAGCGCCTCACCCCTGGTACTCGAGGGACGGGTGGTGGTAACTGCTGGGGGCCAGGGGAAACTGCTCGTCGCCTACGACCGGGATTCGGGCGACAGGATCTGGTCCGGAGGTAACGGCCGGATCGGCTACAGCTCGCCCACTTTCATGACCCTGGCCGGTGTTCCCCAGATTCTCAGTTTTAACGGCCGCAGCCTGACTTCCCACGATCCGGCGAACGGCCGGGTCCTTTGGAGGCACAAGTGGCCTGGGCGCCAGCCTAATGTCATGCAGCCGCTGCAACTCCCGGGCGACCGGGTGCTGGCCTCCAGCGGCTACGGGGTGGGAGCCAAACTACTCGCGGTAAGTTCCGGCAGCCGAGACCGCCTGTCGGTTGAACTCGAGTGGGAAAACCTCCGCATGAAGTCCAAGTTTGCGAATATCGTGTACCACCAGGGCTATGTCTACGGGCTGGACGACGGTATTCTTGTCTGCCTCGATCCGGACACGGGTGAACGGGCCTGGAAGCGGGGACGCTATGGTCACGGACAGATGCTTCTGGTCGGGTCCCATCTCCTTCTGCAGACGGAAAAGGGAGAAATCGTGCTGATCGATCCGAACCCCCGGGAGCTGACCGAGCTGGGGCGTTTTCGCATTTTCGAGGGCAAGACCTGGAACAGCCCATGCCTGGCCGGCCGATTCCTGCTGGTGAGGACCGACCGGGAGGCCGCCTGCTACGAGATGCCGATCGCTTAGCATGCCGGGGTTCTGGAACGTGGAACCCGTAACCCGTAACCTGCTATCTTACCGGCCATGGGTTCTGCGGTTCAGATTCGAAAAGGCAACGTGATTCTGTACCGGGGAGACCCTCACAGGGTCCTTGAGTATCAGCACCGAACTCCGGGCAAGGGAGCAGCGATCGTTCGGCTCCGTCTGCGCAACCTCAAATCGGGTGCTTCCTACGAGGTGCGTTTCAACTCCCAGGAATCGGTGGAGCGGGCCACTCTGGAACAGCACCAGATGGAGTATCTCTACACCGACGGAACGTTGTACCACTTTATGAACAGTCGCACCTATGAGCAGATTGCTCTCGATGATGAAGCTCTGGGGGAGTTCCGGAGCTATCTGAAAGAGGGTCAGCAGATCGAGGTTGAGTTTTACGAGGGTGATCCGATCGGGATCGAGATTCCCCCTGTGGTGGAGCTGAAGGTAGTCGAGACGGAACCCGAACTGAAGGGAGCCACGGCCAGTAATTCACCCAAGCCGGCCAAGCTGGAGACCGGCGCCGTCATTCAGGTGCCCCCCTTTATTTCCGCCGGCGAGATAGTGCGCGTCGATCCCCAGCAAGGTCGTTACCTGGAAAGGGCCAGGGGCTGATTCCGGTTACGTTCCTGTTTGCTCTCCCGCTTCGCCAGGTTACCTCCGGCTCAACAAAGAAAAATACCTTCGGTTGTCGCGGGAACTACCGGTCGCTTCAAGGGATTGGCTGGGGCGCCGGCTCCAGGATCCGTGCCCTGCCACGCTGAATCGCTGAGATCCGATCGAGAACGTTTCGTACTTGCGCCCGGCCCTCGTGAATCACGACTTCGATGTCGAACTTTCGAGTTTCGCCCGGTCCTAACTTCGGGACTCTTCCGAACTTTCGTTCGATCCGTCGGTTGTGGGGAAACCCGGTTCCAGGCTCGATTCCGGTGACGTATCCTTCCTCGGGCAAGTTCGTGTTCTTCCAAAGGGTCAGGTACGGGAGTTGTTGCACTGAAAAGCTCATCGAAACGGCCCGGCTGGCGGCCCGGTTGTGAAGTGCGACCAGGGTGCGGCCCTGCTCGTCAGCAAGTGGATACATCGTGTACACCTGCTCCGCGAAACCGATCGTGGGAGCCCCATAGCGATCAAACGCCCCCACGTTTCGGGCAGCATGTTCATTGAAGGGGTAGACGCGCGAGACAGGTCCCACGAATCTGGCGCCCTCCTCAAGCAGGGGCGGGCCGTAGTTGGCGTGATAGATCAACTGAAACTCCTGGTCCTGGCCGCCGTGGTTTGTCAGTTGATCCGACACCTCGAAGGCGCTGGAGCCGGGATCTGTAGCGATCTCCGTCCACAGCTCGAGCTTGGGACCATACATCATTCGCTCGTCGACCCGGCCGCGAACCCGGATCCGATGAGGTGGGGCGTCGTCGATCAGAACTTCCACTTCCGAAGCTGGAATGTTAGCGATCTTGCCGTGGAGAGTGAGATCCATCTGCGCGGTTTCGCCGGCATTGGTGATGAAGGAGTCTTTTCCCGGCAGCCCCGCGAATTCCAGACCGCAACGCGCCAGCCACTCATTGAACCCTTCCAGCCAGCCCAATCCCCCCCGGTCGTGCAGGTTGACATGTCTGGGATGGACGACTTCCTTGACCGGTGAATCCCACCCCAATCTCGTGTTTCCCATCGTAACGTCCAGCACTCCCATTCCCCTGGTGGGGATGACTCTGATCTGCAACCTGCCGTTGTCGATGATGATGACATCGACTCCCTCCTGCTTGCCCCCGTGCAGGGTCAGCTTCTCGACCGAGAATTCGGCCCCGCTCTCGACCCCGAGTTCCCGACTCGTAGTCCGCCAGGAATCGAGTTGGATGCCGTCTTGGGCACTGGTCAGAACCGTGCGGTGCGGCTCCGCCGGGAGAGAGCTGAATCCGAGCAAGACAGTCAAAAGCAGGAAGGCGGGTGTTGGAGCTGAGGGTCGATGATCCATGGCAGAATAATCCTGCCAGGTGTCCGGCCGGTTGGCAATAGAGCAACCCGTTGCGTGCTAAAATCTTCCTCTCTCCGAGCCGGCGTAGCTCAACTGGTAGAGCGACGCATTCGTAATGCGTAGGTTGGGGGTTCAAGTCCCTTCGCCGGCTCCAGGATCTTCAATGACTGCCCAACACGGCGACCATTGCCGAGATCTCGGTATGCTGGCCTCAGCGAGTGTTAGAAACTCCTCGACGGTTGGCGGAGGAAGTATCTTCGGGTATCAGTGGATCAGCTCGACATTTGCCCTGGCGGGTGCAGCGCCAGCTCTGCCCGTCTCGTCGCCAGCACTCGGTTCGACACATGTTGTCGAACGGTCTGGAGACAGGGGAAAACGGCCCCGCGGCCGGACTATGATGGCAAGGCTGATTCCTCTTACTCCAGCTACTTCACCGCGATCAGACCAAGGGCCTGCAAATGCTCCATGGAAGATCTCGAAGCGAGTTCCCAGGGCTCGCGATAGACCTTGACGGACACGTATCCGGAATAGTCGACGGCGTCCAGATCGCCGAGGATTGCCCGAAAGTCCAGGTGTCCGGATCCAAGCAGCCCACCCGTCGATTCGCAGAGGTGGAAGTGCCTGAGGTCTTTTCCGACCCGTTGGATGGATTCCTGCATCGACTGCTCTTCGATGTTCACGTGAAAGCTGTCCAGCATGGGTTTGAGTTTCCGCGAACCTATGTCTTCGACCAACCGCATAACCGCGGCGAGGGAGTTGTGGAACCCGCACTGGAGATGATTCACAGGCTCGACGACAATCGTCGCCCCGTGTCGCTCGGCGGCTTCCGCGACCTGGCGGAGGCCGTCTTGGATTCGAGACTCGGCGAGTACCACGTCCGGTTCGTCACTCCGGAACCCCTGCATCTGCCCGACAACGAGCACCGCGTCAAATCTGGCCGCCATCGCGGTGCATTCCAGCAGTCGACCCACCGCCGCCTGTCGAACGTCCTTTCGGGGTGAGCTGAGACAGAGCCCCTCTCCGAAGTAATTCGCACCCGTGAGGAAGGAGACGATGGGAAAATCGCTCTGCTCGACCAGCCGCAGAAGTCCGTCCACATTCGCAAGCTCCGACGCGGTGAGGTTCAGTTCAACACCCCGATAGCCAAGATCCTTCAAAAAGCGGAAGACGCTCTCCAGGGCGTCGCGATCGCCAAGCGACTCCAGGGGATCCACCAGAATGTAGCTCAAATTTGCCATCGGGTCACCAGGTCCATCCACCCCTTCTCATAGTAGTCGGTACTCTCGACATCATAGGCATGCCAAAGCCCCATGGAAAGCAGATTTGCCAGCTTTTTGTTGATCTGGATGCCGTGTTGTCCTGCTCTTCGAGTTCCGGGTTCCGGGTGCAGGCGGGAAGTCGGCGCTGCATTGACTCCGCGGCAGAGGGTGGCCGCTATGTTCTGCGTACGACCGGCCAGATTTTCGATGCCGCGCCCGGGAGCATTGAGACCTTCACGGAAGCTGGACGGGAGTACGGCCGGTATTGAGACGGGTTTGTACAGCCGCACTGACTGGCGAAGCGCGCATCAGTTAGAATGGCCGCATGGCGGAAACGCCTTTTTGGAGTGCTGTTGCGGCCGTCCTTTCCGTAGCGTTGTGCCCCTGTATTCTCTTGGCAGAGGAGGAAGATCCGGCCCGATCTCTGATCGGGAAATACTGCGTCGGTTGCCACAATGACACCCTTGCTACGGCGGGCGTGTCTTTGGAGGGGCGGGATCCGGCCGACCCGGGCAGCGACGCCTCGCTGTGGGAAAGGGTCCTGCGTAAAGTCACCGTGGGCGAGATGCCCCCTGCTGGTATGCCGGCTCCGCAGGAGTCCGATTCACAGGTTTTTGTGGCCCGGCTGGAATCGGCGCTCGCCGCGGCCGCCGCCGCGGCCCCCAATCCGGGCCGCCCACGGCCTCACCGCTTGAACCGTGCGGAATTCAGCAACGCGATTCGCGATCTGCTGGCCCTTGACATCGACGCGGGGAACATGCTGCCCGCCGACGATTCGGGCTACGGCTTCGACAATATTGCCGACGTGCTCTCGCTCTCGCCCGATTTGCTCAAGCGTTATCTGGTCGCCGCTCGACGGATCAGTCGGCTGGCCGCCGGCAACCTCGACCGGCAGCCCCAAAAGGAAATCTTTCGACGGGACCGGGAAACGGGCTTTCTCTACTCCGGGCATCGGCCCAGCCCGCGGCACGATCTTCCCTTCGGCGCCGCCGGTGGAGTGGTACTCCGTCATTACTTCCCTCTTGACGGTGAGTACGTGATATCCCTTGGCGTTCGAGCCGATCTGACTTCGGCCGCCACGGAATACGATTCTCACGTTCTGCGCCAACCGGTGAAGGCGGGGCTGCGCACGTTGGCGGTGACGTTTCTGGGGGAGTCCTCCCGCCCCGAACGAGGGCGGCCGCTGAAAGACCTGCCCGGCGCCCTCACTCAGCCTCCACTCGACGTCCGCCTGGACGGGGAGCGCCTCGAACTCATCAAGTTGCCGGCCGGCCCAACGCGCTACCAGCTCCGATGGATTTCGATTGACGGCCCCTACAACGTTGAGGGACCGGGCGATACTCGCAGCCGGCGCCGAATTTTCTCGTGCCGACCCGCCACCAACGCGGATGAGAGACCTTGCGCAGAACGGATTCTTACGACCCTGGCCCGGAGGGCCTACCGACGCCCCGTAGACGAGGCCGATGTGAGCCCTCTGCTGGCAATCTTCGACACCGGGCGCCGTGAGGGCGGGTTCAATCACGGCGTGGAAATGGCGGTTCAGGCACTGCTCGTCTCGCCCAGCTTCCTGTTTCGCCTCGAAAAGGACCCGGGGAGAATTGGGCCGGCAACGGCCTACCGGATCAGCGACGTCGAACTCGCCTCCCGGCTGTCTTTCTTCCTATGGAGCAGCATTCCGGACGAAGAGCTTTTGAGCCTTGGCGAACGCGGGCGCCTGCGAGACCCCGCGGTACTCGAACGGCAGGTGCGCCGGATGCTCGCCGATAGGCGCGCTCAGGCGCTGGTCGAAAACTTCGCCGGACAGTGGCTCCATCTGCGAAACGTCGCCACGGTGAAACCGGACGAGGTGCTGTTCCCGGAATTCGACGCCGCGCTGCGCCTGGCCTCCCAGCGCGAAACCGAGCTTTTCTTCGAGAAAATCCTCAGAGACAACCGGAGCGTGCTGGATCTGCTGGACGCGGACTACACGTTCTTGAACCAGAGGCTCGCTCAGCACTACGACCTGGGTGGGATCCACGGGGAGCAATTCCGAGAGGTGAAATTGAGTGACTCCCGGCGAGGGGGCTTGCTGGGCCAGGCCAGCATCCTTACCGTAACTTCGTATCCGAATCGAACCTCGGTGGTGGTTCGCGGCAAGTGGATTCTCGAGAACCTGTTCGGCATGCCCCCGCCTCCACCCCCCCCGGATATACCCGAGTTGGAAGAATCCGGGCGCGACGGAAAGCCTCGCTCGCTGCGCGAGGCAATGGGGCTGCACAGCAAGAATCCGACCTGCGCGAGCTGCCATGTGCGTATGGACCCAATCGGATTTGCACTCGAGAATTACGACGCGATCGGGCGCTGGCGGGCCGAAGACGCAGGGGCTCCGATCGACGCTTCCGGCGAGCTGCCCGGCGGAGTCGCCTTCGACGGTCCCGAGGAGCTCAGGCAGGTCCTGGCAACAGATTTTCGGGATGCGTTCGTCGCAACCGTTGTTGAGAAACTGCTTACGTACGCCCTGGGGAGGGGAATCGAATTCTACGATAAGCCCACGATCCGCTCGATCGTTCGCCAGGCCGAGCGCAATGAGTACCGGCTGGCCGACCTGATTGTTACAATTGTCCAGAGTCTGCCGTTTCAGAATAGACGGAGCCCGGAATCATGATCATTACCAAGAAATCCGTGGCACGGCGCACGGTGCTTCGCGGCATCGGTGCCTCGGTCGCTCTGACCGACGGCAACCCGCACACGCATCATGATCTTCCGCTCGTTGTGGCCGGCAGTGCCGCCGGGAGGCTGCACAGCGGCAGGCACCTTCGATACCCCAGAGAGACTCCCATGAACAATCTTCTTTTGAGCCTGCTGGACATTGCAGGAGTGCCGACCGGACAGTTGGGCGACAGCACCGGGAAGCTCGAGGGACTTTCAAAGGCCTGAGCAGCCCGATCGGAAGGGCTGCGGCCGAGGCCGCGGGATGCTCGTATCACTCCTCACGGCATCGAGCTTTCTGGTCGGCCTCGCGCTTGCCGCCGGCAGCGTGGACCTGCGGCTCATTGAAGCGGTTCGAAGCCGTGATCACCCCGGCGTCCTGGCTTTGCTGCAGGAGCAGGTCGACGTGAACGCGGCCCAACCAGACGGAGCGACCGCTCTCTCCTGGGCGGTGCATCTGCAGGACCGCCGAGCCGCCGAGCTGCTTCTTGCGGCCGGAGCTGAAGTCAATGTCAGCGATGAATACGGGGATTCGCCCCTTATCCTGGCCTGTGCCAACGGGGACTCCGAGTTGGTCGAGAAGGTGCTCGAGGCCGGTGCCGACCCGAACGCCAGGCGCTGGAACGGCGCGTCTGCTCTCATGCTCGCTGCGGGGACGGGCCTGGCAGACTCGGTCGCACTTCTGCTCCTCAAAGGCGCTCGGTGGGATAGTACCGAATCACGACGGGATCAGAATGCGCTGATGTGGGCGGCAGCGGAAGGGCACACGAACGCTGTAGCGGCGTTGATCCGCGGCGGAGCCGATGTAAACGCTGCATCCAGGGCGGGCTTTACGCCCCTGGCCTTCGCCGCGACTCGGAACGACCTCGAATCCATTGCCAAATTGCTTCAGGCCGGCGCCAATGCCGACGGTGCGCATCCTGACGGCCCCTCGCCGCTCAACATTGCCGCCGCATACGGCCATGCGCCAGCCGTCAGGGTATTGCTCGACGCAGGTGCAGACTACAGAACAGCGGACAAGGACGGCAAGACGCCGCTCTATTGTGCAGCGGAGTCAGGCGACCTGGGATCCGTCGTGATGCTGCTCGGGGCGGGCGCCGACCCGAACCGGCCCACGGCTCCCAAAGAGCTGGGAAACGGCGGCGGCCTCGAACGGCCGGACGCGCCGCTGACGCCGCTGCTGGTGACCGCACGCGGCGGACACATCCAGGTGATGCGAAAGCTTGTCGACGCCGGAGCCGACCCACAGGCGCGCACCCAGAACGGAGCGACCCTCCTCATGCAGGCCGTAGCAAGCGCCCGCCTGCCGGTTGCAGAGTACGCCTATTCGCTGGGCCAGGACGTCAAGGCGAAGACCTCCATCGGACGAACGGTCATGCACTCGGCGGTGCTGGGTACGTCCGAGATCGCAACGGAGGACGAGATCTGCGTCATGATCAGATTCCTCGCCGGGCTTGGTGCAGACCCCGACCCGCAGGGTGAGAACGGGTGGACACCAACGTCCGTCGCCGACTGGTATCCGCTAGAGAAGGCCTCGATGCTGTTTTACGAGCTGACGATCGCCGCCGGGCGGCAGCCGAAGATCCTGCCCACCGAGCTTCGGTGACGGTTGTCGGTTGTACAAGCGTCGCCGGCTCGGCTTTCAACGTCCGACGAGGCCTTGAGACAACCCTGGTCAGCGGGGTAGTATCGCCCAAGTGTCGACCTCCAGATTTATCTATTTCAAGCATCGGAGAAACGGAGCTGATTCTCTATGAAAAAACTAGTCTGTGTCACCTGTGCAGCCCTGCTGGTTGCAAACTCCACTGCTGTGCTGGCCGCGCCCCCGGTCCCACCGGTCGCAGCCGGGCAACTCGCTGGGGCCAAGCTTCCCTGGGGAGATGTCGATTTCGACAACGATCTAGGTTGGGCCCAGTTTGCTGCTGGGCCACTTCCCGATGGGACTCGCTTTGAAGTCGAGCTGACGATTTCAAACACACATCCCACGGAAGCCTACGGCGGTGAGCTACGTCTGGCCGATACCAACTTTTTCCCGATTGAGGGAATCGAGGTGGTTTCACTGGATCCGGACACCGGCGAGGTTCTCGGAATCCGTCCCGCGTTTTTTGCCCTTCCCTTCATCATAGCCGCCCTGGGAACCGTAAAGTGGCGCTTCGTGGCCGAATCGGGTGTCGTCAACCCGATCATTGGTTTTCTGTTGCTGCATGCGGTGCTGGGTTCGAATGAGCAGTTGGTGACAACCTTTGCCTACGTTCTTCTGGGAGCCAGTGGGCTCGTGATCGATAGGATCCCCATCCTTCCGATCCTGGCCGCCTCCCTGTTTCAATTCACTTATTGCCGGCTGGCCGGTCTGACGACGGGAATTGCAGTTGTGGCTCTGGCGTCCCTTCTCTTACGCCTGCGAGTCTATTACGATCAGGGAAGCGAAAAGCCTCAGGGAGAGGTCTTTGAGACCCTGATCCAGGTCCCTCCCGGTCAGCGAACGTTCTTTCCGGAGCAGGTGATCCCGAGTCTTCCCGGGGAGATTGGGGGCTCGCTGGTGACGATCGAATTTCTTACCTCGGGCGGCGTCGCAGGATCCTCCCCCGCCCTGGGCTGGATAGCGGCGCTGGACGTCACTTCTGCGCCCCAATCCGAGGCGATTCAGATCGCCTCCAAGCAGGTCCGAAGCGAGCGATCGGAGTCGTCTTCTCAGTAGCAACGCTGCATTTTTCAGCCGAAGCGAATCTGCCATGGCATCGTCACCGACTTCAAACGACGTTATTTCGGGCTTACCCTGCGACGTGATCCAGCGCGCGCGCGATGAGTTTGCCGAGAAGGGGTACACGCTGATCGAGCGGTTTCTGGCCGATGAGGTTTGCGAATTGGCCTATAGCTATGGCAAGTTGCGAGCGAAGCTCGGAGCCTGGAAGCAGGGCCGGTCCGCTTCCGTGACGGGAGACGGCGCGGCCGAGGCATATGGCGACCATTTGATGGAGGTGATGCTGCAACTCTGCCAGCCCAGGATCGAATCCATAACCAGGCGAAAGCTGCTCCCCACGTATTCGTTTTGCCGTCTGTACGAGGAAGGCACGGCCCTCGAAGCCCATCTTGACCGACCGGCCTGCGAGCTCAGCGTGAGGCTGTGTCTCGGGCGCGATTTCGAACAATGCCATCAGACAGACCCGGATTACGACTGGCCGATGTTCGCCGATGGCACCCCCTGTCCCTGCCCGCCGGGATCCGCGATTATCTATCGGGGAATGGAGGTCAGTCACTGGCGGGAACCGCTTAGAGGTCGAGAACAGTTTCAGTTATTCCTGCACTACGTGGATAGGGATGGGCCACATGCTCAAGAGTGGAAGTACGACGGTCGGCCCTGGTTGGGAGCGCCGGCGAGTGCCAAGTTTCTCCTAGTCCCACAGCAACGCAAAGAGACTGACGACGAGTCACTAGAGACTTGAAGCAGCTCTGCTGCCAAGTCGCATCGGCCGTCCCTTTTTTCCGTGGCCGGAACAGGACATAATCGGGCGCGTATGGCCGAGCACGGTTCTCAAGCTCGAGAGTATCGAGAGGCTTTGCGGATCTTCGATGAGGCCCATCGAGAGGACCCGCGCATCGTCACGGTCGGGGGGGAGGAAATCCCCTGGTCGCTGCTCTATCACCGGCGGCTGCATCATTGGGTTCAGCGGTTGGCGGATCCGGCTTCCGAGGCCCTTCTCCTGGCGGCCCGCTGCCAGCACATCCGCCGCTGGCAGATTCCGCGCAGCGACTACCCAATGGATCGAACCGGCTATCACCGCTGGAGAAAGACGCTTCTCAAGTTCCACGCAGAGCAGGCGCGCGACATCTTGCAGACGGTCGGATATCCTGAGGACACGATTCAGCGTGTTCAGGAGCTGATTCAGAAACTTCGCTTGAAGCTCGATCCCGAGGTGCAGCTTTTTGAAGACGCCATCTGCCTGGTTTTTCTTGAAATCGAGTTCGTTGAGTTTTCGGAAAAACACGAAGAAGGAAAGATCGTCGAGATCCTTCAGAAAACCTGGAGGAAGATGTCTCCGGGAGGCCATCGAGTTGCTCTGGAACTGGTAGAGTCACTCCCCGCGGAAGCCCGGGAAGTGGTCGGGAAAGCTGTGCGGGAGAACCACCCAGAATAGGCATCCCCTCGAGGAAGTCAGGCTGACTCGACGAGGGTGGACATGTTTCCCGACCACCGCTCGGCCAGATCCAGATGGAGCCCGAGCTGATCCAGCACCCGCATGACGATGTGGTTGACCAGATCGTCCAGGGTGCGGGGGTGATTGTAGAATCCGGCTATGGGAGGATGGATAATGACTCCCATCCGCGAGAGCTTCAGCATGTTCTCCAGGTGAATCTCACTCAGGGGAGCCTCGCGAACCATCAGAACCAGCTTGCGACGCTCCTTGAGCACAACATCGGCAGCCCGGTTGATCAGGTCGTCGCCCTGTCCGTGGGCAATGGCCGAGAGGGTTTTCATGCTGCAGGGGGCGATTACCATCCCTTCAGTCGTAAAGGAGCCGCTGGAAACGGGAGCCCCCTGGTCGCCTGGTGCATAGGCAGCCGTCGCCATTTTCTTGACCCGGTCGAGATCATAGTCGGTCTCGTAGGCCAGCGTGCGTGCTCCCCACTTGCTGACAATCAGGTGGGTCTCGACATCCGATCCCTGCAGGATCTCCAGCATCCGCACCCCGAAAATGGTGCCGGTAGCTCCCGTGATTCCGATGATCAGTCTCTTCGTTTTCAAGCGAGAGAAGTATAGCGCAAGTTTCACGTGCCGAGTTCCGGCCGGCGCCGGCACAGGCCGGCGAAACGTTCACGCCGCGGCGCAGCAGAGCCCGATGAGGGGATGTTGACAAAGGCCTCTTGCTTTGGAGACTCTGTTCCGACGTGTGGAATCCTTTGATGGAAACTCTTCCCCCGGCGCAACTGAGGGAGGTCCAACTCCTCAAGCTGAGAAGGATGGTCCAGTGGGCCTGGCACAACTCTCCTTTCTATCGTGACAAGTTTGATCGGTCGGGCGTCACGCCGGAAGACATTCGCAGCCTGGACGATCTGAGAAGATTCCCCCTGACTGAAAAGTCCGAGTGGCTCAAAGCCCAGGGTCCCGAGCCGCGGACCTTCGGAAAGACGGCAGCAGTACCCGAGACGGACGTGATTCGATACCACCAGACCTCCGGCACCACCGGCGACTCGATTCGCCTGGCTTTCTCGGCTCGGGACTGGAACGTGTGGCTGCAGTGCTGGGGATATGGTTTGTCGGCCGCCCGGCTGACCGCCCGGGATCGAATACTGGTTTGCTTTCCGTTCAATCTCTTCGTCGGCTGGTGGGGCGGTCAGGATGCCGCCCGCCTGCTGGGATGCCGGGTGTACTCCGGAGGAGGGATGAGTTCCCGGGAAAGACTGGCCGTGGTTCGCGATCATCACATCACCGCCCTGATGGGAGCTCCAAGCTACCTGCTTCGCCTGGCCCTGACCGCCGAGAGCGAGTTGGGATTGGACCCCGGCGAGATGGGCGTTAGAAGGCTGATTTGCGGGGCCGAAGCAGGAGCGTCCATACCGGCTACGCGCCAACGTCTCAAGCGGGCCTGGCAGGCTGAGGTGTTTGATCATCTGGGGGCCAGCGAAGTGGGACCCTGGGGATACGAGTGTTCCGCTCACCCGGGCGGGGTCCACATTTGCGAAGCTTTTTTCCATCTGGAATTCCTGGACCCGGCGACGCTCGAGCCAGCTGCTCCCGGAGAAGTCTCTCGTGTAGTGATCACCTCACTCGAGAAATATGCCCAGCCCGTGATCCGATGGGATCTAAAGGATCTGGTGAGGCTCTCGGAGTCTTCCTGTCCCTGTGGCCGTACGTTTCGCCGAGTGAAGGGAGGGATCCTGGGGCGGGCCGATGATCTCATCAAGATCCGGGGGGTGCTCTTTTCACTGCAGGCGGTGGAAGATGTGGTGCGGGCCTTTGAGCAGATCAGCGACTACCGGGTGGTCATTTCTCGCCAGAGGGAGATGGACCAGTTGACCATCCAGGTGGAGGCCCGGCCGGAAGGAGAAGAAGCGAAGAGACTCGAGGAGGACCTGGTTTCCGCTCTCGAGCTCGAGACGCACCTCCGCTTTACGGCTGAACTGCTTGCGGAGGGTACGTTGCCCAACCAGGAAATCAAGACCCGGAGGGTGATGGATCTGAGACAGGAAGGGGGATCAAATGACCGGTAGTGAACTGCAAGAGCTGGGTCGTCTGATTGGGGAATTGAAAGCTCTGGCAAATCGTGCCAGGCGATTGTCCAGTGAAATTCCCGCCGCTGAACGCAACCTTTACGCCATCCTTCAACACATCGAAATGCTCGAAATCGAAATCAGCGATCCCATCCGCGTGCTCCACGCCAATCGCGAAGGCGAAGTATAGTGCCCAACGCGATCTAACTCCTGGGTTTCCGGAACGCCGCAATGGCTTTAGAGGTGAAATCCGAAAGAACCAGGCGACCGCTGATCTCGGCGCGCCGGGCCAGCAGCTCGTCCCAGTCGTCGGTGCCTTGCCAGAGGACGGATTTCAAGGCGGCGGTAGCCTCCGGACTGGTCCGCGCGAGCCGGGCTGCCAGAGAGTCCCGGGCACGATCCAGTTCCTCCAGAGTTGCCAAGACCTGCGAGTAAAGTCCCCGTTTGGCTGCCCAGGAGGCGGGCCGCCACCGGGTGTCGATGCTGGCCTCGGCGAATGCGGCCAGACCGATTTTGCGCTCGACGGCCGGTCCAATGACAAAGGGGCCGATGCCGAGGGCGTATTCCGACAGCTTCAAGGAAGCTTCCTCGTGGGCGACGACGTAGTCGGAAGCCGCGATGACGCCGCCGGCCCCCCCGACGGCCCTACCCTGCACGCGGGTGACAATGAACTTGGGACATCTTTTCATGGCCAGGATCAGCCGGCCGAAGCCCATGAAGTATCGGCAGGCGCCGGCCTCATCTTTCAGGGCCGCCATCTCATCGAAGGAGGCCCCCGCGCAGAAGGAGCCTTCTCCCCGACTGCCCAGCGTCACCACCTTGACATCCGGGCTGGCAGCCAGGTCATCTACGGACCGGGTCAGCTGGCGCAAGAGGTCGCCCGGAAGAGAATTTCCTTTGGGATGGTGAAACCTGATGCCTCCCACTCCCGCCTTGATCTCGACCGTCACAGAACCTGACTCACTCATCATATGCCTCACCGGGAGTGCCTCGATTCCTCCGCCCGTCTCAAGTACGGCCTCAGTCAGGCCAATGCTCTCCCGGAGTCTGAGTTGTACCAGGTATGGGACGCAAACCCAACCCTCCCGCTGCGGCTCCACCAACTCTCTCTGTTCCGCCTTGGTTGGAACTTCGAACGTTGGGACCTGTCCCCAACCCACTCCACCCCGGTTGGACCTGGAATGTTGGGACCTGTCCCCAACGGACCGAATAGTGGGACCTGTCCCCAACTACTCCACCAGGGTGAACTCGACTCCACGCTTTCTCTCTTGATCGGAGAGGCGGTCGTGGAGGCGGATGTTCAGCCGATGGTCACCTGGCTGGAGGTGGCCGGTCTTCAGCACGCTCATGACCATGACCCTGCCCGGGGAGAGATCGGCCGAGTGATACTCGGGTTCACCGGGCCAGCTGTTCCCAAGCGTGTCCAGAATCTCGTAACCCAGATCCAGCACCGGTAGGCCCGTGGATTGATCGACTTGAAAATCGTAGACCTCGAAGTAAAAGCCCATTTTGCTGTTGCTGAGCGGAACAATTCCGTCCACCACGGGCCAGATCCGGAAGCCGAGCATCCCCCGGGTATCGGGCTCGGCGGCGGCGGCGACCGACTCAATTCTACGGGCCAGCATCACTGAGCTGAGACCGAGGCGGCTGCTCTCGGGTCTCGGGACTACGACCAGACTGCTTGCGAAGCCCACGTGGTCGGCGATCCTGTCTTTCACGAAGACCTCGAGTTTATAGCGTCCGGGTGGGAGTTCGAGCGGGCGCTGGTAGACCAGAGCTTCTCCCTTCCCGGTCCTGACATCGGCTTCGGCCATGTTCGTGACAAGGCTGACCTCGAACACCCGCACGGTCCGGCCCGACAGGTCTTTCGCAATGGCCTGAACGTCGAGCTTTCCACGGTAGACCCGCTCGAGCTCTTCGAGCTGAAGATCCTCGCCGGCGATGTAGAGGGTTAAAATCACCCGCCCCTGATCACCCGCCCGAAACACATCGGTCCGAATCTGAAAGGGCAGCCGATCGAAATACGCCTCGGTCAGCACCTGGGTACGAAGGTCCGGGAAATCGGTTACCGGTGCTCTTTCCAGGCTGCTGATCAAACGCAGTTTCTCGAAGGGCTGGTCCTTGACTCTGCCGTAGCCAAAGACCAGAGGGTTGTGACCCGGTGTGGGACTGGTTTTTCTGACAATCCGGTCGATTTTCTGACCTACCAGACCCAGCATTTCCGCGTCGGTCAAGCCGGCGTTGGGCGTGAGCAGCAGGGCGTCCTTCTCGTCTGGATGCGCGGCGAGCCGATACTCGCCCGTGAGAGACGGATCGACGAATTCGATTTCGATATCCTGGCCAACGCCTTCCAGGTACCGGTACTCCCAGCGCTCGAAGGGATAAGTCGAGGTTGAACCCCCACCCTCCCAGGAGGGTCGGACATAATGCCCCCCGGTCGGGTGGCTCTCACGCCGGTCCGGTTTGCCGAACTTGATGTAAACCATACCCCGATCGGTCTTCCATCCCGGGAAGCCGGAAGTGAAGGTTTCGTTGCTGTAGGCCAAGCGGCGGTAGTGCTCTTCTTTGAACTCGTTGACAAGAGTACGCGGGTCCGTGTCGCGGCGTGCCCAGAACTGTTCAATAAACAGCTCTTTTTCCCGATCGTTACCGAGGGCCCGAAACACATCGGCCTCCTCCTCCGTGATGATGTACAGGACGTCTTCCCGAAGCCACTTGCGAAAATGGTCGGTTTCCGGATCCTGCATTACCACAAGCGTCACGGGGATAGCCGGGCCCGGTAAGAGGGCCGGGGAAAGAAAGGGCAGAAGCACCGGCGCTGCTGTCCTGAAGAACAAACATTTCACGGACATCTGCTGCCGGAAGTTTACCATGGCCCAGGGAACCGGGTTGAGCTACCATCAGAAGGTGTGTAAATAGCATAGGCGGTGAGTATCCTTCCGGGTTGATTTAAAACCCAGGGCCGAAAGGCCCGCAACGGAAGGAGTACACACCGCATGAGCAAGCAGAAGATTGAGGAAAGTGTGGAGTCAAGAGTTTGTTTCGAGGAGCTGGAAGATTGGGTGCGGGAGAAGATCCAAGGCTGGGTTCAAGAGCTGCTGGAGGAGGAAGTCACGGAGTTATTAGGGCGGCGTAAGAGTGAGCGGCGAAGGGCCGTGGACGCTCCGTCGGGCTATCGCAATGGATATGGGAAGCCGAGGCATCTGACGCTGAGCTCGGGGACGATCCAGGTTCGAAGGCCTCGAGTGCGGGATCTAGAGGAACACTTTGAAAGTCGGGTGTTGCCCCTGTTTGCCAAGCGGACGCGGCAGGTTCGAGAACTGATCCCTGAGCTGTACTTGCATGGTCTGGCGCTGGGGGATTTTGATCTGGCTCTGAGAGGGCTTTTAGGGGAAAAGGCGCACCTGTCGTCCTCCACGGTGGCCAGATTGAAAGAGAAGTGGCAGGCCGAATGGGAAGTCTGGCAGAGTCGACCCTTGAATGATCTGGAAGTGGTGTATTTATGGGTAGATGGAATCTACGTCAAGGCGGGTCTGGAGAAGGAAAAGGCAGTCCTGCTGGTGGTGCTGGCCGCCTTAAGTGACGGAAGCAAAGCCGTGGTGTCGGTCACGAGCGGCTATCGGGAATCGACTCAGAGCTGGTCGGAAGTACTGCGCGACTTGAAGCGCCGGGGGATGGGCTGTCCACGGCTGGTGATCGGAGACGGCCACCTGGGCATCTGGGGAGCTTTGCGCAACGTCTATCCCCAGGCCGAGGAGCAGCGCTGCTGGAATCATCGGATCGTCAACCTGCTGGCCAAGCTCCCTAAGCGAGTGCACAAGCCGGCCTTGCTGATCCTGCGGCAGATCCCTTACGCCGAGACTCGAGAAGAAGCACAACGACTCAAGAAGGTTTTTCAGCACTGGTGCCGGCAGCGAGGGCTGACTCTGGCGGCTGAGCTAATCGAGCAGGACTGGGACCGGATGGTGACCTTTTACAACTATCCAAAGAAGCAGTGGCAGCATCTGCGAACCACCAATCCAGTGGAGTCACCGTTTGCCGCTCTTCGGCTGCGAACGGACGCGGCCAAGCGATTCAAGAAAGTGGAAAACGCCCAGGCGGTGATCTGGAAGATGCTGTTGGTGGCGGAGCAGCGATTCCGCCGGTTGAAGGCACCGGAGCTGATGAAAGACGTCTACCAGGGCGCCAAATATGTCAATGGAGTCCCGGTCAACCAAGTCCCGGAGAGAAAGCCGCCTGATGTTTTTCCACACCTATTGACAAGAGCTCACCGGGAGTGCGTTTCGTGCCGGGTATAATTCTCCTTTCGATTCCAAGGGATACCGGGCAATGAAGACGGCTTTTCGATCTGGCGTTAGAGGGTGCGGGGCGACGCTCGCGCTGATGCTGGCCATGATGCCTCTGGCGGGGCAGAGTACGGGGGTCATTTCCGGCACGATCCGAGACGAAACGGGAGCCGTGCTGCCCGGAGCGAGCCTGGAAGCGGGCCACCCGGCCACGGGCATCACCCGTTCGGCAATCACCGGGGTGGACGGGCACTACCGTCTGGCAGGGGTGGCTCTGGGCGAGTATGAAGTCCGCGCCTCCCTCACTGGCTTTCAAACCGCCGTCATGACCGGTATCACGGTGCAAATCGGCCGGGAAGTGGTCGTGAACCTGGTGCTGAGAGTGGGAGAAATCAACCAGGAAGTGATTGTGCATGGGGGAGGGGCGCTGGTGCAGACCACGAGTGCCGCCGTTTCGGGGTTGGTCGATCCGGAACAGATACGGGACCTTCCATTGAACGGTCGCTCGTTCGCAGATCTCTCGGTGCTGGAGGCGGGTGTCTCCAGTTTCAAGAATGCGGTGGCCAGTGACCCCACTTCGACGGCGTTCGGGGGAACCGGTGTGCGCCTGGTTTTCAACGGCATGCGTCCCGAGCTGAACAACATCGTGGTGGATGGGACGGATGCGATCGATGCCTTTGGCAACGCGCCCGGGAGCGCGGCGGGTGTGCTGCTGGGGGTCGATACAGTGCGCGAATTCTCGACAATCACCAGCACCTACAGTGCCGAGTACGGCCGAGCCGCCGGCGGCGTAATCAATGTTGCGACGCGATCCGGCACCAACGATTTTCACGGATCGCTCTTCTGGTTTCACCGCAACGACAACATGGATGCGGCGAACTTCTTTGACGCGCCCATCAACGATGCGAGCGGCAACTTTGTCAGGAAGGACAAGCCCGAGTTCAAACGGAATCAATTCGGGTTTACGGCCGGCGGTCCCGTGGTCGGAGACAAGACCTTCTTTTTCGGCAGCTACGAAGGGTTCCGCGAGCGACTGGGCCTGACATCGATTGCCACGGTTCCAACTGGGGCGACTCGCGTGGGCAATCTCCCTTCCGGCCAGGTCCCGGTCAATCCCGAGGTGGAACCTTTTCTGGCCCTTTACCCCCTGCCCAACGGTCGAGATTTTGGGGACGGCCGGGCCGAGTACCTGTTCGGCACCAACTCCGACACCGATGAAGACTTCTTCGTGATCAAAGTGGATCATTATTTCAGCGATTCCCGGAGCCTGTTCGTCCGCTATTCCTACGACAACGCAGACAAGAAATTTCCCGCTCTTGGGGCTCTGTTCGGTCCCCAGCTCTTTGAACCGTTTTTGACCCGGGACAGCCAGCAGCAGCTTCTCAGCGTGGAGCACTCCGCCGCCCTGTCCTCCGGGGCCATTAACGTGGTTCGTTTCGGTTACAACCGCGCCCAACAAGTCGAGTCGCAGTTTCCCCTGCACGTACTTCCCGAGCTCTCTTACCTGGAGGGTGTCGAGGACGGTATGGGGCTGTTCAACGTGCAGGGCCTCTCCACCATTGGCGGCTGGACCAAGCCGCCGGGGACGACGCTGCAGAACATGTATCAAGTCGGCGATGATTTCGGCTGGACCGCCGCCAATCACTCGCTGAAGATCGGCGGCGTCTACAAACGATTCCACTACGACGACAACCGATTCTTCCAGGGTGGGTCGTTCAACTTCGACTGCATAAGCGGTTGTGCGCCTCCCGGCCCCCCCGGCCGCACGGAAATGCTGGCTGGTTTCCCGGTGTCCGTGGTCAAAGACCTGCCCGACACGGTCTACGACACGGCTCAGCGCTTCAACGTCTTCGGGGTGTATATCCAGGATGACTGGAGGGCCCATCCACGCCTCACTCTGAACCTGGGGCTGCGCTATGAGATGATGACGGATCCCTACAACAAGCTGGGTCCGGTCAATAACTTCCGCGATCCTCTGGTGGACTCGGAGCCCACCATTGTCTCAGACACGCCCATCGAGGTTGCCAGAAACAACATCATGCCGCGCCTGGGCCTGGCCTGGGATCTTTTGGGGGACCAGAAGACTGCAGTGCGCGCGGGGTTCGGGATGTTCTTTCAGCAGCTCAACGAAGCCAACCTGAACTTCGTTTTCCGACTCAGCCAGCCGCCCACCAAGACGGTCCTGATTGGCGGTCCGCCCACGGCGGAAGCGTTTCCTGTTATCCCTTATCCCGACCCATTCCGGCCCGTCATCGTGTTTCCGCTGGAATCAAACGCCCAGAACCCCTACACGATGCAATGGCACTGGACTATCGAACGGGAGGTGTTTAGCGACACCGTGGCCAGTGTGGCCTATGTGGGCAATCGGGGAGTCCATCTGGCGGCACCCACGGAGATCAACTTCAAGGCGCGGACCGTTCTCGAGGATGGAACCGCCTTTTTCCCGCCGGGTCCCCCGATCCGCGTGAATCCGAACTTTACGGCCATCAATCTGAGAGATTTTGGCAGTGACTCCCACTACCACGGTCTTCAGATTCGCTTCCGAAAACGCTACAGCCACGGTTTTCAGGTGCAGGCGTCCTACACCTACTCCAAGACGATCGACAACTCTCCCCCCATCCTGCGTGACTTCGAGAACAGTCCCACTATCCTCTTTGACTGGTTCCAGCGCGACCTGGACCGATCCCTCTCCGGCTTCGACGTCCGTAACAACTTCGTTTTGAACTTCGGCTACGAGCTTCCCTTGGCTGCAGGCAGCTCGGGGACGCCCCGGCGGCGCCTGCTGGGAGGCTGGCAAGTCAACGGGATCGTCTCGCTGGCTGACGGGAATCCCTTTACGGTTCAAAACTCCTTTGACCGAACCGGGACGGCGGCCATCGGTCCCTTTCGCCATGACCGCCCCAACCTGAGACCGGGAGGAGACAACAATCCGGGCGGCGGCTCTCCCGATGCTTATTTCAATGTAAATGCTTTCGAGCTACAGCCCGCAGGCTTCCTGGGCGATCTGGGCCGCAACACGGTCATCGGCCCCGGGTTGGCCAATGTCGATTTCTCCCTCTTTAAGACCATAAAACTCCATGAAGGCACCAGCCTTCAGTTCCGCGCCGAGGCCTTCAACATCTTCAACCGGGCCAATTTCGCGACACCCACGACCCAGAACCGCTTCGCCTTCGTGGGGGCCAACCAGGACGGAACCGGGATTCCCAGTGGCTCCGCCGGGCGCCTGACCGGCACCGTGATTACCTCCCGCCAGATCCAGTTCGCCCTGAAGCTGTTGTTCTAGAACCTGCAAGCTGCAGCTGGGATCAATGTTGCGGCTGGCTGGATGGTTGAATTAGAGTGAGGCTCCCAAAAGGGCACGCCGGAGGAGGCACAGAGACAGATGAGGGCTTACCGGGCCTCCGTGGACATCGGCGGCACCTTTACCGACTTCATTGTGGCCCAGCCCGAGCGCCGCACGGTCGCGGCCGGCAAAGTTCCGACCACCGCTATAGACCCGGCTCGAGGCGTACTCCAGGGTCTGGAAGCTCTGGTGGCAGATCTAACGGAGATTGACTTCCTGGTCCACGGAACCACGGTTGGTCTGAACGCGTTTCTGGAGCGAAAAGGCGCGCGAACCCTCCTCATCATGACCGCCGGTCTGAGGGACGCTTACACCATTGCCCGCGGTGACCGGAAGGAACTCTATGCCCTCCGATATCGCAAACCGGAGCGTCTGGTTCCGCGGCGCGACGTGCACGAAGTTCGAGAACGGATTGACCATGCCGGCCGGGAGCTGGAGCCTCTGCGGGGGCGGGACTTCGACCCGATCGTGAGGAAAATCGAGCGGGAAGGGATCGAGTCGGTGGCGGTGTGCTTCATTCATTCTTATGCCTACCCCGAGCACGAGCTGCAGGCCCGGGAGCACCTTTCCCAGGTCCTGCCCGACCTGTCCATTACCTTGTCCCACGAAATCGCCCGCGAATGGCGGGAGTACGAGCGAGCCTCCACGGCGGTGACCAACGCCTACATTGCCCCGGCCGTGGAGCGCTATCTGGATTCCCTGCTGGGGGGTCTGGAAGGGCTCGACGTCAAGGCGCCGCTTCACGTGATGCAGTCCAGTGGGGGCGTCATGACGGCCCCTTCGGCCCGCAGCCGACCTGTCTACACGCTGCTTTCCGGGCCCGTGGGAGGAACCATCGGCGGCGCGGCCCTCTCCGAGGCCATGCAGCACCCACATCTGCTGTGCGTCGACATGGGAGGCACCTCCTTCGATCTGAGCCTGATCGTTGACGGCACCCCCAGGGTGACTTCGGAGGTCGAATTCGAGGGTCTGCCGCTGCTCATGTCGGCCGTCGACATTCGCACCATCGGCGCCGGGGGCGGGTCGCTGGCCTGGCTGGAAGGAGGACGGCTGCGGATGGGACCCCGAAGTGCCGGGTCCACCCCGGGACCTGCCTGTTACGGTGCCGGCGGCACCGAGGCTACGGTCACCGATGCCAACCTCTTCTTGAATCGCCTGGGAACCCGATCGCTCCTGGGCGGCCGGATGGAACTTGATCGGCAGGCTGCCGGCGAGGCTCTCGCGAGACTGTCGCGGCCGCTGGGAATGGAGTCGACGGCTCTGGCCGAGGGCATACTCTCCATCATCAACGCCAAGATGGCCGACGCGATTCGGACCATCACCGTTCGCCAGGGGATCGATCCTCGCCGGTTTTCCCTGGTGGCCTTCGGTGGCGCCGGGCCCATGCATGCGGTGTGGCTGGCCCGGGAACTGGAGATCTCCGAGGTCATCGTGCCCCGGACACCCGGCGCCTTCTCCGCCTGGGGGATGCTCCAGACCGATGTCCGCCACGACCTGACGCGGACTCTCTATCAGCCGCTGGAGACAGTCAGCATCCGCTGTTTGAAAGGCATTTACGAGGAACTGGAGTCGGAAGGAAAACAACTCCTGCGACTCGAGGGACTGGTGCATGCCCGCATGTATTTCCAGCGTTCCGCCGACATGCGCTACATCGGGCAGGAATACTCGGTGAGCGTGCCGGTCGGGAACCGGTTCAGCCGGGCCGGAATCGGAAGGGAGTTCCACCGGATTCACGATCTCCGATACGGTCACTCGACCCCCGGGGCGCCGGCGGAAATCGTGAACCTGCGGGTAGCCGCCCTGGGCAGCCTCCACCGGCTGGACCCGAGATCCCTCCACTTCGAGGCGCCCGCCGTGGAAAACCAGGGGCGGGAACGGCTGCGGCAATGCATTTTCTCGGGCCGGAAGGAGAAAACGCCCGTTCTCAGCCGCAGCGAGCTGGGCCCGGAGGAGATGTCCGGCCCGCTGATCCTAGAGGAGGAGACGGCTACCACGGTCATCCCGCCGGGCTGCCGGGCCCGGGTGGACGAATGGGGGTCCATTCGAATCCGGATTTGAACCAGAATGAGTCAGGAATCTTCCCGCAAGACCGACCCCATCACCACGGAAATCATCCGCAATGCATTCCTGTCGATTGCTCAGGACATGAACGCCAGCCTGATCCGAAGCGCGTACACACCCATCATCTACGAGGGGAAGGACTGCTCGGTGGCGCTGCTGGACGAGCGGGGAGAAGTGCTGGGTCAGTCCCTGGGAGTGCCCCTGTTTCTGGGCAACCTGGAGGTGTGTGTCAAGCTGACGGCCGAGATGTACGGCTGGGAGGTGTTCCGGCCGGACGACATCTTTTACATGAATGATTCCTACATGACGGGGACTCACCTGAACGATGCCACCGTCTTCGCTCCCATTCACTGGCAAAACCGGCTGGTGGGTTTTGCCGCTACCCGGGCCCACTGGCTGGATGTGGGCGCGAAAGATCCAGGGGGTTCCATGGATTCGCGGGAGATTTACCAGGAAGGTGTACGCTGGGCGCCCACCCGCATCTACGAGCGAGGCGAGCGGCGAGCGGACCTCATCGACCTGATGCAGCGAAACAGCCGGTTCGGACAGGGGGTGGCGGGAGACCTCAACGCGCAGGTGGCCGCCTGTCGCACCGGTCAGAGACGGCTTCGTTCGGTGCTGGAACGCTTCGGATTGACGGCCGTGCAGGCGGCCCGGGACGAAATCTTTCGCCAGTCCGAAGACCTGGAGAGGATTGCGGTACGGGCCATCCCGGACGGGACGTACCGTTCTCGGGGATTCCTCGACGACGACGGCCTGGGCCACGGGCCCATCCCGGTTCGAGTAAACGTTCGCATAACAGGGGATGAAATGGAGGTGGATCTGGAAGGCTCCTCGCCCCAGGCCGAAGGCCCCGTGAACTGCGGATTTGCCCAGACCGTGTCGGCCGTTCGGGTGGCCTTCAAGCTCTTGATCGATCCGCGCCGGCCGGTCGACGGGGGGACCTTCAAGACGCTGCGGGTGAGAGCCCCCGAAGGTTCGATGTTTCACGCCCAAGAGCCCGCCGCCTGCCAGTGGTACTTCACCCCCCTGGGACTGCTCATCGACCTGGTCGTAAAAGCCCTGGCACCGGCTCTTCCCGAGACCGTGGCTGCCGCCCATTATGGAGACTCCATGGTGATCTACCTGGCCGGTAAGGATCCCCGGCGAAGTCTGGTGCCGTTTCTTTCCGTGGAGCCTACCCCCGGAGGATGGGGAGCCTTTGCCGGAGGAGACGGGCAGGATGCCCTGATCAACAACGTCAACGGCGCCTTCAAGGACATCCCGGTGGAAGTGTTTGAAAACAAGTATCCCGTGCTCCTGCAGGCCTTCGGGATTCGACCCGATACCGGGGGCGCGGGTCGATTCCGGGGAGGGACGGGAATTTATCGGGAGTACAGACTGCGGGCGCCGGCCTCGCTCTATCTCTGGTTCGAGCGGTCCGTGACGCCGGCCTGGGGGCTGTTCGGGGGAAACCAGGGAGCGGGTCCCGACGTAGTGATCGATCCCGGTAGTGAGGCACAACAGCACCTGCTGAAAGTCAACGCCCTGGAACTGGAGGAGGGCAGCATCGTCCGCACCCAGACCGGTGGCGGAGGAGGCTACGGGGAGCCCCGGGAGCGGGATCCGGAGCGGGTGCGGCAGGATGTGATCGACGGCTACGTGACCCGCACCGGAGCCCGGCGGGATTATGGCGTGGCCCTGAAACCGGACCTGTCTGTGGACGAAGCTCTTACTCGGCAGCTGCGGAAGTCGATGAAATCCAAAGGCAGGGGTGCTTAAGACTCAAGCCCTGACGCGCTGTTTTTGGGGATCGTAGAAGGGGAAGGGGACGACTCGGGCGGAGATCCGCTTCTGGTGGCCGTCGAGTTTTCCAACCTCAACCTCGTTGCCGGCTTCGGAATACTGTACGGCCATCCGGCACAGGGCTATGTTCTTGTTCAAGACCGGAGAACGGGCACCGCTGGTGATGACGCCCACTTGTTTGCGGCCCACATGGACGCAATCACCGTGGTCTGCAGGCTCGTTTCCTTCCAGCTCCAACCCCACGAGTTTCCGCTGGGGATGGGCCTTGCGTTCTCTCAGAGCGGTTTTGCCGATGAAATCGTCGTCGCCTGACAGACCCACTGTGAAGCCGATGCCGGCTTCGAATGGATCCGTCTGATCGTCAAACTCCTGGCCCCGGAAAATCAGCCCTGACTCGATGCGAAGAACGTTCAGCGCCTCCAGTCCCAGCGGGGCCAGTCCGTGCGGCCGGCCTGCTTCCCAGATGGCATCCCAGACGACGAGTGCATCTGCCGGGTGACACCATACTTCGTAGCCGAGTTCCCCTGTATAGCCGGTTCGGGAGACGAGCATCGGCACCCCGTTCATGTCGCCGACACGCCCCACCGTGAACCGGAACCAGGTCAACTCCTCGAGGGTGGGCCGGTCCGGAGGCGTCCACACCACCTCTGCCAGTATCTCCCGGCTGCTGGGGCCCTGTACCGCCACGTTGTGAAGCTGTTCCGTCGAGGACTTGACCCAGGTCCGCAGGTCCAGAGCCAGGGCCTGCTCTCGCAACCAGATGCCGTCGTAGTCGCTGTTACAGATCCAGCGGAAGTTATCGGCGCCAAGTCGAAACAGCGTGCCGTCGTCAACCATGCCGCCTGTGTCGTAGCACATGGCCGTGTAGACGATCCCCCCGTCGCCCAGCCGGCGCACATCGCGGGTGCAGGTGTACTGCATCAGGGTCTCGGCGTCCGGGCCCAGAACCTCGAATTTGCGGAGCGCCGACAGATCCATGATGGCGGCCCGTTCCCGGCAGGCATGGTATTCCTCGATCATGCCCCGACCGGGAAACGAGGTCGGTATCCAGTACCCCTGATACTCCGTCAGATTTCGAGTCAGGGCTGAGGTTCGGGGGTGAAAGGCCGTTTCACGGGTGAGTTTCGGGTCATCGCTCGGGGTCATACGATATGCGGTCCCTTTCGAAAAAGTCCTCTCGGCCGGATACACACGAAGGTGGATATCGGTCGGATTCCAGCCATTGGCCGGGTCGATGTCGTCCGGGCAGGCCGAGGACAGGCAGACCAGATCGGTCAGCGCCCGCAACAGCACGTAGTCTCCAGGACGGGACCAGGGTTCGTCCATGTAGAGCACGTTGTCTGCGTCAATGCGGGTATTGTAGAAGAGGTTCATGGCCGGCCAACCCCTGCGCGGCGTGACGGTGTACGGATCCAGCGCCGCGTTGAAATTGTCCGAGCAGTTGGCGTGGCCGGGATAACCCATGTCTTCGTAGTACTTGGCCGTACAGGCCAGAGCAAAGGTGTCGTGTCGTCCCACCGTGTCCCGAATGACTTCCACCAGGGGCTGCATGTCCCGATCGAAGAGCTTCGAATAGAGCCCGGGACGGGGATAGGCGGCTCCCATCAGGGTTCGAGTGGCGGTGGCGTCCAGTCCCCGTTCCACTCCCCGCTCCAGCTGGCGGCTGTCAAAGGCCAGGAAATCGGAACACTGGCGACCGGCAACGTCGATCACCTGGATGTACTCGCCCGGCTTCACTTCGTAGGCGATGGCGGTCGCCTTTTTCACCCGCAGATCCAGACGCATCCCGGCCAGGGGAGCAGGCAGTGGATGCTCAGCTGTTTCCTCGGGATGGGCTCGGCGGACGAGGACTCGTAGATCGGTGGGCGGGTTCTGACCGTCGACTCTCATGGGCGCGCCCGGCGCCGCAATCAGACACAGGACCCCGCGGCTCGCTCCGAAGGCCTCACTGTCGCCGGCACGCGTTTGTCCTGCAAACAGTTGCAGGGCGGGGGCATCCTCGAGGTCGATGCCGCGACGGCTGAGCAACTCGGCCATTCCTCGAGGGTCTGCGCCGCCGCCAGCCCCAGCCACTCCACTCAGCCTGGTGTCAGCCTGCAGGCCCAGGGCTGCCAGATCTTCGCCGCCATCGGGGCCAAATGCCGCCAGCTGGCAGCACTGGAGCCCTTCCATGTCCGTGATTGTGACCCGGTCATCCTCGGCGAGTTCGAGCAGAACCGAGCCACCACCGCGAACGAAGGAGCGCTCCCAGCCCGGTTCCATGCGCAGGAGGCCCGTGGTCGGATCGACGGGCAGCGAGTACGGCTCGAAGTGTCGAGTCCGAAGCGAGCCGCTCATGAGTTCTCTTCTTCAATCTCCGTTTGCGCCAGCAACTGCTCACCCAGGGACCGTTTGGCGTTTGCGTCGAGTTTCTTGATCTCGTTCTGGAGCACGCGCTCGTTGACTACCTGGTTCCAGTAATCCAGCGAGTCGAAGCCCAGCAATACCGCCTTGCCCACGAACTGGCGCAGGACCTCGTTGGTAGGGCCCATCACCCAGCCCGCCTTGGCGTCGCGGAGATAACGCTCGATGCCCAGTTGCGGCTTGTAGCCGGTCCCTCCGCAGACATGCAACATTTTATCCGAGACGTGGGCGACATTCTTGGCTGCCGCGAACTTGACCTGCCACATCCAGTGCAGAAAGGAAGATCTCGGAAGATGGCTGAGGTCCCGGTGGGCCGACCAGTCGCAGTTCTGGGTCACGGTATCCATGGCCTGGGCCATGAGGAACAGCTGAGAGCGGGAGGCGTTGGTGTCAATCAGAGACTCGCCAACCCCGTCCTGTATGGTGGGGTAGTCACACACGCGCATCCCCACGTCGATGTGCTTTTTTCGGGTGGTGTGGCTCTTGGCGATATCGATCATTCCCATGGCGATGCCGTTCCAGCAGGCGGATGAGCAGAGCAGAAAGAACGGATCGACGGTTTCGTCGTTAGACGCGGCGCCGTCGCCGATGGGACCAATCATCCGGTTCTCGGGAACCTCCACATTGTCTACTTCGATGGCTCCTGACTGGTTTCCCCGCAGTCCCAGTGCATCCCACTCCGATGGCCGGGCCTGAACCTCGTCACCCATGATCAGGAAGCAGGAGAGGTTCGAGTAGTCGCCGTCAAAGTCGGGACTCGTCGTCTGAACGACATACCAGTCAGCGAACCCCCCCGAGGTGGTCCATGACGCTTTCTTTCTGACTCTCCAGCCTGTGGCGGTCCGCTCGGCGCCGGAGGAGAAGGGGTACCAGAAGTGCGATCCGGTCTCGGGGTCGGAATAGGAGAGAGTGCCGATCAGAACCTCGGTGTCCAGCCTCTTCATCAAGTCCTGGAGGCCGGCGTTGTCGTGCGACCGCAGCATCGCCGCAGCAACGGCTCCGAGATGCATCGTGTAGCACATGGCGGTACTGGCGCAGCCGTAGCGAGCAATGGTTTCCGTAACCATGGCGGCGCAAATGTGGTTCTCGCCGAGGCCCCCCAGCTCTTCGGGTACCAGAAGTCCCAGTAAGCCCAGAGACGCCAGTGCCTCGAAGTTGCGCCGGGGAAACTTCAGTTCGCGGTCGCTTTCCACGGCATTCTCGCGAAGCGTCGTTCGGCACAGCTCGATCAGCTTTTCCTGGAGCTGTTTCTGGGCAGGCGTGAGCAACCACTGCGGGTCCCACTCATAGCCCAGACCCCAGAACGGATCGGAACCCCAGGTTTTTGTCTCGGTCATGAAGGAACCTCGATTCCACAGTTGCGTTCGAACGACGTCCGCTTGTCCAACCCGCTCAACCGCCGTGCCGTCCTCGCTACGAAAATGGTACCGAAGATGCGTCCGAGTTAAAAGGTTGAATCAACCGCCGGCAGTGTGTGTTGCCAGAATCTCTGCCGCCCCTCCAGGGCTTGGGTCCCGGGGTGATCATTTCCCGTGGGCTGACGCCCACGGCTATTCTCTGTCGGCCGCTCTGCGGCCTGAAGAAGCCCCCCGGGGCGGCCGGCAGTCAGAAGTTCTGCAACACGCCCGGGAGGGGCTGGCGGTCTGGCGAGCCGGCAACAGCCCCCGGAGGGGGCGCAAGAGAATAGCCGGGGCCGCAAGGCCCCGGGACGTCTACGGCAACATGTGTCAGCCCCCGAAGGGGGCGGCAGAAAAGGCTCGTCTGGTTTTGGGCGCCAGCCCGCTGCCAGACAAGTGCTCTCGGCTGCCGGCAATCTTGACCCCCCCGTTTTCCGAGGGATAAAATCTCGTCTCGGATCCGCTGGTTTTGCCGAGTTCGCATCAGCCGGAAGCGAATCAGCAGGGTCAAATGTGTGGTTCCCGAAGCCGTCATTCTTGTGGTCGGTGCGGCGGACCACGGATCTTGACCCTGGACAGAGTGGCCCTCACTGTCGGAAGGAAAGCAATCGTGTCAGACCTGGAAGCCTATGTTGAAGCGGATGGCCGCGCCGAACTCGTGAAAGAAGTTCGCCGCCAGATCGATACACTGGGTATCGACTACATCTACTACCAGTTTGTGTCCGTTACGGGCCGGATCGTAGGAAAAGGCGTGCCGGCCGATCACTGGGAAACGATTGCTCGCAAAGGATTTCAACTCGTCTATGGAGCAACGGCCAATCTATTCATGGATCGGCTGGACAACTATATTGGTTACGGCCCCGAGGCCTGGGAACTGGTCGGAATTCCAGATCCTGAGACCTTCGTTCAGCTTCCCTGGGACCATCGGATCGGGCGGGTTTTCTGCACGCTGTTTCGCAACCGGGAGGAAGAGGTCGATCCCGGCGCCTTTCTGACTTCGGACTGCCGTGGCAACCTGAGACGAATCCACGCACAGTTCGAGAGTGATCATGGCGGTCTCCACCTGCGCCACGGTGCCGAGCCCGAAATGATGTGGTTGAAGAAGGGACCGGACGGAAAGCCCTCAGATGGGTTCAGCAAACCGTACTGCTATCACATCGACCAGTTCGAGTCGCTGAGACCGGTCGTCATGAAAGTGATCGAGTACGCTCGGGCCATGGGCCTGGATATGATCCAGGGTGATCACGAAGATGCCCCGGGTCAACTGGAACTGAACTACACTTTCGACGAGGCCCTGCGCACCTGCGATCGGCTCACGACCTACCGCCAGATCTGTGCGCAGGTGGGCCGTGAGCACGATCTCATCGCCTGCTTCATGTGCAAGCCTTTCATGGGCGTCTCCGCCAACGGATGTCACCACAACATCTCCCTGTGGCGCGGAGGCGAGGATCAGGTGTGTTCCCTCGGGAACGATGAACTGTCCGGGATGGAAGGGTCGTTCCTTCATCGAAAGGGGGGAGAAAACGCCTTCGAGCCGGCCCCCGGGGAGCGGATGCCGGCCGCGGTCGGTTTGCACTGCATCGGTGGAATTATGGAGCACCTGCCCGCCTTGACGGCCCTCGGTTGTTCCACGGTGAATTCGTATCGAAGGCTCTGGGACACCGGTTTCTGGGCCCCCGTCTATGCGGACTGGGGCTTCCAGAATCGCACCTGCGGGCTGCGCGTTTCGGGACCTGGGCGGCTCGAGTACCGGGCCGTGGACTCCATGGTCAATCCTTACCTGCTGGCCGCTGGGCTTTTGAAGGCCTTCGACGACGGGCTGCGGCGTAAACTCGATCCGGGTAAACCGGAGCAGCGCAATATTTACGAGGCGATTGAAGAGGGAAAGCAGGTGAAGAAACTTCCCCTGTCACTGGGCGAAGCTCTGGGCAAACTGGCCGAGGACGAGGTGATCCAGTCCGCCCTGCCCGGCGAGATGTACACTGTCTACATGCACTACAAGCGGGACGAATGGGAGCGGTTTCTCTCCACTGTGACGGAGTGGGACTTCGAGCACTACTGGGACTGTCTACCCTAATATCGAGGTCGATCATGTGTGGAATCGCCGGAATCATTCACAAGGACACGGCTGCAGGGATCGGGAACGAATTGACCCTCATGCTCCAGTCCATGAACCACCGGGGCCCCGATTCGACGGGATTTGCCGTCTATGGGACTCCCCGGCCGGAGGAACTGGTGGTTCGGTTCAAGCTGGCCGAGCAGGAGGATCTAGATGAGGGCTTCGAGATCCACCGGCAGATCGAACAGCGCCGGGCCGAAGTTGACCAACGTATCGCCTCCATGGGTGGAGAGATCGTCCAGGCCCATCAGCCGACCGAATACGCCTTCGGCTATCGCCTCCGCTATGAGGGGGACAGGGGCCGGCTCTGTGCCTTGATCGAGGAGGTGGAGGGGGCGGAGATCCTGTCTCTGGGGCGGTCCCTGGAATTGATCAAGGATCTCGGGAGTGCCTCCAGCGTGTCCGCCCAGTACTCCCTGGAAAGCTTCACGGGCACCCATGGCATCGGGCACGTTCGCATGGCCACGGAGTCGGACGTGGACATCTGCTCGGCCCACCCCTTCTGGGCTTATCCCTTCAGCGACATTTCCGTGGTGCACAACGGGCAATTGACCAATTACTGGGGCAAGCGCCGGGATCTGGAGCGACTGGGCCGTCGTTTTGTCTCCGACTGCGACTCGGAGCTGATCGCCGTGTACGTCGCCCATCGGCTGGAGGCCGGAGACGAACTGGAAGAGATCCTGCACGACTCTGTGGAGGAACTGGACGGCGTCTTTACCTACCTGGTGGCCACCGCCGACAGTCTGGGCATGGCCAAGGACGTCATGGCGGCAAAGCCGATGGTCCTTTACGAGGGAGAAGATTGCATTGCCATGGCTTCCGAAGAAGTAGCCATTCGCAGCATTTTCCTGCACGAGATTGACACGGTGGATCCCTACGCCGGAGAAGTACGAGTTTGGCACAGTTGAAAAAGGCGCATAAATCTCACGACATGGGGCTCCACGAAGAGAGGCTGGCAGGGAGAACCCACCGGGCCTTCTTCTCGGCTGGCGAAGAAGAGAATCTGGTGGACCCGAGTGCCTGCGAGGTGGACTTCGAAAAGCTGGCCAGGTTCGATGCCGCGGAAATGACGTCGCCGCAGATCGGGTTGAGAATCCGCCAGCTGATGGAGCAGGGCTGCGGGCACATCGTGGTGGAGAACCCCAATGCCAGACACTCCCTGGGAATCGGCATCCTGAATCGCCTCAAACTGGACTTCGAAGGCTCCCTGGGGTATTTCGCTGCCGGCCTGATCGACGGGCCGAACATAAGGATCAGAGGCCGTGTCGGGTGGTCCTGCGGCGAAAACATGCTTTCCGGGACCGTCGTAATCGAGAAGAACGCCGGATCCTCATTCGGCGCCGCGATCCGCGGCGGCGATCTGGTTTGCCGGAGAGATGCCGGCTCCCGAACCGGCATCAGCATGAAAGGCGGGACCATCATTGTCGGCGGCTGCAGCGGGATCCTCTCCGGCTTTATGATGCAACGCGGCCGCATCATTATTCTGGGCGACGTCGGGCCCAGTCTCGGGGATTCCATGTACGACGGGACCATCTACGTGGGCGGGAGCATTGAATCGCTGGGAACGGATGCGGTGCCCGGAGAAATGACGGAACTGGAAGCCTCCTGGCTGGAACGCAAACTGGGGCTGTATGGCCTGGAAGCGCCGAACGGGGCAGCCAATCTCCAGAAGATCGTGGCCGGCAAGCAACTGTGGAACTACGACAATCTGGAGCCGGCAGAGAAGAAGATTGTTCTTTAACCATTAGAGAAAAGGAAGCTCATGGCAGTACAGGAAGGCAAGAAGTTGACTCGTGACGGTCGGGATTCCACCCGACCGAAGCGCAATCGTCATGTGCTCGGCCAGAACTTTCTGTTTGATCCCGGTGTCATGGACGACATCCACATCAAGGCGGAACTGGGCCGCTACCGCATGCGCGGCATGGCCATCTTCAAGAAGATCCCCTCCTGGGACGACCTCACCTTTCTGCCGGGGACGCTGACGCGTTTCGTCATCGAGGGATATCGGGAGAAGTGCGAAACGAAAACGGTTCTGGGCCCGAAGGCCAGGCGACCTATGGTTCTGGACATCCCGGTGTACATCACCGGCATGAGTTTCGGCGCACTTTCCTACGAGGCCAAAGTAGCGCTGGCACGGGGCGCCACGATGGCGGGAACGGCCACCTGCTCCGGGGAGGGAGGGATGCTCCCGGACGAGCGCCGCTACTCCGACAAATGGTTTTACCAGTTGATCCAATCCCGCTACGGATTCAACCCGCACCATCTTCAGATTGCCGACGGAGTCGAGTTCTTCATCGGCCAGGGGTGCAAGGTGGGGCTGGGGGGGCATCTGATGGGCCAGAAGGTCACCGATCAGGTGGCGGAGATGCGGTCCCTGCCGGCCGGCATCGATCAGCGCTCGGCGGCCCGCCATCCTGACTGGCTGGGACCGGATGACCTGGCGCTGAAGATTGACGAGATACGACAGGCCACCAACTGGGAGGTTCCGATCCAGCTGAAACTGGGGGCCGCGCGAGTGTACGATGACATTCGGATGGCTGCCAAGACGGGGCCGGACAGTATCTTTTTAGACGGAATGGAAGGCTCCACGGGAGCCGGCCCTCATCTGGCCACCGAAGAGACGGGGATCCCCGGGATTGCGGCCGTCCGGGAAGCGCGCCGGGCTCTCGATGACGTAGGTAAGACGGGCGAGATCTCGCTCGTTTATGCCGGAGGCATTCGCAATGGAGGCGACGTGGCCAAGGCCCTGGCCCTGGGAGCCGATGCCATCGCCATTGGAACTGCCGCGCTGGTCGCCCTCAACTGCAACAAGGACATTCCGGAGGCAGACTACGAGGGGACTGTTGGGGTTCCCGCCGGCTACTGCTATCACTGCCACACCGGCCTCTGCCCGGTCGGGGTGACCACCCAGGATCCGGAACTGCGCAAGCGCCTGAACCCCGATGAAGCCGCCGTCCGTGTGTACAATTTTCTGCATACGCTCACCATCGAGTGTCAGATGCTGGCGCGGGCCTGTGGCAAAACCAATGTCCATTCGCTGGAACCGGAGGATCTGGCCGCCCTGACCGCCGAAGCCTCGGCCATGGCGCGCGTGCCTCTGGCGGGAACAGACCATATCGTGGGGCAAGGGGGCGAAAATGGGAGATAAAGGCGACTCTCAAAAGCCAGGAGAAGTCGACTACTATCTGCAATCGGATGGGATCGACAGCCGGCGCGAAAAGGAAATCGGACAACACATCGGATATCGCTATGACGTCAATCTTGTGCCCGACTACTCCCTGCTCACGCCCTTCCTGGAGGACTACATTCAGAGAATGGGATGGGAAGATCTGAACTGGCTGGAAGACGTGCACATGGGTTACGAAGAGGGTGTCCCGGCGGTCTTCGACCGCAATATCAACGGCTGGGTCATCGTCCCCGAGGACATGGAATTGCCCGAGACACAGCAGGAGCGGGACATGATCGCCCGCGAACTTCTGATCAAGTTCCAGATGTCGCCGAGACACCCCCTGGTGGAACTCAAGAAGGTGTACAAGAAGTTCTGATCTTGTGGAATGCGGCCTGTAAGGATGCGTAGGGGCGACCCTGGTGGTCGCCCGTTGTGACAGGCCAGCAGGAACGTCCACCGGGCCGGCACCAGGCCGGCCCCTACGGCCTTGGTTATGAACATTCCCTCTTCGATCAGATACCTGGTGATTGGCGCGGGGGTGCATGGCTTGAGCACGGCCTACCACCTGGCCCTCGCCTTGAAGGCCCGCGGCACGGGCACGGGTTCGGACATCCTGGTTATTGACAAGACCGGAGTCGGCGCCGGCGCTTCGGGGATCGCCTGCGGTGTGATCCGGAATAATTACTTCCAGCCTGCCATGCGAGAGCTGATGGCCCACAGCGTAGAGGTCTGGGAAAGCGATCCGGAGTCCTACAGTTATCATCCTGTCGGGTATCTTCAGATCAGTCCCGAAGCGATGCACGCCGACGTTTGCACCATTTACGAGCAGCAGCAGATGATCGGTTACCCCTCCGATTTCATCGAAGGCGAAGAGGACTGCCGCACCTACATGGGGGCCATTCTCCACGACTGGCAGGGGAAAGGGACGACTTCGATCCTGCACGAAAAGAAGGGTGGATACGCCAATAACATGGCCTCCATGCGTGGTCTGGCGGGCAAAGCCGAGGATCAGGGCGTTCGGATTCTTCCGGGGGTCGAGGTCACCGGGTTTCAGTACTCGGGAGGGTCGATTTCGGCAGTCGAGACGAACCGGGGAACCATCCGGACCGACTATTTGATCGTGGGGGTCGGACCCTGGGTCAAGTCAATCTGGGAAATGCTCGAGTTGCCTGCCACGATCAGCATCCAAGCCGACGGCAAGATGCATTCGGGTGTGACGATGTGGACCTACTGGTGTCTGCAGGAAGGGACGCTGGGAGTCGACCCCGGACTGCAGAAGACGAACGACGGCTGCATGCCCCCCGTCATCCACTTCGATTGCGATCAACCGCTGTACGATTTTGAGGGTGCGCTGATCCGGGACGAGAGCTGGGGCATCTACTACAAACCCGACCTTCACTTCGGGGGTATTCAGGGTGGGGCCATGCCCTATCGAGTGGAGACGGATCCAGATCAGGTTCGGGTCGATCCATACGGGCCCGAGTCCCCCGACTTTGTCGTCGGGCAGGACTTCGCCCGCATGTGGTGCTCAGCTCTGGCCTTCTGCCAGAAGCGCTTCGAGGGAAAGCACATCTTTTACAGGGATGAGCCGAGCGGAGGGCTGGGCGCCTTTACTCCCGACAGTTTCCCCGTCTTCGACGTGTTTCGTGACAATTGCTATCTGATCGCCGACTCCAATCACGGCTATAAGATGCTGGGCGTGGGTAAGCTGGTAGCCGACGAGATTCTGGGGGGGCGAAGCGACCTCCTCGAGCCCTTCCGTTTTGCCCGCTATGCCGCGGGCAACCTCCACCCTGTCTCCAACAGCCCCTTTCCCTGGAGCTGACGAGGCTTCGCATTCGGGTTAGGTTTTCGAGACCATCGCCGGGGCGACCCTGCCCCTACGAATGTAGGGGCGACTCCGGGTGGTCGCCCGGTCCCACGCACCGGCACAAGACGCCACCACTTCTAGTTCAACGACGATTCGATTCAATCGTTTCCACCAGGCGGTTGCCTCGGGACAGATCCTCGTTTTCCACCCGGTAGTTTTGGGACTCTAACTTCATCTGCCACAGCGTGTAGAGGATCCACAGGACGAAGCAGACTGCGAAAAAGAACGCTTCAAAGGAAACGAAGGGATAAAGAGGTCCCACCTCCGCCGGATTCGTTGCCCAGCTCTTAATCAGGCCGGTCGTCATGGCACTTGCTCCTCTCTGGCCACCTTCAGCTCCAGTTCCAGGATCTCCCTTGACTGTTCCAATTCAGCTGCTGCGATGTGATGATCCATGCCGGCCAGCTCGACGGCAACCGGGATGCGGAGCCGATTCAGTTTCTTCAAAACATAGCCCACCGCGTAGCATGGAACGAAGCCCAGAACGAAAAATATGATTACGGCGCCTGCAAGCTGTCCCCAGGGTGTGATCGAGGCATATTCAGGATTCGGCGAACTGGGATATCCCCACAGCATGAAGCCGGCCACGATGACCCCGAGAACACCCGCGTAGCCGTGCACCGCAACGGCTCCCACCGCATCGTCAATCTTAAATCGGCGCTCCACCCAGAAGTGCAGTCTGTAGATGCAGAGAACACCCAGTCCGCCGATCAGAAGAGCCTGAAGCGGATGATACAGGTCGTTGCCGGCGGATGCCGTGATGATCCCGGCCAGTCCCCCGGAGAAGGTCCAGTAGGGATCTCCTTTGGAGATGAAGTAGCCTGCCAGGAGACCGCCCGCCAGAGACATCAGGAAATTGAAGGTAATGGCACTCAGTGTCGTCGGTGTGAGATAGATGGTGGTGGCGGAAAAGAAGGTCCTCCCGGCATCCCCGTCGATGTCGAGGATGGGGATATTGCAGGCCGCGTAGAATCCCCAGAATCCAGTGTAAATCAGGAAGAGTCCGATGATCACCAGCCAGGTGTTCTGGGGCGGAAAACTCCTGGCCGCCCCGCTCTTCGTGAAGCGCCCGATGCGCGGCCCCAGATGGATGAGTATGGCCAGAGCCGAACCGCCGCTGATGGCATGAATGACCCCCGAGGCGTAGGCGTCGTGATAACCCAGGACCTGCACCATCCAGCCGTCCGCCGACCAGCCCCAGGCGGCATCAATAACCCAGGTCACAGACCCGACGAGAACGGCAAAGATCCAAAAGGCGCTGGATTGGATCCGTTCAATGACGGCACCGGAGATGATCGACCCGGCGGTCCACGAAAAGAGCAGAAAGGCCCCCCAGAAGACACCATTGATGCGCGCCCACGCGGCCGCGTCCTCCAGGGAAAGATTCTCGGAGAAGGGGTTCCCCCCCATGTGCGGGCCCATGAGCTCGTTCCAGGGCAGCGCCCAGGGAGCTTCCACCAGGCCACCGGTAATGCCGGGTCCGCTCTGAAAAGCGAAGTAGATCCACCATCCGAAGAAGTAGAAGGTCACGGTGATCAGAGGGATCAGCATGGCGTTCTTCATCAGGGTGTGGAGCATGTTTTTCTTCCGGGACGCCCCCACCTCGTAGAGACAAAACCCGACGTGGATGAGAAACATCAGGACGATGCACACCCAGTAGTAGAACTCGGTGAAAAGGATACTCAGGGCACTCAGTTCGCTATCCATGATCGATCAATCGCTCAGTAATGAAGCCAATTCCCAATCGAAAGTCAAGTAAGGGCCAGGTCCGTTTCCCGGAGTCAAGTAAAAGGGGTCAAGTAAGGCAAGTAAGGTCCGTTTTCGGGGTGACCCACAAGAGTTGCCCCTGCGAGTGGGATCAGATCGACGCGGGTCGAGCTAGATCCTGGGTTTGGCCCGGCCCAGGCAAACCGAGCAGCGCAAGAGACCGGCCGCCCTGGGGCTGGCGTCGCCGCCTGACGAGTCCACGGATACCGTGAGTCCCACCGTGTCCTGGTCGGTCACCCCTCCTTCGAAGCCGGATGTGCAGGAGGTCTCCTGATCGGCAATCGTGCAGGTGACGTCGTTGACGCCAGTCGTGGATTCGGAGAATCCATCGAAGGTCAACATGGTTCCGGGAAGTTTGACTCCATCAACGAGAACACGCATTTTCCACTGGTTGCCGGGACCGGGGGGGGTGTCCACCACGCAGTTCAAACCGTGCACGTCAATTGTGCTGAAGACTCGATACGTCTCTTCGTTCTCACGCACCGGACCCATGTCATGATTCTCGAAGTCGAGATAGTCGTTCGTCTCCGCTGACTCAGTCGGGTTTCCCTCTGCCCAGAGTTCCCGCGCGCAGATGCCGGAACTGCGATCCCCGTCCGCATTGAAATTCACATAATCGCGGGAACCGCCATCGATGTAGCCGGGGCCGATGGCGAGCGGGGCCGCGAGCGCCTTCGGACCCAGCAGGTTGGCCGGCCGGTGCGGTTCGGGACCGCGAATGGTGAGGGCAACCGGGAACAGGTTCGTCGAAGTCTCCACCCAGTAGGAGTCGCCGGTGCCGCCCACGTTGAAGAGAGGCACTCCGCACGAGAATCCGTTGGCACCCACGCCAAAGCAATCGCCCGGGACCTGCATGGAGTGGGTCGTATCTACGAAGACGTCACCCAGCAGCTGTCCGAAGTCCCAGTTGAAAAACACGTGGGGAGCGGGCGCGGTGCCGTCGGCTATCAATCGGAGACGGTTGAGCAGGATGATCCCACCACTGGGACGGGGAGGTGCATCGAAGATGGCAGACACTCCACCGTCGCCGCGCAGCCCCGGGACGTGGGCCAGCGTCACGTTGGCAATGCTTCCGGTCTGCTGCTGATCGTGGGGTACGTCGACCGAGCGAACCGCGCCGTAGTAGCCCTCGCCGCCGTCCCACTGAAACGATGATTTCTGGCCAAAATAGAGAACCGCCGGAGTTTCCGCCAGATCACACGTGCCGCCTGCCGAGCACTGTGCATCGGCCTCCTGCTGGGTATCGCCGGTGCAGCCCGCCCCCGGACTCGGCCCCCCGGTACAGTACCCGCCGGCCTCGATGCGAAGAACCGAGTCTTCAATGACGGATCGGATTCCATTGTCGCGACACTCCGGAAGGCAATCGTTGAAGAGCGAAAGGGCAATGGTACGGGCTGTGCACTCGGAATCGACGATTTCGACCCGGGTGACACCCTGGTGGACGCCGTAGTCCCGGCCTGTCCCGCAGGCTGCCTCATAAGTCGTCTTCCCCTCCGCCTCGCCGACGCTTCTGATCGTAATGCGGCTGTCTTCAATCCGAAAAATGGTCTGGTTCGCCGGGTGCTGTTCCGTATTGGTGTATACGACACCCGCCACCGCCGTCCTCCCTCCACCCACTTCCTCCACCACACAGTCGCGAATCCTGTGACGCGATCCCGCCTCAGCCTTCGTCATGTTCACGTGCCAGATCTTGACATATCCAGTGGGGGTCCCGGATGGCTTCCACTCGACCCTGACGCCGGCAGCACAGCTCACCGTGAGATCGTGCCGCCCCCGCGGCAACGCATAGTCGATCATATTCCCCGACGTGTTTTCCCCGCGCAGGGTCTGAACGATTTCACACGTCTTGAAGCCTCCCCCGGAAGCGCATTTCACAAGCTCCTCAATGGTCGAAACCGCTTCGATGTTTCCATTGAGGGAACGAGAGGACTGAAGAACGTGAAAACTGTGAACCGGGGTCCCGGAGTGCCCCGCCCACAGAATCGTGGTCAGAACAGCCACAACCGTCAAGGATCGGGTGATCCCGCTACTTGCCATTTTTTGCTCCTTTTCCAGCAGAAGTGAGGGCGCTGCGAACTTAGCAGAGGGAGATTTGGATTACAATGATCGTCACCTTCCTGTTGCTGGGCCCGGGGCGGATCGACTGTCCTCAGCGTGGCAACAGGAGCATCACCGACCCGATAGGATTTTCGTAACTTCTCTGATCCGGGCCTATGAGTACCTGGGAGTGGCTGTTCGTCATACTTCTGAACGGTTCGATTGTCGGCTACGGTCTGTATCTGGGCCGGGGGGGACAATCGAGCAGCGACTGGTTTCTGGCGGGCCGCACCTTGCCCTGGTGGCTGCTGGGTCTGTCCATGTATGCCACGACTATTGACGCCGCAGATCTGGTGGCCGATTCAGGCGCCACCTACGTGCTGGGTTTCAGCTTCTTCATCGGAAACTGGGTCGGCTCGACGTGCGGCTGGGCACTGGCAGGCTTCTTCATCCTCGTCCCCATGTATCGGATGGGCATGTACACGAACGCCGAGTACCTGGAAGCCCGTTTCGGAGTAGGCGCCAGGATCATCAGCGTTTTCGTGCAGTTGCAGTTCCGCACTCTGGTGATGGGGATGATGAGCATCTCCATTTTCCGCATGCTCTCGGTGCTTTGTGGCTGGGACTGGCTGGCCTGGGCGGCGGTCGTTCTGGTGGCCGCTCTGGCCGCCCTCTACACGGCGGCGGGTGGAATGAGATCGGTAGCGGTTACGGACACTCTCCAGGTTGTGGTGATGAGCGTCGCCGCAGTGCTCATCTGGCTCGCCGTATGGGGAGGCGTCGGGGGCTGGGCGGGAATGCAGGAAAGGTTCGAAGATGCGCAGCCCGGTCTGGAGCAACAGATGCTGCACATCGGCCGGGACAACGTCGATCGAGAGGATGCACGAGGGCTCTCGCCGACACAGATTCAAGCGAGAGAGCTGACCGGCGGTGAGTTCGATCCGGACAGCCAGATCATTGTTCGACGCACGCCCGTTTGGATTTTTTCATTCTCGATGATTCTGGTCGGTATCGCCTACGTGATTGTCAACAACACGCAGGCGATGCGTATGCTGTCTGCACGAAGTCTCTGGGATCTCAGGATGTCGGGCGTGGTCGCCGCCGCTGTCATGCTGGTCATGTCGTCCTTCATGCTCTCAATTGGAGTCATGGGACGCGCCCTTTATCCTGATCAACTGCTCCTTCCCGATCAGTCCCAAGACTCCATCTACCCGCTCTTGATCTCCCAGTTCGCCACGGGGTGGTTGCGACCGATCGCTGTGGCGGGGCTGCTGGCGGCAGCCTTCTCGACCTATGATTCAATCGCTTCGACGCTTTCCGCCCTCCTGACACGCGATGTGTATGCACGCCTGCTGGTACGGGACGCACCCGATCAGCACTACCGACGGGTTGGCCAATGGCTGACTCCGGTGGTCATCGGGGCGTCTTTTCTCTATCTCCCAGTCCTCCTGAGCGGTGGCATGGTGGCCTTTTACCTGGAAATCACCAGTGCCCTGGTCATCCCCTTGTTCACCCTCTACATCATGGGTGTCTTCACGCGCGTCCATCCCAGAACCGGGATCATCGGTCTGGTGGTGGGATCGACCTACGGGGCCGTGCGTCTGCTCGCGCCCCTGATCGCAGAGAGCTATCAGATCCAGATCCTGCCGGCCTTCCTGCTCGACAAGTACGGAGCCTACCTCTACAGCCTGGTTCTCACATCGGGTGCCATGCTGATGACCTCACTCGTTCTGGGATGGCTTCCATCCGGGCAACTCATCCGTCGAGAGCAGCAGGGGTGGCTTCGAACCAGTCAGTTGCAGTTGGGGGAAAGCAGGGGGTTGGACCGCTCGAGAGCAAAGCAGGTGCTGCCGCTGCCCTTGGCGATCGGCCTGGTGGCTACGAGTTTGATCCTCAGTTACGTGGTATTCTGGTGAGTCTCGAATGGTCTCTCGCCACAGTGTTCTTTTCGCCGTAAGTCTTTTCTTCCAAACGGGCTACGCTCTGCAATCCCGGGAGCCCCACGAGTTCTTCGAGATGCAGATCCGCCCCCTGCTGGCCAGCAAGTGTTATTCCTGCCATACCGACAGCCCGATGGCGGCCCTGCGCCTGGATTCAAGATCCAACCTGCTACAGGGAGGGAATTCGGGGCCGGCCGTTGTCCCGGGTGACCCGGAGGCCAGCCTTCTGATCCGTGCCGTTCGCCACACGAATAAGAATCTTGAAATGCCCTTCGGGGGAGAGAAGCTGCTGGACCGGGAAATCGCGGATCTGGCCGCCTGGGTCAAAATGGGCGCTCCCTGGCCGGAAGCCGCCGGCCTCACTGCAGCCGCTCACATGCAGATAGGGCCGGAAGCAAGGGACTACTGGGCTTTCCGGCCCCTGGTCGAGAGTTCGATACCGGCTACAAGCGATCAGACGTGGCCGCAATCTCTCGTGGATGACTTCATCCTGGCCCGCCTCGAAGAAAAGGGACTCTCGCCCGGAAAAGCGGCCTCCAGGAGGCGCCTGATCAGGAGGGCGACCTTCGATCTCCTGGGCCTCCCTCCTACGCCCGAGGAAGTGGAGGACTTCATTGAGGACCCGTCGCCCCGGGCCTTCTCCAGGGTGGTCGATCGATTGCTGGCCTCTCCCCACTATGGAGAGCGCTGGGGGAGGTACTGGCTCGACGTGGCCCGCTACGCCGAGGATGACGTGCGGGGATTGAGCCAGGAATCCTACCCCAACGCCTTTCGTTATCGAGACTGGGTGGTGGAAGCCTTCAACAGCGACATTCCCTACGATTTGTTCGTTAAGGCCCAGATTGCAGCCGATCTCCTGGAAGGCGAAGATAGAGAGAAGCTGCTGCCGGCACTGGGCTTTTTCGGCCTTGGTCCCTGGTACTACGACATCACGGTGCCGCGTCAGGCTCGAGCCGACGAACGGCATGACCGCGTCGACGCCCTCACCAGAGGCTTCCTGGGTTTGACGGTGGCCTGCGCCCGCTGCCACGACCACAAGTTCGATCCCATCAGCACGCAGGATTACTACGCCTTGGCGGGGGTCTTCTCCAGCTCCCAATACAAAGAATACTCTCTGGTCGGAGCCGAGGACGTGGCGGACTACCACGAGCAGGAAAAGAAGATCGCTGATGCGAAGTCCAGGATTGATGAGTTCGTCAAGAGCAAATCCCGGGAACTCGGGGAGATCCTGGCCCACAAGAGCTCCCGCTACCTGAGTGCCGCCCGGGAGGTCTTGCAGCGTGAGAAGGAGCACGGAAGGATGCCGGGCGCAAAAACCGTGGTACCGCCGCCGCCAGGCAAATCCGCCGAGGAGGCAGAGGAGGCGGAAACGGCACCACGGAAGGTGGTCCGAGCGGTCGCCCATGACACCCGGCTGGATGCCGGGGTCCTGCAGGGTTGGGTCGATTACCTTGAAAGCCCGCGCAAGGACCATCCCTATCTGGAGCCCTGGTATTCACTGGAAAGCTCTGGAGGAGACCGTGAGAGAGTCCAGGCGGCGACCGATCAGTTCCAAGCCACGCTTCTGTCTGTCATCCAGGAAAAGAATTCCGTGGAGGAACGGAACCGGCTGATTCTGGAGAAAAGCAAACCTCCTCGGAATGGCAGCATGACCTTCCTGCCCAATGGCTTCAGCACGTACGACGAGTTCTGCCCCGGCTGCAATGTTGTGGTCGAGTCTCTGGAGCGTGATAAATTCGTGTTCTGGTCGGATCTGTTCGAGGCGAATCATCAACGCGCGGATGGTACCTGGAATCATGGCGGTGTTCTGTACTTCGCGGACAAGAGGCTGGCTCGTTTTCTGGGAGCGGAATGGAAACTCCACCTGGCATCGATGCGTACGGAGCTGAAGTCTCTCGAGGAGGCTCTCCCGGAACGCTATGCCTATCTGCACGGACTAGGTGAGTCCATCCGTCCAGCTGACATGAAGCTGAACATTCGGGGAAGCCCATTCAACCTGGGTGCCGAGGTGCCACGCCGTTTTCTGGTGGTCCTGAGTCCCGGGAAGCCACAGCTTTTCCGCCAGGGAAGCGGGCGTCTGCAACTTGCCGAGTCCATCGCTGCTCATCCCCTGACAGCCCGGGTGATTGTCAACCGCATCTGGGCCCACCACTTCGGGCGCGGACTGGTTTCGACGCCCAGTAATTTCGGGCGCATGGGGGAGCGACCCAGCCATCCACAACTGCTCGAGTTTCTGGCCTCCAGGCTGGTTACGAACCGGTGGTCTCTCAAGTCCCTGCATCGCGAAATCATGTCCTCAGCCGTATATCAATTGAGCAGCGACAGCGTGGAAGAGAACACCGCGGTCGACTCCGACAATCATTTGTTGTGGCGCGCCAACCGGAGGCGACTGGATGTAGAGGCGCTGCGGGACTCTCTCTTGTTCGTTTCCGGGAATCTGGACACTCGCCTGGGCGGACCGTCGTCGGAGCTGGACCTGGAGAACACACGGAGGGGCCTCTACGGCACAGTCAGCCGCTTCCAACTCAACCAGCTTCTGACTCTGTTCGATTTTCCTGCACCGGGCATCAGCAGCGCCTGGAGAAACGTCACTCATGTGCCGCTGCAGAAGCTCTTTTTCCTCAACAGCGATCTGATGATGCAGCAGCGCAAGGTTCTATACGATCGGGTCAGCAATGATGCGCCGGGGAGTGACGCCGCCATGGTCCAGCGGGCCTATCAGCTCCTGTTCGGCCGGCCGGCAGCAGAATCGGAAGTCCGGCTCGGCCTGGACTTTCTGAAAGACGGCCGGGCATCGAAGTCTGCCGGGGAAGCGCCTCCCGGGGAGCAATACCTGCAGGTCCTGCTCAGTTGCAGTGAGTTTCTGTTTGTCGACTAACGGGTTATGATTTCTTTACCTTTCTAGTTCAGGTGGTGAAGATGCGACAGGCCGACGTATTACCGACTCTAACCCGCCGCGAGGCATTGTGCCGGCTGGGATCAGGCTTTGGCGTGGTCGGTCTCGCCGGTGTCCTGGGCAACTCGCTGATGGAGGCTTCCCCGGCGGTTGCTGCCGCTTCTCAGGGTCCCGGGACAAGTCATTTTCCCGCCCGCGCCAAGCACGTCATCTTTCTTTTCCTCAACGGCGGTCTTTCGCAGGTCGACACTTTCGATCCCAAACCGGCGCTGGATAAGTATCATGGCCACCCCTTCCCCGGGGGCAACCCGACCACCGAGCGGACCACCGGTAATCTGCTTCGATCTCCCTTCGAATTTCGCAGGTATGGACAAAGCGGGATCCAGGTGAGCGAGATTTTCCACCACGTAGGGGAGTGCATTGACGATATCTGTGTCATCCGCTCCATGCACACGAACCTGCCCATCCACGAGTCCTCCCTCTTCATGATGAACTCGGGCGACATCCAGCCCGGACGGCCCTCAATGGGCTCCTGGATCACGTACGGTCTGGGCACTGAGAATGAGAACCTTCCCGGATTTATCGTGCTGTGCCCGGGTGTGCCGGTGGTGGGACCGCCCCTGTGGAATTCGACGTTTCTACCGGCGGTCTATCAGGGCACCCACATACGGACTCAGGAGACCGATCCCCACAAGTTGATCGACTACCTCCGAAGCTCAGCCACGGGCTCAGCCCACCAGCGCGAGCAGCTCGACCTGCTGGAGAAGCTCAACCGGCGGCATCTGGCCGGCAGACCGGGAGATCCTCGCCTGGAGGCCAACATCCAGGCCATGGAGATCGCCTACCGTATGCAAACCGAAGCTCCAGAAGTTTTCGACTTGAGCAAGGAGGATCCGGCCAAACTGGAGCAGTACGGAGAAGGGGACTTCGCCCGGGGTTGTCTGCTGGCCGCTCGGCTGGTGGAGCGTGGGGTCCGAATGGTCCAGATTTACTTTGGGAACGGTCAGCCCTGGGATAACCACGAAGATATTCTGGTGCACGAGAAGCTGGCCCGGCAGGCGGACAAGCCGATCGCAGCCCTGCTCAAGGATCTGAAAGCAAGGGGATTGCTGGACGAGACGATCGTCATCTGCGGTTCCGAGTTCGGCCGGACACCCGTGGTGGAGAACAGCGCGGCAGTCAAAGTGCAAAACGGTCGGGATCACAATCCCTACGGCTTCACTGTCTGGCTGGCAGGAGGCGGGATCAAGGGCGGCATGACCTACGGTGCCACGGACGAGTTCGGATTCAAAGCCGTCGAGAACCCCATGCACGTGCACGACCTGCACGCCACGGTCTTACACCTGCTGGGGATCGATCACACTCGACTGACCTACCGGCACAGCGGGAGAGATTTTCGGCTGACAGACGTCGCCGGAAACGTGGTCAAAGAGATTCTGGCCTGACGCTCGCCAAAGTCTTGACGCAGGCCTGAACTCGCTCACCCTAATCGATTCCCAGCACCCGTTTGATCCGAGCGAGCTCGGACTCGAGTCTACTGTTCTTCTCGCGCAATGCGCGCTCGGGTCGGAGACATCGATCACCCTCAACCGACTCAGACGCACCACATAGGCGTAGCGCCCGGAGACATACACAGAACTGGGAAATGACCCGATGCTCAAACTGCCGGCCAGGCTAGCCCGGATTATGCAAGAACCGTAGTTCGGTGTTGAAAAACGACTCGAGAAGTGGCCCAACTCGGAAGCGGGCAGGTGTGACAGGCGGATTTGCGAAGAATATGGGTTGGCGAGGCGTTTGAGTGGTTTGGGGAGTGAATTTCAGACAGATCTGGGCCTGGATGAGTGTCGGAAGCGGTTTTTCGGGGGAGCTGGGAAAAGCTAACTGGAGTTCAGGCGACTCAAGACGAGGTGGAAGAGGGGTTGTTCGGGGAAGGCTGAGGAAAGATGGACCCAGATGCGTCGAGTGGTTTGTCGGATCCGGGCCCCAATCTTGAGGACCCGACGACGTAAGGTTTCGATTTCGAGCTTGTGCCAGGGGGTTCCGTGAAGATAGTCGCGCAGGCGCACGAACATCTGGTAAGCCAGTGCATGCAGGAGGAGTCGAAACTGATTGGCCAGGAATCGATGACAGCTGAGTCGGTCCATGCTCAGATGATTCTTGAAGGCCTTGATGAAGTTCTCGGTCTGCCCTCGGTTTGTGTAGTGGTCATAAAGTGATTGGGAGCAGAGATCGTCCCGGTTGGTAACTACAAAGCGACGATTGATGCCACGCTGATCGACCTCCACTTTGACAATGACGCGACGGGATCGATCCCAGCTGTGGGCTCGATAAAGAAACTCGTCAAACTGACGCTGTTTTTCCTCCAGCTCAAGGAACCTCAGCCGAGTCGAATCCAGCAGGGGCTCGACCACTCGCTGCAGGCGAGGGTTTCGACTTAACCCGATGACATACTGGAGTTTATTCTCTTCACATTCACAGAACTCGTAGAGCCGAGGCGTGGCAAAGCCGCTGTCGGCCCGAATCTCAATCTCGACATCCGTCCCCACTGCTTGTCGGATGGCCTCCACGACTCGCTTCAGAATGGGCACGATGTGAGAGGCAGCCCCCTTGTTGCCAGGTCTCAACACGGCACAGACCAGGTCTCCCGTGTCGGCATCGAAGATCAGCAAAGGATGCAGAATGTGGTTTCGGTAATACCCGTGGTAGAAGGAGAACTCCTGTTGGCCGTGAGTGTGGTCGTCGGTACTGTCCAGATCCAGGATGATCTTGCTGGGACGTCTCTTCTTCAGGGAGCGCACATAACGGCCTGGCAGCCACCGGCTCAGACGCATCAGATCCTTCTTGGTGACGGAGTTCTCCAGGCGGGAGAAAGTCGGCTGGGTGGCCAAATCGGGATCGCTCTCTGGCAACTGATCACAGACTGTCTTGAGCATCGGATCCGAGCGCAGCGTATCGGCGTCATTACAGTCTTCGTAGCCGGCCACGATCTGCAAGACTCGTTGTCGGATCAACTTCAACAGGTCATGACGAACGTAGCGTCGGTCTCGACTTTCCGCAATACACGAACTGAAGCCCTCGCACAATCGATGTTGACGATCCAGGGATCCAAACAACAACCATCCTGCGTCGGAAGTGAGGCTCCCTCCATCAAAACGCGTCGTGATCTTTCTGTGGCTGTGAAATGGCAGGGTATTCTGGCAGACTGCTTTCAACATTGCCGTAGCTCCTGTTTAGGGTCATTGTTTTTGTAAACCCTTTTATATCAGAGGGCTACGGCTTTTTCCTGGAGCCAGAATCTCACTCGGATTCAGATCTTTTGCATAATCCGGGCTAGGCGCGATCGGGTCGGAGACATCGATCACCTTCAAATCACTCGAACTGAAATCCACCACATAGGCGTAGCGCCCGGAGACAGCACCTTAAGAGTCATCCCGATCCCTATCACCATTTCCAGACTGAAGACTTTGCGGTCGTGGCTCGTACTTGAATCTGAGAGTGTCCATTAGACAAGGGGATACACAGGATGCCCGACTATCGGCCAAAGTATTGTCCCAATCCTAGGTGCCCGGATCGGCATGTCACGGATTCAGATCGCCGAATATCGCGAGGAAGTCGAGCACTGCCCAGCCTGCGGTTCTGCGCTGCTACGGGAGATGCCGGACTGGGCAAAGCCGACTGAGGAAGCTGAGCCTCCTCGACTTGAATACTCCCCGTTGGTCCCGGTCTGTACTCTTGAGAGTCGTTTGAACATTTCCATGGTGAAGTCCTTTCTCGACGGGACGGGAATTCGCTACTTCATCGAGAACGAGAGGACTCACAGTCTCTTCGGCAATAACCCTGCCTTCGGTCTCCCTGTCCTGACCGTTGAACCCTCCAGAGCGGAGGAAGTCGAGAAGTTGATCTGCGAGCTTCTCAAGGATGCGGCATCCGAAGAGTACAGCAATTAACCATCCCAGACTGGGTTAAGATCCGCAACCCTGGCGTCCTTTGTGTGCTTGTTGCTCTGAGAGCTGTTTCTGCGCGGTTCCAGTTTGAACTACTGCCATATTGTGATTATTATGTAATCACGTGAGGAATTGAACCCGTGAAGACAAAGCTCGTGCGTATCGGAAATTCACGAGGTGTGCGTCTGCCCAAACCGCTCATCGAGCAGGCCGGTTTGACCGAAGATGTCGAGCTACGGGTCAGCGAGGGCGAGATCACGATTTGTTCAGCGGTTGGCTCTCGTCGAGGGTGGGAAGAAGCGGCTCAACAGCTGGTAACCCGGGATGATGACACTCTTATCGATGGTCTGACACCAACCCGCTTCGACGAAACGGACTGGCAGTGGCCAGCGTGACTCCGCTGCGAGGTGAGGTTTTCCTGGTTGACTTGCAGCCTACGCGCGGACAGGAAATCCGAAGGAGCCGACCCTGCGTAATCGTATCGCCCGACGAACTGAACAGGCACCTTCGTACCTTCATCGTGGCTCCTCTCACCACAGGGAGTCACGCATACCCGTTCCGTGTGCGGTGCCGTTTCCAGAACCGCGCCGGATACGTGGTCTTGGACCAGATCCGGACGGTCGATCGCGAACGCATGGTTCGTCTCCTTGGACAGCTCGCCCCGCGTACTTTGAGACGGGTATTGTCCATTCTGCAAGAAATGTTTGCTCTCTGACTTGCGTCCCTTCACTTTCCCGCGACTGAGACGTCAGTGCAGCACCACTGCGCCAATCACGACGCCATGAGCGACAAGGACTTGCAGGGTTCCTGTTGTCTGCCTTCCTTTTGCCGGGACAATTGCTGGCCGGAGGAGCCGCCATCCCGGAAGCGGAGCGAGCCGCTCTGGTGGCGCTGTACAACGCGACAGGAGTGACGGGCCCGGGCAAGAGGGAAGCGCAAAGGGAAAGGCAAGGGAGGCGGGAAGTGCAGCAACTCAGTTAGATCGAAGCTCGGGAGCGATCTCGATGAGCGTGGATGATCCTGATTCCGGCAGCTCGACCAGCCAACCTTTTCGCAATTCAGCTCCCGGCACGCGGTCGGTTCGTCCTTTGTTCCTGATCTCGTAAGTGGTCTCGGAATCGAGTCTGCGCAAAACCACTTCAAACTGAATCCTTGCATCACCTGCCCGGAAAGCAAAGAGCAGGCTGGCACCTGTGGAAGGATCAAAATACTGGGCGGCCTGGAAGGAATTCGGCCCCTCCGGATCAACCTGGCCGGTCAGGTGGTAGACCTCGCTGCGTCGCAATCGGGGGCGGATCTTCTTGTACTCGGCGATCGTTCGGCGAGCCACCTCCAGCGTCTCGGGCTCCCACTCCAGGATGGAGCCGGAAAGGCCGAATTGCCCCATCATGCTGGTTCTGAAGTTGCTCTCCAGGTCGAGACTCGGGGTGCTCTCAGGAAAAGTAGTCCAGTGGTTGCATATTTCGGGAGGGAACAGGTAGGTCATCGCGAAGTCCATGGCCAGGTTGAAATGAGCTCCCACTTCGTCTGAGACCCAGTGGGTGTCGGTAACTGCGGCAATGGAGGGGTCCATCCTCAGAGAACCGCTGGAGCAGTTCTCGACCACCAATTCCGGGTATTGTGTGCGCAGGTAGGACCAGAGTTCGAACAGACCCCGGTAGTGGTTCCACAGCCGCTGCCCAGACTCCTCGAAGTTCTCCTGGGAGGTCAGGTTGCCGTTGAAGTCCATCTTGATGTAGTCGAGCTGGTAGGCGCGCATCAGCCGGTCGATCTGTTCCTTCGCCCAGGCTAGGACCTCCTGGTTTCCGAAATCGAGGGGCCCCCGGGAGCTGACCCATTCGCCCTCGTGCTGCTGAAACCAGTCCGGGTGCTGCCGGGCCACCTCAGAATAGGCAGACGTGTGCTCGATCTCGATCCACATCCCGAATTTCATGCCCAGACGCCTGACCTCGGCGGCAATCGGTTCGATGCCATGCGGCAGACGATCGGGGTTGACCGTCCAGTCACCCAGAGCCCGGCTCCAGTCTTCCTGGGAGCCGTACCAACCGGCGTCGATCATGAACATCTCCACGCCCAGATCGGCAGCCAAGCGGGCCAGTGCCAGGAGCCGACCTTCTTCCAGGTTCTGGTAGCGGTCAAACCAGGTGTTGTATTGCACCCAGGGCCAATCGGAGAGCTCTCGGCGCAAGAGATGTTTACGAATATAGCGGGTGATGGGGAGAGCCCCTTGATCCCATGAGCCCTGAAATCGGCTGATGAGAGCGCCCGGCACCGGCAGACCCCCCACGGAGTGGATGACCTCGAGCCCGGTGGGAAGGGTGTCCGCTCGAATCACGGTTCCGGTACCGTCACCTGTCGGGGAAACGGCAATTCGCCAGTTGCCCGGATAGGCGATGGAAACTCCCACGCCCGATCTGGTCTCGACCTGCCTGACCAGTAACCAGGGCTTGTACGGGATCCCGTTTCGGCCAGCCGTGCATTCCAGGATGATCCCGGCCGACGAGAGACGTTCTTCCCGAAGCAGGTACTCACGTCCCCACGGAAGCCACATTTGCCTTCCGTCGATCGTCACGGGCTCCTTCCCGCCCATCATCAGGATTTCGTACTCGTCGGGAGATCCGGGTAGCTTCACCTCGTAGGGAAGCCCAACGGCCCGGGCTTCCGCAGGTGCCGGAGTCGTCTCCACCTCTGGTTCCGACCGGCAGGCTGGGACCAGGGCCGGAAGCAGTGAAACAAGCAGCAACGAGAGGATTCGACTGGTCAGCCGCATGACATGTCCGATAGCATATTCATATCACGAGAGGCGGTTTCTTCCCAGGCAGGACACGATGAGCATTTCCCGGTTACCCGCCCTGATGACAATCGTCGCCAGGAGATCCCCGTGGGCGATCCTGGCTCTTCTCTCGGGCCTTGGGGTCGGATGCGAGCGTCAGGCCGAGTCTCTACAAGAAGAGCCCTTCATCGCATGGCAGACCGTGTCGGGTCGGGCTATGGAGGCGATTGAAAACGCCGGCCATCATGACGTCAACGCGCTGATCGTGGAGTTCGAACCGAGTGACGAACAACCGGGCCGGGTGTGGAGTACCTTTATCGACGATCTGGCTTTCAACGACCACACCCCCCGGGTGGCCAAGCAGGGTCGGGATCGAGCCAATGTGGAAAAGCTCCGCTCCAACATCTCAAACATTACGACAAAGGGCAGTGCCGCCGGCCTGAGCGTTTATCTGGTGGCGACCGAGTTTTCCTTCCCGAAGAATCTTATTGCGGCCTATCCGGAAGCCCGAGATCCCGACTCTCCCTTCCTGTGGGCCTTCCTGGAGCGGCGCCTGGAAGAAGTCCTTCTCGCTTTGCCGCAGGCGGCAGGCGTCCTCCTGTACACGGACGAGCCGAGCGACCTGATCCCTTATCATTTTGAGCCCGATCGAAGGGAGGCCACGCTGAGCCGATTGCTGCAGGTTTACTTGGATGTGTGCAGCCGTCTGGATCGGCGCTTTATCGTCTGCACCATGGTCAACTTCGAATCGCGAAAGCTGGATCTACTGCTCTCGGTGCTGAAGCGGATTCCGCCTTCCGAGCACCTGCTGGTCAGCAACTACGTGTGTCCGGGAGACTGGGGTCTGATCGCACTGCTGAATCCAGCCATTGGGAATGTCGGAGGCCATCCCGAATTCCTCACCTTTGACTATTCGGGCGAACTCTGGGGCCAGGGAAACATCCCCTTGATTCAAGCCAGGTTGATTGCCGACCGGGTACGGCAGGCCAAGGAAAGAGGGGCCAACCTGATCGGAATCAATGGTTACGTCTCGTGGTACACACAAAGTCTGTTTGGCACTCCCAGCGAATTGAATCTGGATTTGGCTCCTCGGATTCTCCGGGATCCGATTCAGGGTCCGGACGACCTGGTTCGGGAGTTGCTCGATCATCGCTACGGGCCGGAAGCAGCGTCCCATCTGGCAGAGGCGTTCTCGAGCAGCTTCGAGGTAGCCGATAAAGTCTTCCAGACGCTCGGGTTCTATGTGACGGAGGCGCCCAAGAGCGCTTTTCCAGATGCGGTGTGGATTGACTTTTCTCTGCGCACCGAGAGCCTGGCCGCCTTTGACCCGTCCTATGAGCCGCTCAAGAACCAGCTGGTCCATCCCGATGGCGAGATTCTTCAGAGAGTCATCGAAGAGAAGGATCTGGCGGTCAAAATGGCGGCTGAAGCGCTTGCGGCAGTCCGCAGGAGCCGGTCTCTTCTGGCGGAGGAAGATTTCGAATTATTGGAGCTGCAGTTTGCCTTCACCCTGGAAGTGGCGCAAGCCTACCGGGAGTACTTCGAAGCCTATTTGCGGACTCGGCAGTGGGATCTCTCGGGAAGAGGCTCGGTCCCGGCAGGATTGGAGGCGCTGATCCGGCAGCTGCAGGTTCGGGCGGACCGCATCGAGAAAAACTTCGGCTCTCCCCCGGTTTTCTGTGCAGCGAGCCTGAGACACTGTGCGGACATGCTGCAGGGCTTTCTCCAGGGTGAGACCTTTCCGTATTATCCGGAGGCACTCGTGAAAGAGCACGTCATCCCGTATCCCCAGACGGGGCTCCGGGATGCAGTCAACAGAATTTGAGTCCTGTTTTGCAGTATCAGTGAGGATCAATTCAAAATTGAAAATTCAAAATTGCAACTTAAGAAAGTCAAAATTAAGAGTTCCTCGGCAGTGCTGGAGGATGGTCTGTGAGTCGGTTTGAGGCTCTGTGGCTTCTGATGATCTTGCTGCTGTTGGGAGGCAGTCCAGGCCAGGTGGTTGGCGCCCCTTCTTCGCGGCCCAACGTCATCCTCATCACCGTCGACACTCTGAGAGCCGATCAACTGGGGTGTTACGGAGACGCCGCTGCCGCAACTCCGCACATGGATAGTCTGGCGACCGATGGTATTCGATTCGCGGACGCCTCCGCCCATGTCCCCCTGACCCTCCCCTCCCACTCCTCCATCATGACCGGTGTCTATCCCCCGGTTCATGGGGTCCGGGACAACATCGGCTATACGCTGTCGGAAGACCAGGTCACCCTGGCGGAGCTGCTCAAAGGTCAGGGCTATGCGACCGGGGGCTTTGTGGGTGCCTTTGTGCTTGACTCCAAGACGGGAATTGATCAGGGCTTCGACCATTTCTCCGATGATTTCGACATCGATTTGAAGGAGCCCAGACTGGTGAATCTGGCGTACGTGGAAAAAAGGGGCGACGAGGTTGTTGGGAATGCGCTCGCCTGGCTGCAGCAACAGAAGGCGGGTCCGTTTCTCGCCTGGATTCACCTCTTTGATCCGCATGACCCCTATCGGCCTCCTCCACCGTTTGAGGAGCGTTTCCCCGAGGATCGATACCGCGGCGAAGTGGCCTATACGGACTCGCTGATCGGGGAAATCATTGGATGGCTGAAACAGGAACAGCTCTATGACGACGCCCTGGTCGTGTTCACCAGCGATCATGGTGAGGCGCTGGGCGAGCACGGTGAGCCAACCCACGGTTTGTTCGTTTACGAGTCGGTGCTGCGGGTTCCGCTGATCGTCAAGTTGCCAGGTCAGGTCAATGCCGGAACCACCATGGCACACCCGGTGCAAAGCATCGATATCTTGCCCACGGTGCTGCAGTCTCTGGGGATCGATCAACCAGCCGCTGTTCAGGGCGTCGAACTGCTTTCGAGAATCAATTCCAAATCAGCGCCGGCAAGGCCCGTTTACGCCGAGAGCCTGTATCCACGGACTCAGTATGGCTGGAGCGCGCTGCGCTGCATTCGAGAGGGGAGCTTCAAGTACATTCAAGCGCCCCGCGCTGAGCTGTACGATCTCTCGACGGACCCGCTGGAACTCGAAAACCTGCTCCTGCAAAACGAGACCATGGCCAGCCGACTCAAGGCGAGTCTGCAGAGCTTTCGGGAAACCCACGACAGAGACCAGACGTCCAGCCAGGCCGCGCAGGTGGATGCAGAGACCCTGGCCCGGCTTCAGGCCCTGGGTTATGTCGGCAATGCCGCCGGCCAGCAGGTTGAGGGACTGGACGACCTGGATCTGGCCGACCCCAAGGATAAGCTGGGAGTCTACACGACGGTTCTCAGAGAGTTGCGCGGCGCCAACCAGGCCAAAGGACCGGAAAGAATCGGCCGGCTGGAATCCATTCTCGAAAAGGACCCCAATTTGACCGTGGTTCTCTCCAGCCTGGGTGAGGCCTACGTTCGCCTCAATCAGTATGAGAAAGCCCTCTCAGTTTTGAAGAAGGGACTGGCGATTCGTCCCTGGGACGAAGCGCTCAGATATCTGGTCGCATACTGCTATCTCCAGAACAACGAGGTCGGCGCTGCCATCCTGGGGTTTGATCAGGTCCTGGCAGAAAACCCCAGACATACCGGGGCCATGACGAATCGAGGCGTTGCTCTCACCCGGCAAAATCGCCTGGACGCCGCCATCAGGCAATTCAGTCTACTGTTGGAAGAGGAACCCGGCGATCCGCAAGGCCACGAGGGATTGGGCTACGCATACTTGAAGAAAGGGCTGGTGGACGAAGCGACCGAGCAGTTCGAGTCCGCCCTGACCTCGGATCCTGAGATGGCCAAGGCCCACCTGTGGATGGGATATTGCCATCTCGAGCGGGCCAAGGCTTATCAGAAAAACAGTCCCAGACATGTCGAGATACCGCGCCTCGTGAGCCAGGCTCGCCAGGCCTTTGCCAGGGCGCTGGAGCTGGATAGTGATCTTCGCAGCAAGGTCCCTCCTTCTCTCCAACCGTGACGGGGTGACCGGGGAGCAGCCATGAGCTCACTCCTGCTTCGGGAAGAGAAAACCAGCCATCTGACCCGGTGGAGACTCGAGAATGCACAGGTTGTCCTCACCGTTTTCCCCGAGCTCGGGGGCAAGGTTTACGATCTCATTTATAAACCGCTGAATCGGAATATTCTGTGGCACAACAGCCAGGTACCTCTCTCGCGTGTGGAGTTCGGCGCCGCCTTTGATGATGTTTTCATGGGGGGCTGGGACGAGCTGTTTCCGAATGACGAGGAAGCCGTGTTCGAGGGCTATGAGTTTCCCGACCACGGCGAAGTGTGGTCGATTCCCTGGCAGTGCCGGCCGAAGCAGGCCGGAGACGAGATCGGTCTCTTGCTGGAAGTCATGGGGCCCGTGACCGGAGTCCACCTCCAGAAGAGCATCAGCCTGAGGGCCGCGAACCCGGACAGGATTTATTTCCGACATCGTCTCGAGCATCGGGGAACCTCGGCTTTTCCCTTTCTGTGGAAGCTGCACCCGGCGTTCAGGATCAGCCCCCGTCACCGCATTGATCTTCCGGCCAACCGGATGCTGCTCGATCGGGAGTACTCGACGACTCCGGATACCGGCGTGGCGGAGTTTGACTGGCCGATTTGCGGGGATCGACACGGGACATCGGTGGACCTGCGCAAGATCCCGCCGCGAGATGCCGACTCCACGCTTTTCGCCTACGGAACTGGTTTGAAGGAGGGCTGGTTTGCCCTTACAGATCTGGAGCGTGATTTGGGGTTTGCCTACACCTTTCCCGAGGCGATCTTCCCGACCTGCTGGCTGTTTGCCAGCTTCGGCGGCTGGAGGTCTCACTACTGCCTGCTGATCGAGCCTTGTTCCGGCTACCCGTATCGCCTGAATGAAGCCGTGCAAAAGGGCACCTGTCCCATGCTGCAACCGGGGCAGGTGCTCGAGTTCGAGAGTGTCGGGACCTTCTTCAGAGGACGGACGAAGGTCCGCGGCGTCACGGGGGCGGGACAGGTCTCTTGAGCAGATTGCTGGTGCGAGTTGCGCAGTCCTGTATCCTTCCCAACTCTCTTGACGTGAGGCGCCGAGACTCTCTTGTTTTTTCAGGGGTGCTATGCAATGATGCAGCGACATTGCGATCCGAAACTTCCTTTTGACCCCCCGGGGGAGGCCGAGTATGCGGCGTTTTCGATTCGTCTCTAGCCACCTGTTGATCTTTTTCTTGATGGGCAGCGTCCTCTTCGGGCAGGCTGCCAGTACCGGGAGTATCCGGGGGCTGGTTGCAGACTCCACAGGAGCCGTGATTCCCGGGGTGGAGGTGCAGATCACCAACCAGGAGACCGGAGAAAGCTGGACGACTCTCAGCAACGACTCAGGGATCTATCAAAAGACCTTCCTGCCTCCCGGCGTTTATCGCGTGAGTGTCTCGCTCACGGGCTTCAAGACCCAGACCACAAGTGACCTGCAGCTGTCTGCGCAGGCCACGGCCCGCGTCGATTTTTCGCTGGAGGTGGGGGATATCGGCGAGGAGGTGACGGTCGAGAGCTCGGCGGCGGAGGCGAGCATGGTGACCTCGGACGTGTCAGCGACACTCACCGAGACGCAAATAGCCGAGCTTCCCATCCACTCCCGGACCTTCGACTTTTTCCTTCTCCAGCAGCCGGGCGTTCAGCTGGATCGCACGGACGGCTACCAGAGTTTTGCTTTTAACGGTTCCCACCTGCTGGGCAACAATTACCTCCTGGACGGCACGGACGCCACCTTTATCGAGACCAACAGTTCGAGCACGATGGATGGCTTCGGAGGAACGGTCAACACCGTCTCGATCTCCGCCATCGAGGAAATCCGGACCTCGACCAGCAATTTCTCCGCGGAGGAAGGGCGTGCCTCCGGCGGAGTCGTGAACATCATCTCGAAACGGGGCACCGACAGCTATCACGGGGAGGTTTACTACTATCACCGCAACACCGCGCTCAATGCCAACGATTTCTTTTCCAACCGCGCTGGCGATCCCCGGCCGGCCCTGAGAGAGCACCAGGGAGGCTTTGCCCTGGGTGGGCCGATCAGGAAAGACAAGACTTTCTTCTTCGGCAACTACGAATTCGTGCGCATTCGCCGCCCTCAGACTTTTGAAATCCAGGTCCCGACGGCGCAATACCTGGCCCGGTCGGACATCGACCCCGCGGTAAGTTCCATTCTCGGTCTCTATCCCGGTGCCAACGTGGATCTCGGCGATCCCAACATCGGGTTGTTTCGTCTCAATACGTCTCCGCCCATCGAACAGGATCTCTACCTCTTTCGGATCGATCACACGTTTAGCGACCGGGACAGCGCGTTCTTTCGTTACAACATCGCCGACGGTTCGCAGCAGCGGCTGAGTTCGCCCTGTTTCGAAGACTGCCCGATGCCCTCGAGGGGGCGCAGCCAGCAGTTCACAGCTTCCTGGATTCATTCCTTCAGCCCCTCCCTGGTCAATCAGGCGAGGTTCGGATTCAACCGCACCCTGGTGGGATTCAGCGACAGGACGGGTTTTTCGGCTCTCGACGGTTATGGCCTGCGCTTCCAGGCGGGGACGGCGAACACCTTTGGTCGGATTTTTTCCACCGGCGAGGGATTCGTGGCGCCCCAGGACCTTGATCAATACTATGACAACCTGGCCTGGACCAAAGGACGCCATTCTTTCAAGTTCGGCTTCGATCTGAGGCGGGTGCGGGCCAATCGAATCCAGGGGAGTTCCCTCGGCACCGCATTTGTGACGGACGTCGAGGCTCTGGCCGCAAACCAGGTGAATCGACTACAGCAGGGCAACCAGTTCCAAACCGCCGGGATGCGCAATTCGAGCTGGGCCCTGTATGCCCAGGATGATTTCACCGTAAACGACAAGCTGACTCTGAATCTGGGCGTGCGCTGGGAATACAACACACCCTACCGGGATCACACCAACCGCACGCTCCAGTTCGGCCCCTGCTGTTTCTTCGAGGAAACCGGCGATTTCGGTTCGGTACAGGACGTTTTTGACGGAAACTTCCTGCGCATCGGCGGGCCCCTCTACCCTGCGGACAAGAACAACGTCGCCCCCCGCGTTGGCTTTGCCTTCGACCCCACCGGGGCGGGCGACATGGTTCTTCGGGGAGGTGCGGGCATCTACTACGGGATGAATGTCACACCCGGTATCGGGGTTTATAACAACCTGTTTTACCAGCGATTCATCGAGAATACGCCCATCAATCTGCCTGGCCCTCTCGATTTCCCGCTCCCCGACCTGGAGGCTCTACCTCCGCAGCCCAACAGCTATTACTACTTCTATGCAGGGTACGGACCCAACCCGTACGACATGAGGGACAATTATGCCATCCACTTCAATTTGTCCTTCGAGAAGGAACTGGGGAAAAACACGTTGTTCTCGGTGGGGTACGTGGGGAACCACAACCTCCACTTTGCCGACGTCAACTTCGGGGTGAACCCCGTCAACCCCCTGACTCTATACTATGGCTACATACCGGTAGATTTTGAGATACCGGAGTTCCACGTCCCTGCTCTGGACGCGCAAACCGGGGAGCTGGTGGGCACGAGGACCTTTTACTCGTACTACTACAGTGGCCATGTCTCTTTCTATCAGCCCACGGGCAGAAGCCGCTACGATTCGCTTCAGACTTCCGTGAACTACCGGGGCCCCAACTTCATCGCGGACTTCAACTACACCTGGTCCAAGTACATCGCCAACACGTACTCGGCTCCCTACGTCGGGTATTACACGGCCTCAGGAGATCTGACCTACGCGAACGGCGCACAGGATCTTCTGGACCGGGACGGGTCCAACCGGGGGCCGCATATCCTGGACACACCCCACGCCGTAGTGGGCAATTTTGTCTACGAGATACCCGCTGTGGATCGCTTCAGCGGCTTTGCGCAGCATTTTCTCCGGGGCTGGACGGTGGCATCCATTTTTCGAGTCTATTCGGGCAAGCCATTCACTGTGAACACGGGAAACCGTTTGGAGAACACCAATCTCTGGTGGGGATTCCCGACCCAGAGACCCGACCAGGCGGGCTCCATCAGGCCGGACAGCTACGGCAGCAACGACCAGATGATCAACAATTACTTTAACTCGGGCGCCTTCGGAGTTCCGGCTTTTGACGCCAGCACTGGTCTGTCCCTGGGAGATCTGGGCCGAAATTCGATCCGGGGGCCGGCCTTTCGCCAGGTCGATGTGTCGCTGGGCAAGAAAGCCTACGTGGGCTGGCTGGGGGAAGATAATTTCCTGTCGCTCCGTTTCGACTTCATCAATGTCTTCAACAACACGAACTTCGCCGAGCCTCAGTTCAACATGTCCAGCCCGACCTTCGGGCAAATCCGCAGGACCGTGTCGGCCTTTGCCGGAGGTATGTCCAGGGAGATCCAGGTCTCCCTCACTTTGAAGTTCTAGGTGCAGCCCGCCGGATCGCCGCAACGGGCACCAGGAATCGCGGGATTGCGCGTAGCCGGCGGCATTCTACTACTGCTGACCCCTGTCTGGATCGCCTGCTCGGGACCCGGGTATCCGGAATCCGTCCAGACCGGGCCGTCCGGCAACCTGCTCCTGGTGACGCTGGACACGACCCGGGCCGACCGGCTCGGATGCTATGGATACGAGAAGGCCGCCACCCCGGCGCTGGACGCCCTGGCCGCCGGCGGGCTCCGCTTTGCTCACGCCGTCAGCTCGATCCCCCTGACCCTGCCCAGCCACGCCACCCTGTTCAGCGGACTCTATCCCCCCGAGCACGCTCTTCACTTCAATACCAGCGGAGCGTTGAACGAACGAATCGAGACCCTCGCCGAGGTTCTCCAGGGGTACGGTTATCGGACGGCTGCCTTCGTCTCGGCCTTTGTGCTCGATTCCAGATACGGTTTAACGCAGGGCTTCGGCCACTATGACGACTCTCTGCCGGAAGTGGGGGTCGCCCCCCACGAGATCGCCGAGATCCCCGGCAACATCGTGACCGATCGAGCCCTCGCCTGGCTGGACAAGCATCGCGATGCGAGCTTCTTCGGGTGGGTGCATCTGTTCGATCCCCACGATCCGTACGAACCCCCGGAGCCATTCAAGAGTCGCCTCGAAGATGCTTACGACGGGGAGGTTGCCTTTGCCGATGCCCAGGTGGGGCGTCTGCTGCAGTGGCTGGATCAGAACTCTCTGAAGGAGAACACGCTGGTGGTCGTCGTGGGAGACCACGGGGAATCCCTGGGCGATCATGGAGAGGACCTGCACGGCTTTTTCATCTACGACGCGGCAGTCCGGGTTCCCATGATCTTTTCCTGGCCCGGTCACATCGACGGCGGCGTCATCGAGTCCCACGCCGCCGGTTTAGTGGATGTCTATCCCACGATTCTGGATCTCCTGGGCGGCGAAGTTCCAGAGGGCATCAGCGGCAGGAGTCTGGCGCCCCTGTTCAGGGGCGCCGACCTTCCGACCGAACCTGTCTACCTGGAGACGAGGGTCCCTCTGGTCGAGTACCACTGGAGCGGGTTGACCGCTTTGACGTCGAACGAGTGGAAGTACATCGAGTCCTCGAAGCCGGAATTATACGACCTGCAGGCGGACCCGGGTGAAAGCCGCAATGTTCTCGAAGAGCACCCGGAGATCGCCTCCGAGCTCGCCCGGCGATTGGATGCACTCAGCCGATCCTTCCGGACTCTGGAGCCTGCACCGGCCGTGCTTGATCAGGCAGCCCTGCGCAGGTTGCGTGCCCTCGGTTACCTGGATGTCAGAGCAGGTGGGGAGTCCGATGGAGACTCTGTTGACTCCGGCCGGCTGAGATCGCCAAAGGAGATGATCGAGGTCTACAAGATCGCGCGCAAGGGAGAGGAAGCCGTCTGGCATGAGGACTATGAAGCGGCCGTACGGTGGCTGGAACCCGCCGTCGCACAAAGCCCGGAGTCGGTGAGGCTCCGCTTCGATCTGGCGTCGGCGTACTTCGAGCTCGGGCGCTACCGGAAAAGCTCGGCCGAGTTCGACGCGGTCTTGAAGCTGAATCCCAATAACGCCGCGGCTCATAACCAGCTGGGCCTGTCGCTGGACCGGCTGGGGAAGACCCGGCAGGGTATCGAGCACCTGCGCACCACCATACGGCTGCGGCCTGGCCACAAGAATGCCCACTATAATATTGCCGATATGCTGGCCCGTACCGGCCGGATCGACGAAGCTGTTGACTGGCTGGCCCGTGCCGAGAGGGTCGAGCCTGAAACTGAAGAAGCGGACTACCGGCAGGAACTCGAGAGAATCCGGGTCAAGACGCTCACCAACATCGGCAGCGCTCTGGCAAGAAACGGTCGCATCGAGCCGGGAATCGCCCGGCTCGAGCAGGCACTGGAAATCGATCCCGACCACGTGGAGGCGGAGCACAACCTGGGCGTGGCCTATCTGAGCACGGGCAACTATGCCGAAGGCGTCGCTCATCTGCGAAGAGCGGTTACGCTCGACTCGGAACATACGGAAGCGACCTATAATCTGGCCAAGGCCCTGGCAATTCAGGGGCGCTTGAGTGAGGCTATCGGGTTGTTTCAAAGGGTCCTTCAGTTGAAACCGGATCACTTTCGCGCCCACAATGATCTGGGGATCGCGTATTCCCAGCGCGGCGACGGGAAACGAGCCATCCATCACTTCGAGCGCGCCCTGAGCATCGCTCCGGGTTTCACGGAAGCGCGCCGCAATCTGGAGATGGTCCAGCAAAGATGAATCCAGTCTTGAAGACTTGCATCTCCGCTTTCTGGCTTGTGGCTGTGGCACTGCATCCACTGGTCCCTGCCCAGGACCGATCGATCCTCGAGGAGCAGACCCGCTACTACAAGAAATGGCTGGATGAAGAGGTCCTGTACATCATCAGTCCGCAGGAGGCGGACGTCTTCGGAAAACTCACGACGCCCGAGGAGAAGGACAATTTCATCGAGCAGTTCTGGCGCCGCCGGGACAGCGATCCCGGGACCTCGTTCAACGAGTTCAAGGAGGAGCACTATCGCCGGATTGCCTATGCCAACGAGCGTTTCTCCTCAGGAAAGCGGGGCTGGAGAACGGACCGGGGCAGGATCTACATCATCCACGGGCCTCCCGACGAGACCATCTATCATCAGGGCGGAAACTACGTGACCTCGGTCCCGGAAGGGAACAATACGATCACTGCCTGGCCCTTCGAGTCGTGGCGTTACCGGCATCTGCCGACTATTGGCCAGAACGTGGAACTCGAGTTCGTCGACAAGTCGGGGACAGGCGAGTTCAAGCTGGCGGTCAATCAGTACGAGAAGTACAACATGGCCCACCTGCATGGCCAGGGCCGGGCCGCCACGGACCTGTTCGGAAAGCTGCTGGAGGAGGGCCGCTTGAACACGCGGGCGGCGGAGCTCCGTACGCCGGGTCCCCACCTCCCGGCCAAGGCTTTCGATCGCATCCTGACCCATTTCGAGGTATTGAGGCCTCCCAAGTTGTTCTATACCGACCTGGTCGGAGCGGTCGACACCAGGATTCATTACGACGAGATTTCCTTCGAGGCGTCCAGCCACTGGTTTTTTGTTTCCGAGCACCGCTTTCTGGCGGCCGTGACGCTGAGCATCGACCATGACCGGCTTTCCTTTGAAGCCGACGATAAGGGCAGAAAGACGGCTCGGGTCGAGCTCTATTGTCGAGCCATCGATCTCACCGGAAAGATCGCCTACGAGTTCGAGGATCTGCTGACCGCACGGCGTCCGCGTGGGACTTCCGGGGCGGGCCGGATGCTCTTCCAGCGCTACCTGCCCCTGAAGCCGGGCCGCTTCAAACTGCAGCTCATCGCCAGAGATGTCCACAGCGGGAAGCTCGGCTCCGTCGAGCAACTGCTTTTGCTGCCGGGTGTCCAGGAGGACGAGCTCACCCTGAGCCCCGTCGTACTGGCAGACCTGATCCGGCACAGTGGACCCGACGAGATCCCACCCGACCCGTTCGTCACCATGAACGGTCTGAAAATCTATCCCAACGTGAATCATGTGGTGGGCCGGGACAAGGCGCTGGGAATCTACTTCGAGATCTATAACAGCTCGCGGGATGCCTCCAGCGAGCAACCGGAGCTGGATGTTGATTTCCGCCTGGAGAGGAACGGAGAGAAGGTTCCGGCGCCCTTTCACACCATGCCGGTGGAAAGCCTGTCGGTCATCGATGATCGGCTCATCTGTGTGCGCGCCATCCGCGTGAAGGTGTTGCCGCCCGATCGCTACGTCCTTAAGATAAGCGTCCAGGACAGGATCAGTGGTCAGAACACCAATGGGGAGGCGGAGTTTACGCTCCTGGGTGAGCCGGCCCCGGGCAGTAGCGAATGAAAACGGTTACAGGCGGGACCAAAGTGGGGTCACGTGGGCAGCGGTTGCTGGTCAGCCGGGCCCCCCGAACCCTCCGGAGTAGAGTTATGTTCCGAAGGCAGAGAGTAATCTGGCTGGGTCTGTTCATTTTTTCAGCGAGTCCCGTCCTGTACGGGCAAGGCGCGGTGCTGCGGGAGGCTGAGCCGGTGCGGATGCCGGGGCGCGTGGACTGCAACAGTCCCGCTCACTGGAATGACGGCAAGATGTACCTGTTTAACTCCAGCGGGCTCCCGGTGCGCAGCGAAGGGCCCGATCAATTCCAGCTGGGCCAGACCCGCGCGGTGGCGTTCGATCACCATGAGCGACACTCCCGGTGGATCGAGGCCAGCTGGATGGACGACAACGGCATCCTGTACGCCTGGTACCACCATGAGCCGAAGGGAATCTGCGAGGCCACGGAGTATCATCCGGAGAGCCAGACCCACAAGCTCACGGCTCCCAAGATCGGAGCGCTCCGGTCCGAGAACAACGGGGCGAGCTTCGTTGATCTGGGCGTCATTCTCGAGGCGCCGCCGGAGGTCGATTGCGGCTCCAGGAATGGTTTTTTCGCCGGAGGCAACGGAGATTTTTCCGTAATGCTGGACCGCAGCGGGAAGTTTCTTTACTTCCTCTTCGGCAGCTACTCTGTCGACGTCTCACAGCAGGGTGTGGTGGTGGCTCGGATGGCGTACGCAGATCGGGACAATCCAGTGGGCAAGACCTGGAAGTATCGCGAGGGAAGCTGGGAGGAACCGGGCCTCGGGGGAGCCGTCACTCCCATCTTCAAGGTTCGGGTGGACTGGATGCGGGAGGATGCCGATGCCCTGTGGGGACCCTCCGTGCACTGGAACACGTACCTCGAACAATACGTGATGCTGCTGAATCGCTCCTGCTGCACCAAGGGATGGCCGCAGGAGGGCATCTACGTCAGTTTCAACCCCGGCCTGGAGGATCCGAAACAATGGTCGCAGCCTCAAAACATCCTGCAAGGTCCAAACGAAGGCTACCTCCTGGCCGGCTGGTACCCTTCGATCCTGGGTGTGAACAGCGAGTCCAGGGAGACCGACAAGCTGGCCGGCCGCGTGGCAAGGTTCTACCTGGGCGGACACTCCCGGTGGGAGATCGTCTTTTCCAAGCCGGAGTAGTCCTGGTTCCAGCACCGGCCCACAAGCCGCCAAGGAAACCAGACGAATCATGCGAAAAGCATTCCTGACAGCCTTCCTGGCCCTGGGGGCTATTTCCGGATGCACGCCGTCTCCGGACGACCCCAGCCCTCCCCGCGCCCAGTTGTTCCAGGCTCCGCCGCTGGCCTTAGCCGGCCAGCCCGACTGCAACACACCGTCCCACTGGGACGACGGCACGCTCTACCTGTTTCACCCCTTCGGCCCCCCCTGGAAAACGCGCCGGAGCTCCGGGCCGGATCTATTTCATCTGGCCGTGGGACCGGTCGTCGAGTTCGAGTCGAGTGGTTACTTCCCCTTCATCGAGAGTACCTGGAAGGACGGGGACGGCACGCTCTACGGCTGGTATCACACAGAGTTCAAGATTTGCGCTGACGAGTCTCTCTCGGCCGCCCGTATCGGTGCGGCGATCTCACCGGATAACGGCCTGACCTGGCAGGATCTGGGGATCATTCTCACGCCCCCGTCGGATTCGCTGAAGTGCGACAGCGCCAATCTTTTTTTCGGTGGCGGCAACGGGGATTTCACGGCGATACCGGATCGAGACCGGGACTGGGTCTATTTCTTCATCAGCACCTACCACCGGCCGGTGGAGGAGCAGGGGGTCTCGGTAGCTCGGATGCGCTATGCGGACCGGGACGAACCGGTGGGGAAAGTGCAGAAGTGGTATCAGGAAGACTGGTCCCAGCCCGGCCTCGAGGGCCGCGTCACGCCCATCTTTCCCGTAACCGGAGACTGGCACCACCAGACCGCAGATGCCTTCTGGGGACCGTCCGTTCACTACAACACCTACCTTGGTGAATACGTCGTCCTGCTCAACCGAACCACCGGCAAGGACTGGACGCCGGAGGGGTTCTACGTCTCGTTCAACCCGGATCTGTCCGATCCGAAGGGCTGGAGCATCCCCCGGGCGCTGGAGGCTCCACCGGATGCAACTCCGCTCCTCTTCCGCCCCCCATCCCTGGTGGCGCAGTTCGACCTGCCGGGCAATGCCGACTGGGACGACTGGGGCCCCTGGTATCCCCAGGTTGTGGGCATCGACTCCGGAAAGCGAGAGACCGACAAAAAGGCCGGACGCGTGGCCCGGCTATTCATCCACGGCGAGTCCCGCTGGGAAATCCACTTTATGAGAAAGTAGGGAGCGCTACTAGGGACGCAAAGTGGACGTTTCGGGTTGAGGCCCCTCCCTCATTTGGTCTCAGCCCCTGGCACTAATTCCGTCAATCCTGGAGGTACCCGCCCGCTTTGAGCTTCTGCAGTAGTCCCGGATCCATTCTCTCTTCGACCTGGGGCCGCTTGGCCAAAATCTGACCGAGCAGCGTGGAGTAGCGGGCGGCAACGTCGGGGTGGCTGGAAAGTACATTGCGCCGCTCCCCTGGATCGCTGCCCAGATCGTACAGCTCGGTGTCTCCGGTATCGAGCCGCCGGATGTACTTCCAGTCGCCGAGCGTGACCGCGGCGATCTCATGGAAGTCTTCGCCCTCCACATGGCCGAGGCTGGTGTGGGAGAAAGCCGTCTGGTCGGAACCCTTTCGAGCCGCGGCGAGCCGGGTCTCACCGGACGGGGCGGCACGCACACCGACCATTTCCAGGATCGTTTCCATGACGTCACGCACCTCGACGGTCCCCGCCGCCCGTCCGGGCTCGAGCCGGCCTGGAGCCCGGATGAGCAGAGGGACATGGACTGATTCGTTGTAGATCTGCTCGCTGTGGAAAAGCTTCCCGTGCTCGTTGAACTCTTCACCGTGGTCGGCGACGAACACGATGATGGTGTCCTCGAATACCCCCCGCTGCCGAAGGATCTCGAGCAGGCGACCGAACTCGGCGTCGAGGTATTGGATCTCCCCGTCGTACCTGGCACGCATATCCTCGACATACGGATCGCCCTGTGATGGATCCTTTTCCGCGACCTCCGGGAGGAAGCGACTGCCGAAGGGCTCCGGCGCCCCGAACGGCCCGTGCGGATCTAAGAAATGCAGATAGGCGAACCACTGCAGGTTTTCATTCTCCGCAAGCCAGTGATCGAACAGATCGATCATCTCCTCGGCTCGCCCCTCCGGAATCTCGAGGAACTCTTCGAAGCCGACATGGAATCCTGCCCGCCGCGTGATGATCGGGTTCGAGGAGATCGCCACGGTGGTGAAGCCGGCCTCCTGGAGAATGCTGGCGTTCGTATCGAAGGAGTGGTGGAAGGTCACACCGCCGATGACACCGTGCTCGAGCGGCTCGAGCCCCGTCATCAGACTCGCGACGGAAGGTTGGGTCCAGGGGGCCTGGGAGAAGGCGCGATCGAAGACCAGGGACTCCTCGCCGAACCGATCCAGGTTCGGGCTTACGGGCCGGTCGTATCCGTAAAGACCCAGATGATCTGCCCGCAGTGTGTCCACCAGCATGACTAGAACGTTTGGTCCCCGATCCGCCCTCCGGCGCTCGATAAGCTCGGACCGCTTGAGCAGGAGTCCCGTCCACCAGTAGACGTCGTCGCTGCGCGTCCCATCCAGTCGCAGCGTGACGTTCACGGTCTTCCCTGCATGCTCATCCAGCGGAATCAGCTCCACGAAGTTGAGACCGTTGTACCGGGAGATGTCCAGGTCTTCTACACCACCCGAGTAGACCATGTGCCCGGGCGTTCCGAACTCTCGCCGCATGACGGGCTCTCCCTCGATCTCCACAATGAAGGTGACGGGGCCGAGCGTCGCATCGGCCGATTCGGGGCCGACCAGGACTTCTCCGCCCAGTTCGAGGGCGCCCGCCTGCGGGACCCGGAATCGAAAGTCGAGTCGATCGGAGGCGGGATCCCGTGGCGGCTCGTTCTTGGTTTGGCTGGTCATGATGCGACGAGCGTGGTCATGCAGAATCTGGCCGGGGCGAAAAAACGAGAAGGTGTTCATAGAAATAGGAGGAGCGAAGCCCTCCATCAGATCGAGGTCGACATGCCGGCGGGGAACAGGGCCTCTCGCCGAGGCGGAATATGGTCCGATACCCCGGATCACAGGCGAACTCCACGCGGCGCGTCCAGCGTGGCCCTCCACTTCACCGGTCTTGAACACGAGATCGACGGAGCGTCCCGCGTACCCGGAGAGATCGACCTCGGCTTCCGCCCAGCTACCCTCATTCCCGTCTTTGGGGCTCAACCTGTGGGACCAGATCGTTTCCACCTGCCCCGGCGACTCGGCGATATCGAGTTCGAAGAGTGCTCCGTCCTGCTTGTCGTCGGGCCGGTCCGAAGAGTCAATGAGACCCACGCCGAACGAGAGACTCGCGGCGGTCGGGACAATCACGTCAGAAAACCGGATCCGCGAGGGAGCGGGAGCAAAGATAGCGGCCCGTTCGTCTCCGCCCACCGACACGGGATAAAGGGTTACCGGCCCGTTGGGCGAGAGCTCGATGGAGGCCGTGGGCACACGCAGCAGCAAGGACAGTGATATCTCGCTCGGGGCTTCTCCACACCCACCCACCAGCCCCAGTGACAGGAGGATGGCCATGACGAGGCGAACGCGAACAAGCTCCAGGCGAGTCGTCCGGAGGGCAGAGGGTGGCGGAAAAGTTTGTTTCATGTGTGCACTCCTCGTACCAGTTTAGCGCCTCGCCTTTGCCTTTGCCCTTCCCTTTGCCGTCACTCCAGGCAGCCGTGCCCACCGATCTATCTTCTTCAGTCCTGGTTCTCACAACTTTCTGGCGAGTTGAACTAGACTAACCTATACGAGGCTGGAGCTTAAATGGGCCATGTCAGGAAGAGAACGGGTGCAGCCTGGATCGTCTCGCCCGCGTTGGTTGCGACTCTCGCCTTCGTGAGCGGCCTGACGGCCTGTTCACCTACTCGCGAGGTTGCGCAGACTTCCTCGCAGGCCGCGAAGCACCCTCCGAAGGTGTGGGTCAACTATTTCCAGGAACAGTCTATCGAGCTCGAGTTCCGGCAGTTTCCCGGCAATGTCTTCAAGATTGCGATTCCCGAGGTGATCTCCGACGCTGAGGGGCCCATCGTTCCCTGGCAGGAAGACCCTTCGAGCTGGGAATTCTCGAGGCAGATGGCCCGCTGGCACACGACCATCCCTGATCTGGTTCACATGGAGGCTGAGGTCGAGTTCAAGGGATCGGAGATCGAGACTCGCGTGAGGGTCAGGAATCTGTCGCCAAGGACCTGGCGGGCAACCAACGCGTTCATCTGCCTGACTTATGCCGACGCGCCGCTGTTCAACGATCCGCCGCTGGAGCGGACTTTCGTTCCCACTGCCGACTGGAGATCTCCCTCAGGCTGGGAGCCGCTGGCGGACCTTTTCGCCGCATATGATCACGGGCGTGGAAAATACACATTCTTTCCCGTCCGGGGAGGCCCCGGCCTCGAAGATCTGTGGGTGTTCCGGCGAATCGATCAAGCGGCGCACCACCAGGTCCTGTCCAGAGGATTTGGCTGCGTCGTCTCCAGGGACGGACGGTGGACCATCGGAATGACGACCGCAGATGCGGCGTACTTCTTCAACAACCGGAGCCGGCGGGTCGAGCACCAGGACGGCGTCTGCATCCACGCCGACCCACTGCTCGGGGATGTGACTCCGGGCGGCACTGCTGAGGGAATCAGCACCATCCACATCGTCGAAGGTGGAATCGATGCCTTCATCGCCCGGTGTATAGAGTTCTACGGAGACTGAAATGCCCCGCGCTTTCAAGAGACCCAGAGCGGGAGGGGCTTCAGGTGCCGCGACTTGGGGCTATTCGTAGGGGCGACCCTCGTGGTCGCCCGCCAAACGGGCCGGCACCAGGCCGGCCCCTACGGTCGCCGCCCCGAGGCGCCTTATAGTTACTAACGATCTATTTTCCAACGATGGATTAGAAATAGTAGCGATTTTCTTTTTTGCTGCTTTTTTCTTTTCTGGGTTGTGGAAAAAGTTTGCGCTGGGAGCGATCGAGGAACAGATTGCCTCTGTGCAGCACGCGCACCGTGGCGTTACGAATTCAAGGCCCCAGCGTACGAAACGCTTGGCGGGAGACTTTCGAACGCCACGGTGCACAGACAGCAAACGCATACTCTAGATGCTGTCCTTCGAGGACTCGACTATAAGGGTTGCGCAAGGTCTGGGCAAGCGTGTGCTGCGCAGAAAGGAGTGGCGCAATGTTAGCCACAGAACAGATCGGAGCATGGGTAGGATTGGATTGGGCCGAAGATCAACATGAGATCCGACTGCGGGCAGCCGGCAGTCGGGAAGTAGAGAGGTGTCAGGTACGGCAAGACCCGGAAGAGTTGCACGAATGGGTACGCCAGCTAAGAACCCGTTTTGAGGGTCGTCCTGTGGTGATTGCCCTGGAGCAAAAGCGGGGAGGGTTGATGGCGGCGCTGATGTGCTATGACTTTTTGCACCTGTACCCGATCAATCCGAAGACGGTGGCGAGCTATCGAGAGGCATTTTCACCCTCCGGTGCGCCGGCGCAAACCGGTGAGTAGCAGAGAGCGAGAGTCTCTCACAGGAAAGGAGTAGCGAACCATGCTGACCCCGAGTCATGCGTGTGTACTCGTAAGAGTGCAGGCGAAGCATTGACAGGGGCACGTGCGGGCCAGGTATTGAGCCGCGGAAGGAAAATGACTTCGGGGGGCCGACGTAGTCGTAGGATCGGAAGGCAACATGGAACCGTTCGCTAATCGCGAGAACGATTCCGCCCCCGCGTGGTCCCGAGACCCTGTGCACGTACGGAAGTTGCTTACACGGGAGCCGGGAGATCCCGCCTCTGACCCCAGGGGGATGGCCCCAAGGTCCGCGCTGTGAATCCGAAAGGAGCACGACAGCGATGCACGGAGGCGGGAAGTCGGACAGGCTGATAGTAGCTGAGAAGCGCTCGAACAAAGACGGCGGTGCGCCGCGGTCGGCGGAGAGGGTGGAGCCAAGCGGCCTGGCCAAAGGGAATTCGTCCTAGCAAAACAAGTGCCGGACACAGAGCCGGGAGAGGAATCGATATGGAGGACTCTAAACGGGCACCAAGCGGGAAATCGCGGACACAGCCAAGAGACCGCACCTACGTCGAAACCGAGGACTTGCAAAGTGCGCTGGAACGGATACGGCAGGTAGCCTGCCGGGATAAGGAGCTACGGTTCACGTCGCTCTGGCACCACGTCACTAACATCGATCGACTCCGGCAGGCTTACTTCGGCCTCAAGCGCAATGCCGCACCGGGCGTGGATGGATTGACGTGGCAGCAATACGGAGAGAGCCTCGAGGAGAACCTCCAGGATCTATCCGCAAGGCTCAAACGCGGAGCGTACCGAGCCAAGCCGGTTCGGAGGGCCTATATACCGAAGGCCGATGGGCGGCAGCGTCCGCTCGGAGTGACTGCATTGGAGGATAAGATCGTCCAGCGGTCTACGGTCCAGGTATTGAACGCCATCTACGAAACCGACTTTCTCGGCTTCTCGTATAGTTTCCGCCCGGGGCGCAGTCCACACCATGCGTTGGACGCGCTCTATGTCGGAATCATGCGCAAGCGAGTGAACTGGGTGCTGGATGCGGACGTTTGTGGGTTTTTCGATGCCATCGACCACAAATGGCTGTTGAAGTTCATCGAGCACAGAATCGCCGATCCACGTGTTATCCGCCACCTTAAAAAGTGGCTCAAGGCGGGGATCGTGGAGGATGGGAAGCGAACCGAGATCGAATCCGGTACGCCTCAAGGCGGGAGTGTTTCACCCGTGTTGGCTAATGTGTACCTTCATTATGTGTTCGATCTATGGGCCGACCAATGGAGACGCAGGCACGCTCGTGGCGATGTAATCATCGTCCGGTTTGCCGACGACTTCACAGTGGGTTTCGAGTTTCGTGAAGATGCCGAGCGTTTTCTGGCAGACTTGCGGGACCGGTTCCACACGTTTCACCTGGAACTGCACCCCGACAAAACGCGCTTGATCGAGTTCGGGCGGTACGCCGCTCGGGATCGCAAGCGCCGTGGAGAAGGGAAGCCCGAGTCTTTCGACTTCCTGGGTTTTACGCACACGTGCGACAGAACCCGGAACGGGAGATTCATCGTGCTGCGGCAGACCATGCGGAAGCGCATGCAAGCGAAACTGCGAGAGATCGCTCGCGAGCTTCGGTATCGCCTGCATGAACCCGTCCCGGTAGTGGGTCAGTGGTTGCGCAGTGTAGTACAGGGACATTTCCAGTACTATGCCGTACCGCGTAACCATCGCAAGCCGGCCGCTTTCAAGTATCAGGTCTATCGACTCTGGCTGCGTGCGCTAAGGCGTCGTAGCCAGCGTCATCGGATCACTGGAGAGCGGATGAACCGCCTAGCCCGGATTATGCAAGAGATCTAAATTCAAGTGAGATTTGGGCCCAGAAAAAAGGCCGTAGCTCTCTGATATAAAAGGGTTTACAAAAACAATGACCCTAAACAGGAGCTACGGCAATGTCAAAAACAGTCTGCCAGAATACCCTGCCATTTCACAGCCACAGAAAGATCACGACGCGTTTTGATGGAGGGAGCCTCACTTCCGACGCAGGATGGTTGTTGTTTGGATCCCTGGATCGTCAACATCGATTGTGCGAGGGCTTCAGTTCGTGTATTGCGGAAAGTCGAGACCGACGCTACGTTCGTCATGACCTGTTGAAGTTGATCCGACAACGAGTCTTGCAGATCGTGGCCGGCTACGAAGACTGTAATGACGCCGATACGCTGCGCTCGGATCCGATGCTCAAGACAGTCTGTGATCAGTTGCCAGAGAGCGATCCCGATTTGGCCACCCAGCCGACTTTCTCCCGCCTGGAGAACTCCGTCACCAAGAAGGATCTGATGCGTCTGAGCCGGTGGCTGCTAGGCCGTTATGTGCGCTCCCTGAAGAAGAGACGTCCCAGCAAGATCATCCTGGATCTGGACAGTACCGACGACCACACTCACGGCCAACAGGAGTTCTCCTTCTACCACGGGTATTACCGAAACCACATTCTGCATCCTTTGCTGATCTTCGATGCCGACACGGGAGACCTGGTCTGTGCCGTGTTGAGACCTGGCAACAAGGGGGCTGCCTCTCACATCGTGCCCATTCTGAAGCGAGTCGTGGAGGCCATCCGACAAGCAGTGGGGACGGATGTCGAGATTGAGATTCGGGCCGACAGCGGCTTTGCCACGCCTCGGCTCTACGAGTTCTGTGAATGTGAAGAGAATAAACTCCAGTATGTCATTGGGTTAAGTCGAAACCCTCGCCTGCAGCGAGTGGTCGAGCCCCTGCTGGATTCGACTCGGCTGAGGTTCGTTGAGCTGGAGGAAAAACAGCGTCAGTTTGACGAGTTTCTTTATCGAGCCCACAGCTGGGATCGATCCCGTCGCGTCATTGTCAAAGTGGAGGTCGATCAGCGTGGCATCAATCGTCGCTTTGTAGTTACCAACCGGGACGATCTCTGCTCCCAATCACTTTATGACCACTACACAAACCGAGGGCAGACCGAGAACTTCATCAAGGCCTTCAAGAATCATCTGAGCATGGACCGACTCAGCTGTCATCGATTCCTGGCCAATCAGTTTCGACTCCTCCTGCATGCACTGGCTTACCAGATGTTCGTGCGCCTGCGCGACTATCTTCACGGAACCCCCTGGCACAAGCTCGAAATCGAAACCTTACGTCGTCGGGTCCTCAAGATTGGGGCCCGGATCCGACAAACCACTCGACGCATCTGGGTCCATCTTTCCTCAGCCTTCCCCGAACAACCCCTCTTCCACCTCGTCTTGAGTCGCCTGAACTCCAGTTAGCTTTTCCCAGCTCCCCCGAAAAACCGCTTCCGACACTCATCCAGGCCCAGATCTGTCTGAAATTCACTCCCCAAACCACTCAAACGCCTCGCCAACCCATATTCTTCGCAAATCCGCCTGTCACACCTGCCCGCTTCCGAGTTGGGCCACTTCTCGAGTCGTTTTTCAACACCGAACTACGGTTCTTGCATAATCCGGGCTAGCGACAAGATGGCTTCCTGCACTGCGAGTTGTACACCCTTATCCCGAACAGCGACTGCGCGTTATTACCTGAGGTAAGAGCCCAGTGCGGTAGTTCCGCTCGCTGGGATCTGTGCGGGGGGCGATCCGAAAGGATCGTCCCTACCGCGACGTAAGAAGGATGATCCGGAAGATTCGGACTTGTTGCTGGAGCTGGTGTACAGACACCGGGATCGATTGCGTTGTTGGAGACCGGAGGCGGCCCAGACCCGGGAGCTGGCGCTGTTGGTGGAGGGGCGACGCCAGTTGGTGGAGAGGCGCAAAGAACTGGTGCAGCAACTGCGCGAGGTCTTGAAGAGCTACTATCCGCAGCCTTTGCAGTGGTTTGCAAAGTTGGATGGGCCGCTGGCTCTGGAGTTTTTGAGGCGCTGGCCCACCTTGGAGCAGGCTCGCAAAGTGCGGATCGATGTACTGGGTCGCTGCATGGCACGACATCGAGTACGCTGTGCCGAGACGAAGCTGCAAACATTGCTCGAGCAGATCCGTGCCAGTTACCCACTGACCCAGGATGAGGCTCTCATTGGAGCCGGTTCACTGAAACTGGTGGGCCTGGTCGAACAGCTCTCGGTTCTGCTGCCGATCATCAAACGCTACGACAACCGCATTGCCACGCTCTTCGCCGAGCATGAAGATGCCGCTCTGTTTGCAAGCTTCAGCGGAGCCGGGCCGGCTCTGGCTCCTCGCTTGTTGGCGGCCTTCGGGTCGGATCGCAGTCGCTTTGAGGATGCTGAAGAGGTCCAAAAATGGAGCGGCATCGCTCCCGTAACACGAAACAGCGGACGAAGTTCTCGGGTGGTCTGGCGTCGAGGCTGTCCCAAGTTTATTCGCCAAACATTCCATGAGTTTGCGGCCTGCTCGATTCCGCAATCGCCCTGGGCTCGTGCTTACTACCTACAGCAACGTCAGCGCGGTCTCAAACACCACGCCGCCGTTCGATCTTTAGCTTACAAATGGATTCGCATTCTCTTCCGTTGCTGGATCGATCGAGTCCACTACGACGAGGAACTCTACTGCCGGAGTCTCCAGAGGAGCAACTCTCCTCTTGTGGCTCTGATGCAACCGGCTTGTGGATAAGCTTCAGAAAAAAAGGGAGACAATTCTCTTGACTTATGAGCTCAGATGTCTCCCACATTCCACGCTGGGCAATCGGCACCTTCTCCAGGATATACTTGGGTATGGATGGGAATGGCGTGCTGTCATCTTGCGTGAAATCACACAGCCTCCGTTATGGCGCGATCCTGGGCGCCGCCTTCTGGGCCACAGGCATGATTCTTGCCCTGAGGGCACCCCTGACCCCGGGCCACGGGGAAGAACCGCACCCGGGGCAACCGCCCAACTTCCAGGAAGTGAAGCTGGTCCTTGAGACCCACTGCTTCAAATGTCACGGCGGCGATCGTCGTGAGGGCAAACTCGATCTGCGCACCAGGGAGAGTATTATCCAGGGCGGCCAATCAGGTTCGGCCGTGGTTGCCGGGGATGAGAACTCCAGCCTGCTTTTCGAGACGATCTCGAGCGGGCGGATGCCTCCCCAGGGTGAGCCCCGTCCGAGCCAGGCCGGGCTGGATCTGATACGGCGGTGGATTTCAGGCGGTGCCCTCGCGCGCGGGTCTGAAGCGCCGCCGTCCTACGCTTCCGGTCCCGGTCAGGAAGATCGTAGTTTCTGGTCGTTCAGGAGCCCGGTGCGGCCGCAGGTGCCGCAGGTCGAACACCGGTCGCGGCTCAGAACACCCATTGACGCTTTCATTCTCGCAAAGCTCGAAGCAAAAGGCATGGTTCTCTCCGCCGAAGCCGATCGGCGGACGCTGCTCCGCCGTGCCAGTTTCGACCTGATCGGCCTGCCGCCTGGTCCCGACGAAATCGATGACTTTGTTGCCGACGATCAGCCGGGGGCCTATGGGCGGCTTCTGGATCGGCTCCTGTCGTCACCCCGCTATGGAGAGCGCTGGGGGCGCCACTGGCTCGACACCGTCGGCTATGCCGATTCGGATGGGCACTGGGATTCAGACAATGTCCGCGAGTCTGCCTATCGATTCCGCGACTATGTCATCCGGTCTTTCAATGCGGACAAGCCCTATGACCAGTTCCTGCTCGAGCAGGTCGCCGGCGACGAGATGGTGGACCTGGCTGCCGACAAGCTGGAGCCCGAGATGGTGGAGCGCCTGGAAGCCACGGGATTCTTACGCACCGGAGCGGATCCGACCTACGAGGAATACAATCTGCGAGAGTACCGGTACACTACGATTGACAATACCATCCGCAATTTCGGGTCGTCGGTTATGGGTCTGACCCTGCACTGTGCCAGGTGCCACGACCACAAGTTCGACCCGATCCCGCAGCGCGACTACTATCGCCTGGAAGCGATTCTCAAACCCGCCTATGACCCGGACAGGTGGATTGTCTCGGAAAAGAGGGGATTTACCGAAGCCGCCCGGCCGGAGCGGGAGCGGGCCAGGCTTCACAACGAGCCGCTGGATAAGGAAATCACTGCGCTCGAGGAGCAACGCAAGGAGTTTCGTTTATCCCGCGAGGATCAGTTGCTCCAGAAGAAACTGGCCACCCTTCCAAAAGTCCTTCGAATGGACGTCAGGGCCGCGGTCCGAACCGAGCAGGAGAAGCGGACCGAGGTGCAGAGGTACCTGCTGGCCAAGTTCTCTGATCAGGTCGAGATCAAGGAGGAAGAGTTTACCGGTGCGTTCCCCGGATTCAAAGAGCAGGACGCCGTGATGGAAGAGGCCATCAAGGCGCTTCAGGCCAGGCGCATCGAGCTTCCGCACATTCGGGGGCTTAAGGACATGGGGCCCGATGTGCCCGACACCTTCGTGCGGCTTCGGGGCGAGTTCGACAAGTTTGGTGACAAGGTCGAGCCGGGACCGCTCTCAGTGCTGAGTGACCCGATGCGACCCTTCGAAGTGCCGCCTCCGGGCCCCGATGCGCGCACCTCGGGGTTGCGTACCGCACTGGCGCGATGGCTCGTGCACCCCAAACATCCGCTCACATCGCGGGTCATGGTGAATCGAATCTGGCAATACCACTTCGGCGAGGGTCTGGTCCGGACTCCCGACAACTTCGGTTCGAAGGGAGCGCGACCCACGCACCCCGAGCTGCTCGACTGGCTGGCCACCGAGTTCGTGCGGCTTGACTGGAGCGTCAAGGCGATGCACAGACTGATCATGAGTTCCAGCGTGTACCGGCAGGTGTCGCACAAAGATGAAAGCAATGCCGGGATCGATCCTGAGAACCGGCTGTGGTGGCGCATGCCGCTCAGGCGTGCAGACGGGGAGGTCATCCGCGATTCCATGCTGGCCGCGTCCGGAACTCTCAATCTGCAGATGCACGGTCCGCCCGTTGCCGTGGAGGTTGACGAGCAGGGCGAGGCCGTCACGGCGGTGGAGGCGACTGCCCGGCGGCGCAGTATCTATCTGGCGCAGCGGCGCTCCCGAATGCTCACGCTCTTGAAGTTGTTCGATGCGCCGGCCATGGAATATACCTGTCCCCGTCGAGAGAGGTCGACGCTTTCGACCCAGGCGCTGCATCTGCTCAACAGTAACTTCACTATTTCGATGTCACGGCATTTCGCGCGCCGTATCCTCCACGAGATGCCCGAGGCCGGCGAAAAAGAGCGCCTGGATTATGCCTTCCGGGTTGCCTTCGGCCGGCAACCATCTGATCGGGAGTTAACCTGGACTACCAGTTTCCTGGATCGGCAGGAAGAGCATCACATGGCGGCGCCGAAACAGCCGGCAGGGACGGAGGCAGCGCCCCCCCCCGAAGAGTTGCCGGCGCCCGATCCTCGCCTTCTGGCGTGGTCCGATCTTTGTCACATGCTGATGAGCGCCAACGAATTCGTATATATTGATTAGAGACAGAAACCTTCTACGGGAGTCGCATTGAATCCACTGGCGCGATTTGAATTGATTGGGCTTCTTTCCCGCCGCCAAATGTTGAGTCGGATGACGGGTGGGATCGCCGCTGCCGCGCTGGCCGCGCTGGGAGGCGACAGCCGGGTGGCTCTGGGAGCCCGGGGGCAGGAGGGGCCCTTCGACCTCCAGCCCAGATCTTCCATGATCCCGGCCCGCGCCAACGCCGTAATCCAGCTCTTCATGAACGGGGGGCCCAGCCAGGTGGACCTGTGGGACCCGAAGCCGGCTCTGACCAGGCACCACGGTCAGAGGGCCCCGCTGGGAATTGGAACTCCCAATTCGGAGCTGGAAAAATACGGCGGCCTCATGGCAAGTCCCTTTCAGTTCTCCAGGCACGGCCAATCCGGAATCGAAGTGTCTGAAGTGCTGCCCCACCTGGCCGCGATGGTGGACGAGCTGGCAGTTATTCGGTCCATGCACACGATGACCTTCCAGCACGAAGAAGCCTTGTGGGTCATGCACAGCGGAACCAGAGAAGACGGCCGCCCTTCGCTGGGTTCCTGGGTGACGCTGGCGCTCGGGTCGGAAAACCAGAACCTTCCGGCCTTCGTGGCCCTGTGCGATCCGGCGGGGTTGCCGATCAATGGCGCCAAGAGCTGGTCCAACGGCTGGATGCCTCCGATCTACCAGGGGACACCTCTTCGCAGCGAGGGCATGCCTGTACTGAACCTGTACCCGGAAACGCATCGCTCTAAAGCCGTGCGCCTGGGCCGACAGGAGCTACTGGGAAGGCTCAACCGGGAGCACCGCCGCTTCCGCCCGGGAGAGCTCGAACTGGATGCCCGCATCAAATCTTACGAGCTGGCAGCCCGCATGCAGCTGTCGGCAACCGATGCCCTGGACCTCTCTAAGGAATCCGAAGCCACTCGCAGGCTGTACGGTCTGGACAACGAGGTGACGGCCTCCTATGGGACACGCTGCCTGATGGCTCGAAGGCTGGTGGAACGTGGAGTGCGATTCGTGCAGATTTTCCTGGAGGGTCAACCCTGGGACACGCACAGCAAGACGAGAAAGCAGATGAAGAAATGCTGTGCCGAGACGGATTTGCCCGCTGCCGGTTTACTCAGAGACCTGAAACAGCGAGGCTTGCTGGATACGACTCTGGTTACCTGGGGCGGAGAGTTCGGGCGGCAACCGGTCTCCCAGGACGGCGACGGTCGAGATCATAACCCGGAAGCTTTCAGCATCGTTCTGGCCGGCGGCGGCATCAAGGGAGGTCAGGTGTACGGCGCCACCGATGATTTCGGCTATAAATCTGTCGAGAATCGCGTCGGGGTTCCGGATCTACATGCCACGATGCTGCACCTGCTGGGCCTCGATCACCGCCGACTCACCTTCCCCTACGACGGCCGCATCCAGCGCCTGACCGACGTTCATGAGGCCCGAGTCATTCCGGATCTGCTGGCCTAGATGGACATTCCAAATTCCAGATTCCAAAAACGTTCTTGCCGCTTTCCCGGCTTCTGATGAGAGAGTGGGAGGAGGCCCAGGGCGGCGCGACGTTTAAATTCCCGAGCGCTGCCCTGGGCCTCCTCCCACTCTCGGCTCCACCAAGCCTTCTCTGACCTGGAACATGAGTGACGGCTCGGAATCGGGAGCCGGCTCAATCCTTCAGGTCGCGCCCCGAGAGGGTATGAAAGTCCGATGCCCAGTTTTGGAATTTGGAATTTGGAATCTGAAATCACCCATCTGGCGGCTCCAGAAACCACTCGAGCTGCTCCAGGATTGACAGATCGGGTGGCATGAGTTCGGCCTTCGGATGCGTCTTTTGGAAGATTTCGAGCATTCTAGTACGCATCTCGGAGAGTACTTCTGAGCGATTCGGGTCCCCGGCAAGGTTGTGAAACTCGCCGGGATCCTCTCGAAGGTCGTATAGGCTTTCGAAACGACCGGAGGGGCCGAATCCAGTAGCGTAGCCGAGGGCCAGGTCATGTTTTCCGCTGGTGATGACATACTTCCACCTTTCACCGCGCACCATGGCCCGCTGATCGTCGAGGTACTCGGAGAAGACGACGTCTCGGTGCTGATCCTCTCCTCCCTGTAACAGGTGCCGGAGACTTATTCCCTGCTGCCCGGGCATGGGGGGCACCTCCAGGGTTTCGAGGATCGTGGGAACCAGATCGATCAACTCCACCAGTGCATTGACCCTGTGGCTGGGGTAGCGGGGATCCCTTATGATCAGGGGTACGCGCACGGCCTCTTCCCACATGGAGTGCTTCTCGAAGCGGCCGTGGTGACCCAGCAGATAGCCGTGGTCGGAGACGTAGATGACCAGCGTGTTCCGGTCCAGGCCCAGATCTCTTAAGGCATCCAGCACCAGGCCGATATTCTTGTCCAGGTATTCTACCGAGGTGTAATAGGAGCGGATGATTCCCCGTTTTTCCTGCTCAGTCAGATCCCGGAAGATTTCCGGAATCCATCTTTCATCCTCGGCGCCCGTCTCGGGTACGGGCATCTCGGCCGGGTTGTACCTGCCGGCAAACTCAATCGGGAAGTTGAAGGGAGAGTGGGGTTCGTAGAAGCTCAGGAAAAGGCAGAAGCGCTGGTCCCGGTTGCGGGTCATGAAGTCGATGGCCAGGCTCGTAAAGAAGGTCCCCAGAAAATCGTTATCGTACAGGCCGCGCCGCTCGAAGTTGCCGGGCGCCGGATACCCGGTACCCGGCAATCCTTCCGAGTTCAGCCAGGTGGCTGCCGGATCGCCGAAGGGTTTCCAGACCGCCTTGGTGGGAGTACCGGCCGGCGGCCGCTGCGCCGGACGAAACTCCAGATAGCGGTCGTGATCCCGGCCTTCGATTCGGTAGTCGAAGCCGTGTTTCACGTCGCCATGGAAAGCCATCTTCCCAACTGCCCCGGTCTTGAACCCGTGGGACTGCAGGTGCTCCGCGATCGTGAGCTGGTCTTCGGAAAGGGAGGAGCTCAGCAGAGTCACCCCGGCGGCGTGGGGCAGGCGCCCGGTGATGATCGAGTGCCGCGAGGGCGAGCATACGGGAGCGTTCGCATAGGCGCGGCTGAAGAGCACTCCCTGTGCAGCCAGCCGATCCACCCCGGGGGTGCGGACGATAGAGTTGCCATAGGCCCCGGTCACGTATGCGGCATGGTCATCCGACATGAGCACGAGAACGTTTCGGATCGGGTGACCGCCGGCTTGCCGATCTTCACCATTCCCGGCACAGGCGCCCAGGAGGAGTGCGGCAAATGCAAGAGAACCCCCGGCCTTGTGCATTGATGGCCTCGCTCGCTTCGATCGCTGCGGCTCAGCGAGTCAACAGGACTTCCACTTTGTAGTCAACGCCCTCGGCCAAGCGTGGCACGATGAGCCTGATCCTGCCTTCCTCACCGGAGAGGCGGTATCGCTGCAGGCTCCAGGGATAGCCCGACCAGACCCGCGGAATCAAGGGTGGAAAGCCGCTGACATCCTGGATCTTTGCTTTTCCATAGAAGGCAACCTGGCCAAAGACGGGATTGTTCGAACTGCCCAGCCAGTTGGGGCGCAGGTCGTCGGAATCCCGGTATACAGGCTTGTCCGTAGTGGGGGCGCCATCTTTTAGATAGCTCACGGCAGCAGTCAACCAGAGCCCTCGATTCTTTGCAGTTTCGGCCTCCGAGAGCTCGAACTCGTAAAACTCGGCGGGTCGAACCTCCAGCACAGCCTCTTCGATGCGGGGCGAGCCCTTGAAGGCATAGAAGATCTGGTTGGGCTCTCCAAACCTGATCTTCTCGTAGGCCGGTGTCCCCGGCCACACGACTGTCAGGGAATCCTCGTCCCGGTTGCGCAGGGGGTAAGTGTCGATGTAGAGCTCTCCAGCCTCCTGGCGGTGGAGAAAAACCAGCGGAAAGCCTTTCCATCCCTGTGGAATCTCAACCTGCTTCTTCCACATCCCACTGCCCAGAAAAAAGAACATCTGCAGGGGAACGCGGAGACTGGTCGGTGAGTCGGGATCGAGCCGCCGCAAGTGCTCCTCTCCCAGCGGCCGGGAGGAGGCCGTGAACAGCTCGGGCAGATCTGCCTGGGGCCCGGTCTGAGCATCAGACGTGGCTTCGACTCGAATCCACGCCACCGACCAGGCCGGCAGGAAAATCGTGACGGAGTCTTCATCCCTTGAAAAGGCCGGCCGATCGCCGCTGCCGTATACCATCTCAACGCCGATACCCGGTGCCCCGCTTGCGACCAGTTCCGAGAAAGGAATCTCCAGCCGGTCATCCGACCACCCCGAGTTGTAAAGAAACAGATTGGCGGCCTGTCGTTCCCGGGCAGATTCGCTGGAGCCGGCCACGTAACCGTAAATCCGGTCTGCGCCCGAATAGGAAACCATGGGAGTGGTAACCGCGAATTCCTGTGGGCTGGAGCGATGCCTTCCGAACAGACGCCCCAGGCGCTCTCGATCCGCCCGGTCCAGCAGAGTCAGGTCACCTCCGAGATAGATTGTCTCTGCCTGGCGCGCCACACTCATGAGGACACCGTCCAGAAACGACTCGGTCCCCTGGTAGTAGTCAGAGTCGGAATGATCCAGCAATACGCCGGCATCCAGGCACCAGAAAAAGTGCATGAAGTCGTTTGCCAGGATGTGGCTCAACCGGTTGGAGGGGGCCGGAACCGCGCTCTGATGCTCGCTGCCGTGGACCACGAAGTCGGCATAAGGCAGCCACCAGGGAGACTGACCAAGGGAGGTGAGATAGAAGGCGTAATCAGGTGCGTGTTCCCGCAGACGCGCAATCAAGCTGATGACGTTGCGGGCGGCACCATAATCGCCGTACTTGGCGGTGGCGAACGGCTTCGTAGAATCGGGGCACGAAAGTACCACGAAGTCGGTGAGAATCCAGGAGATTCCATAGTCGTCGTAGAGCTGGATCAGCCCCTTCTCCAGCTTTTCCATGTGCCCGCGATCGGCCACGCACCCACAATTCACCCACACGCCCGCTTCCATCCCGAGGTCTCTGATCCTGGCCGCGGACTGGCGGAAACTGTCCTCCGGGAAGCGCTCCGGATCGACGTCGAAATAGCGGTCGTCATCGGGCAGGTCTCCGGGTCTGTAGTCATCCTTCAGGAAGATTTTCAGGTTGCGGGTGGTGAAGCCGGCATCAATTATGAAGTAGTCGTATTTGATCTTTTGCCCGCGAAGATCTTCCATGCGATCCAGCTGCTCTCGAAGGATCTCGGCGGAGGGGCCCTCGTACTCATGCGCACCCCAGCTGTTGTAGTAATAAAAGGGTTCCGAGGGATCTCGCCAGGCGATAGAGTCCAGATACTGCCGGAAGGCTTTGGAAACCGCCTCACGCTGCGGATCGATGGGATCCGGAACGGGTCCTCGAGCCGTCTTGCGGACACTCGAGGGCGGGCCCGGGGGACCGGCCACGCCCATCACCAGTCTCTCCGTCCGCAGGGTTGTGTTGGGCGCAAGAACCTCGGCCGGGTTGTATTGAGAATAAAAAAGACCCTGCTTCTCATCGAAACGGGATCGATGAAGCGGAAACTCGGTCCCATAGAAGAGCGAGCCCACAAAGACAGGGACCCCGTAGCCTCCCAGCCCGGCAACCCGATCTTCGGGTCCGGCGAAACTCAGGTTCAGCCGCGCTGGTACCCAGTCTTTCCTCTGGCTTTCGACTTCAATGGCGGTGTTCAAGAGTCGGCACTCCCACACGATCTGTGGTTGATCGGCTGTATGTTTCACCTCCAGCCACTTGTAGATAAGCCCCTTATCTTGATTGATGTAGAGAAACACCGAGACTTCCCAGGGTCCCTTCTGCAGATCCACCCGCCACCCCAGATCGGCCGTGACTGAGAGCCGCTGAAAGGCCTCCCACCGGGTCTGCCCGAGTCGGCTCTGCCCTTTCACGGCGAAGTCCGAGAAGCGGAGCTCCTGCTTCTCGGCCTCCCCCTCGGATCCCACCGCCAGCACGAAGCCGCGCAGATCGAGTCGGTACGTCTCGCCGATCAATCCGTTCTCGACAAAGTCGTAGTGCCGACCAAGGCGAACGGTTACCGACGGTTCCGCCGCCAGCGGGAAAGCCGTGCCGAGCAGAAGGAAGACGAATGTAGAGAGTATCGTCCTGGCTGTTGTCCGTTGCATCACAATCTGTCCCTTTTTTAAAGCAGCGAGGCTTCCTTGCCAGCGACCAGGACGCGCTCGACTCGAAGGTCACCCATTTTCATGTCGACAAAAGGCTTGCCATTCCTCAGACCTGCGCTGCCAAAGCCTGTTTCGGTAGCGAGAAAGGACTTGAAGTTGTCCCCGATCCTGGAATCGATATAGAGCGTCTTCTCGACGGCGTCGTAGCGCACGCCGGTCAGACCCTGGATCAAACCGTAGCTGGCCAGAGCTCGAGCATACCAGTGCCCGCATTCGTACTCGTTGAAAGGATTCCGGATCCTGCCGTTGTAGCGATCGCGGCACGTCCTCACGATTTCCAGGCCCTCTTCTACCAACCCTTCCAGCATCAGATGGGAGGCTACCTGGTACTCGATCCCGGTCCAGACTTCGTTGCTGTAGACAAAAGGGAGTGATAGCTCGTCACCCTTGGGCCACGTACAAAGAAGGAGTCCGCCCTCGTTGCCGAGCGCATAGGCCGGTCTCTGCGGATTGGCATGATCGCTCAGATCATGCTTGAGATTGTACTTGTGAATCGATTTTAGTGACTTCCTTACCTTCTCCTTATCAACGATCTCACCCAACCCGCACATCCGGGCGATCCAGAATCCAAGGACACCGTCGGACAAACAGCCGTTGCCGTACTGGTACTTGGGTCCTTCCTTTTCAAGCAGCTCGATCGCCTCGGGTGAGTAGCGGCCGTGCGACTGGATATACGAGTGGTCCTCCAACCCTTTGTCAGCCGCCTCCACCGGATTGGGAGCATTGAGCCCCTTCCACCGAATCCGCTGATAGAAGTATTCTCCGTTGAATAATTGCTTCTCCATGTAGGCTTGCCCCTTGCGCAGGAGCGTCGCATATCGGTCGACATCCTCCCCTGCAGCGTTGCCCATGGCTATGGCGGCGGTCAGCGCCCCCAGGTAGAAACTCGAGCACATTCCATCCGGTCCCCAGAATTCGATGTCGTAAGTGTTGTGGTGAGGCTCTTCGAGAACGCCTCTCCCTCTCGGGTCCCAGGTTCGGATACAGTAGTCGAGACTCTGTTTTACCCGGGGCCACATCCGTGCGAGTGCGACGGTATCTCCCGAAATCCGCCATTCCCGGTGCGCTTTCATGATCCCGCCCAACTGCCCGTCGGCTGCCGCGTAGAAGGTGTGCTGAATCTGGCGAACAGGGAGGGCGGAGCGAAACACCTGGTGCCCCCGATCGTCCTGGCCCTCGAAGAATTCCGTCTGGCGCAACGTGCGTTCCAGCTCGGGAAACAGGTGAGGAATGGCCTGCGCGTAGTTCCAGACATGAGTACAGGTTCCGGCGCAACAACCCTCTGTGTCGGTGCATCCCTCCCAGCACCACAGACGCCCGTCGCATTGCCGGCGGACGGTGGGAGACTTGAGAATGGTCAAGTTGGCGGCGACGGCCTCGACCACCTCCGCCGGGAGCGTCGTGTCGTAGAACGCGTCTCTGAAAAGGGCGCTCTTTTCACGCAGAGAATCGTAATTCGTGCGCCAGTGCTCGCCGACTGCACTGACGTCCCGAAACCTCCCGGCATACCAGGGAACATGAAACTCCCTCTCCGGGCAGCAGGCGTCGTCCTTGCAGCCGACCGGTTCCGCGGCCCCCTCCAGGTCAAGGCCACGGCGCAGGTTCGTCCGCGGAACATGCCAGGCCATCAGCAGCCGTACGGTTTTTTGCTGGCCGGGGGCCAGCCGGAAGGGTACGAAGAGGGACGCTCCCGGGGAGGGGCCGTCAACGGCAGGCGTCTTCCTCGGGGTATTCTCGTGAACATGTTTCCAGGCGATGGTTGCGGGGTCGAACCAGCCGCCCCGGAACCAGCAGTGATCCACCACCACTTCGGGATCGTCTACAAAGACAGCGAATCCTCCCAGATCCTGGGGTCTCTCCTCCGTCGGGTCCTGCCAGAGAAGAAAACCATTCGTGAATTCCTTGATCGAGTCTCCCCCGGGATCGGTGGCCCTGAAGTCCCCGGTGGACATGAAGTTCCTCGTGTTGTAGGAGAAAGTGGCTTCCACAGGGGAGCGGGAGAGGTTCTTGAAGCGGTACTCGACAGCACCTGCCGGCAGGCCCGAGTCATCCGCCTGTCCCGGGATAAAGGGGCTCCAGCCGGTCAACTCCACCTGCAGCGGAATATCCTCGTCTTCAAGCCGTACGGTGGCAAAAGGAAAGCGGGCCAGGAACTCTGCCCGGCTGAACCTTGGAAAGCCGGATGTGGAATCCCTCCCGCCATTGCCTGCGCCCCGAGACCCAAAGATTTTCCAGTTGGGAACCGGCCCCTCCAGAACTTTCGCACCCTTGCTCAGTCCCTGAACAGAGATGGCAGCGAACGTGAAAGGCTCATTGAAGATATCAGGCTCGTTCCTCAGCGAAACGTGAGAGAACGCCCCCGTCCCTTCGAGACAGATCATGCCCGCCCCGATCCCGCCGATGGGAAAAGCGACTCGATTCAGGTAGGGTCCCGAATAGGGTCCGTTGAAAGGCCGCTCCTGAGGAACCTCCCGGGTTTCTCCTGGGCTCTTCGCCTTCAGTTCGAGCTTCTGTTCGAGCGACGTGGAACCCAATGCCGCACCCATCCCGGAAGCCTTCAAGAAATCTCGTCTGACATATTTCATCTTTCACCGCCAATCACCTGTCCTGAACCTCGACCGCCCCCAGGTCGACTGCCGAGCCTCTCAGACGCGGGTTTCCCGCCAGGTCAAAGTAAGTCGTTAATGCCGCGGTAGAGACTCCTGAATCCCGCAGGCCTGCGGTAGGGACCAGAGTCCTATCGTCGATCAGGGCACCGGTTCCTGCTCTCACGCAGCGTGGGTCCGAATCGCAGGCCGTGGCAAAAACACCCTGCACTCCCACCAGATCCCGGCCGTTGCCGGACAAGATGTTGTTCACGCTGGTCACGTGACCCGACGCCCCCGGTTCAAGGATTCCTCTGAGAGCCGCATCCCGGTTGTTGAGGATCGTACAATTCTGCACGACGAGCAGGGAATTCCGGGCCACGATACCGTCCCCGTTGTCTCCAATGAAGCTGTCGGTCAGGAAAACCTTGCCCTGGCCGAGGTCCCGGATCTCCAGGCCGGGTCTCGACTCTGCCCCTGAAAGAGTGAGGCGGGACAGTTTCGCCTGGCCGGAGCCTTCGATTCTGAGTCCTCCCGAGATGGTCAGATTTTCGAGGATGAGGGTTGAGCGATCCCCTCGAAAGCGGATGGCGTCCGTCCCCGGGTTTTGCAGCAACGTTTTCTGATCCCCCCTCTCCCAGGAGCCGACCTCGAACCCACCATAAATGCCAACCGTCGAGGCCGGGAGAATGTTTGCCTCGGAAGATGCTTCCACCAGTCCTCCGGCCAGCAGGATGAGAGCCCTCTCAGCCCCCCCTGCGTCTGCGAGCGCGCCGGCCAGCCCTCGATAGGGCAGGTTTCTGGGCGAACAGTCGGTCACGCACTCCGACTCGGGATCCACGAGCAGAAACTTGACCCCCTCCTCAGGCAGCAAAGGATCGGTGCCGAAGCTACCCACCTCCAGAGCGTCCGACCAACCGTCGCCGTCGGTGTCTTTGTTCAACGGATCCGTCATGTGCCGGTACTCGGTGAGATTTGCGAGCCCGTCGCCGTCTTCATCGTGACCAGGAAAGAGGTTTCTCTTACGGAGTTCCTCCCACCAGTTGGGAAGTCCGTCCAGATCGGAGTCGGGATGACCAGGTACTCCAATCAGCTTCGGACACTCCCGGCAGTTCCAGACTCCCGGGCGGCAATAGGATTGCCCGGGTGGTGGACAGCCGGGACAGACCTCCCCAATTCGATCCGTCGGTGCGTGAACATCACCCAGATTCAAATCAAAACCCAGGTCATAAGTGTCGGGATTGAAGTCGCTGCCGTTTCTGTAAACGACGGTCCAGCCATCGGCATCGGAGCCCTCCAGAAAAGGCGCGCAGATCCTTCTCGGGTCTTCCGAGCCGTCACCGGGACGCGCGTCCTGTGGCAGGCTGCTGCAACGGGTATTTGAAGTCGTCGGTCCGGTTCTGCTGTCAGCGGCGGGCGGAACCCCAGCCTGGATGAACACGATCTCCGAGGTCTGGGGTGCGTCCAACTCGATGGAGAGACCTCTTTCCATCAATTCCCTGCCTGAGGCAGTGGAGGTCTCATCACGATCTGCATACGAAACCGAATAGACAACTTCATGGCGGAGGTACCGTGGGAGCAGTCTCGTCACCCCGGTGTCCGTCTTGTTCCGGAACAGGAACACCAGCGAGTCTCCCTGAGACGGATCCTGAAACTGCGTGGCTTCCCAGCTCGCATTGAAGAGCAGGTCATAGGATTGCCCATTCAGAATTCTCCTGAATCTTTTGTAAGTGTCAAGACCCTCTTTGACCAGGGCGCGGAAGCGGAGACGCCACGTGGAGAGCTCGCTGCTCAGAATCACATGTCCCAGCATGTTACTCCGAACTACGGTTCGCATATGGTGCAGGTATGCGTCCGGCGTCCAGCCTTTCTCGGCGGGGGGTTCCAGCATCAGATACTGAGCTGTATACCGCGGCGGGTTGTGAAACCGGGCTTTGTAAAGCTCCACTCTCGCTGCGGCCGGCGAGAGATCGAAGTCATCCGTCGCCGCCTGAACGTGACCGATGTTCGGGTTGGCTTCAATCAACGCCCGGGGGAATCGGGAGCGGAGCTTGTTGATCAAATCCGTATATCCGTAGTAAGCGGGGATGGCGTAGACCTTCTCCCCGAAGTCACGGGTCGTGTCGTGGGAGGGATTGGAGCAGACCCGGGCGGTCTGGCAGTCGAACTTGAGGAAGTCGACATGGTAGTCGGTGATGATTCGGCTGATTTTCTCCAGAGCCCAATTCGCGGCTTGCCGGTCTGCCGCGCACAGGACACGATCGTCCCCCGAAAGCCACTCCGGGCGCCAGTCGGTTTTCTTGTGAGGATCAATGTTGAAAGGGCAAAACCAGAGACCAAACTTGAGTCCCTTGGCGTGGACATATCTTGCGAAGTCCTTGAATGAGATCTCCTCCCTTGGGAACCTTGAAACGTCATCCAGGCGATACTCGCCGGCGTCACCAGGTAATCCTTGAATTCCCGCACGATTTCGCATTTCTCGAGGGCGCCAACCTGCCAGCCCGCATCGATAATGAAAACCTCGGCCCCCAGCGAAGCAGCCAGATCAACATCTCTCTTCAAGACCCGGGCGCTGAACCCCAGGTCATAGCCAAAGTAGGCATTGTGCTCGATCCAGGGAAAGAGGCCCTCACCATCTGCGGGAGGCGGTGGGCTCAGGAACCGGAGCGTAAGGTCCTGATAGAGGTGCGAAGCGCCGGAAAGTTCGGGGCCGCTGAAGCCAAAGACATAGCCGAGTCCTCGCAGATACTGATCTTCCCGAACCGAGACGGGACTCTCTGCCTTCTCCTGAGTGATTTCCGTGGTCAGGGCCCCGCCGTCTGCTGCTCTCGAAAACCTGGCCAGGCCGGGGGCGCCAAATCCGAGCGGAGACCGATGGCCAAACAACGGTCCGCCGATGAGAGCCTTCTTTTCTCCCCGCCTCAGGAAGAAGGTCCTGATATGAGTGGAACTGTGAAGGGGTATTTCTCGGACTGCGCCCGGGGTCAGAGTCACCCACTCCACCGTGAAGGGCTCTTTGTATGCAGAGGCATCTACGTCGGCGATCTGCCATTCGGCGCGGCCTTCGGACACGGGGAGCCTGAAGCTTCCCACCTGGAAGACCTTCATTTCTCCCTCGCCCTTCGGCTGCTGGTTCTGAAGCTCCGACCAGGTCTGGACCAGGCCGCCTGGATGGACTCGGAAATGGAGCGAGAATTGAACCCTGGGTGCACGGGCGCGCGTGAAGGTCAGCTCCAGGGCCGGGGAACCGTCATCCACGAAATCCCGATAGCTCGACAGCCGGAAAGCGTCGGCCCGGCTGGGAACGGTGAGCTCAAAAACCTCGCCCTGAAAGTCCAGTCGCAGGGTTTGTGAGATGGACGAATCCTTCCGGGGCGGCGTCCAGTCGGTATTGGTCTGGGGGTTGCGGAGTCCGGTCAGGAAGAGGCTACTACCGGCGTAGGTAATCTCGATGTGAATTCTCGAATTGCCCAGTTCCCAGGAAACATCGCCTCCGGTGCTCTCGTGGACCCGCACATAGGCATCATCCCGGGAGGCTGCCCCTGCTGCGCAGATGTTGACTCCAAGCGAGAGCATGCCGGCAATCGCGATTCCGCCCTGAACTTTCCTTAACAGCTGTGGCAAAGCCACTAGTTCAGCTCCTACTCAATGATTCTTCGATGGAAGCGGCTATTCCCGCAAGACGAGATGGATTGATCGGGAAAGCCTGCGGACCGTAACTCGACTCGATTCGGGCAGCTTCCGCTCTGAGCGTCTGCAGCCGCCTCCTCACCTCCCGGGCCAATTCTGCGGGCTTGTTGCGATTCTGCCAGAGGCGATAGTGCAGGAAGACATCGGCGTAGGCTCGACAGGTTCGGGCCACGCTCAGTTCCAACTCAAAGGCGGAGGTGACTTCGTCATGCTGTTCAGGGCGAAAAGCGGCTTTTCCCCGGGCGATCAGGGAGAGCGATTCACCTGCCAGCCGAATGGCCTCGTCCTTTTCCGTCAAGAATTCGGCTATGGCCGCTTCCGTCGGCCGGTAGATCTTCTGCCAGGTCGCGGCATACCCATCTGACCAGTTGGCCAGACTCACCCCATAATAGTCCCCCCACAAGTAGTCATTGAGCTCTTGCAGATCCGCCAGATCGCTCTTCTGGGAGGTGTCGACCCAGAAGCCTTTCAGGTGGTAGGCCTTCAAGACCACGTCGAAACTCCCTTTGAGTGAAGGCGCGAGATAGGGAATCGTGTCGGGCCCGAAGCGCTCTTCGATCCAGGAGCTCAGAAGCTGGTCCGGACTCCGTTCCGATCCCATCGCCAGAGCCTTGCCCGCGGCCACGTTCACGTCGTTGAGCGTCCCCAGACAGGTCTTGTCAAACCACGAGGTATACCCATTGGTTCCAACCAGATCCACACCCAGCCCGGCCGCTCTGTTCCATTGCTCGAACATGTAGTGGACCTGGCAGAACGGAATACGGCTCTGCCCCCAGTTCTCTCCGCAGTAATCGAAGCACATGATCTCAGGATGATTCCCGACCCGGCCGATGGCAGGGTTGGGGATGGCCAGGACTCCCCAGTCGCTGGGACAGGAGTACTGCAGAACGAGCAGCGAAGGATCCGGATCCATCGATCTCAGGGCTTCCGCCACAACTTCGAGTTTCTTGGGAGAGTGGATAAAAGTAGTGACGATGAGGCGGCGCCCGAATTCTCTGGCCACCTGCAGCTCTGCCTGAATCAGCTTGCGGGTTTTCTGGACGTCATTGAGACTCGAGCTGACCAGATCAGTCACATCCCGGTAGCCGCTCTCGGTCAGGTAGAGCACAAAACCAGCCAGTTTGGGCAAAGCGCGGTAGACCTCCCGCATTCGCTCCTGAATGAAGTGCTCGAAGAAAGGGTCGTCGATGTCCAGCGAACCGCCCCGTCCTGAAAGCAGGCCCGGCTCCATCGTGATCTCCGGAGCCATGAGGTACACGTCAATGTGTCTTTGTTCCGCCTCCTCGGTCACGTTGCGATAGTGGCGCCGGAAGGCCGTCACCAAAGCCCGTTTCTCGCCCCGCCTTCTGGCCGAGGGAAGAAAGTCGTATTGGCAGAGGGCGTCAATCGGGTACTGCCACCCGACTCCGAGAACGTCCTGCTGTTCGACGATGATCGACTTAATGCCGGATTCGGAGGCTCGAGGGATCGTAGGGAGGGCCTGATTTGACATACAGTGCCAGCCCAGAAAGCTGTGAGGCTTCGCCGCTGGTTGCTTCATTCGGGTCGCAGCCACCAGGCCGGCAGCGCCCAGCACTGCGCCAAAGTTTCGGCGGGAAATCCTGTGTTCCTTCAATCCTTCAAGCCTCTGCGGTGGGAAATCTTCAGGAATGGTCTTCTGTCTCCCGGCTGAGCAGCATCGCGGCCACAACAGCCATGAAAACCCCAACCCACTGCATGGCCGTGACTCTTTCACCGACGAACAGATAGGCGACTACGACTGTAACCAGCGGATACAGTGCGACCAGGGGGATGACGACAGAAGCCTTGCCGTCTCTTTCCAGGGCCATAAATGCCGTTAGTGCCCCCAGCCCATTGAGGACACCGCCAACGCTCGCAAAAACGATGATTCGCGGCGACTGCAGCACTGCAGCGCTACCTTCCGCAAGCATCACCAGGATCGCGATCGGTACGAAGGCTACAGCGAACCAGACAAATGAGTATTCGGCCGAGATATGGTTGGTCGAGAGTTTCTGAGTGACCCCCGTAATTCCCCACAGAAGCAGGGCTATGAAGACCATCAAGAGCCAGTTGCTCATCGTTTCTTCAACCTCCCAGGATGATAATGGCGCCGATTGCCAGGCCCAGACCTAACCACTGGTAGCGATTCATCTTTTCTCCCAGGAATATCATCGCCAGAAGCACCGTGACCGCCGGGTACAGGGCAGTCAGCGGAACCACGATCGAAGCCTTTTGGCCATTCGCGAATGCCTGGAAAAAAGCTATGTTCCCGACGCCTCCACACACTCCCGTGAGAAAGGCGAAAAAGACACCCAGCTTGAGACTTCCCGTTACGTTGGACCGATTTTTCCTGAGGCGCAGCCACAAGAGTCCGACCATCAGGAGCAGACCGGGCGTAAAAAGAACCTGGTTGCTGAGTGGTGAGATTGTTTCCAGGATCACCTTGGACTGGATTCCCCAGAGACCCCAGAAAACGATGGTGAGCAGGCAGTAAGCCAGCCACGGAGGCAGTAGACGCTTTTCGAGTGGCGGTCTGGTGCTCACAATTTTATTCTCCTGTCCCTTTCCTCAAAGACCGAGAGATGGGGTTTCGTAGATGACTTGTCCCTCAAACTCAATGCGAAGCTGTTTCAGGTACTTGCGGATCGCCTCCGGATTCAGAGAAACGCCGAGTCCTTTCCCTTCGGGAGCTTTCAGAAAACCGTTGTTGTCCGGCTTCATTCTCTCAAGGGTCAACTCCTGGCAGACCTTCTTCAGTTCCACTGGATACTCCATGAAACGACTGTCTTCCATATCTGTGTATGGCTGCAGAGAAGCAGAGAGTGCCAGATCCGAGGTAAAAGTGTGGTTCACAAAACGAACATCTCTAAGACGCGCGTAGTTGGCTATCTCTCGCGCTGTGGTGATGCCTCCAACACGCCCGGTGTCGATCTGAATATAAGAAAGAGATCCGTAGTCGATCATCTGCCGGGCCATTAAGAAGTTATGGCAGCCTTCTCCGCCGGCGATGGGAAGATCCGGAAAACGCTTCGCCAGCCGAGAGTATTCTTCGAGCGCACCCGACACGAACGGCTCCTCGATCCAGGTCACCCGAAACTGGCTGATCACCTGGCTGCGTCGATCAGCCTCTTGCAGGTCACTACCCCACACCGTCCCCACATCCACCATCAGCTCCGCTTCCTCTCCCAGGCCGGTCCGAGCCGCCGCAAGCTGGTCTCTGTCAAAAGACAGACGGCCCTCGCCAAATCCGTTCCATCCGAATTTTGCCGCCCGAAAACCCTGCTCGCGAATTCCCTTTGCTTTGTCGAATGTGTCCTCCGGAGTCACTCCAAACAAGACCGAGGCGTACGGCAGCCTGGGCAGATTGGTACCGGCCCCCATGAGATCCCAGACCGGGACGCCTTCCTTTTTGGCCAGAAGATCCCACAGGGCGATGTCGATGCCGGACAGGGTGTGATCTGCCTGTAGCAGGTCAAGACTCTGAGAACGGGCTCTGCGGTTGATCTCGTTGATGTCCTTTGGGTCATTCAAACTGGAGCCGATGATGCCGTCCGCCACGGGACGGCAGGCCCCGTGCGATCTGGGACAGAAAGCAGCAGCAATCGAGACCAGAGGCGAAGCCTCACATTCGCCCCAACCCTCATGGCCACCTGCGGAAACTCTAACCAGCAGAACATCTTGACTGCCGTCGCCCTCCAGCGTGATCTCCGGCATGGCGAGATAGAAGAAATCAAGCCCCTCAATCTTCATGTGTTTACTTACTGCCTGGCTCCCGGTGTCGCTCCGTCCGTCGTTGCGAAAAGAGTCTGCAAGTAGGTACCAGCTTCGCTTGTGCGGAGCTAGAGTTGAATTCTACGTCAAGTGTGGGTCACGTCTACAAACCGACAAGCTTGAGGGAATATCGTAGGGGCCGGTCTTGTGCCGGCCCGCTTGACGGGCGACCACCAGGGTCGCCCCTACGAGTCCACCTGAGACCTCGTTAGTACTAGAGCGTCAAGGTCAGCCCACCGTCGACGATGATATCGGCTCCCGTGATATAGCGACAGTCCCGCGCGGCGAGGAAAAGAATGGCCTTCGCGATCTCGTCAGGGAAGCCAACCCGGCCCAACGGTATTCGACGGTTGTTCAGATAATTCTGTTCAAACTCCGTGGTAGTCGTCTCATCCACTCCATTGACGATGGCCATCGCCGTGCGGATGAAGCCGGGACTCACCGAGTTCACCTGGATCTCGTAGGGAGCCAGACTCATGGCCATCGATCTGGTCAGCTGGTAAACCCCGGCCTTGGTTACGGCGTAGGCGCTGGACTGGGAGTCCGAAATCAACCGGTGGACAGAGCAGACGTTGACAATGGCCCCTCCCTCGTTCTGCTTTTTCATGACCTCAGCAGCACTCGAGGCAAATGCCCAGTAGGCACTCAGGTTGATGTCCAGAAGCTGCTGCCAGTCGGCGAGTTCATCGCCTCCTTCGTAAAGATACGTGGCAGCGTTGTTGACCAGGATGTCAATCCTTCCCAGTTCGCTGCCAACCTTGTCAACTATGCGTCTGACCTTTCCGAACCGCGAAACATCTTCGCAGAAAAACAAACAACGAGTGTCGCCGAGATTCAGTTTTTCTCTGGTCCGTTCGCCCGCCGATTCATCCCTGTCGACGATTGCGACATGGGCCCCTTGTGCGGAAAAAAGTTCGGCCGTCGCCCCTCCAATACCCTTGGCCCCGCCTGTAATGAGCGCCACCTGGCCGGCAAGCTTCATGCGTCTCTGCTAGAAGAAGGTAAGATACGAATCAATCTCCCAGGGAGTCACCTGGCTGTCGTAGGTTTCCCATTCCTTTGTCTTCAATTCGATGAATTCATCGGCGATGGGCCCCAGGGCCCCTTTGACGACTTCATCCCCTCGAAGTTCCTGGATTGCTTCCCACAGGGATTGGGGCAGTATTCGGATGCCCGCCTCGGCTACCTCGGCCTGAGAACGTTCGTACATGTTCCCCAGGTTTGGCTTGCCGGGGTCCATCTTGTTTTCGATTCCGTCGAGACCGGCTTGCACGTAGGCCGCCAGCGCCAGGTAGGGATTGCAGCCGGAGGAGAGGGTGCGGTCTTCGAAATGACCCGGCCCCGCCGTGCGAATCATCTGGGTGCGATTGTTGTCCCCATAACTGACAAAGGCGGGGGTCCAGGTGAACCCCGACCGGCTCGAGTACAGACCCGATCCGAGCTGCAGGCGCTTGTAGCAATTCACCGTGGGACTGGAGACGGCGCACAGCGCCCGGGCATGATGCAGCAGCCCTCCAATAAAATAGTAGCCCAGTTGGGAACAGCCCAGCCCGCGTTGATCAGACGTGCTCTCGAACAGTCCCTGACCACTCCCGGCATCGGCCAGATGAAAGTGAATGTGCAGCCCGCTCCCGCTGCGATCGCCGAAGGGCTTGGGCATGTGAGTGGCAACCGCCCCGTACTTCTTGGCGATCTGGGAGGTGGCCATCTTGAAGAAGGTGATTCGATCGGCCGTGACCAGGGCATCCGCGTAGTCGAAATTCACTTCAAACTGGCCGTTGGCATCCTCGTGATCGGTCTGGTACACCCCCCATCCCAGGCGGTTGAGAGAACCCGTCACTTCCTGCAGGTAGTTCATCGCCGGCGCCATGGAACGAAAGTCGTAGCAGGGCTTGGCCAGGATGTCGACACCGTCCGGATCCCAGGGCTGAATCGATCCGTCCTCGTTGCGCGTGACCAGGAAATGTTCGGGTTCCATCCCCACGTTGAAGATGTAGCCGGCCTCTCTAACCTGCCCCAGCATGCGTTTTAGATTGGTTCGGGGACAGTAGGGGTGCGATTCGCCATCGACAAACAGGTCGGAGGCGAAACGGGCCGTGTTGGGCATCCAGGGAAGGGGCGTGTAACTGTCGAGGTCGATCCGGGCCAGCATGTCGTGAGAATGGGGTCCCTGGCCCATGCCCCACACGGCCGCTCCGGCAAATCCAGCCCCCTCATCGATCGCCGCGTCGAAAGCGGAGACTGGGACCATCTTCACTTTGGCCGCTCCGTGCATATCCACAAACTGAGCCAGCAGGAACTCAATCCCGGCCTCGCTCATCCGACTCCGTATCTCCTCGCGGTTAGACATTCTGATGATCTCCTCGGTGGGACAATCCTGCCAATTGAGCGGCCTAATCGCAAGAGGACGGCAGATGTAGAGACCTTCGGGCCAGCCATTCCTTCCAGTGCTCGATCTGTTCCTTCACAGCCGACACCCCGGTAGCCCCGGCGTGGTTGCGGGTGCGCAGACTCGACGACGGGTCGAGCCGCCCCAGAACCTCTTCGTTACACTCGGGACTCCACTCCTGAAGATCGTCGAGGCTCAGCTCCTGAAGTGCCGTGCCCGCCGACTCGCAGTACGAAACCAGCTCGCCGACTCGGCGGTGGGCCTCTCGAAACGGCACTCCTTTCTCCACCAGATACTCGGCCAGATCGGTGGCGGCCAGAAACCCATCCTCGAGAAGATCCCGGTAGCGGTCGGGATGCAGGCTGAACCCCTCGATGACGCGGGGCAGGATCCCCAGGGTCGACTCGACGATGTCGACCACGGCGAACAGGTGCGGCTTGTCCTCCTGAAGATCCCGATGGTAGGAGGTGGGTAACCCTTTGAGGAGAGTCGAGACCGCCTGGGTGTGTCCCAGCACCGAAGCCGTCCGCCCCCGAGCCAGCTCCAGAATGTCCGGGTTTTGTTTTTGCGGCATCATGCTGCTGCCGGTGCACAGCGACTGGGGCAGCCTCACCCACCCCACGGCAGAGCTCGACAGATAGATCAGATCCTCGGCCAGACGGCTCACATGGAGCATGAGCTGGCTGGCAATCTGCAGCATCTCGAGCACAAAGTCGCGATCCCCGGCGATGTCGTAGCTGTTCAGGAAGCCGCGCTCGAACCCCAGAGCCCGGGCCGTTGCTGCGGGGTCGATCGGCAGGGTGCTCCCGGCCAGGGCGCCGGCTCCCAGGGGAGAGGTGCCTTGACGCTGCAGGTAGCCCTCCAGCCGCTCGAAGTCGCGCCCGAACATGCCGCAGAAGGAAAGAAGGTAGTGGGCCCAGGATATGGGCTGAGCTACCTGCAGGTGCGTCCAGGCCGGAAACAGCTCCGCGGTCAATTCTCCCCCACGGACCAGAAACGACTCCTGGAGCCTGATCAGCAGTTGCTGCCAGCGGACAGCCGTCTCCCGGCAGTAGAGTTTGACGTCGACGGCCACCTGGTCGTTGCGGCTTCGTCCCGAATGGACTCGCTCTCCCGCCGGGCCGGCCAGTTCGGTGAGGCGCGCTTCAATGTTCATGTGAATGTCTTCCAGCTCCGGCTGGAAAGGGAAGGTGCCGTCCTCAAGTTCCTCCTCAATCCTGGCCAGGCCGTTCAGAATGGCATCCCGGTCCGCCGCAGGGAGAATGCTGCGGTCCGCCAGCATCCGTACGTGGGCGCGGGTGCCGCGAATGTCCTGCAAGGCGAGCCGCCGGTCGACCTGCAGCGAGGCTGTGTAGTCAACGACGGCGGACTCGATGCTTTCTTCGAAGCGCCCGCCCCACAGAGGTGTCTCGTGCCCCTTGTTGTCGCTCATGGTTTCCGGACCTCCCGTTCAACCCTCAACTGTTTCGGTTTTCCGCGGCGCTGTTGGCTGCCATTCGCAGCCGCAGCCCCTGCAGGCGAATGAAGCCGGAGGCATCGGATTGCCGGTACACCGAGTCCTCTTCAAAAGTGGCGTATTCTGCGCTGTAAAGGCTGTACTCGGATCGGCGTCGGCGCACTGAGCAGCTGCCCTTGTAGAGCCGGACTTCCACCTCTCCCGAAACCTTCTGCTGGGTCTCCTCAACCGTTTTCAACAGCAGTTGAGTCTCGGGAGCGAACCAGAGTCCGTAGTAGATCTTCTCAGCCAGCTGCGGAGCCAAACCGTCCTTGAAATGCTGGACCTCCCGATCGAGGACGATCGACTCCAGCGCCCGGTGAGCCTTGTGCAGCACCGTCGCTCCGGGAGTCTCGTAGACTCCCCGAGACTTCATGCCGACGAATCGATTCTCCACCAGGTCGACGCGGCCCACACCGTGGCGACCGGCGCGCGTGTTCAATTCTTGCAGCAGGCCCGCCGGTGAAAGCGATTGCCCGTCCAGCTGCACCGGAATTCCGCCCGAGAATGCAATCACGAGATCCTCCGGGGTTGCGGGTGCCTGCTCGGGAGAAGTGGTATTCAGGAACAGATCGTCCGGAGGCGGCTGCCAGGGGTCCTCCAGAATGCCGCCCTCGTAAGAGCAGTGCATCAGGTTTTCGTCCATGCTGTAGGGCTTCTCCAGCGTGGAGTCGACCGCAATGCCGTGCTCGTGACAGTAGTTGATCAAATCGGTTCGGCTCTTGAACGACCAGCTCCGCCAGGGGGCGATCGTGACCAGCTGGGGCGCCAGTGCCTGGTAAGTCAACTCGAAGCGAACCTGATCGTTGCCCTTGCCGGTGGCGCCGTGGGCGACGGCATCCGCCTGATGTTCCGCGGCCACCCGGGCCTGCTCCCGGGCAATCGAAGGTCGAGCCAGCGAGGTTCCCAGCAGGTATTCACCTTCGTAGACCGCATGGGCCTGCACGGCCGGAAAGACGAACTCTCGGACGAATTCTTCCCTCAGGTCGGAAATCACGACATCGTCCGCCCCGGTGGCGACGGCCTTGGTCCGAATCGCCTCGAAATCGTCCGGCTGGCCGACGTCCGCCACGAAGGCCACCACCGGACAGCCGTACTCCTGCTTGAGCCAGTGCAACATCGCCGAGGTGTCGAGTCCGCCCGAATAAGCCAGAATGATCTTGTTTACCTTAGATTGCTCCATATCTCTTTCTCCACATCGGTGGCCCGATAGCCCTCTGCCACCACTGCCAGGATGGTATCTTCACCTGCCACGGTCCCCACCAGGGAGGGCAACCCGATGGCATCGATTTCGTAGGCCAGAGCTGCCGCCAGTCCCTGTCCTGTGTGAAACACGATCAGGTTTCCGCTCACGGTGGAACGCGGTGTCGCTTCACGAGCCTGGTCGAGCGACCGGTAGCGGTAGCCCAAACCACCTGGATCCGCGGCTTTGACGATCCTCAAGTCCTTCAAGTCACGCGAAAGAGTTGCCTGGGTTACATCGTACCCACGCTCAGCCAGTCGGCGCCGCAGTTGTTCCTGGCTGCGGATCGCCTCCGCCGTCACCACCTGCACAACCTGTTTTTGCCGCTGTTGCTTCATTACCTTGGCTCGCTCGCTACCCTTTTCCACGTCCTACATCTGCCCTGGAGTGCGGCACTCAAAGTGCCGCTTTGAAAAGCCGAAGTGATAGCGCCTGCTGCCGAACGGCATCTGTCGCCCCTCCAGGGCTCACCGCTGTTGTCCGCCGTTGTCCGTGGGCTTGCGCCCACGGCTATTCCCTTCCGGCCGCTCCGGCGGCCTTCAGAACGAGCCCCCGGAGGGGGCGAAAGACAATAGCCGAGGCCGACAGGCCTCGGTGACAAAATCAGGCCAGCGTGCCAGCCCCCGCAGGGGGCGACAGAAGTTCCGAAATCACAGTTCGGCAACAGGCTCTAACACTCCCGCACTCTAAAGATATCAATAATTATGCGCATATCCAATGTCGCTGTCAAACCCGGCCAGTTATTTAATAGGCGGTTCGATGGGAATACTGGGGAAACAGGTTGCATATAAAATGCATATTTATTATGATTGGTCGTTCGCCGGAGATTCGACGATGAGACGAGTACGACTGGACAAAGTTGGTTCCGCTACTTTCCGGGCCGGAATTGGCAGAGATGTCTACCTGACGGACGAGATCGTGGCGGAAGAGGGCTATGTGCTGGCCGGGCGCATTCTCAACGACAAGACCGTTTACAACGAACTGGAAAACTCTCAGGGACGGATGGTGCCGCTCAAGAGCGGCGACTGCGTTGCCGGTGTTCTGGGGCATCGCAACGCTCTGCACGGCTACGAGGGCCGCCTTCCAGCGGAAGCGCGACCCGGAGATCGCATTCATCTTCTCAATCTGGGCGGAGTCCTGGGGGTGTGCACTTCTTTCAATCCCGATGTCGGGCCTCCCTTTGAAGTCGAGGTGATGGGGGCGGTACTGCACTTTCCTTATCTGGAGAAGCGAGTCGGCGTACCGGCACATATTGGCCTGCAGGCGATTGCCGACAATCAGAAGATGGGCAAGATACCCCCCATCGTGGCCGTCGTGGGAACCTGCATGAACGCGGGAAAGACGGTGGCCGCCTGTGAAGTGATCCATGGTCTGGTCAAGAAGGGAATGAAGGTTTCAGCCGCCAAGGTGACCGGGGTGGCGCTGCGGCGGGATGTCCTGCGGATGATCGACTATGGAGCCGGTGAAGCCCTGTCCTTTGCCGATGCTGGAGTGGTGGCGACGGGCCCCGAGACGGCCACGGCCGTAACACGCCGCCTGATCGGTAGCCTGAGCCGCAGTAAGCCGGATGTGGTGGTTCTCGAGTTCGGAGATGGCATATTCGGAGACTACGGTGTCCAGACGGTGCTCAACGACAGTGAGATCCGGCAGTGGCTTCGGTGCGTTGTTCTGTGTGCCAACGATCCGGCCGGGGCCTGGGGAGCCTGCCGCTTTCTGAAGCAGAATGGGATCGAGACGCAGGTTGTGAGCGGACCTGTTACCGACAATCACGTAGGGCGCTCCTTCGTCGAGAGCCGGCTGGGGCTGAGGGCGGCGAACGCGCTGAGCGATCCCGGGCCTCTGATTGAGTCGGTTCACAAGGAGGTCGGTTTCCATGCCGCCACTTGAGCAGGCCCTGATTCTGGGAGCCGGGGGGTTCGTGGGTAGAGAACTGCTGCGGCTGCTGACGGTTCATCCCCGCTTCGAGCTGGCGGCGGCTCTTTCCGAGAGCCAGGCCGGGAAGAAGATCGCCGATGTCTATTCTGAAGTCGAGGGGTGCACCGAGGCCTCCTTTCTCTCCCCGTCCTCGTTCGACTGGAATCGCCTCGAGGGAGGCCGGTGGACCCTTTTCTCGGCACTGGCTAACGGTGAGACCATGGAGTTTCTCCCTTCTGCCCTGAGCCGGTTGGAAGCAGGCGGGCTCAGGGTCGTGGATCTTTCCGGAGACTTCCGCCTGCAGTGTCCCGACACCTACGAGCAGTACTACGGCAAGGAGCACTCGCGCAGCGACTGGCTTGGGAAGTTCGTCTACGGCCTGCCTGAATTTCACCGGGAGGAAATCCAGTCGGCGCGTTTTGTAGCCAATCCCGGGTGCTTTGCAACAGCTGCCCAGTTGGCTCTGCTGCCCCTGGCCGGCTTCGAGAAACAGCCCCGGTTCGTTGCCATCGACGGAAAGACCGGTTCGTCGGGCGCAGGCGTTCGGCCTCGTCCCACCACCCATCATCCGCTGCGGGCCAACAACTTCCAGGCATACAAGCCGCTCCACCACCAGCATTTTCCGGAGATCCAGCAGGGTTGGAGCCGGATCGGAGGCAGCGCCCGGACCGAGGTCTCGTTCGTCCCCCAGATGACGCCACTGGTACGCGGGATCTTCGTCACCGTTCACGCCTTCTATGCCGAGGGGGTGGAGCGACAGGAACTGCTCAACCGGTTTCGGGAGGTTTACACCGAGGCTCCTTTCGTAAGGGTGCTGTCCGAATCTCCCACTGTCACCGACGTGTGGGGTACGAATCGCTGCGATGTGTCAATCCACTCCCGGGGCGCCTGTGTGTTGATCTGCGCGGCCATCGACAACCTTGTCAAGGGAGCGGCCGGACAGGCAGTCCAGAATGCCAATCTCATGTCCGGCTGGCCCGAGGAGGCCGGTCTTCAGATACCGCCGCCGCGCCCAATTTAGTACCTGCTGGAGTGCAGCAAGGAAGAACCAGAGTAGAAAAACATGTGCGCTACGACTCTTTATCCCGAACTTGAAGACCAGTACCAGATTCCAACCTACTCGAAGTGGCCCATCACCCTGATCGAAGGCGACGGCTACCGGGTTCGCGACTCGAAGGGAGTCGAATACCTTGACTTTTACGGAGGCCACTGTGTGGCCTTGCTCGGCCACTGTCATCCAGAGTGGGTGGAGGCGATCGCCAGCCAGGCAGGGAAGCTGAGTTTTTACTCTAACGTAGTATCCAATGACATCCGGGCTGTCTATCAGCAGCGCCTGATCGAGTTTTCACCTTCCCATCTGACCCGGCTGTTTCTGTGCAATTCCGGCGCGGAGGCCAATGAAACCGCCATCAAGGTGGCTCTCAAGGCGACCGGCCGCGACGGGCTGGTGACCATGAAGGGCGGCTTCCACGGCCGTACAGCCGGGGCGCTGTCGGTCACCACGATCGGTCACTATCGGGACCAGTTTCCGTCGCTCGTGTGCGAGGTGGGGGTGGCCGAGTTCGGTGATCTGGACTCGCTGCGAAGTCAACTTCGGCCTGATACCGCGGCCGTCATCCTGGAGCCGATTCAGAGTATGAACGGAGTCTGTACGGCCTACTCCGGCTACCTGGCCGATGTGGTGAAACTGTGCGAGGAGAACGGAACGCTGGCTATTTTTGACGAAGTCCAGACCGGTGTGGGACGGGTCGGAGCCAGCTTTGCTGCACAGCGCTTTGGTGCTGCGGCCCACCTTGTGACGACGGCCAAGGGGCTGGCCAACGGCATCCCGATTGGCGCAGTACTCGCGAGCGAGAAGGTTGCCATGGAGATGAAACTCGGAGAACTGGGCTCGACCTTCGGAGGCGGCCCGATTGCGTGTGCCGCCGGGCTGGCCGTTCTGGACGCCATTGAAAGGGAAAAGCTGATCGACAACGCGTTGCATCTGGAATCGGTGGCCCACCAGATGCTGATCACGGGGCCGGTGCACTCCCTCCGGGGCTATGGGCTTCTGCTGGGTCTCGAGACCAGCGTTCCCGCTCGCCAGGTGAACAAGTACCTTTTTGAGAATCGCATCCTGGCCGGCACGTCGGCCGATCCACACGTGATCCGCCTGATGCCGCCCCTCACCATTGACGAGGGGAGTTTTGAGAGACTGGCCACCGTGCTTGAGAGCTTTCCCGGATAACACCCCATGCACTTTACAGAGACCGGTTATTTCTCGCCGCCCGAGCTCGAGCACTTTCTGGGTGTTGCGGCGGCCGTCAAGCGGGGTACGATCAACAGCCACCTGCGCGGGAAGTCGTTGGGCATGCTCTTTTTCAACCCCAGCCTGCGGACGCAAACCTCCTTCGCCGTCGCGATGCAGCAACTCGGGGGGCACTCCCTGACCCTGAATGTCGGACAGGGGGTGTGGGGCATTGAAACCGAGGATGGGGTCGTCATGGACGGTGACAAGGCGGAGCACGTGCGGGAAGCGGCACCCGTCCTTTCCCGTTATTTTGATGCACTTGCGATTCGAGCCTTTCCTGCAGGCCGGTCCTGGCAAATCGATTCTACGGATCCGGTGCTGTCCGGGTTCGGCCGCCACGCCACGGTTCCGGTGATTAATCTGGAATCCTCTCTATGGCATCCCTGCCAGGCCCTGGGCGATGCCCTGACCTGGAACGAGCTGGGATTGAGCCAGGGCTCCAGACTGGCGTTGACCTGGGCTTATCATCCTCGTGCTCTGCCCCTGGCAGTACCGCGTTCGGTCGCTCTCATGGCGGTTCAGCGAGGCCTGAACCTGACCGTGCTACGCCCCCCCGAGTTCGCTCTGGACGAGGATCTGGGCACCATGATGAAGGGGATTGCGTCCCGGACAGGTGCTTCGATTCAAGAGACCGACGATTGGGAGACGCTGGAGGGCGCCCGGGTAGTCTATGCCAAATCGTGGAGAAGTTTGACCGCCTACCAGGACGCGGAAAAAGAGCAGAAAATTCGAGAACAATACCGGCACTGGCAGGTGACGGCTGACTTCATGGCCCGGACCGAGGCGGCCTTTTTCATGCATTGCCTTCCGGTGCGGAGAAACATAGTGGTATCCGATCAGGTTCTGGATTCGCCTCGCAGCGTAGTCATCGACCAGGCCGAGAATCGCCTCCACGTCCAGAAGGCTCTGCTACTGCACCTGCTCGGCGAGGAACCGCTTTTGAAGTATCAGACGGGAAAAAGCGTTCAGGAGAATACGCGATGAATACGGTGTCCGGACTGAAGCAGGCGCTGCCCTACCTGCGCCTCTACAGTGGAAAGATCTTCGTCATAAAGATGGGCGGAGAGATTGTGGCGGAGGAGGAAGCGCTCGAACAATTCGCGGCTCAGGTTTCGCTCTTACAGCGGCTCAGCGTCCACGTTGTCGTGGTCCACGGCGGCGGTTCCCAGGCCTCCGAAGTGGCCCGCAGGCTGGGGCTCCGGGTCGAAGTGGTCAATGGTCGCCGCGTCACCGATGCCCAGACACTGGAAGTTGCCAAAATGGTCTTTAACGGCAAGCTGAACACCGAGATTCTGGCCGGTCTGAACCGCCACCAGGTACCGGCCGTGGGGCTGTCGGGAGTCGACTCGGGCTTGATCTGTGCCGTTCGCAGGCCGGTGCAGAAAGTCGTGGACCGGGAGACGGGAAAGACCCGCAAGGTGAACTTCGGGTTTGTGGGTGACGTCGAGTCAGTGAATCCCGCCGTGCTGCACCATCTGATTGCCGGATCCTACGTTCCGGTGGTCAGCGCCATGGCCGGAGGCGAGGACGGCAGTATCTATAACATGAACGCCGACACGGTCGCGGCCGAGATTGCGATTGCCGTGCAGGCCACCAAGCTGATCTTCCTGACCGCGGTTGCCGGAGTGCTGCAGGATCCGACTGATCCCGAGAGCCTCATCTCGCAGATCCGCCTGGACCATCTCGATCAGTTTCTGAGCAGCAGCGTGAAGGGTGGAATGAGCGTGAAACTGGAAGCCTGCCGCCACGCAATTCAAGGAGGAGTGCCGCGAGCCCACATCATCAGCGGTCTCTCGCCCGACAGCCTGCTCGCCGAGATCTTCACCAACGAAGGTAGCGGGACGCTCGTGGAGGAATAATTCGACCAGCGATCCACGTTCCCTGTTCCGCGAATATACTCAGGTGAAGTCGTACTTGCTCACCGGATCGGCGGGCCCTTCCTGGCGGGTCAGGCTCTTCACGTTTCCAAAGCGCCGGATCTTCGGTCGCCGAAACGTCTTGCCGCCTCGTAGCTTCTCAATTCCCATAGGCAGAAGAAGTACCAGATTGGTCTGCGAATAACAATCCTAAACCCGGGTTGAGCTCCGGTTCAAATCGGAACGCAATCGCTGGAATGTTTTTGGAATTTGGAATTTGGAATTTGGAATCTCTCCCATCCTGAAACACAACCCACCCTCGCACGTAACCAATCTCAGGAGGGTTTTCGTATATCCCTCCGACGAACGCTTGAAATCTCTTTGCTGGATTTTTCTGAAGAGGGAGGTCACATGTTTCAGAAAACGAAATTCGCCTTGATTCTCGCCGTCTCGGGATGCATGGCAGCGGCTACTTTCGGTACCGACTACGAACCTGATTTATCGGGGACCTGGATCCTGAATGAAGAGGAGAGTGAAATGCCCGGACCGCCGGGCGGGGTCGGACCGGGAGGTGGCGAACGCCCCCCGCGAGCTGAAGGTCAGACGGGACACAGCGGTCGCAAAGGCCGCCGAGGCCCCGGAGGCAAGGGTCGAGGAATGGGCGGCCCCATATCAAGAATGACCATCACCCACCAGGATGACGAGCTGACGATAGCGGCTGAGGGTCCGCGGGGCGGCAGCCGCGAGCGGGTTCTGAAGCCCGGGGCCGGTCCCCAGGATGTGTCTACCCCCAGGGGTGATGCCACGGTAGAGGCGAACTGGGAAGACGGCAGGCTGATCGTGAACATGGTCTCGGTCCGGGAGACCCCCAGGGGTGAGATGCAGATCGAGCAGGATCAAAGCTGGGAGCTCTCCGAGGACGGGCAGGTACTGACCCAGGCGCAGGAGGTGACGACCCCGCACCGCACGTTCAGCTTCAGGCTGGTCTTCGATAGGGAGTAAGGTCCTGGAGTGGGGCGACCCTTCCCCCCCGGCCGGGTCTGAACGAAACCCGGGCATTGTGACTAGACCCGTAAGGAGTCCCCCCGGCTCTGCCGGGGAGGCAGCCAGAGTTTGACAGTTCCGGGAATAGGTGAAAAAACTCCCTTCCGTGAGCCGAGCAAAGCATCACGAAAAGGAGTTTTATGAGTAACTACAAGAGCTTACAGCATACAAAATGGGAGTGTAAGTACCATGTGGTGTTCATCCCCAAGTACCGCAAGAAGTTGATTTATGGGGAGCTGCGCAGACATCTCGGTCAGGTGCTGCGACGGTTGGCTGGGCAGAAGGAAAGCTTGATTGAAGAGGGCCACCTGCTGCCGGATCACGTGCACGTGATGATCTCGATTCCGCCAAAGTTTTCTGTGGCGCAGGTGATCGGGCACATCAAAGGGAAAAGCGCCATCCACATTGCGAGGAACTTTTCAGAGAGTCGGCGTAACTTTGTTGGACAGCACTTCTGGGCTCGCGGATACTTCGTATCGACGGTGGGTCGGGATGAGAAAGTGATTCGTGAGTATATCCGGCGGCAAGAAGCAGAAGATCGTCGCCAGGATCAGCTCAGGCTGCTGTAGCCAAGCCACCTGTAGGTGGCACAAGTGGCCGCGGTAGCGGCAACGTCAAGTCCGCTTTGAGCGGCTCACAAGATTAAAGCCCCCGGCTTTGCCGGGGGATACTTACTCTCACGCCGGCCCTGTACCGAATCTGCCAGACTATCCCCACGAGTCAAAAGCTTCAGCCGGGTCGGGGGACCCTTTCTTCCAGCACGCCGGGGAATTGGCGGGAAGACAGGAAGCGACAGTGTTTTATGGGAGGGGATAATGAAAGCTTTTCGTTCCAACTTCAGCGTTTATTTCACTATTCTGGCCGTGGCCCTGGTGGCAGCGGCCGGCGGTACCGTTTTCGGGCAAACCCCGCTGCTGCTTGACGATGATGAGTTCGCAGAGGTGGGCTTGCCCTTTACGTTTCCTTTTTGCGGCGTCGACCACAACTCCGTTTTCGTGGGTTCCAACGGGTACGTCACCTTTGGAAAGGGCGACACTGACTTCGAGGGTACCGTGGCCGAATTTCGGGACGTGCCGCCCAGGATCGCTCCTCTGTGGGTCGATCTGAACCCGCTTCAAGGAGGTACCGTTACCGTCGAAGTCGTTGCAGGCGACTTTGTAGTGACTTGGGCCGGTGTCCCCCAGGATGCCACCGGAGACAGTAACACCTTTGCTCTCACCCTGCGTGCCGACGGATCATTTCGTTTTGACTACGTTTCACTGGACGCCACGGGCGGTCTGGTGGGCCTCTCTCCGGGGCTGGGCGCGATTACGGGAGATGCCGGCGAGATCGACCTGGACCTTGCACTTCAGCCCATCGTCGGAGCTTCAGGCGATGCCGTCTATGAGCTGTTTGACACAGCAGACAACGATCTTTCCGGCCTCGGCCTGGAATGGGCTGCCTGCCCGGATGTGGACTTTCTCAGGCCGGCCCTGCCGGGTGTCTGCTATGGCTCAACAGGGAAGAATTCCGGCTTGCTGCTAACCGTCGACACGACTACCGGTACCGCAACCGTCGTGGGACCGACAAGTCTTAACGGAGTGCCGGGTCTTGCCATCGATTCGTTCGGCCGGATTTTCGGGACCGAGAGATCAACCGGCAATCTTTACAGGATTGACGCGCAAACCGGCCAGGCTTTCTTTGTTGCCACAGCGGCTCCTTTCCTGGACGGGATTGCCTTTGACGAAAACGACGTGCTCTACGCCGTCGCCTTCGATCCACCTGATTTCACGCTCCTGACGATTAATACGTTCAACGGGGTGATCACGCCCGTCGGTCCCACTGGTGAAAGCATCTCCGGTTTGGCAGTTGATCCAACCAACGGCCAGCTCTACGGCTCCGTGGGAGGGTTTCTACCAACCAGCCCGGATGGAATAGTTCAAATCGATAGAGACACGGGTGCCTCGGTCGTCATCGGGACGACCGGTCTGGGTGGAGCGACTCCAGACCTCATGTTTGATGAATCAGGAAACCTGTTCGGCGCGAAAGGCGGCGGCAGCGGTAGTCCCAACAGCTTGATTGCTATCGACAAGTCGGATGGATTCGGCGTGGCCATCGGACCGACCGGCGTCGGATCGGTAAGCGGTCTGGCCTGTGCCCTGCCCGAGGCCGAGGAGGACGCAGACGGCGACGGCGTTCTCGATGACGACGATCTCTGCCCGGACACGGTGATCCCGGAAGGGGTTCCCACCGTACAGCTGAAGGCAAAACGCTGGGCCCTCGTGGACGAGGACGGTGTGTTCGATACCGGGCCCCCCAAGGGTAAGGGCCAGGGCCAGAACCCGGAAGGCTTCACCATCGAACAGACGAAGGGTTGCTCCTGCGAACAGATCATCGAGATCCTGGCACTGGGCAAGGGTCATATGAAGTTCGGGTGCAACACCGACGCCATGAACACGTTCATCGCCCAGGTGAACCCGTAAGAGTAGAGAAAAAAAGGGGACAGTCTACCCTGTCCCCTGCTTCTCCCTCACCTCATCCAGCGGTAAAAAAAGGGGAAAAAAGGGGACAGGTCCCTTCTCAGGGGGCTACTCGGGGAAATACTCTACTCCATATTTCCGGCCCATGGCGGAGCTCTTGTCAATAGGTGTGGAAAAACATCAGGCGGCTTTCTCCTCCGGGACTTGGTTGACCGGGACTCCATTGACATATTTGGCGCCCTGGTAGACGTCTTTCATCAGCTCCGGTGCCTTCAACCGGCGGAATCGCTGCTCCGCCACCAACAGCATCTTCCAGATCACCGCCTGGGCGTTTTCCACTTTCTTGAATCGCTTGGCCGCGTCCGTTCGCAGCCGAAGAGCGGCAAACGGTGACTCCACTGGATTGGTGGTTCGCAGATGCTGCCACTGCTTCTTTGGATAGTTGTAAAAGGTCACCATCCGGTCCCAGTCCTGCTCGATTAGCTCAGCCGCCAGAGTCAGCCCTCGCTGCCGGCACCAGTGCTGAAAAACCTTCTTGAGTCGTTGTGCTTCTTCTCGAGTCTCGGCGTAAGGGATCTGCCGCAGGATCAGCAAGGCCGGCTTGTGCACTCGCTTAGGGAGCTTGGCCAGCAGGTTGACGATCCGATGATTCCAGCAGCGCTGCTCCTCGGCCTGGGGATAGACGTTGCGCAAAGCTCCCCAGATGCCCAGGTGGCCGTCTCCGATCACCAGCCGTGGACAGCCCATCCCCCGGCGCTTCAAGTCGCGCAGTACTTCCGACCAGCTCTGAGTCGATTCCCGATAGCCGCTCGTGACCGACACCACGGCTTTGCTTCCGTCACTTAAGGCGGCCAGCACCACCAGCAGGACTGCCTTTTCCTTCTCCAGACCCGCCTTGACGTAGATTCCATCTACCCATAAATACACCACTTCCAGATCATTCAAGGGTCGACTCTGCCAGACTTCCCATTCGGCCTGCCACTTCTCTTTCAATCTGGCCACCGTGGAGGACGACAGGTGCGCCTTTTCCCCTAAAAGCCCTCTCAGAGCCAGATCAAAATCCCCCAGCGCCAGACCATGCAAGTACAGCTCAGGGATCAGTTCTCGAACCTGCCGCGTCCGCTTGGCAAACAGGGGCAACACCCGACTTTCAAAGTGTTCCTCTAGATCCCGCACTCGAGGCCTTCGAACCTGGATCGTCCCCGAGCTCAGCGTCAGATGCCTCGGCTTCCCATATCCATTGCGATAGCCCGACGGAGCGTCCACGGCCCTTCGCCGCTCACTCTTACGCCGCCCTAATAACTCCGTGACTTCCTCCTCCAGCAGCTCTTGAACCCAGCCTTGGATCTTCTCCCGCACCCAATCTTCCAGCTCCTCGAAACAAACTCTTGACTCCACACTTTCCTCAATCTTCTGCTTGCTCATGCGGTGTGTACTCCTTCCGTTGCGGGCCTTTCGGCCCTGGGTTTTAAATCAACCCGGAAGGATACTCACCGCCTATGCTATTTACACACCTTCTGATGGTAGCTCACCGTAGTTCGGTGTTGAAAAACGACTCGAGAAGTGGCCCAACTCGGAAGCGGGCAGGTGTGACAGGCGGATTTGCGAAGAATATGGGTTGGCGAGGCGTTTGAGTGGTTTGGGGAGTGAATTTCAGACAGATCTGGGCCTGGATGAGTGTCGGAAGCGGTTTTTCGGGGGAGCTGGGAAAAGCTAACTGGAGTTCAGGCGACTCAAGACGAGGTGGAAGAGGGGTTGTTCGGGGAAGGCTGAGGAAAGATGGACCCAGATGCGTCGAGTGGTTTGTCGGATCCGGGCCCCAATCTTGAGGACCCGACGACGTAAGGTTTCGATTTCGAGCTTGTGCCAGGGGGTTCCGTGAAGATAGTCGCGCAGGCGCACGAACATCTGGTAAGCCAGTGCATGCAGGAGGAGTCGAAACTGATTGGCCAGGAATCGATGACAGCTGAGTCGGTCCATGCTCAGATGATTCTTGAAGGCCTTGATGAAGTTCTCGGTCTGCCCTCGGTTTGTGTAGTGGTCATAAAGTGATTGGGAGCAGAGATCGTCCCGGTTGGTAACTACAAAGCGACGATTGATGCCACGCTGATCGACCTCCACTTTGACAATGACGCGACGGGATCGATCCCAGCTGTGGGCTCGATAAAGAAACTCGTCAAACTGACGCTGTTTTTCCTCCAGCTCAACGAACCTCAGCCGAGTCGAATCCAGCAGGGGCTCGACCACTCGCTGCAGGCGAGGGTTTCGACTTAACCCAATGACATACTGGAGTTTATTCTCTTCACATTCACAGAACTCGTAGAGCCGAGGCGTGGCAAAGCCGCTGTCGGCCCGAATCTCAATCTCGACATCCGTCCCCACTGCTTGTCGGATGGCCTCCACGACTCGCTTCAGAATGGGCACGATGTGAGAGGCAGCCCCCTTGTTGCCAGGTCTCAACACGGCACAGACCAGGTCTCCCGTGTCGGCATCGAAGATCAGCAAAGGATGCAGAATGTGGTTTCGGTAATACCCGTGGTAGAAGGAGAACTCCTGTTGGCCGTGAGTGTGGTCGTCGGTACTGTCCAGATCCAGGATGATCTTGCTGGGACGTCTCTTCTTCAGGGAGCGCACATAACGGCCTAGCAGCCACCGGCTCAGACGCATCAGATCCTTCTTGGTGACGGAGTTCTCCAGGCGGGAGAAAGTCGGCTGGGTGGCCAAATCGGGATCGCTCTCTGGCAACTGATCACAGACGGTCTTGAGCATCGGATCCGAGCGCAGCGTATCGGCGTCATTACAGTCTTCGTAGCCGGCCACGATCTGCAAGACTCGTTGTCGGATCAACTTCAACAGGTCATGACGAACGTAGCGTCGGTCTCGACTTTCCGCAATACACGAACTGAAGCCCTCGCACAATCGATGTTGACGATCCAGGGATCCAAACAACAACCATCCTGCGTCGGAAGTGAGGCTCCCTCCATCAAAACGCGTCGTGATCTTTCTGTGGCTGTGAAATGGCAGGGTATTCTGGCAGACTGCTTTCAACATTGCCGTAGCTCCTGTTTAGGGTCATTGTTTTTGTAAACCCTTTTATATCAGAGGGCTACGGCTTTTTCCTGGAGCCAGAATCTCACTCGGATTCAGATCTTTTGCATAATCCGGGTTAGGGATGTTCAGATGAGTACCGGGACCCGCAACGACTTCTCCGTCCTCGCCATAAAACGTAACCTCACCTTCCAGAATGTAGAAGGCCTCTTCCTCCCGGATCTGTATGTGGAAGGGAGGACCACCGCCGGGAGGCACGATTGTGCTGGTCCAAGACTGCGTGGAACTGATACGCCCGTTGGCCGGTAAAGCAGATGTAACGATTCTTGACAGGGTGTCGAATTGCGATCCGATCGTCGTGACCACCGATAAAATGCGACTCAAGCAAATACTGATCAACCTGGTTTCCAATGCGGTCAAATACAACCGGACCGGGGGAACCGTCACGCTCGAATGTACCACCCTGCCTGATGAAATCGATCTTACTGTTGCCGATACCGGCAGGGGGATGACCCAGCATCAGATGGAAAACCTCTTCGAGCCCTTCGGCCGGTTGACCGGCGACAGATCGAGCGTCGAAGGGACGGGGCTCGGCCTCGTCATCAGCAAGAAAGTAATCGAAGCCCTGGGTGGGTTGCTGGTCGTAAACAGCGTATTGGGTGAAGGCAGCCAGTTCTCGATTCGACTTCCGATCTCCGTACCCGAATGATGGCGATGCCGGGCCTGCCTGCAGTTACCAGATACGCATCGACTCACGGAACAGCCGGGTCAGATCTACTTCCGACGCTGGAATGGGGCTCAGTTTGGTGACCCGGTGTTGGGGAAGAGTCCCCGCGACCAGGGCGGGGATGTCAGCCTCGCAGTATCCGACCTCTGACAGGCCGCCCGGGGTTTGCAGCTTCTTCATGAAATAGATAACGCGCCGGGCCAGGACCTCACCCGATTCCCCGGGATCGACACCTTCCACGACGGCTCCCAGAGCCTCGGCCGCCTGCAGATGGCGCTGAGGATCGGCTGCCGCGGTGAACCGAACCACAGCAGGAGTATTCAGGATCACCGATACGCCGTGGGGCACGAGGGCCTTGTGGGATGGATAGTCTTTCAGCACGAAATCGGACACCATCCCCGCTACCGGATACGACATCCCGTGGGGAAGGTGGACGCCTGCGTTTCCGAAACCAATCCCCGCCATGCTGGAAGCCAGCAGCATCTGGGCCCGGGCCTCGGAATCGGACGTATCGGTGACCGCGCGGAGCAGGAATCTGGAGACGATCTGGAGGGCTCTCAGCGCCCAGATGTCGCTGATCGGGTTAGAACCCTGGTAGGCGGGACGTTCCAGTGGACGAGCCGGTCGGGGGCGCTGGTCGAAGGGAAGGGCGGTGTACGACTCCAGGGCGTGACTGAGCACGTCCAGCCCTGTGGAGGCAGCGACCATCTGGGGTTGCGTCGCAGTGTTGTCTGCATCCACGATCCCCAGAGTGGGCTTCAAGTAGCGATGGGCAATGCCGGTCTTGGCCTTTCTCTCCACGAAGTCGAAGATGGCCACGCCGGTCGTCTCGCTGCCCGTTCCCGCAGTGGTCGGAATCGCGATCAGAGGCTTCAGCGGTCCAGGTACGGGATGACCCTCCCCGATCGGTGCGTTCACATAGCGCAGGAAGTCGGCTGGATAAGTCGAGTAGAGATTGGCTGCCTTGGCTGTGTCGATGGTGCTCCCGCCACCCACCGCAACAATCGAATCAAAGCTGCCGGCGGTGGCAAAGCGCGCCGCCTCCTGGAAGCTTGAGTCGGTGGGCTCAATCGAGACCCGGTCGAAGACTTCGTAATCGACCCGGGCGGACTGGAGAGACGCGACCACCGTTTCCCCCACAGGGGAGCTGGATAGGGCCGGATCGATCACCAGCAGAGTCCGTCTGGCCGCCAGGTCGATCAGATCCGAGCCCACCTCGCGGGTCACACCCTGTCCGAAGCGGATGTTGGAGGCAGCCATCTGAAAGGCGGTGTCACGTTCCACCAGAATCTCCCTGCCTAACTTCCAATCTCCGGAACCCTCGAGTAAAGGAGGTCCGGAGTGTCACGTGCCCCGACCCAGCGTGGCGGCCGCCACCTCGCCGTTGGGCAGCTGAAACTGACAGGACACAGGCCCGTCTGTAGGCCCGGGTGCAATGCTAACAGGATCCGGGGTCGGACGGCTCAAGGGGAGGAGCCGATAGCGGGCTCCTTCCACCGTCGAGAACTCGAGAATCGCGCCCCCGAGTTGCCGTCTGTCTCGCGCACCTTCATACACACCCACCGTCTCATTCCACGGGTTGCGCAGCCGGCAGGTCTCTCCCAGGCGCGATTCTATCTCGACGAATAACACCTGCCCGCTTTCAAGCGCGGCCGTGACCAGGAATCCACCGCGGGCCAGGAGCCGGAAACAACCCTGCCACTGGCTGGGCCAGGCCGGGAAAACGCTGATCACCTCGGGCTCGCCCGGACGCGCGGAAACACTTTGCAGCAGACTCTCCTGCAATGCGGTCGTGAGGATCCCCAGGTGCTCGATCGAGTGGGCCGCCTCACCCTCGAAGTTGCTGAAGCCGTTGGGAAGGGGAGCAAAACCCTTCTGGTAGTAGCTCACCATCATGAGTGGAAGCTCCTCGCCCCGCCCCATTCGGGCACCCGATATGGGCATGCGGACGGCTGTATTGAAATCGCCACCCTCCCGAATCCGCCTGCGAGTCGGATTCAGATCAGCGATCTTGTGCACGATCCGGTCGGTTTCGGGATCGCGGGTTTCCAGGGTCCAGTCCTCGAACGGAAAGACCGGCCACTCCAGCGCCGTACCAACCACGTGGTGCCGGCCCTGAACCTCTCCCAGGTGTCCCACTGACCAGACGTCTTCGGCCAGCACCCCTTCCTGGAGGGCCTTCGATTCCGGGTCGCTGCCCATGGTGTAGGGAGTCAGGTTGTCCAGAAACTCCCTCCACTTCGATCTGAGATCCGGGTCGAGATTCAGGATGCTGCCCGCTCGTATGGCCAGAGGCAGCGTGCCACGAATGGCCGCCAGGTCAAGCTGCCCGTCGTTCACTCCCCAGAAAGCCTCATGCTGATTGGTGCCGAACAGGTGATAGCGGCCGTCTGAGCCCTTCCTGGCCAGGTTGCGGTAGAGTTCTGCCGCCCCCTTCAGCAGAGGATAGGCGTGGGTGCGAAGCCAGGCCACGTTTCCGGTGTACCGGAATCGCCACCAGGCCTGCACTGCCAGCTCACTTCCAGAGGCGACCATGTGGGTGATCCACGAGTACCTCCCACGGTCTTCTTTAGTCACTGTCCAAAGGCCCGAGTCGAAGCGGCACAATTCACGGGTGCGGGAAGTCATTCCCTTTTTTGACCGATGTCCCAGGTAGATCTCACGAAACTCCCTGCCCACATCCTCGGGCAGAATGAGGGGTCCGTTGAAGGGGTTCGTCTCCGGATAGAAGGCTCCCTCGACCCCCCATCGTTGAGCCCCTGCCTTCCAGGCGCTGGGGAGCTGTTTGACATACATGCGAAAGAACGGTGCCGTCAGCTCGACAGCATCGGAGGCATACAGTGGGTAATAGGCACTCTCGGTCGTCCACACCCAGAACTGGGAACCCCACCTTCGCTTGTCCCCGTCCACCGCAAAGAGAGATCCGTTCCATTTAGGGGGAAGCAGGCCTCGAGAGCTGCTCGCCATATAGTAAAGATGGAGGCAGCGGAGTCGCTGCATGAACCGGGCTACTCCGTCGGCACTCGTCAGATGAACGAAGGTCCGTGACCAGAAAGAAGCCCACCACTGGGCGTGTTCCTGCCGCAACCGCTCGGGGCCAAGCTCAGACCCCGAATCCAGAAGACGAACAGCCTCCCGTCCCGGCTCCTCTTGCGGCCGCCGGCCGGCCGCGCTGGCGACCAGCACCGTGGTCTTTCCCGACTTCCCAGTGGCGGCTATCGTCCCGGACGTCTCCCCTTCCATCCTCGCGGCCGTCTCGCCGGCAATGACAGTGGCCGCCACCGCGGACGAGGAATAATGGGTCTTCTCCTGAAACTCCTGGATGACCACTACGTTGTCGTCGACCGACTCAAAATGGTAGCGGGCCAGGTGATCGCCGGTGCGAACCTCCGGCTTTCTCCACATCGAAACACGAACCTGGACCGCCTGTGGGTCTTTCCGCCGATCTGATATCTCAAGCGCCAGGAGATCGGCCTGGGAGGAGACGAAGCAGCGTACCTTCACACCCTCGCCGCTGACGGAGCACTGGGCCTCGAAAAGCGAGGTTCTCTGTAGAAAGTGCTCTCCGGGCTCGAAGGGCCGGCCGCCCACTTCGACGGTGACCTGAGCACAGCTACCGCAGTAGTCCACGGAGTCGAACTGGTGACCCAGGTGGGTGTTGTCGACGGCGAACACATCACAACGGTTGATCTGCAGGTGGATGGCACCCGGGGAAGTCCACACTAGAGTTCCCATTGTGCCGTTGCCGATTGGATGCCCCTCAACCGGTGTCCCGGCGGGACTCCGATACACGAGATCGGCCTGCGACACCAGGGCTCGATAGTCGACCTGCAGCAGATCTACGAGTTCGGCGCGACTCCGACAGCCCTGTGAAGCCATCCAGGGAAGACCGGCGGTAAGCGAGCCCGTGGCCGCACCCGTCACTCTCAGGAAGCCTCGCCGGTCGATCCTTGCCTCGCTCATGGCCGGTCACCATTTCCAGTCGTTGCGCAAATCGTCGTTCACAACCGCACCCGACGGCCACTCGCCCCTGTGCAGTTTGATGATGTTCCCGGCAGCTTCCGTCGCCATGTCCTCCACCGACTGCGTGTCCACGCCCCCCAGGTGGGGGCTGACGACGACGTTGTCGAGCTCGAACAAGGGGTTGTCGGCCGAGGTGGGTTCCTGTTCGAAAACGTCGAGGCCCGCACCGGCTAGAGGTCCCTTCTGGAGAGCTTCGACGAGGTCGGCTTCGACAACGATCTTTCCCCGTGCCGTGTTGACGAGCACACTGCCTGGTTTCATCCTGGCGAAGGCCTCGCGGTTGAACAGTCCCGTGGTCTTTTCGGTCAGGGGGCAGTGAATCGTGAGGTAATCGCTGCGCGCGAGGAGCGTGTGGAAATCGACCAGTTCGATGTCGTGATCGCGCACGAATTGTTGGTCGGGGGCTGTTTCGGTGGCGATGACATTCATCTGCATGCCCCGGCCGCGAATCGCCGTGCTGCGGCCGATCCGTCCGAGGCCGAAGATGCCGAGGGTCTGGCCGCGAACAGGCGCACTGGCCCGCCGGAGCCACTGGCCCGCGCGGGTGTTGGCGTTGTTAGCGATCGCGGCCTTAGCGACAGCAAGCAGCAGCGCCAAAGCATGTTCTGCCACGGACTCGTGGTTGGCGTTGGGGGTAATCGTGAGCAGAATCCCGCGCGCGGTGGCGGCGGCAACGTCAATCCGATCGTAGCCGACCCCATAGCGCGCGATGACGCGCAGCTCGGGTAACCGCTGCAGGACGTCTGAGGTGAACACTTCGCCTCCGGCGATCAGAGCCGAGACGCCGGTGAGGACGCGGACGGTTTCATCGTCTCCGCTCAACCCCCGCGAAAAGGTACGATCCTCCGGGTAGCGGATCTCGAATCCCTGGTTCTCAAACATCGAGATCCAGGGCCCGCCCACGTCGATCAGATATTCGGGACTAATCAAGACGGTTGGCATAAGGCTTCCTCGATAATCCTGAGAAGGATAGCCCAACCAGCCGTGTAACGCACCCACCGCGTCACAGAACCGCCGATCGCCGTGATGCTTGACCGGGAGTCACCGTGACGAGCGCCTCCGCCACCGGACCCTGGGATTCTCCATCTATCCTGATTTCGGCCGTCATCAGGCGACGAATCCCGTCGGCGCTGGAGGGTGCTGTCGCCCTCAGTTCTATTTCGCCCCGCGATTCCGCTTCGAGTGTGACGCTCGAGAATTCAGCAGAAACGCTCCACCCGGGAGGAGCCAGCAGCCGGGCATCGTAACGGAGAGGCCTTCCGAGATTATTTCGCACCAGCAGCCGATACTCCAGTTCCTCCCCCGGTTCGATGACGGACAGGTAGGGCAGCAACCGGACCCAGAAGAGATCGATGTAGTGATCGGCCGGTTCTCCCACAAGCTCGCGAAAGACAACCTCTTTCCGATCGATGAAATCGCAGTAGCGATCGAGGTCGTCCTTTGTGCAAGTCAAAACGTCACCGTGGCCGGGACAGACCAGTTCCGGAGTTATTCTCCTCATCACCTGAGCGCAACGGCGGTGCATCTGAAGCTGAAAGCTGTTCCGAAGAACGGTCGTCTGAAACGGACGCATTTTGGGGGCTCCTGCCTCGAGGACTTCCTCGACAAAGTAGTTGTCGCCTGTAAAGGCCACTTTCTTACCGTCCACCGCGACTGACACGACTGAGTGAAACTCAGTCTGGCCCGGAGCGAAGAAGATCTCCAGTTCGTACTCCTCCCAGTGAAACCGTTCTCCGTCGCTCAGGCTACGATCGATGCGGATCGGCTTCGGGAAAACGCACGGTGTACTCGCCCAGGCTGCCGGGTTCTCGAGGATCTGTGCCACTTCTTCCAGGGCCCAGCACTTTGTTCCGTGGTGGCGCTGCAGATAGGGAATGCCGCAGGTATGGTCGTCGTGAATGTGGGTGGCAACAACCAGATCGATCTTTTCAACCGAGTACTCCTCGACGAGCTCATCGAGATGGTGTTCGACGAAACGCATCGTCTCGTTTCCGTCGTGGTCGGCCCAGATGTGCATATGGGGGAAGTAGGCGTGCCCGTAGTCGATGAACAGCGCCTTGTTACTTTCACTCAGGAGCACGTAGAAGTTCGAGCAGGTCCAGGGTCCGCCCCACAGCAGATGTCGGGAGAGTTGAATGAAACGCGATCTTGGCAGAAACAGGTTCTCCGGCACACTGTGGCGACCGCAGACGCGCATTCCCCTGCCCAGACTGACGCATTTCATGAGACGGCTTTGAAGCTTTTGAAGATCTCGCGAAACGTCAGTGATCGTCTCCCCGTGCGAGGGAAGGCCGAGATCGACGTCTTGCTTTTCGAGTGCCTGAATCGACTGTAACGTGAAGGCAACACCCTCCATTGCCGCGTAGGTGTACTCCATAGCGTGCAGCTGGTACAGCTTGCCGCCGGCCGTGCACAGATCACCCGTGAAAGCGACCCGGCGCCCGTCGATCGTCGAGATGAGAGCTACCGAACCGAGGGTGTGTCCTTTGGCGGGAAGGACATAAAACTCGTAGCCCCGCCACCGAAAAACCTCGTAGTCCTCGAGTACGGAGTCGACGGGGATGTTTTCTCCGATCGAGAAGAAAGTATTTCGATCATTGTAGTTATCGAAGGTTCGCCTCGACTGCCAGAACAGCTCGGCCCGGTCGAACAGGTGCCGCTCGTATTCGGGCACGATCACGCGTGCTCCCTGATCGCGCACTCGTGGAGTCCCCATGCACTGATCGCGGTGGTGGTGAGTGTGCAGGACGACTTCCACTTCAATCCCGTCCACCTGAGAGAGGGAGTCCAGGATCCGGCCGGAACCGGTGTCGACCAGGAGTCCCTTGCCCTCGGAAACGATCAGATAAACGTTGCAGATGTCGACGAAACGATACAGGTGATCGGATATTTTCTCGAGCTTGTCGTTCATACACACTCCCTCCCGTGGCCCCCGGAAGAGTCTATCCGGACCCTATGCCAGTAGAGCTCATAAGCCAGGAACCGAAGCGGAGTAAAGGAGGGGACCTGTCCCCATCTCTCAGGGGACCTGTCCCCATCTTTCCACTGCTTCGCCAAAACAGGGTATAGTCTTATGTTCAAAGCGAGTGGGAGTCAATCAACTGATGCGATGAGACAACGCTACATCAACACTGATCTCAAGTTATGGTCCGACCAGAATATCGAGCTCTTAGTAGAAGTCCTTGACGAGCGATGCGTCCTTCTCCACGGCGGGCGGGTCGAGGGCGGCCGTTGGCTTGTGTCTGCAGAGGCTTACGGATCTGGGATCTGCGACGACCCTGAGTCCACATCGGAACGGGACATCAGTGCACTTCTTTCCGTCCTTGAGTCCCTTGAGGGCGAGTGCCGCACGGCGCTCGAGGCATGCACAAGTCTCGAATTTGACATTGGCTGGGCCTCTTCCGATCAGCGGCCCGAGGGAAGAATCGCGCTATCAGCTGATCTACTTCGGCGCATTGTGGCGATTGGCGGTACCCTTGCTGTGACCGTTTATCCCTCTTCAGAGAATGACGCCTGGTGAAGCCCCCGGCGGCTTGATCGGGCCGAGCGCACTATCGTAGGCTGGACCTTCAGCATCCGCAGCCCCGGTACACTCCAGGGCAGAACGGCCTTTTATGCCCGGTGGCCACGAGCAAGACGCATCGCCAGGAACGATCGAAGCCACCACGCTGTTCCAACGACTCGACCAGTTAAACGAATTCGAGCGGCAGCCCGTGACGCAGGATCGGCTCGAAAGCCGCCGGCACTTCGCAGCCGTTTTCGCCGGCGAGCACGTCGCGGGTACCGAATTCGTCATCGGTGCTCTCTTCGTCTCGTGGGGAGTCGGAACCCGGGAGCTCATTCTGGGTCTGCTGCTGGGCAATCTCCTGGCAGTGCTCTCGTGGACGTTCATATGTGCCCCGATTGCCGTCCAGACGCGGCTGACTCTTTACTGGTACCTGCGTCGAATTGCCGGTCCCGCCGTCACCGCCGTTTATAACGTGATCAACGCCGTTTTGTTCTGCGCTCTGGCCGGGGCCATGATTACCGTCTCGGCTTCGGCCGTTCGTATCCCCTTCGGGATTCCGCCTCAGACCCAGTGGTACCCGACCGATCTTCGCTTCGTACTGGTGGCCGTGGCCGTCGGTGCCGTGGTGGTTGCGATGGCGATTCTGGGCTTTCGGCGCCTGGCCCAGTTCTCGACGATCTGCGTCCCCTGGATCTTCATCATCTTTTTCGCCGGCGCTCTGGCTGTGCTGCCCCAGTTGACGGCCAGCACGCCCGAGGTGGCCTCCGTTGGAGGGCTCGGCGATCTCTGGCGCCTCGCCGAGGACCGGGTCTGGACGGGGCGCGTGGATTCTCACTTCACTCTCTGGCATGTGGCCGGGTTCGCCTGGCTGGCCAACCTTGCGTTTCACGTCGGACTCTCGGACATGGCCTTGCTCCGCTACGCACCGCGCGCCAGCTACGGGCTGTTTTCCGCCTGCGGGATGTACATGGGCCATTTTCTGGTGTGGATGGCCTCCGGGGCGATGGGCGCCGGCGCGGCGCTGTTGTTGAAGACTCCCCTGAGCAACCTGGACTCCGGTGAAGTGGCCTATCAGGCGCTGGGCCTGGGGGGTGCTCTGTGTGTGGTTGTCTCCGGTTGGGCCACGTCGAATCCCACCCTCTACAGGGCCGGGCTGGCGTTGCAGGTGGTCACACCCGGGTGGCCCCGCTGGCTGGTTACACTGCTGGCCGGAACCGCTACCGTGGCCATATCCTGCTTTCCTTTCATCTTCGGCTACCTCCTTGAGTTCGCGGGCGTTTTCGGCATTCTGATGGCGCCGATCGGGGGAGTCGTGTTCGTTGAGCACTGGCTCTTTCCGCGCTTCGGATGGCGTCGCTTCTGGTTTAGCGACTCAGAGGCCGTGCTCAACTGGCCGGCGCTGGTTGCCTGGGCGGCGGCTGTCCTGGTCTGCTTTGGCCTGTGGACGTCGGAACTGGTGCACGTCGTGTTTCTCCCGGTCCCGGGCTGGCTACTCACCGCGATCGTGTACACGGCGCTGGCGGCCCTGGCGGGTGCGCGCCGGCAGAGTCCAGGGGAGTTTCGTTCTTCGCCGGCTCAGCGGACTCCGGATCCGATTCCGGGCCGATCGGCCGCTGATACGGCCCTCCCCACCTCCTCATGGTCTGCAGTGCAGGTCGTCAGCGGCGTGATCGGCGTCGCGACGCTGGCACTGTGCCTGGGGTTGGCCCTGTGGGTGGGCCTGATGGGGGAAGAGGGGTACCCCCTTCGCCTGGCGACCTTCAAGAGCTACCTGGCCGCGGCCAGCCTCGCGCATCTGGCAGCCGCGGCGGTCTGGGTTTTGCGCTCCGAACAAAGGGAAGCTACCGGATGAATCGCGCGGGTAATCTCATGGGCGACTCGAGACTTTCCAACCAGGTGGCGTGGATCAGCGGGGCAGCCTCGGGAATGGGCGAGGCGACGGCCAGACTGTTCGCCAGTGAGGGCGGCAGCGTGGCCCTTGCCGACGTGAACATCGAACGCGCCCGGGAAGTGGCCGAGCAGATCAACATCGGCGGAGAAGAGCGGGCCCTGGCGCTGGAGTGCGACGTTTCCCGTGACGAGCAGGTGCGCCGCTCAATTAACGAGACCGTCTACCGCTTCGACGGCCTTCACATATTAGTGAACAACGCGGCCGTTGGTCACTACCAGCCCCTGCACGAGTGCCGGGAGGACGAGTGGGATCTACTGATGGCGGTCAACCTCAAAGCGGCCTACTTCTCCTTCAAGGCGGCCTACCCCCATTTTCGGAAACTCGACCGTAGCTACGTCGTGAATGTCGCGTCGGTGTCCAGCTTCGTGGGTCAGGCCGACACACCCGTCTACACGGCGACCAAGCACGGCCTCCTCGGGTTGACGCGGACGATCGCTCTTGACTACGCCGCCGACGGAATCCGCTGCAACGCTGTCTGTCCCGGGATCACCGATACCCCGGGGCTCCGCACCCATCTGAACCAATACCCGGACCCCGACAAGAAGCTTGCAGAGCGAACCCACCGTGTCCCCTCAGGAAAGATCATCTCCCCGCGGCAGGTCGCCCGGGCCATCCTTTATCTCTGCTGCGAGGACTCGGCCGGGATTACTGGGACCTCGTTGATCGTGGACGGCGGCTACTCAACAACCGCCGAGTGGGGTTAGAGGGGTGCGACCTTGATCCGGGGGCGGTACAACCATCAGGGGAAACTTCCCCACTTCGATCTCTGCTCCGGGCACTCCATCGACAACGGCCCGCGCTTTGACCAGCACGAAGACAGGAACCCTCGTGGGGGAGGCTCTTTCTTCAGCGATCAGGGTAAGGGAGACCTTCTGGGTCTCAGGACGGAAAACGTCCTTCTCTCCTTCGTCGAAGGCAGGGGGCCGGTAGGGGTCTTGTACTGCTGTCGGATAGGCCTGTACGCCTGCCGGCAGGTTCTCGACACTGAGTGCGATTTCGCCTCCAAAGCCTTCCTCCCGGTCGGCCGTAACGGTAAGCCTCTTCGCTTTACCCTGTAACAGGTTGACGCGGTCGACATCCAGTTCGAGGCCGCCGATATGGGGAACCTGGGGACGAATCATCACACGGTATTGAAACTCGGGGCCGGCATAGCGAGTTGTCAGGTCGCGGATCTCCACGGTGTACTCTCCACCCTGCCGGAAGGTATAAACCATCTTGGGTTCGAAGTAGCGGAACAGCTGTACATTGTTCCCCTCAACGCGATTGAAAATGCAGCTGAACACCAGCTCCTGTTTCTGGTCCAGGATCCGGACCCACGGATTGAAGATAGGAACTTTTGCCTGGGGTGTTTCCAGTTCGAAGGCCAGTGTTTCTCCGGGCTCGGCCCTGAATCTGAAGTGGTCGGTCTTGCCGGGATGGTCAATCGATCCTTCCAGGATCGCCGGCAGGTCGACCACCGGGATCCCGTCAGGACTGCCGTGGGGACCCTGATCCGAAGGGTAGATGGTAACTGCCTCGAGAGGGTCGAGCTCCTGAGCTGCCCGGTCTGCGTACGTGCCGTCTCCTGCATCCCCTGCAACGCCGGAACCGGCTTTTCCCTCCATCTCCGGTTCTTCAGGCGGTACCAGCACTGTTCTCCAGGAAAGCTCTTGCAGGCGGGTTGTGGAGAGGTGCCGGTGGAACCTCCGCTCCATCCATTCAACCGACCTGGGGTGGGCCAGTGGCCATGCCCTGTTGCTCTTCACAACCTGGTTCAGGGGGGTTGGAGCAATGCGAAGCTGGTAGACAAACCCCGGGCCACCTTTGTCATCAAAAGCCTTTACCGCAATCAGGTAACGTCCAGGCTTTGCAAATCGATGCTTCAGCCGGGCCCTTACCACCAGGTCCTCAGGTGTGACAACCGTACCATTGTCTACCCTTTCATGGGAGATCGGATCATCGTTAAAAGCCAGCCGAACCAGGCGATGCGGGTCCACCCAGCTGGCAGAGGGCTTGTACAGGTAGAGCAGCATCTTGCCCCCAAGACTGGGAAAGAACACCTCAAAGCAAAGCTCACGACCCGCATCGACATCGAAGCTGTAATAATCGACCTCGCCTCCCAGAGTCCTGCCAATTCTTCCGTTGATCGCCACGGGATATTCTACAGCCTGTCCCTTGATCGGTTTGTTCGACCCGGCCTGGCTCTCGTCCTCCAGGATCAGCGGCTCGAGCAGCGAGGTGACTCGAAAGGGCATGGGGTTGGAGATGCCACGAGGCGAAATCAACCGAAGGGAATGCCCGCCCAGCTCAGCCGCCCGGGAGATCTTTACTTTCAAAGTGACCTCGTGGGTCAACTGCTTCTTCGGAGCATAGTCCTTTTCCCAGATCTGGCGATCGATCTCGACGATTCGCATCACACTGGCTTGAAGTTCGTCACAGTCGGTCCACACGGCATAAGTATCGGCCAGCGTCTGTCCGTCGATCGTCACCTCGACAGTCGAACCCCGTTGTCCTCCAACTGGAAAGATGTACAGGGCCTGAGGCTCAGCGGAAGGCGGCTCCACCTTCTCCTGAGCCGTCAAGAAGACGAGGCTCAGGCCCCAGAGGAACGCCTCCGAAACGACATACCTGACGCGGGCCATTTGGAAAATCTCCAAGCATCTAGCAGTTCCAGCAGAATCGTGAACGACGCGCCGGAATTCCACTTTTCCATCCTGGATCATATCATCGGAGGCTACGGCCGTCGAAGGTTCGAGTGACCTGCCCCCAGGAACGAGTCCACTCTCTAAGTTAGACCTGGGACCATTTGAAGTCCACTCCATGGTATAGAACTCTGGGCCTGGGACCTGGGTAATCTGGCCTCCGGCGCCGGCGGCCGATAGGCCAAGGCGCTGTGAGGCCGTCGCTGGTTGTACTCCCTGCGCCATCTCTCGGCCAACACCTTCGCTTCCCACAACGTGTCGAAGACTTCTACGTTCAGCAGTTCATCCCGCAGTTTTCCGTTGAAGCTCTCCACATATCCATTCTCCCAGGGGCTGCCGGGCTCGATGTATAAGGTCCTCACCCCAACAGCCTTCAGCCAGTCCCGAACCGCCTGAGCCGTAAACTCCGACCCGTTATCGGACCGAATGTATTCAGGCACTCCCCGATCCACGAACAACTCCGCCAATCGATCCAACACGTCCTGGTGATTCATCTGTCGTTGAACCTCAATGGCCAGACACTCCCGGGTGTATTCATCCAGTAGGGTTAATAATCGAAAGGCCCTTCCGTCATGGGTTCGCTCATGCACGAAGTCATAGCTCCAGACGTGATCCTTGTGAGCCGCTCGTAACCGAACGCAGGATCCATCATGAAGCCACAGTCTCCTTCGTTTCGGCTGTCTGGACGGGACTTTCAGCCCCTCCTGTCTCCACAACCTCTCCACCCGCTTGTGATTCACTTTCCACCCTTCCCAACGAAGCATGGCCGTGATCCGTCGGTAGCCGTATCGCCCGTAGTGCGTGGCCAACTCCACCATCTCAGCCACCAATCGAGCCTCATCATCGGGGATATGCCTTTCCCTTCGCTGGGTCGATCGAGCCTGTCCCAGCACTTGGCAGGCCCGACGTTCGGAGACGCGCTCTGCTCCCAATCTCTCCCTCACCCACACCACTGCGCGTCTCCTCTTCGTCGGGCCTAGAAGTTTCCCGAGGAAACTTCCTTTAGGATCTGCTTGTCCAAAGACAGATCTGCCACTAGCTTCTTCAACCGGGCATTCTCCTTCTCCAACACCTTCAACCGCTTGGCCTGATTCAGTCGAAGCCCTCCGTACTCCTTGCGCCACCGGTAGTAGGTCTGCTCGGTCACCCCAATCTGTTTGCACACCTGGCCCACCGTCTGTCCTTGGGCTAGACCTGCCTCTGCCTCACGCAGCTTCATGATGATTTGTTCTGCCGTAAACCGCTTCCGTGCCATCCTTGCCTCCTTCCTAAAACCGAAAATCCTAACATTCAACTTGGACCCGTTTTAGGGGGCAAGGTCACAATTTGGGAGGTACAGAGGGCTTCTTCATTCCACCACCAGCAGACTGTGAAAACTGTGGCGGTTCCACGATACTCATCCTCGATGAAGGGTTTGTCACCGAGGCGGGAACAGAGGAAAAAGACGGTAGTGTTTTTCTTTCGGAAGGGGACAACGAGAAGGAGGTGGAAGCCTCTCTCGAAGGCATAGAGGACCCCTCGGACTGGTCCCTGGAGGGAGTCCTCCCGGGGGAGTGGCTGGAGAGTCTCACGCTCGCTCCTGAGGTCGGCGCTACAACGACCATTTCGATTCGTGCCCCTGATGTCATGCCGGGAATCCGGGACGCGAGGTCTGAAATTTCATTTGCTCCGTTCACTCGAACAGGTTTCAGCCATCAGATGTTTGTGGTCGCCAACCCGAGTTCGCCTGGATTGGATGTCCAGAAGCGGCGTCTGAGGATCGAGGCCAATCTTCCCGGTGTATTTGCCGACCCAACTAGCATTGTTCTCAGGAATACCAGGGAAGCAGAATTCCAGGTGGTTGTCAGAGACAGCGTCCGCGAGCAGCCCTGGGACATAAATGTTCAGTGGTTTGGTCCCTTTGTCCAGAGCATAGACGAAGTGCCCGGCACCGTTTCCGACACGGAGGCAACCTTCCGGCTCCGAGTGGAGGATTTGGAGACTATCCCGGAATGGGAAACAGTCTGTGAGAGTACCTGTGAGACGAGCGAAGTAATCGCTTTGAAGGCCACAGAGGGAAATACGACGATCACAGCCCCGGAGACAGTCTCCATTGTCGTTTCCCGAGGGGTCGGCACCTGTCCCGAACCCTAGAGTCCGTGGTGAAAGTCGCGCGCGGTCGCGCACCAGGGATCGGCGTTCGCCGCCGGCAAGGCACGAGTAGGAAGCTGGAACGACGCAATGCGTGGGGAGTTCCCAACTGTCGCTAATCAGAGACCCCCTTCTTGAGATATGATCTCAGCAGGGAACTCTCGTAATGGGTGGAGCCACCAGAGAACCGGGGAGAATCGAACGCAGGCCCGGAGCCACAATCGGCCTGATCATCCTGCTGCTGGCAGCGCCCGTGCTGCTGGCTCTTGAAGAAAAAGCACCTCCTGGTAAGCAAGAACAGGAGTCCCAGCCTGCGGAACACCCGCCCACTGCCGACCAGCGAACACGAAGCTCGCTGAACAAGCTGACCGATCAGGTGGCGCCTCACCTTAAGGGGGGTCCTTTCTCCCAGATCGTGCGTAAGAATTTCATCGACGAACATGTCTTCGCAAAGATGGAAAAGGATGGTATCCCATGGGCTCCTCTGTCCAGCGACGAGGAATTCTTCCGAAGAATCCACCTGGACCTCTGGGGGCGCATTCCCGATAGCGAATCAGTGCGGAAGTTTCTGAAGGATTCCGATCCCGGCAAAAGGGACAAGCTGATCGAAAAAATGCTGGCGCTGGATCAATCCTGGGAAGACCTTTCTAAGAAGGAGGGGTATGATCCGAACGATCCGGCCATGGCGTCGGCTGAGCGCGAGATGAATGTCGTGGGCCCGTGGCTGGTCGACACGGCCTTTGTGTCGCGCTGGTCTTACTGGTTTTCGGACTTATTCGGCAGTTCCAGGGAATTTCTGGCTGACGGCCGCAACGCTTTCTATCATTACATTTATGACTCGCTGAGGCTCAACCTCCCTTACAACAAATTTGTGACCGACATGATGACGGCAACCACCGTCATCGCACGGGCTTCAGGCCCGGCCAATTTCCTCATCCGCTGTCAAGTGGGCAACCCCCTGGTAGACGGTCCCATCATGCACGAAGACACGCTTGATGAGATCGCCATTCGCAGCAGCAAGTATTTTCTGGGAATCGATCTGGAGTGTGTCTCCTGCCACGACGGCGCCGGTCACCTCGAATCCATCAACTTGTGGCTGACGAAGCGGAAGCGGCCCGAGGTGTGGCGGCAGGCGGCTTTTTTTGGCAACATTCGCCTCTTCCGCCCCACCTGGGCCGACAACAACTTCGCCCTTCTGGAAGGCCCCCCGCTGCTCAAGTACAAACAGTTTCATGAAGGAGGCACCGGATATAATTCCACGGCGCCCAGCGCGGTCCGGGTGCCCCGCTTCCAGACCGACGTTTCTCCTGAATTTATCCTCAATGGCGAGAAGCCACGACCGGGGAAGAATCCGCGCCAGGAGTTTGCCCGGATTCTGACCTCTCATCCTCAGTTTGCCCGGGCCACCGTCAATCTCATGTGGGCTGAACTGATGGGAGTCAGGATCGTGGATCCCCCGTTCGGGTGGGATTTGGACCGACAGGACCCCAAGCATCCACCTCCGGCTCCCTGGACGATTCAACCGACTCACCCGGAACTTTTGCAGGCCTTGACGGAAGACTTTCGACGCCACAACTTCGATCTTCGCCGCCTCATGGCGTTGATCACCAAATCCAGTGCCTACCAACTCTCTTCCCGTTTTCCGGGTCGGTGGAAGGAAGAATACTCGAGATATTTCGCCCGGCGGTTCGTCCGCCGTCTCCCCGCGGAAATGATTTTCGACGCGATCTGCCAAGCCACCAACGTATTTGAAACATTCAAGACGCCCTCGGGAGATGTCAATTTCGTACTGGAGACCTACTCCCATGAAGACATTGAGGATCCAGCGATTAAGCAATTCCTTACGTATTTTGGTCAAAGCGACAGGCAGGTGGACGATCCAGTGACTGATGGCTCGATTATCCAGGCCTCCGTGCTCCTGAACAGCGACATTGTGAAGAAACGCGTGCTTCCCTCTACTGAAAACAGCCGTGTGGGCGCCTTGCTTGGGAAGACAGAGGTGGACCCGGAAAACTGGACCATTTGTTAAGGTGGCTCCGACCTGAATCAGAAAGGATGAGGAGTCATGGCAAAACGAAGGAATTTCTCAGCTCAGTTTAAAGCGAAGGTGGCGCTGGAAGCGCTTCGAGGCGAACGCACCCTGAGCGAGTTGGCGGCTCGCTACGAGATCCATCCGAGTGTGATCACGAATTGGAAAAAGCGGGCCCGGGAAGGTCTGGGCGATGTGTTCGCGGGCAAGGTTGAGAAGCGTCAGAGAGGAAGCGAGGCGGAGACCAAAGAGCTTTATGCCAAGATCGGCGAACTGACGGTGGAAAAGGATTTTTTGTCCAAAGCGCTCGCTCGCTGAGTGTAAAGGCCAGAAGGGCCACGATCGAGCCAAAGCACCCGAGGCTGAGCATTCGTAGACAATGCAGGCTGATGAGTCTGAACCGTTCGACTTTGTACTATGAGCCCAAAGGCGAGAGCGAAGAAAACCTGCAACTGATGAGACGATTGGACGAGCAGTTCTTAAAGACCCCCTACTACGGATCCCGGCAGATGGTCTATCACTTGAAACGGCGGGGCGGTCGGGTAGGCCGCAAGAGGGTTCGTCGTCTGATGGCCAAAATGGGCCTGGCGGTCATCTATCAAAAGCCGCGGACTTCACGGCCTCACCCGGAGAATCGAGTGTATCCGTATCTTCTTCGAGGATTGGCGGTCACCCGGCCCGATCAGGTGTGGTGCACGGATGTCACTTACATCCCGATGCGTCGGGGCTTTTTGTACCTGGTGGCGATCATGGACTGGTACAGCCGCTGGGTTTTGTCCTGGAGGCTGTCGAACACGCTGGAGCCGTCCTTTTGTTGCGAAGCACTCGAGGAAGCGCTCAACAGGTACGATCCCCCGGAGATCTTCAATACAGACCAGGGGAGTCAGTTCACCAGCACGGAGTTCACGGGACTACTCAAAGGGGCCGGAGTGCGTATCTCGATGGACGGGAGAGGCCGCTGGATGGACAACGTCTTCATCGAGCGTCTGTGGCGTTCACTCAAATACGAATGCGTCTATCTGAACGCTTTCGAAACCGGGTCGGAAGCCCGTCAAGGGATCGGCCATTGGATCGACCTATACAACAGCGAGAGACCTCACTCGGCGCACGCTGGGGCGACGCCGGAGGAGGTGTACACTGGCTTGAAAAAACATTCCGAGAGGGACCTTGCCCTCAGGCTCGCCCCCTCTCAGAATTTCCCTTACTGGCGGCAACAAGAACTGCGGAGTCCACCTTAGAAATGCCGCCAAGTGGTCCAACCGATGGGGTCCACCCCTGGGTACTCCCTGCAACGTGTCGACGACATCACCGAGTGGACGGGGTTTCATCTGTTACCGGCGCGGTAACGGTCAATCGATATAGCCAAGCGACCGCAACATCCTTAGTTCTTTCTCGGTAGGCTGTTCGAACTCGGTCGTCTCCTCGCGACGGTCCTGGTAGGTTTCCCAATAGTCATCGATCCACTCCTGAAGCGTCGTTTCAACATCGGCGCCAGACGCCCTTCGCGGTTGGCCAAACGCTGTGTCATCACCGACATCGAGCAACTCGAAACCGCTCGTCGATGGTCCGATCGCCTTGTAGCGCCCATCAAAACGCGACACCCACGCACGTCCGTACTCCTTGCCCAGCGTGTGAATGTTGTAAGTGGACGGGTATCTTTCGCTGACGTTACCCAACGCATCCTGACGAACAAACAATTCGAGATCTGTCACTCCCTCCGAGGCGGAATCGATAAACGCATCGACCATCCGTACGCTTACCGTGCTATCGATCACGCCGGGTGTGATTCCGGGACCGCGAACCACGAGCGGTACGTGAACGATCCGTTGCGAGAGCCCATACTCGTGCCCGATCCGGCCCTCTTCACCGAGTTCTTCACCGTGATCGGAAGTCACAATGACAACGACGTTTTCGCCAAAACGCCGGTCTATCCATTCCATCAACCGGCCGATCTGTATATCCATGCACCGGAGCTCACCGTCGTACAAATCGACGAGTGACTGTGTCTTTGTATCGGGGAGCGATCGCCACCGTCTCGTAAGCGCGCGATGCGAGCGGTATCGTCGAAAAGCGTTTGCGGGCTCGACATCGAGCGCGCGCAGCGCCTTGAGCGGCGGGTTGTACGGTGAGTGCGTGTCCATGACGTTGACCATCAGAAAGAGGGGCTGGTCGCCCCACGGCGTCGCGGCCATGGTCAAATCGACGATTTGTTTTGCGTCGGCGTAAGGCATCCGCCAACGGAGCCTTTCGCTCAATCCCCTCATCAGTGGCAACCAATGATCGACAATGGCCGCCATTGTCGAGCTTTCCCAACGCGGGCGGATCGGCCTGATCACGCGTTCGAATCCTGCCGTCTCCGTGGGTATCGCCTGGTGGTTTGCCGCAACCACCATCGTGTAGTATCCCTTGTCCCGGAGTCTCGCGGGTAGCCAGCGGATACCATCGTGCGCGCTCGTGGACAACGCCTTGCCTTCACTCGCATAGTGGAGACCGTGGAGAGACACTGTTCGTCCGGACAACATGGAAGCGTGTGCCGGGCCCGTCCAACCCGCAGGCGAGACCGCGCGTGTAAAGATCGCCGCGTCACGTGCCCACTCCCCCAACGCAGGCATCGTGTTACGCTCGTATCCATAAAATCCGATGTGATCGGCACGCGCCGTATCAAGGATGACCAGGACGATGTTTGGAGCGTTTTGACTCGCGTTGTTCCGCGTCGCATTCGTCGGGCGACCGGGCGATCGTGACCCGGCCAACGATACGATAACCGTCACCACAGCGATACCGGCCGGAAGCCACGCGAGCACTACGCGCGGGATGCCTTTCTGTATCTTTGTCACCACGATAACCGTCACCACAGCGATACCGGCCGGAAGCCACGCGAGCACTACGCGCGGGATGCCTTTCTGTATCTTTGTCACCGCGAAAAGCGCCACGAGAACGAGCGCGAGCGTGCCCCCGCTGATCGCGGTTCCGCGAACCCCCTGCAAGGCGTAGTTGACGGTCTGATTGCCAAACGCAACCAGGAGCGCGCCCCACGCCGTTAGCGCAACGGCGTCAGCGAAGCCCAGGACGTGAGCCCGCTCGGCGCGTATCAGCATTCGCAACGTGACCCACAAGGCCAGGCCAGCAACTATGGCGAGAAAGAGCCCGGTCGCCATCCATGATGGCGGGAACCCCCATGTGATCCGCGTCGCCGACAACATCACGAAACCACCGGTGGCGCCTGCCATCGCCATTCGAACTCGTGTAGCCAGCGGCTTCGTAAGAGCCACGTGAGGCCCGCCGCAAGCGCCGCGCTTACAAGAACGAGACCAGCGGCGATCTGGATCTCAAGCAGGAGCAAACCGATGTAATCGCGTGTTGTGCCATAGACAAGATTGCCGAGCAACGTCTCCTGCCACAAATGCAGGTTAACGAGGACGTCGACTGCCCAAAGCACAACGATAACAACGAGCAGACTCTTTATGGCATACAGAAGCTTGTTCACTCCGACCTCACCGGATCAACATTGCATCGCCATAGCTGTAAAAACGATACTCATTGGCGACCGCCTCATTATGACAGAGGGGACCACCAAAGAAGAGGAGGGGACCAACCAAAGAAGAGGGGACAGGTCCCATCTCGCACTTTTTGCCGGGTGTGTCGTAATGAGTCTTCAGAGGGCGCTGATCTCAGTTGCTTGTGCTCTCGAAGGAGTAATTGCATGGCCCGACTCGCCAGAGAACACATCGTGACTCCCCAGGGAGGATTCTTCCACGTCTTCAACCGTCCCTTTCGCCAGCCTCGAGTGCGGCGCAAGTTTATCCGCTGGCTCCGATACTGCCTGCGCGCGGCCTATCCAAGCCGTGTTATTCCGTGCTGTGGTGCTCCTCGGGACCATCCTCGGCCGGTATCGCGGTACCGATTGGCCGGGTTGCCCCACTCGATGTATGGGGCCCCCGGCTGCGTCACAGGTCGCCGCTCTCACTCCCGGAGGCGTGTGCGGGTGCACCACCCGAAATCCATAGCCCTTTGACCTGGTGAGGGGCTGTGATATTCACCCCCGTTATCCCGCGCGTCCAGGGTTGGGGGTAATATGCGGATCAGTACAAGCCTTCCGCTTCGAGCTGCATGTTCAGCGGAACTCGTTGCCAGCAGGCTAATTGCAGAGGCCTTTTGGCTATTCCTGCTGGTATCTCGTGAGGCAACCGGGATACTATCCTGATCCAGTAAATTCACTGTTTAGGCCGACAAGCAGAAAGGAGGTTGTTGTGTTTCACTACCGCATCAGCCCGAAGGGGTGGAAACGGCTGGAGCCTACGGGCGCAGGACGCTCGGGACGCTACCTTGTAGCGATGTGTAGAGAGTGGTTCCGCCGTCTCAAGAGGAGGATTGTTGTCATGCGACTCCGGTCACGCGTTGTGCCCGCTGCCGTCGCTCTCGTCGTTCTCGTGACCACCGCGTCCTGCAGTCAGGCTCCGGCTCCGGCCGAGCCAGACGCACCGGCCAACCCGCTGCACGGCGTGTGGTCGATGATCGCGATGACTTCTGGTGACGACGGGGCGACGATCGATCCCTCGCAGCCCGGGCTCTTCATCTTCACAGAGGGGCACTACAGCGCGGTCTACTCGCTTGGGGCCGACCCGCGTCCACTGTCCGCGGCTGGCTTCGACCCGACGTCGGAAGAGAAGGTCGCCCAGTACGACACGATCATCGTCAACACGGGGACCTATGAGGCCAGGGGCTCCACTATTACCTTCCGGCCGATGGTCGCCAAGAGTCCCGAGTTCATCGGCGGAGACTCGACGATGGATTTTCAACTGCGGAAGACTGGCCAGAAGGGTGACGTGCTGACCCTGACGGTGCAGAGCGTGGTGGCTGCAGACGGGGTGTCGTCCCCGCCTGACGAACTTGCACCATCGATGACGCTGCGACGCATCGAGTAGAGCCCCGATGAGGTGTGCTTCCTCCTGATTAACCTCTCTGATGACGCTTTCGGGCCTGTTGAAGGAGCTGTCTCGATCCATTGCCAATGAGGAGGACATCCGAGAAGGCAAGAGTAGGAAAAGAGACTCGCCACTACTGGCCATAGCCCGGGAAATTCACGAGCTTCCGAAGCGACGGGCTGCGAAGCGCTCCACCGTCTTCAGGGGCGCCCTGTCGGCCTGGTAGTGGTCGCGAAGGTAGATCGGATAGCCTTTGCGAACATGGAAGATCCCACCGTCATCGGACTCCATCTGGAGAAGGCCCGGTTTTTCGCCACGCGGAGAAATGTCTACCAGGGTGCTTCCCCTGAAATCACAGGTGTACTGGTGGCCATAGCTGGGCAGCGTGTACTTCTCCGTCGACTCCAGCACCGGGAATTCCACCCGGATCACGTCCGAGGGACGAAGATCCTCAACAATCAGGTAGTTGCTCAGCCAGTGGGGAGAAACATCCTGCTCGCCCACATGGCAAGTAACCGTCTTCTTGTCCACCCAGGAAGGGATGCGCAAGTGGGCTTTTCGGGCACTCTTGTTCTTGAGCACGACCTTCCCCTCATAGGGCAGATAACTGTCCACATCCAGCCAGGGGGAAGCCCGGTTCAGCAGGAGATTGACCTGGACCACTCCATCGGAATGGTTCAGTATGGCCTCCCAGGCTTCATAAAGCGCCAGGCTGGCGTTGCCCTGGCAGCACATTGTGTACCAGGCATACAGCCAGGCCGGATCACTGCCCGAGACGAAGGCCCCAATGTTTCTCTTGAGAACATTCTCGGCGGTCTCGGTGGTGGGGTCGACTTCATAGGCCGGACCGGCTGCGATGATCTCTTCCAGCAGATCACGCCGCAGCATCTGGCACTCGACCAGGTGGTTGCGAGCCTACTGGTCGACATGATCCCAGTAGTCGCCGATGCCGGCCTCGCTGAGTCGTACCGCCAGGGCGATCATGTCTGCCACCCCACACGTCTCGCTGGTCTGGGGGTAGGTTCCGCCGGCACCGGCGTTGCGGCCCGACTGTTCGGTGACGGGTCGGATCACGGCCGGAAAGAACCCCATGCGCGGGATCCCCACGCTCCGACCATGCTGGTAGGCTTCATCGGCAATCCGTTTCACCCGGGGGTCGTTGGTCGCAATGGCGTACTCGAGCAAGCCGATCAGCCCCATCGTATGCGTGTGGAAATGACCTTGCCAGCGGCCATGTTCGGCAGACACCGACATTTCCTCGCCGTGGGCTGTCCACATGCTGGATTTGAGCATGAAGGCAGCCAGTCGACGAGCCATCGCGAGTGCCTTCCGGTCACCGCTGAGGGCATACCAGCGCGAAAAGGCCCGCAGGGGGAGGCCGATGTCATAGAAGGCCCGCGTCTCCGGCTCGGCAACGATACGCTGTTTCTTGCTGCCCGTGTGGGCGCTCACATGCTCCCTCCACTGTCCCGAACGGGCCAGGGCGGTGTAGTACCAGGCACGGTTCTCGCCGGTCTCGGCGACCCTGGCCAGACCATCGGACATGCGTCCCACCAGTTCCAGCCATTTGTTGTCGCCATCGAACTTGTGCCACTCCAGGAGAGCCACCATCAAACGGGCGTGAGCCACGGGCCAGGTCTGATCCACCTCGAAAAAGGCCCGCCAGGGCCGATTCTCGACGGGCCACCACCACAGTCCATCGTCTTCAATGGTTCCGACCACCGATTCCATCATCTTGGCGTCCACTTCGGCATTGACCGTACTCCCGCTCATAAGGCGCAAACCGGGCAGAGCATGGATCGGCTTCTGCAGGCAGGTTCCGCCCGTGCGCCAGCTCATGTAAGGAGGCTGATGGTCCAGATGGGCCCCCTGGCAGGTCTCGTAGAAGAACCTGGGGTCGGCCGTGTTGGTGAGAGACCGCACAGCCAGCGCCCCGCGAGCGGCCAGGTCCAGGGTGTCCGGGACCTCCGCCCGGTATCGGGAAGCAGTGGGAGCTGCCGGTTCCTCCTGCGAGGACGAGCAGCCGGCGACCATCCCGGCCGCCACCGCAGCCGCAGTCCCCGTCTTCACGAAATCACGACGGTCCAGTTTATCTTTTGTCATGGAAAGCCTCCCTTCGAGATTGGTATTCAGATCATCTATACTCCAACCAGAGCAAGCCGGGCAAGTCTTGATTCTCGGGCCCCGGCGCGAGGGAGGTTCACCAATGCAAAGACGGAATTTCTTAAAGGGTCTGGTTGCGGTTGGAGCAACGCACGTCAGCGTTCACAGTGAAGGGGCGGGGCAGGTCGAGAGGGCGAAGGCAAGACCCCGGGTTCCCGTGCTGGGAGCCGGCGTTTATGCGGGCCGCCGTTACGAGGCCCTGGTTCCGGACACTCTCGATCTGGCCGAGCGGGCTGAACTGGCGATTAACGGAATCGGCGGAACCATCGACCCGGACCTGGATCATTACATGTTTTTCTTGGTCCGCTACGCCTGTAAGACTCCCTACATGGCGCATCACGCCGCCGACAGCACCTGTGACACGAAATATGGAGAATCCTTCCCGCTGATGCGGATCATGTGTGGATCGGACCGCTACCTGGAATTGGAAGCCGCGCAGAGGGCGGAATTGCTCTCCCGACTCGAGGATGGGCTCTACTGGAACCGGTACGAAGCGTGGCGTCCCTGGCGAACTCTCTACACTCCCGAAATCTATGGCGTAGGAGAGAACGAGGACATTGCCAGCACCACCGGTCAGGGCAGAATGCTGAGGACGCTGGTGGCCTGGCGGGAGATCTCACGGGATTCGTCCTGGGACCGGCTGATTCGAGAGATGGTGGGCGGCATGAAAAGAATCGCCATTCACCGTGAGAACTATAGTTTCTATCCTGACGGCGGCTTTGGTGAGCCCTTCAGTTACCCTCGCTCAGGTTGGAAGATGACGAACGAACCAAAGAGTGAGACGGAGGGCGGAGAAGGTTCGGTGGTCACCATGCACGGACATCAGATCCAGGGACTGATGCGCTGGTATGCGATGAGCGGCGATGAGGAGGCCCTGGACCTGGCAGCCCGGCTGACTCGCTTTTGCATGCTCCCCAAGTTCTGGGGCGGCCTTCCCGTGGTTCCGGATAAACGCGGGGCAGTGCTCGAGCACATTGCAAAAATGGCGCCCAGCGCAGCCTGCGTGGCCGGATCCGAGATGGGGCACTGGTACACTCATTTCCACGCCCGTGCTGGGGCCTTGCGGGGAATGCTGGAATACGGCATGACGGCCCGTGACGAGCGGGTTCTCGAATTTGTGCGCCGGGCCTATGAGTACACCTGGACCTTCGGGATCCCCAGGATCGGATGGATCAACTGTTACCCGGGCACGATCAACCTGTGTGAGGGCTGTGCTCTGGGGGATCTGGTCGCTCTGGGGATACGGCTCACGGATGCAGGCGTGGGAGATTACTGGGATGACGTCGATGCGGTCGTTCGCAACCACCTGGTGGAGGGTCAACTGGTACATGCCGACAGATTGGAAAGAGTGGCCGCCGCCTCAGAGGATTGCGACTTGAAAGAGGCGGCTCCTCATGACCGGCAGCTGAGCGTGGAAGACGTGATCCAGCGCAGCCTCGGGAATTTTGCGGGGCAATCTGCTCCCGCCAGTGTTCCCAACCCATGGGTCATGCAGTGCTGCACGGGCAACGGTACACAGGGACTTTACTATGGCTGGGAGGCCATCGTGCGCCAGTCGGGAAAGTCCGCTCAGGTCAACCTGCTGCTGAATCGGGCTGCCCCGGGTCTGGATGTGGACAGTTTCCTTCCCTACGAAGGCAAGGTCATCATTCGGAACAAACACCTACGCCGCGTTTCGGTGCGGATTCCCTCCTGGGTCACAGGCAGGGAGATCCGCAGCCGGGTTGGCGGGAAAGACCGCTCAGCGGTCCGCATCGGCAACTTTCTGATGTTTGAGGACCTCAAACCGGGCGACGAGATCCAACTGGACTTCCCGATCCGGGAGCGCAGCGCTGAATACACGACAAATTCCAGGACCAAAATGGAACAGACCTACAAGTGCACCTTCCGGGGCAGTACGCTGGTGGACATTTCGCCTCGCGACTCTTCACCAACCAGCTACCCACTCTATGTGCGCCAGCACATGAGAAGAGACAAGGCCCCCATGAAAAAGACCTCCCGTTTCGTAGCCGAACGAACGGTTTCACAGTGGTGATTCGCGGGGTGCTTCCCAGCCGTCGACAGTTTCGTACTTCCGCACTCCAGAATGTCCCCGACGCCACAAAGAGATGCCGGAAACAGAACGATTCACTGTTTGCGTCTCCGTTAACGTTAGCGTCGGCACCCCGGCTGAGTCTCTCACGGGAGGGCCCGCCGCCGACCCGGGGCTGACGACGTCATCACGGGCGATGTCCAGACGAATGTGAAGTGGAATCCGAATATCCCGGTCGGCCTCTACCACCGCCAGGGCGGACGGCACTCTTGGTCGCGGCCTGAATTAAGCGGGCTATACCGAACGCGAGACCCGCCGTTCCCGGTTGATCTCGACAGCTGGGCTTCGAATTTCATCGGCCCTCGCAACTTGTCGTTTGCGTGCGCGTTTTCGGTCTTCTGCGTCGAGGATAGCCTTGCGCACGCGGACCGACTTGGGCGTGACGTCGACGAGTTCGTCCTCGGCAATCCACTCGAGCGCCTCATCGAGCGACATCTTGCGCGCGGCTTTCAGCGTCGCCGTGTGGTCCTTGCTGGCTGCGCGGTGGTTGGTCAGGGCCTTCTTCTTCGTCGGATTGCACGGCAGGTCTTCGCCACGCGAGTTCTCACCGACGATCTGGCCGACATAGACGCGATCAGTCGGTTCGACGAACAGTGAAGCCCGCCCCTGAAGGCTCTCGATTTGGTATGCCGTCGCCGCGCCGGTCTCCATGCTTACCAGCGAGCCCCGGCTGCGCGTCGTCACCTCTCCCCGCCAGGGACCATAGCCCGTGAACCGCGACGTCATGATGCCCAGTCCGCGCGTGTCGGTCAGAAACTCATTGCGATAGCCGATCAATCCTCGTGTGGGGATGTCCAGCTCCATCCGCAGGATGCCGCCGCCGGAGTTCTCAACGTGAACCAGATCACCCTTGCGCCGCGCCAGCTTCTCGATTGCGATGCCCTGGAATCTCTCGGGAACGTCGACGATCAGCTTCTCCATCGGCTCATGCGTTTTTCCGTCGGTGCCCTGGCGCGTGATCACCTCGGGTTTGGAAACACAAAACTCCATCCCTTCGCGACGCATCTCCTCGATGAGCACAGCCAGATGTAACTCGCCGCGACCCGAGACCTTCAATCCGTCAGCACGGCCAACGTTCTCGACGCGCAGGGCAATGTTGACGCGAGTCTCACGTTGAAGTCTCTCGTCCATCTCGCGAAACGTGACCGCCCGGCCTTCGTCGCCCGAGAACGGCCCGCCGTTGACCAGAAAGAGCATCGAAACGGTCGGTTCTTCGATTTCGTGCGGCTGCAGGCCTTCCGTCGCCGTTCCGGGCGACGCAAGTGCATCGCCGATCGTGATCTCTTCGGGGCCGGCAATCCATACGATGTCACCCGCGCTGATCTCGTCGGCCTCCCTCCGCTCAAGCCCTCGCGTGACCCAAATATGCGCTGCTTTGGTCTGCTCTGTGCTAATGACCTCCCAGCCTCTGTCGCGATCGCTCGGATCGCGCCACCGCGCGCTGACGCTCTCCAGGGTCTGACCCCTGGTAAGCCTCCCGCTCGAGACTCGACCACAACCGATCCGGCCGACGTAATCGCTCCAGGCCAGCGTGCTCACCTGCATGAGAAACGGGCCTTCGGCATCGACGTGCGGTGCCGGGACCTCCGAGATGATCGTCGCGAATAGTGCGTCCATGCCTTCGCGCTGGTCGCTTTCGAGATCGTGCACGAGCCAGCCCTCGAGCCCCGATCCATACAGAACCGGAAAGTCGGCCTGCTCGTCGGTGGCGCCGAGTTCGACGAAGAGATCGAAGGTCGCGTCGAGCGAGTGATCGGGACGCGCGTTGGGTCTTTCGGCCTTGTTGACGATGACGATCGGTCGCAGACCGAGTTTCAGTGCGCACATGAGCACGTATCGTGTCTGCGGCATCGGGCCTTCGTTCGCATCGACCAACAGCAAGACCGAATCAACCATCGAGAGCACGCGTTCGACCTCGCCCGAGAAATCGGCGTGGCCAGGCGTGTCGATGATGTTGATCAGATAATCGTTCCATCGGACGCTGCAATGCTTGGATCGAATCGTAATGCCGCGCTCGCGCTCGATTTCGTTGCTGTCCATCACGCGTTCGGCCATCGGGCGCCCTTCGCCGAAGGTCTCGGCCTCGCGAAAAATCGAGTCGATCAGCGTCGTCTTGCCGTGATCGATGTGCGCGATGATGGCCAGGTTGCGGATGTAGCGATGAGAAATCACAACATTCTATACGATACCTGAAGAAGGAGAGTCCCCGTCGCGAAAACAGCAAGATCGGGACCTAGTGGAGTCGCGCCGACTTTTCTTCCCAGCGCCGGTAGAGGGTCTCCAGTCTGGGGCGATCACTCCGGAAGCGGAGGCGATGCAGATAATCGATCCACCGCCAGGTCCATGTTGAAGAGGGCGGGGATGATCTTTGCGCCTCCCCCCGTCCGAAACACATGGGCTTCTGAAGGGCCGAATCCGGCAGGCTCGTCGAAAAAGGGGGAAGCGTGAGGGAGGGAGATGAGTACAGCAACATGGCAACGGAACGAGGGCAAAACAAGACGCACTCCGGGTAGGGCCATCGATTCCTGGGCGCGTATGTCTCAGGAATCCGGCCAGGTGGGCACGTCGTCCCAGAAGATGGAATCGGTGGAGAGCTGGACCTGGCGAGCCTGCTCCGGAGAGAGCGAGGCCAGCAGCTGGTCTAGCTTGTTAGCAAACAGTCGGGGCGGTGGGGCGCGCTCTCGAGCCGTCCCAAAGCTTCAGATGCTGGAGGATCTGGCGGACGATTGGGTTGTTCGATGAGGGACACGACTTTCATCAGCGCCCGGCAGCGAGGACAAGTTAAAGGGTCGACTTCGTAGATCTTGCGCAGTAGCCGGGCGAGCGCTCTGACGTCGGGCTCGGGAAAAGCAATCGGCTTCGGTCTTCGGTTTATCTGAAGGTGCCTTAGCCGCCGCAGCTTGTCCCGCCAGTCGTCGCTTCCCGCGGGAGGCATTCGAATACCTGCCGTAATAGCGCACCATCTGCACGCCGGGGTTAGGAATGTGAGATATGACCTGAGCGATCCAGTCCAGGGCGTCCATGGATCGGGCCACGCCTTTGGCTGTGCGGTAGTGGACCTGTCCCGTGCCGGTTGATAACGCAAGCGGGTGGCGTCAAAGCTGGGGCGCAGGATGTAGGCAGCCAGCCGCTCGAGGGCCTGTCGGTCGTCGGCTTCCACCATCTGGGAGCAGTAGACTTAAAAGCTGCCGCTGGGGCGCCAGTGGGAGATCTTTGTGAGCGAAGTCGGGGCTGAGGCGGCGCTTTTGCACCATCATTTCCAGCACCTGTTGGCGGAAAATAGCGCTGAGGATATCCGAGTTCAACCAACTGAAGAAGAGGGAGGCACACAAAGAAGAGGGGACAGGTCCCATCTCGTACTTTTTTGCCGGGTGTGTCCCAGTCCCTCGCGATTTGAACACGTCCGCCATACGTCCGCGGGCTGAAAAGGCGAAGGCAGAGAGAGAATGCTGATCAGCGGAAGTTGTTTGTTTTCAATGGTGCGAAAGGGGGGACTCGAACCCCCACGCCCTCTCGGGCACCAGATCCTAAATCTGGCTCCGGTTAGACCGAAACATTAGGAAACATTAGGAAAATCAACCACTTGACCGGGTTTTCCGCCAACGCAATACCTGAAACATTAGGAAAGACCAGGAAGTAGAGTGGGAGACAAATGGGAGACACTCAGATTGGGTAATGAGCCCTCCACATTCCCTGAACAGGGAAGGCCTGTCGATGTCGCCATCAACCCAAATCACTGTGGACACGAGATTTACATCCCAGTCAATTTCTGAGCACGTGACCTGCCCCCAGGAACGAGTCCACTCTCTAAGTTAGACCTGGGACCATTTGAAGTCCACTCCATGGTATAGAACTCTGGGCCTGGGACCTGGGTAATCTGGCCTCCGGCGCCGGCGGCCGATAGGCCAAGGCGCTGTGAGGCCGTCGCTGGTTGTACTCCCTGCGCCATCTCTCGGCCAACACCTTCGCTTCCCACAACGTGTCGAAGACTTCTACGTTCAGCAGTTCATCCCGCAGTTTTCCGTTGAAGCTCTCCACATATCCATTCTCCCAGGGGCTGCCGGGCTCGATGTATAAGGTCCTCACCCCAACAGCCTTCAGCCAGTCCCGAACCGCCTGAGCCGTAAACTCCGACCCGTTATCGGACCGAATGTATTCAGGCACTCCCCGATCCACGAACAACTCCGCCAATCGATCCAACACGTCCTGGTGATTCATCTGTCGTTGAACCTCAATGGCCAGACACTCCCGGGTGTATTCATCCAGTAGGGTTAATAATCGAAAGGCCCTTCCGTCATGGGTTCGCTCATGCACGAAGTCATAGCTCCAGACGTGATCCTTGTGAGCCGCTCGTAACCGAACGCAGGATCCATCATGAAGCCACAGTCTCCTTCGTTTCGGCTGTCTGGACGGGACTTTCAGCCCCTCCTGTCTCCACAACCTCTCCACCCGCTTGTGATTCACTTTCCACCCTTCCCAACGAAGCATGGCCGTGATCCGTCGGTAGCCGTATCGCCCGTAGTGCGTGGCCAACTCCACCATCTCAGCCACCAATCGAGCCTCATCATCGGGGATATGCCTTTCCCTTCGCTGGGTCGATCGAGCCTGTCCCAGCACTTGGCAGGCCCGACGTTCGGAGACGCGCTCTGCTCCCAATCTCTCCCTCACCCACACCACTGCGCGTCTCCTCTTCGTCGGGCCTAGAAGTTTCCCGAGGAAACTTCCTTTAGGATCTGCTTGTCCAAAGACAGATCTGCCACTAGCTTCTTCAACCGGGCATTCTCCTTCTCCAACACCTTCAACCGCTTGGCCTGATTCAGTCGAAGCCCTCCGTACTCCTTGCGCCACCGGTAGTAGGTCTGCTCGGTCACCCCAATCTGTTTGCACACCTGGCCCACCGTCTGTCCTTGGGCTAGACCTGCCTCTGCCTCACGCAGCTTCATGATGATTTGTTCTGCCGTAAACCGCTTCCGTGCCATCCTTGCCTCCTTCCTAAAACCGAAAATCCTAACATTCAACTTGGACCCGTTTTAGGGGGCAAGGTCATCTCAACACGGCACAGACCAGGTCTCCCGTGTCGGCATCGAAGATCAGCAAAGGATGCAGAATGTGGTTTCGGTAATACCCGTGGTAGAAGGAGAACTCCTGTTGGCCGTGAGTGTGGTCGTCGGTACTGTCCAGATCCAGGATGATCTTGCTGGGACGTCTCTTCTTCAGGGAGCGCACATAACGGCCTGGCAGCCACCGGCTCAGACGCATCAGATCCTTCTTGGTGACGGAGTTCTCCAGGCGGGAGAAAGTCGGCTGGGTGGCCAAATCGGGATCGCTCTCTGGCAACTGATCACAGACTGTCTTGAGCATCGGATCCGAGCGCAGCGTATCGGCGTCATTACAGTCTTCGTAGCCGGCCACGATCTGCAAGACTCGTTGTCGGATCAACTTCAACAGGTCATGACGAACGTAGCGTCGGTCTCGACTTTCCGCAATACACGAACTGAAGCCCTCGCACAATCGATGTTGACGATCCAGGGATCCAAACAACAACCATCCTGCGTCGGAAGTGAGGCTCCCTCCATCAAAACGCGTCGTGATCTTTCTGTGGCTGTGAAATGGCAGGGTATTCTGGCAGACTGCTTTCAACATTGCCGTAGCTCCTGTTTAGGGTCATTGTTTTTGTAAACCCTTTTATATCAGAGGGCTACGGCTTTTTCCTGGAGCCAGAATCTCACTCGGATTCAGATCTTTTGCATAATCCGGGCTAAACCTTGGAAACAAATGGTGCGAAAGGGGGGACTCGAACCCCCACGCCCTTACGGGCACCAGATCCTAAATCTGGCGCGTCTGCCAATTCCGCCACTTTCGCACCCGGTGGGGTATCCATTGTAGAACGTTTTCTTGGCTGATCGGTTTCTCGAAGTTGCCGGGTGGCAGGCTGCGGGGGAGTGGGTTGGCTACCCGACGAGATGATTCCGGTGCCTTTTCAAAGGTGCTTTTTCTCGTGCTCCAGCAGAAAGCGTTTGCGCCACACTCCTCCGCCATAGCCCGAAATCGATCCGTCGGCGCGGATGACGCGATGGCAGGGAATCAGGATGGCGATCCGGTTGGCTCCGTTAGCGCTGCCCACGGCACGCTGCGCTCCCGGGCGCCCAATGGCGCGAGCTTCTTGTGCGTAGGAGCGAGTCTCTCCATAGGGAATCTGTCGCAGGAACTCCCAGGTCTGGTGCTGGAAGTCGGAGCCGGCAATGACCAGAGGGACCGAGAAGTCCTGCAGGGCTCCCTGGAAGTAGAGCGTGAGTTCCGTGTCGAGCTTCTCGAGATGCTTGTTCTGACCGGGCAAGACGGCGCAGTCCAGTTGTTTCTTGAGGCGCCGAATCTGCGTCTCCAGCATGCGGCGATCTGCGAACTCGAGCAGGCAGACCCCCTCATCGGTGGCCGCGGCGGCGACCGGTCCGAGGGGAGTCAGCAGGCGCGTCATCAGGGCTGCCCTCTTGTAGCGGCCGCGTCCCGGCGTATCTCCCAGAATGCGGTCGAAAGCGTCCCGGAAGCCGCTCAGTGACTCGAATCCGTGATCGTAAGCCACTATAGCCTGCTCATCCCCGAGTCGCATCCGGCCCAGAGCCAGTCCCAGACGCCGCGCTCTCTGATAGGCCTGGAAGGTCATTCCGTGGTGTTGGCGAAACCAGCGACGCACCCGACCCGGGTCCAGCGATCGGTCCCGCAGGTCCGAGTCGGTCCACTTTCTCGAGGGATCCTTCTCTACGGCACCCAGGAGACCTTCCAGCCAGTCGGGAGTTTTGCCACTCGGCTGCAGTGGTTTGCATCTTTGACAGGGTCGGTAGCCGGCCAGCAGAGCCTCGCGGGGGTCAGCGAAGAACTCGACGTTCTCCCGGTGCGGTTTCCGGGCCGGGCAAGTGGGCCGACAGAAGATGCCGGTGGTCCGGACCGCGGTGATGAAGATTCCTTCATAGGAACTGTCCCGAGCGACCAGCGCGGTGTACATTTCGTCAGGCGGCGGCAGGGTGTTCGCGATCATGGCAGCACTGTACCCTCGCGACGGCTTCCGTTTCTACCGAAAAACGGGCGCCGAATTCTTGCGGCCTCGAGGAGCGGCCTCAATTGCTGCGATCCGGCGATCGGTTGTAGAATATTCCCCCTGCCCTCCGGGCAGCGGACAATATGGTGGGCGTAGCTCAGTTGGTAGAGCACAGGGTTGTGGTTCCTGTGGCCGCGGGTTCGAATCCCGTCGCCCACCCCATCGGCGCGCCCGTAGCTCAGCTGGATAGAGCGCCGGACTTCGAATCCGTAGGTCGCAGGTTCGAATCCTGCCGGGCGTGCCATTCTAACTACAGTTTTTTCAACGACTTACCCATGTCCTACGTCTGTCGGGGGAGTTTTTTCAGCATGAAACAAACATATCGACCCCCGTTGATGGGAACCACCCACATGGTGAACGCCGGACACTATCTGGCGGCAGCGGCGGGATACCGCATCCTCGAAGACGGCGGGAACGCGGTGGACGCGGGGGTGGCATCGGGGATCGCCATCAACGTGGTCATACCGGAAAACACCAACTTCGGAGGGGTGGCCCCTATCATCATTTACCTCGCCGAATCGGATTCGGTGGTTACCATCAGCGGATTAGGACGCTGGCCGCGCGCGGCCTCCATCGAGTACTTCCGGAAACACTGCGACAACGACCTGCCCCCAGGCATCCTGCGCGCGGTGGTGCCCTCGGCGCCGGACGCCTGGCTGACCGCCCTGGAGCGGTACGGCACCATGACCCTGGAACAAGTCATCACCCCGGCCCTGGAACTGGCGAGGGATGGCTTTCCTGTTTCCCAGGTTGTTCGGGACGAAATGGAAAGCCAGTTCTCTAATAATCCGGTGTGGCCCGGCAACCGGTCCATCTTTATGCCCGGCCGAAAGGTGCCGGCGGCCGGGGAACGGCTGGTTCAGAGCGCGCTGGCCACAACCTTCGAACGACTCATTGAAGCGGAGAGGAATCATGCTGGTGGTTCACGAGGCGACGCCATCAGGGCGGCCCGCGATTTCTTCTACCGGGGCGAACTTGCCCGCGACATGGCGCGGTTCAGCGAAGAGCTGGATGGGCTCCTCGGGTACGAAGACCTGCATGACTTCAGCGTGGGACATGAACCCCCGGTACAAGGGACCTACCGGGACTACGAGATCTTCACCTGCGGGCCCTGGTGCCAGGGCCCGGTAGTGGCCCAGGTTCTCCAGATGCTTGAGAACGACGACCTGACTAAACTTGGTCACAACAGCGGCGATTATATCCACCTGGTATCGCAAGCCCTGAACCTCGCCTTCGCCGACCGGGAGCATCATTACGGTGATCCCGATTTCGTCGACGTACCCATCGAACGTCTGACGCATTCCGATTACACCCGGGAACGACGTGGCCTCATCAACATGGACACCGCCTTCCCCGAATTGCCCCGCCCCGGCCTGGTCGAGGGCGAGATCAAGGTGATCGGGGCCCGGCTGGCTGACCAAGGGCCAACCACCACGGTTCGGAGCGATACCAGTTACACCTGTGTCGTCGACCGGTGGGGTAATGCTTTCTCCGCTACCCCGAGCGATCAGAATACCCTCAACCCGATCATACCCGAACTGGGCTTCAGCCTGTCCTGCCGGGGGTACCAGAACTGGCTGGAGCCGGATCATGCTTCCAGCCTTCAACCGTGGAAACGTCCGAGACTGACTCCCAATCCGGCCATTGCATTTAAACATGGAAAACTTTTCATGCCTTTTGGCTGCCCGGGGGGCGATGCCCAGTGCCAGGCCATGGTTCAAGCGTTCTTAAACATCGTGGCATTTGGCATGAACCCCCAGGCCGCGGTGGAACAGCCACGTTTTACCTCGTGGAATTTCCCCAATTCCTTCTGGCCCCATGAATACCTACCCGGGAGATTGAATCTTGAAAGCCGAATAGACCAAACTATTGCCGAGGATCTCAGAAAGCGCGGCCACGACATCGGCATCACCGAGGCCTGGGTCATGAAGATGGGCGTGATGTCGGTGATCACCGTGGATCCCGACACCGGCATCTTGAGTGCCGGCGCCGATCCCCGGAGGGATACCTACGCCATGGGGCGATGAGGACGACGGCCCGGGGTGCGGGATCAAGCCTTGACGACTCGGCTTTCTGCTGGCACCGTACAAGAGGACACAGGGGTGCCCACAGTACCGTTCCGGCACCTTACCCAGGAAGGAGACCGTCATGACGCAACCAACCGCCGTTCACCCGATTGCTAATCCCCAATCCTCTGTAGAACTGGCCGATTTCCCCATCCCCGAGGAACAAATCCTCGAAGGAAATCCCCAGGCCAAGATCTGGATCAACGCTCAGTCGCCCGATCTGAAAGTGACCCATGGCGTCTGGAGCTGCACCGTGGGCAGTTTTTCCTGGGATTTCACCTGGGATGAGTTCGCGATGATCCTGGAAGGCGAAGTGACCACTATCCCGGAAGATGGAGAAGCGATCACGCTGAGAGAAGGCGATTTCATCAATTTCCCCCTCGGTCTCAAAACCACCTGGGTCGTACCCGAGTTTATCAAGAAAATGTTCGTCCTCCGGACCCCGGAACCGCTGGAGCTGTAGGGATCGGCCGTTTCGGGTTTCCTAAACCATCGTTCGATCGGGATCAGTCCCTTGGCCAAGGCAAAAATGGCACCTAGGCGAAACGTAACCGACCCAACGGCCCTGGGACGCCGTTTCAAATCCGCACTGCGTTCGAACAGCGTTCTCCTGGGAGGCCTTGTCCACGAATACCTTCGGCCTTCCCTGGTCAAGATGTATAAGCAGGCCGGGTTCGATTTCATCTTCATTGAAAACGAGCATGCCACTTTCCTGGGACCCGAATTTTCCGACTTCGTTCAGTGCGCGCGTGATAACGGGTTACCGGTCATCAGCAAGGTCGGGCAGGTCGATCGGGCCGAAGTGACGCGGGTCCTGGATTCAGGCGTGGCGGCGATCCAACTGCCGCGCACCGAGTCGCGACCACAACTCGAGGCCTTGTTGGATCTCATGAAATTTGCTCCCCAAGGGTCACGGGCCGGAGCGCCCTTCTTCGGAAACGTGGACTACGTCCCCCCCGAGGACGACAGAGCCTGGTTGAAGAAGGCCAACCAGTCCACCAGCCTTGTTGCCCATATTGAATCGGTTGCGGGATTCGAAAACGCCGAGGAGATCGTCTCCACCCCTAACCTCGACGCGGTTTATGTGGGGCCCTATGATTCATCCATCGCCATGGGTGCACCCGGGCAGTACGACCATCCCCGGTTGAAAAAGGCCATGCACCATGTGTTGACGTGTTGCCTGGAACACAAGGTGGCTTTTGGCACCACGGCCAGCGGGCCACGGTCGGCGGCGCAATGGATCAAATCCGGTTGCCGGTTTTTTGAAGTGGTCGATGAATTGTCGCTCATCAACCAGGGCGCCAGCAGGGTGGTCGACCAATATAAACGACTGTCCTGAGTGAACACGATCTGATCCTCATCCATGCCGAAGATGCCAATCCTTGACCGGGGGCGGCTGGACGATCGCGGCTAAAGTGGAAGAATCGATATCCCTTGAGGTAGCTCACAGCAATTTGTTGTACAACCCCCAGGCGCTGATGGCGGCGAAGAGGATAAGGATGATGGTGGTGGCGATAGCACCGAAGAGTATCGGTAGGCGTGTTCGATAGCCCCGGGGTAGCTTGAAATTCAGATAGAGCGCCGCGGCCATGATTAACGTTACTCCCAGGTTCCCGGTCAGAAAGCCAGAGACTTGACTGAGCACGTCGAAGGAGACATCGCCCCAGACCAGAATCGTGGCCGCGATGACAATGTAGAGTCCAAAGAATTTCTTAAGACTTTCATATTTCCACTCGCGCTCGGGCCACACTGCACAAAAAAGGTCTCGGGTGACTCGTCCGAAGATCTCGGGATAGGCCTGCAGTGTGCCCCATAGTGCCACCGTGATAGAGACGTAATAGACCCAGATCAGACCTGGATGAATGTTCTTCCACACGTCTGCCTGATGAGTCAGAAGGTTCCAACCGTGAAACTCACGCTTGAGGGGATAGAGAACGGCTGCTCCGGAGACCATGAAGGCGACAGTAACCAAGAACAACACCACAGCCCCCATCCCGATATCCCATCTGAGCGGTAGGCTGAGTCTACGAAGCCGTCTCATCTGCCCCGGATCTTCCGGCAAGTAATCGATTCGGTCCCGTTGTGGGGCTCGATCTCGAATCAAGTCGATCTGCCTATGCCCTGTGAGCCCCCAACCATGGAGTCCGACCCAGCTGGAGTAAGCCAGATAGCCGAAGGCCCCTGTGCCAACGAAGCTAAAGAGCGTCGCCATCGTCAGCAAGGGATGTCGAACCGCGTCCTCCGGCGACCACGAGGGAAAATCGGGTAGGCGTCCAAAACTGAAGCTGCCTTTCACCGTCGACATCAGGTCTGGCTGCACCAGCAGGGTCCCCAGGATGGTGCCCAGGACCAGTACCCCGCAGATGGCAATCTGCTGCTTCTCGAGCGCTGCGAAAGAGAGGCGCAGCGCGATCAGCACAGCCGTGAGCATGAAGCCCGTGGTGAACAGATTCTGCCAGAAGAATCGGGAACCGAGATCTGACAAAACATCTTCCAGCAGAAAGTAGGCCAGATCTCCCCAGGGCTTGGCCACCCCCGTGAACCCCATCGGAGTCCCGAACATCCCGAGCACTACGATCGATAGGGGCAACCATCCCCGGGGACCGGGTAGCCTGGCCAGGCGATGCCCCACGTGCTCACCGCTGATGGCCGTGTATCTCCCCAGCAAGTAGGTGGCGAAAACCCCTTTGCACAGACAGCTCAGAAGGACCAGCCAAAGCAGATCGTAGCCTGCCCAGGCACCTGCCCGTACCACCAGAATCGTCTCCCCAGCGCCAATGCTCATGGAGGCGATGATGGCCGCCGGCCCGAACTGGCCCAGGAGAGCCTTCAGCTTCCGCCACGACCAGGGCTCATCGTATAGGCTCGGTTCCTCGGGAATCTCGATTGAACTGAGATCGCCAGGCGTATCCAGATCCGGCATGAACAGTGGAAGCTTCCCAGAGCTTCGGCATGACCGACTTTCGGCAGGAGCGAACTCGGGATACCCTTGTAATCCTATATTGATAGGAATTTGCTTTTCAAGCTGAGGGTAGCAAGTCCTGAAATGCGGGTCAAGATGGGCCTACAAGGAGCCGTGAGGGCCGGAAGGCGTTGAGATCATCTCCTTGGTAGGATACCGGAAATGGCGCGGCTCGTCAGAGAATTCCACCGTGCCCGGAAAGGAAAAGACCGATGAAAGACGCGGTGATGGTTGCCCGGCCCGACGGGCTCACGAAAGTGCATCGAATGCATGGGGGCTTCGGCGTGATTGAATGGAAACGGATGGCGGTCGGCGAGATGCTTTTCGGCGACTGGCAATCAGTGGATTACAACCAGATCAAGCCGGGCGCGGGTTCGGCTGACCACATCCAGTCGCGGACCGAGGAGATCTGGTTCATGGTTTCGGGCCAAGCCGAGATTTGCTTCGACGGAGACCAGGTTTGCGAGATGCGCCCCGGCGATCTACTGATCACCCCCCAGTACGGGCGGCATGGCGCCACAAATATCGGACAGGAAGACGTGGAGATGCTGGTGATCGAGGTGTTCCCAAAGTCCGTGATCGACGTGCTTCCCGAACATAAACCGACCGAAGCGAAGGATTGAGTCTCATGCAACCAGATGCAAAATGCAGTCTTGTCAGCCTAAAAGAACAGAGATCGGTCGATCCCAGGGAGTATTTCACGGGCAGCTGGCGCTCGATCCGCCTGGAGCGGGTCGAGGCCGGACAGCAGCTGGCCAGGTCGATGGAGGGGATCGAGGAATCCTGGTTCGTCGTCTCCGGTAAGGGCACAGCGATCGTGGGGGATCAATCCATTGACCTCTACCATGCGACCACATTGACGTTTCCGCTCGGATCGGCCGTCACGTTCCAGGCCGGTGACGAAGCTTTGGAGCTGTTCGTTACTACGCTAGACGTGTAGGAACAGAGAACAGCCAGGGTTGCAGAAGGCGGGACGATGAGACATAGAATAGATCGCTTGGTCCCAGGATCGAATCAGTTTGAGGTCCTTGATCATGGGGCACGCCGGGTAAACTCGGCGGCAGTTTTACTTTGACCTCCAGAATTGGGGGTTGGCTAATCACTAGGAGGAGGTACTTCATGCGAAGCTCAATCCATGCTGTAGGTGTCATCTTTATAGGCCTAACTTTGTCCGCCTGTGCCCCGGTCGAAAAAAAGCCTGAGACGGGAAAAGCGTCCGCGGACAAGAGCGCCTGTGAGGGCTTACCCAGCCATGCCGACCTGAAGGCAGCACTCACCAAGGCCCGTAAGGAAGCAAATGGCGGTTTCAACCTTGATATGTGGGGAACGATCGTGAATCGGGACGGGGTCGTATGTGCGGTCGCCTTTACCGGCGGGGATCGAGGGGACCAGTGGCCCGGCAGTCGGGTCATCTCCGCTCAAAAGGCCAACACCGCCAACGCCTTTAGTTTGCCAGGGCTTGCCCTTTCGACGGCCAACCTCTTTACCGCGGTCCAGCCGGGAGGCAGCCTCTTTGGCCTGCAGCACAGCAACCCCGTTCATACCCATGTGGCCTATGGCGGCGACGCGGCACAGAACGGACAGGAAAACGACCCGATGGTAGGCGGCAAGGTAGGCGGAGTCAACGTATTCGGAGGCGGCCTACCACTCTATGATAGTTCGGGCAAGTTGCTGGGAGCGATTGGGGTCAGTGGTGATTCTTCCTGTGCGGATCACAATATTGGGTGGAAGACCAGAGATTTTCTGAATCTGGACAATACTCCCGGCGGCGTGAATCCGATCAGCAGCGACGACAATATCGTCTACGATACAACGGTGGATACCTCAACCGGACATACCACCAGTGCCAGCGGTTGGGGCCACCCGGCTTGTGCCGAGGTAGCCACAGAGATTGGGAACGGGCTGCCCACTTCCCATTCCAAAGGGCCAACGATGGGTCCAGTCGCACCGTAGCCATCGCCTCAGCAAGGGCCTGACTCAACAGGACCTGGCTGACAGGTGCGGGCTGGACCCGGAGTGATCGGCTCGATTTCCTGTCCTCAGAGGATCGGGAATGGCTTCTGCGCCGGACGGCGGAGGAAGTGTTTTTCGGCTGAGTGCCCTTCAAAACTCCGTCATCATTCCAGCGTGACCTCAGAGGCCACTTTGACGACTCCTTCTCGCGGGTCAGTTTCGAGTGCCCAGTCTTCCAGCATGGGAGCTTCCATCGATGCCTCAAAGCTGGAACCTGCGTCTCTCACCGCCTTGAGGACGGGCTCGAACTCCTGCCAAACCGAGTCGCCGGTCTCTCCCGGCAGCAGCCTTCGGTCCAGCTCGATTTCACAGCTGTCCGGGACCATGTTGACTTGAACGCCGCCCTTGATAACCCCGATGTTCAAACTGGCGCCCCCCAGAAGGGGATGCTGTTTCTCTTCGATGCCAGGCATCACCTCCCTTTGTATGGCCTCCACCAGCTTCACCATTCTGAGAATGGCATTGACCCCAAGATGCGGTTTAGAACTGTGTGCCGCCCGGCCTCGCGTCAAGATCTTCCAGCGCAGACAACCTTTGTGGGCGACAACCACTTTCAGATCGGTCGGCTCCTCGCCCCAGCCCCAATCCCAGGCAATTACTTCAGCGCTCTTGCTGCTGCGGCGAACCCCTTCGCGGAGAGTCTGGATGACTTCGCTTACCACCTCCCACCCCTTCCTCTTGGGACAGCGGGGACAGAAGTGAGGCGAGGCTTGGGCGGAAGTCCCATGGCGTAACCCAGCTCGAGAACCCGCTCCTCGGTGGTTCCAAGTACCTGGGCCAGACGGTCGACGTTGACAAGTTCCCAGTTCCTCCAGACCAGGAGGTAGAGTCGGTTGGGGAAGTGGGTTTCGGGAATGGGCAGGGGATCAGACTTCTGGTTGCCCGCTGGCAGTGGGCCCGGGGAAAGTGCGCCCGCCATCAGTCCGCCGCCGCTGGCGCGCTGCAGGAATTCACGCCGGTTGGGTAACTGACTGGTAAGAACGACGTCTCCTTGATCTTGTAGACGATTCATTTTCAGGTGAAATTCTGCCAAACGGTAGCGAATGAGGCAAAGAGTTCTCCCGCATCATGGATCGCCTGCTGAGCTACGAGGCAAAGGCGATCCGTTCAGCGGCTAGCATTGTATCCCGTACCGTGCCAAGTAAAATGGACGTCCACGTCTGTCGCGGTTATTGAGATCGGCTCCCTGAGTGAACTAGATGGAGAACGGAAATGAATTCATTGTGTCTTTTGATTGCTGCCATGAGCATCGGGCTTGAGCGGCCCGATGTTGAGTTTCAGGTGTTTCAGTTTCCCGCCGATCAGATTCCCCGCATTGACGGCAACGTCGAGGACTGGTCGATCGTTCCTGATTCGTACGCGATCGGAATGGAGCAATTACGGGAGACGGTGATTGGAATCGGCAGCCAGCACGATCCGGCGAATCTGGATGTGAAGGTAAACGTCGGCTGGGTGAAAGGGCTGAACCAGCTCTACTTTCTCTACGAAGCTCAGGACAACTACTGGGACTTCGCCCGTGGGGATTTGCACAACGACATCTTCGAGGTTGTCATCGACGGCGATCTATCAGGCGGGCCACTGATCCGCCAGATGCATCCGAATGAGAGGCTGCGCGATCGTTCCCACGGCAACATTACCTCCTGGCGCTGGGATTTCGGCGATGGCAAGTTCTCAACCGAGCGCCATCCCACCCATCGTTACGAAGAGCCCGGCGAGTTTATCGTGACGCTGTACGTCGAGGGACCGGAAGGCAAGGCGCGTCGAGCGAAAATATGGGACGTGACGCTGCCCTAACCGCCATCGGCAGCGGTATCCTCAACAGTATGCAGCCCCACTTAACCAGCTCATCCAAATCACCCCACCCTGGCCCACGACTACGACTTCGTCCTCATCGCCCTCGAACATTGATAGGAATGGCGACTTAAGCTGAAACCAAATCTCCGCGCCTGCCAGTGTCCAGAAACAAAACGATAAGACAAGACAATGGGACTTTTCCATTTCGCCCCGGATACCAACGGAGAGACCTCACGGCCCGGCAACACCGAGAATCATTCCACTCGAGACCGATGAGGCAGCAGCGGCAGGTCTGTGAACGCGAAATAAGCTGATAAAGCGAACTAAGGGTTCCCCACTCTGAGGCCTGCTTTCTCACCCTCAACAGTGGCTCTCTTTGGGGATGTGTCAGACTGTCGGACAGGGAAAACCCCTGTCCCCCAATAGTATTAATAGCGGACTCCCCAGATGGAGCGACGCACTTTCAATAAAATTGAAGTAGCCCGGATTATGCAAGAACCGTAGTTCGGTGTTGAAAAACGACTCGAGAAGTGGCCCAACTCGGAAGCGGGCAGGTGTGACAGGCGGATTTGCGAAGAATATGGGTTGGCGAGGCGTTTGAGTGGTTTGGGGAGTGAATTTCAGACAGATCTGGGCCTGGATGAGTGTCGGAAGCGGTTTTTCGGGGGAGCTGGGAAAAGCTAACTGGAGTTCAGGCGACTCAAGACGAGGTGGAAGAGGGGTTGTTCGGGGAAGGCTGAGGAAAGATGGACCCAGATGCGTCGAGTGGTTTGTCGGATCCGGGCCCCAATCTTGAGGACCCGACGACGTAAGGTTTCGATTTCGAGCTTGTGCCAGGGGGTTCCGTGAAGATAGTCGCGCAGGCGCACGAACATCTGGTAAGCCAGTGCATGCAGGAGGAGTCGAAACTGATTGGCCAGGAATCGATGACAGCTGAGTCGGTCCATGCTCAGATGATTCTTGAAGGCCTTGATGAAGTTCTCGGTCTGCCCTCGGTTTGTGTAGTGGTCATAAAGTGATTGGGAGCAGAGATCGTCCCGGTTGGTAACTACAAAGCGACGATTGATGCCACGCTGATCGACCTCCACTTTGACAATGACGCGACGGGATCGATCCCAGCTGTGGGCTCGATAAAGAAACTCGTCAAACTGACGCTGTTTTTCCTCCAGCTCAACGAACCTCAGCCGAGTCGAATCCAGCAGGGGCTCGACCACTCGCTGCAGGCGAGGGTTTCGACTTAACCCAATGACATACTGGAGTTTATTCTCTTCACATTCACAGAACTCGTAGAGCCGAGGCGTGGCAAAGCCGCTGTCGGCCCGAATCTCAATCTCGACATCCGTCCCCACTGCTTGTCGGATGGCCTCCACGACTCGCTTCAGAATGGGCACGATGTGAGAGGCAGCCCCCTTGTTGCCAGGTCTCAACACGGCACAGACCAGGTCTCCCGTGTCGGCATCGAAGATCAGCAAAGGATGCAGAATGTGGTTTCGGTAATACCCGTGGTAGAAGGAGAACTCCTGTTGGCCGTGAGTGTGGTCGTCGGTACTGTCCAGATCCAGGATGATCTTGCTGGGACGTCTCTTCTTCAGGGAGCGCACATAACGGCCTGGCAGCCACCGGCTCAGACGCATCAGATCCTTCTTGGTGACGGAGTTCTCCAGGCGGGAGAAAGTCGGCTGGGTGGCCAAATCGGGATCGCTCTCTGGCAACTGATCACAGACTGTCTTGAGCATCGGATCCGAGCGCAGCGTATCGGCGTCATTACAGTCTTCGTAGCCGGCCACGATCTGCAAGACTCGTTGTCGGATCAACTTCAACAGGTCATGACGAACGTAGCGTCGGTCTCGACTTTCCGCAATACACGAACTGAAGCCCTCGCACAATCGATGTTGACGATCCAGGGATCCAAACAACAACCATCCTGCGTCGGAAGTGAGGCTCCCTCCATCAAAACGCGTCGTGATCTTTCTGTGGCTGTGAAATGGCAGGGTATTCTGGCAGACTGCTTTCAACATTGCCGTAGCTCCTGTTTAGGGTCATTGTTTTTGTAAACCCTTTTATATCAGAGGGCTACGGCCTTTTCCTGGAGCCAGAATCTCACTTGAATTTAGATCTCTTGCATAATCCGGGGTAGCCCGGCGCTTCGTATTTAGATTACTGATTCGTCAGTGAGAGTTGTGTTGATACTTAAATGCCAGGGCTGACCCCATTTGCTTCCCTCTGGAGAATGGAGGGTACAATAGGCGCATAGGTTACTCCTGCCCACCGCGCGACAAATAGGGTCCGTGCACTGAAAGCACCCGGCCCTCGGCCGTGCTGTCATCGAGGACGATTACCCGGTAGCGTGCACCGCCCGGCTCCACCCGCACGACCACGTGGCCCTGCCGGGCGGCAACCTGGCCGAAGCGCTCCAGGACCCAGGCAGTCTCGGCCTCGCCGAAGAGCTTCACCATGTGCTCGCGCCGGCCCGGCCACCCGCTGTTGGTCATGAAGATGTCGCGCGGCCCCGGATAGATCCGCTCGGAGAGCATGCGGCGCATGACGTCCGGCGACGGCTGGCTCGACGCAAATGTCGACTGGATATGGATACGCGGCCGCAGCACACTCAGGAAAAACGGGTTCACCGCATCCCCCGTTCCGTGGTGGTTCAGTGCATGCACATCCACCGGCCCGGTCACCCACGCGACGGCAGACTCCATCTCGGTCCACGCCTGGGCATTGGGAGCGAGGAAACCCGCCATGTCGCCGCCGTTGAAATAGGTGAAGGCCCCGTAGGAGAGCCGGAACGCGAGGCTGCAGTTGTTCTCCTCCACCGGCACGATGCCCGGGGGAAACCGGTTGCGAGTCGCGGTGCCGCCGCCGGTCCACACCCGCCCGTTCGCCGCGATGTTGCGAATCTCGAAGGTCGGGAAATCCCGCGGGGCGCGGCGCAGCACGATCTGATCGGAGCGGCCGGCCTCGAAGCGAACCACCTGCATGCCGCGGTGCCCCGACTGCCATTTGAGGAAAGCGCGGTAGTTCTGGATCATCGGGCTGGCTAATGGCGCGGGAAAATCGTAGTCCGGCCACCCGCGATCGAGCAGCGTCCCGATCCTCAACTCCTCGCCGACATCGGTGATGCCCGTCAACTTGTATGCGCCCGACGCCGACGGCGGGGAGTCGGGCCTGAGGGTGCCCATGTGATCGCCGTGAAAGTGGGTGAGGGCGGCAAAGTCGAGCCCGCCGCGCGCCCCTTCGGGATGCACGTGACGGATGTAATGCGCGATCCACTGGCCGGGGCGCCGCGAGGAGTCCGGACGCGGCGGCGCGTCATAGCGGGGCTCACGTCGGCCGGTCCGGTTCACGGCGCCGGCGTCGAGCAGGAACGTCGTGCCGTCGGGCAGGATGAACAGGGCGGCGTCGCCCGTGCCCGTATTGATTTGGTGAATATCCAGCCCGCCGCGCTCCCAGGCGGGCAGAGGGCTGCCCGCCTCGGGACTCTCGGCGGCTCCAAAGCCGAAGACCGGCATTGCCAGGCCAAGGAGAAAACCCGCCGCATGGCGGCACCGGGATGGAGTTGCGTTGGCCATGCGCTTCCATGCGCGCCGCAATCCCGCGCAAATCCAGTTTCCTATCAGTAATCTGTGTTTATCCGTGTCCATCTGTGGTTGCTTCTATGTTAATACTTCTTACTTGGGGGACACGCTTTTTGGTTAAGCAACCAGTTACGCTACTCACGGTTGTTTCCGCAGCTCCCGGACCCACCCTCCTGCACTGAGTCTGGCCCTGCCTATCCAAGCGGGTCAGTATAAGCCCTCTGCTTCGAGCGGCATGTTCAGCGGAACTCGTCGCCACTAGGCTAGTTCCCGTCCGTTCGATTGTAAATGATTGGAAATAAAGGAGAAAGGTCACATTTTGGAGCTCGGATTTTGTCACCTTCTTTTGTTAAGATGAGTCTACTAAAACACTGAAACAAAAGAACTTATGCCAAACCCGGAGCTCCCAAAATGAGAAAGAACCGAGAAAATCAGCTGCCGCTCACGCCCCTGTGGCCCGATCACCAACTCAGCTACGAACTGCAGATGATCTCCCGGATCCTGGATGACAATCCAGAGATCCTGGACTTGGTTTTACAGGATCTGTCTGACAAGACGGATCCACAAAAGGGCTCGCCAGGACTCAGTGCCGAACAGGTGCTGCGTTGTGCCGTTCTGAAGACCTGGCAGCAGCTCTCCTACCAGAAGCTGGCCTTCCACCTGGCCGACTCGATCAGCCTTCGAGCGTTTTGCCGCCTGCCCTTGGGATGGACACCGTGCAAAAGCTGTCTGCAAGACAACATTAGCCGGATTCGAGCTTCCAGCTGGGAGAAGATCAATCGAGTGCTGATCCGATGGGCGGCGGGTGAAGGGTTGGAAAAGGGTAAGAAGATCCGAGTCGATGCCACAGCGGTGGAAAGTGACATTCATCATCCCACCGACTCGCAGTTGCTGTACGATTCGATCCGCACACTCACGGCCCTGTTGCGGAAACTCAAAGAGCACCACCCAGTGGTCTACAGCGATCACTGCCGCCGGGCCAAACGCCGCTGCACGAATATTCGCAACACGCGAGGCCAAGCCCGCAAGAAGCCTTTGTACCAGGATCTGCTGAAGGTGGCTGCCAAGACAGCTCACTACACTCGAGTGGTCCTGCAAAGTGCCTCGCAGTGGGAAGATATCCCCAGCCTGGTGATTGTCGGCAAGTTGCGTCATTACTTGCATTTAATGCAGCAGGTGATCAAGCAAACCGAGCGCCGGGTCTTGCAGGGCGAGAAGGTACCGGCGGCAGAGAAGGTGGTTTCCATTTTTGAGGAGCATACCGACATCATCCAGACGGGAGGCCGCGAGACCACTTTTGGCCACAAGATCTTTTTAACTTGCGGCAAGACCTCGCTGTTGACCGATTGCTTGGTGCTCAGAGGCAATCCGGCGGATTCGGCTCAGATGAAGCCGATGCTCAAGCGCCACCATCAGCTTTACGGGCGCTATCCACGGCAAGCCAGCTTTGACGGGGGATTCGCCACCCAAGACAATCTGAGGTGGGCCAAAAAACAGGGCATTGTCGATGTGGCCTTCGCCAAGAAGGGTCGACTGAAAGTCTCAGAGATGGTGCGTTCCAGCTGGGTCTATCGGCAGTTGCGGCGTTTTCGGGCTGGAATCGAAGGCTGCATCTCGATGCTCAAGCGAGTCTTCGGTGCCAACCGCTGTACCTGGAAGGGCTGGGAGCATTTTCAGCAGTACCTGCATCTTTCGGTTCTCAGCTTCAACTTGCTGGTGCTGGCTCGACTTCGCCTCTAGGCAGCCAGTCGTTCGCTAGTTGAGGTGGAGTGTAGAGCTTGCGTATTGGTGTCTTCGCCAGAGGGCTTCAGGCGGCTTACTGGCAAAAAAGCTGGGGAACCACTGAAACAAGTTGGCCCCGCCAAAAAAGGTTAATATTATCAACCGGGATAGAGATCCAAAAAGGTCACTTTCCGGACGAGAACTAGGCTAATTATGGGGCGGCTTTCGGCGATCCTTGGTTGGCGTCTTAGGTGGACAACCGGGATACCGCACAGCAACTGGGGTCTCGGTCACGACAGCCTCTTCTGGGTCACCGATCATATTCGGGGAGATTTGGGTGACTGTTCGTGGCACAGGTGTGACATTCGGCAGGTGAAGGTTGGGTGATGACAGATGGCGAGTTCGGCTACCCTGCGGTCTGAGCCCTCAACCTGACCAGCGCGAGCACCACGTCGATCGCCGGCGTTGCAACGCCGGCCAGGCGACCCATCTCGGACAAAGCCCCGACCAGGGCTTCGATCTCCATGGGTCGACCCAACTCAAGATCTTGCAGCATCGACGTCTTGTGAGCACCAACGTCGCCAGCCCAGCCGATACGAGTCTCGACATCCACTTTAAACTTGACGCCAAGCTCTTCGCCCACCGCTTTTGCCTCCAGCATCATATCTCGGACAACTCCCCGGACGCTCGGATCTCCACAGATTTTTTCCAGAGTGGCAAGCGTCAGTACGCTGACAGGATTGAAGGTGACGTTTCCCCAGAGCTTCAACCAGATGTCGTCGCGAATTCGGGGACGAACCGGTGCCTTGAAACCGGCTGTTGTGAAAGCCCGGCTGAGGGCCAGGGTGCGCTCGGATTTCGACCCGTCAGGCTCGCCCAGCATAAAGCGATTCCCCGAGAAATGCCTGATCACGCCGGGCTCAACGATTTCACACGATGGGTAGACGACGCAGCCGATCGCCCGCTCTGGCCCCAGCCCGGCCCAAATCCGCCCACCCGGATCCGCGCTCTCTAACCGATGGTTTTCCCAGGGGCCGTCGAGCTTGTAGAAGTACCACCACGGAACACCGTTCTGGGCTGTAATGATGGCGGTATCCGAACCGAGCAACGGTGCCATCTTGTCCACAATGCCTGAAACGGAGTGCGACTTGAGAGTGACGATGACGTAATCCTGCGGGCCGACTTCGGCCGGGTTATCCGTACACGCAACACGGGCCACCTTTTTCTCCTCACCAATCAACAGCGTCAGTGCGCCGGCGCGCATGGCCTGCAGATGAGGTCCTCGAGCGATCAACGTAACCTCGAAATCGGCCAGCGCCAGCTCTGCTCCCAGATAACCCCCGATTGCACCGGCGCCGTAGATACAGATTTTCATGTCTATTCCCGGTGGGGGAAGTTATTCAACTACTCCCAACTTCTCAGCCAGTCCGATACGCTGTAACTTGCCGGTTGGCCCTTTTGGAATCGCCTTGAGGAAAACTACACGTCGCGGCACCTTGAAATCGGCCAACCGACTGCGAGCAAAGTCTCGAATGTCGTTCTCGGTGAGGTCGGAACCCTCGATCAAGACGAGTGCCGCCGCCACTTCTTCGCCCAGCTTGGCGTGGGGCATCGCGAACGTTACCGCCTGGGTCACCGCCGGGTGATCCAGGAGCACTTCGTCAACCTCGCGAGGCGAAATCTTCTCGCCTCCACGATTGATGATCTCTTTCAGTCGCCCGGTGATTGTCAGGTAGCCATCCTCGTCGATGATCCCCTGGTCGCCGGTTCGGAACCAACCGCCCGCAAACGCGGTCGCATTGGCATCTGGATTGTTTTGATAGCCGCTGGTGATGTTGGGTCCGCGGATGACGACTTCTCCAGTGCTCCCCGGGGCGAGCAGATTGCCGTCTTCGTCGATGATCGAGACTTCCGGACCCGCGGCTACGCCAACCGTACCGGCCTTGCGCCTTCGCGGCGGCAGCGGGTTACTGGTCATCTGATGAGCCGCTTCCGTCATCCCGTAGGACTCAATCACGGGCGCATCGAATGTCTCCTCCAGCTCTCTCATGACTTGCGGCGGTAGCGATGCGGATGAGGAACGGATCAGTCGCAGCCGACCCGTCTCGATGACCTCACGGTTGCGAGCAGCGCGTGCCAGGATTGCCTGGTGCATCGTCGGCACGGCCGTATACCAGCTCGGGTTGCCCTCCTTCATCCAGGCGAAGAACTTCAGCGCGTTGAACCCCGGCGAACAGAAGATCGAGGCTCCCGCTCCCAGCGAACTCAACACCGCCGCCATGAGACCATGAATGTGGAACAACGGCATGACATTCAAGCAACAATCCTCGGGAGTCAGGGCCAGTGTCTCTTGAACATGTGCCGCCGTCGCGCAGATATTGGCCTGGGTCAAGGGGACGATCTTTGGGCGCGATGTAGTGCCGGAAGTGTGGAGTACCAGCGCGATGTCGTCGGCCGTGGCGTTTCCGCTCGCCTGCGGTGAGTCCGCCACAGGATCGCCCGTGAGTTGAAACAAGCCGGCCGGGTCGCTGCTCGGCGTCAATTCCGCGACGGAGATCCCCAGTCTGGCGGCTGCGGCGCGAGCTGGTGAATCGCTGCCCGATTCGACGATCAACAGGTTGGCACACAAGTCGGAGAGATAAAACTCGAATTCGTCGGCTTTGTACGCTGGATTCAGAGGTGCCGTGGTGGCTCCGGCGGCGATGGCGACGAAGGCGGATGCCATTTGCGGTCCGTTGGGCAGCACGATCGCTACTGGGTCGTTACGCCCGACGCCCAACCGGTTCAACGTCGTTACGGTTCCGGCGATGTGAGCGCGCAGTGCCGAAAATGTAAGTGGATCGCTTCCCGGCGCGGAGATGGCAACTGCCGCATCGTCTCCTCGTTGAAGTAAATCAACTACCGTGCTGGCGCTTGACATTCGACATTCCCATTCCACTGAACCACATTCTTGTAACAGACTCGGAGGAATAGTTTCGTCTCACCGGCCTTTCCTTCTCCGGTGCCGAGCACATCCGGAAAGTAGGCCGCATATACAAAGGGATTGAAGATAGGAATTTGCTTTTCAAGCTGAGGGTAGCAAGTCCTGAAATGCGGGTCAAGATGGGCCTACAAGGAGCCGTGAGGGCCGGAAGGCGGGGTGTTTCGGGGATGTAACAAGGGAAGCGTGGGGGAGGGACACGAGCGCAGCTACAAGGCAACGGAACGAGGGCAAAACAAGACGCACTCCAAGTAGGGCCGTCGATTCCTGGGGGCGTAGGTCTCAGGAATCCGGAATGCGACTGGCGCGGCTCCTACTGGGCCGGATCCTCGGACACCGAACGCCGGCCGGCCCAGGGTGTCACCAGCTCCGAGTCTGTGGCCACGATCTTCCAGGCTCCCTGGCCTCTGGCCAGCTCGAAGACCTGTTTGGTTTTCTTGTCTTCGTAAACTGTTTCCGTGAACAACTTGACCTGATCCGGCCCCAGGCTCTCCTGGCCCACGATCGCAAAACCTTTGACCCGATTCTGCCTGGCCCGAAGCCATTCCTGCAGAGCCGGCCCTTCCCGATCGGCCAGGGCCTTCATTTCTATCCTAAGATCACCCGAGAAGCTGGAGACGATCCGGTCGATATCTCCACTCTTTACCGCGCGGACCAGGTCGATCAGGGCTGCGTGAGGATCATCTTCCGAGGGAGTGGGTGCGGGAGGTTCCCGCAGCGTGAAATATAAGAAACCACTGGCGATGGCCAGGGGAGGGATGAGTTTCTGAAGCTTCACGACGGTTCATCCTCCCGGGGGGGTCTGAACGTGAAAGATTTCCAGATCCAGGGTCTGACCGTCGCTCTCGTCGAGGATCACTTTCTGGACCCGGGAGAGCGCGGCCTCAAGCGTCTCGAGAAAGAGACGAGTGCGGGTCGTCTGACGATGGTGCCGATACTCCCGCCACAGTTTCAGGAAGCTCTCCGAGGCTCCTGCGGCGCGACTCACCAGGGCTGTGCGATAGATACTTGCTTCCTCCACCAGCTCCCGGGCCTGGCCTCTGGCCCCGGGGACGACTTCGCTGGCATATCCGTTGGCCTCCTGCACGATTCGATTCCGGTCTTCCCGGGCGTTGGCGACATCCAGGAAGGCGCCCCTGACCTCGGAAGGAGGTGAAACACTCTCCAGGGCTACCGCGGTCACGTTGACTCCCAGTCCCAGCCGACTGATCTCGTCCTGCACGGAGACCAGGACACGACTCTGGAGCGCCAGGCGCTGGACCGTGAGAATCGAGTCCACGTCCATTTCGGCCACCGCCGCAGAAAGAGCCGCAGAAAACGCTCCCGTCAGAACTCCCGGGAGGTCTTCACTCCGGAAAAGATAAGCTTCGGGATCGTCGATGTAGAATTGCATAGAGGCATTGAGCTGAACCAGGTTGCGGTCGCCGCTGAGGAGGTAATTCTCGGCACTGCTATCCGCCGTCCCCAGCACCCGGCCGACGTCGATCTCTCCTACCGACAGCCGTTGCACCTGGTTGACCTTGAGGCGCACGATCTTGTCGATGGGGAAAGGCCAGCTGTAGTGGAGACCCGGTTCGATGTGGGCACCGGAGAGGCGCCCGAATCGGAGCAGGACACCCTGCTCATCAGCGGGAATGTAGTAGAGCCCTGCAAGGAAGTACAGTCCAAGTAGAGCTACAACACCCTGCACTGGGCGGGACCGAATCCGGGTCCACAATGATTTCCGCATACTCATTTAGTTGGCTCCAGCCCCCCCCGGGTCAATTTGTAAGCCTCCCGTTCCGACCCTCCGAAAGGAGCTTCAACAATTCCGAATCGGTGGACAGCACGGCGATGGTCTTCTCATCCAGGATCTTCTCGTAAGCCTGAAGTGTGCGCAGCATCTGATAGAACTCGGGATCTCGAGAAAACGCCTTCCCGTAAATGGCGGCTGCCTGTGCATCACCCTCACCTCGGATAATTTCGGCCTGTTTCCTGGCCTCGGCGAGAAGCTCCTCGGCCTGCCGATCCGCCTCGGCTCGAATTTTCCGGGCTTCTTCCTCACCCTCGGCTCGATAGCGCTTGGCGATTCGATCCCGCTCGGCCCTCATCCGGGCAAAGACGCTGTCGCGGTTCTGGGCCGGCAGATTGAGTCGACTGATTTGAATCGCCTCGATCTCGATTCCATACCGCTGTCGGGCAATCTGCTGGCACTGCCCGGTTACGTCGGAGGTCATCTGGACAGTGCGCAGCTGGGATCCGTCAGTGGAAACCAGCCGCGACAACTCGGTCTGGCCCAGGGCCGCCGAAACCTCCGACCAGACGAGGTCGTGCAGCCGCATCTCGGCCCCGGGGCGGTCCCGGACCGTGCGCAGGAAGAGGAGCGGATCGGCGATTCTCCACAGCACGTAGTTTCGGACCAGCAGGTTCTTCTTGTCCTGGGTCAGGTACTCGGAAGGCCGGGGGTGGTAGAGGTGAGCCCTTTTGTCCAGACGCGTGATTCCCTGAAAAGGCCACTTCAGCCTCAGACCCGCGTCTCCATACTCGCGCACCGGTCTTCCGAATTGAGTCACCAGAACGAATTCGGTCTCAGAAACAGTGAAAACCGACAAGTAGACGAGCACTAGAATCGCCGCGAGCAGACCTATTCTTCTCCACTGGAATCTACCTGGCCTTGTGTCCGGTTTGTGGTCTTTTTTCAAATGCATGGAGGTGTTCCTCTCCGATCTGGGTGCCGGTTACTGCTGGGTAGTCCCTTGCCTCGGTCGGGGCGAGCGAAGAGCCGACTCGAGATCTCCGACATCGAAGACGGAGTTCTCAAGCAACATGACTTTCCGCCGACCTGAATTGTGGTCCAGGATGTACTTCTTTCTCCCCTGAAGGCTCTTCTCCACGGTCTCCAGGTAGAGGCGAACTCCAGTGGTCCGGGGAGCCTTTCGGTATTGCTCCAGCCTCATCGAAAACCGCTGCGCCTCTCCCTCGGCGCCGGTGATTTTCGAAAACCGCCCGGCTCTTGCCTGCAGGAGTCTCTCCTCGGATTCCCCACGGGCCAGGGGGAGGCGCTCGTTGGCGTAGGCCTGTGCCTCGTTGATCAGTTGACTTTTCTCTTCCAGAGCACTGGCTACTTCGCGAAAGGAGCCCACCACCTCCAGGGCCGGATGGACGTCCTGGAGAAGCAGCGAGTGAATGTGAACTCCCAGATTCAGTTCGCCAACGCCTCGACGCAGTTCCATGGCGGTTGCCTCTTCCAGCTGTTTGCGGTCCAGTGCAAGAGTGCGATCCAGGGCGATAGAAGCCACCTGGCGACGCAGCACTCCTTCCGAGACGGCCCGCAGCACGGACTCGATAGCGTCCGTTCTGAAAAGAAACAGGGAAGGCTCCTGGATCGAGTAGTGAACGACGGCATTAATCTCGACCAGATACTCATCTCCGGTCAGCATGAGAGCTTCGTCCAGATCCCGTCGGTAGCGTCCGTCTCGGTGCTGAATGTTCCATTCGTAGGCGGGAGGACCGACTTCGTTCTCTTCCGCTTCCTGGACGCGAAATCCGAGCTCGATGCTTTGGATCTCTTGCGGCCGGAGCCGATACATTCGGTCGACGGGCCAGGGATACAAGTCAGGGATACAAGTAATGTAGGCCCGGCTCGAGTTCCGTCTCCAGGACCCGCCCGAAACGCTCAACGATCCCGATCTGGTCGGGAGCCAGCATCCGAACCCCGGAGAGGACATAGAGTAGAGGCACGGCCACCGCTGCCGTTCTGACCGCCACTTTCTGATTGGCGTGCAGCCACTCCACAATCGCCGACAGGCCCACTCGCGGGGGGCGGCGTATGGCCTGAACGAATACCGCCAGGTCCTCAACGGCGTGCCGGGCTCGATGAGGAAGCCAGTCCAGGGCTCCTCTCTCCAGCAGGCTCAGTGAGCTCAGCAGAACCAGCAGTGACGACACCTGGTGGACCACGGCTGCCGCCACGGCACTCAAATAGCCGGTGAAGGCGGCCAGCACGGCTGTGAGGTTGAAGGCAAAGCCGAACCAGAGGATGTTCTCCCTGATCTTTTTGACCGTCTTGCGGCTCTTCTTGATCACGTAGCCGAGGCGGTCCAGGCTGCCTTCATCCATGAGAACGACACCGGCCGCATCCGCCGCGATGTCGGTCCCTGTATCCCCCATCGCGACTCCCACGTGAGCCAGTGCCAGTGCCGGCGAGTCATTGACCCCATCGCCCACCATGGCCACTTTGTATCCTTGCCGGGAGAGTTCTTCGAGCCGGTCCAGCTTTTCTTCCGGGAGCAGACTCGCGTGAACTTCGGCGATCCCCACTTCCCGGGCTACTTCCTGTGCCGAGTTCAGGTGATCTCCGGTGAGGATCAGCGTCTTCTGGATGTTCAAATGCCGGAGCTGGTGGAGGGCTTCGTGGGCGCTCGATCTCGGCAGGTCGCGCAGCACCAGAACCCCGCAAACCTGTTCCTCTCGGGCAACCAGTACGGCAATCCCCCCCTGCGACGTGATTTCCTGGACAACGCTCTCTCCCTTTTGGGAAAGAGTGAGACCCTGGCTTTCGAGATACCGGGCACTGCCGACCCGGACTCGGTCTCCGCCGGTTGATTCCGGTGACGAGGCGACCGGCGAAAGCATTCCCTCAACACCCAGACCGGTGTGACTGATCACGTCCTCTACGGGTTCGAGAACCAGGCCCTTTTCTTCTGCATTGCGCCGGATGGACCGCGCCAGAATGTGGTCGGAATAGCGCTCCAGGGAGGCGGCCCAGGTGAGAATCTGAGCCGGGGAGTATCCGTCGAACTGAATGACATCAACCAGTTCCGGATGACCCTGGGTCAAAGTTCCCGTCTTGTCGAAAGCGACACAGTCGACTTCGGCGAGCCTTTCCAGATAGACGCCGCCTTTCACAACGACGCCCCGGCGGGCCAGGGCGCTTACCGAGGCCAGGACGGCTGCCGGAGTTGCCAGCACCATGGCGCAGGGGCAGGCGACAATCAGGATGGCCACCGAGCGCATCCACTCGCCGGTCACCAGGTAGCAGATCCCGGCCACTGCCAGTACCAGGGGCAGGAACCAGCTGGCGTAGTGATCAGCCGTGCGCTGGATCGGAGCCTTATTTTCTTTGGCGTGATGGACCAGCTCGACAATTCGCTTCAGTACGGTGTGCTCTCCCACCTGCTCGGCTCGGATCAGCAGGCGGCTGGTCTGGTTGAGGCTGCCCGCATAAACGGAAGCTCCAGCCCCTTTTTCACTGGGAACGGACTCGCCCGTAATCGTGCTTTCGTCAATGAGCGAGTCACCGTCCAGGATAGAACCGTCAACTGGAATCCGCTGCCCGGCGTAGACGACGACTTCGTCATTTTCGCGGACCTCAGTCAGCTCGATCTTTTCCTCTCTCCCATCTCGCAGAACATGAGCGGTTTCTGGAAGGCAGGTGAGAAGCCGGTTCAGATCTCCCTGAAAGCGCCGTGCAGCATACTCTTCCAGAGTCTCGCCCACCAGCATGATGTAGACAACTTCGGCGGCCGCCAGATACTCCCCGACATAAAGGGCCGCGAGTGCTGCGACGGCAACCGCCTGGTCGGCGCTCATCCGCCGCGCCAGCAAGTCGCGAAAGGCCCTGCTGAAAGTTCGATAGCCGAAGAGGAAGGTCAGCAGGATGGCCAGATCCCACTGGAAGGGGGTTACGATCCACTTCTGCCAGTAGGCAATCAGCAGGAAACCACCCACCAGAATACCCGCAGCTCTCCAACGAAAATCATCGCTGCCTTCCAGTTCGGCAGTGTGAAAGAAAGGAAAAAACATGTTCGGTACCGGCGAAGTTAGGCCATGGTCTTCAATCTTGTCAAGACGAGCGCAAATCACGAACCGGTAGGACTTTTGTTTGACTGCTCATGCTTCTTTCGGGATCATTCGTAGTTCCGGACGGACATCAGAAAAGGAATCGAGTTTGGAGAGCGCCAGCGGAGCACTCGTCGGATTAGCGGCCAGCATCGGGCTGGTACACACCATGATCGGGGTGGATCATACGCTGCCATTCATCATGCTGGCCCGGGCCCAGAAATGGTCCCTGACACGACTCCTTTCCATCACCTTCCTGTGCGGGTCCGGCCATGTCCTTTCTTCCGTTTTACTGGGATTCATAGGCATCTCGATTGGCGTGGGGATTGACCGGCTGGAACTCATTGAGGCGCGCCGGGGACAGATGGCAGCCTGGCTCCTGATCGGTTTCGGCCTGGCCTACGCAATCTGGTCTATATATAAGGAACGGCGGAAGCGCTCGCGTCTCCCGTTGGATCCCGATCTGCCCTCGCAGCGGCAGCGCCGCAGGATGGCGACGGTTTGGGGACTTTTTATTGTCACGGTCCTGGGCCCCTGTGAGCCTCTGATCCCCATCCTCATGGCACCGGCCTTCGAGCAAATGTGGACCACCGTGGTGGGGGTCATTCTGGTGTTTGGCCTGGTCACGGTGGGCACGATGTGCTTGCTCGTTACGATTGGGTACTTCGGCTTGAAGCTGCCCGCTTTTTCTTTTCTGGAACGACATATTCATGCCGCCTCGGGACTCGCGATCGCCGGGAGCGGGCTGGCTATTCAGTTTTTGGGGATCTAGCGCTCGCTGTTGCTGGGCATATCCGACCATCACCAGCCAGCCATGCCAGCCAAGACCTCTTTCAGCTCATTGAGATGTCGGCGACCGAGATTCCTAACCCTTAGCAGATCCGACTCGGTTCGGATTACTAGCTGCGCGACTGTTTGGATCTTCGCACGCTTCAGACAGTTGACACTGTCTGCGGTGACTTCTCCGGCCATCTCGCGCTGGCCATTGGTGATGGAGACGGGTTGTTCCCCGGCACATCCTGAGAACGCCAGGGCGGCGAATAGCAATACGATGGGAAGAGGCCGGAACTCAGCCCGGCATTCTGAACAGAACATAAGCCTGGACCCTGTGGATGGCAGCGAAGGATAGCACACCTCCACCGCGCCCCCCGTCTTGCTGCCTTTCTCCGAACACTCCACACTGGTAGACTCGGACACGGTCAGGCCGGAGCCCACGGCCGGGCGCAGAACCGTTATGCCGACGAAGAAGACATTCATCTCAGCCGGGATTCCAGCAGTGCTGCTGCTGTTGCTGTTCTATCTGGGGATCCGTTCGCCGCGATCCGGTCCCGCTGCGGCCGGGCCGGGGGATTACCTCTCCGGGTCGCTGCGCGCGCGGGTGGCACAGTTGAAGCGCGAGGCTGCCGACGTCCCCACGAGTGCGGAGAACGTCGTGCACCGCGGCCAGGTGTTGTGGGAGTGGCTCAACACCCTGTCGCTCACGGGAGCCCCCATTCCGGTGGACGCAACCTATGGATTCTCGTCGATCTCGGAGATGGCCGATGAGCAGGCACGCGGGAACGCCTTCGAGCCGGCCGATCTGGATTCGCTGAGCCGGCGATGGGACGATCTCATCAGCGAGCTCAGTCTCAAGGATGAGCACCCGGAGGCCCTCGGGAGGATCACTCTGACGGGTCGGGGACCCTTTCCGGCGCGAAGCTGGAGTACGTTTCAGCAGACCGTGACCATAGGGCCCATGTCCATGCAGAAAGGCGGGGGCGTGGTGGTCGGCGCACCGTTCTTGTGGGACGGGGGGTACCCGCAGCACGAAACTCCCTCCGCCGACAACTTCGTTTCCCTGAGTTGCAGCAACCCGGACGCACGCTTCGAGAAGACCCGGGAGCGAATCCCGGGGATGCATGAGGGATTCCGCGGGGCTGCCGTACCTGCTTTTCGACTGGTTGCGGGCACTCTGGTAAAGGGGGAAAAGATCGTCCTGACCTACGGCGATCGATCGGGCGGTTCACCAGGGTTGCTGATCCAGAGTACGCGTACCGATTCGGCTATATTGCCTGTCTATGTTGACCTCAGGGGAGACGGCCTGCCCCTGACCCCCGAGTGGCCCACCTTCGAGGTCGGGGGCAGGGAAGTCCACTCGGTCCAGGGCTTCGCTCCTTCGGTGGTGGCGGTGGGAGAATCCTTTGAGGTTGCAGTGCGAAGCCAGGACTACTTCTTCAACCGGCCCGGCGGATCGATCCCCGCCTACAAGGTGACCCTCAACGGCGAGGCGTTTCGGAAGATCCCGGCCGGCGGGGGTGCGATCACTATCCTGAAAAACATTCGATTGGAGGAGAAAGGGGTCTTTCGGTTCGGCTTCCGCTCGCAGGACGGAACGATTTTGGGTTCGAGCAACCCTGTCTGGGTCCGGCAGGATCCCGCCTATCGGATCTACTGGGGAGATACGCACGCTCACACCGCGATGGCCGAAGGACAGGGGAAGATCGACACCTTTTATCGTTACGGAAGAGACGATGCGCGACTTGATTTTCTGGGGCTTTCCGAGCGTGACATCTGGCTCGATGCACTGGAATGGCGGAGCCTCCGAAATGCCGTGACGCGCTACAGCGAGGAGGGTCGTTTCGTTGCCTTCATGGGATACGAATGGACGGGGCGGCGCGCCTTCGGGGGCCATCACAATGTCTTCTTGCGTTCTCCCGACCTGGCGGTTGCCCCGATCCAGCGGGCCTACACCCTCTCTCTTCTTTATCAGCGACTTCGCGAGAAGAACCAGACCGAGGATGTCCTGATTATTCCGCACGCACACCACCCGGGCGACTGGCGTGTGAACGACGTCGAGATGGAACCACTGGTCGAGATCCAGTCGCTGCACGGCTCCTTCGAATGGTTTGGGAACTACTACCTGCGCAACGGCTTTCAAGTGGGATTTGTCGCCGCTTCCGACGATCATCGCTCCAGACCGGGGGTACGCAGCTCCGATCGGGACTGTGGCGCCCCTGGCTCAATTCGGCCAGTTTGGGGGTCTGGCGGGCGTGATGGCAACCGAGAAGACCAGCGCCGGGATATTCGATGCCCTGAAGGCGCGACGGACTTACGGTGTGAGCTCTGCGCAACGGATCATCCTGGACGTGGATCTGAACGGCACCTCCATGGGAAACCGCGCACCCTACTCAGAACGTGTCGTGCTCAGGGTTCGAGTGATGGGAACGCGTCCGCTGGATGAGATTGTGGTGGTCAAGAACGGCTCCGCGGTCTATTCGAATCGCCCACCCCCGATTCCGCTCAGCAGCCGGGCAACCGTCCGGGTCGCTTTCGAGTCCTCATCAGAGCCGTTTGTCCGCGACAGCCCCCGCGGTCACCGGATCTGGGACGGGACCCTGACGGTCAAGAACGGCAGGCTCGAGGCGGCCACTTCCAGCTCCGAGAACCGCCACATGAGGGAGCTTCGAATCGACCCGGCCGACTCGAACCGTCTCAGCTTTCATCTGAAGACTCGCGGGGATGCGGAAGTGTTGACCCTGCAGCTCGAGGGAGCCGGCAGGTCGACCGAGCTGGTCTTCCAACTCGCCGAGACCGAGGAGATGGGATCTTCCCGCCCGTTGATCCGACCCTACGCCACGATTCCCGCCCGGGAACTCCGCCTGGCCTTCTCGCAGTTGCAGGAGGGGAGGCTCGAGCAGGTGCTTCCGGTCGACCGTCACAACGACACGATCCGCGTTGAACTGGTGGATTCCGACGGATCGATGGACCGCCAATTCACCTTTGTCGACACCGATGAGGTGAACCACGGAGACTATTACTACGTTCGGGTCAGGCAACAGGATGGGTCGATGGCCTGGTCATCGCCCATCTGGGTCGGGGGAGAACCCCGACGCTAGTGCACTGCACACGGAGCAGGCCGGCTGGCCTTACCTCAAGCAGTCACATATTCGAGAAGTGCTCAACCGAACCCGCCCCGATGCGATCCACTACCTTGTTGTTTCGCACTGACGAGGAGTTGCTCGACGCGATCCAGCACCTTATCGCGTCGCCCTCCCCTTGCGTCGCGAACTCGGCGAGAAGGGGTACGCCATTGCAGGCCCGCCACGGTGGCGCGCTGGGTCTACGATAATCTCCACGGCGGGTCCTCCGGCGCAGCCTCTTGCGCGACCGGCAACTCCGGCGGCGCCATGCAGGTGAGCTTTCTGCTGAGCCACTATGGACTGGAGGAGATTCTTTCGGCGGTCGTCCCGACAGGCGGGCCGAGGCTGTGGCAGAGAAAGCACGCCAGCTACTGGATTCCGCTTGAGCGGTCCCCAATCTTGCAAATGGTGGGGGGGAGAAACCCTCACTTTCCCCCAACTCCTGACCGAGGTTGCTTGTACAGGTTGCTGCGTAGTAAACTCTAGCTGCCTTCTGAAGCGGTGAATTCCCTCATCCAAGGCTACTACGAGTGTGGAGGGCCGACGACTGATTTCCCGGTGGGAGTCCTGATTTGAACATCCTTTTGTATAGTCCTGACAACGGTGTGACCCGTAACTTCATGCCTCATCTGTGGATGTTCCTCCTAAAGTCCCTGACTCCTCCGGGACACAAGGTGTTTCTTATAGACGGCAACGCTCAACCGATGAACGAGGCGCGACTCGCGGATTTCATCCGCGAGAACAAGATCGAACTGGTAGGTATCGGCGCCATGACCCGGATGGCGGCGCGTGCCTACCGGGCAGCGGATGCTATGCGCGCCGCGGGGGCCAAAGTCGTGTTCGGAGGACCTCACGTCACGGAAGTTCCGGACGAGTCCCTCGGACGGACGGACGAACCGCGCCACGCCGACGCGGTCGCTCTGGGAGAGGCCGACGCAACCTGGCCACGAATCGTTGCCGACGCGGCACGCGGAGAACTGAAGGAAAGATACGAGCCTGTTGACGCGCTCGGAAAGGAAGTCAAACCCGACCTCGCCGAATACCCTGTTATTCCCTGGGAAGACATCGATCTGGAACAGTTCAACCTGATCAGCCACGTTCCGAAATCGGTTCGATATGTCCTGAACAGGGTAGGGATGACCTGGAAGAGCCTGCACGTCGTCCCGATCGAGTCCGGGAGGGGATGTCCCTATGGGTGCGACTTCTGTACTGTGACCGGCTTCTTCGGTGATTTGATCCGGTACCGGAGCGACGAGAGCGTTGTCGACGAACTGCTTCGGCTCAAGGCGCGCGCACGGCGCGACGGCGGCAGGATAGCTGCGTTCTTCATCGACGACAACTTCGCGATCAACGTCAAGCGGACGAAATCTCTGCTCCGCGAGATCATCGCCAGAGATGCGGTCGTCCCGTGGGTGGCCCAGATCAGCGCCAACCTGCTCAAAGACGAAGAACTGCTGGACTTGATCCAGGCCAGCGGCGGGAAGTGGATCTTCATCGGCATGGAGTCGATCGATCCGAAGAATCTGGCTGGCGTGAACAAGAGCTTCAACAAGCCGGACGAGTACAAAGGAGTCCTCGATCGCCTTGCCAGCCGCGGGGTCTACGCCATCACGTCGTTCATCTTCGGTATGGACGGCGATAGTCCGGGTGTCGCCGACAGGACTGTCGCACAGATCGAGACCTGGCCTCCCGGCCTGCCCGTTTACGGCTTGTTGACGCCCTACCCGGCCACGCCGCTCTACGATCGGCTGGCCGAGGAAGGCCGCCTGACGCGCCCGCAGCACTGGCTGGATTTCCGCCCTTTTCGTATGGCCTTCACGCCCAAGGGGATCGGGATCCGTCAGGCCGAGAAGGAAGTGCGCCGCGCCTGGAGCCGGTCGTACTCCCCCCGGGCTATTGCGGCATCGCTACAGAAGATCCGGCATCGGCCGTTTCACGAACGCGCCATCATGCTGGCGGTGAAGCTGGCATTCCGGGGAATCTACTTTCCGCAGATGAAGACGGCCCATTGGATCGCGCTGATTGCCCGCAACTCGTGGGCGATCTGCCGGCTGATCTACGAAGGCTGCATCCTCCAGTTTCGGCCGCCCCAAAGCGTGTGCGTCGCGGAGCCTACCAGCGGCCGGTCTGCAGTGCGCTAACTGAGTCCCGAAACCAGCACGATGATCAGCGGTGCAGGTGGCACTGAGAAGAGTTGGCTCGGGACTCTTTAAACAGGAGCGGCATGTCCTTTCGACCCGTTAAGCGCCTGATCCGAGCTAAGCCGACCCGCGAAGGTGCGGGGGTGCATCTGCGCCGTGCCTTCGGGTTCGGAAACACGTCCGACTTCGACCCCTTTCTCCTCCTTGACGACTTCCGCAGCGACGATCCCGAAGACTACCGGGCGGGTTTCCCCTGGCACCCGCACCGCGGCATCGAGACGATCACCTACGTCCTGGCCGGAACGGTGGAGCACGGCGACAGCCTCGGGAACAGCGGCACCATCGCCGCCGGCGACATCCAGTGGATGACGGCAGGGAAGGGAATCATCCACCAGGAGATGCCAAGGGGTGACCGGTCGGGCAGGATGCACGGGTTTCAGCTGTGGGCGAACCTGCCGTCTGCCCTGAAAATGACCGCTCCGCGGTATCAGGAGGTGCAAGCGGCCGACATCCCCGAGATCGCTGATGACGACGGCACTCGAGCCCGAGTCGTGTGTGGGACCTTCTGGGGCAAGACCGGTCCCGTGGAAGGCATCGCGGCCGACCCGATCTACATCGATGTGGCGGTGCCGCCGGGCAGGCGGAAAACTCTCCCGGTCGAGACAACCCGCCACGCCTTCGCGTATGTTTTCGCCGGATCCGGGCAATTCCGCAACGCGTCGGGTCCACTGGCTGTTCCCACCGAAGGGGTCGGCCGGTCGGATGCGGACGCGTCTCAAGAGGCGGATAACCGCTCGCTCGTGCTATTCGACCGCGGCGACGAGGTCTCAGTGCAGGCCGGGGAGGCGGGCATCCGATTCCTGCTCGTTTCCGGCCGTCCGCTCCGCGAGCCCGTCGCCTGGGCCGGCCCCATCGTGATGAATACCCGGCAACAGCTCAGGAAAGCCTTCCAGGACCTTGAGGACGGCACCTTCCTTGAGTCGCAGTAGCGAACGTAGACCCGGCGCTCCACATCGGATGTCTTTACCAACGTAAACCTGATCAACACGGCCGCCGGTCCACGCGAGGTGGAGCTGACCCCTGTGCAGGCCAAGGGTGGGATTGAAGGTGATCCGGTCAAAGTTCTTCTGGCGGCCGACGGGGACGGAGTGGTCGGCGACGTGATCTTTGGCGATACGGTACAGGTTGGTTTCGCCGCCTGTGGGTGAATCCAGCCGGATGCTCTCACCTGGAAAGCGGCTCGACGAACTGGTGTTCTCCCTGGTCCCGGAGGCCAGAGGATTATCGGGGGGGTACATACGGGTGACATCCACCGAGCCGTTGATTGCCCAGGTGGTCTTCGTAGCCCTGAGCGGAGGCCGCATCACCCTCTTTTCGGCAGTTCCACCCAAGGTAACCAGTAACCGGTAGCCTTCCTCACTACCAGGAAGACTTCGTGACCCCGGGCAGGTCACCCCGCAGAGCCGCCTCGCGAAAAGCGATTCGGGAGAGTTGAAACTTTCGATAGCAGCCCCGGCTCCGACCCGTCAGGGCACACCGAGTCGACACGCGAGTGCGGCTGGCATCACGAGGCATTCGCCGGATCGCCCTCTGGATCTGTTCTCGCTCCTGGGGTTTGAGATCGGGATCCAGTAGCATTTTTTTCAGCTTGCGGCGTTTGGTCTCGTATTTGGCCACCAGTCGCCTTCGCTTCAGGTTTCTGGCGATGATGCTGCGTTTGGCCATTTTGACTCCGTTGCTGCTATTTTCCTCGACCACCGTCCGGCCTCGGTGGATGCACTTGTAGCCTCCTAACGGCCCCGCGGCCGGTGGCCAAAAAACTCTCCGGAGGTGGCGTAGGGGAGAAGGGCCAGATGGCGTGCCCTCTTGATTTCACGGGTCAACCGGCGCTGATAGTAGGCACTGACTCCCGAGATGCGGCGAGGGATGAGTTTGCCGTTGTCGCCCAGGAATTTCTTCAGAAAGTCCGGGTTCTTGTAGCTGATAGACTGGGCTACTTTTGGATCCGCCTTAAACGGACAGTACTTTTTTCTTCCGAAACGTCTTCTGGCCATCCACCAAGCCCTTAGCCCTTGAGTTCATTCCCGCAGTGCTCCTGACCGGGACCCTGTCAACCTGCAAAAACGCTAATCATACCTAGAACAGACCCCCAGGATCAAATCAATGGCAAAGCCAATTAAAGATTAAAAATTGAAAATTAAAGATTGAGTTTTCTTTCCCCTGGGGCCACCGCGGGCAGCATCAATGCCGCCGTGCCTCGGATTTTTTGAATTCCTTTCCGGGAACCACTCCATGGAATCAGCGTATTGGATCTTGAACAGGTCAAGTTCAATTCTCAGGCTTACAGTCGATATCCAGGGAGGAGTAGATGAAACAAGCCATTCCAATTCTGATCCTGTGCCTCATCGCCATGCCGGCTTTCGCCCAGATGGCCCCCCGCGACACGGCCATGACGTACGTCGGCGGAAAAGCAGTTGCGATCGAGTACGGACGTCCCTCGTTGAACGGCAGAACCGTTTCCGAGCTAACCAGCGAACTGGGGGCCGATCGAATCTGGCGCGCCGGATCCGAACAGGTGACCACCTTGAAAACCGAGGCGGACATCAAAATCGGAAAGCACAAGGTGCCAGCCGGTAAGTATTCCGTTTACCTGCACTGTCCCGAGGACGGAGGCTACTCGCTCCTGCTCAACAGTGTCCTGGGACAGCCGCTGGGAGACATCTGGGATGCGGCTCCGGAGAATCTGGTCAAGGAGCCATGGCCCCACATGAACTATGGGGAGGATATCGGCGCCAGCGAGGTAGCACGAATTCCTCTGCACCAGTCCCCGTCTTCTGAGAAGGTCGATCTGTTCACCTTCTCCTTCGAGCAGAAGGGCAAGATGGCTGTTTTGAACCTTGCCTGGGGAAAGCAGGTGTGGACGGCTGACGTAGTGCCCGCCAACATGGAAGGCTCTCACTAAGTGGACGGGAGTACTGAGCCGGCGCAGATCGAAAGGGGGAGACGGGGCGCGGTGATCAGTCTCAGTCTCCCCTCTGTGAGTCCCCCCTCCGTTTCTCGTCGATCTTCGACATCTTCCGCTGTACTTCTGCCGCCAGATCAATTCCTCTGGCGTTGGCATAGTTGAGAAGAGCGATAGCCGCGTCCGCTGCCTCTTCCGCCAGGTCATCCGGCGCGACTTCCACGTTTTTCCACCTCTTCTTCTCCAGATTCGCGATTTCTCCCACTTCTCCACACAACTCCAGGGAGAAGAATCGAGCCGGTCTGGACGGAAAAGCCCGCTTCTGGTACTCGTTGAATTGCAGCTGGAGTTTCTTCAAGCCCCTGTAGTCGACGGGAAGACGAGCCGAAGATTGATCTTTCACCGGGTACCTGACATTCTGTCTAAGAAACTTTAAGGGGTTCCTCGAACAAAGAACTCGTGGGGAAAGAAAGGGGTGAGGGACCGCTACCTGGTCACTTCCTTGAGCGTCAATCCTTCGTCTTTAAGGAACCGCAGTAGCCCTTTCCTGGTGACCGTTCGCAGTGCGCGGGCCGAGAGTTTCACCCGAACCCATCGATCCAGTTCCGGAATGTAGAGCCGCTTCATCTGAATATTGGGCAACTGGCGGCGGCGCGTCTTCTTGTGAGAGTGGGAAACCCGGTTCCCGCTCAACGGACCTTTACCAGTCAGTCGACATCTCTTGGCCATTCTGCCTCCATTGCCTCCAGGGTCTCGATCGATCGTCGGGGTCGCGGCTACACGCCGTTCGCCACGAGAGTGTAAACTCGTAATTTTAACCAAGTCCCCGCTTCGGTCTCAACCCTCGTGGACTGTTAGAGTCCACTAAGTAGCCAGAGGCGACGAACTCAGGGGGGCTCCGATCTTCCTCATGGCAGCAGGAAAACCGCTCAAAAGGCAGCAGTCCCGCGGCGAAAAACGCCGCCTCTTGCTCGTCGCGCTTTCGATTCTCACTTCGGCTCTGATCGTTTGGGCTGTGCAGTCTTCGCCGCCGGTCGAATATCTGAAACCCGAGGTAGTAGCGGAGTACCCACACGACACTTCCGCCTACACACAGGGTCTGCTTTGGAAAGATGGGATGCTGTACGAAAGCACCGGCAAGTACGGCAGATCCGAACTCAGAAAAGTGGACCTGGAGAGCGGCCGCGTTCGGCTGCGCCACCATCTGGACGACAGCTATTTTGCAGAGGGTCTGGCGCGTGTCGGTAAACGGCTATTTCAGCTCACCTGGGAAGAAGAGGTGGCGTTCGTCTACGATCTGCGGACCTTCGAGCCGCTGGGCACGCTTTCCTACCGGGGTGAAGGCTGGGGGCTTTGTTTTGACGGAGAGCGCCTGTTCATGAGTAATGGCTCGGACACGCTTCTGGTTCGGGAGCCACAGCAGTTTCTCGTAGTGGACCGAAAGAGGGTCACCCAGGGAGCAAGGCGCGTTCTCAATCTCAACGAACTCGAGTGCGTTGGCGGCTCGGTGTGGGCCAACATCTGGAATACTGACCGAATCGTGAGAATCGATCCCGAGGATGGCAGGGTGACCGCAGTTGTCGATGCTTCCGATTTGCATGCGGCTCGAGACGGCTCCGGGGAGGATGTTCTCAACGGAATCGCCTACATCCCTGATCGCCGGACCTTCCTCCTGACCGGCAAGAACTGGCCTCGCATCTTCGAAGTAAGGTTTGTCCCACAGTAGCCGGCATACCGTCGCCGCCCCAAGGCACCTTCCACTCTTACGTTCCGAAATTTTCAATTTTCAATTTTCAATTTAGTCTCCTCCGTCTCCAACGTCCCTGGGTGGAACCGAAAGACGGCTGCCGAAAGCTCGAGTTGACGCGCTGAGATGAAGCGGGGGAAGGCGGCGATAACCAGGCCGCCGTAGGCGCTGATGCCGATGTAGTCTCCAAGAAAAACGGACGGATTGCACTCGAAAGGCTCCACATCGATCGCGTGGTTGACAAAAGTCCGCCCCCCGTCGATGCTGCGAGCCAGCGTGACTCCCGTTCTGGTCCCTGCTTCCCAACGCCGGTCCAGAAACACCAGGTTCACCGAGCCGTCGACCGGATCCACCGCCATCCACGTGAAAAACTGCGCCCTTCCGCTGGAAACCGGATCGTTATTGACCCGCTGCCGGGGCGCCCAGGTCTTCCCGCCGTCGCGCGAATGGATAACGAAAACATCCGGATCGCCGTATCCCTCATCCGCCCAGTTCACGTACAGGCTTCCCCGATAGGGGCCCGAGCTGCGGTCGACCCCGGTCACGGGCAGTCCGTTCGCCCTCCCCAGCCCTTCAATTTCGAGATCCCAGCTTCCCGGCATGTCAGAAATTACCGTGTCACGCCCGAAAGTAACGCCGCCGTTTCTGGACACATCCAGGACCAGTCCCGCAGGGCCGGCCCACACCACGTACACCTGGCCCTCAATTCCGACGGCCGGGACAGCGCCCTCGACTGTACCGTCGCCGTCCAGGCAATCTCCACCCTGGTCCGAGATACGAATCGGTGAGGAGAAGCTTCGCCCCCGGTCCGGGGAGCGGGAGAAGTAAATATGTGACTGGTCCTCGGGGTCTCGGCTGCCGTAGCGATCGAATCGAGTCCATGACAGGTACAGATGGCCGGCATGGGGCGATTCCGGGAGCGGGTCAGCCGCGAGGTAGGGCTTGTCCTCGAACGGTGTGATCGTGTTCTGGTGGTGGACGACCGTTACTGGTGGGTTCCAGGTGCGGCCGCCGTCCGAGGACGAACTGACAAAAATGCCGTTGCTTCGTACGGGGGCTTCCTCACGCAGTCCCAGGAACGAAATATAGGATCGAAAGGCCTCGCCGCTTTGATTGAAGACGACCGAGTCGTCCCCCTGCACTCGTTTCTCGGGGTTGAACGCCGCACTGGACGACCAGGTCAGGCCGCCATCCCGGGAAACGAAGGTGAAGTTCGTCGAGCGGACCTCCAGTCCGGTCGCCAGTGAGACCGCGATCACGTTGCGGGGCTGGGCGGGATTGATGGCGACAGATACTTCCGCCGGGAGTCCATCCATGGACCCGCTCATCGAGACAACTTCATGATTCCGGGCGATAGGGAATCCGGGAATCAGGAAAACGGTCAGCCCGATCGCGAAGGCTGCAGCCGGCCCGAGCTCTGCCAGCTTCGCGGAGAGAAATAAGTTCCGGCCACTGCTCTTCATCTGAGGAAGCATAACCACGGCCGTCAGTGCGGAAGATCGGCCCCAGACTCGAGCTCGAGTCTGGGGCCGCCAATCAACTCGATGCAGTGGGGCACTGCCGCAAAAACCGCGTCCAGACACTCCTGAATGGCTCTGGGATTGCCGGGAAGGTTGACGATCAGGCAGCGTCCCCGAAAACCGGCTGTCTGTCGCGACAGCAGGGCCGTTGGGACATGCGGGACGGACACCCGCCGCATCTGCTCGCCGAAACCGGGTAGGATTCTCTCGCACACCTCGTGCGTTGCGTCGGGTGTTCGGTCGCGAGGGGCTGGGCCTGTCCCCCCGGTAGTGACGACGAGGCTGCAGCCCTCGTCGTCCACCATCGCTCGCAATTCCCGGCTGACCACTTGCAGGCCGTCAGAGACGATCCGGCGCACGATCGTGTACGGGCTGGCTATCTTGCCGGCCAGATAGTCGGCTACCGCCGGCCCGCCCAGATCCTCGTACTCTCCGCGGCTGGCCCTGTCTGAAACCGTCAGGATTCCGATCCGGATCTCTGCCATAGAGTCAATGATAGCGTTCTAGTACTAGGTGCGCCTGTTCCCTGAGTTTCAACCAGCGAAACTGCAGAGTCCACGCTGCGACGCTTCGATGAAATCGACGAGTGTCTTCAAAACAGGGGAATCGAGGCGCTCCAGCTCCTCGATTTTTTGCCTCAGTCTCAGTTCCGTGGAAGACAGCAGCCGGTAAGCCTGCTTGAGGGATCGCAGCTCTTTCTTGCTCACGCCGCGCCGCCTGATCGCGACCAGGTTCAGGCTGCGGTGAACGGCGGGCACGCCGTCCACCAGAAAGAAGGGGAGCACGTCCTGTACTACCTTTGAGTGGCCCCCAATCATCGCCATTAGTCCGATGCGGCAGAACTGATGCACCCCGACTCCCGCTGACAGGAATGAGCGATCACCCAGGCTGACATGACCCGCCAGGGCAGCATTATTGGCCAGGATCACATGGTTTCCCAGGACACATTCGTGAGCGACATGTGAGTAGGCCATCAAGTAGCAGTCGTTGCCAATGCGCGTTGCCGTGCCGGCTTCCGTTGCGCGGTTGACGGTGACACCTTCACGGAAGACATTCCGGTCACCGATTCGGAGGTAGGAACGATCGCCAGAGAAGGTGAGGTCCTGCGGTTCGCCCCCCAGGACGGCTCCTTCGGCGACAAGGTTGCCCCTCCCCAGCCGAGTGTACCGTTTGATGACGGCATGGGCCCCGATCTGGCAGCCCTTCCCGAGAACCGTATCTTCCTCGACGACGGCATATGGTCCAAGCAGTACATCGGCTCCGATCTCGGCCCCGGGGGCGACCACGGCGGTGGGATGGATCTGAACCTGGCTCATTGAGTCGAGAGTGTAGCATGCGCGCTGGGCCCTGAGGCTTCTCCCACTCTCGGATCGGGTCAATGCCCTTCAACTTCAACTTTCAACTTTGAACCTGCAACCGGAAATAGTCAGTTGCCGCTGAATCAGTCATCAAGCTGGCGGCCACTGGTGTCGTAAACAGTAACCTTGCCCAGACTCGCCAGGGGGCCAAGCAGTTGATCGGCGTCACCTACGACCGTGATCACGATGCGCTCGGGGTCGAAGTAGCGCCGGGAGACTTCAAGAATGGCGCCTGGCGACATCCTTTGCAGCGCGGGAATGTAGTGGCGATAGTAATCTGCCGGCAGCTGGTTCAGCCGGCGATCGATCTCGAGTCCACCCGTGGAAGTCGCCGTTTCCATTCGACGAACGAAGTCCCCGATCAGTTCAGCACGCGCCAGTTCTATTTCCGCGGAGTCCGGCTCACGATCTCGCATCCGCCGAAGCTCTTTCAAGGTCTGGTCTATGGCATCCGGGACCGCCTCCGATCTCACATCTGCCGCTGCCGAATAAAACCCGGATCTCGTATAGCCCCTGAGCAGGCTGTAGGCTCCATAGGTGTAGCCCTTGTCCTCCCGAAGGTTGAGGAAGAGCCGCGAACTGGCGCCGCCTCCCAGAACCTGGTTGGCCAACCGCAGACGAAGGAACTCAGGAGAGGATCGGGCAGGTCCCGGGCCCGCGACCTCAAAGCGAGATTGAACCGAGTGGGGCCGGTGGACCAGGAGCACGCTCCCGGCTTTCAGTTCATCCACCTCGGGCAGGGCCGGAGCGTCGTTCGGTGCCGGCGCCCAGGCCGAGAAATGACGTGCGGCGACCGCGACCGCTTCTTCCAGTTCGATCCGTCCAGCCAGCAGAAGACAGGCGTGATTCGGCACGAGGCGGCGCTCGAGGACGGATCTCAAAGCGTCTCGCCTGAGATCCTGAACGTGCTCCACAGGGGTGCTGACCCGGGAGTACGGATGCCCGGTAAACAGGGCCGAGAGCGTCCTCTCCGCGGCGAGAAAGCTTGGCTGGGCTCTTTCTGAGATCAGAAAGCTCATCCAGCGCACCTTCAGCTTCTCGAATTCCTGCGGGTCGTAACTGGGCTCGAGCAGCACTTCTGAGAGGATCTGGAAGGCTTCCTCCAGATAGGAATCCAGCACCGATACAAAAAAGCGAGACGATTCCAGGTACACGTTGGTATCAGTCTGTATGGCAAAACGGTCAAGAGCCTCGGCCAGTTCCGATGAGGTCCGGTGGCGGGTCCCCTCGAAGATCAGGTCCATGCCGACCTGCAGGGCCGCCAGGCTGTCGGCGGGATTGCGGACCCTTCCCCCGGGGATCGCCAGGCGCACGGAAACCCGGGGCAGCTTTCTTTCGGTGAGGGCCATTACCGTCAGTCCATTAGGAAGGCGCTCCTGTTTTACTTCCGGATAACGAACGTTGGGCACTGCTCCAATCGAGGGGGGCACAGACGAACTCTTGAAGAAAAGGCTTGTCGGGAGCGTCATGAAAGAGCCTGGGTGTCTCCCCCCGAGGGTCCCGCCTCCACGACAATCGCAGTTCGGTTCCCGGGTACCAGGAACTGTCCGGCAGCGGTTCGGATCTCGTCAGCGGTCACCCGCAGGTACCTGTCGATTTCCCGGTTAATCAGTTTCGGGTCCTCGAAATAAGTCATGTACTGAGCCAGACCTTCGCCGATTCCATGAATCGTAGCCCGGGTTGAAACCGCGCGATAGAGCACCTGGTTTCTGACTTTCTCGAGTTCCTGATCCGAGATTCGGGAATCTCCGACCCGGCTCAATTCTTCCTCCAGTGCTTCCTGAACGATCTTGACGTCAACCCCATCCTGAAGCTGCAGCCAGAAGATGAACATCTGTGGGCCTCGATAAAGGTTCGGACCTGCCGAGAGGCTGGCGACCCAGTTGTTGTCATGGATCATGCGGCGGTACAGCCGGGAGGACTCACCCCGGGCAAGAGCCAGTGAAAGCAACGAGAGGGCGTAGTGGGTCCGGGAGCCGGCGGCCGGCATGTGGTATCCGAGGTGCAGCGCCGGAAGAGGGGCTAGTTCGTCCCTGACGATTTCCAGCTTTTCTCCGGACTGCGGGGGCTCGTCCAGATCCGGTGCACGAGCGTCGGTGACCGACTCGATGTCCTCGAAGTATTTGGCGACCAGGTGCAGGGTCTCCTCTTCGAGAATGTCGCCCGCCACAACAAGAGTGGCGTTGTCGGGTCCGTAATGCCTTCTGTGAAAATCTGCGGCATCCTGGACAGTCGATTTCCTGAGGTCGTCCACGGATCCGATGATGGGATGGGCGTAAGCCCAGTTTTCGTAAGCCAGGGCATCGAAGCGCAGCAGGGCAGGCCCGTAGGGGCGGTTGTCATAACTCTGCTTTTTCTCTTCGATCACAGTCTGCCGTTGATTCTCAAAGTTCTCCACCGTCACCTTCAAAGAGCGCATCCGGTCCGCTTCCAGCCACAGCGCCAGTTCCAGCGCGTTGGAAGGCACGGTCTCGAAGTAATTCGTTCGGTCTTTGCTGGTACTGGCATTCCACCGTCCACCGGCAGAGTCCACGTGCCGACCGTGCTCTGCTTTGCCCACGTTCTCGGACCCCTGAAACATCATATGTTCGAGCAGGTGCGCCAACCCGGATTTCCCCGCCTGCTCATAACTCGACCCGACCCGGTAGTGAATGGTCACATGAACCAGGGGGACGCGCCTGTCACCGTGCAGGATGACGTCGAGACCATTGTTGAGCTTCTCCTGGCGGAAACCGATCGGTGGAATGTTGCTCATCCGGGGAGTGCTGCGCAGCCGGCGACCTGGTACTTATGGAAGGAAGTACTAGCTCAGCTCGAATTCGAAGAACATCAGATCTTGTTGGGTTTCGAGATTCGTGATGCTTGGGATATAGATTTGGGTTTCCTGGTTCAGCGGGATCAAATCAAAGAAGACAATCCCAAAATCGCTGCCGTAAGGGGGAATCAGTTTCTCTCCAAAGCTCTTTCGTTCAAAGTCCGCCACCATGTCCTGGTTCTTGATGGCTCGCAGGAGAACGTCTTCATGCGTCGAGTAGGCGCCTTTCTTTTTTTTAGCAATATCAAGAAGAACTTCTGCATACGGGGTGGAGCGGCGGTTGACGCCGGCGTCACTCAGGTAGATGTCACTTCCGGAGAGATGAATAGCAAAGTCGTTGTTGTTTTCGATCACGACCAGAACGGGCATGATTCGATTTGTATAGAGCTTTTTGGTATCGAAGACAGAGAGGATTTCCTCCTCCGTGTCGAAGGCCCTGGCTCCGATCACGACATTTTGCAGCGACTGGCGGGAGGCGTACTCCCCGGCCGCCTTGATATTGACTTCCTTGATCTTGTATCCGGCAAAGAGTAAGTCCAGAGCCAGCACCACGATCCCACCCTTGACCACCGTCCGATGCATAACGGCATCATACCGCAAAAGGGGACTTCAACAGATTGCCCGCGTTGATTTGCCCGGTGCTCACTTTCATAATTACGTTTTCGATACCGCTCTTCGAGGGAGGGTTCGATTTCCGGAGGCGTAGCATGGAATTTGAAAAGCTGGGTTCCTTTTATCTTGGCAAGACATACGACATGGAGGCGAGGCAGTTACAGGACGAGCTGCTGATGTACGACGCCCGCGACCTGACCACCCACGCTCTGTGTGTCGGGATGACCGGAAGCGGTAAGACCGGCCTCTGTGTAGATCTGCTGGAAGAAGCAGCCCTGGATGACGTTCCGGCCCTGATCATTGATGTAAAGGGCGACCTCACCAACCTCTTGCTGGCCTTCCCCCAGCTGCGCCCTGACGATTTTCGACCCTGGATCAACCCGGACGATGCTCGCCGCAGAGGCATGACCACGGACCTGTATGCAGCCCACCAGTCTGATTTGTGGCGCTCAGGATTGAAGAAATGGGGACAGGGTCCGGGCCGGATCGGGGCGCTGGTCGACTCGGTTGACCGTGTGATCTATACACCCGGCAGCCAGGCCGGGGTCCCTGTCTCGATACTTCAATCGTTCGCCCCGCCCCCCCTGGATTGGGAAGAGGATGCCGAGCTTCTGAGGGATCGAATTCAGGGGATCATCGGTGGTCTTCTGGGACTTCTCGGCAGAGACGCCGATCCTGTCAAGTCCCGCGAGAACATCTTCCTGGCCAATCTCTTCGAGCACTTCTGGCAGGAGGGAATTGCCGTCGATCTCGCCTCTTTGATCAATGCGATTCAGAACCCTCCGATCCGGAAAATGGGAGTGGTGGATGTGGATACGTTTTTCCCATCCAGGGAGCGCTTCGAACTTGCCATGGCGCTCAACAGCATCATGGCCTCCAGCCTTTAGAAGCTGGCTGGAGGGCCAGCCCCTGGACATTCCCGGCTTTCTGGCAACACCGGAGGGCAAGCCTCGCCACTCCATCTTCTACATCGCCCATCTGAGCGACGCGGAGCGGATGTTCTTTGTCACCATGCTGTTGAACCAGCTCATCGGCTGGATGCGGAGCCAGCCCGGGACCACCAGTTTGCGCGCCGTCTTGTACATGGACGAGATTTTCGGTTTTTTTCCTCCCGTCGCGAATCCTCCCAGCAAGGCTCCCATGCTGGCGCTACTCAAACAGGCTCGGGCCTTTGGGGTCGGAGTCGTGCTGGCCACCCAGAATCCGGTAGATCTCGACTACAAGGGCCTGACCAATGCTGGGACATGGTTCATTGGCAGGCTGCAGACCGAAAGAGACAAGAAGCGGGTGCTGGACGGCTTGAAGGGTGCTTCTTCGGCCGCCGGTATGGAGCATGGGGACTTATCCGGTCTCATCTCCGAACTGGGGGAAAGAGTCTTCCTCATGCACAACGTTCATGAGGAGGAGCCGGTCACGTTCCAGACGCGGTGGGCCATGAGTTATCTCCGGGGCCCTCTCACCCGCTCCCAGATCAGGGACCTGTCGGGAGACCGGCGAGTTGACCCGCAGTTTGCGGATCCCCTTTCAGACAGTGAATCCGCGGCCCGAGAATCCTCTGTCGCGGCGTCCGACACCGCTGCCGTCCCGCCTCCCCTGGGCAGGGACATGCAGCACACTTTCCTGCGCCTGACGATGAGCTCCGCCCGGTTGAACGATCTGGCCGAGAAACGGTTGGGCCCGCACACGGTCAAGCACAAGGAATTGATCTATGCCCCGCACGTCGCGGCAATGGGAGCCGTCCATTTCGTGGATCGCCGGCGGGATATTGCCAAGAGCGAGCGCTATGCGCTGCTCAGCGAACCGCCCGCGGGCAGGGAGGGAGTCGACTGGGCGGGGAGCCTGGAGGTGAGCCTCAGTCCTGCTGATCTTTCCTCGAGGCCGGAGGGTGACGGCTCTTTCCTTCCCGTACCGCAGACCGTCAACGACCTCTCCGAATTGAAGGGTCTGCGGACCGAACTGGAGGAGCACCTCTACCGCACCCGCAAGCTGCCACTCTATTACAATCCGAAACTCAAGGAGTACAGCCTGCCCGGTGAGGGCGAGAGAGAGTTCAAGATGCGCCTGGCGCAATCGGTGCGAGAGAAGCGTGACGAGGAAGTCGACAAGATCGAAGACCGCCACGAGCGGCGTTTGAACCGGCTCAGAGATCGGCTCAGACGCTCGGAGATCACGCTGGAGAAACGAGAACAGACGGCATCGTCGCGTAAGCGCGAAACCCTGGTCTCGGTGGGCGAGACGGTTCTGGGAATGTTTCTGGGGAGCCGCTCTCGACGCGCCGCTTCGTCAGCGCTGAGCAAATATCGAATGAGCTCCACAGCCGGAAAAGCCGCCGAAGAAGCCGAACAGACGGTGAAGGCCCTCAAAGGAGAGATCGAAGAGCTGTCGGCGGAACTCAGCGAGGAGGTCGCAGCCGTGGAGGCTCTCTGGGAGCAGGCCCGCGAAGACCTGGAGGAGAAGTCGGTCGCGCCCAGAAGGACTGACATTGACGTCGATTTCTTCGGGCTCGTCTGGGTCCCCTCCTGGAGTATCCATTACGAAGACAGCCGCGGCCTCTCCGGGACCACTTCGATCCTCGGGATCTAGTTCCACGTTCCAGGTTGGCGCGCTCATGAGAGGGGGAGGGCCTCAGGGCCGCGACCGCCGGGCTGTGTCAAGAAAGAGTGGGCAGGGCCCCGTGGCGACTCCCCGGGGGTATTTAAACGGTCGCCGCCTCAAGGCACCTTATAGTTACTAACGATCTATTTTCCAACGATGGATTAGAAATAATAGCGAATTTCTTTTTTGCTGCTTTTTTCTTTTCTGGGTTGTGGAAAAAAGTTTGCGCTGGGAGCGATCGAGGAACAGATTGCCTCTGTGCAGCACGCGCACCGTGGCGTTACGAATTCAAGGCCCCAGCGTACGAAACGCTTGGCGGGAGACTTTCGAACGCCACGGTGCACAGACAGCAAACGCATACTCTAGATGCTGTCCTTCGAGGACTCGACTATAAGGGTTGCGCAAGGTCTGGGCAAGCGTGTGCTGCGCAGAAAGGAGTGGCGCAATGTTAGCCACAGAACAGATCGGAGCATGGGTAGGATTGGATTGGGCCGAAGATCAACATGAGATCCGACTGCGGGCAGCCGGCAGTCGGGAAGTAGAGAGGTGTCAGGTACGGCAAGACCCGGAAGAGTTGCACGAATGGGTACGCCAGCTAAGAACCCGTTTTGAGGGTCGTCCTGTGGTGATTGCCCTGGAGCAAAAGCGGGGAGGGTTGATGGCGGCGCTGATGTGCTATGACTTTTTGCACCTGTACCCGATCAATCCGAAGACGGTGGCGAGCTATCGAGAGGCATTTTCACCCTCCGGTGCGCCGGCGCAAACCGGTGAGTAGCAGAGAGCGAGAGTCTCTCACAGGAAAGGAGTAGCGAACCATGCTGACCCCGAGTCATGCGTGTGTACTCGTAAGAGTGCAGGCGAAGCATTGACAGGGGCACGTGCGGGCCAGGTATTGAGCCGCGGAAGGAAAATGACTTCGGGGGGCCGACGTAGTCGTAGGATCGGAAGGCAACATGGAACCGTTCGCTAATCGCGAGAACGATTCCGCCCCCGCGTGGTCCCGAGACCCTGTGCACGTACGGAAGTTGCTTACACGGGAGCCGGGAGATCCCGCCTCTGACCCCAGGGGGATGGCCCCAAGGTCCGCGCTGTGAATCCGAAAGGAGCACGACAGCGATGCACGGAGGCGGGAAGTCGGACAGGCTGATAGTAGCTGAGAAGCGCTCGAACAAAGACGGCGGTGCGCCGCGGTCGGCGGAGAGGGTGGAGCCAAGCGGCCTGGCCAAAGGGAATTCGTCCTAGCAAAACAAGTGCCGGACACAGAGCCGGGAGAGGAATCGATATGGAGGACTCTAAACGGGCACCAAGCGGGAAATCGCGGACACAGCCAAGAGACCGCACCTACGTCGAAACCGAGGACTTGCAAAGTGCGCTGGAACGGATACGGCAGGTAGCCTGCCGGGATAAGGAGCTACGGTTCACGTCGCTCTGGCACCACGTCACTAACATCGATCGACTCCGGCAGGCTTACTTCGGCCTCAAGCGCAATGCCGCACCGGGCGTGGATGGATTGACGTGGCAGCAATACGGAGAGAGCCTCGAGGAGAACCTCCAGGATCTATCCGCAAGGCTCAAACGCGGAGCGTACCGAGCCAAGCCGGTTCGGAGGGCCTATATACCGAAGGCCGATGGGCGGCAGCGTCCGCTCGGAGTGACTGCATTGGAGGATAAGATCGTCCAGCGGTCTACGGTCCAGGTATTGAACGCCATCTACGAAACCGACTTTCTCGGCTTCTCGTATAGTTTCCGCCCGGGGCGCAGTCCACACCATGCGTTGGACGCGCTCTATGTCGGAATCATGCGCAAGCGAGTGAACTGGGTGCTGGATGCGGACGTTTGTGGGTTTTTCGATGCCATCGACCACAAATGGCTGTTGAAGTTCATCGAGCACAGAATCGCCGATCCACGTGTTATCCGCCACCTTAAAAAGTGGCTCAAGGCGGGGATCGTGGAGGATGGGAAGCGAACCGAGATCGAATCCGGTACGCCTCAAGGCGGGAGTGTTTCACCCGTGTTGGCTAATGTGTACCTTCATTATGTGTTCGATCTATGGGCCGACCAATGGAGACGCAGGCACGCTCGTGGCGATGTAATCATCGTCCGGTTTGCCGACGACTTCACAGTGGGTTTCGAGTTTCGTGAAGATGCCGAGCGTTTTCTGGCAGACTTGCGGGACCGGTTCCACACGTTTCACCTGGAACTGCACCCCGACAAAACGCGCTTGATCGAGTTCGGGCGGTACGCCGCTCGGGATCGCAAGCGCCGTGGAGAAGGGAAGCCCGAGTCTTTCGACTTCCTGGGTTTTACGCACACGTGCGACAGAACCCGGAACGGGAGATTCATCGTGCTGCGGCAGACCATGCGGAAGCGCATGCAAGCGAAACTGCGCGAGATCGCTCGCGAGCTTCGGTATCGCCTGCATGAACCCGTCCCGGTAGTGGGTCAGTGGTTGCGCAGTGTAGTACAGGGACATTTCCAGTACTATGCCGTACCGCGTAACCATCGCAAGCCGGCCGCTTTCAAGTATCAGGTCTATCGACTCTGGCTGCGTGCGCTAAGGCGTCGTAGCCAGCGTCATCGGATCACTGGAGAGCCCTCTGTGCCAATAATGGTGAGACACTTCTTCCCGGCTAAATTAGAGTAGAGGGCGAGAAGCTGGATTACAGAATGATAGAAAACAGAAGCGACAAGAAACTGAGGATTTTGGAAACCTCGGAGCGGAGGGGAGAGGTCTCCAAAATCGCTGCGGGACGGACCGAGCCCGAGAAGGCGTTGCCGCGACCCGACCCGGAAGTTCCTGCCAAGGCAACCCGTCGCCGGTTTTCAGCCCGCTATAAGCTCCGGGTCCTGGAGCAGGCCGATGGCTGCGAAGAGTCGGGCGAAGTGGGAGCATTACTGCGCCGAGAAGGACTTTACTGGTCGAATCTGCAGACCTGGCGACGCCAACGCGAGCACGGAACTCTGCAGGCATTGACCCCTCGCAAGCGGGGACGAAAGGCAAAGCCGGTCAATCCTCTGGATCATCAACTGAGGCAAGTGGAGGCTGAGAATCGGAAGCTGAAACGCAAGCTCGAGAAGTTTGAAGCCATGCTGGATCTCCAAAAAAAAGTCTCGCAACTGTTGGGAATCTCTCTGGCGAGCAGCGAAGAGAACGGAGACGAGAGCTGATGGACGAAGCTTTGCGATTCTCACAATCCCACGGAGTCCGTGCCGGCTGTCAGGCTCTGGATCTGCCGCCATCGAGTCTGTATCGGGAGAAACTTCGGCGCGAACGGCCGGCGCTGGATCCTCGGCCTCGGGCCGCATCCCCACGCGCCTTGAGCCCGCCCGAAAGGGAAGCCGTTGTGGAGGTCCTGCACAGCCGACAGTTTATCGACAAAGCTCCTGCCGCCGTATGGGCGGAGCTGCTGGACGAAGGGCGATACTTGTGCTCGATTCGAACCATGTACCGCATTCTGGCCAAACGTCTGGAAGTTAGAGAACGCCGTCGCCAGCGCCGCCATCCCCAATACTCCAAGCCGGAACTTCTGGCCACCGGCCCGAACCAATGCTGGTCGTGGGACATCACCAAGCTGAAGGGGCCCGTCAAATGGAGCTATTACTACCTCTACGTGATCCTGGACATCTTCAGCCGCTATGTGGTGGGCTGGATGGTGGCCACCCAGGAAAGCTCCCGCCTGGCCAAGGTCTTGATCGCCCAGAGCTACTCCAAGCAGGAGATCGTAGCGGGTGGTCTCACCCTGCATGCCGATCGTGGCTCGTCGATGAGTTCCAAAGCACTGGCCTTGCTACTGGCCGATCTGGGAGTCACCAAGTCTCACTCTCGGCCTCATGTCTGTGACGACAATCCCTACTCGGAATCCCAATTCAAGACCCTCAAGTACCGTCCCGAATTCCCGGCTCGTTTCGGCACCATTCAGCAAGCCAGAGACTTCTGTCGGGATTTCTTCGATTGGTATAACCGCGACCATCGCCATTCGGGTATCGGCCTGCACACTCCCGCGGATGTGCACTACCTCACCGCCATCACCACCCGTCGCGATCGATCCCAAACATTGGAGGCCGCCCATGCACTCTTCCCGGAGAGATTTCCCAACGGCAAACCCGTTCCTCCTCCTCTTCCCGAGGCGGTCTGGATCAACCCTCCCGAAAAGGAGAACTTTTGAGATGAAACTACAGTAATTTATTCACCAAAGTGTCTCAAAGTTGTTGACACGTTCCGGAGCGGATGAACCGCCTAGCGACAAGATGGCTTCCTGCACTGCGAGTTGTACACCCTTATCCCGAACAGCGACTGCGCGTTATTACCTGAGGTAAGAGCCCAGTGCGGTAGTTCCGCTCGCTGGGATCTGTGCGGGGGGCGATCCGAAAGGATCGTCCCTACCGCGACGTAAGAAGGATGATCCGGAAGATTCGGACTTGTTGCTGGAGCTGGTGTACAGACACCGGGATCGATTGCGTTGTTGGAGACCGGAGGCGGCCCAGACCCGGGAGCTGGCGCTGTTGGTGGAGGGGCGACGCCAGTTGGTGGAGAGGCGCAAAGAACTGGTGCAGCAACTGCGCGAGGTCTTGAAGAGCTACTATCCGCAGCCTTTGCAGTGGTTTGCAAAGTTGGATGGGCCGCTGGCTCTGGAGTTTTTGAGGCGCTGGCCCACCTTGGAGCAGGCTCGCAAAGTGCGGATCGATGTACTGGGTCGCTGCATGGCACGACATCGAGTACGCTGTGCCGAGACGAAGCTGCAAACATTGCTCGAGCAGATCCGTGCCAGTTACCCACTGACCCAGGATGAGGCTCTCATTGGAGCCGGTTCACTGAAACTGGTGGGCCTGGTCGAACAGCTCTCGGTTCTGCTGCCGATCATCAAACGCTACGACAAGCGCATTGCCACGCTCTTCGCCGAGCATGAAGATGCCGCTCTGTTTGCAAGCTTCAGCGGAGCCGGGCCGGCTCTGGCTCCTCGCTTGTTGGCGGCCTTCGGGTCGGATCGCAGTCGCTTTGAGGATGCTGAAGAGGTCCAAAAATGGAGCGGCATCGCTCCCGTAACACGAAACAGCGGACGAAGTTCTCGGGTGGTCTGGCGTCGAGGCTGTCCCAAGTTTATTCGCCAAACATTCCATGAGTTTGCGGCCTGCTCGATTCCGCAATCGCCCTGGGCTCGTGCTTACTACCTACAGCAACGTCAGCGCGGTCTCAAACACCACGCCGCCGTTCGATCTTTAGCTTACAAATGGATTCGCATTCTCTTCCGTTGCTGGATCGATCGAGTCCACTACGACGAGGAACTCTACTGCCGGAGTCTCCAGAGGAGCAACTCTCCTCTTGTGGCTCTGATGCAACCGGCTTGTGGATAAGCTTCAGAAAAAAAGGGAGACAATTCTCTTGACTTATGAGCTCAGATGTCTCCCGCGTCGCTGCCCCGGGGCCCCGCCCACTCTTTCGTCACGGTCCAGCAGCTCGGCCCCCCAAAGGTGTAACCAATCCAACAGTAGCGGCGTTTCTGGTGTAGTCTAGATGCTGGCAGTAATGGCGGACAGTACTCAGTATCGCGTGGCTGCGGTCAGTCCCGATCTTGCGGCGGCGTCCACATTCGAGCGGCCATCGATCCCGGCTCATCTGAGCGACGAAGAACTCGTGCAGAGAACGCGAGCCGGTGACGTGACGGCCTTCGACGCCCTGGTCCTGCGCTACAGGAAGAAACTGACGGCGATCGCCTGGCGCTTTTTCTCGGACCCGGCGGATGCCGAAGACATGGCTCAAGAGGCCTGCGTGCGGGCCTATACGAACCTGGACAAGCTGCGACCGGAAGTTCCGTTTCACAACTGGCTGTACCGGGTCGCGATCAATCTGTGTCTGGATCGTCTTCGCAGCGAGCGACGGAGACCGCGGCAGCTAGAGCCCGATCTCATCCAGTCCGAACAGGAGTGGCTGGAGCGGCAGCTCTTTAAGGAAGAAACGGACCCGGAGCCCCGCTTCGTGGGTCATTTGATTGCCCGGCAACTGATCAGCCGCGTGCTTGAGCGAATCGCTCCTAAGGACCGCCTGGTGCTGCATCTTCTCTATTGCGAGGGTCGCACCGTCGAAGAGGTCGCTTCCACAATCGGCTGGACGAAAACCAATGTCAAAGTCCGCGCTTTTCGGGCCCGTCGAACTCTGAGGAAATTCTTGAAACAGCTGGATCCGGTCCACGAGGAATAAACGATGCATGCCGACAATCGAGGCGATGAGAAACAGCTGGAGCGATTTCTGGAAAGGGTGTTCCGCCGGGTTGAATTCAGTGCCCACAGCGACGATGACATCTTCCTGGGCGGCTTTTACAGGAAACTGGAAGAAGGTTTGCGTATTGAGCCCCAGACGCTTGGAGTCTGGTGCTGGAGAATAGCTCCGGTGACGGGAGTCGCGAGTTTGCTTTTGTGTCTGGCTTTTGTCTTCGGCCGGCCGGCCGAAGTTGTCCCTCCCGAAGCAGGCGAAGAACAGGTGTTCACGCTCCTGAGTGAGAGTCTGGAGGGGGACACGATTGTCGAGGTGATCCTCCACCAGGGAGGAAGTGAGTGATGAGTTTTTGGAAAAGGTTCACAGGTGTTGCGCTGCTGTTTGCTCTCGGCTTCCTGGCGGGGGCGACCGTTTTCAGCAGCTTTGATTGGCACCCGGCGGCACACGGCCCCCGACACGGATCGCACGGGCCCTCGCCGCTCTCCGGCTCGTTTTATGCGGGGTTGGATCTGAGTGAAGAACAGATGCAGGCGGTCGAAAGCATCCTGCAGCGGTATCGCCTGGCGTTGGGTGAGCTGAGGAAGAGTATGGCCCCCAGAATTCACGAAATGCTGACGGAAGCCGAGCAAGAGATTGAGCCGATTTTTGACGCCGAACAACTGGCCCGGCACAAGGCTCAGCTGTCACAATGGGAGGAACAGCATCGTCGCCGCGTCGAGAAGAAAAAGCAGGGATACGACTCCTGGAGGACGGACTCTCAGTAGGCGCCAATCGGCCGGAGGTGTGTTGCTGAGCGTCGCACTGCAGGAAGCCTCATGCACCGTCCACCACCTTCAGACCCGGTTCCCTAATTCACGGCGGTGGGAACGGCCAGAGTAAAGGGGGCGATCCGGGCCTCGAATTCCTCCTCGTTGTCGGTGATCATCCGATACTCTCCATGCATGGAGCCGACTGGCGTGTTGAGAGGGCAGAAGCTCGTGTATTGAAAGGAATCCCCCGGGTTAAGGACCGGCTGCTTCCCAACCACCCCGGGGCCCTGAACCGTTTCAACCCGTCCTTCAGCATCGGTAATGATCCATTTTCGACTCACCAGCTGGGCTCTCTGAGTGCCGATATTGGAGATGGTTACCTGGTAAGCAAAGAAATAGTAGCTCTGGTCCGGTCGACTGCGCTCCGGAATGTGAAAGCTTTTCACCTCCACCCGAATTCCCCGAGTCGTCACGTCGCTCATCTAAGAGTGATTATCTCATAGCCCCGCAAAGAGGCCGACAGCAGCGATTAACGGTTCCGCTAAAGCTGGAGTAGCTCTCTGATCTTCTCGAGGTCGGCAGAGGCTCGGACGGGAGGGTTCGCGTACCTCGATTCGATCTCTCTGGTATCTCCTTCCAGGTTGTCGAGTGAGAGCTTGCCGAAATGATAGTTCGCCGTGTATTCCGGGTCCTTCAGCTGATGGCCCGTCAGGATCGCGACCACGTTCTCGCCGCGGTGAATCGTCACGGAATCCTCTTCGTGGTTCGCCTCGAGGAGCTTCTTCAGACCGGCCACGGTGGTTGCCGAGGCCGGTTCGCATCCAAGCCCATCCCGGCCCAGTACTGCCTTGGCATCGGCGATTTCCTGCTCGTTCACGGCGTCGCACCAGCCGTCGGAAAGCTCCAGCGAGCGGAGTGCTTTCTTCCAGCTCACGGGACTTCCGATCTTGATGGCGGTTGCGTGTGTGCGGGCAGGAGCAAAGGGCCGAAGCGTCTCCAGGCCTGAGGCCAGCATGGAGTGCAGAGGGGAGGCGCCCGAGGCCTGGATGATCGTCACACGGGGAATGCGGTCGATCAACCCAAGCTCTCTAAGCTCCCACAGGGCCTTGCCGATGGCGGAGCTGTGACCGAGGTTCCCTCCGGGGACAACAATCCGATCCGGCACCTGCCAGTCGAGTTGATCCAGGAGCTCGAAAACGACTGTCTTCTGACCTTCAACGCGATAGGGATTGATGGAGTTGAGCAGATAAATGCCGGTCGATCGGGTCAGCTCTCGCACCAGCTTCATGGCCTGGTCGAAGTCGCCTTCGATCTGCACCGTCCGGGCACCGTATTCCATGGTTTGAGCCAGCTTGCCAAAAGCGATCTGACCCTCCGGAATAAACACTATGCCCTTGAGCCCGGCCCGCGCCGCGTAGGCCGCCATAGAGGCGGAGGTATTCCCGGTGGAGGCGCAGGCGACCGCTGACATTCCCAGTTTGCGGGCCTGGGTCACGCCCAGAGTCATCCCGTAGTCCTTGAAGGAACCAGTGGGATTCCAGCCCAGGTGCTTGACTTTGAGACCTTCCAGCCCTGCGTAACGCGCTGCCCCGGGGGCGTCAACGAGGGGTGTGTTCCCTTCACCAAACGTCACCGCAAGGTCATAGTCCTCCGGCTCGAAAGGCAGAAACTCGCGAAAGCGCCATACTCCGCTCTGATCGAGGGGTCGGTTGGACTGGCGACGACTCCGAAAGGTGCTCTTCAGCTGATCGGGATCATAATCGGGGAAACTATAAACGAGGTCGAGGAGATCATGACAAGCGCGACACTCGTAAATGTTTTCCAGGGCGTCGTACTCTCTCCCGCATTCCGTGTTGATGCACCTGAAGAAAAAAGACGAACTCATTCCCCAAGCGCTTCGCGGAACAGATCGACTACCGATGGAGTATCCCACTCCGCCGGGCCGATATGGCTGTAAATCACCCGGCGGTCTTCATCCAGAACAAAGGTAGTGGGCAATCCGATGACACGCAGGCGGCGCGTCAACTCTCCCGAGGGATCGATCATGATGGTGAAGGGATAGGGATGGCGCTCCAGGTACCGGACCACCATCTCCCTGGGCTCTTCGGTGACGGCAACCATACTCAGCCCGTCCTTTTTCAGGAGTTCGTACAGTTCCGCCATGGAGGGCATCTCGGCCCTGCAGGGGCCGCACCAGGTTGCCCAGAAGTTGAGGAAGAGAACCTTTCCTTTGTCGTCTGCAAGGGAGACTCGCTTCCCTTCCAGCGTGAGCAGCGGCACGGCTAGATCGATGTCCGCTTTGGAATTGTCGGGACGTGCCGCTGCGCTTCCCGGGACCTGGCCCGTGTATGGCACCAGGATCAGCAGACCCGCCAGAGCCGCCAGGCACAGGACCCGGATTGAAAAGCGAGTCACGAAGCGCCCCAACAGGAACCAAGCCGCCAACATGATCGCCGCGGCGACTATCAGGTAAGGCATTCTTTTTCTCCCCCGGCACAACACCCGAGTGACCCGTAGTTTAGCACCAACGCTTCCACTCTTTCCATGACACAACGGCGCCCGACTATTCCAAAATCACTACATGTCGCGGATTTACAAAGCAGCGCCGGAGACTTACAGTAGTCAGGTTCCGGTGGTTGGTTCGGAACATGCTTTGAAAACGGCGTCGCGCGGCCGAACCTCATGAAAGTCTCTCTATTCGTCACCTGCCTGGTCGATCAGCTTTATCCGCAGGTCGGATTGTCTACGGTGAGGCTGCTCGAACACCTCGGTGCGGACGTCGACTTCGATGCCCGCCAGACCTGCTGTGGCCAGCCCGCATTCAACTCCGGTTACGGGGAGGAAGCCAGACAGGTGGGACGGCGCTTCGTGGACCTCTACCGGGATCGCGAGTGGATCGTCACTCCTTCGGGCTCCTGCTGCAGCATGATCAAGGTTTTTCTCCCCGAACTCCTGGAGAGTGACCCCAGATATGGGCAGGCTGCGCGCCGGATTTCGGAGCGTACCTGGGAGCTGTCGGACTTTCTGGTGTCGGTTCTGAAGGTGGAGTCGACCGGGGCTTCTTTTCCCCGCCGGGTCACGTATCATGATTCCTGCCACCTTCTCCGGGAGCTCGGAATTCAGGACGCGCCCCGCAGACTCCTGGCCAACGTGTCGGGCATCGATCTGCGCGAAATGGATACCAGCGATCGGTGTTGTGGATTTGGCGGGACCTTTTCCGTCAAGTTTTCCGAGGTTTCCTCGGCTATAGGCTTGCATAAGCTGGATGCAATCCGCAAGACCGGGGCGGAGTATGTGGTGGCCACGGACGTGAGCTGTCTGATGCACCTGGACGGGCTGATGCGGCGCCGTGAATCAGCACTGCAGGTGCTCCACATCGCTGAGGTCCTGGCCCGATTCTGAAGTTATCGCTCAATTCCTCAATGAAATGAGTTTAAACATCGAGAAGGCTCTGCAGGACAAACAGTTGCAGCAGAACCTGCCGCGCACGCTCGAGCATGCCCAGAGGGCCCGTTCCGGGGCTGTCGAGGAGGTGGGCAACTGGGAGAATCTGCGATCTCATGCCAGCCGGGTCAAGGGCCATACAATCGATCGCCTGGACGAGTATCTGATTCGCCTGGAGAAGGCCGTCGAAGGTGCGGGCGGCAAGGTCATCTGGGCCAACGACGCCGGCGAAGCGATTGACTTCATTCTCCGCCTGCTCCACCAGCGGGAAGCCAGCCTGGTGGTCAAGACGAAGAGCATGACAACCGAGGAGGTGGATTTCAATGCAGAGCTGGAAAAGGCTCACATCACTCCCCTGGAGACGGACCTGGGGGAGTACATCGTGCAGCTGGCCGGCCAGAAACCGTTTCACCTGCTGGCCCCTGCCCTGCACTTCTCTGCCTCTGAGGTAGCCGAGCTGTTTGAGCGGGAGCGCGGGATGCCCTACACAGAGGACGTTGAAGAGGTGACGGCCTGGGCCAGAAAACATCTGCGAAGGGAGTTTCTGAAGGCCGATGCCGGGATCAGCGGTGTCAACTTCGCGGTTGCCGAGACGGGAACACTGGTCATTGTAGAGAACGAGGGAAACGCGCTGTTATCCACCTCCGGCCCTCCCGTTCACATCGCTCTGATGGGCATCGAAAAAGTGGTTCCGCGACTGGCCGACCTTCCCATCTTTCTGAAACTCTTGACCCGAAGCGCCACCGGACAACCGATTTCGAGCTACGTCCATTTCATTACCGGACCCCGTCGCCCCGGTGAGCCGGATGGTCCCGAGCAGCTGTATCTCATCCTCCTCGACAACGGCCGAAGCAGAATTCTCGAGGATCCCTACTTGTCACAGACTCTGCACTGCATCCGCTGTGGAGCCTGCCTGAATGCCTGTCCGGTATATCAAACCATCGGTGGCCACGCTTACGGATCGACCTACCAGGGGCCCATAGGGGCCATCCTGACCCCTCAGTTGCACAATTTTGAAAAAGCTGTCGAGCATCCTTTTGCTTCCTCTCTCTGCGGAGCCTGCGGCGAGGTTTGCCCGGTGAAGATCGAGATCCCGCACATACTTCTGAAGCTGCGCAGCCGGGTCCAGCAGCGAGAGGGAGCCCGCGCCAGCCGATCCCCCTTTGAACGGTTGGGTTTTCGCTTCTGGGCCTGGGCCATGAGCCGCACGAACCGTTTCGTGTCGCTGAGTCGCTGGCTCAGACGCCTGCAGTTTCTCCTGCTCAGCCGGCAGGCGTTGAAGTTGCCTTTTTCTCCCCTCCGGAAGTGGGCAGGGAACCGCGAGCTTCCACAACTCCCTCCCCACAGCTTTCGCGAGATCTATCAGAAGAAGGACCGATCGTGAGTCGATCTGAGACTCTGGCCAGAATACGGGCGGCTCTCAGAGGACGAAGACCGGCACGGCTGCCGCGAGATCTTCCCCGCCTCCCCCGTTTTGAGGATCCGGTTTCGGTTTTTCGTGAGCAACTGACCCGGTCCGGCGGCATCGTTCTAGACAGCCGAAGTGAGGGATGGGAGGCGTGCCTGTCGAAAGTGCTGAAGCAGGCCGATAGCGAGGTTATTTTCTGGGAGGAGAAGGCGACTCTGGACAATCACTCGATTGCATACAAGATTCTCAACCAGTCCGCCTTTGAGAACCGGCAACTCGTGTTCAGCAATCACCCCAACCAGGAGGTGAGCCTGCCCTTGTTTCTTGCAGCCCGGGAGTTGACGCTGAATCAAATCGAAGAGATAGAGGTTTCAGCCGGCTCGGCGGAAGTCGGAATCGCTGAGACCGGAACCATTCTCTTTCGCTCCGGGGAGCGCCGCCGCCGTCTGCTGTTTGGCCTTCCTCCCTGCCGGCTGACACTCCTGGCGGCAGGCTCGATAGTCCACAACCTTTCTGAAGCTACCGACGCCGGGCTGCCGGTCGAGGAGAGTTCCCTCCTGACCTGGGCAACCGGGCCCAGCCGGACGGCGGATATCGAGAAACGGTTGGTGAAGGGAGTTCACGGGCCCGGAACCTGGTTCGTCATCCTGACGGATTAGTGCGGCCCGTGTAGGGGCCGGTCTTGTGCCGGCCCGGGAGGCGGGCGACCACCAGAGTCGCCCCTACGGATCGTAGGGGCCGGCCTTGTGCCGGCCCAATAGCCAGCCACCTAGTTCGGGAACACCTCTGATAGCGTTTCGGCCAGCCGATCGGTGTGTATCTCGAAGATGACCGACCGGTCGTGCTGGACAACGCTGATCTGAAACAGGGAACTGGACTCCGTGGCTGTCACGAGCATCTCTCGCCAGGTCCGGGCGCTGTCCGGATTGTCGAGCTGCAGCACCAGTTCTCCCTCCAGCACCTGGTCCGATACGATATCGAAGCCGAAGCGGATCTTTTTGATCGTACGAAGCTGCGGCTCCCAGAGGGGCACCTGCTTCAGAAAGTCGGGGGCGTCGTCTCTGGCCAGTTGCTCGGCCCCCCTTAGAATCCATGTGATCAGCTCCTCGGGCGTTTTCAGATTTCCGAACAGGTCCCATCTGACGGAGAGATCTTCGTACGCTTCGTACATGTCATGGCTGGCGCGATCGTCCGCCGCCGCCTGGTCGACTCGATCCAGGACCACCCGGATGACGTCACCTTCGCCGGTCCAGATGATCGTATTCTCTACGAAGGCTACCGTCCCGCCCTCGCCGTAGTCCTGATAAACGCGATCTCCATGCACTTCGACACCCCGAACGAGTCCCATTACGGAAGACGCGAGCTTGATGAAGCGGGGAAACCTGGCCAGATTGGCGGCAACGACGACCTGAGGTTCGTGATCGGGAAGCAACTCGACCGTGGCCGTGATCTCACGCGGAAGGTCTTCCGTAAGGTCGTCGACATTGTCACTGGTACCGCCTCCCATGCGAGCCAGCCACTTCACGATCACCGGTGCTTCGGAGCGTTCCAGCTGTTCGCGCCGACTTTCGTCCAGGTGGCTCAGGCTGGTGTGCAGCAGCTGCAGGACGCCTTCATCCGTAGCCTGGCCCTGGAGTCGGACAAACCCGGCACTTTCGGCTCCGATAATCGCCTCGGTAGCGATCTGGGGCCCCGGAGTGGTAGCCCACCTATAAAAAGAAAAAAGGACCAGAATGACGATCAGCAGAAACAGCCCGCACCCGATGGCACAGCCGGCCAGCCGGCCTCTCCATTTCCCGGACGATTCCGTGGTCATACGCCCTCCTCGTTATAGACCCTACGACTCTAGCACTTCTTTATTCGGCCGGCCGTGAATCCCGAGTTGTCCGTGGGCTTGCGCCCACGGCTATTCCCTTCCGGCCGCTTTGCGGCCTTCGCTAGGGCCTAACTATGACAAGCCACCGAAAAGCCCAGCGCCATCTGATCTCAAAGTCGCGGCATCCGGCCGACTTCAGCAGCCTGATCAGTTCGCGGCGGTGGAAGCCTTTTCGCACCGACAGAGGTCCGTCGTGGCGCACCGCCTGGGAGCGGGAGAAGAGGCGGGTGAGCAGGCGAATCGACCAGTAGGCGACACGGTGTCGCTGCAGATCGTTGATGACAATGGCGGTGGTGGCACACTCCCTGAGCCCAGATATGATCTCGATGAGTTGCCGGTCGCTGAAATGGTGCAGGAAGGCGGAACACAGAATGAGGTCGGTGCTCCTGCTGGCGAGCGGGGGGCGGAGGACGTCTCCCCTGACCACACCGATCTCCGGAAAACCAGCCGCGTGCCGGCGAGCCAGCAGGCAGACTGCCGGGCTGGAGTCGATCGCGGCGATCTTCACGGGAAGATTGCGCCGGCGACACCATCGAGCCAGGGCGAGTGGAATGTCGGCCGCTCCGGTGCCGAAGTCCGCGATCCGGATGGGGGCCTGCCCGGTCCACTTGCTCAAGAAAGGGCCAACCGCCTTCAAGCTGGTGGAAGTCCCGCCCAGCCAGCGGTTGACCAGCTCGAGCTCCCGGAGCACTTGCTCCATTTCTTGAGCCGTGACTGCCAAGGGATTGTCGATGAGTTCGGCCTCTGTAGTCCGCTCTGACAGATCAGGCATAGAATCCCCGCGCGCCGACCGGGGTGCTTGAACATCGTGCCCGTCGGTCGCGGCCCTGAGGCCCCTCCCACTCTAAGACGGGACCACGGAGGTCCGCACCCCAAGGCTCGGATCGTCCTGCTACGCAAACCGTACGATTCGCACGGCGATTTGGCGGGTGGCGTCGTTGGCTGGACGGTTCCACTGGACGAGAATGGGGCTCTGATACCTGCCCTGAGCGATGGAGGCTTCTCCGTCCTCCTCCTGATCCGATACAAGGAGGCTCAAAGAACGCTTCATCCACAGAAACCGCGAGGCCGGAACGGCAAGAAACTTGTCGACGAATCGCTCCACGAAAGACTCACTGAGACCAAGAGCATCGACGACTTCGTTGACGACCTGGATGAGGTCATACTTCGCATAGTTGAGGGCCTTTCCAGGGATGGCCCGGGGCTCCCGGATCATTCTCATCCCGGTCTCGACCATGAAGCGCAGCGGGTAACGAAGTACGTCCGCCAGGTCGTGCTTCATCAGGAGAGTCTCGTACTCGTTCACCGTCAGACCTGTCTGGAACTCTCCGGTTGCGAGGTTGATGTCCACCCGACCCTTGACGATCCCATAGTGATCGATCAACTTCTGCAGTTCCTCGAAGAGCCCGAAACGAGGGTCCCTCAGATTCACCGAGTCAATAGGATGGCCCGACACCGGGATATCACGCCGGATCTCCCTGACCGTCTCCTCCTTATTGAAACCGATGACGGTGGTATGTCGCTGGCGAGTCGTCTTCTCATAAACGCCATCCAGGTCCACGAAATACACGGGAACCTGGGGTTGGTTCTCATAGGTCACACAGTTCATCAAACCGGAACCGATGAACGTCAAGTGAGAATCGGCGTTGCGGGGCTCCACCAGTTTCTCTTGCGCACTCAGTTCGGTTCGCAATTCGAGCCGATCGTGCCGGTAGTTGGCGTTGGGCGGGAACAGGGTCTGGAAATACCGAATCACCTTGGAGATGGTGTCCCGGTTGTGGTCGAGGCGCTCGCAAAGGCTCTGCTCGAAGTACCCGGCCGTCGTGTGGAAGGAGTGATAAAGGGCCTTCCGGTACCTCGACAGGACCTCCCCGTACTCCTGCCTCACCTGCCTGGTCACGTCGATCAGGTCAAATCTCGTGGCGGGCGTGAGCTCGAGCTTGAGTTCCAGGCGCGGGGAAACCATGTTTGTTCAGCCTCCAACATAATGATTTAAAACCAGGAAAGTCAACCAAGTCTGTGACTCGGATCTCACACTAGATAATCTCCAGCCCGTCTGCGCGGACCCAGCCGTGATTGCCGTCGGCGAGGACGATTTCGTACCACCCGTCTCGAACTTCGTCGATTGCGACCTTCACACCTTCATGCAGCACAAAGACCTCGACTCCGCCGCCCCCGGGCGACCCGAACGCCCGTACGCTCTCGTCGATCACGACGGCCCAGGTGGTGGGCGAGCGATCCCACCACTGGCTTGCCAGGCAGGTCCCTGCAATCAGCAGGACCAGCAGGCAGACTTTGGCTGAAAGGGCTGACCAGCGGGTCCAGGGGGAAGAGGAGTCAGCCAGCAACCGCAGGATTAAGGAGGCAACAAAGCCCAGCCACGTTACGGTCAGGAGGATGGTCAACAAGGCAGGGGACATCAGGTGAATGGCCCCCCTCCACAATCGAATCAGCCAGAATTCGGGCATAGCTGTAATCTTGTCGATCACCTTGAGCCGACTCATAGCCAGGTTGTGGGCCAGATCCTCGTCTCCGCGCATGAGCCGCTGAGCTCGCTCGTAAAATAAAATAGACTTCCCGACTTCCCCCAGGCGGTAGTAGCAGTTTCCAATGTTGTAAAACAGGGGTCCACTGGCAAAGCCCGTGTCGACCAGTTCGAGATAGGCTTTCAGGGCTGGGTCAAACCTGCCTTGTGCGTATTCCTGGTTGGCCTCCTGAAAACGTCGCCGCGCTTCCTGCTCCGTCTCATCGACCGAACAACCGGCATTTGGAAGGGACAGCAGGCTCACCATCAAGGCCGCGGCGGCGGCCCGTTTCCCACGCCTTCGAACGACCTCGATCATCTCCGCCGCCGCCTCCCCAGCCGGCTCTCGAGTTCCGTCAGACAGCGCTCTACCCGCTTGAGGCACTCTTCTTTTTCCTGGTGTGACGTGCTGTGAGGTGAAAAACGGTTCTGGTCACAAATATCCCGGCAGGCCAGCGCTTCGTCAACCAGCTCGGAACTCACGCCGGCCGCCACCAGCATCTGCTGGATCTCGTGGCTGATCAGCGAGGCATCGGGGAGATTCAACTTGTCTCCGATGAAACCCGCCAGGGCGCGGTCGACCTCGCCATAGAATTCCGCACTTTCCCCATCCAGACTTTGTCTGGCCCGGCTCAAACGCTTGCGTGCGGCGCGACTCGCCCGCCGCGCCCGCGCCCAGGCCACATCGCTTTGCAGCCGCAGGCGATGCTGACGCAGGACCCCGGCTCCGGCCAGGGCCACCAGCGGAACGATCAACAGGCTCCACAAGCCGGCTCCGGGCCGGCCGGAAGGCCTGGAGAGCGGGTGCCCACCCGTCTTAATGAAGCGGATGTCCTGTCCGACCAGCTCCAGCTCCCTCTTGGTCAGAGCAGCTGTATCCACTGCAAGCGAGTCATCTCCGGGTGCGATCTCCAGGGTCAGTGGCTCTGATCGGGCCGTCCTGTAGGTTGCGTCTCCGGGATCAAAATAGGCAATCTCGACCGGTTCCAGCAGAAAGGAACCGGCTCTTCGCGGAATGACCACATATTCGTAGGTCTTATGACCGGAGAGGCCAGGCCCTCCATGATTCAATGCCTGCTTGATCTCAGGCGGATAGACCTCGAACGATTCCGGGAGTGCGATCCTCGGCTCTGCCAGATGCTGAATGTTGCCCTGGCCTTCTATCTTGACCCGGAGCGCGAAGGCCTGATTGGCCCTGCTCGATTCAGCCTTGATTCGGGTCGAGACGCTGAAACGGCCCACGGCGCCATCGAAGGCTGGCGGCCTTCCTTCTTCAGGAAGGGGAAGAATGTCGAGTTCCACAGGGTTGGACTCAACCGCCACCGGCTCGCTGCGTCCAAACAAGTCGCGGGAGAAGAAGTCATCGAAAAGGCTGCGCGTACGACGCTGAACCTTGACCTGACACACGACCTGCATGGGACCGATTTCCTTCTTCCCTGCAGTGGTCGGGAAAGCAGCCATCTTCCGGATCGTAGCCACCGTATAGCGGCGACCGTTGATGACCTCTGTACTCGTGGGGGGGCCTGGGGGAAGCGTGTAGTCTTCAACCCAGAATCCGGCCGTCTCCGGCATCCGGCCGATACTCACGCGGGACACCTCAAGGCGGGTGTAGATCTTGTAGGTAATCACCACCGCCTCGTTCTGAAAGGCAGTCTTCTGATGGGGGGTGGCGACCACGAACAGATCGCGGTCTCGTGGTCGCATCGCCGCCGCCGGATCGCCCGCCGGGGCAGACGGGCCGATGGAGAGATTGACAGGCAGAGTCGAGTACACTTTGCCTCGGGCCTGAACCTTGACCGGTCCTATCTCGAAGTTCCCTTCACGGGTTGCCGTGAAGTAGAAGTCAATCTTGTGCGAGGAGGAGACCTGGCCGTTGATGATCCGGACCTGCCGGGAACTCCCGCTGCCGTGAAAACGAGTAAAGTCGGTCATTTCGGGGAGGGAGGGTTTTTCATAGTCGCCAGCGGCTTCCCCGCTGATTTCGACCGAAAGTACGAATCGCTCTCCCAGCCGCACCTGCGTCTTGTCCAGGTGGGCCCTCACCGGAGAACCCTGAGCGCACAGCACTCCTGAGAGCAGGGCCGAAAGGGTCAGCAGTGCACCCCAGTAAGGGTTACCAGTCTTTCTCAGCACGGCTTCGTTTTAGTTTCTTGAGCTGCTCCCGCCGCAGGCTCTTGAGATCTTCCTGAATCGCTTCCAGTAGACGGGAGGCTTCTTCCTTCGTCAGTTGACCCTGCACGGGATGGGGCCGGGATTCGCTCTCGCCATCGGTCTGATCTTGTTCCTCGGCTTGTTCGCGCTCAGCCGGCTGTTCCTGTTCCTGCTGTTCGGGTTCATCTGCCTGAGATCTGTCGTCCGAATCCTGTTCCTCGCTTTCATCGCCTTCCTGCTTCTGCGAGTCCTGGGAAGGCTCCTCGTCGGGCTGGCGGGGAGATTCTCCCTGCTGGTCTTGCTGCTCTTCCTGGTCCTGATCTTCCTCGGAAGAGTCATCCTGATTCTGATTCTGCTGCTGCTTCTGCTCGTCCTGTTGCTGCTTCAGCGCGAACTCGAGGTTGTGCTTGGCAGCAGGGTCTTGCGGGTTCAGTCGCAGCGCCTGCTTGTAGCCCTCAATGCTCTCTTCGATTCGCCCCTGCTTGAAGAGCGCATTGGCGAGGTTGTACTGGGCCTCGGCCAGAAGCTCCGAGTTCCCGCTCTCAATAGCCTGCAGGAAGGACTTTTCGGCGCCCGAGAATTCATCCAGCTTGTACTCGGAGCCGCCCAGGTTGAAGGTGGCGACGGAAGATCCGGGCGCTTGCTCCAGCGCCTCCCGGTAGCTCTTACGGGCCCTCTCATAATCTCCCGCTTGGAACCGGCGATTCCCCTCCTCCACCTCGCTGCGACCTTTCTGTGCAAAGGCCCAGGGTGAGGCAGACAGCAGCAGGAGTATCAGAAACGGCACAGAACTGGCCTGGGTCACTGGAATCTTCCTCGCCAGATTTGGCCGACACGCTTTCTTTCCCCAAGCAGCAGTTCCAACACCAGCAGCACCCAGGCCAGGCCGACGAAGGCCTGGAACTGTTCGTCGAACTGGGTGAACTCCTGAGCGGACAGCTTTTTCTTGTCCATACCCGCTATCTCCAGTTGAATATCGATCAGTTCCCGCTCTCCCGGAGAGGCGCGGAAATACTTTCCTCCAGTTTCACGAGCGATTTCCTGAAGGGTTCCCTGGTCCAGGTGCGTCATAACCACGTTGCCCCCCTGGTCTTTCTTGAAGCCCTGGCGACGTCCCCGCTCGTCCCGCACCGGGATCGGAGTTCCCTCCAGCGATCCGATGCCCACAGTATAAATGACCACTCCCTGCTGGGCCGCCGTTCGGGCCGCCCCGGTCGGGTCTCCCTCGTGGCCCTCGCCATCCGTGATCAAGACCAGTACTTTGTGGGTCTTCTCCTCACCGGTGAACATGTCCAGGGACTTTAGAATGGCCTCCTCCAGGGCGGTCCCCTGAACGGGTAGAATGCTCGTGTCCAGGGCGTCGAGGAACAGCTTGGCGGCAGCGTAGTCGAGGGTGAGGGGGCACTGGACGAAGGCGGCGCCCGCGAAGGCGACCAGACCGAACCGATCGCCCTGCAGCAGGTCAACAAAAGAGCTGATGGCGTGCTTGGCCTTGGCCAGGCGGCTGGGCTGTATGTCCTCGGCCAGCATGGAAAGAGAAACATCCAGCGCGACCACTACATCCTGTCCTTCACGTTGTACCGTTTCCAGGCGGGTTCCGAACTGGGGCCGGGCCAGGGCAGCCAGCAGAAGGCTCGCGGCCGCAAGGAGCAGCACGATCTTCCCCACCCTGCGTCGAGGATCCACGCCGGGGGCCAGCCGCCGCAGCATTGGCTCAGCCACGAAACGCCGAAGCGCCTTGTGCCGGGCTCTCAGTGAAAACCAGGCACAGCCCGCCAGGATGGGAACCAGAATCAGCCACAAAAGTTGGTCGGAGTTGGCGAACTGAAACATCAGGGTATCTTTCGTAAGACCGTGAAGCTCAAGCCGGCTTCGATCAACAGGATCAGGGAAGCCAGGACGAGCGGCCGGTCGAAGAGCTCACCGAAGCGGGTGTACTGTTTCACTTCAATCTCGGTTTTCTCGAGTGCATCGATTTCAGCGTAAATGTTCTCCAGGCTCTCCCGGTCGGTGGCCCTGAAATACTTTCCACCCGTGGTATCGGCAATCTTTCTAAGGGTTTCTTCGTCAACGTCGACCTTCACCTGTACGTGGCGCCGTCCCAGCAGCGGATCGTTCACAGGATAGGGGGCGGAGCCGCGACGACCGACCCCAATCGTGTACACCCGGACGTCGTTGCTGACTGCCAGATCGGCGGCAGTGATGGGGTCGATTTCGCCCGCGTTGTTGCGGCCGTCGGTGACCAGAACGACCACCTTGGACTCGGTGTCGCTCCTGCTCAGCCGCTTGACGGCCGTGGCCAGTCCCATTCCCAGCGCAGTACCGTCATCGATCATGCCCACGTTGAGATCGTCCAGGAGCTGGACAAGCACCGAGTAGTCCAGGGTCAGTGGGCACTGGGTAAACCCCTGGGCGGCGAAGACCACCATGCCGATACGGTCGTTGTTGCGGCCCTGGATGAAGTCTCGGGCGACGGCTTTAGCCGCTTCAATCCGATTGGGCTGAATGTCTTCGGAGAGCATCGAGCTGGACAGATCAAGGGCCAGAACGATATCGACTCCTTCGCTCAGGATCTCCTCACGCGTAGCCGAGGACTGGGGCCGGGCCAGAACCACAATGAGCAGGGCCAGCACCAGGCAGCGCAAGAGGAAGGGCAGGTGTCGCAGCCAGAAAGGAGTTTGGATCTGCTTCAGAACGGCCAGGGATGAGAACTTGAGTGTGGCTCCCTTGCGATCTCGCCGTTTCCAGTACACAACGAGGAACACCGGGATGAGAAGCAGGAGCCAGAGGTAATGAATGTCGGCGAAGCGATCCGGCATATTTTTTTGGACGTTAAAAGTTAAATGTTGAAGGTTGAAAGTTGTTGAGGGTCATGGGTCTGGGTCTGCCGTCTTTTGAAGTGGGTGCGGCCGGCCTTTTTGGACCAGGTTCCTGGCTTCGACGATGGTGGTAAGGCCTTTTTCTCGAGGAGGTTTCAACCTGGCGAATTTGACCAGGTCGCACGCCTGAAGAATGGAGTCGGCCGGGGTGGACAGCCGGCCGGCACCGGTCTTTGAAAGTTGCACGACGATTTCCGAGGTTGTGGCTTCCAGGGCCGCAATGCCGAAGCGCCTCCACAGGTAGCGTCTCAGGATCTCGGACAGCTGTGTGTAAAAAGGCTTCACATGCTGCTTGTGCAGCAATTCCGAGGCTTCCAGGGCGCGCAGGGCTTTCAGAGCTTCTTCTTCCGGAGGGAGCAGAGGGGGGCCTGCTCGTCTCCCGGAAACTTTTCTTTTTCTTATCTGCCACAGCCACCAGCCTAGAAGCCCGAGAACAAGGACGCCCGCCGGCCATGGCCAGTAGGTCCACCAGGATCGGGGGATGGCCAGCGGGGATTTGATGTCGAGGATGTCCTCGGCTTCTTGGGGTAGAACGCTCTCCACTGCTATCTGCACAGGATCCGTCGTCACCCTGAAGGGCCCGGCCTGGGAACCGGCGACGGCCAGTTCCATTTTGGGAAAGTCCACTTCGCCGGTCTCAAAGGTGGAGACAGTCAGACTCCAGCGGGATGAGACCCCGGCTTCGGTGCTCGTGGGCTCGAGTTTCTCCACTGATCGGATTTCGAAGGAGCCCACTGATCCCGGCTGCTCCGGCAGGCTGACTGTCAGGTGGTGACTGTGTTCCACCTCGATGAAAACCGTGACCAGGTCTCCAATAGTGATCTCGGAGGGTTTAGCCCGGATCTGCACGGAAACCTCACTCTCGTCTGGGGCCTGACCGAGGGCGGGATTCCCGGCTGCCAGTCCCACCACGAGCGCCATCGTGTTGACCGTGAGCCAGGGAGAGCACCAACGGGAAGCCCAACCTGTTGTGGCAGTCGACGCGTTCATCTGAAGCGCCGCGCTCGCTGCTGGAAGAAACGGATCAAGGGCTCAATATAGCCACGGTCGGTTCGAATATCGATTCGGTCAATGCCGATCTGCTTCAACAGCCGCTTCAAGGCAGCCTGCCGTTGCAGCACGTGGTCGCGATAAAGAGATCTGATTTTCTCGTCCGAAGTATTGACGACGACATGTTCGCCGCTCTCGGCGTCCTCCAGCTCCAGCAGCCCCACACGCGGGAGCGTCTCCTCTCGCGGATCGCCGATGCGGATGACGATCATGTCGTGTCGCCGGCCGGCAACCCGTAGTGGTTTCTCGAATTTTTCACCCAGAAAATCGGAAACCAGAAAAGTCACACTTCGCCTTCTCTGAACCCGGTTCAGGTACTCGAGGACCCCTCCGATATCGGTGCCCCTGTGGCTGGGCCGGAAGTAAAGCAGCTCTCTGAGCACTCGGAGTACATGTTTCCGACCCTTTCGGGGAGGGATGAACTTTTCAACCTGATCGGTGAAGATCATCAGGCCTACCTTGTCGTTGTTCTTGATGGCCGAGAACGCCAGAAGGGCGCAGATCTCCACCGCGATCTCTCCCTTGGCCCGGTTCAGACTCCCGAAGTCTCCCGATCCACTGGCGTCAACCAGCAGCATGACGGTGAGCTCACGCTCCTCCCGAAAAATCTTCACAAAGGGATGACCTGTGCGGGCCGTGACGTTCCAGTCTATGGAGCGGATATCATCGCCTATCTGGTACTCGCGAACCTCAGAAAAGTCCATTCCTCTACCCTTGAAGACCGAGTGGTACTCCCCCGAGAAGACTTCATTCACGAGTCCCCGGGTGGAGATCTCCAGACGCCGGACCTGCTTCAAGATTTCTTTAGGGATCATTTTCCTGCGGGGGGATCAAGGGACTTCGATAGTGTCAAGCACGCGCTGCACGACGTCTTCGGGCGTGACCTCCTCGGCTTCCGCCTCGTAGGTGATAATGACCCGATGCCGCATGACGTCCATTGCCACAGCACGAACGTCTTCAGGCGTAACGAATCCCCGTCCCTGCAGGAAGGCGTGAGCTCTGCTGGTCCTGGACAGAAAGATAGAGGCCCGCGGCGAGGCCCCTATGGAGAGAAGGCTCTCCAGGTCACTCAATCCATAGTCTTTGGGTTCTCGGGTAGCGAAGACCAGGTCGACGATGTATCGCTCGACCTTGGGGTCCATGTAGATCGAGGTGACAGCCTTTCTGGACTCGATCAGGTCTCGAGGCGAGACCACTGCCGATACGGTTGGAATCTCGCCCCCCGACATGCGCCGCAGGATCTCGAGCTCCTCTTCCCGATTCGGGTACCCGACGGAAAGCTTCAGCATGAAGCGGTCTACCTGGGCTTCGGGGAGTGGATAGGTTCCTTCCTGTTCGATCGGGTTCTGGGTGGCCAGAACCAGGAAAGGATCGTCCAGCCCGAAGGTGCTCTCTCCGATGGTTACGGTCCGCTCCTGCATGGCTTCCAGCAGAGCTGACTGCACCTTCGCAGGTGAGCGGTTGATCTCGTCGGCCAGTATAAGGTTGGCGAAAATGGGCCCCTTCTTGGTCTTGAAGGAGGATTCCTTGGGATCGAAAATCAGGGTACCGATAAGATCGGCAGGCAGCAGGTCGGGGGTGAACTGGATACGCTGGAAATGGGCGCTGATGGCGGCAGACAGGGTACGGACGGTAAGGGTCTTGGCCAGTCCGGGCACGCCTTCGAGCAAAACATGTCCATCGGCCAGAAGGCCGATCAACAGCCGCTCGATCATGTAGCTCTGGCCAACGATGACCTTCCCCAGTTCAGCTTTCAACTGACCGACGAAACCACTCTGTTCCTGAATCCGCTCCTGAATCAGTTCAATGTCCTGGTGCATGATCGCGATTCCCCAGGTGAAGACTCCAGCCCTCAAGGCGAATACAATACTCTATACGGGTTTTTGTAACACAGGGTTGATTTTTTTGGACCTTGTGCTCCCTCGCGAGCGCGGTGGCCGGTTCCCGGTTACCGTTCGCCCCCTCCAGGGGCTTGTTTTTGAAGGCCGCAAAGCGGCCGGAAGGGAATATCCGTGGGCACAAGCCCACGGATAACGGGTGAAGAAGCAATCAGCCCTGGAGGGGCGACAGATACCGTTAACTGTTAACCGGTAACAATCAGCCATGAACGATCAATCGACCATCGGCCTGGTCCTCACGGGTGGGGGTGCTCGGGGGGCCTACCAGGCGGGCGTCCTCTCGGCCATCTCGGAGATACGGGGCCGGGATCTGCACTTCCCGATCCTGACCGGCGTCTCCGCAGGAGCCATCAACGCCGCCGTGCTGGCCAGTCACCCGGGTCCGTTCGCGGATACGGTGCGCGACCTGGGAGCGGCCTGGCTGGGATTGTCGATGGAAAACGTTTTCAAGATTCAGTCCAGGGGTCTGTTCAAGGCTCTGCTGCGGTGGCTATGGCTGTTGTCCACCCATGTTGGGTCGGACCAGCTCGAGGTGCGGGGCTTTCTCGACACGCAACCCTTACGCGAACATCTGAAGCGCCACGCCGATCTCTCGGGAATCCGCCGCAACCTGGAGAGCGGCCGGTTGAGCGCCCTGGCCCTCACAGCGACCTCCTATGCCACGGGGTTGACCATCAATTTCATCGAGTCGCACCATCCTCACCCGGGCTGGAAGCGCGCCGGACGAAAGGGCGTGCGTACAAGGATCGAGTATGAGCATGTGATGGCTTCCTCGGCGCTTCCCCTTATTTTCCCCGCCATCCAGATCGACAACAGCTTCTATGGTGATGGGAGCCTGAGACTGCAGACGCCTCTGGCTCCCGCGATCCACCTCGGAGCCGACAAGCTACTGGTGATCTCGGTTCGCTACAAGCGAACTCGCGAAGAAGAGATCCTGGAACAGGTGCAGGGTTACCCGCCCCCCGCCCAGGTTCTAGGCATGCTCCTGAACGCCGTGTTCCTCGATGCTCTGGAGACAGATCTGGAACGGGTGCGAAGAATCAATCACACGCTCTCGAAGTTGGAGTCACAGAAGCGTCCAGCCACGGGACTGAAGCGATTGGATTTGATGGTCCTGCGTCCCAGCCGAGATCTCGGAAAGCTGGCTGCCGACATCAAAGCCGACATTCCCCGCCTTCTTAAAGTCATCGTTCGCGGTCTTGGCACCCAGTATTCGAAGACGCCGGACTTTCTCAGCTATCTGTTATTCGAACAGACTTATGTGAAGCGACTCATGGAGCTGGGACACGAGGACACGATGCTGAGGCAAACAGAAATCGAGCAGTTCCTCGAGATCCACCCGGCGCCCTGACTTTGCCTACAAAGCTCACTATGACCTGTCGAGATCAGCCAGGGGGGTACTCGGGGGGATGTCGGGGGATGGAGGAAAAGCTTGTTTCATCGGTCAACTTGTAATAGACTACGTAGTGGAGCTGAAAGCTCCGAGGCAGTTAGAGTTAGCTGCCAAGTCCTCCCCCTTTGATGATCAGTGTTCTTTGAGTGTGCCTGATCAAACAGGATAAGAGAGAGGCATCATTGCGGGTCCCCGCAGTGGCAACCCGAACCGGCCGCTTCTCGATGAGGCGAGTGAAACCATAAATCGCGTTTCTTTTTAGCTGGGACAGGGTCATTCGATGGCTGTGCCAAGAAAAACCGGTCGCCAACGGTGGCGAAAACGACGCAGAAACGGTCCCGACAGGCCGCGCAGACAGAGCGGTGCCGAGGGGTCGGCGCCGCGTCAAGATTCACCTCCCGTCTCGGTCCACGGAGTCCTCGAAGTCGTCTCCGATGGACGCGGCTATCTGCGGGTTGTCGAGAATCGGTATTGCCCCGATGGAAAAGATGTTTTCGTCCCCATGGACCTCATTCGCCGGCACAAATTGAAGACCGGCTGCGAGATCACGGGCGAAGCGGTTAGGGGCCGAAGAAACCACCGCCTCCGCTCGGTCGAGACCGTCATGGGCGGTGCGCCGGAAGACTTCAAGCAGGTGACTCCGTTCACCAGACTCACGTGCATCGATCCAATTGAGCGTCTGGAGGTGGATCAGGGAAACGATCACAGTCTCCGGATCATCGACCTGATCGCCCCCATAGGAAGGGGACAGCGAAGTCTGATCGTAGCCCCGCCCCGAACCGGAAAAACGATTCTCCTGAAGAAGCTGGCACAGGTCATCAGAGAGTTTCACCCGGAAATCCATCTCATGGTGGTTTTGATCGACGAGCGACCGGAGGAGGTGACCGACTTCAGACGGTCGGTCGACGCGGAAGTCATTTATTCTTCCAATGACGAGCCCGCCACTCAGAGCATCCGGGTGGTGGAAATCGTTCTGGAAAGAGCGCGGCGGCTGGTCGAGGCCGGCGTCGATGTAGTCATTCTTCTGGACAGCCTGACGCGTGTCGCGCGCGCCTACAATTCTCAGACCAAGGACCGTGGACGAACCCTGTCGGGTGGTCTCGGAGCCCGAACAATGGAAAAGCCGCGGGAGTTCTTCGGGGCCGCTCGAAAAGTAGAAGACGGCGCCAGTCTCACCATGGTGGCCACCGCCCTGATCGACACCGGCAGTCGCATGGACGACGTCATTTTCGAGGAGTTCAAGGGTACCGGAAACATGGAACTGGTACTTCATCGAGGTCTGGCAGAACGACGCATCTGGCCCGCCATCGACATCAAGAAATCGGGAACTCGCAAGGAGGAAAAGCTCAGGAGTCCCGAAACCCAGCACAAAATCAATCTCGTGCGCAGAGCGCTTTCCACCCAGGGCACTGAGGAAGCACTCCGAGTGCTGTTGTCCAAGATAGAAAAGACAACCAGCAACCAGCAGTTCCTGGCCATGCTCAAGGCCTGACTGTTTGCCGCTCGCTACGCTCGCGGCGTTCCAAGTTGCACGTTCCACGTTCCACGTGGAACCTCTCCTCCGGCGGGAGTACTAAGTTTCGAGGACCACCGCGATTCTCGCATTCCAACTTAACCTGGCAGCCAGACTAGGAGACGTACAACCATGAGGTCACACTTTTCCGGCGATTGGCGAAACTATCTGATAGCCGGGTTGATCTCGCTCTCGGCGGTTCTGGGAATCCTGCTGCTGTGGGGACGAGCCGGGGAGGGCTTATTCTTTTCCACATCACGGTCGGGGCGGCCGGTGGAGGTTCTGGAAGTCAGTCTTGACCGCGAAGGCAGGCGGCAGGTGGACATCGTATTTGGTTCCACCGTGGGCAAGGGCCGGGTGGGAGAGGTTCTGGGCCGGGAGCCGGCCAAGATCAACCCTTCAGTTGGGGGTTCCTGGCGATGGCACACTCCGGCCGTGCTACGCTACGAGGCGACCAGTCCCTTCGCGCCCGCCACTGAATACCTGATCGCACTGGAGCCGGCCCAATTCCTGCAGGAAGACCAGTACCTGAGTGGAGATCAGGTCTTCCGCGTCATCACCGACCGCTTCCGAATCGAACATGTGGAAGTAAGAGAGAAACCTCTGCCGGCCGGAGAGGTAATGCTCGAGGGGGAGATTCTCTTCAATTATCCGGTTGATCGCCAGGAGTTGACGTGTCACCTGAAACTGACTGATGCAGGCGGAAAGGCTGTGGGGTTTCGCCTCGAGGCTCCCTCCGTGAGCGAGGCGATTCGACTCCGGACCGAGCCGCTCCAGAAACGGGTGGAAGAAAGAAGTCTGCAGCTGGAAATCTCCCCGCGGCTCACTCCGTCCGGTGGAAACGTGCAACTCGGCACTGCCTTCTCCCGCGCGATTCTGATTGGGTCCAACACCCGGCTGGCCGTGCGCGAGGTGAAGGCTCAAGCCCTGCCCGATTCGTCCCGGCTGGAGATTCTCTTTTCTTCACCCGTTGAAGTGGAAGAGCTCCGCCGGCACCTGTCTCTGGAGCCGCCGGCCGAGATTCAGATGAATGCCAGCGACAATCAGGTGTGGCTCAGCGGTGACCTGCGACCGGGGAACACCTATCAGGTGCTGATCGCAAAGGGTCTCAAGGGAACGGACACCTCGACTCTGTCGGACGATTTCAAGCGTACCGTGAGAATCCCCGATCTCGCTCCCACCCTTCGATTCAAACACCAGGGGCTTTTTCTTTCCGCCGCCGGCACCCGCAACGTGGCCGTGGAAGCCGTCAATACCCGCATCGCCGAAATAGTTGTGGATCGCGTTCACCTCAACAACATCTTCACCCTGGTCCAGCATGTCGGATACCAGTATCGGCAGACCAGTTACTGGGGGGGGTATCTTCCTCACGGCCTGGGGGATCGCCTTCTTACCGAGAAGCTGTTGCTGGCCGTGACCCCGAATCAGACCCTGGAGACCACCCTCGACATCGGTTCCATGATCGATCCGACGACCCCGGGGCTGTACCGCGTGGCCCTGCGGCGAGCGGGACAGTACAAGGGGGACCAGCGCTGGATTCTGATTACGGACGTCGGAATCGTTGCCAAGCAGGGACAGAGCGACTTCCTGGTCTGGGCGGCTTCTTTCAGGAATCTTCAACCCATCCCCCACGCCCGGGTCGATCTGTTTAGCGATCAGAACCAGAAAATCGCCTCCGGGCGGACCGATTCAACCGGATTGTGGAAAGTCTCGAAGCTGGATCTCAACGCGGACCGGCCCTACCTTGTCACCGTTCAAAAGGGTCAGGAGTTCAGCTTTTTACTGCTCCCTCAGGCTCGCGTCGACACGTCGGGTCTGGACGTTTCGGGAGCCGGTTTTCCGGTGACCGGCTATCAGGCTTTTTTGTACGGCGAGCGCGATATCTACCGGCCCGGCGAGGCAGTGAAGGGAGTGGCCCTGATCCGCGACGATCGGCGTCTCCCGGCTCCCCGCATGCCCGTAGTTCTGACTCATCTGGATCCGAACGGCAGGGAGAGAGCGACCATCGCCCTTGAAATGCCGGCACCGGGTCTGGCGGAATTCATGGTTCCGACCGAACCCTACGATCGAACCGGAAATCACCAATTCCAACTCAAGCTGGCCGATCGAGTCGTCGGAACTTACCGCTTCCAGCTCGAGGAATTCGTCCCGGATCGGATCAAGGTCGGTCTCGAAAATCTCTCCTTCGAGGATCGGGATGGAGATCCGGAGCTGGCCTTTGACGTCGAGGCCAGCTACCTTTTTGGCGCTCCGGCTGCGCGTCTTCGAACCGAAATCCGAGTTTTCCTGGAGCCCTCCTCTTTTGTTTCCCCCGAACACCCCGATTTCAGGTTTGGAAACACTGAGAGGAAGTTCAATCGGCGCCGCATCTCGGATCTGAGCGAGACCTTGAGCGACCAGGGGCAGGCCCACTTTCAAGTGACGGTGCCCCGTGGCCTTCGACCCGCGTCCTCCCTCTCGGCCGTGATTACCGCGCGAGTCCAGGAACAGGGTGGACGAGGGGTCACGGCTACGCGCCGTCACCCCGTGCATGTGTACTCCAACTATCTGGGGCTAAAACGGGCCGGGAGCGGTTACGCTGAGCCCGGCCAGGAGTCGGCGTTCGAATACGTCAGCCTCGATCCCGAGGGACAGATTGCGCCGGCCGGCCCCCTGCAACTGCGGATCTTCAAGGATCAATGGCAGACCGTTCTCCGTCGAACTCCATCGGGTGCCTTTCGTTATGAGAGCGTCCGGGACCCCCGACTCGTCCACTCCGACGAGTTCGACTCGGGGAGTTCGCGAGGCCGGTTCTCCTTCACCCCGGCCGAGTTTGGAAGTTATCGGGTCGTGCTGGAGGACGCCGGCTCCGGAACTTCAACCCAGCTGTCCTTCTACGCCAGCGGCTGGGGCTACTCCCCCTGGGCCATCGAGAATCCTTCGCGCCTGGAGCTGGAGCTCGACCGCGAGGAGTATCTACCAGGACAGACGGCCAAGCTGCAGATCCGGACTCCGTTTCCGGGAAGGCTGCTGCTGGCGGTCGAGAGCCAACGCGTGCATTTCTTCCGGACCTATGATCTGGAAGGAAACACGGCCACTATCCGGGTGCCCATACAGGCGGCCTACAGTCCCAATGCCTACCTCACGGCGACCCTGGTCCGGTCGGTGGGGGACCTGGGTTCTGAACTGGTGGCACGCGCCTTCGGGGCCATTCCGATTCGGGTCGACCGGAGTTCGCATCGCCTTCCCGTTCGTCTAGAAGTACCCGAGACCGTACTTCCCGAAGGCGAGCTGGAGGTCGAGGTCGCCACGCGCGCCGGTGCTGCAGTCACGATCGCAGCCGTCGACGAAGGAATTCTTCAATTGATCGCACAGGCGACTCCGGATCCGTTTGAGTTCTTTTACCGGAAGCTGCGCCTGGGAGTTTCGACTCACGACATCTTCTCGACGCTTCTGCCCGATGTCCCTGAAATGGAGGGCGCCTCGCTGGTGGGCGGGGGCGCCGATCGGCTGGCCGAGACGCAGATGGTCCGAACCGAGAGCCTGCGCAGGAGAGAGCCCGTCTCCTTCTGGTCCGGCGTGGTCCGGGCCGACAGAAGCGGTCGGGCCCGAGTGACTTTCCAGGTGCCCGAGTTTCAAGGAGCCCTGCGGGTAATGGCCATAGCCAGTGAAGAGGCGGATTTCGGTTCTGCCGGCCAGCTTACGAGAGTTCGATCTCCACTCATCCTCATGCCGACGTTTCCGCGCTTCCTGTCGCTGGAGGAGGAGCTGGAGATCCCTGTGACGCTGCGCAACGACACCGGAAGGGACGGAGCTTTTGAGGTGCGCCTTGGCCTGGAGGGGCCGGCCCGACTGACCGGCCCGGCTACGCGAGAAATCAGCATTCCCGCCGGCCAGGAGCGCACCACTTATTTCCAGGCCCGATCTCTTGACCTGGTGGGTGAGGTCAAGTTCGACTTGTCCGCCTCCGGAGACGATGCCGCGGCGACCCACTCCCGAGTCCTGTCCATTCGGCCCGACTTGCCTCCCAGGACCACTCAGGTGGCCGGACGAGTCGACTCCGCGGCACTGGAACTCCCGCCGCAGGATCACGGTTTCAGACCATCAACCGTGACCCGAACGCTCACCGTCGGACCCCTCCCCATGACCCATTTTACGGCCAACCTGGGGAATCTCCTGCGCTATCCATACGGCTGCCTGGAGCAGACGACTTCCAGAATCCTTCCGCTCATCTTTTTCACCGATCTGGTGAAATCCCTCGAACCCGAACTCTTCGTCGATTCGGATCCAGCTGCCATGGTCTATGCAGGGCTGCGCCGGCTGGTCGGCATGCAGCTCATCTCGGGAGGCTTCGCCATGTGGCCGGGTTCCCGGAAAGTCAATCCCTGGGCCAGTACTTATGCGACCCACGCTATGGTGGAAGCGACAAGAGCCGGTTTTCATGTCGACGAATCCATCTACGACAAGGCCGTGGGTTTTCTTGATACATCGGTGCGCTCCCATGAATCGCGCGCGAGAGCTGGAGTCGAGCAGCTGGTCTATGCCCTCTATGTTCTGGCCAGAGCGGATCGACCCGAGCGCGGTCAGATGGATTTCGTGCGCCACAATCTTCAGGAGTTTCTTCGCCCATCGGCCCGGGGACTGCTGGCGGCGACCTACGCCATGACCGGCAACCACACCGTCGCCAACCAACTCCTTGCCAGCCTGGAACCGGTCGAGGAAGCGGAACGCGAAACGGGCCGGAATTTCGATTCGGCCACTCGCAATCGGGCGCTCCTCCTGCTCGCCCTTTCGGAGACTGTTCCCGAGGACCCGAGAGTTGCCGAGCTCTACGATCGTTTGGCCCGTGAGGCTTCCGCCCGCAGCTGGACGACTCAGGAAACTTCCTTTGCCTTCCTGGCCCTGGGCCAGCTTGCCGGCCAGCAGAGAGATCTCCAGGCCGACTATGAAGGGGAAGTGTTCGTCGCCGGTCAGCTCGTCGGAGGCTTCGATTCCAGCACCCGCAGCTTTGTGCTTCCGCCGCAGGGCCGAGTGCGGGTCCAACTGGCTTCCGGATATCAGGCGGGCTCCGCCTTTTTCAGTCTGGTGACGCGCGGCATTCCTCTGGACAGCGCGTTCAGGGAGGAACAGCAGGGGCTGGAGCTGGAGCGCGAGTTCCGGACTCGGCGGGGCCGGCAGATCGATCTTACTCAGATCCGCCAGGGAGAGCTGATTATAGTTAAGACGCGGATCCGGAGCGTCCGGGGGCCGGTCGAAAACGTGGTCATCCAGCAGCTTCTTCCCTCCGGACTGGAGGTGGAAAACCCGCGTCTGGCGACCACCGAGCGCCAGGGCTGGATGACCGGAACCGCCCTGGGAGCCGACTACCAGGATCTTCGAGATGACCGCGTTCTTTTTTTTACGGATCTGCCGGCCAACCAGTGGCGCACCGCCTACACACTTCTGCGGGCCGTATCGCCGGGTGATTTTCGAGTGCCTCCGGTCCATGCCGAGGCCATGTACAACCCTGAACTGAACTACACGGGCCCCAGATCGCGGTTGCAGATCGGGAGGCGGGAGTGAGACTTTTGGGCGCAGTGCTGCCGGGCCGGAGGAGGGGGACCGCTCTCCGGTGCGGAACGATCAGTGGTGCTGTGGTGGTGGCGCTTGTCCTCTTGTGGCAGGTGGCTGGAGCGCTGTTGCCATTCCCTCACGAAAGGCTGGAGCGGCCCTACGGCCAGATCGTCTATGACCGAAATGGTGATCCGATCCGCATGTTTCTGGCTTCCGACGGGCGTTGGAGATTCCGGGTGGGGCTGGACGAAGTCGCCCCGGAGCTGGTGGACGCAATCATCGCATCCGAGGATCAGTGGCTCGGCTACCACCCGGGCGTGAACCCCATCTCCATCCTGCGGGCGGCCCTCTCCAACCTCCGCGCGGGCCGGATTGTTTCGGGAGCGTCCACGATTCCCATGCAGATCGCACGGCTCATGGACCCCCGCCCGCGCACCCTGCGGAGTAAACTGCTGGAGTCATTCAGGGCCCTTCAAATGTGCCGCCTCTACTCCAGAGACGAGCTTCTCGAGATCTATCTGAATCTGACCCCTTATGGAGGCAACATCGAGGGTGTTCGGGCGGCCTCGTACTTTTATTTCGGAAAGAAGCCGGCCCGCCTTTCCTGGGCAGAGACGGCCCTGATGACGACCCTTCCGCGCTCTCCCGTAAGCTACGATCCGACTCGGAACCTGAAGCGCTCGACCCGGGCCCGCGACCGGGTCATCGCCCAGCTGCACGGGAAGGGGATTATGAGTGCGGCTCAGGCTCGGATTGCGTACACGGCGAGACTCCCGTCACAAAAACGGAAAGCGCCGTTTCAGGCGCCTCATTTTGCCGAACTGGTGAGGCGAGAGTCCCCGCTGCCCCGGGAAGTGCATACGACTCTGGATCTCGAGATCCAACGCGCCGTGGAGCTTCAGGTAGAGTCCCGCAAGGCGAAGCTCCGGGGCCTGGGGATCGGAAACGTGGCCGTGGTCATCCTCGACAACGAGACCAGGGAGGTTTTGGCCCTGGTGGGCTCTGCCGGCTACGCCGATTCGATGTACCAGGGTCAGGTCAACGGGGCCACGGCCCTGCGCTCGCCGGGTTCAACCCTCAAGCCATTTCTTTTTGCACTGGCTTATGACCGTGGCCTGATCGTTCCCGATTCTCCTTTGCTGGATGTTCCCTACGACTATGGTGGCTATGTTCCCGAAAACTACGACCAGCTATACCGGGGGCGCGTGAGCGCTTCTCAGGCGCTCGTTCAGTCGCTGAACGTCCCGGCTGTCCACCTGCTTTCCCGAACCGGGCTCCGGCACTTTCACCGGCTCTTGATCTCCGGTGGTCTTTCCAGTCTGAACCGTTCTTCCCTCGAGTACGGCCTTCCTCTCGTGCTGGGAGCCGGGGAAGTTCGGCTTCTCGATCTGGCCAACCTCTATGCCTCGCTGGCCCGGGGTGGCCTCCATCGCACCCTGCGTCTTGTCGACGGGGGCCCAGGGACGGGAAAGCGCCTGTTTTCCCGTGAGGCCGTCTACTTTACCGCCCGCTCACTGACCCGGCTGCGCAGGCCCGACATTCCTCAGGCCTGGGACCTCTCTCTGGACATACCGGCAGTTGCCTGGAAGACGGGAACTTCATACGGGCATCGAGACGCGTGGGCGATCGGGTTCTCCCGCAAGACGACGATCGGGGCCTGGATCGGCAACTTTGACGGGTCCGGGGTCAAAGGACTCTCCGGTGCAGAGCATGCCGGGCCTCTGCTGTTCGATCTGTTTCGCGCCCTTGAGCCGGACGGTTCCAGGTTTGATGAGCCCCGAGGCCTGAAGATTGAGTCGGTGAAGGTCTGTTCGGAGAGTGGCCAACTGCCCAACGCCTATTGTTCGAGGACGAAAAGGATTGCCTCCATCCGGGGCCGGTCGAACTTTCAGGCCTGCAAGGTCCACCGTCGCATTTTTGTCGATTCCCAGACGGGTCTTCGATTGGATGGACCCTGTTTGAGCTCTTCGAGCTACGTCACCAGAGTAGTCGAAGTACTACCGCCCCGGCTGGCCGCCTGGCGTCGTCGGCAGGGACAGCCGGTCGAGGGCCTGCCCCGGCGTGCCCCGAGCTGCAAACAAGCCGGCCTCAGCGACGGCCCCAGGATCGTTTCACCCGATCCTTCGACGCCCTACCTGGTGCGAGAGGGGACTCCCCGATCTCATCAGAGCATCGCTCTGACCGCCCTGGCTCAACCCGGCCGGCTCTACTGGTACCAGGGGCCTCCTGGTGGCCTCCGGAGAAGCCGGCGAGACACTCTTCCTGGACCCGAGCCGGGGAACTCATGAACTGGTCGTCGTCGACCCCATCGGCCGCTCGGATCGGGTAGTGTTCGAAGTCGAGTGAGCTCATAGAGAAGCAGTTGGAGCGACTCGACCACGAGGAGTCGGAGCACTCAGAGTAGACTCCGGGTTGTCCCCTCCCACGTTAGTGATTAATGTTTAGAAGAGCGGTGGACGGTCTAGCCCGGATTATGCAAGAGATCTAAATTCAAGTGAGATTTGGGCCCAGAAAAAAGGCCGTAGCTCTCTGATATAAAAGGGTTTAGATAAACAATGACCCTAAACAGGAGCTACGACAATGTCAAAAGCAGTCTGCCAGAATACCCTGCCATTTCATAGCCACAGAAACATCACGGCTCGTTTTGATGGGGGGAGCCTCACTTCCGACGCAGGATGGTTGTTGTTTGGATCGCTGGATCGTCAACATCGATTGTGCGAGGGCTTCAGTTCCTGTATTGCGGAAAGTCGAGACCAACGCTACGTTCGTCATGACCTGTTGAAGTTGATCCGACAACGAGTCTTGCAGATCGTGGCCGGCTACGAAGACTGTAACGACGCCGATACGCTGCGCTCGGATCCGATGCTCAAGACAGTCTGTGATCAGTTGCCAGAGAGCGATCCCGATTTGGCCACCCAGCCGACTTTCTCCCGCCTGGAGAACTCCGTCACCAAGAAGGATCTGATGCGTCTGAGCCGGTGGCTGCCAGGCCGTTATGTGCGCTCCCTGAAGAAGAGACGTCCCAGCAAGATCATCCTGGATCTGGACAGTACCGACGACCACACTCACGGCCAACAGGAGTTCTCCTTCTACCACGGGTATTACCGAAACCACATTCTGCATCCTTTGCTGATCTTCGATGCCGACACGGGAGACCTGGTCTGTGCCGTGTTGAGACCTGGCAACAAGGGGGCTGCCTCTCACATCGTGCCCATTCTGAAGCGAGTCGTGGAGGCGTGGGGACGGATGTCGAGATTGAGATTCGGGCCGACAGCGGCTTTGCCACGCCTCGGCTCTACGAGTTCTGTGAATGTGAAGAGAATAAACTCCAGTATGTCATTGGGTTAAGTCGAAACCCTCGCCTGCAGCGAGTGGTCGAGCCCCTGCTGGATTCGACTCGGCTGAGGTTCCTTGAGCTGGAGGAAAAACAGCGTCAGTTTGACGAGTTTCTTTATCGAGCCCACAGCTGGGATCGATCCCGTCGCGTCATTGTCAAAGTGGAGGTCGATCAGCGTGGCATCAATCGTCGCTTTGTAGTTACCAACCGGGACGATCTCTGCTCCCAATCACTTTATGACCACTACACAAACCGAGGGCAGACCGAGAACTTCATCAAGGCCTTCAAGAATCATCTGAGCATGGACCGACTCAGCTGTCATCGATTCCTGGCCAATCAGTTTCGACTCCTCCTGCATGCACTGGCTTACCAGATGTTCGTGCGCCTGCGCGACTATCTTCACGGAACCCCCTGGCACAAGCTCGAAATCGAAACCTTACGTCGTCGGGTCCTCAAGATTGGGGCCCGGATCCGACAAACCACTCGACGCATCTGGGTCCATCTTTCCTCAGCCTTCCCCGAACAACCCCTCTTCCACCTCGTCTTGAGTCGCCTGAACTCCAGTTAGCTTTTCCCAGCTCCCCCGAAAAACCGCTTCCGACACTCATCCAGGCCCAGATCTGTCTGAAATTCACTCCCCAAACCACTCAAACGCCTCGCCAACCCATATTCTTCGCAAATCCGCCTGTCACACCTGCCCGCTTCCGAGTTGGGCCACTTCTCGAGTCGTTTTTCAACACCGAACTACGGTTCTTGCATAATCCGGGCTAGGGAGTTGTCGGCATGAGCGAACAGCGGATCGAGGAGTTCAAGGAAGCCATCAAAACCGACAGCCGGAAGACCATTGCATCTTTGCTGGCACGCTATTCAGGGGTAACAGAGGCTCTCGACGCGCCGTTATTCAAATGGGGCCAGCCCGCCCTGGCGGCTGTCCGCAGCGTGGAGACGGCAGAGTTGCTGCTCCGGCACGGTGCCTGTGTTGAAAAGGTCGGCGAATGGTGGAAACCGGGATTTGGTGTGATCCCCGGCGTCGATTCGACGGTGGGACGCTTTCTGGTTGACCGGGGAGCTGTTCTCTCACCTCATGCAGCTGCCGCGCTGGGACTGACGGACCGACTGGCCGTGATGCTCGGCGATGATCCAGAGTGTGTGCATGCTCCTGGTGGTGACGGTGCCACGCCTCTTCATTTCGCCAGGACCGTCGAGATGGCGGGTCTGCTCATCGACCACGGCGCTGAACTCGATGCCCGCGACGATGACCATGACTCGACGCCTGCCCAATGGCTTATCGGCGAGCGGCCGCAAGTGGCAGCTTATTTGCTCGAGCGAGGTGCCCGGCCGGACATTTTCTTGGCTGCAGCCCTGGGCGATCGGGCTCTGGCACAAAGACTCATCAGCGAGGAGCCGAGATGCCTGGCTCTGCGCGTCGGCAAGGCTCCGATGCACGGGATCGGATATAAGGGGCTGGGAGGGACGATCCTGCAGTGGAGTCTGGGCTTTAATTCATACGCCCATCAGTATGCTGTGGCGAAGGGTCACCAGAAGTTGTTTGACTATCTGTATTCCGAGAGCGACGTGACGACGCGTTTCCTGGTCTCCAGCGCGATGGGGCACCGGTCACAGGCCGAAGCGATCCTGGCTGAGAATCCCGATATAGTGGCCTCGCTCGAGGAACTAGATCTGGAACTGCCGGCCCGATACTGCTGGGAAACCAACACCAGCTATGAAGCCGTAGAGCTCATGCTGGACCTCGGTTTTCCGATAGATACGCCGGAACGATCGCATGGGTATTCTCCGCTTCACAATGCCGCCTGGGGTGGTTACGCCGACCTCGTCGACCTTCTCATCAAGCGGGGCCACCGTGTCGATGAAAAGGATCCCGCATTTCAGAGTACGCCGCTGGGCTGGGCTCTCCACTGCTGCCTCTATGAAGGGCGCCATCCGGAGGGAGAATACGGCCGTGTCGCAGCCAGCCTGATCGACGCCGGTTGCCTCTGGGACGCGACCGTCTTTCCCACCGGTGATCGGGGAGTGGACTCGGTCCTGGAGCCCCGACTGCGCCAAAGGATTGACGGTGCGGCACTGCTGGGTGATCACCAGGCCGTAAAGAAGCTGTTGGACGGACCGCCCGATTCCGACGATCTCGCCCTGGCCCTTCTGGGGGCTGCCAAGGGAGGACACGTGAGCCTGTGCGAATTGCTGCTGGAGGCAGGAGCACCGATAAGAGTCGTCGGCGTGAACCGGTCCACGCCGCTGCACAAGGCAGTGGAGGGACAATCGCAGGAAACCGCCGAGTTGCTTCTGTCCCGCGGCGCACCCGTTGGACTGAAAACCGGCAGTGGTTCCACCGCGCTGCACATCGGCTGTTTCGTGGGTGCCGATCAGCCCATGATCGAAATGCTCCTGGCCCACGGAGCCCGTGCGGAAATCAACGCCGTTAACGATTTCGGATCGACGGCGCTCGATCTGGCGATCTCCTCCGGCCACCCGTACCTGGCCAAACTTCTTCGGGAAAAGGGCGGCCTGTCCGATTCCCCCAGTCCGGGCTGAGGATGGATCCTCGGCGATGCTCCGCGCGCGCTCCGACCTGATAGACTCCTCCTGGGGATCCAGAAACAGCAAGGCTTCGAACCTGAGGGGAATCCGATCAATGAGCAAGCCGACGCGTCGAGACTTCTTTTCGACCGCAGGGGCGGCGACAGCCGGTTTCACGGTTCCTGCGGGCAGCCGGCTGGGGGCAGCTTCCGACGGGGACGACGCCTTCCTGCGAACGCCGCCCCAGCGGGCCCTGGAGATCGTGAGCGTCAGCCACTTCGATGGGGATCGCGTGCGCGAAATCCTGACCGAGGACCGGTCTCTTTGCCTGGCGTCCTGGGACTGGGGATTCGGGGATTGGGAGTCGGCCCTGGGAGCGGCGTCCCACATGGCCCGGCGCGACATCGCCCGGGTGCTTATCGATCACGGCGCCAGACCCAACCTGTTCACGCTGGCGATGCTGGACAAGGTCGAAGCGGTCCGAGCAGCCTGCCAGGCCTCTCCCGGAATCCAGAGAATTCGTGGCCCCCATGGCATCACCCTGCTTCGCCATGCAGAATTTGGAAAGGCCGAGCGTGTTGTCGAGTACCTCCAGCAGCTGGGAGGAGCCGATGAGGGCGTGCGTTTCGGCGTCCTGGATGACCGTGCCGTGGGGCTGACTGTGCACGGCGGCCGGCCGATTCTGTCAGCCACGAGAGTCAGCGACTAAGCAGGGGTGTGATTCCCGGCCGCGGCGCAGTCACTGGCGTTCCTGCAATCAGCTCTTGCTGGTTGTCACGGTTCGTCGGCAGCTTCCGCGCTGCTGCGCAGTCACTTTCGTTCCTGCCTCTGTCGGTTCCTTGATTGCGGGTGTTCCAAACGGCCTGCGGGCCGGTTCCGGAGATGACCTGGACGGGCGCCGAGCGCGCAACCTGCAGCCGTCGGGGAATCCCTACCGCACTGTGTAGCGAATCACTTTGGACAGGTACCCCCGGGTGGCGTCCCGATCGACTAGCCCGGATTATGCAAGAACCGTAGTTCGGTGTTGAAAAACGACTCGAGAAGTGGCCCAACTCGGAAGCGGGCAGGTGTGACAGGCGGATTTGCGAAGAATATGGGTTGGCGAGGCGTTTGAGTGGTTTGGGGAGTGAATTTCAGACAGATCTGGGCCTGGATGAGTGTCGGAAGCGGTTTTTCGGGGGAGCTGGGAAAAGCTAACTGGAGTTCAGGCGACTCAAGACGAGGTGGAAGAGGGGTTGTTCGGGGAAGGCTGAGGAAAGATGGACCCAGATGCGTCGAGTGGTTTGTCGGATCCGGGCCCCAATCTTGAGGACCCGACGACGTAAGGTTTCGATTTCGAGCTTGTGCCAGGGGGTTCCGTGAAGATAGTCGCGCAGGCGCACGAACATCTGGTAAGCCAGTGCATGCAGGAGGAGTCGAAACTGATTGGCCAGGAATCGATGACAGCTGAGTCGGTCCATGCTCAGATGATTCTTGAAGGCCTTGATGAAGTTCTCGGTCTGCCCTCGGTTTGTGTAGTGGTCATAAAGTGATTGGGAGCAGAGATCGTCCCGGTTGGTAACTACAAAGCGACGATTGATGCCACGCTGATCGACCTCCACTTTGACAATGACGCGACGGGATCGATCCCAGCTGTGGGCTCGATAAAGAAACTCGTCAAACTGACGCTGTTTTTCCTCCAGCTCAAGGAACCTCAGCCGAGTCGAATCCAGCAGGGGCTCGACCACTCGCTGCAGGCGAGGGTTTCGACTTAACCCAATGACATACTGGAGTTTATTCTCTTCACATTCACAGAACTCGTAGAGCCGAGGCGTGGCAAAGCCGCTGTCGGCCCGAATCTCAATCTCGACATCCGTCCCCACTGCTTGTCGGATGGCCTCCACGACTCGCTTCAGAATGGGCACGATGTGAGAGGCAGCCCCCTTGTTGCCAGGTCTCAACACGGCACAGACCAGGTCTCCCGTGTCGGCATCGAAGATCAGCAAAGGATGCAGAATGTGGTTTCGGTAATACCCGTGGTAGAAGGAGAACTCCTGTTGGCCGTGAGTGTGGTCGTCGGTACTGTCCAGATCCAGGATGATCTTGCTGGGACGTCTCTTCTTCAGGGAGCGCACATAACGGCCTAGCAGCCACCGGCTCAGACGCATCAGATCCTTCTTGGTGACGGAGTTCTCCAAGCGGGAAAAAGTCGGCTGGGTGGCCAAATCGGGATCGCTCTCTGGCAACTGATCACAGACTGTCTTGAGCATCGGATCCGAGCGCAGCGTATCGGCGTCGTTACAGTCTTCGTAGCCGGCCACGATCTGCAAGACTCGTTGTCGGATCAACTTCAACAGGTCATGACGAACGTAGCGTCGGTCTCGACTTTCCGCAATACACGAACTGAAGCCCTCGCACAATCGATGTTGACGATCCAGGGATCCAAACAACAACCATCCTGCGTCGGAAGTGAGGCTCCCCCCATCAAAACGAGCCGTGATGTTTCTGTGGCTATGAAATGGCAGGGTATTCTGGCAGACTGTTTTTGACATTGCCGTAGCTCCTGTTTAGGGTCTTTGTTTCTCTAAACCCTTTTATATCAGAGAGCTACGGCCTTTTTTCTGGGCCCAAATCTCGCTTGAATTTAGATCTCTTGCATAATCCGGGCTAGATCGGCGAGGTCTGCAAAAATCCCTCCGCGTTCCTCGGCGGACATACCTCCGAAGTGCTTGTCAAAGGCGGCTTCAACCTGGTCGATTCCCTCGCCACTGGCCGTGATGTACCAGGCGGTTCGAGATCGTGGAGTGGTTGTGGCGTATTCTTCCGCATCCAGGCCAAAGGCCTCGATACTTTCCTCTTCCACCAAGCGCTCATACACAGGTTGTATGTATTTCCGGTACCATTGCAGAAAGGCGTCCCCCTGGCCTGGTTTCACCTTCAAATCCCTGACCCTCAGGTAACCGCTGCGAATGCTTCCCGGGCGAGCGCGGTAAACGATGGACTCGACAAATGTATCATCGTGTGGGCCAGGATCGCTCTTCGATGAGTCCAAAGCTCCCCGACTTGTCAAGAACTTACGCTCCTTCGAACCTGGAGCACCCTGGCGGCTTCGAGAATCGGCACAGGTCGACCTTAAACTTTCAACCTTGAACCTTGAACCTGTAACCTTGAAGCGAACCCGGTGAGCGATCCGTTGACCATAACCAGCAAGCAGCAACCGTAACCAGTAACCTGAAAAAAAGCACACCATGACGACCCAAATGAATCGACTATGGCGCCTGGCAGCCCGCCCCGAGGGCCTGATTCAAGAATCCGACTTCGAGTTTCACGAAGAGCCCGTAAGGGCACCCGGGGAGGGCCAGCTCCTGATTCGGAATATCTACCTTTCGCTGGATCCTGCAAATCGCGGTTGGGTCACGGACAAACCCAGCTATGTCCCACCCGTCCCGCTTGGCGAAGTCATGCGGGGGATTGCGGTCGGTGTCGTCGAAGACTCCCGCCACGCCCGGTTCCAGCCCGGTGACATCGTGCAGGGGATGCTGGGGTGGCAGACCTATCTGCTCTCGGACGGGAGCGGTCTGCAACGGCTCCCATCGGGCACAATGTTACCCCTCACAGCCTCTCTGGGGCTCTTCGGGCATATTGGGTTGACCGCTTATTTCGGACTTTTGGAGATAGGAAAACCCGAGTCTGGCGAGACTCTGGTCGTTTCCGCTGCTGCAGGTGCGGTCGGCTCGCTGGTGGGGCAGATCGGCAAATTGAAGGGGTGCCGGGTCGTCGGTATCACCGGCAGCCGGGAAAAGTGTAGATGGATCACGGAAGATCTGGGTTTCGACTGCTCCATCAACTACAAACAGGAAGCAGTCGCCGAGAAGCTGCGAGAGTGCTGCGTCGAGGGCATCGACGTTTACTTCGACAACGTGGGAGGCGAGACCCTCGATGCGGTTCTGGGCCACATCAACAAGCATGTGAGGCTGGTCATCTGCGGTCTGATCTCTCAGTATAATGCTGAGGAGCCGGTGCCCGGACCCTTCAATTTCGCCAATGTCCTGCTCAGGAGCGCGCGGGTCGAGGGGTTTATTGTGCTCGACTTTCTGGATCGAGCCGGGGAGGCCCTGCAAGACCTGAGTCAATGGCTGGCCGAGGGCAAGCTCCAGTACCGCGTGGACGTTGTGGAGGGCCTGGAGAATGCCCCCAGGGCCCTGAACAGACTCTTCGACGGATCCAACCGCGGCAAGCTCATCGTTCAGGTCTCAGACGAACCCTAAGGGAGTACTAAGCCCTCCCTTACGGCGCCAAGTCGAGTGCCATGATCGATTTCCGATCGCGTAGATAGAGATGTGTTCCCACCAGGGTAGGGACCGTCCAGGAGCGCCGCTCCAGGAGTTCCACCCTGGCAAGGACATCCAGCCCCTTTGCCCCCGGCCGGGCCAGCGCGAGGTGGCCATCTTCGTCCACGAGCAAGAATTTATTATCCGCAAAAATGATCTGGGCCTTGGCGAGGCCCCTCTGGCGCCACAGAACCTTGCCCGTTCTCACTTCAACGGCCGTGAAGAAGGCCGGTCCAAAGTCTCCGCTGGTGCCGTAAATCACGTCTCCCAGTCGGATGGTAGACCCGAAGTGAACCCGCATGCGCTTGCTGAACCACAGTTCACTAACCGAGGTCTCCCCACTTGCGTGCTTCAGCTCGAGTACACGACTCCCGCTGTCGTATGCCGAGGATAAATAGAGAAGATTCTCGTCGCCCCAGACCGGGGTGCTGATGTTGCAGTCGTAGTTTGTTGCGTGGGGATGGCTCCAGTAGAGATCGCCATTGTCGGGATCCAGACCGACGATCTCGGCGGCCATGAAGAGAATCGCCTGCTCCTGCCCGTCCACCTCAACGAGAATGGGAGAAGAAGGGGCCAGTTGAAAATCATGCCGCTTCCAGGCAAGGGAACCGTCGGATTGACGGAAGGCTGCGACCGCCTTCCCGCTGCCGCCCATGGGAAGGATCACGGTGTCCAGGTAGGCGATTGGACTCGACGCATAGCCCCGGTTCGATTTCAGCCCGATCCGATCCAGGGAAAACTCGTTGTACAAGTCGCGTGACCACAGCAATTGGCCCGTTTTCTTGTCAAGAGCGCTGAGCCTGACGACCGCGCCTACGGCAAAAAGCCTGTCTCCGACGATCAGAGGGGTGGAGAGAGGACCGGGACCATATCCCGTATTCATCTTCTCCGGAAGAAGCTCTTCGTATCGATACTCCCACCTGGTCCGGCCGGTGTCGGCATCCAGGGCAACGATGACTTCCTGGCCTTCTCGCTCGCCGGCCGCGTGCCGATACATCGTGTAGAGAATGCCGTTCTCTGCCACGATCGCGGAGTACCCGTCCCCTAGAGACCTTTTCCACAGCACCGGGGGACCCTCCAGGGGCCAGACATCGGCAAGTCGCGCGGAGCTGACCTTGAAGTCCCGATTCGGCCCTCCCCACTGTAGCCAATCCGTGGAAGGCTCGCCGGTGAAATCCTGCAATGCGAACCCGAAGGGCGCGCCACCGAAGGTGAGAAGGGATCCAATAAACAAGGTTCTCAATCTCATAGCCTCCTATCATCGCCGCTCGCGGGACCGATGTCGAGGACCCCCAACAGAAAGGGACAGATCACTTTCCCGACCTCGCGCCGTGTGCCGGCGAGAAAGGGACATCCATGATAAGTAGTTGTCAAGTGTGGGCAAGTCTCCCCCTCAACGGTGCGGTGAGAGCACCGTCAACTCCAGAGTTTCATTTACAGCAACCCGGACGATAGGTTTTGTCAGCTAAAAGTGATTCATGACCTTGGGGGTCAGAATCCAGACATCCATTTGCGGTATCGGGCTCGAGAGCGAGCCGTCACCGAAGCTTGAGTTTGGGCAAACCGGCCGTCCTCCAAACAGGTCAGTTGGTGTCTCAGGGTCAAACCCGTCACACAATCCCTTTCAGTGAGGAACGGCCGGAACCTTCCCGGCTAGCTGAGTTTTGTTCTAAATGCTAGCCACTGAAAATGGTCGGTCACTGCGATCGACCGCCATCAGGTAAGCTGCCAGTTTCCTGGCAACCGCCAGCGTGGCTCGGTTGTGATTTCCTTTCTGCCTTTGCGTTTGTGCAACGGCGGCCAGCTGTGGGCTATATCGAGGAGCCAGCTTGGCCGCTTCCACCAAAACCCGCTGAAGATGCCGGTTACGGTGTTTGCTGATCGGGCTCAAGCGGTCCTTGCCTGCCGACTGCTTCTGGCCGCTGCACAGCCCACAGTAGCTGACCGCGTGACGAATCGCCCGGAAGCGACTCACTTCCCCCACTTCCAGCACCCAGGTCAAAGCCGTCACCACTCCCACAGCGGGAATCGTCATCAACAGCTCCACCCGACGCCCTACGCACGGTTGCTCACACAACCCCCTCAGCAGATCCCTCTCGATTTGCTGCAGTGATCGCATCGAATCGTGACTCAGATTCAATAGTTGCACCACCGATTCCGGCACTTCCTGCAGCTGCGACATCAGTTGTCGAAAGTAACGCTGTCCATGCAGCCGCTTCTGGTTGTACTGCACTCCCGTTTCCATCAACAGTCCCGATATCCGGTTCTTGAGCTGCACCATCTGTGACACCATCAGGTTGCGATAGCGCAGCACTCGTCTCAATTCTCGGATCTCAGCCGGCGGCACGTAGCTCTGCACCAGTAAGTCGCAGCGCAGCAGATCGGTGATCTTGCGCGCATCGATCCGATCATTCTTGTGTTTGCCCGCACTCAATGCCTTGAGCATGGCTGGATGAGCCACCTTCAACTCCTGGCTGTAGGGCTCCAATAAATCGTAGATCCATTCGCTAAAAAGGGTAGCTTCCAGCGCTCCTATCCAAGGTCTTTCCAGACTCTCAGCCCACTGCTGCAGCACCTCCCTCCGAGCCGCCAGTTCTCCTTCCTCAACCACCCTTCCGTCCGCCTCCATCAGGCAATAACTGATCTTCCGTTTGTGCACATCCAATCCAACGTAGTAACTTTCTTGCATGAGAATCCTCCTGGCCAGGGTCCTCTACAAGTGACGTAACCTTTTTTCTGTAAATTCTGGTCAGGCCTAAGTCGAAAAGACAGAGGTCTGGGACAGGATTTCTCCAAAAACAGAAACGCAAATCTGGAAAGGAGAATCCATGAACCCAGACCTGGAAAAGAGAGTACCACGAGAGATTCTGGAGGAGTTGATCGAGGAAGGAACAGAAGCCTTTCGAGGGATCTTGGAGAAGCTGTTCAACGGTAAATATTCGGTAAACCCATCCCTCCGCTGACACCATCAGATTTTGCTGGACACAGGACTTTCAATCGTGTATATAGGTGGACATGGGAGCCGCCCTAGGTCAGGGGGAGCAAGGCGTAGAGAATCGGGAGTCCCGGCAGCGGGCGTCGACAGCCGGCGTTCAGATCCGGGTGGATAAGGAGGAGTACATCAGCTTGCGTTGGGCTGCGGCGTACTGGAAGGCCCGGCACGGGGAAGCGGTCCGACGGAGAACCGATCTCAAGAGCGAAAACGAAGAGCTACGGGCACGCATTCGAGAGTTGGAAGGCTGTCTGTACGGTCGTCGTAGCGAGCGTTTGGTCTGCGAGGGCAAGAGCCCATCCCGGAGCCAGGTCTCAGCGCGCCCTCGCGGACAGCAGCCGGGGACGCGGGGACATGGTCGAAGCAGTCTGGATGGGCTGGAAGCCCGGGAGGAAGTGGCTGATCTGCCCGCAGAGCAGCGGAAGTGTCCCCGCTGCGGACGGCGCCTGGATCCGTTTCCTGGTACCGATGAGGCCCAGGTGGTAGAGATCGAGACGCGGGTCTGGCGTCGGGTGATCAGACGCAGGCGATACCATCCAAGCTGTGCTTGTGGGGTCCTGCCCGGCATCGTGACGGCGCCGTCACCAGGCCGTTTGATCCCGCGCGGCAAGCTGGGCATCTCGGTGTGGGTGAGGGTGATCTTGGACAAGTATCTTTATGCGCGTCCCAGCAACCGACTGCTGCAGGAACTGGCCGACCAAGGAGTGAGGCTGTCGGCTGGGACGATCGCGGGAGGGCTGAGGAAACTGCTCCCGCTGTTGGAGCCGGTCCGGGAGGCCATCCGTGTCAGGCAGTTGAGCGAGGATCGTTGGCAGGCTGACGAGACCGGCTGGCGGGTGTTCGAGGAGGTGGAGGGCAAGATAGGTCACGGCTGGCATCTGTGGGTGTTCCGATCCCCTTCGACGGTAGTGTTCACGCTGTCTCCCAGCCGCTCGGCCCAGGTGCCGGAGGCGCACTTCGGAGGCACTGCGGCCGGCATTCTGCTGAGCGACCGCTACGTTGTGTACAAGAAGTTGGCCAGACAATGGGAGGGTCTGGAGTTGGCCTTTTGCTGGGCCCACGTGCGACGCGACTTTTTTTCCCTGGCCAAGTCCTGGCCCGAGTTGGAGGGGTGGGCGATGAGTTGGGTGGAGGGGATCGGAGGCCTGTTCGATCTGAATCGGTGTCGCGTGCAGGCCCGAGAACAGCCTGCCGGCTTTGCCGCCCGGGATCGGGAACTGCGGGGGGCGGTGCTGGGACTGGAGAGGCAGCGCGATGCGGAGTTGCAGAGCCGGGTCCTGCATGGGGCCTGCAGGAAGGTGCTGCGCCGATTGGAGCGACACTGGGAAGGGTTGACCGTCTTTTTGGATCACCCCGAGGTGGCCATGGACAACAACGCTTCAGAGCGCGCTTTGCGAGGCCCGGTGGTGGGTCGCAAGAACTACTACGGCTCAGGCAGTCGGTCTAGCGCCCGTCTGGCCGCGGTTGTGTTCACGATTCTGCAAACCTTGCAGCTGTGGGAGATCAATCCGCAACGCTGGTTGAGTTGCTATCTGCAGTGCTGCGCCGAATCGGGCAACCGGGCGCCGCCCCAACTGACGAGATTCCTGCCCTGGGAAATGGACCCCGACCGAAGAGCGGCCTGGGGTCGACCCGGTGGTCGGGAGGCGGCATGAAGCGCTACTGTGGCCGCAACTTCACGGGTCAGGAGATCGGGCAACTGTGCGACTTGATTGCCGACAACCCAACCCGCACGCGCGCTCAGCTGTCTCGATTGGCGTGCCGATTGCTCGAGTGGCGCAAAACGGACGGTGGCCTCAAGCAGATGAGCTGCCGGGTGGCCATGCTGCGCATGCATCGCGAGGGGCTGCTGCAACTGCCGCCCCCTCGCAACCGCAAAGGAGGCTCGGGCCGAATCGAGCACACTTTCTGCAGCGCCCCGCAGCCGCTGCTGTCCCGGCCGGTGCATGAGCTGGCAGGCCTGCATCTGGAGCCGGTCCTAAGCCGCCCGGACTCCACTTTGTGGAATGAATATATCGACCGCTACCACTATCTGGGATACAAGCCCCTGCCCGGTGCTCAGCTGCGCTACTTCGCTTGTTCGGAAAACCGCATCCTGGCTCTGCTCGGCTTTGGCGCCGCCGCCTGGAAAACCGCCCCGCGCGACCGCTTCATCGGCTGGCGTCCTTCGGAACGGGAGAGGAACCTGCAGCTGATTGTCAACAACGCCCGTTTCTTAATCCTGCCCTGGGTCGAGTCCAAGAACCTGGCCTCCAAGCTACTGGCCATGGCCGCCCGTCAACTCCCCGAAGACTGGCACAATCGCTACGCCTACCGACCTGTCTTGCTGGAAACCTTCGTCGACACTCAACGCTTCACAGGCGCCTGCTACAAGGCTGCCAACTGGATCCATGTCGGCCACACCCAAGGGCGCGGAAAGCTGGATCGTAACCACCAAGCCAATCTACCCACCAAGAGCATCTGGCTCTACCCCTTACGCAAAGACTTCCGCTGTTCCCTGCGCTCAACTTGAGTTTCCCTGTAACCCAACGCTCGAGATTACGCTTACGGGTTTACCGAATATTTACGTTCAACGTGGCCATGCAGTTGGAAAGAAGCGAGTTCTTGGGAGCGGAAGCCTACGAGAGGACGGAGAACCGACGAGGGTATCGGAACGGATTCAAAGGCAAGCGGATACAGACCCGGGTTGGAGAGCTGCGGTTGGAAATTCCCCAGGTTCGAGGGTTGAGTTTTTATCCGAAGTCGCTGGAGCGAGGCTGCCGTTCGGAGAAGGCATTGAAACTGGCCATCGCCGAGATGTACGTGATGGGAGTCTCGACCAGAAAGGTTACCGAGGTTACCGAGCAGTTGTGTGGTCTGGAGATCTCGGCCACCCAGGTCTCGAGAGTGGCCGGGATGTTGGACGAAGGGCTGGAGGAGTTTCGAAGCCGAGAGCTGGGGGAGTATCCGATCGTGTACTTAGCCCGCATAGATCACCGATGAGGACCTTAAAAGGCCGCCCTGTTTGGTATAAAGCGTTTTGAATGAACATTTTCACACGCAAACGGAGGCGGCCCTTATGAGAACAGAGTGTAAACAAGCCAGGTTCGAATTTCACCAACTATTTCAACGCAAAGTGAAGGCGCGGTTCGACGGCGGGAAGATCACCTCCGATGCAGGGGTGCTGCTGTTGCGAGAGGTCGAGCAGCGGACGGGTCTGATCGCCGGACTGGCTGAGTGTTTCAGGGATCACCGGGATCCGCGGTTGATCGAACACACGGTCGAGGAGTTGTTGGGGCAGCGCATCTACGGACTCTGTCTGGGGTACGAGGATCTGAACGATCATGATCAGTTGCGCACCGATCCGATGCTGGCGGTGGCGGTGAATAAGGCCGATCCGTTGGGGGAGAGGCGGCGGCAGGCCTCGGATCGGGGGAAGGCGCTGGCGGGCAGGTGTACGCTGAACCGGTTGGAGTTGACCGGCGCCGAGGTCGATGAGCAGGAGCGGTACAAGAAGATCGCGATGGACCCGGACCGGATCGACGGCTGGATGGTGGATGCCTTCGTGGAGTCCCACGAATCGGCGCCCGAGGAGATCGTGCTGGACCTGGATGCGACCGACGACCCGATCCATGGCCAGCAGGAAGGCCGGTTCTTTCACGGTTACTACCGCCACTACTGTTATCTCCCGCTGTACATCTTCTCGGGGGAGCATCTGCTGTGCGCCCGGTTGCGGTGTTCCAATATCGATGGGGCCGCGGGATCGGTGGAGGAACTGGAACGGATCGTCGGCCGGATTCGGCAGAGCTGGCCGGAGGTCTCGATCGTCATCCGGGCCGACTCGGGCTTTTGCCGGGATGACTTGCTCCGCTGGTGTGAAGACCATCACGTGGATTACGTGATGGGGTTGGCCAACAATGATCGGCTCAAGTCAGAGAGCGCCGAAGCGATGACTCAGGCCGAAGCCGAGTTCAACGCCACCGGGCGACCGGCGCGGGTGTTCCAGGATTTCCGCTACCGGACTCGCCACAGTTGGACCTCGGAGCGACGCGTCGTCGGCAAGGCCGAGTTCCTGGACAAAGGCGCCAATCCCCGATTCGTCGTCACCTCCCTGTCGCCGGAACGCCTGGGGGCCCGCGCGCTCTACGAAGACTTCTACTGTGCGCGGGGCGACATGGAGAACCGCATAAAAGAACAGCAGTTGGGTCTGTTCGCCGACCGGACCAGCGCGGCAACGATGCGCGCCAATCAACTCCGGCTGTATCTGTCCTCCGCCGCCTACATGCTCATGCACGCCTTGCGTCGTCTCGGACTGAAGCAGACCCCCCTGGCTCGCGCTCAGTGTCAGACGATTCGCTTGAAGCTCCTCAAGATCGGCGCCCAGGTCCGCCTCACGGTCCGCCACGTCTGGATCTCCATGTCGGAAGCCTATCCCTACAGCGAGGTCTTCGCTGCCGTCGTTCGAAACCTCCAGGCCATTCCTCTGCGCTGCTGAGGTCTGTCCCGATCAAACGCCCCCAAAAACGAAATCGTTCCATCGCTCAGGCCGAGCTCTGCCTGAATGCATTCCGTCACGCTGTTCCGAACCCGAAAAACGCTCCATTCACGACCATCCACACCACCGCATCACTCGACCTGGACCGGATCGATAGTGAAACTCTCAGAAAACCGTTCCGGCCTGCCAAAATCACCTTCATTTCCAAATCGGTGATCTATGCGGGTTAGATGCCCACTACGAGAAGGTTCGAAAGGGCGGCAGAGTACAGGACGTGGCTATCCTGAAAGCCATGGGAATCAACCGTTTCGGCACGCGAGAGGTGTTGGGTCTGAGCGCCAGGCTGAGCGAAGCAGAAGTGCATTGGCGAGAGTTTCTGGCGGATCTGCACAGGCGGGGGCTGAGAGGAGTCGAGCTGTTAGTCAGCGATGATCATGCGGGATTGAAGGCGGCCAGGCGAGCGGTTTATCCGTCAGTGCCCTGGAACCGCTGCCAGTTTCATCTGAGCCAGAATGCTCAGCAATATGCCCGTCGTAAAGAAGACCGGCAGCGGATTGCACAGGCCCTGCGCGACATCTTCAATGCGCCGTCTCGAGAGGATGCCGAGGAGCTCAAGGGGAAGGTGATCAAGAAATTCGAAAAGATTGCGCCAGAGTTCGTTACGTGGCTCGAAGAAAACGTGGATGAAGGGCTCACGGTGTTTGATTTTCCGAGGAGCTGGTGGCGAAGGATCCGGACCATCAACGGACTGGAGAGACTGAACCGGGAGATCCGGAGACGAACCCGGGTGGTGGGGATCTTTCCCAACGAAGCCTCAGCGATGCGGCTCATCTCAGCTGTGCTTGCAGAGATACACGAGGAGTGGTTAACCGGCCGCCAATACCTGAACCTGGCCGGCTGGAAAAAACAGGTGGAGAAATCCTTCTCTAAAGGAAATTACAGAAAAACGGTTGCTTAACCCCTCTACAGGCCCGGCTCCTTTTAGGGTTTTTCTTACAGGAGGATTCTCTCTCCCACTTCTGTCACTCTTACTTATGCATTCAAACAGGTCGCTTTTCTTTGATTTGTTTTCGTATCTTTGAGAGAGCTCGACCGAGTTGTCTCTCCTGACCACCGGGTCGCGGCCATTGTCTTTCGCGGGACAGGCCACTAACCTGAATCGCGGATCTTCAGATTCATTGGAGCGGGTTATGGATTTAGAAACTCACGGAGATGATCGGGCCAATTCGTCGGTCGGCCCGTCGCGCCGCCGCTTCATGGGCTTGTTGGGAGTCGGTGCGGCCGCATCGGCGCTTTCTTCCTGCGGCTCCAAGGCAAGGAAGAGCCCTCTGGTGGAGAATCCGGCGTTCGCTTCGGCCATCGACCTGGCGGGCGCTATTCGGGGGCGTGAGATCTCGTCGGAGGAGGTTGTCGCAGCGTGCCTGCGACGCATCGATGAGGTGAACTCCAGGATCAACGCGGTAGTGCTGCTGCGTGCGGAGGGCGCCCTGGCCGAGGCCCGCGAGGCCGACCAGGCGCTGGCCCGGGGAAAGCTCAGGGGACCCCTCCACGGCGTCCCCATGACGCTCAAGGATTCACTGAATACAGCGTCGTTTCCACCGCCGGCACGCGGGGGAGGGCCGCTTTTGTTCCTGAGGCAGACGCCACCGTAGTGGCTCGGCTGAAGGCTGCCGGTGCGATTGTGCTGGGAAAAACGAATACACCAGAGTTGACTCTCTCCTTTGAGACCGACAATCTGGTCTACGGCAGAACCAACAATCCCTACGATCTGACCCGCACCCCAGGCGGCAGCAGTGGAGGTGCCGCCGCCATCGTGGCGGCAGGCGGTGCGCCATTCGACATCGGAAGTGACACGGGGGGGAGTATTCGACTCCCCTGCCACTTCTGCGGGACAGCGGGCATCAAGCCTACCTCGGGTCGCGTGCCCCGGACCGGGCACATCATCTCCTACGGCGGGATCCACGACAGCCTGACACAGCTCGGCCCGATAGCGCGTTACGTCAAGGATCTGGCTCTGATTCTGCGGGTTATCTCCGGCCCGGACGGCCGTGATCCTTCCATTGCGCCGATTCCCGTCGGACATCCCGATAGGGTGCGGCCTGCCGGCCTGCGGGTGGCCTGGCACTCCGACAATGGCCTCTTTTCACCTACCGCTGAGATTGACCGTGTGGTGCGCCAGGCCGCCGCGGTGCTCTCCGACTTTGGATTCAAGGTTGAGGAAAAGGTGCCGCCTCCAGTGGCAGGTCTGGAGGGCCGACTTGAGGAAATAGACAACTGGATTCCCGATGGAGGAGCCTGGGTGCGCAGGCTCCTGCACGAGGCGGGCACCAGGGAACACCATCACCTGCTGGACGCGTCCCTTGACCGGAAACAGGAGATCTCTTCAGCCCAATTGACGAAGCGCCTGCAACGGATCGATGAGTTTCGTAGCCGGATGCTCTCTTTCATGGAAAACTACGATGTCATTGTCTGTCCTGTCAACGCCCTGACGGCTATTCCCCATGGCACTGCAAGCCATCCAGATGTCGCCCCGGCATTCGTCTACACGTGGCTCTACAACATTGTCGGCTGGCCGGGCGCAGTGGTTCGCTGCGGGACGTCCTCGGAAGGATTGCCGATCGGAGTCCAGGTCCTGGCCAGGCACTGGAGAGAGGACGTTGCCCTGGCAGTTGCCGGTCATCTGGAAAGCGTCATGGGAGGGTACCGCCGCCCCCCTCTCTGATTGCAGGCGACAGCAGAGGACGTCTTGTCGGCTGCTACGTCAAACCCTGCTGAGCTCGGGGTCCCATCACTCGCCCATCTCGGTCAGCAAAGTGTCGACGCCCTGCGGGGGACCGATGACGACGAGTTCGTCATCGGGCTCGATCTGAAAGTCGGGCGGTGGATTGAAAAGGCGCCTGCCGTCCCCGTGAACCACGACCACGACCGTTATTCCGGTTAGAGTGGGGAGCTTGAGGTCCTGCAGAGTGCGTCCCAGCGCCTTGGGCAGCTCCGACGCCTTCACTTTAGAAATCTCCAACTCCTCCCCGCTGACGACGATGTCCACGAGCTCATCGACGGCCGGATGCAGCAACATCTGAAGGATACTGGTGGCCCCCTGTACGGGGGGGCAGATGACGCGATTGGCGCCGGCCCGCAGCAGTTTGTGTTGCGTCTCCTCCATCTCGGCCCGGGCCGTGATGACAATGTCCCCGTCCAGGCCCCGCGCGCTGAGTGTGACCAGTACGTTGTCGGCGTCGCTCCTGAGGCAGGTTGCCAGGCCCCGGGCTTCGTGTATGTGGGCCGTCTCGAGCGTCTGATCCAAAGTGGCATCCCCCAGAATGTAGAGGTACCCGTGCTCCTCAGCCATGGCCGTTCGGTCCGGGTTGTAATCAATGACGACAAAGGAGATGTCTCTCTTGCTCAGGGCCTCACACAGAGCTCGCCCCATGCGGCCAAAGCCGCACACGATGAAGTGATCCCGAAGTAGCTTGATCCTGCTCTCCAGCTGACGCCTCCCAAGGATGCTTTTTGCTCACCACCAATCAGAAATGCAACCAGATTGCCGGTGGCATACAGTGCCGCAGCCACTCCCACCAACATGACCACCAGCGACCAGACGCTTTCTGCATCGTTGAAGCTTGGATACTGATCCTTCAGCCCTACGGTCGTCACGATCATTACGGTCAGATAGACCGATTCGAGCAAACGACGCGAATCTCCCAGCAGGTAAAAGCCCAGCGTGCCCGTAATCAGGACCCCCGCCAGGAGTCCCAGACTGGCCTTCAATTGCCGCCGGCTTGACGGCTTGGAAATCCGGATTCCAATCATTCCGAGCTGAACCTCCGACTCGACCGCGGCGAAATCCTATTGCTGCCTCCCGGGATCCGACGGACCCCCCCAGGCACACGAACCTATGCCAGACACGCCCATTTTCACCGACTGGAGAGAGCTGTGACGAGATAACGGTTCCTGCATGGCACCTTACGGCCGCCGATTATACAGGCACCAGGAGAAGCGCGAGATGCCAAGGCACGGCTGACCGATTCGCAGTCAAATCTGGAATTAATTTGGAATCTGGAATCCCAGGTCGTCTGATAGGATCTCACGATACCCCAAGTTAGAGACTTTACAATGACCACTAAAGAAGCAGCTACCGGAGGTCACATACCTGTTCGGGTGGCCTCGGTGGACATTGGGGGCCGCATGGAGAGGAGAGAGCGGGATGAACAGGGCTGGCCGGGCGTTGGTGGCTTTATGCATTCCTCTGGTGGGCGATGTACGCGATCGTCGAGATCGGGCAGGCCATCGGCCCCGGATACTCCGCTGCAGAAGCTGCAGCAGGAGTCCTGGCGGAAGCCGTGTACTTTCCGCTTTCAGCGCTGGTAGTTGCCCGCCTGCTAGGAGAGCGGCCGCGGCCGGGCTGATTGTCGTTCCTGCAAGAGCGGCCTGTCGGCCGCGGCGCAGTCACTGTCGTTCCTGCGATCAGCTTCCGCCGGTTGTCACGTTTTTCCGGCAGCTTCCGCGCTGCAGCGCAGTCACTGTCGTTCCTGCTTCGACGGTTCCTTGGTCGGCCTGCGGGCCAGTTTTTCAATTTTTAATTTTTAATTTTTAATCTTTCACTTCACCTGACTGCCACGCCCATCACCTCGAAGCGGCCTCCGCGAAGCAGAGGGCCCGAGCCGATGAAGCCGCGGGCCGGGTAGTGATCCTTGAAGTAGGTTGCATAGACCTCGTTGAAGACGTCATACAGCGATAGATCCGGGCAGAAGACCTGTACCGTAACCAGGTTGTCCATCGTCATCCCCACCATCTCGAGTCGGCTCTTGATTCCATCCAGCACGATCTTGACCTCTTCCCGGACATCCTCGGGGGGAGCACCGGTTGACGGGTCAATGCCGATGGCTCCGGCAAGGTACATCGTGTTCCCGGCCATAACGGCATTGCTGTATGGCAGATCGTCGTTCCTGCCGGGCAGCGTGATATATTTCACCGATTCGGAGCTGTGGGAAAGGCAGGCCGAGATCAACAGGGCAGCGACCACTGCAGAAGCGACAGCCAGCGAAATGCGTCTCATTAATTCCTCCCTGCCCGGGTTCGGGCATCTCTCGTTGTGGTTACATCGGTTGAACCGAGACTCGACGTTCATGTCCGAATTCGTAAGAGATGTCAAGCCTCATGATGGCAGGTGGGTCGCTGCTGCAGAGCAAAAAATCCGGTACAATTCCTTGATTCCAGCGAAGGATCGTGCTACCCCGGGTAGCTTGATTATTGTTCGGGTTGAGCCCAGGATTTCTCCTCAGCCCCGATTCTGCAGGCACGAAGTTGGCCCATGACGGAAGTTGGCCCATGACGGTTGATACGACGAAGCAAGTTTATCTTTTTGGCAACGGGGCCGCCGACGGCAACCGCGAAATGAGGGATCTGCTGGGCGGCAAAGGAGCCAACCTGGCTGAGATGAGCGCTATTGGGCTCCCCGTTCCACCCGGCTTCACGATTACAACCGAGACCTGCCAGTACTACACAGATCAGGGCAGCAAGTGGCCTGAACACCTCGATGCGGAGGTGAAGGGAGGGATTCGCCACATTGAGTCCGTGATGGGGTCGGGTTTTGGAGACCCCGAGAATCCCCTGCTTGTTTCCGTACGCAGTGGCGCGGCAGTCTCCATGCCCGGCATGATGGACACCGTCCTCAACCTGGGGTTGAACGCGGACGTGGCGGCAGGGCTGGCCAGAAAAACCGGCCATGAGAGGTTCGTTTACGACGCCTACCGCCGCCTTATCGACATGTTCGGCGACGTGGTCATGGGAGTCCACCACCGTTATTTCGAGCACGCCATCGACAGCCTTAAGAAGGAGCGAGGGGTCGAACTGGACGTGGATCTGACCACGGAGGATTTAAAGACTCTCGTGGCCCGGTACCGGGGCATCTACGAAGAGCATACCGGTTCACCGTTCCCGGAGGATCCTTTTGAACAGCTGCGCTATGCCGCAGACGCTGTCTTCAAGTCCTGGAACGTGGAGCGCGCAGTGAAGTATCGGCAGATCAATAAGATTACGCACCTGCTGGGCACGGCGGTAAATGTGCAAGCCATGGTCTTCGGCAACATGGGCGACGACTGCGGCACCGGAGTCTGTTTCACGCGGGATCCGGCGACGGGTGAAAAGACCCTCTACGGTGAGTTTCTCGTCAATGCCCAGGGAGAGGATGTAGTGGCCGGAATTCGCACTCCCGTGAACATCACCCAGATGGCGGAAGTCTTTCCCGCGGCCTATCGGGAACTCCTGGACACGACTCAGGGCCTGGAACAGCACTATCAAAACATGCAGGATATCGAGTTTACGATCCAGCAGCGGCGGCTCTTCATCCTGCAGACCCGCAACGGTGAACGGACCGGTGGAGCCGCGCTCAGAATCGCCGTCGAGATGGTCAACGAGGGTCTGGTTGCCAAATCGGACGCTGTGAACAGTCTCGTTGAACCCCGTCATCTCGGCCAGTTACTCCACTCCCAGTTCGAAGATGTCACCGGTTACGGGGACCGGGTGATCGCCAGTGGCCTGCCCGCCTCTCCGGGCGCGGCGGTCGGTCGGGTCGTCTTCTCTGCTAATGGGGCGGAAGACGCCGCCGAAGCCGGGAAGGAGGTCATTCTGGTGAGAGTGGAAACGACTGCCGAGGACGTTGGCGGGATGAACGCCTCGCAGGGCATTCTGACCTCGAGAGGAGGGATGACCTCACATGCAGCAGTCGTGGCGCGAGGGTGGGGGAAACCCTGTGTCGCCGGCTGCAGCGACATCGTCATCAATGACGAAGCCGGGACCTTCAACGCGGGCGAGGCGACCGTTTCCGAGGGTGACTGGATTTCCATCAACGGCTCCACGGGAGAGGTCATCCTGGGCCGGGAAAAACTGGTGGAGCCGGAGCTGGGAGGCGACTTTACCTCTTTTATGGAGTGGGTGGACGAGTTCAGGACCATGAAGGTGAGAACCAACGCCGACGCGCCCGAGGACGCCGCCAAGGCCAGGGTTTTTGGGGCCGAGGGAATCGGCCTGTGCCGGACCGAGCACATGTTCTTCGTGGACGACCGTATCCAGACCATGCGCGAGATGATCCTGGCCGGTTCACAGGAGGCTCGGCGCGAGGCGCTGGCCAGGTTGCTTCCGTTCCAGAAAGAGGACTTCCGGGGGATCTTTCAGGCCATGGACGGCTTGCCGGTCACCATCCGCCTGCTGGATCCGCCCCTTCACGAGTTTCTGCCCCAGGATGAGCCGGAACTTGGCAAGCTGGCCGAGAGGATGCATTTGACCCTGCCGGAGATCGAGAAAAAAGTCGCTTTTCTCAACGAGTTGAACCCGATGCTGGGGCACCGGGGCTGCCGGCTGGGAATCAGTTTTCCCGAGATAACCCAAATGCAGTCGCGGGCCATCCTGGAGGCTGCCGTAGAGCTGAGCCTGGAGAATGTGACCGTCCTGCCGGAGATCATGGTGCCCCTGGTCGGAACGCTGCAGGAATTCGCCAATCAGAAAGCCGTGATTCACGAGACCGCCGAGAGGGTGTTTACCGAAAAGGGTGCCCGGGTCGAGTACCTGATCGGCACGATGATCGAGGTGCCCCGTGCGGCTCTGACTGCTGACGAGATCTCTCCCGAGGCCGATTTCTTCTCATTCGGGACGAACGACCTGACTCAGATGACGTTCGGGTACAGCCGAGACGACACAATGAAGTTCCTTCCCGACTACATCGCGCGCAAGATTCTCCCCGAGAACCCGTTCGAGTCGCTCGATCAGAATGGTGTTGGCCAGCTCATGCGGCACGGGACGCAAAAGGGCCTGGAAGCTAACCCGGGGCTCAAAGTGGGAATCTGCGGCGAGCACGGAGGCGACCCGGCATCGGTGCACTTCTGCTTTGAGGTGGGGATGGACTATGTTTCCTGCTCACCTTTCCGCGTCCCCATCGCCCGCCTGGCGGCCGCCCAGGCGGAGTTGAGGGCAAACGGGGAATAGAACAGGTTCTGGTTTTCGTTCTTCAAGGGCGTGTCGCCCAAGACAGCAGCGGAGAGTGGGATGGACCCCGGGGCGACTCCAGGTTGGTGCAAGGCAGTATTGATCTCGCCCTGGAACCGCAATGAGCGAAGCGAATAATTTTCAATTTTCAATTTTCAATCTTTAATTTTTAATTCTTAATTCCCAATCACCCCACCACGGCATCCCACAGGCAGAACAGGGCAAAGCCCCCGTAAACGAGCGAAGCCAGCGCCACCATGCAAATGTTGGGCCATGCCGGTCGCGCGGCACGGGGGAGATGGCGCAGGTTCATGTACAGCGTCAGGGGCGTATAAACCGACATGGCGAATCCGCTCACCAGCGCGGCATTGAAAATGAAACCCAGTGCGGTTACGTGGTAGAAATCAAGGAGCCAGGTACTGCTCGTTCCCACCACCACGATTGCGATGACGAGTCTCAAGTACAACTGTCCCTGAGTCAGCCGCCTGGCCCACGAGAAGTCGATCTGAAGCATGTCGGTCAGAATGCGGCTGGATCCGTCCACAATGGCCAGCTGGCTGCTGAAGAGGGCAGCCATTCCGATCACCAGAAACAGGTAACGACCCGGCTCGCCCATGACTCCTGTGAGCATTGTGGCAAGATCCCAGACCAGCCGGCTTTCCTCGGGAACGATTCCCTGAGGACGCAAAACCGCCAGAGCTCCAAACATGAAAAGAAACATCGTGAACGTGTTGAGCAACCAGAAATAGAGGGTCTGATCGAGCACTACGAAGCGGAACCACTGCTTGAATCGTCGCCGGTTGCGGGGGGTTTCGGCAAAGGTATAGCCGGTCTGTTCTCCCCCTTTCGCCGTACTTCGCAGAGGGCTCATCAGTTTCGGAAAGCGGCTGCCCATGCCGATCTGTTTGTCGCGAAGGTAGTAGATGTAATAAAGGTTGCCGAACCCTCCCGCACCGGCGTACACAACGGCACTGAAAAACCGGTGAAAAGGGAATTCGGCGTCCAGCTCGATGTGGCCGAAATTGAAGAGCCCTCGGGCCATTTCGGCCAGGTGCTCGAGGGAGCCGACTCGAATCGCCACCAGGACCAGGCCCAGCACGATGATGACCACCAGCAGCGTGACGGTCCGTTCCACCGCCGCGTAGATCTTCTTGGGCCCCAGTAGCAGCGAGAAGATGGCGGCAAAGGTCAGACCCGTCCAAAACCAGTCCGGCCCCGGCCCCTGGGGCCCGAAGAGAAGGGCTTTCAGGGCGGTGCCGGAGGCCCGGGCCCAGGCCGGCAGAAAAACCAGAATGGTTGCCAGCAACAGGAAAATGTGAATGAAACCCCGCCAGACCCGGGAAAAGCCGTAAAAGAGACTCTCGCCGGTTACGATCCCCCAGCGCCCGATCTCAATGTTGACCCACAGCTGCAGAAACACTCCCAGAGCCGCGGCCCACACCATGACAGCTCCGAACTTGGCCGTGATCCAGGGCCAGATGACCAGCTCTCCGGCGCCAATGGCGAGCCCCACCATGACCGCACCGGGTCCGGTCATCTGCCAAAACGCCTTCGTGACCGGAGGTAAATCTGCTACTCGAAGGGGCCGTGACTTCAAGATTTAACTACTCCCACAGCCGGCGCCAGCGCCAGCCGAATCCTTCCAAATCGGGGGTCTTCTACCGCCAACCGTCAACTTTCAACTTTGAACCTTCAGCTTTAAAGGGCATGTTGCCCAAGTATCTATCGCCCCTCCAGGGCTTTATGATTTGCCTAGATTTCCGTGGGCTAGCGCCCACGGCTATTTTCTTTCGGCTGCTCTGCGGCCTGAAGACAGCCCCTGGAAGTCGTAGGAGGATCTCCGGGGTCCACCATCCTTGGGCCGCTCTGCGGCCTGAAGACAGCCCCCGGAAGTCGTAGGAGGATCTCCGGGGTCCACCATCCTTGGGCCGCTCTGCGGCCTGAAGACAGCCCCCAAAGGGGGCGAAAGAGAATAGCCGGGGCCGCAAGGCCCCGGTGAAGACGCATCATCCAACAGCCCCCCAAGGGGGCGGCAGAAAAAAGCTGGATCGATTTTGGTTTGGGCAACACGCCCTTCAGCCTTCAATTTTCAACCTCAGACCGGCAACCGCTAACCGGCAACCCAAGTAGGATAGACCGTGCGAGCAAAAACGGCTACCCTGAGGCCCGATCAGGGCAGCAACTGTAAGGAGGACCGAGATGGCGAAATGGTATTTCGAACCTGGACACACGGCGGCGGAGTTCGCCGTCAGACACATGATGGTGTGCTTTGTGAGGGGGGCTTTCAAGAATGTCGAGGGGACTCTCGAGTTCGACATGGAGGATCCCGGGTCCGGGTCCGTGGAGATCCGCATCGACGCAGCCGGCATCTGGTCCGGCGACGAAGATCGAGACGGCCACCTGCGGGCCCCCGATTTTCTGGATGTTGAAAACCACCCGCAGATCACCTTCCGCGGAAATGAAGTAGAGGTGCTGGGAGGGCACAACTATGCGGTTACCGGTGATTTGAGTATTCGCGGCGTCAGCCGGCGCGAGACCTTGGATGTGACCTACCTGGGGCAGTGGGATACCCCCTGGTGGGAGGACGGAGAGGACAAGGGTCCCAGGAAGCGTGCGGGATTCGTGGCGACGGCAACCATCAATCGCCACCACCACGGCGTGAGCTGGAACGGATCTCTGGACAAAGGCGGTATCGTGGTCGGCGACGATGTCCACATCACCATTGACGCCGAAGCCATCCTGGACGAATGAGAAAGTTCCGGTTTGAGATCATTGATGGATTTGAGTGATTGTTATAGAATACTTTAATGATCATTACAACCACCGATCACCCACTCGTGGCTGCATGACGAACTCGGGATGAACTCAAATGTCGAGTCGGACACCAGGGATCGCTTGATTGAGGCGGCGTCGAGACTGATTCACGGCCAGGGGTTTAGCGCCACAGGAGTGGCCCCGATCCTGGAGAGCTCCGGGGCCGGCGCCGGCAGCTTCTATCATTTCTTCAAGTCCAAGGAAGATCTACTCGTAGCTGTGCTGGACCGATATTGGGAACGCCTGGAAGAAGAGCTTGTAAAACCGGCCCAACGGGAGGCCCCTGATCCAGTGGATCGGGCTTTTGGAATTCTGGATTTTTATAGGGATTTTCTGGTCGTCGCGAGTTGCGAGTTGGGCTGCCCGATTGGAAATCTCTGCGGCGAAGTGGCCGATTCTCACCCCCGTGTCCGGCGGCGCATCGAGGGGCTGTTCCAGGCGCTGCGCAAGACCGTCGCCGGCTGCTTCCGGGAGATCGAGAGCGAACTTCCCGCCGGGGCCGATCCCGAGTCCATGGGCGTGTTGTTTCTGTCGGCCATGGAAGGTGGCGTCATGCAGGCCAGGGCGGCTCGCAGCCTGGAACCCTTTGATACGACCTACTGGTACCTGCGCGATTACGTGAGCCGGCTGCTGGGGCGTAATGAGGAGGTGTTGTGAACTATAGATTGAGCGACGTGATGGGGAGGTGGAAAACGCCGGATTTTCGCTGGCGGACGATCCTCTTCGTCCTCGCGATCCCCCTGGCCCTCCTGATTCTGGTGCGGTGCTCCGGGACGTCCGATCATGACAAGCCCTTGCGCCTGGTGGACGAGTTCCGCGATGCCATGGTGAAGGGATCGCCCACCCAGGTCGGGCAAACCGAGCCGCTGAGCCTGTGGGACTTCTCCCGGGAGGCGCAAAGCGGGATCGAGACCCCGGCCAACCTCGGCTGGATGGTGGGTGACGGGGTCACGGGCCTGTCCGTGCACCAGGGACGACTCAAAGGGAAGACCCGGACCGACTTTCCCGTCATCTATGTCAAGCGGACCAGCCGGCTGGACGAGGACGATTTGCTCCATTCCGTAGAGGTTCGGATGAAGGCCAGTGACGGAACCAGCCTGCGGATGAGTGGGGCGGGTCCTAATCCTCCCAACTTTGAGGAGATCATTGCCGCCGCCCGGGGGATTCCCTGGCTCGATACGACCCCAATCCTGCCCGGGGACAACTTCCAGACCTACACGATCCCCGTCGCTCGGCCGGCGCCGGCTTCCCAGACACACCACGTTTTCATCAGTCCCACCGACGCACCGGGTGCGGATTTCGAGATTGAGTCGGTTCGCCTGGTCACTCGCAAAGAGCACCTTTCCAGGATTCCGTCCGGGGTCAGCTGGCAGGGTCTGTCGGACATCTACCGCGAAGCCCTGGTCTCCCGGTCCCCGGAGTCGATCGAAGTGCCACTTCGACTTCCGGAGCGACCCTGGCTGGATCTGGGGATCGGTACACCTGAGGACGGACCTGTCACCTTTACGGTTCACGTGGTGGAGGACTCCGGTACCCGCCTGCTCCGGCGCCGCACCGTCACGACCCCCCACCGCTGGGAGTCGGTGCCCCTGGACCTGTCCGAATACGGGGGTCGCGAGATCTCTCTGAGACTCTCGCTGTCAGCCGCAGAGGCGGGCCGGCTGGGTTTCTGGGGAAGCCCGGCCATCCGCAGCCGCGGCCAGCGGGCGGGGGCGGAATCCGGCAACCCTCAGGGCGTGATTCTGATTGTCGCCGACACCCTTCGCGCCGATCATCTCAATTCCCACGGCTATGGGCGAGAGACAGCTCCTTTCCTGACGGAAATGGCGTCCAGGGGCGCCCTGTTCAAGAACAGCATTGCCCAGGCAACCTGGACCAAGGTCTCGGTCCCGTCCATTGTGACCTCTTTGTATCCCACCTCGCATCGAGTCATCGACTTTGACGACCGCCTGCCCGCAGCAGCCACCACGCTGGCCGAGGTGTATCGAGAGGCCGGCTACGCTACTGTCGCCTATTCCTCGGTGCTCTTCAGCGGGAAATTCACGAATCTGCACCAGGGCTACGAAGAACTTCACGAATCGGGATCGACTTCAAAGGAGAAGCCCAGCAAGACGGCTCGCGAGTACGTGGATCGGCTCGCGGAGTGGCTGGAGATTCACCGGGACGGGCCCTTTTTCGCGTTTCTGCACGTGTTCGATCCTCATGACCCGTACGAGCCCCACCGGCCCTACAACTCGATGTGGGCTGATCTGTCCCGGAAAAAAGAGCACGAGGAACAGTTGGAACAGGTCCGGAAAGTCATCCAGGACCCTTTGATGAAGCGGTTTGGCATGCCCAGCCGGGAAGAACTCCTGCAGGCAGGCCTCGATCCCGAGGCCTACGTCGACTACGACATCGGCTGGTATGACGGCTCCATCCGGGCGATGGACGCCGAGCTGGCCCGACTGGTGGAACGGCTCGAGGATCTGGGCCTGGCCGAGTCGACCCTGCTCGTGTTCACGAGTGACCACGGCGAGGAATTTCTCGATCACGGGAAGATGTTTCACGGACAATCGGTGTATGGCGAGTTGAGCCGTGTGCCTCTCCTGTTTTTCCAGCCGGGTAGGATCAGGGAAGGAGTCGCGGTCGAGGAAACCGTACAGACCATCGACATCATGCCCACGCTGTTGGAACTGAGCGGTCTGTCCGGACCGGGTGGATTAATGGGCCAGAGTCTCGTTCCACTCATGGTTTCTCGAGAATCGGAATCTGCCGCTGAGGTGGTGGCGGACTGGTCCAGCCGACCGTCGATAACCGAGAAGAACCGCACCGGCAATCCAGCCGGACCGGCGCCACGCGACATTGAGCAGACCGCCATCATTTACGACGGCTGGAAACTGGTCGTCACTACCAGGGAAGACTCCGACGATCCGACTCGATTCGAGCTCTTCCGACAGCCCGATGATCCGCTTGACCAGGAAAACCGGGCCGATCAGCACCCCAAAGTGGTACAAGAGCTGAAGGAAATGCTCGTGCAATGGCGGGAAACGGCGCTGGCTGCTCGGCTCACCGAAGAGGATCCGACAACGGGTATGAGCCAGGAAGAGTTGCAGCGGCTCAAGAGCCTGGGTTACATCCAGTAAGAGAAAAGATTTGCCGAGTACCCGAGCCTGGTCGCGCGCTTTCATCATCGCGGGACTCCTGCAGGCCACCACTGTCCCGCTCCACGCTTATATCGGGCCTGGCGCGGGCGTGGCCTTCGTCTCTTCCTTTCTAGTCGTCCTGATCACCCTTGTCCTGGCTCTTTTCACACTTGTGACCTGGCCGATTCGGTGGGCCCTTCAGACGTTGCGCGGACAGACGGCTCTGCGCAAGAGCCGGGTCCGGCGAGTCGTTATTGTGGGGCTGGACGGGCAGGATCCCAAGCTGACCGAAGAGCTCATGCAACAGGGTGAGCTGCCCAATTTCAAGAAACTTCGTGAGGTCGGGTCCTACACCCGTCTGGGGACTTCGCTGCCGGCCGAGTCGCCGGTTGCGTGGTCCTGTTTCCAGACCGGCTCGAATCCCGGTAAGCACCGCGTCTTTGATTTTCTGGTGCCCAACCGAAAGTCCTATCTCCCGGAGCTCTGCTCAGCCCGCATCGAACCCCCGCGGCGAAGCTTGAGCTTCGGACCCTACCGGATTCCTTTCGGTAAGCCGCTGATTCAGTTCGAACGCAAGAGCCGGTCTTTCTGGAAGATCCTGGGAGACCACGGGATCTTCAGCACCATTTTGCGGGTGCCGACCAGCTTTCCTCCCGAGAAGTTTCGAGGGCTTCTGCTCTCGGCCATGTCAGTGCCCGACCTGCGCGGTACCCAGGGAACGTTTTCGTATTACTCGAGTGATCCCTCGGAAATCGGGAAGATGACGGGGGGTGAACCTGTCCCCGTCAAGCTCGAGAACGGCGCCGCCTCTACCTTTATCCTCGGTCCCGACAATCCCATTCGTCAGCCTGCCGTAGAAATGAAAATCCCTCTCCAGATCCGCACCGGTGCGAATGGCTGCGCCGCCCGCTTGAGAATCGGCAAGAAGACGTTTGAACTTACGCTCAGAGAGTTCAGCCCCTGGATTCCGCTCGAGTTTCGGCCCGGTCTGGGGATGAGAGTCCGCGGGATGTGCCGCTTTTACCTGCTCGAGACTTCACCTCATCTCAAGCTTTACATGACCCCCATCAACATCTCCCCCGATCGCCCGGCCCTTCCCGTGTCCAACCCGGTCACCTATTCCATGTATCTGTCCAAGACCCAGGGTCGCTTCTCGACTCTGGGGCTGGCCGAAGACACCTGGGCCCTGAATGAGAGGGTGCTGGACGAAAAGGCCTTTCTCGAGCAGGCCTATCTGATTCATGAGGAAAGAGAAAAGATGTTCTTTGACGCTCTCAGCCGAACCCGGCGGGGATCGGTTGTCTGTGTCTTCGACATCACCGACCGCCTGCAGCACATGTTCTGGCGCTATCTGGAAGAGGACCATCCGGCCAATGCCGGCAAGGACACTGAAAAACACCGTGACGAAATCATCGAGCTCTATCGCAAGATGGATGATCTGGTGGGCCGGACCATGGAGCAGGTCGAGGACGACAGCGTACTCATGGTGATGTCCGACCACGGCTTCAACAGCTTTCGCCGCGGAATCAACCTCAACACCTGGCTTTATCAGAATGGCTACCTGGCCACCACGAGCCCGCCCCAGGGTGAAGAGTGGTTTCAGAACGTGGACTGGGAGCGCACCAGGGCCTACGCCGTCGGACTGGGAGGGCTCTACCTGAACGTGAAGGGGCGCGAGGCCCGGGGCGTCGTCGGGCGCGACGAGATGCAGGCCTTGAAAGACGAATTGAGAGAGAAACTGAAGGCTCTGCGCGACGCCGCCACGGGACAGCGACCCGTCAGCGAAGCCTACGACACTGCTCAGGCCTATTCGGGTCCCTACAAGGGCGACGGCCCGGACCTGGTGGTCGGCTGCCGGGCGGGCTACCGTACTTCCTGGCTGTCGGTGACGGGTGGGATCACGGATTCGGTCTTCGAGGACAACGTCAAGAGCTGGAGCGGAGACCACTGCATGAATCCTCCCGAGGTTCCCGGTATCCTCTTTTGCAACCGCAAGATGGATCGAAGCAGGATTGAAATCACTGATATCGCCGCAACGGTGCTGGACCTGTTCGGCGTTGCTGTCCCGCAGTGGATGGACGGTGAATCATTCTTGAGCGACGCTCAGCCAGGGGAGAGGGAATGACCCGTCGGAGCCTCCTCGCCGGCCTGGCCCTGGCCGGCCTGGCCGCCTGTTCGGGCGCCGGCCCCCCGGCCCCGAGAGTGTTCATTCTGGGGATCGACGGCCTCGATCCGAACCTTCTGCACCAGTATCTGGATGAGGGCGTGCTGCCCAACTTTCAGGCTCTTTCCGAGGAAGGAGATTTCAAGCCCCTGACCACGACCATGCCGCCCCTCAGCCCGGTGGCCTGGTCGACCTTTATTACCGGTATGGATCCTTCCGGCCACGGCATTTTTGACTTCATCCACCGCGATCCGGCCACCTACAGGCCGGAGTTCTCGATCGCCCGAACGACCCAGCCGGGCTTCGCCCTCTCACTTGGTTCGTGGGTGATCCCGCTGCAGGGAGGATCGACACAGCAGCTGAGGCAGGGGACTTCCTTCTGGGAGATGCTGGGCGAGCATGGAGTGCCCACCACCATCTTTCGCATGCCTGTCAACTTCCCGCCCAACTCGCCAGGGCGCTCGCTGTCGGGGATGGGGACCCCTGACTTTCTGGGCACCCAGGGGGGCACCTTTACGGTCTTCACAACCAGTCCTCCCGCCAACGCCGCTTCCGTCACGGGGGGGCGCTTCTCCCGAGTCGCGGTCGTCAATCACCGTATGGAAGCGCGGCTGGAGGGCCCCGATAACCCTTTTCGCCAGGTGGAGCTACCCTCGCCGCGCGGAGGAGAACCGGTGTACAAGAGCCCCAGCCTGGCGGTGGACTTCGAGGCGTTCGTCGACCCCCAGGAGGCGGTGGCAAAGCTGGTGGTCCAGGGTCGGGAATTCATCCTCCAGCAGGGGGAGTGGAGCGACTGGATTCGACTCGACTTCGAAGCCGTCCCGTATCTGGTCTCGGTGAGCGCCACCGCCCGCTTTTATCTGAAGCAGGTGCGGCCCGACTTCGAGCTTTACGTCTCGCCGCTGCAGATCAACCCCGAAGATCCAATGATGCCCATTTCAACTCCCGAGGGCTGGTCCCGCGAGCTGTTTCAGGACCTCGGCTATTTCCACACCCAGGAACTGCCCGAAGATACCAAGGCGCTCTCGGCGGGGGTCTTTACGGGAAGGGAATTCTGGGAGCAGTCGCAGTTCGTCTATCGCGAGCAGATGAGGGCGCTCGAGTATCTCCTGGGCGGCTTTGAGGAAGGATTGCTTTTCTTCTACTTCTCTTCGGTGGACCAGGGCTGCCACATGTTGTGGAGATACACCGATCCCGACCACCCGGCATTCGTGGACGATCCCGAACTGCGCGATTCAGTGAGAACGCTGTACCGGGAAGTGGACGATGCGCTGGGCCTGATGCGCCGCGAGGCGGAGCCGGGGGACACGCTGATTGTCATGTCCGATCATGGTTTCTCACCGTTTTACTGGCAGGTCAACCTGAACACGTGGCTGGCCGAGAAGGGCTATGCAAGGCTCAGGGATCCCACGCGCAGAGACGCCCCGCTGTTCTCCAATGTCGACTGGTCCAGAACCTCTGCCTACGCCCTGGGTCTCAATGGCCTCTATGTCAATCTCAGAGGCCGGGAAGGACGCGGGATCGTATCTCAAGGGGCCGAATACGAGCAGTTACTGGACCGGCTCGAGCGAGACTTGCTGGCCATGGTCGACCCCCGCAACGGGAACTCGCCGGTGAGCTTTGTCCGCCGCACTGGGAGAGACCTGCAGGGCGGCCACGGGCTGCACGGGCCCGATCTCATCATCGGTTACAGCTACGGCTACCGGACCTCCTGGAAGAGCCCCCTGGGTGAGTTCCCCAGTGAGGTCTTCCAGGACAACGACGACGCCTGGAGTGGAGATCACAGCATCGATTACCGCGAGGTGCCGGGAGTACTGATGAGCAACCGCAAGATCAGTCTGGCCGAGCCGGCCCTGTATGATCTGACCGTTGCCGTACTCGATGAATACGGCCTTGAGAAGCTGCCTGAAATGATCGGAGAAGACTGTCTGCGGTAAGAATCGAAAGAGGAAAGGTCATGTTTGGTCCCAAAGTGAGAATCAACAAGAATCTGATGGAGAGAGTGAGGAAGTATTCGGACATCGCCGGCTATTCCTCGGTGGAGGAGTTCGTGGAACACGCCCTGGAAAACGAGCTGGCCAAACTGGAAGACGCCGACTCAGAGGACGAGATAAAGAAGCGCCTCCAGGGGCTCGGGTATATCTCCTAGCGCTCTGATGACAACAGTCATTTACACCCTCAACCAGGCCATGGAGCTCCTCTTCTCCCTCCTCCTGTGGCCATTCCGTACGCTGGCCCCGATCTGGGGTCTGTCGTTTGTCTCGGTGCTGACGGGGATCTTGATGGTCTGGGTGTTCGGGCGTGTCTCGAATCAGCAGGGGATCGCCCGGGTTCGAGACAGGATCCGGGGGAATCTGCTCGGGGTGCGCCTGTACCAGCACGATGTGCCCGTAGTATTGAGCCTGCAGGGGCGAATCCTGCGGGACACGCTCACGTATATGAACCATTCTCTGGCTCCCATGCTGGTTTTGCTGATACCGATTCTCCTGATTCTCGTCCAGCTCAACTACAGTTTCGGCTTCCGGCCCCTGCTCCCGGGCGAGGCCACCCTCTTCAAGGCCACCTTTTCCGACTCCGCGGTTCTGGAGGAGCCACTTCGCCTCGTAGCGCCTGACGGAATCGATGTGGAAACTCCCCCGGTGCGGATTCCGACGGCCGGCGAGGTGGCCTGGAGAATTCGGGTCAAGGCGCCCGGCTCTCATTCAGTGAAGCTGTGGGTAGGCGGCGAATCCGTTGAAAAGCAGGTCGAGGTGGGAAGCGGCTGGCGTCCCGTTTCGCCCTTGAAATCCGCTCGTCTGGCCGATGTGCTCCTTTATCACGGAGAGGAACCCCTGCCGGTCGCAGCGCAGGTCTCGAGCCTCGAACTCGAGTACCCTCCGCTCTCGATCCGGCTTCTCGGATGGGAGGTGCACTGGCTGGTGTTCTTCTTCGTGGCCTCGATCGCGGCGGCATTCGCCTTAAAAGGGCCGATGGGTGTCCAGCTGTGATGGCCTGGCTGTCGACCCTGCGCCGGTTTGTGCGCCGCCGGCGCGATGAGGAGCCCATTATCGTCGTTTCCGGACTGCCCCGTTCCGGAACCTCCATGACCATGAAGATGCTGGAGGCCGGGGGGATTGCAATGGTAACCGACGAGGTGCGACTGCCGGACGAGGACAATCCCAGGGGTTACTTCGAGTTCGAGAGCGTCAAAGGCCTGGCCGAACAGGATGACAAATCCTGGCTGGCCGAAGCCCGCGGCAAAGCCGTCAAGGTCATCTCTCATCTCCTGCGCGAGCTGCCGGATGATTACGCCTACAGGGTCATTTTCATGAACCGGCGCATCCAGGAAGTGATCCGCTCCCAGAACAAAATGCTGGCGCGCCGGGGGGAAGAACTGAGCGGCGACGACCAGAAGGTCACCTCACTTTTCAACCAACACCTGCGTTTGATTCAGCCCTGGCTGAGAAAGCAGCCCAACTTCTCAGTCCTGGACCTCCACTATTCGGAAGTCGTCAACGACCCACTGCTCGGGGCCGCTCAGATCGCGCGGTTCTTGAAATCGGATCTGGACCACCAGAAGATGGCTTCCGTCGTAGACCCCGGCTTGTATCGCAACCGCGCCTGATCCCTATCAGCCATCGTCCGGCGTCTCCCGGCTCATTTTCCTGAGAAGCCACAGCTTCGCCAACTTCCAGTCCCGCATCACGGTCCCTGGTGAGACCTGCAGGACCTCGGCCGTCTCCTTCACTCCCAGTCCTCCGAAGAAGCGAAGCTCAACTACTTTGCTTTTGCGCTGATCGAATTCGGCCAATTCCGTCAAAGCCTCGTCCAGTTCGATTAAGTCACCCTCTTTCTCCGGGGAAAGGACGAGCCCTTCATCGAAGGTCGTTCGTTGATCTGCCCCTCCCCGCTTTAAGGAACCGCGCTTGCGGGCCGAATCTACCAGGATGCGCCGCATCAGCTGGGCGGACACTCCCAGGAAGTGGGCCCGGTCCTGCCAGCGTACCTGCCCAAAGCCCACCAGGCGCATATAGGCTTCATTGACCAGGGCGGTGGCCTGCAAGGTGTGATCAGCGCGCTGACCCGCCATGTAGCGCCGCGCCATGCGCCGCATCTCCTTATGCACCAGCGGGATCAGCTTCTCCAGCGCGTCTTCGTCTCCCTCCCGCCAGGCCAGCAGTAACCGGGTCACCTCCTGAGTCGAAGGGGTACTCACGTGTCGTCCTCTTTGAGGGGTTGTTATCCGAAAGCGCCGCTCATTATAGCAGCGCCACACAGGTCGCTCTTTTACTGCCGTCTACAAAAAAATCCCGCGCCCTTTGTAGTTCCTGAACCTGCTTTCCGTCTTCCCTGGTGATGACAGAAAAAAAGGAGAATGAAACCATGACGATCCAAGTGACCATCACCACCCTGATCCTGACCCTTTCACTCTTTTCGGGTTCCACGGCTTGGGCGAATGACGAGTCGACAGCCGTTGACCTGGCCGACGCGTTTCCCGTACAGCTGGAAGCGCACCCGCCGGTATTCGCCAGAACAGCTCTTGTCCTTCCCATCGAGACAATCTCCCGGCGGACTGCCGCAAATCCTCACTGGGGATCCGAGAGTATTCTTAAAGAGACCCCTGTCCCGATGACCTGGCAGGATCCTGACGGGACTCCTTTGCCCTTCCACAACGACTCGGAAATCCTCGAATTCCTGCGCACCGCCCGGATCGTCTCTGAGAAGCAGATGAACGTGGGCATCAATCGGATTTCCAAAGTGCTGCTGGAGAAGGATGGAGTGCAACTGCATGCGGCCTTTCGCAACGTCTACGTCACGAAGCCACAGGCAACGATGGGCAATGGTGAGATCCAGTACAACTTCCGGGATGATTGCCGTTTCGAACTGGCGGCATATCATCTCAGCAAGATGCTGGGTCTGGACAATATCCCCCCGGTGGTCAAGCGAAAGATAGGGGGTGATACCGGGACTCTTCAGGTCTGGGTCGAAAACGCCATGATGGAAAAGGAGCGCAGCTCGAAGAAGATCCGACCACCCAAGAGAATGGACTGGACCCACCAGTGGCAGACCCTTCGTCTGTTCGAGAGCTTGATTGACAACATCGACCGCAACCTGGGAAACATCCTCATCGATTCAGACTGGAAAATGTGGATGATCGACCACACGCGATCTTTCGGAAGAACCAAAAAACTACGCAATGCTCCGCTGATTCGGCAGTGCCGGCGCGACGTCTGGGAAAGACTGCAGGGACTCGATCGGGAAGTGCTGAAGAAGGAATGCAAGAACCTCCTCCAGAACGTTCAGATCAAGGCCCTGATGGCACGCCGGGATCTGCTGGTCCAGCACATCCAGAAGCTGATCGATGAGAAAGGCGAAGACAGGGTTCTGTTCTCGCAGTTCTAAAAACGCAACTTCTTCACTCCCAACCGGATCCTGGGAAAGAGAAACCTGGCAGGAGAACCGTCAGGATGGCAGAATAGCCAATTCAGGATCCACCGGGAGAGAACGTGCCCAGTTACCCAGTCCGCATCGCCCTCTTGTGTGTCCTCGTACCTGCCCTCCTCTCTCCCCTTACCGCAGCTCCCTGTCGGGACAGCACGACCAGGAATCGCGTGGTCGCAATCGCCGACGTACATGGAGCTCTGGAACAGTTCCTTGCCATTCTTCGCAGAACCGGCATCGTCGACGAGGAGAATCGATGGTCTGGAGGATGTACGACCTTGATTCAGGTCGGAGACCTGATCGACCGCGGCCCTCACGACCGGGCAGTACTTGACTTGATCATAGAGCTTCAGAAGAGCGCCCCGAGATATGGCGGCCAGGTGTTCGTGGCCATCGGAAATCACGAGGTCATGAATGTGATGGGCGACCTGCGCTATGTCACCAGGGAGGCCTTCGCATTCTTTGCCGATTCGAAAACCGAGAAGCGCCGGGAAGCTGCTTTCAAGCAGTATCGAGCCTACCTCAATAAAAGGGCCAGGTTCCTGAGAGAACCCAAGCTCAATGTCGAGGTGGACAAAGCCCGTTGGCTGGAGGAGCACCCTCCCGGTTTCTTTGAACACAGGAGGGCGTTCAGCGAAAGCGGCAAATACGGGAAATGGATCCGAAAAGGATCAGCCATCGTCCGTCACCAGGACATTCTTTATCTTCACGGGGGTCTGAGTCCGGAACTCACAAATCCCGTTCAGGATCTCAACAAGAGGATTCGTTTCGAGCTGAAGGTATTCGATGATTATGTCCAATATCTCACCCGCCATGATGTGGTTCTTCCTTTTTTCAGAATGCACGAGATGGTCGCTGCGGCTCAGAAAGAATTCGATCATTGGGAGAGCATGAGCCCCCTCGCAAACGGTCCTTCCCAGGCGAACCACCTGGGAATCCTCGAGGAGTTTCTGCAAATGGGAAGCTGGATCATTACGCATCCTCAGGAACCTCTCTGGTTCAGGGGATATGCGAAATGGTCCGAAGAAGAAGGTCGGGACCGCGTGGCAACGGTCCTCGAGACCCATGGGGTCGACCGTATCGTGGTGGGTCATACGCTAATGCCGGATGCCGGCATCCGCATGCGGTTTGACGGCCGCATCATCCTGATTGACACGGGTCTCTATACCGACTTTTTCCCGGGGGGCCGGCCTTCGGCCCTGGAAATCCACAACGGTGAGTTCCACGCCGTTTACCTGAATGACAAACAGAAATTACTTCCCGGCTCCTGACGCTGCCAGTGGTCGCGAGCCGAGGGACCCCTGAGGACGTAGGGGCGACCCTGGTGGTCGCCCGCCAAACGGGCCGGCACAAGGCCGGCCCCTACAGGGCCTGGTGCATACCGTCCTCCTTCTTCAGCCCGCAAAAAGTTCCGGTGGCCTTTGTAGTTCTTGGACTCGCTTTCCGTCTTCCCTGTTGAAGACACAAAAAAGAGGACAAGACAATGACAACCCAAGCCACCATCACCACCCTGATCCTGACCCTTTCACTCATTTCCGGTTCCTGGACTCTGGCGAGTACCGAGCCAACTGCCGAGGTGCCCTCTCGGGTGACCTGGCAGGGTCCCGGCGGAACTTCTCTGCCCTTCCAAAACGACGCGGAAATCCTTGAATTCCTGCGCACCGCCCAGGTCGTGTCCCAGGAGTTGGTTGAGGTGGGCATCAATGGGATTTCCAAGGTGCTGCTGGAAAAGGACGGCGTGCAACTGCATGCGGCCTTTCGCAGCATCTACATCTCTCAGAAGCAGATCAGGATGTCCAACGGTGAGCTAAGATTCGACTTTCGAGACGACTGCCGCTTCGAGGTAGCCGCCTATCGCCTCAGCAAGCTGCTTGGACTGGACAGTGTTCCTCCAGTGGTCCAGCGAAAGATAGGCCGTGACAAGGGGACTCTTCAACTCTGGATGGAGAACACCATGATGGAAAAGGAGCGCCGGTCCAAGAAGATCCAGGCACCCGAAAAAATGCTCTGGACCCAGCGGTGGCAGACTGTTCGTCTGTTCGACAACTTGATTGACAACAGCGACCGCAACCCGGGGAATACTCTCATCGATGCGGACTGGAAACTGTGGATGATCGACCACACCCGCTCCTTCGGAAAAACCAAGCAACTACGCAGTGCTACTCTGATTCGGCAGTGCAGGCGCGACGTCTGGGAAAAACTGCAGGGACTCGATCGGGAAGTGCTGAAGGAGGAATTCGGGAACGTACTCCTCGGCGCCCAGGTCAAAGCCCTGATGAAACGCCGGGATCTGCTGGTCGAGCACATCCAGAAGCTGATCGATGAGAAAGGCGAAGACAGGGTTCTGTTCTCCCAGTTCTAAGTAGGGGCGACCCTGGTGGTCGCCCGCCAAACGGGCCGGCACAAGACCGGCCCCTACGAAATGTTTGGCCTGCTGAGGCTCACTCCCCGCTGGGGGCCAGGCGCTCGAGTTCCTGGAACCAGTTCTGGACGAGCCGGATGCGGGTGGGGAAAAACTCTTCTATGGCGGCCCTCTGAGCGGCCTCATCAGGTTTCTTAATGAGCAAGAAACGTCCGTCCGGTGCGACATCGTAGGAACGAAGAGGTGCTACAGCATTATAGGGGCCTTCAAATAGCTCCACCGGCAGGCCCGGTCTCAAACGCTCCCCGGCCACATGGATCCTCACCGAATAGAATTCGAGTTGCGGCCCACGGTAAAAGATCTCCGCGCCGTCCCGCGACCAGGCCGGCCTCGATCCTCCCCGGGTCGAGATCTGATGAGAGGATCCGGGCCCCGGGTAGGGCCGCACGTAGACCTCGTAACGCCCCGACTCGTTGGACGCATAAACAATCCATCGCCCATCCGGCGAAAACTCGGGCCAGGCTTCCTCGAATCTCGTCTGCAGAAAAGGCTCCACTATCCCCTCCCGCGAAACAATCAGGATATCCATAGACTGTTCCTCCTCGAGAGGCAAAGGCACGAAAGCCAGCTGTCCATCCCGAGACCAGGAACTGGGGACAGGTACCCCCAGATCGTCCTTCGCCAGCCTCTCCAGCTTTCCCGGCCCGGTATCAAACGTCTTGGTGTACATAGCCGGTCCCTCTCGATCCGAGAAAAGGGTAAAACGCTCCGGCCCAGGCCCCCAGATAGCACAATCGTTGTTTCCTTCGAAGGTCTGCCTGCGCAAGGTCTGCCGGTCCAGATCAAAAAGCCAGACGTCCTGGGGAGGGTAGACGTCCGTGAGCAACACCTGGCGGCCATCGGGGGAAACACGGCCCGTGGCATAGTCCTTCAGCTGCTCCACGCCCAGGGGTAGCGGTTCCTCTCGCCCCTTCCGGTCGACCCAGACAGGAGTACTCTTCCCTTCCGGATATACCGATCCCGCTACGTAAGCCAGCATTCCCGTTTCCGAGAAACTGAACTGGCCAGCTCCGGTCTCCCGACGTACATGCCCCGTGTAAATGGAATGGTTAATCCCGTCCAACACCGGAACCTCAGGACCGGTCACTTCCAGCCGATCCAGGTCAAAAGGAACCGCCAGCAGCCGGCCTTCCCGGGCAAACACGAGATGCCCGCTGGGCACGTAGTGGGCGTCCGATGCCCCCTCCAGGAGCTTTTTGCGCTGGCCTGTCTGCAAAGACTGGACGAAGATCCGAGCCCGTTTCCAGTTCATGTAGCCGGTGTTGTGGAGTACCGTGAAGAGTACGGCTTTGCCGTCAGGGAGAAGGTGGGGCAGGCGGTGGCTGACCTCTCCGGCCGCTTCGTCGAGTAGAGTGATCTCTTCCGGTTTACCGCCAGAGGCCGATACTCGAAACAGGCCACCCTCCTTGAGCCCGAAAATGATGGTGTCATCCAGTCCCCAGCGGGCCCCGTAGTCAGCTCGACACTGGCACAGTTCCACAGGTCCGCCTCCTGAAAGATTCACCTTCCAGAGTTTTCTCCTCTTAATGAAACCCAACCAGTTGCCATGCGGAGAGAAAAAGGGTTGCAGCGCGTCCTCCGTGCCGGGGATGGGCCGGGACTGCCACTGATCCAGATGGTGCAGGTAGATTTGCGTATCCATCTTGCGCTTGGGACCATCAGGGAGCGTTCCCGAGACGAAGGCCAATTGCCTGCCGTCCGGTGAGAGGGCCACAGCGTGTCGATAAAAAGACGCCAGTCGTTCCCCCTCGGGGAGGAAGATCCTATTCCGGAAGGGCACCGTCTCAGACACCTGGTCCGCAGTTGGGGACAGGTACCACATGGCTGCGCCCCCTGCCGTCATGGCAGCTGCCATCACTGCCACAGCCCACAGCAACGAGACTCTCTTTTGCGCACCGGGGCTTTTAGCCGGGATCACCGCCGCTTCTCCTTCAGCGCCTCTCCCTGCACATACTCCACTACCCGGTCGGGGCCAGGCGCTCGAGTTCCTGGAACCAGTTCTGGACGAGCCGGATGCGGGTGGGGAAAAACTCTTCCTGCAGGGCGGTCAGGGCGGCCTTATCGGGAAGCTTCATGAGCAGGAACCGCCCGTCTGGAGCGACATCGTAGGAACGAACGGGTTCTGAATGGCTGTATGGGCCTGCAAAGAGCTTTACCGGCAGGCTCCGTGGGAAACGCTCCCCTTCCGCATCGATCTTGACCGAATAAAAGGGTCCGAGGTCGGGTGTGCGGAAGAATAGTTCCCGCCCGTCCCGTGACCAGGCCGGAGACATCCCCCCTTTGGTCGAGATCTGAACGGCGGACCCGGGTCCAGGGTAGGACCGAACATACACCTCGAAACGCCCCGAGTCGTTGGACCCGTAGGCAATCCATGTCCCGTCAGGTGAAAACGCCGGCCAGTACTCTGCGAATCTCGTCTGGAGGAAGGGTTCCACCTCTCCCTCCCTCGACAGCACCAGGATATCGCCCCCGACCGAGATCGCCAGGTGCTTTCCGTCCGGCGACCAGGAACTGGTGAAGCCGCCCATGATATCCCCCGGCAGCGGTTCGACCTCTCCCGGCCCGGAATCGACCCTCTTGGTGTAAAGAGCCACCGGTCCCTCCCGATCCGAGGAGAGGGTAAAACGCCGGGTCCCGGGCTCCCAGATGGACGCTTTGTGGCTCCCCTCGAAGGTCTGCCGTCGCGAGGTTTGGCGCTGTACATCAAAAAGCCAGACGTCCCGGGGAGGGTAGGCGTGTGTGAGCAGTACGTGGCGGCCATCGGGGGAAACACGGCCCCAGTCATAGAGTCTCGGTTCGACATCCAGAGGTTGCTCGCGCCCCTTGCGGTCGACCCAGACAGGAGTCAGCTTGCGCTCCGGATAAACCGATCCCGCTACATAGGCCAGCGTTCCCGTTTGGGAGAAGCTGAACTGGGCCACGCCCGTCTCTCGTGACGAACTTCCGGTGTAAATGGAACGGTTAATCCCTTCCAAAACCGGACCTTCGGCCCCGGTCACTTCCAGCCGGCCCGGATCAAAGGGAACCGCCAGTAGCCGGGCTTCCCGGGCAAAGACGAGATGGCCGGTGGGCACGTAGCGGGCGTCCGAGCCTCCCTCCAGGAGCAGCTTTCGCTCCCCGGTCCCCAGAGATTGGACAAAGATCTGCGCCCTGTTCCAGTCCAATCCTGAAGTCTTGTAGCGCAGCGCGGTGAAGAGGACCGCCTTGCCGTTGGGAAGGATGTGAGGGAGACGGTGACTCACCTCTCCGGACGCTTCGTCCAGTTGAGTGATCTCTTCCGGTGTCCCTCCGGAGGCCGGAACCCGAAACAGGCCTCCAGTCCGGCCGGCGAACACGATCCTGTCATCCCGTCCCCAGCTGGCTCCGAAGCTGGCCTCGCACTGGCACAGTTGTACCGGCTCGGCCCCTGAAAGATTCACCTTCTTGAGCTCTTGCCGCCGCGTTACGAAACCCAACCAGTTCCCATCCGGAGAGAAAAAGGGCTGCGTGACGTCCCGCGTACCCGGGATGGCTCGGGACTGCCACTGATCCAGATGATGCAGGTAGATTCTCGTCTTCGGCTTGCTCGCGGATTCAGGTTGGCTTCCCGAGACAAAGGCCACTTGCGTACCATCCGGGGAAAGGGCCACTCCTCGACTATACTCAGACCCCAGTCTCTCTCCCGCAGGCAGCGGTATCGGCCAGCGGAAGGATACAGAGTCTGCTGTCGGCGCCGGCGTCGGCCTGAAGGTCCAGACAGCAGCGGCTCCCACGGCCAGCGCACATACGCCCAGCGCGACTGTCCACAGCAGGGCAATGCTGTTGTGGCCGGGTTGCGGCGGAAGGGGCGATGTCGAATGAAGCAGCGCGCGGTCTCCGAGCCCCCGGATCACCCCGACCAGGTCGGTGTGCACCTCATGGACCAGCTGATAGCGCCGGTCTGCATCCTTGGTCAGCATTTTCGCTACGGTGTGCTGGAGAATGGGCGGGACATCGTTGCGGTGCTGCGACAGAGGGGCCGGCACTTCGTTCAGAATCGCGTTAACGGTCGCGATCGGCCGGCCCTTCTTAAAGGGATGAACCCCTGTGAGCATCTCAGAAAGGAGGATGCCGAAAGAGAAGATGTCTGTTCGTGTGTCCACGGGTTTGCCGGAAAGCTGCTCCGGCGACATGTAGGGGACGGTGCCCACGGTGGTCCCTTCTGCGGTTAAGGCCGCAGTAAGCTCCTGCTCCGGATCTTCCGCCGCCACCCGCTTGGCCAGACCGAAGTCCATCACTTTCACATGTCCTTCGGAAGTCACCATGATGTTGGCCGGCTTGAGATCCCGATGGACGATGCCTTTGCGGTGGGCCGCTCCCAGGGCTTCGGCAATCTGAAGCGCTGTCTGGAGCACTTTTTCCAGAGGGGGTGGGACTTTCTTCGAGAATCCCTCGTCTAGAGTTGTCCCTCTCACATACTCCATCGCGATGTAAGGTGCTTTTTCCGCCTCCCCGATCTCGTAGATCTTGCAGATATAGGGATGATCCAGGGCGGCAGCCGACCTGGCCTCGCGCAAAAACCGTTTTCGGGCCAGCTCGTTTTGCCGCATCTCTTCGGGAAGGAATTTCAGCGCCACCTTTCGACCCAGGGTGGCGTCCCGGGCCAGGAACACTTCTCCCATACCTCCGGCACCGATTTGGGACACAATTTTGTAGGAACCGATCTGGCGCCCCACCATGGAGCCGGCCTGATCCTGGGCCAGGGCCTCGGCCTCCGCTTCCAGGGCGGGCATTTCCAGAAACTCTTCCGCAGCCTGTTCATGCTTGAGCAGCGAAACCACTTCTTGGAGCAGGGCTTCATCCCCCCTGCACTCCTTCTCTAAGAACGCCGCCCGCTCCTCACCTTCCCGCTTCATTGCCGCGAAACAGAGATCCTCAATCTGCTTTCGGCGTGCCGACTTCATCCTCGTCCTCTCAGACCAACTCCCGCAGCAGCCACATTTTAGCCATCTTCCAGTCCCGCATTACTGTTCTGGGGGAGACCTTCAGCATTTCAGCGGTTTCTTTAACGCCCAACCCGCCAAAAAAGCGAAGTTCCACCACCTCGCCCTTCCTGGTGTCTGCAGCTGCCAGTGACTGCAGGGCCTCATCCAGGGCCAGAATGTCCGTTCCCGGCTCCGCTGGGAACCCGAGCAAAGTGTCATCCATCGTCACTCTTTGCTCCTTACCTCCACGCTTCAAATAGCGGCGGGAACGGGCAATATCCACCAGAATGCGCCGCATCAACCGGGCGCTCAAAGCAAAAAAGTGGGCTCGATCTTGCCACTCCACCTGCTGGCAATCCACCAGCCGCAGAAAAGCCTCATTGACCAGAGCCGTCGTTTGCAGGCTGTGATCCGGGCGTTCCTGCTGCATGGAGCGGTGAGCCAGGCGCCGCAACTGCTGATGGACCAGCGGCATCAGTTTCTTCAGAGCTCCCTCGTCGCCGCCCCTCCAGGCCGAGAGCAGTCGTGTGATCTCCTGCGGTGAAGGTGACGCCATTGGCCTGGTACTTTCTTGTAGAAAGCTGGTGAGTTCGTTTCAGAATTTCCCCGGGAGTATAGCATCGGAATTGGAATTTCTCAGGGGGCAAACCCTTCCGATCTGGCACTTTCCGAGTTCGTTTCCCGCTTCTATCAGTGAGAACCCAGGTAATGGTGCTGCTAGGATAGGTTGTAAGACCTCACGACTCGGCTCACGAGTCGAGTGAGCGAAGTCATTTTCAAAGGAGAAAGCCGTGCGTGCCAAAGCGCTGACTGCGGTCGTCCTGACCGCCGCGATGTCATTTCTTTCGTTCACAACTGCTGATCTTTCGGGCCAGGCCGCGACGGCGCGTGTGGACGGCGTCGTCAGAGACCAGACCGAAGCAGTGGTGCCCGGGGTGACGGTGACCCTCACCGATCAGGGAACCAACCTGACCCATGAGGCAATCACCAACGATCGAGGGCGATATCTCTTTGTCGGCGTCAGACCAGCCTTCTACACACTGGGTGCCGAGCTGGCTGGTTTCAAGCGCTACACGCGGCCGGATATCAAAGTGGAGGTGGGAGACACACTCACGCTCGACCTGGAGCTGGAAACTGGTGGCATCGAACAGGAAATCACCGTCACCGCCGCGCCACCCACGGTGGATCGGGTTTCTCAGTCACTTGGAGGTGTAGTCAATGAGCAAAAAATCAGTGATCTGCCTCTCGTCGACCGTGACCCCATGTTCCTTTTTTTCCTGCAGGCAGGCACCAATCGATTCTTCAACTTCGGACGGGTCGACGGATTGAGGCAAAGCGATAACAATGTCCAGATTGAGGGCATCTCGGCAAATCAGCCTGCTTTTCCGGCGGGGGCAGTATTCTCTGCGGCCCCGGTCATCAATGAAGCCATTGCCGAGTATCGAGTGGTCACTTCGAGCGCCTCGGCTGAACATGGTCTGGGGTCGGGTGCTCAGGTTCAAATGCTCTATAAATCCGGGACCAACGACTTTCACGGAAGCGCCTTTTATTTTCATCGCAACGGGGCCCTCAATGCCAACGACTTCTTCCGCAACAAGGACGGTATTGAACGGCCGTTTTTCCTGCGTCACCAGTACGGTTTTGCGGTCGGCGGACCGGTCATCGAGAATAAGGCGTTCTTCCACTTCACCTACGAGAAGATCGATGAGACGCAGGATGAGACCGTTCTGAACACCGTCTATACAGACCGCTTCAAAGAAACGGGCATCTTCCAGTACCGGAATACGAATACGGGTGAGATCCAGGAGATCGATCTCACCACCATTGACCCGACGCGCACCGGCAGGAGTTCCTTGTGGAGCAGCTTCGCTTCCCGGCTGCCTTCTCCCAACACCAGCGACAGGGGCGATGGTTTCAACACCGCCGGTTACCGCTTCAGCTCGGACGATCCCTTCAGGGAGTGGCGCTTCGTGATCAAAGGCGATTACATTTTCAATGACAGACACCGGCTGGCGGTCTCGGGTGCCAGCCGTGAACTGGACGACCCTTCCCGCCGGCACATCCTGGGGCCCCGGAATTTCATCTTCCATATCAGCCTGCCGGCGGTGATCGTCAACCTGACTTCCACATTTACGCCCGGCCTTCTGAACGAGTTGAGACTGGGTGGAACCTCTGAGAAGTGGCGATTCATCCCCGGCGACGAGACGCGGTTCACGGATTTCCCGCTGCTCAACTTCAGCGGACTGGGAAGGCCCAGCGGCGGGGGCAACGCCAACCGGAGCTTGCTACTTCCCCAGGCTGGGCCAACGGCCACATTGACCCTCAACGACAACCTGACCTGGATTCGAGGAGATCACACCTTCAAAGGCGGCGTAGACATCCGTGTCAACCGTTGGAATGCCGGCTCCGGCGGTAATTTCTATCTCCCGGTGGCAGCCACAGACAACTTCTTCAATCGGGCTAATATCCCCGGCCTTCCCGGACTCTCCGGCAACGATCGAGCGCGAGCTCAGCAGTTGACTAACGACGTCACCGGATCACTGGGTTTGTACTTCCAGACCTTCCAGCAGGTTACCCCCGAGGGAGACGCCTTCGTACCGCTGGAAACCAAATTTCGACGCTGGAGGTCCCGCGAGTACAGCTTCTTTTTTCAGGACACCTGGAAGGTCCATGACCGGCTCACACTCCAGCTGGGCACCCGCTTCGAGGTGCTTCCCTCGGTTTTCGAGGACCAGGGGATCTTCTCCTATCCGGTGGCGGGAGGGCAGGCCTGTGTCCAATGTATCTACGGCATTTCCGGGCCGGGCGAGACCGCTATCGGCTTGTTACCCGAGGCGGGTCGGGAGCTCTACGAGACAGACTGGAACAACTTTGCCCCCAATCTGGGCTTTACCTTCGACCCGACTGGATCCGGGAAATGGAGTATCGCCGGCAACTATCGCATTTCTTACGATCGGAACCAGATGGTCAACACGGCGGCTCAGGACGACGACAATCCAGGCGCCACCGCCGAAAGGTTTTTCTTCGGTCGGCCTGGAGACAGGCTGGATCGGGCCTTTGAACTCGTCGACACGGTCGATCCCGGAGTCCCCTTTGGCCCCAAAGCCTTTGATCGAACGGGCACGCTGGCGGTCTGGGACGATAGTTACACAACTCCTTATGTACAGAGCTGGTCGCTGCGGATCCAGCGCGAGATCATGCGCAACACCCTCCTGGAAGCAGCTTACGTCGGAAACCACGGGGTCGGACTGCCGCGAACCGTCAATCTGAATCAGATCATCGTCCGGGAAAACGGTTTCCTGGACGGCTTTCTCGCTGCCCAGCGAAACCTGGCCGCCACCGGAGACCCTGTGGTGGGAGAGGACACGGGCGTGTTCGGGCAGATCTGGAATGTGATGCGTCCTCGCGACCGGGACCCGCTGCTCAATGATATTTCCCTGGGACTAGCGGCCTCGGTAGCTGACTTCATCGACCGTGTTCGGGCCTCCCAGGGTTATCTGCAGGCAGCCGGTCTTCCCTTGAATTTCTTTCGAGCCAATCCTCAGTTCGAAAACGCCTGGTTGCTGGGACGAAACTCCCACTCGACCTACCATGGACTCAAGCTCGAGGTTCGCCGCCGATTCAGTGAGGGGCTGCAGTTCCAGGCCAACTACACCTTCAGTAAGAACCTGACCGACTTTGAGGGAAGTGACACGGAGCGCGAACACTTTCGCGACAACGCAAATTTTGGACTGGACAAGACCCACTCCTTCTGGGACGCCCGGCACATCTATAACGCCAATGCTGTTTACGAGTTGCCCTTCGGGCGGAGTCGCCGCTGGGGCAGTTTTTCGAATCGAGTTCTAGCCCGGATTATGCAAGAACCGTAGTTCGGTGTTGAAAAACGACTCGAGAAGTGGCCCAACTCGGAAGCGGGCAGGTGTGACAGGCGGATTTGCGAAGAATATGGGTTGGCGAGGCGTTTGAGTGGTTTGGGGAGTGAATTTCAGACAGATCTGGGCCTGGATGAGTGTCGGAAGCGGTTTTTCGGGGGAGCTGGGAAAAGCTAACTGGAGTTCAGGCGACTCAAGACGAGGTGGAAGAGGGGTTGTTCGGGGAAGGCTGAGGAAAGATGGACCCAGATGCGTCGAGTGGTTTGTCGGATCCGGGCCCCAATCTTGAGGACCCGACGACGTAAGGTTTCGATTTCGAGCTTGTGCCAGGGGGTTCCGTGAAGATAGTCGCGCAGGCGCACGAACATCTGGTAAGCCAGTGCATGCAGGAGGAGTCGAAACTGATTGGCCAGGAATCGATGACAGCTGAGTCGGTCCATGCTCAGATGATTCTTGAAGGCCTTGATGAAGTTCTCGGTCTGCCCTCGGTTTGTGTAGTGGTCATAAAGTGATTGGGAGCAGAGATCGTCCCGGTTGGTAACTACAAAGCGACGATTGATGCCACGCTGATCGACCTCCACTTTGACAATGACGCGACGGGATCGATCCCAGCTGTGGGCTCGATAAAGAAACTCGTCAAACTGACGCTGTTTTTCCTCCAGCTCAAGGAACCTCAGCCGAGTCGAATCCAGCAGGGGCTCGACCACTCGCTGCAGGCGAGGGTTTCGACTTAACCCAATGACATACTGGAGTTTATTCTCTTCACATTCACAGAACTCGTAGAGCCGAGGCGTGGCAAAGCCGCTGTCGGCCCGAATCTCAATCTCGACATCCGTCCCCACTGCTTGTCGGATGGCCTCCACGACTCGCTTCAGAATGGGCACGATGTGAGAGGCAGCCCCCTTGTTGCCAGGTCTCAACACGGCACAGACCAGGTCTCCCGTGTCGGCATCGAAGATCAGCAAAGGATGCAGAATGTGGTTTCGGTAATACCCGTGGTAGAAGGAGAACTCCTGTTGGCCGTGAGTGTGGTCGTCGGTACTGTCCAGATCCAGGATGATCTTGCTGGGACGTCTCTTCTTCAGGGAGCGCACATAACGGCCTGGCAGCCACCGGCTCAGACGCATCAGATCCTTCTTGGTGACGGAGTTCTCCAGGCGGGAGAAAGTCGGCTGGGTGGCCAAATCGGGATCGCTCTCTGGCAACTGATCACAGACTGTCTTGAGCATCGGATCCGAGCGCAGCGTATCGGCGTCATTACAGTCTTCGTAGCCGGCCACGATCTGCAAGACTCGTTGTCGGATCAACTTCAACAGGTCATGACGAACGTAGCGTCGGTCTCGACTTTCCGCAATACACGAACTGAAGCCCTCGCACAATCGATGTTGACGATCCAGGGATCCAAACAACAACCATCCTGCGTCGGAAGTGAGGCTCCCTCCATCAAAACGCGTCGTGATCTTTCTGTGGCTGTGAAATGGCAGGGTATTCTGGCAGACTGTTTTTGACATTGCCGTAGCTCCTGTTTAGGGTCTTTGTTTCTCTAAACCCTTTTATATCAGAGGGCTACGGCTTTTTCCTGGAGCCAGAATCTCACTCGGATTCAGATCTTTTGCATAATCCGGGCTAGCCCGGATTATGCAAGAACCGTAGTTCGGTGTTGAAAAACGAGTCGAGAAGTGGCCCAACTCGGAAGCGGGCAGGTGTGACAGGCGGATTTGCGAAGAATATGGGTTGGCGAGGCGTTTGAGTGGTTTGGGGAGTGAATTTCAGACAGATCTGGGCCTGGATGAGTGTCGGAAGCGGTTTTTCGGGGGAGCTGGGAAAAGCTAACTGGAGTTCAGGCGACTCAAGACGAGGTGGAAGAGGGGTTGTTCGGGGAAGGCTGAGGAAAGATGGACCCAGATGCGTCGAGTGGTTTGTCGGATCCGGGCCCCAATCTTGAGGACCCGACGACGTAAGGTTTCGATTTCGAGCTTGTGCCAGGGGGTTCCGTGAAGATAGTCGCGCAGGCGCACGAACATCTGGTAAGCCAGTGCATGCAGGAGGAGTCGAAACTGATTGGCCAGGAATCGATGACAGCTGAGTCGGTCCATGCTCAGATGATTCTTGAAGGCCTTGATGAAGTTCTCGGTCTGCCCTCGGTTTGTGTAGTGGTCATAAAGTGATTGGGAGCAGAGATCGTCCCGGTTGGTAACTACAAAGCGACGATTGATGCCACGCTGATCGACCTCCACTTTGACAATGACGCGACGGGATCGATCCCAGCTGTGGGCTCGATAAAGAAACTCGTCAAACTGACGCTGTTTTTCCTCCAGCTCAACGAACCTCAGCCGAGTCGAATCCAGCAGGGGCTCGACCACTCGCTGCAGGCGAGGGTTTCGGCTTAACCCGATGACATATTGAAGTTTATTCTCTTCACATTCACAGAACTCGTAGAGCCGAGGCGTGGCAAAGCCGCTGTCGGCCCGAATCTCAATCTCGACATCCGTCCCCACTGCTTGTCGGATGGCCTCCACGACTCGCTTCAGAATGGGCACGATGTGAGAGGCAGCCCCCTTGTTGCCAGGTCTCAACACGGCACAGACCAGGTCTCCCGTGTCGGCATCGAAGATCAGCAAAGGATGCAGAATGTGGTTTCGGTAATACCCGTGGTAGAAGGAGAACTCCTGTTGGCCGTGAGTGTGGTCGTCGGTACTGTCCAGATCCAGGATGATCTTGCTGGGACGTCTCTTCTTCAGGGAGCGCACATAACGGCCTGGCAGCCACCGGCTCAGACGCATCAGATCCTTCTTGGTGACGGAGTTCTCCAGGCGGGAGAAAGTCGGCTGGGTGGCCAAATCGGGATCGCTCTCTGGCAACTGATCACAGACGGTCTTGAGCATCGGATCCGAGCGCAGCGTATCGGCGTCATTACAGTCTTCGTAGCCGGCCACGATCTGCAAGACTCGTTGTCGGATCAACTTCAACAGGTCATGACGAACGTAGCGTCGGTCTCGACTTTCCGCAATACACGAACTGAAGCCCTCGCACAATCGATGTTGACGATCCAGGGATCCAAACAACAACCATCCTGCGTCGGAAGTGAGGCTCCCCCCATCAAAACGAGCCGTGATGTTTCTGTGGCTATGAAATGGCAGGGTATTCTGGCAGACTGCTTTCAACATTGCCGTAGCTCCTGTTTAGGGTCATTGTTTCTCTAAACCCTTTTATATCAGAGAGCTACGGCCTTTTTTCTGGGCCCAAATCTCACTTGAATTTAGATCTCTTGCATAATCCGGGCTAGAGGAATTGGCGATCCAACCCCGGATTGTTTGGGAGCCCGGAGCTGGTGACGATGTGAGAGAGCGGGTGGCCGCTGTGAAACGGTGGTTTGAGAACGACTGGCAAAAGCTGGACAACAAAATCAAGTCCTCGATTGTCGAGGGCGTTTCGGTATTTCTCTCGATGTTCGATATGCCGGACGTTGCGGCGGTGTTTTGCCCGCCCGCGCCGGAAGTCTCCGATGATCCCAAACGCATTGGCCCGAAGGCCAGGGCCGCGATGCTGGCCGAGAAGATGGCGAAGGTCCAGGCCCAAGCAAGCCGGAGGCGAGGGCCGGGGAGAGGACGCGATCCGCGCCGAGGACAGCGCCGAGGCGGACCCCCAGGAGGACCGGCAATGGCCCGGCGATACCATTGCCGGAAGGACGCGGCCTTTGCCGCCGCTCTATGAATTGATCGAAGGCGGTAAGGTGCTGGCCTTGAACATGCCAGCCGGGAGCAACCCGGCGCTGGCCCGCGCCATCGGCGTGATGCTCAAGAACGCTTGGCTCCAAGCGCTTCTCATGCGCCCGGCCAAGATGAAGGAAAAGCCAAGTACCTACTTCCGGCCCGCTGTCTTTATCTGTGACGAATATCAGGCGTTCGCTTCCGTGGGCGAGGACGATCCATCGGGCGATGAGAAATCCTTCGCGCTGACCCGGCAATGCCGCTGCATCCCGATTGTCGCCACTCAATCTATTTCCTCGTTGCGCTCCGTTCTAGGGTCGTCTGAGGCGTGGCGGGCGCTCTTGCAGACGCTCCGCACCCGAATCTTTCTGTCTCTGAGCGACGACGCCAGCGCCCAGATTGCGAGCGAACCACGCCGCCAGACGCGCCGCTCTTGCCTTCCCCATTTCCTCCGGTGACGGCGGTCCCTAAGGCTTCTTCGAAAGCGCCTCATGATAGGTTTCTATGTTCCTAGAATAATAGTAATATAGACACCTAGATATCTAGACTTTCCCGTATTTGGCCTCTAGCATTTCCAATCCTTCGGCGAGCAGATCTGGAATTTTCCTTCTGGTCTTAATCGAAAGTATTTCAAAACCATCTGCCGTGCTTCGGGTGACGCGTTTGTTAAATTGAACCTTGTCTCCTTCTGCGGGCTGATCGAATTTGACGCTTGTACGGTTTGACCTGTCATTGGCTATATTCCCGGCCTTTGTTCTCGGGGCTTTTGGCTCCGGTTTTCCCTGGGTTTTGGTTTTACGTGGAGGTGGGGCGATATTCAAACCTTGATTTACCATGGTTACTTGTAGTCCTGGTTGAGTTTGTCCACAATGGCTTGAACCAGCGGCAAAACTTTGGATTTAATCGAAGGGTACGAAACTTCACTAGCCGCCCGGCCCGCATTGTGAGCCTGTCGGATAGATGGTCTTTCAGGAAAAATAGGATCAAGCACATTAAGGCGGGCTTTTTTCATGTATAAACGCGCGGCAGCATCTTCCGAGGCTGATCCTTGTGCCCTGCAAAATATAAAAACAATCTGATCTGAATTAATGCCTTTTTCTTCCAATTCATAGGCGGTTTCAATTTGCGGGTCCATATCATCGAGACTGTATCCAGTGGGCATGATGATTAGGTCAGAAGCTTGTGCCATGGACATGCCGCGCCGTTCTGCAAATGCAGGACCATCTAAAACCATCAGATCATAGTTTTCTGCATCATTGATGGCACGGTCTACGGTGGCATATTTTTCAACGGGTATTTCTGGAGCGATGCCGTTTTGATCGCGGCGAGCTTTCCACTTTGCAGTTGATCCCTGGCCTGTGTCCAGATCACCGATTTTGACAGCCCATCTAGCTTTTGCGTATTCAACAGCTATCAACCGGGAGAGAGCAGATTTGCCAACACCGCCTTTTTGGGAAATTAGAGAAATTATCATTTCCTAGGATCCTAGCCCGGATTATGCAAGAACCGTAGTTCGGTGTTGAAAAACGACTCGAGAAGTGGCCCAACTCGGAAGCGGGCAGGTGTGACAGGCGGATTTGCGAAGAATATGGGTTGGCGAGGCGTTTGAGTGGTTTGGGGAGTGAATTTCAGACAGATCTGGGCCTGGATGAGTGTCGGAAGCGGTTTTTCGGGGGAGCTGGGAAAAGCTAACTGGAGTTCAGGCGACTCAAGACGAGGTGGAAGAGGGGTTGTTCGGGGAAGGCTGAGGAAAGATGGACCCAGATGCGTCGAGTGGTTTGTCGGATCCGGGCCCCAATCTTGAGGACCCGACGACGTAAGGTTTCGATTTCGAGCTTGTGCCAGGGGGTTCCGTGAAGATAGTCGCGCAGGCGCACGAACATCTGGTAAGCCAGTGCATGCAGGAGGAGTCGAAACTGATTGGCCAGGAATCGATGACAGCTGAGTCGGTCCATGCTCAGATGATTCTTGAAGGCCTTGATGAAGTTCTCGGTCTGCCCTCGGTTTGTGTAGTGGTCATAAAGTGATTGGGAGCAGAGATCGTCCCGGTTGGTAACTACAAAGCGACGATTGATGCCACGCTGATCGACCTCCACTTTGACAATGACGCGACGGGATCGATCCCAGCTGTGGGCTCGATAAAGAAACTCGTCAAACTGACGCTGTTTTTCCTCCAGCTCAACGAACCTCAGCCGAGTCGAATCCAGCAGGGGCTCGACCACTCGCTGCAGGCGAGGGTTTCGACTTAACCCAATGACATACTGGAGTTTATTCTCTTCACATTCACAGAACTCGTAGAGCCGAGGCGTGGCAAAGCCGCTGTCGGCCCGAATCTCAATCTCGACATCCGTCCCCACTGCTTGTCGGATGGCCTCCACGACTCGCTTCAGAATGGGCACGATGTGAGAGGCAGCCCCCTTGTTGCCAGGTCTCAACACGGCACAGACCAGGTCTCCCGTGTCGGCATCGAAGATCAGCAAAGGATGCAGAATGTGGTTTCGGTAATACCCGTGGTAGAAGGAGAACTCCTGTTGGCCGTGAGTGTGGTCGTCGGTACTGTCCAGATCCAGGATGATCTTGCTGGGACGTCTCTTCTTCAGGGAGCGCACATAACGGCCTGGCAGCCACCGGCTCAGACGCATCAGATCCTTCTTGGTGACGGAGTTCTCCAGGCGGGAGAAAGTCGGCTGGGTGGCCAAATCGGGATCGCTCTCTGGCAACTGATCACAGACGGTCTTGAGCATCGGATCCGAGCGCAGCGTATCGGCGTCGTTACAGTCTTCGTAGCCGGCCACGATCTGCAAGACTCGTTGTCGGATCAACTTCAACAGGTCATGACGAACGTAGCGTCGGTCTCGACTTTCCGCAATACACGAACTGAAGCCCTCGCACAATCGATGTTGACGATCCAGGGATCCAAACAACAACCATCCTGCGTCGGAAGTGAGGCTCCCCCCATCAAAACGAGCCGTGATGTTTCTGTGGCTATGAAATGGCAGGGTATTCTGGCAGACTGCTTTCAACATTGCCGTAGCTCCTGTTTAGGGTCATTGTTTTTGTAAACCCTTTTATATCAGAGGGCTACGGCTTTTTCCTGGAGCCAGAATCTCACTCGGATTCAGATCTTTTGCATAATCCGGGCTAGCACAGGACACCCACGAAGCGGCCGATCGCGGACGCCAAGGAGTTCAGGCATCCATCCGGGTGGGCATCATTGCTCCCACCCGGTTGGTGAGTACAAAGCGACGATTGATCCCGCGCTGATCGACCTCCACTTTGACGATGACGCGACGGGATCGATCCCAGCTGTTGGCTCGATAAAGAAACTCGTCAAACTGACGCTGTTTTTCCTCCAGCTCAACGAACCTCAGCCGAGTCGAATCCAATTGCGGAATTCTCTGGGTAGCGGACTATCACCAAGATCCGTGCCACGATCGACGAGAAAGGCCGCCAACAACTCTCCATCGATTCCGATGACCCCCGACCGCTCGGCAAGGTTCCATGCTCGAGTACTAAGTGTGCCACCCGTCACTAGCATTACGAAGACTGGGTCATGATCAACGACGATTATTATTCCCGCGGCGACAACTGGAAATCCCCACCAAAGGGATTAAATAAAAAAGAGCTGTAGCCGTCCTCTGAGACGACTCTTTTCCGCGGTCCTCCTTTCTGTAAAAAAGAGAGATTGTTCTTAGAATGCGAAGGGGACGGAGTGAGAGCGTAGCCCGAAGGGAGCTCCCCCTCGCTCGCGCCGGTGTCGAGGGGAGTGGACCAGATCCACGAGGATCCTGAGCGGCCTCCGTAGGGAGCTGTACGATCTCTCCCCTTGGCGGGCACTCGTCTATCGTCCCCAGCCAGCACTTCCGGGGGCCCAATCAGCCGATTTGCCCGGATTTGACCTCCTCCCGTTTTCCTCATTCCGTGGTTCCCTGCTGCTTTGCCTTGGCGCTCTCCATTCGGTAGCTCGAGACGTTGAGTTCCAGAATCACGCTGTGGTGCACCAGCCGATCGATAGCTGCTGCCGTTGTCAGGGGGTCCTTGAAGATCCTCTCCCAGTCCGAGAAGATCAGGTTGCTGGTCAGCAAGATGCTGCGACGTTCGTAGCGATGGGCCAGCAGTGTGAAAAGAACCTCCATTTCCTCCCGACTTTGCTGAACGTAGCCGATGTCATCGACTATGAGAGCTTCGAAGCGATCCAGTTTCTTGAGCTCCTTCTCCAGGGTCAGATCGATCTTGGCCCGCAGCAATCGCTGTACCAGCAGGGCGCAGGTAGAGAACAGAACCCGGCGCCCCAGCAGAATCAACTCCTGGCCCAGAGCACAGACCAGATGCGTCTTGCCACTTCCAGGGTTGCCGAAAGCCAAGACGTTCTCGGCGCGATCCAAAAACGTCCCTTCCAGCAGCGCCGTCAGTTGTCGATCCACGCTTTGGGGCAAGCGCGAGCGGTCCAACGCCGTCAGCGTTTTCTCCCAGGGAAGCTTCGAGATTCGGCGCAAGCGCTGGATTTTGCGCTCGTGCCGCTCCACCACCTCGATCTCACTTAACGAGAGTAGAAACCGGGGATAGGACAGACTTTCCTTGGTGGCCAGTGCCGCCTGGGCGGCGTAGTGCTCCCGAAAGGCCGGTAGATGCAGCTGGATAAGGCACTCGCGAAGCCGGATCAAGTTGCCTGTGCTCATGATCTCACCTCCCGGCTCTCCAGAAGCGTGTCGTAGAGGCCCACGTCCATCTTCTCCACCGCCACTTCCCAGGGTTCCACCACCGGATCGACGAGGCATTCTCGTAGTGCTTCGAAACGGATGTTTTGTCCCCTCTCAATCAGCCCCTGAAGCGCTTCTCGCACCCGCTGCTCTCCTTCCTGGGCAGCCAACTCGAGGATTTTCAGATATTGGCGATCCGCCGTGGCCGGACAATCCTGGCGCAGCTCGTCGTAGGCGACTCGAAACAAGATCCCCGGAAACAGATCCTCCCGCCAGCGATAGCGAAGAAAAGCTCCCGGTTTTCGCACCAGCGAATGGATCACGTGCCGGTAGTCAATGCGATGCTTGCCTTCTCCTCGCAAGCGGGGCATCCGTGCTTGCCGCTGACCCCCGTAGTAGACCTCCAGCTGATCCGCCCACACCCGCACTTGCACTCGCTCGCCGATCAACCGGCTGTCCACCGAATAGGTGTTGTGGCGAACCCGGATCGTACTACTGGGGGAGACTTTCACCCACTGCCGGGTGAAGTCATCCAGACGGCGTGCCGGCAACGGGCGCATCACTGCCAGCTCTTCTCCCAGGCGCTTTTGTCGGGCCGCATTGCGCCGGGCCACAATCACCGCTACAAAGCCCTCGTACTCTTCCCGGCTGGAAAAATCACGGCTGCACCGCAGCAGCAGTTCCTGCTCGATGGCCCGTTTCAAGCGGTGATGAGCCTGTTCCACATCCCCGTTCTCGTGTGCCTTGCCTGCCTGGGTGCGACTCGAGCGCATCCCGAAGTGGTTCAGCAACCCTTGATAGCGCTCGGTGAACTCTTCCCGCTTCAGGTTGTTGACTGCCGCCGAGAGCCGGTCTGTTCGGTGTTCCTCGGGCAGCGCCCCCAACTCCCACAACGCGTTCTGAAGCCCCAGGCTGAGGCTCTCAAACGACTCACTGAAACACAGCGTGGTCGCTTCCCAGTTCGAGTAGGCCAACACAAAATGGTACAGCAGATGGGGAAACGGCTGACCCTGGATCGTCACTCCCAGACGCCCCATAAAGGTAAAGTCCGATTGTGCTTGATGTCCCGGCCTATACTTCTGCGGGAACATCACCTCCTTCGCTTCTCCGTGTTCTACCTTCCACTGCTTGATCCTCCGCTGCAGTGTTCTCAACTGGCCTTGCTGGAAGGCCCCTTCCTGCTGACGGCACAAATACTCGAACACCGCTGTCGCCTCCACCGTCGGCGATCGCTTCAGGATCTCTTCCACTTCCGGCCATACCGACTCGAACGGATCCGATCGAGTTCTCCAATACCGCTCCGGCTGACACTGGCTCGGCAGCTTTCCCGACTTCAGGTACTTCCGAGCCGTCTTTCGCGACAGCCCCGCTCTCGCCGCCGCCATCGTTAGCGTCTTCTCGTTCTTTCGCAACTTCACTAACCTCCGCACTTGCTGATCTTTAACCATGTCCTCATGGTCAGGATCAGCCCTGAAAAAGCGGGGATTTCTATTTGTCGTCGCGGGGAATTCTAACTGTCGCCAATCAGGGTCACGAGCTACCATCAGAAGGTGTGTAAATAGCATAGGCGGTGAGTATCCTTCCGGGTTGATTTAAAACCCAGGGCCGAAAGGCCCGCAACGGAAGGAGTACACACCGCATGAGCAAGCAGAAGATTGAGGAAAGTGTGGAGTCAAGAGTTTGTTTCGAGGAGCTGGAAGATTGGGTGCGGGAGAAGATCCAAGGCTGGGTTCAAGAGCTGCTGGAGGAGGAAGTCACGGAGTTATTAGGGCGGCGTAAGAGTGAGCGGCGAAGGGCCGTGGACGCTCCGTCGGGCTATCGCAATGGATATGGGAAGCCGAGGCATCTGACGCTGAGCTCGGGGACGATCCAGGTTCGAAGGCCTCGAGTGCGGGATCTAGAGGAACACTTTGAAAGTCGGGTGTTGCCCCTGTTTGCCAAGCGGACGCGGCAGGTTCGAGAACTGATCCCTGAGCTGTACTTGCATGGTCTGGCGCTGGGGGATTTTGATCTGGCTCTGAGAGGGCTTTTAGGGGAAAAGGCGCACCTGTCGTCCTCCACGGTGGCCAGATTGAAAGAGAAGTGGCAGGCCGAATGGGAAGTCTGGCAGAGTCGACCCTTGAATGATCTGGAAGTGGTGTATTTATGGGTAGATGGAATCTACGTCAAGGCGGGTCTGGAGAAGGAAAAGGCAGTCCTGCTGGTGGTGCTGGCCGCCTTAAGTGACGGAAGCAAAGCCGTGGTGTCGGTCACGAGCGGCTATCGGGAATCGACTCAGAGCTGGTCGGAAGTACTGCGCGACTTGAAGCGCCGGGGGATGGGCTGTCCACGGCTGGTGATCGGAGACGGCCACCTGGGCATCTGGGGAGCTTTGCGCAACGTCTATCCCCAGGCCGAGGAGCAGCGCTGCTGGAATCATCGGATCGTCAACCTGCTGGCCAAGCTCCCTAAGCGAGTGCACAAGCCGGCCTTGCTGATCCTGCGGCAGATCCCTTACGCCGAGACTCGAGAAGAAGCACAACGACTCAAGAAGGTTTTTCAGCACTGGTGCCGGCAGCGAGGGCTGACTCTGGCGGCTGAGCTAATCGAGCAGGACTGGGACCGGATGGTGACCTTTTACAACTATCCAAAGAAGCAGTGGCAGCATCTGCGAACCACCAATCCAGTGGAGTCACCGTTTGCCGCTCTTCGGCTGCGAACGGACGCGGCCAAGCGATTCAAGAAAGTGGAAAACGCCCAGGCGGTGATCTGGAAGATGCTGTTGGTGGCGGAGCAGCGATTCCGCCGGTTGAAGGCACCGGAGCTGATGAAAGACGTCTACCAGGGCGCCAAATATGTCAATGGAGTCCCGGTCAACCAAGTCCCGGAGGAGAAAGCCGCCTGATGTTTTTCCACACCTATTGACAAGAGCTCATCGTCACCCTCAAATACCGCATGGTCCTCATTCCACTCTAGCCAACTACGCACGGCCGGCAGAGAAACTGCCTCGTGAAAGATGGGGTACAGTCCGGCCTTAGTGTGCTCGCCGAACTCCTCGTTATCCTCCAATTGGACAAGAGCCTTGAAAGCCCTGTAGCGCCGATTGACCTCGTGGGTGCTAAGGCCTAGGCGATCCGCCACATTGGATGGCTCAAGGCCAAGTTTGTCTCGCATCATCATGATGAGGCGAGCTAGCTGATAGCCACCCCATTCATTGATCCCAGACACATGACGGATTCCCATCAGGCTAGCGCGAAAAACCTCATCAGTTCCTGTCTCCTCGGCAACAACTGTAGGAAGCTTCTCAAGGCTGGCCAGTACCTCCTGTGTAATCTCGACACCGGCTGCGTGATCCTCGTGAATCCAGCGAACGGCCGCGGTCCGGCGATTGCCTTCGATTACAATGTACTTGCCATCAAGGTGAGCATGGGGACGCGCGACGATCTGCTCGACAGGAATGTAGCCGTTCCGCATGATCGAACGCTTTAGGTCAACCAGGTTTTCGCTCTCCCTCAATCGCTTGTAAGCTTGATCCTGCACGCCAGGCTCGTGGAATCGGTTCTGAGCAGCGAGAAGGAATCCTGACGAATCCTGAAACCGAAAATTGTTCGGGTCCAAGAGAAGGTCGCTGGGAGAGACGCTTTTCGGTGTTAGTGTTGGCATTGAGCTAGTCGTCCGGCTTGCCTTCGCCCGTATGCTGGCCAATACTGGCGCGTTCGCGCCCGTTATTCTCGACGACGAGATCGTCTACACGGACGAGACGACCGTATCGAGCGGATGTTTGATGCTTTAACGCGCCAGGCGCAGGATCTTCAGATCATCGTGTTCTCGTGCCGCCAGAAGGCCTTCCGCGATCTGGGAGGTCGCGGCCTCCATATCACGCCGGCAAATCCGACTCTGGAGGTCTCCCAATAAAGTATGATATTCAGAACCTCTGCCGAATTTCCGATTTGGCTGCTGTACTTTTACCCATAGGGATCAGTCGTTACGCCGCTCTTCTTCAATCCCTCAAACACCAGATTTGGCTATAACTCAGGCCGGAGCTATGGTCGGAAGTTAAAAAAGATTGTGGTTCAGGACTATTCCAGGGGTTTAGGCATCAATCTTCCGTTTTCGATCATGTAGTCTCTAAAAACACTGAATGTTCCCTCCAGGAACTCATGCAGAAGCCTGACAGCAGCTAAGGCGTCACGCTTTGTCGTGAGAGAACTCGGTGATTTTCTTGGATGTAGGTGCCTAATTCGTATCTGATTCATTTTATTGAGTAATTTTTCCTGATGTTCGGTTATTACATTCTTGGCACGTAGAGGTTGGAGCTTTTGGCCGAACGTCCTTGCTAACATCTTTTTTTGCTCTTTGGAGGGCCAACTGTGGCGCTGCGTCAACCGAATGCAAATCCTGTCTGCTGTTGTTACTGCAGATGCAATACAGGAGAAGAAGTGACCATCGATATAAGTTTGTCTGGTTTCCAGCAAAAGAGGCAGGAATTCGTCTTCCTTATGAATCATGAGCGTCGGCAACCGGAGATGTCTTCTAGCTCGTCCTCTCGCCTCCGACTTATCATCCCGGCCATAGGTATCCATCATCTTGAGAAATTCTTTCTTCTTTTGTGCCGGGGACACTTGATCGTATAAGTTCCTGATAACGTCGAGATATACACTCAACTGGGTTTCGCCTGAAGTAAGGAGGACCCCTTCGCTAGAAAGAGGCTCGGCAAGAGCATTGAAGTCTCGCGTTCTGAGCACCTCCTCAGTCCTACTGGACTTAACATAAAACTTTTGCTCACTGCCTTGGACCACAAAGATGTACGGGTGTCTATTCAAGCTACTGCGCAATGAAACCTGCGCCAAGCCCTTTATGTGTTCGGCTGTAACTTGTTGGCCTTGCGATACAGGTCCAGTAGAAATCACCTGCACCCTGGCAACCTTTCCGAAGACCTCGTCATTCAGAAACATTGTGGGGCCGGCAGCTTGCTCCCACACGAGTAATGCCAAGCGCAAAGGGATCGGTCCTGTTCCAGGACTTTGCCGTGCACGAGCATTTGCCTCCGGAACGATCCAAGTACGAACCAGACGATTGAAGAGTATCTGAGCAGCTGATCCTCTCCCCTGTGTCGGCATTCGGAATCACCTCGGCACTATCTATTTCCCGTGGCACCGTTTGTATTTGAGTCCCGACCCACAGGGACAGGGATCATTTCGACCAACTTTTGGAATTTGTGTCAGATCGGCCAGGTCTGGGAGGTCTTGCTCGCGAAGGATCTTGCCGAATTCCTCCCGTAGATCGGTCATCACAGGACCTATGTGCCCCTTTTGATCATAAAGAATGACCTTCTCATCAGAAACGAGCCGGCGGCGAGGGGTGTGCAGCCTGGTCGCAAGCCTTCTGAATACCCCGATCACTTCTGAAGGCATGTAAGATTCGAACATAGGCCTTATCTTCATTGCGTACCTGGTGGATGTGGAGACACGGACATAACCGATCGCCATTTAAATCAATACTGCGACACCGTTTCGCAACGCCCAAACCCTTAAAAACCCGTCCGGGGCCGGATGTGTCACCAATTCTAAACCGTTTCTTAGGCCGCTGATGTGGCCTTCTCTTGTGGTTTCTGGGGTCTGAGTAGCAACGGAACATCCGCGAGCAACTCTACGCACGGGCATCTCACGAGGAGCTCGTCAAGGCCGTTGCTTGTGTGGATCAGATCGCGCGGCCACACGGGACGCATCACTACGAAGAACTCATCTCCCGTTATCGATCCGTCCGATTGTTCCTGCCTAAACTTCTTGAGCTCCCGTTCGAAGGCTTGCCGGCCGGGCAGATCGTGCTAGGTGGACTCGCAGCGGTTCGAACGCTAGAGGGCCGTCGTCGGATCGGTCGTGACGAGATCCCCGGCACTCTGGTGACCCCCACTTGGGAACGCTCCGTGTTCGTCGAACCAGACCAGGTCGAGAGACGGAGCTTCACGTTCTGCGTTCTAGAACAGCTTCGCAGCGCATTGCGGCGCCGGGATGTCTTCGTCTCCAAGAGCACCCAGTGGGGCGCCCTCGCGCGCAGCGGCTAGGGCCCAACTCATGGGGCAAAGCGCGCACCTCGACGTGTCGGATGCTGGGATTGTCTTCGACGCCGGAGCCATTCCTCGAGAACATCGGCCGGGAGCTCGACGAATCGTACCGGCGCACAGCCAACCGCTGGCGGCAGAACGCTGCGGTTCGGATTGAGGCAGCCGCCGAGCGCGAGGAACTCGTCCTCACCGGGCTGGATGGACTCGAGGATCCACCGAGTCTCGTGGAGCTCCGCACGCTGACCGAGCGGATGCTGCCGCAGGTAGACCTGCCGGAGCTGCTGCTCGAGGTGAACGCATGGACAGGATTTGCCCACGCCTTCACCCACGTGAGCGAGACTCGTTCGCGGATCCCCGACCTGCCGACCAGCGTGTGCGCCGCGTTGATCGCTGACGCCTGCAACATCGCTCTGGAGCCGCTGGTTCGAAAAGACACCCCAGCGCTGACTCGTGGGCGTCTCAGTTGGATCAAGCAGAACTACTTTCGTGCCGAGACCTTGATACAGGCCAACGCCGCTCTTGTGGACTGCCAGATGACGATCCCCCTGGCCCAACACTGGGGCGGAGGCGAGGTCGCCTCGGCCGACGGGCTTCGCTTCGTCGTACCGGTCCGAACCCTCAACGCCGGGCCGAACCCTCGGTACTTCGGAACCGGCCGAGGCGTCACCTATTACAACTTCACCAGCGACCAGTTCACCGGGTTTCACGCCATCGTCGTCCCCGGGACGATCCGCGACTCGCTCTACGTTCTCGATGGCCTGCTCGAGCACGAAACGAGCCTCGAAGTCCAGGAGATCGTGACGGACACGGCCGCCTACAGCGATCTCATCTTTGGGCTGTTCCGACTGCTGGGGTTTCAGTTCAGCCCCAGGCTCGCAGACCTCGGCCGCACGCGGTTCTGGCGTATCAATCGCCGCGCAGAATACGGGCCGCTGAACAGTCTTGCACGGAGTCGCATCAACCTCAAACTCATCCGAAGTCACTGGGATGACATCCTCCTCGTGGCCGGCTCTCTCGTCCAGGGGACAGTGAGGGCCTCGGAGCTGATTCGTGCCCTACAGCGGGACGGAAGGCCCTCTTCTCTGGCCCGCGCCATCTCTGAAATGGGGAGAATCGCCAAGACACTTCACCTTCTGGCCTACATCGACGACGAAGCGTACCGCCGTCGCATTCTGCGACAGATCAATCGAGGGGAAGGGCGCCACAGTGTTGCCAGGGCTGTGTTCTTCGGCAAGCGCGGCGAGCTACGGCGTCGCTACAAAGAGGGGCAGGAAAATCAGCTCGGCGCGCTGGGCCTCGTCGTCAATGCGATCGTGCTCTGGAACACGCGCTACATGGATGCGGTACTGAGCCAGCTGCAGGCCGATGGAGACGCCATTGCGGACGCCGATGTCCGGCGACTCTCGCCGCTCGTCCACAAGCACCTGAACTTCCTCGGTCGGTACCACTTCTCCCTTCCCGGGGACGTCAGAGGCGGGGTACTGCGCGAGCTGCGGGACCCGAACGCTGGACTTGAGGAGGAGTGGCTGCTCCCGGTCGGCAACCCTTAGCGTACATTCCTGTTCCGTTGCTACTCAGACCCCCTTTACGGGCGTCAAGAGCGGCAGCGGGAGCAGCTGGCCAAAGACTGCCGCGGGGTATTGGGGCGTTTTCGGGCGGGGTTGGAGGGGCGGCACCAGTGGGAGCGGGTCTCGCTGGGCAAAGCGCATTCGGAAGTGGTGCGGGGGATCGAGCGCAAGGAGGGAGAAGCGTACCGCAGCGGCATGGAAGGGTCGAAGGAACGGGCCTGGGAGGCGGCGAGGACGGACGGTCGCTCCGTGCATTACGACCCTTCTATCGATTGGTACACGCTCAATCGCAGGGTGTGGGAGGAGCGGATGGAGCAGGTACGCGAGATCGACGGAGAGCAGGCTTACGAGAAGATGAGGCGGGCCGTGGAGAGGGCAAGCCAACCGCTGACGCCCTCGCAGTTTCCGTCGCGTAGTGGTCCGGAGCGTATCGGGCCTGAACGCGACTATGGCGCCAGCCGCTGAGCTGGTCCTTTCGCTCTGGTAATCAACGCTGCCATCTGCTTTATCGTGCTGTAAAATGTCCGATGGTTTTGTTCTCTCGACAATCTCTAGGGGTGCTTGATAGAATATTTTAGGTAGTTATTAGATAAGTAAAATTATAGTAATTAAATGAAAGGAATTCTATGAACATCAAAGATTTACAGGAGAAGATAGAAGATAGCTTAGAAGCCGTACAGGTGTTGACGCATCTCCCATCGGAGTTGCAGGGACTACGCCTACTGGTTCCGCATGACGTCACGCCACGCGTGATGATCCGAAACATCGAGAAAGATCGTAAGCTTCGGTCAGACGCTTCGGCGCTGTATTTTCGGCCCCAAGAATGTGAAGTGGTCCTGCGGTTCGATTCGTATTCGGACGAAGATCGTGACGAGTTGACGCACAATCTCTCAGTCGAGGCGGACAAACCGAAGCGGACTGAGATTGAGGAACTTCTGGGCGCTCTTGACCGCGCCGAGGGTTCGCGGGACTTCGTGGGCTTGAAGTGGTTCCGAGAGCACTTTCTCCCGGCAGAAGGCTACGAGTGGGTGGATGAGCATGGTCGTAGCGGTCGCCTGATTAGAGAAGCAACTGACAGGAAGTTGCTCCTCACGAGCCAAATTCCCAATCCTCGCAACCCCATGCACCCGACAACGGCGATTCGAATCAATCGAAGCCATCCGCGGTTTCGAAAACCGCCCGTGACATCGCACCCTCCGGCATTCAAACCTATCCGTATTCACGGCAAATCGCTATCGGAGACGGTACTTGAGCATAGGAGGTAGAATCGGCCCGTGGCTGCTTACTACTTGGACACAAGCGCGTTCGTAAAGCTGTTTGTCGAGGAAGAGGGTACGGATCAGATGCTGAAGCTGTTGTCAGCCCCTGACAACAGCTTCGTGTTACTCAGCCTTGCCCGTGTCGAATTCCGATCAGCGCTACGGCGCAGACAACGGGCCGGAGATATCTCAGAGGACGCCTTGAGAGAGGTGGATTCACAACTACCCAGAATTCTCGCGACGAGATTTATTTTTCAACCGGTCAACGATCAAGTGTTGGAGTATGCGATCGCCTTGATCGACGACTACCCGTTGCGAGCCTACGATGCGGTTCAGCTTGCTGGCTGTCAGTCGGTGGCGCGGTCAATACCGAATCCGATCTTCGTCTGCGCCGATCGGGCACTCCTAGATGCCGCCCAAGAAGAAGGGTTCGATGTTCTGGATCCTGGAAAGCCCTAAAACGAAGGGCCTGGAGTGGACGCACCACTCCAACTGCGGCGTGGAGATATACGCTGCAAGGGGAGGCGCGATTGATGGGGTCCCTGATCCGACCGGCGGAAGCCAGGTACGATTTCGATGACCGACCCGGAAAACAGGTAAAGCGAGCAGCATGAGTATTCCGACGATATACGAAACTTGCCGTCCGCGCACCGATGTCCTTCAGGGGAACTTCGCTGATGCTGGGGTTTGAGCCGCAACGGTGTGAAAAATTACTCTAAGCGAGCCCGCTGGTCCCGAAATCGGTAAGTTCCGCTCGGGATGATGTGGCGGTGGACGAGCGGCGAAACCCGCGCTAACGTCTCTCGAGAGACGGCTTCGCCGCGGGCCTCGAGTCCATCGACCAGGTCCCCGATCTGGACGGTGTTCCATGCGAGGGCAGCGTTCGATAGCAGGCTCAACGCGCTGACCTTGTTCATGATCTCTGCGTAGTCGCCTTTCCTGAACGCTCCCTGGTTCGCGAAGAAGAGCCGCCGGGCAAGTTGGTGCCGCGACTCTCCACGATTCAGTTGGCGATGCACTCTCTCTCGAAGGGTGTCGTCGTGTAGGTATTGGAGGATGTACGTCGTCTTCAAGAGGCGGCCGAGCGCAGTGATCGCCTTCGAAAGACGGTCCTTCGGGCTGGAGGCGAGCCGACGGAGGATGACGTGCGCAGGAGCTGTCTGATCGCGTAGCGACACGGTGACTCGCGCCATAGGATCCCACTGCTCACGGATCAGAAGCTCGTCGATGAATCCCCCCCGGAGGAGCGAGTCCACGGAGCCGAAGCTGGGGTCATCCTTGAACCGATAGAGCTGCTGGTCCTTCAGGTCTTTCAACCGCGGCATGAATGAGTAACCCAGGAGGAAGCAGATCGCGAAGAGCTGCTCGGTGAAGCCGTAGGTGTCCGTGAAGTGCTCGCGAGGGCGCAGGATGGTGTCGTTTGCGAGAAGACCGTCGAGGACGTACAGTGCCTCGCGAACCGAACACGAGATCGCCTGCGAGCCGAAGACCGAGGACTGATCCGACGTGTGGGTGTAGACCGTGATCGCGCGATCGTAGTAGCCGAAGTACCTCGGGTAGAACCCAGCCAGCAGGGTGCTTTCCTCGACCTGGAATCGCTGTCCGTCTGACGACGAGACGGTGCCGTCGCCCCAGACCGAGGACAGGTCCAACCGGTGGTGGTAGTCAACAATCCTGCGGCTCGCCGCCTTCAGGGTCTCCTCGTCGGTAAACCATCGAGAGACGTGCTGAAGGGAGTCGACGGTGATCCCCGGCGCGCTCTGGGCCATCGTCGAGATCCCTAACCCGGATTATGCAAAAGATCTGAATCCGAGTGAGATTCTGGCTCCAGGAAAAAGCCGTAGCCCTCTGATATAAAAGGGTTTACAAAAACAATGACCCTAAACAGGAGCTACGGCAATGTTGAAAGCAGTCTGCCAGAATACCCTGCCATTTCACAGCCACAGAAAGATCACGACGCGTTTTGATGGAGGGAGCCTCACTTCCGACGCAGGATGGTTGTTGTTTGGATCCCTGGATCGTCAACATCGATTGTGCGAGGGCTTCAGTTCGTGTATTGCGGAAAGTCGAGACCGACGCTACGTTCGTCATGACCTGTTGAAGTTGATCCGACAACGAGTCTTGCAGATCGTGGCTGGCTACGAAGACTGTAACGACGCCGATACGCTGCGCTCGGATCCGATGCTCAAGACAGTCTGTGATCAGTTGCCCGAGAGCGATCCCGATTTGGCCACCCAGCCGACTTTCTCCCGCCTGGAGAACTCCGTCACCAAGAAGGATCTGATGCGTCTGAGCCGGTGGCTGCCAGGCTGTTATGTGCGCTCCCTGAAGAAGAGACGTCCCAGCAAGATCATCCTGGATCTGGACAGTACCGACGACCACACTCACGGCCAACAGGAGTTCTCCTTCTACCACGGGTATTACCGAAACCACATTCTGCATCCTTTGCTGATCTTCGATGCCGACACGGGAGACCTGGTCTGTGCCGTGTTGAGACCTGGCAACAAGGGGGCTGCCTCTCACATCGTGCCCATTCTGAAGCGAGTCGTGGAGGCCATCCGACAAGCAGTGGGGACGGATGTCGAGATTGAGATTCGGGCCGACAGCGGCTTTGCCACGCCTCGGCTCTACGAGTTCTGTGAATGTGAAGAGAATAAACTCCAGTATGTCATTGGGTTAAGTCGAAACCCTCGCCTGCAGCGAGTGGTCGAGCCCCTGCTGGATTCGACTCGGCTGAGGTTCCTTGAGCTGGAGGAAAAACAGCGTCAGTTTGACGAGTTTCTTTATCGAGCCCACAGCTGGGATCGATCCCGTCGCGTCATTGTCAAAGTGGAGGTCGATCAGCGTGGCATCAATCGTCGCTTTGTAGTTACCAACCGGGACGATCTCTGCTCCCAATCACTTTATGACCACTACACAAACCGAGGGCAGACCGAGAACTTCATCAAGGCCTTCAAGAATCATCTGAGCATGGACCGACTCAGCTGTCATCGATTCCTGGCCAATCAGTTTCGACTCCTCCTGCATGCACTGGCTTACCAGATGTTCGTGCGCCTGCGCGACTATCTTCACGGAACCCCCTGGCACAAGCTCGAAATCGAAACCTTACGTCGTCGGGTCCTCAAGATTGGGGCCCGGATCCGACAAACCACTCGACGCATCTGGGTCCATCTTTCCTCAGCCTTCCCCGAACAACCCCTCTTCCACCTCGTCTTGAGTCGCCTGAACTCCAGTTAGCTTTTCCCAGCTCCCCCGAAAAACCGCTTCCGACACTCATCCAGGCCCAGATCTGTCTGAAATTCACTCCCCAAACCACTCAAACGCCTCGCCAACCCATATTCTTCGCAAATCCGCCTGTCACACCTGCCCGCTTCCGAGTTGGGCCACTTCTCGAGTCGTTTTTCAACACCGAACTACGGTTCTTGCATAATCCGGGCTAAGTTCGTGCCGTGAGCGACGAGAGCTGCAAGGAGCGTCGGATACAGGTTCTCGGCCCTGGCCGACTCTCCTCCTAGCGGCACGAGCTCGCGCGAGAACCCCGTCCACTGATCGACGGCCGCCAGGAGATCCTCGATACGGACGCGCGGCAAGCGCGTCTCGATCAAGCGCCGAAGAGTCTTCACGCTCTTCGGAACGCGCAGGGTGTCCTTCTTCTTTAGGTGGACCTTCCCTTCTTCTACCGTCGCGAACGGGTTCTCTGAAAGTCCTTCCGCGAACTGTGCCGCCGCCACACGGAACGCGGTTCTCAGACGGTCCATCGGACCGTCTGGCTCAACCGGCAGCGCGAGTTCACGGAAGCCGTCTTCCCGCCGCGTCGCCCAGGTGTCCTCCGCGAGGATCAGCTTCCAGAACGAGATGTGGTGACGGCTGGTCGAGAGAAAGAGGTCGCCGGAGCGCAGCCCGTCACGGACGGCGAAGGCGAGCCCGATTTCCCACGTGCGCTGATCGATTGCACCACCCTCGCGGAGAACGGCGGACTGCCATTGCTTCGTCAGAATGCCGAGTGGCGCGTTGTCGGAAAACCGCTGAGTGCGGTCGTAGACCCGGAGAGCGTCCTCAATCGCCGCGAGAAACGCACGGCCTCCGGCCTCGGCTTCGAAAGGCAGTTGCAAGAACGCGGGCAGGTAGCGCTTGAGATGTGAGTGACGGGCTCGGAGCTCGTCGAACAAGCCGTATCGATCGAGGTTCTGGAGCTCGCGACAGGTCGCGAGAGCCCGTTGAAGGCGTGGGAGGTCGTGCCGTGCCCGTAGATCCTCACTCGAGATCGGACTCGCCAGGATCTCTTCCAAGGCATCGAGGATCTGCTTCAGGCTGTTTCGCGCTCGCTTCCGGGTATCCTTCTGCTTAGCTTGGACTTGGTTCCGGGACCGACGTTCCATCCCCGTCAAGTAGACGCGATGCATTTCGGATACGTGATCGAGCAGCGTTCTCTCGGCCTCTATGAGGAAACAGAAGAGCATCGCGTAGCGTCTCTCTTCGGAAAACCGTTCGGAGCTCGCTGGCGTCGTACCGAAAGGCCAACTCCGCGAGGTATTCAACGACCTCCTCCCGAGTGCTCCCCAGATCGATCGCTCGAAGCCCTAAAGACTGAACGAGCTCAATCTTCTCGAGATAGGCGAGGATCGATGTTGGGTTCGGCTCCGGGGGATACCTCTTCAGCCCGAAGAGAGTGGAGTGTCGCGCGCCAGCCGGAACCTCGAGGAGCTTGTCCATCGCGTCTCGCAAGGATGGCGGCACGCGATCGTGGATCTCAACCCAAGCCGATTCTTCGGCTGTCCTGCTGACCGAGCCGATCACTCGGCGAAGCGTCGAGTCGGCGGGTCGCTCAACGCGCCAACGATGGAGAGTATCGGCCGCGAGCCTCACGAGGGCCGTGCCGCGGACTCCCTGTCGAGCGTTCTGCTCCAGAGACTGCGCAAGCCTCGTGCTTGCGTCGTCCGAGAAGGGTTCGAAGCCGAGGTGCTCGCGGATCCTCTGTGTGTGCTCTGAGTCGGTAGCGGCTCGGCGCGGCGGATCGAGGAAGAGCACGGCCGGCCGATCGAGCTGTGCGCCAACGTGGTTGACGATCCGAACCGGCACCTCTTCGTATTTTGTGACGAAACGCCCGAGGCTTCGGAGCGCGCAGAGTTGGACGGCAAAACGATGCCGGTTCTCGTCGCCTCGACAGCGTTGGATCTCGTCCAAGTCGTCCGGGGAGAGCGTCCAGTCTCGCGCCAACTCCTCGTCCGAAGGGTCGCCTGGGAATGGCGGGCTCATGACCCTTCTTGCAGGATCCGACGGACGGACGTGCGGCCGATGGAGAGTCGCCGCGCGATCTCTGACTTGCTCAGTCCCTCCGATGCGAGACGGCGGACCTCGTCCGCCTGGAGCGAAGCGCTCCGCGGCCGTCCATGCTGGCGCCCCTCGTGCCGCGCCTGCTCGATCCCTGCCCGGACTCGCTCGCTGCGGATCTCGCGCTCGAACTCCGCGAAGACCGCCACCATCGCCGCCATGGCGCGGCCGGTCGACGTGGTCAAGTCGAACGCCTCGCTGAGCGAGCGGCCCCAACGATCCAGCCGCCACACCGCGATGATGTCTATCTCGCCCCGCCGCGCAGCGTCGAGTAGACGGTCTCTCTCCGGGCGCCGCCTGGATCCGGAGACGACCTCTTCGACAACGAGGACCTCCTGCCAACGACGGCGTTCCAGGAACTCTCGCAGCTGCCGCAGCTGCATCCTGATCGTGTGCTGATGCGGTGTCGAAACGCGGGCGTAGAGGCCGACGCGAGGGAGCGGGCCGAACTGGCTTTCGGGGTGGCCAAAAACCCCATCGCGAGAGTCTCTATTTTGGCCAGGGTTTCCGGGCCTTCTCGGGGTCGATTTCGGCATGGCCATAATCTATACCTTTTGGCCATGACTGTGGCAGTCGTTTCCGAGGTCCAAGTCCCGAAGAACGGGTGCTTTATAGCAGCGGAAGCGGTGCCGGGAGTTACTCCAGGATGGTCACACACGGACCCTTAGAGTAATTTTTCACACCGTTGCGGCTCAAACCCCAAGTTGATCCGACAACGAGTCTTGCAGATCGTGGCCGGCTACGAAGACTGTAATGACGCCGATACGCTGCGCTCGGATCCGATGCTCAAGACCGTCTGTGATCAGTTGCCAGAGAGCGATCCCGATTTGGCCACCCAGCCGACTTTCTCCCGCCTGGAGAACTCCGTCACCAAGAAGGATCTGATGCGTCTGAGCCGGTGGCTGCCAGGCCGTTATGTGCGCTCCCTGAAGAAGAGACGTCCCAGCAAGATCATCCTGGATCTGGACAGTACCGACGACCACACTCACGGCCAACAGGAGTTCTCCTTCTACCACGGGTATTACCGAAACCACATTCTGCATCCTTTGCTGATCTTCGATGCCGACACGGGAGACCTGGTCTGTGCCGTGTTGAGACCTGGCAACAAGGGGGCTGCCTCTCACATCGTGCCCATTCTGAAGCGAGTCGTGGAGGCCATCCGACAAGCAGTGGGGACGGATGTCGAGATTGAGATTCGGGCCGACAGCGGCTTTGCCACGCCTCGGCTCTACGAGTTCTGTGAATGTGAAGAGAATAAACTCCAGTATGTCATTGGGTTAAGTCGAAACCCTCGCCTGCAGCGAGTGGTCGAGCCCCTGCTGGATTCGACTCGGCTGAGGTTCCTTGAGCTGGAGGAAAAACAGCGTCAGTTTGACGAGTTTCTTTATCGAGCCCACAGCTGGGATCGATCCCGTCGCGTCATTGTCAAAGTGGAGGTCGATCAGCGTGGCATCAATCGTCGCTTTGTAGTTACCAACCGGGACGATCTCTGCTCCCAATCACTTTATGACCACTACACAAACCGAGGGCAGACCGAGAACTTCATCAAGGCCTTCAAGAATCATCTGAGCATGGACCGACTCAGCTGTCATCGATTCCTGGCCAATCAGTTTCGACTCCTCCTGCATGCACTGGCTTACCAGATGTTCGTGCGCCTGCGCGACTATCTTCACGGAACCCCCTGGCACAAGCTCGAAATCGAAACCTTACGTCGTCGGGTCCTCAAGATTGGGGCCCGGATCCGACAAACCACTCGACGCATCTGGGTCCATCTTTCCTCAGCCTTCCCCGAACAACCCCTCTTCCACCTCGTCTTGAGTCGCCTGAACTCCAGTTAGCTTTTCCCAGCTCCCCCGAAAAACCGCTTCCGACACTCATCCAGGCCCAGATCTGTCTGAAATTCACTCCCCAAACCACTCAAACGCCTCGCCAACCCATATTCTTCGCAAATCCGCCTGTCACACCTGCCCGCTTCCGAGTTGGGCCACTTCTCGAGTCGTTTTTCAACACCGAACTACGGTTCTTGCATAATCCGGGGTAGCTTGTCCCCCCAGTCGTCGCTTCCCGCGAGAGGCATTCGAATACCATCCGTAATAGACGAAGAGCCCCGCAGGCGTACTTGTGCAGTACACCTTTACGAGTACAGGAACTCGAGAGGTTTTCCGGTGGACAGTTTGAATGGGCGCTCGATACTGCTGAGATACTCCTTGTGGTAATTGATACCTAGTTTGTCGAATACGGTCGCAACCAAATCGGGGACCTCGACCGGATTCTCCTCGACATACATACCGTTGGAATCTGTGGAACCCCAAACCTGACCTCCTGGAACTCCTGCCCCCGCGATGAGCATGGAGAACGCATTGGGCCAGTGGTCACGACCCGCCTGCTGGTTGATTTCCGGAGTCCGGCCGAACTCGCCCGTGACGATCACCAGAGTGTTGTCCAGCATGCCCCGGTCACTGAGGTCTTCGATCAACGAGGCAAAGGCCCGGTCCAGTTCCGGGAGGAATTGTCCAGAGAGGTTCTCGAAAATCTTCGCATGATGATCCCAACTCGCATGTCCGTTGGAGAGCGTCACAAACCTCACCCCAGCTTCCACTAGACGTCGGGCCAGCAGCGCCCCCTGACCCAGAGTGGTCCGGCCATATTTCTCTCTCATGGTTGCCGGTTCCTGACCGATATCGAAAGCCTTCCGGGCCGCTGCCGAACGGATCAGGTTGTAGGCATTTTGATAGAAGGAATCAACAGCCTCGAAGGTCCCTTTTGCATCGTAGCCTCGGAAGACATCATCGACCAGTGAGCGAAGAGAATAGCGACGTTCCATGCGAGCCCAATCCATTCCCATGGGCAATCGAATATCGCGAATGGAGTAGTTGGACCTGTTGGGATTACCTGCTGCAAAGGGATCGTACTTTCCAGTCAGGTACCCTGCATCTTCCCAATTCGTAGGAGCCGGGATGGTGATGTAGGGTGGCAGTTCGTTGCGAGCGCCCAATTCTTTACTGATCACCGCGCCCATGCTCGGATGGTGAACACTGGCGAGAGGCTCTTGCCCACTCAACACAATATAAGAGGCCAGTTCGTGAACGCTGCTCTTGTGATTCAGCGTGCGGATGATGGTGTACTTGTCGGCCTGTTTGGCCATCAGCGGCAGATGCTCGCAGATTCGGACACCTGGAACGTTGGTCTTGATGGATTTGAAAACGCTGCGGAATTCAGTCGGCGCCTCAGGCTTCATGTCTAGGGTATCCAACTGACTCATGCCACCGCTGAGAAAGAAATGAATCACCGAGACCTTCGTATCAAGACTTCTCGAAGCAGCCTGCATCGCCAGGACATCTCTCCAAGAAAGGAGCCCAAATAGGCTGAGAGATCCGATCTTCAGAACGCCGCGGCGATCAAAACAGGCTTGGCTGTTCACTCTGTCCATCCCGTCTCCTAATGAACATACATGAATTCTTTGGAATTCAGGAGAGCCGCCAGCACATCCTGAAAAACCTCCTCACGAGTTCTTTGTCTCTCTTCAGGATCGCTGCCCTGTAACTGATCCTCCACCGTTCTTATTTCTTGCCGCCTGGGGTAACGTGAGAGTGTCGCCAGAAACAGTCGATCGAGAATTTTTCGGTCACTTGCTTCCTTCTCCTTCAACCAGTGCGCCAAATGACTTTGATCGGAGATCACTTTGGCATGCAATGTCTCACCATTGATCATATGAAGAACCTGACTCAAGTTGGGATCATCATCCCTCTCAACAATGAACTCTCGATGCATGATTCGACCGAATCTATTCATCAGGTAGGCACCACCCTGCAGTTCGAGCCCGCGTATGGCTTCTCCGTCTGGACCATGTGGGATGGTCATGGCCCGCATCCCGGGCGGCCAGCCCTGGATCCTTTCCTCTACACCGGTGACTTGGACGATTGCGTCCAGTAACTGCTCGGCCCTCATGCGCTTCAGATAGTAGCGTGAGTGATTCACGTTGTCGTGCCGGTTGGTTTTGTTGGGAAGTGCCGAAAGTTGGTAGGTCCGGGATCCCAGGATCATTCTCTCCATGTGCTTGATACTGTAGCCATGGGCCACGAAATCCTCTGCCAGGGCATCCAGGAGCTTCTCGTTGGAGGGTGGGTTGGTCATTCGAAAGTCGTCCACCGGCTCGACCAGACCCCTCCCGAAATAGTGCTTCCAGATGCGGTTCACAATTGTTTTCGAGAAGAAAGGATTCTCGGACCGGGTCAACCACTGGGCAAGACTTTGACGAATGTCTTCTCCCGGTTCCTCTATCTCATGGGCGCCACCCAGGTATGTTGGCCGGACCACTTCCCGAGTTTTAGGATGAGTCACTTCTCCCTCGTCTCTCAAATAAACATTACTCTCAGACCCTGAATTGACAAACTTGGTCCCCAGCCGGGCGAAGAAAGCGGCAAAGCCGTAAAAATCATCCTGGGTCCATTTCTCAAACGGGTGATTGTGACACTTGGCACATTCTAGGCGCACCCCCAGAAGACTCTGACTGACGTGGGTGGCCACATCGGCGGGATCCAGCTTGCGCGTGACAAAGTAGAAGTTAGAGGTGGGTTGGTAATAGAGATTGCCCTGACTAACCAGCAACTCAGAGACGATGCGGTCAAAAGGCCTGTCCTGAAGAAACGCCTGCCGCAGCCAGTCGTAAAAAATCTTAGCTCCCTTGTCTCGTGCCTCGTTGAAACCCATACGGAAAAGATCAGCAAACTCCATGGCCCAGAAATCGGCCCGCTCCGGTCGGCCCAGCACCTTCTCGATCAACCGCTTTCTCTTCTTGGGGTCACCTGAATTGAGAAACTCCTGAGTCTCCTCTATGGTAGGGAGCATGCCCAGGACATCCAGATAAAGGCGCCGCACAAAGTCCTCATCCCGGGAGAGTTCTGACGGAAGAATGTTGAGAAATTGCAGCTTGCTGAAAACACGTTCGTCGATGAAGTTGTTTGTTTTGATGTCAGGATAGTTTTGCATCGGTGGATGGTCAGTGACGTAGATTCGCGCCGCTGTCACTGCTCCCAGGAGTCGAATCATGATCGAAGTCTCACCGCTTCTGACAGCTGTCACCAGGCCTGTTTCATCGACAGCGGCGATGCCGTCATTGTTGGAGGAAAGCTGCACCTTATCAGTGACATCTTCCCTGCTTCCATCGGTATATCGAGCCGTCACCACCAGCTGTTGCTCCGCACCAACACCCACCAGCCGACGCTCCTTGGGGTCCACGACCAAAGAGTCAATCCGAGGGGAACCGTCGCTGTCATAGGGGGCACCGCCACCGATCCACTCCCGGATCGCTCGGTATTCCGGCGAATCCATCTCAAATCGAAGCCCACCACCGTGCTCAATCTGAAAGGTGGGCTTCCTCAAGATCAGACTCTCTTCGGGATGAGCCAGATTGAGTCGACGACCATCCTCTCCTCGCAGGATTTCTTCGTAGTCCTGATCGGGCTCGTATCCGAATAGCGAAAGCTTGAAATCAGATTTTCCGCGAATCGAGCCATGGCAGTTCGAGCCGGCGCAGCCCTTCTTGGTCAAGATCGGCACGACATCCTTGACGAAGCTCACTTGGATATTTCTCGGCCAGGCGAGCACTTGAATCTCTGCGGGGACACTCTGCCCCTTGAAGACCGCCCGGACCGTAGTCGATCCCGCTCGCAGGCCATGGATGACGTTGTTTTCTTCCAGCTCGGCGATCTGCCCGTCCTCCACCTGAAGCTGCACTTGCCTGGTCACGTCTCGCTCCACTCCCAGGGAATCCGTGGTGGTAACCAGGACGGTCTGGCGGGCACCGCCACCGAAAAGCGTCACTTTTTGGGGGAAAATGCGAAGAAACAATTGCGCCGCGCTGCCTGTCTCGGTGGAACCATCGATGATGGAAAACCCAAGAAGCGCCAAGAGACAGGCTTTCATCGGAACGAAGTAGACTTTGTGTTTGATCAACATAGGCAGTCGTCTACTCCCTCGCCGCCATCCCATGCGTTTCACCTGAAATCTCCAGCTCAATCAAGGGTGAGGAGACGTTGATTTCGCGATCGCCCACTTCCAGACTGCCGACGAGAACCACCTGAGTGACCGATTCCCTGGCCTCCCCCGATACATGGATTGTAATCTCTGCCTTGCCGGTGCCGGCGGGCACTTCAACCGTCTCGAAGTGAACACCGTGGGGGAAGCCGGTACCTTCAATCCTCACCGGGGCGCTATGGCGGCGGTAGACGGCGAGCTTCAGCCTGCTGGAACCTCCTTTGCTCGCCTTGAACCGCTCGGGAGTCTCAAGGATAAGTTCGGGTGCTTTGGCGATGGTTAGATAGACCCGGTTATCCCAAGTCGGCAGCCTTCGAAAACCTCGGCCTCCGTGGAGAACTCGAGCTTTGCGTTTCACCTTTCTGTCTTGGAATTCGCCTTCTGCGAAGATGCTAATCGGGAAAACACCAGGTTTTGCCTGCGCCGCCACCCGAATGGGAACTTCGACCAGCGTGCCATCCACAAACAGTTCCTCGGCGTCATTCCCTCTGAAAGTGGTATTTCGAGGTTCAACTAGGACCTTTTCTCCGCTAACTCCGGGAGGTAGTTCCCCGGCCCAAACATGGATGGGGGTATTCCAACCATCGTCCTCCTGCAGCCGATAGTTCTCGATCTCATTGCCAGGCTTCTTGAAACGCTCCACTCGATGGACTCCGCCCGTGCGTCGGAGCTGTACCAGGATGTGAGACTGGTCTCCCAGATAAATGGTGGTCTCAGCCGTACGGGCCTCCAGGTTGAAGTCTGGTTCCGTCTCCCGGATCCTTAGCCTGTAAACGCTGCCCGTGCCTCCCCGGTAGGCCGCATCTCGCACCATGAGTCGGTAGCGGCCACCCTTTTCAAACCGATAGACCAGGCGGGGATCATGGGTCGCCGGCTCATGGATGAAAGAGTTGGGTGCCGGGTCATCCTCGTAAGCGAGCTTGTTCCCTGCCAGATCGTACAATCCAATCACCGGATCGAATTGAAATCCCAACTCCCAGGAAAAAACCGAGAATTCATAACGCTGGTCGGTACCGGCATGTATTTCAAAGTGATGGACGCGTTTCAGGTAGTCGCCGCCGCGGTTTCCGATTCTTCCATTGACAATCACCGGTGCTTGCACTTCGAAAGGATGGTGCCGATCAATCAGCTCATCTTCTACAGTGATTTCAGGCAGGTCGGAAACCTCAAATCGGAGTGGCACCGGTGATTCCGAAGGTCCAGCTGCGAGATGCAAGCGATAGCTTCCCACAGCCAATCGCTCGGGAATCGTCAGACGCAGATGCAGTTGCGTGTCGCCCCGTTTAAGGATCACCGCGTCCGGTGTGCTGTCTCCCTGTCGGTCATTTCCCAACCAGGCGCGATCAGTCCTGGCGAGGTTTGTTCCCTCCACTTTCAGGTCCACGACCGCCCCCCGTCGGGCACCAGCGGGCAGCGTGTAGGAGGCGTGAGGACCGTCATTGATGAGAAGGCGGTAAGGGGCATACTCGGCGCTGCGCCGATAGCTGGCGTGAACCCGCACAATGTACCAACCTGATTTTTCAAAGGTATGGGTCAGAAAGGCATCCTTGAAGTTGTAGTAATCGTCACAGTACGCCACTTCTCTTCCACCCGTGTCCAATAGGGTGAGCACTGGGTCCAAGGCTGAGCCGCTGCGCTTGGCATCCACGTCGAGAACAATGGTCCGGCCTGCCTCGGCGTGAAATTGGAAATAGTCGGCATCGTCCGGACCGGCAGTTCCATTGATCAGAACGGGGAAATCCGTGGGGTGAGATTCACCGAGTCTGCTGTTAGGCTCAACTTCCCGAATCTCTTGCAGGGAGCCAACGTTGAAAAACCCAGTGGCCGTGCCTTGAGATCCTGTTAGACGAAACTGGTGTCTGCCAACTTCTGCCTGGTCCGATATAGTCAGGTGGACCCGCACGAGGCGATGCTGAGTTGAGACGATTCCCCCCCTAATTGCGCTGCTACGAAACGTCAGTTTCTCAATGGCTTCAAGATGGGAACCCCTAATTTCAATGTCGAGATCGACACCCCTCTGACCGCCAAGAGGGTAGACGGAGGAGATCTCAGGAGCGATGGAAGGGACTTCCGTATCGGCCGCGCAGGGCCGCACGATCCAAAAAAAAGCACTCATCAGGGAGCATAGCAGGGTAAGGGTCTTGTTGTAGGATGGGTCTCGCCGAGCTGGCATGGTTACCTCGGGTACCTGAAGCAGCCCACTTATCATCCTATCATAGCCAGGAAGGCGGACCGTCGCTTGAAATCTTAGTTTTTGTCTCCTCTCAAGCTACCAGTCTTGGAGACGGGAGGTGTCCGTGTTTCCGGGAGTCTAAACCTTCGGCTAAGCAAATCTCGAACTGAAGAAATTAGCTATAGTTCTTGACCTGTCCCTCCCGTTTAATCGATCCAAACACTTTCCCAATCCCGGCGACGGTGAAACTCGGGGAGGAGACCATCACATGGTGTGGAGGGCTGGGTTCTGGTGTGGAGTACTCGCCCAAGAAGTCTTGATCGACGGTTGTTGTGGCTACGGGAGACACAACTCGCCTGAACGCCTATCAACTTGCAGACGGCCTTGCGCCGCCTTGTGTCTCCCAGGCTTCGACCATTTCGTTATCTCCATGGCCGCTGGGATAGCTGCCCGGCCGGGACGACCTTTACCGGGGCAGGACTTGCACCTGCTGGAACAACGTGCCTTTGCACGGCACACCTGGACCACCACACCCCTGCAGCAAACAACAGCGAAGAATAGTCCGCCGGTGTTGTACAGTCCTCGCATCCAGCTTTCCGCCTCAGGAAAAGAGTTGGCGGAAGCTGAGCAGAGCCTGGCGGTCATCCCCCTCGGGAAAGGCCTCTAAACCCACGGTTCCTTCGTATCCAACTTCACGAAGAGCCCTCACCACTTGCGGGTAGTTGATTTCTCCGGTACCCGGTTCATGACGACCGGGTACGTCCGCCACATGGACATGACCGATCAGATGTCCATAATTGCGGATCACTTCCGTGATATTCCCCTCTTCAATTTGGTTGTGATAGACATCGAACAAAATCTTCACTCGAGGGCTGCCGACTTGCTCTAAAAGAAGGGCCACATCTTCGACCCGTCGCAGCGTGTAGCCGGGGTGATCGATCTTGGTGTTGAGATGCTCCAGGCTGTAGACCAGGTCGCGTTTTTCTGCAAATTCCGCCACCTGGCAAAGAGTCTTGTAGGCGCAAATCCACATGGTGGCTGGATGACCTGCCTTTGGGTGAATGACCTGTCCCCGAGAATCGAGCTTTCCCGTCGAGAGCATCAGGCTCCGGCACCGCAGTTTTTCGACGATCGGCAGACACTTTTCCAAGCCCTCGAGGTACTCCTCGCTTCCATCGGGATGAAGAATGCTCCCTCCCAAATAACCGGAGAAGGTGCTGATCTGAATCTCTGGATCCGCGGCCAAAGTATCGATGTCCCGATCGACCCAGCCCCAAAACTCCACTAAGAACCCCTCCTTGGCAATCTTCCTGGCGCGCTCTACGAAGGGGAGATTAAGGAACGTTGTATCGGCGCAGACGGACAATCGAAACATTTTCAGCCTCCTTTGGATGAAGCTCCGACAGCTCAGGCGGAATGGGAAAGGTAGCCCATTCTTCCACCATCTACTGGGCGTATCTGCCAGTGATGAAACTCGCCTCGTCACTTACGAAAAACAGGATTGGATAGTCGGCCTCTTCCGGCTTCCCGTTTCTCCGGAGAAGGGTGTTTGCACGGATCTTCTCCCGCCGCGACTCAGCCGCTTCGCGGTTCATGTCCGTCAGAATAAAACCTGGGGCGACGCAGTTGACGTTGATTCCATGAGGACTCAGTTCGAGCGCCATCCTCTTGGTCAAGATATTGACCCCCGCCTTGATAGCAGCGTAAAGTGTCGTACCTGACACCCTGGTCCCGAATGCCGCCAGCGAAGAAACATTGATGATCTTGCCGTAACCGCGCTCCATCATGTGTGGGCCACGGCCTGCACAGTATGAAGAATCCCCTTGAGGTTGACGGCTATCATGTTGTCCAACTCTTCTTCTGAGGTGTCCAGGATGGTGGCAGGATTATACACGCCGGCGTTGTTGACCAGAATGTCAATTTGTCCAAATTCGCCTAGCGCCTTCTCCAGCATCCGCTCCACTTCGGGCTTTTGAGCCACATCTGCTTGAACTCCGATGGCTTTCCCGCCACACTTGCATATCTCATCCACCAACCCATTTGCCTGCTCATAGCTTCTCTTGAAGTTCACGATCACAGCGGCCCGTGGTCCGCAAAAACTCGATCCCCCTGATTCTACCTGGCATTTTCGTCTCGCCACCTTCACGCTTCCGACATGGACGTACTGCTCATGATCCTGGCCGCTCAAACCCTCGGTCTGCTCGCGTTCGCTCGTTTCCACCGGGTCACGGTGCGGATGCTCGTGCTCAGACAACAGCTCACTGTCTACGAACGTAGCGCAAGAAAGCCCCGACTGAAGGACAGGGATCGGCTCTTCTGGTCCTTGATCTCAAGGGTTTGGAAAGATTGGCGTTCTGAGTTGATCCTTGTGCGCCCGGAGACGGTGATCCGATGGAGAAAGCGGAAGTTTCGGGAGTTCTGGCGGAGGCAGTCAAAGAGGGTAGGCAGGCCTGCCATCCCGAGTACGGTGAGGATCGCATTGCCCTTGAATTGGAGGTCAAGTTCGGGATTCGGGTGCTTCTTCACGGAAGGAGCAATCCGGACAGAGGATGCGGGCAAAACCGTGGTCCTTCCCCAGACTGCCGCCCCACAAGGTTTCTCCTCAAACCGGTTTGCTGTTACGATCCCGGCATGGGCATAGGATGGTTCCAGCAGGTGTCCTCCCTGGGGATCCTCTTATTGATGGCAGCCGCGGCGCCCGCACAGCGTGTGAAATACAACCATCCAGGTCTGGAGGTGGACCTGGGCGTGGGGCTGTGGGCCTGGCCGATGCCCATGGACTGGGATGGCGACGGGGATCTCGACCTGATCGTCTCCTGTCCGGATGTGCCCTACAACGGAACCTACTTCTTCGAGAATCCGGGAGGCGATGCAAAGATGCCGCTCTTCAAGCCGGCGGTGCGTCTCGGGGCCGCGCTGAAAAATGTCCAGCTCTCAATCGTGGAGGGAAAGCCGCGTGTCCTGACGCCCGGCACCGAGTGGGGGGATTTCCTCGGCGGGAGGTTCGAGAAGAACCGCCGGATCCACCCGAAGACCAACATCCACAGCGGGAAGATCCGTGCCAACCAGTGGCGCCGAGTGGACTACGACGGTGACGGTGATCAGGACCTGGTGGTCGGGGTCGGTGACTGGGCCGACTACGGCTGGGACAACGCCTTCAACCGCAAGGGTGAGTGGACCCGTGGCCCGCTCCATGGTTTTGTCTATCTGCTGAAAAACAACAACGGATCGTACGCGGAGCCTGTGAGGGTTGAGCCCGTTGATGTCTTCGGCATGCCTTCGCCGAACTTCGCCGATTTCGACGGCGACGGGGATTTGGACCTGTTGTGCGGAGAATTCCTCGACGGCTTCACCTATTTTCGGAATGAGGGCAGCCGAACGGAACCGCGGTACGCAAAGGGGCGGAAGCTGGCGGCTCGAATGGATCTTCAGATGATCACGCCGACCGCGATCGACTGGGATGGGGATGGTGACATCGACTTGATCTGCGGCGATGAAGACGGCCGCGTCGCCTTCATCGAAAACAGCGGGAAGCTCATCGAAGGAATTCCGCAGTTCCTTCCGCCCCGGTACTTCAGGCAGGTCGCCGACGAGGTCAAATTCGGCGCACTGGTGACGCCGGTCAGCGTCGACTGGGACGGCGACGGTGACGAGGATCTGATCTGCGGCAACACAGCCGGCTATGTCGGGTTCATCGAGAACCTCGACGGAGGGAATCCCCCGAAGTGGGCGCCGCCGGTCCATCTCAAGGCCGGTGGAAAAGTCCTCCGGATCGAGGCCGGCAACAACGGCTCGATCCAGGGGCCGGCCGAGGTGAAATGGGGTTACACGACGTTGAGCGTGGCGGACTGGAATCACGACGGCCGGTTGGATCTTGTGGTCAACTCGATCTGGGGCAGGGTGGTGTGGTACCGCAACACCGGGGCCGGGCTGGCCGCTGCAAAACCTGTCGCTGTGCGGTGGGACGGCGACGCTCCAAAGCCGTCGTGGAACTGGTGGGATCCCGAGAAAAACGAGCTGGTGACCCAATGGCGCACGACGCCGGTCGTGATCGACTGGGACGAGGACGGCTTGAACGATCTGGTGATGCTGGATCATGAGGGGTATCTGGCCTGGTTCCAGCGTGAGCGGATGGGAGATCGACTGATCCTCAAGCCCGGGAACCGGATCTTCCGGAGTTCCGGGAAGGAGGGCCCTCTTCGCCTGAACGACCGAACGGCCGGAAGGAGCGGCCGGCGGAAGCTCTGCATCGTGGACTGGGACGGAGATGGAAAAAGGGACCTTCTGCTGAACTCGGCGAGTGTGACGCTGCTTCGGAATGCAGGCAAACAGGCCGGCAGCGTCATTTTTGAGGAGGCCGGCTCCCTGAGCGGCCGGAGACTTGCCGGCCATACAACCAGCCCAACCACCGTCGACTGGGACGGCAACGGGGTTCGTGATCTGCTCATCGGCGCCGAGGACGGGTTCCTGTATCACGTGCCCAACCAGGCCGTGGCGTTCAGCGCCGGAGGGGTGACGGTCGAAGGACGGGGATTCGAGGTGGCCACGCTCGAAAACGAGGGCCGCGCCTATTCGAACCGGAGGTACGTGTGGTTCGATCTCCCGGACAAGTTCCGGGGCTGGCAGTACACGCGGACCGGTGGCGGTGAGCGGGCGGCGATCACGGTTTCGGCGCACCGGGACGCCACCGTCTACGTCGCCAGCGCAGGATCGCAGAAGGGGATTTCCCTGGCCGGATGGACGCGGGCCGAGGGGTTGACCTTCGGCTACACCGACAAGGGCCGGACGCGCATGCAGGTGTATCGCAGGGAGCTCAAGGCCGGAGAGAAAGTGCGGGTCCCGTAGGGCAACTGGTCGGGGGGGATCGTGCTGGTGCCGCCGCGCGAGCGCCTCAACGTCTTGTTCATCGCCGTTGACGATATGCGGGTGGAGTTGGGCTGCTACGGTGACACGATCGTCAAGTCGCCGAACATCGACCGGCTCGCCGCTCAGGGCACCTTGTTCACACGGGCCTATTGTCAGCAGGCCGTATGTAATCCCTCGCGCGCCTCCATGCTGACGGGCTTGCGACCCGACACCCTTCGCGTGTGGGATCTGCCCACGCACTTTCGCCGGAATTTTCCGGACATCGTGACGCTTCCTGTCCATCCCAAAAGGCTACACCGAAATCACCAGATCGAGATTAGAGCACTTAACGTGACAATGCCGTGTCGAGAGATGCTCCAGCCCGACATCACACACCGTCCTTTCGACGACCGCTCGTCAACGCCCCGGCATCTTGGCCTCCACCCAGGCCAGGTTGAGCTCGTAGTGCAGGGCGCTCGAGATGAGGTGGATCACCCCGTCGGGCGTCTGGGTGACGGACAGGTATCCCCGCGGCTCCGCAGTGTCACGGCTCATCCGGAAGCGGCCCGTCCAGGCGCCGCCGACCAGCCAGCGGCCGGGACCGTCGTCGGTGATCAGCCGCCGCACCGGCCAGGTCTCCCCCTCGTTGTAGGAGAGGGCCGCGTAGAGGCCCCTCACCGGTCGCTTCTCCCCGTTGGCATCCTCGATCGTCATCGGCTCGGACTCACCCGCGCCCGGGATCGACCTGACATCCGTGAAGGACGCCAGGAAGAGCGGGCCCTCCTTCAGGCGGATCAGGGCGAGCCGCTGCCCCGAGGTGACGGGCGGGAGCGGGCTGGCGCTGTAGCTCCAGCTCTTCCCCATGTCGGACGAGAGGCTCCTCGGCATCCGGCCGTCGATGTCGTCGCCGCGGCCGAGCGCCATCAGCCGTCCGTCCTTTAGTTGGACGACACCGGCGTGGATGCCGGCGATCGTGCCGCCCGGGTCGGTCCACGTCTCGCCGTCGTCGTCGCTGAGCCAGATGCTGGTGCCGTTCATCATGCCCCCGGGCCGGGGGTTGGGAGCGTCCGAGGGGAGCAGGATCGCCCCGTCCCGGGTGCGGATCACCGACTCGATCGGCATCCTCCGCCCGCCGTGATCCGGGGCGATCAGCTTCGCCTTCGACCACGTCGCGCCGCTGTCCGTCGAGGTGCGCATGATGAGCGCGAGGTTGCCCCAGGTGGCGGCCGTGGAGAGCCCGACGAAGTGGAAGATCCGGCCCTTGCCGTCGGCCCACAGCGCGGGGGCGTGGTCGTTTCGGTCCGGAGCGTCCCAGAAGAGCGATGCCGGCTCCCACTCGTCGGCACCGTAGCGCAGGCGGCTGGCCAGGAGCGTCAGCTCACGCCCCGGCTCCCTCTCGGTGCTGTACCAGATCGCGAGCAGGTCGCCGTTCGGGAACTCGACGAGGGCGGGGTCGTGGTTGTGGGTGGAGAACGCGGGTCCGTAGGAGTCCGGAGCGATCTTCACGTATCGACGCGGACCGTGGAAGTGCGGCTTCGCCGGATTCGGCCCCTTCGAGTAGTCCGCGGCCTGCTGGCTCACGTCCTGCTGGTGCGGCGGGGGCGCGGGCAGCGGGAGCGGCTCGGTTTCGGGCATCTCACCTAGGACGATCCGGAAGCCGATCACCCAGGTCCGGTCGTCGGGCAGCGTGCCCGCCCGGTTCCCCGAGCGCAGGTAGTAGGCGAAGGTCGAGTGGCTGCCCCCGCGCGTCACTCGGAAGTCGCCGTCGACCCGGCCCACCGGGTCGACCTGGGGCCCCGGCTCGTAGGGTCCGTACCAGTCGTGCACCCACTCCTCAACGTTGCCGTGGACGGCGTGGAGACCCCAGGAGTTGGGCGGGGTCTGGCCGACCCGAAGCGAGATCCACGGGGGCCTCTCGCGCAGGGCCCCTCCCCACCTCAGCGCGGGATACCAGCTCTCGGCGGGGTTCGGGAGATAGGCCCCGGGCAGCCGGTCGCCGGTGTGGAAGTAGGTCGTCGTCCCCGCGCGCGCGGCGTACTCCCACTCCGCCTCGGTGGGCAGACGATAGGGAAGCCCCTCCTTCTCTGACAGCCACCGGCAGAAGGCCACCGCGTCGTGCCAGCTCACGAACACCACCGCCTCGTCGTCCTCCCGGGAGAAGCCAAGCTCTCCTCGCCGCGCGCGGTGCGACGGATCGAACTGCTCGTACTGGGCGTTCGTGACCTCGAAGGCCCCCATGTAGAAGGGCCGGCTGATCGTCACCGAGTGTACCGGGCGCTCGTCGAAGTCCCCATACATGGCGTACCGGCGACCCTCCCGGAGCTCGCTGGGAATGCGAGCGCGGCTGATGCCCATGCGGAAGGTCCCGGCCTCGACGCGCACGAGGTCCATCCCGAGGCTGTTGCGATCGGTCAGACCCGAAGGCCGCTCGGCCGCCGGGCCCGCCAGAGAGGCGCCGAGCCCCAGCACCGCTGCTGCGGCCAGAGTCCCCCAACCCGACAGACGGCCTGTGGTGGTCATCATCCCTCCTCCCGTGCCGGCGTACGGCCCGCGCTCATGGTCTTCCTGTCGCCCGGGCTTCGCTGTCGTCCACGGACACGAGCTTCCACGGCCCGCGCCACACGGCTCGATGCCGGCGCATGCGCCAGAAGAGCGTTCGCGGCGCGAGCTCTGCTCCGTCGAACAGCAGGGCCGAGATGTCGACCCCGTCGAGGTCCGGTCCAGTGGCCCGTCCGGCCAGACTCAGCAACGTCGGAAACAGATCGAAGGTCATGACCGTGTGGTCGCAGACGCCGGGTCGTATACGACCCGGCCAGCGCGCGATGGCCGGCACCCGATGACCGCCCTCGAAGACGTCTGTCTTCTGTCCCCGTAAGGGACCGTTGCTGGAGATGTTGTGAAAACGGTGGGCGTAGTGCCGGTAGCCCCCGTTGTCCGAGGTGAAGAAGACGAGCGTTCGTCGCTCCAGATCCAGCCTTCGGAGCGTCGCCACGATGTTCCCGACGCTCTCGTCCAACGCCTCGACCATGGCCTTCACGTGCGGTGCCACGTTGTCCTCATCCGAGATCACCCCCCACTTGTCGTTCCAGTAGTCTCGACCGGCGACCCGGTGCGGTGGATCGTCGGGCCCCTGCCAGGGGAAGTGGATCGCCAGATGGGAGACGAAGAGAAAGAACGGCTCGTCCCGGTGCCGCTCGATGAAGGCGGAGCTGTGCCGTGTGATCAGGTCGGCGGTGTAGCCCTCTTCCGTCGCGATCGCCTCGCCGTGCCACCAGTCGGGGTTCCCGGACCGATCGACGTGGGTGTGGTGGTCGCCGTCACCTGACAGAAGCCCACGAAACTCGTCGAACCCCTGGCGCGTCGGCAGGTAGGGTGCCTGGTATCCGAAGTGCCATTTGCCGTAGATGCCGGTCGCGTAGCCCGCCTCCTTCAGCGCCTCCGCGATCGTCACCGCCCCCAGCGGAAGCCCCTGGTCGCGGTCCGTCCGACCGCTCAGGGCACGCTCGAACCGCGGGCCGAAGCGCTGTTGGTAGCGACCGGTCAACAGGGCGGCCCGCGTCGGCGTGCACATGGGGCCGTTGCTGTGGAAATCGGTGAAGCGCAGGCCTTCGGCGGCCAGCCGGTCGATGTGCGGTGTCCGGTTCACCTCGCTGCCGTAGCTGCCCAGATCTCCGTACCCGAGGTCGTCGGCCAGGATCACGACGAAGTTCGGGTGCTCGGCGTGGGCGCGTTCGGGGCTCCCCAGAAAAGCGGCGCCAGCCGAGGAGACCAGCAGCAGCCATTGGGCGGGACTCAGGAAGGGTCTGCCGATCACTCGGTCCTCCCGCGTCGCAGGTAGTACAGGAAGCCGTCTTCGGCCCCGACGAGCAGCTCGAGGACCCCGTCCCGGTTCCAGTCCACTGCGGTCGGGCTCGTCGAGTGAGACGAGATGTCTCGCTGGCCGATCGGCCCGCGATTCGCGAGGGTGTGGGTGCCGTCCTCGCGCGCCTGTCCTTTCAGCAGTTCCGCGTTCGTCCCGTTCACCAGGACGTCGAGCTGACCGTCGCCGTCCCAGTCCACCACCGCCAGCTTGCGCCGTCCACTCTTCCCCGCTCGCCCGCGGCTGAGCTTCAAGGGGGCGCCGTCCGCTCCGACGAAGATCCGTCGCCCCGGGAGGAGCTCGAGCCCGTCCGGGGTCCGCCGGCGTGGAAAGAGAGCCAGGAAGCCCTCGTGGTCGAGCATCACCAGGTCGTTCAGGCCGTCGCCGTCGAAGTCCAAGGCGGCCGGCGTCGTGCGCCACTGTGTGACGAGCTGCCGGCCGCGCGGATCCCACCAGTTCCAGGCGGGCTTCGGCGGGGTGCCCGGCCAGCGCACCTCGATGGGTGACGCCTCAGCCAGCACGGGGTTGTGGCGGCTCCCGACGTTGCGGTACCAGAGCACCTCCCCCCAGATCGAGTTCACGACCAGGTCCGGCCGGCCGTCGTGATCCCAGTCGGCCACGCTGAGCGCCGTGTAGCCCCACTTGGCCTCGGCCGGACCCTGAATCGACCCGTTGCCGCCCGCCTGGATCCGGATCACCTCCCCGCCGGCCTCGAGGTAGCGGGGCGCGGGCCAGCGCGGTGGGTCGCGGCCGTCGAGGTTCTCGATGAAGCCCAGGTAGCCGGCGGTGTTTCCGCAGATCAGGTCCTCGTCCCCGTCGCCGTCCCAGTCGAAGGCGAAGGGGGTGGCGAGGGCACCGAACTTGACCTCGTGGGCCTCCTGCTCGAAGTGACGCGGGCGGGCGAAGCGCGGGGCACCGTCGACGAGCCGTCCGGTGTTTTCGACGTACGCGACACGGCCGTCCTCCTCCCCCCCCACCAGGTCCCCGTCGCCGTCCCAGTCGAGGGCCACGGGCACGATCATCTGGAGGTCGAGGTGGATCACGCCGCGGTCGTCTTCGAGGAAGCGCGGCTCCGCGTACCGCGGGTGTTCCCGATCGCCGACGTTCTCAAAATAGCTGAGGCGGTCGAGGAACTCCCCGCACACGATGTCGAGGTCGCCGTCGCCGTCCATGTCCGCGAGGTTCGGAGACGGCATCCCGAAGACCTCGAGCGGTCGGCCGCCGGCCTCGATTTTGGCCGGCGGGTCGTATCGTGGCTCATCGGAGGAGCCCCGGTTGAGGATCAGGTAGACGACGCCGCGCAGCGGCCCCCGCGCCCACTCCCCCTTCGCGTCGAAGGCGTCGTCCCAGCCGTAGCCGGTCCAATCGCCCACACCGACGATCAGGTCCAGATCGCCATCCGCCTCCCAGTCGGCGTACTTTTCCATTGATTAGCGCGAACCCGGCCTTCCGTGCGGTGGATCTGGGTCTCGGGGGTAGACCGCGAGCCGCCGGTCGAGCCCGCTCGCGCGAAAGTCGACGTACTCGTGGCCCGGCACCAGGACCCGGGGCTCGCCGTCGACGTAGGAGACCTGGGCGTTGCGGGGACCGAGGCCGATCCGCCGGCCCGGCTTGAAGACCGGCATCGGGCCGCCGCCGGGGTTCTCGAAGACGTAGGTCCCGTTGTACGGCTTGTCCGGGCAGACAACGACGAGGTCGCCGTCGGCGTCGTAGTCCATCGGCAACGGCGACGCCCAGAGGCCAACCCCGAGGTCGACGATGAGTCCGAGGTGATTGTAGCGCAGGCGCTCCAGGTTAGCACCGGGGCTCGCGGGCGATCGGGCCTCGGCCCAGGAGGTCAGGCCGAGCAGGACCAGAACCACGACGGCCGTCGTGCGGTTCATCGCGCCTCCGTGCCTGAGCGGGCCGCCGCCATGCCAGTCCACTCCGACCCTGTCGATCCGACCTCGCGCCAGCCGTCGCGAGGAAGATAGAAGATAGAAGATAGGAAGTTGCTTTTCAAACTAAGGGTAGCAAGTACTGAAATGAGGGTCAAGGTGGGCCAACAAGGGGCCATGAGGGCCGGGGTTCCAGGTGTTTTGGGGATGTAAGAAAGGAAGCGTGGGGGAGGGAGACGAGTGCAGCAACAAGGCAACGGAATGAGGGCAAAACAAGACGCACTCCAAGTAGGGCATCGATTCCTGGGCACGTAGGTCTCAGGAATCCGGCCAGGTGGGCACGTCGTCCCAGAAGATAGAAGATCTGTTTGTCCGCTGCCGACTTGGTACTCAATCGGCGCGACCACGACCGGGTAGGGAATGCTGCTCAGGTTCAGGTCTGGCTCAAAGCCGTGGACACGTTCGGCGAACACTTTGACGTAACTCTCGCGCCTCCACTCGCCGTCAGTGATCTCGTCGAGCCCGGCGCGCTCCTGGAGCGCAATGGACGACTCGATCGCCCGGTCGGTAGCGAGGCTACCGGAGTCGCCATTTTCGATCTATCCGAGAAACGGGCCAAGACTGGAATCGCCCATCGGCGGCTCAAGCCCACACTGGGTCGTGTCGATCCAGAGAACATTCGCACGCTGCCGCCGCCGGTGATCGCTTCGACCGGCCTGGATGTCCTTTGCCATGCTCTCGAGTCTTATACGGCCTTGCCCTTCACCGATTATCGGACACCGGCACAAATCGAAATGGGTCTGCACAAAGGCATCAGCTACCTCAAGGAAAACCCGAGGCCTTACGTTTGGAAGAAACTATAGTGTTACTTCTATGTCATACCACCGGCAATTATCGTCGACCGCCCGCTTAGTTTGACAATGCCCGCCTAGACCAGCAACTTGTCGACTACCCGGCCCGCCACGTCGGTGAGCCGGAAATCTCTGCCTTGATGACGGTAGGTCAGCTGCTCGTGATCCAGACCCAGGCAGTGCAGGATGGTGGCGTGCAGGTCGTGGACGTGAATCCGGTCTTCGACGACATCGAAGCCGAGATCATCCGTCTTGCCCACCACCTGTCCGCCTTTGATCCCTCCTCCGGCCATCCACATTGTGAAGGCGAAGGGATGGTGGTCCCGCCCGTGGCTTCCCGCTTGGATCGGCTTTCGATCCTCGATCATAGGGGTTCGGCCGAATTCGCCTCCCCAGATCACCAGGGTGTTCTCCAACAGTCCTCTCTGCTTGAGGTCTTTGAGGAGGGCGGCGGTGGGTTGATCGTCGCTGTCACATTTCTCTTTCAAGCTCTTGAGCAGGGTGGAGTGATGGTCCCAACCGTTGGAGATAACGTGCACGAACCTGACGCCGCGTTCCACCAGCCGCCGCGCCAGCAGGCATTTGGTGGCGAACTCGTGGGTGGGTTCCTGGTTGACCCCGTACATCTCCAGGGTGCGGGGCGACTCGTCGGAGAGATCCATCAGTTCGGGGGCCGCCGTCTGCATTCGGAAGGCCAGCTCGTAGGAAGCCATGCGGGCCAGGACCTCTCTGTTTCTCGTCTTCTCGTATTGGAGCCGGTTCAAGTCCCGAATGGCGTCCAGGCGGGCGCGCTGGGCTTCCGGGCTGACTCCCGGAGGGTTGGAAAGGTAGAGCACCGGGTCCCCTTTGTCGCGAAAGCGAACCCCTTCGAAGACCGAGGGCAGGAATCCGCTCGACCAGACAGCGCTGCCGGCCATGCTCTCTTTACCCAGGACGACGTAGGCCGGAAGATTTTGCGATTCGCTTCCCAGCCCGTAGATCGTCCAGGCCCCGATCGAGGGGCGGCCCACCAGTGGCGTCCCGCAGTGCATCATCAACTGGCCGGTGCTGTGGTTGAACTGGTCGGTCACCATCGAGCGGATCATGCAGATGTCGTCGGCGCAGGTGGCCAGGTGAGGCAGCCAATCGGAAAACTCCATCCCGCACTGTCCGTGGCGGGAAAAGGTTCGGGGACTGGCCCAGATCCGGGAGTCCGGTTTGATAAAGGCCAGCAGCTTTCCGCGGGTCATCGAGTCGGGAAGGGGGTGGCCTTCCCACCGTTTCATCGCCGGTTTCGAAACGAACAAATCGAGCTGGCTGGGTCCTCCGGCGGTAAAGATGAAAATGACATTCCTGGCCCTGGCCGAAAAGTGAGGATTCTGGGGCGCCAGCAGGCCTTCGCCCCCCGGGGCGGCGAGGCCATCCAGCGCCAGCAGACGCCACAGGCCGAGAGTCCCTAGACCCCCGGCAAAGCGTTGCAGAAACCGGCGCCGATCCTCCAGGCCTGTCAATTGCAGATCATTCATGCATCATCTCCGGGTAATGAATTCGTCGAGGTTCATCAAAACGCTGCTCAAACCGACCCAGGCCGCCGCCTCGACCCCGCCGACTCCTTCCAGGCCGGCTGCGGGAAATAGCTGCTCGATCGACTCCGGCTTGCCCTTCAGAATCTCTTGCTGCTGCCGGTAGTAGCCGGCCAGTCGCTCTTGTTCGTTCAGGCTGGGCCGGCGTGAGAGACAGGTGACAAACGCGTAATCAAGCCGCTCGCGGAAGCTCCCCCGCGGCTGGGCCCGCAACACACTGACGGCGAGTCCACGGGCTGCTTCCACAAAGACAGGATCGTTCAAGAGGTTGAGGGCCTGCAAGGGGGTGGTCGATCGATGGCGCCGGCTGCAGACCCCGCGAGCATCGGGAGCGTCGAAGTTCATCAACTGCGGATAGGGAGATCTTCGTTTAAAGAAGATGTAAAGGCCGCGCCGGTAGGCTTCCCTTCCCGAGCTCTCTCTCCACTTGCCCTTGGTATAGCCCCCCTCGGGCATCGGCGGGCGGATGCTCTTGCCCCCGATGGCGGGATCGAGCAGGCCGGCGGCAGCCAGGGAAATATCACGGATCAGCTCGGCGGACAGACGAAGAGGCGTCTGGCGGGCCAGCCAACGGTTCTCGGGGTCGGCATCCTGCAACTGCTCGCGCTGTTTCGAAGACTGGCGGTAGGTGGCTGACGTGACGATCAGTTTTTGGAGCTTCTTGACGTTCCAGCCGCTGCTCACGAATTCCGTCGCCAGCCAGTCCAGCAGCTCCGGGTGAGTGGGGTCGTCTCCCCGGGTTCCAAAGTCGTCGGAGGTTGCGACCAGCCCGCGGCCGAAAAGTTCCTGCCAGATGCGGTTGACGGTCACGCGAGCGGTCAGCGGGTTTTCCCTGGACACCAGCCAGCGGGCCAGCCTCAGCCGGGGTGGTTCGTCCCCCTCCGGCAGGGGCGGGAGAACCGCCGGAACGCCGGGCTGCACCTCGGCGGCGGGCCGCAGATAATCTCCCCGGATGAGAAGATGAGTCCTGGGTGGATCGGGATGCTGGGCGATCGTCTGTGCTTCGCTCAGCGCAGGATATTGCTCGGCCAGCTCTTCCAGCTTTGGGCGGCCGGGTTTGGCCGCTTGCCCACCACCGCCGACCAGCTCCTCGAATCTCAGCTCCTTGATTCTTTCCTCGGTGACCACCAGGTTGTACCACTTGACGAAGTGATCGGTGAGCTTGTCCTGCTGTTTCCGGGTGCGCCGCTGGGGATCGAGCCGCAGATACTCCTGGCCATAGGCCAGATGAAGTCCCAGGATGTCCCACGAAAGCCCCCACTCAAAACTGGCCTCTGGGTTGGCGGCGGCATCCAGGGTCTTCCTCTCCCATTCCGGCTGCAGTTCGGGCACCCCGTACTCCGCCAGCAAGGCCTCTCGTTTTTGACGGTATTCCCGGTTTCCGCTGAGATAAGGTCCCATCTCCCCCGGCAGAGGCGCTTCCAGGTTGACCTCGACGGCCGTATTGAAAAGAGCAAACAGCTTGTAGAAATCTTCCTGGGTGACTGGGTCGTATTTGTGGTCGTGACAGCGAGCGCAGCCCACCGTCAATCCGAGCCAGACGGTGCCCACCGTACTCGTCCGGTCGACCACCTGCTCGACCCGGAACTCCTCTCTCCTGGCGCCACCCTCCGTGTTGGTCAGGGTGTTGCGATGAAATCCCGTGGCCACTTTTTGCTCGAGGGTTGCCTGGGGCAGCAGATCTCCGGCAATCTGCTCAGTGGTGAACTGATCGAAGGGCATGTTCTGGTTGAGGGCTTCGATCACCCAGTGCCGCCAGCGCCAAGCGTGGGGCCGGGGATGATCGTCCGCGTACCCGTCACTGTCGGCGTAGTGAGCCAGATCGAGCCACTGGCGGGCCCATTTTTCGCCGTAGCTGGGTGAGGAGAGCAGCTGGTCGACGAGACGTTCGACGGCGTCCGGCCGCTTGTCGCCGAGAAACCGCTCGACTGCTTGCGGGGTAGGCGGCAGGCCGATCAAGTCCAGGCTCAGCCGCCTGATCAGCGTGCTTCGATCCGCTTCCGGTGAGGGTTGGATGTCCTTTTCCTGGAGCCGGGCCAGGACGAAGGCGTCGATCGGGCTGCGCACCCAGGCCGTGCCCTCGACTCTTGGCAGCGGGGGCGGCCGGGGAGGAAGGAAGGCCCAGTGCTGGCCGGGCTGATCTGCCTCTGCCGCCTCTGCCGCTTCCGGCCACTCCGCTCCCTGGTCGATCCAGGCTCGCAGCAGCGCCACCTGAGCCGTCGTCAGTCGCTCCCCACCGAAAGGCATGCTGAGTAGATCCTCTTCACCGGCCACCAGATGAATCAGCCGGCTGCCGGCGCTGTCTCCCGGCTGAATTACCGGCCCCGTGTGGCCGCCGCGAAGGGCGTCCGACTGGTTGTCCAGCCGCAAACCGCCCTGCTGCATCCGCTCACCGTGGCAGAAGTAGCACTTCCCTTCCAGAAGGGGCTCAATCTCGCGGCTGAAATCGATCTCTCTCTCGAGCGGCGGCGGCGGGCGGGCGGGCCGACCTTCCTGTTCTCCGGGTACGGGCGCCTTTCCAGGCAGTGCTGCGGGGAAAAGGGAGAGCACGCAAATCAGGCGCAGAGCCGCGGCCCACCGCAAGCCCTTTTTGCACGTTCGTGGGGTGATCACCGGCAGTGAGAGTCTCCTCCTCGCCTGACTACAGTTGGTACTCCTATTTTATAAGTACGCCCGTTTCGGGGTCCTTGTCAAACCTGGCTGAGGCCTTCTTTGTTTGTTATGTGACTTGTTTTTTCCTTGCGACGTGGGCTAGTATCAGGATATCCAAGTAAAATTCTAAGGCCGACTGAGGACGCGATTAACTGGATCTAATGCGTATTCACCTCCCCCCCCCCGCGAAAAGTCTTTTCCGCAAAGTCATCTCACATGTTACAGCTCCGGTTCCTGCACGTTTTCTCAATCATCTGATCCGAGAGTCGAACTCCGCAGCACCGCTTCTTAGAGTCGCACCAGTCAGGTGACGAACCTTTAGGCAAGTTTCGCGGTCTGCCGGCCGATGAGAATTTGGCGACACAAGTGTAAGGAGGCTTCCCATGAAGAGACTGGCATTAATTTTCACCATTTGTTCACTTTCGGTACCGACGTCCATGATTGCCCAGGAGAACGCGGGACAAATCACGGGGCTGGTGCAAGATGAAAGCGAGGCTGTCATTCCAGGGGTGCCGGTAGTTGTACGGAATGTCGCCACGGGCGCTCAACTGCAGACTCTGACTGGGGATAGCGGCATTTACACCTTTCCCTCTGTCAGCGTGGGCGAGTACACCGTGACAGCCACCCTCCCCGGCTTTAAGACGGTCGAGCGGACCGGCCTACGGGTGGTTTCGGGAGAGGCGCTGACCGTGGACCTCGTGCTGTCTGTGGGTGAGGTCACCGAGACCGTCACGGTAGCGGGCGAGGTGCCGGTCGTCGACAAACAATCGAGTGGTGTAGCTGTCACAAGGGTTCTGGAAGAGATTACCAACCTGCCGCTGGCGATGGAACAGGGCGCCCGAAATTCTAAATCGTTTATGCGGACTCTCCCGGGCGTTTTGTACACTACCACCCAGGCGGACATCGTCGTGACGGAGACGGCTATTATGGGGGGGGGCGGAGGCGGCCTGTGGCCGAACGCCGGGAGCGGCAGTTACAAGATCGATGGTATAAACGCGGCTCCCAGTTACAACGCCGTCCAGAGGGATGATTCTGCGCCAATTCCCGAGGTGATTGAGGAATTTCGGATGTCCACCAACCGGAACGCCGAGGAAGGTTGGGATAATGGTGCTTCCGTCGAGCTGGTTTTTAAGTCGGGAACGAACGAGTTTCATGGAACTGCTTTTGAATACTTTCGAAACGATGTGCTGGATGCGCGGAACTTCTTTGCCGCGGATGTAGACCCGCACCGGCAAAATGAGTTCGGGGTTGTTGTAGGGGGGCCGATTGTCAAGGACAAACTGTTTTTCTTTGCTTCCTACACCGGGTTCCGCTTGCGGACTGCGCCGGCGGGGGTCATTCAAACCGTCCCCACCCCGAAAATGCGCAACGGAGATTTTAGCGACCATCTGGGAGCGGAAATCGGGACCGATGTGCTGGGAAGGCCCATCTTCCAGGGCCAGATTTACGATCCCATGACGACTCGACCGGATGGTCAAGGGGGGTTCATCCGAGATCCCTTTCCCAACAATACTATCCCTTCCAACAGATTCAGTCCCATTTCGCTCCATTATCAGGCGGGCTACCCGGCTGCAAACCAGCCCGGCGTCCAAAACAACTGGAATGGTTCCATGACGTCTTCCACGATTGACATGGACAAACCGACGGTCAAGCTTGACGCTGAGTTGGGCAGGCACCGAGTCTCCTTCGGATATGACGATATCCCGAGAAAACAACAACTTTGGCCCGGCGTCGCCTTCGACCCGGAGATTGGCAGTAGCCATTTAGCCGATAGTCGTCAGTGGCGCTTTCGTTTTAGTGATTATTGGACTATTCGACCCAATCTGCTTTTCGGCTTTCGTACCGGCATCTCGCGGAACACTCGAACCCTTGGGACACAAGGTCTTGCGAGTGCGGAGGGCGCCACTAACGCAGGACTCGAAGGAACTCTGGATACCTCCACTCCCAGTGTGAGTACGGGCGGCCGCACGAGCGGATTTGGATTTCCCTTTCTGCAACTTAGCGATCCTGCCTTTACAGTTCCGGTCAGCCTCGATCTTTCCTGGACGAAGGGTAACCACAATTACAAGTTCGGCCTACAGGTCATGCAGCAGATTACGGGTTCTCGTCATTGGTGGTTCTCCAACGGGTCTTTCTCTTTTAGAGACGCGGGTACTGGCCTGGTAGGAGTGGATGATCGAACGGGTAACGGCTATGCCAGCTATTTGTTGGGTGACGTAAACAACCTGACCATGCAGGGTCCCCAATTTTTCAGGAACGCTGCCCGCGCATGGGGTTTCTTCGCACAGGATTCGTGGCGTGTTACGCCCAGACTAACGGTCAATTACGGCTTGCGCTACGATGTGGGTCAGCCGATTGTGGAAAGCTACGACCGCTACGGTACCTTTGATCCAGACATCCCCAATCCTGGGGCAGCAGGATTGCCGGGCGCGATCACCTTTAACGGCGAAGGCCCGGGACGGAACGGTCGGCGAACCCTCCTTGATACCTATTGGGGTGCTGTTAGTCCTCGCCTGGGTATCGCCTATTCATTGGACCCAAACACAGTGATCCGGGCATTTTACGGGATCTTTCATGTTCTCCCCCTGAACGACTTTTCTGGCCTTTTTTCACTCCAGCATTACGGTTGGTCTGCTTCCGTTGCCACCACAACCACGGATGGGGGGCTAACGCCGGCGTTTAACTGGGAGGATGGGGTTCCGTCGGAAGTGTTGCCGAATCTGCCCTCTTTGGACCCTGCTCTGCAGAACGGAGGTGGCGTGCAGTGGATCGACCCGGAGGAAAACAGATATGCTAACGCTCAGAACCTCGGCTTCGCTGTGGAACGGGAGCTGGGGTGGAACATGGCAGTTCGGGCTGAATACGTGGGCAAGTTGACCCATCATCTTCGCAACAGCTGGCCAATTAACGAAATTCCCCTTCAGGACTTTCAACTCGGCCCCCTCCTGAATACCAACATTCACTCTCCAGAGGCACAGGCGGCCGGGATTGCGGTCCCCTATGAAGGATTTGATGGAAGCGTCGGGCAAGCTCTGAAACGCTTTCCCCAATACACCTCCGTGAACCTTGACGATTCCAGGTTTGGGTCGAGTTTCTACCACTCGCTGCAGCTGAGCACGCAGAAACGTTTTGGACAGGGGCTGAATTTTCTGCTTAGCTATTCCCTCTCGAAAAACTTATATACCGCGCTTGGGCCACACACCGGGTTCGGAATAATCAAAACTTACCCGAATCTTTTCGGCGACAACGGTGACCGCACCCATTCGGTGGCGTTGAGTTACACCTACGAGCTACCATTCGGGCCGACAAAGCGATTTCTCAGTGACCCCAATTCCTTTGTTCGACACCTGGTTGGCAACTGGACGTTTGTAGGAAACCATAACTATTTCTCTGGACCAAACGTCAGACTTAGCAGCTGGGTAAACCGGGTTGAAGGGGTCCCCATTGAAACGGGCGTAGGCCAAGGCGATTTCGATCCCAACGATCCGAACAAAAACCAGACTCTCAATCCTAACGCGTTTGAAGCTCCTGCTCCCTTCACCTTTGGGAACACACGGGTGCTGCCCAGTGTGCGAAGCTTCTTTTTTTCCAACGAAAACTTCTCGATACTCAAGAGCTTTCCCATCTCCGAAGACCTGGATGTGCAGTTTGGTGCTGAGTTCTACAACGCATTCAATCGTGTTAACTGGACACAACTGCAGACCAATATCTTTAGACCCACCTCGTTTGGAACGTATAATGCCACCAACGATGGGAGGGCGATCCAGTTGCGCTTACACATAAGGTGGTGAGCTGGATGGAATTCCCTTAAAGCGAACTTCTCCAACCCCGGCTTGACCCGGCTGGGCTCCGATGATGGAGCCATATTTAAAGTGCGGAAGGGCTGACGATTTGACAATCAACGGGTCGAGGCCCTCAAGGCGACCGGGCATCACTTCCCCAGGCCAGCGGCAAGGCCTTCCCGAATCACCTGGACCGCTTCCATGGCGGCCTCGGGGTCGATGGACAGAGGTGGAGTGAATTTGAGCATTCCTCGGCCGGTGGTGAACATCAGAACGCCACGGCGAACAGCTTCGACGGCGATCCCGTCGGCCAGTGCGATCGCTGGTTCCCCGGTTTCCGGATCCTGCAAATGAATCGATATGAACAGCCCCGGGCCGTGGACGGACAACACGTGCGTGGAGTACTCCTCCTGGAGTCCCCGCAAGGCCTCAAGCACCATTTTTCCTGTCGTCGCCGAGGCCTCGACCAGCCCTTCGGCTTCGAACGTCTCCAGGTTAGCCAGAGCTGCGGCCGCGCACACAGGATTTCCACCCTGAGTGCTGGACATCTCCCCTGGTTCAGGTTCGTCCATGACCGATGCTGGGCCGACAACAGCCGAACTTCTACCGGCAGACTGGCCGACAAACCCTTTCCCAGGGTCACCAGGTCGGGTGTAACGCCGACGTGTTCGAACCCGGGGTTCCGACAGTAACGGAGCAAAATCGCACGCTAAGCGTCGTTTCCCGGACTCTTTAGGGGTCGGAGACTTGGCGCTCGACCCTCGATCTCGAATCGGTACTTACCGTAGGGATTGACGTGCCCGTAGAGGGCAGGCGACAGATGGCCGAGATCGATGTCGCGGCCGATCCTCCCCTCGGCCCGCAGCCGTTCGATGGCGGCGTTCATGTAGACGGTGTTCCAGGTGACGATGGGGCATTCGTGACCAAGTTTAGGCAGAGGATCTGATTCGTCTGCTGATCTGCTTGACGGCGCTGTACCTTGAGCTATGGTCGGAAGTTGTGTATGAGAGGCGGCGTATCCTGAATCCGTGACCTTCAATCATGGATTCACCCGGAGACCGAGAAGGAGGATACGCCTTGAAGAAAGATACTGTAGTTTCCATCGACGAACCAACCACAACGAAGGATGCCTTGACGGAAGTTCTGCGTGAAGGAGCACAGAAGCTTCTGGCTGAGGCGGTTCAAGCCGAGCTGGAGGAGCTGCTGGAAGAGTACGAGGGTCAGCGTGATGGCCAGGGCCGCAAACGTCTGGTTCGCAACGGCTACCTGCCGAAGCGTGAGATCCAGACAGGGATTGGAGGAATCCCGGTTCGGATTCCGCGGGTTCGAGACCGTGGAACTGGTGAGGAGTCGGAGGAGATCATCCGCTTTCGTTCCAGCCTGGTGCCTCCCTATCTGAGACGTAGCAAGAGCGTGGAGGAACTGCTGCCCCTGCTTTACCTGAAGGGGATCTCCACAGGAGACTTCTCGGATGCGTTGAGTGCACTGTTGGGGCCGGATGCACCGGGACTGTCGGCCAAGACGATCAGCCGGCTCAAAGGCAAGTGGGTCAAGGATTATGAGAAGTGGAGGCTGCGTGATCTCTCCAACAAGCGCTACGTTTACGTTTGGGCCGATGGCGTGTATGCCAACGTTCGCTTTGACGACGGCCGGCTTTGCCTTCTGGTGCTGATCGGAGCCCGTGCGGACGGCAAAAAGGAGCTGATTGCCGTGGAAGATGGCTACCGGGAAAGTGAGCAATCCTGGTGGGAGTTGCTGCGGAATCTGCGCTCCAGAGGCCTGCACAGGGGACCAAAACTGGCGATTGGCGACGGAGCGCTCGGATTCTGGAAAGCCCTGGCCAAGATCTACGGCAATACGCGACAGCAACGCTGCTGGATGCACAAGACGGGCAATGTGCTCAACTGTCTGCCCAAGGCCGTTCAGCCAAAAGCAAAGACGGCGCTGCATCAGATCTGGATGGCTGAAACTCGAGAGAATGCCTATAGGGCCTTTGACGAGTTCATTGCCACCTATCAGCTGAAGTTTCCAAAGGCCACGTCCTGCCTGGCCAAGGACCGGACAGAGTTGCTGGCTTTCTACGATTTTCCAGCCGAGCACTGGCCACATCTGAGAACCACAAATCCGATCGAGTCGACCTTCGCAACCGTGAGACTGCGAACGGCCAAGACTCGAGGCTGTTTGTCCAGGCAAACCATGCTGACGATGGTCTTCAAACTATGCAGAAGCGCTGAGAAAAGATGGCGCCGGCTACAAGGTTGCCGGCGCCTCGGAGAGGTCATAGAAAACGTCACATTTGTAAACGGAATCCGTGAAAACGAGGTCGCCGCCTAATGGGTCCGTACCCAACTTTTGACAATAACTCCTGTACCTTCCCTTCGTGAGCGAAGAATAGGAAGCGGCGCAGTGCGTGGAGGGTAGCCAACTCAGTCTCTGAGAAAATAGATGCCGGCACGGATGTCTCTTCCGATTGGAGCCGAGGGTTTCCGAGTCTTAGCCCGGATTATGCAAGAACCGTAGTTCGGTGTTGAAAAACGACTTGAGAAGTGGCCCAACTCGGAAGCGGGCAGGTGTGACAGGCGGATTTGCGAAGAATATGGGTTGGCGAGGCGTTTGAGTGGTTTGGGGAGTGAATTTCAGACAGATCTGGGCCTGGATGAGTGTCGGAAGCGGTTTTTCGGGGGAGCTGGGAAAAGCTAACTGGAGTTCAGGCGACTCAAGACGAGGTGGAAGAGGGGTTGTTCGGGGAAGGCTGAGGAAAGATGGACCCAGATGCGTCGAGTGGTTTGTCGGATCCGGGCCCCAATCTTGAGGACCCGACGACGTAAGGTTTCGATTTCGAGCTTGTGCCAGGGGGTTCCGTGAAGATAGTCGCGCAGGCGCACGAACATCTGGTAAGCCAGTGCATGCAGGAGGAGTCGAAACTGATTGGCCAGGAATCGATGACAGCTGAGTCGGTCCATGCTCAGATGATTCTTGAAGGCCTTGATGAAGTTCTCGGTCTGCCCTCGGTTTGTGTAGTGGTCATAAAGTGATTGGGAGCAGAGATCGTCCCGGTTGGTAACTACAAAGCGACGATTGATGCCACGCTGATCGACCTCCACTTTGACAATGACGCGACGGGATCGATCCCAGCTGTGGGCTCGATAAAGAAACTCGTCAAACTGACGCTGTTTTTCCTCCAGCTCAAGGAACCTCAGCCGAGTCGAATCCAGCAGGGGCTCGACCACTCGCTGCAGGCGAGGGTTTCGACTTAACCCAATGACATACTGGAGTTTATTCTCTTCACATTCACAGAACTCGTAGAGCCGAGGCGTGGCAAAGCCGCTGTCGGCCCGAATCTCAATCTCGACATCCGTCCCCACTGCTTGTCGGATGGCCTCCACGACTCGCTTCAGAATGGGCACGATGTGAGAGGCAGCCCCCTTGTTGCCAGGTCTCAACACGGCACAGACCAGGTCTCCCGTGTCGGCATCGAAGATCAGCAAAGGATGCAGAATGTGGTTTCGGTAATACCCGTGGTAGAAGGAGAACTCCTGTTGGCCGTGAGTGTGGTCGTCGGTACTGTCCAGATCCAGGATGATCTTGGCGGGACGTCTCTTCTTCAGGGAGCGCACATAACGGCCTAGCAGCCACCGGCTCAGACGCATCAGATCCTTCTTGGTGACGGAGTTCTCCAAGCGGGAAAAAGTCGGCTGGGTGGCCAAATCGGGATCGCTCTCTGGCAACTGATCACAGACGGTCTTGAGCATCGGATCCGAGCGCAGCGTATCGGCGTCATTACAGTCTTCGTAGCCGGCCACGATCTGCAAGACTCGTTGTCGGATCAACTTCAACAGGTCATGACGAACGTAGCGTCGGTCTCGACTTTCCGCAATACACGAACTGAAGCCCTCGCACAATCGATGTTGACGATCCAGGGATCCAAACAACAACCATCCTGCGTCGGAAGTGAGGCTCCCTCCATCAAAACGCGTCGTGATCTTTCTGTGGCTGTGAAATGGCAGGGTATTCTGGCAGACTGTTTTTGACATTGCCGTAGCTCCTGTTTAGGGTCATTGTTTCTCTAAACCCTTTTATATCAGAGAGCTACGGCCTTTTTTCTGGGCCCAAATCTCGCTTGAATTTAGATCTCTTGCATAATCCGGGTTAGTTTAAGATACCGATTGTGAGACCGCCTAAGGCACGGATTTCGCTCCGTTTTCAGGTGTCACAGAAACGGTCGTTTTGGAGACGCCAGTGCTGATCGGCTACGCGCGGATATCGAAGGCGGACGGTTCCCAGAGCCTCGACCTGCAGAGGGATGCTCTGCGCGAGGCCGGCGTCAGCGACGACGCGATCTACCAGGACCAAGCGTCCGGGCAGCGTGAGGACCGCCCGGGGCTCGCCGCCTTCCTCAAGGCGGCGCGGCAGGGAGACGTGATCGTCGTCTGGAGGCTCGATCGCCTCGGTCGCAATCTCCGCCATCTCGTCAACCTGGTGCAAGACCTCAACGACAGGGACATCGGGATCCGGGTGCTCGCCGGCCAAGGGGCCAGCATCGACACGACGACGGCCAGCGGAAAGTTGGTCTTCGCGCTCTTCGCGGCTTTGGCGGAATTCGAACGAGAGCTGATCCGGGAACGGACCCTCGCTGGATTGGCCTCTGCACGAGCCAGGGGCAGGAAGGGAGGGCGCCCTCACGCGCTGAGCAAAGCGCAGGTGCGGCTAGCTCAGGCAGCGATGGCGCAGCGCGACACGAAGGTCAGCGAGCTATGCCTACAACTAGGCGTAACCAAGGCGACGATCTACCGCTACGTAGCGCCGGATGGTTCCTTGAGAGACCGAGGGCGACAGGTCCTGGCTCGCTAGGCGGTCCCAAGAGCGGCCCGTAACGTGCGATTTTGCTCCGTTACTGTCGGAACCCCTATGAGGAGAACGAAGAAACCCCCAGACCGGTTCATTAATATGGGGACAGACTTACTCCGTCCCTCTTTTGCATTTCTTCAATCTGGATTTAGGCGTGGGTTTTTGATTTGTGTTGAGCAAACAGCTTGTCGATGTAAGCCATCACGTCATCTTTCGTTAATCGAGCCGGTAGGTCCTCACCCTTCAGATTATCTTTGCCAGTGAGCATCGAAAAAACGGCCTCGCGGTCCCAGTCGGGAGCTTGCCCGTTGTAGATTGCACAGACAAACGGCGAAAGGATTCCTTGCAGGATGGCCACTCGATCAGTTAGCCTTTTCTCTTCTTCGGTCATCAATTCACCTGCCCATTTGTTTCGGCCTCTTCCTTTCGCGCGATCTCCGTTAGTCCCGAGGCGGTTTTCAGCGGCTTCCTCCACAAAATACATTCCCATCTAACTCTGTTCCAGGCTGAAGCGGCAAGCGTTCCATTAAAAACCCTTCAAATCTCTCCCAGACCTTCGAGACACTCCTGCGGGGCGCTTCACACTGCCGTTACCGCCTCGCACCCGGTACCTGGCCGCTGTTGGTGCAGTGGCGGGGCTTGCACAAAGGAGCAATTGCGCAACCCTCTGCCCCCTGACGGGCTTTCAAGAGTTTAGGCATTGCGAAAGTAAATATTCGGTAAACCCGTAAGCGTAATCTCGAGCGTTGGGTTACAGGGAAACTCAAGTTGAGCGCAGGGAACAGCGGAAGTCTTTGCGTAAGGGGTAGAGCCAGATGCTCTTGGTGGGTAGATTGGCTTGGTGGTTACGATCCAGCTTTCCGCGCCCTTGGGTGTGGCCGACATGGATCCAGTTGGCAGCCTTGTAGCAGGCGCCTGTGAAGCGTTGAGTGTCGACGAAGGTTTCCAGCAAGACAGGTCGGTAGGCGTAGCGATTGTGCCAGTCTTCGGGGAGTTGACGGGCGGCCATGGCCAGTAGCTTGGAGGCCAGGTTCTTGGACTCGACCCAGGGCAGGATTAAGAAACGGGCGTTGTTGACAATCAGCTGCAGGTTCCTCTCCCGTTCCGAAGGACGCCAGCCGATGAAGCGGTCGCGCGGGCGGTTTTCCAGGCGGCGGCGCCAAAGCCGAGCAGAGCCAGGATGCGGTTTTCCGAACAAGCGAAGTAGCGCAGCTGAGCACCGGGCAGGGGCTTGTATCCCAGATAGTGGTAGCGGTCGATATATTCATTCCACAAAGTGGAGTCCGGGCGGCTTAGGGTCCCACTCTGGGATGGGTGAACCCCCTCGCCTTTAGGCGAAGCCTTCAGGAGGCTTGGGGGTACACTGCGGAGGTGTCTGAGTATCGGAAAAGTTCGCATGCAGTGTATCGGCTGAGATATCACTTTGTGTTCATCACCAAGTACCGCAAGCCGGCTCTGCGAGGAGAGATCGGGAAAGAGGAGCGGGACCTGACGCGAGAGATTTGCCGATCATTGGATATCGAGATCGTGAAGGGGCATGTGCGACCCGATCATGTGCATTTGTTGTTGGATGTGCCGCCGAGATTGGCGCCGAGCCGAGTGATGCAGGCGATCAAAGGGAAAACGTCGCATCATCTACTGCAAGATCACCGCAAGTTGCGCAAGGAGTTTTGGGGACGACATCTTTGGGCACGAGGGTACTTCGTGGCGACGACTGGGAATGTGAGCGATACGATGGTTGCAGAGTATATCGAAACCCAAGATGTCGAGACCCGAGACGACGATTTTCGGGTCACTGAGTAGTCAGCCTGCGAGCGAAGCGAGGTCTTTAGGCGACTTCAGTCGCATGTCGAATCCACCGCCTTCAGGCGGTGGAGAGTGGGACCCTTCTCAAGACCGGCTCCAGATGCAGGCCTGCCAGCTCATGCACCGGCCGGGACAGCAGCGGCTGCGGGGCGCTGCAGAAAGTGTGCTCGATTCGGCCCGAGCCTCCTTTGCGGTTGCGAGGGGGCGGCAGTTGCAGCAGCCCCTCGCGATGCATGCGCAGCATGGCCACCCGGCAGCTCATCTGCTTGAGGCCACCGTCCGTTTTGCGCCACTCGAGCAATCGGCACGCCAATCGAGACAGCTGAGCGCGCGTGCGGGTTGGGTTGTCGGCAATCAAGTCGCACAGTTGCCCGATCTCCTGACCCGTGAAGTTGCGGCCACAGTAGCGCTTCATGCCGCCTCCCGACCACCGGGTCGACCCCAGGCCGCTCTTCGGTCGGGGTCCATTTCCCAGGGCAGGAATCTCGTCAGTTGGGGCGGCGCCCGGTTGCCCGATTCGGCGCAGCACTGCAGATAGCAACTCAACCAGCGTTGCGGATTGATCTCCCACAGCTGCAAGGTTTGCAGAATCGTGAACACAACCGCGGCCAGACGGGCGCTAGACCGACTGCCTGAGCCGTAGTAGTTCTTGCGACCCACCACCGGGCCTCGCAAAGCGCGCTCTGAAGCGTTGTTGTCCATGGCCACCTCGGGGTGATCCAAAAAGACGGTCAACCCTTCCCAGTGTCGCTCCAATCGGCGCAGCACCTTCCTGCAGGCCCCATGCAGGACCCGGCTCTGCAACTCCGCATCGCGCTGCCTCTCCAGTCCCAGCACCGCCCCCCGCAGTTCCCGATCCCGGGCGGCAAAGCCGGCAGGCTGTTCTCGGGCCTGCACGCGACACCGATTCAGATCGAACAGGCCTCCGATCCCCTCCACCCAACTCATCGCCCACCCCTCCAACTCGGGCCAGGACTTGGCCAGGGAAAAAAAGTCGCGTCGCACGTGGGCCCAGCAAAAGGCCAACTCCAGACCCTCCCATTGTCTGGCCAACTTCTTGTACACAACGTAGCGGTCGCTCAGCAGAATGCCGGCCGCAGTGCCTCCGAAGTGCGCCTCCGGCACCTGGGCCGAGCGGCTGGGAGACAGCGTGAACACTACCGTCGAAGGGGATCGGAACACCCACAGATGCCAGCCGTGACCTATCTTGCCCTCCACCTCCTCGAACACCCGCCAGCCGGTCTCGTCAGCCTGCCAACGATCCTCGCTCAACTGCCTGACACGGATGGCCTCCCGGACCGGCTCCAACAGCGGGAGCAGTTTCCTCAGCCCTCCCGCGATCGTCCCAGCCGACAGCCTCACTCCTTGGTCGGCCAGTTCCTGCAGCAGTCGGTTGCTGGGACGCGCATAAAGATACTTGTCCAAGATCACCCTCACCCACACCGAGATGCCCAGCTTGCCGCGCGGGATCAAACGGCCTGGTGACGGCGCCGTCACGATGCCGGGCAGGACCCCACAAGCACAGCTTGGATGGTATCGCCTGCGTCTGATCACCCGACGCCAGACCCGCGTCTCGATCTCTACCACCTGGGCCTCATCGGTACCAGGAAACGGATCCAGGCGCCGTCCGCAGCGGGGACACTTCCGCTGCTCTGCGGGCAGATCAGCCACTTCCTCCCGGGCTTCCAGCCCATCCAGACTGCTTCGACCATGTCCCCGCGTCCCCGGCTGCTGTCCGCGAGGGCGCGCTGAGACCTGGCTCCGGGATGGGCTCTTGCCCTCGCAGACCAAACGCTCGCTACGACGACCGTACAGACAGCCTTCCAACTCTCGAATGCGTGCCCGTAGCTCTTCGTTTTCGCTCTTGAGATCGGTTCTCCGTCGGACCGCTTCCCCGTGCCGGGCCTTCCAGTACGCCGCAGCCCAACGCAAGCTGATGTACTCCTCCTTATCCACCCGGATCTGAACGCCGGCTGTCGACGCCCGCTGCCGGGACTCCCGATTCTCTACGCCTTGCTCCCCCTGACCTAGGGCGGCTCCCATGTCCACCTATATACACGATTGAAAGTCCTGTGTCCAGCAAAATCTGATGGTGTCAGCGGAGGGATGGGTTTACCGAATATTTACCTGCGAAACGGTATTGCAGGGAAAATTCGATTGGCAATAGGTTTCTACAACAATAGAGATTTTGGGGAGCGACGGCGGCCACCACCGTCGAGGTCTTCCAAAACGAGGCGGATACTACGGCACTCGATTCGGTGACCGTGTTCAACTATCGCGGTCTCAATTTCGGCAACTTGAGCATAAACGACAATGACATAGTCCTGCCGGTTCCCGGTGCCACTGAGGTCGAAGCGTCCGTGACGCAAACTGCTACTGCGATCCAGAGGTTTTTGACCACCAAAGGTTCCTTCCTGAAGGACTTCTATCTCAAGCACCAAGACGAAAGAAGGATTCTACGATGGGTCCGGTGGGCAGGGCGGGCGAATGGGACCCAGGCATTGATACGCTCTATGAGCCAGCTGCACTGAACAATTCGGCGGGCAACCTGACACGTGGCAACAACAAGTGGGATAACTGCGCCGGAGAAGGAGAGAATCAGGAGTGCGGCACGAAGCGAAGTGCGTCGGATCTCATCGCCAGAATCGCTGTCAATCCACACCTTTAATTGGAGCCGTTAACTCATGTCAAAATACCGTTCCCTGATTCTTGTCATTTCCATATCTGTCTTGTTTTCCGGTCTGGTGTCGGCCCAAGAGCGGGTCCAGGAGACTCGGCTGCTGGCGAAAACCGGGTCGAAGGGGCAGTCCCTGAGTTGAAAGTGGGGCTTTGGGATCGAAGCTCTTTGCTTACAGCCGAATTGATAAATACGGTAGCGGAAGAAATTTGTTCCGCCTCGAGGGGGAGCGAGAAGTGCCGGTGCTAAAGCCACCCTTTGGAGTGGCCATCGGTGAAAGTATCTACGCTGTACAGGTCTCCAGAGACGAATCGCGTATCGTTTTTGCCAGCAGTGGTGTGACGTGGCATTTCCCCACTTCCATCCACAGCGTGAGGCCCGACGGCAGCCAATTGAGGATACTGGTTAAAAGTGGCGATGACTGCGGGAAACGCGGCCCAACTGGTGGCCATGGGCCGAGCCAATGCAGCTTCCCTCGCGCTCCCCGGCTCTCCCCTGATGGCCAACAAATCCTTTTCTTTAACGAAGTCGACGAATGGAATGAAGAGAAGCAAGGCAACGTTTTCCACGTGTATCTCTCGATGATTCCCGTCACAGGAGGCCCCATCGTGCGGCTGGAAGAGGTCGGGTCAGGCCATGCCGCGGTGTGGAGTGGAGACGGATCCTCGATCTATTACTACTCGAGTGAAGCCTCAAACGGGACACTGCGCCGCTACGATCTGGAAACCGGTCGCTCAGAACCCCTCACCGATGAATTGTGGGAGGTCTGGCGGTTGCCGTTTGGCGGTTTCCCAGGCGGACGGCACTCTGTACTTTATCTCGAACCAAGGCTTTGTCCGCCTGGATCCGGAGACGGGTTTTGCGGAAGTTGTTTCCGAGGAGCATCTTGAGAGCTTCGATTTGAGCCCGGATGGCCGCCGGGCAGTGGGAATCAAGGAAGGCGAAGTCATGCTGGTCAACCTGGAGTTTCCTTCCAGTACCCCCCTTCAGGTCGACTCCAGCGGCGGTGGATGAACTAGAGCTGGGACAGATCCCCGCCGCTCGGGAGAGATGGTTCACCCAAAAGATGAGCCGTAAAAAGCACGTCCGCCAGAGGGTCGGTTTCCAAGTGGGATTTTGGGAAACCAACTGCTACCTTGAAGATCAGTGATTGTTTAAAGTTAGTGTATAGGTAGCAAGAGTTGTTGTTTCACAAGAACTCTTGCCAGGGGGGAAGTTCCCCTGGACCCCCGAGGAAGGAGAAGGCCAAGCATGGCGAGACCACGGCTGGGATACGAGGATCGTCGGGGTAAAACCCAACCTTCTTGCTCCTCGGCTAGGCGACTCTTCCCCCCGTAAGCATTAGAATGATCACGACGAAGACGAACCAGCCGATCAGACAGACTCCCACAGCTCGACCCGTGCTCTGATAGTCTAGTGCTTGCCGCACCGCGATGATCATGGCAATCAGCATCCAGATACTCACTGCAAAAATGATCAGCTCGCCAATAAGCGGAATCACGCCCAGCACCCGTAGCAGACCCGGGGAGGCAGAGAAACCCGTGGTACGCAATAGTTCTCCTAGATCAGAGTGGGTCCGTGGCTCGGGAAGAAGTTTAGTTCCGATGATGTACACGAGAAAGGCCCAGATGAACCAGCCCATCAGAGCTCCGAGTGCACTGCCGACAAAGCCAATGCCCCCTTCCTGCGCCAGGCCCGTAATGCCCTGAGCAATGCTGGAGAGCACCACGACACCCATGGCTTGGGTCGTGGCCGTCGTATCTGCTTCCACCTCCTCATAGGTATGGACATTAAGCGTGGCTGCGCCAATCATGCGCTCAGCAAAAGTGCTCATCTCGTACCCCTCTCTTTTGCTCTCGATTCTTCCCCGCGCGGGTGACTTTACTCGAGAGAGCCCACTTCTTTACCTAGCCCGGATTATGCAAGAGATCTAAATTCAGGGGCTTATAAATGTTAGTTGACAGAAAGGAAAATCGGCCATGCCCGATCCCAAGGTTGAAATCGTTGGCATCCGCGAGCTTCGGCTAGGGGAAGTCCTCACGATGTCTTATCCCGGATTCCCTGTTTTGGGGACAAAACAGGTTGTCCCAATGTTTCTTGAGACGATGGACCCCAAGACAGGCGAGAAAGTGGAACTGAAATTGGCCCTTTCCATGGAACAGCTGGCCGAATTGCAGGCCCGAGCCGCAAAGCTTCTACAGGGACAGAACATATTGGGAGACTCCAGTTCTTCGGTCCACTGAGGGTCGGCGATTCGGGTTTGTCAACTAACATTTATAAGCCCCTAAATTCAAGTGAGATTTGGGCCCAGAAAAAAGGCCGTAGCTCTCTGATATAAAAGGGTTTACAAAAACAATGACCCTAAACAGGAGCTACGGCAATGTTGAAAGCAGTCTGCCAGAATACCCTGCCATTTCATAGCCACAGAAACATCACGGCTCGTTTTGATGGGGGGAGCCTCACTTCCGACGCAGGATGGTTGTTGTTTGGATCCCTGGATCGTCAACATCGATTGTGCGAGGGCTTCAGTTCGTGTATTGCGGAAAGTCGAGACCGACGCTACGTTCGTCATGACCTGTTGAAGTTGATCCGACAACGAGTCTTGCAGATCGTGGCCGGCTACGAAGACTGTAATGACGCCGATACGCTGCGCTCGGATCCGATGCTCAAGACCGTCTGTGATCAGTTGCCAGAGAGCGATCCCGATTTGGCCACCCAGCCGACTTTCTCCCGCCTGGAGAACTCCGTCACCAAGAAGGATCTGATGCGTCTGAGCCGGTGGCTGCCAGGCCGTTATGTGCGCTCCCTGAAGAAGAGACGTCCCAGCAAGATCATCCTGGATCTGGACAGTACCGACGACCACACTCACGGCCAACAGGAGTTCTCCTTCTACCACGGGTATTACCGAAACCACATTCTGCATCCTTTGCTGATCTTCGATGCCGACACGGGAGACCTGGTCTGTGCCGTGTTGAGACCTGGCAACAAGGGGGCTGCCTCTCACATCGTGCCCATTCTGAAGCGAGTCGTGGAGGCCATCCGACAAGCAGTGGGGACGGATGTCGAGATTGAGATTCGGGCCGACAGCGGCTTTGCCACGCCTCGGCTCTACGAGTTCTGTGAATGTGAAGAGAATAAACTTCAATATGTCATCGGGTTAAGCCGAAACCCTCGCCTGCAGCGAGTGGTCGAGCCCCTGCTGGATTCGACTCGGCTGAGGTTCGTTGAGCTGGAGGAAAAACAGCGTCAGTTTGACGAGTTTCTTTATCGAGCCCACAGCTGGGATCGATCCCGTCGCGTCATTGTCAAAGTGGAGGTCGATCAGCGTGGCATCAATCGTCGCTTTGTAGTTACCAACCGGGACGATCTCTGCTCCCAATCACTTTATGACCACTACACAAACCGAGGGCAGACCGAGAACTTCATCAAGGCCTTCAAGAATCATCTGAGCATGGACCGACTCAGCTGTCATCGATTCCTGGCCAATCAGTTTCGACTCCTCCTGCATGCACTGGCTTACCAGATGTTCGTGCGCCTGCGCGACTATCTTCACGGAACCCCCTGGCACAAGCTCGAAATCGAAACCTTACGTCGTCGGGTCCTCAAGATTGGGGCCCGGATCCGACAAACCACTCGACGCATCTGGGTCCATCTTTCCTCAGCCTTCCCCGAACAACCCCTCTTCCACCTCGTCTTGAGTCGCCTGAACTCCAGTTAGCTTTTCCCAGCTCCCCCGAAAAACCGCTTCCGACACTCATCCAGGCCCAGATCTGTCTGAAATTCACTCCCCAAACCACTCAAACGCCTCGCCAACCCATATTCTTCGCAAATCCGCCTGTCACACCTGCCCGCTTCCGAGTTGGGCCACTTCTCGAGTCGTTTTTCAACACCGAACTACGGTGAGCTACCATCAGAAGGTGTGTAAATAGCATAGGCGGTGAGTATCCTTCCGGGTTGATTTAAAACCCAGGGCCGAAAGGCCCGCAACGGAAGGAGTACACACCGCATGAGCAAGCAGAAGATTGAGGAAAGTGTGGAGTCAAGAGTTTGTTTCGAGGAGCTGGAAGATTGGGTGCGGGAGAAGATCCAAGGCTGGGTTCAAGAGCTGCTGGAGGAGGAAGTCACGGAGTTATTAGGGCGGCGTAAGAGTGAGCGGCGAAGGGCCGTGGACGCTCCGTCGGGCTATCGCAATGGATATGGGAAGCCGAGGCATCTGACGCTGAGCTCGGGGACGATCCAGGTTCGAAGGCCTCGAGTGCGGGATCTAGAGGAACACTTTGAAAGTCGGGTGTTGCCCCTGTTTGCCAAGCGGACGCGGCAGGTTCGAGAACTGATCCCTGAGCTGTACTTGCATGGTCTGGCGCTGGGGGATTTTGATCTGGCTCTGAGAGGGCTTTTAGGGGAAAAGGCGCACCTGTCGTCCTCCACGGTGGCCAGATTGAAAGAGAAGTGGCAGGCCGAATGGGAAGTCTGGCAGAGTCGACCCTTGAATGATCTGGAAGTGGTGTATTTATGGGTAGATGGAATCTACGTCAAGGCGGGTCTGGAGAAGGAAAAGGCAGTCCTGCTGGTGGTGCTGGCCGCCTTAAGTGACGGAAGCAAAGCCGTGGTGTCGGTCACGAGCGGCTATCGGGAATCGACTCAGAGCTGGTCGGAAGTACTGCGCGACTTGAAGCGCCGGGGGATGGGCTGTCCACGGCTGGTGATCGGAGACGGCCACCTGGGCATCTGGGGAGCTTTGCGCAACGTCTATCCCCAGGCCGAGGAGCAGCGCTGCTGGAATCATCGGATCGTCAACCTGCTGGCCAAGCTCCCTAAGCGAGTGCACAAGCCGGCCTTGCTGATCCTGCGGCAGATCCCTTACGCCGAGACTCGAGAAGAAGCACAACGACTCAAGAAGGTTTTTCAGCACTGGTGCCGGCAGCGAGGGCTGACTCTGGCGGCTGAGCTAATCGAGCAGGACTGGGACCGGATGGTGACCTTTTACAACTATCCAAAGAAGCAGTGGCAGCATCTGCGAACCACCAATCCAGTGGAGTCACCGTTTGCCGCTCTTCGGCTGCGAACGGACGCGGCCAAGCGATTCAAGAAAGTGGAAAACGCCCAGGCGGTGATCTGGAAGATGCTGTTGGTGGCGGAGCAGCGATTCCGCCGGTTGAAGGCACCGGAGCTGATGAAAGACGTCTACCAGGGCGCCAAATATGTCAATGGAGTCCCGGTCAACCAAGTCCCGGAGGAGAAAGCCGCCTGATGTTTTTCCACACCTATTGACAAGAGCTCAACTACGGTTCTTGCATAATCCGGGCTAGCCCGGATTATGCAAAAGATCTGAATCCGAGTGAGATTTGGGCTCCAGGAAAAAGCCGTATCCCTCAGATATAAAAGGGTTTACAAAAACAATGACCCTAAACAGGAGCTACGGCAATGTTGAAAGCAGTCTGCCAGAATACCCTGCCATTTCACAGCCACAGAAAGATCACGACGCGTTTTGATGGAGGGAGCCTCACTTCCGATGTCGGGGGCCACTTCAAAAGCGGCCAGTGATTCAGTAGTTATATCCTCTGAGTTAGACTCATTTCAATCCCTCGTGAAGCCCTCCGTGGAGAGGCTGTACGGCCTGCTGCCCGGAGCCGGTGTGCTGTATGCTCGTGAGGAGGGCATTGGCTGACCGCTTCTCTCGATTCCGGGCCCCGCGAAGCGGGCCGGATGGAATCTGTTTGTGTATCCAATAGTAGAAGCGGTGTGTAACTGTGGGAAACGAGCGAGCAGCGCGAGCCCGTTTCCCAAGCGCTGTGGTAAGGGTGGAAGAATCGGACTTCGTTGGTCGGCTTCTCGATGCGTTGATTTTTCCACGGTGTCCATAGCGCGGCAGTTTCCACGGCTGTCCCTGGCCGGGTCATTTCTCTTCTCCTTGCTTCTTGGTTGACTTCTCCCGTTGCTGACGTTCGTAGAGGCGATAACTCTGGCCTCGAATGAAGGTCACTTCTGAAGAGTGCACAAAGCGGTCCAGTAGTGCCGAGGTGGCCGCCGTATCTCCTCCCAGCATCGTTCCCCAGTCCTCCAGTGGACGATTCGAACTAATGATTGTCGAGGTCTTCTGGTAGCGGCGGTGCAGGATCTCCAGTAGATCCTCGGCCGCCGACTGGGGCACTCGTCTGAGTCCCAGATCCTCAATGATCAGCAGCGGGATGCGGGTCATCTCGGCAATGTAACTGCGGCGCATCCCGGTGGCCGTGGCTTCGGCAATATCCTCAAGCAAATCGAAAGCCGATTTGTACTGCACGCGGTGGCCGGCTTCGACTGCCTTGATTCGGACCGTGATGATCAGATGGGTCTTACCGACTCCGGTCTGACCGATGACCAACCAGCCGCGGCGCTGTTCGATGAATCGGCAGGTGGCCAGATCAAAGATCTGCTGCCGGTTGATCGAGTGGTTAAAGGAGAAGTTGAAGTCCTCCAGGTGCTTTTGTTCCGGGAGCTGGGCCTGGCGCAACCGGTCGCGACGGCGGGTCAGCTCGTCGTCAATCAGCAGCTCAAAGAACTGCTGATGGCTGAGCCTCCCCTGGACGGCTTGTTGCAGGCGTACGTCAAAGACCCGGGCCAGGCCTGAGAGCCTGAGGTGACGAAGTTTTCGTTCCAGTTCTGATGAGATCATTCCTGCTCTCCTGTGTTGACAGTGATCTGGTACTCGGACAGAGGTCGGATCAGCTCGTGTTCGGAGGTCAACAAAGAGCGCTGCGGCACGTCCAGTCGCTTGCACAGAGCCACCAGCGTCCGGTAGCGGAAGGCATCCTGGGAGAGAGCCTTGGCACAGGCTTCGTTGACGAGAGAAGCCTGGTAACGGCGGGTCAGCGAGATCATGCCCTGCACCAGCCGGTAGGCCAGCACGTCCCGTACCTCCACAGCTCGCTGCGCCCAGCGATGCGCATCTGGACCAATGGGCTCGGGCTCGCCCCAGCAGATGATTTTCGGTTCGATAGTGAGCGTAGCGTTTGCGTTGTGGAAGATGGCTGGGTTCGGTTTGGAAGCGGCCCGGCTTGCGCTTGGGATGCAGCGCCACCTGTTGCTCTTGAAAGAAGACCCTGACGATGCGGTCGTCCCAGTGCACACCGACTTCACAACCGAGCAGATGACTGGGCACCGAGTAGAAGGCCCGGTCGACTTCGATGTGACCGTCGGTGGAGACTGTTCGACGGCCCACCCGGAAGAAACTGAAGCGGGAGTCAGGCAAAGGACGAAGACTCTTGCGCTCCTCCAGGAAGTGAGGCCAAACCTGTCGTTTGGTGGTGCCGTGGATGCGTTGCCGGGCGATCCGTTGATTCCAGTGTCGCAGATAGTCGTTCTGCTCTTGAAGGCTCTCGAAGCGGCGCCCTTTCAGAGCACTGGACTCTGTATATCCGATGTTTCTTTCGACCTTACCGTTCTCGTTCGGAGAGCCAGGATGGATGGGCAGGATGGCGAAACCGTAGTGCCGGCCGAGTGCACTGAAGACGGCATTGCCCTCGGGATCGACAAAACAAGCACGGGTGATACCGGACTTAAGATTATCCAGCCGGACCACCTCCACGGAGCCTCCAAAGTCGTGAAGAGCGTTCTCGACACAGCGAATGAAAGTCTTCAGGTCCTGCCGCCAGACGACTTCCTCATAGGAGTGGCGAGAGTGGCACAGGACGGCCTTGAACACATGGGGACGACGGTAACGACCCGATTCGGTGCGGGTCAGGGCACCTTTACCGAAGTCGATCTGCATGTCCCGACCGGGTGGAGTTTCCACCCGAGCAAAGACTCGTGGACTCTCGGCTTTCAGCTTTCGACAGAACCGCTTGACGGAGTTGTAAGCTCCATCGAAACCATGCTCGAAGACCAGCTCCTGCCAGATCCGCTTGGCCTGCAATCCCTGCAGGAGTTTCTTCTCAATCTCCTTCCGAAAGGGCTCACAGAGGCTATGCAGACCCGGGGGCCGCCTGGGCCGCTTTTGCTCACCCGACCCGGGGGCCACTTTGGCCGGTTTTGAATCTCGCGAGGGATCATACTTGGAGATGGTCTCCCGACGGACTCCCGTCTCTCGCTCGATCCGCCGGTACGCCCAGCCCAGCCTCAGCAACGCCAAAACCGTTTGCTTCTTCTCCATTTTCAAAAAGTTCGCCATCGGCGCATCCTAATCTGGATGCCCAAATGGTTCCTTGAAAATGGCCGGTTTTGAAGTGGCCCTCAGTGGCCGCTTTTGGGTGGCCCCTGACATGTACTGCGGGGAGGAGGGATCATACTTCCGCCCGCCGCCCCCGATCCGTCAACATCAAGGAACCATGGACCAAACCGCGAAGGACTTGACAATGCCCATAAGCGCCTTGAATTTACCCCTATCGGCTGCGGGAAAACAGGACAATAATAGGGCTTGATGGAACCCACCACGCTTCCCTTCGAGGATTTTTGGCAGTGGCTACTGGAGCATCACAACTGCATCCTGAGGGCGGGTACACCCGAAACGATCCTTTATGACGAGGAGGAGTTTCACTGGAATCTAACCGGAAACGAGGCCGGGAATCGGGTGGTGCAGGTGGTGTGGGGAAAGCGATTGCTGGGGGAACTGGTGGTGGAGCCCGATCGGGTGACCTGCGTGGTGGGGGTGCCGGGTGAAACCGAAGGGGAGGGGGTCTTTGAGCTCATCTCGGAGACTCCCCAGGGGAGGGCCCCGATCTACTTTTTCATCCTGGCCCATGGCTATGAGGAGAACGAGAAAACCCCTAGCCGCCATTTCTCACCGATGGGACCTGAAAAGGCCGCCCTGTTTGGTATAAAGCGTTTGACGAGAACGACTTCAAAGCCAAACGGAGGCGGCCCTTATGAGAACAGAGTGTAAACAAGCCAGGTTCGAATTTCACGGACTATTTCAACGCAAAGTGAAGGCGCGGTTCGACGGCGGGAAGATCACCTCCGATGCAGGGGTGCTGCTGTTGCGAGAGGTCGAGAGGGGGACGGGTCTGATCGCCGGACTGGCTGAGTGTTTCAGGGATCACCGGGATCCGCGGTTGATCGAACACACGGTCGAGGAGTTGTTGGGGCAGCGCATCTACGGACTCTGTCTGGGGTACGAGGATCTGAACGATCATGATCAGTTGCGCACCGATCCGATGCTGGCGGTGGCGGTGAATAAGGCCGATCCGTTGGGGGAGAGGCGGCGGCAGGCCTCAGATCGGGGGAAGGCGCTGGCGGGCAGGTGTAGGCTGAACCGGTTGGAGTTGACCGGCGCCGAGGTCGATGAGCAGGAGCGGTACAAGAAGATCGCGATGGACCCGGACCGGATCGACGGCTGGATGGTGGATGCCTTCGTGGAGTCCCACGAATCGGCGCCCGAGGAGATCGTGCTGGACCTGGATGCGACCGACGACCCGATCCATGGCCAGCAGGAAGGCCGGTTTTTCACGGTTACTACCGCCACTACTGTTATCTCCCGCTGTACATCTTCTCGGGGGAGCATCTGCTGTGCGCCCGGTTGCGGTGTTCCAATATCGATGGGGCCGCGGGATCGGTGGAGGAACTGGAACGGATCGTCGGCCGGATTCGGCAGAGCTGGCCGGAGGTCTCGATCGTCATCCGGGCCGACTCGGGCTTTTGCCGGGATGACTTGCTCCGCTGGTGTGAAGACCATCACGTGGATTACGTGATGGGGTTGGCCAACAATGATCGGCTCAAGTCAGAGAGCGCCGAAGCGATGACTCAGGCCGAAGCCGAGTTCAACGCCACCGGGCGACCGGCGCGGGTGTTCCAGGATTTCCGCTACCGGACTCGCCACAGTTGGACCTCGGAGCGACGCGTCGTCGGCAAGGCCGAGTTCCTGGACAAAGGCGCCAATCCCCGATTCGTCGTCACCTCCCTGTCGCCGGAACGCCTGGGGGCCCGCGCGCTCTACGAAGACTTCTACTGTGCGCGGGGCGACATGGAGAACCGCATAAAAGAACAGCAGTTGGGTCTGTTCGCCGACCGGACCAGCGCGGCAACGATGCGCGCCAATCAACTCCGGCTGTATCTGTCCTCCGCCGCCTACATGCTCATGCACGCCTTGCGTCGTCTCGGACTGAAGCAGACCCCCCTGGCTCGCGCTCAGTGTCAGACGATTCGCTTGAAGCTCCTCAAGATCGGCGCCCAGGTCCGCCTCACGGTCCGCCACGTCTGGATCTCCATGTCGGAAGCCTATCCCTACAGCGAGGTCTTCGCTGCCGTCGTTCGAAACCTCCAGGCCATTCCTCTGCGCTGCTGAGGTCTGTCCCGATCAAACGCCCCCAAAAACGAAATCGTTCCATCGCTCAGGCCGAGCTCTGCCTGAATACATTCCGTCACGCTCTTCCGAACCCGAAAAACGGTTCATTCACGACCATCCACACCACCGCATCACTCGACCTGGACCGGATCGATAGCGAAACTCTCAGAAAACCGTTCCGGCCGGCCAAAATCACCTTCATTTCCAAAGGGGATTATAAATAAACGTTGACATGATTGCCAGTCCGCTATACCATGATTAGCATGGGAGGTCCCAACTGGTACTTCAGCCTCTTGAAAAGAGGTGTCAATGGAGTTTATCATCACGTCAGTAAACATCATCTCCAAAGATACTTGGCTGAATTTGACTTCAGATATAACGCTCGGCAATTGACCGATTCTCAGCGCACCTTATTGGCAATTCTCGGAGTTGGTGGAAAAAGGTTGGCATATCGGGACTCATGATCGGTGATGGCATGACGAGTTTACGAGATCGTCTACGCTTATCCAAAATGTACAGGCCCGTAGAGGCTGCTCGTATTGTGGGTACATCTGCGTCTAACGTGCGAAGGTGGGTTCTTGGATATACAGATCGCACTGGGAAAATGAAACCAGTCTTAGGAAGGAAAGCTTTAGATGAATTTCGTCTCTCTTTCATGGACCTTTGTGAATTGGTAGTTGTCTCTGGGTTCCGTAAGGAGGGGGTCAAATTGGATGTAATCCGGCGGGCCCACACTTACACCAGGAATCGATTCAATCTTAGTTACCCCTTTGCCAGTTTAGAACTAAAAAAGCATGGCGATAACATGCTGCACGAGTTTGAGAAGGGGGAAGGCGTCGAACAGGGTTTAGTTGTTAGCCTTGACGGTCAAATCACATTACCTGGATTCGTTAAAGCGCAGATTGTTCATTTTGATTTCGACAACCTAGATAATCTCGCCTTTCGATGGTTTCCCTACGGGCGTGAGATTTGTGTAGTTGTAGATCCCCGCTTTGGCTCGGGATTACCAACTGTCTCTGGGAGAAATTTAAGGATAGAGATTCTGGTGCGTCGTTTTCATGGTGGTCAAGACGTACAGTCTCTGGCAGATGATTTTCAGTTAAGCATGACTCAGGTGGAAGAAGTATTGCAGCATGCAGCGTGAAACTCTTTTGTGATGAGGACTTCGGAAAAGGCGTTCCAGGGGCTCTGCGCCTAGTATGCAGAAGCAGGGGAATATATGTCGATTATACGGGTCGGACAAACAAAGCGAGGCGAAGAGCACAAGGTCTTGGCGCTACAGATCAGCAATGGATAACACATGTAGGTAGGGGGAAACTTCTTGGGCTGTCATGCAATACCAAGATTCTAGAAAACCCAGAAGAAAGAGACACCATCTTCAGGGAAAAGGCGGGAATCGTGTTTATCACAACCGGACAAGAGGATGCGGTAAACCTTCTTCTACTTCTACTCAAGGAACTAGACTGGTTGCTCGAAATACATGAAAACACACCGAGGCCCTTTGCCTACACAATCAATATGTCCCGTCGAAAGAAACAGGTTATCGGGGAAGTAGACTTTGCTGAATGGAAGCAAAAAGAAACCAGCTGAAAAACCTGTGTCTCTTCACCCCTTGTTAGCGAAGAATGGTTTGGCAATGACAACGCACTCAACTAGGCATCAGACCGGAAAAGTGTAGGAGACTTTAATGAAACCAATCCTAGATCCAAAACGCGATCTGATAGGAGCAACACCCGAGACGCTGGCCCGCGCCCTGTTCCGGCGCACCGGACCCTTACGACCTGGCACCCGAGGAAAGGCCATTGTCCGCGATGAGGTCACGGAGGAGAAGCCTTCGACCGACAAGACGAGCAACGGTGTCTCGCATCTGAGCGAGCGTCCCTAGCTCGCGGATGTTGTGCTTTCCGGCAAATTCCTGAACGTAGCGGTCCAGATTGATCAACGACGATTATTATTCCCGCGGCGACAACTGGAAATCCCCACCAAAGGGATTAAATAAAAAAGAGCTGTAGCCGTCCTCTGAGACGACTCTTTTCCGCGGTCCTCCTTTCTGTAAAAAAGAGAGATTGTTCTTAGAATGCGAAGGGGACGGAGTGAGAGCGTAGCCCGAAGGGAGCTCCCCCTCGCTCGCGCCGGTGTCGAGGGGAGTGGACCAGATCCACGAGGATCCTGAGCGGCCTCCGTAGGGAGCTGTACGATCTCTCCCCTTGGCGGGCACTCGTCTATCGTCCCCAGCCAGCACTTCCGGGGGCCCAATCAGCCGATTTGCCCGGATTTGACCTCCTCCCGTTTTCCTCATTCCGTGGTTCCCTGCTGCTTTGCCTTGGCGCTCTCCATTCGGTAGCTCGAGACGTTGAGTTCCAGAATCACGCTGTGGTGCACCAGCCGATCGATAGCTGCTGCCGTTGTCAGGGGGTCCTTGAAGATCCTCTCCCAGTCCGAGAAGATCAGGTTGCTGGTCAGCAAGATGCTGCGACGTTCGTAGCGATGGGCCAGCAGTGTGAAAAGAACCTCCATTTCCTCCCGACTTTGCTGAACGTAGCCGATGTCATCGACTATGAGAGCTTCGAAGCGATCCAGTTTCTTGAGCTCCTTCTCCAGGGTCAGATCGATCTTGGCCCGCAGCAATCGCTGTACCAGCAGGGCGCAGGTAGAGAACAGAACCCGGCGCCCCAGCAGAATCAACTCCTGGCCCAGAGCACAGACCAGATGCGTCTTGCCACTTCCAGGGTTGCCGAAAGCCAAGACGTTCTCGGCGCGATCCAAAAACGTCCCTTCCAGCAGCGCCGTCAGTTGTCGATCCACGCTTTGGGGCAAGCGCGAGCGGTCCAACGCCGTCAGCGTTTTCTCCCAGGGAAGCTTCGAGATTCGGCGCAAGCGCTGGATTTTGCGCTCGTGCCGCTCCACCACCTCGATCTCACTTAACGAGAGTAGAAACCGGGGATAGGACAGACTTTCCTTGGTGGCCAGTGCCGCCTGGGCGGCGTAGTGCTCCCGAAAGGCCGGTAGATGCAGCTGGATAAGGCACTCGCGAAGCCGGATCAAGTTGCCTGTGCTCATGATCTCACCTCCCGGCTCTCCAGAAGCGTGTCGTAGAGGCCCACGTCCATCTTCTCCACCGCCACTTCCCAGGGTTCCACCACCGGATCGACGAGGCATTCTCGTAGTGCTTCGAAACGGATGTTTTGTCCCCTCTCAATCAGCCCCTGAAGCGCTTCTCGCACCCGCTGCTCTCCTTCCTGGGCAGCCAACTCGAGGATTTTCAGATATTGGCGATCCGCCGTGGCCGGACAATCCTGGCGCAGCTCGTCGTAGGCGACTCGAAACAAGATCCCCGGAAACAGATCCTCCCGCCAGCGATAGCGAAGAAAAGCTCCCGGTTTTCGCACCAGCGAATGGATCACGTGCCGGTAGTCAATGCGATGCTTGCCTTCTCCTCGCAAGCGGGGCATCCGTGCTTGCCGCTGACCCCCGTAGTAGACCTCCAGCTGATCCGCCCACACCCGCACTTGCACTCGCTCGCCGATCAACCGGCTGTCCACCGAATAGGTGTTGTGGCGAACCCGGATCGTACTACTGGGGGAGACTTTCACCCACTGCCGGGTGAAGTCATCCAGACGGCGTGCCGGCAACGGGCGCATCACTGCCAGCTCTTCTCCCAGGCGCTTTTGTCGGGCCGCATTGCGCCGGGCCACAATCACCGCTACAAAGCCCTCGTACTCTTCCCGGCTGGAAAAATCACGGCTGCACCGCAGCAGCAGTTCCTGCTCGATGGCCCGTTTCAAGCGGTGATGGGCCTGTTCCACATCCCCGTTCTCGTGTGCCTTGCCTGCCTGGGTGCGACTCGAGCGCATCCCGAAGTGGTTCAGCAACCCTTGATAGCGCTCGGTGAACTCTTCCCGCTTCAGGTTGTTGACTGCCGCCGAGAGCCGGTCTGTTCGGTGTTCCTCGGGCAGCGCCCCCAACTCCCACAACGCGTTCTGAAGCCCCAGGCTGAGGCTCTCAAACGACTCACTGAAACACAGCGTGGTCGCTTCCCAGTTCGAGTAGGCCAACACAAAATGGTACAGCAGATGGGGAAACGGCTGACCCTGGATCGTCACTCCCAGACGCCCCATAAAGGTAAAGTCCGATTGTGCTTGATGTCCCGGCCTATACTTCTGCGGGAACATCACCTCCTTCGCTTCTCCGTGTTCTACCTTCCACTGCTTGATCCTCCGCTGCAGTGTTCTCAACTGGCCTTGCTGGAAGGCCCCTTCCTGCTGACGGCACAAATACTCGAACACCGCTGTCGCCTCCACCGTCGGCGATCGCTTCAGGATCTCTTCCACTTCCGGCCATACCGACTCGAACGGATCCGATCGAGTTCTCCAATACCGCTCCGGCTGACACTGGCTCGGCAGCTTTCCCGACTTCAGGTACTTCCGAGCCGTCTTTCGCGACAGCCCCGCTCTCGCCGCCGCCATCGTTAGCGTCTTCTCGTTCTTTCGCAACTTCACTAACCTCCGCACTTGCTGATCTTTAACCATGTCCTCATGGTCAGGATCAGCCCTGAAAAAGCGGGGATTTCTATTTGTCGTCGCGGGGAATTCTAACTGTCGCCAATCACCAGATGCTTCGGGCTGATTTTGTGGAAAGTTCCCTTGTGCGCCCGCTTGAGCATCGACCAGAACGACTCGATTCCGTTGACGTGTGCCATGCCGTTCACGTACTCCGCTACTGAGTGCTTCACCGTTGCATGGGTGAAGGGGAGACTGTCGTAGACTGGTGCATCGTCGGTGTAGACGGTTGCGCCTTCGGCAGTGTGATCGGCAACGAATCCTTGAAGCGTTTCGGCATCGGTGTTACGAACCACTTTGGCCGTAACCTGATTGCTCGCCCGATCCTTGGCCCCGACTACTGCAACCTTTCCAACAGGACCGCGCCCTGTATCGGCTAGGGCTTTCCGTTTGGCCTTGCTCATATTGCGCCGTCGCCCACCGAAATAGCTCTCGTCCACTTCCACCGGCCCGGAGTAAGAACCGTCATCGCTGCTGGCCCATGCTTCACGGATACGATGGAGCATGAACCATGCAGTAGGCTGCGACACCCCGATATCTCTGCTGAGTTTCATGCTGGCAACGCTCTTGAGGCTGGTCAGGCAGAGGTAAATGGCAATGGCCCACTTGCGGAGTGGAACCTTGGAATTAGCCATCGGAGTTCCGGTGCGAATACTGAAGTAGCTTCGGCAGTCCGAGCACCAGTAAGGCATGTACTTGTGGGTTGCATGGGTCGTCCGCAGACTGCCGCACTTGCCGCAACATCGGCCAGTGATCCACAGGACGGACTCAAACCACTTGCTGGCCGCTTCTTCGGTGGGAAACATGTCCATGAGTTGAATAAGTGTCAGTCCCTCTCGGTGAGCTTTGCCAGGTGCTTTTTGTGCCATCGGGAACCTCCTTAAGTATGAGAAGATTATACTGAAGGGGACCGGGTTTGTCAACGTTTATTTATAATTCCCAATGCGATAGACACCCTTCGACTTGGATTGCGCAGCGGCGCTGGATGCGAAACAGAGAATGACCCCGCATACCATGGCATCAACGCTCAACCCGCTGCGGCACCGGCGCACAAGGTCACCGGCTCTCGCCCTGAGAATTCGTTTCCCCACCGACTTTGTCATTTGCTTTACCTCTCTTGAGACCTGCGGTCCCGGTTTGGAAAAGATAGAAGATAGAAGATAGAAGATAGGATAAACGATAGGAAGGGAATTTGATTTTTCGAGCTGAGGGTAGCAGGTCCTGAAATGAGCGTCAAGATGGGCCAACAAGGAGCCATGAGCGCCGACGTTCCAGGCGTTTTGGGGAAGTAAGAAGGGAAGTACGAGGGAGCGGGAGGAGTACAGTAACAGGGCAACGGAACGAGGCAAACCAAGACGCACTGCATTGCGTCGTGGGCTGCCGGGGTCGGTGAACAGAGGCAAGCTCTTCAAAGGAAATCTTGCCGCCCCTGCTTTGCTTTTGCAGGAAGACCGACTATCCGAATGCCCTTAGACGGATCAAGTCATGAATCTGACCCGGACCAGTACGGCACTTGGAATTGCTCTGTGGGTCGTCTGCCCCGTAATGGCTCAAGTTGAGAGGAGGGCCGCCGCGGTAAAGCCCAAGGTTCGGGCCAGGCCTGCTACGATCCAGTTGGTGTCCATTACCCCGGATGAACGACGATCGCGCCTGCGGTTGCCCAGGGCGCTTTCTCCTCCAGGATCCCGTTCTTCAAACGTCTTGAATCAAACCGAGAAACGGGCGCTGGTAAAGGCATTTTTCGAGAGCCCAGGAGCCAGGGGCCTTAGATGGAAGAATAAGAACACTGAATTTCCACTTCCCGACTACATCCTGACGACAAGACAACCCTTTCTCCCTAATCCGCCCGGCTTGCAGGGCGATGCCGAACTGGCTTTCATCTACCCGGAGACCGTCTCCACAGACCGCAACCAGGCCACCTTTGTGGACACGGGCAATTCGATGAGGAGAGGTTACGCTCACGCCCGCTTTTCGGTGGTTGCGGGACTCTACCTGGTTGTGTTCAGCGTGACGCCGGGTTCACTGTTCATTCCCGGTTCTGCTATGACCTTTATCCTGGAACCATCCAGCCATTCTGCTGACGCGATCGCTCAAACCGTTGAAACCGGCCGACAGTTCATTCCGATACTGATCCAATCCTTGTCCGGCGGCAGTACTGCGGTGACGATTAAATCGAAGGATGTCAAGAAACCCTGGACTTTCCATAGTTTCGAGATTACCAGGCTCGATTAAGAACTCGGGCGAGAGATACGGGAAACCCGAGTAGGGGACAGGTCCCTATTCTGTCCTTCTGATTGTTTCCTCCAGAAGCACCTCACCGGGATGTATGGGAGGTAGTTTCTTCGTGCCCATGGCAAACTCCGCCAAGCGTTAGTACCGCCTCATACCAGTACCGTGGGGTCGCCAATAGGTTGTCGGCGGACGATCGTCCCGCCGACGAGCCGGCAGCAAAGAAAATTGAGTTGTGTCGGCCGTCACGTTCACAGAGCACCAGGCAAGAAGCAGGATCCAACAATCTGACTCCCTTTACACCAAATGGCACAAAAAGACGACCCAATGGCCATCGTTCACAACGAATTGAACTTTGACGAGTCAAATAGTAGTTCCTTTGTAAGTATCTGATTAAATGGTACTTATGGAATGAATAGATCACTTTTTTTGGCTTGACCTTTTCTTGAAACGCGACTAGAGTCGGATTTCAGTGTCAGGGGTTGCGAAAGCTGGTTTTTGGGCCTTAAGAGGCGCTTATCGGCGACCTGGAAAGGAGCCCAAAGGCGAGTTCGCCACCCTGGGGAAACGGGTGATTAGCATGGGGTATCGGCAGGTTGTTACCGAACCCGGTAAACAGCCTCTCAGAGATAGGCATGAGATGGGTGCAGCGCTTCCAGAAGCGGCACTCGTGCTGGGATTGCTCTTCCTCATCCTCTTCGGAATCATGGAGTTCAGCGGCTTCCTTTTCAACAGATCGGTGATTATCAATGCCAGTCGGGAAGGTGCGAGACTGGGGTCGATGTTTCGGGTCAGCCCCGAGAATGAGTTTGACTACTCACCCCCTGATGACACCGAGATTACCCGGAAGGTCCTCTATTACTCAGCCGACCACTTGCTCGGTTTTCGGGCCAGGACGACCCCACAGGTAGAAATAAGCCCTTCCTGGTCTTCCCGTCAGGCAAGCGGCCCGGGGACGCCGCTGCGGGTCGACGTCAACCATCAGTTTCAGTTCCTGTTGTTGCCGGCGCTTACGACGGGGCTTGTCGGGGAAACAACGATTTCCGCCCAGACTACGATGCGAATGGAATAGCTCTTGTCTCAGGTTCAGGTGCTATCGCCGGGTCACGGTAGGAGTTCATTGATGACGGAAGTTGCAGAGTCAAGCCGCAAGAGAAACAGTGATCGAGGAAGCGTCGCGGTTGAGATGGCCCTGATGTTGCCTTTTCTGTGTCTTTTCCTCATGGGCATCCTGGAACTCAGCGTCCTGATCAATAACCGGGCAGTCATCACGAACGCAACTAGAGAAGGAGCCCGATACGGCATTTCCGCGTTTGGACGGCCCCCCACCGATGCGGCCATCCAGCAGAGGGTAACGGGCTTCCTCACAAACCGTTTGATCAGCTTCTCGTCTTCCACTCCAGTCACGACCATCACCCGAGAAGGGAGCACACCCGGCAGTGTTCTGCGAGTGCGAGTGGCCTATCCCTACGACTTTCTGGTGCTCCCCAGACTGGCTGACAGTCTCAACGATTCCTTAACGCTGCGTGCGGAAACTACGATGAGATTGGAGTAGGAGCCTGAAAGTGCGTCGCTTGAGAAGGTTTTTCATGGGGACGATTGACGTTTCGAACGAGCGCGGGGTGGTGGTGATCGCCGTAGCTCTCTTGCTGGTTGCACTCCTGAGCTTCGGGGCTCTTGCCCTTGACATAGGCTCTGCTTTCGTGGTCAGGAATGAGCTGCAGAATGCGGCAGATGCCGGGGCTCTGGCGGCAGCTCGAGCGCTGTATCTGGACGGGACCCAGGTCAACCCGGGCGCCAATGCGCTGGGTGTTGCGGCCGCAAAGGACAACTCCGCCCAGAGCGTGCAAGTGGAGCTCGTCGGGAACCCGGATGCCAACACCGGAGATGTACAAAGAGGGCACTGGAAATGGTCGGATCAAACGTTCACTCCCACCAGCCGCCTGTTCGCCGTTAACCTGGGGAACGCTTCGACCGCGGACCTCGACGCTGATCTCGATTTCATTAACGCCGTGCGAGTCCGGGTGCGCAGGCAGACGGTTCCGGTCCGCACCTTTCTTTCCAAGGTCATGAGCTTCAGCGACTTTCAGATGCAGACGGAGGCGGTGGCTTACGTGGGCTTTCCCGGGGCCTTTCTCCAGGGTGAAATCGGCAAGCCAATCGCCATCTGCCAGGAGAGTCTCCTCACCGCCGACGGAAAATATTCCTGTAATACCGGGCGTATGATCAACAGCGGCGCTAACGTTGCGCACAACACCGGCGGGTGGAGCAACTTCACTCAATCTCCCTGTCAGACAGCCAGCACACCAACGGTGAGACCTTACGTCGGATGTAGCGCGAGTCCGGCTCCGGAACTGACTCTTGGTATCGATGTGGGAACTACCGGAGGACAATTACAGACCATTTGGGACGATGTCTACGACTGCTGGCTGGCCAGTCATGACACCGACTCGGACGGTAGGCCGGACACGGTAAAAAACATGACTCTGGTGGTGATCAAGTGTCCGGGTAACAATGTGGGCAACTGCTCGGAGGTTGTCGGTGGGGTCAACGTCAACATGGTGTGGATGATCAGGCAGGCTCGTCGAAACAACTTCGATTGGGTTCCTCTCGAGATGACGGGATCCGGATCATTCCCTGACTGGTCATGCCCCGCGTCAATTACTCAAGGTCTGGCTCCGGCACATATGAGCGATCAGCAGTTTCTGGACTGCTGGTCCGATTTCGTCACGCACTTCGAACTCAGGAATCATCAGGATGTCAGTATCGGAGCCTTTTCTCTCTCGGACTTGAACAAGACCATGTTCTTTCTTCCCGATTGCGATCCCCACGTGCCAACTGGGGGCACTGGGGGCAAAAACTTCGGAGTTCTTGCCAAGATTCCCGTGCTAGTAAAATAGACTGCAGCCAGTCTGCGGCTACTTCTCCCCCGTAGTACGGTGCCAAGACTCGGCTGACTGCCAGGTCAAAACACCCAGTCGCCCTGGACGAAAGAGCTTTTTCTTGACACTGAACCCTCTCTCCTCCATATATGGAGCCCGGCGTCCGGACAGTTTGAACGCCATCAACTAACCAAACGGGAGGGGTTTAGCATGCAAAGATTAAGAATACTCATCGGAGGAATGGCCGTTGCCTTGTTCATGGTTCCATTGCTGGCGGTTCCAGATGAATTTAATTTCGGGCCCTGCAACCCGAAAGTTGAAGACGTGTTTTACCTGGCCACTACGGACACGTGCTACGAGGTGAAGGCGACTTGCAAGGGGATTGTCGGGCCCCCGGACTTGGTCTTCAACCGCTCATTCGATGTGTTTTCGCTCTTTACGATGGGAGGGGACCCGACTTGCTCGATAGAGTCCGAGGATTCCATAAGGGCCCAGGAATCGCTAAAGGGCGGCTGTAAGGCCACAGACGGTGCGGAAACGAAGCTCCAGCTCAAGCGAAACGATGATCTCTGCACGCCGTGCTGTCTCAAGCCGAGCAAGGAGACCGGTTGCGCCGGCGTGTGCTAAGCCACACCGAACTCTCGGCGCCACAACTCGAAACGCCGTAGCCGACGCGGGGGTCTGAGCACCACTCGGTCATGCTCTGGTCGATGTGCGCGGCCATTGCCGTCTGCGGTGAAGCGTGACCTCGTTGCCCGTACGATATCCGCCGTATCGGGTGACTTCGGTCATCGTTTTGCCCTTGCCCTTGAGGAGGAGAGGTTCGACGTTAAGCCGCCAGGCGTTCTGCGGTGAGCATGACCACATGAGCCAGCATATGTGCGATCACCGCTGACTCAAGACCGCGGCGCCAGTACAGATAGCCGGCCACGACGCCGAAAAGGGCGTTTGCCGTGATGACGTATGCAACGAGAGGTGCCGTTACAGTTGGAGATAAGACCCGCGCTACCGGGAGGTGGGCGATGGCAAATACAATTGCCGAGATCGCGATAGCCGCGACAAAATAGCCAGCCCGCACGTCGCCTTCCCGTTTCTGTACCGTGCGGTAGGGAAGCCACACGAGAAACGTCATCAAACCCCACCGCATTAAGATTTCTTCCGAGATCCCTCCATAGAGCATGCGTGTTGCCAGGGGGAGAGAGAGCTTCCTTCCTGCAGCAACGAATTCTGCTGGAAGGTGGGGTAAGAGCATGAGCGAGAAGGCGGAGATCGCTATGCCGCCTGCGAGGCCGCCGCCGATGCCCGGCAAGAGTTGGGGTCTGAGCGCATCGATTACGGACCGACGGCTGACGGCGGCTTCCGCAGCGGGCGCTGACAATCCAACTTGAGGAGCCAGAAACACGCCGACGAGAACTGCCACAACCAGCAGAACGCTTGTCTGCACCAGCGCTGCAGTCTGAAGAACCAAAAGGGAAACGGGAGGGTCTGCACTGGTCAGGTTGGACAGGAGCGACGGGAGCACAGGCTGCAGCGAGCCCACACCTACCATTTCGGCAAACCACAGCAGCAGCCCAAGCCGCATTCTGGAAGCTGTCGTCGCCTCAGTCGTCATAGTCTCGTTTGACTCCGCCTGCAGTATAAGAAGGGTTGTATCCGGAACGCAGTCGCGAAAGCAAGACGTGCCCTCTCCTGTCAATTACCGAATAGCGGTCTGCTACCTGGAGAGCTGCGCGCACTCACAGGAAAGGAGAAGCAGACGCCTTGAAAAGGCTGGACCGCTGGACCAGTAGGCCCATGATATAGTCGGGCACGAGCGGCACGGGACCAACGGCGGCTGCTTGCTTGACATCGGCGCTGAAAGGCGACGGCCTGCGTCTGGAAGACCTCGACTGCGCGCCCCCCCACGCTGACGAAAGCTTTGTCCCTCGAATTTGACAGAAACATGCCGGAAAAGAAGATTCTGTATACAGGAATCGCCTGGGCAGCGGTCTTGCTTCTCTGTGGCAGCACCAGCGCCGGCCAGACAGACGTGGAAGGAGTGCAGTTTTTCGAGAAAAAGATCCGCCCGGTGCTGGTTGAGCGTTGTTACAAGTGTCACTCGACTACAGCAAAGAAGGTCCAGGCCGGTCTGGTGCTGGACACTCGTCGAGCAGTACGTGCAGGGGGTAAGAGGGGGCCGGCAGTCGTCCCCGGCAACCCGGCGGACAGCTTGCTGATCGAAGCGATTCGGCATGAGTCCCTTCAAATGCCGCCCGACGGCAGGCTGTCTGATTCAGTGATCGCTGATTTCGTCCGCTGGGTAGAAATCGGAGCGCCGGATCCTCGAGACGGTGCCGCTGCACCGAGGGCCGTGGACAAAAACGCTGGCCGTCAGTTCTGGTCCTTTCGGCCTTTGGGAAAAAACGAGCCCCCCGAGCTTCCGGAGGCCGAGTGGGCACTGACGCCGGTCGATCGCTTCATTCTGGCGCGTCAACAGGCCAGCGGGGTGGAACCAAGTCCTGCTGCCGACCCTCGTACTCTCTTGCGGCGCGCCTACTTTGGGCTGATTGGTCTGCCACCCTCGCCGAACGAAACGGAGGCCTTTCTTTCCGATACCTCGCCACAGGAGTATGAACGACTGGTCGATGAACTGCTGGGGAGTCCGCACTACGGCGAGCGCTGGGCCCGTTACTGGCTGGACGTTGTCCGGTTTGCCGAGAGCAACGGCTTTGAAAAAGACGAAGACCGGCCCAAAGCCTATCACTATCGCGACTTCGTGATTCGAGCTTTCAACCAGGATATGCCCTACGACCAGTTCGTGCGGTGGCAGATCGCGGGCGACCTGCTGGCGCCGGATTCACAGTCGGCCCGGGCGGCCACCGGCTTTCTGGTGGCCGGGGTTGAGAACGTTATTCAGACGGAAAAAGAGTTCGAGCGCGATCGCTATGACAAGCTGGACGACATGGCGTCTACCATTGGCACGGCCATGCTGGGACTGACGATCGGTTGTGCACGCTGTCACGACCATAAGTTTGATCCCATATCGCAGCGTGATTACTACCGTTTCGTTTCGACGTTCGGCAAGACGATGAGCGCAGAGTTGCCGCTGGGGGAGGAGGGAAAGTCGCCTGAAGCGTATGTTGCCGTTGATGTCGGGTCGGAGCTGACCGACAACGGCAGGGAGGGGACCGCATTCGGCGAGATGAAGGGCTTCGTGTGGAAATCCGACGTGCATTTCCTGTCTCGCGGCGACGTCAAACGCAAACAGGACATCGTTACTCAGAGTTTCCCGCAAGTCCTCATGCGAGCCCATCGGCAAGAAGCGCTTTGGCAAGAGGACGGAATGCGCAAGCGGGAACCGCGCGTCGCACTGGCTCACTGGATCACCGACTACGAACAAGGAGCCGGGCATCTGTTGGCTCGCGTCATCGTGAATCGTCTGTGGCAGCACCACATGGGGAAGGGACTGGTGGCCACACCCAGCGATTTTGGGGCCCAGGGGGAGCGACCCACCCATCCCGAACTGTTGGATTGGTTGGCCAACCGACTGATCCGGTCCGGCTGGCGTCTCAAGCCGATGCACCGATTGATCATGACCAGCGCCGTGTACCGGCAGCGCCATCGGTCCGATGCCAAGAACGAGCGTGTCGATCCTGACAACCGCCTGCTCTGGCACCGCCCACTGAGACGGCTCGATGCGGAGGCCGTTCGCGACTCGATGCTCGCGGTCAGTGGTCAGCTGGACCGCACCATGTGGGGTCCGGGAACCCTCGACGAAAGCAGCAGGCGACGCAGCATCTACCTGACGGTGAAACGCAGCCGGAAGATCCCGATGCTGCAGTTGTTCGACACGCCGGACACACTGCAGGGCATCGGGCGCAGGCCGACCACGACAGTCGCCCCGCAGGCGCTGCTGATGATGAATAGCCCGCAGGTTCACGCCTACGCCCAGGCTCTCGCTCGTCGCCTCCACACCGGCAGCGCTCAGGGGCCGGACGAGCTGATCAGGACCGGTTTCGTCACTGCGCTGGGGCGGCAGGCCGACTCAAAGGAGCTTCAACAGATGCAGGAATTCCTCGCGCATCAAACCTTTACGTACAGGGAATCCGGTTACGGCGATGCGTCACGCCTGCACGCCATCAAAGACTTCTGCCAACTGTTGCTTGCTTCCAACGACTTCATCTATGTGGAGTGAGCAGTGCCCGTCCAAAGCACCGTGAGGTAAGACATGGATCGACCAATTCTCTCTCGTCGCCAGCTCCTTCGGCGCACCGGCATGGGCTGCGGGGCGCTCGCCCTGGGTGCTCTTCTCGACCAGGCCGGCCTGCTGATGCCGCCCCTGCTCTCAGCCGGGATCGACCCGTCAAGACCGCTCGCACCAAGGCCGCCCCATTTCGAACCGCGGGTGAAGTCGGTTATCTGGATCCTGCTCAACGGGGGTCCGGGACAGATGGATACCTGGGATTACAAACCCGAGTTGCAGAAACGCGACGGCGAACCGCTGGCCGGGGCCGACACCAAGGTGGGCTTCTTCCTTACCAGCGGCAAACTCATGGCTTCGCCGTTTCGATTCAGTCAGCATGGCGAGTCCGGCACCTGGGTATCGGAGATCTTTCCGAGACTGGCAGGGCACGTCGATGAAATGGCCTTCGTGCACTCGTGCTATACGGAGTCGAATAACCATTCGCCTGCACTGTTCCAGATCAACACCGGACTGAATCGCATGGGCTTTCCCGGCGTAGGCTCGTGGGTCACATACGGGCTGGGAACTGAAAACGAAAACCTGCCAGGGTTTGTCGTGATGACCGATGCCCGGGGACGAGGTCTTCCCAAGGGCCACGCGCAGAACTGGGGTGCGGGCTTTCTGCCAAGCGTCTACCAGGGCATGAGAATCAACGACAGTGGCCCACCGATCGACAACGTCTTTCGATTTCGTGATCAGACACCGAAACTACAGCGGAGGATGCTCGACACCCTGCAACAGTTGAACCGCGAACACCAGGAACGCTATGCGGGTGAAAGCGAGCTGGCCGCGCGGATTGAATCGTTCGAGCTCGCATTCCGCATGCAGGTATCGGCGCCGGAAACGTTCGACATCAGCCGAGAGTCGCCGGCGACGCATCGTCTTTACGGATTGGACACCCCACAGTGCGCACACTTTGGGCGCCAGTGCCTGATCGCCCGACGGCTGGTTGGACGGGGAGTGAGATTCGTGCAGATTTATAGTGGCGGCACCGCGAATGCGAAGAGCTGGGACGCCCACCACGACGTTCGGGGCAATCACTCCGGTTTCGCTGCCGAGGTGGATCAGCCCATCGCCGCGCTATTGACCGACCTGAGGAGTCACGGCCTGCTCGATTCCACGCTGATCGTGTGCGGCGGCGAGTTCGGCCGTACCTCTGATTCACAGGGTTCAGCCGGCCGTGACCATAACCCAAACGCCTTTACGACGTGGTTCGCCGGAGGCGGTATCAAGGGCGGTATGCATTACGGAGCCACGGATGAGTTCGGTTACAAAGCGGTCCAAAATCGTGTCAGCGTGCACGACCTGCACGCGACGATCCTGCATCTGATGGGTCTCGATCACGAGCGGCTGACCTACCGCTTCAATGGCCGTGACTACCGCCTGACCGACGTTTACGGCAAGGTCATTGAGCCGATTCTCACGTAAGTAGGTCGGCTGTAAGTCCCTACTCTAAGCCGATCGATGCGGGCGCCCGAGTAGGGGACAGGTCCCTATTCGTCATTCAGTCGATTCTCCGACGGTTAACGGGGATGAGCTGCATGGTTTGATGCGATCACTCACTCCAGCTCATCCCAACTCCCTTCACGATCCCGACCAGGCCACTTCGATGGCCCCCAACTGGCTCCCGCCGGTAACCGTCAAGGCTCCCCGGGAGAATTCACCTGCCCATTCCTTTTCAGGTATGCTTTCGCAAGAATGGTTTTCAATGCGACATTGGAGGAACCCCCGCGATGAGCTACTCGATGACTACCCTGGATGGTGGTGAAATTCGGATCACCGATGAAGAGGTGCAGGCCCTGGCGGGCGGCGCCCGAGGAGAAGTACTCACGCCCCAGAGTCCCGACTACGACGAGGTGCGGTCCATATGGAATGCCATGATCGACCGGCGACCCGGATTGATTCTTCGCTGCGCCGAGGCGGCGGACGTCGTCGAGGCCGTGAATTTTGCGCGCAAGCATCGTCTTCTGCTGGCAGTTCGGGGAGCCGGACACAATATTGCGGGTAAGGCCGTCTGCGACGGAGGTCTTCTGGTGGATCTTTCTGCCATGAAGTCAGTGTCGGTAGACACCGATAGCGGGACGGCCCGGGTCGAACCGGGAGTCACGCTGGGAGAGTTTGACACCGCGGCCCAGGCTCATGGCCTGGCCACCCCGGTGGGAATCAATTCGACCACCGGCATCGCGGGGTTGACTCTGGGCGGCGGCTTCGGTTGGCTAAGCAGAAAGTACGGGATGACGATTGACAACCTGCTGTCGGCCGACATCGTCACCGCCGACGGAAAGCTCATCTCCGCCAGCGCCGAACACCACGCGGATCTGTTCTGGGGAATCCGGGGCGGAGGGGGCAACTTCGGTGTTGTGACGTCGTTCGAGTTTCAACTCCATCCGGTCGGCCCGGAAGTGCTATCCGGCCTCATCGTCCACCCCTTCAGCGCAGCGGCACCTGCCCTCGACTTCTACCGTCACTTTACGGCCCAGGCCTCTGACGACCTGACCGTCTGGGCGGTGATGCGAAAAGCACCTCCCCTCCCCTTCCTGCCCGAGGAGGTGCATGGAACAGAGATCCTTGCCTTCGCACTCTTGTACGCCGGGGCCATCGAAGAGGGGGAGAAAGAGGTGGAACCGTTGCGCCGCTTCGGATCTCCAATCGCCGATGCCGTCATGCCCCACGAATTCACGGGGTTTCAAACCGCCTTTGATCCTCTGCTGACACCGGGCGCCAGAAATTACTGGAAGTCTCACAACTTTGCCGCCCTCACCGAGATCGTGCTGGACTACGTTGGCAACCTTCCTTCCCCCCACACCGAGATCTTTATCGCTCAGATGGGTGGTGCTCAAAGTCGGGTCGCTCCCACCGAAACGGCCTATTGGCCCCGGGATGTCGCCTACGTGATGAACGTTCACACGCGTTGGGAGGACTCCGGCGACGACGATGCCTGTATCGCCTGGGCCAGGCAGTTCTTCGACGCAACCGCTCCCCACGCCACCGGCAGTGTCTATGTCAACTTCATGCCCGAAGATGAGCAGGACCGCGTCGGTGCAGCCTATGGCGGGAACTTCGAGCGTCTTCTGGCGCTAAAGAGAAAATACGACCCGGGTAATCTCTTCCGCCTCAATCAGAACATAGACCCCGAGAGCGTCTAGGAGAAACCGGTGGGGTTGAAGTGGCGCCGGGTTCCAGGTATTCCTTTTCGCCGAACCACTCAAGAGCCGAATGGCAAAAACGGGATTCATGCCATGGTAGGACGTTTTGGAAATCGTTGAGTACGATCGAGGGAGCCGCAACAATGAAGAGATTTGAAGACCAGGTTGCAATCGTCACGGGCGGGGCCAGCGGCATCGGCGCAGGCGTCGCGGCCCGGATGGCAGACGAGGGGGGACATGTCGTTCTCTTTGACGTCAATGAAGAGGCCCTCCAAAAGCAAGTGGCGCGTATCCGTGAGGCGGGCGGTCTCGCCAGTCATGCCGTGGTCGACATTGCGGCCGGCGAGCAGGTACGATCATCCATTGACCAGGTGGTGAAGGACCATGGACGGCTGGATATTGTGGTCAACAGCGCCGGTATCGTAGGACCCACCGTGACGAAGGCAGTCGATTACCCCGACGACGCGTTTGCGAAAGTCGTTGCCGTCAACCTGACAGGCTCATTTCTGGTCACCAAGTACGCGCTTCCGCATATGCTCGATCGAAACTACGGTCGTATCCTGCTGATTGCTTCCATAGGAGGGAAAGAAGGGAATCCCGGCATGGCCGGTTACGCGGCCAGCAAGTCAGGTGTCATGGGTCTGGTCAAGGGGATCGGCAAGGAATACGCACAGACCGGCATTACGGTGAACGGTTTAGCTCCGGCCGTGATTCGCACACCCATGAATGCCGATACGGCTCCTGAGATGGTGCGCTACATGACCAATCTGATTCCCATGAAGCGACTGGGAGAGATCGAGGAGGTGGCTGCTCTGATCTGCTGGATCTGCTCAAGGGAAGCCACCTTCAATACGGGATTTGTCTTCGATATCTCAGGCGGCCGGGCGACGTATTGAGCAGCGTCGCCCCTAAATTGGTCCGGGGTCCGAGAGACACCCCGGGGCGCCTACTCACGACCCCATTTATACAGGACCATAGGGTCTGATAGGGTTGGCGGGAGGAGTTTTCATCATGGCGAAGAAATTGAACGTTGCATTGATCGGCTACGGGTTCATGGGACGGGCGCATTCCAACGCATATCGAAAAGTGAACCAGTTCTTCGATCTCGAGTACGAGCCGGTGATGAAGGTAGTGTGTGCCCGAAATCAAGCCAACGTCACCGAGTTCGCCCAGAGATGGGGCTGGGCGGAGCCTGAAACGGATTGGCGGAGGGTGGTCGAACGGGAGGACGTCGACCTGGTCGATATCTGTACGCCCAACAACACGCACTTCGACATTGCTCTGGCGGCGGCCCGGGCCGGCAAGATGATCGCCTGCGAGAAACCCCTGGCTCTGAACACTGCCGAAGCCAGCGAGATGACTGACGCAGTAGAAGCGAGCGGCCTTCCCAGCATGGTCTGGTTCAACTATCGACGGATACCGGCCGTCGAGCTCGCCAGGCAGGTGATCGAAGAGGGACGGCTGGGCAGGATCTTCCACTATCGAGCCAAGTTTCTGCAGGATTGGACGATCAGCCCCGACGTGCCGCAGGGAGGGCATGCTCTGTGGCGTCTGGACGTCAACGCGGCCGGGAGCGGTGTGACCGGAGACCTGCTGGCTCACTCGATCGACCAGTCGATGTGGCTCAATGGACCGATCGAATCTGTGGTTGCCATGACGGAGACCTTCGTCCGCGAGCGGCATCTGCAGGACGATCCCGAAACCATCGCGCCGGTTGGGATCGAGGATGCCTGTGCATTCCTGGCCCGCTTTGAGAACGGTTCACTGGCCACCTTCGAGTCGACCAGGTACGCCCGCGGCCGAAAGGCTCAGGCCACCCTGGAGATCAACGGCGAGAGGGGCTCGCTTTACTTCGATCTGGAAGATCTCCACCAGTTGCAGTATTTCGATCACGGCGACGACAGCCGGCTTCGGGGCTGGCGCACGATTCAGGTTTGGGATTCGGATCATCCCTATATGGACAAATGGTGGGTCCCCGGTTGCGGGATTGGATACGAGCACACGTTCATCCATGCAGTGGCCGACTTCCTGCGGGGGTTGGAAACCGGCGAGAAGACCTGCCCGGACTTCCGAGACGGCCTCGAAACCCAGGTGGTCTGTGATACGGTTCTGGCCTCAGCCGCCGACGGTGAGTGGAAGCGGGTGAAGAAGCCGTGAACAGGCCTCATCAGCGTCCCGGGGAGACACCCCAACCAGGGTGCGGGCCAGGAAATGCGCCTGCTCTAAAATTCGGTCGAGCCGGGTCGTTGCTTACTAGCCGGGTCGTTGCTTACTATTTGAGCTGAGCCACCAGGTCTGCCTGGGAGTGCTCACTGGTCACGGCCACCATCTTGTTGACCAGATCGGCCAGCTGGGCTGCCTTGCCGTTTTGATCCTGCACCTTGGTGCCTGGGGTCATTTTGAAGGTGGTCTTCTTGCCAGCCTCATCGGTCACGACGAAGGTCTTGTTCCCGGAATCGAGCGCCGTAAGAGTTCCCTGGTCGTTTACCTTCTTGCCGCAACCTGCCCAGACGGGTCCGGTCACCACGGCAACAACGAGAATCAAAGAAACGAGAACTTTCATGCGTGTCTCCTTTCTGCTGTAATTTGCCAAGCGTGAGGCGCCGCGTCCAGCAGGTGTTCCCCGGCGGAACGCTAAGCGGAACTTCCACGAGTCCGCAGCGCCTCTGATTACTCCAACTGAGAACATAATAATACATGGTAGGTAGAGACGGTTCATGAAGCAAGACCACGAGAAGCTTGCGAGTCGGTCGGTCAGGCATCGTTTCCCCAGGCTGTGTGCGGTTATTCAGGTCAGCCTGTTACTCACCTTCTCTGCCGTGACCACGGCCCACCCGATACCCGACATCCCCTTGCGCTCTTATTTCGAAGCGGACGGCACGGCGTTAATTCAGATCGAGGTGGATACCCGCTGCTTCAGCCGGGACCCGGAAACAGAGCCGTACCTGTTTCTCAGTGAGTATCTACGCCTGTCCGAGTCGGAGCGGGAGCGCCTCCGGTCGCAGGCTGACGATTATGCCAGGAGGACGGTGGAGATTGCTTTTGAACGGGGCGCAGGAGCCCAACCCGATTGGACTTTTGAGTTCACTACGTTTCAGTCCCGCCCCCTTACGCGGGCTAGTGATCCGGTCATGTTGACGGGCTCCTGGAGGCTCGATCTGGCGGGTCGTACAGGCTTCCAGGTGCGCGCGCTGCCGGAGGGAGAGCTAAGCGTTCTAGCCCGGATTATGCAAGAGATCTAAATTCAAGTGAGATTTGGGCCCAGAAAAAAGGCCGTAGCTCTCTGATATAAAAGGGTTTAGAGAAACAAAGACCCTAAACAGGAGCTACGGCAATGTCAAAAACAGTCTGCCAGAATACCCTGCCATTTCATAGCCACAGAAACATCACGGCTCGTTTTGATGGGGGGAGCCTCACTTCCGACGCAGGATGGTTGTTGTTTGGATCCCTGGATCGTCAACATCGATTGTGCGAGGGCTTCAGTTCGTGTATTGCGGAAAGTCGAGACCGACGCTACGTTCGTCATGACCTGTTGAAGTTGATCCGACAACGAGTCTTGCAGATCGTGGCCGGCTACGAAGACTGTAATGACGCCGATACGCTGCGCTCGGATCCGATGCTCAAGACCGTCTGTGATCAGTTGCCAGAGAGCGATCCCGATTTGGCCACCCAGCCGACTTTCTCCCGCCTGGAGAACTCCGTCACCAAGAAGGATCTGATGCGTCTGAGCCGGTGGCTGCCAGGCCGTTATGTGCGCTCCCTGAAGAAGAGACGTCCCAGCAAGATCATCCTGGATCTGGACAGTACCGACGACCACACTCACGGCCAACAGGAGTTCTCCTTCTACCACGGGTATTACCGAAACCACATTCTGCATCCTTTGCTGATCTTCGATGCCGACACGGGAGACCTGGTCTGTGCCGTGTTGAGACCTGGCAACAAGGGGGCTGCCTCTCACATCGTGCCCATTCTGAAGCGAGTCGTGGAGGCCATCCGACAAGCAGTGGGGCCGGGAGTCGAGATTGAGATTCGGGCCGACAGCGGCTTTGCCACGCCTCGGCTCTACGAGTTCTGTGAATGTGAAGAGAATAAACTTCAATATGTCATCGGGTTAAGCCGAAACCCTCGCCTGCAGCGAGTGGTCGAGCCCCTGCTGGATTCGACTCGGCTGAGGTTCCTTGAGCTGGAGGAAAAACAGCGTCAGTTTGACGAGTTTCTTTATCGAGCCCACAGCTGGGATCGATCCCGTCGCGTCATTGTCAAAGTGGAGGTCGATCAGCGTGGCATCAATCGTCGCTTTGTAGTTACCAACCGGGACGATCTCTGCTCCCAATCACTTTATGACCACTACACAAACCGAGGGCAGACCGAGAACTTCATCAAGGCCTTCAAGAATCATCTGAGCATGGACCGACTCAGCTGTCATCGATTCCTGGCCAATCAGTTTCGACTCCTCCTGCATGCACTGGCTTACCAGATGTTCGTGCGCCTGCGCGACTATCTTCACGGAACCCCCTGGCACAAGCTCGAAATCGAAACCTTACGTCGTCGGGTCCTCAAGATTGGGGCCCGGATCCGACAAACCACTCGACGCATCTGGGTCCATCTTTCCTCAGCCTTCCCCGAACAACCCCTCTTCCACCTCGTCTTGAGTCGCCTGAACTCCAGTTAGCTTTTCCCAGCTCCCCCGAAAAACCGCTTCCGACACTCATCCAGGCCCAGATCTGTCTGAAATTCACTCCCCAAACCACTCAAACGCCTCGCCAACCCATATTCTTCGCAAATCCGCCTGTCACACCTGCCCGCTTCCGAGTTGGGCCACTTCTCGAGTCGTTTTTCAACACCGAACTACGGTTCTTGCATAATCCGGGCTAGTCCTCAATTTCTACCGGGGGGAGGTGCTGCGCGGTATTCAGGTGCTCTTTCCGGGTGAATCCAGTCGGCCGCTGGACCTCACTGCGCTGGCGGATGCGGCGATCGGTGATCCGACCAGGGATCTGATCGAGGGAGTCCAAACATCAGGAAGCTGGACCACGTTCTCGAGTTTCGTTCGGGCCGGATTCGTCCATGTCCTTCCCCTGGGGGCCGACCATATTCTCTTCGTGCTGGGTTTGTTCTTGCTGAGCCGAAAATGGAGACCTCTGTTCTGGCAGGTGAGCACTTTCACCGCGGCTCACACCATTACGCTGGGGCTGGCCACGTCTGGATTGATCGATGTCCCCGCTTCAGTCGTGGAACCGATCATCGCCGGCAGCATTGTCGTGATTGCGCTGGAGAATGTGTTCTATCCGAAGTACACGCCCTGGAGGTTGCTGGTCGTGTTTGTCTTCGGTCTGGTCCACGGTCTTGGTTTTGCGGGCGCTCTGGGGAGGCTGGAATTGCCGCCTGCGTCTCTGCTGACTAGCCTGCTGGGCTTCAACGTCGGTGTGGAGGCGGGGCAATTGACGGTCATCGCAATCGCTTTGCTGGCCACGGTCTGGCTGCGGGACGCGAAACTTTATCGAAAACTCGTAGTCCTTCCCGGGTCGATTCTCATCGCGCGGCTGGGCCTCTACTGGATGGTTCAAAGAATTCTTTTGTAAGCTCGGATGTCCACTAGCGTTCGGCAAAACTGTCCAGGGAGACAGCCGGCGTCAGCTCTCCGAGCCGCTTTCGAACCCACCAGTCACCGGCCGGGCTCGGGTCCGGCGGCGTGAACCGATAGTCGAAGTACGCCAGCCGCACGTAGCGGGGAGGATCGGGACCCACGGGGGATTCCTCCAGCAATGCGGCGACTCTTGGCGAGCCCTCCAGGAGGCGTCTCATCAGGATGTGCAGCCAGGCCCCATTAGCCCGAGGACTCAAAGCCGCAAACCACATCTGCCAGTCCAGTCGGGGCTGGTGAGGAGCCACGAAGCGGGGCCGGCGTTGAACGTCGCCTGCTTTGTAGCGGAAGGGATACTCGAGCCAGGTCTCACCGTCGCGGCTCACCTCCACCACAATCTCGGGCCGCTGTGTCGTCATCACACGAAACAGTCCATATCCGTTGATGGATCGGAAGGGCTTGATCAGCCCCGTCACGGGGTCGGCTGAGCGCAGCCAGCTCCTGATCTCGACCCAGTCGGCAGTTCGCGCCATTTCCTCCACAAGAACGAGGAGGCTGACTGGAAGCGTCAGCGCCAGAAATCCTCGGCACAGAAAGAGCTTTGGGCCCATCAGCCCGTCGGCTTCCCGGGAAGTAGACGATCCCAGTTGCCACCGGTTGCCGGCCAGCCATCTCCAGGCTCGATCGTCAATCAGGGGAATACACAAAGCGATCGTCAGCCAGTTAAAAAAAGTGTAGTTTCCGGTCGCGATCAGACTGAGTTGAAAAAAGATCGTCACAGCCGCCGCCCCCAGACGGATCCGCCGCCACGAGGTCGGTCCCAGATATGCGAAAGGGACCACCAGTTCCGCCAGCCACATGAAAGCCAGTGAGATCCGGTGGGCCCAGGCCGGGAGCTGGTGCATGTACCAGGCCGTCCAGGGGGGGAGAGGCTGTGTTTCGTAGTGGTATTCGAGTGCCGTTGCAGCTGCCCAGGTCTCGTCGCCGCTCAGTATCTTTGTGATACCCGAAAGAAACATCAGCTTGAAAAGGAGGACGTACAACACCCACCTCATCAATACTTCGCTCGACGCCCACGCCCCTGTCGCCGTCGTCACCTCGACATCTCTCGAATCGGTTGGAACCGTCTTCTGAGGATGGGGCCGGAGACCCTTTGCGGGAAAGGAGTCCCATTTGGCCCAGCGCGCATAGAACACGGCAATGAGCCCTGTCTCCAGAAGCAGGACATCCCACTGGAAGCCCAGAAAGATCTGGCCGACTACCGACAGCGACAGGTAGAGGGTCCACAGCAGAAGCAGACACACGGGTGGCAGGAAGCCGAGAATCAGTAGCGCGGAAAGGGCAGCCCCTGCCCAGCAGGCTCCGACCAGAGCCTCATCCGAAGTGGAGATCCAGAAGAGGGAGGGGAGCTGGAAAAGGGCTTGGGTTCCCCACCCAGCCCAGGCTCGATCCAGAAAGTCCCGGGCCGGCAGTATGCCCCGCTCCCCAACGAGACCGAGGATCTGAACGCCCAGGGAGCAAAAGGCGATCAGATAGATCACTCCCAGCAGCCGCACGAACAACCAGCGGCTGACGGCAAACGTGATTCCGGCCTGGCGCGGGATCAACGAGGAGCGCAGTTCGTCATAAGTGCTGATCCAGGACAGTGAGTCATTTATCGTCGCCGGCTAGTTTAGTCAACTCGAGCAGCCGCATGAACGAAACAATTGGATCGCCCTCCACCGTGTGCTAACCTTCACCGCCATGAAAGATAAGCTCTTCCGCAAGCCCAGGATCAAGAAGTTCGGTGATGTGAGCCGGTTGACTCGCCAGCAGCCCCAGGGCGGCACCAAATGCCAGGGTGCCGGCCAGGGAGTTCAGACCTTCGATCCCTACGACTGCTTGTAGCCCCCGGCCACCCCTCCTCACCTCCTGGGCACGCGCCCTGTAGAAGGCCTGACCTACCACTTTTATGGCGAGATGCTCTATGGTGCCTGGGGTTGCCCGGCGTCCTGCTCGTCGGGTGCGATCTTGACCATGATGTGGGCGTAGGGCGTATCCTTCCACATCACGTAGACCGGTGCGCTGGGATCGGTGGGAATCCCTTCCAGAAGGTCGCGATCCGGCACCGTGATCATCAGGTGCGGCCCTTCCTTGATCCAATCGTTGTCATCAGTCGGCTCGGTGGCGTAGGGGTCGGTATTGCTCACCCCGATGGCATCCCCCTCCCCGGCCAGCATGTAGGACACACTCAGTTCCTTGATTTCGATGGGCTCTTTATTCATGACGGCACCGATCAGAGCATCCCACTGGGGCCGGTTGCACATCGGTCCCATCGCAGTTGTGCCCGGGTAGCAGTTCCAGCCGTTCGTCCCCTCTCTCAGCACTGTACCGTCCCACGTCTTAATGGTTGCGTCCTGCGAGACCGACGGGGGAGCGGAACTCTCCGCATCGGCGATGAGTTCAGCTTCGCTCTTCTCGGCTTGTGCGCTGCAAGCCACCACTAGACCGAGAACCACAAACACGAAGTTCTTCATTAGACCCTCCTTTGAACATTATCCTGATGTCACCCTAGACTCAGGGCCAATCATATTATATCTGCTGTCGTTGGCAAAAGTAGAAATAGGCGAGAGATTGCCTCTGGAGTCGGGTGACCCATGTGCTATCCTTCCCTGCCATGAGGAAGCCTTTTCGCAAGCCCAGGATCAGAAAGTTTGGTGATGTGAGCCGCTTGACGGGCACTAGGCCCGGAGACGCGTCCGGGCAGTCTCCCCAGGGACCGGGCTACGACATTACCTAGTCCAGCTCGCCGTAAGGCTCGAGTAGCTGGCCTTTCTGGAGTGCGGAAGTATGAAGCTGTCGGCGGCTGGATGCGCATCGGCTATTCTCGCTTGATGTTCAAGGCAGGCATGGCCTCGCCCTGGCATCGGCTATTCTCGCTTGATGTTCAAGGCAGGCATGGCCTCGCCCTGGCAGCGCAGTGAGCGAAGCGAACAAACTGTCGGCGCCTCAATGCGCTTCGGCTCCTCGCTTGATGTTCAAGGCAGGCATGGCCTCGCCCTGGCAGCGCAGTGAGCGAAGCGAACAAACTGTCGGCGCCTCAATGCGCTTCGGCTCCTCGCTTGATGTTCAAGGCAGGCATGGCCTCGCCCTGGCAGCGCAGTGAGCGAAGCGAACAAACTGTCGGCGCCTCAATGCGCTTCGGCTCCTCGCTTGATGTTCAAGGCAGGCATGGCCTCGCCCTGGCAGCGCAGTGAGCGAAGCGAACAAACTGTCGGCGCCTCAATGCGCTTCGGCTCCTCGCTTGATGTTCAAGGCAGGCATGGCCTCGCCCTGGCAGCGCAGTGAGCGAAGCGAACAAACTGTCGGCGCCTCAATGCGCTTCGGCTCCTCGCTTGATGTTCAAGGCAGGCATGGCCTCGCCCTGGCAGCGCAGTGAGCGAAGCGAACAATTCCGCTCTTTAGAGAGGCGCTCCAAGTGCCGCACTCCAGGAGCCCCTGCCTCGCCAGCCAACCATCACCAGCCACGCCTGGGAGAATCGAGTCGCCGGGTCCCCTGCAGGAGTTGACAGCTTCCCGGCAGAAGTTCATAACCTATTCAGGGATTTCAACCAGGAGGTGATTCATGCCCAACTACATCGCATTGCTACGCTGGACCCAGAAGGGAATCGAAAACGTGAAGGACAGCCCCTCGCGGCTGGATCACGGGAAAGCCGCCCTCAGATCAGTTGGAGGAGAGTTCAAGGACTTTTATATGACCATGGGAGCGTACGACATGGTTGCCGTTTGCGAGGCTCCGGATGATGCAGCGATCGCCAAGTTCGTGTTGACAATCGGAGCCGAGGGCGGGGTACGGACCGAAAGCCTGCTTGCCTTCTCAGAGGACGAGTACCGCGACATTATCGGCTCGTTACCCTGATCTCTAAAGGCCGCTTTGGACAGGCGGCCTCGATCAGCACTGAAAACGACCCGGCCGCACCGGCAGCAGGGAAATTCGCGGCCGCTGGAGCTGAGGCGTGGCATTTAAGCCCTCTGTTTGTATCGACGCCGTCTTCGAGGGCCGGTCTGTATCTGATGCGCTCGAGCAGGTAAGGAAGGCCGGCATCGACACGTTTGAGTTCTGGACCTGGTGGGACAAAGATCTTGCGGCCCTGAAACGGGCCAGGGACGAAAACAGCCTCGCGGTAGCCGCGTGTTGCACCAGGTTCATCAGCCTGGTAAAAGCGGAACTGCGCGCCGATTATGTTGCCGCCGTGCGGGAGTCGATAGTTGCCGCTACTGAGCTTGGCTGTGAGATCCTCATTTCGCAAGTCGGGGACGAAGTGGCCGGCGTCCCTCGCACCGACCAGCGCGCCAGCCTCGTGGCCGGTCTCCAACAGACCGCACCGATCCTGGAGGACGCGGGCGTCACCCTGGTAATCGAGCCTCTGAACATTCTGGTCGATCATGCCGGCTACTACCTGATCGATTCACAGGAAGCATTCGAGATTGTGGATGAGGTCGGGAGCCCCAACGTAAAAGTCCTGTTTGACATCTATCACCAGCAGATCAGTGAAGGCCATCTGATCGCCAATATTGAGAAAAGCCTCGACAAAATCGGCCACTTCCACGCCGCAGGAAACCCCGGTCGCCACGAGCTGACCAGAGGAGAAATCAACTATCCGCCCATCGTTCGCGCTATTCGCCGGGCCGGCTTCGACGGCTACCTGGGACTGGAGTACTGGCCCGAACAAGACCCCGTCGCAGGCTTGCAGGAAGTGGCGGACTGGTTTGCGTAATGCTGACGGCGCAGCTCCCACTCGACAGATGGCAGAGGACCACATGGCGAGACTAAAGGCGATCTATCTGAAGCAGAAAGGAGCCGATCCGTTCTGGGACGAAGTGATTACGTCACTGATGGCCGAGAGGCACGATGTTCGCGTTTACGATCCGGCCAAGCCGGCTGCCGCCCAGTTTTCAGACATGGATGCAGTGGTCGACATGGGAGGAGCCTCGGCGACCCAGGAGCTGGTCGACGCCGCCGGGCAGGCGCGGCTCTGGCAGATCGTGACCGTCGGTTATGACTTCTTCGATATGGACATGCTGCGCAGGGCCGGTATCCCGGTGTGTCACTGTCCCGGGCGCACCAGTTCCCTGGGACTGGCTGAAGCCGCTGTCATGTTCATGTTGATGATCGTGCATCGCTACAACGAAGCACAGGAAGTGCTCCACCGAGGTGAAGTCCACCTCCCCATGGGGGACGAGCTACGGGGAAAAACACTGGGTCTGATAGGCTTCGGGGCCAGCGGCCAGGAGCTGGCCGCGCTGGCCGGGCCACTTGGATTGCGGCTGATGATCATCGAGCCACTGGATATCGACCCCACCACCCTGGCCCGGTACAATCCGGAGTTCGTCGGCAAGCCTGAAGACGTGGACCGCGTTTTTGCCGAGGCGGATTTCGTGTCTCTGCACCTGCCGCTTTCCCCCGACACCGAGGGCCTCGTCAGCGCAGGGAAGATCTCGCAGATGAAGCCCACCGCCAGTTTGCTAAACACCGCCAGGGGCGACCTCGTGGACCAGGATGCCTTGTATCAGGCACTATTGGAGAATCGGATCGCCGGCATCGGGACCGACGTTCACGCTGGAGTGCATCCTCAGCCCGATCATCCGGTCTACAAACACCCCAACTTCTACACCCTGCCCCACATCGCAGGCATCACGAAAGGCACCGTCCGCCGCCGCGCCGAAGTGTGCGCGGAGAATCTGGACCGGCTGGCAGCGGGGCAGGACTTGAAGTACCGGGTGGGTTGAAATACAGGGTGGTTTGAAATACAGGGTTGATTCGTAGGCATTGATCAGAAGGGAAGCCGCGGGAAATGGCTCGAGTTGTCTTGAACTTGAATGCGACTCTTACCGGGAGGACGGAGCTGAATCCGGATCTTCTCATCCTGCGAGTCGTTCCCGATGGCGAGCTATTCGACTTCGAGGCCGGACAGTACACGGTGCTGGGCCTGCCCGGTTTGAGTCCCAGAACTGCGTTCAGCGACCCGGAGACCGAACCTGCGGCGCCGGACCGGCTGCTGCGGCGCGCCTACTCCATCAGTTCTTCCAGCCGGGAGAAAGAGTTTCTCGAGTTTTATGTCTCCCTGGTGCGATCCGGGCGGCTGACGCCCAGACTGTTTGCTCTCGAGGAGGGCGACCGCATCTGGCTGGGCGCCAAGGCGGTGGGCCGTTTTACCCTGTCCGAAGTGGATGAAAACCACGATCTGCTGTTGATCTCCACAGGCACCGGCCTGGCGCCGTACATTTCAATGATCCGCAGCGCTCACAGGTGTGGAGTGGGCCGCAAGTACTATGTGCTTCACGGGGCCAGGTACTCCTGGGATCTGGGCTATCGCTCGGAGCTGGAGGCCCTGGACCATGGCTGCGGCACCTTTGCCTATCTTCCCACCGTAACCAGGGTGGACAAGGACCCGACCTGGAAAGGCCACTCGGGTCGCATCCAGCAGGTGATGGAGGATGGGGCGCTGGAAGAGTGTCTAGGCGGCCCCCCCGATCCCGAAAAGCTGAGTGTCTTCGTGTCCGGGAACCCGGCCATGGTCGAAGACGTGCAGCAACGATTTACAGCCATCGGTTTCCGGCTTCATTCCAGAAAGGAGCCGGGCAATCTGCACATCGAGCGGTACTGGTAAGGGGTAATGAACAAAGAGCTGGAGAAGGAACTGCTGGAACCGCCACGGGCTTTGATCCGAGCCAACCCGTTGCTGTGGCTGCGCTTTTTCGGTCCCGGGGCGATCGTGGCATCGCTGACCCTGGGCAGCGGAGAGACGCTTTTTGCCTCCCGCGGCGGCACCATTTTCGGGTACCGCATTCTGTGGGTGTTTCTGCTCGTGGCCTTGATGAAATGGGTGCTGGCCTACTCCGGCATGCGCCACATGATTCTCAGCGGCGGCCATCCCCTCTACCGCTGGAGCCTGATCAGCGGGCCGCGCGGCTGGTTCACCCTGTTCATGATCGTGATCCTGCTGGTTTGCCAGCCCATCTGGGCTTCTTTTCTGATGGGAATTCTGGGGACAGTCTGTACCTGGATCTTCGGCGTGGGAGACCTCTATCTGTGGGCCACCGTATGCGGGGTCGCAGCTCTGGGCCTGCTGATGCTGGGCGGGTACGACTTTCTGGAAAAGGCCCAGATGGTCATCCTCGGCGTGATGGGGACCTGCGTCGTGGTGGCGATGTTTTATGTGGGCCCCGACTGGCTGGCCGCTGCCAAAGGCGCCGTGCCGCAGCCCCTTTCCTATCCCGACTGGCTGCCCGAAAAGCTGCCCCAGTTCCGGTTTCGCTCGGAATGGGTGGAAGTACTGGTCTACGTCTCGGCCATCGGGGGGTCCAGCTACGACTATCTGGCCTACACTTCTTTCCTGCGGGACAAGAAGTGGGGCCGGTGTCACATGGGACTGGCCAGTGACCGGCAGCTGAGGGAGACTGCCCGGCAGATCGATCATCCCGCCCGGGTCTGGTTGCGGGCGGCTCAAATTGACACGCTGGTCAGTTTTGCCGTGATGGCCATTTTGTCGTGCTGCTTCGCCATCCTCGGAACCATCATCCTCGGCCCGCTCCAGCAAGTTCCCGAGGGCACCAACCTGCTCAACTATCAGGCGGCTTTTCTAACTGCCTTGAGCCCCTGGCTGCTTCCCCTTTACAAGCTCGCCATCTTTCTGACCTTCTTCGGAACCATCTACGGAGGGTCGGAGCTCCTCAACCGCTCGCTCTTCGAGTATCTGGACACGCTGCCCCGTCTGAGGGGCCGCGTGCCGGTTAGAAAGGTCCGTGCTGTCGCCATTTTCCTGTTCCTGGGTGTGGGGTTGATGGTGCTGTGGGCGAGCCGCTATTACCCGGACCTGCGCCTGGTGGATATCGTCACGCCGGCCGCCATCTATACGGGAGTCTTGACCTGCGGCTTTTACTGCCTGGCCAATCCCTGGATGGACCGGCGGTTTCTACCGGCAGCCTTGAGAATGTCCGGGGTCCTGAAGATCACGAATCTCGTGGCGGGGGTGGCCTTCGTGGCAGTAGGCATGAAGGCATTGTGGGATCACGGTCAGTTCGGGTCCTATCTGACCCTGGCAGCGCTGCTTCTGGCCAGCATCATTCTGGCTTCCCGCCTCAAGTTCCTGCAGCGACGAGCCCCCGATCCCAGCGGGTAGCAGTAACACTTTCTGGAGTGCGGCACTGTCAGTGCCGCTCTACTGGGCGGAAGTCGTGGAGCCTGGTGCCGAACGGTATCTGTCGCCCCTCCGGGGCTGATTGCCTTTGTCCACCGTCGTCCGTGGGCTTGCGCCCACGGCTATTCCCTTCCGGCCGCTTCGCGGCCTTAAGAACGAGCCCCCGGGAGGGGGCGAAAGGAAATAGCCGAGGCCGACAGGCCTCGGTGCACAATCAGACCACCCAGTCAGCCCCCGAAGGGGGCGACAGAAGTTCCGAAATCAACAGGCTCTCGTACTTCCGCGCTCGAGAAACCTGTGGCCCCTGGCCCCGGCGTCAGGGAACTCAACCGACCTGATGAAGCGGCGGTAGACCGAGGGCGACGCGATCGATATTTTCGGCCGCCGTGGCGGCCCGGCGACGCGAGGTGCCGCGCGATCCGCCGCCGTTGTGGGGAGTAGCCAGGACGTTGTCCATATGCAGGAGGGGATGGTCGGCGGGCAAGGGCTCGGTCGAAAATGCGTCCAGACCGGCGCCCAGGATCTGCCCTGAACGGAGGGCCTCGATCAGCGCCGGCTCATCGACCAGTTCGCCGCGGGCTGTGTTGATCAAAACGGCGGTTCGTTTCATCCGCTCCAGTTCATCCCGGCCGATCAGATGCCTGGTGTCCGGAGTAAGCGGTACGTGCAATGACACGTAGTCCGATTCCGCAAGGACACGTTCAAGATCCGCCGGCTTAGCGCAATAGGATACGCCCAACTCCCGTAACAGGTCCGACGGCATGTCAACCACGTCGATCGCCACCACGCGCATTCCAAAGGCCGCCGCTCGCGGCGCCAGTTCCCGGCCGCTTGCGCCCAGACCGATCACGCCCAATGTCGCCGAATGCAGTTCTTCGGTGGCCGGTCCATAGAATGATCCCGACTGCACCCGCGCCACGCATTCGTGGTACTTTTTCGCGAACCACAACATCAAAAACATGGCGTGCTCTGCGAGCGCGACTCCGCTGGATTCACCCGTCGTGTGGGCGACCGTGAGGCCTTTGCCGAGCATATAGGGGATGTCGGCGCCGTCCAGGCCGACGCCGGTTATCTGCCACAACCGCACCCCGGTTCGCGCCGCCGCATCGAACATTTCCCGGGTGCCTGTCTTACTTCCCCGGGCCACAACGAAATCCACCCCGTCAAATTGCTCTGCAACCGGTTCGTCATAGTCGAACAGCCCCACTTCATGACGCCCACCCATAGCCGCGACAAAGTCGTCGTACCACGGTTGGAGGCCACCCCGTATGGGAACATACAGAACCTTCGTTGCGGGTGAACGGTCATCCATCAGCTCGCTAACCCCTTTCTTGCCTGTTCCAGCAACCCCTGACTGGCGGTGGTCAGCAAACTGTTCAGGTTACCCAGCGTCATGAACTGGAAGCCGCGCGCCAGCCACTCACGATTGGTCTCGGCGTCCACGCCGCCCGCCATCCCTGCGGGAACCCCCGCTTCCTGTGCCGCCCGCTGCATCCTCTGGATCGCATCCCCTACCTCCGGATGCCCCGGCTTGCCGGGCAGTCCCATCGATGCAGCGAGATCGACCGGTCCCGGGATGACGCCGTCCAGTCTTGGAACCCGCACGATCTGCTCGATGTCGGCGATTGCATCGACATGCTCGATTTGCACCCAGATAACAATATGCCGATTCGCCGTCCTGGTACACTCGGCCACGTCTCGATAATAGTTTGACGGTCGCCGCGGTCCCACGCCGCGATCCCCCTCCGGCGGATACAGGCACGCCGAGACCCCCTGCCGTACTTCCTCTGCCGAGCGCACCTGGGGGATGAGGACACCGCCCGCCCCGGCGTCCAGGACCCTCTTGATAAAGACGTGATCATGTGAAGGCACGCGAACCATCGGCACCGTATCGCTGCCCTTGACCGCCATCAGGCTGGTCTGAATCGACTCGATGCTCAGGGCCCCGTGTTCCGCATCGATGATCAGGAAATCAAAGCCCGACCCGCTGAGCAGCTCAGAGATGCCTGGATCGCTGGAGAGTGTGAACATCCCCAGGCAGAGGCGCCCCCCTTTCAATTTGTCGCGAAGCGCTTTCCCTTCGAACATGGAGACCTCTCAGACCGGTACCGCCCCGGGCGATTTGACTCTAACTGACCCGTTTGCCCGGTGCAACCGGACGGATATGCTGGGGTGGGGCCGCCATAGCTCCCAGTGCTGGAACAGGTTCACCATTAGGATCGGGCCGGCCCTGGAGTTCGGAAGTTCAGAGGGCCTGTTGCCGAACTGTGATTCCGGAACTTCTGTCCCCCTCCGGGGGCTGCCCAGGTAGTCTCAATGTGCTACCGAGGCCTCTCGGCCTCGGCTATTGTCTTTCGCCCCCTCCGGGGGCTCTTGAAGGCCGCAAAGCGGCCGCAAGGGAATAGCCGTGGGCGCCAGCCCACGGAGAACGACGGGAAAAAGCAATCAGCCCTGGAGGGGCGACCGAAACAACCCGCGTCGCATCACGTCAGAGCGCGACCTGCTCCCAGCGGGCCCGCTCCCAGGAACGGATAATGGCAGCCTGTACCTGGGCCACCGCCAGGGCCTCTGTAAAGCCGGGTTCACGCTGCTCTCCACTCGATATCGATCTCAGGAACTGTGAAGCCTCGATTAACTTCAGGTCATCGTACCCCAAACCGACGGCGGGACCTGGATTGAAGCGGGCATGAGAGGGATGACGGGGGGCGCTGGCGATGCGGACAAAGCCGTCGTGACACCCGGGCACTTCCTCGGGAAGAAAGACTTTGAGCTCGTTCATGCGTTCGAAGTCCCAACTCAAAGCCCCCTTTGTCCCGTGCACCTCGAATGCCATCTGACACTTCGACCCGCTGATCACACGGCAGACCTCGAAGGTGCCCTGCGCCCCGTTGGCGAACCGCACCAGAGCACCGACATAGTCTTCGTTGGTGACCGGTTCCAGCCGACCGCCGGTGCTCACAGAAAAATGAGTTCCCTCACCGGCAGTGGCCACGGGCCGCTCAGGGATGAAGGTATGTTTGTTCCCGATCACCTCGCTGACCGGACCGATCAGCATGTGGGCCATATCGATCACGTGCGACATGAGATCGCCCAGGGCCCCCAGTCCGGCTAGCTCGTGCTGAAAGCGCCAGGAGAGCACGCCCTGGGGCTGGCTGGCGTAGCCCACCAGAAAGCGGCCTCGATAGTGGGTCAATTGGCCAAGCTTACCGTCGCGGATCAACTCTCGCGCGTACTGGACCAGGGGTGGCCAGCGATAGTTGTAGCCAACCAGGCTGAGAACATTCATTTGTCGGGCAGCAGCTTCGATTTGAGCTGTTTCCTGTGGGCTGCGACCCACCGGTTTCTCACAGTAAATGTGTTTACCCTGTTGGGCGGCAGCCTCGGCGATCGGCAGGTGCAGATGATTTGGCGCCGTGATGCTGATCGCCTCGACCTCCGGGTCGGCAATCACCTCGCGCCAGTCCGACGTCGAGGTCCGGAATCCGAAACGCGCCTGCGCCTCTGTCGATCGCGCCTGGACTTCGTCTGCGCAGATCACCAGCTGCGGCTGGATCTTCGTATCCCGGTAGCGGTCGGTGATCTGCCGGTAACAGCGGCTGTGCACCTGACCCATCCAGCCCATGCCGATAACTCCGATCCCGATACTCCGCGTCATAGTGGAACTCCCTTCTCTCGCCTCTTCCCGGCTGCCTGACGTTCGTGCACTTATCACGTCGCTCACCCCGCTGCGAAGCCGAGACTCGTTTTGCCGAATACGCCTGCGGGGGACAGTATCACGGAGTCGCAGCAGAATTGGAGCGGGGAAGCCGAGTGAGAGCCGGGCTCATTTCAATTCAGACCACGGGAGTAGTAAGCTTAGATGCAGTCACGCGCCAGAGGGAATCCGAAGAACCCCTGGAGACCTCCAATCGGAGACGGATTTGAACACAATGATTGTGACAGGTGCTCAAGGGCACATCGGCTTATCGATTGCAGAATCCTTGCCCGCCGCCGCCGGTCGAGTAGTCAAAACGTGGTGGTAAGAGAAAGTACATTGGCGGGCCGCACACCACGGAATCTGCCCCAGGGCATTACGGTTGTCGATCTGGACGTTCATATCCACGAAACGCCCGGTGTGCTGGCCCCCTACTGCGAGATGCCGTGGCGCAAGACACTCGAACACCTCAGCACACTGCCCTACCGCTACCTGGATATGCCGGCGTTCGCTCCAACCGCGGGCATCTGGCCATCGTTTCCCGAGACCCGGGGCAAGCGGCGAAGCACCGCTGCTTCGCCGGCGGAACTGCGCCGCGATCTGGACGATCTGGGGGTCGATATCGCAGTCATGTTCCCCGATCATCTGCTTCTGCATGCGGCGCTCAAGCAGACCAGTTACGCTGTGGCGTTGGCCCGTGCCTACAATCGCTGGCTGGAGGCCGAATGGCTGGGGCAGGACGCAGGGCTGAAAGGATCCATCATCGCTCCTCATCATGACCCGGTGGCGGCTGCGGCCGAGGTCCGGCGTTACGCTTCCAACGTGGATGTCGCAGCTATCTACCTGCCGACCTCCTGTGTGGAGCCCCTGTACGGCCATCGCCGCTACGACCCGCTGTACGAGGCGGCGCAGGAGACCGGGTTGCCGGTGGTGATGCACAGTGTGGCGGCGGTTCACCCCGCCTTTCCCTTCAATCTGCACGGCTTCGAGACAAGTTTCTCGGCCCACATTCTGGCCCACCCCTTTTCGCTGATCGCGAACCTGGTGAGTATGATCGAGACCGGCGTCCCGGTCCGCTTTCCCGGGTTGAAAATCGCTTTTACCGAGGCCGGCATTGCCTGGGTGCCGTGGATCATGCTTCGCATGGACAAGGAATACAACGAAAGTCGGCGGGATGTGCCGATTCTGAAGGATCGGCCAAGCACTTATGTCCGGCGAATGTTCTTTGCCACCCAGCCGATCGAAGAGCCGGAGCGGATGCGCGTGATGGCGGACTTCATCTCATTGTTCGGCCTCGAGGACTCGATCATCTTCGCCTCGGATTGGCCACACCACGACTTTGATCATCCCGGTAAGATCCTGCAGATACCGGTTTCAGACGAAGTGCGCCGAAAAATACTGGCTGAGAATGCCTTGCGCCTGCTGCGCTTACCGGAGCCGGCGTCATGACCACCAGATATGCCGTGGCCCGAGTCGAGGAACTGCCCGGGGGCAGCCACAAGCTGGTAGAGATCGGGGGTCGCGAGATCGGTATCTTCAATGTCCACGGGCGCTATCACGCCTTACCCAACTCCTGTGTGCACCAGAATGGCCCGCTCTGCCGCGGCGCCGTCAGCGGCACCGTGTTGTGCTCGCGTGAGACCGACTGGGAATGGGTGTGGGCCAGGGACGGAGAGATCATCGTATGTCCGTGGCATGGGCTGGAGTACGAGATCGCCACCGGGCAGTGCCTGGCGCACCCCGGGCGGCGATTGCGCAGCTACGAGGTCGATGTCGAGCAGGGTCAGATTGTGATCACGCTCTAACGCCATGAGAGCCGGTTGAGAAAGGAACACCAATGATGCACGAAAGACGCTTACTATTTGGGCTGCCACTGTTTCTGTCGCTGCTGCTGCTTGCCTGCGCGGCGCCGGATCCCCCGCCGGAACCCCCCGCGCCGCCTCCTGAGGAGCTGGACATCTACTTCGTGGATGTGGAAGGGGGGCAGGCCACCCTGATCGTGACCCCCCAGGGTGAGTCGATGCTGGTTGACTCGGGTTACCCGGGGTTCGAGGGCCGCGACACCGGCCGCATTCTGCAGGCCGCCGAACTAGCCGGGCTCGACGAGCTGGACTACATGTTAATCACCCACTACCATGGAGACCACGTGGGGGCAGTGCCGGAGCTGGCGGAGAGAATCCCCATCCGGACCTTCGTCGATCACGGCCCCAATCAGGAAGAAACCCCAGCCGCCACAGAGCTTTACGAGAACTACCTGCAGGTTCGCGCCGGCGCACGCCACCTGCTGGTAGCGCCCGGCGACGAAGTCCCGCTCGAGGGTGCCGATTTGACGGTCGTCTCGGCCGCGCGCGAGGGGCTTTCCTCTCCGCTGCAGGGAGCGGGAGAAGAGAATCCCCTGTGCCAGTCTGCCGAGCCGCAGGAAGAGGACCCCTCAGAGAATTCCAGCTCGGTTGGTTTCCTGCTCGAGTTTGGGAGCTTCCGCTTCATCAACCTGGGGGATCTGACCTGGAACGAGGAGCTGGAACTGGCCTGTCCGGACAACCTGATCGGCGCTGTCGACGTCTACCTGACCACCCACCACGGACTGCCCTCCTCCGGTCCCCCGGCCCTCGTTCATGCCCTTCGTCCAAGGGTGGCGATCATGAACAACGGCGCCACCAAAGGAGGCCATCCCGAGGCCTGGCAGGTGATTCGCGACTCTCCCGGCCTGCAGGATTTCTGGCAGCTTCACTATTCTGTGGCCGGCGGCGAGGCGGCCAATTCACCGCCCGAGTACCTGGCCAATATGGAGGACGACCACAAGGGCTCCTGGATCAAACTTTCGGCACGCCGCGACGGCTCGTTCACCGTCACCAACAGCCGCAACGGTTTCCAGCAAGACTACCCGGCCTCGTAAGCTCGACTGCAACAGGCCATATTTTGTTAGCCGGGCTTTATCAGCAGGGCACTATACAGAATGCGAACAGTTCAAGCCCCCCGGCTGCTCATCCGTTTTTCTATTGCTGCGACGCAAAGCCTCTTGCTTTCCCTGCTTCCGGCGGTAGCCGCTCGAGGGGCTGCCTCTGCCGAGCGGCCCAACGTTATCTTGATCCTGACCGACGATCAGGGTTACGGGGACGTGGGCGTCCATGGAAACACCATCCTGCGCACGCCGAACATGGATCGTCTGGCCAGGGAAGGGGTCCGGATCAAGGAATTCTACGTGACGCCGATCTGTTCCACGACTCGGGCCAGTCTGCTCACGGGACGGTATAACCAGCGAACCGGCGTCGTGTGGCCGTTTTGGGGCGCGGAAGTCCTCAGGCACCGGGAAGTCACCATCGCCGAAGCTTTGAAAGAAGCCGGGTACCGAACGGCGATAGTGGGGAAGTGGCACCTTGGCCGGTTCGGAAAATACGGCCCCCGGACCCACGGCTTTGACGAGTTCTTCGGATTCCGGGACGGCATGATCGACGATTACTTCGACACCGATCTGGAACACAACGGCCGGCCGGCCCGGATCAGCAACTACATCACGGACGCCCTGACGGAAGCGGCACTTCGTTTCGTCGAGGCGAATCGAAGTCACCCCTTCTTTCTTTACCTGTCCTACAACGCGCCCCACATCCCCAATCAGGTCCCCCAGGGATATGAACAGGAATACATCGAGCGGGGCTTGTCTTCTCACTTGGCCAAAGTTTACGGAATGATCACCTGTATGGACGATGGGATCGGTCGAATCCTGGAGGCCTTGAAGACGCTGGGTCTGGATGAAAAGACCATCATTCTCTTTCTATCCGATAACGGCCCACAGATGGAAACCAGCCGACAGACGCAGCAGTTCCGATCTTCTCAGTGGCAGCGGATGGACGCCATGTGGAAGGGCGCCGCCCGCTACAACTCGAACCTGCGGGGCGAAAAAGCTACCGTATACGAGGGGGGGATCCGTTCGCCATTTTTCGCCCGCTGGCCGGGCCGTTTCCCGGCCGGAAAAACCCTCGACATGGCGGCCGCCCACATTGACGTTTTGCCCACCATACTGGAGCTTTGCGGCGTCACCCGGCCCGAGGGGCCCGCCCTGGACGGCAGGAGCCTGGCTTCTTTCCTGAAGAGCGGAGAAGGGACAACGCGGCACGAGAAGCTCTTCTTCTGGAGCGATCCCCCGCCGTGGGCAGGCGGCCGTACTCCCGCCGCCGGCTGACCTTGCCCCCTAAAACGGGTCCAAGTTGAATGTTAGGATTTTCGGTTTTAGGAAGGAGGCAAGGATGGCACGGAAGCGGTTTACGGCAGAACAAATCATCATGAAGCTGCGTGAGGCAGAGGCAGGTCTAGCCCAAGGACAGACGGTGGGCCAGGTGTGCAAACAGATTGGGGTGACCGAGCAGACCTACTACCGGTGGCGCAAGGAGTACGGAGGGCTTCGACTGAATCAGGCCAAGCGGTTGAAGGTGTTGGAGAAGGAGAATGCCCGGTTGAAGAAGCTAGTGGCAGATCTGTCTTTGGACAAGCAGATCCTAAAGGAAGTTTCCTCGGGAAACTTCTAGGCCCGACGAAGAGGAGACGCGCAGTGGTGTGGGTGAGGGAGAGATTGGGAGCAGAGCGCGTCTCCGAACGTCGGGCCTGCCAAGTGCTGGGACAGGCTCGATCGACCCAGCGAAGGGAAAGGCATATCCCCGATGATGAGGCTCGATTGGTGGCTGAGATGGTGGAGTTGGCCACGCACTACGGGCGATACGGCTACCGACGGATCACGGCCATGCTTCGTTGGGAAGGGTGGAAAGTGAATCACAAGCGGGTGGAGAGGTTGTGGAGACAGGAGGGGCTGAAAGTCCCGTCCAGACAGCCGAAACGAAGGAGACTGTGGCTTCATGATGGATCCTGCGTTCGGTTACGAGCGGCTCACAAGGATCACGTCTGGAGCTATGACTTCGTGCATGAGCGAACCCATGACGGAAGGGCCTTTCGATTATTAACCCTACTGGATGAATACACCCGGGAGTGTCTGGCCATTGAGGTTCAACGACAGATGAATCACCAGGACGTGTTGGATCGATTGGCGGAGTTGTTCGTGGATCGGGGAGTGCCTGAATACATTCGGTCCGATAACGGGTCGGAGTTTACGGCTCAGGCGGTTCGGGACTGGCTGAAGGCTGTTGGGGTGAGGACCTTATACATCGAGCCCGGCAGCCCCTGGGAGAATGGATATGTGGAGAGCTTCAACGGAAAACTGCGGGATGAACTGCTGAACGTAGAAGTCTTCGACACGTTGTGGGAAGCGAAGGTGTTGGCCGAGAGATGGCGCAGGGAGTACAACCAGCGACGGCCTCACAGCGCCTTGGCCTATCGGCCGCCGGCGCCGGAGGCCAGATTACCCAGGTCCCAGGCCCAGAGTTCTATACCATGGAGTGGACTTCAAATGGTCCCAGGTCTAACTTAGAGAGTGGACTCGTTCCTGGGGGCAGGTCACGGCCGCCGCAGCAGGTTATGCGAGGGAAAACTGGGCGGTACGCAGTGGGTCTTGGAAACTGGTGCAGGGTAAGGAGTTGTATCATTTTGGAGCGCGATCCTGCCGAGCAGAACGATGTGGCCGCGCGCCAACCGGAAATCGTCCGGGAACTGCAGGAGGCCTTCGATCGGTGGGCGGATGAGGCTCTGCCCTCAGAAGATCTCTCGCGGCCTCCCGTTCCCGTCGGCCCGGAGGAAGAAACTCCCTCGCTCATGAGCAATGTGTTTCGGGGAGGAACGGTGATCGACATCGCGTGGGCTCAACTGCACGGGCCCGGGATCCGTTACGGTTATGACAAGCTGATACGAGACAGGATCACCGGCTGGACAAGCTCCGGCGATTTCCTCCGCTGGGACATCGACGTAGGGCGACAGGGAAGATATGAGGTTATCCTGCAGTATGGCTGCCCGAGCACCGATGCGGGCTCGCGGATTCAAATCAGGGGAGGAGAAGACCATTTTGAAGTCGCCCTCGAGCCCACGGCGGCGGTCGATGCCTGGGAGACGCGGACGGTTGGATTCCTCAACCTGGAAAAGGGCCTGTCCACTCTGGAGATCAGGCCGCTCTCGGTAGCCGGAAAACAAGTCATGGATCTACACGAGGTGCGGCTGAGATGGTCGGGTGATCAACAGCCCGAGGGTTGACTGCGCGAATGCCTTTCGTGTCAACTCGTTTCCGCCAGATTCCTGAATGAGAAGAAGGACATGGAATAGGAAGGAAATGTATGTCTAGCCTGAAGCGATTTTTCACACTCGTTTGTCTGCTCCTGCTGGTGAGCCTGTCGTCGTCCAGCTACGGGTTCGGGGCCTTTCAGGAACAAGAACAGTCGGAGACGATCCGTCGAATCCTGGCCCTCACTTATCCGGAGGGACCCACCCTGGGTATCAAATTTGGGGGCACTCACCGGTTGCCTCAGGCCAGCGGCGAGGCCAAGGTTGAGCGTAAACGGGGCACCACTGAAATCGAACTGGAGCTGGACGAATTAAAGCCGGCCACACTGTTCGGGGGCGACTACGCGACCTACGTGCTGTGGGCCGTCTCGCCGGAAGGGCTTTTGGACAACCTCGGGGAGTTGATCCTGCGTGGGAACCGAAGCAAGCTCAACGTCACCACCTCGCTGGAGAAGTTCGGGATGTTCGTGACGGCCGAGCCGCACTTTCTGGTCGATCTGCCGAGCCGCTTCGTGGTCTTGGAGAACACGCGCCCTACGCGTGAGCTCGGTCTGGTTTCAGAGGCCAGCGTCAAGTACCGGGGCTTTCAGGGAGTCTACCACTTCGTGCACGAGAGCCTGGCCGGGATGCCGGAGGCCAAGGGTGAGGTTCGCACCCATCTGGAATCCGCCCAGATCGCCGTGGAGCTGGCGCGACGGGTTCGAGCCGAGGAGTTCGCACCCGAGGAGTTCCAGAAAGCTCTGGGCTCCCTTCGTCAGTTCGAGCGAGCCGGACCGCAGGGGCGCGGCAACGAAATGCTGTCTGGACACAAGGTGGTTCGCGAGGCCGTCGAAGCTCAAAAACTGGCTGAGGAGCGGGCGTTTCAGGCCTCCCTGGATGCCGAACGGGCCGCCTATGCCGAGGAACTCTCGGGCCTGGAAGACGAGATCTCCGAGGCCAAGGATGCGGCTGACAAGGCCGCTCTGGAGGCCGAGCGAAAGGCTCTGGAGGCCGAGATAGAGACGCGTGCCCGCCTGGCCGCAGAGGCGAGAGCCTCGGCAGCTTCCCGCTATGCGGATGAAATGGCCCGCCGGGCCAGACTGGCAGACGAAGCAAGCCGTCGCGCGGCGGCCCAACGACGTCAGGCCGAGGAAGAAGCCCGTAAAATGGCGGAAGCCAAACTGGCAGCCGAGCGGGACGCGGAGGAGGCTCGCCTGCAGCGCGAACGCGCCCGGGAACAGTTGGGAAATGCCCTGGCCCGGGTGGCGGAGGTGCGCGACACGGCACGCGGTCTGATCGTCAGCCTGCCAAGTATTTTGTTCGATTTCGATCGGGCCACGCTGCGACCCGAGGGCCGCGAGACCCTGGCCAAGATCGTCGGCATCCTTCACTTCGTCGAAGGTTATGACCTGAGCATCGAGGGCCATACCGACAACGTTGGCAGTGAAGAGTACAACCAGAAGCTGTCGGAGCGGCGGCCCCAGGGTGTCAACGACTATCTGGTGGCTAACGGCGTGTCTGCGGACCTGCTCAAGGCGACCGGCTACGGGGAAAGCAAACCCCTTGTCAGCAACGACAGTAGCCAGGGTCGGGAGAAAAACCGCCGCGTCGAAATTGTCTTCGTGGATCCCAAGCAGGCGGAGGCTCCGGTGAGCGAGAAAATCACGATTCCAATCGATCAGGATTGATCGGGGTTTATTCCGGCTTGACCGATCCGATCTTTGCATTTATGAGGCTGGGGGGATGGCTCCTTCTGGTTGCCGTCGCGGGCCATACCTCGGTGCCACTGTGCACGGCTGCAGGTTTCTTCTCCACCACCACCACCACGCCGCAGCAGAGCTCTACATTCCGTGTGGACAGCGAGCTGGTCCTTCTCAGCCTGGCTGTCCGCGATCGTGACAACCTGCCTGTCCAGAATCTAAGTCGGGACCATTTCCAGATCTTCGAGGACGATCGGGAGCAGGAAATCACTTACTTCGAAGAGCGCAGATCGCCCCCCGCCATAGTGCTGTGCATCGATATCAGCAGCAGCATGAGGGAGGGTCTTCTGGCCGAGACGAAAAGAGCCGCCCTGGATCTGCTCGGCAGATTGCACGACCAGAGCCGAATTGCCGTGGTGGCCTTCAACGAAAAGGTCTCGCTGATCCAGCCCTTTACCGGCAACCTGCAACATCTGCAGAGAGCCGTCCAGGAGTTGGAGGCTTCGGGCGGCACCGCTCTGCTGGATGCCTTGAGTGAGTGCATCAGGCTGGTCCTGGAGCACGAATATCCGCGTCAGATCGTAGTCGTGTTGACCGATGGGAAGGATCAGGACAGCCGGGCCAGGTTTCAGGCGATCGAGCGCCGGGTTGCAGGTTCCGGCGTGCTCGTTTACCCGGTCGGTGTGTACCACACGGCCGAGAAGAAGCGTTACTCAGCGGCTGGGATGTACTTCCAGGAACCGAAGTTCGAACAGAACCTCAATCCCATCTGGATCCTTCAGCACCTGGCAGAACTGAGCGGAGGGCTCTCCTTCTTTCCCGAGAAGTCCGAGCCCTTGACGCCCGTGTTTGCCAGTATCGGGGAGGACTTGAGTCACTTCTACGAAGTGGGCTACCTTCCCCCGGAATCGGGCGAACCCCACTTGAGGCGAATCGAGGCCAGGCTCGCCGGGCTGGAAGGCTCTCCCACCGAAATCACGGTTCGAACCCGACAAGCATATTTCCGATAGAGCCGGGGGATTCGCACGGGGGAGTAGTGAGTGGGACATTCTCGCCCGATTGAGCTGAGAGGCTGGCCGGGGTCAGCGCCGGGTGAGGGGGCGGCTGTACCTGGTTTCGGGGTAGTGGTAGTTAGGATCGAGCACGATGCCGCGGCTGGGCATGATGCGAACCAGATTCTCTCGTGCCACCTTGCCAATCAGCTCCGCATCCCCCAGCGCGTCAAACAACTGGTTGTAGATCCGGATCTGCTCCGGGTAGTTGCCAAACCTCCCCACGGCGTCAGATCCGAGCAGGAAGTTGTCGGGATATCTGCGGATCAGGTCCGCCCAGGAGTCGAGGTCCCTGAGAATGTACTCGGGATAGGCAACCCAGGTCGGCGTAGTCTTCGGCCCGTGCCGGCACGCCGCACCAGAGCAGGACGACGACCAAACCGAGCAACCGGGCTGTGGGCGCGGTTCTCACAAGGTCCATTGGCCAGCCGATGATATCGCCGGTTCATCCCACTCGGCAACAATCCACCCGGCCAGCGGGGCCCGGGCTTGCATTCAGGGAGGCCCGAAACTAGACTTCTCCGAAGACCTTCGAGCGTCCTGACGAGAGGGAGGATTGACCAATGCACGGTACCAGAATCTTGAGTGGAAATCGGAGCTATTTAGTGGCCGCATTTCTCCTGGTGGGGTTTTTTTTCGGATGTTCGCAGTCGGTCAAAGATCTCGTGATCTCTGAGGAGAGCGAGGCCGAAATCGGCCGCCGACTCGCCGCGGAGTTGACGGTCCAGGAGGCGCGACTGCTTCACGCCTACCTGGAGCGCACCTACCCTGAGCTGGAGGAAGGACGCCTGCCGGCGGGTCGAACGCTGGGTGAGATGATCAACGACCAGCGCGCCCTCGAGGGCTCCGGGGCTGCCAATCAGAATCAAGCGGGGGGCGAGATAACAGATCACGAACCGTCCCCACCATCCGCGGGTGCGAAAACTGTGAGCACGGAGCGCCCCAAGGCTGCCGAACCGCCCCCACCACCGCCCCCTCCGGTGACGGCGGTGTTGCCGTCAGGCACGACAATCCAGGCCAGACTGAGGGCGCCGATAAGTTCTCGCAGAAATAATACGGGAGACCGTTTCGAAGCCCTGCTGGACCACGACCTGGTCGTGGGTGATCACCTGCTGGCTCCGGCCGGAAGCCGGATGGTGGGCACTTTGACCGAGGTTAAGAAGTCGGGAAAAGTGAAAGGTCGAGCCAAAATGTCGTTGACCTTCAACGAGCTTCAAGCTGCGGGCGAGACCTACGACGTGCAGACGAGCATACTGGCGTTTGAAGCCTCCGGGAGCAAGAAGAAGGATGCCACACGCATTGGTATTGCTTCCGGCATCGGTGCGGTCGTGGGGGCGATTGCCGGGGGTGGGAAAGGAGCTGCCATCGGAACGGCGATCGGCGCCGGTGCCGGCACGGGAGTCGCGGTGGCGACACCGGGGAAAAGTATCGAGTTCGAGGTGGAACAACTCTTCGAGGTCGTGCTGGAGCAGAGCGCAAAGATGAAGATCATTCGCGACTGATCCCACACAAGTATCTTTCTCACAGGAGGGATTCCCATGCAGAAAAATGAACTGGACCGCCGTGATTTCGTGAAGACCGGAACAGCAACTGCGGTGGCGGCCGGGTTGGCCGCGAGCTGCTCGTCGGCCGAGGAGCCTGCGACTCTTACCGCCTCCCGGTACCAGGCCGAGGTCCCGGACACACTGGATCTGGCCGCACGCGGTGCCCTGGCCTTGCGGGCGATCACTAATGTGGCCGACCCCAAGTTCCAGTACAACACCTGCCAGGGAGCTCACCTGGACCATCAGCCCCCCTATATGAGCTGGCGCACCGGTGGACCCTGTCTGATGAAACCGATTCACGCCCTACCCGGGCTTCGCATCATGAGCGGCAGCACCGTGAATGCCGACGTGGATGCCAAGATGCTGGAATCGGTAACTCGAGATATCGAAGGGGATGACCGTTGGTGGCTGAAGAGTCTGGAAGAACGCCCCTGGCGGGCGGTACCCGACCCCGAACACTCTGTGGTAGCTGGGTCGGTAGCTGCCGTGGACAACAGATTCTGGCCCTTTCCACACGCCCGCATGATGGTGGCCCTGATGGACTGGCATCGGTACGACGGAGACTCGAAGTGGCTCGAGCTGACCGGGCGGATGGCGAACAGCCTGGCCAAACTGGCCCTTAAGAACGAGGATCGCGCCTGGTACTACCAGACCTACGGCCGCTCGGGGTGGGTGGGCCGTGGGGTGGTCCCTGGAAGGCCGATCGATGAGGAACCCGATAGGGTCAACCCTCAGGACATCGGAAACGCCCTGCGGGCCTTCTCGCGCTGGTACGTGGTGAGTGGCGACGGGCAGGCGTTGGACCTGGCCCACCGGCTGGCCCGATTCATGCTCAAGCCCACCATGTGGACGGCAAGTGGCGAAGAAATGGTGGTGGCCGGCGAACACGGCCTCTGGAAAGGTCATTTTCACACCAACACCACGGGTCTGATCGGGCTGGCGGAGTATGCCATTGCCTCGGGCGACGACCGGGCTACCAGAATTGTCGACGAAGCCTATCGGCATGCCCGAAACGTGGGGATTTCGCGCCTCGGGTTCTTTCCGGCCATGATCCGTCCAGCCCGCCAGAAGCAGCCTTCCGACGCAGGCGCCGGTGGAACCTCTCCCCAGGTCTGCGAGACCTGCGGGGTGGCGGACATGATTGCCCTGGCCATACGATTCAGCGCAAACGGGATCGGCGACTACTGGGACCACGTCGACCATTACGTGCGTAACCACCTGGTGGAATGCCAGATGCTGAGACGCGATCTACTGGAGGAGATCATCGCAGCCGGTCCGACCTATGAAATCGATCCCGCCTCCGAAAGCGACGACAACGTGCTGGAGCGAAACATCGGGGCCTTCGTCTCGGGCAGTGATCCGACCTGGCTGTATACCTGGTACACGATGTGCTGCCAGGGCAACGGGAGCCTGGCGCTGGCGGAAGTCTGGAAGGCCATCATGGGTCACGCCGATGGGGTCGTCCAGGTCAATCTCCTCTTGAACCGGGCTTCGCCCTGGATGGATCTCGACAGTTATCTGCCCTACCAGGGCAAGGTCGTGCTCAAGAACAAGAGCGCCCGGAAGCTCCATTTACGGATTCCGTCCTGGGTCGACAAGAAGGCGGTCACCTGCCATGTCAACGACCGGCAGACCTCGCCTCAATGGTTGAGTAACTACCTGATCGTCGAGGGACTTAGCCGCAGCGACGTGGTCGAGGTTCAATTCCCAGTGCCGGAGTCGACCGAAAAGTTCACCCTGCCCAGCTACCAACGCCAGTACACCTGTGACTTCAAGGGCAGCACCCTGGTCGACATTGCACCTCGAGGAGACAAGCCGGTGCTGGTGAAAATGGGGTCGGACGACGGGGGAGTATTCGAGGTCCGCAAAGGGTATCCGATCTACCTTCGCGACCACCTGAAGGCCCAGAACGCACCTCTCAAGACTGTGGAACGCTTCGTGTCCGCGAAATCGGTCTGACGCAGCTCTGGATTGCGGAACTGCGCTAGCCTGTTGCCGAACCGTGATTTCGGCACCGAGGCCTCGCGGCCTCGGCTATTGTCTTTCGCCCCCTCCGGGGGGCTTGTTTGGGAGGCCGCGGAGCGGCCGGAAGGGAATAGCCGTGGGCGCAAGCCCACGGACCACAGCGGGCAGCGGCAATCAGCCCCGAAGGGGCGACAGACACGGTTCGGCAACAGGCTCTATGATTTCCCCCTTGGAAATGCGGGATAAGAGAAGGGGATAGCAGCTCCCGCTCGGTTGCCGGGCGGGCTGTGCTGAGCCTGCTCATGAATCGATCTCGCTGCCTGGCTCGGGCGACTCGCTGCTGATGATCCGCAGGAAGGAATCGCCGTAGTTGTCGAGCTTTGACTGACCCACGCCATTGATGGTGAGAAGGGCCGCACGGGTGAGGGGGCGCCGCATCACCATTTCGCTGAGAGTCGCATCATGAAAGATGACGTACGGTGGAATTCCCTTCTGCTGTGCGATCTGCAGGCGAAGCTCCCGCAGGGCGTCCCAGAGGCGCTGGTTCGGGGCGCTCGGCTCGAAGGCAGGGACCACACCGACGGTGCGCTTGCTGCGGCTTCGCCGGGCTCTTCCGCTGGGATCCCGGCGCAGGCGCACTTCGTCCTGCCCCTTGAGAACAGGGGTGCTCTTGGCGGTCAATTTCAGGGCACCGTACCCCTCCAGATCTACCCGTACCAGTCCGGCGGACACCAGCTGGCGGAAGATTGAAGCCCACTGGGTTTTCTGCAGATCCCGGCCGGCTCCGTATATGGACAGGCGATTGTGGCCGAAGTTTGAGATGCGATCGTTGTCGGAACCGGTCAGTACTTCGGTCAGGTAGGCAACTCCAAAGCGCTGCCCGGTACGGTAGACGCAGGAAAGTGCTTTCTGGGCTTCTTCCGTGCCGTCGTAAGTCTCGACCGGCACGAGGCAGGTGTCGCAATTGTTACAGGGTTCCGGGAGCTGTTCGTCAAAGTACTGGAGCAGGACCTGACGCCGGCAGCGGCTGGTTTCGCAAAAAGCCAGCAGGGCGTTGAGGCGCTGGTAGCCGCGCCGCTTGTGGTCCTGGCCCGCCTCGGAATTCTCCACGAACTGGCGGATGCGCACGGCGTCGGCCATCCCGTAAGCCATCCAGGCATTTGCGGGCAGCCCGTCGCGCCCGGCCCGGCCGGTTTCCTGATAATAGGCCTCCAGACTCTTGGGAAGGTCGAGGTGGGCCACGAAGCGGACATTGGACTTGTCGATTCCCATCCCGAAGGCGATCGTGGCCACGATGATGATCCCGTCCTGGTTCTGGAAGATCCCCTGGTGTCGATCACGGTCACGCTTCCCCATGCCGGCGTGGTAGGGGAGTGCCTGCACGCCGTTTTCAGACAGCCAGGCGGCCGTCAGGTCGACCGACTTGCGGGAAAGGCAGTAGACGATCCCGGCATCGCCGGGATGCTCGCGCCTCAGGAAATCGAGCAGTTGCCGGCGTGGGTTTCGCTTGAGTACCACGCTGTATCGGATGTTTGGCCGGTCGAAACCGGCCGTGAAGATGCGGGCTTTATCCAGTTTCAGGCGGGTCAGGATTTCGCGCTGTGTGGGTCCGTCTGCGGTGGCGGTCGTGGCAATGCGGGGGATACCCGGGAAGCGTTCTTGCAGCACGTCCAACTGCAGGTACTCGGGGCGGAAGTCATGGCCCCAATGAGACACACAGTGGGCCTCGTCGATGGCGAAAAGGGCCAGCGGAATCTGCTCCAGCAATTCCAGGAAGCGATCGGTGAGCAGTCGCTCCGGGGCCACGTATACGAGGTCAACACCGCCGCCCAGGAGCTCCTGCTCGACATCCCAGGCCATCCGTGGGCTGAGGCTGGAATTCAGGCAAGTGGCCTGCACTCCCATGGCCCGCAGCGCGGCCACCTGATCCTTCATCAAGGCGATCAGCGGCGAAATGATGACCCCGGTGCCGGGACGAAGCAGGGCGGGGAGCTGGTAGCAAAGCGACTTTCCGCCCCCCGTGGGCATCAAGACGAGGGCATCCCGGCCCGAAATGATCTGCTCGACGATTTCCTGCTGGCTGCCCCGGAACGACTGGAACCCGAAAACAGACTCGAGAATCTCTCGTGCGCGGCCGGCCAACTCGGCGTCAGGATGATCAGCGATGCGGGTCATGTCGCAAGCTACCTATTATGGGCGTCTGTTATACAGTCTTCAATTCATTGGAAGCCGATCGGGTCCTCACCTTCGGTCCTCTTAGCATAGTTTCGCATTCAGGCCTGCATCTACTATTACGTCGGCCGCCTCCGGAAGCGCGAAGAACCATCATGTCCGCTTTAGAGATATCCTAGTAGACGATCCCCTCCCATACCGGAGAGACGAAAGGAGTTGGCGAATGCTGCTGATGTCACTGAACATGCTCATCGAGTTCGATAACGCTTTAGCCGACGTGGCGGCGGAGGCCTGAAGCATGCCAGACACCGGACTGCAAGTCGCGGTCGTGGGCGGGGGCATCTGGGGCCTCAGTACCGCCTATCACCTTGTCCTGAAGGGTGCCTCGGTGCGACTGCTCGAGCGCAATCGGGACATCGCGGGAGAGACCACCCCGAGGGCGGCCGGCATTATCGGGCAGATCCGCTCCTCGCCCACCATGTGCCGGGCCGTGCAATACGCCCTCGACCTGTGCGGACGCCTTGGCGCAGAAACGGGGCTGGATCTAGGTCTGCGCCGTCCGGGGAGCCTGCAGGTGGCCCTGACACCTGAGCGCATGGAGGCCTACGGACGTCAGGTGGAGCTGGCTGTGGCCAACGGCGTGGATGCGGCCTTTGTGTCGGACGACGAGATGCTGCGCCTCGCCCCGGCCCTGGACGTGGCCCGCCTGCTGGGCGGCTACTTCGTCGCCGGTGACGGTTACGTCGACCCTCGGCGGTGCGCGCTGGCCTATGCGGCAGCCGGGCAGCAGCGCGGTGTGTCCCTGGAACTGAATACGCGTGTCACCGGCCTGGCCATCGAGCGCGACTCGATCCGCGGCGTCCACACCGAGAACGGACTCGAGGAGGCCGATGCTGTGGTCGTCACTTCGGGACCGTGGACGGACACCCTGGTGCGCAGAAACGCCTATCGCCTCCCCGTGCAGGCCATCCGCCATCAACGGGTGCGCACCGTGCCCGTCGCCGGGATTCCCGCTCACCACCCGGTCGTGCGGGTCACCGATGTCAGCTGCTACGTGCGGCCGGAGCAGGGCGGTTACCTGTACGGGTTTTTCGAGCCCGAGCCTATGCCCTTCGACCTCGAGAATATGCCCGACAACTTCAGCACCGACGACCTCGAACCACCTGTAGAGGTCATGTCCGAGGCGCGCCAGCTTTTGTCGTCGACCTTTCCCGTCCTGGCCGACCTGGACATCGCCGAACGCCGACAAGGGTTGACGACCTTCGCTCCCGACGGGCGGTATCTGATCGGTCCGGTGCCGGAGGTGAAGGGACTCTTTGCGGCGTCCGGCTGCGCCGCTCTCGGCATCGCCGGCTCTGCCGCCATCGGTCGCTGGCTGGCTGGCTGGGTTGTGGATGGCAAGCCCGACGACGACCTGCGGGACTTCGACCTGCTCCGGTTTGGCGACCAGGCCGCCGACCGCAACTGGGTGCGCGATGAAAGCCGCCGTTTCTACGAGACGTATTACGATATACACTGATCGCGGATCTGATCAGTGGGACTTGAGATATCCTTGAAGGCCAGCCCCGGAGACGAAAGGAGTCAGTGAATGACGAGTCAGGATCCTTCTCACATTATGGAGATCGCCACGGGATTCTGGCCCTCTAAGACGCTGCTTTCCGCCGTCGAGCTGGAGCTCTTCACGCTTCTCGGCGAAGGTGAGATGAGTGGCCGGGAAATCCAGGCCAACCTCGATCTTCACCCACGAGCTGTGGCGGACTTTCTGGACGGGCTGGTCGCGCTGAAGATACTGGAGCGCGACGGCGAGGGCCCTGAGGCCGCCTATCGCAATTCCGAGGGGAGCGCCTACTTCCTGGACAAGAATCGGCCTACCTATATAGGCGGATTCCTTGAAATGCTCAACGCCCGTCTCTATCGGTTCTGGGGAGACCTCACGGAAGCCCTCCAGACGGGACGGCCGCAGAACGAAATCAAACATTCGGGGGCTTCCGTTTTTGAGGAGTTGTACCGGGACCCGGATCGACTCGAGCAGTTCATGAAAGCGATGACCGGCATCTCGCTGGCCAACTTCGAGACGTTCGCTCGAAAACTCGACTTTTCAAACTACCGGACCATGTGCGACGTTGGTGGCGCCACTGGACAACTATCCATCATCGTGGCCGAACACCAACCCCATATGCGGTTCACCACCTGCGACCTGGCACCTGTGGAACCCATCGCTCGCAAGACGATCGAAGGCCAGGGTCTGGGAGACCGGATCCAGGCGGCCACCATCGATTTCTTTCAAGACCCCATTCCCAAAGCGGACGTGGTTACCATGGGAATGATTCTGCATGACTGGAACCTGGAGAAGAAGATGCATCTGATCGAGGCGGCCTACGAGGCATTGCCCGAGGGAGGCGCCTTCGTGGCCATTGAGAATCTCATCGACGACGAGCGCCGCACCAACGTCTTCGGGCTCATGATGTCGCTGAACATGCTCATCGAGTTCGGTGAAGCTTTTGATTTCAGTGGCCGAGATTTCAATCTCTGGTGCACCCGTGTGGGATTCAGCAGAACTCAAGTCATCCCCCTTCGAGGCCCTGCCAGCGCCGCCGTAGCCTACAAGTAGGTGTGCAGGTTCTCGAGTTCACGTGTTTCAGCGGTTGAGAAAAAGACAACTGAGGCAAGAGAGACAACTGAGGCAGGTAAAGGGACCTGTTTGAATGCATAAGTAAGAGTGACAGAAGTGGGAGAGAGAATCCTCCTGTAAGAAAAACCCTAAAAGGAGCCGGGCCTGTAGAGGACCCTGGCCAGGAGGATTCTCATGCAAGAAAGTTACTACGTTGGATTGGATGTGCACAAACGGAAGATCAGTTATTGCCTGATGGAGGCGGACGGAAGGGTGGTTGAGGAAGGAGAACTGGCGGCTCGGAGGGAGGTGCTGCAGCAGTGGGCTGAGAGTCTGGAAAGACCTTGGATAGGAGCGCTGGAAGCTACCCTTTTTAGCGAATGGATCTACGATTTATTGGAGCCCTACAGCCAGGAGTTGAAGGTGGCTCATCCAGCCATGCTCAAGGCATTGAGTGCGGGCAAACACAAGAATGATCGGATCGATGCGCGCAAGATCACCGATCTGCTGCGCTGCGACTTACTGGTGCAGAGCTACGTGCCGCCGGCTGAGATCCGAGAATTGAGACGAGTGCTGCGCTATCGCAACCTGATGGTGTCACAGATGGTGCAGCTCAAGAACCGGATATCGGGACTGTTGATGGAAACGGGAGTGCAGTACAACCAGAAGCGGCTGCATGGACAGCGTTACTTTCGACAACTGATGTCGCAGCTGCAGGAAGTGCCGGAATCGGTGGTGCAACTATTGAATCTGAGTCACGATTCGATGCGATCACTGCAGCAAATCGAGAGGGATCTGCTGAGGGGGTTGTGTGAGCAACCGTGCGTAGGGCGTCGGGTGGAGCTGTTGATGACGATTCCCGCTGTGGGAGTGGTGACGGCTTTGACCTGGGTGCTGGAAGTGGGGGAAGTGAGTCGCTTCCGGGCGATTCGTCACGCGGTCAGCTACTGTGGGCTGTGCAGCGGCCAGAAGCAGTCGGCAGGCAAGGACCGCTTGAGCCCGATCAGCAAACACCGTAACCGGCATCTTCAGCGGGTTTTGGTGGAAACGGCCAAGCTGGCTCCTCGATATAGCCCACAGCTGGCCGCCGTTGCACAAACGCAAAGGCAGAAAGGAAATCACAACCGAGCCACGCTGGCGGTTGCCAGGAAACTGGTAGCTTACCTGATGGCGGTCGATCGCAGTGACCGACCATTTTCAGTGGCTAGCATTTAGAACAAAACTCAGCTAGCCGGGAAGGTTCCGGCCGTTCCTCACTGAAAGGGATTGTGTGACGGGTTTGACCCTGAGACACCAACTGACCTGTTTGGAGGACGGCCGGTTTGCCCAAACTCAAGCTTCGGTGACGGCTCGCTCTCGAGCCCGATACCGCAAATGGATGTCTGGATTCTGACCCCCAAGGTCATGAATCACTTTTAGCTGACAAAACCTATCGTCCGGGTTGCTGTAAATGAAACTCTGGAGTTGACGGTGCTCTCACCGCACCGTTGAGGGGGAGTCTTGCCCACACTTGACAACTACTTATCATGGATGTCCCCTTTTTCCCAAGGGGGCATCCTGTGGGCTCAGCGAGGGAGCGGTGTTCCTCCGGGCAGGCTGGAGGCCTGTTTCCCGTTGATCGTTCGCAAGCTGGTGACGGCTATGTCAGTGTCACTGTCCAGGATAATCGTCCCAGAAAACTCTTCGACTTCGATATCGAGCAGTTCGGTGAAAAACCTGGCCGTCTGAGTGCCGGGAACGAGAACGAGCTGGCTCGACGCAAACGGGTCACCCACTGGCTTCTGCCGGGCCGATGCGGCCGCGGAGTTCTCGTCAACAAGGGTGATCGCGATGGTGGCCGTGGCCACGGTCGGGTTGAGAATGGCCAGCGCGGTGTCGAATCCACCCGCCCGCTTCTCCACGCTCAGGACGTGGTAGACATCGAGATCGGACGCGGCGATGCCTGCCTGCGCATCCACCGTACCAGCCGGCAGAGCCCCGGCAGGGCTGCCGGCACCGCCGCCCTCGAGAATGGAGACAAAATTAGTGGCCACGCCCAGATGCCCCTCGGAGGTCAGGGTGCCCCAGTTGACCTGCAGGGGAAAACCACGCGGGTCGAGGCTGTAGACCTGGCTCGTATTTGCCGAAATCACCAAATCGAACTGGTCGGAAGTCAAATCGCCGATCTTAACCGGCGCCGGATCACCCGTGAGTGCACTGCGGAACGAGAGGCTGAAGTTCTGGGCTCGATTCTGCGCATTGTTGACCACGATCTGAGTGACAACACTTAGCAAATCAGCCTCTGTAGCGGGCTGTGGCTGATCTCCAGATCCCAGGCTGAGCTCCCCGTAGGGGGCATGGGGGGTGTACCAGGTTGGGCTGGAATGGAGACGCCGGTTGGATTGTTTAGCTGTTTGTTTTCTGAAGGCGAATCCCTGCGTGTCGAAGAGCGGCTGGTTGGGGATAATAAGTGGCGTGAAGAAAGTGAAATTGTGCTCTCCGGCAGGTAAGGGGTCAGCCCCTTGCGGATTATTGATCGACCACCACCCATCCGGCTCCCAGCGAAAATGAATTTCGAAATCGACTTCGAACATATCGTTCCTAATGGAGTCCACGTGGGCTTCCCAGGGGTTGATCGCAAAGATGGGACAGGGTTGCGCGAGCCCACCCGAGAGATTTTCGTATCGGTAGACGCCAACCTTCGTCCCGGGATCTCCGAAACCTCCAAACTCGAGCCGGCCATTCTCCTCTCCCGCGAAGACACTGAAGAAGTCTGCTTGGATCCCTGGCACCGGGACGAAGAATTTGAAGGTCGTGACCCCTCCGTCTCAGGTGACTCGACCGGGGCAGAAGTAGCCGGAATTGGCGACGAAAAGCGAGACCAGCAACACCAACAGAGCCACGCGCTTTGTCACGCTCGGCTGGGAGTAGCTGTTTGGCCAGTTCATTTGCCGCCTCGCGCGATTTGGATTCAGGCGAACCCTATGCCTTGGTATCGTATTTCTCGCTGATCGTCAAGCTCTGGACGCAATCAATCTCCTTTTCCGCCCGAGGCCGGGCAACCGGAGCAAGTAAATGGGACTTGTCCCTTTCTTCTCCAAAGCGCCCGCGCTGTTCCAGCTACCGGGGTGTATGCTTTTTTGGATTTGATGCACTGGGCGTTACAGGATTATCGTAGTAGGTATGAACTGGCCCAGGGGCGAAAGGCGAAGAAAGGCATTCGCATGACTTGCTTTGATGAGAAAACTAAAGGGAAACGGAAACCTTGCTGCACCTTGCCGGTCAGGTTGATCTGTGGGATCGCAGTAGCGTTGACGGTCAGTATGGCATCTGCTCAGACGAAGACTCAAAAGGCGCCGAAACGAACTATTACTAAGAAGGGGCAGCCACCGAAAAACCTGAATAAGCAGATAAGGCCCAAGGCGATTTCCTCGAAAGCTGTCGCGCTGCCGCAACCTGTCACCCCGGTTGCGAAACGCGAGATCCTTCGAAAGATCGTTGAAGACCAGGGCGTCGACAGCGGGTAAATATTCGGTAAACCCGTAAGCGTAATCTCGAGCGTTGGGTTACAGGGAAACTCAAGTTGAGCGCAGGGAACAGCGGAAGTCTTTGCGTAAGGGGTAGAGCCAGATGCTCTTGGTGGGTAGATTGGCTTGGTGGTTACGATCCAGCTTTCCGCGCCCTTGGGTGTGGCCGACATGGATCCAGTTGGCAGCCTTGTAGCAGGCGCCTGTGAAGCGTTGAGTGTCGACGAAGGTTTCCAGCAAGACAGGTCGGTAGGCGTAGCGATTGTGCCAGTCTTCGGGGAGTTGACGGGCGGCCATGGCCAGTAGCTTGGAGGCCAGGTTCTTGGACTCGACCCAGGGCAGGATTAAGAAACGGGCGTTGTTGACAATCAGCTGCAGGTTCCTCTCCCGTTCCGAAGGACGCCAGCCGATGAAGCGGTCGCGCGCGGCGGTTTTCCAGGCGGCGGCGCCAAAGCCGAGCAGAGCCAGGATGCGGTTTTCCGAACAAGCGAAGTAGCGCAGCTGAGCACCGGGCAGGGGCTTGTATCCCAGATAGTGGTAGCGGTCGATATATTCATTCCACAAAGTGGAGTCCGGGCGGCTTAGGGTCCCACTCTGGGATGGGTGAACCCCCTCGCCTTTAGGCGAAGCCTTCAGGAGGCTTGGGGGTACACTGCGGAGGTGTCTGAGTATCGGAAAAGTTCGCATGCAGTGTATCGGCTGAGATATCACTTTGTGTTCATCACCAAGTACCGCAAGCCGGCTCTGCGAGGAGAGATCGGGAAAGAGGAGCGGGACCTGACGCGAGAGATTTGCCGATCATTGGATATCGAGATCGTGAAGGGGCATGTGCGACCCGATCATGTACATTTGTTGTTGGATGTGCCGCCGAGATTGGCGCCGAGCCGAGTGATGCAGGCGATCAAAGGGAAAACGTCGCATCATCTACTGCAAGATCACCGCAAGTTGCGCAAGGAGTTTTGGGGACGACATCTTTGGGCACGAGGGTACTTCGTGGCGACGACTGGGAATGTGAGCGATACGATGGTTGCAGAGTATATCGAAACCCAAGATGTCGAGACCCGAGACGACGATTTTCGGGTCACTGAGTAGTCAGCCTGCGAGCGAAGCGAGGTCTTTAGGCGACTTCAGTCGCATGTCGAATCCACCGCCTTCAGGCGGTGGAGAGTGGGACCCTTCTCAAGACCGGCTCCAGATGCAGGCCTGCCAGCTCATGCACCGGCCGGGACAGCAGCGGCTGCGGGGCGCTGCAGAAAGTGTGCTCGATTCGGCCCGAGCCTCCTTTGCGGTTGCGAGGGGGCGGCAGTTGCAGCAGCCCCTCGCGATGCATGCGCAGCATGGCCACCCGGCAGCTCATCTGCTTGAGGCCACCGTCCGTTTTGCGCCACTCAAGCAATCGGCACGCCAATCGAGACAGCTGAGCGCGCGTGCGGGTTGGGTTGTCGGCAATCAAGTCGCACAGTTGCCCGATCTCCTGACCCGTGAAGTTGCGGCCACAGTAGCGCTTCATGCCGCCTCCCGACCACCGGGTCGACCCCAGGCCGCTCTTCGGTCGGGGTCCATTTCCCAGGGCAGGAATCTCGTCAGTTGGGGCGGCGCCCGGTTGCCCGATTCGGCGCAGCACTGCAGATAGCAACTCAACCAGCGTTGCGGATTGATCTCCCACAGCTGCAAGGTTTGCAGAATCGTGAACACAACCGCGGCCAGACGGGCGCTAGACCGACTGCCTGAGCCGTAGTAGTTCTTGCGACCCACCACCGGGCCTCGCAAAGCGCGCTCTGAAGCGTTGTTGTCCATGGCCACCTCGGGGTGATCCAAAAAGACGGTCAACCCTTCCCAGTGTCGCTCCAATCGGCGCAGCACCTTCCTGCAGGCCCCATGCAGGCCCCGGCTCTGCAACTCCGCATCGCGCTGCCTCTCCAGTCCCAGCACCGCCCCCCGCAGTTCCCGATCCCGGGCGGCAAAGCCGGCAGGCTGTTCTCGGGCCTGCACGCGACACCGATTCAGATCGAACAGGCCTCCGATCCCCTCCACCCAACTCATCGCCCACCCCTCCAACTCGGGCCAGGACTTGGCCAGGGAAAAAAGTCGCGTCGCACGTGGGCCCAGCAAAAGGCCAACTCCAGACCCTCCCATTGTCTGGCCAACTTCTTGTACACAACGTAGCGGTCGCTCAGCAGAATGCCGGCCGCAGTGCCTCCGAAGTGCGCCTCCGGCACCTGGGCCGAGCGGCTGGGAGACAGCGTGAACACTACCGTCGAAGGGGATCGGAACACCCACAGATGCCAGCCGTGACCTATCTTGCCCTCCACCTCCTCGAACACCCGCCAGCCGGTCTCGTCAGCCTGCCAACGATCCTCGCTCAACTGCCTGACACGGATGGCCTCCCGGACCGGCTCCAACAGCGGGAGCAGTTTCCTCAGCCCTCCCGCGATCGTCCCAGCCGACAGCCTCACTCCTTGGTCGGCCAGTTCCTGCAGCAGTCGGTTGCTGGGACGCGCATAAAGATACTTGTCCAAGATCACCCTCACCCACACCGAGATGCCCAGCTTGCCGCGCGGGATCAAACGGCCTGGTGACGGCGCCGTCACGATGCCGGGCAGGACCCCACAAGCACAGCTTGGATGGTATCGCCTGCGTCTGATCACCCGACGCCAGACCCGCGTCTCGATCTCTACCACCTGGGCCTCATCGGTACCAGGAAACGGATCCAGGCGCCGTCCGCAGCGGGGACACTTCCGCTGCTCTGCGGGCAGATCAGCCACTTCCTCCCGGGCTTCCAGCCCATCCAGACTGCTTCGACCATGTCCCCGCGTCCCCGGCTGCTGTCCGCGAGGGCGCGCTGAGACCTGGCTCCGGGATGGGCTCTTGCCCTCGCAGACCAAACGCTCGCTACGACGACCGTACAGACAGCCTTCCAACTCTCGAATGCGTGCCCGTAGCTCTTCGTTTTCGCTCTTGAGATCGGTTCTCCGTCGGACCGCTTCCCCGTGCCGGGCCTTCCAGTACGCCGCAGCCCAACGCAAGCTGATGTACTCCTCCTTATCCACCCGGATCTGAACGCCGGCTGTCGACGCCCGCTGCCGGGACTCCCGATTCTCTACGCCTTGCTCCCCCTGACCTAGGGCGGCTCCCATGTCCACCTATATACACGATTGAAAGTCCTGTGTCCAGCAAAATCTGATGGTGTCAGCGGAGGGATGGGTTTACCGAATATTTACGACAGCGGCGGGGGCATTCAAGTCATGGAGCGGGAAGGCTTGCTCGTGCCGGGGCGCCCTTTCTACCTGGACCGGGCGTACCTGAGCTACTACGCGCCGCTTGTCGTGGACGTCGAATCCGGTCCGGACCCGCGCTACTACGTGCGATTTCGGGGGAATCATACGAAGCTTGCGAGCGTGGGATCGCGACTGGGCGTAACCTTTCAGGCTATACGCGACATCACGTACCTGGCCGATGTCGTCATCGAGGTGGAAAACACGAATACGGTTTTCCACGTCAAGGGCACGAATCTCGAACTGAACTTTGCGAACCAGGACCTGGAACTGCCCGTAGAGAAGGGCGAACAACATTTGCAGTTCACCTTTGCCAAATCGGCGCCGGGCGATGCATCGCTTTCCATCTACACGACAGCCGGTAAAGGCTCCAGCCCGTTTCCATCCAAGAAATGGAAATTCTATGGAGTTTTCCTCGACAGGGTAAGGTCGGATCCCCCCCGGCAGATTTCACGGGAATAGTTCGGACCACAACGTGAGGTTTCACATGAGCAAGCGATTCTTGGACGCACCTGTTTTTCTGCTGTGAGGATTGGGGGAAAGGAATTTCGATGCAGCGCGGGCGGTGGAAGAAAATCGTTAGTCGTCTGGCCAGGCTGCGGGAGAAGGTCCCCCCAGGGCCGGGAGGGGGGATTAATGCCGGTCACCCGCCCCGGCAGGGAGAGGGGGGCGATCGTCTTTCTGCGGAGCAGCAGATCGGACCTTACAACGTCGTCAGAAAGATCGGCCGTGGTGGAATGGGAGAGGTCTATGAAGCCGAAGACACTCGCCTGCGCCGTCGCGTAGCTATAAAGCTGCTGGCTTTCGAGCCTGCCCCCGGGAACCAGGCCAGGGATCGCCTGCTGAGAGAGGCTCGCGCGGCTTCGGCACTGAATCACCCGAACATCGCCACCATCTACTCGATCGAGTCATTCGACGACTTTGACTACATCGTCATGGAATACGTTGACGGCTGGACGCTGGCTTCGAGGATCGAAGGCCGCGAGCTGAGCTTGATACACGTGCTCGAAGCAGGAATTCAAATCGCGGCAGCGCTGGAAGCGGCGCACTCGATTGGAGTGATCCACAGGGACGTCAAGCCCTCCAATGTCTTGATGACGCCTCACGGGCAGATCAAGCTGGTCGATTTCGGCCTGGCCAAGAGAGTGAAGGGTCCGGATGGGGAGACGGCTCGGCACACCGCGTCGGCTCGTCTGACAGCCGACGGGACGATCCTGGGCACAGTGGCCTACATGTCTCCCGAGCAAACGCGGGGCGAGCCCCTGGATCCGAGAACAGATCTATTTTCGCTGGGCACGGTCCTGTACGAAGCCGCAACCGGCCGGTTGCCGTTTCAGGGGCCAAGTGCTCTTTACGTCATGCACGAGATCGCAGTGGCAGACCCCACGCCGCCGGATGATTTGAATCCGGACATTTCGCCTGAATTCAGCGCTGTGCTGCTGCGCGCTCTGGCTAAGAACAAGAAGGAAAGGTTTCGTTCCGCAGCCGAGATGGCAGAGCACCTGAAAACGTTGAAGGAGGGGGCTGGGGCAGCACCAAGAGCACTGGAGTTGGGTCCGGCGGAGCCGGACGGGCGGGAGTTGGGTCCGGCGGAGCCGGACGGGCCGTCCACCCCCTCGCCGGCACTTGGCGGCTCCCTCGTGGAGCCCGGGGTGGCGGACCATACCCCGGCCGAAAAGACACGCCCCTCCCACGGGTCCCGGGAAGGCGAACGCAAACGGGTAACGATTCTTGCCTGCGAACTGGCCGATTCGGGCTCATCAACCCAGTCGCGGGATGTCGAAGAAACCCACGCTCTGCTCAATGACTTCTTCGCAGTCGCCGGCGAGGAGGTGTCTCGGTACGAGGGCGTGATCAATCAGTTTCGAGACAACGGCTTTACCGCCCTTTTTGGTGCACCGATTGCCCAGGAGCACCATGCCCGCCGGGCCGTCCTGGCGGCGATCGGGCTGCGCCGGCGGCTGGGCTCGGCACAATGGTTCCCCGGCCACGACCTCCCAGTGGAATTGTGCCTGGGAGTCAACACGGGGGAAGCGATCGTAGGCTCGATGGGCGACGATCTGCGCGTGAACTACACTCCCGTTGGCAACACGGCCCTCATCGCCGGCACCCTCAAGAAGCAGGCCCGAGGGGGTCAGATTCTCATGTCTGACACGACCCATCGGCTGGTGGAAGGCTACTGCACGACGCGCCTTCTGGAGCGCGACCGGGCGGCGGAACAGCAGGTGTCCGCAGAGGCCTGGGAGGTGCTGGCGGCGCCCGAGATACGGACCCGGCTGGAAGCGGCCGAGCAGCAGGGCCTGACCCCCTTCGTGGGCCGCGCGAGAGAACTTCGGCTGCTCGAAGAATGCTTTGAGAAGAGCTCTTGTCAATAGGTGTGGAAAAACATCAGGCGGCTTTCTCCTCCGGGACTTGGTTGACCGGGACTCCATTGACATATTTGGCGCCCTGGTAGACGGCTTTCATCAGCTCCGGTGCCTTCAACCGGCGGAATCGCTGCTCCGCCACCAGCAGCATCTTCCAGATCACCGCCTGGGCGTTTTCCACTTTCTTGAATCGCTTGGCCGCGTCCGTTCGCAGCCGAAGAGCGGCAAACGGTGACTCCACTGGATTGGTGGTTCGCAGATGCTGCCACTGCTTCTTTGGATAGTTGTAAAAGGTCACCATCCGGTCCCAGTCCTGCTCGATTAGCTCAGCCGCCAGAGTCAGCCCTCGCTGCCGGCACCAGTGCTGAAAAACCTTCTTGAGTCGTTGTGCTTCTTCTCGAGTCTCGGCGTAAGGGATCTGCCGCAGGATCAGCAAGGCCGGCTTGTGCACTCGCTTAGGGAGCTTGGCCAGCAGGTTGACGATCCGATGATTCCAGCAGCGCTGCTCCTCGGCCTGGGGATAGACGTTGCGCAAAGCTCCCCAGATGCCCAGGTGGCCGTCTCCGATCACCAGCCGTGGACAGCCCATCCCCCGGCGCTTCAAGTCGCGCAGTACTTCCGACCAGCTCTGAGTCGATTCCCGATAGCCGCTCGTGACCGACACCACGGCTTTGCTTCCGTCACTTAAGGCGGCCAGCACCACCAGCAGGACTGCCTTTTCCTTCTCCAGACCCGCCTTGACATAGATTCCATCTACCCATAAATACACCACTTCCAGATCATTCAAGGGTCGACTCTGCCAGACTTCCCATTCGGCCTGCCACTTCTCTTTCAATCTGGCCACCGTGGAGGACGACAGGTGCGCCTTTTCCCCTAAAAGCCCTCTCAGAGCCAGATCAAAATCCCCCAGCGCCAGACCATGCAAGTACAGCTCAGGGATCAGTTCTCGAACCTGCCGCGTCCGCTTGGCAAACAGGGGCAACACCCGACTTTCAAAGTGTTCCTCTAGATCCCGCACTCGAGGCCTTCGAACCTGGATCGTCCCCGAGCTCAGCGTCAGATGCCTCGGCTTCCCATATCCATTGCGATAGCCCGACGGAGCGTCCACGGCCCTTCGCCGCTCACTCTTACGCCGCCCTAATAACTCCGTGACTTCCTCCTCCAGCAGCTCTTGAACCCAGCCTTGGATCTTCTCCCGCACCCAATCTTCCAGCTCCTCGAAACAAACTCTTGACTCCACACTTTCCTCAATGTTCTGCTTGCTCATGCGGTGTGTACTCCTTCCGTTGCGGGCCTTTCGGCCCTGGGTTTTAAATCAACCCGGAAGGATACTCACCGCCTATGCTATTTACACACCTTCTGATGGTAGCTCCTTTGAGAAGGTACGTTCGGGCCGGGGCCAGACGGTCTTTCTGGTCGGGGAGGCCGGTATCGGCAAGTCACGCATCCTGCGGGAGTTTCAACGCCGCATTTCGGAAAGAGCAACCTGGAACGAGGCCGACGCCATGTCGTTCGGGCAGTCCATGGCCTTTCACCCCCTCATCGATCTTCTGAAGAGAAGGTTCCGGATTGAAGAGGGCGATTCCGAGGAGGTCATGATTGAAAAGGCCACCGACCACGTTCTGCAGCTGGACGCGGACCTGGAGCCGGTTCTGCCTTACCTGCGCTATCTGCTCGGGGTGGATCCGGGCGATCCCTCAGTGGCCGCGATGGATCCGCAGCTCAGGCTCGCCGAGCTGTTTGGGGCCGTGCAGCGGTTGTTTCTGCGCGCTGCCCAGACCAGCCCTCAGATCCTCCTCTTTGAGGACCTGCATTGGATAGACAAAGCCACCGAAGAATTTCTGGTGCTGACTGCGGACAGCATTCCCTCCAGCCGGATCATGTGTCTGTTTACCTATCGGCCCGACCACGTCCATCCCTTTGGGGACCGGAGCTACCACTCCCGGATTGCCCTGGAAAGACTCTCCAGCGAGGACACGCTGAACATGGCGAAGGCAATGCTGGCTGCACAGCGGTTGCCCGACGAACTGGCAGGCCTCATCGTCGGGAAAGCGGAGGGGAATCCCTTCTTTGTGGAAGAGGTCGTCAGAACACTGCGGGAAACCGAAGCCATTGCCCGTCAGACCGACGGGTACGTCATGCCCGGCTCATTGGACGAGATCAGCGTTCCCGACGGTATCCGGGAGGTGCTGATGGCTCGCATCGATCGGCTGGCGGAGGGTCCAAAACGCACGTTGCAGCTGGCTTCCGTAATCGGGCGTGAGTTCACCGGGCGACTGCTGGAGGAACTGGCGGGGTCTGACGAGGATACAAAGGGTTCCCTTCGGGAGCTCAAGGCTACGGAACTGATTCTGGAGAAACGGCTCTTTCCCGAGGCGACGTACAGCTTCGGGCACGCTCTGACGCAGGAGGTGACATACAGCTCACTGCTACAGCGGCGGCGACGGACCCTGCACCGCAGGACCGGGGAGGTCATCGAAAGTCTGGGTGCGAAGCGCCTAGCGGAACAGTATGCCGTACTGGCCCATCACTTCCTGCGCGGGGAGGAATGGGGGAAGGCCTTCGAGTACCTGTGCAAAGCGGCGTCGAAGGCTGCCCGAGACTTCGCTACCCGCGAGGCGATCGCTCTGTACGGGCAGGCTCTGGAAGTGACCGAGCGGCTGGGTGACGCCGTAGCCCCTACCCAGGTCATGGATATCCATGAGGCTCGATCTGCCCTCGCCCACGTCGTCAGCGATTATGCAGGTTCCCGGGCCGAAGCGGAGCAGATGCTGGTCCTGGCCCAGGGAGCCGGAGATCGGGTACGCGAAGGCAAGGCGCTGGCATTGATTGCCTGGGCCTGCACCTGGAGCCGGGATCTGGATGAAGCGATTGCCTCCGCGAGTCAGGCCATCGAAGTCGCCAAGCCCCTGGACGAGAGCTTTGTTCTGGGCCGCGCCCACTACATCACCGGCTTCGTCAAGGCCGTGATCGGTGACCATGACCCGGCGGTCGTCGAGATTAAGAAAGCCCTGGTGCTGAGCCGCAAGGCCCGTGACCCGGTGCACCAGTCTCTCTCGCTGGGTACGGCCGGCCTGCTCAAGAACTGGGAGGCCGACTATCCGGCGGCCGAGCGCTTTCAGGCGCAGGGACTCGAGATCGCTCGGGAGCACAACCTGCTCGCTCCCCTCCTGTTCAACTCTTTCGTCTACGGAATCACGCTTACGGGATCGGGCAGCTATGATGAGGCTCTGGCGCTGTTTCGCGAGACACTGGCCCTGGCCGAAAAGGTGGGGGACGAAGCCATTCATCACCGAACGCTCAACTGCCTGGGGTGGCTGTACGCCGAGGTGGGGAATCTGGACCGTGCCATCGAATTCAACCAGCGCAGTTCGAGGGTGGGCCTGCGCCGCAAGGATCCTGGAGCCTTTCCCAATGCCGAGCTCAACCTGGGGGAGAACTTCCTGGCCCGGGAAGATCTGGTCCTGGCCGGTGAGGCCTTCGAAAAATCCACCGATACGCTCTGGCACCCGACACCAGTCGCTGGATGCGCTATCGGTACTCGATTCGGCTATATGCCGGACTGGCCGAGCTGTGGTTGCGTCGCGGCAAGCCGGACCGGGGGGAGAGCTTTCTCGACCAGAGCCTGGATCTGGCGACTCCGTACGGGCCCCGCAAAAACCTGGTTCGAGGCTGGCGCCTGAAGGGAGAATACGCGCTCGCCCGGAAAGAGTGGTCAGAGGCGGAAGGCTGGCTGCGCAAAGCCTGGGGGCTGGCGAAGGAGATCGGCAATCCACCGCAAATGTGGAAGTCCCGGCTGGCTCTGGGGGAGTTTTTCGAGGCCACGGGGAAGACACAAGAGGCCGCCGAAGCCCGCCGGCAAGCGGGGGACATCATCGAGCGCACGAAGCAGGGTCTGAAGGATCCGGAGTTTCGTCGGTCCGCGTCCCAGGATTGATCGCCCGGGTGCTCTAACGGTTTCGGCTTTGGTGTGGAGCTTTTCGCGGTTGGGGATTCTGGAGCCCGCGCGAGAATACGCGGGCCGAGCTGGATCCTCTCGAAACCAGCGTAAGAATTGTAAACTCTAGACGCAGAGCAGGACACGGAGAGTTCCTTCTTGTCGAATCAAAGTGGCGAGCCGCGACGTCGATTTCCCCGCGGCAAATGTCGATGCGGAGGTGGAATATGAGCCGGGAAGGAAAAAAACGGAAAATATGTGAAGGTTTGGGGGGGCGCGGGTTGTGGCGACTGGCTCTGCTCGCAGTAACCATTTCCAGCGCCGCTTCGGCCCCGCTGCATGACCCGCTGCGGCCGCAATTCGCTGCCAGCGTAGAGATCGTAACCATCCACGCCGGTACCGGGGAAGTGACCCCGGCCAGGGTGTACCTGTTCAAAGGGGACAGGTCGTTTCGACTCCGGCCCGTGGACAGCCTGTTACCGCTGCGTCCCGACCTCTTTTATCGAGAGCGGCTGTGGCGAAGATCGGATCGACCGGAGACGCTCGAGGTGACGGCCAACAACATGTCCCACTTTATCCTGCTTTCCGGGCGGGGCCGGTTCGACCTGCCTCGCTCGCGCACGGATATCGGCGAAAAATATCGACTTGAAGCCTATCGTGGCACTTTTTTTGAACCTGCTTTCGCCGAGTTTACACTCGAAGCGGGCGAACCAAAGCAGATCGAGCTCGAACTGCGACCCATCGCTCCGGGACACCAGGAGGAGTGGTTGTCGGGTGATGACCACATTCACTTGATGCGCGCCAGAGAGGACGACGACATCTTTCTCCGATGGCTGGCGGCCGAGGACCTTTCGGTCGGGAATTTCCTGGAGCTGCAGCGGCAGCAGCACGCCGCAGTTCAGTACGCTTTCGGGCGCGAGGGAGAGGCCCGGTCGGCGGGGTACTCGATTCGTTCCGGCCATGAGTCGCGCAGCTTTTTTTACGGGCACACGATTTTCCTGGGCCCCGACCGCCTGGTGGGCCCGCTCAGTGTGGGTGAGGTCTATGCCAACTCACCGGAGGCATATCCCTTTCCCACTCCTCTTTTCGACGAGGGAAGAAGATGGAACGCTACGGTGGGCTTTGCCCACTTTGACGGCGGTCAACCCCATTCAACTCTGATTCTGAATCTGGCCAGAAACACGATCGACTTTGTCGAACTCTTCCAGTTTGGGAAGCTGCATGCTGAAGAGTGGTATCGACTGTTGAACGCCGGGTTTCGCGTTGTAGGGAACGCCGGAAGCGATTTCCCCGCCAATCTGGGCGGGTACGAAGCGTGGCCCCGCGCTGCCCCCTTGCTGGGGCCCGAGAGAGCCCTGGTGCGGGCGCAGGCCGGAGAGTCGGCCTACGATACCTGGGCCGAAGGGGTTCGACGCGGAACGGCCGTGGTCAGCAACGGGCCGCTGCTCGAGTTCCAGGCCGGTCATGAGACTTCAGGGGCGATCGTGCCCTGGACCGGAGCCTCCCGACGGATCGCGGGGATGGCCAGGGCCTTCTTCCACAGGCCTATCGAAAAAATCGAGATCATTGCCAACGGAGAAACCATTGCTGTGCGCGGCGGTGACCTGCGTTCCACCGATGTGTCGGTGGATTTCGATTTCCCCATCCACGAAAGTACGTGGGTTGCAGCCCGAGCCAAGGCCCGCCATGTGGAGGGGGAGAGCGAGATTTGGGCCCACGCGAATCCGGTGTATTTTCTAAAGGACGGAAACCCCGTCCATTTCAAGGAGGCTCGAGAGGCCGTGCGGGCTCGGTGGGCTGAGCAAGCGCGGTATTATCGGAGCCCGTCTCTCGTATTGGCCAACCCCGAGCAGCGTCGAGAACTGCTGTCCCTGATCGAGGAAACAGACCGGATCCTGGCGGCGCCACCCGCTCCCTGGCCTCTTGACCCGCCCAGCCCGGGCCAATAAGGTTGGCAGTCGATTGGAAGCACTGCTCACAGCCATTCTGGAGGACGACCGAGCCGCTGCCGCCCAACGGCTGAAGGCCGACCCTGATCTGGCAACCCGTCTCATCGATGAGTCCAAAGCGTACGAAGAAATCAGCCACTGGATCTACGCTGGAGATACGGCTCTGCACCTTGCCGCTGCGGGATATCGAGCGGAAATCGCCCGACTCTTCCTGGCTTCCGGCGCCGACCCGAATTCAAGGATGAATCATCGCCGAAGCGGCCCACTGCACTATGCAGCCGATGGGTACATCAATCACCCCGCCTGGGACGCGAAAAGCCAGGTGAGCACGATCCGGTGCCTGCTCGATGCTGGTGCCGACCTCCAGGCCCAGGACAGAAATGGCGCGACGCCTCTTCACCGAGCCGTCCGCACCCGGTGTGCGGCCGCCGTCGAGTGCCTTCTCGAAGGCGGCAGCGATCCGACCATGAAAAACAAGTCGGGATCGACGCCGTTTCACCTGGCCGTGCAGAACACCGGACGCGGTGGAACCGGCGCGGACATCGCAATTGAAGCCCAACGGCAGATCGTCAGGACATTTCTCGCCACCGGGGTTAAGACCACACTCAAGAATGGAGCGGGAAAAACCGTGGTCGATTGCGCCAGGAGCGTCTGGATCCGAGAAATGCTCTCAGAAAGCGGTGGATAACGAAACCCCTATCGTCCTCAGCAATCCCCACACAGCCGTCTGAGCGGTATTGGCATGTGTCCGAAATCCATGCAGCAAGTTCTTCGATGTCGAAGGCGCTTATCCAATTCCGATAGGGCTCGGGATCAATCTTGTAGACATGGTATTCAACGCTCATTGCTTCTCTCCACCTGTCGGGGGCCGCTCTCCAGGTGGCCCCCAACACTCCCCCCGTGCCCAGCCCTTCGTCCCCTGCTGCAGTTTCCTGCCTACAGCCTTCTCGTCTAAAGGCCGGTCTTTCCTGCCGAAGATGTTCCGAATACTCCTCCATCGTACCTCACGGTTGCTTCCATGCAAGTGCTGGCGCCAAAAGCTGAGATCCGGCCTTTGACAAAGCCCGACGAGACGTCCGCGACAGACTGGCACTGGCAGCAACGAAAAAGGGCAGCTGGTGCTCTTTGCCGGCTGGCTCTTCTGGCTCACTTCACAGCCCCCCAGCCTCTGGAGGAATCCGGCATGGTCGATGCCGAGGTCGCGCAATAAAAAGGGACAGTCTACTCTGTCCCCCGTTTCTCGGTTTTGACACACTGACGATCGTGACCCGTCGTCGGCATCGAGGGCGGCGCTCACGGCTGAAAAAGAATCAAACGAATTGAGGAGGGTGGAATGTCCAGCGAACAGGAGAATGTCGAGATTCTGAAGAAGGCGTACGCACTCTGGAACGACACCAGGGCGGAAAGCGTTCAGGAATGGATGTCTTTGATGGCGGATGACGTTGAGTTCCGTTCTTTAGCGGGTGGGGACCCGGGATGGAATTTACGCGTGACTGCCGAAGCAAGGGCGATGTCGAGCGCTACTTCGCCGAGCTGGTGCGTGACTGGCAAATGATTCACTACACCGTAGACCACTTCATTGCCCAGGGTGATCGCGTGGCCGTGCTGGGCAGCTGCGCCTGGAAAAGTCTGAAGACCGGAAAGATCGTGGAAACACCCAAAGGAGACTTCATCCGGCTGCGGGATGGAAAAGTTATCGAATTCTTCGAATTCTACGACACGGCGAAGGCAGCAGCAGCAAGTGTGAGCGACAGTCCGTAGTGGCCGCTCTCGGAGAACATCCCTTTAGTCTTCACCCTTTAGTCTTCAACGAGGAGGCCGTCCGGCCTCATGATGAACGAGTCGCTCAACGGGGCGTAGGAGCTGAGGCCTCCGTTATCGATGCCGCCCAGAACGCGGATGTCCTGTCCTTCATCACCATCCCAAAATCCCTGTATTTCGACCTGGTACTCGACTCCCGAAGCACCAGTCACGTCAAGACACCGGACATCTTTTTGTTCAACGAATACTTCTCGAAGTCGGGCGTATCCGAGATCCCCAAATTTCTCGAGTTCGTCGGAAAGAAGTGATTTGGCTTCCTCCTTGTCGAATCGGCGGGCTTTCGGATCGAGAAACATTATGAAAACCAGCAGCAGGTTGAAAACCAGGATAAGAGGGGAGAGCAGTATGATGACAATGATCGGGAGTTTGTGTTTCAGTCGCTGGAAGAGCATCACTGCCAGCGTATCACTTTGGAGGCCCGGCAAGCGTTACAGGAAACCCCTGAGCTATACTTCACCGGTAATGTTGTGTCCGGAATGCGGGGCCGAGTACAGGCAGGGCTTCTATGAATGTTCGGATTGTCAGGTGCCTCTGGTGCATGAGCTGCCGGCACAACCGGAGCCGGAGCCGGCGGATCGAGTAGTCCCGATCCTGGAAGTCGGTCCGGTTGAGTTCGGCAGGGTCAGGTCGATACTGGAGGAGGCAGGCATCGAATGCTTTGCCGCCCAGGACGACGGGCTGGGAGCGGTCCTGGGAACGCGCCTGTCAAGCGGAGTCTGGGTCCAGGTGCGTGAGCAGGATGCAGAGCCGGCGCGAAGGCTGCTTACTGGCTTCCTGAAGTCAGACTGGAGGTCTGAAAACCATTCAGGGTCCTGAGCGAAATGACGGAAACGTCGGTGTCGCTGTTGATGACCAGGCTGCCCTTGAATCCGCCGCTTCCCTGCGCCGTCAGGCCCACGTCGTGATCAAGGGATCGGTTGAACTGACCTGGAGAGCCACCGAAGAACGGGCTGGAACGACCACCAGGTGCTCGTGGGCGGTAGCATCACCGATGGTTACTTCCTGATCTGCTCCCGAAACGGCATTGAAAAACTCGACCTCGGCGTCCGACTCGACATCAAAGGCATTGGTAAGCACGATCTCCGTGATCACCGAGAGCCCGCCGGTCGTCGCCACACCACCGAAAGTCCCGAAGGGCACATGGGGGAGCACAAAAGCATTCACCAGCAGGAGCAGATTTTTTTTCACCTCGACCGTCGAGTTGTTGAAGAAGAGACTGACCGGGATGTCGAATGCAAACTCGTCCGATCCGATGTCGAAATCATATCCGTCGTATGCAAACCCCCCGTGGGCTGCCAGAGTGTAAAACGGGCCCGACTCGGGGTCTCTCAGATTGAGGTACATCGGCGCCCTCCCCGGTTTGGGCCGGAGCCGTGCCCAGTTCGATCTCGTAGTCGAGACCGGGATCGAAGCGCCCGTCGTCGAAGAAATCGATGTAGGCCTGGGTCGAGCTGCGCCTGCGGACGTTGAACCGTCGCTCGATCGGATTCCGGAAATCCTCGTTCACGTTATGGGTGCCGACGATATCGGCAACAAAGGGTTGAAGAGGGAAAGGGAATCCGAACACGACTTGGTTGGGTCCCTGGACGGCCTGCGGCACCTGTACATTCCAGATGATGGTTCCATCGTAGGCGGTATCCAGCTGGATGTGGAAATCACCGAGCGCAGCGGTGCTGCCCGGTGACTCCTGGGCGGACTGGAACTCCTGCGGGCACCCGTGATTTCCAAGACAGGCAAGACTGATCACAACCAGCAAAATGAGACCGAACCGGCGTCGCGGCATGGAGGCACTCCTTTCGATTGAAGCTCCGAAAAACGAGTTGTGAGGTTTGTGCTAGATGCCGAGTTGCCGGTCAACTCGGCTGGGCAAGCCTTGAGCCGTTCGAGGTGGGTCTGCTAACCTCAGTCTTTGAGCCTGCGATGCCGCGCGCAATTACATACTTTGTTTCTCTGCTGCTGCTGAACGCGGCCTACCTGCACTCCTTTGACTCACCCTCGGTTTTTTACGTCCTGAATGTTCTGCTGCACGCGGGGGGCGGCCTCATCCTGACGCTGGCTGTGGCAAAAGTCATTCGGGATCGGTTTCGCGAATGGCCGATTGAGACCCGTCTGGCGGCAGTGGCGGGACTCATAGCCGGAGTCAGCGGCATGGTGCTGATCTACAGCGGGACGTCGCGGCCGTATCTATCGCTGCTCAGACTTCACATAGTGTTGAGCTGCCTGGCTGTAACGCTGTTTCTGTTGCACCTGGTTCGAAGCCATGGACCATGGATTCCGGTGGCAATGGTTTTCGCGACTGCACTGGCGACCCCCGCAGCCGTGAGCTGGTGGAGAAGCTCATTTCCCGATCCCCTCAACCGGATCTCCAATCCAGTGCCCCCGCCCACCTCACTGGAAGGGGAGACGGCCGGCCCGGACAGTCCGTTTTTCCCTTCGGCGGCCAGGACCGACGTCGGTCACACGATTCCTTCCGAGTTTTTTATGAAACCGGAGAGCTGCGGCCGGGTCCGCTGCCACCCGGATATTTACGACCAGTGGTCTTCCAGCGCCCATCGCTTTTCCTCGTTCAACAACCAGTGGTACCGAAAATCCATTGAATACATGCAGGACACGATCGGAACCAAGCCCTCGAAATGGTGTGCGGGGTGTCATGACCATGCCGTCTTCTTCAACGGGATGATGGATACGCCGGCCCGGGAAATTCTGGACCGGCCCGAAGCGCACGCGGGACTGACGTGTACCTCCTGTCACTCCATCGTTGCCGTCAACAGCAGTATGGGAAACGGCGATTTCGTGATCGAGTACCCGCCTCTGCACGATCTGGCCACCAGTGACAACTTTTTTCTGCGAAACATGCACGATTTTGTCGTCCATCTGGATCCCGGGCCGCACAAGCAGACCTTTCTGAAACCGTTTTTTCGGAGCCAGACCGCCGAGTTCTGCTCGAGCTGCCACAAGGTTCACCTCGATATCCCGGTCAATAACTACCGCTGGTTCCGGGGCTTCAACGAGTACGACGGTTGGCAGGCCAGCGGCGTGTCGGGACAGGGCGCGCGAAGCTTCTACTATCCACCCGAACCGAAAAAATGTGTGGACTGCCACATGCCCCTGGTTGCTTCTCAGGACAAAGCAAATATCGACGGGAAGGTCCATAGCCATCGTTTCCCGGGGGCCAACACCGCCCTTCCCGTGGTCAACCGGGATGAGGAGCAGCTTCGGACCACCGTCGAGTTTCTCCAGGACGATCAGGTCTCCATTGACATTTTCGCACTGAGCGAAGCATCGACCGAGGAGAGCGATGAATCCTATCGCGCGCCCGGCCTGGCCGGCCTGCAGGTGGCCAGTGGCTTTGCCGAGGGCGACGAAATGGGTTTTGCCGTCGGTCGGGGAACCGGGTACACCGAAGCGCGGGCCGTTATCGCCCCCATTGACCGCGTTCAGCCACAAGTCAAGAGAGGGGAGACAATTCGGATTGATGTGGTCGTGAGAACCAGGAATGTCGGCCACTTTTTTCCCGGCGGAACGGTAGACGCGTTTGATGTGTGGGTGGAGCTCAAGGCTGAGGATAATCAGGGAAAGGTACTGTTCTGGAGCGGCTACGTACCCGAGGTTGAGGGCCGCAAGGGGCCTGTCGATCCGGGTGCCCATTTCTATAAGTCTTTCCTGCTGGACGAGCACGGCAACCCCATCAACAAACGCAATGCCTGGGCGGCGCGCTCGGTGCTCTATGTGCGTTTGATCCCTCCCGGGGCCGCCGACACGGCCCACTACCGGATGGCGATTCCGGAGGACGCGGGCGACGAGATCCGCCTGACGGCAAGACTCAACTACCGGAAGTTTTCGTGGTGGAACACGCAGTGGGCCTTCGCCGGGATACGCGACCCGAACGATCTTCAGCCGCAGATCGCTGCAGGCTACGACGACGGCCGTTGGATCTTTGCCGGCGACACATCCACAGTGTCGGGTGAGTTGAAGGAGATTCCCGACCTGCCGGTGGTGACGATGGCGACCGACCGGGCGATCTTGAGGGTGGCGGCGGACGATTCCGAGGTTGGCGCTGAAACCGTTCTCGATCAAAGGGATCTCTATCGTTGGAACGATTACGGAATCGGTCTGCTGCTGCAGGGTGATCTGAAGGCGGCGGAGTTCATCTTCGAGAAGGTCACGGAAGTCGATCCCGACTATGCCGACGGCTGGGTCAACATTGGACGTGTCCGGGTCCGAGAGGGTCGGACCGAGGCAGCTCAGGAGGTCTTACTCAGGGCCCTTGAAGTGGCTCCGGAACTGGCCAAGACCCACTATTTTCTGGCCTTGACCTACAAGACGCAGGGCCAATATGACAAGGCTCTCGAGCATTTGAAGACCGCGGCTGCTCAGTACCCGCGTGACAGGGTCGTACTGAACCAGATAGGTCGCATCCGATTCCTCAGGCGCGAGTTCCAGGAGGCCGTCAGTGTGTTGAAGCAGGTGCTGCTGATTGATGCCGAGGATTTGCAGGCTCACTACAGTCTGATGCTTTGCTATCGAGGTCTGGGAAATCGGGAGGCGGCAGAACACGAGCAGAAACTCTATCTTCGCTACAAAGCCGACGAGAGCTCCCAGGCCATCACCGGCGCATACCGGCGCTCCAATCCCGAGGACAACAACGAGCGCCAGGCCATTCACGAGCACCAGAGCTTTCCGCTGGGCCAGATCCCCGGCGTCCAGCCTTCCGGCACCTATTGACCAGCCCAGGCCTGGGTACTAGACCGGATCAGATTATGAAAGTGATCATCGCAACCACTGCCGGACTGCTCGCCTCAGCGAGCCTTTTCGGGCAGGTCGAGTACACGGATGTGACGGACGCTTCGGGAGTCCGTTTCGTCCATGAAAACGGGGCCTTTGGCAAGAAGTATCTGCCCGAGACGATGGGGTCCGGGGCCGCCTTCTTCGACTACGACTCGGACGGCTGGCTGGATATCTTTCTGGTGAACTCACGAACCTGGCCGGGTCAGGGCAAGACGAGCAGTCCTCCGGCGCTGTACCGAAACAACCGGGACGGCACGTTCAGCGACGTCACCCGCAAGGCCGGACTGGCCGTGAGTTTCTACGGTATGGGGGTGGCCGCGGCCGACTACGACAACGACGGGGACGCGGACCTCTTCGTCAGCGGGCTCGGAAGCGACCGGCTCTTTCGCAATGAGGGCAACGGCACGTTCCGGGACGTGACAGCCTCTTCGGGTGTCAACAACGACGGCTTCGGGACCAGCGCCGCCTGGCTCGACTACGACCGGGACGGCCACCTCGATCTGTTCGTAGCCAATTACGTCGAGTGGACCATCGAGACCGACATCTTCTGTACCCTGGACGGTTCCAGCAAGTCCTACTGCACTCCGGAATCCTACCCGGGAGCTGCGCCGCGCCTGTTCAGAAACCTGGGCACGGGGAAATTCCAGGACATGACCAAAGCAGCAGGCCTCCGGGACGCCACCAACAAGGGGCTTGGCGTGCTGGTCTTTGACTACAACATGGATGGGTGGCAGGACATCATGCTGGCCAATGACACCGTCCCCAACAAACTCTGGGAGAACAACCGGAATGGGTCCTTCAGTGAAGTGGGAATCCTGGCCGGGGTGGCTTTGAGCGAAGATGGGGTGGCCCGGGGAGCCATGGGGATCGACGCCGGTGACTACGATCGCAGCGGTCATCCCAGTATCGTCATCGGCAACTTCTCAAATGAGATGATTGCGCTTTACCACAACGAGGGAACCGGCTTCTTCATCGACGAGGCTCCGGTGGCGGCGGTGGGGCCGGCAAGCCTGCTCACGCTCGCCTTCGGCTGTTTTTTCTTCGACTTCGATCTCGACGGCCTGCTCGATATCTATTCGGCCAACGGCCACGTCGAGAACGACATCAACGCCGTGCAGCAGCAGGTGACCTACCGGCAGCCACCTCACCTGTTCCGCAATCTGGACGGCAAGAGGTTCGAGGAGGTCACCGCCCGGATGGGGGAAAGTTTTGCGGCCCCGAGGGTGGCTCGCGGAGCGGCCTACGGCGACTACGACAACGACGGAGATCTTGACCTTCTGGTTACGACCTGCGGCGGTGCCGCCCGGTTGTTCCGCAATGACGGAGGCGACCGGAACCACTGGATCAGCCTCAAGCTGGTTGGGACCGGCAGCAACCGGGACGGCATTGGAGCCCAAGTCCGGCTGCGGACCGAAGGAGTGACGCAAACGGCGATGAATCGGACTGGAGGATCCTATTGCAGTCAGTCCCAGCTGCGTTTGACGTTCGGGCTGGGAGCCAGCACCAGGGTCGACCTGATCGAGATCGACTGGCCCTCGGGCAGGAAGCAGACCCTTCGGGACACCCCAGCCGACCGGTTGGTGGAGATCCGGGAACCCCCCAGGTGACCCCTGTCTGTCTGCAGGACCTTGTAGGGGCGACCCGGCCCCTACGAATGTAGGGGCAACTCCGGGTGGTCGCCCGTGAAGCGAGGCCGGCACAAGGCCGGCCCCTACGACGTCCTTGTAGGGGCGAACGGGGAGCGTGATAATATCTGCAAAGATTCGTTGTGCACGAGAGCCCGTCATGATCCGCCCTATAACCCTTTCGAGTCTGTTGCTGATCTTTTGCGGTTCCTGCTCCCCGTTGTCTCGGTTCGAGATGGCTTCGGACCTGCCTGCGCGGGTCGAATTCAACCGCGACATCCGGCCGATCCTCGCCGACAAATGCTTCGCCTGCCACGGGCCGGATGCCGGTCCTCGCAAGGCCGGGCTGAGACTGGACATCCGAGAGGGTGCCGTCGGGCAGCGTGAGGGCTATGACGACCCGGCCATCCTCCCCGAGTCGCCTCGCGGGAGCGCCCTGGTTGAGCGGATTCTGCACGAGGATCCGCAGCGGCGCATGCCGCCCCCTCACAAAGATGAGATCGGCAGCGGGGGTAAAGTGCTGACCCATCGCCAGAAGGCCCTGTTGATCCGCTGGATCGAACAGGGGGCAGAATGGGAGCCCCACTGGGCCTACAAGCCTCTGGTTCGCCCCCCGATTCCATCCCCACAGGACCCGGGCGAGCCGGCTCGGCAGCCGATTGATCGATTCGTTCTGGCTGGGCTGGCAGGAACCGGATTGCAGCCTTCCGCACCAGCCGACAGAAGGACGCTGGTCCGCCGCTTGAGCTTGGATCTGCTGGGCCTGCCTCCCGGATATGAGGAGGTTGAAGCGTTTCTCAATGACCGGGATCCCAAAGCCTACGAAAAACTGGTGGATCGTTTTCTGGCCTCCCAGCACTTTGGCGAAAAGATGGCAGTCATGTGGCTCGACCTGGCTCGCTACGCCGACACCAACGGATATCATTCCGACGTCCATCGACGCATCTGGCCGTATCGGGACTGGGTCATTCGAGCTTTTAACCAGAACCTGCCCTTCGACGAATTCACCCGACTGCAGCTGGCAGGTGACCTGCTGCCCGGTGCCGGCAGCGACCAGAAGACCGCTTCCGGCTTCAATCGCCTGGGGCAGTCCACCAAAGAGGGTGGATCTCAGTCCAAGGAGTATCTTGCCAAGTATGCCGCGGATCGCGTTCGCACGGTCAGCACTGCCTGGCTGGGTTCGACCATGGCCTGCGCCGAGTGTCACGATCACAAGTTCGATCCCTTTACTACCAGGGATTTTTACAGCCTGGCTGCGTTCTTCGCGGACATCAAGGAAATGGGACTGTCTCTGAACCACCCGTTCCTGAAGCCGGAACGTCCTTTCCCCCCGGCCCCGGTTTCGAGGCAGGACCTGGCCAGACTGCAGCAGATTGAGGATCGGCTGCGAAGTCTGTACAGCCCGGATGAGGTTGACGCAGTCGAAACCGAGGAAGCGGCAAAAGCCCGCGAAAAAGAGATCGCTCGGAAGCAGGCCCGGTTAGACCGGCTGTCGAATGAGCTTCACGTCACGCTGGTGACTGAATCCGTGGAGCCCAGAATGGTCCGGGTGCTACCGCGCGGCAACTGGCAGGATGACTCGGGCGATATCGTTCAACCCGGCGTGCCGCAGTTCCTGCCTCCGTTGGACACGGGCGGGCGTCGAGCCAGTCGGCTCGATCTGGCCAACTGGATCGCTTCGCCCCACAATCCCCTCACCCCGAGAGCCACCGTGAACCGCCTGTGGAGGGAGTTCTTCGGCACCGGGATCTCCGGCAACACGGGAGACCTGGGCGCTCAGGGAGAATGGCCTACCCACCCCGATCTGCTCGACTGGCTGGCCGTCGAGTTCATCGAGACCGGCTGGAATGTGAAGCACATGGTGAAATCCATCGTGATGTCTGAGACCTACCGGCAGTCGTCGACTCCGACGGAGAAGATGGTGGCTGTGGACCCGGGCAATCGCCTTCTTGCCCGCCAGTCGCGATTTCGGATCAAGGCGGAATTCGTGCGGGATGCCGCCCTGGCCATCAGCGGGCTCCTCTCCCGAAGAGTCGGAGGACCCAGCATCAAACCCTATCAGCCGGCGGACTACTGGAAGGATATAGAGACCTTCGGCGTCCCCGGCCCGGGCACGGAGTGGGTGGCGTCCGCCGGAGAGGATCAGTATCGTCGCGGTCTGTATGTCTACTGGAAGAGAACCTTTCTCCACCCCGCCCTCAAGGCTTTTGACGCACCGGAGCGGCAGGAATGCACGGCCGAAAGAGCGAACTCCAACACTCCACTGCAGGCTCTGGTCGTGCTCAACGATCCGACCTTCGTGGAAGCGGCTCGGGTGTTCGCTCAGAATGTCGTGGCCAGGTCCGGCAGCAGTTCCAGCGACCGGCTCGATGTAGCCTTCCGCAGAGCCGTCGGAAGACTCCCTTCGGAAGGCGAGAAGGAGGAGTTGCACAAGCTGCTGGGGGGCCAGATCGAGCGCTACCGGAAGGAACCCGGGGAAGCGAAAAAGCTCGTGACGGTGGGGCAGGCGCCTCTGCCCTCCAACCTCGATGCTCCCGAACTGGCCGCCTGGACCGCCGTGTGTCGCGTCATTCTGAACCTGCACGAGACGATCACCAGGAGCTGACATGGCACCAGATAACAAGATCCCTTCCCGGCAAAAGCCTAAAGGCCTCCGACTCGACGAGACCCGCAGGGAGTTCCTGGTTCGGTCCGCCCAGGGAATGGGGGCCGTGGCTCTCGCCTCGCTGCTGGGCTCGAACAGACTTACCGCAGCCTCTGATCCGACGGGGACCGGGGCCTGGCCCGGCGTGGTGAGCCCACCTCACTTCGTACCGCGGGCGAAACGCATCATCTATTTGTATCAGGCGGGCGGACCGTCGCATGTCGACGTGCTGGACTACAAACCCAGACTGGAGGCGATGCACGGCCAGAAAATGCCCGAGTCTCTGACCCGGGGCCAACAAATGACGACCATGACGAGCGGTCAGAGGCTGTCCATCATGAGGCCGCACTCTCCCTTCGCGAGCTTTGGTGAGTCCGGCCAGCAGATCAGTACGCTGCTCCCTCATATCGGTCAGATCGCCGATGACATCTGCATCATCCGATCCATGCAGACCGAGCAGATCAACCACGACCCGGCCCATACCTTCATGAATACCGGTTCCATTATCACCGGACGTCCCAGCATGGGATCATGGCTGGTCTACGGGCTGGGAAATGAATCGGAGAATCTGCCCGGCTTCGTAGTGCTGACTTCCGTCGGAGGTGGTGGGAATCAGCCCATCGCCGCCCGGCAGTGGCACAGTGGATTCCTGCCAGGCCGGTTTCAGGGCGTTCTCTTCCAGTCCAAGGGGAGCCCGGTCCACTACCTGGAGCCCCCTCCGGGAGTCACGCTGGGAGATCAGGGGGATCTGGTCAGCACCATCCGATCCCTCAATGCGGCACGCAACGACGTGGTCAGCGATCCGGAGATCGCCACTCGAATCAGCCAGTACGAAATGGCCTTCCGGATGCAAACCAGCGTGCCCGACCTGATGGATCTTTCCGACGAACCCCAGTACATCAAGGATATGTATGGGACCGAGGGCGCCGACGGCAGCTTTGCAGCCAACTGTCTGCTGGCACGCCGGATGGCGGAACGGGGAGTTCGTTTTATCCAGCTGTATCACCGCGGCTGGGACCATCACAGCAACATCAGGGAGAAACTGGAGACAGTAGCCGGTCTGGTCGATCGAGCCTCTGCCGCGCTGGTCCTGGACTTGAAACAGCGGGGTATGCTGGAAGACACGCTGGTCATCTGGGGAGGGGAGTTCGGCCGCACGCCGATGGCGCAGCCCAGTAAGAAAGAAGGTGGTGAAGGGCGCGACCACCATATCAAGTGCTTTTCGATCTGGATGGCCGGGGCCGGGATCAAGAGAGGATTCCACTACGGGAGCACGGATGATTTCGGCTATGATGTGGCCGCGGATCCCGTCCACGTCCATGACCTTCACGCCACGATTTTGCGCCTCATGGGAATCGATCACAAGCAGCTCACCTACCGCCATCAGGGCCGAGACTTTCGCCTCACCGACGTGCACGGAAAGGTAGTTCAAGAAATCCTGGCCTGAGCAGCATCGATGAATGTGAGTACCAGGAGGCTCGGGGCCGCTGCAGCGTTGCTTGTTACCCTTGCCCTTTTGATCGGCATCGATCTTCGGGATCCTCCAACTCTGGTGAGGCTAGCCGGTCGGCTGCATCCCCTGATCGTGCATTTCCCGATCGGCCTGCTGATTCTAGCCCTCTTCCTGCGCCTCCTGAACCGCAGATCCATCAGGTCTCTCAACCTGGGAGACTCAGCGGACCTGGTCTGGGATCTTGGTTCTGTGAGCGCCGTCGCGGTGGCCCTGACCGGAAACGCACTCTCGCTGGAAGGCGGATTCGACCCTTACCTGATCTATTGGCACAAACGCCTCGGGATCAGCGTTGCCGTGGGCTCCGCGGGGGTGGCCGTGCTCCGTCGGATCGGTCTGCATGGGCGCTGGAAGGCGCTTCATTACGGGCTCGTCACGGCAACATCGATCTCGCTCGTGGCCGCCGGCCATCTGGGTGGAACCATGGTGCACGGCGCCGGGTACTGGTCGGTCTATCTCCCTGAGCCCGTGGGGAGACTGGTCGATCCGTTGGCGCCCAGGTTCTCCCGTGATGAGTTCTCGAGTGACCTCGAACACGCACTTATCTTCCCGGATCTGGTGCAGCCCCTGCTGCAGAGCAGGTGCGTGTCGTGCCATGGGCCCGCACGGCAGGAAGTCGGCTTGCGATTGGATTCCCATGAGGGTCTCCTCAAGGGCAGCAACCGTGGGGCGGTTCTCGAAGCGGGGCAACCGGATCGCAGCGAGCTGCTGCGTCGCGTCACAGGATCCCTTGCCGACCCGGATCACATGCCGCCTTCCGGTCACACGCCCCTGGGCATTGGGGAGACGGAGCTTCTGCGCTGGTGGATCGCAGAAGGAGCCTCCAGGGACCTTGCTGTCGTGACTGCCCAGACACTGCCGTCTTCGGTGAATACTCTGCTCAATCGGCGGTATGGTTATCGGGAGACGGAAAAGACGGGAGTCTATGCCATCGAAGTAGCGCCGGCTGATCCCGCCGCCATAGCAAAGGCCCGAAAAGCCGGGTTTGGTGTCCGTCGGCTCTCGGGAGACCACCCTTTCCTTCAGGTCGATGCCACCAACCTGGCCGGAGCCTGCAGCGATGAGACCCTGCAGGTCCTGGGGCCGTTGTCCCCGCAGGTGGCCCGACTCGACCTGAGCCGCACTGCCGTCAGCGATCACGGTCTGGAGTTGATCGCTTCGATGCGACAACTCACCAGCTTAAACCTGTCCCTCACCGGAGTGGGCGATGACGGACTTGCTCCATTGGCGTCGCTTCCGTATCTGCAGTACCTGAATCTGTACGGCACCCGGGTCGGCGACGAGGGTCTGCAACGGTTGCCGGCCCTGCCCGCCTTGAAGACTCTGTATGTCTGGCAGACCAGGGCCAGTGCAAACGGTCTGACGCGCTTCCGGGAGCAAGCACCGGAGGTAGAGGTGAACGACGGTGAGCACCTGCAGCCGATCCCGCAGGAAGGGCAGGAATGAGAGGCGCAACAGGTCTTCTGGCAACGCTGGTGCTGACGGCCGGGGTCCTTCAATGCACTGACCCGGCCGCTACCGGTACCCTCCCGGCCTCGACTCAGTCGCAGCCTCCCGACCGAAGTGGATCGCAGGTGTTGCCCCCTCGCGTCGACCCTTTCAGCTTCGCCGTTGCCGCAGCGGCAGACCGGGTGTTTCTGGGCAGGGGGGGTGAGTTGATCGTGTTCGAATGCGGTCCAGACTGCGGTCTCGCGGAGCTGGGCAGAGTGCAGCTCGAAGGCGAAGTGCGCGACATTGCCCTGAGTGGGCAGTACGCCTTCGTGGCCCTGCGGGGGACCGGCTTGAGCATCGTCGACTGCTCGACGGCGGAGGAACCGAGGCGGGTGGGCCTGTTCGAGTTGCCAACGGCCGAAGGCGTCGATGCAGCCGGCGGGAAAGTTTATGTTGCGGCGCAGTCCGGGAGCCTTAGGATCCTCGACGTTTCCGATCCTGCAGCTCCGCGCGAGTTGGGTAGCCATCAGACTCTGGAGGCGGCGCTCAAGGTCCGCGTTCAAGGCACTCTTGCCTTTGTGGCCGCCTCCTACGCTGGAATGAGGATTCTGGATGTCGTTGACCCGGCCCAAATTTCGGAAGTCGGATTCGCGACTCGTGGAAGCTATGGGCAGGGGTCGGCCTGGGATGTCGCCGTAAGCGGTGAGAGAGCCTTCTCCGCGATCCCAGACAACGGTTTGCGGCAGGTCGATATCAAAGATCCCGGCAAAGCGGAGACGCTGAGCATTTATCGAAGACTCCACGCACCCGTGGCCGTCGTGGTCCGGGGCAGCCACGCCTTTGTGGCCGATCAGTCCGCCGGGCTGCGGGTCATCGACGTGTCGCGAAAGAGGATGAGGGAAGTCGCCCGGCTTTCCCTCGACGACCCCGTTATGGACGTGGCCCTGGCGGAGTCCAGACTGATGCTCGCCTTGAAGAGCCGGGGGTTGGCCGTGGTGGACGTAACGCGCCCGGCGGCTCCCCGCCTGGTTGCTGGACCGGGTCCGCTAGCCCGGATTATGCAAGAACCGTAGTTCGGTGTTGAAAAACGACTCGAGAAGTGGCCCAACTCGGAAGCGGGCAGGTGTGACAGGCGGATTTGCGAAGAATATGGGTTGGCGAGGCGTTTGAGTGGTTTGGGGAGTGAATTTCAGACAGATCTGGGCCTGGATGAGTGTCGGAAGCGGTTTTTCGGGGGAGCTGGGAAAAGCTAACTGGAGTTCAGGCGACTCAAGACGAGGTGGAAGAGGGGTTGTTCGGGGAAGGCTGAGGAAAGATGGACCCAGATGCGTCGAGTGGTTTGTCGGATCCGGGCCCCAATCTTGAGGACCCGACGACGTAAGGTTTCGATTTCGAGCTTGTGCCAGGGGGTTCCGTGAAGATAGTCGCGCAGGCGCACGAACATCTGGTAAGCCAGTGCATGCAGGAGGAGTCGAAACTGATTGGCCAGGAATCGATGACAGCTGAGTCGGTCCATGCTCAGATGATTCTTGAAGGCCTTGATGAAGTTCTCGGTCTGCCCTCGGTTTGTGTAGTGGTCATAAAGTGATTGGGAGCAGAGATCGTCCCGGTTGGTAACTACAAAGCGACGATTGATGCCACGCTGATCGACCTCCACTTTGACAATGACGCGACGGGATCGATCCCAGCTGTGGGCTCGATAAAGAAACTCGTCAAACTGACGCTGTTTTTCCTCCAGCTCAACGAACCTCAGCCGAGTCGAATCCAGCAGGGGCTCGACCACTCGCTGCAGGCGAGGGTTTCGACTTAACCCAATGACATACTGGAGTTTATTCTCTTCACATTCACAGAACTCGTAGAGCCGAGGCGTGGCAAAGCCGCTGTCGGCCCGAATCTCAATCTCGACATCCGTCCCCACTGCTTGTCGGATGGCCTCCACGACTCGCTTCAGAATGGGCACGATGTGAGAGGCAGCCCCCTTGTTGCCAGGTCTCAACACGGCACAGACCAGGTCTCCCGTGTCGGCATCGAAGATCAGCAAAGGATGCAGAATGTGGTTTCGGTAATACCCGTGGTAGAAGGAGAACTCCTGTTGGCCGTGAGTGTGGTCGTCGGTACTGTCCAGATCCAGGATGATCTTGCTGGGACGTCTCTTCTTCAGGGAGCGCACATAACGGCCTGGCAGCCACCGGCTCAGACGCATCAGATCCTTCTTGGTGACGGAGTTCTCCAGGCGGGAGAAAGTCGGCTGGGTGGCCAAATCGGGATCGCTCTCTGGCAACTGATCACAGACGGTCTTGAGCATCGGATCCGAGCGCAGCGTATCGGCGTCATTACAGTCTTCGTAGCCGGCCACGATCTGCAAGACTCGTTGTCGGATCAACTTCAACAGGTCATGACGAACGTAGCGTCGGTCTCGACTTTCCGCAATACACGAACTGAAGCCCTCGCACAATCGATGTTGACGATCCAGGGATCCAAACAACAACCATCCTGCGTCGGAAGTGAGGCTCCCCCCATCAAAACGCGTCGTGATCTTTCTGTGGCTGTGAAATGGCAGGGTATTCTGGCAGACTGCTTTCAACATTGCCGTAGCTCCTGTTTAGGGTCATTGTTTTTGTAAACCCTTTTATATCAGAGAGCTACGGCCTTTTTTCTGGGCCCAAATCTCACTTGAATTCAGATCTCTTGCATAATCCGGGCTAGGGTAGTTTTCCAAAGACCAACGACTTTAGATAGGTGGACAGGGGCATCCAGGTCACATATCGGTCCTTTCGTCCGGCAACCGACACGGGCTCGAAGTGGCCGGTCGAAACCAGGCGTTTCAGCGCCTCTTCCATGCGAGGAAGGCCCTCGACCAGAGAGGCATGCCCGATATACGACCATTTTCTTCTGTCAAGATCTTTGAAGGCTACCCGTCCTTGAACGAGGATCGGGCCCCCGTCGATTGAGCCGGAGATCTGAATCAGGGAATACCCGATGTCTTGCGGATTCTTCTCTGCTAGAGTCCACAACGGCGCGTGCAGCCCTCGGTACTCGGGAGTCAAACCTTCGTGGAGGACGAAAGCTCCCAATCTGGGAACACCATAGAACTCTTTCTCGAGGATCACGTTGCAGCAAACCACGAAGACAAAATCAGGACTCAGGGCCTTCAGCTTCTGAGTCCATTCAGGCTCATGTGGATCGGGTACGTCCCAGTTCGGAACAGGACACTCGCCGCGCTCGTGAAACCGCTCAGGAAGGTTCAGACTGATGAGCTTTTCGTTGACACGCTTATCAAAGATCCGGAACCAGAAGTGATAGGCAAGCTCGTCAACCACCCGGCCCCATCCGCGGTGCCGGGCTCGGTGTGAAAGACGTCGCCATCGGACTTTCCACTTGAATCGATCGGATTCTACAAAATAAGCGCCGACGCAGTCGAAATTTTCCTCCAGCCATTCGATGATTCCCAGATTAAAGGAATTCCTGCGCCCCAGAAAGAGGACTCGTGCCCTGGCGCCTGCAGATCTCTGTGAGGGTTCCATATCGCCCATTTGCACTCTTTGATTCTACCCGGTTCGGTCATGCCATTGACTTTTCCCTCAATCGACGAGAGATTAAGCTAGCATGAGCCCGATCTGGATCCTCCTGACCGGAATGGTCGTGGTCGTTGGCGGCGTGCTGCTGTTGCGGCTGCACGCCTTCCTGGCCCTGCTTCTGGGAGCGCTGGTTGTCAGTGTCCTCACCCCCACGGGTGCAATCGAGCAGGTGGCTCTCGAGAGAGGCATGGATGCAGCCGGGGCCCTGCGCTGGTCGACTCGCTCGGTGGGGGAGCGGGTAGCTGCCGGCTTTGGCAGGACCTGCGGCCAGATCGGCATCATCATTGCCATGGCCTCCATCATCGGCACCTGTCTGCTCAAGAGCGGGGCAGCCGACCGCATCGTTCGTTCCGCGCTGCGGTTATTTGGGGAAAAGCGGGCGCCTCTGGGCTTCGTGGGGAGCAGTTTTCTGCTGGGCATACCGGTGTTTTTCGACACCGTTTTCTATTTGATGATGCCGCTGGGCAAGGCCTTGCACCTGCGAACCGGCAGGAACTATCTCTTCTACATTCTGGCTATCGTGGCCGGCGCCACCATGGCCCATTCTCTAGTGCCCCCTACTCCCGGCCCGCTCTTCGTGGCCCAGGAACTGGGCCTGGACTTCGGCATCATGGTGCTGGGGGGGTGCGCGGTCGGCCTGGTGACGGCAGCCGCGGGGTTCTCGTATGCCTGGTGGGCGAGCCGGCGATGGAGAATCCCCCTGCGCGAATCGGAGGAGTCGCTCCGGCAACTTAGAGACGTTTCCCGGCGGGAGGACGGCCAGCTGCCCTCGGTGTGGCTCGCGCTTTGTCCAATTCTGGTGCCCGTCCTCCTGATCACGACCGGTACGGCACTGGATGCCTCCTGGTGGGAAACGCCGGGGAGTCTGGCGGGGCTGGCTCTCGGTTTCATCCGACCGCTGAGCGACAAGAACATCGCGTTGATGCTGGGCGCCGGCGTCGCTCTGGCCACTCTCCTGAGGACGACTTCGAGAGAGAAAGCGATGAAGGCGGTGAGCGCCGCTCTGGCCAGCGGCGGCGTGATTATCCTGATTACCTCTGCGGGTGGCGCGTTCGGAAATGCGCTTCAGGAAACCGGGATCGGCGCTTCTATCGAGCGCCTCTCCACCGCTTATCAGTTCTCCCTGCTGCCATTGGCCTTTTTCCTTACCACTCTCATTAGAACGGCCCAGGGTTCCGCCACCGTGGCCATGATTACTGCCGCCGGAGTCTTCGCCGGCATCGCCGAGTCTACGCACCTGGGGTTTCATCCCCTCTATCTGGCTCTGGCCATCGGCTGTGGATCGAAGCCCGTCTGGTGGATGAACGACAGTGGTTTCTGGGTCGTGTCTCAAATGAGCGGCATGACAGAGAAGGAGAGCCTCAAGATCCTTACGCCCTTGAGCGTGTTGATGGGCATCGTCGGACTCGCCGTGACCCTCATCGGGGCCGCGGTCCTTCCGCTGGTGTAAGTCAGGAGCAGGCTGTCGCCCCGCCGGGGGGCTCTACAGGCTCCAGCCTTCCCGGTATTCCTCGTGGACGTACCGATTGGGGAGGGATTTATTGGTGACCCGGAAGCTGGCCGGGTCCCACTCGATGGCTTCGCCGGTACGTACCGCCAGATTGCCGAGCAGTACTATAGTCGTCAAAGGCACGGCGTATTCGAAACTGGCGCTGGCCGGCTTTCCGCCCTTGCAGGCCCGGATCCACTCCTGGTAGATCCCGCGTGATTTTGAATACTTCGGGGCCGGAGGCGCTGCCACGAGTTTCTGGTGCGCGGAATCCGGGATCAGAGTTGGATTCTCACCATAGACGTCGGCAGCCAGGACTCCCCTGTCACCCACGAAGAACTGGCCGCTGTTGCCGCTCGGGGGAATCTCCCTGCCTTCCTCCAGCTGCGGCGGTCGGATCGGCCGCAGGCCGCCGTCCCTCCAGACGACTTTGATCTCCGGCCGCAGTCCCCGGGCTGGAAAGTAGTAGGTGACCCGGGAGGCGGCGGGCGCGGTCTCCGCAAAGACAGGCGTCGTTTCGGCAACGATTTGGCTGGGCAAGGGCAGGTCCAGGATCCAGTAAGCTGCGTCCAGACCGTGGCATCCCATGTCCCCGAGAGCGCCGGTCCCGAAATCCCACCAGCCCCGCCACTTGAAGGGTGCATATCCAGGATGGTACGGCCGCTCGCTCGCGGGACCCAGCCACAGATCCCAGTCCAGCGTCGGCGGGGAGTGAAACTGTTCCAGAGGCCGCTTGATCGCCTGTGGCCAGATGGGCCGGTTCGTCCAGTAGTGGACTTCTCGAATCGTGCCGATGACGCCCGCTTCAATCCATTCGCGCAGCCGGCGCACGCCATCGCGGCAATGGCCCTGGATCCCCATCTGCGTTGCCACCCCATGTCTGCGGGCGGCTTCTCCCATGGCACGAACCTCGGCCAGGGAACGGGCCAGCGGCTTCTGACAGTAAACGTGCTTGCCCAGCTCCATGGCCGCCATTGCCGCAACAGCGTGAGTATGGTCGGGAGTGGAGACCGTCACAGCGTCGATGTCCTTTTCCTTCTCGAGCATGACTCTGAAATCCCGATAGCGCCGGGCTTTGGGGAAGCGCCTGAAGGACTCAGCCGCCCGCTCGTCGTCGACATCACAAAGTGCCACAATGTTTTCCGTCGCCACACCCTGGGCATCCTCCCGTCCCTGGCCTCCCACGCCCACGCAGGCGATGTTGAGCCGATCACTCGGGGGGCGATATCCCGAGCCCCCGAGAACCGATCTGGGAACAATGGTGACCGCGGCCACCGTGGAAGTGACCGTGGAAAGGCCGGAAAGAAAAGTACGCCTTGACACGTGTGAATGGTGGCCTAATTTTTCCTTCATGGAGGGACGAAAGTATAGCAGGTGACTTGGAGATCGCCCTCAACGGCCGCTGGCTCGCCCGTCCGGGTCATTCGGGATGTGGAGGCTGGTCTGCTGTGGCTTCGCATCAAGCCCAGACAGCTGCGATGGCGTCGGGCTACAATGAGGGGCAGGTGGAAGATGCGAATCGGATATACGCTGCGCGAGCAGGATCTCGAAGCATTCTCGCAACATCAGTACTACGACTCCCCCACTTTCATTCGGCAGCATCACCGCTTTTATTTGACGGCGCCGGTCATACTCATGGTGGCGGGGCTTTTAGCCCGGATTATGCAAAAGATCTGAATCCGAGTGAGATTCTGGCTCCAGGAAAAAGCCGTAGCCCTCTGATATAAAAGGGTTTACAAAAACAATGACCCTAAACAGGAGCTACGGCAATGTTGAAAGCAGTCTGCCAGAATACCCTGCCATTTCACAGCCACAGAAAGATCACGACGCGTTTTGATGGAGGGAGCCTCACTTCCGACGCAGGATGGTTGTTGTTTGGATCCCTGGATCGTCAACATCGATTGTGCGAGGGCTTCAGTTCGTGTATTGCGGAAAGTCGAGACCGACGCTACGTTCGTCATGACCTGTTGAAGTTGATCCGACAACGAGTCTTGCAGATCGTGGCCGGCTACGAAGACTGTAATGACGCCGATACGCTGCGCTCGGATCCGATGCTCAAGACAGTCTGTGATCAGTTGCCAGAGAGCGATCCCGATTTGGCCACCCAGCCGACTTTCTCCCGCCTGGAGAACTCCGTCACCAAGAAGGATCTGATGCGTCTGAGCCGGTGGCTGCTAGGCCGTTATGTGCGCTCCCTGAAGAAGAGACGTCCCAGCAAGATCATCCTGGATCTGGACAGTACCGACGACCACACTCACGGCCAGCAGGAGTTCTCCTTCTACCACGGGTATTACCGAAACCACATTCTGCATCCTTTGCTGATCTTCGATGCCGACACGGGAGACCTGGTCTGTGCCGTGTTGAGACCTGGCAACAAGGGGGCTGCCTCTCACATCGTGCCCATTCTGAAGCGAGTCGTGGAGGCCATCCGACAAGCAGTGGGGACGGATGTCGAGATTGAGATTCGGGCCGACAGCGGCTTTGCCACGCCTCGGCTCTACGAGTTCTGTGAATGTGAAGAGAATAAACTCCAGTATGTCATTGGGTTAAGTCGAAACCCTCGCCTGCAGCGAGTGGTCGAGCCCCTGCTGGATTCGACTCGGCTGAGGTTCCTTGAGCTGGAGGAAAAACAGCGTCAGTTTGACGAGTTTCTTTATCGAGCCCACAGCTGGGATCGATCCCGTCGCGTCATTGTCAAAGTGGAGGTCGATCAGCGTGGCATCAATCGTCGCTTTGTAGTTACCAACCGGGACGATCTCTGCTCCCAATCACTTTATGACCACTACACAAACCGAGGGCAGACCGAGAACTTCATCAAGGCCTTCAAGAATCATCTGAGCATGGACCGACTCAGCTGTCATCGATTCCTGGCCAATCAGTTTCGACTCCTCCTGCATGCACTGGCTTACCAGATGTTCGTGCGCCTGCGCGACTATCTTCACGGAACCCCCTGGCACAAGCTCGAAATCGAAACCTTACGTCGTCGGGTCCTCAAGATTGGGGCCCGGATCCGACAAACCACTCGACGCATCTGGGTCCATCTTTCCTCAGCCTTCCCCGAACAACCCCTCTTCCACCTCGTCTTGAGTCGCCTGAACTCCAGTTAGCTTTTCCCAGCTCCCCCGAAAAACCGCTTCCGACACTCATCCAGGCCCAGATCTGTCTGAAATTCACTCCCCAAACCACTCAAACGCCTCGCCAACCCATATTCTTCGCAAATCCGCCTGTCACACCTGCCCGCTTCCGAGTTGGGCCACTTCTCGAGTCGTTTTTCAACACCGAACTACGGTTCTTGCATAATCCGGGTTAGGGGGACTGGGTCTGGGTAAGCCGGTTTTTTTCGCCCTCTCGGCCCTGGGCATCTCCTGGCTCTTGTGGTCGCCGGGATCCGACAGACGCCGTCCGCGAGAGCATGCCGTCAGCTTGTACCGTGAAGGCGAGAACCGATCGCTCCTCGGCCCGCATGTTCTGGTCGCAGAACCGGAAGGCCTTCGTACGTTGGGCCCCTACAGAGACGAAGCTCTGGTCGAGTGGTCGGCGATCAAGCGAATCGAAGCCCCCGGGAACCACCTGTACGTGTACGTCAAGGGCACCAGCGCGTTGATCGTCCCTGAGGAGACGGTTTCCGAAGGATCCTACTCCCAGTTCAGGGCGGAATGCGAAAGGCGAACCGCCCAACACCGTGCGAGGCTCGAACCTCCGGGGGAGCTGGGGCCGACTACACCCTCTCCACGATAGTGGCGGTGGCCAACCCCTGGGCGGCACACATGAGCTGCAGGCCAAACTGACCATCCATCGATTCCAGCCCGGCCAGCATCTTGGCCATCAGGCCTCCCCCTGTCGCTCCCAGAGGGTGACCGTGCGCAATAGCGCCTCCCCAGGGGTTGAGCTTCTCGGGGTCGACCTCGAATTCCCGGAGCCACATCAGGGGCACGGGGGCAAAGGCCTCGTTAATCTCGATCCAGTCCAGATCCTGAAGCGCCAGCCCGGCCCGCTTCAAAACCCTGGGGGTGGCGGTCAGAATGCCGGTAAACTGCAGGGACGGATCCGCTCCCACCACGACTCGAGCTCGAAATCGGGCCCGGGGCCGAAGACCATCGGCTTCGGCGCGGGCTCGGTCTCCAATCAGCAACGCGGAAGCTCCGTCGGAAATCTGGGAGGCATTCCCGGCCGTCACGACCCCATTGCCATTGGGACGAAAGATGGTCTTCAGAGCCGCCATCCCGGCCCGGTCGACGGGGTCGCGGACGCCCTCGTCGCGGTCGATGACGGTGGGCTCACCGTTGTCTCCCGGAGTCGTGACCGCGACCAGTTCAGTGCGGGGGACGCGGGTCGCCTTCTCGTGACTGCGGGCAGCAAACTCGTCGCACTCCTGCCTGCTGATTCCCCAATTCTCAGCGACTCTCTCGGCGCTTTCTCCCTGATGAACCAGGTCGAAGCGTGACACCAGTTTGGGGTTCAGGTTTTCGATTCCTCCGGCGATGTCGCTGAACATCGGGACGCGAGTCATGCTCTCGACCCCGGCGGCGATTCCGTAGCTCAGGTCGCCCGCATCGACGGACTGGGACACAGAGTGAACGGTCTGCTGGCTCGAGCTGCACATGCGGTTGAGCGTGGTAGCCGGTATGTCGACCGGCATGCCGGCCAGCAGGACGGCCTGCCTTCCCACATTGGCTCCCTGCTCGCCGACCTGAGTAACGGTGCCGACCACGACGTCTTCAATCGACTCGGGCTCGAGTCCGGACCTTTTCAGCAGTTCGTTTAAAAGATCGGCCAGCAGGCGGTCGGGACGGATCCGGCTCAGAACTCCCGATCGCCGTCCAAAGGGCGTACGCAGGGCTTCAAGGATGACAGCTTGTTGCATGGTCTACCCCTTTAGTCTAGCCGGTCGGCGGCCATTGTCGTCCGGCGTCGAAATTCTTCCTCAGACATGCCGGCAGGGCGTTGTGGGTGCGGCCACTCTCCGTCGAGAAGATTTCGCTTTCGATTGTGCTCGTAGTCGGAAAGAGATGTCACTGAGTTTCCTGCTCCAAACCAGAACCCGCGCCACTCGTTCACACACCAGAGGGCAGCCACCCCTCCCGCGACAAACAGAGAAAGCGGAGAAAAACCGGTGCAGCGGCGGGTGCGAAAAAAAGCTGTGGCCGCGCGCTTCCATCGCAGCAGGCCGATCAGTGGAAAAGCCAGGCCGTACAGAAACCGTCTCCAGGGGGGCCATGAGCTGGACCGCTGTGCAGCCAGAACCCGCCCGATGGCCGGATACCCGCTGCTCAGCGCGCCGAGGCTCGAAGCGTCGAAATGCCAGCCCACGACTTCAGATTCGCAGAACAAACGATGTCCCTGCCGTCTGAGTTCCATTATCATCAGGGCCTCTACCAGGAAGAACTCTTCCAGTTTGTCGCTGTGGGCCATCAATACTTCCCGCCTGAAGACGCTGCCGTGCCCCGAGATGAAGGCCATTTCACCTGCCGGCACCGGGTGCATCCACTGGCCGTACCCGACCAGCAGCTGGGCTTGTGCCAGTCTGGTTTGCGGATTCGCAGACAAAAACGCGCCGCCCACGCCGAACCAGCCTTCCTGTATCCGCGCCAGTACGGCCTCACACCAGGCCGGTTCAAGAAAGCAGTGATCCTCGAAGAACCCAACGAACGGGGTGTTGGCCGCGCGGCAGCCTATCGCTCGTGCTTCCGCGAGCGTTTTCCCTATTCCGGATTCAACGAATCGCAATGGGCCCATCTGCTGCTGGGCGTCTTCCGGAAGGTCGAACAGCGCCAGGTCCTGGCAGACGACCATGATTTCCAATTGATCTCGCGCCGTCTGACGATGCAGCCAATAGAGGGCGTCCCGAATCTCGGCAAAAGTGTCGAGTGCCGCCACCACGGCTGTCAGCTTTTTACTCCGGTTCATTGTTATCTCCCGATCCGATCCGGATTCAACGGCGCAGGAATCGATAGCGCAGAATCCAGCAGAGCCTCTCCAGCGGATAGAGTATCTTCCGAAAATAGAGGTAGTAAACTGAAAGCGCCCGCTCATACCACCCCGGGAGCGCCGCCGGAATCGGGATCTGGTGCCGCACTTCGCGGTATCGCTCGAATGGCGGGGTGGGCAAGAGAACCTTCCACGGTTTGAATGTCCCTGCAAAATGCAGGATCCAGGGCGATTTGGAGACCATCCGGCGGACTTCCTCGGGCACGTGCCCGCCGCCCCAGTATCTGCGGTCGGCCAGGCTCGCGATCACATTCCAGCGAGGGTCCAGGCCGCACCACCGCCCGGCATAGAGGGCGTTGAAGGCATGTTGTTCGAAATGGAACACGCGTTCGGCATTGACCCGCAGGTAACTCAGGAGGCGGCCCGCCATCTCGTCCTCGCGCCAGGGCTTCATTTCGAGCACCATAAGACCGCTGTTGAAATAGGGCGTCTCCGGGTCGAGCCCCAGCGCCTCGAATTCACCCAGCCCCAGGGGAGAAGACACTCTGGGAACGGCCATGTCCTGCGCGGCGGCAACAGGGCTCCCGTTCAACTCGAGCTCCCATAACTCTGAAATGCAGCGCAGGACCAGCATGTCCATGTCCAGCCAGACGACCCGGTCGATTTCTTGCGGGACCACCTCTCCGATAGCGAGGCGATGGTAGTACTGCCTTCTCCCGTTTGCGAAAACCGGCAAGTCGCGAAAGGGCTCCACATCAATGCTACGCTAGTAAAGGCGCGCTCGGGATTCGACGATCGACTCCTCAATACGCATCCGCGAATGCGGATTTACCCCGCTGTCAATGATGTAGACATCCAGAGGCGTCGAACGGGTCCAATGCATCGATACGGAACGGAGTGTAACTGCAGCCGGAAGAGCGAACGTTTCGTTAAAGGCACAGGTGAGCACACAGGGTTTCGATTGTGACATCATTGGCTCAGGCAGGCGACGGTTACCGTGTCCGTCCGCTGAATCGCTTTCCTGGCTGCTTTGACCATGCGCAGGCAGCGCAAGCCGTCCCCCTCGTCGGGTCTGGGCCGCCGTCCCGCTCGTAGCGAATCGATAAAATGCTGCAGGGCGCGGGAATAGGAGGGATCGCCCCAGGGGGAGCGGAGTCGCCGAATGAATTCGGGAAGTTGCAGCAAAGCCCCCGCGGCTGCAGGCATGGAGTCGAGATAGTCCCAGATTCTGCGCCGGGGCGAGACCCTGCCGACCCGGAGGCTGCGGAAACGATCGGCCAGGAGGCAACCGCGAGAGCCGAAGACCTCGACGCGGTTTTCCAACCCGGCATCGTACGCCAGGAGGCTCTGCACGTTCACACCGGATTCCAGCCTCAGGGTGAGAATCGCCCTGCTCAGCGGGCCGGGCTCAGATTCTCCGGTACCCGTGACCGGGCGGGCGTCGCCTGTGGCGCTAAATTCCACGATCGGGGAATCGAACAAGTAGCAGATGAGGTCAAGGTGATGCGATCCGAGCTCCCACAGCACATCGCCTTCCCCTTGGAACCTCCAGTCCGTGGCTGGTTCTCCGCGGGGACCGATGCTGAAGACAGTGCGGACCAGGAGCACCTCGCCCACCTCAGTGTGCTGCAGCCTTTCCCGCAACTCCTCGAAGACGGGACTGAATCGGAAATTGAACCCCATCATCAGGCGGGCTCCGCCCGCTGCCCGAGCCGCCTCGGCAAGCCGCCGCCCGTCTGCTTCCTTGAGAGCGAGTGGTTTTTCGAGATAAACCCAAACCCCTCGTTGCACGGCTTTTTCGCCCAGCATCGCATGGGTTGACGGGGGAGAGGCAATAACGACCGCGTCCAGCTCCTCCTGCTCCAGTAAAGCTTCTCCTGACGGGTACGCCCGGACCCGGCCGGAGCGGCACAGAGCGAGATCCCGCAACGCGGCGTCCGGTTCGGCAATGGCGGTCACCTCCGCCCCCGACAGGCGCCCTAGATTGGGCAGGTGGACGGAGGCTCCCAGGGATGCACACCCGATGAGCCCGAACTTCAAGTCGCTTCTTTTCTTCATGAATGATCGGAGCTGATCGGCCAGTCCTTCCCTTCATAAGATACAGTAAGGCATTCTACTCTCACTGGGTTTGCCAGCCCGGGCAGTGTGATCCTTCCTGGGTCCCGGTCCGTCTGTTGTTAAGATGCACCCGATCGAAACCGTTGACACAGAGAAGATCCCCTTGCCGGGAGGAATCGGCGTGACGAGGTGCTGGAGGTGTTGGAGATGAAGATCCTCGCTGCTGCCGTCGTGCTGGGACCCTTCCTGGTCTTTCCAGCCGAGGCCTGCGATGAGGCCAGGGCAGGGAAGCCGCTGCCCGGAATCGATCAGGTTCTGGAAGAGCTCCGCGGCAACCTGCGAAGCGACCGCTATATCCTGCGCAACTACACCTACAACGAGGCCCGGGAGATTCTGCAACTGGACAAGAAGGGTCGATCAGGTAAAACGGAGACCAGGGTCTTTGAGATCTTTCCCTCCGTTGCCGACGAGATCACTTACCGCCGGCTGGTCTCGAAGGACGGAAAGCCGGTGGCTGAGTCCAAACTGAAAAAGCAGGACGAAAAACACGCAGTACGTGTCCGCAAGTACGCGCGAAAAGCCCAGAAACGGGGTGTATCGGTTCAGTCAGAACTCGATGCGAGCGAGGAAGAAGCTCTGCGCAAGGAAGAGCTTGCCCTCGATCAGATTCTTCAACTCTACGAGTTCACTATTCGCGGTCGCGAATGTGTCGAAGGACATCAGACTCTCATCGTCGACTTTGCTCCGCGCCCCAGCTTCAAAGTGACGATGAGGGATGTGAAGCCGTTGAAGAAGATCAGCGGGCGGGCCTGGATCAGCGAACAGGACTATCAACTGGTCCGCATCGAAGCCGAGACGCTCGCGAAACTCAAGTTCGGCCTGGGAGTCATCGGCCGACTCAACAAAGGGGCCCGCATGACGTTCGGGAGGCGCAAGGTGAACGACGAGGTCTGGTTGCCGGCCGAAGCCTTCTTTGAGGGTTCGGGTCGAATACTGGTTTTCAAGGGATTCAGGATTCAGGTCAGGAGCGAGTATTCCGACTACAAGAAGTTTTCGGTAGCCAGCAGCGTCGCGTTCCCTTCGGAGGAGCCATAGCGGCCAGAGCAATCCTCAACTGGCGAGCAAGGCCTCGATGGCGTTGCTCTCCAGGGGGTGGTAGTAGAAGAACCCCTGCCCGTATTCGCACTCGAGGGCCTTGAGGCCGGCGGCTTGTTCCGCAGTCTCAACACCTTCGGCAGCCACGCTCATGCCCAGATTGCGGGCGAGGCTGATAATGGCGGCGACGATCTCGGCGCTCTCATCGTGGATACCCATCTGCGCAATGAAGGTGCGGTCGATTTTCAGAGTGTCCACCGGTAGCCTCTGCAGATAACTGAGTGATGAATACCCGGTGCCGAAGTCATCGACGTGCACCTGCACTCCCAGCGATCGGAGTTGCGTGAGCTTGGACACCACGGACTCCGCGTTGTCCATGATCGCGCTCTCGGTGAGTTCCAGCCGCAGGCAGCAGGGATCCAAGCCGGTCTGATCCAGTGCCCGCACGATGGTCTCCACCAGATCGGCTGCATAACCTGCTGGCTGGACAGATTGATGGACATGGACAGGTCCTCTGTCATCTGGTGCCTTTCCTGCCACTCGACCATCCGGCGGCAGGCCTCCTCCATGACCCAGTGGCCGATCTGAATGATCAATCCGGTATCCTCCGCCACAGAGATGATCTCTTCCGGTAGGATCAAACCTCGTTCGGGATGCTGCCAGCGGAGCAGGGCTTCAAAGCCGACGATCCGCTCTTCAGCAAAGGAGATCATCGGCTGGTAGTGGAGGCGAAGCTCTCGACGCGCTCGCGCCTGAGAGAGGTCCGATTCGAATTTGAGCATAGCTGCTGCCCGGGTGTGCATCTGCTTGTCGAACACCCTGGAGCCGGCTCTCCCGCCCACTTTCGCCTGGTACATAGCGATGTCGGCCTCACGCAGAATGTCTTCGGGCCGCCGGTGGTCCCCCGGAACCGTGGAGATGCCGATGCTCACCGTTACCAGTACCTCGTGACCGTCCAGGTCGAAGGGAACCGCCAGCTCCCGGTGGATTCGTTGAGCCAGCAGATCAGCGGTTTCAGGTCGGGAAATGTCCACCAGAATGGCGAACTCGTCGCCGCCGAGACGGGCGACGGTGTCGCCGGGTCGAAGGATGGCTACCAGCCGCCTCGCCATGGAGACCAGCAACGAGTCGCCGGCGAGATGGCCGAGGCTGTCGTTCACGTGTTTGAAGCGGTCAACGTCAAGAAACAGCACTGCCGAGCAATCCCCACCGTCCTCCGCCGTCCGGTGGGCCCGGGCCATAGCGACCCCCAGCCGATCCAGAAAGAGGGCCCGGTTGGGGAGGTGAGTCAGGGCATCGTGCAGGGCGTCATGCAGTAGACGCTCCTCGGCCTTCTTACGTGGGCTGATGTCGGTCAGCGAGCCTGCCATCCGGTAGGCCTTACCGTCAGGCCTCCTGACCGCGATTCCCCGGCTCAGGACCCAGCGGTAGCTGCCGTCCCGGTGGCGAATACGATGCTCGTTTTCCCAGTGCCTGGCGAACGGCTCCGACCGGGAGCCGTTTCGTCCGATGTGCGTTTCCAGGTCGGCTCGCAGCCGATTCAGATCATCCGGATGCACCCGTCCCAGCCACTCGCCGGGGCCACTCGAAAGCTCCGCTTCTGCGTAGCCCAGAACGGCCTTCCAGCGCGGTGAGAAATAAATCTTGTCGGCCTCGAGGTCCCAGTCCCACAGGCCGTCATTGGCACCGCGCACCGCCAGCGCGTAACGCTCTTCACTCTCCCGGAGCTCCTCTTCCGCCTGCTGACGCTCGATAGCATAGCGAATCGACCGGAGCAAAACGTCGGATCCGACTTCTCCCTTGACCAGGAAATCTTGCGCCCCCCGGCGGACGGCGCGGGTAGCCATCGCCTGATCACGCATACCGGTCAAGATAATAATCGGGATTGCGGGGGCGGCATGGTGAACGCGATGGAACGAGTCCAACTTTTCGGGATTGCTGTCGGGCAGAGAGAGATCCAGCAAAATGACGTCCGGCACTGCACCTGAGCTGAGATGCTCGAGGGCGGCGCCGACCCGGTCGGACACATCGATCTCGAAACTCGGCTGGCTCGATCTGCTCAATAGTCGCTCGATGACCCGCGCGTCGGACCGGTTGTCCTCGACCATTAGAACTTTGACTCTGTGTGCGCTCATCCGGTTTCCCCGCGAGCCCGGGGCGACGGCTCGGTATGCACATTGCCGGTCTCAATAGCCCTGTTTCCAGTGTCCCCCCGGCCTTCGGAAAGGAGCGGAAGGGTGAAGTAAAAGGTCGCCCCCTTACCGGGTTTCGTTTCAACCCAGATACGACCACTATGGCGTTCGACCACGTCTTTGCAGATGGCCAGCCCCAGCCCCGTGCCGGCGGCATCTCCGCTGCGGACAAATCGCTCGAAGATCCTTTCGGCCACGCCGGGCTCGATACCCACTCCGTTATCTCGAATCGAGAAGATCCAGTTCTCCCCGTCCTGCCGGGCGGCCACTTCCACAGACGGCGGCTTATCCCCGTGAAACTTTACGGCGTTGCTGAGCAGATTCTGGAACAGCAATCGCAGCTGGTTGGGATCGGCTCGGACGGTGGGCAGAGCATTGACGGTGACTGTCGCCTGCGTCTTTTCGACGGGACCGCGGAGTGTCTCGAGCACTTCGTTGACGAGATCATTGCAGTCGCAGGACTCCGCTCGCTCTTCCTGGCCACGAGTCCGAGCCAGGGTCAGCAAGCCTTCGACCAGGGACTTCAGGCGACGTACTCCGTCCACCACGAGATCGGCCGACTCTTCGGCCTTCTCCCCCAGCCTGCCCTCGCTGTCCTGCAGCATCATCCGGGTGGACTGCTCTATGTTGCGGAGAGGTTCCTTGAGCTCGTGGACAACCAGCGACGAGAACATGCGCAAGTCCTGGTCGGAGCCGGCTGCTGCGGACTCCTCCTGCAGGTCTGACTGGATCGATTCGGGCTCTCTGACGTCTTCCAACAGCCCGTCCAGCACCGGCATGCCCTGGTCGTCGCGGTGCACGAGTTCGGTCAGGGCGACCCGGATCAACCGCCCGTCGACACCGGACAGGGATTGCTCGTGCCTGTAGAGCTTACCGGTCTCTGGAAAACCGCGTGGCAACTGCGGGGTGAGCCTGGCCAGCTCGAGCTGTTGGGCTTCCTCCAGGGAGCGAGCTCCCAGAATCTCCAGGAAGGTCGCATCCGCATCCAACAACTGCCCAGCCAGTGTGCACCGAAATACGCCCACGCGGGAGCGCTCCAGTAAGCTGCGGATTCTGGGCTCGATCCGGGCCTGGCGCCGCTCGTAGGCCGCGCGTTCGAGGGCCGAGCTGAGGATCTCCGGGAGTTTGAGAAAGCTGGCCGCGGATTTATCGAGGCGCGTGGCGAGAGGGCTCTGGTCAGTGCCCGGCCGGCGGCCTGGGGTCTCCTGAGAGAGTATGACCACCGGAACCGAGGGCCGACGACTCTCGATCTGCAACAGCACGCCCGTGCCGTCGGTCCAGTCGAGTCGCTCGTCGCACACCACTAAGTCAAAATCGGCTCGCTCGATCTCGCGACCGAAGGACACGGGGTCACTGATGTGAGCAACTTCAGCGGAGGGGAGATCGTGCGTCAGAACCAGCTCCAGAAGCGAAGCGTCTGCCGGATCGTGGCCGACAAACAGAACGCGTGGATTCGACTTCATCACCTTCCCGGGGAACTGCCCGCACACTTCTCTGCCAGACCGATTATTTAGACTACATTGGAGGTAAGACAATCCGATGAGTTGGAGATTCAATCTCAACCGGGGCCGGTGCGTAGTGTTCACGTGCGGCTTCGCCCTGGCAGGACTCGGGGCTGCCCCTCCCCACGCCGAGACACTTCGGATCTACCACATAGACGTCGAGCAGGGGGACGCCACGCTGCTGGTGGCACCCAATGGAAGGACTCTACTGGTCGATAGCGGCAGGAACGGCCACGGAGATCGGATCAAGGCAGTCATGGATGAGGCCGGGGCTACAAGGATTGACTTCTTCGTGAATACCCACTACCACGAGGACCACGACGGTGGCATTGACGACCTGGTTGCTCTCGGAGTCCCGGTCGGAAGGTCCTTCGACAGGGGGGACAAAAAGTACCTGCCAGACCGAAAACAACAGGGCGCCACATACGGAGACTATCAGCGTGCAGTCGGTGCCGGCGCTCGCCGGCTGAGACGGGCGATGACTATCGCCCTGGACCCCACTATGACGGTCACCTGCATTTCATCCGGCGGGGTGGTCAGCGGGGAGGAGAACCCCGCTGCCGGCGTGAGTGAGAACGATATGAGCCTGGCGCTGCTCATCACGATGGGAGACTTCCACTACTTTCTTGGAGGTGACATCGGGGCAGCGACGGAGTCGAAGATTGCGGCTTGAGACCTGGCCCTGGACGTGGATGTCTATCGTTCTAATTCGCATGGCTCGGATGCCAGCTCTTCACCTGACTTTCTCGCGGATCTGAACCCGACAGTCGTCATCATATCCAACGGGAACAGCGTCCGGCATCAGCACCCGCGCCGCGAGACTCTTCGGCGCTATGAGGCTCTGGGGGCGCCTCCCACCGTGTTCCAGACCAACAAATACCTGGCGGGGGGAGTTGGGGGCAATGTGGCGGATGCGCTGATTGCAGACGTGCGGTCCAGAGACACCAACGGGACCATTCTGGTTACTGTGAACGCGGCCATGCGGCACTACACGGTCTCCCTCGGGCAGGGCCGGTCCTACAGGTTCGACAGGAAGAGAGCGCAGGAGCCGGAGATTCTTTCTGAAGTGAAGATTGAGAGCCGGCCTCCGGCTGGCGACAGAGAAGCCTCAAGGAAGCCCACCACTGGATTCCTCTATTTCGGCATTTTTCTCATGGCCTGCGCGGGCGCGGGCGCGGTTGGATATTTCTGGGTGAAAGGCCGGCAGGACCAGGAGAGCGGACGGTACCGGGGTCTCGCCTCAGACCGATCCGGCCCCTCCCTCAGCCCCGCCCGTGTGTCCGGTGGGCCTGTTCCGGCCGCGGCAGCGGAGAATCGCGGGACTCTCCAGCCCGGCGGCGATTCTCCTCCCAGAAAGCGCCTGCGCTGGGAGCGCTTTCCCGACTCTGACATTCCCGAACAGCTGCCGGCAGGAGGTCGGTATATCTGGGTTCGCAGGCAACCCGGTAGGCTGACATCCAGGCAGGGCTCTGTAAATGTAGAGTTTGCCGAGGACCTCGACTTCCTGACCAACGTCCCAGTCACGATCGAACACGAGCTCTGTCTGTCGGTTGCGGAAAGGCCTGCTACCGAGAAGGATTCGGAGGAGGCGGGCGAGCAGACAGTGGTGGTCTACAACAGAGGAACGGCGCTGCTTACCGCTCTTGGCAACTGCTCGGATGCAGAGAAAGCGGTCTTGCTGAAGGCGGAGATAGACAGCTGGCTCGACGAGCTGGAATCCGCCGTCTCTGACCGGTTCCCTGGCGCGACGATCAGCCTCGTAAGGAGCGTCGAGGGAACTAATCTGAGACAAACCACGGAGAAGATTCTCGGTCAACTGCTCAAACTGATCCAGGGCCGTCCCCCGGGTTCTGAACACGCAGGACACATCGATCTACCTCAAAGCCGGCGGCTCGCTCAGACCCGGCGCCCAGGCTTTCAAAGACAGCTTCACAGACTTCGAGCTCGAGCATCTCCTGGATGTCGGCGCCCTTGCGGACTGCACACCCCGGTCCCTGACCTGAAACCCCCGCCCAGTCAATGGAAGGGGAGTCCGTGGAAGGGGACATCCATGATAAGTAGTTGTCAAGTGTGGGCAAGTCTCCCCCTCAACGGTGCGGTGAGAGCACCGTCAACTCCAGAGTTCATTTACAGCAACCCGGACGATAGGTTTTTGTCAGCTAAAGGTGCTTCATGACCTTGGGGGTCAGAATCCAGACATCCATTTGCGGTATCGGGCTCGAGAGCGAGCCGTCACCGAAGCTTGAGTTTGGGCAAACCGGCCGTCCTCCAAACAGGTCAGTTGGTGTCTCAGGGTCAAACCCGTCACACAATCCCTTTCAGTGAGGAACGGCCGGAACCTTCCCGGCTAGCTGAGTTTTGTTCTAAATGCTAGCCACTGAAAATGGTCGGTCACTGCGATCGACCGCCATCAGGTAAGCTGCCAGTTTCCTGGCAACCGCCAGCGTGGCTCGGTTGTGATTTCCTTTCTGCCTTTGCGTTTGTGCAACGGCGGCCAGCTGTGGGCTATATCGAGGAGCCAGCTTGGCCGCTTCCACCAAAACCCGCTGAAGATGCCGGTTACGGTGTTTGCTGATCGGGCTCGAGCGGTCCTTGCCTGCCGACTGCTTCTGGCCGCTGCACAGCCCACAGTAGCTGACCGCGTGACGAATCGCCCGGAAGCGACTCACTTCCCCCACTTCCAGCACCCAGGTCAAAGCCGTCACCACTCCCACAGCGGGAATCGTCATCAACAGCTCCACCCGACGCCCTACGCACGGTTGCTCACACAACCCCCTCAGCAGATCCCTCTCGATTTGCTGCAGTGATCGCATCGAATCGTGACTCAGATTCAATAGTTGCACCACCGATTCCGGCACTTCCTGCAGCTGCGACATCAGTTGTCGAAAGTAACGCTGTCCATGCAGCCGCTTCTGGTTGTACTGCACTCCCGTTTCCATCAACAGTCCCGATATCCGGTTCTTGAGCTGCACCATCTGTGACACCATCAGGTTGCGATAGCGCAGCACTCGTCTCAATTCTCGGATCTCAGCCGGCGGCACGTAGCTCTGCACCAGTAAGTCGCAGCGCAGCAGATCGGTGATCTTGCGCGCATCGATCCGATCATTCTTGTGTTTGCCCGCACTCAATGCCTTGAGCATGGCTGGATGAGCCACCTTCAACTCCTGGCTGTAGGGCTCCAATAAATCGTAGATCCATTCGCTAAAAAGGGTAGCTTCCAGCGCTCCTATCCAAGGTCTTTCCAGACTCTCAGCCCACTGCTGCAGCACCTCCCTCCGAGCCGCCAGTTCTCCTTCCTCAACCACCCTTCCGTCCGCCTCCATCAGGCAATAACTGATCTTCCGTTTGTGCACATCCAATCCAACGTAGTAACTTTCTTGCATGAGAATCCTCCTGGCCAGGGTCCTCTACAGGCCCGGCTCCTTTTAGGGTTTTTCTTACAGGAGGATTCTCTCTCCCACTTCTGTCACTCTTACTTATGCATTCAAACAGAGGTGGACCCGGAAAACTGGACCATTTGTTAAGGTGGCTCCGACCTGAATCAGAAAGGATGAGGAGTCATGGCAAAACGAAGGAATTTCTCAGCTCAGTTTAAAGCGAAGGTGGCGCTGGAAGCGCTTCGAGGCGAACGCACCCTGAGCGAGTTGGCGGCTCGCTACGAGATCCATCCGAGTGTGATCACGAATTGGAAAAAGCGGGCCCGGGAAGGTCTGGGCGATGTGTTCGCGGGCAAGGTTGAGAAGCGTCAGAGAGGAAGCGAGGCGGAGACCAAAGAGCTTTATGCCAAGATCGGCGAACTGACGGTGGAAAAGGATTTTTTGTCCAAAGCGCTCGATCGCTGAGTGTAAAGGCCAGAAGGGCCACGATCGAGCCAAAGCACCCGAGGCTGAGCATTCGTAGACAATGCAGGCTGATGAGTCTGAACCGTTCGACTTTGTACTATGAGCCCAAAGGCGAGAGCGAAGAAAACCTGCAACTGATGAGACGATTGGACGAGCAGTTCTTAAAGACCCCCTACTACGGATCCCGGCAGATGGTCTATCACTTGAAACGGCGGGGCGGTCGGGTAGGCCGCAAGAGGGTTCGTCGTCTGATGGCCAAAATGGGCCTGGCGGTCATCTATCAAAAGCCGCGGACTTCACGGCCTCACCCGGAGAATCGAGTGTATCCGTATCTTCTTCGAGGATTGGCGGTCACCCGGCCCGATCAGGTGTGGTGCACGGATGTCACCTACATCCCGATGCGTCGGGGCTTTTTGTACCTGGTGGCGATCATGGACTGGTACAGCCGCTGGGTTTTGTCCTGGAGGCTGTCGAACACGCTGGAGCCGTCCTTTTGTTGCGAAGCACTCGAGGAAGCGCTCAACAGGTACGATCCCCCGGAGATCTTCAATACAGACCAGGGGAGTCAGTTCACCAGCACGGAGTTCACGGGACTACTCAAAGGGGCCGGGGTGCGTATCTCGATGGACGGGAGAGGCCGCTGGATGGACAACGTCTTCATCGAGCGTCTGTGGCGTTCACTCAAATACGAATGCGTCTATCTGAACGCTTTCGAAACCGGGTCGGAAGCCCGTCAAGGGATCGGCCATTGGATCGACCTATACAACAGCGAGAGACCTCACTCGGCGCACGCTGGGGCGACGCCGGAGGAGGTGTACACTGGCTTGAAAAAACATTCTGAGAGGGACCTTGCCCTCAGGCTCGCCCCCTCTCAGAATTTCCCTTACTGGCGGCAACAAGAACTGCGGAGTCCACCTTAGAAATGCCGCCAAGTGGTCCAACCGATGGGGTCCACCTCTCAGGTCCCTCACCGGAAAAAGGTATCCGATCAAAAAGAGGTCAGGGCTGTGACCGGATGAAAAAGGGGACAGCCTACTCTGCCCCCCTTTTCCTTGCCTCTAGCGCTGACGTGCTTCTGTCGGACCCCAGAGGTTCTCCATACGTTGTGGAGGAGTGTAGGAGCCGCTCCACTTGCATGGCGCGATCGGGACGCGGAGGGGGCTCCTACCTTGAGGTCGCGTCAAAGAGGAGAACACTGACCCCTACCAGCGACTCTTCTTCACGAAACTCTCCGACCTTCACGACCACTTTCAGTACTTCGTAGAGCTCCTCCATAGAACCATGGGAAGCCACAAGTCAGATGCGTTTGTGGGGGGGAAGGGCTAGAATTTGCGCTTCCCTCTCAGCAGCTTCGCCGGGCAGAGGGTATTGCGGCACATCCTGCTGATACTTCCGAAAGTAGTAATTGAAGGGCACCTTCACGTAGTTCTTGTGGATGAGGATCACGTCGCCCGGCACGGCATTTTCGGCCACGTAGGCGGCCGCCTCGTCCCAGGACTCCTTCTTGAAAGAAGTGAAGTACTGGACCGTTCCCGAAAGATTCAGGCCCACGAGTGCAAAGAGGACGAGGATCCGCACTGGGTGGCGCTTCGGGGAGAGGGCGCCGCCGGTGAGCGCCACATAGAATGGAATGGTGGTCCAGATCAGGATTCTCGCCAGGAAAACGGGTCGGACGAGACTGACTACAAGGGCGCCCGCGATGGGAGCTGCAACAAGCACCACCAGGAAAACGATCCAACGGGGTTTCCGCCGCCACTGATACAGCCCGAGTGCCCACAGCCCAATCACCAGCAGCCAAGTTGCCACATAGAGCGGGAAGTGTTCATCCTGGGGGAGGTAGAGTCCTCCGAGAATCTCCATCACCCGATTCAGATCGGGAGCCGGGATCCAGTAGTCGGCTGGGACTCCCTCTGCCTGACGGGCCATCGTCGTCAACCAGGGACTCCAGCAGAGAACAATCGCAGCGACGGCCACGGACCAGTTCCTGATCAGGTTTCGTCGATCCAGGCTCCCAGTGACCACGCAGAAGAACAGTACCAAGTTCCAACTAACCAGCAGCAGGATGGCCGTGTTGTGGGTGTAGAGGGCACCGGCGCTGCCCGCGACGACGGCCATCCAGGCGAGCAGCACCCTTCGGCGCCCCCGCAAGGCGCCTGACTCTTTTCCGCTGGTGCTTCCGGTCCGGGAGGGGGACGCGGGGCAGCCAGCCAGGAGCGAAGATACTCCCCACATTATGAGAGCTGCCAGGAAAGTCAGCAGCGCGTACATCCTGGCTTCTTGTCCGTAGCGAACTTGGAAAGGCGCGACGGCAAAGAGAAGAGCCGCCCCAAGTCCCAGCTGAACCCCTCCTATGATCCGGCCGACGGCATAGACGACGGGAACTGTGACCACCCCCAGGACCGCTGACGGCGCGCGCAAGAAAAATTCATTGTCATGGCCGGCGATGGGAGGGATCCCCAGCCCCGGAACTCCGTGCATCCAGACCCGGACCAGGGAGAAGTACAGCGGCGGGTGGATGTCTCGCTCCGCAATCCCCTGGAAGTGCGTTCCGGCATAGAGCCAGGTCAGGGCCTCGTCCAGCCACAATGGCTGCGCTCCCAGGTGATAAAAACGCAGCGCCGGGGCCGCGAACATGATCGCGGCAATTGCGACAACTGGTTGCTGCTGAAGACTCATGATCCACGATTCTGGCTCTTTGTGCTTTATGTTCCGTTTCCAGGTCGACGGCTAACCTTGAACAGTGAAATTGGTCGACGGGCCGTGGGCCGCTCCCGGGGCTATACCCCCGTGCGATTCCAGCCTGCTAATATACTGACGCGCCGAAGTTGACGAAAGAAAAGGGGACATCCTTTCGAGGTTGTCCTCGACTGGGGCCGTACAGGATGGGCCAATGGATCTTCAGCTAGACGTCATCGAGGCCCGAGTGCTGGGCTGTCTCATCGAGAAAGAACTGACCACGCCGAATTACTATCCCCTCACACTGAATTCCCTTGCGGCGGCCTGTAACCAGAAGAGCAACCGCGACCCCGTCATGTCGCTGCAGGAGACGGACGTCGTCCGGGCGCTGGACCGGCTTCGTGCGAAACACCTCACCGGTGAGCGGTACGGGGCTGGCGTGCGCGTTGCCAAGTACGAGAACAGGGTCAAAAAGAAGTGGGCACTCCAAGCCGGCGAGGTGGCCATCTTGTGTGTGCTGCTCGTTCGCGGGCCACAGACCCTGGGGGAGATTCGGGGCCGGGCCGGAAGAATGTTCGCCTTCAATGATGTGGGCGAGGTGGAAAGTACGCTGCTGGGCTTGAACGCCCGCGAAGACGGCCCGTTTGTCCTGAAGCTGGCGCGCCGGACCAGAGAGCGGGAGAGACGATTTACACATCTTCTCTCTGGAGAGCCCTCCGGTGAGACCGGCGACTCAACCCCGCCCCGTGAACCAGCCACTCTTCAAGTGCTCGCTGAAAACGAACGGATTGAGGCCTTGGAGGCGCAGGTTCGATCCCTCCAAGAGCAGATCAGAGAGCTCAAGGGGAGCCTGGAAGCGTTCAAGCGTCAGTTCGAGTAGAAGCCGGTATCCGGTATGATGGTTTCGCCGAGATTCGGCCACCCAGGGCATGGTGCCGAGTCTCTTCCGAGTCAGCCGGGCGTTTCGAAACGGGAGGCCTTAGGGTCCCACTCTGGGATGGGTGAACCCCCTCGCCTTTAGGCGAAGCCTTCAGGAGGCTTGGGGGTACACTGCGGAGGTGTCTGAGTATCGGAAAAGTTCGCATGCAGTGTATCGGCTGAGATATCACTTTGTGTTCATCACCAAGTACCGCAAGCCGGCTCTGCGAGGAGAGATCGGGAAAGAGGAGCGGGACCTGACGCGAGAGATTTGCCGATCGTTGGATATCGAGATCGTGAAGGGGCATGTGCGACCCGATCATGTACATTTGTTGTTGGATGTGCCGCCGAGATTGGCGCCGAGCCGAGTGATGCAGGCGATCAAAGGGAAAACGTCGCATCATCTACTGCAAGATCACCGCAAGTTGCGCAAGGAGTTTTGGGGACGACATCTTTGGGCACGAGGGTACTTCGTGGCGACGACTGGGAATGTGAGCGATACGATGGTTGCAGAGTATATCGAAACCCAAGATGTCGAGACCCGAGACGACGATTTTCGGGTCACTGAGTAGTCAGCCTGCGAGCGAAGCGAGGTCTTTAGGCGACTTCAGTCGCATGTCGAATCCACCGCCTTCAGGCGGTGGAGAGTGGGACCCTTCTCAAGTTTCCTTCAGAAGGTGGTACTCGACTCCCAGGGTCGAACACACCGTTTCGAGTTCGCGGAGCACATTCCCATATACGCCATGGATGTGGTTGCAATGAAAGTGCTCGATGAAGCTCTCCGGGCTGCAGTGGAAACGAGCAAAGGCATGGGGCCAGTTGTCCTGGGTGAGCGCGGCAACTTCTTCCCCCCGATCTCCCAGATCGATCAACTCCGCCGAGAGCGCCGTCAGACGGTAGGTCCCATCGCTGCGCGTCAGCCTTGCCAAGGTGAAGGGGCCGGGGGCGGCCAAATGATAAACGGCCGCACCTCCTGCCGGAAAATAGAAGCCTTGGGGTCGAAACTCGGTTCTTGCGAGGTTGACCTCGGGGTCAAGGCTCTTGGCTGCGAAATAGGTGGCATGCTGCCCACTGTTGCACAGGTCCCACAGATCGAGGTCTTCATGATAGTGACGGACGTCCGCGAACAGAACCGGGGTCTGTGTCAAATGTTTGAAGATTTGCATGGTCAGGGCGCCGTCGCAGTCCGCCTCCGTGGAGCAGACGATCGAAGGCTTTGCTGATCCATCGGGTCCGTAGGGATCGTTTAGGAAGGCCTCCGCTACGTCAGCCGTCGCGTAATGCTCGGTGAGTTCCCGCTGGCCTTTGATTCCGCAGAAATCGTAGCGATAGTCCTCGATCAGATTCAGTGTCGCATAGTACAGGCCCAGTTGCTTCCTGAGTAAGTCCTCGGTGAGGCGAAAGGCCGCGTCTGGTTCGGTCCAATGGATTTTCCTGAGGTGGTCCTTCAGGTACTCCAGGGCAGGCCGTACACGTGCTCCATCGGCGAGTTCCTGCTCGGCCCGCCGGACCAGCTCTAACTGGTCGACATGGTCGACGTCGACCCCGAACTGTTTCATCCATTGAGCAGGATCGATGACGGTGGTGTCGATGCCCAATGAGCGGCCCCCCAGGAGGCAATACGTGAGCCCCCTGAGGCGCCGCGCAGATCCGACGGCGCGGATCTGAGATTTGAGGCGGGCCCGAACACCGGGGTCTGAGATGTCCCCGAAACTCTTGGTGAAGCGGATCCCGGATTGATCCAAGGAGCCGGAATTGGCCAGCATTCCAACCAGCCCCGGAGATCTGGGGTTGACGTTCGAGAACATGACTATGGGCTGCGGACAAAACTGGGCAGCTACCCGCGCGTACTGGGGCCAGGCCCATACGGAAAAGTTGAAGAGGGTCACGTCCACCGATTTAGCCGCCAGCATCCGGCCGTTACGGACGGCAATATCGTTCTGCCAGATGACTTCATCACCCTGGACCACGACGAAGCCCTCCTCTTCGAGAACCTTCGCCAGCTGGCTGCGAAATTTTTCGTTGACGGGAGCCAGAGGCTTCTGCAGGAAGCTTCGCCCGTCACCGAAGTCAAGGATGCCTACTTTAATGGGTTTCCAGGCCAGATGCTCGAACAAGTCAATCCGTGTTCGTTGAGGGTCGCCCCCATGCTGAGGGGGAGTCCACTGCTAGGACTCCTCTCGGTTTTCTTCACCCAAGTCCGGTTCCAGAGAATCTGCGAACTCAGGCGGGAGGGGCTGAGGGCCGGGCTTGATGTGAGCGATATCCGGATCTTCAGCGCCTTCAGGCCGGGGAGGTGCCTCGGCTCGGCGTTCCCTCGCCTCCAGTCGACGGGCCTGCTTCCTCTTTTTCTTATCCATGCGGGCCCGTTCCTTTTGCCTTTTCTGTATCGTCTGCTTCGATCTTCTAGCCATTTTTTGATTCTCCCAGCCTCCGCTACCTCAGAGCGAATCCCCATCTTCTCGGCCAGGGGATTGATTCATGCGATCGGTACCGTGAAAAACTGCGGGCCGTGACTAGCTCCGCTGATCAGTAACCTCGGTCATGGATGGAACGGAAATCAGAAAGGTGAGGCGCGAGTCCAACTGCACGGTGTACCCTCATGTCGTGCTTTTCTGACAATCATCAGTAGAGGTGGACCCCATCGGTTGGACCACTTGGCGGCATTTCTAAGGTGGACTCCGCAGTTGTTGTTGCCGCCAGTAAGGGAAATTCTGAGAGGGGGCGAGCCTGAGGGCAAGGTCCCTCTCGGAATGTTTTTTCAAGCCAGTGTACACCTCCTCCGGCGTCGCCCCAGCGTGCGCCGAGTGAGGTCTCTCGCTGTTGTATAGGTCGATCCAATGGCCGATCCCTTGACGGGCTTCCGACCCGGTTTCGAAAGCGTTCAGATAGACGCATTCGTATTTGAGTGAACGCCACAGACGCTCGATGAAGACGTTGTCCATCCAGCGGCCTCTCCCGTCCATCGAGATACGCACCCCGGCCCCTTTGAGTAGTCCCGTGAACTCCGTGCTGGTGAACTGACTCCCCTGGTCTGTATTGAAGATCTCCGGGGGATCGTACCTGTTGAGCGCTTCCTCAAGTGCTTCGCAACAAAAGGACGGCTCCAGCGTGTTCGACAGCCTCCAGGACAAAACCCAGCGGCTGTACCAGTCCATGATCGCCACCAGGTACAAAAAGCCCCGACGCATCGGGATGTAGGTGACATCCGTGCACCACACCTGATCGGGCCGGGTGACCGCCAATCCTCGAAGAAGATACGGATACACTCGATTCTCCGGGTGAGGCCGTGAAGTCCGCGGCTTTTGATAGATGACCGCCAGGCCCATTTTGGCCATCAGACGACGAACCCTCTTGCGGCCTACCCGACCGCCCCGCCGTTTCAAGTGATAGACCATCTGCCGGGATCCGTAGTAGGGGGTCTTTAAGAACTGCTCGTCCAATCGTCTCATCAGTTGCAGGTTTTCTTCGCTCTCGCCTTTGGGCTCATAGTACAAAGTCGAACGGTTCAGACTCATCAGCCTGCATTGTCTACGAATGCTCAGCCTCGGGTGCTTTGGCTCGATCGTGGCCCTTCTGGCCTTTACACTCAGCGATCGAGCGCTTTGGACAAAAAATCCTTTTCCACCGTCAGTTCGCCGATCTTGGCATAAAGCTCTTTGGTCTCCGCCTCGCTTCCTCTCTGACGCTTCTCAACCTTGCCCGCGAACACATCGCCCAGACCTTCCCGGGCCCGCTTTTTCCAATTCGTGATCACACTCGGATGGATCTCGTAGCGAGCCGCCAACTCGCTCAGGGTGCGTTCGCCTCGAAGCGCTTCCAGCGCCACCTTCGCTTTAAACTGAGCTGAGAAATTCCTTCGTTTTGCCATGACTCCTCATCCTTTCTGATTCAGGTCGGAGCCACCTTAACAAATGGTCCAGTTTTCCGGGTCCACCTCTAGTTTCAGCCCCTGACGACAGTTCTCACCGGTTCCGGGCCAAAGTCCCTCTTTACGTTATAGGGTTTCCCCGTGGTGGGTCAAGATCCGTCCGATCAGCACAAAGATTGACAACACTGCTCCAGACAAGGAAAGGGGACAAGGAAAGGGCCAGGTCGTTTCCTTCACATTTGTCGCAAAGGAGACAAGGAAAGGGGACAAGGAAAGGGCCAGGTCTCTTTTTCTTTTCGCGGCAATTGCAGACCGCCTGCTAAGAGCGGGCGTGAGAGCGCTGTTCTCGTAACGTGCAGAAGAGTCCTTGTAAGTGCACGACTGGGTTGGTGCGCGACTTGTAAACACCTTTCGCTCGCAGTCTGTGCAGATGACCCCGAATCTCATCCGCAGTGCCCAGAATCAGACCCTCCGACAGAAAGCGAAGCCGCTTCAAATAGAGGCCGGGTTGAGAAAAGCCTTCTGTGTGCTCGATTCGGGCCATTTCCGGGACAATGGTCCGCTGTCCCTCTTGTGACGGCGTCATGCCTCGGAATGCCAGACAACCCCTGTAGTGGGCATAGCGCTGCTTGAGGCCAATCTCCGGGAAGATCGTTTCCAGACTCATCAGATATCTGTCCTGACCCTGCCAGCGCAGGTAAGCGGAACTCTCCTTCCACTGTTCGGGTCGTTTGCATAGACCCGCACGCACTGGATTGAGCTCAATGTACAAGAGGCATTCCCTCAGGGAACGGCAGTCCTGCAGCTTGACACACTTGTAACGATGGGCCCACAGATGACCGCGACGGTCGAAGTGACGGTTAAACCAGCTGGCGAAGGGTCCCTGAAGATCCCTTATGAAGACTTCCAGGCTGAAGATTTGGCGGTTGAAACGCAACCAGCGCTCATCACTCCAGAAGCGAGTTCGCAAAGGCCACAGACGTCCCCAGCGAGCCTGCGCGTAACCCTGCAACTTCTCTCGTGACAGTCGCCGAAACCTGGCAGCTCTCACCACCAGATGATAGTGGTTCCCCATCAATACGTATCCAACACAGCCAATGCAGCAGATACGCAGACAGTAGCGGAGCCAGCGCATGAACTTGCGGCGCACCCGTTGCTGTCGGAAAGGGAAATAGCGAGGGGCTCCGGCCACGCGGTTGAAGACGTGGAAGAAACCCCCCTGGGGTGTCACGATATGCTGTCGGGCGATTCGAGCCATGTGTCTAATACTCCAGAAAGATACCCAGAATCAGATGTCTCTAGAGTCCATAAACGCCACACCTCGAAAAAGTACGAAAAAACGGACCTGTTTGAATGCATAAGTAAGAGTGACAGAAGTGGGAGAGAGAATCCTCCTGTAAGAAAAACCCTAAAAGGAGCCGGGCCTGTAGAGGACCCTGGCCAGGAGGATTCTCATGCAAGAAAGTTACTACGTTGGATTGGATGTGCACAAACGGAAGATCAGTTATTGCCTGATGGAGGCGGACGGAAGGGTGGTTGAGGAAGGAGAACTGGCGGCTCGGAGGGAGGTGCTGCAGCAGTGGGCTGAGAGTCTGGAAAGACCTTGGATAGGAGCGCTGGAAGCTACCCTTTTTAGCGAATGGATCTACGATTTATTGGAGCCCTACAGCCAGGAGTTGAAGGTGGCTCATCCAGCCATGCTCAAGGCATTGAGTGCGGGCAAACACAAGAATGATCGGATCGATGCGCGCAAGATCACCGATCTGCTGCGCTGCGACTTACTGGTGCAGAGCTACGTGCCGCCGGCTGAGATCCGAGAATTGAGACGAGTGCTGCGCTATCGCAACCTGATGGTGTCACAGATGGTGCAGCTCAAGAACCGGATATCGGGACTGTTGATGGAAACGGGAGTGCAGTACAACCAGAAGCGGCTGCATGGACAGCGTTACTTTCGACAACTGATGTCGCAGCTGCAGGAAGTGCCGGAATCGGTGGTGCAACTATTGAATCTGAGTCACGATTCGATGCGATCACTGCAGCAAATCGAGAGGGATCTGCTGAGGGGGTTGTGTGAGCAACCGTGCGTAGGGCGTCGGGTGGAGCTGTTGATGACGATTCCCGCTGTGGGAGTGGTGACGGCTTTGACCTGGGTGCTGGAAGTGGGGGAAGTGAGTCGCTTCCGGGCGATTCGTCACGCGGTCAGCTACTGTGGGCTGTGCAGCGGCCAGAAGCAGTCGGCAGGCAAGGACCGCTCGAGCCCGATCAGCAAACACCGTAACCGGCATCTTCAGCGGGTTTTGGTGGAAGCGGCCAAGCTGGCTCCTCGATATAGCCCACAGCTGGCCGCCGTTGCACAAACGCAAAGGCAGAAAGGAAATCACAACCGAGCCACGCTGGCGGTTGCCAGGAAACTGGCAGCTTACCTGATGGCGGTCGATCGCAGTGACCGACCATTTTCAGTGGCTAGCATTTAGAACAAAACTCAGCTAGCCGGGAAGGTTCCGGCCGTTCCTCACTGAAAGGGATTGTGTGACGGGTTTGACCCTGAGACACCAACTGACCTGTTTGGAGGACGGCCGGTTTGCCCAAACTCAAGCTTCGGTGACGGCTCGCTCTCGAGCCCGATACCGCAAATGGATGTCTGGATTCTGACCCCCAAGGTCATGAAGCACCTTTAGCTGACAAAAACCTATCGTCCGGATTGCTGTAAATGAACTCTGGAGTTGACGGTGCTCTCACCGCACCGTTGAGGGGGAGTCTTGCCCACACTTGACAACTACTTATCATGGATGTCCCCTTCTCTTTTTATTCTCTTATCTCTTTCTTCTTTCTACTGTACGAGCACTGGAATCTTGGCGAGGACGCCCAGGTTAGGCTCGGCGGTCACTCCGATTGGGATGTGAGTTGCGCAATCCGGCTGAAAGTACAGTGTCTTGTTCAGCGACGAGAGCGGAGTCAGGGCCTTAACGCTGATCCCCTGGTAGTTGACCAGAGCGAAATGATCGACGAAATTCTCCCAGCAGGCTTGCTTCTGGCTCGTGCTAGCCCGGATTATGCAAAAGATCTGAATCCGAGTGAGATTCTGGCTCCAGGAAAAAGCCGTAGCCCTCTGATATAAAAGGGTTTACAAAAACAATGACCCTAAACAGGAGCTACGGCAATGTCAAAAGCAGTCTGCCAGAATACCCTGCCATTTCACAGCCACAGAAAGATCACGACGCGTTTTGATGGAGGGAGCCTCACTTCCGACGCAGGATGGTTGTTGTTTGGATCCCTGGATCGTCAACATCGATTGTGCGAGGGCTTCAGTTCGTGTATTGCGGAAAGTCGAGACCGACGCTACGTTCGTCATGACCTGTTGAAGTTGATCCGACAACGAGTCTTGCAGATCGTGGCCGGCTACGAAGACTGTAACGACGCCGATACGCTGCGCTCGGATCCGATGCTCAAGACCGTCTGTGATCAGTTGCCAGAGAGCGATCCCGATTTGGCCACCCAGCCGACTTTCTCCCGCCTGGAGAACTCCGTCACCAAGAAGGATCTGATGCGTCTGAGCCGGTGGCTGCCAGGCCGTTATGTGCGCTCCCTGAAGAAGAGACGTCCCAGCAAGATCATCCTGGATCTGGACAGTACCGACGACCACACTCACGGCCAACAGGAGTTCTCCTTCTACCACGGGTATTACCGAAACCACATTCTGCATCCTTTGCTGATCTTCGATGCCGACACGGGAGACCTGGTCTGTGCCGTGTTGAGACCTGGCAACAAGGGGGCTGCCTCTCACATCGTGCCCATTCTGAAGCGAGTCGTGGAGGCCATCCGACAAGCAGTGGGGACGGATGTCGAGATTGAGATTCGGGCCGACAGCGGCTTTGCCACGCCTCGGCTCTACGAGTTCTGTGAATGTGAAGAGAATAAACTCCAGTATGTCATTGGGTTAAGTCGAAACCCTCGCCTGCAGCGAGTGGTCGAGCCCCTGCTGGATTCGACTCGGCTGAGGTTCCTTGAGCTGGAGGAAAAACAGCGTCAGTTTGACGAGTTTCTTTATCGAGCCCACAGCTGGGATCGATCCCGTCGCGTCATTGTCAAAGTGGAGGTCGATCAGCGTGGCATCAATCGTCGCTTTGTAGTTACCAACCGGGACGATCTCTGCTCCCAATCACTTTATGACCACTACACAAACCGAGGGCAGACCGAGAACTTCATCAAGGCCTTCAAGAATCATCTGAGCATGGACCGACTCAGCTGTCATCGATTCCTGGCCAATCAGTTTCGACTCCTCCTGCATGCACTGGCTTACCAGATGTTCGTGCGCCTGCGCGACTATCTTCACGGAACCCCCTGGCACAAGCTCGAAATCGAAACCTTACGTCGTCGGGTCCTCAAGATTGGGGCCCGGATCCGACAAACCACTCGACGCATCTGGGTCCATCTTTCCTCAGCCTTCCCCGAACAACCCCTCTTCCACCTCGTCTTGAGTCGCCTGAACTCCAGTTAGCTTTTCCCAGCTCCCCCGAAAAACCGCTTCCGACACTCATCCAGGCCCAGATCTGTCTGAAATTCACTCCCCAAACCACTCAAACGCCTCGCCAACCCATATTCTTCGCAAATCCGCCTGTCACACCTGCCCGCTTCCGAGTTGGGCCACTTCTCGAGTCGTTTTTCAACACCGAACTACGGTTCTTGCATAATCCGGGCTAGGGCGCTGCGCCTGTTCTGCTGGCAGAGACATGGTCGCGGACAACTGAGCTGAGGATCCGAAGATAGTCCGTGCCCGCCTCGGACAAGGATCTGCCGGCCAGGCTTCTTCGGCCCTCTCTTCCCAGACTCCGGCGCCTCGCCGGGTCTGACGCCGCTTCCAGTGTCAGAGCCGCAAGTGTTTTGGTGTCCCCAATCCTAAAGAGCAACCCGTTGTGACCGTCTCTGATCAGCTCTTTCGCCGAAGGTGTGTCGCTGGCCAGCAGCGCTCGCTCGCAGGCCAAGGCCTCCAGGTAGGCTTGAGCCATTCCCTCCGACTCAGAAGCCATGAGAACCAGGTCGGCAAGGTTCATCAGTTCAGGCATGCGCGCATAGTCGATCCAGCCCGGAAAGCGGAACTTGTCGAGGATGTTCAACGCCCTGCAACGCTCTCGGACCGGCACTCGAAGGTGTCCCAAGCCGACCATTATATAAACCAGGCGCGGATTCCGAGCCAGGGTCCCGTATGCCGACTCGACGACGTCAAACGGACGCTTCCTGGGGTGCAGGTTGGCAGGTACAAGGATGACGATATGGGCTTTGGGGATCTGAAGCTCCCTCACGAGCCTGCGGTTGGCCGGGTGGGGCCGAAACCGCGAAGTGTCGATGGCATTCGCGATGGTTGTCACCCGGGTGAGACCAAGATCTCTCAGCCCCTCTTCCTGGAATTTCGCCACTGTGATGATCTGATCCGCCTCTGCGAGTGTCCGCAGGAATCGAGCTGATTTGGATGTAGGATAGACGCCGCGGAGAATCTCTCCCGTGGGAGACCCCCTCACCATCTGCACCCACGGAAGCCCGTGCGCCCGGGCCAGAGGGACGACGCATCGGGAAAGGGATTCGCGGCCTGCTACAACCAGCTCTGGTCGAAAGCTCCGCATGGCGGCCGGAAACAAGGTTTGCAGAGCGAGGCGCTCTGCCTGGACCAGCTGCTGCCGGTTCTGGGAATAAGGCGTCAGGTCGTACTCCGGCATCAGGTATCTCTTGATTTGGAGGGCGGGTTGGGCAGCATCCAACCGCTCCGCCGCTGGTTTCGTCTCCTCGGTGATGGGAGCGATGACCTGGGTCTGATTCGGGGCCTTTGCGACCTCCGAGACGATCTCGCTCAAGCTGATTGCGGACCCTCCCGGATGGGGAGGAAAGGGGCCAACCCACAGTATTCTCAAGGACTGCTCCCTGGGCTGGATCCAGCGTGCTCGAGAGGCAACACCGGCAGGAGTTTGCCCCTGGGCGTCCGGATTGGGCTTCGCCTCTCGATTCTCACAGCGTCTGCCTGATGCAAGACATCCACCATAGGACCGTAATAGTGCCGCTGCTTCCGCAGTTCCGCCAGGAAGGCCCGCCGAACGACGTTGTTGTCGACGCTCCCAACCTCGGGGCTGATCAAGAGTCGCAGGCGGGTCATGCCTCCTGGTTCCTCTTCCTCCACGAGCTGGTAGGAATGGGGCCCTCCCCCGATCCTGTCAGGCAGAATTTTCTCCACCAGGTGGTACAGGTCGGCCACGGCGAAGCTCGCCCCCCACAGGGTCACTTTCCGGAAGCTGCGGATCGTGTGCAGGGTCACGTTGTACCCCGGTGCTGTGACCAGGGGCCTGCTCGATCCAATGACCGCAGAGTCTCCAATCTCTGTGTTGATGAGCACCTTGGGGCCGGCCCGGCGCAGCCCTGTAAAAAGTAGCGGATCGCCCACCGGGGCCGAAATCCCCCCGTCGGGGCGCGGGATCACTGCGTAGGCATCACCAAAGACGCTGACTTCATCCGCTACCCCGGCTCCCGGAAATTGGGCACCAATCCAGCCGGCCTCTGAAGTTCCATAGGTGGGTACGGCGCCGGCTCCGCTGGACTCGATGACACTTCGCCTCACCCCCGTTACCGGCTCGGCCCCGAGGAGAAAATTCACGCCTGAGAGGGACCGCCCCCGGTCGCAGGCCAACCGCGCGAGGAGACCCGCAGCGCTGGGTGAAGTGTTAACGATCGGCTTGCTCCCCTCTTCCAGGAGCTGGAGCAGGCACTGAAGCACGACGGGTGCCTGGTCCAGGGGAGCCGGTTGCGGTGCCGGAAGACTGGCCAAAATTCGGACAGTACGGTGGAGGATGGAGGCGCGAACCAGGTCCGCCAACTTGTCGGGTCGGGTCAACCGGAACCATTTCGAGTAGGGGAACCCAAATTTCATACACCTGAGATAGCGACTTGCAAAACCACTGTGTCCCGGGGTCCAGAACACGAGCGGTCGACCCTCCCAGCCGTGGGCTGCAAAGCAGACGGCCCAGTTGACGGCGGCCTCGGCCAACTCTTCAATGTCGATCCGAACTCGCATCGGTCTCCCGCTGGTCCCTCCGCTGGTGGCTGTGTAGTGTTCGCGGACGACCGGGTTGTCGAAGTCCCTTTCCCGAACAGAAAGGGTTTGGCTGCCGCGGCCCACCGGCTTCCAGCCCTTGAACTCCTCCCAGGTCACGAAAACACCCGCTTGTCGTAATCGAACCAGGGCACTCTCGAGTCCTTCGCTGCGGACCATCCTGCGAACATCTTCCGGCTCGCAGCCGGCAGCCTTAAAGAGCTGAAAATAAGGGCTCGACGGACAGGAAAAAACGGCTGCCTCGAGCTTCCCGAGGAAACGTTCTTCTCGGTCCTCCATCCGACTCTTGATCGTTCCTCTTGCCTGCTCAAAAGTGATCTTCTCGGACAGGAACGGCCTGAGCCCCCGGATCAGGCGAAAGAAACCGGCCGCTTCCGACCAGGTTGGAAGCGGGGCCCTCACGCTGCCATTCCTCTACCTGTGCCAGCCATTAGTGGTACGTTCCAAATGAGGAGCGAGCGGTCGATTTCCCGCTCCGTTTGTACGCGCGGGGGGAGGATCATGGGTCGACACTGCACGTTCAAGGAGGAGTATCGCCCGGACTGATGCGGGTCGTCAACAAAGCTACCAGGGAACCCCTTTTCAGATGCTCCTTCACGAGTGGTGCTCTGGCTTCCGTGCCTGAGGTTCGCAGCGGAGGGACTCCGGAGCCTCCGGCGCTTCCGGCAGTTCTGCTGGCACCGATCTTGCTGTCAACTCTGCGGCTGGTTTTGGATTGCAACCGGCTTGGCTATACTTTATTTTCGAATCGCTGTGCTTGTCTGGGCGCCAGCAGGCCTCAAAGAGTACTGGCGCACGGGCTGACAACGCCGAAGGCGGTTGATAAATGAATCACAGGGGATACCTCAGAATGCTTGGCCGCGCCGCTACTCGCGGTGTATCCGCGACGGGGGCGATCCTCGTCCTCGCTTCCTGGAGCCAAATCGAGTCCGCCTCCGGAGCAAGTGAAGCACAGCGACACCCGGTGGGGATTTCCGAGACGCAAGGCACTCGACTGGTGGTCAAGGACGTTCCCCTGACTCCCCCAAGGCCCATGTTCCCGGGCGAGAGATTTGTTTTAACCACGGTGGGCTCGGAGCACCAGACTCCCGAGGGGACGGAATTCCACCCCCTCGTGAGCGTTCTGGTCGACTATTCATTCTCTGAGGCGCCGCAGGGTCGCTGGTTGGCGCTCTGGAACCTGGGGCACTTCTCCCCCAGCGCCGGGGATCACGTTGGAGCCGCGTTTCCGGTCCTACTCTCCAGCAAGAAGAGCAACCCGGGCACGCTCCGTAAACTGGAAAAGAAGCGACGGAGACTGGAGGAGAACCCGTCACGAGCCGGCTCCGAACTGCCCCGGCCCTTTCTCAAAGCCACTCAGAAACACTACAGGGCCAACGAGCACATGGTCCTGCAGGGGATTAAGAAAGGCCTGGGAGCGATCGTCGGTTTTTGGACGAGCGTAGGGCCGGTGACCTACTCCGCAAGCCTGCTGTACCGCAACTATCTGCTGCGCCACAATGACATGAAAGAGCGGCAGTTCGAACAGGCCTATCTGGGCCTGACCTGGTATACGGACCTCGCTACCCACACCCTGGAGGCCGACTCGCTCTCAGCCGAGACGATCACCGACTTGAAGTTCAAGCTGCTGGCCTCCCGGCACGTGTTTGGCCGCTGGGTGAAGGAAGAACAGGCCGAAAACTTCGTACACGGTTTCGACAGCAAGATGCGTGAACAATTGTGGGGCACATCCTGTCTGCTGGCCAGTATTGCCAACCAGCACAACCTGGCCTACGAGGAGTTCCGCCGCTATACGGCGGGAGGAGTCCCGGTGGCGCTGGGAGGCGTTCTCTACTACGACTCGGCCCTGGCACCCGCGCCGTCACAGGTCCGCTGGCCCAGTTTCAATCCGTTTGATCTGACATACAATCCGTTCGAGAACCCTGACGTTCTACAGGCTGCCTCTTCAGGAGACCGCGTCCCACTCGCGATCTACGTCTATCAGAGCAATTTGACTTTAAAGCCGATTATCGCCGTCGATTTCTTCGACCCGGACAACCCCCGTACCCGGGAGGCAGCCACCTACCTGCACCAGCTGGGAGACGAGGCTCTGGCGGTTCACCCTGGCAAGACTCTGTATTACTGGATCGCCAACAAGGGTGGGAGCTTCCTGGCTAACCGCAAGGGTCTGAGTCTGTTCAGCGACTCCAAGCATTCCCTGGGACTGGAGGAGCTGCGCCTGTCCCTGCTGAGTCATCTTTATTTCGATGAGGAGCCGGCCGACGGGCTCCTCGATTCCATCGACCGTCTTCTGATTAATCCTCTCACCCAACCCAGCCGGGTGCAGGCTCTTCGGGCCCGGATCCAATACCTGCGCCTGGCCCGGCCCGGCCCGCTGCTGCGGTGGGCTCGCGCCCTTCGAGCCAAACAGATACGCGGAGTGACGGGCATCCGCGGTCGCGTCGGCGAGCGAGAAATGGCGAGCTATCGACGTTACTTGAAGAGACGGCGGGAGATCAGGCCGCTGCGAGTGTTCCTGCGGGACGAACACCTGCCGAGTATTCCTCCCGATCAGATCGATACCGCTCTCGCGAACCTTCATGAGGAAGCGCGTGACCCTGATCCCGAACTGGTCGATTTCCTGCTTGATTTCCGCCTCGCCCTGGAGCAGCGCTCAAAAATGGGCCGGGACACAGAGCAAGCTGGGTGGCTGTCTGACATCGACAAAGTGCTGGCCAGGCTCTACCAATTGGAGGGCCGCAGCCCGCAACTGCTCGCTGCAGACCTGCGGGCGCTGGATGAGGAGCGGGCCAGGATCGCGGACAAGGAAGCAGAGGAGCACCGGAAGCGGCATCTATTCCGGGTTGAGAGACTCACGAAACGCCGCTTGCTGGTGCTCCGGCAGTTCGTCGAAAGCGGTGGCGATCTGATGACCGTCTCTCCCTGGTACCTGAGAGAAGCCCTGGAATTCTTTTCACGGGCTCCTTTGGCTATCGATCTGTATCCGCAGGCCGGGGTCAAGTTTCGAGAACAGGAAAGCGAGATCATCGCCTACGTGCGTCAGGCTCGTGAGTATCTGGCCTTCGACACCCGGAGTGAGGGAATTCCCTGGATGGAAGAAGAAAAGGCGCTGTGCCTGCAGGCAGCGAATCTCGCCCACCGGCAACTCACGCAATCGCAGCGTGCCGGGCGGCTCGAGTCCGGCCCGGTTGAAGTTGCCGAATCGCACCTGGCATCGGAAGGAAATCGGCGTTGATCACCGCTGCCACAACCCGGGGAATCCTCTTCGCCGCCACCCTCTTGCTGGGAGGCACGCTTTTGGGGGCGCCGGCCCGGCCCCGCCTCGTACTCATCAAGGTCGACGGCCTGCCTCCCGATCTACTGGCTGCCCTGAGCGTTCCCGAGCGGGAGGACTACTGGCACCGGCTGCGCTACGCGCCAGATCTTCGTCAAGCCCTGCGTTTTTACCAGGAGGAGACCGGCCGCTCCACGGTTTTGCCTAATATTCGACACTACTTTTTTGAGGGTGGGGTCTATGTCGAAAACATGTATTCAGAGACTCTGACCCTTTCCCCCTGCTCCTGGGCGCTGATCGACACCGGGCAGCCCAGTGTGATCAAGGGTCACGGCACCTTCAGCAGGGACACCTGCTACATGCGCTACCATCTGGATGGGATCCGGGACACCCTTGATGCCGTCCGCCGGGGCGACAGCAAGACCGCCGCCCTCTGGAGTCTCGATCAAATCGGCGTGAGTCTGATGCTCGACGGATTCGACCCCAACCGGGTCTGGTCGGGACCTCAGATCTACCGACGCACCGGCAACAAGGCGCTACTTTTGGAATCGGGCAAACGGTGGCTTCACAACAACGAGGATGATGTTCCAGGGGTCGCCCGCTCACACCTGTCCAGGCTCGTGACGGGTGTCGATTATACCGAGTTCGTTCAGGAGCTATCGGCTTTCATGACCGTCCGCAGAATCCTGCAGAGGGACGTTCTCGGCGAGGAAAGGTACGATTACCTGAGTCCTCTCTTCACCCTGATCGATCACCAGCAGCATGTAGACCCTCACCCGGCGAACCTTATCCACTGGAGCGTTAAGCTGGATCGCGAGGTCGGTCGGATCTTCGAGGCAGTGCAGAGAAGCTCACGCAAGAGTGAAACGATCGTGGCCATCGTCTCCGATCACGGTTCCGAGATTCAACCCGGAAAGACAGCCTTTTCGTTCCCCATTACGACGGCTTTCCGGCAGCCTCTCTTTGGCGCTCACACGGTGAAGACGCTGCTCGCCGAAAGCGCCTGGAGCGCCGTCACCGTACCGGTGCTGGGTCTGGATTACCCGCGGGTTTACGAGAGTCCCAACTCTCCGTACGGAGAGAGTGCCGGCGGGGAAGCGGGATACATCACCTGTTACATCGACAACTTCGGGAATGGAAGAGCCGCAGTCAATCTCCGTAATGACGATTTGAATCGTCTCCACCTGATCCTTCTCGAGATGAAACGATGCCAGCCCGATTCTGAGCGCTGGCATCGGTTGAAGTCCATGTTTCGCCGGAATCTTGAAACGACCCGGCAGTGGCTCGAAACCGACCTGTCCCTTTTTAAGGATTACCACCACGGGGCCAAAGATCTGGCCCGCAACCTGTCCTCCAAGACGGACAGCCACGCTCTGGATGCGGCCTGGCGACTCGAGGAGGAAATCGAACGTGACGCTCCCCAGCTCGCCGCGCTGGATCTGCTCCTCAGTTTGCGGTTCGGGGACGACGACCCGGAGGGCGGTCTCGACTTCGAGAGAATAGCCCGATCCGACTTTGAGGTCTCCTCTCTGATTCCCAAGGGCTTTCTGGGCCATCCGAACCAGGTCCACCAGCTCTCTCGCTATACGCTGGGACTGGACGAGGATCTGAAATGGGTGACTTCGACGGTCGACAAGAAAGGCCGCCGCCTGCCCATGAACTACTACCAGATCCTGTCCGACTATAAGGCACCGAACGCTCCCGTGAACGGTAAGCACAACCCCTACGACCTGATCGTTACGAGCATCCCGGTCCGCCACGTGGAAGGAGCACTCCAGGCCGCTGCCGGCATCCAAATGAGCCGGCGTGGACCGCGCAACGTAGTATGGGTCAAGTCGACTGCCAGGGATCGTCACGACAAAGGCGGAGAAGCCCTCATCGTTGAAGATGCCGATCGGCGAATTCAGTATGTTCCGGTGACAGGCTTGCAACAGACCCGCGACCTCGGCTTTCGTTTCTCGCTCAGCTCGGGCCCTGATCCCCTGGGGCTTGTGTCGGGCAGAGGGGCCGAGACGCCGGAGGGCGTCTCACGCCTCGACTGGGTGCGTCGATTCCACTCTCGAGCGGCCTGGCTGGCAGCCACCCATCAGACCGAATACGGGACTGCCGTGTGCATGCTGCTGGACATTACCGACGATCCAACCGAGGCTTTTATCGACTCCCCCGAATTCCAGAGCTATCTGACCCATTTCAGCTCTCCCGGGCTCAAGGCACGTTATTTGCGAGGTCTCAAGCGTAAATATGCCAACCAGCAGCCCGATTTCCTGACATGGGCGGATGAACTATGGAATTTCAATTCCAATACTCGAACCTCCGGCGGCAGTCATTCCGGGCTGCGGCCGATCGTGGCCCGAACTGCCTTTCTGGCGTGGGGTGGGCCCAACACCCGGCTGGCCAGGGGGAAGACGGTCAGTACGGTGGCAACCACCCTTGATGTAGTGCCGACTCTTTTTCGGGCCATGGGAATGCTGGACGATCGAAGGCGCGTGATCCCGCAGCCGGGCGCGGTCCCTGAGCGCGTGTTCTTGCCTTTCCCGGGGCGGGTTCTGGACATCTTTGGGGAACGGCCTGCCGAAGCGAGAAAAGCCGGAGTATCCCCAGCCGCCGCTGACTACGAATAAGCGGCTTTCACGCCGACGGATCCCGGGAAGAAGGCTGGGAGGATGCAGTAATGACAAGCCCTCTCACATTTACATGCGCCTGGGTCGCTATGAGGACGCCTATCGAGTCAATGTGAACGCTATCGAAGCAGACGAGGGTTACATTACTCAGTGCCGGGCTCAGGGCATCTACCCGCTGGCCTATTACCCTCACAATCTCCATTTCCTGTGGTGGGCCAGCACCAACCTGGGGCGCAGCGCCGAGGCCCTCGGTGCGGCCCGCAAAGCTGCGGCGCAGATGCCCAGGGAAGCTGTTGACGAATCTCCTTCCTTCCAGACTTTCCTGGTCACTCCCCTTTACGCCTTGACGCGTTTCGGTAAGTGGGCCGAAATCATGCAGGAGCCGGAACCGGACAAAGATCTCCTGTTCGCACGCGGCATCAGGCACTACGCCCAGGGCAGTGCCTTCCGCGCCCTCGGCCGGCTGAAAAAGGCCGAAAGGGAGCTCAAGAAGCTGCGGGAACTGGCAGAGGATGAGCGCCTTCGCGCCATGCTGTGGCTGAGTCCACCCGCCGCCGTTCTTGAGATTGGGGCGAAGACCCTGGCCGGTGAGATCGCCGCCAGGAGAGGCCAGTACGATCGGGCGCTGTTGCTGCTGGAAGCGGCCGTCCGGCTGCAGGACTCCCTCGCCTACAACGAGCCTCCCGACTGGTTTTATCCGGTCCGCCAGTCACTGGGCGCCGTTTTGCTCGAGGCTGGACGACCCAGGGAGGCCGAAGTTGTCTACTGGGAAGATCTGCGCCGCCGCCCGGAAAACGGCTGGTCGCTTTTCGGGCTTGCGCAAAGCCTGCGAGCGCAGGGACAGTCTGGAACGGCCGATAAGGTGCAAGCCCGTTTTGAGAAGGCGTGGGCCAGGGCCGATGTGCAGCTGTCGGCGTCACGATTCTAGTCGACTGCGACTCTTGTAGATCAGAGCCGCCGCCAGAGGACTGGCGGGGAAAGGCCAGGGCAAGTGCTTGCCTTTTGAGCCGCCAACGTGCTACCACTTCCAGTGGTCTAATCAGACAGATGAATCGCTAGAGGGAATCCTGAATGAACATATTGCTGGTGTCTCCGCGAACGCCGACTACTTTTTGGAGCTTCAGACACGCCCTTGACTTCATGTCCAGGAGGTCCGCGTATCCCCCCCTGGGGCTGCTTACGATGGCCGCCATGCTTCCCCGTGCATGGGCCCTGAAGCTGATCGATATGGACGTGACCCAGTTGCGGGATGCCGATCTTGAGTGGGCCGATTATGTGATGGTGGGAGCCATGATCGTGCACAAGAAATCGGCGCTGGAAGTGGCGGAGCGCTGCACGGCGATGGGTAAGCCTGTGATCGGAGGCGGACCCCTGTTCACTACTTCAGAAGAGAAGTTTCCGACCGTCGGCCACCTGGTCCTGGGTGAAGTGGAAGAGATCATGCCCCGTGTGGTTGCAGACATGGAAGCCGGTTGCCTGGGGAAACACTACGAGAATGATGAGCGTCCCGATGTGACGACAACACCCCTTCCCCGCTGGGATCTCATCAACTTCAACGACTATGTCACCATGTCGGTCCAGTTCTCACGAGGCTGCCCCTACGACTGTGAATTCTGTGACATCATCGTCATGAACGGCCGCAGACCCCGCACAAAGCTGCCTGCCCAACTGCTGGCGGAACTGGATGCGCTGCACTCCCGGGGATGGAAAGGGCCGGTCTTCCTGGTCGATGACAACTTCATCGGGAACAAGAGGAAGGTCAAGGAGATGCTCAGGGCCGTCATCGATTGGCGAGAGCGAGTCGGCGCCCGCATGGATTTTTTCACCCAGGCATCCGTCAACCTGGCGGATGACCAGGAATTGTTGGAGTTGATGGCGGCGGCCGGGTTCGGGAAAGTGTTTCTGGGTATCGAGACGCCCGAAATGGCGAGCCTCAAGGAGTGTAAGAAACTGCAGAACACTCGACGCGATCTGCTGGAGTCGGTGTGGACGATCCAGAATGCCGGCATGCAGGTCATGGGCGGCTTCATCGTGGGATTCGACAACGATGGTTCGGACATCTTCGAGCGGCAGTTCGAGTTCATCCAGAAGGCCGGCGTGGTCACCGCAATGGTGGGCCTGCTCTCAGCCCTGCCCAAGACTCGGCTTTACACTCGGATGATCGCGGAAGGCCGGCTCCTGCGTCAGAGTGAAGGGAGCAATACGGAAGCCGACCTCAACTTCATCACCAAGCTGGACAGCGACTTCCTGATCAACGGCTATCGCAGGCTCATGCACTCCCTTTATGAACCGGATACCTACTACCAGCGCATCAGATCCTATTTGTCAAGGTATCGACACCGAGGTCAGCGGGAGTACTACGGGGTGGCTGATATCAAGGCCTTTTTCAAGTCGCTGTGGTGTCTGGGGCTCCGCTATCCCGGCCGCCTGGCGTACTGGAGGCTGCTCCTGTACACCCTGGTGCGCCACCCCCGGGAATTCGGCCAAGCCGTGACACTCGCTATCTACGGCCACCATTTTCGCCTCGTTGCCGCCAATCTCTAGATGCACTAGCCCCTGGTTGGGTATCCGGTGTCAGGCCGACGGGCAGGCGTGTGATGACCCGGGAGGGCTTTCTTTCGCTCAGCCGCCATGCTCAGAGAGAAGCGCCACCAAGCTCGCTAACCCCTGCGCTTCGGCGTGGTCCCGGGAGGTGCCCCCCCCTGTCGTCGGCCCCCTTCACATCGGCGCCGTGCTCAATCAAAACCCGGGCAATTCTCTCCGCGTGTTCGCTATTCCCCTGCAGCCGGTGAAAAGCCCCGCGACGATGGCCGTCGCAGGCCCCAGCGTCGGCCCCCTCCTGCAGCAGGTATTCCACCACCTCGGGTCTGTCCTGGTAGACGGCAAAGAACAGGGCCCTCACGCCCTGAGTCTGAACGAAGTCGAGTTGGGCGTTTACATCCTGGCCCTTCTTCAGGTGCTCTTTGATTTCATCCAGTGAGCCAAACTGGACCGCGCTGAAGAAGTCGGCAGCCACGGTAGGTCCGGAAAGAAGGTCTTGCGCCTCCTTTTGCTCCATATACATGGCCCATTCCAGCGCGGTTCCGCCGAAGCGCTCATCCCGTATGGTCACATCGGCGCCCCTCCCCAACAGGAACAGGACGGGTTCCAGCCGGCCGTTGGTGGCGACCTCATGCAGGATCGTAGCGGGTTCATGCAGGCCCCATGGCGCATTGACGTCGGCCTCGTGCCCGAGTAGGAAGTCAGCGATCTCCAGTTGTCCGTTCATGCACGCGAGGCCCAGTGCGTGAACCAGAATATCTTTTGGATTCTCGGGCTCCGCACTCTCCGGATAGACTTCCGCCCGATGAGGCTTCAGCCGGCCTTTCGCATCAAAGAAAGAGCGGACCTTGTCCTCATGCCCCAGCCCGGCCCAGGTGGGTAGTTCGTCCCTGGGCTTCCAGTGGGGAATCAGCAGATCGATCATTTTGCGGTCACCGTAGTCGATGGCATAGACCAGGGCCCGAGAGTCCTGGGGTGGCTTTTTCATAATGTCGGCACCCAGGTCGACGAGTGCCCGGGCCAGGTCGGCTCCGCGCCCGTAGGCACAGTTTTCGATCAGGTGGTTCTGCAGGGACAGATGCTCCCTGCTCAAAAACCGGGGCGCCGCCTCGAGCACACGCCGGAAGGAAGCAGCATCCCGTCCCTGGAGCGCGAGGTGCAGGCGCACGAGCTGGGCGGATTCCCAGATGGGGAGACTGTGGAGCACGTCGACATTGCCCCGGTTCTCCAACAGAAACCCCACCAGAGATCCAGTGCCGCCGCCCGCCTGAATTTTCCGTTCGAGATCCTTGTCGAGTTCGAACGCGCGGTCCAGGAGCCAAGCGGCGACCTCCGGATTACCACAGCGGCAGGCCAGACGGAAGGCGTCGGCAATGACCAGTTCCTCGTCCTGTGGGTCCGGCACCTCGACGTGTCGCTCGTGAAGTTCCGGGGCCGGCCGGCCGGCGTCAGTTAAGCGTCCGTCCGCCTCGAAAAGGGCGCGTACACGTGCCGGATCTCCGGCCGCGGAGGCATTCCTGAGGCTGGACGGAATGGCGCCCAGCTGCAGGAACATTCGCACCATCTCGGCATCTCCGGTGTACATGGCGCGCAGACATGTGTGAGTCGTCACCTCCGCGCCGGCCCGAACCAACACCTGTGCGCAGGGTGTCGAAGTCCAGAAACCGGCCTCGTCTCCCACAAAGTTGGCGTAAGAGAGCGTCTGGTTGAGCAGATCCTCGCCGGACTCGTTCCTGGCCCGGACCAGTTCCGGCTCCTGCTCGAGGAGCTCCTTCAGCTGGTCGGGCCGCTTGCCCTGGATTGCCCGCTCCGCAGCCCCGAATAGAACCTCCAGATCCTCGGCCCGGCCCTGCGCATGGGCCCTGTCCGCGTTCTCCAGCCCGAAAGTTGATGTCCTGTCGTCGCTCTTCGTCATGTCTGTCCAGAGATTGTGGAATCCGTCATTTTACAATGTCAACAAGAAAGCAATCTCTCACAAGAAGCCGGCGCCACCGCGACTTCAAGTCATCTCCGGAACCGGCCCGCCAGCCGCAAGGAAAGCTGACTGTCAAGGAAACTACAGAGGCAGGAACGCCAGTGACTGCGCCGGGGCCCGGAGGCCGCCGACGAAAGGCGTTGTCATTCAGGAAAACCGCTTCTTGAGCCGGGCCCACAATGACGGGCACAGGGCCTCCCGCAAGGGGCCGAGCTGCTCCCTTGCCGCCTGTTCTCCCGCCTCGATTAGTCCCGACAGGGCGCCAAGGTCGGTCCACGCGAAGTTCTCGATGCGAGGCTGGATCAGGACATCAGCATCGGAAAAGGAGTTGCTCTGCACGGCTGAACTCATAATGGAGAAAGATCGGAGCAGAATCTGGTAGATATTATTCAGGTTGACCTGGTCGGATGTATTCAGACCAATGGCCGAGGCGATGACAACTTCAGCTCCCATCTCCCGCACCTGTCGAACCGGCAGATTGCAGGTCAGGTAGCCGTCGGCCAGTAGACCGCCGTTCAGCTCCACGGGCACGTAGAGTCCAGGAATCGCGCAACTGGCCCGGATCGCGGGAAACAACGGGCCACGCTCGAGGACCACGGGTTTCCCGGTGCGCAAATCAGTGGCCAGCACCCGGAGGGGAACCTCAAGCTCCTCAAAAGTACTCACCGGGAGAAGACTCTCCAGCCAACCCGCCATGCGGTCATTGCGGTTGAAGCCCTTCAAGGACAGGCTCCAGCGTCCCAGATGTTTCCAGGTGACCGACTCCGCCTGCCGGACGAGCTGCTCTATCGACAATCCGGCCGAGAACCCGGCGGCAACGATGCTGCCGACGCTGACTCCGGCGATGAAGCCGATTGGAATCTTTTCCTCTGCCAGAACCTTCAGCACGCCCAGGTGAGCCAACCCCCCCGCGGCACCACCACCCAGCGCGAGGCCAATCCGGGGCCGATTCCTCTTTTTCAACCGCATCATGACTCCAAGACGCCGAAATCTCCCTCAGGTTGCCCTCCAACGCTCATCTGTATCCGTCGACGAAGGAGATCGTGAAACCCAAAACGTGGCACTTGGAACGTGGAACTCAATACTTCCCCCTTTTCCTCTCCTTAGCCGGCAGGATCTCCAGGCAGGTGGTCCACCAGCCCGTGAGAATGGTCTCGACAAACTCTTCGGGGAGCTGTGCCCGACGCATCTCGGCGGCCAGCGACAAATGATCGTAGTCGAGGGGGACAAAGCGACACTCGAGATCTCCCCGAGAGGACTCCAGCAGAGTGAACCACACCCGCTGGTGCCCGTCATTCTCGGGGCGGCCGATCACGCCCACGTTGATGAAGTCACGATCTCTCGAAAGCTGCCGGTGCCATTTCACACCTGTGTGGGTGCAGCACATCACATCGGCACGGGCGTGCTCCAGAAACCCTTCCAGTAAGTGATCGGGCGATGCGCTCTCCCACAGGAACTCGTTGACCCGCCGGGGCGAGCCGTGGCAAAGGTGGACGACTCTCTCGCCCAGGCGAAACCGAAGGTCGCGTGGCAGCCCCCGCAGCCACTTCTTATTCCCCTCCGACGTGTTGCGGAAAGTGTAGTCGTAGCTGATCTGAGCGAAATGGTTGTCCCGAGGGTCGGTGTAACCGCAGCCGCAGTCTTCCCGGCCCTCAGCCAGCGAAATGTCGTAGTTCCCGGCGATGGTTCGAATGCCGCCGTTTAGAAGGAACGGGTAACAGCGATCCGGAAAGGGACCGAAGCCCCCAATATCCCCCAGGCAGAAAATACCGTCTACTTCCAGAACCCTGCATCGATCGAGCAGGGCTTCCAGGGCCAGGTAGTTGTTGTAGACACCTCCGAATACAGCAACTCTCTGGTAGCCGGGCAGCGGCATATCCGGACTCAGTAGTTCCTGCAGGTCATTCCGGTCTGGTAGCAGGTCGTACAGGCCGAGTGGTACAGGCGGCAGGGCCTGATGCTCTCCTCCAGACTGGTTTCGTCCATGCGCGCCTCGTCTTCTCCCACCAGGATCGGACAGGCGTAGATGCCGTCCCCGGCGACAATGCGGGACGCCGAGCACTGCAGACGGCTGTGATCGAAGTCCTCCATCATAGAAACCGTGACGAAAGCAGGCCTGTCCGGTGTGGGAAGCATCCCCATCTCGAACACCGGAATGATCTTTACCCGGGGCCGATTGACGCCGATATTGCGCAGCAGCTCGACATACTTCTGAAAGGGATTCAGAACCGATTCCTGCGGACTCAGGTAGTCTCGGATCTCGGTGACAGTCAAAATGGGAAGCAGTCCGCGGTCTGAGAGCCGCCGGTAGGCCTCGAGGGCTCGCCGGAAGACTCCCCTGCCCCGGACCTGGTCGTTTCTCTTTTCGTCGAAATCATCCAGGCTGATCCGGATTTCCAGAGAATAGCGGGAATCTTCCCAGATGCGCCGGAGTTCGTCGGCCCGGGCGTCGTTGATTGGCAGTCCGTTGGTCAGCACCGAGGCCGGGAAGTCCTGGAGAGTGCGTCGCAGGATCCGGGTCATATCCGGGTGCAAAAACGGTTCTCCTCCCGTGAAATAGACTTCTCTCACACCCAGCTTTCTGGCTTCTTCGAGGTAACCGAAAACGGTCTGGGTTTCCATCATTTCAAGGGTATGGTTGTCCGGAGAGCAACTGATGAAGCAGTGGCTGCAACGCAGATTGCAGAGGGTTCCCGAAACTTGAAACCAGAGGGTTTCGAGATCGTGAAAATTGGCTTTTGGAATGGGCCCCGGATTCATCGAGGATCCCCCGTCAACAGCGCTTCGACCGAGGATTTCAGTCGCGCGTTGAACTCTTCGCGCGGCTCGTCAGATCTGGGCGCGACCGGCTTCCCAAATCGAATCGTGACCGGATGCAGGCGGACTCTTGAAGAACCACGTGACCAGACCTGAAAAGTTCCAATAATTGCGGTCGGGATGGCCACCACACCCAGTTCCTTGGCGAGAACGGCAGGGCCCTTTCTGAAAGCCTTTAGCTCACCGTCCACGGATCGCTCCCCCTCCGGGAAGATCCCCAGCACCAGTTTTTCCTTCAGACCGTAGGCTCCCAGTCGTAAAGCCTTCCTCAGGTTTCGATCCGGGTCAACCGGCACGATCTTGATCAGACTTCCAAGGTATCCGGTCAGCGTTCCGCGTTGAAAGTAGTTGCTGTAGCCCACATAGAACATCCTTCGAATCGTCGAGAAGGGGAGGCCGGCACTCATCAAGAAGGCGTCCACATAGCTGAGGTGATTGGGGCAAATCATGTGCGGATCCGCCTGGCGCAGATGCTCCTGTCCCTCGAAGCGCAGGCGAAAAAATAACTTGCCCAGGATCCAGATGCAGCGACTCAGGAAAAAGTAGATGGCCTCCACGACCGGACGGCGCCGGAGCACCCGGTGGATCTCTCCGGTTTCCTCTTCGGTCAGAGGCGTGTCCAGGATCTCCGACCAGGAGACTTTCTCACTCCGGGTGACCTGCCCGGAGGCCTGATCGAGTTTCCTGTTGACGGCGGCCCAGAGATCATCGACGGTGAAGATGGTCATGGCTTCGTCGTCGTCGATGCCGATCCCAAAGGCGTCCTGGACGTTGGACAGGAACTCGACTCGTTCCAGAGAATCAAAGCCGCAGTCGAACTCGAGATTCATTCGCGGGTTCACGACTGGTACCTTGCCAGTCTCCTTCAATAGCCGAAAAAGGCGCGCCTCGACCGGGTCCCGGGCCGGTGTCTCTTCCACGATTTCGGGTTCACTCGAAGTCGCCGTTTGCTCTCGGAACTGCTGTTCGACTTCGAAACGTTTGATCTTGCGGGTTGGAGTGCGAGGTAACGGATCCTGCCGGATGTCGAAGCTGCGAACCCTCTTGTGGGGCGGGAGGCGTTGCGAGAAGTTCTCGAGCTGGTAGCGGATCATGTCGGCCACGTTCACTACCTGGCGGTCCTTGAGGTACTCGAAATCCGGCACCACGATGGCATGCAGCGTCTCCTGATTCTGTTCCCCTTCCACGCCGATCACACAGATCTCTTTGATGTAGGGGCACCTTTCGTAGGCCTGCTCGATTTCTTCGGGATAGATGTTCTTGCCCGAGCTGAGAACGATGACATCCTTCTTCCGCCCCGTGATGTGCAGGTAACCGTCTGAGTCCAGATACCCCAGATCGCCGCTGTGAAGCCAGCCGTTGGAAAGCACCTCTCGCGTGGCCGCCTCGTTCTTCCAGTAACCCTGCATCAGGTGGGGGCCCTTGATCAGTACTTCCCCGATGCCGGCCGAATCCGGCTCTGAAATCTGGATTTCAGAATGGGGCATGGCACGGCCTACCGAGCCGAGGCCTCCCCCGTAAGCGATGGTGGTCACCGCTGCAGTCTCGGTCATCCCAAAGGCCTGTGCGAAAGTGAATCCGAGGTTGCGGAAGGAGAGGAGGACTTCCGGATCAAAGCGGGCTCCCCCGACGGCAAAGAGTCTCAATCTCCCAAAGTTCCGGTGAATCGGTCCGAAGAGAAGCCTGCCTGGATTCCAACCGAGCCACTCGTTACTCAAGTGAGAGATTTCTAGCAGCAGCTTGAAGGCAGCGCGGCTCAGCAACCCCTTTTTCCCAATTTCCTGAAAGATTCTGCGGTGGACCAGATAGTAGAACTGTGGAACGCACACAAAAATGGTGATCCCTTCTTCGCGGAAGCTCTGGAGAATTCTCTGGGCTTCCAGCGCATCCAGATACGTGACGCGGGCCCCCAGGTACAGCGGGATCAGAAAATTGGTCATCAGCGCCAGCATGTGATAGAGCGGAAGTACCGAAAGAATGCGATCGTGTGGAGCAACTTCCACCGAGTCGAGCACGGAATCGACGGTCAGATAAACACTGCGGGGAGTCAGCATGACCCCCTTGGGATTTCCCGTCGTCCCACTCGTGTAGACGAGCAGAAACGTCTCATCCGGGTCGCGGGGCACCAGGGGCAGATCGATGTCCCCGGTCTCCTGAAGCAGCACTGAGTCCCAACGTGCATAGCCTTCGACTTCAGGGCCCGCGATCAGGCCGGGCAGAGGCTCCGGCAGCAGGCCCTGGACTTCGCGCAGCGTGGGAAGAGCCTGTTGAGACGAGATCAGGTACCTGCAATCGGAGTGCCGGACGAGGCCGGCCAGCGTTTGTGAGGAATGAAGAAGATCGAACGGAACGATTCGGGCGCCGGCGCTCTGAGCGGCCAGAAAGGCAATCCCCCAGCGAGGATGATTCTCCATGAGGATTCCCAGCGTGTTGCCGGGTTGGATATGACTGCGCAGAAAGTGACTGATCCTGGCGATTTCATCCCAGATCCGGCTCAGCGTGAAGGATTCGCGTCCATTTTCCCCAAGAATCTGCAGTGCCACGTGATCAGGCCTTGCTTCTGCATTTTTCTTGAGGGTCTCGAAAAAGTCAGCAGCCATAGCAGTACAATTGCCATGCTACAACAAGAATCAGGGGAGCGAAAAGGACGCGGTGTCAGCGACTGGATGTCCTAAAGGCGCTTTTCCCTTTTCGCCAGGGTCTCGTTGATCTTTCGCAGTTCTTCATAGATGGCCTGCTGCCACTGGACGATGTTGTCGAGCCGGCCCTTAATGCCGAACACCCCGAAAGGGAGTATGAGCCAGACAATCGCCGCAACGAAGATCATGACTCCCAGGAAAATTCCCAGCAGGCTCAACCCGCCAATCAGTGCGGCGACCGCGCCCTCCAACTCGGGCATCGCGAACTGCTGCAGCAGGAAGGGGAAGAAAGCACTCATAGGCCCCCCAAGTTAGCAGCCGGGGAGGACATGGGGAGAGGCGCTCGAAGTTTTCTCTTGACAAAGAATGCCCTCTCGCCGATTGTCCTGGGGATGCCATACCGCTTGGTGCGCTTTGCGCTCAGCAAGCACTACTCGGAGTCCCGAATGTTTCGGGCTCCGGATCGACTCAAGCCCCGCTATGACGTCGTGATCATAGGAGGCGGGGGGCATGGCCTCGCCTGCGCCTACTACCTGGCCCGTGACCACGGCATTTCCAATATCGCGGTTCTGGAGAAAAGCTACATCGGCGCCGGAGGTACGGGTCGAAACACGGCAATTGTTCGATCCAACTATCTGACGCCCGAGGGCGTCCGTTTCTACGCCCGGAGCGTCGAGCTCTTTCAGGAACTCTCGGCCGACCTCAATCTAAACCTGTTTTATTCCGAGCGCGGCCACTTCACTCTGGCTCACACCGACGCAGCCCTGCGCACCATGCGCTGGCGGGCCGAAGTCAACAAGCACCTGGGTGTCGACAGCGAGGTTGTCGATCGAGCATTCATCAGAAAGAAGTGTCCCCAGATGGATCTGGACTGCGGACACAACATGCCGGTCCTGGGCGCTCTTTTTCATCCCCCCGGAGCGATCGCCCGCCACGACGCGGTGGCGTGGGGCTACGCGCGCGGTGCCGACCGGGGGGGGGTTGAGATTCATCAGAACACAGAGGTCACCGGGATCCAGGTCAGCGGCGGCAGGGTGACGGGAGTTGAAACAAACTGGGGCTTGATTGAGACGCGGAAGGTTCTTTCGGCGGTTGCCGGTTTCACGCCCCGAATTACTGAGATGGTGAATCTTCGATCCCCGATCGTCGTCTTTCCCCTTCAGGCCTGTGTTACGGAACCGCTCAAGCCCTGGCTGAACACGATTATCGTTTCTGCCAGCTTTCATCTGTACGTCAGCCAGTCCTCGCGCGGAGAACTGGTCATGGGGGCCTCCCTGGATCCATACGAAGTTCACTCGATGCGTTCGACCCTGGACTTCGCCGAGGGGCTGGCCGCCCATATGCTCGAGCTGTTTCCCTTTCTCTCGGGCGTGCGTGTCCTGCGGCAGTGGTCGGGACTCTCGGACATGACTCCGGACTTCTCACCCATCATGGGAAAGACTCCCGTGGAGGGCTTTTACCTGGACACGGGCTGGGGCACCTGGGGTTTCAAGGCAACCCCGGTGTGCGGGGAGACTATGGCATACACGATCGCCAATGATCAGGAGCACGAGCTGATCAAGTCATTTCCCCTCTCCCGATTCCAGGAGTTCAGTCTGGTCGGCGAGAAGGGAGCCGCTTCGGTAGGGCACTAGCACTAGTTGTGTACACCAGGAAGTGAAATGAAGCTGCTTCGATGCCCGGTGAACGGGCCACGCCCCCTCCAGGAGTTCTCCTTCGGTGGAGAATACCGGGCCATGCCCGATCCTCAATCCGTATCGGACGAAGAGTGGGGTGACTACGTCTTCAACCGCTCCGGGGCCCCCGGGGTGAAGCGGGAGTGGTGGTATCACATTGCCAGCGGGGTCTGGTTCATCGCCGAGCGGGACACACTCGAGGATCGGATCATCAGGACCTATCTCTTTGAGGAGATGGAAGATCGTGAGTGAGCGACTCGAGCCGCGGCGCGGAGAGTGGATCGATCGCACCCGGCCGGTGCGATTTCGTTTCGAAGGGCGCGAGTATTCCGGCTTTGCCGGCGACACCGTCAGCACGGCCCTGTGGGCCGAGGGCGTTCGGGTGCTGGGCCGAAGCTTCAAATACCACCGACCCCGCGGTCTTTTCGGTCTTGCCGACATCGACTGCAACGCCATGATGGAGAGTTCGGATCGAACCAACATACGGGCCGACGTAACCCCCATTGAAGAAGGAATGGATGTGCGGGCTGTCAACACGCTGGGCGGGGTCCGCAATGACCGCCTGCGACTGCTGGATTACTTTGGGGCCCTGACGCCTGTCGGCTTCTACTATAAAGCCTTCCACACACCGAGGGCACTCTTTCCCTTCTATGAGAACCGAATCCGCCAGCTGGCGGGGCTCGGCCGCATCAAGGAGCAACTCGGCATCGAGTGCTCTCCCAAAGACTACGCCTTTGCCGACCTTCTGGTGGCCGGGGGAGGTCCGGCCGGCCTTGCCGCCGCCCTGGAGGCGGCCAGGCGCGGCGTGCGCGTGATCCTCGTAGATGAGAATCCGCATCCGGGAGGCTCGCTCGGTTACCAGCACGCGCGAGCCGGTGGTCCCGACCGGCTGATGAAACTGCTGGAGGGTCTCGCAGATCAGACCAGTATCCAGGTTCGCAAGGGCAGCACCGCCGTCGGCTGGTACGCAGACCACTGGATCGCGCTGGTCGACGACCGCCGGCTCACCAAGCTCAGGGCCCGGGCCACCCTGGTCGCCAGCGGCTGCTACGAGCAGCCAGCGGTCTTCCGCAACAATGATCTCCCGGGTGTGATTCTGGGCAGCGCAGCTCAACGCCTCATCCATCAGTACGGAATAAAGCCGTTTTCGCATGGGGTCGTACTGGCAGCGAACTCAGACGGGTATCGAGTGGCCCTGGACCTGCTGGACGCCGGAGCAGGCGTGGAAGGCATTGTCGATCTCCGCCCGGCAGGAGAGGATTCCGCGCTGGTGCAGGAGTGCACGAACCGCGGAGTCGAGATCCATCGGGGGCATGCCATTTACGAAGCCGTCGGCCGAAGAGGAAACCTGGGAGTTCGCCACGTCGTCATCTGTCCCTGCGAGTTGTCGGGCAGGGTAGACCGGACGCAGCGCCGGGTCTTGCCCTGCGATGGTGTTGCGGTGAGCGTCGGGTGGGCTCCCGCCGACGGCCTTCTGCGCCAGGCGGGCACCCGATTGGAGTATGACGAGGGGCTCGAGCAGTTCGTCCCGGTGGAACTCCCCCCGGGAGTGTTTGCAGCAGGAAGAGTCAACGGCGTCTACGACTTGAGCGCCCAATTCGAGGACGGGCGCCGCGCGGGGCGTGAAGCGGCAGCTTACCTGCGCTCCGAGCCGTATACAGCGACCATCCCCGACCGTTCGGGAACGACCCAGAGTCACCCCTACCCCATCGTGCCCCATAGCAGCGGCAAGAACTTTGTGGATCTCGACGAGGATCTGCAGTTGAAGGACATTGAGTACGCCTTTCAGGAAGGGTACGACAGTCCCGAACTGCTGAAACGATACTCCACGTTCGGAATGGGCCCGAGCCAGGGAAAGCATTCGAATCTGCTCTCGGTTCGCATCCTGAGTCAGCTGCGCCGTGAGGGAATGGGAGGCAGGAAGCTGCCTACGGCTCGACCCTTCACACGACCCGTCAGCCTGGGCACATTGGCCGGCAGGATCTTTACTTCTCGCCGCCGCACTCCCACTCATGAATGCCATGAGAGCCTGCAGGCCAGGCTCATGTTTGCCGGGAACTGGCTGCGACCCGAGTACTACCCCGTCGAGGGGCTTTCGCGCCAGGAGTGCATCGCCGAAGAAGCGCTCGCCGTTCGCGCCAACCTCGGTCTTATCGACCTGGGAACCCTGGGAAAGCTCGAAATCAGCGGCCCCGACAGCGTCACTTTCGTGGAACGCGTCTATACAGGTCTCTTTGGCGGATTGAAAGTCGGGATGAGCCGCTACGGCGTCATGTGTGATGAGTCGGGGGTGGTGATCGACGACGGGATTTTGGCCCGGCTCGCCGAGGATCGTTTTTACGTCAGCACCACGAGCACCGGTTCGGATGCGATTTACCGGGAATTCCAGCGCTGGTGCATTGAATGGGGCTTGAAAGTCGTCCTGGTCAATGCCACCAGTCAGTACGGGGCCGTGAATCTGGCGGGGCCTCGCTCCCGGGAGGCTTTGCAGCCTTTAACCGATGTTGACCTCAGCCCTGGGGCGTTTCCTTACCTGGGAGTTCGCGAGGGCCTGGTGGCAGGAGTCCCGGCCCGGCTGTCAAGGGTTGGATTCGTGGGAGAGCTGGGGTACGAGATCCACGTCCTCGCCGATGGTGCGGTCGGCCTCTGGAAGGCCCTTCTGGAGTCCGGGCGGCAGTTTGACATTCGCCCCTTTGGAGTGGAGGCGCAGCGGCTCCTGCGCCTCGAAAAGGCTCATCTGATCCTGGGACAGGACACGGATGGGCTGACCAACCCTTTCGAAGCCGGTCTGGGATGGGCCGTGAAGATGGACAAGCCCTTCTTTGTGGGCCAGCGCAGTCTGGCCATAATCCAGCACAAGGAGCTCACCCGAAAACTGGTCGGGTTTGTCCTGGAGCAAAGCCAGGGTCTTCGCCCCAAAGAGTGCCATCTGGTAATCGAGGCGGGGCGGATCGCAGGACGAGTCACGAGCGTCGCCTCCAGTCATGAACTGCAACGGGTGATTGGGTTGGCCTACGTGCGGCCCGATCGGGCTACCCCCGGGACTCGGTTCCAGATCCGCGTCGATAAAGGTGTGATGGTCGAGGCGCGGGTTGGCGAGACCCCATTCTATGATCGGGACAGCAACCGCCAAAAGGATTCCACGAAAGACTGAATATGTACCAGCGCCGGAGTCCCATGCAGCCCCTTTTGAGTGAGTTGAACCCCACCTGGGAGCAACGGTCTTGGAGCCGGGTTCCGGTCCATTTCGGCAACCCGGAGGGAGAACGAAGGCAACTCGGTGATCTGGGATTGTGCGATCTGAGCTTTCTCCCCAAGCTGGGAGTCAAGGGCCCGGCGGCTGAAGCCTGGTTGAATCAACAGGGAATCGAAACCCCCGGCGGGGTTTACCAGGTCGCCCGATCCGAATCGGGCGTGCTGGTGTTGCGCGTCGATCGGAATGAGTTTTTCCTGGAAGACGATCTGCAGGGCGATCAAATTACAGCCCTTTCCGGGGCCCTGGGATCCGGGCAGCCCGGAGCCTATCGAGTCAACCGCCAGGAAGCTTCCGTCCTCATCAGCGGACGCCGGGCCCCGCTGGTGCTGGCCCAGACCTGCGCCTGTGAATTCGAGTCGGCCGGGGAGCAGCTGGTGATGACCCGTGTGGCGCTCGTTTCCTGCACGGTTCTGCCCGTGCACCTGGGAGGGGAACGAGGATTCAGGCTCTGGTTCAGCCCCGCCTACGGTGTCTATCTCTGGGAGTCCCTGCTGGCCATCGTTGGCGAGCTGGGCGGATCTCCCCTCGGCATCGGCTGCCTCCTCCCCCCCGAACCATCAAGACGAGCCCCCAGAGGGGGCGAAAGAGGATAGCCGAGGCCGAGAGGCCTCGGTCCACAATGAGAACACGCAGGCAGCCCCCGAAGGGAGCGACAGAAGTTGCGGAATCACAGTTCGGCAGCAGGCTCTCCGACTTCCGCACTCCTTCTTCTGGGCTGGTTCGTATATTTCGATGCGGGTTCTGGTAAGATCAACGCTCTGCTCAAAAATGATTATCTATTCTGAGGAGGAATAGCGCATGCCCGTAGACAGAAGAAGACTTCTCGAACTTGCGGCCGCAAGGCTTGAGGCAGAGAGACAGCGCATAAACCAGGAGCTGGCAGAGATCAGTGCCGAATTAGAACCCGCGAAGCCGGCTCCGAAAGCAAAGCCCGAAAAGCGCAAGCGTCGGAGCCCCAAACTGTCAGCCAAGGAGAGGAAAGCCAGATCAGAGCGGATGAAAAAGTACTGGGCGGAGCGAAGAAAGAAGAAGAAGTAGTCCGGCTCCTCGCAAGCTGCCAGACCCCGCCTGCTAGAGGTCCAAAGGGCCGATCAATAGAAGATCGTGGGCGGTACGGCGGAAAGAAAATCCAGGGTACCGTTGCCGAACAGTACCTGGGCCACAATCGGATGGGTGGCACGAAGCGTGATGTAGCCCCGCACCTGCCCCGCGCTCTCCGGCACCAGCACCGCTATGACTTCCGAGACCCGTTCTTCTCGTCCCAGGCGGATTTCCGTTGATCCAACTTCGATACAATCCTCGCTAAAGACCGTGACCCGGATCGTGACTTCGACGAGGTTGGGATTGAACAGAGCCAGACCCGTGAAGGTCCGCCCCGAGACGGGACCCTCATCCAGGTTGGCCACCTGGCTGAAAGTGGCCTGCGTCAAGAGGGTGGCCTGCATGGGGAGGGCCGCCGCAAAGCGGGCCTGGAAGGGGTCGCCAAAAACGACGTCACCCAGCAGCACATCGGCATCGGCGGTGACCCGAATCGACCCTGTCGTGGCTGGGAGATCGACCGAACCCAGATCGAGAAGCTCACCCACATTGAACTCTGAGGCGTCGTGTTCAGCCGCCCCCAGTCTCTGCTCATAAAGCTGCGTTCCGTCCGCGCTGAAGGCCTCGACGGTGTAGAATAGCCCAACATCGGCGGTGCTGATCACCTTCAGTGAAGTGGTGATCGCAACCCCCGCTGTCCCGTGAGCCAACTGGGCCGAGTAGAGCGTCCTGGTCGGTTGCGTCCAGGCATTGAAGCCCAGAACCGTGTCCCCCACCTCAATAAACTCGAATCCGACAACGCCTCCTCCCGATGCAGTCACTTCGATGAAGCCGGCGATGGCAAAGGCGACCTCAAACAGCTCGATCACTCGTACCCGCAGGCAACCCTGAGCCGGCACCACTCGCTCGCTGGAAGTCCCGTGCTGAGCAGCGCCCTGTGAGTCGTAGATCGTGAACGTCAAAGTTTGCGCTTCGTCGGTCGGATTCGCCACCACCAGAGTGGTCGAGGAATCCAGAGACCCTTCGCTGACAGGGAAGGTTTCCGGACCGTCGTAGATCCGGGTGAAATACAGAGTCGGAGAGAGTTCAGTGATAGCCACCGAGCCGTCCAACCGACCCAGCCTGGATCCGGTGACGGTACCGAATTGAAAGAAGCTGGCCAGTTTCGCCCCGTCAGTCCACAGCTGCATCCAGCCGTCACGCTGCTGGGCGCCGTCCAGGCCGAAGAACTCCAGACCCAGCCTGGCGATCTGCTTCCCTGGACCGAGTACTTCCGTGTGTGGATTGTCCGGGTAAGGCTGGAGCAGGCCGTCGCCGGCCCGGGCCTCCAGGTCAAACCCGGTGGGTCCGTCAAAATCGTTGGCCAGGGCCACGCCTGTGAAAGAACTGGCATCTCCTGTCAGGAGCGGGAAGTAGAGGTGTTGGGGTGCACACTTGTAAAGCCCGTCGCGAAGGGTCCCGACGTACACAACCGACGGGTCCAGGGGATGAACGGCTATCGACGTAATATCGCGTTGAAAAAGCCCCGAACTGATGGACTCCCAGCTTTCCCCGCTATTGAGACTCCGAAACATGCCGTCGTCCGCAGCATAAAGAGCCGGCGTCACCGAGTCGATTGCTAATCCATCGACACGCTGATCCGTTAGTCCGTTGTTGATTGCCGCCCAGCTGTCGCCACCGTCCAGGCTTCGAAAAGCGCCTCCGTCCAGGGTCCCCACATAGAGGGTCGAAGGCGTTTGTGGGTCGATCACAATGGGGCGAATATTCGAGCCAGTCAAGCCGTTCTCGATGCGTTCCCAGTCGTCCCCTCTGTTGCTGGTCCGGAAGAGTCCATTGAGAGTGCCGGCGTAAAGAGTGGACGGAGTGTCCGGATCGATCGCCAGGCTGAACACTGTGGTCTGGGTGAGGCCATTATTGGCCTGTTCCCAGTTCTCGCCGCCGTCGCTGCTTCTGTAAAAACCCCGTACCACGAAAGACCCGACCCCGGCGTAGAGATTCAGGGGTGCCTGCGGGTCGATCACGAGCGTCGAGACGCCCATCGCCAGGCCGTTGTTGCCCGTCTCCTGCCAGCTCTCCCCGGCGTCAAGGCTACGATAGACGGTTCTTCCAGCGGCTGCGTAAATGGTAGTCGGGGTCTCGGGGTGGATCTGAAAGCTGGCGACCGAGAGCGGGTATAAATCGTCGAGTCGTTGCCAGTTGTGACCCCCGTCTGTGCTCTTGTAGGCCCCGTTTGCCAGCGTGCCGGCATAAAGGGTGTCGGGCAGTTCCTCGTCAATCGAGAGAGCGGACACCTCCACCGCCGTCAGGCCCCGGCTGGCGGCTTCCCACGTCTCACCATCGTCTGAGCTTCGAAAAACCCCGCGTTCCTGGTCACCGGCGTAGAGAATTCCCGAGTTCTGGGGATCAACAGCGAGAGGTCCGACGTCGATCACAAGGGGATTGTCCACATCCACTGCGCTCCAGTTGTCGCCGCCATTTCGCGTGCGATAAATGCCGCTGGTAAAGTGGTTCGCGTACAGGGTCAGAGGATCGCCTGGATCGGCCACCAGTTCGCCCACATCGCCATCGGGAAGGCCGGTGTCCGCGGACTCCCAGGTCTCCCCGCCGTCGACGCTCTTGAATAGCCCCTGATCACGGACGAAAAAGTAAAGCGTGGAGGGAGTGGTTCCAGTCAGGATCAGAGACACCGGGAATCCCTCCGGCAGGTCTGCTCCGCCAGTTTCCTGCCAGCTGTCGGCGCCGTTGCTGCTGCGAAACACCTTAGAACGCAGCGTGACAGCGTAGACAGTGCTGGGACTTCGTGGGTCTACCGCGACACGGAGAATTTGCAGGTCCGTCAATCCCTGGTTGGCCAGTTCCCACGAATCGCCGGCGTCGGAAGTTCGATACACGCCTACGCTGCTGGCAATATACAGTCTGTCAGCGTCGAAGGGATCCACCGCGAGATCATCCAGAAACACGCCGTTGCCGCTGGGCGCGTAGCCGCTAGCCGCCCCGAGGGGAAGGGTGTCCGGCGTCTCGATACCGAGAGGCAGTCCGGCGTTGATCGCCTCCCAGTGAGTCCCCTGGTCGCGGCTTCGATAAAAGCCGGCATTCGAGACTTCGACGTAGAGCCGATTGGGATCAGAAGGCGCAATGGCGAGATCAAAGGCGCTCTCACCCTCAGGGAGGCCTTTCCGAGCCGGGCTCCAGCGACCGCCTCCGTCGCGGCTTCGAAAAACGCTGGCGCCGGCGGTGCCTGCGTAAACCGTCATCGGGTCGGCCGGGTTGATCTCCAGATCGTTGATTCGACCCCCGTCGATGCCGTTGCTCATCTTCAGCCAGCGCCCCGAACCCCAGGCGATTCCACTCATGCAAAGGGCTGCCAGGCTGACGGTCAGATATTTACATACTCGAACATGACAGGTTGCGGACATTAGAGCCATGGAATCCTCTTCCCCTCTGTAAAGCGGCACTCTAAGTGCCGCACTCCAGGAAGCGTTGCCGACCGGCCGAGATCTTCAGGACCGGCTCAAAACTCTTGATCGACTGCACCAGCTAGAACACGAAACGGGTAACCGGTAACCAGTAACATCGCGAGCGCCAGCGAGCGCCACGCTCAAAAAATAGTGTAAATAAACGGTGCGGCCGCACTACCTCCAAGAGCGATCAAGACTCCTAGCAACAGGAGGACCAGAACGATCGGAGTCAGCCACCATTTCTTATTGTGTGAGAGAAAGTCGACGAACTCCCGGACCAGCCCCAACTGGGGCTCGGCCGCCTCCCGCAGGAAGTCTTCATGAGTCTGCTTCTCAGTCATAGCCGTTTCCTCGGTGATCGTTCTGCAATGTACGGTTCCCGTCGGCACGGAGACGCGTTCTTAGAACTGGCGAAAATACCGGTTTCGATCTTGCGGAGCACTGCAGCTCTCCCAATAGCTGTCCCTCTCGTCTGAACCGTCGCTTCGAGACATCGGATCGTAGTCGAACAGTCGGAGCAGGAGCCCGATAGGAGTCACAACTCCAAAGTATACGATGGTCAGGAGGACATGCGAGATCGTCCAGCCGATGGGGAAGGCGGCGTACATCCATCCCAGATAGACAAAACGGCGTAGCGGAGGTACCCCAAAGTGAAGCAGGGACAGAGCCCCTCCCCCGATCCAGATCCATCGGGCTGCAACCGGAAAGTTCCAGAAAAAGTGAGTCGCCAGACCCGCCAGACCCGTGAAGACTACCAGCAGAACCCCAAATACGAGCAGCTCACGCCGACTCGGGTTTCGGTTGATCTCAATCATCGCCATTTCAGCAACTCACCGACTGGGTTGAACCCTAACATTAATCCGGTTCAAATTGGGACAGGTATCGATGGGAGTCCACAAGCTGAGACCGGGGCTGATTCTCTTTCAGGAGCAGAAAGTTCTCTATTACCAGGACGTCCATGTCGGTGCCCATGAAGCAGTGATAGGCCTCTTCGGGGGTACAGACGATCGGTTCTCCACGAATGTTGAAGCTGGTGTTGACCACGACCGGGCATCCGGTCGCGCGCTTAAAGGTGTGAATGAGTTTGTGGAACCGGGGGTTGCTCCGAGCATCCACGGTGTGGACTCTTGCCGAGTAGTCCACATGCGTGACAGCCGGGACCTGCGAGCGGACCAGCTTAAGCTGTTCAATTCCCTGCAAGCCCTTGTTGTCGGGTCTGAACGGGGTTCGCCGGCTCTTGCTCACCGGAGCCACCAGCAGCATGTAGGGGCTGTTGTCCCGGGGATTGATCTCGAAATAATCAGACGCGTCTTCCTCGAGTACGGAAGGAGCAAAAGGCCGGAACGATTCCCGAAACTTGATCTTCAGGTTCATCACTGACTGCATGGTCGGGTTCCTGGGATCTCCGACAATGCTCCGGGAACCCAGAGCCCGGGGCCCAAACTCCATGCGGCCCTGCACCCATCCCACTACCTTGCCTTCTGCCATCAGCCCGGCCACCCTTCGGCACAGTTGCTCGTCATCCGCGCAAAACACTGGAACCGCGCCGGCAGCCTCCAGAGTCTTCCTGATCTCGTCATTGGAGAATCGGGGGCCCAGAAACGAACCGCCCTGACTGTCACCGGGTTCCACCCTGCGGGGATGATCCAGTAGCTGGTGCCAGGTGAAGAGAGCCGTCCCCAGCGCTCCTCCGGCATCTCCAGCAGCGGGCTGGATCCAGATCTTGTCGAAGGGTCCCTCCCGAAGGATGCGCCCGTTGGCGACGCAGTTCAGCGCCACACCACCGGCCAGGCAGAGGTTTTTCATCCCGGTCGCCTTGTGCACATAGCGGGAAGCCCGAAGCATGATTTTCTCAGTGACCTTCTGAATGGAGGCTGCGATGTCCATGTCGTCCTGGGCCAGCGGAGATTCCGGTTGTCGCGGCGGCCTTCCGAAAAGCTGGTTCATTTTCTTCGAGGTCATGGTCAGGCCCTGGCAGTAGTTGAAATAGGAGAGGTCCATCTTGAATGAGCCGTCCTCTTTGAGATCGATCAGCTCATCCAGGATTCGATCCACGTAGCGTGGCTCACCGTATGGAGCCAGCCCCATGAGCTTGTACTCCCCGCTGTTGACTCGAAAACCAATGAAGTAGGTGAAGGCCGAATAAAGCAATCCGAGCGAGTGTGGGAATCGAAGCTCGTGGGTCAGCTCGATCCGGTTTCCGCGACCTGTGCCAAACGCCGCCGTCGCCCACTCTCCCACGCCGTCAACGGTCAAGATGGCAGCTTCCTCAAAGGGGGAAGGGAAAAAGGCACTGGCTGCGTGCGACTCATGGTGAAGCGTGAAAACGTAGCGCTTCTTATACTTGTATTGAAGAGCCTTATTCATCACCCGTGGGAGGTGCAGCTTGTGGCGAAGCCACAGGGGCATGGCGCTGGCAAAGGAGCGAAAGCCTGCCGGTGCATAAGCCAGATATGTCTCCAGAAGCCTCTCGAATTTCAGGAAGGGCTTGTCGTAGAAGCCCACCAGATCCAGTTCCTCCGGTGTGATCCGGGCTTCCTCTAGGCAGTAGTTGACGGCGTGCAACGGAAACGCATGGTCATGTTTCTTTCGTGTAAAGCGCTCCTCCTGGGCGGCGGCCACAATCTCTCCATCGATCACCAGGGCGGCGGCGGAGTCGTGGTAAAAGGCCGAGATCCCCAGAATGGCCGTCATCGGTTACCTGCATCGCTCCCGCGCCAGAGAGTGTAGCCGGTTGATCGCCCGGTATGGCCGAAAACGAGAAGAAAAAGGGCCGCTTTCGCGGCCCAGCGTTTGTTCAAGATAACTGGTTGCGGGGGGGGGATTTGAACCCCCGACCTTTGGGTTATGAGCCCAACGAGCTACCAGACTGCTCCACCCCGCGTCAAGAGCACATCATCGTAGTCTCGGGGGCAAAAGGTTGTCAAGTTTCGAACCTTCCGATTCAGCCGGTAGCTCCTTCTTCCTCGGAAGCTGCCTCTTCTAGGTCTGCATCCTTGGCACAGCGAAATCCGGTGCCGTACTGGCCTCTGGGGACATAAGCACCTCGAGACCAGAGCGTGGTGCTCGCGCCCTTGATCGCGTAAGAGCCCCCTCGAGCAGCAATGAAACCGCGCTGGAAGTTAGCATCCCTTCGGGCCGGGCTCCTTGGGTAGGGCGCCAGTTTTTCACTGATCCATTCCTGCGCGTTGCCCATCATGTCGCGGACCCCGTAGGCGCTGCGATCAGTCTCAATCTCACCGACTTCGATCAGGTTCCGGTGCCCCTTCTCGTTGCAGTTCGACTTGGTCGGATCCCACTTGTCTCCCCAGGGATAGGCCCACCCCTCTGGCCCCCTCGCGGCCTTTTCCCATTCAGCCTCAGTGGGAAGGCGTCCTCCAATCCACTCGCAATAGGCCTTGGCATCCTTCCAGGTTACATTTGCCACCGGGAAATACCCTTTCTCAATGCTGGCAAAGTTGCGCCAGTCACCCTGGGCTACGTACTCGCTCTCGATCTGGAACCTGGTAAACTCGGCGTTAGTGACTTCAAAAACGTGGATCTGGTAGGCGGGCAGGTCAACCGTGTGCTCAGGTTCGTGCAGGGCGGGACGGTTTTCGTCCGGCCTGATGTTGCTGCCCATCAGGAATTCACCGGCTGGAACGGTCGCGAAATCGCCGTGTTGCGGCTCGGGAGGGCCCTCCTCAACCGCCGCCGGCGGGGGCTCCGGCTCCATTTCCTGAGCCGGGGCACAAGCGGGCGCGAGCAGGCCCAGAAGCGGCACCGCTAAACACAATATCAGGATTCTCCGCATGGCACCGTTATATCAAATGTATTGGAGGCAGGCAATACGGGCCGGATGCCGCAATCCGAAGTTCAGCCGTCGAGGCTGATCTGATTCCGCAGCCATTCCAGGGCTTGTTCACGGGACTGGAGTTTGCTTTCCAGCTGCCTGTCCTCGATAGCCGAGAGCAGCTCTCCAAAGATGGGACCGGGCTTCAGCCCCAGGGCGATCAGATCATGGCCCGTCACCAGCGGTGGCGGTCTGACTTCTTCTTCGCTCAACTCGTCCAGCTTCTGCCTGCAGAACCGGTAGGCCGTCAGGTCGCCGTGACTGGCCAGGCAATCCACTCGGTGCAGTTCGAGGTGCTCGTCGAACTTCTCCTGCCTCAGAAAGCGCTTCAGCCGGGATTCGCGCATCTGCTGGACGTGCATGAAACGAAGATGTTGCCGAACCAGCTCGACGACGGTCCGAAGCTGCTGATTCGACACGCGCAGACGCCGGCATACTAAGGCGGCCAGATCGGCCCCGACCTCGGCGTGGCGGTCAAATCGAATCCGATCCCGCACCGAGTAGGTCGGCGGCTTGCCGATGTCATGCAGGAGTATGCCAAGAGCCAGCGTATCGGACGGTGCCCGGGCCAGGCGGAACATCAGGCATGTGTGGGTCCAGACATCTCCTTCGGGATGGAATTCCGGGGGCTGCTCGACCCCGACCATGGCGGCCACTTCGGGGAGAATCACCGAGAGCAATCCCGAGTCCAGGAGCAGGCGAAGCGCCTCATCGGCGTGCTTCGCCGTCAATAATTTCAAGAGCTCGTCACGAACCCTCTCCTGGCTGACGAGCTCGATGTCGCCCGCCTGGAGCTTGAGCTGCTCCCAGGTTTCCGCCTCAATCCGGAAGCCCAGCTGACCTGCGAAACGGACCGCCCGTATCAGTCTCAGCTTGTCTTCACCAAAGCGACGGGCCGGGTTCCCAATCGTTCGAATAATCTGCGCCTTGAGGTCCTCGCGGCCTTTGCAATGGTCAAGGACCCTTCCCGAGAAGGGGTCCAGGAGCAGGCCGTTCACGGTGAAATCCCTGCGCTGTACATCCGCCAGTGCACTCACGAACTTGACCCGGTCGGGTCTTCTCCCGTCGCTGTAATCGGTTTCGGCGCGGAAGGTTGCGACCTCATAGTCGATCCCGTTCTCGACTACTATCATGACCCCGAACTGCTTACCCAGAGGGATCGTCACGGGGAAGAGATTCTCGACGGCCTGAGGATCCGCCGATGTCGCCAGGTCGAGATCGCCAACCGGCCGGGCTAGAAGCAGATCACGAACCGCTCCCCCGGCGATGTAAGCTTCGTGGCCGGCCTCCCGCAGTCGCGCAACAATGCGCTGGGCGCCCCGCATGAGCTCGGGGTCGATATTTTCCAACAGCTTCACAGCCATGGCTACATTCTAGTGGACTGTGATTCAAGCATTACAGTCCACTAGGCCCCGGCGTATGTGGGTTCCACGTCTCGTTAGTCGTTAGTTAAAGGTTGTAGGGGCCGGTCTTGTGCCGGCCCGCTGGACGGGCGACCACCCGGAGCCGCCCCTACGTTCGTAGGAGCCAGGGGTCGCCCCTACATTCGTAGGGGCCAGGGTCGCCCCTACGATTCCCAACCGGTAACCGATAACTGGGCACCGGTAACTGCGCGAGCGGATCGCGAGCGCCACGTGCTATCCTGGCACGGGACTTTTTGGCTATGGGAGCACTGACCCTCGGAGAACTGAAAAACCAAAGCCCGGAGCTCCAACGAGCCAGCGTCAAAGACGAGATTCGCTCGAATCTGATTGACGCTATTCGCCGTCGGACCGAGATCTTCCCGGGAATCCACGGATACGACGAGTCAGTCATTCCGGCCCTGATCAACGCGCTCCTTTCGAAGCACAATCTGATTCTTCTCGGCTTGAGGGGCCAGGCGAAAAGCCGCATCCTGCGCGGTTTGACCGGGTTGCTGGACGAACGTGTTTCTGCCGTGGCCGGTTGCGAGATCCACTGTAGCCCCTTTGCACCCATTTGCGCGCGGTGCTGCCGAAAGCTTCGTGAAGAGGGCGATCACCTGGAGGTCGAGTGGCTGAACCGCGAGCAGCGCTATGTGGAAAAGCTGGCCACACCCGATGTAACCATTGCCGACATGATCGGGGATCTCGACCCGATTCGAGCTGCCCGCACCGGCAGAGACCTCTCCTCGCAGGAGAACATTCAATTCGGACTTCTACCCCGCGCTCATCGGGGCATCTTCGCAATCAACGAATTACCGGATCTTGCCCCCAAGATCCAAGTCGGCCTCTTCAACATCATGCAGGAAGGAGACGTGCAGATCAAAGGCTTTCCGATCCGTTTCCCTGTGGACGTTCTGCTGGCCTTTTCGGCGAATCCCGAGGATTACACGGCGCGAGGAAAGATCGTCACGCCTCTGAAGGATCGGATCGGATCGGAGATCAAGACCCACTACCCTGAAACTCTCGGGACAGGCGTGAAGATTACCAGCCACGAGGCCTGGACGGAACGGTCGGCGAAATCGGCCTCCGTCATCCCGGATTACGTGCGTGAGATCGTGGAAGGGATCGCTTTTGAAGCCCGCCGGGACCGTCACATCGATTCCTCTTCGGGGGTGAGCCAACGCCTGCCCATCTCATGTCTGGAGAGCTGTCTCAGCAATGCCGAGCGTAGAAGATTCGAAACCCGCGAAGAAGAAACGGTAACGAGGGTGGCGGACATTTACGCCTCTCTCCCCGCCATCACCGGAAAGCTGGAGCTCGAGTACGAAGGGGAACTGCAGGGAGCTGAAAAAATAGCCGAGCGGCTCATCCAGCAGGCCGTTCGGCGGACGTTCGAGCACCATTTCGCCGAGGCCGAGCTGGCCCGCATCGTAACCTGGTTTGAACTGGGCGGCCAGGTCCGGGCCACGGATCAGACTCCTTCTCGAGAGTATCTGAAGAAGATCACCTCGATTCAGGGTCTCCTCGAGATGGTCCGTGAAAGGGGAATCGACGAAACGACCAATCCCGAACGTGCCGTCTCTCTCGTCGAATTCATCCTGGAAGGCCTGTGCGCTCAAAAGCGCCTGAGCCGGTCCCCGGAGAGAGGCTACTTCCACGAAAAAGAAACGGTCCGTGAAGATATTCTGACGGAGATCACAGCAAGGAAGAACTGAGGAGAGTTCCACGTTCCATGTTCCACGATCTGGAATTTTCAATTTTCAATTTTCAATTTTTAATTAAGAATGCCCCGATACAAATTCACCCGCTACATCCCCTCTCCCCTCGAAGAACTGGATCTGGCGGATCTGATTGACAAGCTGAAGGATTTCTTCCTGGAAAGTGGCTTCCAGGCACAATTCTCACCCTGGCAACAGCCCGCGCGGAGCCAGGAGGGACTGTTGTATGCCCTGTCCGAAGTGTTGAAGGACAATGAAGCTGTGCCGGAGGAATTGCGCAGGGAGCTTCAGGAGTTTGTCGATGAGTATCCGCATCGGAAGCTCTCGCCAGAAGTGAGCGAGTTCTTGAATCAGGTGATCGAGAAACTGCTCGAGCAGGGCCTTATCCAGGAGACCGGGAGTGAAGGATTCGGCAGCCGCCCGGGCGAGGAAGGAGAGGTGGGCGTGCCTGATCTGCATGTTGAATATGAACTCTCCGGCAAGGGAGCCGACCTGCTCGGATACAAGACTCTGAAGAATCTTCTTGGATCCCTGGGAAGGAGCCGCTTCGGGCAGCATGACAACAACCGTCTTGCCACCGGTATCGGGGCGGATGCAGCCAGCCGGCCCTACCAGTTTGGAGACACGCTGAACCTGGATATTCCGGAAACTCTTCTGAACTCAGTACGGCGGGCGGGCCTCCAGATCCCCCTCGACCTCGACTATCAAGACCTGCGCGTACACCAGACCGAAGACCCGAATTCCTGCGCCACCGTGCTCATGCTCGACTGCAGTCACAGCATGATCCTCTATGGAGAAGACCGGTTTACGCCGGCCAAGAAGGTGGCCCTCGCCCTGGCCCATTTGATCCGCGCACGATTTCCTGGGGACTCCATCGACGTCGTCCTCTTTCACGATTCTGCAGAGAGCATTCCGCTCGCCAGACTGGCCGCCGTCAAGGTAGGTCCTTACCACACCAATACGTGCGAGGGCCTCAAATTAGCCCGCCGACTGCTACGAAACCGACGCAAGGAGATCCGTCAAATCATCATGATTACAGACGGCAAGCCGTCCGCAATGACCTTGCCCGGGGGTAGGATCTACAAAAATTCGTTTGGACTCGATCCGATGATTCTCCGCGCCACCTTTCGAGAGGTTCGGAACTGCCGCCGCTGGGGGATCACGATCAACACGTTCATGGTAGCCCAGGACTACTACCTCGTCGACTTCGTAAGAACCGTAGCCCGGATGAGTCAGGGGAAGGCCTATTTCGCCACGGCGGTCAACCTGGCCAACTATATCCTCCTCGACTTTGTCGGAGGAAAGGGCAAGCGGGTTCACTAGTGCAATCCTCTAGTCGAACAAGCTGAACTCGACGTCGGTGACCTCCTGCAGCGCCTCTTCCATGTACTCTTTGATGCGCCGAATGAGGGATTTCTCATTGAGGCGAATCGCCTCCCTGGTGACGCCGTAGCGATCCGCGATGGCCTGTAGAGTAAGCGGTTCCTCGGCAATCATACGCTTGTGCAGAATAGTTCTCTCCCGATCGGACAGCGTCTCGCCGAATGCAGCCAGATGACGATTGAAAGCCTCTTTCAACTCGCCTCGGGCCAGCTGGTCATCAACCATCTCCTCGGCGGTACTGAGGCGCTCGGACAGCGGCACCAGGTTCTCGCCCGCGGGAGTACTGTCGAGGCTGACGTCTCCCCCCTCAATGGCCTGATCGATCGCTCGCACGTCTTCGATGGCCACGTTCAAATTTTCAGCAATGAGCTGATGGGTCGGTTCGATTCCCTCTGATCTGAGCTTCTCTTTTTCCTTGCGCAGGTTGAAAAGCAGTCTGCGCCGCTCGTTGGTCGTGCCCACTCTTACGATTCGAAAATTGTCGAGCAGGAACTTGATGACATAGGCCTTGATCCACCACGTTGCGTAGGTAGGAAGGCGAGCTCCTTTGAAGGGGTCGAAGCGCCGCACCGCCTCTACCAGTCCGATATTCCCCTCCTGGATCAGGTCCATGGTATTCGAATAGACGCGGTTGTACATCAAGGCGACTCGGACAACCAGCCTCAGGTTCGAGGTGATGAGCCGGGCCGCGGCCTCCTGATCCCCCTGGCGAGAACGCAGGGCCAGCTGTTTCTCTTCCTCGGCCGTCAGTTCCGGAAACATCCGGATCTCATACAGGTACCTGCGCAGCGGATCGACGGGGACGAGACCCTGCTCGGCAGCTGGGACAGCTGCCCGGGTTATTTCCTGTGACGGCTCTTTTTCCGGGTCTTTGCCGGGAAGGTCGACCTCAACAACTACTTCGCCCGGCCGCGGTTCGTCTTTCTCCGAAGCACTCATCGAGATATCAATTCTAACATCGCGCCAGGGAGGGTTGGTCTGATTCGACTCCGAGGCCTCACGGCCTCGGCTATTCTCTTACGCCCCCTCCGGGGGCTCGAAGGCCGCGAAGCGGCCGGCAGGAAATAGCCGTGGGCGCAAGCCCACGGACAGCCGCGGACGAAGCAACCAGCCCTGGAGGGGCGACAGCCGCCCGCCGGCCTCAGACCGGGATCGCAACTTTCCCGGGTGTGGCACCTGGCTGGGTTATGCTTTGCTTGAGCGACCCCTTCGGTCAGATACCCGTCCGCTCTTGAGTGCCCGCAATGGAGACCTGGTCAGTGAGACGCCGCCTGGGTTGGTCAAGCTTGTGGCAGCTTGTGGCCATCTGGGGGTGCCTGCGCCTTCTGACCAGCGCGTGGGTAGCGACTATCTCCCCGCTTCGTCCCCTCACGGGGATCGAGCAGTCGATTGCCCTGTGGCCACCGGCCGGGTCGTTTACGCTGTGGCTGGAGCGGGTCTTTCTAGCTCCCTGGAACCGCTGGGACGCAACCTACTACTTGAGCATAGTTCTACAGGGATACGGATCCGGTGATGGTACCGCCTCGTTTCACCCACTATTCCCCTGGTTGGCCAGGCCGTTTTTCGTCCTGACCGGCCATCCCATGGTGGGGTTGTTGTCGGTCAGTTCTCTGGCCGCTCTGGGTACGATGGTCGCCTTTTCCCGTCTAGCAGCTCTAGACCTCCCGCCGGCTGGTGTCCAGAGAAGTCTGTTGATGTTTGTGTTTTTTCCGCCGGCCTTCATTTTATTCGCTCCCTATACGGAATCGCTTTTCCTGCTCTGTTCGATCCTGTGCTTATTCTGGGCCCGGCAGCGATCCTGGTGGTTGGCTGGTCTGGCCGGCGGCCTGGCCACTCTGACCCGTCAAACAGGATTGTTGCTATTCGTGCCCCTGCTGTGGGAGCTGTGGGAAGCGTCGGGCCGAAAGCCTCGGCGTTTGTTAAAGGGCTGGCGTGACGGATTGTCCCTCAGCCTGATTCCGGCCGCCCTACTCGTCTGGCTTCTTTACCGTGCCTTTGCCCTGGGCGATGTACGCCCCGATTGGAGCAGTCTTCAGGGGCTGATTTTCTCGGTCTTTATTTCTTCGGACACGAGTCAGGTGGTGCCTCATCAGGCCTTCCTTTGGCCCTGGGAAAGTCTCACGATTGCCCTGCTTCACGTCTGGCGGACCGCCCAGTTCAGTCTCATGGTTGACCTGGTCGTGGCCGGCCTGTTCGTTGGTTTTCTGGTCGCTGCCTGGCCGGCCCTGCGGCCCACGTATCGTCTTTACTGTCTGGTGATCGCTATCGCCAGTTTTTCGTATCATACGGGGCCCTTTTATCCGTACATCGCTTTGCCCCGGCATTTACTGGTCGCCTTCCCCGTGTTTATCGGTCTCGGCGCAGTGGTTCGCAACCGCTGGCTGTGGCTGCTGATCTGGACCCTGGAACTTGCGGGATTCCTGTTCCTGGCTCTCCTCTATGTGATTGAGGGCTGGACACCCTGAATGCGTTGCACGTTCCACGAAATCATTTGTAACCTGGAGCCCGGGGGGAGGACGGGGCGATCAGTAGCGGCGGTGCCGCCAGCGATCGAGGGCGACGGCCAGAACAATGATTACGCCGGTAACGATCTCCTGCACCCAGTTGTCGAGCCCCAGTTTCGTGCAGCCGTTGCCGACAACGGTCATGATAAACGCTCCCACCAGTGACCCCACCACGGACCCTTCTCCTCCCGACAGGCTGCCGCCTCCAATGACGACGGCGGCGATAACATCCAGCTCCGCGCCCAGAGCAGTCGTCGGATCACCCATGGTCAGGTAGGAAAACTGCAGGACGCCCGCGAGTCCCGCAAAGGTGGCTCCCAGCGTAAAAACCATCACTTTGACGGTCCTCACCGGGACACCGCAAAGTCGAGCCGTCAATTCGTTAGACCCGATGGCAAAGATGTAGCGGCCGGGTTTCGTGTAAGTCAGAAAGCCGGCTGTCAGGAGAGCAGCCGCCAGGGTCGCCCAGACCCCGGCAGGCAGCAGAAAAGACCCTTCTCCAGGAGCGAGGCTGGTCAGCAGGTCGGTCAGCCAGGTCTCGGGGGCAATCACCATCTGCTGGGAGGAAATGCCCTTGGCCAGGCCGCGATAAATCCCCAACATGCCCAGCGTAACGATAAAGGGCGTCACTTTGAGGCGGGTGACCAGGATGCCCGTGACCAACCCGCATAGCGAACCCGTGACTACCCCGCACAGAGCTGAAGTAAGAGGAGAGAATCCGGCCGCCAGCATCTGTGCAATCACGACCGTACAAAGCGCGATCGTGGAGCCGACCGAAAGATCGATCCCTCCCGAGATGATGACGAGCGTCATTCCCAGGGCCGCCATCCCGACTACGGCGCTCTGAAGGAGCATGATTTCCAGATTCCCCAGGGTCAGGAAGGTGGAGGGACGAAGGAGAGAAAAGACCAGAAAGACCGCAGCCAGGCCGATCATGGGGCCGAGTCTCACGAGCGCAGCCGTAACCGGGAAACGTTTGCTCGAGCTCCTCACAGGCCGATTCCTTTAACCGGTGTCGTCGCCAACTGCATGATCTTCTCTTCGCTGAGGCTTTCTACCGCAGCCGGCCGGGTAAGAGCTCCCCTCGACATGACTGCGATTCGGTCGCACACTCCCAGGAGCTCGGGCAGGTGGCTGCTCGCGAACAGAATCGCTCTAGGGGGCTCGCCGCGGCTTGCGTCTCCCACGGCCAGTCGATCGATCAATCGATAAACCTCTACTTTGGAACCGATATCGATTCCCCGGGTCGGCTCGTCGAGCAAAAGGACATCGCAGCCATGATAGAGCAGCCGGGTCAGGGCAATCTTCTGCTGGTTTCCTCCCGATAGCTCTCTGACCGGCTGGCGCGTGCTCCGATACCGGACCTTGAGACGATCCATCCACTTGCTGCAGGCGCTGGATTGCCGGGCGGGCAGCACCAGGCCCCACGGTCCCAGACCGGAGAGCCGGGGAAGTGTCACGTTGTCCTGAACCGAAAGGCTCAGAGCCAGGCCCTCTTCTTTTCGGTCTTCACTGACGTAACCAACTCCCTGACGCCATCTTTGAAAGGGAGAAGCGGGGCCCGTCCAGCAGGCAATCCGGACCTTTCCAGAACGAACTTCGGAGAGGCCAAAAATCGCCTTCAGAAGGTCGGTGCGCCCCGATCCGACCAGACCTGCAATGCCCAGGACCTCACCTCGATGCAGCGAGAAGGAAGCACTCTTCAACCCCTCCCGATCCCGCAAGTCTGTAACCGTCAGGGCAGCTTCCCCAACAGAACGAGCAGAACGATGGTAAAGCTTCTCCAGAGGTCGGCCGACCATGCCCGCGGCCAGCTCATCAAGCGAACTGTGGGCCACCTGGCTGGTTCCGACCCGGCAGCCATCACGGAGGATCGTACAGCGATCCGCAATCTCAACCACCTCGTCCAGAAAATGGGAGATGTAGATGACCGACCGGCCTTGCTGCTTGAAGCCTCGGATCAGCCGGAACAGTCGGTCCTTTTCAGCAGCCGTCAGGCTGCTGGTCGGCTCGTCCATGATCAAGATTCGAAATCCACTTGCCGAAGCGCGTGCCACCTCCACCAATTGCTGTACCCCGACAGGTAACTCGCGCACCGGTGTTCGCAGCAGATCGATCGAGAGCCCCGCCGCCCGCAAGGACTCGGCTGCCCTGTTTCGCCGTGCGGCGCGGTGCAGCAGCGGGCCGGGACCGGGCTCGATCCCCAGAAGGACGTTTTCTTCCACCGTCAAGTGGGGAGCCAGGGCCAGCTCCTGGTAGATCATGGCGACGCCGGCCCTGCGACTGTCCATGGGATTGGCGGGAGAAAACGCTTTTCCAAAAAGTTCGATTTCTCCCGAGTCTGCCGCAACGGCTCCGGAGAGCACGTTCATCAACGTGCTCTTCCCGGCTCCGTTTTCTCCAATAACGGCGTGCACTTCTCCCCGGTTCAGAGTCAAGTCAACCCGGTCGAGAGCCCGAGTGGCCCCGAAGCTCTTAGAAATCCGCGACATACGGAGGGCGCGGATACCGTTCGCGCGATCAGTCATCGGTTAGGAACTAGATAATTAAAAATGAAAAATGAAAAATGAAAGATTAGAGATTGTTATGGATCTCCGCCCATGTGGAAATGGCACAGGGTAAGAGTGACCGAAAAACGTATCGGCGATGAGCCAAGCGGATAAGACAGTCGCCACCTCAACGCGCATTCATCTGAGCTAGTCAGTTCAAGGTCCTGTTCACCCCACCCCGAACCCGCAATCAACCAGGTGAAAAATTTTCAATTTTTAATTTTCAATCCTTAATCCTTAATCCTTAATCCTTAATCCTTAATCCTACCAGTTGCCGAATCGCTGGGTCGTGGAGGTTCTCGGCAGTGACCAGCTCGACTCCCGTGTCGATCCGAGGCGGCACGTGCTTGCCCTGAATCACCTCAAGCGCAGTGCGGACGCCGTCGTAGCCTATTCGAAAGGGATCTTGGACCACCAGCCCCTGGATCTCATCCTTCTTCAGCGCCCTGATCAGCTCGGCGGAGGAATCGAAGCCTACGAGCTTGACCTGGCCAGCCAGGTTGTACTTTCGCAGTGTCACGAGCATGCCGTAGGTCGCCGACTCATTCGGGCAGAAGACTCCGTCGCTGCGCCGTAGCTCGTCAAGTAGCTCTTCACTCTTCTGAATCGCCTCACCAGCGGTGGCTCCGGCGTACTGGTTGTCTACGAGAACCTCGATATCCGGGTACTCGGCGAGCGTCTCCAGGAATCCCTCTTCCCGCTTGCTCGTACTGGCGGATCCAACCAGGTAACGAAGCAGAACAACCTTGCCCTTTCCGCCCAGCAGTTCGACCAGTCGGCGGCCGCCCAGCCGCCCGCCCTCTCGATTGTCGGTAGCCACAAAACTGGCAAAGTCCTGCCCGACTTGAGCCCGGAGTCCCGAGTCGATAATGACGACGGGGATCCGGCTCCTGGCGGCCGTCTTGACCGGACGCAGCAGGGCGCGATCATCCAGGGGAGCCAGCACGATTGCGTTGATTCCCTCACTCACGAACTGCTCGACCAGGGAAATTTGCTGGGCCCGATCGTTTTCCTTGAGCGGCCCCTTCCACACAATGCTGACGTCCAGTTCTTCCCCCGCCTTGCGGGCCCCTGCCTCCACCGACCTCCAGAATACGTGGGTTGTCCCTTTGGGAATCACTGCAATCGTCAGCCGGGTGTCGGGCGGGACGGGCTGAGAATTGCCGCCGCATGACGCCGCCAGGGTGGCGCACAGGGCAACAGCACCAGCCAGGGCCCGAGAGTATCCCGTCACGAGTCGCATCTCCACCGAGTCGCCCTATCTTACACGTTCGGGTCCCCCAGGGCCCCAGCGTGCAATCGTTGCTGCAATGAGGTCTTGCCCCTTGTCACGTCTTTCCGGCAGCTTCCGCGCTGAGCGCGCCAACGTGAACCCCCCGTCTGGTCTGGCGAATCGATTTGTGCCATACTAAACGCCTGCCGGATCCGCGAATCGGAATAAGCGTTGGACTCAGACACCTTCCTTGTCACAGGAGCCATGGGGTGCATCGGTGCCTGGACGACGGCTCACCTCATCGAGCAAGGCCAGCAGGTCATCGCCTTTGATCTGGACAGAGACCCCCGTCGCATCGAGTTGCTGCTGAATCCGGCCGATGTGGAGAAGATCGTCTTCGAAGAGGGAGATCTCACCGACTTCGACTGTGTGGCCGGTGTTCTCAAACGGCACTCAATTGACCACGTCATTCATCTGGCGGCCCTGCAGGTCCCCTTCTGCCGGGCCGATCCGGTTCAGGGTGCGCGGGTCAACGTGGTGGGAACCATCAATCTGTTCGAGGCTGCCAGGCGGGCCGGCCTTCCCCACCTGACCTATGCATCCTCGGTGGCGGTATACGGCCCGGTAGGGGACAAACTGGCGGGTCCTTTGCCGGAAGATGAGGCTCATTCTCCGCAGACCCTGTACGGGGTCTTCAAGCAGGCGAATGAAGGGACGGCAGCCATGTACTGGGACGACTATGGGGTGAGCAGCGTGGGACTGCGCCCGCACACCGTCTACGGTCCCGGCCGGGATCAGGGGATCACCAGCGATCCAAGCAAAGCAATGCTCGCGGCAGCGGCAGGTGAACCCTTCACCATCCAGTACTCGAATGGTTTTCTGCTCCAGTTCGCCTCCGATGTGGCTCGACAGTTCATCGAGGCAAGCCGTCACGCCGATCGGGGCAATTATGTCTTCAACCTGGGAGGAGAGGCGCCGTCAATGCCCGGCCTAATCGAGATGATCAAAGAGATTATTCCGGGTGCCCAGATCGACTTTCTCGAGCACAAGTTTCCCATTCCCAAGCTGATGGACAGTACCGCCCTGCACACCCACTTCACTCGCGTGCCTGAGACACCCCTGCAGTCCGGAATTGAGCAGACCATCCGGATGTTTCGGCGACTTCTCGACGAGGGCAGGCTGTCGGCGCCCTAGTAGGTACTAGTGCGGGCTGCACTAGCCTTTGCCCTCTCGGATTCGCCGGACCTCCGCTTCCATCCGATCTTCCAGCTTCCGGCGCTCCAGGGAGAGTTCTTCCTGCAGGGCTCGGACCTGATCCACCTGACCTGACCCCAGCGCCTTCTTTATCCTGGCCGCCGAGTTGATCTCGGCCTCGGCGATTCGAGCCTTGTACTTGCGTCGCGTCTCCGCAATCGCATCTTTTTGTTCTTTGCTGAGCTCTTCGATTCTGGCTGCGCCGCTGGCTTCCATCTTTTCCAGGGCGATTTCCCAGGCTGATTTCAGTTCGTCAGACATTCTTCCCCTTTCGCACCCTACCAGGCTGCCTTTGCCCATGATAACCCGACCCCGAGTACGGCGAGCGTGGAATACCAAAGTGGGAGGCGCATTGGGGCGGCGACGCGGGAGGCGCATTGGGGCCCCGCCCACTCTTTCTTGAACATCACGCCCGGCGGTCGCGGTTTGGCGCCCCTCCAGCTCTCCAGACGTGGCAACGTGGAACGTGGAACGTGGAATCTCTCTAGTACCCCGCCTCGCGAAGGTCGCGTTCATTCAATCCGAAGTGATGTCCGATCTCGTGCAATAGTGTCTTTCGCACCTGTTCCCGTATCTGGCTGCGATTGCGGCAGATGCGTTCGATGTTGCGCTGGTACAGCGAGATTCGATTGGGCATGGAGTAGGGGCGGAAGGTGCTCTCTGCAGTCAGCGGCGTGCCCTGGTAAAGGCCCAGCAGGAACCCCCGGGGAAATCGTTCTCTGATCTCCGGCGGAGGTTCGGGTTCCACAACAATCTCGACCTTTGAGATCCGGTGGACGAAGTCCGCAGGAAGGGTTTTCAGTGTTTCGGCAACCAGAGCTTCGAACTCCTCGCGTGAGGTTTTCATCGCAGACCACTATATCCGGTGGAGACGGTCGGAAATGTCACTGAACATTGCCTCTTGAGTGGACTCGGCTCGACACCCACCGCGGCATCATAGTACAGTCACCGCTGATGAGAGTACTGATCGTGTGTTTGCTCCTGGGGACTGTAGCGTGTCAGGGAGAAACCGGGATCCCGTCTTCTGCGGCCACTGGGGAAATCGAGTCCATCGATCCGGTGGAGGGAAGTGTACTGCTCAGCGTCCAGGGGATGATCCGTGACAGCGGCGGCAGAGTCACCTTTTCCGATCTGCACAACGACCCCGGGTTTGGACCTGAGGAAAGGGCCTTCCTGGGCCGCCTGTACGAGACCTTCTTCCAGATTCCCGCGTATCTGAGGTCGCAGCACAGGGCAGGCGAGAAGATCCCGACCCGGCAGCAGATCGGTGAGAATTTCGGAATCAGCAAGAACTCTGTGGAACTCCTGCTGCAGGTGATGGAGAAGGACCCCAGAATGCCTCAGCTCTTTTCCAGGGATTCCGCCACCCGGAAGATTCTCACGATCGACGCCGAAGTGATTGATGCCTTCATCGCTCGGCGGGGAGGATCGGTTAAGGTGACGAGCTGGGAGGGGGAGGAACTACCCGATTTCGAGTTGGAGAGGCTAGACCACCCGGGCTCCTTTTCCAGGGCAGATCTCGAGGGACAGGGCTCTCTTGTGTATTTCTGGTTTTCGGGGTGCCCTCCCTGTGTTCGAATCGCTCCACACCTTGCCGAACTCGACAAGAAGTATCGGTCCAGCGGCTTTCGCATGGTGGGCTTTAACGCCGATAAGGTGCTGAGTATTCCTACCACAGACAAGAAGCGAGAGGCCTATCTTGCCAGGACCGGAACAACCTATCCTAATCTCCACCTGACCCGGGAGACACTGGAGGCGTTTGGGAACGTCAATGTCTACCCAACGCTCTTCCTCAGTGGATCCGACTTGCGGGTCAACGTCCACTTGATCAACTATCAGAACCTCGAGACCCTTACGGCGGCGATCGAGCAAGTGATGGGTCACTGAAAGAGGATCTCGTACTCCCTGAGATCATTCTGTGCAGCTGTTTCGCGAGATCTCGCTAGGCTCCTCCACCCTCATCGTTATCGGCAATATCATAGGAGTTGGGATTTTTACGACCTCGGGCCTGATCGCCGGTGAACTGGGGGAGTCGCGATGGCTGATCGGCGTCTGGCTGGCGGGCGGGGTGCTGGCCCTGATGGGCGCCCTCTGCTATTCGGTCCTGGCCCGCCAGACCCCCCGGGCTGGAGGAGAGTATGCTTTCCTCTACCCGGCATTCGGGCCCCTGGTTGCCTTTTACTCGGGCTGGGCATCACTGCTCATCGGCTTCTCGGCGCCCATTGCTGCGGGTTCCATCGGCCTGGCTTTCTACCTCCGCCCGCTCCTCCCCTTTTACATTGAGGGCGACTTTGCTCTAAAGATGACCTCGGTTGTCGTGCTGCTTCTGGTCACGGCCGGCATCTCCTCCGGCCTCAGGTTCGGAACCGGATTGCATGCCCTTCTGACGGTGCTGAATCTGGGGCTGCTGATCCTGTTTGCATCAGCGACGCTGTGGCAGTCCGGCTCTTCATCCCACCTTGCGGCAGCAATAGGATCGCAGACACCGCAGGACAGCTTTTCTCTCGCGACGCTCGGATCGACCGTCATCTTCGTCATGTTTGCCTACAGCGGCTGGAACGCCGCGGCCTATGTGGCCGAGGAAGTTCGTGATCCGCGAGTGAACATACCCCTGGCGCTGGTTTGCGGAACGGTGGTCGTAATCGCCGCCTATCTGCTCATCAATCTGGCTTACTTCAGCGCGGTCCCGGTTGCGGAGTTGGCCGGAGAGATCGCCGTTGCCGAAGTCGTGTCCAGGGCGTCCTTCGGACCCTGGGGGAGCCGCCTGCTGGCCTTGTTGATCGGCACTTCGATCATCAGCTCGATCACGGCCATGTCCATCGCTGGACCGCGAGTATACTTTGCCATGGCGCGGGATGGCCTCTTGCCGGAAACGCTCAGCCGCGTCGACCCCCGGCGAAAGGTGCCGACCCACGCCATCTGGTTTCAGACTGCCGTTGCCGTGATTCTGATTCTAATCGCCCGCTTTCAGGAAATCCTTCTCTCCGCCGGTGTGGTGATGGTCTTTTTCACTACCATAACTGTAGCCACATTGCTGAAAAGGGGGCAAAGTGAGAGGCGATCCCCCGCTTTTCTGGTGTTCCGGCGGATCCTCCCGCTGCTTTTCATCGGGATCAACATCGCGATTCTCATCAGCGCCTCGATCACCCACACCAAAGAGTGCGTCGCCGGCCTCGTCGCCGTCCTGGTGGGAACGCCGGTTTATTTCCTTTACCGCCGGAGATAGTTATCCGTCACCAGTTGCCTGTTACCGGTTCGAAGTTAAAAGTTGACAGGTGGAAGGTGCGCAACCGGTAACCGATAACCGGCGCGAGCCGGGGCGAGCGCCCGTCAGGGTCTTGGCTGCTGCTGCGCTTCCCCGGTCATCGGAACGAAACGGACGGGGATCACCGGGGTGCGCTTGAAGCCCTTCTTCGTCCGCTCGATGACCAGCAGCGTCTGGGCCATGCTGGTGCTTCCAACGGGAATCACGAGGCGCCCGCCGATCGCGAGTTGCTCCAGCAGTGGAGGGGGCACCTCGCGGGGCGCTGCCGTTACCAGGATGCAGTCAAAAGGAGCCTGCTCGGGCCAACCCTCGTATCCGTCGCCCTGCCTGACATGGACATTTTCGAGGCCAAGCCCGGCCAGCAGGCTTGCCGCACCTTCGGCCAGACTCGGCACGATCTCGATTGTGTAGACCTGGTCGACAAGCCCGGCCAGCACGGCCGCCTGGTAACCTGACCCGGTTCCGACTTCCAGGGCTTTTGACGATTCGCCGGGGCGCACGAGCTGAGTCATGAGGGCCACGATGTAGGGCTGCGAAATGGTCTGCCCTTCACCGATGGCCAGCGGATGATCGTCGTAGGCCTGAGAGATCTGGCTGGCCGGGACAAAACGGTGGCGAGGAACATCCCGCATCGCCGCCAGTACGCGCGGGTCATGGATGTCGCGAGCCTGCAGCTGACGCTTCACCATCCGCTCGCGTCGAGATTTGAAGTCCTGGGCCTCCATCTCAGTCATCCTGGCGACTCCCGAGTTGCAGGCAAAGCTCGACAGTCCGCCGAGTAAAATCAGAAATGCGACTCGAACCCGGCCCGGCGCCTCGGCCCCCGGCAGCAGACGGGCGGGAAGCAAAGACACTATGAGGCCACAACGCGCCCCGGTCTCTCGCCGCGGTTTCATCCCCTATGATTCTAAAGGTTCAAGCTCCAACGTTGAAAGTCTAATGGAAGTTGAAAGTTGAGAAAGTCCCGCTACGAGGACCAAAATGACTTCCTGTCCCTGGAACCTTCAACCTTTAACTTGTAACGTTTAACTCTTAACTTCCGATCAACCATTTCAGGACCATGCCCGCTTCATCCAGATTTCGGAGTTTCCCGGCCCGGCTTGCAGCCTGCCTTGCGCTGTTGACTCCCGCCGCCGGCCAGGGGGGAGTTCCCTCGCCCCTGGAGGAGTTCGGGTTCAGTCTGGGGGATGACTACTGTTTGGCAAACTACGCGCAGCTGGTGGGCTACTGGAAAAAGCTGGAGGCGGCGTCGGATCGGATGCGTCTCGTTCAGATTGGGAAAACAGCAGAGAATCGCCCCATGTGGATGGCTATCATTACCTCTGTCGAAAACCAAGCCCGGCTGGGCCGCTACCAGGAGATCGCAAGGCTGCTGGCCCTGGCCAGGGATTTGGATGAAAGCCAGGCTCGGGAGCTGGCTCGGGAGGGGCGGGCGATTGTCTGGATCGATGGAGGCCTGCACGCCACCGAAACGCTGGGAGCCCAGCAACTGATGGAGCTGGTTTATCAGATGGTGAGCCGTACCGACCGGGAAACCTTGCGCTTCCTGCGCGATGTCATTCTTCTGGCCGTTTGCGCCAACCCGGACGGGCTGGACCTGGTCGCAAACTGGTACATGAGGGAAGCCGAACCGGGCAAGAGAACGACCCGAGGACTCCCTCGCTTGTACCACAAGTATGTCGGACACGATAACAATCGTGACTTCTATATGTCGTCTCAGCCCGAGACAGAGGCGATCAACCGGGTTCTTTACCGTCAGTGGTTCCCCCAGATCGTCTACAACCATCACCAGGCCGGCCCCACCGGGACGGTGCTCTTTGCTCCCCCTTTTCGAGACCCCTTCAACCACAACATCGACCCGCTGGTGATCACCACGCTCGATCTGGTTGGTGCGGCCATGCACAGCCGGTTTGCCGCCGAGGGAAAGGGCGGGACGACCATGCGGAGAGGGGCCGGGTATTCAACCTGGTGGAATGGAGGCCTGCGTACGACTCCATATTTTCACAATATGATCGGTCTGTTGACGGAAACCATTGGAAGTCCGACCCCGATGGAGATCCCGTTTCGTCCGGAACGCCAGCTGCCCAGCGGAGATTTGCCTTTTCCGATTGAACCTCAACCATGGCGCTTCCGCCAATCGATCGAATACTCGATGACTGCCAATCGAGCTGTTCTGAATGTGGCCTCCCTCCGCCGCGAACAGCTCCTGTATAACATCTATCGAATGGGGAAGAACTCCATCCAACGAGGCAGCCGCGATACGTGGACGATCCGGCCGGGGACGATCGAGGGCGCCCGCTCCGCCCTCAAGGATCGGGAAGAATCCAACCAGGGCTCCTCGCCTGCGGCGGAGCTGGAAATCTTCGAGAAATTGCTCAAAAATCCCAGGGACCGCGACCCCAGGGGGTACATTCTTTCATCAGATCAATCCGATTTCCCGACCACCGTCAAGTTCGCCAACGCTCTCATCAAGAATGGAATCCAGTGGCACCGGGCCACGGCCGATTTTCAGCTGGGAGAGCGCCGCTACCCGGCTGGTTCGCTCATCGTGAAAACGGCTCAGGCCTTTCGTCCCCATATTATCGATATGTTCGAGCCTCAGGATCACCCCAACGATTTTCACCACCCGGGCGGACCTCCGGTGGCGCCGTACGACAGCGCCGGCTGGACCCTGGCCCTGCAGATGGGAATCGAATTCGACCGAATCCTGGAGCCCTTCGACGGTCCGTTTGAAGAAGTTGGCGATATGCTTCCGGCTCCGCCCGGCCGCGTGCTGGGATCGCACAGCTCTCCCGGCTTCCGCTTCAGCCACGAACTGAATGACTCATTCCGGGCAGTCAACCGGCTGCTCGCCTCGGGGCACGAGGTTTACTGGATGCAGGGGACAGGTCATGACTTCTGGGTTGCGAATCGCACGGGTCTGGTAGGAGAAATGGAGAGTCTCGCTCGGGAGGCAGGTGTCAGCTTCCAGGCCCATGATCATCCGCTCAGCGGCTCGGCCCTTAGGCTCAAGCAGCCGCGAATCGGCCTGTGGGACCGGTTTGGCGGATCGATCGACTCCGGCTGGATGCGGTGGATCTTCGAGCAGTGGGAGTTCTCCTTCCGTCTGGTGTTTTCTCGGGAGCTGGACGCCGGAAACCTCGAACGGGAGTTTGATGTGCTGGTCTTTGTTGACGGGAGTATTCCGGACGCATCGGGCCGCGAGAGAATAGAGAGACGTCCTCCCAGGCCGGAAGAGGTTGCGGAGGAGTTCCGCCACAGGCTCGGTAAGGTAACGGTCGAAAAGACGATCCCTCAATTGCGTCGCTTCCTGGAAAAGGGAGGAACGGTTCTTACCATCGGGAACTCGACAGTCCTGGCGCGGCATCTGGGCCTTACCGCGATGGACGCTCTGGTTGAGCCCGGCGCCGCTGGAGAACGGGAACCACTTCCTCGCGAGAAGTTCTACGTACCGGGGTCCATCCTGCGCATGGAGCTGGCCGATGAACACCCCCTCGCCCACGGAATGAAGCCGGTCGTCGATGTGTTCTTCGACAACAGTCCCGTGTTTCGTCTGGCTCCGCAGGCCCTTGCGCAGGGAGTGCAAGTGGTGGGATGGTTCGGTCGCGATCCTCCGCTGCGAAGCGGCTGGGCCTGGGGACAGCACTACCTGCGAGACACGATTGCAGTCGTCGAGTGGCCGGTGGGTCGGGGCAGATTGCTCATGTACGGACCCGAAGTTACGTTCCGAGCGCAGCCGCACGGGACCTTCAAGCTGGTTTTCAATGGGATCCACTACGGTGCCGCAGAAGCCGTGACATTTCCAGTCGCCGAATGATTTCGCGTTCCACGTTTCACGTTCCGGCCCCCGCACCCCAGGCCTTTCCTTCGTTGACGAAGTTCACAACCCCCTGTTATCATGCGCAAAACCAAACGGGAGGGGCGCACGCTGGCGAGAACGTCCCTCGAAAACAATGCCCTGAAATCGCCCCCGAAGAATTGGATGATGCGCAAGCTCAAACAGTTTAAAACCACGCTTCGAGAGTGGAAGATGGCCGGGTTCGCCCTGGCCCACACCTCGCACCCGATTCTGGCCCACATCATCCCCATGCGCCGGTGCAATCTTGCCTGCACCTATTGCAACGAGTTCGACAACTTTTCCAAGCCCGTTCCTCTCGAGACGGTCAACCGCTGGAACGACAAGCTCGCGCGGCTTGGAACCTCGGTGATCACAATCAGCGGGGGAGAGCCGCTGATGCATCCGGAGCTCGAGTCGATCATCGCGCATATCCGCAAGCGAGGCATGCTTGCCGGGTTGATCAGTAACGGCTATCTCATGTCAAAGCAGCGTATCCGCTCGCTCAACCACGCGGGACTTGAACACCTGCAGATCAGCATCGACAACGTTCAGCCCGATGACGTTTCCAAGAAGAGTCTCAAAGTACTCGACAAGAAGCTGCGATACCTCGCTGAGTGTGCCGATTTCAAAGTAAACATCAACTCGGTGCTGGGTTCGGGAGTCGCCAATCCTGAAGATGCCCTTACCATTGGAAAGCGTGCCGTTGAGCTTGGTTTTACGTGTACGGTAGGCGTCATTCACGACGACACGGGACATTTGAAACCGTTGAGCAGTGAAGAGAACGATATCTTCCACCAGCTGAAGGAGATCGGAAAGAAGGGATATCCCAAGATCAATCGCTATTTTCAGGAGAATCTGGTCAGGGGGAAACCCAACCGCTGGCGCTGCCGGGCCGGGGCACGCTATTTGTACATCTGTGAGGATGGGCTCGTGCACTACTGCTCACAGCAACGAGGTTATCCGGGCACTCCCCTGGAGGATTACACGGTCGAAGACATTCGTCGCGAGTACCTCACCGAGAAGAGCTGTGCTCCCTACTGCACGATTTCCTGTGTTCACCAGGCCTCGACGGCCGACTTCTGGCGCCACCCTCAAATCAGTGCACAGCACCTGGCGGAGCCCCGCACGCTGCCCAAAAAGTCGCCCGAAGGCGGGCTGGTCCGGCTCGATACCTGAAGAGAAGGTTTCACGTTCCACGTTTCACGACCGAACGTTCACCCTTCGACCTTTAACTTCACAAGACTCAGCACGTCATCGAACATCTTTGTGGTCAGCCGGCCGGTCTGGGTGTTTTGCTGGCTGGGGTGATAAGACCCCACCAGCGTGATCCTCGAATCCAGCTCGCACAGGGCTCCGTGCCCAAAGCGCGGAAGGCGGCGGGGGACCGGCGACTCGAGCTCGCGTCGGGCCGCCAGATAGCCCTTCCAGGCGATGCCGCCCAGAGCCAGGACCACCCGCACTTGCCCCAGCAGGATCAGTTCGCGGCACAGGTAAGCCAGGCAGGTCTTTTTCTCTTCGGCGCTGGGCCGGTTCTGGGGCGGGACACACCGCACGACAGCCGTTATGAATGCATCGATCAGGCGCAGGCCGTCCTGGGCGTGAAGGCTGGTGGACTGATTGCAGAAACCGGCGCGGTGGAGAGCCGAATAGAGGAATTCGCCGCTTCGATCACCGGTGAACATGCGCCCCGTTCGGTTGGCGCCATGCGCTCCCGGTGCCAGGCCCACGATGAGCAGACGAGCCGCGGGGTCGCCAAACGAAGGCACGGGACGGCCCCAGTATTCCCAGTCGCGGTAGGCCCGGCGTTTTTGTGCGGCTACTCTCTCGCGATACTCCACCAGACGGGGGCAGAGACGACAGTCAACGACCTCCCGCTGTAGTTGTGTCAGTTCCAATTCTGTTCCCCCCTCGATTTGAATATACTAGTGCATCTATTATGGCGGGCTGCACTCACCACCCACATGAATAGCACAGGATGGTTCACGTCTCTCCTGGTCCTGTCGTCATTGGCATCGGCGCACGCCGAGAGGACCTGCGTTCATCAGGACGTCGAGGCGGGCCGGTTCGCCACCGGCCCGGTCTCACAAGCTGAGACCCTGAAGATTGCGAGCCTTAACATTCACGAGCAACAGTCGCTCGACACTATAACCGAGGGTCTGAAACAGATCCCGGAAATTGCCGACTCTGACGTGTTCCTTCTGCAGGAGATCGCGGAGAATCCAGGCGCAGGTGAGAATCTGCTCGCCCGCCTGGCCGAGAGGCTCCGACTCGACTATGTCCACGCCATCGCCGAGCGGCTTTCCAACGGGGGGAACCATGGCCTTGCCGTCTTGAGCCGCTACCCGCTGCGCGCCCCCCAGATCATCTATCTGAAACGCATCAATGTGAAAATCAACAACCGCTGTCGCATTGCTCTGGGAGCTACGGTGGACACTCATCTGGGTGCTGTTCGAGTCTTCAGTACCCATCTTGACACCAACATCAATGCCCGACGTCGCTGGGAACAGATCGAGCCCACGGCACTTGCGGCCGGGGAATTCGACGGCCCTGCGCTGATCGGCGGCGACTTGAATACCCATAACGTCTACTGGATCGAGAATCTTCTTCCCGTTCCCTTCTTCCACCGCCAGGGAAAAAAGATCCGGGCCCGATTCAAGGCGCTCGGCTTTTCCACACCCTTTGCCCAGACGGGTCGGACCCATTCCTGGGCACCTTTGAAGCTGGACTGGATCTTTTTGCGGGAGATGGATACCCTTGAGCAGGGAACCGTCGGGGTTGGCTTCTCTGATCATCGCGCGCTGTGGGTCGAGGTGAAGTTTTGAAGTGCCGGCCCGAAGTGGCGAGGTTGCCGACACGGCCCCAGCCTCCCCAGGTTGAAGGCCTTGGTCTATGATTTGTGAGCCCTGGAGTGAAGACCCTGAACCTTACCCTTGAGACTACCTCCTGCCTCTTCCTGCTCGTCGCTGTATCGATATCGGGCATGGACGCGACGGCTGAGAGCGGATCCTCCGGCCCCGGCCCCGCGCAGCCTGTGGCGGCTCAGCTCGATCTGCAGATCCGGGACGAGACAGGTCGACCCGTCTTCGCGCGAGTCCGTCGCTGGAGCGCTTCGGGAGAGGCACCTGCAGTCGAAGCAATCGAGCCTGCAAGCCCTGTGATGATTCATCCCCTCCGGCCCGAGCTGGGAATTGTCCTGCCCGGGCGAGGGCGGATCCGACTCGCTCCCGGGGCCCACACGCTGCGCGTGGAAAGGGGCACCGAGTATCAGCCGATCGAGCTGCAGTTGCGGGTGGAACCTTGGGATCGGCTAGAGGGAACGGTTGAACTGAGCCGGTGGGTACACATGAGCCGGCGAGGCTGGTGGTCGGGAGACACCCACGTTCATCGGGTCCGGGAGGACATGGAAGCCATCATGAAAGCAGCGGATCTGCAGCTGGCTCCGACCATCACCCGCAGGAACGATCGGTCTTCACTGGATAAGTGGCCCTCCAGTCCGATTTACATCCTGCCCGAAAACCGGGCCTACTCGGTCAACAACTCTGAAGACGAGAGACAATGGGGGGCGGCTCTGTTTTACAATCTCGAGTCCCCGGTTCAGCTCTACAACCGGGAGCAGCATCCGGAGCACCCCGGACCCCTCAGCACCTGGCAGGATGCCCGCCGGCTCAAGGGCCATATCGATCTGGAAAAACTCATCTGGTGGAAAGCTCCGGTGATGGCAGCTCTTCTGCCTCCCGACTCCGTGGGATTGGCGAACAACCATTTCATGGAAGAGGGGATACTGGCCGACGAAGCCTGGGGGCCGCCTCGGGATGACAAGAAATACCCGGGACAGGAGGGATTCACGCGGTACATTCTGGATCTCTACTATATTTATCTCAATGCGGGATACCGCATTCCAGCCTCGGCCGGCTCCGCCAACGGCGTCCTGCCGAATCCGATCGGTTACAACCGTTCTTACGTGCACCTGGGCGACGGCTTCTCCTATCACTCGTGGTTCGAGGGACAAAGAGCGGGCCGCAATTTCGTGACCAACGGCCCCGTGCTCCTGGTGCAGGTCAATGGGCTGCTTCCGGGAGCGGTTCTTCCGTCCGATACTAAGCAGGCCGAAGTCCAGATCGAGGCCCGGTCTGCCAGCAATCTGCGCGCCGTCGAGATCGTGGTGGCCGGTGAGGTCGTGGAGTCCTTTCAGCCCGCTGCTGCCATGTTCATGAGCACTGTCCGGGTGCCGGTCCAGGACGGAGGATGGCTGGCGGTGCGAGCCTTCCAAGAGCATCCGCGCACGGTCCGCTTCGCCCATACCAGTCCCCACTACATAGGGCGGGAACCTCGCCGCGACCCCGACGCCGTGGCTTATCTAAAAGCCTGGGTCGAAGCCGAGATCCAGCGTCTGGAGGCGGTTTTAGACCTGACCCAGGAGCAGAGAGAAGAGCTGATCGCCGACTGCCAAAGAGCCCTCGAGAGTTTCGAGTAGCCCGGACCCCTGGCCACGTAGGGGCCGGTCTTGTGCCGGCCCGCTGGACGGGCGACCACGCGGAGTCGCCCCTACCTTTGTAGGGGCGGGGGCGCCCCTACGACTCCTCCCCAAACACCCGATCGGCCGTCGCCAGTCCCTCCCAGGCCGCCGGGAAGCCGGCGTAGGGGGCGATGTGCAAGAGCGTCTCGATCACTTCCCTCTGCGTGGCGCCATTGTTCAGGGCCATGCGAATGTTCAGCTCCAATCCCAGAGTGCGCCCCATTCCGGCCAGTACGGCAATGGTAACCAGACTCTTGGTTCGCAGGTCCAGCCCCTCCCGACTCCAGATTTCCCCGGAAAGAAACTCGACGACATATTCTTCGAACTGCGGCGAGATCTGTCGCCAACCCCGGCGGGTCTGCTGTGCCTGTTCAATGCCGAGCATCTTCTCGATCAGCTCGGCTCCGCGCTTTCTTCTTTCTTCAATTCCCATTCTGCTCTACCCCCTATCTCTCGCTCACAAGCCGTAGCCGGCGGCCACGTCGATGGCCTGACCTGTGATCCCTGCGCCGGAGTCACCGGCCAGAAAAGCCACGGTAGCTGCGATTTCCTCTTCCTTGACCATTCGACCCAGTGATGTCCTGCCGATGTACTCGTTCGTGACCTCCTCTATCGACCGGTTAGACTCTCGGGCCCGCTGCCGGATCACTGCTTCCATTCGGGCTCCTTTCACCGGCCCCGGACAGACTGCGTTGGCGGTGATGTTGTACTGGCCCAGCTCACCGGCCAGCGTCATTGTGAATCCAATCACACCCCACTTGGACACGGCATAGGGAGCCCGCAGGGGATAGGCCATTTTCCCGGCGATCGAAGAGATGTTGACGATCCGGCCTCCTCGCTGCTCGATCATGTACGGCGCCGCGGCTTTCGAGAACAAAAAGGCTCCGGTCAGGTTGACGCTCAGAACGTCATTCCAGTCCTCCAACCGGACCTCTCCGACCGGCGCGGTGGGACCTATTATCCCGGCATTGTTGACCAGAATGTCAATCGACCCCAGATGCTCGACTGCCAGGGCAACCGCCGCTCGCACCTGGTCCTCTCTCCTGACGTCTGCAACGCCCACGACTGCCCGGGCACCGAGTCCCCGGATCTCCATCGCCGTGGCTTGAAGCTCCGATCGTTCCGGACCCACGAGACACAGATCTACTCCGTCGCGGGCCAGGCGGAGGGAGATGCTTCTGCCAATCGCCCGGCCACCTCCGGTGACGAGGGCTACTCGGTTCTTCACATTCATCACTTCGTGGTCTCGCATTGGCGCCTTGAGTCAGACGCGACTAAGCTGAAACTTGATTTGCCACCTCCATCGGAACAAGAGCGTAACCCATTGATTTTGCGACCTTTTGAGCGTACTTGAGCCGATTCTGCTGGAAACGTGCCTCATAGGTCTCAGCTCCCTGATCAACGTACTCCTGACCGTATTTCAGTGCCCGATAAATGTGTTCGCAGAGCTTGCGCGCAGTGGCTCCAATGGCGATGGACATGCCTTTGCGCTGAGCCATTCTCCGATAGTAGGCACCCAATGCTGTTGAGGAATACTTCAGAGACAGAGACGCCATGCGAAGGGTGCAGGCAATTCGGGTCGATCCCAGGCCCCTTCCACGACGCTTGCGGCTTTTGCCGGCAGAACGATCCAAGGGGGTGCAAACCTTGAGCCAGGATGCAAAGTGCTTGGTGGAGGGAAAACGCTGGATGTCGAATCCTACTTCACTGACTGCGGTCAATGCGGCTTCTGGGCCGATGGCGTCGATTCGGGTCAGGTCGACCCCTGTAAATCGCCACAGAGCCGTGCGCAGTTCGTGATATCCCTGTCGTTTGATGTTCTTCTCTTTGGTGGGATTGGGATGTACCGGCACCGGCTGTTGTTGACGCTCGGGCGGGCTCAACTCTTCCAGCCGCTGGATGATCTTCTGCTCATAAACCTCCACCATCTTTTGCAGATACTCATAGTGCTCCAGATGCATCTGGAGATTGAACAAATGCTCGGGCATCCAGGTTCCCTTCAAGTGCTCGGAAATCTCTTGTTCACTTTTCTTACAGCGACGATCTCTCAACTGGGCCAGCTTCAGAGGATCTCGTTCTCCCGCCACGATGGCTCGTAGAATCGACATTCCCGTCACTCCCGTCACATCCGTCACGGCTTGGTGAACTTTGATATTCATCCAGTCCAGCGCCTTCTGCATGCGCTGCACCACCGATCCCAAGGCTTCTTTCAGGTTGGCCCGCTCTCGGGCCAGAGCTCGCAACTCCCGAATCACGGGCGAGGGGCGGAAACAGGCCTCCAGCAGTCCACATGCGTGTAGCTTCTGGATCCACTGGCAGTCCAACATATCGGTCTTCCGGCCGGGGACCCGCTTGAGCTTGCGGGCATCCACCAGCACCACCTCGATGCCCCGTTCTTCCAGCAGATCGTACAAGGGAATCCAATATGTTCCCGTACTCTCGATGGCCACCGACTTCACTCTCTCTTGGTGCAGCCAGTCCGCCGCCGCCTCCAACTCTGACGTGATGGTCCCGAATACTCGCACATTCGGCACTCCCTCCTCCCTCTCGGGGGCACAGATCCAATGCTCTCGACTGCCGGCATCGACTCCTGCTACCCGGCTTTGGACGACCAGCAGCCCTCGGGCTGCTGGCTGTCTTTTTCGGCCTCGCTTCCTCTTGCTTTTCTTCTTGGCTTTCATGCTATCGTTGAACCTCCATCAGGAAATGTGCGAGCTGTGGCCCGAGGTGGCTATGCTGCTAAATCTAAGCTTCGGGATGGTCCCCTTGGGGGCCTCACCAGTGAATCATGGCCGACTCGGGACCAGGCTGAGATTCGAGCATTGATGCTTCAGTGTCTGCAGGGTCTTGACTGCCACAGCTCGCACATAGCCTATCGAAACCTCGCAAGTTTCTCTCAAGAATCATCCGGCCACCGGCCGGGGGCTGGGCTAAGATGAAACAAGACTTCATGAACACGCTCCCGAATGGCTGCTCACGATTTATAGGGAGTTGAGTTGTGAATGTAAAGCGGCCCCGTGAAGCGTCGGTGTGGTGTCTGTACGAGCTGGGCCGTTGCCATCGCCGCGGCGAGATTCGGAGCCCAATCGCTTCCCCTTTTGGTCAGTTTCCGGGACGCGACTGCTGTTGAAATCGAAAGCGCGATCTTGTTAGTCTCGGGGCCAGGATCATGGATGTCGAGCAGGCGAATCGCATTCTCGAATTGAGGCCGGGAGCCGGGTTCCGGCAGGTCAGCGAAGCGCGTGAGGACCTGCTGGCTCTGTGGGATCCCGATCGGCTGTCCGATCACCCCAGACTGCGGGCCAAGGCCGCTAGAAAGATCGCCGAGATCAACCAGGCCTACGAGGTGTTGATGGAGAGCCTGGGTCAAGCGGACTCTCCTGCAGACCGTAGTCTTGACTCGATTCCAGAGCCGACTCCCTCTGCCGGGAGCGTTGCAGACAGCCGACAGGCTGGCCCGGTTAGTGGGGATCAGCGCGCTTCTCTGTACGATGAAGTCTTCTCCAAGAGAAAAGAGGAAGAGAGGCGCCAGATCCCAATCTGGCCCATCGCGGGCGGAGTACTCTTTCTGGTTCTGGGGATTTTTATCTACCAGTTCTGGAGCTCGGAAGAGGTGCCCGGCAATCCCGAGGCTGTCGCTACCGAGGAGCCTGCATCGGGGTCGACTCTTCCGGATCCGGCAGGCGAGTCCATATCGGCTTCGGCAGACGACCCCGCCGAGGGACTACCCGACGCCACGGCAGCTGCAGCCGCGGACATCCCCGTGAAGGCTCCGAGCGAAGAACCTGCGGCGGAAAGGGCTGTGGCGGCTCCGCCGCGAGCCGAGCCGCCGCCTCCTGCTCGTGCACCGGCCTCGACTCCGCCGGCACGCCGCCCGCCCCCCCGGTCGCTTGAAACCGTCCAGCGCCCGGCCCTGCGCAGGGAGGGCGCGATCTCTGAGCCGACCGGGGAAGAGACCGGCAGAGAGGAGGAGTCGCGTCGACGCGCGGAGCAATTCGAACAGGTGTTTCGCGATCTGCTGGCCAATTCGGCTGCGGCCCGCAAGCTGGTTGACGAAGAGTTCGAAGACCTTCGCTTCGCTCGCTGGCAGGTGGTGGATGAGACCGATTCTGAAATCTGGATCGAACTCGTGGCCCAGAAAACCGATGGGAATGCGGTCCACTTCACCTGGGCCATCAATCCGGCGGACGGGACGACTCGGGCCCTCAGTGCAGCGGCCCGAAGCCTGGAGCGGAGCGGCCAGGCGAACTGATTCTTTAGCACTCCTTAGGATCCGCGGTACTCCCTACGATCCGCCTCCCGAAAGAATCGTCATCAGCAGATCGGCCCCGATGCTGCCTCCGCTGATAATGCACACCGTCTTGCCCCGCTCTTGCAACGGGGCCCTGAGCGCCGCGGCCAGGGACTCCGCTCCAGCCCCCTCTGCGACCATCTTGTTGCGAAGAGCCAGGCGCCGCACGGCTGACTTGACGTCCTCTTCCGAGACGAGGGCCACGTCGTCTACCAGTTGGCGAAGCAGGGGGTACATTTCGGCCACGACCAGAGGTAGCGAAGCCCCTTCACACACGGTGGGCTTGTGCTCGATCCACAGGGGGCCGCCAGCCTCGAAGGCGACCGCCAGCGACGGGTTGACTTCGCTTTGAACGCCGACAACACGAATGTCGGGTTTGAGGGCTTTCAGGGCGGCACTGATGCCACACACCAGAGCACCTCCGCCTACCGGGACGTACACCGTTTCAACGTCGGGGTGATCTGCCAGGATTTCCAGTCCAATCGTGCCATGACCGGCAATCATGCGAGGGTCACCCCAGGGGTTCAGATAAGTGTAGGGTTCCTGCTTCCAGCGCTCCTCCAACATATAGGCCAGTAGATCGTCCAGGCTCACTCTGACCGGTTCGACACCATAGTTGAGGATGGCTTTCGTCTTGTTCTCGGGAAGCCATTCGGGTACCAGCGTACGGGCTGGCGCTCCAAACAGGCGCGCCACATAGCCGAGGGCCTGCGCCGTATTTCCTGAACTGGTGGTCGACAATCCGCGTGCGCGGTCCTGAGGCGACAGACTGGCCGCCCAGTTGTAGACTCCCCTTAGCTTGAACGAGCCGATGGGTTGCAGGATCTCAGGCTTGAGCCAGATCCGAGTGTCGCTTTCATAGCTGTGCAAGGGGACCAGGGGAGTGCGTACCACGACCCCGCTCATGCCTCTTGCAGCTGCCTCGATGTTACCGAGGGCAGGAGCGCTTACCGGGGGACCGCCCCACCCGGTCCGTTTCTTTGAACCCATAAAGTGGCTCTTCCGGGAATCAATGGTTCTCTTCTCGGGAACTCAATCCCAAATCATAGAGCATCCCTTGCGGATCTGCTGTTATCAGGCCTCTTGTAACTTCGTCTGCCAACCTCTTTACTGATCAATTAGTTGCCCGGCGTAAAGGGGGGAACCTGGAGATGAGTATTGTGGTTGTGTTTTTTCTCCCGATCCTGGCGATTGCTCTGTCTGCCAGTGCCCTCTCCAAGGCCAATGCCGTCGAGCGCCAGACCCGTTCCCTGCAGGCACGCCTGCGGCTGCTGCAAGACCGTCTGGAGGTGCCGAGAGAACGAGTCTCGAGCCCGCCGGCTGCCGCCCGGGAAAGGGAACCAGCTCGATCCGAGCAACCCGCGCCCGCTGGCAGCGTGGCGGAAGAAGTTTCTGCTCCGGCCCCTGTCATGCCGGTTGAGAGGCCCCAGGCAGCGATGAAGCGACTGGATTGGGAGGAACTGACCGGGGGGCGACTTTCTGCGTGGATCGGTGGCCTGGCTCTCTTTTTGGGCATCCTGTTTTTCGTCAAGTATTCGATCGATCAGGGTCTACTGAGTCCAGCCGTCCGCGTCGCCGGCAGTGCCATCCTGGGGACAGCCTGCATCGCCGCCGGGCTGCGGCTTTACAGGACCTCGTACCGGGTCATCGCCCATACGCTGTGCGCAGCCGGGCCGGCCATTTTATACGTCGTCATTTACGCTTCCTACGATTTTTACGGCTTCATCCCTGTTACCGCTGCTTTTCCCTTAATGGTCGTGGTGACGCTCGTGACCTTCCTCCTGGCGGTGCGACTCGATTCCAGGTATATCGCTGTGCTGGGTCTGCTGGGAGGCTTCATAACCCCTCCCTCCCTTTCGACGGGAGTAGATCGTCCCCTGACTCTGTTCGGGTACCTGGCCTTTCTCGATGTAGGTCTGGTCCTGGTAGCCTTGCGCAAGCGCTGGAGTTTTCTGGTTCCCCTGGCGGCCGCAGCCACGGCTTTGACCCAGATCGGCTGGACGGCCCGGTTCTTTACGATCGAAAAGGTGGTCACGGCCCTGGGAGTTCAACTGCTCTTCTCGGCCTTGTTCGCGGGGGCCGCGGCTGCAGCCCACAGGATGGGAGTCCGAAACGGGCAGATTCTGGCCGCCGGGGCTGGAATGCCGCTTCTTTCCCTGTGCATGGTCACGTGGATGATCTCCTTCCCGGAGCTGGGACAGCATCAGGGCCTGCTGTTTTCGGTGGCCCTGCTGCTGGTGGTACTGATCCTGGGGATAGTGCGTTTTCTCCGGGTCGGAGCGATGGCGATGGCCGGGCTGATTAGTGTCGTGCATCTGGAAGTGGTGTGGCATTTCACCGGCTTCGATCCCTCGGCGCTCCGCTCCACCGCACCCTGGTACTTTGTTTTCCTTCTGATCTTTGCAGTGTTTCCCTTCGTCTTCTTCAGAAAGCTCGACAGGAGCCCGGATCTGCTGCCCTGGATTGCTTCGGCCTTGAGTGGACCAATTCATTTCTTCCTGATCTTCGACGCTCTTCCGGTCTCGCAGGGCGAGGTGCTGGCGGGGGTGCTGACTCTCGCTTTCGGAGCCTTCTACCTGGCGGGCCTGCTCCGCCTGGTGAGAACCGTTCCCCGGGAGCATCCACGCCGATCGACGATGTTGGCCCTTTTCGCTGCGGTAGTGCTTTTCTTCGTGAGCCTGGCTTTTCCGGTCGTCTTTGACAAAGAGTGGCTGACTGTGGGCTGGGCGTTGGAGGGCCTGGCCCTGGTCTGGCTTTTTGGGAGAATTCCCCATCCCGCTCTCAAGCAGTGGGCCTTCGTTCTCCTGGGGTTTGCCTTCGTCCGGTTGGCCCTGAATCCGGCTGTCCTGGAATACCATCCCCGGACAGTAACTTCCTTTCTCAACTGGTATCTCTATGGCTACGGAACCGTAATCGCCTGTCTGCTTGTGGCGGCCGTCCGATGGCGCCCCCCTGGCGAGGTCCTGGCGACCCTGCCGGTCGCAGCTGCTCTGAGAGCCATGGCGGCCATCCTGGCCTTCCTTCTCGTAAACATTGAAATCGCCGATTTCTACAGCCAGGGACGCCATCTGACCTTCCAGTTTGGGACCAGTCTGGGCCGGGACATGACCTATTCGCTTGCCTGGGCCGCGTACGGACTCGTGCTGCTGCTGATCGGCATCACGGTGAGCAGCCGCGGAGCTCGATTCGCAGCACTGGGACTGCTGGCGGTCACTATCCTGAAGCTTTTTCTCTACGACCTGTGGTGGCTGGGCGAGCTCTACCGGGTTGGGGCCTTCGTGGGACTGGCCATGATCCTGATCCTGGTGTCCTTTCTGTATCAACGCCACTTTGCGAGAGCAGCGGAGCCGTCAGACCCGGGGGCCGGGAAGGGATAGACGAGTTTAGTCTTACCGAACACCTTACCGGCCGGGCCTCTCGGTGGGAGGCGTGTCTCCGGCCCCGGGCATGGCGGCTTTTCTCCCGCCGGCTGTTTCACCGTCGAGCAAAGACTGTTCGTCCGGATACGGGTAGATCGTGGGGGCCCGGTGCAGCATGAGCCCACCCGTGTCGGCCGTCGGTCCATACGTGCTGTGCAGGTCATGCCCCAACATCCGCAGCATCGCTGTCTGCTGGCCGCGATGGTGAGCGGTATGTGCAATTCTGCGCACCATGATCCAGGCCCTGGTCCGCCTCGTGTCAAAGAACTGAACTTCCTCTTCCCACCAGTCATTACTCCTGCGGCGCAGAGCATCCAGGCGTCTCGAGCTATCCTGCGCATAGCGCCGAATGAACTCGATCCGAGTCTCGGTCTCGGGGAGCGGCTCAGCCTCGACGTCGACGCCCAGGATTTTGCTGAACCAGAAGTCCTCACTCACACACTGGTGAACCATTTGTTCGTGTACGCTGCGCCCCCGGACGTCCTCGGGGTGAGGTCGGGAGGAGAGTTCATCGTCTCTGAACATACTCCAGACACTCAGCACTTTGATGCGCTCTGTTTCGTAGGTGTCCACGAGAAACCGATACGTCATTGGGACCTCCAATGGCTTTTCCCGACACTTCGAATGAAGGTCGAGGGGCCTGGCCAGCGCCTCCTTTCAGGTCTGTTACACGTCCCTCCGTAGCTGCGAAAATCGGAGACGCGCTGCCGCCCGACCCGACCTCGTCATCCGCTTGCGGGGTGGGCTCGAGCCTCCCAGTACTGGACACTGAAATGACGATCCGGGCCTTGCCAGCTGGTTCCAATGCGGAAGCCGCTTGCGGCGGCCAGGTCTCGAGCCTGCCGCATATTGTATTTGTGGCAGTTCTCGGTGTGAATCAACTCGCCTTGGGCGAGTTCATAGCTTTCTCCTCCCACGCTGATCGTCTGTGCAAGCCTGGATCGGAGATAGAGTTCGATTCTGTTTTGTTTTGAGTTGTAGCGGACGACGTGGCTGAAAGTGGCGGGCTTCACCTCGGCTTCGAGCTGACGGCGCATCCGCTCCAGCAGGTTCAGGTTGAACTGAGCCGTGACGCCCGCCCGGTCGTCGTATGCTGCTAACAGCACTGCAGGGTCTTTTTCGAGATCCATGCCGATCAGGAGGGCCCCATCGTCGCCCACCAGCCGGCGCACCCTGTGCAGGAAACGGTGCGCTTCTCGCTCGTTAAAGTTGCCGATCGTAGAGCCTGGGAAATAGGCAACCGTACGCCGGAAATCAGAAATCGACTCGGGCAGAACGAGATGGGTCGAGTAATCCGCGACCAGGGGAAGCACCTCGAGACCGGGGTAGTCGGTGGCCAGCCGTGAACAAGTCTCCATCAGGTGGTTGTGCGAGATGTCCACCGGAATATAAACGGACGGACTTGCCAGGGCTTCCAGCAGGATTCTGGTCTTGACGCTGCTGCCGCTGCCAAACTCGACGAGGCGAACACCGGGGCCGATCCGGGATGCCATTTCTTTTTTGTGCCTGGACATGATCTCCAGTTCGGTCCGCGTCGGGTAGTACTCGGGAAGCTCGCAGATCTGCTCGAAAAGCCTCGATCCCCGATCGTCATAAAAGTATTTACAGGGGATTCGCTTCGGAGAGGAGGAAAGTCCAGCCTTCACGTCCCGAAGGAAGCGATCGGTTTCTGAGTGCTCCTCTACGACAACGGCGGCTCGAGCTTCACGATGATCTCGACGAGTGTCCACTGTGGAGTCCCATCCTATCAAGTCGGTGGGTGGTCGGGAGTCCCTTGTCATCTTATTTAGGGGCCGTTGCGTCTGTGTAGCACCTTCGTATATTATGGGCCCTCGCCCAGGGGTCGACACTTTCCGCCGTTTCTCCGGCGGGGCATTCCAACATGCGGGATGCAATTCAACGAAGCCGAGGAGTAAGCCTTGACCAGTGGGCGGTCGGGCTTATGAGACGATACCGATCCGGTGGAATCCGAATCCCGCTCCTGCGCGCAGCCCCGTTTGTCCTGGCCCTGCCTTTTCCCAGACTCTCGTGGTCGCCTGGGACCAGCAGGAGTCGCCGCCCGACAGGGCAAGTATCCTGAACGAAATCCAGGATCTGAAGAAGCGACTCGAGGCCCTGGAAAAAGAACTCCTGGAGCAGAAGCAGAAGCAGAAGCAGAAGCAGAAGGACGAACCGGAGGCCGCCCCCGTCGATCTTTCCGAGCAGGAAGGTCCGTATTTCTCCACGGATCGCGAGTCGCACGTTCTGGCTCGGGAGTGGTACCACAATATCGACATCTCAGGGTTCGGAGCCGTGGGCTTTCTTGACTCGGGCGAGGATGGAACCCGGCCGCACGGAGGTTTTCTCATCAAGGAATCGTCTCTTTTCGTGGAAGCCACCGCCTGGGAGAACATGTCGTTTTTTTTTCGAGCTTCAGGTCAACCGGCTGGGCAGAGACGACCGAGACGACGTACGCACGGGCGAGGTCCATGCCCACTTCCGCAATCTCCTCAGCGGCTGGGGAAACGATCTGCTGGGGATCAAGGTGGGCCGGGTCGACATCCCGTTCACCGATGGGAGGAGTTCGCGAAGCACCGAGGACAATCAGGATAAGGCGTCGACCTTCAAGATCTTCGGCAACCCAACGGATTCGCTTTATCTAAGCACCAGCGTGATGAGAAACGGGAGCACCGGGAGAAGCGCCTGGCAGTTTGCCGGAAGCCGATTCCAACCGGTGGGCGCTTCCCACGAGTCAACCTTGGGGGACAGCCCCAGTTCCCAGGTGGACGCCCACCTGTACGAGCTGGACGCGAAGTTTAGCTTCGGGGAAAAGGCCTACGTGTCCGGTTCCTTCGGCCGGGCCTTCGTCGACGACCCGGACAGTACCTTTGACCGCGACTTCACCTGGTTTTCGTTAGAGCCCCGCTACTGGATCACCCCCAGAGTCTACGCCGTGGCCCGCTACAGCGAGGTCGGGACCTATGACTCGGATCAGGGATACCACTTCGACGGAAAGATCACGGCTGGAGGAAACACATTTTTCGGATACGATACCAAACGGTTCCAGAGACTGTCCGCAGGGCTAGGCTGGCGCCCGAACCAGCGTGTGCTCTTCAAATTCGAGCTGGGCCACGACTGGTTCGAAGTCATCGACGCCTCCCCGTTCACCCCCGACGACGACGACCGTCTGCTCTACGGCTTCGAGCTGGTCTTAGGCTTCTAGTGCACTGTCCGGAAAGTTCCCGCCGCCACTTCGGGCGTCTTTTCGCCGACAGCTTTGTTGCGCTGCCTCGAAAGACGCCCGGCCTTCCTGCGTCGCGCGCCTCACTGTCAACGAAAATCCATCCCGAACTAACACCGCGAACCTCCCGGACAGTACACTAATCGACTAGTGAACCCCATTCGGAGCCAGGGCGCTGGTCAAAGCTTTGAGTCAGATCATTCACGGGCACGGTCGCTCCCGGAGACGCTTCTGTGAAAAAAGCGTGGTTAACCTAGGGCTGCTGGGCTGCTGGGCTGCGGGCAGATCGCCCGATCAGTCCACCTGCGAAGCCTGAGGAGGCTGAAGGGTGCAAAGCTGGTGGCCATCGCGGAGGCTGATCCGGAGAGAAGGGAAAAAGCCTGCCGCCTGGCTCCCGGGGTGCGGGCCCTCGGTGAGTATCCGGACGTGCTGGATCTGCCCGAGATAGACGGTGTTGTCATCTGCCTGCCCAACGCCCTCCATGTGAAAGCAGCGGTTGACGCTTTCCAGAGAGGAAAGCACGTTCATCTCGAGAAGCCCCTGGCTTTGACCCTGGAGGAAGCAGCAAGCGCCCTGCGCGCCTGGCGGGGTTCCGGAGCGGTGGGGATGATCGGCTTCAATCTCAGGTTCAACAAGCTTTTCCAGGCGGCCAGAAAGCACATCGACTCCGGGAACCTGGGCCATCTGGTCGGCACCCAGGGAGTTTTCTCGACTGCACCTGCAAGTCTTCCCCGCTGGAAAAGAGCCCGGGAGACCGGAGGAGGGGTTCTGTTGGATGTGGCTTCGCATCACGTGGATCTGCTCCGCTTCCTTTTCCAGTCAGAAGTTCGTGAGGTCTTTGCACAGGTCTGGTCGAAAAGCACCGAGGCCGACAGTGCGGCCTTGCAGCTTCGCCTTTCCAACGGGCTTCTCGCTCAGGCCTTCTTTACCCTCAGCTCGGTGGAAGATGACCGGTTCACAATCTATGGAAGCACCCGAAAGCTGAGCATCGACCGTCACCGTTCGCTGAACGTAGAGATCGTCGAGTCAAGACCAGGCCGGTTGCAGGCATACGGGGAGGGCCTGGGCGCTTTGCTCGGAAGCCCCTACCTGTTCTCTCGACTGATAGCGCCCACCAGGGAAGGCTCTTATAATGCAGCGCTGGCCCACTTTGTGAGCGCCATTCAATCGGGAGGCGAGGCAAGTCCCGATCTTCGGGACGGCTATCTCAGCCTGGCCGTAATCGAAGCAGCCGAGCGATCGGCAATCTCGGGAAAGATCGTTTCGGTCCCGGAGACAGCTTGATGAAGATCTTGCTGGTCAATGATTACGGGACCGACCACGGAGGAGCTGAAGTCGCGACCCGGACGCTGCGGGAGGGATTGAGGAGGAAGGGACACGACGCCCGGCTTTTCGTGAGTTCCGCGGCAGAAAAGTCGTCGAAACCAGACGCCGACTACATATGCTTCGGAACCGTTTCCCGCTTCAGGACCCTCGTACAGACCGCCAACCCGTGGTCCTACTGGTCACTGCGTCGGGTGCTGGCCGAGTTTCAACCCGAAGTAGTCCACGTGGGTCTCTTCTTGACGCAGCTCTCCCCTTCCATCCTGCTGTTGCTCAGAGAGGTGCCGAGTCTCCTTTACGCCCACTGGTACCGACCGATCTGCCCGCTTGGCACCAAGATCCTGCCCGACGGAACGGCTTGCCGGGTACCGGCGGGCAAGAACTGCTATTCCAACGGTTGTCTTCCGAAACGCGACTGGCTACCGCTGGCGCTGCAAATGCGACTCTGGTGGCGTCAGCGCAACGTGTTTGATCAAATCGTGGCCAACAGCCAGGCCACAAAGAGACGGCTGATGGAAGAGGGGCTGCGCGTGGCCGGCGTCGTTTACCCCGGTGTTCCGTTGCGGGCTGCCCGCCCCCCCCCTCGCCTCACCGCCAACCGTGGTGTTCGCCGGCCAGCTGATCCGCCAAAAGGGCGCCGACGTCCTGCTGCGGGCCTTCGCAGGGGTAGTCCGGGTCCTGCCTGAGGCGAGGCTGGTCGTGGCCGGTGACGGAGCCGACCGGGAGACTCTGGAAAACATGATTCGCGACCTGGGACTGGGACCCTCCGTGGCGATGATGGGACACCTGCCCGGGCGGGAACTGGAGAAACGGCTTGCCTGTGGGTGGGTTCAAGCAGTCCCCAGCAGAATTGCCGAGTCCTTCGGGCTGGCGGCCGCCGAAGCCATGATGAGAGGAACAGCTGTGATCGCCAGCGCCGTGGACGGACTCGGCGAGATTGTCCGCGACGGCCGGACCGGATCGCTGGTTCCCGCCGGAGATGCTGAGGCTCTGCAGGAAATGCTTCTCCACCTGCTGCGGGACAGGCACCTGGCGGATCGGATGGGCCGGGCCGGGCGTGAAGTCGCCCTCAGAGACTTTGAAGGCTCCCTTCAGGTCAAGCGTTTTCTTTATTTGTACGAGACGATAGTGTCCTGTCCCAGAAATTCGCACCATTTTGCGGATGGGTCTTGCGAGGTGAGGTCGCGAAGAGAGGAGGAGGCGATGCGGTAGTATCGTTGACGACGAACGACAAAGAGATCGCCCGCAACCCCCATCCGCCCAAAGGGTTGGGGCGGGACGGGCCCATCTCTTTGTTGTTCCTCCTCGCCGATGCTCTCGCATCGACTCGTCGTCTCGCCTCAATCTGGCCTCCGTCGCGCTCCCAACAAAATGATGCGAATTTCTGGGACAGGACACTAATACAAGAGCGACACGCATGACGATTGACACCAGGAAATCTCCGCTCGTAATTCTGGTTTTCGACGCCTTGGACCCGGATTTTGTCACAGGATGGAGCGCTGGTGGGTACATGCCCACGGTGGCCGCCCTGATGGAGCGCGGGTTCTGGAGCCGGATGCAGCCGTCGGAACAGATTTTCGAACACGGTTGCTGCTGTCGTTTCTGAGCGGAGTCCCCCAGAGTGAGCACGGCTACTTCGATTTTCGCCGCATGCAACCCGGAAGCTACGACCTGCACCTGGTGTCGCCGGTTGAGGTCCCCGCGCCCCCTTTCTGGAGTTTCCTGAAGGAAAGCGGCAAGAAGGTCGCGATTCTCGATGCGCCCGAGGTGGATGTGGTTAGAGGCCTCCCGGGGATTCAACTTTTGAACTGGGCCAGTCACCAGCCCTGTCAGACCGAGCGCGCGCCCGCGGCAGAGCCGACGCAGCTGATGCAGGAGGTGCGCCGACTCTTCGGTCCTCAGATGCGCCTTCCCGCTTTCCTGGGCAGCGGGGGCTCACGAGGGATTCGAGCGATGCCTCGCAAATTCCAGGAGCGAATCGAAAAGAAAGGAGCTCTGTGTCGACAATTGCTGCAGCGAGACCAGTACGATCTCGTGGTGCTTGGATTCTATGAGGCTCACACGGCTGCACATTTGTTGTGGGATGATCTGGCCGAGGATCAGAAAGTTGGAGAGGCCGTGGACGAAGGCGATCTAAGCTATGCTCTGAGGGACATCTACACGGCCATCGACCGGGAGATGGGCCTTCTGCTTGCGCAGCTCCCCCCGGAGGCGAATGTCTGTGTGGTCTCTCTGTACGGCATGAAGGATCAATACCCGATGACGGGGATCAGCGAAGCCCTGTGCCGGCGTCTTGGATTTCAAGTACCGCCACCCCCCGCCTCGCCCTCCCTGCAGCCGTTGGATCTGGCCCGTTATCTCTTGCCGGAGTCGTTGCGGGTCGCCGTGAGCCGGCGTCTGCCCCCTCTGGTGCAAGAGCGACTGCTGGCGGACTGGTTTCGCAACAGTACGGACTGGAATCGGACGACGGCCTTTGCCATTCCCTCCCTGTACACGAACTACATCCGGATCAACCTGCGGGACCGGGAACCTCAGGGCAGGGTCGAACGCGGGTTGACCTTGCCCCCTAAAACGGGTCCAAGTTGAATGTTAGGATTTTCGGTTTTAGGAAGGAGGCAAGGATGGCACGGAAGCGGTTTACGGCAGAACAAATCATCATGAAGCTGCGTGAGGCAGAGGCAGGTCTAGCCCAAGGACAGACGGTGGGCCAGGTGTGCAAACAGATTGGGGTGACCGAGCAGACCTACTACCGGTGGCGCAAGGAGTACGGAGGGCTTCGACTGAATCAGGCCAAGCGGTTGAAGGTGTTGGAGAAGGAGAATGCCCGGTTGAAGAAGCTAGTGGCAGATCTGTCTTTGGACAAGCAGATCCTAAAGGAAGTTTCCTCGGGAAACTTCTAGGCCCGACGAAGAGGAGACGCGCAGTGGTGTGGGTGAGGGAGAGATTGGGAGCAGAGCGCGTCTCCGAACGTCGGGCCTGCCAAGTGCTGGGACAGGCTCGATCGACCCAGCGAAGGGAAAGGCATATCCCCGATGATGAGGCTCGATTGGTGGCTGAGATGGTGGAGTTGGCCACGCACTACGGGCGATACGGCTACCGACGGATCACGGCCATGCTTCGTTGGGAAGGGTGGAAAGTGAATCACAAGCGGGTGGAGAGGTTGTGGAGACAGGAGGGGCTGAAAGTCCCGTCCAGACAGCCGAAACGAAGGAGACTGTGGCTTCATGATGGATCCTGCGTTCGGTTACGAGCGGCTCACAAGGATCACGTCTGGAGCTATGACTTCGTGCATGAGCGAACCCATGACGGAAGGGCCTTTCGATTATTAACCCTACTGGATGAATACACCCGGGAGTGTCTGGCCATTGAGGTTCAACGACAGATGAATCACCAGGACGTGTTGGATCGATTGGCGGAGTTGTTCGTGGATCGGGGAGTGCCTGAATACATTCGGTCCGATAACGGGTCGGAGTTTACGGCTCAGGCGGTTCGGGACTGGCTGAAGGCTGTTGGGGTGAGGACCTTATACATCGAGCCCGGCAGCCCCTGGGAGAATGGATATGTGGAGAGCTTCAACGGAAAACTGCGGGATGAACTGCTGAACGTAGAAGTCTTCGACACGTTGTGGGAAGCGAAGGTGTTGGCCGAGAGATGGCGCAGGGAGTACAACCAGCGACGGCCTCACAGCGCCTTGGCCTATCGGCCGCCGGCGCCGGAGGCCAGATTACCCAGGTCCCAGGCCCAGAGTTCTATACCATGGAGTGGACTTCAAATGGTCCCAGGTCTAACTTAGAGAGTGGACTCGTTCCTGGGGGCAGGTCATCGTCGAGTCGGCAAACCTGGAGGATTCCGTTGCCATGCTGGGTGCGGTTTCGGAAGCTCAGATCCTGCGAGAATTTCGCGGCTGTGATGTTCTGGCTCTGCCTTCAGTACAGGAGACGTCTCCCATGGTGATAGCTCAGGCGATGGCAGCGGGCAGGCCGGTCATCGCTTCGCAGGTAGGCGGGGTCGCGGAAATGGTCGAGCATGGAAAGACGGGGCTGTTGGTGCCGGTCGGGGATGTCGACGCTCTTGCTGGAGGCCTGCGGACAATTCTGAAGGATGCATCTGTGCAAGCGCGAATGGGCACGGCAGCCCGTCGAGCAGCGACACGGAGGCACCGGGCAGAGGCAGTAGCCCAAGCAACTTACCGTGTCTACCAAGAAATGGTGGCACGAGCCGGCTCGTGAGTTGAGAACAAGGCGACAGCTTGGGACCAGGGATAAAAGCAAAATCATGGTCGGGACGGCGAGATTCGAACTCGCGACCCCCTGAACCCCATTCAGGTGCGCTACCAGACTGCGCTACGTCCCGACCCAAAGGGGGTTCATCATAGCAAATTATGGGCTTTGCGTTGCCGTTCGAGTTGCTTCCGCTGGTCGCGGCCCTGAGGCCCTTCCTACTCTGACCTCAGGTTATTCGAGATTCCCAACCTGGAACCTGGCCCTCAGGCTGCCACCAGGAGTCCGGTCGTGTACATGACCGCGAGTCCCATCAGGAATCCGACTACGTTGTAACTGCTCGCCCAGCTCCTGGCCGCTTCTCGATCCAGAATCAGCCGGCCGACCTCGTAGATCACCTGCAGAATCGCACCTGCCCCAAGGGCGAAGAAGAACGTCGTCCAGACGGGGTTGTAGGTGAAGCCGCCAATCCAGGCACCGGCGACTGTCGGAAGGCCGGCTATGCTTCCCAGCAGTAACAGCCTGCGGATGGGAGGGCGGTCGCGCGCAATGGGAGCGACGATTCCCAGACCCTCGGTCAGATTGTGCAAAGTAAAGCCGATGACGAGGAAAGCTCCCAGTGCTATCTCTCCGATGGCATAGGCCGAACCGATCGCGAGTCCCTCTCCCAGGTTGTGCAGACCGATCCCAACGGCAATCAGAAGAGCCGTCCAGTACCTTCCAACGGGGGTTGTCTTGTCGGCGCGGGAGGGCTGGCTCTGGGAGAGATAGCTCAGAACCAGCAGGGCCAGAGCGACACCGCATCCAATCAGGGCCACCCCCTGATAGGCGCCGGCCACCTTTTGCGCACTGTCCAGGGCCTCTTCCAGCGTGTCGATCGCCAGGAAAGCCAGCAACCCCAGCGTCAGGCTCAGAAAGAAGTTCAGCCAGCCTCGATGCAGGTCCCGCAAAAAGGGATAAAAGAGCAGCCCCAGCAGGACGGGAATCAGTCCTGCGTAGATCCCCAACAGCGTAAAGGTCGACAGGTAGGTGAAGTCGATGCTGGGAGAAGTCGTCGCCACGGCGATTTCGTGGCTGAAGGTGAGGCCGGTGGAGGTTAGAAGAGTCACTTCGTGGGCCTCGCCCTCCACCCACGGATAGGGAATCCTGATTTTGCGCCGGCCCAGGCGGGGGATGGTTTTCCCGGCCGGGTCGATGGAGAACTGCCAGATGGCATCGTCGACGATGACCTGCGCAACGGTCACCGGGCTCGGTCCCCCGTTGGTAACTTCGAGAATGATCAGATGCGGCTCGGGCAGAACGGCCCGGTCAATGGTCAGCTCTTCCACGGGAGGGAAGGCGGCTCGAAAGACCCCCAGCGGACCATATGTGACAAAGACTCCCAGCAGGAGCCCCAGCAGGGCGAGAGGAAGAAGTCCCCAGAACCAGCGCCGCATTAGTGTTCAGGCCTCGACGTTGAAAAAACCCATCCAGCCCAGCTCGGCGAACTCGCTTTGATGGGCGTGGAACATGAACCTGCCGGGGTGTCGGAAACGCAGTTCCAGGATATGGCGCTCTCCCTGGCACATCATGATCGTATCCGTAAAGTCGTCCGGCTCGAGCTTCGTTCCGGTTCGGTAAACATGGAAAAAGTGACCGTGGACATGCAGCGAATTCACCAGATCGAATTCCAGAAGGTTGACCAGGTAGATTCTGACCAACTCGCCCAGCTTCACCTGAATCGGATGCCCCTGGTGGTGGAAGGCAACGGTGTTCACGGCATAGATTTCGTTTTCGTTGTCGAAGTTGGTGTCGAAGCCGTTCATCACCATGACCATTTCCTTCGCTTCCGGCCGGGGCTCTTTGGGATCGATGATGAACGTTCCGTACAGTCCCTTGTGAATGTGACGCTTCAGGGGGACGGTGTGGCAGTGATACAGATGCAATCCCATGGGTGCCGCGTCGAACTCATAGAGGAACTCTCCTCCTGGATGAACCAGCTCGAACACTCCATCCATCCCGGCCTCATGAAAGCCGTGGAAATGAATGGTGTGAGGATGCGCTCCGCCGTTCTTGAAATGAACGCGAAGCCGGTCTCCTTCCGTGCAGCGAAGAGTCGGGCCCGGCACCTGCCCGTTGTAGGTCCAGGCGGGAAAATAAACTCCGGGCGCCACCTCGATCTCCTGGTCGACGGCCACGATCTCCCATTCCCGCAACGTGCGGCCATTCGGCAACTCGGTGGCACGGCCGTAGTCGAAATCATAGAGAAACTCGGAGGGGTTAAAGGCGGCCAGGTCCACCTCGCCGGTGGGGGAAAGTAGATGAGGATGATTCGGGGACACATCGCCGGTTTCGCCTCCACCGCCCAGCCCCGTTACCAGCCCCTGACTCCCGGCGCTGCCGGCCAGCACCGCGCCCCCACCCAGGATGGCTCGCCGCCTGTTCAGCTTTTTCATCTTTGCGTCTCCCGGGCAGAATTTTTAGGCATGGCTAAATTTTCTGCCTCGGGGTCCGGGGAAGTCAAGTCAAGAAAGGATCATAGGTGTCGGGAGGCATAGTGGGCTCATCACGAGGACGCCGCCCTGGCAGGGGAGGGAATTTGGACGGTTGAATCCGCAACCTCTAGAATGAGTTCCCTGCACTGCGGGAGCGAATCAAGTGAAAGTGACCGAACTCGATACCCCGGCGCTGGTCGTCGATCTGGATGTGATGGAAGACAATCTGCGGCGGATGGCCGAATACTGCCGTGACCACGGACTCTCCCTGAGACCCCACGCCAAGACCCACAAGAGCCCCCTGCTGGCGCACCGGCAGATCGACATGGGAGCGATCGGGATCACGGTGGCCAAGGTGGGGGAGGCCGAAGTCATGAGCGAGGCGGATCTCGACGATCTGCTTCTTGCATATCCCGTCATAGGGAAACCCAAGGCACGCCGCCTCAGAGAGGTCCTGGGAAATGCCACAGTGTCCGTGTCTCTGGACAGCGAGGAGGCGGTCCACTGGGTGTCCATGGCGGCCGAGAACCGCCCGGTCGATGTTCTGGTCGAGATCGATTTCGGAATGCGCCGATGCGGAGTGCCGCCGGGGGACGAACCGCTCCGGCTGGCCAGGGCGATCGAAGCCGAATCGGGGCTCCGATTCAAGGGAATCATGCTCTACTCCGGACACCTTCAACCCGATCTGGACGGAAGCACGCGAGGACTACAGCGGCTGAACGCCGATTTGGCCCGCCAGTTGGAACTGTTTCAAAGAGAAGGATTCCAGGTGGAGGTCGTGTCGGGGGGAACCACCCCTTCCGCCTACTACTCCCACCTGGTGGAAAACCTGACCGAAATCAGGCCAGGTACTTACATCTTCAATGATCGAAGCACCGTGCAGCGAGGCGCCTGCACCCAGGATCAGTGCGCCGCCTTCCTCTTGACCACGGTTGTGAGCACTGCGGTGCCCGGCCAGGCGATCATCGACGGCGGCTCCAAGACCTTTGCAGCGGATGCCGATGTGCTGGGAGATTCCACAGGATACGGTATCGTCATCCGGTTCCCGGAAATCGAATTCGTCCGCATGAACGAGGAACACGGCTACCTCCAGCTAGGCGAGGGGATCGAGCTGCGGGTGGGGCAACAGTTGCGAGTCATTCCCAATCACGTCTGTGCCGCTACCAACCTGCACGATCGCGTCTGGGGAATGCGCCGGGATGAAGTTGTCGAGGAGTGGGACGTGGCGGCTCGGGGACGGATACGTTGACAAGGCCGGGAGCATAAAGTCCCTGTCCAGCAGAGTTCCAGGCTGGCTCGTGGAACTTCTTCAAGCCGGCCGGGTCCACTGCTCGTGCGAAGCTGCCCGAAAAAGAGGAAGTTTGACTGTTTCAGCGGGGATGGGCCGACTACTCGTTAACGAATCGCCCGGCACTCGGCTGGCATCCCTTCGAAGATAAGCAAATCAGGTCGCCAGCCGGGAACCAGTCGAGTCGTCAATTTTCCGATCCAGGGATTCTCCGGGAAATCTCTAACCGCCAGACAGACCGGATGACGGTTCTTCAGCTCTTCTATCAGCGCGGCGCTGGGCGCGGCGCGGGCTTCATACTGGGGGTCCTTGACGATCCAGAGATAGAAAATGTTGCCGAGCAGAAAGGCTGCCACGAAAGTCTTTGCCAGAAGTGGACTCGACCACCGCTCGACCAGCAGCGCAAGCAGAAACGCCACTCCCATCGAGGCAACGTAGAGTTGCCGACTGGGGAGATGCCCCCGGTAGGTGAGGAAGACATACGGACCCAGTGCGGCCCCAATCCAGATCAGCAGAGGCCACCACGACAGGAACGACCACCGCTGCCTCACGAAACTGATCGCAACCGCCAGCAGCAGCCAGGGAAACGCCAGCCGGCCAAAGGTCTTCATCCAGACCAACAGCGAGTGGGCTCTCAGAGAGTAGGCACCGCTCTGAATCAGACTGTTTTCCGAGGCCCCCCAGACGAAGAGGGCCGTGGCAAAGACAGTAGGAACGAGAAGGAGTAAGTGTCGTCGGCCCAACCGGAATCGCCGGCTTGTGCAGAGCTCGATCATCGGGATCAACACCAGAACCAGGGGAGCCGATTCCTTTGAAAAAATGGCTCCGCAGTAACACGCAGCACTCCAGAAGAAGCGGCCTTCCCGCCAAAGAATCAGAGTTGCGAGTAGAAAGAGCCCCAGCAACAGCTCATTCATGGCGGCCAGCCACATCACCGCCTCCTGCGGGTCCTGGAACGATGCAAAAAAGACCGCCGACAGTACCGCCACGGTTGCGTTGTCGGTCAACCTTCCCACCAGTTTCCAGAGCAGGAGCGTATTCAGAAAGTGGAGGAGAACAGACCCGGCATAGTAGGCCCCGGAGTGATAACCGAAAACCGCTTTGAGAGAAAGAAAGGCGGCATACGTCGAGGTGCGGAAGTGTTCGGGAGGGATGGAAAAAAGATAGAGGTAGTCGGCTCGCCAGCTCTCGACGCGCTCCAGCAGGACGTAGTCGTCCGAGATGAACCGGTTGTCGAAAGCCGGCCAGTAGGCCACCAGGCACAAGGCACCCAGGAGCAGGACGATTGGTGCTGATCTACTCGTCCTCATCCGCCCGGGGCGTGGTAATCGCGCCGATCACCCGCTGTTCATGATCGATCAGCGCGCCCGTCATGACACCTGAGTCGTCGCTCAGCAGAAATACCGTCAGGCGAGCCGCGTCAATGGGCTTGATCAAACGGCCAAACGGCAGGACGCGCTCGGCGTGCTCCAGCCAGTTCTCGGGTTGTCCCATGCTCAGCTGAGCAACGTGTTCGTTGGGGGTATCGGTCCATCCGAGATTGATGCCGTTCACTCGGATTCGCTCGGAGAGCAGGTGATTGGCGACGTTCTTGGTGAACGTGGCCATAGCCCCCTTGGTCGAACTGTAAGCGCAGATGAAATCGGGCCCGCAGTACGAGGTAATAGAAAGAATGTTGACGATCGATCCGGAAATGCCCTCCCGGCGCATGATGCGCACGGTTTCCTGGGTGAGGAAAAACGGCGCTCTGGCATTGATCGCAAACAGCTGATCCCACAACTCGACCGACGTCTCGTCGAGTGTCCCTCGAGTCGTGATGGCGGCAGCATTGACCAGCCCGTCGACTCGACCGAACCTTTCATCGCAGTGACGGACGACCTTTCGGCAATCATCCACGTGCTCGAAGTCGGCTCGCACGAACTCGACCGGACATTGGTCGATGGCCCCGGCGACCGCCATGCCGTTGGCTTCATTCCTTCCACAAATCACCAGTCCCGCAGCTCCCCGCTCGGCACAGTGGCTTGCAATCGCAGCTCCAACTCCCTGGGTACTTCCAGTAACAATGATGATCTTGCCGTCCAGTCTTGACATCTTTCAAAGTCCTCGGTTTCATCCAATCCGCCCGCCGCCCGGGCGTCCCATTATGTGGACTTCGCATGGGCACTGCAATCCATTCGCTTCACCCTTTTCTAGTCCTTGAACGGATCGAACTCGTCCCCGCCGGCCATGGCCACCCCGATGGGTTGGAGCTGGTGCAGGATCCTGATGGTGTCTCCGTGGGCCTCCAGCACGTCGGGAAGTCTCTTGTAACAGTGAGGTGACTCATCCGTTCCTGCACCTCGCAGTTCGACTCCGCTGGCTCGGACCCAGTCCATCATCATCTCTTTACTGATGTCTCCCTCTGACACGCGGATGACGCGACCCCTCTTGTACCTCTTTCTTCCCGCAGCCTGCGTCCTCGACATGACTCGACCTGCGCCGTGGACGGTTGAGTAAAGTGCGGCTCCACTCTGCTCGGAATCCGCGCCTTGGATAATCACCGAACGGTCCCCCATCGACCCGCCCACGAAACCCTTCTGACCGGGAAAAGCCGGGGTGGCCCCTTTCCTGACGACCCACAGCTTCCTGCCCTCATGCTCTTCCTCCCAGGCAAAGTTGTGGTGGTTGTGTACTTCCTCCACGATCTGCGCACCCAGGATCGAGGCCACTTTCCGGCACACCCAGTCGCGACCCGCATAGGCGTAGCGGCCGGCCAGTTTCATGGCGGCAATGTACTCCTCGCCCAGTTCCGATTCGACCTCGAGCAGCACCGGGTCGACCCACAGAGGTGGACCCGGAAAACTGGACCATTTGTTAAGGTGGCTCCGACCTGAATCAGAAAGGATGAGGAGTCATGGCAAAACGAAGGAATTTCTCAGCTCAGTTTAAAGCGAAGGTGGCGCTGGAAGCGCTTCGAGGCGAACGCACCCTGAGCGAGTTGGCGGCTCGCTACGAGATCCATCCGAGTGTGATCACGAATTGGAAAAAGCGGGCCCGGGAAGGTCTGGGCGATGTGTTCGCGGGCAAGGTTGAGAAGCGTCAGAGAGGAAGCGAGGCGGAGACCAAAGAGCTTTATGCCAAGATCGGCGAACTGACGGTGGAAAAGGATTTTTTGTCCAAAGCGCTCGATCGCTGAGTGTAAAGGCCAGAAGGGCCACGATCGAGCCAAAGCACCCGAGGCTGAGCATTCGTAGACAATGCAGGCTGATGAGTCTGAACCGTTCGACTTTGTACTATGAGCCCAAAGGCGAGAGCGAAGAAAACCTGCAACTGATGAGACGATTGGACGAGCAGTTCTTAAAGACCCCCTACTACGGATCCCGGCAGATGGTCTATCACTTGAAACGGCGGGGCGGTCGGGTAGGCCGCAAGAGGGTTCGTCGTCTGATGGCCAAAATGGGCCTGGCGGTCATCTATCAAAAGCCGCGGACTTCACGGCCTCACCCGGAGAATCGAGTGTATCCGTATCTTCTTCGAGGATTGGCGGTCACCCGGGAGCTCTTGTCAATAGGTGTGGAAAAACATCAGGCGGCTTTCTCCTCCGGGACTTGGTTGACCGGGACTCCATTGACATATTTGGCGCCCTGGTAGACGTCTTTCATCAGCTCCGGTGCCTTCAACCGGCGGAATCGCTGCTCCGCCACCAACAGCATCTTCCAGATCACCGCCTGGGCGTTTTCCACTTTCTTGAATCGCTTGGCCGCGTCCGTTCGCAGCCGAAGAGCGGCAAACGGTGACTCCACTGGATTGGTGGTTCGCAGATGCTGCCACTGCTTCTTTGGATAGTTGTAAAAGGTCACCATCCGGTCCCAGTCCTGCTCGATTAGCTCAGCCGCCAGAGTCAGCCCTCGCTGCCGGCACCAGTGCTGAAAAACCTTCTTGAGTCGTTGTGCTTCTTCTCGAGTCTCGGCGTAAGGGATCTGCCGCAGGATCAGCAAGGCCGGCTTGTGCACTCGCTTAGGGAGCTTGGCCAGCAGGTTGACGATCCGATGATTCCAGCAGCGCTGCTCCTCGGCCTGGGGATAGACGTTGCGCAAAGCTCCCCAGATGCCCAGGTGGCCGTCTCCGATCACCAGCCGTGGACAGCCCATCCCCCGGCGCTTCAAGTCGCGCAGTACTTCCGACCAGCTCTGAGTCGATTCCCGATAGCCGCTCGTGACCGACACCACGGCTTTGCTTCCGTCACTTAAGGCGGCCAGCACCACCAGCAGGACTGCCTTTTCCTTCTCCAGACCCGCCTTGACGTAGATTCCATCTACCCATAAATACACCACTTCCAGATCATTCAAGGGTCGACTCTGCCAGACTTCCCATTCGGCCTGCCACTTCTCTTTCAATCTGGCCACCGTGGAGGACGACAGGTGCGCCTTTTCCCCTAAAAGCCCTCTCAGAGCCAGATCAAAATCCCCCAGCGCCAGACCATGCAAGTACAGCTCAGGGATCAGTTCTCGAACCTGCCGCGTCCGCTTGGCAAACAGGGGCAACACCCGACTTTCAAAGTGTTCCTCTAGATCCCGCACTCGAGGCCTTCGAACCTGGATCGTCCCCGAGCTCAGCGTCAGATGCCTCGGCTTCCCATATCCATTGCGATAGCCCGACGGAGCGTCCACGGCCCTTCGCCGCTCACTCTTACGCCGCCCTAATAACTCCGTGACTTCCTCCTCCAGCAGCTCTTGAACCCAGCCTTGGATCTTCTCCCGCACCCAATCTTCCAGCTCCTCGAAACAAACTCTTGACTCCACACTTTCCTCAATCTTCTGCTTGCTCATGCGGTGTGTACTCCTTCCGTTGCGGGCCTTTCGGCCCTGGGTTTTAAATCAACCCGGAAGGATACTCACCGCCTATGCTATTTACACACCTTCTGATGGTAGCTCGTCACCCGGCCCGATCAGGTGTGGTGCACGGATGTCACTTACATCCCGATGCGTCGGGGCTTTTTGTACCTGGTGGCGATCATGGACTGGTACAGCCGCTGGGTTTTGTCCTGGAGGCTGTCGAACACGCTGGAGCCGTCCTTTTGTTGCGAAGCACTCGAGGAAGCGCTCAACAGGTACGATCCCCCGGAGATCTTCAATACAGACCAGGGGAGTCAGTTCACCAGCACGGAGTTCACGGGACTACTCAAAAGGGCCGGGGTGCGTATCTCGATGGACGGGAGAGGCCGCTGGATGGACAACGTCTTCATCGAGCGTCTGTGGCGTTCACTCAAATACGAATGCGTCTATCTGAACGCTTTCGAAACCGGGTCGGAAGCCCGTCAAGGGATCGGCCATTGGATCGACCTATACAACAGCGAGAGACCTCACTCGGCGCACGCTGGGGCGACGCCGGAGGAGGTGTACACTGGCTTGAAAAAACATTCTGAGAGGGACCTTGCCCTCAGGCTCGCCCCCTCTCAGAATTTCCCTTACTGGCGGCAACAACAACTGCGGAGTCCACCTTAGAAATGCCGCCAAGTGGTCCAACCGATGGGGTCCACCTCTAAGTACCACGAGGCACGTAGACTTCGCCCTCAGGGTTTTGTCTCATACCCAAAACCCCCCATTTCTCTGCAAACCGGAGAACCGAAGCCGGGTCGTCTCGCTTCGATTCAAGTCTCAGGAATTCATTCAGCAGCTTTCGAGTCGGTCCCTTCCACTCCCACTTTGAAACGCTTTCGGCAGCCCACCGAATCAGATCCCGCTCGATCCGGAGGTTTGGGGGAACCAGTAGTCCCCTCGTCCCCAGCGGTCGGCCGAGGTTTCCCTCGTGATCACTCATCTCCGCAAGATCAGCATCCAGGAATGGGTTAGACATTGTAATATTTAAGTAATAGTGTAGCGATTCCCATTGCCTTCCTCAAGACATACAGTGACAGCATGTTAGTCAGAAAACGACTCCTGAGAGGAGCCGAAGTAGCTGCGATTCTCAATGTTTCGACGGAGCAGGCGTATCGCTGGATGCGAAAGGGAGTGCTGCCCACAATCCGCCAGGGGCGGCTCGTCCGGGTTCCTGCCTCCGAGCTGGAGAAATGGATCTCCGAAAATACCCGAAATTCCAGGACGTAAGAAATGTGCCGATCAGCCGGAGTCGTTCCGCCCAGCGAGATCCTGCCTCTACTCGATCGAGATCGGTACTTCGATCTGAAGGAGGCTGCCGAGTACACCGGCCTGTCGGTTCGGACACTCAGGCGTCTACTTCCCTCACATCTTAAGTTCCGGGTCAGCCAGCGGAAGATCCTGGTCAGAAAATCTGACCTTGATACCTGGCTGGATGGATTCAGGGAGGAACCTGAAACGGATCTCAGCAGGATTGCAGATGATGCCGTGAAAGCTGTCTTGGGCGAGTGAGGAGTGACCTTGCCCCCTAAAACGGGTCCAAGTTGAATGTTAGGATTTTCGGTTTTAGGAAGGAGGCAAGGATGGCACGGAAGCGGTTTACGGCAGAACAAATCATCATGAAGCTGCGTGAGGCAGAGGCAGGTCTAGCCCAAGGACAGACGGTGGGCCAGGTGTGCAAACAGATTGGGGTGACCGAGCAGACCTACTACCGGTGGCGCAAGGAGTACGGAGGGCTTCGACTGAATCAGGCCAAGCGGTTGAAGGTGTTGGAGAAGGAGAATGCCCGGTTGAAGAAGCTAGTGGCAGATCTGTCTTTGGACAAGCAGATCCTAAAGGAAGTTTCCTCGGGAAACTTCTAGGCCCGACGAAGAGGAGACGCGCAGTGGTGTGGGTGAGGGAGAGATTGGGAGCAGAGCGCGTCTCCGAACGTCGGGCCTGCCAAGTGCTGGGACAGGCTCGATCGACCCAGCGAAGGGAAAGGCATATCCCCGATGATGAGGCTCGATTGGTGGCTGAGATGGTGGAGTTGGCCACGCACTACGGGCGATACGGCTACCGACGGATCACGGCCATGCTTCGTTGGGAAGGGTGGAAAGTGAATCACAAGCGGGTGGAGAGGTTGTGGAGACAGGAGGGGCTGAAAGTCCCGTCCAGACAGCCGAAACGAAGGAGACTGTGGCTTCATGATGGATCCTGCGTTCGGTTACGAGCGGCTCACAAGGATCACGTCTGGAGCTATGACTTCGTGCATGAGCGAACCCATGACGGAAGGGCCTTTCGATTATTAACCCTACTGGATGAATACACCCGGGAGTGTCTGGCCATTGAGGTTCAACGACAGATGAATCACCAGGACGTGTTGGATCGATTGGCGGAGTTGTTCGTGGATCGGGGAGTGCCTGAATACATTCGGTCCGATAACGGGTCGGAGTTTACGGCTCAGGCGGTTCGGGACTGGCTGAAGGCTGTTGGGGTGAGGACCTTATACATCGAGCCCGGCAGCCCCTGGGAGAATGGATATGTGGAGAGCTTCAACGGAAAACTGCGGGATGAACTGCTGAACGTAGAAGTCTTCGACACGTTGTGGGAAGCGAAGGTGTTGGCCGAGAGATGGCGCAGGGAGTACAACCAGCGACGGCCTCACAGCGCCTTGGCCTATCGGCCGGCGGCGCCGGAGGCCAGATTACCCAGGTCCCAGGCCCAGAGTTCTATACCATGGAGTGGACTTCAAATGGTCCCAGGTCTAACTTAGAGAGTGGACTCGTTCCTGGGGGCAGGTCAACGTGAAGACACACTCCAAAAAAAAACGCACCCTATCCGCACCCTGGTCCAAGAAACCAGCGCCGCGTGCTGAGAACAGAAGCTCTAACCTGTTGAGAATAAACAAGAAAAAGTGGTGGGCCTAGATGGATTTGAACCATCGACCTCACGCTTATCAGGCGTGCGCTCTAACCGAGCTGAGCTATAGGCCCAACCAGAGACGGCCCGTCCCCGACCCGAGTGGGGTGTCGGACGAATCCGAAGTGGGAGTCATGATTCTAGCCGACCCGGTCAAGGGCTGACAACTGAAAGGCACTCGCCCCAGGATCCTCGGTTTTGGAAACGGTCGGCGACTCTACCCTGCTTTTTGTTGAACCTTCAGCTAAAGGCGATGATGCTCGTGCCGGGGTAGCGCAAATGAGCAAAGCGAATAATTTGGAATCTGGAATTGATGGGTCTAAGATAGGTCCCCACTCTATTTGGGTCGTTCCAGTCCGGGTGGATGGACCGTGGCGCAGAAACTTACCGACATGAGCATTGAGGAACAGATGGCTCACCTGGGGAAGGGTGCCGCCGAAATCATCACCGAGCCCGAGTTGAGGGAGAAGCTAGAGAAATCGGAGCAGACCGGGCGGCCGCTGACCGTGAAAGTCGGATTCGATCCGACGGCTCCCGATCTGCATCTCGGCCACACGGTGTTGCTTCGCAAGATGAAGCACTTTCAAGACCTCGGGCATCGAGTCATTTTTCTGATTGGCGATTTCACGGGCCTGATCGGCGACCCGACCGGCCGGAGCAGGACTCGGCCGGCCCTGACACCCGAGCAGATCGGGGAGAATGCCGAGACCTACAAGAATCAGGTGTTCAAGATCCTGGACCCGGACCGGACCGTTGTTGACTTCAACAGCCGCTGGCTGGGGAAGCTTACTTCTCAGGAATGGATTCGGCTTTCGGCAAAGTATACGGTCGCCCGCATGCTGGAACGAGACGACTTCAGTCAGAGAATGGCGGGTCAGCGGCCTATTTCCATCCACGAGCTTCTCTACCCCCTGGCCCAGGCCTACGACAGTGTGTTTCTGAAGGCCGACTTCGAGCTGGGGGGAACCGATCAGAAGTTCAACCTGCTGGTGGGGCGGGACATTCAGAGGGAATTCGGAATGGAGGCCCAGGTCTTACTCATGACCCCAATCCTGGAAGGGCTCGACGGCGTCGAGAAGATGAGCAAGTCTCTGGACAACTACGTGGGAATCACCGAAGTCCCCGATGAAATGTACGGAAAGATCATGTCGATCAGCGACGATCTGATGTGGCGCTACTATGAACTGCTGACCGACCACTCCGTCACCGAGATCCAGGGCATGAGGTCCGGCCTTGAGCAGGGCGACGTGCATCCCATGGAGGCCAAGCATCGGCTGGCTTCTCTCATCGTGGCCGACTTCCACTCTGCCTCGGCAGCGAAAGAGGCACGGGATCAATTCGAGCGGGTCTTCCAGCAGCGAAAAGTGCCCCGTGAAATGGCGGAGTTCCGTCTTGCCGCCGGAGAGGCTCCCCACAGGGTGGTGGACCTGCTCCTTCTGGCCTCGCTGGCCCCCTCGAAGTCGCAGGCCCGAAGATTGATCGAACAGGGCGGCGTGGCGATTGACGGCAATCGGATCGGCGACGTCCATTCCAGCCTGTCACCGGATCACGGCCTGAACTTCGTGATCAAGGTTGGAAAGCGCCGGTTCGCCCGCTTCCTGTATGAGGACTGACGTCAAGGACGACCCCGATCCTGCTCCCGCAAGCCAGGAGCCCAGAACCCTAGTGCGCTACCCCTCGATCAGCTCCTGTTGAAGCCGCTTGTCCAGCCTTGTCTTGACTCTCGGGCTCACGCTTCGTTCCCGGCTGTGCCCGGAAGCCGCTTCGGCTATGGTCGCCACAAACAGCGCCAGGGAGAAGCCGGCCACCAGACCAAGCGCCGTCGTGACGAGCAGACCCCTGGCCAAGGGAACCTCGGGTCTCCGTGCCAGAGCCCCGATCTTCACGTCAGGTTCCTGCTCCGATCTGGCCAGCCGGACGCTTTCAAACTTCTTTGATAGAAGCTCGAAGGTGGAAGACGCAGTTCTTTTGTCGAGGGCCAGCGAGTCCAGGTCCAGATCCCGTTCGCGGGCAAAACTACTCATCAGATGCTCTCGGCGGGCTTGCAGGTCCGCCAGTCCTCGACTCCGCGCCTCGGTCAGCCCGCTGAACTCGAGCGCCCGCTCCCGGCTCAGGTTGAACTGTTGCAGCTTGACCCGCGTAACCTCACTGCTTAGCTCCTCAATCTCTTGCTTCACCCGCTCGATCTCGGAGGCTAAATCGTCTTGTTTCGGTTTGAGTGTCTCCACCTTCACCTGCGCATCTATCAGGCCCCCCATGATCCTTTCGTGGATCAGGTTGGGGACCTCCTCGCGCAGGGCCTAGTCTCGCAGCTCATCGGGCAACTTGCCTCCAGAAACCTCTCCGATTCGGGCCCACAGAGCGTTGTCTGTTATCGCCTTGGAGACAACCACGTAGCGCGGTTCACTCTCGATCTGCCTTTTCAGTTCGGCCAGAACATCGCGGGCACCTTTCAGACTGAGACGGCTACTCTTGAGTTCCGACTCGAGTTTGTTGAGACGGCTCTTCTGGCGGGTCAGTTTCGCCTCCATCAGTCCCGGCTTGTGGGTATCTGCAAAAGCCAGAACCAGCTCCCTGGTCTCTCGCTCGTGCTTGTCGACAAGCTCTTGTGTCTCCCGATTGTAGTCGTGAGTCCTTTTGTTCCAGGTAGACGTGAGTTGAAGCAAATCGCTGGAGTACTGGTCTTGCTTTTCCTTCAGCTGGACCGCCGTCTCCTGGAGTATTTCCTTACTGACGGGGTATTGGAACTCGATGAGCTTCATCGCCCCGGCGCGTCCCTGAGTAGCTACCTCCAGGCTTTCCTGGGCAAAGACCTGGGCAAAGACCTGGGCAAAGGTGTTGGCCACTTTTTCAGCGATCTCCGGCCGTTGCGCGCGGGCCAGAATCTCAATCATCGGAAGCTGCGGGTTGGCTCCCCGAAATCCCGCCATGGTGGGGATTCTGGTTCCCACCATGGCCCGGATTTCGGCAACACTGGTTCCCTCCGGAATGTCCCCGGTCTTCATCAGCATCTCTCCGACCTCGGCGGCGGTGTTGTCGGAATTCAACAGATTCTGGTACATTGACACAGACAGAGGAGCAGGTTTCAGCTCGCTGGAAAACTGCGGTGCCTGAACCAGCAGGATAGCCTTGGCTTCGTAGATCGTGGGCGTGAATGCGACGCTCAAATAGGCCAGCACGCCTCCCAGCAGGGCCACGACCGCGATCGCCCAGCGGCGCCTCCACACCCCGGAAACCAGGTCTGTCAGCGCGACTCCATCCTCGCGGGGTTGGTGAGAATCGGATGCAGGGTTCAGGACATAAATTCTTTGTTCCTCCAAGTGGCGGAACTCGGAAGAGTCACCTTCTCCCATAATCGGGTAGTTTAGCACAGAGCCCGGAATACGAATTCAGTGCTTCGCCATGTATCTCCCCGCTCCAGAGCGAGCCGATTTGAGGAGCAAGAGGGGCCGGGAGACAGGTCCGGTGCTGGAACAGCGGTCTGAATTCCATTAACATTCCAAGGCGTGTCAAGCTCCGAATCGGTATTAGTCTGAACGGACGGGGCGCAATGGCTGTGCACCGCAAAGAAGGGGAGAGTAAGACCATGTCATTGAGAATCAACTCTGAAGCGCCGGATTTCGTGGCGGAAACAACACACGGAACCATTCACTTTCATGAGTGGATTGGGAACGGCTGGGCCGTCCTGTTTTCACATCCGAAGGACTTCACCCCTGTCTGTACGACTGAGCTGGGGCACATGGCCGGCCTGCAGCACGAGTTCGCGAAACGCAACTGCAAGATCCTGGGCCTCAGTGTCGATACAGTGGCCGACCATCGTGGCTGGAAAAAGGACATCGAGGAGACGCAGGGCAACGCGGTCGATTACCCGATGATCGGCGACCCCGAGCTGCAGGTGGCGAAGCTCTACGATATGCTGCCGGAGGGCGCGCGGGAGACCTGTGCAGGCCGCACGGCCATGGACAATGCCACCGTCCGATCTGTCTTTTTGATCGGTCCGGACAAGAAGATCAAGATGATGTTGACCTATCCCATGACCACGGGTCGCAATTTTGACGAGGTCCTGCGGGCCCTGGATTCCATGCAGCTGACGGCCAAGCATCAGGTGGCCACACCGGCGAACTGGAAGCAGGGCGACGACGTGATCATCGTGCCGGCCGTTTCCGACGAACAAGCCAGAGAAAAATACCCGGAAGGCTGGGAGGCCCCCCGACCCTATCTCAGGATCGTTGCGCAACCGCAAGATTAGAGGTCGATCGCAACCCGAGGGGAAGCCGTCGACGGCTCCCGCCGGGCTCTGAATAGTTCCAGGCCGGGTGGCGAGGAGCGCTCAGCCTCGGCGCCTCCCCCACGGGTAATTCTCCTCCCTGACGGCAAAGCCTACGAAAGCCAGCACCACCAGCCCGGCCAGAGCGTTGAGCGCAACATCTTTCGCGTCGAAATAGCGGTCGGGGAGCAGCCCCTGCACAAACTCGTCTCCCACGCCGATGAGTCCCACCATCAAGAAAGTCCACAGGTAGACGTTTCGGTCAGGGATACGAAAACGAAGAGCTTCCAGCGCCAGGATCGCCAGCGGACAGTACTGAAAAAAGTGGATCCGGTTGGCCGGGATGTCTTCGATGGCCATGGCATAGTAGGCCAGAATGCCGATCAGGCTTGCCGTGACGTAGGTCGAGGGAGTCCTGGGCAGGCGCAGCCAGATGAAAAGGAATACTGCTACGGTGATGACACCGGCGACTGCATAAATCCCCTGGCTGATCGCCGCTTTGCCCAGCCGATTGAAGGCGGCGATGTACAAGTCATAAGTCAGGGTCAGGGTCGCATATAGCAGCATGGTGTAGACAGCCAGACTAATCCAGGCCGTTCGCTCTTTTCGAAAAATACCTCGCTGGAACAGCGGTCTGTCCGGGCTCTGCGTTTCCATCCGCCAATTCTAGCGCGTTGCCCGCACGCCGCAGAAGCTTTGCAGTTCTGGAACGAGGGACGATGGAACTTCTCCAGTCGCTCCGCTAGAATCAGGGACTTTCCGACCTGGTGGGCCGCTAGCTCAATTGGCAGAGCAACTGACTCTTAATCAGTAGGTTCGGGGTTCGATTCCCTGGCGGCTCACCAAGCTAAGTCTAATTGTTGCAGTAACTTATGTTTTCCGTCTGTAAATATTCGGTAAACCCGTAAGCGTAATCTCGAGCGTTGGGTTACAGGGAAACTCAAGTTGAGCGCAGGGAACAGCGGAAGTCTTTGCGTAAGGGGTAGAGCCAGATGCTCTTGGTGGGTAGATTGGCTTGGTGGTTACGATCCAGCTTTCCGCGCCCTTGGGTGTGGCCGATATGGATCCAGTTGGCAGCCTTGTAGCAGGCGCCTGTGAAGCGTTGAGTGTCGACGAAGGTTTCCAGCAAGACAGGTCGGTAGGCGTAGCGATTGTGCCAGTCTTCGGGGAGTTGACGGGCGGCCATGGCCAGTAGCTTGGAGGCCAGGTTCTTGGACTCGACCCAGGGCAGGATTAAGAAACGGGCGTTGTTGACAATCAGCTGCAGGTTCCTCTCCCGTTCCGAAGGACGCCAGCCGATGAAGCGGTCGCGCGGCGCGGTTTTCCAGGCGGCGGCGCCAAAGCCGAGCAGAGCCAGGATGCGGTTTTCCGAACAAGCGAAGTAGCGCAGCTGAGCACCGGGCAGGGGCTTGTATCCCAGATAGTGGTAGCGGTCGATATATTCATTCCACAAAGTGGAGTCCGGGCGGCTTAGGACCGGCTCCAGATGCAGGCCTGCCAGCTCATGCACCGGCCGGGACAGCAGCGGCTGCGGGGCGCTGCAGAAAGTGTGCTCGATTCGGCCCGAGCCTCCTTTGCGGTTGCGAGGGGGCGGCAGTTGCAGCAGCCCCTCGCGATGCATGCGCAGCATGGCCACCCGGCAGCTCATCTGCTTGAGGCCACCGTCCGTTTTGCGCCACTCGAGCAATCGGCACGCCAATCGAGACAGCTGAGCGCGCGTGCGGGTTGGGTTGTCGGCAATCAAGTCGCACAGTTGCCCGATCTCCTGACCCGTGAAGTTGCGGCCACAGTAGCGCTTCATGCCGCCTCCCGACCACCGGGTCGACCCCAGGCCGCTCTTCGGTCGGGGTCCATTTCCCAGGGCAGGAATCTCGTCAGTTGGGGCGGCGCCCGGTTGCCCGATTCGGCGCAGCACTGCAGATAGCAACTCAACCAGCGTTGCGGATTGATCTCCCACAGCTGCAAGGTTTGCAGAATCGTGAACACAACCGCGGCCAGACGGGCGCTAGACCGACTGCCTGAGCCGTAGTAGTTCTTGCGACCCACCACCGGGCCTCGCAAAGCGCGCTCTGAAGCGTTGTTGTCCATGGCCACCTCGGGGTGATCCAAAAAGACGGTCAACCCTTCCCAGTGTCGCTCCAATCGGCGCAGCACCTTCCTGCAGGCCCCATGCAGGACCCGGCTCTGCAACTCCGCATCGCGCTGCCTCTCCAGTCCCAGCACCGCCCCCCGCAGTTCCCGATCCCGGGCGGCAAAGCCGGCAGGCTGTTCTCGGGCCTGCACGCGACACCGATTCAGATCGAACAGGCCTCCGATCCCCTCCACCCAACTCATCGCCCACCCCTCCAACTCGGGCCAGGACTTGGCCAGGGAAAAAAAGTCGCGTCGCACGTGGGCCCAGCAAAAGGCCAACTCCAGACCCTCCCATTGTCTGGCCAACTTCTTGTACACAACGTAGCGGTCGCTCAGCAGAATGCCGGCCGCAGTGCCTCCGAAGTGCGCCTCCGGCACCTGGGCCGAGCGGCTGGGAGACAGCGTGAACACTACCGTCGAAGGGGATCGGAACACCCACAGATGCCAGCCGTGACCTATCTTGCCCTCCACCTCCTCGAACACCCGCCAGCCGGTCTCGTCAGCCTGCCAACGATCCTCGCTCAACTGCCTGACACGGATGGCCTCCCGGACCGGCTCCAACAGCGGGAGCAGTTTCCTCAGCCCTCCCGCGATCGTCCCAGCCGACAGCCTCACTCCTTGGTCGGCCAGTTCCTGCAGCAGTCGGTTGCTGGGACGCGCATAAAGATACTTGTCCAAGATCACCCTCACCCACACCGAGATGCCCAGCTTGCCGCGCGGGATCAAACGGCCTGGTGACGGCGCCGTCACGATGCCGGGCAGGACCCCACAAGCACAGCTTGGATGGTATCGCCTGCGTCTGATCACCCGACGCCAGACCCGCGTCTCGATCTCTACCACCTGGGCCTCATCGGTACCAGGAAACGGATCCAGGCGCCGTCCGCAGCGGGGACACTTCCGCTGCTCTGCGGGCAGATCAGCCACTTCCTCCCGGGCTTCCAGCCCATCCAGACTGCTTCGACCATGTCCCCGCGTCCCCGGCTGCTGTCCGCGAGGGCGCGCTGAGACCTGGCTCCGGGATGGGCTCTTGCCCTCGCAGACCAAACGCTCGCTACGACGACCGTACAGACAGCCTTCCAACTCTCGAATGCGTGCCCGTAGCTCTTCGTTTTCGCTCTTGAGATCGGTTCTCCGTCGGACCGCTTCCCCGTGCCGGGCCTTCCAGTACGCCGCAGCCCAACGCAAGCTGATGTACTCCTCCTTATCCACCCGGATCTGAACGCCGGCTGTCGACGCCCGCTGCCGGGACTCCCGATTCTCTACGCCTTGCTCCCCCTGACCTAGGGCGGCTCCCATGTCCACCTATATACACGATTGAAAGTCCTGTGTCCAGCAAAATCTGATGGTGTCAGCGGAGGGATGGGTTTACCGAATATTTACTTCCGTCTAGCGTCTTATGTGGACAACCGCGATATTATTCTTACCAGTGCATTCATTTATTGATATGCAAATCAAGGGGCCGAGGAACATATGAGCAAGCTGACGGACATATTGACGTTTCGATGTCTTGTGACACCGGTCCTGCTGCAGGTACTGTTCTGGGCCGGCATCGCGGGTAACCTGTACGGGTCTTGGTGGCTATACGCCCATGGCAACTGGGCGTGGATCATGTCACTGGTATTCGGGTCGTTGGGCATCCGGGTTCTTTTCGAGAGTTTGATGGTGAAATTCAGATCGTACGTTCCCGGCTGCTGGCTGTCTTTTTCGGCCTCGCTTCCTCTTGCTTTTCTTCTTGGCTTTCAGGCACTGGTTGACATGCGTGCCGACCTTGCCGCGCCCAGCAAGATACGACCCACAGACGGAGACTGAGATGGATAGGAAACAACGGATCATCCTGATTATTAGCGGCGCCGGGATTCTGCACAGTTCGATGGTCCCGCCTGTGTCGCAGGTGGACGCGGTGACTTGTCGCTACCATGAATTTGTGGAGCGTTCGTTGTTCTTCACGCGTGGGTACGGCGTCAACCACGGTGATGCGGTCGCGCTGATTTCGGAATTCGGGATCATAGCGGCACTCACGGGCGTTGCGTTTCTGGTGGCCGGCGCATTCAAGAAGAACGAAGCCTGAGCGCATGACGCCACTTGTCATTCTTGCCGTGGTGGCTCTGATATCTCGTGGCGTCGGCGCCTGGCGGATCGAGTCGCTTCGAAACTGGCCCGCTGCCGTGCGCACAGGCTTGGCAATTATGTTCTGTTTTACCGCCACGGCACATTTCAGCGACCTTCGTGAAGACTTGATCCGGATGGTGCCACCGTCGATTCCCTTTCCTGGAGTCGTCGTCACGTTTACTGGTGTATGCGAGATTGTTGGTGGTGTCGGCTTGCTGATTTCGAAAACTTGCCGCGTTGCGGCCGCCGCATTGATCGTGTTTCTTTTCGCGGTCTTGCCGGCAAACATCCATGCTTCGATGATTGGTGCAACGCTCGGTGGCGCGCCCGTCACCCCGCTCTGGCCGAGAGTGGGGATTCAGGCGGTTTTCGTGGGACTGCTCTGGTGGTCAGGAGTGCGCGGGACGGGGAGGGGGACGTCCAATGGGGTTAAGGGTGAAAATGGAATGCGTGATGACGTTGCATAACAAATCGCTCAGCACCGACCGCGCTACCCGCGACCGGTTAGCTTAGCGTTGAACTAAACCGCTTCCAGCGGTAGGAATCTCCCCGGGCTCTCTCTTCAAGAATCCAGTATCACTTTTGGATATCGAGACTTAAGGTCTCGGAGTGGCCAAGAGGCTCCTTCGTGAGGCAAGGTGTTGTTGCAAAAACCAATAACCCTACCTCACGAAAGGAGTCTGTCATGACTATCTTACGCCAAAGGATGATCGAGGATCTGCGGATCCGCAACTATGCAGAGCGCACCATCGAAACCTATGTCGGAAGGGTGGCTGAGTTCGCGCGCCATTTCGGCAAGTCCCCTCATCTGTTGGGACCCGAGCAGATTCGCCAGTATCAGGTCTTTCTGGTGGAAACCAAGAAGGCTTCCTGGCCGGTCTTCAACCAAACGGTTTGCGCTTTGCGCTTCTTCTACCGGGTCTGCCTGAACAAAGACTGGGCCGTCGAGCACATCCCCTTTCCCAAGCAGGAAAAGAAACTTCCTGTGGTCTTGAGCCCCCACGAGGTGGCCCGCTTGTTGCGAACCCTGGACAACCTCAAACACCGGACCTTGCTGATGACGATTTACGCCGCTGGGCTGCGACTTTCCGAGGCCCTGCACTTGGCCGTCTCGGACATCGACAGTCAACGGATGGTACTTCGAATCCGTCGCGGAAAAGGCCGCAAAGACCGCTACGCTCCTCTCTCGGAGACACTGCTGGGGCAGCTTCGGATGTACTGGAAGCGAAATCAACCTGCCAGTTGGCTGTTTCCCGGAAAAGAGGACGGCTCTGCTCTCTCCAAAAGCTCGGTGCAGAGAGTCTGTAAGCAGGCAGCTGGCCGGGCTGGATTGGCCAAAAGGGTCAGTCCCCATGTGCTGCGTCACTGTTTTGCCACTCATCTGCTGGAGGCCGGAACCGATCTGAAGACCATCCAGGTGCTGCTCGGGCACCGCAGCCTCAACACTACTTCGGTCTACTTGCACGTAGCTACTCATGCTCCCGGCTCCAAGTGCCGGACTCAAGACCTGCTGGCCCGTTTCCCCAGCTCCAGCTAAGGGTGGGAAGACATCGGCTGGAAGTGGCCGATGTGGTTCGCAGTGCAGGAACAACTTTTCTGGCTCAGCATCCCACTTCTGGTGAGCAACGCAAGGCGCTACGGGATATCGCGTCCTGCCGAACTGCCACCCTGGGTGGGCATGTGCTGGCTTGTCAGCAATGCGATCATCAGGAGATCTCCTACAACTCCTGTCGCAACCGCCACTGCCCCAAATGCCAGGGCAGCTGTCAGGCCAAATGGTTACAAGATCGCGCCGCCGACTTGTTGCCAGTGCCTTACTTTCATGTCGTCTTTACGTTGCCTGCGCTACTGGGCCCCATCGCCCTTCAGAATCCGCGACAGATCTACGGCATCCTTTTCCGGGCCGTCTCGCAGACTCTACTGACGATCGCCCGCGACCAGCGCCATCTGGGAGCCAAGATCGGGTTCTTGGCCATCCTTCACACCTGGGGTCAAAACCTGATGCACCATCCCCATCTGCACTGTGTCGTCCCCGGTGGAGGGCTTGGTGCAGACGAAAGCAGCTGGGTCAGTTGCCACCACAGCTTCTTTTTGCCCGTGCGTGTGCTCAGCCGTGTCTTCCGGGGAAAGTTTCTTCACTCTCTGGATCGCCACTATCACACCGGAGAGCTTTCCTTTCACGGACAGCTCCAGTCTTTGGCCTGCCCAGAGCACTGGAAAACTCTGCTCAGACAACTGCGTGCAACCGACTGGGTGGTCTATTCCAAGCCTCCCTTCGGCGGGCCCGAGCAGGTTCTCAAGTATCTGGCTCGATACACCCATCGGGTGGCCATTTCCAACCGGCGACTGCTGTCATTTCAGCAAGGCCAGGTGAGCTTGCGTTGCAAAGACTACCGGCGGGGGGGGCGCTCCAGAACCCTGGTACTGCAGCAGCAGGAGTTTATTCGCCGTTTCCTACTTCATGCCCTGCCGACCCGCTTTGTGCGCATCCGCAGTTACGGCTTTCTGGCCAACCGCTGCCGCCGACAAAAGCTGGCACTTTGCCGGCGCCTGCTCGCTCCTATCCACACCCGCCATCCGCAGCCCGAGACCAGCCTTTCCTGTGCCGACACTCCTCCCCTAGAACAGCCCCATCTGCTGTGTCCCGTCTGCGGCCAAGGCCCAATGCTCAGGGTCGACACTCTCCTCCCTACACCGTATCGAATCGAGGAAAGGATCCACTCCCCGTGAAGCTCTCTCAACCACTCTTTCCTCGCATCCTGGGACTGCCGAGCTTGCCTCTTTGCTGCTCAGCGGCCTTCCTACTCCCGCGTCTACTCTACCGTTCCCCAGCCCTCTGCCGGTCCCCTTTTCATCCCCCTACTTGTTCATCGGGTGCCTTCCCCCCCCAATCCGGGCGGAATATCCCCTTCCCGCACTCCCCACTTGCCTCCCTCATCCGCTCACACCTGAAACAATCCCCATAGCAGCCACCAGCGGCTCAGTCCAACAGGGTCGTATCCGGAATCCCCCACACTTCCAGTCGTCTGAAACCTCTTGCCTTTCTCGTTGCACTCCGGATACAACCCTTATTGTTAGGTGGCTTCAATTATTGGCGGGCGTATTTTCTATATGAGCGCCTATCGCAGTAACTATTGGAGTTTCATGGGTGCGCTGATTCGGAAAATAAAATGACGACCCTTGTGGTTGGAGCAAGCGGGGCAACTGGACGGCTGCTGGTTGACCAGCTGATCAAACGAGGGCAGAACGTCAGAGTTATTGTGCGGTCGCCCGAAAGGGTTTCTGAACTTCTCAAGAGTCACGCGAACCTCTCTGTGATCGGCGCAACTGTCCTGGATCTCAGTGACGCCGAGATGGCTCAGCATGTCAACGAATGCGGAGCCGTGGCCTCCTGTCTGGGACATAACCTGAGCTTCAAAGGCATTTTCGGCCACCCACGCAGGCTTGTAACTGAGGCCACTCGTCGACTGTGCGAGGCTATCAGGGCAAACAAATCAGAAAAAACAACCAAGTTCGTTCTAACCCGGATTATGCAAGAGATCTAAATTCAAGCGAGATTTGGGCCCAGAAAAAAGGCCGTAGCTCTCTGATATAAAAGGGTTTAGAGAAACAAAGACCCTAAACAGGAGCTACGGCAATGTCAAAAACAGTCTGCCAGAATACCCTGCCATTTCATAGCCACAGAAACATCACGGCTCGTTTTGATGGGGGGAGCCTCACTTCCGACGCAGGATGGTTGTTGTTTGGATCCCTGGATCGTCAACATCGATTGTGCGAGGGCTTCAGTTCGTGTATTGCGGAAAGTCGAGACCGACGCTACGTTCGTCATGACCTGTTGAAGTTGATCCGACAACGAGTCTTGCAGATCGTGGCCGGCTACGAAGACTGTAACGACGCCGATACGCTGCGCTCGGATCCGATGCTCAAGACAGTCTGTGATCAGTTGCCAGAGAGCGATCCCGATTTGGCCACCCAGCCGACTTTCTCCCGCCTGGAGAACTCCGTCACCAAGAAGGATCTGATGCGTCTGAGCCGGTGGCTGCCAGGCCGTTATGTGCGCTCCCTGAAGAAGAGACGTCCCAGCAAGATCATCCTGGATCTGGACAGTACCGACGACCACACTCACGGCCAACAGGAGTTCTCCTTCTACCACGGGTATTACCGAAACCACATTCTGCATCCTTTGCTGATCTTCGATGCCGACACGGGAGACCTGGTCTGTGCCGTGTTGAGACCTGGCAACAAGGGGGCTGCCTCTCACATCGTGCCCATTCTGAAGCGAGTCGTGGAGGCCATCCGACAAGCAGTGGGGACGGATGTCGAGATTGAGATTCGGGCCGACAGCGGCTTTGCCACGCCTCGGCTCTACGAGTTCTGTGAATGTGAAGAGAATAAACTCCAGTATGTCATTGGGTTAAGTCGAAACCCTCGCCTGCAGCGAGTGGTCGAGCCCCTGCTGGATTCGACTCGGCTGAGGTTCCTTGAGCTGGAGGAAAAACAGCGTCAGTTTGACGAGTTTCTTTATCGAGCCCACAGCTGGGATCGATCCCGTCGCGTCATTGTCAAAGTGGAGGTCGATCAGCGTGGCATCAATCGTCGCTTTGTAGTTACCAACCGGGACGATCTCTGCTCCCAATCACTTTATGACCACTACACAAACCGAGGGCAGACCGAGAACTTCATCAAGGCCTTCAAGAATCATCTGAGCATGGACCGACTCAGCTGTCATCGATTCCTGGCCAATCAGTTTCGACTCCTCCTGCATGCACTGGCTTACCAGATGTTCGTGCGCCTGCGCGACTATCTTCACGGAACCCCCTGGCACAAGCTCGAAATCGAAACCTTACGTCGTCGGGTCCTCAAGATTGGGGCCCGGATCCGACAAACCACTCGACGCATCTGGGTCCATCTTTCCTCAGCCTTCCCCGAACAACCCCTCTTCCACCTCGTCTTGAGTCGCCTGAACTCCAGTTAGCTTTTCCCAGCTCCCCCGAAAAACCGCTTCCGACACTCATCCAGGCCCAGATCTGTCTGAAATTCACTCCCCAAACCACTCAAACGCCTCGCCAACCCATATTCTTCGCAAATCCGCCTGTCACACCTGCCCGCTTCCGAGTTGGGCCACTTCTCGAGTCGTTTTTCAACACCGAACTACGGTTCTTGCATAATCCGGGCTAATGAACTCCGCAGGTAACAGCAATCGTGATGTCCAGGAGCCTATCTCAATGGCTCAGAAATGTGTGATTGGGCTTCTTCGTCTTCTAACCCCTCCCCACGTAGACAATGAGGAAGCCGCAGACTACCTGCGAACAAGAATCGGCCAGACCGATGAGGCGATCGAGTGGGCTGCAGTTCGGCCTGATGGCCTGACCAACGAGGAGGATGTTAGTGAGTACGAAGTACATGCGTCGCCGACTCGAAGTGCTATCTTCAATCCAGGTTTGACCAGTCGAGTAAACGTGGCGCACTTTATGGCTCGTCTGATTACGCAAGAGGACACCTGGAAAGTGTGGCGAGGACAAATGCCAGTGATTTATAACAAGGGTCCGTCTTCTGTTTGAGTTCCAAGCCTGCACTGGAATTCTGCGCCACCTAACAAGGGGTTGCAGTGGATCGCTAAAACGCGTGTTTTGTTCGCAAGGCGGTTCGGTAGGTAACATCAACCTCGCGACCACTGAACCCCAGTCCGTTATGCCTTGAAAAGACCGCATGATATGAAGGACGTGGAGCTAGTCAGGCTTGATCCAACGATTGAAGAAGCGCTTGACGAGTCAGGGACGCCACAGACGAAGTGGGGTGTTGCGAGCGATGTGTTTGAAGTCTGAATCGGGACTCAGGAGTTCAGCCTTGATATCGAGACATGTCTGGGCGATCAAGCAGTCCACGGCGCCACGTACTGTGACTCCTTTTCGCCGCAGTGAGCGGAACAAGCGGGCCGCTCGAACATGACAGTCTACATTCGGAGAGATCACGGGGAAAGAAATCAATAGCTGTCGGGCCCGCTCAAAATCAGTGTCAGTTCGGAATCCCTGAAGAACCTCTGTGATGATGATCGGAAGAACAGCCACATCTTCTTCCTGCTGAAGCACAGTGTCCAAACGATCCACGTGCGGACTCTCGACTCCGTTGAAGAAGTCAACCCATGTGTTTGAGTCCACCACTGTCACGATGTGCGGTTCGAACGGGCGGAGCGCCAGGCGTCAACGTCACCTTCCCACTCGAGCTTTCCTCGTAGACGAAGCACTGCACGATACAGGGTGCCTTTCTCGACCAGTCGACGGAGAGCGATATCCACGACCTCCCGCTTGGTCCGTGCACCGGTGAGCCGCATCGCGTTCTCGACGAGGCGATCGTCGATCTCGATGTTCGTTCGTCCCATTCCAATCACCCCTCCTGGATACTATACACCAACGTACAAGGTTTTGGTGTATCCAGGCAAGCTTGAGAAGTCATGGGAAGCCAGGGACCTTAGCTTGTGTCATTTTCCGTAGACCTCGCGGCGGTGCCCAATCTTCAAGATCAGGACTGCGTCCGGAGGTTCAATCTTGTAGATGACGCGGTAGTCCCCGACGCGAAGACGTCGAGCACCCTTCAGGCTGTACCGAAGAGGTCTGCCAAACTCGATCGGGTGGACAGTTAGTTTCGCTTCAATAGCCCTACGGATTTGTTGGCGAGCTGTTCTCGAAAGTTTAGAAATATCTTTTTTGACAACGCTCTCAAGGTAGTCAACGCGGTAGTTCACTCCCAGGCCTTGGCATGGGAGACTCGTTTTTCTTTCCGTTCCAGGCGCTTATCCGCACTATCTGAAAAGTACCGGTCTTCCTGCCGTTCCAGGGCAGCCTCGATCAGGCTCAGGCTCACACTCGAGATTGACTTCGCCCGTCTTTCCGAAAGTTCAACCAGGGCCGTGTAAACCTCGTCGTCGAGGGTAATATTAATCCGTTTCTTGGCAGTGGGCATTTCCAAAGTGTATCACTTTTGCATCACTCAATTCAAAAGGCCAGGTCCAGAGATTGCCACGGTGCCTTTAATGTGCTAATTTATTCGCATTATCAGCCAGGTGATCCACATTGATCTGCGCTCCTCAACGCGGCAGGTCGAACCATGAGAGACAGCTTCAGGCGTCTCAGAGCCTTGAAAAGAGGTCCTACCCGCTCGTCCCGGGCGCTGGCTATTCTGCTCGCACTGCTTTGCACAGTTGGGCTTTCTGCCTTCGTCCGGGCTGAGGATTCGACTATCCTTACCGCCCCTCGGAGATTGTACGCGGGTACCCAGGCAGCCGTCACTCTGACGACAATCGACTCGGCCTCTCGGGTACCGGTTCGGCGCGCAGTGTTAGTTCGGCTTCGTTCGACCGACGGTAGTCAATCTCTCGTTTTGTTCAAAGGAAGTACGGACAAAAACGGCCGTCGACACGTCCTCTTCCAGGTGCCGGCAAACTGGACCGGCAGCCACCTGATCGAAGCCCGGGTCCAGGGTCTGGATCAGAGTCTGGAGATTTCGACGACGATCGAGAAGACACCGGCGATTCTCATCGAAACCGACAAACCGATCTACAAGCCTTCACAGACGATCCTGGGTCGAATCGTGCTCTTGAACAGTGCTCTGCAGCCCAGCGAGGGGGAGGTCGAGGTCACTTTTCACGATGCCAAGGGGCTCCGAATTGCCAGGCAGAACCTGACCGCCGATGGATACGGCGTGTCGCCATTCTCACTCGCGTTGGCGAGCGAGCTCAATTTCGGCACCTGGAAGATTCGTGCCCGAAGCGAAAGCGCGGAGAGCGTTCGGGACATTCGGGTAGAAGAGTATACCCTGCCCCGGTTCGATGTCTCAGTCGACCTCCCCAAGGACTGGGCTCTGGTGGACGAGGCCGTCCAGGGAACGGTCAAGGCAAGGTACTTCTTCGGCAGGGACGTTGATGGTGAGGTTTCTGTCTCGGCCAGGCGCTGGGTCGGAGTGTGGCAGGAGTATGCCATCGCCCAGGGCAGTCTCTCCCAGGGAGAGTTTGCCTTCAATCTGCCTGCGGTGGAGTTCGTGAGCGGAACTCCGGACGCCAGCGGCCAGGGGACCGTAACCCTCGATATCATCGTAACCGATTCCACCGGTCACACCCAGACCGGAAACCAGGTCCTGAGGATCGTTGAGGCGCCAGTCGTCTTATCCCTGGTTCCTACATCGGACGTGCTCAAACCTGGCATTGCCACGACGGTACTGGTGCAGTCAAAGGATCCCGAGGGTGTTCCGTTAGACGTAAAGGTGGAGTTGACCGCGCAGTTCTTCGACCTTGACGGCACCCTTCTCGGGCAGTGGCTGGAGGAGGTCCACACTTCAAACGGTGTGGGGGAATCTACCTTTTCAGCTCCAGAGGGGACACGTTACGCGCAACTCGCGGCCACCACGACCGTGGCGGGCCGTCAGACCACGGTTGAGATTACGATGGGCGGCGCCTTTTCGCCTTCAAGTTCTTTTCTGGCACTCTCGATGCTCAGTGCCAACCCGGCGAGCGTCGGTCGGAACGCCCTGTTTTCTGTAGCTTCCACCAGCGGGGGCACTGTCTATTACGAAGTGTACGCGGGCGGGAGAACCATCCTGTCCGATGCCACTGAAGGCGACACCTTTGCCTTCACCATTACGCCGGAGATGCTCCCCGGCGCCAAGGTGGTTGCCTATCAGATCAGCGATAACAATGAGATCGTGGCGGACACAGCCCGCTTTTCGGTGAATCTTGATCTCTCGCTGTCGATCGAAGCGGGGTTCAATCCCAACCTGGTAAAGCCCGGTGATCCGGTCGAAATCACGATCGACGCAGGAACCGGACGCAGAACCCTGCTGGGAGTTTCGATCGTGGATCAATCGGTTCTCGCCCTGGGAAGAAGTCGCTTGCATCTTGCCGAGGTCTTCTCCGAATTGGAAAGGCGCTTCCTCGAGCCTCAAGTGGAGGTGCACGAGCAGGAGGGCCCTGTAGGGCCGCCACTTCAATTCGGGATCCTGGACGGGCCGATTTCCTCTCCGGGAGCTCTGGATCTGATCCGCGAAGCAGGTCTGGAGATCGTGACCAGTCCTGGACTAGTGATACCCCAGGGAGGGGTGATCGATTTTTTGGAAGACGCCGTCAATCTGAGCCCTATCGCTGGAGGTGCTGGAGGCTCCGTTCCACCCGAGGCGCCGCGCCTCAGGCAATTTTTCCCCGAAACCTGGATCTGGGAACCCACTCTACTGACCGACGACGAGGGTAAGGCCACGCTCAATCTGGTCGCTCCCGACAACATCACCGGGTGGAAGCTCTCGGTGATGGGCACCTGGAGAGAGGCCCCGGCCGGAGCCCCGGGCATAGCCTTTGGAGAGGCCGAGCTGATCGCCTTCCAGGAGTTTTTTGTAGAACCCGACCTTCCCGTCTCGGTAGTCCGAGGAGAGGACTTTAAGGCCAGGGTCGATGTTTTCAACTACCTCGACCGAGAGCAGTCGGTGAGGCTCGAGCTGGCAGACGCAGACGGATTCGAGCTGCGAGGCGAGGGCGAGCTGGAAGTGCAAGTCGCTGCCCACTCTGCTACTCCGGTCTCTTTCGAGATCGTCCCAACCGGGATCGGAACCTTCCCTTTCAAGCTCACGGCTCTGGCTGATTCTGTTGCCGACGCGGTTCTCCGCGAGTTGAAAGTCATCCCTGAAGGAGTGGCCAGCCAGCACATTAGAAACGGGGTGATCGCGGCTGGTGAGACGGTGATCCTGGAAGCCATCCCGCCCCCCGAGAGCGTTGCGGACTCACACACCGCCTTCCTCTACCTCAGTCCCAGCCCGGTGGCTCAGTCGATCAACGGCGTCGCTGACCTGCTCAAGATGCCTTACGGTTGCGGCGAGCAGAATATGATCTTCCTGGCCCCCGATATCGAGATACTCAAATACCTGCGGGAAATCGGCGAGCTGGCGCCCGAGGTCCGGGCCGAAGCTGAGTACTTCGTCAACGTGGGCTATCAGCGGCAGCTCACTTTTCAGACCACGGATGGCGGGTTTGCGGCCTTCGGAGGGGACGAAGGCGCCCTCTGGCTGACTGCTTTTGTCCTCTCCACCTTTGCCGGAGCCCGAGAGGTCCGGGACATCGATGAGTCGGTGTTGGGGCGAGCAGCCGATATGCTCGTGTCGCGGCAGCTCGAGGACGGATCCTTTCAGACCGACGACTTCCTGATCCACAGAGAGATGGACGGAGGGCTCGAGAACATTGTCGCCATGTCGGCGTACGTCGCCAACGCTCTCGTCGACTATGGCACCAGCGCCGTGGCAGATTCCCTGAACCTGGCGGCCGGCTATCTGGAACGATCTGTGTCCCGAGTCTGGGACGATCCCTATTCCCTTTCCATCGCAGCGGTGACACTGTTCAAGATCGACGGTTTCGAATCGACCGCGGAGGAAATCATAGATCGACTCCTCGAGATGGCGGTCGTTGACGGTGTCGGTCTTCATTGGGAGCCTTACCCGGTCGAGACTACCGGTTATGCCACCATTGCCCTGCTCTCAGCCTCAGACGGAGCTGGCTGGCCCGAAGCCCAGGCGGCAGTAGAGTGGCTCTCCACTCAGCGAAACGCGCTGGGCGGCTACGGCCAGTCGACCCAGGACACAGTCGTCGCTCTGCGGGCCCTCTTCCAGGCCGCCAGGAAGATCCATCGCGATCTGGACGTCGATCTTTCGCTGTTCCAAGGGGAAGCGGAACTCATCCGTTTTCACATCGACGAGACCAATTTCGATCTTCTGCAGCAGTTCCAACTGCCTATCAGCGGGAGCCAGTTCGAGCTGCGCTCGTCCGGCGCGGGAAGTGTCAGTTTTCAGCTGGCGCAGCGTTTCAACCTGCCGGGAGAACTGCTGCCTCCGTCTCGAAACATGGTTCTGGAGGTTTCCTACCGAGCCGATCACATCGAGGTGGACGATATCGTGGATGTGGTCGTGAATCTCCAGTACAACGGGGAGAAGGAACGCACGGGAATGGTGATCGTCGATATCGGCATTCCGACCGGATTCTCCGCCGTGATGCCGTCGCTACGAACTCTGACGGAGTCGGAGCTCATTCAAAGAGCCGAGGTGGCTGGACGAAAGGTCATCTTCTACATCGATGGTTTGAACCAGGGCGAAGCTCACTCTTTCACATTTCAGATCGTCGCCCTGTTTCCAGTTCGGGCTGAAGGTCCGATCTCGACCGCCTACGAATACTACGATGCCTCGGTTCAAGCCTTCGATCGCCAGGAAGCTATCGCCGTAGAGGCACCCGGACCCAGCATTGAGTCCGTCTCTTCCCAGACTCTCCTGCCGGGTGAACAACTGATCATCAGGGGAAGCGGCTTCCTTGCCGGCGCTCTGATTCTCAAGTTCGGAGAGGTTGAGGTCGAGAGCTTCGAGATACTCGACGATAACACCCTGGTGCTGAACATCCCCCGCCTGCCTCCAGGCAGTTACAGCATCGCGCTCACGACGGCGGAGGGAACCACGACCTGGACTGGCGAAGGGCGGGAGATCAAGATTTCTCCGCTCGTCTTCTACTTCCCGGTTTACCCTTCAAAAGAGAGTCTTTTCATGGGATACGCCCTGGCAAACAGCTCGACCGATCGGGCCGTTGTGAACTTCGAGCTCTTCGGTCGGAGAGACCACGGCTTCTCCAGTTTAGAAAAACCCGATCCGATTACTTTGGAGCCCGGAGATCAGCTGGCAAAGCTGAGCCGAGAAATCTTCTCCGACCGGTCTCAACCGAATCGACTGGCCTGGGCGCGGGCTACTACCGATAGTTCGGCTCTGGCCGCATGTTCGCTGTTGGGAAACCTCGATTATCTGGACGGCTCGGGCGCCGTGACCAGAGCCGCCGGAAAACTCTACTTCACACGAATAAAGAGCGTAGCCAGTGGAGATGTGTCGCAACGGGCCGCGACCTTCCTCAGTATTGCCAACCCGAGTTCCGCACCGGTCCGGCTGAAGCTGACGCTCTTCTCCACGACCGACCGATCAGGGACTAACCAGGTTGCCCGAACCGAGAGAATCTTGCCTTCCAAAGGCCTCCTCTACGAGCGGGTTGCAGATCTGTTTGACGATGCGGGCCCGATTCCAGGCGGCTATGTTGAAGCTGAGGTCCTGGCCGGAGCAGGTGTGGTGGGCTTTCAACTTGTTGAATTCTCGGAGGGTAGCTCGCTGATCGGGTTGAATCCCTGGGAAGGGAACAGCCTCGAAAACCTTTATTCGGCTCGGGTAGCGAGGACACCTGGTCTTACTACCAGCCTCAATCTGATCAACGTAGGGACGGCGTCTCGCCAGGTTACCTTGACAGTCTTGTCAGCGGATGGTTCCGTCGTCGGCCGTTCGGTCACGGTCGACCTGGCTCCTGGCTCCCAGCTGGAGAAGGACCTCTTCGATCTAACCGGCGAAGAGGTTGTCACCGGATCGCTAGCCCGGATTATGCAAGAACCGTAGTTCGGTGTTGAAAAACGACTCGAGAAGTGGCCCAACTCGGAAGCGGGCAGGTGTGACAGGCGGATTTGCGAAGAATATGGGTTGGCGAGGCGTTTGAGTGGTTTAGGGAGTGAATTTCAGACAGATCTGGGCCTGGATGAGTGTCGGAAGCGGTTTTTCGGGGGAGCTGGGAAAAGCTAACTGGAGTTCAGGCGACTCAAGACGAGGTGGAAGAGGGGTTGTTCGGGGAAGGCTGAGGAAAGATGGACCCAGATGCGTCGAGTGGTTTGTCGGATCCGGGCCCCAATCTTGAGGACCCGACGACGTAAGGTTTCGATTTCGAGCTTGTGCCAGGGGGTTCCGTGAAGATAGTCGCGCAGGCGCACGAACATCTGGTAAGCCAGTGCATGCAGGAGGAGTCGAAACTGATTGGCCAGGAATCGATGACAGCTGAGTCGGTCCATGCTCAGATGATTCTTGAAGGCCTTGATGAAGTTCTCGGTCTGCCCTCGGTTTGTGTAGTGGTCATAAAGTGATTGGGAGCAGAGATCGTCCCGGTTGGTAACTACAAAGCGACGATTGATGCCACGCTGATCGACCTCCACTTTGACAATGACGCGACGGGATCGATCCCAGCTGTGGGCTCGATAAAGAAACTCGTCAAACTGACGCTGTTTTTCCTCCAGCTCAAGGAACCTCAGCCGAGTCGAATCCAGCAGGGGCTCGACCACTCGCTGCAGGCGAGGGTTTCGACTTAACCCAATGACATACTGGAGTTTATTCTCTTCACATTCACAGAACTCGTAGAGCCGAGGCGTGGCAAAGCCGCTGTCGGCCCGAATCTCAATCTCGACATCCGTCCCCACTGCTTGTCGGATGGCCTCCACGACTCGCTTCAGAATGGGCACGATGTGAGAGGCGCCCCCTTGTTGCCAGGTCTCAACACGGCACAGACCAGGTCTCCCGTGTCGGCATCGAAGATCAGCAAAGGATGCAGAATGTGGTTTCGGTAATACCCGTGGTAGAAGGAGAACTCCTGTTGGCCGTGAGTGTGGTCGTCGGTACTGTCCAGATCCAGGATGATCTTGCTGGGACGTCTCTTCTTCAGGGAGCGCACATAACGGCCTGGCAGCCACCGGCTCAGACGCATCAGATCCTTCTTGGTGACGGAGTTCTCCAAGCGGGAAAAAGTCGGCTGGGTGGCCAAATCGGGATCGCTCTCTGGCAACTGATCACAGACTGTCTTGAGCATCGGATCCGAGCGCAGCGTATCGGCGTCGTTACAGTCTTCGTAGCCGGCCACGATCTGCAAGACTCGTTGTCGGATCAACTTCAACAGGTCATGACGAACGTAGCGTCGGTCTCGACTTTCCGCAATACACGAACTGAAGCCCTCGCACAATCGATGTTGACGATCCAGGGATCCAAACAACAACCATCCTGCGTCGGAAGTGAGGCTCCCCCCATCAAAACGAGCCGTGATGTTTCTGTGGCTATGAAATGGCAGGGTATTCTGGCAGACTGTTTTTGACATTGCTGTAGCTCCTGTTTAGGGTCATTGTTTCTCTAAACCCTTTTATATCAGAGAGCTACGGCCTTTTTTCTGGGCCCAAATCTCACTTGAATTTAGATCTCTTGCATAATCCGGGCTAGCCGTTCAGGCCGACGGGCCAGGGATGATCGGAGACGTCCTGATCAAGGAATCGGTAACCTCCGAGTTCGCTACGGCAGCACCGCTGCAGACGCAGAAGGCAAGAAAGACGGTTTTCTGCCAGATCGCCAATGCACTGGGCCTCTTCAGCGGAGTGGCTCTGTTCAACCCCGGCAACAACATCGCCCAGGTGACGCTGGAGGCTTTCACCGCCGCCGGCGAGTCGGCCGGCCGACAGAATCTGGCCTTGGAGCCCGGAGCCAGCCTGGCCCGCACACTGACTGAGCTCATCCCCTCCACCGCGGGGCAGGTCGGGGGCTACCTGGTTGTATCCTCCTCCGAGCCACTCCTGGTGAGACAGATCTTTGGAGATCACGAGCTAACCTTTTTCGCATCGGTCCAGCCCAGCGTGATCGAGTAAGCAGCAAACCCGACGCTGCAGGGCTCGGCCCCGCCGGGCGGGCGATCGATCATGTTAGGATTCTTGCCATGCGTGCAACCAGACAAAGGCTGGCCGGAATTGCCGTCGCTGTGCTCGGACTGTGCGGCATTTGGAGGGCTGGCCTGGCCGTTCGGCACTATCGACTCTCGCTCGCGATCACGAATGATCCCTCCGCCCGGGAGCTCGAGCAGGTCTCGGCCCTTCTCGAGTTTGGTGTGAGCGTCATCCTGTTGGCGCACGCAGTGGCGGCTGGATGGCTCGTCCGCCACCCGCTCAGTCTCTACCGAATCGTGATCCTGGCCACGGCCGCAGTCACGGGAGTGCTGGTGGCCGGCTCGTTTCTGCAGACGCCGGTCCTGAGTCTCCCCGGTTTGCTACCCGCTTTGCTGATTGTCGGGTGCGCCGGCGCCGGCTTCCTTTCAGAGGCTCCCTGGGCTTCGGTCTATCTGGGAGCGCTGGCCGGGGGCATTGTGGGATTTTGCCTGACGGCTCCGAGCCTCGATCCAATCTCTGCTCTGGCCGTTACGGCTCCGCTGATCGTCTTCGCATTGGTTGGCGTTGCCATTGGAAAAGGCATCCGTCGCCTGCCTCCATTTCAGAGCGCCTCCTGACAAGGCGCTGCGGTCGACACAGTGAATTACGCTGGCGTGTTTGCTTTGAGTATTCCCTTGGGCCAGCCGTTTCTTCGAGATCGGGAATCAGGAGGAATGAGGAACAAGCCAAATGAACAGTCTGATCGAACTCATTCAGGATCACTTTGGTCTGGGTTCCCCGCCGTCGAGCGATAATCTCGTCGAGTTTGATGGATTTGACGAGTTGGACAAGAAGCATGCCCTGCAGGTTTTTCTCGGAACGACCACTGACGATATATCGAGGGCGTTGGCAGAGGATCTTTTGGGAACTCAATCTGATGTCGAGGACCTTTTCGTGATGAAGCCGGCGGGGTATCAGTACTACCTGGCTCCCTATCTGATCCGGGTTATCCGGAATGAAAAGGACGAATCAGAAGATCTTCAGCTGGCAGGTTTCGTAGTATTCACTATCCGCGAAATCGTTCGTGTACGAGGCGCGGAAGCTTTCTCCCCAGGTCAGCGTGCCGCCCTGTCTGAAGTCGGTGATTACCTTGCCGAGCGATGTAAACAGAAGAGTCACGAGGACATCTGGGCCGGACCAATTCTCAAGGACCTGGAATCTCTGGCGCAGCTCGCAGAACAAGATTGAGTGACAGAGCCAGTGATGGGGACGTTCTGGAGTGCGGAAGTGTGAGAGCCTGTTGTCAGGGATAGCTCCCGCGGGGCGTCCCACCCAGGCTTTCGATCCAGTCCAGCAGTCCCTCCAACTGCAGCAGGATGTCGAAGTGCCATGCCAGGAACAGCAGCAGGGCTACCAGACAAAAGATGCCGATCGTCCTCATGATCTAAACCGCGGTTGCTTGAATCGGTCCCCGTTGGCGGCCATCGGCCGGCCGGCCGCTTACAGTCACTTCGTATTTTGATTCCTGCTGGTGAAAGTAGCAAGTCGCGAACCGGGCCCTTGAGGAAGGATGAACTTTGCAGGATACTGTAGTGACATCATGCCGGGGGGCGGCTTGGGGCCCTCCCATTTTGATGAGCGCGGTCACCGACGGGCGGTCGGGCTGAACCCGAGCGTTTGAGATGATCCAGAAGGGTTTCATTGCTTCGATGATCGCGCTGGCAGCGATCTTTGCAGGATGCGGTGAGAGCGACACTGACGCTCCCCGTGTTGTTGAGACGTTTCCCCCCAGCGGGAGCCGGGACGTTGACCCATCGATCAATGAAATATCCGTAACATTCAATGAAGAAATGATGGATCAGAATTGGTCGTGGGCGTATACGAACGAAAACGAATTCCCGGAGATGACAGGGGAACCCTTCTATACGGATAGCTACACAAAAAACGTTCTACCCGTAAAACTGGAGCCGAATAAAGAGTATGTGATCTGGCTAAATAGTGCGAAATTCAAGAACTTCAAGGACAAGAGTGGGAACCACCTGGTTCCGTTCAGATTTACATTCAAGACAAGATAAGGCAATTGGCAACCCGATTTACCCTGTGACCCCACAGCCCGTTCCGCTACGCCGCTTTCCAGGTGCCTCGCCCCGTTCGTGACTGAGGATTTTTCGCCCGCCACAACGGGCCGGCACAAGACCGGCCCCTACGCGTCACCCGTTTAACCACATCATCGTAGGGGCGACCCGGCCCCTACGAATGTAGGTGCGACTCCGAGTCGTCGCCCGCCCCCACAACTACCTCTGCGTAGGGGCGACCCTGGTGGTCGCCCGCCCCCACAACTACCTCTGCGACGAGGATTCCAAAGCATTGACTTGTTCTTGAAAAGGGGAGAATGGTCACAGAATCTGGCCGGGATGTGTTGTAGATAGTAGTTGAACAGCGAAACCAGGCAAGAGATTCTGGAGACCTGAATTGGTGTTATGAAGTGCTTCAAAGCTTCGGCTCATGCACGAGTGGGACTGTTGGGGAACCCTTCCGACGGATATTTTGGAAAGACGATCTCTGCGATCGTGAAGAACTTTTCCGCTCGCGTATCTCTGCACGAGTCGCCGGCCCTGGAAATAACCTTGAGAGCCGGAGAGCGCTGCCAGTTCGAAGGAATCGAGCACCTCGTCCAGCACGCAAGCTGCCGCGCTCGGAAAGATGGATTGGCCTTGATCAAGGCCGCCATAAAGGTGTTTGCCAGGCACTGCCGCAGACATGGGGTGGTGTTGCCCCGTCAAAACTTTTCCCTGCGTTTCGAAAGCGATATCCCCCGACAGGTTGGACTGGGAGGCTCCAGCGCCATTGTCGTTGCAGTGCTCCGGGCTTTGATGCGATTTTACCAGGTCAATATTCCAAGGCAGGTTTTGCCCAACCTGGCCCTGCTAGCCGAGACGCGAGAGATGGGAATCGAGGCCGGACTCCAGGATCGCGTCTGCCAGGTCTATGAGGGACTGGTGTTCATGGACTTTGAACGAACCTATATGCGATCCCATGGTCATGCTCAATATGAACCGATGGATGCTCGGCTCCTGCCTCCTCTCTATCTTGCTTACGAAAGTGCTGTGAATCAGACTTCCGACATTTATCACAGCAGGTTGAGAAGGCGCTGGGAGAAGGGGGATGTCGAGGTTAAGGAAGCAATAAGAATCTTTGCGGAGCTTGCGGAAGAGGGGAAACAGTCCCTCCTGAATAGGGACTATCGGGCCCTGGCTGAACTGATAAACCGCAATTTCGACACGCGCTCAAAGCTGGTAAGACTACGTCCCGGCAACGTGGCGATGGTGAAGCTGGCGCGCCGCCTGGGGGTATGCGCCAAGTACGCCGGCTCGGGGGGCTCGATCGTGGGTATCTGTGAGCGCGAGGAAAAGCTTTCTGAACTGGAGGAGGAGTTCAGCAGAATTGGCTGCGTCGTGCTTCGTCTCCGGGTTCTCCAGGAGCCGTGCGCCGTGAGGTTTTAGAGGCGAATTTGTCGCCCCCCCACTTTGGGTCTATAGCAACCCTCCTAACTAAGACCATGCAGCAACCCCCCAGGGGGCTCGAACCCGAGCTACCATCAGAAGGTGTGTAAATAGCATAGGCGGTGAGTATCCTTCCGGGTTGATTTAAAACCCAGGGCCGAAAGGCCCGCAACGGAAGGAGTACACACCGCATGAGCAAGCAGAAGATTGAGGAAAGTGTGGAGTCAAGAGTTTGTTTCGAGGAGCTGGAAGATTGGGTGCGGGAGAAGATCCAAGGCTGGGTTCAAGAGCTGCTGGAGGAGGAAGTCACGGAGTTATTAGGGCGGCGTAAGAGTGAGCGGCGAAGGGCCGTGGACGCTCCGTCGGGCTATCGCAATGGATATGGGAAGCCGAGGCATCTGACGCTGAGCTCGGGGACGATCCAGGTTCGAAGGCCTCGAGTGCGGGATCTAGAGGAACACTTTGAAAGTCGGGTGTTGCCCCTGTTTGCCAAGCGGACGCGGCAGGTTCGAGAACTGATCCCTGAGCTGTACTTGCATGGTCTGGCGCTGGGGGATTTTGATCTGGCTCTGAGAGGGCTTTTAGGGGAAAAGGCGCACCTGTCGTCCTCCACGGTGGCCAGATTGAAAGAGAAGTGGCAGGCCGAATGGGAAGTCTGGCAGAGTCGACCCTTGAATGATCTGGAAGTGGTGTATTTATGGGTAGATGGAATCTACGTCAAGGCGGGTCTGGAGAAGGAAAAGGCAGTCCTGCTGGTGGTGCTGGCCGCCTTAAGTGACGGAAGCAAAGCCGTGGTGTCGGTCACGAGCGGCTATCGGGAATCGACTCAGAGCTGGTCGGAAGTACTGCGCGACTTGAAGCGCCGGGGGATGGGCTGTCCACGGCTGGTGATCGGAGACGGCCACCTGGGCATCTGGGGAGCTTTGCGCAACGTCTATCCCCAGGCCGAGGAGCAGCGCTGCTGGAATCATCGGATCGTCAACCTGCTGGCCAAGCTCCCTAAGCGAGTGCACAAGCCGGCCTTGCTGATCCTGCGGCAGATCCCTTACGCCGAGACTCGAGAAGAAGCACAACGACTCAAGAAGGTTTTTCAGCACTGGTGCCGGCAGCGAGGGCTGACTCTGGCGGCTGAGCTAATCGAGCAGGACTGGGACCGGATGGTGACCTTTTACAACTATCCAAAGAAGCAGTGGCAGCATCTGCGAACCACCAATCCAGTGGAGTCACCGTTTGCCGCTCTTCGGCTGCGAACGGACGCGGCCAAGCGATTCAAGAAAGTGGAAAACGCCCAGGCGGTGATCTGGAAGATGCTGTTGGTGGCGGAGCAGCGATTCCGCCGGTTGAAGGCACCGGAGCTGATGAAAGACGTCTACCAGGGCGCCAAATATGTCAATGGAGTCCCGGTCAACCAAGTCCCGGAGGAGAAAGCCGCCTGATGTTTTTCCACACCTATTGACAAGAGCTCCTCGAACCCAGGTCGGATGGCCAGCGCCGGGCCGCCCCTTGGGGCTGGCCAACGCGTGACTAACGCAGCATTCTGACCCCCCAAGATCCCATTTACAGGCCCCTGTGTCCTCTCGCATGATCGACCTGTTGGCCCGGCACGCTGGCATACCGAAAACGGGACGAGGCCCGGTATCGGGGGGGCTGACAAGGACTGGAAATGAGGAGGGCATTCCCCGTGTCAATTTCTGAATCTCCCAACGAGCATAGAGTCTGCTCAGGCTCGCCTGGAGTTCTTTCTCGCCGCCCGGCACTTGCACGGCCAGGGGGCCGCATTGCGGGCCAGAGGCGAGATTTCTCCATTGCTGAGTGGAGAGCGGGTGATGTCTCGTGAAATGGGTCACATTGAGGTCCCAATCTCGTGGAGAACGTGATCGAGACCACAAGAAGATTACCCACCCTCCCGTAGTATCTGGATCGGAACACTGAGGCAAATCACAGGGGACCTCAGCGAGCCATCACGAAACTTAGACAGTCAGGCAGTAGTTGGGGGAGCAGAATGTTTCGTTCCAATCAGCATATCCAGAACACCTTTCCACTTTTTTCCTTTCTCTTGCTCATCGTCATGACCCCCGGTTCAGTGTGGGCCGGGTCGCCGGTCATCAACTCGTTTTCTGTGCCGGGTACGGTCAAGGAGATGGGAATCAGGCTGGTCACCGTCAATGCTTCTGATCCGGATGGTGACTCGCTCACCTATAGCTGGAGTTTCGAATCTGATCCCACGAAGAAGGCGCGTTTTTTCGATGCCCGCACGGTCTCTTTCCCCAAGACGATCTCCGGTGTCAATAAGACCCTGGTGGTGTTCGGTGTGGGAGATCCGGGTGCGGGGCCGCCGGGACCTACGGCAATTCAGGGGCAAAAGGTCAGGCTCCGGGTGGAAGTCTCAGACGGGTCCAACACGGTTGCCGACTCCTCACTGGTCACGGTCAGCGGGTTCAATCAGCGACCGGTCATCGAGTTGAATACGAGTTATTGTCAAAAGTTGGGTACGGACCCATTAGGCGGCGACCTCGTTTTCACGGATTCCGTTTACAAATGTGACGTTTTCTATGACCTCTCCGAGGCGCCGGTAACCTTGTAGCCGGCGCCATCTTTTCTCAGCGCTTCTGCATAGTTTGAAGACCATCGTCAGCATGGTTTGCCTGGACAAACAGCCTCGAGTCTTGGCCGTTCGCAGTCTCACGGTTGCGAAGGTCGACTCGATCGGATTTGTGGTTCTCAGATGTGGCCAGTGCTCGGCTGGAAAATCGTAGAAAGCCAGCAACTCTGTCCGGTCCTTGGCCAGGCAGGACGTGGCCTTTGGAAACTTCAGCTGATAGGTGGCAATGAACTCGTCAAAGGCCCTATAGGCATTCTCTCGAGTTTCAGCCATCCAGATCTGATGCAGCGCCGTCTTTGCTTTTGGCTGAACGGCCTTGGGCAGACAGTTGAGCACATTGCCCGTCTTGTGCATCCAGCAGCGTTGCTGTCGCGTATTGCCGTAGATCTTGGCCAGGGCTTTCCAGAATCCGAGCGCTCCGTCGCCAATCGCCAGTTTTGGTCCCCTGTGCAGGCCTCTGGAGCGCAGATTCCGCAGCAACTCCCACCAGGATTGCTCACTTTCCCGGTAGCCATCTTCCACGGCAATCAGCTCCTTTTTGCCGTCCGCACGGGCTCCGATCAGCACCAGAAGGCAAAGCCGGCCGTCGTCAAAGCGAACGTTGGCATACACGCCATCGGCCCAAACGTAAACGTAGCGCTTGTTGGAGAGATCACGCAGCCTCCACTTCTCATAATCCTTGACCCACTTGCCTTTGAGCCGGCTGATCGTCTTGGCCGACAGTCCCGGTGCATCCGGCCCCAACAGTGCACTCAACGCATCCGAGAAGTCTCCTGTGGAGATCCCCTTCAGGTAAAGCAGGGGCAGCAGTTCCTCCACGCTCTTGCTACGTCTCAGATAGGGAGGCACCAGGCTGGAACGAAAGCGGATGATCTCCTCCGACTCCTCACCAGTTCCACGGTCTCGAACCCGCGGAATCCGAACCGGGATTCCTCCAATCCCTGTCTGGATCTCACGCTTCGGCAGGTAGCCGTTGCGAACCAGACGTTTGCGGCCCTGGCCATCACGCTGACCCTCGTACTCTTCCAGCAGCTCCTCCAGCTCGGCTTGAACCGCCTCAGCCAGAAGCTTCTGTGCTCCTTCACGCAGAACTTCCGTCAAGGCATCCTTCGTTGTGGTTGGTTCGTCGATGGAAACTACAGTATCTTTCTTCAAGGCGTATCCTCCTTCTCGGTCTCCGGGTGAATCCATGATTGAAGGTCACGGATTCAGGATACGCCGCCTCTCATACACAACTTCCGACCATAGCTCGTTGAATACGGGGGGTATGGGGACCCGCGCCGAGCCGAAGGTGAGTCCCTCAGCAGTCAGCCTGACCGCGGGCCTGAGCTACGATCCGGACGGCTCTCCCCTGCGCTTTGCCTGGAAGCTCGCCGGAACCAGTGGTGGATCCGTCTGTCCCGGGGGCATCCTGGTTCTTTTTGGAAAGGAGACGGATAAACCGAGTCTTCCGATTCCGAAGGTGTCGGCCAGGCCCAACAGCCCCATGAGCTTCACCTTCCTCTATCGCGTGATCGACGAGATGTACAACCTGTCAGGGACGGTGGTCGGCTACGGTGCCTCGCCCAACGGTTGCGACGACAGCGGCGGCGGTGGCGGCGGAGGCGAGGAGAACCCGCCCCCTGAGGTTAGTGTGAGTGCCAGCGCCACGGAAGCTACGGGCGGGGACGTCGTGATCCTCACCGGCGTTGTCGACGACCCCGAAGACACCCACACCGTGAGCTGGATGCAGCTTGACAATACGACACCGGTAGCCCTCTCCAGCACCACTGATTCGAACACTGCCTTCGTAGCTCCGAATGTGAACACCCTGCTGAAGTTCCGTTTCACGGCCACCGATTCGGCCGAGCAGTCGGCGTCTGCCGACATCGCAGTGCTGGTCTCGGGGAACCCGGATGGGGGTGGCGGCGGCGAAAGTGGCGATGGAGGAAGTGGTGACGGCGGAAGCGGCGATGGAGGAAGTGGTGACGGCGGAAGCGGCGATGGCGGAAGTGGTGACGGCGGAAGCGGCGATGGCGGAAGCGGCGATGGCGGAAGCGCGGTGATGGCGGAAGTGGTGATGGCGGAAGCGGTGATGGTGGAAGCGGTGATGGCGGAAGTGGTGACGGTGGAAGCGGTGATGGCGGAAGTGGTGATGGCGGAAGTGGTGATGGCGGGGGTGGTGAAGAGGGAACGGGAAGCGGATCCTCTACCGGCAGCAACTCAGGTTGCCCGGGTCTCAATCTGCCTGCAATTGCAACTGTGCCGGGCACGTACACCATCAAGGAAACTCTTCATGGTCAGATTCACGCCAGCGCAGCGAGCGATCCGGATAACACTCCAGGGGCCCCAATCAACGGGGAGGCCGCCCCTGCGGGAGTCACATTTCTGTGGTCGGTCACCAATGGCCTGGGTGTGATGACAGACCAGAGTCTGCAGGGACGAACGACTGCGACCGTGGGCTTTACCGCCCCCCAGGTTGAAGTCGAGACGACCTTCGGTCTGCAACTCTACGCTCGGGATGCCACTGGATGCGGAACCAAATATCCGATCGAACTAATCGTTCAAGATGAAGTTGTAAACAACGATCCGACCCTGGTGTTGCATTACGAGGTCCAGGGACAGCAGATCTCAGGGCAGGTGCCGGCTGGCGACGTTACCGTCGAGTCTCCTGCCATGATCCTTCTGGATGCCAGCGAGAGTAGCGATCCAGACGGTGATCCAATCTCCTTTTCCTGGGAGAAGAGCGGTGAAACGCTGACCAGCGGATCGACCGTGCTGAGTCCGGATACCCAGTCGGCGACCCTCACGGCCCTGACGGGAACAAAGGGATCCGTGACCGTCACTGTAGCGGCCTCGGATGATCGCGGCGGCCAGCAGTCACAGAGCCTTGCCTTCGTCTTTGTCGAGCCTCAAGACAATCCTCCCGAGGCGGTGGCCGTTGCCATGAAGGATGGCGAGCCCCTCACGCAGCCTCTCGGCAATGGGGAGGAGTCCTCGCTGGACGCAGGCTCCAGCACCGTTCCCGAGGGTACTCAGGAAGAGATCGACAACCTCGTCTTCGACTGGGCGCAAATCGCCGGATCCTCCGTGTTCATGAAGGATTCCGACCAGAGAGTCGCCCAGATCCGCGTCAGTGACATTACTGAAGAAGAGACTCTCGTTTTTCAGCTCGAAGTGCGGAACGGGGAGGCCGTGGACACAGCCGAGGTCCACATTGACGTCGAGCCGCGGGACGGTGAAGAGGACGGCGAGCACGATGGTGAAATTCACTACCCGATTGTAGGAGTGGGTGCTCTCGGAGACGGATCCGAGCTGCAGACATCCCTCGTCATCGACAACCTCCTTGATGAGGATGTCGATGATGTCCAGATTCTGTTCTTCGATCCTCAGGGGAATCCGATGGAAGTCGATTACTTCGACTCCCTGGATATCGAGAACCCGGTCAAACCCTGGGATTCGAGCCAGCCCTTCACTATGGCCGCCCGGACTTCTCGCATCATCGAGTTCGTGGGCCCGCGGGGAGTGGTTCCTCAGGGCGAATCTGACGTCCGGAGTGGCCGTGCCTGGGTGACGTCCTCCGGGCACCTTCAGGGCTCGATCCGGTACCAGCTCGTCGAGGGAGAGGACGGAAGCCTGATCGAGGATGTAGGGATCCCGACAGACCTACCCGGTCGAGACTTTCAAACGGCGTTCCGGGTCAGGGATGAACTCGCCTTTGCCATCGCCAACCCGGGAGACATCCGGGTGTTGGTCGAACTGTCTGTTTATGACCGGCTGGATCCAACCTTCCTGGTGGCCAGCCAGGGGATTCTCCTTGAGCCGGGGGAAATGAGGGCCATGTTTCTGGATGAGGTCCTGGGCGATCTGGAGATCGAAGAGGGCCACTTGTGGATTCGATCCGATGGGGAGGGAGACTTTGCCCTGAGCGGTCTGGTCACCCAGGGCGGCTTCTTTGTCTCGGCCCAGTCTGTCTCGAGAGTCGAGTAGCTTTCACCTGCAAGAGGATCCGCTTGCAAGCCTCATTTCCGGGTTGCGGCCTCCTCTCGTCTTGTTTGAGGCCCCCGCTTTTCTCTGCTCTCGAAGCAGTGTGGGAGGACCCTCCGTGGTCCGAACCGGGTCACCGCACCGTCGGAGGACCCTCCGCGGTCCGAACTACCCCTGATTCGCCCTAGAACAGGTTGACACTATGGATGGAGGGGGTTCTGGGGCAAGCTGAAGGTTGCAGAAGAGCCGGCCTTCTTGCAGAATTGGTGGGCTCAGGGGTCGCTGGACAGAAGTAGGTGGGGAAGTCTATGCGAAACAAGCTCTCAGTTGTGCGAGCACTACGGAAAATCAAGTACCTGCAACCGACCTCGACCCCGATCGTCGCACTCCTCATTCTCATGCTGATCCCGGGTTCCATCCGTCGCACCCAGGCGGGTGCCTTCGTCTTTGCCGACCAGGTCGATGTCGACATTATTACCCATCCCATCGGTTACACGGGAGCCGGGGGGACTTTGATCATCAAAGTCGGGATCGACGACACGGATGTTGCTGGACTTGAGGCCGGCCGAGACCCCGGCCTCTTTCAGGCGCTGCAGGAGTCCTTCATAGAGCTGCTTGCTGGACTCCACTTCCCGCTTGAGGATGTTGTACTGGATGGAAGCCTCGTGCAGGTCGGTGGCCATATGCCTCTCCTGGTTCAGCGTGGCCTGCAGCATGTTAAAGCGTTTTTGGGCGGTCCGGTAGTCAGTCTTGGATCGCTGGATGGCCAGACGCCTTTCCTCAACCAATTGCGACGCCACCTGTTCGAGCTCCTGCTTGACCTGCAGCACTTCGGGCCAATTGGGGCCAAACCGGGCGGACAGACTGGCCAGGCGCTGCTCCAGCCCGAAACGAATTCTCTCCAGTGATTCGATGGTCTCGTTGCGAAGGCTGTAGGGGAAGTTCTCAGGCGTGGGGGCCCTCACCGACTCGTAGGAAGCTCTCAGGGAGATCAGTTCCGTTTCGACGCGGGTCAGTTCTTGGCTCAAACCACCCAGTTTCTGCAGCGTGATGTCATTCTCGTTGCTGAAGTCAATGTACTCACTCTCCCTCGTGTAGAGGACCAGGTTTTCCTCGGCCTTCTCGATCTGGATTTTCAATTCCAGCAGCTGTTTCTCTAGAAAATCAGTCGCCTTGGTAGTGGCTTCGAACTTGCTCTCGAAGTTGAGCTCGATGTAGTCATTGGCCAGAGCGTTCACGACCAGGGCGGCAAACTGCGGGTCGGGAGAACTGTAACTGGCGCGTACGATTCGGGTTGTCCGCTCCGCCTGGACACTGAGATTCCCGAGGAAGCGGTCCACAGCGAGGCTGGTTTTGTCTCCCTTATCGCTGACAGCCGTGGGGACGGTTTCGCCCCCGATGGGGAGCAAGCGAGAGGAGATAGACTTATAGATCACAGGAACACAAGAGTTTCAAGACAATTCGAAATGCTCGAATACCGACCCTTCAACTCGGCCTTCGGTCGATCACCCAGCGTGGAGAATCAACCGTCCAGGTCCGGATCTGCTGGTCGGAGAATCTGGGGTGCAGGATGTCAAGAGCCGGTGTGAAACGCGGGCTGCGGTCCCCGCATCCGTGGGCGTCCGAAGCAGTAGTGTAACTTTTTTTCTGTAATTTCTGGTCAGGCCTTGGGTCGGAAAGACAGAGGTCTGGGACAGGATTCTCCAAAAACAGAAACGAGAATCTGGCAAGGAGAATCAAATGAACCCAGATCTGGAAAAGAGAGTACCACGGGAGATCCTGGCGGAGTTGATCGAGGAAGGAACAGAAGCCTTTCGAGGAATCCTGGAGAAGTTGTTCAACGTGGCGATGCAGTTGGAAAGAAGCGAGTTTCTGGGAGCGGAAGCGTACGAGAGAACAGCCAGTCGGCGAGGCTATCGAAACGGATTCAAAGGCAAGCGGATTCAGACTCGAGTGGGAGATCTGCACTTGGAGATTCCACAGGTGCGTGGGTTGAGGTTTTATCCCAAGTCGCTGGAGAGGGGTTGCCGTTCGGAGAAGGCCCTGAAGCTGGCCATTGCCGAGATGTATGTGATGGGCGTCTCGACGAGGAAAGTCACCGAGATCACGGAGCAGCTGTGTGGGTTGGAGATCTCGGCCACCCAGGTCTCGAGAGTGGCCGGGATGCTGGACGAAGAGCTGGAAGAGTTTCGAAGCCGGGAGCTGGGAGAGTATCCGATCGTGTATCTGGATGCCCACTACGAGAAGGTTCGAAGAGGCGGCAGGGTGCAGGACGTGGCCATCCTGAAAGCCATAGGAGTCAATCGTTTCGGGACGCGGGAGGTGTTGGGTCTGAGCGCCAGGATCAGTGAAGCGGAGGTGCATTGGCGAGGGTTTCTGGGAGATCTGCACAAGCGTGGACTGAGAGGGGTCGAGCTGTTTGTCAGTGACGATCACGAAGGACTGAAGGCGGCCAGGCGGGCAGTTTATCCGTCAGTGCCCTGGAACCGTTGTCAGTTTCACCTGAGTAAAAACGCCCAACAATATGCTCGCCGCAAAGAGGACAAGCCCCGCATCGCCCAGGCCATGCGGGACATTTTCGATGCCCCGTCTCGAGAGGATGCCGAGGAGCTCAAGGGTAAAGTCGTCAAGAAGTTCGAAAAGATTGCACCGGAGTTCGTGAGCTGGCTGGAAGACAACCTGGATGAAGGGCTGACAGTGTTTGATTTTCCGAGGAGCTGGTGGCGAAGGATCCGAACCATCAACGGACTGGAGAGACTGCACCGGGAGATCCGGAGACGAACCCGGGTGGTGGGAATCTTTCCCCACGAAGCATCGGCGCTGCGGCTCATCTCGGCTGTGCTTGCAGAGATACACGAGGAGTGGTTAACCGACCGGCAATACCTGAACCTGGCCGGCTGGAAAAAACAAGTGGAGCAATTCTTCCCTACAGGCCCTAGAGGAAATTACAGAAAAACGGTTGCTTAACCTCCGAAGCAATCAGGGAGATAAGGCCAGCACCCAGCAGTCGAAGCGCAAAGCGCCGAGTTCCGGTCCAGGAACGGCCCTCCAGCGCCCTGGCGTTGAGCTGGGTCAGGCAGCCTCGATCGCAGAGTTTACGGAGCAGCTGGGGATCTTTGCGCACTGCTGAGTACCTCTCCACATGGGCCAGTAAGGGAACGAGTCCGTTCGACAGCAGGATCTCAGCGCTCTTGAGCAGCTGCGTCCTGGGGGTCAGAGGATGAAACTCGATCAGGACGTATTGACTCTTGTTCAACGGCAAGATCTTCTGCCGGTGGAGGGCTTCCAGAAAGTCTGTTCCCCAGAAGTTCTCGGCCCCCAGCAGAATCTTCATGTCCTGCAGGAACTCGAAGCCGGTCGTGTGGCCCAGACTGGTTAGGTTGCGCAGCATCTCTACAGTCTCGTCCAGGTTGGCGGCGCCATCGTCGACGTCGGGCAGGATATGAGTATGGATGTCAATCATTCTTGGCTCGAAGAAGAAAACGCTTTCGCGTTGCTGACGGCTTCCTGTAGTCGGCATGTCACCTGGTTGAGTTCTTCTTTGGTCATACCCGGGTACAGGGGTAGGGCAAGGGTTTCTCGACTCGCCTTTTCAGCGTGAGGAAAGTCGTTCTCGGCATGTCCATAGAAAGAGCACGCTTCCGTCAGATGCAGCGGCAACGGATAGTAAACCGCTGACGCGATCCCCGCTTCCTGTAGATGTCTCCGGACTTCGTCACGATTGTCCACTCTGATCACGTATACGTGATAAGCGTGCAAACAGTCGGGGTGCACGTCTGGAATGCCAACACCCAGGCCCGAGAGTTCCCGAGTGTAGCGTTTGGCTATCTTCCGCCTCTGGCTGTTCCAGGCATCCACGTAAGGGAGCTTAACCAGGAGGATGGCTGCCTGAATCTCATCCAGACGACTGTTGTACCCGATCTCAATAGGAAGATAATTGTTTCTCCATCCGTGATCTCGCAGTATTCGAACTCGCTTGGCCACCTCAGGTTCATCGGTGGTGATCATGCCTCCGTCGCCGAGTCCTCCCAGGTTCTTGGTGGGGTAAAAACTGAAACAGCCGGCATGTCCAAAGCTGCCCGTTTTTTGACCCCGGTATTCGGCACCGAAGGCCTGAGCATTGTCTTCGATGACGAGAAGTTTGTGTCGTTCTGCCAAATCCAGCAGCGGAGCCATCTCGGCGGGGTGCCCGAACAAGTGGACAGGGATCACAGCCCTGGTCTTGGGCGTGATGCGATCCTCAACCTGGTTGACATTCAGGCAATAGCTGTGCTCATCGATATCCACGAAAACGGGCGTTGCTCCCAACCTGACCACGACTTCGACCGTTGCGAAGAATGTGTAGGTCGGAACGATGACTTCATCGCCAGGCCCCACGTTCAGAGCCTTTAGAGAAAGAAGCAGAGCATCTGTGCCCGAGGCGACGCTGATGGCATACCGAGTTCCCGAATAACGTGCAACCTCCTGCTCGAGTCGGTCGACATTCGGACCGAGAATGTATCGACCGGATTCCAGGACCCGGTGCACGGCCTCGTCGATCTCATTTTTGAGCCGATGATACTGCTTCGTTAGATCGATCAGGGGAACTTTCATGAACTATCCAGAGGGGGTCTTATCGTGTCTCCGAATGTGGCCTTAAGGTCTCCTCCAGAGTCTCGATAACGGTCATATCATAACTCGTTTGGGGGTGAATGGATTGAGAAACTGCGTTGCGGGTTTGGAGTCCTCCACGGCTCTGGCTCTCTTGTTGAAAAGGGAGCGGTCGGGAAAGGGGGGACAGGAGTGGGTGTCGCTCTTCGAGGCGGCTGATCCCTTTGGCCTGCTTCAGTGTGGGAGGACCCTCCGTGGTCCGAACGGTTCGCCGCATGGAGCGGCTCCCGCACTGTGCTGTTTCGTCCATACATCTTCTGTTGTAACCTCGATCCCGAGAGGAACGAAGAACGTGAACAGAATCACTATCACTGGAGCCACCGGCTTCATTGGGAGTCATCTTACTGAACACTTCGTCTCGCAGGGCTGGGAGGTGGTTGGCCTGTGCCGCCGGCCGCCGGACAGGGAGCAGAACCCCGGGGTCGAGTTCGTCTCCTATGACCTTGGGAAGCAGGTGCCGCAGGACGCCCTGGCCGGTTGTAGCGTCCTGGTCCACTGCGCCCACGTCCTTTATTCCCGGCGTCACCCGGACGCGGACAAACTCAACAGCGAAGGTTCGCGGCGGCTCTTTCGAGCGGCCGAAAGGGCAAGCGTGGGGAAGATCCTCTATCTCTCTTCGCTGTCGGCCCACCCAGAAGTCCAGTCTCACTACGGAAAATCGAAACTTGAGGTCGAAAGCCTGCTGAACCCTGAGCGCGATACGATTCTGCGGCTCGGTCTGGTCCTGGGTCCGGGAGGGTTTGCCGGAAGACTGCAGGCAGTTTTGGCCAGGACCAGGATCGTCCCGCTCATCGACTCCGGCCGGCAGCCCGTCTACGCAATCCACATCGAGGATTTGTGCCGGGTTGTGAAGTCTCTGATTCTGACTCCTGATACGGGAATTCTTCAAATCGGGCATCCCCGCGAACTGACGGTCGGCGAAGTCAACCGGACTCTGGCCAGAGCCATGCGACGTCGCGTGCTGTTTCTCCCCTTCCCCTTTCGGCTCCTTCACCCCCTGGTGAGTCTGGCAGAACGCTTCGGTGTCGAGCTGCCGGTCACCTCTGAGAATCTGCTGGGGCTGGCAGGGGCCCGGCCCCTGGATCTGACCGAGGATGTGGGCCGGTTGAGAGTCACCATCAAGTCGTTTGAAGAGCTGCTAAGAAGCGGTGCCTTTGAGGAGTGGATCCCCCGACAGCCAGCTCGCCGATCCCGGCTGCTGCACCTGTTGCGCCCGACCGAAGCAGAGATTCTGGATTACGCCCGGGCGGAGACGAACTGGCAAAGCGGCCGTCGATTCCGGCCGCTTACCCGGGGCCCCGTGGTGGCCATGGCTGTTCTGGCCGGAGTGGGACTGGCTGCAGCCCTGGGCGTGCCGCTGCGCCTGCTGCGCAAGGTGGTGAAAGGCAATGGGCACGGAGTGACTCGTGTTTGATGTTCTCGTGATCGGTTCCGGTCCGGCGGGAGTGCAGGCCCTGGCAGGTCTGAGCCGGAAAGGGTTGCGCCTCGGTTTGATCGAGCCGGGGAAAGTGGAAGAGCGGTATTCGGAATTGATCCCCGAAGAGCCCTTTGCAGAAATCCGGCGCAGCTGCCGGCACCAGCAAAGGTTTTTGCTGGGAGACTACGACGAAGCTCTGGCCCCGAAGGGCACGCAGCTGGCTGCCCACCTGACTCCGCCCCGGCAATACCTTCTGGAAGGGACGGAGCGTCATCTGCCTTTTCGTTCGGAGACTCTCAGCCATTTTCAGACCTTGGCCAGGGGGAGGACTGGGAGCCGGCTGGGGAGCGGGAGCCTGTACCTTCAGTCCCGGGGAGATGAAGGAGGTCGGCATCGATCCGGCAGTCATGGCCGGCTGTTACTCCCGAGTCGCTCAGTCCATCGGGCTCAGTCTGGATCCCGAGGATCACGCGGCGGCGCTCGTCTGTGACCTGGCCGGGGCACAGCCACCTCTGCAGGTCGACGAGAATGCGGAAGCCTTACTGGCGTCTTACCGGCGAAAAAGCAAGCCCCTGAATGAAAACGGCTTTTTCCTGGGTAAAGCGCCGCTGGCCGTGCTGACGCGTGATCGGGAGCGGGCCGGGATCCTGCGCCGGGCGTGCTCCTATCACAATATGGACTACTATTCGGATCACGGGGGCGCGGTGTATCGTCTCTCCCACACCCTGGCCGAACTCAGGAACGAACGGGAGTTTGAGCACCTTCGGGGTTACCTGGCCCTCGAGTTCAGTGAGAAGGACGGTCGTTTGGCGGTTCTGTGCCGCTCCCTGGCCGATGGGGAAACCATGACTTTTCAGGCCCGCAGAGTGGTGCTCGCGGCGGGTGCCCTGAACTCGGCACGCCTGGTCCTGGCCTCCTGTCGAAAGTTTGGCCGCCAGCTGCCGCTGCTCTCCAACGAAGTCCGTTTTTTGCCGTCCTTGAATCTGTCCATGCTGGGAAGGCCCCAGAGGAACTACAAGTGCAGCTTGGCCCAGTTGGTGGGGGTGTCGTCCCGGTCCAACGGCGACCTGCTGATCAGCTATTTCTTCTCCTACGATTCGCTGCTGCTCTTTCGGCTGGTGCGTGAAATGCCCTTCCCCGTAAGGTTGGGTCACCTCCTGGCCCGGACCATCGTTCACTCGCTGATGATTGCGACGCTACATTTCCCCGACCGCTTTACTCGCCTGAAATGGATCCGGGTGCCGGAGCCGGCCTCGGGAGCAGGATTGCCAGAGCTGGAGGCTGAGTGCCGGTTGACATTTCTGGAGGAGGAACAGATAGAGGAGGATACCGGCAGGCTCAAGCGTCATTTGAGAAGGCTCGGCTGCCATCCGCTCTCGGTAATCAATCGGGGCAGTGGAACGGCTGTGCACTACGGCGGGACTCTTCCCTTCGAGGAGAGTGGGGAGCCCTTCCTGACTTGTGGCTCGGATGGTCGTCTGAACGGAACCCGGCGTGTTTACGTCGCCGATTCGGCCCCCTGGAGATTCTTACCGGCCAAGGGCCTGACCTTGACCATTATGGCCAATGCACGGCGGGTGGCCGGGGAAGTCGTGAAAGACTTGCAGGATTGAGGGTATACGGTCAGAATTTCACTCGTAGGGGCCGGCTTTCGGAGTAGGGCCTGGGATGAGTATTCCAATGGATGCGAGTCAAGTCTGGGTCGTGGTGCCCGCTTTCAACGAAGGCAAGGTCATTCGGCAGGTGGTCGAACCACTTCTTCGCGCGGACTACCGGGTGGTGGTTGTGGACGACGTATCGTCGGATCGACCGATCGAGCAATTGGGCGATCTTCCCGTCCATTGCTGCCGTCATATCATCAACCTGGGGCAGGGTGCGGCGCTGCAGACCGGGATCGACTATGCTCTCGAAATGGGGGCCTCTTTCATCGTGATCTTCGACGCCGACGGCCAACACCGGGCGGAGGATGTGGCGGCCATACTGCAGCCGCTGTTGAGCGGGGAAGGGGATGTGACTCTGGGGTCGAGATTCAAGGATCCGGACAGGTCGCCCGGCATCCCGGGGACAAGAAGAATCCTGCTCAAGGGCGGAGCGATGTTCTGCCGGATCGTGCTGGGGCTGCGGGTGACTGACATGCACAACGGCCTGCGTGGGTTCACGGCTGAAGCGGCCCAAAGGCTGGAGATTACCCAGAACCGGATGGCCCACGCAACCCAAATTCTGCAGCAGATTCGGCGTCACGGGATACGCTATGAAGAGGTTCCCGTGACCATCCGCTATACACAGTATTCCATGGCGAAAGGACAGGCATCGAGCAATCTACTGAATGTCCTGTGGGAATCGGCTACGGAGATGCTTCGAAAATGAGTCTGATACAGGTTGCCCTGGTACTGGGTTCCATTCTCCTTCTGGTGCTCTATTCGGCCTTTTTACGCTCGACCTTGAGAGACCGGGTGTTGACCATTCTGCTTTTTGTCACGGCCGTCGTTGCCATTCTCTTTCCTGATTTGACCACCCGGGTAGCCAATGCGGTGGGAGTGGGCAGGGGAGCAGACCTGCTCATCTACCTTTTCGTTCTGGCCGCTGTCTTTGCCTTCATTGTCCTGAACGCGCGCATTATGCGCCTCGAGGACAACATCACCGAGCTGGTTCGCGAGCTGGCCCTGGCCCGGGCCCGCAAGCCGGATAGCGCTCGGGATGGGGAAGGTGAGGATGAGGGTCCACCCGGGCCGATCCACGACCACCCGGCGTAGGGGCGACCCGGCCCCTACGCGAGCAGTTTCTTAACCACCTCGCCGTGGACGTCGGTGAGGCGGAAGTCGCGTCCCTGAAATCGATAGGTCAGGCGCGTGTGGTCGAAGCCCAGCAGGTGAAGTATGGTTGCGTGCAGATCGTGCACGTGCACCGGGTCCTCCACGACGTTGAAACCAAATTCATCGGTCGCCCCTAGCGTAATGCCGGGCTTGATTCCGCCCCCGGCCAGCCACATGGTGAAAGCATTGGGATGGTGGTCGCGGCCGTCCTGGCCCCCGCCCTGAACCATCGGCGTACGCCCGAACTCGCCTCCCCAGATCACCAGGGTCTCGTCCAGCAAACCCCTCTGTTTCAGGTCTTTGATGAGCGCGGCGGAAGGTTGATCGGTAGCCAGCCAGTTTTTCTGCAGGTCGCGGACCAGGTTGCCGTGCTGGTCCCAGGCTTCGTGGTAAAGCTGCACGAAACGTACTCCCCGCTCCACCAGCCGCCGCGCCAGAAGGCAATTGTTGGCGTAGGAGGCCTTCCCGGGCTCGGCCCCGTACATGGCCAGAATATCGGCCGACTCCTGCGACAGGTCCATTAACTCCGGCACACTGCTCTGCATTTGAAAGGCCATCTCGTAGGAGTTGATGCGAGTCGAAATCTCGGGATCTCCGGTGATGCCCAGATGCCTCTCATTGAGGCGCCGGATGGAGTCCAGGGAATCGCGTTGCAGCTGGCTGTCCATGCCTTCAGGGCTGGAGAGGTAAAGAACCGGGTCGCCGCTGGAGCGGAACTGGACACCCTGATAAACCGTGGGCAAAAACCCGCTGCCCCAGCAGGAATCTCCGCAGCTGGGACCCTTCGTGCCGGAGCTGAAGACCACGAAGGCAGGTAGATCGTGGGCTTCGCTGCCTAGTCCATAGGTCACCCAGGACCCCATGCTGGGTCGCCCGAACTGCTGCATGCCCGTATTCATCAAAAGCTGCGCCGGAGCGTGATTGAAGGCATCGGTAACCATCGATTTTACGATGGCGATGTCGTCGACCACGGCTGCCGTGTGAGGCAGAAGCTGCGACAGCTCGGCGCCCGACTGGCCGTGACGGGAGAACGAAAACTTGGGGCCGAGCAGCGTGGAGCTGGGATTGATGAACGCGGCCCGGTAGTTCTTGATCAGCTCGTCCGGCGGCAGGGTTCCGTCGAACCTGGCCAGCTCGGGCTTACGATCGAACAGGTCCAGATGACTGGGAGCCCCCGCCATGAACAGGAAGATGATGTTCTTGACCCGGGGCGTGTAGTGGGGAGCCCTGGGGGCCAGGGGCCGATCCGAAGAGGCGGGCGGTGGCGCTGCATACCCCGCCTCTCCCAGGAGCCGGCCCAGGGCCACGGCTCCCAGTCCAACTCCGCACTGCTCCAGAAACCAGCGCCGGCTGATTGTCCGCGGATCCAGTTTTCTCCAGAGGTGGTCGTGGCAGTTCATTCTCCACTCTCCATTCTCAAGCTATCACTCCTAGATCCCAATCCAGCTACACGCCAAACCGTCATTCCTTGGTTATGGTCTCGTCCAGATTCAGCAGGACGCGCGAAACAGTTGTCCATGCCGCCAGCTGGACGGGGGTGGCGCCCGCCGGGAGCTGGGGTCTTTGCTTGGCGTCAATGCCGGCAATTCCCCAGGGACTGATCCAGCCTTCCTCCAGACGAACCGTCTGTTTGTGCAACAGCGAGAGTAGTTCATTGCTCTCTTCCGCTTCGGGCCTCCTGGCCAGGCACCGCCGGAAAGCAAAGGTCACCCGGTCCAGATCGCTTTCGCCCCCCTCCCTCAGGGTTTTCAGGGCCAGCGCTCGAGCTGCCTCCAAGAACAGGGGTTCGTTCAGGGCCGTGAGGGCCTGCAGGGGGGTGTTGGATCGAGAGCGCCGCACGCAGGCGGAGTCGCCGTTGGGAGCATCGAAGGTCTGCAGCATGGGATAGGGGAGGGAGCGATAGCGAATGACCTTGTCCCCTAAAACGGGTCCAAGTTGAATGTTAGAATTTTCGGTTTTAGGAAGGAGGCAAGGATGGCACGGAAGCGGTTTACGGCAGAACAAATCATCATGAAGCTGCGTGAGGCAGAGGCAGGTCTAGCCCAAGGACAGACGGTGGGCCAGGTGTGCAAACAGATTGGGGTGACCGAGCAGACCTACTACCGGTGGCGCAAGGAGTACGGAGGGCTTCGACTGAATCAGGCCAAGCGGTTGAAGGTGTTGGAGAAGGAGAATGCCCGGTTGAAGAAGCTAGTGGCAGATCTGTCTTTGGACAAGCAGATCCTAAAGGAAGTTTCCTCGGGAAACTTCTAGGCCCGACGAAGAGGAGACGCGCAGTGGTGTGGGTGAGGGAGAGATTGGGAGCAGAGCGCGTCTCCGAACGTCGGGCCTGCCAAGTGCTGGGACAGGCTCGATCGACCCAGCGAAGGGAAAGGCATATCCCCGATGATGAGGCTCGATTGGTGGCTGAGATGGTGGAGTTGGCCACGCACTACGGGCGATACGGCTACCGACGGATCACGGCCATGCTTCGTTGGGAAGGGTGGAAAGTGAATCACAAGCGGGTGGAGAGGTTGTGGAGACAGGAGGGGCTGAAAGTCCCGTCCAGACAGCCGAAACGAAGGAGACTGTGGCTTCATGATGGATCCTGCGTTCGGTTACGAGCGGCTCACAAGGATCACGTCTGGAGCTATGACTTCGTGCATGAGCGAACCCATGACGGAAGGGCCTTTCGATTATTAACCCTACTGGATGAATACACCCGGGAGTGTCTGGCCATTGAGGTTCAACGACAGATGAATCACCAGGACGTGTTGGATCGATTGGCGGAGTTGTTCGTGGATCGGGGAGTGCCTGAATACATTCGGTCCGATAACGGGTCGGAGTTTACGGCTCAGGCGGTTCGGGACTGGCTGAAGGCTGTTGGGGTGAGGACCTTATACATCGAGCCCGGCAGCCCCTGGGAGAATGGATATGTGGAGAGCTTCAACGGAAAACTGCGGGATGAACTGCTGAACGTAGAAGTCTTCGACACGTTGTGGGAAGCGAAGGTGTTGGCCGAGAGATGGCGCAGGGAGTACAACCAGCGACGGCCTCACAGCGCCTTGGCCTATCGGCCGCCGGCGCCGGAGGCCAGATTACCCAGGTCCCAGGCCCAGAGTTCTATACCATGGAGTGGACTTCAAATGGTCCCAGGTCTAACTTAGAGAGTGGACTCGTTCCTGGGGGCAGGTCAGGGGAACGTATAGAGCGCCCTGCGATAGCGATCCGCCCCTTCCGACAGATCCCAGATCTTGGGACCGTAGCTCGACGGCGGCTGGAAGAGGAATTCAGGAGCCGGCGGATAGACGCTGGGACCTCCAATTTCGGGATTCAGCAGACCGCTGGCTGCCAGCGTGATGTCGCGAACGATCTCGGCTTCGACCCGGAAGCGGGGACCTCGCGCCAACAGCCGGTTGTAGGGATCTCTTTCCCGCAGGCTGCTGGTAACCCTGAAACTCTGGCGGTAAGTGGCCGAATTCACGATCAGCCGGTGCAGCTCTTTGAGGCTCCAGTCCCGCTCCATGAACTCAACGGCCAGCCAGTCGAGCAGGCGGGGATGGGATGGGGCTTCACTCTGGGTCCCCAGGTCTTCGCTGGTCGCCACCAGCCCCGTTCCGAAATAGGTCTGCCAGACACGATTCACCAGCGAACGAGCCGTGGTGGGCGATCTGGAATCCACCAGCCAGCGGGCAAAGCCCAGCCGGTTCCGGGGAGAGGCTTCGGGAAAAGGGTGTAGAAAGGAGGGAACACCGGGAGCCACGCTGCTTTGCGGCTGCAGGAAATCGCCCCGCATCAAGACACGCGTGGTGCGCTCCCGGTCCCGTTCCTGCAAGACGAGCTGGGCGGACCCCTCAGGGTGCTCCTGCCACAAAGCTTCGATCCGCTCGTTGGCCGCCCGCCACTCGGGCACTGTGGTACGCCAGTGTTGGAAGACCCTCTGCTGCTGAGCGGGTGTACGCCGGTGGGAGGGGAGTTCCAGGAAGTCTCGGACGCTCGCCGGGACGGGATCGACACCGGCGTCCGTGGCTGCGGTCAAGGACAGGCGGAAGCGGCCCAGACTGTGACTTTGATTGTCATCGCTGTTCCAGCCCCCATGGTTCTGGTGGAGAAGGAAGGTAAGCAGGGTTCCGCCGGGGTGGGAGATGGGAGTCTCTACGTGGAAGACCGCCTGGCGGGACTGATTGCGCCGGCCCGGGCCGTTGTCGATTCCCCACGCCGTTTCCTTTTTTCCATCGATGGCAAATTCAACCGGGCCCGTGACTCTTCGCAGGCCGCTCCTGTCGTCGAAGATCGCCTCGAGGGGCCTCTCCGGTACGGAGACACTTGCCTCGGCCCTGACCAGCTTGATTTTTGTGGACTTCTCCGGGTCATCTGCCGGAGCCGCCTCGACTTCAAAGTCGGTCAGGGCCCCCATTCCCTTCAGCGATCGCCCGGCCCCCCCCAGCGGCAGGTTGGGGTCGGTCATCAACTCCAGGCGGAAGGCAGTGATGTCTTGAACCTGGGTGACAACGGTCAGCTTCAGTGATATACGGGTCGGGGCGTATCCCTGGGCCAACAGCGAACCGTCCTCCAGCGCAGAGTACTTCTGGCCGTCGGCGCTGATGTCTTCAATTTCGGTTCGCAGGACTGTCCAGGCGGGCTGGTTCCCGTGCACGTCCGCCTCCCATTTTGCCAGACGTTGTTCCCAGTCGGGGTGACGGTGCTTGAGGTCTGCTTCAATCTCCCCGATCTGCCGGAAGATCTGCGCCCTCTTTATCTGTTCCTCGGGTGTGTACACCGCCACGTTGGCTTCATGGGAACTATTGAGGAAGGCAAACATCCGGTAGTACTCTTCCTGGCGGAGGGGATCGTACTTGTGATCATGGCATTGGGCGCACTGGATGGTGACGCCCAGGATTCCCTTCCCGATGGCGTCCATGCGATCGAACATGGCCTCCATGCGGAACTGCTCGGGATCGATGCCCCCCTCCTCGTTGATCATTGAGTTACGCAGGAATCCGGTCGCGACGATCTGGTCCTGACCGGCTGCGGGCAGCAGGTCTCCCGCCAGTTGCTCGATGATGAAGCGGTCGTAAGGTAAATCTTCGTTGAGGGCTTTGATGACCCAGTCCCGGTAAAACCAGACCCGCCGCGATTTGTCTTTTTCGAAGCCGTCCGAATCTGCATAGCGCGCCGCGTCCAGCCAGTGCCGTCCCCAGCGCTCGCCGTAATGGGGAGAGGCGAGCAGTTTCTCCACCTGCTTGTGATAGGCATCCTGGGAATCGTCGGCCTCGAAGGCGTCCACTTCATCAAAAGTAGGCGGAAGCCCGGTCAGGTCCAGGCTCAGGCGTCGCAGCAGCGTCACTCGATCCGCTTCCGGAGAAGGGGACATCCATGATAAGTAGTTGTCAAGTGTGGGCAAGTCTCCCCCTCAACGGTGCGGTGAGAGCACCGTCAACTCCAGAGTTTCATTTACAGCAACCCGGACGATAGGTTTTGTCAGCTAAAAGTGATTCATGACCTTGGGGGTCAGAATCCAGACATCCATTTGCGGTATCGGGCTCGAGAGCGAGCCGTCACCGAAGCTTGAGTTTGGGCAAACCGGCCGTCCTCCAAACAGGTCAGTTGGTGTCTCAGGGTCAAACCCGTCACACAATCCCTTTCAGTGAGGAACGGCCGGAACCTTCCCGGCTAGCTGAGTTTTGTTCTAAATGCTAGCCACTGAAAATGGTCGGTCACTGCGATCGACCGCCATCAGGTAAGCTACCAGTTTCCTGGCAACCGCCAGCGTGGCTCGGTTGTGATTTCCTTTCTGCCTTTGCGTTTGTGCAACGGCGGCCAGCTGTGGGCTATATCGAGGAGCCAGCTTGGCCGTTTCCACCAAAACCCGCTGAAGATGCCGGTTACGGTGTTTGCTGATCGGGCTCGAGCGGTCCTTGCCTGCCGACTGCTTCTGGCCGCTGCACAGCCCACAGTAGCTGACCGCGTGACGAATCGCCCGGAAGCGACTCACTTCCCCCACTTCCAGCACCCAGGTCAAAGCCGTCACCACTCCCACAGCGGGAATCGTCATCAACAGCTCCACCCGACGCCCTACGCACGGTTGCTCACACAACCCCCTCAGCAGATCCCTCTCGATTTGCTGCAGTGATCGCATCGAATCGTGACTCAGATTCAATAGTTGCACCACCGATTCCGGCACTTCCTGCAGCTGCGACATCAGTTGTCGAAAGTAACGCTGTCCATGCAGCCGCTTCTGGTTGTACTGCACTCCCGTTTCCATCAACAGTCCCGATATCCGGTTCTTGAGCTGCACCATCTGTGACACCATCAGGTTGCGATAGCGCAGCACTCGTCTCAATTCTCGGATCTCAGCCGGCGGCACGTAGCTCTGCACCAGTAAGTCGCAGCGCAGCAGATCGGTGATCTTGCGCGCATCGATCCGATCATTCTTGTGTTTGCCCGCACTCAATGCCTTGAGCATGGCTGGATGAGCCACCTTCAACTCCTGGCTGTAGGGCTCCAATAAATCGTAGATCCATTCGCTAAAAAGGGTAGCTTCCAGCGCTCCTATCCAAGGTCTTTCCAGACTCTCAGCCCACTGCTGCAGCACCTCCCTCCGAGCCGCCAGTTCTCCTTCCTCAACCACCCTTCCGTCCGCCTCCATCAGGCAATAACTGATCTTCCGTTTGTGCACATCCAATCCAACGTAGTAACTTTCTTGCATGAGAATCCTCCTGGCCAGGGTCCTCTACAGGCCCGGCTCCTTTTAGGGTTTTTCTTACAGGAGGATTCTCTCTCCCACTTCTGTCACTCTTACTTATGCATTCAAACAGGTCCTCTTTTTCCAGCCGCGCCAGGACAAAGCGGTCGATAGGATTGGCAGGCCAGTGTTTCCTGCCGATCTCCGGCACCCTGGGGCGCACCGGGGCCATGAATGCCCAGTGAGTACTGGTCTCGGCAGCAGCGCCTCCGACCCCTTCGGGCAAGATCGCCCCCTGCTCGATCCAGACTCGAATCAGATCGACTTCTTCCGCTTCGAGTTGTCCCCCGAAGGGCATGCGCTCGAGACCGTTGAGCCCGGCGACGCGCTGATAAAGACTGCTGTTGAGAGGATTTCCGGGTAGGACCAGGGGGCCGGACGGGCGATCGCGCAGGGCCGGCTCTCTTGCGTCCAGCCGCAGTCCGGCCTTCTGCACTTTTGAGCCGTGACAGTCATGACATGTTCGCTCGAAAATCGGGTAAATCTCGGCCCCGAAGTCCACCGGCCGTGCCGGACCCTGCCCCTCCGTCCCGCGGGGGAGAATCAGGAGCACGCCAAGGACAATAACCCGGATTATGCAAGAGATCTAAATTCAAGCGAGATTTGGGCCCAGAAAAAAGGCCGTAGCTCTCTGATATAAAAGGGTTTACAAAAACAATGACCCTAAACAGGAGCTACGGCAATGTTGAAAGCAGTCTGCCAGAATACCCTGCCATTTCACAGCCACAGAAAGATCACGACGCGTTTTGATGGAGGGAGCCTCACTTCCGACGCAGGATGGTTGTTGTTTGGATCCCTGGATCGTCAACATCGATTGTGCGAGGGCTTCAGTTCGTGTATTGCGGAAAGTCGAGACCGACGCTACGTTCGTCATGACCTGTTGAAGTTGATCCGACAACGAGTCTTGCAGATCGTGGCCGGCTACGAAGACTGTAACGACGCCGATACGCTGCGCTCGGATCCGATGCTCAAGACAGTCTGTGATCAGTTGCCAGAGAGCGATCCCGATTTGGCCACCCAGCCGACTTTCTCCCGCCTGGAGAACTCCGTCACCAAGAAGGATCTGATGCGTCTGAGCCGGTGGCTGCCAGGCCGTTATGTGCGCTCCCTGAAGAAGAGACGTCCCAGCAAGATCATCCTGGATCTGGACAGTACCGACGACCACACTCACGGCCAACAGGAGTTCTCCTTCTACCACGGGTATTACCGAAACCACATTCTGCATCCTTTGCTGATCTTCGATGCCGACACGGGAGACCTGGTCTGTGCCGTGTTGAGACCTGGCAACAAGGGGGCTGCCTCTCACATCGTGCCCATTCTGAAGCGAGTCGTGGAGGCCATCCGACAAGCAGTGGGGACGGATGTCGAGATTGAGATTCGGGCCGACAGCGGCTTTGCCACGCCTCGGCTCTACGAGTTCTGTGAATGTGAAGAGAATAAACTCCAGTATGTCATTGGGTTAAGTCGAAACCCTCGCCTGCAGCGAGTGGTCGAGCCCCTGCTGGATTCGACTCGGCTGAGGTTCCTTGAGCTGGAGGAAAAACAGCGTCAGTTTGACGAGTTTCTTTATCGAGCCCACAGCTGGGATCGATCCCGTCGCGTCATTGTCAAAGTGGAGGTCGATCAGCGTGGCATCAATCGTCGCTTTGTAGTTACCAACCGGGACGATCTCTGCTCCCAATCACTTTATGACCACTACACAAACCGAGGGCAGACCGAGAACTTCATCAAGGCCTTCAAGAATCATCTGAGCATGGACCGACTCAGCTGTCATCGATTCCTGGCCAATCAGTTTCGACTCCTCCTGCATGCACTGGCTTACCAGATGTTCGTGCGCCTGCGCGACTATCTTCACGGAACCCCCTGGCACAAGCTCGAAATCGAAACCTTACGTCGTCGGGTCCTCAAGATCGGGGCCCGGATCCGACAAACCACTCGACGCATCTGGGTCCATCTTTCCTCAGCCTTCCCCGAACAACCCCTCTTCCACCTCGTCTTGAGTCGCCTGAACTCCAGTTAGCTTTTCCCAGCTCCCCCGAAAAACCGCTTCCGACACTCATCCAGGCCCAGATCTGTCTGAAATTCACTCCCCAAACCACTCAAACGCCTCGCCAACCCATATTCTTCGCAAATCCGCCTGTCACACCTGCCCGCTTCCGAGTTGGGCCACTTCTCGAGTCGTTTTTCAACACCGAACTACGGTTCTTGCATAATCCGGGCTAATGAAACGACCGGCTCCACTCCTCAAAGCAGTTCAAACTATACCAGAGCCGCTCGGGAAAAGAGGAGACAGTCTACTCTGGCACCAATTCTGCCAGGTTCCTGAAAAGCGGGGCAGACTAGACTGTCCCTTTTTTGCAGTCCCCTCTTCAATTCGTTGTTAGAATTTGAGTCATGCCTTTGTTGCGGCGAGCTTCGGTGGTCATTGCGGTGTTGCTTGCCGGGCCGTCCTCCGGTTTGGGAGCGCGATCCGCGGAGAAGATTCTCGACTTCCACAGCCGCATTGAGGTTCGCGAGGATGGCTCTATGGTTGTGACCGAGACAATCACGGTTGATGCCCGGGGGAACAAGATCAAACGAGGTATTTACCGCGATTTCCCAACCCTTTACAGCGGCCCATTCTTTACCCGGGTGGCGGTTCCATTTCGGGTCAAACAGGTGGCGCGTAACGGACAACCCGAACCCTTTCGCCGGGAGAGACTTCAACAAGGGATCCGTGTGTACGTCGGAGAAGAGGATCGGTTCCTGGATCGGGGCAAGCACACCTATCGGATCGAGTACGAGACAGACCGCCAGCTCGGTTACTTCGAGGATCACGACGAGCTCTACTGGAATGTCACGGGGACGGACTGGGCCTTTCCCATCCACAAGGCTTCTGCTTCCGTGATCCTGCCTACGGGCGTGCCCCTCGGCGAAATCGACCCGGAGGGGTACACGGGCCCGGAAGGGGCCGGTGAGCAGAACTACCGGTCGTCCGTTGACCCGACCAGCCGGGAAGTCCGCTTCTCGACTACGCAGGCTCTGGACCCCGGTGCAGGATTCACCATCGTTGTAAGCTTTCCCAAGGGCTATGTTCGCCAACCCGAGGGTGAGCAGGGCTGGGCACGATTTCGTGAAGGCAACCCGGATCTCCTGGTGGCGGCGATCGGCATGGCTGCGCTGCTAATTTACTACTTCCTGGCCTGGATGCTGGTGGGTAGGGATCCCGAGACGGGGGCCATTTTCCCGCAGGCATCCGCTCCAATGGGACTCCCTCCCGCTTGCATTCGCTATCTGGACAGGATGGGATTCGACCGGAAGTGCTTTACCGTTGCCCTGGTCGACATGGCGGTGAAGGGGCATTTGAGGATTGACGAGACCGGGGGAACCTATGAACTCGTCCGTTTGGAAGGGCAAGGGAGGGATTTGTCCAGGGGCGAGAAGGCCATCGCCGGGCACTTGCTTTCTTCCGGCCGGCTTCGGCTGAGCCAGAGCAATCGAAAGAAGCTGAAGAAGGCCATTAAGGCGCTCAAAACCGTTCTTCGGATCCAATACCAGGGAACTCACTTTCGGGCCAACCGCAAGTGGCTGATTCCGGGGTTGATCCTCTCAGCGTTGTCGTTGGGGGCGATTCCACTCCTGGGCAGCGGCCAACTTCCCGCTGTCGGATTCGTGATCATTTGGCTGACCATCTGGACTTTCGGTGTCTGCTTTCTGGTGCTGGGTGCCGTCGAGGCATGGCAGGCGGTTTTTCGCCAGAGCAGTGCTTTTGCGACCGTCGGGCGCCTGCTGGGGGCTATTCTGCTGAGCCTCTTCGCGCTCCCCTTCGTGGCAGGAGAAGTTTTCGGTTTCTGGATGCTGACGCGGGCTTCCTCATTGTGGATCATTTCTCAGTTGCTGCTCGTGGCAGCCGTCAATCTGCTCTTCTTCGAGTGGCTCAAGAGCCCGACCGGAAGGGGCCGGCAGGTGATGGACCAGATCGACGGGTTTCGGAAGTTTCTCTCTAGCTCTGAGGTGGGGTTAAAGCCCACTGTTGATCCGTCCCGGCGCACCGTCGAATTGTTCGAAGAGAATCTCCCCTTTGCCCTTGCCCTGGACGTAGAAAATGAGTGGGCGGGCCAGTTCGAGCAAGTACTGGAGGACGCCTTCCAGAAGGGTAGAGACGGCCTGCCCCATCACTGGTACAGGGGAGACGGTTTCCACAGCCGGGACCCGGGCAGCTGGTCCGGTCTATCCTCTTCCCTGGGCAGTGCCATCTCGGCATCTACATCGGCTCCCGGCTCCAGTTCCGGGAGTGGAGGCGGAGGCTCCTCCGGTGGGGGAGGAGGCGGAGGAGGATGGTAAACGAAGCCGGGTGTGGGGCGCTGGGGTGCGGAGGTCTAGGGGCCTGTTGCCGAAGGGTATCTGTCGCCCCTTCAGGGCTCATTGCTTCTCTCCGCCGTGGTCCGTGGGCTTGCGCCCACGGCTATTCCCTTCCGGCCGCTTTGCGGCCTTCGAGACGAGCCCGGAGAGGGGCGAAAGACAATAGCCGAGGCCGAGAGGCCTCGGTGCACGATGAGGCTATTCCCTTCCGGGCCGCTCAGTGGCCTGCGACAAAAGCCCCCGGGAGGGGGCGAAAGAGAATAGCCGAGGCCGAGAGGCCTCGGATGCACAATGATACCGCCCAGGCAGCCCCCGAAGGGGGCGACAGAACGTTTGGCAACAGGCTGGCCTAGCGCAAGCTCTCGAGGACGGCTGCAGCCTCTTCGTCCTCGACCACGGGAGTGATGTCGAAGCTACACAGGTCATGCCACTCCGATGCCCAGCGGTAGATGGCTGCCTGGTCATCAGTTTCCAGCAGAATATAGCCGTTTCTGCCGGCCGCGGCGTGCCAACGGCCCAGCATGGCGACTCTTTCCGGGGGAAGTCCCCCGCCTTCCAGAAAACGATCCACCGCCTTGTCCCAGCCTTCCGTATCGATCTGATAAGTCATGACAAATTTCATTTGAAGTAACCCCCTTTGAGCAATTTGACCAACTTTTTCGCGCGAGGACGCTAATGTATCCGCTCCAACCAGCAAAGGCAACGCAGAATGCGCGCTGCTGCGCAGTCACTGTCGTTCCTGCCTCTGTGGGTTCCTTGACAGTCAGCTTTTCTGGCGGCTGGCGGGCCGGTTCCGGAGATGACCTGGACAAGTCGCCGAGCTGGCAGAGGCGCGAATCTTGATGAGTGCGCCAACTTGGAACACGGAACGCGGAAAATGGAACCCGGCTTGATTCAGGCAGGTATCTGGTTGACTATAAGGCCGAATGGCAGACTTCAATGTGCGGGAACAGATTGAGAAAATCCTGAAGGCCGAAGCCGCCGCTATCTCGGCCGTTTCCGTCACGGAGGAGTTCGAGCGGGCTGTGCTTGCGCTGCGAGACTGCCGGGGCAAGGTGCTGGCTACCGGAATAGGCAAGGCCGGCCACATCGCCCGTAAGTTTACTGCCACTCTCTGTTCGACCGGCACACCGGCTGCCTTCATCCACCCGGGGGAAGCAGCCCATGGCGATCTTGGACTCATCGGTCCCCGGGACTGCATCGTTGCCTTTTCCAACAGTGGGATGACGCGCGAGGTGCTGGAGATGCTCGAGCTGGGACGCCACCTGGGCCTGAGCACGATCATCGGGATCACGTCGCACCCTGATTCTGCGCTGCGCCGTCTATCTGATATAACGGTTGACATGGGCATCGTCGAGGATCCGTGCCCGCTGGGCCTGACACCTACTGCGAGCATTGCCGTGATGTTGGCAATCGGGGATGCCATCGCCCTCGTACTGATGGAGTTGAAGGGCATCACACAGGGCGATTTCGGCCTGCGGCACCACGGCGGCTACCTGGGCAGAAAAGCTCGCCTGGATAATGAGTGACGATTGGCACTTGCACTTGAGCACCGCTTTCCGCGATAATAGATTTCGGTTATGGCTTTAGGAACGGCCTCTTTATACAGCGAAGCAAATCACTCGCCTGCTGGCGCCGTGGTTTCAGTGTGTACGATGTCCCACTGCTGTTGTATGCCCTCAAGATACGGGGTAGAGCGTTCCTGAGGATTCCCACGACCCAATGACATAACGTCAAAACCAGTGGATTTCCAAGACCCGCAGGGATTGCTCCTGCGGGTTTTTTTTTGCCTTTGTGAAGGACGGCGGAGAACTGAGATGCACCTGACGAGCCGACAGGGATCGATCGAACAGATTCAGGACATGAGCCCGGGCGAGCTGATTGCCTGGTCGCTGGACAACTTTGACCGCGAGAAGATCGTTTTCTCCACCGGATTCGGCATGGAAGGTTGCGCCCTCATCGATATGGCGGCCAGACAGAGAGCGGCTCTGGATATCCACTATATGGACACCGGTTTCTTTTTCCCCGAGACCTACGAGCTGATTGATGAGTTGAAGGAGCGCTACTCGAACGTGACTTTCATCAACGCCGGAACCCCGCTGACTCCGCAAGAGCAGGAGGCCCGCTACGGTCCGCGGCTGTGGGAGAGGGATCCGGACATCTGCTGTCTCTTGCGCAAGGTGCTTCCCATGCGCGAGCTCCTGAAAGATGCCGAAGTATGGATAACAGGCGTGCGCAGCGATCAGACCACAGAGCGCCGCTCCACCCGTGTGATCGAATGGAACTCCAGTCACGAGGTGTGGAAGATCGCGCCGCTGTCGACTTGGACGCGTAGCCAGGTCTGGGAATACATTCTGGCCAATCAGGTTCCCCATAACCTGCTGCATCACCAGGGGTATCCATCCATCGGATGCGTGCAGTGCACGAAGAAGGTTCCCGGGGTGACGGTTCAGGAGTACTCCCGCCAGGGACGCTGGTCCGGGTCGGCCAAGACCGAGTGCGGGCTCCATCTCTCCTAGTATCTACTAGAGCTTTGGAGTGCGGCACTTAAGTGCCGCTTTGCAAGGCGCAAGTCAGGGTTCCCGCACTCCGGAATCAGTACCATGAACCAATCTTTGCAGGAAGTACAGCGCCCGAATAGCCTCGTTCTGGCGGCCCACGGCAGCCGCTGTGGAGGAGCTGCCGCCGCCCTCGAGAGAATCGCCCGTCGGTTCCAACAGTCCGATCTGTTCCAACAGGTGCTGACCGGCTACCACCAGGGACAGCCTGTTTTCGCCGAGGTCCCGAACCTGATCTCTGGCGACGGCGCCGTAGTCGTCCCGGTTTTTCTGGCTGAAGGCTACTATTCGAAAAAGGTTCTGCCCCGCGAACTCGCACGGGCCCCCCGCTCCAGATCGATCGACATCTGGCTGACGCCTGTCGTCGGGTGCCACTCCGGGCTTTCCTCGGCCCTGCTCAAGAGAGTTGGGAGACGGGTTCGTCAGCTCGGGTGGAATCCCGAGCGGACGGCCGTCGTGGTGCTCGGGCACGGGACGCCGCGCTCCAGCACGAGCTCGCAGACCACTCGCGAAGTGGCCGCGTTGTTACGACGCCAAGGATCCTGCAAGACCGTGGTCTCCGCCTTTCTTGACGAATGCCCCACGCCTCGTGAGGCGGTGCGGGGCATCGATGTGGATCACTGCCTGGTCGTGCCGTTTCTGTTCGGGAGCGGGGACCACGCCGGCCAACTGGCTCGCCTTTTCGACCTGCACGGGCCGTCGGGCCGTGATTCACTGGAGACCACCGGCCGCGATTCGAAAGACCGTGAGTACGTCATCGACCGAGCGGTCGGGGAAGGTCCAGTCCTGGTCGAGATCATTGAGGATCTGGTACAGTCCCCCCATTCCTGGCGACGGCTCGATTCCGCCGCGGGAGTTGCCCATGTCAGCTGACGGTATTGTTTATCTGGTTGGAGCGGGTCCGGGCGACCCCGACCTGATTACGCTAAAAGGCCTCGAGGTGCTGAGGAAGGCGGACGTCATCGTCTACGACCGTCTCATCAACAAGAGGTTACTGCTGCAAGCGCCCGTGGTGTGTGAGCTGATTGAGGCCGGGAAGACAGCGGGAGGTCCCCGAACACCCCAGCGCCGTATCCACCAGATCCTCGTCGACAGAGCTCGACAGGGGAAACAGGTCGTCCGCCTCAAGGGCGGGGATCCCTTTGTTTTCGGCCGCGGGGGCGAAGAACTGCTGTACTGCCGCCGGGCCGGAATTCGATGCGAAGTGATTCCCGGTGTCACCAGTGCGCTGGCGGGTCCGGCCAGCCTCCAGATTCCCGTGACACACCGGGAGATGGCACATAACGTCGCGATCGTCTCAGGGCACTCGGGGGAGCTGGATTACGAGGCGCTGGCCAGGCTCGACACTGTGATCGTCCTGATGGGTCGCTCCCAACTGGCGGCCGTGTGCCGGAGTCTGGTTGAAGCCGGAAAGCCGCCCGACACGCCGGCCGCCGTGGTGCAGTGGGCAACCACCGAGAGACAGCAATCTGTCGTCGCAACTCTCAGCAGCCTTGCCGAAAAGGCCGAAAGCGATCATTTGAAGGCACCGATCGTAGTCGTGATCGGCCAGGTGGTGGACCTGGCCGATTCCGGCACAGCGGACCAGCCCGGCATGCCGCGAGAGAAAACAGTTGTGGAATCGATATGAGTACCCTGGAACACGGAGAGCAGACGGGGCTTCTGAGTCGAATCGGGAACACCCCACTAGTCGAAATCCGGAAGATCTTCCGTTCATCCAAGGTCAGGATTTTCGCCAAGTGTGAGTGGTTCAATCCGGGCGGTTCGGTTAAAGATCGGGCGGGGGCCCGCATGGTGCAGAAGGCTGAGGAGTCGGGACTCCTGACCCCGGAGAAAACGATTCTGGACGCCACCTCGGGGAATACCGGGATAGCGCTGGCCATGATCGGAGCTCTGCGTGGTTATCAAGTGGAACTGGCAATGCCCGAGAACGTTACGGCCGAAAGAAAGGGGGTGCTGGCCAGCTATGGAGCCAGGATCCATCTGACCAGCCCGATGGACGGCTCAGAGGGTGCCATTGTCAAGGCCCGGGAGTTGGCCGCTGCCGATCCGGACAAGTTCTTCTACACCGATCAGTACAGTAACCCGGCTAACTGGGAGGCCCATTTCTACGGTACTTCCCGAGAGATTCACCGGCAGACGGGAGGCGAAATCACGCATTTTGTGGCGGGAATCGGAACTTCGGGAACCTTCGTGGGTACGTCTCGTGGACTAAAGGCGCTCGACCCGACGATCCAGGTGGTTTCCTTCATCCCCGAGTCTCCTCTGCATGGCCTGGAAGGGCTCAAACATATTCCCACCGCGATGGTTCCGGCTATTTACGATCCGGATCTGGCGGACATCGAAACCGAAGTGGCCACCGAGGACGCTTACACCATGGCCCGGCGTATGTCCCTCGAGGAAGGCCTGTTCGTGGGACCATCCTCAGCTGCCGCGCTGGTGGCCGCCATGGAAGTGGCCGCAAATATACACAGTGGCACGATCGTGACCGTCTTTCCAGACAGCGGAGTGAAGTATGTTTCCGAAGACTTCTGGAGCAACTAAGTTGTCTGCCGAAGCCGGCCAGAACAAACCGGAGACTATGCTGAATATCTCTGAGGACCAGTTCGATCAGGTGAAACGGATTCTGGAACGAGCCTATCCCCAGGAGGGCTGCGGAGTCCTGACGGGGCGCGTTCTGGATGGGAGAAAAATCGTCCTCCAGATCCGTGCTGCCGATAATCAGAGAGATGACACCAGGAATCGCTACCTGATCGACCCCGAGTTCATCCGCGAGCTGGAAAAGGAATTGCGGCTCGAGTCCCAGGACGTTCTGGGATTCTTTCATTCCCATCCGGACGTTGCGGCGGTTCCATCGGATTACGACCGCGACCATGCCTGGCCCTGGCTTTCCTACCTCATCGTGTCGGTGAAGGAGGGAGAAAGCGAGGAAGCCCGCTCCTGGGTGCTGAAGGAGGACCGCTCGGGATTCGGTGAAGAGAGGCTGGTCATCACAGACACGGAAAGCCTCGCTCCCGGGCCCAACGGCGACCGTTCCGAGTGAGGGGAGATGAATGACCGCCTTCGACTCCGGGTTGGTACCCGAAAATCCCGGCTGGCTCGCTGGCAGGCTGACCACGTCGTGCGACTACTCGAGCAGGTCCGGCCTGAACCCTCTTGCGAAATCAAGACGCTGAGCACTGAAGGTGACCGCAAACCGCAAGTGCCGTTGCGCGAGATGGCGGGGCGCGGAGTCTTCACGAGCCGGATCGAAGATGCGCTCCGGGCAGGGGAGATCGACGTTGCCGTACATTCTCTCAAGGACCTGCCCACCGAGCAGGATCCTGAGCTTTGCCTGGCCGCCATACCCACCAGGGGAGATCCGCGAGAGTGCCTGGTGAGCTGCTCGGGTGGACTGGACGCACTGCCCAGGGCTGCCGTGATCGGCACCAGCAGCAGCCGCAGGGAAGCCCAGCTTCGAGCTTTGCGGCCGGATCTGGTGTTTCGTCCCATCCGGGGCAATGTCGACACGCGGGTCGGGAAGGTCCTGAAAACAAATCTCTACGACGCTACGGTCCTGGCTGCGGCTGGGATTCAACGCCTGGGGCTGGAGAAGAATGTCGAGGAGTGGTTTGCGCTGGAGCAGTTTCTGCCGGCCCCGGGTCAGGCGGCACTGGCCGTCCAGTGCCGCAGTTATGACTCCAGGACCCGCGCCCTGCTCTCCCAGATTGATGATCCCGGAGTGCGCGCGGCGGTCACTGCTGAGCGGACCTTCCTGGAAGAACTGGGAGGCGGCTGCACCCTCCCGGTCGCGGCCCTCGCTCATTGGAGAGGGTCGAGGGAAAAAGGCGAACTGCACCTTCGAGGCGCGATCTTTTCGGCACAGGGGGACCGTCACCTTTTCGTGAGTGGAACCGGGCAGGACCCTGGGCAACTGGGTCGCCAGCTGGCTGAACGGGCTTTACGACGCGGGTCGCTCCGATTCATACCGGCTCGGAAAAGGCAGGCTGCACCTCTGGCAGGTAAGAGGATTGTGGTGACGCGTGCGGCCAGAGACGCAAGATACTTGATGGATCGTCTTCGGAAACTGGGGGCCGAGCCTCTTTCCGTACCTGTGATTCGCATCGTCCCTCTGCAGGGGGACAAAAGGATTGAGTCGGCCATCAGCCGCCTCGAGGACTATGACTGGATTCTGTTCACCAGTGCCTACGCCGTAACCAACTGGTGGCAGCTCGCCTCTTCGGCGCGCCGACCTGTTGCGGAGGGAACCGGGGTCGCCGCCGTGGGCCCCAAGACGGCGGCCGCCCTGGATGAGAGAGGCGTCCGAGTTGAGGTGATTCCTCAGGAGTACGAAAAAGCAAAGCTGGTGGAGGCTCTCGGGGATGTGAAGGGCCTTCGCATCCTGGTGCCGCGGGGCGAGCTGGCCGGACCCGCTCTGGCTGGATTGTTGCAGGAGAAGGGGGCGATTGTAGACGATATCGTTATCTACGGAACCCAGCCTGTGCAGCCTGATCGCGAGCAGGTCGATCAGCTGGCGGCGGGGATGGACGCCGTCTTGTTTACCAGCAGTTCGACGGTGAGATACTTTGTGGCTGCAGTGGAGGGTTCCGCACTGACGCTTGACGTCGTGGAAGGAGTCACGATGGCCTGTATCGGTCCGGCCACGGCCCGCACGGCAAGAGAACTGGGGCTGACCGTTGACGTCGTCCCCCGGCATTATACAACCGAGGGCCTGGTCGAGGCCCTGATGGATCACTATCGAGAGGACGATGATGTCTCGACACAGCACGATGCTTGACAGGATCGGGGTAACCTCCGCTCAGCGCAATCTCGGAAAACGCCCTCGTCGCCTGCGTCGGACTGCGGCGCTTCGGGAGATGGTTCGTGAGACTGCTCTGGAAATCCGCCACCTGATTCAACCACTCTTCGTGACGCACGGGAGCTCCGTGCGCCAACCCATCTCCTCGATGCCCGGCGTGTTTCAGCTCTCCGTCGATCAACTGGCGGAAGAAGGGGCGCAGATCGATGAGCTGGGGATTCCGGCTGTTCTTCTCTTCGGGATTCCGGAGCTGAAGGACACCGTCGGTTCCGAGAACTTCGATCCGGAGGGAGTGATTCCGCGGGCTGTCAGAGCGTTGAAAGACGCCGTTCCCGGGCTGGTTGTCATCACCGATGTGTGCATGTGCGAGTACACTTCTCACGGCCACTGTGGTGTGCTCGGCCCCGAATCGGATCAGCGCCTGGGAGAAGCAGATCCACTCAACGATGAGACTCTGGAGATCCTTGACCGGGTGGCCCTGGTGCATGCCCAGGCCGGGGCGGACGTCGTGGCCCCGAGCGGTATGATCGACGGAATGGTCGGGTCGATCCGTTCGGCGCTGGACGGCCGCGGCTTTATCCGGGTAGCTATTCTTTCCTACGCCGTCAAATATGCTTCGGCACTGTACGGGCCTTTTCGGGAAGCGGCGGAGGGAGCCCCCTCGTTCGGGGATCGGAAGAGCCATCAGATGGATCCGGCAAACGCCCGAGAGGCTCTTCGAGAGGCTGCTCTGGACATCGAAGAGGGGGCCGACTTACTGATGGTCAAGCCGGCTCTTCCCTATCTCGACGTCGTCTATCGCCTGCGTGAAGAGTATCCAGAGGTACCGCTGGCAGCGTATCACGTCAGCGGTGAGTACTCGATGGTGAAGGCGGCAGCCGCCAACGACTGGATCGACGAGCGCCGCGCCGTCCTGGAGATCCTGACGGGGATCCGCCGCGCCGGCGCCGACCTTATCATCACCTACCACGCCAGAGACGTCGCCCGCTGGATCGGTTGACCCGACCCGTGAAACTCCCGGCATCCTGTCGCCCGCGGCGCAGTCACTGTCGTTCCTGCCTCTGCAGTTTCCTTGATAGTCAGCTTTCCTCGCGGCCCTCGGGCCGGTCCCAGAGATCATCTGTCCGATCGCCGAGCCGGCAGAGGCGCGAATGCAATGATGAGCGCGCAGCTTCATCAGATTGAACCGGGCGAGAGTATGATTCATAATGAGTCGTAATGAGTCATCCGTCCCGATTCGAGGTGAGAAGTGAAGCAATTGACCATCCGTTTTCTTGACAAAAAGTTGGAAAAGAGGATTCGGGAGTTGGCCGAGAAAGAGGAGACATCGCTGAATAAAGCGGTGTTGAAACTCCTTCGACAGGGTGCAGGGCTGTCAAAGACGAGCGAGTCGTCTGCCAGGATCGGCTCCTCTCTGGACCATCTAGCGGGAACCTGGTCCGAAGAGGACGTAAGAGTTCTGGAAGAAGTCAGGCGGGATTTTGAAAGAATCGATCCCGACTTGTGGTCGTGAGGATACTACTCGACACGAGTGCCTACTCGGCCTTCAAACGCAATCACGACAAGACCCTGCAGCTGATACGGCGATCCGAAGAGGTTTTGTTCTCCTCTGTGGTGGCGGGGGAACTCCTGGCTGGTTTTCGCTGGGGTCAGCGTTTCGACAAGAATCTTGCCGAACTACTGGAGTTTCTGGAGAATCCGAGGGTCTTCCTCGTGCCGGTGACCTTTAGGACGGCCGACCGGTACGCCAGAATCTATGCGAGTCTTCGTAAGAAAGGAATGCCCATCCCCTCCAATGACATGTGGCTGGCAGCGCAGTGCCTCGAAATCGGCGCGGAGCTGGCGACGATGGACAAGCACTTCAATGCTGTTGATGGTCTGATCTGGACGGACTTGAGTTGAAAGGCAGATCGCAGCCGGCTCCTCGCGGCTGCTCAGCGTCAGTCCTCCTGCTCAGCCGGGTGATCTCCGTCCTCAGTTAGTCCCTTTGCGCAGCCGGCCAAAGCCATCGGCGGTTTTCAGAGCAGCTGAGACCATTTCAGGGCGGATCGTCCCGGTTTCGTTGTGGATCGTCTCTCCCTCAGCGCACGCCCCTTCGGCCACCTGCCGGAGATCGGCGTCGGAGGCTTCACCGATACCGATTTCCGACAGCGTCGTGGGCAGCTCGACGGATTCGCAAAAGTCATAGACCGTTTCAATCGTCGAACGGGATTGGTCGGTGAGGAAAAGACCGGCCTGCACACCGAAGGCGACCTTCTCACCGTGGTAGAAGTGGCGAGTGCCGGAAAGCCGGGTCAGCCCATTGTGAATGGAGTGCGCCGCTCCCAGTCCCCCGCTCTCAAAACCCAGCCCGCTGAGCAGCGTGTTGGCCTCCACAACGTGGGACAGGGCAGCCGTGACGACGTTTTCCTGGCAGGCAACTCTGGCAGAAACCCCGTGCTCCAGGATCGTGTCATAGCAGAGGCGAGCCAGCGCGTAGGCGGCCCGAGTTCCCAGCCCGCCACAGGGACTGGGCGAAGAGCTGCGGCGGCAGGAATCTGCTTCGAACCAGGTGGCCAGAGCGTCGCCCATTCCGGCCACCAGGAAGCGGACCGGGGCCCGTGCGATGATGTCGGTGTCCACCAGAACCAGATCCGGATTGCGGGACTGAAACAGGTAACCCTCAAAAGTACCATCTGAAGTGTAGATCACGGACACGGCACTGGTCGGGGCATCCGTGGAGGCAATGGTGGGGACAATGACCGTCCGGGAACCAGCCGAGTGCGACACCGCCTTGGCCGTATCGATCGTCTTGCCGCCGCCCATTCCGATGACCACTTCGGAGCCAAAATCCCCTGCCAGCTGCGAGAGGCGTTCGATCTCCTGATGAGAGCATTCCCCGGCGAACAACTCGACCTGGACATCGAACTGCTCACGCCAGGCCTGAAGACGGCCCGGAATGATCGTCTCGTGGGCCGTGCGGCCGGCTACGATCAGGGCCGAGCGCCCCAGCCGCGAGACCTCCTCGCTCAGCTCGTCAAGGGCCCCCCGGCCCTGAACGTACCGTCCTGGGAAAATCGCTCTCTGTTGCATAGAATTCATTCCACGTTCCAGGTTCCACGTTCTCGGTTTTGGGTCCCGGGGGCGGATCGGAAAAGAACAGCAGAGTTACGGTCTTCGGCACTGACCGGTGCTCACCACAGGCCATGGCGCCCCGAAAGGACCGGCCCGACAAGGCGCCTGTAATCCGACCCAGAGCCCTCACAGGAGTCGTGACGCGGAAAAAACCGCTCTTTATCGCTCGGTCTCTTTACGGTCGGCGTCCTCCGTAATGTGAATGTCATCCAGGTGATGAGATTCCTGACGCCTCGATCGCAGGTACCAGAAGATGACCACGACCACGACCGCGATGGCAACAACCAGAGACCAGTTCATCGTTCTCTCTCCTCCCGCCTTTCCAAATGAGAGTAGAAAAAGCAAACCGTTACAGTGGAGCCGTACTCCCGAAGCTAACCTTATTCCGACCGGAGCTGAAAGTCAATTCAGCCCCTCGCGGCACCTGGAATGAGCTCAAAAGTACCATTTGGCGCCTACATAGAGGGTGGCGGGAACGGGGCCGTATTCGCTCTCAATGCTCAATGCATCCGTGAACCCGGGCCCGATACCCCACTGAGCTCCCACCAGCAGGGAAGAATTGTCTGAGGTAGACCAGTTGATGGACGGCAGCCATAACAGCGACCGATCATTCCAGTTGAACAGGAGCGCCTGGGCCATCGTCACCAGGGGGTGCATCTGCCAGTTGAATCCACCGCCGGTATAGTAGCGTGCCAGCGAGAAAACCTCTCCGCGTCTGACCCTGTCGGTCAGGGCGACGCCTAGATACCGGGCAGGATCCCCGACTCCGAACCCGTTGAAATGAAACTCGCCTGAAATCCCCATGCTGGGAGTCAACTGGCGGCCCAGTCCCAGTGAAGCTCGCCAGAAACGCTCACGATCGAGAAATTGATCCTCGGCTTCGCCCGATTGCGTCCAGCTGACTTCTGCGTGGTAGGCAGTGCCCTGCACGTCGGTGGTGGCGAAGACGCCGGCAACCGTGTCGCCGTGAAATCTGCCACCGACCACACCCAGATCCCAGGTACCCATGTGGAAGCGAAGCTGGGCGGCGGCCGATCCATCGTCCCTGAAGGAGGGCCCCAGCACGGCTCCTATGACCTGCAGTTCGGAGTAATTCCCGAGGGGGACGATGGCGCGGGCCGCATCCACTCCATCTTTGTAATCTCGGTCGATGCGCTCCGGCGCGAAGGATGAGAAGAGGTCGACGGTGGGCCAGAAATGGGAAACTCCCCAGCTGATGGCTTGGCGGCCGACAATCACGCGGACATCGTTGATCTCGAACTGGAGGTTGAGTCGGTCGAAACGGGCCGTGAGCAGGTGGGAATCGCTCTCCCTGAGGATCTCGTCCAGCGGCAGGTACGTGCTGGGGCGGCTTCGGGCGATTCGAGCTGCGAGGGACTGGGCCGGCGACAGCGAGTCCAAAACGGCATGGGCTTCGAGTCGAACAGAGGGGTTGAATTCAGAGTCGAGAGTAAAACGAAAGGAGGTGAACTCGGTGTCTCTGCGCAGGTCGATGAACTCGGGGAGATCTTCGGCCCGAAAGAAGAAGTAGCCGCGAACAGATCCACCCAGATCCAGACTCTGGCCTCTCAGCTCGAAGGTACAGATGGAGTAGATGCCGACCAGGAGCAGGGCATTTCCGAGAGTGAGACTCTTCCGATTCATGGACGAACCGCTGGCCGGTCGAAACGCTCGTCGCTCTCGACTTCACCGTCCAGAAGCTTGATCAGTCGACGGGCCCGTTTCATGACACGCAGGTCGTGGGTGGAGAAAAGGAATGTGGTTCCATGCTCGAGATTCAACTGCTCCATGAGGTCGAGAAGAGCGAAGGCGGTGACGCTGTCGAGATTGGCCGTGGGCTCGTCCGCCAGGACCAGAGACGGCTCCGAGACGATGGCGCGAGCTACGGCAACTCTCTGCTGCTCCCCTCCAGATAACTGGGCCGGTCTGCGGCTCTCCAGACCCGCCAGCCCGACCTGTTCCAGGACCCTTCCGACTCGACGCTCGCGCTCCTCCGCGGGCATTCCCCGCAGCAAGAGCACAAATTCAGCATTCTCCCGGGCGCTGAGTACCGGAACCAGGTTGTAGGCCTGAAAAATGAACCCGACTCCCTCCAGGCGCAGTCTGGCCTTCTGCCGCCTTGTCATTTTGGAAAGATCGTTGCCTTCGAGTACCACTTTTCCCGAGCTCGGCGTGTCCAGCCCGGCTGCCAGGTTCAGCAGAGTGGTCTTTCCGGAGCCGGAGGGGCCGGCCACCGCCACGAACTCACCTTGCCTGAGACTGATGCTCACCTGGTTCAGGGCCCGCACGGTCTGGTCGCCCTGCTGATAGATTCGACTTGCGTTTTCCAGTTGAAGAACTACTTCTTGCGTCATCGTCCGCTCGCCAGAAGTTGTACGTTGCCGGGTGCTGCGGCGCGCCGGGCGGGCAAAAGGGCCAGCAAAAAGGTCATCGTGAAAACCACTGCCAGTGACTGCAGGATTCGCGCCAGGGACAGTTTGGAGTACATGATCGGCTCAAAGGCGACACCCGCGACATTCCCTTGCTCCAGGCTGAACAGGTCAAGAGGCAGGCCGTAGATCGAGAGATAGAGATGACCGGAGTAACCGACGGCAAAACCCAGAATGCAGGACAGGGAGGCGATGAAAAAGGCTTCCAGCATGATCAGCCCGAAACGCTGCTGCGGGCTGAAACCGATGGCATCCAGAAAGGCGAGCTCCTTGCGTCTTTCCAGGACCGACATGAGCAGCGTATTGAGGACCAGAAACGAAATGAGCAGGAACAGAAACACGTGAAAAACGTAGTTGCCCCCGTCGTCCACCTGGATAAAATCGTGCAGTTCGGGCAGGGCCCCCTGCCAGCTCAGAACCTCCAGGGCGGGAAAAGCCGCCTGGGCTTCCCTGGCCAGACGAAGGCTGTTCGTGTCGTCCGGGAGCAGGACTGCCAGCTGGTGCAGTTGGCCGTTGAGTTTGAAGAAATTCTGACAGGTGTCCAGCGGCGCAAGAGCCATTGCCTGGTCCACGTTTTCCTGGCCGGTCTTCAGGATTCCCCTGACTCTCATCAGAGTAGATTCAATGTCCGGCGAATGGGCGGCCTGGGCCATGAGGACAACCTTGTCGCCAATCCGCACCTGCAGCTTGCGCGCCACGCCCTCTCCAATCACGATCTGCTGGCTCTGTCCCTCTTCAAGAAATTCACCATCACTCTGTTTGCTGGCGAATTTGGACACTCTCCCCTCCAGTTCAGGCTGGATCCCCATCAGGAAAACGCCGCTGGACCCACTGGCTGAGGAGGCTAAAGATGAGGCGAAAAGACGCGCCACCACTCCCTCGATTCGAAAGTCCCCTGTTTTCTCCTCGAGCCACCTCACGACCTGGTCGGCCTGGGACTGCTGAATGGTTCGCTCCAGCCCCCCCAGTTCCTGGTAGTCGGGCGCCTGGAAGACGACATGCCCGGAGCCGAGTCTCACGGCACCATCGATCATCTGGGCGTGGCCTCCGTCTCCCAGACCCACGAAGATGAGCAGCATGGCCAGGCCGAGAGCAACGGTTACGGAGGTCAGTACGGTTCTGCGAGCGTGCCTCCACAGATTTCGCCAGGCCATGATGAGCAGTAGCTTCATTTCATGTTTCCACCGGAGCCGCAAGAGCCTCCACCGGGTCCATCCTGATGGTGCGAAAAGCCGGGATCAGGGTCGCCAGAAGATTGGCCAGCAGCAAACCGGCGGACGACCACAGAACGTTGTTCCAGACCCACTTGAAGCGTAAAACCGGGTCCATCCGTGTGTTCAGCATGGACAGTTCTCCAGTCCAGCGTGACAGATCCAGGCCATGGGTCGACAGCGGTTGCATCAGGGCCAGGGAGAGACCAAGCCCCAGAACCAGACCCAACAAGGTCAGGAACCAAGCCTCGATCAGCAGCGTTGTAACGACACGTGAAGGAGGCATCCCCAGGGCGCTGACTACTCCCACCTCCCGGGTCCTCTCGAAGACCGCCATCATCATGGTGTTGAGCACGCCAAGCGCCGCGAAGAGCGCAACGAAGCCGATGATGAAGCCGTAAAAACTGTCAAAGAGATTCAGATAATCTCGCAGCTGCGGAGCCAGGGCGCCCCAGTCTTTGGCCTCGGATTCTGCTGGAAGCGACTCGTCGCGGTTCAGGCGAACCGCCAGTGCCGGCGCAGCCAGCGGATCATCTGATTTGAAAGCCAGCTCATGAAACTCGGTGCCGCCCAGAGCCAGCAGTTCCTGGAGATCGGAAACATGCAGTACGGCCAGGGAGCGGTCGAGAAGGGCCAGTCCGGTTCGGAAGATCCCCACAACCCGGTAGAGTTCGTTTCCCAGGCTGCCGTCCGCCGCCTGAGTAACGGCAGCAATTTCACTCCCCACCGAAGCCCGGAGTTCCCTGGCCAGCCCGGAAGTGAGGAGGAGTTCCCTCGATGGAGACGCCCCCAGAAGCCGGCCCTCCACCAGTCCGTTGAGCAGGGTGCTGAGGCGAATTTCTTCGACCGGATCAATCCCCAGAAGCTCACCCCCGACCGACCGGTCTCCGGTCGACAGAAGGGCAAAACCGTAAACTCTGGGCGTCACAACCTGGAAGCCATGCCCTCTCGTGACCGCTCGAAAGTGATCCACGTCGAGAGCCTCATTCCCTCCAATCGTGTCGTAGACATTCCGGTCCGGAAGGTAGTCCACGTGGTGAATCTGAACGTGGCCCATGAGAAGACCGGTTCCATTTTCGAGGAGTTGCTCCCTCAACCCTTCAGTCATCGACAACAGCAGCACGAGGAAGAGTAAGGCAGTAGCCACCCCGGCGATGTTGATCAGGCTGCGACGGGGCCTCCGCCACAGATTGCGCCACCCCAGTCTCCAACTCAGCATGGGCTATTCTCTCAACGCCGCCAGCGAAAAGGTGCGCCGGGGAATGGCAACGTCGAAAACCAGCTCATGATAGACGAGTTCCGTCAACTCGTCCGGATGATCGGCGGGAACCAGCGTCATGCGAGCAGGTACGACGCGGTTGCCCATCATCTGATACTCGCTGAACCGCATGGTTCGTTTCAGTTCGCCGTGTTCGTCGTAGAATCGAGACCAGACCGGCATCAGATCATCCTGACGGATCTGATAGAGAATTCGTCCCCACACCACGGGCGCGTCCTCATGGGGCCGAAGATCGATCTCATAGACCTTTACGCCGTCCCGATCTCCCGAGAACTCCAGCTCGATTTCATAGTCGCGGATCAGACGACTTTCCTTGACCAGGTCGTCATTCGTAAAGTGGGATCCCATCCAGGCACCCATCATCATGGAGCTTGGAACCCGGATGGTACGGTCGATCTTGGGCAGGTAGTTCCAGATCTGGGAGCCCACCCTCAGGGTTGCAGTGCCCTTTTCCTTGCGAGGCTCCAGAATCCGTATCAGAGCCTTGTCGGTGCCTTCCGACCAGATATCCAGGACCAGGGTGCGTTTCCACCGCTTGGTGGTCACCTTCATCTCAACCGTGCCATGAGAGGACTCACCACGGAGCAGGCGGTCAACGCGATCAATGAGCGTTTTCGCATCGATGTCGGCCGCCTGTCCCGGCAAGCTGCCGGACAGAGTCAGCAGGACGCAGATCACGATCAGGAAACAGAACCGGCAGCCGCCGAGAATGTGGTCGCCCATGGCAAGTCCAAACCTTCCACCTTCAACTTTGCACCTTGCGCCTTGAACCTTCAACTTTCTTTAGGGCAATTCACGTGCCAGGAAACGCGGGGATTTGGGCTCTTCAGAGCGACGATGGAGATCGCCGGGAGGACAGGTGTCAGCGTAGGGGCCGGTCTTGTGCCGGCCTGGTTGACGGGCGACCACCCGGAGTCGCCCCTACATGCGTAGGGGCCGGGTCGCCCCTGCGAGTCCGATCGCCACGGAGAGACAAGGCAGCAAAAAAGGGGACAGAGTAGACTGTCCCCTTTTTTCTAAGGATTACAGCTTGGCGCTCCGAGGTCCGCCAGTGTTGCGTTGAGATCGCTCACAAATCCCGGCTGGACTTGGAAACCCAGGGCACCGATAGAGTCATCAACAAAGCCAAACACGTCGACTCTTCGGTCAGCATCAGCACCAGAACCCTGTTCGATGAGCGTGATATGCGTCCGGTAGGAGCCGGGGGCGAGAGGAGAGCCCTGCTCCGCTGTGTCCCCTGCCGCGATCTCCCCGCATAAGAACTTCATCGAGAAACTGTGCGCCTTGCGTCTTGTTTCGATCGGCTCGACTTCGACGACATCTATGCCGACCCCAGTGCCCACTCCGGTCTGGGCAGCGGCGGGAGTCGTGAGGACAACAACCAGACACACAAAAACTGTCAGATGGAATACTTTCATGCCCCCCCCCTTTTTTGTTTGTTGGGGGTTGAAATCTACCACAATTGGCTCGGGCAAGCCATGCTTTTCCGATATCGTCCGCTCAGTCTTTGCGAGTTGTCTTTGCGGCTGGCGTGCCGAATGGAACACCCCGACAACTGGTTCAGTTCGGCACGGTTGATAACCGGCAGTGTTTAGCGTTCTCCTCTCGCGTTCGCCCACATTCAGAACCCAGACTCCAGGTTTCGAATACCAAGAAAAAGAGTGGGAGGCGGCCTACTTTGGGGCAGCGACCGTTTAAATCCCCCCGGGAGTCGCCCCGGAGTAGGCCGCCTCCCACTCTTTCTGCCCCCACTCACCTCCCTCCGAGTCCAGCAAGCCGATGGACGCTAAATACGTACGATAACCGTGCCCGACGAATCATGCCCGGCGGTAGCGGCCCTGACGCCCCTCCCACCAAGGTCCTAATTGGAATGGAGTTCCCACTTCATGTTGACAGTCGGGGAGGCTCAGACGTAAAAGCAAAACTGTGAAACGGTTTGTAGCCTACACTCTGGTGCTGCTTCCCATTCTGGTGGGAATTGGTCAGCTTTTCGTGTCCAGCAGGGCGGGCTCTTTCAACGGCGCTGCAGACTTCGCAGGCGATCCCGGGGCGAGTGATCCCGAGCAACTCGTGTTCATGCTCCAGTACCTGGGAACCGACTACGGCGTGGCTGTGGAAGAGGGCACCGTGGTCAGCCAGTTCGAGTACCGGGAGATGCTCGACTTCAGTCAGGCTCTGATCGACCGGTACAAACTCTTGAGGCCGGAGGATCCCGCGGGGATTCTGACCTTGCTGCACAACCTCCGGAAGCTGATCGAAGCAAAGGCGGCGTGGGAGGCAGTCAGACAACTGGCCGGAAGCCTGGTGCAACGTGTGTCCGATGAGTTTAACGTGACGGCCTTCCCGGCGGCACCTCCCCGTTTTTCCTCCGGCAGGAGGGTGTACGAGACGAGTTGCCTTCGTTGTCACGGCCAGACCGGGGCCGGGGATGGCCCCTCCGTGGCCGAAGAGAAGATGGAGCCCGCGCCCCGCTCGTTTCGAGACCGGCGAGTCAATACGATCCCTCCTCATCAGGTGTTCAATGCGGTGACCTTCGGGGTGGAAGGGACGGCAATGCCGTCTCACGAGACTCTTTCCCTGCAGGAGCGGTGGGATGTTTCCTTCTACGTTTTCACGCTGCGCGAAGACTTCGCTCCCCGTGAGCCGGCGGGAGAGCCTGGAGTCACCCTGAAAGAGCTGGCGACTCTCTCCAATGTGGAACTCGCAGGAACCCTGGCCCGGGGCGAAAAAGGTGAGGGGATGGGTTCCGTTGACTACCTGCGCCGTTATCCCCCCGGCCCCTCCACAGAAGAGCTTCTTCTCTTCGCTCGGGATCTCTTGAAACGAAGCGGCGCTGCCTTCCGGCAGGGCAACCTGCGTGAAGCAGCAGATCTTTCCCTGGATGCCTATCTGTACGGCATTGAGCCGGCGGAAGCGTCCCTGACTCTGGTCGATTCAGGACTGGTGAATCGGTTGGAAAGAGAGCTGGCAACGTACCGTATAGCACTGACTGGAGGGACCCGGCGGGAGTTGGCCGAACAACACCTGGGGCTCCTGATGCGCACTCTCGAAGAGGCGCGGACAGGCCAGGCCAGTGCCTGGGGTGGGCGTTCTTTTACGTTCTTACAGTCTCTGACGATCATCCTCAGGGAGGGAATCGAGGCGGCCCTCCTGGTCGGATTGCTTCTGGCGTATTTGACCAGGGTCGGGCGGAAGGAGCTCCGTGCCTATGTGTACTGGGGGTGTGCCGGGGGTGCCGCCGCCGGCCTGCTGACGTGGATGGCCGGTCGCCGGTTACTGGTCTCGGTTGGCCACCGGGAGGCTCTGGAAGGGATCACCTCTCTGCTGGCGGCCGCGGTTCTTTTCTGGGTGAGCCTCTGGATTTTTCACAATCTTGATGTTCAGAGGTGGAAACGCTACATGCACGAACAGGCCTCACGAGCTGTGTCCGCGGGCAGTGGATGGTTTCTGGCCTCCGCTGCCTTTCTGGCCGTTTACCGCGAAGCAGTGGAGACCGCGCTCTTCTACCAGGCGCTGTGGTTGCAGAGTGGCAATCGTCCCGCCGTGGTCATCTTCGGTTTTGCGGCAGGCATGTTGCTCCTGGCCGGTTTCGTAGTGATCTGGCTGAAACTGGGAATCCGTCTGAACTTGAAGCCGTTCTTCGTCATGAGCGGGATTCTTCTGGGAGTTCTGTCAGTGATCTTTGCCGGCTACGGGGTTCGAGAGCTGCAGAATGTGGGGTATCTCGAGGAGACTTCTGTGAACTGGATGATCTCGCTCCCGCTCTTTGAGATCTGGCCGGTTCGGGAGGGCCTTATCCTGCAGCTCGGGATCGTGCTTTCCTTTGTACTCGGATGGCAGGTTGCCCGCCGAGCAGCCTGAGCGGACCTGGTTTGGTGCGTTTCTCCGGCAGCTTCCGCGCTGCTGCGCAGTCACTGTCGTTCCTGCCTCTGTCGGTTCCTTGATTGCGACTGTTCCAAACGGCCTGCGGGCTGGTTCCGGAGATGACCTGGATGGGTCGCCGAGCCGGCAGAGGCGCGAATCTTGATGAGCGCGCCAACTTTCAGACTTCAATCCGAATCCGGCCCAAGCCGGATTCTCAGACTTCAATCCGAATCCGGCGTCTGCCGGATTCGCAGATTCAGCGCTTCCACAAACATGGAGAACAGGACGGCGACGTAGATGTACCCCTTGGGGATGTGAAAATGCAGCCCTTCGGCCATGAGGCTGAACCCGATGAGCATCAGGAATGCCAGGGCCAGCATCTGGATGGTCGGGTAGCGGTCGAAGAAACTGCTCAGCTGCCGGGCCAGTGCCATCATCACTACGATCGCCGTAATGATGGCCGCCACCATCACCGCATAGTGGTCGGTTAAGCCGACTGCCGTGAGAATCGAGTCGAAAGAGAAGACGAAATCCAGGATCACAATCTGTCCGATTGCCGAGAGAAAAGTGGCGCTTCCGGCCTTCACCTGGTGCTCGACGCCGGCCGTTTTCTGGTGGATCTCAACAGTGGCCTTGTAGATCAGGAAGATTCCGCCCGCCAGCAGCACCAGTTCGCGGATACTGAACTCTAAGCCCCATATCGAGAAAAGGCCCTTCTCCAACGCCACCAGATAGGCAATCAGGGAGAGAAGGATCAGCCGCATGATCAGCGCCAATCCCAGGCCGATTCTCCAGGCCAGTGGTTGCTGGTCGGGAGGAAGCCGCCGGCAGGCCAGCGAGATGAAGATCAGGTTGTCGACCCCCAGCACAATCTCGAGGACGGCCAGGGTCAGGAAGGCAACAATGATTTCCATGGCCATGACTACACGATCCAGGTCTGAAGGTCAACGACGACGACGCTCGGAAACGGCCAGCAGTATAGCATTCGCAAGCCCGCCGCCCCGCGGAAGCTGCCGACGAAAAGTTCCCACCGGCACCCGCCGAACCGGCAAGCCTACTCACCGCGCCGGGGTCGGGGGGGGCTTGGACAAGCGGGCCTGGAACCGATATGGTGTCCATTCCGTGGGGCCCGCTGTTCTGATCGCGAGCCCTGTTGCGGAAGGAGATGAATATGAAGAATCAGGGAATCCCCTTTCTGTTTGCCGCTGCTCTCAGTCTGAACTGTCACCTCCTGGCCCAACTGCCCAGCGGCTGGAAAAGCCACGACATGGCACGGCCCACACCACCCGTGGTTCAACCGGCACAATTGAGCCTTCCAGTTCCTCCGCCCTCGGATGCGCAGGTGATCTTCGACGGAAAAGATCTCTCACAGTGGCAACATCGGGATGGGCGAGCCGCCGGCTGGAAGGTCGAGAACGGCTACATGGAGGTAGCCGCGGGAGAGGAAGACATCTGGAGCAAGGCTGTCTTCGGGGATGTCCAGTTGCATGTGGAGTGGTCCACGCCCCGATCCGAGCGCGTCGGCCAGGCGATGGGCAATAGCGGCGTGTACCTGATGGGGCTCTACGAGGTCCAGGTCTTGAATTCCTATCGATCGGAAACGTATGCGGACGGTCAGGCCGGGGCCATCTACGGACAGTTTCCGCCTCTGGTGAATGCTTCGTTGCCTCCGGAGACCTGGCAGTCCTATGATATCGTGTTCCGTCGCCCCCGCTTCGATCCCAACGGCGAAGTGCTGCAGCCGGCCCGGGTGACCCTTTTCCACAATGGAGTTCTGGCTCAGGATAGTGTCGAACTGGCCGGCCCGACCGACTGGCTGCACCCCAGACCGTACACCTCTCATGCGGACCAGCTTCCGCTGAGACTGCAGGACCACGGTTCTCCCAGCCGGTTCAGGAATATCTGGGTGCGGCGACTCAGGGAGCACACCGAGCCCGGTTCGAACCAGGCCGCATCCAGAACTCTGACCCTGTCCGGAGAGGAACTGGCTCGCTATACGGGGAAGTACGAGCTCGAGCCGAGAGGAGAGCTGGTGATCCGAGTCGAAGACGGGATCCTGGTGGCTGAGCTGCGCGACCCGAAGCGCCCGAAACCGAAGCGCCTGGAACTGATTCCCCGATCGCGGAGAGAGTTCGAATTACGCTGGACTGCGGCGAAACTCGTTTTCGATCTGCCCGGCGATGGCCACGCGACGGGCGCCACCTTTCACATCGGGGCCCAGCAGCGGTGGCTAAGAAGGAAGCCCTAGCGACCGAGGACCCCATCTCACCCCAAGGGCGCCTCCCGCGTCGCTGCCCCGGGGCCCTGCCCACTCTTTCTTGACACAGCCCGGCGGCTGCGGCCCTGAGGCCCCGAATTACGAGCTCTAGTGCCCTGAGCCCAGCGGGGGCTCAACCAGAAAGCGTATCCCGCAATACGTGAACGAGTCGTCGACCTCGGCGACGAAGCAGCTTTGCTCTTTGACATCGAGACGTTGGAACTCGATCCCGGACACGGAACAGGATGCTGGAATGGAGTCGACTGTGGCCACCACATGTCGCACCCCGGGCGGGAGCTCGAATTCAACAGTGTCGTGGGCCATGGTTCGGTAACGGTGGGTCTCGAAGACGGCCTGCGCCTCCTCCGAGGGCAGGAGGATCCGGTAATCGGGAAGCTCGGCAGCCAGATTCCGGTACACGTCGTCAATGGGAATGGGCCAGTTAACCCTGTACGCGGAGGGGTAGTTGGGGCCGCTCATGACGATCACCTCGTCGGGTGAAAAGCGGCTGATGCACGACGAAAAGACGTCGAGTCGCCGGTCGTTCTCGTCAAGCAGCCGTCGATTCAGTCCCCACAGCGAGGGAGTCTGCTTTCCGATCATCACCAGGGCTCTCTCCCCGGGTCCGCGGGGGCGAAAACGAGGATCGATGTAACGAGTGAAATCGACCGAGAACAACAACAGATTCGTAAAGAGGACAACTGCCAGAGCCACGCCGGAGCCGAGCCGAAATTGTCCCCCGCAAAACGCGCCGGCAGTCAAAAGGCAGGGAAGCGGCAGCAGGATGATCAAGTATCCGATCTGTCCGAAATGTACAGCCGAGAAAAACAGCAGGGGCGAAAGAAACCACAGCCCGGCAACAATGAGCAACCGCCTTAATGTCTGGCGATCCAGACGTCGCAGGCCGACGGCTAAGCCCCAGGCGCCGGAAAACCAAAGCAGGTTCATCGAGCCCGCCAGGTGCCCCGTCAGTCTACCCGTTTCCGACCACCTGTGGAGAAAGAACGCGGAAGCACCGGGAGACGCTGCTGCGGGGTTGAGCAGCTCAAACATTGCCCGAAGGGTCACTTCGACACCATCCAGTTTCAGCATGGGCAGGGCCCAGCTGAGGAGCCCGGCCAGCCACAGCAATATGGCGCGGGCAAGCAGAGAGGTCGATCCGGCCGCCCAGACGACGCCCAGGAGAAGAGGAAGTAAGAGAAAAGATAGAGAGGGTCGAAACCCGGAGACGAGCCCCAGAAAGAGGGCGCCCCAGAGAAGAAGACCGGGCCGACCTCGCCAGCCTTTCAAGAGTAGAAGGGCCAGCACCGGCCCGGCAAACGCGTCCACAGTGTAGGTCAGGCCGGTCTCGCGGTAGAGCCAGAAGAGCGGATTGAACATCAGGCAGACTGCGCCGACCCCGCCTGCCAGGCGACTCCTCCAGATTTCCAGGCCAAGCAAATACATTGCGCCGACCGCGGCCAGGGCGAACAACAGGCTCACCAGTTGCAGGGACCGGTAGGGAGAAAAAAAGGAGGAAATCAGTTTGGCAGCTGCGACGAAAAGAGGGTAGCCGGGAGGGTGAGGCTGGTGAAGGACGACGGAGTAGTCGTGAACGGCGAGTACGAATTGAGCTCCGTCCCAGTGAAAGGGGTGTCTGGACAGAAAAACCGTACTACTGACCAGAAACAGCGCCAGCAGGCCGAAAAGGATGAGCAGGTGGCGGGGGCGAAGGGTCCGCTCCACCCTGAAAGCTGGGGCTGGCGCTCTTCCGGCAGGTGGCATCGCAATTTAGGGGAAGCTCCAATCAGGGATTCTCGAGCCGATAGTTGGGTGCTTCTTTGGTAACGACAACATCGTGCACATGGGACTCGCGCAGACCCAGGTTGGTGATGCGAAGGAAGGTGGCTTTTTCCTGCAATTCAGGGATCGTCGACACGCCGCAGTAACCCATACCGGCTCGGAGTCCTCCCAACAGTGTGGGGATCAGGTTCTCGACCTTCCCCTTATACGGGACTCGGCCTTCGATGCCTTCGGGGACCAGTTTCGCTCTCGATCGTCCTTCCTGTCCGTAGCGATCGGCGGAGCTTCCGCCCATGGCCCCCAGAGATCCCATCCCGCGGTACGTCTTGTAGCTGCGGTTCTGGTAGAGAATCAGCTCGCCGGGAGACTCATCGGTTCCCGCGAAGAGGTTGCCGATCATGACCGAGTCGGCGCCTGCAGCCAGGGCTTTTGCAATGTCTCCGGAGTATTTGATTCCTCCGTCTGCGATCACCGGCAGTTCCAGCTTGCGGGCCACCTCGAAGGTCTCCACGATGGCTGTGATCTGCGGAACGCCGGCTCCGCTGATCACCCGCGTCGTGCATATGCTTCCCGGCCCCATCCCCACTTTGACGGCGTCTGCCCCGTTTTCGTGCAGTTCTCGTGCTGCTTCTCCGGAAGCGATGTTTCCGACCACCAGATCGGGCCTGGAGAGTTGTTTTTTCAGCTTCCCCAGCGCGTGGATCACCCGGGAGGTGTGTCCGTGGGCCGTGTCGACGGTGATGACATCTACTCCGGCATTCTCAAGCTCCAGGGCCCGCTCCAGGAAGTCGCCGGTCGTTCCCACGGCCGCCCCGACTCGCAAGCGGCCCAATTCGTCCTTACAGGCGTCGGGGTAGGCGATGGCCTTGATAATGTCCTTGACGGTGATCAGACCCTTGAGTTTGAACTCATCGTCCACCACCGGCAGCTTTTCGATTCGATGCTCGTGGAGCTTTCGCTTGGCTTCCTCGAGGGTGATGCCCTCTTTGACGGTTACCAGGCGGTCGCTGGTCATGAGCTCGGAGACCTGCAGATCCATGTTCGGTTCGAAGCGCAGATCGCGGTTGGTGAGGATGCCGAGAAGCTTGCCGCTCTCGTCGGTGATGGGAACCCCGGAGATGTCGTATTTCTCCATCACGGCGAACACCGACCGGATGCGGGCCTGCGGTCTCATCGTGATCGGGTCTACGATCATTCCCGATTCAGAGCGCTTCACCTTGTCAACCTCGGCACTCTGTCCGGGAATGGAGAGGTTGCGGTGAATGATCCCGATTCCCCCCTGCCGGGCCAGCGCAACCGCCATAGGCCCCTCGGTCACCGTGTCCATGGCGGAGGCAACCAGTGGAATCCGGAGTCGAATGTTTCGGGAAAGGATGGTGGCTAGCTCCGTCTCCCCCGGCAGCACCTCGCTACGACCGGGTGCCAGGAGCACATCATCGAAGCTGAGTGCTACGGGTATCTCCATGGACGGATTATAGGGATGGCCTCGCGACCTGGCAAGGGTGGGTATGGGGGGAGGAATCTGAGAATCCGGCCCAGGCCGGATTCGGGTTAAATCTGAGAATCCGGCCTAGCCCGGATTATGCAAGAACCGTAGTTCGGTGTTGAAAAACGACTTGAGAAGTGGCCCAACTCGGAAGCGGGCAGGTGTGACAGGCGGATTTGCGAAGAATATGGGTTGGCGAGGCGTTTGAGTGGTTTGGGGAGTGAATTTCAGACAGATCTGGGCCTGGATGAGTGTCGGAAGCGGTTTTTCGGGGGAGCTGGGAAAAGCTAACTGGAGTTCAGGCGACTCAAGACGAGGTGGAAGAGGGGTTGTTCGGGGAAGGCTGAGGAAAGATGGACCCAGATGCGTCGAGTGGTTTGTCGGATCCGGGCCCCAATCTTGAGGACCCGACGACGTAAGGTTTCGATTTCGAGCTTGTGCCAGGGGGTTCCGTGAAGATAGTCGCGCAGGCGCACGAACATCTGGTAAGCCAGTGCATGCAGGAGGAGTCGAAACTGATTGGCCAGGAATCGATGACAGCTGAGTCGGTCCATGCTCAGATGATTCTTGAAGGCCTTGATGAAGTTCTCGGTCTGCCCTCGGTTTGTGTAGTGGTCATAAAGTGATTGGGAGCAGAGATCGTCCCGGTTGGTAACTACAAAGCGACGATTGATGCCACGCTGATCGACCTCCACTTTGACAATGACGCGACGGGATCGATCCCAGCTGTGGGCTCGATAAAGAAACTCGTCAAACTGACGCTGTTTTTCCTCCAGCTCAAGGAACCTCAGCCGAGTCGAATCCAGCAGGGGCTCGACCACTCGCTGCAGGCGAGGGTTTCGGCTTAACCCGATGACATACTGAAGTTTATTCTCTTCACATTCACAGAACTCGTAGAGCCGAGGCGTGGCAAAGCCGCTGTCGGCCCGAATCTCAATCTCGACATCCGTCCCCACTGCTTGTCGGATGGCCTCCACGACTCGCTTCAGAATGGGCACGATGTGAGAGGCAGCCCCCTTGTTGCCAGGTCTCAACACGGCACAGACCAGGTCTCCCGTGTCGGCATCGAAGATCAGCAAAGGATGCAGAATGTGGTTTCGGTAATACCCGTGGTAGAAGGAGAACTCCTGTTGGCCGTGAGTGTGGTCGTCGGTACTGTCCAGATCCAGGATGATCTTGCTGGGACGTCTCTTCTTCAGGGAGCGCACATAACGGCCTGGCAGCCACCGGCTCAGACGCATCAGATCCTTCTTGGTGACGGAGTTCTCCAGGCGGGAGAAAGTCGGCTGGGTGGCCAAATCGGGATCGCTCTCTGGCAACTGATCACAGACTGTCTTGAGCATCGGATCCGAGCGCAGCGTATCGGCGTCATTACAGTCTTCGTAGCCGGCCACGATCTGCAAGACTCGTTGTCGGATCAACTTCAACAGGTCATGACGAACGTAGCGTCGGTCTCGACTTTCCGCAATACACGAACTGAAGCCCTCGCACAATCGATGTTGACGATCCAGGGATCCAAACAACAACCATCCTGCGTCGGAAGTGAGGCTCCCTCCATCAAAACGCGTCGTGATCTTTCTGTGGCTGTGAAATGGCAGGGTATTCTGGCAGACTGCTTTCAACATTGCCGTAGCTCCTGTTTAGGGTCATTGTTTTTGTAAACCCTTTTATATCAGAGGGCTACGGCTTTTTCCTGGAGCCAGAATCTCACTCGGATTCAGATCTTTTGCATAATCCGGGCTAGGCCGGATTCGGGTTGAAAGTTAAAGGTTGAAGGGTGGAAGGATCAGAGAGGATCAGCGCGTGACTTGGAAGGTGGAACGCGGAACCTGGAACCGGGCCCCGGTGCTAGAATGAGTTTCGGATGCTGAACACTATTCTTGCCAAGATCCTCGGCAGTCAGAATGAGCGTGAGCTCAAGCGGATGCAGCCGATCGTCGAGCAGGTCAGCGAGCTCGAGAAAAAGATCAGCCCTCTCTCCGATGAGAGATTGAGAGCCAAGACGCAGGCATTCAAGGATTCTCTGGAGGCGGGCAATACCCTGGAAGATCTCCTTCCCGAGGCCTTCGCCGTGGTTCGCGAAGTGAGCCGGCGCACGATCGGTCTGCGCCACTACGACGTCCAGATCCTGGGTGGCATCGTTTTGCATCGAGGCAAGATTTCCGAGATGAAGACCGGAGAGGGGAAGACCCTGGTCTCGACGCTCCCCGTCTATCTCAATGCACTCGAGGGCAATGGCGTACATCTGGTCACGGTCAACGATTATCTGGCCCGTCGCGATGCCGAGTGGATGGGCCCGATCTACCGATTTCTGGGGCTCACCGTGGGAGCGATTCAGCACGACATGCCCGATGCCGAGCGGCAAGCCGCCTACCAGGCTGACGTAACCTACGGGACCAACAACGAGTTCGGGTTCGATTTTCTGCGCGACAACATGAAGTACTCGACGCAGGACTGTGTTCAGCGGGGGCACCATTACGCCATCGTTGACGAGGTGGATTCGATCCTGATCGATGAGGCGCGAACTCCGTTGATCATCAGCGGCCCCTCCGAGGAATCTACCGACAAGTATTACAAGATCGACAAGATCATCCCCAGGTTGACCCGGGACGAGGATTACCAGGTGGATGAAAAGGCGCGCTCGGTAGTGCTGCTGGAACCCGGAATCGAGAAGGCTGAAAAGGCCCTGAGCGTCAGGAACCTCTACGATCCGCGACACATGGAGCTGGTTCATCACATTCAGCAGGGTCTGAAAGCACATACTCTTTTTCGCCGCGACGTCGACTACATGATCAAGGACGGGCAAGTGGTTATTGTCGATGAATTTACCGGTCGACTCATGCCCGGGCGCCGCTACTCGGATGGACTGCACCAGGCCCTGGAGGCCAAGGAAGGCGTCAAGATCGAGCGCGAGAACCAGACCCTGGCCACGATCACGTTTCAAAACTACTTCCGCATGTACGACAAACTGGCCGGAATGACGGGAACGGCGGAAACCGAGGAGGCCGAGTTCGGAAAGATCTACGAGCTGGACGTGGTAGTCGTGCCCACCAATCAGCCCCTCATTCGAGACGAATATCCCGACGTCATCTATCGCACGGAAAGGGAGAAGTTCAAGGCCATCGCTGACGAAATCCAGGAAATGAACGAGTTGGGGAGGCCCGTTCTGGTGGGCACCACGTCCATCGACAAGTCGGAGCGTCTCTCCAGCGCCCTCAAGCGGCGAGGCATCAAACACGTTGTCCTGAACGCCAAGTACCACCAGCGGGAGGCCGAAATCGTGGCCTTCGCGGGGCGCAAGGGTACGGTCACGATCGCCACCAACATGGCGGGTCGCGGGACCGACATCATTCTGGGCGGGAACCCCGAGTTTGAGGCCCGCCTCAACCTGAACTCCCGCGATCTGCACTGGGAAGACCACAACGAAGAATACCTGGGCGAAGTGGACCGGCTGAGAAGCACGTGGGAGAAGCAGCACCAGGAGGTGGTAGACCTCGAGGGACTGCACATCCTTGGAACCGAGCGCCATGAGTCGCGGCGGATCGACAATCAGCTGCGGGGCCGTGCGGGTCGTCAGGGAGACCCGGGATCCAGCCGCTTTTACCTTTCGCTGGAGGATGACCTGATGCGAATCTTCGTGTCGGATCGGATCTCCGGCGTCATGCAGTCACTGGGCATGGAGGAGGGTGTTCCCATCGAATCCAGGCTGATTTCCCGGCAGATCGAAAGAGCGCAGGGGGAAGTCGAAGGCCGCAACTTCAGCATTCGAAAGCACCTTCTGGAATACGACGACGTCATGAACAGCCAGCGACAGGAGATCTACCGCTTTCGCCGCGAACTGCTGGAGGGTCAGGACCAGCAGGAGTACATCGGCGGGCTGGCGGCGGACATCGCGGTCGAATTCCTGGATGCATACGTGCCGGGGGCAGCCGATCCGGAGGAGTGGCAACCCGACGAGTTGAAGATCCATCTCCAGAGAGTCTTTGGCATCGAGCCGCCCCCGGATCTTGATGAACTGTCACGGCCTGAGCTGGAAGAGGCCATCCTGGAAAACCTTCGCCAGACCTACCAGCGAAAGGAACAGGAACTTGCCGAAACCACCGGAACGGCCGACTCCATGCGTTGGTTCGAGCGCAGCATCGTGCTGCAGATCGTCGACCAGCAGTGGAAGGACCATCTTCTGGCGCTGGACCATCTACGCGAGGGAATCGGCCTGCGAGGTTACGGCCAGAAGGATCCGCTGGTCGAGTACAAACGCGAATCGTTTGAGCTCTTTCAGGACCTCTGGGACCGCGCCACCGAGGAGATCGTCAGAATGATCTTTCTCCTCCGACCCGTGTCCCAGGAAGCCGCCCCCCCCGTCCCGAGCCGTGCTCAGAAGCCGCTCAGCTACTCCGGTTCCGATCCCAATCGGAGCACGGCCGCGGGGAAGCCTGGCATGGATTCCAGAACCCGGGGGGCTGTCGCGAACATCGCTCCCAGGGCGGCCAAGGTCGGCCGCAATCAGCCCTGTCCCTGCGGGTCCGGAAAGAAATACAAGAAGTGCTGCGGACGAGTCTGAAATACGTGCTTGTCACGGGCGGAAGCCGGGGACTTGGCGCGGCCTTGATCCGGGCTCGGGCATATGCTTGCTCTCGGGCAGCCTGGTCCGGTTGCTGTTAAGCGACGCCGCTCAGTTCATCACGGGCCAGGTGGTGTTCGTCGACGGCGGCCTCTCAGTCTGAGTATGGCGGGCTGCACTAGACCTTTTCAACGTCGGCGGCCTCGATTTCGCAGGCGACGGACTGCTGAATCAGATCGATTGAGAGAATGAAAGTGTAGCGGTTCCTTTTCTCGACCAGCAGCCCGTCGAGTCCCCGCAGAGGACCCCGAATGATCCGGACCCGGTCTCCTTCCCGGATGAAGGGATGAGGGTCCAGCGGAATCTTGTTGAAGACAAGATTCTTAACGGCCTCGATCTGAGCCTGGGGGATGGGTTCCGGAACGCCGTTGAATCCAATGATTCGAACCACTGAGGGAACCCGTAGAATGTCCAGCCGGTGGGAACGCATTTCCGTATGGACGAAGAGGTAGCCCGGAAAAAGAGGGAACTGAACGAGTTTGCGGCGATCCTTCCATCTGGACAGCCTTTCCTGCAGGGGCAAAAAGCTCTCGATCTGGCGCAGCCAGAGTTCTTCGGCCACGACTTTCTCATGGCGGGAGCGAGTGTAGACGGCATACCAGGTAAGCTCTGAGTCAACCATCGATGCGATCTTAACACGGCGATAAGTGCTCGCCTGCGCTTTTGGCACAGTCCAAGATTAGGCTGGCGTCTCGAATCCCAAACTTGCTAGAATTCTGGCTTTTCGCGTAGCATTCCCAGGACAGTAGCCGGAGGCTCTGAAGGCAGTAGCGAACATGCATGAATCTTCAATCCTGATTGCCCCCTACGGCGACAGGCTGATTGATCTCAGACCCTCTGCAGACTGCGCCCGGCATCGCCGGGAACGGGTGCAGGAGCTGCCGTCTCTGCAGATCAGCGAGCGGGCGGTTTGTGATCTCGAACTGATTGCCAACGGGTCGTTCTCACCGCTGGACCGCTTTATGCGTGAAGGCGATTACCGAAGTGTCCTGGAATCCATGCGCATGGAGGATGGCACACTCTTTCCCCTGCCGGTCACATTGCCTGTGGATCTCCCCGCTGGAGTCGGACTGGATTGTGAGGTCGCACTCCGCGACTCCCGGAATGAGGTGCTTGCAATCCTCAGAGTCGACGAAATCTTCTCGTGGGATCTGAACGAGTACGCCCGGGGCGCCTTGGGTACGGAAGACGTCCGCCACCCGCTCGTGTCCGAGATGTATCGCTGGGGGAAGCACAACATCTCGGGCACCCTGGAGATGATTCAATCTCCGGCGCGATACGACTTCAAAGAGCTGCGCCTCTCCCCGGTGGAGGTTCGGGACGGGCTCCGGGCCCTGGGAAAGAAGAATGTCATCGCGTTTCAGACTCGGAACCCGCTCCACCGGGTTCACGAGGAGCTGACCAAGAGGGCCATTCGAGAACGCGACGGTGTGCTCTTGCTCCACCCGGTGGTCGGTTTGACGAAACCGGGCGACGTGGACCACTACACACGGGTGAGAACCTACCGTGCACTGGCGCGCGGCTACTACGAAGACGATGAGATCCTGCTGGCCCTGCTGCCTCTCGCCATGCGTATGGCCGGCCCCAGGGAAGCCCTCTGGCACGCTATAATTCGGCGCAACTACGGGGCCAATCATCTGATCATTGGCCGCGACCATGCCAGCCCCGGGGAAGACTCGGAAGGAAGACCCTTCTACGGGCCCTACGCTGCCCAGGAGATGCTCCAGGAGTTCGAGGAAGAGGTCGGTGTCACATCCATCCCCTTCACCGAGTTCGTTTATTTGCCCGAGGAGGACCGCTATGAAGAGCGGTCGAAGATCAGCACTTCTTACCGGGCGGAATCGATTTCGGGCACCGAAATCAGGGAGAGGTTTCTGGCTCGGGGAGAGATGTTGCCGGAGTGGTTCACCCGTACGGAAGTGGCAGAGATTCTGCACCACAGCTATCCGGCTCGACACCTGAGGGGGGTGTGCATCTGGTTTACGGGGTTGAGCGGGTCCGGCAAATCGACCACCGCGGAGGTTCTCACGACACTCCTGCTCGAGCACGGGCGGCAGGTTACGCTGCTGGACGGAGACGTGGTCCGAACCCACCTCTCCAAGGGCCTGGGCTTCTCCAAGGAGGATCGGGACATCAATATCCGCCGCATCGGTTTCGTTGCCGCCGAACTGGTCAGGCACGGGGGAACCGTCATCTGCGCGGCAGTCAGCCCCTATCGCGCCACCCGGAATGATGTTCGCGCCATGGTGGGGAAGGGCTTTTTCGAGGTCTTCGTGGATACTCCCCTGGAAGTATGCGAACAACGCGACGTCAAGGGCATGTATGCCAAAGCCCGGAGGGGGGAGATCAAATGGTTCACGGGAGTTGATGACCCTTACGAGGAGCCCGAGGATCCCGAGATTCAGCTAGACACGGTCGAGACCTCTCCCGAGCGAAACGCCCGCATGATCGTTACCTACCTGATCGAGCAGGGATACTTGTTGCATACCGAGGGTCCACCGCCTGGTGGCCGATAATCTTCATTCCGTGCGAGCCGCTTCAGGAACTCCCCGGGGGGACGGCATAATTCCCCATTATCTGAGCGGCCTGGCGGGAACACCGCCCACAACTTCGTTTCTGGAGACAGCGGAGACAACGGCAGCGCCAGCTCCGATGACGGACCAGGCGTGCAGCGTTAGATTCTGGCGAACTACTGCTCCCATTCCTAGCATCACCCCTTCCTCGAGCGTCACACATCCCGCAAGATGTGCTCCGGGCCCAAGATGCCCATAATCCCCAATAGAGCAATGGTGATCGACCGAGACGCTGGTGTTGACGATTACGTGTCGACCCAACTTGACTTCCGGCTGGAGCACTGCTCCAGCGAAGATAACGGTTCCTCCGCTAAGCTCTACGCTGGGGTGAACCCAGGAGGCCGGATGGACTAGCCGAACCCAATGAAGTGAGCCGGCTTGCTCCGCGATCTTCTTACGAAGGCGATTGTCTCCGACCGAGATCAGAAAACCGTCACATTCGATCTCCTCAGCTCGATCGACCGGGCCGGTGATGGTGAGTCCAAGAAAAAGCTTGCCCCATTGGCCCTCGTCGTCATCCAGAATCGCAACCATCTCGTTCCCTGTTGCCTCAAGAGTCGCGGCCACTACAATCGCGTGTCCGCCCGCACCCAGGAGACAAACGCGGGACCCCTTGCTCATGCTGCTGCCGTGCCAAGGGAACGCTTTTGGCGTGCAAGCTTCCTGGAGATGACCATCGCATCAAGTGTAGGCTCAAACCTCAAAGTGTCAAGTACTGGATCTGGGCTTTGCCGAGCAAAGAACTCAACTGATTTCGCTGACCAGGGATCATGCGTTTCTCAGTGAACTCCGGGGTTGTGCTTCGATCCTCTTGAAATGAGGGATTCCGCTTAAGGATTGCTTTGCCGGCAGACAAGGCGTATAAGCTTACACGATGCGCCACGGGCTTCTCTTTTGAGAAAGTATTGCGATGGGAAAGACTGCGCTCATTACAGGAATTACGGGCCAAGATGGTTCGTACCTGGCGGAATTTCTGCTCAAAAAAGGATATCGGGTCGTAGGGATGGTGCGCCGCACCAGCACTGAGAGTCTGGAGAGGATCCGGCACATTCGGGACGACGTCGAGCTTCAGCAGGGCGACCTGTTGGACCAGCTCTCACTCATCAGCTTGATTGAGATCAGCGAGCCCGACGAAGTGTATAATCTGGCCGCCCAGTCCTTCGTTCCCACCTCGTGGCAGCAGCCGGTTCTCACCTCGGAGTTCACAGCACTAGGTGTCACGCGCCTGCTGGAGGCCATTCGCCTGGTCGATCCGCAGATCCGCTTCTACCAGGCCTCCAGCAGCGAGATGTTTGGTAAAGTTCGGGAGAGCCCGCAGAATGAACACACCCCGTTCTACCCTCGAAGCCCGTATGGTGTCGCCAAGGTCTATGGTCACTTTATTACCGTGAATTATCGAGAGAGCTACGGCATGTTTGCGAGCTCAGGAATCCTGTTCAACCATGAGTCGCCGAGAAGAGGACTGGAGTTCGTGACCCGGAAAGTGACGTACAACGCGGCCCGGATCAAGAACGGACTGGGCCGGGGACTGGAGCTGGGGAACCTGGATTCGTCCCGCGACTGGGGATTCGCGGGCGACTACGTGAAAGCTATGTGGCAGATGCTGCAGCTGGACGCTCCCGGCGATTTCGTGATTGGATCGGGGCGCGCCCATACCGTGCGCCAGTTAGTGAAAACGGCTTTCGAGTATGTGGGGCTCGAGTGGAAGGATCATGTCGCGACCAGCGAGTCGCTCCATCGGCCGGCGGAAGTGGATCACCTGGTGGCGGACGCCTCCAAGGCGAGAACAGAGTTGTCCTGGAGCCCGGTAGTGGATTTCGAAGAGCTCATTCGTATGATGGTGGACGCCGATTTGGAACGGGTCTACCGTGATGAAGGTTGAGTTCCGGTAAACAAGTCAATGCCGAACATCCCTTCCAGGAGTCGGATCAAACACAGGATCATTGAGAGAATCGAGGCTCGGTCGGCCCGGATCACCGTGGTGGGTCTGGGATATGTGGGCTTGCCTCTCGCCGTCAGTTTCGCGGAGGCTGGTTTTTCAGTGGTGGGAATCGACACCGACCGGGAGAAGCTGGAGGGCTTAAGGCAGAACGTCTCACACGTTCCGGATGTCCTTTCTGAGCGACTGCATAATCTTCCAGCAGCAAAGCTGAAGTTTCATTCTGCCTATCAGCGGGTCGGCGAGTGTGATGCGGTCGTTATTTGCGTTCCCACCCCTCTGGGGAAGACTCGCGACCCCGACCTCAGCTACCTGGTTCGCGCCAGCGAGTCCGTCGCGAAACACGTGCAAGCCGGGATGCTGGTGATTCTGGAATCAACCACGTATCCGGGTACGACGGAGGAGCTGGTCCGGCCGATTCTGGAGTCTTCCGGGTTGAACGTGGGCTGTGACTTCTTTCTGGCGTTTTCTCCGGAGAGAATCGACCCGGGCCGCTCAGACTTTACTCTAACCAACACGCCCAAGGTTGTAGGCGGAGTGACCCCCGATTGCCTGGAGGCGGCGGTGATGCTGTACCGTCAGATCGTGGACAGTGTAGTGGAAGTCTCGTCAACGCAGGCTGCGGAAATGGTCAAACTGCTCGAGAACACTTTCCGCGCAGTGAATATTGCACTGGTCAACGAAATCGCGATCATGTGCGATAAGCTCGATCTCGACGTGTGGGAGGTGGTTGCGGCGGCGGCCACCAAGCCCTACGGTTTCATGCCCTTTTCTCCTGGCCCCGGTGTGGGAGGTCACTGCATCCCTTTGGATCCCCATTATTTGTCCTGGAAGCTGAAAACGCTGAATTACAATGCCCGCTTCATTCAGCTGGCCGGAGAAATCAACTCGCAGATGCCGGAGTACTGGACAGCCAAGATCCAGGACGCGTTGAACGATCGGGGCCAATCAGTAAAAGGAAGCCGCATTCTGCTGCTTGGTGTGGCCTACAAGAAGGACGTCGATGACGTTCGGGAATCACCTGCTCTGGATATTGTTGAGCTCCTTCGCCAGAAAAGGGCCGACCTGGCCTACTTTGATCCCTACGTGCCCAGTCTCCACCTGGATGGCTTTGAGCTGCACTGCGAGTCCGACCTGGTGACAGCGTTACAGGAGGCGGATTGCGCCGTGGTCGTGACGGATCACACGTCCTTTGACTGGGAGGAGGTCAGACGGTACAGTCGGCTGATCGTCGACACCCGTCACGTAAACGAACTCAGTGGAGGGCTGGATGGCTAGATATCTGGTCCCGGGAGCGGCCGGGTTTATCGGATCCGGAGTGGCTGGACTTCTTCTGGAAGGTGGCCACAAGGTCATCGGACTGGACAATCTCAACGACGCTTACGACGTGCGACTCAAGAACTGGAGGCTGGGTCGGTTGAAAGGCCGTCCGGACTTCGCGTTTCACGAGGCGGACATTTGTGATCGAGAGGCACTGGCGGCCATTCTGGATCGGGAGCCCGGGGTGGAAGCTGTTATCAATCTGGCGGCCCGGGCCGGTGTCCGGCAGTCCGTGGATGACCCCTGGATCTATTTCGAAACCAACTGCACCGGGACCCTCAACCTGCTGGACATCTGTCTCCGGCGAGGAATCGAGAAGTTTGTCCAGGCCTCCACTTCGAGCGTTTACGGCGACAGCTCGGCCCAGCCATTTCACGAAGAGCTTCCGAGCCATCGGGTACTGTCTCCGTATGCCGCCTCCAAGAAGGCCTCCGAGGCCCTCTGTCACAGCTATCATCATCTTTACGGCATCGATATTACCGTTCTCCGTTACTTCACCGTGTATGGTCCGGCCGGCCGACCAGACATGAGCCTGCTGCGCTTTGTCAAGTGGATCAGTGAGGGGGAACCGGTGAGAGTCTTTGGGGATGGCCGGCAGTCGCGCGACTTCACCTACATCGACGACATTGCCCGGGGAACTGTGGCCGCGCTGAAGCAGGTCGGCTGGGAAATCATCAACCTGGGTTCGGATGACCCGGTGGAGCTTATGCAGGTGATTGGACTGGTCGAGAGCGCAGTGGGTCGAAAAGCGATGATTGAACACGAGCCCAGACACCCCAGTGATGTGATGAAAACATGGGCTGATATTTCAAAGGCCCGGGAAATCCTTCAATGGGAGCCCGAGGCCTCGATTGATCGGGGCATCCGCAATCTGATCGAGTGGTATCGAGTCAATCGTGACTGGGCTCAGTTGATCAAACTGTAAGGGCGGGAAGGTCCTTTCCCATGGTTTCCGAAGGGGAATGACGAACCAGAAGACGGTCCTTGTTACCGGCATTCATGGCCAGGATGGTTACTACCTCTCCCGTTTGCTTCTGGAAAAGGACTATCGCGTCGTCGGTCTGGGGCAGGGTGCTCAGGGACCGAACTGGCCTCACGCGTCGGATATTGACTACCGGTCAGCTGACTTGAATGATCTGTCTCACCTGATCCGGCTCTTCACGGAGCAAAGACCCTCGGAAGTCTACAATCTGGCTGCCAAGTCTTTTGTACCTTTTTCCTGGGAGCGTCCGATTGGGACCTTCGAGGCGAACGGCTTGCCGGTCATTAATCTGCTGGAGGCGATTCGCGCGACCGACCCCGAGATTCGCTTCTTTCAGGCTTCCAGTGCTCAGATGTTCGGACAGCACTGTGAGCAGCCCTGCAGTGAGCAGACCCCCTTCCGTCCACAGAATCCCTATGCCGCCAGCAAGCTCTTCGCACATATGATAGCCGTCGATTATCGAGAGGCTCAGGGGCTTTTTGCCAGCTGTGGAATTCTGTTCAATCATGAATCTCCGTTGCGTGCGCCGTCCTTCGTGTCCAGGAAAATCACTTCGGCAGTGGCAAGAATCAGCCAGGGACAGCAGGACAAGCTGAAGCTGGGAAACCTGGACTCGGTGCGAGACTGGGGATATGCGGGAGACTATGTGAAGGGAATGTGGCTCAGCTTGCAGGCCGACGAACCGGCTGACTACGTCTTTTGTACCGGAAAAGCGCACAGCGTAGAGGACTTTGCCCGACTGGCTTTCGAAGTAGTCGGCCTGGGCTGGCGTGACTACGTGATCGGAGATCGTCGACTGGGTCGGCGCCAGGAGCCGGATCGTCTGGTCGCAGATGCCTCAAAAGCCAGACAGGAACTTGGATGGAGGGCTTCAACGAGCTTCTCCGACCTTGTCGAGTTGATGGTTAAAGCAGATTTGCAGGGGATCAGGTGACGTGAGATTCGAGAAGGTTCTCATGTTATTCTTCTCCTTCGGTATCGCCCTGGTCGTTTCTATTCTACTGGTCCCCACAGTTGCCCGGCTGGCAGAGGCGCGAGGGTGGACGTCTCCATCACTCAATCGACTCGGGAAGCATCCCGCTATGTCTGGGGGACTGACCGTCAGTTTCATTCTCACAGCCTTAATGCTGCTGTTTGAAGGTCCGGGCAGCTTTGCGGATCTCTGTGCATTCTGGGTCGGATTCCTGGCGGTTCTCGCGTTGGGATTGATCGATGACTTGAGGGGTCTTGGTCCCCTGAGTAAGCTGCTTCTGCAGATCCTTTCCGCCATGGCAACAGTTTTTCTTCTGGCCCAGGAGGGCAGAATTCCATCCCAGCCACTGCATCTCGGTTTGCTCACCCTTTGGATTGTGGCAATCATTAACGCCTGGAATCTTCTGGATAACATGGATGGTCTGGTAGGAGGGGTGGGTGCCATTGCCTGCCTCACCATCGCGATCGGTGGCGCGTCGTATCTGCGATCGGCAGATGTTAAAGCTGGCTTCTTGCCCTCCTCCTCCGCTGCGGTCGAGAGCTTGCTAATGGTGGTGTTGGCGGGCTCCTTGCTCGGATTCCTCGTTCACAATTTCAGTCCGGCCAGCGTCTACCTGGGAGACACCGGGACGCATGTGCTGGGTTTCACACTTGCAACCGTTCCGCTCTACTCGATGGACTTGAGGGAACCGGATTGGTATCACTCAGTCGTCCTTCTCACGATGCTGCTCGTACCAATCGGGGACACGGGCTTCGTGGCCATACGGCGGATTCTGGGAAACAGGCCTCTTTATGTAGGCGGGAAGGACCATTCATCACATTGGCTCCTTTCTCAAGGCTACAGAGAACGACAAGTGGCGTTGATTTTCTACTGCGCTGCCCTGGGCTGCTCCCTCCTCGCCTGCTTGCCTGCACTAGCCCGGATTATTCATAAGTTTTCGTAGCGAAGCGGGGGAAGACCCGTTCTGACAAGGCTTGCGATCACTACGCCTCGTAGGGTCCGACTAGGAAAGTAGCTTTTGAAGGCTTCTTTCGCCGCATGATCGTGCTGCAGCCCAATCCACAGCCCGCGCAAACGGCGATCCCGACTCCTGCCCTCGGTTCCACTCCCGCTGCGAGAACAGCCACGAGCGAAGAAAGGGCCCACAACAGGATGATCTCTAGAGATCCGATCAGATTGGGATCTCTAATCTTGTGATCATCGAGTTCCGAGAATAAGGACATTCCGAGCCCTAACATCGCCCACCAGAGGAGTCCCACTTTTGTCCCCAGGGGGATCGAGTCGGTGATCTGATAATAGAGCTGGGCCGTCAGTCCGCCGAGGCATCCAAGGGCAAGGCATCGTGAAAAGGTTCTGGGCGAGGTCAGTAGAACCAGCCAAAGGGCTCGAAGGGAGGCCGCCCATATGCCTATCAGAACGATGGCGCCAGGAAAGCCCAGATCAATGCAGCTTTGCAGAGCAAGATTATGTGTGCTCGAAAGGTCATTGAGAATCCTGCCGCTCAAAGCCGCTCAGAACAACTGGATAGAGGATTTGGGTCAAATCAGGAAAGGCTGACAGGCCCAGGCCGGTTAAGGGAAAGTCTTGAGTTCCTTTCAAGGCTGCCTCCCAAACAATCTCTCTGTTGTGGAGATCAAAGAAGACACCGAGGGTGGTGGGAAACGTCACGAGGACAAAGCCTGCACCAATGATTGTCAAAATTCCTATCCGTGCATAGACGACAAGATACTTACATCTCTCAGTTTGCAAAAGGATCGGAAGCCTTGAGAAGGGTCCCACTCTCCACCGCCTGAAGGCGGTGGATTCGACATGCGACTGAAGTCGCCTAAAGACCTCGCTTCGCTCGCAGGCTGACTACTCAGTGACCCGAAAATCGTCGTCTCGGGTCTCGACATCTTGGGTTTCGATATACTCTGCAACCATCGTATCGCTCACATTCCCAGTCGTCGCCACGAAGTACCCTCGTGCCCAAAGATGTCGTCCCCAAAACTCCTTGCGCAACTTGCGGTGATCTTGCAGTAGATGATGCGACGTTTTCCCTTTGATCGCCTGCATCACTCGGCTCGGCGCCAATCTCGGCGGCACATCCAACAACAAATGTACATGATCGGGTCGCACATGCCCCTTCACGATCTCGATATCCAATGATCGGCAAATCTCTCGCGTCAGGTCCCGCACCTCTTTCCCGATCTCTCCTCGCAGAGCCGGCTTGCGGTACTTGGTGATGAACACAAAGTGATATCTCAGCCGATACACTGCATGCGAACTTTTCCCATACTCGGACACCTCCGCAGTGTACCCCCAAGCCTCCTGAAGGCTTCGCCTAAAGGCGAGGGGGTTCACCCATCCCAGAGTGGGACCCTAAGCCAATCAGGAGAGCTCCGGCGCTAAAGCCGCCCCAGGCACTGTACGACTGGCTCAACAAGGTAACGGTGAGAAGAAGAACTCCCACGGCCATACCACTGAGCATCGTGCTGACATTTTGGAGACGGCTTCGCTGGTTTCTGGACAGGTGGAGACAGTGGAGCGCTATCAATAGAACTGGGATCACAAGGATCACAGCTCCGCCAACTGGATTCGGATTGATCCTGGAAGCCAGGCCTGGAAGCTCCTGGAAGCCGAAAGGAATCCGTCGGGCCAGGCCTGCAAGAAAAGGGATTGTCGGTTTCCAATGAGTGAAAAAAAGACTGGCGAAGGCAGCCATCGCCATCGCAGCGGTCAGCAAGAGGATGGTCAAAGCCTGGTTATGAGTCCTCCCCCGGTAGATCTGGACAGTGGCAAAGAAGACAAAGATTCCCAGCAGCGTGCCGGCGATCTTATTGAGAGATACCGCCAGATCGTAGGAGGCATAGATACTGACTCCGAGCATAGCAAGAAGAGGCACGAGGAAGACATTCAGTGGGGTGGGAGTAAGGAGATAACCTTGCCGCAGATATGTCACTAGCCATGCAGAAGGCACCAGCAGGCCCACTAGAAGCCAGGTTGGCCGGGGAAACAGAAGGAATGGACACACTGCGACGACGCTGACAACCACCACCAGGTCACTCCAGTCATAATACCGGATCCAATGCGGCCGCCCTTTTCTTTGACATGAGCTATTCATTAAGTGCTCTTAGAAGACTCCGCGGCCGGAAAACGAAACTGTGCCACGCTCAATGCGATGAATGAGGGTACTGACCTATCTTAAAGGCTCTCTCCGCCCACGGACTCTCCTGCTCCCACGACCAACCACCAAGGAGAATCAAGCCCGGAAAAAGCCCCAGCATGACTGCACCGCCAGAACAGCAAGGAAACAGTGATAAATACCTCGAGTTCGCTTTCCATCGGGTTGCCCGGTCAAGTGCGGGTTGCCTGTCGGAGAATGTGTTCCACTCGCGGGCCGACGGCCTCCATGGAATAGTGGGAGATCACACGCCTGCGACCTGCCTTGCCCAACTTCGATTTAAGGCTCGCATCATTTGCCAGTTGGGTCAATGCATCAACCCACTCAGCGGGGGAACTTGGCAGGTAACCAGTAACGCCGGGCAAGACGATGTCCCGGTTGGCCCCGACCGGGGACGCCACTGTTGGCAGTGCCGCTGCCATGTACTGGATGAGTTTGAAGCCGCATTTGCCTCGTGCCCAGGGTGTGTCGGGTAGTGGCATGATGCCCACGTCGAAGCCTGCAAGATCGGCTGACTCGTTTTGTAGTCTCCACGGTCGAATCTCGGTTTCGACGCCATGAATCTCCAGCTTGCGCGCGCCTACTGCAATGAGTTTGACAGGCACCGATGCAGACATTTCCCGGAGCACATCGGCGACGTCTAGAAGGAAGGACGCCGTGGATGGAGAACCAATCCACCCTACCGAGAAAGGTGAGTGGTTCTCCGGCTGAGCGGGTACGTAGCGTGCAGGATCCACGACGGTCGGAATGATATGCACGCGAGTGTTGAACGACCGTGCGTACTGAGCGAGGTACTCACTGCCCGCCGATACCCCGCCGATGCAATGATGCGGCCGATACGGCTGCCGCCGATGCAATGATGCGGCCGATCTTCCTTCCAAACAGTATTCGAACCAATCGTCGTGGATGACTGTCGTATTGATGAAAGATCGCGTCGTCGAAGTCCAAGATGTAGGGGACACCAAGCCATGAGAAACCACGTTCGAACACGGCCGGGAGGTAGGGAAAGACTTCGTGGTATACGACGATCGCGTCCCATTTGGCGGCGCCCATCAGGGCTCGCAATCGTCCCGATGCGGCCGTTGCCAGATCTCGGAGCCTGGGTCGGCCATGCGCGAACTTCCAGGAGAGATACTCGTCACTGAACAGCGGCGAGATCTGGATGTGGATGCCGCGTTGTTCAAGAAACCTTTCGAAAAGAAGGAAGCGCTGGCGTGTACTTGCAGCGAGACGGTCATACTTCGAGAGTACAAGTACGTGCATTCAGGAAAACCGGAAGTCACCCGCAGACAATTTATGAATTATTCGGGCCTCTAGGTTACAAAATTCCTTCAGGTTTCGAGCAAGAGTGGCCGGCGTCACAATCCACATCATGCGCGCATAACATGAAGAGGATCGTTCTGTTGGGATTGGGATCACACGTCCTTGAGAAGGTTGCCGGATTGCCAACCAGTCGAATGACGATTGACTCAAGTCGGCGACCTGGACGATCATGAAATTCTCAGGGCCGCTCTGCTCCAATAAAGTAGTCAATTTTCCGAAGATCGGTTGGCCAGTTTCACCGAATATGCAAGCTCACGAGGACGTTGGGTTCGCGGGACAGAACAGCGGGGCAAGACCGGGAGGGAGTGGACACGCGATGGGTCTTCAAACATGAGCACGAAGATGACGCCTGCAGACGTGGTCATTCCGATGCTGGCGATGAGCCCGGCCGGGGGTGTGAGAGTCGTTTGCGCGGTGGCCAACGGCTTGGCGGCGAGGGGAGTGAGCGTGTTGGTTTTCGTCCCGTCGTATGCAGCAACCCCACCAACCTCCATGCACCCCAGCGTGTCAGTCGTCTCGCTCCCGGAGCGAACACGCCTGCGCTATATCGGGTCGCTCATCCGGCAGCTCCGGGGTGCCGGCAGGCTGTACGTGTCGACTGGTTACGCGACCCCGGCTCTGATCCATGGAGCGTGTGCATTGCATTTGTTCCGCCCTCCGGTTATAAGCCTCATTCAGGGTTACGAGCCCGAGAGTCACATCCGCTACGGCCCGCACCCGCGATGGATACATCCGCTTCTGCACGCCGTCGCTCGTTTGGGGTTCTGTCTGCCCGGGTACAAGATTGCGGTCAGCCGTTACGTGTCGGACAGGGTGGGCGGAGGGCGCATAGACGCCATCATCAATCCCGGCATACGGAGTGAGTTCATCGACATTCTGGGTTGCTCCCCGTCAAGGGGTCAGCGGGAGAGACCGGTCGTGGGCATCCTCCCCGTGTTGGGTGGCACCAAGGGGGGGCGCTACGGAGCTCTTGTCAATAGGTGTGGAAAAACATCAGGCGGCTTTCTCCTCCGGGACTTGGTTGACCGGGACTCCATTGACATATTTGGCGCCCTGGTAGACGTCTTTCATCAGCTCCGGTGCCTTCAACCGGCGGAATCGCTGCTCCGCCACCAACAGCATCTTCCAGATCACCGCCTGGGCGTTTTCCACTTTCTTGAATCGCTTGGCCGCGTCCGTTCGCAGCCGAAGAGCGGCAAACGGTGACTCCACTGGATTGGTGGTTCGCAGATGCTGCCACTGCTTCTTTGGATAGTTGTAAAAGGTCACCATCCGGTCCCAGTCCTGCTCGATTAGCTCAGCCGCCAGAGTCAGCCCTCGCTGCCGGCACCAGTGCTGAAAAACCTTCTTGAGTCGTTGTGCTTCTTCTCGAGTCTCGGCGTAAGGGATCTGCCGCAGGATCAGCAAGGCCGGCTTGTGCACTCGCTTAGGGAGCTTGGCCAGCAGGTTGACGATCCGATGATTCCAGCAGCGCTGCTCCTCGGCCTGGGGATAGACGTTGCGCAAAGCTCCCCAGATGCCCAGGTGGCCGTCTCCGATCACCAGCCGTGGACAGCCCATCCCCCGGCGCTTCAAGTCGCGCAGTACTTCCGACCAGCTCTGAGTCGATTCCCGATAGCCGCTCGTGACCGACACCACGGCTTTGCTTCCGTCACTTAAGGCGGCCAGCACCACCAGCAGGACTGCCTTTTCCTTCTCCAGACCCGCCTTGACGTAGATTCCATCTACCCATAAATACACCACTTCCAGATCATTCAAGGGTCGACTCTGCCAGACTTCCCATTCGGCCTGCCACTTCTCTTTCAATCTGGCCACCGTGGAGGACGACAGGTGCGCCTTTTCCCCTAAAAGCCCTCTCAGAGCCAGATCAAAATCCCCCAGCGCCAGACCATGCAAGTACAGCCCAGGGATCAGTTCTCGAACCTGCCGCGTCCGCTTGGCAAACAGGGGCAACACCCGACTTTCAAAGTGTTCCTCTAGATCCCGCACTCGAGGCCTTCGAACCTGGATCGTCCCCGAGCTCAGCGTCAGATGCCTCGGCTTCCCATATCCATTGCGATAGCCCGACGGAGCGTCCACGGCCCTTCGCCGCTCACTCTTACGCCGCCCTAATAACTCCGTGACTTCCTCCTCCAGCAGCTCTTGAACCCAGCCTTGGATCTTCTCCCGCACCCAATCTTCCAGCTCCTCGAAACAAACTCTTGACTCCACACTTTCCTCAATCTTCTGCTTGCTCATGCGGTGTGTACTCCTTCCGTTGCGGGCCTTTCGGCCCTGGGTTTTAAATCAACCCGGAAGGATACTCACCGCCTATGCTATTTACACACCTTCTGATGGTAGCTCGGCGCTACGCCCTGGGAGCCATAGAAGCCTTGTCCGCCCGAGAGGCCCAGGTCGACTTTGTCGTCTTCGATGCCGACTATCCCCCTAACTGGGTTCCCGTCAACGTCCAGCGCTTCTCGAACGTCATGAAAACCGGTGACGCGGAGCCGTCGATCCGGGGCTTTTACCGCTACTGCGACATTTTCTTGTTCCCATCTCTCGTGGAGGGTTTCGGCCTTCCTCCCCTTGAGGCGATGGCGTGCGGCGCGGTCTGCGTGATCTCCGACTCCGGTGGAGTCCGGGAGTACGCAGTCGACGGCACGAATTGCCTGCTTATCCCCCCGGCCAGCAGTGAGGCGATAACTGACGCCCTCCTGCGACTTGTACAGGACCGGGAACTGAGAGAGACGCTACAACAGGGCGGTTTCGAGACGGCCGGCCGGTTTTCGGAGGAACGATTTGTCTCGAAGGCAACGTCTGTGATCCAGGCACAACTCTCTGCGATCCCACAGCAGCGCTGAAAGAGCCTGCCATCTTCGGATGGGACTGTCAGTCTGTCACGGTGGGCTTCCGAGGAGGGACCAGGGGTGAACAGCCAGTTCCCTGGAGAAGCACCCAGAGAGTTCTCTCCTCTACACTATTCATCTCTAGCTTAGCTTAGCTGCTAAGCTAGCTAGTTCTCGTCCGGAAAGTGACCTTTTTGGACCTCTATCCCGGTTGATAATATTAACCTTTTTTGGCGGGGCCAACTTGTTTCAGTGGTTCCCCAGCTTTTTTGCCAGTAAGCCGCCTGAAGCCCTCTGGCGAAGACACCAATACGCAAGCTCTACACTCCACCTCAACTAGCGAAGAGCTACCATCAGAAGGTGTGTAAATAGCATAGGCGGTGAGTATCCTTCCGGGTTGATTTAAAACCCAGGGCCGAAAGGCCCGCAACGGAAGGAGTACACACCGCATGAGCAAGCAGAAGATTGAGGAAAGTGTGGAGTCAAGAGTTTGTTTCGATTGATTGGCGACAGTTAGAATTCCCCGCGACGACAAATAGAAATCCCCGCTTTTTCAGGGCTGATCCTGACCATGAGGACATGGTTAAAGATCAGCAAGTGCGGAGGTTAGTGAAGTTGCGAAAGAACGAGAAGACGCTAACGATGGCGGCGGCGAGAGCGGGGCTGTCGCGAAAGACGGCTCGGAAGTACCTGAAGTCGGGAAAGCTGCCGAGCCAGTGTCAGCCGGAGCGGTATTGGAGAACTCGATCGGATCCGTTCGAGTCGGTATGGCCGGAAGTGGAAGAGATCCTGAAGCGATCGCCGACGGTGGAGGCGACAGCGGTGTTCGAGTATTTGTGCCGTCAGCAGGAAGGGGCCTTCCAGCAAGGCCAGTTGAGAACACTGCAGCGGAGGATCAAGCAGTGGAAGGTAGAACACGGAGAAGCGAAGGAGGTGATGTTCCCGCAGAAGTATAGGCCGGGACATCAAGCACAATCGGACTTTACCTTTATGGGGCGTCTGGGAGTGACGATCCAGGGTCAGCCGTTTCCCCATCTGCTGTACCACTTTGTGTTGGCCTACTCGAACTGGGAAGCGACCACGCTGTGTTTCAGTGAGTCGTTTGAGAGCCTCAGCCTGGGGCTTCAGAACGCGTTGTGGGAGTTGGGGGCGCTGCCCGAGGAACACCGAACAGACCGGCTCTCGGCGGCAGTCAACAACCTGAAGCGGGAAGAGTTCACCGAGCGCTATCAAGGGTTGCTGAACCACTTCGGGATGCGCTCGAGTCGCACCCAGGCAGGCAAGGCACACGAGAACGGGGATGTGGAACAGGCTCATCACCGCTTGAAACGGGCCATCGAGCAGGAACTGCTGCTGCGGTGCAGCCGTGATTTTTCCAGCCGGGAAGAGTACGAGGGCTTTGTAGCGGTGATTGTGGCCCGGCGCAATGCGGCCCGACAAAAGCGCCTGGGAGAAGAGCTGGCAGTGATGCGCCCGTTGCCGGCACGCCGTCTGGATGACTTCACCCGGCAGTGGGTGAAAGTCTCCCCCAGTAGTACGATCCGGGTTCGCCACAACACCTATTCGGTGGACAGCCGGTTGATCGGCGAGCGAGTGCAAGTGCGGGTGTGGGCGGATCAAGTGGAGATCTACTACGGGGGACGGAGCCATTCACGGATGCCCCGCTTGCGAGGAGAAGGCAAGCATCGCATTGACTACCGGCACGTGATCCATTCGCTGGTGCGAAAACCGGGAGCTTTTCTTCGCTATCGCTGGCGGGAGGATCTGTTTCCGGGGATCTTGTTTCGAGTCGCCTACGACGAGCTGCGCCAGGATTGTCCGGCCACGGCGGATCGCCAATATCTGAAAATCCTCGAGTTGGCTGCCCAGGAAGGAGAGCAGCGGGTGCGAGAAGCGCTTCAGGGGCTGATTGAGAGGGGACAAAGAATCCGTTTCGAAGCACTACGAGAATGCCTCGTCGATCCGGTGGTGGAACCCTGGAAAGTGGCGGTGGAGAAGATGGACGTGGGCCTCTACGACACGCTTCTGGAGAGCCGGGAGGTGAGATCATGAGCACAGGCAACTTGATCCGGCTTCGCGAGTGCCTTATCCAGCTGCATCTACCGGCCTTTCGGGAGCACTACGCCGCCCAGGCGGCACTGGCCACCAAGGAAAGTCTGTCCTATCCCCGGTTTCTACTCTCGTTAAGTGAGATCGAGGTGGTGGAGCGGCACGAGCGCAAAATCCAGCGCTTGCGCCGAATCTCGAAGCTTCCCTGGGAGAAAACGCTGACGGCGTTGGACCGCTCGCGCTTGCCCCAAAGCGTGGATCGACAACTGACGGCGCTGCTGGAAGGGACGTTTTTGGATCGCGCCGAGAACGTCTTGGCTTTCGGCAACCCTGGAAGCGGCAAGACCCATCTGGTCTGTGCTCTGGGCCAGGAGTTGATTCTGCTGGGGCGCCGGGTTCTGTTCTCTACCTGCGCCCTGCTGGTACAGCGATTGCTGCGGGCCAAGATCGATCTGACCCTGGAGAAGGAGCTCAAGAAACTGGATCGCTTCGAAGCTCTCATAGTCGATGACATCGGCTACGTTCAGCAAAGTCGGGAGGAAATGGAGGTTCTTTTCACACTGCTGGCCCATCGCTACGAACGTCGCAGCATCTTGCTGACCAGCAACCTGATCTTCTCGGACTGGGAGAGGATCTTCAAGGACCCCCTGACAACGGCAGCAGCTATCGATCGGCTGGTGCACCACAGCGTGATTCTGGAACTCAACGTCTCGAGCTACCGAATGGAGAGCGCCAAGGCAAAGCAGCAGGGAACCACGGAATGAGGAAAACGGGAGGAGGTCAAATCCGGGCAAATCGGCTGATTGGGCCCCCGGAAGTGCTGGCTGGGGACGATAGACGAGTGCCCGCCAAGGGGAGAGATCGTACAGCTCCCTACGGAGGCCGCTCAGGATCCTCGTGGATCTGGTCCACTCCCCTGGACACCGGCGCGAGCGAGGGGGAGCTCCCTTCGGGCTACGCTCTCACTCCGTCCCCTTCGCATTCTAAGAACAATCTCTCTTTTTTACAGAAAGGAGGACCGCGGAAAAGAGTCGTCTCAGAGGACGGCTACAGCTCTTTTTTATTTAATCCCTTTGGTGGGGATTTCCAGTTGTCGCCGCGGGAATAATAATCGTCGTTGATCAAGTTTGTTTCGAGGAGCTGGAAGATTGGGTGCGGGAGAAGATCCAAGGCTGGGTTCAAGAGCTGCTGGAGGAGGAAGTCACGGAGTTATTAGGGCGGCGTAAGAGTGAGCGGCGAAGGGCCGTGGACGCTCCGTCGGGCTATCGCAATGGATATGGGAAGCCGAGGCATCTGACGCTGAGCTCGGGGACGATCCAGGTTCGAAGGCCTCGAGTGCGGGATCTAGAGGAACACTTTGAAAGTCGGGTGTTGCCCCTGTTTGCCAAGCGGACGCGGCAGGTTCGAGAACTGATCCCTGGGCTGTACTTGCATGGTCTGGCGCTGGGGGATTTTGATCTGGCTCTGAGAGGGCTTTTAGGGGAAAAGGCGCACCTGTCGTCCTCCACGGTGGCCAGATTGAAAGAGAAGTGGCAGGCCGAATGGGAAGTCTGGCAGAGTCGACCCTTGAATGATCTGGAAGTGGTGTATTTATGGGTAGATGGAATCTACGTCAAGGCGGGTCTGGAGAAGGAAAAGGCAGTCCTGCTGGTGGTGCTGGCCGCCTTAAGTGACGGAAGCAAAGCCGTGGTGTCGGTCACGAGCGGCTATCGGGAATCGACTCAGAGCTGGTCGGAAGTACTGCGCGACTTGAAGCGCCGGGGGATGGGCTGTCCACGGCTGGTGATCGGAGACGGCCACCTGGGTATCTGGGGAGCTTTGCGCAACGTCTATCCCCAGGCCGAGGAGCAGCGCTGCTGGAATCATCGGATCGTCAACCTGCTGGCCAAGCTCCCTAAGCGAGTGCACAAGCCGGCCTTGCTGATCCTGCGGCAGATCCCTTACGCCGAGACTCGAGAAGAAGCACAACGACTCAAGAAGGTTTTTCAGCACTGGTGCCGGCAGCGAGGGCTGACTCTGGCGGCTGAGCTAATCGAGCAGGACTGGGACCGGATGGTGACCTTTTACAACTATCCAAAGAAGCAGTGGCAGCATCTGCGAACCACCAATCCAGTGGAGTCACCGTTTGCCGCTCTTCGGCTGCGAACGGACGCGGCCAAGCGATTCAAGAAAGTGGAAAACGCCCAGGCGGTGATCTGGAAGATGCTGTTGGTGGCGGAGCAGCGATTCCGCCGGTTGAAGGCACCGGAGCTGATGAAAGACGTCTACCAGGGCGCCAAATATGTCAATGGAGTCCCGGTCAACCAAGTCCCGGAGGAGAAAGCCGCCTGATGTTTTTCCACACCTATTGACAAGAGCTCCTAGCGAACGACTGGCTGCCTAGAGGCGAAGTCGAGCCAGCACCAGCAAGTTGAAGCTGAGAACCGAAAGATGCAGGTACTGCTGAAAATGCTCCCAGCCCTTCCAGGTACAGCGGTTGGCACCGAAGACTCGCTTGAGCATCGAGATGCAGCCTTCGATTCCAGCCCGAAAACGCCGCAACTGCCGATAGACCCAGCTGGAACGCACCATCTCTGAGACTTTCAGTCGACCCTTCTTGGCGAAGGCCACATCGACAATGCCCTGTTTTTTGGCCCACCTCAGATTGTCTTGGGTGGCGAATCCCCCGTCAAAGCTGGCTTGCCGTGGATAGCGCCCGTAAAGCTGATGGTGGCGCTTGAGCATCGGCTTCATCTGAGCCGAATCCGCCGGATTGCCTCTGAGCACCAAGCAATCGGTCAACAGCGAGGTCTTGCCGCAAGTTAAAAAGATCTTGTGGCCAAAAGTGGTCTCGCGGCCTCCCGTCTGGATGATGTCGGTATGCTCCTCAAAAATGGAAACCACCTTCTCTGCCGCCGGTACCTTCTCGCCCTGCAAGACCCGGCGCTCGGTTTGCTTGATCACCTGCTGCATTAAATGCAAGTAATGACGCAACTTGCCGACAATCACCAGGCTGGGGATATCTTCCCACTGCGAGGCACTTTGCAGGACCACTCGAGTGTAGTGAGCTGTCTTGGCAGCCACCTTCAGCAGATCCTGGTACAAAGGCTTCTTGCGGGCTTGGCCTCGCGTGTTGCGAATATTCGTGCAGCGGCGTTTGGCCCGGCGGCAGTGATCGCTGTAGACCACTGGGTGGTGCTCTTTGAGTTTCCGCAACAGGGCCGTGAGTGTGCGGATCGAATCGTACAGCAACTGCGAGTCGGTGGGATGATGAATGTCACTTTCCACCGCTGTGGCATCGACTCGGATCTTCTTACCCTTTTCCAACCCTTCACCCGCCGCCCATCGGATCAGCACTCGATTGATCTTCTCCCAGCTGGAAGCTCGAATCCGGCTAATGTTGTCTTGCAGACAGCTTTTGCACGGTGTCCATCCCAAGGGCAGGCGGCAAAACGCTCGAAGGCTGATCGAGTCGGCCAGGTGGAAGGCCAGCTTCTGGTAGGAGAGCTGCTGCCAGGTCTTCAGAACGGCACAACGCAGCACCTGTTCGGCACTGAGTCCTGGCGAGCCCTTTTGTGGATCCGTCTTGTCAGACAGATCCTGTAAAACCAAGTCCAGGATCTCTGGATTGTCATCCAGGATCCGGGAGATCATCTGCAGTTCGTAGCTGAGTTGGTGATCGGGCCACAGGGGCGTGAGCGGCAGCTGATTTTCTCGGTTCTTTCTCATTTTGGGAGCTCCGGGTTTGGCATAAGTTCTTTTGTTTCAGTGTTTTAGTAGACTCGTCTTAACAAAAGAAGGTGACAAAATCGGAGCTCCAAAATGTGACCTTTCTCCTTTATTTCCAATCATTTACAATCGAACGGACGGGAACTAGCTAGTCCAGGCAGATAAGTCTTGATTCAATAGCTTGCCCAGTTTTTCCACATCGCTCGCAAAATAGTCCTGAAGCTCTCGCCGAAACTCAGCCGGCAAGGGCACACGCGGCTGGACGCGAACATTCCTTTTCTCGATAATCCGAAGAACTCCAAACTCGCGATATATCCCCAAAGAGTGCTTGATCAATCCGACCATTTTGACCGCTTTCCGTAGAAATGATGATCGGACCTCCCGCGCAGTATTGTGAACGGGAAATGCACTCCGCTCATCGTCGTCAACCCCCAGTGACCTGCCCCCAGGAACGAGTCCACTCTCTAAGTTAGACCTGGGACCATTTGAAGTCCACTCCATGGTATAGAACTCTGGGCCTGGGACCTGGGTAATCTGGCCTCCGGCGCCGGCGGCCGATAGGCCAAGGCGCTGTGAGGCCGTCGCTGGTTGTACTCCCTGCGCCATCTCTCGGCCAACACCTTCGCTTCCCACAACGTGTCGAAGACTTCTACGTTCAGCAGTTCATCCCGCAGTTTTCCGTTGAAGCTCTCCACATATCCATTCTCCCAGGGGCTGCCGGGCTCGATGTATAAGGTCCTCACCCCAACAGCCTTCAGCCAGTCCCGAACCGCCTGAGCCGTAAACTCCGACCCGTTATCGGACCGAATGTATTCAGGCACTCCCCGATCCACGAACAACTCCGCCAATCGATCCAACACGTCCTGGTGATTCATCTGTCGTTGAACCTCAATGGCCAGACACTCCCGGGTGTATTCATCCAGTAGGGTTAATAATCGAAAGGCCCTTCCGTCATGGGTTCGCTCATGCACGAAGTCATAGCTCCAGACGTGATCCTTGTGAGCCGCTCGTAACCGAACGCAGGATCCATCATGAAGCCACAGTCTCCTTCGTTTCGGCTGTCTGGACGGGACTTTCAGCCCCTCCTGTCTCCACAACCTCTCCACCCGCTTGTGATTCACTTTCCACCCTTCCCAACGAAGCATGGCCGTGATCCGTCGGTAGCCGTATCGCCCGTAGTGCGTGGCCAACTCCACCATCTCAGCCACCAATCGAGCCTCATCATCGGAGATATGCCTTTCCCTTCGCTGGGTCGATCGAGCCTGTCCCAGCACTTGGCAGGCCCGACGTTCGGAGACGCGCTCTGCTCCCAATCTCTCCCTCACCCACACCACTGCGCGTCTCCTCTTCGTCGGGCCTAGAAGTTTCCCGAGGAAACTTCCTTTAGGATCTGCTTGTCCAAAGACAGATCTGCCACTAGCTTCTTCAACCGGGCATTCTCCTTCTCCAACACCTTCAACCGCTTGGCCTGATTCAGTCGAAGCCCTCCGTACTCCTTGCGCCACCGGTAGTAGGTCTGCTCGGTCACCCCAATCTGTTTGCACACCTGGCCCACCGTCTGTCCTTGGGCTAGACCTGCCTCTGCCTCACGCAGCTTCATGATGATTTGTTCTGCCGTAAACCGCTTCCGTGCCATCCTTGCCTCCTTCCTAAAACCGAAAATCCCAACATTCAACTTGGACCCGTTTTAGGGGGCAAGGTCAATTCCACACATGATTACATCAACTCGACCAGGAGGCTTGGAAGACCATTTCTTTCCTGAAGGGGGCGGTGCGTTCGTCTAGAACTGCCAACTTCTCGGACCAGGAACACAGAAATCCCGAAGACACGCTCCGCCCCCGTCACTTACAGGTAGAACGCAGTAACACTTCGAGAATGCGCCCTTTCGGGGTCGGATTGACCTCACCCTCTTCTTCCCAAAGCTTAGCCCGGATTATGCAAGAGATCTAAATTCAAGTGAGATTTGGGCCCAGAAAAAAGGCCGTAGCTCTCTGATATAAAAGGGTTTAGAGAAACAAAGACCCTAAACAGGAGCTACGGCAATGTCAAAAACAGTCTGCCAGAATACCCTGCCATTTCACAGCCACAGAAAGATCACGACGCGTTTTGATGGAGGGAGCCTCACTTCCGACGCAGGATGGTTGTTGTTTGGATCCCTGGATCGTCAACATCGATTGTGCGAGGGCTTCAGTTCGTGTATTGCGGAAAGTCGAGACCGACGCTACGTTCGTCATGACCTGTTGAAGTTGATCCGACAACGAGTCTTGCAGATCGTGGCCGGCTACGAAGACTGTAATGACGCCGATACGCTGCGCTCGGATCCGATGCTCAAGACAGTCTGTGATCAGTTGCCAGAGAGCGATCCCGATTTGGCCACCCAGCCGACTTTCTCCCGCCTGGAGAACTCCGTCACCAAGAAGGATCTGATGCGTCTGAGCCGGTGGCTGCCAGGCCGTTATGTGCGCTCCCTGAAGAAGAGACGTCCCAGCAAGATCATCCTGGATCTGGACAGTACCGACGACCACACTCACGGCCAACAGGAGTTCTCCTTCTACCACGGGTATTACCGAAACCACATTCTGCATCCTTTGCTGATCTTCGATGCCGACACGGGAGACCTGGTCTGTGCCGTGTTGAGACCTGGCAACAAGGGGGCTGCCTCTCACATCGTGCCCATTCTGAAGCGAGTCGTGGAGGCCATCCGACAAGCAGTGGGGACGGATGTCGAGATTGAGATTCGGGCCGACAGCGGCTTTGCCACGCCTCGGCTCTACGAGTTCTGTGAATGTGAAGAGAATAAACTCCAGTATGTCATTGGGTTAAGTCGAAACCCTCGCCTGCAGCGAGTGGTCGAGCCCCTGCTGGATTCGACTCGGCTGAGGTTCCTTGAGCTGGAGGAAAAACAGCGTCAGTTTGACGAGTTTCTTTATCGAGCCCACAGCTGGGATCGATCCCGTCGCGTCATTGTCAAAGTGGAGGTCGATCAGCGTGGCATCAATCGTCGCTTTGTAGTTACCAACCGGGACGATCTCTGCTCCCAATCACTTTATGACCACTACACAAACCGAGGGCAGACCGAGAACTTCATCAAGGCCTTCAAGAATCATCTGAGCATGGACCGACTCAGCTGTCATCGATTCCTGGCCAATCAGTTTCGACTCCTCCTGCATGCACTGGCTTACCAGATGTTCGTGCGCCTGCGCGACTATCTTCACGGAACCCCCTGGCACAAGCTCGAAATCGAAACCTTACGTCGTCGGGTCCTCAAGATTGGGGCCCGGATCCGACAAACCACTCGACGCATCTGGGTCCATCTTTCCTCAGCCTTCCCCGAACAACCCCTCTTCCACCTCGTCTTGAGTCGCCTGAACTCCAGTTAGCTTTTCCCAGCTCCCCCGAAAAACCGCTTCCGACACTCATCCAGGCCCAGATCTGTCTGAAATTCACTCCCCAAACCACTCAAACGCCTCGCCAACCCATATTCTTCGCAAATCCGCCTGTCACACCTGCCCGCTGAGTTATTGTCAAAAGTTGGGTACGGACCCATTAGGCGGCGACCTCGTTTTCACGGATTCCGTTTACAAATGTGACGTTTTCTATGACCTCTCCGAGGCGCCGGTAACCTTGTAGCCGGCGCCATCTTTTCTCAGCGCTTCTGCATAGTTTGAAGACCATCGTCAGCATGGTTTGCCTGGACAAACAGCCTCGAGTCTTGGCCGTTCGCAGTCTCACGGTTGCGAAGGTCGACTCGATCGGATTTGTGGTTCTCAGATGTGGCCAGTGCTCGGCTGGAAAATCGTAGAAAGCCAGCAACTCTGTCCGGTCCTTGGCCAGGCAGGACGTGGCCTTTGGAAACTTCAGCTGATAGGTGGCAATGAACTCGTCAAAGGCCCTATAGGCATTCTCTCGAGTTTCAGCCATCCAGATCTGATGCAGCGCCGTCTTTGCTTTTGGCTGAACGGCCTTGGGCAGACAGTTGAGCACATTGCCCGTCTTGTGCATCCAGCAGCGTTGCTGTCGCGTATTGCCGTAGATCTTGGCCAGGGCTTTCCAGAATCCGAGCGCTCCGTCGCCAATCGCCAGTTTTGGTCCCCTGTGCAGGCCTCTGGAGCGCAGATTCCGCAGCAACTCCCACCAGGATTGCTCACTTTCCCGGTAGCCATCTTCCACGGCAATCAGCTCCTTTTTGCCGTCCGCACGGGCTCCGATCAGCACCAGAAGGCAAAGCCGGCCGTCGTCAAAGCGAACGTTGGCATACACGCCATCGGCCCAAACGTAAACGTAGCGCTTGTTGGAGAGATCACGCAGCCTCCACTTCTCATAATCCTTGACCCACTTGCCTTTGAGCCGGCTGATCGTCTTGGCCGACAGTCCCGGTGCATCCGGCCCCAACAGTGCACTCAACGCATCCGAGAAGTCTCCTGTGGAGATCCCCTTCAGGTAAAGCAGGGGCAGCAGTTCCTCCACGCTCTTGCTACGTCTCAGATAGGGAGGCACCAGGCTGGAACGAAAGCGGATGATCTCCTCCGACTCCTCACCAGTTCCACGGTCTCGAACCCGCGGAATCCGAACCGGGATTCCTCCAATCCCTGTCTGGATCTCACGCTTCGGCAGGTAGCCGTTGCGAACCAGACGTTTGCGGCCCTGGCCATCACGCTGACCCTCGTACTCTTCCAGCAGCTCCTCCAGCTCGGCTTGAACCGCCTCAGCCAGAAGCTTCTGTGCTCCTTCACGCAGAACTTCCGTCAAGGCATCCTTCGTTGTGGTTGGTTCGTCGATGGAAACTACAGTATCTTTCTTCAAGGCGTATCCTCCTTCTCGGTCTCCGGGTGAATCCATGATTGAAGGTCACGGATTCAGGATACGCCGCCTCTCATACACAACTTCCGACCATAGCTCCTGCCCGCTTCCGAGTTGGGCCACTTCTCGAGTCGTTTTTCAACACCGAACTACGGTTCTTGCATAATCCGGGTTAGGGTTTCAAGAAAGCGTTTCGATTCCTCAACCAAGCGTTAGAACTCTTGGGGCGTCCGTTTCTCAAGAATCGGGCGAACATGGGGCGAACGACGGTGGTAAGACACATCTCGCGTTCGAGCGTAATCGCCTGGCCAGCATTTAAGGAGCCGGAAGCTGAAAATCGAACAGCCCCGGAAAAAACCCGAGCTCGTAGTCCACCCCGCTCAGAACCGTCAACGTGTACTCCCCATTGGCGTCGGTGGTGGCGAGTCGTTCAAATCGGATTGCCGTGTCGACTCCCGTCAGATTCTGTGAAAACGAGATTACCAGACCTCCCTCCACAGGCTCCCCATCCGGACCGGTCACCTGACCGGAAAGGACAACTTCGTCCGGAAGCACGGGAAAAACGAAATCCTCTCCAATCGTGTCGGCGGAAATGTTAATCTGACGCCCGGGATCCGGGGCAGGGAGCAGCGCTACTCCTGGCTCCTGGTTTCCGGATTGGGGCATCACTTCCAGTTTGGCATGGATGGTATAAGGGCGGTCCTTCACCAGCAAAAGCTTGTAGGGTGAAGTGGTTGTCCTTGCCACGTCTGTTACGTGCGACAATGAGGGCGAGCGTGTCTGACAGAAAGTAAGTATCCCCCGGCAAAGCCGGGGGCTTTAATCTTGTGAGCCGCTCAAAGCGGACTTGACGTTGCCGCTACCGCGGCCACTTGTGCCACCTACGGGTGGCTTGGCTACAGCAGCCTGAGCTGATCCTGGCGACGATCTTCTGCTTCTTGCCGCCGGATATACTCACGAATCACTTTCTCATCCCGACCCACCGTCGATACGAAGTATCCGCGAGCCCAGAAGTGCTGTCCAACAAAGTTACGCCGACTCTCTGAAAAGTTCCTCGCAATGTGGATGGCGCTTTTCCCTTTGATGTACCCGATCACCTGCGCCACAGAAAACTTTGGCGGAATCGAGATCATCACGTGCACGTGATCCGGCAGCAGGTGGCCCTCTTCAATCAAGCTTTCCTTCTGCCCAGCCAACCGTCGCAGCACCTGACCGAGATGTCTGCGCAGCTCCCCATAAATCAACTTCTTGCGGTACTTGGGGATGAACACCACATGGTACTTACACTCCCATTTTGTATGCTGTAAGCTCTTGTAGTTACTCATAAAACTCCTTTTCGTGATGCTTTGCTCGGCTCACGGAAGGGAGTTTTTTCACCTATTCCCGGAACTGTCAAACTCTGGCTGCCTCCCCGGCAGAGCCGGGGGGACTCCTTACGGGTCTAGGTCGAAAATCAAAAATGGTTGTGTCAAATGCCAGAACCTCCGTTGGTCCAAGCGGGGAGAGATCGAAGTTTCGAACCTCGCCGCTCAGACGAGCCAGACTCGGAACGGTAAAATCGACATCCATTAGATCAGCACCATCGATGGTTAGGCCTCTGATGTTGCCGACTGCCGTCGCGTCCGGCGTCCCGCTCTCCCCGAGCGCAATAATCCCTGCCTTGTATTTCCCGTCTGGGAGCAGGAAACGATACTCTTCGTTCCCCACTTCGTTCTCGGTCAGTGGGGCAAAGGCTGCCGTCGTGCCTTCGTTCGTTAAAGTGATCACTACCGGGCGGCCATCTGAATCCAACTGATCCACAGCTGAGACTTTGCCGCTAACCCGGAACGGCATCAGCAGAGGTGTCAGGGTAATATCGCGGACCGTGTCCTGACTCAGGACGACCGGCTTCGGATCCTCAAAGACTTGCGTAAAGACTGTGGCTTGCATACCCGCGAAGCGCAAGGGAACATAGCAGACCGCCAGATTGTAGGTTCCTGCCGGCAAGGCCCTGCTGTAGGAGCCGGTCAGGATGTCGGGTATCGTAAAAAAGGCTCGGCCGTCGGTGTGGGTTGCACGGACCAGAGTCGGAGTGGCTCCCGGCGCACCCCCCTCCTCATCTCCCACCGTCTGGATCTCTCCCGAAAGGGTGAGACCAGCCGGCAGCTGGACATCCACGGTCTGATCGGAGGTCACCGTCATGTTCTCGATGAACTTGGGAAGGGCCGGGCCGGACTCCGGATTGACCACGCCGGAATAAGCTCCCCGGCCAACCGGAAACGCAGTGAAAGAAAGTCTCGGATCCGTCACCTGGCGCACCGTCAGTATCGCAGCGCGACCCATGATGGCCACCGAACCCAGACCGAGGTTCACACCCTTGAAGATCTCACCAGCAAACTGGGCGTCGTGTTCTCCCGGCTGCAGCGTCAGGGTCACGACGGAGGGATCACCGTTTTGAGCGGGTGTCGCACCCGCGACAGCCGGCGCCTGCCCGGGGTTGCCCTCGCTGTCGAAGAAACGCAGCATCAGTTCTTCGGCGGTATCTCCAGGGTTGTAAAAGGCGAGACCAGTGTCTCCGATCGTGTCGACAGCAACAGTCGCGGCGGTCAGGACCTCAGAAGTACCGATACCCGTTTCCGTCAGGAAATTGCCCTGGTCGTCAACCAGCGTGAAGATTCCAGAGACACCGATCGGTTGATCGGAAGCCACCTCCGCTGCACCCGTCCTCAGTGTGCCAGCGGCACCCCCATCCCCTGCTGTCGCGAGAAAGCTGGCCGCTTTCGGCTCCAGCATGACGTTGAAACTGGAGGCCGTCGTGCCGTCGATGGTCACACTCAGGGGACTGCCGTCATCAGCCGTCAAATCAATCTGGACATTGGCCTTCACCGACGAAAGATTGAACAACAGAAAGGTTGTCTTGAGGGCGACGCCAGACTGAGGCCCATCCCCGATGTGGGGCAGGATGAATTCCTTGTCGGTCGAATCCTCCGGGACCGCGGGAAGGCATGTGAGATTCAAACGTGCGACGTTTTGACGGATGGTCAAAGCCGCGATCCGCTGAGAGCTCCAAATCCCCAGCGTCCCCCGTGTTTCTGTAACCTGGGGGAACAATTCGCCCGGCCCAGCCACAAACTTGGCCAGATGCCCTCCACCGGGGAGCTGAAGCTCGGTCGAGGCCACTTGATTCCCGTCGGTGTCGAAAAGCATGAATTGCAAATCGGCCGCCTGCGCGGTCGTATTGAACAGGGCCACGCCGGTGTTGAAATCACCCGTCGTATCCACCGGGATCTTGAAGTGAGCCGAAACCCGAGCATCTCCGATTCCGGTTTCGGTCAAGAAGTTCCCCTGTCCGTCAAAGAGGGAAAAAATAGCGGAGACGCCAATACGGCTGGTGGCCATAACCTGGGCCGCTCCTGGCAAACCATCTCCCGTGCCGTTGGTACGCAGAATCCGGGTCCCTCCGGGTGGGAGAACGATGATGAACTGGGACTGAGTGCCCAGATTGGCCAGATCGAGAGCCAGCGGACCCCCGTCATCGCCGGTGATGGTGATGGTCACCGTGACCGTGTCGCCGGTGGGATTGAACAGAACAAAGGTCGTTCTAATCGTAGGACTGTCGGCCACCTGGGGCAGCAGCGATTCCTGCTGGAGCTATGGTCGGAAGTTGTGTATGAGAGGCGGCGTATCCTGAATCCGTGACCTTCAATCATGGATTCACCCGGAGACCGAGAAGGAGGATACGCCTTGAAGAAAGATACTGTAGTTTCCATCGACGAACCAACCACAACGAAGGATGCCTTGACGGAAGTTCTGCGTGAAGGAGCACAGAAGCTTCTGGCTGAGGCGGTTCAAGCCGAGCTGGAGGAGCTGCTGGAAGAGTACGAGGGTCAGCGTGATGGCCAGGGCCGCAAACGTCTGGTTCGCAACGGCTACCTGCCGAAGCGTGAGATCCAGACAGGGATTGGAGGAATCCCGGTTCGGATTCCGCGGGTTCGAGACCGTGGAACTGGTGAGGAGTCGGAGGAGATCATCCGCTTTCGTTCCAGCCTGGTGCCTCCCTATCTGAGACGTAGCAAGAGCGTGGAGGAACTGCTGCCCCTGCTTTACCTGAAGGGGATCTCCACAGGAGACTTCTCGGATGCGTTGAGTGCACTGTTGGGGCCGGATGCACCGGGACTGTCGGCCAAGACGATCAGCCGGCTCAAAGGCAAGTGGGTCAAGGATTATGAGAAGTGGAGGCTGCGTGATCTCTCCAACAAGCGCTACGTTTACGTTTGGGCCGATGGCGTGTATGCCAACGTTCGCTTTGACGACGGCCGGCTTTGCCTTCTGGTGCTGATCGGAGCCCGTGCGGACGGCAAAAAGGAGCTGATTGCCGTGGAAGATGGCTACCGGGAAAGTGAGCAATCCTGGTGGGAGTTGCTGCGGAATCTGCGCTCCAGAGGCCTGCACAGGGGACCAAAACTGGCGATTGGCGACGGAGCGCTCGGATTCTGGAAAGCCCTGGCCAAGATCTACGGCAATACGCGACAGCAACGCTGCTGGATGCACAAGACGGGCAATGTGCTCAACTGTCTGCCCAAGGCCGTTCAGCCAAAAGCAAAGACGGCGCTGCATCAGATCTGGATGGCTGAAACTCGAGAGAATGCCTATAGGGCCTTTGACGAGTTCATTGCCACCTATCAGCTGAAGTTTCCAAAGGCCACGTCCTGCCTGGCCAAGGACCGGACAGAGTTGCTGGCTTTCTACGATTTTCCAGCCGAGCACTGGCCACATCTGAGAACCACAAATCCGATCGAGTCGACCTTCGCAACCGTGAGACTGCGAACGGCCAAGACTCGAGGCTGTTTGTCCAGGCAAACCATGCTGACGATGGTCTTCAAACTATGCAGAAGCGCTGAGAAAAGATGGCGCCGGCTACAAGGTTGCCGGCGCCTCGGAGAGGTCATAGAAAACGTCACATTTGTAAACGGAATCCGTGAAAACGAGGTCGCCGCCTAATGGGTCCGTACCCAACTTTTGACAATAACTCTTCCTGCTGACCCCACAAGGGCGTCCCCAGAAGCGTTAAACAGACGAGCCATTGAACTGTTGAAAACAAGTGTTTCATTACATCGCCTTACGTCCGCCTGCGTGTTTCAAACTTACGGGAGCTACCATCAGAAGGTGTGTAAATAGCATAGGCGGTGAGTATCCTTCCGGGTTGATTTAAAACCCAGGGCCGAAAGGCCCGCAACGGAAGGAGTACACACCGCATGAGCAAGCAGAAGATTGAGGAAAGTGTGGAGTCAAGAGTTTGTTTCGAGGAGCTGGAAGATTGGGTGCGGGAGAAGATCCAAGGCTGGGTTCAAGAGCTGCTGGAGGAGGAAGTCACGGAGTTATTAGGGCGGCGTAAGAGTGAGCGGCGAAGGGCCGTGGACGCTCCGTCGGGCTATCGCAATGGATATGGGAAGCCGAGGCATCTGACGCTGAGCTCGGGGACGATCCAGGTTCGAAGGCCTCGAGTGCGGGATCTAGAGGAACACTTTGAAAGTCGGGTGTTGCCCCTGTTTGCCAAGCGGACGCGGCAGGTTCGAGAACTGATCCCTGAGCTGTACTTGCATGGTCTGGCGCTGGGGGATTTTGATCTGGCTCTGAGAGGGCTTTTAGGGGAAAAGGCGCACCTGTCGTCCTCCACGGTGGCCAGATTGAAAGAGAAGTGGCAGGCCGAATGGGAAGTCTGGCAGAGTCGACCCTTGAATGATCTGGAAGTGGTGTATTTATGGGTAGATGGAATCTACGTCAAGGCGGGTCTGGAGAAGGAAAAGGCAGTCCTGCTGGTGGTGCTGGCCGCCTTAAGTGACGGAAGCAAAGCCGTGGTGTCGGTCACGAGCGGCTATCGGGAATCGACTCAGAGCTGGTCGGAAGTACTGCGCGACTTGAAGCGCCGGGGGATGGGCTGTCCACGGCTGGTGATCGGAGACGGCCACCTGGGCATCTGGGGAGCTTTGCGCAACGTCTATCCCCAGGCCGAGGAGCAGCGCTGCTGGAATCATCGGATCGTCAACCTGCTGGCCAAGCTCCCTAAGCGAGTGCACAAGCCGGCCTTGCTGATCCTGCGGCAGATCCCTTACGCCGAGACTCGAGAAGAAGCACAACGACTCAAGAAGGTTTTTCAGCACTGGTGCCGGCAGCGAGGGCTGACTCTGGCGGCTGAGCTAATCGAGCAGGACTGGGACCGGATGGTGACCTTTTACAACTATCCAAAGAAGCAGTGGCAGCATCTGCGAACCACCAATCCAGTGGAGTCACCGTTTGCCGCTCTTCGGCTGCGAACGGACGCGGCCAAGCGATTCAAGAAAGTGGAAAACGCCCAGGCGGTGATCTGGAAGATGCTGTTGGTGGCGGAGCAGCGATTCCGCCGGTTGAAGGCACCGGAGCTGATGAAAGACGTCTACCAGGGCGCCAAATATGTCAATGGAGTCCCGGTCAACCAAGTCCCGGAGGAGAAAGCCGCCTGATGTTTTTCCACACCTATTGACAAGAGCTCACTTAGGGTGCCATCCGGCGCTACAGTAGCGACAATGGAGCGAGACACCGTGAACTGGATCATGACGGCTTGAGACTTTCCTTAGTTTGTTATCGCATGGATGAAGTCTCTACCACAGATCTACCACAAAATGAAACCATTCGCTGCTCGTGAGCAGGACATCCATGAAGTCTCTACCACAGATCTACCACAAAATGAAACCATTCGCTGCTCGTGAGCAGGACATCCATGTCGGACGCGCGAGGTTGGCCTGACGAGAATGCCAGGTAGAATCACGTTGGATCGAGTTTTTGCGGACCACGCGGCAGTAGAACCTGGCCGATCGGCCCGCAGATTGGCCCCACCCGAACGCCTGCCTCAAACGCAGGAGGCCCTCCGATTGTGACTGCGCGAAAAAGGGGGCAGGTCACTAAGACTCAACCTGGACTCGCTCTCAGGGGGTCAGGTCCATCTCCCGCAGGCGCTGCCCCAGGTCCTGCAGTGCCGCCTCAGCCGGCGCGGGTAGATTCTGGGTTGCCGCCAGAGTACCCAAAAGGCGGTTGGGCGCATCACCCGGACATACCGGCGCGCTTAAATCCACCACCTCCGTGCTAAAGCTGGTGGCGATGATGGTGTTGCCGCTCGCCGGGCACATGATGCCTCCGAAGACGAGGTCACCCGGCGCCAGCAGGATGTCTCCGGAAAATGGTACCGGCCCCGCGAACGAATTATTGACCACCCGGATGCCACTGGTATCTCCAGGAGTTGACCCCGGCTTCGTGGACACCTGAATGTTTGAGAAGAACGCAGTCTCGCCGACAGTTCTGTGTAGGTCAAAGCCTCACAGACCAACAGATCTCAACACAGATCAACACAAGTCATTGAAAACAAGTTACTTATAAATCAGTCATTTACGAGAAACTCGTACTCCTGCTTTAGGAGCAGGAAGTCGGGGGTTCAAATGTGGGCGCTCAGAATTACTTCTCAGCTGCCTTCCTGGCAAGGTCGAGCAGAGACCGCAGCGTTCGATTTACCGACTCAGAGTCTTTGAAAACGCGGGCCACATCAGGCTCCAGAAAGACGACGTTTGTTCCCCTCCGGTAGGCCTCATAATGCCGTCCCCTGACTCCTTTCGAGAAATCGTATTCAGGACGTAGTTCGTCGGTCTGTTCCTGGTCAGCTTTCTGTTTCATATTGCTTTCGTTCCCGAGGCGTCGCCAAACGGGCGCTGATGAGCCGGATCACATAGTCTCGCTCCGTATACGATACGATCAGCAGTCGCCGTGCTCCCGATAACCCTATGCTGACAAAACGAAACTCTTCCACCGAGTGGTCGGGATCGGAGATTGTCAGTTCGAGCGGGTCACCAAAGACCGTCATGGCCTCTTCGAAGGTCACGCCGTGTTTGGACTCGTTGGCACTGGCCTTCGCCGGATCCCACTCGAAATCCACACTGTCAGTCTAGCACGTCCTTTCAGTGATGAAGGGGAGCTACCATCAGAAGGTGTGTAAATAGCATAGGCGGTGAGTATCCTTCCGGGTTGATTTAAAACCCAGGGCCGAAAGGCCCGCAACGGAAGGAGTACACACCGCATGAGCAAGCAGAACATTGAGGGAAGTGTGGAGTCAAGAGTTTGTTTCGAGGAGCTGGAAGTGATTGGCGACAGTTAGAATTCCCCGCGCATTGACTCATCCAAAATCGAACTGATGTCAGACCGTTGCCTCATCAAGAATCGAACCGAAAACTTGATGAGGAGGCGACGAATTGAGAAAAAAGTTGAGTTTGGAGTTGCGCCGAGAGTTGTTGACGCGCACCGCCGAGGATTACGCATCGGCCCGCAAAGGAATCAAGAGCCAGATCGTGGATCAGTTGGTTGCGGCAACCGGCTACGGTCGCAAACATGCCATTACGCTGTTGAACAATCCGCCAAGTAGCATTAGTTCTTCGCGGCCCCGCCGTGCCCGATACGATGAGCGGGTGAAGCGGGCACTGGTTACCCTTTGGACCACCGCCAACCGGATCTGCGCTAAGCGACTGGTTCCCTTTCTTCCCGAGTTGATCGAGGTGATGGAGAGGCACGGTCATTTGTCCTTACCCGCTGATGTCCGGGGAAAGCTTCTGACGATCAGCCCCGCCACCGCTGATCGATTGCTGGCCACAGAGAGAAGCAATCAGCGTGGCATGAGTACAACCCGACCGGGAAGCCTACTCAAGAAGCAGATCAAGGTACGGACCTTCGCCGACTGGGACGATCTTCAACCTGGTTTTTTGGAAGCGGACCTGGTCGCTCACTGCGGCGTGAGTGCTGCAGGCAGTTTCCTGCACACGCTGGTCCTGGTGGACGTTGCAACGGGCTGGACCGAATGCGTGGCCCTGCTGCGGCGCAGCGAAGCCGACGTGATCGGCGCCCTGAACTCCCTGCGTGGCCGGCTCCCGGTTCCGCTGCTGGGATTGGACACGGATAACGGCAGCGAGTTCATCAACTATGAGATGCTTCGTTACTGCCAAAGAGAGCAGATCACTTTCACTCGTTCCCGGGTTAATCGAAAGAACGATCAGGCCTTCGTGGAAGAGAAGAACGGCTCTGTCGTGAGGCGGCTGATCGGGTACGATCGCTACGAGGGACTGGGGGCCTGGCGGGCCCTGATTCATCTCTATGAGATCTTGCGTCTCTATGTGAACTTCTTTCAGCCCTCGATGAAGCTAATCGAAAAGCAACGCGAGGGCGCACGCGTCAAGAAGCGCTACGATCGGGCTCAAACCCCCTACCAGCGCATCATCGCCTCTGGTTATCTCACCAAGCGGAAGAGGGAGCGAATCGAGAGTTTGTACCGGAAGCTGGACCCGGTGACCTTGCTCAAAGAGCTCGAGCAACGCCAAGACCATTTTTGGACCTTTGCTAATGGACAAAGGGAACTCGAGGAGAACGACTCCCCCAGAGAGATGGATGCTGTCGTCAGGAAGTATCTCGTCGAGATCACCGCTTCACAAGAACCTAACGCGATCAGAAGATATCGACGGACGAAAAAGCCCCGGACTTGGAGGACCCGAAAGGATCCCTTCGCTGAAGTCTGGCCAGAGGTTCGTGTCCAGCTGGAAGTCAATCCCGCTCAAACCGCTAAAGCGCTTTTCGTTGGGCTTCAGCAACGCTATCCTGGTCGATTTTTCAATGGGCAACTGCGGACGCTGCAGCGACGAGTGAGGGACTGGCGTAGAGAGGCACTCTACAAGGCCGAGATCGCTCGTGTGGAACCGACAGCCTCCGAAATCGGGTCCCAATCTCGCCCAGTTGCTCCACCAGAAGGTCGCAAAACGGGTCTGGCTCCGGTCGCCCTCCGGGCTCCCTCACCCCGACCCGTTGTTTCTGAGGTAAGGAGCTAATAAAGTGTTCGGAACTGGGTTCGATTCCTAGTGAGGCAAGTTTCTGGCTTCGGTTCGATTCTCTAATGAGGCAATACGCGGGAATAATAATCGTCGTTGATCAGGAAGATTGGGTGCGGGAGAAGATCCAAGGCTGGGTTCAAGAGCTGCTGGAGGAGGAAGTCACGGAGTTATTAGGGCGGCGTAAGAGTGAGCGGCGAAGGGCCGTGGACGCTCCGTCGGGCTATCGCAATGGATATGGGAAGCCGAGGCATCTGACGCTGAGCTCGGGGACGATCCAGGTTCGAAGGCCTCGAGTGCGGGATCTAGAGGAACACTTTGAAAGTCGGGTGTTGCCCCTGTTTGCCAAGCGGACGCGGCAGGTTCGAGAACTGATCCCTGAGCTGTACTTGCATGGTCTGGCGCTGGGGGATTTTGATCTGGCTCTGAGAGGGCTTTTAGGGGAAAAGGCGCACCTGTCGTCCTCCACGGTGGCCAGATTGAAAGAGAAGTGGCAGGCCGAATGGGAAGTCTGGCAGAGTCGACCCTTGAATGATCTGGAAGTGGTGTATTTATGGGTAGATGGAATCTACGTCAAGGCGGGTCTGGAGAAGGAAAAGGCAGTCCTGCTGGTGGTGCTGGCCGCCTTAAGTGACGGAAGCAAAGCCGTGGTGTCGGTCACGAGCGGCTATCGGGAATCGACTCAGAGCTGGTCGGAAGTACTGCGCGACTTGAAGCGCCGGGGGATGGGCTGTCCACGGCTGGTGATCGGAGACGGCCACCTGGGCATCTGGGGAGCTTTGCGCAACGTCTATCCCCAGGCCGAGGAGCAGCGCTGCTGGAATCATCGGATCGTCAACCTGCTGGCCAAGCTCCTTGAGAAGGGTCCCACTCTCCACCGCCTGAAGGCGGTGGATTCGACATGCGACTGAAGTCGCCTAAAGACCTCGCTTCGCTCGCAGGCTGACTACTCAGTGACCCGAAAATCGTCGTCTCGGGTCTCGACATCTTGGGTTTCGATATACTCTGCAACCATCGTATCGCTCACATTCCCAGTCGTCGCCACGAAGTACCCTCGTGCCCAAAGATGTCGTCCCCAAAACTCCTTGCGCAACTTGCGGTGATCTTGCAGTAGATGATGCGACGTTTTCCCTTTGATCGCCTGCATCACTCGGCTCGGCGCCAATCTCGGCGGCACATCCAACAACAAATGTACATGATCGGGTCGCACATGCCCCTTCACGATCTCGATATCCAACGATCGGCAAATCTCTCGCGTCAGGTCCCGCTCCTCTTTCCCGATCTCTCCTCGCAGAGCCGGCTTGCGGTACTTGGTGATGAACACAAAGTGATATCTCAGCCGATACACTGCATGCGAACTTTTCCGATACTCAGACACCTCCGCAGTGTACCCCCAAGCCTCCTGAAGGCTTCGCCTAAAGGCGAGGGGGTTCACCCATCCCAGAGTGGGACCCTAAGCGAGTGCACAAGCCGGCCTTGCTGATCCTGCGGCAGATCCCTTACGCCGAGACTCGAGAAGAAGCACAACGACTCAAGAAGGTTTTTCAGCACTGGTGCCGGCAGCGAGGGCTGACTCTGGCGGCTGAGCTAATCGAGCAGGACTGGGACCGGATGGTGACCTTTTACAACTATCCAAAGAAGCAGTGGCAGCATCTGCGAACCACCAATCCAGTGGAGTCACCGTTTGCCGCTCTTCGGCTGCGAACGGACGCGGCCAAGCGATTCAAGAAAGTGGAAAACGCCCAGGCGGTGATCTGGAAGATGCTGTTGGTGGCGGAGCAGCGATTCCGCCGGTTGAAGGCACCGGAGCTGATGAAAGCCGTCTACCAGGGCGCCAAATATGTCAATGGAGTCCCGGTCAACCAAGTCCCGGAGGAGAAAGCCGCCTGATGTTTTTCCACACCTATTGACAAGAGCTCATGAAGGGACGTGAACGAGCTAAGAGCTTGAACGCAGCTGTAGTCATTTTTGTAGCTGTTCAAAGCCTCCTGTTTCAACAAATCTCAACACACCTCAACACACCTCAACACAAATCAACACAAATCAACACAAGCCCTTGAAAACAAAAGGCTTATGAATCAGGTGTTTACGAGAAATCCGTGTTCCTGCCTTGAGAGCAGGAAGTCAGGGTTCAAATCCCTCTGCCCGGTTGTGGGCACTCCCACAGACAGGCCTGGCTAGCTCTTTGTTTGAGCTAGCGCGTGTATCACCGGCAGGACTGAACGCTCAACGCCCCGTAGAACTTCCAGTTGTGTCCGGCAGCCATTCACTGATATCTTCGCCGCTTTACTGGCCTAAACTTTGCGGTGTTGTGATCCTCGATGACGAGAAGAGTTGGCGAGCCAGATCCGCAGACTTTGTTATTACAGAATCGCGGACTCGGTGGTGGTCCTCTACGGAGTCTCGGGGGAGCGGGGTCCTTGGCAAAAAGAGTGTGTGAGCTGGTGAAGCGCGTGGACAGCTATGGGCAGAAAGTAGTCGGCACTCGCGTGGAGGAGCTCAACACGCCCGCTTCCGGATGGACCGAGGCGGCGGCGAGGTAGCCATCTACTTCTGGGCCGGCTGGGCCTCCGCCGGTGCGATCTGTGTAGCTTTGTGGAGCGTCGCCGCCAAGGGGCCAAGAAACTTTGTGAACAGCCGGTCGGCCGCTTTCAGAAACGACCGCACGAGAGGTATCACCCCCATGCTAGCCATCATTATAGGAGCCGGACGGGGACATCGGCTCATGCCCTCAACTGCTGATGCTCCCAAGTGCTTGGCCGAGATCGCTGGACGCAGCATTCTCGAGTGGATCGTTGAGGCGTTCCGAAGCAGTGGCATCGAAAGGATTTGCTTCATCGGCGGTTATCGCATGGACAGAGTCCATGAGAAGTACCCACAGTTCACCTACCGCCACAATACGCAGTGGATGAACAACAATATCCTGGAATCGCTCTTTTATGCTAACGACCTCATGAAAGCGCCGTTCATCTGCTGCTACTCCGACACTCTGTTCACTGCGCAAACGATCGCACAGCTGTCGGCAAGCCAGGCGAAGATCTCACTCGTGGTCGACAAAGAGTGGCTCAGCCGCTATGAGCACCGCTCGCAGCATCCTACTGATGATGCAGAGAAGGTGAGGGTCAGCAATGGGGTGGTGACAGAAATCCGTCGCGGGATTGCGGAAGCAGACACTTATGGAGAATTCACTGGTGTAGCCAAATTCTCGAGACAAGGCGCCGCGATCTTGCGAAAGCACTACCGTCGTTGCCGCAGACACTACCGCGGGACTCCTTTTCGTGGGGCAAAGGTATTCGAAAAGGCGTACTTGATCCACTTGTTTCAGGAAATGATAGAGAAAGGAGAGCGTATGGTCCACGTGGACACTCCGGGCGGATATGTGGAAATCGATACGCAGGAAGACTTCGAGTACGCGCGACGATACTGGAAATCGAAACACCTTGGAAGATAAGTCATGACTTGGCTATTTCCTACGTCAGTAATCGGCTCAATGCCACGACCAGATTTCGTGAAGGACCTGATCGCTGCCGGCCGTCGTTATTCCTCAGAGGAGTATGAGCGCCTGATGGACTCGGCGATCCGCTATGTGGTGGCGCTGCAGGAGGCTGCCGGGCTCGATGTAGTGACCGACGGGGAATGGAGGCGCAAATCCTACATTGGGGTGATCGCCGAGCTGGCGCATGGATTCGAGCTAAGCCGCCATCCAGTTGACGGACGACCCTGGACCATTGTGGTCGATAAGCTGTCACCGAGGAAGTCTGGCTTCATCGCCCGGGAAGTGGCCTTCCAAAAGCAACTCACCAACCGGGAGATCAAAGCCACCCTGCCTGCCCCCGCACTACTGGGCGAGCGCATGTGGGACCCGGAGAGGTCGCGGGTCGCGTATTCCGAGCAAGAGGATTTCGTTCGAGACTGTGTGCCTATTTTGCGTCGTGAGGTTGAGGAACTCAGAGATGAAGGCGTTTCGATCGTGCAACTGGACGACCCCCACCTCTGCCTGTTCGTGGACGATCGCGTTCGGGCAAAGTACGACAACCCTGATCGAGCCGCGGATTTTGCAGTAGACATGGACAACCAGGTGTTTGAAGGGATTGAAGGGGTCAACCGGGCTGTACATCTGTGCCGGCGGGCCGGAGCGCGCGCGCGCGGAGAGACCCCATTCCAGGGCGGATACGATCCTATCCTCAGACAACTCGGCAAGTTGAACGTCGACCACATCACGATGGAGTTCACTGCCCCGGGGGCGGGCGAGGTGTCGGTCCTGCGACATTTGCCGGAAGACGTTGAAATTGGCCTTGGGTGTGTCAGTTGTCAGCCCGGAATCGTGGATTCGGTCGAGACGATTGTAGAGCGAGTCGAGTCGGCTCTGAAACATCTTCCTCCGGAGCGAATCACTCTGAACCCGGATTGTGGGTTTGCCCCTGGCTCGGCGACCGTCGTGGAAATAGACGAAGTTTATACGAAGCTGAAGAACGAAGTTGAAGCCGCCATGCGACTCAGGGAGAAATATGGCTGACTCTTTTTTCTCCCGTATGTCAGTCGGTTCTGTCTCGTCCATAATCTGATTAGAGCAAGCTCTGTTCTTGTGTAGCGGTCGAATCTGGGTTTTTCCCGAGAGAATCTCTCGACATGGCGATACACGATAATCGAGAGCGCAGTAGCCGTAACGCCGCGGATCTGAAGCGCTGGCAGGCCAGGATTTTCTCCTCGGTCTGGATCACCTATTTCGCCTATTACCTTTGCCGTTACAACATGCCGATCGCCAACAGCAAGCTGTGCGAAACCTTTTCATGGGACAAGGCGCAGTTCGGCATCATCCTGACCTCGCTGACGCTGATGTATGCCGTCGGGCAGTTCGTCAACGGGCAGCTCGCCGACCGGTTTGGGACGCGGGTCATCGCGAGCCTGGGCGTACTGGGCTCGGTGATCATGAATCTTGCCGTGTTTGGGGTGCTGCTGGCGGCGCCGGCGACCCGTATGACGTCGGGCCAGGCGCTGGTCCTGATCAGCGTGTTTTGGGGTATGAACGGTTTTCTTCAGGCGATGGGCTGGGCCCCGATGGTGCGGGTGATGACCCACTGGTTCCCCGCCAGGAGCCGGGGCAGGGTGATGGGCTGGCTGGGGACCTGCTACCAGTTTGGTGGGGCGTTTTCCTGGTTTCTGGCCTTCTTTCTGGTCGGCCAGTTCGTGCAGGCCTGGGGGGGCGACTGGCGGGCCGTGTTCTGGGTGCCGGCGATCCTGTTCGCCGGGGTCGGGCTCTACTTTTTCTGGGCGATCCGCGACGCTCCGGAGGATGTGGGACTTCCCCCGGTGGAGGCCGACGATAAGGCGGAACTCAGCCGCGAGGGGGGCACCGACCGCACGCTGTCCCAAAACGTGCTGAGGACGTTGAAGAACCCCTACCTCTGGGTGGTGGCGGGGACGTTCTTCCTGTTGGACATGAACCGTTACGGCTTCGTTAACTGGCTGCCGGATTTCATGGAAGAGCGGGGTAGGTTGATCGGAGCGGGCGGTTTCGGGTTCAAGGAAGTAATGAAGCGATGCATTCATCCGCTGGCGGGGGCGGCGGGCGCGGTGGTGGCCGGCTGGGCCACCGACCGGTTTTTCGGGGGCCGGCGAGCCCCGGTCATCGCCATTTTGATGTTGCTGCTGGGGTTGTCCACCATCAGCTTTCCCTACATCGCTCACGACAATGCCTGGGTGGTGATTTCGGTCGTAGCTTTGATCGGGTTCTTCACCTATGGGCCGCACATCCTGATGGTCGGCCATGCGGCTCAGGATTTTGGTAAGAAATCCGGGGCGGCCGGCGCGGCGGGGTTCATCGATGGGATGGGCTACATTGGGGCCAGCCTGGCCGGCTGGGGCGCCGGCGCGTTCATCGACAAGTGGGGCTATGACAGGACGTTCGTAGTCTTTGGTCTGGCCGCGATCCTCGGGGCAGCCCTGGTGCTGGTGATCTGGAAGGCGGGGCCAGAGACACAGACCACCGACGACCGCTTGGAGGCGGACTGAGAATGGATTCGAGAGAGCGGATTGCACTTGCCCTGGACGACAAGCAGCCCGATCGGGTGCCGATTGACTACGAGCTCTGGCAGTTTTTCAAAAAATGGGTCTAGCCCACACTTTGCATCTTGTTGGCAAAGTCGCGGCCTGAGGTAGGGGGTGGTAGCGGCTTCCCGTCGCGATGGTAGAGCTCAATGACTTCCTCTACGATCCGGCGCAGCTCTTCAAACACCTGTGCTTCATCGCTGCCATGGCAGCCTCCGTAGATCAGCCCCGGAGCACTGCCCACGTAACACTGATCTTCTTCCGACCACTCCACAATCTTGGCGTAGTAGGCGCTCTCCTTCATTTCTTCAGTTCCTTGAGTGCGAGTTTCACAGCACGAATCTGATACCGCTTCGCGTCATCACCTGGTTTTCCCGATAGAGTCACTGGCCGCGACACGTCGGGATGAATGAAGTTGCGATGACTTCCCTTCCCTCCGCGGTCTACAAATCCTGCCTTCTTTAGCTCCGAAGCGAGTTCGCGCAGTTTGGGCGGCAAATCCTCTTTCTTGCTTTCTTAGACATCGGCCCAATCTAAATCACGTCAGGTGAATACGCCCACGCTGACCGATAGCCATCCTTCTGATGATACCTCAACATGTCGTTTCCGGCCTGGGGTATCACGGGGATCCTGCCCTGGTGTCGGGGGCCACTTGAAAAGCGGCCAAACGGGGCCATACCGAAAACCTTCGCAGGCCTTATTGCGATGACGTCGGATCGTCGGCTTAAGTGCCGCAGAAGGTCTTATAGCAAGCAGTAAATTCGCGATGCGCCGGCTGGGAGTAGTCTTCGAGCCCGGGTCTCTCATCGTAGGGGTGCGCGATCACGTCGAGCAGCCGCTCGAATAAGGTAAGGTCAGCGTGATCAAAAGCTGCGGTTAAAGCTTCTTCCACGAGGTGGTTGCGGGGGATATAGATCGGATTTACTGCGCGCATTACCTTCGCCGTGGCTGATGTTAGTTGCGGGGCGAGACGACGACGCCATCGCTCTAGCCAGGGTCGGACGGCATCCGCCGATGGGAATAGGGCTTCCAGTAACTTCGCATTGCCTTCTGCGGCGTCGGCCAGCCGCCGCCAGCCAAGCGTGAAATCGACAGCGTGTTGCTCCAACAGCTCGAGCCAATCCCGTGCCAGTAAGCCGTCGTCGTCAGTTGGGGCATTTGTCAAACCGAGCTTGGCTCGCGCACCGGACAGCCACAATGCCTCATAGCGTGGTATGAACCCATTGATCGCATCTGTCGCTTCCGCCACGGCCCGATCCGGTGCGGTGTCGTCGATCAGCGATAGAAGGGTTTCGGCGAAGCGGGCCAGGTTCCAGCAGGCAATCGTCGGCTGATTGCCATAAGCGTAGCGTCCACCAGCATCGATCGAGCTGAACACCGCATGAGGACTGCAGGATTCCATGAACGCACATGGGCCGTAGTCGATGGTTTCCCCTGAGACAGCCATATTGTCCGTGTTCATTACACCGTGGATGAAGCCGACCTGCATCCACTGAGCAAGCAAAGCGGCTTGGCGTTCGGCCACGGCCTTGAGCAGCAACAGATATCGGTCAGGTTCTCCCGATAGGTTAGGATCATGACGTTCGATGACAAAGTCGGCCAGCGCGCGAACCTGATCGTGCTGCCGACGCGCTGCAAAATACTCGAATGTGCCGACGCGGATATGACTGGCCGCGACGCGCGTGAGAATCGCGCCGGGCAGCGGGCGCTCGCGCATCACGAGTTCTCCCGTTCCAACCGCCGCTAAAGCGCGGGTCGTGGGAATGCCCAGAGCGTGCATCGCCTCGCCAATCAGGTACTCACGCAGCACGGGACCAACAGCGGCCTTGCCGTCGCCGCCGCGCGAGAAAGGCGTCGGCCCTGACCCCTTCAACGCGATATCTCTGCGCCGGCCGTGACAGTCGATCACCTCGCCTAACAGCAGTGCGCGTCCATCTCCCAACTGCGATACAAAGCCACCAAACTGATGCCCTGCATAGGCCTGCGCCAAGGGCTGTGCACCAGCCGGCAATTGGTTGCCGGAAAAGATTTGGGCAGCAAGGCTTGACCCTAATTCCCCGGCGTTCAGACCAAGTTCCTCGGCAAGGGGGCTGTTGAACCGTAGCAGCACCGGATCTGGAACGACCGACGGAGCGCAAGAGACATAGAAGCCGGGCAATCGCTCGGCATAGCTATTGTCCCAACGGAATCGAGTAACCGTCGAAGGCTCGTGCATGAACTATATCCTGGAAACTACGTGGATAATTGCGACGATGACTTTTAGAGTTTAACGGACGGACTCCACGGACGGGGCGTCGTCCGTTGGGTAAGTTCTGGACGGAACCTAGGCAGAATCACATGTTGGGGCTCGTGGAGATGTCAACAGCAGTTCCCTGATGAGGCACCGAGAACTCTGCAAGAAGTGCAACCTACGATGTCCGCTTTCTTGACCAGTCTTCGACTCGTGATGGCGCTGCCCCTGGGTGCTGCTGTCTACTGGGATTCGACGGTATGGATCCTCTTCTGCTGGGTCCTGGGTGGGCTGACGGATATGCTCGACGGTCCAGTAGCCCGGTGGCGGGGCACAATGTCTTCCTGGGGAGCCCAGTTCGACGGGATCGCGGATGTCTTTTTTGGAGTGGGGATCATTCTCCTGGTCTGTTACAAGGTGCCGGAACGGCGAGTCCTTATTCTGATATATGTTGCCGTTCTGCTATTGACTGCAGCCGTTTATGCTCTAATGTCCTACAATAAGACGGGATCGGTCCTGTTACTCCATCTATGGACTGGCAAACTCGCGGGCTGGGTGGGATATCTCTGGTTTCCACTGGCTCTGTTCCTGGACATCGGCGGCTGGTACTACCATCTCCTGGGGCTCGTCACCATCTTTTTCTACGTCGAGAGCCTGATCTATCTGCTTCAGGATCGAACCGATCTCGACGGTCGTAGTGCCTTCTTTTGATCTGTGTAGTGGTCCAGCGATCTTTATGGTGGATTCGACCACGCCCAACCTCAATGATTTCAAGGGTTACGAGTTTCTGGTAGGGACAGCTTCTACTGTCGGATTGGATATTCGCTATAATACCGCCTGACGCTGCAACCGATTGGGGATGGAAAACGTCCTGATCGACGACCGCCGTTAGTTGGTTATTTCTTCGTCTCAGCGTTCAGCGATCCGTCACCAATCAAAGGAGTGGAAGTCACGATGTATGACGAGAACATGATCCGTCCGATGCGAGAGGAAATGACTGGGGCGGGTTTTCGAGAGGTTCGCTCCGCCGAGGATGTCGACCGGGTTTTCTCCCAAGCAGGGCCCATGCTCTTTTTCATCAACTCGGTCTGCGGATGCGCCGCCGGAGTCGCGCGTCCCGCAGTGCTTGCCTCCCTGAAGCAATCGATCCTTCCGAACCATCTGGTGACCGCCTTCGCGGGCAATGACGTGGAAGGGGTAAACCGGGCTCGCCAGCACTTTGCGGGCTATCCGCCTTCCTCCCCCTGCGCCGCCATCGTCCGCGACGGCCGGGTGATGCATATGGTGGAGCGGCATCACATCGAGGGACAGAGTGCCGAGAACGTGGCTCGGATTCTGCAGAGCGCCTACGACAAGTTCTGCGGCGACGAAATTGATGAGTCGGTGGAGATCTTCGACCCGGTGGCTGCTTTGCAGATTACCCAGCAAGAGGCTCGGGAGCGTCTCAGCGCCAACCGGGATATCGCGGTGCTGGACGTACGGGAGCCCCAGGAAATCAGCGCGGGAAAGATAGAAGGCGCTATCGAAGTCGATCAGGCCAAGGCCCAGGAAATCTTCCAGACCTGGCCGCGCGACCGCGAGATTATCGTCTACTGCCAGCACGGGGAGCGCAGCCTGCAGGCTGCCCAGTTCTTCCAGAGCCACGGTCTTGAGAACATCAAGAGCCTGGCTGGCGGCTACGCTGCCTGGACAGCCTCCTCGTGAGGCTCAAAGATTCAGGCGATAGGGCTAGGGCCTTGAAGTGTGTAAGCTCTGAGGCCTTAGGCCCAAAACCCGTTGCCGGAGAATGTCCCATGGATCTCTCAAGTTTTCGCGATCTGCCTGACGACGCTCAACTCTGGGTCTTCGGCTTCGCTCGCCCTCTCAGCAAAAGGGACAGGGAAAACATCGAGAAGCATCTGGACGCTTTCCTGCCCCGATGGACCTCCCACCAGGTCCCGGTGCGAGGCGCCTACACCGTCTTGTGCGATCGTTTCGTCCTCGTGGCCGGGTATTGCCCGGAGGGTTTGTCGGGATGCTCGATGGACAGCTGCGTCTCCAATTTCAAGCAGTTGAAAGCGCGTTGTGGCCTGGACGCCTTGGACCGGAGCCTGGTTTTCTACCGCGACCCGGAAGGACAGGTGCGGTGCCTGGACCGGCCCTCCTTCCAGCGCAAGGTCGATTGTGCAGAAATCACACCTTTTGGGGTGGGATAGACCTTTTTCACTCAAGACCTCAAGAGACAGAGGCGCCTTCCTTCTCCGGATGGATATGCGCCGATTTTAAAGAGGCGAAACACCATGTGTGAGTTCGAACAATCAAGCTTGGTTGTTGGTGCGGGAGACCTTTGGTCTCAAGCCACAAAGGCACAGTTTCTGTCGGCAATTCGTGACGGCAACTTGCCCCAGGAGGCCTTTGGGCGATGGCTGGTGCAAGATTACCTCTTCGCCCGGGGAGCAACCACGTTCCTGGCAGTTACAATGGCGAAAACGCCGCGGCCGGCCCAGAAGGTTCTGATTTCAGGACTGACCGCGCTCGACTCGGAGCTGGACTGGTTCGAGGAGAATGCACAGAAACGGGGTCTGGATTTGAACGCCTCTCCTCATCAGACCTGCAGACGTTACGTTGACTTTCTCGTTGCGTCTGCCTATTCGCAGCCGTTCGAGGTGCTGCTCGCCATCTTGTATGGCGCGGAAGTGTCCTATCTGCGCGCCTGGAGTGCTCTGGAGAGCTACCATCAGAAGGTGTGTAAATAGCATAGGCGGTGAGTATCCTTCCGGGTTGATTTAAAACCCAGGGCCGAAAGGCCCGCAACGGAAGGAGTACACACCGCATGAGCAAGCAGAAGATTGAGGAAAGTGTGGAGTCAAGAGTTTGTTTCGAGGAGCTGGAAGATTGGGTGCGGGAGAAGATCCAAGGCTGGGTTCAAGAGCTGCTGGAGGAGGAAGTCACGGAGTTATTAGGGCGGCGTAAGAGTGAGCGGCGAAGGGCCGTGGACGCTCCGTCGGGCTATCGCAATGGATATGGGAAGCCGAGGCATCTGACGCTGAGCTCGGGGACGATCCAGGTTCGAAGGCCTCGAGTGCGGGATCTAGAGGAACACTTTGAAAGTCGGGTGTTGCCCCTGTTTGCCAAGCGGACGCGGCAGGTTCGAGAACTGATCCCTGAGCTGTACTTGCATGGTCTGGCGCTAGGGGATTTTGATCTGGCTCTGAGAGGGCTTTTAGGGGAAAAGGCGCACCTGTCGTCCTCCACGGTGGCCAGATTGAAAGAGAAGTGGCAGGCCGAATGGGAAGTCTGGCAGAGTCGACCCTTGAATGATCTGGAAGTGGTGTATTTATGGGTAGATGGAATCTACGTCAAGGCGGGTCTGGAGAAGGAAAAGGCAGTCCTGCTGGTGGTGCTGGCCGCCTTAAGTGACGGAAGCAAAGCCGTGGTGTCGGTCACGAGCGGCTATCGGGAATCGACTCAGAGCTGGTCGGAAGTACTGCGCGACTTGAAGCGCCGGGGGATGGGCTGTCCACGGCTGGTGATCGGAGACGGCCACCTGGGCATCTGGGGAGCTTTGCGCAACGTCTATCCCCAGGCCGAGGAGCAGCGCTGCTGGAATCATCGGATCGTCAACCTGCTGGCCAAGCTCCCTAAGCGAGTGCACAAGCCGGCCTTGCTGATCCTGCGGCAGATCCCTTACGCCGAGACTCGAGAAGAAGCACAACGACTCAAGAAGGTTTTTCAGCACTGGTGCCGGCAGCGAGGGCTGACTCTGGCGGCTGAGCTAATCGAGCAGGACTGGGACCGGATGGTGACCTTTTACAACTATCCAAAGAAGCAGTGGCAGCATCTGCGAACCACCAATCCAGTGGAGTCACCGTTTGCCGCTCTTCGGCTGCGAACGGACGCGGCCAAGCGATTCAAGAAAGTGGAAAACGCCCAGGCGGTGATCTGGAAGATGCTGTTGGTGGCGGAGCAGCGATTCCGCCGGTTGAAGGCACCGGAGCTGATGAAAGACGTCTACCAGGGCGCCAAATATGTCAATGGAGTCCCGGTCAACCAAGTCCCGGAGGAGAAAGCCGCCTGATGTTTTTCCACACCTATTGACAAGAGCTCGCTCTGGAGGCGACCGGGCCCTACGCAGAGTTCATTCAGCGCTGGTCCAACGCCCAATTCGTCGAGTACGTTCGACAACTGCTGAGGCTTTGTGAGCAATTTCGACACGCGGACCAGCAGGCACAGTTTAACGAGGTGTTGCGCCACGAACGGGACTTTTGGCGCATGACGTGGGAGGGTTGAATGCTGCACCGTCTGTTGTGGCAGCTGAACTCGGAGATCACGCGCCGCTGTCTCGAACATCCCTTCGTGCGAGGCCTGGCTGATGGCACGCTCGAAGGGGAGGTGTTTAAATGCTATGTGGCTCAGGACGCTTTCTTCCTGCACGCTTTTGTGCGAGCCTATGCCTTGGCCGCCGCCAAATCCGACCACTTCGACCAGGCACGGGTATTCCATCAACTAATGGCCGGCGTTGTAGACGAATTGGAGTTGCACTCTGGCTATGCGGAGAAACTCGGTATCGACCTCAGCCAAGTCGAGCCCTATCCTGCCACCTCTGCATACACTAGTTTCCTGCTCCGCATCGCCTGGCACGGCGGTCTTGGCGAAATCGTCGCAGCAATGGTGCCGTGCATGCGCCTGTACACGTTTCTTGGAAACGAGCTGAGTGGCTTCTTGCGAACGAAGCACCCCTATGAAGACTGGATCAAAACTTATGCCAGCGACGACTTCAGGGCAACGGCTAAACAACTGGAATCGCTGCTGGACAAGGTGGCCGTCGATGGCCCAGGCGTGCGCGAAGCATATGGCTATGCAATGCAATGTGAGTTGGACTTCTTTTCGGCTGTGATGGAGGTCCAAGGATGACACCGGTTGCGATGACCATTGCCGGGTCCGATCCTTCAGGTGGAGCAGGACTCCAGGCCGACCTCAAGACGTTTCATCAACACGGCGTCTACGGAACCAGCATTGTGACGCTGCTGACGGTCCAGAACACGCAGGCAGTCGACGCAGTTGAGAGCCTGCCCCCCGATTTCGTGGCAGCACAACTCGACGCCGTGGTGAACGACATCCCGCCGCTGGCCGCCAAGACAGGAGCCCTGGGAAACGCGGCAATCATTGAGACTATCGCGGATTGGGCTGTGACGTTTTCGTTCCCCTTAGTCGTAGATCCGGTCATGGTCAGCACGCACGGTGCCTCGTTGCTTGATGACGATGCAGTGAGGTCACTCAAAGGGAAACTGCTGCCAAACGCGTTTCTGGTAACGCCAAACTTGCCGGAGGCCGCAAAGTTGGCCGGGATGGAAGTCACAGACTTGCGCTCCATGGAAAAGGCGGCAGCGACCATTTCACGCCTTGGTGCAAAGAGCGTCCTTGTCAAGGGCGGGCATCTCGACGGGGATCCGGTCGATCTTCTGTTCTCCACAGGACATGCCTTTTGCCTGCCGGCCGAGCGGGTGAATACCAAACACATACACGGGACAGGCTGTGTCCTTTCCGCAGCCATCACGGCACGCTTAGCCAAGGGCGAAGAACTCGTCGCCGCAGTCAAAGGTGCGAAAGAATTTGTTACCGTAGCCATCCAAAGCAATCCGGGATTGGGAAAGGGGTATGGTCCGGTTAATTTACACGCAACCGTTGCAAGAAATTGAGCAGACGAGCCTAGGACGCAGTCAAGGGTCCTGGCTGGCGCGTCGTTAAGAACCGCAGGGTGATCAGAAACGATCGGAATGAAACAAGACTTAAAAAACAGACCAGACCTGCTTGAGCAGGTTTTCAATTATCACCAGGCCACGAAACATCACTTCCAAGGCTATGCCAGAGGCCCGGGGTATTTGGACTGGGCCACCCAGCCAAATCCTTTTCGTCGGTTTGACGGGGCGCGGTTCGTGACGTTGGAGAAAACACCGCCAACGGATGAGCCGCTCTACGACGATGCTTTCGTTGAGGGTCGAATCCCCCCGGTGCCGATGACCTTGCGGAGCATCTCTCAACTCTTCTACGACAGCTTGGCGATATCGGCCTGGAAGAGCATTGGGCAGACCAGTTGGGCCCTACGGGTCAATCCTTCCAGTGGAAATCTACATCCGACCGAGGGTTACCTGATCTGTGGTCCCATCGAAGGTCTATGCGAAAAGCCCATGGTCTGCCACTATGCACCGAAGGAACATGGGTTGGAGGTGCGGGCAGAGTTTGAGTTGGGGTTGTGGGAAGAGCTTTGTGGGAGATTTCCCAAGGGTACGTTCTTCATGGGACTCACTTCCATTCTGTGGCGAGAGGCCTGGAAGTATGGGCAGCGTGCCTATCGTTACTGCCAGCACGATGCTGGTCACGCCATTGGCGCTGTCAGTATCGCCGCCGCCGGGCTGGGCTGGCAGACGAGAATCCTGGACGACTCGGGTAGGGATGAGTTGGCGTTACTCATGGGCACATTTGTTGATCACGATGCGGAGCCAGAAGAGCCGGATGTGCTCATGGCACTTGGTCCGTTTGAAGAAGCAATTCGTGATGTAGTCCTGCCCGGAGATCAGGTTCTGGGCTTCGAGTCTCTGGACTGGAAGGGCAGTCCCAATCAACTGAGCAGGTCTCACGTTGAATGGGGTGTAGATGAAATTGCAGAAGCTGCTCGGAAGCCATCTGGCTTGGCTCGGTATGAGCGACTTCAAAGCCCACCAAAGCAGTGGTCTTTGACAACTCGTCCGGTTGCACTTCGCAAGATGATTCGTCAGCGCCGCAGTGCCGTGGCCATGGACGGGAAGACTCGAATCTCTCGGGACACCTTTTATCGTATGCTTCAAAAGACTTTGGCAGTCCCAGGCAATATTCCCTTCAGTACACTTCCTTGGAAACCCTACATTCACCTGGCCATTTTTGTTCACCGGGTGGATGATCTCCCCACTGGACTTTACTTCCTGGTGCGCGATCCTTCACAGAGAAACGCCTTGGAAGTAGCACTCACTCAGGCTGGCTCCTGGCGACGACCCTTCGGGTGTCCGGCGCAACTGGAGCTTTATTGCTTTATTGAAGCAGACGCACGGGAACCAGCCCGGCAGATTTGCTGTTCCCAGGACGTTGCCAGCGATAGTTGCTTCAGCCTGGGTATGATTGCTGAGTACGTTGGGCCCCTGGAACTTTACGGCCCCTGGTTTTACCCGCGCCTCTTTTGGGAAGCAGGTGTCATCGGCCAAGTGCTTTACCTGGAAGCTGAAGCCGCCGGCATCCGCAGCACGGGCATCGGCTGCTACTTCGACGACCCTATGCACGAAGTCCTCGGCCTAACCGACTACAAATACCAGGACCTTTACCATTTCACCATCGGCGGCCCCGTCGAGGACACGCGGCTGACAACTCTCCCGTCATATCCGGATTCGTAATAACCTCTTTGACAGCCCGCTCAATCCCTGTTTGAGGGTCACATCGATCATTCCGCAACCATGGCACCCGAAAAGACCCGGTGTGATCACGAATTAGTGACCCACTCGTCATAGTTTGGAGCTATGGTCGGAAGTTGTGTATGAGAGGCGGCGTATCCTGAATCCGTGACCTTCAATCATGGATTCACCCGGAGACCGAGAAGGAGGATACGCCTTGAAGAAAGATACTGTAGTTTCCATCGACGAACCAACCACAACGAAGGATGCCTTGACGGAAGTTCTGCGTGAAGGAGCACAGAAGCTTCTGGCTGAGGCGGTTCAAGCCGAGCTGGAGGAGCTGCTGGAAGAGTACGAGGGTCAGCGTGATGGCCAGGGCCGCAAACGTCTGGTTCGCAACGGCTACCTGCCGAAGCGTGAGATCCAGACAGGGATTGGAGGAATCCCGGTTCGGATTCCGCGGGTTCGAGACCGTGGAACTGGTGAGGAGTCGGAGGAGATCATCCGCTTTCGTTCCAGCCTGGTGCCTCCCTATCTGAGACGTAGCAAGAGCGTGGAGGAACTGCTGCCCCTGCTTTACCTGAAGGGGATCTCCACAGGAGACTTCTCGGATGCGTTGAGTGCACTGTTGGGGCCGGATGCACCGGGACTGTCGGCCAAGACGATCAGCCGGCTCAAAGGCAAGTGGGTCAAGGATTATGAGAAGTGGAGGCTGCGTGATCTCTCCAACAAGCGCTACGTTTACGTTTGGGCCGATGGCGTGTATGCCAACGTTCGCTTTGACGACGGCCGGCTTTGCCTTCTGGTGCTGATCGGAGCCCGTGCGGACGGCAAAAAGGAGCTGATTGCCGTGGAAGATGGCTACCGGGAAAGTGAGCAATCCTGGTGGGAGTTGCTGCGGAATCTGCGCTCCAGAGGCCTGCACAGGGGACCAAAACTGGCGATTGGCGACGGAGCGCTCGGATTCTGGAAAGCCCTGGCCAAGATCTACGGCAATACGCGACAGCAACGCTGCTGGATGCACAAGACGGGCAATGTGCTCAACTGTCTGCCCAAGGCCGTTCAGCCAAAAGCAAAGACGGCGCTGCATCAGATCTGGATGGCTGAAACTCGAGAGAATGCCTATAGGGCCTTTGACGAGTTCATTGCCACCTATCAGCTGAAGTTTCCAAAGGCCACGTCCTGCCTGGCCAAGGACCGGACAGAGTTGCTGGCTTTCTACGATTTTCCAGCCGAGCACTGGCCACATCTGAGAACCACAAATCCGATCGAGTCGACCTTCGCAACCGTGAGACTGCGAACGGCCAAGACTCGAGGCTGTTTGTCCAGGCAAACCATGCTGACGATGGTCTTCAAACTATGCAGAAGCGCTGAGAAAAGATGGCGCCGGCTACAAGGTTACCGGCGCCTCGGAGAGGTCATAGAAAACGTCACATTTGTAAACGGAATCCGTGAAAACGAGGTCGCCGCCTAATGGGTCCGTACCCAACTTTTGACAATAACTCCATAGTTTGCTCTAACTGATCCTAGAAACGTTCTCCCGAAGGTTCTAAAGACTGAGAGCGGGGACGCAGTGAGGGCGAGCCCTGTATGACAGGGGCATATGGAAGCAGGGGATCACGCCCAAATATCTATTACCCTGACCAACAGCAAAAACGCGACTGTAGTCAATTCTGTAGCTGTTCAAAGCCTCCAATTCCAACAAATCTCAACACACCTCAACACAGATCAACACCTGTGAGGGAAATCCCATAGCTTCGTTCGCTCACCGCAGCCTATCCTGATATTGCAAGGGCTATCGAACTGAAAGGAAAAAATTGACAACCGTTCAAATGCGGTAATGATCAAGGGCCGCCTCATCAATCTCCAGACCTAGACCGGGACCCTGAGGAATGGACATATATCCGTCCTCAATTTCGAACACATTTTTGTTACGCAATAAACGTTTTCCAGGAGCGAGTGTTTCCTGAGGTGTCATTCCCGGGGTAGTCAATACCAACTCCTGCCAGTTTGTGGTAGGTGAAAAAGCCGCCACCTGCAAAAACCCTGCCAGGGATAGTCCGTGTGTCCCATGAGGAACCATTCGGACTGGCTTTTCGAAAGCCCGCACCATGTCGGAAATCTGCCTGCAGACCAGAATGCCGCCGGCCAGGATACAATCCGGCTGGAGGATATCGAAAGCATCTTGCGCCAGGTATTGAGCAAACATACGGGTATCGTTATCTCCTTCCCCACCAGTTATCCTCACGCCCACCTCTTGTCGCAACTTGGCCGAGCGCGGAATTGATTGGTAGGAAGGAGATTGCTCGAGAGGAATCAGATCACGAAAAGAGAAGGTGTAGTTTTCCCGTTCAAAGGGCTCTTCCAACCAATAGGCTCCGTGTTTTTCAAAACCTCGAGCCACTTGCAGAGCTTCATCGTAAGACCATACCCAGGGTGGCCGCTGGGCTGTCCGATCGAACATGATCGGGAAATCGGGACCCACCGCGCGCCGGATCTCCTTCAACGCCTCCACGTCATCCATTGCGTCTGGACGCCAACAGCGGATTTTAACTCCTTTGAACCCCTTGTCCTTAAAGAACTTGATATCGTTGGCCTGGCGCTCGAAAGGAACATCCGACTGGTCTTGTTTGCCGGGCCACACGATCGTCAAATACAAACGAATCTTATCGCGATGAGCTCCGCCAAGTAGGCGGAATACGGGCATGTTCAATGCTTTGCCCATTACATCCCACAAGGCATGTTCCCAGCTGCCGACCTGACAAAGGCCCTGAGCAACAAAACGCTCTATGGCAAAAGGATCTTTTCCCACCAGCATATCCCTGACCCGTGGGAGATCGCCTACGGGGTGATCTCTACCAAAACAATAGCCTGTGATGCCGGAGTTGGTGGAAATCTTGTAGACCAAAAACCTCCTGACTTCACCGCGTTTTACATCTTCACCAGGATCCTGGACATTGACCACGAAGTGCTCTACATCGGTGATAAGGAGGTTCGACAATTTACCAGACCTGTTTCTTTCCAATTCAGCCGAGAGGGGCGCCGCCAGCATGTCGTAGCTCGGCGCTAATAGACCCCCTGCCCCCGCGGCGGCTCCACACTTTATGAACTGACGTCTGGAAAAGGTCATACGCTCAGTCGACTTCCTCGTTGGCTCGCCGAAGCGGGGATCGCATGTAGGCAATGCAATACGCGGTGCCCGCCCGTCGTATGCCGGTATTCCCGGCGAGTTGGGGAATATGGTCCGGCACCACGCTTCCGTTGAAGCGAACTTCGCGCAGAGCTTTCATCACTTGGTACATGTGGCGTTGTTGCATAAATTCCGTCGGCTTCTCTCCGACGGGCCAGGGTGCCAGCGTGAGAAATGACTCTGAATGAATACACCTTCCGGCATCGAGTGCGCAACTGGCCAGACTACTCCCGCAATCCCATAACAGGGTCGTGGGTTCGGAGGACTGGGTGTGAAGGAGACGGCCGAGGTCTTACAGGACTCACCGGGTACCGTGATGCGGGACTGGAACCTGGCGAACTCCGGCCGCTGCGGATCCTGAACGAGGAGAGGGCGGAGGACGGCTAAGCGCCGACAGGTCAGGGGAACGCGATAGTTGATCTGACTAGTCTGACTGGATTGGTTATAATAAGCCGGATGAGCAAGGTTTATTCCACCTACGAAGCCAAAGCCAAGTTCAGTGAGATCCTGCGCAGGGTCCGTGCCGGGGGGACAGTCAGGATCTCTTACCACGGTGAAGAAGTTGCGGAGGTTCGACCTCTCTCTCCCACACAGGATCTGGAAGGATCATTACGCCGCATGGAGAAGGAAGGGGTGGTCAGTGGAGCCAGTGGTTCGACACTTCTGAAGCCGCTGGCCAGTAGACCCGGAGCCCTTGCCCGATTCCTGGAGTCGCGGGATTGAAAGCTGCCTACCTTGACTCGTCGGTTGTGGTAGGGATTGCTTTCGATGAGCCCGAAGCGGTTCGACTCGCCACGAATCTTCATTCCTTTGACCGATTGCTTTCCTCGAACCTTCTGGAAGCGGAGTTCCAATCCGCCTGTTCGCGCGAGGGAGTGGCCGACCCTGCGCCCGATTATCTCTCCGCTATTTCGTGGGTGTTTCCTAACAGACCCCTGACGGCGGAGGTGAAAAAGGTTGTTGGAGCCGGCTATCTACGAGGAGCCGATCTCTGGCACGTGGCCTGTGCCCTTTTTGTGTCGCCGGATCCGAGTCAGATCAGCTTCCTGACACTGGACGCCCGACAGAAGGAGATTTGCAGGGCAGTGGGCTTCCAGAGCTGAGGCTTTGTGAGCGGGACGACCCGATTATTGTCGGTGATCAGTCTCCACGGAGGTTGGCCTTGACCCTTCGCGATTCTGCGATATGCTTTTTTGCTAACATCGAACTTTTGACCCATGCAGTTTGACTACTTCTCCGTTAATGATGTCCCGCCATGGGCCTCCTTCCACGACGTTCAAAGGAACACTATCGAACAGTTTGTGGCCTGCGATGAGATGGGTTTCGATTCGATATGGCTGGCAGAGCATCATGTTGGAACCTACGGTACGGCTGGTGCGCTTTCGGTGATTCTCGCCAACACAGCGGGAAGAACCAAGAGAATCCGCCTCGGCAGCGCCGTCAGTGTCCTGCCCTTGAACCATCCGATCCGCCTGGCCGAGGAGTACGCCACACTGGACCTGCTCAGCGGAGGACGGCTCAACTTCGGTATCGGGCGCGGCTATACGCCTATTGAGTTTGCCGTTTTTGGCCAGGAGATGGAAGAAAGCCGCGAACGGATGGAAGAGTCCATCGAAATCATCCTGAAAGCCTGGAGCGAAGGTGAGTTCTCTTATCAGGGCAAACATTTCAACATCCCGGAAGTGAGCATCTACCCAAAACCCGTGCAGCGACCCCATCCGCCGATCTTCGTGGCCAGTTCGGGCAATCAACCTGGTGTCTCACAGCACACATTCGAATGGGCCGTGAAAAACGGGTGGGGCGTGATGTTCGCGGCCGGCCGGCCAAACCCGACTGACCTGCCCCCAGGAACGAGTCCACTCTCTAAGTTAGACCTGGGACCATTTGAAGTCCACTCCATGGTATAGAACTCTGGGCCTGGGACCTGGGTAATCTGGCCTCCGGCGCCGGCGGCCGATAGGCCAAGGCGCTGTGAGGCCGTCGCTGGTTGTACTCCCTGCGCCATCTCTCGGCCAACACCTTCGCTTCCCACAACGTGTCGAAGACTTCTACGTTCAGCAGTTCATCCCGCAGTTTTCCGTTGAAGCTCTCCACATATCCATTCTCCCAGGGGCTGCCGGGCTCGATGTGTAAGGTCCTCACCCCAACAGCCTTCAGCCAGTCCCGAACCGCCTGAGCCGTAAACTCCGACCCGTTATCGGACCGAATGTATTCAGGCACTCCCCGATCCACGAACAACTCCGCCAATCGATCCAACACGTCCTGGTGATTCATCTGTCGTTGAACCTCAATGGCCAGACACTCCCGGGTGTATTCATCCAGTAGGGTTAATAATCGAAAGGCCCTTCCGTCATGGGTTCGCTCATGCACGAAGTCATAGCTCCAGACGTGATCCTTGTGAGCCGCTCGTAACCGAACGCAGGATCCATCATGAAGCCACAGTCTCCTTCGTTTCGGCTGTCTGGACGGGACTTTCAGCCCCTCCTGTCTCCACAACCTCTCCACCCGCTTGTGATTCACTTTCCACCCTTCCCAACGAAGCATGGCCGTGATCCGTCGGTAGCCGTATCGCCCGTAGTGCGTGGCCAACTCCACCATCTCAGCCACCAATCGAGCCTCATCATCGGGGATATGCCTTTCCCTTCGCTGGGTCGATCGAGCCTGTCCCAGCACTTGGCAGGCCCGACGTTCGGAGACGCGCTCTGCTCCCAATCTCTCCCTCACCCACACCACTGCGCGTCTCCTCTTCGTCGGGCCTAGAAGTTTCCCGAGGAAACTTCCTTTAGGATCTGCTTGTCCAAAGACAGATCTGCCACTAGCTTCTTCAACCGGGCATTCTCCTTCTCCAACACCTTCAACCGCTTGGCCTGATTCAGTCGAAGCCCTCCGTACTCCTTGCGCCACCGGTAGTAGGTCTGCTCGGTCACCCCAATCTGTTTGCACACCTGGCCCACCGTCTGTCCTTGGGCTAGACCTACCTCTGCCTCACGCAGCTTCATGATGATTTGTTCTGCCGTAAACCGCTTCCGTGCCATCCTTGAGCTATGGTCGGAAGTTGTGTATGAGAGGCGGCGTATCCTGAATCCGTGACCTTCAATCATGGATTCACCCGGAGACCGAGAAGGAGGATACGCCTTGAAGAAAGATACTGTAGTTTCCATCGACGAACCAACCACAACGAAGGATGCCTTGACGGAAGTTCTGCGTGAAGGAGCACAGAAGCTTCTGGCTGAGGCGGTTCAAGCCGAGCTGGAGGAGCTGCTGGAAGAGTACGAGGGTCAGCGTGATGGCCAGGGCCGCAAACGTCTGGTTCGCAACGGCTACCTGCCGAAGCGTGAGATCCAGACAGGGATTGGAGGAATCCCGGTTCGGATTCCGCGGGTTCGAGACCGTGGAACTGGTGAGGAGTCGGAGGAGATCATCCGCTTTCGTTCCAGCCTGGTGCCTCCCTATCTGAGACGTAGCAAGAGCGTGGAGGAACTGCTGCCCCTGCTTTACCTGAAGGGGATCTCCACAGGAGACTTCTCGGATGCGTTGAGTGCACTGTTGGGGCCGGATGCACCGGGACTGTCGGCCAAGACGATCAGCCGGCTCAAAGGCAAGTGGGTCAAGGATTATGAGAAGTGGAGGCTGCGTGATCTCTCCAACAAGCGCTACGTTTACGTTTGGGCCGATGGCGTGTATGCCAACGTTCGCTTTGACGACGGCCGGCTTTGCCTTCTGGTGCTGATCGGAGCCCGTGCGGACGGCAAAAAGGAGCTGATTGCCGTGGAAGATGGCTACCGGGAAAGTGAGCAATCCTGGTGGGAGTTGCTGCGGAATCTGCGCTCCAGAGGCCTGCACAGGGGACCAAAACTGGCGATTGGCGACGGAGCGCTCGGATTCTGGAAAGCCCTGGCCAAGATCTACGGCAATACGCGACAGCAACGCTGCTGGATGCACAAGACGGGCAATGTGCTCAACTGTCTGCCCAAGGCCGTTCAGCCAAAAGCAAAGACGGCGCTGCATCAGATCTGGATGGCTGAAACTCGAGAGAATGCCTATAGGGCCTTTGACGAGTTCATTGCCACCTATCAGCTGAAGTTTCCAAAGGCCACGTCCTGCCTGGCCAAGGACCGGACAGAGTTGCTGGCTTTCTACGATTTTCCAGCCGAGCACTGGCCACATCTGAGAACCACAAATCCGATCGAGTCGACCTTCGCAACCGTGAGACTGCGAACGGCCAAGACTCGAGGCTGTTTGTCCAGGCAAACCATGCTGACGATGGTCTTCAAACTATGCAGAAGCGCTGAGAAAAGATGGCGCCGGCTACAAGGTTGCCGGCGCCTCGGAGAGGTCATAGAAAACGTCACATTTGTAAACGGAATCCGTGAAAACGAGGTCGCCGCCTAATGGGTCCGTACCCAACTTTTGACAATAACTCCGCAAATAGTCTGTTGATCGTTATCAGTACTTTTTCCCAAACTGGCGATATCACCAATGCACCCTTGCCAATTGTTAGTTCAGTTTTATGTGTTGCCGGCTGTATTCGGCGCACTTTCTCAAGCACTGGCTTATCGACGTAGTGTCGCTTCGTCAGCTGTTTACCCCTTAACATCTTAGGAGGAGCTAGTCATGAAACCGATTCAAAACCGCGACACGATGGAAAAACAGAATCGTCTGCTGAATACCAAGACGGTGCGGCTCAAGAAGGAAGGGATCAACGTCCGCTATGCCGAGTTCGGCGATCCCGAGAAGCCGCCGGTGTTATTACTGCATGGTGTGCCCGAGAATCTGCAGGCCTGGTACGCTGTGGCGCCGCTGCTGGCTGAGAAGTACCATGTGCTGGCGCTCGATTGGCCGGGTTTTGGCGGGAGCGAGCCCTTGACGTCGCCCCAGGACTACACTTCACGCCGCTTCGCTGAGGTGATTGTAGACTTCATGGATACGCTTCACATACGTCAAGCGAACCTGGTGGCCACAGACATTGCCCTGCTTCCTTCGCTACTTGTCGGCCTGGAGCACCCGAACCGCGTCTCCAAGCTGGCGGTGATGGACGGCATTCCGTTTCCGCGGCCACAGTACTCGTCCTGGGAACTCAAGAGTTTTGCCAAGAAGGGCTCGATCCTCGGCAAGGCCCTGGTGAGCTGGTTTCCGGGCGTCACAGCCCGAATCTCGTACATCAAAGGATTCTACCGAGGGCATTCTATACCAGCTGAGGTGCGCCAGGAGTTTTCAGCCGATGGTATTAGTAAGAGCAACCAAGAAGCGTTTCTGTCGTACTTTCAAAATTTCCGCATGGGTCAGGAGTACTTTGAGCCGCGCGCACAGGAGCTTCAAACGCCCGTGCTGGTGGTGTGGGGAAAGTATGATCGCTTCATCAGCAGCAAGCTGGGGAATGAGATTGCGGAAAAGCTGCCAAACGCCAAGCTGGAGGTAATCGACAAGGCCGGCCACTACGTACACATGGACAGACCAGTCGAGCTGGTGCAGGTGGTGACCAAGTTTCTTGACGAAGTGCCCGACGAAGTCGCGCGTTTGGTGTCGAACGGATGAACCAGGCCACCTCGTGGAACAGTTCCAGGGGGACCCATAATCTCCCTCTCCATTCAAGCTCGCTTTTCTTCTCGCTTCTAGCGCGCGTGGCGCCATATCATCACACCCAAAGCAATCATCCAAAGTCTTCGAGGAGTTAGAAGAGCTTCATACGTATGCCCGCCTCGTTCCCAGCTGCGTTCGGCGTGTGTAATCGCAGCCTCCTGCTGTCTCCTGCGTCGTTGAGTTCATCAAGAAGCGCCGCTTGCCATGGTGCGGGCCGGCGATCTACCATCACTCTGGAGCGCGGTATGAGGATTGCAATTCGGCCGTTTCTTGTTCTCGTCGGGGTTCTCGCATGGGTGCTTGTCTGTCCTCCGTCTCGTGATCTTAGCGCCGCGCCCGCAGCCGGCTCCACTCAGACCGTCCGGTTCAACCGCGACATCCGGCCCATCCTCGCCGAGACCTGTTTCCTCTGCCACGGCCCAAACGAAAACACACGGCAGGCCGACCTTCGACTGGACACGAGGGATTTCGTTGGGGCGTTGGTTGTCCCGAACGATTCGGCGGGCAGTATCTTGTTCCAACGTCTGATTGCTGAAGACGACCACAAGCGAATGCCCCCTGCGGCTTCGGGACTCTTCCTGACGCAAGGTCAGATCGACGCCGTTCGCCGGTGGATCGATGCGGGAGCCGAGTGGGAGAGCGACGCCGCGACATTGGAACCCACTGCGGTTGAGATCGCGGACCGAGTCGTCAACTTCGACCGAGAGGTTCGCCCGATCCTTTCCGAGAACTGCTTCACGTGTCACGGACCGGATGAACAAAAGCGCCAGCGGGGGCTTCGACTGGATGTGAAGGAGGGTCCCTTCGGGGATCGGGGTCACTTCGGCGGTCCGATCGTCGTTCCGGGAAGCTTTGCCAGGAGTCTCTTGCACCGCAGGATTACCTCCGAGGATGCAAGCGAACGGATGCCCTGGGGTCGCGAAGCCCTGACCGACGACCAGATCGAGATCATTCGATTGTGGATCGATCAGGGAGCCGAGTGGAAAACACACTGGTCCTTCATCCCGCCCAGGCGTCCCGCGCTCCCGCCGGTACAAAACCGCGACTGGCCACGCAACCCGATCGACTACTTCGTGCTTGCACGGCTTGAGCGGGACGGACTGAGTCCATCGCCTGAAGCCGACCGCGCCACGTTGATCCGCCGCGTAACGCGCGATCTCACCGGATTGCCTCCTACGCCGGCCGAGGTCAACGCCTTCCTGGGCGACGACGTACCCAACGCCTACGAGGAGCTGGTCGACCGATTGTTGCAATCGCCCCGATACGGTGAACGGATGGCCGTTGAGTGGCTGGACGCCGCCCGGTATGCCGACACCAGCGGCTACCAGTCTGACGCGGAACGGCATATGTGGCGCTGGCGCGACTGGGTGATCGATGCCTACAACGCCAATACGCCCTTCGATCAGTTCACCATTGAACAGATAGCGGGGGACATGCTACCGGACGCATCGCTCGAGCAAGAAATCGCTACCGGTTTCAACCGCAACCATAGCCAGAATGGTGAAGGCGGCATCATCCCCGAGGAGTACCTGGTCGAGAACGTGGTCGATCGGGTCGAGACGACCTCGACGGTGTGGCTGGGCTTGACCATGGGTTGCGCGCGTTGCCACGACCACAAATTCGACCCCATCACTCAAAAGGAGTTCTACCAGGTTTTTGCGCACTTCAACAACATCCCCGAGCGCGGCAAAGCATTCAAGCAGGGCAACTCGCCACCGTTCGTGAAGGCCCCTACCGCGGACCAACAGGCCCAATTGGCCGAACTCGACTCCGAGCTCCGAGCAGCAGAACAAGAGTTCTCAGGCCTGGAGTCCGAAACGACCGCCGCGCAGAAGCGCTGGGAAGAATCTCTGCTTGCTTCCGCGCGAGTCGATTGGGTACTTCGCGACCAGCTTGTGGCTCGTTACCCGTTCAATGGTGACATCGTTGGTCTGCACACCGGAAAGCGGGTGAATCCCCGCCTGGAAGATGGCCACCCGCACTTCGTATCCGGACGGCTGGGCGCGGCGGCCGGTTTCGACGGGAAACGTTTCATTGACGCGGGCGACGTCGCGAACTTCGGCTACGACGACAAGTTCACTCTCGCGGCCTGGATCTACCCCAGGGCGCCTGACGGCGTGATTGTGTCGAGAGCGAGAGAAGGAGAGGAAGGTGAGCAGGGATACGGGCTATACCTGAACGGCGGGAGGGTCCAGATCAACCTGTCCGAGCGGTGGCTGGACGACGGCGTGCGCGTGCAGACACAGGATGCCCTGCCGCTCAACGAATGGCGGCACGTGCTCGTGACCTACGACGGCTCGAGAATACCCACCGGATTCCGCATCTACGTCAACGGCCGATCCCAAGCACTCACCCACCTGCTCGATGGCATGAATAACCCCATTCAGATGGACGAACCCCTGCGCATTGGCGCCAGCGGCGCTCCGAGACCTCGTTTTCAAGGTCACATCGACGACGTCCGAATCTACGAGGCCTCCCTGACTCCTGGCCAGGCGGCCGTCGTTTCCACCGCGGAATCGGTCAGCGAGATTGCCAGGTTAGCTCCTGAGAAAAGAACCCAGGCACAGTCTGACAAGGTTCGGCTTTGCTTTCTCGACCAGTACGCTCCCCAGCACATCCGACAGGCCTGGCGCCGACTCGTCGAGCTCAAACGTCAACGCGAGCAGCTCTGGGACAGCTTCCCGACGGTCATGGTGATGCAGGAGAATGAGCCGCGACGTGACACGTTTCGACTCATTCGTGGCGCTTACGACAGCCCCGGGGAAAAAGTGAGTCCCGGTGTACCGGCGATTCTGCCTCCTCTACCCGAGTCCCAGGAAAGAAACCGTTTGACTTTCGCCCGCTGGCTCGTCGATCCCTCAAACCCCCTGCCCGCGCGGGTCACCGTCAACCGCTTCTGGCAGATGTACTTTGGCAGGGGTCTCGTGAAAACGTCTGAGGATTTCGGCGTGCAAGGTGAACGGCCGACCCATCCCGAGCTCCTCGACTGGCTGGCGACCACCTTTATAAGTTCCGGCTGGGACGTCAAAGCCATGCAGAGGACGATCGTGACGAGCGCAACCTATCGGCAATCGTCCAAGGTCACGCCGGCGCTTCTCAAGAAGGATCCTGACAATCGCCTGCTGGCTCGTGGACCGCGTTTTCGTTTACCGGCGCCGATGATTCGCGATCAGGCACTCGCGATCGCGGGTCTACTCGTTGAGAAGATCGGGGGGCCCTCTGTTAAACCTTATCAGCCGCCCGGGTTGTGGACCGAGCTTGCCGGCCAGGATTACCAGCAGGATCATGGAGAAGATCTCTACCGCCGCAGCCTTTACACCTTCTGGAAACGAACAGCCGCCCCGCCTTCGATGGTGACATTTGATTCGGCGACTCGCGAAACCTGCATCGTCCGCCAGACCAGAACCAATACGCCCCTGCAGGCCTTGAACTTGATGAATGACGTCACCTACGTCGAAGCGTCGCGCATGGTGGCGGAACGAATGATCGCCGAAGGCGGCACGACGCCGGAGCAACGCGTGTCCTTCGCCTACCACCTGGCGACGGCGCGTGAACCCGAGCCGGAAGAGGAGAAGGTCCTGATAGATGGCTTCTACCACCACCTGGACCGCTATCGGAGCGATCGGATGGCGGCTTTGAAACTGGTCAGCGAGGGAGAATATCCGCGTAACCAGGCTCTCGATGTCGCTGAGCTGGCCTCCTACACGATCCTGGCCAGCTTGATCCTGAATCTCGATGAGACCCTTACCAAGGAATAAGTGATGGATCCTCGGCTTGAACATCAGTTGCTGCTGACCCGCAGGCATTTTTTGGGGCTCAGCCGTGTAGGCATCGGCGCGGCGGCTTTGGCGACGCTGATCAACGAGGATCTCGTGGCCGGCATCCGCGGCCGCGATCAGGCTTTGTCGGGGGGGTTGCCTGGGCTGCCTCATTTCGCACCCAAAGCCAAACGCGTCATCTATCTGTTCCAGTCGGGCGCTCCTTCGCAGATGGAGCTCTTTGACTACAAACCAAAGCTCGAGGATCTCAGTGGGACGGAGTTGCCGGCTTCGATCCGCATGGGACAACGCCTGACCGCCATGACGGCCGCGCAACAAAGCTTCCCGGTTGTCCCGTCCATGTTCAAGTTCGCCCGGCATGGCGACTCGCGTGCCTGGGTCAGCGAACTGATGCCTTATACCGCCAAGGTGGCCGACGAGCTCTGTTTCATCAAGTCCATGCACACCGAGGCCATCAATCACGACCCGGGCATTACTTTCTTCCAGACCGGAGCTCAACTCGCGGGCAAGCCGAGCATCGGCGCCTGGCTATCCTATGGCCTGGGTAGCGCAAACAAAGATTTGCCGGCCTTTGTGGCCATGGTCTCGAACTCCAAGGAGGGCGGCGGCCAGCCGCTTTACGACCGGCTGTGGGGCAGTGGTTTCCTCCCAACCCGGTATCAGGGAGTCAAGTTTCGCTCCATCGGAGACCCGGTCCTGTATTTGTCGAACCCTCCCGGTTTAGACGGAAGCGCCCGGCGGCGCTTTCTCGACGATCTTGGAAAGCTCAACCGGCTGAAGCTGCAGGAGCTCGGAGATCCGGAAACCAGCACGCGTATTGCACAATACGAAATGGCCTATCGCATGCAGAGCTCCGTGCCCGAGTTGACCGACCTTTCGAGCGAACCCGATCGCATCTTCGAGCTCTACGGGCCGGAATCCAGAAAGCCCGGGACTTACGCAGCCAACTGCCTGCTCGCCCGGCGGCTTGCCGAGCGAGGCGTCCGCTTCATCCAACTCTTCCACCGAGGCTGGGACCAGCACGTCAGACTGCCAAAAGACATCGCCCGCCAATGCCGCGATACCGACCAGCCCCAGGCGGCCTTGATCCAGGATCTAAAAGAACGCGGCCTGCTCGACGAAACCCTGGTGGTCTGGGGCGGCGAATTCGGGCGCTCTGTCTATTGCCAGGGCAGGTTCACCTCTGAGACCTACGGGCGCGATCACCATCCGCGTTGCTTTACCATCTGGATGGCTGGCGGCGGCATCAAGCCCGGCTTCACCCTCGGCGAAACCGACGATTTCTCCTACAACATCGTGAAAGACCCGGTTCACGTCCACGACCTGCAGGCGACCATATTGCACGTGCTGGGCATCGACCACACCAGGCTGACGTTCAAGTACCAGGGCCGCAATTTCCGCCTGACGGATGTGCATGGGAAGGTGGTGAAGAAGGTATTAGCCTGAGATTAGCAATATGAAAACTGTACTGCTTATAGCAACCCTGGCGTTGTTGAACTTTGCCTGTTCTACAAAGGAAGGCGCCAACTCGAAGGAAGAGACCAGACCCGTGTCTGCGCAGCCAACTGAGGACTACACTTCCAAGGTACCAATGTTCACTTTTGCTACGACTCTGGAGGAGCAAGAGGAACAACTGAAAACCAACCCGTTAATGCTCCGGTTCAAGGCTTCCCGGGAAAAGTTGTCGGGTGATCCCTACCGGCCGATTTATCACTACGTCAACCCGGAGGGAAATCTCAATGATCCCAATGGCCTGTGTTTCTGGCAGGGCCGCTGGCACCTCTTTTACCAGGCCTATCCGCCCGAAGACCCCCGGCAGCATTGGGGCCATGCGGTGAGCGACGACCTGATCCACTGGCGGGATCTTCCCCTGGCAATCTACCCAAATCCGGAATACCAGTGTTTCTCAGGTTCAGCCCTGGTCGAAGAAGACCGCGTTATCGCCATGTACCATGGCACCCGGGTAGGCAACATGGTTGCGACATCCAGCGATCCGTTGTTGCTGAACTGGGAGAAAGTAACCGGCAAAGCCGTCGTCCCGATGACTGATAACAGCGACGATCTGCCGTACTACGTCTATGATCCCAATATCTGGAAAAAGGATGGCACTTATTATTCCATGTCAGGCGGCGTAGCCGCTGGCCCCGGGGGCAAGCAGATATTGGCTGCTTACCTTTTCAGATCCCAGGATCTGGAGAATTGGGAGTATCTCCATCAGTTCGTCGAAGGTGATCATTTCACGCAGGTCGGTGATGACGCAGCTGTTCCCTATTTCTGGCCGATTGGCGACCGTCACATAATGCCATTCGCCAGCCACATCAGCGGAGCACAGTACTTTATTGGAGATTACGACAAGGAGCGAGACAAATTTGTGGTAACGAACCATGGAAAATTCAATTTCGGGGCCATGAATCCTGGTGGCGTTCATGCCCCCTCCGCCGCCCCGGATGGCGAAGGGGGCGTCATTGTCATTTTTAATATGAATCGTGCAAGACCCACTGAGGGATGGAATCAAATCATGAGTCTGCCTCGTCGTTTAACCCTCATCGGTGACGATACTCTGGCTCAGGAACCAACCGGAGACATAGAATCGTTGCGATATAACAAACAGACCGTGGCAGCGATGACGCTTCCCGCCAACCAGGAAGTGGTCCTGGACAATATCAACGGAAATGCAACGGAGATTATTGCCAAAATCGACCCCAGGGATGCCCCCATGGTTGAAATGAACGTTCTGCGCTCGCCGAATAAAGAAGAATTCACTCGAATCGCGTTCTATAGAAATCGTGGGATGTACCAGGGGAGGAACTATAAGCGGCCCCGCCCTGAGAACTGGAAGCCACGATTCAACAGTCGCTTAACTCTGGAGTCTTCCTTTTCGTCCATCCTCCCGGACGTGCTTTCCCGCCCGCCTGAAACCGGGTCCTTTAATTTGGGATCTGACGAAACGCTTAAACTGCGGATATTCATCGACAAGAGCGTGGTGGAAGTGTTTGCCAACGGAAAGCAGTGCCTGGCTGTGCGCGTTTATCCCGGGCTGGAAGAGAGTGTGGGAGTCTCACTACGTTCCCAGGGTCAGGACAGCGAGTTGTTGTCGCTGGAAGCTTATCAGATGAAGAGTGTTTATGAGGAATAACCGGTGCAATGGGGCTCCCAGAGCATATAGCCGACAGCAACTCAACTTGCCTCTACTTTTGTTATTCACTCAACCCGCTTGATTAACCTGTTGGATGGTTCCTGCGCGGGATTGACGACTTTGCGGGAGGCCTCGCTCCCTGTCGCGGGCAGCTTCTCCGAATCGATCAAGCCTACCTGCGCAAGCACGGAGGCTTGATCCCAGTAGATACGCTCACCGGCAATCTTTCCGTCTCTAAACTGAACGACCACGATGACGGGAACCTCGACCCGTTTGCCGGTGGGGGGTGACCTGCCCCCAGGAACGAGTCCACTCTCTAAGTTAGACCTGGGACCATTTGAAGTCCACTCCATGGTATAGAACTCTGGGCCTGGGACCTGGGTAATCTGGCCTCCGGCGCCGGCGGCCGATAGGCCAAGGCGCTGTGAGGCCGTCGCTGGTTGTACTCCCTGCGCCATCTCTCGGCCAACACCTTCGCTTCCCACAACGTGTCGAAGACTTCTACGTTCAGCAGTTCATCCCGCAGTTTTCCGTTGAAGCTCTCCACATATCCATTCTCCCAGGGGCTGCCGGGCTCGATGTATAAGGTCCTCACCCCAACAGCCTTCAGCCAGTCCCGAACCGCCTGAGCCGTAAACTCCGACCCGTTATCGGACCGAATGTATTCAGGCACTCCCCGATCCACGAACAACTCCGCCAATCGATCCAACACGTCCTGGTGATTCATCTGTCGTTGAACCTCAATGGCCAGACACTCCCGGGTGTATTCATCCAGTAGGGTTAATAATCGAAAGGCCCTTCCGTCATGGGTTCGCTCATGCACGAAGTCATAGCTCCAGACGTGATCCTTGTGAGCCGCTCGTAACCGAACGCAGGATCCATCATGAAGCCACAGTCTCCTTCGTTTCGGCTGTCTGGACGGGACTTTCAGCCCCTCCTGTCTCCACAACCTCTCCACCCGCTTGTGATTCACTTTCCACCCTTCCCAACGAAGCATGGCCGTGATCCGTCGGTAGCCGTATCGCCCGTAGTGCGTGGCCAACTCCACCATCTCAGCCACCAATCGAGCCTCATCATCGGGGATATGCCTTTCCCTTCGCTGGGTCGATCGAGCCTGTCCCAGCACTTGGCAGGCCCGACGTTCGGAGACGCGCTCTGCTCCCAATCTCTCCCTCACCCACACCACTGCGCGTCTCCTCTTCGTCGGGCCTAGAAGTTTCCCGAGGAAACTTCCTTTAGGATCTGCTTGTCCAAAGACAGATCTGCCACTAGCTTCTTCAACCGGGCATTCTCCTTCTCCAACACCTTCAACCGCTTGGCCTGATTCAGTCGAAGCCCTCCGTACTCCTTGCGCCACCGGTAGTAGGTCTGCTCGGTCACCCCAATCTGTTTGCACACCTGGCCCACCGTCTGTCCTTGGGCTAGACCTGCCTCTGCCTCACGCAGCTTCATGATGATTTGTTCTGCCGTAAACCGCTTCCGTGCCATCCTTGCCTCCTTCCTAAAACCGAAAATCCTAACATTCAACTTGGACCCGTTTTAGGGGGCAAGGTCAGGGGAACGCCGGGAAGGATCCATGGCATCTCGATCGTGTGGGTAAACTTGTGGATCAGTTCGTCCACGATGCGGTCCTCTCCGACCGTGCGAGCCACTGGTTCGACTTCGGTGTCCGGTGGATGACCTGGGAGGAAATAAGTGCTGTAGAAGTCACGAACCTCACTAGAGCCAACGCCACCTGTCATTACAGGGACGTGGTTAACAAAGGGATTCGACGTCATTGTCGCCATCGTTGCATCGATACTCTTCTCCTCGAACTCGGCGGCCGTGTGCCGCTCCCACATCTCGACCATGGCCTGTTGCTCCAGAGTAAGGTTCCGAGTATTCATGCTTTTCCCACCCTCCTTCTGCGTATCTGCAAGCTGACAGCCAACCGAGATCAGTAAGTATCCCCCGGCAAAGCCGGGGGCTTTAATCTTGTGAGCCGCTCAAAGCGGACTTGACGTTGCCGCTACCGCGGCCACTTGTGCCACCTACGGGTGGCTTGGCTACAGCAGCCTGAGCTGATCCTGGCGACGATCTTCTGCTTCTTGCCGCCGGATATACTCACGAATCACTTTCTCATCCCGACCCACCGTCGATACGAAGTATCCGCGAGCCCAGAAGTGCTGTCCAACAAAGTTACGCCGACTCTCTGAAAAGTTCCTCGCAATGTGGATGGCGCTTTTCCCTTTGATGTGCCCGATCACCTGCGCCACAGAAAACTTTGGCGGAATCGAGATCATCACGTGCACGTGATCCGGCAGCAGGTGGCCCTCTTCAATCAAGCTTTCCTTCTGCCCAGCCAACCGTCGCAGCACCTGACCGAGATGTCTGCGCAGCTCCCCATAAATCAACTTCTTGCGGTACTTGGGGATGAACACCACATGGTACTTACACTCCCATTTTGTATGCTGTAAGCTCTTGTAGTTACTCATGAAACTCCTTTTCGTGATGCTTTGCTCGGCTCACGGAAGGGAGTTTTTTCACCTATTCCCGGAACTGTCAAACTCTGGCTGCCTCCCCGGCAGAGCCGGGGGGACTCCTTACGGGTCTAGAGCGGCTAGGCAGCCGAGCCTGGCGCCCCTCAGGATTTCTCTCCAGTTCATCTCCTTCTCCTTTCCCTCTCGATTCAAGATGAAACCGAGCCTCTCGGATCCCCAGGGTTTCATTTTTTCGCTGGGCAGTCTGTTACGCGCTCTCCTACTTCTTCACTTCCTGGAGCGCAAGAGGATGCTAGGGAAGCGATTCTTCGCCTAGGTCTCGATAAGTGAATTCGTAGTGGACACCGTCAAGTGGTGTGCCATCCGCTTCGACGTAGGGATAGATGAAGAAATTGAGCGGCTTCCCCTGTTGGCGGGGAGACAGAATAATGTCCCGACCCTCCGTGAACTCCACCCGATTTTCATCGTGAGCACCGAAGTAGTACTCCCGCTTCTGCGGATACTTGCTGGCTTCGGAAGCATCCACCGGAACCCAACCGTAACCATCTAGATGGAATTCACTCCAGCAGTGGTAGCCTGCGACCCTTCCGGCGCCACGTTCAGGCGGCAGAGGGAAGCCGATCGCAAACTTGGCGGGGATTCCGGCGGCTCGAGCCAGGCCCGTAAACAGAGCGTGGTAATCGGTGCAGTTGCCGGTCTTGGCGTCACACGCCCAATAGATGTCCCCGCGCCCCCACCCGCTGCCTTCCTTGTTGTAAGTCATGTTGTCGACGACGTAGTCGTAGATGGCGCGGGCCTTTTCCAGATCCGTCTCCTTACCGGCAACAATTTGACTGGACAGTCCACGGATCAGGCCGTCCAGCGGCACCAGTTGGTCGGGCTCGAGCCACATAGCGAGCTCGGGATCCTTTCCCGGCACCCCGCGGCTCCTGGCTCTGGTGAACTCCTTACGGACCGCCTCGAAGCGCTCGATGCGAGCAGTCATCACGATCACGATCGTGCCCGGCGCGGGGTCGTGCAACTTGAGATAGACGATCTCGTTCCCGAACTCCTCTTCTCTATGTACCTCCGTGGGGTAGGGAGCCTGGAGCTGTGTGACCTTCACTTGCTGGTTTTCGTCTTCCTGTGGAAGGGGAAGCCAGATGTCGAATCGGCTGGCATCCGAAGGTGGGTCGATCACAGTTCGATAAACGAACTCAAAGGTTCTCGTTCCGGCTTTCTGGTCCAGCTCCGCCGCCGCGCCCTGCGCCTTCAATTGTCCGATCGAAGGAGTCGCTGCCAGCATCAATAGCAAGATTCCTCTTCTGCCCATACCGCAATACCTAATAACCTGGATGACTTTGGATGACTATTGTGCTGCCTCAGCGGAAGTTCTCCGCCCATGAGATTCGGATGCAGCGTCGTTCCATTTGTCCAGCAAGGGGGCAGCGGCCAGCCCGAGAAACGACGCGAGACCATTCACCAGAAGGGCGAGATCTGAAGCTGACACTCCTCATATCAATTTCGGAATCCGAGTTCCTCTGCCCCGGCGATGAACGACGAAGAACTTATCAGCCCTCCACCCTAGCGTCAACGATTGGCCGGCGAGTTGTTTTCCAGGTAGCGCCTGGCTTCATCCAGCTCGGGGAGACCGGGATCCGCATCGTTCCAGAGCTCGAGGAATCGTTGGTATTGGGCTCGGGCTCCCGCCGCGTCGCCTGACTGGTCAAGCAACCTGGCCAGTTCGAGGACGTAACGCGGTTCCAGGACTGCCGTCCATTGCGAATTCCGGTCGGCGGTGTTGAGGCGTTGATAGATCTCAATGGCGGCCTTCAGGTTTCCCTCGGCCTTGCGCACCCGGGCCGGGAGGTCGCGGGAGGGAAGATTATTGACCATCATGCCACGCAGGAGTTCGCCATTGCGCCAGATGAGCCGGACGTCCGGCAGCCCTTGTGAGTAGGCCGTCTCGGCCGCCGCTGGATCTCCGCCGGCGAGGGCCACTTCGCTCTTCAGGGCACTGTGCCACCATCGCTTGTCTTCATTGCCGTGGCCAATCTGGAAGAGAAAACGATCGATCTGGAACTGAGACTGTACGAATCGGAGGGTAGCCATATCGATTCGGCTCATGTCAGCCTGGTGACGAGGGGGCATATCGCACGCTTCCTGGATCAATTTCCATGGGAGCAGGCAACCAACCTCTCTCGTTTTGAGGGGACGCTGGAGGTGCTCACCTCGTGGACTATCTCAGCATGCACACCGGCAAGAGTTTTGAACTGCCCTTCGACGAACTCGTCATTTTCTCGACCAATCTTCATCCAAACGATCTCATAGACCCGGCTTTCCAGCGGCGAATTGCTTACAAGCTGGAAACGCTGGAGCCAACCGACGACCTGTTCCGAGAAGTGTTTGAGAGAGAGGCTGCCAAAAACGATCTGGAAATCACTGAAGCCGCATACCGACAGCTGCTGGAAGGCATTCGCGCCACCAGCATGCCGCTGGCCTTTTCCCAGCCTAAATTCATCATTGCCCAGGTGCTTGCTTCCTGTAAGTTCGAAGGGACAGAACCGGCATTCACACCGGTAAACATCGAAGATGCCCTCCTGAATCTCTCCGTCGACGGCGGTCGACGCAGGCTCTACGAGGTGGTTAAGGCAAGCTGATCGGAGTCTGCCTTCCCAGGTTGCAACCAGCTGACCGCGCTTCTCCGGTCACGCCGCCGAGCCGTTCCCGAGAGTGCAGGCACGTGATAGAATTGGGCTTTGAGTGGTCTTACTGTTCCGCTCGGATCCAATCGACCGAGACGGATCTCATGTGACGATCGACTCATCCTGGAATGAATGGCCTCTACCTTGAAAGGAGGGTACCATGTCGACGCTATCTGCCAGCCCACCTGCACGTCCCCCTGCGAAGACCGACCGTAAGAAAGCGACTCTACCACGGTTGCTGGGGAAGAAAACGGCAGGTGAGCCGATCGCTATGCTGACCGCCTACGATTACCCCACCTCTCAGGCACTGGATGCAGCCGGGGTAGATATTCTCCTGGTTGGCGACTCGCTTGCAATGGTGGTGTTGGGCCATCCCAACACCCTCTCGGTCACAGTGGACGAGATGCTGCATCACTGCCGGGCCGTCTCCCGAGGTGCGCGCTTTGCCCTGCTGGTCGGCGACATGCCCTTCATGTCGTACCAGGTATCGGTGAAGGAGGCTGTGCGCAATGCCGGGCGCTTCCTGAAGGAAGCCGGTATGGAAGCCGTCAAGCTGGAGGGAGGCCGCCTGCGCCTGGAGACGGTAAGGGCCATCGTGGCCGCCGGGATTCCGGTCATGGGACATCTGGGACTGCTCCCTCAAAGTGTCCATCAGCTGGGGGGATTTCGTGCTCAGGGCCGGGATGCAGACACGGCAGTGGAGCTGGCCCGCGATGCCAGGCTCCTGCAAGAGGCCGGCTGCTTCTCGATCGTGCTCGAATCGGTCCCGGCTCGATTGGCTAAATGGATTTCAAAGAGTCTGGAGATCCCGACAATCGGCATAGGGGCTGGCGTCGGCTGTGACGGACAGGTGCTGGTCAGCCATGATCTGCTGGGCCTGTTCGACCGCTTCACACCCCGCTTCGTAAAAACATATGCGGATCTGCACGGTGAAACGCTGAGAGCGTGCGAAGAGTATGTTGCGAATGTCCGGCAACGATCCTTCCCGTCGGAAGATCACTCAGTCGAAATGCCGGATGAGGAATGGGCTGCCTTTCTTGGTGCGATCGAATCCGGCTGATTCAAAGCCCGGAAAAGGGGTAGGCACGTGAAAGAACAGGAGCCGATCCTGATCATCGGAACCGGGGCGTTGGCCGGACTCTTCGGCGCACGCCTGGCCGCAACCGGGCGAGACGTCGCCATCCTCGGGAGCTGGCCGGCCGGCCTGGAGGCCCTCAGCGAGCATGGCATTGGACTGGTTGAGGCGGACGGGAGCAGACACCGCTACCCGGTAACGGCCACCGATTGCCCTGCACAGCTGGGCTCGCTGCGTCACGCCCTGGTGCTGGTGAAATCCTGGCAGACGGCGCGCGCAGCGGAGCAATTGACTGCCTGCCTTTCACCGGACGGTGTGGCGCTGACGTTGCAAAACGGAGCCGGCAACCACGAACTCCTGGTCGAGGCACTGGGGGCAGACCGTGCTGCCGCCGGTGTGACGACGTCCGGCGCAAACGTATTGGCTCCGGGGCTGGTGCAGGCGGCCGGCTCCGGGGTGATCTCGGTGCAGGCACATCCCAGGTTGGGCCCGCTGGAGCAGGCACTGCGGGAGGCCGGCTTTGTCGTCGAATCAAGCACCGATGTCCAAGCGCTGGTGTGGGGCAAGATCGTGATCAGCGCGGCACTCAATCCGATGACTGCGTTACTCAACATCTCGAACGGGCAGCTGCTCGAGATTCAACCGGCTCGCGATCTGGCCTCAGGGATCGTCCGCGAGGCCGCTGCGGTGGCCCTCAGATTGGGAATCCGTCTTCCCTACCCCGACCCTCGAGCGGCGTTCGAAGCGGTTGCCCGTCGAACTGCCGCCAACCGTTCCTCCATGCTGCAGGATATCGAGAGAGGCGCACTCACCGAAATCGATGCGATCTGCGGCGCTGTCGTACGCGCCGGCGAACAAACCGGCGTTTCGACGCCGCTCAACCGGACCCTCTGGCAACTGGTGAGGGCCCGAGTCGAAGGGACCCGCTAATTAAACTGATGCAGACCGCCACTCGTTTCCGGGAACTGCGCGAGGGATTGAGTGTGCTGCGCCAGCCAATCGGATTGGTTCCCACTATGGGTTGTCTGCATGAAGGGCATCTCTCGCTGATACGAGCCGGCCGGCGGGAATGCGCCGGTCTCGTCGCGAGCCTGTTCGTGAACCCCGCGCAGTTTGGGCCCACGGAAGACTATTCGGACTACCCTCACGACCTGAAGCTCGATCAGTCCATATTGGAGAAGGAAGGAGTGGACGTGCTGTGGGCGCCCACTCCAGAGATGATGTACCCGCCGGGCTACCAGACCTGGGTCAACGTACAGGAAGTTACCGAGCGGCTGGAGGGCCGCTTTCGCCCGGGGCATTTCCAGGGCGTGGCTACGATAGTCGCAAAGTTGTTTAACGCCGTGCAGCCGCAAAAGGCCTATTTTGGAGAGAAGGACATTCAGCAGGCGACGGTTATTCGCCGCATGACGAAGGATTTGGACTATCCGGTAGATATCGTTCTCTGTCCGACCGTGCGAGAACCGGACGGGTTGGCCACCTCGAGTAGAAACGTGTACCTCGGATCAGAGCAAAGACAGGCAGCCACCGTACTGTACCGTGCTCTTCGAAGGGCCAGCCGGGCATTCGAGAGGGGCGAGCGCGACGCGGAGCGCCTGCGCGAAATTGTTACCGAGACCGTACACGAAGAGCCCCTCGCGCGCCTCCAGTACGTGTCCTGCGCCGAGCCGCTCACGCTCAACGAACTGGAAGGCAGGGTCAAAAACACGGCGGTGCTTTCGCTGGCTGTGTACCTCGGCCAGACCCGCCTCATCGATAACAAGGTATTAGTGGACCGCAGTCCACTAGAATAACGTGCCATGGTGCTTACCATCGATATCGGGAACACGAACATCACCCTGGGTGTATACACGGGCGAGGAATTAGGTCCTCGCTGGCGGATCGCCACCAATGTCAAAGGCATGCCCGACGAATACGGGTTGACGTTCATCGAGCTGATCAATCACTCCGGGTTGAAACCAGGCGACGTAACGGGGGTCTGCCTGGCCTCCGTCGTTCCTCCGGTCACCGGAAGAATCGTGGAAGCCTGCCGAAAGTACCTGGGTCGGGAGCCGCTGGTCGTCGATGCCGGCGTCAAGACAGGGGTTCGCATCCGGTATGAAGAACCGCGCACAGTGGGTGCGGACCGAATCGTGGATGCGGCCGCGGTCCGGCAACTGTACGGGGGTCCGGCCTGTGTGGTCGACTTCGGGACCGCCACGACATTTGATGCCATCTCCGCTGCCGGGGACTACCTGGGGGGTGCCATCTCTCCGGGCGTTCGCATCGCGGCGGAGGCCCTTTCTCTCCAGACTGCCAAGCTGCCCAGTGTGGATCTGCAGCGCCCGCCCACCGCCATCGGACGCAACACCATTCAAGCGATGCAGTCGGGGCTGCTGTTTGGCTTCGTGGCGCTGGTCGAGGGCATGGTTGCTCGATTCCGGAAGGAGCTTGGCCCGGAGATGAAGGTCATTGCTACCGGAGATCTAGCCGAGACTTTCGCGCGAGAGACCCAGGTCATCCAGACCGTCGCTCCCTGGTTGACACTCGAGGGACTGCGAATCATCTGGCACTTGAACCAGAAAGACTGAGGTGTATGTCACACCGCAGCGAAATCCTCATTCTCGTCATCTATTGTACCGTGCTGTTGGCCGGCTGCCTGTTCGTCTTCACCCGCCACAATACATTTCCATATTACTGCCACCACGACGAGCCCCGGAAGGTCGAGCAACTGCTCACCCGGGACTTCAATTTCAACCACCCGCAATTGCTGTTGCTGGCCACGGACCTGGTCCGCCGTGCCCGCGGCCAAAGCGACGGCTACCAGCAGATCGTGATGTCCGGTCGCTGGGTCTCGGCCACCTTTGCGGCCGCCTCTGTCGTGCTGCTGGCTCTGCTCGGATGGAGGGCGTTCGGATTGCTCGGCGCCTGGTGCGTAGGACTTCTGGTAGCGGTCTGTCCAATCCTGGGCCTGACCGCCCATTTCCTCAAGGAAGACACCGCAATGCTGCTGGGCCTCTCCGCATTCCTGCTTGCCCTGGTTCTCTGGCACGAGAAGCCAACGGGCGGGCGGCTCATCTGGCTGGGCGTCGCCTGCGGACTGGCTGTCTCGGGGAAGTACCCGGGAGCACTCTGTCTGCTACCCGCAATCACCCTGGTCCTCGCGAAATCAACTCCCGCTGAGGCGATGTCACGCAGCCGGCGCCTGGCCCTGCTGCTCGTGCCCGCGATGCTGGTCTTCGTCTCGATCAACTACCCGCTCTTCAGCCACTTGGGCCCGTTCGTCCGAGGCCTTATCAAGGGAGCGATAATGGTCACACAGGGCGGCCCACGCCCGGCCCAATTGCCGAACCTCAGGGCGCTGGAGCATCTCGGACAGCTCGCCTGGCCGGTGCTGCTGCTGGCCGGTCTGGGCGTACTCACTCTGATCGTAGACCTGCGGCGCACGTGCCTGGCCGGTTGGGCCCTGCTGTGCACGGGTTTGCTTTTTACGGGGATGCTCCTGCTCAGTTCTCTGGGCGTGACCGATCGCTACGTTCTGGTTCCCGCAGTCAGCCTGCACGCGCTGGCCGGATGGGGCATCGTAATGTTCGTCGAGCTCGCCGTTCGTGGTCGTGAAGGCCGGATCCGGGGCACCCTGCCGCTGCTCGGCGCGGGGGCGGCGGTCGGACTGGTGTGGACCGCCGTCCCCGTCTATCGAAGTATTGCCATCGAAGCCTTCGACCAGGCCGATGTCCGCGCAGAACTGATCGGATGGGTCAACACGACGCTCGGCGACGACGCCAGGCTGGCTGCCTCCGACCTGATCCGGCTGCCCGGCGTCGACGGCGTCGAACCGGCGCATCCGGCAATCCGCTTCGGGCGGGATCCGGTCACGATCAAAAACCTGGATAGAATCGACCTGCACGACCTGGCCGATATGCACAAGCTTGGCATCACCCACCTCATCCTTCGCAAGCGAGAGTGGTCGCAGTACCTGGCAAGATCACGGGCCGCGTCCGGTCGCATCTCTGGGATCCACGAGCCCGAGACTCGACAGCCCGAGGTTGTCTGGAGAAGTCCCAATCGGTTCAAGCTCAAGAACCGCTGGTTACGCGAGGAACTGGTCGTGTTGAAGCTGTGAGGGGGGCTTCGGCGTTTCGTAGCGAAGTCTCGTTTTTTCGTCAACCGCGGCGGCGAGCTCCTGGTTCTGACTTGGCCCGTTGATCATCTCAGGCGGGTTTGACCCGTGTGCTATTCTCGATAACCATGCGACACGACTCCTTCGCGAAGCCACGCATTGCTGCGTTTGGCCACGGGAGCCGCTTCAACAGGAAATAAGCGTGAGGACGCCGCCGCGCTGGGCGCAGGCCACCTGGCTCCTTCCCACGTCCGTCTGCGCCGTCGCGCTGACTCTCCAGTTTTGGAAGATGATCTTCTCGGGCTTTCGCCATACCCACGGCGGACTGGGGGACGGAAGGCTCGTCAACTACACGCTGGAGCACGGATTTCGCTGGATTTCCCAGATCTCCCCACACCAGGACTTTTGGAACCCACCAATCTTTTATCCCTATACCAACGTTAGTGCCTTTACGGATTTGATGTTGGGATTCGGCCCCTTTTTCTGGATCTGGAGGATGCTTGGCGCAGCACCCGACACGGCGTTTCAGTACTGGATGCTGACGAGCTACGCCTGCAACTTCGCGGCTGCCTATCTGCTGCTGCGCCGCGGTACTCGTCTCGGGGTGGCGGCGTCCACCACCGGCGCAGTGATGCTGGCGGGCATGGCGGTGCGGTGGCTCCGTCACCCTCAACTATTTCCGATGTGGTTCGTGTTGCTGGCGTGCCTGGCGCTCTTGCGCATCTTTGGTGAAAAGCCGACTCCTGCGTCGCGCTATCGCCGCCGTGCCTGGATCGTGCTGTTCTTCTTCGTCGCTGTTCTCCAGGCGTGGTCTGCAATTTATCCGTTTTTTTTCTTCGGCCTCTTTTGTGGCATAGGGCTGCTTACCGCACTACTGCTGGAGGACTTAAGGGACGGGCTGATTGGCAGTCTTCGCGATGATTCCATGTGGTGGTTGCTTTGTGCCGGTTTGTGCGCGGCGGCGCTGGCTCCGCTTGTTTATCATTACGGCATAACAGCCACCGAATTGGGATATCGCAAATACACGGCATCAAAGGTTGCGCATCCTTTATCCTGGATTCTCCTGGGGCAGAACCACTGGTTGTACGGATCGATCCAGTCCTGGCTGGGGCCATTCCCGGGCCCCCGTTTTAACCTGGGCGTGGGGCCGCTGACCCTGGCGGTCAGCCTCTGGGGCTTTTCTCAGTGGCGAGACCGCCCAATGGTACGCGTGATCGGCACATCCGCTCTTGTTCTGGTCGGGATCTCCACAGTCTATGGCTCTTTTAGCCCGTGGATTCTTGTCCACCATGTCGTTCCCGGTGCGGGCGCCATTCGAGCATTCTTCCGGGTTACCATGATTCTGGTGCCGATCTCAGTCATCGGCTTTGCAGTCGCGTGCCAGCAGCAGGTGAACAAGAAGCGGTGGTGGATACTGGTTGTCCTGATGCTCGTCGGCACAGGCGAGCAGGCGACGCGGGTTGGTTATTCTGACAAGAAGTCGATTCGCAAGCACGTGGCCGGTGTAGCAGAACAGATCGATCCTCGCCGCCAGGCTTTCTTCCTGGTTGGCACCAACCCGGAGGGTCGCTGGGTAGCCGAGGACGCGGCCTGGGCCGGCTTGCTGTCGGCTGTGCCTACCATCAACGGCCGCTATGGAAACTTCCCGCCGGGATACGCGCTTAGAACCCCGCTGCTAGAGAACCCTGATGACGAACAAGGGAGGGATCGGCTCGATCAGGCCCTGAGGCGCTGGCTTCGTGCCCAGGAGATTGACCCTCAGCAGGTTCAATGGATTGAGTACACACCACGCACACGGATTGCTCCCGGAAAGCCGAGTCCCCCAACGTTTTGATGATTGCGTCAGGCCAACGCTCAGTCCTGTCTGTGTTAACCCTTGCCCTGGCCAGCTGTGTGCATCCGCCTGAGAAACCTGTCGGCATTCCGGGGTCGCCGGTCAACGTCCTGTTTATCCTGACCGACCAGCAACGCTTTGACGCACTGAGCCGGGCAGGCAATCGAGAATTACAGACCCCCAATCTGGACCGGCTGGCGCGCAGCGGGGCTTACTTTCTGAACGCGTACTCCCCTTCTCCAGTTTGCGCCCCGGCCCGGGTTTCCATACTGACCGGCCACAGCGTGGGGTCCACCGGTGTGAAGCGCAATTCCGACCTCAACTCGAACAAGGCCCGCCCGCTGCCTACGTTTGACAACATCCTGACTCGAGCCGGTTACCACACCGAGTACTACGGCAAGTGGCATGCGCCTTACTCCATGACACAGACCTATGAAAACCAGGTGCGACCAAGCGGCAAGAGGAGAGGGGTTCCGGACACCGTCCCCAGCCAGGTAGTAGCCTTCCGGCAGTTTGTCGAGACGAATGTGAAGTCCCGGTCACCCGGCGCGGGAGAGCTCCTGGATCCCAGATCCAACCGTCCTTACGTACCCGACTCGATCGACCCCCGCTGGCGTGCGCAAGAACACAGCCTGTCCGCCACCAGCATGGCCAGGAACAGGGACCGCGAAATGTACGGCCGCCTGGATCTGCCCCGCGAGTTCAGCCGGACTGCTTTCGTGGTGAAGGAAGCCATGGAAGCGCTGGAAAGGATCAAGCACCGCCCATTCTCCCTGACCTGTTCGATCAACTCGCCACACCCGCCCATGCTGCTCAGTGAGCCATACCACGGCATGCACCCTCCCGAGACGTTGGCCCTGCCCGTCTCCATCTCGGGTTCCCTGATCAACTCGCCTTATCGAAACCGGGGCCTTTCAGACCGGAAGAGGGGTTACCAGAACCCCCACGTGGTGCGGCGAATGAAGGCCAGCTACTACGGCCTGGTGCGGGAAGTCGATGACTGGGTGGGAACGCTTCTCGACCGGCTCACCGAGCTGGATCTGGTGGACGACACTCTGGTCATCTTCACCAGCGACCACGGCGAGATGCTGGGGGACCATGGCATGGCGGATAAAGGCATATTTCATGAAGGAGCGGTGCACGTTCCCCTGCTGATGAGTCTTCCCGGAAGGATCCCGGCGGGCACTGTGGTGGAGACTCCGGTCTCGACTATCGATCTGTTTGCCACCATTCTTGACTATACGGGACAGCCCGGTCACCCTTCGGAAGGTCGTAGCCTCAGAGATCTGATCGACGGCACCGAGACAAGCGGGCCCGACTACTGCGTTTCGGAGCGGACCCGCCGTTTTATGGTCCGTACCAGGCGCTGGAAGCTGATCCTGGCCAAAAAGGCCGGAGGCCGCCAGCCGGATGCCCTTTACGATCTCCTGAAAGACCCCCACGAGTTGAACAATCTGATCGGCGACAATCCGGCAAGAGAGCGGTATCGTGCCCCAGCCGAAGCCTTGAAGGCTCGGCTGGTCCGCTGGCTGGCGAGAATCCGGTCGCGGGACCTGCAGTCCGTGCGGCAGCGGCCCGTCCTGCGCTGAAACCGCCGCGATTGGCCCCGAGGATCCAGGGGTCGCAGCGACCCTGAAGATCAGGGCATCTCCTTTTCCTTAATTTCTGCTACCGGCTGGGTGGCGAACTGGTCGGGACGGGTCTGAACCACTGTAGCCGCGACCCATCCGTCCGCCCAGGCCCTCAGCGTACCTTCGAAGTTCGAGAAGTCGACCGCTCGGTCCCAGGGAAACTTTTCGGTCTCGTCCACGAAGGCGGAAAGCTGGCCCATCGCGTCCAGGATGATCTCGGCCCCGGCCACGAGTTCACCGTCTTCCCCCACCAGCTCCAGGGTGAGGCGCACCGCCACTGCTTCCAGGTTCATGATCGCCATCCCCGTCCTGATGTCATTTCCCAGAGCCTTGATGGGAGCCGCGAAGTGCACCAGGGCCTCACTGCTCTGCACCCCTGCCAATCCGACAGTCCCACTGAAGACGATCACCCCTGCCAGCGGCAGATTGGAACAAACCGTCACCGATCCCACCACCAGATCTCCCTCGCCGTCGGTCTCCAGCACCACTTTTCCGTCGGCCGGAACCACCACGTCGTGGAGCTCTCCGACGACCTCGTCACCGTTGAGATCCACGGAAAGCGGTCCTCCGTCCTGCCGTTTCAGGATGAGATCCGCCGTGGTAGGGTTTTCCGGGTCGAGGGAGACCAGTATGATCTCGCTGGCCAGGACTCCCAGACCGTCTCCGAACTGGGCAAAATAGAGTTTGTATTCGGGTTCAAAAGCAATGCCCCCCCTGAGAGCGGGGTCGATTCCGGTTGCCGCCACGATTGTGGCTCTCGTGACCCAGACTGCGCCGTTTCCCCCCTGGTCAAAGCGCAGGATGCCGCCGCCGTCTCTCTCTGCCAGATAAAAACTCCCGTCGGCGTCGAAGGCTATTCCGCCATCAAGACGCTCAACTGCAGTGCCCGTGGCAGCGCCCAGCTGAGCGTTGGATAGAAAGACCGACACTTCGCCTTCGGGAGTCATCCGGAGAAGCCGCGGGTCCGAACCGAAGTCGTCGCTTATGATGATGTCCCCGTCGGGTGCGCGGGTGGCGAATTTGTCGGGATCCCGGATCAGGCCCTCGCGGGCAATAATCTCGGTCGTCCCGTCGCTGCAGACGGCGTAAACGGCGGCCGGCCCGGCCTCGTTGAAGGCATACATCAGGCCGTCGGCACCGGCGGCAATTCCCTTCTCCAGGGCGAGGGCGTCACCTCCCTGCAGCGCCGCCGAGAGGCCGGCCGACGTCACCAGCACCGTGATCTGCTCGGTCTGTGGATCGAACCGGATCACGGCTTGACCGTCCTGGTCGATGATGTAGACTCTTCCGTCACTGCCGACGGTGATGCTGTCCATGTCTCGGGCTCCCTCCGGGTCGCCCGCCTGATCCAGGGATCGGGCCAGTTCAAGGACGTAGCGCGGTTCCAGCGCTGCCGTCCAACCAGAGCTCACTTCGGTCGTGTTCAGGCGGCGGTAGATCTCGATTGCAGCAGCCGGACTTCCCTGCGCCCTGCGAATTCGCGCCAGCCCATCCCGAGAAAAAAGGTTGTTGGCGACCACGCCGCGGAAGGCGTCCAGGGTGCGCCAAAGCATGCGGACTTTCGGAAATCCTTGGGTGAAGGCGGCTTCTGCCGCCGACAGGTTTCCCTCAGCCAGAGCCAACTCGCCTGCGAGGGCATAGTGCAACCACTTCTGGGTAGCATCGCCGCTATCGTAGGCCTGGGACTCATGCAGGGCCCGGGCCGGCCCCAGATCGCCTGCCCTCGCGAGGGCGACTCCGGCCAGCAGATCGGCCAGGAGTACGATTTCCGTGCGGCTGGTTCCGGTTACTGAGGCGGGCGGATCGCGCAGCCGCCTGGCGGCTTCGAATGCAGACGTAGCTTCCCCCTTTTCCAGCGCCGACCAACTCGCCAGAGCGAGTGAAATGGATTCGACCAGTGGATTGTCCAAGTCGATTCGAGCAGATCATAATGAACCTTGCGGTCAATGCCCGTGATGCCATGCCGGGTGGCGGTTCCATGACATTCGAGACCCATCTTCGGGCGGGCGATGACGGCGAGCGTGTATGCATCCTGGTACGCGATACGGGGATCGGGATGGATCCCGGGGTGCAGGAGCAGATCTTCGAGGCTTTCTTCACGACCAAGGCCCCAGGCTCGGGTACGGGACTTGGACTTTCAACCGTTCATGGCATCGTCAAAGAGGCAGGCGGTGAGATTGAAGTTCAGAGCAGGCCCGGCGCCGGGACCACGTTCCTTGTCTATCTCCCGGCCATGGCCGAAGTTGAAGCGAGAACCGTTGACCACGAGGCAACCGAGGTTGACGAAGACCACGACGCAGCCGAGGTGGCCGCCGGCCCCGAGGACGACCAGTCCGGCGGCGAGACCCTTCTCGTCGTTGACGATGAGGCGGTGATCAGGCATCTGCTCAGGAGCGCGCTGGAAATGCAGCACTATAAGGTGCTGGTGGCGAAGAACGGCCGTGAGGCCCTTCAGGTGCTGGGGGCCGTAGAGGCTGTTGACCTCGTCATCACGGACATCGTGATGCCCGAAATGGACGGCTATGCCTTACACGCCGAAGTGAGCCGCCTCTATCCGGATCTCAAGTTCATCTTCGTTTCCGGATACCCGGACCAGGATCCAGACCGACCCTCGGCGCCCGAACTCTCAGTTGAGTTCGTTCAAAAACCGTTTAACTTCGACGAGCTCCACGCCGTTATCCTAGGCCTGTTGGACCAAGTGGAAGCCAACGCGTGATTCGTCGAGTTTCGCTCCAGGACCCATTCGACCCACCGGGCGAAAAGCCGGAGCAGTCTACTTTACCCCCTTTTTTGCTCCCTCCGACAATGCCCGAATGACCTCAGCCCGCTCCGGAAAATCGTTGGCCAGACACATCTGATAGGCCGTTTTCCCCTTCTTGTTGCGGAGTTCCGGGTCGATTCCGTACTCGAAGAGCAGGCCAATGATGGACAGAATTTCCTTAGTGTATTGGGCCGGATCGAGGTCACCCATCCCGTCCCCACCCCACTGGCAGCAGGCGTGCAGGTGAGAGTATCGATAGCCGAGACCCTGATAGCGCAGATCGATTCCGCGCCCGAGAAGCTCCCGGGCGACCCGGGCCCGGCCCCAGATACAGGCGTAGGTCATGGGGCGAGCACCGGCGCCCTCCGTGTCGCAGGCCGCTCCCTTCTGCACCAGATGCAGGGCCGCCTGATCCTGACCGCTCCAGATGGCACAAGAATCACGGTGCTATGATGACACGACCATGAGCCGCGCCAACGGATCCCGTCCCTGGCCTGTCTACCTGGGTCTCGATATCTCTGAGATTCGAGCCCGGGCCGAGCGCGCCGTGTCTTCCCTGGAGCGTTGCCGCGCCTGCCCGCGCGACTGCGACGTCAACCGGCTGGAGAACCGCTGGTCAGCCTGTAAGACGGGACGCTACGCCGTCGTCTCCAGCCACTTTCCCCACTTCGGCGAGGAAGACTGCCTGCGGGGCTGGCGCGGGTCTGGAACCCTCTTCTTCGCCCACTGCAACCTTCGCTGTGTCTTCTGCCAGAATTACGACATCAGTCAGGACATCATGCCCAGGGCCCGGCCGGGATCACCGCCGGAGGAGATTGCAGAGATGATGCTCGAACTGCAGTCCCTGGGTTGTCACAACATCAATTTCGTGACTCCCGAGCACGTCGTTCCCCAGATTCTCGAGGCCCTGGTGGTGGCTCTGGAGCGGGGACTTCGTCTTCCACTCGTCTACAACACGAGCGCCTACGATTCGCTGGAAAGCATCGAGCTGCTGGACGGCATGGTGGACATCTATATGCCCGACCTCAAGTACTGGACCAGCCGCAGCAGCAAGAAGTATATGAAAGCGGAGGACTATCCGGGGGCCTCTCGAGCAGCGATCCAGGCCATGCATAGGCAGGTGGGCCGCCTGGTACGGGATCAGGAGGGCCTGGCCAGACGCGGGCTGCTCATCCGTCACCTGGTCATGCCGGGAGGCTTGCAGGAGACTCGGCAGATCCTTACATGGATCGCATCGGAACTGGGTCGCGACACCTACGTCAATCTGATGGACCAGTACCATCCGGCCGGCAAGGTCTCGGCGGAGCAATTCCCGGACATCAACCGCCCACTTTACGATCGCGAGTTCCGGGAGGCCGTGGGAATGGCTCGGGACCTGGGTCTGCAACGGCTCGATGTGCGCCAGCCCCACCCCCGACTGCAAAGCCGGCGGTTCTTTCTGTCCGTGTAGTGGTCCTGCGGTCTTTGCAAGCTGACGACGGGCGAGATGATACAGAATCGTTCCAGCCACAACCACTACCAGCAGAGGATCTTTGCCGAAGAGGCCGACCGGTTCTGTGTGCCCATTCCCGGCGAGGTCGAAGAACGCCTGCAACGCATCGTCGCGGCGGCGGGCCTGGGCGGTGGCGAGCGGGTGCTGGACGTCGGGACCGGCACGGGTGTCCTGATCCCTCACATTGAAAAGTACCCGGTTGCCGAAGTCGTTGGATGCGATCTGAGCCCAGCCATGCTCGCCAGGGCCCGAGAACAACATCGCAAGGCCACTTTCTGGGAGGGAGATGTCGTCGATCTGCCGGAAAGCCTGGGCCGTTTCGATGCCGTATTCCTAAACGCGATGTTCGGCAACGTATGGGATCAGCGAGCCACCTTGCAGAGCGTCACGGGCAGGCTGCGGACGGGTGGACGAATCTGTATAAGCCATCCCCTGGGTGCCCGTTTTGTGGCCGAGCTGAATCATCTTGATCCTCGTCGTACGCCGCATCTACTTCCTGATCGGCAACGGCTGCGTGTGCTGGCGCGTGGAATCCCGCTCGAGACACTCCAGACCTGCGATGAGGAGGATTTCTACTTGCTGGTTCTCGGACGGTCGTGACTCCCGAGGTCTAAATCCTCGGGCGGGAAAGAAAACAAATCGCAACCGTTCGCAACGAATGCGGCCGGCGTGAATGAAATAGCACCTTTTCCCAATGCCAACAGCGGGGACGTGGAAAGGGGCCACTGGAGATGGTCGGATCACTCGTTTACTCCCAACGCCAGCTTGCTCGCGGTCAAGCTGGATGACGTCTCCGATGCATCGCTCGACGCCAACCTGAATTTCATCAATGCGGTGCGGGTCAGGGTCCGAAGAGAGTCCGTTCCGGCCAGTTCCTATTTCTCACGTATCATCGGCTTCGACAACTTCCAGATGCAGGCTGAGGCAGTCGCCTACGTTGGTTTTGCCGGCTCGTTTCTGGAGGGAGAAGCGTCCGGTCCGATTGCCCTTTGCGAGCAGGCCATCTTAAACGATCAGGGGCAGTATACCTGCGTTACCGGGCGCATGATCAACAGCGGCAACACTGACACGCACAACACGGCGGCCTGGACCAACTTCACGCAGGAACCGTGCCAGACGACGAATACTTCAACGGTCAATCCCTACGCCGCATGCAGCGCGCTCCCGCCTCCGGAGCTCACCCTACAGGTGGGAATGGGCACGATCGGAGGACAGCTGCAAACCAGCTGGAATCTCTTCTACAACTGTTATATGGCAACCGCCGATACCGATAACGACGGTATCCCGGATACCGCTATGAATCTGACTCTACCAGTGATCGATTGTCCCAACAACAACGTTTTGACCTGCTCGACCCTGGTAGGGGCGGTCAATGTCAACATGGTCATGATGGTAAACATCGCCTCGCCAAGCTATGATTGGGCCCCCCTCACGATGACGGGGCCGAGCGGGTTCGACGACTGGGAGTGTTCTACAGACATTACCGGGGGCAAACCGCGCGAGGAACTTACCTCGGGACAGTTGGCGCTGTACTGGGCAAGTTTCTCCCAGCATTTCAATCTGACCAGCTACGGGGGTCTCAAGGTAGATACCTTTGCACGTTCGTCGTTGAACAAGTCCATGTTTTTCGTGCCCGATTGCTCAGGCCACGTTCGCATTGGAGTCACCGCAGGTCCCAACCTGGGTGTCCTGGCCAAGATCCCGGTGCTGGTGGAGTAGTGCAGCCGGGGTCTACGCCGCGGCAGCTCCCTTTTCCTGCGAGAAGCGCTCCATGATCGCCGCCGGCGGCGGATAAACGTCTCCAGGATTCAGGTTCTCTTCGAGGATGAGCCGCTGCAGAAAAGCGTTCAGTTCCTCATCCATCACGGCCTTGTCCAAGATCTCCTTTGCCTCGTCTCGAGGCAAAACAACCACGCCGGCGCCATCGCCCAGCAGGTAGTCGCCCGGCCTGACCAGCACCTTGCCACATGAAATGGGCACGTTCAGATCGGCTCCGATCAGCTTGAGTCCGGTGGCAGGCAGGGCCGTGAACGAGGTGCAGAACCAGGGGAAGCCGAAACTGAGCAGATCCTCCTGGTCTCTAACCGAACCGTCGGTCACCAGGCCGCCGGACCCGAGGCTGTGCAGGCGCAGGAACCGGTTGCCGCCGCCGACGGCCGCGTCATGGTAGCCGGATGAGTCGATGACCAGAATCTTCCCGCTGGCGCTCAGCTCGAGAGCTCGTTCAAAGGGATAGTCGGCACGCACACCCCGGGCCTTATTGTCAATGGCCGCCGCGAGATCCGGCCTCGCTGGCAGCGAGCGCAGCGTCACCGCTTCCCCGAACAGCTTCTTGCCCGGGCTGTGACAGCGGACGCCCTCCATATAGAACGCATGCCGTGCACCGCCGAGGGCATTGATATCCGCCACCGACGCCGTCGAGGTCTTCATTGCTAATTGCTTCAGTTCTTCAAATGTTGTCATCGTTGTCCTCCAGGTAGGTTAGCCAGTGGTCGTAACCGGGGAGCTCACCGCGCGTCGCCTTCGTGTAGGCTGCGCGAAGCTCGGAGGTGATCGGCCCCATTGCGCCGTCACCAATCGTGCGCCCGTCGTATTCAATCACCGGCTCGATTTCGGCCGCCGTTCCGGTGAAGAAGATCTCGTCGGCCGTAGCCAGATCGTCCACCTTCACAACGGTCTCGTGGATAGGAATCTGCAGCTGCTTTGCAGCCAGCTCCAGAACCGACGCCCGGGTGATTCCCCTGAGGATGTACCCGGGTTCGGGGGTGAAGAGTTCGCCGTCCTTGACATGGAAAACGTTGACGCTGGAGGCCTCGGCGACGTTGCCGTTGATATCCAGCATGACGGCCTCGTCAGCGCTGTTCTCCCGGGCGTACTCGTGATTGAAGTGGGAACTAGTGTAAAAGCCGATCACCTTCGCTTCGATGTTCACCGCATTGGGTGAGATGCGCTGGATCCTGGACGTGATCACAGAGAGCCCTTCCTTCTCGCGGTACTTACCCATGGGCGCGAAGAGGACGACGAAATCGACGGCTTCCAGCGCTCCAAGGGCCAGTCGGGCAGAAAGGCCGTACTGCACCTGGGGACGCAAATAGCCCGACAGCGCCCCCGAGGCCCGAGCCACGTCGAGGCAGGCTCGCTTCATTTCGTCGAGGGTGCAGGGACTGTCGATGCCGAAGAACCCGATGGAGCGAGTCAGACGATCCAGATGCGCATCCAGATGAAAGACTGCCGGACCCTTCTGTGTCCGATAGAAACGGATGCCCTCGAACACGCCCGATCCGTAGTTGGTGACGTGGGTAGCGACATGCAGCGTGGCCTCCTCCCACTCGATCAGTCTGCCGTTGAGCGAGACGGGCCTCTTCGCCGCATCCGGCACCCTCGCGTAGTCCTGAATCGGGTTTTGCACTGTGATCGGCATTATCAAATTACCTCCTTGAGTTTCAGTTGAGCCGAGCCATCGAAAGGGCGATCGGGTGAGGACGGTCTCCTCAACGCTCCACGATGTCCGGCTTGAGGGTGGCGATGATCGAGAGCAGCTCCTCCTTCTCCCTGGAGGGCACCTTGAAGCTGTCCAGGGTATCCACCAGGTGGTTGGCAACGACGTTGAAGTCTGCTTCTGTGATACCCAGCCCTGCATGAACGGTCTTGGCAGCGCGGCTGATAACCTTGCACGGCCCACCCGTGACGTTGCAGACCAGATTGATGTTCTTCTGGATGAACGATTTTCGAGTGTCCGTACCCATTCCCTTGAAGAAGGATCCGACTTCCGGATCGGTGAAGAGCTTATTGGCGAAGTCGTTCACGACCGCCGAGATCGCCTCGTAGCCACCCAGTCGTTCATAGAGCGACTTCTCCATTGCGACCAGGCCCGGGCCTGTTCCACTCAGGGACACCGCGACTGCGACAATTCCTACGATGATGGGGGTCGATAAGTACCGGCTTTGCATGTTCTCCTCCTTTTTGCGGCCAGTTCGGCCAACAATGTTTGTGTTTGCATCCTCTGCATGCTGTATTAGGCCCACAGACGAGCATCCCTGGCAATCCTCTGGCCATCTTCATCAGGTCCATTGCACATCACCCCGTAACCACTTGTTAAGAAGGGAGTTATGAAGACATATCTCCCCCCGCAGAGGGTGCTGTCGTAGGGGCCAGGGTGGTCGCCCGTCGAGCGGGCCGGCACGAGGCCGGCCCCTACAATATTTCTTGGTCGGGTTGCGGGCTTTGTCCTCTCCTCTCAGGAAGACAGCTTGATCAAAGGGAACGCGTTCTGCTATATACCGGCCCCGTCGAGTTTCAGTGGAACCCGGGACATTCCCCTTTGTGCATCTCTTGAAAGAGGTCGCTCAAATGAAACCAGCCAGCCGACGGCCGCAGGTCGTGGGGTTCGGAATCTTCGAGCTGGACCTCCATACTGGCGAGCTGCTTCGCCGAGGCGTCAAGGTGCCCTTGCAGGAGCAGCCCGTCAGGCTTCTAGGCCTCTTGCTGGAGCACGGCGGCGAGCTGGTCAGCCGCGAAGAGATCGGGACCGCTCTGGGGCCGGAGGACGCTTACGGCGACCTGGACCATCGGCTCAACAACGCGGTCAACAAGATTCGGATCGCGCTCGGCGACTCTGCCGAAAATCCTCGCTTCCTGGAGACGATCAAGGGTCGTGGCTATCGCTTCACGGCCCCGGTGAGGCAGGTGGCGGGAATCGCCGAGAAGCAGACGTCCTCGATCCGACCTCTCCGGTCATCCCGGGCTCGAAGGAGGGCGGCCGGCGGGCTGATCCTGGCGGGTGTTCTCATCCCGGCTCTCTGGCTCTCGTTGCGGGCTCCCTCCCAGTCCTCCCCGGACCGGATCATGCTGGCGGTGTTGCCGTTCAAAAACATCGGCCCCGGCACGACCGAAGACTACCTCGCCGACGGATTGACTGAAGAGGTGATCCTTCAGCTGGGTCGACTCAGCTCGTCCCGGCTGGGTGTGATCGCCCGGACCTCGGTAATGCCCTATAAGACAAGCGACCAGGGGATCCGCGGCATCGGCGAGGAGCTGGGGGTGGACTACTTACTGGAAGGGAGCGTGCGTCAGGAGACGGACCGGCTGCGGATCGCCATCCAACTGGTCGGTGTGGACCAGCAGACGCCGCTGTGGGCAGAAAGCTACAACCGGACGCTCGAAGACATCTTCGGCATCCAGCGAGATGTAGCGGAGCGCGTGAGCGCCTCCCTGGCTTTGGAAGTTCTCTCTCCCGTGGACGGCCAGCCGGCGGCGCCCACCAGGAGCCGGGCCGCGCACCAGGCCTATATGAAGGCCCGATATTTTCGTGACCAAGGTACCGAGAAAGGGTTTAACCTGGCGATCAACTACTTCCGGCTGGCAATCGCTGAGGATCCCAGCTACGCTCAGGCCTACGCCGGCCTCGCCAGCTGCCAGTGCCTCCTGGCAGGCCACGGCCTCGAAATCCTCCCGCCCGACGAAGCCATGCCCAGGGCCCGGGACCTGGCAGACAAGGCACTCGGCCTGGACGTACGACTCGCCGAAGCGCACGCCGTGCTGGGAATGGTGCGCTTGAAATACGAGTGGGACTTTGCGGGTGCCGAGGAAAGCTTCCTGCGCGCTCTGGAACTCAATCCAAGCTATGCGCAGGCATACGTCTGGTACAGCCTTTATCTGGAGGCCATGGGGCGGGGCGAGGAAGCCGTCCTTCGGGCAAGGACTGCCCGGGAGCTCGACCCGATCTCGAAGGGAGCGGCGGCGAACGTGGCCATACAGCTGCTCAACGTCGGTCGTTTCGAGGAAGCCTCTGCCCAGATTGTCGAGGCCCTGGAGCTCGACGCCGGATTCTGGGGGACCCACTGGGCCCTCGGCAACCTGCACGCCAGGCGGGGAGAGTACGCGCGGGCCGCGGCCGCCTTCCAGGATGCAGTCGACTTCTCACGGCGCAACGGCGTCTCCCTGACGTCCCTGGGGTTCACGCTGGCTCGGGCGGGCCGTAGGTCCGAAGCCGAGGCGGTGCTGCGGGAGCTGCAAGACCTTAGAGAAAAGCGGTACCTTTCGCCGGCCTTCATCGCGGCAATCTATGCCGGTCTGGGAGAGAAGAACGAGGCGTTCGGGTGGCTCGAGAAAGCGTTCCGCCTGCGATCGCGCTACCTGGTGTGGCTCAAAGTTGCGCCCGAGTACGAGCAGCTGCGCTCAGATCCGAGGTATCAGGAGTTGGTCGCTCGGATTGGACTCTCCTGAGGGTGTTGAAAGGCCTACAACCGTTTGGACAGGGTCAGGATGTTCTTCCCCCCGAGGCGCCTGTACGACATGTTGTTCATCAGTTTACGCGTCAGGAAGATTCCCAGGCCCCCGACCCGCCGCTCGTGCAGGGGAGCGCTGGTATCCGGTTCCGGGGCATCGAGCGGATTGAACTCGGGGGCGTCATCCTCCACTTCCATGACAAGATCGTCCTTTTTCAAGGCGAGTCGTACTGTGATGCGATGTTCTCCCGAGTCGGGGTAACCGTGCCTGATGATATTGCTGACGATCTCATCCAGAGCGAGATTGGCCTCAAAGAGAACGTCCTTCGACAGGCCCCAGGCCGGGGCGAGCCGCTCCAGAAGATCGGTCACCCTTCCTATTTCCGAAAGCTGATTGGTCAGCTCCAGCGACTCGGCTTCTTCCCCTGCTCCTTGCCTGAGCCGTTCAGACATAGGACGCTCGAAGCATCTCGGCGGCGATCTCGTCCAACTGCTCTTCGCGCCGCAGCTCCTCGAACCGCTCCACCAGATCGCTGGGGCGCAGGCGTCGCTTTTCGGCGCCGGCGAGGTCGTGAATGATCTCCCCAGCATGCATCATCAAGAGGCGATCTCCAAGATGAGCCGCCTGATGCATGGAGTGGGTCACCATCAGTGTCGTGATTTTCTCCCTCGAAACCGTTTTCTGCGTCATGCGGATCACCTGCTCGGCGCTTTTGGGATCGAGTGCGGCTGTGTGTTCGTCGAGCAGCAGCAGCCGGGGCTTCAACCAGGTGGCCATGAGCAGCGTCAAGGCCTGTCGCTGGCCTCCGGAGAGGCTGCCGATGATATTGTCCAGCCGGCCCTCGAGCCCCATGTCGAGCTGCTTGACTCGCTCGCTCAGCTCGCTCATGACCTGCTGGGCCAGGGCCCAGCCCAGCCCCCGGCGCAGACCGCGCCGGGCCGCCAGGGCCAGGTTTTCCGCGATGGAAAGACTCGGAGCCGTCCCGCTGAAGGGGTTCTGGAAAACCCGGCCAATCAGCCCGGCTCTGCGGTGCTCCGACCAGTCGGTAACATCAAACCCAGCCAAAGTGACTGTTCCCGAGTCCACCTTAAAAGCCCCCGCCACCGCGTTCAGGAGGGTCGATTTCCCAGATCCGTTGGTTCCGATGACGACAACGAACGAGCCTTCTTCCACGCTCAGGTTGATGTCCCTGAGACTGCGAACCTCATTCGGCGTGTTGGGGTGAAATGTCTTGGAAACATTCTCAATCTCAAGCATTGGCAGCTCGTGCTCGCGATTCGCGAAACCTTTCCAGAAGTGTAGGAAGGACCAGGGCGGCGAATACAAAAACGGCCGTGATGAGCTTCAAGTCGTTGGGATTCAAGCCCCAGCGCAGCGCGATCGCCACCAGCAGGCGAAACAGGACCGAGCCCATGACGGCCCCCGTGATGGTCAGGCCCAGGTTGGGAGTTCTCACCAGGGCCTCTCCAATGATCACGCTGGCCAGACCCCAGACCACCATGCCTATGCCCATCTGCACATCGGCGAAGCCCTGGTACTGGGACAGCAGCGCTCCCGAGAAAGCGATCAGACCGTTGGAGACCGACAGGCCTAGCCCGGATTATGCAAGAGATCTAAATTCAAGTGAGATTTGGGCCCAGAAAAAAGGCCGTAGCTCTCTGATATAAAAGGGTTTAGAGAAACAAAGACCCTAAACAGGAGCTACGGCAATGTCAAAAACAGTCTGCCAGAATACCCTGCCATTTCATAGCCACAGAAACATCACGGCTCGTTTTGATGGGGGGAGCCTCACTTCCGACGCAGGATGGTTGTTGTTTGGATCCCTGGATCGTCAACATCGATTGTGCGAGGGCTTCAGTTCGTGTATTGCGGAAAGTCGAGACCGACGCTACGTTCGTCATGACCTGTTGAAGTTGATCCGACAACGAGTCTTGCAGATCGTGGCCGGCTACGAAGACTGTAACGACGCCGATACGCTGCGCTCGGATCCGATGCTCAAGACAGTCTGTGATCAGTTGCCAGAGAGCGATCCCGATTTGGCCACCCAGCCGACTTTCTCCCGCCTGGAGAACTCCGTCACCAAGAAGGATCTGATGCGTCTGAGCCGGTGGCTGCCAGGCCGTTATGTGCGCTCCCTGAAGAAGAGACGTCCCAGCAAGATCATCCTGGATCTGGACAGTACCGACGACCACACTCACGGCCAACAGGAGTTCTCCTTCTACCACGGGTATTACCGAAACCACATTCTGCATCCTTTGCTGATCTTCGATGCCGACACGGGAGACCTGGTCTGTGCCGTGTTGAGACCTGGCAACAAGGGGGCTGCCTCTCACATCGTGCCCATTCTGAAGCGAGTCGTGGAGGCCATCCGACAAGCAGTGGGGACGGATGTCGAGATTGAGATTCGGGCCGACAGCGGCTTTGCCACGCCTCGGCTCTACGAGTTCTGTGAATGTGAAGAGAATAAACTCCAGTATGTCATTGGGTTAAGTCGAAACCCTCGCCTGCAGCGAGTGGTCGAGCCCCTGCTGGATTCGACTCGGCTGAGGTTCCTTGAGCTGGAGGAAAAACAGCGTCAGTTTGACGAGTTTCTTTATCGAGCCCACAGCTGGGATCGATCCCGTCGCGTCATTGTCAAAGTGGAGGTCGATCAGCGTGGCATCAATCGTCGCTTTGTAGTTGCCAACCGGGACGATCTCTGCTCCCAATCACTTTATGACCACTACACAAACCGAGGGCAGACCGAGAACTTCATCAAGGCCTTCAAGAATCATCTGAGCATGGACCGACTCAGCTGTCATCGATTCCTGGCCAATCAGTTTCGACTCCTCCTGCATGCACTGGCTTACCAGATGTTCGTGCGCCTGCGCGACTATCTTCACGGAACCCCCTGGCACAAGCTCGAAATCGAAACCTTACGTCGTCGGGTCCTCAAGATTGGGGCCCGGATCCGACAAACCACTCGACGCATCTGGGTCCATCTTTCCTCAGCCTTCCCCGAACAACCCCTCTTCCACCTCGTCTTGAGTCGCCTGAACTCCAGTTAGCTTTTCCCAGCTCCCCCGAAAAACCGCTTCCGACACTCATCCAGGCCCAGATCTGTCTGAAATTCACTCCCCAAACCACTCAAACGCCTCGCCAACCCATATTCTTCGCAAATCCGCCTGTCACACCTGCCCGCTTCCGAGTTGGGCCACTTCTCGAGTCGTTTTTCAACACCGAACTACGGTTCTTGCATAATCCGGGCTAGAATCGTCATGTTTTCGTCGCTGACTCCCAGGGCACGGATCATTTGAGCGTTGTCGCCGGTCCCCCGCATGGCGGTTCCGAGGTTGGTTCGAAAGAAAACGTACATTGCCACCCCGACCGATGAGATCAAGAACAGAGCCATGACCAAAACCGACGCATCGCGGCTCGACACCTCCCAGCCCCACAGCAGAAACATGTCACCGCCTCCCAGGATGTAGGATCCGATCCCCTCCGCCATCGTGGCCAGAGTTGTCGATGACATCAACGGAATGTTACTTCTGCCCATCACGTGCAGGTTGACAGAGTAGAGAGCCGTCATGACCAGAATTCCGGAGAGAAGCTTGTGGATGTTGAATTTGGTGTGAAGGATCCCCGTGATCGCACCGGCCAGCAGCCCGGAAACGAAGGCGGCCGCGGTAGCGGCTATGGGATTGACACCGGCCACCAGCAAGACGGCAGCTACCGAAGCACCCAGAGTGATCGATCCGTCCGCAGTGATATCGGGGAAGCGAAAAACCCGAAAGCTGATGAAAACGCCCAGTGCCAGAAGCGAGAGGATCAAACCCACCGTCCAGGCACCAATGAGAAGGGTCATGAAAACTCCTCAGGAAGACACATTGGAGATCGGTGAAAACCAGCAGGCGCCCCGGGCAAACTCGCTCTCCCCCACTCCCAGGATGGACCGATTGTCATGTAAGAGGTGGAGCATGCCCAGAGGTCGCTCGGTCCTGAAGAGCGCCGATACCGTATCTCTCAAGTCTATCTTTCCGCGCTTCACCGGACCATAGGTGAAAGCGGCGGCGTGGAAATGGCCCGTCAGCCTCGGATTGTCTCCGAAGGGACGCACGAATGGGTCCAGATCGCCGCCATCTCTGGTTAACGCCACACCGACCACCAGGTTGGCCGAACGTGGGTAGACTCTTTCGGGAGTGAACGAGAGCCAGCGTCTGATGCCGGGGTGTTGAAACGGGGCTTCTGCAGACGCCTCCAGAGCAGGGGAGCGCTTCAGCGCCGCTCCCACCAACCCCACCGATTCTGCGACCATGACCATGCCCACGGCATCAGCATCAGCCATTTCCAAACAACTCCCAGCCAGGCTGCTCAGACTCGCTGAACCTGACTCCGAGGGAGTTTCAAAACGGGCCAATCCGCTGAAGGGACCGTCACAGAAAAGACCGTAGAGAGCCGAAATCTCCGGCAGCGTGTCTCCCGCTGAAATCAGGTAATCGGGGGCACCGGTTCCATCGGTAGGCTGATAGATGGCCGTACCGGCCACCGCCAACAGCTCGCCAAAACGGTCCCGGCACGAGTCGAAGTCGGACCCCAGCGCCCCGATCCCAAGTCCGAAACTGGATCCTGTCAAGGTAACCGTCTGGCAGTCCTTTTCATCAAAGCGGCAACCCGCCAGCCGCCCGGGATCGCCGATAATCCGGTACTGGAGGGAGGCGCCGGAGGTGCCCTCGTAAATCTCGTACTGAACCCCTTCCCGCTCCAGTTCTTTAACGGGAGTTGGTTCGGCTTCCGGTTCGACGGGCGGGGCGGAGCCGAGCATCAAAATCCCGGTAAGACCGGAAATCTCAAAGACCTTGCTGACCATTTCGGAGGGATTCGAGACGAGCAGGGAACCGTCGATCCGCTCCAGTTCTTTATGGAACCTCAACAACACCCCGATGCCCGCCGAACTCAGATAATCGACCCCGGCCAGGTTCAGCTGAATGGTGTGAGAACCCTCTTGAATGATCTCGCTGAGCTCCTCTGCCAGATAGTCCGCCCAGTGTGAATCCAGGCGCCCACTAACCTTGACTTCCAGGAACCCTTCCCGTTCGTGCCTGCTAGTCTCCATCCGGCCCTTCCAACAAATCGTGATCCCGAGACGGGAGATAGACGTTCTTTTTCATCCCTCAGGTCATGCTAGCCAGCACCCAGCCTGCTATTGAATCACCCTGTCGGCCCGCTTCACAAGAGAGGGCGGTATCTTCAGTCCCGAGACCGCGGCAGCCCTCAGATTCACTACCATCTTCATCGTTCGGGTCGGCTGGAAAGGAATCGTGGCCGGATCTTCCCCCCTCATGACTCGCGCGGCAAGGTGGCCGCTTTCCCGTCCGCCATCATAGTAGTCCCGCGCCACCACCACAGCGGCCCCCTGCTCGGCCTGAGTGGTGTTGAACGTGAACACAGGGAGCTTGAACCGATTCGCCGCCTCCGCAATAGCCACAAAGGTGGAGCCGGACAGGTTGTCGGAGATCTGGCAGACCGCGCCGATATTCTGGCTGCACAGCGCCAACGCAGCATCAGCGACCTCACCGGTAGAGTTGACGCCGACCAGTTCGACCTCGAGTCCAGCCTTTCCTGCCGCCTCCACTAGAAGATCCTTATAGTAGACGGAGTTCACCTCAGACGGCGCGAAGAGAGTACCTATGCGCTGAATCCCGGGTATGCATTTGCGAAGAACCGACATCATTTCATCGAAAGGGCTGACCACGAACACTCCAGTGACGTGGGGAAGATGATCCTCGTTGGAGCGTCCGGCGCCGGCCAGAAGTGGATTCGCCACCAGCGAAAAGACGATTGGTCTGTTGCCGGCCCTGGTCAGGGAGGCCTGCAGGACCGGGGTCGAAATCGTGATCAGCAGGTCGGAGTTCCGGGTGACCACGGCATCCACCAGGCTACTGGCAGTGGCTACATCTCCCTGAGCGTTAAGGCGCCCGATCGCAAAGTCCCGACTCTCCACCAGACCCGCCTCGAGCAGACCATCCAGAACACCTTTTTCGACTTCCTCCGTCGTGGGGGTCTCAGTGAAGCTCATCATGCTCAGCTGCCACGTCTTGGCCAGAGGGGCTTGGCCGGACGCCGCGCCGGCTGGAGGATCGGACTTGTTCCGGATGCCGCCTTCATCGATGACCCTGTGGGCGCGCTCAAGGGCTTCCCGGGTTGGTCGCCAGGGGTCACGCAGGCCGCCCAGCGCCGTGCGATTGATGACCAGTCTCGGGGGAACCGAATTGACCACGGCAATGGTGGCCGGGTCAGCTCCAGCCAGGATGCGGGCCGCCAGTTCACCCGTCTGCCGGCCGACCTCGTAAAAGTCGGCCCCCGATTCAAAAAGAGCTCCCTGCTCCGCGTTGCCAGTGGGATCGAAAAGACCGGAATGCGGCCGGCCCGGGCTGCCGCCACAACCGAGTCCGCGGCGGACGCAACCGTGTTGTCCCCTCCGATCCAGAGAGCCTCGACTCCTCTCGCGACCAGCGAGCTCGCCGCCTCGAAGACGCCCGCCGTGTTGTCCACATTTGCCTCCAGAAGTTCGATCCCCAGGTCTGCACTGACCTTGCGAGCCTCCCGCGTAAAGGCCTCTGAGTTTGATTCCGCCGGGTTCCAGACGTTCCCGACAGTCTTCAAGCTCGGGAACATCTGGCGGGCCAGCTCGAAGGCGGGGACGACCGGAACGAACGATCCAATCCCGACCATGTGGGGCGGGTGGTCGAGAGGGTTCTCGCGGCTGATACCCACACCGGCACCGAAAGGATCGGCGACGAGTCCAAAGACATGCGTGGTTTTGCCCTGCCGATTGGCGTTGGCGACCGCCTGCATGGCCGGCGTACCCGACGTCAGGATCAAATCGTACCGGCCGCTGGTGATCTCACTGGCGATGGCGTTTGCGGTGGGCATGTCGCCCTCCGCATTGTAAAACCGGAGCGCAATTGTCGCGGTCTTCGAAAAGTCACTGTCGGCGAGGGCTTCCCTCATACCCTTGACCCCTGCATCCATCAACGGACTGGTGGCAAACTGCAGAATAGCCACCTCCACCCGGGACGTGTCCGAGGTTCGCCTCTCGACGTCAGAGAGAAGCAGAATTGCAGAGGTTCCGCCGATGAAGAGCAGGCCCAGGGACAGACGCTTCAGTATGCGAGCCAAAGAAGTTCCTCTCAGCGAATGTTACACACGGGTAAGCGATCCGGCACACGTGATCCCGAAAACATTCATTGGCCCGCAACCGGCGGCGGCGCACTTCGGGTTGACAGTTTTCGGGTCGGGTGCCATAAGGGTTCCGGGGGATACAGTCTCTGCCGACGGCCGTGGAGATGCGACAAATGAGCGGATCGAGACGTAAAGCAGCCATTGCTGCACAGCTTGCCGACTGGGTCAAGGACGCGCGTCGGCGGACATTCGAGCTAGTCCGAGATCTCAGTGCCCGGCAGCTCGTGGGCCCAAAGTTGTCGATCATCAATCCTCTGCTGTGGGAAATCGGACACCAGGCCTGGTTTCAGGAAAAGTGGGTACTGCGCCACGCCTGCCGGCAGCCGATGATTCGCGACGATGCCGACTCTCTGTGGGACTCCATCGAGATCCCACACTCGACGCGCTGGGATCTGCCTCTACCGTCTTACGAAGAGACGCTCGCCTACCTGACGGAGGTGTGCCGGAGGGTTGTGGAGGAACTCTTGCGAGGTGAACCGGGACGAGAGCTGAGGTACTTCGTCCGTTACACCACGTTCCACGAAGACATGCACACAGAGGCGATAACTTATACACGCCAGACCCTGGGCTACCGGCAGCCGAAATTGTCCTCGCTCGGCGATGGGCAGGGATTCATCAGTGCCGGCGGGGGCGGCGGCGGTGAAGGGGCCGGGCCGGACGATGCTGAGATCCCCGGGGGGGAGTTCATGCTGGGAGCTGCGCGGGATGAACCGTTTGTTTTTGACAACGAGAAGTGGGCTCACCGGGTCAACATCGAGCCCTTTGCCATCGCGCGCCGGGCGGTGACACAGTCTGAGTTCGCGGACTTCGTGGATGACGGTGGTTATCGAAGGCGGGAGCTGTGGAGCACCGAAGGATGGCAGTGGCGCGAAGAAGCTCGAGCCGCTCATCCGGTTTACTGGCGAGCCGGCTCCGGAGGAGCCTGGTGGCGACGCCATTTTGACCAGTGGCTTTGGCTGGAACCCGCTCTGCCGGTCATCCATGTCAACTGGTATGAGGCTCAGGCGTACTGTCGGTGGGCCGGTCGCCGACTCCCCACCGAGGCGGAGTGGGAAGTAGCCGCCGCCGCCGAGCCCGATACGCGGGGTCGCGCCCTCGATCGTCGAAAGCGCTCCTTTCCCTGGGGTGATGATCCTGCTGGGTTAGAAAACGTCAACATGGACTGGCGGGCGATGGGCTGCATTGAAGTGGATGACCCTTCTCCAGGTGACAGCGCTTTCGGCTGCCGCCACATGATTGGCAACGTGTGGGAATGGACCGACACTGTTTTCCTTCCCTACCCCGGCTTTGAAACCGATCCCTACAAGGAGTACTCCGAGCCGTGGTTTGGAACCCGCAAGGTGCTGCGCGGCGGATCCTGGGCAACCCGGTCCCGAATGCTTCGCAATACGCTGCGCAATTTCTTCACACCAGAGAGGCGCGATGTACTGGCGGGATTTCGCACCTGCGCGCCTCGCCAATGAAGATCCGTCTCGTTACACCGCTTCTCAAGGGCAATCGAGTGTCGGCGCTTCGCTGGGCCCGCATCCTGCGCGGCCTGGGCCACGATGTCGTCGTGGGCCAGCGATACCGGGCTGGGCGCTGCGATCTGATGGTGGCTCTGCACGCACGTCGAAGTCACGCCTCGGTGAAACGCTTCCGCGACCGGCATCCCGACTTACCTCTTGTCCTGGCCATGACGGGTACGGATCTTTATCGCGACATACGTACCGATCCTGCAGCTCAGCAATCGATGGAGATGGCATCGCTTTTGATTGTGCTGCAGCCGATGGGCGTTCAGGAACTGCCCCGGCACCTGCGCAGCAGAGCTCGGGTCATCTACCAGTCTGCCCGAAGACCCCCTGGCACGTTTTCACCCAGAAAGAACCTTCTTGAGGTTTGTGTGATTGGACACATACGTCCCGTGAAAGACCCGTTCCGAACGGCCAGGGCGGCTCGACTGTTGCCGTACTCATCCCGAATCCGGGTCGTGCACGTGGGCTCGGCGACCAGCCGGGAAATGGAAGAGGGAGCCCGTGCCGAGCAGGCATCCAACCCGCGCTACCGCTGGCTGGGCGAACTCCCCCGCTGGAAAGCGCTTCGCATCCTGGCGCGCAGCCGTTTGCTGGCCGTGACCTCCCGGATGGAGGGCGGTTCGAATGTGGTCTCGGAGGCACTGGCCTGTTCGGTTCCCGTGGTCTCGTCGCGCATCTCCGGGTTGATCGGAATTCTGGGAGGGGAGTACCCCGGGTACTTTCCTGTGGGAGGCACGAGGGCACTGGCAGATCTGCTGGGGCGTGCGGAGAGCGATGTGGAGTTCTACACAACGCTCAAAGCCCGGTGTAAGGATCTGAGACCTCTCGTGACACCCGCCCGCGAGCGCCGCAGCTGGCAAAGCCTGCTCAAGGAACTGCACCTCGGCGGGAAGACCAGTCGCAAGGGAGGTCGCACCCGATGACGATGAAGAATAAGCGGCTTCACCGCCGGCTCACCGCCCGAACCTGTGGACAAGATCCTGGATAGCGCCAAGAACTTCATCTGTTTCACGGTCGGTCAGGCCCGGGAAGATAGGCAATGAGGCAAGCCTGGGCCAGACCTCTTCAGCGACCGGAAAAAGACCCGGCTCATAGCCGTACTTGCGGCGGTAGAAGGTGTGGAGATGGAGCGGTTTCCAGTGCACCGAGCAACCAATCCCCCGTTGCCTGAGTTCTTCGATGAACTGGCCGCGTTCAATTCTCCACCCTCCCGGCCGGAGGCGGATGGGGAACAGATGCCAGGAGCTTTTTCGATCGACCAACTCCGCTGGCAACTCGATCTGAGAAAACCCCTGCAGCACAGACAGGTAACGTTCGGCTACTTTTCGGCGATCCAGCCAGTGCTGGTCGGCGCGGCCCAGCTGAACCAGGCCCAGAGCGGCGGCAACGTCCGTGAGATTGCACTTGAAGCCGTCCGTGAGCACTTCGTACTCCCAGCTTCCTCTGGTGGTCGAGGAAAATCGGTTCCAGGTGTTTCTGGAGAGTCCATGCAGAGACATCACCCGGATCCGGTCCGCCCATTCCTCCGAGTTCGTAACAGCCATTCCACCGTCACCGGTGGTAATGCACTTGTTCGCATAGAAGGAAAAGCAGGTGATGTCCGCCGTCGTCCCGACCGAGCGCCACGGTCCCTTTGCATCCTTTCGATAGGCCGCCGGAATCGCGTGGGCTGCATCTTCAATCACAACCAGGTCGAATTCATTCGCCAGTTCACGAAGGGCGTCGACATCGACCATCTGGCCGCCGTAGTGCATGGGAATCACGGCTCGAACTCTCCCATACGGCGGATTCAGGCCAGCCACCGGAAGACCCGCCGAAATCGCCTCCAGGGTCCGCCGGGCCGCCGCCGGATCCATACACAGCGTTTCCGGTTCTGAATCCACCATCACCGGGACCGCGTCAAAGTAATGCACAACCTCGACTGTGGCTGGAAAGGTCATCGTCGGTACGAGGACAACCTCGCCGCGCTTCAGACCGATAACAGCAAGGGCCAGATGCAGTGCGGCTGTGCATGAACCCAGAGCGACAGCAAAGTCCGCCCCTACGTAATCCGCAAGGGCGTTCTCGAACTTCCTGACTCGTGGACCGCTGGTTAGCCACCCGGACTCCAGGCAGGATACGACCGCCTGGATTGCCTCAGCGTCGATGGCGGGGCGAAAAAGAGGGACTGGCATTGGGTCGATCTTCAGTTGTCCTGACTACTGTATCCCGTGCTTTCTTCCCGTATTCTGGCTGCTGCCTCCACCCATGCCGGGTGGCGCTCCAGGCTTAGCATACCCGTGAGCACTGCCGCCGTACGGACGAGAATGATCGAATCATATATGAATGACGATTTGGCGATACCCTTGAGGGTCAGTTTCATCTTAATGGGTATTATTTTTCTGTAGGCCTGCTCGGGCTCCCTGGCTTCTGCTAACAGGCGCTCTTCGTGGCGGAAGACGATCGAAGCCGCGTCGGTGATCCCGGGCCGAACGCTGAACACACCTTCCCATTCAGGTAAATACTCCCTCACGTATTCTGGCACCTCGGGTCGTGGACCTACGATGCTCATTTCACCGATCAGCACATTCCATAGCTGCGGCACTTCATCCAGGCCGTAGCGACGCAGAATTCCTCCCAGGCGGGTAATTCGCGGATCGTTCGCTGCCGTTATGTGTGAGCCGCTGTCGGGGAAGTCGCTGACCATTGTTCGCAGCTTGAGAAGCTTAAACGGCCGGCGGGCTCTGCCCACACGCATTTGAACGAAGAAAGCGGGCCCCTCCGACTCAAGTCGGATCAGGAGCGCCAGTAGACCAATCAACGGCACGACCAGCGGCAGGCAAACAAGGCAGATCACAACGTCGGTCAACCGTTTCATCGGCTTAACTCGTCGCTCCCGGACATCTCACAACGTTTGTCTTCGGAGTCATGTTCGTTGAGGTTCTTACCTTCCTTTTTTGCGTGGTCGATGCCTCCTTTGAACACGGTGCTCACTGGCTGCTGCTAGCAAGGTCTCACTGCCGGGCACAGGACAGGCTCGACTTTTCGAAGCAGATTCTATACGAGGCCTCCTAGAGCAACTATTCGAGAGTTGCACATGAATCGTACCGCTCCCGCAAAACGGGGGCGAGTCTATTTGCAGACTGTAAGAATTACTGGGACGCAAATCGACCGCAGTTCTCCCCACGAGACCCTAAATGACAGATCGAAAGGACTTCCGGCAGATTACCACAGATTGGCACAGAGGTTGCTTACATCGGTGGTGTCGCCATTACCGGCGCATGCAACGTGAACGGAGGAAAAAATCGATGGCGTATCTGATGGAGGGTGGTGTCATCGAGAACAGCACTTGAACGCCACGCCCGACCCGGGGGAACGAGGGGGACCGGAACAGGACTCAGTTCCTGGCCGTTTCACGCCGGTTCATGAGGCAGCCCCCAGCGATGCTGCCAGCATGAGAGGATGACCGGTCAGGAGAAGGTGGGGGAACTCGAGCGAATTGACCCTTTCCGGGGGCCGGGTGGTGGAAGTGCATTTCCTGAGTCACTCAGCAACGAAGAGCTCGGGGGGGCGGTGCTGGGCGGCGTCGGTGGCGACGACTCTGCGCGAGTGGAGACCGGCCGGGGTTTGGCCTGGCTCGAACCGGGAGAGTCCGGTGAGGTCCAGGCAAAACAGCCTGGGCAAATCGCCGCTCAGGGTTGAGTCCGCTGGAAGAGCAGCCGGGAATCAGATGCTGCGGCGGAACAGCCCTGGGCCGGTCTCCACGACCCTTCACCTGGCCCTGAATGCGTCTTCGGATCGGCAAGTGACCGTTCTCACGGGAAAAAACCATTGTCTCCGTGATACATTCTGTTATATATTGTTGCTGGTTGGAGACAGACAGGGGTTGTCTGCTAAGACTCTCGTTTACTCCGGGTAGATTCTGTTCTACGTCTCTTTTGTTTGCCTTGAAAATGCATCAGACAGGATTCGAGTATTCAACGAGATCAAGACCGGGAACCTACGGGGTTCTTGGCGAACTGGTTGAACGATTGCTGGCTTCGGCACTGCTGCTCGCGGCCATGCCCGTCTTCCTGGCGGTGACTGTGGGACTCCTGATCACCGACGGAAGACCGATTCTCTTCAAGAACAGGCGACTCGGGCATCGCAGGCGACCCTTCAATATGTACAAATTTCGAACGCTCCGGGAGGGTGCCCAGAGCCTCATCGGCGCACAGGTGCTCTCTGACCGACACCCGGAAATCGTTTCTCTATCGACGCCTTTTGGAAGGTTCCTGCGACACACCAGGCTCGACGAACTACCCCAGCTGTGGAACGTCCTAAAAGGCGAGATGAGCTTTTTCGGACCGCGTCCCGTACGCCCCGAGATTTTTGAATCGCTGTGCGACGGGATCCGTGGATCTAGTGTCCGCTTCAGCGTAAAGCCAGGTCTGGTTGGCTACGCCCAGCTATTCACACCGCACGGATCCTCCAAGGCACTGAGGATTCGATTCACCAATCGTCTCCTGAGCCGGCAGCCCGGTGAATGGGAGAGAATCAGGCTGGCACTGTACGCAGGCTGGAGGATAGTTGTCCTGGTTGTGGGGAGCCTCGCTCGATCCCCGCTCGCCCGATGGGTGGCGGGCAGGAAACCCTGGTCCCAGAGGGGTGAGTATCTTCAGCAAACGCCGGACGGAACCAGCGTAGCGTTCCACGATCCCAGATTTTTTTCAGGGGACGGCCTCCTCCAGGCCCGGTTGACACAAATGAGCCGGGAGACGTTCGTCATGAATACGCCACATCGATTGCATCTGAACGGCTTTGGCTCTCAGACGTTCAAGCTCAAGATCGGTTTTGAGGGACGGGACGGGCAGCGGAAGAGAAAAGTTGCCACTTGCATGGGAATCATCGTGGGAAGGAAACACAGCAGCAACGGCTACAGTTATCAGGTGGCATACCAGCCGGCATCCCCTATGAATCAATACCTCTGCGACCAGTACTTCTTGCGCGAGAGTATCGCTCCGCCCTTCCGAACGAACTTGCTCCCTTCCTTGAGACCAAGGCTGAGCCACGCCCGACGCCGGACACCGGCATCTCTTATCAGAGCAAGACCGGGGCAGCTGGGTTAGCAGTCCCAGTCAAGAGCCGCGCGCGGCCACACCCGTGGGAGTTTCCCTGCCGGCTGCCGGCTCCGGTTTCCTTTCATACCCAATGCGGTATAACGTTGGCTGCGGGAGGCTCGTAACATGAGGAAGCCGGGAAGGGAAAAGGGGTACCTCCCAACGACGTCATCCTTGTCGAGCGAGCCCTGAAGCTACCGAGAACCAGTGCAAGAAGCGACGAATCGACAGAGGATCTTCCCGTCACCGCTGTACCCGGCTATTGCCGGCGTTGTGGGCATGGCGATCGGCTATGCCATTGCACCGAACAGCACCTACGCCCTGCTGCCCGGCCTGATCCTGCTGGCGGTTTCGCTACTGGGCTATTTTCCGCACCTGGGACTCTACGCCATCGTCTTTGTGTTCCCGTTCGGCGCCTATCGGGGCAAGATTCACTGGATCCTCGGTGCCGCACTGCTCATCGTGGCGTGCCTCCATTATCTGCCAAGAAAACAATGGCCCGCTCGACTCAGATCGAACCTTTGGCCGTGGATGATTGCCCTGATCGCTGTGAGCTTTGTCTCAGCCTGCTGGTCTCCGTACCCAGGGCCCGCATTCAGGGACCTGGCTCTCCTGATCGCGGGGGCATCGTTCGTGGCTCTGTGTCTGCTGATGATCTCTCCCCGCAGTTTTCGAGACACCTTACCCCTGATCACAGTGATCAGCGTAACCCTGGGTTCCCTGCTCGCGGTGGTTGGCTACATCTACGATGTCCCGTTATTTGCCGCCAACGTGGAGAGATTCAAGCGGGGATTCGGGGCGACAGTCTCCCCCAACAGCATGGCGATTTTCATCGTTTCCGCGATTCCCTTCCTGCTCTACTATCTTTTCAAGGTTCGGAAAGCGGGCCTCTATCTGCTGGTAGTCCTGGCCCTGGTCGTCAATCTGGCTGCGATCATAACTACGTACTCGAGAGGCGGCTTCTGGATCATGCTCGTGATCGTGGCCATCAGTCTCGTAGAGTTTCGGCGGCACTGGAACATCCGGCACGCCGGTATCGTAACCCTGTGCGCCGGCTTTTATCTGGTGCTTCCCAGCCTGATCGATCCCGACTCACAGTGGTATCAAGGTTCGGCAGAGACTGCCCACGTCGAGCAGGTGCAAAGGAACCCGTTGAGCTCTCAAGAGCGAAAGTTGCCACCCGGAAAGGACCCTACTCCGAAGACGAACCTCGACTACTGGGAAAGACAGCAAAGCCTCTCCCGATCGGGGGATTTTTCTGTCAATCGGAGGTGGACTTATCTTCACGTCGGCTGGGAAGCCTTTCTGAAGCGGCCCGTGATCGGCTTCGGCCCGATGACCTTCAAGTACATCTATCGGGATAGCCCCCGGGCCCAGCAGGTCATGAAACAGAGCGGTCGAAAAAACCAGAGGGTTTCGGCCCGGGTTGCTCATAACACTTACCTGGAGGTCCTGGTGGGAAGCGGCATTGTCGGGCTCGTCTGCTTCCTGGGATTGATAGGAACGGCCTTATGGAACCTGAGCAGGGCAAAAGGGAGGGCACTGCTGCGGGGAAACCCGCAGGAGACGCTGCTGCTGGCCGCTTATCGACTGTCGTTTGTGTCAATGCTTCTCTACTTCTTCATCCAGACCATGGTCAATCACAAGCCTTTCTTGCTGTTCCTGGCGATTTCTCAGGCTGCCCTGTGGATGACACAGGACCGGGAAATTGAGATGGGAGAGGAGCTGGGTCGTATTTATTGAGGAGGTCGCGACCAGCACTGTGGGCCTGCCTGATCCCTACCTGGCAATCACTGCCTGGCTGCTTGTCATCCTGTCGGCGGGCGGGATCCTGCTCGTCTTTCTGGCCTATCCGCTCCTGCTCCGGTTCAAGTCCGGCGGCGTGCAGGCACGGCCGTTTCAGGACCCTCCGGCAGCTCCTTCGATCAGCTTCGTCGTAGTGGCCCGCAACGCCGAGGACATGATTGAAGAGAAGCTCAGAAACTGCCTCTCTTTGAACTATCCGGATCATCGCCTCGAGTTCATCTTCTATTCCGACGGATCTACGGACGGAACCGACGCGATTCTGAGGCGCTATCGGGAGGTCTCGGGCGTTCGTTTTCTTTCTTCGAACCGCCATCGAGGTAAGACGGCCGGCCTGAATCAGGCTATGGAGAATGCGACCGGCGAGCTTGTCGTTTTTTCCGATGTCGATGCGCTACTGGAGCCGAATACCCTGACCCGGCTGGTCACATACTGCTCTGACCCAGGGGTCGGCGGGAGCTGTGGGCAGCGAGTCATTGCGGAGACCCCCCGGGAAATGGGAAATGCCCAGGAGGTCTACGGGAGATTCGACAGCACCATCAAGTCGATGGAAAACCGGATCGGGAGCATCACGTCCAGTGACGGCAAACTGTACTCCATTAGAAGAAAGCTGTTTCAACCCATCCCGGCAGCCGTCACCGATGATTTCTACACCGCTCTTTCGATTGTCGCGCAGGGGTATCGTTTTGTATTCGAGCCCAGGGCAAGGGCATACATCCGAATCCCTTCGCGAAACGCGCGTCACGAGGTGAATAGACGCCGGCGAATCGTGTCGCGGAGCCTGCGGGCGATCTATCTGCTGAGAGAGCTCTTGAATCCCTGGAAGTATGGAGTATTCGCCATTGGCCTTGCCATCAACAAGGTGTTCAGAAGGCTCCTTCCACTCTTCCTGCTGCTGCTGTTCTCGAGCACGGTGGCTCTCTGCTTCTTTTCTCCGCTTGCCACTTTGCTCCTGCTCCCACAGCTCGCCTTTTATGCGGCCGCATTAGCCTTCCCACTGATTGGCCCTTCTCTTTCTTCAGGCAGCCGGGTCAAGAAGGTTATCGCCGTGGCCTGGTACTTTTGTGTCGGGAACTATGGGACCCTGCATGGCCTGGTAGACTTCCTGGCGGGAAGAGGGGGAGCTCTTGTCAATAGGTGTGGAAAAACATCAGGCGGCTTTCTCCTCCGGGACTTGGTTGACCGGGACTCCATTGACATATTTGGCGCCCTGGTAGACGTCTTTCATCAGCTCCGGTGCCTTCAACCGGCGGAATCGCTGCTCCGCCACCAGCAGCATCTTCCAGATCACCGCCTGGGCGTTTTCCACTTTCTTGAATCGCTTGGCCGCGTCCGTTCGCAGCCGAAGAGCGGCAAACGGTGACTCCACTGGATTGGTGGTTCGCAGATGCTGCCACTGCTTCTTTGGATAGTTGTAAAAGGTCACCATCCGGTCCCAGTCCTGCTCGATTAGCTCAGCCGCCAGAGTCAGCCCTCGCTGCCGGCACCAGTGCTGAAAAACCTTCTTGAGTCGTTGTGCTTCTTCTCGAGTCTCGGCGTAAGGGATCTGCCGCAGGATCAGCAAGGCCGGCTTGTGCACTCGCTTAGCCCGGATTATGCAAGAACCGTAGTTCGGTGTTGAAAAACGACTCGAGAAGTGGCCCAACTCGGAAGCGGGCAGGTGTGACAGGCGGATTTGCGAAGAATATGGGTTGGCGAGGCGTTTGAGTGGTTTGGGGAGTGAATTTCAGACAGATCTGGGCCTGGATGAGTGTCGGAAGCGGTTTTTCGGGGGAGCTGGGAAAAGCTAACTGGAGTTCAGGCGACTCAAGACGAGGTGGAAGAGGGGTTGTTCGGGGAAGGCTGAGGAAAGATGGACCCAGATGCGTCGAGTGGTTTGTCGGATCCGGGCCCCAATCTTGAGGACCCGACGACGTAAGGTTTCGATTTCGAGCTTGTGCCAGGGGGTTCCGTGAAGATAGTCGCGCAGGCGCACGAACATCTGGTAAGCCAGTGCATGCAGGAGGAGTCGAAACTGATTGGCCAGGAATCGATGACAGCTGAGTCGGTCCATGCTCAGATGATTCTTGAAGGCCTTGATGAAGTTCTCGGTCTGCCCTCGGTTTGTGTAGTGGTCATAAAGTGATTGGGAGCAGAGATCGTCCCGGTTGGTAACTACAAAGCGACGATTGATGCCACGCTGATCGACCTCCACTTTGACAATGACGCGACGGGATCGATCCCAGCTGTGGGCTCGATAAAGAAACTCGTCAAACTGACGCTGTTTTTCCTCCAGCTCAAGGAACCTCAGCCGAGTCGAATCCAGCAGGGGCTCGACCACTCGCTGCAGGCGAGGGTTTCGGCTTAACCCGATGACATATTGAAGTTTATTCTCTTCACATTCACAGAACTCGTAGAGCCGAGGCGTGGCAAAGCCGCTGTCGGCCCGAATCTCAATCTCGACATCCGTCCCCACTGCTTGTCGGATGGCCTCCACGACTCGCTTCAGAATGGGCACGATGTGAGAGGCAGCCCCCTTGTTGCCAGGTCTCAACACGGCACAGACCAGGTCTCCCGTGTCGGCATCGAAGATCAGCAAAGGATGCAGAATGTGGTTTCGGTAATACCCGTGGTAGAAGGAGAACTCCTGTTGGCCGTGAGTGTGGTCGTCGGTACTGTCCAGATCCAGGATGATCTTGCTGGGACGTCTCTTCTTCAGGGAGCGCACATAACGGCCTAGCAGCCACCGGCTCAGACGCATCAGATCCTTCTTGGTGACGGAGTTCTCCAGGCGGGAGAAAGTCGGCTGGGTGGCCAAATCGGGATCGCTCTCTGGCAACTGATCACAGACTGTCTTGAGCATCGGATCCGAGCGCAGCGTATCGGCGTCGTTACAGTCTTCGTAGCCGGCCACGATCTGCAAGACTCGTTGTCGGATCAACTTCAACAGGTCATGACGAACGTAGCGTCGGTCTCGACTTTCCGCAATACACGAACTGAAGCCCTCGCACAATCGATGTTGACGATCCAGGGATCCAAACAACAACCATCCTGCGTCGGAAGTGAGGCTCCCTCCATCAAAACGCGTCGTGATCTTTCTGTGGCTGTGAAATGGCAGGGTATTCTGGCAGACTGTTTTTGACATTGCCGTAGCTCCTGTTTAGGGTCTTTGTTTCTCTAAACCCTTTTATATCAGAGGGCTACGGCTTTTTCCTGGAGCCAGAATCTCACTCGGATTCAGATCTTTTGCATAATCCGGGTTAGGGAGCTTGGCCAGCAGGTTGACGATCCGATGATTCCAGCAGCGCTGCTCCTCGGCCTGGGGATAGACGTTGCGCAAAGCTCCCCAGATGCCCAGGTGGCCGTCTCCGATCACCAGCCGTGGACAGCCCATCCCCCGGCGCTTCAAGTCGCGCAGTACTTCCGACCAGCTCTGAGTCGATTCCCGATAGCCGCTCGTGACCGACACCACGGCTTTGCTTCCGTCACTTAAGGCGGCCAGCACCACCAGCAGGACTGCCTTTTCCTTCTCCAGACCCGCCTTGACGTAGATTCCATCTACCCATAAATACACCACTTCCAGATCATTCAAGGGTCGACTCTGCCAGACTTCCCATTCGGCCTGCCACTTCTCTTTCAATCTGGCCACCGTGGAGGACGACAGGTGCGCCTTTTCCCCTAAAAGCCCTCTCAGAGCCAGATCAAAATCCCCCAGCGCCAGACCATGCAAGTACAGCTCAGGGATCAGTTCTCGAACCTGCCGCGTCCGCTTGGCAAACAGGGGCAACACCCGACTTTCAAAGTGTTCCTCTAGATCCCGCACTCGAGGCCTTCGAACCTGGATCGTCCCCGAGCTCAGCGTCAGATGCCTCGGCTTCCCATATCCATTGCGATAGCCCGACGGAGCGTCCACGGCCCTTCGCTGCTCACTCTTACGCCGCCCTAATAACTCCGTGACTTCCTCCTCCAGCAGCTCTTGAACCCAGCCTTGGATCTTCTCCCGCACCCAATCTTCCAGCTCCTCGAAACAAACTCTTGACTCCACACTTTCCTCAATGTTCTGCTTGCTCATGCGGTGTGTACTCCTTCCGTTGCGGGCCTTTCGGCCCTGGGTTTTAAATCAACCCGGAAGGATACTCACCGCCTATGCTATTTACACACCTTCTGATGGTAGCTCGAAGAGGGGCCACCAGGTGGGAACCGAAGAAATCGGGTTGAAGAGTCACGAACCAACGACTGAAAGCGCCACCGCGACCGGCCCTCCCGGCACGTCTATTCCCTTCTTGAAACCGGCGGCTGACGTAATTGAAGCGCCAACTGGTTGGACAGGCTCGCTATCTGGCCGAGCACTCTTTCTACCGTTGACCTCGGCTTATGGTAGGGATCCTCGATCGGCTTGCCATCGCCGAATTCACCCAGCAGGACCACGGGCTTGCTGATCTCGTAAGACTTGAGCTGTTCCAGATTTCGATAGTCCATCACAAGGATCACATCGGCCCACCTGATCATTGTGAACGTCCCTGGCGATTACCCGGATGTGGGCGGAGACAACCGATGTCGGGACTTGTGCCCTGCCAGGTCGACATTGTCTTCCTGGGGATGCACTCCGGCAGACAGGACTCGGTCATAACCGTGAGTCTGCTTCAAGCAGCCTTCAGCAAAAGGGGAACGGCAGATATTTCCAAAGCAGAGGATGAGGATGTTCGCTTCCTTTCCGGCCAGGATTGGTCTGAGCCGGGCCATACGAGATCGCCGCCGGGTCAGATAAAGAAAAGCCGCTGACAGCCTGCGCCACCGAGTCCCGAGTTTTTTCAACGGTCGCGTGAATAGCCGAATCCAGTCATACAAAAAGGGCATGGGATCGCGCACCGAGAAGAAATCAATCCCTTCCGTACCCGCCAACAGATTGCTGAAACTGCGTGCCCAGTTGACAGCCAGTTCTACTCGCCTGGGAGATTTCCTCAGCGACACGAAAAGCCAGCCAAGATCCCGTTTGAGATTTCGCTGGAATCTTGACCCGGGAGCCGCCGGGATCCCAAGCTCAGGCAATCGCTCGGGTTGGGTATGCATTGTCGTCAGCCAAAACGGCAGGTCAAGACCTGCGTTTACCGTCAAAGGCAACGAACCCCAGAACCGTGCGTTTACCTCCATTAGATACCAATCCTTATGGGACCCCTTGAGTTCGACCATAGCGACGCCGGTGTACTTTGTCGCGCGGACCAGCTCTTTCGTCCAGTGACCCAGCTGTTGCGGAACGGGAAAACTCTCGCGGTAACTACCAGGCCCTCCATCGATCGGCTCATGCAGTCGTCTTTGCGCGACCATGGCCAGGACGGTACCGGAGCGGGCGATCAGATGCACGCCAACTCCAGTGCCCTCTATGCTGTCCTGTACGATCACAGCCACGGAGTGCTGATTCAACATACAGAACTCTTTGAGCTCCTCCACAGAATCCACCTTCTTCACCTTGAAATAGAGGATCCTGTTGTTGATGATCTTTACGCTCGTTTCGGGTTTCAGATAGAGAGGGAACCTCAGGTCGGTTCGTTGCAGGGACTGGAGGTCGTCCAAAGAGCGCACGATCCGACTCGCCGGATAGGGAATCCCGAGCTCGCTACAGAGGCGCAGCAGTTCTTGTTTGTTCGCCAGAAGCTTCAGCGACGACGGTGATGCCATCGCGAGTTTGCATGCGGAGCTCAAATCGGAATGATAGGTTCTACAGATCTCATTTGCTGCGTCGGTGATGGGGATGAGCAGATCGTAACCGGACTGCCTCAGGTGCTGCTCAAGCTGACGATAGGTCGCCTCCACATTTTCCGAAAAAGTGCGAAAATCGATGACTTCATTCGCACACACCGAGCAATCCGCGATCGACCGATCAATACGCAGGAGATCAACAGCGATCCCCTTCTCATGCAGGGAGCGGGCAACGGTCAGGGCGACATGGTTGCTGTCCAGAAGAGCCACACGCATCGGCACACGGTTTATAGCCACTGATCGATTGAGTTAGTTCGCTAAGAAGCTGCGGCGAAGCCTTCTCTTCACGTATGCGCGACGGGTTCCGTCCGGGTTTGCCAAAACAAAACCAAGCCTCGAGACGTTCAACTTCGTCAGCATCTTCGCCTCGGTTTGGTTCTCAAAGAGCTGAATGCGAGGAAGCAGGCCCTCGAGGTCGTACTTAGAAGCAACCCATGCCGGCTCTGTGGTCATCATCGAGGTCACCCCGCAACTGCGGGCATAGGCGACCAGCTCGTCTGTGAAGTTGCCATTCGGGAAGGCAAATGTCGTGCACTCCGTTCCGAGCATAACGGAAACTTTCCGTATCGACCGTTCGATCTCGAGTCGAGCCCTTTCGGGCTGTTCATTCGTCAGAATGGAATGCCGAGCCGTGTGGGCCCCGATCACGAATCCCTGCGCCGCGAGAGCCCCGACATCGTCCCAGGTCAAGGGAGCTTTCCTGGGATCGTTCAGATCCGCCCTGGCCGGGTACTTGCGGGTTGCCTTGTCCAATCTCCTTCGGAGCGTATCCATTGGTAAAGACTTGGGAGTCTCCAGGTCGAATTCCCTGACCGCTTCCGGAGACGTGCTTCCGAGGGCGTGTAGTTCATCGAACCACAGCGCCCGATCACCGCCCACAAAATCAGTAACCAGGTAGAACACCGCCGGTATCCCGGACTTGAACAGCTCCCGGGCCGCATCAAGGTTGATTTTCTTGCCGTCATCAAACGTGAAAAGACAAAAGGGTCGAGAACCCTTCTGCGTGGTCGAGGAATACCCGGTAATTTCGCTCAAGTCAACAAATTGAAAGTAAGGACCCAGGATCTCTATTTGCCTCCGGATGTCCCTGCCGTCTTGAGTATGGTTGTTGATGATGACACCCCCTCTGCCGCCGCGCGTGCCCAGCCTGAGAAGGACTTGATTGAGACTCTTGAAGAACTCGCTGCCCATTTAGTCACACCGACGCCTGCACCCATTCACTTCGGCTGCGGCTGCTTGTCATAGACTTGATCTTCCTGTCTGACCCGTTGCATCTGATTCGAACTGCCGTTGGGCGAACGCCAGAAAACGGCGACGGAGCCGCTCTTGTTCGGAGGCTGCGTTGATGCCTTTCCCTATCAGAGCCTTTCTGCTCAGGACGTGCTCGTCGACCGCATGGAAGTAATCGTTCAACAGGTCAGCATCCAGGGCCCTCCCGGCTGCACTGAGATAACGTTCGATGAACCTGATGCCGACTTGATTCGCCGCCGGGGATTCACCGAGGCAGTAGACCTGCAGTCGCCCCCAGCCCACCGAGCTTCGTCGGAACAACCCCAGCGTGAACCAGGCCAGATCCAGAAGGTAGGGACCCAGGGTGGCCTCCCCGCCGTAGAGATCGGATGCCGCCCAGTCTAGGATGAGCAACCTTCCTTCACGGGTGAGACCTACATTTACGGTGCTGAAATCGCCGTGCAGGAAGACATCCGTCCCGTCGCAGCAAAGAGAAGGGTGAAGGGGAACTGTCAGGTCAGTCGGCAAACGCATGTGACCGTGCACCGCTGCCAGTGCACCCGCCACCCGCTCGATGAGATGGTCGTGCGATTCAGATCCCCTCAAAACCTGCATCAGGGGCCTGTACCCGTGCAAGCGAGCAAAACCGATACTACCGGTGGGTTCGTCATAGTCCAGAATCCCGGGCACGTCGAACAGCCCGGTTTGCCGGCCCAGTCTTGTCGCTCGAGTGGTCTTCTCGAATTCTATCCTGGCAAGGGCAGGCCGCTGCCGTTTCACGATTCGATCATCGAGAAAAATCACCTGCCGCACACCTGGATGCTCTCGTCGATGCGCGTCTGCCTCCTCCAGGCTGGTGAAGTACATCATTCGGGGCTTACGCCCCACAACACGATCAAAGACACTCCTGAGGTGAAAGAACAAGCTGCTCACTGTGGCAATTTTCCCGTAACCCAGGGGAAAGGGGTGTGACTGGGGACGCGGGCCAGGACGTCCCCATCCCTGGAGTAAACTATACAGGGTTCAAGGGACGCAACCTATGGTCGAGATGGCAGAGCAGGCTTTGTCTGAAAGGGAGCAAGTGAACCTTCCGGACAGTGCACCAGAAACAGGCAAACCGGTGCGGGTCGGCCTGCTCATCGCCTCGCTCTCTCAAGGAGGAGCGGAACATGTCGCCCTGTCATTGCTGAGGAATCTGAATTCGGCCGGAGTTGACACCTACCTCTTGACTCTGGATCGTGATCGGGAGCTTCTGGATTCCGGCCCACGAACTCTGGATCAAACGCTGTCAAGTCGCTGCATAGGGCTCAGCCGGGCCAGCATCGGCTGGAATACCGTTTTCAAGGTACTCATGTTTCCGTGGCAGTGGTTGATGCTGCAGCACACCATCCGTCGCTTGAGGCTCGATGTTGTAATCAGCTTGATGGAAAGATCCAACATCGCCAACCTGCTGACCTTCGCCGGACACCAGCGGGTCCTCTCCATCCATAGCTACCCCGAGTCACTGCTGTCATCCAAGGGTCCTCTAAAGCGCTTTCTCATCAAGCGCTCCTATCCCCTTCTGCTGCGCCGGGCTGATCGAATCGTCTTCGTTTCCAAACAAGCGGAAGCGGGTTTTCGGGCCATGTTTACCCTTCGACCAGACCAGCCCGTTGTTATTTACAACATGTGCGAAGCGGACGAGTTCAAGGCTCTGGCCCGTCGATCTTTATCGGCCGAGCATCTGCAGGTTTTCCAGAGGACGGTAGTCATTACGCATGGCCGTCTGGTCGAAGACAAAGGATATCGGCACCTGATCCGAGCCTTTAGGGAGATCAGTCGCACGAACAGCGATTTGAGACTGGTCATCCTGGGCCAGGGCCCGCTTGAGCCGGACTTACGTCGCCTGTGCCGGGAACTCGCGATCCAGGACAGGGTCTTGTTTCCAGGTTTTCAATCGAACCCGATGCCCTGGCTCGTACGGGCCCATCTTTTCGTACTTCCGTCTTTGCGTGAGGGTCTTCCCGGGTCGCTGCTGGAGGCTATGGCGCTGGGGGTTCCGATCGTATCAACCGACTGCCGATCGGGGCCCAGAGAGCTGCTTGCGCCCGGCACCAGCTTCGAGCAGAGGACTCCGGAAATCGAGTTCACACCGTGCGGTCTGCTGACTAGCCCTCTGGAGCGAAAGTGTCCGGACGCCGGAGAAGCGCTGACCCGGGCGGAGCGGTGGCTGGCGCGGGCTATGGCCAGGATGCTTGCGGATGAGAAGCTGCGCGCGGCATGTGTCGACCGGGCCCGGGAAAGGGCCCGGGAATTCTCGCCCGAAATGATTACGAGACAATGGATGACGCTCATTCGGCAGATCCCGTCGAGTCAAAAGAGCGGCCCGCATCCATGATTGCTCGAGAAGCCTTTTCCAGCCGGAGGGATCTTCGGGCGGTGTAGAAGTCGAGAGGGAACCGGACGTGCGAGTCGACTTTATGATCATCGGGGCGCAGAAGTGCGGGACGTCAAGCGTGGCCTTCCAGCTGGCGCAACATCCCGAGATCTGCTTCTGCACGCGCAAGGAGCCCCAGTACTTCAGCACCAACGAAATCTGGCGAGCGAAACTCGACGAGTACCACAGCCTCTTCAGTCCGGCAAGAGGTCAACTCTGCGGCGAGGCTTCCACTTCTTATACGTTTCTGCCCGAATACCAGGATACTCACCAGCGCCTGTTTGAATACAACCCGGAGCTCAAGCTGATCTACATCATGCGCCAGCCGGTCGAGCGAATTGTGTCGCACTACAATCACGACATGCTGGCAGGTCGTGCTCGCCAGCCCCCGGACAGCGCCGCCCTGGAAAACCCTATTTACGTGGACAGAAGCCGCTACGCAATGCAATTAAAGGGCTACCTGGAGCTGTTTCCAGGCCGCAACGTACTTCTCCTGCTTTTGGAAGAGTATGTTTCCGGTCAGCTATCGATCCTTCGCCAGATCGGTCGATTCCTGGGAATTTCCCCGCAGGGCTTCGAGGGAATTGACATGACTCCGCAAAACATCTCGGCGCGACACGGTCACTTGAAACGGTACCCGGGATGGCGCTTCGCACAAAGGCCCTGAGGTTTGCGCGGGGACGAGGCCACAGGCTCTTCTATCGGGTTGCTGACCGGAGGGTAGAGTTCCCCGAGTCTCTGAAGAGGCAGCTGTGGGAGATACTCGAAGAGGATGTGACTGATCTCGAGGAAGTGCTGGGCCGTCGCCTCCACGTCTTTCGAAAGGGCTACTAGTGGACCGGGTCTGCGAAGCGCGCTCAGGGCATGCCCCGCAACAGCGGGAGTTTGCGGCTAGCCTGCCTGTAGAGAAGCAACATGACGGCCCACCAGATCAGGACCCCCACGGCGCCGGCCAAGTCGTCGTTTGACACGAATCTGGGCACCAGAGAACGAAGCGCCCAGTAAGTCAGGAGCATCACGGGAACGGGCATAACCAGCCCCACCAGATGGCGGCGCCACTGGCTGCCCTTTGACTCCAGTTTCCGGGACAGAAACCCGACCAGGGCCAGGGCGAGCAGCAGGAACGAGAGGCTGCTGCTGGCGGCCACCCCGGAAAGCCCAAACCCCTGTTTCACCAGGACAATACTGAGAAGGACATTGGTCCCCAGTACCGGAGGAAGAAAGTACAAAGCCTGAGTCTGCCAGTTGTTCGCGACAATCATGGTCTGGGGAGCGTAGGTTATGGCCAGAAAATAGACGCCTGGCGCCAGAATCTGAGTGGGCGCTATACCCAGAATGTAGCGGGGAAGAAGCAGAGAAACAAACATGGGAAAAAGGAAGAGGATGGGACCGATCAGAAAGGGCATCAGGTAGGCCGTATGGATCATCGGCTTGAGAAGGTATTCGTTCACGGCCGTCTCGGCAGGACCGCTGCCCAGGCTTTTCATCAACCGTGGCTCGATAACTTCCCGGGCCGTTCCCGGAACCTGCTTGAGGAAGGCAAAGATCATGACGGCAATCCCCTAGCCCGGATTATGCAAGAACCGTAGTTCGGTGTTGAAAAACGACTCGAGAAGTGGCCCAACTCGGAAGCGGGCAGGTGTGACAGGCGGATTTGCGAAGAATATGGGTTGGCGAGGCGTTTGAGTGGTTTGGGGAGTGAATTTCAGACAGATCTGGGCCTGGATGAGTGTCGGAAGCGGTTTTTCGGGGGAGCTGGGAAAAGCTAACTGGAGTTCAGGCGACTCAAGACGAGGTGGAAGAGGGGTTGTTCGGGGAAGGCTGAGGAAAGATGGACCCAGATGCGTCGAGTGGTTTGTCGGATCCGGGCCCCAATCTTGAGGACCCGACGACGTAAGGTTTCGATTTCGAGCTTGTGCCAGGGGGTTCCGTGAAGATAGTCGCGCAGGCGCACGAACATCTGGTAAGCCAGTGCATGCAGGAGGAGTCGAAACTGATTGGCCAGGAATCGATGACAGCTGAGTCGGTCCATGCTCAGATGATTCTTGAAGGCCTTGATGAAGTTCTCGGTCTGCCCTCGGTTTGTGTAGTGGTCATAAAGTGATTGGGAGCAGAGATCGTCCCGGTTGGCAACTACAAAGCGACGATTGATGCCACGCTGATCGACCTCCACTTTGACAATGACGCGACGGGATCGATCCCAGCTGTGGGCTCGATAAAGAAACTCGTCAAACTGACGCTGTTTTTCCTCCAGCTCAACGAACCTCAGCCGAGTCGAATCCAGCAGGGGCTCGACCACTCGCTGCAGGCGAGGGTTTCGACTTAACCCAATGACATACTGGAGTTTATTCTCTTCACATTCACAGAACTCGTAGAGCCGAGGCGTGGCAAAGCCGCTGTCGGCCCGAATCTCAATCTCGACTCCCGGCCCCACTGCTTGTCGGATGGCCTCCACGACTCGCTTCAGAATGGGCACGATGTGAGAGGCAGCCCCCTTGTTGCCAGGTCTCAACACGGCACAGACCAGGTCGCCCGTGTCGGCATCGAAGATCAGCAAAGGATGCAGAATGTGGTTTCGGTAATACCCGTGGTAGAAGGAGAACTCCTGTTGGCCGTGAGTGTGGTCGTCGGTACTGTCCAGATCCAGGATGATCTTGCTGGGACGTCTCTTCTTCAGGGAGCGCACATAACGGCCTAGCCCGGATTATGCAAAAGATCTGAATCCGAGTGAGATTCTGGCTCCAGGAAAAAGCCGTAGCCCTCTGATATAAAAGGGTTTACAAAAACAATGACCCTAAACAGGAGCTACGGCAATGTTGAAAGCAGTCTGCCAGAATACCCTGCCATTTCACAGCCACAGAAAGATCACGACGCGTTTTGATGGAGGGAGCCTCACTTCCGACGCAGGATGGTTGTTGTTTGGATCCCTGGATCGTCAACATCGATTGTGCGAGGGCTTCAGTTCGTGTATTGCGGAAAGTCGAGACCGACGCTACGTTCGTCATGACCTGTTGAAGTTGATCCGACAACGAGTCTTGCAGATCGTGGCCGGCTACGAAGACTGTAATGACGCCGATACGCTGCGCTCGGATCCGATGCTCAAGACAGTCTGTGATCAGTTGCCAGAGAGCGATCCCGATTTGGCCACCCAGCCGACTTTTTCCCGCTTGGAGAACTCCGTCACCAAGAAGGATCTGATGCGTCTGAGCCGGTGGCTGCCAGGCCGTTATGTGCGCTCCCTGAAGAAGAGACGTCCCAGCAAGATCATCCTGGATCTGGACAGTACCGACGACCACACTCACGGCCAACAGGAGTTCTCCTTCTACCACGGGTATTACCGAAACCACATTCTGCATCCTTTGCTGATCTTCGATGCCGACACGGGAGACCTGGTCTGTGCCGTGTTGAGACCTGGCAACAAGGGGGCTGCCTCTCACATCGTGCCCATTCTGAAGCGAGTCGTGGAGGCCATCCGACAAGCAGTGGGGCCGGGAGTCGAGATTGAGATTCGGGCCGACAGCGGCTTTGCCACGCCTCGGCTCTACGAGTTCTGTGAATGTGAAGAGAATAAACTCCAGTATGTCATTGGGTTAAGTCGAAACCCTCGCCTGCAGCGAGTGGTCGAGCCCCTGCTGGATTCGACTCGGCTGAGGTTCGTTGAGCTGGAGGAAAAACAGCGTCAGTTTGACGAGTTTCTTTATCGAGCCCACAGCTGGGATCGATCCCGTCGCGTCATTGTCAAAGTGGAGGTCGATCAGCGTGGCATCAATCGTCGCTTTGTAGTTACCAACCGGGACGATCTCTGCTCCCAATCACTTTATGACCACTACACAAACCGAGGGCAGACCGAGAACTTCATCAAGGCCTTCAAGAATCATCTGAGCATGGACCGACTCAGCTGTCATCGATTCCTGGCCAATCAGTTTCGACTCCTCCTGCATGCACTGGCTTACCAGATGTTCGTGCGCCTGCGCGACTATCTTCACGGAACCCCCTGGCACAAGCTCGAAATCGAAACCTTACGTCGTCGGGTCCTCAAGATTGGGGCCCGGATCCGACAAACCACTCGACGCATCTGGGTCCATCTTTCCTCAGCCTTCCCCGAACAACCCCTCTTCCACCTCGTCTTGAGTCGCCTGAACTCCAGTTAGCTTTTCCCAGCTCCCCCGAAAAACCGCTTCCGACACTCATCCAGGCCCAGATCTGTCTGAAATTCACTCCCCAAACCACTCAAACGCCTCGCCAACCCATATTCTTCGCAAATCCGCCTGTCACACCTGCCCGCTTCCGAGTTGGGCCACTTCTCGAGTCGTTTTTCAACACCGAACTACGGTTCTTGCATAATCCGGGCTAGCAGCCACCGGCTCAGACGCATCAGATCCTTCTTGGTGACGGAGTTCTCCAGGCGGGAGAAAGTCGGCTGGGTGGCCAAATCGGGATCGCTCTCTGGCAACTGATCACAGACTGTCTTGAGCATCGGATCCGAGCGCAGCGTATCGGCGTCATTACAGTCTTCGTAGCCGGCCACGATCTGCAAGACTCGTTGTCGGATCAACTTCAACAGGTCATGACGAACGTAGCGTCGGTCTCGACTTTCCGCAATACACGAACTGAAGCCCTCGCACAATCGATGTTGACGATCCAGGGATCCAAACAACAACCATCCTGCGTCGGAAGTGAGGCTCCCCCCATCAAAACGCGTCGTGATCTTTCTGTGGCTGTGAAATGGCAGGGTATTCTGGCAGACTGCTTTCAACATTGCCGTAGCTCCTGTTTAGGGTCTTTGTTTCTCTAAACCCTTTTATATCAGAGAGCTACGGCCTTTTTCCTGGAGCCAGAATCTCACTCGGATTCAGATCTTTTGCATAATCCGGGATAGTATCCGAGCTCCCTGTTTCCCAGGAAATAAGACACGATGAGCCGATCCGACGTGCTGATCAGGGCGATCGCAAGCCCTGTCAGCATGATGGGAAACCCTTTGCGCATCAGATCACGGAATATGCGATATCGAAATCCGGCTCGTACCGTTAACGGACACTTCGACCTCAGACAGACAATCGCCACCAGGTGCCACAGGATGAGACTGGCGTACACGCCGTAGAGGCGGAAGTAATAAAGGAGCGGCACCGTGAAGAGCAAGTTGGCAGTGGCTCTTACATACGTCGAGGATGCCAGGACGAGGAACTCCTCTCTTGCCTTCAGAAGCGCGATGTAGTGATTGAGATATGACTGCAGGACGACCACCAGCGCCATGGTCAAGAATCCGGCTTTCACCTCGGCGGAAGAGCCCTCTTTGATGGCCAGCAACAGCAGGAAAACACCCAGCAGGCAGTTGAGTATCAGTGAGCTCAACAACCCGGTCTCCTGCAATTCCCTCAGTTTCTCGTGGCGTTTCCTGCCGGCGTAATACGGGATCAGATAGCGCATCGCCGGCAGCGAGCCCAAGTGAGCATGACGGGCGTAGTTCGGAATCACCTTGAAAAGAGTCCACAGTCCAAAATTTTCGGGCGTGAGCAGCTTGGGCCTGAGCAACGCGGTCGCCAGTTTCAGTACGTCCTGGTAGAAGCGACTCGAGGCATATTTGGCGATGGTTCCGGCTGTGGATTTCCCCTGTTTCCTCATGTTCGGTTTCCGACGTTCGGGCATCGTGGCCGGAGAAAGATTATCAGTTCGACCACATGATATGGCATTGCAGAAGTGCGTTTCGTCACGGCCGTTTGGGTCCCAGCCCATGGTATACTTTCACCTGCAGGGGGGTCAGTCGTTCCTGCCTTCTCACCTCGTCTATGAAGAGCGCAATGTATTGCTCACAACGGGTTGCGGCGAGAATTGCCGGTGTTTCGCTGGTGCAGATCATTGTCCTGCTCTCGATCTGCCGAGTGCCCCTGGCCACACCCGCTGACGGCTCGCCCGCGCGCCCTCAGGAAAGCCGGAAGGCGGCAGACAAGAAGACCGAGAATGCACCCGCGGACGCTCCCGACCTCGACATCCGCGACGGCGGAAGGAATGCCGGGGAACCGGAAAACGCGAGACGCCGTCCGGGAAACAACGTCTTCGGTTTCCACGCGGAACTCTACTCCCGCTTCAAGGACAAGGAGCTGAGAGAGGGCGAAGACGAGATACACAAGACCGGTGTCATCACGACGGCGTCCGCAGAGGTCGGAGCCAGTATCGTGGACGGGGAGAAATCAGACCTGAGAGGAGAGTTTCGCTTCCGCAGAAACTTTGACTCTAGAACAGGTGCGCCCGACTGGTCGGATTATGATTTGACCCTGGAATACAGAAGAGGCACTAACTCGCTGCAGACGACTCTCTTCAGTTCACCGGGCATGCTGGCTTTTTTTCGAGACGGCGACGCGGTTTCGAGGGATGTCAGCGGCACCGAGTTTGCGTACAGCAGACGCCTGAACCGCCGACTGCGGGTACGGACCCGCTATGAATTCTCTCGCGAGATCTTTGAAGCCGCCAAGGAAAGGGACTTCGCGAGGCATAAGTTCCGAATCGATTTCAAGTACCGTTTTCACCGACTTTTCTACCCTGGCCTGGGTTTCCAGGCCGAAACCAGACGTGCCAAGGGTGGGAATTTCGACCGAAGGGAGCTCTCACCCGTCTTGCTCCTGACCAGCCGCTACAGGAACCGAGCGGTCCTCAGCCTCACTTACCGGCACCGTTTTCGGAAGAACACTACCGTCGACGAGGAGTTGTCGAATTACCTGCGTGAGGATCGCGGGCCAAGACTCTCGCTTACCAGCTACGTGAGAGTCGGTGGAACCCTGTGGCTGCGTCTGTTTGGCACACTGGCGCGCATCGACTCGACCCAGCAGCGCCGGGATTTCAAGAAGAGGGAACTGGGGATGGGTCTCCGCTACTATTTCCCGTAGCAGCCCGCGGATCACTTCAAAGGACGCATGGAAACAAACAGTTTCTTGGGAGAATACAAGTCGCTTGCATATTCCCGAGCCTCGACGACCGTGAATTGAGATCGGAGGGTTTCCAGCAGCGGGAGCTTTTTGAACTCGTTCATATGCTTGGGCGTATTCAGATTCCCCTCTTTGACAACACGACTGTCCAGCACGTCTTTGACCTTGTGGGCAAACATTCTCACTGCTGTCCCCGGACCCGTCACCTCATGTACAGATTGGAGAAGACAGAATCTTCCGTCGGGCCGCAGGACTCGCTTCGCCTCCTCCAGAAAAAGGGACATCCATGATAAGTAGTTGTCAAGTGTGGGCAAGTCTCCCCCTCAACGGTGCGGTGAGAGCACCGTCAACTCCAGAGTTTCATTTACAGCAACCCGGACGATAGGTTTTGTCAGCTAAAAGTGATTCATGACCTTGGGGGTCAGAATCCAGACATCCATTTGCGGTATCGGGCTCGAGAGCGAGCCGTCACCGAAGCTTGAGTTTGGGCAAACCGGCCGTCCTCCAAACAGGTCAGTTGGTGTCTCAGGGTCAAACCCGTCACACAATCCCTTTCAGTGAGGAACGGCCGGAACCTTCCCGGCTAGCTGAGTTTTGTTCTAAATGCTAGCCACTGAAAATGGTCGGTCACTGCGATCGACCGCCATCAGGTAAGCTACCAGTTTCCTGGCAACCGCCAGCGTGGCTCGGTTGTGATTTCCTTTCTGCCTTTGCGTTTGTGCAACGGCGGCCAGCTGTGGGCTATATCGAGGAGCCAGCTTGGCCGCTTCCACCAAAACCCGCTGAAGATGCCGGTTACGGTGTTTGCTGATCGGGCTCGAGCGGTCCTTGCCTGCCGACTGCTTCTGGCCGCTGCACAGCCCACAGTAGCTGACCGCGTGACGAATCGCCCGGAAGCGACTCACTTCCCCCACTTCCAGCACCCAGGTCAAAGCCGTCACCACTCCCACAGCGGGAATCGTCATCAACAGCTCCACCCGACGCCCTACGCACGGTTGCTCACACAACCCCCTCAGCAGATCCCTCTCGATTTGCTGCAGTGATCGCATCGAATCGTGACTCAGATTCAATAGTTGCACCACCGATTCCGGCACTTCCTGCAGCTGCGACATCAGTTGTCGAAAGTAACGCTGTCCATGCAGCCGCTTCTGGTTGTACTGCACTCCCGTTTCCATCAACAGTCCCGATATCCGGTTCTTGAGCTGCACCATCTGTGACACCATCAGGTTGCGATAGCGCAGCACTCGTCTCAATTCTCGGATCTCAGCCGGCGGCACGTAGCTCTGCACCAGTAAGTCGCAGCGCAGCAGATCGGTGATCTTGCGCGCATCGATCCGATCATTCTTGTGTTTGCCCGCACTCAATGCCTTGAGCATGGCTGGATGAGCCACCTTCAACTCCTGGCTGTAGGGCTCCAATAAATCGTAGATCCATTCGCTAAAAAGGGTAGCTTCCAGCGCTCCTATCCAAGGTCTTTCCAGACTCTCAGCCCACTGCTGCAGCACCTCCCTCCGAGCCGCCAGTTCTCCTTCCTCAACCACCCTTCCGTCCGCCTCCATCAGGCAATAACTGATCTTCCGTTTGTGCACATCCAATCCAACGTAGTAACTTTCTTGCATGAGAATCCTCCTGGCCAGGGTCCTCTACAGGCCCGGCTCCTTTTAGGGTTTTTCTTACAGGAGGATTCTCTCTCCCACTTCTGTCACTCTTACTTATGCATTCAAACAGGTTGCAGAAGTGGTCCAACGCGGCCTTGACCACCAAGAACGAAAATGTTGAGTCTCGAAAAGGCAGCCATTCAGACAGCCCGCGTACAAATCGGAAACCGGAAACTTCCGGTATGCACACCACTGGATCCAGGCCGTAAAAGTGAATCCGCCGTTCATCAAGGAAGGGTCGCAGATCACCCCCCCCGCATCCCACGTCTAACACTTCTCCCTCATTCATTCCGGAAAAATCAACGAATTCCTCTTTCAACTTTCTACCGTCCGGCTCCAAGAACGAGCGACGTCCCGACCTCCGCCGACGGCGTATCTTCAGACCCTCCAGATGCTCTTTCCAGACGCCCCACTGATCTCCCACGATTTGCTGCTCGGGCACGAGGTTCGGCACTCCCCCCGAGATGGAATAGGTCCCCGCACAGCCGGAGCAAAGGATCTCTCCCTCTTCGATGCCATGGGAATCCTCTTTCCCAACGCGACACCGTATGTCAGGGCTCTTGCACACAGGACAGCAGAGGATCGGCACCATGTCTAACGAAAACATACAGTCCTTTCTCCTTCCCAAGAACGCGCCATTCTCCAGGATGGCGGAGGATCCGGTCGAAGACGGTTATGGCGGTCAGGACCGTCTGGTTTCACGCCTTCCGAATCGTGCCCACGGAGCAGTCTAGAATGGGTTGCCGAATCGCGCTGTGATCACCCTGACACAGTTCCCCTCTGGTGTAAGATACATCGATTAGAGGTTAGGTTTGAAGGACACGATGCGACGTACTGCCCAGCTTCTCAGATCCTTCCGAGGCCGTCTCCTACTGTTTTTTCCCGTCCTGGCCTGCTTTTCGCTGGGCCTGGCCAAGTCACCTTTCCTGCTCCCGTTCGAGCACACCGGAGATGCTCTGGTCATGGACGATAACTGCGGGTGCATCCTCCGTATCACCCGGGAGAAGGTCATTAGCATCGAGTTGACGAAGGCCCAGATTCTTGCCGTCAGCGGAGACACCGAAATCGAGTTTGACAACGGAAGCCTGGTGGTCGATGCTCGGGGCGGGTTTTATTTCAGCGACTCCATGTCGAACATGATCTTCCGTCAGGTACCGGGCGAGGCTCTAGCCAGCTTCTATACTTCGGACGAGATCCTGCAGGCTCTGGCCGAGGCCGGAAGTCCCGCCGCCGAAGTCAAGCTGATCGGGCTGGCTTTCGGTGAGGACGGCTTTCTGTATGTGGTGGACGACTTCTCGGCCATTTACAAGATCAACACCGAGACCCGGGATCTTGAGATCCTGGTCGGCCCGGCCGATTTCCGGGCGGTATTGGATCCAACCGACGAGATAGACACCGAGCGGGGCCTGGTGGCAACCGCGCAGGGACTCCTCTACGTGGCGTCGGATGGAACGCCCGATGCAGTTTTCTCGGTCGCCTCCAATGGGGCCGTCAGCCTCCTCTACTCCGGCCCTCCCCTCTTCGATCCCGACCGCTATGCCACCCGCGCACCCAATGGAGACCTGATCCTGGTCGACGTAGCGGAGAACGCGATTCCGGACACGATCCGACGGATCACTCCCCAGGGTGAGATCAGCGATTTCCTGACCAGGGCTCAAATTGAGCAGGTATCAGGGGCTCCCTGGACCAACGACGGGGGGATCGCCTTCGATGGCGAGGACAACTTCTACGTTGCGGATGAGGGAGTGGGACAGATTCTCCGCTTCGACCCGGATCTCAACGGCTCGGTCTGGATTACCGCAGATCAGATCCTGGAGGTTACGGGCCCGGGGCCCAAGAGCACTCCCGACTTGGAGGCCACGATCGCATTCGAGCCCGAATACAAGCTGTACTTCGCGCAGTTTGGAGACGGCCTGGATCTACTCTCCAGTGAGATTGTCCTGATTTCGCTGGACCAAGAGAGGCCTACCACGGCGAATATCCTCCTCAAAGACGGAGACGGCCTGCCTCTGCAGGTGGACCTCAACGGTGAAGAGGTTGCAGGTGTTCTCGAAGATGTCGTAGTCCCGGCCCAGGGCAAAGTGGTTTTGAGGACGGACGGGATGGGGGAGCTTAGTGTTGGTTCCGTCACTGTCTGCTCGGACAAACCTGTGGCCGGAGTCATCGTCTTCAGCGGCGTGGCTGGGCTAGCCGGGGTGCAAAGTAGCCAACCTCAGGAGGACGGTTTCATTGCCCCCATTGAATCCAGGAATCCGCCCGAGATTCAGACCGGCATCGCGGTCATGAACCTGGAGAATGTGCTGGTGACTCTCGACCTCACGTTACTGGATGCCGAAGGGGAAATCGTCGCGACGGCCCGGGTCGAGCTGCCGGCAATGGGTCAGCTGGCTGTATTCGTGGACGAAGTGGAGAGACTGAATTGGGACCGGCCGGTGGATTTCTCGGCGTTGCAGGCCACTGTGCGGGTTGACTCCGACGGCAGAGTGGCTGCTACGGTCGTGCAGATGCGTCCGGGTCGATTCGCCACCCAGCCCGTGGCACCCAAAACGGCGTTTTCTCGCCAGACGATTCACTGATAATGGTTTGGGTGGCACTTTCTGTTGTCGAGGATCGCATTGCGATCCAGCATCTGGAGAACGATGGCTAGAATACTGATTGTTGAGTGCCTGTCTGTGCTGATGTTGGGATGTTCCACCGGCGTTGACAACTCGCCCAGCGCCGACACGGCACATTCCCTTCGGGAGCTGGGGCCCATCTGGATCGCCCCCGAACGCCTGGCTACGCTTCCCATGACGGGGCGGCCGTGGGAGAAACTCAAGAGAGTTGCAGACCGTGATCTGGGCCAGCCCAATCTGGCCGGATTTACTGCCAACGGCGACGTAAAAACGCTGGCAGTCGGCCTTGTCTACGCACGCACAGGTGATGAGCAATATCGCCGTAAAGCTGCGGTCGCAATCATGAGCGCCGTCGGTTCCGAGCACACCGGCCTGTTGAAGGGTCCGGGCTCGCAGCAGGGAGCGCTGGCGGTAAGTTTGGCACGCAACCTGGTTTCGTACGTCATTGCGGCTGATTTGATCAGACTGAGCGATTATGACCCCGAGATGGACCGGAGATTCCGTACCTGGATCGAATCTCTGCGACACGAGGAATGGCCGGATCGTTCTCTGGTGTTGAACGACGAGAAACACGCCAACAACCATGGCCGCATGGCCGGAGCCGCCAGAGCGGCGATTGCCGTCTACCTGGGAGACCTGGAGGATCTGGGGCGCACCGCACAGGTTTTCAAGGGGCTTTTAGGGGACGCTGAGTCCTATGCGGGGTTTCGATACCGGCGCGATCCGTCCTGGCATGCGGATCCTCAAAGACCGCTTGGAGTCAACCCTGCCGGAACAATGATTGATGAATTTGCCGTGGGTGGCATGCTGCCGGAAGAGATGCGGCGAGGTTGTCCATTCCAGGTTCCTCCCTGCCCGACGCACTACCCGTGGGAAGCGCTGCAGGGAATCGTGGTCGAGGCCGTCATACTATCGAACCAGGGCTACGACGTCTGGAACTGGAGCGATCAGGCAATCTTCCGTGCTATGAAGCTCTTGGAGCGCCTGCACACCAGCTATCCGGATGATCTCTGGTGGGCCACAGGCGACGACACGTGGGTGCCCTGGGTTGTCAATTTCTTTTATGGAACCAGCTTCCCTACCTTGCCCCCTAAAATGGGAAAGAACATGGGATGGACAGACTGGACCCACGGCTCCCCCCCAACTCCATGAGTTCCACGATCATCAACCGAGATAGGAGTGTGACTGTGCCTCTGCCCTTTCGAGTCGCAGGATCTTCATGTTGAGACCAGTCGCCCGCGCGAGCTTGTGTGTTGCCCTGCTCTTGTTGCCGACCCCTGGCTGCACTGGCCACGACGCTCACCGAGAAGCTGAGCAAACCCCGCCCCACGTGGTCTTCGTGACCGGCGACGAAGAATATCGATCCGAAAAATCCATGCCCATGATTGCCCGCATCCTGCATCGCAACTACGGCATTCGTGTCACCATCTGTTACGCCGTCGACCCTGAGACGGGTTTCATCAATCCGGATTACCTGGCAGGCATCCAGGGTCTGGAGGCTCTGGAGGCGGCCGATCTGGCGGTCTTTTTCATCCGCTTCCGCCAACTGCCCGACGACCAGCTTCAGCAGGTTCTCGACTACGTGAACTCGGGACGGCCCATTGTAGGGCTTCGCACCTCCACCCATGCGTTTCGCTATCCAGAGGATGATCCGCGCAGCCGCTGGAATGACGCCTTCGGGACCGACGTCTTCGGCCAGAAGTGGATCACTCATCACGGCCACCACGGAACCCGACCCTTGACCGAAGTCTCGGTGATCCAGGGAAAACAGGACCACCCGATCTTGCGGGGGGTGACTCCTTTTCAAGCCTACTCCTGGCTCTATCACGTCGACGGAGGGGAGTATCGTCTGCACGGCGACTGCGACCCGCTTCTGAGCGGTCACTCGCTGAAGTCCAATCATTTGGAAGAGCTGGAGAAATTCCCACTGGACAACCCTGTTGCCTGGACAAAGAGCTATCAGGGAGCGAAGGTTTTCTTTACGACACTGGGTCATCCCTACGATTTCCATGAAACGGCCATGCGAAAACTGCTGGTTAATAGTATTCTCTGGGGTCTGGATCGAGAGGATCGCATTCCTCCGGGCGGAGCCAGCGTCGAGCTGACTGGCGAATACGAACCAGCGGATGCTGCTTTCGGGGGCTACAAACCAGGTCAAAGACCGCAACAGGTAGAACCACAATGAAGAGAACAGCTAGGTTTTTCGGGTTGGCTTTTCCGGCCCTGGCCCTGATTCTGGGTCCGGCCGGTTGCGGCGGATCTACCGACACGAGCAGCGACATTCAGAGGGATTTGAAAACGGACGGTCCCAGTTTTGGTGACGATCTCGACTTCCTGCGCCGCCACAAGGAAGTCATCGTCCTCAGCGACGAGTCGGGCCAGGCTCAAGTAGCCGTGGTTGCCGACTATCAGGGCCGGGTCATGACCAGCACCGCCCAGGGCTCGGCCGGCCCGAGCTTCGGGTGGTTGAACCGCGAGTTGATCGCATCCGGTGAGTTTCGACCTCACATCAATGCCTTCGGAGGCGAGGACCGCTTCTGGATGGGGCCCGAGGGCGGGCAGTTCTCGATCTTCTTTGCCCCGGGCGATCCATTCGACCTGGAACACTGGCAGACGCCCCCTGTGATCGACACGGTGTCGTATCCGGTTGTGAGCAGCGACGAACGCCAGGTGACGTTCCAACATCGGGCCGAAGTCTTGAACTATTCGGAAACCCGGTTCTCTATTCAGATCGATCGGGTCATCGAGCTTCTCGATCGAAGCTCCGTTTCCAGCCTGATCGGCGATGTCGGTTCGGATGCCGCCATGGTCGCCTACCGGTCCACCAACACAATCACGAATCAGGGCTCCAACGACTGGGCGAAGGAAGACGGGCTGCTCTCCATTTGGGTGCTGGGGATGTTTCGTCACAGCCCCACCACAGCAGTCGTCATTCCCTTTGTTCAGGGATCGGAAGAGGAACTCGGCCCGGTCGTGAACGACGCCTACTTTGGCAAGGTGCCAGAAGACCGCCTGGTGGTAGGGCGATCCCATATCTTCTTCAAGGCCGATGGGGCCTTCCGGAGCAAGATCGGGGTGCGACCTGAACGCTCCAAGGGGATCTCAGGGAGTTATGACTGGAAAGCGGGAACCGTCACGATCGTGCACTTCAACCAGCCTCCCGACGAACGAAACTATGTCAATTCGATGTGGGAGCTGCAGGAAGAGCCGTACCGGGGTGACGTGATCAACAGCTACAACGATGGTCCTCCGTCCCCCGGTGCGCCCGTTCTGGGACCTTTTTACGAAATCGAGACGTCTTCTCCGGCGGCTCTCCTCGCAGCCGGACAATCGATTACCCACATTCACACAACGATTCACTTCGTCGGCTCCCCACCCGAGTTGGACCCGATCGTACAACAGACCCTGGGCATCAACACCACCTCGATTCGACACGTCTTCGCCGGGGAATAAATGCGTTCCACGTTCCACGTTGGCGCGCTCATCAAGATTCGCGCCTCTGCCGGCTCGGCGGCGGCACAGATGATCTCCGGGACCGGCACGCCAGCCGCGAGGAAAGGCGACTGGCAAGGAACCTACAGAGGCAGGAACGCCAGTGACTGCGCCGCAGCGCAGAAGCTGCCGGAGAAACGTGACAACCGGCAAGAGCTGATCCGCAGGAACGCCACAGACTGCGCCGCGGCCCGGAGGCCGCCGGGCAACACTCGACACCTGGCCACCGGGTCGTACCTTCCAGCCGGCAGCCCTGCTTAACAAGGAACCGATGTTGGTGACAGCAGGCGGGGATGCAAAGGGGCTGCCCCCGCCCGAAACTCTCGAGCACAGCCTTTCCATTCATCTCCCGGGTCTGATGGAGTTCCATTCGACTCGCCGCCTTGAATCGAGCCAGCAGTATGCCCGCATTCGGCCCGAGGTAGAGAGGATCATGTCAACGGTGGTTGGCGAGAACCTGGCACCTGCCGGCGCTCGGGCTACGACGCCGCTGCGGGCAACCGCCTGGAACATAGAACGGGGATTGCAGGTTGGGGGAGTGATCGAGAGCCTTGAAAGCCATCCGCGCATGCGCCACAGCGATGTCCTCTTTCTCACCGAGCTGGATTTCGGAATGGCGCGAAGCCGAAACCTGTGCGTGGCCCGCGAGATCGCCCGGGGATTGCGACTGAACTACGCATTCGCCAACTGCTACATCAGCCTGGTCAAGGGCAGCGGCCTGGAATCCGGCGTCCGGGGTGAAAACCGGCTCAGCCTGCATGGCAACGCTCTGTTTTCGAGATTTCCGCTGCGAAAGGCTCACGCTGTTGCCCTGCCCAACGGAAAAGACCTTATGCGGGGCAAGGAGAAGCGACTCGGCTGCCAGCAGGCGGTCGTGGGTCTCGTCGACCATCCGGTCCAGCCCTTCTGGGCCATAAGCCTGCATCTGGATGCTCACTCGACTCAGAACCACCGCTATCGGCAGATGAAGTTGATTCTGGACCATCTGGAGACTCTGCAACCGAGGCTCCCGGTTCTGATCGGCGGCGACTGGAACACTTCGACTTACAATTCCAAGCGGGCCACATATTCCATTCTGGGCTACGCGCGGCGGGTCCTGATGGGGATCAACAACGTTCTCCTCAATCATTACCCGCATCCGGATCGCTGGTTCGAGCGAAGGCTCTTTCGAGAAGTGGAAAGCAGGGGCTACGAGTATCGTTCCCTGAACCAGCCCGGCGCCTGCACTCTTCACTACGACGTGAATGATCTGGCCCTCAACACGAACATGGGCGACTGGATCCCCGACTGGTGCTTCTGGTTCATCCGCTGGGCTCTCAAGGACGTGGACGGCAAGTGCTCGATCAAACTGGACTGGTTTGCCGGGCGCGATATTCGGGCGGACTCGAGCCGCCCGCCGGCAGTCTTGAGTGAGATCCACAACCGCGAGAATCCCCTATCAGACCACGACCCCATCGTTTTGGATTTCCACCTGGTGTGACCCGTTTGTTCGAGCGGTGCTCGGCCACCCTCTCCTGTGATTTAATGACACCCGGGGACCCCAACAGCGTCTTTGAATAGGATGAGTCGAGCCTGGTTCCTTGCATTCGTGCTTTTCCTCGCGCCGGCGGGGTGTGCCGACAGCTCCGCGGATCCGGGCGCACTCGCAGACGACCCGGTGGCTCCAGAGGCGGACAGCGATGCGGCACCGCAAGAGCGGCGTCTACCCGTCCAGGTAGAAACCGTGCGCCGCCAGGACGTGCACGAAACCGTGGAGCTGACCGGGACGGCCGAACCCTGGGACGAGTTCATCGTCTCCGCTGAGATCTCGGGAAGAATCAGACGGATCGTGGTAGCCGAGGGAGACTGGGTCAAGGCCGGGCAGGTCGTGGTGGAGCTGGATCAGGAGCTGAGACTTCTGGAACTGCGCTCCCGGCAGGCCAACCTGGCCAAGAGGAAAGTGGAACTCGACTTCGCCCGGCGCCGCTTCGAACGGGGAAAGTCGCTGCTCTCCAAAGGCGCCATTGCCGAAGAAGAGGTCGAATCGCTCGATCAGACCGTACAGATCGCAGAGAGCGACGTCGAACTGGCAAAAATCGCAGTCACCACCATGGAGGAGGAAATCGAAGACACTGCCATTTTGGCCCAGGCGTCGGGACGCGTGGCCAGGCGGCACGTCTCGATCGGGGAAACCATCTCCCCGACCAGCCCGCTTCTGACCATCATTCAGGAGAACCCACTCAAGGTGGTCACGGAAGTCACCGAGTCTCAGCTTTCGCAGGTCGTGAAGGGGCTCCGCATACAACTCGAGTTCGACGCCTTTCCGAATCGGGGGTTCTCCGCCCCGGTCCACTTCGTGCATCCCGCTTCGAACCCCAAGAGTGGTGCTTTTCCGGTGGAGCTGCGCCTGCCCAACCCGGGCCTCCGGGTGAAACCGGGCATGGTGGCTCGAATCACGATGCCGGTCGCCGTGCACCGGGACGTGCTGCTTGTTCCCTTGGATTCGCTCCTGGAAAACGCCCGGGGCCACCATCTTTTTCGGGTGATAGACGGAAAAGCCGTCAAGACTGATATCGAGCTCCGGCGGCGTATTGGATCAGAAGCTATCGTCGAGGGGGCCTTGTCGGCAGGGGATCAGGTGGTGACCGGCGGAAACGTCAATCTCACCGACGGCACGCCGGTAGAGGTCTCCTCCTGATGTCGATCCCTCGCTTTTCGGTTCAAAACTCGGTGCTGGTGAATATGGTGATGATCCTCATCATCGCCTTGGGAACCTATGCCCTGATTACGCTTCCGATGGAGCTGTTTCCGCAGGTCAAGTTGCACCGCGTCATCATCGTTGTGCCTTTCCCGGGAGCTTCCCCCGAGGAGGTAGAAAAACTGGTCGTTCGCCCCATCGAGGATGAGATCCAGACCCTCGATCACCTGGACTTCTATCTGTCCACGTCGGTGGAAGGGCTGACGACGATCAGTGTCGTGTTTGAATCCATCAACGACGAAGAGTTTCGTGCCGCCTACGCAGATCTGAGACGCCAGGTCGACCGGGTCGACCTGCCGGGCGAGGCCGAGGATCCCGAATACACGTCACTCGAGTCCTCCACCTGGATGCCGACCGTAACGATCGCCGTGAGTGGTGATCTACCCGAGTCCCGGCTCAAGCAGATCGCGGAGCAGATGGAAGACGAAGTCGAGAGCATGCCGGGTGTTGATGCCGTCAGTCTGGCCGGTGTGCGGGAGCGGGAGATCTGGGTCGAAGTCGATCCCCAGAAGCTCTACCGCTACGGCCTGAGCCTGGAGGAGCTCGCTTTGAGAATCGCTCGCCAGAACATTGGTCTGGCCAGCGGCAACATCCGCATCGGAACGGCCGAGTACATGGTCCGCTCCATGGGAGAGTTCGAGACACTGGATGACATTCGAGACGTCGTGATCCGGGAGGACTCGGTCGGAAACCATGTCCGAATTGGGGACGTGGCCGAGGTACGCGACACCTTCGAGGAACCGGTTTCGATTTCGCGGTACAACGGAAAACCCTCGCTTTCACTGAATGTCTATAAATCGCCGGATGGAAACACTCTCGATCTCGTCGAAAAGCTGGAGGAATTGGCTGAAGAAAAAGAGCGAGGGCTGCCTGCCGACGTGGATATCGCCCTGACCGCCGACTACTCGGATCGGATTGTCACCTCGATTGAGCGATTGGTGAGCAGCGGTCTGTACGGCGGTGCCCTGGTGCTTATTCTGCTGCTGGTTTTTCTGGGCCTTCGCAATGCCGTTCTGGTGTTCTGGGGAATCCCGATCACTTTCCTTCTCACCTTCACCTTCCTGGAATACTCCGACTACTCACTCAACGAGAGCTCGCTGTTCGCCCTGGTGCTGGTGCTGGGAATGATCGTAGACGACGCGATCGTGGTGGTTGAGAACATCGCCCGCTACCTGAATCGGGGAGTCTCACCCAGGGAAGCCGCAGTCCGGGGAACGGAAGAGGTCATGTGGCCGGTCTTCACTTCTTCTCTGACGACGATTGCCGCGTTCTTACCACTGATGCTCCTGCCCGGGATGCTGGGTGAGTGGCTCAAGATCATCCCCATCTGTGTAAGCATGGCGCTGGCGGCCTCCCTCGTCGAGTCGTTGATCATACTCCCCTCCCATGTGGCGGATTTCGGCAAAGCCGAACCTCGCGGCCTCAAGAAGCCGATCAACCGGCTGATCCGGAGGGCGGGCCGGCAGTACCGCCGAATGCTGGGTCCGATATTGCGCTGGCGGTGGGCCTTCCTGTTTACCGTGGCGCTGCTGGTGTCGACCAGCTTCCTGGTCATCCCCCTGGTCGGCGTTGACCTCTATGAAGGGGACGAATACAGCATTGTCTTCGTCCAGGTATGGATGCCGGAGGGAAGCAGCATCGAGGCCACTGATACCGTGGTCAGGCAATTCGAGAAAGCGGCTCTGGGCCTGCCCCAGAGCGAGTTGCGGGACGTGGTCGTGCAGATCGGCCAGCTCGATACGGAAACGGAACGCCTGCTCCGCAAAGATGTCGCCCAGGTCGTCGTGAGCCTCAACGAGCCGGGCGAACGGCGGCTGTCGCTGGAAAAGATCGTAGACACCCTGAGAAGGGACAGTGCCGGGGCCACGGGTTTTCAGCGGGTCGAATTCAAGAAGATTGCGATGGGACCCCCGATCGGCAGGCCGGTCGAAGTGAAGGTCAAGGGGAGGGACCTGGAAACGCTGGAAACCATCGCCGGCGAATTGATGGCCTACCTGGACTCGCTGCCCGGTGTTTTTGCCATCGAGGACGATCTCCGTGAAGGCAAGAACGAGATTCGGATCGAAGTCGACAAGAACCGGGCCCACCTGTTCGGGCTCGACAGCGGCGACGTGGCCCGCCAGATCAAGTACGCTTTCGAGGGCGTCGTCGCCACCGTGATTCACGACAGCACGGAAGAGACCGACCTGGTTGTGAAGTATCAGCGAGAAGACCGCGCCAGCCTGAACGACATTTACGAGTTGCGGATCCCCTCCGCCAGCGGAGATCTGGTTCCTTTTCAGAGCGTGGCTGATTTCGTCGTGAAGAGGGGTTGGTCCGACATTCGGCGGTTCGATGGGGATCGGGCCATCACCGTCAGCGCCGACGTCGATCCCGATCTCATGACGGCAGTTGCCGTTACCGCCGCCATCCAGAAGGAGTTTCGAGATATTGGTGCGAGCTATCCCGGTTACCGACTCGACTTCCGGGGAGAGTGGAAAGAGTTCGAGGAGGCTTTCAACAACGTCTCTCGCCTCTTCCTGGTAGGTGTCATTCTCATCTATCTGATCCTGGGCGCTCAGTTTCGATCCTATATTCAACCTGCCCTGGTGCTGGCGGCCATCCCCTTCGCCTTTGCCGGGGCCATGCTGTGCCTTCTCGTCAGCGACTTCAAGCTGAGCATCAACATCATGTACGGGCTGGTGGCCCTCTCCGGGATCGCCATCAATGACTCGATCGTTCTCATCAATTTCATCAACCAGTCAAGGGAGCGGGGAGCCTCGCTTTATCGGGCGGTTCTTTCCGGAGCGAAACGCAGGCTACGCCCTATTTTCCTGACTACCATCACAACCGTCTTTGGATTGTTGCCCCTGGCGATGGGTGTGGGCGGAGCTTCGGCCACCTGGATGCCGCTGGCCAGCACGATCGTCTGGGGACTGGGCGTCGCGACCTTCCTGATCCTGATGGTCATGCCACCTCTGTACGTAGCCCTGGAAGACATCCGCGGCCTGTTTTCGCCGCCGCCAGCCACCCACGTCGGGGCGCAGCCTGATTGCGGTCGAGCCCCTGGAACGCCTGCGCTCGGCCGGGTAGAGGAAGTTCCAGGTTCCAAGTTTGCGCACTACCGAACGCTTAGCAGAACCCGCTGGGCCTGCCCGATGAGCAGGGGCCGGTGACTGTTCCGCAGGACGATGCGGGCCTGCTGCTTGGCCTCAAAGCTTCTTCCGGCCCGGGCGTAGAGTCCGGCCAGGCGAACCCGGGCGCCGAGGGAATGCTCCCAGTCATCCGGTTGAGTCAGGATCAGGCCATGCTGCAGGGTTCCCAGGGCCTGGATAGTCTGACCCTGGGCCTCCTGGGCGACGGCAAGACCGGACCAGAAGGCAATCACTTGTGGGGCAATCTGGGTGGCCTCGGTGAAGCGCATGGCAGCTTCAGAAGCCCGGCTGGAGTTCAGGAGACTCAAACCCTCTCGCGCCTTCGCCCAGGCTTGTCTCAGCTCGATTTTCCAGGACTTCACGTCGGGAGAATGACGAAAGATCACAATCTCGGTGGAACCCTCCGGTGCCTCTCCGAACCGATAGGAGTTCTCGCTCAACCGGGTCACATTACTTCTGCCTTCCAGCCATGGATCGATCGGCCCCAGTTCTTTCATCCGGGAGAGTTCCGGGATCTGATAGTGCATGGGCACCAGAAAACGGGGCTTGACGGCTGCCAGGATCGATTCGATTTCTGCCTGTTTGAGAATGTGGTACGTAGAGTCGATCGGGGCCACTAAAACGTCCACTGTTGCAAGATCTTCCACCAGCTGTTCCGTGAGCGGGCCGTTGTCCCCCAGGTGAACCAATCGCTTCCCGCCCACCTCAATCAACCAGATCGTGTTCATCTGGCCGAAGTCCTCCCCGTAGGGTTCGGCATGCTTTCCCTTCAACCCCTGCAGCCTTACATCGCCGATTGAAAAACGGCCGGGTTGCCGAAAGACGGGGACCTGAAAGCTGACGTGATAGTTCGCATCATGGTCGTAGTGGGGATGAGTCACCAGCACCGCATCCGCCTTCATGCCGTGCGGAAACTGGTAGCCAAGCCACCGATTCGTGTTGTACGGATCGATGAGGATGCGAACTCCCTGAGGGGACTCGATCACAAAGCAGGCGTGGGCCACATACTCCACCTTGACCTGCGCGGGCACCGGGACCAGACTCATGAAAAGAGTAAAGAAAGCAGTCAAGCCTGGAATCGACAATCGCATTTCATCCTCCACATGGCGGCCCGAAACCGCAGCAGGCGATCGAAGCAACCCCGACAGTATGGCACAGCGCCCACACGCTGGCGGTCTCGGGCCGCCTCTTGCAGGAACGACCCGGTCTTGCATTCGGGTACCATTGGATACACACCGGCAGGGCCTGATCCTGCGGTTCACAAAGAAACGAGGAACCGCTCATGAAACCCAAGATATTGTTGTTCGCCGTCATCCTGTTGGCCGCAGGAGAATCAGTAACCCCGGGGGAAATCCGCGGCGTCTGGCGTTCTCTTCCCTCTCTCCCTACGTCCCGGCAGGAAGTGGGAGTCGCCACGCTCAATGGCCGCGTCTATGTGATCGGCGGATTGGTGACCGGGGCCGCCACCACGGCGCTGGAAGCCTTTGACACCGAAACGAACCAGTGGCACATACTCGGTTCGCTTCCGACTCCCCTCCATCATGTCGCCGCCGCCGTTGCGGACGGGAAGGTCTACTCCATCGGGGGCTTTGTGGGATTCTCCTTCAGCGCCGTTTCTTCCCTCCTGGAGTACGACCCGCAAACCAACCTCTGGACACCCAGGGCTCCACTTCCACGGGCGCGCGGGGCCCTGGCGGCCGCGACGATCGGCGGCAAGATCTACGCCGTAGGAGGGGACGGCCCGGGAGGGGTTACGGGGCAATTGACCGTGTATGACCCCCAGATCGATCAGTGGACTGAACTTCCCGCCATGCCGTCTCCCCGCGAGCACCTGGCTGCTGCTGCTCTCGGGGGCAGGCTTTTCGTCATCGGAGGCAGGGTCTCGGGCCCGCTGCGGAATCTTGCCACTCTGGAAATCTTCGACCCCCAGACCGGCGAGTGGGAAACGGCAACGCCGATGCCAACAGCCCGGTCGGGCCTGGCGGCCGCGGCCTTCCAGGACCTCCTGCTGGTGTTCGGCGGGGAGATCCCGCGAGTGTTCGAGCAAAACGAAGTGTACGATCCCGTCACCGACACCTGGTTCGAGCTGACCCCGATGCCCGAACCCCGGCATGGAATCGGGGCCGCGGTGATCGGAAACCGAATCATCATTCCGGGCGGAGCCACCATCGCAGGATTCGCCCACACGGATGTCGTGGACGAGTTCTTTGTCCTGGATCAACTGGTGGCCATGGCTCAGTTTGCGGAGGGCCCGGAGGTGGGATCGGAAGTGACGGCAACCAACTTCATGAACCGGGAAGTCACCGTACGCCTGGAGCTGTATGACAATCAGGGCAACGTCCTGGAAAGCGGATTGACCGGTCCGGGCGGATCGGATCGTGTTGTCCAGTTGCAGCCGTTTCAGACCGCGCGCTGGTCATCGAACGGTCCGAAACCCTCGGGGGCAGGAGAGACCAGAGTCGGGTGGGCACTGCTGTTCGGGGACGAGCCGGTACTGGGGCACATTCTATTTGAGGGGACGGCCGGGTTTGCCGGAGTCCTCGGCCGTGTACCCGGGGAGAGCTTCCTGGTCCCCGTGGCTCGCAACGAAGATCAGAATGCCGGGATAGCGGTGGCCAATGCAAGCCGTTTCCCGTCCACGGTCGCGATTCAGCTTCGGGATGACGACGGGGCCGAGATCGCCGCCACCCAGATCGAGCTGGAGCCCTTCGGACACCGCGCCCTGTTTCTGGATGAACTCTTCCCCGAGCTGGACTTGGCGTCCTTTTCCGGGAGTCTGGAGGGGAGCGCGGACCAACCCACGGCAGCCATGGCGATTCTACAGCGCGACTCCACCCGGCTGGCGACTCTACCGGCGCGGATTGGGGAAAGATGATTCCTGATTCCAGATTCCAAATTGGAGTGGGAGGGGGCCCCGGGGCAGCGACCGTTTAAATCCTCCCGGGAGTCGCCCCGGGGCCCCCTCCCACTCTTTCTTGAACTTCACACCAGCCGTCTTAGCGACTTAGCGCAGGCACCGGGCCAGGACTTCCACTGGGTGAAGGGCCGTGCGGCCGGTGAAGTGTTTGATCTGGGAGCGGCAACTGAAGCCGGGGGCCAGAATCAGGCACTCATCGCCAGCCTGCTCGAGGGCCGGGAACAGACGGAGAGAGCCGATCTTTTCGGAGATGTCGTAGTGCTCCTTCTCATATCCGAATGCGCCGGCCATCCCGCAGCACCCCGAATCCAGGACGGTCAGACTGGAAGCCCTCATCAGATCCAGCATTCCCCTGGAGACGTCCAGGCCGATCAGAGCTTTCTGCTGGCAGTGTCCATGGTAAATCAGCTCCTCGGGACCGCCGCCCAGGCTTTCTTCCAGGCGGCTCTGAACCTCCGGCCTGGTCAGAAACTCCTCCAGGCTCAGGCACCGGTCCGTCACGCGCCGGCAGCCTTCCTCGTCCTCGCACAGGTCCGGATAGTCGTCCCGAAGCGTAGAAAGACAGGAAGGCTCCAGGACAATCACGGGAGATCCGGCGGCGACGTCGGAAAGGGAATTAATCAAACTCTGTGCACCCTTTCTGACGCTCTGCAGGTCTCCACTGGAAATCGCCGGCCGGCCGCAACAACCAGCCGCAAAGAGACGTACTCGGAACCCGAGGCTTTCCAGCAGGGTCACCGCAGCTTTTCCGATATGAGGTTCGTGGAAATTAGTGAAGGTATCTGCAAAAAGTGTGACCGGTTCCCCTTCGGTCCCGTTGCTGCGGGTCCGGAACCAGGCGGCCAGAGTTTCCCGCGCGTAACGAGGTAGAGGCCTGCGCCGGTCGAGTCCCGCAAACCACTCCAGCGCCAGCCGGGTCACCGGATTCCCGGCGGCCAGATTGCTGAGCCGGGGCAACCTCGAAGCCACTTCCGCCGCTTGCCTGGTTCGCGCGATCAGCCGCTTGCCCAGAGGCCAGCCTTGCTCTTTGTAGTAGTGAGACAGAAACTCGGCCTTGATCCGGGCCATGTCCACGTTGGAGGGACACTCGGACCTGCAGGCCTTGCACTCCAGGCACAGATCCATCACCTCGTAGAGCCGCCTGCCGGTGAGAGCACGCTCTCCCAGCTGACCACTCATGGCCAGTCGCAATGCGTTGGCCCGCCCCCGCGTCGAGTGTTCCTCATCGCGGGTCGCCATGTAGGACGGGCACATGGTGCCGACCAGCGTCTTGCGGCAGTGTCCGACACCTGTGCACATCTCGACGGCCCGGTCAAAACCCATGTCCTGGCGAAAACGAAAATGAGTCTCCGGAATCGTTGTCCGGTAGTTCGGATGGATCCGCAGATCGGTCCGAATGTCATGAGACTCGACCACTTTCCCTGGATTCATCACGCCCAGAGGATCGAAGACCTGTTTGATCTGCCGAAAGGCCTGGTAGAGCTCGTCTCCAAAGAACTCGCGGTTCTTGAAGCTGCGAACCAGTCCATCCCCGTGCTCGCCGCTCCAGAACCCGCCGTACTTGACGACCAGCTCAAAGGTCCGGTTGGAGATCTCTTTCAGGATCTCGACGTCTTCGGCCTGCTTCAGATTGAGGATGGGTCTGACATGAATCACGCCCACGCTGGCGTGGGCGTACATGGCCACCGGGCGTTCCAGCTCCCGGCAGATGTCGAGAACCCCCTTGATGTAGGTACTCAAATGCTGGACCGGCACGCAGGCATCCTCGATGAAGGGCAGAGGCTTGGCATCTCCCTTCATTCCCAGCATCAGGCCCAGCGCACTCTTTCTCACTCCCCACACAATTGCCTGGGCCTCCGGAGTCCACGCCTCGTGCAGATGATAGTAGAGCGACCTCAGGTCGGGGTCCTTTTCCAGCCGCTCGAACACGTCCCGGATCTCCGCCTGAGTCGAGCCGCTGAATTCCACCATAAGCACGGCCTCCGGCTCGCCGGATATGAACTGTGCGACCAGTCGGGAGGCTTCGGGATTGGACCTGGACAGGCTTAATCCGTAGCTGTCGATAATCTCCACAGCCGTGGGCTGATACTTGAGGATGAACCGGACGGCGTCAATGGCTTGAGCCAGCCGCTGGAAGTGCAGGACGGCGACCATCCGGACGGCCGGAACGACCTCGAGGTTGACCCTGGCCTCGGTCGTGAAGGCCAGAGTGCCCTCCGAGCCCACCACCAGTTTGGCCAGGTTGAAATGGTCTTCATCCAGCAGCGCGTCGAGAGTGTAGCCTCCCGAGCGCCGCGGGAGATTGGGGAACTTCTCCTGAATGAGGCCTCGATGGCGCCGGGCCAGGTCGCGAACGGTGCGGTAAATCTCTCCCTCGCGGTCCCGCTGGCCGCATTTTGCCTCCAGCTCGCGGGAATTCATTTCCCTTAAGTACAGCTCCTCGCCGGTGGCCAGGACGATCTCCATCTCGAGCACGTGCTCGACGGTCCTGCCGTAGCGGACTGAGCGGACACCTGCAGAGTTGTTTCCCAGCATTCCGCCCACCGTCGCTCGGCTGGCCGTGGCTACGTCAGGTGCGAAGAAGACCCCATGCGGCTCCAGGGCATGGTTCAAATTGTCGAGCACGATGCCCGGTTCGACCTGGGCCCAGCGCTCCCCGGGGTTGACCTCAAGCACCCGGTTCAGATACTTCGAGGCGTCGATGACCAGGCCCCGCGTCACGGTCTGGCCGGCCAGGCTGGTGCCTCCTCCACGCGGCAGAATCGGGACCCGGTACTTGGCCGCGGTGCGCACTGCTTGAAGGAGGTCGGTACGGGTCCTGGGCAGCACCACGCCGAGAGGGTCCTGCTGGTAGAGACTGGCATCGGTGCTAAAGAGCATGCGGGACATCTCGTCCCACAGCAGATCGCCCTCGATCTTGGCTTCGAGTTCCTGCTTCAGTCTCTCGACCTGGATGTCAGCCATGAGCGAGGCTCACTCTAGCGCGTCCGGCCCCCGAGTCCAAGCCCTATCCGCTCGAAGCCGGGAGTTTGTCACTTCCAGGTGACTTCCATCGCGAAGAAATGGTCAAAAACCTTTCGAGCCGGGTTGTTTCGCTCGTCCGCCTCCGGGCTGCGAATGAAAAAGTCGAGCTGCTGAGCGGCTGGATCCACCGCCCCGGCTGCACTCTTCTTGTCGAGCAGGGGATACCGGACCCTGAGGGTTTCTCGGTCCCGCATTCCCTGTGTGACCATGAAGTGAATCTCATAATCCCGATAGAGAGCTTCGCCATCCAGAGTCGCGTGGCCGTAACCCCAGCCGGCAACGTAGAGGAGAGATTTGGGCCAGTTGGAATCACCGCAGCCGGAATCGCCATGTTCGAAAATGAAGGCCGCAATGCCTCCATCCTGGCAGGGACTGAATTCGAAGTATCGTTCCATCTGCACCTCATACAACCCTTCCGGCAGCTGCAGTGAAGCGGCAAAGGATCCCGTATTGAGGATCTCATCGACGTCGATCTCGATCTTCCCTTCGACCGGGAAAAGACGCATTGCGTCGTTTCCCATATGATCCCAGCCGGGCGGATCGTTGAGCCGGCCCACCTGGTAAACCCGCCCGCCGGTGAGTTTGAAGTTCCCCGAATAGAGCTGGTGCTGTTGGGGCGTATAGATTCCCATTGCGGTGCCGGGTTGAGACCTGGGCCCGGCTGCAGGTGGGGTTTCACTACCCGGGGGTTCCGGAGAGGGCTGGCTGCAGGCCGTCAAGGTCACCAGGAGAGCTATCGGCAGGACAATTCCGGGCAATGCCGGCAACTGATTTCTTCTCACTTTGTGATTCTCTCCCGGTACACAATGGTCGCGGTTGAAGTCTCGCCGGCCGGTACGACGATCTCCCGCTCCGCTCTCCCAAAGTACTCGTGCCACGCCTCCAGTCGGTAGGAACCAGCCGGCAGATCGTCGATCCGAAAGCTTCCGTCGCTGGAAGAAACGGCATGAAACGGATGTTCGTCTACCCTCAGGTAGGCCTGCATCCAGCCGTGCAGGTCACACTTGACAATGTACCATCCGGGCCGATCCAGTTGCCGCACGAACTTGGACTGACCGGGACCCAGTGCCACGTTCAGGTTGAAGAGCCCGTACAGGTGGACGGTGTGGGTAATCGCGTCGCTGTTGGTGGTCTCCACAGTGCTCCCCGCCGTCAGGACGGCCACGTGCGGGTCGAAGCGACAATCCCGATTGTCCAGAACCAGGTTGGAGACGGGAGCCGCGTATCCGGGGGGTAAGGGGACATCCCTAACGCTGATCACAGTGTTTGCGATTCCTCGATTCGGGGAAACCAGGATGTTTTCCAGGGACTGCACCTCCCCGCACTCGTGGGGGTCGGTTGTGTTCCGGACCCGGACGGAGCGAGGAATCTCTTCACCCTGAAAAACAACCCTGCCCTCGACCCCACCCGCGTCGCGCGAGATCGGCCCGGCAACAGGAACAGTGCTGGAGGGGTCGTCGTCGAACTCCTTTCCGGAGGCCGGGCTCTCCGCCGAGCAGGCCACACCGAAACAGCAGACCGCTGCAGCCAGAACTGCGGCCATCGTTTTCATCTGAAAACACCCTTCCAGATCGGAACAGTTACGAGGGATAACCACCGCTTGCTTCGAGAGACAATCATAGGTTTTTGTGTCTACCGGATAATAGGGTTTTGTGTTCTAGTGGACTTGCGACCCTGAAAGGAAGAGAGCTTACGCCCTCTCCTGTAACTGGTCTGGTGCCACCGTCTTTCGGGCCTTTTGAAACCAGAATTCGTGATTGGATATAATAGCCGTGCCTGTGGCGGCGTACCCAAGTGGCTAAGGGAGAGGTCTGCAAAACCTTCATTCACCGGTTCGAGTCCGGTCGCCGCCTCCAACTACCCTTCTAAGTTGTTGAAAACTCAGGAATCGCTCTGTACGGCGGTCAGGCTATGACTGTATCCCCTCAGCAGCAATGAGACACATTGAGCCTGAGATCTTAGAGACAGTTTGAGTGGCCCTTGACAGCCTCTCTCGGAGTGCCGATGCTGGCCGTGGCGTAACAGAAGAGGAGAAACCACCATGGCCACAGACGTTGTGAAACAGATTCGCAGAAAGACCCGCCGGAAGTTTTCCGCCGATCAGAAGATCCGGATTGTTCTGGAGGGACTTCGGGGCGAAGTCCCGATCACCGAGCTGTGTCGACAAGAAGGCATTCAGCCATCGATCTATTACAAATGGTCGAAAGCCTTTCTGGATGCCGGCAAGAACGGACTGACCCGTGACACACGGCGGGATGCCACATCCCAGGAAGTGCGACGGCTCAAGGAAGAAAACGATGCCCTCAAGAGGGCAGTGGCTGAGACGGTGTTGGACAATCAGCGACTGAAAAGAAGTTTGGGCCTGTAAAGCGCAAGAGGTATCAGCGAATGGCTGCCGAATACAAACTGGAAGTTCTACGAGCCGTCGAGGGCTCAGTCCTACCGGTGACACAGGCTCTGGCTCAGCTTCAGATACCCCGCTCGACCTATTACCGGTGGCGAGCAAACTTTCGTAGACGAGGTGTTGTGGGCTTACGAGATCGTCCCTCTTTCCAGAGCCGGGTCTGGAATCAGATCCTACCTGGGGAGCGCGACAAGACGCTGGAGATTGCCCTGCTGTATCCGGAGTGGTCGCCCCGGGAAGTCAGCTGCCATATTACGGACCACTGCGGGTTTACGATCTCCAAGTCCTCGGTCTACCGGATACTGAAAGCGGAAGGGCTGATCCGAGAACTTCAGCAGAAGACGTTTCCAGCAAGCTCCGAGTATCGGGTCAAGACCGCCTGGCCAAACCAGCAATGGCAGACCGATGCGACGTACCTACTGATCAAGAACTGGGGTTGGTATTACCTGATCTCGGTACTGGACGACTTCAGCCGCAAGATCCTGGCCTGGCGGCTGCAATCGGCCATGACGGCCGGCGACTTCAGTGAGGTCGTCGAGGCAGCTTGTCAGCCAACGCCCTCCTCACGGGCATACAGCACACCGGCTCCGGGGGGCAGGCCGTACAGCCTCTCCACGGAGGGCTTCACGAGGGATTGAAATGAGTCGAACCCGAGGATATAACTACTGAATCACTGGCCGGTTTTGACCCGGCCCCGCCTGGCCGCTTTTGAAGTGGCCCCCGACAGCTGAGAAGCCGTTTTAGACCGAAAGATGACCAAACAGCAGTGGATTCCAGGTTGGAGGGCTGATAGGTTTTGATCATTCATCACCGGGAGGTCGACGGACTTCATATCCGAAGTTAATATAAGGAAACTCGCCACCCGGTCAACTAGGGAGGAGACGGTGTCCGAGCAGGTATTTGTTTACGACTGTACGCTTCGGGACGGAACTCAGGGGGAAGACGTCTCCCTGAGTGTCGCCGACAAGATCAGAATCGCTCAGCGGCTGGATGACTTCGGCGTCCACTACATCGAGGGCGGGTGGCCCGGGTCCAACCCGACGGATGTCGAGTTCTTCAAGCGGGCAGCCTCTCTGAAATGGAAGAGAAGCAAGATCTGCGCCTTTGGATCAACCCGCCATTTCAAGTACCGGGTCGATCAGGACCCCAATTTGAAGGCGCTGCTGGAAGCCCACACCCCGGTGCTCACGATCGTAGCCAAGGGCTGGGATTTTCATGTCGAAAAAGTCCTGGGTGTTTCTTTGGAGGAGAACCTGACCCTGATCCGGGAAAGTCTTACCTATCTGAAGGACCGGGGTAAAGAGATTGTCTTCGATGCCGAGCATTTCTTCGACGGTTACGCCCACAACCCCGAGTACGCCCTTCAGGTCCTTGCTGTGGCGCAGGAGGCGGGCGCCGACTGGATTGTTCTTTGCGACACCAGGGGTGGTGCCCTTTCTTCAGCGGTCCAGGAGATCACCCGCGAGGTTGCCCAGCGCTTTGACCGTGTGGGAATCCACACCCACAACGACTGTGAGCTGGGTGTGGCCAATACGATTGCCGCACTCGAGGCCGGCGCGAAGATGGTTCAGGGAACTGTCAATGGCCTGGGCGAGAGAACGGGAAACGCCAATCTGACCTCCGTTCTTCCCATCATCGAGTTGAAAATGGAAAACCGTACCGCTGTCGGAGAAGATGCGCTTCGACAGATCACGTCGGTTTCCCATTTTGTGGGAGAAATTGCAAACATAGCCGTTCCCCATAACCTTCCCTTTGTTGGCAACAGCGCTTTTGCGCACAAGGGGGGCATCCATGTAAACGCACTGATGAAGGATGAGCGGACCTACGAGCATATGGATCCCGCCGCAGTCGGCACCAGCCGGCGGGTTCTGATCTCGGACCTGGCCGGCAAGAGCAGCCTCCACTATAAGCTGCGGGAATTTGGCTTAGAGCCCGAGTCGATTGACCTGAAAGCTCTGCTTGCGCGCATCAAGGAACTCGAATTCGAGGGGTCTCAATTCGAGGGAGCAGACGCCAGTCTGAAGCTGCTGGTTCGTGAGTTCGGAGAGCACAAAGGGGATCCCTTCGAGTTCACGGGTTTTCGAGTCTTTATCGACCAGGTTTCGGGGGAGTTTTTGAGCGAGGCCACGGTCAAGGTCTCGGTGGAGGGTTCGGAGGAGCATACGGCTGCCGACGGCAATGGTCCGGTTCACGCTCTGGACCGGGCCATCAAGAAAGCGGTTGCGCGTTTTTTCCCCGAGGTGGAGAAGATTCGCCTCATCGATTACAAAGTCCGCGTCCTGGATGCCCGGGAAGGGACAGCGGCCCGAGTTCGGGTTCTAATCGAATCGACAGACGGGATCGAATCCTGGTCGACAGTCGGCGTCTCCCACAATGTGATCGAGGCCAGCTGGAGGGCGATCGCCGACTCCATCCTGTACAAACTTCTCTTTCTCCCCGAGGAAGACGGTACGGCGCCGGGGGAGTCGCCCGGCCCGAATCAGTGATGGTGGTGTTCGGCCTGCGCCTCTCCTTTCTCTTTCCAGGCAACGGTCCCCTGCGGGTGCTCAAGTCGGCCCCTTTTCCGTCGCAGAGACCGAGCAAAGGTCGGGCCGAACTTGCGGCACCGTATCGTAGTTCAAAAGCGCTATGATGGGATTCTCGGTCAAAACAAGCAGCAACTAGATCGTCCCGAGAACGTAAAGCAAATGGAGTTCAGACGATAACACTGCAACGACTCCTGGGAATTGAGCTACCGATCATTCAGGCACCAATGGCGGGTGTACAGGGCAGTGCTCTGGCGGTGGCAGTGTCCAATGCGGGCGGGCTGGGCTCACTGCCTTGCGCCATGCTCAGTCTCGATGCCATGCGCGATGAGCTGGCGGCGATCAAAGCACAAACAGCCAAGCCTTTCAATGTGAATTTCTTTTGCCACGCGCCGCCCGCGCCCAGTGACGAACGCGAGGCGGCCTGGCGAGTTACGCTCTCACCATATTACAAAGAGTATGGAATTGACGCAGGCACCATCCCGGGCGGGCCGGGGCGTGCCCCCTTCAGCTCCGAAGCCGCTGACGTGCTAGAGGAGTTCAAGCCCCCGGTAGTGAGCGCCCCCTTACGCGCCAAAGCGGAAGCCCAGGGCTCCGGTGATTTCTCGCCTCTATGGGCTGGCCAGAATGCGGGAGGTTGCAAGGAGTTGCCAGCCGCCGATTTGACGCGAGAATTGGCCGCCGATCTCTAGCGGTCGGGTGCCGTACCCCAATGCGCGCTAACAAGCCATTCGAGACGGACCTTCGGAAATGGGCTTCGCCCGCTCGGCCGCTCAATGGCGGCGCTATACGGCTAATATGAATCCTTAAATGAAACTGGAGGAAAAACGAAATGGCTGAAAACCATGAAGGTGGGATACGAATCGTGGTCATTCCCGGAAGTGTCCGGCCATGGAATTTCACGGCCAAGGCTGTTGCATTGGTTGTCAATCAGATTCAGAAGCACGACAACATTACTCTGGATGTCGTCGACCTAGGGGTGACCTTGCCCCCTAAAACGGGTCCAAGTTGAATGTTAGGATTTTCGGTTTTAGGAAGGAGGCAAGGATGGCACGGAAGCGGTTTACGGCAGAACAAATCATCATGAAGCTGCGTGAGGCAGAGGCAGGTCTAGCCCAAGGACAGACGGTGGGCCAGGTGTGCAAACAGATTGGGGTGACCGAGCAGACCTACTACCGGTGGCGCAAGGAGTACGGAGGGCTTCGACTGAATCAGGCCAAGCGGTTGAAGGTGTTGGAGAAGGAGAATGCCCGGTTGAAGAAGCTAGTGGCAGATCTGTCTTTGGACAAGCAGATCCTAAAGGAAGTTTCCTCGGGAAACTTCTAGGCCCGACGTTCGGAGACGCGCTCTGCTCCCAATCTCTCCCTCATCGGAATGACAAGGGAAAAATGACCCGGAGTGATCACGGAATAGTGACCCACCCTGGGATACGTTGTTCTAATTGATCCTGGAGAACCACCTCCTTGAGTTCCTGAAGACTGATGGAGAGGGGACGTAGTGAGGGCGAGCCCGAACGGAGTGCCCCTCTCGGCGCGCGACTCGACCGGCCCCTCAGCGGTCTACTGGCCCCTCAGCGGTCTACTGGCCCCATGCCCCCCTTGAAGTCCCTGCTGGTGGAGATGTACGGGCCACGGGTCGAGGCGACATTGCTGTGTGGCCGTCAGGAGACACTTCCGGGGGCCCAGAAGGCTATTTTGGCCTCGACTTGGCGGATCTTTTCCGGCGTATCTTCTTTTGCCGTTTCAGACTCTCGGCCAGACGGATGCTCTCCCAGTCGAACTCGTAGATGTAGCAACGATGGGTGAACCGGTCCAGCAGAGCTGCCGTCAGGGAAGCATCGCCAAAGACCCGTGTCCATTCGGCAAAGGCCAGGTTGGAGGTCACCAGCAGCGAAGCCTTCTCGTAACGATTGGAAAAGACTTGATACAGCAGTTGCGCTCCTTGTTCCGAGAATGGGATGTAGCCGAGCTCATCGAGGACGATCAGGTGAAAGCGATCGAGCTTTCGAAACACTCGCTCCAGCTGCCTTTCCTCGCGGGCTTCCACCAGGGTGTTGACCAGGCCGGAGGCGCTCTGAAACAAAACCCGGTGTCCGCGCCGGCACGCTTCCACTCCCAGCACCGTCCCAGCATGCGTTTTGCCCGTTCCATGCTTGCCGATTAGAGACACGTTCTCTCGCTCGGAGATCCAACTGCACTCCATCAACTCCCGCACTTCGACTGCATCCAGTGTCGGCCACAACGCGAGATCCGTCTTCTCCAGCGTTTTCATCACCGGAAAGCGCGCTTGCTTGAGTCTTCGCTCCAGCTGATTGGCACGACGCTGCTCGAGTTGGCGGCTCACCAGATCCAGCAAGAAGCCCTCATAACTGGCCCGCGTTTCCCGCGCTTGGCGCGCACACTCGGCGTAATCTCGCCGCATGGCCGGCAGCCGCAACTCCTTGAGGTGATCCTTCAGCAATACCGCTTCACTGGCGCGGCTCATCCCCTACTCCTCAGCAAGGCATTGAAGCTCGCCACTGCCATCCTCTCGACCCGACGGTCCGTGATCCCCGGAATCAGCTGAGCAGGCAGGGGCGCGATCGACTGAGTGGAACTTTCCTGGTAACGGATCCAGTGCCGGATCGAAGCCAGGCTCGGGCATTGCAGCTCCAACACCCGGGTAATCGCTTCTTCCACAAGCCTTTCCGGATAGCGCTGGTGCAAGCCCAGGATGCCGACAAACTCTCGAGTGCCGGAGTTCTCGCCCAGGCGGCTGCGCAACCTGGCGAGCAGCACTTCGTAATCGTCAGGCCAGCGGTCTCGCCACTGGAGAATAGGCCGGGCAGACTCAAACGCTCCAGGCCGCTGGCTGATCAGATCCAGATAGTGCAGCGGATCGATCTGCCACTTACAGTTGGAAAACACTCGCTCGTGCTCTGCCATCTTCCGGCCCTCGGCAAACACCTCCACCTGCCAGCAGCTCACATGCGCCCACACCCAGCGACCCACATACGCCCTGGGCACCGAGTAGCGGTTACGGTCCACTCGCACCGTCTGGTAACGATCCACTTTCACTCGCAGCGGCTTGTAGTTGTCAAAGGGGCGCTCTGGCAGGGGCAGAAGTCGCGATCTCTCCGACTCGAATCGCTCCTGGACAGTTCGATCATCTTCCCGGCCCGCAATCCGGTGACTGCCATACTGCCGGCAGCGCTGCAAGAGCATCTGGTTGAGCTCTTCGAAGTCTTTGACTCGAGGCAACGGCACCAGGAAGTTTCTGCGCGCAAAGCCGACCAGGCCCTCCACACCACCCTTCTCGCGGCCCACTCCAGGATTGCAAAAGCGGGCCTTGTACGTGTAGTAGCTGCGAAAAGAGACAAAGCGTTCCTGCTCCACTCGTTTCTTGCCCCGCAGGATTCTCTTCACCGCGGGGCGCAGGTTGTCATACACCAGTTGCCGAAAGATCCCCTGGTAGTAGGCAAAGGCTCGCATGTGGGCGTCAAAGAACATCTCCTGACGCTCCCACGGATAGGCTCTCACGAAGGGCTTGCCCGAGTAGCGTGAGCGCATCACGAACAGCTTCACCCTCCGGCGCTCCCCAGCCATCTCGACCCAGGCCGTCCCCCAGTCCACTTCCGCTTCCCGGGCCACTTCCGGGTCCAGAGGAACCACTGCCTGGCTGGCCCCCCAGCCGTGAGCCGCTTTCCACTCCCGGACCCAACGCCGGACCGTCGATTCTGCTCCCCCAAATCCGTGCTCCTCGACCAGCCGATCCCAGATCCGACGAGACGTGTGACGCTGACGCCGAGGACGATCCCGGTCTCCCAGCAGCCAGCCCTCAACAATCGGTGCCACCGGATCCATGATCGGACACCTGGGTGGCTTTCTCCGTCGGTACTTGGGCTCCAACCCTTGCAAGGCTTTGCGAATCGTTTCCCGATGATGACCTGTCTCCCGACGGATCTCTCGGATGCTCTTTCCGTATACACGGTGGGCTGTTCTGATAAGCTCGTACTGGTCCATCCCAATCACTCCGGCCTCCGTTCTAGTTGTTCTTTTGCTCTTGAACAAACCTAGAACAGAGGTCTGATTGGGGTGGGTCACTTTTACTCGATCACTCGCCCCCAATCTGGGTCACTTTTACGATAGCGAAATCACCCTCACCCACACCACTGCGCGTCTCCTCTTCGTCGGGCCTAGAAGTTTCCCGAGGAAACTTCCTTTAGGATCTGCTTGTCCAAAGACAGATCTGCCACTAGCTTCTTCAACCGGGCATTCTCCTTCTCCAACACCTTCAACCGCTTGGCCTGATTCAGTCGAAGCCCTCCGTACTCCTTGCGCCACCGGTAGTAGGTCTGCTCGGTCACCCCAATCTGTTTGCACACCTGGCCCACCGTCTGTCCTTGGGCTAGACCTACCTCTGCCTCACGCAGCTTCATGATGATTTGTTCTGCCGTAAACCGCTTCCGTGCCATCCTTGCCTCCTTCCTAAAACCGAAAATCCTAACATTCAACTTGGACCCGTTTTAGGGGGCAAGGTCAAAAGGTCGACGGGGAGTGGAAGATCATGAATAAGGTCTTCCATCTGCACTCATGACGGCTCAGCGAGCGAAGCGGGCCGGAGAGCAGAAGTGCCCTAACTAACAGATATGGGCGCCGTTTTCGCGGTGGTACACGTCAAACTGCTCTTGTTTTGTCTTGGCACGATGAGTAAGCAACTCAAGCATTGAAGAAGGAGATAGGAAAGTGAAACTGAAAACAACGATCGCACTAATGGTTCTCGTCGCGCTGGTCCTGCCAGCCTCGGGGGGGGGAATACACTCTAAGTTTGGATGGTCCGGCGGGTTTTATCCCACCACCGCTCCATCCGGAAGGGATCAAGCTGGTAACCAAGCCGCTCGGGAACAATGTCTACGCGCTTCTTTCGAATCACCCAGGGGTCGATAACAGCGGGTTCATCGTCGGCGAGCGCGCGGTCCTTGTCATCGACGCCCACATCAACGGCGATATGGCGCAACAGATCCAGGACGCTGTCGGGAGGGTGACGCGAAAGCCGATCCTTTACCTGGTCAACACCAACTATCACGGCGATCACACGTTCGGAAACTACGCCTTCCCCCCGGAGACGATCATCGTCGCCCATCGCGAGACTGCTCGACACATGCAGCACTTCGAGGAAGAACGCAAGTTCCTGCTGCCGACCGTCAATGATGATGCCGCGGTGTTTGACAGAGTTGAGCTTCGGCTACCCAACGTGGAGTTCGAAAATCACATTCGACTGAATCTTGGCGGCCGATACGTCGACGTCTACCACTTCGGTCCAGGGAACACGGCAGGCGATACCGTGGTCTACGAGCCTCGAACCCAGACTGCGTGGACAGGGAACCTCGTTATCGGCGAGGGAACCATCCCCTTGCTGATCGAGGGTCGGCCCGGACCCTACCTGGAAACAATCTCCCGTTTCGCCAGCACACTGGAGGTTCGGACGATCATACCCGGTCACGGTATCCCGACTACGGCCACGATCTTTGGCCGTTACGTTCACTACCTGACTGAGTTGATCGAATTCGTACGCAAAGCGCACCGTTCGAGCCATTCGCTGGCGACAGTGTTGGAGAACAAACTGGGTCCAGAGTACGAGATTCCTCCGCACTCCCCTCTCGCTGGCGCAAGGCCTTTCGTGGAGGGAGTGCACAAATGGAATCTCCAGAGGGCGTTCCTCGAATAGCCCCGAAAGTGACCTTCAATGGGGACAGGACCCACTGTCCCCATTCTTGATTACTTGTCAATTGCTGTTGTTGTCCGTCGATCTTCATGCTGGATGCGGCCAAGCCCAACCTCAATGATTTCAAGGGTTACGGAGTTTCTGGTAGGGACAGCGATCGCCGACTCCATCCTGTACAAACTTCTCTTTCTCCCCGAGGAAGGCATCTCATCTTTTCGAGATTAACCGCTTGCGCAATTCTAGACGAGCCGCTTCCACTTCACTCAACACGTCTGCCGGTCTTTTACCTGTGATCATTGCGGTTTCGTCAGAATTGAAGCCTTCCAGGCTAAAAAGTACAAACGACTCACGAATCGAACCGGGTAGACTTGCGATCTCCTTTTGGAGACTCTCCACAGCCTCCTCCTGTGCCAAAACCTCCTCGGGGCTTACGCTGTGTTCGTCAGTGATGAGATCTCCCAGGTGTAGCACTTCATCGGGTTGATGAAAGTCCAGCTCCTCGTCTTCCCATTTCGATGAGGCCGGCACTGTTTCCTCCACATGAGGCTCGTCACGAGTTTTGAGCAAATCCTGAATTCTCTTCCTCACCGCAACACGCGCGCGCTGAAACATCCATTCTGTTAGGGGAAGATTCTCCGGTCGAGAGCTCGCCCTGGAACTCACGTCTAAGAACACCTCGTCGACCAGTGCCTGGGTTTGCAACACCCCTTCCGGAATATTCTCGATCAGCCGTTGGTGGTGGAGTTCACGTCGGATGTAGTTTTCCAACTTCACAAGATTCTGATCAATGACATTCTCGAGTTCGTACTTTTCCCGGGTTGGATGCGTCTGTCGCGGCGGGCCGGGCCCTCGTTGCCAGAATCTCTCTCGGTTGAGTCTGCTCTTGTACTTCTTGACCCTCAGCACGAGCTCATCGAAAGCCCGAAGAACACTGGTTGCGGGGTTGCCCTTCATCTCTTCCACTCGCAGGGTGTTCTGGGGCATGATCAGCACCAACATCGTGTGGTACTGCTTCCCCCGTGTAAGCTTTTCTAGATTGATGTGAAGGTCAAGATCACGGGGTGCAAACGTTGGTAGGATCTTCTGCACCTGCCTGCTCCGCCTCTCGATAAGGCGTTTCAAACTCTTTGAAACTCTGAAGTGCCGACTGTGAATCTGCAGGTTCATTCGATCCAGATTATACCCTTGTATTGAACAGGCATCTCCCAGCCTGCGAAGTCCACCATTCGCGCGCCTAAGCTCTTGCAGCTCCTTCTTGATCGACTCGGGTTCGGCGATACAAAGATCAGGCGTAATGGCCATCTCTTGTCACTTTCCCCCAGATCTGCTGGCGTAAATCGCCACATCGTCAATTTTCCACATGTGCGGTTGATAGCCCGCTCCCGAGATAGTGACATAGGCCCCGTCCTTCACAGACTCCGGACTGGAAGAGAAAAAACCGGTTATATCAACCCGGTCCATTACCTTGCCATCCAGTGTCCAGTAGATCGTATTGCCGTCGTCCGTCAGGTAAAGTCCCACACGGCGACCGAAAGGACTCTCAACGTCGACGGGGTGATCATGTCTGCCTGCGAGTGCAAAAAAGGGAGAAGCAGTAAAATTGCCCTTTTGAAGGAACGCTCTTAATGTTTTTAACTGCCCATCCCACGTCGGGTACCACGTCGGGTGCTTCAACGTATCTTTGGACACGAGAGAGCGAGCGAGCCACCAGTTCAGTCCCCAGTTCCTGGTCAGGTCGAAATGGAGTTGCACAGTTCTAACACCCTCCTCGGGTAGCGAAACCTGTCCGTAAACGTTGGAAATCGTCAAACACATGCCTGTGAGATAGCGGGGCGTGAGAGGCACAATGCCGTGCTTGACCCCCAGCATCCGGGCCTCTTCAGCGGTAGGTTTCGGTGCGTCTGCCAACTGGGCATATCCCACAAAAGTGACCTCAACTCCGTTTGTACCTTTTAAGCCCGGATTGAAGTATTTTTCCCGCGTGCCAATGCCGGCAACGCCGAAACCACCGGCTTTCGTTGGAGTGCCGTACACGGCATATCCGTTTTCAGTCCTGGCCTCCCCAGTCCATTTGATCCAATGAGTCATGTCAAAGCGATCCGGCGCCTCATATTCTTTATTGAAATCATCCGCAAACTGCACGATCAGGTCCGACGGCGGCAACACGTCGGTTTCCTTGCTCGCCACTTCTGCCGTTGAGTCTTCCTTTACCTCGGGGACTTCTCTCCGGGAGTCGGGATGACACGATACTCCCAGAGCCATGACGGCGGCCAAGGCTCCAGCGTGAAGGAAATGGCCGGTGAAAAAGACACCCAAACCACAAAAACTGCTTTTCATGCGCATCATCTCCTTAGCGAATCGCCTGAGCCATCTACTTTAGCGGAAGGGCCTTTTCACCGACACCCTCATATCCGGAACCCCGTTGCCCTATAGAATAAGGAGAACGGTGTTAGTCTGGTCTCGGTCTTTTCTGGTTATCCTGGTCCTCACAGCCGGGGCGCTGGCTGCTCAAACCCGTCCCGGCTGGTTTGGTCGTGTCAACGTTCTCACCTGGAACAACGACACTACTATACCGGTCACGGGCGAGACCTGGGGGTTCCAGCCCTACAGTGAAGAACCGGCTCTTCAGGAAGCGATCCAGTCGTTTCATGCTAAGGGCCTCTTCTACCACGCCTCGATGCAGTTCTTCACACAGAACTTCGCCCCCGAGCCGCCTGCTGATTTGACGGGGAAACGATGGAGGCCTTCCGTGTCTATCTCGATGGGAAGTTCACCGACACAGAACTCGCCAGCCGATTTGGAATCAGCGACATAGCCAGTTTCAACTATGGCGAATGGATCAAGGACAACAATGGTCCAGGTCTTCTCAAAACGGACCTGTCCCCTTTTCTTCCCTTTGTCCCTTTTCCTAGCTTTGCCTCATTGACTACATGACCATATCTAGTCATAATGAGGTCATGAAGGAAGCCATGATCTCCCAGCTCAAGGCCAGGCTAAGCAGTTATCTGTCCGCCGTTCGGAAAGGTGAGACGGTGATCGTGCGCGACCGTCAAACGCGGATTGCGAAGCTGGTACCCTACCGGCGGAGCTCCGAGGAGTTTCATATGGAGGGGCCTGAAGGGGCGGCCAGTGAGTTGCAACGACTCTCCCCGGTCAAGCTTCTGCAGCCGGTAGATGTCGTGGAAAGCCTCCGAAAAGATCGAGAAGCGCGGTGACGGTCTACCTGGACACCAGCGTAGTCCTCCGGGCCCTCTTTGGGCAAGGGCCTCGCTGGGGCGGCTGGGGACACTGGCAGGCTGCCTGGTCGAGCGAGCTCATGGGAGTAGAAGCGCGCCGAGCCATTGACCGGTTGCGCCTTCAGGGCGCGCTGGATGACAGGGGGGTCGCGGAGGCCCAGCAGCTGCTCAAGCGAATGGAAAGGGCGATTGGCTCAATCGGCTTGACGCGCCCAGTCCTTCGACGTGCCTCTATGCCCGCGGCCACGTCGGTCAAGACCCTGGATGCTCTGCATCTGGCGAGTGCCCAGCTGTTTTCCGAGCACCAGAATGTTCAACCCCTTTTTGTCACACACGACAAAGTCCAGGCCCTGGCCGCTCGGGCCATGGGCTTCGAAGTCGAGGGCGTCGCATAGTCCACCGACTCTCTCATCCGTTGGCGCAGATGTGATCGAACTCGGGGTTTCTCTCGCCAATACCTGTCCGGCCCCAACTGAACCACTCGACTTCCTTTAACTCCTCGTCACAGCTCCCCATCACCTTCGTGCCCGCCCATCGGACGGCCTCACGCAAACGGATCGACGATCCGCACTCCGGCAAAGTTCATTCCGTCCTGCAAATCCTCGCTCAGAAGGACGGGGCAATTTGCGGCGGGCAGCTTCGACGACCCGCCTCCTGTTCAGAGCCTCTTCCAGGACCGCATCTCGAGAAGCGACCTCTCTATCTACCAGCGGGTGGGCACTTCATATTGTCGGATCTTCGAGTCCGGAGTCACCAGGGTGAGTCTCTCGCACAGGCACTGAGCGATCAAGAGTCGATCGAAGGGATCACTGTGAAGCATGGGTAGGATTTCCAGACCAAAGATGGCTTCAGTCGTCAGGGGTAGGCGGTCCAGGTAGTGTTTACGGATCAGCAGGGGGAGAATCTTCGAGGGTTTTTGCCGCAGCGGAAGCCTGCCCCTTTGATGCTTGATCACGACCTCCAGTGCGCTGACGTCGCTCACGAAGACGTCGTTGCGTGGATCCGTCAACTCCTCTCTCAGGTTGGACCCGATGCGATCACTCCCCTCGAAATACCAGATCATCGTGCAGGTATCCAGCAGAAAACGCATCATCACGCCGACCCGGCAAACAAGGCTTCAACCTCGGGATCAGTCTCATTGAAGTCCTCGGGGAGCTGAATTTTTCCTCTGGCAAGTCCAAAGGGACGACGCTGGTCGGATGTCGCCGGCAGCGGCCGGATCTCAGCGAAGGGCCTGTTTCGATCGCACAAAATAAAGCGTTCCCCCTTTTTGATTCGTCGGGCTATTTCCGACAGATGCGTTTTCGCTTCATGGATATTCACGGTGTTGGACTTGATCGACTTCATGATCATAAAGTTAGTTTATTAGTAGATCATGTGTCAAGGAGGGTTGAGAGCCGTAGGGGGCCCGGTTGCCACAGTTTGAATCAGATGCATGCATCTGCTACGCTCGAGGTCATGATTCAGAGAACAACCGTTGCGGCCCACGCCGACGTCCTGGATACGCTCAGACGAGAGGCAAAGCGACGCGGCATTTCCTTCGCGGCGCTGGCGGGCGGGATCCTCGCGGACAAGGCGGCCGAGCTCCGGGAAGCGCGCCGCCCTCGCCTTGGTGTCGGAAGGTCCGGCTCCGGGGTTTCGCAACAAAGCGTTGACAGAGAAGATCTGCCGCCGGCGCAGTGATGGCGCTCATCCTGGACACGGGCCCGATTCTCGCCCTGCTGGACGCAGACGACCCTGCACACCTCAGATGCGCCTCGCTGCTGGATGAGATTGGCGAGCCTCTGGTCGTCGTCGCTCCCACTCTGGTGGAGGTGGACTACTGGATTCGGAGACGGCTGCAACCCGAAGTGTGGTCCATCTTTATCGAAGACATCGCGGCTGGAGCCTATCACCTGGAGGATCTTGCGTCTGAAGATCTGATCCGTGTGGCAGAACTGGAAGCCGACTATGCCGATCTCGACCTCGGCATGGTTGACGCAGCGGTGATCGCGATTTGCGAGAAAATGGGCGAAGAGAAAGTCGCGACCCTCGATCAGAGACACTTCCACGCCGTCCGACCCAGGCATTGCGACTCTTTGAGGCTCCTTCCAGAGTGAATCCAGGGCTCCGTTATACTGGGTTCACTGGCTGTCACGCTGGCGCCGGGTCGGTGACTCTCCTCCCGCCGGTCGCGTTTCGAAGAGGAGGCGAGGAGGCAGGCATGTCCGCGACGTTCGAGACCTCTCCATCAGGGTTTGCGGTTTTACTTCAAGCCTGGCCGGCTTCCTCTCCCAGGGGCAGTTCCGTCTTGTAGACCACCTGTTTGAGGGCGAAGCTGGACTGGATATTGGCGACTCCCTCGATGCGCGTGAGCTTTTCCGCCAGGAAGCGCTCGTAACTGTCCAAATCGGGTACTACCACCCTGAGCAGGTAGTCGGCGCTGCCCGTCATCAGATAACATTCCATCACTTCTTTACACGCGCTGATGCTCGCCTCGAAGGCTTCCAGGCCCCGCCGTTCCTGGCTCTGCAGTGACACGCTCACAAATACGCTGATGGGCAGTCCGACCGCCTTGGCATCGACGATGCCGGCATAGCGTTTGATCACCCCCTTTTTCTCCAGGGCCTTGACCCGCCTGAGGCAGGGAGAGGGTGACAGGCCCACTGCATCCGCCAACTCGGTGTTGGTGATCCGAGCATTGTTCTGCAGGTAATGTAAGATTCGATAGTCTGTCCTATCCATTCGAATACTTGGCATATTATTTTAATACCTGTCAGAAACATACATGAACATGTCTCTAATATGGAGGAAACGGGCAGTATTCGCAATCCTGTAAAGGCGCAACTTTCCTATAATCGTTTCATTCCCTGACCTGGAGGCTGTCATGAGGTCGACGCGAGTGAGTCGTGCGGCAACTTTCAGCGACCAGTTATCCGTTGACAAGCGGGAATGGACTGAGTCGCTGGATTACATCTATCAAGAGTATGGCGAGGCGGGCGGGCAGGAAATATTGGACGCCCTGCAGGAACACGTGCAGGGGCGCGGTATTTCTCTCCATGACGTCCCGCTCAACACGCCCTACGTCAACACCATCCCACCCGCCGAAGAGCCGGCATATCCCGGCGATATCGCCCTGGAAAAACGCATCGAGAACATGATCCGCTGGAACTCGATGGCCATGGTGCTGCGGGCCCAGGATCGGGGTACCGGGGTGGGCGGGCATATCGCCACCTATGCGTCGGCCGCCACCATGACGGAGGTGGGCTTTCACCATTTCTTTCAAAAGAGAAGCGATGACTACGGCGGGGATCTGGTTTTGTACCAGCCCCATGCCTCCCCGGGTGTGTATGCCCGCGCCTTTGTGGAGGGTCGCCTGAGCGAAGCCCAGCTGGACAATTTCCGTCGCTGCAGCCTGAGGGCGGCCTGTCTTCCTATCCTCACCCGAGGTTGATGCCCGACTTCTGGGAGATGCCGACCGCTTCCATGGGATTGTCCACGCCGCCGGCGATTTACCAGGCCCGCTTTGCCCGGTATCTGGAGAACCGCGGCCTCAAGGCGGACAACGGAGGCAAAGTCTGGTGCTTCATCGGTGATGGCGAATCCGATGAGCCGGAGGTGCTGGGTACCATCAACATCGCCTCCCGCGAGAACCTGGATAATCTGATCCTGGTCGTGAACTGCAACCTGCAGCGACTCGACGGACCGGTTCGGGGCAACGGCAAGATTATTCAGGAACTGGAACGCACCTTCCGCGGCGCCGGCTGGAATGTCATCAAGGTGATCTGGGGCAGCGGCTGGGACGGCCTGCTGGCGCGAGATCACAAGGGCGTGCTGCGCAAGCGCATGGAGGATGCGGTGGATGGGGATTACCAGTACTACTCGATCTCGCCCGGCAACATCCAGCGCGAGCTGTGGGTGGAGGGGAACCGCGAGCTGGAAGAAATGATGAATTCCCTGACCGACGAGGAAATCAAGGAAATCAAACGCGGTGGTCAGGATCCGAAGAAAATATTCGCTGCTTTCGATCGCGCCTCAAAACACGAACACGGGCCCTCGGTGATCCTCGTCAAGACCGTGAAGGGGGATGGCCTGGGCCCCTCGGCCCAGGGCCGCAATACGGCACATCAAAAAAAGAACCTCAATGAGGAAGAACGTCTGCTGTGTGCCGGCATGTTGGGAATTCCGCTGGACGACGAAGCCATCAGACGTGCTGAGCTTTACCGGCCCCATGAATCCTCCGAGGAGAGCCGATACCTGAAGCGCCGCCGCCAGGAGCTGGGTGGCTTTTTGCCCGCACGCGAGGTCAACTGCCCGAGCATTAAGGCACCGCCGCTGGAGAAATTCAGCGATTTCCTGCGCGGAAGCGGAAAGCGTTCGGTATCGACTACCTCAGCCATGGTGCGGATGCTGGCCGGCCTTTTAAAGGACGCGGACATTGGTCAATACGTGGTCCCCATCGTGCCCGACGAGGCGCGGACTTTCGGTATGGACGCGCTCTTCCGGGTAGCGGGTATTTATTCGCCCGAAGGTCAGAACTATACGCCGGTGGATGCGCACAGCCTGCTCTCTTATCGGGAGGCGAAAGACGGACAGATTCTTCAGGAGGGCATTTGTGAAACCGGCGCCATGGCCTCGTTCATGGCGGCGGGCACAGCCTACGCGGTACACGCGCTGCCCATGATCCCTTTCTACATCTTTTACTCCATGTTCGGCTTTCAGCGCGTCGGCGATATGATCTGGTCGTGCGGCGATGTGATGTGCCGGGGATTTCTGCTGGGCGGAACTGCCGGGCGCACGACCCTCAACGGCGAGGGCCTGCAGCATCAGGACGGTCACTCGCATGTGCTCGCCAGCACCTATCCCAACTTGAAAAGCTATGACCCCGCGTTTGCTTTTGAGTTAGCCCTGATCGTGCGGGACGGCATCCGTCGCATGTACCAGGAGCAGGAAAATATTCTCTACTACATCACCCTCTACAACGAAACCTACCCGATGCCGGAAATACCCGCGGACGAGTCGATACCGGACGGCGTGCTGCGCGGGGCCTACTGCTTTCAGCGTTCACAGCGGGAAGGTGAACGAATCCACTTGTTGTCCAGCGGGGCCATCATGCAGCAGGCACTGGCAGCGGCCCAGACACTGGAGGCCATGGGTTACGGGGTGGATATCTGGAGTGTCACCAGTTTCAACGAGCTCCATCGCGAAGCAGAGGCCTGCGAGCGCTGGAGTCGCCTGCACCCTCTGGAGGCTCCCCGCAAACCCTATGTAGAGAAGCTCTTTGAGGGGCAACAGGGCATCGTGGTAGCGGCCACGGACTATATGAAGGCGCTGCCCAATAGTATCGCCAAATGGATGCCGGGGGCGTATACCGCGCTGGGCACGGATGGTTTCGGCCTCAGTGAGTCACGCGAGTCGATGCGCGATTTCTTCGAGATCAGTGGCGATTTCATTGCCCAGGCCGCGCTGGCCACGCTGTACCGCGAGAATCGGATCGATCGGGCCACCCTCGTCAGTCAAACGGCAACACTGGACGTCGACCCCGAAAAGATCGATCCGGCCGGCCGGTAGGGGATACCGAGCTCGCCCTGACCGCCTGTGTGGTCGGGCTCTTGCCCCCAGTCCCCCGGCGGACTAGGATCGGGGGCGCATGACCTTTCTGAGCCACATCGAGTGCTCGATCTGCCGTCACGCCCACGACCCGAAGGAGCTCCTCACCGTGTGCGCCCGCTGCGGCCAGATGCTGTGGGTGTGCTATCACCTGGAGGGCGTCGCCGCGGCCGTCAGCCGGGACGAACTCGGGCGGCGCCCGGCGGGGATGTACCGGTTCAGGGAAATGACCCCACTGAATGATGGCGAGGAGCCGGTCTCGCTGGGCGAGGGAAGCACCCCGCTCCTGGCGCTGCCGCGATTGGGAGCGCATCTCGGACTCTCGCACCTGCTGGCCAAGGACGAGGGGCAAAACCCCACCGGGACATTCAAAGCCCGCGGGCTCTCTATGGCGGTGACGAGGGCGCGGACGCTCGGGGTCAGGGGCCTCATTCTCCCCTCGGCCGGCAACGCCGGTGGTGCCGCGGCGGTCTATGGAGCCCGGGCCGGCCTGCCGGTGGCTGTCGTGGTGCCGCGAGACACGCCGCCCGCAGCCCTGGCGGAGGCGATGCTCGCGGGCGCCAGGGTTTTCACCGTCGAGGGGACGATCGCGACTGCCGGCAATGTCGTTGCCAGGGTCGCTGACGCGCTCGGCTGGTTCGACCTCTCGACTCTCAAGGAGCCCTATCGACTCGAGGGAAAAAAGACGATGGGCCTCGAGCTGGCCGAGCAGCTCGGCTGGGAGGCTCCGGATCTCTTGCTGTATCCCACCGGGGGCGGAACGGGACTCATTGGAGTCTGGAGGCGTACCGGGAACTGGCGGCGCTCGGCTGGGTGAAGGATGGGCCTCCCAGGCTCGTCGCTGTCCAGGCCGAGGGGTGCGCGCCGGTTGTGAAGGCCTGGGCGGAAGGATCGAAGACCACGAGACCCTGGGAGAACCCCGTCACCGACGCCTCGGGTCTGTGCGTCCCCTCGCCGTTTGCGGGGAGACAGATCCTGGAGGCTCTCGGCGCCACTGAAGGCGAAGCATGTGCAGTGTCGGAGACGGAGATCGTCGACGCCCAGAAGCTACTGGCCCGTCTGGAGGGCGTGTGGACGGGGCCCGAGGGAGGAGTGACTCTCGCCGCCCTGCTCCGGCTCCGTGACGAGAAACGCCTCGACCGTCGGTCTCGAATCGTGCTGCTGCTGACCGGAGCCGGGCTCAAGCATCCGCCGCCGTCCTTCCCTGCCCCCGTTGATCTGGCGGGACCGGAGGCCACGCTGGTGCCCCGAATCCGCTCCGCGCTCGGCGTCTGAGTCGAGAGTAGAATCGTAGGCGCCGGTCTTGTGCCGGCCCGCTGGATCCGCGAGGTTTTCATCGATGCGAAACATGATTGTGGCGCCGCAACCGGTCGCCGCTGAAGCAGGCGCCCGGGTTCTGATGAAAGGTGGCAATGCGATCGACGCTGCCGTGACGGCCGGCTTCGTCCAGGGTGTAATCAGTCCTCACATGTGTGGAATTGGGGGCTACATCTTGCTCAACCTGCACCTGGCGGATCGTCCGGATGTGCTCTCGCTCATTTTGGACGCCCCGGCCCTGGCAGGCTCGAGGGTATCGGAGGGCATGTGGGAGCACGCCGTCATCGGCCCCAACCCGGACGGCTGGGGATTCTTCCTCGAGGACAAGGTCAACGATCTGGGCTACCAGGCTATCTGCGTTCCGGGTGCGGTGCGAGGATACCAGGCGATGCTGGCGCGCTGGGGCACGTATTCCTGGGAGCAGGTCATCCTGCCGGCCGCCCGCATCGCCGAGGAAGGCTTCGTGGTCGACACCAACCTGGCGAACGGCTGGGGCGTAGAGGCACCTCATCCGGAGGGCTGCTCTCTGCTCGACTATGTCAAGGGCAACGAGGCCGCAAGTCGCATCTACCTCAAGGATGGGGAGACTCCCTACCAGGCTGGAGACCGTCTTCGAAATCCCGATCTGGGCAGGACGCTGCGCCGGCTCGCCCATGATGGTCCGGACGACTTCTACCTCGGGACCCTGGCTGGCCGAATCAGCGATGACCTGGCTGCCGGTGGGAGTTTCTTGACGGCTGCGGACCTGGCGGCGTATCAATTGCGCGATCCCCAGCCGGTCATTGGCGAGTACCGCGGTTTCACCATTGCTTCCACCCAGGCACCTCACGGGGGACCCACTCTGGTCGAGATTCTCAACATTCTGGAGAACTGCGACATGAGCAGGCTCGAGCACAATTCGGCCGATTACATCTACACCGTTTCGATGGCGATGAAGGCCGCTTTTGCCGACCGCAACCGGTATCTGGCAGATCCGGACTTCGTGGAAGTTCCGCTGGAGTGGATGGTTTCCAGGAAACGGGGCCTGCAGTGGTGGGAGCACATTGAAGGCGGCAGGCCGATCACTGTCTCCATTACCCCGCCGGAGCACCCGGATACGACGCAGGTGACGGTGGTCGATGCCCGGGGAAACTGCGCCTCTCTGACCCATTCGCTGGGCATGTCCTCGGGAACGATCACTCCCGGGCTCGGTTTCATGTACAACAACTCGATGGTGAACTTTCATCCCAACCGAGGACATCCCAACTCGATTGCGCCGGGCAAGGGCCGGACCACGGGAATGACTCCCACCATTGTCTACAAGGACGGCCATCCCGTTCTGGTCATTGGAGCACCGGGCGCCACTCGGATCATCACCGCGATCTTGCAGGTCATCATCAACGTCCTGGACTTCGGCATGAGCATCAGCGATGCCGTGCTGGCTCCTCGCTTTGACTGCCAGGTCGACGTCATCCGGTGCCACGCTCGAATCCCGGAATATGTCTGTGCCGAGGTCAGAAAGAGACACCCCATCGAGCGTCTTCCCCGCAGTCACGGTGGTCTCGCCCTGGTCCACGCCATCACCATCTCCCCCCAGGGCCACCTCGCCGGCGCGGCCGATCCCGGAGGAGGCGGCATGCCCCTCGAGGTCTAGCCCGGATTATGCAAGAGATCTAAATTCAAGTGAGATTTGGGCCCAGAAAAAAGGCCGTAGCTCTCTGATATAAAAGGGTTTACAAAAACAATGACCCTAAACAGGAGCTACGGCAATGTCAAAAGCAGTCTGCCAGAATACCCTGCCATTTCACAGCCACAGAAAGATCACGACGCGTTTTGATGGAGGGAGCCTCACTTCCGACGCAGGATGGTTGTTGTTTGGATCCCTGGATCGTCAACATCGATTGTGCGAGGGCTTCAGTTCGTGTATTGCGGAAAGTCGAGACCGACGCTACGTTCGTCATGACCTGTTGAAGTTGATCCGACAACGAGTCTTGCAGATCGTGGCCGGCTACGAAGACTGTAACGACGCCGATACGCTGCGCTCGGATCCGATGCTCAAGACAGTCTGTGATCAGTTGCCAGAGAGCGATCCCGATTTGGCCACCCAGCCGACTTTCTCCCGCCTGGAGAACTCCGTCACCAAGAAGGATCTGATGCGTCTGAGCCGGTGGCTGCCAGGCCGTTATGTGCGCTCCCTGAAGAAGAGACGTCCCAGCAAGATCATCCTGGATCTGGACAGTACCGACGACCACACTCACGGCCAACAGGAGTTCTCCTTCTACCACGGGTATTACCGAAACCACATTCTGCATCCTTTGCTGATCTTCGATGCCGACACGGGAGACCTGGTCTGTGCCGTGTTGAGACCTGGCAACAAGGGGGCTGCCTCTCACATCGTGCCCATTCTGAAGCGAGTCGTGGAGGCCATCCGACAAGCAGTGGGGACGGATGTCGAGATTGAGATTCGGGCCGACAGCGGCTTTGCCACGCCTCGGCTCTACGAGTTCTGTGAATGTGAAGAGAATAAACTCCAGTATGTCATTGGGTTAAGTCGAAACCCTCGCCTGCAGCGAGTGGTCGAGCCCCTGCTGGATTCGACTCGGCTGAGGTTCGTTGAGCTGGAGGAAAAACAGCGTCAGTTTGACGAGTTTCTTTATCGAGCCCACAGCTGGGATCGATCCCGTCGCGTCATTGTCAAAGTGGAGGTCGATCAGCGTGGCATCAATCGTCGCTTTGTAGTTACCAACCGGGACGATCTCTGCTCCCAATCACTTTATGACCACTACACAAACCGAGGGCAGACCGAGAACTTCATCAAGGCCTTCAAGAATCATCTGAGCATGGACCGACTCAGCTGTCATCGATTCCTGGCCAATCAGTTTCGACTCCTCCTGCATGCACTGGCTTACCAGATTCGTGCGCCTGCGCGACTATCTTCACGGAACCCCCTGGCACAAGCTCGAAATCGAAACCTTACGTCGTCGGGTCCTCAAGATCGGGGCCCGGATCCGACAAACCACTCGACGCATCTGGGTCCATCTTTCCTCAGCCTTCCCCGAACAACCCCTCTTCCACCTCGTCTTGAGTCGCCTGAACTCCAGTTAGCTTTTCCCAGCTCCCCCGAAAAACCGCTTCCGACACTCATCCAGGCCCAGATCTGTCTGAAATTCACTCCCCAAACCACTCAAACGCCTCGCCAACCCATATTCTTCGCAAATCCGCCTGTCACACCTGCCCGCTTCCGAGTTGGGCCACTTCTCGAGTCGTTTTTCAACACCGAACTACGGTTCTTGCATAATCCGGGCTAGTGGACTGTAATGCTTGAATCGCTAGTGGATGAGCGAGTCATTCGGGCCCGAGGTCAAGGCGCGCCGACGAGGCATAGCAGGGATTATGGCGAGGAGGTGCAACGCAGAGATCGGGTTCGAGGGCCGCTCAGGCACTAGTGATTCAGGTGTTACAGTCCACTAGATGGACTGTAACAGCTCAGTAAACCCCAATCACCTTCCACCAGACTATCCCCACTCCCAGCCACACGAGAAGGTGCGCCAGCGAAAGCAGAAAGCCGATCTTCCACCAGTCCTTCATCTCGATATAGCCGGAACCGAAGAAGATGGGCGCCGCTCCGTCACCATAGTGGGTCAGGCAGGCGTAGAGATTGGAGAAGAAGGCCAGGACCAGAGCCGAGAGGAGGGCCGGAGCGCCGGCAGAGATTGCCAGGGCCAGGAAGGCCGCATAGAGGGCTACGATGTGGGGTGTCATGCCGGCAAACAGGTAGTGCAGGTACGTGTAAACAATCACCAGCAGGACCAGCGCCCAGAGAGGGTCCCACGATTGAAACCAGGCTTCTACAGCGGGGAGAAGTTGCGGGATCAGACCACTGTCGGAGACGGCGCCCGCGATGGAGAGAAAACCGCCGAACCAGAGCAGGGTTTCCCAGGCCGAGGATTCCTCAGCTAGATCCTCTCGCTTCAGAACCCCGGCCACCAGGAGAACGCAGATCGCGGCAAATGCCGTCGCCACGGTACTGGTTCCATGCCATCTCAAGGTGGCCCAGGTCAGGGCAAGGAGTGGAAAGACGACTGCCAGCACCCGTTCGTCACGACTCATGGGTCCCAGTTCTGCGAGCCTGCGCTGGGCAAAGCGCCTCGCCTCGGGGGTTTTGCGGATTTCCGGGGGATAGGTGGCGTAGATGATAGCCGGAACCAGGAGAAGAGAGCAGAGGCCCGGAACCGAGGCCGCCATAAACCACGTCCCCCAGTCGAGCTGGACGGCTGCGGTGTCCAGTGCCAGTTGGGCCGACAGGCCATTCCCGGCCATGGCTGTCAGGAAGAGCGCACTGGTGACGATATTCGCCTGGTAAGAGGTAAACAGAATATAGGCCCCGATCCGCCTGGCGGTCTGATCGGGACGGGAATCGAACTCGAGAACGAGGCTTCGGGCGATCGGATAAATGACACCCCCGGCGCGGGCCGTATTGGAAGGGGTCACCGGGGCCAGTGCCAGGTCGGAAAAGGCGAAGGCATAACCCAACCGCAGGGAACTGCTACCCAGCTTCCGGATGAGAACCAGCGCCACGCGCTTTCCCAGACCGGTCTTGATGAAGGTGCGGGCGAAGATGAAGGCCATCACCACGATCCAGGTAACGCTCGACGAAAAGCCGCGCAGGGCCTGGTCCAGAGTGATCGTCTTCAGAATCATCCCCAGAGCCAGAGAGATCAGAACGACCACGACGATCGGATAACGGTTCCACAAGACGGCTGCGATGGTGCCCGCGAAGAGACAGAAAGTGTTCCATTGAAGAGGAGTCACCCCGGACGGAGCAGGCACGGCCACGGCCAGGATGATGAACAGGACAATGAGGCCGACGAGAAGAGTAGCGTTGCGGGCTGCCATCAAAGAAGTCTACCAGGAGAGCTTCACAAAGGCTGCCGGACAGCACATCAGAAGAAAATTTTGCATTGACAACCCATTACAGAACGTGTATTCTGAAATTATGGCGCGACCGCGTGAGTTTGATCCCGATTCAGCACTGGAGCGGGCTCTGACCCTTTTTTGGGAAAAGGGATACGGCGACGCCTCGTTCGACGACATCGTCCAGACCACAGGGGTGAGCCGTTACGGCCTCTACGAGGCCTTCGGCAGCAAACGGGGCCTCTTCCGAAAAGTACTGCAGAGCTACATGGATCGCTTCCGGCACCAGTACCAGGCGGATCTGCGGGGGCCCGATGCTTCCCTGCCCGAGATTCGGGAATACTTCGAGAGCCTGATGGGTCTGGCCGCAGGTGAGACTGCCCATAACGGCTGCCTGCTCTGCAACACGGCGGTAGAGATGGCGCGCAGCGACGAAGAAATCGCGACCGACGTGCGCTCCTTTTTTCAAGACACCGTCGCCGTGTTTAAAAACGCCCTTCGCAATGCCAGAGAGAAGGGAGAACTGGGCCCCGACATCGATATCGACGATTGGGCGGTCGGTCTGATGGCGCTCAATCTGAGCTCGGCCCATATGGTTCGACTGGGGCTGGGTGAGGAGATGGTGCGCCGAAATCTCGAGGCGTCCCTGTCAACGCTGGAGGCGAAGTAGAAAAATTTTTGCCCTATTACGGAACCGTCGTTCTGGTTTTAGGACGCAGTTTTCAAAGGAAACGGAAACCATGACACCCAAAGCCCTTTCATCCGATAGATTCGCCGCACGGCTGGCCGACTTCGTCATCCGCCGGCGCTGGCTGGTCATCGTCGCAACGCTACTCCTGGTCGGGATCTCCTCCAGTGGCGCCCGCTTTCTCGAGTTCTCCAATAACTACCGCGTTTTCTTCAGCCCCGAGAATCCCTACCTGGTGGCATTCGAGACCTTTCAGGACACCTACACGAAGAACGACAACATTCTGTTCGTCGTTCAACCCGGGCAAGGTACTGTCTTTACGCCGCGCATGGCAGATGCTCTGGAACGACTAACTGCGGAAGCCTGGAAAATCCCCTACACGATCCGGATAGACTCCATCACCAACTTTCAGCACAGCTCCGCCCGGGGCGACGAACTGACGGTGGACGACCTGATTCGCGATGGGCCATCGCTGTCCCAGCAGGAGCTGGCCGGGCGCAGAAAAGTGGCACTGGCGGAACCGCTGCTTGCCGGCAACCTGGTTTCCCTGGACGCCGACACGGCCGGGGTCAATGTGACTCTCCAGTATCCGGAAAAGAGCCTGTCGGAGGTGCCGGAGGCGGCCGCCGAGGCCCGGCGCCTGGCTGCGGAAATTCAGCGCCAGTTTCCCGACGTCCACATCGCCATCTCCGGCGTGTCGATGCTCAACAATGCCTTCGCAGAGGCCGGAACCACGGATGCCATGACGCTGATTCCCCTGATGTACCTCGTATTGGTGGGGGTTATGATCTTGGCCCTGCGGAGTCTCAGCGGCACGCTTGCGACCGTGCTGGTGATTGGAATGTCGACGGCCACGGCGCTGGGAATAGCCGGGTATCTGGGCATTAAGCTGGATCCCATCGACGTCACGGCGCCCACCATCATCCTCACGCTTGCGATCGCCGACAGCATCCACATCCTGATCTCAATGTTCGGTCTCATGCAGGAAGGGAAAAGTAAAATCACAGCGCTCAAGGAGAGCATCCGCATTAACTTCCTGGCCGTCGGCGTCACCAGCGCTACGACCGCAGTGGGGTTTTTGGCGCTGAACGCTTCCGACGCGCCCCCCTTCTGGAATCTGGGCAACATGACTGCCATCGGCATCACAGCCGCGTTCGTCTATTCGGTGACTTTCCTGCCGGCCGTGCTGAGCCTGCTGCCGGTACGCGTCAAGAGGCGAAAACACTCCACTCATGCGAAGGTGGACTGGCTGGAACAGCTGGCCGCAGCTGGCCGGCCTTGTGGTGGCTCGGCACAAGCCCATCCTGGTGGTGACGGCGCTCTTGGCGCTGTCGCTCACCGCACTTGTCCCGACCATTGATCTGAATGACGAGTGGGTCAAGTACTTCGACCACCGCATTCAGTTTCGCAATGACGCCGAGTTCGGCATCGAGCACCTCAACGGCATCTACTTCATCGAGTATTCGGTGGAGTCCCGCGAAGCCGGGGGCATCAGCGATCCAGAATATCTGGGGGCGCTGGAGTCGTTTACGGCATGGCTACGAGAGCAACCCGAGGTCACTCATGTCTACAGCTACACGGACATCATCAAGCGCCTCAACAAGAACATGCACGGTGACGATCCCCAGTGGTACGCCATTCCCGAGGGTCGCGATCTGGCTGCGCAGTACCTGTTACTGTTCGAGTTGTCGCTGCCGTTTGGACTGGACCTCACCGACCGCATCAATATAGACAAATCGGCCACCCGGGTCACCGCCACGGTCGGGGAGCTGCCGACCCGGCAGGTTCGTGGTTTCCTGGAGAGCTCCCAGCGCTGGCTCGATGAAAACGCTCCCGCCGACATGCGTGCCGACCCCACCGGAGCCACCGTGATGTTCTCGCACATTTCCGAGCAGAACATCAACAGCATGCTCAAGGGCAACGCCGTCGCCGTGTTGCTGATCGCGCTGATCATGATGGTCGCGTTGCGCAGCTGGCGGCTCGGCGCACTGAGCCTGATACCAAACGTGTTGCCCATTCTCATGACATTCGGTGTATGGGCGCTGCTCGTCCAACAGGTCGGTATGGCCGCCGCAATGGTGTCTGCGACCTCGCTGGGAATCGTGGTGGACAGTACAGTCCACTTTCTCTCCAAGTACCTGCGGGCCCGCCGCGAAAAGAATCAGAGTCCTGCTGAGGCTATCCACTACACGTTCCGTATGGTTGGCAAGGCGCTGCTCGTCAACGCACTGATTCTCACCCTCGGGTTCGGAGTCCTGGCCTTTTCCACCTTTCGTATCAACGCCGAAATGGGACTGCTGACGGCCCTGGCCATCCTCATCGCCCTGGCGGTCGACTTCCTGCTGCTGCCGTCGCTGCTCCTGATCGCCCACACCCCAAGAAAGGAAAAGCCTACAATGGCAAAGCAATGCCTCAAGCCGCTTAGTACGCTTCTATCGATTGGATTCCTCACCGTCGCCTGGGCTGTGGCTAGCGACCCGAGCGAACCAGCCGAGAAGAAAGGTTACGAAATCGCCGCCCGCAGTGATCGAAGTGACCGGGGGTTCGGGACCAGCCGCGTCGATCTCAGAATGATCCTGCGCAACAAGGCCGGCAAAGAGGCTCGGCGAACCCTGTCGATTGCGACCCTCGAGATACCCGACGAAAGCGTGGGCGACAAGACCCTGATCGTATTTGACAACCCGCCCGATATCGATGGAACCGCCCTGCTTTCGCACGCAAAAATCCTGGATCCCGATGACCAATGGCTGTTTCTCCCCGCTCTCAAACGGGTGAAGCGGATCTCATCGGTCAACAAATCCGGCCCCTTCGTCGGCAGCGAGTTTGCCTTCGAAGACTTCACGGCGCTCGAGCTCAACAAGTTCACCTACCGGTATCTGCGCGAAGAGCCCTGTGGAGAGCTTGTCTGCGATGTCGTCGAGCGCCATCCCCGCTATCCCGGATTATGCAAAAGATCTGAATCCGAGTGAGATTCTGGCTCCAGGAAAAAGCCGTAGCCCTCTGATATAAAAGGGTTTAGAGAAACAATGACCCTAAACAGGAGCTACGGCAATGTCAAAAACAGTCTGCCAGAATACCCTGCCATTTCACAGCCACAGAAAGATCACGACGCGTTTTGATGGAGGGAGCCTCACTTCCGACGCAGGATGGTTGTTGTTTGGATCCCTGGATCGTCAACATCGATTGTGCGAGGGCTTCAGTTCGTGTATTGCGGAAAGTCGAGACCGACGCTACGTTCGTCATGACCTGTTGAAGTTGATCCGACAACGAGTCTTGCAGATCGTGGCCGGCTACGAAGACTGTAACGACGCCGATACGCTGCGCTCGGATCCGATGCTCAAGACAGTCTGTGATCAGTTGCCAGAGAGCGATCCCGATTTGGCCACCCAGCCGACTTTCTCCCGCCTGGAGAACTCCGTCACCAAGAAGGATCTGATGCGTCTGAGCCGGTGGCTGCTAGGCCGTTATGTGCGCTCCCTGAAGAAGAGACGTCCCAGCAAGATCATCCTGGATCTGGACAGTACCGACGACCACACTCACGGCCAACAGGAGTTCTCCTTCTACCACGGGTATTACCGAAACCACATTCTGCATCCTTTGCTGATCTTCGATGCCGACACGGGAGACCTGGTGTGTGCCGTGTTGAGACCTGGCAACAAGGGGGCTGCCTCTCATATCGTGCCCGTTTTGAAGCGAGTCGTGGAGGCCATCCGACAAGCAGTGGGGACGGATGTCGAGATTGAGATTCGGGCCGACAGCGGCTTTGCCACGCCTCGGCTCTACGAGTTCTGTGAATGTGAAGAGAATAAACTCCAGTATGTCATCGGGTTAAGTCGAAACCCTCGCCTGCAGCGAGTGGTCGAGCCCCTGCTGGATTCGACTCGGCTGAGGTTCCTTGAGCTGGAGGAAAAACAGCGTCAGTTTGACGAGTTTCTTTATCGAGCCCACAGCTGGGATCGATCCCGTCGCGTCATTGTCAAAGTGGAGGTCGATCAGCGTGGCATCAATCGTCGCTTTGTAGTTGCCAACCGGGACGATCTCTGCTCCCAATCACTTTATGACCACTACACAAACCGAGGGCAGACCGAGAACTTCATCAAGGCCTTCAAGAATCATCTGAGCATGGACCGACTCAGCTGTCATCGATTCCTGGCCAATCAGTTTCGACTCCTCCTGCATGCACTGGCTTACCAGATGTTCGTGCGCCTGCGCGACTATCTTCACGGAACCCCCTGGCACAAGCTCGAAATCGAAACCTTACGTCGTCGGGTCCTCAAGATTGGGGCCCGGATCCGACAAACCACTCGACGCATCTGGGTCCATCTTTCCTCAGCCTTCCCCGAACAACCCCTCTTCCACCTCGTCTTGAGTCGCCTGAACTCCAGTTAGCTTTTCCCAGTTCCCCAAAAAACCGCTTCCGACACTCATCCAGGCCCAGATCTGTCTGAAATTCACTCCCCAAACCACTCAAACGCCTCGCCAACCCATATTCTTCGCAAATCCGCCTGTCACACCTGCCCGCTTCCGAGTTGGGCCACTTCTCGAGTCGTTTTTCAACACCGAACTACGGTTCTTGCATAATCCGGGCTAGCTGAGTTTTGTTCTAAATGCTTCCTACTGAAAATGGTCGGCCACTGCGATCGACCGCCATCAGGTAAGCTACCAGTTTCCTGGCAACCGCCAGCGTGGCTCGGTTGTGATTTCCTTTCTGCCTTTGCGTTTGTGCAACGGCGGCCAGCTGTGGGCTATATCGAGGAGCCAGCTTGGCCGCTTCCACCAAAACCCGCTGAAGATGCCGGTTACGGTGTTTGCTGATCGGGCTCGAGCGGTCCTTGCCTGCCGACTGCTTCTGGCCGCTGCACAGCCCACAGTAGCTGACCGCGTGACGAATCGCCCGGAAGCGACTCACTTCCCCCACTTCCAGCACCCAGGTCAAAGCCGTCACCACTCCCACAGCGGGAATCGTCATCAACAGCTCCACCCGACGCCCTACGCACGGTTGCTCACACAACCCCCTCAGCAGATCCCTCTCGATTTGCTGCAGTGATCGCATCGAATCGTGACTCAGATTCAATAGTTGCACCACCGATTCCGGCACTTCCTGCAGCTGCGACATCAGTTGTCGAAAGTAACGCTGTCCATGCAGCCGCTTCTGGTTGTACTGCACTCCCGTTTCCATCAACAGTCCCGATATCCGGTTCTTGAGCTGCACCATCTGTGACACCATCAGGTTGCGATAGCGCAGCACTCGTCTCAATTCTCGGATCTCAGCCGGCGGCACGTAGCTCTGCACCAGTAAGTCGCAGCGCAGCAGATCGGTGATCTTGCGCGCATCGATCCGATCATTCTTGTGTTTGCCCGCACTCAATGCCTTGAGCATGGCTGGATGAGCCACCTTCAACTCCTGGCTGTAGGGCTCCAATAAATCGTAGATCCATTCGCTAAAAAGGGTAGCTTCCAGCGCTCCTATCCAAGGTCTTTCCAGACTCTCAGCCCACTGCTGCAGCACCTCCCTCCGAGCCGCCAGTTCTCCTTCCTCAACCACCCTTCCGTCCGCCTCCATCAGGCAATAACTGATCTTCCGTTTGTGCACATCCAATCCAACGTAGTAACTTTCTTGCATGAGAATCCTCCTGGCCAGGGTCCTCTACAGGCCCGGCTCCTTTTAGGGTTTTTCTTACAGGAGGATTCTCTCTCCCACTTCTGTCACTCTTACTTATGCATTCAAACAGGTCCCTTTTGTGGCAGGGCACGGGCTCGCAGAATCAGTGGCGGCGGAAGGCGTCGCGGTTCATCCGTCAAACGGCACATGACTTGGGCGGTGCTCGCTCCACCAGACGCGCGCCTGTTCCTCTGTCCAGCGATGTGCCAGGTCGAGGGAGTCGAGTCGGCCGATGAGTTTTTCCACACTCGCGGGACGCCGGTCGGGATCTTTCTCCAGGCACCAGAGCAGCAGCTCCTCGAATTCCCTCGGGATCTGTAGCTTGCAGCGCGCTGAGGGAGGGGTTACCGGGGTCTGCACATGATGCATGACGATCTGTAAGGCGGTCGCCCCTTCGAAGACGCTGTGACCGGTAACCAGCCAATACCCGACACAGCCCAGCGAGTAGATGTCGGTCCGGGCGTCAACCTCCCCTCCCGTCGCGGTCTCGGGGGCCATGTACCCCGGCGTGCCCGGAGTCAGAGACTCGGCGGTCAAACGGGTTACGTCGCCCGGCTTTTGCGAGGGCTTGACCAGTCCAAAGTCAAGTACCTTGATGAAGTCGCTGTTGAGTCCTACGCGACAGGTGTAAATGTTGGCGGGCTTGATGTCGCGATGGACAAGTCCGATTCGATGGGCTTCGCCGAGGGACAGGCATACCTGCCTCAGAAAATGGGCTGCCCGTTGCGCGGGAATCGGACCAAACCTCTTCACCAGAGAATCCAGATCCAACCCTTTCAGGAGTTCCATTACATAGTAGAAGCTACCGTCGCTGTCGACGCCGAAGTCATAGAGCTGGATCGTATGTGGAGAAGAAAGGCTGGCCGTGGCCTGCGCCTCCCGCTCGAAGCGACGCGCCACGGTGTCGTCCCGACTCACCCCCAGGATCTCCGGGCGGATTAGCTTAATGGCCGCAGGGCGCGCCAGCAATGCATGTCTGGCCAACCACACTTCGCCCATTCCTCCGCTGCCAAGACGCTTCTCCAGGCGATACCTCCCCATCTGTCGCGCCTTCTCGAGCTCCGATCCCAGGCCGTAAATCATCCTCACGGCAAAAGCGGCCAGAACTGCACACATGAAATTAGGAGCAGTCATCGCGATGATCGACCAGGCGGGCGGAATAGCGATCCCCGCAGCAGCGACCCAGAGGGCCAGGGTAGCCGGCCCCATCGCAGCCGATGCGAAGGCGGCAATAGTCGCTTTTCGGGGGGGGCTGGGAACTAATAGGGAAAACGCTATGATCCACAGTCCAATGGCGGAGCCAAAACTCCAGACTTCGCCGAAATCGGTGCGGCCGTAGATCTGGCCGATACCGATGCCGAAGCTTCCGACGATCTCCAGTGAGAAACCCAAGTGAACCACGGTTGCAGATCTGAGTCGTCCCCATCCCACCAGGAAATACACTGCTGTGCAGATCGCGACCATCAGTGCTGAAACCAGGTGAGGGATAACGTGAGCCGAGAAGACGTAGGGAATTCCCCGCAGTACGTGGGTGTTTAGCTGATTCATGGCATCAGTCCCCACGTAGGTCAGTGCGTACGCCACTGCCACCAGCCTGAGTCGGGGGCCGGCTTTCTCGAGCAGGTCGCGAGGAAGAACTCCACTCCCGCTTGCAGCATCTCGAACAACACGCATTCGCGGAGCTTCGGTTATAGAGGGACTCTGCAAGAAGCTGTCGCTCTGGGCATCGGCCCGCACCAGTCGCTCGACCTCGCGACGCAGCTCGTCGTCACCACTGCAGGCCTGCTCCAGAAAGGACGCCTGCTCGTTCCCTTCCAGCTCCATGGCTGAGGCCGCCACTTCCGAGATCTGCTTCCACCTCTCAGGAGTCAAAGCGGAGCATTCTCCCTGATTTGAGAACGCAGCCAGGCACGAGCTACGGACCAGTCTCGCTTGACCGTTTTCGGTGAGACCCCCAGAACCTCCGCAGTCTCCTGAACGGTCAATCCACCGAAGAAACGCAGCTCAACGATCTGGCTCTGGCGGGGATCAAGCTTCTTCAGGTTGCCCAGCGCTTCGTCGAGATCGACCAGTTCTTCAGCCTGCTGCCGCGACTGAATCAGGTTGTCTTCGATCGGTAGATCGTCCCGGGAACCGCCCCGCTTCATACGCTTCCGCCGGCGGGCATGATCGATCAGAATACGTCGCATGAGCCCGGCGGCCACGGCAATGAAATGAGCACGGTTCCGCCACGTCATTCTCTTGGTCGCCGCCAGTCGCAGGTAGGCCTCATTGACGAGGGCGGTGGGCTGCAGAGTATGGCCGGGCCTCTCGTGGCGCATGTAGTGTCTTGCCAGCCTGTTCAGCTCTTCCTGGAGTAGCGGCACGAGCCTGGCTGCGGCATCAGGGTCGTGCCCTGCCAGCTGCTCGAGAAGGCGAGTGACATCACCCGGGCCATTGTCCATGAGTCTCTTCCTCATTTCCCTGAGAAAGGGACTCTTACTATAGCGCGCCCGGCCGGATTCCAGGAAAGAGTGTTTTCGCTATTGGCCCCGTTCACGCACTTTCGGCGCCTTTAAGGGAGAGCTGCAAAAACGCAGCCTCTGAACAAAGTTGAGGAGGGCCGCTATATGACCAGTCCAGTCTCTTTTCTACTCGACCAGGTTCCACTATTGATTCGCTACGGACCCTACCTGGCAGTGGTCCTTCTGGTGCTTGCCATTCTCCAGCTGCGTCGTGTCCACAGGCGCGACTCGACGTCGCCCCGCCACGGCTGGAGGCGCCGGCTGGAGACCAGCGGCTCAGTGTGTGCAGCGCTTTGTTCTCTGGCCCTACTGAGCGTACTCCTGTTCAACAGTCGGGTTTCGGAGATTCGCCAACTGAACGAACTGGAAGGGGAATTGCTGCCGGAAATCAGTTTCAGACTTCTCCAGGATGATGCCCGGCGTGTGCTCTCCGATTACCAAGGCAAGCTGGTTCTGGTGAACCTGTGGGCCTCCTGGTGCCCTCCCTGCGTAGAGGAACTTTCGAATCTGGATCGACTGTACAGGAACTTCAAAAATCAGGGACTGGTCGTCATCACTTTGTCGGACGAGCCAAGGGAACACTTGCTGGAGTTCTTCGAAAAGCGCGGCCTCGGCACGATCAACGGTTACGTCAGTGAGCTCGAGTTGCTGAAGGGAATCAGACCGGTCTCCATGCTCCTGGACAGCCCCGGTGGATCCTGCCTTTGGCGCCGGCAGGGGCATTTGTGATGGCCACCTTCAAAATGTTCTTCATGGGCGGGCCATTTGCTGTCTATTTCTATGGAGTGTACTCCCCCTTTCTCACCTGGACCCAGAGCAGCCCCTACCTGATCTGGCTCAGCGACTTTTTCATGCCTCATCTGTCGACGCCGGAATCGTGGCTTCTGCGGGTTCTGACCGGCGGGCCGCGCTATCTGTTGTACATCGGTCTTGCATCCTTCGCCATTCACGCGGGTTATCTCTATTGGATGAAATTCGTGAGAAAGGACATTGCCACGCGACTTCTCTATCGCTACGTACGGCACCCGCAATACTCGAGTCTTGCCATTGCGGGCGCCGGGCTGGTTTTCCACTGGCCCCGCTTCATCAACTTGATTCTCCTCTTCCTGATGCTCTTCGGATATTACGTGCTGGCAAGAAACGAAGAAGGCGAATGGAGAGAAAACACCCGGGGGCCTACGGTATCTACAAGGGAAAGACCTCGATGTTCTATCCCGGAGGGCGCGCCGGCAGGCGGGTGCGTCGATTGTCTTGTCGTTTTTCCGAGAAATCTTGGGCGGCCCGTTGCCTGTTGCTCTCCCTTGGGATTGCGCTCGCCGGAAGCGTTCTTCTGAGGGCCGTAAGCGTGCAAGCGCTCGATTATGAAATCTTGACACAAGGGCCTTAATGTCTGGTTGTATTCCTTCACAACCCGGCCGATCCACAGCGGGATAAGATGGAAGCGCGAGTCGCCGAACTCTGCAAGACAACGGAGGCGAAGCCAGGATCTGTACACGTGTTCTACCTCCTGCAGGACCTTGGGTTGCTCCAGCACCTGCTGGTGGATTCCGGAGTCAAACAGAAGACTGACACGGGTGTGCTTCCCGACGGAGCCTGGTATTTGATTCAGGCTTCCGCATCCTACCCGGGAGGGCGCAGCATGACGGTACCCACAGAGGCTCTCCGGATGACCGCCGTTCGTCAACTCGAGCAAGTCTATTCCGTTGCCAAAGACAGTCAGTCAGGCGACCTGGTCGCAGTGGAAATTCCGCAACACCGTTTCCTTCATCACGCCATGATGCCGATTCTGTAAACCGGCGAGAGCAAACGCTTACTTTTCCGCTGTCGAGCGCTGAGCGCGGACCGGAAGGGCAATGCTGTGGCAAGTTGCCAAGCAAGTGCAAGGCCAATCTGCCAGAAAACCATATTTCTGGTATTATGGCAGCATGAAGACGACGTTGGACCTGCCCGACGACTTGATGCGGGAGATTAAGATTCGCGCCGCCAAGGAGAGCCGTAAGCTAAAGGACACGATCGCTGACCTGCTGAGGCGCGGGATTTCGCAAAAGACCATGGCGCCACGGACCCTGCGCAATCGGGTCAACCTCCCACTCGTCCGGTGCGCTCACGAAGTCCCACCCGGTGAGGAGATGACGCCGGAGCGCGTGGCGCAACTTCTGCTTCAAGAGGAGTCCGAAAAGCCAGATGGTGCTGTGCGATAGTAACGTGTGGCTGGCGCTGGCGCTTTCTAAACACGCCCACCATGCTGCCGCCCGCCAATGGTTCGAAGCCGTCGAGGAGCCGGCGTCCATCTGTTTCTGTCGAGCGACTCAGCAAACCTTTCTTCGTCTGCTCACCAATGCGTCGGTCCTGGGCCCGTACGGAAATCCACCCCTTACGAATCGGCAGGCCTGGGAGACCTACAAGGCGCTTCGCGCCGACGACCGGATCGTCCTGCGGGCAGAAGAACCGGCCGGGCTGGAGGCTCGCTGGGAGCGTCTCGCGGCGCGCGATACCGCGGCGCCCAAAATCTGGATGGACGCATACCTCGCCGCCTTTGCCGTGACCGGTGGATACCGAATAGTGACAACCGACGGCGCTTTCAAGCAGTTCCAGGGGCTGAACCTCGAGCTTCTCGGGGAACAGCGGGCCAGTTAGCCCGGATTATGCAAGAGATCTAAATTCAAGTGAGATTTGGGCCCAGAAAAAAGGCCGTAGCTCTCTGATATAAAAGGGTTTAGAGAAACAATGACCCTAAACAGGAGCTACGGCAATGTCAAAAACAGTCTGCCAGAATACCCTGCCATTTCATAGCCACAGAAACATCACGGCTCGTTTTGATGGGGGGAGCCTCACTTCCGACGCAGGATGGTTGTTGTTTGGATCCCTGGATCGTCAACATCGATTGTGCGAGGGCTTCAGTTCGTGTATTGCGGAAAGTCGAGACCGACGCTACGTTCGTCATGACCTGTTGAAGTTGATCCGACAACGAGTCTTGCAGATCGTGGCCGGCTACGAAGACTGTAACGACGCCGATACGCTGCGCTCGGATCCGATGCTCAAGACAGTCTGTGATCAGTTGCCAGAGAGCGATCCCGATTTGGCCACCCAGCCGACTTTCTCCCGCCTGGAGAACTCCGTCACCAAGAAGGATCTGATGCGTCTGAGCCGGTGGCTGCCAGGCCGTTATGTGCGCTCCCTGAAGAAGAGACGTCCCAGCAAGATCATCCTGGATCTGGACAGTACCGACGACCACACTCACGGCCAACAGGAGTTCTCCTTCTACCACGGGTATTACCGAAACCACATTCTGCATCCTTTGCTGATCTTCGATGCCGACACGGGAGACCTGGTCTGTGCCGTGTTGAGACCTGGCAACAAGGGGGCTGCCTCTCACATCGTGCCCATTCTGAAGCGAGTCGTGGAGGCCATCCGACAAGCAGTGGGGACGGATGTCGAGATTGAGATTCGGGCCGACAGCGGCTTTGCCACGCCTCGGCTCTACGAGTTCTGTGAATGTGAAGAGAATAAACTCCAGTATGTCATTGGGTTAAGTCGAAACCCTCGCCTGCAGCGAGTGGTCGAGCCCCTGCTGGATTCGACTCGGCTGAGGTTCCTTGAGCTGGAGGAAAAACAGCGTCAGTTTGACGAGTTTCTTTATCGAGCCCACAGCTGGGATCGATCCCGTCGCGTCATTGTCAAAGTGGAGGTCGATCAGCGTGGCATCAATCGTCGCTTTGTAGTTGCCAACCGGGACGATCTCTGCTCCCAATCACTTTATGACCACTACACAAACCGAGGGCAGACCGAGAACTTCATCAAGGCCTTCAAGAATCATCTGAGCATGGACCGACTCAGCTGTCATCGATTCCTGGCCAATCAGTTTCGACTCCTCCTGCATGCACTGGCTTACCAGATGTTCGTGCGCCTGCGCGACTATCTTCACGGAACCCCCTGGCACAAGCTCGAAATCGAAACCTTACGTCGTCGGGTCCTCAAGATTGGGGCCCGGATCCGACAAACCACTCGACGCATCTGGGTCCATCTTTCCTCAGCCTTCCCCGAACAACCCCTCTTCCACCTCGTCTTGAGTCGCCTGAACTCCAGTTAGCTTTTCCCAGCTCCCCCGAAAAACCGCTTCCGACACTCATCCAGGCCCAGATCTGTCTGAAATTCACTCCCCAAACCACTCAAACGCCTCGCCAACCCATATTCTTCGCAAATCCGCCTGTCACACCTGCCCGCTTCCGAGTTGGGCCACTTCTCGAGTCGTTTTTCAACACCGAACTACGGTTCTTGCATAATCCGGGTTAGCCGTCTTTCAGCCGGCGCACAGGGCTAGAGTTCGAGCTTTCCGTTGTAGACCATGTCCTTCAGCTTGAACTTCTTCTTCAGCTTGTGGCGCCCCATCACGGTGACAAACTCAACCTGCTTGTCCTCCAGCGTAATGATGCGGCTGCGAGGGAACGCCATCAGGATCTCCCCGCCTCCCCTCTCTCCAGCATCCGCCGCGTCTGATCCGGGCGCGCTGCGCATTTGGACATCGACCGCCGGGATCAGCTCGCGACCCGACAGCTTCAGAAAAGACTCTGACTTCAACCGCTCGGAGAGAGCCTCCCAGGGATCGGATCCGGTTCCGGACTTTGAGAAGTTGGGGTCACCGCGAAAAAGCGCCCGCCTTATCCCGGACAGACCGATTGTGTAGTGAGTCTCCCTACGCTTGAGGTTTTCATCTGCCTGCGCCTCACTCCCGTAATGCTGGGTGGCCAGGGCCTGTTTGATCGGCAAAGCGCTGTACCAGCGGACGGTCAGATTGAGGCTGGGCGCAAAACCGCCCCCGCCGGCCCCGCCCCTGGGCCCGGGATAGCCCCCTGCCCCACTGGGATACGAGCCTTCGGGCTGGCCCACGCCTCCGCCAGCCCCGGCACCTGACCCACCATCTCTCTCAGAGCCAGAGTCTTGCAGATCGTCCAGGCGGACGGTTAGAGAGCGCGCCCACGGAGATTTGGTCAGCATCTGGCGAACCTCTTTCTTGCTCCAGTCGGGAAAGTCCTTCTTCTGCCAGAACTTCTGTCCCCCGAGAGCAAACATTGCCACACCAAGCGCGACGACCAGAGCTACCGGAACATGTCTTCTCATACCTTTACCTCTATACCGCTTTCAGGCCGGTTCAGATCCCGAGAAGGTTAAGCAACCGTTTTTCTGTAATTTCCTTTAGAGAAGGATTTCTCCACCTGTTTTTTCCAGCCGGCCAGGTTCAGGTATTGGCGGCCGGTTAACCACTCCTCGTGTATCTCTGCAATCACAGCTGAGATGAGCCGCATCGCTGAGGCTTCGTTGGGAAAGATCCCCACCACCCGGGTTCGTCTCCGGATCTCCCGGTTCAGTCTCTCCAGTCCGTTGATGGTCCGGATCCTTCGCCACCAGCTCCTCGGAAAATCAAACACCGTGAGCCCTTCATCCACGTTTTCTTCGAGCCACGTAACGAACTCTGGCGCAATCTTTTCGAATTTCTTGATCACCTTCCCCTTGAGCTCCTCGGCATCCTCTCGAGACGGCGCATTGAAGATGTCGCGCAGGGCCTGTGCAATCCGCTGCCGGTCTTCTTTACGACGGGCATATTGCTGAGCATTCTGGCTCAGATGAAACTGGCAGCGGTTCCAGGGCACTGACGGATAAACCGCTCGCCTGGCCGCCTTCAATCCCGCATGATCATCGCTGACTAACAGCTCGACTCCTCTCAGCCCCCGCCTGTGCAGATCCGCCAGAAACTCTCGCCAATGCACTTCTGCTTCGCTCAGCCTGGCGCTCAGACCCAACACCTCTCGCGTGCCGAAACGGTTGATTCCCATGGCTTTCAGGATAGCCACGTCCTGTACTCTGCCGCCCTTTCGAACCTTCTCGTAGTGGGCATCTAAGTACACGATCGGATACTCCCCCAGCTCTCGGCTTCGAAACTCCTCCAGCCCTTCGTCCAACATCCCGGCCACTCTCGAGACCTGGGTGGCCGAGATCTCCAGACCACACAACTGCTCGGTAACCTCGGTAACCTTTCTGGTCGAGACTCCCATCACGTACATCTCGGCGATGGCCAGTTTCAATGCCTTCTCCGAACGGCAGCCTCGCTCCAGCGACTTCGGATAAAAACTCAACCCTCGAACCTGGGGAATTTCCAACCGCAGCTCTCCAACCCGGGTCTGTATCCGCTTGCCTTTGAATCCGTTCCGATACCCTCGTCGGTTCTCCGTCCTCTCGTAGGCTTCCGCTCCCAAGAACTCGCTTCTTTCCAACTGCATGGCCACGTTGAACGTAAATATTCGGTAAACCCGTAAGCGTAATCTCGAGCGTTGGGTTACAGGGAAACTCAAGTTGAGCGCAGGGAACAGCGGAAGTCTTTGCGTAAGGGGTAGAGCCAGATGCTCTTGGTGGGTAGATTGGCTTGGTGGTTACGATCCAGCTTTCCGCGCCCTTGGGTGTGGCCGACATGGATCCAGTTGGCAGCCTTGTAGCAGGCGCCTGTGAAGCGTTGAGTGTCGACGAAGGTTTCCAGCAAGACAGGTCGGTAGGCGTAGCGATTGTGCCAGTCTTCGGGGAGTTGACGGGCGGCCATGGCCAGTAGCTTGGAGGCCAGGTTCTTGGACTCGACCCAGGGCAGGATTAAGAAACGGGCGTTGTTGACAATCAGCTGCAGGTTCCTCTCCCGTTCCGAAGGACGCCAGCCGATGAAGCGGTCGCGCGGCGCGGTTTTCCAGGCGGCGGCGCCAAAGCCGAGCAGAGCCAGGATGCGGTTTTCCGAACAAGCGAAGTAGCGCAGCTGAGCACCGGGCAGGGGCTTGTATCCCAGATAGTGGTAGCGGTCGATATATTCATTCCACAAAGTGGAGTCCGGGCGGCTTAGGACCGGCTCCAGATGCAGGCCTGCCAGCTCATGCACCGGCCGGGACAGCAGCGGCTGCGGGGCGCTGCAGAAAGTGTGCTCGATTCGGCCCGAGCCTCCTTTGCGGTTGCGAGGGGGCGGCAGTTGCAGCAGCCCCTCGCGATGCATGCGCAGCATGGCCACCCGGCAGCTCATCTGCTTGAGGCCACCGTCCGTTTTGCGCCACTCAAGCAATCGGCACGCCAATCGAGACAGCTGAGCGCGCGTGCGGGTTGGGTTGTCGGCAATCAAGTCGCACAGTTGCCCGATCTCCTGACCCGTGAAGTTGCGGCCACAGTAGCGCTTCATGCCGCCTCCCGACCACCGGGTCGACCCCAGGCCGCTCTTCGGTCGGGGTCCATTTCCCAGGGCAGGAATCTCGTCAGTTGGGGCGGCGCCCGGTTGCCCGATTCGGCGCAGCACTGCAGATAGCAACTCAACCAGCGTTGCGGATTGATCTCCCACAGCTGCAAGGTTTGCAGAATCGTGAACACAACCGCGGCCAGACGGGCGCTAGACCGACTGCCTGAGCCGTAGTAGTTCTTGCGACCCACCACCGGGCCTCGCAAAGCGCGCTCTGAAGCGTTGTTGTCCATGGCCACCTCGGGGTGATCCAAAAAGACGGTCAACCCTTCCCAGTGTCGCTCCAATCGGCGCAGCACCTTCCTGCAGGCCCCATGCAGGACCCGGCTCTGCAACTCCGCATCGCGCTGCCTCTCCAGTCCCAGCACCGCCCCCCGCAGTTCCCGATCCCGGGCGGCAAAGCCGGCAGGCTGTTCTCGGGCCTGCACGCGACACCGATTCAGACCGAACAGGCCTCCGATCCCCTCCACCCAACTCATCGCCCACCCCTCCAACTCGGGCCAGGACTTGGCCAGGGAAAAAAAGTCGCGTCGCACGTGGGCCCAGCAAAAGGCCAACTCCAGACCCTCCCATTGTCTGGCCAACTTCTTGTACACAACGTAGCGGTCGCTCAGCAGAATGCCGGCCGCAGTGCCTCCGAAGTGCGCCTCCGGCACCTGGGCCGAGCGGCTGGGAGACAGCGTGAACACTACCGTCGAAGGGGATCGGAACACCCACAGATGCCAGCCGTGACCTATCTTGCCCTCCACCTCCTCGAACACCCGCCAGCCGGTCTCGTCAGCCTGCCAACGATCCTCGCTCAACTGCCTGACACGGATGGCCTCCCGGACCGGCTCCAACAGCGGGAGCAGTTTCCTCAGCCCTCCCGCGATCGTCCCAGCCGACAGCCTCACTCCTTGGTCGGCCAGTTCCTGCAGCAGTCGGTTGCTGGGACGCGCATAAAGATACTTGTCCAAGATCACCCTCACCCACACCGAGATGCCCAGCTTGCCGCGCGGGATCAAACGGCCTGGTGACGGCGCCGTCACGATGCCGGGCAGGACCCCACAAGCACAGCTTGGATGGTATCGCCTGCGTCTGATCACCCGACGCCAGACCCGCGTCTCGATCTCTACCACCTGGGCCTCATCGGTACCAGGAAACGGATCCAGGCGCCGTCCGCAGCGGGGACACTTCCGCTGCTCTGCGGGCAGATCAGCCACTTCCTCCCGGGCTTCCAGCCCATCCAGACTGCTTCGACCATGTCCCCGCGTCCCCGGCTGCTGTCCGCGAGGGCGCGCTGAGACCTGGCTCCGGGATGGGCTCTTGCCCTCGCAGACCAAACGCTCGCTACGACGACCGTACAGACAGCCTTCCAACTCTCGAATGCGTGCCCGTAGCTCTTCGTTTTCGCTCTTGAGATCGGTTCTCCGTCGGACCGCTTCCCCGTGCCGGGCCTTCCAGTACGCCGCAGCCCAACGCAAGCTGATGTACTCCTCCTTATCCACCCGGATCTGAACGCCGGCTGTCGACGCCCGCTGCCGGGACTCCCGATTCTCTACGCCTTGCTCCCCCTGACCTAGGGCGGCTCCCATGTCCACCTATATACACGATTGAAAGTCCTGTGTCCAGCAAAATCTGATGGTGTCAGCGGAGGGATGGGTTTACCGAATATTTACCGTTGAACAGCTTCTCCAAGATCCCTCGAAAGGCTTCTGTTCCTTCCTCGATCAACTCCTCCAGAATCTCTCGTGGTACTCTCTTTTCCAGGTCTGGGTTCATGGATTCTCCTTTCCAGATTTGCGTTTCTGTTTTTGGAGAAATCCTGTCCCAGACCTCTGTCTTTTCGACTTAGGCCTGACCAGAATTTACAGAAAAAAGGTTACGTCACTCCCGAGAATTGTACCCTCACGAATCACGGGGGTGCAAAGTGAATGAGGACGAGCAAGGGAGCCGGGCGATCACGTTCATTTCCTCCGCCCTCACCGGATTTCTGATCTTCGCGAAAGATAAACCTTTCTGGCCTGCTCGAATTGAGCGAAGACGTGCTCCTTTTCCCGCCCCGACCGCCAGTGGGGCCACTCGTCCGCCATTTTCTGAAGCTTGTCGATCCAGCCGAGGGCGTAATCGGCCGATGCCACGCTTCTTATCGGCCGGCTCCCCACCGTTACCCAGACCGGGTTGGTAAAGGCCTGGGCGTAGCCGGCATCCAGTGGGAAGCGCTCCCGGGGTCGGCCTTCCACCCTGACGTGGTACCAGCCGCTCTCGGTCGCGGTCAGGGTCCTCTCAATCTGCATGTCCTGCTGCCCCGCCGCGAAGGGAAACTCCTCGAGCACTTCTCCCTTGGATACGAGCAGCAGTTTTTCCAGCGGCACCAGGGATTGGACCCGTACCTGCACGGTGAGGCTGCGCCCTTCGGGCGGAAGTCGCAGCGTTTCTCCCGGTCGCCTGCCATCGACGACAAAATCCACCAGGGGGCCCGTTGTCACGAAAGCCCGTCCCGCCTTCATAGCTTCGAACCAGGCCTTCATTTCCGGTTTCGGACTGCCCGTGAAAACGTAGGTCCGAACGGAACCGATCAGCTTAGCCCGGATTATGCAAAAGATCTGAATCCGAGTGAGATTCTGGCTCCAGGAAAAAGCCGTAGCCCTCTGATATAAAAGGGTTTACAAAACAAAAAAAACAAAAAAAACAATGACCCTAAACAGGAGCTACGGCAATGTTGAAAGCAGTCTGCCAGAATACCCTGCCATTTCACAGCCACAGAAAGATCACGACGCGTTTTGATGGAGGGAGCCTCACTTCCGACGCAGGATGGTTGTTGTTTGGATCCCTGGATCGTCAACATCGATTGTGCGAGGGCTTCAGTTCGTGTATTGCGGAAAGTCGAGACCGACGCTACGTTCGTCATGACCTGTTGAAGTTGATCCGACAACGAGTCTTGCAGATCGTGGCCGGCTACGAAGACTGTAACGACGCCGATACGCTGCGCTCGGATCCGATGCTCAAGACCGTCTGTGATCAGTTGCCAGAGAGCGATCCCGATTTGGCCACCCAGCCGACTTTCTCCCGCTTGGAGAACTCCGTCACAAAGAAGGATCTGATGCGTCTGAGCCGGTGGCTGCTAGGCCGTTATGTGCGCTCCCTGAAGAAGAGACGTCCCAGCAAGATCATCCTGAATCTGGACAGTACCGACGACCACACTCACGGCCAACAGGAGTTCTCCTTCTACCACGGGTATTACCGAAACCACATTCTGCATCCTTTGCTGATCTTCGATGCCGACACGGGAGACCTGGTGTGTGCCGTGTTGAGACCTGGCAACAAGGGGGCTGCCTCTCACATCGTGCCCATTCTGAAGCGAGTCGTGGAGGCCATCCGACAAGCAGTGGGGACGGATGTCGAGATTGAGATTCGGGCCGACAGCGGCTTTGCCACGCCTCGGCTCTACGAGTTCTGTGAATGTGAAGAGAATAAACTCCAGTATGTCATTGGGTTAAGTCGAAACCCTCGCCTGCAGCGAGTGGTCGAGCCCCTGCTGGATTCGACTCGGCTGAGGTTCCTTGAGCTGGAGGAAAAACAGCGTCAGTTTGACGAGTTTCTTTATCGAGCCCACAGCTGGGATCGATCCCGTCGCGTCATTGTCAAAGTGGAGGTCGATCAGCGTGGCATCAATCGTCGCTTTGTAGTTGCCAACCGGGACGATCTCTGCTCCCAATCACTTTATGACCACTACACAAACCGAGGGCAGACCGAGAACTTCATCAAGGCCTTCAAGAATCATCTGAGCATGGACCGACTCAGCTGTCATCGATTCCTGGCCAATCAGTTTCGACTCCTCCTGCATGCACTGGCTTACCAGATGTTCGTGCGCCTGCGCGACTATCTTCACGGAACCCCCTGGCACAAGCTCGAAATCGAAACCTTACGTCGTCGGGTCCTCAAGATTGGGGCCCGGATCCGACAAACCACTCGACGCATCTGGGTCCATCTTTCCTCAGCCTTCCCCGAACAACCCCTCTTCCACCTCGTCTTGAGTCGCCTGAACTCCAGTTAGCTTTTCCCAGCTCCCCCGAAAAACCGCTTCCGACACTCATCCAGGCCCAGATCTGTCTGAAATTCACTCCCCAAACCACTCAAACGCCTCGCCAACCCATATTCTTCGCAAATCCGCCTGTCACACCTGCCCGCTTCCGAGTTGGGCCACTTCTCGAGTCGTTTTTCAACACCGAACTACGGTTCTTGCATAATCCGGGTTAGTTCGATGAAGGTCGCTGATGGAGTCTTCCCCTCCTACCGCGGCAACTTTCAGACCGTTGTTCCAGACAGCGTAAAGCGGGAAGAAGCCGGCTCGAGAGGCCTCCGACCACTCCACGGCATCGGTGGTTCCGAGTGCCGCGTCGACCAGAAAACCTCTCGCCTTCCCCAGATCCCCACGCGCCGGATCCTCGTCTTCCTGAAAAGCATGCACGTATCCGACCGTAGCTCCCTGTTCTCGCGCTTTTCGCAACATGTCCGTGTTGCTGGGATAGTAACTTTCAATCGCGGTCCCCTCATATCCTGTCGCGAAGGGGGAAATCAGATGCTCCTTCATGCCGAACATGAAAACGTGGCCGTAAAAGGGAGGACGATACTCCTGACCCACGACCAGGAGCCGGTCTTCGGTGGAAAGGGGATGCGGCCCGCCCCCGGGAATGAAAAACTGGTGGTCCAGAATGCGGTTGTCTTTGTTGGCAATCTGCAGGTTGACGACGTCCTGGTCCTCGGCCGCCGACATTCGCATCAGGTTCTCAAGGGTGTTGTGCAGATTCCCTCCATAGTTCATGTGGACGTGGGTCGAGCCGGAGTGCCAGCCTCGGACGCCCAGGTCCGTCATCCTCTCGAGTTCGATCGTAAGTCGGGTGACCTCCCCCGGGCGGATCTCCGCTTGCACCGTTCGGGGCCTGAATTCGAAACCCTTGACTACCGTCAGGTGCGTTTTTCCGGCGGGAAGCTCCAGGCCGAACCGGCCTGTGGTGTGAAAAACGTTGTCGCCCATCAGACCGATACGGGCGTAGGCGTAGGCGGGAGCATAAAACTTGCCGTCGGAAGCCGTGAGATGAACGCGGGCGGGCGTTAGATTTTCAGAAGCGGCTTCACGAACCTCGACCGAGAGAGTCCCCACGGCTCGCTTCCAGTGCCTTTGGCCGACCCCAAGTCGCTTGATCTTACCTCCGTAGCTTTCCAGCAGTTCCAGCTGAGGCAGTCCCTCCCGGTTGGAAATGTAGGCGATCCACTCTCCATCGGGAGACCAGCGCGGGTGAAAGGCATCGTGGGAGAAAAAGGTCAACTTGTAGGGGATACCGCCGCCCGTGGGCTGAACGTACAGGTTATTGAACTGGTCTGCGGCCCCCCGTGTCGAGGAGTAGACGAAGCGCCTTCCGTCGGTGGAGACGTCGGGGCGAGTGCGATAGAGGGTTTGCTCCACCAGAACCGGCCGGGCCCGTTGCATACCCCCGCGGATCGCCGGCACCCGCACGACGTTGCCCGACCCCAACGGGACTCCGTGATTAGACAGGAGCAACAACTCCTCGCCGTCGGGAAACCAGGCCGGACTCAGGTGCATGTCCCAGGGACCGAAATAGAGACGGTCATTCGAATAGCGGCGATCGCTGCTGACGGCAATCTCCTCCCCGTTCCACTGCCCGTTCCTGATGGACCGGATGAACACGTTGAAGTAGCCGCTGGGTCGATTGGACACATAGGCCAGGCGGCTGCCGTCCGGAGAAAACACCGGGTCCGTATGAAGAAAAGCCTCGTCCGTCAGAGGCCGCGTCTCGCCGGTCTCGAGGTTGAGAATCTCCAATTGGATCGTCTGTCCCCCGTCGTCGCCCGTGTAGACAATCCACTTTCCGTCCGGAGACCAGGCCGGCGCCCAGGGGGTGGAAGAAGTCGGAGGAGGGAGGTAGAAATTGAACATGTAGTTGCCGCCGTGCCGGGACGAGGGGTAAAAAGACGGCTGCCGCGCATCCACCATCGCTGTCAATGAAAGCCAGACAACCCCGTGCAGGCCCAGCCTGCTCCAATCCCTGGTCATCTTTCTCAAGGTCTCGGATCGACTTTGCATGGGAGCTATTCTTGAAAATGCACGCGTACCTCGTCCAGGTCAATCCACTGCTTCAGAATCTCCACCGTTCTCAGGTGAGCCTTTCCTGGAGTACCGCGCCACGGGCCGGGCCGGTTTGAGTGGCGAGCGCGGACATGTGTAGATTCTGCATGCCGTATGGCGTAAGCTCTTCGATTGGACCCGAAGAGGAAAGAAGTAACGATATGAAAGCATGGCGCTTCCATTCTGAGGACGACTGGCGCCTGGACGATATCGAGGAACCAGGGCCCGGAGCAGAAGACGTCGTGGTTCAGGTGAAGGTTGTTCAGCCAAGCATCACCGAAGTGGTCGCCCGGGATTCCTCTTCCACACCCTTGGCCCAGAAGTTCCGAACGCTGCTCTCCCGGGGGGAGCCGTGGGGGTTCTTCGGTCACGAATTCACCGGGGTCGTGACGGCTGTCGGTGAAAGCGTGAGTCGCCTCAAGACGGGCGATCGAGTCGCGACTTTTCGATCGTCGACCTCCTGCGGAAGCTGTGCCCTCTGCGCCTCCGGCCACTCCGATCGCTGCCGTGCCGGCCGGCACGTGGGCACGGACCTTCAGGGAGGTTTCGCCGAGTTGACGAGCATCCCTGAGGATTGCCTGGTTCGAGTACCGGACAGTCTCGACGATCAGCAGGCGGCGACGATACAGCCGCTGGCCCACTGCGCGGGATGCCTTGGAACTTCAGGCGTGCAGCCCGAGGACACACTCCTCATCCTGGGTCAAGGCGTGCTCGGCCTCGGAATCCTGCAGCTTGCCAGGGCCCGGGGAGTGATGAAGATCATCACTACCGATATCCGCGAAGAGAACCTGGAACTCTCCGGGCAACTGGGATCGGACTGCGTGCTCGACGCGACGCAAGAGAACCTGACTGAAGTCGTCCTCGAGAACACGGACGGTCGCGGAGCCGACGTCGTGGTTGAAGTCGCGGGAGGAAATCCCCGCTACGGGCTGGCCGGTTGGACCTGCTTTGGGCAGGCACTGGAGCTTGTGCGCGACGGGGGACGGATTCTGGTGGCCAGCCTGAACACGGGCAACCTTCCAGTCGAGGTTTCCCTGCTTAGTCGGCGGGGGCTGCGGCTGCTCTGGCCTCTAGTAGTTCCGCAGCGCTACGAAGGCTGGTTGTTGTCGCTCATGGACAAGGGTCTTTTGACCACGAAACCGATGATCCGGAAGACGGTAAAGGGACTGGAAGGCGTTCCGGAGGCATTTGAGATAACCGCCAACAAGGCCAGGTATCAGACAATCAATCCCTGCCAGGTCATTCTCTAAGAAACGACTGGTTCTGAACCGCACGGATTCTGTGGTAGCATCCGGGCACAGTTGTCCGGACTTGCTACGGGAGCACGGGGTGCGGGGCCCGACCCGTTTGGTTCCCTCAGCTGCGGGATCTTTGGTCTGGCAAGGTTTTCGAATCCACAGGGACGTCTCAATCGATGAAGGTCACAGGCGAGCACACATTCGAGGCACCCCCGGAAGAGGTCTGGGACGGCTTGATGAATCCGGAGGTGATGGCGGCAACCATGCCGGGGGCCGAAAAGCTCGAGCTGATCGGGGAGAACCGGTACGAGAGCGCTCTGAACATCAAGGTCGGCCCGGTACAGGGGAAGTTTCTGGGCAAGATCCAGCTGCAGAATATAGATCCACCCAGGGGTTACACCATGAAGGTGGACGGCCAGGGTGCCCAGGGCTTCGTCAACGCCACGGCCCGCATCGAGATCGCCCCCGCCGGAGACGGAACGCGGATGACTTACGACGGCGAGGCCCATGTGGGCGGCCGCGTCGCCAGCGTGGGCCAGCGCCTCGTGGAGAGCGCGGCCAAGGCGATCATCAAGCAGAGCCTGGAAGGCCTGGACGCTACTCTGCAGGCCCGGATCGCCGCAGGAGCAGCGGGTGGCGACTCACCCGCGACCCCTGAGATCGAGGCCGCCTCGACGACTGAGTTTGCCGCCAGGGTGACCAAAGAGGTGGCCAAAGACCTGGTGCCGACACCGGTCTGGATCGTCGTCGCGATTGTGCTGCTGCTTGGCGTTCTCTATTTCTTCCTGGGGTGATCGTTTCCCGCCGGCCTCAGGGCCGCTGCGCAGTCGCTGTCGCTCCTGCCTCTGACCTCTTCGCATATTGTTCACATTTGGGGCGGCTTTTGGGCCGATCCGGGGGGCGGTATAATCAGGTCTTCCCGGGCCACCAGATAGGAGTTCAGGATGGCAAGAAGAACTCGACGCCGATATCCAGTGCTGCTGCCGGCCGCGGCTATAGTGGCTTACCTGGTCGCCGGCCTTGAGGCTGCTGCTCAGCCGTCGATCGCTGAAAAGACCCAGGGGATGGAGCGTCATGAAGGTTACTTCGGCTTCTTCTGGGATGAAAAGGAGGGCAGGATCTGGCTGGAAGTCGATCGTTTCGGGGAGGAGTTTCTGTATCTGGAATCTCTGGCCACGGGTTTCGGATCGAGCCCCATCGGCCTGGACCGCACGCAGCCGGGCCGAAGCCGCATCGTGGTCTTTGAACGACACGGTCCCAGGGTTTTGCTGGTCGAACCCAACCAGCGCTTCCGGGCCATCACCGACACCCCCGCACAACAAACCGCAGTGGAGGAATCCTTCCCTCGATCGATCCTGTGGGGGAGCCGGGTGGCGGCCCAGAACCAGACCGCTGTGCTGGTCGACGCAACGGATTTCGTGCTGCGTGATGCCCACGATGTCATTGCTCAACTGAGGGAAAGCGGCCAGGGAGACTTTGTGCTCGACGGGAATCGAAGTGTCGTCTATTTACCGCGATGTAAGGCCTTTCCACACAATGTCGAGCTGGAAGCGGTTCTCACCTTCCATTCGACTCGACCCGGCAACCGGGTTGCGGAGGTAGCACCGACCCCGCACTCGCCCAGTGTCAGGCAGCGCCACTCCTTTGTCCGGCTGCCCGACGATGGCTACAAGCCGCGGCGTTTTGACCCCCGGGCCGGCATTCAGGGACTTCAATTCTCGGATTATGCGGCGCCCCTGGACCAGCCTCTTCGGAAACGCTTCATCTCCAGATTTCGCCTGCACAAGAGAGAGCCTCTAGCCGAGGTGTCCGAACCAGTGCAGCCGATCGTCTTTTACGTGGATCCGGGAGCACCGGAACCGATTCGATCCGCCGTGGCGGAGGGAGCCCGATGGTGGAACCAGGCCTTCGAAGCGGCCGGCTACCGCGATGCTCTGCAGGTGGAGATTCTCCCCCCGGAAGCGGATCCCCTGGACGTCCGCTACAACGTAATCCAGTGGGTTCACCGCTCCACTCGCGGGTGGTCCTACGCCGGCTCGGTGGTGGATCCCCGCAGCGGCGAAATCATCAAGGGACACGTTCAACTCGGCTCCCTGAGAGTTCGCCAGGATCGGATGCTGATCGAAGGCCTGCAACCCCTGTTCCCGGCGGGCGAAGGATCGGGAGCCTGCACCCTGGGGGCCGGCCCTTCCGCATCCTATCTGACCCCTTTTGACCCCGAAGTTTCAGCCGTCGAGGTCGCTCTGGCCCGGATTCGGCAACTGTCGGCTCACGAAGTGGGCCACGCTCTGGGATTTGCCCACAACTTCGCGGCCAGTCACTTCGGGCGTGAATCGGTCATGGATTACCCGGCACCTCTGGTCAGGATCAACGACGACCAGACCCTCGATCTGAGCGAGGCCTACGGCGTGGGCATCGGGGAGTGGGACAAGGTTCTGGTGAAATACGCATACTCACACTTTCGTCAGGGCGTCAACGAGGACGACGCCCTGAACCTGATTATCAAAAGCGCTTTCGCCGCGGGTCTGTACTTTGTAGCCGACCCCGACGCCAGTTCCCCCGGGACTGCGCACGCCTACGCCAGCCTGTGGGACAACGGCAAGGATCCGGTGGCCGCCCTGGAGCACGCCATGAAGGTGCGCCGAATCGCGCTCAACGGCTTCGGCGCGCACAACATTCCAGCCGGCGCTCCGATCGGAGAATTGGGTAAAGTGCTGGTGCCCGTATTCCTGCACCATCGATACCAGATCGTCGCCGCAGCCAAGCTCGTGGGCGGGTATTCCTACACCTACAAACTGCGTGATGATACGCTGCCTCAGTCCCGGCTCATCGAACCCGGCGTCCAGAAACAGGCCCTGGCGGCTCTGCTCAAGACACTGGGTGAGGACGTGGTCTTTCCCAGGCAACTGCTGGGCCTTCTGGCACCTCCTCCGTACGGTTACCCCGACCGGGAAGAGCAGTTCCCGCGTTGGACCGGACGGATTTTCGATCCCGTCTCGGCCACGACCGTGGCCGCCGACCTGACGATCGCTGTCTTGCTTCACCCCGAAAGAGCCTCGCGCCTGAGCCTCGCAGGTGCCCTTGATCCCAACCAGCCGGGTCTGGAGGGCGTCATCGAAGGCCTGCTCGATGCCACGTGGAAGGTTCCTACCCCCCGCGAGCGTTGGCACGCCACTGCAGCACGCGTCGTGCAAAGAGTCGTCTTGGACCGCTTGATCGGGCTAGGGGAGGACGCGCGCGCTTCGCCGGGTGCACGAGCCATCGCTTCTTCCAAACTCAGGGATCTGGCGCTGCACCTCGATTCCCGATCTGTTCAGGTTGGAGTAGAACTGGCCCATGTGGAAGAGGCGCTTCGCCGGATCGCTGCCTTTCTAGAACGACCCCACCCGGAGTTCAAAAGCCCCAAACCGCCTTCCCCACCGGCGGGAGAGCCCATCGGAAATTAAGAGCCGTTCATACAGGAGAATTCAACATGAGCCGACCAGTTACACTCTTCACTGGCCAGTGGGCGGATCTGGATTTTGACACCCTATGCCGAAAGGCGAAATCGTTCGGATACGATGGGGTCGAAATCGGCTGCTGGGGTGACCATTTCGACGTGCTGAGAGCCGTCGAAGAAGACGATTACTGTCAGGATCGGTGGAATATCCTCCAGCACCACGGCCTGGAATGCCACGCCGTCGCCAATCACCTGGTGGGCCAGGCGGTCTGCGATCGCATCGACCGTCGCCACCAATCCGTCCTTCCTTCTCGCGTTTGGGGAGACGGGGATCCCGCAGGAGTCCGGGAGCGAGCCGCCGAGGAGATGAAAGTCACCGCCCGGGCGGCGGCGCGCTTCGGTGTCAAGGTGGTCAACGGATTCGTCGGGAGTAGCATCTGGCACCTCCTTTACTCCTTTCCCCCCGTCGATCCGGCACAGATCGAGGACGGATTCCGGGAGTTCGCGGAGCTCTGGAACCCGATCCTGGATGTCTTCGAGGGGGAAGGGGTCCGATTTGGGCTGGAAGTCCATCCCACTGAGATCGCATTTGACATCGCAACCGCCCGCCGAGCCCTGGAGGCGCTTGGTGGCCGGGCCAGCTTTGGATTCAACTACGATCCCAGCCATCTCGGCTACCAGGGGGTCGACTACATCGGTTTTCTGCGCGAGTTCCGGGATCGTATCTTTCATGTCCACATGAAAGATGTGTACTGGTCCGACCGACCCATGCCCGCCGGAGTGTTTGGAGGGCACCTGGACTTCGGTGACCCCGACCGATTCTGGGATTTCCGGTCGCTGGGGCGAGGCTGCATCGACTTCGAGTCGATCATTCGAGTCTTGAATGAGATCGGCTACGCCGGTCCCCTCTCGGTGGAATGGGAAGACCCCGGAATGGATCGGGAGCACGGAGCCACGGAGTCCGCGGCTTTTGTGAGAGAGATCGACTTCAAAACCCCCGCAATGGCTTTCGATGCAGCTTTCGCCCAAGAGGAGTGAGGTGGTTACCGGTTAACGGTTGGGCTTCACGGCTTCGATCTGGGCGCTGACGATTCTGCCGCGGCGGGGCCTGGGGCCGTCCGCCGGGAGATCGCCGCCGTCGCGGGTGCGCAGGGAAATCTGGGTGAATCCGGCCTGCTCCAGTTTAGAGACCAGGTCGGAAGTCTCTTCGGTTCCGGCCATGCAACCGGACCAGGCCTCCAGAAAGGAGCGGCGTAGCCGACCGATCTCCCCGTGCCTGACCAGATCGGATATGGCTAACCGGCCGCCGGGTTTCAGGACCCGGTACGTCTCGTTCAAAACTGCCTGCTTGTCGGGACTCAGGTTGACGACACAGTTGGAGATAATCACATCAATGCTCTCGGACTCCACCGGGAGCTGTTCAATCTGACCCTCCCGAAACTCGACATTTCCCAGGCCCAGCCGGGCCAGGTTGCGGTTCGCCTTCTCGATCATCTCGGAGGTCATATCCACTCCGATCACCCGTCCTTGATCCCCGACCTGACGGGCGGCCAGAAAGCAGTCCAGACCTGCACCGGAGCCTAGATCAAGAACAACCTGTCCCGGTCTTAGAGCGGCCAGCGTGATGGGATCTCCGCAGCCAAGAGAGCCGTCCGTGATCTCAGCGGGGAGATCCGAGATGTCGGAGTCATAGATCTTCTCGCCGAAGCAGGCCGGCTGTCCCTCGCAACAAGATTCGTTCGATACGGCTTTTTCGGCATAGCGGCTCTGCACCGCCCGATGGATTCGCTGGGTGGCTGTCTCGTACATTTCTATCCTCCAGTTGGTTCTTCAAGCATGGTTCTTTCCGGCGCCAGGGTCTTCATGATTCGTCCACAGCAGACGGTGACTTCATCCTGGTTCAGCGTATAGAAGACCTGCTTACCGTCACGGCGCAACCGGACCAGCCCCGCGTCGCGCAGGACGGACAGGTGATGAGATACCGTAGGCTGGGTGACACCAAGGCGGTCTACAAGATCACTGACGCAAAGCCAGCGACAGCAAAGGCGCCTCATCAGCTCCTGGCGTGTCGGGTCGGAAATAATCCTGGCAAACCTGGCAATGTCCGGCCCGTTCGTTCCCGTCATCATATCGATGGCCATCAATATATATCGATGCCGATCTATATGTCAAGCCCGCTCGTAGGGGCCGGTCTTGTATCGGCCCGCTGGACGGGCGACCACGACCGTATCTACGAGTCTCGATACCCAGCGATCGTGGAACTTGGAGGGAGTGTTGCCCAAATCTCTGTCGCCCCTTCAGGGCTTTAGAATTGGCGGTGAGCCTTCCGTGGGCTGACGCCCACGGCTATTTTCCATCGGCCGCTCTGCGGCCTGAAGACAGCCCTCGGGTGAGCCTTCCGTGGGCTGACGCCCACGGCTATTTTCCATCGGCCGCTCTGCGGCCTGAAGACAGCCCCCGGGTAAGCCTTTCGTGGGCTGACGCTCACGGCCATTTTCCATCGGCCGCTCTGCGGCCTGAAGACAGCCCCCGAAGGGGGCGAAAGAGAATAGCCGGGGCCGGAAGGCCCCGGTGGGGGACGATATCATCCAAGGCAGCCCCCAAAGGGGGCGGCAGAAAAAGTGGATGGATTTGGTTTGGGCAACAGCCCCTTGGAACTTGGAACTTGAAACAGCGAGTGAAACGAGCGCCTACCCGGCGGGCGGCTCCTGCACGTGCCAATCGGTCACGGATTGGAAGGTGTGGCCCAGCCGCAACAGCAGCTGATCCTGGCCGCGGGCGGCAATCAGCTGCAGGGAAATCGGGATGCTGCCATTGGACTGGCCGCAGGGCAGTGCAAGTGCAGGCACTCCGGCCACGTTCTGTGCGGCGTTCATTCGCACCAGCGCATCGACAATCCCTTCTTCGGTCCCCGAGACGTCAATCGAGCTGGACCCGACGGCCGGGGGCAGACACGGAATGGTCGCACCGACCAGGCAGTCGACTTCCTCGAAGACCTCGGCGAACGCCCGACCAATCTCTCTACGCGTAAAGAAGGCCTCCGCCAGATCGACCGCGTCGTGCTGTCGGCCAGTCTGAAGCCGTTCCAGCACGTTCTCTCCGTAGCCGTCCTCTTGTTTGTCCAGAAACTGCCGGTGGTAGCACAGGGCTTCGACGCTTGTTATCACCGTCGATGCTGGGATCGCGTCCACCAGCTTTTCGACGTCAACAGCCTTCACCGCGAGGCCTGCCTGTTTCAGGACATCGATCCCCGACCAGACAGCCTGCTCGATCTCGGGATCCACCCTGTCCAGAAAATAGGGGCAGATACCCAGAGTGGCCTTGGGAGGTGGCTCGAAGCGAAATCGAAAAGGCTCCAGGGTGGGATCCTGGCACAGGATTGACGCTAGTACGGCAGCATCCTCCGCGCTCCGGGCGATCGGTCCAGCGTGATCCAGGGTTGGAGACAGCGGGATCACTCCGTCCATGGGAACGGTTCCCACTGTGGGCTTGAAACCTGTTACCCCGCAGCAGGCTGCAGGAATTCGAATAGAACCGCGGGTATCCGTACCAACCGATCCAAAACACATCCGGGTTGCCACAGACACGGCCGAACCCCCGCTCGATCCGCCGGCGATCATCTCGGGATTCCAGGGGTTGGTGACGGTGCCGAAATGGGGATTCTCGCTGGTCACACCATAGGCAAATTCGTGAAGATTGGTCTTTCCCAGGATCACTGCGCCGGCAGAGCGAAGCCTTTGAACCAGGGCGGCGTCGGTCTCGGCCTGCCGTCCCTCGCCGAAGACCCCGGAACCGGCAGTCGTGGCCGTGCCCTCTACATCGATGATGTCTTTGAGTGAAATCGGGATTCCATGCAAGGGTCCCCGCCATTGTCCGGCCTGAAGTTCCACCTCCAACTGCCGCGCCTCCTCCTCGGCAGAGGAGTTGACGGATATATATGCATTGAGAGTACTGTTGCGAGATTCGATTCTTGCCTGAGCTTCCCGAACAAGCTCGAGCGGAGAAATTTCACCCGATCGCACCCGATCAGCCGTTTCCAGGATCGAACCGTTTTCACCAGACGTCACGGCTGTCTGTCCTTCGGCAGCGTCGCCACTTGTTCGATGCGTTTGGGTAGCAGCTCCGAAGACTGCCCTCCCCACTGAGCCCAACCTTGCGTTCATACATTAGCTTTATAAATCCAAGCCACCCGTTGACAGTGTGATTTGAGTGACCAAAATGGAAAGTCTGTATTCTACATGAGTCGAGTTTCGGGTTGTGGAGGAATGCCGTACAACAGCCCGACCGCAAGAAACGAAAACGGAGCCGGGGGAGTATTTGCGGCCGCACACGAAACGGAAAGCCGCTTGGCTCTCATGGCAGGGCACCGTTGCAGGACCCTTACCCGGGGCCTTGCGCCGGCAAAAAAAATGGCCCCAAGTGATGTTCACGAAAGCCTGTGGTGTCCTCGTGACGACTCGTTACGGATTCAAAGAACCCGTTCCGTGAGCCACAAAGTCGCGCCTCGACTGGGTATCGAAATGGGCGGCAAAGCCACTCACATCAACACCAATGGCCTCCTCGCCGTCTCTGACCTGGGCCGCCCTGCTGCCGCTTCCAGGTATGACCCGGAAGCGCCAAGCAAAGCTACCTGACCAGAAACCCCACTTACCGAGCCGGCAACCCGAAGCGAGCTCTTCTCCGGAACCAGATTGATACCGGTTTGCTTCTCGCCCGGCTGCTGCGTGATCGTACCCGGAGGCACGCTCTCGCTACATCCCCTCAACCCGATTCCTTCCTCTTTCGACCGAAACCAAAAGCAGCATCTACGGGCTGAGAGCCGCCGTCTCAGAGGCTGGCGTTTCGTGTCCACCTCTTGGGACCGAAGTCAAGTATAGTCAACCTTTTGGGGGGGCCAAGTGAAAATCGAATTGGTTGTCATGCCCAATTGTTGGGCACTTCGATTCAGCTCCCGAGAGAGCCCTCCAGCCCACGTTTCGACGTGTGGCACCACAGATTTTGCACACAGTTTTCCACACCGAGAAAAAAGCCTCCCGGATCGGTATGAAAGGCACTCGAAGTCAAGTTCTGTTTTGGCCGGTTCGGGCGCTTTTCCTACCCCTGCACGGTCTCTTCTTCCCTGTTTTTCGCGGCGCCCGACAAGGGATTCGGGGAGATCTACCAAGCGTCGGGGCCGAAGGTTGAAAGTTGAAGGGCGTGCTTCCGGTGGGGACAGGCCTGATGTTGATAGAATGCGCTGGGGACAAGCATGCAACAGTACCGTGCCGAGAAAGATTCAATGGGCGAGGTCGCCGTGCCCGAAAAAGCCTATTTCGGGGCCCAGACACAAAGGGCTGTCTTGAACTTCGAGGTTAGCGGGCTGCGTTTTCCGAGACCGTTCATTGAGGCCCTGGGCCTTGTCAAGAAGGCCGCGGCTGAGACTAATCTCGAGTTGGAGCTGCTGGAACCCGCAACGGCAGCAGCGATTGTTCAAGCCGCCCATGAGATCGCCGGAGGCAGGTTCGACGAGCACTTCCCCGTCGATGTGTTCCAGACGGGCTCGGGCACTTCGACCAACATGAATGCCAACGAAGTGATCGCCAATCGTGCCATTGAGATCGAGGGCGGCAAGGTCGGCGACGGGTCGATTCATCCCAACGATCATGTCAACCTGGGCCAATCCAGCAACGACGTTATTCCGACAGCTCTCCATGTATCGGCCATGCAGCAGATGGAGCGCAGGCTCCTGCCGGCCCTGCACCACTTGAAGTCGGCGCTCCAGTCCAAGGCAGAGGAGTTCGACGAAGTCATCAAGATTGGACGAACTCATCTCCAGGATGCCGTGCCCATCAGGCTGGGGCAGGAGTTCTCCGCCTACGCCAGGATGGTCGAGCAGGCGGCGTCCCGGGTGGCCGGGACCTTCGACTCTCTCTCGGAACTCGCCATCGGGGGAACCGCGGTGGGGACTGGTTTGAACTGCCCCGAAGGGTTTCCCGAAAGAGTCGTGCAGAAGCTCAACGAGTGGACCGAACTGGAGTTCCGGGAGGCCGAGAATCGCTTTGAGGCTCTGTCTGGCCGAGACGCCGCCGTTGAAGCCAGCGCGTCATTGAGGAGCGGTGCGGTAAGCCTCACGAAGATCGCTAATGATATCCGCTGGCTGGGGTCAGGTCCCCGCTGCGGAATCGGTGAGATCCTACTGCCCCCGACCCAGCCCGGAAGCTCGATCATGCCGGGCAAGGTCAATCCGGTGATTGCAGAGTCCGTAACCATGGTGGCGGCACAGGTGATGGGCAACGATCTCACTATCTCTCTGGCCGGCCAATCCGGAAACTTTGAGCTCAATGTCATGATGCCGATCATCGCCTACAACCTCTTGCAGTCCATCGATCTGCTCTCCAATGCATCGCTCATGTTTGCGGACAAGTGTATTCGAGGAATTGAAGCGGATCGCGAAAGGTGCGAGGAGATGGTCGAGAAATCTCTGGCCATGGTCACGGCCCTGGCCCCCTTGATTGGATATGACCGGGCTGCTGAGATCGCCGCAGAGGCCTATGCCTCGGGTGACACGGTCAGGGCTGTGGCCCACCGCCGCTCGGGTCTCTCCAGAGCCGAGCTGGAAGAAGCTCTGGATCCCGCCCGCCAGACGGGTAAGTAAATCAAGGTCGCAGCGGCGCCCGGTAAACGCCTTCTTTGGGGCGAGCGTTCTGTTCGAGAGAGTTCATTTCAACAATTCTTCGTAATAGCGCTCGTACCGGGGGATGATGTTGCCGGTATCAAACCTCTCCTTTGCGGTATCCCTGGCGGCGGCGGATACCTGATCGTACAGCTGTCGGTCCCGGAGCAGAAGAACGACTCGCTTCGCCTGCCCTTGAATGTCGCCAACGGGTTCCAGGAAGCCGTTGGCTCCATGGCTGATCAACTCGGGAACCCCGCCCGTCCGGGTCGCCACGGCCGGCACCCCGCAGGCCATTGCTTCCAGGGCAACCAGGCCGAAGCTCTCTATTTCGCTGGGCAGCAGCAGCACGTCAGCCGCAGGAAGAATCTGATCGATACCAAGCTGACTCCCCAGAAAGTCAACAACGTCGCTAAGGCCGAGCTCGCCTGCCAGGTCGGCGGCCGCACTCGCCTCCGGACCGTCGCCGACCATGAGCAGACGAGCCGGAACCTGGCGTCGCACCTCATGGAGGATGCGTACGCAGTCAGTTGCTCGTTTGACCCTTCTGAAGTTGGAGATGTGGATGAGAGTTTTCTGCTCTTGCGTGCGGCCCTTCTTTGCCGGGTCCGGTCTATAGAGATCACAGTTCACAAAGTTGGGAATGACACGGATAGGCCGCGAGATCTTGAAGACCTCCCTGGTTCGCTCGGCCAGGTGGTGGCTGATCGCCGTGATCCCGTCCGAGTTCTCTATCGCATAGCGGGTGATGGGAAAATAGGACTGCTCAATGCCCACCAGAGTGATATCGGTGCCGTGCAGAGTGGTGACCACCGGAAGACCGGTGGCGGGCTCCAGAATCCTCTTGGCCAAAAAAGCGGAGACCGAGTGCGGAATGGCATAGTGTACATGGAGGAGATCGAGGCTGTAGCTGCGGGCCACTTCCGACATCCTGGACGCCAGTGCCAGAGTGTAGGGCTGGTGCTGAAAGAGCGGATAGGGCGCGACCTTCACTTCGTGATAGTGGATTGAGGGGATACCGGGCTGCAGACGAATCGGGTTTGCGTAGGTAATGAAATGGACCTGATGCCCTCGCTGGGCCAGCTCCTTACCCAGCTCGGTGGCAACGATGCCGCTGCCCCCGAATGTGGGGTGGCAGGTGATACCGATTCTCATTCGATTCTGCTACCGGTCAATGATTACCGGTTCCCAGATTAAGGGTTACGGGTTGAAGGTTCAAAGTTCGAGCGACAGGGTTCTAGGTTGAAAGTTGAACGTTGAAGGTTGATGGAGCTTGGAGACGTTACTACGGCAGCTTCCGCGCTGCGGCGCAGTCACTGTCGTTCCTGCCTCTGCAGTTTCCTTGGCTGTCAACGTTCCTCGCGGCTGACGGGCCGATCCCGAAGACGATCCTGTTCCCGCCGCCGAGCAGGCAGAGGCGCGAATCTCGATGAGCGCGCCAGCGTGGAACTTGGAACTTGGAACTTGGAACTTCCCCAGTCGATTCATTAGAATGATCGATCCACAATAGCTTTAACGAAGGGAAACCCAGGTGGGTAGAGTTGATTTGAAGTCGCACGGGATTAGCGTGGAAGCGATCCTTCGCAACCCGGCTCCAGCCAGGTTGTACGAGGAGGCGCTGCGCCACGAAGCCGATACGGCGGTGGTCTCGACTGGTGCGCTGGTGGCGCTGTCCGGGGCCAAGACAGGGCGTTCTCCTGACGACAAGAGGATCGTCAGGTCTGCAGCCACTGAACGAGATGTCTGGTGGGGTACCGTCAATGTCCCTCTTTCGGAAGACTCCTTCGCCCTGAACAAAGAGAAGGCCGTTTCCTACCTGAACAGCCGGAAGAGACTATTCGTCGTTGACGGATTTGCCGGCTGGGATCCCGAGTACCGGATCAAGGTCAGGATCATCTGTGAACGCGCCTACCACGCTCTGTTCATGCACAATATGCTGATTCGTCCGACCTCCCGAGAGCTGGAGGACTTTCGAGAACCGGACGCAATCGTCTACAACGCCGGGTGCACACCTGCCGATCCCGAAGTCGACGGCGTTACTTCCAGCACCAGCATCGCCCTGCACCTGGATGGGGGGGGATCCGTGATTCTGGGAACCGAGTACGCAGGTGAGATGAAGAAGGGCGTTTTCACTCTGATGAACTACCTGATGCCCAGGCGTAACGTTCTCTCCATGCACTGTTCGGCCAACCAGGGAGAGGACGGGCGCGTATCTCTATTTTTTGGCCTTTCGGGCACGGGCAAGACGACTCTCTCCGCCGACCCCGGGCGGGCCCTGATCGGTGATGACGAGCATTGTTGGACCGGTCGTGGGATCTTCAATATCGAAGGCGGCTGCTACGCCAAGGTCATCGATCTGTCCGCCGAGTTCGAACCCGAGATTCACGGCGCAATACGCTTCGGATCGGTGCTGGAGAACGTCAAATTTGACCAGTATTCACGGGAAGTGGACTACGCGGACACCTCAATCACTACCAACACAAGAGGATCCTATCCCATTGAGTTCATCCCCAATGCCCGCATTCCCTGCCTGTCGGGCCATCCCTCCAATATCCTTTTTCTGACCTGCGATGCGTTTGGGGTCCTGCCCCCCGTCAGCCGACTGACACCCGAACAGGCCATGTACCATTTCATTAGCGGATACACCGCGAAAGTGGCCGGAACCGAGGTTGGGGTCACTGATCCCGAGACCACTTTTTCAGCCTGTTTCGGGGCCCCCTTCCTGGTTTGGCATCCAGGCCGCTACGCCGAGATGCTGGCTGAGCGCATCAAGACGCACGGGGTCAAGACCTGGCTGGTGAACACGGGCTGGACGGGTGGAGCTTTCGGGACGGGACGGCGAATCAGCCTGCCTCATACCCGCGCCATCGTGGACGCCATCCACACCGATGCGTTGGACGAGGTTGAATACGACCGGGATCCCATCTTCGGCCTGTCCTTCCCGCGGTCCTGTCCCGGGGTACCCTCGGAGATACTGAACCCCAGCCGGGTCTGGGCTGATCCAGGCGCCCACGCTGAAGAAGCCGCCAGGCTGGCTCGGCGATTTCGGGAGAACTTTTCCACCTATGAGTCGGGAGTCGGCCGCGAAGTTGCGGAGGCGGGACCCTCCGGTTGAAGGGCCTGTCGCGGCTGCCCCATCCCGGACTCAGTCTCCCCTTTCCAGGATCCGATACCTCCCTCGAGATTCAACAGGTTCGTGTATCCTTTCTCCTGACTGAGAAACCGGCAGGCCGACCGGGAGCGACTTCCGGAAGCGCAGTAGACAATCACCGGCCGTTCCCGGGCAACCTCCTGCCAACGTTCTTCGAGCTGACTGACCGGCACCAGACTGGCAGCCGGTAGGTGCCCGGACGCGTACTCGTGCGGCTCCCGCACATCCACCGGCAGGGCCTCTTTTCGAGCGATCATTTCTGCAGCACCGGCGGCATCGATATCGTCAAACAGGCGCTTCAAACAGGCGATCTTCCAGGACCTGCTCCTCGGTCAGCCGGCGTCCCTGCGAGGCCAAGGCCACGAATCTGCCGAGAATACCGATTCGCTGCTCCAGGCGCTCACCCAGCTCGCGGATCTGCGAACTGCGGTAGAGGCTCTCCCCATCGAGCTTCCTGATACGCCGCCGCAAACCAATTGCTACAATCAGCGCGTAAACGGAAATGAGCAGGGCTAAGATGCCGATCGCGAATTCCATTCCGATTCCTCCACGCTTCCTGTGTGGAGGATAGCAAATTCGCACCGGCGGCGCCTGTTAGGGTGCCGCAGTGCTTGAACCGGTGGCAGCAGGCTTTTCAGAAGGCACTAGTGGACTGTAGTGCTTGAATCGCTAGTGGATGAGCGAGTCATTCGGGCCCGAGGTCAAGGCGCGCCGACGAGGCATAGCGGGGACTATGGCGAGGAGGGGCAACGCAGAGATCGGGGTCGAGGGCCGCTCAGGCGCTAGCGATTCAGGTGTTACAGTCCACTAATAAAAGGAGATCCCGCATGGAAAACCAGGCCCGCCTCTTCAAATGGAGCGAAATCCCCTACGAGCGATTGAATGAACGGATCGAACGAAGATTTGTCCACGGCGAATCGGTCATGCTGGCACAGCTCCGGCTGGCCCGTGGGGCCATCGTGCCACTCCACAGTCACCACCACGAGCAGGTGAGCTACATCGTGGAAGGCACGCTCAAGTTTTGGATCGGAGGCGAAGATGGGAAGGAAATCCTGGTACGCGCCGGGGAAATCCTCCACCTCCCGGCCCATCTCCCCCATAAAGTCGAGGCCACGGAGGATTCTGTCGCACTGGACCTGTTCAGTCCCCCACGAGAGGACTGGATCGAAGGCGACGACGCGTATCTGAGGTAGGGGGAGCGAAGCGAGCGCCTACCCCGCCACCGGCGCTTCGACCCGGGTCTTCGGGGCATTAGCCAGCACACCGGGGTCGACCTCCATCGGGAGATCCCCGCAGTCGGAGCGAAGATGCTGCCAGTACACAGGCTTCAGCGAAGCCAGCAACTCCGCCCTGGTCTTGATTCCGAGGGGTTTTCCGGGATAGATCTTCCCCATCCAGGCCATGAGCCCCTGGGGCAGCGCACTGCAAAAATTGAGCATCGGCCAGGTAAAGTTCTTGCCATTGGTCTTGCGCAATCGAAACGCCCACAACGCCAGGCCACCGACTTTGTAGGAAAGAGGCCCCCACCAGCTGTACAACCCAGGCCGCATGTTCATCTTCCAGCACTGCATGATCAACTGCCACTGCAGGGGACTCAGATCCTGGGTGCGCTGGACACCCACACCGTCTTCCATTCGGGTTCCCTCCAGTGGAGTGAACACGGACGGCACCAGAAACCCAAAGAGATCTCGCCGCTCCATCTCAAAAATCAGATCCAGCGTGGCTTTGACATCCTCATCGGTCTCGCCCGGATTTCCCACCATCAGGGTCAACATTGGAAACCAGTTGTTCCGGTTCAGAACCTCCAGACCCCTGATCAAGACGCTGGGCCAGTGTTCGATGTTAAACGGGACACCCTTGCTGGGCATCACTTCTTTGGCCATTCGCACCGACCCCGTCTCCAGACCGATCAAGGGAACCAGCGCCTTCTTCTTGGGGTGGGAGCTCAAAGCCGGGAGATGGATGGGGCTCTGGTCCAGCATGATCTCCGACAACTGACGGATCAACTCGGGATCAACGACCGAGGGAGCCATCGTACAGTGACTCAAGACCGTCTGTTCAACGCCCGGGGTTTCCGCAATCTCCCGATAAAGATCCGTCAGAGCTTCCCGATTAGGGAAGAAAAAGGGAGTGTCCGTGTGGACCTGTCCCCAGATGAACATGTCCTCGGTGGCCAGTGAAACCTGTTTGTTTCCATGCCTCGTGTTGGCCCGTACCGCCTGCAGAATCTTCTCTTTGGGAAGATCAATCTGGGGGTTCAGATCGGGCATACAGAATTTGCAGCGACGACCACAGCCCGTGGTCATCTCCACAACGCCAAACGTCGTCGGCTTGTCCGGGAAGACGATGGCCTCGGCGACGGGAGGGTGTCCAACCTCGGCTTCGGCAGGGATCTCTTCACCGGCAATAGCCCGGCGAAAGATGCCAACCGTGTCCTGGGATTCCCCTCTGCCGTCGATCACGCAATCAACTCCCATCTCCTCGGCGTAGCCCGTCTGGTTGATCTGCCATCCGCCGGATCCTCCTACCACCAGTTTGAAATTCTGGCGATAGGGGCTGGCGTTGATCTTCTGGAACATCAAATCCGCGTAGTGAGCATTCATCGGCCGTTTGGAGCTGCCGAAGATGGACGTGTACACTCCCGCGGCGAAAGTGACTCCAAGTGGATTGTGTGTGGACACGGCCACGACTCGAGTGGCAGGACCCACGAACTTGTCCAGGTCCTCCGGATAGCAGACAGCAACGTTGTCGGCCTCGAACTCCCGCTCCAGGACGGTTTCGACTACGCGGAGGCCCGCCGGCACCGACATTGCTGAGCCATCCGGAAAGCGACGGACATTCTTCCACTCGGGGTACTTGCGGTTGATGACCCCTTCCATCCAGATTGGGATGGAGGCCATCGCCATTTGAATGAAGTAACCCGCGTGGTCAATCATTTCGGTCAGGGGAGCAGTCAGAACTACCAGTTTCCCTTGTCTCATTGCTCACTCCTCAGATTGCCTTGGCTCACTACGTTTTTCTTCCCACTTCGACTGAACGGGTGAAAAGTCTCAACCAAAAGTGATTCCCAATATTCTGCGAGAACCCGGCCCAAAAGCCAAATGATTTTCCACCTCGCCCCCCCGGAGGCCCAATCATTCTAGACGAAAGCCCCTGTCTCCGTCTCGGCTTTGAGTGCCGCCCGCCAGGTTGCCGGACCCCTCTAGCGCCAGGGCGCAGTCACCGGCGGTCCTGCAATCAGCTCTTGCCGGTTGTCGCGTTTCTTCGGCAGCTTCCGCGCTGCGGCGCAGTCACTGGCGTTCCTGCCTCTGCAGGTTCCTTGACCGGCAACTTGGCTCGCGGCTGGCGGGGCAGTCCCGGAGATGGCCTGTGCAGTCGCCGAGCCGGCAGAGGCGCGAATCTTGATGAGCGCGCCAATCTGCAGGTTCCCTGGCGGTCGGCTTTGCTCGCGGCTGCCGGGCCCGTTCCGGAGATCATCTGGCTCCATCGCCGAGAGGGCAGAGGCGCAAATTTTTCAATGAGCGCGCCAGCGTGGGACGTGGAACAAGCAGAAGCGAGGGCGCCTCAAGCGCCATTAAATGGCGAGGGCAAAGCTCAAGGCGCCGTCTTTCAGGCTAGGATCTGAGTTGGTCAGGAGGTGTCGTCGGGGGTCAGATCCCGCCCCTTGTATCCCAAGCCGAGATGAGTCACCGGGGAGGACAACATGTCTCAACTCGGGATTCCCTTTTTTTCTCAATAAGACCTTGACAGTGATCTCCCAGGATTTCAGTGCCGCAAATCACCTTTTGTGCTCGTTCTTGACACAGCACGTTGCAAAAAGTTGCAAAAAGGGACCGCAATCGCTTTGACGCCCAATATGTCACGAGAGGGTGACCCTTCCGTCCGGAACATCCTGCAGGGACACTTCCCGGGCAGAATCGTCTATGTTCAGAAGATCGGGTCCCCGCTGGCGTGCACTTCTTGTTGAAAAAGATCGGATAGCCTTCGGGTCATCGAACCGACTCGGCCATCGCCGATCGTCCTCCCGTCCAGTTGAATCACCCCGGCCAGTTCTCCCATCGTCCCGGTGCAGAACATCTCATCTGCCCGGTAGGCCTCGGTCAGGGAAAAATCTTTCACCCGACTGTCGATGTCGTGGTTGCGACAAAGGTCCAGAACTGTTTGCCTGGTGATTCCCTCCGGGCAGGAGCGTGTGTGGGAAGTGATCACCCGATCACTCTGGACGATGAAAACGTGAGTGGCATTCGTCTCTGCCACGAATCCTCGATCATCCAGCATCAGGGCGTCGTCTGCGCCGGCGATATTGGCCTCGATCTTAGCCAGGATCGACTGAATCAGATTGTTGTGATGGATCTTTGCATCGAGGCAGTCCGGAGAAGAGCGTCGCACCGAGCTGGTGATCAATCTCAGACCCTTTTGGGAGTAAACGGGATCTTTGAACTCGGCCAGCACGATGAGCGTCGGGCCCGACTGATTGAGTCTGGGATCCATTCCGGAGGTAATCTTCAAGCCGCGCGTAAGCGTTAGTCTGATATGGACACCATCTTCCATTCCGTTGGCCTGGAGAGTACGGCGAACCTCTTCGATGATGGAGTCGTGTGTCGGGATCTCTGCAAAAGCCAGCGCCTTTGCAGAGGAACGAAGCCGGTCCAGATGCTTCACTAGTCGGAAAATCTTCCGGTCATACAGACGCAGTCCTTCCCACACTGCGTCACCACCCTGGACAACACTGTCAAAGGGACTAACTCCGGCTTCTTCCCGAGGGATCAGCCTGCCGTTGATATTGACCAGAATGTTTCGATTCCGTTCGTCAAATTTCTGTAGCATGGCGATTACGAGAGTGGCTCCAGACGGTTGCGGTGCAGACGAGAGTAGAGTGGCAGGCATTCTCCGCGCAAGGCCTCGAGGGCCGTTGGAACCCGTTCTTTGCTAGGCCGGTAGGGGCGAAACCCGGACGAACTCTCTACACGGTGGTACCAGTACCGGGCCCACACTCCATCGCTGGCTCGAGGGCCCGGAGGCCAGGAAAGCATTGATTCCAGGAAGGGTACTTTCAGGGCCCCACACAGGGCGCGAAGCATGCCTTCCGGATTCTCCAGGACGTCGCGGCTGTCCATCACCGGCGGCGTCTCTCCGGTCCGGGCAAGGAGGAAGCGGTACAACTCGAGCTGCTGAGGAAGGCCGGTGTCCTGGACCGTCGGGTCGGGCGTAACCCTGGCCAGCGAAGGCAGCATTTCTTGAGGGTTCCGAATCAGGAAAGCATGCTTGATCTCCAATAGCCAGGCCCGATCGATTTCGGGTAGCAGATGGTGGACCATGTGTTTCTGGTAATAGATGGATTTTCTTCCCGGAACCGCAGTCGTGAGGTGCTTCGTGACTGTAGACCACCGGGTTGGTTGAGACCGGATGATCTCGCTCCGTCCCGGGTGCGGGAGGCCGGTTCGCTTCAGATAGTACGCATAAAGCGGCTCGTCGCAAACCACGGTGTCAGGGCGGTTCTCCCAAGCCCGCATGAGGGCGGTGGAAATGTTCCGGGGGCCGGACCACATGGCGATGCGGACAGGACCATCCTGACTGGGCATGGGCAGCAGTCTATCCCTTCGGGTTGCGGCGGCAAAGCAGGGTCAGGTTAGACCCGCACGGTTAGAATGGTAGTCTGGAGGATAGCAGTGAGCATTCCGGGCACAGGTGGCAGGGTGACAGCAACAATAGTGGCGTACGTCAAGTGGTCGATCGCACGCAGCCTCCTGGCTCTTATCTTCTTCGCTCCGGTGCACGGACAGGCCCTGCTGGATCTCCCTCCGACCGAGGTCTTCGAGCTGCTGCAGGATGAGTTGTCGGGCCAACTGGCCAAAGACCACGTTATCGAAATTACCCGGTTTCACCGCATCCAGGGGTCTCGCGGGTATTCCAGGGCCGCCCACTATGTCTTGACTACCCTCAGGGAGTTCGGTTTCCAGGAGGATCGAGCCTGGATCGAAAGCTTTCCCTCAGACGGGAAAGTGGTCTATCAGACCTGGCAGTCACCGTCGGGTTGGGACATCGAGTCGGCCGAACTGCGAATGGTCCAGCCATCCGATGAGCTGCTGGTCCGATATCCCGAAATCGGAATGAGCGTGATCACCTATTCCAACGCCGGGCAGGCTCGGGCCGAACTGATAGATGTCGGGTCCGGCGCTGCGGACTCCGATTACAACGGCATCGATGTGAAAGGGAAGTTCGTTCTCGCCACAGGTTACGGAGGCGACGTCCACCGCCTGGCTGTCCTCAAGTACGGGGCGGCGGCCGTAGTCTGTTACCTGGATGATTCCCGGGCGCTCGAGCACCCCGACATGATCGGGTACACCGGAATGTGGCCGCGAACCGAAGAAATTCCGAAGGTGACGTTCGGCTTCAACATCAGCAACCGGCAGGGACGCCATTTGAAGAGTCTGCTGGCGGCGGGCGAAACAGTCGTCCTCGATGGATCGGTGGTGGGGAGAGGTCTGGAGCCCTGGCGAATGGAAGTCGTAGTGGGCTTGATCCCGGGGCGCGAAGACTCCGACCAGGAACTGGTCTTCACGGCTCATCTGGATCATCCGAAGGAGTCGGCCAATGACAATGCGAGCGGCAGCGCGGCCTTGCTCGACATGGCGCGAGCACTGAACAGTCTCATCGAACTCGGGAAGCTTCCCCGCCCCAAGAGAACGATTCGCTTCTTGTGGGTGCCGCAGTTCCATGGGACGATGGCCTATCTGGATTCCCATCCTGAACTCAGGGGTCCGCGTCTGGGCGGGAATGTACTGGCCAGTCTCAACCTGGACATGGTGGGAGAGAACCTTGAACTTCTCCACAGCCGGATGAACATCACCTGGACTCCGCCCACGATCAGCAGCGTCCTCACCGACATAACTTCAGTAATCGCAGAGCGAGTCGACAAGCAGGAAATCACGACTCCAGGCGGATCGAGCAGCAACTTCAACTACCGGATCACACCCTTCAGGGCGGGCAGCGATCACGTCGTTTTCAATGACGGAGCCGTGGGGATACCTGCCATGATGCTGGGGCACGAGCCGGATTACACGCATCACACCACTGAGGACACTCCCGACAAGGTCGATCCGCTGGAACTCGAGCGGTCGGCCCTGATCGCAACCTCGGTCTTCTGGACCCTTGCAACCCTGAACGAGGATCAGAGCCTCGGTCTGACCAACCTCGTCGCCGCCAACGCCCAGGCTCGATTAATCCAGGACACGCGCAGGGCTGTGTCCTGGATCCTGGCATCGCCGATCGAGGTCCTGGAAGTCAATTATCACGACGCCAAAAGAGTCATCGACTTCGCGCTGGAGCGAGAGGCTCTGGCCCTGAGAAGTGTCCTCGATTTCGCTCCGTTCCCGCTGGCCAGGCGCCTCGTGGACACCTGGACACAGAGCCTGGAGGGGCAGGCCGAGCTGCAGAGGCGTACGCTGCACGCTATCTTCTACCAGCGGGCCGGCCGGCTCCCGATCCCGACTATCCTGAGTGAACCGGAACGCCAGGCTTCCAAGGTGATCCCCCGCCGACTGACCAGGGGGCCATTTGCCAACGGAGTGCCGGAATTGCTATTGAGTGAAGAGGCCCGGGTCTGGTATTCGAGTACAGAAGCCTCCCGACTGGATCGCTATCTGCTCGTCAACCTGATGGACGGGAACCGCTCGATTCTGGAGATCCGAAACGACCTCTCAGCGGCAACTCAACCCGTGTCGCTGCGCTCCGTCGAGAGATTCGTTCGTGACCTCGAAACAGCGAAACTGGTTGTACTGCAACGCGAAGAGTGAGTCTTTTGCAACCTGAGTCCCACGCTCGCATCATTCGCTACATGGCTCGAACTGCCGCCGGCTGCTGTCTGTTGGGTCTCGTGACTCTGGGTTCCCTGGGTAGCTCTCACGCTTCCGACCGGAGCCGGGACGACATTACCATCTTTTTCACTGGTCTGATTCAAGGCAACTACGGCCCCTGCGGGTGCGACACCGACCCCTCCGGAGGGTTCTCGAAGCGATCGGCTTACGCTCGAGAGTACGCGGCCGGGAACGGTTCGGAAATCATTCATGTGGACGTGGGCGGAATCCTTATGCCGAGAGGCCCCAGTGCCGGTCATGTCAACCCCGAAATGCTCAACGCGGTGCGTGATCTTCCGATCAGGGTAGTGAACCTTTCCCCCCACGACCTGTTTCTGTGGGACGAAGTGGTGTCCTCCGATCTTGGCGAGCGCTTTATTTCCACAAACCTCTCGCCTCTGGATCCGCACCGGCCCACCCCGGCCCGCTACCGGATCGTTGAAGTCTTCGGGGGCCGGGAGGCACGTCGAATCGGCTTCCTGGGAATCAGTGACCCTCGGAAAGTCAAGCCCAACTCAGGCTTCCAAGGCAAGAATCCGGCGCAGGCTGTCCAGGAGGTCAAGGCAGAGATCCTCCAGGAGGCGGACTTTCTGGTCGTACTCGCCGATATTCCTCAACGGCCCGAAGAATCAACCCTCGACCAGCTGGCACGGGATCACCCGGAGATCATTGCCGTGCTCACCACTGAGAACCTTTACCGGCTGCACGAACCCAGGGTTGTCAACAATGCAGTGATTCTCTCCAGCGTAGAACAGGGACGCTATCTGGGCCAGTTGCGTCTGGTGATCGACGGCGGCGGGAAAGTTCAGGAGTTTGAACCGGATTTCATCCTGCTCGATCAGGATCGCCGGGATGACCCGCGCTTTCTGCGGATTGAAAAGCGTCTGGCCCCCTACTTGAACTGATTCCGAATCGTGGGGGAGATTCCAAATTCCAAATTCCAAATTCCAGATTGCGCGCTCACTTGTTGGGTCAGACCATCTCCGTGACCCGCCCGCCAGCCGCAAGGAACGTGGCCCGTCAAAGAACCTGCAGAGGCAGGAACGACAGTGACTGCGCCGCAGCGCGGAAGCTGCCGAGTAGAGAGTGGGAGGAGGCTCAGGGCCGCGCTCGGGAATTTAAACGTCGCGCAGCCCTGAGCCCCCTCCCACTCTCTACTCGGCAGTTGGAAAACCCGCAACAACTTTGAGAATTGGAACGTGGAACCTGGAACGTGGAACTCGGAATTCAAGCCAGGCCGGAGAATCGCTTGACAACTTTCGGGGGGAGCAGCCAGATGAGTTGCCCGCTCCCGGGTCGGATCTGCGGCCAGGAATCGATGGTGAAATCGATTCGGGCCATGGCTGCTGTCGGGAATCGGACATCGGAGCCGCCCGAGAGCAGGCCTGCACAGGCTGAGCAGGTTGGCTCGTGGCCAACCAGCATGACACTCTCCAGACTCTCCGGTTGTGCCCGGATAAGCGCAAGCACGGTCGAGGTGTCGGCACCGTAAAGACTGGGCTCTACGTGCAGGGTGACGGGCCACTCTCCCGCCTCCACCGCCAGGTCGGCCGTGGTGCGCGCCCTTACGGCGGACGAGGTGATGACCAAATCGGGAATCTGGCTGGTGTAACGGAGCAGGCGCCCCATCAACCGGGCGGCCCTGCGCCCCCGCGCCGCCACCGGTCTCTCGTGATCGGCGGAATAGTCCGCCTTCCAGTCAGATTTGCCATGACGAAAGATGAAGATGCTTTTCAAGAAAAGATTCCAATAGCCGTGGGCGCCAGCCCACGGACAACGGTTCGGCGTTCCGCGGCTATGGGGTGGCCCGGTCAAATTCATTATAGGGTGCCGAAAACTGGTAAAGTAAGTTTCCGGCCCAGCCCCATGCGCGAGTTGAGACAGCCAGAAACGGACAACGGGATATGACAGTCGGATTCTTCAGGTGGCAGCACACCTTCATAGGCACATTCTCTGTCGCTCTTTCCCTCCCTTGCCTTCACGCCCAGGCTAGCCCGGATTATGCAAAAGATCTGAATCCGAGTGAGATTCTGGCTCCAGGAAAGAGCCGTAGCCCTCTGATATGAAAGGGTTTACAAAAACAATGACCCTAAACAGGAGCTACGGCAATGTTGAAAGCAGTCTGCCAGAATACCCTGCCATTTCATAGCCACAGAAACATCACGGCTCGTTTTGATGGGGGGAGCCTCACTTCCGACGCAGGATGGTTGTTGTTTGGATCCCTGGATCGTCAACATCGATTGTGCGAGGGCTTCAGTTCGTGTATTGCGGAAAGTCGAGACCGACGCTACGTTCGTCATGACCTGTTGAAGTTGATCCGACAACGAGTCTTGCAGATCGTGGCCGGCTACGAAGACTGTAATGACGCCGATACGCTGCGCTCGGATCCGATGCTCAAGACCGTCTGTGATCAGTTGCCAGAGAGCGATCCCGATTTGGCCACCCAGCCGACTTTCTCCCGCCTGGAGAACTCCGTCACCAAGAAGGATCTGATGCGTCTGAGCCGGTGGCTGCCAGGCTGTTATGTGCGCTCCCTGAAGAAGAGACGTCCCAGCAAGATCATCCTGGATCTGGACAGTACCGACGACCACACTCACGGCCAACAGGAGTTCTCCTTCTACCACGGGTATTACCGAAACCACATTCTGCATCCTTTGCTGATCTTCGATGCCGACACGGGAGACCTGGTCTGTGCCGTGTTGAGACCTGGCAACAAGGGGGCTGCCTCTCACATCGTGCCCATTCTGAAGCGAGTCGTGGAGGCCATCCGACAAGCAGTGGGGACGGATGTCGAGATTGAGATTCGGGCCGACAGCGGCTTTGCCACGCCTCGGCTCTACGAGTTCTGTGAATGTGAAGAGAATAAACTCCAGTATGTCATTGGGTTAAGTCGAAACCCTCGCCTGCAGCGAGTGGTCGAGCCCCTGCTGGATTCGACTCGGCTGAGGTTCGTTGAGCTGGAGGAAAAACAGCGTCAGTTTGACGAGTTTCTTTATCGAGCCCACAGCTGGGATCGATCCCGTCGCGTCATTGTCAAAGTGGAGGTCGATCAGCGTGGCATCAATCGTCGCTTTGTAGTTGCCAACCGGGACGATCTCTGCTCCCAATCACTTTATGACCACTACACAAACCGAGGGCAGACCGAGAACTTCATCAAGGCCTTCAAGAATCATCTGAGCATGGACCGACTCAGCTGTCATCGATTCCTGGCCAATCAGTTTCGACTCCTCCTGCATGCACTGGCTTACCAGATGTTCGTGCGCCTGCGCGACTATCTTCACGGAACCCCCTGGCACAAGCTCGAAATCGAAACCTTACGTCGTCGGGTCCTCAAGATTGGGGCCCGGATCCGACAAACCACTCGACGCATCTGGGTCCATCTTTCCTCAGCCTTCCCCGAACAACCCCTCTTCCACCTCGTCTTGAGTCGCCTGAACTCCAGTTAGCTTTTCCCAGCTCCCCCGAAAAACCGCTTCCGACACTCATCCAGGCCCAGATCTGTCTGAAATTCACTCCCCAAACCACTCAAACGCCTCGCCAACCCATATTCTTCGCAAATCCGCCTGTCACACCTGCCCGCTTCCGAGTTGGGCCACTTCTCGAGTCGTTTTTCAACACCGAACTACGGTTCTTGCATAATCCGGGCTAGCAGGATTCTGGACATCCGCTCCCTGGATGCGGGCCGGGACGCTCTGATCCGGGTGTACGGGAGCGTCGGGCGGGGCAACCTGGGTCTCCCGGTGGCAGGCCCGGGCGACGTCGACGGCGACGGCTACGCAGATGTGGGCGTTGCCTTCATGCGTGCCAGCCCGCTGGGCCGGGGAGGAGCCGGAGAAGTCAACCTTGTCTTTGGGAGGGGTCGCATCGGATGGTCTCTGGATACTGCCATGGATGGGGCGTCGTTTTTGAGAATTGCGGGAGATGTGGAAAGAGAGGCAGCCGGGAATGAGATCTGGATCGATGATGTCACCGGCGACGGGATCGCCGACCTGCTGGTGGGACGTCAGAACTTCTCTCCGGATGGCGCCGAGAGGATCGGGGCCGGCGCGCTGACGCTCGTCATGGGAGGGCCCGAGGTCAGAGCATTCGCAACCCGCCTCGAGTTCCTCGACCTGAGAGACCCCCCTGCAGAACTGACCCTGTTTACGATTGTAGGTCGAAGCCTGGGCGACCGCATGGGGATGTGGATGCGAACCGCGGACGTGGATGGTGACGGGATCGCCGACATTGTAGTCGCTGCCGACCAGGAGGATGAGCCCGGGGAGTCGACCTCCTTCAATAGCGGCGCCGTCTACGTCATCCGGGGAGGAGACCACTTGAACTCTTCGATGCAGGTCGACCTGGACGATCCCGTGCTGGAGGGGCACATCCGCCGCATCGTCGCTCCTGCGGGAGCACAGGGATACCACACCGGGGCCACGTACCTCATCGAGGATCTGGACGGAAACGGTCGCGGTGAAGTGCTGGCCGCCGCCGCGCTGAATCGGGGGGGAGCCACCATCGACCCTTCGGGAGCCTCGACCGCGCGAGGGCGGGGCGGATCGATCGATGGAACCGTCTTCATCGCCTGGGACGACAATTTTCCTCCCGAGGCATGGGGAAATGCCGATTTCGACTTTTCCAGCCTTCCCGGAACTCATTCGATCATCGATGGGGCGACGGCCAACGTTATTTTTGGAGAGGAACTGGTCGGAGGGCTCGACTTCGACGGCGACCAGGAAAAGGATCTCTTCGTGGGAGATTTTGGAGCCGCCGGATTCATCGGCGAGGGATACGTCCTCTATAACGCAGCCGCATTGAAGTCGCAGGAAGTCACTCTGGACGCCCTGCCCAAAGGCGTCAGGATGACCAGTATTCGAGGAACCGGTCCCGGTGCCATCAGTTCCGATACAGCGGCGGTAGGCGATTTCAATGGTGACGGTCTGGGGGATGTGGCAGTGGGATCCCCTCACGCAGATCCGCAGGGGCGCAATTCGGCAGGGGTCGTCCACGTTCTTTTCGGGCAGCAGGGTGGATGGCCCGAGTTTATCGACACGGCCCCGGGCCAGCTCCCCTCTCCGGATGCCGTGCGGATCACCGAGATCCAGGGAGCTCTGGGCTCGGCGGGGGATGCGGGGGATACCCTCTGCTACAGCGCCTCCGCCGGAGATCTCGACGGCGACGGGCTGACCGACTTGATCACCAACGAGATGACCGGAAACGGGGTTGCCCCGGGCACCGAGGACGTGGGGAATCTGATCGTTCTCAGCGGACGGCTGATTTCTTCCGAGGCCCCCCCACTCCTGCTGGCCCAGTTCGGAAGCGGGAATGTGCTCTCGGAGATTCTGATCAGCAACCCGGCCGATGCCCTCGAGCAGTTCGCCACGGCCCGATTCTACGACGACGCGGGTGACCCGATGCCCACCGCTGTTACCGTCACCGGGGCCCTGGAAGTCGGCCTCGCCGGAGACGGTGTCCCGGTAGACCGGGTCGATTTCTCGATTGCCCCGCTGGGTCGGGTCAGCATCCTGACCAGCGGAGAAGAACCTCAGGTCGGATCAGCCATCATCAATTCGAACAGTGTCCTGGGTGGGCTCGTCCGTTTCGAGATTCCCGGAATCGGCATCGCCGGCGTCCAGTCCAGCCCTCTGATGAGTGGCTTTCTCGTTCCGGTGCGCAGTAACAACGGCATCGACACCGGCGTCGCCTTCATGAACCCTTCTGAGGAAGAGGTCGATGTCGAGGTCCATCTGCTCGATTCGTTCGGTGACTCGATCGAAGGTGCCGAGAACCTCGTCTCGCTCCCTCGCAGGGGGCATCTGGCCCGGTTCGTCAGCGAACTCTTTGAAGGTGTGCCGCCTCTTTTCGTCGGGTCCATGCTGGCTCGAGTACTCAATGGCCGGATTGCCGCGGTATCCGTCGAACTGGGCTCTCAGCCCGGAGAATTCACGACGCTGGCGGTAACACCGCTGGAAGAAGGGGACTGATTGAAAATTGAAGATTGAAAATTAAAAATTGAAGAACCTGCCCAGAACCCAGAGCGGTCAGCTTTGATAGAAAATCATCGTGTTGTGGGGGATTCGGTGCTGGTCGATTTCATCGCCACTGAGGATCCGGCCATCCGGTAGACGATAAAAAGTGGAAGGATAATTCCATTTTCCCCCGGCGATCTGCCTGGGGAACCGGCCCTGCGTGATGTGGCCGCCGTAGATATACCCCACCAGGATCCGAGTACCCAGCGGCAGGTTCTCGAGAACCGCGCGACTTTCTGCATCCGCGGCGATGTCTTCTCCGGTGCGCACCAGCCCGCTGGGCAGGAAGTAGATCGTAGTCACTTGAGCGAAGACGTCACCCAGGATTCCGCGGGCGTCACTGTTAGCCTCATTGACTTCCAGGAATCCTTCGAATTCCGCCCTGGGAGCCGGCTGCCCGATTTCCACCCTGGTGCCGACCGGGATTTGCTCCCAGTTTTCGATCTGATCGCCTCTCAGCGTTTTCCCGCTGGGAAAGTGGTAGATCGTGGACGGATTGTCGTATCTCTCCCGTGCGATAGTCCAGGCCGACCAGCCCCGGGCAATCACGTTCGATCGGGCCGGCTGATAGACAGGCATGGCCGAGTAGAGAAACTCGTGAAGCTCCGGGTCGGCCACGCGCAGACGTCCAGACTTGACCTCAGGATCGTCCAGGGGCTTGTCAAAAACCCCCAGCCGCTGACGTACGTCCGACCTGGCAAAAATCATCCCACAGCGCTTGCGGCCCCGGTGGTTGTAGCGGTGAAACCGGTTGGGTCGCCCATAGGCGACCATCGAGTGGGTCAGAATCTTCTGATCGGGAATATCATAAAGCGACTGCAGTTGTCGCAAGAGTTCGGTCAAGGCTGGATATTGCCGCTCCCCGATGTCACGGTTGTGGTAACCGACGACCTCGATTCCAATCGAGTGCTCGTCGATCCTGGGGTGCCCGTCCCAGGAGCTGCGACCTGCATGGGTGGCGATCTTGGAGCGGTGGATGATCCTGTAGACGCGGCCGTTCTTCCCCACGAAATAGTGGGCCTCGCCGAGCCGGCGAACCTTCTTGAGGGAACCCTCTTCCTTGCCCTCGGTTGTGTGCAAAACAATGTAGCGCGTATGGGGACGCAGAGCACGATCTATATTCTTAGGACTGAGGCGGTCTCGGATGTCGAAGCTGGGCCGATTCTCGGCGCCTGAACCGAGCCCCATCAGCCCCGTCAAGGCTGCCAGCCAGAGCAACACCCTCCGGGACCTGGGCCCGTGAACAATCCTTCGAATACACGCCGCCCTGCTCATAAACTTAGAGTTTACAAGGAGCAACTGTCACCAATAGCCGCGCAACCAGGCACGGCAGCCCTCCGCGCGGCCGCGCCGGCGCGCAATTCACTGGTGTCAGTTCTTGCCGGTTGTAACACCGTCTCGGCAGCTTCCGCGCTGCGGCGCAGTAGCCTTTTCTTTGACCTCGCTTCGCCTGGAGAACTATTATCTAAGTAGCCCAGTTTGAGTGGAACATGTTTAACTGCAACGGTTTGTGGCCCCTGGCGGGCATGAAATTGCCAGCTCTGAAATGGCGGGGGCGAGGTGCGGGCCTGATCTGGTTCCTTCCTCTGGTCTTCTCTACTTCAGGCAGCTTTGCGCTGCCGCTTCACGCCGCACAGACTCGAAGCGAAACGGAGGGGGAAGAGGCGGGTCTGCCTCCGCCGGCGAAAAGGAAAGTCGACTTCGTCCACGATATCAAGCCCATCCTCTCCGCCCGCTGCCACTTTTGCCACAGTGAAGGAATCGAGAGCGGGGGACTGCGACTGGACAGCCGGGAGGAGACGATGCGGGGTGGGGTTTCCGGTCCCGCCATTGTGGCCGGCCAAAGTGCTCAGAGCAGACTGATTCAATTCGTCTCGGGAATACCGCCGAAGATGCTGATGCCTCAGGCAGGCGATCGTTTGAGCGATGAGAACATCGGTCTGCTGAGAGCCTGGATCGATCAGGGCGCTGAGTGGCCGGACGATTTTGACGCATCACGGCACACTCGATCCAGAGACCACTGGGCCTACCGGCCGCTGGTCCGGCCCGAGGTGCCGGCAGTGCAGGATGAGTCCTGGCCCCGAACCCCTGTCGATCGCTTCATTCTGGCCAGGTTGGAAAGGGAGGGGTTCAAGCCCTCGAAGGCGGCCGACAAGCGCACCCTGCTGCGGCGGGTCACACTGAATCTGACCGGGCTGCAGCCGACGGCTGGGGAGTATGGTGACTTCCAGCAGGACCGGTCGCCTCAAGCATTTGTCCGGGTGGTGGATCGGCTCCTGGACAGCCCCCGCTATGGTGAGCGATGGGCTCGGCACTGGATGGACGTGATCCATTACGCCGACAGCCAGGGACACGACCAGGACCGGCCCCGCGACAACAGCTGGCCTTATCGCGACTACCTGATCCACTCCTTCAACCAGGACAAGCCGTACGCCCACTTCGTGGAGGAGCAGATTGCCGGTGACATGCTCCACCCCGACGATCCTCAGGCCACGGTGGCCACCGGGTTCATCGCGACCGGCCCCTTCGACGAAAGCTCCATGATCTTCATCGTTGACGACACGGTCGACAAGAAACAGGCCCAGAATCTGGATCGAGACGACATGCTGATGACGACGATGTCCGCTTTTAACAGCACGACCGTCCACTGTGCCCGTTGCCACGACCACAAGTTCGATCCGATCTCCCAAGCCGAGTATTACAGTCTCCAGTCTGTTTTCGCCGGGGTTGACCGCGCCGATCGCCCTTTTGACCCGGATCGGAAGACCCACATCGCGCGCCAGTCCCTGCTCAGGAAAAGATTGAGCCTCGAAGTCCGCCAGATGCAATTGAACGATCACATCGATGCCGTGACGAGTCCCGAGATTCGGCAGCTGCAGGAACGCATCCAGAGCCTCGAGGAGGAGCGCGAAGCTCTCTCCAAACCGGTCGAAGGAGTGGAGAGTTCTACGCTCGGGTACCACAGTGAGGTTTCGCTGGCGGGTCAGAAAGAGAAGTGGGTGCAGGTGGATCTCCTTGAATCGGTTCCGATCCATCACCTCTACCTCGTACCCGTGGACCGCCCTGATCAGCCCGGCTTTGGCTTCCCTGCCCGCTTCCGGATTGATCTCTCCAATGACCCGCTGATGTTCAATTTCCAGACCGTGGCCGATCATACCGAGAAGGGTTTCCCCAGTCCCGGGCCCGATCCGTATGGGATCCAGACCAGCGGACAGAGAGCTCGTTACATCCGGGTCACCGCCCTGTCTCCCGTTGCGGCGGCGACGGACAGCTACTGGCTGTTCGCCCTGTCCGAACTGCTGGCCTTCTCCGGCGACCGAAACATAGCCGTAAAGGGAAAAGTGACCTCCTCTGATTCGATGGAGAGTCAACCCTCCGGCTCGGACGACAAAGCCCCGTGGTCGCAGGCCAATCTTGTTGACGGCGCCACCAGCGTGGTGACCCTGGCTTCCCTGGGGGACTACCAGAAGCACCCCGGACCCGGCGACCTGTCCAGCGCCTTGAAGAGTGCTCGTCGCAGCAGCGAAATCGCAGTCGAAATCGAGAGGATCGAAGAGCAGAGAGCAGCAATGGCCCGCTCCCGGCTGGGTCCGGGTCTCCGGTCGGAGCTGGAGGAAATCGAACGAGAGCTCGAGGAGGTCAATCGCCAACTCGCGGCCATGCCGCCGGCTCCCATGGTGTACTCGGGAACGGCTGACTTCGCCACCTTCAACAAATTCAAACCGACCAAAGGAATCCCCCGCCCGATTTCGGTGCTGGGGCGGGGCGAGATCACCAAGCCCCTGGAACCCGCGTCTCCCGGGGCACTTTCCCTGATCCAGGACCTGGACCCGCACTTTGAGCTGGAGCAACCCCGGCGCGAGGGAGGCCGTCGAGCAGCGCTGGCCAAATGGATCACCGATCCAAAGAATGTGCTGACCTGGCGTTCCATCGTCAACCGTATCTGGCACTATCACTTCGGCCGGGGACTGGTTGACACCCCCAGTGATTTCGGCCACATGGGCGGGCGGCCCAGCCATCCGCAACTGCTGGATTGGCTGGCGCTCTGGTTCCTCGACAACGGAGGTTCGGTCAAAGAGTTGCACAGGTTGATCCTCACCAGTTCCGTTTACCGGCAGTCCTCGCAGGACCAGCCGGAGTATTCGAAAACGGATGCGGAAAACCGTACACTGTGGCGCATGAATCGCCGTCGGCTGGACGCAGAATCGCTCCGTGATTCGGTCCTGCAGGCCAGCGGAAAGCTTGACTTGACAATGGGCGGCCCACCGGTCAAGCAGTTCGACTACGAAGACCCAAACCCGAGTGTGACGCCTCTGATCAGCTACGAGACCTTCGATGCCGAGAATCCGGCAAACTTTCGTCGAAGCGTCTACCGTTGGGTTTTCCGTACCCGGCCCGACCCCTTCATGGAAGTGCTCGACAGTCCGGACTCCTCTCAACTCGCCGCCGCCCGCACCGTATCGACTACCTCTCTGCAGGCCCTCACGATGTGGAACAATCCGTTCATTCTGAGCCAGAGCCGGCACCTGGCAGCCCGCGTGGCAAAAGAGGCGGGGGAGGATCCGAGGGCTCGGCTCGAAGCTGCCTACCAGCTGGTTCTGGGCCGACTACCAACCGACAACGAATCTCAAGAGCTCGAAGCCTACGGCGCCAAACACGGAATGACGAACGTGTGCCGAGTGATCCTGAACTCCAACGAATTTGTGTTTGTGAACTGAACAGAGAAAGCTCCACTATGAAATGCCATCATTCGTGCACCCAAGGCGATCCCCGGGAGCCCCACAGCGGATTGCTGACCCGGCGCAGGTTCCTGGACCGCCTGGGCGGAGGGCTGGGTGGCCTTGCGCTAACCCACCTGCTGGCTCGGGAGGGCGCTTTGGCCGGACCCGCGCTTTTGGAACGGGGGCCTCTGTCCGGCGGCGGCTTGCATCATCAGCCCAAGGTCAAGCGAGTGATACAGCTGTTCATGAACGGCGGGGCAAGTCAGCTCGATACCTTCGACTACAAGCCTGAACTCGCCCGGCTGAGCGGACAGAGATTCAACCCCGGCCCCGGCCTGAAGCTGGAATCGGTGACCGACTCACCGGGGTTTCTCGTCATGAAGAGCCCCTTCGAGTTCCAGCAATACGGAGAGTCGGGGCGCTGGGTGAGCGAAGTCTTTCCCCACGTTGCGACGATTGTGGACGACCTGGCGTTCCTCATGGCTATGCGGTCCAGGACCAACGTACATGGGCTGGGCGTGTATGAGCAGAACACCGGTTTTCCGATGCCGGGATTCCCCGCCATGGGCTCCTGGCTGTCCTACGGCCTGGGGAGTATGAACGAGAATCTGCCGGCGTTCGTCGTGATTCCGGATGCCCGGGGCCTACCCTACAATGGCCAGAAAGCGTTTTCGTCGGGATTTCTCCCGGCAGCCCATCAGGGCACTCTCATCAGGCCCAGCTCGGCGAACCCGATTCACGATTTATTCCCTCCCGAATCGGCGGAATTCATCACCCCGGCAAGCGATCGGGAAGGATTGACTCTGCTGGGTGCATTGAACCGGGAACACCTGAGTGCCCACCCGGGGGATTCGCGCCTCGATGCCCGTATCCAATCCTACGAGTTAGCCGCCCGGATGCAACTGAGCGCGCCTCCCATACTGGACGAATCGAGTGAATCCGAGGCTACGAGAAAACTGTATGGCCTGGATGAAAGCGAGACCGAAGATTTCGGCCGAAGTTGCCTCCTGGCTCGCCGCCTCGCAGAGGCCGGAGTGCGTTTTGTTCAAGTCTGGAGTGGTACCAACGGCGCCGTAGGCAACTGGGACAACCATGCCAATATCGGACGCCAGCTGAGCTCGATCGCCAGGCGGACCGACAGACCGATTGCCGGGCTGTATAAGGATCTGAAAAGCAGGGGCCTGCTGGAGGATACGTTGCTGGTGTGGACCACAGAGTTTGGTCGGATGCCCTTCTCACAGCAGAGTTCGGGCCGCGACCACAACGGAGGCACCTTCGTCACCTGGCTGGCCGGCGCCGGAATCAAGCCGGGAGTGACTCACGGAGAAAGCGATGAATGGGGCTGGAAGGGAGCCGTTGGCTCCACGTCCGTTCATGACCTGCACGCCACCATCCTGCACCTCATGGGAGTTGACCACAAACGGCTCACCTACCTTCACAACGGGATCAATCGCCGACTGACCGACGTGCACGGGCACCTGATCGAGGAAATACTGATCTAGAGGGGAGTTTCACGTACCACGTACCACGTTCCAGGGTCGGCGATCTGATTGGATCTGTAGGGGCGACCCGGCCCCTACAAATGTAGGGGCGACTCCGGGTGGTCGCCTGGGAAGCGGGCCGGCACGAGACCGGCCCCTACGAAACATACGATCCGATCCGACCAAGATCCCAACCAGGAGAATTGCCATGATTCGTCGTGCTTTCACGCTGAAGTTGAAACCAGGCTCACTCCCCGAATACAGGCAACGCCACGACAATATCTGGCCCGAGCTCGTGGAGGAGATTGAGCGCTGCGGTATTGCCTCGATAGCCAGTTTCGAAAGCGATCCCATCATTTTCCTTTACTCTGAGATCCAGGATGCGGAGGCCTGGAACAGGCTCTGGAGCACCGATGTCCACTATCGCTGGGCTGAGCTTTTCGAGAACCTGATCGAGATCGTTGACGGCAAGCCCGCGGTGGGCGAGATGCGCGAGATTTTCCATCTTGAGACCAGGCCCGGCGAAACCGCACAATGACCCATCTAAAGGACACAGTAGCCGTGGTGACGGGAGCCAGCCGGGGGCTAGGCCGGTGTGTGGCCGTGAATCTGGCGTCCCGGTCGGTCGCCGTTGCCCTGGTGGCCCGCAGCCAGGATCGACTCGGGGAGTCGGAGCAGGACATCAGACAGGCCGGTGGCGTGGCTCGTGCGTTTCCCGCCGACATCAGCGATCCGGAGTCGGTCACGCGACTCAAGGACCAGGTGGAAAAGCGTCTCGGAACCCCCGCGATTCTGGTCAACGCCGCCGGCATCTTCGGACCTATCCAACTCATTCGGGACAGCGACCCTCAGCAATGGCTGGAAACCGTGAAGATCAATACGCACGGTCCATATCTCACGTGCCGGGCCTTCGTAGCGGGTATGATCGAGCACGGGTGGGGCAGAATCATCAACTTCAGCTCAGCGGCTGCTTTCCATCCACCTGGTCCTCTGAACAGTGCTTATGCCACCAGTAAGGTGGCGCTAAACCAGTTCACTCGACAGCTGGCGGCTGAGTTGACCGGCAGCGGCGTAACTGCCAATCTGATGCACCCCGGCGAGGTGAAAACGCAAATGTGGGGATACATCAAAAGCGTGGCGGCAAGCCTCGGGTCCGAGGGGGAAGGGTACCGACAATGGGTCCGCTGGGTGGAGGAAACCGGGGGTGATCCGCCTGCCAAAGCCGCAGACCTCGTACTTCGGCTGGTCGGCGACGAGTCGGCATCCATCAATGGACAATTCCTGTGGATTGAAGAAGGACTCCAGACCCCTCTCCCCAGTTGGACCTGAGTGCGGACCCGCGGCTGAGATTGGGTGCGCATGAAAGGAAAAATGAAGTTCTCGAGCGGAGACGTCTGAAGCAGAAAGGGAACCATCATGCAACTTCTCAAAGACCGGGATGCGAGCCTGCAGCCGTTGGCCGGCAAAACGGTGGCCGTAATCGGTTACGGGAACCAGGGGCGGGGCCAGGGACTGAATCTGCGCGACAACGGGATCCGAGTCGTGGTGGGCAACCGGGATGATGAGTACCGCGATCGGGCCAGGGCGGACGGATTTGAGGTCATGGAGATCTCGGAAGCCTCCGCTCGCGGGGATATCCTTCTGGTGCTCACGACCGACGAATCCCAGCCCGTGATCTGGCATGATCAGATTGCCCCCGGCATCAGCGCGGGCAATACACTGGTCTGGGCCAGCGGGTACAACATCGGGTACGATTTAATTCGCCCGCCGGCCGACGTCGACGTCGTGATGGTGGCTCCTCGCATGACGGGAGCGATGGTGAGAACGCTGTTTGAGCATGGAAAGGGGGCTATCGCTCAGTTCGCAGTGCATCAGGACGCCAGTGGCAACGGCAGGCAAACGGCCCTCGCTCTATGCAAGGGAATGGGCCTGACCCGCGGCGGAGTTTTCGAATCCTCGTTTCGAGAAGAGGCCGAGCTGGATCTCTTTGCGGAGCAGGTCATCTGGGCCGGACTCACGGCCTGGTTTGTGGAATGTTTCGAGATGGGCGTCGAGAGCGGTTTCTCACCCGAGCTGATGGTGATGGAGCTGTATGCCTCGGGCGAGGCATCGGAGATCCTCGGGCACATGGGTAACAACGGGTTCTTTCGCCAGATGGCCTTTCATTCCACTACGAGTCAATACGGAACCCTGTCGCGAGCGCCGGACCTCATTCCAGGCGAGATGAAGAAGAAGGCCCGGGCGCTGCTGGAGAGGGATATCAAACAGGGAGGCTTCGTACGGGAATGGAGCCAGGAGCAGTCGCAGGGATCGAAACGCCTGAAGGAACTCCGGGAGAAGGCGCTGGCCCATCCCATGAGCGTGGCGGAACAGGAGGTGATTCGGCAGGTTCGGGAGGCTCATGACCTCGAGTAGCGGCCGGCCTGATCAGTTGCAGAAAGACGCCCGGGCGGTCCTGGCCGACAGCCCTGAGGAAGGCAACACTCGATGATGCGACTTGAGGGACAAACCGCCTGGATCACTGGCGGCGCCTCGGGCATGGGCAGAGGGATTGCCGAATTGTTTTCCGCAGAAGGCGCCGGCGTGGTCGTCGTCGACATCCAGCCCGACCTCGGCGAGCAGGTGGCCGAGCGCATCCGCAGCGCAGGTGGCAGGGCCCTCTTCAGCCACTGCGACGTCACCAGGGGAGAGCAGGTGCGAGATTCCATCGGGCAGACGGTGGACCGCTTCGATGGGCTTCAGACCATCGTCAACTGCGCCGGAATCGTGCACGTCGGGATGCTGCACGAGTATACCGAAGCAGACTGGGATCGGCTCATGGCAGTGAACCTCAAGTCGATCTACTGGTCGATCAGGTACGGCCTCGAGCCCCTGCGAAAGAACTCGCGAAGCTACGTGGTCAACATTGGATCCGTGGGGAGTCATATCGGGCAGGCCCTGACGCCGGCCTACATTGCGTCCAAGCACGCGGTGCTGGGCCTGAGCCGTTCCATCGCCCTGGATTACGCCCGCGACGGCTTGCGCTGCAACTGCATCTCGCCCGGTATCACCGACACTCCCATGCTGCGGGAACATATGGATGCCACGCCCGACCCGCAAGCTGCCCTGGCCGCCCGGTTGACGCGAGTGCCGATGAACCGGATCTTGACGCCCCGTGACATCGCCCGCGCCGCCCTGTACCTTGCATGTGAAGACTCGGCCGGCGTCACCGGCACGTCGCTGGTCGTGGACGCAGGTTACACAAGCTGTGCCGAGTGGGACGCGACCTAGACCGGCGCGACCGGGTCTTGAGATTTCGGGCGAGCTGGGACTTGGCGCTTAACGGTTGGGTTTGCGGGGTTGAAGGTTGAAGGGCGTGTTGCCAAATCTCTGTCGCCCCTTCAGGGCTTTAGAATTGACGGAGATTTCCGTGGGCTGACGCCCACGGCTATTTTCTTTCGGCCGCGTTGCGGCCTGAAGACAGCCCCCAAAGGGGGCGTGAGAAAATAGCCGGGGCCGCAAGGCCCCGGTACAGGACGACGTCCTCCAAGGCAGCCCCCGGAGGGGGCGGCAGAAAAAGCTGGATCAGGTTTGGGCAACACGCCCCTAAAGGTTGAAGGTTGAAGGTTGAAGAGTTGAAAGTTGACAGGGTTGAAAGTTGACAGGGCCACCTGGTAACGGGTAACTGCTAACCCATAACCATCCCCGGGGCATGGCGAAAACGAGGAACGACACGCAGGTGACCGGCGGGCGGCTCTCGGCGCCGCATCGAAGGGAACTGCTGCGCGCGGCCAGGCGCGCCCTGGAGGAATTTCTGACGGCGGGCCGGATCCCACCCCACGACACGGATTCGAGCGCACTGCTCGAACACAGGGGCGCCTTTGTGAGTCTGCCTCAGCGCGATTCCAGGGCGTTGCGCGGTTGTCTGGGAGAGTTTCTACCCCGGCGACCCCTGATCGAATCGGTCACCCACATGGCAGTTGCCGCCGCCACCCGCGATCCGCGCTTCCGCCCCGTCACGGCGCAGGAGCTGCCCGAGGTGCAGATCGAAATCAGTGCGCTGACCCCACTGCACCCGATCCGCCCGCAAGAGATTCAGCTGGGAGTGCACGGGCTCATGATTGTCAAAGGGGAGAAAAGGGGGCTGCTGCTGCCCCAGGTCCCACCGGCTCGGGGGTGGGACCGGGAGGATTTTTTGACGAATCTGTGCCTGAAAACGGGGCTTGCAACGGGCGCCTGGCGATCGGGGGCCGTCGAGCTTCTGGCCTTTGAGACGGAGCTTTGGAGGGAGGATTGACTCCGGTTGGCCCCGGCGGGGGTCGCTGACTCAAGCTACTCTAATGTTGTAAGCTTCTGCACGGTTCGCAGTAAAGAGGAATTGAAGTATGAAGATCGTGTTTCCAGACGAATCCACTATCCCTTTCAATGACGATATCGACTTCTCGGTGTTCCGGCAGCTGGGCGATTACGTGGGGTATTCACATTCCACGGAGGAAGAGATCATCGAACGAGCCGCCGGTGCGGAGGTCGTGATCCCGAACAAAGTTCGAATGACACCTCGCGTGATCGGGTCCCTGGATTCGCTGCAGTTGATTGCGGAAATTGCGACCGGATACGACAATGTCGACCTGGACGCAGCAAAAAAGAGCGGCGTGACCGTGTGCAACGTGGCCGGGTACGCGAGCAATACTGTGCCCCAGCACACTTTTGCCCTGATTCTCAACCTTGCCACCAAAGCCCACCTCTATCACAGGGACGTCATGGCGGGAGAATGGGCCCAGGCGAGCTCTTTCAACCTGTTGAACTACCACGCCTTCGAGCTCAGGGGCCTGACCATCGGCATCATCGGCTTCGGGACCATCGGGAGGGGAGTGGCGCGGATCGCAGAGGGCTTCGGAATGAGGGTTCTTGCCCACGACGTTATAGGGATCCACGGGGCGGAATACTCCAACACCGACCTGGAAACCATCTTTCGGGAGTCAGACTTCGTCACGGTACACAGCCCCCTGACCGATCAGACTCGCAATCTGATCGATGCCGATGTGTTGAACAAGATGAAGCCCACGGCCATGATCATCAATACCGCGCGCGGAGGGATTGTCGACGAAGAAGCTCTGGCTGCGGCGCTGAACAGCGGCCGCATCGCAGGCGCAGGATTCGATGTGCTCACTTCCGAGCCTCCCACCCACGGCAACGTACTGCTCGACGCCAAGAACGTGATCATTACGCCTCACTGTGCGTGGTCGACTCGAGAGGCCCGGCAAAAGCTGGTAGATGAAACGGCCGAGAATATTCAGGCCTTTTTCGCGGGCCAACCTCGCAACGTGGTGGTTTGAATGGTAAGCCGGGCAGGGACATCCATTCCCGGCGAGCTTGGAGAGAAAGGGTGAGCATCCTCCAAAGGCATCCTCAGCTGCTTGAGTTCATTTACTCCCTGACGCGGCGTGTCCTCTCGCCTTTTCGCCGTTGGCTGAAACCGGAGGGCAAGGTGGAGTCCTTTTTCATCCTCGCCGAGAGGGTGGGCAAGGGTGCCGTTTTCGACTGCCGGATGTGCGGCCAGTGCGTTTTGCACGTGACTGGAATGACCTGCCCGATGACGTGCCCGAAGAACCTGCGCAACGGTCCCTGCGGGGGGGTGCGAACGAATGGAAACTGCGAAGTCATCCCTGACATGCCCTGCGTCTGGGTCCAGGCCTGGGAGCGTTCCAAGCGGATGCCCAGGTACGGGCCCGAGATGCTGAAAGTCCTGCCCCCGCTCGATCGACAGCTCGAGGGGAGCTCCGCCTGGGTGAACGATTTCACGGGCAGAATCGACCCGCCGCCCGGGTGGGAATCGTGACTGACGGGGAAATGCGATCCGGCTCGAGGCTGGAGCACGTCTTGAGGTCGGGTCGATTCGCCGTCACTGCCGAATTGAATTCCCCCGATACGGCGGATCCTCATGAGGTCTACGATCGGGCCCTGGTGCTGGCCTCGGTTTGTGATGCCATCAACGCCACGGATGCCTCGGGGGCGCACGTACATATGTCCAGCGTCGGAGTGTGTGCGCTCCTGACCCAGGCGGGCTACGAGCCTGTTCTGCAGGTTTCCTGCCGAGACAGGAATCGAATCGCCATCCAGGGGGACATCCTGGGAGCTGCGGCTCTCGGGGTGAAGAACGTTCTGTGCCTGACCGGCGACGGGGTTCAGGTGGGCGATCAGCCCGACGCCCGTCCGGTTTTCGATCTGGACTCGATGACCCTGCTTCGGACGGCCCGGATTCTGCGAGACGAATCGCGCTTTCTGAGCGGTCGGAAACTGCACGCGCCACCCCGGTTGTTCCTGGGAGCCGCCGCCAATCCCTTCGTTCAGCCTTTCGATTTCCGCCCTCTCAGACTGAAAAAGAAAGTCGAGGCCGGCGCCGATTTCATTCAGACGCAGTTTTGTTTCGACGTGCCCCGCTTCGAGGCCTTCATGGCCGCGATCCGCGATCTGGGGGTTGATGAGGAGGTCTTTATTCTGGTGGGCGTGGGGCCGCTGCGGTCTGCCCGGGCGGCCGACTGGATCAGAACCAATGTCCCCGGAGTCGTCATCCCCGACCGGATCCTCCGTCGTTTGAAATCAGTGCCGGCCGATCGCCAGCGTGAGGAAGGCCGGAAACTTTGCGTGGAGATCATCCAACAGGTGCGAGAGATCCGTGGCGTCTCGGGCGTCCATGTCATGGCCTACCGGCAGGAGGAACTGGTGGCGGAGATCATCGAGGAGGCCGAACTGCTGCCCCGCCGCTTTGTTTCGCGGGAGAACAACCGCGGGTGAAGAGTGGGGCGAACCCGCACCCAGCACCGTAAATCGGCTGGCCGGACTATCTGGAGGACATCTCTGGACTCATGTATGATGGTCCGCGGGCATCGGGTCAGGGACCAGAAGGATGTTGATGGCCAGGGCGAGAGTACTCTATTGGAAGGAGATCCCGGTCCAGGTCCAGGCTGAAGACGACAGCGACCAGGTCTCACAGCCTCTGGATGGGCGATTTCAGGAGGGCGTGGACCGGATCGCAATGTTTGACAAGAGCGCCGGGACGGACGACTATCTAGACGGCTGGGCCTGGGGGGAATACGTTGAAGGAGAGGGTACGGCTGCCGAGACAGCAGCCCAAGTGGCGGATCGTTACAATCAAGGCTTCCCCGACGATTTCGTGACGCGGATTCGGGAGCTCCATAAGTCGGGACGGCGCAAACCTCACCCCGGGGCCGTTGACGAGTGGATTGTTGAGTGAAGGAGACCTCATGGTGGAAACAAGAGCCGAACCCAGGCTTCGGGTAGTCGAGGTCATCGAACGGTACGGAAAGTGCCTGGAATTGATTTCGATGGACCCGCATTTCAACGACATCACCGTGGGGATCTACCGTAAGGGTGACGACTTGACCGTCTGGACGTACAGTCAAGCGCCGGGCGTCAAGGAGCGCATCCGGCACATCCGTGCCCAGCTTGTGAAGCTGGGCGGGCTGGTCGCCGTCGAGGACACCCACAATCAGGCGAGGTTCCCGTGCGGCACCCTGCACGCCAGACCTCTCAGGTTTCTCCTGGCCCAGGCCGTAGAAAAAAGCCCGGACTACGAACATCCGAGCGGCCCTTTGTCAATCCAGGACACGAAAACCGACCTGACCCTGTTCGTGAATGGAAGGGAGCAAGATGGCCGATGGGTCTATCAGATCTCGGCTGAGGGGGATCCTGAAAAGATCCCCTGGCGGCTTCCTGCCGTCCAGATGGGCTTTTTGCGCTACGGCGAAATGGAAAAGGTCGAAGAGAACACCGTGGCCTTTCCCTGTGGAACCCGCCACGACGGACTGCTGAGGCTGCTGCTCCCCTACTCGCGCAATGTCAGTGCCGTGGAGACGATGCTCAAGGAGTCGGCCCTGCGCGGACAGTTGACCACGGGAACGGCGGGTTTCTCGCCTATGTGAGCAAGGATCCCATCGAGGATCCACCTGAAAGACAGGACTGCAAGGAGTTATTGCCATGGCCTTTGTTGAAACAATGAAACCTCGAGACCGGGTCCTGAACGCCCTGGCCGGCAAACCCGTGGACCGACCGCCTATATCCAATCCCACCAATGTCGCCACCGTGGAACTGATGGATCTGGTCGGCGCCCCCTTTCCGGACGCCTGCCGCAATCCCGAGTTAAACGCCAGATTGGCTGCAACGGGTTATACGGAACTTGGCTTTGACAGCATCATGCCGGTCTTTACGATCATCCAGGAGTCCTCCGCCCTGGGTTGTGAAATGCAGTGGGAGGTGAAGGACAACTGGCCCACGGTGCGTATGTACAAACCCATCTGGGAAGGCCCTGACGACGTTCACATCCCCAAGGACTTCCTCACCCATCCCGACAACCAGTGCGTGCTCAAGGCGCTCTCCATTCTAAAAAAGGAACACGGAGACGAAGCGGCCATCATCGGCAAGGCCATGGGCCCGTGGACCCTTGCGTACCACGTTTTCGGAGTGGAGCAGTTCCTGCTCATGAGCATCGATGATCCCGGCAAGACCATGCAGTGCCTGGATCGGCTCAAGGAGATCTCGGTTTTGTTTTCCAAGGCACAGATTGAGGCAGGGGCTGATGCTCTGACCTTTCCGGATCACGCAACCGGTGATCTGGTCAGCGGCGAGTACTACAGGAAGTTCCTCCTGGAGCTCCATCAGGAAATGGTTGAAAGGATCCCGTGCCCCCTGATCCTGCACATTTGCGGGCAAACCCTCGATCGCCTGGATTTCATTGCTCAGACCGGCATGGCCTGCTTCCATTTCGATTCCAAGAATGACCCGAAAAAGGCGATGGAGATCGCCGACGGACGAATTCGGCTGGTGGGGAACCTCAACAACCCGGAACTCCTCTATGCCCGCGGGCCCGAAGAGGTGCGTGAGGCCGTCTACGAATGTATGGATGCCGGGGTCGACCTGATCGCCCCGGAATGTGCCATTCCGTTGGCGACGAGACTTGAAAACCTGCTCGAGATACCCAGAGCCGTCAAAGACTGGTGCCAAGAACACCCCAACTGATTTTCTAAGTACTGGATTTCCTCAGCCATGCCCAGAATTGTCGACTCCGCCCAGGACTTTGTCATCATTGGAGAAAACATTCACGCGACCCGGGTCGTGCTGCGCAAAGGCATACGCGTAACAAAACTGGAGGATGGGACGGAAGCGGTCATGTTCCGGGGTAGTTCGGGCGAGCAGCGTTTCATGCCCGTTCCTGAGAGCACTAAGGAGACGCAGCCCTATCAGCAGGGTCACATCAAGCACTACATGATCGCCGTGAACAAGGGGTTGAGTGACGATCCCGAGCAACAGGCCGAGGGGAGGGCTTACGTGCACCACGGAGTCAGGCGACAGGTGGATGCCGGGGCCCACTTCCTGGACCTGAACGTGGACGAAGTCTCTTATCGCGTCGAAGTCCAGAAGCAGGCGATGGAGTGGCTGGTCAGCACGGTTCAGGAAGTGTCCCCTATCCCTCCCAGCGTGGATTCTTCCAACGCTGAGATCATCGCGGCGGGTCTGGCCCGCTACGACGGGAAGGCCGGCCGGCCCATGTTGAATTCTCTCGCCCTGGAACGCCCGGAGACTCTGGATCTGGTGGAGCAGCACAACGCAAGGGTCATCGTAACCGCAGCGGGAGCCGAGGGCATGCCCGCGGACGCGGCCGAAAGAGTTGCCAACGTTAAACAGTTGATGGACCTGGTCGATGCTCGGGGGATTAACCTGGACGATGTTTACATAGACGGCCTCGTATTTCCGATCTCGGTAGCGGCCGATTACGGCCGGCACTACCTGGATGCGGTGACCGAACTGCGAGAGCTTTACGGCGTCGAGGTTCATATCACCGGGGGGCTGAGCAATGTCTCCTTTGGACTCCCTCAGCGAAAACTGGTAAACCTGGCGTTCATTCATCTGGCTCTGGAGGCTGGAATCGACGCCGGTATCGTCGATCCGGTGCAATGTGACATCCAGGCGATTCTGGAGTTGGACGTCGAATCGGAGCCCGTGCAGCTGGCGCGGGACGTCCTGCTGGGTGAAGATGAATTCTGCATCGACTACCTGCAGGCCTGGAGAGCCGGACGGCTGCAGATATGAAGGGCGGGACAGGCGAGGGAGAAGAGAATGCCGATTGTGAATGAGGGTTTGAAGAAAGAGCTGGTTCATGTGACCCGGCCCAACGAGCTGAAACGAATCAGCGGGACCTTTGAGCAGGCTGACCCGCTGATGCAGGACATCAGCTACGCACTCATCGTAGGCAATCAGCACGAGGTAGACCGTTTGACCGAACAGGCTCTGGGAGAAGGCTTTCAGGCCAACACGGTGCTGGATGACGGGCTCATTGCGGGAATGGCTGTGGTGGGGGTCAAGTTTCGCGACAACGTCATCTTTGTTCCCGAAGTTCTCATCTCGGCCCGGGCCATGAAAGCCGGAATGGCGCACCTGGAGCCCATTCTTTCGGCTTCGGACATGCCGCCGCTAGGAACTGTCATTATGGGGACGGTCAAAGGCGATCTTCACGATATTGGAAAGAATTTGTGCATTATGATGCTGCGCGGGTCGGGCTTCATCGTGGAAGATCTGGGAGTCGACACCAAGCCGGACGAGTTCATCGACTCGGTCATGGAACACGGCGCGCAGGTGGTGGGAATGTCGGCTTTGCTGACCACCACCATGCCCAATATGGGGAAAACGATCCAGGCCTTCGAGGAGGCCGGGCTGCAGGGACGCGTCAAGACGATGGTGGGGGGCGCCCCCGTCACGCCGGAATTCGCCGATGACATGGGGGCGGACGGATACGGCAAGGATGCCATCGCCTGCGTGGAGAAAGCCAAAGAACTGTTAGGCATCGGAAACGAAGCCCCGCCGCAGCGGGCTGTTGCCCAACAGGAGGCAACTGCCGGATCTGCTGCCGAAGAGTAAACATGACTCCCTCGAGCGAAATGCCGTAAGATATTGGCCCTGTGATCGACGAATTGAAGTTCTCTCGCTGGCGGGAGTTGCCTGATGCCTGCAAATGTGACCGCTGACAAAGAAAAGCTGCAGCGAAGTCTGAACCGTCTCTGGGAGATCTATCAGGGCATCAACGACACCGTCAACGAAGTCTCCCTGTGGCGTTGCCCCTACAAGAACAAGGATGACCGCTGCACGGCCCGGTTTGGCTGCCGCAACCAGTCGTACAGTGACGGCCCCCACCAGCTGGCCGTCTGTACCGGCAGCGACAAGCTGGACTACCGGAACGCCTGGGAAGTGAAGGACTAGTACTAAGGGCTCCCGTCAATGGCTCGAATCCGTCACGACGACCAGGAGCTGGAGCTGGTCGCCAATCGAACCATCTTCGATTACGCCGACCAACTGCAGGTTCGGGTTCCTACTTCCTGCGGTCGCAGCGGCGAGTGCCACGAATGCGTCGTCGAAATCCAGCGGGGCATGGAAGCCCTTTGCGCGCCGACCGACGCGGAGAGCTTCCTGCGCGAGAACTACCGGTTGGCCTGCCAGGCCAAAGTTACGGACGCCGATTCAGACGTTGAGTTTGCTTTGCTGCGGCGCGAACCCAAGATTCTCACCGACTCTATTCAGCGCCGGATCGAGGTCGCTCCACTCGTCACCCGCCGCGACGACGGTGTCTACCTTGGTGAAACCCGCATCGATCGGTATCGAGGCCGCCTCTTCGGGCTGGCTGTGGATCTGGGCACCACCACGGTCGTTTTCAATCTAGCCGATCTGGAAACGGGTCAGGTGTTGCACACCCGTTCCTTAGAGAATCCCCAGCGCTTTGGGGGAAGCGACATCATGCACCGCATTTCCTACGACGGTGGGCCGTTCCGGGGAGAATTGCGCCAGGCGATCCTGGCGGGCCTCAACTTCGAGATTCGGGACCTTTGCCGGCGAACCGGAATCCCCAGGAGGCAGATCTACGAAGTGGTGGTGGTCGGTAACTCCACGATGCGGGACATCTTCTTTGGGTTCGACGTCCAGTCGATTGGGGAGAAGCCCTATAAATCAGTCACGGAGCATGCGCTGCTGGATGGGGATCGGGAAACCACCGCCTTGAACGTTTCGGCTCGTGACCTTGGCTTGCGAGTCTTTCGCAGGGCCAACATTTACGGCGGCCCCCTGATCGCCTCTCATGTGGGGGCCGACGTGGCCGCCGACCTTCTGGCTATTGCCATGGACCTGGAAGACGGTGTGGTGATGCTCATCGATGTGGGCACCAATACCGAGGTGGTGGTGGGCAACCGCAGCCGCATGATGGCGGCTTCCTGCCCGGCGGGTCCGGCCTTCGAGGGAGGAGAGGTCACGTACGGCATGCCTGGTTACGAGGGAGCAGTCGACTCGGTCAAGCTTCATGACGGCGCGGTGAAATGGCACACCATCGGGGAGGCTCCGCCGCAGGGAATCTGTGGCTCCGGCCTCATCGATCTCCTGGCCGAGTTGCGGCGCACCGGCGCCATGTCGGAGCTGGGTGTCTTCGCCGACCGGAGCAACGACTTTGAATTCGTCCCGGGAAAAGGGATGACCCTGTCACGAGCCGACATCAGCGCTCTGGCCCAGGCCAAGGCAGCCAACTTTTGTGGTCAGCAGATCGTGATCCGCCGCTACGGCCTGACGGCGGAGAAGATCGACAAAGTCTACCTGGCCGGAGGCTTCGCCAATTACATCGATATCCAGAGTGCCCGCGCCATCGGCTTTATTCCCGATGTTCCCGAAGAGCGCATCGTTAAAGTCGGAAACGCCTCCCTTCAGGGTGCTACCGTCATGCTGCTGTCCAGAGACCTTCGTCAGTGGATGGAAAGGACGGCCACACAAATCGAGCACATCGAACTGGAGACCACTGAGGACTTCTTTGACATTTTCGTGGAGGGATGTATGTTTCAGCCCACCACTGAGTCGCGGATTTCGTAGCACCCCCTGGGTGCAGTTACCGGTAACCGCCAACCCCGACGGACCGGTGAGACTCCGGACGAGCTGCAATCAGGGCTGCGAATCGGAGGTTCTGGTTTTCGGGACTACCGGGCGGCGGAGCGAGCCTTTTCGACAAACGCCCTGGCACCCTTGGCGACCCACAGGTTCAAGGAGGTGAAAACAAAGCGCACTCCCGCGGCGACGTATCTTTCCACCGTCTCGTCGAGAACCAGGGTTCCCGCATTTCTCCCGGCTCCCACGATCTGAGCCAGCGCGCCGTCGATCACTTTCTGGACCTCGGGGTGTGTGTAGTTCCCGATGTGCCCCATGGTCTGAGCCAGATCCGACGGAGCAACAAAGAAGACATCGATATGATCCACGGTCAGGATCTCAGCCAGGTTCTCGACGGCCTCCAGTTCCTCGATCAGCACCACCACCAGGACCTGGTCATTGGCCTTCTCATGGTAGTTCTTCACGCCGTAGGACTGGCGCCCCCCGTACATTCCCCGTATGCCCACCGGGGCATACTTGGCGGCCTGCACGACCTGTTCGGCGGCGGCCCTGGTGTTGACATGAGGGACCACGATTCCCATGCTGCCGCGGTCCAGGGTTCGCATGATCAACCCCTCGTCGTTCTTGTTCACCCGCGTCACCGAGGTCATCCCCCACAGATCACAGGCACGCGAACAGTCGCCAATCTGTGCCCAGGTGAGAGGACCGTGCTCGCCCTCGAGCCAGACTCCATCGACACCGAGCGGTCCCAGAAAATCGATCATTTCGCTGTTGTGGTCACCCGAGACGACGGTTACCACCTCGCCGTTTTGCAGTTTACGTTTCACCCTGTTTTCACGCATGCTCTTCTCCTTTGATTCGAATAGGGAAAGCCATCATAAACCAAAGCGCGCCAAATAGCCTCCGGGCGTAGGGGCCGGCCTGGTGCCGGCCCGCGTCACGGGCGACCACCAGGGTCGCCCCTACGTATCCCAACATCCACCGGTCGTGGAACGTGGAACCCCATCCGTAGGGGCCGGTCTCGTGCCGGCCCTACTAGTCCCAGAGGCGCATATCGATGACTTCCTGAACGTTTGATCGGTCCACGGGGCTGTCCGCCATGAAGTAATTCCTGAAGGGCTCGGCCTGCCTGCCTTCGAGGATGGCCATGGCCGTGTCCACAGCCAGGCGGCAGTCGACGCGGGGTGACTGGAGAATGGTCGAATCGATCCAGCCCTCCTTGACCAGGGGAAGTCCGTCCGCCATCGCCCCGATACTGATCACAATCGGCTTGCTGGCCGGAGTGTAGCCGGCCGTGCGCAGGGCGTTGACGGCCCCGGCTGTCATGTTGTCGTCTTGCGAATAAACAATATCGATTTCCCGGCCGTAGCGGGTAATGAAGTCCGACATGAGGCGCTGAGCATTCTCTCGCATCCAGTGGGCGGTCTGTATGTCCAGGACCTGGATCCCCGGGCTCTCCCGGGCCAGAGTGTCGGTGAAGCCCTTCTGCCGGTCGTGGGTCGGTGAATACCCCGGAGTGCCGGTAATAATGACCGCCTTGCCTGCAGGATTGAGACGGCCCGCCACCCGGGCGGCCGCGGCGCCCTGCTGATAGTACTGGGGTCCCGTGTAAGCGCGGATCCCGAGGCTCTCCGGAGAGGCGACACCGGAATTGAAGCACAGAACTGCAACACCTGTGGCGGCAGCCTTTTTCAGTGCCGCCCGGCTTCCCTTCTCATCCACCACGTTGACGAGCAGAGCATCGACCTGGCGGGCAACGAGGGTATCGATGTTGAAGGCTTCCCGCTGAATGTCGTGCTGCGAATCCAGAAGCAGGGCCTCGAAGTCTTTTTCACGGGCATAGCGCTTGAACTCCCGCACCAGCGCCGAGGCATAGGGCGCGGTGAACGAAGCCATGGAAACACCCAGTGTAACGGTGTCAGCATCACGATCCTGCCGGCGGCAAGCCGGGCAGGGGCCGGCAACCGTCAAGGCAAGCAACAAAACCATGGGTTTCAAGCCGAAGCGGTTCATACCGATTGAGTCTCCATCCTTTGCAGCTCCCGCTGGCTCTTGAAGTTCCCGTATCTCGTATTGAGGACATCGAACAGCACAACCCCAAGCAGGATCAAGGCGCGCAACATCTTTTGATAGTAATCGGAAAAACCCAGATAGATGGTTGCGTTTTCCACCAGCCCAAGCAGGAGAACGCCCTGCACGACTCCGGCGACCGTGCCCGAGCCACCGCTTAGATGCACGCCTCCGATCACGATGGAGGCGATGACGACCAGGGCCACGTTCTCTCCGAAGACCGCCGAAGCGGAATTGAGCCGGCTGGCGAGAATGACCCCGGCAAACGCCGCCGCCGCGCCGGTGATGACAAAGAAAACGAACTTCTGGCGCTCTACCGGAATGCCCATCAGCCGACAGGCTTCCTCGCGACCTCCGATGGCATAGGCATGCTTGCCCAGGAGAGTGAATCTCGAAACAAACCAGATGATCAGGCTGAGAGCAGCGAAATAAAGGACCGGCAGGGACACGCCCAGCCAGCTCCCGGCGCCCAGCCATTGGAACGAGGCCGACTCGGTGGCGATGGACCGCATGTCGGTGAGGGCAAAGGCGAGCCCCTGAAAGATGACCATGCTGCCCAGCGTCGCAATAAACGAATTGATGCCCAGACGGACCACCAGAAATCCATTGAAAGCCCCGGTGCCCACGCCCACGGACATGCCCGCCACCATGGCCCAGTGCGCCCCGACCTCGTCAATCAGGCGGATGGCGACCACACCGGCCAGGACCACGACCGAACCAATGGAGATGTCGAATTCCCGGGAAATCATGAGCAGGGTCATACCCACTGCCAGGATGCCGTTGATGGAAACATAAGAAAGCAGGTTGAGAAGGTTTCCGGGAGCCAGGAAACCCGGGGAGTGCAGGGCCATGAAAACCAGAGTGAAGGCCATGACCAGGAGGAGGTGACTCTCGGAGAGCCACCGGCGCCATGAACCGGGTGGAGCTCTACGATTCATGTCATTCCACGGGCAGGGATCCCGATGCCGCTCAACCGGCGGATCATGTGGTTACTGTAGATGATACTGAGAATGAAGATGGCTCCCCGGATCATCTGCTGATACTTGTACCCCACTCCTATTAAGACCATGCCGTTGTCCAAAACGGCCAGAACGACCACGGCCACGAGCACGTTGACGATGGATCCGACTCCTCCGCTCAGGCGGGCCCCGCTGAGCAGCACCGCGGTGAGCACCGTGATGAGGTACTGCTGGCCCTCAGTCGGTCGGACACCCACCAGGCGGCTGCTCAAAAGAATACCGCCCACGGCCACCAGCAGGCCCGTGGCGACGAAGGCGGCGAGATACACGCGATCGGCGTTCACGCCGGCCAGACGCAATCCTTCGGCATTGGAGCCGTGAGCATAGAGGTGCTTGCCCATCAGGGTGTGCCGGGCCATGAACCAGGTCCCCCCGGCGGTGATGAAAAGGAGCCAGATGGGGAAGGGGATCCCGCCCAGGCGACCGTTGCCGATAAAATGAAAGGGGTCTCCTCGCGCTCCCTGGACCAGCTGTCCGGAGGTGAGGATGAGCAGGGTGGCGGAGAAGAGCCACTGCGTCCCGAGCGTGGCAATGAGGGGATTGGCGCCGATCTTTGCAACGATCAGGCCGTTGAACGCCCCCAGGGCCGCCCCCAGGATGAGCGGTCCCGCCACGGCGGCCCACAATCCCTGGGGCTGAAGCCAGGTCGCCAACACCGCACAACAGGCCAGAACCGATCCGAAGGAAAGGTCGATGCCCCCAGAGATGATGACCAGGGCAACTCCCAGCGAGACAATACCGGTCACGGAAAGGTTGGTCAGGATGTTGGCCCAGTTGGTGAGGGTGAAAAACCGGTCGCTGAGCAGGGCCAGGGCCAGGCAAAGAAGCGTCAGAAGCCCCACAATGGAATGGTTCACAGCGAGCCGGGCAGCCCCGCGGGCGACTCGCCTCATGGCGTCGGGGCCTCCTCATCGCCGCCGACAATATGTTGAACCACCGCCTCCATGGTCGTCTCGTCCTTCGGCACGTCCTGGATCTTGCCGCCGCGGCGCAGCACGACGATGCGGTCGGCAGTGGAAAAAATGTCGTCCATGCGATGGCTGACAATGATCACCGACACGCCCTTGGATCGCAGCTGCGGAATCAATTCCAGCACCTTGTGGGTTTCTTTGACGGAGATGTTGGAGGTTGGTTCATCCAGAATGACCAGTTTCGCCTCGAAGAAAACGGCCCTGGCGATGGCAATGGACTGCTGCTGTCCGCCCGAGAGAAAGCGGGTTTTCTGGGTCACCGAGTCCACGTTGATCATGAGCTCCTTCAGAAAAGCCCGCGACCGCTCGCGCATGGCCGGGCGATCCAGAAGCCCCCTCACTTCGTACTTTCCAAGGATCCTCTTGAAGATTTCGCGGCCCAGGAAAAGATTGTCGGCCACATCGAGATCGGGGACCAGGGCCGGGTCCTGGATCTGAAACACCATTTCCACACCCGCCTCACGTGCATCTCGGGGGCTGCGAAACTGGACCGGGCGGCCCTCCACCAGTAGCTGCCCCCGGTCGGGACGATGAACACCCGAGACGATCTTCATCAAAGTGGACTTGCCGGCCGCATTGTCGCCCACCAGCCCGATCACCTCACCGCGGGCAACTCGCAGAGATACGTCGTTGATGGCACACAGGCCGCCGAAATACTTGTAGACGTTGCGCAGCTCAATCAAGGGTGCCATGCGGCTCTCAGCAGTGAGAGAGAAAGTCCTTGCGCCCCCCGTCTGCGGTCAGCACCTGGCCGGTCACGAACCCGGCTTCGTCCGAGGCCAGAAAGGAAACAACGGCCGCGATCTCTTCAGGCTTGCCGGTGCGCCCCAGCATGCTGCGGGATGAGGCCGCCTCGACTGCTTCCTGGATCTCGTCGGGACTCCTGCCCTGCCAGTTCATATCGGTCCCCACGTAGCCGGGACTGACTGCATTCACGCAGATGTTGTGGCCTCCCAGCTCCAGCGCAGACCGCTTGGTCAGGCTCGTGATCGCCGCCTTGGTGGCCGAGTAAACGGTGGTTCCCGCAAAACTGGTCCCGACGGCGGCGACTGACGAGAGATTGATGACACGGCCGAACTGCTTCTCGATCATCCCGGGTACTACGGCAGCGGTGCAGTGGAGAACCCCCTTGACGTTGACCCGCCACATCAGGTCGACGTCGGCCGGATCGTACTCGAGCAGGGTGGCGCGGCGGAAAACTCCCGCGTTGTTCACGAGAATGTCGATGGGTCCAAGCTCCCGAACCGCTTGCCCGACCATCCCGTGCACCTCGGCCTGATCGGCGACATCCGCCTGGAGGGCGAGAGCCGTTCCTCCCCCGGCCCGGACCCGATCGACCACCTCATCGGCTTTGTCCGAGCGTTTTCGGTAGTTCACGACCACTGCGGCCCCTTCGCTGGCGAGCGCCAATACGATCGCACGCCCGATTCCGCGCGAACCGCCGGTAACCACAGCTACTCTGTCCTTCAATCGCATGAAATCCCCCTTTGGCATCTTCATTTGGGTTCATTTGGGGGGCTGTTTCGGCATATGTTTCCTGAGGCGGCCAGCCGAGGTGTCGACGGCCCGCGCCAGGTGCGCCCAATCCACCCCCATGAGTATCCACTGGATGCCCTTTTGCAGCCACTCGATCAGCGCTTCCGGGTCGTCTGCCAGACCAATCCCGGGAAAGACGCCGGCGTCATGAGCCTTCGACACGACGGTTTCGATGGCGGTTTGTACTTCCCGGTGCTCAGGATGCCCCATGTGTCCCATCGATCCCGCCAGATCGTTGGCACCGATCATGATCGCCGTCAATCCCGGCACGGCCAGGATTTCATCGATCACGTCGACGGCGTCGATGTGTTCTATCTGCACTATACAAATGATTTCCTGATTGGCCCGGCGGCAGTACTGTGCGTCGTCGACGCGCCCATATTGAATGGGGCGCCGCGGGCCGAATCCCCGCACGCCCGCCGGAGGATACAGGCAGGCCGACACGGCCAGCTCAACGTCCTCGACCGAACGAACCAGTGGAGCGACGATGCCGTCCGCTCCGATGTCCAGCACCGGCTTGATCAGCACCGGATCGTTCCAGGCGACACGCACCAGGGCCGCTGCATCAGTGCCCTTCGTGGCCATGACGTGACTCTGGACGGTTTCCAGTGAATGGGCATTGTGCTCCATGTCGATGAAGGCAAAGTCCAGCGTGTGGCAGATCAACTCGGTGATAGTGGGGTCCGAGAAGGTGATTCCACAGCCGAGCGGTACCTCACCTCTTTCCAACTTGTCTCTAAACTTACCGGCATTTTCCATTAACGGCCTCCTGGCAGCTCGTCACGGGGTTGAGAATCAACCCTCGTGGTTGAGAATATTCCGAATTCCTTCCCTCAGTCACAATTCTAGATTGCCGGCACCCCCACACCGGCTGCGGAAGCGATGTCGGTGATCTGGCGCCACGTCTCGTCCTCGACCGGTATTCCTTCTTTCGACCGGCGCTGGAACATGCGGGCCTCCGGTTCACCCGGCATCAGGATTTCTGAGAAGCCCTCTCGACGACGGCTCGATTTGATCCAGTCGCGAAGCCCGGAGCATTCTGGCTGAAAGGATTCCCGCCCGGAAAATCTGGCCGGATCGGCAAACAGAGCAAACCAGTTATTGGCGATCCGGGGCTGGTCCGCTCTGCTGCACCTTCCTCCGGTCAGGGCGCCGCCGAAGATTTCGGCGAAGACGGAAAGCGCATAGCCCTTGTGCCCGGCCATGGGCAAAAGCGCGCCGGGGGGCGGACCGTAAAACTCCTCGGGACGCGTCGATGGCCGGCCCTGCGCATCCAGAAGATTTCCGGGTGCAACCTCTTCCCCGCGGGCCCGGGCCACTTTTAACTTGCCTTCGGCAATGGTGGAGGTGGCTATATCCATGACGATCGCCTCTCCGCCATCCAGCGGTGCCGAAGCGGTCATTGGATTGGCTCCAAGCCGCCGCTCACTGCCGCCATGCGGTGCCACCAGCACCCCGCCGCCGTCGACGTTGGTGAGCGAGAAATGAACCAGGCCGGCCTGGGCCGCCAACTCGGCGAATTCACCGATCCGACCCAGGTGCCCGGAACGGCGCAGGGTAAGAATACAGACTCCCTGCTCGTGTGCCTTTTCAATGGCGCGCCGGGTGGCCTTTCGACCGATGTACTGGCCGAAGCCGAAATGGCCGTCGGTGCTTAGAATGGCTCCGTCGTCGAGCAGGATTTCCAGCTCGGCCTCAGGATTGACCCAGCCTTTGGCCAGGAAGTCCACATACTGGATGACCCGGATGACCCCGTGGGAATCGTGTCCCTTCAGATTGCTGTCAACCAGAGACCGAGCCACCCGACTGGCGACAGCACTGCGTACGCCGTGGGCTTCGAAGATCCGCTCAACGAAGCGGATCAGCTGCCTGTCATCGATGGTGGGCATGGCTGCCTTTTCAACGGCCGGAATGGCTTATCGCTTCCCTTTATCGGGCATGGGGAGAATCATTTTTCAACATATTGAGTACGATTTCAAGAAATTGAGATGCATTCCCGGGAGGAGGGGGAGAATGCAGAAGCGTCCTCACTACTCGAGACTATTCGAGCTTGTCAGTGTCCCCTTCCTGGAGGCGAATGATTTGATTCACCGGAACGCTTCTCAGTGTCTGCCGGTTCCCGCCGGGCCAGGTGATCTCGATGAGATCGGCACTGGTGGCTTCGCCCAGTCCAAAGTGGAGCCGGAGATCGTGCTGGGAGAGAAAGCTTCCGCCGCTTCGCACCCGGCGAACCTGGGTCTTTCCGCCGGCCACGACCTTCACTGTCGCACCGATTGCCGAGCCCTTACCGCCCCCGCCGCTCAATCGGAACTGGATCCAGTTGTGGCGATTCCCTCCGTCATTGCGCAACAGAGACGGCGACTCGTCAATGGCCAGGACGATCAGGTCCAGATCCCCGTCGTTGTCATAATCGCAGTAGGCTCCCCCCCGGCTGGACCGGACTGGAGCCCGGCTCAGCCCCGCCTGATCCGTCACATCTGAAAACCGGAAGTCCCTGGTCCCGCGCAACATGAGATCCTGCTGCCGGTAGCTTTGGAGGGATGGCTCTACCTGCGGAAAGATGTGGCCGTTGGCAACAAACAGGTCCAGAGCACCATCGTTGTCAAAGTCGAGGAAAAAAGTCGCCCATCCCAGGTAGGGCAGGGTCATGGTAGCCAGGCCCAGTTGTTGCGATACTTCCTCGAACGCTCCCCCGCCGGCATTTCGAAAGAAAGGGTAATACTCATCGGCAAAAGTAGTGACGAAAAGGTCCATCAACCCATCCCCGCCCACGTCTCCGACTGCTACCCCCATATTCGCCTGGGCCGTCCCTTGCTGGCTGTAGCCGACCCCCCACAGCAGTGCCACTTCCCGAAAGGTGCCGTCTTGCTGATTGTGGTAGAGAAAGTTGGGATGGGCGTCATTGGTGACAAAGAGGTCCGGGTAGCCATCGTTGTCGAAATCTTCGAAAATGGGAGAGAAGCCGTAGAAGGGCTTCCAGGGCACCAAACCGGCTGAGACGGTCACATCTCTGAAGGTTCCATCGCCGTTGTTGCGATAAAGAGCGTCGGAGGATCCGGTCAGCCCTTTGGGACCGCACATGACCGGGATACCCCGGTAGCCGCAGAACTCACCCTCGAGAGGTGGGTTTTCAACGTCAAACTCCAGATAGCGCGCCACGTAGAGGTCCACCCAGCCGTCCCGATCGTAGTCTCCAAATGTCGCCCCGGTGCTCCACACCGGGGCGCCTGCCACCCCCGCCTTCCCGGCTATCTCTGTGAAGCTTCCGTCCCCATTGTTTCTGTAGAGAAGGTCGCGACCGTAATTGGTCACGAACAGGTCGATCAGGCCGTCGTTGTCGTAATCCCCCGCAGCAACGCCGTTGCCCAATCCGGTTCCGGAGACGCCTGCCTTCCCCGTGACCTCTGCAAAGGTACCGTCTCCTTTGTTGTGAAACAGAAAATTAGGAGCACGAGCTGCATTCTCCTGCCCGGCGAACAGGTTATCGTCAGAGATTCCATTGACGATATAAAGGTCGGTCCAGCCGTCGTTGTCATAGTCGATCCAGGCACAGCCACTTCCGTTCCCTTCGATAATGTATTTCTTGTCGCGGGTTCCGCAGGTGGTAACCACGTTCAAACCCGCTGCCTGAGTCACATCTCGCAGGATCGGCAATGGATTCTGTTCCGGGCGAGCAGGAACGGAGCCAGGGACAAAAACCAGGCCCAGGAGAGTTGTCCCGAGCGCACGCGGGTAAGCAGTGGGTCGCGACATTTCAGAGGAACTCTGCGAGTAAGGGTGGGAGCATGGTAATCTTGAGTTGCAGGACAGGAACTCGATCATCTCGTCGGAGTGACCGAGTTAATCTAACACAGGTGTTTGGAGAGAGGCGTTGGCTTGCCAAGGCAAAGCGATCAGAGACTCCGGCGGAAGCCGGGGGATGCAGCAATCTGTTTTGTCACCACAACCCATTTTCTTGGACGCCCCCCGCTGCCGCTATCCACCCCAGGGAATTCGCGGCCATGGGCCCCGGCGAGCGGGTCTCTATTTCAATGATGCCGACGAATACTTTCGGAGTGCGAACGACGCAATCATCATCAGTCCGATTATTGAGTCCCGGGAGGCCATCGACAATATTGACGACATCATGAGCGTCGACGGCATCGATGCGCCCGTGGTGGGCCCCAACGACCTGTCGATCTCGCTCGGCATCTTTCAGGAGTTCGATCACCCCAGGTATCAAGCAGCTGATCGAACGGGTGCGCGAGGCTTGTCGCAAGTACGGCAAGGCCATGGGTGGGAGCTGCCTGAACCTGGAGCATGCCGAAGAGTGCATCGCCAAAGGCGACCAGTTCCTTCTCGTCACAGGCGACGATCTCGCTCTTGCCGCTGAGGCGCGCCGCGTTCTGGAGCGGCTCAAGAAGTAGGCGGGTACAGCACCCAGCACTTCAGCGCGGCCTTACAACGCCGCAAGATCTGATGGCAGAACAAAGCCCTAGTACCTACTAGCGCCGTAGCGTCGCATTGGAGAGGAGGCACATGATGGGGCGTTTGGCAAACAAGGTGGTGATCATTACGGGCGGCGGTCAGGGTCTGGGCCGGTCAACGGCGGAGCTGTTTGCGGCAGAGGGCGCTTCTGTCGTGGTTTCGGACTTGAATCCACGAACGGCTGCGGAGACGGTGAAAGGGATCACCGATGCGGGTGGAGACGCCATCGAAGCGGTAGGCGATGTAGGCAACCCCCAGGATACTGAACGCATGGCGGCAGCCACTTTGGAGCAATTTGGACGAATTGACATTCTGGTGAACAATGCGGCCATCTCTGGAAGCGGCGCACACATCGCTGATATCGACGAGGCCGTTTGGGATCACGTCATGCGGGTGAACCTCAAAGGGCCCTTTCTCTGCTCAAAGGCGGTAATTCCGCAGATGAAACGTCAGGGTGGCGGGAGCATCGTCTGCGTCTCATCTGTGTCGGGCGTGAGGGGCAATGAGCACCAGGCGGATTACAACACGTCCAAGCACGGCCTCATCGGCCTGACTCGCTGCATAGCCCAGGATTGCGGCAGGGATGGGATTCGAGCCAATGTGGTCTGCCCCACCGGCATGAACACTCCCATGATGGCCAAGACGCCGCAAGAGAATGTCGCTGCTTACGCAGCAATGACCATGTTTGCCCGCTTCGCCGAGCCGGGCGAGGTCGCCAGCGCGATCTTATTCCTGGCCAGTGATGAAGCCTCTTACATCACCGGAGCTGTGCTGATGGTAGATGCCGGGCTCACGGCGATCCAACCCTCTGCCCGACAACTCGAGGAGGGCGCGGCCAGGTTCCTGGGGCAAACTCGCCGGGGAGGTCCGGGAGCCTCTTGAACACCGGCGGGTCCTGCATAAAACCGCCCGCGGTGACTCAGGCCAGAACCTGATCGACGACGTTGCCGTGCACGTCGGTAAGCCGAAAGTCGCGGCCCTGGAACTTGAAGGTGAGCCGGGTGTGGTCGATTCCCAGGCAGTGCAGGACCGTGGCATTCAGATCGTGCACGTGGATGGGGTCGCGGGTGATGTTGTAGGAGAAGTCGTCGGTTTCGCCCAGGATGGTGCCGGGCCTGATCCCGCCCCCCGCCATCCACATGGTGAAGCAGCGGGGATGGTGGTCGCGACCATAGTTGTCACCGGTCAAGCGGCCCTGGCAGTAGACCGTCCTTCCGAATTCCCCGCCCCAGATCACGAGGGTGTCCTCCAGAAGCCCGCGCTGCTTTAGGTCCGTTATCAAGGCGGCCGTGGCCTGGTCGGTGTCACGGCACTGCTCCGCGATCTGCTTGGGCAGGAAGAAGTGCTGGTCCCACCCCCGGTGGAACAGTTGAATAAAGCGTACTCCTCGTTCGGTCAGGCGCCTGGCCAGCAGGCAATTGGCTGCATATGTCCCCGGTGTTTTGGAGTCTTCGCCATACAGATCGAAAATGTGAGCCGGCTCGTTGGAAACATCGGTCAACTCGGGAACGGACGTCTGCATGCGGTACGCCATTTCGTATTGGGCGATGCGGGTGCCGATCTCCGGATCCCCGAAGTCGTCCAGTTTCAGCTGGTTCAGCTCGGCCAGATCGTCGAGGATGCGGCGGCGCGCCCCGGGGCTGACGCCGGGAGGGTTGGAGAGGTGGAGAACCGGGTCTCCCACCGACCGGAACTTGACACCCTGGTATCTGGTGGGCAGGAAGCCACTGCCCCATAATCGATCGTACAGCGGCTGCCCGACCCGTGCGCCACCCTGCGACACCATGACAACGAAAGCAGGGAGATCCTGGTTTTCCTGCCCCAGCCCGTAGGACAGCCACGACCCCATGCTGGGCCGGCCGGCCAGCTGATCGCCGGTCTGGAAAAAGGTAATGGCCGGGTCGTGATTGATGGCTTCCGTAAACATGGACTTGATGAAACACAGCTCGTCGACGACCTGGGCAGTGTGCGGCATCAGTTCGCTCATCCAGGCTCCCGACTCGCCGTACTGTGCAAAGTTGAAGTTGGAGGGGGCGATGGGAAAGCGTTCCTGGGAGGATGTCATCGTGGTCAGGCGTTGTCCCTTTCGCACCGAAGCCGGCAGGTCCACGCCAAAGAGTTCCGCGAGTTTCGGCTTATAGTCGAAAAGGTCCATCTGGGAAGGGGCGCCCGACTGAAACAGATAAATGACGCGCTTGGCCCGGGGTGCGTGATGGGGGAGCTCAGAGAGCCCGCCGGTTCTCGCCAGGGCCGCCAGCTCCTCTCTGAGCAGCGAGGCTAGCGCCGCTCCTCCGATGCCGACACCCGCCCGGCGAAAGAAATGACGGCGGGTCATCACGGCTAGTCGCTGCGTGAGCGGATTCATCAGACTCATTCCTTGGTCACCGTCTCGTCCAGGTTGAGAATCACGTTGGCTACGGCGGTGTAGGATGCCAGTTCACCGGCGTCAACTTCCACAGGAACGGATTCCCCGACACTGATCAGCTCGGAAGCCGCGACGGAGTCCCTGCCGAACCTGGCCAGATGGAAATCCAGGCCCGCGCGCAGCACTGCCAGTTCGCGGGCTGCCGGCGGGCGACCCGTGGCCAGGCGAAATCCCAGACCAATTCGCTCGGCGGGATCATCAGCGGCCTGGGTGATCATGCGCTCGGCCAGCGCTCGGGAAGCCTCGACGAACGCTACGTCGTTCATCAGGGTCAAGGCCTGCAGCGGCGTGTTGGTTCGCGTCTCGCGCACGACACAAGTCTCGCGTGCCGAGGCATCAAAGGTGGCCATCGCCGGCGGTGGAATGGTGCGTTTCCAGAACGTGTACAGGCTGCGCCGGTACAGCGCCTCGCCGGAGTCCTGGGTGTACCCTTCCAGGTCTGAGAGCTCTTTCCACAATCCGACCGGCTGGTAAGGCCTCACCGAAGGGCCCCCAAGCTTCTCGACCAGCAGGCCGCTGGCGGCCAGAGCCTGATCTCGGATGACCTCGGCCGAGAGCCGAAGACGGGGTCCCCTGGCCAGGAGGCGATTCTCGGGATCCTTCTTCAGCAGCTCGGGCGTCACCCGGGAGGACTGCCGATAGCTGGCGCTCATCACGATTGTCTTGTGCAGGGCCTTGACGTCCCATCCCCTGCCGACGAAGTCCGAGGCCAGCCAATCCAGGAGCCGGGGGTGGGTCGGCGGCTCCCCTCTGGTGCCGAAGTTCTCCGTCGACCTGACCAGACCGGCACCGAAGTACATCTGCCAGATGCGATTCACCGTGACCCTTGCCGTCAGCGGATTGGCCGGGTCGACCAGCCAGCGGGCCAGACCCAGCCGGTCGTTTTTCTGCCCTTGTGCCAGCGGAGTAAGGACTGCGGGGACACCGGCGTCGATCCTTGCCCCCGGCTTGTCGTACTGACCCCGCTCCAGGATGAAAGTTGGCCTTGGCGTCTCTCTCTCGGCCATGACCATCGTCGTGGGGATACTTTCCTCGAACCGATCCCGTTCCCGCTGCCCGTCCACGAGATCCCGCCATGCCTGCTGCAGCGTAGCGGGAGCCTGGTCTTGCAGAAAATATCGGTGCAGCTTGATGTCCTGCCCTGGGCTTCGATCTTTTGTGGGAAGGGCCGCGATTTCGTCAATGGAGGCGGGCGTGGCCAGGATCGCGGCCTCCTCGGCCGTGAGAGCTGTTGCGTAGACCCTGACTTCGTCGATAGACCCGTGGAAGCGGCTGGCGGCGCCTCCCCGTGCGCCGATCCGAAACGGCTCGTCCCCGTCGAAGGACTGGTTCAGGGCATCCAGCAGCACCTTCAGCTCCTCGGCCTCGCCGTCAACATAGATGGTTGTGCCGGAGGCCACGCGGGAGCTGTCGTAGGTAACCAGAACATGATGCCACTCCCCTTCGGGCAGACTCCTTACCGTTTCCACACGGATGGAATCATCCAGCCGTCGGGCCCCGAGGTGGACCTTGATCTTGCCCTCGTAAACCGCAATCTGGTAACCGCGCGATTCATCGGTATCATCCATTTTCGAGACGATGGTGCCGCCCGAGCCGCCCGCGAGGTAGATCCATGCTCCCAGCGAGAACTTGTCCAGAAAACCGAAGTCCCCAATTTTGCCGGCTTCAATGAAACGCTGGCCGTCGAATGCGGCAGCCTTTCCCAATCGGCCTCCGACAAAGATGGCTTCGCCCTCTTGAAGCTGTGCCTCTACAGACTCGGTACCCTCTCCGGTCAACAGACCCTGAATGTCCCCGTCCAGCGGATAATGCGCCACCAGGTCACGGGTGATCGTCCAGTCGACGGGCCGGGTTGCCTGGAAAGACTCCTCCCACTTTGCCTGGGCGGCCTCCAGCTCCGGACCCAGCTCGGCGAAGTGCTCCCTGGCGGCCGTAACCCTGTCATTCAATTCCTGCAGCCGCTGCTTCTGTTGCGGAGTCGGAGCTTTCAACATCGGGGGAGAGTTGCCGTGTTTGTTGGCTTTCCCCTTCTCGGGTACGTTGTTGAAGAAGGCGTAAAACTGATAGAACTCCTTCTGCGTGACCGGGTCATATTTGTGATCGTGGCAGCGGGCACATCCCATCGTCAGACCAAGCCACACCGTGGAGGTGGTGTTCACGCGGTCGACCACGTATTCGACGGCGTATTCCTCGCCGATGATTCCGCCCTCTCCATTCGCGCGGTGGTTTCGATTGAAGCCCGTGGCAATCTTCTGATCGAGCGTCGCACCGGGCAGCATGTCCCCGGCGATCTGCTCGATCGTGAACTGGTCGAAAGGCATATTGCGGTTGAAGGCTTCAATCACCCAGTCGCGCCATCGCCACATGTACCGCTCGCCGTCGCTCTGATACCCGTTGCTGTCGGCGTAGCGGGCCGCTTCTAACCAGGGCCAGGCCATCCGCTCGCCGTAGCGGGCCGACGCCAGCAGCCGTTCCACCTGTTTCTCATAGGCGTCGGGCGATTGGTCCTGCAGGAAAGCGTCGACTTCCGAAGGCCTGGGAGGAAGGCCCGTAAGGTCGAGGCTGAGACGCCGCAGCAGAGTGGTCCTGTCTGCCTCCGGAGACGGCCTCAGGCCTTCGCGTTCCAGGCTAGCCAGTATGAAATGATCGATCTCGTTGCGGGGCCAGGCCTTGTCCTCAACCGGGTCCGACCCGGGGCGCTGAGGTGGCACGAAAGCCCAGTGGCGGCTCCAGTTGGCCCCCTGCTCGATCCAGGTGCGGATGAGATCGATCTGGTCAGCTGTCAGCTGCTTGCCGGACCAGGGAGGAGGCATGAGCTGAGCCTCGGAGTCGGCGGTGATGCGCTGCAGGAGCCGGCTTGCGCCCGGCTTCCCGGAGACGACCAGCCGGTAATTGCCCCGATCGGCAAAGATTCCCTCACGGGTATCCAACCTCAGGTCGACCTGGCGCTGCCGTTCGTCGGGGCCATGGCACATGAAACAGTTGTCGGACAGGATCGGCCTGACGTCGCGGTCGAACTCGACATGCGCCGCCTCCGGGCCCTCGGCCAGGAGAAGACTGGCTGCTGAAAGCAGCGACCAGACCCAACCAACCAGAAAACGGCTCAGACTCGAGTTTCGATGCACTGGTAGCATTATACTGACCGTGTCGCCACCTGCGAACCCTAATTCCGCGTGCCGCGAACGGGAGCCGTCCCCTGCCCAAGATCGTGAACCAGTGAGCTGGACTTTCTGGAGTGCGGCACTTAGAGTGCCGCTTTAAAGAGCGGAAGTGCACTTCCGCACTCCAAAGAATGCCCGTGCCTGAGTTTCGATACTGCCTGAACGGCAGCACCATAAAAACGGCTCCGATTCTGAAAAAGGTCGCGGTGGCCCGCACCGGTCTGGACAAAATGCGAGCCATAGTGGAAGGTTAAGAAAAAGGGACAGGCCTACTCTGGCACCAGTTACGAGACCGGAGAAGGCGGCGTCAACCCGGAGCGGAGTCTTGACAGTAAATTCGTTGCCCCAACAATTGGCAATGCGGGCGGAATCCGGCAGTCCGCTCAGGGTCGGAGTCATCGGGACCGGCAAGTTTGCCACCATGTTCCTGAGCCAGGCTCGACGTCTGGCCGGGTTGCAAGTTCTGGGTGCGGCGGATCTCTCCAGGGAGCGGGCCCGCGAGGCTTTCGCCCGGGCCCACTGGCCGGCAGAGCAGTACGGTGCCGACAGCTTCGCGGCGGCACTCGACTCGGGGTCTACTCACATTTCCGACGACCCGGATTCGCTCCTGCAGGCGGACGGTCTGGACGTCGTGGTGGAGGCCACGGGCGACCCGGGTGCGGGAATTGACTATGCTCTGAAGGCGTTTCGCGAGGGCCGCCACGTAGTGATGGTCAATGTCGAGGCCGACGCTCTGGCGGGTCCGCTGCTGGCCCGGCGGGCCAGGGATGCCGGCGTCGTTTACAGCCTTGCATATGGCGACCAGCCGGCGCTGATCTCGGAGCTGGTCGACTGGGCCCACTGCAGTGGCTTCGAGGTCGTCTGCGCCGGCAAGGGAACCCGCTATCTGCCTGAATATCATGCCTCTACGCCGGAGACTGTGTGGGGACACTACGGCCTCAGCCCCGAGCAGGCACAGGCCGGCGGACTCAACCCGCGCATGTTCAACTCCTTTCTCGACGGAACCAAGTCGGCCATCGAAATGGCCGCCGTCGCGAATGCGACCGGTCTCGAGCCACAACCCGAGGGGCTTCTTTTCCCACCCTGCGGAGTCGATGGCCTCCCCGAAGTGTGCCGGCCTCGAGCCGACGGCGGCCGCCTGGCCCACTCGGGAACCGTGGAAGTGGTGGCGAGTCTGGAGAGAGACGGGAGTCCGGTGTTTCGAGACCTGCGCTGGGGAGTCTACGTGACATTCAAGGCCCCCAATGAATACGTCATGCGCTGTTTCACTGAATACGGGATGGTCACCGATTCCACCGGCCGGTACTCGGCCCTTTACCGACCGACCCACATGATCGGCCTGGAGCTGACCGTCAGTGTCCTGAAGGTCGGTCTGCGCGGTGAGGCCACCGGCTGTGCGGCCTGTTTCAAGGGAGATGTGGCGGCCACGGCCAAACGCGCTCTTGGTGCCGGGGAAGTCCTCGATGGGGAAGGTGGGCGCTGCGTCTACGGGACACTCATGCCCGCACAGCTGGCCGTGGAGACGGGCACGCTGCCAATCGGACTGGCTCACAACGTCAAGCTCTTGAAGGACATTCCCGCGGGGCAGGCCCTCGGTTGGTCGGATGTCGAGTTGGATCGGCGGGACTCCGCTTTTCGTTTTCGCAGAGAAATGGAAAGGGTGTTCGGCGAGGAAGAAAGGGTGTCAGAGTAGATGTCCCTTTTTGAAATTCTGAAAGGAGACCGTGGTTTGAAACTGGTTTTGCATCCGCCTGTCGAGCCTGAACGCCTGGAAAAAATCGTGGCCGCTGCCGGAGCGATGTCCGTACGAAACGCTTCCACTGCGGAAGACGCCCTGGAGGAAATTGTGGATGCCGACGCCTTTTTTGGAAAGATCTCGCCGGGCCTCCTTTCGGCCGCACGACGGCTGGTCTGGGTGCAGTCTCCCACGGCCAGCCTGGAACACTACATGTTTCCCGAGTTGATCGAACACCCCTGCCGGCTGACGAACATGCGGGGGCTCTTCTCCGACGTGATCGCCGACCAGGTCTTTGGGTACATCATCTGCTTTGCCCGCAACCTCCATCTCTATATTCGCCACCAGCTGGAAGCTCGATGGGAAGCGGTCGGAGGTGAAGCAGGACGCCCCGCCGTCGCGGCCGGAATGGCCGTGGTTGCTCCGGTTGACCGGGTTCATTTGCATCTTGCCGGCATGGTCCTGGGGATCGTGGGCCTCGGGGGGATTGGCTCAGAGGTTGCCCGCCGCGGCCGGGTGATGGGCATGAAGGTTGTGGCGGTGGATCCCGTGCAGACAGGGAGGGACGAGGGCGTCACGGTTTGGAAACCAAAGCTCCTGCCCGACCTGCTGGCCCAGAGCGATTTCGTGGTCATCACGACGCCTCACACTCCGGAAACGGAAAAGCTTTTCCGTAGCCCTCAATTCCACCAAATGAAGCGAACCGCCTATTTGATCAACGTCGGCCGCGGCATGGTCGTGGACCTGGCGGATCTGACTGCGGCCCTGCAGGCGCGGGAACTTGCGGGAGCCGGGCTGGACGTCTTTGAAACCGAGCCGCTTCCCCCGGAGCATCCACTCTGGCAAATGGAGAATGTGATCATAACGCCGCACATGGCCGGACATTCCGCGCGGATTGCCGCCCGCCACCTCGAGGTCCTGCTCGACAATGTCAGCCGCTTTGCCCAGGGAAGGGAGCTGCGCAATGTGGTCGACAAAGCCGGCTGGTTTTGAGCAGGGGAGGAGCGGCTTGCAGTCTCTGGAGTGCTGCACTCGGAGAGCCTGTTGCCGAACGGTATCTGTCGCCCCTTCAGGGCTGATTGCTTTTTTCCCGCCGTTGTCCGTGGGCTTGCGCCCACGGCTATTCCCTTCCGGCCGCTTTGCGGCCTTCAAGACGAGCCCCCGGAGGGGGCGAAAGACAATAGCCGAGGCCGAGAGGCCTCGGTCCACAATGAGAAGAATCAGGCAGCCCCGAAGGGGCGACAGAAGTTCCGAACTCACAGTTCGGCAACAGACTCTCGGAGTGCCGCTTTACAGAGGGAACGTCGGACTCCGCTCTCCAGAATGCCCGTCCTTTGCTAGAATCGGGTCGGGATTGCGGCGTATGACGGCGTGTATTCGAGCGGTTGTTTTTTTGGTGGGCGGCTTCTCCGCTTTGGTGTTCGCCTCCGCCCAGCCGGCGGCACAGCTTGGGGAGACGGCCCAGCGTATCCTGCAGCGCAACTGCGTCGCCTGTCACGGGGAGCTGCAGGTGTCCGGTCTGGACTTGAGACATCGCGAGAGCATGCTGGAGGGCGGCAAACAGGGTCCTGCTCTGGTGCCGGGGGAGCCGCAAGACAGCCTTCTATTTCTGGCGGCCGCTCACAGCGGGGAGCTGAAGATGCCCCCCGACCAGCCGCCGCTCCCCGGTCGGGATCTGGACACGCTTCGCAAGTGGATCGAGGCGGACGCCCCGTGGGGCTCGATGGCGGCATCGCACGGCGACTCCGAGCCCGCCTGGTGGTCGCTGCGCAGACCTCGCAGGCCTGCCGTTCCCGCCATCGAGGACGACGGCTGGGTGCGAAATCCGATTGACGCATTCGTTCTCGCCGGGTTGGAAAAAAAGGGACTCGAGCGGGCTCCGCAGGCGGACAAACGAACTCTGATCCGTAGAGCTTCTTTTGACTTGACCGGTCTCCCGCCCACCCCCGAACAGGTAGACGGCTTTGTCGGAGACTCTTCTCCCGACGCTTACCAGAGGTTGATCGATCAGCTGTTGACTTCACCCCGCTACGGGGAGCGCTGGGCCAGACATTGGCTCGACGTGGTGCGCTACGCCGACAGCGGGGGTTACGAAACCGACGAGTATTTCCCCAATGCCTGGCGGTACCGAGACTACGTGATCAAGTCCTTCAACGAGAACAAACCCTACGATCGGTTCGTTCAGGAGCAGATTGCGGGTGACGAACTGTGGCCCGACAATCTCGACCTGCATGATGAGTACTATGGGATTTCTCCCGAGAAGCTGGAACACCTGGAAGCGCGAATCGGCACCGGGCTCTACACATTCGGCCCCGAAATCGTTGAGTCTCTGCTGGACGCACCGAAACTCGTGCACGAGAGGATGACCGATTGGGTCGACACCACGAGCGCCGCGTTCATGGGGCTGACGGTGGCCTGCGCACGCTGTCACGACCACAAATTCGACCCCATTTCCCAGCGAGACTACTACCGCCTGCAGGCGGCCTTTGCCTCCAGCCGGCCGATCAAGATTCCGGTGGTCACGAAAATGGGCATGTTCCACCGCAACGAGTCTTACCCTCTGATGATCGCTGTCGACGAAGCGAGAACGGCTTACCGGTTGTACGAGGCGAAGGTGCAGGAGCGAATCGTAGAGCAGACCAGGTCGCAGTTTCCGCCCGAGGTCGTCCAGGCCCACGAACTCTCTGATGAGGACCGGACTCCCGAGCAGAGAAAACTGATCGCTCCCCTGCTCGAAGCCCTTGAGGCCGCGGAGAAGGATTGGGAAGAGCGGATGACTCCACAAGAGCAGGAGGAGCGAGACAAGCGGCTCAAGGCTGTGGGGGAAGCGCTGCTTCAGCTCCCTGAGAAGGACTTCTCACACACCGTCGACTACGACGGATTGTACGACTTGCCTACGGCGTCCGTACTCGGCCACCGCGAACCCGAGTTGGTCCCGGCGGTGCATGTTCTACATCGCGGCGAGTTGGGCGCCAGGAGAGAGCAGGTGGGGGCAGCCGCCCCGGCTGTCTTCGACTACCTTGGGGGTGCGATGGAAGAGGAGCGTCCTCCCTCCGGAGCGAGGGCTCTTCGGACCCGCCGCCAGCTGGCCCTGTGGCTGACCCGCCCGGATCATCCTCTAACGGCCCGGGTGATGGTGAATCGTCTGTGGCAGTGGCACGTCGGGCACGGAATCGTCCGCACGCCCAACGACTATGGAGCCCAAGGGGAGTCGCCCACTCATCCCGCACTATTGGATTGGCTGGCCACCGAGTTCGTGGCCCGCGGCTGGGACATTAAATCGATGCACCGGCTGATCATGACTTCCAGCACTTACCGCATGAGGAGCCGATACCCGAGCCCGCACAACACCGCGATCGATCCGGACAACCGCTTTTTGTGGCGCATGAATCGCCGTCGCCTGGAAGCGGAAGCCGTGTGGGACGCACTCCATACGGCGGCCGGTACGCTGAATCCCAGGATGGGGGGACGCCCGGTGCTCCCCTTCCTGCCCGAGGAAGAGCTGACGGGGCTGCCGGCGACCTTTCTGTGGCCCATCACCGCCGATCCGGCCGAACACACCCGGCGGGGCATCTATATCCTGTCGCGGCGAAGCTTTACGTTTCCGATGTTCCGGACCTTTGACCGTCCCGATTCCTCACTCAGCTGCCAGGGCCGCGACGTGACCACCGTCGCGCCTCAGGCCCTGTGGCTGCTCAACAACGGCGTCGTCCTTCGCCAGGCCCGAAAAATGGCCGAGCGCCTGGTAACTGCACATGGGGACAGTGCCTCCACCTGGGTGGAGAAGGGGTGGCAGATGGCGCTGGGGCGCCCTCCTTCCGAACAGGAGACGCGCGAGGCCCTGGAACTGATGGAAGGACTCTCCGGAGAGGACAAGGCAGAAAGCGAGTGGGAGGACGATGCGCCCACGCTTGCCGGAATCGGCGCCGCTCGTGCCTCCGCCCTGACCGGGCTGTGCCTGACCCTCTTCAACTTGAGCGAGTTCGTGTATATTGACTGAAAAAGAGGCAAGTGCTTTGGATTTCCAGTGCTGCGGTCTGCATGAGAAAGTGAGCTCACGGCGTGAGTTTCTGGCCAGATCCGGATTCGGATTCGGCGCTCTGGCCCTGGGTTGCCTGCTGGCTGAGGAGGTCCCTCTCGCGGCTTCTCTGAAGGGGGCGGCAATCGATAATCCTCTGGCGCCCAGGGCACCGCACTTCGCGGCCCGGGCAAAGAACGTCATCTTTCTGTTCATGAAGGGTGGCCCGTCACATATTGATACCTTCGATCCCAAACCGGAGCTGAATCGACTGGACGGGCAGTATTTGCCGCCCAGCTTCCGGCCCGAGGATCTGAATCTTCAGTTCGTCAAGGCGCATGAGGCGAAGGTGATGGGTTCGCCCAGAACCTTCAAGAGATACGGCGAATCGGGGATCGAGATCTCGGATCTTTTTGAGAACGTTGGACAGCTTGCAGATGAACTGGCGGTGATCCGCTCCTGCTATCACGATTCCCTGATTCACGGGCCCGCCATCAGCCTGCTCTTCACGGGTACGGTGCGGCTGGGACATCCCACGCTGGGCTCCTGGGTCACTTACGGGCTGGGAAGCGAGAGCGAGAATTTTCCCGGCTTCATCGCCATGGCGCAGGGAACCGCAACGGCCAGCGATAAGTCCCTGCACGGCTCCGGGTTCCTGCCGGCGGTCTACCAGGCCACGCGAGCCTACAACGAGGGACCCGCTTTTCAGAACCTGGAACCCCCGCCCCAGCTCGGTCCCGCCAGGCAGCGCCGGATCCTGGAGCAACTGAACTTGTGGAACAGCCGACACCTCGAGACCCGCCACGACGACAGCCGCCTGGCCGCCAGCATTTCCAATTACGAACTGGCTTTTCGCATGCAGGCAGCCGCCCCGGAGCTGACCGACCTCGCCAGCGAGCCTGAGTCGATTCGAAGCATGTACGGGGTGGACGAGGAAAAGACCGCCGAGTTCGGGCGGATCTGTCTGCTGGCCCGGCGGATGGTGGAACGTGGTGTTCGTTTCGTGCAGTTGTACCAGGGGAACTGGGACGGACACGCCAAGTGCGATGAGAACCACGTCTCCAATGCCGGAATCACTGACAAACCCATCGCCGGACTGCTGGCGGATCTGAAACAGCGGGGTCTGCTTGAGACTACTCTGGTGGTCTGGATCGGCGAGTTCGGCCGCACCGCCGTCGCCCAGGGCGACGGGGGAAGAGACCACAACCCTCACGGCTTCAGCGCCTGGATGGCGGGAGGCGGGATCCGGGGGGCAAGGTGATTGGAGCGACCGACGAACTTGGTCTGCGGGCTATCGAGGAGAGAGTGCACGTCCACGATCTGCACGCCACCATCCTGTCGCTCCTGGGACTCGATCACACCAGGCTCACCTACCTCACCCAGGGTCGCGATATGCGATTGACCGACGTGGGGGGGCAAAATGATCTGTCCGAGCGGCTCACCCGGGCGTGAAGATCTCGACAGGCGGTAAAACGGGTAAACACGGGATGGCGATGCTGGTGAGAAGTTTGTTGACGCTGCTGCTTGCGTCGTTTCTGACCGCACCGGTGCCGGGCCGGGATGCGGCGGCCTACGTCAGCCAAGTGTACCCTCCCAGGGATCTGTACACCGGCGAAGGAGTCCTTCTGGAGAAGGGCCCCTACAACCTGCAGCTTCGCTGGGAGAAGGGACATCATTCTCTCGCCTTCCTGAGGGAGGAAGCGATCATTGCGCTTGTGAATGGTCAGTCCCACCGCGAGGAGGCCGGCGAAAAATGGATAATTCCCGTAGTGGGAACGATTTTTCTCCGCTCAACCGCCCAGCCGATCGGGACCGATGAGGAACGCCACTACAGCAAGACCGGGCGGGCCCAGTACGAATACGAGCCACGCGACTGGAGTGCCACAATGAGGGCCTACCGGTCGGTCGATTCGGAGAACAGGGAGGTACGATTTGTCCTGCGGGAAAATGGAAAGGACGGCAAGGCAAAGCGCAAGGACTTTGTGCTTTTCCTGGACAAGAACTAGCGACAGTTGAGGTTGAAGGGCGTTTCGCCCGAGAATCGCATCAATCCAGCTTTTTCTGCCGCCCCCTTTGGGGGCTGCCCGAGGTGAGGGCGTCCTCACCGGGGCCTTGCGGCCCCGGCTATTGTCTTTCGCCCCTTCGGGGCTGCATCCAGGCCGCGCAGCGGCCGCAAGGAAATAGCCGTGGGCGGCCAGCCCACGGACTAAGTATCTCTGGCAATATAGAGCCCTGGAGAGGCGACAGAGATTTGGGCAATGCGCCCTTGAAGGTTGAAAGTTGTTGGAGGCTGAGGGTTGAGATGAAAAAGGGCTTAGACAGAGTGTTGAGATCACGCCTGCGGCTGGGAGTTGTGGCCTGGCTGCTGGCGGCGGGGGTGCTGGCCGGATCTTCGGGGGCCGAGAAACAACAGGAGCCGCGCCGCAGCAAACAGATCAAGTACATCAATCCGGACCTGCCCGAGATCGAGCTGCCCGCGTACGCGGGCACGCGCTACACCGCGTCCGTTCCCGATACGCTGGATCTGGCTGAGCGGGCCCGGTTCGCGGTGAATGGCCTGACCGGTCCTACCAATGAGGATGCAGATTACGAGCTGTACTGGGCCCTGGTTCTCGGCAACAACCCGCCCTACATGTACAACGACTTCAATGACCACGTGCAGATCAAGTTCTATGAAGCCCTGCCCCTGGTTCGCCTGGCCAGCGGAAGCCGCCAGAACATGCACGTGGAGCAGCGTCTGATGGAAGTCCTGCTCCAGATGCAGGGCCCGGACGGGCTCCTCTACTATCCCCGCGTGGGGCGTCCCTGGGCCACCAGGGGCTTTCCCGCCGAGCAATTCTCCTCTTTTCCGGAAGGGGATCACTACACGGAACCCTACGCCAACGGCCGCCTGCTGGGCGCCCTGGGGATCTACTATCAGCTGACCGGGGACGAGCGCTGGAAAGAGTTGGGGAAGAAGATGGTCGACGGGCTGACCCGGCAGGCCATTCACAAGGGGGACTACGCCTATTTCACGAAGGGGACCTTTGGAGTCAACGAGGTTTCCGATCCCACTGTGGATCACAAGACCATCGACCCATGGACCAACATGCCCTTTGGGTGGATCGCTATGGGACTGGCTCAGTTTTACCGGTCTACCGCTTACGAACCGGCGCTGAGCCTGTCCGGCAAGCTGGCCCGCTACACCCGCTATCACGGAGGAATGTTCGAAGCGGACGGGCACTTCACGGGCATTGGAATGCACTTTCACGGCCACCTGTATCCGATGCTGGGGATGCTCGAGTACGGCATTGCGGCCGGCGACTGGGAGATGATCCAGTTCGTGAAGAAGGGCTATGAATTCGGGACGGCCAACATGCAACCCACGGTCGGTTACGTGGCGGAGTGGATCAACCCGGAGGAATACAACTACTCCGAGATCTGCGGCGTGGCGGACATGATTGCCATGGGGTTGAAGCTGATCGAGGCCGGAGCCGGAGACTACTGGGACGACGTCGATCGCTGGACCCGCAACCAGTTTGCCGAGGGTCAGCTGACCCGCTCCGACTGGGTGGAAAAGATGGTTCGGGACCGGCCCGTGAAGAAAAAGGCGAAGAGCCTGATCGCTTCCGATCCCATACAGATCGGGGAGCCGGGTGTTACGACCGACAACGTAGGCGCACGCAGTGTCGGGGGTTTTGCGGGTTGGCCCTCGGTCAACGACTGGCAGGGACATGAGAGCAGGAGCATCATGCATTGCTGTACCGGCAACGGAACAAGAGCCATCTACTACGTCTGGGAGAATACCGTCACCCACAAAGACGGCCGGCTGAAGGTGAACCTGCTCCCCCACTATCGAGAAAACGCGACGCGTTTGAAAAGCGTCGAGCGATTCGTGGCCGATCGGACGGTGGACTGGTAGGGGGCGAAAGGATTCCAGGCCTGGCCGGCATCCGTCCGGCGCCGGCTGACGGTTCCGGAGGCAACTGCAGGCAAGGAGCCGAGGCGAAAATCCCTCTTGACAGCGACTATTATTGTATATACAATTATATTCATGGCGACCACGAAACCCGCAGATGCAACTTCCGATTTTATTGCGAAGGAATGTATCGGCGTGCGAATGCGGCTCTTGAATCGGGTCGTTACCAGGATCTACGACGATGCTCTCCGCCCGCTGGGTATGAAGACCAGCCAGTTCAACGTCCTGATCGTCACCGCACGCCTGGGTCTGGTTCGGCCGGCCCAGATACGCGACCGGCTCAAGATGGACCTTTCCACGGTGAGCCGCAATGTTGCAAGGATGCGGGCCAGAGGGTGGATCGAAGTCGTAGAGGACGAAACGGACGCACGGGCTCATCAGCTACGGCTGAGCACCGCGGGCCGGAGGCTCCTGGAGCAGGCCCGACCGGCCTGGGACAAGGCTCAGGAAGAAGTAAAAGAGCTGCTGGGCCAGGCCGGAGTCGAGGCCATAATGAATGGAGCAGAAAAGGTCAGGGCCAAAACATGAGAGTTTTTTTGGAGCCTTTATATGTATATGCATGTTGGGGCCCCGGAAACAATGCGCCTTTGGCGGTATCCACCCGGCAGCCCCAGGGTTGACCGAATGCTCAGCTGGATTTGGTCTGCAGGTAGACTTCTTCCTGCGGCTGGATGACTACGAAGCCTTCACCCCGAAACAGCATCTGTATCGACTCACCGCTTCCCCTGCCTAGAAACGTCTTGAAGGATATATCCGTCTTGAATTCCGGACTCAGATTCCCCGACCACGCAACCGTGGCGTTGGGATCGGTCACGACAGGGGCATCCGGGCGGACCACGAGCGTCAAAGGGTCGTAGTGTGTCGTAATAGCCACCAGCCCATTCCCCGCCAGTCGCACTGTAAAGAGGCCGCCGGCCAGCATCCCCGCGACTTTCCGCATCAATTTGATGTCCCAGTCGATGGCGTCTTCAAAAGCGAGAATATCGTTGCCGTTGACGAACAGGGTGTCCCCGCCCAGGTCCAGAATCGAAATCTTCTTTCCCTCATCCGCCAGGTAGACCACGCCGGATCCCTCGGCTTTGGTCAGTCTGGTGCCTTCACCGCTGACGGAGCGCTTCAGGAACTTACCAATCCCATGCTCCAGCATTCCTTCGCGGGTGAACCTGACATCTCCCCTGTAGGCAACCATGGCTCCCATCTTCGTCCAGACAACCCCGTCCAGGTTGACTTCGAGAAGCCGGTCACTTTCCAACTCGAAGAGACCCTCTCCGCGATCTCTCTGCCGAGTCTGTTCTATGAATTCATTGAGACCGTATTTCCCCATGTTTTCCTCCTATTCGAGCGAGCGGCCGTAAGCAGTCGACTACATCCGTCTACCGGTCAGCGGCGGTTTCACTATAACCTCTATTTCGCTGGTCACACTCGATCTATTCATTAGTCGGAGGTGCCGATCGCGCCGGGTGTTGCTCAACTTGACCATACTCGGCGACGGGTTAGTATGCGACAATATCGGACCGGTTTGTACACGCGAGATCTCCATCGTTCACATAGAAGACGATTCACTCCTGCCTGGCGGGTAGGGGGCACCGTGAGCCTGATCCTGCTTTCTGTGGGTCTCCTTCACACCGCGCACGCCGAGAACGGCACTCGAGCCGGCCGCTTCACGGTCGAGCATCCGACCCTGCACAATCTGGGCTTCGAATGGACGATTAGCGGTGACGCCAACCGCAATGCTTCCGTTGCGGTCGACTTTCGCCGCCCTGGGGACTCCTCGTGGAAAAGGGCGCTGCCTCTGGTGCGCATCGGCGGCGAGCGCGTCTTTCGCAAGCGCGAGCATCTGGATTACACGGTCCCCGACGGTTTCGCAGGCAGCATCTTCAACCTGCAGCCCGGCACCGAATACGAGTGTCGCCTCGAGCTGACCGATCCCGACGGTGCTATCGGCCGGACGACAGAAACCGTGCTTGTCACGACCCGCAGCGAGCCGCGGCCCTACAAAGGCGGGAGAGTCCTGCACGTCTATCCGCCCTATCATGAGGGGGAAAGGCAGCAACCCCATTTCAGCAGCCTGCTCCAGGCCTACTACGGGGCGGGGCTGGGCGACTGGAACGTGGTGTGGGAGCGGCGGGCCCAGGCCGGCGATACCATCCTCGTCCACGCCGGCCTCTACAGGAACGAACGTCTCAACTACGTCGACCCGATGATGACCCCGTTTGACGGGACCATGTCCTTGACCCTCAAGGGGACCCCGCAAAAACCCATCACGATCCAGGCAGCCGGAGACGGTGAGGTGGTCTTCGACGGGGCCGGCAATCACCGCTTGTTTGACGTGATGGCTTCGGCCCACCACATCTTCGACGGGCTCACCTTCCGCAACACCGACGTGGCCATCTTCGCCGGCCAGAAAGAAGTGCTGGGCGCGGTAGGCCTGACCGTCAAGAACTGTCGCTTCGAGAACGTCGGCTTCGGCGTCTGGACCGAGTACGCCGGTTCCAGCGACTTTTACATCGCCGACAACATTTTTCTGGGCCGCGGCGAACAGCGCAACCTTCTGGTGGGCTGGACCGGGCGCCTGTGGGCGAGCGCCGGCCCATACGGCTCTCACGAGGTCAGGAGCTACTACGCCGTTAAGGTCTACGGGCCCGGCCACGTGATCGCCCACAACGCCATCGCCTACTTCCACGACGGCATCGGCATCTCGACCTACGGCACGCCCGAGCAGGACCCGCATAAGCGCGCATCGTCGATCGACATCTACAACAACGACATCCACATGTCGGGCGACGACTTCATCGAGGCGGACGGCGGGGTGCACAACATCCGCGTGTACCGGAACCGGGGCGTGAATGCGGCTCACGGAGGCTACAGCTCCCAACCGATCTTCGGCGGCCCGGCATACTTCATGCGCAATGTCCTCTACCATGTCCCCAGCGGGGTTGCGTTCAAGTTTCTTGCCGCGGCCGGCCTGTTTGCCTACCACAACACGATTGTCGGCGAGCAGATGGCGATGGCACCCTCCTCGAATATGCACTACCGCAACAACCTGTTCCTGGGACGGGATACTCCGAACCGAGGTGTGATGACCTGGGCGAATGCGAACCAGGTCCACAGCTCCGACTACAACGGCTACCGGCCCAACCGGGGGGTCACTGAGCAGTATCGCTGGCTCGCTCCGAAAGGTGCCCGGCTGACGTCCGACCCGCAGCGCGACTGGAGGACTTTCTCAACACTGGAAGAGTTCAGTGCTGCAACCGGACAGGAGACCCACGGCCTGGAGCTCGACTTCGACATCTTCGAGGAGATGGCCCCACCCGATCCCGCCAGACGCCACGCCGTTTATCACGCCCTCGACCTCAATTTTCGCTTGAAGGCGAAGGGCAAGGCTGCGGACGCCGGCGTTCGCATTCCCACCATCAACGACGATTTCACCGGCGGCGCCCCCGACCTGGGGGCGCTGGAAGTGGGCCGGCCCGAACCCCACTACGGCCCCCGCTGGCTCGAGCACCAGCCGTTTTACCGCTGAGCGATGGTGTCGTCTTTTGGCCCCATCCGAGAGTCGTTCTTAGGCCGCGGGGCGGCCGGAAGGGAATAGCCGTGGGCGCGAGCCCAAGGACAACGGCGGATAACAGCAATCAGCCCTGGAGGGGCGACAGATACCGTTCGGCAACAGGGTCTACGACTTCCGCTCTCGATAAGCGGCACTTCTTGAGTACTGCACTCAACCGAGCCCCGTGGGCCCCCTTCGGGACCGCCTCGAGGGCAGCTAGTCTCCCACCAGGCAGCGTGGGCACAATACCAGATCGGGACCCACCGCTTACCGATCCACGGTTGGGGAGAAAAACGCATTTATCGAAAAAAAGTGCTTGACTCCGTACCATGGTACAGAGGTTAGGCTGCTTTCAGTTGATGAGCAGGGAGACTCACTATGGGCGGACGCACGATTGGACAACTGGCCAGGCAAGCATGTGTAAACGTGGAGACGATTCGCTACTACCAGCGGCGTGGCCTGATTCCCCAACCCGAGGCAGTGGACGGCCGCTGGCGCCACTATGGCGACGACGCGTTCTTTCTGCTGCGCTTTATCAAGCTGATGCAGGGCCTGGGGTTTTCCCTGCGGGAAATCAAGGCGCTGCTGGCCCCACTTCCCGACACGGAGAAGTTCTGTGAAGCTGCCCGAGAAGCCACAGAGTCCAAGATCGTTCAACTGCAAGCGGACATCCGCGGACTTTCCGAGATTCGAGATGTCCTCAAGTCGCAGCTGGAGGCTTGCCGGGGTGGCGAGACCTGTCCGGCCTGGAGGCTGTTTGCGGGAGACTTCAATTGAAGCTGACTGGACCGGAGGTGCGCCCTGCTCCCTGTAAAAACTAAGGCAACCAGCCTGAAGGACCGGTTGGAGTCGCGTCTGAGTCAGGGAGACGAAAATGGGGAGGAGGCCTCGATGGCGATCGCCTGCCAGTTATCCGACGAAGGCTTTGGGGAGAGGATGGACGTCGTCCGGGATCTGTACGGCGGAGTTGTCTCCACTGAGGAACTTCCCGACGGCTATAGATTGACCTATCCGGGGAGTGATGAATGGGCTAAAAAACTGTCCGACTTTATCCGCTCGGAACGCGATTGCTGCCCCTTTTTCGTCTTCGAACTGAGGTTCGAACCGGATCGAGGTCCCATCCGACTGTCGATTCGCGGTGGAGAAGAGGTCAAGGAATTCCTGGAAGGAATTCAGCTTTCATAGAAGCTGACCTACAGGATTCCGCCCAAGGACTCGTTCCTGGGCGACAATCGGCCGGCCGGCTCGTCCCTGGGTCACATGGCCTATCCGGGACGATCGCGCTAACATAGCGACGCCCTGGAGCTTGGCTATGAAGGCTGCCTGGTACGAAAGACAAGGCCCCGCTGCGCAGGTGCTCGTTGTCGGGAAGATGCCTGACCCTCAGCCCGAACCGGGCGAGGTACGCATCCGCGTTGTCGCTTCCGGCATCAATCCCGGCGACGTGAAGAAGCGCCAGGAGGCCTTCGGACTGGGGATGGCGTACCCGAGAGTGATTCCTCACAGCGATGGAGCCGGTACGATTGATGCCGTTGGTGAAAGGGTTGCGGATTCCAGGGTGGGCGAGCGAGTGTGGTGCTTCGGCGCCCAGAGCTACCGGCCTTATGGTACGGCGGCTGAATATGTGGTGGTGCCCAGCGCCCAGGCGGTCCCTCTTGCAGCCACGGTACCGTTCGAGCAGGGTGCATGCCTGGGTATCCCCGGCATCACCGCTCATGTGGCCGTCCATGCAGGCGATCCGGTGGATGGACGCACCCTGTTAGTGCAGGGAGGAGCGGGCGCCGTCGGCTCCTGCGCAGTAGCTCTCGGACGGCATGCCGGTGCGAATGTGATCGCGACGGTTCGGTTCGGGCATGACGAACAAACGGCGGTACGGGCGGGTGCCCACGAAGTAATTCGCAGCGACGGACTTGCCGGCGACGATCTGTCCAGACGGATCGATGCCCTCGCCCCGGACGGCGTCCACCACGTGGTCGAGGTGGCGTTTGACGCAAACGTCGAGACGGACGTGCAACTGCTGGCTCCGGGCGGCTCAATCGCGACCTACGCAACGCTGAACCCATCCCCGTCACTCCCGTTCTGGCCACTCGTGTTCAAGAATGTCCGCATTTTCTTTCTCGGGAGTGATGACTTTTCACCCGACGCGAAGGCGCTCGCGACGGACAGTGTGAACGAGGCACTCGACGGGGAATGGCCGGGGTTCGAGGTAGAAGAAACATATCCACTACGCTCCATCGTCCAGGCCCACGAGGCTGTCGAGGGCCGGCGAGGAGCAGGCCGAGTGGTACTCACCCTGTAGAGGGGGCCAAATCTGCCGCGACTGCGTATGAAAAGGCTGTCCCTCGGGCCTGAGAACCCCAGGATCTTAGCACGCACACTCTGGGGCACAAATCAGACCGGGCTCCCCGCCTGCCGGTCACCGATACGCCGATCCGCGATGCGAGGCAGCGATCATAAAGACGATCCGTTCTTCTTCATCGATTTCGTAAAAGAACCGCCACGCGCCGATCCTGTAACGCCACGTCTCGGGCGAATAGTTCCTGAGCTTTCGGACATGGGTGCCAAAATGTGGATTGCTCCGCAGCTGTGGATAGACGATCTGTCTGAGCTTTTTGAGCACCGATGGCTGGCCGGCGCGGGCTAATTGCTTCAGGTCCTTTTCAAACTGTTGGGTCTCGAAAACCCCGTATCTAGTCAACCATGCGGCCTCTCCGCCGACGGGCGTCATGGGACCCGGCCTTCAGACTCTCAACCAGCCGCTCATTGTCCAGGATCTCAGCCATCTCGGCGTCGTCTACGAACTGCGACTCACGGATCTTCAACAACGCCGCTGTCTCGATCAGATTGGACAGAGGGCGGCGCTGCGCCCTGGCAGCCTCACGGAATTCCTCATAAATGTCTTCGTCAAGTCGCAGCGTTACTGTCTTGGACATAGTGACTCCCCCAGTATTCTATCGTGTGCATCTGTATTCTAGCATGCTTACAACTGATGGGACCTGTCCGCCCTCTTGATGCCTACACTGGTGGGGGGTTAAGCAACCGTTTTTCTGTAATTTCCTTTAGAGAAGGATTTCTCCACCTGTTTTTTCCAGCCGGCCAGGTTCAGGTATTGGCGGCCGGTTAACCACTCCTCGTGTATCTCTGCAATCACAGCTGAGATGAGCCGCATCGCTGAGGCTTCGTTGGGAAAGATCCCCACCACCCGGGTTCGTCTCCGGATCTCCCGGTTCAGTCTCTCCAGTCCGTTGATGGTCCGGATCCTTCGCCACCAGCTCCTCGGAAAATCAAACACCGTGAGCCCTTCATCCACGTTTTCTTCGAGCCACGTAACGAACTCTGGCGCAATCTTTTCGAATTTCTTGATCACCTTCCCCTTGAGCTCCTCGGCATCCTCTCGAGACGGCGCATTGAAGATGTCGCGCAGGGCCTGTGCAATCCGCTGCCGGTCTTCTTTACGACGGGCATATTGCTGAGCATTCTGGCTCAGATGAAACTGGCAGCGGTTCCAGGGCACTGACGGATAAACCGCTCGCCTGGCCGCCTTCAATCCCGCATGATCATCGCTGACTAACAGCTCGACTCCTCTCAGCCCCCGCCTGTGCAGATCCGCCAGAAACTCTCGCCAATGCACTTCTGCTTCGCTCAGCCTGGCGCTCAGACCCAACACCTCTCGCGTGCCGAAACGGTTGATTCCCATGGCTTTCAGGATAGCCACGTCCTGTACTCTGCCGCCCTTTCGAACCTTCTCGTAGTGGGCATCTAAGTACACGATCGGATACTCCCCCAGCTCTCGGCTTCGAAACTCCTCCAGCCCTTCGTCCAACATCCCGGCCACTCTCGAGACCTGGGTGGCCGAGATCTCCAGACCACACAACTGCTCGGTAACCTCGGTAACCTTTCTGGTCGAGACTCCCATCACGTACATCTCGGCGATGGCCAGTTTCAATGCCTTCTCCGAACGGCAGCCTCGCTCCAGCGACTTCGGATAAAAACTCAACCCTCGAACCTGGGGAATTTCCAACCGCAGCTCTCCAACCCGGGTCTGTATCCGCTTGCCTTTGAATCCGTTCCGATACCCTCGTCGGTTCTCCGTCCTCTCGTAGGCTTCCGCTCCCAAGAACTCGCTTCTTTCCAACTGCATGGCCACGTTGAACAGCTTCTCCAAGATCCCTCGAAAGGCTTCCGTTCCTTCCTCGATCAACTCCTCCAGAATCTCTCGTGGTACTCTCTTTTCCAGGTCTGGGTTCATGGATTCTCCTTTCCAGATTTGCGTTTCTGTTTTTGGAGAAATCCTGTCCCAGACCTCTGTCTTTTCGACTTAGGCCTGACCAGAATTTACAGAAAAAAGGTTACGTCACTTGGTGGGACTTGTCCCCTTTTTTGATTCTTGATTTGATTCTTGATGATGGGATCTGTCCCTTTCTCGTTGGGGACCTGTTTGAATGCATAAGTAAGAGTGACAGAAGTGGGAGAGAGAATCCTCCTGTAAGAAAAACCCTAAAAGGAGCCGGGCCTGTAGAGGACCCTGGCCAGGAGGATTCTCATGCAAGAAAGTTACTACGTTGGATTGGATGTGCACAAACGGAAGATCAGTTATTGCCTGATGGAGGCGGACGGAAGGGTGGTTGAGGAAGGAGAACTGGCGGCTCGGAGGGAGGTGCTGCAGCAGTGGGCTGAGAGTCTGGAAAGACCTTGGATAGGAGCGCTGGAAGCTACCCTTTTTAGCGAATGGATCTACGATTTATTGGAGCCCTACAGCCAGGAGTTGAAGGTGGCTCATCCAGCCATGCTCAAGGCATTGAGTGCGGGCAAACACAAGAATGATCGGATCGATGCGCGCAAGATCACCGATCTGCTGCGCTGCGACTTACTGGTGCAGAGCTACGTGCCGCCGGCTGAGATCCGAGAATTGAGACGAGTGCTGCGCTATCGCAACCTGATGGTGTCACAGATGGTGCAGCTCAAGAACCGGATATCGGGACTGTTGATGGAAACGGGAGTGCAGTACAACCAGAAGCGGCTGCATGGACAGCGTTACTTTCGACAACTGATGTCGCAGCTGCAGGAAGTGCCGGAATCGGTGGTGCAACTATTGAATCTGAGTCACGATTCGATGCGATCACTGCAGCAAATCGAGAGGGATCTGCTGAGGGGGTTGTGTGAGCAACCGTGCGTAGGGCGTCGGGTGGAGCTGTTGATGACGATTCCCGCTGTGGGAGTGGTGACGGCTTTGACCTGGGTGCTGGAAGTGGGGGAAGTGAGTCGCTTCCGGGCGATTCGTCACGCGGTCAGCTACTGTGGGCTGTGCAGCGGCCAGAAGCAGTCGGCAGGCAAGGACCGCTCGAGCCCGATCAGCAAACACCGTAACCGGCATCTTCAGCGGGTTTTGGTGGAAGCGGCCAAGCTGGCTCCTCGATATAGCCCACAGCTGGCCGCCGTTGCACAAACGCAAAGGCAGAAAGGAAATCACAACCGAGCCACGCTGGCGGTTGCCAGGAAACTGGTAGCTTACCTGATGGCGGTCGATCGCAGTGACCGACCATTTTCAGTGGCTAGCATTTAGAACAAAACTCAGCTAGCCGGGAAGGTTCCGGCCGTTCCTCACTGAAAGGGATTGTGTGACGGGTTTGACCCTGAGACACCAACTGACCTGTTTGGAGGACGGCCGGTTTGCCCAAACTCAAGCTTCGGTGACGGCTCGCTCTCGAGCCCGATACCGCAAATGGATGTCTGGATTCTGACCCCCAAGGTCATGAAGCACCTTTAGCTGACAAAAACCTATCGTCCGGATTGCTGTAAATGAACTCTGGAGTTCACGGTGCTCTCACCGCACCGTTGAGGGGGAGTCTTGCCCACACTTGACAACTACTTATCATGGATGTCCCTTTCTTGGTCTTGAAGATTACACCCGGTCTGGAATGACGTAGGGATAACGGTACTCGCGTGTTTGCATCGCGTTGGCCTCGGCGTCGTCGATGAAGCGTTCCGTGCGGGGATTGAAGTTCAGGGTGCGGCCGAGACGGTAGGAGATATTGGCCATGTGGATCAAGCCACAGCTGCGATGTCCCTCGACGATGTCACCCTCCAGTATCGAGCGATCGTCGGCTCGAATCGCGTTCACGAAGTTTTCAAACATGTCACCGCCGCCGCCGCCGGTCGGACCGGGCTCGCGCTCGCGGCCCATGTAGGTGCGCCAGTTCCCGCCCAGATCGATCACCATGTAACCTTCGGAGCCATAAAACAGGTTCCCAATCGTGTTCGAGGCGCCCTCACCGATACCACCTTCATGATTGGTGACCCAGTGGCGAACCTCGAACTGCATGATCTTCTTCTTGTCCCCGTCTCCGTCCGGGTTGGGAAATTCGAAGACGGAAATCAACGTGTTGGGGGTTTCCTGGTCGTCATCGAACATGAAGTGCCCGCCCATGGCCGAGATCCGGGTCGGCCAGTCCACTCCCAGGCCCCAACGGGCGATGTCCACCTGGTGGGCGCCCTGGTTTCCAATGTCACCGTTTCCGTACTCCCATTGCCAGTGCCAGTTGTAGTGGAACCGGTTGGGCGAAAAAGGACGCTTGGGCGCAGGTCCCAGCCACAGGTCGTAGTGCACTCCCGGGGGCACCGGCGCCTCCTTCTCTCGTCCGATGGTATTGCGCCACTTGTAGCACATGCCCTTGGCCAGGTAGACCTCGCCCAGGCCGCCTTCGTGCAGAAATTTCATCGCCGACTTGAAGCCGGTGGAACTGCGGCGTTCGGCGTGGTGCTGGATCAGGCGGTTGTACTTGCGGGCAGCCTTGATGAGCTGCCGTCCTTCAAAAAGATTGTGCGTACCGGGCTTCTCGACCGTTGCATGTTTGCCGGCCTGCACGGCCCAGTAGGCGGCCAGGGAATGCCAGTGATTGGGCGTCGCAATGCTGACCGCATCGATGCTCGGGTCCTCGTAAAGTTTTCTCAGGTCGACGTAGGTCCGGGGAGAGGGGATGCCCTCCTGCTCCATCTGCCGCATCTTCTCGGCGATGATGTTCTCGTCCACATCGCAGATGGCGGCGACCTCGACGTTGTCCAGGGCCGAGTAGCCCTGGATGTGCCCGTAACCCATGCCGCGGATGCCAATCACCGCGACCCGAACGCGGTTGTTCGCCCCCAGGACTCTCGCGTAGCTGGAGGCCGGGAGAGACACCGACAATCCGCCGGCAGCACCGGCGACACTGCCGAGGAACTGGCGACGAGATTTCCGTGGCGTGGCGCTCGATTTTCCGGGTTGTTTTTCTTGCTTTTCCGACATGGCAATACTCCTCTTAGTGGGAGGCTCCCAAGAGCCCCAGCTTCATTTGCGAAATTCGGCGATCCCCTGCCCCGCTGCTCCACTCAACATCAGATAGTCCGTCCCGTAGACCAGAAACCGAAAACCCTGTTCCAGGCGCCGCCGCAGGTCGGCCGGCGTCCCGGTTCCTATTCCGATGGCCACGTTGTTCCTGCGACCGATATCCAGGGCCCGCTCGATGGCCGCCTCCAGTTCAGGAAAGGGCATGCGGAGGGGATTCAAGCCGTAGGAGAGGGACAAATCCCACAAGCCCATGTACAGAGCGTCGACGCCCGGGACCTCAGTGATCTCCTCCAGATTGTCCATCGCCTCAGCCGTTTCCAACATGAGGGTGACCAGGATATGATCGTTGCTTCGAGTCAGGTAGTCCTCGTAGTCCATCGCATAATGGGACGCACGCATCGGTCCAAAACCGCGCGTTCCATGGGGAGGGTAGCGTGTTGCGCTGACGATGGCACGGGCCTGCTCGGCGGTTCTGATCATCGGCACCAGAACTCCCATGGCCCCGATGTCCAGAGCCCTCTGAATGCCCAGGGGATCGTCCGAGGGCAGCCTCACGATGGGGATCGTCTCGGTTCCATTCATCGCCATCAACATGTGCTCGACTTCGGCATAATCGAGGGCGTTGTGCTCGGTCTCGACCGCCAGCCAGTCGTATCCGGAGTGGGCCAGGAGTTCCGCGACATTGGGACTTCCCAATCCCATCAGGGCGCCAATGGTGGCTTCACCGGCACTTAATTTCTGTCGTACCCAGTTGTCTCTCATCTCGAATGCCTGGATTCCCTCCAGGAACTGACAACGGATCATAGCACGCTCCGAGTGAGAATATCCGCAAGCCCGCGGAGCGAAGCAGAGCCGTTCTCCACACTTTCTTCTCGCGCTCGTAGACCTCCGCAGGTCGCTGCTCTACAATGCACCCCGCAGCTTTAGTACCTAAAGACGTATGGCTCACCCATCCTCAGACCCTCCCTCCGAGCCCGGCCTCGCGCCGCCCGTTCGACTTTCGCCTGCCGGTCGGAATCTCGTGCTGGCGGGAGCATTCCTGGGCTGGATGCTGGCCGGGATGCAGTTGTCCATGACCACTCTGGGCATGGGACCGGCGGCAACCGATTTGCTCGCCATCCAGGTTCCCGAAGGCGGCCAGTTGAGACCTGGGGATGACCGGATGGTGGCTCAGTGGTTCGGCTGGTTAACAGCTGCTTTTCTGACCGGCACCGCACTGGGTGGGCTGGTTTTCGGATGGATCGGTGACCGAGTCGGTCGGAGCAGGGCGCTGGCTGTGGCGATCCTCTTCTACTCACTGATGTCGGCCCTCGCCTATTTTTCGCAGGATCAGTGGCAATTCATGATCCTGCGGTTTGGGGCCGGCCTGGGCGTGGGGGGGACCTGGCCGAACGGCGTTGCTCTTGTGTCGGAAGCCTGGTCGAACCTGACTCGCCCGCTGGTGGCGGGGGTGATGGGAGCTGCCGCCAACGTAGGAATCCTGCTGATGTCCCAGATCGCCAGCATCTACCCGATCGCATATGACAGCTGGCGCTGGGTCATGCTGGTCGGTACAGCGCCCCTGCTGCTGGCTCTGTTGGTTTTCTGGCTGGTGCCGGAATCCCCCCGCTGGCTGGCCAGCCGGGGAGAGATGCGGCCGGGAAAGACTCCTTCATCTCCCGTTTCCGAAATCTTCCGCCGCCCCCTGTTGTCTACAACCCTGATCGGAATCTGCCTGGCTACCGTTCCCCTGATCGGCGGCTGGGGCAGTGCCAACTGGATGGTGCGATGGGCCGATCAGGTGGTTCGAGTCAGCCAGCCCGATGAGGAGACCGAGATGGTCGAGCCGGCATCGCAGGGGTCCGTTGATCCAGGGTTAAAGGCCCGGCTGGCCCGGGCCCGCGCATTGACGGGCACGCTGGGGAGCCTTCTCGGGGGCTGGCTGGCAAGCCTGTTTGGCCGGCGTAGATGCTACTTCTTGACCAGCCTGGCGGCACTAGCCTGTGCCCAGTATTGCTTCTGGTTCCTGCTGCCGAGTGACCAGGCATTTCTGTACTGGTTCGCTGCGCTGGGATTCTTCAGCGGCGTCTATTTCGGCTGGCTCCCGCTTTTCCTGCCGGAGCTGTTCGAGACTCGAGTCCGCTCAACGGGTTCAGGAGTCAGTTTCAATTTCGGCAGGATACTGACCGTCGCGACATTGCTTGCCACCTCGGCCCTGGTTGCCGCCTTCGGCAGCAACTACGCCCTGATCGGAAAGATCACGAGCCTGATCTTCGCGGTTGGCATGGTGGTGATCTATTTTGCTCCCGACACCCGGAGGTCCATTTCATAAGCGGGGTCGCCGTTCGGCGGGCCGGCACAAGACCGGCCCCTACGCAATCCCGTCGTAGGGGCGACCCTGGTGGTCGCCCGTTCAGCGGGCCGGCACGAGGCCGGCCCCTACGGTAGCTGGCTCAGTGACGGCCTATTCCAAGGCTCGCAGCGTGGCAGCCAGGTCGTGTCCCCCCTGGAGCCGCATGAGGAACAGGTTGCCGGCCCGGCGCACCAGTTCGACGTTGTCCAGGCGTTCGAACTCCGCTCTTCCATGCTCTGTTGTCAGAACCAGGTAACTGCTCTGAGGATGTGCTTCGACATACGCGGCCAGGGCAGAAAAGCCCTCAACGGTGTAAGACGTGACGACTCCACGGCCATAGTAGTAGGTGGTGTGGTGGTGCCACCGATACAGGATCAGCGGTCGCTCGGCCGAGACCTCGGGGCGGGCCATTACCAAAACCCCTTTGGTGGATTCGAATCTTCCCACGACCGGAGCCCCCAGCACGTGGATTGCCGCCAGGCTGACCGCCATGCCGCCGGCAATCGCCAGGAACAGTCCCCTCAGATCGCCACCTCTCAAGAAGAGCCAGCAACTGGGTGCCAGGCCGCAGAGAATCACGATTCCTATCGCCAGGCCCTGGTAGGGCGCTCGAAAGAAGAACCAGAATCCCAGGGTCAGCGCCGCAGCAAAGATGGCGGTTGCGAGAATCGCCGCAAGGACACTGTTTCTCATCCACTTCGTCCAGGCTCTCTTTTCCAGAGTCCGATCCCACTCGAGCCCGACCAGCAGGCAAAGGGGCGGAAAAATGGGAAGGATGTAACCGGCCAGCTTACTGGCGGATATCGAAAAGAACAGGAAAGGCACGGCCGCCCAGATCCAGAGAAAGACCTGCAGCGAGTTCGCTTCGGCAGAGAGCTCCCTGCGACCTTCCCACAACCTTCGGCCCGCCGCAGGAAGAAACAGCGACCAGGGGAGAAATCCGACCAATAAAACCGGCACATAGTACCAGAACGGCTGGCTGTGGTGATGCAGATCGGAGACCAAGCGGGCCAGATGGTGATTGACCAGAAAGGTGATTACGAAATTCTCTCCATTGGCCACCCACACCAGACCCAGCCAGGGTCCGGCCACCAGCAGGCACGATGCCGCCGCCGCGATTCCCAGCCTTCCCAAGCGCGGCAGCTCGTGTTGGACCAGCCAGTAAAGGAGGAAGCAGCCTCCGAACAGGGCAATCGCCACAAAGCCCTTGGCCAGCACGGCGCATCCCAAAGCACCGCCACAAATCAGCGCCCAGCTCACGCTCGCGTTGCGAATCGCCAGGAATCCCGAAATCATCGAGAGAGTAAGGGCCGCCGTCAGCGGGAGATCCGTCGAAGCTGCCCGTGAGTAGGCGATATACAGCAAAGAAGTGGTCAGTATGAGAAAGACCACGAAACCCATCCGTGGTCTCACCATCCGGGCCGCGAACAGACCCGTTCCGGCTGCCAGCAGGAGAGCCAGGAGGGCGTTGGGAAGCCGAGCCTGCCACTCCCCCAAACCGAAGATTGAAAAGCTGGCGACTTCCATCCAGTAAAACAGCGGCGGTTTTTCCAGCCAGGGCCTACCCTCCAGGGTAGGCGTGATGAGATCGCCGCTTGCCAACATTTCCTCCCCTACCCGAGCGTACCTGGGCTCGTCGGATCCGACAAAGGGAAGCTGCCCAAGCTGAAGAAACAGGGTCAGATAGGCCAGCAGCAGGCAGAAGAAGCTGAGAAGTGCTTTTCGTCTCGTCAACAGTGCACCAATCTTGCTCGAAGCCTTGGAGCAAGCGGTCCGGAAGCTGGCCCGCCAAACACCCTGCAGGAATGTCAGCTCGTATCAACCGAGTGTATTGTACTCACTCGCCCTCCATGTTCTAATGCTCGCCGCGACTCATCGAACTTCCCGTGGCCAAGAAAACTCCTCAGCCGGTTCTGCTCCTCCTCTTCTGCCTGCCCTTTTTTGCCGCGCTCGATCACTCGTCCGTCTGGGACACAACCGAAGCCTTCTATGCGCAGATCCCGCGCGAGATGGTGGAATCCGAAAACTGGCTGGTACCCACCTTCAACGGAACTCCCAGACTGGACAAACCCCCTCTGAGCCACTGGGTGGTGGGTGGCGTTTACAGGCTGTTTGGAATCAGGCTCTTGTGGGAGCGACTCGTAATGGCTCTTGCAGCCGCCGGTTCACTGGCTGCGGTTTACCTGATTGGCCGTCAACTCTTTGACGCTCGGGTGGCTCTCGTGGGCGTCGGCATCCTGAGCACGACATTCCGCTTCCACGCCGCCGCACGGCGCCTGCCCATGGATATGCTGATGCTCTTGTGCGACCTGCTCGCCATACTGTGCGTGATACTTTGGGTTCGAAAAGGGCAACGCGCTCACCATTTACTGCTGGCTGCCCTGCTGTTCGCCCTCGCGTTTTTGACCAAGGGCCCGGTGGCCCTGTTCCCCCTGGTCTTTCTTATTCCCTGGTTCCTGCTGTGCGAACGCAAACCGCTGCGTGATCAGGCCGGCCGGCTGGCCCTCGCTTCGGCCCTCTTCCTGGGCGTCTCCCTTTCCTGGTTTGTCGCTCTCGGATTCGGTTACGGCTGGGAACCGGTAGGCGACTTTTTCGTGAGAGAGAGTCTGGGACGCTTCGCCCACATGGATTTCGGCCCCCAAAGGAACGTTTTCTACTACTTCGGGGTTCTTGCAGGCGATTTTGCTCCGTGGTCACTGCTCCTGCCCGGAGCCCTGGTCTGGGCAGTCCGATCGCGGTACTCCGTAGCGCTACGGCAGGCCAGGACACCCCTTCTATTCCTGGGGGGATGGTTCATCGTCTACTTCGGGATTTTCTCGCTTTCGAGCAACAAGCAGGATTATTACATCTTGCCTTTGTACCCGGCGGCAGCTCTGTTCACGGCGTTCTTTCTCACCAGAGTTCCCGCATCTCTCGCCCTCAGGTGGGGGGTCGGGCCGCTGCTGTTTTCGTTGAGTTTCCTGATCTGGTGGATGACCCCTTTGATCTTCCCTGGCGGGTTCCTGCTGTGGCTCGCTCCCCTGGCACTGCTGGGAGCCTCTTTTTTCGCTGTCGCGCGCAAGACCGAGGTTCTGCTGGTGGCCTTCGCACTCTTCTATCTACTGGGATTGCTCACCTTCCAGAAGCCTTTCGAACGTTATCGCCCCATCCGGGGATTCGCGCAGACCATTCAGCGACAGATCGACACCTCGGACGGTCCCGTGCAAGCCGGTTACTTCCGCTTTGCGGCCCCCAGCCTGCGCTTTTATCTGGACCGCAATATCCTGGAGCTTACCGACCGGTATCGTCACGAGCGAACCACGGGGGGCCGAGCCAGGATCCCGGTAATTGAGAGGGCCGCCGAGGCTCTCGAGTTACCCTCGAAGGTCCTCCTGATCACAGACCCGACCGGGCTCAAAGAGCTGAACCAGAGACTGCCGGGGAAAATCCACGTCGTCGAGACCCGCCAGCGTTTTCACACCAAAGCGCGCCGCTTCATCCAGGCCCTGATTGGTGGATCCGGGGGGGAAGCCGGCCGATGGAGTGCCGACCTGTATCTGATCTCCAACCAGGTTAACTAGTGGACTGTAATTGACTGGTAGCCCAAGTTGTGGCAAAACCAGAACGCTGCAGGTAGCCTGCATGGGGTCGTCTTTCCTTACGCCGTTGCGGGAGACCGTTTTTCTCAATCATCGATGAACAGCACGAGAGCTTGAGTTAATCGTGGAACACGACCTGACACGGATCGCACGCGAATTCATTGAAAAAACTCCCGAATCGGCAGCTCTTTACAAGCGGGCACGGCAACTCTTTCCCAGCGGCGTGACCCACGATGCCCGCTACCTGAAACCTCATCCGGTTTCGATCTCTCGGGCGGAGGGTTCCCGAAAATGGGACGCTGACGGCAACGAGTACGTCGACTACTTCGGTGGACACGGGGCCCTTCTTCTGGGTCATAACCACCCGGCCGTTGTCGAGGCAGTCGCCGGGCAACTCTCGAGGGGAACCCACTATGGCGCTTCCCACGAACTGGAACTGGAATGGGCCGAGCTGATTACAAAGCTGGTCCCGTGCGCTGAGAAGGTGCGGTTTACGAGCTCCGGTACCGAGGCCAGCCTGCTGGCGATACGGGTGGCCCGCGCGTTCACGGGAAAGAGTATGGTGGTTCGGCTCCTGGCCCACTTTCACGGATGGCACGATCAGTCAAACTTCGGCGTGCACTCACACTATGAAGGACCCCTTCCCGCCGGCATCCCCACCGGAGTGGCCGAAAACATCATCCTCTGCCCGCCCAACGATGCACAACGACTGGGACAGATTCTGGAGAGCCGCGATGACGTTGCCGCGGTCCTCCTGGAACCGACGGGCGCGAGCTTCGGCAGGGTTCCGACCACTCCCGAGTATTTGAGAGCCATTCGCCGGCTCACCAGCGAACACGACGTTCTGCTTTTGTTTGATGAAGTGATCAGCGGTTTCCGCTGTGCTCCGGGGGGCGCCCAGGAGTATTACGGAGTCCTTCCCGACCTCGCGATGCTGGCCAAGGTGGTGGCCGGGGGCCTCCCGGGCGGGGCGCTGGTGGGACGCGCCGAGGTAATGGACGCGATGACGATGAAAAAGGATCCAGGTTGGAATCGTGACCGCAGAGTTCCCCATTTCGGCACTTTTAACGCCAATCCGCTTTCGGCGTGCGCGGGGATCGCCGCCCTCAAGATCATCGCCTCTGGTGAACCCTGCCGGAAGGTGAACGAGAGTGCCGAAAACCTGCGTCAGGGAATGAATCAAGTCATCCAGGAGCAGGGACTGAACTGGCTCGTTTACGGGCGGTTCTCAGAGTTTATTATCTTTCCCAACCCGGAGAACAGAGGCATCACTGCCGACGGGATCTACTCAGGGGCCATTCCCTTCACCGTGCTGAAAGGCACCCCCGCATCCGACCTGTTCGAGGTCCGTGCGGGTATGCTCGCCGGTGGAGTGGATCTGATGAACTGGCCCGGCGGGATGCTCTCGACAGCTCACTCGTCGGCGGATCTCGACCAGACCGTCGAAGCCTTCAAGAAGCTGCTCGGGATGTGGGAAAACTAGCTGCGTCTCCATCGCAGCAACAGACGAGGAGAGGCGTCTCATGCACACTGCAGACAAGAATCTGACAAGGCGCGATTTGCTGAAGGCGACCGCCCCCGTCCTGTTGGGGCTGGGCGGCTTCAGACCGACGGTCCTGGCCGGCACCGGGAACAAGCTGCCCCCGACCCGAGCCATCACACGCGGCCCCAAGCATCACTGGTTCGGCTACTACGACAAGCTGGAGTTCGACCCCGGCGGCCGCTTCGTACTGGGGATGGAGGTCGATTTCGAACATCGCGCGCCCACCCCCGGCGACGTGATCAAGATCGGCATGGTGGACCTGCAGGATGGCGACCGGTGGATCGAGTTGGGAGAGAGTCGCGCCTGGTGCTGGCAGCAGGGCTGCATGCTTCAATGGCGGCCCGGTTCGCGGACCGAGGTCCTCTGGAACGATCGCGATAAGGACCGGTTCGTGTGCCGCATTCTGGATGTAGAATCGCGGCGGCTGCGAACCATCCCACACCCCATATATACGGTCAGCCCCGACGGTCGGTGGGCCGTGACGCCCGACTTTCGCCGCGTCTCCGACATGCGGCCCGCCTACGGCTACCCCGGGTTCATCGACCCCCATCAGGACGAGCCGGCGCCCCGGGATTCAGGGATCTTCCGCGTCGACCTGGACACCGGGGAGCAGGAGTTGCTGATCTCCCTGGAGGAAGTCATCAAGATTCCCATGGCAGGTGTGGAACTGGCCAAGGCCAAGAGTTACTTCAACCACTTGCTGATCAATCCCGACGGAACCCGCTTTGTTTTCCTGCACCGCTGGGGATTTCCCGAATTTACGGGCGCCACGCGGATGTTCACGGCCAGCCACGACGGCTCGGACCTGCGTGTTCTCGATGCCTCGGGTTTCACATCACACTTCATCTGGAGGGACGCGCAATCGATTCTTGCCTGGACCCGGCCCGAAGAGAGACCGTGGGCCTTTTATCTGTTTGAAGACAGGACCGGAGGGATAGTGGATATCGTGGGAGAGGGTGTCATGACCGAAAATGGACACTGTACGTATATGCCCGGCGGCGAGTGGATCCTGAATGACACCTACCCGGATCGGAACCGAAAGCAGCACGTGTATCTTTACCATATCGCTACCGGCAGGCGGATCCCGCTGGGACACTTTTATTCACCACCGGAATATCAGCGGCAGAACCGGGTGGACACCCATCCGCGCTACAGCCCCGACGGGCGCAGCGTAGTCATCGATTCAACCCACAGCGGCGAGGGACGCCAACTGCACCTGATCGACACCAGTGAAATCATCGGCGCCTGAACCGGCTTGAAGACGTTCGATCGGCGGGGAGCGCGCGGGGCCTGCCCGCAATTCGTCTCACGATTGCAGGAAGGTGCGCCATAGCGCGATCAGCCCGGTTGCCGACATGTAGAGAGCAAAAACCGCGATGAGCAGCAGGATTGCATTTTCAAGCAGACTGTAGGTCTTGTCTCCCACAACCACTCGCCGATTGCCCAGAATCATGATCGAGATGACGGTGACGGGTAGTATCAGGGCGCCGAAGGCCTGCGAGGCGATCATGACAGCCACAGGTCTGGCATTGAAGATCGGAACCACCAGCCCCAGTACCGAGATGAGGGCCACGATCAGCCGATACCGGGGTCGCGTCATGGCGCGCTCAAGATTGAAATAATCGCACAGCAGCCACGGCAGCAGCAGCACATTCGGAAACTGCGAGGAGACTCCGGCAGCGACGATCCCGAAGACGAAGATCGTCATGGCGAATCGACCGGCCAGGGGCTCCAGGAGCTGGATCATCTGGGCAGCGTCGGTCAGCCCCGTCCCCCGCTCATAGAGAGTGCCCGCGGCGGCCGCCATCACCGCAAGACTGATCACGAACATCATGCCTGCCGAGGCCAGGGCATCTCTTCTCTGGATGCCGGAATCTTTCTGCGTCCAGCCGGCTTCCTTCACCTGGGTGGTTCGGAGAATGAAGAGCCCGGAAAAAACGGTCGTGCCGACCATCGAAGCAATCACGAGAAGGGCTCCGCTCTCCGGCGCCAGACTATCCCTGGCCTTGGGGATGTGCGGGACCATCCCCTGATCATGTCCAGGGGAGGGGGCATCAAGATGAAGAAACTCACAATGAAACTTCCGGCCATGATGGCCACGATGACGGCCAGGGCCCTCTGGAAGAATCGAGTAGTACCCTGTAGAAACAGAACGTAGACCAGCACCACGAAGAAAGCGGCGATGAGGACGGGGGAGACCTCCACCTGAAACGTGATCCTGATCCACTCCCGACAGACGTCCGCGACGATCCCCATCACGCCCATGACGCTTCCGCTCACTGTCAGACTCAGGGCGATGATGAAGAAAACACCTACCCCCGGGTGCAGGTGCCGGCGGAAGGCGTACAGCGCAGTTTCGTTCGTAATCAGGGCAAAACGACCGTAGATCGTGATTAGAAAGTAGGTCACGAGACAGGAGAGGAAGATCGTCCAGAGAAGAGACATCCCGTAGGTGGCGCCGGCCTTGGCCATGGCCGTCACGCTCCCGGTTCCGATGTTAAACCCCAACAGGAAGATACCCGGCAGGAAAGCGCCGAGTTTGATATTTTTCAATCTTGAGACTGATCCCACGAGTCTGCGTGCTGCCTCAGTCCTCCACACCTTCGATGAACACCAGGCGGGCGTCCTGGCGGGCGGTGCCGTCCGAGTTTGCCGCCCAAGCCTCGAGCTCCTCGGCCGGGCTCTTTGTGAGTGACATCGGAGGAAACGTGCAGCGGTCACTGCCGGGCGGCACGTCGACTCGCTGCTCGCTACCCTGCAGCTTGAGCACCCCCACCCGCGCGGTCTCGGTTTTCTCGAAGAGGCGCAGCGAGATCCGGTAAGTGCCCTCGACGCCCACGGCCAGCGGCCAGTATCCGGCCCCGTCCCAGCGGCTCCAGATGCCCGGCTCCCGTTCGCGATGGTCCTGGAAGGTGAGCATGGTGGGATTCTCCTGGGGCGTGCCGACGACGATCCTGATGTCGGAGTAATGGCGCTCTGAAGTCACCTCATCGAACCAGGAGTCGTAGGCCGCGAGCATGGCGGCGACGATCTCGGGGTGCTGGCCGGCGATGTCATTCCTCTCCAGAGCATCCACGCGCATGTCGTACAGCTCCAGGGGCGCCTGGCTGGGATCCTTGCCGGGACGCGGGTAGGCTTCGTGGGAACGAACCAGCTTGTAGTCCTGCGACCGGGCGCAAGAGGCCTGGCGACTCACGGGTTCGGAATGCGTATTCCACTGGATGTGGATGGTCCGGTCAGGCCATTGCGCAGCCTGTCCGGTCAACAGTGGCAGCAGGCTGAGGCCGTCGATCTTGACATTCTCGGGCAGCGGCACGCCACAGGCGTCCAGGATAGTGGGCAAGACGTCGATGTGGGCCGCGATCCGGTCCACCGTACGGCCGGCCTTGATCCGGTCCGGCCAGCGCACGAAGAACGGGGCCCTGATCCCACCCTCGTACAGGCGCGTCTTGTGGGTCCGCATCCCGGCGTTGTAGCGGGGTACCGGGTTGCCGTGCGTCCACGGGCGCCCGACGATGCCATTGTCGCTGAGGAAAATCACCATCGTGTCCTGGCTGAGCCCCAGCTCGTCGAGTCTCCCGAGGAGCCGTCCAATGTTCTCGTCCGCGCTGGTGATCATGGCGTAGCGCAACTCCGTGTCGTCTGCCAGTTCTTCGACCGGCCAGCCGGGACTCGGGAAGTCCCCCGGCCCCAGGTCCATCTGCCGGTACGGAGTCACGTACCGCTCGGGCACGACCAGCGGCGTGTGGGGAACGTTGTACGGCAGGTAGAGAAAAAAGGGCTCGCGGCGATGGGCCTCGATGAACGCTATCGCGGCGTCGGTCAGGATGTCCGTGATGTAGCCGGTCTCGCGGATCAGCTCACCGTTGCGCTCCAGCAACGGATCGAAATATCCCGTTGGCTCGGGGTAGAACTGACTGGCGATCACACCCCCGCGGTGCACCAGGGAGTTCTCGAAGCCCTGATCCATCGGCCTGGACGGATAATTGTCGCCCAGGTGCCACTTGCCAAAGATGCCGGTCCGGTAGCCGGCGGCTCGCAGGGGCTCGGCGATCGTCACCTCGTCGGTGTGAATCGTGGCCTGGCCAAAACCACCGCTGATCATCCCCGTGCGATAGAGATCCCGGCCCGTCAACAGCGAAGCCCGAGTGGGGGTGCAGATCGGATTCGTATAGAACGACCCGAAGCGCACTCCTTCCCGCGCGATCCGGTCCATGAAAGGAGTTCGGATCTTGGGATTGCCGTGAACCCCGACGTCGCCGTACCCCTGGTCGTCGGTCATGATGAGGACCACGTTGGGGCGATCCGGGGGACGCGTTTCGCGGCAGGACAGCGCCAGGCTGAGGAAAGCGAGCAACAAGATTCGGATAATCACGGGCCGATACATCAAAGGGAGGAAGCCGGGAGATCCAGTACGTATAATTCCCTCGAGACACATTTTCCGCGCTTCCGGGCCGATTCACAAGGAGGACAAGGCAAATGAAGTTACTTTCGAAGATGTTGGGCGTTCTGCTTGCTCTTTCCTTTGGGCAGGCGGGCGCAGCGGCCGAGAGGCCGAACATCATCTTTATTCTGGTCGATGACATGGGATACGGGGACATCGGACCATTCGGGGCCACCGACCTCGAGACCCCCCATCTGGATCGCATGGCCAGTGAGGGAGTCAAACTGACGGACAGCTATTCAGCCGGGTCGGTGTGCTCGCCAACCCGGGTGGCCTTCCTGACGGGACGCTACCAGCACCGGGTCGGGATCGAATGGGCGGACATCTGGATCGGAACGCCGGGGCTGTCTGCGTCCGAGACATCCATCGCCAGGATGCTGAGCGACGACGGCTACGCTACCGGGATTATGGGGAAATGGCACGTGGGGGGGACTGCCGAGTACGGGCCCAACGCCCACGGATTCGACGAGTTCTTCGGGCACCTGGGTCCCAATATGGACTTTTACACGCACCGGGAGCTGATCCCCAGAACCGGCGTTCCCGATCTTTTCGAGAACACCGAGCCGGTAGTGCAGGAAGGCTACATGACCGATCTCATCACCCAGCGGTCGGTGGGCTTCATCAAGCAGCATGCAGACCACCCCTTCTTCCTGTGGGTCTCCTACAACGCCCCTCACTGGCCGTTTCAGCCTCCCGACCGGCACTGGGTGGCCTATCCGGAGGAGCGCTTCAAGGGGACGCGCAGGGACTACAACGCCATGGTGGAACGGATCGATGACGGCATCGGCGAGATTCTGGAGGCGCTCGACGAGAAGGGCCTGGCCCGCAAGACCCTCGTCATTTTCACCAGCGACAACGGCGGTGAGCGCCTCTCGCGAAACGTCCCCTTCTTTCACCACAAGGCCAGTCTCTGGGAAGGTGGGATCCGGGTCCCGTGCCTGATGCGCTGGCCGGGACAGCTTCCAGCGGGCACGACGTCCAAGCAGGCCAACATCACTTTCGATCATTCGGCGACGATTCTGGCCGCGGCCGGGACCAAGCCCCCGACGGGACTGACCCTGGACGGAATCAACCTTGTGCCCATCCTCAAGGGTGAAAAACCCGTCCAGGAGCGCACCTTGTTCTGGCGCACACCCATGCTGGGAGAATGCAAGCCGACCTACGCGAACTTTCAGTGCATGATTCAGAAAGCGGTCCGAAAGGGCACCTGGAAATACGTGCTCGACGGCTATGAGAAACTGGAAATGCTGTTCGATCTGGAAAACGATCCGAGTGAACGGCAGTCACTGGCCTACCAGTATCCGGAAGTGGTCCGCGACCTGAGGCAACGGCTGGCCCAATGGGAACAGGAGGTTACGCCCTGACACCCTTGCCCGTGCCCGAAAACTTGCAAGCCAGCAGAGGCCGGCAAGCTCAGTCCAGAGTCGGGGCCCCTTCGTAGTGAAACCGCTGCAGCCGGGTGCGGTCGCGCTCGTACTCGGCACGCAATTCACGTGTCACGGGATCCCCGCTGGCCTCCGCGGCGGCCACGTCCCACCACACCTGGGACCAGGGGAGGCCTCGATATTTTTCGGTTTCGGCGACGATGACCGAAGCGCCGCTGTGGTCGCGAGCTTCCCCCAGGGCGCTGCGCAGCTCTTCGGGTGTACCGACATTCCAGGTGCGGGCTCCCATACTCGCCGCGTTCCCGGCAAAATCAATCTCCACGAAGTCGCCCTCGAGTCGGTTGGTCGCCCTGTCCCGGTGACGGAACTCGTTTCCAAAGCTGCGCCCCGCCCGCGCCATTTGGAGTCCGCGAATCGACTGGAACCCGTGGTTTTCAGAGATCACGACGGTAATCTTCAAGTTCTCCTGAGCTGCCGTCACCAGCTCGGTTGGGTTCATCAGGTAGGTCCCGTCCCCAATCAGGACAAAGACCTCGCCCTCGGTCCGGGACATTCGGGCTCCCAGAGCGGCGGGCAACTCGTAGCCCATACAGGAGTAGCCGAATTCGAGATGACAGGCGGCGCCCCGACTCGCATCCCAGAGTTTGTGCAGATCGCCGGGCGGAGTGCCCGCAGCGGCGATCACGACGTCTCCCTCGCGGGCTTCTTCATTCAGGATTCCAATGACCTGTCCCTGACTCATCGCCTCCCCCGGGTGCTGGACGAAGACTTCCTCCTCGAGGGTCTTCTCCCATTCCCTCCTGGCTTCTGAGATTCGATCCAGATACGTGGGATCGGGTCGGATCGATGCCGATCCCGCCGCGTCGATCAGTGCCCTCAGCGCTTCGCGGGCGTCGGCCACGATGGGAAGCCCCCCCTGCTTGTGCGCATCATGCCCGCACACATTGATACTGATGAACTTGACGTCGGGATTGTTGAAGGCTGACTGAGATCCCGTGGTGAAGTCGCTCAAGCGAGTGCCAATGTTGATGACCAGGTCTGCCCCGGCAACGATTCTCCCCGATAGAGGCGTTCCCGTGACCCCCTGTCCGCCCAGCAGCAAATCGGATTCGCTTCTGATCGAACCCTTGCCCCCGAAGGTTTCGCCCACCGGGATGCCAAACCGGGAAGAAAGCTCCTGGATCTCGTCCCACGCTTCGGAGTAGTGGACGCCCCCACCGGCGATGATGACAGGCTGCCTTGACTGGTTCAGAAGGGCCACGGCCTCCCTGATCCTCCGCGGGTCCGGCAACTTTCTGTCCACCCGCCAGACCCGGGGTTCGAACAACTGCACCGGGTAATCATAGGCGTGTGCCTGGATATCCTGGGGCAGCGCCAGCGTGACCGCACCGGTTTCGGCCGGATCGGTGAGCACGCGCATGGCTTCCGGCAAGGCCACCAGTAACTGCTCGGGCCGGGTGATACGATCGAAGAAGCGACTGACCGGGCGAAAGCAGTCGTTGACGCTGACGTCGGCCGAGATCGGATGCTCGAGCTGCTGCAACACGGGTCCCTGATACCGCGTCGCGTAGTAGTCGCCCGGCAACAGCAATACCGGCAGCCGGTTAATGGTGGCCCCGGCCGCACCGGAGAGCATGTTGGTGGAACCCGGGCCGATGGAAGCCGTGCATGCCAGCGTTGCCAGCCTGTGCTGTTCCTTGGCAAATCCCACGGCGGTGTGCACCATGGACTGTTCATTGCGAGGCTGATAGTGAGGCAGCTCCTGCCCGTACTCCCACAGAGCCTGGCCCAGCCCGGCTACATTTCCGTGCCCGAAGATCCCAAACATGGCCGGGATCAGTCGGCGTGTCTTGCCGTCACGCTCGCTGTGCTGAACCTGCAGGTATTTCACCAGGGCCTGCGCCACAGTCAAGCGTACCGTCTCGTGATTCTCTACTGCCATCGGATGTTTCTCCTCTCCATAGTGGCTAACCAGGCACGCCCCTCAAGGGGAATCGCAGGGGCGACCCCGGCCCTACGAATGTAGGGGCGACCCCGGCCCTACGAATGTAGGGGCGACCCCGGGTGGTCGCCCGTCCAGCGGGCCGGCACAAGACCGGCCCCTACGAAATCCCCGCCTGCAAAGGGCGTGGGCGAAGCGGTCAACCGAGGCCAATCTCCCGTAGATATTCCCGAGTCCGTTTGGCGATCGGCAGGGGCTTGTCAAAGGGCGCCGGATACATGTCCTGCTCCACGATCCCCCAGCCCTTGTAGTCGATCTGCTCGAGAACCTCTTTGAACTCCAGGAAGTCAACGGCTCCCCTGGAAGGCTCGCAAAACATGTCCATGGCCACGGCCGTCGCGAAAGGGATCTTCTCCCGCTCGACTCTAGCCTTGATCTCGGAATCGATGCTCTTGAGATGCAGGTAAGGAATACGGTCATGGCGCCGCCGCATCAGATCGGCCGAGTCTCCGCCGCGATACGCATAGTGTCCGGTGTCCAGGCAAAAACCAACGATCGGATCTGTTTGATCGAGAAAGGCTTCGATCTGCTCGGGATATTCGACATGGGTGTCGGCGTGGTGGTGAAACACCAGCTGCAACCCGAACCGCTCCCGCACCAGTTCGGCCAGCCTTTGAGAGTTGTCGATCATCCGCCTCCAGCCGTCCGAATCCAGGCGTCGAGGCCGGATCTGCTCTCCCGTGAACAGGTTCGTGTAGGTGTCGTCAATCAGGACCAGGAAGCGGGCGCCCAGGTTGGCCAGCAGCTCGCCCGTTAATAGAATCTGCTCTTCGGTTTCGGGACTCCCGTCCTCGACGTGCACCATTTCAAAAGTCCCGGCAACCTTCAGATCCCTTTTTTCGAGCTCGGCGCGCAGGGACCCCAGATCAGTGGGCAGGTATCCATAGGGACCCAACTCCGTCCACTGATAGCCGGCCTCAACGAGCTCATCCAGGAAGCGCTGCCAGGGCGTCTGCTTAGGATCCTCCGGAAACCACACCCCCCAGGAATCGGGAGCGCTGCCAACGAAAACTTCCATCCTGATCTTCTCCTTCCCCGGCGACTCAGGGACTTCACTAATGCTATCTTATGTACATGGGGTCTTCCCGAAAAGGGGAGGCCTCAAAAAAGATCGGCCTGCGCGCGACCAGAGTTACCCGAATGTACAGACGCCACTTCATAAAATCGACCATGGGGGCCCTGGCGGCGACCCACGCAGCCGGGAGTCTTACCGCCCGGTCCTCATCCAACCGAAGCTATCGTGCCGCCGTCATCGGGCACACCGGCCTGGGCAACTACGGGCACGGCTGGGACGTCGCCTTTAACCCTTTTGACTCTATCGAAGTCGTGGCCGTCGCCGATCCTGATGACGTCGGCAGGCAAGAGGCGATGGGCCGCACGAACGCGAAAAAGGGCTACCGCGACTATCGGAAGATGCTCAAACTGGAGCATCCGGACCTGGTGGCCATTTGCCCTCACGCTTTGGATCACCGGCTGGAAATGGTCACCGCTGCTGCCGAGACCGGCGCCCACATCCTGATGGAAAAGCCATTTTCCTCGAGCCTGGTGGAGGCGGATGCGATGGTCAGCGCCGTCCAGAAGCACGGCGTGAAAGTGCAGGTCGGCCTGGTGACGGCGACCCTGCCCTCGACTCAACGGGTCCTGCACATGATCCAGGAGGGTGAGATTGGCGTGCTGCAGGAAATTCGGGCGCGCGGCAAGGAAGACCGGCGGGCGGGAGGTGAGGATCTGATGACGCTGGGCGTCCATTTGATGCACCTGACCAGGATGTTTGCCGGCGATCCCAGGTGGGCGTTCGCACATGTGACCAGAGACGGCGCAGAAATCGAGCCGAGTCATGTTCACACCGAAAGGCGGGGCTCCGGGTCAATGGGCCTGATGGCGGGCAATCAGATCGCCGCCATGTTCGCCCTCGAGCGGGGCGTTCATGCATACTTCGGTTCCAAGACGAGCGACGTTCAAACCGGAAAGCGATTCGGGCTATACTTTTACGGCACCAAGGGTGTTCTTTATCTGCCCACCATCGGAGATTCGTCGATACTTCGCTCTCCCGACTGGCACAGCAACTCGTGGCAGACTCTCGAGCCGCCTGCCGGCGAGCAGGTGAGTATGGACGATCTGGCGACTTTCATGGTGGCCGATCTGGTGCGCGCTATTGAAAAGGACGGTAAACCGGCTGTCAATGAAGAGGATGGTCGTTGGACGATCGAGATGATCTCATCCGTTTATCAATCGCAAAAGACGGGCGCGCGGGTGACATTTCCCCTGCACGATCGGGGACATCCGCTGGCGAAGCTTTAGACCTGCATTTTGTGCCAATTTAGGAGGTTTCCATGCGCAGAAGAAGTTTCTTGAAGTCAGCAAGCGGCGCCGTCGTGGGCACTGCCATGGCGAAAACAGCAGCGGCCACACCCCGTGTCTCGGCCAACAACAAGGTCACCATTGCCATGATGGGGGTGCGGGGACGCGGCACCTGGTTGACAGGCTATTTTTCCGCCCTTCCCGATGTGGATATGCCCTATATCTGCGACGTGGACCCGAGCGTGGTGGGCCCGGCTGCCAAGCTCATCGAAGAGAGGAAGGGCAGGACTCCAAAGCTGGTGGATGACATCCGCCGCGTCCTGGACGATCCGTCGGTCGATGCGATCGTCGTGGCAACTCCTGTTTTCTGGCATTCCGCGGCCACCATCCTGGCCTGTGAGGCGGGAAAGGATGTCTACGTCGAGAAGCCGATCTCGCACAACATTCGAGAGGGGAGGCTGGCCGTGGAAGCGGCCCGGCGCAACAACCGGGTCGTGCAGGTGGGGACACAGCGCCGCAGCAGCGTCGTGACGCAGAACTTCATCGACTACGTGCAGTCCGGCAAAATCGGCCCTCTGCTCATGGCCAAGCTGTGGAACACGCAGAAGCGCAGCAATATCGGCCACAAAGAGGACGAACCCGTTCCGTCCGGCGTGAACTACGACATCTGGACGGGACCGGTACCGATGCTCCCATTCAACAGGAACCGGTTCCACCATGTCTACAACTGGCACTGGCACTATGGGGCGGGAGACATCGCCAATGACGGCTCCCACTGGCTCGACCTGGGTCTGTGGGCCCTGGGCCTCGGCCACCCGTCGGAAGTCAGCGGCATGGGAAGGAAGTTGTATTTCGACGACGACCAGCAAACGCCTGACACCCAGAACGTCACCTACAACTACAAAGACAGGGTCATCATGTTCGAGCAGCGCCTGTGGACCAGTTACATGATGGATGAATCCGAAAATGGAGTCGCGGTGTACGGAACGGACGGGTATGCGACCCTCTCGGAGGCCCGTGGCAACGCCTTTCGCGTCTTCGACGGGGACGGCAAACTCGTCCACATGGAATTCGAACCGGGAGAGACCCGCGACACCGCCTGGAAGCTGAACGGGGAGTCGCACTACGGGAATTTCATCAACTGCGTCCGGACCCGCAAGCGGCCCAACGCCGACATTGAAGTGGGGCACCTGGCGGCCAGCCTGTGCCACCTGGGCAACATCGTGGCCCGCGTTGGACGAACCGTCCGCTTCGACCCTGAAACCGAGCAGATCATCGGCGATCCGAAGGCAAACCGCCTGGTCACACGGAAGTATCGGGAGCACTGGTCGAGTGAGCTTCTGAGGGCCTGAAACCGCGCAGGCGGGGGTAGAGGTCCTGGTAGTTGCGGTAGGCCAGCCGGTAGTGCTCCGCCATCTTAGGGTCGGCTTCAATCTTATCCCCCAGCTCCGACCAGGCGTCGATCGCCTGATGCCATGACTCAAATCTCCCGGCGGCGCAGGCGGCCAGCATGGCGGCGCCCCTGGCGGTGGTGTCGGCTGCCCCGGTCACGAGCGGGAGCCCCAGGACCGCGGCCATGATCCTGCACCAGGCCGCGCTCTGGCCGCCACCGCCGGAAACGGCGGCCCGGGCGGGTTTGACCCCCAGCTCCTGAAACACTTCAAAGGCGTCTTTGAACGAAAAGGCGACGCCCTCCAGAATGGCCCGGGTCAGATCGGCCCGCGAGGCGTGCTGATTGAGATTGAGGAAAGCGCCACGGACGTCGGGATCCAGATGGGGTGTTCGCTCGCCGCTCAAGTAGGGAGCAAAAAAGGCGGATGCCCGCTCGTTCAGCTCAATCTCATCGACCAGGGTGGCGACGTCGATCCCCGTTACATCGGACCACCAGCGGAGGCTGGCTCCGGCGGACTGCTGCACGGCGCTGCAGATCCAGTGATCCGTGTCGACGAAGTAGCCCGTATGGACCCGGGCCCGGGCATCGATGAGCGGCTCCGCGAGGACACAGTTCACATTGCCCGCCGAGCCGACCACAATCTGCAGCAATGATGGGTCCCTGAGCCCGGCGCCGAGAGCGGCGCAGATGGAATCGCCCGCCCCGGCTGCAACCGGGGTGCCCCGCGCCAGGCCCGACCAGGCTGCGCCCTCCTCGCTGACAGCACCGATCACCTGGGCGCTACAGGCCAGCGGCGGCAGCTGTGGCAACCGGACGTCCAGCGATCGAAGGATCGGTTCGGCCCATTCCCCCCGGTGAATGTCGAGAAAGAGGCTGTTGGACGCGTCCGAGTAATCGGTAACGATTTCGCCGGTCAGCGACCGGGTGGCGAAATCCTTGGGGAAAACCAGATGGGTTGCCTTCTCCAGCTGCTCGGGACGGTGCTTCGCCAGCCACAGCAGTTTGGGAGCCGTGTAGCCGGTGGCCGACGCGTGCCCGGTGGTTTCCAGCAGTTGCGCCTTTTCCACGCGCTCCTCCAGGATGCGGCACTGCAGGCCGCAGCGGCTGTCACACCACATCTGGACCGGCCCGGCCGCACGGCCCCGGCGATCGAGCAGCACCGGGCCGTTCATCTGGCCGGTGGCGGCTGCCGCTGCGACCTGAATGGACTGACCGGCCAGCGACCTGCTCAGTTCCCGCAGGGCCTGGCCGGCAAGCTCGTGCCAGGTGCCCGGATCCTGTTCCGCTACCCCGCCCGGTCCGGTGCGAATGGAAATGGGCCGCTTGGCCTCGGCGACGCAAACCCCTCCCTCGTCCAGCGCGACGACCTTGATGCTGCTGCTGCCGAGATCAAGACCGACGTATGCTTGACGATTCATGCTCGTGGCAGAAATGGATGTGACGGAAAGAAGAGCTCAGTTCCCTGACCCTGCCGGGGAGGTCGGCGGGAACGTTGTCCTGGAGCCCCTGGCTGATCAGGTGAGCAAGCTCCGGGATCTGCGCACTTTGTAAACCCATTCGGACCACTTCCTGCACACCCAGGCGGATGCCCGCGCCGCCCTGTTCGGGAGGTAGCGGCATGGCTCCGGTGAGAATGCCCAGCTTTTCGAGCCGGGCTACCCTGTCCCGGGGGGACGGGACCTTGAGCAGGAGAGTGTGGCCGAGGGTGGGGCCCTGGGCCGTGCGAACCACGGGCACACCCCGCTCCTCGAGCGCATCGCCCAGGGCGATGGCAAGGCGCACGATCTCCCGGGCGTAGTCGCGGCCGTAGGTTCGCCATTCCGCAAACAGCGCGACCATCGCAGGGATGCGCATCAGGTGGTGGTTGGTGACCAGTCCCGGAAAGAGAGCCGGCCGCATGGCCTCGACGTCTTCCTCGGTTCGGCCCAGTATGATTCCGCCCTGGGGCCCACCGAATGTCTTGTGGGTCGACCCGATCACCAGTCGGGCCCCGCCTTCCAGCGGCTGGGGCCACTGCCCTCCAGCAATCAGACCGAAGATGTGGGACGCGTCTACGACCAGGGTAGTCCCATATCGGACACAGGCCTCCGCGATGTCCTCGAGAGGCGTGGGAAACAGATAGTTGCCGCTACCCAGCATTACCACGCGCGGTTCTCGCCGCCTGATCTTGTCGACCGTGGCATCCACATCCACCTGGAAGGAGGATCCGTCAAACGGGACTGCCTCTACCCGAAGGCGGATGGCAGCCGCCTCGCAAAGCTTCCCCGCCGTACGATGTCCCCCGGACTCGCGATCCAGTTCCAGAACGAGATCGTCGGGCTCGCACAGCCCCATCAGCACAGCTGAGCCCGCGACATGGCCCGACAGGGCTCGCAGATCGGCTGCCCCCGCAGCAAAAAGCCGGCAGGCGTCTGACAGGGCGCGGCGCTCGAGTTCCACGACGTGCCGATTTCCCGTGTAGGTGCGGTCGCCGACGTCCAGGCCATTGTAGTTCCCGTACCGGTGTCCCAACTCGAGACTGTAGTAACGGCCCACGTCATCGCTCATGACATTCTCGGAGGCGATCAGGTTGAGAGTCTGCCCCCGGTAGCTGCGGTGCCGTTCGAGGGCCTCCTCGAGCCAGGAGCAGCTCTCCAGCCAGTCTTTTTCGAAAGCGTCGTTCATGAGATTCATACAGTCCACTAGTGTTGAATCTTAAGTCAAGTGTAGGTTATGTACACAAGAGATATCGTAGGGGCCGGTCTTGTGCCGGCCCGTGTAACCGGCGACCACCAGGGTCGCCCCTACGAGGCCCGAGTACCGGTCACCGGTTACATGCGGGAATTGCCAGCGAAGGAGACGGGAGAGATCATGAGTGAGACTTTTGACGCATCCAGACATGTGCGGGAGCTCGAGAATCAGGGATATACGCTGATCCCGAATACGCTGAGTCAGGACCAGATTCGAGACGCCACCCGGGCCATGCTCGAGGTCTATGAGCGGGAGCGGGAAGTGGCACAAGGGGTTGAGACGCAAACCGAGCACGCTCTGGCGGTGCACCATCTTTTTGCCAAGCACCGGTACTTCGAGGAGTTTTATCTCAATGAAAAAGTAAATGCCGTTCTTCGGGGACTGCTGGGCGAGGACATGGTCTTGACCGAGACGCACGCCCGCTCCGTCCTGCCCAGCGGCGGCCGCGAGGCGAAACACGGCTTCCAGGTTCACGTGGACCGCGAAGCCTTCAGCGTCTTGCCCTTCCAGGGGAGCTCACACCACTACCCGATGGCGGCCAACCTGGCCTGGTTCCTGGTCGACTTCACCGAGGACAACGGCGCCACCGTGCTGTGGCCGGGTACTCACAAACTGCACCAGGTGCCGGACCCGGAAGCGGACTATTCCGACAAGCCGGTGACGCGCGCCATCGGCCCGGCTGGAACCTGCGTGATCTGGGACGCTGCCCTGTGGCACGCGACCGGAAGGAATACCAGCGATCATCTGCGTCATTCCGTCCTCGGCTTTTACCATCGTAAGTGGATCCGGGGGACGATCAATGTCGAGCACGTCATCCGGCCCCGGGTGCTGGCCCGGATGTCACCGGAAATGCATCGCCTGATCGGGTTGCACCGCTGGCCACCGGACTACTCCGCAGTCAACAAGATGACCCCGGAAGAAATCGCCGCCCTCACGCCCAGCCAAAAAGATGTGCTAGGCTTTATGATCTACTGAAGATGATGAGCCGTTTCCGTCCTTTCTGGCTTGCCTCCTTAGGCCTTATCGCCCTGCTCCCGGTGCGATCGGCCATCACGGCCCAGCCGCTGGAAAAGGCCCGCGTGCCCTCCAGCGAGGTTGATTTCGAAAGCAGCGTCGCCCCCATTTTTCGCAACCGCTGTTTCGCCTGCCACAGTGAGATACAGCAGATGGGAGGACTGCGCCTGGATCGCAGTGAGGATGCGCTGCGGGGAGGCGTGTCGGGCGCCGTAATCCACCCCGGCGACAGCGCCGGCAGCAAGTTGATTCGGATGGTTACGGGGGTGGACGAGGGATCTGTGATGCCCCTGGGGGGCGAGCCTCTGACCCCGGAGCAGGTCAGCATCCTTCGCGCCTGGATCGACCAGGGAGCCAACTGGAAGAGAATTGCGCCAGTCGACCGCGCACAGCCGCAGGATCCGCGTTGGGCGCACTGGTCGTTTCAGCCGATCCGTCGCCCCTCGCTGCCGGGAATCGAGAACCCGGCCTGGATCGAGAATGAGATCGACGCCTTCGTCCTGGCACGTCTGGAAAGAGAAGGCATCGCCCCCTCTCCCGAAGCCGACCGGGGGAGGCTGATCCGCCGCCTGAGCCTCGACATCATTGGCTTGCCGCCGAGTCCCAACCAGGTGACGGCTTTTCTGGCTGACGATCGCGAGGACGCCTACGATCGGCTCGTGGAGCGCCTGCTCCAGTCCCCCCACTACGGCGAAAAGTGGAGCCGCTACTGGCAGGATCTGGTGCGCTATGCCGACAGTGAGGGCTATGCCGGCGACGACGACATGCCCCACATGTGGCGCTACCGCGAATGGCTGGTGAACGCCCTTAATCGGGACATGCCCTTCGATCAGTTCACCGTCCAGCAGCTGGCCGGGGATCTGCTGCCCAACGCTACGGTGGAAGAGCGAACCGCCACCGGCTTTTATCGCTGCGGCCCGGTGAATCGTGAGGCGGGTGTTGACCTGGAGGAATCCAGATTCGAACAAGTCGTGGACCGCACGCGGGCGGTCGGGGATGTGTGGCTGGGCCTGTCGGTCGGCTGTGCTCAGTGCCACGACCACAAGTACGATCCCATCTCCCAGAAGGATTTTTATCGGCTCTTTGCCTTCTTCGATCGAACCGAGGACGTGCAGATCGATGCTCCCCTGCCCGGCCAGCTTGGCCCTTACCTGCGCGGCCGGCCTCAGTACGAGAAGAGGTTGCAGGAGCTGCTCGATCCGTTCGACATCCCTGAACTTCAGGCCGAATGGGAACGCAACCTGTTGCAAGCCAAGGAGAATCCGGGTGCTGACGATCTGTACGACTACGCGCTCACCCAGTTCGGGGAGCACATCAAAGTAGTCGAGATCCCCCCGGCAGCGCGGACCCGCCGGCAGCGCCAATTCCTGACCAGAGCATTCATCGGACAGTACAGTTTCGTGCTGGGGCCGAAGAGATACAAGAAATCGGGTTTCGAAAAACTGCAGAAGGATCTGGCCGCTCTGGACGCCGAATTCCCCCGTGTAGCCCAGGCCATGGTCGTCCGGGAAAGCCCGCACGCCGGGCAGACACACGTCGCGGTTCGTGGAAACTACAAGCACAAGGGGGACCCCGTCTCCCCCGGTACACCGGCAGTCCTGCCGCCCCTTCCCTCCGGCCACAAGAAGCGTCTCATGCTGGCCCGGTGGCTGGTGTCCGACGAGAACCCCTTAACGGCCAGGGTAATGGTCAACCGCGTGTGGCAGGAACTGTTCGGCCGGGGACTCGTGCTGACCAGCGAGAACCTGGGCATCCGAGGCGAAGAGCCGTCGCATCCCGAACTGTTGGAGGAACTTGCCTACCAGTTCCGCGCCCGGGGCTGGAGCTTTAAGCGCCTCATCCGACAAATTGTCACTTCCTCGACTTACCGCCAATCCTCGGACGTCCGGCCCGAACTGGTGGAGAAGGATCCCGGAAACACTCTGCTGGCACGTCAGGCGCGGTTACGTCTTGCCGGCGAACTCGTGCGCGATTCAACGCTCGCCGTCAGCGGGTTGTTGAACACCAGAGTGGGCGGACCGACCGTCCGGCCGCCGCTGCCGGCCGGAGCAGGAGACTTCCTGACCAATCCGGTGACCGAATTCTGGACCGAGACAACCGGGCCCGATCGCTATCGCCGCGGCATCTATATCCATTTCAAGCGCCTGCTTCCCTATCCGCAGCTCAGCAACTTCGACGCGCCCGAGGGGGCCGAGAGCTGTAGCCGCAGGGAGCGTTCCAATACGCCTCTGCAGGCCCTGAACCTTCTGAACGACCCCGTGTTCTTTGAAGCAGCTCAAGCTCTGGCGGTCCGGATCCTTGTGGAAGCACCGCCTCACTGGGACGATCGGATGGACTATGCGTTTCAACTTTGTATGTCCCGCCACCCCGCGGCGCAGGAAGTGGGGAAAATGCGGGCCTACTTTCAGGAGAGAGTCCAGACTCTGCAGGATGAACCCGAGTGGGCCTCGGCCATTCTCCCCAACCGCTTCGACGGAGTGGATCCGGTGCGGGCGGCGGCCTGGGTGGGCGTCGGGCAGACCCTGCTGAACCTGGACGAGTTCCTGACACGGGAATAAGTAGTTTGGCAACACTCAATATGGCTAGAAGAAATAACCATCGCATCCATCCCCGCCGCCACTTCCTCCAGGATTGCGCCTGTGGAGTCGGCATGGCGGCCCTCGGCCATCTGCTCAACGTCGAGGGCCGGACGGCTGCCGCCGCCTCGCTTCCGGACGTGAACCCCCTGGCTCCGCGGCCTTCCCATTTCCAGCCGCGGGCCAAGAACGTCATTTTCATGCTCATGGACGGAGGGCCCAGCCAGCTCGATCTGTTTGACCCGAAACCAGGTTTGCAAGAGTGGGACGGCACCGCACTGCCGCCCTCCATCGCCAAGGACCTCAAGCTGGCATTCGTCAAGCCCAACGCCGCGGTGATGGCAAGCGAGTACAAGTTTCGCCCTTTCGGGCAGTCCGGGACGGAGTTCTCCGAGTTGATTCCTCACACGGCCTCCTGTGCCGATGACATCGCCGTCATCCGATCCATGCACACCGACGCCTTCAATCACCATCCCGGCCAGCTGCTGCTGTTGTCGGGGGCTCCGATCACGGGCCGGCCTTCCCTGGGCGCCTGGGTTCTCTACGGTCTGGGAAGCGAGTCGCAGAATCTGCCGGCCTTCGTTGTGCTCAGCTCGTCGTCACAGAACAAGGGCACCTTTGGAGGGACCTCGAACTGGACCAGCGGCTTCATGCCCTCCGTTTACTCGGGCGTCCCGTTCCGCAGCAGCGGCGACCCGGTGCTGTATCTCTCCAATCCGCCGCAGGTGCCGTCGCAGCTGCGCCGCGGCGACGCCCGCATCCTGCGGGAAATGAACGAGCTGCACTACGAAAGGACGGGCGACGCCGAGATTGCCGCCCGGATTTCTTCCTACGAGCTGGCGTTCCGGATGCAGAGTGCCGGTCCCGAGCTACTGGACGTGTCGAAGGAACCCGCACATGTCCGCAAAATGTACGGCCTCGACAACAAAGTCACCGCCCCCTTCGGCATGAACTGTCTGCTGGCCAGGCGGCTGGTTGAACGGGGAGTCCGCTTCGTGATGCTGGCCCACAGCAACTGGGACGATCACGAAAACCTGCGCAAGTCGCTCAAGAAGAACTGTGGGATGACGGACCAGCCCACGGCAGCCCTGCTCAAGGATCTGAAACAGCGCGGGATGCTCGATTCCACGCTGGTCGTATGGGGGGGCGAGTTCGGCCGGACGCCGGTGATCGAGACCCGCGGTCAGACCGACCCCGAGAAGGTCGGCAGAGACCATCATCCGCTGGCCTTCAGCATGTGGATGGCCGGAGGCGGTACCAGAGGCGGGCAGGTGCTCGGAAAAACGGATGATTTTTGCATGAAGATCCTGGAGGACCCGGTCCATGTCCACGACCTGCAGGCCACGATTCTGCAACTGCTCGGGCTCGATCACACACGCCTGACCTACCATCACGCCGGCAGGGACTTCCGCCTCACCGATGTAGGTGGCGTGGTCATCGACAAACTGATCAAGAGCTAGTGTTGGGAACTTTCTGGAGTGCGGAAGCATGAGAGCCTGTTGCCGAACTTGTGATTTCGGAACTTCTGTCGCCCCCTTTGGGGGCTGCCTGGGTGTTGTCATTGTCGACCGAGGCCTCTCGGCCTCGGCTATTCTCTTTCGCCCCCTCCGGGGGCTCGTTTCGAAGGCCGCGGAGCGGCCGGGAGGAAATAGCCGTGGGCGCAAGCCCACGGACAACAACGGGCCACGACGATCAGCCCTGGAGGGGCGACAGATATCGTTCGGCAACAGGCTCTATGATTTGTAAAGCGGCACAGAAGTGCCGCACTCCAGGGGCTTTCACCGCTGGTCGACCCTTCGGGACTGAGGCTCAAAACTCTTGGCCAGCTGCTTTAGATTAGCCGCCCCCGGCAGGAAAACCGGAGGAGACAACATGGGGTCACAGGAACTGGGACAGATCGAGATTGGTCTGTGCAGCGATATGGGGGGAACTGCGCTGGCGGGAGTTCGCGGTCTGGACCGCATTCGGCCCGGCGCAGCCGCGGACATCAGCCCGCGCCGGTACAAAGACGATTGCCGGACTTTTTTCGAGCACCTCAAGGAGTTGCTGGCCGAGTTCGATCCGGAGCTACGGATTGACTTCCTGGAAACGGTCCCGCCCCAGCACGGAGCCGAGGAATTCTCGGAGGTCGCTGCCGAGAGCGGCATTCCCCTCAGGCAGATGACGCGCCTGTGCGTCATCGGCGGCAGCGACGATGAGCCGGAGGCCCTGGAGGCGATGCGCAGCTACCTGGAACTGGCCCGGCGCGCCGGCACGCTGGACAGGATCAACTACCAGATTCTGGGGGACAGTACGAGTCCCGCCATCGATGCCATCGTGGATTTCTATGTGCGAGCGGAAGAGATGGCCGAAAACGCCGGTGTCGAACTGCTGACGGAGACCCACGTCGAGCGCTACAACCACGACCCCAGACGGATGATCGATGCTCACGAAAGGCTGCAGGAGCGTACCGGCGGTCGCCTGGGCATCCGGGTTTGCGCCGATCTGTCTCACTACGTGCACCAGATCGGGAACAGCCACTTTCCCCAGTGGCCTTCGATTTCCTCGGGAGATCTGCGCCTGGACCCCTTCGATCCCGGCAACTACATCAGCCGCAACATCATCGAGACCGGGATGGTATGGGGGGGGCATCTGCGGGCGGCCGCACCCAACGATCTGCCCCCGGGACGAGGCAGCATTCAGTATCCGATTGCCGACCCGGCCACGGATCCGGCCACCGCCGAGCGGCCCCACGGCGGGATGAACGAACCCTGGGAAGAGGAGAGGCTGGCGTCCTGGATGGAGTTCTACCGGCAGATATTCCGCTACCAGCTGCTCGATCCTTCCCGACCGGTGGCCCGCTTTGCCTCGGAGTTCATCGGTGACGGCGGGGTTGGAGACTATCGGGTCGAGCCCTACCGAAATGTCTTCCAGAACATCGCAGCAGCAGCGACAGCCCGGCGCATGATTGCAGAGGTGGCGGCCGAGTTGCAGAAGGACCCGGATTGAATCACCGCGTTCCGATCCTGGTTTCCGTCATCGGGTGCAGCCTCGGCTGCACTGCGTTTGGTGAAGGCTGGCCCCGCCACACGATCGACCGCTCCTCGCACGGCGCCGACGGCGTCAGGCTGGCGGACGTCAACGGCGACGGTCACCAGGATGTGACCACCGGCTGGGAACAGGGGGGCGTGGTGCGCGTGTACCTGAATCCGGGTCCGGAAAGGACCAAGACTCTGTGGCCGGCCGTGACGGTGGGACGGGTCGGTTCGCCGGAGGATGCCGTTTTCGTGGATCTTGACGGCGACGGGGCCCAGGATGTCGTCAGCAGCTGCCAGGGAGACACGAAAACCGTTTTCGTCCACTGGGCCGCGCGCGATCCGCGCCAATACTTGAACTCGACGGCCTGGCAGACCCAAGCCCTTGCCGGCACGGCGGGCGTCTCGTCATGGATGTACGCCCTCCCGCTGCAGGTAGACGGACGACGGGGCATCGACCTGGTGGTCGGCTCCAAGGGGGCTACGGGTCGCGTCGGCTGGCTCGAATCACCGGAGAACCCGCGGGATGTAGCGGCCTGGCGCTATCACCACGCCCAGGACGCGGCCTGGATCATGTCACTGGAAGCGGCGGACGTCGATCGGGACGGAACGATCGATTTGATCGTGTCGAATCGTAAAGGGGAGATCCGGGGAACCTACTGGCTCAAGCATCCGGGGCCCTCGCGGGCAGCCCGAACCAGCCGCTGGCAGCGCTTCGAGATCAATGGACTGGATCGGGAGGTAATGTTCCTGGGCATCAGTCACACAGCGGATCGACTCCATGTCGTGACTCCCCTGCGATCGGGACCGGTCCTGTGGAGCCGGACGCGGCGCGGCGGCGGCAGGCCGCGGTGGGAAACCATTTCGATCCGCAACGACCGGTTCGTGGGAGACGGCAAGGCCGCAGCAGTGGGCGACATCGACCTGGACGGGCAAATCGATCTGGTTTACAGCGTTCACACCGGCGGCGACCGGGAGAAGCCGGGGGTGAGCTGGTGGTCCCACCGGGGAAGTCGGGCCGAGCCGTTCTGGCAGTGCCACGACATCAGCGGCCGGGAAGGGGTGAAATTCGATCGCCTCGAGTTACTCGATCTGGACGCCGACGGCGACCTCGATGTGCTTACCTGCGAGGAAAACGACAACCTGGGAGTCTTCTGGTACGAAAACCGCACCCGCTGAACCTCTTACAGGCTCTCCAGCGGATGGCGGCGATCGGTCAGGGGAAAAGTGACTGGGGCGCCGGCTTTTTGCGACTGGTAGATGGACAGAATCATCTCGATGGTCCAGCGCCCGTCGCGGGCGCTGACCACCGGATCGCGGTCCTCTTCGATCGCCTGCAAAAGATCTTCCACCATCCAGATGTTGTGCTCCTCCAGGCCGATGTCCTTTTGTCCGGGAAGCTCGACTACTTCCCAGGCACCACTGTGCCAGTTGGTGCTCCGCAAAATCGCGCCTCCCAGAAAATCCACCGTGGGCAGGTAGAGGACGCCCTTGCTGCCGTAAAAATACATGCCGAACCGTTCGCCCGTTTTCACGTCGTTGGCCTTCGACCCGAAGTAGGCATGCAGTCCGTCACCCAGGTAAAAGACCCCGGCCATCTGGTCTCCCGCGATCGGTCCCAGCGACTCTGACCCCTCCCTCACGTGCTCCCGGGCCAGTTCCCGATTCTCTGAGGTCACGTGGGCAAAGACCCATTCCGGATCACCTGCAAACCATCTCATCAGGTGCATCAGGTGGCAGCCCAGGACCATCAGATCTTCCCCTCCGGCGCGTCGGTCTTCCTTTCCGCGGGCGCGGATTTCCTGCAGGACCCCGATCTCACCCCCCCGCACCATCTCAAACACATGCCTGGCCAGGGGCGAGACGGCGGTACCCTGTCCGACCTGCAGCTTCACGCCGTTTTCCTCCACCACCTGGACCATGGCGTCCGCTTCCATCAGGTTCCGGGCAAACGGCTTCTCCAGCATGATGTGCGCACCCGCCCGCGCGGCGGCCGTGACCATCTCCAGGCGCTGGTCGAGCCAGCGGGGCGCGATCGCCACCAGCTGCGGCTGTTCCTTCTGCAGCATCTCCCGGTAATCACGATACCCTCTCTCAGCGCCGGTGCGGGCCAGCGCCGCCTCTCTGCCCTCATCGTCCGGGTCGGCAATGGCCACCAGATCTATCGAGTCGAAGTGATTGAAAACGGTGTCCCAGTCATGGCCGTAACCACCCCGGTGGGTATCGCCGATCACTACTGCACGGTATCTTCGCTTTCTCGGGACTTCGGCCAGTGCCATTTTTGCCGCGCTCAGGGCGGCTGCTGTCGATGTGATGAATTGACGCCTTCTCATGAAAAACTCCTTGGTTGGTTCGCGTCTCGAGCTGTTGATGGCCGTGGAAGTACGGCAGGTTATTGGGACAACGCTGCCTGATCGAGAATCTCAGGGCCGAAAGGGGCCAGGCGAAGTCCCGGGTAGGTGGACTCCAGCAAGGGCCAATCGTTCGTCTCCTTCACCTTCTGCCATATCTTCGTCATCATTTGTTTGACCCGATCCTGCTGCTCGGGATCCTCGGCGAGGTTGTGAAGTTCGTAGGGATCCTCAGCCAGGTCGTACAGTTCATCGAAGTCAAAACCGTTCCACACCAGCTTCCAGGACCCGTCCCACAGGATGCGCTGGCTCCACCAGTAGCGCGTTCCAAAGTATTCGGCATACCCCTCGGTGTAATCCGGATCGTGGGTGGCGGCATCGGCCAGAACGGGCCGAAAGGAACGCGACTCGGGAGAGCCGATCGGCTCCAGATCCACCAGTTCGAGTAAGGTCGGCGCCAGGTCGTGCAGCCCGACCCGCGCCGAACTGACCCCGCCCGGTTCGATGCCGGGGCCGGCCATGATCAGCGGTACGTTGTAGGCCTCCTCAAAGCCGCCGGTATTCTTCATGTAAAGGCCGTGGGCTCCCAGCAGCTCGCCGTGATCCGAAGTCAGAACGACGATGGTTCGATCCAACTGTCCCTTGCTCTCGACCAGGTCGATCAGCTTCTGGAACTTGGCGTCCAGCTCGGTGATGGATGCAAAGTAGGCGGCAGCCGCCTCCTTCTTTTCGCGCTCTGATATGGTGGAGAAGGCGCGGGCGGCCTTGCGATACATACCCGGCCGGCCCTCCAGCGAATCGTTCCAGTTGGGCGGGACCTCTATGGCGTCCACATCGTAGGTCTCATAGACCGCTCGGGACGTGACGAAGGGATCGTGAGGCTCGAGGATGCTGACGAAAGCACACCAGGGCCGGTTCCCTTCGGTCGCCTCCTCCAGGAACTCCCGGGCCAGTGCGACGGCCACATCCCCGGTCATGGCCCGTGGCTCGTCCGAAACTCCGTACAGAAGGCTGCGAGGATAGCCTGCCGGACCCCCGGTCAGGTTTTCGAAGGAACTCTCTCCCCGGCGCGGGGTCGTCGCCCCCAGTTGCTCTGCCAGGCGGTCGTACAACTCGGTCCCGAAGGCGCCGTTGACCTGCCAGCCAAACTGCTGCAGAACATTGGAACGCTCCACGTGCCATTTTCCGAAATAACCGGTTCGGTAGCCCGCTTCGACCAGGCGCTGGGCCCAGTGAGGCGTCTCTCGCAGCACCGCCTGATCTTCGGGAGTGCAGTGAGTCACCTGTAGCACCCCGTGAGTGTGCGGGAGCAGACCCGTCATCAGACTCGCCCGAGCGGGCGAACAAACCGCGTTGGGAGTGTAGGCGTGGGTAAAGCGAACTCCGCGCCGGGCCAGCGTATCCAGATTCGGGGTGCGGCACACGTGCCCGGGGTCCAGCACCCGGCCCTGCATCTGATCGGTCATCAAAAAGAGAATATTGGGCCGGGATGTGACGGGCGCAGGTTCTTGTTGGCAGCTCAGGGCGCCGAGAAAAAGGATGCAGATCAGAAGAGTGGTGGTCACCGTCCTCATATCAATAACCGGATCCAAGTTCCCCGACCTTCCCTTGAAGAAAAATCAAATCTATCAGCCCTTCCTCGTCGCGTCAAAGATTCCCCGGGATCTCTTGGAGCGGCCTGCCTGCACGGGTGGATTCCGGGTGTCTCGGCGCGTCTTCACGAGCCGTCACCGCCCGGCTCGATCAATGCGCTGTGCCCTTGCTATGATGGCCACAGCAGGCGAGTTGCTATCGAAGAGTATCGGCCAACAGGAGAGGATTCATGATCAAAGGCCTCCACCACACCAACCTGGTGGTTTCGGACATGGAAAAAACCAAGGATTTCTACACTCGAGTTCTGGGGCTCGAGATCGCTTTTGAAGACTCGTTTGGAGGGAATGAGTTCAGCCGGGGAGCCGGTTTACCGGGCACCCGGGTGACGGCGACCTTCTTTTCCGTACCGGGCTCGGACACGCTGATCGAGACGTTCCAGTACCTGCACCCGCCGGGGGGCCGCAGCATTCCCACCGATTCGAAAGCCAACGACATGGGATTCGGCCACGCTTGTTTCGAAGTCGCCGACATTCAGCAGGCCTACCGGGAACTCGTTCAAGAAGGAGTCGAGTTTGGCTCCACCCCCGTGGCCATGGCCAACGGAGCGAGCTGGTGTTATTTCTACGGCCCGGACCAAGAGCGTCTCGAGCTGCTGCAGCTGCCACCCGCGGCGGCCTAGCCCTGGGGGTTACCGGTTACCGGCAACTATCTCAGGTGTAGTCCAGTCCCCAGATGAACAAATCCTTCAGCGATGTAAGAGGCAGGTTCTCGGGGTCCACGATGTAGAGCATCTCGCAGCCGCGGCCCATGGAAGCTTCGAGCGGGTGGAGCGGCTCACCGGCCTTCTCGAACCGCTGTCGCAGGTCGGGACGCAGGTGGTTGATGAGCAGTGGCAACTCTCGATCCATCGAGCCGGCCTGCAAGGCGTGACGAATCAGGTGCAGCACGTCATCCGCCGGGCCGCCGTATTCAATCACGCCGTGCTTGTTAATGGCCTGGCCGATGACGACGTAGGAAGAGAAGGCCTTGCCGCGCCTCGCAACCCACACCCTGATCCTGGGCAGGGCCAGAAGCGCGGCATACTCGTGGGGCGAGCGCCGGGTGCGGACAGCTTCCGCTTCGTGGAGCCGCATCACTCCCGACAGATGCCGTTTTTCTTCATAGCGTTCGATGCTGGTGGGAGGCTCGGAATCAGAAGCAAGCCGCTCGAGCAGCCCCGGCCGAGTGCGCAGGTCGTCGGTGAACCAGCCCCTCGGTGTGACGACTTGCCAGCCCAGCTTGCGATAAAAATCGGCGATGCCGGTCCACAGGATGCCCAGATCGTAAGTTTCATCATGCAGCGTCCGCCGCAGATCCAGCATCAACCGTGCAGCGTCCCCGCATCTGCGATGTTCCACACTGGTGGCGACCAGGACGATCACGGCCATCTTGAGGCGGGCTTTCCGCAGGACAAACCGGCACGGAAAGATAGCCGCGTGGCTCACGATGCGCCCGTCCCGCTCGAGCACCCTGCAGTTGCCGTAGTTCTCAGGGGTGAAGACCAACGGAAAATCCGACAGGACATCCTGGTCGCGGGCGTCGTCGCCGGCCCGAAAGATGTCGTTGAGCAGTCGGCCCAGCGCAGTGATGTCCCGGCTACTGATACTGCGTACCTGGTGCATAGAGAATCCCCGGAGCGGGAAAACCCGCCGATACTATCAAAAGCTCCGGTAGGGTGGTTCGCCCCGAAGACGGGAGAGGCCTTCTTCGCCGCCGGTTCTGCTATTCTTGGTGCACGGTGGCCTCGTGAAGTTCCACCTTGGACCGTAGTCTCAGATGGAGGGTAGTTGCTATGTCCGATACCGAATTGAGAGACTCCACCCCTGATCTGCACGACGCTTCGCGCCTCTCGCAGACCCTGCAGGAGGACGGTTATCTGCTGCTTCGGGGCCTCGTCGATCCCGATCTGGTGGACCGAGTCAAGGGAGACATCATGGCCCTCCTGCACCAGCATCAGATCATTGAAGACAACGGCTCTCCGGAACCCTTGTGGAGCGGAGGGCCGCAGCCGACCGAAACGGAATACATGGCCGTTTACGAGAAGGTGGTCGCGCTGGACTCTTTCAATGAGCTGGCGGAGTCACCAAGAATCTTGGAGACGCTCGAGAGCGTAATTGGCAAACCCGTTCAGGTCTGGAAACAGCGCCTGTTTCGCGTCATCTATCCCACGCCCGACGCGCCTCCCGAGTCGGCCAATGTCGGCGCTCACCAGGACGGCGCGGTCAAGTTCGGCTACAGCGCGCGAATCTTCTACACCTGCTGGCTCCCTTTGATGGAAATCAACCAGGAATTGGGAGGCCTTGCCCTGGTCCCCGGATCGAACCATCGCGGCGTATTGCCTCTGGACGGGACGGTGGCCAGCCGGCACAAAGATCCCAAGCAGCAGGGCGCCTCGGGCGTGAGCATGGACGTGCCCGAGAACTCGTGGGTCTCGACGGAATACCACCCCGGAGACGCCGTCTTTTTCACGAATCTCACCATCCACCGGGGGCGCCCGAACTTCTCCGACCGCATTCGTTTTTCCTGCGATTTCCGCTACCAGCCCCGCGATGAACCGGCCAGCTGGATCGCCCACACCTCCGGACCGGATGTCCGCAAGATCGCCCAGCAGCTGGATGAAACCGTTGCCAGCCGCGCCCTGTACGTCAGCGCGGGACGGCCCACACCGGAGATCCTGGAAGAAGTGCGCTGGCACATGCTGCAGGAGAAAAACACCTCCCTGGAGAGGGCCCGGCAACTGGTGGAGGAGATCCGAGCCCGCCCCAGGATGGAGTGAAGATGGGGTTGCAATCGATGATCAGAGGTCGAAGCCCGTCGTTCCTCCTGCTGGTCGGACTGTCTGTGACCGCACCCATCATCGGCACGTCCACGGCCCAGGAATCTCAAGATCCCTCTGACCAGACAACCCGGCCCTCCCCCGGGAGCGGCATCAGCGAACAGGTGCTTTCCATCCTGGAGAGCAGCTGCTTCGGTTGCCATGGGTCGGCCATGGCCATGGGGGGCCTTCGCCTGCACACCCGGGGTGATCTTCTCCGGGGAGGGGACAGCGGCCCGGCCACGATCCCGGGCGACAGCTCCAACAGCCGCCTGATCCGTATGGTGTCCGGCCTCGGAGAATTGAAGATGCCCCTGGACGGCGATCCTCTGAGTGAGGAGCAGATAGACATCCTCAGAGCCTGGATCGATCAAGGCGTTCCCTGGCTGGAAGCGTCAGCGGGGGGGGGCTCCGAACGCGAGCACTGGGCCTTCCGGCAGATACGGGCTCCGCTGCCTCCCGCGGTGCGCAACAATGCCCGGCTGCGCAACCCCATTGACAGCTTCATCCTGTCCCGACTGGAGGACGAGGGCCTGGAGCCGTCCCCGGAAGCGGACCGAGCGACTTTGCTTCGCCGCCTCTACCTGGACCTGCTGGGTCTCCCCCCCACGCCGGCTGATCTGGAGCTGTTCCGCAACGATTGGAGACCGGGTGCTTACCGGCGGCTGGTGAATCGGGTACTGGCCTCGCCTCACTTCGGAGAGCGGTGGGCCCGCCACTGGCTGGATCTGGCCCGCTATGCCGACAGCGACGGTTTCGAGAAGGACCGGCCGCGGCCCCACGCCTGGCGTTACCGCGAGTGGGTCATCGACGCCTACAACCGAGACCTCCCCTACGATCAGTTCGTCCTGGAGCAACTGGCGGGGGATCTGCTTCCCGGAGCCACGGATGAACAGAGAGTGGCCACCGGATTCCACCGCAACACCCTGACCAACGCGGAGGGAGGAGTCGATCCGGAGCAGTTCCGGATCGAGCAGGTAGCCGACCGTACCGACACGACCGGCCTCGTTTTCATGGGGCTGACCATGGGCTGCGCTCGATGTCACTCTCACAAATATGACCCCATCTCGCAGCGCGAGTACTATCAGATGTTTGCGTTCTTCAACAGCGGGGTGGAGAAGAACATTCCCGCCGCCCTGCCCCGCGAGGAGGAGGCCTACCGCCGCGCGGCCGAAGTCTGGACCCGGGCGCATGACGAGCTGCTCGCCTCCGCCCATGAGTACCGGACGGAATTGTTGGAACAGCCCTCGCTTGCAGAGGCCGCGGCCCGCTGGGAAAAGGAGCTGGACCACGCGCCCGTGGAGTGGATCGACGTGGATCTGTCCAGCTACCTTGCGATCGGAGGAGCACGGTTCACGCGGCAGGAAGACGGTTCCCTGGTGGTGAGCGGGAACAATCCCGAGAAGGACCGGTACACGCTCGTGGCGACGACTTCTCTGCGCGGCATCAGCGCCGTGAGGATCGATTTCTCGACCCATGACTCCCTTCCGGGCGGCGGTCCGGGGCGCGCTCCCGACGGCAACTTCGTCCTCTCGGAGGTCAAGATCACCGACTCGCACCTGTCTGAGCCGACTTACTTCCAGGAGATCCCCGTGGAGCGGGCGCTGGCCAGTCACTCCCAGAAGGGCTTCGAGATCGAGAAAGCGATTGACGGGGAAGAAGAGACGGGATGGTCGGTGGACGGCCCGCTGGGGCCCAACCGCGATCATCAGGCCGTGTTCGTGACCGAGCACAGCCTGGGCAACGTGTCGGGTTCCGCCTTTTCCATCACCCTGGAGCAACTGCACGGCGAGAGCTACAACATCGGCTCCCTGCGGGTCTTCGTCACCCAGGCCCCGCGCAAAGATCTGAAAAGGATCCTTCCCGTGGGCGTGGAACGAGCCCTGGGGATTCCCTCCAGTGAGCGAACTCCGCAACAGCAGGCCGCCGTTGTCGAGTACTATGTGAGCCAGAATCCGGAACTGAAGCAGCGCCTGGCTGCAGTGCAAGGCCATCGACGGGCCCGGCCGGTGCCGCCGGCCACGATGGCTCAGACCATCGAGTCGAACTCCCAGCCTCCCGGGACCCACATTCTGGAGCGGGGAGACTTCCTGCGCAAGGGCGACCCGGTGACCCCGCGGACGCTGTCGGTGCTGCCGCCGCTGCAAGTCGCGGGGCGGGAGGCCGACAGGCTCGACCTGGCCCTCTGGTTGACGGATCACTCTCACCCCCTGACGGCGCGCGTGGAAGTCAACCGGGTGTGGGAGCGCCTTTTCGGTGGCGGACTGGTGGCCACCAGCGAAGACTTTGGCACGCGCGGGGAAGAACCGTCGCATCCGCTGCTCCTGGACTGGCTGGCCAGCCGGTTCATGGATGGCGGCTGGAGTCGAAAGGATCTGATTCGGTTGATTGTGACCTCGGCGACCTACCGGCAGGACTCCGCAGTGCGCCCCCACCTGCAGGAGCGCGATCCGAAGAATGTTCTGGTGGCCCGCCAGAACCGCTTCCGTATGGAATCTGAGGTCACCCGGGACCTGCACCTGGCGGTGGGGGGGCTGCTCGAGCCGCACGTGGGCGGCCCCAGTATCCACCCGCCCCTGCCGAAAGGCTTTCAGGATCTTTCCTATGACGGCATGGACTGGCCCGAGAGCCAGGGCAGCGAGAAGTATCGCCGCAGCCTCTACATCTTCTTCCAGAGATCGGTCCCCTTCCCCCTGCTCATGACTTTCGACAGCCCGGACACCACTACTTCCTGTGTGCGGCGGACCCGATCCAACACCCCCCTTCAGGCCCTCACCTTACTCAACGGACCACTCTTCGTCGACTGCGCCCGCTCCTTCGGAATCCGCCTGCTGGAGGAGGTGCCCGGAGGCGATCCGGAGCGGATTCGACATGCCTTTCGGTTGGCTCTGGCTCGAGATCCCGACCAGCGGGAGGAGAAAGTCGTAGGCGATCTGGTCAAAGCGTATCGAGACGCCTTTGAGAACAATCCCGAGGCCGCGGGACAGTTCGTACAATCGCACCAGCCGGGCACCCCTTCCGTGACCGAGACCGCCGCATGGGTTGCCGCCGGTCGCATGATTCTGAACCTGGACGAGTTTCTAACGCGAGAGTGATCATGGACCCGCTGACCAGAAAAATCCTCCAATCCCGCCGAGATTTTCTCACTTCCTCCGCCAGCGGCCTGGGAGGGATCGCGCTGACGGCGGCGCTGGCCCGGGAAGGCCTGCTGGAGGCCTCCCCCAGCCGTGAGCTGGTGAATCCCAACGCTCCCAGGCCTCCCCACTTCGCTCCCCGAGCCAAGGCCTGCATCTTTTTGTTCATGGCCGGGGCGCCCAGCCAGATTGATCTTTTCGATCCCAAACCGAAACTCAACGAGCTGGACGGGCAGCCCATGCCCGAGTCGCTCCTGGAAGAGGTGAGGTTTGCGTTCATCCGCAAAGAGACGGCGGTGCTGAAGGGCACCGGCGTGAAATTCCAGAAGCACGGCCAGTGCGGGACCGAGGTTTCCAGCCTGCTTCCCCACGTGGCCGGCTGCGTCGACGACATCGCGCTGATCCGCTCCATGCATACGGAGGCCTTCAACCACCACCCCGGGCAGCTCATGATGAATTCGGGTGTGCCTACGTTCGGCCGTCCCTCGATGGGGTCCTGGCTCAACTACGGCCTGGGAAGCGAGTCGGAAAATCTCCCCGGATACGTGGTGCTGACAGCGGGCCGGGGAACCAGTGGGGGCTCGTCGAACTGGGCGAGCGGGTTTTTGCCTTCCAACTACCAGGGTGTTCTTTTCCGCAACCAGGGGGATCCCGTCCTCAACCTCACCGGCCCGGAAGGGCTGCCTCACGAGTGCCAGAGACTGGGACTGGACCACCTCCGCCAGCTCAACGAGGCCCACTACGAGGAGACCCTGGATCCGGAAATCCTGGCCCGAATCGCCTCCTACGAACTGGCCTACCGCATGCAGTCTTCGGTTCCCGATCTGATTGACCTCTCGGGCGAGAGTCCGAAGACTCTCGAGATGTACGGCGGCGATCGCACGGAAGAGGGCTGGCCCAAGGGAAGGGGATACCGGGGCTACCGGCCGGGAGTGTTTTCCACCTTCTCCCGCAACTGTCTTCTGGCCCGGCGCCTGGTCGAGCGCGGAGTCCGTTTTGTCAACATCTATCACGCCTCCTGGGACCACCACCACAGCCTCGACGAAGGCCTGGCCTTCAACTGCATGATGTGCGACCAGCCGGTGGCAGCCCTTCTCAAGGACCTGAAACAGCGGGGCCTGCTGGACACCACTCTGGTGATCTGGGGTGGTGAGTTCGGGCGCACTCCGCTGGGTGAGAACCGGGTGGGGAACAAGCCCAACACGGGCAGGGACCACCACCCCTTTGCCTTTTCCATGTTCATGGCCGGGGGCGGGGTCAAGGGAGGACAGGTGATCGGGAAGACGGACGACATCGGCTGGAATCCGGTTGAGGATCCGATTCACATCAACGACTTCCACGCCACCATCCTGCATCTTTTCGGCCTCGATCACGAGCGTCTCACGCACCGCTTCCAGGGACGTGACTTCCGTCTCACCGACGTGGGCGGCAAGGTCGTGAAACAGCTGCTGGCCTGAACGGAAGGCGGCCGATCAACGGTCCGGTCAGCGGCACACCGGAAAAGTTTGCGACAACCGACGCGCTGTGATTCACTGGCACCGGTCGAGGTAGAGAGCGTGAGTGAAAAACCCATTGGAATCGGAATCATCGGGGCCGGCTTTCTGGCCGAAACCCGGGCCCGCTGTTATGGACACTACTCCGGCCAGGCCCGCATCCTGGCAGTGGCTTCGCGCACCGAAGAGAAGGCCCGCGACTACGCCGAGCGCCACGGGATCCCGCTGGCGTCGGCTGATTTCGAAGAACTCCTGGCCCTTCCGGAAATCGACCTGGTGGACCTGTGCATACCAAACCACCTGCACCGCCCGGTCACGGAGCCGGCCGCTGCCGCCGGAAAGCACATCGTCTGTACGAAACCGCTGACCGCCTACACGGGGCAGGACCTCGAAGAGGGCAGCAGCGACGAAGAGGTTTCGGGCTGCGATCCCAGGAAGATGCTCGAGGTGGCGACAGAAGACGCCCGGGCCATGGTGGACGCAGCGCGCCGGGCCGGCGTGGAACTCATGTACGGTGAGAACTGGCTGTATGCGCCCTCCATGGTCAAAGCCAGTGCTCTGGTGCGGGAATCGGGCGGGGCCATCCTGGAGATGCGCGGCGGCGAGGCCCACAGCGGATCTCACTCGCCGTACTCCAAGATCTGGCGCTACACGGGTGGGGGGGCTCTCTTGCGCCTGGCATCCCACACCATCGGAGCAATGCTCTATTTGAAGGACCTGGAGGGCCGGGCCCGTGACGGCACGCCCATTCGCCCCGTCTCGGTCACGGCCGAGGTGGCGGATCTGAGTCGCATTCCGGCGGTCGGCAGGGAGGAAAACCCCTGGATCGCCACCGGATGGCAGGACGTCGAGAACTGGGGATCCGTGATCATTGGGTTCGAGGATGGTGCCCGGGGGATTGCCTGGGGATCGGACAGCGTGCTGGGCGGCATGGAAAGTCAGCTCGACGTCTTTCTCTCCAACTGCCATATCAAATGCAGTCTCAGCCCCAACAACCTGGTGCGGGCCTTCGCGCCCGACCCGCAGGTGTTTGCCGGCGAATACCTGATGGAGAAAGTGGAAACCAAGGCGGGCTGGAGCACTCCCATCCCCGATGAGGACTGGAGTGCCGGCCACCTTCCCATGTGCGGGGACTTCATCGCGGCGGCGGCTGAGGGCCGGCCGGCCAGAGCGATAGGCGAGCTGGGACTGGAGGTAGTCAAAATCGTCTACAGCGCATACTGTTCGGCACGGGAGGGCCGCCGGGTGGATTTGCCGGGCGGTTAGCCGCGTGCAGCAGTACCGAACGGGGGCGAGCCGGCAACAAGGGGTTGACGAAGCATGATTCAGGATCTGAAGATTCCCCGGGAAGGGGGGTTGGACTTTGTCTCGCTGGGTGCCCTGGTCCACCGGCTGGATCCGGGCAAGGTTCCCTTCCGCAAGGCGACCCAGTGCAGCATCCACGTCAGCGGGGGTGAGTTCAACTGCGCCGCCAACCTGTCGGATTGCTTCGGCCTTCGCACTGCAATCGTGACCGCCATGGTCGACTACCCGATCGGCGAGTTGATTGGAGAGCGGGTAAAAGCCATGGGCGTGAGGCCCTTCTACAAGCGGTTCCAGCGCGACGGTGTCAGGGGACCGAACATGGCCACGGTTTACAGTGACCGCGGGCAGGGCGTGCGGGCCCCCGTGGTCTTTTACAATCGCGCCAATGAGGCGGCTGCGCGACTCCAACCCGGCGACTTCGACTGGGACGCCATCTTCGCCGGCGGAGTGCGCTGGTTTCACAGCGGCGGTATTTTTGCGGCCCTCTCGGAATCGACGGCGGACGTGATCATCGAAGGAATGCAGGCCGCCAGGGCAGCCGGCGCCGTGGTTTCCTTCGATTTGAACTTTCGAGAGAAGCTGTGGGCGATCTGGGGAGGCCAGGACCGGGCTGTCTCGGTAGTCAAGCGCATCATGGAGAACGTTGACGTTGTAGTTGGCAACGAGGAAGACCTGCAGAAGGGACTCGGTATTCCCGGCCCCGAGGTCGGCAGAAAGTCCAAGCTCGACCCCAGCGTGTTCTTCGGGATGATCGGACGAGTCGTCGAGAACTATCCGCAGGTCAGGATCGTCGCCACGACGCTCCGCGAGGTGCACTCGTCGAGCCGCCACAGCTGGTGTTCCGTGGCCTGGATCAAGGGCGAGAGATACACCGCTCCCACCTGTGAGATCGACGTCTACGATCGGGTCGGCGGCGGGGACGGGTTCGCGTCCGGTTTTTTCTACGGTCTGCTCACCGGGGAGGAACCACAGGAGGCATTGAAGCTGGGCTGGGCCCACGGCGCCCTGCTGGGCACCTATCCGGGAGACACCACCATGGCGTCGGTGGAGCAGGTAAGGGCCTTCGCCCATGGAGGTTCGGCGCGCATCCGGCGCTAGTGGCTCGGGCAGCGTCCCGAGAGGTCCAGGATTTTCAGATTCCGGAACCACACGACGTCTCCATGGTCTTGAAGGACCAGGTGTCCCCGGGACCCCATGGCGAAACCCGGGGTGTCCCGGAACTTGCTTCCCTGGATGGCGGCCTCGAAGCGTTTGCTCCCCAGGCGGTATTCCAGAACCCTCTTCCCATTCAGCCAGTGCTCCACACGGTCGCCGCACACCGTAATGCGCCCCTGGCTGAAGCCTTCGCTGCGCAGGGTACTGTCGGAAGCCGGGAAGAGGTCGTAAAGAGCAGCAGTTTTCTTGTCTGAGGGCCGGTCGGGGCCTCTGCTGTCGATGATCTGGTACTCGGGACCGATCGGCTTCTTCTGCTGTTCGGAGACGAAATACTTGACCCCTGTGTTGGCGCCCGGTGAGATTTTTACCTCGAACCGCAAATCGAACTCCCGATAGCGGCCGACACTGATGAGGTTGGTCCTTTTTCGTCCCGCCAGCCGGTGCTTGACCCCGCGTGCCAGCAAGCTCAGGAAACCCTCCCGGCGAGTAGAGGGCAGATTCTTCAGGCAGCCGTCTTCCAGGACCCAGGAATGTCGGGGAAAGCCGTCCTGCCTGAAGCCCCTCCAGTCCGCGAAGCTGTTGCCGTCAAAAAGCAGTTTCCAACCCTCGGCAATTTCGTCCGGGGACAGGTGGTTGGCCGTTTCTGCCGCCGGCGCTGCCGGCGTCAGCAGCAGCAGCAGCAGCATCGACACAGCGGCCGAGGCCGAGGCGGTCAAACTCATTCCGGCCGTAAAACGGCCGCAGCCGCTGAGACGGTCCATGGCGGGAAATGATACTGCAGCTCTTGCAGAGCACAAAAGGCCCCGGGCCCGGGCTCAACCGCTTCTGTTTGATTTACGTATCCGGCTGGGTTACAAACGGACCGGATCCTGGCGCGAAATAGCGGGGCGACCAACCCGGCGGTACGGTTCAACGATGGAAATCACCAAGGCGCAGACAGAACTCGATCATCTCAAGGACGTCAACGCCAGACCCGTGGCGGGCCGGCTGCTGGGTTACGCTCGGCTCTCCGGACCCGGCTGGATTCAAGGAGCCATCACGCTGGGGGCCAGCACTGCGACATCGTCTTTTTACCTGGGTTGGAAATTCGGCTATGAAATGCTGTGGGTCAACGTGCTGGGGATGGCCATGGGGGTCGTCATGTTTGCCGCCATCGCGCGGCCCGCGCTGTTTCGCGAAACCTCGATCTACCGGGCCATGGGGCAGTATGTCCATCCGCTGCTGGCCTATTCGTGGGCACTGGCCGCTATCATCGGCTCGGTTTTCTGGAGCCTGAACCAGTTCTCCGCCGCCGTCGCCTGCCTGGCCGACATCGGTGAAACCGCAGGGTGGCTCGTCGCAGACGGCGAATCCATGGCAGCCAGGTGGGGGATCGGTCTCATCATTGTGGCGGTGAGCATCCCGCTTACCTGGGCCTATGGAGGCGAGCGCCGCGCCGGGGTCAGGCTGTACGAGTCGATCCTCAAGGGGGTCGTCTTTTTCATGGTCGTCTGTCTTGCGCTGGTGGTATGGAAAACGGGGATCCGGTGGTCTGAGCTGCTGTCAGGGTTGATTCCCAGCGGGCTGCCCGACTCCCCCCGGGATCGCACCATGGTGCTGGGGGCACTGGGGTGTGCGGTCGGCATCAATATGACCTTCCTCTTCCCCATCACGCTGCGGGCGCGCGGCTGGGGAAGGCACCATCTGGGGCTGGCGAGATTCGATCTGGTGGGGGGAATGCTGATTCCTTTCGTGATCGTCAGCACGCTCGTGATCGTGACCACCGCCAACGTCATTCAGGGATCACCGGAACCCCCCAGCGGCCCGGCGACCGTGGCCAAGGTGATGGAGCCCCTGTTTCAAGGCAGCTTGTTCCCCGACGCCACGGGGCGGGTCCTGTTCGACCTCGGTATTGCCGCCATGCCGCTGACCACCATCATGATTCTCATGCTGATCAGCGGGTTGGCCCTGTGCGAGGTGCTGGGAGTTCCGCATGAAGGCTTCTGGTACAAGCTGGGGACCGTACTTCCAGCCGTCGGTATTCTCGGGGTCGCCTATCGCGCCCCCTTCTGGCTGGGGCCGCTGATCTCGTCGTTTGCGCTGATTCTGTTGCCCATCGCCTATATCGGGTTTCTCATCCTTTGCAACAGTCGCTCCTTTCTCGGCGATGACATGCCCACAGGCAGAGCCAGACTGGCCTGGAACGTGGCGATGCTGGCCGTTGCGCTGATCGCGGTGATCGGTGCCAGCGTCAAGGTGATCGACATTCTGGGCGGTCTTTTCGGCGGCTGACGGGACCAGTCGCAGCAAAGAGGGGCAACGGACGCGCGCGGTTTGATTCTCGATGGAAAAGACATAGACTATCGCATCGTAGGGGCGACCCTGGTGGTCGCCCGTCAAGCGGGCCGGCACAAGACCGGCCCCTACAGACGCAGCTGGAGCTCAAATGCTGATACGCAACACCAGCCGAAACAAGGGACGCACCCAGGCCGTCACGCCGCGAAATACGCCTCTTCAGGTTCTCTCCTGCGGGCGCATCATTCTCGATTCCGAAGTGCCCGAAGCGGTCGCCGATTCGGAAGGGCAGGAGGTCAGCCTGACGTGTCTGAAGGGCAGTGCCCGGATCGAGGTCGGCCCGTCGTCTTACTCGATGCAGCCTTATGACACGCTTTACGTCCCGCCCGGCCAATCCTACCGGGTGTGGAGCGATTCGTCCGCCGACCTGGTGGAGGCATCGGCCCCCTGCCCCCGCCAGACCGAGATTCAGTTCGTGCCGTTTGGCGAGATCAAGGACGATCCCGAATTCCACTTCACGGCGGGAGACGAGTCGAGCAGCCGCGAGGTTTTCAAGCTGGTGGACACCAATGTCGACACCTCCCGGCTACTGTGTGGAGTGACCTTCGGGCAGCCCGGCCACTGGACCGGCTGGACGCCCCACGAGCACGCCTCCAGCCGCGAGGAAGTGTATCTTTACATCGACATGCCGGCGCCGTCGTTCGGCCTGCAGATGATCTACAACGACCTGCAGAGGGTGGACGTGGTCCCCGTGTTCGAAGACGATGCCTTCGTCATCACCGAGGGCTTTCACCCTAACGTGGGGATTCCCGGTCACGGGATCAACTATATGTGGGTGATGGCGGGACTGCGGCCGGACGTCGACCGCGAGTACTCCGACATGCATTTCCAGGAAGAATTCCTCCAGTCCGATTAGCCGCAGATGGACGGTGCTCTGTTCAACCTTGAGGGTGAGGTCGCGGTCATCGTCGGCGGCACCGGGGCGCTGGGGGGCGCGATCGCCGAGGCCCTGGCTCAATTCGGCGCCCGGGTGGCCGTCATCGGGCGCAGCCGGGAACGCGGCTCCAAGCGGGCCGGTGCTATCGAATCGGCAGGCGGCACGGCCATTTTCCAGGCTGCGGATGCGCTGGACCGCGACTCGCTTGTGGAGGCCGGGACGGTGGTCGGGGAGACCCTGGGGCCGGTCAGTGTGCTGGTGAACGCCGCCGGGGGCAACCGCCCGGGCGCGACGCTGCCGCCGGGAGCCGATTTTTGCGAGTTGCCGCTGGAAGCCTGGGGCGAGGTGTTTGACCTGAACCTCGTGGGCGGCGCCCTGCTGCCAAGTCAGGTGTTCGGTGCGGCCATGCTCGAGGCACAAAAGGGCAGCATCATCAACATCGCCTCGATGGCGGGAATCGTCCCGCTTTCGCGGGTCGCTGCCTATTCGGCCGCCAAGTCGGCCGTCATCAATTTGACCATGTTCCTGGCCCGCGAATGGGCCACGGCCGGCGTTCGCGTCAACGCCGTCAGCCCCGGATTCTTTCCGGCGAAGCAAAACCGCGCCCTGCTGTTCAACCAGGACGGCAGCTATTCCGAGCGGGGCGAGGAGATCATCGGACATACCCCGATGGGCCGCTTCGGAGAGGCTCGAGAGCTTGCCGGCGCAGCCGTCTGGCTGGCCTCACCCAGGGCTTCCTCCTTCGTGACCGGCCAGAACATCGTCATCGACGGCGGTTTTTCGTCCGCCACGATCTAACCAGGATCCGCCCCAGACCGACGACCCCAGTGGTCGCCCGTCAGGGCATCGTAGGGGCGACCCGGCCCCTACGAACGTAGGGGCGACTCCGGGTGGTCGCCCGTCCACCGGGCCGGCACAAGACCGGCCCCTACGCGTTGTGGGTTCCAGGTTCCACGACCGGTCGATGTCGGGGTTCGTAGGGGCGACCCTGGTGGTCGCCCGGTATCCCTCGCAGAGGCGACCCTGGTTCCCTCGTAGGGCCGCCCCTGGTGGTCGCCCGTCCTGCCGGCCGGACCAGACCCGTCACTGCGGGGGCGCGAACCTGCGCATATGCAGGTAGCGCGGGTAGGTTTCAAAGATCCCGCCGTCAGGCCCCATGCGGGGATCACCGGTGCGGGTAAGGTGGGCCTGCAGGGTCGCCCACAACTCCTCTCGCACGGCTTGGTAGCGATCGTCTGCGGCCAGATTCTCCAGACACCCCGGGTCGGAGGCGACCCGGTACAGCTCCTGGGCCGGGCGCTTGCCCACGGCGAGCCGAAAGAAAGGCTCGATTCGAGGGTCTTCGCGGTCCTCGATCAGAACCGACAGCGAGGGCGCGGCGTCGATGTCGTGGTACGCTCCGTGCATCGGCCCCAACCGGCCGGCCGCCTCGAATTTCTGAGGTGCCCCGGCCGGCCATCTCTCGGGGGCCAGATTGCGGATGTAGAGAAACTCCCTGGTTCGAATCGCCCGAGAGGGGTACCCAAGGTTGTCGTGCCGCGAAGAGGAGTGGCGCTCACGCGCCGCAAACACGCCCTGCCGGGCTGCTTGGTCTGCCCCAACAGAACCCAGCAGCAGGGGCAAAAGACTGCGACCCGGCATCGGCTCTGCCTCCAGCTCGACGCCTGCCGCCTCCAGGAACGTCGGGGCCAGGTCGACCAGGCTGACGAGCCCATCGACCACCCGGCCACCTGGGGCCCGGGCCGGCCAGCTGGCTGCCAGAGGGACGTGAATGCCGTACTCGTAAAGATTCGCCTTGGCCGCGGGGAAGGCCATGCCGTTGTCACTGGTCACCACGACCAGAGTGTTCTCCAACTCGCCGCGTCGCTTGAGCAGATCCAGCATCATCCCGAGCTGGCGGTCGAACCACTCGATTTCGCTGAAATAGTCCAGAACATCGCTTCGGATCTCGGGCGTATCGGGTAGAAACGGCGGCACCGGGGCGTCCTCGAGCTGCTTCCCCGATTGAGTGCCGGAATCAAGCCCGAAATCGCGGTGAGGCTCGAAGGCCCCGAACCAGAAACAAAACGGCTTCTCGGGCGGTCTTTCCCCCAGGAAATCCCGGAAGTTGGCAAAGTAATCCGTCTGTGCGATACCGGAAGGGACCGAGCTGAGCGTCCGGCTGTTGTACTCCGGCCCGGCCGGGTTCCGGGTTCGGCCGCCGGCTTCCCAGCTGCCGGGGACCCAGCCCTTTCCGGTGTAACCCACGAAGTACCCCCCTTCCTCCAGCAGCTCCGGGTAGACGGCAAATCGAGACGGAAACGAGCTGGCGTGGGTGCCGGCATGCTCCAGCTGCCAGGGGTAGAGCCCGGTCAGCAACGATGCCCGCGACGGACTGCAGCCCGGAGAAGTCACAAACGCATTGGTGAACAGCACCCCCCGGCGCGCCACCCGGTCCAGAGACGGAGTCCTTATTCCGGTCGTGCCGTAGGCCGAAGCATGAGGAAAGGACTGATCGTCCGAAATGGCCAACAGGATATTGGGTCTTCGCGGCGGCTCGGGCGATGAGCAATCGGTAGCCAGGCCCAGCACAATGCAGGCCAGCCCTACTGCGCGAAGTCGTCCCAAGCCCGAGTGTATCCGTTTCATCCTCTGTCTCACATAGCGATGGAGCTGTTGCACGAGACTGATTCTACAAAAAATCGACCCTGGCGCTGGACTTGCTCGAGGAATTTCCCGAAGATGCCATCTATGCATCTGCACATTTTGGACTTCGCGGTTCTGGCTCTTTATTTCCTGGGCAGTCTCCTGATCGGAATTCACTTCTCGCGCAGGCAGACGTCCCTTGAAGTCTATTTCCTGGGAAATCGGCAGGTCCCCTGGCTGCTCGCCGGGATCAGCGTGGTGGCCACTTTGCTCTCCAGCCTGAGTTACCTCTCGGTTCCGGGAGAAGTCATCAAGAACGGGATCGGCTGGTTTTCCTCGCTGCTCTCGTTCCTTTTCATCGTGCCCGTACTCATCTGGTGGGTCATCCCTTTTCTGGCGCGGCTTCCGGTGACCAGCATCTATGAGCATCTGGGGAAACGGTACGGCGTAAGGACCCGAACCGTAGCCGCCACCGCTTTCATTGTCTCCCGATTTATCTGGACCGGGTTGATCATGTACACGGTTTCCTTCGGCGTCGCCGCCATGACCGGATGGAATATCCCGGTCATTATCCTGGTGGTGGGCATCGTGACGACCTTCTATACGACCGCCGGGGGGTTCAACGCGGTCGTGTGGTCGGACTTTGTACAGTTCCTCATCCTGCTGGCCGGAGTGCTGCTCATACCCATTTACATCGGTCTGAGGACCGGCACCGGACTGCTCGGCTGGTGGGACGCCTTTTCCGAGTTGGGTCACGCCGACGTGGCGGTCTTCAGTTTTGATCCCACACTGCGGGTCACGATGTTCGGGGCCATTCTGATGTTCTTTATCTGGAATGTTGCCATCAACGGTTCCGATCAGATGGCGGCCCAGCGATATCTGAGCACTGCCTCGGAAAAATCTGCCCGGCGGTCGGTTTTCGCCTACGCCATCGGCAATGTCGCCGTCATCGTTCTCCTCATCATCTGCGGAATCGGCCTGTTTTTCTTCTACTACCAGCAATCCAACCTCCCGCTGGAGGAATTCAAGCAGACGGCCATGCAGAGAGCCGACAAGATGCTGCCGGAATTCATCGCCACCGAGTTGCCCGCGGGTCTTCCCGGCTTGCTGCTGGCCGCGTTGCTGGCCGCCGCCATGTCCAGCATGAGTTCCACCATCAATTCCGTGGCCACGGTGGCCGTGGCCGACCTGACCCACGGAGTGGAGTGGCTCAAGAAGCTGGGAAGCAGTCTTTTTCTGGCTGTTCTTGCGGCTCTCTTGGCCGGGGTCGGAGGAATTCTCACGGCCCTGGTAATCCACCAGTTCATGCAGTCGGGGGAATGGAACCTGCTGGAGTTGATGGTCAGAGGCAACCATCTGTTCGTATCCCCCATGGCAGTTCTCTTTCTGGCCGGGATTTTGTTTCCTCGGGTGGGAGGTCGCGCCGCCCTGGTGGGTTTCTTTTGCGGCGTGGCCACATCCGTTTCGGTTTCCTTCAGCAAAGAGATCTTCAGTATGCAGCAGGGGATCTCCTTCATGTGGATCATGCCCGCTTCGCTGGTCGTGAGCCTGGCGGTTTCCTATGTTTGCGGCTTCCTCTTTACGGCGCCCTCTGAAGGCCCCGGAGCGGCCACAACGGAATAGCCCTGGGCACAAGCCCACCGACACCGGCCGACCAACGCAGTCACCGCTGTCCCAAGGCCGCAGAGCGGCCGCCAGAAAATAGCCGTGGGCGCAAGCCCACGGACACCGGCCGACCTGCGGCGATGAGCCCTGAAGGGGCGACAGACACCGCTCGGCACCAGGCTCGCAGACTTCCGCACTCCAGGACCCGCAGTATGACGGTACAATCAAGGTCGGAAACCGGTACCCGAAGCGGAGGCAATTTTTCTGAGCAACCTCAAGACCATAGGAGTCGGACGCTGCATCTTCGCTGCCTCGATCGTCCGAGTTGGAAGGGGAGCTCTTGTTCTCTCGCTTCTCGTGTTCCCGGTCGGCGCGGCGGCTGGGCCGGCGCCTGACACACCCCGAACTTCCCTCTTCGAGAAGATCCCTCCCTCAACCAGCGGGATCTCCTGGGTGCACGAGAATGCGAGATCCCAGGAACGATATCTGCCCGAGACCCTCGGACCCGGCTGCGCTTTCTTTGACTATGACAACGACGGCTGGGTTGACCTGTACCTGGTCCAGTACGGTGCCTCGGATTTCTACAGTCCTGAGAAGACTCTAAGCAACGCTCTGTATAGAAACAACGGCGACGGGACGTTCACCGACGTCACCAGCAAGGCCGGGGTGGCCGGAGGAACCTTCGGGATGGGGGCGGCGGCCGCGGACTACGACAACGACGGCGATGTTGATCTGCACATTACCGCCTACGGAAGCACCCTCTTGTATGAAAACCAGGGCAACGGAACGTTCCGGGATGTCACGAGTGTCTCAGGCCTGGCTGCCCCCGGCTGGACGACCAGCGCCGCCTGGTTCGACTACAACAACGACGGCTGGCTCGATCTATTTCTGTGCAGTTTCGTCAAATACGCAATCGACGATCTGGCGCTGTGCGGAAGCAACCAGCTGGGGAGAAATTACTACTGTATCCCCACCAAGTTCGAGGCTACGCCGAGTTTGCTCTTCCGCAACAACGGTGACGGTACATTTACGGAAGTCGGTCACAAGAGCGATATCGGCCGTTCAATGGGGAAAGCCCTCGGCGTTGTCGCCACCGATATCAACAACGACCGGGTGATGGATTTGTTCGTCGCCAATGACACGGTTCAGAACTTTCTGTTCGCCAACCGCGGAAACGACCGGTGGGAAGAGATCGGGTTTGCCGCAGAAGTGGGATTCAGCATGAATGGCAAGGCGCGCTCCGGGATGGGCGTCGATGCCGCCGACTTCAACGGCGACGGCTGGCAGGATCTGTTCGTCGCCAACGTGGATCAGGAGATGTTCGCCCTCTACGGGAATCAGGAAGACGAACTGTTTCGAGATCTCTCTCACCCGAATCAGGTGGCCCAGGCGACGCGTCTGTTGAGTGGCTGGGGGCTGAAGTTTCTGGACTTCGATGTGGATGGGGACATGGATCTGTTCCTGGCCAACGGGCATCCCGACGACATGATCAGTTCTTATTCTCTTCAGGTCACCTACGAGATGCCGCTGCTGCTGTTTGAAAACGTCGAGGGGCGGCTCCGGGATATCAGCCGCGAGGCCGGACCGGTCTTTGCAGGAACATTTCCGGCCCGTGGATTGGCGGTCGGCGACTATGACAATGACGGGAGGGTGGACGTGGTGGTGGCGAACAACGGCCAGGCGCCCGTTCTTCTGAAGAACAGGTGGGGAACCGGCAACCACTGGATCGGCCTCGAACTGGTGGGCAAGACCTGCAACCGCGATGCCATAGGGGCACTGATCCGATGGTCGGCCGATGGAGTCATCAGGAGCCGGCTCAAAAACAGCGGCGGCAGCTACCTGGCGTCTCACGATCGTCGCGAGGTTCTGGGGCTGGGCAGGGCCGCGCGGGTGGACTGGATTGAGATCCACTGGCCCGGTCCCGCCACCCGGGTGGAAACGTTCAAAGACCTGCCCATCGATACCTACGTCACCCTGACCGAAGGGACCTCGCAGTGACCTTCCTCCCCCCGAAGGGGGTGCTTGGCCTTCCAGGGCTGCTTTTCCTCTGCCTTCAGCTCTCCACACCGGCCCAAGACATCCCCCGGGACGACCTTCTGGTGCAGGCGACGGCGATGCTTGAGGAGGATCACTACGCCCGGGCCGAGAGCCTTCTTCGAGAGTTTCTTCTCCACCAGCCCGCCCACGTGGAAGGTTCCTTCCTTCTCGGCGTCGCGCTCGCCAAGCAGGAAAAGTGGGAAGCCGCGGGGCAGCAACTCAAGCGCACTATTGAGCTGGACCCGAGCTTAGCTTCCGCCTACGTTGAACTGGCCGGCGTCCGCCACCAGCAGGGCGCAAACCGGGAAGCCATGAGGCTTCTCCGCAGAGTCATCTCCCTGGATCGCGAGAATCGGTACGCGAAGTACTTCCTGGCCTCACTTTCCTACCTGGAGGGCCGGCAGCTGGAAGCTCTTTATCACTGGAACGAGGTGGCGGAGCCCCACATTCGTCACATCAACTATCGCATGTCCGCCGCGACGAAGCCTGAGCTGATCGCACGGCTTTTTCGCCTCAACCAGGGCGAGGTTCTGCGCAGACAACAGCTGATGGATATCGACTGGATCCAGGAAAGGCTGAGGCTCAGAACCAACTTTCACTGGCTCCTCCAGCCGGTGGCGAGCGACGACCAGTGGGATCTGGAGATCTCGGTGTCCCGACCCAACGCACTGGCCTCCTGGTATCAATTCCTGCTGGCGAACGCCCCTCGCGTTGCCTTCAATCGCGAGGTGTCCGCACAGTACGAGAACGACCGGGGTCAAGGCTTTGGCGGCGGCGTGCGGTGGAACCGATTTCGTAAACAGGTGATGGCCACGGCCTCCTTTCCCTTCCTCTTCTCTGCTTCCGACGTGCTGCTGCTGGGAGGCGACGCTCGAGAGGAGGTGTGGCAACACGTGGACTCGGAGACTGATTTCACGCTGCAGAGTCAGACCGTGTCGGGAAGTTACGAGCACGCCTTTCCGGCCCGAAGGTCGCTTACCTTTCACGCCCGATACCGGCACCAGGATTTTCGCTACCACCAGGGCACTCCCCGATCGGAAAGCCCCCTTGTTGTTGCCCTGGGACTGGAGTGGAACCAGAGGTTCAGCCTCAACCCGCAGGACAACCGCCGGCTCCACTGGGCGACCCGCATTGACCAGATCAGCCTCCTCGGAGACGCTCGCCAGGGGACCTACAAACTGGGCACCCGGGTTGGATTCGACTGGTCACTCAGAGAGACATCTCAGACCGGCCTGGCGGTCTCTCTCCAGGCCGGAATCTCGGACGAGACACTCCCGCTGGAGGACTACTTCAGTCTGGGAGTCGGCCCCGACCACCCTCTCCCCCTGCGGGCCCACCCCACGCTGCGGGATGGTCGCAAAGGCAACAATCCGCTGGGCCGGGGTTTTGCACTGGCCAACGTGGAGCTGGACCACCGCCTCTTCCGATGGCGCTTTCTGGAGGTGAAGGGGTTTACGTTCAGCGACATCGCCGTGGTGAGGCAAGCTCCCTTTGGTCCCCCCGGCCGAGAATGGTTTCACGACGTCGGAGGCGGACTTCGCCTCGGGTTCTTCGGCCAGGATCTTCTTCAGCTCGTTCTCGGATGGGACCTGAAGACCCGCTCCTTCAACCACTGGACCGGCCTGCCCGGCGGAGAACTCCGAGCCCCCCAATAGAAACCGGTAACCGGTAACCCACTAACAATCCCCCCCTAGCTGAACAGGTTCCTGGGCAGACCCGTCTGCTCGAAGGCCCGCGCTGCCGCCTCTACGTGTCGTCTTCCGTTTCTGAGCGAGAAGTTCAGATGGGAGGGCAGCAGGGCATCGAACTCGTACGTCAACAGTTTCTCCATAGAGGCTGCACAGTCCTGAATGCTCGCGTCGGAAACGTTCTGCAGAAGGATAGCGCCGCCCCAGAACACCTGGTCTGCTGAAAAGAGATAGGTTCGGTCTTCCCCTTTCAAGAGAAAGGAGTAGTGCCCCATGCAGTGACCCGGCGTGGCGATGGCCGTGAGTTCGAGACCTCCGATCATAAAAGTGTCTCCGTCGCTCATCTCCCGCTCCACCTCGCAGGCCTCCCATCGGAACTCCAGCGGGTAAAACCCAATCCCCTGAGCCCAGGTCAAGCCAATCTGGTCTGCGTCCCCGTTGCGGATGGCGGGTGCCGCTTCTTTGCCGGCTACGACGGAAGCTCCCAGCCTGCGTTTCCAATCGGCCAGAGCCCCCGTGTGGTCGGCGTGGTAGTGGGTGACAAATATGCGGCTGATGTCTGCCGGGTCCAGACCGTCTTCCTGGATGTTTCTCAGGATCTCGTCGGTACCGTCGAAGCCGACATCCACCAGGGCCAGCTCGTCCTCACCCCGAATCACAAACACGTTGCAGTCGATGGAAGCGGAAATGTTGAAGCCGTTGTCGCCTCCCCCAACCATGTAAACCTCATTGGTGATTTTCATGCGTAAAGTCTCCCTGCTCGATGGTTGCCGTTCAGGACCCAAGAGTACCCCCAACTCTCCCGGAATTGCCAGGGACGGCTAGAATAGGAGAAAACGCTGTGAGTATGGAACGGTTTCCCTTGATCAGGGTGGGGGGGTCTCACTACGAGATCGGCAGGCAGGTCGGCGAGGCCTGTGAAGATCACATCCGCCGGTTTCTCGATATCCTGCTCCAGGTGGATCTCCAGTTCCGCAGTGCGTCGGAACCGACGGCCCTCTCGTACTCAGAAGCCCTGCAGCGTACCCGGCTCTTCCTGCCGCTGTTCGAAGACTTTGCTCCCCACCAGCTGGAGGAAGTGCGGGGCATTGCGGATGGGGCGGGACTTTCGTTTGAGGAGGCGCTGCTGCTGCAGATTCGAGGCGAAATCGCTTTCACCCGGGAAGCCGTGTCCGGCTGCACGGCTTTCGTACTCTCACGCGATGCCACTGCCAGCGGAGAGATCATCATGGGTCAAAACTCCGACACCGGACAGGAGATGAAAGAGGTTGCCATCGTCCTGCACATTACCCCTGAGAAGGGCCCCAGGATGCTCATGTACACCTTCGCGGGCCTGATGGGCTACCACGGCATCAACTCCGAAGGGATCGGCCACTTCGCCAATGCGCTGATCGGACCGGAGTGGCGGATGGGCCTTCCTCATTGTCCGCTCAAGCGCCTGATGCTGGAGTCCCACAGTCTTGATGACCTGGTGGCGGTGCTGCAACGGACCCAGGTCTGCTCCGCCGGCAACTATGTGCTGGCGGACGGCCAGGGAAAGATCCTGGATGTGGAACTCACCGGAGAGGGCTGTGAGACCATCACCGGCGAAGAAGGCTTCATCGTTCACTCCAACCACTTCCTGTGTGAGCGTTGGATTCCCACGGAAAAACTGCTGGATGATCTCCCGGACTCCAAACCACGCTACCGGCGAATCCGTTCACTGGTCGAGAATGACTACGGTTCCTTGAGCGTGGATAAGATGAAAGCGATCCTCAGCGATCACGACGGTTACCCGACTTCGATCTGCAGGCATTCCAGCAACGGCGACATCACTACCGCTGCCTCGATGATCGCCGAGCCGGAAAGGGGCCTCCTGCACGTCTCGGCGGGCAACCCGCGCGAGGGTGAGTACGAGGTGTACCAAGTGTAGGAGGGCCTTGGCCATTGACAACGACTATCTGCTCATGGAGAATTTCGCCCAGGCCGTCGACAGCGATGGCGAGACGCTCCTGGACGCATGTTTCAACTTATCTTTTCCCACAGGAGGTGCTCATGAGAGGCCGCGAGATTCGCAAAGCGTTACACGAAGGACGACTGGTCTACTCCACCTCGGCGGCTAGCCCGTCGACGTACTGGCCGCAACTGGTGCAGCAGGCCGGCGTGGATTTCGTCTTTCTTGATACCGAGCACACCCCCATCGGCCGCGAGACCATGGCCTGGATGTGCCAGGCCTACGCAGGGCGCGGCATCCCACCGGTGGTCCGCCTTCCCCGCATCGACGCCTACGAGGCGGCCAAGGTCCTAGACGGCGGGGCCCAGGGAATCATAGCGCCTTACGTGGAGTCGGCCGATCACGCCCGCGAGCTGGTCGGTGCGGTTCGCTGGCGGCCACTTAAGGGACGGCGTTTGGAGGAAGCTCTGGACGACCCTGATCAGCTGGAGCCCGAGCTGCGGACCTACCTGGAAGACCGCAACGGCGACTTGCTGCTGATCGGCATGATCGAAAGCGTGCCCGGCATAGAGAACCTGGACGAGATTCTCTCGGTCTCCGGGCTGGACTGCGTGTTCATTGGCCCGCACGATCTGTCCTGCAGTCTGGGCATTCCCGAGCAGTACTGGCACGAGAAGTTCGACGCCGCGGTCCGGACGATCTTTTCCAAGGCACGGGAGTACAACGTGGGGGCCGGAATCCACTGGTGGGAAGATCGTGAGCTCGAGCTTGAGTGGTCGCGTGCAGGCGGCAATCTGATCATGCACAGCTCCGATGTGTCGTTTTTCGGTGCGGGCCTGAAACGTGAGCTGGAGGAAATCCGCGAGGCACTCGGCGACTCCCGCGGGACACAGGTCGAAGAAGAGACGCCGGTCATCTGACGACCAGTGACTTGGTCAGTTAAACATTTCCCAGGGTAGCTCGAGCTTTCGGTCGGCGTTTCGGGCCACTTCTTTGCCGTTGATCCTGGCGATCAGGTCGCCTTTCGTCGTCAGTTCCAGGTCCAGCACCGAGTTGCGGATCTTCATATTGGTCAGTTTCGCCCAGGGCCACGGAGAGTTGACGTGGACAGCCAGCGCCTGATTCGTCCACAGCATGCCGAAGACTCCTTCGAAAACCGAGGTCAGGGCCGACAGCGTGGCCGGATAGCTGCCGGAGCGCCAGGGCAGGATCTCGCCCGTATCCCCGTTATAGCCTTCTCCGCGATAGCGGGGCCCCAGCCCGGCGTTTTCGCCCAGGCGACGGAACAGCTTGAACAGCTGCCGGTGCGCCTCCTGGTAGACTCCGTGGGCGTAAAATCCGGCTGCAACCTGATTCGCCCAGTGCATGTCAAAACTGCTGTTGAACCCCTTGTAGTCGGCGGGATCGAAATAGGGGCTGCTGCGGGCCAGACAGAGCACGCCGAAATCGCTGATAAAGTCGGGATGATTGGCCCAGGCCACCAGCCTTTCGGCTTGCTCGCGGGTGGCCAGTCCCCCGGGACGGTAAACCTGGTTGGCAAACAGTCCGGTGATGAATCCCCCGATTCCCATGTAATCGCTGGGCGAGCCGTCCGGCCGCCGGTCAATGAAAAAGCCCAGCTCCTCGTCCCACATGTACTTCTGCACGGCGGCTCGAAGGTCATCCGCCAGGCGGCGATAGCGTGCGCTCTTCTCGGTGTTTCCGGCCAGATCCTGGATGTCGGCCAGGACCAGGAACGTCCCCCAGACCGAGGCGTTGCTGTCGTTGTAAAAACTCCCGCGGGCACCGCGATAACGAGTCACCGCCTCCATGTTCGGCCCCAAACCTCCCAGCTCGCCCGGATACAGACCGTCGAAGCGCTTCATCTCCCCGTCCGTCCAGAACAGCCCGGTCTTCTCGTCGCGGAAGGGCATTTGTGCTTCCAGAGCGCTTTCGAGCCGCTCCAGTAAAGTCATTCCCCAGGCTCGCTCCCCAAGTATTTCGAGGTCCCCGGTCGTCAACATATACTTGTGCAGGTGAGCCCCAAACCATCCCAGGGCCGACACGTAGGCCCCCGGGAATTCCGCCTCCCCTGCATACCCGGGACTGAGAAGGCCATCCTTGCGCGTGTTGCGGAAGTGAAACAGCGTCAGGTCCCTGGCCGGCTGCGGGTCGTGCAGTAGCTGAATGACTCCGGCCTCGACCTGGTCTCCGGCGCCCACCCACGGCTTGGTCTTGAGGGATACGTTGTTGGAGTAGAACATGCCGGCCGGCACGCTGCCGATCGGCACATCGATGCGATTCATCCGGAAGCTTGGCCACGACCACAGATAGGTTTTCGCAAAGGACTCGTCGGGGACTTCCAGGTGGGGCACCTGATCGAGGTACTGGTCCCACCATTGCTGGGCTTGCAGCTCCAGCTCCCGGGGTGTCGACAGCAGCCTGGCCAGCCCCTCTCTGGCCTCCTCCGCCCGCGAACCGAAGGCTCGGGCCAGATAGACCGGGGACACGCGCTCCCCTTCTCGTTTCACCGTCAGCTGGACCAGGATGTCGTTGGAATAGTCGTAATCCAGACCCAGGCTGATAGTGCGGGCGTCTGCGGTAGAACCGATTGCCTCACCGTATCCGCTAATGTTCGTGCACCAGGCTTCACCACGTTCGAGACTGTATTCGGCCTCTGTCGCGAAGAGAATGTTTCCCTGGTAGCCGCGCAGCTGATGGTAAACACGCCAATTGTTCGAGTTGTTGCCCTGGTGGGGGAACAGCTCCAGCTTGAACAGATAGCCGGGTTGCAGACGGGGCAGGATGAGCGAGACATCAACGGTCAGGTCATCGAACTGATAGCGCCAGATCTGGCGGTCCGGCCGGAATGTCACCGTCGCACTCTGGGCCCCCGAAGGTGTGGAGTGCAAGAGGTACTTCCTCCCCGTGTCGTCGTCATAGATGGCCGGCAGCAGGTGTTGTTCGCCCCGCCCTCTGACCGATCCAAAGCGCAGGCCCTCATCTCCGAATCCAAACGAGACGACCTCGTTGACCAGGGGGCGGTTCAACTCGGCCAGTAGCTCGATGCGGCCGTTGCCCCACAGCGAGGGGCGAAGCGCCGTCCGCAATTGCCGCGGCTCGATCGTGTAGGCCAGCCAGGCGTTGAGATCCCGGCTCGCCGCCTCCTTTGCTGAGCCCTGAAAACCAATGGAAAGGACGAAGATTGACCCGACAGCCCACCAGCCCAAATGCTTCTTCATATCGCCATGCCTCCTGCCCCTTTGTTTAACACAAGATCCGCCCACGGGTACACACCGGGCCGCACCCGGTTCTCCGAGGCCTTTCGGCCTCGGCTATTTTCTGTCGCCCCCTTTGGGGGCTGGGAACTGCTGTCGCCTCCTTCGGGGCCGGGTGGGGGCTGACCGTTCTCCGAGGCCTTGCGGCCTCGGCTATTTTCTGTCGCCCCCTTCGTGGGCTGGGAACTTCTGTCGCCGCCACCAGGGGCAACCTTCGCGGTTGAAAGGCCGCGGAGCGGCCGACAGGGAATAGCCGTGGGCGCAAGCCCACGGAGAACAGCAGAGGAAAGGTAACCAGCCCCGGAGGGGCGGCAGAAACGGCTCGGCAACAGGCCCCATGACGCCCGCGCTCCAGAAACCTGACATCTGGACGGGTTGACGGCGATTTGCGCCGGTCACCTGCTCAAGCCAGCAGTTTCGTGACGATGTTTCCGCCTACGTCGGTTAACCGGAAGTCGCGTCCCTGAAAGCGGTGGGTCAGTTGCAGATGGTCGAGGCCGAAAAGGTGGAGGATGGTCGCGTGCAGGTCGTTGATGGAGACCGGATCCTCCTCGACGCCCCAGCCGATGTCGTCGGTCTTGCCGATGACCTGCCCACCCTGGATACCGCCACCGGCCATGAAGATACTGAAGGCGAAGGGGTGGTGATCCCTGCCGGTGTTGATTTCCTCTGGGCCTCCATTGTTCTCTGCCAGCGGGGTCCGGCCGAATTCTCCGGCCCACACAACCAGGGTCTCATCGAGCAGGCCGCGCTGCTTCAAATCCTTGATGAGGGCGGCCACCGGCTGGTCAACGATGCGGCAGTTGACGGGCAGCTGATCATCGAGGCTGCTGTGGTGATCCCAGGAGGCGTGATAGATGTTCACGAAACGGACGCCCCGTTCCACCAGGCGGCGCGCCAGCAGGCAGTTGCGGGCATAAGTGGGAAAGACTCCGGGGGCAAACCCTCGGCCCGTTTCCCCTTCACGCCCGCTGCGATCGACGCCGTACATCTGGAGCGTTTTCTCGTCCTCCTGCGAAAGGTCCATCAGTTCCGGGGCGGCTGACTGCATGCGATAAGCCAGCTCATAAGAGGCGATGCGGGAGAGAATCTCCGGATCGTGGGTCTTCTTGTAGTGCTCCTCGTTGAGCTGTTTCAGAGCCTGCAGGCTGCGCCGCTGGCACTCATGGGGCAGGTCCTCCGGATTGGAAAGGTGAAGCACCGGATCCCCCTGGTTGCGGAAAAGAACACCCTGGTAGTTGGACGGTAGAAACCCGCTGCTCCAGTTCGAGGAGCCGCCGCTGGTCCCCCGGCCCGCTGTCAGCACCACGTATCCGGGGAGATTTTCCGACTCGCTGCCCAGGCCGTAATTGATCCAGGATCCCATCGAGGGCCGGCCAAAGGTCGGCACCCCGGAATTCATCATCAACTGCCCCGGATGATGGTTGAAAGCCTCGGTATGCATCGATCGGATCAAGGCGATGTCGTCGGCACAGGTGGCGATGTGGGGCAGATGGTGGGAGAGCCGCATGCCACACTCACCGTGCCGGCTGAACTGCGCTTTGCTGCCCATCAAGAAGGCCGACTCTTTTTCGATGAACGCGAATCGCACCTTTTCCAGCATCGACTCGGGCATGGGCTGCCCGTTCAGCTCGTTCAATTTCGGCTTCGGATCAAACAGGTCAATCTGACTGGGAGCACCCGCCATGAAGAGAAAAATGCAGGACTTGGCCGTGGGTGCGAAGTGAGGCGGCCTGGGTCCCGGTCCTCGCACACCTTGGGCGGTGCTTGCGCCCAGGACGCCCTCCCGGGCCAGCATCGACGCGACTGCAATACCCCCGAGGCCGCTGGCGCTGGTGGTGAGGAAGTCCCGGCGTGACCGCAGGATCCTCTCGTGCAAACGGTCCCTGTCCTCGTGCGAACGGTCCATCTCTCTATTGCCTCGTAACAAATTCGTCCAGGTTCAAAATGGTGCGCGCCACCGTGAACCAGGCGGCGGCATCCACCTCGGATACCTCTTCGGGAAAGTCCGGACCGGCGAGTCTGGCCGCCGATCCCGTGTCGGCCGCCAGGTATTGTCGCTGGTCGCCGAGCAGCTCGGTGAGCAGACTCAACTCGGCCTGCTCCGGTTCCCTCGCCAGAGCCCTTTGAAACGCGTAGTGGAGCCGATCTTCGTCATCGGATGCAACGCTGGCGGTAATCAGCCGGGCGAACGACCTGGCGCACTCGACGAAAACGCCGTCGTTGAGCAGCGTCAGGGCCTGCAGCGGCGTATTGGAGCGTGTGCGTCGAATACAGCTCGTGTTCGAGTCCGGGCTGTCAAAGGCCATCAGCATTGGATAAGGGACCGTACGCTGGAAGTGGATGTACAGCCCGCGGCGGTACTTGTCGGTGCCATGACTCTCGGCCCACGGCACACCCTTGGAGTATCCCAGCTTGGCCAGATCCTCGGGTAGAGGCGGCCGGATGCTGCGACCTCCAACCCGCTCATCCAGCAGACCCCCCACCGCCAGGAAGAGGTCACGGGTGACTTCCGACTCCACCCGGAAGCGGCTTTGCCGGGCCAGCCAGACGTTCCCTGGATCTAATTCGAGGAGCCGGGGGGAGGCCTCGGAAGACTGCTGATAAGTGGAAGACGTGACGATCAGCTCGATCAGGTCCTTGCGGCTCCAGCCCAGCGCCACGAACTTGCGGACGAGCCAGTCGAGCAGTTCGGGATGAGAAGGTTCTTCGCCGCGCGTACCGAAATCGTCGCTGGTGGCGACCAGGCCTCTCCCGAAGAGCTTTTCCCAAATGCGATTGACCTCGACGCGGCCAGTCAGAGGATTGGAAGGATCTACCATCCAGCGGGCGAGATCGAGCCGGTCGGGTCGATACCCCCTCCACTTCAGAGGAGGCAGGACGGACGGGGTTCCCGGTGCCACTTCGCGGCCCTTGCGCAGAAAATCGCCGCGCAGGTGGATGTTCGTCGTCGGAGGCTCCGGGTTCTGAGCGATGGTCGGCGCCAGAGTGTCGGGGACCTGAGGCTTGGCTTTGTGATGGCCCTCCAGGGTTGCCTGCCATTCGCGCATCCGCGGCTGCTGTTTGATGTAGTAGTCGAACAGGGCCGCGGTCTGCTCTGGCGACCGGTCCTCGGGACGCACGGCCAGAATTCTCTCGGTGTCGATCGGGACCAGAGACTGCAGCAGCCGGCGGGGGGCAGTGGTCGCCGAGAGCCGGAACCGTCCCAGGGTCCGGTGCCCGCCCAGTCGCTGGTCGAGAGTGAAGGTAAACATCGTGTCGGCACCGGCAGCGGCATCCTCTTTCAGAACCAGGACCGCCTGACGGTTGTGGTTGGGGCCCTGGAGCCCGCCCAGAGACCAGCCGGTCAGTTCTCCCTCTTCTCCCTCGTCGAGGACCAGGGCGACTTCATAATCATCTTCTTCCTGCAGTGCCACTGCTTCCTGGATCTCGAGTTCCTGCGGCTCATCACCTTCCTGGCCAGTGGAGGCCTCGATCTGCACGCGTGAGAGTGCGAATCCTCCTCCGGCGGTCCGGCCCGGACCCGATTTCGGGAGCGTCGGGTCGGTCAAGACCTCGATCCGAAACGCGGTAATCCGTTTCAGTTGGGTCCTGGCCTCAACGGTGTACGTACTGTGCTCGGTGTTGACCCCGCCGGCCAGCAGGCTCCCATCCTCCTGCAGGGCCAGGTCCGCCCGCTCCTTCAAATCGCCTTCCGGAGCAGCGCTGAAGCTGACCAGATCGAGCACTTCCCATTGTCCCAGCAGGGGATAGCGGTTTTGAGCCTCCCACTCGGCCAACTTCGGCGCAAGTTCTTCCTCCAGGGGTTTCCGGTCGGCCTCCACCTTCTCGAGGAGTTTCGCCTGTCTCAGATCCCAGCCCTGCCTGGCTCTTCGATAGGCTTCCATTTCGGTGCCCAAGACCGCCGGGATGTCCTTTTCCACGGCGTCGTTCTGGAAGCTCATCAGCTCGTAGTATTCTTGCTGGGTGAGGGGATCGTACTTGTGGTCGTGGCATTGAGCACATCCCATGGTCAACCCCAGAAAGACGGACGCCGTGGTATTGGTCCGATCCACAACCTGTTCAACCCGAAACTGTTCCTTGTCCACGCCTCCCTCACGATTGGTGAGAGTATTGCGGTGAAATCCGGTGGCCACGTGCTGCTCGATTCCAGCCTCGGGCAGCAGGTCCCCGGCTAGCTGCTCAATGACGAATCGATCGTAAGGCAGGTCCTGGTTGTGGGCCTGAATCACCCATTCTCGATAGCGCCATGCATGGGGTCGGACGTTATCCTTTTCAAATCCGTCGCTGTCCGCGTAGCGAGCCAGGTCGAGCCAGTGGCGAGCCCAGCGCTCCCCGTAGTGGGGCGAGGACAGCAACCGCCTGACCAGGCGCCCGTAGGAGTCCGGCAGAGGGTCGCTCAAAAACGCATCCACTGCCTCGGGACTGGGTGGAAGGCCCAGCAGGTCCAGGTGCAACCTGCGAATCAGGGTCGCCCGGGAAGCCCGCGACGAAGGCCGCAGATCTTGCTCCTCCAGGCCCTCGAGGACAAAAGCGTCGATCGGGTTTCGCACCCAGTCAGGATCAATCGCAACCGGCCCGGAGGGGTCAGCGACTGCCTGAAACGACCAGTGGCTGTGGCCGGGCTGGAACTCACTGCTGGTGCCGGTCTCATCCGACGACCAGGGGACGCCGTGGTCGATCCAGGCCCGGAGTTGATCGACCTGATCGGCAGATAAGGGATCGCCGGTTAGAGGCATTGCAATCCCGCCGGTTCCCGACACCGCCTGAATCAAGAGGCTGGCCGAGCTAGCGCCCGGGATGATGGCCGCGCCCGAGTGACCGCCCTTCAGGGCCAGATCCCGGCGATCGAGCCTGAGGCCCCCGTTGGCCTGTCCGGAGCCGTGGCAGTGCCAGCAATGGCGGCTGAGAATGGGCTGGATGTCGCGCTCGAAGTCCGGCGCCGCCGGGCCGCCGGCCGGCTCGATCCCCCGCGAATCGTCCTGGCCCAGGCCCGGAATCAGGAGGAGTGCAGAGAAAAGTAACACTGCTACGAAGGAAGTGGGACGGGCTCTCAGCATAAGCAACTCAGTGAACACACGATCCTCAAAATTTTACCGTTCCTGAGCCCGAGATTGCAACGAAACGCCGGGTCGGAGGGCAATGGTTACTGGCCGCAGGGGCCGGCCGTAGGGGTTCCCCGTAGGGGCCGGCCTTGTGCCGGCCCGTTACCCCGGGCGACCACCAGGGTCGCCCCTACGCACCCCGTTGGGCGGGCGACCACCTGGAGTCGCCCCTACGTTCGCAGGGGCCGGGTCGCCCCTACGCACCCGTTAACGAAACTACTCGCAAACCCGGCCGGAACCGCGGCGCAGGGTGACGAAGCGGTCGGCTCGGATGTCCGACCAGGTCTCACATCCACCATTGGGCCAATCCACCCGGACCGCTCGCAGGGCGGGGGATGAGCCGAGGCCGAAAAAGACCCGGCTGTCACTGGCGCTCAGATAACTGCCATCGGTATGGCAGCGCCGCCAGAGAGGCTCGTGCCCCTCCCGGATCAGTGCGACTCGGGCCTGGATGATCCCGGCCTGGGTGCCGGTCTTCCCCTCCAGCCGCACGCCCAGCCAGTGTTTGCGGGAGCCGATCTGGTTGAGTAACAGACGGGCCGGTCCGTTGTTGGTGGCGACGATGATGTCGACGTCCCCATCGTTGTCGACATCACCAAAGGCAGCCCCACGGCTGACCTCGACGAGATCCAGCGCCGGCCCGCCGGCATCGGCCCCAATTTCCCGGTAACTCCCGGTGCCACCGCGGAAGAGCTGATTCTTTTGCGCATAGGGGTAAGCCGACCCGGACGGCTGCCGATAGTCCACGACGACCGCCCCGTTGGCCACGAACAGGTCGAGCCGCCCGTCGGAATCGTAATCGAACCAGAGCGTGCCGAATCCCGAATAGGGGACACTGGGACCGGCCAGCCCGAAGCGGTTCGTCGCATCTGAAAACCCCGCCGGATCGTTCAAATACAGCGTGTTCGTCTCCTTCTTGTTGTGGGTCACGAAGATGTCTTCGTCTCCGTCGCCGTCGAAATCGGCCGCCGTGACCCCCATGCCCGCCTCGGTGGCCCCGTCCATGTTGTAGGCGGCACCGTAAAGCAGCCCCAGGTCCTGGAAGGTCCCATCCCCCCGGTTGGCCCAGAACTGGTTGGGTGTCCCGTCATTGGCGACGTAAATGTCCAGCCTGTCGTCAAGATTAAAATCGGCGGCAACGACTCCCAGGCCGGCTCCAAAGGCCTTGCCCAGACCCGCCTCTTCCGTGATGTCGGTGAACTTCCCGCTGCCCTGGTTGCGAAAGAGCCGGTCGGGCAGCGGGTCGTAGACGGCAGGGGAACAGTAGTCCCGCTTCGCTTCACGGCACACCCTGTTTCCTTTGACCGTAAAGGACACGTAGTTGGTGACGAAAAGATCCAGATCGCCGTCCGAGTCGTAGTCGAAAAAAGTGGCGCTGGCGCTGAAACGAGGATCGTCGGCTCCGGCCTCCCGGGTCACATCCGTAAACGTTCCGTCACCGTTGTTGTGATACAGCACGTTGGGACCGAAGTTGGTGACATACAAATCCACATGTCCGTCCCCGTCGTAGTCGCCGACAGCGATGCCCATGCCGTAGCCCTCGTGTCCCACACCCGCCTGGGCCGTCACATCAACCAAGCGCAGCTCTCCCTTCTCCTTCAAATCATTGCGGAACAGCCGGTTGCGCGGTGGGACCTGTCCCCTAAACGGAAACAGGGCCTGGGAAATGTCCTTCCCCCTGTCCAGCATCGCTCCCTGCACGCAGTAGACGTCCAGGTCCCCGTCGCCGTCATAGTCGAGCAGCCCCACCCCCGAACCCATGATCTCGGGCAGGTAGTACTCCCCCGTAGCTCCCGTGAAGTGATAAAAATCCAGACCGACCTCCCCGGCAACCTCTCGAAAGATGGGACCCCGATCCCCGCCCGGCAACGACTGGCACAGGGCCCAGACAGCCAGGACGCCAGTCAGCAGCAAACGGCCCAGCCCGGGCGCTAGGCCGGATTGTGATTTCGGTACCGAGGCCTCGCGGCCTCGGCTATTCTCTGTCGCCCCCTCCGTGGGCTGTTGCGTTGCCATCGTGTTCCGAGGCCTTGCGGCCTCGGCTATTTTCTGTCGCCCCCTCCGGGGGCTCGCCGTGTTGATCGCATCGTGTTCCGAGGCCTCGCGGCCTCGGCTATTTTCTGTCGCCCCCTCCGGGGGCTGTTGTCTTGGTGCCATCGTGTTCCGAGGCCTCGCGGCCTCGGCTATTTTCTGTCGCCCCCTCCGGGGGCTGTTGGAGGCCGCGGAGCGGCCGGAAGAGAATAGCCGTGGGCACAAGCCCACGGACAACGGCGGACAAAGACAACCAGCCCCGGAGGGGCGGCAGAACCCCTTCGCCAACAGCCCCCCGTCCTTCCGCACTCCAAAACTGGGCCCAGTAGTCTGCGCGCCGGGCCGGGGATCAGAATTTGCGCCCATCTGGTTTTGCCGCCTGGTTGATCTGGGCCAGCAGTTCCCGGGCCGCTTCGGCAACGGATTCCTGGCCCGGTCCCACTGCTTTCTCCCTGGCCTGCAGGGCGTATTCTTTCGCCTTCTTGGAATCCCCCTGCCCGGCATGGGCCAGGGCCAGCAGATAGATGCGCCCCGCCGTGTTCTCCTCATCCGAGGCGAGTGCTTTGTGAAGGTGCTCGATGGCTTCTCGATATTTGCCCTGTCCCATCAGCAGACGCCCCAGGTTGGTATGCGGCAGCGCAAAGTTGGGCTCGTACCGGATGGCCAGCAGGAGATGCTTTTCCGCCTCCGCAGTCCTGCCCTGCTGGGCCAGCAGATGGCCAAGGTTGCTGTGACTGGTGGCGTGAAACGGGTTGACCTCGATCGCTTTTCGGAGTACGGCAATGGCCTCCTCGGGCCGTCCCTGCCATCCCAGAAAGGTGCCGAAGTTATAGTGCGTCTTGTACATGCCGGGCTCGATGGCGATGGTCGCGCGATAGTGCCGCTCGACTTGAACGGGGTCTTCCAGCGCGATGTACAGAGATACCAGGTTGCCGTGGGCCACAGCGTGATTGGGTTCTATCTTCAGCAATTCCTCGAAAGCAGTGGCCGCCTCTCTGAATCTCCCTTGTTCCCTGAGAACGAAACCTTCCTTCAGGAAGTACCCGGCCCGGGAGTCCATCGCTCCGATCGCATCCAGCAGCGGGTCCTCCGGCGACGGCTCCTTCGCCGAATGACGCTGGAACAGCAAAAGATGTTCCTGCGACTTCTGCGCATTCCCAAGACTTCGGTAGGCCTGCCCCAGGGCGTAGTGGGCCGCACCAAACCTGGGAAACCGCTCACAGGCCTTTTCATAGTTCTCGATCGCTTCAGAGATCTCGCCCTCTTCCCAGAAGACCCGCCCCAGACCGGCGTAAGCGGAGGCGGATTGAGGGTGATCGCTGAGGATGTTCCGGAAGATCTCGCGACTTCCCCTTAACTTGCCCAGTCTCCGCAGGGACTCGGCCAGCGCCATCCGGGCGGGAAGGTAGTCCGGTTTGAGCCCCACTGCCAGACGCAGCGTTTCGGCCGCTTCGCTCTCCATTCCGAGGGGTACTCGAACGACTCCCAGGTAGTAGGCCCAGGGCAACGACTCCGGATCCAGCCGGTGCGCCCGAACGTACAGCGGCTCGGCAAACTCGTAGTGCTGGTGAGCATGCAGGCGCATACCCAGCCTGCCGTTGGCTTCAGCACTGTCGGGACTCGTACGCAGCTGCTTGAGGGCTTGATGAATCTGCTCCTGGACAGTTTTTTTGAACTCGTCTTTCCGCGACACCAGGTCGGGGATGGGAGGCAACTGACCCGGCAGCGCGGCAATGACAGGTGCCATCATCGACACAGCCACCAGGGCAGCCCATGCCATTCCCCCCACCCTTGCCCGTGCCTTTGCCCGTCCCCGCATCTTCTTCTCTCTAGTGGACTCTTTCGGAGCCGTTCTTGGCCCACCAACCGGATCAGGGCCGCGGCGATAACCTTTTCGGCAGCTTGAGGCCGCCCACGGCCAGCGCACCTTCTCGCCGGCTTCGGTAAATCGCGTCCAGCCGCAGGAATTCTCGTCGCGCCCGTGCCGCGTCTTCCTTGCGACCGGCTCGGGCATAGGCCCGCGACAGCGCGAAATGCATCTCGTGATCGCCGGGAGCCAGCTCGACTCCCCTTTCAAGTTCCTCAACGGCGCGCTCGGTTTCGCCCGTCTCCAGAAAGACTCGACCCAGAACTTTTCGGCAGGTAAAGAAGTCCGGCGCCAATGCGTGGGCCTTCTCAGCCAGGGGAAGAGCGTCCTCATGTTTCCCCTGCCGCAAGTATTCGAGAGCGATCTGAAGCAGACTGGGGACATTTCTGGGGTCAGTCATCAATTCTCGATGGAAGTACTGGAGGGCTCTCTCGGGATCGCCGCCGAGTAAGAACACCCCATAGGCATAGTGCACGTTGGACTCCGCCGAATGGCGGGACACGAGTTCCTGAAAAAGGCGATCGGCCTCTTCCGCCCGCCGGTCAGCCATGGCATAGGCGGCCCGTCCGGCCAGCAGGACGAGGTCCTTTTTGCCCGGTGGATACTCCGAAGGCAACAGCGGCATCCGCAGTATGGACAGCCCCAGGGCCTCGATCACCTTGGGACTGGTGTTCTGTTGAAAGACAAACTGCTGCAGGGCTTCATAGGCAGCTTCATATTGGCCTGTTCGGGTCATCAGGATGGCGCTGTGGTAGCGCACGACCGAAGCGATTCGGTTGACATCGGTTCCAACAATGCGGCTGATGAGGGAGAGGTCGTCGCTGGGTTCCTTCGCCGCCTGGCCAGGGGAAGCCTCGACGGACAACGCCAGCACCAGCAATAGCACCGAACTTGAACTCACAGGCTTCCTCAATCAGTCGTCGGCCGGGAGTTGAAATGGGAATGCCGGGTGGAGGCGCGGTGCGTGTGTTCATTCACCGACCCGTGGTCGAACTGCTGGCGATGCAGCGCCAGCACATCCAATCCGTAATCGTTCTCGAATTCGCGCCAAACCGAGTGGGAGTGGTTGCTCAAGTTCTGGGTGTTGTCGTATTCGATCAGGAAAGCGGGTGCCTGCACGCGATAATAGTTGCCACGGAGCTCGCGCTGTCCGGTGGTGATGCCTCCAAGGGGTACCGGCTTGGGCTTGGGCCGGGTCAGCTGGCCGGCCCAGGCAAAGTAGAGCTGATCGCGCGGCGTCTGCTGCGCCGCGGTCATCCTGGCCTCCGCCACATCCGGCGGCAGGATGTGAGCGTACTCGCCGATCAAGTGCAGCAGCATCTCGTACTGCGGGCCGCTCATCTGCGAAGCGGGCAAGCCCTCGGGATTCCCTTCCAGGCGTGCTCTCTTATCAGCCCGGGTAACGATGTCTGGGGGTGCCATGTCGCTGAAGATCGCCTGACTTTTCTGTCCCTCGTCCAGCGAATTCATCAGAGCCATGGCCAGGTCCTCCTCCTGTCCTAGAGCGCGCAGCCCGGTGTGGACTCCCTGCACGACTTCATGCGGATTCGCTCCCAGGAAGGTGGGGCTGCTGGAGACCAGCCGGCCGCCTTTCATCGTGTAGTGCAGGGAAAGGTGGTGTCCCTCCACCCGCCAGCCCCAGTTTTCGGTCATCGACGGCGATCCGTAGATCGAGAAATGATAGTTCTCGGTGTCCCGATGACCTGAGCTGTCATCCTCGATGACCCGAATGATGTCTTCCAGAGCCATCACCTGGACGACCTTGAAGTAACCCTCTTGGCTCAACCCGGAACCGAGCAGCGCGTTGGCCAGGTGCTTCTGCTTCGGGCTCATGTCCTTGAAAGTGATTCCGTTCCTGCGGTATCCATAGGTAGAGATGAAGGAACGCTCGGGAAAGTAGTGCCATTCGGTTCGACTCCTGGCATCGAAATCGAGCAGCGTTCGGCCCTTCTGGAAGCGGTCCAACGATTGGACGAACATCTTTCCCGACTCAACCATCAGACGTTCGGTTGTGGCTGTTGAACCCGCCATCATGGTCACGCCGCAGACCAAAAGCAGGAGCAGTGCGATCCGGCTACCTTGTTTCATAGCTGACCTCATGGGGTGATTGAGAGTGTCGGATTCAATTCTAGTACTTCCTGGATCACAAGCAAGTATTAGTAGAGCACGCCAAAAAAATGCTTGACACGATGAACGAGCCTTCGTACCCTTTCTCGCATATTTGAATCCCGAAACAAGACTTTCAATATGCGGAAGCGAGGTCAATAGAGTCCCCCCCCGGGGGGGATTCAAAAAATTGGATCAGTGTTTAAAAAAGCCCAATATTTTGGATGGCATTGAGTTGAGCGTCGCCCCGGCCAAATCGAGCAAGTCATTGACAAGTGGGGGGTTATGGCGACAGCGCTGTGAATGTCTCAGAGTTGGCACCGCTTTTGCATTAAATTAATGCATCAGATTAAAAAAGCGCCAAAATCGCAAGGTAGCAACAGTTTAATAGGGAGTACCTTCATGAAAGCGAAAACTTTCCTCTTTTCCTTCTTCCTGATCATTACCCTTCTCGTCGCACCCGTGAGTGCCCAGATCGCCAAGCAGGGCGCCGGGACTATTAACGGGACCGTCACCGACGAAACGGGCGGTGTAGTGCCCGGAGTCGAGATAGCCGTGCGAAACGTGGCCACCGGCGTTGAAAGACAAGCGGTGACCAACGATACCGGCAATTACATCGTCTCGGGTCTCAACCTCGGCGCATATGACGTCACGGCCAGCCTGGCCGGTTTCAAGACGTCGGTTACAGCGGGGCAACGAGTCAGTGCCGACACGACTCTGACAGTGAACATTGTCCTGGGCGTCGGTGAGGTGACGGATACGGTGACGGTCTCGGGTCAGGCACAGCTGATCAAGACAACCGACACCACAGTTGGCCACTCCCAGGACGCGGAAGTGTTGGAGGTCCTGCCCGTACACATGGCCTTTTTCATTCGCCAATCCATGGCGTTGATCGATACCATGCCGGGAGTGATTTATAGAGAGACCTGGGATGGAGGCAAAGGCATCATCCATGGTGTGGGAGGGAACGGACCTCACGGAAACGTGATTGGTTACAACACCGACGGTCATCAAAGTACGATTACCTATGACCAGGGGCTGCGGGACGAAACGGGACCGGCACCCGAGTTGATAGAAGAGTTTCGTATCGAGACCAATCAGGACGCCGAGAAGGGCTTTAATGCCGGCGTGTCGGTTGAAATGATCACCAAGTCGGGGACCAATGACTTTCATGGGCAAGCCTTCTGGTTCCACCGCAATGACGCCTTCGATGCCCGCAGGACCACTGACGTTACCGTGGGCCGCCAGAAACAAAATGAGTTCGGTTTTGTCGTGGGAGGCCCGATCGTTGAGGACAAGGCCTTCTTCATGATGAATTACACCGGTTATGACTATAAGCAGTTCGGTGATCAAATCGGCACGGTGCAGACGGACCTGATGCGGGGTGGAAATTTTACCGAGATACTCGGTGACTCCCTCGGAACCGATCTATTGGGCCGACCAGTGCGGGCCGGCCAGATTTACGATCCCCTCACCACCCGGCCGGATGGACAAGGAGGGTTCCTTCGAGATCCTTTTCCGGACAACACCATTCCGTCAAACCGCATCAGCGGCGTCTCGCGGCACCTCATGACGGCTTACCCGGGACCGAATATCAGCGGTGCCGGACTGACCAACAACTATAGGGGTGAGAGTGGAATCGTTTTTGACATCGATAAAATCTACCTCAAGACGGACATCGAGCTTCAGGATCATAAATTTACGGTCGGCTGGGAAGACACTCCGACGAACGCACTGTCCTTCCAGACCCCGCTGAGTCGACTGAAAGGTGAGGGAGGCTGCTGCATCCGTGCCTACCGTCTTCGCATCAATCATCTTTGGACGCTGTCGCCGAGTCTCCTGTTGAGCACCCGAGCTGGAATTAACCGGCACACTTTCGGATTTGGAAAATTGCCGCCGGCCAACAACCATTGTCCGGGGGGTTGCGTACAAGGAGCGTTGACGGACGCCATTGGACGGCATGCTATACAAAGCGCTGTAGGAGGTGGCTTCGGTGATAATACGGATCGGGGCGAGCACCGCCAGGGAACGGTGCCGGTGTTTATGGATGTGTCCTGGATCAAAGGGGACCACAACATAAAGTTTGGCGCCCAGATGAGCATCTATACCGGCGTTGTCACCGTAGAGAATACTACGGCTGGCAGCTATGACTTTCGGAGGCGGGGCACCGGCTTGCCAGGTGTTGGTTTTGAATCGACGGGTGATGGATTTGCCGGCTTCTTGCTCGGGGAGCCCGACTCAGTGGTCCAGTCGGTACCCAAGACCCTAAAGGCAACCATGTTCACCTGGGCTTTTTTCGCTCAGGATTCCTGGCGCGCGACGCCCAAGCTGACCGTCAATTATGGCCTCCGATGGGAGCTACCCATCCCTGGCCATGAGACTTACCAGCGCTGGGGAGCTTTCAGCCCCACTGTTTCCAACCCGGAAGCGGGTGGTATCCTGGGTGCTATTACACATTGGGGGGAAGGTGCGGGAAAAAACGGCCTCCACAGGTACGGAGACATCGGCTACAAGAGTTTTGGGCCTCGCTTGGGTCTGGCCTATCAAATGGACGACAAGACCGTGCTTCGAGCCTATTACGGGTTGATGTACCACCCCGCAAACGGCGAGCTCGGCGGAGGGCTGCACATGCCTAACCTGGGTTACGGAGCCACGGTGACCAAGCAAAGTCCCGACTTCGGTCTGACGCCGGCCATCTATTGGGACCAGGGGATCCATATTCTTCCCACCGACCTTCCCGACCTGAATCCCGGCTTGTTCAATGGCTCCGCGGTTGCGTATATCGAACCCAGCGAAACCGAGCAGGGAAACGTACAGAGGTTGGGTTTTGCCCTGGAGAGAGAGCTGCCGTTCGAGATGGTCTTCAGGGGTGAATATGTGGGTCTGTTGGGCCACTCATTACCCACCAGCCAGATTGGCCGTCACAACCAGTTGGGGACGCAATATCTCGGTCTGGGGAATCTCCTTATCCAGGATATCAATTCCCAGCTCGCCATAGACGCCGGCTTCACCTCTCCCTATGCAGGATTTGTGGGGACGGTGGGACAGTCCCTACGGCCCTTTCCCCAGTATGACTGGGTCGCTCAGTTTAACTCGCACTCGGGTTACAACCTCTACCACTCGGGCATCTTTATGCTCCAGAAGCGTTTCTCAGACGGTTTGAACTTTATGCTTTCGCACACGATTGCCAAGTCTCTGACGGCAGGTGACGACCGGGCGAGGCTCGGTTTTGGCCTCCGCGGGGGAACAAGACTGCAGCACTGGAATTTGCTTGGGGTATCGAAAACAATTGTGCCGTTTAACAGATCCTGGGCGACCAAAGCGAGCTTCTCGTGGGAATTGCCCTTCGGACGAGGAAAGCGCTGGGCCGGTGATATCAACAGCTTGGCGAACCAGGCGGTCGGCGGTTGGAGACTGGCCGGGTCACTGGTCTACCACGCTGGTAACAACCTTACGGTAGATTCAGGGCAGCTGAATCCCTATATGGGTCCACAGTGGGCGAATAGCGTGTCCGGAGTTCCCGTCTCTACGGGGATCAGTTGTGGTGACCTGGATAGAAACGTCCCGGGACAAGATCGTATCTTCAATGGTGCCGCCTACGAATTCGCGCCCGCCTTTTCATTCGGCAACTCCCGCGTCCATCCCAGTGCGCAACAATGCGGGTTTGCCCGGGAAGACCTGGCGCTTATAAAGGACTTCATCGTGAACGAAGACGTGAACGTGCGCCTGGCTGCGGAATTCCAGAACGCGTTCAATCGGACCAACTGGAGGGATGCGGGCACCACTGTGAACAGTTCGGGGTTTGGCCAAGTCGGTAACGTCCTGGCTGCGAGGGTCATTCAGCTCTACGTGAAGATCAATTTCTAGGCATCAGGAACGTGGCAGTTTGCTGTGGCTGTGAAGTGCGCAGCGAACTGCCGCGCTTGTAGATTTTCACGGTCAGCTGCAGGTATAGAAAAGCGAAACTGCGGTTCCATAGAAACCGGATTTTAGCAATTGACTAAGAAGGGTGAAAAACAATGAAATTCTTGTCTGTGTTCTTATGTGTCCTTCTAGCCTCCTCGGCAGGCATCCAGGCCGGTCCTGGCCCGGGGCAAGAATCAGCGCACATTGTGTCGATCCAGGAACTGCGGAACCAGATCTCGGAGCGGACCGCTGAACGCACCCGGAACATCCACGAAGTGCAGACTCTGCTCCGTCACCAGGCGGTCCAGGCTCACGTGGGACGGCTTTTCGACCTGGAAAAAATCGCCATGGGAATCCCCGCGCTGGACGATGCAACGTTGGAAAGACTGGCTCGTGAAAGTCAGCTGATCAATGAGCAGTTCCAGGCCGGTATCTCGAAGAAAACCATGACCTGGGTGGTCATTGCCGGGATTGCCGTCTTTGCCACCATCGTCCTGATCAAGACCTATGACGGGTGTACCCTCCAGACCGGACGACCCTGTTAGAAGCGGCGGAAGCCGGCGCAGAATCAGAGCCCCCGGCGGAAGCCGGGGGTAGGCATCTGAGCCGGCCTGCAACATTTCTTCCCGGCTGCTCCCACAGCCGGCTCTGATAAAATCGCCAGACCATAAGATGACTGGCTTTACCCTATGCTTCCTCACCCTGAGTTGGTGGGCGGCTCCCCTGCCTTTCCAAGTCGATCCGGGCCGCCCGGCCGGCAAAGGGTTTTTTATCGAAGTTCCCTACGTCTATCAGGTAGACAAATACTGCGGCCCAGCCGTCCTGGCGATGGTCTTTCGGCATTGGGAGCGCTCTATCGACCAATATCAGCTGGCCGGGGAGTGGAGTCCTTTCCCGAATAAGGGATTGAGCGGAGCCCAGCTGAAGGCATCCGGGGTCAAGCACGGATTCAAGACCTACTCGCTCTCGGGTGATGAAGAACGAGTGCGAGAGTATCTGAGCAAGAGCATACCCGTGATTGTGGCCGTGGATTCCTCCAGCATCACAAAGTCGTCGAATCATTTCCTTTTGCTGGTAGGATGGGACGCGTCGCGCCGAGAGTGGATTGTGCATGACCCGGCGGCAGGTGCCTACAGCCGGCGTGGGGCCCGGAAGTTCGAACGCAAGTGGGCAAAACTAGACCATTGGACCCTCATCATTGTTCCTGATGGTGCCTCGCCGTGATCCTGGAATTCGTTGCCCTACCTTTTTTCCCGTCCTACCTTCCTCAGTAGTACCCACTTTCATCCGCCGTCGGAGCCGGCTGCTGGGTATAGCCGGCATGTGGCTGCTTGCCCTGGGACCCCTGTTCTCCCAGGATTCCCAAACCCGGCTCGTACGCGATTTAACCGCCCACAGGCTGGACCAGCCCCCTCAATTCGACGGACTGGTCAACGAGCCCTTCTGGCGGAAACTCGAAGACGCGACTGATTTCATTCAACAAAACCCGGAGGAAGGGGAGCTTTCGGCCGAGAAAACCGAGGTGCGCATCGGCTTCGATGACCGTAACCTCTACATCGGTATCATCTGCTTCGATTCCCAGCCGGAAAACATGGTTGTCACCCAGAACCGCCGCGACGCCGATCTCGACGACACCGACTCGGTTCAGATTCTGCTCGATACGTTTCACGACGGCCAGAACGCCTTTCTCTTTGGAACCAGCCCCACCGGAATCGAGTTTGACGGCCAGGTCTCCAAGGCGGGCCAGAGCCGGGGTGGGGGCGGGCCTGCCCGTGCCGGTCAGGGTGGAGCCCAGAGGGGCGGCGCCGCCGCCTTCAACCTGAACTGGGACGGCGTCTGGAGCGTCCGCTCCCGCATCACCGATCGCGGCTGGGAAAGCGAGATGATCATCCCATTCCGGACCCTGCGCTACCAGCCCGGTAAGAGTACCTGGGGCCTGAACGTCATGCGCAACCTGCGCCGCCGTAACGAACTTTCTTTCTGGTCGCCCATCTCCCGTGCTTTCCGGTTCACCGAGATCAATATGGCCGGCTCTCTTTCGGGGCTGGAAACGCCCACCCACCACAACCTCAAGCTTCTTCCCTACGTCCTGGGAGGATTTTCCCAGGACTACAACCGCGCAGAGAACCAAACCAGGTTCGAGCGTGACGTGGGCCTGGATCTGAAGTACAGCCTCACACCCAAGCTCACACTCGACGCAACCGTCAACACCGACTTCGCCCAGGTCGAGGTGGACGATGAACAAATCAATCTGACTCGCTTTGACCTTTTCTTTCCCGAGAAGCGGCCTTTTTTTCTGGAAAACTCCGGGTTCTTCGAGTTTGGCACGCCGCGGGAAGTGGAGATCTTCTTTTCCCGGCGCATCGGTCTGGACGAAAGCGGTCAACACGTACCTATCGACGCTGGAGTGCGCCTCAGCGGCAAGGCCGGACCCTATCAACTCGGCCTCTTGAACATGCAAACCCGCTCGGTAGACGACACCGCCCCGGCCAACAACTATACGGTAGGTCGCTTCAGCCGGGAATTACCCAATCGCACGTCCATCGGAGTCATCGCCGTGAACCGTCAGGCGACCACGGATTTCGCGGCCGAGCCGACCTTCAATCGTACCTTAGGAGCCGACGCCAATCTCGGGTTGGGCAGGTTTGCCAACTGGTTCAGCTACGCCGCCACAACCCGCACCCCGGGCCTCGATGGCAGCGACCACGCCTATTCCAGCCGCTTCGAGTACGACGACTCGCGCCACGAATTCACCCTCGGCTATCTTGAGGTTGGAGACAACTTCAACCCCGAAGTCGGGTTCGTTCGCCGGGTCGGCTTTCGCAAGCCAAACTACTTTTACCGCTTCACGCACTACCCGAAAGGCAGTCGCGTGCGCAGCGTCGAGCCGCACTTCTCCGGCCAGAACTGGTACACACTGGGGACCAACGAGAAGGAGTCGGGCTTCGAACACTACCACGTGACGACTCGATTCCAGAACGGCGGACAAGTCGGCCTGGCCTGGAACCGGAACTTCGAACGCCTGGACGAGCCGTTCGAGGTTCACCCGGGCATTTTTGTACCCGTCGGGCGGTACCAGTTCAACGAGCTGATCTCCAATTTTGGGACCGACCCGAGTGCGCCGGTCTTTCTCCGCGGCAACGCGGCCCTGGGGGACTTCTACGGCGGCACCATTCGAAGCCTCAACCTGCGCGGCGGGTACCGACACGGCCAGAACCTGACCTGGACTGGAAGCTGGATCGCCAACTTCATCAAACTGCCGGAGGGTGATTTCAACACCAACCTGGTCAGTGTCCGCTTCAACTGGTCATTCACTCCCAAGAGCTTTCTACAGACCTTCAGCCAGTACAACAACGTCACTCACGAGATCGGTCACAACATCAGGCTGGGACTGCTTTCGACCTCCAGCACCGGGCTCTTCGTCGTCTTCAACACGGCCACCACAACAACCAGCTTCCTCGATCCTCACGACATCGAGCGCCGCACCCTCTCCCGCGCCCTCTTCATCAAATACACCCACCTCCTGGACTACTAGTAGGGGTGCCCCGGCCCCTACGAATGTAGGGGCGACTCCGGGTAGTCGCCCGTCGTAACAGGTCTGCGGAAACGTCCATTGGGCCGGCACGAGACCGGCCCCTACGAAATGCCATCGAAGGGGCGACCCTGGTGGTCGCCCGCCCAGCGGGCCGGCACAAGGCCGGCCCCTACGGAATGCCACGTAGGGGCGACCCTGGTGGTCGCCCGCCCCAAGGGAATGCGTAGGGGCGACCCGGCCCCTACGAATGTAGGGGCGACTCCTGGTGGTCGCCCGTCGTGGCTGTTCAAGGGAGCCTTTCGTTCGCACCAATCTGATGCATCGTCGTTATAAGAGCAGTGGGAAATCTCCGACAACACCTGCATCGTCGAAAGAGCCCCAGACTGGACGGGTACGATTATTCTCGACCGGGCGCCTATTTCATTACCTGTCGTTCATACGACCAACGTTCTTTTCTTGGCGAAATAGTTGGGGGTGAGATGCGGGGAAACAATGCAGGTGACACCGTAAACTCAGTCTGGACTGCTCTACCCAACAGGTATCCCCAGATCATGCTGGACGAGTTTCAAACGATGCCCAACCACTTCCATGGAATCTTAAACATTCTCGAATCGCCAGAGTCTCCGCCCTTGAACCTGAGCGCGATCATAGGAGCCTTTAAATCTGAAGTGACCAGTCAGTACTGCAAAGGTGTTCGCACCTTGGGCTGGCGAAGATACGAAGGGCGTTTCTGGCAGCGGGGGTTCTGGGACCGCGTTATTCGTAACGATATCGAATACGAGAGAATAAGAGAGTATATCCGCTCTAATCCAATCCGCTGGGAATTGGATCGCCTCAACCCCGACAGCATCGGCTTAGATGAAGTGAATCGGCGGTTGCAGAAGGAAAAAAAAGGCAATTCGTAGGGGCGATTCCGAGTGGTCGCCCGTTGGAACAGGTCTGCGGAAACGTCCAGCGGGCCGGCACAAGGCCGGCCCCTACGGAATGCCATCGTGGGGGCGGCCCTGGTGGTCGCCCGTCCCAAACGAATACGTAGGGGCGACCCTGGTGGTCGCCCGCCCAGCGGGCCGGCACAAGGCCGGCCCCTACGAGAAACGCCGGCTCGATTCATCGCTGATATCCGTGTTGTTTATTTTAGATATACACTGTAATTCAATACGGTTTAGGAATGAGTACAGTAGGGATCGACGAATTGAGGCGGCGGCTTTCAGAACTCATTCGGCAGGTGGAAAGGGTGTCCAGGGTGGTGGTAACCCGACACAACAGGCCGGTGGTTCATCTGACCCCCGCAGACACACTGAGGGTGCACCAGGGTGCGCGGTTTGGAAGAGGCAAGCTTGGACCCGCCGTGAGAAAAGGCTCTCAAAGCGCCTATCTGAGGGTACTTGAAGAAGATCGCCGTGGTGGCCGGGAATGATCAGTGGACGAAAGCGATTTTACCCTGGACACGTCCGCTCAATTCACTCGGACTCAAGCAGTGGGACGTCTGGGGCAGGGTGGGCGCCTACATCGCCTCGTAGCTGGTCTGGCCCTGTGCATCTGTCCCCTTGACGATGATGTCCCCCTTGGGTTCCTGGCGCGTCAACCGGCTCACATCGCCAAAGGTGCTGATCCTGGGCTTGCGGAAGGGCTTTCTCTTCATGGCAGTGAAGAATAGCACACGTCTGAGCATAACGGTCGCCTCTACCCCTGGCGCCACGACCGGGCAATTTCTTCCAGGGTTCGCCCCTTCGTCTCAGGCACCCATTTCCAGCAGAACCAGAATGCGAAAACACAGACCCCGGCGAAAAGCCAGAAAATTCCGGCCGGTGTACCAAACGCTGCCTCAAACGCTTCCATCAACACCGGGACGTACATCACGCCTAGAAAACAGGCAATCCAAAGGGCTAAAGCCGAAATCCCCATGGCACGTCCACGAATGCGGGTCGGAAAGATCTCGGACATGATGATCCAGGTGACCGGAGCCAGGCTGGTGAGATAAGCAGCCTGCGCAAGCAGCATGGCCACCAGCACGGCGATTCCTCCAATCTCCAGGAAAAAGACCAACCCCAGACAGACCAACCCGAGAACCATGCCGGCCGTGCCCACCAGCAGCAGGGGTCTCCGACCCGTCTTATCCACCAGCCAGAATGCCACCGCAGTCATCGCCAGGTTGAAAATGTAGGTGACCACCGACAGCCAGACGGCGTCAGATATCTTCTCGTACCCTGCGGCCTGGTAAATCTTTGGCAGGTAGGAAGAGAGAACGCTCACCCCCGTCCACTGCTGCAGGACAGCCAGGGTCACGGCAATCAGCAGTGCAAAGCGAATACCCGGCCGAAAGACTTCCGAGAACCGCGCAGTTTCGGCCTCACGCAAGCCTTCCATACCCTCCAGCTCGCGGAGAGCAGCCTCCCTACCCTGAATGCGCGTGAGCACGGTTAAGGCTTCCTCGGACCGTCCATTTTCGGCAAGCCAGCGCGGGCTGTTGGGAACGAACATCAGGTAGATAACGAAAAACAAAATGGGCACACATTCGAGTCCGAACATCCATCGCCAGGCAACATCGTGCGAAAACAAGGCAAGCAGGCCCTGGGCCACGATGTAGGAAACCAGGCAACCCAGCACGATCGCCAGCTGGTTGATGGTCACGAGCGTCCCCCGTACCCGGGCCGGCGCAATCTCAGCGATGTACATGGGCGAAACGATCGAACAGATGCCGACACCGACCCCACCGATGATGCGGAAGAAATTGTAGGTCGCGATGTCCTCGGGGAGGGAGGTCCCGATGGCCGAGGCACCCAGCAGGAGAGAGCCGGCGATCAAAGTCTTCTTGCGTCCCAGACGATCGGCCATGAACCCGGCCACCAGCGGTCCGGCGGCGCACCCCAGCAAGGCGCTGGAGGTGGCCCATCCCAACCCGGCCGCATTCAGTGAGAAGTACTTCTCCAACAGAAGCTGTGCTCCCCCCACGACGGCCAGGTCGTAGCCAAAAAGAAAACCGCCCACGGCGGCGCCGAAGGAGATGGCATAGACATAGAATCCACCGGCCTGCTCAGACCCTGGTGTGGCTTGCGATTGTTTCAAATGATTCTCCTCGTAGTTCGATTTGGAGTGCGGAAGTCAGAGAGCCTGGTCCCAAACGGTTTCTGCCGCCCCTTCAGGGCTGATTGCATCTCTTGGGCCGTTGTCCGTGGGCTTGCGCCCACGGCTATTCCCTTCCGGCCGCTTTGCGGCCTTCAAAGAAAGCCCCCGAAAGGGGGCGAAAGATCCCTTCCGGCCGCTTTGCGGCCTCAAAGCAAGCCCCCGAAGGTGGCGAAAGAAAATAGCCGAGGCCGCCAGGCCTCGGAACACGATGGCACCAACACGATAGCCCTCGGGGAAGAATCAGTTCTGGGGCGAGATGGCCGTTTTCAGCAGTTCACTGCTGTCAACCTTGGCAGCCAGGCGGTTGATCGTTTCTTCTCGTTCCGCCAACTGTGCCTCAAGCCGCTCTCGCTCCTCTTCGAGAACCTCTTTGACGCTCATCTGGGCCCATTTTGATTGAGGATCCTCTTGCAGGGTCTGGAGTCTCTTCTCCAGATTCTTTCGCGCCGGTGCTGCGGCCGGACCCTCTACGATGGCGGCCCGTGCATAGGCGAGGACAGCCCCCTCCGGATTCCGGGAGACCCCCTCGGCAAACCCCAGCCGGAAGGCTGCATAGCCGTTCTCGGGCTCCATCTCGAGGGCGCGGTTCAGATGCTCGACGGCCTGCTTCAGTGGTTCCGGCGGTCTCGGCGAAGAGGTGCTCCAGACCTCCAGGTGAGAACGGCCCAGAGCGTAGTGGGCGGAAGCCCGCAGACTCTGCCTGAACGTGACCCACTCGGTCGAGGACATTGCCTCTACCTTTCCGCCGGACTCGTCCAGCAGGGGCAATGCCCGGGTAGCATATTCAATCGCCTTGGCGGCCTCGCCTTTCTCGGAGTACAGGTTGGCTAACGGGGCCAGCAGCTCAGGCGTATCGGGTAGCTCGATCAAAGACTCTTCGCCGTACAGAATGAAACTCTCCAGGTCATTTCTATCCAGAGCTTCGTGCGCCAAAACACGGTTGGCATGGGCAGTCAGCCCGCTGTCCGGGTAATCTCTCAGAAATTTGCGGGCGAGCTGCCCTCGCCTCTTGCTGTCTTCCGCCCCTACAATGGCCTGCCAGGCCTCCATCTCAGCTTCCGATCTAGGCTCTCCCACAACGCGGGGGCGCTCCAGCATAACCTGCGGGGTTGTTGGCGGATCCTGGGCTGCGACGCTGCCGCCTGCGGGCAGGCCCAGCAGGAGGACGGATAAAAGCTTTGGTGTGTTCTTCAACATGACCTCCAAACCATACACCATTATAAGATCCGGTGGCTAACGGGGTTGCGCCTCGCCCGTGCCCTTGCCCGGGCCGGTTATTCCTCTCGCGTCCTGCCTCCCTGCCAAGGGCCCTGATGGACCGCGAAGATGAGGAGTCAGGGCAAGGGCAAGGGCACGGGCAAAGGCAAGGGGAGCGAGGAAGAAAGCACAGGTTGTTTGCCAGACTCGCGCCGGCCGAGTATTTTTGTTGCCTGCATGGTGCAACTGGCGTTGATCGCATACGGCCAAAGCGGCCCGCAATACGACCGAGTCGCGCGCCGAATCCGGAATGGGGCGTTCACCGCTGTCGTGGCCAGCGACGCCTCCGCGGCGCGCCGTAGAGCGCGGTCGATTGGTGCGGAGATCTGGACCGACGACTTCGACGCCCTCCTGGCTGACCATAGCAGCGCCTTCGATGCCGTGGTTCTCGACTCGTCCGGCCCCTTGCCGGCACGACACTGCCAAAACGCCGCACAGGCCGGGAAGCACGTCCTGGCTGATCTGCCGCTGGCCGGTTCCAGGGACACGGCACTGCAGGTGATCTCTGCGTGCAGTGAAGCGGGTGTGTGCCTGATGGTGGGCCAGGCTTTGCGCTTTACTCCGTCGCTCCGTACCGTGAAGGAGAGTCTTGCCGCGGGGCAACTGGGCGATCCGGGACTGGTGCGGATTCATTCCTGGAAGGCGACTGATGACGAAAAGAACCGGGGGCACATAGACGATTCCGAGCCCGCTGCCGGGGCAGGGCTCCTTCTGGCCCGGGTGTCCCGCGAAGTCGACCTGGCCTGCTGGCTCTTCGATACTCGGCCCGATGCCGTCTATGCCGTGGAGAGCGAGGCGGCCCGGCCCCGGTCTGGAGGCCTCCCGTACCTGCAGCTTCACCTCGGCTTCGCCGACGGCGGGATGGCTCTCATCGACTCTCAGACCCTGCCTGAGGGGGACGGCTACTTCTCTCTGTCACTGATCGGCTCGACGGGCGCGGCTTATGCCGACGGGCATCACAACATGCAGCTCTTGTACGCCGGCGGCCGGCCGGCGGCACTGGAGGTACGGGAAGGCAGCCTGGACCGGTTGGTTGAACTGCAGGAATTCATAGACTCCATCCGACAACGCCGGGAACCGCCGGTCACCGCGGCGGACGCGCTGAGGGTCATCGAGGTTGCCGAGGCCGCCGTCATTTCGCTGGCCACGGGCCAGGCAGCGCCACCGGGGGCAGATTCATGACCCGCTTCCGTTGCGCCGTACTCAGCGCTGTAAAACACGACTACGTCGCCCGTGGCGTGGCCGCGCATCCGCGATTCGAGCTGGCCGTGGTGGCCGACGACCCGGACCGGCCCGCCTGGGCACACGAGCGCAATCAGGATTTCGCGGACGAGTTCGACATTCCTTACGTCCGGGACGTAGAGCGGGCCCTGGCCGAGTACGACGCGCAGGTGGCCGTGGTCAGCCCCGAGGCGGAGCGCCACTGCGATCTGAGCGTCCGTGCAGCCGATTCAGGGCTGCACATAGTGCAGGACAAGCCGATGTCGACTCGCCTGGCGGAATGCGACCGACTGATCGAGGCCGTCGAGCGTAACCGCGTCAAATTCATGATGTGGAACCGGAACTTCCTCCCTGCCGTGCTCCACGCGCGGGACACGGTGGCGTCGGGCGCGATCGGACGGCTCTACGCGATTCACGTCGACTTTTATTTCTCGAAGGACGCCGGTCCGGCCAGGGGTTCGCGTGGGCCGGATGATCCGCCGGTCGATTGGCTCGAGCACCAGATCGCGGCCCATGTGGACGGTTCGGACGGCGGCCTGGGCACCCAGCCCATGGGCGAGCTCGAGATCGAGGGCATCTATCCGCTGGCCTACATTCGCATGTTGACCGGAGTCGAGGTAAAGCGGGTGTTTGCCCGTACCACAGCCCACTTCCACCAGCTCTCGGTGGACAACGACGTCGACGACCTGGCGACGGTAACTCTGGAAATGGAGGAAGGTCTGGTGGGCAGCCTTTGTATCGGTCGCATCGGCGCCGCCAGCCACCCCGACATCGGCGAGATCAAGATCCATGCTCTCGGCACCGGCGGCGGCCTGGTTGTCAGCGAGGCCCGGCCCGAGGTCGCGGTGTACTATCGGGGCCAGCCGGCCACCGAGTTCCGCCACCGCCGCGTAGCCATTGACTACGACTATCTGCTGATGGAAAACTTTGCCGCAGCCATCGACACCGACGGGGACACCATCCTCGACACACGGGCCAGCCGGGCCATCTGCGCAGTGGTCCATGCGGCTCTAGACTCGGCCCGCACGGGTACAGTGGCCGAGGTGTCGTAGGGGCGACCCTGCCCCTACGAATGTAGGGGCGACTCCGAGTGGTCGCCCGTCACACGGGCCGGCACAAGACCGGCCCCTACGAAAGTAGGGGCGACTCCTGGTGGTCGCCCGTTACACGGGCCGGCACAAGACCGGCCCCTACAACCCGGAGGTATCGTAGGGGCGACCCGGCCCCTACGGATGTAGGGGCGACTCCTGGTGGTCGCCCGTTACGCGGGCCGGCACAAGACCGGCCCCTACAGACCCGTTCCCCAATTGCGGAACGTGGAACGTGGAACGTGGAACGTGGAACTCATTCCGCGGCGAAGTAGGGTTGGACCTCGACAAAATTGTAAGCGAGTTCCTGCCCCATGGGGCCTGCGGGGTCGTCGGGGCTCGCCCAGTCTGAGATGGTCAGCCTTGCGGTTGGAGTCCTGGCTCGAAACAGCAGCCAGTAGTAGTTGAGCCAGGGCTGGCGGGTCCTTGAAAAAGGCGGGGCCTCCTGGCCCCGCTCACTCTGGAAGACCTCCTGGAAGCCCGTATCGGGGATCATCTCGGCGTGCTCGATGCCGATATCCACCGCGTGTTTTTGCTTGAACGTCCGGCCGCTGATCAGATCCTGGTGGTCGGCCGTGAACATCTTCACTGAGTAAAGCAGGCCCGGCTCGAGATCTCGAATCTCTTGAGTGACTCGATTCGGTCCTTTGGGACTTCTGCGCATGAACAGGAAGTTGTCTCCCCTGGTGCTTCCGCGCACCCGCCCCTGGAGCCGTCCCAGCCCCTTGAAGCTGCCCGATCCCACACTTCCCTTCTCGGCCGCGGCGACCGTCCATCCCGCCGTCCCCCGGTCGAAGTCCGGATTCTGAAGATGGGTCAGCGAATAGCGAAAGCCGTACTGCCTCGAGAGCAGCTCCGTGCTCCCCTCGATACCGTAATGCCGGTAGAGTCTGGCCTGCCAGCGCAGGGTTTCTTCGTCGGTGTACTTCGAATTGTATTCCATCAGGCCATACAGCCCCTGGAAGGCAGGATGCGTCGCCACCAGATGGAACTGCATGTCCATCCACACCTTGAAGTCCACGGCCGGGTTCTCATTCAACGAGTTGGGAGGCGCCGAATAGTAGCCGAGGCAGATGATGGCATGCCTCGGCGCCTCTAGAACGAAGTCCCGCCACCTCTGCATTCCCTTCACCAGAGTGGACTCCAGCTTCGCGGTGGCGCTCTTCTCGTCGGGCTCCTCGCGCTCGTACCACTCCCACACGAACGGGGAACCATTGTCGATGACGGCTTCGAAAAACGGCTCGACCTCCTGGACTCCGTACATATCCAGGACAAAGGGGTAAAAACGCTTCTCAGGAAAGTCTTCGGTGAGCTGACGAACCGCTCGGGTCATCACCGCATACTGCTCGACGGGAAAGTCCCCTATGGCAAACTCGTCCACGATAATGCCATCCCAGGTCGGGTCCGTGTAGGCGGGGTACTCGGCCCACGATCGGTAGGCCTGCTTGGCGGTCATATCGGGGCCAAGAGCGTAGGCGGGAACCTTGCCCGGGATGAGCCATCGCTTCCCCGCTTCCCGCCACTGCTCGATGTAGCGGAGGCTGGCGCTCTTGAGTGGATCCCTGGTCAACCGGAAAGTGCCGCTGATCATGTTGACGCTGTGCAGGATGTGCTCTTGAAGGGCATCCCATTCGAAGCGAGGCACCTGCTGGGGCAGGTGCGTGCCGGCAGGGAACCTGAAAAACGCCAACTCCGGTATGGCCCGGACGATCAATCCTTCCAGACGGGCTTCCCCCTCAGCCCGTACGATTACAACGTGGTTTCCGACCGGCAGCCAGCGCATGGCTTCCCGAGTCGCCGGCTGTCCCTGCTCGTGAAGGATCACGGTTGCTTCGTCATCCCCTCCCACCGATATCGCAACCCGGTCTGCGGTGCCTGAGCGAAGTTTCGCTTCGGAGGAGAAGAAGATCCATCCGTTGTGCGGATGGGTGAATTCAAACTGAGTCGAAGTGAGATCATCCCCCTTCAGGTTGATCAGCTCCGTCACCAGGTTGTTGAGCACGCGGCCGACCTTGTCGCGCGGCGGCAGGTTGACGAAAGACCGGTTGGTCTGGGCCGCCGGCCCGCCATCGGGTCCCCGCAACGCCGCCTCCACAACGAGCTTTCCGAGGGGGAGCGTCGACCGGTCCAGGGTCAGCCGGGTCAGCCGCGCGGGACCGGTCACAGAGTGGGTTATCACCCGCTCGGACGTATCCGGAACGATCGTGAGCAACAGCTCTGCCCGCTTGCGCTCTGCTTCTGTGACGGAAGTCGTCAGCTCAACGGTCAGCGGCCGGGTGCCGGCCTCCAGGGCCGCTGGTTCGCCGTCCGGTTGGGCAAGACGCAAACTCAGCACCTTCAACTCATTTGGGTACCGTAAGTTCGTCAGCGACAGCTGTTGCCCCGTATCGGCATCGATCACCCGCAGGCGCCGCGTCGTAGGCGGCTGCAGGAGTCCGTACACGTTGTTGTGGCCCGCCACCGGTGCTTTCAGTGATGCAGGACCCACATCGAGGCTGACCGACTGGCCCGCCCCCAGAGACAGAGGATCGGCCTGCCGGGCTGTGCCCGCCATGGCGTCGGGCAAAAACTCAATTTTCAGCCGCCGGTTCCGTCCGGTGCTGTTGGTCAGCATGACCGACGCCGAGGCGGAGAGGCTGCCGTACGTCAGATCGGCGTCGAGCCGCGGCCGTCCCAACTCGACGTAGTATCTCGTCAGATCGGCTTCGAGCCCACTGAGAAACGCAAACTTCCAGGGCTCGTGATAACGACCCTCGTCGGCGATGGCGGACACTTCAGGCGGGTTCTTTTTGTTCCGGCAAACGTTGAGCTCCCAGGTCGGACTCACCTGTGGCGAGAGCTCCAGGGCATAGAAGGGGATGCGAAGCTCGGCCGACCAGTAGCCGGCGCCGCTGGCCGCAGCCGCCGAAACGTCGCCGCTCCAGTCCGCATGTATGCCGCTGCCTCTGTGGGTGCGCAGAGCGTCGTACACGGCACCCGAGGCACTGACCACGTAGTGAAAGTACCCCGACCTGCCGCTATGGGGCTTGACCATGATCTCCACACTGTCTTCACCGAAAATATCCCCGACACCTTCGGCGGGAGCGCTCTTGATGCGTTCAGGGTTGGGTTCCAGACAGCGAACCCCGACGTACAGATGGTTGTCGTCGTACAGCGCATAGGCGACCGACTGATATTGGGCCCTGTCTTCCTTTCCGCGCTGCCTGAAGCCGGTGATCGGGCGGGCCGACTGCCAGCCGGCATCCGTCAACCGACCGTCCAGAACCGGCGGTTCGACGACCCTGGTGGCCTGGAATGTTTCCCGCCCGTAGCTGCCACCGACCCCACCCAGAACCAGCACCGAAATCAGGACTCCGGCGGCTCTCGTTTTCTTCCCGGAATTGGCCGATCCCCTCCCGTCGCGACCCGGCTCCGTGGCACCCATTCGACAACATTACCGCATTTGTGCCGATCAGGTAACCCGATCGAGCGAGGGACAGTTAACGGTTACCGGTAAGGCTTCCTGGGCCACGCGGTAGAATGACTCCGGGACGTTTGGAAGGACGTGGGCAAGGTAAAGGAACCGGACAAGATGAAAAGACTGATGATCCCGGGACCTACTGAGGTGAGTCCCCGGGTGCTCGAGAAACTGGGCGAGCCGATTCGCGCACACTACGGTGGGGACTGGACGAAGTTCTATTTTGAGGTGGTGGGGAAGGTGCAGAAGGTGTTTCAGACCCGGAACAGCCTCTTCATCCTGGCCACTACGTCCTCGGGCGCGATGGAGATGGCGGTTGCGCACGCCGTGGAGCCGGGCGGAAAGATCCTCATCTGCTTGAACGGTTTTCTCGGCGAGCGGTTCGAAGAGATGGCGGTTTCTCTGGGTGCCACGGTGGTGACGACTCGAAGCCGCTACGGAGAGCCCATCACTGCAGAACAGGTGCGGGTTTCGCTGCAACAAGACCCCGGCATCCGGGCGCTGGCCGTCGTCCACAACGAGACCAGTACGGGAGTAGCCTCCGAGTTATCGGGCATCACGGCCGCGGCGCGCGAAAATGGCGTGCTGACCATTGTTGATGCGGTTTCGAGCATGGGCGCCGTGGACCTGCCAATCGACACACTGGGCGTCGACTTCTGCATCACCGGGACCCAAAAGTGTATGGGCGCCCCGTGCGGTCTGGCGTTCCTGAGCGTGAGTCAGCAAGCCTGGGAGGCCATCGCGGCGCGTCAGGAACCGGTGCGCGGGTGGTATCTGAATCTGAACGTCTTGAAGAAATATCAGGAAATGTGGCTGGACTGGCACCCTCAGGGGCCCGTCAGTGCTGCGGTCTCACTTTACGTGGCCCTCAACCAGTCCCTGGACGAAATATTCGAGGAGGGCCTGGAGCAACGCGTTGCCCGGCACACGAGAGCCCGAAACGCCTTTCGAGACGGCATTCGCGCCATGGGACTGCAGCCCTTTGTGGAGGATCATTGCGCCAGCTGCACCGTGACCGCCGTGCGCATTCCCGAGGGCGTCGACGGAGCCGACTTGAGAAAGCGCCTCGAAGACGAGCACGACATCCTTGTGGGGGGAGGACTGGGTGAGACGCCCAACACCGTCATCCGGGTCGGCCACATGTCCAGAACCGCTTCGCCCGAGTGTCTCGTGCCCACCATCGAAGCGATCGAACGGGAGCTGGGATTCCTTGGTACGAAAATCAAGGCAGGGCTCGGCGCTCAGGGGTTCAACGAATCCTGGGCAAGAGATGGCAGCGGTGAAGCGCTGGCTTCGCCCCTGTCTGAATGATTCTTCGCACTCGTGGCGTCTTTGAGAACCTCGAGGATCTTCTCGTTGCTCAGCCCGCCGCCCCCGGTGTGTACTTTGACGCTCTTTCTTCCGGGGGTGCGCGTGATGTCTTTCGTCACGTCCGCTTCCAGGAGGGTTTCGCTCTTGAAAGTGGTGGCGGGAACTTTCCCATCGACGAGGGCAAAGCTTCTCCTGTCGAAATTCGTACCCCTGATCTTCAGCACTCCTTCCCAGTCCTTATGCACGGTCTCGGGATCGAGTGAGGTGATGGTTGGCTGCGTCCCTCCAACCAGCCAGGAGGTAGCGATGAGCACTCCCAGAAAAGCGAGTCTTGAAAATAGCGTCGTCATGTCCCGGTCTCCCTGTGTTCAGCGTTCGTCCCTTCCATACTACCGATGTTTTCCCGCAATGGCGAAAGTCGAGCCTGCCCGCACCCTCGTTTTTCCCTTCGAAGCACACTTGAAGTGGCCAACAGGTGAAGGCATACTAGCCTCCTGAAAAGGCTCTATCAGATCCTTCTACGACCCCCTAATTCCTGGGCCTAACCGCTTGACACAAATAGACTTATCTTCGTAATATAAGTATGGTCAGAAAATGTTGATTCGGTGCCTTACAGACCAGGGTAAAAACCAGGGAATGAAACACTTCGCAATACTCTTTCCGGCGCTCTTCCTGGCGGTCTCTGTCGGGTCGCTCTCCGGAGCCGACGAGCCGTCTCCGCAGCCGCAGCTTATCTCCCTGTTTCCTCTCGGCGGGAGAGCCGGAGAAACACTGGAGGTCGAGGTTCGAGGCAAGTTCCTGGACCCTCTCCGCCTGGCTTGGTTTTATTGCGATCAGTTGACGGCGGAGTTGATCCGGATAGAGGTCGAGGCTTCCGACCAGGCCGATGGAGATGAGGCCGAAGAGAAGGATCCCGAAAAACAAAAATATCGGGGACTTCTGAGGGTCCAGATCGACGATGATGCTGACCTGGGGGCGCACTATTTCAGGGTCGTGACTCCTGCAGGGATATCCAATCCTCTCAGGTTCCGGGTGACTTCCGAGACGAATATGCGCGAAGTGGAGAGTCCACACAACCATCCCGACACAGCGCAGCCCATTGACTCCTTCCCCACGGTGGTCCACGGTCGGCTTCCCGAGCTTGGGGAGATGGACTACTATTCGTTTCAAGCCTCCAGCGGCGACCTGCTCTGTTTCGAAATCGATTTCCTTTCCAGTTCGGCCCCGATGGGTCTCTGGACATTTCGTCCCACCCTGAGCATCTATGAGCTGAAAGGCAGCTGGTTCGACCCGAGTCGGCGGGCCCGGCTGACTAGCAACGACCCCATGCTGCTGCGGCCCACCCTGGACTTCAGATTGCCGAAGGATGGCGAATATTTTCTGGAAGTTGGAGAGATCTCAGGGAAACCCGGGAAACAGGACGACAACCCTGGTTACCAGCTGCGAGTTTTTGCGGGAGGCGATTCGGATCAAGCTGCGTGCCATTTTGAACTCGAGTCGCTAGCCCATGAGGCTCCTTTGAAGTGGACATGGGGTGGAGAAGGCGAGCAGGCCCTCGTCCCCACGGTTGATGAACGAGACTTCTCCCGCAAAATCGAAGAAGACTGGATCGAAAGGCTGTGGTCCCGAAGCGTCAGGGCAGACCAGGAGAACAGCTCAGGCGCCACGGAATACGACCCTCCGGAGTCGGGCGCGGCGGCCCCCGGCAGGACCCTGTTCGATTCCCTCGCGGAAAGTGAGCCCAATGACACGACGGATCGAGCTCTCCCCGTCCCGGCGCTTCCAGCTGTTTTGGAAGGCGTGATCGAAAGCCCGGGAGATGTGGATCTCTTTCGATTCAAGGTAGACTCGGGAGACTCCCTTGCCTTTGAGATCGAGACTCCTCTAAGAAAGCCCTCCCACTTCATCCCCTGGATGACGGTTCTCAGCGCCGACGGCGAAAAGATCGTCGCCAATCTCAACAAATGGTGGGGCAGGAGCGGAAACTTTGTGATCAAGGGCCTGGGGGCGAAAACTGTGTATCGATTTGAGGAGGAAGGCGAGTACTTTGTGCGGGTTCGCGACGTGACTTCTCGTCACGGGGGTCCGGACTTCCGGTACAGACTGCTGGTCCGGCCTCAAGTCCCGCACGTCGGGGCTGTCCGGCCGGCCGCCGATCACGTTCAAGTCACTCCCGGGCAGGCGAGCACCCTGGAGGTAGTTGTAGAGCTGGAAGAGGGATTTCAAGGAGACGTCTTGCTGAGCATCCAGAATCTTCCGCCCGGGTTGAAGGCATTTCCCGCCCTTGCGAGCGAGCCGGATCGGCCCGATGAAGTTGAACTCCCCAAACTGACGGACGAGAAGCTCTACCGGCCCAAGTCGCAAAAAGTGACGATTGCTCTCCTGGCGGACCCGGATGCGCTTCCTGACCTTCAACCCCGTTTCATTGATCTCATCGCCCAACCCATTGTGAACGGTGCAGTAGGTGACCCTCTCGCAATTACAAGATTGCCGCTCCTGGTGCTTGCCGGAGAGGATGACGGGAAGGACCAGAGGATAGCCGCGTTAAATGAGTGATCGTTTGGGAGAAAGAACTGTGAGAGCGCGATGCATTGCGGAAAGGAAACTGTTGACCTGGATCCGTGCCTTTCCGATGATCACGGTGTTGGCCGTCGGCGGCACTTTCGGCTTTTTTCCCATTTCACAGGGAAAGGGGCTGGGTACCGCAAGAAGTCACTCGTTGACTCTTGTCTCCATTGATCTGTTCCCAAAGGAAGCGACGCTGCGGGGTGCGAATGCGGCACAGCGCTTCGTGGTCCTGGGCAGATTCGCCGACGGACTGGAACGAGATGTCACATCCAGTTGCCGTTTCCACCTGACCGACGAAAACATCGCCACCATCGAGACCTCCCGAATCGTAGGATTGTCCCAGGGAGAGACCCGGCTGCGGGTCGAAGTGGAGGGACACGAGGCCGAGGCGCTCATTCAGGTAGAAGATCTGACTGAAGAAAGGACCGCCAGTTTCACAAGAGACCTGGGAGCGATTTTCACCAAACACGGATGTAACAGCAGCGGCTGTCACGGCGGTGTCAAAGGAGCGAATGGTTTCAAACTGTCGCTGAACTCTTTGTATCCGGAGGATGACTACAAGTGGATCGTGGAAGGCGGCACATTTCATGTGCTCACCGACGAATCGGATGAGCCCAAGGTTCCCCGTATCGATCTGGAAATGCCGGAGAACAGCCTTCTCCTGTTGAAGCCGACCATGGCTGTGGTTCACGGAGGTGGCCTCAAGTTTACCGAGGATTCCCCGGACTACCGAACCATTTCCGATTGGATTCAAGCCGGGGCTCCCTACGGGGAAGAAGCCGAACAGGAAGTCATTCGCACAGAGCGCGTGGAAGTGTTCCCTCGAGGATTCGTACTCGAGCCGGGAGGAAGCCAGCAACTGGTCGTGATGGCTCACCTCTCCAACGGCTGGAGCGAGGATATCAGTGATCAGGTGCTCTACGCCTCCAACAACCCGGAGGTCGTCAGCGTCGAGAGCGACGGAAGGGTGACGGCGGTTGCCAAGGGAGAGACCTCGATCATGATCCGTGCGGCAGGCCTGGCGGTGACGGCACGGGCCGGAGTCATCACGGACGTCATCCCGAATTACCCTGAGATTCCAAAAGCGAACTTCATTGACGAGTACGTTTTTGCCAAGCTCCGCCGCTACAACATCGTACCCTCAAAACTTTCCAGCGACGCCGAGTTTCTGAGGCGCGCATGTCTTGACTTGGCAGGAACCTTGCCACCGCGCGGACGCGTCCGCGAGTTTCTCAGCTCCCGGGATCCCCTCAAGCGCGAAAAACTGGTGGAGACTCTCATGAGCTCCCCCGAATTTGTCGAGCACCAGACTTTCCGGCTTTCTCAGCTTCTTCGGGTGGCACGCGGTCAGAACGGATCTTCGTCCGAGTTCAACACGGCCTATCATGAGTGGATCCGCGACAGCATTGCCCGTAACAAGCCGTATGATCAGCTGGCGCGAGAACGGATTGCGGGACAGGGATGGGACGGCCCGTCCCGGCACATGATGAGGTTTGCCACCGAAAATGATCCCACCGGACCGCAAAACGTCATGTCTGAGCAGATCCGGGTTTTTATGGGCCGAAGGCTGGACTGTGCACAGTGCCACAACCACCCCTTCGACAGCTGGAGCCAGGACCAGTTCTGGGGGCTGACCGCCTTCTTTGGAAAACTGGTGCAGGTGGGTTGGTCCGACCAGTCCGACATGGTGATCTTCGACAACCCCGAAGGCCGTGACTATGCCTGGGGCCAGCCACCGGAGAACGCCAAGGTCATCCACCCTCGCACAAAAAAAGAAGTCGAGCCGACATTTCCCGATGGAACCCGTCTCCCTCAGGAGCAGGATTCCGATCCACGCCAGGCGCTGGCGGAATGGATGACCTCGCATCCCCATTTTGCCGAAGCGACGGTGAACCGAATCTGGAGTGACTTCTTTGGGCGGGGACTCGTCGATCCGGTAGACGATTTTCGATCCACCAATCCGCCCTCTCATCCCGACTTACTGGCCGCTCTTGCGGAAGACCTGCAGACCCACGGATATGATCTGCGACGCCTGATCGGGACCATCGTGCGTTCCCGGACGTATCAGCTCTCTTCGGTCTCCAACCAGACCAACCAGCACGACACGATCAACTATTCCCATTTCCGGCCGAAGGCACTGGAACCCGAAATCTACCTGGATGCCATTTCCCAGGTCAGCGGGGTGACCGATGAAGTCTACATAGACACAACTGAGGGCCATGTGCCGGTTGGAACCCGAGCCATGGTCTTGAAGGATTGGGACATGCAACACAGTCCGTTTATGGAGATTCACGGTCGCTATAACCGGGCCAAGCAGAAAAACAAACCCGAACCCACGCTGCTGCAGGCCTTACACGCCTTTGCGGGTCGAAGCTTCAACGAGAAGCTATCGCAAGAGGGGGGAAGGATTGACGATCTCCTGAAGAGGAATGCATCGAATCAGGAGATCATTGAAGAAGTTTATTTGTCTGCTCTGTCTCGATTCCCTACCCAGGAGGAATCCAGCAAACTGGAAGCAGTGCTTAGCGAGAGCCCATCCAGGAGAACCACTCTTGAAGATATCGTGTGGGCTTTGATCTCCTCTCGGGAGTTTGCGTACAATCATTAGACTGGACACTATCGTCGAACGGGGTAACGGAAGTCGAACGGGGTAACGGAAGATGACCAAGAAAGCAGGGTGTTTGGATTTTAGCCTCGCAAGCAGGCGGGATTTCTTGCGAGTGGGATCTCTCGGTCTTTTAGGGGTCAGTCTGCCCCGGTACCTGCAGTTCGAAAGCCTGATGGCAGGCGCAGGAGTCGATATCCGGAAAACGGCCACAGCAAAATCGGTTATCGTGCTCTGGCTGGAGGGAGGGCCGAGCCACGTTGACACCTTTGATCCCAAGCCAAATAGCTCCTTTCGTCCCATTTCCACAAACGTTCCGGGAATTCAGGTTTCGGAGCTTTGTCCCAAGATCGCCCGGCAGATGGACAAGCTGGCCATTGTCCGCTCTGTCCGGACCGAGGAAAACAACCACCTGGAGGCGGCCCACCAGGCGTTAACCGGTCATCGGCCCGGCCCGGCCATGGAGTTTCCCTCCTTCGGCTCCATCATCACCAAAGAGTTGGGACCTCGAAACTCGATGCCGCCACACATTCTTGCGCCCCAGTTCGACGTGGATCGGCAATACGAAACGCTTTTCAAGTCGGCATTTCTTGGCGCCGAATATGACCCCTTGATTCTCTCGGACCCAACCGGTTGCAGCGCTGCCGACATCGACACCGTCTGTGACCCGGATTTCCAGATTGCGGATCTGAGTCTTCCTAAGGGGTTGCCGGTGGAACGGGTGGAATCCAGGCTCTCTCTGTTGAAAATGGTCGACTCGATCTATCGGCGAAAGGTGGAGCTGGCGGAGTTCTCCGACATGGACACCTTTCGAGAGCAGGCGTTGGATATGATTCTGGCTCCCGATGTGCGGGAGGCATTCGACCTGTCAAGGGAATCGGAAAAAACGAGAGATGCGTACGGAAGGAATGGATTCGGTCAAAGCGTACTCCTGGCGCGACGCCTGATTGAGAAGGGATCGCGTTTTGTGACGGCTGCCGGCTACAAGTTCAACGAGTGGGATACCCATGGGCGCAACGACAAGCAGCACCGCGACCACCTGGTCCCTCCTCTCGACCAGGCTCTCCCTACGTTGCTGGTTGATCTGGAGCAGAGGGGCCTATTGGAATCCACCCTCGTCATTACCATGGGTGAATTCGGCCGGACACCGCATCTGAATGCCGGCGGTGGGAGAGATCACTGGGCCAACTGCTGGTCTCTGCTCATGGCAGGTGGAGGCATTCCCGGAGGCCGGGTGATCGGAGCCAGCGACGAGCTGGGCGCTCATCCGGCAGAGCAGGAAGTTTCCATGGGAGATGTGATCGCGACCGTTTACAAAGCCTTGGGAATTGACTGGACCAAGGAATACATGACGCCCATTGGCCGCCCCGTGAAAATCGCCAACTCCTTCGAAGACAAGACCGGCAAGCCCATCAAGGGGCTGATTTAGAAACGTCTCCTGGAACACCCTGTCGTGGAACACCCTGTCGTAAGGGCCGGTCTGGTGCCGGCCCGCTGAACGTTCCGTGAGGATCCATCAGGGAACCTTCTTCAACCACTCCTCGGCAATTTCCCGGATCGCCGGATTGGGGCTCTCGGCCGCCTTCCTCAAATGAGGGAGAGCCTCCTCAGCTTTCCCGGAAAAGGCCAGCAGCATTCCCAGATTCAGGTGCCCATGATGATAGGAAGGATTGATCTCGAGGGCCTTCCGGAAGTGCTTCGTCGCCTCGGCGACCTCGCCCGTCGAGGATAAGACCTCGCCCAGCAGATTGTGGACTTCCGGCCTGGGGGGATCCAGTTCCAGGGCTTCTTCGAGACGGGCCCGAGCCCTGTCGAAGAGGCCCCTCTGGAGCAGTGTCACGGCCTGGTCAAGGTATATCTGCACGGCCGACGGATCGCGTTCAAGTGCCTGCTCGAAATGATAATCCGCCTCCAGAGGGCTTCCCCCGGCGTTCAGGACGAGGGCCAGGTTGTGATGAGCCGCGGGTAGATCAGGCTCCAGACGGATGGCCTCGCGAAGGCTGGCCTCGGCTTCCAGCAGCTTTCCCATCTCCAATTGCACGGCTCCCAGGTTGCTGTGGACGTCTGAGCGTTCCGGATCCCGCTGTATGGCTTCGCGCAGAACCTCGACGGCCTGCGGGCCGCGTCCAAGTTCCCGGTGCACGACAGCCAGGTCGTTTAAAATTGCAGCCGGCTCCGGGCCGTGCCGGGCGGCTCCCTCCAGGACAGCACTTGCGCGCGACAGCTGCCCGGACCGGGTCAACGCAACGCCCAGCCGGTGCTGGGCCATCCACAGGTACGGCTTGCGGCCGAGCGCCTCTTCATACATCGGGATTGCCTTCTCCAACTGGTCACGCTCGAGATACGCTTCGGCCAGTTCATAGTAGAACTCGGGCTCTTCGGGCCGATGTTTCTCGATCGCCCTCTGGAGGCGGGGGATGCCTGCCTCCAGATTGGAGTGGTCCTGGACCTGGGCCACGGCCAGGTACAGATCCTGGTCCTTTTGCGAAAGCACGGGCGGATAGTGCAGAACCACTTCCCCCCGATATGCGTCCTCGTAAAAGGGCGCCTCCTCCAGCGGGGCCAGGAGATCCCGCTCCGGCTTGAAACGCTGAATCCGGTGATCCGTCATCACGGCGTGGATGACGTCGTCGGTCCGCCGCTTCGGCATATGGCAGGGCAGGCAGTCGGAAGCGGAAGTGTGGTCCTGCGAGGCAATCCGCTCCGCCAGCTGTGAAGCGTGACACCCCTGGCAGACGCTCGTGTAGTGGCGGGTGGCCTCCTCTCCGCGAGGGATGCTGTGGGGGTCGTGGCAGGTGATGCACGTCAGCGCCCCGGCGCTTTTCACAAAACAGGGAGACTGGCGGAGTCGGTAGTCGGAGTTGACGATTAAGAATTTGTCGTCACGGCCGGTGCCCGGGGCGTGATCGAAATGCAGGACATAGTCGGACAGGCGCTCCCCCGGGCGGTAGGAGAGCATACCGCGCCCGAAGCGGTGAACGGCATGGGGAAGCCCGGCGCTGGTTGTCTCCAGATGGCACTGCATGCAGACTTCCATCTGGCGCTTCGGGCTCATCCGCCCCGGATTCACGACGCTGGCACGAATCGCTTCCGCGGCGGCACCCGGTGTGCGCGCCTCAGCTACGTGTTCCTTCCCCGGTCCGTGGCAGCGCTGACAGTCGATCCCGCTGGGAATCTCTCCCCGGAAGAAGGGGTCGCGGCCGAAGGCATCCGCTCCCGGCTCGATTTCGGTGTAGCCATTGTGGCAGAACATGCATCCGTGACTGACCCTGCGGCGAAACCCATAGTGCGACCGCGAATCGTACCCGGGACTCATGGCCCAGAATCCGCCCCTCTCGCTGTACCAGCTGACCGGCAGCTCGAAGAGCTTGCCGTCGGCTGAGTGGTGGAGGTAGGTCCGGGAGTGGTTGCCGGAACCCATGACGAAATGAATCTCTTTCTCCACCACGTTCACTTCTTTGCCACCAAAGCCGATCTGGTGGCGCCGCTGGTAGTAGCGGCCGTCCCGTCTGGACATCGTGTAGTAGCGTTTCGAAGCTTTGTGGTAATAGACGTTATCGAGGGTCCAGTCTTCTACCTCGGCCTCGGGACGCATGGGGTAAAAAGAGCGCCCCATTCCCGTGTGCTGGTAGGTCTCGTAAATCGAAAGGTGGCAGGGCCGGCAGGAGTCGGGACTCAGGTAGCCGTCCTCCGCGCCCGCCACGAGAAGGCGCTGCGGGTTCTGAGCCGGTTGCCAGAGTGCCGCGCCGGCAGCGAAGATCGGCGCCAGCAAGAGCAAGAGCAGGGGACGTCTCACCCCCTCATTGTATCTCGTCGGGACCCCCGAGCCACATCGGCCACACCTTGGAGTGCGACGCTCTGCGTACCTTTTGCCGAACGTATCTGTCGCCCCTTCAGGGCTGATTGCTTCTTTGGGGCCGTTGTCCGTGGGCTTGCGCCCACGGCTATTCCCTTCCGGCCGCTTTGCGGCCTTGATACCGAGCCCCCCGGAGGGGGCGACAGAAAATAGCCGAGGCCGCCAGGCCTCGGAAGAAATTAGACCGACAGGGCAGCCCCCGGAGGGGGCGACAGAGAATAGCCGAGGCCGCCAGGCCTCGGTGCCGGGATCACCCTTCGGCTACGCTACTCCAAAGCTGTTGAGTTGCGCCAGTGGTGTAGCCGGTGAGGGGCGGATTATTGTATGGTGGGAGATGATGCTCGAAATCTCGCGATTCCTCTTGTGCGTGCTGTTGGTGGGGGTGGTCCCGAGCCACCTGGGCGCTCAGGAAGCATCCCAAGAGAACCAGCCCGAACCTCAGGAGCAACCCCAGGAACCGGTTCAAGAAGCGGAGGAGGTCCCTCCACCGCCCCGTATAGTGGGGAAAGCCCAATCACAGCAGGAATTCGACGACTGGCAGGTGGTCCAGCAGACGGCAGATCCCCTCACCAAGATCGAACTGGCCAACAGCTTTCTGGAGACTTACCCGGATAGCGGGCTGACCGCTTTCGCCCACCAGGCTTTGGCGGAGGCGGCTTTTCAGCAGAATGACACCGAAGGCTTTATCCAGCACGCAGAAAAAGCACTGCTGGAACTGCCCAACACGCCCGAACTGCTGGCCCCGTTAGCCTTCCTCTACTCTGAGAAGCGCCAGATTTTCAAGGCAATCGATTATGCCAACCGGTCGCTCTCGCTGTTGGACGAGGTGAAAAAGCCGGCTGCCATGTCTTCGCTGCAGTGGATCACCCAGAACCGGGGACTGAGGGTTCGTTCCCACTATGCCGTGGGTCGCTCCCAGCTCGAGTTGTGGAGGAGATCACTCTCACCCGAGCAACTTCAACAGGCGATTAGCCACTTCGCCAAGGCTCTGGAACTGGATCCCGAACACGCCTACGCAGCCTTCCGGCTGGGCTATGCCCAATTGCAGGCAAAGAACCAGGATGCTGCCCTCGGAGCCTATGCCCGGGCCGCCGTTTTAGATGGCCCGCCGGCTGACCCGTCCCGTGATCGCGTTGAAAAGATGCACGCAGACCTGAAGAAGAATTCCGAATCCAGGTGGGCCGGGATGAGCGTCAATGAGATCCTCAAAGAGGAACGAAAACGGCTGGAGGCCGAGCTGGCGGACATAGAGCAGAAGGCCAGCCTCGAGGCGGCCCAGCTTGACAGCCGGGCGCTTCTGGAAAGTGCGGTCCCGCCACCCCCAAACTGACGGCCTGCTTCCCCAGCCCGCTTGGCGGGCGACCACAAGGAGTCGCCCCTACGATGCCCTGAAAACCGAAATGTACAGTGCTCGTTGGTCTGAGGCGAAGCCTCGATCGTAGGGGCCGGTCTCGTGCCGGCCCGCTTGGCGGGCGACCACAAGGGTCGCCCCTACGAGGCCCCTGAAAACTGAAACGTACAGTGCTCGTTGGTCTGAGGCGAAGCCTCGATCGTAGGGGCCGGTCTCGTGCCGGCCCGCTTGGCGGGCTGCACTAGTCTTTCTCAAACAGGGAGGGCAGCCACCTGGCCAGCAGGACGCAGGCCACAAGGGGCACGGCCACGGTCAGATAGGCACCCGTCTGCCCGTAGTCCCAGAGTGCCTTCAATCCGGCAATGAGGAAGACTGCGGCGGTGAAGAGGTTGGCGCAGGCGAGCCAGGTGGGCATTCTCAAAGCCGAGGGAAGAAAGCGCCAGTCCACCCACGGATTCGCCAGGGTATAGAAGCTGGTCAAGAGGAAACCGGTGAAGATCGCCACCGGCGTGTAGATGTCGAGGGGCTCGATGCCCGGATACCACCGGGTCAGCCACAAAGTGAGTAATCCGCCGCCCAGACACCAGACATAAATGACAGCCTTCAATCTGGGCTCGGTGACGCGTTCCTGCAGGCGCGGCAGAGCACGATACACCTCGTAGAAGGTTCGGTAATTGATTTCCGGGCCGGCGTAGATGCTTCCAAAAAACGCCATGAAGACAGCGAGCTGATACACGGGCAGAAGCCAGGGAGCCAGTTCGGTCAAGAAAGCCCCCTGGTAATTCAGCAGGTTGATTCCATCCGGAACCAGATGCTGAGGTCGCAGGACCACGGTCCCGAGAATACAGAAAGCGCACGAGAGCACGACCACAGCAACAAAACTGACCACGCTGTCGACAAGCGGGGCGCGCAGCCACTGGCGGGCGCCACCATCCTTCGACTCAGCCAGCCGCTCCAGTTGCTCGTCACTGGCCACCCCCAGGTCGCTGCGCCCCCACTTCTTGTTTCGCAGGAAAGACGTGTAAGCAAAATAGTCGGTAGCCGTTCCCCCGATCACGGACACATAAACCAGGACCTCTACCCAGACGGAACGATTCCTCATCTCGGGCAGTTCCGAGAACAACCAGTCCGCATAGCTCAGGGGCTGGGGAACGAGGCCCCTGGCAATGGCGATCCAATCGGGGCGAAGATACACTACGGACACCAGGATGCAACCCAGCATTACGATCAGGATGGCAATCTGGACTTTCTCCAGAAAACCGTACCCCCCCATGAAAAGAAGTACCACAGCCACCGCGACGCACAGCGAAGCCCAGAAGTAGTGGTCGCCGACGGTGAAGATCCAGGCGGAAGCGGTTCCCAGGATGCCGAGCAGAAACGCGAAGCTCAGCGGCATGGTGAGCAGAAGACACACCACGAGAAAGAGGTGCAGCCAGCCACGGGGTCCCGGGATGGAAAGCCACCTCTCCAGAGGGTGCGCACCGCTGAGCACCATGTGACGCATGCAGGAGTAGGCCAGCACCCATTTCAGAAATCCGACCACCAGAAAGATCCACAGGAGCCGGTATCCGAAAATCGATCCACCCCGTGACGGGAAGACGAGCTCGCCACTCCCGATGGTCACGGAAGCAACGACGGCTCCGGGCCCGAAGAGCCGAAACCACAGCAAAGGATTCCGGGAGATCAGGGCTCGAGGCGGGGGAGGCAGGGCAGCCTGGTTCACTATACCCGCTCACCTTGCGGGTGTTCCCGGATCCGCCTTAAGACGGACTCGGCGCTGTTCATCAGCAGTAACCAGTCGACTCCCATAACGACCCAGTTCAACCCCTTGTCGATCCATTCGATGAGCAAGTCGGGATTGTCGGCCAGTCCGGCTCCCACAGGGAGCCCGGCCTCGCGGCACTTGTGCACGACGGTTTCCATAACCGCCACCACATCGGGATGGCTCGTCTGCCCCATCAGACCCATCGATCCCGACAGGTCGTTGGGCCCGATCATGGCGGCTCCCAGACCGGGGACGGCCACAATCTCGTCCAGGTTCTTGACAGCGTCGATATGCTCGATCTGGACCATGGGAATGACCGTTCGGTTGGCCTTCCGGCAATAATCCGGATCCTTCACCTGCCCGTACCTGATGGGACGGCGCGGCCCGAACCCCCGGATTCCCTCCGGTGGGTACAAGCACGCTTCTACCGCCCTACGGGCGTCGGCGGCGGTGCGGATCAGTGGAACCATAATGGCGTCGGCTCCAATGTCCAGGACCGGCTTGATCAACACGGGATCATTCCACGGCACCCGGACCACGGCTGCTGCGCCGCTGGCCCTGGTTGCCATAATGTGTCCCTGAACCGTTTCCAGAGAGAGTGCGTTGTGCTCCATGTCGACAAAGACAAAGTCCAGGAGATTGGCCAGAGCCTCACTGACCGTGGGATCCGTAAACGTGATTCCGGTTCCCACCACAAACTGCCCCTGACTCCACTTCTCTCTAAACCTTCCGGCGTTTTCCATAAGGATTCCTTTCACGAGAAGCGCGCACTGAACCGTAGTAACGTGAAACGTGAAACGTGGAACTTTCCCTAATTACAGTTCCAGCTCCCCCTTGTAGCCCATGTCCTTCAGCTTGAACTTCCTCTTCACCTTGTGGCGGCCCATGACGGTGATGAATTCGACTTGCTTGTCTGCGAGGGTGATGGCCTGGCTGCGGGGAAACTTGAGGAGGATTTCCGCTCCCTGCCCCATCTGCCGGGCATCCACCACATCCACCTCGCGCCCCTGCCCCATCTCGATCTCGACGGCCTGGATCGGGTCTCGTCCCGAGACCTTCAAAAAGGACTCCGATTTCATGCGCTCGGAGATCGCCTGCCAGGGATCCGCCCCGGCGTCAGGCTGGGAAGCCCTGGGATCACCGCGGAACAAGGCCCCGCTGACCCCGGTGAGACCGATCGTGTAATGAGTTTCCTCCACCTTCAGGCTCTCGTCCGCCCGCGCCTCACTCCCGAAACGGTGCGTGGCCAGGGCCTGCTTGATGGGCAGGGCACTGTACCAGCGAACCGTCAGGTTAAAGCGGGGGGCAAAGCCTCCTCCACGACCTCCGCCGTAGCCTCCCCCGCCACCGGGAGGACCGCCGCCGGACCCGCCGGGATAGCCACCGCCGCCACCCCCAGAACCGCCTCCGCCACCCCCCGGGCCGCCGCCGCCTCCTCCTCCCCCGGGAATTCCCGCGCGCCCACCGTCTGCCCTCTCACTACCGGACTGAAAGCCTCCCAGGCGGATGCTCACGGAACGCGCCCAGGGGGACTTGTTGAGCATCTGCTTAATCTGTTTCTTGCTCCAATCGGGAAACTCGGTTTTGTCCCAGAACTTCTGCCCCCCGAGAGCGATGACTACCAGACCAAACGCGACCACTAGTGCTACTAAAACATTTCTTCTCATTCCTCACCTCGATTTCAGTCTGGTTCAGATCCTGCTAAGAGAACCGTAGGGGCGACCCGGCCCCTACGAATGTAGGGGCGACCCTGGTGGTCGCCCGTCCAGCGGGCCGGCACAAGACCGGCCCCTACGGGGTACAATTGGCCCCGCACAAGCGAAGCTGGTTCAGACCCTGCTAAGAATTGTATCGTTAAGAATCATGGAAGATCAAAAGACTATCAGGAGTGCCGAGCAGCTCAAGCAACTGGCCATCCGCCTATTGGTGGCCGCGGAAGCCGATGAGACAAATGCCGCCGTGGTCGCTGAGCATCTGGTCAGGGCCAACCTGAGCGGTGTGGATACGCATGGGGTGTGGCAGTTGCCGGGTTACATTGCCGCCATCCAGGCCGGTGAACTGGCGGCTGCAGCCCGGCCCGAGATGGTGACGGAAACAGCCACCACTGCTCTGGTGGCTGGAAACTGGACGTTTGGACAGGTGGCGGCCAGGTTTGCCATGGAAAAGGCCATTGCCAAAGCGGCGGAACACGACCTGGCGTTAGTCGGACTGGTGCAGAGCCACCATATCGGCCGGCTCGGAGAATACGCGGAGATGGCCGCTGCCGAGGGGATGATTTCCATGATTACCGCAGGTGGATTCGCCGAAAAGAGGCCGGTCGTGGTTCCCCACGGGGGTCGCAGCGCCGTCCTCGGGACCAACCCCCTGGCGATGGGCTTTCCCGCCGGGAAGGAACCCCGCATGCTGTTCGATTTCGCGACTGCCGCCTCATCGGGCGTGAAAATCATCAATGCCCAGCGCAGCAAGGAAAAAATACCTGTAGGCTGGGTCGTCGATAAGAACGGCAATCCCACCGACAATGCGGATGATGTCCTGGAGGGAGGTGGGCAGCTGCCCTTTGGCCAGCACAAGGGATACGCCCTGTTGATGACGACCGAATGGTTGAGCCGGGTTTTTACGGGATCGTCCCGGTTTGCCGAGGCCGATCGCGGCGGTCTCTACTTCAGTCATTCCGGCGCCTCCATGATCGTTTTCAGAGCCGACCTTTTCCAGCCGTTTTCCGATTACGCCGGGCGCGCCGACCGCCTGCAGCGGCGTGTCCGAGCCGTGCCGCCGGCACCGGGCTTTGAAGAAGTTCTTGTCCCCGGCGATCCCGAACTGCGCACACGCGCCCTCCGGGAGCAGGAGGGGATCCCGCTTCCCCGCGAGCTGTGGCAGAAGCTGGTCGACCTGGCCCGCTCGCTGGGGATCGCCGTCGACGAGCCGGCCGATGAGTAGCGCCGCCCGCCAGGTGTCTTGAGCTGCTCCCGAGGAGGCTGCTCCGATCGGCAAGGCTCCCTGGGATGAGCTATGATGGCTCGCTATGAACGACTTATTCAGGAAGACAGCAGGTTTCGTTTTTTTGCTCGGGTTGGTGCTGCCGACGCCGACCTGGGCCGGCGGCGAGGCGCCTCCAGTGGCTCTCGACGGAGTCCAGTTGGTAGATCTGTCGCTTCTGGTGGCATCCGAGTATCCCTGCACGTGGCCCAACAGGTTCCCGCCCTTTCACATGAACCATTACCTGCAGATCGGCCCACGCAGTGCCTACAACAGTGACATCCTCACGCTCGACGAGAACACCGGTACCCAGCTCGATGCCCCCTCTCATGGTCCCCTTCCCAACCGGACTGCCCTGATCACGCCCGATCGGCTGGCGCCCTGGCAGTTCGTGGGGGAAGCCTGCGTCATTGACGTGCGGCAGCTTCTGAACGACTCTCCGAACGGCATCAGTCCCCTCATTCTCAAGCAGCACATCCTGGCCTGGGAGAAGGAGCACAGGCCCCTGGGTGGGGGCGACGTGGTCCTGTTCCGTAGCGACTACAGCGACCGGTACTACCGGCCGCTGCCACGGGGGCGCCGCTTCGTGGCCGATCCGGTGGATGGAAAGTCGCCCGCCTGGCCGGCTCCGGCTCCGGAAACCATGGACTATGTGGGAAGTCGAGGCGTCAGAATCGCCGCCATTGACAGCCCCAGCATGGGACCGCTGCGGCCCGATCCGAACCCGCTGGCACCAAACCTGGCTTTACAGACCCACACCGCCGGGCTGAAGTATGAAATGAACTGGGCGGAAGGGGTGACCGGGCTGGCCGCCATCCCCGCCACCGGGGCTTTTTACGCCCATCTCCCTCCCAAGCACCGGGGCGGAATCGGGGCCGAGATCCGCGCCTTCGCCGTGGTCGGAGATCCCCTGGCGCAATGGCTCATTGACGCGGCTCGCCACAAAAGAGTCCTCGACCTGTCGGTCCAGCTGGGGGAGGAGTTGCCGGTATGGTGGCCCGGGGCTGGAAGCGGCAATTCCCGTTACCCCTACTATCAGCACGTTCTTCCTTTGCGCCAGGACCCGCCCCTGCACCAGCGAGCTCTTGACAGCCACACGGGAACACACCTGGTGCCACCGGTGTATGCCCTGCCCGAAGCCGGATTCGACAATAACAGCTATGCACCCCAGGTGCAGAAGTGGCTGGCTGAGTACGAACGCGCCTATGGCCGGCGCGGCACGAGCGATGTCACCACCGAGCGGGTGCCCCTTTCCCAGACTGCCGGGTGGGCGCGGATCATCGATGTGAAGCATCTGATCGGGACAACCACCCCGTCCGGATGGCCGGCGTCTCCGCTGATCGGAGCGCAGGACATCAAGAACTACGAAGAGCAAAACGGCGAGCTGGAGCCGGGAAACATCGTCATCTTTCACAGCGGCTACAGCGACACCTACCTGCGGCCCTTTCCCCAGGACCGTGCCTGCCTGAAGGAGCCGCTTGACGGAGAGCGCGAAGGATGGCCGGCGCCCGGACCCGAGGCCATCGTCTATCTGGCGGAAAAAGGCATTCGCTGCGTGGCCACGGACGGACCTACGCTGGGGGGTGTCGATCCCAGACGCGCGCTCATGACCTACTGGGCACTGGGAAGCCGCGGCATGGTGGGCGTGGAATACCTGACCAACCTGGGGGCCGTGCCGCCCCGGGCCTATTTCATTTTCGCCGCCGCCAGGATCCGGGGCAGTCACGGCGGCCCAGGCCGGGCCATTGCCTTATATTGAGGCTTCGCAGGAATGGAAGGTAGCTCAAGCGAGTGGCTGTCCCCTGAGTTTTTCGCATCGCCTTATCCCTTCTATGAGGAGTTGCGCCGTAAAGATCCTGTCCATTGGAGCGACAGGCTTGGCAGCTGGATCCTGACGCGTCATGAGGACGTCACCTGGGCCCTGCGACATCACCATCTCCTGATCAACTCAGGCCGCGTAGCCACTATCCTTGACCAATTGCCTGAAAAGGACCGGGGGAGGATGGGGCCGCTCTATCGCCACTTCTCCGGGGGGCTCATACACAGCGACCCTCCTGATCACACCCGGGTTCGAATGCTGGTGAACAAAGCGTTTACACCAGGAGCGGTGGCGAGCATGCGCTCGCGGATTCAGGAAATCGTGAATGAGCTGCTGGGGGCGGTGGAGGAATGCGAAGGGATGGACGTAATTCGGGATTTCGCATACCCGTTGCCGACCGTTGTCATCTGCGAGATCCTGGGGTTGCCTCCAGGAGATCGCGAGCAGTTCAAGAGATGGTCGGACGGTATCATCGAGCTGACCGCAGTAAGCCCTCTCACGGTTGAGGCTGCCGACCGGGCCCGCCAAAGCCTGCTTGATCTGCGGGATTATTTCGCTCGCCTGGTTGCCGATCGCCGGAAGAACCCGAGATCGGACATGTTGAGCCTTCTGGTTGCCGCTGAAGAGCAGGGTGACAGGTTGAACCTGGCGGAGCTTCTGTCAACGTCCGTCACTCTTCTAGTCGCGGGCCATGAGACCACGACACACCTGATCGGGAACGCAGTCTTCGCACTGCTGCACCACCCCGACCAGTTCCAGAAGTTAAGGGACGATCCGAGCTTGATGACAAGCGCCGTTGAGGAGTTCTTGCGTTACGACAGTCCGCTGCAACGTCAGCTCAGAAAAGCAGCGGAAAGGATTGAGATCGGTGGCAAGCAGATTCGAAAAGGCGATCTGGTTTCCGTCATGCTGGGAGCAGCCAATCGTGACCCGGCGGAGTTCTCGGAGCCGGACCGGCTCGATATTACGCGAGCAGAGAACCGTCACGTTTCCTTTGGCATGGGGATCCATTTCTGTCTGGGTGCGCCCCTGGCGCGTATTGAAGGCCCCGTGGCTCTGTCCACCCTGCTCTCGCGCTTTCCCCGAATGCGCCTGGACGGCGATTCGTTTCAGTGGCAGCGTGACATCGCCTTTCGCGGTCTCAGGGCTTTACCCATCCTGTTTGATTGAATTCTCCCCCGCAACGGCACGACTTTTCCTGCCTCAAGCGATTCATACCCTGGGGGAGTACTTAGTACTCCCGTCTTCCGTTTTCAAGGTATAGTTGGGCCTTGAGGAGGTGTCCATGCGTGCCACCAAACATATCCACGGCGTATCCTCATTGAGTCTTGGCAGCATGAGCTGCGCCCTGGCCCTCTTCAGCCTGATCCCTCTCTCGAGTTGCGGTGTGGCTTGCCGGGACCGCGCCCGGGAAGCGGTGGATCCAATTGCCGTGCCGGAAACGGTTACCGCGCCCTCCACACCATCTCGAGAGCTGGATTGGCACGAAATTCCGCCCATCAACTACATCCGCAAGGAAATCCCTGCGGCAAGAGTTCCGGAGATTCGAGGCCATCATTACGAGGCTCTCGTGCCCGATACCTGTAATTTGGAGGAAAGGGCCCGCCTCACCATCAACGCCATGACTGAGATGACCTGTCCTCGGGCTGACTTCGAGCCCTACCTGGGACCGGTCGGCGACCTGATTCCTCCGCGCGGCTATCTGGCTCAGAACGGCGGCAACTGCTGGCCCAAATTCATGGAGGCCTTGCCGCTGATGCGCATCATGAGCGGCAGTACGCAGAATCTTCAGGTTGACAAGAGGTGGGCCGAGGTTATCTTGCATTCGGTCGGTCCGGACGGTTTGATTTACGTCCCCACCACAGGAAGGCCCTGGGACCCTACCACCCGTCAAGGATCTCCGGGTCAGGGCGAGGATCAGTATGCCTATCTGGCCACCTATACCGGGCGGATGCTGGGCGTGTTGGCCCTCTATTACGAGTTGACGGGTGACGAGATCTGGAACCGAACCGCCAAAAAAATGGTGGACCGTCTCGATCAGTTGGCCGTAAAGGTCGAAGATCAGGCAATTTTCCTGAAAGGCCAGCACGATAACGGCCAATATTATTCGCCCGGTGAAACATTGCCGCCCGAGGCCGCCCGCATCAAGCAACTCCCCCTCAGCAAACAGAAGGCCCTGGATGTGACGTGGATCGTCACGGGCCTGTCCCAATACTACCGCGTCTCGAAGTATGAGCCGGCAAAGGACCTGGCTCTGGCTCTGACCAACTACATCCGCGCCAACATCTTCAATGCGGATGAAGAATCGGATAGGGACTTGCTGGTGTTCGCCAGGGCCGGCCAAAAAGTTCCAGGACTCTGGGCCGGTCACTTTCATGCCTATGGGGGGCTGGGAATGCATGCCTTGTCAGAGTTCTCCTACGCCAGTGGCCAGATGCAATTCGCCAGGCTGGCGCAAGCGGCCTATGAATGGGCCAAATCGGCGGAGATGGGTTCGATTCCTTCGCTGGGATTCTTCCCCGTCATGCAAGGTCAGGAGGGGCCCGGACGCCAGCCCGGGTTGGAACCAATGGAACCCTGCAGTGTCGGGGACATGATCGCAATAGCCGTCAGATTGACCCAACTCGGAGAGGCGGATTATTGGGAAGATATCGATCAGTTTGCTCGAAACGGATTGCTCGAATCCCAGGTTGCGCGGCCGGATCAGATGAATGCGTTCATTCGCAAAATCCGAGAGGGAACCGTCCAAGCGTACATCCCCCAGTGGAGACCCCAGGGAGCCAGAGAAGTTCCGGTTGCCTACAATGAGACCGTCGACGGCATCAGCGAACGAGCCGTCGGTTATTTTTCCATCGGCACCTACCCCAACGATTTGCACGTGGGACACCGGGGGATCACCGACATTTGCTGCACCGGCAATGGTGCCCGGGCTCTCTATTACGTTTGGGACAATATACTCGGTTACGACAAGGGCGTACTCCAGGTGAACCTGCTGATGAATCGCACCTCACCCTGGGCCGACGTCGACAGCTACGTTCCCTATGTAGGCAAGGTAGAAATCGCCCTCAAGCAGGCTTGCCGCTTGAAAATACGGTTGAACAACTGGATTGACCAGGATCGGGTCAGCTGCACCATTGGAGGAAAGAACGCGTCCTTCTCCTGGGAAGGGAGATATATCGACCTGGGTCGGGTGAACGACGGACAAACGGTCACGATTCGCTTCCCCATCCAGGAGCGGACCGAGCAGCTTCGCACCGGAAAACTGGCCTATCGGGTGACCTTCCGGGGAAACGACGTCGTGAGCGTTGAACCGCGGGGTAAGAATTACGCCCTCTACCAGCGAGACCACTACCGCTTCGAGCAACCCCGCTACCTCAAGACCAAACGTTTCGTTGCTCAGAAAACCGTTCGCTGGTAGCCAGGGTCACACCGCGACGCCCGGCGTCTGAGGGCCCTATGCCTGAAATGAAAAGCCGCCTCGAGAAAACGGCTGGCAAGGGGAGTCAGATATGAAGTTGAGAAAGTCGACGCCCACTTTGGGGCGGATCGGGGAGCTCGGGATTGTTTCGGCCCTGGTTGTGGGATTCTCGGTCTCCAGCGTGCTCCCTCAAACAGCGTCAAGGGAGCCCAATTTTGAGGATTATGCCTCCATCGAAGCTTACGTGGATGGAGTTCCAGTCTATTCCCTGGGCAACATCGCCTACATTTACGGTCTCAGTCCCGACTTGATGCCCGGCGCGGCGATGCAGCACCGGAACAACAACCCGATCGTCAAGATCAAGCCCAAGAAGTCCTGGGAAATCAAGAGCAACGGCTTTGGCGTCACGATCGGTGAGCCGGGCGTACGAAGCATGTGGAACGACAGCCAGCCGATGCTGCCCATTCATCTGATCGATGGCGATTCCGATACTGCCTGGTGCAGTTACGGAAGCGCAGTACCGGACGCCCGACCGGAATGGATCCGCATTGATCTGCCTCGTGAGAGCAGGGTGTCTTCCGTCGCCCTGGTCTGCAGCACGAATTTCGCCCTGGCAAAGTTGTGGCGCGAAGGAAAGCTCACTGATCTGATGGGCTACCACGAATGGGCGGGACGCGCTCTTCCCAACGAATTGAGCATTCAAGTCAGCCGCGACGCCTGGCACTGGAAAACCGTATATGACAACAAGAACTTTTCCGGAAACGAGGAGGGGACCACTTCGATCGAGTTCGAGCCGGTTCTTGCCAAGCAGATCCTGATTCGGGGTCGAAACTTCAAGCGCACTCTCTCCAAATACGATGGGTATGCCTTCTCTCTCGGCGGGTTGGAGGTCCGAGATCCGCAGGGGAACAATCTAGCCTTGATTTCTAAGGGCTCGGGCGTGACCGTCTCTTCCACTTCCTACCTGATGAATCACGATCGATTCACTCAGAGTTTGCTTTTCGGGCCGCTTCAGTATGACCTGGGCTTGAAGTACGTCCGGATGGGTGCGGATAACGGACTCCTCACCTGGAACTACGTGGAGCGGGAAAAGGGAAAGCTGCAAGTTGATCCCGTTGCCGACAACCTGGTCGCAGAAATGCACCGCAACGGAATCAACATTGTGATGAATGTGGACGTCAAGGCCAACTTCATCTACAAGGGCCGCAAGCTGGACTGGAAGAAAGCCCGTATCCGGGAGATTAACAACATCTATTATGACCACCCGGGCTGGGCCTGGGAGACGCCGGAAATGATGGAGGGCTATCTGAGATACGTGCAGTACATGGTCCGGCATTTCAAGGACCGGGTGGCCTATTGGGAGATCGGCAATGAGTGGGCCGACGAGCGGGTGCAGGCCCGCCGCATCTCCAGCCGCGACGTCTACGCCATGGCGGTTCGAAGTATCAAGAAAGTGGATCCCGACGCCCGTATTATGGTGGGAGTGCATTGGATGGCCGATTTCCCCAGACTGCTGCGGGATTGGCTGGACAACCTTTCCGAACAGGATCTGGACTTGCTGATGCCCGAGGCCGTGGGTTCCCACCCGACCACACGAATTGATGCGGGACTCACGCTGAACGATCTTCGCGACTGGTACTGGGACCAGAACAGGCAAGCTATCAAGCAAGGGAATGCGCTCGGATTCAAAGGGATCTACATAGCCAGCGAAGTGTATAGCTGGAGCCTCTACCCACCGGGCCCCTCATCGGTCGCCGAAGGCGATCCGAAAGTTTCAAGCTACTTCTTATTCGGTAAAACCAACGGAGAATCGGAAATGGTGAGGGCCAAATACCTGGCCCAGAACATGGTGGGACACACCGGCCTGAACATGCTGGCTTTTCAGTGCAACACTTACTTCGTTTCCGCCCCGGTGGGACAGTCTCTATTTCGCGTTCCCGTCCCCGCCCAGGCCATTCATGCTGTTCAGCCGGATGCCGGCTACTATACGCTTCGAACGCTGGCTACCGTCCTGGACGAATGGGCGGGATCTGAGTTCCCCGTCTCCTTCAGTGGGGACAAAGGATTTGAAGTTTTCACCTTGCAGCGGGGTGAGAGTGAACTTATGGTGGCGGCGTGGCTCCCGGGCAATACCACCGACGGCCTTGTCGAGTCGAAGAGCGATCTCACCCTGCCCGGCCTTGATGTGGAAAGGGCGTGGGTTGTAGACCTCCTCAATGGGACGGAGCAGGAATTGACTTTCAGCAACGATGGTCAACGCACTGTGTTTGAAGGGATGCTTATCAAGGACTACCCCACCCTGATTCGGTTCAAGCGGCGGCTGCCATGAGAGGATCAGTTCGGAGTACTGTTGTTGTGGGGGCAGTGAGCGCGGTTGCCGGGTTGGTGCTTGTGACAAGCGACGCTGCCGCCGGCGCTAACAACACGAACTCAGCAGCCCCTGGTCCTGGTAGCAGCCCCCCCCGGCAGGCTGAGGGAGGGACGCCTTCAGCACCGTCGGGCCACCAGAGGATGCTGAGACTGCTGCGGCAGATTGCGGATGGCACCCCGGAGAAAAACATCTACCTCGGTGAAACTACCGCTCGCGCACTGCGGAACCAGCTGGCTGCCCTGCCTGCCGATACATCGGCCGGGATGAAGTGGCAGCTTCGTATGCAATTAGGCCAGGAGGAGCTTCGCCTCGGCCACGAATCGGAGGCAATCACTCATCTCAGAAATGCGCTTCTGCTTACCCGGTTAAACCGTGATGAGCTTCCGCCCAGGTTAGTGGCGGAGACTACTTTTTGGCTGGGCGTGGCTTATATGCGGCAGGGCGAAACACAAAATTGCTGCCTGCGCAGCTCGCCCGAAAGCTGCATTTTACCCCTCCGGGAAGGGGCTATTCACACCCTGCAAGACCCATCTCGCGGAGCGATCGGGAGTTTCACCAAAACCCTGCAGGCCACGCAGGCAAGCGAACCGTTTCACCTGGCGGCTCGATGGCTGCTCAACATCGCCCATATGACCATCGGAACCTACCCGCAGGAGGTTCCGAAGCCGTATCTGCTCTCCCCGCACTTGTTCGAATCCGAGGAACACATTCCCCGTTTTCAAAACATCGCGCCACAACTGGGGTTGGACACATTCGATTTGTCCGGCGGTGCCGTCGCCGATGACTTTGACAATGACGGATATCTCGACATTGTGGCGTCGACATGGAACACCGTCGGGCAGATTCGCTTTTTCAAAAACAACCGGAACGGCACCTTCTCGGAACGGACAAAGGAGGCTGGACTGCCGGGTCTGTATGGCGGGTTGAACCTGGTGCAGGCCGACTACGACAACGATGGGGACGTGGATATCCTGGTACTGCGGGGCGCCTGGATCGAGAAGCAGGGGCAACATCCCAACTCCCTGCTGCGCAACAACGGTAACGCCATGTTCACGGATGTAACCTTCGATGCAGGTTTGGGGGAAGTACATTACCCTACTGCAACCGCCTCCTGGGGCGACTACGACAATGACGGCGATCTGGATTTGTACATTGGAAATGAATCCTCGGAGAAGTTGCCCGCCCCCTGTCAACTGTTCCGCAACAACGGCGATGGGACCTTTGCCGATGTGGCCAAGAAAGCGGGTGTGCAAAATCACCGCTACGCCAAGTCGGTGGTGTGGGGTGATTACAATGGCGATCGCTGGCCTGATTTATACGTCTCCAATTACAGAGGCGCCAATCGCCTCTATCGCAACAACCATGACGGGACCTTTAGCGAGATAGCCGGCGAACTCGAGGTGGACCACCCGGAGGTCAGCTTTCCGGCCTGGTTCTGGGACTTCAACAACGACGGCATCCTGGATCTGTATGTATCGGCATATTCCGCCCGCATCGAGCACCTCACGGCAAGTATGCTTGGCATGCCCCTGGACATCGAATTGGCTCGTCTTTATCGCGGGGATGGGGACGGAAGTTTCGAGGAAGTCGCAAGCCAGTACAACCTGATTCATCCCACGGCCCCCATGGGCTCAAATTTCGGTGACCTGGACAACGACGGCTACCTCGACTTCTATCTCGGTACCGGATACCCCGACTACAGAAGTATCATGCCCAACGTCATGTACCGGAACCAGAGCGGTGAACGCTTTGCCGACGTGAGCATGGCGGGTGGCTTCAGCCACCTTCAAAAAGGCCACGGCGTTGTCTTTGCGGATCTGGACAACGATGGCGATCAGGATATCTTCGAACAGATGGGAGGTGCGTACGCAGGCGACGGGTACAGTAATGTTCTCTATGAAAATCCGGGATTTGACAATCACTGGATCGCTGTGAAACTCGTGGGTGGCCGCTCCAACCGATCAGCCATCGGTGCACGCATCCAGGTCGATATCATCGAAAACGGTGGACGGCGTTCCATCTACAAACACGTCAACAGCGGTGGCACGTTTGGAGCCAACCCGCTGCGGCAGACGATTGGCCTGGGCAAGGCCTCGAGAATCGAGAGTCTCAAGATTTTCTGGCCAACCACCAGGATCACACAGACCTTCCACAATGTGCCTTTTGATCGGTTCATTCAGATCGTGGAGGGCGAGGCGCGGTATACGCCGGTTCGGCTCAAGAAGCTGACGCTGTCAAAGCACTCAAAGTGAGCCCTATGCACCGGATCATCCCTCTTATGGCTGTGCTGTGCTCCTCGAATCTTCTTTTCGCCCAGTCCCACCTGAATCAAGACCTTCTGAAAATGGCCAAAGAAGGGCAGGATGCCCTGGTCAGGACTCTCCTGGCGGCAGGTGCCGACGTCAACGCCAGAGATGAAAACGGCCGGACGGCCCTGCTGCTGGCTGCTCTTGGGCGCCACCACCAAACAGTGGCGGTGTTGCTGGACGGCGACGCCGATGTCGAGGCAAGAGACAACGATGGGAAAACGGCACAGGATCTGGCAAGTGCAAGAGATCACACCGAGATTGTGCAGCTGCTGGCCATTGATCCCGGGCAACGGCAGCTCTGGGAGAAGCACGATGCCGCTGGTCTGCGAGCGTACCAGCAGGCTCGCTACGAGGAGGCTGAGGTCTCCCTGCGTGCAGCGCTCGAACTCGCAGAACAGATTAGAAACGGAGAACACCTGGTTCGTATCAGCCTCAACAGACTGGGTGGGCTCTACGCTCAGCAGAGAAGGTACTCGGAGGCGGAACCGTGGTTCCAGCGCTCACTGGCCCTCCATGAGAAGACTCTCGGTTCCGACCACCCTGCTACCGTTGCAGTGCTGAACAACCTGGCCAGGCTCCTGAAAACCCAGGGAAGGCACGCTGAGGCGGAGCGGTTTTACCGGCGCTCGCTGTCCATCCTGGAGAAGGCTCAGGGTCCCGAGCACCCCGACACGGCTCTCGGCCTCGCCAACCTTGCGAGGTTGCATCTCGAACAGGGAGCGTACGACGAGGCAGAGCCTCTTCTCGAACGGGCGCTGGCTGTCCTCGAGAAGACCATGGGGCCCCAGCATCCCGACACTATTGTGGTCCTCAACAGCCTGGCGCTGCTGTACCATGACCAGGGAAAGTATCCTGAGGCTGAGCCCCTGTACCAGCGGGCTTTGGCCGCTGCTGAGGAGATGGCTGATCCTGAGCACCCCGGCAGCAGCACCGTTACCAGCCTCAACAACCTGGCAGGACTCTATCGCGATCAGGGAAAGTACGCTGACGCAGAGCCCTTGTACCAGCGCTCACTGGCCATCGCGGAGGAAGCCCTGGGTCCCGACCATCCCGATGTAGCCAATGTGTTAGAAGCCTATGCCGGGCTGCTCCGGGACACCGGTCGCAAGGAGGAAGGCGGGCAGATGGAACAACGCGCCCAAGAGATCCGCGGTAAAACGCTTCAGGAATAGAGGGCGAGACGCCAGAACAGGTTTAAACTCTCGCTGATCTCCACTAGAATCGGCTCATTATGCGAAGATGCCCCGCTGCGTCGTGTCTGATCTCCATCGCTCTCTTCCAGGGCTGCGGGCCGCCGGACGCGGGAGCTCCCAGCAAGACCAGCGACCCGGAGCTTCCCCTTCGGTCGGTCACTGTTAGCCTCAGCTCCAAGCTGAACAACCTCGACGTGGTCGGACCCACGGCTCAACCGGACATCGTCACCGCCTATCTGGTCTCCGGTCGGCTTTTTCGTCTCAATCACGACTGGTCGGTGGAACCCGAACTAGCCGAGTCGATGCAGGTTTCCGATGACGGTCTGACCGTCACCGTAATCCTGAAACCGGGGCTCGTCTACTCGGATGGGACCACACCCTTGACGAGCCAGGACGTGGTCTTTTCCTACACCCGAAATCGCGATACTCCAAGTCCCTTCTTCCCCACTCTGCTCACGCCGGTCGACAGGGTGGAGGCACCCGACCAGACCACGGTGGTCTTCCATTTGCAAGAGCCCTACCTGGATCTCCAACTGGCTCTCGCTCACATGGCGATGTCGATCCATCCGCAGTCGAAGATCGAAACGGACCCGGATTACTTCCGCCACCCGGTCAGTTCAGGTCCGTACGTGGTCAAGGACTGGATCCCGGGAGCATCGCGCTGGGTCCTCGAGTCCAATCCTCATTACGTCCGTGGTCCCATGGCGATTGATCGGCTTGAGCTGGTGGCCGTTCCCGATCCGACTTCGCGGGTGTTGCAGCTGGCCTCCGGGACCATTGACTACGTGTATGAACTTCCCGTGACCGCACGACCTTCTCTGCCTGCGGAGGTGGCAACGTACCAGGCACCGCTCAACGGCCAGTACCTGATCGCAGTGAACAACGGGCTGCCTGGCGAGCACCCTCTGCGGAATCCGAAAGTGCGTCAGGCCATCTCTCTGGCCATCGACCGGGACGAGATCAACCAGAAGGCTTTTGGGGGGATTTCAGCTCCGGCCCGGGGATTCCAGTACCCGGGCCCGCGGGAGGGTCTGGAAAACCTCCCTTTTGAGGGGAAAAGAAACCTGCAGGCAGCACGGGATCTGCTGGCGGAAACGCCTTTCGCCGGCGGCTTCAGCACCAGCCTGCAGACCTGGGGGCAGCGGGCAGGCTGGACCGACGCAGCCCTGGTCATCGCCGCCAACCTGGCCGAGCTTGGAATCGAGGCCGGCGTCGATCCCCTCGAGGACGCGGTGGCGAGCGCAAATCTGCGGGCCGGTCGGTACGAGTTGCAGTTCTCCGGCAACGCATCCGGTCCCATGAATTTTTTCAAGAACCAGTTTGTGCCGGGTACATTCTGGGCCGACGTCACCCGTTACGACAATCCGGAGGTAACCCGCCTGGTGAACGCGGCTGCCACCGCCACTACTGTCGATCGGCGACTCGAGCTGATCCACGCGGCCCAGGACCTGGTGCTGCCGGAGATGCCGCTGATCCCGGTTTCCGAGCGCGTCGTACTGGTCGGGAGCCGGATTGACCGAAAGATTCTGTTCGAAGCCAATCACCCGCCGGGCACCAACCCCATGGTGGCAACCATGGCTGAATTGAACGGACCGCCTTCTCGTGAATGAGGCGGCCTCACCGCCTGAGACAAGCGGGCCCGCACTTCCGAGCGCCGAGTTCCGGCTCCTCATAATCAGGGCCGTCCGAAACCTGGCCCGGGCAGCGCTGGCCGCCCTGGGCGTGTTGGTTGTGACTTTTGCGCTGATCCACCTCATCCCCGGAGACCCGGTAGAAATCCTGCTGGGAGATGCCGCCACCGACGAGCTCGTCGCTGAGTATCGGAAGATCCTGGGCCTGGAGGGGTCCCTGGTCGAACAGTTCCTGGACTATCTGGGCTCCGTGGTGCGAGGAGATCTGGGCACTTCTCTGCTCACCCGGCAAAGCGTCAATGCGGTGGTCGCCCGGACCCTGCCGCTGACCGCCTGGCTGATTGCCGTGACCGTGGTCATGGCCCTATTGATGGCAATTCCCCTGGGAGTCGCTGCGGCAGTCTTGCGGGGGACCTGGTTTGACCATGCTTTTCGGGTCGTCACCTCTATTTCACTGGCAACGCCCAGCTTTTACATGGGGCTGCTCCTGATTCTTCTCTTTGCCGTGCGGCTGGGACTGGCTCCCGTGGCCGGTTACCAGCCCGGATTCCCCGGAAATCTTTATTATCTCTGGTTGCCCGCTTTTACCATGTGCAGTGCGCTGGTTCCCATTCTGGCCAGGGTCCTGCAGAGTTCGATTGTGGAAACCATGGAGCAGGAATTTGTGGAGACGGCTATCGTCCGAGGTCTCCCCAAGCCTGTTCTGGTGTGGCGGTATCTGTTGCGACCCTCGCTGGCTCCAACCATCAGTCTTCTGGGCTACATTCTGGGACAGTTGTTGAGTGCCACAGTGGTGGTTGAGATTGTCTTCAACCTTCCGGGGATGGGGACGGCCCTGGTGGTGGAAGGGGTCCTGCTTCGCGACTACCCCCTGGTCCAGGGAATCATTCTCATTTTTGCCCTCATCGTGGTAGTAGTCAGCTTTTTGTCCGACACGATCTCTGGCTGGCTTGACCCCAGGACCCGGGCCGCATGAAGTCCAAGTTGAAGTTTCTTCGCGATCTCAACCATTCCACCCTCTGTGGGCTGGCCATTTTCGTCGTGATCGTGTTACTCAGCATCGTCGTCCCCTGGGTCAGCCCCTACGATCCCGTGACCGGTTCCGGGGAGGCTCTGGGCGCACCCAGCCGGGCCCACCTTTTCGGGACCGACCAGCTGGGACGAGACGTGTTTACCCGAACCTTTGCTTCGGGCCGGCTGGATCTGATGCTGGCACTGATTGGGGTCTCCGCCCCCTTGCTCATCGGGACCCTTTTGGGCTCCGTGCTGGGGACAACTCGCAGTACACTGGTGCCCTGGTTTTGGCTCATGTTGATTGATGCCATCAATGCTTTCCCCTTTGTCGTGCTGGTGATCGCAATCGTTGCGATCATGGGACCGGGAGTGACGGGTCTTCTCATCGGTCTGGCAGCAGTCAACTGGGCCCGCTACGCCAGAATCGCCAGGGCGCGAGCCCTGATTTTGAGGACCTCTGATTTTATTGAGGTAACCGGGGTCCTTGGGTACTCGAGGCTGCGTGTCCTGGTGAGGCACATTCTTCCCAATGTGTACAGCGAGACCATCGCCTATGGACTCAGTGATTTCGTGATCGTCGTGCTCACTGTCTCTTCACTGTCGTTCCTGGGAGCTGGAGTCCGCCCTCCCACACCCGAATGGGGGGCCATGATGGCGGACGGAAGGGTTTATCTGCAGACGCACTGGTGGATCACCGTGTTTCCAGGGCTGGCGCTGTCCTTGACCGCGATCGGCGTTGCCCTCCTCGCCCACGGTCTGGTGGGTCGTTACGCGGGGGAAGAGTAAGAGAAAGATGGCTCCCATTCTGGAAGTGGAAGATCTCGGTATCAGCGTGCCTCGAGGTCGAGGCAAGATGCTGCGCATCGTGGACACGGCCGACTTTCAGCTTCGCCGAAACCAGTCACTGGGCATCGTCGGAGAGTCGGGCTCGGGTAAGACGATGCTCTGCCGGGCTCTGATCGGCACGCTGTGGCGCCACGGTGCGGTCGTGTCCGCAGGGAGGATTCTTTTTGAAGGCCACAACCTGGCTGACGCCGCTGAGGACGTCTGGCATCGGATCCGTGGCCGCCGCATCGGCTACGTACCCCAGAGTTCCCTGGCCGGGCTCAATCCCGTACTGACCGTCAGAACTCAGCTGCTGGAGTCCATTCGAGCGGCCCGGGAAGTTTCCCTTGGCCAAGCCGAAGAAGAAGCGCTCCAGTTGCTCAAACTGGTGCACATACCCCGACCCGAAATGGTCCTGGAGGCCCGCTCTCATGAACTTTCAGGAGGAATGCGGCAGCGCGTCATGATTGCCACGGCCGTCGCCCAGGAGCCGGAGATCCTGATTGCTGACGAACCCACGACGGCGCTGGATGTGACGATTCAACGCGAGATCCTGAGCCTCATCAACTCGTTGCGTGAGCGTTTGAACATGGCTCTCATTTTCGTGTCCCACGATCTGGCGGTAATTGAAGAAGTCTGTGACAGCGTGTTGGTGATGTACGCCGGATCCTCTGTCGAAAGCGGTCCCATCGAGGCCGTAGATGAGCACCCTCGCCATCCGTACACGAGAGCCCTGCTGGCCTCGCGGGTTGATCTGGCAACGGTCGGTAAAGAACTGGAAACGGTACCCGGTGACCCGGCATCGGTTGGCGCCTGGCCTCGAGGATGCCGTTTCTGGCCGCGCTGCCCGCTGGCGGAAGAGGACTGCCGGCAAGGTGTTCAACCACCGCTGGCAGCGGTTGGCCGGCAACTCACCGCCTGTCTGCACGCCGATCAAATGGAGGGCGATGCATGAGCGGAGCGCTTCTCGAGGGCAGGAACCTTACGGTGCAGTTCGGCCGCGGGACTGAAACTTTCGAGGCCTTAAGGGATGCCACGGTCTCCATTAATCCCGGTGAAATCGTGGGAGTGGTTGGCGAGAGTGGAAGTGGAAAAACAACGCTGGCCCGCGTCCTGGTGGGTCTCCAGGCCGCCACTTCCGGGAGGGTAATGCTGGAGGGAAATCAGGTTCTGAGCGCTGGATCGAAGGATCAGATTCCGAAAGGCGATCGCTGGAAGATTCAGATGGTGTTCCAGGATCCCTACTCCTCGCTGAACCCCCGGATGCGGGCCTGGAAGGCGGTTGCAGAGGCCTTCCTGGTGTGGCGGGGGATGTCGCGACAGCGGGCAGGAGTTGCGGCCCTCACTCTGTTGCAGTCCATCGGAATCAGTGAGGCTCAGGCCCGGCAGTTTCCGAAGTCATTGTCAGGCGGCCAGCGCCAGCGGGTGAGCATCGCCCGTGCGCTTGCCCCCGAACCGAAAGTTCTGATCGCCGATGAACCCACCTCCTCCATCGATCAATCCGCTCAGGCCCACCTGGCGAATCTGCTGCACCGACTTCAGTCCGAGCGGAACCTGGCGATCCTTTTCATCTCTCACGACCTGGCCCTGGTGCGCTACATGACCTCCCGCGTCTACGTCATGCAGAAGGGCAGCATTGTGGAGGAGGGGGATACGGAAACGGTTTTGCAGCGGCCGGCGCATCCTTACACGCAACTTCTACTGGACTCGCTCCCAGGACGAGCCCGACGTGATCAGAGGTGAGCCGGCCGGCTCCCATGAACCCATCGGCGACCGAGTCATTGAAGAAATCAACGAAGGACCCGAGGGGGTCCAGTGGAATGACTTCCTGACCGGCCAGTGTTCCGTCCTCGTTCAGGAAATCCAGGTCGCAGGAGATCTCATTCTCTCCAATGTTCTGGATGCCAATACCGAGCCCGTTGCTGGCGCTCGCTTCGGCCGGAAAATAGTGCATCTGGGCCGCATCTGTCGGATCCGCGAAAAAGGCTCCTATTTGAAGAGGAGCGTTAAAACCCAGATCCAGAACCCAGGTCAGGAAGGGAGCCAGGACGATCCCGTCTCTGATGGGGGCGTCCACGACCACCGAGCCCTGGTAGACCGCACTGTCGGGTGCAGTCAGGACGATGTCCTTGGTTTCGCCGGGCTCAACCGATTCGTCCATTGAAAAAAGCAGCGAACCATCCCTATTCCGCACGTCGATGCGAAAGTTGGCGGTGGTCCCGATCCCTGCGGGACCCGCTGCTATATCTCCCGTGTGGTGCATGGTCAGCACCGAGTTTCCCAGTTCGAGTGCCGTCAGATCGTAGACATGGGGCGCAAGGAATCTCCGGCGGGCGATGTTTGAGCCGGATCGACCGGTATTGCGCACATCGCGTCGCGCCATCGCCCAGTCACTGGCCGCGGGACCGGCGGAACTGCCGTTGACGGCATGGACCTGACTTTCACTCGAGCCATAGTAGAGGGTGCCATTTTCTGCGATCGTAGGGGAAGAACGAGAAACGCGGTTGGTGCCGCCTGGATCGAAAACCCATAATTCGGTCCCATCGGGCCGCAGGGCAATGAGCTTGTGGGCACTAGTCGCGATGTAAATGGTTCCGTCGAGCCCAACGGCGGGTACGGCACTGACACCTCCGTCGGTTTCGTAGCGCCATAATTCGCTCCCGTCCGCTGAGTCCAGCGCCAGCAGCAAGCCTTTGTTCATCCCCTGCGAGATCTTAAAGTCGATGGGGACGTAGAGGTCGCCATTCGCAGCTATGGACGGGCCACTGCTGATCTGGGCATCCAGGCCGACTTTCCATTGGAGGCTTCCATCCGGGTTCACAGCAAAGAAGTTGTCTCCCCCCGCTGCTCTCTGTCCAAAGTAAATGGTCCCATCTTCTGCCACCGCCGGCCCCACGTCACTGCCTCCGAACGCGCTCATAAAGACCCAAATCTCGGCTCCCGTGAGTGGGTCCAGCGCTATGAGTCGGCCTTGTGTTACGGATAGCACTACCCCGTCCTGGCCGAGCGGTTCAGCAGTTCATCCGTTTGAGACAGCATGCCCTTGTGGTACTTCATACTCCCGCCCCGGTCTGTGTAGAAGCTGCAGTTGAAGGGAGTGACCTGCCCCCAGGAACGAGTCCACTCTCTAAGTTAGACCTGGGACCATTTGAAGTCCACTCCATGGTATAGAACTCTGGGCCTGGGACCTGGGTAATCTGGCCTCCGGCGCCGGCGGCCGATAGGCCAAGGCGCTGTGAGGCCGTCGCTGGTTGTACTCCCTGCGCCATCTCTCGGCCAACACCTTCGCTTCCCACAACGTGTCGAAGACTTCTACGTTCAGCAGTTCATCCCGCAGTTTTCCGTTGAAGCTCTCCACATATCCATTCTCCCAGGGGCTGCCGGGCTCGATGTATAAGGTCCTCACCCCAACAGCCTTCAGCCAGTCCCGAACCGCCTGAGCCGTAAACTCCGACCCGTTATCGGACCGAATGTATTCAGGCACTCCCCGATCCACGAACAACTCCGCCAATCGATCCAACACGTCCTGGTGATTCATCTGTCGTTGAACCTCAATGGCCAGACACTCCCGGGTGTATTCATCCAGTAGGGTTAATAATCGAAAGGCCCTTCCGTCATGGGTTCGCTCATGCACGAAGTCATAGCTCCAGACGTGATCCTTGTGAGCCGCTCGTAACCGAACGCAGGATCCATCATGAAGCCACAGTCTCCTTCGTTTCGGCTGTCTGGACGGGACTTTCAGCCCCTCCTGTCTCCACAACCTCTCCACCCGCTTGTGATTCACTTTCCACCCTTCCCAACGAAGCATGGCCGTGATCCGTCGGTAGCCGTATCGCCCGTAGTGCGTGGCCAACTCCACCATCTCAGCCACCAATCGAGCCTCATCATCGGGGATATGCCTTTCCCTTCGCTGGGTCGATCGAGCCTGTCCCAGCACTTGGCAGGCCCGACGTTCGGAGACGCGCTCTGCTCCCAATCTCTCCCTCACCCACACCACTGCGCGTCTCCTCTTCGTCGGGCCTAGAAGTTTCCCGAGGAAACTTCCTTTAGGATCTGCTTGTCCAAAGACAGATCTGCCACTAGCTTCTTCAACCGGGCATTCTCCTTCTCCAACACCTTCAACCGCTTGGCCTGATTCAGTCGAAGCCCTCCGTACTCCTTGCGCCACCGGTAGTAGGTCTGCTCGGTCACCCCAATCTGTTTGCACACCTGGCCCACCGTCTGTCCTTGGGCTAGACCTGCCTCTGCCTCACGCAGCTTCATGATGATTTGTTCTGCCGTAAACCGCTTCCGTGCCATCCTTGCCTCCTTCCTAAAACCGAAAATCCTAACATTCAACTTGGACCCGTTTTAGGGGGCAAGGTCACTGGCAAGACCGTATGCGTGGATATCACGCTGGAAGTTGGCGACCTCACGCAGACTACTCAGGTCATCAGTGAGTTGCCGGTCACCAATTGTCCTCCTTCACTCGTCATGTCTCCATACGACACACGTTCCTAACCCAATGAGCAGCACGAGAATACTCCCTAATACGCTCAGGTGTGGATTCTTAAGTAGTGCCCCTGCGGCATAAATGGGTGCGCCAAGTGTCAACGAGGCAAGGATCGCTGTAAATACAGCTCTGCTGTTCAATCGTTCCCAATATAGCGAAAGAATGGTGGGAATCATTGTTGACGCCCGCCACGTGCCATAAAAAAGGAAAAGGTGCACGATTTGCAGGTTGGGTATTGACGCTATTCCCAGGCCGATTACCGCCGTTACCAACATGCTCACCCGAGCTATGCTTACCTTTCCCATGCCGTGCTCGTCTATCTGATCCTCTTTGGCCGAACCGGCCCAGGCTACTGAAGAGAGAGACGACATCGCACAGAGTACGGAATCGAGCGTCGAACAGAGGCCTGACAGCAGCATCAGGCTGAAGACTACCGTCATGAACGGAGGCAAAAGCTGCGAGACCGCGATTGGACCGATCAATTGGCTACTGGTAACCGTCCATTCGGCGGAGACATCGTTGTTGGCAGCAACAAAACCTAGTAGAGAGAGGCTCAGAGGGACAACGATGAATAAGGCAGCCCCAAGCAGGAAGGTCTTTATCACGTCGGAGTTGGACCGTAGGGCGTACGCGCGTTGCCAATGCATCTGATCGCCAATGGGGCCCGAAAGGAGGCCAATCGTTACTGGGATGCCAAACGAGTATGCCACCCAGGGATCGAAGAGGTTGGCATATTCGCCAGAATGCCCGCCAAGACCCTCAACTACGGCGGATAAACCGCCGGCTCGTACTACGGCCCATGAAACCGCGATCGCCGAGATCGTCAGGATCAACGCCATCTGCAAGAAATCGGTGGTCAGGGATGCTCGGATACCTCCCATTACTGAATACAGCAGCGCAGTTCCGACCAGGATGGTTGCAACCAAAAGAAATGGCAACCCGGTCATCGTTTCAATCAGCGCCGAACCAGCCAGGATCTGGACGGCAAAAGAGCAGATCTGCAGCCCAAAAAACTGGATCAAATAGAGGACGTGTACACTACGACCGTGCCTGCTTCCCATAAACTGGGGCAACGTGTAGCCGCTTGGAAACCGTTCTCGGATCCTGAGGGCCAATGGAGCGAAGACGACGAGCGCCATAACGTTTGGGAAGGTGAACCAGAACAAACCGGCTACCCCTTGCTCATAAGCCTTTTGCGATGCTATGAAGAGCGCCGGTGCCCAGATCCACGATGCCGCGATCGACATTGCGCCGGGCAGCACCCCTATGCTTCTGTTTGCCAAAAGGAACTCAGCATTATCGCGTCGCCTTCCCCGTCCAACCCACGCGGTTAATGCGATCATCACTGCCCCAAAAAGAAACAGAAAAATCAGGCCACCCGTTTGATCAAGGACGTTTTGCATTTACAGTTCCGGATTTGTGAGGCAAGCAAATCTCCTGCCGCATGTTCTTGAGATCAGCATTCAGATTTGTTCCACGTCAACTGTCAGCGATAACATGCTCGTTGCTGGTTGCCCTGGCTGCCAAAGAGAGCGGGTCACCGTTTCTAATCGAAGAGCGCGATCTCACCTGCGGCAGTTAGGGGCGCAGGGGGCGTCGGGCGGGGGCAGAAAACATAGGCACAATCTGCCATCGGGAGCCAACACCGGAGGAAACAGTCGACGTTGCGAATCATCCCACAACGAATTGCAAAAGGCAATATGGCGCGCGGGTGTGGCTCTACGAGAACTTCGGAGTGGACCGAAGTATTTGGGGAGTGGAGGCGTAGGGCGTGGGATCAGGCACACCCGCTAGCACAAAAGCCTCGGCCCGCTCGCTGCAGGTACCGCACTGGCCACAGTGAACCTCTCCGCCCTGGTAACAGCTCCAGGTGAGATGAAACGGGACGTTAAGATCCTGGCCGATCTTCACGATCTCCGCCTTGGTTTTGTGCAGAAACGGGGTCAGGATCTCAACTGCGTCAAAATGACACAGCCCTGCAGCTTGTCCCATGGTCTGCACGAACTCGGGCCGACAGTCTGGATAAATGGCGTGATCTCCAGCATGGGCCCCGTATGCCACACTCTCAAACCCCGCGCTGATGCCCCAGGCAATTGCAGCTGCCAACATCAACATATTGCGATTGGGGACGACCGTCACCTTCATGGTTTCGGAAGTGTAATGACCCTCGGGTACTGCAATCGCTTCGCTGGTTAAAGCGCTGCCTGCCAGAAGTGATTTCAACGAAGAGAGATCCGCTACCCGAAACTCCACGCCCAGGCTCACACAAACTTCGCGCGCTGCCTCAAGCTCCTTTAGATGGCGCTGGCCATAATTGATGCCAAGGGCCCTGATCTCATACCCCCGGGAGCGTAGAAAATACAACAAGGCCGTCGAGTCCATTCCTCCGCTGTAGATCAGGATTGCCTTTTTCATGAAGCCTGTTTCTTTACTGCAACCAGGTGCTCTCTCACGTCTTACTCATGAGCGTATCGAACCAATCTTCGACAAACCAGCACCGCCGGCCGCTGGACGATCGAGATGATCTTATCTATATAATCAATCACAGATGACCGCCTCGCGTGTGACCTTGCCCTTTCGAAAGAGCATCTGAGGATCAACAATGAACGATTCACCGTCGCAGATGGATGAAACCGTCGCCGCAGGGGTGCTCCCGCCATGGACGGTGGGAGACCTGCCCAAGCCGCCCAGTCTGGGTTGGCGCAGTTGGGCAGCGTTGATCGGGCCGGGTGTCTTGATGGCCGGCACTTCGATCGGTTCGGGCGAGTGGTTGGCCGGACCGGGCGTGACGGCGCAATACGGTGGCACGTTGCTTTGGGTGGCGACGCTGAGCATCGTGGCCCAGGTCTTCTGCAACCTGGAGTTCATGCGCTATGCGCTGTATTGCGGTGAACCGATTCTAGTCGGCGCCTTTCGAACCAAGCCCGGACCCAAGGTCTGGACCGTCTTTTACGCGATTCTGGAATTGGGCAATATTTGGCCGTTCAACGTAGCCAGTGCCTCGGTGGCAGTCGCCGCGATCGTGCTCGGTCATCTGCCGCGTGCAGACGACAGCACGTTCGTACATGTGCTCAGTTGCGTGTTGTTTTTGCTGGCTTTCCTGCCGCTCATATTCGGAGGCACGGTTTACAAAACGCTCGAACGGATCATGACCGCAAAGCTGGTGTTCGTTTTGATCTTTCTCTGTCTTGGGTCCACGTTCCTCATTTCGGCGCGGTCGATGCGCGAGGTGTTGAGCGGTTTCATGGGCTTCGGCCAAATCCCCTTGCGTGCCCAGACCATCGTCGCCGGCCGGCACTTCACTCTTTTCGAGCAAGACGGCAGTGATTCGTATCGGGTGCAGGGCACCGTCGAAGAGGCGGGAACGGTCGTCACCGAGTTCCGGGTGGGCGAAATCGTGTACAAGATCGACGACGAGGTTCCTGCCCAGCATGTGACGCGCCGAGAGCAGATGGTCGCCCGTGCAGAGAAACTGGCCCAGCCAAAACGATTTTTCGTCGAGCAGACGGAGGGCCAGGTCACTCTGACTGTGGAGGGCGCGATCGACATGCGGGACGGGAGCTGGCTCCTCGACCGGGTCGTCCAAACCGATGAGGCCGGCCAGCAGGTCTATGAGCGGCTCGACGATATACCGGGGAGAGCATTGCGAGAGAGGGTGGGGGAACTGACGCAGAATCAGGGCCTGCGTCGAGTTCAACTGATCGATTACATACGCGAAAACAGACGGCTGCCCGACTTAGATTGGGCAATGATCGCCGTGCTCGCCTCGATCGCCGGCACAGGTGGGCTGACGAACGTGCTTTTGTCCAATTACGCCCGCGACAAGGGATGGGGCATGGGTGCGAACGTAGGCGCAATCGCCAGCGCCGTGGGCGGTACGACCGTCACCCTTTCGCACGTCGGCCAAGTGTTTCGCCCCAGCCGGAAAAACATGATCCGCTGGCGGGGTTGGATGCGACACATCGTCCGTGACCAGGCGGTCGTCTGGATGATTTGCTGTTTCATCGGTATGGCCCTGCCCTGCATGATGTCGGTGGAGTTCATCCGGAATGCCCCGGTGTCGGGAATCCGCGTGGCGGGCATGACTGCGGAGGGAATCGACCACCGATACCCCGGCTACGGGTTATGGATCCTGATGCTCGTGGTTAGCTTTCTCGTCTTGTACCCCGGCCAAATCCTGTCGGGTGACACCGTCCCCAGACGCTGGTGCGACATCATCTGGACGGCCAGTGCCCGGGCTCGTCGCCTTGGCGAGCAAAGAGTGAAAGAAATTTATTATGGCCTGATGTCGCTGATGGCGGTGTGGGGGCTGCTGGTCCTGATGTTTCTGGAGCCACTCGCGATTCTCAAGATCGGCGGCGTCCTGATGAATCTGGGCCTCGGCGCCTCCGCTCTCCACGCGCTCTACGTTAATTGCACGCTGCTTCCCCCCGAGGTACGGCCCAACTGGTTCATCCGAGCGGGTGTCGTGTTTTGCAGCCTGTTCTTCTTCGGTATCAGCGGGATTGTGTTTGTTTCGCTACTATGAAGAGAGATGAGAAAGGTCCCTTTTTCTTGATTACCCCTTTCCCGGATTTGGCTCAACTGTGCCCAAATTGGCCTCCGCGCCGGCGTATTTTATTTTGAGCCAAAGGCTCGAACGCGAGGGAGTCTCGAGACGTTCCTGGCAGGGACCCGCGAGAGATCCTGGTTGTCTCAGTGTTCGCCCGTCAGCCGTCGTTTGGCAGCATCGAGGGCGGCGACGGCTCGGCCAAGCTGGGATTCGGCGACGGCGTTGCGGGCGCGTACGAGCAGGACGTCCAGTGGCAGAGTCGACGGCGTGGGTTCCACTGAAGCCAGCTTGAGCAGTTGCGGCAGGTCGAGTCGATTCAGCAGTTGCGAGTTGAAGAACGCGAGATCGATGCCGCTCGTGGTGATTCGCAGGGCCAGCCGCGACTCCCCTGCAGCCGGGGCGCCGGGTGGCAACATGAGCACCATCGAGCCACTGCCGCCCGTCCCGGAGGGCGCGCGAAGGAGCGCCGGCACGCCCTGAACGTGCCCGGTCTCGACCGGATCCGCGAGCGCCTCGGCCAGCTCGCGAGCTTCGTCGGCTTCGAGCGATTCGGTGAGCTCCATCCGAGCCCAGGCCTCCTCAGGACCAGTGTAGCTGCGGTGTCCCCGCACGGCAGGCTTGGCCTCCCAGTCCTCGTCGTTGACCCTCCAGCCCTCCGGCGGCGGCGGCAGGGCAGCCAGGAACTCGGCGATTCGCCGTGCCTCGAGCGGTTCGCGCAGGCGTCTCAGCAGTGCGAGGGCCTTCTCTCGCTTGTCCTCTGCCAGGAGCTCGCGGATCCTGTCGATCCCCTCGGCACCTGCGGAATGCTCGTCGGCGAGCCGCTGGAGGTTCCATCGATGCAGCATTCCACCCCGAAACGCCGTCACCGCGAAGACCCCGTAAGGATCGATCGAGACAGCCGTGAGCTCTCCTGTTCCGGCAGGGATCTCAGCGAGCACGGCGAGACTAGCGCCGTCGACGAGCACGGCTCGACCGTTAGGTGCAGCCAGAAGCAGACGCAGTGCGCCGAAGGGATCCATGGCCGAATCGGCCTTCGCGACGGCCTCGCCGAGGGGGCTGCCCGTCTCCAGCACTTCACCGTTGGTGAGTCGACGCAGGGTGACGCCACCGTCTTCGGAGACGACGGCCAATCGATCGGTACCAAGTGGCGCGAGCAGGATAGGTCGGGCTCCGATCGAGCCGAAGTTCTGGGGGGCATCGAGCGCGTCGGCGACGACCCGCAGGAGCCGCCCGTCCGCCGCCCCGACCAGCAGTGTGCCGTCGGGCAGGTGGGCCACCGCGCTGGCTCCGCCCGCATCGGCGGCGATGGTGCCAAGCTCGTCTCCCGCCTCGAGATCGAAGACCCGGGCGCCGTGGACGTCACCGGCAATGACGAGCCGTGTGCCGTCTGGGCTCAGCGAGATGTCGCGGACCCGGGCCTCTGCCCAGAAGGCATCCTCGGGGTAGGTTGCCAATAGACCAAAGGACCCACGTCGATAGCGCCGGACGAGCCCGTCAGCGCAAGCGAGCAACAGATGACCTTGCTTGCTATCGACGATGGCGCCCAGGATGTCGACATCGAGCTGGAGCGGCCAGGTGGACTCCCGTTCCTGAGCGAAGCTGACGCCTCCTGCGGCCCCACCTTTCCCGAAGAACAAGGCGTCACCGCGCCTTGAGTTGACCTCCATCGCGTGCACCTGGGGGCAGCCGCTCCGGTGCGTGGATTCCACGGGGTGGCTGGTGCGAATCTGTTCGAGCTCGGCCTCGATCTTGGCCCGGTTCTCCGTGACGCCTGTCACCTGGGCGAGGGCGGCAGCATCGGGGAGGAGCACCAGGGCGAGCAGAGCGATACGGATCGAGGGAAGGCCCATGATAGACTCCGCGCCCCCGGAGAGCGGGCAGGCTAGGGAACCGGGGGGCGCATCGGGGATCCGGCTCACGGGAAGGCTGCCCCTGGAAACAGCAGCCGCGCCGCGCCGACCATCTGGGCGTCGTACTGCCATTGTGCGTAGGTGTGGTCGGCGAACGACTCGAGCCAGCGGGGAGCCATGGACCCGACGCGGGCCCGCAAGCCGGCGGCAGTCTCGACATCGAAGCGTTGCCAGAGATAGGCCAGGATGGTGTCCGCGTACCCCAGACGGCCGGACGAGTATCTGACGTGGTTATACTGACCAGCGGAGTCGAGGCTCCGCACGAAGAGGCCCTCCATGGAGGCGAAAGCACCATCGCAGCCGGCTGGGTTGCCGAGCGCGAGTTGGGCTAGCGCCCGGTCGGCGAGCGGGCCGCGCACGAGCTTCCTCAGCAACTCCGCATCGCCGGGCAGGTCGCGGACGTGCCCGTTGATTTCCTCGCTCAGGGCGTCGCCAGATTGGAGCCAGAGCAGAGCGCGGTTGTATGCCCTCCAGCGGCCCTCGTAGTAGACCTGCCAGGCGTTGTAGTAGGCGTCGCGACGGGATTCACTGTCCGGTTTCTCCATCCAGTAGGCCCGCAGATCGTCCATTCTCTTGCGACGCTTTCCAAGCGTCTCCCGTTCGGCTTGGGTTGCGGGCGGCACCACGACGTTGATGCTGAACTCGTGCACGATCGGTCGGATGTTCGGTCCCGGAAAGATGCTCATCCGCACGGGCATACGCCCGATCATGCGGGGGCGCAAAACGACCCAGGGTCGGTTGATCGTCCGCTGGACACGGCCGACGTATAGCGTGTCCGATCCCTGACGGTAGGAACAGAGGAAGCTCGTTGTCGTACCAGCGTAGTCGAACCGCAGCATGACGAAGTTCCGGGCGCCGGTCGCATCCCTTCCCCAGCGTTGTCCGACCTGACGTGAGCCCGGGGCGATGCGCAGGGGTGCGAAAACCTCCGGGTCGATCGGGAGCGTGTTCCAGCCCTCGACCTGGACCGACAGTGCGAAGAAGGGATCGTGATCGCTCCATTCCGGCTCAACCTTGACCCTGACCTCGACTTCCGGATCGGCACCAATCTCGACCCCCGTGGACGCACGACCCATGAAGACCCGATCCGGCGAGCCGTCGTAGACCTCGGCGACGATCTCGTAGCCTCCCGGCTCGGGCCGGTCATCGCGATCGCTGACCAGCAGCGATACGACTCGCATCGAGCTCTCTCCGGAGCGGTCGGCTGGCCGCCCGGAGGCCCCTCGCCCGCGGCCGGCGGGACGCATGCTCCACGAGACCTCGAACGGGCGCCGGAAGCGATCCGGCGCAGAGATCGAGCATTCGAGGTCGAGCTTGTCGCCGGGCTCGATCGGCTGGGTCGGCGCACCGGTGATCTCGATCGACACCTCGTCGTCGCTCTCGCCAAGCAACTGCCTGAAGAGGGCGCCGGGATCGTCGACCGGCAGCCCCGGTGCGTTGGGCGGCGGATCGACGAACAGATGGGGATCGCCGCTCGAGGCGAGCAGCAGATCGAAGGCATCTCCGGGTTGCGCGCCCACGGCATCGGCCGCACCGAAGAAGGTGTCCACCAGGCTGCCGTTCGCGTACGCACCGGTGAGCTGGCGATCGGTCATCTGCCGTTCCTCCTCGCGGCGGCGAAACTCCAGTTCACGGAGTAGACCCTGCTTGTAGTGAAGGATGGGAAGGGCCGAGTAGGGGACAGGTCCCAATCCTGTCCTTCTGATTTCAGGGTCGCGTGGCCAAGCCTGCCCTCCAGGAAGCTGTTTTGCGTCTCGACTCAAATTTTCCCGCCGGATCTTAACCTGGCGATTTGAAAGATAGGCCGACTGTAACCTTCGGGGAGTTTCGCTTTAGAGGCAGGAAAGGGAGCCACGAAAACCATCTTTTGAGGGAAACTGAGGAACGAAGAGTGATACGCGGCCTCGACCACCACTGGCTGTTCGGCGAGATGAGATACCGCCGCATCTCGTCGCCGCAGAGATCCAGCATCACTAGTCGATGAGGCGCCATCACACGAAAGAATCGTATTTCTACATGAGCGATCACCACATGAGTAAGGCATGGACCAACTGGATTGCCGAATATCAAAAGGCAGGCGATACGGCGCAAGTTGCGATGCTGAACGAGCTATCGGACTCACAACGACACTATCTGAAGATGGTGCTACCTCTTCCGCCGATGAGGCCACTCGCCAGAATCGTGACTATCGTGGCCTTCTTCTCGTTCCTGGTAGTACTTTTCGACTTGTTCTTCATAGCGGTATCAATGTGGTTTCGGTGGTTTCCTTGCTAGAGTTGTCGTCACTGGCTCCTGCGCGTTTCTCGAACCGGAAGCATCAACCCACCCCCAGAGCCGAACCTTCGATCAGCTAAGATCCGCAATGGAGATCGCTTTCACGGGTGAATGATGATCTTGTTGTGATTCGGTGAACCCATGATCTCGATGGCATGATGGATCCGGCTCAATGGGAAACGATGCGAGATGATCCGTTCCGTGTCAACCAGGCCTGCCTCCATCAGGCGAATGGCACGGGTCATGGCCAGGGGGGTCGTCCCGAAACTGGCATTCATCCGTCCTTCCAGGAAATGAGTATTCCCGCCGTCCAGTTCAAATGATTCGTGGGTGGTGATCCCGAAGACATTCCAGCGGGTGCCCCGGCGGCGCAGTTCGACCATCATCTCGACAGCTTCTATCGGACCCGCCGCCTCGATCACCAGATCGGGCCCGTCGGGGATGATCTCGAAAACCCGTTCTCTGGTGTTTTCCCGGCCCGGATGAACGGTGTGCGTAGCGCCGAGTTTGGCGGCGTTTTCCAGGGCGAACTCGCTGGTGTCCACCGCTATGAGCCTGCCGGCACCGGCCGCTTTCGCGACCAGCATACACAACAAACCGATGCTGCCCACGCCGATCACCACCACATCGTCACCGATCTTCATCTCGCTGTATTGAATCACGCCCTTCCATGCGCCCGACAGCGGCTCGGTCAGGGCCCCGGCATCAAAAGAAACAGCCGCCGGTTTGGGATAGATACTGCAGGACTCGGTCTTCGTGTATTCAGCGAAGGCGCCTGGCCGGACATCCTTGGGACCGTCACCACCCGTGGTGAAGGCGTTCACGCAATAATGATGAAGTCCGGCGCGGCAATAACGACAACTCCCGCAGTAACCGGAAGGTGAAACGATGACTTCATCACCGCGCTGGAAATGAGCCACAGCCGTGCCAACCTCATGAACCACACCGCTGGGTTCGTGGCCGGGAATCAGTGGAAACTCGACGTTCCTGCGAATGCCCTTAAGGCTGTGCGGTACTGGACCTGTCCCGTGTTGGGTTGATAACGCAAGCGGGTGGCGGCAAAGCTGGGGCGCAGGATGTAGGCAGCCAGCCGCTCGAGGGCCTGTCGGTCGTCGGCTTGTACCGTCTGGGAGCAGTAGACTTGAAAGCCGCCGCTGTGGCGCCAGTGGGAGATCTTGTGAGCGAAGGCGAAGCTGAGGCGGCGCTTTTGCACCATCATTTCCAGCACTTGTTGGCGGAAGATAGCGCTGAGGATGTCCGAGTTCAACCAACTGACTTGATTTATTGATCGAGCAACACCCGGTCCGTTGATTGCCGGTGTAGTTCGCGGTACTCGCCGAGGAAGATCGTTCAGATTTACAACCTGAACTTGCTCCAGAGGCTCCTTCATCCGTTGGATAGAGTTTTTCGGGTGGACAGGTCCCCAGCATCCCGATTTGGCGAGGGCGTTGGAAGCGTATGCCGGGCTTCTTCGGGAAACCGGACGGGGAGAGGAAGCCAACCAAATGGAGCAGCGCGCCAAAGAGATTCGAGCCGGAGCATCTCGACAATAAGTACTCACTTCAAGGACCGAGGCACCTCAACGGGTTCATGCTATTGTAAAGGTCGAAGATGATGCTGAATCTCTCACGAGTGTTATTGGCGGTCCTGTTGCTGGGCACTCCGCGAGGCCGAGGGGACGCCCGGCCCCTGCTGCCACACGAGAGCCAGCAGTCTCAAGAAGCGGAGGAGAGCCTCGATCTATCCCGGGGCGTGGGACAACCTCGATCCAAAGTCGAGTATGACGATTGGATGGCTGTCGAGCAGACTGAGGACGCGGAAGAGCGGGCCCGGCTGGCAGCGGAGTTTCTTGAAAATTATCCCGACAGCGGTCTGACCGCGCTTGCCCACCGCGCTCTGGCGAACGCGGCCTATCAGAAAAATGATGTCGACAACTTCATCCTGCACGGCGAAAAAGCCTTGCTCGAGCTGCCCGAAAGCCCAGAACTGCTGGCTCCGATGGCCTACCTCTACTCTGAAAGGAGGCAGGCCCCCAGGGCAATCAAATACGCCGACGCGGCACTGGCGCTGTTAGAGCAAACGGAAAGGCCTGAGGGAATGGGCTCGCTGGAGTGGGTCACCCAGAGACAGGGACTCCGGGCTGACGCCCACTACGCCCTGGGCCGCGCCCATCTAGAGATGTGGCAACAGTCGGTCGGGGCACCGAAGGAACTTGAACAGGCGGCTGAACACCTGGAACAAACCCTGGAACTGGATCCCGAGCACGGCTACGCAGCCTACCGGCTGGGTTTTGCTCAGCTGCGCTCCCGCAATACGGAGGCTGCACTGGCTGCTTACGCACGCGCCTGCGTTGTAGAGGGCCCGGCTTCAGGACCGACCAGGCAGCATCTGGAGAGAATACACAGCGGACTGACCAAGGACCCCAATTCCAAATGGGGTCAGATGAGCATCGAGGAGATTCTCGAGCAAGAACGCAAACTCCTGGCTACGAAACAGGAGGAGCAAGGCCTGAAACTTGCCCGTCAGGCCGCCGAGGTTGACCGGTTAGAGAAGGAACGACTGGAGCAGAAAAGTCTGGGGCAACAGAATTCAGAGCAGGGAGAGGATTCGGACGGGATCGAGAAGACCGGACTTCCTGAGTCGAACGAGGCCATGGCAGGACGTTTGAAGGCGCTGGCCCGCGTTGACCCGAAGACGCTCTTCTATCGGAACGACAAGATGGTTGAACTGATGGAAAAGCAGCTGGCCTCAGGCTCATCTTCCGGGGACCTTCGCTTCTACCAGCAATACGCCGTTCAGTTGCTGCGAGCTGGCAATCCCGGCAAGGCTCTCGCGGTCACGGACCGAATCATCAAGGCGCTCCAGGGTACGCCAGCCTATTCCGAAAAGAACCGCCGCGCTCTAGCCCGTCTTGGGGGGATTGCCGGCCTGCGCCTGGGTGAACAGCAGAACTGCATCGACAACCACACCATCGAGTCCTGTCTCCTGCCGATCGCTGGAGAGGGCGTTCACAAGCGGCAATCGGGTGCACGGATGGCTGTGCGAATCTACACAGAGCTGCTCCAGAGGTACCCCGATGATCTGAATAGCCGCTGGCTCCTGAACATCGCCTACATGGCGATAGGGGAATATCCGGATTCGGTTCCTCCACAATGGCTGATCTCCCCGCAGGTTTTCGACTCGGACTACGAACTGCCTCGATTCCGTGACATCGCACCACAAGTCGGACTGGCCCATACGGGTCTTTCTGGAGGAGCCGCTCTGGAGGACTTCAACCAGGATGGGCTGCTGGATGTGGTGGCTTCCTCCTGGGGCCTCGAAGATCAGCTGCGCTATTTCGAGAACCAGGGAGACGGAACCTTTCACGACCGAACGAAAGAGGCCGAGTTGATCGGCCAGGTAGGGGGGTTGAATCTGAACCATGCCGATTATGACAACAACGGCTATCCCGACCTGTTGGTGCTGAGAGGTGGTTGGCTGGCCCGGCAGGGCGAGCACCCCAACTCCTTACTACGAAATCGGGGTGACGGGACCTTCGAGGATGTCACCGAAAAGGCGGGCTTGCTCAGCTTTCACCCGGCCCAGACCGCTGCCTGGGGAGACTATGATAACGACGGCTGGCTTGACCTGTTCGTGGGGAACGAGTCCCGGCGGCTCCAGCGTCCCTGTGAGCTCTACCACAATAATGGGGATGGGACTTTTACCAATGTGGCGGCTGAGGTGGGCCTCGACCACATTGGTTTCGTCAAGGGTGCTACCTGGGGCGATTATGACAACGACAACCTGGTCGACCTCTACTTGTCCTGCTTCGGTCAGAAGAACCTGCTGTTCCACAATGAGGGCCCAGGGGAAAACGGATTGTGGCGTTTCCAGGAAGCTGCCGAGGTGGCCGGCGTGACAGAGCCCAGGAAGAGCTTTCCGACATGGTTTTTCGACTATGACAACGATGGCTTTCTCGACATTATGGTCGGGAGCTTTTCCGACTTTGGCGGCGACGCACTCGATTCGGTAGTTGCCCACTACCTGCACCTTCCCTCTGATGCTACTACGTCAAGGCTATTTCGTAACCGCGGCGATGGCAGCTTCGAGGACGTGACCGCGAAGACCGGTTCTGGACGCGTGCTCCTGGCCATGGGTGCCAATTTTGGCGACATCGACAATGACGGCTGGCTCGATGCCTACTTCGGAACCGGAGAGCCGGCCATGACCTCTCTGGTTCCGAACCGGATGCTGCGCAATGCCGGCGGCAAAGCCTTCCAGGATGTCACGACCTCGGGAGGCTTCGGCCACCTGCAGAAGGGACACGGTATTGCCTTTGGTGACATCGACAACGACGGTGACCAGGACATCTTTGCCGTCATGGGTGGGGCCTACAGTGGCGACGTTTATCAGAATGTCCTGTTTGAGAACCCGGGCCGGGGGAACCGGTGGATTACCCTTCGCCTGACCGGTGTCCAGACCAACCGATCGGCGATCGGCGTTCGGGTTCGCGTTCTGGTCCGGACGGAGCAAGGGACAATCCGGGAGATCCACCGGACAGTGGGCACCGGGGGCAGCTTCGGTTCTTCGAGTCTGCAGCTCGAGATTGGCCTCGGAAACGCAGTCGGCATAGATCGAGTGGAGGTTTCGTGGCCAGGCTCCGGGAAGAGCACCGTCTATCGGCAGCTGCCTCTGGACAGCTTCGTTGCCCTCCGAGAAGACGAGGAGACGCCAGCAGCCCTGAAAGTGCCGAAAATACCCAGGGCGAAGGGAACCGCCGGCGCATCTGCGAGCTCGAACGACCACCAAACGCACCGGACAGGCAAGCGTTGAGCCCCATCATGACCTGGAACCTCGGTTTCCCGAGTTCAAGGGTCGCTTTCAATGCTCTTCCCGGTTCCGCGTCGGAGCGCCACGGTCTGGTCGGCCGGGAAACCCCGGAACCGCTCTCCATAGCCATCCGGTGTGCTGGTCCAGCGAATCTTATTGTGGACTCGACCGAGAGCATCTCTTTGATAATTTGAATGTTATCGTGTTTCTCCAACCCATTCGCACAGAAACTCGCGGAGGGCACGATGACCACTCAGAAACCACCAACAATCCATATTCCCAAAGGCTGGCCGTCACACGTTAAGTCGGCCGTCCTGCATATCATCTCGCTGGCGCATTTCTCCATCACCCATGCTCGGGGTTGGGCCGCCAACAGCGGTAGTGAAAGAGTGCGAAGGAGTTTCGGGGTCGGACCACGTTTTGTCGCGGAAATCCAACAACTTACTACGGTTTCTGGGCCGAAAAAGTGGCCTTAGACGCATTTTTTGACACTGAAAAGCGCATCTAAGGCTCAACGGCTCTAGAGGCTGGGGCTGGGTTAGGAGACTCACAAAAGGCTCCTGCACAATCGGTTGGCTTGCGCTAGTCCAGGCGAGAGGGAGTCTTGGCTTCTTCTGTGGTTGGGAGCGCGTCGCCGTAAGGAATTGGCGACTCGCGAACGATCCAGGCGCCGCCGTCCACCTCGGTCTCTTCCAGCCGCCTCCGATTCAGCAGCCGCTGAGCGACGGTCGAGATGAACGCCTTGCTACCAACGGCAATGCTCTCAGTCCAGATTGGATTACGCTGCAGTCGGCGCCGCTCGAGCGCCTCTGCGATCGCGAGTTCGTAGAGTCCCGCGAATTCGTGATGCCTCATCCCATCGTTCCACTTGAGCACGCAGTCGAAATCAAGCAGCCGGTAACGCTGCCGGCGGCCAGTGAGTTCATCAAATCCACACCAGCGCCATTCCTCCGGATGCTGGACGACCCCCGCCCTGACCATATTCAGGTCGATATAGACCATGCAATTCCAAAGATGCGGATTCCCCTCTATCATTGTGCAGTGAAATCGATCCTCCCAGAAAGCTCCGCTGCGATGTTTCCGCCAGTTGTACCACTCGGCGAATTCGCCCTCGAGTTTCTGCATCATCCGACTGATCCCGTCTGTTGAACCCGCTTCCACCAGCAGGTGGGTGTGGTTGGAAGTGATGCAGTAGGCAAGCAACGAAACCGCAGACCCCGCCAAGCTCGTCCGGAGCCTGTTTCGGTACTCACGACGGTCCTTGGCGAATCGGAACAGAAACTGTCGATCGTGGCAGCGGTGGGTCAGATGGTAGAGACAACCAGGTTGAATGTAGCGGTTGGCCCGAGGCATGAGAGGAAAAGGCTATCACAGGCGTGCTCCGCGTCCTTAGAGGCACTTTCCCAGGTCAAAAACCGCATGTAAGAGCCCTTGTCGGCCCTGAAAGGTAAATATTCGGTAAACCCATCCCTCCGCTGACACCATCAGATTTTGCTGGACACAGGACTTTCAATCGTGTATATAGGTGGACATGGGAGCCGCCCTAGGTCAGGGGGAGCAAGGCGTAGAGAATCGGGAGTCCCGGCAGCGGGCGTCGACAGCCGGCGTTCAGATCCGGGTGGATAAGGAGGAGTACATCAGCTTGCGTTGGGCTGCGGCGTACTGGAAGGCCCGGCACGGGGAAGCGGTCCGACGGAGAACCGATCTCAAGAGCGAAAACGAAGAGCTACGGGCACGCATTCGAGAGTTGGAAGGCTGTCTGTACGGTCGTCGTAGCGAGCGTTTGGTCTGCGAGGGCAAGAGCCCATCCCGGAGCCAGGTCTCAGCGCGCCCTCGCGGACAGCAGCCGGGGACGCGGGGACATGGTCGAAGCAGTCTGGATGGGCTGGAAGCCCGGGAGGAAGTGGCTGATCTGCCCGCAGAGCAGCGGAAGTGTCCCCGCTGCGGACGGCGCCTGGATCCGTTTCCTGGTACCGATGAGGCCCAGGTGGTAGAGATCGAGACGCGGGTCTGGCGTCGGGTGATCAGACGCAGGCGATACCATCCAAGCTGTGCTTGTGGGGTCCTGCCCGGCATCGTGACGGCGCCGTCACCAGGCCGTTTGATCCCGCGCGGCAAGCTGGGCATCTCGGTGTGGGTGAGGGTGATCTTGGACAAGTATCTTTATGCGCGTCCCAGCAACCGACTGCTGCAGGAACTGGCCGACCAAGGAGTGAGGCTGTCGGCTGGGACGATCGCGGGAGGGCTGAGGAAACTGCTCCCGCTGTTGGAGCCGGTCCGGGAGGCCATCCGTGTCAGGCAGTTGAGCGAGGATCGTTGGCAGGCTGACGAGACCGGCTGGCGGGTGTTCGAGGAGGTGGAGGGCAAGATAGGTCACGGCTGGCATCTGTGGGTGTTCCGATCCCCTTCGACGGTAGTGTTCACGCTGTCTCCCAGCCGCTCGGCCCAGGTGCCGGAGGCGCACTTCGGAGGCACTGCGGCCGGCATTCTGCTGAGCGACCGCTACGTTGTGTACAAGAAGTTGGCCAGACAATGGGAGGGTCTGGAGTTGGCCTTTTGCTGGGCCCACGTGCGACGCGACTTTTTTTCCCTGGCCAAGTCCTGGCCCGAGTTGGAGGGGTGGGCGATGAGTTGGGTGGAGGGGATCGGAGGCCTGTTCGGTCTGAATCGGTGTCGCGTGCAGGCCCGAGAACAGCCTGCCGGCTTTGCCGCCCGGGATCGGGAACTGCGGGGGGCGGTGCTGGGACTGGAGAGGCAGCGCGATGCGGAGTTGCAGAGCCGGGTCCTGCATGGGGCCTGCAGGAAGGTGCTGCGCCGATTGGAGCGACACTGGGAAGGGTTGACCGTCTTTTTGGATCACCCCGAGGTGGCCATGGACAACAACGCTTCAGAGCGCGCTTTGCGAGGCCCGGTGGTGGGTCGCAAGAACTACTACGGCTCAGGCAGTCGGTCTAGCGCCCGTCTGGCCGCGGTTGTGTTCACGATTCTGCAAACCTTGCAGCTGTGGGAGATCAATCCGCAACGCTGGTTGAGTTGCTATCTGCAGTGCTGCGCCGAATCGGGCAACCGGGCGCCGCCCCAACTGACGAGATTCCTGCCCTGGGAAATGGACCCCGACCGAAGAGCGGCCTGGGGTCGACCCGGTGGTCGGGAGGCGGCATGAAGCGCTACTGTGGCCGCAACTTCACGGGTCAGGAGATCGGGCAACTGTGCGACTTGATTGCCGACAACCCAACCCGCACGCGCGCTCAGCTGTCTCGATTGGCGTGCCGATTGCTCGAGTGGCGCAAAACGGACGGTGGCCTCAAGCAGATGAGCTGCCGGGTGGCCATGCTGCGCATGCATCGCGAGGGGCTGCTGCAACTGCCGCCCCCTCGCAACCGCAAAGGAGGCTCGGGCCGAATCGAGCACACTTTCTGCAGCGCCCCGCAGCCGCTGCTGTCCCGGCCGGTGCATGAGCTGGCAGGCCTGCATCTGGAGCCGGTCCTAAGCCGCCCGGACTCCACTTTGTGGAATGAATATATCGACCGCTACCACTATCTGGGATACAAGCCCCTGCCCGGTGCTCAGCTGCGCTACTTCGCTTGTTCGGAAAACCGCATCCTGGCTCTGCTCGGCTTTGGCGCCGCCGCCTGGAAAACCGCCCCGCGCGACCGCTTCATCGGCTGGCGTCCTTCGGAACGGGAGAGGAACCTGCAGCTGATTGTCAACAACGCCCGTTTCTTAATCCTGCCCTGGGTCGAGTCCAAGAACCTGGCCTCCAAGCTACTGGCCATGGCCGCCCGTCAACTCCCCGAAGACTGGCACAATCGCTACGCCTACCGACCTGTCTTGCTGGAAACCTTCGTCGACACTCAACGCTTCACAGGCGCCTGCTACAAGGCTGCCAACTGGATCCATGTCGGCCACACCCAAGGGCGCGGAAAGCTGGATCGTAACCACCAAGCCAATCTACCCACCAAGAGCATCTGGCTCTACCCCTTACGCAAAGACTTCCGCTGTTCCCTGCGCTCAACTTGAGTTTCCCTGTAACCCAACGCTCGAGATTACGCTTACGGGTTTACCGAATATTTAGGGGCTTATAAATGTTAGTTGACAGAAAGGAAAATCGGCCATGCCCGATCCCAAGGTTGAAATCGTTGGCATCCGCGAGCTTCGGCTAGGGGAAGTCCTCACGATGTCTTATCCCGGATTCCCTGTTTTGGGGACAAAACAGGTTGTCCCAATGTTTCTTGAGACGATGGACCCCAAGACAGGCGAGAAAGTGGAACTGAAATTGGCCCTTTCCATGGAACAGCTGGCCGAATTGCAGGCCCGAGCCGCAAAGCTTCTACAGGGACAGAACATATTGGGAGACTCCAGTTCTTCGGTCCACTGAGGGTCGGCGATTCGGGTTTGTCAACTAACATTTATAAGCCCCAATATTTACCCTGAAAGTCGGATAAGTTACTGAATCTAAAAGGGAAAACTTGGTCCGACCCCAGAAGAAACCAGGATGCATTCACTGAGCTACCATCAGAAGGTGTGTAAATAGCATAGGCGGTGAGCATCCTTCCGGGTTGATTTAAAACCCAGGGCCGAAAGGCCCGCAACGGAAGGAGTACACACCGCATGAGCAAGCAGAAGATTGAGGAAAGTGTGGAGTCAAGAGTTTGTTTCGAGGAGCTGGAAGATTGGGTGCGGGAGAAGATCCAAGGCTGGGTTCAAGAGCTGCTGGAGGAGGAAGTCACGGAGTTATTAGGGCGGCGTAAGAGTGAGCGGCGAAGGGCCGTGGACGCTCCGTCGGGCTATCGCAATGGATATGGGAAGCCGAGGCATCTGACGCTGAGCTCGGGGACGATCCAGGTTCGAAGGCCTCGAGTGCGGGATCTAGAGGAACACTTTGAAAGTCGGGTGTTGCCCCTGTTTGCCAAGCGGACGCGGCAGGTTCGAGAACTGATCCCTGAGCTATACTTGCATGGTCTGGCGCTGGGGGATTTTGATCTGGCTCTGAGAGGGCTTTTAGGGGAAAAGGCGCACCTGTCGTCCTCCACGGTGGCCAGATTGAAAGAGAAGTGGCAGGCCGAATGGGAGGTCTGGCAGAGTCGACCCTTGAATGATCTGGAAGTGGTGTATTTATGGGTAGATGGAATCTACGTCAAGGCGGGTCTGGAGAAGGAAAAGGCAGTCCTGCTGGTGGTGCTGGCCGCCTTAAGTGACGGAAGCAAAGCCGTGGTGTCGGTCACGAGCGGCTATCGGGAATCGACTCAGAACTGGTCGGAAGTACTGCGCGACTTGAAGCGCCGGGGGATGGGCTGTCCACGGCTGGTGATCGGAGACGGCCACCTGGGCATCTGGGGAGCTTTGCGCAACGTCTATCCCCAGGCCGAGGAGCAGCGCTGCTGGAATCATCGGATCGTCAACCTGCTGGCCAAGCTCCCTAACCCGGATTATGCAAGAACCGTAGTTCGGTGTTGAAAAACGACTCGAGAAGTGGCCCAACTCGGAAGCGGGCAGGTGTGACAGGCGGATTTGCGAAGAATATGGGTTGGCGAGGCGTTTGAGTGGTTTGGGGAGTGAATTTCAGACAGATCTGGGCCTGGATGAGTGTCGGAAGCGGTTTTTCGGGGGAGCTGGGAAAAGCTAACTGGAGTTCAGGCGACTCAAGACGAGGTGGAAGAGGGGTTGTTCGGGGAAGGCTGAGGAAAGATGGACCCAGATGCGTCGAGTGGTTTGTCGGATCCGGGCCCCAATCTTGAGGACCCGACGACGTAAGGTTTCGATTTCGAGCTTGTGCCAGGGGGTTCCGTGAAGATAGTCGCGCAGGCGCACGAACATCTGGTAAGCCAGTGCATGCAGGAGGAGTCGAAACTGATTGGCCAGGAATCGATGACAGCTGAGTCGGTCCATGCTCAGATGATTCTTGAAGGCCTTGATGAAGTTCTCGGTCTGCCCTCGGTTTGTGTAGTGGTCATAAAGTGATTGGGAGCAGAGATCGTCCCGGTTGGTAACTACAAAGCGACGATTGATGCCACGCTGATCGACCTCCACTTTGACAATGACGCGACGGGATCGATCCCAGCTGTGGGCTCGATAAAGAAACTCGTCAAACTGACGCTGTTTTTCCTCCAGCTCAACGAACCTCAGCCGAGTCGAATCCAGCAGGGGCTCGACCACTCGCTGCAGGCGAGGGTTTCGACTTAACCCAATGACATACTGGAGTTTATTCTCTTCACATTCACAGAACTCGTAGAGCCGAGGCGTGGCAAAGCCGCTGTCGGCCCGAATCTCAATCTCGACATCCGTCCCCACTGCTTGTCGGATGGCCTCCACGACTCGCTTCAGAATGGGCACGATGTGAGAGGCAGCCCCCTTGTTGCCAGGTCTCAACACGGCACAGACCAGGTCTCCCGTGTCGGCATCGAAGATCAGCAAAGGATGCAGAATGTGGTTTCGGTAATACCCGTGGTAGAAGGAGAACTCCTGTTGGCCGTGAGTGTGGTCGTCGGTACTGTCCAGATCCAGGATGATCTTGCTGGGACGTCTCTTCTTCAGGGAGCGCACATAACGGCCTGGCAGCCACCGGCTCAGACGCATCAGATCCTTCTTGGTGACGGAGTTCTCCAGGCGGGAGAAAGTCGGCTGGGTGGCCAAATCGGGATCGCTCTCTGGCAACTGATCACAGACGGTCTTGAGCATCGGATCCGAGCGCAGCGTATCGGCGTCATTACAGTCTTCGTAGCCGGCCACGATCTGCAAGACTCGTTGTCGGATCAACTTCAACAGGTCATGACGAACGTAGCGTCGGTCTCGACTTTCCGCAATACACGAACTGAAGCCCTCGCACAATCGATGTTGACGATCCAGGGATCCAAACAACAACCATCCTGCGTCGGAAGTGAGGCTCCCTCCATCAAAACGCGTCGTGATCTTTCTGTGGCTGTGAAATGGCAGGGTATTCTGGCAGACTGCTTTCAACATTGCCGTAGCTCCTGTTTAGGGTCATTGTTTTTGTAAACCCTTTTATATCAGAGGGCTACGGCTTTTTCCTGGAGCCAGAATCTCACTCGGATTCAGATCTTTTGCATAATCCGGGCTAAGCGAGTGCACAAGCCGGCCTTGCTGATCCTGCGGCAGATCCCTTACGCCGAGACTCGAGAAGAAGCACAACGACTCAAGAAGGTTTTTCAGCACTGGTGCCGGCAGCGAGGGCTGACTCTGGCGGCTGAGCTAATCGAGCAGGACTGGGACCGGATGGTGACCTTTTACAACTATCCAAAGAAGCAGTGGCAGCATCTGCGAACCACCAATCCAGTGGAGTCACCGTTTGCCGCTCTTCGGCTGCGAACGGACGCGGCCAAGCGATTCAAGAAAGTGGAAAACGCCCAGGCGGTGATCTGGAAGATGCTGTTGGTGGCGGAGCAGCGATTCCGCCGGTTGAAGGCACCGGAGCTGATGAAAGACGTCTACCAGGGCGCCAAATATGTCAATGGAGTCCCGGTCAACCAAGTCCCGGAGGAGAAAGCCGCCTGATGTTTTTCCACACCTATTGACAAGAGCTCCATTCACTTTGAAAGTCGGATAAGTTACTGAATCTAAAAGGGAAAACTTGGTCCGACCCCAGAAGAAACCAGGATGCATTCGAGTATCGCTCCAATCATGCCGCGTCATGATGAACAGATTCGAACCAGCCAGTCCACCAGCCTTCGCCCCAGTTTAAGCCAGGAGAAATCCTCCTCTGCCCTTCTCCTGCCCTCCCTTGCCATCATTTCAAGCTTCTCCGGGTCGGTCAACAACGCACGGATCGCACAACCCAGTGACTTCGGATTCCGTTTGGTGAGAATACCCGTCTCGGGCGTGACGATCGAGGAAACTCCACCTCCCTCGTAGGCTACGGGTGGCGTTCCGGCTGCGAGCCCTTCAGCGTAGATAATGCCGAAATGCTCTTCTTTTTCGGGAGCAGCTGCCAGGACCGATGCAGCATTGATCAGGGCGGCCTTCTCTTCGGCGGACACGAAGCCCAATAGTCTTCCCCGACCGTTCAACCTCATCTCGATTTCCTCACGCAGCTCTCCATCCCCGATGAAGATGGTCGGTGCGATGTCAGAGTACTCCAGGCTGGCTTCGACGACATTTTGCGGCCCCTTGGACGCGGTCAGCGCTCCTGGACAGATCACATACCTCTCAGCAAGTGCGTACTTCCGTGCAATCTCCGCGTTTCTGCCAGAACGGAACTCGTCGAGGTCGATGCCACATGGAAGCACCAGGAAGCGTTCCGGAGGAAGATCGATGAGACCACGGACGAGGTGGTCTCGAACGTACTCAGTCGTAACCAGGATTCCATTAGCCCCTTCGATTGCTTCCTGGATCGCTGACCAGACTCGATCGTCGTACATCCCGTCATGTCGCGGCTCGATGCCGGTGCCGTGGAGAAAGAGCGCGTAGGGTTTTCCAGCCCGGTTGGCGATATTCGCCGTGGCGATGGCGCTGATGCTGGCGTGGTGTCCAAATACGATATCCACCTCGTCAATGACTGACTCCAGGGCGCGTTCATAGTCCCGTAAATAAGACGCGACGCGCTCATAGGTCATACCGGCCACCTGTTCCTGTGTACGACCGGCCGATGGCAGGTGTTCGTGGACCGGAATGATGGGGGTGTGAAGCGCGACGTCCCGGTTGATTGCGCCCAGTGCACCTTCTCCGATGCCGGGGTGCATAAAGAAAACTCGACAGCCGCTGGCCGCGATGGAGCGAGCTTGCTGGCGGGCCACCTCGCCGCTTCCTCGCCCAGAGTTCAACAGAAGGATCGCGACTCTCATCTCATCACTCACCACAACCAGGCATAGATCGCGATCGTCAGCAGGGTCAGGATCGCGAAGTGAAGCCGCCAGTCCGAAAAGCCGGCAAAGGCCTCACGCTTCCGGCTCCAGTCAACCGTGGTTTTATCAAGCTTCTCGGGGGGATCGGGTTGAGTCATTGCGGATACCCCGAACAGCACCAACGTCACCAGCAGGAAGCCCCACAGGCCCCGGTAGGAATAGGCCTCGGTCAGGGACAGGTGCAGCCAGGGAAAAACCCGCTGCGCTGTTTCAGGATTCATCCATTCATCAGTGAGATAGATACCCGAGATGATGCATCCAATCAGGAAGGAGACAAAGGCCCCGCGGGTCGTCACCCGGCGACTGAGGATTCCAAACAGGATGGCGGGTGTCACGGCAGGAAAGATGGTCGCGCCAAGGGCCTGAAAATAACGATACACGCCCTCCTCTGACTTATAGACCATGTAAGTTGCGCCGATTCCGAGCAGGGTACAGACAACGATCGCCGCGCGCCCGACAAGGACCTGGGATTTCTCACTCAAGCCTGGCCTGAGGTGGAGTGCAAAATCACGTGTGGTCAACGTGGCCACGGAGTTGAGCGCCGAGTCAAGCGAGGAAATCAGGGCCGCGATCAGGGCGGCCAGCACCAGACCGCGAATACCGCTGGGCAGAAGCTCGTTCAGTAACGTCACGAACGTCAATTTTGGATCTTCCAGGCCGGGATGCAGCACATAAATGATGATCCCGGGGACCGCCACGATGAAAATGACCGAGAGTTTCAGGAACACGGCGAACATCACACCCCAGCGTGCCTGGTGCAGGTCCCTGGCGCCGAGAACCCGCTGAACATTGGTCTGATCGAATGACCAGTAGAATATCCCCGCATAGAAAGAGACGGCGACAATCCCCCAGAACGGAAAATTCGGGTCATCGTAGGGCGCATGGATACTCATCGCCCCACCGGCGCGTTCGACAAGGGAAGACCAGCCCCCCACCTGGTCCAGGCCGATGAACAACATCACCGTGCAACCAAGGATCATGATCACCGACTGCAGGGCATCCGTGTAGGTCACCGCGGCGAATCCGCCACAGATGGTGATGATGGCAGCCACGGCCCCCATCACCACGACCGTCGTCATGACATCCAGGCCCAACACGCTTCGCAACACCAGTGCGCCGGCGAAGAGGGCGAGGGCGAGTTTATGCACGATGGCGATGAAGATTGAGAAGGCGGCGAAAAACAGGCGGGATTTCTCACCATATCGTAACGCAAGGAACTGCGGGATGGTGTAAATCTGGTTGCTCAGATAATAAGGGAAGATATAAGCTGCGCCGATCCCCAGGCACAAGGCACTGACTTCAATCGCCCCCGCCTTCAATCCGTAACGGTAACAGTCGCCGGACAGGCCCACGAGGTGTTCCGCCCCGATATTGGTGGCAAACAGGGAGGCGCCGATCACGGGCCAGCGCATGCTTCTACCCGCCAGGAAGAAACCCTCGCTGTCCCGACCGCTGTGGCTGCGAAACGCCAGGTAAAGACCGAGAACGAGGGTAAATCCGAGCGCGGCGCTCCCGATCATCCAATCGGCGACTGTCAATGACATCGTCGACGTCATGTGTCCTCAACCAGACTGGATTGCCCGGGTGGATCTAGCGCGCAGAGAATCGATAGACACTCTTCGATCGATATTTCTCCCCGGGATTGAGTACCACGGTGGGGAACTGGGGCTGATTCGGGGAATCGGGATAATGTTGCGTCTCAAGCGCAAAACCCTGGTGCTTGTGATAGGCGACGCCGTCCTTGCCAATCCATGTCCCGTCGAAATGGTTACCCGAGTAGAATTGAATACCGGGCTCGGTGGTGTGGATCTCCATCAAACGACCACTGACAGGATCGTAAAGGCTCGCGGCCAGCACGAGTCCTTCCCGGCCGTCACGGTTCAGGACGAAATTATGATCATACCCGTTTTGAAGCCTGTTGATATTGCGGCCGAACGGGACGGGTTGAGTCAGGTCAAATGCCGTGCCCCGGACAGGCCTGAGCTCTCCCAGCGGAATCAGGCCTTCGTCAACCGGCGTATAGTAATCGGCATTGATCATGATGTGATGATTCAGCGGATCGCTGTCATCGTGACCACCCACGTTGAAATGGCTGTGGTTGGTCAGGTTGACCACGGTCTTCTTGTCAGTCTCGGCTTCATACTGGATGACCAGCGCATTATCATCGGTAAGCAGATAGGTGACCGTCACGGACAGGTTGCCGGGATATCCTTCCTCGCCATCCCTGCTGAGGTAGGTCAGTTTCACACCGACGGCCTTCTCCTGCTTGATCGGTTCCGAGTCCCAGACGACCTTGTCAAACCCCTTGATGCCGCCGTGAAGATGGTTCTCATCATTATTCACAGCCAGCGAATACTCGACCCCATCCAGGCTGAACCTGCCCCTGGCGATCCGGTTGCCATATCGGCCGATGGTGGCACCGAAATAGGAATCGTTATCCTCGATCAGCTTGTCCAGGGCATACCCGGTAATCACGTCGGCGAATTTCCCGTTCCTGTCGGGAGTTTTCAGCGATACCAGCAGGCCGCCATAGTTGCAGATCTCAGCCGTGCAGCCGCTCGAGTTCTCCAGTCTATAAAGATGAACATCCTTCCCATCGACGTGCCTGATACGCGACTGTTTCTCGATCATGCCATGACCGCCTCCCCCCGGCATATGGCCATGACAAGCCAGGACAAACAATGCACAAGTGGTCGCCAGGTGTTTCATGGCATCCATCGTCCTCATCAACCAGTACCGAACCTCACACTGGTGGACTCTAACACCTGCATCACTGGAGCCTGAGCGGTCCTCGACAGTCCACTACTAGAAAACGTGGGAATCAACCCATCCCACCAACTCGTCGTGGAACCTATCCCACTGATGCACTACAGGGCTTCGACGACCATCCCAATTGATTACATATCCGTCCTCATCCCTGGCTCTCCAGAACGTACCAAGCGGTCCCTTCTTGTCGGCTGGTACCCTGTGCCCATTCATTGCTCCAATCGTGTTCACGGGACCGTAACCCTGGGGATAGACCTTGACGCGACCAAGCTGCCCCGAATAATACAGATAATTATGGTATCCCTGGTCGCTTGCGCCGGCGCTCGGCTTCTTGTGGAAGCAGTTCATATCGTCAAATTCCTTTAGCATTCTTCTGACATAGTGGCTTATCCCATCGTATGTTCCCAAAGTGCTGCCCGAGCAAATGACTGGCCTTTGCGCCCACTTCCTCATCACATCTTCGCCCCAGCACCTCGCGATCCAGGGGCGGTTGAATGGACATGAACCGATGCTCTTCACCGAATGGTTCTCCTCGAAAAGGTACAGGTCATAACCAGCACTATTCGCCAGGCCGGCAAAAGGATCTGATTGGAAAAACACGTCTCGAAAGTCAAAAATGAAAACGTTTGCTGGCACCTTGTAGTACTTCAGCCACTCCTCGTAGAGCTCGTAACGCATGAGCGCCAAGGGTCGCCACGGTCGGGGGTCTCCCTGATCACCGTACCACCTGGTGAATCTGCAATGATGTTTCTTCTTGCATTCGTAGTGGAAGGGATACGCAATGACGCGGTGCTTCTTCAGGTACTGCGCAACACCCCTCTTCATATCATTTCTTGGCGAGACAGCCAGCACGATGTCTCCCTCGTACCCTACCTTTCGTAGTGAGCCGACGAATCTTTCATACATCCGGACGTCGTAACCAAACGCCAGCGAGAAGATGGCATTGTTGCCAGACACGTGTGCCTCGGGCCAGAGCGGTTGCAGAGCTGCCTTGCGCGAGTTCAATTCGCGAGAGTCAATAGTCGGCGATAGAGTTGCTGGCATTTCACCCCGGGGGGGACGCTCTCGGCGCCGTAGACATGATGACGTGACGAGGCATCGAAAAAGCCCTCGCTGGACTGGAGATCCAGGTGGTCGAGGGCGGCGTTCACACGGGCTACATAGTCGTCCTCGTGCAGATCAAACGAGATTAGCGGGAAAGGCCCCCGCTCCGAGTAGACTTTCAGGAGTTGCTCATTGTATCGACACCATATCCGAATCGCCTTGCGTCCCGGCAGACGGTCTCTGCTTGCCAAACTCGCAGCCACAGCGAGCGGGTGGCGAAAGACACCGATCCATTCCATTTGCGGATAGGCCTCCACCCAGCCGTCGAGCACGAAGACCAAGCGAGGATCCTTGAACCCCCACAACCGATCGTCCTTGAAATGTCTTCTCACGATCCGATCGCGAGCTGCCCGGTCTCGAGCACGCCAGACGACACGCTGGGGCGGATTGCGCCAGTTTCCGCCGTTGGCCTCGAGAAGACGCTCGTGCAGCAGCCACACGTCCACGATCTCGCGGTTCCCGCTGGGATTACCGATGTTTCTTTTGGTCACTCTCCCCGCGCTCACGCCGGCTTGCTCCAGGGCCGCCATCAGGCAGCTGGTGCCGGAGCGGTGCATCCCCAGCAGGCCCAGAACTCGAACTTCCATTGCTTCTCTCCGCAGGCTTCGGCCCACCGAAAACCGCTCGTCGGACGAATGATTCACCCGCGACCCGCTAAGGAGCGATCAGGACTTCCGCGGTGGGATCGCGCACTCTCCAACATCTCCTCTATACGATCGGAGACTTTGTGGTGTCTCGCCGCATGGTCGAAACCAGCTCGAGCCACTTCAAATCGTTGATCTTCATTTTCCAGGTAGTAGTAGAGCTTTCGTTCCATGTCGTCCAGGTCGCTGAAATAGACAAGGTGCACTCCGTCTATGAAACGGTTTTTCACGGGCGTAAGCATCGTGTTTACCATGACCATGGCACCTGACGAAAGTGCTTCGAAGAGTCTGTAGTCTCCTTCCCAGTTTGGGACAAGATTGCAGGTAACCACGACTCTCGTTTGCTGCATCTGATCAAAGTACGCTTCTTGGAAGTTGTTTCGTCCCTGCACGCCGGTCTGGCCGGTTACTCCAACCCTTCTCATCCATTCATGTTCTTTCGATATCTCGCTGATGGACTCTTGATTCTTCTGGCCACTGCCTCCCGACAGAATCGAACGGCCCAGCCTGGCTTGAAGAAGCAGGAAACATCGATGGGTCTTGGGTCATCCTTCCTGGGGCGGACGGCTCTTTCAGAGTAGGCCTGCTTGATCGCATAAGAAATGGGAACGATTTCCCTGGGGTAATCGATGAACGACGGGATTCCGCCCCTCGTGTAACGCACCACGGATCTCTTGAAGTAATAGCGGGCATCAGCAACGGCTGGAGAAAGCAGATCCGGGCTGTCTGAATAGTCGGCAAGGATCGTCTTCTCCGGGAACCGTTTCACGTCCCAGCACCCTGATGCTTCCCCGAAGTGACGAAAATCCAACAAGATATAGTCGGCCGACTCGGGGTCCACGTGGACGGTGACGCCGGGATGCGTCCGGCACCCTGCCCACAGTATGTGGACGTATTCCCCGCAAGGGTCACCGGCGATAGGCGGAATGAATATGCGCGTCTCCAAGGGCCTTCCCTTCACCGGCTGCCGACGACTCTTCTCCTGCTGTTCAGCAAGCTATAATAAGTGTGGATCCGGACCCGGACAAGATGGTTGGACAGTCCTCGCGTCGCATCCACCACCCGGGCTGCAGGGCACCGGTGTTGTGCCCGCGCGTCGGCCAGGCGTCGGCGATTGGGGTGATCGCCGCTGCAGGAGTCGGTGCAGGGTTCAGGTAAGAACGTGCTCTTGAGTATCCTCATCCCCACGCTCGAGAATCGACGAGAGCAGTTCGCTCGGATTTACGGGAAGCTCAGCGACCAGATACGCCGAAACGGACTGGAAGAGGAAGTGGAGATCCTTTTCGATCGTGACGGAGGATCGCTGCCGACCGGCCAGAAACGCAATCGCCTGATGGGCCTAGCCCGGGGACGATTCATTGTCTTCGTTGATGATGACGACGATGTCCACGATCGGTACGCCCACCTGATCGTCGATGCCTTGAAAGCCAACCCGGAGACCGACGTGGTGGGGATATGGGCTGAGGTGAGATTTCGGGGGAGGCATCCGCGACGGATCAATTTCTCTGTTCGGCACGCCAGCTATGAAGCTCGTAACCAACAATACACTCGTCCGCCTCACCACTTGAATCCCATGCGAGCCGAGATCGCTCGTCGTTACCCGTTTGAGCCGGAGTGGCGAAATGAGGACGCGGACTGGGCTTTGCGGATCAGCCGGGACGGTCCACTTCGACGAGAGCACATGATTGATGAAGTTCTGTACTACTGGGCGTCTCGTAGATTCTGGTTTTACCAGATGTTACTTGATCGAACGGAGTGGCTTCGCCATCCATTGGGCCTGGTATTCACGAATCGTCTCCGCGCAAGGCGATGGCTGCGAGATCTCGTTTCATCGTGAGTGGGCACAGAGCGACCAAAGTCTTCGGCATCGGAATGTACAAGACCGGGACCACCTCCCTGGGCCGGGCCCTGGAGATCCTGGGTTACCGGACGACGTACAGGTTTTGGCGCTTGATCGACGACTGGCGGGCGTATTTTGACTTGGATCCCGGGCCATGGCGCCGGTTTGAATACGAAATTAGACGCGAGGCGGCAGACTACGATGCCTTCGCCGACGCCCCCTGGCTCTACCTGTACGAGGATCTGGACCGTTGGTATCCGGACAGCAAGTTTATTTTGACTGTCCGCAAAGATGCGAAATCCGCCGCCGAAAGTGATTGGGGAATGTGGCAGCGCTCTGGATTCGTGGATCGGTTAGTTGAGCGAGGGGACCAGGTTCCGACACAGGCACAGTTCATTCGGCGCTATGAAGATCACAATGCGCGCGTGCTGGACTACTTTCAGGACCGAGCCGACGATCTGCTGGTGGTGTGCTGGGAAACTGAAGAACGTCCGTGGGAGCGACTGTGTGAGTTCTTGGGATGTTCGGACGTCCCCACCCGACCCTTTCCCCATGCCAATCGCAAAGCTGCGGGCGGATCGCGCGCTTCCAGAGTCGTTTCCGCGGCGAATCAACTGCTGAGAACGTCTCGTAAGTACCTGACCATAGGACGATTGCGCAGCAAGTGATACCCGCGGGCGGCGACCCGAAGTCGCTCATCCGGCCGGCTCAGGAAATAGCTGCACCGGTCGACCAGCTGATCGTAATCCGCGGCGGCGATTCCACCGCCGAAGAGGTCCCCCAGTGAACTCTCAGTCAGTACGAATCGTTGGTTGTTCAGCAGATACGCGATTCGAACCTGTTCCAGGATTTGGGCCGGGTAATAGTGAATGTTGAGCACGATCCTGGAGCGGGCAACGGCCTCATCTCGCTTCTTCCCGTACAGGTTCGTCAAAACCTGCACGTCGTGATGCCTGCTCAGGCGACTCAGGATGGACCGTCGCCGACGGTTGAGCGTCCCGTAGAAAAGCACATCAATATCGGGGTCACGAGGTTCGATGGTTTCGAGGCTCTGGTGGTAACCAATCGGAAGTAATTTGAGCCGCTTCACACCCCGCCTGCGGAGAAACTCGATGTTCTTGCTGGAATAGTCCCACACTTCCCGGGCGGCTTTCAAAATCTCCAGTGACCGCTCATTAAACCAGCCTTCGCGATCAGACAACTGCTCCAGCTGGTAGATGATGGGCGAGATCGAGGCAACCGATTCGGGGTTCTTGAAGAGATGATAGCCCAGCAGCACGTTGACGGCGCCCGGGTCGATCGTGTTGGGCTGAAACCGGCAGTCATGTCCGAGCGATTGGAAAGAGCATTGAAGCAACCTGCCCACTTCGAAGAGCGCCCGGGAGTGGATGTAGGCAGGTTTTTCGGGCAGTACAATGTTGTAACGTTCAGGATGACTGGTTTCGGACGGGACAACCGCGGGGACTCGGAATCGTCGGAGATCGTCGATCTCAAATCGAGGACGCCGCTGCTTGCGCAACCGGACCCAGTGGACGATGTTGCTTAGTACTCCCATTCGATGCTCATGATAGGCCGACTCCCTGCCGGGTAGTAGTCAGATCGATCAAGGGCGTCGAGTTTGGGATCGATGGACACGGTTGCCGACTCGCGACTCCAGATTGACGACGAAGGCGCGGCGGTCTTGAAGAGCGGGTTCGGCTCAAGATCTCGAGAATCTCCGTTTTAAACCTGATGCCGTCACAAATAATCATTCTGGGCGCCGGCCCGACCGGGCTGGGAGCCGCCAATCGTCTGCAAGAGCACGGTTATCACGATTGGAAGCTGTTTGAGGCCACCGGCCAGGCAGGCGGTTTGGCCTCCTCGGTAATGGACGAGGAAGGATTTACCTGGGACCTGGGCGGTCATGTTCAGTTCAGCCACTACCAGCACTTCGATGATCTGATGGACGAGCTGCTGGGCAAGGACGGATGGCTCTACCACGAGCGTGAATCCTGGGTATGGATCCGCGGTCGGTTTGTCCCCTATCCTTTCCAATTCAACATTCGGTACCTTCCAGAAAGGGAGCGGGAAGAATGCGTAAAAGGCTTAGAGCACCTGCTTTGCAACCCGCCAGGAACTCTACCCGATAATTTCGGCCAGTGGATCGATCACACATTCGGAGCCGGCCTGGCTCGGATTTTTATGCGCCCCTACAATTTCAAAGTCTGGGCGTATCCGCCCGAGGATCTGGACTGGAACTGGATCGGAGATCGGGTTGCCGTTGTGGACCTGGAACGGATCAAGCGAAATATCTCAGAAGGCAGCGATGACGTGTCATGGGGTCCGAACAACCAGTTTCGTTTCCCAAAATACGGCGGGACGGGGCGCATCTGGAGAGCTCTCTCCAACCGCCTGCCCACGGAGAAGCAGCACTTCCACAAGCGCCTGATCGGTCTGAATACGAAGCAACAAAGGCTTCAATTCGAGGATGGAACAAGGACGGGCTACGGGAATCTGATCAGTTCTATACCATTGGATGAGCTGGTTCGAATGAGTGATCTCGATCAGAAATGGAAAGACCTGGCGAGCCGACTCATCTATTCTTCCAGCCACATATTCGGCGTGGGACTACGAGGAAGGGTTAAGCAACTGTTTTTCTGTAATTTCCTTTAGGGCCTGTAGGGAAGGATTCCTCCAGTTGTTTTTTCCAGCCGGCCAGGTTCAGGTATTGCCGGCCGGTTAACCACTCCTCGTGTATCTCTGCAAGCACAGCCGAGATGAGCCGCAACGCCGACGCTTCGTTGGGAAAGATTCCCACCACTCGGGTTCGTCTTCGGATCTCCCGGTTCAGTCTCTCCAGTCCGTTAATGGTTCGGATCCTTCGCCACCAGCTCCTCGGAAAATCGAACACCGTGAGCCCTTCATCCACGTTGTCTTCCAGCCAGCTCACAAACTCCGGTGCACTCTTTTCGAACTTCTTGATCACCTTCCCCTTGAGCTCCTCGGCATCCTCCCGAGACGGCGCGTTGAAGATGTCTCGCAGGGCCTGGGCAATCCGCTGCCGGTCTTGCCTGCGACGAGCATATTGCTGGGCATTCTGGCTCAGATGAAACTGGCAACGGTTCCAGGGCACTGACGGATAGACCGCTCGCCTGGCCGCTTTCAATCCTGAATGATCATCGCTGACAAACAGCTCGACTCCTTTCAAACCTCGCTTTTGCAGCTCCGCCATAAACTCTCGCCAGTGTACTTCTGCTTCGCTTAGCCTGGCGCTCAGACCCAACACCTCTCGCGTTCCGAAACGATTGACTCCAAGGGCTTTCAGGATGGCCACGTCCTGTACTCTGCCGCCCTTTCGAACCTTCTCGTAGTGGGCATCCAGGTACACGATCGGATACTCTCCCAGCTCCCGGTTTCGAAACTCTTCCAGCTCTTCGTCCAGCATCCCGGCCACTCTCGAGACCTGGGTGGCCGAGATCTCCAGACCACACAACTGCTCGGTAACCTCGGTAACCTTTCTGGTCGAGACTCCCATCACGTACATCTCGGCGATGGCCAGTTTCAATGCCTTCTCCGAACGGCAGCCCCTCTCCAGCGACTTGGGATAAAAACTCAACCCGCGCACTTGGGGAATCTCCAAGCGCAGCTCTCCCACTCGAGTCTGAATCCGCTTGCCTTTGAATCCGTTTCGGTAGCCTCGGCGGCTGGCTGTTCTCTCGTAGGCCTCTGCTCCCAAAAACTCGCTTCTCTCCACCTGCATAGCCACATTGAACAACTTCTCCAGGATCCCTCGAAAGGCTTCTGTCCCTTCCTCGATCAACTCCTCCAAAATCTCCCGTGGTACTCTCTTTTCCAGGTCTGGGTTCAATTGATTCTCCTTTCCAGATTGTCGTTCTGTTTTTGGAGAATCCTGTCCCAGACCTCTGTCTTTCCGACCCAGGTCTGACCAGAATTTACAGAAAAGAAGTTACGCTACTCGAGGAAGCCCCCACCCTTCTGTTGGAAGCAAGTGCTGGATGTATTTTCCAGAGGATAACTGCCCTTTTTATCGGGTGACGGTGTTCTCCCGCTATTCCCCCAACAACGTTCCTGACATCAACCGCTATTGGTCCCTGATCGCCGAAGTTTCCGAATCTCCCCGGAAACCCGTGGATTCGAACCTCATTGTCGACGAGGTCAGAAGGGGCCTCGTGACCACGAATCTTATCCCCTCCGAGGAGATCATCCACCACACCTGGCATCGTCGTTTGGATCACGGATATCCGACGCCGTGCCTAAAACGCGATGAGATTCTGAAACAGCTAAGGGGGGAACTGGAGAACCGAAACATCTATAGCCGCGGGCGTTTCGGGGCCTGGCAATATGAGGTTTCAAACCAGGACCACAGCGTGGCTCAGGGAGTGGAGTGTGTCGATCGGTTATTGAATGACAGCCCAGAGATCACTGTCAACCATCCCGATTTGGTAAATCAACGAAAGTAGTCCGGGACGATCACTGTGACCGCCAAGGCAAAGGGATGAAGAGAAAGGGACATCCATGATAAGTAGTTGTCAAGTGTGGGCAAGTCTCCCCCTCAACGGTGCGGTGAGAGCACCGTCAACTCCAGAGTTTCATTTACAGCAACCCGGACGATAGGTTTTGTCAGCTAAAAGTGATTCATGACCTTGGGGGTCAGAATCCAGACATCCATTTGCGGTATCGGGCTCGAGAGCGAGCCGTCACCGAAGCTTGAGTTTGGGCAAACCGGCCGTCCTCCAAACAGGTCAGTTGGTGTCTCAGGGTCAAACCCGTCACACAATCCCTTTCAGTGAGGAACGGCCGGAACCTTCCCGGCTAGCTGAGTTTTGTTCTAAATGCTAGCCACTGAAAATGGTCGGTCACTGCGATCGACCGCCATCAGGTAAGCTACCAGTTTCCTGGCAACCGCCAGCGTGGCTCGGTTGTGATTTCCTTTCTGCCTTTGCGTTTGTGCAACGGCGGCCAGCTGTGGGCTATATCGAGGAGCCAGCTTGGCCGTTTCCACCAAAACCCGCTGAAGATGCCGGTTACGGTGTTTGCTGATCGGGCTCGAGCGGTCCTTGCCTGCCGACTGCTTCTGGCCGCTGCACAGCCCACAGTAGCTGACCGCGTGACGAATCGCCCGGAAGCGACTCACTTCCCCCACTTCCAGCACCCAGGTCAAAGCCGTCACCACTCCCACAGCGGGAATCGTCATCAACAGCTCCACCCGACGCCCTACGCACGGTTGCTCACACAACCCCCTCAGCAGATCCCTCTCGATTTGCTGCAGTGATCGCATCGAATCGTGACTCAGATTCAATAGTTGCACCACCGATTCCGGCACTTCCTGCAGCTGCGACATCAGTTGTCGAAAGTAACGCTGTCCATGCAGCCGCTTCTGGTTGTACTGCACTCCCGTTTCCATCAACAGTCCCGATATCCGGTTCTTGAGCTGCACCATCTGTGACACCATCAGGTTGCGATAGCGCAGCACTCGTCTCAATTCTCGGATCTCAGCCGGCGGCACGTAGCTCTGCACCAGTAAGTCGCAGCGCAGCAGATCGGTGATCTTGCGCGCATCGATCCGATCATTCTTGTGTTTGCCCGCACTCAATGCCTTGAGCATGGCTGGATGAGCCACCTTCAACTCCTGGCTGTAGGGCTCCAATAAATCGTAGATCCATTCGCTAAAAAGGGTAGCTTCCAGCGCTCCTATCCAAGGTCTTTCCAGACTCTCAGCCCACTGCTGCAGCACCTCCCTCCGAGCCGCCAGTTCTCCTTCCTCAACCACCCTTCCGTCCGCCTCCATCAGGCAATAACTGATCTTCCGTTTGTGCACATCCAATCCAACGTAGTAACTTTCTTGCATGAGAATCCTCCTGGCCAGGGTCCTCTACAGGCCCGGCTCCTTTTAGGGTTTTTCTTACAGGAGGATTCTCTCTCCCACTTCTGTCACTCTTACTTATGCATTCAAACAGGCCCCTTTTCCTTTCCACCTCCATAACACCTGCCTGAAAAAGCACCCGAAATCCCCGGACTCTGGATCGTAGTATGGTGTATGGTTGGAGATCAGGATGAAAAACTCACGATTGCTTTTGCCTGTCCTGTTGCTCGGCATGCCGGGAGGCAATGTAAGAGCCGAGTCGTTGTTGCCACAACAGAACCAGCAGTCTCAAGAACGCCAGCAGCCCGTTGACCTGCCCCGCGTCGTGGGGGAACCCAGATCGAAAGCTGAGTTTGAAGATTGGATGCCTGTTCAAGAGGCTGAAGATGTGCAGGAGCGAGCCCGGCTGGCCGAGATATTTCTCGAAAATTATCCCGACAGCGGGCTGACTGCCTTTGCCTACCGTGCTCTGGCCTACGCGGCTTATCAGAGAAATGATATCGATAACTTCATTCTGTACGGCGAAAAAGCGTTACTCGAGCTGCCCGAAACACCTGAGCTGCTGGCCCCGCTGGCCAACCTCTACTCCGAGAGGAGGGAGCCCTTCAAGGCGATCAAATACGCCAACGCGGCCCTGCTGTTGTTAGACAGTATGAAAAGGCCTGACGAAATGCCCCCGGTCCGGTGGATCACCGAACAGCGTGGACTGCGGGCTGACGCCCACTATGCTCTGGGCCGTTCCCATCTGGAGATGTGGAACAAGTCGGTGGGAGAGCCGAAGGAACTTCAACAGGCGGTTGAGCACCTGAACCGAACCCTGGAATTAGATCCCGAGCATGGCTACGCCGCCTTCCGCCTCGGGTTTGCTCAGATGCGTTCGCGAGAAATGGAGGCGGCCCTGGCTGCCTATGCCCGAGCGTGCGTTGTGGATACTCCGGCGGCAGGGCCATCCAGAACCTACCTGGAGAGAATATACGAGGACCTGCGCAGGAATCCCGAATCCAGATGGGCCCGGATGAGCATCGAGGAGATCCTCGAAGAAGAGAAGGAACGTCTGGCGGTGGAACAGGCTGAAACGGGGAAGCAACTCGCCCGTCTGGCTGCAGAGCTTGAAAGCGCGGAGCAGGAAAACGCACTGGACAACGCATTGGAGGAGGCACTGGGAAAGGCACTGCGACCGGAAAAGAAAGCCACGCCACCTGGAAATTGACTCCAGCCAAGCCCGGGAGGGACTTCACCACTGTAAAATCGTTCGTTCGGCCACGAAGCGTGAGGTCTTTTTCATCGGCGCTTTGTCTCTTCTCATGTGCTGGCGCACGTAGAGTGGGTAGCTGGTTGGTGAAGATTCCCGAGGCGAAATGTCCACCAGCGTACTGCCCCGGAACGTGCACTTGTAAGTCTGCTCCATTTTGGTCCGGGAACTCGCCGTGTATTCGGCGCTGCGCTCCCGGATCGGAAACTCGAGCTGGATTCTGTCACCCGGTTTGAGATCGTCAAACATCAGGAAGTTGCCGATTCGCACCGCTGAGCGCTCCCTTCCAGAAACCCGGCTGCGGATCTCTTTGCTCCCAACCCAGGATGGAATTCGTACCGAAACGCGACGTAAATTCTTGTTCCGAATGACGACCTTGCCTTGGTAGGGAAGGAAGCTGTCCACATCCAGACCCGGGGCTGCCCGGTTGAGCAACAGGTTGACCTGGGCAGAATCTCCGGACTGGCGGACGATGCCCTCCCAGCCGTAGTACAGCCCCTGTGTACCGTTGCCCGTGCAGCACTGCATGACCCAGGGATTAGGGACACTGGTGGGAGCGGATACGCCTGCGTAGTTGCCGAGACTACGCTGGATCACATTCTCCACGCTCACCTGCCGCTCATAGGGTGCCTTTTCCTGGATGTCACACTCCTGTGAGGCCGCCGCCACCTTTTCCAGCCGATCGGCGTGCACCAGCTGCTGCTCCACCAGATGGTTGCGTACCACGGCGTCAACGTCGTCCCAGTAATCTCCCACGCCGGCATCCGTCAGCCGTATCCCCAGGGCGACCAGGTCCCCCAGTGCACACCCTTCACACAGATTGGAGGTTCCCGGATGGCAGTTGACCCATCCGATCCTGGGGATCCCAAAGGTGCAGGTGTACTCGTAGGCCCGGCGCACAAATTCGAGAACCCGCTCGTCGCGCGCCGTCATGCCGTACTCCAGCATTCCCCTGAGAGCCCCCGCACGGGCGTGAAAATGAGTGTACCAGTGTCCCATCTCGGGGCCTGCCACACCGACTGAGCTGGGCGCCATTTTGGCAATATGACCGAGCACTTTGCGGCGCTTTTCCGGAACCACGGGAAGGCCGCCCCAGAACTTGGGGAGCATGCAGAAGCGAGTCAGCCGGGCCGCCAGGTCCAGCGCCTCCTCGTCACCGCTCATGGCATACCAGCGCATCAGTGCCTGGATCTGATGTCCGTGCATGGTGACCACTGATCCTTCTCCTCCCTCCGTCTCGCTCTTGGGCTCGTCCGTCTTCTTCCAACCTGAGCGAGGGTAGCTGAAGGGTTCACCAAAACCCCCGTCGGGATAGAAACTATAGTTCTCCCGGTGCACGGCGATCCGTTTCAGCCCTCCCACCATCTCCCGAATCAGCCGGTCCCAGGACGAATCCCGTGAGATCTCCCGCCAGGCCACCAGCGTCCTCAGCATTCTCCCCTGGCCGGTCGTGCTCGCGATATCCTCGTTCTCCCCCACACCGTAGATCTCCGGGGTGTACAGAGTTCGCCAGGGACGCCAGGCTTCGTAGCGGTTCCAGTAAAGCCCATCCTCGAGTCTCGAGAGCAGTTCCGCCCTTTGCGCGGCTTCCAATTCCAGGTAATGGTCGGATCCGCACATGATCCGCATCAGCGGAAAGGATTCTCCATATTTCGTGTCACAGGTGCTGTCGGCGGCGTGATGCGCCATGTAGGGTGTCTTGCAGGCATAGCGCACGAGGAAGAACATGTAGTGGTCCAGGTCTGGGTCGATGGTCCCGCCTATTCCGTTGATCGCCAGTTCAGCCCGCTGGGCCAGATCGAGCGTGTCGGGAACCACGGCCTCGTAGCGCTGGCCTGCATAAACGCTGTCCCCCAGGCCCGGAAGCCCGGTGCCTGGCTTTGCCCTGTGGGCAAACCCCGTCCCTGCGCCGTGAACACTGATATGGGCGGCTCCGCCCGCCACTACTCCCTTCAAGAACTCCCGTCTTTGCATCTCTAAACTGCCCTCCTGGTCGTCATGTCGCAGGGGCGGACCGCGCGCGTCGCCCGCCACCACATCATCGTAGGGGCGACCGGGCCCCTACAAATGTAGGGGCGACTCCGAGTGGTCGCCCGCCACCACATCATCGTAGGGGCGACCCTGTTGGTCCCACCACCGCAGCATCGTAGGGGCGACCCTGGTGGTCGCCCGCCAAACGGGCCGGCACAAGGCCGGCCCCTACGGAATGCCATCGTAGGGGCGACCCTGGTGGTCGCCCCTCGCTACTATCGCTAGTTTTCAAGCCTCTGCATAAGAACCTGGGCCTCCTGGTGGCCGGGATTCAACTTGAGCAGCTGCTGGAGAAAATGTCTGGACCGTTCGGGCTCGCCTTTCGCTGAGTGAACCATTGCCAAAGCCAGCAGAGCCTCTTCCGACTCCGGATTCAGGTCGAGCGCCTTCTTGAGTGCCTCCAGGGAGCCTTCCAGGTTGCCGGCTTGAGCCCGGACGCGACCCAGATTCACAAACGTTTCTTCCCCAGCGACGCCCTTCTCCACCGCTTTATCGAGGACCTCGAGGGCTCGCTGGAAATCTCCCTGAGTGGCAGCGACGATGGAAACGGCGTTGTAGCCGGTCTCGTTTGTCGGATCCAGTGCAAGCAAACGCTCGAAAGCCTCTCCCGCCTGAGGCCACCGCTTCTGGAGTCCATGCAGATTTCCGAGATCCAGATATGCCGGGGCAAATCTTGGAGACACCGCCAGGGTTCTCTGGATCGCCGTAGAGGCTTTCTCCCACTCTTGATTGCGCAAATAGATCTGCGCCAGGTGATAGTGAGAAAAGACGGCAAGTGGGAACAGCTCGACGGCCCTTTCGAAGTACTCGATGGCCTTTTGCTTTTCTCCAGCGGTAGCGGCCAGGACTCCCAGGCCGTGCAGTGCCGGGACATAGTCCGGATTTCGCTCCAGCACCCGAGAGAAGTAACTCCTGGCCCGCTCGTGATCGCCCCGGTTGGCATAGATCAAAGCCAAATTGCTCAAAGGCAGCAGTTGACCTGGTCGCGCAGCCAATGATCGCTCATAGGCGTCCACGGCCTGATCCATTTTCCCGGACACTTCGTAGCCCTTGCCCAGCAGGGCGTAGGCCTCAGTCTTGTAGCGACCATTCGCCTGTTTGACGTATTCCTCCAACAGCTCCATCCCCGTTTTCAACTGCCCTGGCCGTTCGCTCAGTTCGGCTGGAGTGGCGTCCAGAAATGCCGATCCCGTCAAAAAGGGCTTTTCTGTCTCAGATAGTCCTGTGGGCGGCGGTTCCAGTCCGTAGCTGGTGTTCTGACCTAAATCAGATGGGAGCTCGGCGGTGGAGTGGATGCCGACCCGATGGTTGGTAAAAACGATGTGACGCGTCCGCTGGTTGCCTCGTCGGAGCTCCTCGAATGAAATGTCCTCACCGCCTGTGCTGGGATCTCCCGACGGCATGTGACAATGCGCGCAATCCCCCTCCAGCTGGGAGGCTTCATGGCCGCTTAGCTTGCTCACCGAATGGCAGGAAAGGCAGCGCGCGCGATAAAAGTCCGAGCTCTCTTCATGGAGGACCTTCCGATGGGGATCGTGGCAGCTCGTGCAGGTCATGGCACCTTCACTGGCCTGGAAGCACTTCGATTCTTCCATGAGATCGCCGTGCTGTTTGACCATATCGAATTGCCTGCTTTCGGGATCCAGGCCTCGGAGCTTGAAGCGGACTGCATAATCGGGAAAGGGTTCCCCCGGCCGGTAAGAAAAGATTTCCCGCCCCGGCACAATAACCCGAGTCGCCACACTGTAGACATTGGTTTCGACGTGGCACTGGTAACAGAGGTCTCTCTGAGCCTGCTTCGAATCCAGTCCAGGGTGGTAAATCGCCTTCTTGAACTTTTCGGTCGGCGCCCCCTCCAGAATCAGGCGGACATGCTCCCTTCCCGGTCCGTGGCAACGCTCGCAGCCGATGCCGGTGGGAAGCGGGTAGGGGAAGTAGACTTCGTCTTCGGACCTTTCCGGGATGAGCCGGGGATAGGATGTGTGACAAAAGAAACATCCCTGGGGGATGGGGCGCGTAAAGTCGAGATGATCTGCGACGTCGTAGCCGGGAGACATCCCCCAGCGTTGTTCCTCGTTGTACCAGGTGACGGGCAGCTTGGTGATCACCCCGTTGTCGTGATGATGGAAGTAGGAGCGGGCATGATCGCCTGAGCCCAGGATATAGGTAACCTCCTCTTCATGGGTGTAGATGGCCTCGCCCTTCTTGTTCTTGAGGTAGCGGCGCTGATAAAAGCGTCCGTTGCGTTCGAGCATCGTGTAATAGAAGCCCGACTTCTCATGGTAGAAACTGTTCTTTCCTCGATAGTCCTCGATCATGTTCCCCAGGCTGGGCCGAGAGAATGAACGAGCCATGCCGATCGTCTGATAAGACTCGTAGATTTCCCGGTGGCAAGTCCGGCACGCCTTCTGCCCGATATATCCCTCGGCGTGACGCGGCTGGGCAGCAGAAAGAGCTGTAGAGGACTCCGGAGGCGGGTGGCCCGGGCCTTGCTGAAAAAGGCCTAAAAGCGCCGCCTGCAGCAGCGGCGTGGCCAATCCGGTAACACCCGTTCCGATTCCAACTTTGCTAAGACGGAAGCGGTTACTAAGCAAGAGTACGCTATTGAATCTTGAAACGATCTCGAGTTACGACCGACTCGTTGGCAACGCCGTCCTGCACGGTGACTCGTATCGAATAATCCCCCGGCCGCAGGCCCTCCAGGTCGACGTACTGTACGAAAACCGCTCGTTCCTCCGAGAAAAAGGCAAGATCCTGGTTATCGGTATCGGAGACCCTGCTGACAACCTTGCCATCCCTGATGACTTCGTAGACAGTCTCTGGAGACGGTCTGCCCAGGCTTTGATCGACCTGGAGGTTGTAGACCTGAAGATAGACAGGCAGGTGGCTGTCTAGAGTGAACGTCCCCCTGACATTGGGAATCACTTTCAGGTCACCCAGAACGAACATCTCGAGTGAATCCGGAAGCGTCGAAAGCCTGCGAATCGAGTTGGCCAGGATCAGAGGACTGGTGGCAAGTTTCTTGCTCTCGTAATTGGGAGCCACTAGCCCCGTGTCCATTGTACCCAGCTTTTCACCGTGCAAATCCTCCAGGATCAGATGCAGCTTGTAGAGACCAGGGGGAGCGAGCATCTGTTCCTGGTAAATCGAACTCTCCATCCGGCCCTCTTCGATTCGATCCGGCATGTATTCCAGGGCCACCAGTTCTTCGAACTCCGTCAGCACTCTTCCAGTCAGGCCGACAGCCCGCCCATAGATCTTGACTGATGCCCGGTGACGACCGTTTTCTTCCTGAAACGTCAGGTCCTTATTGCGCAGCTCCACAGAGACCGCAAGCATCGTTCTTGACTGATCCAGCTTGATCGAGTTACTCATCACCTTGAAAGGCAGGGAGTGATACAAGACTCTGCTGTCGACAGCCTGCTGAAGGTCTTTGAATTGGATATCAGGAGCCTTCTGAACGTCAAAATAGCGCGCCATTCGAGCAAAGGGCCGGTCCTTGGCCCGCGTACGCATCATGCCCTGGATCAACGGGTTATTCGCGCTGCCTGGAGTGAAATAAGGGCGCTGCCCCTTGTCCATCATCCCCAGTTCTTCCGCCCAGGTCAGTCCGACGTCGGTGTGGAGTAAAGCATCTTTTTCCTCCAGACCCAGTGCCAGACGGTACTCTGCGGTACCGGACTTGTCTACGAATTCCAGCTCGATGCCCGAACCAATTCCGGGAATGTGACGATAGAACCAGCGCTCGAACGCATAGGTGACAGTCGTTCCTCCACCTTCGTAGGGAAGCCTTTCATAGCGGCCTGCACTGGGACGTATCTCCCGGTCATCGGGTGGGCCCCACAGGATGTAGGTCCGGCCTCGATCGGTTCTCCACCCAGCCTTGGCACTGAAAAAATGGTCATTGGCGTAGGCGATCCGACGGTAATGCTCCTCTTTGAACTCGTTGATGGACGTCTGGGGGTCCAAGTCACGCCGGAACCAGAACTGTTCGATGAAGCTTTGCCGCTCGTCAGACGTCTGCAGCCGGTTGAAAACTTCCTTTTCCTCGTCCGAAATGATGTACACGACATCCTGGCGGAGCCATTTCTTGTAGTAATCCTCCATTTCTTCCTGCAAGAGCGCTTTATCGCTCTTTTTGGCTTTCCCGCCCTTTTTGGAAGGTGGGCCTGATTGAGACCAACCGGTGCCAACCAGTGCAAGAAACAAAACGATGAGAATGCTTTGCCGCTCCATGTCCTTTTTTACCTTCCGGCCCCCTTTAACTTCGGAAATTGCTCTTAAAAAACGATAAAACTGTTGCCGAAGGCGTGTCAAGTTGTCTGAAGACATCCGACAGACCAGATCATACGTTCGTAGGGGCCGGTCTTGTGCCGGCCCGTTTGGCGGGCGACCACCAGGGTCGCCCCTACGGAGTTCCTGGAATTCCCGCTCTCAGTGCTCTACTTGAGCTGATTTTCGCCGAAAGGCTATCATCAGCCCATGCTGCCGCCCTGGATTCTGCTCGGGACGCTGAGCCTGGCTTTCGTCGCGGTCTCGACACAGGAGTTGGCGCCACTTCCCGAATTGGAGGAGCCGCTGCTGGCATCCTTCGAACCCGATGATCGACGACGACTTCTGGCCACCTACAGGCGAGTCCTGGCAAACCCGACGAATGGGGAGATCAACGGTGAGATGGCAATGCTTCTGCACGCTTTCGGACAGCAAGAACTGGCGTGCAGGTTCTATCATCGTGCTCGCTCCCTGGAACCATCCAGTTTTCGCTGGGCATATTACCTGGGCCTGGGGTTGGCTGCGATCGGCCGGGAGGGTCAGGCGGTTCCGGTTCTCCGTGCAGCCGTCGAGCTGGACGAAAACTATCTTCCAGCTCAGCTCAAACTTGCCGAGCTGCTGGCGACGCTGGGCGATTGGAACGAGAGCAGACGGATTTATGGAGATGTGGTCCATCGCTATCCGGATAACGCACGGGCCCATTACGGGCTTGGCCGAATTCAATTTGCCAGGGGCGAGGCTCAAGCTGCCCTTAGCAGCTACCGAAAGGCTTCCCGGTTATCTCCGGATTTCGCGGCCGCCCACTATGGCCTCGCCATGGTTTACCGCAGCTTGAGAGACGTACAGAAAGCTCGCCGGCATCTACTCCTTTTTGAGCGGAGCAGAGGGACTCAGCCCCCATTGGAAGATCCGCTGCTTGATTTGATCGGGCAGCTTCACTCAAGGGCGGAATATCACTACCTGCAGGGACTCGAGTTCCAGAATAGAGGGCAAATCCCGCGGGCTCTCGGCGAATATGAACGGGCCCTGGAGGAAGACCCTCAGCATGCCATGGCGCACGCCAATGTATTCTTCAGCTACCTCACTCTGGGTAACCTCGAGAAGGCCGAACAGCACTACCAGGCAGCGCTTAAACTCGATCCGCGCCTCCACGAAATCCACCACAATCTGGGTATTCTGCGACGGCTTCAGCATCGGGATCAGGAAGCTGCAAGGGCCTTCCAGAGGGCTCTGGAACTGAACCCTTTTCGCGCCGAATCCCATTACCTTCTGGGGACAATTCTGTCGGATGACGGTCAGTGGGGCGAGGCCGAAAGGCGCTTTCGCCTGGCGATCCAGAACCAGCCTGAGTTCAGGGACGCCCATCTGCGACTGGGCTTGCTTCTTCAGAAACAGGAGAGGGATGAAGAAGCCCTTCCCCACTTTCTGAAAACGCTGACGGTAGAAGATGAGAGCACTCCTGTGTGCCTGTACGTGCTGGCCCGCAGCTATGCCCGTCTCGGCCATCTGGGCAAAGCCATTGACTCGGCGGCACAGGCCCGGGAGAAGGCGCTTTCAGTTGGGGAAAGTGAACTGGCGGCAGATCTGCAGAAGTTCCTGGAGCAGTTGGAGCAGTTACGGAAACGGCAATGAGAGACGAGGGCGTCTTCGTGTCCCCCGGGGATTGCAGGGTGCTCCTGATCACCCTCCTCTGGGGAGCCTTCTGTTTGCAGGCGGTCGGGGGTCAAGACCAGGTGATCTCAACTCCCCTTTACTCGGAAGTCGCCGCCCGGGTGGGGCTGGATTTCAAACACTTCAACGGGGCCAGCGGAGAGTATTACCTGCCTGAGATCGTGGGCTCGGGAGCGGCGCTGCTGGACTACGACGGGGATGGCGACCTGGATGTCTATCTGATCCAGGGCACCATGCTGGAACCCGACAAGAAACCGGCTCAGTCCTGGTTTGCTCCCGATCCAGGCTGGCGGCCTGGACACCGCTTGTTTCGAAACGAGCTGGTCCCGCAGGGAACTCTGGGCTTTACGGACGTCACCACCCAGGCTGGACTGGGATCGATCAGCTACGGGATGGGGGTGGCGGTCGGGGATTATGACAACGATGGAGACTTTGACCTTTACCTGACCAACTACGGACCCAATTATCTGTATCGCAACAATGGGGACGGAACCTTCACCCACCTGGAGGGAGCGGGAGCGGACGATTCTCGCTGGACTACCAGCGCCGCCTTTCTGGACTATGACCGCGACGGCGACCTGGACCTGTTCCTGGCCCGCTACGTTGGATTCATCGTCAGAGGGAATCAAATCTGCAGGACCACCGGTGCCCGGGATTACTGTTTCCCAACCGTTTATTCCCGCCTGCCCGATCAACTCTATCGCAACGAAGGAAACAGCAAATTCGTCGATGTGACGGAAAAGGCCGGAATGGGCGCTGCTTTCGGGAACGGATTGGGAGTCATCTGTGCGGATTTCGACGCCGACGGCTGGACGGACATCTACGTGGCCAATGATGAAACTCCCAATCAGCTCTGGATGAATCGAGGAGACGGAACCTTTGAAGATGCCGCCCCCTTCTCGGGAGCAGCTTACAACGCCGATGGCAAGGTAGAAGCCGGAATGGGCGTGAGCGCAGCCGACTTCGACAACGATCGGGACGAGGACATATTCCTGACACATCTGCGGGCCGAGACCCACACCCTCTACCTGAACGACGGCTCGGGCGGCTTTTCCGACCAGACCATCCGTTTTGGGCTGACCAGAGCCATGACCTATACGGGTTTTGGCACGCGCTGGTTCGACTACGACAATGATGGCAACCTGGATCTTTTCGTGGCCAACGGAGCGGTTCGTATGACACGGCTGGCCGAACCGAGCGAATACCCGTACCATCAGATCAACCAGCTCTTCCACAACGATGGGCACGGGAATTATCGAGAAACGACCGCCCGGGCGGGAGCCGCCCTGCAGCTCTCGGAAGTAAGCCGCGGGGCTGCCTTCGGCGACATCGACAACGACGGCGATGTGGACATCCTGGTGAGCAACAACAACGGGCCGGTGCGCCTGCTCTTAAACGAAATCGGCTCGCGCCGGCACTGGCTGCAGGTCGAGCTGCAGGGTGTCACGAGCAACCGCTACGGCATGGGAGCCCGGGTGGGAGTGATCCGGGACGGCAAAAAGAGCATTTGGCGCCGCGCTCATACGGACGGCAGTTATCTGAGCGCCAACGATCACCGGGTCCACTTCGGCCTGGGCGGCGATGGGGAGGTCAAGGCGGTGGTGGTCCGCTGGCCGGGAGGGAGCAGCGAGATCTGGGAGGAGGTAGAAGCCGATCGGCTGATCACCCTGCAGGAAGGGTCGGGGAGGCCCTGGGTACCGTAGGGGTGAATCTGTTCCGGGTTCCGAGTTGGCGCACTCATTGCATTCGCGCCTCTGTCTGCTCGGCGGCCGCGCAGGCCATCTTCGGAGCCGGCCCGCAGGCCGTTTTGGAGCAGTCGCAATCAAGGAACCTACAGAGGCAGGAACGACAGTGACTGCGCAGCGGCGCGGAAGCCGCCGGGGAACCAGGCATCACCGGATGCCGGTTTTTTCGTGGATAGAAACGACTCGGCCGGCCGGGACGTCTTCAAGCTTCTGCCGGGTCCCGCTGGGCCACTGAATCTCTATCCTCTCGGCATGTCTCGCCTGGCCGAGGCCGAAGTGAACACGCAGCCCGTTACTCGAGTAATAGCCGGAGGCGCTGCGCACTTCATCGGTGTAGATTCGTCCGCCGGCCGCTACTTGAATCCGGGCTCCGATCGCACTGCGGTTGCTTCTATCACCCTCCAGTTCCAGGATGAGCCAACTGTTTCCCGAACTGCTCTGGTTGATCAGCAAAGACGGAGTGTCATTCAGATTGACCACAATGATATCCAGATCCCCGTCACCGTCCAGATCCTCGAAGGCCGCCCCTCGGCCGGCCGCTTTCTCGGCAATCGCCTCTCCGGCCTGGCTCGAAACGTTGTAAAAGGTGCCGTCACCCTGATTTCGGTAGACCAGTCGCTGCTGGCGATAGGTGATTTCCGAGGGATGACGATCCGCCTCGGGATAAACGTGGCCACTGGCGATGAACAAGTCTTGCCAGCCGTCATTGTCGAAGTCGACCAGACCCGTACCCCAGCTCAAGTATTGCGTGTCCCTGCCCAGTTTGGCCCGGTTGGTCATATCGGTAAACGTCGAGCTTCCGTCGTTGCGGTAAAGGGTGGAGGTGTCGTCGGAGAAGTTCGTCACCAGCAGGTCCAGGTGGCCGTCCAGATCGTAATCCGCTGTCGCAACTCCCATGCCCGCTTGCTCTCGTCCGTTCTCACTCAGGGCCACCCCCGAGATCATCCCCACATCCGCAAACGTGCCATCCCGGTTGTTCTGGTAAAGGATATTGGGCGTGGTGTCACAGGCGACGTAGATGTCCGTCCAGCCGTCCTCGTCAAAATCGAGCGTGATCGGCATGAGGCAGTAAAACCCTTCGGCCCGGGTGATTCCGCTTGCCGAGGAGACGTCACTGAAGGTGCGATCCCCATTGTTGCGAAACATGATGTTGGGCGACTTCCCGAGTCCCAGCGGACCACACATCACTCCCATACCCCGCCACATGCAGTTCGCACTCGAGCCGGGCTCATAGCGGGTGGCGTCTTCGTAGTCCACATAGTTGGCCACAAACAGATCAAGATCTGCATCGTGGTCATAGTCCAGGAACGTGCAGCCTGCGTTCCAACGTTTCTCGCCCCCAATCCGCGAGCTCTGGGAGATATCTTCAAAGGTCCCATCTCCCTGGTTGCGGTACAGGACAATCTCTCCGTAGTAGGTAACGCAAAGATCGGTCCATCCATCGTTGTCGATGTCTCCGACGCAAGCCGCCTGTCCCCAGCCCGAGCGCTTCAGACCGGAAGCCAGAGTCACATCCGAAAACCTGCCGTTGCCGAGATTCCGATACAGCAGATTAGTAGGGGGATTGTCGGACGAGAGCTCCAATCTGGATCCGCTGATCAGAAAGATGTCGATCTGCCCGTCCCTGTCATAATCGAAGGAAGCAACTCCCGTCCCCGTCGTTTCCAGGATGTAGCGTTGAGACTCCACCCCTCCATAGACGATTGGCTGATCCAGGCCGGCCTCTCGGCTTCGGTCGACAAAGCGAATGGGACTTTGAGCTTCCAGGAGAGCGCTGCCCACCAGCAGACCCAGCAGCAATGTCAAGCCGATTCGAGGCAAGCTTTTCGGCATCTCATCTATCATACGCATCTTCGTAACAATGCGCCTTTTGGGAAATTGCTGGAGAATTCTCTGTCGCCCTTTCAGGGCTCTGTGATTTGCGCGATGCTTTCCGTGGGCTGGCGCCCACGGCTATTCTCTTTCGGCCGCTTCGCGGCCTTATCCGACGAGCCCCCGGGAGGGGGCGGCAGAGAATAGACGGGGCCACAAGGCCCGGCTACCATGGGATCCATGTACAGAATTCTGGTTTGGTGTCCCCTTCTCGAGGATGACCTGGATTTAATACGAGAACAGGGTCACGAGGTTGAGCTTTTCTCCCAGGCGGAGACACTGGCTGGGGGTGCGTTGGCGGCGTATGTCGGCGGGTTCGACGCTCTTTTGGTTGGTCTGGACCCTGTGACCACGGAAATGCTGTCCGGAGGCCGCCTCAAAGTCGTCTCCCGCTTCGGCATTGGGGTGGATAGCGTAGACGTTGAGGCGGCTACGGAGGCTGGAATCATGGTTACCAACACACCCGGGGCCAGCAAAATCGGGGTTGCAGAGCTGGCCATCAGCTTGATGTTCTCACTGGCCCGCCAGTTGCCGCAGCATCACAACTGGACAAAAGCAGGCGGCTGGCGCCGACGGCTGGGGTTTGAACTGTCCGGCAAGACTCTGGGCCTGGTGGGCCTGGGCCAGGTCGGCAAAGAAGTGGCCAGGCGGGCCGTCTCTCTGGGAATGCGGGTGGTGGCTCATGACATCGCCTGGAACCAGGACTTCAGTCGAAAACACGAGATCGAGAGAGGGTCGCTGGAAAACGTGCTGAGCCGGTCGGACTTCGTGAGCCTGCATGTGCCCTCCGCTCCCGACACGATCGGTTTGATGGGGGAGAAGCAGCTGAAGATGATGAAGAAGGGAGCGATGCTGATCAATACGGCCCGGGGGAGTCTGATCGACGAAGAGGCCCTCTACAGCGCTCTGATCTCCGAGCACCTGGGGGGCGCGGCCCTGGATGTCTTTGCCGCCGAGCCGCCGGCAGGAAGCCCGCTGCTCGATCTGGACCACGTCATCTTCTCTCCTCATCAGGGAGGAGAGACACGGGAATCCTACCGAAACTACAGCCGCATGTGTACGGACAACGTCCTGGCTGCTCTCCGGGGTGACCGACCGCCCAACATCGTCAACCCCGAGGTCCTGGACCGGACGGGCTGATCAAAAGCGGAAGCGGTAAAGGCACGATATTAGCCCGTCGGCGGCGCAAGCCTGAATCGCTTCGCTGGTTGCACTACGGGCAGAGTGCCCCCCTCGCGGATCTTCAGGACTTGATCCATCGCCACGTTCTTGAAGGTTTGCGTCGAGCCGGCGGCCGGCCAATCGATATGGATTGCGATAATGGACCTGGCAGCCCCGAGCCCGATTTCCTGCTGTAAGCTCGACGCCCCGAAGCTGCCGCCGCTGCCGAGCGTGACGTAAATGTCGCGCGGACCGGTTGCCGTCGCCACAGAGACCTTGATGCGGGCGCCGATGGCGGAGCGGTTGGATCGCGTGCCTTCGAGTCGTAGCGTAATCCAATGGTTGCCGTGCCCCGGGTTCTCAAAGAGCGCGTTTTGATAAACATCTCCGGAAAACAAACCACCCATGACCGCGTAAATGTCCTGGTCTCCGTCGTTGTCGATGTCGCCGAATGCAATCCCGTGACCCTTCTGAATGTGCCCGAAGCCACCGAGAGTCGTCACGTCCTGGAAAGAACGCCCTCCGGCGCTCCGAAACATCCGGTTCGGCACCAGCGTACCCAGGTAAGGATCTCCCGTCCCGAAATAGCCATCGAGAAACCCGTCGTTGTCGAGATCGCCGAAATTCGCGCCCATGGTCAGCATGGCCGCATCGAGTCTCGCCTTCGTCGTCACGTTTGTGAACGTGCCGTCGTGGTTGTTGCGAAAAAGGCGGCCTTCTGAGGCTTTGACCGCAATGCCGAGGTAATCCGCCGCCACGATGCCGATCGCTTCGCCGTTGAAAGAGAAACCGGCAAACGGGGCGACCAGGAGATCCTCCCAGCCGTCGTTATCGTAATCCCAGAACCACGTCGGGAAACTACGCCGCGGCTCGGCAACACCAGCCTGAGCGGTAACGTCGGTGAACTTGTGATCGTCGCCCGGGCCATGGTCATTGCGGTAAAGGATGTTGGATTGACCAAAGCGCGAGAGGTAAAGATCCGGCCATCCGTCATTGTCGTAGTCGGCCCAGGTCACCCCCTTTACGAACCCGGCATGATCCAGGCCCGCCGACGCTGCGACATCGACAAAGGTGCCGTCACCCTGGTTGCGATAAAGTTGGCACCGGTAGACGCTCCCCGAGCGCGTTTCATTGCCGACAAAAAGGTCGATCCACCCGTCACGGTTGTAGTCCGCCCATGCGGCGGTTTGCGTGGGAGCAAAGGACAACAACCCCGACTGCTCGGTGACGTCCTCGAATGTCCCGTCACCGTTGTTGCGCAGCAGCGAGTTGGGATGGAGCCCGTGCTTGTCCAGCCACGCGCCGCGTAATACCAAAACGTCCACCTGGCCGTCGTTGTTGTAGTCGGCTTGAGAGAGATTCAAGCCGCCGATCAGGCCGCTCAAACCGGCCTGATCGGTCCGTTCGGCGAAGGTTCCGTCACCGGAATTGCGATAGTATCGCAGTTGTCGATCGATTCCCCACTCTGAGACCATCAGATCGAGAAGACCGTCCCCATCAAAATCCTCCATGACCACGCCGCCGGCCAGGCTGATTGGGGCCACGCCGGCACCCGCCGCCACGTCGACGAATCTCTTGATGTCGTAGTCCGAGTCAAACACCTGCGGCGGGATGAGCCAGTCATCGGGCACTCCGTCCGGGTAGCTGCCCTGGGTCATGTACGCCAGATTCAAAAGCCAGCGATAGCGCAGATTCTGCCGATCGACTTTCAATGCTTTGGTGAACTCCTGGATGGCGAGCGTTGAACCGCGCTTGATGCCGTGGATACCGCCAGCCCGTATCGGTATCAGGCAGGAGTCCGTGTTGTGATGGGCAATGCAGTTCTCCTGCTCGGCCAGTCGCAGGTACGAAACTCCAAGCAACTCGCGGACGCGTTGTGCAAAAAGCTGATTGGGTTGCATCTCCGGGCGATCAAAAACGGCCTGAAGCGCCGTGAACTGCTTCAGAGCATCTTCGGTCTTTCCGTCGACCAGGAGCTCGTTCCCGAGTTGCATCCGCAGGACGAGTTGCCGCTCGTAGTTCCTGGTTTGAGCCATCCGCCGGCGAAGGTCAGCCACCCGCTCTCGGGAATGGGTAGTGAGGCTGTTCTGGGGGTCGGTCTGCTGCACGATGAGACGCAGGCGCTCGGCCATTCGCCGGGTGCCTGGAGCACCATCGCTCTGCGCCGCCAACGGGGTCGCGGTGGCTGCCAGGGTGCCAGCGATCAACATGCCCGTGTAGGTCATCTCTTCAATCCTCTCCCCACCCGCTACGGGTTTTTGCGCCGAATCGCCAACGCCCGCCCTTCCAGCTCATCGGCCTCCGCATTGCGGTTCGTCTTTCGCAGCAGGACGGCGTAGTTCTCCAGACTTGTGGCCACGGCGAGATGCTCCGGCCCCAGAACCTTTTCCCAGATGGCCAGCGAGCGCCGGTAGAGCGGCTCCGCCTGACCGTACTTGCGCTGGTCCTCATAGAGCCTCGCCAGGTTGTTCAGGCTGGTGCCCACATCACGGTGCTCCGGACCCAGAGCCTTTTCCCTTATGCCTAAGGCCCGCTCTAAGAGAGGCCCCACCTCGGCGTACTTGCCCTGCGCATGGTACAGCCCTGCCAGGTTGTTCAGGCTGGCGCCCACATCGGGGTGCTGCGGCCCCAGAGCCTTTTCCCTTATGGCCAAGGCCCGCTGGTAGAGCGGCTCCGCCTCAGCGTACTTGCCCTGATAGTGGTACAGCAACGCCAGGCCGTTGAGGCTGATGGCCACGGCGGGATGCTGCGGCCCCAGAGCCTTTTCCCTTATGGCCAGCGAGCGCCGGTAGAGCGGCTCCGCCTGACCGTACTCGCGCTGGTGCTCATAGAGCAACGCCAGGTTGTTGAGGCTGGTGCCCACATCACGGTGCTCCGGACCCAGAGCCTTTTCCTGAATGGCCAGGGCCCGCTGGTAGAGCGGCTCCGCCTCAGCGTACTTGCCCTGCTTCTCGTAGAGCGCTGCCAGGTTGTTTAGGCTGTTGGCCACATCAGGGTGCTCCGGACCCAGAACCGTCTCCTTTATAGTCAAGGCCCGCTGGAGGAGCGGCTCCGCTTCGGCGTACTTGCCCTGGGTGAGGTACAGGACCGCCAGGTTATCGAGGTTCGTGGCTACATGGGGGTGCTCCGGCCCAAGAACCTCCTTCCCAATGGCCAGGGCTCGCAAGTAGAGCGGCTCCGCTTCGGCGTACCTGCCCTGCGCCCTGTAGACCAATGCCAGCTCGTTGAGACTTCCCGCGAGGCGGAGGTTTTGGTCCCCCCACTTCTCAGCTTCGCTGAGGGCAGCAACGAACTGCCCAGCTGCTTCGGAGTAGTGGCCTTCATAGTACGCCCTCATTCCCGCCTTCATGTACGACTCCCAAAGCTGCCGTTCTTTGGGGTCAATGCCCAAGATTTGCACGATCTCGTTCTGACCTTTTTCGCTTGCCAGGCCATGTGCCGTTTTCCCGTCGTCGTCTTTCGCTTCAACATCGGCACCTGCATCGAGCAGCGATGTCACCGTCGCCACGTGACCTCCCAGGGCGGCCAGCATCAGGGCTGTCCTGCCGCTTTCATCTCTCGCATTGATATCGGCACCTGAGTTCAGTAACGTTCGAACCAACGCATCCTGCCCCTCCTTGGCCATTTTCAAGAGGTCTTGATCGAGGTAGGACTGCGAGAAAAGAACGCTCAGGGAGCACGCTACCAATAGAGGGACGCCTGAAAGACGCATGTTTTGGGCTCCCGCCCGGGGCGCTGATTCAAACCGGTGAAACGATCAGATCACGACTTGATGTGCTGTGCCTGACCGGAGCTGAGGACCTTCAGATTGCGCCAGCGAGCCGTGACACCCTGTCCGAACAGCGAATGCTGGTAGTGGGGATCGAGTCCGGGCTGGACCCCTCCCCGCCCGTCGGGCATGTCGTCCAGCAGGGTAAAGATCGCCATGATGCCTCGAAAACGAGCCGGCACGACGACCGGGCCCGCCGGCTCGTCGATGGTGGCGACCCAACTCAGGTCGCGGACCAGGTTACCGTCCACCAGCCACTGGGCGCGATCAGGGGCGGCTTCCAGCCAGCCGTCCTCCCCCGGCTGATAACGAATCTCGTAGCGATGCCAGGAACCCGGCTCGATGGTCACATCCGTCAGGAGCGGATCAATCAGGGGCAGGGTTGAGTCCTCCCCTCCCGGAGTCTTCACTTTGAAATGCTCGCGCAGCGCCACGACACGTCGATTGGATGCCCCGATATTCAACACCACCCCCGTCGTGTTGTCGATCAGGGCGATGGCCGCGTTTGCAAGCTTCGGATTGTCCGGATCCGCTCCGAACGGGTTGGCCTCGGTTCCCCGCACTTCAACGCACAGGTCCGCGGACACCGACACGCCTTCGCCCGTAGGGTAACGCCGATCGCTCACCAGCATGGCTTTCACGTGGTCGAGGGGATTGTCGTAGCTGAGCGTGAAGGCGGGAACCTCGATTTTGAGCTCCGGCACTTCAGTGGTAGGCGTGGTCACAACGGCGGCTGGATCGAGCAACTCCCGACCGTCCACTTTAGGGACGCTCCACCCCCGACCAATCAGGGGAGAACCGGTCGACCAGTCCGTGAAATCACGTCCTTCACCTTCCAGCATGTAGGGCGGCTGGGAAAGCCCTCTCCAGACATCAACCGTTTTGGGTGCATTCGTCCAGTTCAGGGGCTGGTAGCTTTCATCATCCCAGATCTGAACCACCTCCAGGGTCAACTCGATGACATTCCCAGCCGGGTCGGGGATATAAATGAAGATGTTGTGGCCCGGGCCGTGACGACTGGGACCGTAAATGATCGGGATGTCATTCCGCCAAAGATGGTCACAGATTTTTTTCATCTCACCCCAATCAGCTAGGTCAAAGGCATAGTGATTCACTTTGGCCTGACCGGTCTGGAGGATGGCGACACCGTGGTGCTGCTGATTCCAGCGCACCCAGATGGCTGCTTCCCCCACCGTGTCGGAGATCCTGAAACCCAGAATGTCGGTATAAAAAGCCGCACAGCGAGGCAGGTCGGCGGTCATGAGCGTGATGTGACCGAAGCCAACCGGTCGGACTTCACGCGGCTGCAGCGGCTCCTCAACGGTTTGCATCCCGGCATAGAGCTCCACCCGATTTCCGTCCGGGTCACGATAACAAAGGCCCGATCCATGACCCGGCTCGGGGTAGTCCCCGGGCTCCGGCTGGAAACCCTCCTCTGCCAGCGAGTGCTGAGCCTCCTCCAGAGCCTCCTCACTTCCGACCTCCAGTCCCAGGTGATGCAAGGCTCTTTCCCCGGGATAAATTGCCAGGCAGTGATGGTCTCGATTACAGCGTAAGAAGACGGCCCCGTCGACTCGCTCCGAGATCTCGAGGCCCACGATCTTTTCATAGAATGCGGCTGTTTCCTCGACATTGGGAACGCTGATGGCAACGTGAGTGGAAGTCTTGATATTGACCATCGGTTAAGCGGACTCCTCTGTCTCGTTTCGGACCTGCTCGATGACGGCTTCCAGGTTCTCTCTCGATCTCCGGGTGCCCTCGGCCAGATTCTCCAGGGTACTGGCCACTTTCTGTTCATATTCGATTGCCCAGATTCCGTCAAAGGAGTCCAGGAGTGTTCGTACGATCGGACTCCAGTTGATTTCGCCCTCTCCAAAGGCCCGGTACTCGAGTCCTTCGGGGTTCTGGGGGGCCTGGCCCACGTCCTTCCAGTGGGTGTAGACGACCCGGTCTTGAACAGCCATCAGGGCCTGGTAGGGATCCTCTCCTCCGATGGCAAAGTTGGCCGGGTCATAGGTCACACCCACTTCTTTGTGAGGAACCATGTCCAGGAGCCTCTTGAGTCCGGCGCCGGTGGCCGAAGTGCCCCCATGGTTTTCGATTCCCACGTAAATTCCTTTGCCCTTCAGATAGTCCCCCACTTTGTTGAAGGCCACCGCCAGTGTCTCGTAAAGGGCCTCGGTAACGCGTTCCGGCGTCAGCACGTAGTGTTTGGAATGCGTGAAATCGTGTTCTGTAAACACCCGGATCACTCGGGCGCCCAAGGCCTCCGCGACATCGATGACCTTCATGATCTCAGCCGAGCGGTCCTCGGCAACTTCACCTGCCAGACCGACCACCGCCCCGCTTCCCAGTGCGGTGACCTCCACACCGGCCGCGGCCGCTAACTCCTTGACTCGATCGACTTCTTCAGCCGTGGCATCCACCGAGATGCGGTTTTCGCAGTCTTCGTTGAACCACCCGCAATCAATCTCGACGGCGGGAGTGCCGATTTCCCGACAAGTCTTGAAAAATTCCGGAAGGCCATGCTCTCTGAATCCGTAAGCTGCGTTTCCGAAATGAATGGGCGCCGCGTTTGTCATGACAAAGTCCTCCTGTTCGGTGAGGAAAGTCTAGCCTAATTGGAGTGTCACTCTCCAGGGGATAGAAGCGACCCGATCGTAGGGGCCGGTTTCGTGCCGGCCCGCTAAACAGGCGACCACGAGGGTCGCCCCTACGATGGCGTTCCGTAGGGGCCGGTCTTGTGCCGGCCCGCTGAACGGGCGACCACCCGGAGTCGCCCCTACGCTTGATGAACGTATCGGGAGATCTTCTTGATGGGAGCCTTATCGGCCTTATAGGCGTCCCTCAAATAGATCGGATAACCTCTCTTGACCGGGATCTTGGCGCCATCATCCGAGGCCATCACAGTCCAGGCAAACTCCTCTGGCCGCGGCGAAATGTCGACCAGAGTATTCCCCTTGAAACGGCAAGTGTACTGAATCTCATACGTAGGCGCGGTGTGATGCTCCGTAGTCTCAAGCAGCGGGAACGTGAGGTGGACTTCATCACGAGGCACCACCGGATCAATCAAGATGTTATTACCCGTCCAAACGGGCGAGATGTCCTGCTGATTCAGCTGGCATCGGACTGCCTTCCTATCCGCCCAGATTGGAATGCGCACACTCAACTTTGTGGCTGTTTTGTTTCTGAGCACCACCTTGCCCTCGTAAGGCAGGTAGCTGTCGATATCGACCCAGGGTGAGGCCCGGTTCAAGAGCAGGTTGACCTGGGCCAGGCCCTGGTCATGGCGGACTATCGAATTCCAGGCTTCGTAAAGCCCTACCGGAGCATTGGCGTTGCAGCACATCGTCCACCAGGCATGCAGCATGGTGGGATCAGAGACGGAAGAAAATCCGCCGATGCCTCTGTCGATTACCCCCTCGCCGGTCTCGATCTCCGGGTTGATGGTGTGACCGATGGCATTCTCAACGATCTCTTCGATCAGATCGCGACGCAGCATTTGACACTCGACCAGATGATTTCGCACGTACTGGTCGACATCATCCCAGTAATCACCAATCCCGGCCTGGCTGAGCCGAGAGGCGATGTACGTCATGTCTCCGATCGAGCAGGTCTCACACACCTGCGCTTTCCCCCCGTAGGCCTTCTGGTTGTGCTTTTGGATGTCCTCCAGAGGACCTAGAACGGCAGGGAAGAACCCGATGCGGCCGATTCCAACATTTCGCGTGTATTCATAGAAATCGCGTACAAAGCGTTTGGCGACAGGATCATTGGCAACAATGGCGTAGTCCACCATTCCCATCACGCCGGTGGTGGTCGTGTGGAAGTGACCTTCCCAGTGGGCGTGCTCAGCCCCGGAGATCATGGTCGGCCCCTCGGAAGCTCCCCACATGCTGGGCTTGAGCATAAAGCCCGCCGTTTTTCGGGCCAGCTCGAGCGCCTCCTCGTCTCCGCTGACATCTGCCCACAGCGACAGGGCACGCAGGGGATTGCCGATGATCTGAAAATTGACCCTGTCCGGCTCCTCGACCGTCGGGCCGGAGCCACCTTTGCGGGCCGGCTTTTTCCCTTCCCCCATGGCGACCAGATCTTCAAACTCCTCGGCCATGGCCGCACGAACCATGAAGGTCGGTTTGCTGTTGGTAAACCAGGCGCGTTCGGCGTTTTGATGAGCCACCTTGTGCAGACCGCCGGCCAGGCGCTTCCCAATCTCCAGCCACTTTGGATTGCCGTCAAACTGATGCCAGGCCATCAGACCCACCATCAGCCGCGCGTGCGGAAAGGGCCAGTAAATATCTTCCCCGTAGTTGGGGAAGCTCTCCCGGTACGGCCTCCCGGCATAGCGGAGCCACCAGAGACCGTTCTCGTCAATGTCAGTGAGCAAAGCATCCACCATCTTGCTGTCATAGTCGGCATGGAGAGTGCTGCCACTCATCTTGCGCATCAGCGGCAGAACATGGATCGCCTTCGCCAGGCACGGGCCTCCCGTGTTGTGCGTAAAATGCGGCGGGTTGGTGTCATAGTGCAGACACTGGAAGGTCTCGTAGTTGCGCTCGGGATCGGCAGCTCCGGTCAGGGAGTTCACTGCCAGGCCGGCTCTCTCGGCCAAATCCAGAGTGTCCGGCACTTCGGCCTCATAAGTGGAGGCTGTCAGCGCGGCGCTTTCCGGGTCTCCCTTGGAACAGCTCACCAGCGCGGTGGCGCCCGCAGCCGTAGCCGCACCCAGCTTGACAAAATCTCGTCGATCCAGTTCAGACATTCTCTCTCCTTTGTTCTGGCCTTTATTTCAGAGGGTCTTCGCCGTGTCGCCAGTATGCAAGCCATCATGCCGGAGGTCAAGTTGCTGCCCCCCTGCCCCCACGCTCGCTCGGATGCACACGGCGCGACCGGGTTCTGAGTGTCAGGAGAAAGTGGGAGGGGCCCCGGGGCAGCGACCGTTTAAATCCCCCCGGGAGTCGCCCCGGGGCCCCTCCCACTTTCGGGTAGCGCAGATTCCACGCAGGGATGTAGAGGCGGCAGGCGGCTTGGTCACTGGGGAGCGTAGAGTTGCGCCCCTCCCCTCTTGAGCTTCCGATAGAGGAAGCGGTCGGCTCCCAGCTTGCGTTCCTCCTGGTTGAGGCGCCGCACCTGCTGGAGGGCTTGCAGGGCTTTTTCCTTTTCTCCGGCTTTTCGGTAGGCGATGGAAAGCTGGTAATAGGCCGGAGTCGCCTCGGGATCGAGACGGGTCGACGTCTCCAGCTCCCGAATGGCTGAGCCCAGATCGTTTCTTTTCAAATACAATTTCCCCAGGCTGGTGTGGGCCAGCACGAAGTCGGGCTGCAAAGCAGTCGCTCGCCGGAGATGCTTCAGGCTTTCAGCTTCTTCCGGAGTACCCGGCTGAACCCCCTGAGTCATTGTCATTTCTCCCAGCAGGTAGTGCGCATAGGCACTCGAGGGGTTCCGCCGGATGGTGTCCTGCAGGAGAGCGATCGCCTCCTGGTGACGCTGGGCTTCCGCCAGGACGAAGGCCAGTCCCAGCCGGGCCGTCTCCAGATCCGGCTGCAGCTCGATCGCCATCTGGTAATCGGATACGGCCTCCCCGTAGCGACCCTGTGAAAGCTTCAAGTAACCGCGCTGGATGCGCAGGACTTGCGAATCGGGAAGATGAGTCACCCCCCGATCCAGGAACTCCAGCGCCAATGACGGCGGCACAGCCCCCTCTACCGAGAGTCTGGCAATCGCCACGTAGTTGCGTTCGTCAAGCGGGTGCCTGCGCGCACCTTCCTGTAAGATCTGTGCGGCTTTTTGAAACTCTTCCATCTCGAGGTAGGCCAGTCCCAGCAGGTTCAAGATATCGCCGCTTTTGAACTCTTGGGGAACGTCTTCCAGGGTAGTGGCACATTCGGCAAACTTACGCAGAAGATATTGCACAAACGCCAGGTTATAAGCCACCACGGATTTGTCGGGGTAGGCCCCCCGGGCAAACACTAAGTGGCGTTCGCTGGCGGCGTACTCGCCGAAGCGGGCCAGCAGCAGTCCCGCTTCAAACTGAGCAATGGCGTCCTCTTCCGGTACCCTCTGCAGGACCCGCCCGGCTGAGGCGCCTTCCCTTGATTCCAGAAGCGCTTCGGCGTAGTTGACCAGGAGAAGCGGGTTCGCCCGTAGAATGGAGGGAGCTTTGGCGAAACGAGCCGCCGCTTCCTGGTATTCTTTTCGGTTGAACGCGACCTGTCCGAGGAGAGCCTGAGCCTCCTCCTCCCCCGGGGACTGGCGAACCACTTCCAGCAGGACCCTTCGCGCCTGCAGATCATGGCCCCCGTTCAGCAGTTCGAGAGCCTGTTGTTTCCAGGCCGGCTGGGCAGGGGCCAGGGAGAATGAGAGCAGCCACCCGGAAGCGCCGGCCAGTAGCCAGAATTGGGCACGCCTCATTGGCACAGTATAGGTTTTTGGTGACTCGAACAACAAAGGAGTCCCAAACGCTGCGTGTGGGCAACCCTGGCCTTGAAGGCTTGGCGCATTCCTCCGATATTCCGATCGTTTGATCCAAGATACTGGATATTCTTCTAAATAACTCCGTTTCAATCAGTTACACTCCAGGACTGCCCCCAAGGACTGCCTCCTTGCTCCAAAATCTTGGATTTCAGGTTGGCATGAGCATCGCTAGAGACCTTTATGGAAATTGGATAAGTGCCGCGTTTTCAACGAAATGGACAGACTGGCCAGGCCGGCCAGGCCCGCAACTAGTGAATGGCACACTAATTGCTCTAATATGATGAAAAGGTATTCAAATTGGAAAGTTTTTCTTTGACTCGGAATGTGAGGTTCCCTATAATCGCGGCCATCTTGCGATTGCGAGTCACGTTACCCCCTCAACCTAAACGGGAGTGCCAACCATGAAGTTTGCCAAGGTCTTTGCCCTTCTGCTCTGCATCTCTTTACTCTTTTCCGTCGCCTCGGCGCAGCGTCTGTCTGAAGTCACAGGAACGGTCACGGATGGTACGGGTGCAGTGCTCCCCGGTGTTACCGTCGTCCTCACTGATCCCGCGTCCGGCTTTTCTAAAAGGGGCATCACCAACGACCTGGGGCTCTACCGGGTCATCGAGCTGAATCCGGGAGCGTATCGAATCAGTGCGCAGCTGGCCGGCTTCAAAACCGCGGTGGTCGACGTGGGGCTGGAAACCATGAGAATCACCACCGTGGACATCGCCATGGAAATTGGCGAAATCACCGAGTCGGTGACGGTGGAGTCGACGGGCATTGCCCTCGAAAAGCAATCGGCCACGGTGAGTAATTTCCTGAGCGAGAAGATGGTGGAGTCTTTGCCTCAGATGTTGAAGCGGCCCTTGGATCTGGTCAAGTATGCAGCCGCAGTGGCTCCTCGAGGGACCTGGGAGATGCTTCCCGGCTACTCAACCGCCTTCAGCATGAACGGAGTTCCCTACAAGGGCGGCGAGATCTATATTGATGGAGGCTACGGCATGAGCGGCCGTGCCCACGATGGAAACGCTGACACCAGCCCGACGCAACATGTGGTGAAAGAGTTCCGGATTGTGCAAAGCAGCTTTAAGGCAGAGTACAACGGGGGAGGTGGCGGTCTCATCATGATGTCCACCAAAACGGGAACCAACGATTTCCATGGCGCCCTCTGGTGGTATCACCGTCAGAAGGCGATGGACGCTCGCAGTTACTTTGCCCCCGAGCGGGATCCTTTCCGCGAACATCTTTACGGTTTCGAGGTGGACGGACCCATTGTCAAGGACAAAGTCCATTTCATGGTCAGTCGTGAGGAAAAGCGTTCTCTTACCCCGTCGGGCTTTAACATAACCAGGTTTAAGACGTTCCCCACGCAGGCCCAGAGGCAGGGCGATTTTTCGGGCAAATTCAACAGTGACGGGACTCCGCGAATCATCTATGATCCCCTCACCACTGATGCCAACGGCAACCGAACCCCTTTCCCCGGCAACATCATCCCGGCCAACCGGATCAGCCCCCAGTCACAAGAGATCCTGCGCTGGCTTCCAGATGCCGATCGGACGCCGGATGACCCCTCGGGGACCAACAACTTCCAGGGGGTCGCGAGGCTGGGGCTGACCAGCGTGGGGTGGACAATACGCGGCGACTGGCAGGCGTCTGATAATGACAAGGTCTTTGTTCGCTATATTTCAGATCCCATCGGCGATGAGTCAGTCGGAAGCTGGTCGGCGCCATCTTTTTTTGACTCTGGGGATCTCCCCTCTGATGCTAAGCTGTTGTTGGACGATCGGAATCCGGCAGACCCCGACGACTGGTTGATGACCTTCGATGCGCACAACCAGGCAGCGGGTTGGACGCACACCTTCAGCCCCTCGCTGATCTCCGACTTCCGCCAGACCTTCCAGTACTTCACGCAATTCGCCAGGAATACTTCCCAGGGTCTGGGTTTCCCCCAGCAGTTAGGAATTCCAGTTCCTCCCCAGATCCCTTCGACGGTCGACATCGGAGGAGGAACGGGTCAAAACGACCACTTCCCTGCGATCGGTTTTGACGGCGGCTACAATGGTTTCGGTGGCGGCTGGGGTGGTGGCTCTGCCATCAATCCACGAACCTCGTGGCATTTTGGTGACACCGTGACCTGGTTGAGGGGCGCCCACGCCATCAAGTTCGGCGTCGAGACCAGACGCTCCGGTCACGACTATTTCTCGGCCTCAAGGCCGTCTGGAGGCTACAATTTCGCTGCGCGGGGCACGGCGGCCAATCCCTTTGACGCCGCTTCGGGGGATGCAGTGGCTTCCCTGCTTGTGGATTGGGTGGACAGCGCCAACATTACCCATAAAACCCAGCGGAATTTCTCTACCTCGTACTGGGGCATGTTCGTCCAGGATGACTGGCAGGTCAGCCCCAACGTGATTGTCAACCTGGGGCTGCGTTATGAGTTCGACCTGCCGATGACAGAGAGAAACGATCTCATCAGCTCTTTTGACCTCAATCTCAACAACCCCGTGTGTAACTGCCCGGGCGCCTTCATCTTCCCCACTCAGATGTACGAGACCAGCAAAACCAACATCGCGCCGCGCCTGGGAATCGCCTGGAATCCAGGCGGTGGCAGAACGGTGGTGCGGGCCGGGTCAGGCCTTTACTTCATGCAGCCCATGATTGGGATGAACCCCTGGCAGACTCCCAGCTCGGGGCGCGGCGACATTGTCTTCCAAAAGTCCTTGAGCACTCCCAACAATGGGATCACCCCGGCCATTGATGGCCTCAGTGCCGGTGTAGGAGACATACCGTCATTCGAGCTCCAACCAGGCTTTGGAGCCGTTCCCATTGGGGAGGCACCTATTCTGTCGCCCGACTACCTGTGCTGTCCGGAGCTGCGCCAGAACCCCTACAGCATTAATATGAGCTTCACCCTCCAGCACGAAATCAATGACTTCGTATTCGAAACCGGCTACGTCGGCAACCTGGTCAGGAACCTGGGCGAGTGGAACTACAATTTGAACCAGCTGCGACCTGAGTTGATGGGGCCCAACGCCGTCCAGGTAAACCGTCCCTTTCCCCAGTACAACGACGTAAGGCAGATCGCCGTGAATGACAAGACCATGACTTACCATGCCTTTATTTTGAAGGCGGAAAAGAGATATGCAGAGGGCTTGTCTTTTATCTCCAACTTCACCTGGTCCAAGCACCTGGGCAATCGCGCAGGACGTTTCAACATTTACGATCGCAAGAGTGCCAGAGGTCCTGCCGTGTACGCGAGGCGCCTGCGCTTCGTGTTTGCGGGACTTTACGAGCTGCCCTTTGGAGCGGGTCGCAAATATCTCAATAGCGGAGCGGCGGCCACCGCTCTGGGCGGCTGGGATGTGACCGCGGCCTTCATTGGCCAGTCCGGTCTGCCGCTCAACTTCATGAGTTCGCCCAATTTGACGAACTCCTTTGGTGGCCAGTCGCGGGCCAACCTGATCGGTAATCCCAAGGGCCCGCAAACCACCGACAACTGGTTTAACGTCAACGCCTTCGAACACCCCGGTCCGTTCGTGTTCGGCAACGCCGGGGTCGGCATCCTGGAGGGGCCCGGGTCGGCAGATGTCGATTTTTCGGTGACCAAGGACTTCGTTTTCATGGAGAACAAGCGGATTCGTTTTACTGCGGACTTCTTCAATTTCTTGAACCACGCCAACTTCAATATTCCCAGTACCAACATCTGTCCGGCGAGTGCTCCCTGCACGACCAACCTCATCACCGCTTCTCAGTTCGGCCGCCGGACTCAGCTGGGACTGCAGTTCATTTTCTAAAGGAAGAATTGTCTGCTCGGTCCCGGTCCTCGCTAAGGCGAGTGATCGGGGCTGAGCAGCCCTACCTTCTTCTTCCTTCTTCGCCCGCCCATCCCGATTGTGTAGACTGTCCCTGGCAGTGCGTCTGGAGATCGCGCTCGGCCGCGCTGCTAGAAGAAGGGGCTCATGACGAAATGCACGGCTTGATCCTGACTCCATTCTTCCTCCTCGCTCAACTGCCCGCGGGTCTACCTCTGCTCATGCCGGGACAAGCAGGCGCGTCACTGCCCTCCGGCAAGGATCGCTCATCTTATGTCGGTGCCTCCACCTGCGGGAAATGTCATCAGGCCATTTTCGAGAGCTTTCGTCAAACTGGACACTACCTCACCTCGCAGCCTCCCCGGGCAGACTCCATTAAGGGCAGCTTCCGGCCCGGCCAGGCTACCCTTCGCACCCGCAACCCCGACCTCTGGTTCGAGATGAGTGCTTCGGAAGAAGGCTTCTTTCAAACCGTCTGGACCCGGGAGGAGGGTCAAATCCGGAGGCGAACCGAGCGAATGGATCTGGTCATCGGCTCGGGGAAAATGGGCCAGACCTACCTCTACTGGAGGGGCAGCCGGCTCTTTCAACTCCCGGTTTCCTACTTTTCCCAGGCTAAGCGCTGGATCAACAGCCCCGGCTATCCCGACGGGGAGGCGTTTTTTGACCGCGACGTGATTCCTCGTTGCCTGGAGTGCCATGCCACTTACTTTGAAGTGGTCAGCGAGAAAGACCCGACCCAGCCTTATCTGAGCAACGTTTACAACAAGAACAACTACCTGCTGGGCGTCACCTGCGAAAGATGTCACGGCCCCGGAGCCCTTCATTCCGCAAACCCGCTGTCCAGGTCTGAGTCCTCTTCAGCAGCCGCCATCGTGCATCCCGGGAGAATCGGCCGCCAACCTCAGGTTACGCTCTGCGCCCAGTGCCATTCGGGACATCTGGTCCCACGGGAGGGACCCTTTTCGTTCCGGCCCGGCCAGGGCCCCGAGGCATTCATCTCCGTCGAAAGCCTTCGGGCCAAGCACAGCGGCGGCGTACACACCACCAATCAGCCCGACCGACTTCAGCAGTCGAAGTGCTTTCAAGAGAGTGAGTCGCTGACCTGTGTAAGTTGCCATGACCCGCATCACCTGGAGCGGGGCAAGGCAGGATTATTTTCTCAGCGCTGCATATCCTGCCACCAGCCCCAGGCCTGCGGGATGGCGAGAACTGTCGGGGAGGAGGCCATCGAAGGCGATTGCGTCGACTGTCACATGCTGATGCATCGAGACCTGGGAACCCCCCTGGAGACGGCCGGCGATTCCGAGTCGCCCCGGATGCGCGACCATGTCATTGGTATTTACCCCGAAACGGCGCAGCGCATCCTGAAGCAGCTCTCGGCAAGAACCAAACCGGAGCGGTGAATTGACCTGCCGAACGGCATCTGCCGCCCCTCTGGGGCTGGCCAATCGGTTTCAACGCTGTTCCGTGGGCTTGCGCCCCCGGCTATTCCCTTTCGGCCGCTCCGCGGCCTTCCAGACAAGCCCCCAGAGGGGGCGACAGAGAATAGCCGGGGCCGAAAGGCCCCGGTGTAGGACAACGTCATTTAGGGCAGCCCCCGAAGGGGGCGACAGAAGGGTTGTAATCAACGCTCCACAACAGGCTCATTGACTTGCGCCCTCCAGGCAATTCCGAGGGTCTGGGACCAGACCTTGGCAAGGAACTGCAGAATTGATTATTCTGGCATGACAACGACAAGGGACTTCGCTCTCATGAATTGGCTCCGCACCAAAGCCTTATTTCTAATTCTGGCCGTTAGCCTGCCGGCGGCCACCGATCTGCTCTCGAGACCCTGTCTTGCCCAGGAGTCCGGGGACGGGCACCCGTCCGCCGCGGCCCAGACCCTGGCCATGTCGGAAGCTCATCGCAAGTTTATCTGGGACATTGAGCACTGGGTGTTCGTTCTGGACCACAAGGTCTTTCCGCAATGGTCCAGCGCTTTCGTCGAGAACGACCGTCCTGCCCTGTTGGAATACTTCAGCAAGGACTGTGCGGGTCAAGTGCTGCAGCCTGGCGGGCCTGCCATCAAAACGTCCTCGGGTCGGTTCAACCGCATGCGTGAGGCGACGGCGCGTCGCAGCGAGGCCGATGCCGGCCGCATTGTCGATTACCTGCTCGAGTACCGAAATCGATTCGTCTCCTCTCCTGGATCCATGGACAGGCTGATTCGATTCTTTGCTCCGCTCTATGCATCGGCCTTAGACCAACCCCCTCGGGTACAGGTGGCCATGCTGGAACTGGCCCCTGCACAGCGGGAACAGCTCGCCGGTCCCTGGCGTGGAACCATGAAAATCCGTTTCACCGGCCGAACCACCGACGGAACTGTGGCTGAAGCCCTGATCAAGGCGCGAGTGATACTGGATCCTCCCTCGGATGACCTGCCGGACCGTACGGGCTGGATTCGCGGGTTCCATGTCTACGCGGTCAACTGGGGCGACAGCAGCGACTTTCTGATGAAGGAAGTTGCGACTGAACGGGGCCTGCAACCCGAAATTTACTACGATCACTGGAAAACCGAAGGGCCGGACGTAGTCATTACCGGAGGGATTTACGTCAGCGACTACAACAGCGACGGCTGGTTGGATGTCCTGGTAACCGGTGTGAAAACCAATGGACTGTACAGGGGCGGCCCGGGTGGCTTTCGCAACGTAACCGGGGAAGCCGGACTGCCGGAGAATTCCAGCTACGGCGGCGGCGCTTTCGTGGATCTGGATGCAGACGGGTATGAGGATCTGCTGTTCGGAACCAGGCTCTATCGGAACCAGGGGAACGGCACTTTTCAGGATATTACTGCCCAGACCAATCTATCCCTGACGGACCGGGGCCAAAACTACTCTGTCGTGGACTACGATCTGGATGGGCGGATGGATCTGTACGTTGCCGGAGGCTTCGGTGCGGTCAAGGGCGCCCGGTCCTGGATATCGAATCGAAGCGGCGTTGAGAATTTACTGCTTCGAAATCTGGGCAACTGGCAGTTTGAGAACGTAACGGAGCAAACCAGGACGGGAGGCGACCTGCGTTCCTGTTTCGCGGCAGTCTGGTTGGATGCCGACGGGGATGGGGATCCGGATCTGGCACTCGCTGATGAATTCGGGCGCGAAACGATCCTTCTCAACCAGGGGTCCGGCCGGCCTTTCAAGGAACTCTCCCTGCAGCGCAGTTTTGGCGGATTCGGGATGGGTTTGACCGCAGGTGATCTCAATAACGACGGTCACGTCGACCTGTATCTCGCCGCCATGTATTCGAAGTCGGCGGATCGGATCATCGCTAATCTCCACCCGGCCGCCTATCCGCCTGACGTGCTTGAGAAAGTGCGAAACTTCGCCCGAGGCAGTGAGTGGTTTCTCAACCAGGGAGACCTTCAATTCGCGCGGCGAGGCCGTGGGGCTGAAATCGCGAGCACCGGATGGTCTTACGGGCCCAGTATGGTCGACTTGAACAATGACGGCTGGCTGGATCTTTACGTCCCCTCCGGATTCAGGAGCAAGGATCGCAACGCGGCGGATGGTTGACGGTGCGTCTGGCAGGTTGCCGTGGCGCAGCCTTTCGATCGAACGGCGTTGTTGAAGCAGGCCGGCGACCTGGACTGGAAATCCGGTGAATTCTGGATTGGAAATGCCTGGGGTTTCAACAATTCGACTTTCAATCTGAGTGCCTTTGAAGCCAACCGCACGTATCTGGGTGTGGATGGAGAAGTCTTTCTGGATCTAACTTACCAGAGCGGCATGGACAGCGAGGGAGATGGTCGGGCCAGCGTAGGCGCCGACTTCAACAATGATGGAATGCCCGATATGCTGGTTCGGCAGACGGGAGGGGGCCCGCTGCTCCTGTACGAAAACCACTTCCCCAGGAAGAGTTATCTGAAGGTTTCCTTGAGGGGCAAGGAGAGCAACTCTATGGGCATCGGCGCCAGGATCACGCTCCAGGTTGGAGGGAGAACGCTGTCTCGCCAACTCTATCCGGTCAACAGTTTTCTTTCCCAGAGCCCCGCCCTGGTCCATTTCGGGCTCGAGCAGGCCGAGTCGGTGGATTTACTGAAGATCCGGTGGCCCTCCGGGAACGTGCAGGAGTTCGAAAACATCGAGGTCAACCGCCACCTCCGCCTGACCGAGGGCTCGGATACCGTAGAAGTCATCCACTCCAGGGGTTCATAAGAACTTGGAGTGCAGCACGCCTAACCAGGAGGCCCGACACCTCCCATCCGGGCTTTCTGCAGCGCCTGATAGAGCGACTCCCGTTTACCCGTGCGGCGCCTTTGATCGTTGAGTCGCCGGACCTGGGTCAATGCCTCTCGCCCTTTTTCCCTCTCGCCCAGTTTCCGATAGGCAATCGAAAGTTGATAGAAGGCTGGGGTCGCACTCGGATCCAACCGGATCGCTTCTTCCAGCTCGCGAGCTGCTGAGGACGGATCGCCCCGTTTCAGATAGAGCTTACCGAGGCTGGTGTGGGCAAGAGCCACAGGGGAGGATCCTTCCCAGAAAAAGAACGCCGGTTCTAACCGAGTCGCCTGCTTCAGGTGCTCAATTGCCTTCTCCTCGGCTTCGCTGCCGGGGACAGCTCCTTCCAGGATGGCCAGATTCCCCAACAGGTAGTGTCCATAGAAGCTGGACGGAGTCAGCTGCAGGACGTTCTCCAGGACCGCCGAGGCTTCAGCAAAATGCCGACCCGCCATCAGCGCCAGCGCCAGACCGATTCTGGGGGCATCCAGGTTGGGCCGGAGATCGGCGGCCTTTCGATAGGCGGATTCGGCCGCTGCGTATTGAGCCAGAAGAAATCGCACATGACCCTGCTTAAAACGCAACCCGTAAGAGTTGGGAAGTTGTTCCAGGCCCTGCTCGACCAGTTTCGCCGCCTCCAGCAGCTTATTCTCTTCGGTTAAAAGCTCCGCTGCTGCCAGGTAATTGATTGCGTTCCGGGGATGGCTGTGGATCGCCTGCCGCAGGCTGTCGATCGGAGCTTCCTTTTTCGCGAGCAACAGTAAATCGAGTATTCGCTCTTTCGTCTCGGCCGGGGGATGACCCGGAGGTTCTGAAGGGTTGGCGTTGGCCCAGCTGGTGCGGATCTCCTCCAGGGTCGTTGCACACTCCTCGAACTTGTCTTGACGGTACTGGGCCAGGGCAAGGCTGTAGGCGACCGCATGCGGGTCCGGATATCCGGCTCGGGCCAGCCGAAAATGTCTTTCAGCCGCTGCCAGCTCCCCAAAACGTGCCGCAATCAAACCGGCCTCGAACTGCACAAGCGCGTGATCGCGCGGTAACTTTTCCAGTGCCTCGAGGGCAGTCTGGCTGGCCCGGGTGTGGAGAAGCGCCTCGGCGTAGTTGAGAAGCAGGATGGGACTGCTGGAGAGTTTCGAGGGACATTTTTCGAAGCGGTCTGCGGCCTCTGAATACTCCTTAAAATTGAATGCGATCTGTCCAAGGAGAGCTTGTACGTCCTGGTTTCCCGGGTCCTCCTGGACTACCTTGCGGAGGATCTTTCGGGCTTCCTCCGGGTGGCCCTTTCGCAGCAACTCCGCGACATTCTGCTGCCAGGTTGACTGCGGCCAGGCGACGCACAGGAAAGCCAGAATGACGGTGCATCGTGAGAAGTACAACCACCAGGGAGGCGACACCATTCTGTAATGCTATCAAAGCAGGGAACCAGAAGAGGCCTCCTTGACCAGGCTTTGCCACCCGGATTACGATGCGGACGATGGTCCGCCGTCTCGTACCGGTCGCGGTCTTTGCGCTGGCTGCCCCGCTCGTCTGGGCCCAGGACCTGCCGCCCCTCCCTCAGCTCTCGCCCCGGCAGGTAAAGGCGTTTGAGCCGAAACTACAGGAAGCCTATCGGAAAGTACTGGAACGTCCCACCGACGTAGAAGCCAACGGATACCTGGCCATGACCTTCCACGCCTTTGACCAGTACGACCTGGCGGCGGCCTTTTACCAGAGATGCGATGTACTGCAACCGGGGACTTTTCACTGGCCCTATTACCTGGCCATCGCCCGGGCAGCCTGGGGAAAGACCGGCGAAGCCATCACCATCCTGGGCAAGGCGAGAGCGCTGGATCCCGACTATCTGCCGGCCCGTATCAGACTGGCCGACCTGCTTCAGGCGAGCGGCGATGAAGAGGAAGCAGAGGCGATCTACAGGGAAGCTCTCAAGCAGCATCCGGACTGCTCCCAGGCCCACTATGGGATCGGCCGCATCCAGTCCTCGAGGGGTGAGTGGCAGATGGCACTGCAGAGCTACCGGAAGGCGCTGGAGCTGTCTCCCAACTACGGAGCTGCCTACTACGGTCTGGCAACGGCGTATCGACAGCTGGGAGAGCTGGAACGGTATCAGGAGAACGTTCGGCTCTTTCAAGAACACAGAGGGAAAAAACCACAGCTGGATGATCCTCTGCTCAAGCCTGTCGCGGCTCTGAAATCCAGAGCGGAATACTACTTCAAGGAAGGGCTTCGACTTCAGGAACGGGGTCAAGTGGAACAGGCCATTGTTGAGTATCAGCGGGCTCTGGAGGAAGATCCGGAGTACGCCCGGGCCCACGCCAATCTATGCCTGGCCGAGCTGCTCTTGAGCCGGTTGGACAAGGCCGAGCAGCACTGTCAAACGGCTCTCAAGCTGGATCCGAGCATTCATGAAATCCGCCATAACCAGGGTCTGCTTCGCCGGCTTCAGGGTAGAAACCAGGAAGCTGTCGAGGCCTTCAGAAAAGCCTTGGAGATCGATCCCTTTTACGCCGAATCCCACTACCTTCTGGGTACGGTCCTGGTCCAGGAAAAGCAATACGAGGATGCGGAGCAACATTTTCTACAGGCGATCAAGAACCAGCCTGACTACCGCGTAGCCCATTTTCAACTGGGCTTGCTTCTGCAAAGACAGGCAAGAGATGCAGAAGCCGTCCCCCACTTTCTGAAGACCCTGGCGGTTGAAGATGAGAGGACGCCGGTGTGCCTGTACGTGCTGGCCCACAGCTATGCCCGCCTCGGCGATCTTGACAAAGCCGTGGATTCTGCAGCCCAGGCCCGCCGGAAGGCGCTTTCCGTGGGAAGAAAGGACCTGGCGGCAGATCTCGAGAGTTTCCTGCAGCAGCTGGCGCAGGCACAGAAACAGCCATGAAAGATCTGGCTGTCTTCCCGGGAAGGACCGGCCGGATCCTGATCACCCTGCTGGGGGGAGCCCTCTCGTGGCCGGCTCTTGAGGCTCAAGACCCCGGGGAAACTCCCCTTTTCTCGGAAGTCGCCTCGCGAGTCGGGTTGAATTTTACCCACTTCAATGGGGCCAGCGGTCAGTATTACTTACCGGAAATCGTGGGCTCAGGAGCGGCTCTGCTGGACTACGACGGCGACGGCGACCTGGATGTCTATCTGATCCAGAGCACCATGCTGGAGCCGGGCAAGCAACCGGCCCAGGCCTGGTTCGCTCCGCAGCCCGACTGGCAGCCCGGACACCGATTGTTTCGCAACGAGCTGATCCCGCAGGGACGTCTCGGCTTTACCGATGTGACGACAGAGGCTGGAGTGGGATCGGTCAGCTACGGGATGGGGGCGGCAGTCGGGGACTACGACAACGACGGAGATCTTGACTTCTACCTGACCAACTACGGACCCAATCTGCTCTATCGCAACAACGGAGACGGCACCTTCACCCACTTGCCGGAAGCGGGCGCGGACGATTCTCGCTGGAGCACCAGCGCCGCCTTTCTGGACTATGATCGCGACAGCGACCTGGATTTGTTCGTGACGAACTACGGAAACTTTACGGTCGAAGGGAACAACCCCTGCCCGAATAAGATGGGCATTCGTGACTATTGTGGTCCCAGCGCCTACCGGCCCGCCCCTGACCGCCTCTTCCGGAATGAGGGAAACAGCAAGTTTGTAGACGTGACGGAAAGAGCCGGGCTGGGAGTCGCGTTTGGTACCGGCCTGGGAGTCGTCTGTGCCGATTTCGACTCCGACGGCTGGACTGACATCTACGTAGCCAATGACGAGACTCCCAATCAGCTCTGGAGGAACCGGGAAGACGGAACCTTTGAGGAATCAGGCTTGCTCTCGGGTACGGCCTTTAACGCAGACGGCAATGCGGAGGGCAGCATGGGGGTGACGGCAGCCGATTTCAACAATGACGGCTCCGAAGACCTCTTCATGACTCATCTGGTGGAAGAGACCCACACCCTCTATTTGAACGACGGCTCGCGCGGCTTTTCGGACCAGACCATCCGGTTTGGGCTGACCAGGACGATGACCTATACGGGTTTTGGTACCGAGTGGTTTGACTACGACAATGACGGCAACCTGGATCTTTTTGTGGCCAACGGAGCGGTGCGCATGACGCGTCTGGCCGAGCCCACCGAATACCCCTACCATCAAATCAACCAGCTCTTCCACAACGATGGCCAGGGGAATTACCGAGAAACGACCGCCCGGGCGGGAGCCGCCCTGCAGCTCTCGGAAGTGAGCCGGGGTGCCGCCTTTGGCGACATCGACAACGATGGCGATGTGGACATCCTGGTGACCAACAACAACGGCCCGGTGCGTTTGCTCTTGAATGAGGAGAGCGGCTCGCGACGCCACTGGCTGCAGGTGCAGCTGCAGGGAGTCAAGAGCAACCGCTGGGGCCTGGGGGCGCGTGTCGGGGTGATCCGTGAGGGAAAGAAGACCCTGTGGCGGCGCGCTCATACGGACGGGAGCTATCTGAGCGCCAATGATCACCGGGTCCACTTCGGTCTGGGCGGCGATGCGGAGGTCAAGGCGGTGGTGGTGCGCTGGCCGGGAGGGAGCAGCGAGATCTGGGAGAAGGTAGAAGCCGATCGACTCCTCACCCTGCGGGAAGGGTCGGGGAGGCCCTGGGTACCGTAGGGCTGAATCTGTTCCAGGTTCCGCCCTTCCAAGTTCCATGCACTTCCCCTTTCTGCCGGCGCGAGCTAGAATGACTGACCATCGTGGTTCGCGAGCTGTCGTGTCTAGCTGCAATCGTGTCGCTTCTGTGCCCGGCCGGCGCCCCGTTGCTGGCGGTCGAGGATACTGAAACCGGCACCTGTAGCCTGACCAGTGAACGGTGCCGTTGTCCGACCCACCAGCACGGCTCAACCGCGGGAGCTCATGGGATTCAAACCGGCTGCCACGAAGAGAAGGCAGACGACATCCCCCCAAGACGCCACGGCTATTCCTTTTCCACGGTCTGTTCCTGCGACTCAGCAGCCTCGCTTCAGGCGGCACAGCGGTTTGTTGCCCTCGATCGCGATCTCGAGTTCGAGCATCGGATCGTCTGTGCAGGGGACGTCGTCCCGCGAGTTGTTTATTTCCAGGATCCATATCCCCATCCCCCCGAGCACCCTCCCCGAGCAGTCTAGGCCCACCGTAGAACTGCTGGACCCGCCAGGGCCGTGATCGGCCCCGTCGGCGGCCGTCGTGCGGCGTGGAACGCCGGTTCCCCGCGGTGCGACTGAGCAGAAGTCCAATCGTCTGTCTTTTTTCATTGGCGTGGAGGGCACTATGCCCCGCAGAGCCCTGGGCCTGGTGTTGGGCCTGGGATCGATGCTTCTGTCTTTGGGAGGCGGTCTTCCTGAAGCTGAAGCCCAAAATATCAAAGCAACCCTCGATGGGCTGGTTCTGGATCCCCAGCGCCAGCGGATCCCGGGAGCCGAAATCGAAGCCACCGAGATCGATCGTGGGTTGAGGCGGAGTACGCTTTCCGACAGTGCCGGATTGTTTCACATAGCCGGCCTGGAGGCAGGTCGGTGGGTCGTGCAGGTCCGCCTTTCAGGATTTGCATCGTACCGGTCCTCTCCGATCGACCTGGAGATTGGCGACGCGGTGACCCTCAACGTCCAACTGACCCTTCCAGATGCCGGCACCGCAATCGTGGTCTCCGCGAACCGGCTCCAGCTGCACGACAGCAAGCAGTCTGAAAGCTTCAGCGATCAGGAGATGAACGACCTGCCGGTACAGGCCACGGGCCAGGGCCGCAGCTTCTATGCCCAGGCACGGACTGCTCCGGGAGTCGCCTTCTCAACGCTGGCCCACCGACCCTTCGCCGTCAGCGGGCAGCGACCTCGAAACAACAACTATATGGTCGACTCGGTGGAGATGAATGACGCCGACTCGGGCTTTATCGCCGGTCGCGGATTTACCGAACAACTGGTCAGCCAGGAGACCGTGCAGAGTTTCGAGATGATGACGCATACCTATAAAGCCGAGTACGGCCGTAATTCCGGCTCCGTGGTATCGCTGGTGACGAAATCAGGTACCAACCAGCTGCATGGGAGTCTTTACCACTACCACAACAACTCGGCCCTGCGAGCCAGGAGTCCGCTGGAAGCCCAAAAAAGCGGTTCTCGCTCGAATCTCTTCGGTTTCACCGTGGCCGGTCCGGTTCGACGCGACAAGATCCACCTGTTCGGGAACCTGGAGTTCTTCCGTCCGCGCGGAACGAGTCTGGCCACCTTTCGCACGCTGACCGATGAGGAACGCAGGCGTGCAGTGCCCTCGGTGCAGCCTCTCGCCGCACTGTATCCTCATTCCCCCGACGGCTCACGCGCTTTTGCCACGGGCGTCCCCGATGCCGTCGATGGGGTCACCTTCCTGGCCCGCGGAGATCTGGTTCTGACGCCGCAGCAGAAGCTCATGCTTCGAACCAACTACACGCGGGGAATCACCGACCGGACCGCCATCGGCAATACGGTGGCAAGTGATTTCCTGATCCGCAACCAGACGGGCAGCATAGCCGCTCACCACAGCTGGGCCGTCACCCCGCTTCTGCTCAACGAGTTCCGCTTCGGCTATTTGAGGCTCATTCAACGCGACAGCAACTTCGACGCACCGATTCTACTGGGGGATCCTGCAGTCAACGGCCAGATCGGCTTCATGATCGTACCGGGATTGAGCCTGGCGGGGCCTCTCCCCTTTTCGGGTCGAAACCAGGCCCAGAACAACTTTCAGTTCAGCAACGATCTCTCCTGGAGCAGGGGTTCGCATTTGCTCAAGGTGGGTTCCTCGCTGCGTCAGGTCGAGGTCAACGGCGGCTCGCTGAACAACTCCTTCGTGGGCTCGATCTTTTTCCCCAACATCAATGCTTTCCTGGCGGGTCAGCCTCTCTCGTACAGCCGCAACATCGGCAATCCACTGATCGGGCTGCGCCGCAGGGAGTGGCACGCCTATGTGCAGGACGATTGGCGGGTAACACCCAACTTGACGTTGAATCTGGGGTTGCGCTACGAGCTCAACACGGCTCCGTCCGAAGTCGACGATCTCATACCGGAGGAGTTTCGGTTCCGGGGAGACCACAACAATTTCGCACCCCGCATCGGTCTGGCCTGGTCGATGACTCCCCGGACCGTTTTTCGAGCGGGGTACGGGATCTACTACAACGCGATCGAGATGGCGTTTATGGGGATGACCCGTTTCAATCCTCCCCTGGTGGAAAGCTTCTCGGTCTTTCGGCCTACCTTTCCCGACCTGCTGGAGGGAGCGCGACAAGATCTGCCCGGCGGGCTGGTCGTCCCCGACCGCGGCACGCGCACTCCCTACGCCCAGCACTTCATGATCGCGCTGGAGAGAGAACTTTGGAATCCTCAATCTTCTCTGTCCGTTTCCTACGTGGGTACAACGGGCAGGAAGCTGTCGCGCAACCGACGACCCAATGGAGGGGAAAATCTGCCTCAGGACCAGCGCCCCGATTCCGGCCTCGGCGTGGTCAATCGACTGGAGAGCTCAGCCTTCTCCAACTATCATGCCCTGCAGACCTCGTTTCAATATCGGACCGGGGGTGGCCTGCATCTGAGAACGGCCTACACCTACTCTCGTTTCATCGATGATGGATCGGAGATTCCCACCACCAATCTAAACCTGGAACCCACTCTGATTCCGCTCGACGAAGAAAAGCTGTTCCTGGACAAGGCTGTCTCCGACTTCGACATTCCCCACATTTTCACGCTTACGGCGCTCTATCCGCTGCCCTTTTTTCGCAACAGCTCGTGGCTGGGCGATTGGACGGGATCGGTGCTGACTACTCTCCAGTCGGGCCGGCCCTATTCACTCTACAGCGGGACCGACAACCTGACAGGATCGAACAACAACCGGATCAACGATGTGGGCGGCTCGCTGATCCGCAACCCGTCCTCGGCTGCAGCGGTGCGGCTGGCCGAGGGATTCCGGGTGGCTGACCTGATTCCGCCCGCCGGAACACTGGGGAGCCTGGGCCGAAACAGTGAACGGGGAGACAGCTATTTGAACTGCAATGTATCACTGGCAAAACATTTTCCTGTGTCAGGACGGGTTCGCATCGATCTTCGAGCTGAGATCTTCAACCTGTTCAACACGGCGAACCTGGACGAGGTGGATAACGTGGTCGCCTCACCCAGCTTTGGACGGGTCTTGACGTCCTTCGAGCCCCGGACGGTGCAGGTCGCGTTGCGCGTGGTTTTCTAAAAACAGAGGAACCGGAATCATGAAAAGGACTGCCTTCTCTCTTCTGCTTGTCACGAGCACCACCATATGGGGCTGCCAGTCGCCCGCCGCCGACCCCCCGGCCCGGGACGACCCTTTTCAGTTTGAGTCGCAAGCCCGGGCCGTGCTTGGGCATTTCTCGCAGTCGCGGGACGCCAGGTTGGGTGCACGGGCCTCGGGAGCGCTGTACCTACTGGGAGTCTACCGGGAAGCGGAGGAAGCTGCTCCTCAGCTGGGTCTGTTCGTTTCCCACAGCGGAGGGGACTCCTTTGCCGGACCCGTCCCTGTGAGCGTCCCCGAGTCTGTGGTCAGCTCCCACGGAGAGAACAGCCCGACGCTTGCTTTTGGACAAACCGAAATTTATGCGCTCTGGGAGCAGCTGGGCCGGGGCCGAGCGACGGAACTCGTGTTGGCCCGCTCGCTCAATTTCGGTCGCAGCTTCGAGCCGCCGGTACCGGTGACCGACAAGACCGAACCCTCGACCAACGCCTTTTCATCGATGTCGGTCTCACCTGCAGGGGAAATCTATGCGGTGTGGCTGGATGGTCGCCACCCCAGCGATCGGCAGAAAGGCCGGGCCTCTGTATATCTGGCTCGTTCCGCGGATCGAGGAGCCAGCTTCGGTCCCAACGTGCGTGTTGCCTCCGGGGTCTGCCCCTGCTGCCGACCCGCCGTCGTCTTCGGAGACGAGGGCCGTGTGATCGTCTCCTGGCGCCATGTGTTCGAAGATTCAGAAAGGGATATTGCAGTGGCCATCTCAGACGATGGAGGACCGCGTTTTGGCGACCCGATTCGAGTCGCAGACGACGGCTGGAAGATTCGAGGCTGCCCCCACTCGGGGAGCCAGCATGCTGCGGGTGGGCCGGCGCCTCTACCTGGCCTGGTACACGGGCAGCGAAGCCGTTGATCGCGGCGTGCGCCTAGCCTGGTCCGGGGATGGAGGGGAGTCGTTCAGCCCGGCTCGAACCGTGTCGGGCAGGATCCTGGACGCGAACCATCCCGTGCTCAGCACCAGTGCCGGGGGCCGCGCTCTGCTGGTGTTCCAGGGTCGTGATCCGGTGCTGGACGACGGCTGGTCACCGGCCGCCGCCTATCTCGTCGAGATTGACGAGCAGGCAAGGGTGTCCGAGCCGGTCCTGATTCCGGGTCGCCGCCATTCCATCAGCTACCCCAGGATTGTCAGCGCCGGCGAAGGGCGAGTGTTCGTTGCCTGGAACGAGGATGAATCGGGCCGACAGCGGATCGTACTCTCCAGAGGCCGGAGATGCTCCCACGATCCGTAGGGGCCGGTCTTGGGCCGGCCCGTTCGACGGGCGACCACCCGGGATCGCCCCTACATTGGTAGGGGCCGGGTCGCCCCTACATTGATAGGGGCCGGGTCGCCCCTGCGATGGGATTCCGGCGGGGCGGCATTATTCGTCGATTGATTCCGGGCGATGTGGGATAATCATATACACTCTCTCGTCAAGAGGTGAATCGCTTGTCAGAAAACGATCGTCCCGCACACATCTCACGTCGCAGGCTGTTGGAGATGTCCGGCCTCGGCCTGGGGACCATCGCCCTCACCAGCCTCTTGAAGGCCGAGCAGGAAAGGCTGGTCTACAGTGATTTGAAACCGCGCAAGGGGCCCTTTCCAGCCAGGGCGGGAGCCGTGATTCAAATGGTCCAGAACGGCGGTCCCAGCCAGATGGACCTGTTCGACCCAAAGCCCGAGCTGACCAAGCGCGCCGGCCAGGCACATCCGGACGGGGTCGAGATCCATCAGCCCAACAATGCCAATGTCCTGCTGCCCAGCCCGTTTCAGTTCCGCAGGCACGGACAGAGCGGTATGGTGCTGGGCGAGACCATGCCCCACCTGGCCACGGTGGCCGACGAGCTGTGCGTGATCCGCTCGATGCACACCGAGCACAACAACCATCCCGAAGGCTTGAACATGCTCCAGACGTGCCAGATTTTTCCCGGGCGTCCCGTGCTTGGAGCCTGGGTGTCCTATGCGCTGGGTACAGAGAATCAGGATCTTCCCGCCTTCGTGGTGCTGCGCGATCCCGAAGGGTACCCGACGGCCGGAAAGCAGCTCTGGTCCAGCGGCTGGCTGGCGGCTCAGTTTCAGGGAGTGGAGTTCAGTTCCGGCGAGACGCCGGTGCGTCACCTGCATCCCACCGTGCCGCCGCCGCCGGGTGCCCAGCGCGAGAGGCTGGACACGCTGGCCAAGCTCAACCGTATGCACCAGAGCCGGCACCCGGGCGAGTCCGAGTTGGAAGCACGGATCCAGAACTACGAGCTGGCGGCTCGCATGCAGCTTGCCGCCATGGAAGTGCTGGACGTATCTAAAGAGTCTGCAGCCACCCGCAAGCTCTACGGCCTGGACGATCCCGTCACCGCCGGCTATGGCTCGCGCTGCCTGATGGCGCGGCGCCTGGTCGAGGCCGGTGTTCGCTTCGTGCAGATCTATTCGGGGCCCGGGCAGCCGTGGGACCATCACTCCGCGCTGAAGAAGACCATGACCGAGATCTGCGCCAAGACCGACCGGGGCACGGCAGCCCTGGTGAAAGACCTCAAGAGCCGCGGGTTGCTGGACAGCACCATCGTCCTCTGGGCGGGCGAGTTCGGGCGCTTGCCCACGACCCAGAATTCGGACGGTCGCGACCACAACCGAAACGCTTTCAGCCTGTGGCTGGCGGGCGGCGGCTTCCAGGAGGGCTTGACCTACGGAGAGACAGACGAGTTTGGCTACAAGGCAACGGTGAATCGAGTCAGTGTGCCCGACCTGCAGGCCACCCTCCTCTACCAGCTCGGGCTGGACCACGAAGGGCTCACCTACGAGCACGAAGGAAGAGAAGAAAACCCCACCAACGTCAGAATCAGCGGCGCCCGCGTCCTGCCCGACATCGTCAAGAACCCACCTGAGGACGCCTGAGATTCATGGGAAGGACGCCTGCAGCCATGGGGTCTGCTCGTCTCTGGGGCCAGACGGCCCTGGTCGTTTTCCTGGCGCAGGCAGTGAGTCTCTCCGGGCAGCCCGGTTTCGAGCGAGACGTACGGCCCATCTTCGAGGCCAACTGCTTCAGCTGTCACGGTGGAACCGTGATGCTGGGGCTGGATCTTCGAACCGCAACCTCGATCCAGCGTGGTAGTCACGAAGGGCCTGTAGTCGTCAAGGGCTCGCCCCAGGAAAGTCGTCTTTATGAGAAGGTGTCCACTCGGGCGATGCCTCCACCGGCCTTCAACATGAAGCTGACGGACGCGGAGATCGAGACCGTGAGGCGGTGGATCGAAGGGGGCCTGCCTTCGGACGAAGGCGCCGCCATCGCCGCCAAGACCAGAGAAGAAACAGCACGGTTTGAAGAGCTCGCCCTGCCCATCTTCAGGAGCCGGTGCTTCTCCTGCCATGGCACGGCGGATCCCATGGGCGGCCTGGATCTGCGCACGCTCCAGTCGGTGTTGAAGGGAAGCGCCAACGGTCCGGTGATCTCGGAGCTGGGTTCGGACAAGAGCATCCTGATGCGGAAGGTGACCTCGGCCAGCATGCCCCCTCCCGGCGCCGGCGGCCCGCTCAGTGAAAGCGATGAGCGCACCCTGGCCGAGTGGATTGATACCTCGGATTTGCGCCTGCTGCGCCCGCACGTCGAGCGCACCACCTTTAATCAGGCGGAGGCACCGCCTGTGAGGCCAGGCGACCGGGAGTTCTGGGCGTTCCGAAAGCCTGTAGCGGGACAGGTCCCCGCCGTCAAGCACCGCAAGCGCGTGCGCACACCGGTCGATGCCTTCCTGCTGGCCCGGCTCGAGGCCGAGAGTCTCGGCTTCTCACCGGACGCCCCGAGGATGGCTCTGATGCGCCGGGCCTGGCTCGACCTGGTGGGCCTTCCGCCCTCTGAGGAAGACATCCGGGCGTTCCTGGCCGACAAGAAGCCACGTGCCTACGAACGGCTGCTGGATCGACTGCTCGACTCTCCCCACTACGGGGAGCGCTGGGGACGCCACTGGCTGGACGCAGCCGGCTACACGGACGAGGCCGGGTTTGCCTCCGGCGTCGATGCCTCGCCTGTTTCCACCGGGATGTGGCGATACCGGGATTGGGTGATCCAGGCTTTCAACCGGGACATGCCTTACGATCAGTTTCTTGTGGAGCAATTGGCCGGCGATGAGCTGGTCGACTGGCGCTCGGCCGAGAAGTACACGCCGGAGATCCGGAACAAGCTGATTGCCACCGGCTATCTGCGCGCTGTCTACGACCGCACCAACCCCGACATTGTCAATCTGATCGGAGAACGCTACGACGTGCTCTTTCATCTGATGGAGAAAGTCTCGACGGGGCTCATGGGGTTGACCATCGGATGCGCCCGCTGCCACAGTCACAAATACGACCCGATTTCCCAGAAAGATTACTATCGGATGCTGGCCGTCTTTGCCTCCGGCTATAATCCCGCCCACTGGCTGCAGCCGAAAAATCGCTTCCTGCCCGGCGTCTCCAGGGCCGAGAAGGAAGAGATTGAGCGCCACAACGCCGAAATCGACAGACCCCTGGCCAAGCTCGAAGAGCAGCTCAAGACACTGCACCAACCTTATCGGGAGAAGTTGCTCGGAGCCAGACTTGAGGAGCTTCCGGAGAATATCAGGACTGAAACCAGAGAGGCCGTCGCCACTCCGGAAGAGGAGCGGGATGAGGTACAGAAATTCCTGGCCTCCAAGTTCGAGGAGCAGTTGACCATCGACGCCCAGGAGCTGCTGGAGACCCTGAGCGACGAGGACCGCGCCGTTCATAACCGGCTCGAGCAGCAGATCAGCACTCTCAACGGCTACCGCCGGTCCTGGGATCGCATCCAGGCCTTGTGGGATCCGGCACCTCCGCCCAGGATACGGCTGCTCCAACGCGGCGAGGTAGAGCGTCCTGGACCGCCCGTAGAACCCGGTTTCCTGGAGGTCTTGAGTCCGGCCGGAGAGTCCGGCGCCGTCAGGCCCATGGATGCGAAGGGAGAAACCAGCGGACACCGCCTGGCGTTTGCGCGCTGGCTGACCAGCGACGACCACCCGCTGACCGCTCGCGTCTTCGTGAACAGTGTCTGGCAGCATCACTTCGGGCGCGGCATCGTGGAGACTCCGGATAATTTCGGCACACAGGGCAGCCCACCCATTCATCCCGCTTTGCTCGACTGGCTGGCCGTCGAGTTCAGGCGCCAGGGCTGGAGTGTGAAAAAGCTTCACCGGCTGATCATGACTTCAACGGCCTACCGGCAGTCCTCCAAATGGGACGCGGGCCGGTCCGCGGGGGCGAAAGTGGATCCCCAGAACCGTCTCTTGTGGCGAATGAACCTGCGCCGGCTGGAGGCCGAAACCATAAGGGACAGCATTCTGGCGGCGAGCGGCAAGCTGGACCGTCAGATCGGGGGCCCCTGGGTCGAGGGTCCGCTGATGGCCGACGGCCTGGAAAACTTCTTCGATTTCTTCGACCCGGAGAGTCTGGACCGGCCGGCTGAACCGGTCGGGATGTGGCGGCGGAGCGTCTACGTATTGGCCAGGCGCTACGTTCCCCTGGCCTTCCTCGAGACCTTTGACGCCCCTATCCTCCAGACCAATTGCAACCGCCGGATGAACTCGGTATCGCCCCTGCAGTCACTGACCCTGATGAACGATGATTTCGTGCTCGAAAACGCCCGGGCCTTCGCCGAGCGGGTGGCCGGCCTCTCCCATGGCAAACCCGTCCGGGAGACGATCGAGACTGCTTACTTATTAGCCCTCTCCCGGGAGCCGTCAGATGAGGAACTGGAGATCGCGAGATCGCATATGGAGCGCGAGGAGGAACTGTATGTGAAAGCCAATGCGCCGGACGAGCAGGCTCGCAGAGCAGCGCTGGAAAGTCTTTGCCATCTTCTGTTTCTCACCAACGAGTTTCTTTACAACAACTGACGATTCCTAATTGACCGAGTGGGGAGGGGGTCTGGAGCGACTCCCGGGGGTATTTAAACGGTCGCTGCTCCAGACCCCCTCCCCACTCTTCCGGTTTCGGGTTCACCGGATGCCGGGTGGGAATCCATGAAAGTGAAAGGGGCCTCAGGGCCGCGACCGCCGGGCAGGATGTTCAAGAGTCTCGGTCGCGTCTGGGAAGGGGGAGGCAGACTCAGGGCAGCGACCGTTTAAATCCTCCCGGGAGTCGCCCTGAGTCTGCCTCCCCCTTCCCAGGTACCAACTTGCACGCAGTCCCGAATCTCCTTGCAGGGCAAGAAAGCACCACCTTGGTTAGACATCGAGACCATCCCTGTATATCCTTTGCCGCAAAGGCTGAATCTTTTCGAGGAGGACATATGTACTGGCTTTCAAATCGGAACCCCGGTAATGGTATGGATAAACAACCTCGGCGCATTCACGCCAGTGTGCGTTGAGATTTGTGTTTCTGAGAGTAATGGGTAAGACGCGGGAAGAAGAATGTCTGCAACACCAAACGTTCAGTTCGCGCTGGCAGGTTACGGGTTTCGTGAGTTCAGCCTCGAGGAATACTTTCGGGCGGCGGCAGATCTGGGGGTCAGCGCGGTCGAGATCGACTGTGGTTGGCTGCCTCAGGCAAGAAACAAGATATCAGCCGAACCCGGCGAAGAGGAAATTGCCGAGGTCAAGCGACTGGAAGGAGAAATGGGCGTTAAAGTCGTGGCCCTGGGTGGTGGAGCAGTGTGCGGAGTCGAGGGGCAGAAGATTCTCGAGGACTACGTCGACGAAGTCAAGAAGGTGGTCGATGTGGCCGATGCATTGGATGCCCGTATTGTTCGCGTCTTTGTGGAAAAGGAGCCCGATTGGTCCCCCTTCACAAAGATTCGACCTCCGACAACTCCGGACATGTTTGAGGCTATTGGCCGATACTTCAACGCCCTGGGAGAATATGCCCACCAAAAGAACGTGTTCTTAGGGATCGAAAACATTGGCGGTGAGATCGCCGGCAACGGGCCGGATATCAAGAGAATACTGGACATGGTTCCCTACCGGGAAATCGGCGTCACCTACGATCCGGCCAACTTTTACGGATTCAATCCCAATTTTGAAGGAGTAGACCCCTACCAGGCACTGCTTTATTTTAAAGATCGAGTGGTTTACACACACTGGAAGGATTTTGTGCGAACAGACAAGGGGCCTGAGTATCGCAGGCTCGGTGAGGGAGAAATCGAGTGGCCGCCCATCATAAACGCCTTGTTGGAATCTTTCCATGGTTATTGGGCCATTGAATACGAAATGGGGTTAGGTTGTGGGATGGAGGTCTTGTTGGAGGGCAGCAGAACAGGTTTGCGTAATCTACGCTCAGTGATTGACTCCGTGAGAAGCGGGGCCAATTGAGAGCATCGTGAAGGGCCTTGTATCAGCGGTCTTTGACCAAGCCGACGTGGTTGAAGGGCGACTACCAGGGTCGCCCCTACGATAGAATTCCGTAGGGGCCGGGTCTCGTGCCGGCCCGCTGAAGTCGTAACCGGCCGAAAAAAGGGAGTCACCATGAGTCAGCGCCTGAGTCTTTTGTATATCGCTCATCCGTTTCTTCCCAACGAGGGATTCACACCCTGGGGTCGGGACGTGTTCAACGCCATCGGGGATCGGCATGAGATTCGGACGCTGGACAAGAAGCGCCCGGTTGCCCCGCAGCTCGAAGGGGTCGACATGGTCATTGACCTTGGAGGGGAGGCGGGAACCAGAGAAGGCGTGTCTGAAGAGCGGAGCCGTCTCGCCACCGAGTTGGCCGATGCGGCAGAAGGGAAGGTTCGTTTGTGGCAGATCGTGGGAAGCGGTTTTGAACACTTCGATCTGGAACACTGGAAAAGCAAGGGGATCCCGGTGGCCAACGCGCCCGGACAATTCAGTTCCGTAGCGCTGGCGGAATGCGCCATGATGTTCATCTTGATGTTGACGCGCAAATACCCGGTCGCCCGGGCAAACTTCAAACAGGGCCTGATCGGTCAACCTCTGGGAATCGAGCTGGTGGGTTTGCAGCTTGGCATTATCGGTCTTGGCGCCAGCGGCAAAGAACTCGCCAGTCGAGCGCTGGCCTTCGGCATGCGCATTGCTGCCATCGACATTCGAGACGTGGGAGAAGAAGAGGTTGAAGAGTTCCAGCTGGAATTCGTGGGCAAGCCGGCCGACCTGGACCAGGTGGTCGCTGAGTCCGACGTCCTGTCGCTTCACCTTCACGTCAACCAGGAAACGACACATCTGATTGACGCGCGGCGTCTGGCTCTCATGAAGCCGACAGCCCTGCTCGTCAACATAGCCCGGGGAGCCCTGGTGGACGAGGAGGCTCTTGCCCGGGCCCTGTTGGAAGGCCAGATCGGAGGTGCAGGGTTAGATGTCTTCGCCGGGGACACCCTGGAGGGTCACGATTGGAACGCACCCGTTTACAGCCTGCCCAACGTGGTCACGACACCCCATATCGCGGGAGGCACGGACGGCACCTCGCGCAAACGGGCGCAGGCGGTTGCCCAAAACGCCGACCGCATCGCCGACGGACTGCCGCCCCTGTACCGGATCGACGAGTGAAACAGGGACGCCGGTGCCGGTTGGATGGGATATCGTAGGGGCCGGTCTTGTGCCGGCCCGCTTGACGGGCGACCACCCGGGTCGCCCCTACATTCGTAGGGGCCGGGTCGCCCCTACGATGGGAAAAAGAAAAAGATCGACGCTAAAAGGAGGCTTTCATGGCAGCCAGTCTCGACGACCGAATCGCTCTGGTGACAGGCGGTGCCTCTGGGATCGGCCGGGCAGCCTGCCGGCTGCTGGCCCGCGAGGGCGCCAGCGTGGCGGTGGCGGACGTGCAGGAGGAACAGGCCGCTGAAACCGTCCGGCTGGTCAAGGCTGCCGGGGGCGAGGCAATCAGTGTTCCCTGTGATGTTTCCAGGGCCGCTCAGGTTGAGGCGCTGGTCGACAGATGTGTGAGCGAGTACGGCCGGCTGGACTGCGCGGTCAATGTGGCCGGAATGCTGGGGCGGATGGGCAAGATCCATGAGTGCACGGAGGAAAACTACGATCGTGTGATGGCAACCAATACGAAGGGCATGTGGCTGTGCATGAAATATGAAATCATCCAGATGCTGGAGCAGGGGTCGGGGGTCATCGTGAACATCGCTTCCGTCGCCGGGGAGGCGGGCACTCCCGACTTGCCGGTTTACGGAGCCTCCAAAGCGGCCGTCAAGATGATGACCCGGGCGGCTGCCGTTGACCTGGTTGCCAAGAATATCCGGGTCAACGCCATCAATCCCGGGTATACCCAGACCGCCATGGTCGACAAGCAGGAACAGGAGCGTCCCGACATCGTAAAGCTATACAAGGACAGTCTAAGAATCGGTCGCATGGGCCGGCCCGAGGAGATTGCCGAGGCGATTGTATGGCTGTGTTCGGACAAAGCATCCCTGGTTTCCGGCCACGCCATGAATGTCGACGGCGCCGCCCTGGCCTGAGTTACTCTCCGGTGGCGGTCAGGAAATCCAGATCGGCCCCCAGATGGGCGGGGAGGACATGCTGGGCGTAAAGGCGCCGCCAGCCTCGAGCGGGAAGCGGGGGCGGAGTGAAAGCGGCGCGCCGGCGTTTTAGTTCGGCATCATCCACCAGCAGGTCGATGCGCCGCTCGGCGACATTGAGTTCAATCAGGTCGTGGTCTCGGACCAGCGCCAGCGGCCCACCGGCCGCGGCTTCCGGAGAGCAGTGCAGAACCACCGTACCGAATGCCGTCCCGCTCATGCGCGCGTCCGAGACACGCACCATGTCGCGCACACCCGCCTTCGCCAGGTAGCGGGGAATAGGCAGCGAGCCGGCTTCCGGCATTCCGGCACCAACCGGCCCCGAGTTGCGTAGAACCATCACGTGCTCGGGTGTGATCCTCAGGCTGGGATCGTCGATCCGGCGCTCGACATCCTGGGCGGACTCGAAAACGACTGCCGGACCTCGGTGCGTCATGAGAGATTCCGTTGCCGCAGCCGCCTTGATCACCGCCCCCCGGGGTGCCAGCGAGCCCTCCAGAATCACCAGCGATTGAGTCGCTCCCAAAGGGGCGTCGAGTGTTCGGATCACATCCTGCCGGGCGGCGGGAGGCTCTACCTGCTCGAGCAGCTCTCCCAGCCTCTTCCCGGTCACTCCGCGTGTCGAAAGGTCCAGACGGGCCTCCAGGGCTTTCATCAAGACCCCGGCACCGCCGGCAGCGTGCATATCCTCCAGCCAGTTAGAGCCGGCCGGCTTGCAATTCACCAGGAGGGGTACCTGCTCCGCCACCCGGTTGAAGTCGGAAAGGGTGAGATCCACACCCACTCGCCGGGCCAGAGCCAACAGATGGATGATGGCGTTGGTTGAGCCACCCAGGGAGATCAATACACAGATCGCGTTTTCGAAGGCGGCACGGGTCAGGATGTCCCGGGGGCGAATCGGATGGTGCGCCAGTTGTACCGCTCTTCGACCCGAAGCCACAGCGTTGCGGAGCCGATCGCCCGAACCCGAAGGAGCCGTAGCACCGCCGGGCATCATCATCCCCAGAGTCTCGGTCAGGCAGGCCATGGTCGAGGCCGTGCCCATGACCATGCAGGTTCCTCCTGTGGGACAGAGAGACTGCTCGACTTCCTCGATTTCTTTCTCCGTCAGCTCGCCTGCGCGGAAACTCGTCCAGTAGCCACGGCAGTCGGTGCAGGCGCCCAGCCTGCGGCCGCGCCAGGCGCCGGTGCGCATAGGGCCGGTCACTACCGAAACGGCGGGAACATTGGCAGAGGCTGCGGCCATGAGTTGGGCCGGGACCGTCTTGTCGCAGCCGCCCAGCAGAACCGCGGCGTCCATCGGATAGGCTCGCAGAGCTTCCTCGGTCTCCATGGCCAGCAGGTTGCGATAAAGCATTGAAGTCGGCGAGATCAGGATTTCGCCCAGAGAGAGAGTCGGGCACACCAGGGGCAGGCCGCCGGCTTCGAGGACGCCGCGTTTCACCGCGGACACCAGGGCCGGCATATCGCGGTGGCAGGTCGTATAGTCGGAAGAGGTATCGATGACGGCGATCAGAGGCCGGTCCAGATCGATCCGATCATAACCGGCTGAGGCGAGAAACGCCCTGCGCAGATATCTGCTGAAGTCGCGGTCGCCGTAAGAAGTAAGGTTCTGATGCACGCCGCCCGGCGAGCCGTCGGCCTTTTCCATTCGTGCCCCAATGTGCTCTTTCTTCGCTTCGGTCACGCCGTCGCGGCCAGTCAGAAGAGGACGACCGTGCGGGCGACTTCGCCGCGCTCGAGGGCCTCGTAGGCCTCGTTGATCTGCTCGAACGGGTAGGTGCGGGTGAGGAGTTCGTCCAGCTTGAGCTTGCCGGCCCCGTAGAGATCCATCAGCTTGGGAATATCGATCCTGGGCCGGCTCGACCCGTAGACGCTTCCGATCACGGAGCGCTCCTCAAAGATGAGTCCCATGATCGGGATCGAGACCTCGGCATCCAGGGGTGTGACGCCGACGGCAACGGCCACACCGCGCTTGGCCAGGCAGTCAAACGCCTGTCGGAGTATCTTTGGACTCCCAACCACCTCGAACGCATAGTCCACTCCTCGCTCTGCAGTCAGGGACCGGACCTGCTCCACCGGATCGGCCGAGGACGCGTTGACGGTATGGGTGGCTCCAAACTGGCGGGCCAGATCCAGTTTATTGTCCAGAAGGTCCACTGCGATAATCTTTGCGGCTCCGGCCAGGGCGGCTCCCTGGATCACGTTCAAGCCCACCCCTCCGCTGCCGAAGACGACCACGAGACTCCCGGGCTTCACCTTGGCAGCGTTCGTGACGGACCCGATTCCGGTGATGACCCCGCAGCCGAGCAACGCCGCCTGCTGGAGCGGGAAACCTTCCGGAATCTTCACCAGCGCTTTCTCCATGATCACCGTGTATTCGGAGAACGTCGACACTCCGAGAAAGTGCTTGATCGAGGACCCGTCCAGGGAAAAGCGGCTGGTGCCGTCCAGGAGTGATCCTGTGGCACGTATAGTCCGTCCCAGGTCGCAGAGGGCCGGGCGAGCCGAAGTACACTGCTCGCACTCCCCGCAGCTGAGTCGCCACAAGGGAATGACGTTGTCTCCAGGGCGAAGGGTTGTCACCCCGGGGCCGACTTCGACCACGGTCCCGGCGCCTTCATGGCCCAGGATCGCCGGCAGCGGTGCATTCAAGTGGCCCGTCATCACATGAAGGTCACTATGGCAAAGCCCCCCAACCACCATCTTCACCAGGACTTCGCCCGCCCGGGGACCTTCCACGTCGATCTCCCGAAGGTCGAGCTTCTGCCCGACCTCGTATAATATTGCCGATCTCGCCTTCATATTCAGATCTCCTGTTCGATGAACATTCTCTCACTGCCGGAAGCCGGACGGCAAGAAGAGCGCGTTGTTGAACCAGGCCCGGCCCTACAGGGTACTTCCCCCGTTGACCACCAGAGTCTGGCCGGTAATAAAATCGCTGACCACCAGGCCGAAAATGGCTTCTGCGACGTCCTCAGGGCGAGCCAGCCTTTGTAGTGGGGTCTTCTTTCGATAGTCCTCCACCAGCGGCTCTATGGTCCGAATCCATCTGGTCCGGGTGATTCCCGGAGCGACGGCGTTGACACGAATCTCCGGAGCCTGGCTTCGGGCCAGGGCACGGGTCATGTTAACAATGGCCGCTTTCGAAGCAGTATAAGCGATAGAGCTCCCGCGCCCGGTGAAGGCCGAATCCGAGGATACATTGACGATATGCCCGCTGTTGTGAACCCGCATGGCGGGAATCGCTGCTCGCGAACAAAAGAATGTGCCCTTCACATTGACGGCCAGGATCCTGTCCCACATCTCCTCGGTCAATCCCTCCAGATCGGTGGCGTCAACGAACCGGGTCGTGCCCGCATTGTTGACGAGGATGTCGAGCCGGCCAAGCCCCTGAACGACTTCCTTCACCATTGATCTCACCGAGGGATCGTGGGAGATGTCGGCACGAACGGCAATCCCCTCGGAGCCGAGTCGGTGTACTTCACAGACCGTATCCTCTGCTTCCGCGCTGGAACGTGAGAAGTTGACCGCAACGCGGGCCCCCTCTTTCGCGAAAAGCAGCGAAGTAGCCCTTCCCATCCCGGTGCCCCCTCCGGTGACCAAAGCAACTTTTCCCGTCAGTCTACCCATCGCAACAAGAGCGTCCTGCCCCCATGACGCCGGGGCGGAATCCGGTCATCCGGCCTGCCTCTCGCTCTCACCGCTGAGCCTCGAGGAGAGCCACTCCGGCATCTCGATGACAGAAGTCAGACCGCCGTCCACCACCAGATAGGTTCCCGTCATGTAGGAAGACATGTCGGAGGCCAGAAACAGAGCCGCCTGGGCGATGTCTTCGGGCTGACCGTTGCGGCGCAGAAGACACATCTGTGCACAGTTCTCCCGGTCACTAGGGGTGAAGCCACGCCACAGGCCCGTCTCGACGGCTCCCGGCAAAATCGCATTGACGCGGACGGTGGGAGCATAGTCGGCGGCCAGCGACCGGGTGAGGGCCAGCAGTCCCCCTTTGGCGGCCTGATAGGCGGTATGGGCGGCGTACCCACGGATCGACTGGACGGAGCCGGTGATCAGAAAGGCCCCTCCACCTGTGGCCAGCATGGGCGGAAGCGCCTGACGTGCGATCATCCAGGTGGCCTTCAGACAAACGTCGAGGGTGCGATCCCACTCTTGCTCGCTTGTCTCAGTAGCCTTTGCCACAACGTAAGCAGCGGCATTGCTGTACACGATGTCCAGCTGCCCGTAACGCTCCAGGGCCGCCTTCACCATCGCTGCCACCGAGTCCATCTCTCCCACGTCCGTTTTCACGAAGAAGGCTTCTGCGGAGTTTTCCCGTATGTTCTCGACCGTCTCTTCAGCCCCCGCCTCATTGATATCGGCGACGACTACTTTCGCCCCCTCACGCGAGAAAAGCAGGGCGGTGGCCCGCCCTATTCCAGAGGCGGCACCTGTGATCAAGGCAACCTTATCCTGCAGTAACATGGCAGAGGCTAGAGCTCCAGGTTCCCCTTGTAGACCATGTCCTTCAGCTTGAACTTCCTCTTCACTTTCTCGCCACCCACGATTGTGACGAATTCGACCTGCTTGTCCCCCAGGGTGAGGGCCGGGGTTCGAGGGAACCTCATCAGGAACTCTGCTCTCGCCCCCATCTCCTGGCCATCCGTCGCATCCCAGTCGGGAGCATTGCGCATCTCAAGTTCGACCGCCTGGATGGGCTCACGACCCGAACTCTTCAGAAAAGACTCTGACTTCAGGCGATCTATCATGGCCTGCCAGGGATCCGCCGCGGTTGTGGACTCGGAAGAACCGCTGTCGCTAAGCAGGGCCCAGGTCTCCCCGGAGACGCCGATCTCGTAATGAGTGCGCTCGCGCCCCAGCTCTTCATCGGCCTGCGCGTCTGCCCCGTGCCGGTGCGCGGCGAGGGCGTGCTTGACGGGCAAGGCGCTGTACCAGCGGACCATCACGGTGAAACTGGCCGGGCCTGCCTGAACACCGCCAAGGCTGCCCCCCCCTCCGTGGAGCTCGCCCCGCCCAAATTCCCGATGCTCGGCCGGAGGGTTACCTCGCGCGCCCAGGGGGATTTCGTAATCATTTGCTGGATCTCTTTCTTGCTCCAGTCGGGAAACTCCTTCTGCTCCCAGAACTTCTTAGCCGCCAGAGCGACGATTCCCACTGCAGACACCACTACCAGAGCTACCAAAGCATGTCTTTTCATCCCTCACCTCGGTTTCAGATTCTGCCAGGAATTGTACCGTTAAGAATCGTGGAGGTCCAAGGCATGACGAAAAGCGCAGGAAATGGGGGACAGCGCAGACTGTCGCCTTTGTAACTCCTTTTTGAATGTGGGAGACATCTGAGCTCATAAGTCAAGAGAATTGTCTCCCTTTTTTTTGAAGCTTATCCACAAGCCGGTTGCATCAGAGCCACAAGAGGAGAGTTGCTCCTCTGGAGACTCCGGCAGTAGAGTTCCTCGTCATAGTGGACTCGATCCATCCAGCAACGGAAGAGAATGCGAATCCATTTGTAAGCTAAAGATCGAACGGCGGCGTGGTGTTTGAGACCGCGCTGACGTTGCTGCAGGTAGTAAGCACGAGCCCAGGACGATTGCGGAATTGAGCAGGCCGCAAACTCATGAAAGGTTTGGCGAATAAACTTGGGACAGCCTCGACGCCAGACCACCTGAGAACTTCGTCCGCTCTTTCGTGTTACGGGAGCGCTGCCGCTCCATTTTTGGACCTCTTCAGCATCCTCAAAGCGACTGCGATCCGACCCGAAGGCCGCCAACAAGCGAGGAGCCAGAGCCGGCCCGGCTCCGCTGAAGCTTGCAAACAGAGCGGCATCTTCATGCTCGGCGAAGAGCGTGGCAATGCGGTTGTCGTAGCGTTTGATGATCGGCAGCAGAACCGAGAGCTGTTCGACCAGGCCCACCAGTTTCAGTGAACCGGCTCCAATGAGAGCCTCATCCTGGGTCAGTGGGTAACTGGCACGGATCTGCTCGAGCAATGTTTGCAGCTTCGCCTCGGCACAGCGTACTCGATGTCGTGCCATGCAGCGACCCAGTACATCGATCCGCACTTTGCGAGCCTGCTCCAAGGTGGGCCAGCGCCTCAAAAACTCCAGAGCCAGCGGCCCATCCAACTTTGCAAACCACTGCAAAGGCTGCGGATAGTAGCTCTTCAAGACCCCGCGCAGTTGCTGCACCAGTTCTTTGCGCCTCTCCACCAACTGGCGTCGCCCCTCCACCAACAGCGACGAGCTACCATCAGAAGGTGTGTAAATAGCATAGGCGGTGAGTATCCTTCTGGGTTGATTTAAAACCCAGGGCCGAAAGGCCCGCAACGGAAGGAGTACACACCGCATGAGCAAGCAGAAGATTGAGGAAAGTGTGGAGTCAAGAGTTTGTTTCGAGGAGCTGGAAGATTGGGTGCGGGAGAAGATCCAAGGCTGGGTTCAAGAGCTGCTGGAGGAGGAAGTCACGGAGTTATTAGGGCGGCGTAAGAGTGAGCGGCGAAGGGCCGTGGACGCTCCGTCGGGCTATCGCAATGGATATGGGAAGCCGAGGCATCTGACGCTGAGCTCGGGGACGATCCAGGTTCGAAGGCCTCGAGTGCGGGATCTAGAGGAACACTTTGAAAGTCGGGTGTTGCCCCTGTTTGCCAAGCGGACGCGGCAGGTTCGAGAACTGATCCCTGAGCTGTACTTGCATGGTCTGGCGCTGGGGGATTTTGATCTGGCTCTGAGAGGGCTTTTAGGGGAAAAGGCGCACCTGTCGTCCTCCACGGTGGCCAGATTGAAAGAGAAGTGGCAGGCCGAATGGGAAGTCTGGCAGAGTCGACCCTTGAATGATCTGGAAGTGGTGTATTTATGGGTAGATGGAATCTACGTCAAGGCGGGTCTGGAGAAGGAAAAGGCAGTCCTGCTGGTGGTGCTGGCCGCCTTAAGTGACGGAAGCAAAGCCGTGGTGTCGGTCACGAGCGGCTATCGGGAATCGACTCAGAGCTGGTCGGAAGTACTGCGCGACTTGAAGCGCCGGGGGATGGGCTGTCCACGGCTGGTGATCGGAGACGGCCACCTGGGCATCTGGGGAGCTTTGCGCAACGTCTATCCCCAGGCCGAGGAGCAGCGCTGCTGGAATCATCGGATCGTCAACCTGCTGGCCAAGCTCCCTAAGCGAGTGCACAAGCCGGCCTTGCTGATCCTGCGGCAGATCCCTTACGCCCAGACTCGAGAAGAAGCACAACGACTCAAGAAGGTTTTTCAGCACTGGTGCCGGCAGCGAGGGCTGACTCTGGCGGCTGAGCTAATCGAGCAGGACTGGGACCGGATGGTGACCTTTTACAACTATCCAAAGAAGCAGTGGCAGCATCTGCGAACCACCAATCCAGTGGAGTCACCGTTTGCCGCTCTTCGGCTGCGAACGGACGCGGCCAAGCGATTCAAGAAAGTGGAAAACGCCCAGGCGGTGATCTGGAAGATGCTGTTGGTGGCGGAGCAGCGATTCCGCCGGTTGAAGGCACCGGAGCTGATGAAAGACGTCTACCAGGGCGCCAAATATGTCAATGGAGTCCCGGTCAACCAAGTCCCGGAGGAGAAAGCCGCCTGATGTTTTTCCACACCTATTGACAAGAGCTCACAGCGCCAGCTCCCGGGTCTGGGCCGCCTCCGGTCTCCAACAACGCAATCGATCCCGGTGTCTGTACACCAGCTCCAGCAACAAGTCCGAATCTTCCGGATCATCCTTCTTACCGGAGGGTGAAAATGCCTCTCGATAGCTCGCCACCGTCTTCGGATTGATCGGGTACAGGTGCAAAAAGTCATAGCACATCAGCGCCGCCATCAACCCTCCCCGCTTTTGCTCCAGGGCAATCACCACAGGACGACCCTCAAAACGGGTTCTTAGCTGGCGTACCCATTCGTGCAACTCTTCCGGGTCTTGCCGCACCTGATACCTCTCTACTTCCCGACTGCCGGCGGCCCGCAGTCGGATCTCATGTTGATCTTCGGCCCAATCCAATCCTACCCATGCTGCGATCTGTTCTGTGGCTAACATTGCGCCACTCCTTTCTGCGCAGCACACGCTTGCCCAGACCTTGCGCAACCCTTATAGTCGAGTCCTCGAAGGACAGCATCTAGAGTATGCGTTTGCTGTCTGTGCACCGTGGCGTTCGAAAGTCTCCCACCAAGCGTCTCGTACGCTGGCGCCTTAAATTCGTAACGCCACGGTGCGCGTGCTGCACAGAGGCAATCAAATCCTCGATCGCTCCCGGCGCAAACTTTTTCCACAACCCAGAAAAGAAAAAAGCAGCAAAAAAGAAAATCGCTACTATTTCTAATCCATCGTTGGAAAATAGATCGTTAGTAACTATAAGGCGCCTTGGGGCGGCGACCGGGAGTTGTGAACTTCACGCCTCGCAGTCGCCATGCGTAGGGGCCGGTCTTGTGCCGGCCCGTTGCAGCGGGCGACCACGAGGGTCGCCCCTACGAAGCAGTGGCGGTCGCAGCCCTGCCCCTCAACTTCGGAAATTCCAGACTACAACTTCGAGGCCGCAAAGCGTTCAATTGTCTTCAGGGGCGCCCTGTCCGCCTTGTAGTGGTCGCGCAGGTAGATCGGATAGCCTTTTCTGACCTCGAAGATTCCGCCGTCGTCCGATCCCATTTTGATCAGCACCGGCTTGTCTCCCCGGGGAGAGATGTCCACCAGGGTGTTGCCCCTGAAGTCGCAGGTGTAATCCTGTCCGTAGCTGGGGAGGGTGTACTTTTCCGACGACTCCACTACGGGAAACTCCACCCGGACCACGTCCAGGGATCGAAGCTCGTCCAGGATCATGTAGTTGCTCAACCAGTGGGGAGAGACTTCGTGGTCGTTCACAGAGCAGCGAACCGCCCTCTTGTCCACCCACGAAGGGATGCGTACGTGGGCCTTTCGAGCCGTCTTGTTCCTGAGCACTACTTTGCCTTCATAGGGCAGATAGCTGTCCACGTCCAGCCAGGGTGAAGCCCGGTTCAAGAGTAGATTCACCTGGACCACTCCATCGGAATGAGCCAGGATGCCGTTCCACGCTTCATACAGCCCCAGGCTGCCGTTGCCCTGGCAGCACATCGTGTACCACGCGTACAGCCAGGCCGGATCACTGCCCGAGACGAAGGCCCCGATGTTTCTCTCCAGAACGTTCTCGGCGGTTTCGGTGGTGGGGTCGACTTCATAGTCCGGACCAGAGGCGATAATCTCCTCCAGCAAGTCGCGTCTGAGCATCTGGCACTCCACCATGTGATTGCGTGCGTACTGGTCGACATGATCCCAGTAGTCGCCGATGCCGGCCTCACTGAGCCGTATGGCCAGGGCGATCATGTCCGCGACCGCGCAAGTCTCGCTGACCTGGGGCTTGCGGCCGCCGGCACCGGTGTCGCTGCCCGACTGCTGCTTGACGGGCCTGATGACGGCCGGGAAAAATCCGATGCGCGGGATCCCCACGCTGCGACCGTGCTGGTAGGCCTCGTCGGCAATCCGCGCGGCCCTGGCATCTCGGGTGGCAATCGCGTACTCCAGCAATCCGATCAACCCCATCGTGTGGGTGTGGAAATGGCCCCTCCAGCGGCCATGCTCGGCGGCAACCGACATTTCCTCGCCGCGCGCCGTCCACATCGTGGGTTTGAGCATGAAGGCGGCCAGTCGATGAGCCATTTCGAGCGCCTTCTGGTCGCCGCTCACCGCGTACCAGCGCGAGAAGGCCCGCAGGGGAAGACCGATGTCGTAAAAGGCCCGGGTTTCCGGCTCGGGGCTGATGCGCTGTTTCTTACTTCCCTTGTGAGCGTCCACGTGCCCCCACCATTCTCCCGAACGGGCCAGGGCAGTGAGTACCAAGCACGATCCTCACTGGTCTCGGCCACCCGGGCCAAACCGTCGGACATGCGGGCGACCAGCTCCAGCCATTTGTTGTCGCCATCCGCCTTGTGCCACTCCAAAAGGGCCACCATCAACCTGGCGTGGGCCACCGGCCAGGTCTGATCCACCTGGAAGGCGGACCGCCAGGGTCGGTTCTCGACGTTCAGCCACCACAGACCATCGTCGTCAACGGTTCCGATCACGGCTTCCATCATTTTGGCGTCCACTTCGGAATTCACCGTGCTCCCGGTCATGAGACGCAGACCGGGCAGAACGTGAAGTGGCTTCTGCAGGCAGGGACCGCCTGTGCGCCAGCTCATATAAGGGGTCCGATGGTCCAGATGAGCTCCCTGGCAGCTCTCGTAGAGAAACTTCGGCTCTGCCGAGTTGGTGAGCGCGCGCAGGGCCAGGGCCCCGCGCGCGGCCAGGTCCAACGTGTCCGGGACCTGGGCCTGGTATCGGGAAACTGTTGGAGCCGGCGGGGTCTTGTCAGCAGGTGCGCAGCCGCTGAGCATCCCGGCGGCAGCGGCTGCTGCAGAGCCGGTCTTCACGAAGTCTCGGCGGTTCAGTTTGTTCCTTTTCATGGGAATTCTCGCTTTCTTGTCTAGTAGCTACTCGCCGTTGCGCTTCTCCGGTTCGTTGAAGCTGTTGCCTTGAACCCCAAAACCGATCAAAGGTTAGAGGAATATCGTAGGGGCCGGTCTCGTGCCGGCCCGCTTGACGGGCGACCACTCGGAGTCGCCCCTACATTCGTAGGGGCCGGGTCGCCCCTACGACGCCCCTGAAAACTGAAATGGACAGTGCTCGTCGGTCTGAGGCGAAGCCTCGGTAGTACCAGTCCCCCCGGCTTCCGCCTGGGGCTCTGATTCCGGCGGGGCAACTATACCAGTTTTGGAGCGACGTAGCGCTCGACCGCTTTCACGGGCGCCTTGTCCGCCTTCAAGTGGTCCCGAAGGTAGATCGGATAGCCTTTTCTGACCTCGAACAATCCGCCGTCATCCGACGCCATTTTGACCAGATCCGGTCCGTCTTTTCGGGGCGACATGTCGACCAGTGTGTTGCCCCTGAAATCGCACGTGACCTGGCGCTCGTAGCTGGGCAGGGTGAACGTTTCCGTGGACGCCACGACTGGAAATTCCATCCGGATCACGTCCTGGGATCGAAGGCCGTCAAGGATCATGTAGTTGCTCAACCAGTGGGGAGAGACTTCACGGTCGTTCACTGAGCAGCGAACCGCCTTCTTGTCCACCCACGAAGGGATGCGTACCTGGGCCTTTCGAGCCGTCTTGTTCCTGAGCACTACTTTGCCTTCATAGGGCAGATAGCTGTCCACGTCCAGCCAGGGGGAAGCCCGGTTCAGGAGCAGATTGACCTGAACCACACCGTCGGATTCGCCCAGGATGGCTTTCCAGGCTTCATAAAGCGCCAGACTGCCGTTGCCCTGGCAGCACATCGAGTACCACGCATACAGCCAGGCCGGATCGCTGCCGGAAACGAAGGACCCGATATTTCTCTCCAGCACGTTTTCGGCACTCTCGATGGCGGGGTTGACCTCATGGGTCGGAGCCGAGGCGATGATCTCCTCGAGTAAATCACGCCGCAGCAACTGGCACTCCACCAGGTGGTTGCGCACGTACTGATCCACGTGATCCCAGTAGTCGCCGATACCGGCTTCGCTGAGCCGGATGGCCAAGGCGATCATGTCGGCGGTCGCACAGGTCTCGGAAGTCTGGGGCGTCTCTCCCTGGGGACCGGTGTCTCCGCCCGAGCGCCGCCCGGCAGGGCGGATCTGGGCCGGAAAGAACCCGATGCGCGAAATCCCTATACTGCGGCCATTCTGATAGGCCTCCGCGGCAATCCGCCTGGCGCGCTCGTCGTTAGTGGCAATGACGTACTCGAGGAGTCCGATGAGCCCCATCGTATGGGTGTGAAAATGACCGTTCCAGCGGCCATGTTCTGCCGCCACCGACATTTCCTCTCCGATACCCGTCCACATGCTGGGTTTCAGCAGGAAGGCAGCCAGCTTGTGAGCCATGTCAAGCGCTTTTTTGTCGCCACTGAGAGCATACCAGAGGGAGAAGGCGCGCAGCGGCAGGCCGATGTCAAAGAAGTGCCGTGTCTCGGGCTCTTTCACCACACGCTGTTTCTTGCTTCCCGCGTGAGGATCCACGTGCTCCCTCCACTGTCCCGAGCGGGTGAGACCGGTGTAGTACCAGGCACGGTCCTGGCTGGTCTCGGCGACCCTTATCAGACCATCCGACATGCGCCCGACCATTTCCAGCCATTTCGGGTCCCCGTCATACCTGTGCCAGTTCAGGAGGGCTACCATGAGGCGGGCCTGAGCCACGGGCCAGCACTGATCCACTCCGAAGACATCCCGCCAGGGCCGATTCTCGACGGGCCACCACCACAGACCGTCGTCTCCAATGGTCCCGACCACCGATTCCATCATCCTGGCGTCGATGTCGGCATTAGTCTTGCTGCCGCTCATGAGACGCAGACCGGGCAGGGCGTGAATCGGCTTTTGCTGGCACGTGCCGCTCGTGCGCCAGCTCATATAGGGAGGCTGATGATCCAGATGGGCGCCCACGCACGTTTCGTAAAAGAACCTGGGGTCGGCCACGTTGGTGAGAGACTGCAAAGCCAGGGCCCCGCGGGCGGCCAGGTCCAGGGTGTCCGGTACCTGCGCCTGGTATCGAGAGGCAGTGGGGGCAGCCGGCTCCTGCGGCGCGGACGAGCATCCGGCGGCCAGGCTGGCCGCCACCGCCGCCACCGTTCCGGTCTTGACAAAGTCGCGACGGTCCAGTTCCTCTCTCTTCATGCCAATCCTCCCTTTTCAGAGTACTTAGAAATTAGAATCCGGATCATCTATACTCCAAACCGGTCAGCCGGGCAAGGCCTGGGGTGCGGCACTCCAGGAAATTTCCGAGCTTAGGAGGAGAAAGTATCGTGCGACTTGATCCAGAGGGCAGCTACTTCATGCCGGTCAGCGTCCCCCAGCGACCACTCAAGGCGGGTATCTTCGAAGAGGTGTGGACGTTGTCCTCCTCGTACAGAACCAGCCGGGATGCCCTGGCGGCTTTATTGCCTCTTCCTTTCGAACCCGCCGATGAGCCGGTTGTCACCGTGCACTACAGTCAGTGTCTGAAGGTGCAGTTCCTGGCCGGGGCAGGTTATAACCTGATAGGGGTCGATCTGGCGGCCTTCTTCAACGGCCGGCAGGACCAGCTGGCCGGGAATTATTCGCTGGTCATGTGGGAAAACCTGATGAATCCTGTGATTCGGGGCCGAGAACTGCTGGGAGTTCCGAAGCTCTTTGCCGATGTTCCCGACCCGTCTCGCATCGGGGATGACTGGCATGTGTCTGCTTCCGAAAACGATCGTGTTCTTCTGGAAATGGACATCCTGAAGCCACGGCCGCAAGACGAGGCTTCCATGAATCAACTGCACGCCGATCAAGCAGACAAACCGATGATGGGGTGGAAGTACATCCCCAATATTGACGGCGTCGGGGCCGCCCTCAGCCAACCGACTCTGATTGGTCGCGAAACGCACTTCAGCCGGGCCTGGAAAGGCGAGGGGCGCATCCGCTATGGCGACGACCTGACGTGGGAGACGAACCCGGCCAGCGTGGATATTGTGAAGGCTCTCAAGACACTCGTCGTCAGAGAGTATCTGGAAGGGACCATCACCTTCGGCTCCATGACGATCACTCGAGCCCTGAATCGGGTCCTGGCCTAGCCCGGATTATGCAAGAACCGTAGTTCGGTGTTGAAAAACGACTCGAGAAGTGGCCCAACTCGGAAGCGGGCAGGTGTGACAGGCGGATTTGCGAAGAATATGGGTTGGCGAGGCGTTTGAGTGGTTTGGGGAGTGAATTTCAGACAGATCTGGGCCTGGATGAGTGTCGGAAGCGGTTTTTCGGGGGAGCTGGGAAAAGCTAACTGGAGTTCAGGCGACTCAAGACGAGGTGGAAGAGGGGTTGTTCGGGGAAGGCTGAGGAAAGATGGACCCAGATGCGTCGAGTGGTTTGTCGGATCCGGGCCCCAATCTTGAGGACCCGACGACGTAAGGTTTCGATTTCGAGCTTGTGCCAGGGGGTTCCGTGAAGATAGTCGCGCAGGCGCACGAACATCTGGTAAGCCAGTGCATGCAGGAGGAGTCGAAACTGATTGGCCAGGAATCGATGACAGCTGAGTCGGTCCATGCTCAGATGATTCTTGAAGGCCTTGATGAAGTTCTCGGTCTGCCCTCGGTTTGTGTAGTGGTCATAAAGTGATTGGGAGCAGAGATCGTCCCGGTTGGTAACTACAAAGCGACGATTGATGCCACGCTGATCGACCTCCACTTTGACAATGACGCGACGGGATCGATCCCAGCTGTGGGCTCGATAAAGAAACTCGTCAAACTGACGCTGTTTTTCCTCCAGCTCAAGGAGCCTCAGCCGAGTCGAATCCAGCAGGGGCTCGACCACTCGCTGCAGGCGAGGGTTTCGACTTAACCCAATGACATACTGGAGTTTATTCTCTTCACATTCACAGAACTCGTAGAGCCGAGGCGTGGCAAAGCCGCTGTCGGCCCGAATCTCAATCTCGACATCCGTCCCCACTGCTTGTCGGATGGCCTCCACGACTCGCTTCAGAATGGGCACGATGTGAGAGGCAGCCCCCTTGTTGCCAGGTCTCAACACGGCACAGACCAGGTCTCCCGTGTCGGCATCGAAGATCAGCAAAGGATGCAGAATGTGGTTTCGGTAATACCCGTGGTAGAAGGAGAACTCCTGTTGGCCGTGAGTGTGGTCGTCGGTACTGTCCAGATCCAGGATGATCTTGCTGGGACGTCTCTTCTTCAGGGAGCGCACATAACGGCCTGGCAGCCACCGGCTCAGACGCATCAGATCCTTCTTGGTGACGGAGTTCTCCAGGCGGGAGAAAGTCGGCTGGGTGGCCAAATCGGGATCGCTCTCTGGCAACTGATCACAGACGGTCTTGAGCATCGGATCCGAGCGCAGCGTATCGGCGTCGTTACAGTCTTCGTAGCCGGCCACGATCTGCAAGACTCGTTGTCGGATCAACTTCAACAGGTCATGACGAACGTAGCGTCGGTCTCGACTTTCCGCAATACACGAACTGAAGCCCTCGCACAATCGATGTTGACGATCCAGGGATCCAAACAACAACCATCCTGCGTCGGAAGTGAGGCTCCCCCCATCAAAACGAGCCGTGATGTTTCTGTGGCTATGAAATGGCAGGGTATTCTGGCAGACTGCTTTTGACATTGCCGTAGCTCCTGTTTAGGGTCATTGTTTCTCTAAACCCTTTTATATCAGAGAGCTACGGCCTTTTTTCTGGGCCCAAATCTCACTTGAATTTAGATCTCTTGCATAATCCGGGCTAAGACGCCACAGGCGATGGCCAACGGTGGGACCGCTAGGAAATCGGCACGAATCGCTAGGCAGCGAGGCGGTAGTCGTGGTGCAGGCCGTTGAGGACGGGGATTGCCACCAACTTACCCTCGGCCGGCAGAGGTCCGGCCAGCGAAGGATCTGGCTCCGGTATTCCGTGCAAACCCTGGTGAACTCTCCCCTGGTTGTACCAGGCGATGAACTCGCCCAGGATCAGCCGCAGATGACGCTCGTTCCAGATCAGCATGTGATCGAGGCATTCCCGCCGCAGCGTCCCGATCAGTCGCTCCACGTGGGCCGAAGCGTTGGGAGCCCGGTAGGGAGTCGGAATTCCTCTGATACCCATCACCTCAAAGAGCCACACGTCGAGATTACAACGGCAAGAGATTCTCTTCCCCGCCTTCTCGACTCGGATCGGACGCCCAAACTGCCCGTACTTCCCGTCGTTGTCGTGGATGATGAACTTGGGCTGCTCCTCGAAACACGCGTTCCTCACCTGCTGCCTCACCCACTCGATCGTCGGATGTTCGGTGACATTGAAGTGGACCATCTTTCGGCTCGCCAGCTCGATGACGACGAACACAAAGAGGACACGGAAACCGACCGTATGCTGCACAAAGAAATCGCAGGACCAGATAACTTTTGACTGGTTCTTCAAGAATGTTCGCCAAGCCTGCGAATCGCTGGCTCCCGGACTTCCCCTGACCATGTACTTGCGGATCGTTGCGGTGGAATGCTTAATGCCGAACTTGAGCTCCAGCTCCAGGGCGATGCGATCCTCGCCGTACTCCGGATGGTCAGATGAGATCCGCCGGATGAATTCGATGTGCTTTCTGGGAATGGCGGGCCTGCCCATGGTTCTCCGTGATTTCTTCCACCAAAACTCCCGAAACTTTTTCCTTCTCCACCGGATCACCGTTTCAGGTTTTATGAGTATCAGCTCGGATCGCCAATCCTTCCACATCCTTGAGAGGGCGAGCCAGAAGAGTCGGTCCCGGTTCTTAAGTCTTGGCTTCCTCGCGCTCCGCTTGTAGACGGCGAGTTGCTGCCGAAGCACGAGCATTCGGAACGCCATCGCTCGATGCAACCCAGCGAAGGCGGCCAAACTGAGGACTTGAACGGTCAGGATCAGGAACAGCTCCAGCATGCCGGAAGAGTGCAGCGCCTAGCCCGAAAATGCCAGGCAGAATCACCCGGACAGACTTTTTGCGGACCACGGGGGGCATCGACAGCCCCCGGGGTGTTGCAGCTTGTTGATCTGTGAGGTTTTGACCGACTACAAATTTGACTACACTGGGTTTTTCGGAAAATCCCAGAATCGTCGTAAATCATTGAAAACAAATGGTCGGGGCAGAGGGATTTGAACCCCCGACTTCCTGCTCCCAAAGCAGGCGCGCTACCAGACTGCGCCATGCCCCGACTCTTTTTCCAGCAAACTTGCAGCTATTCGAAGTCCGGTCTTTGCTGACGGGCAAACCGCGACCAAATCTTCCCGGCTCCGCCCGCTCAGTTTAGCACGCCGGCAGGCACCTTGAAGGCGGTCTTGTGAAAGAGCCCCAGCCCCTCCCAACTAGGGTCTGCCGAGTACAAGGGTTGCCGGTGGTCGGCGTGTAGCTGTGTCTTCCCGTTCGAAATGGCTGGTAGCCTCTGTCGCCCCTCCGGGGCTGCTTGTCTTCTTCCGTCGTTTTCCGTGGGCTTGCGCCCACGGCTATTTTCTTCCGGCCGCTCCGCGGCCTTTCAACGGCGCTGTTCCCTCCCGGTGTCTCCGCGGTCTGCGAGGGGCCGGGGCGGTTTCCGGTGAACCTTACGGGCGCGGGTCGAATCAATTAGACAAAAGGGAGCCGGAGGGGGAGTTTCGATTCTTGGCGGTCGGCCTTGGACCGGACGAAGTGTCGAACAAATCGAAACATTCAATGAAACAAACCGCTGCGGGCGCGTACCATGAGACGTGGATGGGCTCATCGGACAGGGAACTGGTCGAGTCGGCTCTGAAAGGCGACGGACTCGCCTTTCAGGCCATTGTGGAACGCTACCAGCGACTTGTCTTCAACATCGTCTTCCACTATTTGGGAAGGCGGGAAGAGGTAGAGGACATTGGACAGGAGGTATTCTTGAGAGTGTACCGGTCGCTTGCCCGGTATGATCCCGAGCGGCCGCTCAAGGCCTGGGTTTGCAGAATCACGGCCAACGCCTGTCTGGATGAGCTGAGGAAAAGGAAGATCAGGAAGACTGAACTCTTCTCTGACGTGGGTGAGGACGAGGCCGGGACCCAGACTTTCCTGGATCGATTCACCAGCGGCACGGTGCTGACCGAGTTTGAAGCCGAGCGAATGTTTGCCTGGCTGCACGGGCTCTTGGACGAGCTACCGAAGAAAGATAAAATGGCCTTTGTTCTGCGCGAAATGGAAGGCATGGGCTACAGCGAGATTGCACCTGCCATGGAGACGACTGAACCGGCAGTCCGAATCCGGGTAAGCCGATCGAGGAAGAAACTATTGAAATCTTTGCGAGGTATGATAGCGACAGTCGAACGCTGACAACTTGCGGGGAGGACAGTGTTCTGCCGGGTGACGGAGCATTGTAATGGGCTACGAACATATTGATTTTGGCAATTGGGAAGCTGGAAGTCCGCTGGACGAAGAGCACCTGAGATCCTGCTCCGCCTGCAGGGAAAACCTTGAACTGGCCAGGTTTTTGAAGTTTCAGGTCGAACAGGTACCCCGGCTCGACGCGCCTCCTTTTTTTGCGGCCCGAGTTGCCAATCTCGCCAAGAAGACGAATCCGGACTCGACGCCTTTCTGGTCCCTGGTTGAACTCACCTCAAAACGTCTGATTCCGGCTTTTACGGTTCTACTTCTGATTCTCTTCTTTTTCAGCTCGGGAACACAGGTCAGACAGCCGACCGACGAAGAGCTGTGGGTGGCCCTGTTCACAGAACCCCAGATCAGCGAAGCAATGACGCTCGACGATATTCTTCTCTCGCTGCAGGAACCGCTGGAGGAAGAGATTGAAGGTCAGTACTAAAGCGTTACTGCTGGTGGGTCTGGTCTTCCTGGTAGGCACTGTGCTGGGCGGCGTGGTGGGGGCGAGAATCGCGTTCCGGCAGCTTGGACTGACACTCGGGGCGGACAAGATCGAAGATCCGGGACCACCCCCGGGCGACGCTGTTGACATTCCACCCGTGGATTCGCCTCCGATGCGGCCCCCCGTCCCCCCCGGTGCGGAACGCCCCTTTCCGGGTCCGGGAAGGCCCGGACAACGAACCGGGCCGGGGCAGCGTTCCACCGACGTCATGCTGAGTCGCATGATTCGGCAGTTGGAGCTGGATGAGGAGCAGACAACACAGGTTCGCAAGATTCTGCAAGCCAGTCGGCACAAGCAGATGGCAGCCAATGAGCGGCACCAGGAACTCTCCAGAAAAATACGACGGGAGACCCTGGAAGAGGTCCGAGCCGTCTTGAAGCCGGAACAGGAAGAGCGGTTAAGACGCATGATCCGGCGACTCACCGAGCAGCATCGACGGGGTCGTGACCGGAGACCCTTCTAGCCCGGATTATGCAAGAACCGTAGTTCGGTGTTGAAAAACGACTCAAGAAGTGGCCCAACTCGGAAGCGGGCAGGTGTGACAGGCGGATTTGCGAAGAATATGGGTTGGCGAGGCGTTTGAGTGGTTTGGGGAGTGAATTTCAGACAGATCTGGGCCTGGATGAGTGTCGGAAGCGGTTTTTCGGGGGAGCTGGGAAAAGCTAACTGGAGTTCAGGCGACTCAAGACGAGGTGGAAGAGGGGTTGTTCGGGGAAGGCTGAGGAAAGATGGACCCAGATGCGTCGAGTGGTTTGTCGGATCCGGGCCCCAATCTTGAGGACCCGACGACGTAAGGTTTCGATTTCGAGCTTGTGCCAGGGGGTTCCGTGAAGATAGTCGCGCAGGCGCACGAACATCTGGTAAGCCAGTGCATGCAGGAGGAGTCGAAACTGATTGGCCAGGAATCGATGACAGCTGAGTCGGTCCATGCTCAGATGATTCTTGAAGGCCTTGATGAAGTTCTCGGTCTGCCCTCGGTTTGTGTAGTGGTCATAAAGTGATTGGGAGCAGAGATCGTGTAACTACAAAGCGACGATTGATGCCACGCTGATCGACCTCCACTTTGACAATGACGCGACGGGATCGATCCCAGCTGTGGGCTCGATAAAGAAACTCGTCAAACTGACGCTGTTTTTCCTCCAGCTCAACGAACCTCAGCCGAGTCGAATCCAGCAGGGGCTCGACCACTCGCTGCAGGCGAGGGTTTCGACTTAACCCAATGACATACTGGAGTTTATTCTCTTCACATTCACAGAACTCGTAGAGCCGAGGCGTGGCAAAGCCGCTGTCGGCCCGAATCTCAATCTCGACATCCGTCCCCACTGCTTGTCGGATGGCCTCCACGACTCGCTTCAGAATGGGCACGATGTGAGAGGCAGCCCCCTTGTTGCCAGGTCTCAACACGGCACAGACCAGGTCTCCCGTGTCGGCATCGAAGATCAGCAAAGGATGCAGAATGTGGTTTCGGTAATACCCGTGGTAGAAGGAGAACTCCTGTTGGCCGTGAGTGTGGTCGTCGGTACTGTCCAGATCCAGGATGATCTTGCTGGGACGTCTCTTCTTCAGGGAGCGCACATAACGGCCTGGCAGCCACCGGCTCAGACGCATCAGATCCTTCTTGGTGACGGAGTTCTCCAGGCGGGAGAAAGTCGGCTGGGTGGCCAAATCGGGATCGCTCTCTGGCAACTGATCACAGACGGTCTTGAGCATCGGATCCGAGCGCAGCGTATCGGCGTCATTACAGTCTTCGTAGCCGGCCACGATCTGCAAGACTCGTTGTCGGATCAACTTCAACAGGTCATGACGAACGTAGCGTCGGTCTCGACTTTCCGCAATACACGAACTGAAGCCCTCGCACAATCGATGTTGACGATCCAGGGATCCAAACAACAACCATCCTGCGTCGGAAGTGAGGCTCCCTCCATCAAAACGCGTCGTGATCTTTCTGTGGCTGTGAAATGGCAGGGTATTCTGGCAGACTGCTTTCAACATTGCCGTAGCTCCTGTTTAGGGTCATTGTTTTTGTAAACCCTTTTATATCAGAGGGCTACGGCTTTTTTCTGGGCCCAAATCTCACTTGAATTTAGATCTCTTGCATAATCCGGGCTAGCAGCCACCGGCTCAGACGCATCAGATCCTTCTTGGTGACGGAGTTCTCCAGGCGGGAGAAAGTCGGCTGGGTGGCCAAATCGGGATCGCTCTCTGGCAACTGATCACAGACGGTCTTGAGCATCGGATCCGAGCGCAGCGTATCGGCGTCATTACAGTCTTCGTAGCCGGCCACGATCTGCAAGACTCGTTGTCGGATCAACTTCAACAGGTCATGACGAACGTAGCGTCGGTCTCGACTTTCCGCAATACACGAACTGAAGCCCTCGCACAATCGATGTTGACGATCCAGGGATCCAAACAACAACCATCCTGCGTCGGAAGTGAGGCTCCCCCCATCAAAACGAGCCGTGATGTTTCTGTGGCTATGAAATGGCAGGGTATTCTGGCAGACTGCTTTTGACATTGCCGTAGCTCCTGTTTAGGGTCATTGTTTCTCTAAACCCTTTTATATCAGAGAGCTACGGCCTTTTTTCTGGGCCCAAATCTCACTTGAATTTAGATCTCTTGCATAATCCGGGCTAGGTTCCGGGTTTCACGTTCCACGTTTCGCGTTTCACGAAATCTTGAGTCCGGTATAAAAAAAGGGAGCCGCGAACGGCTCCCTTTTTGTTGTGATCGGACTGGACGGGAGGTTTAGAAACCGCCCATGCCACCCATATCGGGGGGATGCCCCCCGGGGGCTGCTGGGGGCTCTTCCTCAGGCACCTCCGTCACCAGAGCTTCGGTGGTCAGAAGCAGGCTCGAGATGGAGGCTGCATTCTGGAGAGCGATCCGGCAGACCATGGTCGGATCGATGACTCCCTCCTCGATCAGGTTGACGAACTCACCACTCTCGGCGTTGAAACCGAAATTAGAGTCTTCGGTCTCGCTCACCTTCGCCACTACGATAGCGCCTTCCAGGCCGGCGTTACCGGCGATTTGACGCAGCGGCTCTTCCAGCGAGCGGCGCACGATGTTGACGCCCGCTTGCTCATCGGAATCGTCGACCTGGAAGTCGTCCAGCGTCCGGGCAGCCCGGATGTAGGCCACACCGCCGCCGGTCACGATGCCTTCCTCGGCAGCCGCTTTAGTGGCGTGCATGGCATCCTCAACCCGGGCCTTCTTTTCCTTCAGCTCTAGCTCGGTGGCCGCTCCGACTTTGATGACGGCGACGCCGCCAACCAGCTTGGCCAGTCGTTCCTGCAGCTTTTCGCGATCATAATCGGAGGAGGTTTCCTCGATCTGGTTGCGAATCTGCTTGACTCGCCCGGCCAGGTCCTCGGTCTGGCCCCCACCTTCTACAATGGTCGTGTTGTCCTTGTCGACAGTCACCTTCTTGGCCGTGCCGAGATCCTCCAGCCGGACGTTCTCCAGCTTGATTCCCAGGTCTTCAGAGATCACCTTGCCGCCGGTCAGGATGGCGATGTCTTCGAGCATCGCTTTGCGGCGGTCCCCAAAACCAGGAGCCTTCACGCCCACGGCATTGAGAGTTCCACGGATCTTGTTGACGACCAGAGTCGCCAGAGCTTCACCCTCGATGTCCTCGGCAACGATCATAAAGGGGCGACCCGATTTGGCTACCTGTTCCAGCAGGGGAAGCAGGTCCTTCATGGAGCTGACCTTCTTTTCGTGAAGAAGGACATATGCTTCTTCCATGACGCATTCCATGCGGTCGGGATCGGTCACGAAGTAAGGTGACAGGTAGCCGCGGTCGAACTGCATGCCCTCGACAACCTCCAGAGAAGTGTCGATGCCCTTGGCCTCTTCGACCGTGATGACCCCGTCTTTTCCAACCTTGTTCATGGCTTCTGCGATGATCTCACCGATGGTGGAGTCATTGTTCGCAGAGATGGCGCCGACCTGGGCGATCATTTCTCCCTGGACGGGCCTGGAGAGACTCTGGATTTCCTGAACGGCTCGATCCACGGCCTTCTCGATGCCGCGCTTTAGAGCCATGGGGTTGGCCCCGGCGGCTACGTTCCTGACGCCTTCACGGACGATGGCCTGGGCCAGAACCGTGGCAGAAGTGGTCCCGTCACCGGCGACATCACTGGTCTTGCTGGCCACTTCCCGCAGCATTGAGGCGCCCACTTTCTCAAGGCCGCTCAGTTCGATCTCCTTGGCGACGGTGACACCGTCCTTGGTGACCACCGGGGATCCGAACTTCTTCTCCAGAACAACATTTCGACCCTTGGGACCAAGGGTCACCTTGACGGCGTTCGCCAGCTTGTTGACACCGTTGAGCAGTGCCCGGCGCGCCTCTTCGCCATGTGTAATATCCTTAGCAGACATTGATTTTTCTTCTCCTTTTTTGGCTGTTTAAATTTCCTTACGCGCTAACGGCCTTACCTTCCAGAATGCCAAGTACTTCGTCTTCACGCATGATCAGGTACTCGACATCATCGATCTTGACCTCGCTCCCGGCGTACTTTCCGAAAAGAATCCGGTCACCGGGCTTCACCGACATCTCGACCCTCGTGCCGTTGTCCAGAGTTTTGCCTTCGCCGACCGCCACGACCTCACCCTCCTGGGGCTTTTCTTTGGCCGTGTCGGGAATCACGATGCTGCCTCGAACCTCCTCTTCGGGGTCGACTCGCTTGATAAGAACACGATCCTGTAATGGTCTGATCATTTGATTCACTCCTCCTACATTCATCCTTTGTTGTTTTGCCGATTCATGGGATACGCAGGACCTGGCTCAACGCTGGGGCCCTATTTCTTGGCACTCCTGGTACGCGAGTGCCAAATATAGCAAGGGTGCCCATCCGTGTCAATGTGGCAAGTTGCGGGCCCCACGTTATTTTAAAGAGCTCTTGTCAATAGGTGTGGAAAAACATCAGGCGGCTTTCTCCTCCGGGACTTGGTTGACCGGGACTCCATTGACATATTTGGCGCCCTGGTAGACGTCTTTCATCAGCTCCGGTGCCTTCAACCGGCGGAATCGCTGCTCCGCCACCAACAGCATCTTCCAGATCACCGCCTGGGCGTTTTCCACTTTCTTGAATCGCTTGGCCGCGTCCGTTCGCAGCCGAAGAGCGGCAAACGGTGACTCCACTGGATTGGTGGTTCGCAGATGCTGCCACTGCTTCTTTGGATAGTTGTAAAAGGTCACCATCCGGTCCCAGTCCTGCTCGATTAGCTCAGCCGCCAGAGTCAGCCCTCGCTGCCGGCACCAGTGCTGAAAAACCTTCTTGAGTCGTTGTGCTTCTTCTCGAGTCTGGGCGTAAGGGATCTGCCGCAGGATCAGCAAGGCCGGCTTGTGCACTCGCTTAGGGAGCTTGGCCAGCAGGTTGACGATCCGATGATTCCAGCAGCGCTGCTCCTCGGCCTGGGGATAGACGTTGCGCAAAGCTCCCCAGATGCCCAAGTGGCCGTCTCCGATCACCAGCCGTGGACAGCCCATCCCCCGGCGCTTCAAGTCGCGCAGTACTTCCGACCAGCTCTGAGTCGATTCCCGATAGCCGCTCGTGACCGACACCACGGCTTTGCTTCCGTCACTTAAGGCGGCCAGCACCACCAGCAGGACTGCCTTTTCCTTCTCCAGACCCGCCTTGACGTAGATTCCATCTACCCATAAATACACCACTTCCAGATCATTCAAGGGTCGACTCTGCCAGACTTCCCATTCGGCCTGCCACTTCTCTTTCAATCTGGCCACCGTGGAGGACGACAGGTGCGCCTTTTCCCCTAAAAGCCCTCTCAGAGCCAGATCAAAATCCCCCAGCGCCAGACCATGCAAGTACAGCTCAGGGATCAGTTCTCGAACCTGCCGCGTCCGCTTGGCAAACAGGGGCAACACCCGACTTTCAAAGTGTTCCTCTAGATCCCGCACTCGAGGCCTTCGAACCTGGATCGTCCCCGAGCTCAGCGTCAGATGCCTCGGCTTCCCATATCCATTGCGATAGCCCGACGGAGCGTCCACGGCCCTTCGCCGCTCACTCTTACGCCGCCCTAATAACTCCGTGACTTCCTCCTCCAGCAGCTCTTGAACCCAGCCTTGGATCTTCTCCCGCACCCAATCTTCCAGCTCCTCGAAACAAACTCTTGACTCCACACTTTCCTCAATCTTCTGCTTGCTCATGCGGTGTGTACTCCTTCCGTTGCGGGCCTTTCGGCCCTGGGTTTTAAATCAACCCGGAAGGATACTCACCGCCTATGCTATTTACACACCTTCTGATGGTAGCTCTATTTTAAAAGTCCGTTGCTTTCGCTAAACTCAAGCTTTAGGTTTTCTTGAACTGGGAGCGAGATTTTGCGATGAGAACACTTGAACTATCTGGAGTTGAAAAAGTCAGCAGCGGCAAGGTGCGGGAGATGTTCGCCGTGGGGGCCGATCGCCTCCTGATGGTGGCCTCCGATCGAATCTCCGCGTTCGACGTGATCCTGCCCAACACGGTTCCCCACAAAGGCAAGATCTTGAATCAGATCTCGGCCTTCTGGTTCGATCTGACCGGGGACATCGTCCCCAGTCATCTGGTGTCAACCGACGTGGCGTCCTTTCCGCCACCGCTGCCCCAGTACACTGCTGAGTTACAGGGTCGTTCCTCCCTCGTGAAACGTTGCGAGCCCCTGCCCATCGAGTGTGTGGTTCGCGGTTACCTGGCCGGCTCCGGCTGGAAAGACTACCAGCAGACCGGAGAAGTATGCGGAATCCCGCTGCCCGACAAGCTGCGAGAGTCGGATCGGCTGCCCGGTGCCATTTTCACTCCGGCAACCAAGGCCCAGACGGGTCATGACATCAACATTTCATTTGATGCGGCAGTCGAGTTGGTCGGCCGCGACGTCGCCGAGCAGGTGCGGCGCTTCAGTCTCGAGCTGTACGAATGGGGTAGCAGGCATGCGCGCGAGCGGGGAATCATCATTTGCGACACCAAGTTTGAATTCGGTCGGATCGGGTCCCACCTTTACCTGATCGACGAAGTTCTCACGCCGGACTCGTCCCGCTTCTGGCCGGCGGACAAGTACTCTCCGGGAAAGTCTCAACCTTCCTTTGACAAGCAGTTCATACGCGACTATCTCGAGACGCTGGACTGGGACAAGAAGGCGCCCGGACCGGTTCTGCCTGCCGAGATCGTGGAGGCGACCTCACAGAGGTACCTGCAGGCTTTTCGGATGCTGACCGGGCAGGAGCCGCAGCTGGACTGACAAGAGGGCCTGGAGCCGTGGCTGGTAACGTGACCGTTCTGGATATAGTGGCGATCCTCATCCTGCTCGTTTCGGTCGCGACTGCGGCCCTCAAGGGCTTCGCCGCCGAACTGATTTCACTGGCCAGTGTCGTGCTCGGGCTGGTCCTGGCCTTTGCCTTTTACGGTCGCCTTGGGGGAATTCTGTCGCATCTCGGTACAGGCGAGTCGGTGGCGCTGCTGGGCGGGTTCCTGCTCATCTTCGGCGCCGTCGTGGCCTGGGGAATTCTAATGACGAGACTAGTCCGCAAGACTCTGAAGCTTCTATACCTGAGATGGGCGGATCGGTTGCTGGGGACCGTCTTCGGAGTGGTGAGAGGCTGGCTCGTGGTGGCCATCATCTTCCTGGCCATGACGGCGTTTCCGGTGACCGGCGATCTGGTGGCCGATTCGGTGTCAGGGGAGTTTTTCCTCACCAGTGCCGGAATCGTGATCCGTTTCGCGCCTGAGGAGCTTCAAGAGAGGTTTGCGCAGGAGTATGAGCGCATCTATGAGTTGTGGCTCGAGGAAACCCGCCAGCAGCACCACACGCGAGAGAAAGGCTGAAAGCCCTTCCAGAAACACCGCAGACTCGAGAGGGAGTGGTCAATGATCAAAGACGTCCTCGAGAAGGTGATCGACGAGATGGTATCCAAGGGAATCCTCTGGCATGAGGCGGGATCTCAGTTCGAGAAGCTGTTTATCATCCGGGTTCTGCGCGAGCATCATGGGAATGTGAGCAGGACTGCCAAGGCCATGAACCTTCATCGCAACACCCTCTCCGCCAAGGTGCGGCGCTACTCGATCGACACCAGAAAATTTCGCTGAATTCTCAGATTCCAGGGAATCACCAAGTATTTGCTTCGCCGCTTGCGGTCCCTCACTGCGCGTGACTCTTAGCTGACGACTCATCGGTTGTTTGGAGCCGCTGCTTTTCGCTAAGATCATCCTTTCCCTATTCATGGCACTTCGTCTGTTCAACACTTTGACTCAGCGCGTGGAAGAATTCATTCCGCTCGATGGGCACAGTGTCCGCATGTACACGTGCGGGCCGACCGTCTATCACTACGTGCATATCGGCAATCTGAGAACCTTTGTCTTCCAGGACATTCTGCGACGCTACCTTCTTTACCGGGGATACGAGCTCAACCACGTCATGAACATTACCGATGTGGAAGACAAGATCATCACGGCGGCCGCTGAGCAGGGACTCGAAATTGGAGAGTACACGAACACATACACCGCGGCCTTCCTGGAAGACATGGACGCTCTTCGAATCCGGCGCCCGGACGTCATGCCCAAAGCGACCGACCACATCCCGGAGATGCTCGAATTGATCGAGCGCCTCAGCGATCAGGGGCTCACGTACGAGCGTAAGGGCTCAATCTACTTCCGGATTGATCGGTTCCCCGACTACGGAAAGCTCTCCGGCATCGATCCGAAGGAGCTCGCACCCGGAGGGCGACAGGATGCTGACGAATACAGCAAAGAAAACCCCAGGGACTTCGTGCTCTGGAAGGCGGCCAGGCCGGGGGAGGCGTACTGGGATTCCGACCTCGGGCCGGGCCGGCCGGGGTGGCACCTCGAGTGCTCCGCCATGAGTATGAAGTACCTGGGAGACAGCTTTGACATACACTGTGGCGGCGTCGACCTGATATTTCCGCATCATGAAAACGAGATTGCTCAGAGCGAAGGCGCCACCGGAGATCCGTTCGTCAAGTACTGGATCCATGGTTCCCATCTGATAGTGGACGGAGAGAAGATGTCGAAGTCGAAGGGCAACTTCTACACGCTTCGAGACCTGGTGCAGAAAGGGTACAACCCCCTGGCCATCCGCTACCTGCTCTCGTCAGTGCGCTATCGAACACAACTTAACTTCACGTTTGAGGGACTCGTACAGGCGGCCTCGGCCGTGGAGCGGACGAATAACTTTCTCCAGAAAATCAGGGAGATTCCGGCGGATCGCCCCGGAGACGAGTCGCTTCGCGAACACATCAGCGAGGCGCGTGAGGGCTTCGAGCAGGGACTGGACAATGACCTGAACACGGCTGAGGCTCTGGGAGCGCTCTTTACGCTGATCCGCCGGGCCAACCCGCTGCTGGAGAAGGCGTCCGTCGGCGCTCGACACATGCAGGAGATCCTCGAGCTCTTCAGAGATGCCAATCAGGTCTTTGACGTGTTCGAAGTAGAAGGGAATCAACTGGAAGACGAAGGGGTTCAGGAACTGATCAACGAGCGCGAAGAGGCTCGCGGGAGACGGGACTACGCCCGGGCCGACGAAATTCGCGACCAGCTGGCCGGAGAAGGGATCCTCCTGGAGGATACGGCGGAAGGAACCCGATGGAAGAGGTCGAACCCTCGAATGTGAGGGAGGTTCTGGCGCGGCATCTTCTGGCCGATGGTCTGGACCTGGTCCTCGACCTGCAGCGAAGCCGCGGATCGAGAATTTACGATGCCAAGGCGGGCCAGGACTACCTGGACTTTTTCTCCTGCTTTGCGACCGTTCCGCTCGGCTACAACCATCCTCGCCTGACCGCTCCGGAAACCATTGAGCAACTGGGGCGAGCAGCCGTTCAAAAGCCCTCCAATTCTGACATCTATACCGTGGAAATGGCTGCATTCGTCGACGCCTTCAGTCGCTTTGGCATCCCCCCGAGCATGCCCCATTTGTTCCTGGTCGAGGGGGGTGCGCTGGCCGTCGAAAACGCCTTGAAGACTTCCTTCGACTGGAAGGTGCAGAAGAACCTGGCTGCGGGAAAGGGGGAGAAGGGGAACCAAGTCATTCATTTCGAGGATGCCTTTCACGGGCGCTCCGGGTACACCCTGACTCTCACCAACACGGATCCGATCAAGACGGACTACTTCCCCCAATTCAACTGGCCTCGAATCCGCAATCCCAAGTGCGTCTTCCCACTGGAAGGGGAGAACCTGGAGAAGGTGATGGCGGCGGAAGAAGAGGCTCTTGATCAGGTCCGAGCCGTACTGGACGCCATCGCCGAAGATGTGGCCTGCCTGATTATCGAACCCATTCAGAGTGAAGGCGGCGATCACCACTTTGGCCCGGAGTTTCATCGGGCCCTGCACCGGATCTGCGATCAGTACGACATTCTCTTCATCTACGACGAGGTGCAGACGGGCTTCGGTATGACCGGCAGGATGTGGGCCTTCGAGCATTTTGTGGAGCCGGACATCGCCTCCTTCGGAAAGAAATCTCAGGTGTGCGGGCTCATCGCCGGAACCCGTATCGACCAGGTCCCGGACAACGTCTTCACGGTGCCCGGCCGCCTGAATTCAACCTGGGGCGGTAACCTGGTCGATATGGTCCGCTCCAGAATCCACATGGAGATCTTCCGGGAGGAGAGCACTTTCGAACACGCGGGCGCCATGGGAGACATCTTGCTTCGGGAGCTCCGGCAACTGCAGGCAGATTATCCGGACAAGGTCAGCAATGCCCGCGGGCTGGGACTTCTTTGCGCCTTTGACCTTCCCGATCGCGAAACGCGGGATCGGCTGCGCAGAGACCTGTTCGCACGCCGTCTCATAATCCTCGGGTGCGGCACTCGCGCCATTCGATTCCGCACCAGCCTGAACATTCCGGAGCGCGATCTTCGTCAGGGCCTCTCCATCATTCGCCAGCCCGGATTATGCAAGAACCGTAGTTCGGTGTTGAAAAACGACTTGAGAAGTGGCCCAACTCGGAAGCGGGCAGGTGTGACAGGCGGATTTGCGAAGAATATGGGTTGGCGAGGCGTTTGAGTGGTTGGGGGAGTGAATTTCAGACAGATCTGGGCCTGGATGAGTGTCGGAAGCGGTTTTTCGGGGGAGCTGGGAAAAGCTAACTGGAGTTCAGGCGACTCAAGACGAGGTGGAAGAGGGGTTGTTCGGGGAAGGCTGAGGAAAGATGGACCCAGATGCGTCGAGTGGTTTGTCGGATCCGGGCCCCAATCTTGAGGACCCGACGACGTAAGGTTTCGATTTCGAGCTTGTGCCAGGGGGTTCCGTGAAGATAGTCGCGCAGGCGCACGAACATCTGGTAAGCCAGTGCATGCAGGAGGAGTCGAAACTGATTGGCCAGGAATCGATGACAGCTGAGTCGGTCCATGCTCAGATGATTCTTGAAGGCCTTGATGAAGTTCTCGGTCTGCCCTCGGTTTGTGTAGTGGTCATAAAGTGATTGGGAGCAGAGATCGTCCCGGTTGGCAACTACAAAGCGACGATTGATGCCACGCTGATCGACCTCCACTTTGACAATGACGCGACGGGATCGATCCCAGCTGTGGGCTCGATAAAGAAACTCGTCAAACTGACGCTGTTTTTCCTCCAGCTCAAGGAACCTCAGCCGAGTCGAATCCAGCAGGGGCTCGACCACTCGCTGCAGGCGAGGGTTTCGACTTAACCCAATGACATACTGGAGTTTATTCTCTTCACATTCACAGAACTCGTAGAGCCGAGGCGTGGCAAAGCCGCTGTCGGCCCGAATCTCAATCTCGACATCCGTCCCCACTGCTTGTCGGATGGCCTCCACGACTCGCTTCAGAATGGGCACGATGTGAGAGGCAGCCCCCTTGTTGCCAGGTCTCAACACGGCACAGACCAGGTCTCCCGTGTCGGCATCGAAGATCAGCAAAGGATGCAGAATGTGGTTTCGGTAATACCCGTGGTAGAAGGAGAACTCCTGTTGGCCGTGAGTGTGGTCGTCGGTACTGTCCAGATCCAGGATGATCTTGCTGGGACGTCTCTTCTTCAGGGAGCGCACATAACGGCCTGGCAGCCACCGGCTCAGACGCATCAGATCCTTCTTGGTGACGGAGTTCTCCAGGCGGGAGAAAGTCGGCTGGGTGGCCAAATCGGGATCGCTCTCTGGCAACTGATCACAGACTGTCTTGAGCATCGGATCCGAGCGCAGCGTATCGGCGTCGTTACAGTCTTCGTAGCCGGCCACGATCTGCAAGACTCGTTGTCGGATCAACTTCAACAGGTCATGACGAACGTAGCGTCGGTCTCGACTTTCCGCAATACACGAACTGAAGCCCTCGCACAATCGATGTTGACGATCCAGGGATCCAAACAACAACCATCCTGCGTCGGAAGTGAGGCTCCCCCCATCAAAACGAGCCGTGATGTTTCTGTGGCTATGAAATGGCAGGGTATTCTGGCAGACTGCTTTCAACATTGCCGTAGCTCCTGTTTAGGGTCATTGTTTTTGTAAACCCTTTTATATCAGAGGGCTACGGCTTTTTCCTGGAGCCAGAATCTCACTCGGATTCAGATCTTTTGCATAATCCGGGCCAGGCCGTCCGCGCCCTCTGAACGCCTCCCGCCTGAGGCGGTAAGGAAGGTTCACCGGGCAGCCTCATCTGACTGCTCTTTCGGGCAGGATGTAATGGGTCAGCGCAAAGTCTCTTCGATTGGCCGTCTCGATCGCGATCAGGTCGAGGCGGAACGGGACATGCATTAGAGAATGCCGGCGGCAGAAGGCAAGCGCAAGCTGCTCCATTTTCCTCCCCTTCCTGGAGTTAAAGTTGTGCTGGGCCGACCGGGCCGCCTCTCGCTTTAGACGTCTGGTCTTGACCTCGGCGAACACCAGATAGGGGCCGTCGTAAGCAATCAGATCGATCTCTCCCGCCCGGGTCCGCCAATTGCGGGCTACTACGTCCCAGCCCAGGCGTCTCAAGTGAATCAGGGCCAGCCACTCACCCCATCTTCCCAGCGAGAGGTGTGGGCTCTTGGCCGGGAGGCTGGGTAGGCCGGCAGTGTTGCCTCCCACCTCCATCCCCCCGGTGTTTCCTCGGCGTTGTTCATCCACTGGTCATAAACGCCACACCCAGGAAAGAGTGCGAAGTCGTCCTGCAGCTGAGCGCTGCGCGCGCTCGTCAAGACTCACGCCTCTGCCCACCCGCCCACCAGCCGTGAGGAACTCTACGGGTCAAGGAACCCGCAGAGGCAGGAACGCCAGTGACTGCGCAGCGGCCCGGAGGCCGCCGAAGAAGCCTCACCACCAGCAATCGCCGATTCCAGGAACCCCGGGGAAGTGGAGCGGGAAACGGGATTCGAACCCGCGACTTCAACCTTGGCAAGGTTGCACTCTACCACTGAGTTATTCCCGCTCTTGCAGGGAGTCAATGTTAGAATCGCCTCTTTGATCGTGTCAAGCTGACCGGGCTGGTCCGGAGGGGTCCCAGCGGCTCCAAAAAGAAGGCCACCGGAGTCGAGTTTCACGGGTGCTTTCAAAAGGATCTGATATGCGAATTGGAGTTATGATCTTGCTGCTACTGGTTTTCGCAGCCTGCGGCGGGGGAGGAGAGTCTTCCCCGGACGCAGGGACGCGTTTTCTGAGCGTTGGAACCGCTCCGCCCGGAGGCGCTTTCTTCGTCGTGGGTGGAGCGCTGGCCGAGGTGCTCGGCCAGGCGGATCCAGCCCGGGGCTGGCAGGTGAGTGCCGAGGCGACCAAGGGAACCCAGGAAAACATCCGCAGACTGGCCCGCAATGAGCTCGACCTGGCGCTGGCGAATGCCTCCATCACCTACTTCGCGGTCCGGGGTGAGGGTAGCTGGGAAAGAGCCTATCCAGTCCGGACGGTCATGACTCTGGCTCCCAATGTAGCGCTTTTCATCGCGCCCGCTTCCGGCGGGATTGAACGTGTCGCCGATCTGCGGGGCCAGCGCGTCGTACTGGGGCCGGCGGGAGCCGGCTTCGAGTTTTTTATCGCTCCGATTCTGGAGGCGCACGGTCTCGGCTATAACGATCTGACGGGGCTGAACGCAACCCAGACCGGTGCCGTCGACCTGCTCTCGGACGGGGCCGCGGCAGCCGCCTTTCTGGGAGGGGCGGTGCCGACCGCCTCCATCACGCAGGCATCGATCTCACAGGATATTCGCTTCGTTCCCTTCGAGCCTGCCGCCCGCGAGCAGCTGATTGCCGACTATCCGTTCTTCGAGGCGGCCACCATTCCAGCCGGGACGTACCGCAACCAGAGTGAAGATTTTGAAGGCTTGAACGTTGGATCCATGCACTTGATCACCAGTGCCGGGGCCGATGCGGATCTGATCTATCAGATCACGCGAACGCTTTATGAGAAGCGTGCCCTGGTCGCAGCCAGACATCCCGCCGGTCGGGCCATCAACGAGTCGAACGTAACGAAGGACACGGGAACCGAGTTTCATCCTGGGGCGATTCGCTACTACAGGGAGATCGGGATTTGGCCGGGGAACTAGAGTCTCGATCCGCCGGGGAATCGGCGGCGCCTCGTCCCGCTGGCGCGAAGTCCCTGCTTCCCGCCCTGCTCTGCCTTTTCGTTCTCGTCGAGGCCAACTACCCTTCCCTTTCTCCCCATTCCCAGCTGGGAATTTTCGGGTCGCTGGGGCTGGTCTACTGTTTCATGACGAGCCGAACCGCCTTCCTGCAACCCTGGCTGGATCGGCTGTGCATCCTCTGCTCAGTACTGTGCGGGGGATTCATCGTGGTGCAGACCGAGGGTTGGTTCTCATCTCTATGGTTGCAGGGAGCTTCCCTGGGGAACCGGGCCGGCCAGGAATCCGGTCCCGATCTCTTGGTGGGACTGGTAGGGCTGCTGCTCGTGCTGGAAGCGGCTCGACGCAGCCTGGGCTGGGCTCTTCCGGTACTCTCCTCGCTGTTTCTCGCCTACTGCTTCCTGGGTCCATATCTTCCCGACTGGCTGCTGCCTCACCGAGGCTACAGCCTGGACCGGGTGGTTTCCCAGGTCTTTCTTCAGAGTCAGGGTGTCTTCGGGATCGCGCTGCGGGTCATGTTTACCTATGTCTTTTTGTTCGTGGTCTTTGGAGTGCTTCTGGAGCTGACGGGTGTAACCGCCTTCATCCTGCATCTGGCGGGGCGCGTCTTTTCGCGCCGCAGCGGTGCGGCAGGGAAGATCGCGGTGGTGGCCAGCGGGTTGATGGGCTCGCTGTCCGGCAGTGCGGTGGCCAACACCGCCACGACCGGGACCTTCACGATTCCGCTTATGAAGAACTCCGGCTTTGCGCCTCCGGTGGCTGGGGCGGTGGTGGCTGCGGCCAGCTCGGGAGGCGCGCTCATGCCTCCCGTGATGGGGGCTGCAGCCTACATGATGCTGGAGATGGTTACGCCTCCCGTCACGTACCTCCAGATCATTCGAAGTGCCCTGCTCCCGGCTCTGCTCTACTACTTTTCTCTGCTGCTGCTGGTTCATCTGTATTCCAGGCGCTACCAGTTGGCCGAGCAGACGGTGCAGCCTGACCCGGTGCGGCCGCCTGGCTGGGCCGGGGTGATTTTCTCGATCTCCCTGGGAGTGCTGCTGGTCTTCCTGTTTGTGGGATATACGCCGTTCCGCGCAGTGACGGCAGCCATCGTGGGGGCCGGAATTCTGAGCCTTTTCTCCCCCGCAACACGCCTCTCGCCCCGGAAGCTGATGGAGGTTTCTCGACGAGCTGCACGCGGGGGGGTGCCTCTCATCTGCGCGGCGGCCTGTGTCGGGATCATCATCGGGGTTGTCACTCTGACAGGCCTGGGAACCAGGCTTCCTTCCTTGATTCTGCCGCTGGCCCAGGAGAACCTCTTTGCGGCCCTGGTCCTGATCATGATCTGCTCGTTGATCCTGGGGATGGGGCTTCCTTCGGCGGTCTGCTATCTGCTCCTGGCTACCTTCATCGGGTCGGTCCTGGGCGACCTGGGAATCGTCCCGCTGGCGGGTCATTTCTTCATTTTTTATTTCGGAATGATGTCGATGGTAACTCCACCGGTGGCGCTGGCGGCTTATGCGGCAGCCACGATTGCCGGTAGCGGGATCATGGTGACGGCCTGGAGGGCGTTTTCATTTGCCCTGGTCGGATTCACACTGCCCTACATGTTCGTTTTGCAGCCCGAGCTGCTGTTGCTGGACCCTGGTGGAGAGGCAGTTTCCGTGCTGGTGGCCATCCCGGCTCTGAGCACGGCGATACTGGGGATCACGGCTCTGGCAGCTAGTCTGGCCGGTTTTTTCTTCTCGCCCTTGAATTCCTTTGTGCGAGGGATATTGTTTGTGGGTGCCGCCGCGCTCCTCTACCCGGCCGACTTCACGGGGTCCCTCCAGGCCCTCCTGCCCACCCTGGCCGGCCTGATGATTCTGGTGCTGTGCGCCTCGAGGAGCTGGTACCAGAGCCGCCACCCCGCCGCCTGACGGCTCCCGGTGGACAGTGCACTAGGGGCAGGATCGCCCCGTGAAATCTCGCCGCGGACTTTCGTGATCCGATCATATACATTGTAGGGGCCCGTCTTGTGCCGGCCCGCTGAACGGGCGACCACTCGGAGTCGCCCCTACATTGGTAGGGGCCGGGTCGCCCCTACGATGGAATGCTGAACGGGCGACGACCAGGGTCTACGATCCTGATTTCGTAGGCCATGGTCGATAACCGGTCCCGAAGCCGTGAAGGACGTCTCCCATCACGGGAACTGCACATGGCCGCGTGGCAGAGGGAAAGAATAGACTCTTGGGGTGCGGCGTAGTAGAGACAAGTTGAGAGGAATCGTCACACGATCCAGGGAGGAGAAGCGATGGAGACGCTAATTGGTGCTATAGGAGTCTGGCTGGCCGTTCTCGGTTCGGGTTTCATCATTTACGTGATGATCCGGATGCGCTGGAAGAAGGCGGGGCCGGATGAGGCTCTCATTGTCTACGGTAAGCGAAAGTTTTTGGGCAGGAAGGTGATTGGGGACGAGGGCCAGATCGAAGGATTTCGCATCGTTCGCGGGGGCGGTACTTTTGTGTGGCCCGCCTGGGAACAGTACGAGTTCCTGTCGCTGAAGATGATGACGCTGGACATTGACCTGCGCCACGTCTACACCGTGCAGGGGATCCCGATCAATGTGAAGGCGGTCGCCCAGGTGAAGGTCAGGGGAGATGTCGATCATGTCCGTAAGGCTGCGGAGGGTTTTCTCGGCCTCCCCACCGATCAGATCCAGTCCACCATCAAAGAGACGGTGGCCGGTCACCTGAGGGGCATCATCGGCACCCTGACCATCGAGGAGCTGTACCGGGATCAGAAGCGCTTTCAGGACAGCGTGAGAGCCGAGGCCTACCAGGATCTTCGCGAAATGGGTTTCGAGTTCAAATCCTTCGTATTCCAGGAGATTCAGGATGACGAAGGTTACCTGAACGCTCTGGGGCAACCCAAGATTCAGGAAGCCCTCAAGAATGCCCGGATCGCCACGGCGCAGGCTGATCGTGATGCCAAAATCGAAGAGGAGGCGGCTCGCCAGAACAAGGAACAGAAGCGGCTGGGAGTCGACACGGAGATTGCCGACTCCGGCAAAGAGCTGGATCTGAAGAAGGCCTCCATTAAGAAGGAAGTCGACGTGGCCGACGCCCTCGCCGTCAAGGCAGGGGAGATGGAGCTAAAGCTTCAGAACATCGCGATTGCCAACCAGGAAGTGGAACGCCAGAAGCTGGAGTTCACAGCCACGATTCGCGAGAAAGCCGACGCCGAGAAGTACGAGGTGGAACGCCAGTCCGACGCCAACCAGTATCGAGTCGAGCGTCAGGCGTCGGCGGAGAGGACGCGACGCGAAGAAGCTGCCCAGGCTCTCAAGGCCGAGGGTCTGGCCAAGGCAGCAGCCGAGTCGGCGATGCGCAGGGACATCGGGCTGGCGGAAGCGGAAGCCATCCAGGCCAAGGGAGAGGCCGAGGCCAAAGCCCGTCATCTGCTTGCCGAGGCCCTGAAGCTCTACAACGAAGCCGGACTCTCCATCGAGGCCCTGAAGGTACTTCCCGAGATTGCGGCTGCCGTGTCCGAACCGCTGTCGCGCGCCGGGTCGACCACCATCATCAGCCAGGGTGGGAAAAACGGCGGTGGAACCGGTGCATCCAAGCCGACCGAAGACGTTGTCGAAGTGCTCAGCCAGTTGAGTCCTATCATGGAGCAGCTGGCCGGCGTCGATCTCCAGAACTTTCTCAAGGACATTTCCAAGCTTCCCGGTGCCGTGGGCAAGGGTTTGAGCGGCGGAGAAGATTCAGGGAGCTAGCCGGCACGGAGTACTAACTTTGTCCGAACATAAAGACCTGTTGGCTCTGCTCCAGACGCTGGCGAAAACCCACAGTCCTTCCTCGAAGCCCCGCATACTGGCGAACTCGTGGAGGATTCTTCGGAACCTGACCCCGAAGCAGCAGCAGAATCTGTTTGCCGCCCAGGGCCTCAAGCAGGCTTCCACTCTGCTGAGGCGGGCGGGAGGCCGGGATGAGAGGTCGCGGGATCTACTCCTGGCTCTGGCCGACCGGGCTGACAAGGCCGACTCGGTCGACAAACTGACCAACATCTTCCGACGTTTCCGAAAGGGGGAGGTCTCAGAGATGCTCGACGAGGGGCTGGACCACCTCGAAGATCAGATACGAGGATCTCGAGAGGAACAAGAAAAAGACGAGCAGCCGCCTCTCAATGTGGATCCACTGCCTCTCGACCTGGAGCCCCAGGCGAAAGCCGAACGCCCTCCTGCACCCCCTTCCCGACGCGCCCGGACGAGGGCAAGCAGGGAAAGGGAAACCAGGGAGCGGGAAGCCAGGGACAGAGAGGCGAGGGAAAGTACGTCACAGCCGGTGGATGACAGTCCGCTCGGTGCAGACAGGGGACCGTCGGCGCCACAGGTTCCAGGAAGTGCTCCCGATCAGGCACGCTCGACGGCCGAGGTCCGTGCCCAGAGATTGATCGACCAAGATCAGGCAATCAGGGAAGAGCGCGAAGATCCCTGGCCTGCCCCGCCGGTCGAAACGACTCGGCTCCGAGAACCCGAATCCATCCTGGCGCGGCTTTCAGGCAAGAGTACGCTGCTCGACCGCTTCCGACTGGTTCGGGACCGTTTCGCCGAGCTCTCGAACTCGACCGACCTCGCACAAGCTGTAGAACAGTTCCCGGCCGGCTGGGCGCGCAGGCGGTTCGTGACCCAGCTGATCCGCAAGGGGGAACTGGACTTCGAACAGGCCTGCCTGCTCCTCAAGCAGTTGCCTGCGACCGGAGAGAACTGGGCCGTATCGGCCATCCTGGAGCGCTTTCCCATCGATGCCTCACGGCTGAGCATTCTGGAAGAAGTCGTCCGCAGTCCCCTCTCGAAGCGACGCGTCAAACGGCACCGGGTCTAGCCCGAACGGACGATCACCGCGGTGTCAGCGTGTCAGCGTGTCAGCGTGTCAGCCGTCAGCCATCTGTCCAACCGGCAACCGGCAACCGGCAACCAGAAAACCAGTAACCAGGTAGGCTATACTTGCCCGGTCATGGAGGACGGTTTCTTCACCATTTCAGAAGCTCGGTCCCTCTTGCCCATAGTACGAAACCTTACCGAGGCGATGGTGCAGCTGGCTCGCGAACTGCACACCTTTCATCCCCAGATTCGGGGTCTGGCCGAACGCGGGATGGAGAACACGGGGAGCCCCGAGGGCACTCGATATCTGACGTATCTGCTTCGAATGCAGGATTGCGTCCGGCGGATTCAGCGCCTCGGATGTCTGGTGAAAGGGGTCGAGGACGGTCTAGTGGATTTCCCTCACTTGAAAGAGGGTCGGGAAGTGTATCTGTGCTGGAAACTGGGCGAAGATGACATTCACTACTGGCACGAGACGGATGCCGGATTTGCGGGGCGCATGCCCCTGGAGGAGGAGTGAAATGGTATTTGGTCCTTGGCTCAAGGTTGCGACGACGAGTCTGGCAGCTCTGATAGTGGTCGTTGCCGGCGCAGGAGCGGCCTGTTCCAGGAACTTTGAGGAGCCGGGCTCCCTGGAGGAAACTCCTCCGCCTCGAGCCGGCGCCATGAGTCCGCGCCGACCGGAAAGTGAGCCCGGGAGAGTCGTGTACGAGGCGCCCGCAGGGTGGGTCGAGCAGACTCCGTCCAGCAGGATGAGACAAGCCCAGTATCTCCTGCCGCGGGCCCAAGGGGATCAGGAGGACGCCGAGATGGCGGTTTTTCACTTTCCGGGACAGGGGGGATCGATCGAGGCCAACATTGCCCGTTGGATAGGCCAGATGTCCCGCCCGGACGGCAGTCCCGCGACGGACGATGCCCACATCACGGAGACCACCGTGAGAGGACAGAAGGTGACTCTGCTCGAAGTCGACGGCACCTACCGATCAGGAGGGATGGGTCCCATGAGCCGCGGAGTCAGCAAGCCGGGCTACCGTATGCGGGGCGCTATCATCGACACGACCCAGGGCCCCTGGTTTTTCAAATTGACGGGACCGGTTAAGACCGTGAAGAAATGGTCCGAGTCGTGGACCCAGTTCGTCGAAAACCTCCAGATTGGGGAATAGTTCTGGAAACCTCAATCCCCTTCGGCTAACTGTTCCAGTTTCCCGATCCTGGTCTGGATCACTTGACGCATGGACTCGTCCGAGGTGTGGGCGACGAAGTATCTGAAATCCTCCAGCGCCGCGCGATAATCTGAGAGCTCGACCGAGATCATGCCCCTCTCCAGGATCTCGGGCAGGGGGTCGGGGAGAAGGGGAATCCGTCGATTCAGGACCCGCAGGGTCGTTACCGCCTCGGCGCTGCCGCGGTACAACTGCTTCAGGTTCATCAGCATGCGCAGGAGGATGGCCGAGTCGGGAATGGAGTTCAGGAAGGAACGCTCAAACTCGAGCTTCGAATCGAACAGCCGATCACACAGCTCCCGGCAGTCAGCCTCGAGCAGAATTTGACCCTGGCGAAAGGCGTCCAGGAAGAGCTCTCTGGGGCCGGCCCTGAATCCGAGCAGGAAGTGTCCGGGCATCCCGACCCCCCAGGTTTCAAGGTCCAGCATGCCGACAATATGCCTGTACAGAATCGAGAGTGTAATCGGGATCCCGGTTCGTCTGCTCAGCACCTGGCTCATCAGACTGTTGAGCGGATCGTAATAGTTCTCAGTATTGCCGCGGTATCCAAGTTCCTCATAGAGGACCGCATTCGTGTGCTCGATGATCGAGTAGGGATCGAGGGAAGACGGCAGCCTCTTCTCGATCTTGCGTTGGATCACACCGACCTCCGCCAGGCAGTCCTCGACGCGCATTTCGGGGTCGCCGATTCGGGAGGTGTGCAGGAAAAGGTCGAATAGATCCCACTCCGCGGTCGGTCGGTCGATCGCGCGCAGGTAGGCTGGCAGATGGGGATCGTGCGGGGAAGCTCTCATCTGAGCGGTTCCGCGTCAAAGTCGGTTTGGGCCAGGACCCGATGAATGTGTCTTACGTCCCGCTCCGAAGAGCATGGGTTGTGCTCGGTCCAGGCCCTCCTGGACGACAAACAACCGCTCTTGGATTCACTCAATTCAATCAAGTATCTCAAGCCTCGAACCCGCCTCAGAATTCTGCCAAAAACTTTTGCCTTTTTCAGGGTTCTCCGCTAGAGTGCCTGAGTGACTCGTGGGCGAGGTTTTGGCCCGAGTTGCCCCTGGATGAATAAGGAGCGTCGGTATGCTTTTGGCCGTCTTGATCTGGCTGTTCACAATCGTCACGGCAATCGCCTTTGCGAGTCGCCACTGGTGGTTTCCCGTGTCGGCATCCAGTCACGGAGAGTTTCTGGATGGACAGTTCGTTGTGACCCTGGTCGTCACCGGAGTTGTCTTCATTCTTGCACAGATGGGACTGGGGTGGGCGGTGTTCCGGTACCGGGACACGGGTCAGCATCAGGCTGTCTACAGCCATGGCAACAACAAGCTTGAGGTGATCTGGACCGTGCTGACGGCCGTCGTGTTTTTCCTGATGGTACTGCCCGGGCAGAAGATCTGGGCGGATCTGTACATCAATCTCCCGCCCGAGAATGCGCTGCAGATCGAAGTGACCGGGCAGCAGTTCGCCTGGAACATCCGCTACCCGGGCCCGGACGGCCGCTTCGGTACCATCAAACCCGAACTGATCGAGGATGATGCGGGCAATCCCCTGGGTCTCGACTTCGATGATCCCGCGGCGACAGATGATCTGGTGCTTCCCACCATGGCCATCCCCGTCAACCGGCCCATAGAATTATTGCTTCGATCGAAGGACGTGACCCACGCCTTCTCGGTCAGGGAGCTTCGAATCAAACAGGATACGGTTCCGGGACTGCTGATCCCGTTGCGCTTCACTGCCATCAGGACCGGATCCTTCGAGATCGCGTGCATGGAGCTGTGCGGTCTCGGCCACCACCGGATGCGATCGTTCATTGAAGTATTGACCGAGAGTGAGTATCAAGACTGGCTCCGTGAGATGGCTGAGGAATAAAGCACGAGGAGAGAAAACCTATGGTTGATACGGCTCATAGTCACGCGGTTCATGAGCCTCCGTCTGGATTCATCCGCAAATACATCTTCAGCAAGGATCACAAGGTCATCGGCATCCAGTACTACCTGCTGGCGTTGTTCTCGGTCTTCGTGGGGATGGCGTTGTCGGTGCTCATCCGCCTCAATCTGGTGTGGGCGGGAACGAAGTTCAGTTTTCTAGAGACTCTGTTCCCCGAGGGCGCACCGGGGGGTGTCATGACGCCGGAGTTCTATCTGGCCATGTTGACCATGCACGGAACCATGATGGTTTTCATGGTTTTGACCACGGCGCCGCAGGGCGGCTTCGGAAACTACTTCCTGCCGATTCAGATCGGGGCCCTGGACATGGCGTTCCCAACCCTGAACATGCTTTCCTTCTGGTTCACGTTCCTGTCGCTGGTTGTTCTGCTGGCGGCGTTTTTTGTAGCCGGGGGACCGCCCACGTCGGGCTGGACTGCATATGCCCCCTTGAGTGCACTCGGTGAAATCGCCGGCCCCGGACTGGGAACCGGTCAGGACCTGTGGGTTTTGAGCATCGCCATCTTTTGTATTGCCTCTTTACTGGGAGCCCTCAACTTCATCACGACGACTCTGGATCTGAGAGCCAGGGGAATGACCCTGATGAGAATGCCCCTGACCTGCTGGAGCTGGCTCGTAACCGCGATGCTTGGTCTGCTGGCCTTCGGGGTACTTCTCTCTGCCGGCGTCCTGCTGCTGCTCGACAGACTGGGCGGCACCAGCTTTTTTATCCCGGCCGGGCTGGTGGTGAACGACAAGCTGATCGATCATGCCGGGGGATCGCCGCTTCTGTGGCAGCATCTGTTCTGGTTCTTCGGCCATCCCGAAGTTTACATCGCCATTCTTCCCGCCATGGGTGTTACCTCGCAGGTTCTGTCGGTCTTTGCCCGCAAGCCGATCTTCGGTTACCGGGCGATGGTTTACGCCCTGTTCGCCATCGGAATACTGGGATTCATGGTGTGGGGCCACCACATGTTCATGAGCGGGATGAGTCCCTACTCGGCCATCGCATTCTCGCTGGTCACCACTGCCATTGCAGTGCCCTCGGCCATCAAAACGTTCAACTGGATAGGAACCTTGTGGGGCGGGAAGATCCGCTTCGATTCGCCCATGCTTTTCGCCATCGGTTTCGTTTCCCTGTTCGTGAGCGGCGGACTGGGAGGTCTGTTCCTGAACCAGCCCTCCACGGATGTGTACCTGCACGACGGATACTTTGTGGTGGGGCACTTTCACCTAGTCATGGGCGTAGCGTCCATCTTTGGAATCTTCACAGCCACCTATTACTGGTTCCCGAAGATGTTTGGCCGTTGCATGAAGGAGGGGCTCGGGAAGCTGCACTTCTGGTTTACTTTTGTAGGGGTGAACGCGATCTTTATGCCCATGCACTTTCTTGGCATCGAGGGACATCCGCGACGCTATGCAGAGCTTTCGGGAGTCAACTTTCTGGCCGACCTGCAGCCCCTGCACATGTTCATTACCATCTCGGCTTTCGTGACGATCGCCGCCCAGTTCGTCTTTCTCTTCAATTTCATCTGGTCATTGTTCAAGGGCCCGAAGGCCCCGATGAATCCCTGGAATGCAACCACGCTCGAATGGGAAGTCCCGTCCCCGCCGCCCCACGACAACTTTGGCGGCAGGCAAGTGGTCGTTCACCAGGGCCCGTACGAGTACAGTGTTCCCGGTCGGGAGAGGGATTTTGTCATGCAGACCGACGGGGAGAGGGAACGCACCGAGGCGTAGCCGGTATGTCAACCATCGCGCGACCCCTTGCCACTGATAGACGGCCCGGCGGCGGCGCAGGCGGGGATCTACTCGACCTCCCGCCGGGGACTGGCGGCAATGACGGGCCGGGGGCATTTCCCAACGCCCAACGCCGTTACTACACGGGGATGGTGGTCGGGCTGGCCGGGATTCTGATGCTCTTTGCCGGCTTCACGAGTGCTTTTCTGGTTCGCCGGGGGCTGGGAAGCGACTGGCAGTCACTTCCGGTGCCCGCCCTCCTGTGGGTGAACACGGTGGTCCTGCTGATCAGCAGCGGATGCCTGGAAATGGCCCGCAAACGGGTTAATGACATCGTCCAGCTACGCAGGTGGTGGCTGGCAGCAACAGTTCTGGGGGCGGCCTTCCTGATCGGCCAGGGAATCGTGTGGAGGCAGCTGTGGGATGCGGGTGTTTTCCTGGGCACCAATCCGAGCAGCTCCTTCTTTTATCTTCTAACCGCGACGCACGGAATCCATCTGCTGGGAGGAGTCATCGCGTTGCTCGTTCTCACGCTGAAACTCTGGAAGGGACTCCTGGCTCGCATGCACGTTGATGTGATGGCGCTGTACTGGCACTCCATGGACGGGCTGTGGGTTTTCCTGCTGCTCTTGTTCGTAATCGGGAGGTGACTCGGATGGCAAACGGTACGACGGGGCTCTGGAGCGGGGGAGGCTCTCCCTTCGCCATGGGCTCCAAGAAGCTGGGAATGTGGTTGTTCATTCTCTCCGATGCTTTGACGTTCTCAGCGATGCTCTTTGCCTACAGCTATGTCCGTGTGGCCAACCCGGACTGGCCGAGACCTTTCGACGGTCACAGCATTGCGCTCTCGAGCATCATGACGTTCTGCCTTCTTTCCAGCTCGCTGACGATGGTGCTGGGGGTGGGCGCTGCCAGTCGCGGGGACCGCAAGGCGACCGTTCGCTGGATTCTGGCGACCATCCTTGGAGGGCTGGCCTTCATCGTACTGCACGCCAACGAGTGGATGGGACTGATCCATGAAGGGGTGACTCCGTTTGACAACCCCTGGGGAGTGCCGCTGTTTGGAGCCACCTTCTTTACCCTGACCGGCCTGCATATGACTCACGTAACACTGGGTGTCATTTACCTCGGTGTGATTGCCTGGGGCTTTGGAGGCGGTCGCTTCAACGCGGAAGACGTCGAAGTAAGCGGCCTCTACTGGCACTTTGTCGATCTGGTCTGGATGTTCATCTTTCCCCTTGTGTATCTGATGTCGAACAAAATCTAGGCTCGCGTGAAAAAGAAAGACTTATGAGTTCTCACGATCACACGAAAGCTTTCCTGGTTGTCTGGATCGCCCTGCTCGTCTTGACCATTGTGGAGGTCGTTCTGGCATACACCAACCTGGGCGTGGCCCTCATGCTGGTGACCCTGCTGATGCTGTCCTTTGTCAAAACAGGCCTGATCGTCGCTTATTTCATGCACATGAAATTCGAGCGCAGGAGTCTGTTCTGGACTCTGATTCCGGCAACGGTAATCTGCATCGCGCTGCTGTCGGTTTTTTTCCCCGACAGCCTGCGCGTTCTTGAACTCGGGAACTGAATCCATTGAACCAGGGAATCCGGGCGCTGATTGTTTTTCTCACCGCTTCCGGCACGCTGCAGCTGGGATGGGCCCAGGGCTGCGCCATGTGCAAGAGCAGCCTGGCGTCGCAGGGGCAGGACATCGTCGGCTCCCTGCAGCTGGGGATCCTCGTCCTCCTCATCCCGGCGCTGGCGATCATGGGAACCTTCCTCTACATCGCTTTTCGGCGAGAAGATGATGCCTCTTACCCGTCCTCCGGCCCTTGAACAGCAGTTGAACAGCTTGAAATACTATAGGTTGATTTACTTCCGGTACTCAGTGTGGGCTGTCTAGAAATATGGCGAAGCAAGTCGTAAAGAAAAAGGTCGCGGCAGGCAATCAGCAGGACAAGGGACAGATCAGGCGGCGCAACTTCACCTACGCCTGTATCTTTGGCTTCCTCGGGGCCAACTTCCTGATGACCCTCCGTTTCTTCTTCCCGCGGACGCTGTTCGAACCGAAGACCAGTTTTGCGATCGGCTATCCAGGGGATTTCGGCTTCGGGATCGACACTCGTTTCCAGCAGAAGTATCGAATCTGGGTGGTACGAAACGCCGAGCGGCTGTTCGTGATCTATGCCCGCTGCACCCACCTGGGTTGCACGCCCGATTGGGTGGAGAGCGAAAACAAGTTCAAGTGCCCTTGCCACGGGAGCGGATATGACAATGAGGGCGTCAATTTCGAAGGGCCCGCCCCGCGCCCCATGGACCGGGCCACGCTGTCGTTGAATCCAGAGGGCCAGATTGTTGTGGATGTCAGCCAGCTTTTTCAGTGCGCTCCGGGAGCTCACTGCGACTTCGACAACCGCAATGCCTTCTTAACCGTTTAACAGGTGTCCAGAAGCCGACCGCAGAGGTAAAAGACATGCCCGACGATCCAGTCTCGAGCAAGCCGGCAAACAAGCCGGCAAAGAAGAAGGAGTCATCTTCGGTCATGGTAAAGGTCAAAGATGGCATTCAGCCTTTCATCGACAAGGGCAAGCAAGATCTTAAGGCCGCCCAGCAGTACAAGAAGACCCAGCTCTGGAAATCGGTTTTCCGACACAAACTGGACGAAACGCCGCGGACTCGGGCTCTTGCCGTCCTGACCAACGTCTTCCTGCACCTGCATCCGGCCAAGATCAATCGGGATGCCGTTCGGTTCAGCTATACCTGGGGGATGGGAGGCATCACCTTTTATCTGTTCTTTGTCTTGACCATCACGGGTATCTTTCTGATGTTCTATTACCACCCGACCAAGGGACAGGCATTCGCGGACATCATGTACCTGGAGAACGACGTCCCTTTTGGGGGTCTGCTTCGCAACATGCACCGCTGGGCCGCCCACGCCATGATCATCACCGTGTGGCTGCACATGCTCCGGGTTTTCCTGACCGGTTCTTACAAGACGCCCCGCGAGTTCAACTGGATGATCGGTGTCATTCTTCTGGTTCTCACGCTCCTTCTCTCTTTCACCGGATACCTGCTGCCGGACGATCAGCTTGGCTTCTGGGCGGTGACGGTAGGAACCAGCATGGCCAGGGCGACGCCCCTCCTGGGGCACGAGGGACCGTTCGGTCCGGAGCTGGGTATGACGGCCTTCAACGATGTCCGTTTTGCTCTGCTCGGCGGGTCGATCGTGGACTCCAATGCGCTGCTGCGTGCCTATATCTGGCACTGTATTGCCATTCCTCTGATTCTCTCGGTGCTGCTGGCCGTGCATTTCTGGAGAGTGCGAAAGGACGGGAGTATCTCGGGACCTTCTCCAGTCGTGCTCGAGTCGGAGCTGAAAAAGAAATTCAAAATCTAATCGGTTCGAAACGGATAGATGAGAGAGGTTCAATAGATGGGTCAGCTTTGGGAAATCGTCTCACTCCCTGACAATGTTCCGATTGTCTTCCTGCTGGTGCTGGTTCCCTTTTTTCTGTGGTACGGGTTGCGGCAGGCCCTCGCCAACGATCGACTGATAGCCAGACTGGAGGGCGATCCGGAGTCTGCCAAGACGCACCACCGCAAGACCGAGCCCTATCGAGACGGTTGGGATCAGAAAGTCCACGTGTGGCCGTACCTGCTTCGCATCGAGCTCCTCGCCGCCGTGATCGTGACCTTCGTGCTGATGGTCTGGTCGATCACGCTGAACGCTCCCCTGGAGGAGCCGGCCAACCCCAACCTGACCATGAACCCGGCCAAGGCCCCCTGGTATTTTCTGGGCCTGCAGGAAATGCTGGTCTATTTCGATCCCTGGATCGCGGGAGTCGTGATGCCGACTCTCATCGTGCTGGGGTTGATGGCGATTCCTTTTGCCGACAAGAATCCCCTGGGCAACGGATACTACACTTTCCGCCAGAGAAAGTTCGCCATTCTCGCCTTCTCCTTTGGTTTCGTCCTGCTGTGGGTTCTGTTCATCATGGTTGGAACCTTTATCCGGGGTCCCGGGTGGATGTGGTTCTGGCCCGGTCAGATCTGGGATCACCACAAGCTGGTCTTCGAGACGAATCGCCATCTGCACGAGATCCTGGGGCTGACCAGCCAGCCCTGGATCGGAATGGCCGGCGGTATGGCCGTCGGGCTCTATTTTCTGATAGCTGGCTGGATCTGTCACCGATTCCTGGTCTGGAACGAGTTCACCCGTCGAATCTACGCTCAGATGACGCTGACCCAGTATCTGATCTTTCAGTTCTTCATGACTACGATGATTTCGCTCCCGGTAAAAATGGCTCTCAAGCTACTTTTTCGGATTAAGTACGTGATGGTGACCCCATGGTTCAACATATAAGAGGCCGGATATGAGAGGCTGGTTGCGGAAACCTGACGAGCGCCCGGTACCCGAGAGGGATCCGATTGTCTACTCTTCACTGGGCACGCTGCTGGCCGTCTCTTCCCTCCTCATGATGCTGAGTCTGGTGTGGGCCTTCTATGAAGAGATGGTGGGATTGCGGCCCTGGCGCCAGTATCAGGAGGAGTTCGCTCCGCTGTATCGGGACGCATTGGTGCAAATGCGCCCCCTGCGGGCCCGGGAAGTTGCCGAGATCAAGGCCAGCCCGGGCTATCAGCAGCTGGAAGCCACACTGGGGGAAGCCGAGAATCAGATTTCGTCCGGTCAACAAAAGTTGGAGCAAGAGGAGCGCGAGATTCGGGCCCAGCTGGCCGTCATCACGAATCGCTTTGCCGGTGCCCGTAGTGAGCTCCAGGCCACGATCTATGCGCTGGAAACGACCACTGGAGAAAGTGCCAAAGAGGGGCTGCGGCTCGACGTCGAGGAACTGAAAGCCGGGTCTTATGAGTTTGAGATAGCGGGTGAGACCCGGACCTTCACGTACGTGGAGCTCGAAGAGCTGTTCACGAATCTGAAGGCTCGCCAGGGAGAGGTCCAGTCCAGAAAGTCGCAGCTGCTGAGACGCCCCGGGGAACTGCGCACTGAGCGCGATACCTACCTCAAGAACCGGCTGACCGGACTGGACGAGACACAGATCGACGGGCTCATCTCCGCCGTGGACGGATCGATTGTTGACATCAGGCAGATTCACAACGCCGAGATGAACCTGGTGGATCGCTGTGAGTCGTGCCATCTGGGCATTCGGGAACCGGTCCAGCTCACGGCGGACAACATGGGTGAGAACCGGCTTTTCGTGAGCCACCCCAGCCCGGAGCTTCTGACCACCCACGACCCCGAGGTCTTTGGCTGCTCTCCCTGCCACAACGGAAACGGTGTCGGGACTGTCAGTGCTACCAGGGCCCACGGCCAGTACAAGCACTGGTTGTGGCCCCTGTATGCGCCCGAAAATTTTGAAGGGGGCTGCATTCAGTGCCATCGGCTCGATCGGCAGCTCGAGGGTGCCGAGACTTTGAACCGGGCCAGAGATCTGTTCCAGCACCGCGGCTGTCGGGGTTGTCACCCGTATGACGGATTTGATGTCGAGCCTGCCCAGATGAGAGAGGCGCGTAAACGCCTCTCCGATCTTGCTGGCGAAAAAGAGGCCGCTCGGGTCGAGGTCGAGAGGTTGCTCCAACAGGGGGACAACGCGGCCAGCAACGAAGAGGCAGCCCGGTTTTACGAGCAGGCCACCCAGAGGACCCTCCGGATCGCCGAGATTGATGCTGACGCCAGCACCGTGGATGTCCGCCTCGATGAACTTCTGATGGAGCTCAAGAGGCCGGCCCCCAATCTGAAGGAGGTCCGGAACAAGCTGCGCAGAGAATGGATCCCGGCGTGGATCAGGGATCCCCAGGCCTTCCGGCCGAACACGAAAATGCCGCAGTTCCGTCTGGCGGATGAAGAGATCGAAGCCATCTCCGCTTTTGTCTGGCAGTCGGGCATCCTGGAGGGGATCCCTTCACGGGCTCCCGGGGATGCCGCCCGGGGCCGGCAGATCTTCGAGTCCCGGGGCTGTCTGGGCTGTCACTCGGTTGGCGAAGCTGAGGACGCCGTGGGCGGAGACTTTGCCGCGAATCTGAGCCGTGTAGGCGAGAAAGCCAACTACGACTTTCTCGCGCGCTGGGTGCATAACCCCCGAGAGCGAACCCTACCCTATGACCCGGTTGCGCAGAGGGATATCACCCGGGAAGACTTTGAGAGTCGCGGCCTTCCCTTTCATTTCGATCTGGACAACAACCGGAGTCCACTGGGCGAGCACTCTCTTCAGGTACAGAACGAGACGGTGATGCCCAGTTTGAGGCTGAGTTGGGAAGAGTCCCAGGATGTCGCATCCTACCTGATGACCTTGAAAAGAGAGGATGTCGAGTACGAGCCTGCCCCCTACATGGAAGATACCCAGCTCTTCGAGCGCGGACGCTTCCTGGTCAGGCACTACGGGTGTGCCGGCTGCCACGAGATTGCGACGCTCGAGGAGGAGGGGAAGATCGGCACCGACCTCACGGGGGAGGGCAGCAAGCCCATCGAACGTCTCGACTTTGCGTTGCTGACCCACGATGCCAAGGAGGAGGGCTGGTACAACCACAAAGGCTTCTTCGAGCACAAGCTCAAGGATCCGGCCGTGTTTGACGAGGGCAAGATCAAGAACGATCTGGAAAAGCTCAGAATGCCCAATTTTCACTTCGGCGATGAAGAGATCGATCAACTGACCACGATGCTGCTGGGGAGCGTGGAATCCTGGATTCCGGAACAGTTTCACTATGCACCCGGGGGTCAGAGCCGAGACATCCAAGCTGGCTGGTGGGTGGTTAGAAAGTACAACTGCCAGGCCTGCCATCAGTTCACTCCGAAACAGGAAACAGTGCTCGAGACCCTCGACCAGTATCAGGGCGATCAGGCCGAGAAGCTTCCTCCCAGTCTGGTGGGGCAGGGGGCCAGAACCAATCCGGAGTGGCTGAAGGGATTTCTCAAGAATCCCGCGCTGAGTGCCGCCGCCGTGCACCGCAACGGCGTGCGACCTTACCTGGACGTTCGCATGCCCACGTTTCATTTGTCGGACGGGGAAGTGGGCGTGCTGGTCCGCTTCTTTGCGGCCCTCTCAAAACAGCCGATACCCTATCTTCCCCGACGCCTCGATCCGCTCTCTGGGAATGAGATCAGGCTGGCCCGCGAGCTGTTTACGAGTAATGCCGCCCCCTGCCTGCGCTGCCACGCCACCGGGGATCCAAGAACGGACGCCGACAAGACGGCTCCCGACTTTACACTGGTCGGTGCCAGGCTCAAGCCCGACTGGACCGAGCGCTGGATCGTTCATCCGGAGATTATTCGCCCCGGAACGACCATGCCGTCCGGTTTGTTCCGCCGCGATGGCGACCGCTGGGTCTTTGCACTGGCCAACCTGCCCAGTTTTCGAGACTACACCCGGGACCATGCCGAGCTTGTAGTACGATACATGTTTGAATACACTCCGGAGGAGCAGCGGAGGCTGACGAGACGCTAGTGGTTCAGGTGTTACAGTCCACTAGAGTTTATTGAGTTCCACTCCGGTTGAATTCATTTTCTTTCTAAGCTCAAGAGAGGTTCAGATATGCACTATCTTCGGAATTTGATTGCTCTTAGTCTTGCCGCTGCCGTCCTCCTGAGCTGTGGCGGCTGTGGGGATGCGCCCTCGACGTCACCGGATCCGGTCGAGCCGCCTCCGGCGCCGGCTGGCAAGACGGTGGATCCTGCCACGGTTGGGAGCATTTCAGGCAGCGTGAATTACGCCGGTGAACCAGGTAAGAAGGCACGGATCCGAATGACTGCAGATCCCAACTGCGCCGGCCAGCACAGCTCTCCCGTCTACGCTCAGAACCTGGAGATCAACGACAACGGCACCCTTCAATATGCATTCGTATACGTCAAGTCAGGTTTGAATGGTTACAGTTTCGAGACCCCTGCCGCAGCCGTCGAGTTGGATCAGCGGGGCTGTATTTACACACCCCGCGTCGTGGGCATCCGGGCCGGGCAGGAACTGAAGGTTACCAACAGCGACGATACGACGCACAACATCAATCCTTCACCCGGCAACAACCGGGACTGGAATGTCTCGCAGGCCCCCAGTTCGGATCCCATTGTTCGGAAGTTTGCCCGTCAGGAAATCATGATCCCCGTGAAGTGCAACGTACATCCCTGGATGAGGGCGTACATAGGCGTGGTAGCGAATCCGTATTTTGCGGTCACCGGGACCGACGGCACTTTCAGTCTGGAGGGGGTGCCCGCGGGAGACTACACAGTAGAAGTCTGGCATGAAAGGCTGGGAGCCCAGGAGCAGGAGATCACGTTGACTGCAGGTCAGGCTGCCACACTGGACTTTAGCTACGGAGGCTGAGGGAGCAGCCCTCGGTTCCTGGTTAACCTGTTGCGGGATCCGTGACTCAGGCATTCTCAATGAGTCGGGCCAAAGAGCGCGCACTCCACCTTTTCTGCATCTTCCTGGCTGTCTGCACCTTTTTTCTGATCATCGCCGGCGGGCTCGTCACCAGCAACGACGCCGGTCTGGCCGTGCCCGACTGGCCTCTCTCCTACGGACAATGGATGCCTCGGATGGTGGGAGGCATCTTCTGGGAGCACAGCCATCGCATGATCGCAGCCTCAGTGGGAATACTCACCGTAATCCTGACCGGCTGGCTGTTCCGGGCCGGGGCGGAGCGGCGCTTGAAGACACTCGGACTGGTTGCCCTGGTGGCGGTGGTGTTGCAGGGAGTGATGGGGGGATTAACGGTCTTGCTCGAGCTTCCGGTGACGGTTTCCGTAGCCCATGCCTTTGTCGCGCAGGGATTTTTCTGCATCGTGATCTCCCTGGCCCTGTTCACATCAAGATCCTGGCCCCCCGTCTCGGCCGGCGCGCCGACACCGGCCCGGCCCGGGTATCGAATGGCTCTGGGGCTGACACTCGCACTGTTTGTGCAGCTGCTTCTGGGTGCTGTGCTGCGCCACAGTGGTACCATCGACGGCGTGAAGGCGATGCGTTTGAATTTCCCGGCTCTGGCGGGGCACCTGGCGGGGGCCCTGGTCGTCGTCGGTTTGATCAGCGCCGTGGCCCTGCCCATCTTGAAGACCGCCTCGACCGGCCCGGCGGCCCGGTTGAGCAGCCTTTTGCTTGGACTCCTGGTTATACAGCTGGGACTGGGCACGGGTGCACTGATGGTCCGCCTTCAGGCCGGCGATCGAATTCAACCCATGCCCGTCGATGTTGGTGTCACCACGGCCCACGTTGCGGTGGGTGCTCTGATGCTGGCTTCAAGTCTGATTCTGACCCTGCTGCGCTGGCCTTCCGCCTCGGTGGAGTCGCATGAAAAGTGAAGCTGAGGTTGCGATGGCGGCTTCGGCTGGGGTGCTGTCGGCTTATTTCGAGCTCTTGAAGCCGCGCGTTTCCTTCCTTGTCGCCCTGACCACCGCCGCGGGCTTTTGTCTCGCCTCGACTTTCCCCGTCAACTGGCCCGCCTTGATCTGGACCGTCCTGGCCACTGCTCTGCTCGCCGGTGGATCCGTTTGTTTGAACCAGGTCATGGAGCGGCACCTGGACGCTCGCATGATACGAACGGCTACTCGGCCCTTGCCCACGGCGCGGGTCAGTGTTGGATGGGCAACCGGCTTTGGGTTCCTATTGATCCTGGCCGGTACAATGATCTTGCTGCTGGCGACGAGTCTGCTGCCTGCCTCCCTGGGACTGGCAAGCGCCGCTGTCTACCTGTTAGGCTACACGCCCCTGAAGACACGCACGGCTCTGTGCACTACGGTGGGGGCCGTTCCGGGCGCCATTCCCCCCTTGATGGGCTGGACGGCTGCCGGCGGCCGGATCAACCTGGAAGCCTGGATTCTCTTCGGGCTGTTGTTCCTGTGGCAATATCCCCACTTTCTGGCCATTGCCTGGATTCACAGGGACGACTACCGGAAAGGCGGGTTCAAAATGCTTCCCCTGGACGACCCGTCGGGCAAGAGGACGGCCCGGCAGATCGTTCTCTTTGCCATCCTGCTCTGGTCCGTGAGTCTGTTGCCGTGGAGCTTCGGGCTGGCCGGCAGGATCTATCTCTTTTCCGCCCTGTTGGGCGGTATGGCGTTTCTGACAACGACTCTCTTGCTGCTAAAGACCCCCACAACCCACTACGCTCGACATGTCATGAGGGCCTCCGTGTTCTATCTGCCCCTGCTGCTGGCGGTGCTGGTGGCGGATCGGATCTAGGGAAATGAATTAAAAATTGAAAATTAAAAATTGAAAAATGGGAATCCGGGTGGGTGCACTGGGTGGAGGGTTTCCGGGCTCTGGTTGCGGGAGAGCTGGCTTATAAGAGGATTGAAGAAAAGCCCGAGAAACTAGGAATCTCGAGTTCGAATCTTTAATCTTTAATTTTCAATCTTTAATTTTTAATTAACCGCCAATCCGTTCCGTCAACAGAAACGTAATATCGTCCGTCTGGGCGCGATTCTGGGTGAAGTTTTCGATGGCTTTCAGGATGCTTTCCTGGAGGGCTCCGGCTCCCTTGTTGCCGTCCTCCTGAATGAGCTCGATGAGTCTTTCCTCTCCGAACATATCCCCGCTCGTGTTTTCGGCTTCGGTTAGCCCGTCCGAATAGACGACCAGAAGGTCGCCGGGGTTGAGTTGCAGCGGGAGGGCACTGTACTTGGCAAAGTCAAAGGCTCCCAGGACCAGGCCCTTGGACCGTAACTCCTCAATCGTCCCTTCCGCTTTTCGGTACACGTAGGCCGGGTTGTGCCCCGCGCCGACGTAGTGGCCCTTGCCACTCCCATCCAGGCTGAAGAGGAAGAGGGTCACAAATCGGTTTGACTGGGATCTTTCGCAGAGGAATTGGTTGGCCCGGGCCAGGGCCTCCGTCGAGTCCGTGCCCGAACGCAGCTGCAGATCCAGGGCCCCCTGTAGCAGGGAGCTGAGCAGCGCAGCCGAGACTCCCTTCCCGGAGACATCGGCCAGGACCCCGATCAGTGCCTCGGTGCCGGCGTCATAGAAGTCGTAAAAGTCGCCCCCGACGTGATGGGTCGGCTCGCTGAAGGCGCGCAACTCGTAGGACTCGATCTTCGGCAACGCGGGAGGCAGCAAGGTGCGCTGGGTCTCCTTGGCCAGAGCCATTTCTTTTTCGAAAACCCGCCTCTCCTCGAGAGTCTCGAGCATGTTCAGCTTTTCGAATACATTGCCTGCTTCCAGGGCGAGTTTGCTGAGGATTTTCTCGTCCAGCCCCGAGAGGGCGTGCATCGTCTTCGTGCTGTCCAGATAGAGAATTCCGCGCACCTCCATCTGTTCCGAGTCCGGAGAAATCCATTTGAGCGGCAGGCAGGCCAGAGCGCGCAGGTTCATGGCCACGATACTGTCCTGCTGGGCCAGGTCACCGTCGATTCCCTCGGTCATGAACACATCTTCGCCCGTTGAGGCCACCTGGTTGACCACCGTCTGACTGGCCTGCATGAATTCGGACTCCTGCATGATGTGTTCGTCGCCGTCCATTCCCACCACGTATTCGAAACCGTTATCCTCGCCCATCAGAATAAAACCGCGTTCCGCTCCCGAAATCTTGAGTGCCGAGAGCAGGATCTGCTCGAATGTACCGTTGGCCGAGAAGTTCCGTCCGAAGTTGTACTGAAAGTCGAGAAGCAGGGACATCTTCTCCAGGTCGGACTGTCCCTTGTAGGCAGCGGGAAGGTGCTGGGTGAGCTCCAGAATGGAGGCGCCCTCGTCGACCGTCGGTTCGTCGTGTCCCTCCTGCGGGGTCCCCACGAAATAAGTGATATCGACCTGGGACCGGCCATGGCCCAGCGAAATCCGGTCACCCGATCGAAGCACCTGCTCGGTGATGCGATGACCGTTGACGAAGGAGCCGTGAGTGCTCTGCAGATCAACCAGATCGTAGCCGTCCTGACCCTTCACGATCTTGGCATGGTGGCGCGAGACATAGGGGTCCGTGAGAATGACGTCGGCATCCGATTTGCGGCCCATCAGTGTCTCGTCAACCGACAGGACGAAGGTCTGCTCCCTGCCTTCGGGCGTGAACCAGCGCAGGTACGGACTTGTCATGACCATGAGTAGTTAAAACAAAAGCCGGCCGAATTCAACCCGAAAAAGGATCTCGGCAGGGGCTGAGCCGTGGGGACGAGCGTTTCTTTCTTGCCGCTCTCAGGATCCGATTTCATGATAATGGCCCCTGTAAAAAAGCAGGGGATCGCGAGATTCGCGGCTCAGGCGACCCTCGGCGACACGGCCGATCAGGATGGTGTGGTCTCCCCCCGGATAAGTGGTCTCCAGTTTGCACTCGAGGCAGGCCAGGCAGCCGCGGATCAGGGGGGGGCCCAGGACGCCGGTCCATTTCAGATGGCGCGTCCGATCGGCGCCTGAGCGTGCAAAATGGTCGGACAGGTGAGCTTTTTTCGAGGACAGGATATTGATCGCAAACACCCTGCTCTCGAGAAACGATGGGAGTCCGGCCGCCTCGTTGTGGAGACAGAACAGAACCAGAAGCGGGTCCAGGGAGACGGAGGTAAAGGAGTTCACGGTGACCCCATAGGGTCTCCCCTCGGCGTCACGCGTCGTCACGATCGTCACCCCGGTTGCGAAATTTGACAGGATCTTTCGAAAAAGTGCTGGATTCATTTTCAATCGGAGACTCCCCTTTTCAAGAAAGAACTTTAGCAGTTCATACGCCCCGGGTCGACGGAGAAAACTCGTAGGGGCCGGTCTTGTGCCGGCCCGTTTGACGGGCGACCACAAGGATCGGCGACCGGGGATGCTGAAAGTGGGGAAGCGCCTTGGGGCGGCGACGCGCCTTGGGGCGGCGACCCGAGCTACTTGACCATGACGAAAGAGCGGGAGGGGCCGAAAGCGTCGGGATAAACCGACATGGAGTAGCGGATGAAAGAGCCGTACGGGGAAGGCCTAGCCAGCCGCTCCGACCCCGAGTCATGCATCGAGACCTCGCAAGAGGCTGGTGAAGCGTTGACAGGGGAAGCGCGAGCCGGGCTATTGAGCTCCGAAAGAAACGAGTTCCAGGTGCCGCTTTTATGGTCCCACGGGGGTGGCGAAACCGGCTGCGGCGTAAACGGCGAGTCGCAGCCGGGCCTGGCGGAGTCAGAGACCCCGAGCAAGCGTGGACACTCCATGGACGAGAACCGAGAGACCCCCGACACTGATGAAGCGAGCGGCCACGCCCCGGACTTTGAGCCGGAAAGGTGTGTCGATCCGACTGGCCGGCGGAATCGCGCCCCAGACCGCTGCCACCATCCTGGCCGAAGCCGGGATTGCCGCCTCGGGGGTGGGATTGCGTCATGTCCTGAACGTGAGCAGCGACGGCGCCGTCCTGGCCACCGCCTTCGCCATTGTCAACCCCACCAAGGGGACGGCCAACATTAACCTGAAACTGAAGAACCGGGATGAATCGGGTGAGCAACAAACTGTGGCCCAGACCAATCTGGTGCTCGATTCCCACCATCAGACAGCCCGCTTTTTCGACGAGTTCTTCGGCCTGCAACCGGGTCCATTCCTGGGAACGCTGGAGATCAACTCGGACACGTCCGTGTCCGTCATCTCCATCCGCACCCTGAGCGGCCTGCAGTCCTCCAGCCTCCCCTCCGGCACCCCTTGAACAGGGGCCCCGGAAAGACAGGTTCGCCCACGTCATCTGTTGGAGGATAAGGGACCAGCGTGGGAGCCTCAGGGCGACTCTGGAGTGCGGCACTTGGAGTGCCGCTTTTCAGAGCGGAAGTCTGACTTCCGCACTCCAGATTCAGGACCTTGCCGGTTCGAAACCCGCTTGCCGGCAGCAATCGAACTGGAACACAATCCCCGAATGCGCTTCGTTCTCTGTCTCTCTCTCACATCGCTGGCTTTCGGCGCACTGGATGCCCAGGAGGCACCTCGGCCTCTGCTTAGCCTGTACCATTTTGGAGGGGAAGGGGGACCGGTGATCGCTGCAACCCGCAACGTTGCGTCGTTTCCCATTTACGCCCACCCGTGGACCTCGTCACGCCAGGTCGGGACCGTTCGTCTGATCAAGGACAAAGCACTCGAGTTTGACGAGCCTCGAACAGTTATTTACCGCTACGGTGAGGCAGAAATCCTTCCCCAGACCACCGTGATCGAAGTCGAAGTCGTGCGTCTCGAAAATGAGCACATCCTCGCTCAAGAAGTGGCTACCGTCCAATTCACCGCCGGAGAAAGGCTGGAAATTCTCTGCTATCACGCCGAAGGTTACTACTACTTTCGCAAGGACGAACGGACGTTCTCAGCCTTCGCCGAGGTCATGAAGATTCACCGGGAACCGGAGACGGAGACCTGGATCCATCTGGCGGAAGGTAGTGAGATCGGCGGGTGGATCAAGGTCGATGGCGATCTGGTTCGCGTCGTGGAGCGAAAGTTCTAGACCCGTAAGGAATCCCCCCGGCTCTGCCGGGGAGGCAGCCAGGGTTTGACAGTTCCGGGAACAAGTGAAAAAACTCCCTTCCGTGAGCCGAGCAAAGCATCACGAAAAGGAGTTTTATGAGTAACTAGCAAGACCCGCTACTTCTGCCCGTCTTGTCAGGCCAAGAGGGTGGCCGCCTTTGTGGAATGGGTCACCGGCGAGGTGCTGGAGCCGGTTCCTCACCGCCAGCTCGTGTGGACCATTCCCAAGGTACTGCGACCTGCCTTTCGACGCGATCGAAAGCTTTTGGGGGAGCTCAGCCGCTGCGCCTGGCAAAGCCTCCGCCTGTACCTGCAGCACGCCCTGGGGTCGGACACGGTGCCGGCAGCCGTCTTGGCTATTCAGACCTACGGCGACCAGCTCAACTATCACCCCCACCTGCACAGCCTGGTGGCGGAGGGAGGTTGGGGCCGAGAGGACGGCACTTTTCAGTCCGTCAGCTGGCTCAACTCGGACATCCTCAGCGCCATTTTCCGCCAACAAGTGCTGGGAATGATGGTGCAAAAGCGCCGCCTCAGCTTCGCCTTTGCTCACAAGATCTCCCACTGGCGCCACAGCGGCGGCTTTCAAGTCTACTGCTCCCAGACGGTACAAGCCGACGACCGGCAGGCCCTCGAGCGGCTGGCTGCCTACATCCTGCGCCCCAGCTTTGCCGCCACCCGCTTGCGTTATCAACCCAACACGGGACAGGTCCACTACCGCACAGCCAAAGGCGTGGCCCGATCCATGGACGCCCTGGACTGGATCGCTCAGGTCATATCTCACATTCCTAACCCCGGCGTGCAGATGGTGCGCTATTACGGCAGGTATTCGAATGCCTCCCGCGGGAAGCGACGACTGGCGGGACAAGCTGCGGCGGCTAAGGCACCTTCAGATAAACCGAAGACCGAAGCCGATTGCTTTTCCCGAGCCCGACGTCAGAGCGCTCGCCCGGCTACTGCGCAAGATCTACGAAGTCGACCCTTTAACTTGTCCTCGCTGCCGGGCGCTGATGAAAGTCGTGTCCCTCATCGAACAACCCAATCGTCCGCCAGATCCTCCAGCATCTGAAGCTTTGGGACGGCTCGAGAGCGCGCCCCACCGCCCCGACTGTTTGCTAACAAGCTAGACCAGCTGCTGGCCTCGCTCTCTCCGGAGCAGGCTCGCCAGGTCCAGCTCTCCACCGATTCCATCTTCTGGGACGACGTGCCCACCTGGCCGGATTCCTGAGACATACGCGCCCAGGAATCGATGGCCCTACCCGGAGTGCGTCTTGTTTTGCCCTCGTTCCGTTGCCATGTTGCTGTACTCATCTCCCTCCCTCACGCTTCCTTTTTTACATCCCCCCAACATCTGCAACCCCGGCCCTCATGGCCCCTTGTTTGCCCATCTTGACGCTCATTTCAGTACTGGCTACCCAGATCCTCGATCATGGCGGCCTCAACCGCCTGGACGTACTGGCCCTCACCAGTGCGCCCGTCCAGCCGCGCGTACTCAATCACCCTGTAGCCCCCGTGCTGCAAATTATTCCGGTTCTTTCGCTGGCCTCCCCTTCGGTAAGTCTTGCGGCGATCGGGTCTTAATTTTCCAGCCATCTCACACCGATTCTACCGCCCGGCTCCGCCACTGGATCGCGCCTGGATTCCACTCTGATTCCGGCTGCAATCCGCAAGTATCCGCAAGCGCTTCCGAGCGCGTCTCCGTAACCTGTTGATCCGAGAGGGGTTAGTGGCATCGAACCCCTACTAAAGAAACAGATTCCTCTTGCAATCTTTGTCTTCAGGCTTGTACACGTATTCTTCCTCCCAAGATTAATACGCCCTGGGAACTCAGATCATTCAACGTATGGCAGGCACCCTAAAACCCGCTGACTTTCAGCTACAAGAATGCCTTAGTTACTCGTTCCTTGCTCGCCGGTACAGAAGGAAGTCGTTACGATGCCACAGGCTCAATGTGTCGCATTGTTGCTGACGGGAAATACTAAAGGGCTGCCACCGGCATCGTGGCGAACTGGCCTCGTCGGGTCTGAACCACCGTGGCCGCAGTCTTTCCCGGGGGCCTCATTGACGGCTCAAAGTCGGGGGACCTCCGGACTTCCTTTACTCCAGAGCCCCATTCCCTTAGCCCGGATTATGCAAGAGATCTAAATTCAAGTGAGATTTGGGCCCAGAAAAAAGCCGTAGCCCTCTGATATAAAAGGGTTTAGAGAAACAAAGACCCTAAACAGGAGCTACGGCAATGTCAAAAACAGTCTGCCAGAATACCCTGCCATTTCATAGCCACAGAAACATCACGGCTCGTTTTGATGGGGGGAGCCTCACTTCCGACGCAGGATGGTTGTTGTTTGGATCCCTGGATCGTCAACATCGATTGTGCGAGGGCTTCAGTTCGTGTATTGCGGAAAGTCGAGACCGACGCTACGTTCGTCATGACCTGTTGAAGTTGATCCGACAACGAGTCTTGCAGATCGTGGCCGGCTACGAAGACTGTAACGACGCCGATACGCTGCGCTCGGATCCGATGCTCAAGACAGTCTGTGATCAGTTGCCAGAGAGCGATCCCGATTTGGCCACCCAGCCGACTTTCTCCCGCCTGGAGAACTCCGTCACCAAGAAGGATCTGATGCGTCTGAGCCGGTGGCTGCCAGGCCGTTATGTGCGCTCCCTGAAGAAGAGACGTCCCAGCAAGATCATCCTGGATCTGGACAGTACCGACGACCACACTCACGGCCAACAGGAGTTCTCCTTCTACCACGGGTATTACCGAAACCACATTCTGCATCCTTTGCTGATCTTCGATGCCGACACGGGAGACCTGGTCTGTGCCGTGTTGAGACCTGGCAACAAGGGGGCTGCCTCTCACATCGTGCCCATTCTGAAGCGAGTCGTGGAGGCCATCCGACAAGCAGTGGGGACGGATGTCGAGATTGAGATTCGGGCCGACAGCGGCTTTGCCACGCCTCGGCTCTACGAGTTCTGTGAATGTGAAGAGAATAAACTCCAGTATGTCATTGGGTTAAGTCGAAACCCTCGCCTGCAGCGAGTGGTCGAGCCCCTGCTGGATTCGACTCGGCTGAGGTTCGTTGAGCTGGAGGAAAAACAGCGTCAGTTTGACGAGTTTCTTTATCGAGCCCACAGCTGGGATCGATCCCGTCGCGTCATTGTCAAAGTGGAGGTCGATCAGCGTGGCATCAATCGTCGCTTTGTAGTTGCCAACCGGGACGATCTCTGCTCCCAATCACTTTATGACCACTACACAAACCGAGGGCAGACCGAGAACTTCATCAAGGCCTTCAAGAATCATCTGAGCATGGACCGACTCAGCTGTCATCGATTCCTGGCCAATCAGTTTCGACTCCTCCTGCATGCACTGGCTTACCAGATGTTCGTGCGCCTGCGCGACTATCTTCACGGAACCCCCTCAAGCTCGAAATCGAAACCTTACGTCGTCGGGTCCTCAAGATTGGGGCCCGGATCCGACAAACCACTCGACGCATCTGGGTCCATCTTTCCTCAGCCTTCCCCGAACAACCCCTCTTCCACCTCGTCTTGAGTCGCCTGAACTCCAGTTAGCTTTTCCCAGCTCCCCCGAAAAACCGCTTCCGACACTCATCCAGGCCCAGATCTGTCTGAAATTCACTCCCCAAACCACTCAAATGATTGGCGACAGTTAGAATTCCCCGCGTATTGCCTCATTAGAGAATCGAACCGAAGCCAGAAACTTGCCTCACTAGGAATCGAACCCAGTTCCGAACACTTTATTAGCTCCTTACCTCAGAAACAACGGGTCGGGGTGAGGGAGCCCGGAGGGCGACCGGAGCCAGACCCGTTTTGCGACCTTCTGGTGGAGCAACTGGGCGAGATTGGGACCCGATTTCGGAGGCTGTCGGTTCCACACGAGCGATCTCGGCCTTGTAGAGTGCCTCTCTACGCCAGTCCCTCACTCGTCGCTGCAGCGTCCGCAGTTGCCCATTGAAAAATCGACCAGGATAGCGTTGCTGAAGCCCAACGAAAAGCGCTTTGGCGGTTTGAGCGGGATTGACTTCCAGCTGGACACGAACCTCTGGCCAGACTTCAGCGAAGGGATCCTTTCGGGTCCTCCAAGTCCGGGGCTTTTTCGTCCGTCGATATCTTCTGATCGCGTTAGGTTCTTGTGAAGCGGTGATCTCGACGAGATACTTCCTGACGACAGCATCCATCTCTCTGGGGGAGTCGTTCTCCTCGAGTTCCCTTTGTCCATTAGCAAAGGTCCAAAAATGGTCTTGGCGTTGCTCGAGCTCTTTGAGCAAGGTCACCGGGTCCAGCTTCCGGTACAAACTCTCGATTCGCTCCCTCTTCCGCTTGGTGAGATAACCAGAGGCGATGATGCGCTGGTAGGGGGTTTGAGCCCGATCGTAGCGCTTCTTGACGCGTGCGCCCTCGCGTTGCTTTTCGATTAGCTTCATCGAGGGCTGAAAGAAGTTCACATAGAGACGCAAGATCTCATAGAGATGAATCAGGGCCCGCCAGGCCCCCAGTCCCTCGTAGCGATCGTACCCGATCAGCCGCCTCACGACAGAGCCGTTCTTCTCTTCCACGAAGGCCTGATCGTTCTTTCGATTAACCCGGGAACGAGTGAAAGTGATCTGCTCTCTTTGGCAGTAACGAAGCATCTCATAGTTGATGAACTCGCTGCCGTTATCCGTGTCCAATCCCAGCAGCGGAACCGGGAGCCGGCCACGCAGGGAGTTCAGGGCGCCGATCACGTCGGCTTCGCTGCGCCGCAGCAGGGCCACGCATTCGGTCCAGCCCGTTGCAACGTCCACCAGGACCAGCGTGTGCAGGAAACTGCCTGCAGCACTCACGCCGCAGTGAGCGACCAGGTCCGCTTCCAAAAAACCAGGTTGAAGATCGTCCCAGTCGGCGAAGGTCCGTACCTTGATCTGCTTCTTGAGTAGGCTTCCCGGTCGGGTTGTACTCATGCCACGCTGATTGCTTCTCTCTGTGGCCAGCAATCGATCAGCGGTGGCGGGGCTGATCGTCAGAAGCTTTCCCCGGACATCAGCGGGTAAGGACAAATGACCGTGCCTCTCCATCACCTCGATCAACTCGGGAAGAAAGGGAACCAGTCGCTTAGCGCAGATCCGGTTGGCGGTGGTCCAAAGGGTAACCAGTGCCCGCTTCACCCGCTCATCGTATCGGGCACGGCGGGGCCGCGAAGAACTAATGCTACTTGGCGGATTGTTCAACAGCGTAATGGCATGTTTGCGACCGTAGCCGGTTGCCGCAACCAACTGATCCACGATCTGGCTCTTGATTCCTTTGCGGGCCGATGCGTAATCCTCGGCGGTGCGCGTCAACAACTCTCGGCGCAACTCCAAACTCAACTTTTTTCTCAATTCGTCGCCTCCTCATCAAGTTTTCGGTTCGATTCTTGATGAGGCAACGGTCTGACATCAGTTCGATTTTGGATGAGTCAATGCGCGGGAATAATAATCGTCGTTGATCACTCAAACGCCTCGCCAACCCATATTCTTCGCAAATCCGCCTGTCACACCTGCCCGCTTCCGAGTTGGGCCACTTCTCGAGTCGTTTTTCAACACCGAACTACGGTTCTTGCATAATCCGGGCTAAGACCCCACATTCCCCCTCAAAAGTTCGTGCTAAGACCCCACATATACATATAGAAGACACGTAGTAATTAAGACAGGTAGCAGGACGGCTAGACCTGTGGACAAAATCAACCGGATCAAAACCGAACCCAGAAGGGGTTTGAGCCGGAATCGTGCCCCACCCCCCCTGTAACCCTGGGGCAAAAACCATGCGGTCCTTTGGGGCACGAAAACCAGCCGGATTTACCCCTCTCTCAGCCGATCTCATCCGGATCCGCAAAAGCGCACGGCCCGCCATGTCGAGTAGTTGTCAATCGAGACCCCTTCCGTGACCTTGGCTTTGGAGTTCCGCTGTGTCCGGCCCTATCCGAACTACCCCAATGGGGTATACAATACTGCTCGATGCAGACAGTAGCCGAGACCCCGACATTCTCCCGTCAAGCTGACAAGCTGTTCAGTGAGGACGAGAAGCGCGAACTGGTCGACTTCCTCGCGGAGAATCCACTGGCGGGTGATGCAATTCCGGGCACGGGCGGCGTCCGGAAGCTACGTTTTGCGGCCTTCGGACGGGGCAAGCGAGGCGGTGCGCGGGTGATCTACTACTACCTGGATGAAGCAATGCCGGTCTACGCGCTGCTCGCCTATGCGAAGACCGCGAAAACAGACATGACACCGGATGAAAGGCGCACGGTTTCAAAGCTTGCAGCCGCACTCAAGGCCGCCCGGAAGGAGATGAAATGAGCACCTTTGGCGACGATCTAATCCAGTCCCTCAATGAAGCCCTCGCTCACGCAAAGGGAGATGGCCCCGCCATCCTCCACGCTCCCGTGACTCCGCGTGAGGTTCGGGAGCATGTGAACCTCACGCAGGCGCAGATGGCACCGTTGATGGGCATGAGCCTTTCCGGCTACCGGAAATGGGAGCAAGGGACGCGGCGCGTCAGTGGCCCGGCCGCAACTCTTCTGCGTGTGATTGAAAGGGAACCGGAGGCCGTCAGGCGTGCATTGACTGGCAGCGGAGACACGAACGAATAATGCTCCAGGAGTGGGAAAGCCGCCGCGAAGTCCCGAATCCCTTAGTGAAGGACGCGGCGGACCAGTACGAGCAGGCCCGATTGATCCTAAGCAGGAATCCTCCCGGCACGGGCGTTGTCTTGCCCACGATGAATGCCGCTGTAATGGCGATCGAGCTATATCTCAAGTGCCTTTCTGCGGAAGTCATTCACGTTCCCGAAGAGGAACCCATAAAAACCGGCATCCCAAATATCGATGAAGTGAAGTCGTATAGAGTCTATGCTCAAGCGAATGCAGGACGTCACGACTTCAAACGCATCCTGTGCGGAATAGAAGACGATATCCAACGTCATCTTAAAGATTCATACAAGGCGGAGACGAACAGGAAACTGCAAGATGATCTCTCACTGATCCGTGACGCCTTAACAAAATCGCGTTACCCGTACGAACCCTGTCAGGACCCGCCGGATGTTGATTTTCAAGCTTTGATGTTGCTCTCACCATTTCTCAGGTCATTCGTGAACAACTTGGAACCGAGAGAAACCATACGGTGGAAGAACAAAGCTGCCACATAGGAGGTTCGTCCCGTACTGTTTGTGGAGACCATAGCGATGCCAAGACGGATCGCCTATCCGCTGTCGGAAGGATACGCCGCCGCCGAGGCCCAAGGGGGCCTTGGGAAAATCCAAGCTAGACGGCAAGGAGCAAGACATTCGGGCGCTGTTGGGCAAGGATGTCTCCAAGGCCTCGATGGCTTGTGCTGGTAAAGATCAACGAATCCGTCATGAAGAAATCGAAGACACCGCACGACGTCCCCACATATGGACCGAATGACCACCTTGGACACGCGGCGAATGCTAAACATGAAGCGGACTGGTGTGTCAGGAAGGGTGATCTGGATAGGGCATGGGGGCTCTATCATGAACAACAGAATCGCTACTTGCTGCACACCACGAAACGTGGGTCGGCATTTACACCCGAAGCAACTGCGGCCCTGATTTCCAGTGTCAACGAAAGCTTTGCCAACATCCTGCGGTTGGAAGCAAAGCACAGGCAAGCTCTGTCACACATGATCTATTGCGTTGCGGGAGCGACGAAGCCGACTAACCCGCATAGATCACCGATTTGGAAATGAAGGTGATTTTGGCAGGCCGGAACGGTTTTCTGAGAGTTTCGCTATCGATCCGGTCCAGGTCGAGTGATGCGGTGGTGTGGATGGTCGTGAATGGAGCGTTTTTCGGGTTCGGAAGAGCGTGACGGAATGCATTCAGGCAGAGCTCGGCCTGAGCGATGGAACGATTTCGTTTTTGGGGGCGTTTGATCGGGACAGACCTCAGCAGCGCAGAGGAATGGCCTGGAGGTTTCGAACGACGGCAGCGAAGACCTCGCTGTAGGGATAGGCTTCCGACATGGAGATCCAGACGTGGCGGACCGTGAGGCGGACTTGGGCGCCGATCTTCAGGAGCTTCAAGCGAATCGTCTGACACTGAGCGCGAGCCAGGGGGGTCTGCTTCAGTCCGAGACGACGCAAGGCGTGCATGAGCATGTAGGCGGCGGAGGACAGATACAGCCGGAGTTGATTGGCGCGCATCGTTGCCGCGCTGGTCCGGTCGGCGAACAGATCCAACTGCTGTTCTTTTATGCGGTTCTCCATGTCGCCCCGCGCACAGTAGAAGTCTTCGTAGAGCGCGCGGGCCCCCAGGCGTTCCGGCGACAGGGAGGTGACGACGAATCGGGGATTGGCGCCTTTGTCCAGGAACTCGGCCTTGCCGACGACGCGTCGCTCCGAGGTCCAACTGTGGCGAGTCCGGTAGCGGAAATCCTGGAACACCCGCGCCGGTCGCCCGGTGGCGTTGAACTCGGCTTCGGCCTGAGTCATCGCTTCGGCGCTCTCTGACTTGAGCCGATCATTGTTGGCCAACCCCATCACGTAATCCACGTGATGGTCTTCACACCAGCGGAGCAAGTCATCCCGGCAAAAGCCCGAGTCGGCCCGGATGACGATCGAGACCTCCGGCCAGCTCTGCCGAATCCGGCCGACGATCCGTTCCAGTTCCTCCACCGATCCCGCGGCTCCATCGATATTGGAACACCGCAACCGGGCGCACAGCAGATGCTCCCCCGAGAAGATGTACAGCGGGAGATAACAGTAGTGGCGGTAGTAACCGTGAAAGAACCGGCCTTCCTGCTGGCCATGGATCGGGTCGTCGGTCGCATCCAGATCCAGCACCATCTCCTCGGGCGCCGATTCGTGGGACTCCACGAAGGCATCCACCATCCAGCCGTCGATCCGGTCCGGGTCCATCGCGATCTTCTTGTACCGCTCCTGCTCATCGACCTCGGCGCCGGTCAACTCCAACCGGTTCAGCGTACACCTGCCCGCCAGCGCCTTCCCCCGATCTGAGGCCTGCCGCCGCCTCTCCCCCAACGGATCGGCCTTATTCACCGCCACCGCCAGCATTGGATCGGTGCGCAACTGATCATGATCGTTCAGATCCTCGTACCCCAGACAGAGTCCGTAGATGCGCTGCCCCAACAACTCCTCGACCGTGTGTTCGATCAACCGCGCATCCCGGTGATCGCTGAAGCACGCGGTCAGTCCGGCAACGAGACCCGTCCGCTGCTCGACCTCGCGTAACAGCAGCACCCCTGCATCGGAGGTGATCTTCCCGCCGTCGAACCGCGCCTTCACTTTGCGTTGAGATAGTTGGTGAAATTCGAACCTGGCTTGTTTACACTCTGTTCTCATAAGGGCCGCCTCCGTTTGGCTTTGAAGTCGTTCATTCAAAACGCTTTATACCAAACAGGGCGGCCTTTTCAGGTCCCATCGGTGAGAAATGGCGGCTAGGCGTCCGTCGCTCCATCCATTCGTAGATCACGCGGGTTCCGTTCCGGTTGTCTGCGTAGGCCGGAAGTCTCAACCCCTCGTCCTTGTCACGCGCTTCCGTGCAAGTCAGATCGCCATTCCCGTTGACATCCCAGTACGCAAAATCGTTCTTTCCCTGCGCCAGGGCGTCCACGCCGGACAGTAGCAGGAGGGCCGCGAAGAGTAGAGCGGATCGGGCGGGTTTGCAACCCTGGAAGAGTGCCGGAGCGGTCAAAACACTAATTAAGTTCAATCTCATAAGTTCCTCCGTTTGGGATATTCTTTCACGGCCCCTAAGAACAGGAGCCACTTTATGAGCGGTCCGGACCTGGACCGAGCCGGAAAACACGGAAGGACTAACATGATCCGTCCCAACCCGGCCCCCCAAGTAGTTCACACCGCCATTGAGGAAATCCGCCAAATAGCCAGTCAGAACGTCATCGCTGTTCTCGGCGCCCAGATCGACATCCTCGGAGCCAAGGTCGATTCCCAAGGTGCCGAAATCCGGGCTGAAATCAAAGCTCAAACCGCACGGATTGACGTTCTGCAACGAGTGATCTGGCCGCTGATCGGCCTTCGATGGCTCGTTGCTCGGTGGAGTCGGTGGGAGTCTTCACACGCACGATGACACGCCCCGGAGGCACCCCGGTAAAGCGGGCATTGCCCAGGAAAGAGGTCCGCTCCCGTCGGTAGTACCGCCGTCCATGCTTGGCGATGTCGTTTGAGCCTAAAACACCGATCGAGACAAGAATCACGGTAACGCCGGTGAGGATTAAAATCGACGCAAACAAGCGGCCTTGCTGGCTCAACGGGTGAATCTCTTGGTACCCCACCGCGCGGGCTTCATCTAACGTCTTCTCGCCACCAACATGGTCCTATCGTCTTGCAGCGTCGTTTCGCCTGTCCATTCGATGACTTCCTGCATGACAGCTTGAATGATTTCACCGATTGGGCGGTCGGCATGACGGAGCAGGGCTTCGATCAAGCGCTGCTCGCCGAACTCCTCTTCATAGGCATTCTCCGGCTCAGTGATGCCGTCTGTGTAGGCGACAAACAAATCGCCGGCCTTGAGTTCGATCTTGCTGGACTCATACTGAGCGTGAGGGAAAGCGCCCGCCACGAGACCGTTGACGTCGAGCCGCTGCGCCTCTCCGCCACGAATCAGGAATGGCGGCAGGTGACCGGCGTTGGAGTAGACCAGGGTGCTTTCCTGCTCGTCGTAGCTGCCAAAAAATAGGGTCGAAAACTTGTCGGACGCCGTACCGGCGTAAAGTTGCTGATTCGCTCTTGTAACCAGCTCGGCGGTGGAAAGCGCGCGTTCGCCGTTACTGCCGGACAGCAGAGACAACTGCGTACGGACGATCGAATGCACGCTGGCCATCACTAGCGCGGCCGAGATACCCTTGCCGGATACGTCGCCAAACGCCAGCGCCAGCCGTGTCGGCGAAAGTTCGACGTAGTCGAAAAAATCACCCGAGACTTCCTGAGCCGGCCGGTATACGCCGAGCACGTCGAGAGTCTTGAGCTGGGGCAGCTCACGTGGAAACAATCGGGCCTGCACTTCGCGCGCGATTTCCAGCTCAGCTTGCAGCCTCTGATGTTCGCGTGATTCTTCGATCAGGCGCTCGATCGACTCCGTCATGTTGTTGAAAGAGCGGCCCAACTCGGTGACCTGATCGTCTCCCCGGATCGGTACGCGATGAGAAAAGTTGCTTTGATTCACCCGCTCCGTGCCGAGGTAAAGTTCGTGGACGGCCCCGGTCAGCGTGCGGGTCAACGATACCGCGACAATCAGCGAAATCACGACGGCTCCGCAAAACAGCCCGGCCAGCACATAGGCCACGATCCGCACCCTGCGGGCGACTTCCATCGATTGACTGGAAAACAGCAGGCGTCCTACGGCGGAATACCTGGAGCGCAAAGCGAAGACTGCTTCGAGGCGCGATTCGCCGCTCTCCCACGACAGCACCGGTATCAGCGCCGGCCAGCGAATGGGTCCATCCAGAGGACTCAGCGGGGGCGGCAATTGCTCGTCCCCGACTTGCCGGCCCGCAACTGCGTTGGCCCCCCGCTCACCTGCCAGGCGCCGGCCGGCTCGCTTGAGAGGCCCTTCGCCGCTCAGTGGAGCCGTCGGCGCCATTCTCTCCACAATGCCAAGGCCCGGCAACAATTGTGCGAGATACTCCGCGGTCAGCGGCATCATCAACAAGACGGAAGGTGAATCCGACGTGTATTGCGCATGCCCGGCGAGATAAAGCCTTCCATCACGCCGCAGCACGCCCTGAAAATTTTTCAAGGTATCGGGAAGCCTGTCATCGACGAGCCATTGCGGAAAGCCGGCGGGTCCGCGCGGCGTGTCGACACGCAACATGATTTCGGGGAAGCGCTCCGAAGCGTCGGAGATGAAACGGGCGGCAGTTTCCCTGCGAAGGCCGGGTTCCGTCGCTCGAAGCTCCCAGCCAAACGACGACGCCGCGGACTGCAGTGCCGTGGCGTGCTGATCAAGATTGGAGCTAACCATGTAGGCCGCCACCGGTCCTAACAACAATACCAGACCGACCCCGGCAAGTGTGATCGCCAGCGCAAGGGGAATCACGCCAACGAACAAGTAGACGGCGATCATGCGATGCCGCACTCGCCACAAGAACCGGCGTATGAGGGCCCTCGTTCCGCGAATCGCAAACCGTATCACCAGGACCGACCCGATGACGTAGATCGCGATTTGCAGAGCGACGCGGGCTTGCAGTACGAGCGGGGAAAGGGGCTCGATCGGCCACAGCAGCAGGTAGACCCCAACGAGCAGCAGGAGCGTCCGGTCCCAGCGGCTGAGCTTTCCCAGTAGGTCTCGCATGATGAACGGCCGGAGCCGCGCCCCTCAAAGAGGCGCCAGAGTGACAGGTTGCCTCGTCTCGCTGCTGGTGTAGACTGCGTGCGCGATTTCGACAGCCCTCATTACGTCAACTCCGTCCGCGATTGTTAGCAGTGCTCTGGCCGGCCGCCATGTACGATTTCATCGGTCGATCAAATCGGGCACTCTGGGGCTCACAGAAACCCCAAAGAATCAGGACACAGCCCAATCATTTCAACGAACCCTTCAAGTCGGACACTGCCTGATCGCTTCAGGTCCAGCTGACCTTAGCGTTGGATTTTGCACCGTTGCTATCGTAACCCAAATACACTTTCGCAACTCCTAAACCCCTTGACAGCTCGTCCGGGTTCGGGGGGTTGCGGAATCGCTCCTTTGTGCAACTCCCAGCTGCCGATGGCCTCTGCGGCAGAATGCCCGGCATTTTGACGAGTGGCCGTACTGGAGACATGAGGCTTGAAGCTGAGCTGGCCCGTACGCTCCAGGTTGCCGTCGTAGGCCGTGGTTCACTCCTTGCGGCCTCATTGACTTCCCCCTCAAAGGGCCGGGTTATGGGTGATCCGGGCTAATGCCTCCCCAACCCAAGAACCTACGCGCCATCGCAGCTCGGGTAAGATTAATGCTCCTCTGTATCTCTATGATGAAATTTCCGGATTGGAGTTTTAAACTCACCACAGAGATACAAAGGAATCGGAGGCGTCTATTCGCCGGGCCCTCGCTAGTTTCTTCGGGAGTTTCTTCGGAAGCCTCTCCTGGAACCCCTTCGGTCTTTCCTCTCTTCCAGTTTTGTAAGCTGCTCCTCCGCCAGGATCGCCCTAAAGGACTCTCTATTGGACTCGTATAGGGCCCTCATCTTTTCCCTGCCATCGCGGTTGGCAAGAACCAGTTCTCCCACCCGCAGGGGATCGGGGGTGTCCATGTCCAGGGTAGCTTTCAACTGTTTCTGCCTCTCTCGCCTCTCCTCTCTCAGAACTTGAACGGATGCCCGGGCCGCTTCCCTCAGTGATTTCACTTTCTCGTTCTGCTCATCCGTCAGATCAAGGATCCTGCTCAACATCCGCTCAGAGGGGATATTCATCCCACGACCGCCGAAGCCTCTTAGACCCTGGCCTCCGCCTCGCTGTGCTGCCAGGCTGGTGCCCATAAAACCCGCGCCCATCAAAAGGACCGTAACCATTGCAATTGTCTTTTTCATCTCTTTTTCTCCTTACCCGTTGTTCACATTTGTTCCACGCATCTTCTGTCACTCGATGGGATGCGCTCGCGCATGCCCTATATACGTGAGAAGCACGGGGATGTTTCCTCATGCAACGGGCTAAGATCGACGAATAAGACTTGTCTTCGTCATGATGCAGCCAAAGCCGACCGGCCTGAGCACCGTCGATCCCACAAGTAATGCACCGAAAGGGGTTGTGCGAGTCCGGTGCGCAATCGTTCCTTTGGGGTTTGAGCCGCAACGGTGTGAAAAATTACTCTAAGGGTCCGTGTGTGACCATCCTGGAGTAACTCCAGGCACCGCTTCCGCTGCTATAAAGCACCCGTTCTTCGGGACTTGGACCTCGGAAACGACTGCCACAGTCATGGCCAAAAGGTATAGATTATGGCCATGCCGAAATCGACCCCGGGAAGGCCCGGAAACCCTGGCCAAAATAGAGACTCTCGCGATGGGGTTTTTGGCCACCCCGAAAGCCAGGTCGGCCCGCTCCCTAGCGTCGGCCTCTACGCCCGCGTTTCGACACCGCATCAGCACACGATCGGGATGCAGCTGCGGCAGCTGCGAGAGTTCCTGGAACGCCGTCGCTGGCAGGAGGTCCTCGTTGTCGAAGAGGGCGTCTCCGGATCCAGGCGGCGCCCGGAGAGAGACCGTCTACTCGACGCTGCGCGGCGGCGCGACCGCGGTTCAGCCCTTTACTGTGGGGCTTGTCGCCAACCGTATGGTAAAGCATGACGACATGAGCACCTTTGTCGCGATCGACTTCGAGATCGCCAATCACCGCAGGGACAGCGCATGTGCGGTTGGCCTCGCTTCGACACGCTGCGGCAGGATCAAGGCCGCGCGGTCGTTCCTGATCCGGCCCCCCGCGTCGCAGTTCGAGTTCACCGAGATCCATGGCCTCCGCTGGGAAGACGTGCGCGATGCGCCTACCTTCGGCGAACTCTGGCCGACCCTGCACACCTGGGTCGACGACGCGGAGTTCATCGCTGCCCACAACGCGCCGTTCGACAGGAGCATCCTCCTCGCTTGTTGCGCCACATATGGCATCCAGGCACCGCGGATGCCGTTCACCTGTACGGTCCAGCTTGCTCGTGCGCAATGGGGAGTCTATCCGACAAGGTTGCCTGATGTCTGCCGCCGGCTTCGTATCCCTCTGCGTCACCATGACTCCGAGTCCGATGCGAAGGCGTGTGCACGCATCGTGCTCGCTGCCAAGGCCGAGGGATGGCGGCCCCGGTGACGGTCACGACATCGCCCACGAAGCATCGGCGCTGCGGCTCATCTCGGCTGTGCTTGCGGAGATACACGAGGAGTGGTTGACCGGCCGGCAATACCTGAACCTGGCCGGCTGGAAAAAAAACAAGTGGAGCAATCCTTCTCTATAGACCCTAAAGGAAATTACAGAAAAACGGTTGCTTAACCCAAATTCCGTTAGGTCGAGCTTGGCGATGACGCGATGCTTCTCGGAAAAGAGCGTGATCGAGCGAACCACAACTGGCTCTTCGAAGTCATCACTCGGCCGGGGCGCCGATTGACCTTCCCTGTCGACCCGCTTGTGCTGGACGGCGCCCTCGGCGGTGTGCTCGTTGTGCACAAACACGCCTTCCACTTGCTCGAAGTAGAACAACCGCGGACAGTAGGAGTACTCGTTGATCATCCGGGCAGGGAGATAGTCAGGCCCCGCACTTCGGGAAGAGGCAAGATCGGGAGCCGGGGGGGGTATTCACTTGTTTTCTCCGGTTGAACAAAGATCAATGGCGAGTCGACGCCGGTCACCGAATCATTGTACCTGTAGGGCAAGCGCTGGGGCATTCGTGCGGCCAGAGGACTTTCGGAGAGTTCAACGCGCTCCGTAAACCCGCCGGGGTTAAGGAATAACTTCAAAGCCCATCTGCCGGAAGTGATGGTCCAACGTCAATGCCCGGAGAATGCGCAGTTCTCGCATAAGAACAAAGCTGCAGCAGTCGGTGAAGGAGAAGTCCTTGTCCCGATAGCGGAAAAAGAGCGACCGGGCCCGTTCTCCTCGCGCTTTGTCAATGGACTCAATGCGCAGTCGATCAGAGCCCTCTATTTGTAGCCACCAAGCTTCAGCGGCATCAAGACCGAGGCGGAATCGAATGGTGGTCAGAGTCTCGTCGATCACATAATCGGTCGTCGTCAGAAAGCCGCCACCTGACAACCATTGGTCCCGAGCTTCCTGCACGAGCGAACTCGCGGTATCGGCGGTGTCGGCGGCCGCAACCCATGCGGCCGTATCCACGAACATCAGTTTCACCGGTACAGCACCTCATCATGCCGAGCGCCAGCCTCGCCCGATTCGGATGAGCCAACGGGCATGGCCCGGTACAGCGAATCCGATTTTAGCGGCACGCTTTCGATCGGTGGATTGCCAACCGGTACGATGTCAAAAGCCGGGCGACTTCGGTACAGAACGGTAAATCGTTCCCCGTGTCTCACTTTCTCGACGACCTCTTGCAGTCGCTCTCGGAGCTGTTTAGCACTGATCATCTCTGGCATCGGAGTTCCTCCTTGAGTTTAACTTAAGATAATCTATTCTTGGAATCGCGGCAACTGGTCTTGGCTACTCAGACCCCATACCCTCCCGGAAGCACCCTGCCAAGCCCGTCAAGCGCTCCTGAGCGCGGAGTCGGAGACTTCCTCCCAGGCCCCAGGCCCGCCCTAGTTGGGGTCACCTCTCTCTGGTTGTCAAAAGTCGTGGAAGGGCATCGTTGAGCGGGAGACAGCCGCCCGGCCCACTCGTTGAATCGCCAGTGCAAAAGCCGCTGTTCGCAGGTCGATGCTCTTCTCCTGTGCGAGACTCCGGACCGCCCGGTAGGCGCGCCGCATGACCTTTTCGAGCTCTTTGACCACCCGGTCGTATTCCCAGCTGAACCGCTGGATGTTCTGAGCCCATTCGAAGTAGCTGACGGTAACGCCTCCGGCGTTGGCGAGGATGTCCGGAACTACCGTGACGCCGCGCTCCAAAAGAATCTCGTGGGCCTGGGGGGTAGTGGGACCATTGGCTCCTTCGATCACGACCCTGGCCTGAACGTCCCTGGCGTTGTCCGCTGTGATCACGTTCTCGAGAGCCGCCGGGATCAGGATCTCCGCCGGCCAAGTTATGATCTCAGTGCCGTCGAAAGCATCGCCAAGCGGAAAGCCGTGAATGGTTCCATGCTCTTTGACCCAATTCACTAGAGCCGGCACGTCGAGCCCCTCGATATTGTGGACGGCTCCGGCATGGTCAGCCACTGCCACGATTCTTCCCCCTTTTTCGGCAATGAGCCGGGCCGCGTTACTACCCACGTTTCCAAATCCCTGTAGCGCGACGGTTCGACCTGCAAGTGGCAGGTCGTGATCGCTGAGCGCCTCCTCCAGGACGTACAAGACGCCACGTCCGGTAGCTTCCTCCCTGCCCGCTGATCCGAACAGATGAACCGGCTTCCCCGTGACGACACCGGGTGAGAAACCCTGGTACTTCGAATACTCGTCCATGATCCACGCCATCACTTCGGAATTCGTGTTGACGTCAGGCGCAGGCACATCCAGGTTCGGGCCTATCACTTCCTTGATCTGCCCCACGAAGGCACGAGTGACACGATCAAGTTCGGACTTCGAGAGCTGCGCCGGGTCGCAGCTGATTCCCCCCTTGCCACCCCCGAACGGCACGTCGGCGATGGCGGTCTTCCAGGTCATCAGATTGGCCAGAGCCGCCGCATGGCTCTCGTCTAGTGTGGGATGATACCGCAAGCCCCCCTTATAGGGCCCGCGAGTGTTGCTGTGCTGCACCCGAAACCCAAGGAAGTGGAGTAGTTGGCCGCTGTCGCTTTCGATTACGATCTCTACTTTGACCACCCGGCGTGGAGTAATCAGGATCTTGCGTACCCTTTCGGAGAGACTGAGCAAATCGGCCGCTTTGTTGAAGTAGTGGTGACTCTCTTCCAGCATGGGCCCTCCTGGAGTTCACGGATTCGATCTAACCCCTGCAGCTTCAACTAGGTCTGACCACCCTCTTAATTATGCATGGACATCCCTGGCTTGCTCACTGGTTTTCGCTTTTCCCATCGTACCGCGCAATTATAGGCGCTACGATGCGGCAAACAACCTCGGTCCGGCTCTCTAAGGGCTTCTGATTTCGCTCTCTGGGTCTTCTGCGAAATCACCAACCCATCTCGATGCCAGGCCTGGGCTCTGTGTACTCACGATCCGTAGCAGGAGCTGCCATATACGATTACAGCTCATGGACGATCTTGAATCCCATATGACAAATCACGGGAACGACTTCTCCAAGCTGCGCTCGCCTGGGGCTTCATCTATCAGCTCTTCCCCTTGCTCGGGGAACCCCGTGCTCGATCTTTGTGGCGGTTGATTGCGGCCTGCAGATGAATCTTGCTTGCCTCCCTGTTATAATTATAAATTGTATTTATAATTGGGAGATGACGGTTGAATGGGACACGGCCAAGAACCAAACCAACATCCGAAAGCACGGGGTTAGTTTCGAAACCGCCCAACGCATCTTCGAGGGATCCGTTCTGACTTGGTTCGACGACCGCAAGGACTACGGAGAGGACCGCTATATCAGCGTCGGCAAGGTGGAGAGCGCGGCGCTGATCGTGGTCGCCCATACCGGTCGGGACGACCGTATTCGGTTGATCTCCGCCCGTCCGGCGTCCCGCAAAGAAAGGCAGGCTTATCATGAGCGGATACGATAGCTCACTCACACCCGGACGGATCGCGGCGATCAAAGACGCGGATATCGACTTCAGCGATATCCCCGAGTTGGACGAGACCTTCTGGCAGCGGGCGGAACTCGTTGAACCCGATCGCACCGTGCAGATCACCATGCGTGTCAAACGCTCTGTGTTGACCTACTTCAAAGCCGCTGGAAAGGGCTACCAGACGCGGATCAATCGCGTGCTAGAGAGCTACGTGCGGGCGCAGCGCCAACCCAGATAGCGCGTTGACGCCAGACCGCCTGCGCCTGCGAACTGGACCGCGTCGCCTTCGGCGAGTGGGGTAATGCGGGAGAATAAGGGTTATGAGGATCGCGGCCGCATGAGTATCAATAATCCGTTCCATGGAAGTCTTTTCGCCAACGATTTTATTTGCGAATCTATCGTCGGAACACCCGACTGAAAGGTTATCGATGATAGTGAGTTCGACGCCCTCGAAGCCTCCGCCCGGGACATTTTCAACGTCTTCCCCATCGCCGGTTCGCCCAATGAAAGCCAGACCGAAGACGATCTGATCTGGCCTGTCCTTACGCAACTCGGGTGGACGGCGAGTCTTCGGCAGCAAAACCTTTCCGCTCATGGCCGGGAGGATGTGCCCGATGGCCTACTGTTCCGAGACGCCGCGGCGAAGGACCGTGCCAACGGCTTCACCGAGGAATGGAAGCGCTACGAGTTCGGTCTCGCGGTCGTCGAGTCCAAGCGCTGGGGCCGGCCACTTGATCGCCGCTCCGGGCGCCGGGGAGAGGAGACCGCGCCCTCGACCCAGATGCTCCGCTACCTTCGGCGCGTGGACGATCTGACTACCGGTAAGCTGCGCTGGGGCTTCCTCACCAACGGCGCAAGGTGGCGGCTCTATTACCAAGGCGCCCGGTCCGTATCGGAGCAGTTCTTCGAAGTCGACCTTGCGGCGCTTCTCGATCTCCCCGGTCACGATGACAGCCTGTTTGCCCTCACCGAAGGCGAGCGGCACCATTGGCTTAAGGTGTTCGTGCTCGTCTTCCGGCGGGACGCTTTCGTCGCTGGGACGACCGACCCACGCACGTTCCACCAACGTGCCATTGAGGAAGGCCGGTTTTACGAGGAACGCGTCGCCGGCAATCTTTCCGCTCTGGTCTTCGGACAGGTTTTTCCTGAGCTTGCCCGAGCCATCGCTGACGCCGCGCCCGAGGCGACGTTGCAGGAAGTGCGCGAGGCCGCCCTGATTCTCCTCTACCGTCTCCTGTTCATCCTCTACGCCGAGGACCGGGACCTGCTGCCCGTCCGCAACACGCGCTACGACGACTATGCCCTGCGTGAGAAGGTATGCGGCGATGTAGGACAACGCAAAGACCGTGGTGACGTCTTCTCCGCGAGCGCGGCCCGATACTGGTCGGCCATCGACGATCTTTGCCGGGCCATCGATCAAGGCGACACCTCCATCGGTCTACCGCCGTACAATGGCGGGCTTTTCGACCGACAACGCGTACCGCTGCTCGCCAACATTCGGATTGGCGATGCAGTCATGGCCGATGTCGTCGATGCGCTTTCGTTCGAGCAAACTCCTGATGGCCGCCGCTACATCAACTATCGCGATCTCGGCGTTCAGCAGCTGCGAGGACGGGCAACTGGCAACCTCAGCGAAGGCGGACGCGCTTTACTTTGCGGGCTGGACGATGCTCTGCAAAACCGCTCCTTTGTGCAAGCTCGTTAGCCGGTGGGCGGCCACAGTGGCTCACGGAATGTAATGGCCGCTAATGCCGCGGAACTCCCGGCAGGATCGATCATCTCTGGTCCCCGGTCGGGGCCGGAGATCTTGTCGCTTGGGAACACTGGGCGAGAATTTGCTTCTTGAGGCCGTCGCAGCAGGTTGAGGCGCTGAAATAGGAACTCCACAGCAGGTTCGCTAACCCCTCCCCCTCCAGCGTCCATCCCTGCTGCTCCTGGTTCTGTATGAGCGTCGTTCCCACGCCGGGGACGTAGGTGATCTCCATGCGGTCCCCCTTCTCCAGATCCTTCCGGAAATAGCCCAGGAAGGTATCGACCTGAGATTGGAGACCGAGAGGGACATTGAGCGGAAGGTTCCTTTCGAACGCATCTTCAAGCGCGCCGGCCATAGTTTTCGCGTCGACATCGCGGAGCAGATCAATACGGAGGGATTTCGCCCGATCCGTGGCGATCAGCACCTGTGGATCGCAGCTGCGGTGCTCGGCGTAGGCCCCCATCGTGTAAACGTCGAACCACCATCGCTCACGAAGCCCGGCGCCAACCAGGGTGAGCGTCCGCCCACCGGCCTCTACCGTGTCCGGATATCGATTTCCTTCTACGGTTTGAGTTTGCGCCGACAGGGGCACTGTGAATGACGCCAGCAGCGCCAGGGTGCCCAACTGCGTCACGATTTGATTGCGCATACTCTTTTCCCCAGAGCGGAACCCGCTGGTCACGCCTCACTCAAAACACCGGTCATCGTTGTCCGTGACTCCCCCCTACGGGTCCTCGATCGTCGCCGCCGTGTCGATGTCCGGGTAAAGCCACGAATGTTCGAGTCCGGCGTGCCTGTCGCCATATCGTTCCGGAACGTTCTGGGTCCAGTTGCTAGGCAACGTCAGGCAAAACACCAGCAAGAGAACAAAAGCGACTCGCTGTGATGCGAGCGGTGCATTTTCGGACAGGGGCTTCGCGGCCGCCGCACCACTTCGCAGGCGCGATCGGATTAACAGGACGACCCCGATCAACGCCATGATGATGTTCAAGGTCTGACCGGTGCCGAGAGCCAGCCGGTGAGTCGGATAGTCGCGAAACAGATCAACGAATATGCGCAAGAATGCATACCAGAAGACGAAGCGAGCCGCAGTCGCCCCCGGCGTGGGGTTGTTGTTTCGAACCCGGAGCAGGAACGGCACCAGCAGGAGATTCTTGATCCCATCATAGAGAACCACCGGATGCCGAAATCCGTCTGCGTCCGGGAAGAGCACGCCCCATGGCGCATCGGTGAGAGCTCCGACGATCTGGCCGTCAATGAAGTTCCCGAGTCGGCCCATTCCCATCAGAAGCGAACCGGGGATAACGACGGCATCAAACAGCGTGAGCAGGGGCTTCCGATAGATCAATGCGAAGCAGGTGACGGCTCCAGTCGCTCCGAGAAGGACCCCGTGAGACGCCAGGCCCCCAAGCCAGTATGCCGGAATCAGGGCCGGGTGCGCCCGGTAGAAAGGCCACTCATCGAATGCAACTTCGACGAGGCGAGCCCCGACCAAAACACCCACCACAATGAAAAGGCTTAGAGTGTAGACCTCTCTGGAAGTGAGTCCGAGCCGAAGCCTGTGGCGCCGCAGGAACAGATGCAAATGCAGGAACCCCAGGGAATAGCCCAGCCCATACCACCAGAGATAGACACCGCCCACTTCGGCGATGATCGGATCGATATTATGAACGTAGGGACCGAACATCTTTGAATCCCCTCCCGCCGCCGCGGTTTATGCAACAAGGCGGCGTTCGTCTTCGATCATGTTAGCCAGAATTGTACAAAGCTGAGGCACTGCCGCCAATTGACTTCGACATCCCTCCGGCTCTAATCTCTCGGTTCTAGGACCTGCTCTTGGCATGGAGGAGAAAATTGCATAATAAAAACTCCCGGTTCGAATTGAAGGATCTGTGAGCACTAATCCTTCAAGAGATCCCGCTTCTTCTCGGTGGCGTTACTGGAAAATACCGGTGTGGTTCGGCATCGGATTCTGTGTTTTGCGGGTCTTGGTTGCCCTTGTCCTATTCGGCTCTATGGATTCTTGGAATCCAGCGGAATTGCTGTTTGTGATTCCGGCCATACTATCCGGACTGATCCTGTTCTTTCTGGGCGGCTTGCTGGTCGGGTTGTTCGCTCAGTGGCTGGTGCGAGGAAGCCACGGTGCGTGGCGGACTTTCCTGCTTGTGATGATTGTCATAGCTACTCCATTCGCCATCTCGTTCAGTTTGGTGGGTGGGCTGCTCGGCCCCCTCTTTGTTGTCCTCTACGCGCTCGTCCCGTATCTTCTTTTAGTCGGAATTCCAATGTTGATCCGGAAATCCTGGAAGCGTTTCCAAAGGCCGCATGGACAGGGGGGAGTGATCAGTGCCGGGGGCCCGGGCGCGAGAGCCATATCCATCAGCGGACGGATTGTACAAAGGAACGTCTTGCTCGACGATATCTGACCACATAATGTTCTGGATACCATAGTCGTTAACAGTCCGAAAAAGACCCCGTTTCACCTTTTCTTGGACACCGCCTTACAAACCGTCGCTTACCTCCGCGTCTCCACTCGTTTGCAGGACCTCGCCAAGTGAGAAGCTGGCGATCTTCATCTCTGCCACAGTTCGCTCAACGGCATGGCAAGCATGCGCTTGTCGGGCAAGGGCAATATGTCCCGGCCTTCGTAGAATAGAATTCCCCGCTCAAAATCCTTTCCGCACCGGTCGGAGAGCCGGGCGAGCCCACGCCAATCCCTGGATGTCACCGACGCGGCGGCCTTGACCTCGATGCCCCAGGTTTTTCGGCCACGGGTTATTACCACATCCACCTCCACCCGATCCTTGTCGCGGTAGTGCCAGAAACGCAGATCGGGGTCCGTCCAGGCGGCTTGGGCGGTGAGTTGCTGTACCACGAATGATTCCAGGAGATGCCCCATGCGGGCACGATTATTGAGCCAGTCCGCAACCGTTAAGTCGGCAAGGGTTGCCGCAAGCCCGCTGTCGAGCAGATGCACCTTTGGCGACCGGATGAGTCGTTTAGCCGTGTTGCGGTGCCAAGCGGGCAAACGCCGCACCAGGAAGAGGCGTTCGAGCACGGTGACATAGTGCTCTACGGTCTCTCGGTGAATGCCAAGATCGTTTGCCAGATTGCTGGCATTGAACAGTTGTGCGCTGCGCAAGGCCAGCAGTTCCAGCATGCGGGCCAGTTCGCGAGCATCCTTGACGCGAGCCACCTCCCGCACGTCCCGCTCGATGATGCCGCGCAAATACTGTCGATACCATTGCCGGGCGCGGGCGGGGGCTCGGGTCAGGGGTTCGGGATAGCCTCCAGCCACCAGCCGCTCCGCCAATGCTGGTCCGGCGGCGGTTGTTCCGGGCCTCATCCGGGGTTTGAGAGCGCCTTCCAGCAGGGCAATCAGGAACCCGCCGCGCTTGCGCTCCTTTTCCGCTTCCGTCAACGGCTGTAACTGCACGATCTCCATGCGTCCTGCCAGCGACTCGGTGACCGTCGGCACCAGCAACAGATTGGCCGAACCGGTTAGCAGGAAGCGGCCGGGACGGCGGTCCCGGTCCACGGCGCGCTTGATGGCCGGGAGCAGCGCTGGAACCCGCTGCACCTCGTCCACGGTCGCGGCATCCGGCAAGGCCGCAACGAAACCCGGGGGATCCAAAACGGCGGTCTGGTAGTAATTGTTTTCGTCCAGGCTGAAGAAAGCGCGCTCTGGCGCTAAATGCTGAACGAGCGTGGTCTTTCCACTCTGGCGCGGACCGACCACGCACACCACCGGAGTGTCCGTCAATGCCTCCCGGATGATGGGTGCTAGCAATCGCGGCAACAAAGACACGGTAGCGACCATTTGCCGGTTATACTATCGTACAATTGTCGGCTGTGGAAGCGTCTGATTGCTGTATATTAGGTGCTAGCTTCAATCGATCCAGTGGCATCCCCTGTCCTAGAGTTCGAGCTTCATGGAGAAGTGGCCGCACTTCGCGCTGAGATTGGCCCGTATGCGGGCGGGAGCGGAGCGGTCCCCTCGGAATGACAAGGGAAAAATGACCCGGAGTGATCACGGAATAGTGACCCACCCTGGGATACGTTGTTCTAATTGATCCTGGAGAACCACCTCCTTGAGTTCCTGAAGACTGATGGAGAGGGGACGTAGTGAGGGCGAGCCCGAACGGAGTGCCCCTCTCGGCGCGCGACTCGACCGGCCCCTCAGCGGTCTACTGGCCCCATGCCCCCCTTGAAGTCCCTGCTGGTGGAGATGTACGGGCCACGGGTCGAGGCGACATTGCTGTGTGGCCGTCAGGAGACACTTCCGGGGGCCCAGAAGGCTATTTTGGCCTCGACTTGGCGGATCTTTTCCGGCGTATCTTCTTTTGCCGTTTCAGACTCTCGGCCAGACGGATGCTCTCCCAGTCGAACTCGTAGATGTAGCAACGATGGGTGAACCGGTCCAGCAGAGCTGCCGTCAGGGAAGCATCGCCAAAGACCCGTGTCCATTCGGCAAAGGCCAGGTTGGAGGTCACCAGCAGCGAAGCCTTCTCGTAACGATTGGAAAAGACTTGATACAGCAGTTGCGCTCCTTGTTCCGAGAATGGGATGTAGCCGAGCTCATCGAGGACGATCAGGTGAAAGCGATCGAGCTTTCGAAACACTCGCTCCAGCTGCCTTTCCTCGCGGGCTTCCACCAGGGTGTTGACCAGGCCGGAGGCGCTCTGAAACAAAACCCGGTGTCCGCGCCGGCACGCTTCCACTCCCAGCACCGTCCCAGCATGCGTTTTGCCCGTTCCATGCTTGCCGATTAGAGACACGTTCTCTCGCTCGGAGATCCAACTGCACTCCATCAACTCCCGCACTTCGACTGCATCCAGTGTCGGCCACAACGCGAGATCCGTCTTCTCCAGCGTTTTCATCACCGGAAAGCGCGCTTGCTTGAGTCTTCGCTCCAGCTGATTGGCACGACGCTGCTCGAGTTGGCGGCTCACCAGATCCAGCAAGAAGCCCTCATAACTGGCCCGCGTTTCCCGCGCTTGGCGCGCACACTCGGCGTAATCTCGCCGCATGGCCGGCAGCCGCAACTCCTTGAGGTGATCCTTCAGCAATACCGCTTCACTGGCGCGGCTCATCCCCTACTCCTCAGCAAGGCATTGAAGCTCGCCACTGCCATCCTCTCGACCCGACGGTCCGTGATCCCCGGAATCAGCTGAGCAGGCAGGGGCGCGATCGACTGAGTGGAACTTTCCTGGTAACGGATCCAGTGCCGGATCGAAGCCAAGCTCGGGCATTGCAGCTCCAACACCCGGGTAATCGCTTCTTCCACAAGCCTTTCCGGATAGCGCTGGTGCAAGCCCAGGATGCCGACAAACTCTCGAGTGCCGGAGTTCTCGCCCAGGCGGCTGCGCAACCTGGCGAGCAGCACTTCGTAATCGTCAGGCCAGCGGTCTCGCCACTGGAGAATAGGCCGGGCAGACTCAAACGCTCCAGGCCGCTGGCTGATCAGATCCAGATAGTGCAGCGGATCGATCTGCCACTTACAGTTGGAAAACACTCGCTCGTGCTCTGCCATCTTCCGGCCCTCGGCAAACACCTCCACCTGCCAGCAGCTCACATGCGCCCACACCCAGCGACCCACATACGCCCTGGGCACCGAGTAGCGGTTACGGTCCACTCGCACCGTCTGGTAACGATCCACTTTCACTCGCAGCGGCTTGTAGTTGTCAAAGGGGCGCTCTGGCAGGGGCAGAAGTCGCGATCTCTCCGACTCGAATCGCTCCTGGACAGTTCGATCATCTTCCCGGCCCGCAATCCGGTGACTGCCATACTGCCGGCAGCGCTGCAAGAGCATCTGGTTGAGCTCTTCGAAGTCTTTGACTCGAGGCAACGGCACCAGGAAGTTTCTGCGCGCAAAGCCGACCAGGCCCTCCACACCACCCTTCTCGCGGCCCACTCCAGGATTGCAAAAGCGGGCCTTGTACGTGTAGTAGCTGCGAAAAGAGACAAAGCGTTCCTGCTCCACTCGTTTCTTGCCCCGCAGGATTCTCTTCACCGCGGGGCGCAGGTTGTCATACACCAGTTGCCGAAAGATCCCCTGGTAGTAGGCAAAGGCTCGCATGTGGGCGTCAAAGAACATCTCCTGACGCTCCCACGGATAGGCTCTCACGAAGGGCTTGCCCGAGTAGCGTGAGCGCATCACGAACAGCTTCACCCTCCGGCGCTCCCCAGCCATCTCGACCCAGGCCGTCCCCCAGTCCACTTCCGCTTCCCGGGCCACTTCCGGGTCCAGAGGAACCACTGCCTGGCTGGCCCCCCAGCCGTGAGCCGCTTTCCACTCCCGGACCCAACGCCGGACCGTCGATTCTGCTCCCCCAAATCCGTGCTCCTCGACCAGCCGATCCCAGATCCGACGAGACGTGTGACGCTGACGCCGAGGACGATCCCGGTCTCCCAGCAGCCAGCCCTCAACAATCGGTGCCACCGGATCCATGATCGGACACCTGGGTGGCTTTCTCCGTCGGTACTTGGGCTCCAACCCTTGCAAGGCTTTGCGAATCGTTTCCCGATGATGACCTGTCTCCCGACGGATCTCTCGGATGCTCTTTCCGTATACACGGTGGGCTGTTCTGATAAGCTCGTACTGGTCCATCCCAATCACTCCGGCCTCCGTTCTAGTTGTTCTTTTGCTCTTGAACAAACCTAGAACAGAGGTCTGATTGGGGTGGGTCACTTTTACTCGATCACTCGCCCCCAATCTGGGTCACTTTTACGATAGCGAAATCAGTCCCCGGACGTTGCACAAAGCTATCGCCCATCGAATCCATTCTGCAATACCGTTTCGCGACGTCAGAACCCTTGAAAACCTGTCTGGCGGCGGATCGTTGCGAAACCGCTCCTTTGTGCAAGCCCCGCCACTGCACCAACAGCGGCCAGGTACCGGGTGCGAGGCGGTAACGGCAGTGTGTGAAGCGCCCTGCAGGAGTGTCTCGAAGGTCTGGGAGAGATTTGAAGGTTTTTAATGGAACGCTTGCCGCTTCAGCCTGGAACAGAGTTAGATGGGAATGTATTTTGTGGAGGAAGCCACTGAAAACCGCCTCGGGACTAACGGAGATCGCGCGAAAGGAAGAGGCCGAAACAAATGGGCAGGTGAATTGATGACCGAAGAAGAGAAACGGCTAACTGATCGAGTGTCCATCCTGCGGAAAATGCTTTCGCCGTTTGTCTGTGCAATCTACAACGAACAAGCTCACGACTGGGACCACGGGTCCGTTTTTTCGATGCTCACGGGCAACGACAACCTGAAAGGTGAGGACCTACCGGCTCGATTAACGGAAGAGGACGTGAGGACTTATATCGACAAGCTGTTTGCTCAACACGAATCAAAAACCCTCACCTAAACCCAGATTGAAGAAATGCAAAAGAGGGACAGAGTAGCCTGTCCCCGTATTTAATGAACCGATCTAGGGGTTTTCTCGTTCTCCTCATAGCCATGGGCCAGGATGAAAAAGTAGATCGGGGCACTCCCCTGGGGAGTCTCCGAGATGAGCTCAAAGACCCCCTCCCCTTCGGTTTCACCCGGCACCCCTACCACGCAGGTCACCCGATCGGGCTCCACCACCAGCTCCCCCAGCAATCGCTTTCCCCACACCACCTGCACCACCCGATTCCCGGCCTCGTTTCCGGTTAGATTCCAGTGAAACTCCTCCTCGTCATAAAGGATCGTTTCGGGTGTACCCGCCCTCAGGATGCAGTTGTGATGCTCCAGTAGCCACTGCCAGAAATCCTCGAAGGAAAGCGTAGTGGGTTCCATCAGGCCCTATTATTGTCCTATTTTCCCGCAGCCGATAGGGGTAAATTCAAGGCGCTTATGGGCATTATCAAGTCAACTGGTTTTCGGCACTGTCTACCATAGCATTCTGAGAGAAATAGGATTTAAGAGGGAATTTGATTAGTGAATAGTGATCAGTGCGAATCTCAGAGGTTTCGCGGCCTTCCGGCTGGGAGCAATGCCTCGTTAGATTCTATAGGAGCGTGCGCAAATAGGTGATACGACGCTCAACCAACTGTATCCACAAATCTTCATTTCTCATCCTCCCCGGAGAAATTAAATGCCTGTTCAGACTCCTGTTCTGAAGCACAGTCAGATAACACGGCCTTTGTATCCCCGGCGGTCTGGTCCGCGATCAGACTGGTGAGATAGATCTTGTTGGTCTGTTTACTAATGATGAAAAGCCGGCCCCTTTCGTCCACGCCAAAACGGGCATCGCCGCGGTCGTTACCAATCAGGTCACGAAACAGCCCCGCGGGGCTGCCGTCGACACTCACCGCCATCACCGACAGCGACGCCTGAGTATTGGCTGCATCGGCTGCCAACAAATCGTCAAAATCGGTGTGAAAAAATGCACCGCGGGCCAGATCGCCAAAGATCACCTGGTTCTGAAAACCAGGATCACCGGGATCGGAGACGACGAAGCCCCCGCTGATCGCAGCGCCACCCGCCGTCGGGGTCGCACCAGGAACGGTGGGAATGTTGTGGTCATACACGGTGGCCGGAAATTCGAGTGTGGAACCGGGCGGCAGTCTGAGTACCGTCTTCATGTTGCCATCGACCGGGCCATCATGGCGTGACCAGCCGTGGTTGTCACCAAGGTCGACGATATTCACTTCTTCAAAGTCGCCGGCGCCAATGTCAAACACGATCATGCGGTGGTTGCCGCAAGTGCCCCTGGCGAAGCTGAAGTTCTGGGGATAGCGAAAGCCCCAGGCCGCGATCTCTTCCACATTGTTGTCATTATCGAGCAGCGAACCGCCGTCATGAAACGGGTTGTCCGCCGGGACGGAATAGGGGTCGCTGCCGTTCTGAAGCGGGTCGATGCGCAACACCGCGCCGAACGGATTGTCCAGGTCTTGAGCGTGTTGAAGGTTCTCTAGAACAGGTCCGGAGTAGCCATCGCCTAATGATAAATAGAGATTCCCGTAGTCGGCCTGACCCGGCATGGCGAGCGGATTGAAGCTGATCTCGCCGACCGAGTGGGTGTCCTCGGCCTCACCACTGAACTCAAACCTGATCACCTCGCGCCGCGACTTCGTGTCGATTCGGTTGGGATTTTCTGCATCGACGGTCCATTCCACGATGGCATACTGGCTGAGGAAGTCACCTGGCCTTGTTGGAAGCTCAGCTCCACTATAGTCGGGGCTGCGGACTCCCGGTACCTTCGTTTTATAAAAGGTGTAAAGCTTGCCTTCGCCGGGGGCACCGGCTGTGCTGTAATCCGGATGAAAGGCTATGTAGGAGAGCCCCCTTGTTGTGAAACCGAGAGAGCTATCAAAGTCCGGGACTCCAGCTGTGTTGAAATCCAGGAACGTTCCCAGGGAGGTTCCGCTGGACGAGAAGGCATGGATCTTACCTTGATTGGTGCTGACAAAGATTCGTCCCGATCCATCCCTGGGATGTGTAAGATCGATCGCGTTTTCCGGGGAAGAGGCTGAAGAATGCGTGGCGAAGGTGGTCAACTTCAGCACCTTCGACGAATTTAAAGGGTCGTCAGCCTGGCCAAACACGGCAGCTACGCGTAGTGTGCCAGCACCCAGTGCTACGATCAAGGCCAGTCGAACAGGATATGAACCGACATTCCCCATATCAACTTCGAATCCGTGTTCCTCCGACCTCCCTGTGACGAATAATCAAAACCTATCAGCCCTCCAACCAAGGAACAAGTGTTGTTCCTCATATTTCGGCTGAAAAGGGCCTCTGATCCTTGGCGTATCCAGGTGCCTTTGCCGAAATCCGACAAGCGGAAACACCTCTCCAGCCACTTGATCAGAAACACTGGACGCTAAGCCGTACTCCATCTCAAGCGGTTAATCCGAGACAACATCTCGGCCCATACCTCCTTGCTGACCGCGACTTCCGCCATCTGAAACGTCACGATCCGACTATGGTGAACCACCTTCGCTCCGATCTTGATCAGTTTGCTCAATAGGGTGCGAAGGGACCAGTGTTTGATTCTTCTGGGAAGGACCAGACGTCGCAGAACATTGCCCAGGTTGTAGGCCAAAACAAACAGACCCAACCTCACCTGATTCGGGATAAAGCGTTGGCAGGACAGCCGCGTCCAGTTCAAGGCATACTTGCCTTCCTTGATCCACTGCTCGGCCCTCCCGCGACCGTTGTAAAAGTGAACCACCCCTGGGGCTCGTGCGCTCCTATTGGTCACGATGAAACCGACTCTCGGAAAGAGTTCGCCGCGATGCCACTCGACCTTGGCAATCACCCGACGAGGCCGGTCCCAACTGGCGGCTTGATATTTGAAATCGGCAAACCAAACGACGGGTTTTCTGGGTGGGCGCCCCACAGGTCGGGTCAGCAGCTGTTCGATCTTTTCTTGAAGCACCTGGTTGGCGGGAAGCCGGATAGCATACAAAAAGCCCTTCTCCTCCAGGTATTCATAAATCTCTGGCTTGGCGAAGGCGGCATCACCCCGAAAGTATTGGCGGACTGTTTTCGTCTCGTAGCGAGCCACGATTGGTTCCAGCAGCTCCTTCCAGCGATCCGCACTGTGCACGTTGCCGGGCCGAAGCAGTGAACCTTCGCAATCTCCGAACTGGTTGAAGCAAAACAGGGGATGGTAGCAGGTGCATCCGAAATGGCCGTTGTACCCAGAGGCTTCTTGCTGGCCATGGACAGGACTTGCTGAACTGTCCATATCCAGAATGATGCGTCGATGAGTTGTTTTCTGCAGCGCTCTTTCCACCCATCGACCATTGACTTCCGAAAGGGCTTGGAGGTTGTCCTCGACAGACAGCATCTGGGTCTCAAATCGACCCATCGTGTTGGCGCTGGCGGCATTCTTGTTGTCGAGCTTCTTTCCGGTGATCCTTCGCATCGTCGGATCAACCGACAGACGATGGGCATCGTTGACATCTTCATAGCCAGCGAGACGGCTGTATACCGATTGACGTAGCAACGCCGTGAGGTCGTGCTGGATGTTGCGCCCGGTCCGCGAATCGTGAAAAACGGAGGGAACACTATCGAATAACACCAACGCCTCGTCCAGGTCACGATAGGCGAGAAGCCCGGCATCCGATGTGACCTTAGCCCCATGAAATTCAAGCCTCAAACTGCCATCAAAACCGAGCTTCAAACCTTCACCTTTGGGGTCAGCCATTTCTTGCCCACTTTATGCGCTATATCTCCTTTAATTATAGTAGTTTAGACTGATTCAAGGCAAGCAATCTTATTGTCCTATATGGTGAATGTGGGTTAAGAATCACCTGAGCATGGACCGACTCAGTTGTCATCGATTCCTGGCCAATCAGTTTCGACTCCTCCTGCATGCACTGGCTTACCAGATGTTCGTGCGCCTGCGCGACTATCTGCACGGAACCCCTTGGCACAAGCTCGAAATCGAAACCTTGCGTCGTCGTGTCCTCAAGATCGGGGCCCGCATCCGACAAACCACTCGACGCATCTGGGTCCATCTTTCCTCTGCCTTTCCCGAACAACCCCTCTTTCACCTCGTCTTGAGTCGCCTCAATTCCAGTTAGCCTCTCCCAGCTCCCCGAAAAACCGCTTCCGTCACTCATCCAGGCCCAGCTCTGTCTGAAATTCACTCCCCCAACCACTTCAACCGCCTCACCAACCGATACTCTTCGCAAATCCGGCTGTCACACTTGCACGCATCCGATTTGGGCCACTTCTCAAGGCTTTTTTCAACACCGGACTACGGTTCTTGCATAATCCGGGCTAGAGTATGGGTAGCTATGCGGAGTGAGTGAGCCTTTCAAGGTGGCCGGGTCCCTGCGTTGTGGTGGAATTGGTTTCTTATTGGTCTCTTACTCCTATTCAGTAGCGCGCCCGTACGCGCACGTAGTAGAATGAGTGCGCCCTATAGGAAGCTATTTCCATGGCCAGGTCCAGCCGTCCAGCCACGCCGAATCACTTTTCCCGAATATTTAATTACAGGAGCTGTTATGAAAAAGGTGTTTGCTTTCAGTCTACTGTTTGTTTTGGTCTCTCTCCCCCTGATCGCCCAGGAGAGTGCAGGAGGCATCAACGGCACGGTGCGAGACGAAACCGGAGGTGTCATTCCGGGTGTGGAAGTCTCCATAACCAATGTCGCCACAGGCGCCCAAGTGAGTACCGTGAGTGGCGATGCAGGGACTTACACCTTTAATTCCCTTCGCATCGGGGAGTACATCCTGACGGCTAGTATGTCAGGATTTAAGGTTTCCGAGCAGACCGGAGTCCGGGTGGTTTCAGGCGAGGTCCTGAGCTTGGACGTTGAGCTGGCTGTCGGCGAGGTGACTGAGACCGTTGAGGTGACCGGTGCACTGGCCACGATTGAGAAAACCTCGAATAAGGCAGGATATGCCAGGGTCAACGAGGAGATCGCCCGTCTGCCCCTGGCTGTCGCGAACTCACAGCGCACTGCCCAGTCCTTCCTTCGTACTATGCCGGGTGTGAATTTCGACCCCGTTGGTTTTGGCTCCAACGAGGGCGCCGCCATGCAGAGGTCCTTCATCCAGGGAACACCCAATTCTACGGCCAGCTACAGCATTGACGGGATCAGAGCGAGTGGCTCAATGCATTCGGCCCTCCGAGATGACAATGCGCCCATCCCGGATCTCATCCAGGAATTCCGCCTGGATACCAACACCAGTGCCGAGCACGGGTGGCACAGTGGTGTTGCGGTCACGCTGGTCTTCAAGTCAGGGACCAACGACTTTCACGGCAATGTCTTCTGGTACGTTCGAAACGATAAACTTGACGCTCGCCCCTGGTTTGCGGCGGAAAGAAGCGTAACCCGGCAGAATGAGTACGGCTTTACCCTGGGCGGCCCCATTTGGAAGAATCGCACCTTTTTCTTTGGCGGCATCGATTGGTACAAATTGCGGTCAGCAGCAGCCGGTAGCGTGATCAGCGTCGGCACGGAAAAAATGCGCAGCGGCGACTTCAGTGAACTGCTGGGCTCCCAGATCGGGACTGATGCGCTGGGCAGGCCGATTTTCCAGGGCGCGATTTACGACCCCCTCACAACTCGTCCGGATGGACAGGGTGGCTTCATTCGAGATCAGTTTCCCAATAATCAGATTCCTTCCAATCGCCACAGCCAGATTTCACAGCAGCTGATCTCAAGGACTGCTCTGCCCACCCAGGCGGGCGTCACCAGCAACTGGGTCGGTGGGCGCGCCTCTACACCGTTTGACAAGAAGATCTTCAATTGGAAGGTAGATCATCAAATTGACCCAGCGGGCCGCCACAAGATTACCGTCGGCGGGGATTGGGGGCGCCTGGCGCACACCTCCGCATATCCGCTTGCTTTCGACGAGAGTATCTCGAGCCTGCACACGAATAGCCAGGATCAATACCGCTATCGCTGGAATTATTACTGGACCATGCGTCCCGACCTGCTCTTCAACCTTCGCACCGGTGTGGCCCGGACACCGCGATTGATCGGGACGAAAGGTCAGGCCAACGACAATACCGGCGCGGAGATCGGAATTAAAGGAGTCAACGGTCCCATTGCGCCTCAAGTAGGCATACAGGGACTCACCGGCTTCGGCCCGATTTTCCGAACACTAAGTGACCCCAGCCAGACAGTTCCCGTTCACGCCGACGTGACCTGGGTCAAGAGCTCCCACAATTTCAAATTTGGCGCTGCCTATCTACTGTCGCTTTCAAGAGTAAGGATTAGGCGTTTTACGCAGGGGACTTACGGCTTTGCCGATGTGGGAACCGGCCTGCCCGGCAACCCTGCCACCGGATACGGTTATGCCAGCTTTTTGTTGGGCGACGTCAACACCTCGCAGGTCAGGAGCGGGAGAGCCTTCAAGTACGATGGTGCTGCCTTTGGTTTTTACTTCCAGGATTCGTGGCGCGTAAACCCCAAGTTGACGGTGAATTACGGCATCCGCAACGACGTATTCGTAAATCAGGGAGAGAGTTACGACCGGATCGGGGCCTTCAACCCGACGACCCCCAACCCCCGGGCCGCTGGGCGGCCGGGGGCTATCTGGTTCTGGGGTGAAGGCCAGGGACGCAACGGGTTAAAACGGGTCGCCGACACGGTTTTCAATAACTGGGGGCCTCGTCTGGGGTTTGCATACGCCATGGATGACAAGACCGTTATTCGAGCCAGCGGTGCCCTTATGTACGCGCCTCTGACGGGGGCCATGACGAGTGGATTCAATACGCCCAATGCCGGCTTTGCTTACAGGTTTCACAAAAACTCCCTGGACGTGGGTGTGACCCCCGCTTACAACTGGGAGGACGGATTTCCAGATATCCTTCCCGACCTTCCCAGCGTAGACCCTGCTGTGGAGAATGGCAATAATGTCTTTAACCTCAACAGGGACGACTTTACCCCAGGCAAGACTGTCACAGTCAACTTTGGCCTGGAAAGAGATCTGGGCTGGGGCGTTGCTGTGCGAGCCAATTATATTGGGAAGTTCTCGCACAATCTTGCCAGTCAAGATGCCGTTCGATTGAACCAGCTTGACCCCAGCCTTCTGTCGCTGGGTCCCCTGCTGGGTGCCGACATCAATTCCCCGCAAGCTATGGACGCGGGGATTTCCCTCCCTTACGAGGGATTCACAGGACCCGTCAGCCAGGCGCTCCGAGCCTTTCCTCAGTTCCTGGACATCGCTCAGCGAGCTTCCCCAACCACAGATCTTAAGTACAACTCACTGCAGCTGGCCGTGCAGAAACGTTACGGGCATGGGTTGAGTTTTCTGCTGGGCTATACGATCTCAAAAGCCATCGGCAATGAAACCTTCCGCCAACAGGGGCATTCGTTCGCAGTTAGCCAGCACACCTCTCAGCGTCACCTGCAACATGTTTTCAACAACGATCGGCCCCAGAATGTGGTCTTGAGCTGGATGTACGAATTGCCTTTCGGACCGGGAAAGCGTTGGGGAGCCGACACGGGTTCGGTGGCGAAGAACCTGATCGGAGGTTGGACCGTCGGAGCGATCCACAACTATTTCTCCGGAGAACCCATTAGTGTGACCAGCCGCGTCCGCTACCCGGGCGGCTTTGGAGCCATCTGGCCGGACCAGGTTGAGGGGGTACCGAGGCTTACCGGCGTCAGCTGCGGTAATTACGACCCCAATGACCCGTCTCGGAACCGATATCTCAATATCGACGCCTTTACCAATGCTCAACCTTTTTCCTTCGGGGACACCAGGACATTGCCTGCGACACGGCTCTGCAGCTATTTCAACGAGAACGTTACCCTCCAAAAGGACACCTATGTCAGCGAGGACGTCTACGTTCGCTTTGGGGCCGATTTCTTCAATATCTTTAACCGGCATATTTGGGCCAACTTGAATAGTGATATCGGCAATACGGCAGGCTTTGGCCGCTACAGCACCGCCACCAGTCCGAGAAACATCCAGGTCCATATCGCTATCCATTTCTGATTCAGGATCGAGCAAGCACACTAGTATTTGGACCGGCCCGGGCGTAGACTGGAGGATAACGATCCCCAAAACGGAAATCCTGTGGCAGATGCTTGAAAACCAGGATTCCGGAAGCTGCTTTGGACACTCCGTCCAAATAAAGGAGAAACAGGGCACCAGAGCCGTGGGCGTCAACGATCAGTCTTACTAAAGATTTGATTCGAGTCTACCTGGAGAGCCGTCTTCGCTCGGCTCGTCTCTACGATCCGGCGGCCTTAAACTACCTCTCTGTAGAAACGGATGTTGTCTCTAGCAGCTTCTATTCTCTTAAACTGAAATATCACAAAGTAGTTTACGATCCGGCCTCGAATCTGGTTTCCACTGTGGAGACTTGGAATGTGTATCGTTCCACGGAAGCCTATTCCGCCTGCGTCCGGCCCAGTGGCGGCGTGGAGACTTGCATAAGACCTTTTTCTTGAAGAGTTCATGCGGGTGAACGAGGAGGCATGCGAGAAGCGTTTCGGAAGATGTCAACAACTTTGAGACACTTCTTTGAATAAATTACTGTAGCTTCATCTCAAGAGTTCTCCTTTTCGGGAGGGTTGATCCAGACGGCCTCGGGAAGAGGGGGCGGAACGGGTTTGCCGTTAGGAAATCTCTCTGGGAAACGTGCCTGTGCGGCCTCCAATACGTGGGCTCGATTGCGACGCGTGGCGACGGCGGAGCGGTAGTGCACGTCCTCGGGGGTATGCAGGCCGATACCCGAGTGACGATGGTGGCGGTTGTACCAATCAAAGAAATCCCGACAAAAGTCTCTGGCTTGCTGGAGGGTGCCTAAACGAGCCGGGAATTCTGGACGGTACTTGAGGGTCTTGAATTGGGCCTCCGAGTAGGGATTGTCGTCACAGACATGAGGCCGAGAGTGAGACTTGGTGACTCCCAGATCGGCCAGTAGCAAGGCCAGTGCCTTGGAACTCATCGACGACCCACGATCGGCATGCAGGGTGAGATCGCCCGGCTCGATCGCCTGTTTGGAGCAGCTCTGGGCGATCAAGACCTTGGCCAGCCGTGAGCTTTCCTGGGTGGCCACCATCCAGCCCACCACATAGCGGCTGAAGATATCCAGGATCACGTAGAGGTAGTAATAGCTCCATTTGACGGGCCCCTTCAGCTTGGTGATGTCCCATGACCAGCATTGGTTCGGGCCGATGGCCAGAAGTTCCGGCTTTGAGTAGTGGGGATGGCGGCGCTGGCGACGGCGTTCTCTAACTCCCAAACGTTCGGCCAGAATGCGGTACATGGTTCGAATCGAGCACAAGTAACGCCCTTCGTCCAGCAGTTCCGCCCACACTGCGGCAGGAGCCTTGTCGATAAACTGCTGGCTGTGCAGAACCTCCACTACGGCCTCCCTTTCGGCTGGGCTCAACGCTCGTGGGGATGGCGGCCGAGGTCGAGCTTCAACCGCCGGCTGTTCCCGCTGTCGTTTTTTCCGATAGAGGCTTGACGGTGGCAAACCCAGCGCCTGAGAGCTCACACGGACTCCGTGAGTTTCCGAGAAATGCAACGCTTCGTCCATCAGCTCTCGTCTTCGTTCTCGCTGCTGCTCTCCAGAGAGATTCCCAATAGATGCGAGACTTTTTTTGGATATCCAGCATGATTTCTGCCTTCTCGAGCTTGCGTTGCAGCTTCCGATTCTCAGCTTGTAATTGCTTGACTTGAGCATCCAGAGGATTGAACGGCTTCGACTTGCGCCCTCGTTTTCGAGGGGTCAACGCCTGCAGAGTTCCTTCTGCGCGTTGCCGTCGCCAGGTCTGAAGATTCGACCAGTAAAGCCCTTCTCGGCGCAGTAACGCTCCCACTTCGCCCGATTCACACCCATCGGCCTGCTCCAGGATCCGGAGCTTAGAGCGGGCTGAAAATCGGTGACGGGTTGCCTTGGCTGGAACTTCCGGGTCGGGGCGCGGCAGCACCTTCTCTGGCTCGGTCCGTTCCACGGCGATTTTGGAGACCTCTCCGCTTCGCTCCGAGGCCTCCAAAATCATCAGTCTTTCGTCTCTCTTGTTTTCCATTATCCTGTGATCCACTTCTCGCCCTCTAGTCTAATTTAGTGGGAAAGAAGTGTCTCACCGATATTGGCACAGAGGGGGCCGGCTCTGGCTCCTCGCTTGTTGGCGGCCTTCGGGTCGGATCGCAGTCGCTTTGAGGATGCTGAAGAGGTCCAAAAATGGAGCGGCATCGCTCCCGTAACACGAAAGAGCGGACGAAGTTCTCAGGTGGTCTGGCGTCGAGGCTGTCCCAAGTTTATTCGCCAAACCTTTCATGAGTTTGCGGCCTGCTCAATTCCGCAATCGTCCTGGGCTCGTGCTTACTACCTGCAGCAACGTCAGCGCGGTCTCAAACACCACGCTGCCGTTCGATCTTTAGCTTACAAATGGATTCGCATTCTCTTCCGTTGCTGGATGGATCGAGTCCACTATGACGAGGAACTCTACTGCCGGAGTCTCCAGAGGAGCAACTCTCCTCTTGTGGCTCTGATGCAACCGGCTTGTGGATAAGCTTCAAAAAAAAGGGAGACAATTCTCTTGACTTATGAGCTCAGATGTCTCCTACTTTTTCACGATCGGCGCCGCACTTCAAAAAGGCGGCACATTCCTAGTACAATGGGTACAAAGATCCACAACTCAGGAGTAGAGCGATGAAATACGTCAGGGATGTACTTCAGAAGAAAGGCTGTGACATCTGGTCTGTGGCTCCCGACGACCCGGTCTATGAGGCTCTCCAGTTGATGGCAGAGAAGAACTGCGGCGCCGTACTGGTACTCGACCAGGGGACACCGGCGGGGATTCTGTCAGAGCGGGACTATGCTCGAAAGGTCATCCTCAGGGGCAAGTCCTCAAAGAACACGCCGGTTCGGGAAATCATGAGCCAAAGGGTTGTTTGTATTCAGCCCGACAACACGATCGACGAGTGCATGGCGCTGATGACCGAAAAGCGCATTCGGCACCTGCCGGTGTTGAAAGGCGAAGGGACCCTGGCCGGCCTGATCTCAATCGGGGACGTGGTCAAAGAGGTGATCTCGGAGCAGGAGTTCATCATCCACCAGCTCGAAAGCTACATTACCGGGATCCCGACGACGAGCTCGCGTTAGTTTCATTTCGATCAACAAGATGACGTGTTTTGCGCAAGGGAGTACTACCTCCTTTCAGTATTCTGTGAGATCATGTCCAGCGCTCTCGTTACAGTAAAACCTCAGGTCGCGTTGATAACCGCATCATGTCCGATTCGAAGCTGCACGATTCATGACTCTGCTTACCGCACAGGCCGCCTTTTACTACCTGGCGGCGGCTAGCGTCACGAGCGCGATCCTTGCAGTGACGCGGAGAAACCCCGTCCACAGCATGCTCTGGGTGCTGGCGCTTTTTCTGCATGTGGCCGGCATTTTCCTGTTGTTGGGCGCGGAGTTCCTGGCGGCCGTGCAGGTGATTGTGTACGCGGGCGCCATCCTGATCTTTTACCTTTTTGTCCTGATGCTTCTCGACCTGCCGGGTGAGGTGGCCGGGCCGAGATTCGGCCGCCATTGGCCCCTGGCCGTGACAGCCGGCCTTGGTTTCGCAGCCCTGGCCTGGCTCGCCCTGGTCGGTACCTTGAGCCCGGGTGGAGCGGGCGTTGCTTCGGGGGCCTTTCGTGCCCCGGGGGAGGGTCCACCTCTGGGGAGCCTTTCCCAGGTGGGCATGGCGCTCTTCGGCCCCTTTGCGCTGCCCTTTGAAATGGCCTCGCTGATACTGCTGGCGGCAATCGTGGGTGCGGTCGTGCTGGCGCGCCGGAGGGAACAGCCATGATCGTCCCCGTGGGCGTGGTGCTGGCCCTGAGCGCGATCCTCTTCGGGATCGGAGTATTTGGCTTCCTGGCCCGGCGCAACCTGATTCTGATGCTCGTCTCCATCGAGGTCATGCTCAACGCCGTCAACCTGAGCCTGGCCGGATTCAGCCGTCATCTGGACGATCCGCGGGGGCAGATCCTGGCCCTTTTCGTGATCGCCGTGGCGGCGGCCGAGGCAGCGGTCGGGCTGGGACTCGTGATCGCCCTGAACCGCAACAAACCGGGGGCCAGCGTGACCGATCTGACTGAGCTGAAATGGTGACGTCTGGAGACACGGCATCTTGACTTCCCTCACACCCCTGCTCACCGTCTTCGTTTCGGCCCTGGGTGCGCTCCTGATCGCCTGTACGGGCGAGCGCCGGCCCAACCTCAGAGAGTTCTGGTCGGTGGCGGCCGGTGCCTCCATGTTCGCCCTGTCCGCCAGCATGGTCCCGGAGGTTCTGGCCGGCCGTAGCCCGGAATGTGTACTGTTCCGGCTCCTCCCCGGAGTCGAACTCGCTTTCCGAGTGGACGCCTTCGGTCTTCTCTTCGCCCTGGGGGCGTCGCTGCTGTGGGTCCTGACCTCGTTTTACTCCATTGGCTACATGCGCTCGCTCAAAGAGCACGCTCAAACACGCTACTTTGCCTGCTTCGCTCTGGCTCTCTCCACCACAGTGGGGGTGGCCTTCTCGGCCAATCTCTTCACCCTGTTTCTGTTTTATGAGGGCTTGACGCTGGTCACCTACCCACTGGTGGGTCATAAGGAGACGGCCGAAGCCAGGGCAGGCGCCCGCAAGTATGTCATCTATCTTCTGGGTGCGGCCAAGGTTTTGCTCGTTGCCGCCATTATCCTGACCTACAAACTGGCTGGCACCCTGGAGTTTCGCCAGGGCGGGATAATGCCGCTTGAGCAGATCCAGGCCCACCCCGCCCTTCTGTATCTGATCTTCGCGCTTTTCCTGTTCGGATTCGCCAAGAACGCGCTGGTACCCCTTCACAGCTGGCTGCCGGCCGCCATGGTAGCGCCCACCCCGGTGAGTGCTCTGCTGCATGCTGTGGCGGTGGTCAAAACCGGCGTCTTCTCCACCGTCCGGGTCTTTCTTTTCATTTTCGGAGCGGACGCGATGCGCGAGATCGGAGCCGACCACCTGGCGCTGGGAGCCGCCTCAATTACGATTCTGGTCGGCTCGCTGCTGGCCCTGGGACAGGACAACCTCAAGGCCAGGTTGGCTTTTTCCACGGTGAGCCAGCTCTCTTATATCATCCTGGGAGCGGCCCTCCTGAACCAGAGCGGCGTTTTGGGCGGGGTTGCCCATATCAGTAACCATGCCGTATCGAAGATCACGCTCTTTTTGTGCGCGGGGTCCATCTATGTGTCCACGCACAAAACCAACGTCAGCCAGCTGTCGGGGCTGGCCAGGCACATGCCCTGGACCATGGCAGCGTTCGCCATCGCCTCCCTGAGCGTGGTGGGCATCCCCGGCACCTCCGGGTTCATCTCCAAGTGGTACCTGGCCCTGGGCTCGCTGGAGCTCCACAGCCTCACCTTACTGGGGGTACTTCTGATCAGCTCGCTTCTCAACGCGGCCTACCTGGCCCCGATCGTGTACAAGGCCTACTTCGAAAAAGCGACCCAGACCCACGAGGAGGTTCGCGAGGTGCCCTGGATGGTTGCGCCCCTGGCGGTCAGTGCCGCCGCCAGCCTGCTCCTGGGCCTGTACCCGGCCCCGGTGCTGGAGCTGGCCGCGAGGGCCATGCCGTGAACTTTCTTCAGAGGCAGCTGGAAGACCCCGCTCGCCTGGCTCGTATCAAGCGCTGGTTTTATGTGGGCCTGGGGGTCGTGGCGGTGGTGGAAATCGTTGCGCCGCTCGTGTTTCACGGGGCCCACCACCATTTCTGGTTCGAGGGGTTTCCGGCTTGGGGGTCCCTCTACGGGTTCGCTTCCTGTGTAGTGATCATCGTCGTGTCCAAGTTGCTCGGGAAAGTGTGGCTCATGCGCCGGGAAGATTACTATGACTCTTGAGTGGGTCCACCCGGGACTGTTGCTGATTCTGGGCGCCTGGGTCCTCCCCTTCCTGAAAGGCCGGGTCAGGAGCCTGATGATGCTCCTGCTGCCCGGGGCAGCCCTCGTATTGTGCCTGCGCATGACGCCGGGCACCTACGGGGCGGTGAGTTTCCTCGGACAAGACCTGGTATTTGGCCGAGTCGACCAGCTGAGCCTGATTTTTTCCTATGTCTTTTCGATCATGGCCTTCCTGGGCATGGTCTATGCGCTTCACGTGAGGGACACCGGGCAGCACGTGGCGGCCCTGACTTACGTGGGAGGCGCGCTCGGAGTGACGTTTGCCGGAGACTTCCTTTCCCTGACCCTGTTCTGGGAACTGATGGCGATTTCCTCCGTCCTGCTGGTTTGGCAGCGCCGTGAAGCGGCTGCCGTGTCGGCCGGCTTCCGTTACCTGCTGGTGCACGTTTTCGGAGGGCTCCTTCTTCTGGGTGGCGTTACCATCCACTGGTCCCAGACCGGGTCGGTCGCCTTCGAGCACATGGGGGCCGTTTCAGGCGGTATGGCGTGGACCCTGATCCTGGTGGCCTTTCTCATTAACGCGGCCGTCCCGCCCCTGGGGGCCTGGCTTCCCGACACCTATCCGGAGGCCACGGTCACGGGCGCGGTTTTCATGACCGCCTTTACTACCAAGTCTGCGGTCTACGTCCTGATTCGCGGTTTCGGCGGGGCGGAAGTCCTGGTGTGGCTGGGAGCGATCATGGCGGTCTACGGAGTCGTTTACGCCGTGCTCGAAAACGACGCTCGCCGCCTCCTGGCCTACCATATCGTCAGCCAGGTCGGCTACATGGTCTGTGGGGTGGGCATCGGGACTGCGCTGGCCCTGAACGGCGCCACGGCCCACGCCTTCGCCCACATCCTTTACAAGGCGCTCCTGTTCATGGGGGCCGGGGCGGTCCTGGAGGTGACCCGGCTGCGCAGGCTCAACGACATGGGGGGGCTCTACAAGACCATGCCGATCACCCTCGGTCTGTACATGGTAGGTGCCTTCGCCATTTCGGCGGTTCCGCTGTTCAGCGGCTTCGTGAGCAAGTCGATGGTCGTCTCGGCTGCCGGTGAGGCCCACCTGGGAGCGATCTTTCTAATGCTCACGCTGGCCTCGGCCGGGACTTTCCTGCACACGGGCCTTAAGCTGCCCTACTATATGTTCTTCGGCAGGGACTCGGGCGCCCGTGGGCACGAGCCGCCTCGCAATATGCTCGTGGCCATGGGCCTGGCTGCTGCTGCGTGCGTGCTGATCGGGGTCTTCCCCGGCCTCCTGTACCAGCACCTCCCCAACCCCGTGGACTACGTTCCCTATACCCTGCAGCACATCACCAGCACCCTGGGGATGCTGGGCTTCACCGCGCTGGGTTTCTTTCTGCTGCTCAAGCATCTCGATCCGGAGCCCAAGATCAGCCTCGACACGGACTGGTTCTACCGCCGGGGCGCGGCGGCCGGCATGACTCTTGTCCAGGGCCCCCTGGCGCGCCTGGAGTCCGGATTCGTGGGGGAGATCTATGAGTTTGTGGTGCGGCGACCCCTGCTGGGTGTCGCCGCTCTCGTGCGCCGGCTCGACAGCCGCGTCGTCGATTCTGCGGCTGTGGGCGTGGGCCGGATGACCCAGGCCCTGAGCCAGGTTATGAAAATCACCGTCAGCGGCAACGCTCAGCACTACGGACTGATCATGGCGGCCGCGGTCCTGGCGCTGCTCGCTCTGGCACTGGCGGCATCACCATGACGGCCTTCCCGGCGGCATTACTATGACGGCCTTCCCGGTACTCTCGGTCATGACCTTTCTGCCCGTGGTGGGAGCGGTAGCCGTCCTGTTTCTGGCCGGCCGGCGGTACGCTCGCTGGATTGCCCTGGTGACCACCCTGGCCACTCTGGCCGTCTCGGCCCCACTTTTCTGGGGCTTCGACAAGTCATCCGCCAGCCTCCAGTGCGTCGAGTCTGCAGACTGGATCCCGGCCTGGAATATTGCCTACGGGATGGGTGTGGACGGAATCAGCCTCCCTTTCATTCTGCTGGCTGCTCTCTTGAGCGTCCTGTGCGTGGGCGGTTCGTGGACTGCCGTCGACACCAGAGTGAGAGAATTCTACGCCGCTCTACTGGTTGCGGAGACCGCCATGATCGGGCTTTTCGCCGCCACCAATCTCTTCCTCTTCTATATCTTCTGGGAGCTGATGATCATCCCTCTCTTCCTGCTCATCGGGGTCTGGGGCGGCCCGGGACGCGTCTACGCCGCTGTCAAGTTTCTGATCTTTACCCTGGCCGGCAGCGTTTTGATGCTGGTGGGCATGATCGCCCTCTACCACGCCTGCGGCACTCTTGTCTTCAAAGACCTGGCCGCCGTGCCGCTTCAGCCTGCCTTCCAGGCCTGGCTCTTCGCGGCCTTCCTGGCAGCGTTTGCAGTCAAAGTACCGATGTTCCCGGTGCATACCTGGCTCCCGGACGCGCACACCGAAGCACCCACCGCCGGCAGCGTGATCCTGGCCGGCATCCTCCTCAAGATGGGGGCCTATGGATTCCTGCGGGTTTCGCTGCCCATCCTCCCTGACGCCGTGGAGTTGTTCCTCATGCCCATGCTCGTGATTTCCGCGGTAGCTATCGTGTGGGGTGCCTACGTGACCCTGGTCCAGACGGATGTTAAGCGCCTCATCGCTTTTTCGAGCGTAAGCCACATGGGCTTTGTCACCCTGGGCATTTTTACCCTCAGCCGCAGCGGCGTGGAAGGGGCGATTCTGCAGATGATTAACCACGGGATCATCTCGGCGGCCCTCTTCCTGTGCGTCGGGATGATCTACGAGCGCACCCACTCGCGAGAGATCAGCGACTACGGAGGAGTAGCGAGGGTCGCGCCGGTCTATTCGACGCTGCTGGCGCTCTTTTGCCTGGCTGCCGCTGGATTCCCGGGTTTGAATTCCTTTGTTGGAGAGTTTCTGATTATCAGCGGAGCCTTCCAGACCAGGGTCTGGCTTGGGGCCATGGCAGTGTGGGGAGTGGCCCTCGGAACGGCCTATCTCGTGTGGCTTTACTATCGGGTGGTGATGGGCGAGACGAACTCCGGGCTGGAGGGACTCAAGCTCGAACTCAATGCTCGCGAGGTGGCTACCCTGGCCCCCCTGGCACTGCTGTCGCTGTGCCTCGGACTGTATCCTGAGCTGGTCCTTTCCTATCTGCGAGCTCCCGTTGCCGAACTCCTGGCCGTAGGAGTCCTGCCATGAACGGTGTGAATCCGGCTGATCTGGCCCTGCTGTGGCCGGAACTGATTCTAACAGCTACTGCCCTGCTGCTTATCCTGGCGGCCCGCCGGATTGAGAAAGCTCCACCGGCCGCCGTCCTTACCGTCGCGGCTGCCCTGGCCTCTGCCCTGGCCTCGGGGTGGGTTCTTTTTCCGGGTCCCCGGACCGGGTTTGCCGGCATGATCTCTGTCGACGGCTACTCCCAGTTTTTCAAGGTGTTGATCGCCTCCTCCGTGGCTCTGATCACGCTGCTGTCGGTCAGGCGCGTCGACACCAATCGTGTTCGTCCCGGCGAGTATCATGCTCTGCTCCTGCTGGCCTCGACCGGCATGATGTTCGCAGTCTCGGCCGTGGATCTTGTGAGCCTTTACCTGGGCCTCGAGCTCATTACCCTCTGCTCCTACAGCCTGGTCGGGATCACGGTGGAGAGGCCGAAGTCCAACGAAGCTGCTATCAAGTACTTCCTTCTTGCTTCGTTTGCCTCGGCGCTCCTCCTGTACGGCATCGCCCTGGTCTACGGAGTCACCGGCACGACCGGCTTTTCCGGCATCGCTTCGGCTCTGGCGGCGGGAGAGGCGGGGAGTCATCAGATCCTCCTGGCCGCGCTGGCCCTGCTGGCGGCAGGCTTTGCCTTCAAGATTGCGGCGGTACCCTTTCACGCCTGGGCGCCGGATGCCTACCAGGGTGCGAGCGCTCCGGTCGCGGCATTTCTGGCATCCGCCTCCAAGGCCGCCGGCCTGGCAGCGTTGGGACGCGTGGCCCTGGTCGCATTCGTCTCCGAAGCAGGCGCCCGGTCGGCGGCTCTGGCAGGACTCGCCGCGCTTTCCGTTGTCGTGGGGAGCATCATCGCGCTGTCCCAGACCGATCTGAAACGCCTGCTGGCGTATTCTTCGATCTCACATGTCGGCTACGCCCTGCTCGGGTTCATTTCCGGTACGCCGGAGGGAGCCGCGGCGACCATGACCTATACTTTCTTATATGTCTTCATGACCCTGGGGGCCTTTGGAGTGGTGATCGCCCTGGGCCGCAGAGGGGAGACCCTCGACGGATACCGGGGTCTGGCCGCGCAGCGGCCGGCGACAGCCGCCCTGATGCTGCTTTTTCTCCTCTCGCTGACCGGTATCCCGCCTACGGCCGGCTTCGTAGCGAAGTTCGTCGTCATCCTGAGCGCCGTACGGGCGGGTCATCTGGCGCTGGCCGTGCTGGCCGTAGCTTGCAGCGTGATCTCGGCCTTCGTATACCTGCGCGTAGCCGTATTCATGTATATGAGAAAACCCCTCGAGCCGGAGCCCCCGCACTACCCGCTGGCGGTGTCCGCCGCGCTGGCAGTCGCCGCGATCGTCACTTTGATCGGAGGGATCTTTCCCGGTAGTCTCGCATCCTGGGCAGTGGCGCCGTGATGGGGAGTTCCACGTTTCGCGTTCCACGTTTCACGCTCCACGCCTGGGAATCTGAAAGCCCAAATGTGGGAGACATCTGAGCTCATAAGTCAAGAGAATTGTCTCCCTTTTTTTTGAAGCTTATCCACAAGCCGGTTGCATCAGAGCCACAAGAGGAGAGTTGCTCCTCTGGAGACTCCGGCAGTAGAGTTCCTCGTCATAGTGGACTCGATCCATCCAGCAACGGAAGAGAATGCGAATCCATTTGTAAGCTAAAGATCGAACGGCAGCGTGGTGTTTGAGACCGCGCTGACGTTGCTGCAGGTAGTAAGCACGAGCCCAGCCCGGATTATGCAAAAGATCTGAATCCGAGTGAGATTCTGGCTCCAGGAAAGAGCCGTAGCCCTCTGATATAAAAGGGTTTACAAAAACAATGACCCTAAACAGGAGCTACGGCAATGTTGAAAGCAGTCTGCCAGAATACCCTGCCATTTCATAGCCACAGAAACATCACGGCTCGTTTTGATGGGGGGAGCCTCACTTCCGACGCAGGATGGTTGTTGTTTGGATCCCTGGATCGTCAACATCGATTGTGCGAGGGCTTCAGTTCGTGTATTGCGGAAAGTCGAGACCGACGCTACGTTCGTCATGACCTGTTGAAGTTGATCCGACAACGAGTCTTGCAGATCGTGGCTGGCTACGAAGACTGTAACGACGCCGATACGCTGCGCTCGGATCCGATGCTCAAGACAGTCTGTGATCAGTTGCCAGAGAGCGATCCCGATTTGGCCACCCAGCCGACTTTCTCCCGCCTGGAGAACTCCGTCACCAAGAAGGATCTGATGCGTCTGAGCCGGTGGCTGCCAGGCCGTTATGTGCGCTCCCTGAAGAAGAGACGTCCCAGCAAGATCATCCTGGATCTGGACAGTACCGACGACCACACTCACGGCCAACAGGAGTTCTCCTTCTACCACGGGTATTACCGAAACCACATTCTACATCCTTTGCTGATCTTCGATGCCGACACGGGAGACCTGGTCTGTGCCGTGTTGAGACCTGGCAACAAGGGGGCTGCCTCTCACATCGTGCCCATTCTGAAGCGAGTCGTGGAGGCCATCCGACAAGCAGTGGGGACGGATGTCGAGATTGAGATTCGGGCCGACAGCGGCTTTGCCACGCCTCGGCTCTACGAGTTCTGTGAATGTGAAGAGAATAAACTCCAGTATGTCATTGGGTTAAGTCGAAACCCTCGCCTGCAGCGAGTGGTCGAGCCCCTGCTGGATTCGACTCGGCTGAGGTTCGTTGAGCTGGAGGAAAAACAGCGTCAGTTTGACGAGTTTCTTTATCGAGCCCACAGCTGGGATCGATCCCGTCGCGTCATTGTCAAAGTGGAGGTCGATCAGCGTGGCATCAATCGTCGCTTTGTAGTTACCAACCGGGACGATCTCTGCTCCCAATCACTTTATGACCACTACACAAACCGAGGGCAGACCGAGAACTTCATCAAGGCCTTCAAGAATCATCTGAGCATGGACCGACTCAGCTGTCATCGATTCCTGGCCAATCAGTTTCGACTCCTCCTGCATGCACTGGCTTACCAGATGTTCGTGCGCCTGCGCGACTATCTTCACGGAACCCCCTGGCACAAGCTCGAAATCGAAACCTTACGTCGTCGGGTCCTCAAGATTGGGGCCCGGATCCGACAAACCACTCGACGCATCTGGGTCCATCTTTCCTCAGCCTTCCCCGAACAACCCCTCTTCCACCTCGTCTTGAGTCGCCTGAACTCCAGTTAGCTTTTCCCAGCTCCCCCGAAAAACCGCTTCCGACACTCATCCAGGCCCAGATCTGTCTGAAATTCACTCCCCAAACCACTCAAACGCCTCGCCAACCCATATTCTTCGCAAATCCGCCTGTCACACCTGCCCGCTTCCGAGTTGGGCCACTTCTCGAGTCGTTTTTCAACACCGAACTACGGTTCTTGCATAATCCGGGCCAGGACGATTGCGGAATTGAGCAGGCCGCAAACTCATGAAAGGTTTGGCGAATAAACTTGGGACAGCCTCGACGCCAGACCACCTGAGAACTTCGTCCGCTCTTTCGTGTTACGGGAGCGATGCCGCTCCATTTTTGGACCTCTTCAGCATCCTCAAAGCGACTGCGATCCGACCCGAAGGCCGCCAACAAGCGAGGAGCCAGAGCCGGCCCGGCTCCGCTGAAGCTTGCAAACAGAGCGGCATCTTCATGCTCGGCGAAGAGCGTGGCAATGCGGTTGTCGTAGCGTTTGATGATCGGCAGCAGAACCGAGAGCTGTTCGACCAGGCCCACCAGTTTCAGTGAACCGGCTCCAATGAGAGCCTCATCCTGGGTCAGTGGGTAACTGGCACGGATCTGCTTGAGCAATGTTTGCAGCTTCGTCTCGGCACAGCGTACTCGATGTCGTGCCATGCAGCGACCCAGTACATCGATCCGCACTTTGCGAGCCTGCTCCAAGGTGGGCCAGCGCCTCAAAAACTCCAGAGCCAGCGGCCCATCCAACTTTGCAAACCACTGCAAAGGCTGCGGATAGTAGCTCTTCAAGACCTCGCGCAGTTGCTGCACCAGTTCTTTGCGCCTCTCCACCAACTGGCGTCGCCCCTCCACCAACAGCGCCAGCTCCCGGGTCTGGGCCGCCTCCGGTCTCCAACAACGCAATCGATCCCGGTGTCTGTACACCAGCTCCAGCAACAAGTCCGAATCTTCCGGATCATCCTTCTTACCGGAGGGTGAAAATGCCTCTCGATAGCTCGCCACCGTCTTCGGATTGATCGGGTACAGGTGCAAAAAGTCATAGCACATCAGCGCCGCCATCAACCCTCCCCGCTTTTGCTCCAGGGCAATCACCACAGGACGACCCTCAAAACGGGTTCTTAGCTGGCGTACCCATTCGTGCAACTCTTCCGGGTCTTGCCGCACCTGATACCTCTCTACTTCCCGACTGCCGGCGGCCCGCAGTCGGATCTCATGTTGATCTTCGGCCCAATCCAATCCTACCCATGCTGCGATCTGTTCTGTGGCTAACATTGCGCCACTCCTTTCTGCGCAGCACACGCTTGCCCAGACCTTGCGCAACCCTTATAGTCGAGTCCTCGAAGGACAGCATCTAGAGTATGCGTTTGCTGTCTGTGCACCGTGGCGTTCGAAAGTCTCCCACCAAGCGTCTCGTACGCTGGCGCCTTAAATTCGTAACGCCACGGTGCGCGTGCTGCACAGAGGCAATCAAATCCTCGATCGCTCCCGGCGCAAACTTTTTCCACAACCCAGAAAAGAAAAAAGCAGCAAAAAAGAAATTCGCTACTATTTCTAATCCATCGTTGGAAAATAGATCGTTAGTAACTATAAGGCGCCTTGGGGCGGCGACGCGGGAGACGCCTTGGGGCGGCGACCCGAGGATCTTGGATGGATTTGGGTTTTGGGCAACATGCTCTTTAGCTTTGAAATTCAACGTCCAATGCAGATTAGGTGGTCGCTGCGGGTGTATAATTGGAGCCGGGTGAAACAATGAGCGAGTACCTTGGAATTGTAGTGTGTTTCGTCCTGGCCGGAGGGGTCGCGGGGGCGATGGTGCTGCTGGCTTCCTGGCTGGGGGTGAAGAAGCCTTCAGCGGTAAAGTCAGAGCCATTCGAGTGCGGGAAGAACCCCTTCTCTCTGCCCGGTGGAAAGCTAGCCATCAAGTTCTATCTGACCGCCATTCTCTTCATCCTGTTCGACGTCGAGCTGGTCTTCCTCTACCCCTGGGCTGTGATCTACCGCCAGCTCGGGATGCTGGGCCTGGTAGAGATGGGAATCTTTCTTGGCATCCTGATGGTAGGCTTCGTCTACGCCTGGGACAACGGTGCCCTCGAATGGCAGTGACATGCTGAACGATAAGTCGTTTTTGACCACTCGCCTCGACGAGGCGCTGGGCTGGGCCCGCAAGTTTTCCATCTTTCAGTACCCCTTCGTGACAGCCTGTTGCGGGATGGAGTACATGGCCACGGCCTGTTCCCACTACGACGTCGACCGCTTCGGAGCCGGCCTTCCCAGATTCTCCCCGCGCCAGGCGGATGTGCTCTTTGTGGTGGGCACCATCAGTCACAAGATGGCGCCGATCCTGCAACGCATCCACGACCAGATGGCGGAGCCGAAGTGGGTTGTCGCCTTTGGAGTCTGCACCTGCACGGGGGGCTTCTACGACAACTACGCGACCGTCATGGGCATCGACACGATCATGCCTGTAGACGTCTATATACCGGGTTGCCCTCCGCGGCCGGAGAATGTTCTTGACGGGCTGATCAAACTCCAGGAGAAGATCCAGCACCAGCACACGACCGGCCTGCGGGCACCCGAGAGTCGCCCCGACGCCTTCAAAGAATGACTACTTCCTCTCTAATCGAAGCGATTCGCGATCAATTTCCCGATGTCCAGGCTTCTCACGCCTACCGTGGTGATGCCACCATCGGGTTGGGCCGTGACTCACTGCTCGAGGTGGCACGCTTTCTCAAAGAGGACTCGGCCCTGCAGATGAATTTTCTGATGGACCTGACCGCGGTGGACTATTCAGCCTTTGGCAAGAGTCCGGCGCCGGCTTTTTTTGCTTCCTCCGGTGTGGGGGCCAGACCCCTGGCCCAGATACAGGACGAGGATCCCTGGCCGGGACCGCCGGGGGAAGCGCGCTTTACTGTCGTCTACCACTTCTATTCCATGGAGCAAAAGCACCGGCTTCGGCTGGTGGTTCCCTTACAGGAGGCCGAGCCCGAACTGGATTCACTGACGTCGCTGTGGGCCGGGGCGAACTGGCTGGAGCGCGAGGTGTGGGACATGTTCGGCATCCGCTTCCGTGGACATCCGGATCTCAACCGGATTCTAATGTACGAAGAGTTCGAGGGCCACGCGCTGCGCAAGGACTACCCGGTGAGCAAACGGCAGCCGTTGATAGGCCCGGTGAATTGATGAAAACGCCAACCCCCAGCTTCCGACCCCGGATCCTGGATGGTTGTTATCCTTTGGAAGCTCAATGACGCCCGATTCAGCCCTCCCGGGGGAAGCCTCGCGGAGCGGCGCCGCGGATCTCGAGACGCGGGACATGATGCTCAACATTGGTCCCGCTCACCCCGCCATGCACGGGATCATCCGGATTGTGGCCGAGCTCGACGGCGAGCAGGTCGAGGCTGCCGAGGTCGAGATCGGTTATCTTCACCGCGGCTTCGAGAAGATGGCGGAAACCGTGGACTTCAACGGCGTCATGCCCTACACCGATCGGCTCAACTACGTCTCTCCGCTGATCAATAACGTGGGCTACTGCATGGCCGTGGAGAAGCTGCTGGGGATCTCGGTCCCGGAGCGATGTCACTATGTGCGGGTCATCGTTTCGGAAATTTCCCGCATCAGCGACCACCTGACCTGTGTGGGGGCGACCGCCATGGAACTGGGAGCCTTCACTGTTTTTCTCTACCTGATCAAGGCCCGGGAGTATCTCTGGGAGCTGGTGGAGATGGTAACCGGTGCGCGTTTAACCGTCAGCTACTGCCGCATCGGGGGCGTGAAGGCGGATCTCCCGGAGGGTTTCGCCGAGGGTTGCGCCAAGGCGTTCGAGGAGACGCGCAAGGTTCTCGCCGAGGCGTCCGGGCTCCTCACCCGCAACCGCATTTTTACGGACCGGATGAACGGAACGGGCGTGATCTCCGCCGAGGAGGCCATCTCGTACGGGATCACGGGGCCGTTCCTTCGCGCCAGTGGTCCCGACTACGATGTCCGCAAGGACTGTCCCTATGCCGTTTACGACCAGATCCCTTTCGATGTGCCCGTGGGCACCCGCGGAGACAACATGGATCGGTATCTGGTGCGCATGGAGGAGATGGAGCAATCCATGCGCATTGTGGAGAGGGCGCTGCGCGACATGCCGGCGGGCTCGATCCAGGTTCACCCCGAGACAGGACGGGAGATTCCGGCCGCGGAAATGGTGGATCTTGCCAAAGTAGGAGACATCGGAGCCATCTCCGGCGGAACCGCCGTCACGGGTCCGACCCTGGAGGGCTCCGGTCGCGCCCGGCACTCATCTATCGCCACGGACGAGAAGCGGGCCTTCCTTCCCCCCAAGGAGGATACCTACGGCAACATCGAAGGGCTCATGCACCACTTCAAGCTGGTCATGTTCGGCCACGGCGTGCGGCCGCCCCGGGGAGAGGTCTACTTTCCGGTCGAAGGGGCCAACGGAGAGCTCGGCTTCTACGTGGTCAGCGATGGCGCCGGAAAGGCGTACCGGGTGCGGGTTCGCCCGCCCTGCTTTGCCATCATGTCGGCCTTGCCCAGGCTCCTGGAGGGGGACATGCTGGCCGACATGGTCCCCACCTTCGGGTCGGTCAATATGATCGGAGGGGAACTCGACCGGTGAAGTTTTCCGAGCTTGAACCCAGGGTCGAAGAGATCCTGAAACAGTATGAGCAGCCCAGGGCGGCCATGCTGCCGGTGCTGTGGCTGGTCCAGGAGAGCCAGGGCTATGTCTCCCTGGAGGCGGAGGTCTGGGTGGCATACGTGCTGGGGGTGTCCCGCTCCCAGGTGCGCGAGGCAGTCACGTTCTACAATATGTTCCATACCAAACCGGTGGGCCGTCGCGAGCTCCGGGTTTGCACGAGTCTGCCCTGTCTGCTGCGCGGTGGCGGTGGCGTCCTGGAGAAGATCCAGGATCACCTGCAGATTCGCCCCGGTCAGACCACTCCGGGCGGGGAGGTCACGCTCACCGAAGTGGAGTGTCTGTGCGCCTGCGAGATGTCGCCCATGGCCCAGCTCGATGAGGCCTTCGTGGGGCCTCTCGAAGGTGAGACCCTGGCCCGTGTTCTGGAGGCCGCACTGGAACCTCCGGAGGACTCGGAGCCGCTGCCCGAGCCTGCCCCGTTTCTCTCTACCGACGGTCCGGTGCTCTCGACGCGCTTGAAAGATGCGGACGGGACCTGGTTCGAAGACTACGTGGCCGGCGGCGGATATCTGGCGGCCAGGAAGGTTCTCACCTCCATGACCCCCCAGCAAGTGATCGAAGAGGTTTCCAAGCCCAACCTGCGCGGTCTCGGGGGGGCGGGTTTCCCAGCCGGCAGGAAGTGGTCTTTCGTGCCCAGGGAAACGGAAAAGCCGAAATACCTGGTGGCCAATGCGGACGAGGGCGAGCCCGGCACATTCAAGGACCGCTACATCATGGAGCGGGATCCGCACGCCCTCATAGAAGGCATGATCATCGCCGCCTACGCCATCGACAGTCACAAGGCCTATGTTTATATTCGCGGCGAGTATTTTCGGTCGGCAAGGCGCTTACAGCGCGCCCTGGATGAGGCCTACAGCCACAGGTGGCTGGCCAGGGATATCCAGGGCACCGGCTTCGATCTGGACATTGTCATTCACCGCGGTGCGGGCGCCTATATCTGCGGTGAGGAGACCGCCCTCCTGACCTCGCTCGAGGGGGGAAAGGGTTTCCCCAAGCTCAAGCCCCCTTTCCCGGCCATCTCGGGGCTCTTCTCGTGCCCGACCATCGTGAATAATGTGGAGACTCTGGCCTGTGTCCCTTTCATTCTGCGCAATGGTGCCGAACGATTCGCCACGATCGGCACCCCCAGGCAGGGAGGTACTCGGCTCTTCTGTGTGAGCGGACATGTGGTCCGGCCCGGCGTCTACGAGGAGCCCGTCGGCATCACGCTGCGGGAACTGATCGACAAGGCCGGCGGCGTTCGAAACGGCAACAAGCTCAAGGCCGTGATTCCCGGGGGTATTTCGGCCAAGATTCTGAGCGCCGACGAAATCGACGTGGCCATGGATTTTGACTCCCTGATGGCCGCCGGCAGCATGGCGGGTTCAGGAGGAGTCATCGTAATGGATGAGACGACCTGCATGGTCGAGGCGCTCGAGTCCGCCGCCCGGTTCTTCGCCGACGAGTCGTGCGGGCAGTGCTCGCCCTGCCGTGAGGGAACCGGCTGGGTCCATCGCATCATGCGCCGTATTGCGGATGGGCGCGGAAGCATTCAGGATCTGGAGGATCTTCTCGCCATCGCCGGTGACATGGAGGGAAAGACGATCTGCGTTTTCGCCGACGCTGCGGCCTGGCCGGTCCAGTCCTACATCGCTAAGTTTCGGGACGAGTTCGAGGAGTATATCGGCAGCGCCCGCGCCGCCGAGAAAGAGGAGGCCGTCCCGTGCCCAGCCTGACTATCGACGGCCGGCAAATAAGCGTTCCAGAGGGAACCACGGTGATCCAGGCTGCGGAGAAGCTGGGGACCTTTATTCCCCGCTACTGCTATCATCCCGGCCTCTCCATCGCCGGCAACTGCCGCATCTGTCTGGTGGATGTGGGAAACGTCCCCAAGCTCCAGATTGCCTGCAACCTTCCCGTTACCGAGGGGATGGTCGTGCACACCCAAAACGAGCAGGCTGAGGCGGGCCGCCGCGCGGTGCTGGAATTCCTGCTGGCCAATCATCCGCTTGACTGCCCGGTCTGCGACCAGTCGGGTGAGTGCGACCTGCAGAACTTCTACATGAACTTCGGGCTGTACGACCCGCGCTTCAGGGAGCACAAGGTCAAGAAGCGAAAGGCCGTAGAACTCGGCCCCCACGTGATGCTGGACCAGGAGCGGTGTATCCTCTGCTCCCGCTGCGTGCGTTTCACGGACGAGATTACCGGGACCGGCGAGTTCGGCATCTTCAACCGCGGAGACCGGGCCGAGCTGGGAATCTCTCCCGGCGAGGTGCTCGACAACCCCTACTCGGCCAACGTCGTCGACATCTGTCCCGTGGGGGCCCTGACCGAGGCGGATTTTCGATTCAAGGCCAGGGTCTGGTACCTCTCCAGTGCGCCTACGGTGTGCAACGGCTGCAGCCAGGGCTGCAACATGGATCTCCACTTCGTGCTGGACAGACCCCACCTCAACGACGGGGCTCGGGTGGTGCGCATCAAGCCCCGCCCCAACCCGGACGTCAACCAGTGGTGGCTGTGCGATGAAGGGCGCTATGGCTTTGACTGGATAGACCAGGATCGCCTGGACAGGGTGCGGGGCCCGTCGTCCGAGGCTGACTGGGAGGAGGCCCTGGCAGAGATTTCAACCGCCCTGGGAGGGTCCGATCTAGAAGAGGGCGTGGCTGGGGATGGGGCAGGCGGCCGGGTTGGCGTGATCGCCTCCGCCCAGCTGAGCAACGAGGAGCTCTTTTTGATTCGCGAGATTTTTCAGGGAGCCCTCGGCGGGCGGGTCAGCGCCTCGGTTCCCGAGGAACCGGGGTCCAGTGATGATTTCCTGATCAAGGCGGATAAGAACCCCAACACGGCGGGCGCACAACTGCTGGGTCTGGCCGGTCCCGACGCGCTCGATGCCGCCGGGATCGTGGACGAAGCCATCGAGGGGCGCATCGAGGTCCTGTGGGTTTTTGGGCACGATCTGGTAAATCTTTTTGGAGAAGAGAAAGTCCGGCAGCTATCCGAGAAGATCTCTCTCTTTGTTTTTTCGGGTACGAACCGCAACCAGACCGTACCGCTGGCTCACTGGGTGCTTCCCACCGCGGCCTATGTCGAGAAAGACGGGACCTTCGTCAATTGCCACGGCCGGATCCAGCGCATCGGCCGCGCCTTTTCGCCCCGCGAGGAGTCCACGGAGGACTGGCGTCTGCTTCTGGAGCTGGCCGGGAAGCTGGGGCTGTCGTTCGACTGGCGCGGACCGGAGGAGATCTTCCGGGGCATGGCCCGTGAGCTGGCACCTTTTCACGGTTTGAGCTACGAAGCGATCGGGGGGCAGGGAGTGGACCTGGGCAAGGCCGGACCCACGGCCGGGGCAGTCGCGCCATGATGGAAATTCTCATCATCAAGCTGGTGTTGGCGGGGATCGTGTTTTTCGGGATCCTGAACTTCGCCGGGTTTCATACCTGGGTAGAGCGCAAGCAGTCGGCTCTCATTCAGGATCGGATCGGCGCCAACCGGGCCTCGATCCTCGGGTTCCGGGCGCTGGGGCTGTTCCACGGCCTGGCCGATGTGCTCAAGATGTTCACCAAGGAGGACATCATTCCCAAGGGAGCCGACAGGACGCTGCACACCCTGGCGCCCTTGTTCTCGGTCTTCTTCGCCCTGGTGGCCTTCGCGGCGATCCCCTTTGGAGATCGCCTCATCCTGAGCGGGGGCACGGTGATCGACCTGCAGGTCGCCAAGATAGACGCGGCGCTGCTTTACGTTTTTGCCATGCTCTCGCTGGGGGTCTACGGAGTCATCCTGGCCGGCTTTGCCTCGCGTAACAACTACGCGATCCTGGGAGGCTTGAGGGCCACCGCCCAGATGATTTCCTATGAGATTGCGCTGGGTATCGCCGTCATCGGTGTGATCATGGTCTACGGCACCATGGATCTGGGCGAGCTGGTGCGGAGCCAGGGCTATTTGATCGGCGGCTGGATCCCCTTCTGGGGCTTCGTGGCCCAGCCGGTAGCTTTCCTCATTTTCGTCACTGCAGCCCTGGCCGAAACCAAGCGGCTTCCCTTTGACCTGCCGGAAGGTGAGTCGGAGATCATCGGGTACTTCGTGGAGTACAGTGGAATGAAGTTCGGGATGTTCTTCCTCACGGACTTCCTGGAGACGATCATGGTGGCATGCCTGGCCACCACGCTCTTTTTTGGTGGGTGGCAGGTGCCGTTTCTCATGCCCGACGGCTTCCACTTTCCCTGGGGAGGGGAGATCCTGGTCTCCAACCTGGTCTATGTCCTGCTCGGCGTCATGAGCTTTTCCACCAAGGTAGTGATCTTCTGCTGGGTGTTCATGCAACTGCGCTGGACCCTGCCGCGGTTCCGTTATGACCAGCTCATGAGCCTGGGCTGGAAGGGGCTCTTCCCGATTGCCGTCGTCAACGTAGTGGTGACAGCCGCCGTGCTGCTCTTTTTCGGGGAGGCGTCCTGATGGCCGTAAAAGTAGTTCGCAGGCCCGAGTTGACTTTCTGGGAGAAGCTCTACCTTCCCCAGATCCTGAGCGGTTTCAAAATCACTTCGGCCCATTTCTTCCGTAATCTCTTTCTCCACACGCTTCACCTGATCGGGCGGTTCAAGCACCTTCCCGCCTCGGTGACCATACAATACCCCGATGAGCTGAGGCCGCTCATGTCGCGGTTCCGCAGCCGCCACCGGCTTACCGTCCGGGAAGACAACACGCCCCGCTGCGTGGGATGCATGCTGTGCGAAACAGTGTGTCCGGCCAAGTGCATCACCATCGTGCCGGCGGAGCACCCGGATCCCCACGTCGAGAAGTATCCGATTCGCTTCGACATTGACCTCGGCGTGTGCGTCTACTGTGGCTATTGTGTCGAGGTCTGCCCCGAGGACGCCATCCGAATGGACACGGGAATCCTCGACATCGCCGCCTACTCGAGGGCGGATATGCAACTCGACATCCACGAGCTGATGGACCCCAAGCTGCGCAAACCGATCCACGACTGCAGCCTCAAGTTCCCCCACACGTGCGAGCTGCACGATGGCGAGATGAGGGGCGCCTGGGAAGACGTCAACAAGACCTAGTCCGGCGAGATCTCTGTCGCCCCTTCAGGGCTGGGGCTGGTTCGGACCGCTCGATTCCGTGGGCTTTCGCCCACGGCTATTCTCTTCCGGCCGCTCCGCGGCCTTTGGACCCGCAGCAGTAGACGCAAAAGCAGCCGGTCACGGGCCCAGCCCCCGGAGGGGGCGCCAGAAAATAGCCGGGGCCTCCAGGCCCCGGGGGGAGTCGGAGCAAGGTCCCGAGCCCTGAAGGGGCGACAGAGAATAGCCGGGGTGCCAGGCCCCGGGGAGGAGTCGGAGCCAGGTCCCGAGCCCTGAAGGGGCGACGGAGAATAGCCGGGGTGCCAGGCCCCGGGGGGAGTCGGAGCAAGGTCCCGAGCCCTGAAGGGGCGACAGAGAATAGCCGGGGCCGCCAGGCCCCGGGGAGGAGCGGGTCAGGCCCGAGCCCTGCAGGGGCGACAGGAAATAGTCAGGCCGTAGGGTTCCGCAGGAGGCCAGCCGAACTGCCCCCCCCCCCCCCAGCCCCCGGAAGCACGTGACGGGAACAGTCTCCCCAGGGCGGAGCATGTTCCGGGTGCTGATAAGTTCTGAACATATCCACCCGGATCTCATTGGTGGAATAATGGAGAGAATACTAGAGTATTACCAGCGGTGTTACAATAAGACATCGTGAAGATTGGAGTATCGATTCCGGAAGATCTAATCGCTTTCGCTGATGAGGAGGCAAACCGTCGGGGCTTGTCGCGCTCGGGATTGCTTGCGAGACTCCTGGAGGTAGAGAAGGTTCGCGCACAGACTCTCCGATACATCGACCAGTACGGTTGGGACGTGACCGAGGACGTGAACGTGTGGAGAGCCCATCAAAAGCGACGGATGGCGGAGGAGTACGGCGACGATGAGTGGTGAGTCGTTGCCGCGGCGGGGAGAAGTCTGTTGGGTGCGGGTCGATAAGCGAAGACCAGCCGTCGTCGTGCAGACGGACCTGGTGCGAGAGCCCCGCGTGACGTCCTTTCTCGTAGTTCCGCTTACCAGTCGCGTCCACCTGGAAGGCCTGCCCGGGAACGTTCGGCTGCCCCGACGCTCGACGCGACTTCCCAGAGCTTCGGTGGCCAACGTTTATGACGTTCAGAAGGTCGTTCGCCCCGACTTTCTCGAATGCCTGGCAACACTGCCAGCCCACGACATGTCCGCTGTCGACGACGGTCTCCGACTCGCTCTGAACCTGTAGAGGATCGGTGGATCATCGGCACTCTTACAGTTCTGGGTCCCGATCTCTGTCGCCCCTTCAGGGCTGGGGCTGGTTGGGAACGCTCGATACCGTGGGCTTGCGCCCACGGCTATTTTCTTTCGGCCGCTCCGCGGCCTCTGGACACCAGGCGTCGACGCAAGGCGGGCCGGTCAGGGGCCCAGCCCCCGGAGGGGGCGTCAGAGAATAGCCGGGGCCGGCAGGCCTCTGAAAATTTGAAGCGATCCGAAGATAATTGATGTACAGTTCTAGTGTATGGAGTCGGAACTCCGCTCTTTGAGGCGGGCTAGTCGGCAGTCGACACCCCACGTGAGCCTGTTTGCGACTCCAGGGGGATGGGTCTAGTCATGAAGAGTACCGGCCAACTTGGGACTGTCCTCTTTCTTCTGGCGGCTTTCCCTGTTCCAGCCACCGGCGGGAGCACCGAGCCGGAGAAGCCGGAAGAAGTCAGCTATTCCAGGGATATCCGGCCAGTCATACAGCGCCACTGTCAGGGGTGTCATCAGCCCGCCTTAAAGAAGGGATATCTTGATCTCACTAGCTATGAAACCCTTGCCAGTGGAGGCATGAGCGGGCCAGTTTTTGTCCCGCGCAGTCCGGGTGAAAGCCTGGTTATCGGCCACCTCACGGGCGATCAGCAGCCCCGTATGCCGGTGGGGGAAGATCCTCTTTCGGAGGAAACGATCGATTTGTTCCGCAGGTGGATTGAACAGGGAGCCGTTGATGACACGCCGGCGCAGCTATCACAAGCCCCCAGCGGCGAACCCCCGACCTACCGGCTCCCCCCGGTGGTGACAGCCATCGCCTATTCGACCGACGGATCCCGTCTGGCAGTGTCCGGTTATCGGGAAGTGCTACTCCATTCTAGTGATGGCTCGAGGCTTGAGGCCCGCCTGCAGGGGATCTCAGATCGGATCCAGACTTTGCATTTTCTGCCTGACGGCAAGACTTTGCTGGCGGCCGGCGGCACGCCGGCCCGATTCGGGGAGGTGCAGTTCTGGGACCTGCCATCCGGGAAACTCAGGAATTCCGTCACGGTCTGCCGGGACACGCTGTTTGGCGCCTCGGTTTCTCCCGACTCCTCGAAAGTGGCGTTTGGCTGCTCGGACAAGACGGTACGGGTTTTGGAGGCCGATACGGGGCGGGAATTGCTCAAGATCTCACAGCATGAGAACTGGGTCCTGGGAACGGTGTTTACTCTGGACGGAAGTCGAATCGTTTCGGTGGGACGTGACCGGGCTGCCAAACTGATCAATGCTTCCACCGGCGCTTTTATCGAAAACATTAATCGGCTGCGGGGAGAACTGACGGCCATTGCTCGGCATCCGGGTCGGAGTACCGTCGTGATCGGCGGCGAGGACCGAATCCCTTTTTATTACATGACTCAGAGACCTCGCAAAAGGATCATCGACGACGACACGACCCTGATTCGTGAATTCGAGAAGCAAGCCGGAGAGATTCTGGGGCTGGCTTTCAGTCCGGACGGCAGCAGAATAGCAGTTGCCACCGCCGACAACAGCCTCCCCGTATACGATGTCGAGACCGGGCAGCGTCTGTACGTTTGTGAGGGCAGCAAAGCCGGAGTTTACAGCGTGGCTTTTCATCCCACCGGCCGGCAATTGGCGGCGGGAGGATTCGACGGCTGGATGAGAATCTATGAAGCCGACTCGGGAAGGTTGGTGCGAGAGTTCGTGCCTGTGCCGATCGAGGAATCTCGTGAGTCCGCGAGTCGTCCAAGAACCGCAGTCGACTCGCAAACAGAAAAGTAATGGGTACTGGGATGATGTGCCTGGCAAAAAGGATCTTGCTCTTCTTCCCCCTGCTCAGCCCCTGTTTAGCCCAGCCGCCCGTGCTGCAACAGCTGGACCCTCCCGGGGGGCAACTGGGACAAGCCCTGGTCTTGAAACTGGTGGGACGCAGTCTACCCGCCGCCGCGAACATTATTACGCCGCTACCCGCGACGTTCACTCCCATGACTCCCGCAAAAACAAGCTCCGGGGAACCCGGCAGCCAGGAACTGGCTTACCTGGTCGAGCTCGGTTCCGACGCCAGCTTGGGACTGTACCCGATTCGAGTCAGCTCACCAGCGGGCCTCTCCAACATCCTGCTGTTCAGTGTCGGAGCCTTCCCGGAGGTGAGGGAAGAGGAATCCCTGCTGTCGGCGCATGAGGCTGTCAATGACTCTCCCGCCGCCGCCCAGCTACTGAAGCGGATCCCCGTCACGGTCAACGGCAGGCTGCACGGTCCTGAGCGTGACCTGTATCGGATCGAAGGCCGGAAGGGCGACTCTCTGGTGTTCGAGGTGGAGGCCCGCCGGGCCGGTTCGGCCGTAGACCCGCTCATTCTTCTGCTCGACTCCCGGGAAAGAGAGATTGCCTTCAACGACGATGCGCCCGGACTGGGCGTGGACTCTCGGTTGGATGTTCGCCTCCCCCAAGACGGTTCCTATTACGTCGTTATCCACGATTCCCGCTTCAGTGAGCAAACCGAAAACTTCTACCGCCTCAAGATCGGCTCGTTCAGCTACGCGGAGGCTCTTTTCCCACTAGGAGGGAGAAGAGGCAGCCGGGTGGATGTCGAGCTGCTGGGCGGCAACCTGGGTGAACCGGCAAATCTCACGCTGGATCTGGTTGATGTCGCTTCGGACCGCTTTATCCAGGTGCCGATTCCCGGCTCCCCTGGAGCCCTTCCGATGCTGTTCGCCGTGGGCGATTTGGAGGAGGTCGTTGTGCCTGGTGATGCCCACCCGAGCGAGCTCAGGGAGGGTACGGTCGTGAACGGCAGAATCTCGCGACCCGGGGAGGTCGATCGCTTCAAGCTCGACGTGGCCCCGGGCGAGATTTGGGCAGTCGACCTGGCGGCGGCCGAACTGGGGACATCCCGGCTCTCGGGTCTCGTTATGGTTCACGATGAAAAAGGCGAACGGCTTGCCTCCGCGGGGGATGACTCTCCGAGTGCCGGAGTTGAGAGAGTGATTCCGCGTGGCCTGACCAGCTCGGACCCTCACCTGAACTTCACCGCCCCGGAGGGAGTCACTCGAGTGCTGATCTCGGTGGAGGATCTTGTCAGCAGGGGCGGGCCTGACTTTGGCTATCGCCTCGAGGCTCGACGCGAGCCGCCGGATTTCACTCTGGTACTCGAGCAACCGTTCGTCAATGCGCCCGCCGCCGGCACCACCCGAGTCGCGGTGCGCGTCAACCGGCGCGGCTACAGAGGGGGCATCCGACTGGGTGTCTCGGGGGACACCGACGGCCTGCTCGTCCGAGGAGGAGATGTTTCGCCCGACTCGCGGCCGTTCGCCCACCATTCCGAGGATGTAGGTGTTCTCACCATCTCGGCCGGGTCGGACGCAGTGCCCGGGATCAGGAAGCTTGTGGTGTGGGGCGAGAGTGTATCCGAGCAGGGCCCGGTGATCCGGAGGAGGGCCCTTGCACCGGGTCTGATTACCAATGTTCTGGTGGGGACGGGACGCTCTGCTGCTGCAACCGTGCGGGATGTGCAAAAACCGTTCACCGCGCCGTGGCTGGAAACGGACTTGCCGTTGATGATCACCAAAAAGCTTCCGGCTCGAGTGGTGCTGGAGTCGGCTCCTCGAATTCGGTTGATTCAAGGCGGAGCGAAGACGCTTAAGTGGCGGCTCGAGTCGGAGGGTCCAGCCGTGACTTATCCCGAGCTGATCTCGCTCGAAGCGGGAGGCAGGGGGATCCAGCTTAGATTGCTGGATGAGCAGGGCCGTCTGCTGCCGCCAGGGGAGGTCGAGAAGCCCGGGTTCAGGGAAGGCGACTTGCGAGTGCGGACCACAGAGGGAACCGGGCTGGGCCGATTCAATCTTTTGATGCATGCTGAGATTAAGGTTGGCGATGAGATTCTGAGACTGTTTTCCCAGGCAATACGCGTCGAGGTCATTCAGGGATATGAGATCGAAGTTTTCGCTGGGGTCAGTTTGAGGCCCGGCGGCGAAGCCCGACTGGAGGGGAGAGTCTCCCGGTCCGAAGGCTTCAGCGAGGGGGTCGATATTCACGTGGAAAACCTGCCTCCAGGTGTCAATTGTGCGCAAGTTCACGTAGACGCAGGGGAAGATCGGTTCGACATCCTTTGTGAGGCCCTGGATTCGTCTTTTCCGGGTGAGTACGAAGTCGAGCTGATCTCTTCCTCGGTGTTGCCCTACCATGAGAAGGAGAGCGTGCCCTACAATATTCCTCCGGTCCAGGCTCGGCTGACGGTTGAAGATCACCGACGGGCGGAAGGCCGGGGGCCGGGAAGTTGATGTCAAGAGTCAGTGTCGGAGTCATCATTGTGACCGCCCTGGCGGGAGAGCCGCTGGCGGCGGCCCCCATGCTCCAGGAAGCGATTGGGGAAGCTCAGATTCAGCAGGTGCGAGTCTATCCTTCTCATCTCGTCTTCTCCGGTTTCAATGAGGGTCGCTCGCTTCTGGTCACGGGCCTGACCGGGACGGGTACTATGGTCGACCTAACTTCCAGGGCCCGAATCGAGTTCCCGGACGACTGGCTTCGGACAGGCGACGATGGGTATCTCTATCCGACCAGGCCGGGTGAGTCGAGCCTGCGAGTGCACGTTGCCGGGCGAAGTGTCGACGTACCCGTGAGCGTCAAGCCCCTGGCCAAAGCCGGCTCCCCCGGTTTCGTTAGGGAAGTTCTGCCCGTTATCAACAAAGTGGGTTGTACCAATGGCGTTTGTCACGGCTCGGCCAAGGGCAAGAACGGTTTCAAGCTTTCGTTGCGAGGCTACGATCCTGAGTTCGACTACCAGTCGCTGCTTTACGACATGTCGGGACGGCGCTTCAATCGAGCCGATCCAGGCCAGAGCTTAATGCTGGCCAAGCCGACCCAGCAGGTGGCCCATGGCGGAGGACGGGTTCTGGAAATCGGCTCGCGCTACTACGACACCATCTTGAACTGGATTTCGGGGGGCGTTCCACTGGGAGATCCGGTCACCGATCGTGTGGAGCGACTGGAGGTTCTGCCCGAAGAGATTTTCATGCACGGCCCCGGGAAAAAGCACCGGGTCGTGGTGGTTGCACACTATCCGGATAAAGCGGTCCGGGACGTGACCCGGGAGGCCCACCTCACCAGTACCGGCACCTCGGTCGCCAGGATTACCGAGGAGGGTCAAGTCGAAGGTCTGCGCACCGGAGAAGTCTCTTTGCTGGTTCGCTACGAAGGGAAGTTTGTGGCTGTCCCGGTAACGGTTCTCAACCCCAGGACGGGTTTTCAGTGGAAGCAGCTCCCCCAGTACAATTTCATTGATGAGCTGGTCGACGCCAAGCTGAAACGGCTCAAAGTCCAGCCGTCGCCACTGGTGGGTGATGCCGCTTTTCTGAGACGTGCGTACCTGGATTTGACGGGACAGATTCCCGAGCCCGACGTCGTACGGGCCTTTCTGGCTGACACTACCGACACCCGCGAGAAGCGGAGTCGTGTCGTCGACAGGCTGATCGGCAGCCCGGAGTACGTCGACTACTGGGCGCTCAAGTGGGGCGACCTCCTGCGCAGTAACCGCAAGTTCATGACCGACAAGGGAATGTGGACCTTCCGCCGCTGGTTGCAGAAGTCGTTTGCCGAAAACAGACCCTATGACGAGTTCGTGAGAGAACTCTTGACGGCTCGGGACAGCACCTTCGAAAACCCCGCCGGCTCATTCTTTAGAGCGGCCCGCGACGCCAAAACGGCTTCAGAAACCTCCGCCCAGCTGTTCATGGGCGTGAGACTGGTCTGCGCTCAGTGTCACGATCATCCGTTTGAGAAATGGACGCAGGATCAGTACTACCAGATGGCCGCCTTTTTCTCGGCTGTGGGGATCCGGCCAGGCTTCCGCAGCGGTGAGGAGGTTGTTTACGAGAAACGTCACGACAATGAGGTCAGGCACCCCCGCGACGGGCGAGTCGTAAAGGCTCGGTTCCTGGTGGACACACCCGATGCCCCGGCCCTTTCCGGCGACGCTGATGCGCGGGCGGCTTTCGCGCAGTGGCTCACATCGCCCACCAACCCGTTTTTCGGCCGCGCCATAGCCAACCGCGTCTGGAGCTACTTTCTGGGCCGCGGGATCATCGATCCGGTGGATGACATTCGGGCTTCCAATCCACCCGTCAACCGGGCGTTGTTGGAGGCGCTGACGCAAGACTTTATAGAACACGGGTTCGATCTTCAGCATCTGACACGAACGATCGTGAACTCTCGCAGCTACCAGACTGCATTTCAGACCAACAGCTGGAACCGGGACGATCATTTGAACTTTTCTCACCGGGCGCCCCAACGACTGGGCGCCGAACAGTTAGCCGACGCCATTTCCTCAGCCACCGGCTCGGCCTTTGAATTCCCGGAAGTGCCGGGCGATTTTCGAGCCGTCCAGCTGCCCGATCCTCACGTCGGAATGGACGGCTTTCTGGACCTGTTTGGTCGACCTCCGAGAGAGGATCCCTGTGAGTGCGAGCGCAACAGCGAAATGAGTCTGCCGCAGGCCATGAATCTGGTCAATGGGGCGACCCTGGCTGACGCCGTGGCAGACCCCGAGGGAAGGGTTGCCCGGCTGATACTCAACCGGAAAGAGGCCTCCGAGATCGTGGAGGAACTGTACCTCTCCGCCCTGGGCCGGTTCCCGGATTCCAAAGAATCCAGGTTTGCCCTGGCCCACCTGAACGGCGCAGCGAGCCGGGCCACTGCTGCTCAGGACCTGCTCTGGGCGCTTTTGAACAGCAACGGGTTTTTGTTCAATCAATAGCCGAATGCTCTTGAGTCTGGACTATAGTGAAATCAGATCCTCTCGGGCCGGCCATGAGGTCCGGGTAAAGGCAAGGGGAAGCGCGGTGAGGGGGGTGTCGGATCTTCTCGCGGAAGACGGGGTTTTGGAGTAGCATGAGGAAAGGAAGGTAGCTATGTTGGTCATTCCTGGTGGTTACGGTCGAACCTGTGACGGTCTGAGCCGGCGCGAATTCCTGAGGGTGGGATCACTCGGCCTTTTCGGTGTGAGCCTGTCGGGCGCCTTGTCACTCCAGAGAGCGCAAGCCTCTACTTCGGCCCTGGCGGGCATGAAAGGCTTCGGTTCTGCCAAGTCGGTGATTCTGCTGTTTCTACAGGGAGGGCCGAGTCACATCGACATCTGGGATCCGAAACCGGATGCTCCGTCCAATATTCGCGGCGAATTCAAGGCGATCAAGACCAGGGTCCCCGGCATCTGGCTGAGCGAGACGATGCCCGGGCTGGCGGGACAGGTGGACAAATGTACCCTGATTCGCTCCATGAGCTACACCCCGAAGGGACTCTTCAACCATACGGCTGCGATCTATCAGATGCTGACGGGATTTCCTCCCGATCGCGTCTCGCCTTCGGGTCAACTGGAGCCGCCTTCACCGGCTGATTTTCCGACCGCCGGTTCCCACATTTCCAAAATGCTCCCGCCCACGGACCCGGTTTTGCCTTTCGTCGAATTGCCGCGCCCCCTGCAGGAGTCTTCTGTGATTGGAAAAGGAGGCTCCGCAGGCTTCCTGGGGAAGGCTTACGACCCCTATCGTCTCTACCAGGATCCCAACCAGACGCTCAGGCTCGACGATCTGGAGCTGCGCAAAGAGGTTCCGGCCGCACGCCTGCAGGACCGCTTTACTCTTCTCAAAGGCATCAACGACTCCATGCCCGAGCTGGAAAAGGCGGTCGAGGCCCACGCGCTGGATGAGTACTACGAAAAGGCCTTCGACCTGGTGCTCTCGGGCAAGGCACGTGAAGCCTTCGATCTAGAGAAAGAGCCTGACGAGATGCGTGAGCGCTACGGGAGAACGACCTTCGGTCAAGGAGCGCTGCTGGCGCGCCGATTGATCGAAGCCGGTACCCGGTTCGTGCAGCTCAACTGGCCGTCGGTCGCCAACGGGCCGCCCGAAGTGAGTTCCTGGGACACTCACGCTTCCAACTTCGGTCCCTTGAAGAACCTTCACTGTCCGGTTCTGGACCAGACTCTTTCGGCCCTGCTTGCAGACATGCACGATCGAGGTCTGCTCGAGGAGACGCTGGTGGTGGCCGTCGGCGAGTTCGGCCGCTCACCGCAGCTGGGAGTCAGCACCTCCGGCAACCAGAACGCGCCGGACGGGCGGGATCACTGGCCCTACTGCTACACGGCCATGATAGCCGGGGCGGGCATGCCCGGAGGGCGCCTTTACGGGGAATCGGACGCCACCGCTTCAGCTCCCAGAGAAAAGCCCGTCCATCCCAACGACCTGCTGGCCACGCTCTACTACAGCCTGGGCATCGATCCGGAGATGGAAATTCGGAATCACCTCGATCAACCGCGCGAGCTCGTGAAAGGCAAAGTGCTGAGCGATCTGTGGGTCTAGTACCTCTAGGGAGGCTCTGTCACGGACGTAGAGCTGCGACCGCCCATAGCTTCGAGCATCCCAAAGCCCTGGCGGCGTTTCCTGAACAAGCGATTGCTCTCGTCGACTTTGCGGATTGACGAGAGACTTGCAACAGAGGGAACAAGGGGACCCTTTACTCGGTCGTCGATTTTCCGACACGTTGCTGCTGGGCCGTTCTAAGAAGGTCTCCCCATGGATCCTGCCCCTCACTCGAGTGCCACGGGGGCGCGAAGCGTGCGGCTGGGGGGAACGGCGGCGAGGAACGACAGGTCGGTGGCCCCGAACAGCTGCACGGCGGTCAGACGCCCCGAAGACTCGACCCGTAAATAGCCCCCAACCTGGTTTCGCACGGACGGGATTAACTGTGTCAGGAGGGCCGAATGCCGCGCCCAGGCCGGAAGGAACATATCGACGGACCCGGCTTCGCTTCCATCGGGATGAAAGGCGGTGACCTTGATTTCGCTGGGCTCTGAAAAGGGGTTGTCCAGGGCGAGACCGGTGAAGACCGAGGATGTGCTGACCACATGAGCGAACATCTGGGCAACGAAGCCGCCTGCCTGCAGAGGGAGAGCGGTTGCGAAGGCCAGCGATTCCGAATCGCCGATGACGACATCTCCGACAACTCCCGGCCCGCTGGTCGCAACCCGGAGCGATGAGCTCTTGTCAATAGGTGTGGAAAAACATCAGGCGGCTTTCTCCTCCGGGACTTGGTTGACCGGGACTCCATTGACATATTTGGCGCCCTGGTAGACGTCTTTCATCAGCTCCGGTGCCTTCAACCGGCGGAATCGCTGCTCCGCCACCAACAGCATCTTCCAGATCACCGCCTGGGCGTTTTCCACTTTCTTGAATCGCTTGGCCGCGTCCGTTCGCAGCCGAAGAGCGGCAAACGGTGACTCCACTGGATTGGTGGTTCGCAGATGCTGCCACTGCTTCTTTGGATAGTTGTAAAAGGTCACCATCCGGTCCCAGTCCTGCTCGATTAGCTCAGCCGCCAGAGTCAGCCCTCGCTGCCGGCACCAGTGCTGAAAAACCTTCTTGAGTCGTTGTGCTTCTTCTCAAGTCTGGGCGTAAGGGATCTGCCGCAGGATCAGCAAGGCCGGCTTGTGCACTCGCTTAGGGAGCTTGGCCAGCAGGTTGACGATCCGATGATTCCAGCAGCGCTGCTCCTCGGCCTGGGGATAGACGTTGCGCAAAGCTCCCCAGATACCCAGGTGGCCGTCTCCGATCACCAGCCGTGGACAGCCCATCCCCCGGCGCTTCAAGTCGCGCAGTACTTCCGACCAGCTCTGAGTCGATTCCCGATAGCCGCTCGTGACCGACACCACGGCTTTGCTTCCGTCACTTAAGGCGGCCAGCACCACCAGCAGGACTGCCTTTTCCTTCTCCAGACCCGCCTTGACGTAGATTCCATCTACCCATAAATACACCACTTCCAGATCATTCAAGGGTCGACTCTGCCAGACTTCCCATTCGGCCTGCCACTTCTCTTTCAATCTGGCCACCGTGGAGGACGACAGGTGCGCCTTTTCCCCTAAAAGCCCTCTCAGAGCCAGATCAAAATCCCCCAGCGCCAGACCATGCAAGTACAGCCCAGGGATCAGTTCTCGAACCTGCCGCGTCCGCTTGGCAAACAGGGGCAACACCCGACTTTCAAAGTGTTCCTCTAGATCCCGCACTCGAGGCCTTCGAACCTGGATCGTCCCCGAGCTCAGCGTCAGATGCCTCGGCTTCCCATATCCATTGCGATAGCCCGACGGAGCGTCCACGGCCCTTCGCCGCTCACTCTTACGCCGCCCTAATAACTCCGTGACTTCCTCCTCCAGCAGCTCTTGAACCCAGCCTTGGATCTTCTCCCGCACCCAATCTTCCAGCTCCTCGAAACAAACTCTTGACTCCACACTTTCCTCAATGTTCTGCTTGCTCATGCGGTGTGTACTCCTTCCGTTGCGGGCCTTTCGGCCCTGGGTTTTAAATCAACCCGGAAGGATACTCACCGCCTATGCTATTTACACACCTTCTGATGGTAGCTCCGGAGCGACCCGTCTGCCACGGGGCCCGGTCCCAGTCCAAAAACGGAGGCCACGTCGGCACAGAAGCTGCTGCGGGGCGCCAGCAGTACCCGCACCGGATCGGCGGCGCGCTGGCGTGGAGCGGTCACCAGCGAGAGGGTTACGGACCGTGCTTCGGCCGAAGTGTTGATCAGCTTCAGGTTGGTGAAGAAAGGCGCCCCCCACGCGACCTGGCCCACGCTCAGCCTCTCGTTCACGGTATCTGTCTGGGCAGCCAGAGAGATGAGAGTCCCATGCTGCGGCAGCTCAATCATCTCGAAGCCCACTACGCCCGGCCCCCGAGTGACACGGACTTCAATGAACCCTTCGGAAAGCTCCCGCTCGAACAACTCCCGTGCCGAGGACAGAATCATGCCCCCGGGGCGAATCGAGCGCCTGATCTCGGTTTCCGCAGCTATGGTCCCTGCTCCTGCCAGGCGCAGCTGTGAGACATGTCTGAGACGGACGCCAACGATTTCCGAAAACGGGTTCACCAGGGAGAGGACTGTCTTTGCGGTCTGGTTGCGAAAGGACTGAGGGCCGTCGTAAACCCGCGTGAAATAGAGCTTCCGGGAAGCCCTGGTGGCGGCTACGCCGCCGTCGAGCTGAACTCCGCCTCCGAACAGGAAGAGAGTGCCCAGGCGACTGTTCTCGGCAGTGACCCGTAGCCATCCCTGGGCGTCGAGCGGCGAACCCGCTCCCAGGAGCTGCTCGCCGAGAAACGAAGACTGACTGGCGGGCGGTACGTCCAGAAATGCAGGATTGCCGTTGACGGGCCACTGGTTACCGTTCCTGCCCAGAGCTTCAGCCCTGGCCGCAATCCCCTGATCTGTATCGCTGGCCAGCGCCAGACCCGTCGACGAGCCTGTTGAGGAGACGAACAGAGGGAATATCAGCCCTGCAGGGCCGCCCGTTGGGGTGGCAACCTCTGGACCGATCTCACTGAAAACTCGATTCAGGTTGTCTTCATGCGGCCCGGTCACCGCCCTCACGACAAAGCGGTACTCAGTATCCGTCTCCAGTCCGGAAAGCCGGATGCTGTCGTCCGCCTTGCTGTCGGTTCGGGCCAGGAAGCGATAGGGTCCGCCCGGTTCGGTGGCGTAGAAAACTTCATAGCCGCCCGGCCGGAAAAAGAACGGAATCCGACTCCAGTGCAGATCCACTTCGGTGCCGGACAGGGACTCTACTCTGATGTCGAAAGGAGCCACCGTCTGCGTAAACTCGAAGGCGTGTTCCGCGTGATGTGATTTTTCCAGGAACTCCTGGACTTCCGGTGTTTCCGCGTAGAGGCCATTCCAGGTCAAAGATAGGATTTCGTTGTAGGATCGATCCTCCTCGATGATGTCCGGCGGAACCGGTCCGGTGAGTCGATTAGACGAGAGGACCAGGTGCCTCAGCGCCAACTCGCTGAACCCGGGCGGAATGCGCCCGCTCAGTCGATTGCGGCTCAGGTTCAGGGCCGTCAAGTTGAGGCACTCGGCCAGGGGTTCCAGAGTCCCTTCCAGGTGATTCTCCTCCGCGCGAAAATTCTCCAGACTGGTCCGAAGCACAGAAGTCTGCCGGCAGCGAGCCAGTGAGCATGTTGCGAGAGAGAACGAGGGATTCCACCTGGCCCAGGGCGGCGGGGATTTCTCCGGACAGTTCGTTGTCGCTCAGGTTCAGGTGCCCCACGAGCCCCAACTCAGAAGGAATCGAACCAGTGAGCCGGTTCCCCGCCAAAGAGAGATAAGGGACACTCGCCAGTTCTCCAGGTATGGATCCCCAGAGATTGTTCCGCCCGAGGGATAAGGACTCCAGGTTCGGAGCGTGGCCAAGTTGGGGGGGAATGGGTCCGTACAGGCGATTCCGCGACAGGTCTACAACTTCCAGGTTGGGGAGCGTTGCCAGTTCCGGGGGGATCGTACCGGTGAGCAGATTGCGGCTCAAATCGAGCTCTCTCAAAGTATCCATCTCGGCCAGCGAGGCCGGGATCGTGCCGGTGAAGCCGAAGCCACTCAGATCCAGGACTTCCCAGTCGAGTGTGAACAGTGCTTCCGGGATCGGCCCCTTGACCAGCGGGTTGCCGTGGAACTTCAGGGTGACGAGGGCGTCCAGTTCTCCGACTACGGCAGGTAGCTCTTTCATCCTGTTGTTGGAGATGTCCAGCTCCTCCAGGCTTTGCAAGCCCGCCATTTCCTCCGGAAGGTCCGTCAGAAGATTGTCGTTCAGGTGCAGGCTCTTCACTTGCCGCAGCCAGCCGATTCCGGCTGGAATCGACGTCTGGTTTCCAAAGGACATGGTCAGGCTCGAGAGCCCTGGTATGTCGCCCAGTTCGGCCGGCAGAGCGATCAAACTGGTCCCGCTCATGTTCAGATAGGTGACGTTTTTCAGGTTCCCTACGCTGGAGGGAAGTTCGAGAAGCGGGTTGTTAGAGATCTCGATCCCTTCCAGACTCCCCAGGAAGCCGAACTCATCAGGCAGCCGTTCCAGGCGATTTCTACTGAGAATCAGCTTTTCCAGCCCCCCCAGGTTGCCGATTGAATGGGGAAGGTCCAGGAGCTGGTTCCGGCTCACATCGAGTCTCTTGAGCTCGCGCAAGTCGCCGGTGGATTCGGGCAGGTGAGCCAGGAGATTCCCCCTGACGTCCAGTTCCTCCAGGAGCTTCAAGTTACCAATCGAGGGATGGAGACTGGTAATTCGGCTATTTCTGAACTGGAGATTCCGAAGTCCGGACAGACTCCCGATCACCTCCGGGAATTCTACAAGAGAGCTCCCGCCCAGAGTCAGGAGCTCGAGATCGATGAGAGACCCGACTTCGGGTGGAAGATCTCCCAGAGTGTTCCGGGCCAGATGCAGCTCGCGCAGTTTCCGGAGGCTTCCAAACTGGGGAGGAATCTCGGAGAGCTCGTTGCCCGAGAGTGAGAGCACGACCAGGTTCGTGAGGTTACCGATCTCCGGCGGCACCGGCCCCTCGAGTCGATTCACGCCTAGGTCCAGGTACTCGAGCGCCGTGAGCCGTCCGATCTCGGGAGGGATCGCTCCCGTGATGTCGTTGCTCAGAAAAGGAGGCCAGGTGGGAAGTGCGTCTCCTCCCCACAGGGACAGTTCTTTGAGTTCACTAAGATCTCCGATCTCGGGGGGCAGGGGGCCCTCCAGAAAATTGGAGGAAAGATCCAGCCGGACGACGTGGCGGTTCTCAACCGTCACGCCGAACCAGGAAGCCTCACTCCCCGGAGGACCCAGCCAGCCATCGCTCTGATGCCAGCCCGGGCCGTCCGTACTGTTGTAGAGGGCAACAAGGGCGTCGCGCTCGATCTCCGGAATGGACTGATCCAGGCCGGCGTAGGCCGGAGCCGTAGCTGCCAGCACCGCAGTGAGAGCCTGAAAGAAGGTCAGGAACCTCAACGTGCGTAACTTTTAGCACATTTGGGTGCCGATTCCCCGTCCAAAAAAGGGGAAAGTCTACTCTGTTCCCTTTCTACACGACGCGGTGGGCGATGGCGTCGCCGATGCCGGAGGTGGATAGTCCCGCTTCTTGAATCTGGGTCGCCGACAGGCCGGGAAGGGCGCCTGATTCCAGAAAAGATACACAGGCTTTCTCGACCAGTGCCGCGGCCTCGTTCTCTCCCAGGTGATCCAGCATCATCTGGCCGGCAAAGACGCAGGCCAGGGGGTTGATCACGTTCAGCCCGGTGTACTTGGGAGCGCTGCCCCCAATGGGTTCGAACATGGAAACCCCCTCCGGATTCAGGTTTCCTCCAGCGGCAATCCCCATGCCGCCCTGCACCATCGCCCCCAGATCGGTGATGATGTCGCCGAACATGTTCCCGGTCACGATGACGTCGAACCACTCGGGATTCTTCACCATCCACATGGTGATGGCGTCCACGTGCGCATAATCCCGCTTCACGTCGGGAAAATCGCGCTCGCCCATCTCATGAAAGGCCCGCTCCCACAGGTCGTACACGTAGGTCAGCACATTGGTTTTGCCGCACAGAGTGAGAGCTCTCGTCTTGTTGCGCTTGCGAGCCTGCTCAAACGCATACTTGAGACACCGATCTACTTCATTGCGGGTATAAATCATCGATTGGATGGCAACTTCATGGGCTGTTCCCTTGCGGGCCACCCCTCCGGTGCCGGTGTACAGGCCTGCTGAGTTCTCACGGACCACTACGAAGTCGATGTCGTCCGGACCCTTGCCCTTAATGGGAGTCTCGACACCCGGGTAGAGCTTCACCGGTCGAAGGTTGATGTACTGATCGAGCTCGAACCGGGTGCGTAGCAGAATCCCTTTTTCCAGGATCCCGGGCTTGACGTCGGGATGGCCGATGGCGCCGAGAAAAATTGCATCCTGGCCTTTGAATTCTTCCAGCATCGAGTCGGGAAGGATCTCGCCGCTTTTCAGGTAGCGCTCTCCTCCCAGGTCGTAACTGGTGGTCTCAAGACCGAATCCGCATCGACGGGCGGCGGCCTCAACTACTTTCACTCCCTCCCTGAGCACTTCAGGGCCGGTGCCGTCGCCGCCAATGAGGGCAATTCGGTAGGTCTTCATGCTGTTGATCTCTTTCCGCGAGCTTCCATCTGAGAATAAGGATTCACCGCGGGCAGGAAGGCGCATCCTAGCACGCAAGGGAAGACCCTTCAACAGTTTTGTCCCGCAGCTTCCGCGCCGTCTCGGAGATCGTTTGAGCCGTCGCCGAGCCGGCAGAGGCGCGAATCTTGATGAGCGCGCCATTCCACCAGACTGTCGTTCCCGGCAAGCGGCCTGTCGGCGAGGGTCAGCCGGTGGTTTGGAAGGCTCGCTGGCGGTATAGGAAGTCGACCAGGTTGCCTTCGTGAGGCTGCAGCCAATTGAGCTGAATCGTTCGAATCGGGCCCAGGTTGAGTCGATCGATATTGGTCGCGTCGAGCAGTGACCTTCGAAGCCCCTTGTCTTCCGTAATGGCGGTGGCCACCAGCGTCGAATCGATGTGGGCCAGCATTTTCTGCTGCGGGCACTTGACCACGCTGACGAAGGGAAACATGAACTCGGTGTTGGCCAGACTCCGCCTCGGTGAATCACAATGGATGACCGTCGGCCGCAGATAGGCGCATCGCTCGCGCTCCTCCAGGCGGTCCCCATCCCGGTAATGTGCCGTCACGTCCTCGGCGCCCACTTCCCTGAGGCCCTGCTCGATGTTCGCGTTGATGGCCTGAGCCTGACCCGGGACAGTGAAGGCCGCCAGTGCGCCCTGCGGATCCTGGGCGGATGTGGGAGCAATCGGGCCCAGACGCTCGGCGACGGCCCGGGCGATCTTCTCGGTGTGCCGAGAGGCCCAGATCCCCGAGCAACTGATACAGCTTCGGCCGCTGTTGACCAGGACGCTGTCGACCATCACATCCAGGTACTTTTCCCACACGTCCACCTGATCGTCGGCTATAAGAATCTTGCTGAATCCAGGGCCGTGAACCTGAACGGCCGGGTTTCCTTCGTATTGTTTTACGGTGGGAGTGCCGCCGAAAATCAGATTACGCGGGCAGTGCTGCAGCACAGCTGCACCGACATCCGCCCCACCCGGATACAGCCCCACCGCCTCCCGCGGAATTCCCGATTGAAAGAACGCCTCGGACATACGGTAGGGAGTCCAGGGTTCCTGTGGGCCCGGCTTGAAGATGAGGCCGATCTGAAGTGGAAGTACGGGCAGCCACAGGCCATGGACCCCGGGCGAATTGGAGGGGAGGACCATCCCCAGTACCGGCGTGGTGGCCTGGTAACTGCGCATGACTCCATTCTCTTCGCCATATCCGCGCCTCAATGTCTCCAGATCCAGATCGCGGGTCAGGGCCTGCAGGATCTCCTCCAGGTGGGTCAGGACATGGTGCAGTTTTTCCATGTTGGCGACGCACATGTGCTCGGGGAGCCCGGTTGTAGCGGACTGATACGTGACGAACTCTTCGGGCGTCTGCACGGCGTCGCCGGCCGGCAACTCGCCCTTCATGAAGAGCTCGGCCGCGTTCTTGAGCATGCCGATCAGCTCCCGGCTGGAAATCTCCCGCAGGATCTCGCGGGCCCGGGCGGCCCGGCGCAGGTCACGTTGGATCATTCCACCGATGGCCTGACTGACCTCGGCAAGCGGCTCCCCGCTCTCAAAGTGAACGACCTTATCGACAACCAGACTCTCGTAGGGCTGGCCCCATCGCAAAACCGGAAAATGAATCACCAGCTCCCTGCCTTTCCCAAATCAAAACCTCTGTCGATGCACTAGTAAACACCCACCGCGGTTGTGGCGGCAAACGCCCGGTAGGGGCGCAGTCCGCTGACTCCGTCCCAGGGATAGGGCTTACAGGGAGGCTCGCGCTCCCCCTCATCTCTCTCCAGAAACCGGGGCATGAAGAACTCCGGCGTGAGAGTGGTCAAGAGCACTCTGCCGGTCTCACCATATTCCACCAGGCTGGCGGGATCGTCGAAGTCAACGACCTGAATGACGGCCCGGGGCTGGGGTGCATGGTAGGTGATCTTGTAGTTGTCGGCTGGATCGAACGGCTTGGAGGGAGCCAGGCCCATGAGCGTGTTGCCGTAGGTCGGCGTCAGATAGGTTGCGCCCAGCAGTTCCTCCACGGCGAAGCGATACCATTGCGGCGTGAACTCCGTGCCGCCCGCAAAAATCCCAAGAATACCGACTTCTTCGATGCTTTGCCCCTCTTCTTCCAGCCGCTCGGCAAGAGCCTCCAGCAGCTTGGGCGTCGTGAACATGCAGCGGATCTCGTGATTTGCCGACAGAATCGTGACGGCCTGGTCGATCACGTGTTTCTGGTACCGGAGCAGCTCATCCATCGCTCCTCTCTTAATAAGCTTGACCACCCAGCGCGGGTCCAGGTCCACACAAAAACAGATCCCTCCCCGGCTCTGGGCCAGGTGCTCGACGGCCAGTCGCAGTCGCCGCGGGCCCGAGGGCCCCAGCATAAGCCAGTCAGCCCCGTGCGGAAAGTACTCTTGGGGCAGGGTTTTCGAGAACAGCTCGTAATCCACGCGGAAGTCTTCGATGTTCACTCGAGTCTTGGGAATTCCCGTCGTGCCCCCGGTCTCGAAAACACTGACAGCTCGATCTTCCAGGCCCCTCGGTACCCACCGCCGCACCGGGCCGCCGCGCAGCCAGTCATCTTCGAAGTAGCCAAACTTCACCAGATCCTGGAACCCCTGGACCGTTTCCCGCGGATCCCAGCCGGCCGTCTCTGCCCAATCGAGCCAGAATGGGCAGCCCGACTCGGGGCTGAAATGCCACTGAACCATTTCGCGGACGTGGGCGTCCAGTTTCTGGCGGTGAGCCAGGACCTCCTGTTGTGCTGCGCCTGAGATTACGCCTGTCATCTAGCCCGGATTATGCAAGAGATCTAAATTCAAGTGAGATTTGGGCCCAGAAAAAAGGCCGTAGCTCTCTGATATAAAAGGGTTTAGAGAAACAAAGACCCTAAACAGGAGCTACGGCAATGTCAAAAACAGTCTGCCAGAATACCCTGCCATTTCATAGCCACAGAAACATCACGGCTCGTTTTGATGGGGGGAGCCTCACTTCCGACGCAGGATGGTTGTTGTTTGGATCCCTGGATCGTCAACATCGATTGTGCGAGGGCTTCAGTTCGTGTATTGCGGAAAGTCGAGACCGACGCTACGTTCGTCATGACCTGTTGAAGTTGATCCGACAACGAGTCTTGCAGATCGTGGCCGGCTACGAAGACTGTAACGACGCCGATACGCTGCGCTCGGATCCGATGCTCAAGACAGTCTGTGATCAGTTGCCAGAGAGCGATCCCGATTTGGCCACCCAGCCGACTTTCTCCCGCCTGGAGAACTCCGTCACCAAGAAGGATCTGATGCGTCTGAGCCGGTGGCTGCCAGGCCGTTATGTGCGCTCCCTGAAGAAGAGACGTCCCAGCAAGATCATCCTGGATCTGGACAGTACCGACGACCACACTCACGGCCAACAGGAGTTCTCCTTCTACCACGGGTATTACCGAAACCACATTCTGCATCCTTTGCTGATCTTCGATGCCGACACGGGAGACCTGGTCTGTGCCGTGTTGAGACCTGGCAACAAGGGGGCTGCCTCTCACATCGTGCCCATTCTGAAGCGAGTCGTGGAGGCCATCCGACAAGCAGTGGGGACGGATGTCGAGATTGAGATTCGGGCCGACAGCGGCTTTGCCACGCCTCGGCTCTACGAGTTCTGTGAATGTGAAGAGAATAAACTCCAGTATGTCATTGGGTTAAGTCGAAACCCTCGCCTGCAGCGAGTGGTCGAGCCCCTGCTGGATTCGACTCGGCTGAGGTTCGTTGAGCTGGAGGAAAAACAGCGTCAGTTTGACGAGTTTCTTTATCGAGCCCACAGCTGGGATCGATCCCGTCGCGTCATTGTCAAAGTGGAGGTCGATCAGCGTGGCATCAATCGTCGCTTTGTAGTTACCAACCGGGACGATCTCTGCTCCCAATCACTTTATGACCACTACACAAACCGAGGGCAGACCGAGAACTTCATCAAGGCCTTCAAGAATCATCTGAGCATGGACCGACTCAGCTGTCATCGATTCCTGGCCAATCAGTTTCGACTCCTCCTGCATGCACTGGCTTACCAGATGTTCGTGCGCCTGCGCGACTATCTTCACGGAACCCCCTGGCACAAGCTCGAAATCGAAACCTTACGTCGTCGGGTCCTCAAGATTGGGGCCCGGATCCGACAAACCACTCGACGCATCTGGGTCCATCTTTCCTCAGCCTTCCCCGAACAACCCCTCTTCCACCTCGTCTTGAGTCGCCTGAACTCCAGTTAGCTTTTCCCAGCTCCCCCGAAAAACCGCTTCCGACACTCATCCAGGCCCAGATCTGTCTGAAATTCACTCCCCAAACCACTCAAACGCCTCGCCAACCCATATTCTTCGCAAATCCGCCTGTCACACCTGCCCGCTTCCGAGTTGGGCCACTTCTCGAGTCGTTTTTCAACACCGAACTACGGTTCTTGCATAATCCGGGCTAGAGCTCCCAAGGGGAAAAGCCTCCCCGGGATGACTTGAACTCCGGGCTGCGAACCCTTCAGGGCTTCGCGTCGACCCCGCGGGGTGGTTTCTCGTCTACCATCTCCCGGCCCCCTGATGCGGGCGAAGGCAATTCTACCGGCGTGGCAAAAATCTGGTCAAGGCGGAGGGGGGCTGTTCAGAGTGCGTCCGATTTGACGAGCGGCCTGCTGAATGCGCTGCTTGTTCTCGATCAGCGCCAGCCGCACGAAACCTTCTCCCTCCTCGCCAAAGCCGATCCCCGGAGCGATGGCCACTTCGGCCTCTTCCATCATCCGCATGGCGAAGTCCATCGAGCCTCCGGAAAGGTATTGCTCGGGAATAGGTGCCCACAGGAACATCCCGGCTCGGGGAGGCGTCAAATGACCCCAGCCAATCTGCTCGAGACGGGCGACCAGCACATCGCGACGCTCCTCGTAGACTTCAGACTGGAGGGCCGAGATGCGTTCGTAGTCTCGCAGACCGACGATAGAAGCGATCTGGATGGCCTGGAAGATGCCGTAGTCGTAGTACCCCTTCACCCGGGCCAGGCCGTCAATCACCCGGGCATTGCCGCTGCAGTAACCGATTCGCCAACCCGCCATGTTGAAGCTCTTGGACATGGTCGTGAACTCGACTCCCATTTCCTTGGCTCCCGGGGCCTGCAGAAAGCTGGGAGGGCGGTAGCCGTCGAAAGAGATGCCTCCATAGGCCAGGTCGTGGACCACAATGAGTTCGTGGCGGCGAGCCAGCCTGACAACTTCCTCGAAGAAGCCCAGCTCGACGCTGTGGCCGGTCGGATTGTGGGGGTAGTTCAAAAACAGGACTCGAGGGCACGGAGAGCAGGTACGACACACCTCGTCCACCTGGTTCAAGAAGGCGTCGTCGTCCTCGATCTTCAGAGCCAGGTAGCGGCCGCCCGCCAGGATCACCCCGTAACTGTGGATCGGGTAGGAGGGTGCCGGGACAATAGCCGTGTCCCCGGGGCCGATCACGGCCAGGCAGAGATGCGAGAAACCCTCCTTCGATCCGATCGTCGCAATGATCTCGTTCTCGGGGTCCAGATCGACTCCGTACTGATTCTCGTAAAAAACGGCGATCTCGCGGCGCAGGTTGTAGATGCCCGCTGCGGCTGAGTAGCGGTGGTTTCGAGAATCCTGCACTACCTCACACAGCTTGGAGACGATGACCTCGGGAGTGGCGTCGGTGGGATTGCCCATGGCCATGTCGATGATGTCGAGCCCCTCCCGCCGTTTGCGGTCCTTCACCCGGTTGATCTGACCGAACAGATAGGGTGGCAAGCGCGACATTCGATCGGCCAGGCGGATAAAACTGTCGTTGTGGTCGTTTCCCTCTCCGTGCATGGCGAGCCGATTATAGCAGCGCCCTCCGGGAGGAAACTTGATCCTCACGCCCGGACCCAATATTCTGCGGGGAGCGTGCTGAACCACCGGGCCATGCGGCTGTTGATCCTGTCTGTACCTCTGATGCCGGGGCAGGTCGAGGCACGAGACCTGGAGATTCACCTGCAGGACGGCGACAAGCGGATCCGACCGCTGGAAAGCGTGGTTCTGCAGTTGCGGGTCTTCCAGACCGAAGAGGATGAGGAAGGCAACGAACAAAGGGTCCGAGTGCTGCCGTCCTCGCTGCAATTCGATCTGAAGTCGAAGTCCGGAGGCTGGCTGTCCAAGCCGTTTCGAAATCAGGTGGACACCTTCCAGGGTCGCGATGCGGGACAGAGCTGGACATCGATCCTCAGTAACCTGGGCAGGTCGCTGGTTAGTTTCGACAGCGTCTTGTACACGGCTCCGGAGAAGCCAGGGACTTATCGTGTTGAGGCCAGCTCAGGGGGGGATACGGCGCGGCTCGATCTGGAGGTGGCCCCTTCGGCGCCTTCGAGGAGAAAGGAGGAGTCGACCACCTTCCGTCCGCAGTCCTGCAGGCGGGCACGTTATCTCACTCTGGCCGGTCACTGGGCGCCCATGGTTGCCCAGGCCACGTGGTTCGAGCCGAAAGCGGATTACCTGGCCCGATTCGACTTTGACGGGGACTGGAAAGGGGACAACAACTGGGAGAATACGGCTGTCGGCAGCTCCCAGGCCTACGTCTACTATGCAGCCGCTGAGACCGAGACGCACTGGTTCCTGATCTACAATTTCTTCCATCCTCGGGATTACTCCGCCAACTGCTTGGGCGGGACCTGCCATGAAAATGACAACGAGGGTCTGGTCCTGACGATTTTCAAAGATGGGTCCAGGTTTGGGCGGCTTCAGGTAATGGAAACGCTGGCTCACAACAACATCTATTCCTATCGTGCCGACAGGGGGGTCAAAAAAGGGGCTCACAAGCTGGACGGGAAAGTGGAGTTCCACGAAGAGACCCACCCGGTCGTTTTCATCGAATCCGGAGGCCACGGGGTTTACGGTTCCACCGACCGCCACTCCAGATTCAGTCGCCGCCGGGGCGAATGTCGAGGAACGACCGGGGTGACCTACGTGTACGGGGCCAGGGCAGAGCGTCCCCGTCATGGGAACGACCGGCAGGTCAGCTATGACCTGCTTCCCATTCTGAGTCACTGGTGGCAGCGGATCGACGAAGACGCTGAGACTTTTGCAGGACGGTTCCCGTACGAGCCGTACGGAGAGCGCCCCGGCGCTTCAAGTGCTGCATTGCCGGCGGCTTTCAATGGCCAAATGTTCGGCAAGAACAAGGCGAAGCCGTTCTGGGGCTGGCATGACCGGCGCACCCGGAAGAAAAAGATTCTGGCGACGGGCCAGTGGTGTATGGACCCGGCCTATGGCGTCTCCAGGAATCTCAAGCTCCCCGACCCCTTCTCGTTGACGTACGTTTACAACCCCTACCTGAAACTGCAAGAGCCCCGCAAGCGCAGATCGAGATAACTCCCAGATTCAATGAATCCGGAATCTGGAATTCGGAAATCCCTGAATCACGTCTCGGGATAGTGCAACTGCCACCACTCCTCAGCTTGCCTGCGCCCCCAACCGTTGGATGCAATCGGGTTGGAAAGAGCTTCCTGCAGTTCCAGGGCGCTGCCGAAGCGATCTTCGGGTTTCTTGGCCAGGCACTTGAGAATGATCCGATCCAGTTCCTGGGGAATCGGAAGCTCAGTCCGCTCGGAGGGAGGCTGCGGAGGTGTGGTCACGTGATCGAGGGCCATCGCCATCGTCCTCTTGCGGGGAAAAACGTACTGGCCTGTCAGCAGCCAGTAGCCAACGCAGCCCAGAGCATAGAGATCGGCTCTGGCATCGACTTTCGTTTTGCCGGTGACGACCTCGGGAGCCATGAAAGCCGGGCTTCCAGCCGTCATCCCCTCTTGAGTCAACTGGGTGTCCTCATCCGCGTCATCGGTCTCGATCTTGACGAGTCCAAAGTCCAGGACCTTGACGAAATCGTAGGACAGACCCATGCGGCAGGAGAAGATATTGGCAGGCTTCACGTCCCGATGAATCATGCGGCTGTGGTGGGCGTCGGCCAGTGACTCGCCCACCTGCTGCATCAGGTGGATGGCTCTCCCGGGAGGTTGCGGTCCGTGTTCTTCGACAAGAGTCTTGAGATCGATCCCGTTCGGATACTCCATGACATAGTAGAAGATGCCGTCGCCACTGACCCCGAAATCGTACAGCTCCACCGTGTGAGGAGAGTGAAGAACCGCCGTCGCCTGGGCTTCCCGCTCAAAGCGGCGGATGGTCTCTCCTGCGCTCGTGTAGTCCCCGTCTTCGATTCTATCGGGGCGGATCAGCTTGATGGCGGCGGGTCGCACCAGCTTGTGATGCTCGGCTCGCCAGACCTCGCCCATTCCCCCCGAACCGATACGTTCCTTGAGCTTGTAAATGCTGGCCTCCATGGCCTCCACGCCCTGGCTCTGGTACTGACCGATAACCTGGGTTCCAGCAATCGCGATCCCCGCGCTCAAGACCAGGAGGAAGCCGGCCTCCGCGGTCCGACCGGAACCAAGCCGGCCCATAGCCTCGGCAATCGGCGGGAATGCAAGGCCGAGCGCGAGCCCGGCGGCGATCGGTGTCGCAGCCAGCGAAACCGCGACGGCAGTCGCCCTCTTGACGGTATTGGGAATGAACATTCCGTAGACGGCCACGAGCAGAACGACGTGGAATACATTTTCTGTGAGCCCCGCCAGTGCCGCAGCCTCTTCTCCTCGGGACATAGCCCCGTTGATGAGCGCGTAATCACGGGCGGACAGGTACAGTGCCGCCACCCCGAAGAGAACGAGTTCCAGGGTCCTGAGGGGGCCCAGGGGAACCTCCTTTCGGCCGTAAAACACGGCCGCCAGGCCCACCAGGACGAGCAGGCAGGGGATCTGCAGGATGAACCCGGATGTATTCCCCGAGAACAGGTCGAGGGCCATCCAGATCAGGGCAGCGACCGAAAAGATGAAAGCCACCGTCCGCAGCCGGCTCCGCAGCAAGGATTCCGTCAGTACACGGACCAGTGTGCCCGTACCGGGCACCTCTCCGACACTCGGTCAGAAACGGCGGTTCGACCCGGTTGAGACCATGGCTTCAGGGCTGGGCTTTAGTGATTCGGCGTCCCCACGGACGCTGCTACCATCCATCGGTTCTTTCTCCAGGAGGACGATCGAGAAAATCCATGCAAGCCTCGACTCCCCCACTGCTACCAGGGTAACTGAAGCGAGATTTCCGGAGCAACCCGGGGACGATTCGACCGTTCTTCGGGAATGGGTCGGCAATGCGGCGGGAGGTAGCACCTCCAAGAGCGGGAAGCCCTGTCGCCATGCGGTGGGAAGCGTTACCCTGACTCATGGAAGGAAGTTCTTTCAGCAATGATAGGCAGAGAGATACGAGAGACGTTACATCTGGGCCTGCCCCTGATTCTGGCTCAGCTGGCTCAGATGTCGATGTCTTTCATCGACACGCTGATGGTGGGCCGTCTGGGGAGCCTGGATCTGGCCGGTGTCGCGCTCGGCGGAGCGGTCTTTCACCCCATCACATTCGTGTGCCTGGGCGTGTTGATGGCGGTGGGCCCGCTGGTTTCACAGGCTTACGGAGCCGGCGAGCCGGAGACAGCCGGCCGATCCGTGCGCCAGGGCCTGTGGCTGGGTCTGCTTCTGGCAGTGCCCGCCGCCATCCTCATGCAGAACGCTCTCGTGTTTCTGAGGTGGATGGGTCACGCCCCCGCCACAGCCGCTCTCTCCCAGACTTACTTGAGCGCCATTCTGTGGGGGGTGCCCGGGCTGTTTCTGTTCGGAACCGCTCGCCAGTTCGTCGAGGGCGTGTCGCGGCCGCGGGTGATCATGATCATCACTGGCGGTGGGCTGATTCTGAACGTCGTGCTCAACTACATTCTCATGTTCGGGAAGCTCGGGTTCCCGGCCCTGGGACTCGCCGGGTGTGGCTGGGCCAGCGCGGCAGTGTACTGGGGAATGCTGATCGCGTTGCTTCTCTTCATTTACTCCCATAAGAGTTTTGATGTATTTGGCGTCTTCTCGCGCCTGGGGTCTCCGGATCCCCGTGTGTTTCGCGAGATCTTCCGGGTCGGTTGGCCCATCGGCATCATGCAATTCCTGGAAGTCAGCCTGTTTGCTGCGGCCGCCATGCTGATGGGCCTGTTCGGTACCGCTCAGCTGGCGGCCCATCAAATCGTCCTCAACTGTGCCGCGTTCGTGTTCATGATCCCTCTGGGTCTTTCCTTCGCAGTGTCGGTTCGGGTGGGCCAGGCCGTGGGTCGGGCAGATCTGCGGGGGGCTCGCCGCGCCGGCTACACGGGGATGGTCCTCGGAGCCTGTTTCATGACGGGCAGCGCCCTCGTCTTCTGGCTGGCTCCCGCGGCGTTCTCTCGCTCTTTCTGGACGTGCATGACGCCGCCAACTCAGAGGTCATCGAGTACGGAGTCGTCCTTCTGTCTGTGGCAGCCGTCTTTCAGGTTTTCGACGGCATCCAGGTCACCTCGGCCGGCGCGCTCAGGGGTCTAAAGGAGACCCGCATCCCCATGGTCCTGGCTCTCGTGGCCTACTGGCTGGTGGGTTTTCCCTGTGGCTGGTACCTGGCTTTCGGTCAGGGCTGGGAAGGAGAAGGACTCTGGTGGGGACTGGTCCTGGGCCTGGCCACGGCAGCTGTTCTTCTGGGCCTGCGTTTCGCAATGGAGATCTCGCGGCGAGCGCGACCATTTTAGCTCCGGGGCCGGCCCGCCAGCCGCGAGAAGAGTGGACCGTCAAGGAACGTACAGAGGCAGGAACGCCAGTGACTGCGCCGCAGCGCGGAAGCTGCCGACGAAAGCGTGACAACAGGCGGTAACTGGCCCGATCAGAACGTCCACCCCAGAGTGGACAGAATCCGGAGGTCGTTGTTCTTCGTTCCCCCCGGCGGAGAACTGTCGTAGTTGTCGACGAAGTCCAGACCAAAGTTCAGATTTCCAAAAAGGGGTAGACGGATTCCGAGAATGCCTTCCAGCAGGTACCGGCTGTCGCCGCTCAAGAATGGGGAATAGACGGTCGAAGCGGTTAGAGCAAAGGGAGCCAGCCAGGCTGAAGTCAGGTCGACTCCGAAATTCCCCAGCCCCGCAGTAGTTCGGTCTAAACCAGCGAACTTCTCCTGCAGCGCCGAGACACCACTCCTCACCGACACGTCCGTATGATCTGCCTTCTTGAATCGGTAACCGATTCCGCCTCCCTCTCGGAACCGATAATCGAGAGCGGCTTTCTCGTCCTTGTCGTAAACACCATTTCCGTAGGCAAAGAAGTGCTCCGTGAAAAATCTGTCGTATCGACCGCTCAGTTTGTACAGGTTGCCGGTCGTGGTTCCGTCTTCGGCGCTGCGCAATGTCGAGAAAAAGAGTGATATCCGATCTGTCGAAGTCGCCCTCGACGGATCTGCCGAGAACGAGAGGTTGGAGACGTCGGTGTTTCCCCTGCTCAGGCTCATTCCAAGGTTCAGGCCCCCGTGCCAGTTGTCCAGCAGCCCGTAGTCCTCGGGCTTAGGAATGGGGCCGAACTCGAGGATCTGGGCTCGAGTAAGGGCCAGGGTTTCGGTCTCGGTGGCGACCTCGAGCTGATCGGCCCCGGTCAGTTCAATCTTTCCCGTGACCACATCACCACTTTCCAGTCCCACCTGTAGATTCTCGGTGGGTGTAAAGCTCGCGACCACACTCCAGTCGACGGAGATGTCTCCTGCATAGTCGGTCGCAACTACCAGTTTTCCCCCACCCAGGCTCTTGACCGTTCCGGTGAAGCGATCCCCGTTGCTCAGCGAGATGACGTCGGCCTCGAGGTAGGGCACCAGGAAAAGGAACAGGGTTGCGATAGCAAGACGGTTTCCGTACATGAATCCTCCCGGGCGAAGCGCTGCGGTGATTTCGCCGACTGCGAGAAGGCAGCAGCAGAACAGAATTCCAATATACAGGTCCGCGAGGAACTGGGAAAGACTGACTCTTGCGTCGACCCGGGGGGCCACCGCGAGTAAACTAGGGTTGAAATTGATGCGAGGTTTTTTTCGGTTCTCGATGACTCCGATCGGCCGCGCGGGTCTGGCACTTGCCGGTCTGGCGGTGACCCTCGTGCTCCTCTTCTCAGGACCCGCCGGGGCGGAGATCGACGGGCACTATGGGGTGGCGTCCCTGCTGCCGGCGACGGTTGCTATCCTGCTGGCCTTCGCGACCCGTGAGGTGCTTTTCGCGCTGCTGGCAGGTGTCTTCATGGGGGGCTTCGTCGTGGGCGACATCAATATCCTGGGACGCTTCATGATCCCGGCCATTGGCTCCGAACAGTATGCCCTCATCCTGCTCGTCTATCTGTGGTGCCTGGGAGGTCTGCTGGGGCTGTGGACCAGGACCGGAGGTTCCCTGGCTTTCGCCGAGTGGGCCCGGCGTCTCATGGTCAGTGGGCGGCGCAGCGCCAAAGTCTTTGCCTGGATGGTGGGGCTTTTGTTCCATCAGGGTGGAACCATTTCTACGGTTCTGGCAGGAACGACCGTGCGGCCTGTCACGGACGATGAAAAGGTCAGCCACGAAGAGTTGAGCTACATCATCGATTCGACGGCTTCTCCCGTCGCTGCCCTGATCCCGTTAAATGTGTGGCCGGTCTACGTGGCCGGATTCGCAGCTGGCTCGATCCCTCTGCTTCCCGATGAAGGGAGCGCCGTTTCGTTTTTCTATAGGTCGATTCCCTTCAATTTCTACGCCATTTTCGCCGTGGTGATGACCTTTCTCCTGGCCGTAGAGGTCCTGCCCTGGAGGGGGAGAAAGATGGACCGGGCCATCGCGCGGTCCTCTGCCGGGGGCGGCCTCAACGCACCGGACTCGTCTCCTCTGGTGAGCGCCGAACTGACGGACTACCGGGTGCCGGCGGGTTACCGCTCTTCAACCATCGATTTTGTGATCCCCATTTTCACGTTGATCGGGTTTGCCCTGGCTTCCTACTCGGTGACCGGATCCGTCAAGATCGCTGAAGCCTTTGGACTGGCCCTTGCAGCGGCTGCGGTACTGGCCTGGGTGCGGGGAATGACTATCGGAGAGGTCATCAGCGGAATCGTCGACGGATGCAAAGGGGTGACTGCGGGGGCAATTCTCCTGGGGCTGGCGGTAACCCTGGGGATGGTCTCCCGGGAACTGGGAACGGCCGACTACCTCATCCAGTTGACGTCGGATTGGATATTGGCGGCGCTCTTGCCGGCTCTGCTCCTGGTGATTTGCATGCTGGCGGCTTTTTCCATTGGTTCGTCTTTCGGGACATTGGCCGTGATCGTTCCTCTGGCTGTGCCCCTGTCCTGGTCCCTCTCGGTGGATCCGAACTACGTTTCGCTGTGCTTCGCCGCGGTGATCGGAGGGTCGCTTTTCGGCGACCAGTGCTCCCCAATTTCCGACACCACCATTCTGTCGTCGCTGGCCTGCGGTGCCGACCTGATGGATCATGTATCTACTCAGCTTCCCCTGGCCCTCGTGGCTGCCGGCCTGGCCGGCATCTGCTCGACCCTGGTAGCCTTGTTCATCCTCTTCTGAGCTCCACGGTTCCAGGTTCCACGTTCCACGGCAATCTGTCGGCCGCAGCGCCAGTCACTATCGTTCCTGCAATCAGCTCTTGCCAGTTGCAACCTATTCCCGGCAGCTTCCGCGCTGCAGCGCAGTCACTGTCGTTCCTGCCTCTGTCGGTTCCTTGATTGCAACTGTTCGAAACGGCCTGCGGGCCGGTCCCGAAGATCATCTGTGCTGCCGCCGAGCAGGCACAGGCGCGAATGAAATGAGTGCGCCAGTCTGTAGCTTCCTTGGCAGTTGGGTTTTCTTGCGCCTGGCCCGGATTATGCAAAAGATCTGAATCCGAGTGAGATTCTGGCTCCAGGAAAAAGCCGTAGCCCTCTGATATAAAAGGGTTTACAAAAACAATGACCCTAAACAGGAGCTACGGCAATGTTGAAAGCAGTCTGCCAGAATACCCTGCCATTTCACAGCCACAGAAAGATCACGACGCGTTTTGATGGGGGGAGCCTCACTTCCGACGCAGGATGGTTGTTGTTTGGATCCCTGGATCGTCAACATCGATTGTGCGAGGGCTTCAGTTCGTGTATTGCGGAAAGTCGAGACCGACGCTACGTTCGTCATGACCTGTTGAAGTTGATCCGACAACGAGTCTTGCAGATCGTGGCCGGCTACGAAGACTGTAATGACGCCGATACGCTGCGCTCGGATCCGATGCTCAAGACCGTCTGTGATCAGTTGCCAGAGAGCGATCCCGATTTGGCCACCCAGCCGACTTTCTCCCGCCTGGAGAACTCCGTCACCAAGAAGGATCTGATGCGTCTGAGCCGGTGGCTGCCAGGCCGTTATGTGCGCTCCCTGAAGAAGAGACGTCCCAGCAAGATCATCCTGGATCTGGACAGTACCGACGACCACACTCACGGCCAACAGGAGTTCTCCTTCTACCACGGGTATTACCGAAACCACATTCTGCATCCTTTGCTGATCTTCGATGCCGACACGGGAGACCTGGTCTGTGCCGTGTTGAGACCTGGCAACAAGGGGGCTGCCTCTCACATCGTGCCCATTCTGAAGCGAGTCGTGGAGGCCATCCGACAAGCAGTGGGGACGGATGTCGAGATTGAGATTCGGGCCGACAGCGGCTTTGCCACGCCTCGGCTCTACGAGTTCTGTGAATGTGAAGAGAATAAACTCCAGTATGTCATTGGGTTAAGTCGAAACCCTCGCCTGCAGCGAGTGGTCGAGCCCCTGCTGGATTCGACTCGGCTGAGGTTCCTTGAGCTGGAGGAAAAACAGCGTCAGTTTGACGAGTTTCTTTATCGAGCCCACAGCTGGGATCGATCCCGTCGCGTCATTGTCAAAGTGGAGGTCGATCAGCGCGGGATCAATCGTCGCTTTGTGGTCACCAACCGGGACGATCTCTGCTCCCAATCACTTTATGACCACTATACAAACCGAGGGCAGACCGAGAACTTCATCAAGGCCTTCAAGAATCATCTGAGCATGGACCGACTCAGCTGTCATCGATTCCTGGCCAATCAGTTTCGACTCCTCCTGCATGCACTGGCTTACCAGATGTTCGTGCGCCTGCGCGACTATCTTCACGGAACCCCCTGGCACAAGCTCGAAATCGAAACCTTACGTCGTCGGGTCCTCAAGATTGGGGCCCGGATCCGACAAACCACTCGACGCATCTGGGTCCATCTTTCCTCAGCCTTCCCCGAACAACCCCTCTTCCACCTCGTCTTGAGTCGCCTGAACTCCAGTTAGCTTTTCCCAGCTCCCCCGAAAAACCGCTTCCGACACTCATCCAGGCCCAGATCTGTCTGAAATTCACTCCCCAAACCACTCAAACGCCTCGCCAACCCATATTCTTCGCAAATCCGCCTGTCACACCTGCCCGCTTCCGAGTTGGGCCACTTCTCGAGTCGTTTTTCAACACCGAACTACGGTTCTTGCATAATCCGGGCTGGCGGGCCGGTTCGGGAGATCCTTTGTGCTCAAGCCCTAATCAGCTGGGGTGACTCCGGAAGGCATGACCCTGCTTTCCACGACTCGCGCGCGATGCCTTTCGAGCAGGAAATAGAGGCAGGGAAGGAAAGCCAGCGTAATCAGAGTTGATGTGATCAGGCCTCCCACAATGACCCTGGCCAGCGGAGCCTGCAGCTCGCTGCCTTCTCCGACTCCCAGAGCCAGCGGCAGCATGGCCAGCACCGTTGTCGACGTGGTCATGAGGACGGGTCGCAGGCGCCGTCTCGCTCCCTCAACCAGGGCATCGTAGAGGGTCATATGATGCTCCCGGCGCAGCAGGTTGACATAGTCCACCAGCACGATCGAGTTGTTGACCATGATCCCTACCAGCACGATCACGCCCAGGAACGAGTTTACGTTGAAGGTCGTTCCAGTCAGGAAAAGGGAGAGGGCGACTCCGATGAATCCGAAGGGAACGGCGGTCATGATAGCCAGTGGATGAAGCAGCGACTCGAACCGGATGACCATGACGGTGTAGACCAGAAAAAGGGCTATCAGGAATCCCACCAGCAGATCCTGAAACATCTTCTGCTGCTCCAGGTACTCTCCACCGATCGTGACGGAGAAGCCATCGGGAACCGCGATGGTGCCGAGGGCCGCCTCAAGATCCTCCACGATGTTCCCCAGGGAGCGGTCGCTGATGGTGGCTTTGACCTTGAGGATTCGTTCCTGATTCTCACGAGTGATCGAGGTGGGGCCTTTGGTTTCCACGATGCGTGCTACTGACGACAGCGGTACCAGCCGGCTGTCGGCAGCAACAACAGGCAACTGGGGCAGTTGCTCGATATGTTCGCGATCACCCGGGTGCAGCAGCACTCGAATGTCGTATTCATATCCGGCCTCTCGATAGTAGGTGGCCACTTTTCCCAGGACGTAGTGCTCCACCGTCTCGGCGACGCTGGAACCCGCCAGGCCCAGTTCCGCAAGGCGCTCCCGGTCGGCGACGACGAGGCGCTCCATCTTGCCCGGCTCGCGTCCGATGTCCACATCCGCGACGCCGGGAACCCGCCTCATGACCCCTGCAACCTGGTCTCCCAGGCGATCGGCTGTGTCCAGGTCATGTCCCCGCAGGTCTACAGTGAGCCGGTCTTCGCCCCCCCGCATGATCCACACCAGAGGGTTGGCGGTCCCGGGGCGCACCTGGAAGTCCGCACCCGGCAACTCGGCGAGTTGCGGCCGGATGGCAGATGCAATACTGGCCAGGGACCTGGCCCGCTCGGAGACCGGCACAAACATGATCTCCAGGGAGCCCTGGTTAGCCGTCCCGGGTCTCCACGAGCGCGCCGGGCCTGCCACGGTGACGATGTTGTCCAGTTCGCCGTCCTCGAGCACCCCCAGAATGCGCCGTTCCATTTCCCGCACCACGAACATGGTTCGCTCCAGCGGGGTGCCAATGGGAAGCTCCAGGTTGACGTCCAGCTCACCTTCGTCAGCCTGGGGCATGAGTTCATATCCAACCAGAGGAATCAGAGAGAGGGAAGAGAGAAGCAATGCGCAGGACAGGGTAATGGTAGCCCAGGGATGGCGCAGTGCGGCCCGCACCACACGGCCGTAAAGACTCTCGAGCCCGGTCAGAGACTTCTCGCCCAGGAGGTAGAGCTTTCGTGTGAATCCCGAGCCAAGCCGGCCCGGATGTTGGCCGGCAAACCTGGTCGACAGCATTGGCACCAGCGTGAGGGCTACTATCAAGGAACAAAACAAGGAGAAGCAGACGACGACGGCCATCTCTGTGAAGAATACCGAGGCGAAGCCGGCCACGAACACAACCGGAAAAAAGACGGCCACGGTGGTCAGGGTCCCGGCCACGACAGCACCCGTGACCTCGCGGCTTCCCTCGACGGCGGCATCGGAGCGCCCCATTCCCAGCTCGCGCTTCCGATAGATGTTCTCCAACACCACAATGGCATTGTCGACCAGCATTCCGATCCCCAGGGCCAAGCCCCCGAAGGACACAATGTTGAGCGTGAACCCATAGAAGTACATCAGGCCAAACGTGGCCAGTACGCTGATGGGAACAGCCGTCGAGATGATGAGCGTGGAGCGCCAGTCGCGCAGAAAAAGCATCAGGATCACGAAGGCCAGCAGAGCTCCGTACAGGGCCGCGGACTGCACGTTGGACACGGAAGCTCGAATGAATTTGGAGGTGTCCATCAGAAACGTCAGCCGCAAGCGCCCCTCGTATTCCCGGTTGATGCGGTTGACTTCTTCTCTGAGGCTGTCCACCACCTCGACCGTATTGCTTCCCGACTGCTTGGCGACACGGAGCCGGATGCCTTGAGTACCGTTGATCCAGAGCTCGCTCTTGACGTCCCGGAAGGAGTCGACCACTTCTCCCAGATCACGAACGTAAATCGGTCTTCCCTGCCGGTAAGTCACCACCACGGAAGCGATGTCTTCGAGACTCCGAAACTCGCCTGCCGACCGGATCACGACTTCCCGCTCATCGTCCAGCATGTCTCCGGCAGAGATATCCCGATTTTCTCGGGCCACTGCCCGGCTCACATCCAGGGGGCTGATGCCCAGCGAGGAAAGCTGTTCGGGATCTAGGCGGACCTGCAGCTCCCGTTCGCGACCCCCCCGCACTTCGACGGCGGCAACTCCCGGCACTCGCTCCAGGCGACGGCCCAGAGTTTCTTCGGCCAGGAAGCGGAGCCGGCGCCAGTCGCCGCCTCCGCTCAAACCCAGATAGGCCACCGGGAAGTCGGAAAAATTGAACTTCCAGACCACCGGGGAGTCGGCATACTCGGGAAGTCGGTTTCGAATCCGGTCCAGATAGGTTCGCACGTCGTTGACCGCCACCTCGAGATCCGTGCCCCACTGGAACTGGAGCTGCACGCGGCTGGATCCTTCGATCGAGGTCGCTTCGATCTTCTCTATCCCTTCGATGGTGGAAACGGCCTGCTCGATGGGCCGCGTGATCAGGCTTTCGATTTCCTGCGGCGCAACTCCCTCGTAGGTCGTGCTGATGGAAATCCGGGGCATGTCGACCTCGGGCATGAGGTCCACCGTGAGCCGCTTGACGGAGACGAATCCCACCATCACGACCGCCAGGAAGAGCATGGCCGTTCCAATGGGCCGGCGGACGGAGAGGAGTGACAGGCTCATGGTCAGTCTGGGGCACCCGGAGTGGTTTCGGAGCTCGATTCGACTACCGTGATTCGGGCTCCGTCGGCGAGGTCCTGGTGCCCGAAGACCAGGACCCGATCTTTAGCGCTCAGGGCCCCCCGCACTGCGATCCGATCGTCCTGGCGGCCCAGTATCTCAACCATTCTCCACCGGGCAATCCCGTCCCCGGATGTGAACACACCATTGATCTCGTCACCCCTGGTGTTGACTCTCTTGAGCAGGGCCGCCCCGGGCACGATCTCGCCCTCCACCCGGCCCCGGGCCATTTCAACCTGTGCGTACATCCCGGGGCGAAGAGGTGCGGCCGTCGTCTGCAGAATACCGTCAACTGCAACGGTTCGATTGCGCCGGTTCACCTCGCCGGAAAGACGCGTTACACGTCCGGAGAACCGTCGCGTGCGGGTACTCTGCGTGGTGATCTCGAAACTGACTCCGGGCCTGACTCCTGCCAGCCCTTCTTCCGGGACCCAGAACCGCACTCGCAGAGGTCCGGCTTCCACCAGGCGGACAATGGGTGTTCCCGCCTGGACAAAACTTCCCGTATTCAGGTAGCGGGCTGCGACCACGCCGGGGAAGGGCGCGCTCAGGAGGGTTTCCTCGATCTGCTGGGCAAGTAGCCTGACCCGTACCTCCGATTGCTGTTTCTGAGCTTGTACGGCTTTCAACTGGGCCTCGAGAGCGGCCGCACCAGCCCGCGCGCTCTCGATCTCCCCGGTGCTGATCAGTCCGTCGCCGAACAACTCCTCCAGCCGCCCCAGATCGGACCTGGCTTCATCCAGTTGGGCCAGGACCCGCAGCCGGTTGGCCTCGGCCACGTCCACCTGAGCTTCGACTTCCTCGTACTGGCGCTGCAGATCCGAGTCATCCACCTGGGCCAGCAGCTCCCCCTTTTGTACGCGATCGCCGAGACGGACAACCACTCGTGTCAGTCGCCCGGCGATCTTGGACGCCAGGTCGCTGATGTCGGCATCGAGTTCACCCGGATATTCCGAGAACAGCTGCAGAGAGCCTGTCTCGACCCGGCTGTCCAGCACGGAAGTAGCCAGAATCGTATCCGCCTGCATGCGTCCGTTCCGGGAACTGGTGCTGGGAGCCGAGCGCCACGCCCAGACCGTGAAAGCAGCGATGGCACTGAGGGCAAGAAGAAAGGTGAATCGGCGCGGCCAGCTTCGTCGAGATCCGGTGGGGCCGTCGTCGGATCGCCTCTCGGGTGGCTGCCAGGAAGAATCAACCATGATCTCGTAAGGATCCGCCTGGAAAGGATGCTAGTGTCGGTGCCCGACTCGAACCCTTATAGTACCAGACTTGTAAACGGCCCAGCGTCAGCAGATCCGACCAGTTTCCTGAAGATTACCGGGAGGCCGGCTGCGCTACTGCATCTTCGGATAGAGGGCCCCAATCACCGCTCCCATGATGACGGAACCGATGAGATCCATCCCGGCCCAGCACCAGGCCAGATAATAGGGAAATCCGTCGATCACAAGAGCACTGTAAAAGGGGATGAAGGCCACGACTAGGCCAACCCAGAACCCAAACGCTGCACCTCCCATGAGGCCGTCCCCCCAGCTTTGGCGAGTCTTGGCAAACAGCGTAGCGGCAGCCGTCGCGATGACGATCGCAACCACGAAAAACCAGACTGGATTGGCAGGTTCCTGATCGAAAACATCGGGCAGTCCCATGTACGTGGAGGACATGATCATCCCGTGCATCACGAAATCGGCCAGGTTGCGCACGATTCCAGCCACAAGTCCGGCAATTAGCACTTTCGTCCAGGTCATACAACCTCCTGTTGGCTAGCTAGTTCTCGTCCGGAAAGTGACCTTTTTGGATCTCTATCCCGGTTGATAATATTAACCTTTTTTGGCGGGGCCAACTTGTTTCAGTGGTTCCCCAGCTTTTTTGCCAGTAAGCCGCCTGAAGCCCTCTGGCGAAGACACCAATACGCAAGCTCTACACTCCACCTCAACTAGCGAACGACTGGCTGCCTAGAGGCGAAGTCGAGCCAGCACCAGCAAGTTGAAGCTGAGAACCGAAAGATGCAGGTACTGCTGAAAATGCTCCCAGCCCTTCCAGGTACAGCGGTTGGCACCGAAGACTCGCTTGAGCATCGAGATGCAGCCTTCGATTCCAGCCCGAAAACGCCGCAACTGCCGATAGACCCAGCTGGAACGCACCATCTCTGAGACTTTCAGTCGACCCTTCTTGGCGAAGGCCACATCGACAATGCCCTGTTTTTTGGCCCACCTCAGATTGTCTTGGGTGGCGAATCCCCCGTCAAAGCTGGCTTGCCGTGGATAGCGCCCGTAAAGCTGATGGTGGCGCTTGAGCATCGGCTTCATCTGAGCCGAATCCGCCGGATTGCCTCTGAGCACCAAGCAATCGGTCAACAGCGAGGTCTTGCCGCAAGTTAAAAAGATCTTGTGGCCAAAAGTGGTCTCGCGGCCTCCCGTCTGGATGATGTCGGTATGCTCCTCAAAAATGGAAACCACCTTCTCTGCCGCCGGTACCTTCTCGCCCTGCAAGACCCGGCGCTCGGTTTGCTTGATCACCTGCTGCATTAAATGCAAGTAATGACGCAACTTGCCGACAATCACCAGGCTGGGGATATCTTCCCACTGCGAGGCACTTTGCAGGACCACTCGAGTGTAGTGAGCTGTCTTGGCAGCCACCTTCAGCAGATCCTGGTACAAAGGCTTCTTGCGGGCTTGGCCTCGCGTGTTGCGAATATTCGTGCAGCGGCGTTTGGCCCGGCGGCAGTGATCGCTGTAGACCACTGGGTGGTGCTCTTTGAGTTTCCGCAACAGGGCCGTGAGTGTGCGGATCGAATCGTACAGCAACTGCGAGTCGGTGGGATGATGAATGTCACTTTCCACCGCTGTGGCATCGACTCGGATCTTCTTACCCTTTTCCAACCCTTCACCCGCCGCCCATCGGATCAGCACTCGATTGATCTTCTCCCAGCTGGAAGCTCGAATCCGGCTAATGTTGTCTTGCAGACAGCTTTTGCACGGTGTCCATCCCAAGGGCAGGCGGCAAAACGCTCGAAGGCTGATCGAGTCGGCCAGGTGGAAGGCCAGCTTCTGGTAGGAGAGCTGCTGCCAGGTCTTCAGAACGGCACAACGCAGCACCTGTTCGGCACTGAGTCCTGGCGAGCCCTTTTGTGGATCCGTCTTGTCAGACAGATCCTGTAAAACCAAGTCCAGGATCTCTGGATTGTCATCCAGGATCCGGGAGATCATCTGCAGTTCGTAGCTGAGTTGGTGATCGGGCCACAGGGGCGTGAGCGGCAGCTGATTTTCTCGGTTCTTTCTCATTTTGGGAGCTCCGGGTTTGGCATAAGTTCTTTTGTTTCAGTGTTTTAGTAGACTCATCTTAACAAAAGAAGGTGACAAAATCCGAGCTCCAAAATGTGACCTTTCTCCTTTATTTCCAATCATTTACAATCGAACGGACGGGAACTAGCTAGCCCGGATCTATAGCCCTCTGGCGAAGACACCAATACGCAAGCTCTACACTCCACCTCAACTAGCGAACGACTGGCTGCCTAGAGGCGAAGTCGAGCCAGCACCAGCAAGTTGAAGCTGAGAACCGAAAGATGCTACTGCTGAAAATGCTCCCAGCCCTTCCAGGTACAGCGGTTGGCACCGAAGACTCGCAGCATCGAGACCGTAGTTCGGTGTTGAAAAACGACTCGAGAAGTGGCCCAACTAAAGCTGATGGTGGCGCTTGAGCATCGGCTTCATCTGAGCCGAATCCGCCGGATTGCCTCTGAGCACCAAGCAATCGGTCAACAGCGAGGTCTTGCCGCAAGTTAAAAAGATCGTGGCCAAAAGTGGTCTCGCGGCCTCCCGTCTGGATGATGTCGGTATGCTCCTCAAAAATGGAAACCACCTTCTCTGCCGCCGGTACCTTCTCGCCCTGCAAGACCCGGCGCTCGGTTTGCTTGATCACCTGATTAAATGCAAGTAATGACGCAACTTGCCGGGCTGGGGATATCTTCCCACTGCGAGGCACTTTGCAGGACCACTCGAGTGTAGTGAGCTGTCTTGGGCAGATCCTGGTACAAAGGCTGCGGGCTTGGCCTCGCGTGTTGCGAATATTCGTGCAGCGGCGTTTGGCCCGGCGGCAGTGATCGCTGGACCACTGGGTGGTGCTCTTTGAGGCAACAGGGCCGTGAGTGTGCGGATCGAATCGTACAGCAACTGCGAGTCGGATGATGAATGTCACTTTCCACCGCTGTGGCATCGACTCGGATCTTCTTACCCTTTTCCAACCCTTCACCCGCCGCCCATCGGATCAGCACTCGATTGATCTTCTCCCAGCTGGAAGCTCGAATCCGGCTAATGTTGTCTTGCAGACAGCTTTTGCACGGTGTCCATCCCAAGGGCAGGCGGCAAAACGCTCGAAGGCTGATCGAGTCGGCCAGGTGGAAGGCCAGCTTCTGGTAGGAGAGCTGCTGCCAGGTCTTCAGAACGGCACAACGCAGCACCTGTTCGGCACTGAGTCCTGGCGAGCCCTTTTGTGGATCCGTCTTGTCAGACAGATCCTGTAAAACCAAGTCCAGGATCTCTGGATTGTCATCCAGGATCCGGGAGATCATCTGCAGTTCGTAGCTGAGTTGGTGATCGGGCCACAGGGGCGTGAGCGGCAGCTGATTTTCTCGGTTCTTTCTCATTTTGGGAGCTCCGGGTTTGGCATAAGTTCTTTTGTTTCAGTGTTTTAGTAGACTCATCTTAACAAAAGAAGGTGACAAAATCCGAGCTCCAAAATGTGACCTTTCTCCTTTATTTCCAATCATTTACAATCGAACGGACGGGAACTAGCTAGCCCGGATTATGCAAGAACCGTAGTTCGGTGTTGAAAAACGACTCGAGAAGTGGCCCAACTCGGAAGCGGGCAGGTGTGACAGGCGGATTTGCGAAGAATATGGGTTGGCGAGGCGTTTGAGTGGTTTGGGGAGTGAATTTCAGACAGATCTGGGCCTGGATGAGTGTCGGAAGCGGTTTTTCGGGGGAGCTGGGAAAAGCTAACTGGAGTTCAGGCGACTCAAGACGAGGTGGAAGAGGGGTTGTTCGGGGAAGGCTGAGGAAAGATGGACCCAGATGCGTCGAGTGGTTTGTCGGATCCGGGCCCCAATCTTGAGGACCCGACGACGTAAGGTTTCGATTTCGAGCTTGAGGGGGTTCCGTGAAGATAGTCGCGCAGGCGCACGAACATCTGGTAAGCCAGTGCATGCAGGAGGAGTCGAAACTGATTGGCCAGGAATCGATGACAGCTGAGTCGGTCCATGCTCAGATGATTCTTGAAGGCCTTGATGAAGTTCTCGGTCTGCCCTCGGTTTGTGTAGTGGTCATAAAGTGATTGGGAGCAGAGATCGTCCCGGTTGGTAACTACAAAGCGACGATTGATGCCACGCTGATCGACCTCCACTTTGACAATGACGCGACGGGATCGATCCCAGCTGTGGGCTCGATAAAGAAACTCGTCAAACTGACGCTGTTTTTCCTCCAGCTCAAGGAACCTCAGCCGAGTCGAATCCAGCAGGGGCTCGACCACTCGCTGCAGGCGAGGGTTTCGACTTAACCCAATGACATACTGGAGTTTATTCTCTTCACATTCACAGAACTCGTAGAGCCGAGGCGTGGCAAAGCCGCTGTCGGCCCGAATCTCAATCTCGACATCCGTCCCCACTGCTTGTCGGATGGCCTCCACGACTCGCTTCAGAATGGGCACGATGTGAGAGGCAGCCCCCTTGTTGCCAGGTCTCAACACGGCACAGACCAGGTCTCCCGTGTCGGCATCGAAGATCAGCAAAGGATGCAGAATGTGGTTTCGGTAATACCCGTGGTAGAAGGAGAACTCCTGTTGGCCGTGAGTGTGGTCGTCGGTACTGTCCAGATCCAGGATGATCTTGCTGGGACGTCTCTTCTTCAGGGAGCGCACATAACGGCCTGGCAGCCACCGGCTCAGACGCATCAGATCCTTCTTGGTGACGGAGTTCTCCAGGCGGGAGAAAGTCGGCTGGGTGGCCAAATCGGGATCGCTCTCTGGCAACTGATCACAGACGGTCTTGAGCATCGGATCCGAGCGCAGCGTATCGGCGTCGTTACAGTCTTCGTAGCCGGCCACGATCTGCAAGACTCGTTGTCGGATCAACTTCAACAGGTCATGACGAACGTAGCGTCGGTCTCGACTTTCCGCAATACACGAACTGAAGCCCTCGCACAATCGATGTTGACGATCCAGGGATCCAAACAACAACCATCCTGCGTCGGAAGTGAGGCTCCCCCCATCAAAACGAGCCGTGATGTTTCTGTGGCTATGAAATGGCAGGGTATTCTGGCAGACTGCTTTTGACATTGCCGTAGCTCCTGTTTAGGGTCTTTGTTTCTCTAAACCCTTTTATATCAGAGAGCTACGGCCTTTTTTCTGGGCCCAAATCTCACTTGAATTTAGATCTCTTGCATAATCCGGGCTAGTTCCCGTCCGTTTGTAAATATTCGGTAAACCCGTAAGCGTAATCTCGAGCGTTGGGTTACAGGGAAACTCAAGTTGAGCGCAGGGAACAGCGGAAGTCTTTGCGTAAGGGGTAGAGCCAGATGCTCTTGGTGGGTAGATTGGCTTGGTGGTTACGATCCAGCTTTCCGCGCCCTTGGGTGTGGCCGACATGGATCCAGTTGGCAGCCTTGTAGCAGGCGCCTGTGAAGCGTTGAGTGTCGACGAAGGTTTCCAGCAAGACAGGTCGGTAGGCGTAGCGATTGTGCCAGTCTTCGGGGAGTTGACGGGCGGCCATGGCCAGTAGCTTGGAGGCCAGGTTCTTGGACTCGACCCAGGGCAGGATTAAGAAACGGGCGTTGTTGACAATCAGCTGCAGGTTCCTCTCCCGTTCCGAAGGACGCCAGCCGATGAAGCGGTCGCGCGGCGCGGTTTTCCAGGCGGCGGCGCCAAAGCCGAGCAGAGCCAGGATGCGGTTTTCCGAACAAGCGAAGTAGCGCAGCTGAGCACCGGGCAGGGGCTTGTATCCCAGATAGTGGTAGCGGTCGATATATTCATTCCACAAAGTGGAGTCCGGGCGGCTTAGGACCGGCTCCAGATGCAGGCCTGCCAGCTCATGCACCGGCCGGGACAGCAGCGGCTGCGGGGCGCTGCAGAAAGTGTGCTCGATTCGGCCCGAGCCTCCTTTGCGGTTGCGAGGGGGCGGCAGTTGCAGCAGCCCCTCGCGATGCATGCGCAGCATGGCCACCCGGCAGCTCATCTGCTTGAGGCCACCGTCCGTTTTGCGCCACTCGAGCAATCGGCACGCCAATCGAGACAGCTGAGCGCGCGTGCGGGTTGGGTTGTCGGCAATCAAGTCGCACAGTTGCCCGATCTCCTGACCCGTGAAGTTGCGGCCACAGTAGCGCTTCATGCCGCCTCCCGACCACCGGGTCGACCCCAGGCCGCTCTTCGGTCGGGGTCCATTTCCCAGGGCAGGAATCTCGTCAGTTGGGGCGGCGCCCGGTTGCCCGATTCGGCGCAGCACTGCAGATAGCAACTCAACCAGCGTTGCGGATTGATCTCCCACAGCTGCAAGGTTTGCAGAATCGTGAACACAACCGCGGCCAGACGGGCGCTAGACCGACTGCCTGAGCCGTAGTAGTTCTTGCGACCCACCACCGGGCCTCGCAAAGCGCGCTCTGAAGCGTTGTTGTCCATGGCCACCTCGGGGTGATCCAAAAAGACGGTCAACCCTTCCCAGTGTCGCTCCAATCGGCGCAGCACCTTCCTGCAGGCCCCATGCAGGACCCGGCTCTGCAACTCCGCATCGCGCTGCCTCTCCAGTCCCAGCACCGCCCCCCGCAGTTCCCGATCCCGGGCGGCAAAGCCGGCAGGCTGTTCTCGGGCCTGCACGCGACACCGATTCAGATCGAACAGGCCTCCGATCCCCTCCACCCAACTCATCGCCCACCCCTCCAACTCGGGCCAGGACTTGGCCAGGGAAAAAAAGTCGCGTCGCACGTGGGCCCAGCAAAAGGCCAACTCCAGACCCTCCCATTGTCTGGCCAACTTCTTGTACACAACGTAGCGGTCGCTCAGCAGAATGCCGGCCGCAGTGCCTCCGAAGTGCGCCTCCGGCACCTGGGCCGAGCGGCTGGGAGACAGCGTGAACACTACCGTCGAAGGGGATCGGAACACCCACAGATGCCAGCCGTGACCTATCTTGCCCTCCACCTCCTCGAACACCCGCCAGCCGGTCTCGTCAGCCTGCCAACGATCCTCGCTCAACTGCCTGACACGGATGGCCTCCCGGACCGGCTCCAACAGCGGGAGCAGTTTCCTCAGCCCTCCCGCGATCGTCCCAGCCGACAGCCTCACTCCTTGGTCGGCCAGTTCCTGCAGCAGTCGGTTGCTGGGACGCGCATAAAGATACTTGTCCAAGATCACCCTCACCCACACCGAGATGCCCAGCTTGCCGCGCGGGATCAAACGGCCTGGTGACGGCGCCGTCACGATGCCGGGCAGGACCCCACAAGCACAGCTTGGATGGTATCGCCTGCGTCTGATCACCCGACGCCAGACCCGCGTCTCGATCTCTACCACCTGGGCCTCATCGGTACCAGGAAACGGATCCAGGCGCCGTCCGCAGCGGGGACACTTCCGCTGCTCTGCGGGCAGATCAGCCACTTCCTCCCGGGCTTCCAGCCCATCCAGACTGCTTCGACCATGTCCCCGCGTCCCCGGCTGCTGTCCGCGAGGGCGCGCTGAGACCTGGCTCCGGGATGGGCTCTTGCCCTCGCAGACCAAACGCTCGCTACGACGACCGTACAGACAGCCTTCCAACTCTCGAATGCGTGCCCGTAGCTCTTCGTTTTCGCTCTTGAGATCGGTTCTCCGTCGGACCGCTTCCCCGTGCCGGGCCTTCCAGTACGCCGCAGCCCAACGCAAGCTGATGTACTCCTCCTTATCCACCCGGATCTGAACGCCGGCTGTCGACGCCCGCTGCCGGGACTCCCGATTCTCTACGCCTTGCTCCCCCTGACCTAGGGCGGCTCCCATGTCCACCTATATACACGATTGAAAGTCCTGTGTCCAGCAAAATCTGATGGTGTCAGCGGAGGGATGGGTTTACCGAATATTTACGTCCGTTCGATTGTAAATGATTGGAAATAAAGGAGAAAGGTCACATTTTGGAGCTCCGATTTTGTCACCTTCTTTTGTTAAGATGAGTCTACTAAAACACTGAAACAAAAGAACTTATGCCAAACCCGGAGCTCCCAAAATGAGAAAGAACCGAGAAAATCAGCTGCCGCTCACGTCCCTGTGGCCCGATCACCAACTCAGCTACGAACTGCAGATGATCTCCCGGATCCTGGATGACAATCCAGAGATCCTGGACTTGGTTTTACAGGATCTGTCTGACAAGACGGATCCACAAAAGGGCTCGCCAGGACTCAGTGCCGAACAGGTGCTGCGTTGTGCCGTTCTGAAGACCTGGCAGCAGCTCTCCTACCAGAAGCTGGCTGCCAAGACAGCTCACTACACTCGAGTGGTCCTGCAAAGTGCCTCGCAGTGGGAAGATATCCCCAGCCTGGTGATTGTCGGCAAGTTGCGTCATTACTTGCATTTAATGCAGCAGGTGATCAAGCAAACCGAGCGCCGGGTCTTGCAGGGCGAGAAGGTACCGGCGGCAGAGAAGGTGGTTTCCATTTTTGAGGAGCATACCGACATCATCCAGACGGGAGGCCGCGAGACCACTTTTGGCCACAAGATCTTTTTAACTTGCGGCAAGACCTCGCTGTTGACCGATTGCTTGGTGCTCAGAGGCAATCCGGCGGATTCGGCTCAGATGAAGCCGATGCTCAAGCGCCACCATCAGCTTTACGGGCGCTATCCACGGCAAGCCAGCTTTGACGGGGGATTCGCCACCCAAGACAATCTGAGGTGGGCCAAAAAACAGGGCATTGTCGATGTGGCCTTCGCCAAGAAGGGTCGACTGAAAGTCTCAGAGATGGTGCGTTCCAGCTGGGTCTATCGGCAGTTGCGGCGTTTTCGGGCTGGAATCGAAGGCTGCATCTCGATGCTCAAGCGAGTCTTCGGTGCCAACCGCTGTACCTGGAAGGGCTGGGAGCATTTTCAGCAGTACCTGCATCTTTCGGTTCTCAGCTTCAACTTGCTGGTGCTGGCTCGACTTCGCCTCTAGGCAGCCAGTCGTTCGCTAGTTGAGGTGGAGTGTAGAGCTTGCGTATTGGTGTCTTCGCCAGAGGGCTTCAGGCGGCTTACTGGCAAAAAAGCTGGGGAACCACTGAAACAAGTTGGCCCCGCCAAAAAAGGTTAATATTATCAACCGGGATAGAGATCCAAAAAGGTCACTTTCCGGACGAGAACTAGCTATGAACTAAGGGTATCGCCTGGACTATGGAAAAGCCACATCCACCCGGGACCGCGCTGTCGTTAAACTTTTCCGTGCCGTTTCCGTACAGATAGACAATGACCCGTTTTTAAGCCGGAATAGGAGATAGACAGTTCATGGGTAACTCACTGCATCGACGTAGGTTCTTGAAGGGAGTGGTCGGGGCCGGCGCTCTGGTTCCGGGTGCCCTGTCGGGTTCCAGGGCCGCGCCGGCTCGGCGCTTGGACTACGAGGGTCCCAATCTGATCATCATCAAGGTTCGGCGGCGGGGCCCGCAGAAGGGAATCGATTGATCCGCAGCACGCCTACAGCCCCTATCTGTGCCACGAACTGGTTCCCCGTGGAACCCTTTTCAAGAACATGCTGATCGACTCATTCCAGCCTCCCAGGAAGGTAGATACCAGTCACGGCCAGGGGTCGCTGTACATTCTCACTGGAAAGTACGAGAAATACGAAGACGTTGAGGGACAGTTTCTGGGCCAGCGCTTCGAGGCGCCGGTCCCCACAGTTTTTGAATATCTTCGGAAAACCTATGATGTTCCTGAGCACCAGACCCTGATCATCAATGGCGAAGACCGTACTCACGAAGAGTTTTACAACTTCAGTAATCACCACCTGTTTGGGGTCAACTATCGCTCCCAGACTCTAAGCCTTTTTCGCTTCAAGAAGTATCTGCTGCAGCATCAGATCGCTCAGGGCAGGTGGAAAGAGAACGAGTTGCAGAGAAAGAAGAGAGAGCTGGCCGAAATGGAGGCGGTCGATTATCGGGCTCACGGTCGTGACACCGCCAGTCCGGAGATCCAAGAGTTCTGGAAGCGCTGGCACGGCCACTACGGGGATAGCGGGCTGGTCAACCCCCGGGGCGACCGGCTTCTTACCGAGCTTGCGCTGAGAGCGCTCAAGAGCCTCCGCCCCCGTCTGATGATGGTCAACTACAACGACTGCGACTATGTGCACTGGGGCTATATGAGTCACTACACCCGCGGTATTGCAACGATGGACCAGGGGATTCGCGAGATCGTGCAGTACGTGGAGGGAGACCAGGAGTACCGGGACAATACGATCTTCGTCATCGTTCCCGATTGCGGGCGCGACAGCAACCCGTTCTCAGCGGTTCCCTGCCAGCATCATTTCGGCTCCCGGTCCGCCCACGAGATCTTCGCAGTCATGTTTGGTCCGGGAGTTGCCAGGGGCGAGATCGTCGACCACAAAGTCGACCAGATCCAGGTGGCCACGACGATTGGAGGGCTGATGGGTTTCGAGGCGACTTTCAGCGAAGCCGGGCCCCTGACCGAGGCCTTTGCATGACCACCGGTATTGATTCAGCCGTCGATGCTTCATTGGAAGGAGTGAGCGGCGAGGATCTCACGCTCCGCCGGTCGGCACTCCTTCTCAGGATCCTCAGGTTCCCGGTCAAACTGCTGTGGGGCATGCTCTTCATGCAGTCGTTCCTGAGCAGCTTCCTGATCGTGGGGTGGACGAATCGGTTGGCCCGCCAACGGGCCCTAACCCGGATTATGCAAGAGATCTGAATTCAAGTGAGATTTGGGCCCAGAAAAAAGGCCGTAGCCCTCTGATATAAAAGGGTTTACAAAAACAATGACCCTAAACAGGAGCTACGGCAATGTCAAAAACAGTCTGCCAGAATACCCTGCCATTTCATAGCCACAGAAACATCACGGCTCGTTTTGATGGGGGGAGCCTCACTTCCGACGCAGGATGGTTGTTGTTTGGATCGCTGGATCGTCAACATCGATTGTGCGAGGGCTTCAGTTCGTGTATTGCGGAAAGTCGAGACCGACGCTACGTTCGTCATGACCTGTTGAAGTTGATCCGACAACGAGTCTTGCAGATCGTGGCCGGCTACGAAGACTGTAATGACGCCGATACGCTGCGCTCGGATCCGATGCTCAAGACCGTCTGTGATCAGTTGCCAGAGAGCGATCCCGATTTGGCCACCCAGCCGACTTTCTCCCGCCTGGAGAACTCCGTCACCAAGAAGGATCTGATGCGTCTGAGCCGGTGGCTGCCAGGCCGTTATGTGCGCTCCCTGAAGAAGAGACGTCCCAGCAAGATCATCCTGGATCTGGACAGTACCGACGACCACACTCACGGCCAACAGGAGTTCTCCTTCTACCACGGGTATTACCGAAACCACATTCTGCATCCTTTGCTGATCTTCGATGCCGACACGGGAGACCTGGTCTGTGCCGTGTTGAGACCTGGCAACAAGGGGGCTGCCTCTCACATCGTGCCCATTCTGAAGCGAGTCGTGGAGGCCATCCGACAAGCAGTGGGGACGGATGTCGAGATTGAGATTCGGGCCGACAGCGGCTTTGCCACGCCTCGGCTCTACGAGTTCTGTGAATGTGAAGAGAATAAACTCCAGTATGTCATTGGGTTAAGTCGAAACCCTCGCCTGCAGCGAGTGGTCGAGCCCCTGCTGGATTCGACTCGGCTGAGGTTCCTTGAGCTGGAGGAAAAACAGCGTCAGTTTGACGAGTTTCTTTATCGAGCCCACAGCTGGGATCGATCCCGTCGCGTCATTGTCAAAGTGGAGGTCGATCAGCGTGGCATCAATCGTCGCTTTGTAGTTACCAACCGGGACGATCTCTGCTCCCAATCACTTTATGACCACTACACAAACCGAGGGCAGACCGAGAACTTCATCAAGGCCTTCAAGAATCATCTGAGCATGGACCGACTCAGCTGTCATCGATTCCTGGCCAATCAGTTTCGACTCCTCCTGCATGCACTGGCTTACCAGATGTTCGTGCGCCTGCGCGACTATCTTCACGGAACCCCCTGGCACAAGCTCGAAATCGAAACCTTACGTCGTCGGGTCCTCAAGATTGGGGCCCGGATCCGACAAACCACTCGACGCATCTGGGTCCATCTTTCCTCAGCCTTCCCCGAACAACCCCTCTTCCACCTCGTCTTGAGTCGCCTGAACTCCAGTTAGCTTTTCCCAGCTCCCCCGAAAAACCGCTTCCGACACTCATCCAGGCCCAGATCTGTCTGAAATTCACTCCCCAAACCACTCAAACGCCTCGCCAACCCATATTCTTCGCAAATCCGCCTGTCACACCTGCCCGCTTCCGAGTTGGGCCACTTCTCGAGTCGTTTTTCAACACCGAACTACGGTTCTTGCATAATCCGGGCTAAGGGGCTGGTGGAAGAAGAGTTCCACGCGAGGAGCAGGTGAAAGCTTCGAGCACTTCGCAGCCCGGCACCCCGATCTGGGTCTTCACTCGGGCTGGCCCAACTGGTTTTTCCGGGAAAGCCACCCTCATTACCCCCCTGTCCACGATGGGGAGTCCACCGAGAGACGCCGGGGGCGCCCCGGGGCGTGGGTCGAGTCTCTAAGGGTGAATTTCAAGTCAGGCTTCCAGACGGTTCTCAATACCTGGGTGGTGACGGCAGGCCCCTGTGCTCTCTGGGTCTTTGCCTGGTACTTTGGGTGGAACAACTCTTTTCACAAGGGCTATGAACTCTCGGGGATCGGCCCCCTCACAGGGCTGGTTGGAGTCTTTCTGTTCATCGCCGTGATGTTTTATCTTCCCCTGGCCCAGATCAGACAGGCGGTAACGGGTGACTGGCGGTCCTTTTACGAGCTCCGATTCATACGGGTACTGTTGAGAGAGAGCTGGATTGCGTGCCTTTTTCTGGCCCTGTTCTATATGCTGCTCTTTTTCCCCGTGACCATTCTCAAGACGCTGCCCGGATTCTTCTCCAACATGAACCCGGCCCTGGTAGATGCCACCCCGACTGAGGTCAGATCCATTCTGAGTCGGTACTTTTTCTGGAGCGCGCTGATCGTCTTTCCCGCCTTTGTGGCCTTGCGCCTGGCGGCTGCACGAATCTACTCCTCAGCTCTTTTACGCGCAGTCAGGCGGGGATCGATTCGGGAGTCGGCACTTGCAAGCGTGGAGAGGACGGCCCTGAAGGATTTGAATCTCCTCGAGGTCGAAGCGGCGACGCCTTCCACACCGGCCGCCAGGCTGCTCCGGGGGGGCGGCAAGGCTCTGATCAGGACGCTTGTCACGGTGCTCACGGCCGGCGTCTGGTTCTGTTTTTTCGCGCTCGTGTTCGTAGGCCAGTTCTTCAGCTATCAGGGGCCCCTCGGTTGGCTCAATCAGCCTCTCGTGCAGCTCCCGTGGTTTCACTACGTGCCGAGCACCGTGCGGAATCAGTCGGTCGAGGTGATCCTCAGTCTTGTACTGATAGCCGCAGTGGTCCTTTTGACCAAAACCTGGAGATCCCTCCGCCTCACGTAGGGGCCGGCCTTGTGCCGGCCCGCTGCACGGGCGACCACCCGGGTCGCCCCTACATTCGTAGGGGCCGGGTCGCTCCTACGATTCGGCCCGCTGGACGTGCGACCACCGGGGTCACCCCTACATTCGTAGGGGCCGGGGTCGCCCCTATATTTCGTAGGGGCCGGTTTTGTGCCGGCCCGTAGCGCTACAGTTCCATCAGCGCTTCGATATCTCGATCCAGGTGGGGAGGTCGGGATAGAAATGAAATACCGAAAAAGAGAGTGAGAGAGACGAGGAGAGCAACGAAGCCGCCGCTGATCCCGTAAGGGACTCTCAAGTGCAGCAGTTCGATGCCGAAATTGACGATCAAACTGCAAACGATGGCTGTGTTCGCAGCCATCGCCGTGGCCCGCTGCCAGTTCAAGCCGATCGCCACTGTCGGAACCAGCGCGGCGGCAAACGTGCCCCAGCCGAATGCGCCCATGAGCGCAACCAGGTCCTGGCTGGAATAGAGGACAAAGATGGCTGCACCGAGAGCGATGAGAACGGTCGCAACCCGTGCCCACAGGAGCTCACGCTTCAACGATCGCCCCCAGATAGCCCGCGGAATGTCGTGCACCCAGGCGGCAGCCCCAATGTTCAGGAAACCATCTGCCGTGGACATGATGGCGGCGAACAGACCGGCCAGCACGATCCCGGCCAGCACAGGATGGGCGTAGTGTTGAAGGAACTGGGCCGCGGCGTCGTCGGGTCGGGCCAGTTCCGGATGTGCTCCCTGCAGGACCAGGGCACGCATCACCAGGCCGATCCCGATCCAGAGAAGAGCCGCTATCGAATAAGCGAAGATCGCCAGAGGGAGAATATGCCGGGCGTCGGCGATGCGGCGATTCATCATGATCTTGGTGATGATGTGGGGCTGCCCCGATGCTCCAAGACCGAACAGGAAGTACCAGGAGAGACAGCCCAGCATTCCCAGGGTCCCCCAGGGGCCGGCCGTCTCCGGATCATCGATCATAATGGTTTCCATGGCCCCGCTCATGCCGCCGTCAACCGCGGCCGCGGCAGTTGCGAATACCAGGACCGCAGCCACCACCATCACCGCACCCTGAAACATATCCGTGTACACACCGGCGACGATTCCACCCGTCACGCAATAGAAGACCAGCACGGCCGTTGAGAGGGCCAGGCACAACTCCAGCGAGAGACTCGGCGTGGAAGGATTCGATGCCAGCACATCTCTCAATACAGTGGCCATGGCCAGGATCTGCGTTCCCAGGTAGCCCAGGACGCCCAGGATGATGGCCACCGCCGTCAGTCCCCGGGCCAGCTCGCTCCGGTATCGTGCGGCTACCGCGTCGGGCAGTGAAATATTCCCCCGCAATTCGGCCAGCATCCGAAGACGCTTGCTGAGCAGGTAAAAGCTGAGGCAAAAACCGAGCGGGGAAGACACGAGCATCCACATCGAGGACATGCCCATGCGATAGACGAGTCCCGGCCCCCCGACAAAGCCGAAGCCGCTCATGGTGCTGGAAAAAACGGCGAAGGCGGTGAGCAGGATTCCGAGGTCCCGGCCGGCCATGAAAAAATCGCTCGGCGACCTGGTGCGCAGCATCGCCCACACGCCAATCCCAATACAGGCGCCCATGTAGAAAATGAGGCTGGCCAGAACGATCGTATGGTGGGAATCGCTCATTCCTGGTTTTCCGCGCCCTCTGCCTTTCGCTCGCGCACTAGTTGCCGATATCGCCGCATGTCCTCCTCTTGGAGGAACCAGCGGGGAAAGACGTACACGAAGTAAACTGCGAAAAGCATCGGGTAGGGCCACGCCCCGTAGAGCATCCAGGCGGTGGCGGCGGGCAAGCCGAGGACCAGGCCGCCTCCCGCTTCCGTCATGTATGGGTAGTAGGACCAGTACAGACCGGTCCACACCATGGCCCAGCCCAGGCCTCCCAGGAGAAGAGGACGAGCGGCCGGACCCCAACCACGGCGTTTCTTCATTCCCAGCAGGAGACAGGATGTGAAGAAGACAAGCTGCAGCAGGCCAAAGGCGCACCCCAGCCAGAAGACCGGACCGTTTCGCCCCAGTCCCGTGCCGCCCTTTTCCATGGTTGGATATCGCGCATGAGGAATCAGCCAGTCCGTCCCGGCCGCGGGCTCGCCGAGCTCTCGGGAATCGCTTTCTCCGATCAGCCAGGCTCCCACCACGACAAGCCCCATCGCCAGCGTCGCAGCAAACAGAATCGCAGGAATCTTGCTGTCCCGAATCACGGCCCAATGCTAGTTCAGATGCATTGAATCTTCCATAGCCCGGTGAGCATAATGGTTCCGGAATGGGGACAGGGCGTATGTTGAGGCTTTCTGCTGGTGCCGGGCTGTGGCTGGCGCCGGTGCTGCACGTGACCTCGTTCTGGCTCATGCTGCGGGACGTGGAGCCTTTTCATACGGGGTTCTATTCTCTGGCCTGGTGGACCTATATCCTTTTCATCTCGGCGCTCAACCACCGCTGGCGCGGGAATTCACTCCTGTTTGACAGATGGCGGGAGTTTTCCTGGATTTTCCTCGTCTCAACGCCCGCCTGGCTCTTCTTTGAGCTGTGTAACTTCAGGCTCCACAACTGGCACTACATCGGTATTCCCAGCGAGTGGTGGGTGCGCCTGCCGGGCTACTTCATCGCCTTCGGTACTGTTCTGCCCGGTGTTTTCGAAACGCGCACACTGCTTCAGAATCTGGGTTTGAGGTTCAGATCGGGTCGGGCCAGGGCCGCCTCGCCGGGTGGCTCCCGTGGACTGAGCCCCTTGCTCGGGGCCGCCATGCTGGCGGCCGCACTCCTGTGGCCGGAGCTTTTCTTTCCCCTCGTGTGGGCTGGCCCGCTTTTGCTTTTCGAGTGGTTCCTCTCGCTTTCAGGCGAAGAGGGTCTCAGCGCCTCTTTGGCTCGCGGGGACTATTCCCTGACCGGCCAGCTGCTGGTTTCGGGACTCGTGTGTGGATTTCTCTGGGAGTTCTGGAACTTCTGGGCGGGGGCTAAGTGGGTTTACTCGATACCCTTTCTGAACAGCTTTCCAGTTTTCGAAATGCCCCTGGCAGGTTTTCTGGGTTTTCCCCCATTTGCGCTGATCTGTTACCAGATGTACAGGCTCTCAATTGCACCCCGGGCCTGGATCACCGCCAGCCGGTCACGCCTAGCCACTTTCGCCGCGTTTTACGTCTTCGGCTGCTGGCTTGTTTTTCAGGGCATTGAGAGAGTCACCGTGTTCGAGTACCAGCCCTTCTGGCCCTGGTGAGGAAGGGGCTGTGGCGGGGTGGGGCTCCAGATTTCCGACCAGCATGTAGCCCGAAGATGAACCGCGCAGAAGGCTATACTCTGTCAGGCCAGCCTTGAGGCAGAGGGTCCGAATAGACCGGCGGCTGTAGAAGTAAACCGGACAGCCCTTTAGGGCATACCGGAGCTTTCGTAACGGAGCCCGGATCAACGCCATGCCAGGAAAACTTACGATCACCTTTCTGGCGGACAGCGAGATCATCTTCTTCAGAAAAGGAACAGGTTCCGCGACGTAGTCAAAGACGCCCAGCGCTACGCTTACGTCGTACTGCCCGGCCAACCGGGAAGTCAGGAAATCCCCGTTCCTGAACTCGCACCGATCTTCCACGCCGTGCTGGCGAGCCTTTTCTCGAGCCAGCTTGAGCATCTGATCCGCGAAGTCGATCCCGATCACGCGCCGGGCGCCGCTCTTGACAAAGACAACACTGTTTCTTCCAGAACCGCATCCGACGTCTAGGACGGATGGCGCCTGGAGGGTCTCGAGTTCCCGCACGGTGAGATGCACCCGTTCATAAAGGCCTCTCCGGAAGATGTGATTGAACCAGCCGACTGCACCTGCATCATCTTCGTAGAGAGCATCAAATGCAGAAGCATTTCGGTCAAAATAGCGAGCTACATTCATGGATTCCCCTGTTTTTCAAGTATTCCTCAAAGCTTGTGAACGGAAACGAACCGATTAAGGCGGCAACCTTCTGGGAAACCGTCTGACGTAGGAGGTTCTGATGAAAGTTCGCCCTCCACCCAACCAGGCGCTGTGCGACGTCCGCAGGCTTGATTGTCTCAAACGCATCAAGGCGCTTCGGATCGAACTCATAGGGATGGAAGTAAGTCACCATCGGGAGTCGCCTGGCGTTCATCCTCTCAACAACACGCCGGACGAGTCGGGCAGGCATGAATCGAATGTAGCCTCCTCCCGCTACTGGAAGCCGTATTCGGCCGATTGGAAAGGTCGAAAGCGGAAACTCGATGATCTCTCTCCCACGGGGAAGGGTGTACCTGCGTATATCAGGAGAAAACCCCGGGATCCCGTAGCGGCGATGATGAATGGGGATGATGCTGGAGTCGTACGTGAATCCCAATTCCGCCAGAACGTCCAGTGCCCAGAGCGCCTTTCTCCGGATCGAGAACTCCGGAGCACGATAGCCATACACCTGCTTTCCGGCGAGGTCCTCCAGCAGACTCTTGGAGCGTTCGGTGTCTCTTCGGAACTCCTCCGGCAAAAGCCGAAACACGAGGAGATGATCATATCCGTGAGAAGCGACCTCATGGCCCAGAGAGACGATCCTGCGAACAATCTCGGGAAACTTCTCCGCCAGGGCACCCATCACAAAAAAGGTCGCTTTTGTATCGTGCTCATCCAGAAGATCAAGCAGGACGTCGAGCTGACGGAAGATGTTACGGGAAGGTGATGGCAAGCCCCCGCCCGTTACCCTGCGGGAGCAGAGCTGGTGCCAGTCTTCCAGATCAACGCCCAGAATGTTCATCACCGAATTCATGGGGGTGAGTACTTACCTTCCAGCCTGGCATAGAAGCTGCGCAGGCGTTGAATGACGATCTTGTTGTTGAAGTTCTCTACAATGTGCTGTCGTGCCCGGCCACCCATGGAAGCCCAATCCTGCGGTCTCTGAAGCAACTGTTCAATGGCCGCGGTGAGTGCAGCAGCATTCTTGGCAGGGACGAGAGTCCCTGTTTGACCATCCAGTACCACCTCCCGGCACCCACGGATGTCAGTGGCGATGACCGGGAGCCCCATGGCGGCCGCTTCCATACAGGCCCGCGGGATCCCTTCGCGGTGAGACGGCAGAACGAATAGATCCATGGCCCGGTACATCGCGGGCATGTCCCTTTGCCAACCTGCAAACCTCACCAGGCCTCTTTTCTCCAGATCCTCGTTCTGGCCGGGTTCGACCGCATCGTTTTGGTCGACCTCCCGTGGCCCGACAATCACAAATTCCAGTTTCTCATACTTGTCCGCCAGAGCTTCTGCAGCCTGAAACAACTCGGCAAACCCTTTCTCGTAGACAAGCCGACCAACACTGCCAACGACAACACGCTCCCGGCCGATTTCCCGGCCGCCCGGCTCCTGATGGGGCGTAGCGCTCCGTGGCGCGAAGAGAGACACATCGACCCCGTTTCCCAGATAGCTGATCTTGCTTCTCACGCAGAGCCACGTCCGGACCGCAACGCTGACGTCCTCCCTGCTTTGGGACAGAAGATAGTCACTGAACAGGGCCGTGGTTTTCTCGGGAATCCAGAACAGCAGCCGTTTCCAGAGGGGAAGGGCATCGTGGTACAAAAGGCCGTGGATCGTGTGGACCACCATGGGGACCCCGGCCATCTTGGCCGCGATCGGACCCAGCAGCCCGGCTTTTGGGGTGTGGGTGTGGACAACATCGAACCGTTCCGAACGGAAACAGCGAAAGAGCTGCAGGAGCGACCATAGGTCTTTGAGCGGACTCAACTCTCGTTCCATCGGGACTGTCCGCACCGGGATACCCTGTTCCCTGATTTCCTCGACCCGACTCCCGGGCGCACATACTGCAGTCACCTCGTGCCCTGTTGCCTGCAGGGCCTGGATCTGATCCTTCAACAGGAAAAAGATGGAGACGTCGGCGGTTGCGACCTGTGCAATTTTCAGTTGGGTCATCACTTGGCCAGACCCCTCAGGGTCCGGGAACTCCGCAGTCTCACTTTCTTTCATTAGATGCTTCTACAGATGGTAAGTTGTTTTCAGCCCGTCGGAAAAGGTTCTTGAGAGAATTGAGACTACTGGGATTTCCCCCTTTTGCGCGGATCTGCTATCTAATGTACAGGCAGTCGGCCCTGGTGAGGCAGGGCGTGTGAAACGGCAAAGATGAGCTGAGAACCTCGTTCGAGAGATCAAAACTTGCCCGAAAAGATTTCCGTCCTCCGGGTGTGTGGAATTGCTTGTCTGGCTCTATCCTGTTCGGACCCGACGCCGGAGCAGGCGGGGCCCTCCCTCGTTTCCAGGCACGCGGGGTTCGTCTCCAACGAGGCCTGCGTAGGATGCCATCCGGCGCAGGCGAGCCTCTGGAAGGGATCGCATCATGATCTGGCCATGCAGGTTGCCAGCGAGGAGACGGTTCGTGGCGACTTCAATCAGGCCACACTGACTCATTTTGGAATCACCACCCGATTCCATCGCCGCGGCGGCCGTTTTCTCGTGAACACACAGGGGCCGAGCGGCGAGATGGCAGACTACGAGATCAAGTACACCTTTGGAGTCGAGCCGCTCCAACAGTATCTGATCGAGTTTCCGGAAGGCAGGCTGCAGAGCCTGACAATCGCCTGGGACACTCAGAATCAGCGCTGGTTTCACCTCTATCCCGACGAGAAGATCGAACCCGGCGACCCTCTTCACTGGACCGGTCGCTACCAGAACTGGAACCTGATGTGCGCCGAGTGCCACACCACGGATTATCAGAAAGGCTACGATCTGGAGACCGACTCCTACCAGTCGAGTTGGACGGAGTTGAATGTTTCCTGCCAGGCCTGTCACGGACCTGGGGAAGAACACGTAAAGTGGGCAGAGCAGGGCCAGGATTCGGTCCCGCACGGCCCCAGCTACGGTCTGAAGGTGAGCTTCAAACAGAACAGGTTGAAGGCTGGTTACGAGGCCGACTCCTGCGCTGCATGCCATTCACGGCGGAGCCGGTTCAGTGAGAGGTATCCCCACTACGGCGCCTTCGGCGACCACTTCCGTCTGCAGGCTCTGGGAGAGGGGCTCTACTTCCCGGATGGGCAGATTCGGGAAGAAGTGTATGTGCATGGATCGTTCCTGCAGAGCAGGATGTCTCACCAGGGAGTCCTGTGTACCGATTGTCACGACCCCCACAGCCTGCGCCTCAAGCGAGAGGGGAACGAGGTGTGCACCTACTGTCACCAGCCACAGAACGCCGCCCGGGAGTTTGCCGGCCTGAAACTGGCCAACTACGACTCTCCATCGCACCACTTCCACTCGCTTGAAAACGGAGCTGAGCCAGGCAGCGCGACCGGAACTCAGTGCGTGAGTTGCCATATGCCGGAGCGGGTCTACATGGTAGTCGATCCCCGCCGCGATCACAGCTTTCGGGTGCCGCGCCCCGACCTCTCCGTCAAGCTGGGTGTTCCCAATGCCTGCTCGGGGTGCCATCAGGACCAGACGGACGAGTGGGCAGCCGGCTGGATCGACTCCTGGTATGGTTCTCAAAGGAGACGAGATCCCCACTACGGTGAGGCGCTGCAGGCCGGTATGAGAGGTGAGCCCGAGGCGGCCGCAGGACTGGTCCGGCTGGTGGAGGACCTCGAGCAGCCGGCCATCGTGCGGGCAACGGCACTCGATCTGCTGCGCGCCCATAGTGAAACCGGCCTGGAAGTCAGGCAGGAGGCCCTGCGCGACGAGAGTCCACTGGTCCGGGCCTTTGCGGTTCGCGGACTCGAATTCCTGGCCCCCGCGGTCAAGCTGGACAGCTTGAGTTCGATGCTGAACGACTCGGTGCGGATGGTCAGAATGGAGGCGGCACGAGTGCTTGCTACCGGTCCCGCCGGGCTGTTTGAAGACGAGCAGCAGCGCTATTTTCGCTCCGCTTTCCGGGAATTCTCCGCCGCTCAGGATTGGCTGGCCGACATGCCGGCCTCTCACCTCAACCGGGGGTTCATCCAGGCGGCTCGAGGCGATCTGAAGGAAGCAGAAGAGTCTTATAGACTCACCCTGAGAATGGATCCCACATTTTTGCCGGCCTACATGAACCTGGCCAATCTGTTGAATCAGCAGGGCCGCAACGCCGAGGCCGAGCGTGTCTTCAGAGATCTCGTTGCCCGGGCCCCGGAGGAAGGGGAGGCTCACTACTCTCTGGGTCTGCTGCTGGCGGAGATGGGGCAGCTGGATAAAGCTCGCGATGCTCTGGCCGACGCCGTCCGGTTGCTCCCAAGTCGGCCCCGAGTACGCTACAACTACGGGCTTACGCTCCAGCATCTGGGTCTCCGCGCGGAGGCCGAGGCCGCGCTACGGGAGGCCCATGAGCTAAACCCGAAGGATGCCGATATTGTCAACGCTCTGGTCGTTTTCAACAGGCAGGAGCAGCGCTGGGATCAGGCCCTGTTTTACGCTCTGAAACTCCAGGATCTGGTTCCTGCTGGAGCAGAAGGACACCGCCGGCTGATCGAGCACATCAAGAGCCAGATGGACAACTGAAGAAGCCGGCCTGACGGCCGCGGCGCAGTCACTGTCGTTCCTGCCTCTGCAGTTTCCTTGATTGCGACTGTTCCAAACGGCCTGCGGGCCGGTTCCGGAGATGACCTGGACGGGTCGCCGAGCCGGCAGAGGCGCCAAGTGAACAATGAGTGCGCCCTTCCTTAAAGGCAATGTTGATCTGGCCCAGGAAGCGCAGCACGATCTTGACAAATTTGCTACTATAGGGAGCACTGTTTGGTTTTGTTTTTGAGACTCGGGAATCCCTTTAAGGCCCTATTGCCCATGCAATTGAAGCAGGACGCGCCAGTCTGGAACTTCAGGATTCTGAACGAATCCAGCGCGGCAAGTGCGTGTGGCGTAGCAACGCCGGTACACGGGATTCGAGTCAACCGCCCGAGTTGGAAGCTACCTGTAGTTCGAACTTCGCGAAGCGTGGCGACCGAGAAGTCGCCGGCCCACCGACATCTCGACTTCGGCTCCCAGCGGCACTCCAATCGGCAAACCACAACGAAGCGAAAACTGGCAACCTGCTGAAGCAGCAGCTCGGACGGCGGCCCGGCACCACCTGACAACGGTTCGTCTCCGGAAGCGCTTCTGGGGCAGGCTGCGGCCTTGGGAGAAATGGATGCGTACGAGAGCGAGATTTAGCTATCCGGAGAAGCGGGGTCTGTACGATCCCGCGTTCGAGAAGGATAGTTGCGGCGTCGGCATAGTAGCTCATATCAAAGGTGAGAGGAGTCATCAGATTCTGGCCGATGCTTACCAGGCGCTCTTGAATATGGATCACCGGGGTGCCAGGGGCTGCGAACCGAACACCGGCGACGGGGCTGGGATCCTGACCGGACTACCTCATGAGTTCCTGGCCAGGGTTGCCAGGGAAGACCTGGGAACCGGGCTTCCGTCACCGGGGAAGCTGGGCTCCGGACTGATCTTTCTTCCTCCCCGGACAGACGAGCGGGAGGTTTGCAAGCGGGCTGTCGAACAGTTCATTCGGGAACAGGGACAGCAGTTGCTGGGATGGAGAGTGGTGCCCACCGACCGGGTAGGGGCGGATCTGGGTCCCGGGGCACTCAGCGCGGAGCCACACATCGAGCAGCTCTTTGTCGGAGCCGCTGCCGGTGTCGAAGGCGATGCCTTTGAGCGTCAGCTGTATATCATCCGCAAGCGGGCCAGCCAGCTCCTGCGCAACGATGCGTCTCTGGAGCAGGCCAAGGCTTTTTACGTGTGCAGCCTTTCAACCAAGCTTATCGTCTACAAAGGGATGCTGACTCCCTGTCAGCTGGGGGACTACTATCTCGACCTTTCGGCTCCTGACTACATGACCCATCTGGCCATGGTGCACTCGCGCTTTTCCACCAACACGTTTCCCAGTTGGGATCGAGCCCAGCCCCAACGCTTTATGAGCCACAACGGGGAAATCAACACGCTGCGCGGGAACATCAACTGGATGCGGGCGCGCGAAGGGGTGATGGAGAGTGCGCTGTTCGGGGACGACCTGGAGAAACTCTTTCCCGTCATCGAGCCGGATTGCTCTGACTCGGGCAACTTCGACAACGCCCTGGAATTTCTGCTCATGACAGGGCGGACGCTGCAGGAAGCCATCACGATGATGATTCCCGAGGCCTGGCAAAACCACCGGGGCATGGCGGAATACAAACGAGCGTTCTACGAGTACCACTCGTGCCTGATGGAGCCGTGGGACGGCCCGGCCTCGATCACCTTTACCGACGGCCACTACGTGGGGGCGGTATTGGATCGCAACGGTCTGCGGCCCAGTCGCTATTATCTGACCCACGACGACCGCGTCATCATGGCCAGCGAAGCCGGCGTCCTCCCCATGGACGCGAGTCTCGTCAGGGAAAAGGCCCGGCTTCAGCCTGGCCGCATATTCCTGGTTGACTTCGAAGAGGGAAGACTCATTCCGGATGCCGAGCTGAAAGAAGAATTTTGTCGGCGGCGGCCCTACGGACGTTGGCTGCGCCGCCAGAGGATTGCCCTTTCCGACCTGGAGAAGCCGCCGGCTCGCAAAACGGAAGCAGAGGCGATCCGCCCCCGTATGCAGGCTTTTGGCTACACGCTGGAGACGATGCAGTTCATGCTCTTGCCCCTGGTCCAGCAGAAGAGGGATCCGGTCGGCTCCATGGGCAATGACTCCTCTCTGGCCTGCCTCTCCGATCGCCCTCGTATGCTTTACGACTACTTCAAACAGTTATTTGCCCAGGTCACCAATCCCCCGATCGACTCGATTCGGGAAGAGATCATCATGTCGCTGGCCTGCTACGTAGGCCCGGAGCGGAATCTGCTCGACATCACCGAGCAGCACTGCCACCGCCTGCACCTTGCGCACCCGATTCTGACCAACTCCGAACTGGCCGCCATCCAGCAGATGGACCATCGAGGGTGGCGGGCCAGGACGATTGACATCACGTTCGATCGCAGCCAGGGGGCCGCAGGCATGATGGCCTCGCTCGACCGAATCTGCCAGGCTGCCGAGCAGGCCATCGACGAGGGTTACAGCGTCGTGATTCTCTCGGACAGGGAGATAGGGCCCGAGCGGGTTCCTCTCAGTGCCCTGATGGCCTGCGGGGTCGTTCATCACCACCTGGTTCAAACAGCGAAGCGCACTCGACTGGGCCTGATCGTGGAAACGGGGGAGGCAAGAGAAGTGCACCATCACTGTCTCTTGATCGGATACGGGGCCGATGCCATCAACCCGTATCTCGCCTTCGAAGCCCTGTGCGAGGCTCGCCGCGAGCGCTGGCTGGACAGCCGGAAATTCAAAACCGACGATCAGGTAGTCAGCGCGTATAGAAAAGGCGTTGCCAAAGGGATCCTCAAGGTCATGGCCAAGATGGGCATCTCCACACTCCAGTCCTACAAGGGAGCCCAGGTGTTCGAGGCAGTCGGCCTCAAGGACGAAGTGATCGACCGCTGTTTCTGCAATACGCCCAGTCGGGTGCAGGGGGTCGGATTCGAACACCTTGCGCAGGAGAGCCTGCGCCGCCACCGGCTGGGCTTTCCCGCGGATGGCTCTCCCAGACTGAGTGGTCTGCCCAACCCCGGAGAGTTCCACTGGCGGGCCGACGGAGAGCGCCATATGTGGGATCCGAAGGCCATTTCCGATCTGCAGATCGCGGCCCGGGAGGGCAATGAGGAGGCCTACTGGCAGTTCTCCGACTATGTCAACAACGATGCTCAGGTTCGCTGCACGCTGCGCAGTCTGATGAAATGGAGGGAGGGGATCAATGGAGGTCCGATCCCTCTGGAAGAAGTGGAACCGGCCAGCCAGATCGTGAAGCGCTTCTGCACCGGTGCAATGAGCTTCGGGTCGATTTCTGCCGAGGCCCATGAAACACTCGCCGTGGCCATGAACCGGGTAGGTGGAAGAAGCAATACGGGTGAGGGCGGGGAAGATTCACGTCGCTTCGAACCGGACGCAAACGGCGACTTGAGGAGGTCGGCGATCAAGCAGGTCGCCTCCGGTCGGTTCGGTGTCACGGCCTGGTACCTGACCAACTCGGATGAACTCCAGATCAAGATTGCCCAGGGGGCCAAGCCGGGCGAAGGTGGAGAACTCCCCGGGCGCAAGGTCGATGAGACCATTGCCAGAATCCGATACTCGACACCCGGCGTGGGTCTGATCAGCCCTCCCCCGCACCACGATATCTACTCGATCGAAGACCTGGCGCAGCTCATTTATGATCTCAAGAACTCGAATCCCTCGGCCCAGGTCAGCGTCAAGCTCGTGTCCGAAGTGGGAGTCGGCACCATTGCCGCCGGGGTTGCCAAGGCCCATGCGGACCGCATTCTGATCTCAGGAGCTTCCGGAGGCACCGGCGCCTCTCCATGGACGAGTATCAAGCACGCCGGTCTGCCCTGGGAACTGGGAATTGCAGAAACTCATCAGACGCTGGTAATGAACGATCTCCGCAGCCGCGTGCTGCTGCAGACCGATGGCGGCGTCAAGACCGGCCGAGACGTGGTCATCGCCGCGATGCTGGGGGCGGAAGAGATCGGCTTTTCGACGGCTCCTCTCATTGCTCTGGGTTGCATCATGATGCGAAAGTGCCACCTGAATACGTGCCCCGTGGGCATCGCGACCCAGGACCCTGTTTTGCGCGAGCAGTTTCGGGGCCAGCCGGAGCATGTGATCAACTACCTGTTCATGGTTGCCGAAGAGGCCAGAACCATCATGGCAAAGCTGGGGGCCCGTCGCTTCCACGAGATCATTGGAAGAACAGATCTTCTGGAAGCCGACGAGGCGACACAGCACTGGAAGGCCAGGGGGATTGATTTGCAGCCTCTGCTCACGCCGGCCGAGAAGCCGCATCCGGACACATCGGTGTATTGCACGACCGAACAGGATCACGGACTGCATCGGGCGCTCGACCTGCGGGAGTTGCTTCCCGGCGCTGAGGCCGCACTCGAGAAGGCGGAAAAGATCCGCCTCGAGATGCCGATTCACAATATTGACCGCTCGGTGGGAGCCATTCTCAGTCACGAACTGGTCAAGCGATGGGGTGAGAACGGCCTGCCCGAGGACACCATTCACATCAAACTCATCGGTTCGGCCGGTCAGAGCTTTGGAGCCTTCCTCGCGCGGGGCGTCACGCTGGAACTGGAAGGTGACGCCAACGACTACGTGGGCAAGGGACTGTCCGGTGGTCGCCTGGTGGTGTATCCTCCCGGGGCCAGCGGCTTCTTACCGGAAGACAACGTCATTGTCGGCAACGTCGTTCTTTACGGTGCCACCGGAGGGCAGGCCTTCTTCCGAGGCCGGGCGGCGGAACGCTTCTGTGTACGCAACAGCGGAGCATGGACGGTCATCGAGGGCGTAGGAGACCACGGCTGCGAGTACATGACCGGAGGGCGGGCTGTCATCCTTGGCCCGACGGGACGCAATTTTGCTGCCGGGATGTCGGGCGGAATCGCCTACGTCTGGGATAGGGATGGAGATTTCGAGGAGCGATGTAATCTGGAAATGGTCGAACTCGAGCAACTCGGCGCCCACGCCAGAGAGGAATTGAGGAAGCTGATCGAGCTCCATGAAAAACACACCGGTTCCAGCTTAGCGCGCGGGATACTGACGGCCTGGCCGGAGGCGGCGAAGCAGTTTGTGCGCGTGATTCCGACCGACTACAAGCTGGTGCTGGCCGAGGCTCGAGAACGGGAGGGAGAGGCCCCGCAGGATCGCAATGGAGTATGGGAGACCCCCACGCCCATGCTGCCGCATACTCCCGAAGAGAACCGACGGCCTCCCCTGACAGGGCTGACCGGCTGACCGGAATGGCGAAGCACTCAGGCTTCAAGAAGTATTCGAGGAAGGCGGTCCCGTACCGTCCCGCCCCGGTCCGGATCGGGGACTTTGAAGAGATCTTTACGACGCCCGACGAGGACCACCTGCGGCAGCAGGGAGCACGCTGCATGGACTGCGGTGTCCCTTTCTGCCAGTCCAACAGCGGCTGCCCCATCGATAATCTGATTCCGGAGTGGAACGACCTGGTCTACAGGGGGCGCTGGCAGGAGGCTCTCGAACGCCTCCATCAGACCAATAACTTCCCGGAATTCACGGGCCGCACCTGTCCGGCGCCCTGCGAAGGGGCCTGTGTCCTGGGCATTATCCAGCCTCCGGTCACCATCAAGAACATCGAGAATGCCATTATTGACCGGGGTTTCGCCGAGGGCTGGGTCAAACCAGCCAGGCCTCGAACCCGCACCGGTAAGAGCGTTGCAGTGGTGGGATCGGGACCGGCAGGTCTGGCGGCAGCCGCCCAGTTGAATCAGGCCGGTCATGCCGTCACCGTGTACGAGCGATCCGATCGAGTTGGGGGCCTCCTCATGTACGGCATTCCCAATATGAAGTTGGAAAAACGGGTAGTGGAGCGCCGCGTGAATCTCTTGAGGGAAGAAGGGATCCGTTTTGTCACCAATACCAGTGTTGGCCCGCGCGAGGACCTGCCGGAGGGGCACATGGTGAGAATCATGGAAAGCAGCGGTTCCGTCACCTGCCTGGATCCCAACCAGTTGCTGGAGCAGAACGACTCGCTTCTGCTGGCAACCGGTGCGAGCGCTCCTCGTGACTTATCGATCCCGGGTCGAGATCTGAAGGGCATTTATTTTGCGATGGAATTCCTGACCCGAAACACCAAGAGCCTTCTCGACTCCGGTTTCGAGGATCAGGCTCACATCTCGGCCGGGGACAAGAAGGTCATCGTCATCGGCGGGGGTGACACCGGCACCGACTGTATCGGCACGGCGGTGCGCCACGGTTGTCAGAGCCTCCTGAACTTCGAACTTTTGGATCAGCCTCCCGAAAAGCGCGGTCCCGACAACCCCTGGCCCGAGTGGCCCAGAATCCTGCGTGTGGACTATGGCCATGAAGAAGTCGTGGCCAAGTTCGGGACGGATCCAAGGGGCTTTTCGGTTCTCTCCAAGGAGTTCATCAGTGACGGCGACGGCAATGTGGCCGGTATCAAGACCGTGCAGATCGACTGGTCAAGACCTGGAGATCGCGCCCCCTTCAGCGAGATTCCGGGAACCGAAAGAATCTGGGAAGCGGATATGGTCTTGCTCGCCCTGGGTTTTCTGGGTCCCGAGAACTCGGTCACCGAAATGCTGGGTGTCGAGTACGATCAGCGTTCCAACTACCGAGCCGAGTACGGAGACTTCGCCACCAGTGTACCCGGCGTTTTCGCCGCCGGCGACTGCCGCCGGGGTCAGTCGCTGGTCGTGTGGGCGATCAACGAAGGGCGTGCAGCGGCTCGTGCCATCGACAAACACCTGATGGGGAAAAGCCTCCTGCCGGCGCCCTCCTGGGGATAATGTTCCACGTTCCAAGTTCCACGTTTCTGGAATTTGGAATCTGGAATTTGGAATCCGCCTGCGCTAAGGTCGGCGGGTGAGATCTGTCCCGTTTGGGCTCATCGTGCTGGCCTGTCTGCTGATGCTGGGTCGCCCTCTCCTTTTCCCGGACCTGGTGCTGCTGCCGGCCGATCTGGTCAAGCACGCGCTGCCCTTTGCCGATGCGGCGAATCCCGAGGTTCGAAACCGGCTCATCGCCGACGTCATGGAGCAGTTTTATCCCTACTATGCTTTCGTCCGGGAGGAGTTCCGAAACGGAAGACTGCCGCTGTGGAATCCTTACGTGCTCAACGGCACACCTTTTCTTGCCACGGCTGTCTCGGCGATTTTCTCACCGCTCAACCTCATCCTGCTTCCCGTCCCGCTGGAAACATCCTATGAATGGGCGGCACTGCTGAAGCTGCTTCTGGCAGGCGCGGGAGTGTTTCTGTTTCTGCGAAGGATAGGGCTTTCTCCGTGGGGAGCCGCTGCCGGAGCAGCGGCCTTTCAGTTCTCCGGTTACCAGATCTTTTTCCTGCTTTACCCCAACACCGCGGTATCGATGTGTCTGGGCTGGGGGTTCTGGAGCGTGGAAGGCCTTCTTGCGAGCGTGACCCGCAGGCGTGTCGCGATCCTTGCAGTGATCGTCTGTGTCTGTATCCTGGGGGGCCAACCCGAATGCTCGCTGCTGGCCCTGATGGCCTGGACGCTCTACGCCCTCGTCCGAAATTGGAGGAGACTGGGGAGCGTGGTGGTTGGATCTGTGCTGGGTGTCATGATGTCGGCGGTGGTCCTGCTGCCGTTTGTCGAGCTCGTCGTGGGCGGGGGCACCCTGGAGCTGAGATCCTGGCCGGGTCGGAATCCATGGTCGATGCAGTTGTGGGGGCTGCCGGCTCTGCTCAGCCCCTATTTCCTGGGGTGTCCCATCAATGAACCGCAATCCGTGAATACTTTTCGTGGGCTCATTTATGTCGGCGCGGTTCCGCTGGTGCTGGCTCTCGGCTCTTTTTTTTCCAGGATCCATCGCCGTGTGGTCCGATGCCCTGTGGGTCGTGGCCGCGGGCGCCTTCGTCATTCTTTTTGGCATTTTTCCCTTCTTCGATCTGTTTACTGCCGTTCCGCTGCTCAGGAACGCAAATCATCTCCACGTCGCCCTGGTCCTGCAGGCGGCTGTGGCTGCCCTGGCTGGAATCGGAGTCGAGGTCTTTTCGGGTAAGGACGCCGGGCCCGGCGCTCGACGGCTGGTTTTTGGGGCTGCGTTCGTGGCAGGCCTGGCAGCCCTGGTACTGTTCGTACGGCCTGGCTGGAATCCGGACGCGCTGGCCGGGTCTTACTGCTTCGGTCCCTGGCGCTTCCCGTATCCGTTTTATCCGCTCCTCGGGCTGGGTTGCCTGATCGTGCTTTATGCCCTCGAGCCACGAAGGTTTTCGGCCGGGGCCCTGTGTCTTATTCTGATCACCGGCGTCTTCTTTGGTGTGGACTTCAATCCAGCCGTCTCGCGGAAGACGCTGGACCGGTCCAACGCCATAGTCCAGCAACTGGGTCCGCATGGACACCATCGAATCGCAGCAACGGGTGTGGCGACGCTGCTTCCCAACTACGCGATGAGCCTTGGACTGCGCGATGCCCGGGGTTACGAATCGCTGGTGACGGGCCGCGTTCCGGCGTTGTACCGGCTGCTGTCCGAACAGGAGCCGGACCCTCATCATTTCATTCCCTCTCTGGACCTGCAGCGTCTTCAATTGTTGAGGACGATGGGCGTGACCCGGATTCTCTCGCCGGTTCGCTACGAACTGGAGGGTCTGACTCCCATTCGATCTGAGTTTCCATTCATCTACGGGATTGAGGGTGCCCGCAGAGTCGATCTTGTCCGCGAAGTCACGATTGTTGAAGACGGTGCGTCCGCCCTTGGCCATATACTGAACCGGCCGTTCGGCGGTGAGGCTGTGGTGGAAGCCTCACCGCCGGACCACCTGTTCCTATCGGGAAACCGAGGTGCGGCATTGCAAAAGCCGCATTTGGCGGAAAAGGGCTCGGCAGAATGGATTCGGGACTGGCCCGATCTCGTGGAGTTGAGAACGAAAACGTCTACACCCGCTCTGCTGGTCCTTCGAGACACTTATTATCGTGGATGGAGAGCCTCTGTGGATGGTGTTGAAGTGCCCATCTGGCGAACAGATTATCTGTTTCGGGGAGTTGAGGTCCCTGCTGGTGAACACACCGTTCGTTTCGAGTTCCGCCCGCTCAGTTTCCGGATCGGCCTGGCTATTTCGATCCTGGCGTGGCTGGCTGGAATGGGACTTTTTGTTGCCAAGTGGATAAAATGATCGAAGGAGGGGTCGCTTCCCTATGAAGCCAATTCCCGGCGTGATCAGTTTTCTGCTCCTGACGACGGCCTTCGGTGTCATCGCCGGGGTCCAGAGCCTGCATCTTGACTTCCCGCTGACTGACGGCGCCTACTATTTCGATCGCGCCCAATTGTTTGCGACATCCGGCATTCGGCCTGATCGAGACTGGTCTCCTCTGTTCGTGATCGGTTACGGAGTGCTTCACCGGATCTTCCCATCCGAACATCCGCTGCTGCTTTACCTGACCCACAGACTGCTGGTCCTTTATGTAGTCCTTGTCCTTTTCTGGGTGCTCTCCCGAAAAGTCTTTCGCGAGCCGGTGCCCTTGCTCCTGTCTCTGGGCTTTCTAGGCCACGGGACCCTCCTGTACGATTACCCGGTCGTCCACGTAGCTGGAGTCGGCGTCATTCTGGTGCTGTTGCTGGGTTCGTTCTCACCCAGAACCCCGGGAGTGCTCCCGATACTGCTGGGGCTGTCTTTTCTGGGGATCTGGGTCCGTCCAGAGATCCTGACCATCCTGGTGGCGCTGGTGTTAATGGTTCTGTCCAAATGGTTGACCTACCGTCGCCAGCTGGGCGGAATGCAGGCCTGGGGAACTCTGGCGATCTGCCTGCTGATCTCTCTCGGCGTGTCTGCCCTGTCCTCCACACCACCGGGGTCCAATCGTTCCTTTGAGGCCTTTTCGCAACGCTTTGTCTGGTCGGAAATCAGCGCTTCTGGGGGATCGCTGAGGAGCGGACACCTGGACCACGCCCAGCGGATGGAGGAGGTGTTTGGCGAGGCGGACAGTATCACCGACGCAGCACTGGCTAATCCGCGGGCTTTACTGGGGCACGTGGCGGGCAACGTTCCCGGCCTGCTCATGCAAGCCCCCTGGGTTTTCCTGCCCGCGCCCGATCGAGGCTGGTGGGTCCCGCTTCTCTTCCTGCTACTTCTGCTGGTTGTTGTGCAGCCTCGAGCCTCCGTCCCCGCCACACCACTGTTCTGGGTGATTTCGGGAGCGGGTGCGGCGTCGGGTCTGGCAGTGGCTCTGGTCCTCGACCCATCTGCACACTACCTCTTACCGGCAACACCGCTGGTCATGGTGGCTGGTACGGTGTTACTGAAAAAGGCCAGGAAGGCTCTTCCGGAGCGGCTACAATTGTCCCAGGTGAGCGGACGCCTGCGCTTGGGCGTCATCATCTCGGCATTTGTGGCCCTGATCTTTTTTCTCATCCCGCGAGATCCTCACGGCGAAAAGCAGGTGGTTAAGCTGGCGGAGGCTCTGGTGGCCGAAGCGCCGGACCTGGGCACGGTTCGGGTAGAGGCGTTTTCCAGTCTGTCGTACTGTACGTATCTTCGGGCCAAAGGACACCCGTGTCAGGAGGTTGCCATCGAGCCGACCCGGGAAGCCGGCGAGTTGTCGGCCTTCCTTCGTGTCGAGGAAGTCAATGCAGTTGTAGTGGATGACTTCCTGCGACAGCTCTACGAAGATTCGAACTCCGCCGTCCTGACAGAGTTCGAGTCCGCGCCGCAGCGGTTCGGGTTCGAGGTCCGGGAGAAGACCGAGCGCGGCTTCCTGGGCAAGGCCAACCTGTACGTTCTCAGCAAATCGGCTGACTGACCGCTCCGCGCCTTCGCGTTCCACGTTCCGATCTGTGCCGCCGCCGAGCAGGCAGAGGCGCGAATGCAATGAGCGCGCCATTCCACAACCTCCCCCGACACCACTGAGCGCGCCAACCTGGAACCTGGAATCAAAAAAACTTGACTGTATAGGTCAACCGCACCCCCCGTCCGATCTCGGGAGCCAAATCCTTGATGAAGGAGGCATGATTTCGATAGAGCCTGTCCCCCACATTGAAAACGTTGACTCCCACCTGGTGAAGCCAGTGCTGGCGGGCAATCGTATAGGAAGCAGCCAGGTCTACGACTGCATAGCCCGCTGTACGGGTCTCCGTCGAGAAGACGTCATCACGCCGGTCCGCCATCACGACCCGGGGCCTGAAGCTCAGGCCCCCATGGCGGAGTTCGAAACCTATGTACCCTCGCAGCGGGGGGATTCGCGGCAGCGAGCCTGAGGTCTCCTGCAGCTGCGCATCTACGGCATCCAGCCCCAGATTGAGCCAAAGGGAGTCATGAAGACTGACGTCCATCCGGAATTCGTTGCCGATGAAACGGCTATCGGCCTGCCGGTGCTCTGCTTCAGTGAGGCCGTCCCTGGTTGCCCCGGTGGGCGCCAGAAAGACGAAGTCGAGGATGTCGTAGTAGAAGAAGCTGGCACTGGCATGAATCTTTTCCCCATGATGGCGGACCGTAAGATCGATCCCCTCACTGCGCTCCCTTCCGAGTTGTTCGTTCCCGATCTCGAAGGCCAGATTTCCGAGGTGGCGCCCGAAGTTGTAGAGCTCTTCCAAAGCCGGAGCGCGGTAAGAGGTAGTGAAGTTGGCCACGAATGCCCCGTCCTTCCAGAGCGGGAAGCGGGCTCCGACGCCCGCCGAGAATCCCGTGAAGTCACGGTCGGGGAGGGGTATCGGCCCGTCCTCGCTGTCGCCGGTGCCCGGCCCCTGGGGTCGGTAGCCGGTGTGCTCCAGCCTTCCCCCCAGTTGCACCTTGACTCGCTCGAACTCCAATTCCTGGAGGGTGAAGAGGGCAAAGGCTTTCTGGTCGACTGGAGGTGATAGAGCCTCTTCGCCCTTCACATCGTAGTCTCGAATCAGCCCCCAGAAGCCGAAGCTGCCGGAGAGCGGACCCCGTCGCGCCTGCCGGAAATCTCCTCGATAGACCCATTGCAGGTTATCGAAGGTCGTTCCGATTTCGGTCTCGCCCCCGGCCAGCGTCTCCAATTCGCGGTGCATCCAGTCCGTATAAGTGAGCGACAGACGAATGCTGTCGACGAAGCTGTCGAGCTTGCGAAAGCCTCCCAGCAGGCGCGTGCTGTGGCGCCGGAAATCGAGATCGACTGACTCGAGCTGCTCCCGGCTCGCGATCTCCGTCCCCATTCTTTTTGAGAAGCGGAAAGGCCCGTTCTCCTGCGGTCCGATCTCTCCGGACGCGATTTCAGCTGCGAACGGGATGCCGTAGCGGCCCTCATTGAAACGGTAGCCGAAGTTCAGGAAGGCTCTCTCTCGGTACCAGCCGAGGCCCGTCGTGCCGTTGCTGATGCGGGTGCCGGAGTTTTCCACGACTCCGCTCGGTGTACCGTAGTCGCCTGTCCTTTGACTGCCCCCTCCCCCCCAGAAAAGCCAGCGGCCCGTTCCGTATTCCGTTCGGACACTGGCTCCGCCCTGCGCGTTCGCGGAACCGGCCACTGCGCTGAATTGTCCTCGCAGTCCCTGGTGAGACTGTTGATGATCTTCCAGATGACCGGTAATCGCATTGACGACTCCTCCGACCGCATTGCTTCCGTACAGCAGCGTGGCCGGGCCTTTGACTACCTCGATCCGTTCAATATTGGCGGCGTCGATGGGTTCGCCGTGATCGCCCGACTGGGAGGCCAGTGAGCCGACTCGAATCCCGTCCTCCATCACGAGAACCCGGTCTCCTTCAAAGCCACGCACAATGGGACGGGCGCTTCCCGGGCCGAAGCTGCGCTTAGCCACGCCCGGCTGCCCGTCAAGCACCTCGCCGATGGATGAGGACATCTTCTGCGCCAGATCGAAAGAGTCGAGCGAGCTGACCGACTGAATCGCCTCGAAAGCGGTTTCCCGGGCCCCTTTCGCCGTGACCGTAACCTCTTCCTTGATAGCCGCGAGTCTCAGAGTGAGATCGGCTCTCGTGGTTTCGCCGGGTCGCACCCGGATCAGTTCGGTGAGGGAGTTCAGGGAGCCGAGGTAGGCCACCACGTCATAGACGCCGGGGCGCACGTCAGTAAACGTGTATGTGCCGTCTGGTGCGGTCTCGGCCACTCGACTCAACTGCACGAGCAGAACCTGGGCGTTGTGTATGGGGGCTCCGGTCTGCTCGAGCAGGACCTTACCCGTAATCCGGCCCGTCGTCTCGGCCCAGAGCAGGGCTGTCGCTGAAATCAGGATCAGACCGGGAACGAAAAGGAGTCCGTTTCCCGGTCTCCTCTTGGGCATCATTCGTGAAGACTCCTCGGTTTGTGCACCCGAGGGTTGTGTCTTGAGAAGGTCTGTAAAAAAGGAGAACTGTGACTAGCTGCGGTGAGCCGGGGGAGCTCGCAGGGATGGGGATTCGAGTCGCAGAAAGGGGGCGACCAAGGCGGATTCCGCCGTCTGTCCGTCCGTAATGGAAAGACGTACGGGAGAGGGAGTGGTCAGCTCGGGGACGAGCTTGACCAGGTGCAGGCAGAGGTGGTTTCCCTGGGTGTGGCCCTCGTGAAAGGTCTGGTTCCGGTGGGAATGATGATCCTGCTTGCACTGCTCCTCGACGGGATGCAGAACTTCCACGGCCTGGCCCAGGCCGAAGGCAAACAACAGCAGAACCAGCCATCCGGAACAAACTTCCTTGGTCCGTCTGGAGAACACGCAATCAGTCTAGCACAGGGCCGGGCTGCGAGCCGGTCTCGGGCCTCACCGTGGTGCGCTCGATGGCACCCGCGGTCACTTTTCTTGCCGAAACCGTCAATTTGTTGTTGCCTTATGCAATTTGTTGTGCAATGCTCTGAATGAGGGGTCATTCAAACGGTTTTTGGTCAGGAGGTACTTACTTGAGCAGCACTCGGATCAGAGAGGCTGAGGACTGAACTTCAGACTGGAAAGGTTCTCGTGATGGGCCATTCACCTGGACCGAAGGGAACTCGTCTTGAGAGGCGATCTGGAGTCAGTCCCGATTTAGGAACGGACTCAGGAGGCGTTCAACGCGGAACCTGAAACGCGACCAAGCGGGGTTCCAGCGAAGTTTAGCGACCTGAGAACCTGTGCTGCAGTAGAACTTGAGTTACGACGATACAGTCTAGTTTCCCCACCCCCGCCCCGCAAGGGGCGACACTGAAAGCCGGGGCTACCCCGCCCCGGCTTTTTTCTCCCCCCCGCCGAAAACAAACACCGCCCAACACTCTACGCGCCTCCCCCATTCCCCAGCAAACCGTTCCAACAAAGGAACCTGCAGAGGCAGGAACGCCAGTGACTGCGCCGCGGCCCGGAAGCCGCCGACGAAACCAACAACCGCCAAACGCCCAAGCCGATTCGCCCCCCCGGGGAAGCCGGGATGTCCCCCAGCTCCCCTACAATAAATAACCCGACGGAAGTGCGTTTTGTGAGCTTGATGACTATTTTTCGTGCGTCTCCGTGCCACTATTCGGGACAGTCGAGGGGGATTTCGAACAAATTTTTTCGTTTGGAGGTCAAGACTATGAAAAAGCTACTTACTGCCAGCGTTCTCCTGCTGGTCATCGCCGCGCTGCCACTCTCACATCTGCTGATGGCGGGTAAAGAAAAAGTCGTGATTTGTCACGTGACCAAGAGTAATTTTCTTTTTGACAGCGGTCATAAGATTAATGTTAGTCCCAACGCCTTGGAGGCGCACTTGAATCACGGGAGCTCTTGTCAATAGGTGTGGAAAAACATCAGGCGGCTTTCTCCTCCGGGACTTGGTTGACCGGGACTCCATTGACATAGTTGGCGCCCTGGTAGACGGCTTTCATCAGCTCCGGTGCCTTCAACCGGCGGAATCGCTGCTCCGCCACCAACAGCATCTTCCAGATCACCGCCTGGGCGTTTTCCACTTTCTTGAATCGCTTGGCCGCGTCCGTTCGCAGCCGAAGAGCGGCAAACGGTGACTCCACTGGATTGGTGGTTCGCAGATGCTGCCACTGCTTCTTTGGATAGTTGTAAAAGGTCACCATCCGGTCCCAGTCCTGCTCGATTAGCTCAGCCGCCAGAGTCAGCCCTCGCTGCCGGCACCAGTGCTGAAAAACCTTCTTGAGTCGTTGTGCTTCTTCTCAAGTCTGGGCGTAAGGGATCTGCCGCAGGATCAGCAAGGCCGGCTTGTGCACTCGCTTAGGGAGCTTGGCCAGCAGGTTGACGATCCGATGATTCCAGCAGCGCTGCTCCTCGGCCTGGGGATAGACGTTGCGCAAAGCTCCCCAGATGCCCAAGTGGCCGTCTCCGATCACCAGCCGTGGACAGCCCATCCCCCGGCGCTTCAAGTCGCGCAGTACTTCCGACCAGCTCTGAGTCGATTCCCGATAGCCGCTCGTGACCGACACCACGGCTTTGCTTCCGTCACTTAAGGCGGCCAGCACCACCAGCAGGACTGCCTTTTCCTTCTCCAGACCCGCCTTGACGTAGATTCCATCTACCCATAAATACACCACTTCCAGATCATTCAAGGGTCGACTCTGCCAGACCTCCCATTCGGCCTGCCACTTCTCTTTCAATCTGGCCACCGTGGAGGACGACAGGTGCGCCTTTTCCCCTAAAAGCCCTCTCAGAGCCAGATCAAAATCCCCCCAGCGCCAGACCATGCAAGTACAGCTCAGGGATCAGTTCTCGAACCTGCCGCGTCCGCTTGGCAAACAGGGGCAACACCCGACTTTCAAAGTGTTCCTCTAGATCCCGCACTCGAGGCCTTCGAACCTGGATCGTCCCCGAGCTCAGCGTCAGATGCCTCGGCTTCCCATATCCATTGCGATAGCCCGACGGAGCGTCCACGGCCCTTCGCCGCTCACTCTTACGCCGCCCTAATAACTCCGTGACTTCCTCCTCCAGCAGCTCTTGAACCCAGCCTTGGATCTTCTCCCGCACCCAATCTTCCAGCTCCTCGAAACAAACTCTTGACTCCACACTTTCCTCAATCTTCTGCTTGCTCATGCGGTGCGTACTCCTTCCGTTGCGGGCCTTTCGGCCCTGGGTTTTAAATCAACCCGGAAGGATACTCACCGCCTATGCTATTTACACACCTTCTGATGGTAGCTCAATCACGGCGACTGTCCCGACCCGCGACCTGGCCCATCTGGCCTTGGCTGCAGATGCCCCGATAAGCCCCAGTAAACAACAACATGAGCAAGGGGGCGCCGCCATCCGCAGCGCCCCTTTTCTATCCCCGACCACTGGCCGGCCACTGCTCGAGCCCCTCTCACACCCCCCCAGCAGACTACGCAAATCAAGAAAACCGTAGAGGCAGGAACGCCAGTGACTGCGCCGCAGCGCGGAAGCTGCCGACGAAGAGTCACAACCGGCAGGAGCTAATTGCCGGAACGCCAGTGACTGCGCAGCGGTGCGGAAGCCGCCGCCGAAGCGTTTCAACGGCAAGGGCTGATCAAGGACCTTTGCCATCTATCTCATTCTGACGCTTTTGAACTTCGCTTGACCGTCGGAGATCATAGGCAATGAGGCGTTCGTTCTCCAAAATGCAATGGTATCGCGAACGGAGGTGCTCTTGTAGACCCGCATAGTGTTGCAGCCACCAAAAGGCAGGCCATCCGAAGACAAAGAAGCTGGCGCCACATCGTCGAAGACGTTCCAACTCGCTGACAGCGGCTTCATCGTCGGCGGGAGGCCCCCAATACTTTCCCGCTCGTTCAAGGAATGGCAACACACGCCGTCCCCCGGCTAAATGCAAGTCGCCAAATTGGTCTTGGTCTACCAGAATAAAGCAATTACCTGCAGGGATGATGTCGGCCAAATCAACTTCTGCCCGTAGAACTCTTGTTTTCCAGACCACTCGCAAATAGTTCCTCGGATGGACAAGCGCAAATTGATTCAAAGTTGCCTGCCCTGTGTAGGCGCTAAGGCGATCATAACTTCCCAGATCGCTCTGTTTCACGAACATTATCAGGTTCTGAGCGTACCACCAGTCGATCTCATCGTTATCCCAGAGCTGCTTTCGGAGGCAATCGATCGGTACGTATCCTTTCGAGAGGAAGCGTTTCGCCCAATAGTCCGGCCACTGTTCATTAATGTGATGTTCACCCTCCTGATGTGGTACGGCAGCTGAAAAAAGTACGGCAGGGGCCAGGTTCACCTGCGAGAGGACGAGCAGCCAGAACAACCGCCCTTTTTCGGGACTCCCCTCTGCCGGCTCGTCGGCCGCCAGGTCGGCCCGGTTTGTGAAATCCTGCACGACAGGTGACTGCGAATCGTTGAGTCCGTCTATTTCCACGGAAATCAAGCTCCTGTGACCGGCCCTCGAAACCAGCGGCTTAAACAAGGGTGCAACTTGCTACTATGTGCCGTTGCACCCCCCAGTAGTGTGAGAAGATTCACAAATCGTAGAGAAAGACGACGGTTTGGTAAAGATACCTTCCCCGAGGTACCGACTTCGGATAGCATCTGCTCTGCTCCCGAAAGTAGCCATCCCATGAAAAACACTGCCACGCCCAGGAAAACTGCCCTGTGCACGGTGCTGGCCCTGACGGCGTTCGCCGCGAATTCGATCCTGACCCGTCTGGCGCTGGAGGGTCCTGTTATTGATGCCGCCAGTTTCACGACCGTTCGGCTTCTCTCCGGAGCGCTGGCGCTGCTGGTTTGCTCGTCCCTGGCTTCGAAGGTGACCACGTCGGTAGGCCGCGGAAGCTGGTTGGCCGCTGCCCTGCTGTTTCTTTACGCGGTTGGCTTTTCTTTTGCCTACTTGAGTCTGAGTACCGGCACGGGGGCCCTGATCCTGTTTGCGGTTGTTCAGCTGACCATGATTCTCGCTGCTCTGCTGGCAGGAGAGCGGCCGGGTCGACTGGAGTGGCTGGGCCTTGCGGCTGCCCTGGCCGGATTGGTGTATCTCGTGTCGCCGGGGCTTTCCGCACCTTCTCCAATCGGTTCCCTGCTCATGGGGCTGGCGGGGATATCCTGGGGGTTGTACTCGCTTCTGGGGAGAGGGGTCCAGGACCCGGTCGGTGTCACCACCGGCAACTTCGTACGCAGTGTCCCTTTCGCTCTCGTGGTCAGCGCCGTTGCATTCCGCAGCGTCAACATCTCTGCCAGCGGCCTGTTGCTGGCTGTCGTATCGGGGGCTGTGACCTCCGGGCTTGGCTACGTGATCTGGTATACGGCTCTACCCGGTCTGAGCGGCACGAGAGCGGCGACGGTCCAGCTCTCGGTGCCGGTGCTGGCGGCTGCCGGCGGCGTCTTGTTTCTTTTCGAGTCCGTCACTTTTGAATTGCTGCTGGCTGCGATACTAATACTGGGAGGAATAGGACTGTCCCTTTCAGGGCGATCCGGGAGCGACCGGGGACAGGTCCGTAGACAGGAGCGATGATGCCCACTGGAAACGATCTCTTCGATCTGCACGACAGAGTTGCCATTGTGACAGGAGCTTCCAAAGGCCTGGGGAAGGAAATCGCGGGCGCCCTGGCCGGGGCCGGGGCCGAGGTGCTGATCACCTCACGCGATGAGGGCGAAATCAACGCCGCCGCCGATTCCATCACCCGGCAGACCGGAAGCCGGGCCGTGGGTCTGGTTGCCGACGTGACTCGTCCGGACGAAATCGAGACGATGGTGGAGACGGCCGTGGACCGCTGGGGAAGGATAGACATCCTGGTCAACAACGCCGGCATTAATATTCGGGGCCAGATTGAGGAACTCCGCCTTGAAGACTTCCGGGCCGTTCAAAAGGTAAATGTCGAGGGAGTGTGGCTGGGGTGCCGTGCGGTCGTCCCGCACATGAAGAGTGCCGGCTACGGACGGATCATCAACGTGGCCAGCACCCTTGGAATCGCAGGCCTCTCCTCGCGGACTCCCTACAGTGCGAGCAAGGGGGCCGTGGTGCAGATTACCCGTGCCCTGGCCGCGGAGCTGGCCCCTCACGGCATCACCTGCAACGCCATCTGTCCGGGACCCTTTCTCACGCCCATGAACGAGTCGGTCGTAAAAGAGTTTGAGATCTTCATCCGCAACACGGTGCCGATGAATCGCTGGGGGCAGTTGGATGAGATTCGGGCCCCGGCGGTTTTTCTGGCCAGCCAATACTCGGGTTATGTGACCGGCTGTCTGCTTACCGTTGACGGAGGCTGGACCGCCGCCGCCATCTTTCCCGCCACCCTGGAGTAACCCGAATCCCTTAACTTTCAACCTTCAACCTTCAACCTTTAACCTTTAACTACTTTTAGAGTTGCAACCCACACCGAAACAAGACAGAGGTTCAGTCATGAAAAAGACAGCGACGCCCAGTCGAGTGGCACCGAAACAACCGGCCCTTTGGCGAGCGGGATCGAGGATGGGGCGCCGCTCTTTTGCAGCAGGTGTGGTCGGAGCGACCGGACTTGCCGGAGCCGCCTTTGTTCAGGATCGGTACGGCCTCAATGCTCCGCCGGTACGCTATCCCGACCCCGACATCGTTGTCCTGGATCAGCGTTTCTCCAAGTACAAACTCGGGAACACTCCCATCCAGCGCCTGTACCACAGTAAGAAAATGCTGTGGGCGGAGGGTCCCGCCTGGAACGGAGTGGGCCGTTACCTGATCTGGAGTGACATTCCCAACAATGTCCAGTTGCGCTGGCTGGAAGAAACTGGACAGGTCAGTACGTTCCGCCACCCCTCCGGCAACAGCAACGGGAACACCTTTGACTTCCGAGGCCGCCAGATTTCCTGTGAGCATGGAAATCGTCGAGTGGTTCGCTACGAGTACGACGGATCCATTACCGTGCTGGCTGACAACTGGGAGGGTAAGCCGCTGAATGCTCCGAATGATGCGGTCGTCCATCCGGACGGCGGGCTCTGGTTCACCGACCCCGGCTACGGAAGCATGGTCCACTACGAAGGGACCAAGAGCGTGCTCGAGATCAAGGAAGCTGTCTACCGCATCGATCCGCACGATGGAAAGCTTGTCAGGGTGACCGACGAGATCGAAAAACCCAACGGGCTGTGCTTTTCTCCAGACTATCGGAAGCTCTATGTGAGCGACACGGGATCGGCCCGGAATATCAAGGCCTGGGATGTAACCGATTCGGTCAAACTGGCCGCGGGAAGGGAGTTCACGTCCATGGAACTGGAAGACAGGACCGGTCTGGCGGACGGCATTCGGGCAGACAGGGACGGAAACATCTGGGCCAGTGCCGGTTGGGCCGGAGAGGGCTTTGACGGAGTCCACGTGTTCGCCCCGGACGGAGATCGCATCGGACAGATTCGACTGCCCGAGATCTGCAGTAACGTGTGCTTCGGGGGTGCCAAGCGCAACCGGCTGTTCATGACTGCCAGCCAATCGCTTTACGCTGTCTACGTGGAAGCCCTGGGGGCGCATATTGCGTAGTTGCGGGTTCCGACCCCGCTCCGGGTCTGGGGCATCGGTTATAGTAATGGTGGCGAAAAGGGGGGAATGCTATGGAAGTGAATGTGAAAGAACGGCACTGTCATTTGAACCCGGATAGCCGAGCCCGGATTGAACGTCGCATTCGTCTTGCCTTTGACAGATTCAGCGACAGGATCCGTCATGTGGATGTCGTCGTGGATGACGAGAACGGGCCGCGTGGAGGTCCCGACAAGCGCTGCAATGTGCACGTGAAAATGGAGCGATGGGAGGACGTCTTCACCAGTGCCCTGGCGGAAGGTCCCGTGCGGGCCGCGTCACTTTCAGCCCATCGAGCCGTGCGCCGGATCGTTAAGCTCAAAGACCAATTCGAACACTAGCGGCTTCATTTCCTCCCCGACTGCATGGCCCGCCAGATCTTCTCGGGGGTGAGGGGCGTGTCGAGGTGTTCGACCCCCAGGTGAGCCAGTGCGTCGACGGCGGCGTTGACGACTGCCGGAGTGGAACCGATGGTAGCCGCTTCGCCGACTCCCTTCACACCAAGCGGGTTGAGATGGGTGGGGGTTTCCGTACGGCTCGTGTGAAACGCCGGCAGTTGGTGGGCTCTCGGTACGGCGTAATCCATCAGCGTTCCCGTCAACAGATTCCCGTGCTCGTCATACCCGGCCGATTCGTACAGGGCCTGTCCGAGACCTTGAGCGATGCCGCCGTGTATTTGTCCCTCGACCAGCAGGGGATTGATCACGCGGCCGCAGTCGTCCACCGACAGATAGCGAACGATGGAAAGCTGGCCGGTTTCGATATCGATTTCGACGACGCAAACATGGGCGCCGAACGGGTAGGTCTCCCCTTGCGGCTCGAAGCGGTCCTCCGACTGGAGACATCCCTGAAGGTCTTCCGGCAGGTTCTCGCTGTAGGCGGCCGAAATCACCTCCTCCCAGCTCACGCTGTGGGCGCGGCTGCCGACGACATGAAACTCACTGTCCTCGAGCCGGATGTCGGCTGAGGCCGCCTCCAGAAGGTGCCCCGCGATTTGCCTGGCCCCTTCTCGCACCACCTCGGAACTGTTCAGGATCGCCGTGCCTCCGACCGGTGCACTGCGGCTCCCGAACGTGCCCACTCCGTCGCGGACCACGGCCGTATCTCCGTGCCTGACTTCGATCCGGTCCATCGGCACCTGAAGAGTCTCGGATACGATCTGGGACCAGCTGGTCTCATGCCCCTGTCCATGAGGGGACGTGCCGGTCAGCACCACCACGCTTCCATCCTCTCTGACCTCCACGGATCCGGCTTCCCAGGGGCCAAAACCACAGATCTCAACGTATTCGCAAAGACCTACTCCAAGCGGATTGCCGCCCTCCCGGATCCGATCGGCCTGCTGCCGGCGCAGGCCCTTGTAGTCGACTTGCCTGAGAGCTTTCTCCAGCGGTCGCAGGTAGTCTCCACTGTCGTAAGTCAAGCCCGTTGCGGTGGTGTATGGGAAACGGCCGGCGGGAATGAAGTTTCGCTTCCTCACTTCGACCGGGTCCAGCGAAAGCCTTCTTGCCAGTTGATCCATCGATCGCTCGATCAGGTAACAGGCCTCGGGCCTGCCGGCTCCGCGGTACGGTTCCGTGGGAGCTTTGTTTGTGAACACTCCACGTGCGCGGGCCCTCGCATTCACAATGTCGTAGGTTCCCGTGATCATGATGCCGGTCAAGGGAGCGACTGCCGCCGAGCAGCGGCGGTAGCAGCCCCCGCAGTCGACGGTGACCTCGAGGTCGACACCCAGAACCCGGGCATCTTTGGTGGCGGCGAGGCGTATCTTGTCGGTCTGATCCCGGCCGTGGACGGTTGCAACATAATCCTCACTGCGCGAGGCGGCCCATCGAACGGGTCTCCCTGCACGGCGGGCCAGCAGGGGAACCAGAATCTCTTCAGGATAGACGTTGGCTTTGGCCCCGAAACCTCCACCGACCTCCGGGGCGATGGCCCGGATTCGCTCGGGAGGAACTCCAATTACCCGCGCCAGTTCGTCACGCAACTGGTGGGGCGCCTGCGTGGTCGACCAGACCGTGAACGATTCCGATTCCTGATCGTAGGAGGCAGAGACGGCCCGCGGCTCGATTGCATTTGGAATCACACGCTGGACGCGGACATCCAGTTCGATGACGACGTCTGCCTCGGCGAACGCCCGGTCTACATCCCCCCCCTCGACTCGCCAGGAGAAGGCCTCGTTCCCGGGCAGATCCGGGTAGAGGCGGGTAGCTCCGGGAGCCAGGGCCTGATCGATGGAGGAGACGACGGGCAGAGGATCATAATCGACTTCGATCAGATCGACTGCATCCCGGGCAGCGGCGGCAGTCTCCGCTACTACAACCGCCACGGCGTCCCCTACAAAACGGACCCGATCGTCCTGCAAAAGCAGGGCTTCCGGCTCTTGAACCTGCTCGTAGTCTCCAGCCGGGGCGCCAAAGATGACGGCCGGCGGCTCGACGACCTCGGGATTCAGGTCCGCAGCCGTCAGGACCTCGATCACGCCGCTGCCCTTCGCTGCCTGCTCGGTGTCAACGCTCCGGATTCGCGCATGCGCATAGGGACTGCGCAGGAAGACGGCATGCAGGGCGCCCCCACTGTGGATGTCGGCCACGTAGCGGCCCTTACCGGTGATCAGTCGGGGGTCTTCACGCCGCCGGACACGGGCTCCAATGAACTGCGGGAGGGGGGGGTGCGTTTCACGTTCCACGTTTCAGGTTCCACGTTCCACCTTCCACCTTCCACGAAAACGTCGCCAAACCAGGTGACGTGGAACGTGGAACGTGGAACTTGGAACTCAATTCTGCTGATTCAGCGCCTGCCTGGCGCTATCGAGTAGTTCTTCGATGCCGTCCAGGGAATCACCATTCCGGGCCTTGTAGATCTGCTCCAGGTAGCCGCGGGCTTTGGGCGAACCGGGGCGGTCCAGCACCGCGGCCATGGCCAACGCTCCCATAGCCTCCACCATCTCCTGCTCCTTCCAGTGAGCCAGGCCGATGAACAGATAAGCCTGCTCGTTCCCGGGCGCATATCGAAGCGACTCGTAATAGTGCTGGATGGCTGACTGATGGTTCTCTCTCAGATAGGCATCGCTGGCCCTCAGGCCGTAAGCTGTTCCCAGGATCTGAGACCAGCGCTGGGCATCCCACCCCGCCGGGACCTGGTCGCCGAAAGTCTGCACAAGCTGGTCGTAATACTTCAGTGCGTTATTCATGTCCCGCTGGCTCGTGTAGTACTCCGCCAGCCACACGGCAAAATAAACTCCTTCTTTGGTACCGAGGGCGTTGAGTGCCTTCTGGCTGTAGTCAAGCGCCTTGGGACCGTTCTGAGTCGCGATATAACTGTCAGCCAGCATGGCGGCGAGAGTGGAATCCGGTCTGGCGGCGAACAGCTGCTCGCCCAGTTCGATGACCCGTGGGTAGTTCTTGCTCTGATAGGCTTGCCCGAGTTCCTGTTCGGGCGTCGGCCTCAGCTGTGGAAAAAGGTCCATCATCTTTGCATTCAGGGCCTTGGCTTCCGAGCTCTTCCCGGCGGCTTCGTAGTCCTTCACAATCTGTCCGAAGAAACTGGGCATGACCTGACGCATCTTGGCCCGTGCGTGCAGCTTCTTGTAAAAGTACTCGAGCTGCGACTCACGCTGACCCGGGGGAGCCTGCATAATCTTCTGAACCTGGGCGTAGTGTTTCCGGTAAAGCCAGTCCGACTCGACCGGAATTCCCTCGGGAGCTTCCATCGGTGCCTGAGCGAGTACGGGTTGTGCCGACTGACACAGCCCGGCGGCAAGAGTCGTCAGGATGAAAGCACGGTTCAAAACAGCCTGCATGGTCTTTTCTCCCGAAATGAGGAGACTACTAAACGATCTTTTGCGACGCACCTCGAAACACTGATAGCCGATCATGTCCCGAGAGGCAAGTCCAATTTTACCTCAACCGGTTTCCTGCCGCTCCGCGCTCAGTCTTCGCCGAGGTAAGAAACCAGGCTTTGCCCCTGAACATGGGGAGGTAGCTCGAGGCCCAGGATCTCAGCCAGAGTAGGGGCAATATCGATCGTTCGAACCCGTTTCTGAACCTGCTTTGGCGGTACTCCCGGCTGAAGCAGAAGGATGGGCACATGGGTGTCGTAGCGGTAGGGGGAGCCATGACTGGTGCCGACCCTTGTGGTCACCTGGTACTCCTCCAACTGGGGCAGCAGATCGGGGCTCCGCCCCGGGTAAAAGCTGTTCTTGAACAACCGATGAAAGGGATCGTCCGACTCCGCCAGCAGCTCCGTGCGGGTCCAGATTCTTCGGATCACGGGGCACTCCTCGAGCACCTCGGCAGCCACCTTTTCGACTCTGGCAGGCTCGAATCCCAACTGCTCGATCAGCTCGTAGTCGAGATAGAAATCATCCAGCAACCAGGCCGCCTCGACACCCAGGCGGGCAGAAATCTCGGAGAGCTGATTCTGGCTGCAGACGGTATCCTGCGTATCGGCGCGCCGCCCGGGGAGACCGTTTGACTGCTGGAATTCCGGCACCGGGCAGACGCCATGATCCGCACTCAAGGCGATCAGCGTTTGATCGAGGCCGACGTGCCGGTCGATGAAGTCGAAAAGGTCGGCCAGGTACCCATCCAGTCGAATCAGGGTATCCAGGAGCTCCGGACTGTGCGGCCCGTAGCGGTGTCCCACCAGGTCGGGAGCGGAAAAGGACAGTCCGAGGAAGTCGGGGCTGCTGTCCTGACCAATGGTCTCTTGAAGGATAAGCTCCTTGGCGAACTCGGCCAGGAAGCCGTCGAGCATGGGGCTGGTGGCAAAGGAAGAATAAAAGGACGGGCCCGGACGGAAGCTGCGGCTCCCGAAAGCGTGGGGAAATCCGCCCTGGAACCCTGAGTCGGCGCTGTCAACGAAAACTAGTTTCTTGACACTCTCGTCGACGAACAGGGGCTCCCAGAGCCGGCCAAAAAAACGCTCGGGCAGGTTACGCGCATTGAAAGCGGTAACCCACTCAGGATAGCTGGTCTGGTAGTAGGTGCTCATCACGAAGTCCCCACCCACGTACCAATAGGCCCCGTCGGCCCTGTGTCCCCCCAGCGCGATGGCCGCCCGGTCCTTGTAACTGGCCGCGAAAACTTTCGAGTCGGGCCACCGCTCCTTCATCCAGTCGGAAAGTGCGGTGACCTGGAGATTCGCGGGCGATCGCCCCGGCAGCTCGGGAAGGCCGATGACGGGCCGCTCGGCGTCGGCGACGCAGTACATGCGCATCCGTTGCTGCCTGTCGAACCACTGGTTGGTAATGATTCCCGACCGGCTCGGGTGGGTTCCTGTCGAGATGGAGGCATGCCCCGGGCCGGTATTGGTCACGGCATGATCCTGGTGGGCATCCACAAACAGGACTCCCCGCTCCCGCAGTCGGGCCAGCCCGCCTTTGAGAACCGGTGCAAAACGATCCAGGTAGTCCCCCCGGAACTGATCGATGACGAGGACCAGGACAAGCTTGAAATCCGAGGCCACCGCGCCGGAATCACCTTCCTCCAGAGGCCCTGATTCGCTGCAGGAAACCCCAGGCAGCGTCAGCAGGAGGACTGCAAACAGCTTCTTCATAGTTGGCCTCCTCGTTCCCGATGCTGGCGTATTGTACGTTCCAGAGTTCCCAACTTCCAAGAGCACCGCCCCCAGACCCCACAAAGCAACCCCAACGAACCAAGGACCCGTCAGAGGCAGGAACGCCAGTGACTGCGCCGCGGCGCGAAAGCCGCCGGCGAAAAGGCTACAACAGGCAAAAGCCGATTGCAGGAAGCCAGTGACTGCACCGCGGCCCGGAGGCCGTCGACGTTACGTGACTGGTTTCACGCCCCTGCTGTACAATTTGAGCACAACAACAGGTGGGGACGTAGCTCAGCTCGGAAGAGCGCCTGAATCGCACTCAGGAGGTCGAGGGTTCGAATCCCTTCGTCTCCACCAGATTAACTCTTTTCTAATCAGTTACTTAAGGCGAGTCCGAAAGCGACACCAGGAGGGCCGAAAAGTGGCCGGGTGCGGATAGGGTGCGTTCTTACCCCAAGAAACTGGAAATCCGGTGGGAAGGCGGGCCCGAAGGGTATAGGGGCACCTTTCAGGCCCGCGAATATCATGGTAAGTATGTATAATATACTTATATTGAAGAGCCGAGAGATGATCACGGGGCTCAAGCGAAACGGCTGGACATTGGATCGGGTACGCGGCAGCCATCACCAGTTTGTACACCCTGCAAGAGCTGGAACGGTGACAGTCCCACATCCGAGGCGAGACCTGACCAAGCGGCTGATAAGCTCTATACTCAGGCAGGCGGGGCTGAAATAGTCCCGCCCGGTCGGGGCTAAGAACCGGAGGAAAGTGACAATGGCAGGTAAAGCGTACTATGTCGGCGTTCTGTCTAAGGATTCAGACTCAGATTATGGGGTTGATTTCCCGGACTTCCCCGGCTGTGTTACGGCCGGCAGGACAGTGGCCGAGACACTGGCATTGGCAGAGGAAGTTCTGGAATTTCATGTAGAGGGAATGTTAGCGCACGGTGAAGAGGTTCCCGAGCCGACTCCGCTAGATAAGGTCGATGTGGACGACGGCATCCCCTTCCTGGTTCCGCTGGTACTACAGCGGAAGGCTAAGCGGATCAATATCACCGTCAACGAAGGAATCCTCAAGCAGATCGACGAACACGCCAAAGCAAACGGGCTCACCCGATCGGGTTTTCTGGTTGAGGCTGCCCGCGATGTAATGGGCCGGGGAAAGACCCGTAAGCTGGCGAGCCTCTCAGGCTCCAATTGACGACCGTAGGGGGAGGGAACGGACTCAGCTACGTAACCTTTCCGCCTGGCTCCTGTAGAGCAATGCATGCACTGGAGTCGGATGTACGAGTCGGGAACAGCGGCACAGAAACGGGAGCGAGGATCCTCTGAGGGAGTCGCGAAACCTCTTTTCTCCAGCAAGGGTCCGGATCTTCCCGTTTCGAGGAGGTCCTCGAGGCTAACCCCTGAGACTCGCATTGGTCTGGCATTGAGCGGGGGCTCGGTTCGGGGGCTGGCCCACATTGGAGTCATCAAGGCGCTCAGTGAGGCGGGGATCAGTCCAGCCATCGTGGCCGGCACAAGTGCCGGTAGTGTGGTAGGCGCCGCATACGCGGCCGGGTATTGCTGGCGGGGCATTGCAGAGCTGGCCAGTTCCGCGTTCTGGCCCTCGCTCCTGGTCGGTGCGAGACTTGAACAGTTCTGCTCCAGGCACCTGCCCGAGGACTTCAATGAGCTGGAGCTGGACTTCTCGGCTGTTGCCACACTCCTCCCCTCGCGACAGCCTCTTTCGATCCGGGAAGGGCGGCTGGCGTCGGCCATCAATGCCAGCTGTGCCCTGCGTGTCGTGCGTCGTTCGGTATTTCGGGAGGGCCGGCGTTTAAAGGATGGGGGAATAGCTTGTGTCCTCCCGGCTCGAGTATGCAGGGAGATGGGGGCTGAGTTCTCTTCTGGTCTCTGTAGGACTAAGTCCAGATTCGCCCCGTCGGGTACGCCTCTACCCGGCCCACTACCGATCGGCCCTGGCCGCAACCGACCTGCTGATACGGCCCAGGCTGCCGTTACGCGGTTATTTGCCAACAGCTCGCGGCTTGGAGCACATGATTGCCGCGGGTGAAGCAGTAGCAAACACTGTACTGGAGCAATGCCAGCTGACTCCTGGTCAGCGGAAGTTCTGGCGGTAGGTCCTACCGCCCCCGGAAGGATGTCCCATCCTGCTGCAAAAGCTGGTTGGATAACCTTCCTTCGAGCATCGTGTACGTGCTGACCAGAGTCCGGAACATCGAACCTTGGTGTGGGGAGCATCCAGATCGTCGATCAACTGCGCGAGCTCGAATGAGTCCGTCCATCTCAGCGGCTGCAAGGGTGGGGAATATAGGCAGGGGACAGGTCCGTTCCCTCCCCTTACGGTTGCCGTCAGGTGTCCGTCTTCACTTTCGGGGATCCTGACGAGTCAGTGTCCGACGGCGTCGAATTCACCGCCGACGGTGGAACCAGGCGAACGCGAGAAGACTGAGGGTTTGAGTGGCCAGAACTATGGGCAGTACGTCCATGTCGGAAGCGTGAAGGTCGCGAGACGAAAATGCCAGGTGAATCACGTTGGATCGAGTTTTTGCGGAGCACGGTCATACAAGTTTGTTGCTAGAAGACGACTGGCAGATCCAGTTAGAGTCATGTGTTGCGAGGCTGTTGGTTGGAGAAAGTCAACAACACTTCCCTGAAGAAGCACCAAATTTCCTTTCCCGGAGCCCGATCCAGACCTGCTCCAGTTGTCTGGCTATCGTCTTCCAGTCGTAGCGGTTCATCACCAGAAGCCGAGCCTTATGAGCGAGCCGCCGACCCTCCTCAGGACAGTTCAACATACCCACGACCGCCTCCACGAATTGCCGTGGAGACTCCGCCAGCCGAACGTGTTTTCCCTCCACTACTTCGAGACCCTCAAAACCCATGCTGGTGCCGACGACCGGCAACCCAGCCGCGAAGGCTTCCAGCACTTTGAGACGAGTGCCGGAGCCGTTAAAGATGGGCACCACCATCAGACCGGCCCGTTGCAGGAAACGCCGGACATCAGAGACGTATCCGTGATAGTCAACACCCGTCTGGCTCATCCGGTCGACCAGCGCCGGTTCAGCCTCCGCTCCCACTACATCAAGGCGGACTCCCGGACGACTTTGGCGCAGCTTTGGCCAGATCTGATCCAGCAAGAACCGGAGTCCGACGATATTGGGTGGATGACTTAGCCCGGATTGTGCAAAAGATCTGAATCCGAGTGAGATTCTGGCTCCAGGAAAAAGCCGTAGCCCTCTGATATAAAAGGGTTTACAAAAACAATGACCCTAAACAGGAGCTACGGCAATGTTGAAAGCAGTCTGCCAGAATACCCTGCCATTTCACAGCCACAGAAAGATCACGACGCGTTTTGATGGGGGGAGCCTCACTTCCGACGCAGGATGGTTGTTGTTTGGATCGCTGGATCGTCAACATCGATTGTGCGAGGGCTTCAGTTCGTGTATTGCGGAAAGTCGAGACCGACGCTACGTTCGTCATGACCTGTTGAAGTTGATCCGACAACGAGTCTTGCAGATCGTGGCCGGCTACGAAGACTGTAATGACGCCGATACGCTGCGCTCGGATCCGATGCTCAAGACCGTCTGTGATCAGTTGCCAGAGAGCGATCCCGATTTGGCCACCCAGCCGACTTTCTCCCGCCTGGAGAACTCCGTCACCAAGAAGGATCTGATGCGTCTGAGCCGGTGGCTGCCAGGCCGTTATGTGCGCTCCCTGAAGAAGAGACGTCCCAGCAAGATCATCCTGGATCTGGACAGTACCGACGACCACACTCACGGCCAACAGGAGTTCTCCTTCTACCACGGGTATTACCGAAACCACATTCTGCATCCTTTGCTGATCTTCGATGCCGACACGGGAGACCTGGTCTGTGCCGTGTTGAGACCTGGCAACAAGGGGGCTGCCTCTCACATCGTGCCCATTCTGAAGCGAGTCGTGGAGGCCATCCGACAAGCAGTGGGGCCGGGAGTCGAGATTGAGATTCGGGCCGACAGCGGCTTTGCCACGCCTCGGCTCTACGAGTTCTGTGAATGTGAAGAGAATAAACTCCAGTATGTCATTGGGTTAAGTCGAAACCCTCGCCTGCAGCGAGTGGTCGAGCCCCTGCTGGATTCGACTCGGCTGAGGCTCCTTGAGCTGGAGGAAAAACAGCGTCAGTTTGACGAGTTTCTTTATCGAGCCCACAGCTGGGATCGATCCCGTCGCGTCATTGTCAAAGTGGAGGTCGATCAGCGTGGCATCAATCGTCGCTTTGTAGTTACCAACCGGGACGATCTCTGCTCCCAATCACTTTATGACCACTACACAAACCGAGGGCAGACCGAGAACTTCATCAAGGCCTTCAAGAATCATCTGAGCATGGACCGACTCAGCTGTCATCGATTCCTGGCCAATCAGTTTCGACTCCTCCTGCATGCACTGGCTTACCAGATGTTCGTGCGCCTGCGCGACTATCTTCACGGAACCCCCTGGCACAAGCTCGAAATCGAAACCTTACGTCGTCGGGTCCTCAAGATTGGGGCCCGGATCCGACAAACCACTCGACGCATCTGGGTCCATCTTTCCTCAGCCTTCCCCGAACAACCCCTCTTCCACCTCGTCTTGAGTCGCCTGAACTCCAGTTAGCTTTTCCCAGCTCCCCCGAAAAACCGCTTCCGACACTCACCCAGGCCCAGATCTGTCTGAAATTCACTCCCCAAACCACTCAAACGCCTCGCCAACCCATATTCTTCGCAAATCCGCCTGTCACACCTGCCCGCTTCCGAGTTGGGCCACTTCTCGAGTCGTTTTTCAACACCGAACTACGGTTCTTGCATAATCCGGGTTAGATTGCCTAGGATATAAAATGTGCTTTCTGTTGTGTGTGCGCGGCCTGAAGTCGAAGAGTTCAGGATCGACGCCGTTGGGAATGCTAGTGACTTTGGACAATGGGACCGACTGGCCGACTCGCAGGCGGTCAACTTCCGACATTGTCAGAATTGAGTGGCACTCTTTCCAAAGCTGCTGCTCGAATCGAATCATCCGGGGGATCTGGGGAGCCAGTGCCGTTCGCCGGGCGGGGTCGGCCTCCGCCAGCCGTTGCAGTGCCACATAACTGATATCGAGTTCGTCGAGAACCAGAGGGATTTCTGGCGCCAGTCGACGGAGCACTCTCCAATAGACGCCCATTCCGGTGTACTCGAGCTGGACAATGTCGAATCGCCCGTGCCTTAAGATTTGGGCGAGCCGGGTCTGAAGCTCTGAGAAAAACATCCGAACCGCATCCGAGGGGTAGCCGGCCAGACGCAGAAAGGTCCGCCTGCCGCTCTGCCTCCAGTTGGCGGGCCAAAGCGTATTGGCGATGCGATCCCACAACGTTTGACTGTAGAAAACCGGCACCAGCTCGGGCGGGGCTGCCAAACCCTCCAAAGTTGGAATAGGACTTGAGGGACTGTTCGGGGGTGGGAGCGAGCCAGTAGAGCGCGTGGCGGTTCCCCAGATGCCGGACCAGGTTGGCCAGCCGGCTATGGCCGCCCGATCGAATCGGCAGCGGGTAGTAAGGCGCCAGCCAGAGGGTTCTCATTGAACGAGCGTATCAAACCGTCACGGCGGGCGAAACAAGGTGTGCTTTTGGGAGTTCTTGCATTGGTTTTCGGTGAAAGTCAGGTTGGCGCGGCTTGGCGGCCACTATGGTCACCATCGAGTTTCCCATGCGAGTAAGGTGAAAAACACTCAGTCGTGGCGTGGATCCCTTACATTGATCCTTTGAGGGGGCACGTCCGAAAGCATCGACGTGGTCGTCGCAGAGCGTGGCGCCCACGGATTCTTGAAAACGTCCCGGCCCTCGGGGTAGAGTTCGCTGGTGGCAACGCCGGCTGAGGGCATCTTCGCCGAGAGGATAACCTGTCGACTCGATGGACTCTCGTTTGATCAGAGGTTGGGGTCACAAAGCGGATAACCGATTTTAACTCGACCGCCCCATGCAGTCGCCGACAATCCAGACCTGTCCCGTTTGCTTTTCGACGCACGTGAGCCGATTCTGTGAGGTTCGGGCTCGTGATTTTAAGGAGCGATCTTGGGAGATTTGGAAGTGCTCCACGTGCAGATACGGTTGGACTCGACCCCCACCGGCTCCGTCCGAAATCGCTCGTTATTACTCTCTGGGTTATCTCGGAAACGTCGAGCAGACCCTCCAGGACTATGCGAGCCAAAAGCTGCAGGGAACCCGTTCCTGGAAGGAATATCTAGAAATGGTAGCCCTGGTGGAAGGGTTCCGTTCGGGAGGGTCTCTCCTGGATGTGGGCTGCGCCAATGGTCTCTTCTTGTTGGCCCTGGACCCACAACGGTGGCGCCGTATGGGAATCGATGTCGTGAGAGAAAGCGTGGAAGTCATAAATCGCCGCGTCCCCGACCTGCGAGTCCTGCTGGGCGATATCCATCAGCCCGATCTTCCCACGGGCTTTTTTGACGTAATAACTTTTTGGCATGTCTTTGAACACCTATTCGAGCCTCGAAGAGTGCTCGAGCGCAGCCGGACCCTTCTGAAACCAGGCGGTCTCGTTTTCATCTCTGCTCCCAATTTCGACAGCCTGCAGGCCGGATTGTTCCGCCGCTACTGGTGGGCTTTGAAAGCGCCCCGTCATCTGCATCATTTCTCCCCCCGCTCACTAGAGAAGTTGCTGGCGGATGCCGGTTTGCGGCCGCTCAAGAATCTCCTGGTGCGCCGGCACAACTTTCACCCCATGAAACACAGTCTGCTCCAATGGTCGGAGGCCACGTTCGCCAGCCGGTTTCCCTATTACGCACTCAAGCCCACCCTCTTCGGGCTGAGGGTTGTCGAACGATTGGCGGGGAAATGGGGCACCCTGACCACTGTGGCTCGAAAACCCGGTGCTGTGGAAAGTTCGAAGTCCGAAGTGTGAGGCCCCGATCACGTCTGCCGCCCCGCACAATTCAGAAGAAGCTTTGCATCGGGCAGACAAGACGCTCGCCCGCGGTCGTTCAGCAGCAGGTGCGGCACTCGGAGCCAGGCGTCAACATACCCGGAGTAGCGAGGACCGCGGTAGGAAACGAGGCTCGGGGGTGCGGATCTGGCGGTCTCCTGGCCTCGATTCTTCGAGGTTGAGGTGCAGTGGCTTCCATGCTCCCATTGTAGAACACACACCACATATTCCATATGCGATCCGTCGAGGCACCGACTTTGAGGCCCTCGAGCGTGAAGCCCGTGGCAAGTCAGTCTCACGAACCAACTCGCGCAAGACCTGCGAACAGAGAAGGACAGAATTCTCCCAGAGATGCAAGGCGCACGAGGTTTCTCAAACCAGTCCGTCCTACTGAGCCGCTAGGTTTGCCGCTCCGATGTGATGTTGAATCACGTCTTCCTGGTTTCTGAAGACCCGAATGGGAGCCTTCCCATAGAATTCCTGCAGGAGTTCGAACAGTTCGAAGTCAGTTCGTTTTGCTTCCTTCCGCGCAAGCTTCCGGCAGGCCAAGGCGGGTCTCAACCGGTAGAGGGCGCCGAAAAAGGCCCGATAGAAACCGAAATCCAGTACCAGAAGACGGGTCGAGAGCAGCAGCGCCAGCATAAACAGGTGCTGCACCAGATAGGAGAGCGAGTGAAGATTGATCCAGTGAAAGAGGAGGCGGTTTCGTATTGAAGTCATTTTGACGAAATGCCTCTGATAATTGGAATCGATGGTTGCGCTGATTCGATGGCGAGCTCTGCTTCTTGGTTCGTAGTGAATCTCCCAACCTCGCTTCCAACCGCGGTATGAGAGATCGCTATCTTCCCAGAGAAACGGTGAGAGGAGTTCGTTGAACCCCCCCAGGCTGTTCAGCTTGGAGCGGTCATAACAGGAGAACCCGGCGATCGCGTAGGCCGACAGGAGTCGTCGCTGTTCGATCCAGGCGCTGCTCGAGTTTACCTCGACGTCGTAGTTGAACTCCATGCTCCAAAATCCCCGCCGGAAACGACCTACTTTCCCACCCGTCGCAAAGATCGGGGGATCCCACTCGAATACCCTTGCCGTGACAGCAAAGACGCGGCCATCCTCGAAGTGAGAATAGAGGTGAGCAAAGTAGTCGGGTTCGACTCGCAGGTCGTTGTTGAGCAGTGCGACGACGCGACCCCGGCAGCAGCCGATTCCGGCGTTACAGGCTTTGGAGAAGCCGCCATTGCGCGAGCGCCGGATCAACCGTGCCTGCGCGCATTCTTCTTCAACCCACTTTGCGGTCGCATCCTCACTCCCATCATCCACGATGATCACTTCGTAGGATTCTTCCAGGACCCGGTGGAAGTGCTCCAGGGCGGCCACGACTGACGGAAGGTTCTCCTGGAGAAGACTGAGGCCATTCCAGGTGGGGATCACTACGCTCAGAGCCGGATCGACTGCCTCGTCCTCATTCCCCATATCCACTTCGGATCCGAGTTCCTCTGACCTCCCCGGTGAGGGGTGATCAAAACTTATCAGCCCCCCAACCTCGCGTCAACGATTCCCTCGTCGGAGCTACACGCGAGAAGGACTGGTTCACTTAGTCCAGCCAAGAAGTGAACTCGGGCCGTTCAACAGTTCAGGACGCCGCCGTGAGAGATCAATGTTTGCCTCCCGACAGGTAACCTATGGCCCGCAGCTTCTGGAGCAGTTCTTCGGATAGCTGGGGTACAGTCTCGGGCGGGCCCTGAAGAGCTTTCAACGAATCGAGAAAACCCAGGAGCTCGCCAATGGCTTTGGTGCTCCGGTCGAGACGGAAGCTGGTGTCACCGATACCGCCCTGGCCCTCATGAACCTGGAGCGATCAAACCCGATGGCCCCATGGCGAAGCCGACGAAAGGGAGCTCCCAGCGCTAGAGACTGAGCCTCCCGTCGCGCTAGCCCGGATGATTTCGCTATCGTAAAAGTGACCCAGATTGGGGGCGAGTGATCGAGTAAAAGTGACCCACCCCAATCAGACCTCTGTTCTAGGTTTGTTCAAGAGCAAAAGAACAACTAGAACGGAGGCCGGAGTGATTGGGATGGACCAGTACGAGCTTATCAGAACAGCCCACCGTGTATACGGAAAGAGCATCCGAGAGATCCGTCGGGAGACAGGTCATCATCGGGAAACGATTCGCAAAGCCTTGCAAGGGTTGGAGCCCAAGTACCGACGGAGAAAGCCACCCAGGTGTCCGATCATGGATCCGGTGGCACCGATTGTTGAGGGCTGGCTGCTGGGAGACCGGGATCGTCCTCGGCGTCAGCGTCACACGTCTCGTCGGATCTGGGATCGGCTGGTCGAGGAGCACGGATTTGGGGGAGCAGAATCGACGGTCCGGCGTTGGGTCCGGGAGTGGAAAGCGGCTCACGGCTGGGGGGCCAGCCAGGCAGTGGTTCCTCTGGACCCGGAAGTGGCCCGGGAAGCGGAAGTGGACTGGGGGACGGCCTGGGTCGAGATGGCTGGGGAGCGCCGGAGGGTGAAGCTGTTCGTGATGCGCTCACGCTACTCGGGCAAGCCCTTCGTGAGAGCCTATCCGTGGGAGCGTCAGGAGATGTTCTTTGACGCCCACATGCGAGCCTTTGCCTACTACCAGGGGATCTTTCGGCAACTGGTGTATGACAACCTGCGCCCCGCGGTGAAGAGAATCCTGCGGGGCAAGAAACGAGTGGAGCAGGAACGCTTTGTCTCTTTTCGCAGCTACTACACGTACAAGGCCCGCTTTTGCAATCCTGGAGTGGGCCGCGAGAAGGGTGGTGTGGAGGGCCTGGTCGGCTTTGCGCGCAGAAACTTCCTGGTGCCGTTGCCTCGAGTCAAAGACTTCGAAGAGCTCAACCAGATGCTCTTGCAGCGCTGCCGGCAGTATGGCAGTCACCGGATTGCGGGCCGGGAAGATGATCGAACTGTCCAGGAGCGATTCGAGTCGGAGAGATCGCGACTTCTGCCCCTGCCAGAGCGCCCCTTTGACAACTACAAGCCGCTGCGAGTGAAAGTGGATCGTTACCAGACGGTGCGAGTGGACCGTAACCGCTACTCGGTGCCCAGGGCGTATGTGGGTCGCTGGGTGTGGGCGCATGTGAGCTGCTGGCAGGTGGAGGTGTTTGCCGAGGGCCGGAAGATGGCAGAGCACGAGCGAGTGTTTTCCAACTGTAAGTGGCAGATCGATCCGCTGCACTATCTGGATCTGATCAGCCAGCGGCCTGGAGCGTTTGAGTCTGCCCGGCCTATTCTCCAGTGGCGAGACCGCTGGCCTGACGATTACGAAGTGCTGCTCGCCAGGTTGCGCAGCCGCCTGGGCGAGAACTCCGGCACTCGAGAGTTTGTCGGCATCCTGGGCTTGCACCAGCGCTATCCGGAAAGGCTTGTGGAAGAAGCGATTACCCGGGTGTTGGAGCTGCAATGCCCGAGCTTGGCTTCGATCCGGCACTGGATCCGTTACCAGGAAAGTTCCACTCAGTCGATCGCGCCCCTGCCTGCTCAGCTGATTCCGGGGATCACGGACCGTCGGGTCGAGAGGATGGCAGTGGCGAGCTTCAATGCCTTGCTGAGGAGTAGGGGATGAGCCGCGCCAGTGAAGCGGTATTGCTGAAGGATCACCTCAAGGAGTTGCGGCTGCCGGCCATGCGGCGAGATTACGCCGAGTGTGCGCGCCAAGCGCGGGAAACGCGGGCCAGTTATGAGGGCTTCTTGCTGGATCTGGTGAGCCGCCAACTCGAGCAGCGTCGTGCCAATCAGCTGGAGCGAAGACTCAAGCAAGCGCGCTTTCCGGTGATGAAAACGCTGGAGAAGACGGATCTCGCGTTGTGGCCGACACTGGATGCAGTCGAAGTGCGGGAGTTGATGGAGTGCAGTTGGATCTCCGAGCGAGAGAACGTGTCTCTAATCGGCAAGCATGGAACGGGCAAAACGCATGCTGGGACGGTGCTGGGAGTGGAAGCGTGCCGGCGCGGACACCGGGTTTTGTTTCAGAGCGCCTCCGGCCTGGTCAACACCCTGGTGGAAGCCCGCGAGGAAAGGCAGCTGGAGCGAGTGTTTCGAAAGCTCGATCGCTTTCACCTGATCGTCCTCGATGAGCTCGGCTACATCCCATTCTCGGAACAAGGAGCGCAACTGCTGTATCAAGTCTTTTCCAATCGTTACGAGAAGGCTTCGCTGCTGGTGACCTCCAACCTGGCCTTTGCCGAATGGACACGGGTCTTTGGCGATGCTTCCCTGACGGCAGCTCTGCTGGACCGGTTCACCCATCGTTGCTACATCTACGAGTTCGACTGGGAGAGCATCCGTCTGGCCGAGAGTCTGAAACGGCAAAAGAAGATACGCCGGAAAAGATCCGCCAAGTCGAGGCCAAAATAGCCTTCTGGGCCCCCGGAAGTGTCTCCTGACGGCCACACAGCAATGTCGCCTCGACCCGTGGCCCGTACATCTCCACCAGCAGGGACTTCAAGGGGGGCATGGGGCCAGTAGACCGCTGAGGGGCCGGTCGAGTCGCGCGCCGAGAGGGGCACTCCGTTCGGGCTCGCCCTCACTACGTCCCCTCTCCATCAGTCTTCAGGAACTCAAGGAGGTGGTTCTCCAGGATCAATTAGAACAACGTATCCCAGGGTGGGTCACTATTCCGTGATCACTCCGGGTCATTTTTCCCTTGTCATTCCGACCCGGATTATGCAAGAACCGTAGTTCGGTGTTGAAAAACGACTCGAGAAGTGGCCCAACTCGGAAGCGGGCAGGTGTGACAGGCGGATTTGCGAAGAATATGGGTTGGCGAGGCGTTTGAGTGGTTTGGGGAGTGAATTTCAGACAGATCTGGGCCTGGATGAGTGTCGGAAGCGGTTTTTCGGGGGAGCTGGGAAAAGCTAACTGGAGTTCAGGCGACTCAAGACGAGGTGGAAGAGGGGTTGTTCGGGGAAGGCTGAGGAAAGATGGACCCAGATGCGTCGAGTGGTTTGTCGGATCCGGGCCCCGATCTTGAGGACCCGACGACGTAAGGTTTCGATTTCGAGCTTGTGCCAGGGGGTTCCGTGAAGATAGTCGCGCAGGCGCACGAACATCTGGTAAGCCAGTGCATGCAGGAGGAGTCGAAACTGATTGGCCAGGAATCGATGACAGCTGAGTCGGTCCATGCTCAGATGATTCTTGAAGGCCTTGATGAAGTTCTCGGTCTGCCCTCGGTTTGTGTAGTGGTCATAAAGTGATTGGGAGCAGAGATCGTCCCGGTTGGTAACTACAAAGCGACGATTGATGCCACGCTGATCGACCTCCACTTTGACAATGACGCGACGGGATCGATCCCAGCTGTGGGCTCGATAAAGAAACTCGTCAAACTGACGCTGTTTTTCCTCCAGCTCAAGGAACCTCAGCCGAGTCGAATCCAGCAGGGGCTCGACCACTCGCTGCAGGCGAGGGTTTCGACTTAACCCAATGACATACTGGAGTTTATTCTCTTCACATTCACAGAACTCGTAGAGCCGAGGCGTGGCAAAGCCGCTGTCGGCCCGAATCTCAATCTCGACATCCGTCCCCACTGCTTGCCGGATGGCCTCCACGACTCGCTTCAGAATGGGCACGATGTGAGAGGCAGCCCCCTTGTTGCCAGGTCTCAACACGGCACAGACCAGGTCTCCCGTGTCGGCATCGAAGATCAGCAAAGGATGCAGAATGTGGTTTCGGTAATACCCGTGGTAGAAGGAGAACTCCTGTTGGCCGTGAGTGTGGTCGTCGGTACTGTCCAGATCCAGGATGATCTTGCTGGGACGTCTCTTCTTCAGGGAGCGCACATAACGGCCTGGCAGCCACCGGCTCAGACGCATCAGATCCTTCTTGGTGACGGAGTTCTCCAGGCGGGAGAAAGTCGGCTGGGTGGCCAAATCGGGATCGCTCTCTGGCAACTGATCACAGACGGTCTTGAGCATCGGATCCGAGCGCAGCGTATCGGCGTCGTTACAGTCTTCGTAGCCGGCCACGATCTGCAAGACTCGTTGTCGGATCAACTTCAACAGGTCATGACGAACGTAGCGTCGGTCTCGACTTTCCGCAATACACGAACTGAAGCCCTCGCACAATCGATGTTGACGATCCAGGGATCCAAACAACAACCATCCTGCGTCGGAAGTGAGGCTCCCCCCATCAAAACGAGCCGTGATGTTTCTGTGGCTATGAAATGGCAGGGTATTCTGGCAGACTGTTTTTGACATTGCCGTAGCTCCTGTTTAGGGTCATTGTTTCTCTAAACCCTTTTATATCAGAGAGCTACGGCCTTTTTTCTGGGCCCAAATCTCACTTGAATTTAGATCTCTTGCATAATCCGGGCTAGGGCTGTAGTCTGTGGTGTCGACCGACCCAGACATCGGTCAAGCCGGCACTGTAGTTGGCCCCCGTCATTTGCGCATCGTGAAACCACGAGCCGGCACTCAATAGCAGCGACAGCTCGGGAATCTGAATGCTGGCTGCCCGTTGTTGGAGCCAGGGAGGGTGCCAGACACGAAACAGTCCGAGTCGTCCGCTGCGTTCGGTGAAGGCCGTGTAGCGCTCCATCAGGAATGCGGTGAGGCTTCCTACTTCGGCGGGACGAAACATGCAGCTGCCATCGAACCGGCCGCGGCAGCTCAGGAGTTGCTTTCGTTCATCGTCATCGGCCTCGGCGCAGACCGTCCTTGTCTCTTCGAGGTAATCCAGATGGACGCGGCCGAGACGGTAAGGAAGTCCGAAGAGGCGGGGGCCCAGCCACACCGCCAGCCGATTGGGCAGCCACTCGGCCAGGAAGTAGATCCCGGGTTCCGATTGGTGGCGAACGTAGGTCCTGAGATTCAAGAAACCGTGGGTAGCCACCGGGGCCGAGATCCAGGACGTTAGACGTCCGCCCAGAGCCGGGCGCAATCCCCGCATCGTGAAGAAAACCAAACTGACAAAGGCACGCCCCTCATGCACATCAAGAGGGAAGGGAACCGCCGGCTGGAGGGCCCCGGGGGGGACGGCGAAGTGAATCATCAGAGTCCGCAACCAATCGCACAGAAAAAGCGGTCGTGCCTCGCCGGCGAGCAGCCGGCGTTTTGCTGCCCGGCTGAGTTCGGCGGCGGGATCAAGCGGGCTCACGCCGCCCCCAGTACCCTCGGAAGTTTACGTCCCAGCTTCAGGAGTCGAACCTGGGCCTCTCGGGGGAGCCTGCGTACCTGGGTGTACCAGGCCTCGACGGTCTCCATGAAGGTGAGCAGCTCGCCGATCCGCTCGCGCGTGTGCTTCGATGTCTGGCCGTCGGTCCCCGCTTGCTCAAAGCAGTTGTGGAGCATGGCCACGGTCGGGTCGATTTCCCGTCTCTTGCGTTCCTCCAGGATAATCCCGAACATCTCCCATACGTCCTTGATGGATTCGAAGTAGTCCCGGCGATCTCCCAGGATGTGAACGACCCGCACGATTCCCCATGACTGAAGCTCCCGGAGGCTCGTGCTGACATGGGAACGGGCCACGCACAGCGTTTCCACGATCTCCTCGGCGTTGAGCGGCTGCGGGGACAGGAAGAGGAGGGCATGGGTCTGAGCCACTGTGCGATTGATGCCCCAGCGAGTACCCATCTCTCCCCAGTGCAAGACGAACTGTTGTGCAGCAAGCGTAAGTTTCATTCCTCTTCCTCTTGTAATTTCAGTATATACAGAAAGTACAGTATATTGCAAGCCTGTTCGCTGCCAACCTCAGTGCTGACTTTCCAGGAACTCCTGGAGAACGGTCGCGTTGTTGAGCTTTGGTTCGGTTGAGCTGAAGACGAGAGTAGCTGTGCCTTTACCGAGGCTGGCCCGCAGCTCTGCCACGCGGCCGGGGTTGGATTCGAGCTCAGCGAAGTATCGACGACGGAACTCGGGCCATTTTTCTGGATCGTGCTGATACCAGCGGCGAAGCTCATGAGACGGGGCGATTTCCTTCGCCCACTCATTAATAGCAGCTCTCGATTTCGACACGCCGCGAGGCCACAGGCGATCGACCAGGATTCGGCGACCATCGGAGCGCTCAGGTTTTTCATAGATTCGCTTGGTGCGAAGTCTCATCTGCTGCTCGCCGTGGTGTCTGTGAAGAGCTTCATAGCCTGAACTATAGCAGCCTGTGGTCGGGTGTCTGGTCAGTGGGTTTGCTTGGTGAACTGGGGTGTTGCCAGGAAGATGACAGTTTGTTCACTTTGCTCACTGCGGTTCCTTGGCTCGATCAACATTGCCTTCACCCTACTTCGCCAAATGGATGCACATGAAGCCGCCGCCGGTTTGACGCGACGGCGGGAAGGCGCGTATTCTTGAACTGCTTCTTTGGTCTGAGGTCTCCTGAAGGAGCTTGAAAAAGAAACAGAAGGCCTGAACTGTCTCACCGTAGCGAAAGAAGCCCAACAAAAACTAAGAGACCGGGATTGTGGCATCCAGGTGCCAGTTCCATGCGTTCTGCTTCGCTTTGGCGGACAAACCTCGCGAATGGAAGACAAGAGAGATTCTCTTGGAGGAGAACATGAATAGCAACAAGTTGTATGTAGGTGGATTGCCTTACGCGACGACGGAGGCGGAGCTGGAAGATTTGTTTTCAGAGCACGGGACCGTAGAGTCGGCGCGGGTCATCACGGACCGGATGACGGGACGCTCGAAAGGGTTTGGTTTCGTTGAGATGGGCAGCCAGGAGGAAGCCGAGGCAGCCGCCGAGAAGCTGAACAACTCGGAGCTCGAGGGCAGGACTCTGGTTGTCAACGAGGCTCGGCCCCGAGAAAAGCGAAGATCCTTCGGCGGCGGCGGCGGCGGCCATCGAAGAGATCGCTGGTAAGCGCCTGAGGCTACTGAAATCAGAGTTACCGAAACGAATCATTTAGGGGTCCCGGTTCCCCGGGGCCTCTTCCCCGACCAAAGCCTCTTCAAGGACCAACTGCACGGGGCGCCGACTCCCTGAACTTGCCGGTTCGCCAGCCAGGGAGTAAGCTTGCGGACCCAGCGTGCGATCTCGATAATGGTCTGAGCAAAGGAGGGCTAAGATGGCCACCAGGAAAAAAGCTGCACCGGCGGGACAGACTTCAACGGCCACAGAGCTGGTGGGAGGGGATGCCGGAAACATCGGCAAGGTGAGGGAACTGTTGTTCGGCGCCCAGACCCGGGACTTCGACTCCCGCCTGAACCGTCTGGAAGAGCGTTTCGCACGCGACACATCGGCGTTGCGAAGCGAATTGAACAGCCGGCTCGACTCCCTGGAGGAGTACGTCAAATCAGAGTTCAAAGCTGCGGCCGAGGGGCGAAAGGAAGAGCGGCGGCAGCGGGAGCAGGAGGACAAGCTGCTGGGCTCCGAGTTGAAAAGAAAGTCGGAAAGCCTTCGCAAGAGCATCGAGCTGACCCGTGACAAGCAGAAGGAGAGCGAGGCTGGACTGCGCGACAGCCTGCTCCAGGAGTCGAAAAAGCTGAGCGCCGACCTCCAGAACAAGCACCTGGAGCTGAGCAAGCGCCTGGAGGAAGAGGCCCGCTCCCTTAGCAACGCGATGACTCACCGCGACACCCTGGGAGACCTGCTGACCGAGGTGGGCTTGCGGCTCAAAGACGAATTGGATCTGCCCGATACAGAGTAACAGACGCCAGGGCGAACTCCCGCGGGGAGACGAACGACTCCTGATTCGGAGGTGATGCGCGTGGCTGAAGACTCACAACGTCCGGAGCACGCAAACGATTCCACCCAGGTCAAAGGCAGGGGCGAGGAGACCGCGATGCAGGAGCTTCGCGAGCTCATCCTCGGTGCCGAGCGTCTGGAGCTGGACCATCTCAAAGAACGCCTTTCCGATCCCGAAACTCGAGCCCAGGAGGTGGCAGCGATCGTCGCGAGCGCCATCGAACAGGCGGCACCGACGACGAAGACCGGCTCTCCGAAGCTCTCTTCAAGCCGGTCGAGAGTGCTGTCCGACGCTCGACGCAGGGCGATCCGCAGGGTCTGGCCGACGCCCTGTTTCCAGTCATGGGCCCGGCCATCCGCAAGGCCATCGTAGAAACCGTGCGCGGTATGATCGAGTCGACCAACCGCGCGATCGAAGCCAGCCTCTCCTGGGAAGGCCTGAAGTGGCGCATCGAGGCGATGCGCACGGGGAAGTCCTTCGGCGAAATCGCCATTACCCGCGGACTGGTGTTTCGCGTCGAGCAATTGCTGCTCATCCACAGGGCAACAGGGTTGCTGTTGCACAAGGTGGCGCCTCCCGATGTCGAAACCCCGAACGCCGATATGATCTCGGGAATGCTGACGGCGATTCGAGACTTTGTGAGTGACTCATTCGGCTCCACTCCGGGCGAATCGGTCAACGTCATGCAGGTCGGCGAGCTGGAAGTCATCGTGCAGGACAGTCCCCACGCCGTTCTGGCCGCTGTTGTGCGTGGACACCCACCTCACGAGCTCAGGGTGGCGCTCCAGGAGGCCCTGGAGAAGGTCCACAAGATCTTCGCTGTCCAACTGAGCCATTTTGATGGAGACGCCGAGGTGTTTGCGCAAACCGCCGATTTCCTGGAAGCGTGCCTCTGGTCGCAGCGACGAGAAAAGAAGGTGACGGGCAGCCGGGCGCGACTACTCGTTGTCTGGGGCGCAGTGTTGCTGTTGCTGGTCATAGGCCTTGGCTGGAAGGCGGCCAATTGGGTGGAGGCCCGCCGCTGGGCCGTGGCGGTGGCGGTGCTCGAGGGCACGCCCGGAGTGATTGTCTCTTCGGTCAAGAGGGAGCGGGGGATTCGGGTGGTCAGTGGTCTTCAGGATCCGTTTGCAGACGATCCGACCGACATTCTCGAAGGCTCCGGAATCGAAGCGGAAGGTTTTCGGCTCGAATTGGAACCCTACCAATCGCTCCACGCAGAACTGGTGAAGCGCCGATTGGATAGCCGTTTGGCGACCCCGCCGACACTGACAACCAGCTTTCGGAGTGGCATTTTCTTCGCCGAAGGAAGCGCCGACGACAGGTGGCTTCGCGAGGCTCGCCGCCGCCTCGAAGTGATCTCACTGGTCGACGAATACGACTTCAGCCGCGTTACGTTGTCGGTGACGCCGGAGATGGAAGCGGCGGTAGAGCGAATCCAGCAACTCGAGGTTTTCATGATGAGGGGGACCACCCGGATTCGCCCGGAATCGGCCCAAGCTGTTGCCCAGCTGAGCGAGCGGATCACTCTACTGCTCGATCAGGCCGCGGAGAGTGGCCGCCCCGTCATGATCGAGATCATCGGTCACACCGACCGCTCCGGGAGAGAGGCGGCCAACCTGCGCTTGAGTGCGCGTCGAGCGCGACGCGTGCGCGACCTTCTCGTCGAGAACGGGATTCCCGCCGGGTTGTTGCGTACACGCGGCGTGGGCTCTCAAGAGTACGTGGGCGATCCCGGTGAAGAAGAAAGTTCACACGCGAGCCGGCGTGTCAGCCTGCGGGTCGGCGTGGGAGACGTCCAGGGGCAGGAAGAGCATTAGTGGGTCCCGAGCGAACGGTTTGGCCGGCGCTACTGGCGAAGATCGACTGCCCGGCCGGAGCCATCGTCAGCCGTGACGAACAATATAGACGATGACCAGCACGGCACCTAAACATGAGAGTATCAATGCCAGGTCGGTGAAGCGCAATCTCAGAGATTCCAAAGCCGTTGCTCCTTCTCAGCGCCGGGAGGCCTGATCTCCAGGATGATAGCGGCAAGCGGGCTCTTTCCTGAGTGCCGGTTGTCACATCAAATACATTTGAATCACATCAGGTTACAGGAAGTCGGATGAAATTCCAACGGACAGACAGCGCCATCCTCCTCATCTTTCCACTCGTTGGCTGCTTCCTGACGGGCTCCTGTAAGTCGATTGAGCCCCTAAAAACCACCCTCGAGTCTGCCTCCATGCAGGAGGCTCAGACGGCCGACCGGTCAGGCAGCCACGTGACTCGGGAGTCTGTGAAGGGAACGTCTGAGTTCGCCGGGGAGGACTGGCCCAATTTCCTGGGGCCGCGTTTTGACGGGACCTCCTCAGAGACCGGACTTCTCGAGTCGTGGCCCGTAGGGGGACCTCCGGTTCTCTGGTCGCGCTCCCTGGGGGCGTCCTACAGCGCTCCCGTGACCGGACTCGGACGCCTGATTCTGCTCCACCGCGTGGGCAATGAAGAGATCGTGGAAGCGGTCAAGGCCGAGACCGGTGCAGCTATCTGGAAAAGCGCCTACCCCACCAGCTATGTCGACCAGTACGGGTACAACGGCGGACCCCGTTCCTCTCCGACGGTCGAGGGGAAGCGAATTTACACCTTCGGAGCGGAAGGAAAACTGACCTGTCTGGATTTTGAAACGGGCCAGATCCTTTGGCAGCGCTGGATCAATCGCGACTTCAAGGTCCCGCAGAACTTCTTTGGAGTCGGGAGCGCGCCGGTGATTGCAGGAGATCTGGTTCTCACCAACGCCGGCGGACCAGGTGGCGCAGGCATTGTCGCCGTGGACAAGAAGACCGGGCTGACGGTATGGAGTACGGGTACTGACGGAGCCAGTTACTCCACCCCGGTAGTCCAACAGATCCGAGGGGAGTCACTGGGCATCTTTTTCACCCGCCAGGGACTTCTCGTCGTGGACCCTCGTTCCGGGAGAGAACGCTATCGGTACCCCTTCCGCTCGCGAAATCATCTCTCGGTCAATGCCGCCTCGCCGGTCGTTGTCGATGATTACGTCTTCCTCTCGGCGTCCTACCGAACCGGCGCCGTGCTCCTGAAACTGGGCGCCGACGGTCTGGCAGTCGTGTGGAGAGATCCCCTGGCCATGCGCAACCACTGGGCCACCAGCATTTATCATCAGGGCTTCGTCTATGGAATGGACGGCCGCCACGAGGCAGGGTCCAGATTCCGCTGCGTGGAATTCATGACGGGGAAAGTTCGCTGGACGGCCGAACAGGGCCTGGGGCGGGCCGCCTTCGTTCTGGCTGACGGCAAGCTGATCGCCCTGGGAGAACGCGGCATCCTGGCTCTCATCGAGGCCGATCCTGAACGCTACCGGGAAATAGCCCGGGCCCGGGTTCTCCAATATCCCTGCTGGACGCCCCCGGTGCTGTCACACGGGCTGCTCTATGTTCGAAACGAAACGCGGCTGGTGTGCCTCGATCTGAGGAAATAGTCGCGATCGCAAGGCGTTGCTCGCGGCTCGCAGAACCCATGAAACGGTTGGATTGTGGGTCCGGCGTTGGGCTAACTGATCCAACATCATCTGGAGGGCCTGCGCCGCGACCGGTCGTCAAAAGTTCCGGCGCAGCCCTGAAGGATGGCTGGACGCTCCCACTAGTGGACTGTCGAGGGCCGCTCAGGCACTAGTGATTCAGGTGCTACAGTCCACTAGAACCGGGTTGCGGTCCAGGGCCTCGGCGACTCCGGCGTGGCGAAAGCTGAGGAAATGGAGCGCATAGGTGGGAAAGAAAGCGACTGCCGGATTACACAGGAAGGCAATCAGGTACATTGTGAAGACCAGCGCTGACCCGCCCAGGAGAACGGCCGCGCCGATCGTGTAAACGTTCCAGGTCCACTCGGCCCACAGCCCGGCCAGAAACAGGGTCAGCCCGATGCCTCCGAAGAGCAGCCACAGAACGATCACCAGCAGGAAAGCCGGAATTACGAAGACGATGACGGAGGCTACGACCAACGCCACCCGCAGGATCAGATAAACCAGGTAGCTCAGTTTTTCAGCCAGGAGCATAGGCAGAAAACGGATCCAGCCCTCCAACACTCCGACTTCCTCGAGGGCCATGATCGGCACCACAAAGTCGCGGGCCAGAACATACACCACGATTCCCCCCACCACGACTGCCGACAGGCTCAAGCCCAACCACATGGCCAGGGGAATCACCACTAAGAGGCCGGGTCCTGTACCTTCGAAAACACCGGCCGCTGCGGCCACCAGGGCTGGAACCCCAACCACAATCGCCAGGGTCACGATGAGACCGGCGGCGAAGGCCAGCTGCCAGAGAAAATAGCTGAATCCCCGTTCGCGCCAGCGCCAGAATCCCTGGCTGAGGCTGTATCGATCGGTCAGGACAATATCGAGAAGGACGAACCGAAGGACGCTGGCAACGTAGATGAGCCCCAGAACCAGAATGAGACCGAACAGAACTCCCAGGAAGATCAAGACAACCAGGGCAATCGGATCCGTCGGCAGCGAAAGAAGCTGGTCCCCGCTCCCGGACCCGCTTCCGGTCGAGCTTCCGCCTCCGCATCCGGGCATGTCCCCGGTGAAGATCCCCACCAGCGCCAGACGCGCCCACAGCCCCAGGCGAAAGGGTCTGAAGAGCTGGTTCCAGGTGTGGCGAATAGCCGGCTGAAGAGCTTCGACTGCCAAGATGTGCTGGGCCATGGGATCGATATCCGTCCTGTTTACGTCCCGAGCGTTCGACTCACCGGACCGGCGGTGGGAACCATTCCGTTGCCGTAGTTTCGAGAACTCACCCGATCCGAAATGCTCAGATCCATCTCAGAAAACGATACGATGAAACCTCCGCTTCTATTCCCCCAACTCAAGACACCGAGACGATGCTAGCGCCCAGTTCCGCCAATCGCTGATCGACTCTCTCATAACCGCGGCGGATCACCTCGGCATGCTCGATTTCGGTCGTCCCCTCTGCGCACAGTCCGGCCACGACGAGGGCCATACCGGCCCGGATATCGGGAGATTCCAGCTGCACTCCGCGCAGGCGACGAGGGCCCGTGACCAGCACCCGGTGGGGATCGCACACGGTGACGGAAGCACCCATCCTGGCTAATTTGTCGACAAAGAACATTCTGGCCTCGTACATCCAGTCGTGAATCAGGCAGGGGCCTTCCGACTGGGTCGCCAGTACTATGGCCAGGCTCACGAGATCGGTTGGGAAGGCGGGCCACACACCGGCGGTGATCTGAGGAGGGCAGCTACGAGGAGCAACACTGACCTCCCAGACCGATTCCCGCGCCGGCGTGAGTCGAATCCCAAACCGGTCCAACACCGGGCACACTCCCAGCAAGTCGCGGCTGCCAAGGCCGCTGATCACGATATCGCCGCCCGTGACTGCGGCAGCAATGGCCAGAGTCCCGGCGTCAACGTAGTCGCCCGGCACGACGAACTTCCGTGGACCGGGAAGGCTCACCCCGGAGCGGATGTGAACCGCCAGAGTGTCGACTTCGATCGAGCAGCCCAGTAGTCGGAGAAACTCGATCAGGCTCTGAACATGGGGCTCCCGCGCCGGGTTTTCGACGGTCCCGCCGTCCAGGCCGGCAAACAGGATCAGGGCGTTCTCGGTCGCCGTCACCGAGGCTTCTTCAAGAAAGACGCGGGGGTTGTCGACTTCCCGCTCACGGCGAATCACCACCTTTTCGGGATCCTGCTGCACCTCGAATCCGGCTGCCCGAAACACCGACCAGTGCACCTGAAAGGAGCGGCGACCGATGGGGCAGCCACCCGGTAGAGAACACGTGAGGAGGTCTACACGCGGGGCCAGGATTCCCAGCAGCAGGATCGCACCTCTGAGCCGATGGACGATGTCGGTCGGGAGTGAGTTTGCCTTTAGTTCGGTGGGATCGATACTCAGGCGGTTCTGCTCCCATTCCGTCTTGACGTCCAGCGCCGCCAGCAATCTGACCAGGTTCTCGACGTCGACAATCCGCGGAACATTGTGCAGGGAAACGGGTTGCCTCGAGAGAAGGGAAGCGGCTATCAGTGGAAGGGCCGCATTCTTGTTGCCCTGGACTCGATAGACCCCCTGGAGCGGATGACCACCCTCTATTATCAGACGCTCATTCAAGCTGTGCCCCCCTTTTCCCGGATGACGCGGATCTCGGGTTCGAGTCGGACTCCGAAGCTTTCCTGAACCCGCCGGGCATAGGTGCCGGCCAGCCACACCACGTCCCGAGCCGTGGCGCGGCCGGTGTTGACGATCAGGTTACCGTGATACGAGGCGATGGCGGCGTCTCCTTTGCGCGCTCCGTTGGCCCCGACCGCCTCCAGCAGCTTGCCGGCCGGAATCTTACCGTGCCTCACGAATGAGGGCGGGATCCGTTTGCGCTGATCCTCGTCCAGTTCCTCCACTGTCAAGTTCTTAAAGTAGCTCCCCGGGCACTTCATGCCGGGAGGGTACTTGCCGGATCTTTCTTCCAATATGGTATCCGCTATGTCCTGCAAGTTACCTTTCCCTGGGCCGAGGCGCAATCGGCAATTCAGAAGAATCAGGGCTCTATCCTGCTTGAAGAGGCTGTGCCGGTAACCAAAGTCCAGCTCGGCGGCCCCCATCGACCTGAGAGTGCCGTCTGCCCGCAGCACCGTTGCTTCGGTCAGTACCTGGCAAATCTCCTGTCCGTAGGCCCCCGCGTTTCCGACCACTGCTCCGGCCAGGGATCCAGGGATCCCGTACATTCGTTCCATTCCCTGCAAGCCGCTTTGACAGAGCCGCTCGATGAGACGACCAAGATTCTCGCCGGCCCCTACTATGACCTCGTTTCCATCTCGTTCGATTCCCGGGATGAGAACCCGGACCACGAGGCCGGGGAAACCGGAGTCCGGAAACAGTACATTGCTGCCTTCGCCAACGATGATCCGGGGGATGCCCTGCGCCTCGCTCCAATCCAGCAGGGGGCGAAGATCTGCCGGTTGCCGAATGGTCGCCAGATACCGGGCCGGGCCCCCGATCCCAAGGGTGGAGTAGGCGCCGAGAGGCACATTCCGCCTGACCTCCGTTTTGCTCAGCGTCGGGAGTGACTCCATACTAGTACCTGCAGCCGGTAAGACCCCCTGGATACAGAGAGCCCGGGGGGCAGGCCTCAGCCCTGGACCACCGGGTTCGACAGCGTCCCGATTCCGTCGATCGAAACGTCCACCCGGTCACCCGGCCGGAGCGTGAAGTCGCTCTCGGGAACGACACCGGTTCCAGTCATCAGGAGCACTCCGTTGGGAAATGAGTTGTCCCGCCACAGCCATTCCATCAAGTCCTCCATGGTGCGCGCCATCTGATCGACACCGGTCTTTCCCTCGAAGACGATCTGACCCTCACGGTGAATCGTTACCCCGATGCCGATCTCGGCAAGGGGAGGCATGGCGCCGGCCAGAGTAATCCAGGGGCCGAGCCCGCAGCACTGGTTGTACACCTTGGCCTGGGGGAGGTAGAGGGGATTGTCTCCCTCAATATCTCGCGAACTCATATCGTTTCCGGCCGTAAAGCCCACCAGCCGGCCCGAGGAGTTCATGACCAGGGTCAACTCCGGCTCGGGAACATTCCATGCGGAGTCCTCTCGAATACGCAGAGGCTGGCCGTGGCCGGCGACTCGGTGGGGAGCGGCTTTGAAGAACAGTTCAGGCCGAGGGGACTCGTAGACGCGGTCGTAACAGGATGCGGACGCTTCCGACTCTTCCATCCGGGCCGTGCGACTGCGTTTGTAGGTCACCCCGGCAGCCCACACTTCCTGGCCGTCGACGACGGGCAGCAGAGTGACATCCGACAGCGAAACGGATGCGGATGGATCCAGTAGTGTACTCACCTCCCCCTCCGGGTTTTCCACTTCGAGCAGGTCCGCCAGTAAAGCGTGGGGCGCGGCCGAAAGGTTCAGCGGCATCACCACATCTTCCTTGACGGTGCCAACCGCTTCGCGACTCGTGGGCAATCGAAATCTGGCAAGTTTCATGGCGATTTATGATAGTCCCTCGAGCTCTCCTTGTCGCGGCGGCCCGACTGATCGCACTGGATCTCTTCCTCTCGTGGGCATTTGCTGCGCACCGGAAGAGACAGTCGGACAGTCAAATGGTACAGGGAGAGGGTCCCTGGCCGGAGCCTTCGCCGGAAACGAATTGCAACGGATTACAATTGAGAGTGCGGAATTGTTAACATGTTTGGGAATTGTTGCAAAACGGTGACGATTTTAACCACGCAAACCCGATCTCTCGGGTACAATAGCTCCTCGTGGGGCTCATCTGGTTGGCAGTCGTGGCAGTGCTTGTCAGTTTTCTGGGCTATCGGCTGGCTCAATCCTACGGATTGAGTGGCCTGACAGGCCTGGCCATTTCGACGGCTATTTATTTCGTATTTGTCTCCGACGCGTGGCTGCAGATGTATGTCTGGTTGAGGTTGGGTGACAATATGCTGAAGGCTCTGTCGGGAGCCGTGCTGCTCTCGTGTGCGATTCTGCTGGCAGAGAAGGCGAAGTTCTTTGCCCTGTTCAAGCTCGTCAGCCTGCTGGCCCCCGTCACCGCTACCTCCGTCGCCCTGCCCCAGTACTCCTCTGCGGTGATGCAGGGAGATTCTGGAGCTTCCGGCCTGACGTCGATCTGGCAGGGTCACTCAACCGGTGGCGCTCCCACCGTGCCTCCAAGTCCCTCGATCGTTCCACGGGAAGCGATCAAAAACCATACCGTGACCCTCGGCAAGGCGGCACCCGATTCACCCTTGTATCTTTTGAAGGAGGAACGGTTTGTTCAGTCTACGATTCGGGTAGAACAGGAGAGCTGGGTACTGGTGCTCTCGCAAATCGTGGGTGACACAGGGGAGCGGTGGGTAAACGTAATGCTTCCAACCGCGTCGGGGGTGAATTCATCCTCAACAGCAGCCCCACGGGCTTCCTTCCACTGGAACGGATTACGGAGCAAGTCGCCGTACCCGCTCCCGAATAGCCGCGACTCGCTCGCGGTCCTGCCCCCCGCCCATACTCTTCGGGTGCGGCACCGCTTCCGAGACCTGATTTCGGGGGCTTAATCCAACGTCTTCAACCGGTAACCGGCAGCCGGTAACCAATGACCCGACCCTTTCGGATTCGAAAACAGCTTTTCGGATATAGTTAGCCCGCTGAGTGCCTGCACGAGCACTCACTTCACAGGGCGGGTTGACTTCATGTATTTCAGGCAGATTGAAGATCCTTACCTGGCTCAGTATGCGTATCTGATCGGCTGTCAGCAGACGGGTGAAGCGGTCATCATCGATCCTGAAAGGGACGTCGATCGGTATATCAGGATTGCCGCCGAGGCCGACCTGCGAATCGTAGCTGCGGCGGAGACGCATATCCATGCGGATTTTCTCTCCGGATGCCGGGAACTGGCCGAAGAGATGGGGACTCGGATCTATCTCTCGGACGAGGGGGATGAGGAGTGGAAATACGAGTGGAGCGGGAAGGGAGACTACGACATAAAGCTGCTCAAGAACGGAGATCGCTTCTCGATCGGTCAGATACAGTTTGAAGCCCGACACACCCCCGGGCACACGCCGGAGCATCTGAGCTTTCTGGTCACGGATCGAGGTGCAGGGGTTCCGGAGCCTATGGGGATGACGTCGGGGGACTTTGTCTTTGCGGGCGATCTGGGTCGTCCCGATCTGCTGGAGTCGGCCGCCGGACAGATGGGAGCCATGGAGCCGTCCGCCCGCAGGCTTTATCGCTCGGTGCAGGAGTTTCTGCTGCTGCAGGACTATCTGCAGGTGTGGCCGGGACACGGAGCCGGGAGCGCCTGCGGGAAAGCACTGGGGGCGGTTCCCGATTCCACCGTGGGATACGAGCGTCGGTTCAACCCCGCCATTCAGGCGGGGCTGGCTGGAGAGGAGGCCTTCGTGGAGTCCATTCTGGCGGATCAGCCGGAACCTCCTCTGTATTTCGCCCGCATGAAGGTTCAGAACAGGCAGGGCCCGGCTCTGCTCGGGAGTTTGCCTCGGCCGCGAAAGCTGTCGGTTGCGGAACTCGGGGCTCTGAGCGCCCGCAGTGATGTGGCCGTCGTGGACGCTCGCCGGCAGCGAGGTGATTTCATAGCGGGGCATCTACCCGGCTCGCTCTATGCGCCTTTCGACAAGACCTTTCCAACCGTAGTGGGATCCTATGTGGAGGAAGGATTACCCATCCATCTGATCATTGAAGACCAGTGCCTGGAGCCGGCCGTTCGATCACTCGTCCGGATCGGTCTGGATGGGATTTCCGGGTATGCGACTCCGGCCACCCTACAGGGCGTTCTGGTGACGTCCGACTCCGAGGGGATCGACCAAATAGACGTACCGCAAATGCTGGAGCTGGATTCGCAGGGCGGCTATCGAATACTGGATGTCCGGCGCAAAGCGGAGTTCGAGGCGGGTCACGTCCGGGGAGCGCTCAATATCGCCCATACGCGCCTTCCGGCTCGCGCCCGGGAGATGAAGCGGGACGCCCGGTGGCTGGTGCACTGTCGCACCGGGGCCAGGGCCGCCGCTGCCTGTGCCGTACTGCAGCGCCTGGGATATCAGGTTACCCATGTCGAAGGGCCGTTTGACAGCTCTTCGATTCTGGAGCGCGGAAGTTAGAGAACCTGTTGGAGAACGGTATCTGTCGCCCCTTCAGGGCTGATTGCTTCTTTTCGGCCGTTGTCCGTGGGCTTGCGCCCACGGCTATTCCCTGCCGGCCGCTGCGCGGCCTTTTCGCCCGGTCGCTGCGCGGAATTGAAGTTCGAGAACGTGATCTGCAGGATCAGGCGGGCCGTGATGTCGCTTTCGGCACGAACCGTCAGAAGTATCTTTTCGAGGTCCTTTCCCAGGCGGGAGCCTCTGGCCCGGGACCACTCGGCGAGCAGCTGGGTATCACCCTCGTGCAGACTGCTCATCCAGCTGGCCAGCTCGATTTCGGGGTCGTCCGGGCCCGACTCCACCAGGTGATACGGTCCGAAGAGCTTCTGGAGCATGGCTACATTGTTGTGAAACGCATGCCGGATCGCGGTGCCACCGGGATCCGAGTTGATCGCCTGCCCCACTGCTCTCACCTCGCACAGGCCTGTTTCTTGGGGAATGAGCCCCAGATAGAATTCGAAGTCGGGGTTGGGGGTCGGCACCCCCGGCAGAACGTAGAGTTCCGCTTTTTCCCGCACCGGCACCGGCTGTCCCTCGATGCGTCGTGCGATTTCCTCCAGTCCCAGACCCATGGCGAGGCCGAAAACCGAAAAGGTTGCGGAGGAGGACGCGTCGGCCGGTGTCGATTCCGGCTGGCTCGACGGCTCGACCGGTGGATCCCGCTGGTCCGGCTCGCCTCCATGCGCCCCTTGGCCCGCGTCCGGCCCCGGCCGATCTCCTTTAGCGACGAGGCGCGATTCAATGCTTCCCATAGAGCGGCCGGAGCGGCAGGCTTGATTGAGACTCGAATAGAGACCCTGCATTCCGCCCAGATCGAAGAGCGCCGTCACCGTGGTCCCCCCTTTCTGCTCGAACTCAATCCTGGTTTTCGAATGGCCCAGCAGTCTTTCGATACCCTGCTTCGCGCCGTCCTGGGGCACGACTGCTTTGTACAGGTAAAAGCCCCGGTGGTCCTCAAGCGGGGTGAAAAGGTAACTCTTGGTGACGGATTCATCGTAGTGGCGGAGGCGCACCGCGACCAGGTTCTGTCGATACCGCTTGCTGGGCTCGGAAACGACAGTGGCCGAGGTCCGAGCGAAGATGTCGAGCCGTCGTCCCGTGCAGGTGATGTGAAGGCTGGTCTCAGGGGCGGAGGTTCCGACTTCGGCCTTCGTGAACATCGAGTAGACAGAGCTCTCTCCAGAATCTTTGCGGCTCTCCCACACGCGCCAGGCCGACGCTGGAAGCTCGTATTCCGTTTGACCGGGCTGCAGCAGCCCGGGCTGGGTTGTCAGGAGGACCAGGGCAGCAATGGGAGCGGTAAGAGCCTGAATCGACACGGTCACGCGCCGGTCATTCTGACCGGCGTCCGCCGGGATCCCCAGCTCCCCGGAAGGCCATCGAAAACGCCGGCGCAGGGCGCGCCGCACTTCCGGCAGGCGCCCTCAGGGGTCAGGTTCCAGTCGCCCAGGACGTACCAGTCGCGTTCGATCAGGGACCGGCCGCACCCGTGGCAGTAGGTGCTCTGACCACTCTGGTCGTGGACATTCCCCGTGTAGCAGTAGCGAACTCCGTTGCTGAGGGCAATCCGGCGGGCCCGTTCCAGAGTACGAAAGGGAGTGTGCGGCTTATCCAGCATCTTCCAGTCCGGATGAAATGCGGTGAAGTGGATCGGCACGTCCGGTCCGACATGCTCGACAGCCCACTGGCTGAGCTCTTCGATTTCTGCGTCCGAGTCGTTCTCCCCGGGAATCAGAAGGGTTGTGATTTCGAACCACACATCTGTTTCTGACTTCAGGTAGACGAGCGTTTCCAGGACTGCGTCCAGATGACTGCGCGTGATCGAACTGTAGAAGTCCTCTGAGAACGCCTTCAGATCGACGTTAGCGGCGTCCATGTGTTGGAAGAATTTCTCCCGTGGGTCGGCGCAAATGTAGCCGGCGGTCACGGCCACGGTCTTGATGCCTCTCTCGTGACAGGCCTGAGCCACGTCGACGGCATACTCGAGAAAGATGACGGGATCGTTGTAGGTAAACGCCACGCTGCGGCAGCCGGTCTCCTGGGCAATCCGGGCAATTTTCTCAGGAGATGCCTGGTCTGCCAGAGTGTCAACTTCACGGGACTTGCTGATATCCCAGTTCTGGCAGAACTTGCAGGCCAGATTGCAGCCCGCCGTCCCGAAGGACAACACTGGTGTTCCCGGCAGAAAATGATTCAGCGGCTTCTTCTCGATAGGGTCGATGCAGAAGCCGCTGGAGCGGCCATAGGTGGTCAGAACCATCTCGTCGTTGAGTCGGCCCCTGACGAAACACATCCCCCGCTGGCCCTCGCGAAGCCGGCAGAAGCGGGGGCACAGGTCGCACTGAATGCGGCCGTCCGAGAGGCCGTGCCAGTATCCGACGGGGAGCGTCGAGGGACTCTCTTCGATGAGGTTTGCGGGCATCTCGGTTTCCATCTCTTTCCCGATTGCCAGGAAAGATAAATCGCAGTATGGTTAGACTTTAGCAGATTTCATCCGGCCCTGAGGGAGGGAGGTATCTCATCGGGAACGTGAGAGGGCCCGCCGTTGCGGGAAGCTTCTATCCGGGCAATACGAACGATCTGGCTGGTATGGTGGGGGACCTGCTCGACGGTGTGGAGGACGTTTCCGCACCGCCCAGGGCACTGATCGTCCCCCACGCCGGTTACATTTACTCGGGCCCGGTGGCCGCCACTGCGTACGCCTCGCTTCGGGAAGTCGGATCGACTATCTCGAGGGTCATTCTGCTGGGGCCATCCCACTGGTTTTCCTTCTCCGGGCTGGCTCTTCCCGAGGCAGACGCGCTGAAGACGCCTGTCGGAACCGTAGCGGTTGACCGGGAAGGGGCACAGAGGGCCCTCCGATTCACTCAGGTGAGCGTTCGAGATCACGTCTACGATCGGGAACACAGCCTGGAGGTTCATCTTCCTTTTCTGCAGGCGGTCCTGGCCGACTTCAAGGTGATCCCGTTTCTGATCGGCCGGGCAAGCTCCGCCGATGTGTCTCAGGTGCTGGACGCGTTGTGGGACGACGACTCCACGATTCTGGTCGTCAGCAGTGATCTGAGCCACTACCACGATTACGAGACGGCCTGCAGATTGGACGAGGCCACTTCGAGAGCGATCCAGCACTTCGAGTCAGAGCAGATTTCGCCGCAGGACGCCTGTGGAGCGTTTCCCATCCGGGGGCTGCTGGAGATCGCAAAGAAGCGCTCGATGGAAGTGAGGGAGGTCGATCTCCGCAACTCGGGGGACACTGCCGGTCCCACCGACCGGGTGGTCGGCTACGGCGCTTTCCTGTTTTATGACCCGAAGTAGCCGCCCTGTTTCGGGCTGCACTAGTCAACCTTGACCACAAGGAGCGTGCGATCATCCACGTGTTCGAGGTTGCCGGCTACGAACCGCTGATTGGCGAGCATGACCCTGTCAACAATCTGCTGAGCCGGCCGGTCGGAGAACTCTGAAAGAATCTTCTTGATCCGGTCAAGCCCGAACTCCTGGCCGTTGGTCGAGATCGCCTCGTATAAGCCGTCCGAGAGCAGGACCAGAACATCACCGCTGCGAAGCTCAACGGTTGTAGAGCAGTATCGGGAATCGGGCAGAAGCCCGAGCGGCCTCCCCGAGGAGTCGATTTCGTCGACCTTGCCTTCCCGAACCAGCAGGGGAAGAGGAAGCCCCGAGTTGGACACGCGCAGGATTTTGGTCTCCGGCTGAAAGCTGGCCAGAATCATTGCCACAAAGCGATTGTCGAGGTTCGAGTTCCGAAGCTGGCCGTCCACCAGCTCGAGCACCCTGGCCGGGTCGCAGCACTCCTGCCGGATGTGGGCTCTCAACAGTCCGATGGCAAGGGATCCATAAAGGGCCGCGGGGGTCGCTTTGCCGGCCACATCGCCAATAGCAAAGGAAAAGTCTCCTTCGGTGCCGGGAAGAAAATCGTAGAAATCCCCTCCCAGATGGAGGGCCGGTTCGGCACCTACGGCGATTTGAAGTCCGGGGACCTTGGGGATCGCAGGCAGGAGAGCCTTCTGAACTTCCCGGGCCGTCCTCAGATCCCTTTCGAGCCGTTCCTCACCCCTGCTCACCCTCTCGAAGAGTCGAGCGTTTTCCAGGGCAATGGCGATGTAGGAACCCAGGGCGACCAGCATGTGCTCCATATCCTGGCTGAACGCATTGGGCTCGACGCTTTCGACGTCGAGTACTCCAATCAGGCGGTCCTCCAGCAGCAGCGGGACGACCAGCTCGGATCGAACCTTCACATCGTGGCCACAGTTTACGTAACGCGGGTCCAGCTCCACATCCGGTACCCGGACAGGCTGGCGCAAGGCAGCAGCAGTCCCGCATAGACCGTGACCCAGGGGGAAACCCGTCTTGACACAGAACCTCTCGTCGTGGCGAAGCGAGAACTCGTGCTCAAGCAACTGGCTTTCCTCGTTCCATAGCATGATGGCGAAGAGTTGGTAGTCGGCGACTCGCTTGACCTGTCTGGCAATACGCTCCAGCAGCGCCTCCTTGTCCAGGATCGAGGAGACTTCCCGGGCCAGTTCGTAGAGCGCCGAGAGAGTCCTGGCCTGCCGCAGCACGCTCCGGTAGCGGCGCGCGTTGTCAATGGCCTGCGCCAGGCCGCGGGCCAGCGGAGTCAGGGCAGCGATCAGCTCCGGATTGAAGAAGTTGCGGCTGTGGCTGCCCAGATCGACCACGCCGATGAGGCGGTCGCTAGATCCCAGGGGCAGTGCCAGTTCCGACAGGACCCGGGACTCCGCAGCAATGTAACGGGAATCCTGGCTGGCGTTCTCAACGAGAACTGCTTCTCCCGTCTTGATCACGGTCCCCACGATCCCCTGTCCCTGCCCGAAGCGCCAGTTTTGCACCACGTCCCGGGAGAAGCCTCGTGCGTAGGAGAAGCGCAGTTCGTCCGTCGTCTCCCCGCGCAGCAGGATGGCGATGGTATCGAACTGGGTGGTCTTCCGAATGGCTTCTGCAGCGGTTTCGAAGACAGCTTCGAGATCCAGGGGCCATCCGGAATCGGGTGTCACCGGGGCGGCCGCGGGAGTCGCGTCAGTTGCTTTGTCGGGAGCAGACGCGATGACTTCGGGGTCCCTGATAATCTGATTCATACAGCTACCCTCGCATACGTCCTTGGTAAGGAAGTCGTACTCCTGGTGATTACCTAACTAGGACGCTTGTTAGAGCTAGACGGATTCACTGGTTCTTTGTTCCACGTTTCACGCTCCGCGCTCCACGTTGGCGTGCTCGTGAGAGTGGGAGGGCCTCAGGGGCGCTGGGGCAGCTTCCGTGGACGGTGCGGGTTTGCTAGGCTGGTTCCGGCAGGAGCGTGCAGGAATGAAGATCCTGCCAGCTCTTGAATCCAGGGAGACTGCCCAGCATGGCTCGAAGGACTCGGTTGATTCTGTGTGTCGCGGCTTGTCTTTGCGCCGGCTCTGCACTTTCACTACAGCCGCCCGCCCGGGAGACCGAAAAGCAGCAGGAAGAGAAGCCGCAGAAAAAAGACGGATTGCCCCTCCGGCCGACTCGCAAAATACAGTTCGAGACGGATGAAGGCACCTGGCTTTCCCTGGACGTCTCGACTGACGGGCAGACCATCCTTTTCGAGTTACTTGGAGACCTCTATCAGATACCGATTGAGGGGGGAGAGGCCACCGCCCTGACGCGGGGAATGGCCTATGACAGCCAGCCCCGCTACTCGCCGGACGGGAAGTGGATCGCCTTCATCAGTGATCGGGACGGGAGTGACAACGTCTGGATCGTCAGATCCGATGGAACCGGGCCCCGGAAGCTCAGCGAGGAGAAACGAGCCTCGTTTCTTTCGCCCGCCTGGACCCCCGACAGCCAATACGTGGTGGTTTCCAAGGGAGTGCGGGAGACCGAGTTCTGGGTATTCCACGTGGAGGGAGGCTCCGGCGTGAAGCTGGAAGACCCGCCCGCGGAACCCGGGGCGAGTCTCCCCACCCGGCCCAACGCTCCTCCTCGTCGCCTTCGCTTCGGAGCTCAGATGTCACCCGACGGCCGTTTCATGTACTTCGCAGCCAAGAAAGCGGGCAGTCCCTACAACCAGATGTCGTTTGGCTGGCAGATCTACCGGCGCGACATGAGGGCCGGGGATGTCGACCAGGTGACGCAGGCCCAGGGCGGCGCTGTGCGTCCGATTCTTTCGCCCGACGGTCGACAGCTCGTCTACGGGACTCGCTTCGAGGCCCGCACAGGTCTGCGGATCCGAAACTTGAACTCGGGCCGGGACCGATGGCTCAAGTACCCGGTGCAGCGAGACGACATGGAGTCAAGGGGCACCAGGGATCTACTGCCCGGGTATGCGTTTGTGCCGGACGGCTCATCCATCGTGGTCACTTATGGGGGGAAGATCCATCGGGTGGATGTCGAGCCTTCTGGGGAACGCGAGATTCCTTTTCGAGCGAACGTCGACCTCGACATCGGGCCGCTGGCGAGCTTCCAGCGGAAGGTCGATGAAGGCCCGGTTCGTTCCCGCCTGATTCAGGATCCCGTTCAGTCTCCGGACGGGAAGCAGCTTGCCTTTTCTGCCATGGCCCACCTTTACGTCATGGATCTGGATGAGCGCCGCCCCCGCCGCCTGACCAGCGCAGCAATCAATGAATTCAAGCCGGCCTGGTCTCCCGACGGAAAGAGCATTGCCTACGTCACCTGGCAATACGATGGAACGGGCCACATCTGGACAGCTCCGGCGGACGGATCCGGGCCGCCGCGGCGGTTGACCCCCACGCCGGCCTTTTACACCGATCCCGTCTTCTCGCCGGATGGATCCCGCATCGTGGCCCGGCGGGGAAACGCCTGGATGCGATCCCAGACACCCAGCGAATTTGGGGGTTTGAAGATTCCCCTGGATCTGATCTGGTTGTCGGTGGACAGCGGGGAGGTGCACCTGATCGCTCCTGCCAGGGGCCTGGGAACGCCTCACTTCTCCGGCCAGCCCGATCGAGTTTACTTTTACTCCCGCCGGGGTCTGATTTCGATGCGCTACGACGGAACCGACCGGCGCACTCATCTGAAGGTCACGGGGAGAAAGAGCCGGCGAGGGTCGCGCGCGCCGTTACCTGCTCGCGATGTTCTCATCCATCCCGGGGGTGGCTGGGTCTTGGCTCACGTTGACAATCAGCTGTTCGTAACGGCTGTCCCCCCCAGCGGAGGCACGGCCCCGACGGTTGGCATTTACTCGCCCACGGTTCCAGTCCGGCGCGTAACAGACGTCGGTGCCGACTCCTTCGGATGGGCCGAGGGGGGCGAGACGCTGACCTGGTCGGTCGGGTCCACGTTCTTCAGAAGACCGTTCAGCGCCGTTGATTTTCCACCAGAAGACCTCAAAGGGGATAAGAGTGGGGAAACCGAGGCACCGGAACCCCGCACCGAGGAGCGCGAACAGGCCAGGGAAGTGGACGAGGACGTCGAGAGCTTCGACGTCGTGCTCGAGTTCCCGCGCAACACTCCGCAAGGCCGCTTAGTTCTGCGGGGCGCAACCGTAATTACGATGAACGGCGACGAGATCATTGAAGATGCCGAGGTGTATGTTCGCGACAATCGAATTGCCGGAGTGGGCCCTCGCGGCCGGATCCCGATACCTGCCGGAGTCCGCGAGATCGATGTCAGGGGAGCTTACATCGTCCCCGGTTTCGTCGACACCCACGCCCACTACGACGTGCGAACCGCGGGTGTGCTGGAGCTTCACAATTGGAGTTTTCTGGCCAACCTGGCCTATGGAGTCACTACGGGTCTCGACGTTCAAACGTCCACCAATGACTATTTGACCTACCAGGATCTGGTGGAAGCCGGCAGAATGGTCGGCCCACGCGCGTATTCCACCGGGCCCGGAGTCTTTTCCAATACCGATTTCAAGTCGGCTGACAGTGCCTTCTACGCACTCCAGAAGTACAAGAAGTTTTATCGCAACCACAACCTGAAGTCTTATGTCGTGGGCAACCGCAGGCAGCGTCAATGGGTCGTGAAGGCGGCAAGTGAGCTGGAATTGACAGTGACTACGGAAGGGGCTCTCGACCTCAAGCTCGACCTCACGCACGCTGTCGACGGTTTTGGAGGAAACGAGCACTCTCTTCCCATCGTCCCGCTCTTTCGGGATGTCGTCGAACTCTTCGCCAGGACAGGCACGTCGTACACGCCCACTCTACTGGTTCTGTACGGGGGCCCATGGGCGGAAAATTACTTCTTCGAGACCACGGAAGTGCACGACGATGAGAAGCTCAACCGCTTCGTCCCTCACAACGAAATCGATAAGCTGACGAAGCGCCGGCCCTGGTTCCGGTTCGACGAGCATTCGTTTCCGAGGACGGCTGCCCAGGCGGCCAAGATCCAGCGGGCCGGGGGACTGGTCGGTGTGGGTGCCCACGGCCAGCTGCAGGGTCTGGGATATCACTGGGAAATGTGGGCCTTTCAAATGGGCGGTATGACCTCGCGGGAAGTTCTCAAGGCGGCGACGATCGATGGTGCTCGAATCATTGGACTGGCCGAGGATCTGGGAAGCATTGAGGTCGGTAAACTGGCGGATCTCGTCGTTCTGAGAGAGAATCCGTTGGACAACATTCGCCACACGAACACGATCCAGTTCGTGATCAAGAACGGCGAACTCTTCGAAGGAGACACCCTCAAGAGGGTTCACCCGACTCCATGGGAACCGGAGCCGTTGTGGTGGTGGGAAGGCGCTCGCTAGGCCCGGTAACCGCTCCCGGTCATCCTGCCTGGATCCAGCGGTAGTAGTCGGCGTTTTGCAGGCCGGAGGCGGCTTGCTCATCCAGGAAGATCTTGACCCGCGGGTGGAGCTGAAGCGCTGAGGCGGGGAGGGAGGCCGAAACCGGGCCTTCCACGGCGCGGGCCACAGCCTCTTTCTTGCTCTCTCCGAAGGCCATCAAGAAACAATGCCGGGCCTCCAGGATGGTCCCGATTCCCATGGTGATGGAGTGGGTGGGGACCGAGTCCTCCGAGTCAAAAAATCGAGCGTTGTCCGTGATCGTGCGTTGCGTCAGCCTGGTCAACCTGGTTCTCGACGCCAGAGAGGAAGAGGGCTCGTTGAACGCGATGTGGCCGTTCCTTCCGATTCCGAGAATCTGCAGATCGATGCCGCCGACCGATTTGATGCTGCGTTCATAGCGCTCGCATTCGAGCTGGATGTCCGCGGTCAATCCATCCGGGACATGAATGTGCCCGGCTGGAACGTTCACGTGGTCGAACAGGTGCCGGTGCATCCGGTAGTCGAACGAACTTGGATGGTCGCGGCCAACGCCAACGTACTCGTCCAGGTTGAAGGTAGTAATGCGACTGAAATCGAGGCCTTCCTCACGATGCATTCTCGCCAGTTCCTCAAAGAGGCCCAGCTGGGTGCTCCCGATGGGAAACCCCAAAACGGCATAGGGCTGTCGTTGGATCAAGCTCGCGACGGCTCGAGCCGCCACCCGGCTGGCCGCTTCAGGCGTCTTTTCGATGGTGACTTTCATAGGAACTAAAAATCAAAAATTAAAGATTTAAAATTTAAAATTTAATAAGTAAGCCACTTCATGGTGATTCGGAGACCGGGTTAATGGAGGGTGGGCAGGATTCTGTCCATTCGTTCGGAGATCTCTTTCAGGCGCTCACGGTCTCCACCCGCGACCTCCGCAGATCCCCAGCCTCCACTGTAGCCCGTCTCCTCCAGGGCGGCCACGACTGCCGGCCAGTCGCAGTCCCCTTCGCCCAGAGGGACCCGAAAACCGGCATAGGGACCCTCGCGGTCTCTCTTTTCCCGGCTATACTCCTTGATGTCGAGTTTCATGATTCGTGATCCCAGGATCTGGATCCATTGTTCGGGCCAGCCAAAGTTCACGATGTTGCCGACATCGAAGTAGGCGCCCACCAGAGGATCGTTGAGTTCGTCGATATAGCGAGCCATCTCGAGGGGACTGAGCAGGAAGCTGTTCCAGACGTTCTCGATCGCGATCTTGACGCCGACATCCCGTGCCACGGGCAGGGCCTTGCGAATCTCTGATTGAGAGCGAGCCCAGGCTTCATCGTATCGAACCCCCTTCTTGACGACAGCGGGCACCAGGAGAACGGTAGTGGCTCCGAAGACGGCGGCGGCACGCAGGGCCGTCTCCAAGCCGGTCCGACCCTCTTCCCTGACCGCTTTGTCGGGATCGGAGAGCGGTTTCTTCCAGTGAACCGAAGAAATTACTCCCGGAATTTCCAGGCTGGCGCTGTCCCTCGCCGCCACCAGCTCATCCCGGTCCAGGTCAGAGGGACTGTTCACTTCGACTCCATCGAAGCCGATCTCCTTGAGGATCTCGAACTTCTCCCGGATTGACAGCCCTTCTTCCAGAAACATGTCAAACTTGAGAGACTTCTTAATCGTCAACGGCCCGCCGGCCGCCGGCTCGGGCCGGCCCCAGGAGGCGCCCGCAAGTACCAGTGCAGAAGACGTGAGAATCTGGCGGCGGTTGAGTTTGGTGGACACGACGGCCTCCTCCCAATGATTTGGGAAGTTCGAAACGGATGGTATGCGAACGGCCCGGGCTGAGGCAACCTTCGGGGCTTCACGTGCCACGTTTCAAGACAGAGAGGGAGGAGCCTTGGGGCGGCGACCCGAGTTGCTGAGCCGGGACGAAAGAGTGGGCAGGACCCCGTGGCGACTCCCGGGGGTATTTAAACGGTCGCTGCCCCGAGGCCCCTCCCACATTCCGTCACGTCGATCATCGACATCGAATGGGGCTTCGGCTAACTTAGTACTTAGGGTCCCACTCTGGGATGGGTGAACCCCCTCGCCTTTAGGCGAAGCCTTCAGGAGGCTTGGGGGTACACTGCGGAGGTGTCTGAGTATCGGAAAAGTTCGCATGCAGTGTATCGGCTGAGATATCACTTTGTGTTCATCACCAAGTACCGCAAGCCGGCTCTGCGAGGAGAGATCGGGAAAGAGGTGCGGGATCTGACGCGAGAGATTTGCCGATCGTTGGATATCGAGATCGTGAAGGGGCATGTGCGACCCGATCATGTACATTTGTTGTTGGATGTGCCGCCGAGATTGGCGCCGAGCCGAGTGATGCAGGCGATCAAAGGGAAAACGTCGCATCATCTACTGCAAGATCACCGCAAGTTGCGCAAGGAGTTTTGGGGACGACATCTTTGGGCACGAGGGTACTTCGTGGCGACGACTGGGAATGTGAGCGATACGATGGTTGCAGAGTATATCGAAACCCAAGATGTCGAGACCCGAGACGACGATTTTCGGGTCACTGAGTAGTCAGCCTGCGAGCGAAGCGAGGTCTTTAGGCGACTTCAGTCGCATGTCGAATCCACCGCCTTCAGGCGGTGGAGAGTGGGACCCTTCTCAAGAAAATGAGTTTGACTTCAATACGGAATGCGGGTGTGATCTTTTGTCTGTTGATCTCTGTGGGGGTCCTTTTCGGTTGTACGGCTGAGGTAGCGCATCACACGAGTCACCCCGATGAATCCTGGGAGGAAGGTTTCGTACCGATTTTTGATGGCAAAACCCTGCAGGGCTGGAAACGCCACGAGGGGCTGCCCGAGGACAATATCGGTGGCCGCTGGCAGGTGATTGACGGCGCGATTGCCGGGGACCAGGATCCACCCGGAAGAGGCGGTCTCTTCATCACGACCCACGAGTACCGCGACTTTATCCTCAAACTGGAGGTCAATATTGACTATCCCGTAGACAGCGGCCTCTTTCTGCGCGTGGGAGATAAGGGAAAGAGCCATCAGGTTACGCTGGACAACCGGGAAGGCGGACAGGTCGGAGCCATTTATCTACCCTGGACCCAGGGCGGGGTGATGGATAGCCCGGCGGGGATGGAGCACTTCACCTCGAGTGATTGGCAGGACGTCGAGATCCGCATCGAAGGGGAGCCGGCACGTATTCGGTTCCACCTGAACGGGCATCTGATAACCGATTTCCAGCACACAGAGGAGACCACAAAGGGGGTCCCCACAAAAGGCTACATCGCCCTGCAGGTTCACCCGGGCGGAGACTGGATCGAGGGGAATAAGGCACGGTTCCGCAACATCCGGATCAAGGAGCTCTAGTGGACTGTTCGAGGGCCACTAGGAGCGCTCGCTGGGCCCCATCAACTCCTGATAAGCGGCCACCGCGAGTTCGTCGCAGCGCTCGTTCTCAGGGTGTCCAGCATGGCCTTTCACACGTTGCAGGACGATCGTGTGGAGCTGGTCGAGCCGATCCAACTCCTGCCAGAGATCGAGGTTCTTGACTGATTTGTACCCGCTCGATGTCCTTCGCCTCCAGCGGTTGCTTTTCCACCGATGCATCCACTCGGAGAGCCCTTTTTCGACATAGGAACTGTCGGTTACGACCTTGACAACGGTAGGCCGCTTGAGCGCCTTTAGTCCCTGGATCACCGCCTTCAACTCCATCTGGTTGTTGGTCGTGGACAGGTCGGCGCCGGATTCTTCTTTGTTTTTGCCCGAACCCGGATGGCGGAGAATGTAGGCCCAGCCTCCCGGACCGGGGTTGCCGCTGCAGGCCCCGTCCGTGAAGAGGATCACCTCGGGCTGGGGCCGGGGAGGGGGGGCAAAGAGTCCGCCCGACTCGTGATCTTTCACTCCGGTCTAGCCTTCCTCGTCCCGCTCGAGAACCATTCCCATGGCATGGTAGCCGGCGTCGACGTAGATGGTTTCGCCGGTAATGCCGCCGCCCAACTCGTCGCTGATCAGAGCCAGGGCCAGACCGCCCACTTCCGGTTGCTGGATATTCCGTCTCAACATGGCCACCGAGCTGGCCTTCGAGGCAGTGGTTCCGAAACCTGGAATACTGCGTGCCGCCACGGTACGAAGGGGTCCGGCGCTGATGGCGTTGACCCGGATTCCCTGTGGTCCCAGTTCGAAAGCCAGGAGTCGGGCCGAGGCTTCCAGAGCCGCCTTGGCGATCCCCATCATGTTGTAGCCGGGAACGACCCGACGGGCGGCCAGGAAGGTCAGCGTAATGATGCTGCCCCCTTCGGTCATGAGTTCACGAGCCCGGCGGCCGATCGCAACCAGGGAGTAAGCCGACACATCCATGGTCTGCGTCCAGTCTTCACGGGAAACGTTGGCGAACGGCTCCAGAAAAGTCTCTTTGGGAGCGAACGCAATCGAGTGCACGACGAAGTCCAGCGTGCCCATCTCACCCCTCGCGACATCGAAGACGTGATCGAGTTGTGCATCATCCGTGACGTCGCAATCCACCAGGACGGGATCGATGAAATCTGAGGCGAGCTTTTCGAGTGTTCCGCGCAGCCGCTCACCCTGGTAGCTGAAGAGCATCCGGGCACCCGCCTGATTCAGTTTGTCAGCGATGGCCCAGGCAATCGATCTTCGATTGGCGACTCCGAACACCACGCCGTTTTTTCCCGACAGGTCGATGTTGTACATGAGGGCTAGTTCCTTTCCGCCACCGGTGCAAGTCCGGGCTGGACAATCTGCTTTCCTGCTTTCCGCTTCGCCTCCCGGACCATTCGGGCCACGTCTGCCAGCAGTTTCTTGGCGTCGTATACGATACCGTCCTTGATGGTGTACCGAATGCCCCCCACACGGACCGGCTGGTTTTGCTCGTTCACCTTGATCGCACCGGTCCCATAGAGCACTTTCAGGTTCTGGAGAGGGTTCTCAGCGACCACCACCAGGTCCGCCAGTTTCCCGACCTCGACGGTACCGATCTCATGGCTGAGACCGAGGGCCTCGGAGCCCAGTAATGTAGCGGATCGGATCACCTCCAGAGGGTGGAAGCCCGCCTCTTGAAGGAGTTCGAGTTCGCGTATGAACCCGAATCCGTAGAGCTTATAGATGAATCCGGAATCGGAACCGGTGGCCACCCGCCCGCCACGGTTCTTGTAGTCGTTCAGAAAACTCATCCAGATCCGGTAATTCTGCTTCCAGGCCACTTCGTCTTCAGTAGTCCAGTAGAACCAGTAGGAGCCGTGCGATCTCCGGTTGGGACGGTAGAATTCCCACAGGGAAGGCAGAGTGTAGGTGTCATGCCATTCCGCCCTGCGAGCCCGCATGAGATCCCGGCTGGCCTCGTAGATGGTGAGCGTTGGGACGAGCGTAAAATCCAGCTCACACAGCTCGTCGATCAGGAAGTTCCATCGGTCACTTCCCCTGGGTGCAGCCTGTTTCCAGAGGCGGCCCGCCTCGCCGAAACGGTGCTGCTCGTTGTTGTAGTTGTAGTCGAGCCGGAAGTCCTGGACGGTCCGATCGGCAAAGAGCGACTCGGGTAGGCCGTACCAGTGCTCCTGAGTAGTAAGACCCAGGCGCGCGGCCTTGATGGTATTCATCCAGGCCACCCTGAGCTGGGCCAGATGGGCCGCCGTTCGGATGCCTTCCTTCTTCGCCTGGGAGACGATGGCCTCCATCATATCGGGTCGATAGGAGCTAAGCTTCAGCCCGTCGGCTCCTCGGGCCGCGACGGCGGAGACCCACTGGCGGGCCTGTTGCGGAGTCGTGATCGGTTCCCTGGCTCCCTGTCCGAACCACACGTACGCTTCGATCCGGGGGGCAGTGATTTCATTGCCGGCACTGCGCCTTTTCTCCTCGAGAACCCAGTCCAGGCCGTTTTCGCACCAGGGGTCCCGGATGGTGGTGACCCCGTGGGCCATCCACAGCTTGTAGACGTACTCGGCCGGGGTTCCCTGAGCCCGACCTCCAATGTGCGCGTGCATGTCCACAAAGCCCGGAAGGACATAGTGTCCCTTCAAATCCAGCTCGTGAAAGCCCGGTTCGGCTTTGGGCCTGACGTCTTCCTTGACGGGGAGCCCCGGGTTGCCCACGCTCTTGATCTGTTCGATTCGATTGTGCCTGATGACAATGTCCACCGGACCGATCGGTGGCGACCCGCTCCCGTCGATCAGGGTAACTCCTCTCACGATCAGTCCGGGAAAAGGTCCCTTCCCCTCACTTCGATGCGGGGCCCTGGCAATCGATTGGGGAGTCTCCTGAGCCTGGATCATCAGGATCGAGGCCATCAGAATCAGACACGCAGGAGGGAGACACCCGGTTTTCATGAGGGATAACTCTTTCAGAGAACCAGGCAGATGTAAAGCCTAGTGCGAGATGCACTAGTTATCTGGGGTCTTCGTGTTTCTTGAGCAGTTCGGCAAATTGGGGTAGATAGCGCACAGCATCCAGATCCGAGGTTACATTCAGCAACTCCTTCTGGATGATGGGGAGGTATTTATCTGCTTCCAGCTCCAGCGAGCGGGAAAAGCTTTCGATCGACTGATCGATCATTCTTCGTTTGGAGTAAAGTACACCGAGTCGGAAATGGAGGCGGGCGCTATCCTCTCCGTTCTCGAGAGCCTTCTCGTAGCTCGGCACGGCCCGCTCTTCCTCGTTCAACCTCTCGTAGACAACCCCGAGATAATAAGGCGCCAGTGCCGAGTCAGGCTTGATCTTTAGAGCTCTTTCCAGAGTGCTTCGTGCTGCCTTCGATTGTTCGGTGTTGGCCTGAGCGATTCCCAGCCGCAGCACCGTGTCGAAATCTGACGCTCCCAGCTGGACGGCTTTCTCGTAAGCTCGGGCGGCCTCTCCGTTTCTGCCGGCCTCCCCGAAAAGATCCCCCAGGGTGACCCAGATCGTTGGGTTGGTTGGGTCCCGCAATCCCGCCCGGCGCAGGTAAAGCTCCGCGTCAACGAGTCTTCCCTCCTCGATGGCGATCGTGCCCAGGTTGAAGAGCTTCGCAACGGAATCCTCACCCCTCATCAAGAGTGTCTCGGCTTCGTCCAGTCGTTCCAGCCGCAGCAGGACATAGGCCAGGTGCTGGTCCAGTTGTGCGTCGGAACCATCCAGCTTCCGAGCAGTCTGAAAATAAACCAGAGCTCGTTCGAACTCTTCCTCCAGCATCAGATTGCGCCCGAGCAGGAAGTTGGCCCGGGCGTCCTCCGGAAAATGGACCAGGAAGCGCTCGTAGTGCTTTGTCGCCCGTGCTTTTTGATCCGTCTCGCCGAGAGCCATGGCCAGGTCCAGGTGCAGGTCCGGATTGTCGGGCTCGAGCTCGAGCGCCCTTTCGAAATCGGCAACCGCCTCGGGCATACGGGCCTGGCGGTAGCGGAGGCGTCCCGACTCCTGCCAGGTGGAGGAACTCTGTGGAGCCAGTTGCTTGAGCCGTTCAACATCGGCCTGAGCTGAAATCAGGTCCTCTTTGCGCAGGTGCGCTTCGATCCGGAGGGAGTAGGCCCCGCTGTGGTCCGGCTCAATCCGCAGGAACCGGTCGAGGTGTCTGAGCGCTTCGTCCAGTTTTCCCTGATCCAGGTAGATGAGGCCGAGATTGAAGAGGGCCGGCGCGAAGTCGGGCTCCAGCTCGAGCGCCTTTTCAAAAAAATGGGCCTGCTGCTCGGAAAAAGCCTGATCGGTCCCGATCAGCTCTTCTCCCTTCTGAAACCAGGCCACAGCCTCGGCGGCGGGCTGGGGCTGAGGAGACAGGAGCACGAGGGCAAACAGCAGGGGCGACATGGTGAGGATTCTATCATTCAAAAAGCTGCCCGACGGCCGCAGCGCAGTCACTATCGTTCCTGCAATCAGGGGTGCCGGTTGCAGCCCTTCGTCGGCAGCTTCCGCGCTGCTGCGCAGTCACTGTCGTTCCTGCCTCTGTAGTTTCCTTGACGGTCAGGTTTCCTCGAAGCTGGCGGGCCGATCCCGAAGATGATCTGTGCCGTCGTCGAGCGGGCAGAGGCGCGAATCTTGATGAGCGCGCCGTTCCACAACCTCGCCCAACGAGGAATTAACCGGTGTTCCCCTCCAGCGAATCCGGGGAGAAGCTCTCGAACCGGGTTAGCTGCTCGAACTCGCGGTAGCGCAAAAGGACTTCGGTGAAGGTTAGAGTGCGGAGCCTGTCCAGCGAGAACTTTTCGACGTTGAAACTGGCCAGCACGGCACCGAATACGACCGCCTGGCGCATCGCTTCGCTGTTGCTTCTGCCGGTACCTGCCAGGTAGCCTACGAAGCCTCCCGCGAACGAGTCTCCGGCCCCGGTCGGGTCATACACATCCTCCAGCGGATAGGCCGGAATCCCGAAGACGGACAGCCCTTCCTCCTGGCGCTGGTACAGGGTGGCTCCGTACTCCCCCAGCTTGACCACGAGTGTGTGTGGTCCCCAGTCGAGGATCTTGCGGGCAGCGCCGGGCAGGCTTGCTTCTCCCGATAACTGCCGTGTCTCGGCGTCATTGATGATCAGGACATCGACGCCTTTGAGCGTTTCGAGCAACGACTGGAAGGATCCGTCGATCCAGAAGTTCATGGTGTCGCAGGTCACCAGTTTCGGACTGTTGATCTGGGTCAGCACGGAGCGCTGCAGCGTCGGATCGATGTTGCCGAGAAAAATGAATTCGTAGTCGCGATAAGCCTGCGCAATGGTAGGTCTGAAGTCCGCCAGGACGTTGAGCCGAGTTTCCAGGGTGTGGGCGGTGTTCATGTTCTGCCCGTACTCACCACTCCAGCGAAAGGTTTCTCCCGGATGCCGCTCCAGGCCCGCCAGGTCGATCCCTCTCGACTCCAGAAAGAGAAGATCTTCGCTCCTGAAATCGTCGCCCACACAAGCCACCAGAGAGACGCGGGTAAAAAAACTTGCCGCCACACTGAAATACGTGGCGGATCCGCCCAGGATTTCCTCGGCTTTCCCGAGGGGAGTCTTGACCGAGTCGTAGGCGACGGTTCCGACAGCCAGTATCTCAGGCATGGGAGTCTTCCTTCGGGGGGCTATCGGCTCAATCGAGGTACTTGCCGATGATCGGATCGAGGTCGCGCCTCGTTTCCTCCGGAATCGACGTGGGAGAGGTGATGATGGCGCTGGACAGGGCACTGTGGCAAGCGCAGGTCTGATTCTCGGGGAGATCTCTGACAGCCTGGCGAATCAGGCGCTTGGCGTTTTCACTGTTGCGCTGGAGGTACCCGATCAACATTTCGACGGTGACATCTTCTTCTTCCTCGTGCCAGCAGTCGTAATCAGTCACCATGGCGATTGTGACATAACAGATCTCGGCCTCTCTGGACAACTTGGCCTCTTGCAGATTGGTCATTCCGATCAGATCGGCTCCCCAGCTCCGGTACAGGTGCGACTCTGCCCGGGTTGAGAAGGCCGGCCCTTCCATGCACACATAGGTCCCGCCTCGCTTGATCGGAAACTCGAGCTCCCGGGCGGCACCCTGGACCACGTCCGCCAGCGAGCTGCACAGCGGGTCGGCAAAACCGATGTGGGCCACGATCCCGTTTCCGAAGAAGGTGGATACTCTCTGGCGGGTGCGATCGATGAACTGGTCGGGCAGTACGAAGTCCATGGGCGCGTGGTTCTCTCTCAGGGAGCCCACGGCGCTGGCCGAAAAAATGTAGCGGACTCCCAGCCTCTTGAATCCGTAGATGTTGGCCCGGAAGTTCAGTTCGGTGGGCAGGATGGAGTGGCCCCGGCCGTGCCGGGCCAGGAAGGCAACCCTGCGACCCTCCAGAGTCCCGGTCAGATAGTGATCGCTGGGATGCCCAAAAGGGGTCTCGACAGCCGCTTCGTCCACGTCTTCGAGACCCGGCATATCGTAAAGGCCGCTGCCGCCGATGATTCCAATTTCCGCCCCGCTCATAGTTGGACCTTCTCCTGTTCATCGCCCCAGGGGAGCGACCGTACCTTATACCGTCCTTGCTCCTCGATCAAGTTGCCCAGGGGATGTTCGGACTCATGACCGAAGAAGACGATCCAGCTCTCTTGTACCGCCTGGCGATAGATTCGACGCCGCGATTCGAGAGTCTTTGTCGGATACTCGTCGAGGGCCATGATCCAGGGCAGGGGGACGTGGGCCTGCGTCGGACAGAGATCACCAATACAGAAGAAAACCCGTCCATCGGCCTCGATTCGGACCGACTGGTGGCCCAGGGTGTGCCCCGGTGTTGCGATAAGCCTGATTCCCGGAACAATCTCCGTGTTGTCGTCGACCAGCTCCAGCCGCCCCTCGTCCTGAACGGGCTCCCAGTTGTGTTTCATGTACGAAGCGGCGGTTCGCTCGTTCGGTTGGCTGGCCTGTTCGAATTCGGTGCGACTCACCACGTAGGTCGCCGCCGGGAAGGTGGGCACGACCTCGCCACCCCGTACCAGCGTATTCCCGCCACAATGATCGAAGTGCAGGTGGGTGTTGACGACTACGTCGATGTCGCCGGGGTCGAGGCCCCGGGCGGCCAACTGGGAGAGCATGTCAGGTGGATGCTCGATCCCGTAGATGCGTATCTGCTTTTGGGTGTACTTGTGCCCACAGCCCGTATCGATGAGCACGTTTAGCTCCCCCGTGCGAACCAGCAGACAGTTCAGGGCGAGTCGAATCCTGTTTTGCTCGTCGCACGCAGTGGTTCGATTCCAGAGAACCTTGGGGACGATACCGAACATCGCTCCGCCGTCTAGACGAAAGGACCCGTCGGATATCAGGTGAAGATCGAAGTGTCCCAGTTTCACAGGCCGTCTCCGCCCGGTCCTCGCTCAGTCACTTAGTTTTTGGCTTCGGTCAACTCGATTAGCACGCCACCGGTGGACTCGGGATGAATGAAGGCGACGAGGGCGCCGTCGGCACCAACCCGGGGCTGCTCGTCAATCAAGCGTACTTTTCGAGCCTTCAGGTCTGCCAGGTGGGCTCCCAGATCCTCTACTTCCAGGGAAATATGATGCAGACCATTGCCCCGGCTGGAAAGAAAGCCGGAGATCGGAGAATCGGGCGCGGTCGGTTCGATAAACTCGATAGCCGAGTCTCCGATTCTCATTACCCCGACCTTCACTTTCTGATCGGAAACGACCTCCATCCGGTCCAGTTCCAGACCCAGGATCTTGTAGAACCGGGAAGTTACACTGATCGAGTCGGTGGCGATGGCAATGTGGGCGATTCTCCTGATCATTTTGACCTCCTGTCCTCCAGCCCGGCAACGATGCCCGCGACCAGGGTATAGGGATCCGTTTCGCGGTTGCGGAGCTTCTCGGCCAAAGTGTCCAGTTTCTCATCGGCCAGAAGGGACCGGATCGTTTCCTGGAGACGGTCCTTGAGGAGCTCCCGGATACAGTGCTTGTGGACTTCGAGTCGGGATTTTGGGGAACTTTCCCGTTCGTACCAGTGACGGTAGGCCGAGATCTCGCGGCCGAGATCTTCGAGTCCAATGCCCTCGGTGGCTACGGTCTTGACCATCCGTAGAGGGTATTCGGCGTTCTCGTCCGCCAGCCCCAGCATGGCCAGGATTTCCTTTTCGCTTCGGTCGCTGCCTTCCAGGTCAGCTTTGTTGAGGACAAAGAGGTCGGCTATCTCCATGAGACCGGCTTTGATGGTCTGGACTTCGTCGCCCAGGCCCGGGGCCAGGACAACCAGCACCATGTGGGCCGAAAAAACAACATCAACTTCATCCTGTCCGACTCCAACCGTCTCCACCAGAATGCAGTCGTAGCCGGACGCGTCCAGAACGATCAATGCTTCCTGGACGGCAGGAGCAAGACCACCCAGTTTTCCCCTGGTGGCCATGCTCCGAATAAAGACCTCCGGATCGGTCGAGTGTCCCTGCATCCGAATTCGATCTCCCAGGATCGCTCCTCCGCTGAAAGGTGAGGTTGGATCCACCGCCAGGACCGCCACGCGTGATCCATCTGCACGGAACTGCTCGATCAGCCGGTCCACCAGGGTGCTCTTGCCGACACCCGGGCTGCCGGTGATGCCCAGCACGAAAGCCGTCCCGGTATGCCTGTAGAGCCGCTTGAGAAGTTGCAGCGACGGCTCCGACCAGACGCCGGCTTCGAGTCGGGAGATGGCGCGGGCGATGGTGGGCACATCTCCCTTCAGGATTCCTTCAACCAGCTGTTCGACTCGCGGGGCGTGGGGCTCGATGACGGGCTCCTAGTACCTACTAGTGCAGCAACTCCCGGGCGATGATCGTCCTCTGGATCTCGCTGGTCCCTTCGCCGATGGTTGTGAGTTTGGAGTCGCGCCAGAGTTTTTCCACACCGTAGTCTTTGATGTAACCGTACCCCCCGTGGATCTGGATAGCCTGTTCGGCAGCCCAGACGGAGACCTCACTGGCATACAGCTTGGCCATTGAACTCTCCCGGTTGACCAGGCGGCGGGCCTGCTTCAAAGTCGCCGCCCGGTAGGTAAGCAGCCGCGCGGCTTCGATCCGTGTGGCCATGTCGGCCAGCTTGAAACCGATTCCCTGGAATCGTGAGATGGGCCGGTCGAACTGCTCTCTCTCTTTGGAGTAGGACACGCTGCAATCAAGCGCACTGCGCGCGATTCCCAGCGCGACTGCGGCGATGGCGATCCGGCCGCCGTCCAGAATCTCGAGGGCCGCTGCGAAGGCGTCATTCTCAGTACCCAGCAGGTTCTCCTCGGGGACGAAGAGGTTGTCCAGGCTGAGCGAGGCGGTTTCACTTGCCCTGCAGCCCAGTTTGTCTTCGCTTTTTCCGGGCCGCAGGCCCTGACTACCTTTCTCTACGATGAAGGCCGACATCCCGCGAGAGCCGGCCGCAGGGTCCGTGATGGCGTGGATGACATAGATGTCCGCCCGGTTACCGTGAGTGCAGAACGTCTTCTCCCCATTCAGGATCCAGCCTCCGTCGGTTGGTGTGGCGCGGGACCTGGCAGCCCCGGCGTCGCTGCCCGAGCCCGGTTCCGTCAAGGCCCAGGCCCCCAGGGCTTCCCCCCGAGCCAGCGGCTGCACGTACTTCACTTTCTGCCCCGGAGTGCCGAAACAGTAAATGTGGTTGGCGCAGAGGGAATTGTGAGCATCCACCGAGATGCCGATGGATGCGTCGGCGCGGCTCAGCTCTTCCAGGATGATGACATATTCGAGGTATCCCATGCCGGCTCCGCCGTTCTCCTCGTCCACGAGGATCCCCATCATCCCCATCTCTCCGAGTTGTCCGATCACTTTGGAGGGGAACTCCTGCCGTTCATCCCACTGCAGGCAGTGCGGCGCGATTTCATTGCGGGCGAAATCCCGGATCGTCTCACGCAGGATTTTCTGCTCTTGCGTAAACTCGAAGTTCATGCTGGCACTATTATATGGTTCCAGGTTGCACGTTCCACGTTTCAGGTTCCAAGTACCAAGTTCCATGTTGGCGCGCTCATCAAGATTCGCGCCTCTGCCTGCTCGGCGGGGGACAGAGCATCTCCGGGACCGGCTCGCCAGCCGCGAGGAAACCCCACCGTCAAGGAAACCACAGAGGCAGGAACGCGAGTGACTGCGCTGCAGCGCGGAAGCTGCCGACGAAGATTTACAACCGGCAAGAACTTGGAACTTGGGATGCACTTCTTCCGTCTGCCACAATTTGAGACCCCATAATCACTGGAAACGAACCGGCTGGCGGCAAAGAATGTCTAAGAAAACATCGAGTCGATCGTTAACACGCATGAGGACCAGGGATTTTCCGAGGACTCAATGAGGTCAACGGCAGAGTTGGAGACAGACTGGATCCAGGATGTTCTGGAGGAGTACCAGGCGGCTCTGACTCGCTACGCAATGCGTATCACCGGCGACCTCGAAAAGGCCCGCGACGTGGTTCAGGACACGTTCCTGCAACTGTGCAGACAGGAGCCGGCCAGGATCAAAGGACATCTGGCCCAGTGGCTTTACACGGTGTGCAGAAACCGGGCGCTGGATGTAAAGAGAAAGGAGAGTCGCATGACGGTCTTACAGGAGGTGGACGGGTTCATCGCCATTGACGAGACTAAAAACCCCGCCCAGCAGGTGGAGACCCGCGAGATGGTCACCGAGGTGCTGGGAGCCCTGAACCAACTCACCCCCAACCAGCAGGAAGTCATCCGGCTCAAGTTCCAGGACGGGCTCAGCTACCGGGAGATCAGCCAGGTCACGGGGCTGAGCACTTCCAACGTCGGTTTTCAGATCCACACCGGCATCAAGAAACTCAGGCAGGCAATGCCCTTTGCGGAGAACCGAACTCCGGCCATCAGGAGGGTCAAGTAATGACGATCGACCGAAATGACCCCAGATTGACAGCATACGTGTTGAACGAACTCGACCGTGCGGAACACGCGCGGATCGAGGCCGCATTGCAGGAATCAGAAGAGCTGCAGAAGGAAGTCGAAGGGATTCGCCAGGCCTGCGGTCTGCTCGGCGAATCTTTACTTGAGGAGCCGGAAGTGGGCCTGAGGCCCGAGCAGATTGAGGAGATTGAGAAGGCGGTGCGCCCTCAGAAGCCGATCCGAGCCTGGTGGCTGCGCCCTGGACTTCCCATAGCCGCCTCGGTGCTGCTGGCGGCCGTCCTCTTCGGGCCCGACTGGGCACAGCGGCTCAGCTCACCGAAAGAGCTCGCGATGCCGGCCGCGCAGAGGGCACTGGTTTCCGAGCTGGAAGAGACGGCGGAGGAGGAGCTGGATCCGGTTGGCGAAGATAAACAAGAGGCATTCGCCTTGCGGAAGAAAGAGCAGAACCTGGCCGATGTGTCCGAATTCAATAAGAAGAACGAGCCGCTCGCCCAGACGCGTCTGGACGGCAGTGCACAGGAGCAGTCCCGCAGTGCGGATGAGCGGGCCGGCTGGTATCGAGACAACCAGGCTCCAACCGATGCGCGTGCTGACGGTGATGCCGAGAAACTGGAAAGGCAGCTTGCCGAAAAAGTCGTCGAAGGACGCTCCTCGCAGGTTGCGGATACCCTGGACAATTCTTTGGAAAAAGGCGCTGATCTCAAGCAGCTGGCCGGTGAGCAACCGAAGGGTCGAGGCCGAGGCGCCTCGGGGCCGGTCCCGGCGAAATCGAAACCCCAGGTGGAAACCCCCGCGTTCGACTTCGAAGCGCGCCGGGCCGGGAACCGTGAGACAGAGATGGCCGAGGACCGGCCCAGAGACGAGGAGTCTTTCCGCGACTCAGGTGAAGTGGTGACGGGTCGGCTCGGGTCGGTCTCGGGCACCGGAGGCGGGACGGAAAAAGACCAGGTTCGCGGTCAGTCCGTCGCTGATGAGCCGGCCGCCGTAGTCTACGGGAATGCAGCTCCAATTCACGGCAGCACTGCGAGCATTGGCGACGATGCCTCGGGCTCCGGCAAGGCGGCCACGCCGGCACATCAGGGAGATCGCTTCGCGCCTGCGACCGCAGCCGAGGGTGAACTGGGGCGCCGGGATCGGGAAGAAGCCCAATCCGCCATCAATGGGCGGGAGCTGCCGGCCCGGATGGCGCACGCCCGGAAAGAATCAGCAGTAGCGCCACCGCCCGCGCCCGTAGCTATGCAACCGGTTGGCGGTGTCGCCGTCGCGAAGAATGAGCTCTATGCGGAAGCCGCTGTCCGCGGGTACCACTACGAGGATCGGGATCGCTACCGCCACCCCCATCCTCCCCGCAGGTGGCACCGGCCTCCTCCCCGGCGTGATTTCAACACGGAGTCCTACGAGCGCATCGTCGAAAACCCCTTCGTGCGGGTGGAGGACGATCCCCGTTCGACCTTCTCGATCGACGTGGATACGGCTTCGTTTGCCAATGTGCGGCGGTTTCTGGAGCAGGGAACTCGTCCTCCCCGGGACGCCGTCCGCATCGAGGAGCTGATCAACTACTTTTCCTACGATTACCCGCAGCCGGACCGCAAGCAGCCTTTTTCCATCTCGCTGGAAGCGGCCGAGGCTCCCTGGAGGAAGCAGCACCGGCTGGTTCGGATCGGTTTGAAGGGCCGGGAGGTTCGCGAAGAGAAGCGCCCCTCCAGCAACCTGGTTTTCCTGATCGATGTCTCCGGTTCGATGCGTCCCTCCAACAAGCTTCCTCTTCTGAAGAAGTCGATGCGGATGCTGGTGGACCGGCTCAGCGAGAACGATACGGTGGCCATGGTCGTCTATGCAGGCGCCACGGGTCTGGCACTGCCTCCCACTACCGGGGATCAGAAGAGCGTCATTCTCCATGCCCTCGACCACCTCCACGCCGGAGGCTCCACCAACGGCGGAGCCGGGATCGAGCTGGCCTACAAGTGCGCCGTGGACAGTTTTGTCCGGGGCGGAGTGAACCGGGTAATTCTGGCGACTGATGGAGATTTCAACGTCGGGATCACCGGCCAGGGTGACCTGATCCGGCTGATCGAGAAGCAGCGACAGAGCGGTGTTTTTTTGAGCGTGCTCGGCTTCGGCATGGGCAACCTGAAGGATGCAAATCTGGAGAAGCTGGCAGACAAGGGCAACGGCAACTACTCCTACATCGACTCTGAGAGCGAGGCCCGCAAGGTGCTCGTGGAGCAGATGAACTCCACCCTGGTGACCATCGCCAAGGACGTCAAGATCCAGATCGAGTTCAACCCGGCTCGGGTTCAGGCGTACCGGCTGATCGGCTATGAAAACAGGGTTCTGGCTCACCAGGACTTCAACGACGACCGCAAGGACGCCGGAGAGATTGGGGCGGGACACACGGTCACGGCTCTTTACGAAGTCGTTCCGGCCGGGATCGACATGAATGTTCCGGGGGTGGACCCGCTGCGCTATCAGACTTCCGCAGAGACGGCCGGGGCCGAGCTGGATCGGGTCGAGAACGCACCCCACGGAAACGAGCTGATGTTTGTGAGGCTGCGCTACAAGGAGCCCCATGGCAAGACGAGCCGTTTGATCGAGCAGCCCCTGGTGGACCAAAACAGACGCTTTGCCGATGCCTCCCGGGGCTTCAAGTTTGCGGCGGCGGTGGCTTCGTTCGGGATGCTTCTCCGCGACTCGAGTTACGCGGGGAACACGTCTTTCGATCAGGTTCTAAACTGGGCGCTGGCCGGCAAGGGAGAGGATCCCCACGGCCACCGCCAGGGCTTCCTGAAGCTGGTCATCCAGGCCCAGTCCTTAGAGTACCCCATGCTTCGCCAGCAGTACCGGGAAAGATAGTTCCACGTTCTATCAGGTTGCGCGCTCATCAAGATTCGCGCCTCTGCCGACCCGGCGACTGCGCAGATCATCTTCGGTACCCGGCCCGGCAGCCGCCGGGAAACCCGGCTGTCAAGGAAACGGCAGAATGGCGCGCTCATCAAAGATTCGCGCCTCTGCCGACCCGGCGACGGATCAGATCATCTCCGGGAGCGGCCCGCCAGGCGCGAGGAAGGTTGACTATCAAGGAAACGGCAGAGGCAGGAACGACAGTGACTGCGCCGCAGCGCGGAAGCTGCCGGAGAAACGCAACAATCAAGGAGGGCTGATCCCCAGGAACGTGGAACCTGGAACGCTCCCTAATACTGGACCGTGATCTGAGATGCGCTGCCCATGTTGACGGCGGGAATAAAGGGCACGACGGGCTGAAAGGAGTACTGAATGTCGACCTTGACGGCGCTGCCAGGCGTGTTGTCCGGAGTCCAGGTCGTGGTGACCGTAAACGCGGTGGGGTCCATGCCCGTGGCAATGCTCTTCACGTAGGCAGTGACATCAGCCGAGCTACACGCCCGCCCGCTGTCGCCACCCCGGACCATGGCCCAGCGGACCGCTTCCCGGGATGCATTGCTCAGGAAGTGAAAAGCGGAAAGCAACCGCCCGCACTCCACAACGCCGATCAGCAGGAAGAAAAAGAGGAGGATTATCAGGGAAGACTCCACCATCGTGACGCCCTTCTCCCCGTTTTCTCGTGAATAGAATGCGGTCATTGCCGGCCCCTCACAGCTGATCTATTCGGCGATCTGCACGGTACATTGTCCTGTCAGGGTGAACGTCGCGGGAAGGCCCGGGTAGTTGAAAAGCGGGGTCCAGTCCGCCGAAGTGTCGACCCGAATATAGTCCATTCTGCGGCTGGCGGAGCAATCCCCGGCCAGGCAGGTAGACGGGCTGCCGTCCGAGCACTCACAGTAACTGGACGTCGTAATCGTCATTCCGCTGACCTGGGCATCGGCGGCGGCTTTGGCCTCGATCTCGGAGGTCTGGACCGCGTAAGTCGGTCCCTGAGCGCCCCACAGGGCTCCGGCACTGGCGGCATTGGCGACGGCAATGCCGACGAAAGCCGCCCTGGCGACGTCAATGATCCCAATCAGCATCAACAGCAGGAAGGGGAGCATCAAAGCCATTTCCACGGTCGCCACTCCCTTTGCACGAGGGTTTTTTCTCATTGATCTCGTTCGTGATTGTGACATCAGGTCTCTCCTTTGACTTACCTGTGGTTGCTATTCTACCAGCACTCCGACGCGAATGATGGATTCTCCCGCGGGGAGCCCCCCGTAGTTGCTGTTGATGACCGATCCTCCCCCGACCTCGAGTGTGCTCGCTACCATAAGCGTGTAGTTGCCGGTTCCGGTACTCCCACCGTTGTAGACCAGCGGCGTTCCCGGCATGTAGATGGTCCCGTCGATGACGGTGTTGCTGTGCCCGCCGATGTGGTTCTGCTTGGTGTTGTAGACCGTGCGGTCCGTCATGAACAGCATTCCCGCATAGTCACCGCTGGTGGGGGCGCTGAAATTCGTGTTGCTTCCGCCGGTGATGTTGTAGCCCAGGAATGAGTGGGTTGCATCGGAGGTGGCGTAGAAGGTGACGCCTGCCCCCTGGGCGTCGGCCCCACCTTTGATGAGCAAACCTTTGCTCATGAGAATGTACATTCCCGGTTCAAAAATGGCGAGCGTACCCGAACTGGCGACCTTGATTCCTCCGCAATAGGTGCCCGGGGTATAAGTGCAGGTGCCGGAGTCGCAAACCACCTGGGAATTCCCATGCTCTGAACAGTCCCAGCCCCCCGGCGGCGGTTCCGGCATCATCTGGCCGTCCAGCGGATCCGGCAGGGGGTCAATGCCGGTCACGGGAGTCGGGGTGACCGTGGCATCGGGGTGTATGTCCGTACCGCCGACCACGCCGATGTAACCGGCGTTGACGGTGGAGGACGAGCCGACGTTCATGGCGTCCTCCGGATGGTTCGAGTTTATGTAGATGCCACAAGCCATAGAGAGCGTGCTGCCGCCGGTCAGGGTCAGGGCCAGCTTGGCCACGGGGTCCATCACATAGACGCAGCCACTGCCGCTTTCCTCGACGTAGCCCACCGCTCTGGCGCTGATGGTGGCCGAGTCTATTCCCAGCGCGTTCATGAAGAGGGTGGGTCTGGGCTGGGTGACAATCACCTCCACGAAACCCGAGTTCCCGGAATAAAAACCCATCGTGGGAGGACTGTTGACGGCGACGGTGACTCCGTCGGTGCCGTGAGTGAAGCCGTTTTTGGAGGCATCGAGCCGGCCGGCGGTGATGCCCGATTCAGGTGGAGTGGCGGCCATAGCCATGGCCGCTCCTACGGCTCCCGCGTCGGCCGCATTCTGGGCCGTCCGACGAACGAAGCGGAACACGCCCAAATCGATGGCGAGGGCCGCGAACCCCATTATGAAGAACAGGGACAGAACTGTCGTGACAACAACGAAACCATCCCTGCGTTTCGGATCCCACCCCATTCTGCTAACCTCCTAACCCGGATTATGCAAAAGATCTGAATCCGAGTGAGATTCTGGCTCCAGGAAAAAGCCGTAGCCCTCTGATATAAAAGGGTTTAGAGAAACAAAGACCCTAAACAGGAGCTACGGCAATGTTGAAAGCAGTCTGCCAGAATACCCTGCCATTTCACAGCCACAGAAAGATCACGACGCGTTTTGATGGGGGGAGCCTCACTTCCGACGCAGGATGGTTGTTGTTTGGATCCCTGGATCGTCAACATCGATTGTGCGAGGGCTTCAGTTCGTGTATTGCGGAAAGTCGAGACCGACGCTACGTTCGTCATGACCTGTTGAAGTTGATCCGACAACGAGTCTTGCAGATCGTGGCCGGCTACGAAGACTGTAACGACGCCGATACGCTGCGCTCGGATCCGATGCTCAAGACAGTCTGTGATCAGTTGCCAGAGAGCGATCCCGATTTGGCCACCCAGCCGACTTTCTCCCGCCTGGAGAACTCCGTCACCAAGAAGGATCTGATGCGTCTGAGCCGGTGGCTGCCAGGCCGTTATGTGCGCTCCCTGAAGAAGAGACGTCCCAGCAAGATCATCCTGGATCTGGACAGTACCGACGACCACACTCACGGCCAACAGGAGTTCTCCTTCTACCACGGGTATTACCGAAACCACATTCTGCATCCTTTGCTGATCTTCGATGCCGACACGGGAGACCTGGTCTGTGCCGTGTTGAGACCTGGCAACAAGGGGGCTGCCTCTCACATCGTGCCCATTCTGAAGCGAGTCGTGGAGGCCATCCGACAAGCAGTGGGGACGGATGTCGAGATTGAGATTCGGGCCGACAGCGGCTTTGCCACGCCTCGGCTCTACGAGTTCTGTGAATGTGAAGAGAATAAACTCCAGTATGTCATTGGGTTAAGTCGAAACCCTCGCCTGCAGCGAGTGGTCGAGCCCCTGCTGGATTCGACTCGGCTGAGGTTCCTTGAGCTGGAGGAAAAACAGCGTCAGTTTGACGAGTTTCTTTATCGAGCCCACAGCTGGGATCGATCCCGTCGCGTCATTGTCAAAGTGGAGGTCGATCAGCGTGGCATCAATCGTCGCTTTGTAGTTGCCAACCGGGACGATCTCTGCTCCCAATCACTTTATGACCACTACACAAACCGAGGGCAGACCGAGAACTTCATCAAGGCCTTCAAGAATCATCTGAGCATGGACCGACTCAGCTGTCATCGATTCCTGGCCAATCAGTTTCGACTCCTCCTGCATGCACTGGCTTACCAGATGTTCGTGCGCCTGCGCGACTATCTTCACGGAACCCCCTGGCACAAGCTCGAAATCGAAACCTTACGTCGTCGGGTCCTCAAGATTGGGGCCCGGATCCGACAAACCACTCGACGCATCTGGGTCCATCTTTCCTCAGCCTTCCCCGAACAACCCCTCTTCCACCTCGTCTTGAGTCGCCTGAACTCCAGTTAGCTTTTCCCAGCTCCCCCGAAAAACCGCTTCCGACACTCATCCAGGCCCAGATCTGTCTGAAATTCACTCCCCAAACCACTCAAACGCCTCGCCAACCCATATTCTTCGCAAATCCGCCTGTCACACCTGCCCGCTTCCGAGTTGGGCCACTTCTCGAGTCGTTTTTCAACACCGAACTACGATTCTTGCATAATCCGGGCTAAGTCTTGGACAGACACCGAATGATTACAAATCGAAACGGTCTGCGTCAAGTCGCAGCATAATCCGAATCAAGGTGCCCTGATGGGGCGGTTTTTCTCTAGTAAGAAGCGACTTCAGGAATCTCCAGGGTCAGACTTGCCCAGAAGCTTTCCCAGTCAAAATCCAGGCTCTCCCCGGCTTCGATCATGTGCACGGCCCGGACCATCCAGACTCCGGCTCGAGGCAGCTCAAACAAAGCCCGGCCGTTTTCATCACTGAGGACGTCGATCGAGACCTCGGGATTCTCTTCCCACAGCGCCCGTACGGGATGTCCCGGCAGCGGGTCACCCTGAAACAGAATCCCGACCGGCAGGACCCGGCCGGATCCCAGCTGTGCCGGATGCTTCTCGGCCATGAGTTCCAGGTCGAATCCAAGGAGGCGGTCTTCAAGATGGGGCTCTCCCCGACCGCTCGCGAGAAGTGCTTTGGCGCACCGGGAAAAAGCTTCGACTCCGTCGGCCTGTTGCTGACCACGCTGTGCTCTGAGTTTCAGAACGTGTGTCAAGCCTTCCTCTTCCAGATAGGTCTCGAACCTGTCGGCGGGCAAGACCGATGTTCGTCGGTGGCTCCGGTAGCCGAGTACGTAGGATCCCTTGTTCAGAGGACGAAGCAATCCGGCAGGGTCAGTCCCGTCTCTGCCCGGGACCTGTTTCCGGCCCTCCGGGCCCAAGACTACGAAGTGCCTGATATGGGAAGAGTCGCGCGGGAATGGGCTTCCCTCCAGGTGATCACCGACCAGAAGTCGAAGAGTGACAATGGTGTCGGGCTCGACAAAGAACTGAGACGGCCTGATCCAGAAGTCGTGTCCCAGCAAAGACGACGTGAGCAGAAGGGCCAGCAGCCCGACCCGCAATATTGCAACCTTCAACTTTCAACTTTCAACCTTCAACCTGTAACCGGCTACTTTAGGGCCCGGCCAGAACCATGACACCCGTGGGCTGGGGGCTTCCTCCCTGCGGCTCGATGGTGACGGCCAGGACCTGAACCCGGTCTGCCGCAATGGGTAGATCCACCTCGACTTCCGTCACCGGACCGGTATCGCCAAAGGTCGCTGAAGGGTGGGGAGGGAGACCTTCTTCGATGACCCAGAGCTGGAAATCCTGATTCGCTTCGATGGCGGGAAGGTGGTGGAAGAAGAGCGAGATCCTGGCGTCTTCCGGTCGAATGAAGGCGCTGGCGGAGGATCCCTCGAAGCTGGTCAGTCCGGCGAGATTGAGGAAGCGGACCGTGGGCCGGCTCAAGGTGTCGACTTTGAGAATGAGCGACTGATTGGCGCTGCGAAGTTGGTCGATCTCGGCCAGCAGCGAAGCGATGTGCAGGTCTTTCTCGCGACCTGACCTTCGCCCCTGAAAGACCAGCCCTGCCAGCAACACGACCAGGATACCCGCGGCGATCGCGGCGAAGCGCCAGCGCTGCGGTCTGAATCGGCCGGGAATCATTGCTCGCGGCCGATCCGCCGCCGAGATTCCTGCCAGCAGTCGCTCCTTGAACTCCGGCGAGGCCGCGACCGGGTCGAGAGCCAGGGGCAGAGAGTGCAGTGCGTCGGCCAGTGACCTCAATTCGGCCTGGCATTCCCGGCAATCGACCAGGTGACGCCGCAGTCGCCCGGACGAGACTTCATCCAGCGCATCCAGCAGATGGTCAGCATAGTACTCCTGAAACTCGGCTCGGCTCATTGGGCCATCCGCGGTCTCAACTTCCTTCGCAGTTTGTTCAGACCCAGTTGGATTCGAGTCTTAACCGTGCCCAGGGGAGTTTCGAGGTGCTCCGCGATCTGGCTGTGGCTGAGTCCCGAAAAATAAGCCAGGAGCAGGGCCTGCCTCTGTTCCCCCGGAAGGGAATTGAGCGCCTGGCGAACCAGGGCCGAGTGCTCTGCTTGGATGGTGCTGGCGAGAGGATCGAGTTTTCCCGTGTCCACCAGGGTCAGCTGATCCAGTTCTTCGGTCCGCCGCCGGGTCTTGAGGCGCCTCCACTCGTCGATGGCCTGGTTTCGGGCGATGCTGAAGATCCAGGTCCTCGCCGACGAGCGGTCGGCGTCATACAGGTTGGCCTTGTTCCATATCGTGAGGAAGACCTGTTGGACGGTGCTTTCGGCCCGCGTCGGATCGTACACGATCCTCAGTGCAAGAGCATGGATGATAGCGGCCAGGCGGTCGTACAGCTGCGAGAAGGCTTCGCTATCCCCGTTCGAAACCTCGACCAGAAGTTCTCCCAAGTCGTCCATCAGGAACCAACCGGATTGTAGACGTGTTTGGCTCGAGGGGCAATTGGACGCCAAACAACGGCTGGTTCCGACTTCCGGACCACGACTTTCAGGCCCGGGCCACAATCTCCTGGCGAGCTGGGCCTCCGTCAACGAGGTTGTACCCCCGACCGAAGTAGGGGCGACCCCGGCCCCTACGAATGTAGGGGCGCGACCCCTGGTGGTCGCCCGTTAAGCGGGCCGGCACAAGACCGGCCCCTACGATTCCTTGTAGGGGCGACCCTGGTGGTCGCCCCTTAAACGGGCCGGCACGAGACCGGCCCCTACGATTCCTTGTAGGGGCGACCCTGGTGGTCGCCCGTTAAGCGGGCCGGCACGAGACCGGCCCCTGCGATACGAGCGGAGCTAGTTGGTTCGCTCGACCTGGACCTGGGTTACCGCGCCCATCCAACCGTGGATGCCTGGAACCAGATCGGCTCCTCTGAGGATACCGGGGTGAGCCGCGATGACTCCGCCTTCTGCGATCGACGGGTCGCTCATGCCGGTGCCCATGTCATCCGAGGAAACACCGATCAACCCCTGGCAAGGCGGTACCATGTCGGCGAAGTCCTCGGTATTGAGCTCGGTTCCGGCGTCGTAACCATTCGTGAAAACGGTCACGCTTTCGCCCACGCTCTTGGGCAGGTGGAGCGAGTCAATGCCGGTGAAGCCATCGTTGGTACAGATCAGCATCGACGCGAAGGACAGATACCTGGCCCCTTGCGTGGCGGCGATCGAAAAAGTAACGGAGTCCGGGAAGCCCGTGCCGCCGGGGTCGTCCGAGGGAACCAGGGGAGGCGGCCCGGCCTGCACGATGGTAGATACTTTCCCGTCAGCGCCGAGCAGATCGAGCAACGGCATGTTGTTGCCGTTTTCCGCGATCTCCTTCAATTCGAAGCTGGCCGGGTCTCCCACCTCGAAGACACTCAGTGGCTGGCCGTGGGTCGCGACCACCGGAGGCGTCAAGGGCTGGCCCGAGGTCAGATTGGTAATCGTCACCTCATAGCTGCGCAGCGCCGGCACTCCGGCATGCGGTGTGGCGAGATAGGGGAACCCGCTGAGATAAGGTACATCGTTGCGATCGACCCCATCTCCGAGCCCCGCTCCGGTCCCGTCGACCAGAATTCCGGCCGCCGCCTGGACCACGATATCCAGGACATCGTCTCCCACGCGCCGCCCATTCGGAAAGCCGGCCAGGTCACCTCCCAGGACTCCCATTCGATGAATCTGGCTCATGGGGGTAGGAGGAATGGCCACGTTGAGGCGCAGCATCTCCGAGGGTCGCCCGAACGGGTTCTGATTCAAGCCCTCAATGCCCGTCAGAAAAACCGCTACCAGGTCTTCGCGCGGTGCGGGAGGAACCTCGAGACCGAACAGCAGGTTCAGCAGTCGCGGAACTTCGGGGTCGAGGACGAAGTCCAAGAACTGGGCATCCTCGCGAGGGTGCGAAGCATTGAAGCGGTCTTTGTGGCTGAGAGGGATGACGACTTCGTTGACGAGCGGCATCCCCAGACGGGACACCTGCTGAGCCACCGGAATGCCAAAGACGGGGACTCCGATCGGTGCGCCGCCGCCGCGTGGCAATACGGAGAAGATGGGTCGGGAAGCCGAGGACCAGACGCCAATCACCGCCTTCCGGTCGTCCGGGTCGGTGGGGGTGCTGCCGTCTCGGGTCAACCGGGAGATCGGCACTTCGATGGCGATGCTGTGCACATTCTTCCCGGCAGTTCCGTCCACACCCGGTGAGCGCAGCTGCAAAAGGTCGAAGATGGCTCCCAGATCGACATAAAAGCCCTCGTCGCGGGGCCGGCAAACACCCGGCTTCCATCTCCAAGATCGTGAATCGCAGCGTCGGCCAGGGCGTCGTAATCGGGCACCGTGCTCATTCCGATGTTGGGCGGCGGAACGGCGAGTCCTTCGCCCAGTACCTCTCTGGGTAAGAGAGAGGAACGGCGCCCCCCTTCGACACGCATAACCGAATAGGACTGTCGGACGTTGTAGGTGGCATCGTTGAGGCCGGTGATGGGACCAGTCGCATTCAGAAACGTGCCGCTCTCGAGCACCTCAGTCGTGAATCGGAACTGGTAGGTGATGTCCTCGCGGCCATCGGCGTCGTTGTCGATCATGATTTCGTACAGGACGGCGGGATCGAACTTGTGGAAATTGGGTCCGGCTGCGGCGTCCTCCAGCGGAATGAAGTTGGCGATCAGGGTGACAAATTCCTGACGCCCCCCCTCATAGCTGACAAAGGCGTAGACATCGGTATTGTCGGCCGTGGGGTCGAGCGTGATGGCCGGGGCCTCGCGGTGACTCGACGCGCTGACCGGTGACGTCGGCACTGCCGTGAGCAGCAGAGCCGCCGCCAGGCACCTGTAGAGATTGAATTGTGTGGTTGATCTCATTTCCGGTGATTCTCCTTGTTCCTTGCCTGGGAACGAAGTGCAAAACGGTTCTACTGAGGGGATACGATACAACGGTTCGAACTGGATTGCTTTTTTTGGCGATTCCGTTTCGTGGGCAATGAGGTGGCTTAGAGTGGGAGCGGCGATCCAGAAGCCTTGACGAGCCGCGGGAGAGGTGGGAAGCTGACGCCATGAAAGATTTTGATCTGGAAACCTGTGTGGGGTTTCTGCAGCGCCTGATTCAGACGCAGAGCCTTCCCGGCCGGGAGCAAGAGATCGCCCGGGTGGTCCATCGCGAAATGGAAAATCTTGGCTTTGATCAGGTTCGTGAAGATGAAGCGGGAAACGTCATCGGGCTCATCCACGGTCAGGGAGATGCTCCGCCCGTCATGCTCAACACTCACCTGGACCACGTGGACGTGGGAGAACATTCGCGCTGGCCCTTCCCCCCCTTTGGGGGTGAAATTCATGAGGGCAAGGTCTGGGGGCGCGGAGCGATGGACATCAAGGGGCCGCTGGCGGCGCAGGTCTATGGGGTGGCCCCGCTCGCCCGGGAAGCCCCTCCCGGTGATGTCTATGTCAGTGCCGTTGTACAGGAAGAAGTGGGCGGCCTGGGGGCTCGTCATCTGTCGTCCCACTTTCACGTTCCGCTGGTGGTGGTGGGCGAGGCTTCCCAGAACCGGCTGAGACGGGGTCACCGCGGCCGTACCGAGGTGATCCTGCATGTCCGGGGGCGGAGCGTGCATGCCAGCGTGCCCGAGACCGGCGTGAATCCTCTGTACGTAGTTGCCCGCTTCCTCAACGAGTTGGCCTCTCTCAAAATGGGACACGACCCCGAGTTGGGATCCTCCAGCCTGGCTGCGACGTTGCTTCGAACCGATCAGACGAGCTCCAACGTAGTCCCCGGTGAGGCGTGGCTGACCCTGGACTGGCGGAACATTCCGGGAGAAACGGGAGAGGACGTAAGGCAGCAGCTTGAGGAGACGGCCCAAAGGTGTCTCATCGAAGGTTCGACGGCCACTGCCGAACTTCGCACGTTTCAGGTGAAGAGTTTCCGGGGTGTGGAGATGGAATACTCCAGCTATCAACCAGCCTATGTGGTCCCGGAGTCCCATCCGGCCCTGACCGGCGCCAAGCAGGCCCTGGAGCCGGTGACAGAGGTCCGGGAGGAGACGGAGCTTTGGAGGTTTGCCACCGACGGAGCTCATTTTGCGGACGCCGGCATGCTGGTGATCGGATTCGCGCCGGGCCAGGAAAGCCTGGCCCACACAGTGGATGAATCGATCTCGATCGCGGATCTGGATGTGGGGATGCGGTCGAACCTGGCGCTGGCCCGGGACTGGCCCACACTGGCCCAACGGGAGGGGTTTTAGACGGCACTATTGCATGAAAAAGTGGGAGGCACCTTGGGGCGGCGACCCCCGAGTTGCTGGGCCGGGACGAAAGAGTGGGCAGGGCCCCGTGGCGACTCCCGGGGGTATTTAAACGGTCGCTGCCCCGGGGCCCTGCCCACTCTTTCTTGACACAGCCCGGTGACTCGGGGGTCGCCGCCTCAAGCGCCTCCCGCGTCGCCGCCCAAGGCGCGTCGCGGCCCTGAGGCCCCTCCCACTTTCAACCTTTAACGTTCGACCTGTAACTTTTAACCTTTAGCTGCGAGCGAAGCGAGTCAGCCCCCGACAAACCGCTCGACGTAGTCTTCGGGCAAGGGTAGGGTGATGCGGGAAACCGTGCACATCACCAGGACATTGCCCGCCAGGCCCCAGATTCCGGGGTGGATATCCTGCCACTGCAGGCCCGGGAACAGATTCCAGATCAGGGTTATCAGACATCCGGTTATCAGCCCCGCCAGCACTCCGGTGGGCGTTGAGCGCCGCCAGTAGAGGGTGGCCATCACAGCCGGGAAGAACTGGGCGATCGCGCCGTAGGACAGCAGCAACAGATAAACCAGCGAGACGTCGGAAAAGAGTGCCAGGTAGTAGGCGACGGCACCGATGGCGATCACCGAGATCCGGATGTACCGGGTCTCGGTTTTCTCTGGCAGGTGGGGATCGACCAGGACCCGGTAACCGTCCTTGACCAGGATCGAGCCGGCCGCATGAACCAGGGCGTCCCCGGTGGACATGGAGGCGGCCAGGGCGCCGGCGCAAAAGAGTCCCACCACCACGGGCGGAAGATCCATCGACGTCACGACAAAGGGAAGGATGGAATCTGCCGGTTCGACCCCCGGGTAGGCCAGAATCGCCGAAAAACCAATGAACAGGATGGGGACCAGGAAGATCAGGAAGGTCGGATAGAAGACGACCGTCTGTTTGAGCGTACGGATGCTTCGGGCCGTATAGATCTTCATGAACGTGTGTGGCCACATGCTGAAACCGATCGTGGAGATCGCGATGGCGCTCGAGTAGCCGCCCCAGCTCCAGAGGTTGCCGTGTTCGTCCAGGGCCGGTGGCGTCAGCATCTCCGGCACTTCGGCGGCCAGCTGCTCGAACATTGGCGTGACTCCCCCGTACAGTTTGAAGGGGAGATACAGGCCCAGAATCCAGGCCAGCGACATCATCAGAATCCCCTGAAAGGTGTTCGTCCACCCGACCCCTGTTACGCCGCTTTTGAAGACATAAATGAGGACGACTCCATAGGCGATGGCGGCTCCGGCCCACTCGGGAACTCGCCCCTCGGTGACCGTCGAAAGGACATAGCCGGCTCCTGTCATCTGCAGCTGCAGATAGGGAAGGAAGGCCACCAGGCTGATCAGGGCCAGCACAGCGGAGATCGACCGGCTTTGATAGCGATCGGCCAGCAGCTCGGCCTGGGTCACGTAGCCGTGGCGGCGACCCAGCCTGGCGATCTTGGGTCCAAAAAAATACCAGGGGACCAGACCCGCCAGGCCGTACGCGATGATGTAGAAAGCGGCTGCTCCTCTCGAATAGGCCCACCCAGGCGCACCCAGGAAAGCAAAGGCACTGAAGATAGAAGCCCCCAGGATGAAATACATGACCAGGAATCCAAGAGCCCGGTCTCCCGCTACATAGCCTTCTGTACCGGCACTGGTCCTGCGGCCCGACAAAAGGCCGATGCTCAGTGAAGCCAGCAGGTAGAGAAGTGTGACGGAAAAGACGATCACCCAGCTCTCGATCATTCCAGCCCACCCCGTTTTCGTTCCCAGGTGTAGAGACCGAGCATTACAAGGAAGGACACAACGACCAGAAAAACCAGGTAGGCCAGGGAAAACGGCATCCCCAGAATGAGCGGTCGGATGCGAGAGAAGAACGGGTAAATCGGCCACATCGTAGTCCCGACCGCCACAATGAAATAGCCGATCACCAGCCCGTAGACGACTTTGCGAGACATTGTTTACCCTTGCCGCTTGCTCGCGCTCGTTGTGTTACAAGATGCCGCTCGCCGGACTCCCGGCGTTAAAAGTTAAAAGTTAAAAGTTAAATCGGGCATGTTAAAACATTTATAAGCCCCATTGTTAAAAGTTAAAGGTTAAAGGTTAAAGGTTAAAGGTTAAAGGTTAAAGGTTAAAGGTTGAAGGGCGTGTTGCCCAAACCAAAATCTATCCAGCTTTTTTCTGCCGCCCCCTTTGGGGGCTGTATTTGGGTGATTCGTCTTCACCGGGGCCTTGCGGCCCCGGCTATTCTCTTCCGCCCCCTCCGGGGGCTGTCTTCAGGCCGCAGAGCGGCCGAAAGAAAATAGCCGTGGGCGCAAGCCCACGGAAATCTCGGCAAATCACAAAGCCCTGGAGGGGCGACAGATATTTGGGCAACATGCCCTTCAACCTTCAACCGTGCTAATCGGTAACCGGTAACCAGCGCGAGCGGAGCGAGCGGTTAGTACCAGCGCTTGCCGGCCCGCCGGCAGACCAGGCGGTGGTGCCGCCTGGCGAAGGTTGGATTTGGGTAAAGGCGCTGCGCCTGCTCCACAATTTCAAGGGCTGAGTCGAAGTCCCTCTTCGAGTGCTCCAGTATCTTCGCTGCTCCTTCGAATATCGACAAAGGAGGATCCGGCCAGGACTGGATCAAGTTGAGATAAAGGGGCAGCGCCTCTGATTCACAATGGCTCCTGCGGAGTAGCTCTGCCAGCTGCGACTGCGCGTCGAGGCGGTCCGATGAGTCCTCCGGCAGCTCGGAAAGAGCGCTTCGCAGCCACTCAATTGCCAGATCGCGGCGGCCTCTGATTCGATAGAAGCGTGCCAGAGACATGGAATCGATGTGGGACTGTTGGCCGGGTTGACCGAGGATCCGGCAGGCGCTGCAGCAGAGGCTCAGCATGGAAAGGAGATCTGTCCGGTTGTGTCTGAGAACGGACCGCAGTCCACTCGTCTGACCGGAGCGCGCCAGGGTCAGAAAAATGCCTGGAATCAGTCGGGAGGGGATATCTGCCTGCCGGTAAAATCCCAGCACCGATTGTTCCAGTCCCTGCAGCGAGCAGTTCCCGACCTGGCGGCGCCAAAGGAGACGGCCGGGGTGAAGGAAGTCCAGGTGCTTGAGTCCGGTGAAAGGGCAGGGCAGGCGGTTCAAGATGTACCTGTTGGTGAGAACGGGCAAATCAAAGCTCCTGCCGTTGAACGTCACGAGCTGTTCGAACCCTCTTCGAGCGACCAGCCGGCCAAGAGCTGAGAGGTGGGCGTGTTCGGCCCCCAGGGTGGGCATGAGGAACTGGCGGATCAGAAACCGGGAGTCGTCGAAGTATCCGAGGCCAACCAGAAAGACATAGGTTCCGGCACCCCCGGACAGGCCGGTGGTCTCGGTATCGAAAAAGAGTGTCTCGGCAGGGTTGAAGTGCAACAGATCGGTGTCCCCGAAGAGCAGGCTGAAAGACTCGGGGTCGATACTAAGGTACTTCTCGAGTTCGACACCGGCGTGCTGCTGCTGCAGTGGCACCCAACGATCGATGACGAGAGTTCGACCGGAATCCTCGTCTGCCCAGTAGCCGTCCACCTCCTCGGCCAGGCGTCTCGTCTGCTGCTCCCGGATCTTCTGCAGTTCGAGTCGCAGGCCGCCGATCTCGGTTGCGACGGGCGAGGTCCCGGGGCCATACATCCTGTCCAGTTGCCTGCGAAGTTTCCGGTTCATTGCAGCCGCTGACTACTGAGGCACAAGAGCAGGCGCTGGGCAGATCAGCCCCGCGATCTTGAGGGCGCTGGTGCGGGTCTTACCGGCCAGTTCATTGACGGGTCCGACGCAGGAGGGACATCCAGCAGCACAGGCGCACCTTTCGATCACGTGGCGGGCCTGGAGAACGAGCTCGGAGTGGTTCTCGAACAGCTTCTCGGAAAAACCGATGCCGCCCGGCACATTGTCGAACAGGAAAATGGTGGGGTCAAAGCCGCCCATCGCGTCGAGGCTGGTTTCCAGATGGGAGGATCCGGACGAATAGAGCCCCACGCCACCCTGGTCTACGAGTGCGAACCAGGCGGTACTGCGGTCGCCGACCGAGCGACCCAAATCTCGCGGATCGCACATCACCAGCAGCGTTGCTACGGTTTGCAGTGCGAAGGAGAGTCCCAGACAGCCCAGGATCGTTTCGTCGCGAGTCAAGCCGATGGCGGCGAGTTCGGCTTCTCGAAGACTGCACCAGTAGGCCATGGTGTGCAGTTCGTGAACCGGAAGCTCGACCTTTCCGTAGCCCAGATTCTCACCGGTATAAAAGCGGATTTTCTTGAAGCCCGGAACCTTCCTGACCAGATGAACTTCACCGTGTTGGACCGTCACGGACTGGCGCTCCCGGCTCTCTTCAACAGAGAGAACCCGGAGTCTGGACTGGGTAATGGCGTCGGTGTAGTAATCCACGTCCACGGGTTCGACATAGGCTTTGCGTCCCGCGTAATCAAGCCTCTCGACGTGGTATTGCCGGCCTTCACAGAGATAGATGGCCCCTTCGTGGATAAGCTCGGGAGCGGAATCGAAATCCACTTCGGCAATTGCCCGGTTTTCGTCCTCCAGGTTGAAGACGACGAAGTTTTCCTCGGCGAGACTTCGTAGACCGACCGAGTCCGCCGGGTATGACTCGTCGGACCAGTGCCACGTATTGCCGGCCTTCGTGACCAGTCCATGCTCGGCCAGGAAAGTCAGGATTTCGTGGAGATCCTTGCGGCCGAATTGCTCGCCGCTGCGGAAAGGGAGTTCGAAGGCGGCACACTTGATGTGGCTGACGAGTATATGAAGATGGTCAGGGTGGATCAAAGCCCGTTCGGGTGAACGGTCGAAAAAGTAGTCCGGACAGCTGACGATAAACTGGTCGAGGGGAAGATTCCGAGCCACCAGCATGGCCACCGAATGGCCCCGGCGGCGGCCCGCTCGTCCGATCTGCTGCCAGGTGGAGGCGATCGTCCCGGGATATCCCGCCATTACGCAGGCTTCCAGGCTGCCGATGTCAATCCCCAGTTCCAGCGCGTTAGTGCTGACTACGCCCAGCAGCTCTTTCTCACGAAGCTGCCGTTCGATTTCTCTGCGCGTACGCGGCAGGTATCCCCCCCGGTATCCCCGGATTCCGGGAGCCTCGCCGGGCGCTGGCGGGATTGCCTTACGGAGGTAGCGCAGCAGCACCTCGACATTCACCCGACTGGTGGCGAACACGATCGTCTGTACACCTTCCCTCAACAGGTCGCGGGCGAATCGACGGGCCGAGGTCAAGGCGCTCTGCCTCAGTCCCAGGCCCGGATTGCGGAGAGGAGGATTCACGAGAATCACGTCCTTGGCCGCACGGGGCGCTCCACTGCGGTCAAGGGGAATGACCGGTTCCTCGAACAGCCCGGAGGCGAGTTCATCAGGATTGGCAATGGTTGCCGAGCAGGCAATGAATTGAATGCTGGAATTGTAGAAGCGGGCAATCCGTTTCAGGCGTCTGAAGACATTGGCCACGTGGCTGCCGAAGATACCTCGATAGGTATGAATCTCGTCCACCACCACGTACTGGAGGTTCTGGAAGAACTCCTTCCACCTGGGGTGGTGGGGGAGGATCCCGTTGTGGAGCATATCCGGGTTGGTGAGCACGATCCGAGCCCGTTTTCGGATCCGGCGTCTCCGGTCGGACGGCGTATCTCCGTCGTAGGTGTCGATGCCGGGGATCGGGGACATATCGCGCGTCAGGGCGGCCAGCTCGGCCAGTTGATCCTGGGCCAGGGCTTTGGTGGGAAACAGGTACAGGGCCCGCGCCTCATCGTCCTCCACAATTCGTTGCAGTACCGCCAGGTTGTAACAAAGGGTCTTGCCCGAGGCTGTGGGCGTCACGACGACCAGATTTTCGCCCTTTTGAATAAGTTCAAAGGCCTGTTTCTGATGGGAATAGAGGCGGCGGATACCGCGGGCGGCCAGGGCCTGCACGAGTCCGGAGTCCAGCGAATCGGGCAGTTCCCGATAGTCACCCGGTTGCGCCTCGACACGAATCCAGGCAGTGGCTTCCCCGCTTTCTCGCAGCCGGCTCCACTTTTGAAGGACACGCTCGATTCCCATTGATGTCTCTTGAAGAAGAGGGAACCCAACACGCTACTACCCTGATCTGACAGCTGGCCGCCGCGGCGCAGGGACCCGCCGCGGTCCGACTTGGTTGACCCCGTCAAACCTTAATTTTTATGATGGGAAGGTATGGTGGCGAAGACGATAACGGCGTGTACGCTGGCCTGGCTGATTCCGGGGGCCGGGCATATGTTTCTGGACCGATGGAAGCGAGGCTTCGTGTTTCTGGCCCTGGTCCTGTGTCTTTTCTGGTTGGGCCTGCTCATGGATGGTCGCCTCTTCGGCCTTACCTACGGATTCTTCGGCGTTCTCAAGTTCGTCGCCGGGCTGGCTATCGGACTTCCCTATGTGGCGGGACAGTTCATCGGGCTGGGTGACGGGCAGATTACGGCGCTGGGCTACGAATACGGCAATACGTATCTCTACACGGCCGGGCTGCTGAACATGCTGTTGGTGGTGGACACCTTCGACATTGCCCTGGGGCGGAAGTCGTGAACCACTTTACCGGTCTGATCATACTGGCTTTCTGTATCGCCCTCGTGTTTGCCCTGATTGCCAAAGAAGGCCGGCTGGCTCGAATCCGCTATTTCTTCAAACTGCTGGCTTACATGATTCTTGGCTCGCTGGCGGGTGCCTGGGTCATGTCGGCGATCCCCTGGTAGGCTTCATTAGAAACCGGACGCTCTATCTTCACTGGACTCCGTGGCTTCCGGCGATAGCTTTTGCTGCGCTAATTTTCTGGTTCTCGCACCAGAGCCGCGTTCCCAGGGTGGTGGCGCACGTTCCGGACCAGGCAGGGCACTCCCTGGCATACCTGATCCTCAGCCTGACCCTGGTGTGGGGAAAGACGTCCGGTTTCGCGAAGGAACTTACAGCTCCCGGCGCCCTGCTGCTTTGGATCGTAGCTGTACTGTACGGAATGTCCGACGAGTTTCACCAGGGCTTCGTGGTGGGCCGCACTCCTGCTCTGGCCGATCTTCTGGCCGACTCCTTCGGGGCCCTTATGGGGATATCCGGGAGTTGGCTACTGCTGCGGCTGCGGCGGTAGAAGTCACGTTCGGGTCATGTCTGCAAACCGACGAGCTTGAGGGAATATCGTAGGGGCCGGTCTTGTACCGGCCCGCTTGACGGGCGACCACTCGGAGTCGCCCCTACATTCGTAGGGGCCGGGTCGCCCCCTACGGCATCTCTTGACTGCGCCCCAGTTGCCAGCGGGCGAAGTCGATGACGCGGTTCTCGGCCCAGTGTCGATCAATGTCGTGCCGTTCCTGCTCGATGAACCCGACATGGCCCCCTTCCTGGGAGACCCACAGCAGGACATTCGGATTGTTCCGGAGGCCCGGGGTCATCAACGGTCTCCAGGGCAGTATCGGGTCCCGTTTTGAGTGAAGAACCAGTGTGGGAACCTGGATGCTGTCGAGGCAGGGTGAGGCACTGGCCTGGCGATAGTAGTCGAAGGCATCCTGGAATCCCCCCAGGACACTGGTAAAGATTTCATCGAACTCTCGGATCGTCTTGATTCTCCGGATGCTCTCGACATCGATGTGTTTGCCAAGGTCGCGCTCTCTCTGGCGGACCACCTCTTTTAAGCCCCGCACGAAGTGCCGCCGGTAGTGACGGTTCGTGAGCCGGTCGAGGGTGCTCCAACTCGCCATCAGGTCCACCAGCGGGGAAACCACGGCTGCGGCTCGAACTCTCTGTGGTGCCGCCTCACCCCACTCTCCCAGGAGCTTGAGCAGCATGTTGCCGCCCATTGAGACGGCTATCAGAATGAGCACCCCGAACTGGTTGAGATCGAGCACGCTGCGAACGACGGCATCCAATTCCCGACTGGATCCGGAGTGAAATATGACGGGCTTGCGTCCACTCAGATTCAGGTCATACAGATTCAGAAGCAGGGCATTCCATCCCTGCAGGCAGGCCTTGTGCAGGAATCCCTGCATGTACGGGGACCGGCTGGACCCTCCCACCCCGTGGACGACGAGAAGAGTGGGTGCGCCGGGTTCGCTGAAGTAGCACTCGGCACGGACGCTCACCCCCCCGGGCAGCTCGAGTCGTACGGTTTGAGTGTCTGGTGCCCCCCAGCCGAAATCTCTCCTGGCCAGCGCGGCTACCACGGTCTGCAGGTGAGGGTGCGGAATGACTCGATGGGGCACAAAGGGACGGTTGAGCAGGAATTTCGTGAAGATTCGAAGGGGCGCTGCCGGATGTCGGGAACCCGCTTTCATGGCGACTCGTCTGAGAGGAGGGTTTCGAGCCGCCGCAGAGCGTTGTGGAGCGACTGCTTCTCGGTCAGGAGCGGCTTAAACGGATCCCCTTTGGCCTTCAGTCTCCGAAAGACGCTCCGAATGTTGAAAGCTCGTGGCCGAATGCTCGACGATACCTCGCTCCACGTGAGAGGTGTGGAGACGGGTGCTCCGGGTCTGGGTCTGAGGCAATACGGGCTGACGATCGTCTTGCCAAAGCCGTTTTGCAGATAGTCGATGTAGATCTTTCCTTTCCTTTTCTCCATTCCCCTCTCGATCGTGGCCAGGTCTGCCGTCCGGTGAACGGCAAGCCGGGCAACGACTTCTGCAAACCGTCGCACCGACTTGTAGTCGTTGCTGGAGTCCAGGGGCACCAACACGTGCATTCCCTTCGATCCGGATGTCTTGGGATAGCCCTTCAGACCCAGCTGGGTGAGGATCTCCTTTACGCTGAGGGCGAGCCGGCAGACGGACGGAAACGGAACTCCTTCACCCGGGTCGAGGTCAATGATCATGAAGTCCGCGAACTCGATCGAACCGGCCCGGCTGCTCCACGGGTGCAGTGGGATGCAGGCCAGGTTGGCCAGGTATACAAGGGTTCGCCGATCGTTGCACAGAATCTGCCGGTTGGGCTTCCCCTTCGACCCGGAAGGGACGACCGCCGTATCGATCCAATCGGGAAGGAAGTCGGGCGCATCCTTCTGGTAAAGGCTCTTTCCCTGGTAGCCATCCGGGTATCGCTTCAGGTTCATGGGGCGATCCTTCAGGTATGGGAGCAAGACCGGTGCGATACGGTGGTAGTACTCCACCAGGTCGCGTTTCGTGTAGCCTTCGGCGGGCCAGAAGGGTTTGTCCAGGTTGCTCAGAAAGTCGTATTGTTCCAGTCCTTGCGCTTCACCGCCGCCAGCTGCAGGATGATCCGAGACAGCCTCGAATCGGCAGTCGGCGGCTTCGAGCTCGTGACGCAGTCTCAGGAACACCGGAGCGCGGAGGATCCAGTCACGAGTCCACTCGTTGAACTTGACGTCGCACACCAGGGTCGGTTTCACCCAGGTTGCCTCGGCGATTTCGCGAGGAACCTGGTGAAAAGGCACACGACTGGTCCGCAGCGGCTCGAGTTGCCGGTGCACGTCCCGGAGTTGGTCGGCGTTGAATCCACCTCCGACTCTTCCCACGAAGCGGAGTCGATCGTTTTCAAACAGTCCGATGGCCAGGGCGCCAAAGTACCTGCGGCTTTTTGAAGGCGCCGTGAACCCGCCGATCACAAAGCTCTGCTCCCGGGTGGCTTTAATTTTTAACCACTGGGAGCTCCTCCCGGAAACATAGCGGCTTGCCGCCTGCTTGGCTACGATTCCTTCCAGTCCCTGCTCGCTGACGAGGCGGAAGAAGTCTTCCCCCTGCTGTGACAGGACATCCACCTTCTTGATCAGTTCGGACTGTGGCACCAGGGCTTCGAGGATGCTCCTCCGCTCGGACAGGGTGACGGCGCGAAGATCGAAGCCGTCGCACGAGAGCACATCGAAGACCAGGTAGCGGCCCGGCCCGGTCTCTTCGGCATCGTGCGACTGCCTGCCGATGCCCAATCTCGACTGCAGCGGCTGAAAACGAGAACGGCCCTCGCGGTCGAAGATGACAATCTCGCCATCCAGCAGGAAGTCATCTGAGGGGAGGGCGAGCAGGGGGGGAAGCAGTTCCTGGAAGTGCCGATCCAGAGGCTTCAGGTTTCGAGAAAGGAGACGGATTCTGCCGTTTTTTTTTCCGCCAGTGCTCGAAAACCGTCGTATTTCAGCTCGTACAGCCAACCGCTTCCGGCCGGCACCTTCCGGACCAGGCTCGGCAGCATGGGAGGAGGCACCTGATCGATGGGCGAAGGCTCCAACTGCAGTTCCGAGAGGAGTCTCTGGTAGCGATGCTGATCGGAAAACGGGATCCCTTCGACCAGCTCGTCAACCTCCAGGCCTGACAAAACCGACTCGGGCATTTCTTCCAGCACGTCCCTGAGCGGGTCAGCGTACGGATCGTCTTTCTTGATGAGCAGCCAGTCGGTTGGAGAGTCCTTGATCTTGACCAGAATCCAGTAACCCTGCAACTTTTCGCCGAAGAGCCGCAGATCGAGCATTCCCTGGTGCCAGGCCCGAACCGGATGGATCTCCTTGCCCACGCATTGGTAGCTTCCGCGGTCCCATACGATCATGTTTCCGGCTCCGTACTCTCCTGCCGGGATGACGCCTTCGAAGTGCAGGTACTCGAGTGGATGATCTTCGGTGTGGACCGCCAGGCGCTTTTCGGAGGGATCCAGTGATGGCCCCCTGGGGATCGCCCAGGATCGAAGGACCCCCTCCATTTCGAGTCTGAGGTCGTAGTGCAGTCGGCGGGCCGCATGTTTTTGCACAACGAAGCGCAAAGAACCGCCGGAATCAGTCGCCGGCTGTGCAGCGGGTTCGCCCGTCTTCTCAAAGTCCCTCTTTTCTCGATACTCCTTCAGATCCGACACAGTCAGATTATTCTAACTGTTCCAGATTCCGGGTTCCGGACTTGAGAGGGGGAGGGGCCTCAGGGCCGCGACCGCTTGGCGTGATGTTCAAGAAAGAGTGGGCAGGGCCCCGTGGCGTCTCCCGGGGGTATTTAAACGGTCGCCGCCCATGGCGCCTCCCACTCTTTCGTCATGGTCGAGCAGCTCGGCCCACCAGGGCGCCTCCGACTCTCACTGCCAACCCTCAACGAATCGCCCTTTTTCAGGCAGCGGCGTTAGTAACTATGTGGGCGACGAGATCATGGCCGAGGTTCAGCAACGCTGGTTCACTGCAGCAGCGGAGGAGCTTACGGATCTGGAGCTGGCAGCCATGTTCCTCGGCAATGGAGGGCACCGGGAAGCGGCCTTCACCCAGGCTCGCATTCTGCTGCGCGCGCTGAAGGACAGGTCGGACTGGGGGACGCTGGCTCGAGAACTTCACCATCAAGGATTTGCCGATTGCCAGACCAGGGCCGTCGTTGCGGGCCTTCACCTGCTGCGCCGGCTCGACTGGCCGGCTTTGCGAAACGACCAGAAGTTCTCGTGCAGCCTGCAGATTTTCCGTCATTTCCAGCCTCGCATGATGCACCTGAAGAAAGAGTGCTTCTGGGCTGTACTTCTAAGCGGGAAGAACCGGTTCCTGAAACTGGTTCGAGTCTCGGAGGGATCCCTGACGGCTTCGCTGGTTCACCCCCGAGAAGTCTTCCGCCCGGCCATCCTGGAGGCCGCAGCCGGACTGTTGTGCGTTCACAATCACCCCAGCGGCGATCCGGCTCCCAGTCCTGAAGACCTCCAGATCACACGCCGGCTCGTGAAGGTCGGCCGCCTGATCGGGATCCGCGTGCTGGATCACGTCATCGTCGGAGAGAACGAGTACTTCAGCTTTGCCGACGAGGGCATGATTTGACAGAATTGAAGAGTCGTGCACCCGCTGGATGAAGCCCGTTTCGATATGGACCTGCCCGGAGGAAGGCCGTTCGAAGTCGTCGGGATGGGTCTCAATGCAGTGGACTGGATCGTCAACCTCCCCCACTTTCCGCGCCGCAACTCCAAGGTCCGGATCGAAGAATGCCGAAGACTCCCCGGCGGCCAGGTGGCCACCGCAATGACCCTGTGTGGGCGATACGGGCTGAAAGCCCGCTACATCGGGCGGATAGGAGACGACGAGATCGGACGGTTTTCATTGTCGTCCCTGCAGCCTGAGCCGCTCGACATCGATCTGATGGAGGTGGTAGAGGGGGCCTCCAGCCAGTACGCCATCATATTGGTTGACCCACAGGGACACCGCACCATCTTGTGGGACCGGGACCCGGCTCTTTCCTACCGGGTAGACGAGATCGATCCGGAGTGGATTTCGGCGGGCCAGATTCTGCATCTGGATGGCCACGATGAGGAAGCCTCGATTCAGTGCGCCCGGTGGGCTTCGGACGCAGGCATGAAAATCTGCCTGGACGTGGACAAGGTTCAGCGCAGGACCGGCGAGTTGCTGGCCTTGACTGATTTTGCCCTCCCCAGCGAGACTTTCGCCCGGCAGTTTACCGGGGCCTCGGACTGGAGGGAGGCTCTGCGAGGCGTTGCCGAAGCTTCTCGCGGATTCACCGCGATCACACGCGGCCACCACGGATGCGCCGCCATCTGGGACGGCGAGATCTACGAGGTCCCGAGCTTCGAGGTTCAGGCGGTAGACAGCACCGGCGCCGGAGACGTGTTCCACGGCGCCTTTATTTACGCTGTTCTGAAGCACCGGAATGTAAGGGACTGCCTGCGCTTTGCCAACGCCGCAGGTGCTCTGTCCTGCACACGCCCCGGCGCCCGAGGGGGGATTCCGACGGTTCGGGAAGTCGAGGATCTGCTTGCGGGGTAGCGCGCGCGGGGCGCGCGCGGTTCGCGGTTACCGAGAGTAGGAGGGGACTCAGGGCCGCGCTCGGGAATTTAAACGTCGCGCTGCCCTGAGCCCCCTCCCACTCTCTCAGCGCAGGCCACAAGGAACATTACCAACCAAGGAACCTGCAGAGGCAGGAACGACAGTGACTGCGCCGCAGCGCGGAAGCTGCCGACGAAAAGTTACAACCGGCAAAGGCCAATCATGATAAAAATGTGAGTACACCGGTTGAATTTTTGCATCTAGGATTGTTGTGACGTCTACAAACCTGTTCCTTTCGATTGTCCTGGTTGCGGGCAGTGCGCTCGCGGAAGAAATAAAACCTCGAGAGGTCATCGATCGTTTTCTTGAGGCGGAGTCCCGGCTTTTGGGTGAATTCCAGCAGTATACGTATTCCCAGAAGATCCTTTTTCAGGAGTTGAGCGACTTCGGTACGGTGTGGGGCCAGCGAGTCGTGGAGTATGAAATCTACTTCGACACGGCCGGACAGCGGCAGCTGCGTAAGCTATATGACCACGGGCGCATGCGTAACATCCGGGTTACCAAGCATGACCTCGAAGACGCCGTCTCCAGGCAGCCGTTCATGCTCACCACCGAGACCGCATCGGATTACGAGATCGACTACGTCGGCAAAGAAATTGTCGACGAGCTGAGCACCTACGTTTTTGATGTGGAACCCAGGAACAAGAAAGACGGAAAACGCTACTTTCAGGGTCGCATTTTCGTGGACGACGTCGATTTCCTGGTCGTCATGACCAATGGAAAAATCGTCCCCGATGACCGGAACAACAAATATCCCACCTTCGAAACGATTCGTCAGGAGGTGGAGGATGGCCTCTGGTTCCCGACCTGGACGGGGGCCGACGACATCCTCAATCTTGGAGGTCAGCCAAGGCGGATCAAGATGGTGATCACGTATGAGGATTTCAAGCGCTTCGAGGTGGACACCTCGATCACGTTTGATACGGAAGAGCCGGTCCCTAACGACAATTAATCAAAAATTAAAGATTAAAAATCCACGGCGTCAAGGGTCCGTTCCACAGCGAAGTAGTCTGAAATCTTAAATTTTGAATCTTCAATTTTAAATTTTTAATTGCGGCGCGAGCCGGTTTACTCCTCCCCGATTTCCCTGGCGCTAATGATGATTTCGACGCGGCGGTTCTTGCGTCGTCCCTCGCGGGTATCGTTGTCTGCGATGGGACGGGTCAGGCCGTAGCCGACGGCCGTCATACGGGATTCGTCGATCCCTTCCCTCTGCAGGAAAGCGAGCACGCTCTGAGACCTCTCCGTAGAGAGCTTGAGGTTGTATTCCTCGGACCCGGTGGAGTCTGTATGCCCTTCGATTCGGACCCGAAGTTCGGACATCATGAGCAGGATTCCGGCCAACTTGGCAACCGCCGTCTTCAGTTCCGTCCTCAGAGTCGCCTTGTTCACGTCAAACAGAATATCGGGCAGGTTCAGGATGATTCCCCGGGCCGAGTCGCGAGTGTCCGCTACCTGCGAGAGAGCTGACTGAAGTCGCTCTTCGGTCTGTTGCCTGGCCAGTTCCACCTCGGCCTTTTCCCGGGACAGGCGCTCTTTGTCTGCTCTGAGCTCGGCGCCCTCAGCCTCGAGCCGGGCGCTTTCTGACCTCAGCGCGTCGCCTACTACTTTGAGCTGATCCCGCTCCGCCTTGAGCCGATCGCCCTCAATACTGAGCCGGGCGCTTTCTGCCCTCAGCCGAGCGCTTTCGGATGCAAGATCGGCGACGGATCGGGTCAGGGCCTCCCTCTGGCTCGTTAGCTCCAGCGTGGCCAGGTTGAGGTTATCCCTCTCAGCCTCGACGCGCGCCTTCTCGGACTGGATGAGGGTCAACTGGGTACGCGCCAGAGAGACTTGTTGCTCCGCTGTGCTCTTCTGTAGCTCCAGGGCCGCTACCTGGCGATCGGCTTCCTCCTGAACTTCGCGCGCGCGGTCCTCCGCTTCCCGGGCCCGATTCTCGAGTTCCTCTATCTGGGTCCGTCGCTCTCGGATCTCCGCATCCAGCTGCTCGGCCTCCAGTCTTCGCAGCGTGATCCGGATAGCCTCGTTACTGGAGGCGACCGATCTTCGGGCATAGTCCTGGGCACCCTTGCGCGAAACGCTGCTTCGGGCCATCTGGCGGGCCTGACGCAAGGTGGTCAAAGCATCTCCCATCACGGCTGACGCGTAATCCCCGGCGTTCATGCGATCGGCCGTTTCGTAAGTCTTCTCGGCCTGCAGAACATCCAGCGGCGCCTTGCCGTCGTACTTGACGAAGTCGAGCCGGTCGATGCCAATCTGCGCAGGCTCTCCCAGATCGGTAAAGCTGATCGGGGAACTCGCCGCCTGTGGATCCCGGCTTGCCGCATTCCAGAAGAGGATGGAGTCGGATGGTTTGTCGATCTGGTAGTAGGGCTCCGCGGTCACGATCAGCGCAAAGGTGCGCTGCCCGGTTGAAAAGCGCAGCGTGTCGTCGGGTTTTTCGGGTCGGACCCAGAGCTCGCCCAGATTCTCCGCCTTCCCGTCGCGGCTGACCGCCCACAGGACAAAGGAAGTAATCTCACCTCCAAACAGGACCGCCGGTTTCATTCTCGCGTAGGAGACATCGATCCGCATTTGTCCTTCCTGGAAGCGGCATTTGGCCTTCATACTGGCAGAGGGCACGCGCCTGGAGTGAACCATCGGAAGCTCGACATTGCGCCGCTCCGGAAAGCGGACCACTTCGAGCGCCTTTTCAGCGGCCGGAAGCCAGGGAGTAACGAGTCCGGTAAACAGTATGGCGGGCAAGAGACTGTACTTCATTGGATTCTCCAGAGCCTTCAAGCGTCACCTGGAATCGCCCTTGGAATCAGGGGTCGGCTCGAAATGCCCGATTCCCAGCTTCTCGGAAACCTGGTCGGTCTGGTCTACAACCGAGGCGGCCGCGACACCCATGGTGATGGCGATGGATTCGCTGATCTCTTCTTTGGTGGCCCCGTGTTCAATTGCCTTCCTGATGTGCCCTTCCAGGCAGCCCTCACACTGATAACTCAGTGAAGCGGCAATCGCGATGAGTTCTTTGGTCTTGCGGTCGATCTGAGAGGATTTGTACGTCTCTTTATAGAATTTGAAGTAAATCCGCCGCATGCGAGGGTCGACCATGCTGTACGGAGGCCACTTCTGCTTCTGGTCCGACTCCTCAGGAGGAGATTTCACGTCAGTCTCCATAAAATTCCTCGGCTGCAGCGGGCCAGGTTTTCAGGCTCTATAGACGCTGCCCCGGGCGGCGATATTCCGAAAATCATGATTGATTGAGTGCCAAAAAGCAAGGTCGGACAGCACCCGGGAATTGACGTCAACCAGGCGGGGTTCCTCTATAATGACGGGGGTTCGAGGATCATCCTGAGTCGTGATCGGGGAGTGACGGCAAAGGGAGAGAACGAAAGCCGATGTGTGGGCGCTTTACTCTGACCAGAGTTGATGAAGTTTTGACTTTCTTCGAATAGAACGAGCGTCCCGAGATGGAGGTGCGCTACAACATCGCTCCCTCTCAAGACGTTCTGGTCGTTCTGCCGCCTGCACAGGGACCCCGGCCTGCCAGGTTTATGAAGTGGGGATTGATCCCCCGCTTCAGCCGGTCGAGCCTTTCATCTTTCATAAACGCGCGCTCCGAGACCGTCGATCGAAAAGCCTCCTTCCGAGACTCGTTCCGGAGCCGGCGGTGCCTGATTCCCTCGGATGGGTTCTATGAGTGGCGCCGGGAGCGCGGTTTCAAGCAGCCCTTTCACTTCCGTTTGAGAGGTCGAGGGCTGTTCGGTTTTGCCGGGCTGTGGGATCGCTGGGTCAGCGACGAGGGAAAAGGCGTCGAGACCTTTGCCATTCTGACCACTCCTCCCAACGATCTGGTTGCCGATGTCCATGACCGAATGCCGGCTATCCTGGACGGATCGGCACTTGGTCTGTGGCTGGATCCAAAAGCCAGCCCGGCCCGTCTAAAGGAAGTACTGGGTCCGTTTCCAGCCGGGCGAATGGAGAAGGTGGCTGTGAACCCAGCCGTCAATCGAACCGATCTCGACTCCCCTGAATGTCTGGATCCGCCACCACGCCGCCCCCGAAACCTGGATCTCTTTTAATTGAAGATTAAAAATTGAAAATTAAGGATTGGAAATTGAGAATGGCTGGTCTGGACTCTGGAATTTGGAGGGCGTGTTGCCCGAATATCTGTCGCCCCTCCAGGGCTTTATGATTTGCGGAGGTTTCCGTGGGCTGACGCCCACGGCTATTTTCTTTCGGCCGCTCTGCGGCCTGAATGCAGCCCCCAAAGGGGGCGACAGGGAATAGCCGGGGCCAGAAGGCCCCGGGGAGGACGAATCACCCCGGACCAGCCCCCAAAGGGGGCGGCAGAGAATAGCTGGGGTCGCAAGGCCCCGGAGAGGATTCGGTTTCGGGCGAGGCCCTTGGAATCTGGAAAAAGAAAAATGGGAGGGCCGTTGCAACGTGTATGATGCCCTCCCGATCTATGTAAAGCCCATGGATCGGGCACTCAATCATTTAGACGCATGACATCCGGTTTCGTTTCAGACGAAGTTTCACTTTTTTTCGGCCTGTGGACGACAGCCGGATGGCCCTGAAGCACGCAGCGCCGCCTCGGCGAGCGTGAACCCCGATCGGGTCGGCTTGATTCGCTGAAGGGCTAGTGTCCTGTCCCAGAAATTCGCACCATTTTGCGGATGGGTCTTGCGAGGTGAGGTCGCGAAGAGAGGAGGAGGCGATGCGGTAGTATCGTTGACGACGAACGACAAAGAGATCGCCCGAAACCCCCATCCGCCCGAAGGGTTGGGGCGGGACGGGCCCATCTCTTTGTTGTTCCTCCTCGCCGATGCTCTCGCATCGACGCGTGATGCTTCGCATCACTTCGTCGTCTCGCCTCAATCTGGCCTCCGTCGCGCTCCCAACAAACGTCATCGTATTTCTGCAAGTAGGTACTAGTCGCTCCCCCGCCCACGCCAGAGAACGAAACCGCATGGTCTGAGAAGTCGTAATATACAGAACTGCCGGCCGTTGTCTTGTGTCCAGGTTGGCCGGAGAGCGTGCTGCCGGGGATTGGTGTCCCGAGTGCCGATCCCCTGTTTGTGAAAATCGCCCAGACCGGGTGAACCAGACCGTTATTGGAGATGCTATGAAAAGGAACACGATTGGTTTTTTGCTGCTGGTTGTCCTGACTGCTTTTCCGGCCGCAGTGACTGCACAGGAACAGGATTCGAACCAGGATCCGGTTTCGACCCCGGACCAGGACATCCAGGTCCCGGAATCCTACCTGGACCGGATGAGAAGAATCAGTACGATCATGGAGTTGAGTCTCCAGGAGTCGATCCGAATGGCACTGGCCAATAATCTGGAGATTGCCATCGAAAACTACAACGAGGATCTGAATCGAGAGCAGATCGTCAGGACGCGGGGGTTTTACGATCCGACGCTGGGCTTCACGGTCGGCTGGAACTCGTCGGAGCGTCCCACTTCCAGCGTTCTGGATTCCGGCGGGGGACTGATCGTCAATGTGAACGACGGGTTCACATTGAATACGAATCTGAATCAAAACGTCATCGGCGGGGGCAGGCTGGGAGTCCTCTGGAACAATGGGAGGAACGAAACCAACAGCCAGTTCTACAACGTCAACCCCAGCTTCACAACGAATTTCAACGTCTCCTTCACGCAGCCGCTGTGGCGGGGGTTCGGCAAGAAGACGGCCACCGAACGGCAGATCAAGATTGCCAACCTGGACACCGAGATCAGCGACACCGAGTTCGAGCAACGAGTGGTGGAAATCATCCAGCAGGTCCAGAACCAGTACTGGGAGATGGTTTTTGCCGTCGAGAACTACGAAACCCAGCGTAAATCCGTGGAGCTTGCCATCGTCCAGCACCGCAACAACCGGAAGCGGGTCGAGATCGGCGTCATGGCTCCCATCGAGATCACCAGCTCCCATGCGGAAGTCGCAACCCGGGAGCAGTCTCTCATTCAGTCCGAAGTGCAGATCATCAATGCCCAGAACGACCTCAAGCGGCTGCTGGCCCCCGACCCGTCGGCAGCCATCTGGAACCTCACTCTCATCCCGGTCGACCGGCCGCGCATGCGCGAGGTGAGTTTGACACTGCAACAAGCGATCGAGATTTCCATCCGGAACCGGCCCGAGCTGGAAAGGATCAAGCTGCAGATGGAGCAGAACGAAGTCGATCACCGCTTCTACAAGCGCGAAGGGAAACCATCCTTGAACCTGAGGACCAACTTTGGAAGCTACGGAACCTCGGGCACGGTGTTCCAGACAGTTTCCGGTGGTGTCTTCGAGCGCCCGACCCAGATTCCCGATCCGGACGATCCCCGTTTCGGAACTTTCGGAACGGCCTGGAACCAGGCCTTCAGATTCGATTTCACCAGTTGGGGAATCTTCTTCGACGTCACGATCCCGCTTCGCAATCGCACCAATGACGCGGACCTGGCGATGACGGCGATTTCAGAGCGACGGCTCAACAGTCAGATGAAGAACCAGCAGCAGATGGTCATTGTCGAGGTTCGAAACGCCTACGAGACGATCGCCACCAGAAAGAAGAGCCTGGAAGCTGCCCAGGCGGCCTCCCGGCTGGCGCGGGAACAGCTGGATGGGGAGAACAAGCGCTTTGAAGCGGGACTTTCCACCAACTTTGAGGTCTTGCGCTTTCAACGTGACCTGTCCAACAACCAGGTCAGCGAGCTGCGGGCCGAGGTGGACTACGAGCTGGCCCTGACCTCCCTGCAAAAAGCCATGTACACGATCATCGACGAGAACGACGTTCTGCTCGCTCGGGGGAACTGAACCAGTAATTTAAAATTAAAGATTAAGAATTAAAAATTGAAGATTGAAGATTGAAGATTGAAGATCGTTTGAAGTGGGAGAAGCTCCAAGATCCAAGCAATTTCAAATTTCGAACTGTCGGCGGCCCCGTCGACTTCGCTCGGTGATGTTCAAGGCAGAGTGAAGCGTGCCAAGAACCGCAGTGAGCGAAGCGAACAATTTTCAATTTTCAATTTTCAATTTTAAATTAGAGTTAGAGCCCGAGGCGCTTGAAGATAGGTTCGGGAATGAGCCGGATCATGAACATGATTGGTCTCCAGAAGGAGGGAAGGTAGTAAACGCCCGAGGGCCGGCGGAGCATGCGCGCGATGTGCCGGGCAATCTGTTCGGGTTCGGCAACCAGGAACATTCCCTCTTTGCCGTAAGTCATCGCCGTATCCACAAAGCCCAGTTTCACCGTGTAAACTCGAATTCCTTTTTTCTCGAGGCGATTGCGGAGTCCGTCCAGAAAGATCGAAAAACCGCCCTTGGCGGCGCCGTATACGTAGTTGCTCTGGCGGCCCCGGTCCCCGGCTACCGACGAGAGGCCGACGATGAAGGCTTCCGGACCCGGTGTGAGGGCGTCTACGCCGAGGGAAATCAGGCTTATGGCGGCCGTTAGATTCACATCGACGAGTTCTCGAGCGCTGGCGGCGTCCCAGCTGTCTTGGGGCTGGTCCCCCAGCATGCCCAGGGCGCAAACCAATCCGTCCAGGCCGCCCATTTTTTCCCGGGCCCGGCCGACTACCTCCCGGTGGCCAGCGAAGTCGGTTGCTTCGAAAACGGCCGTGCCCACGCGCTTGCCGTAGTAGCGCACGGAGAGGTCGCGGGCGATGCGCTCCAGTTCCGCTGAACTGCGTGCCGCCAGGAACACGGAATCGCCGCGTTTACAGAGGTCGTCGGCGATCGCCCGGGCAATCGAAGAGGTCGCCCCCACCACCAGAACTCGTCTCAAGCCCCACCTCCACTCAGGCCGACCCTTCGAGCCAGATCGGAGTCAAACCGATCATGGGGGTCGACTTCTCGTTTGACCCGAAGCCATTCCCGCCATCCCGGGTACATGGCCCGAAACGTGCCTGCTGCCAGGCGGGCATCCTTGGCCAGGTAGACTCTGCCCTGGTGGGCCAGAACAATGGAATCGAGCTGTTCCAGAAAGCCCTCCAGGCGTTTGCCGGCCGGAAAATCGAGCGAAATCGTATAGCCCTCGAAGGGAAACGAGAGGAGCCCTCCGCCCTGAGATCCGAATCGTTTCAACACGACCAGGAAAGATCCCATCCGGCTCGCCTTCAGGCAACCGAGCAGTTGCTCCACCCCGGATGCACTCTTGTCCTGGGGAAGGCGCACTGGTACTGAATGAATCCACGTTTCCCGTAGGCGCGGTTCCAGTTCCGGAAAGTGTCCAGAGGATAAAAGTATGGAGAGTAGTGGACGATTTTTCGCGACCGGCCGGGCGAAAACATCCGGAAGTAAAAAGCGTTCATTGCACGGATCGTGCCGCGGTTGAGCAGGAGTGCAGGGAAGTCAAACGGAATCCCGGCCAGCGTGCGGTCATGGACCTGCAGGGCGGCTTCCCGATGAGAGGCCTCCAGCCGGTCCAGGCTGCAGTGATTCCCGCGCATCAGGACCGAGCGTCCCAATGAAGGGCCCTTGGCCAGACAGTCCAACCAGGCCACCGAGTAGACGAAGCGCCGGTCTTCCCGGTCCATGAGTTCCATGGTTTCGTCGAGGTCGCCGGTCCGATGGTACTCGACGTCAACATAGGCAGTTTCCACCCTCTTGAGACGGACTGCACATTCCAGGATGAACCCGGTCAGTCCCATGCCGCCGACTGTCGCCCAAAACAGCTCCTGCAGCGTCTCACGGGAACAGGAGGTTGCCCGCCCGTCGCCGCCCAGCAGGACGATGGATTCGACATGGTGCGAAATAGAACCTTCCAGGTGGTGGTTCTTCCCGTGGACGTCACAGGCTACACAACCTCCGATGGTGGCAAACCTTGTCCCCGGCGTGACGGGAAGAAACCAGCCGCGGGGAAGGAACACCCGCAGAATCTCAGACAGGCTGACTCCCGACTCACAGCGGAGCACACCGGTCTTGGGATCGAAGTCCAGAAACCGATCCAGCCTTTCGCTCAGTACCACGGTTCCCCGGCTGTTCAGCGCGGCGTCGCCGTAAGCACGTCCCAGACCCCGCCCCAGGTAGCTCGGTGAAGAAGTATCGGCGATGAGCCCGGCGGCCTGGCTGACCTGTTCGGGGCGCGACAGCCGGCAGGAGCGAACCGGATAACGTCCCCAGCCTCCGATCTCTTTGCTGACGAGCCCGACGGTTCCCATCCCGGATCTGAGTTTATCCTGCTGGGCTCTGGATACGGCCCCAGCTCTGGTCCTAGTGGAGACTAGTTGGCGGAGGCTTCCTCCAGTGCCATCTCGATAAAGCCGGAGAACTCTTCGAAGTCGGGCGCTCCTCGAAAAGGAGCCCCGTTGAGTAGGAAGGTGGGAGTGGAAGTGACCTTCAACTGCGAGGCTTCCTTCACATCGTTCATCACCACCGAGCGAGTGTTCTCGTTGTCAAAGCAGTCGAGAAGCTCTTTCTCATTCAAATCGGTCTGTTGCACAAAGCCCGCGATTTTGCTGCGCAGGTTCTCGAGAGTGATCTCTTTCTGGTTCTCAAAGAGCCTGTTGTGTATCTCCCAGAAGGCCGCAGGCTCCTGCTCATAGGCGCAAGTCGCGGCCACTGAGGCCTTCAGGGCCCAGGGGTGGATACTCGTCAGCGGAAGGTGTTTGAAGACAAAGCGGATGCGGTCTCCGTACTTTTCCATCAGTTGTTTTTCAAAGCCGGAGTAGGCCGTTGCGCAGTAGGGGCACTGATAATCAGAGAACTCCACCACGACCACCTCGGCGTCCGGGTTTCCTTTGACGGGCCGATTCGTGAGGTCCAGTTTCTCGAGATTACCCTCTCCCACCTCGCTCAGCCGACGCCATCGCGCCACCTCGGGGCGCACTTCCATGTCCCAGACCTGCACGTTCTGACCGAGAATCAGATGCCGTCCGTTATCGGTGACGAAAGCCTCGCCGGTCTGCTCTCTCTGTCCGATCTTAAAGGTCAGCTTGACAGACACGAGAGAAGACTCCTCGTGACGTTTGACCTCGTCGATCTGGACTTGGTCCAACTTCTTGTTCAGCCGCGTCAGATATTCGGAGATCTTCTGCTTGAATTCTTCAGTGTCAAGGGCCTGTTGCGGGGGCTCCACCTGAGCACAGGCGCCCCCGAGCATGACGACGGCCGCGAGAACCAGGAGGATCCACACCGGTCTATGAGTCAAGAACATGTATTCCTCCGCTGACATCCGAGTCTTATTATGCCCCAAGACACCGGCACACCGGATTTTCACTTTCTTCTCGGGCGCTGCAGGGGCTAATCTTGTTGCTTCGAAAAATGTTGCCGCTTCTGGATACTGGAAACTGGAAACTCCTGCTGTGAAGCTCTTCGACATTCTCGCCATTCTGATCACATTCTCGGCGCTCTTCAGTTATCTGAATCACCGCTTCCTGGGATTCCCCCGATCCATCGGTCTGATGATGATCGCCATTGTGCTGTCTTTGCTCGTGACGCTAATCGGCTGGCTCGGACTCGAGGTCGATGACGCCACGCGCTCGCTGGTGGCCAGCATCGACTTCAATCGGGCCCTGATGGGCGGAATGTTGAGCTTTCTTCTGTTTGCCGGGGCGCTTCACGTGAATCTGGAGGAACTTTTGGCCAACAAGTGGACGATCGGGCTGCTGGCCAGTGTTGGGGTCCTGGCTTCCACCCTGCTGGTCGGGATCGTCTGCTGGTGGATCTTTCACGCCGTCGGCTTCCCTTTGCCCTTTCTCTATTGCCTCCTCTTTGGAGCTCTCATCTCTCCAACCGACCCGGTTGCCGTTCTCTCGATCTTGAAGAACTCAGGTACCCCCCGCAGTCTGCAGGCCAAGATCGCTGGTGAGTCCCTCTTTAACGACGGAGTGGGAGTGGTGGTCTTCTCCGTGCTGGTGGGGATTGCGGTCCAGGGCGGTCCCGTGGAGATCGAAGATGTTCTCGGGTTAATGATCGGGGAAGCGCTGGGGGGCGTGCTGCTGGGGCTGGTCGCGGGCTATCTGGCCTACTGCCTGCTCAGGACCGTAGACAACTATCAGGTGGAGGTGCTGGTTACGCTGGCACTGGTCACCGGTGGCTACGCTCTGGCCATGAAGCTTCACACCTCGGGTCCCATCTGTGTAGTGGTGGCGGGGCTGATGATCGGGAATCGAGGGCGGCTGCTGGCCATGTCACAGACTTCGCGGGAGCATCTGGACAACTTCTGGGAACTGGTGGACGAGATCCTCAACGGGATCCTCTTCATCCTGATCGGGCTGGAGGTCTTGATCCTCTCTTTCACGACTCGACACTTTGTCCTCGCTCTGCTTGTCATCCCGGTTGTCATTGGAGCCAGATTCGTCACGGTGGGACTGCCGGTGACATTGATGCGCTTCTTCCGAGACTTTAGTCCAGGGGCGGTAAGGATCATCACCTGGGGAGGGCTCAGGGGAGGGATATCGGTGGCCCTGGCACTCTCGCTTCCGGCGGGACCCGAAAGGGCCCTCATTCTACCCCTTACTTACTGCGTCGTTGTCTTTTCGATTGTGGTCCAGGGTCTGAGTATGGGGTGGGTGGTGCGGCGGGTTTGAAACCCTGAGCCTGGTTTCGGTATCTTATCTAGTCATGAGAAATCTGATCCGCGGGGTTTTGCTGCTGACCGCCGGAGCGCTTTTGCTGCTGCTTCGGGCTGCAGAAAACACCCCGGTGGCCGCCTTTACAACGGCTCAGGCAGCGCCGGCGACGCGCTCAGTGAGCACCGTGTCCTACAACGGTCAGGAGTTTCTCAGCGCCTTCAATTCGGCTCGTGCGCAGGCCCGGCTGGTACTCGTTTTTTCTCCTACCTGACCACACTGTCTTCGGGGGGCTTCCGAAGTCAGTCAGCTTCTTGAACAGTTGGGCGACGCCAGCGTCAAGGTTCTTGTCCTGTGGTCTCCCGTAAGGCAACACGACAACCGCTTCGCAGCTCAGAAGGCGACGACCTATATGACCGACCCGAGAGTCGATCATTTCTGGGATCTCTGGACTTTCGGTATGAACCACTACACGAAGAAACTGGGTTATCCGGAAGGCGAGCTGGCCTGGGATATATTCGTTCTCTACAAACCGGGAACGGAGTGGATCTTGCCGGGCCCCGATCCCAGTCCCGACTTCTGGATGCAGCATCGCGGTCTGGATGTAGGTCCGGACTACTCGCAGGCGGCACTGAAGGCCGAACTGGAAAAGCTTCTCAAATAGGCGATCGGTTTCTTACTCGGGAGAGCGGGTGTCGAAAAGCTCCGCGGGGACCACAACCTCCATGCTCAGCAGCGCGTCCGCCAGCGTCTTGCCTTGAGGATCGATCCTCAGGGAAACCGTTCCTCCCCCTCCCAGCGACTCGTGAAGAAGAAAGTTGAGCGCCTGCAGGTTGGGGATCTCGAAGCGCTCCACAGGGCCTCTGCAGATATTTGAGAAATATTCCTTGACTCTCTCAGCTGTGAGGTAGTTACACATCCAGCGATAAATCTCCTCAGACCGGGCCACCACTCCGATATTGGCCGTATCACCCTTGTCTCCCGATCGACCCCAGCACAGCTCGATCATCCGGCAGCTGGACGTCCCTTCAGGTTCCGGCTCCATGCCGGTATCGGGTTCCCGGTTGGCCTGCCCCGCCGGCTTCGGATTCTTCTGGAGCGGTGTCCGGGGGACCTGATCCGTCACCTGGAAGATCTGCTGAGTGCCCACGACGCTCACGGTGGGAGTAACGTATACCCTCGGAATCAAACAGGGCCAGTAGGCAACTACCGTCTGAATTCGGGGACGGGCGCCTACGATCGCCACCCCCGGGACCGAACTGAGGATTAGCGACGGAAACAACTTCGAGAACTCGCTCACCCTCTCGCGGTCGGGGTCGCGAACTCCCAGACGAAGCAGAATCTCGCCCGGCTGCTCCGCTCGACTCAGGTGCCTGTGGCAGGCGTCATAGCCAACCAGTTCAGTGGACGTTTCCTCGAACTCGACGGCCAGGTTGTTCCACAGCGTTTCCGCCATACGCCTGGACTTCTCCACGGCATCGGGCTGGCAGACAATGATGGTTCCATGGGCTTTGAACCCGTTCAGATAGGCGATCGACACTTTGAGCTGGCGAGGCCGGGCTCTCCCTCTGAACCCCCGGATACGGACTCGGTCGACTCCTTCCGGGATGAGCCGAATGCCGGAAAAGTCAGCGATGACATCGGGCGACACGTAGAGACTAGGATCTCCCATTTCGTATACCAGCTGGGCGGTCACAGTTTTCGCATTGACCACTCCGCCGGTTTCGGGGTGTTTTCCCACAACAAAGGATCCGTCGGCCTCGAATTCGGCGATGGGAAAGCCCATGTGATGAAAAGAAGGGACTTCCCGCCAATCGGTCAGATTTCCTCCCGTTGCCTGTGCACCGCACTCCAGGATGTGGCCGGCGACGACCCCTGCAGAGAGGCGATCCCAGTCGTTCAGGGGCCAGCCGAACTCGAAAGCGGGTGCAGCGCAGGCGATTCCGGTGTCGGTCACCCTGCCCGTGATGACGATCTGAGAGTCGGTGGCCAGTGCCTTGATGACAGGTTCGGCACCCAGGTAGGCATTCGCGCTCACCACCCTGTCTCGAACCTCCCTCAAGGGCTGACCGGTTTCCATATTGGCAAGAGGCAGACCCTCTTGCAGCAGGCTGTCGAGCCTGTCCATGAGGTCATCACCTTCCACGACAGCAATCTTGAGCTCTCGGCCCTGCTCCCTGGCCGCTGCCGCCACTCCTTCCGCGCAGCCGGTGGGATTGATTCCCCCGGCGTTGCTGATCAGTCGGGTTCCGGTTTCTGCCAGCAGGGAAACGCACTGGCGAACCTGATCGACGAAATCTACCGCATAGCCCAGTTCGGGGTTCCGGGACCTCTGCTTTTGCAGGATCGACATTGTGATTTCAGCCAGAAAGTCCTGGGTCAGGTAGTCAAGCGGGCCCAGCTCGAGCTGGCGTCTCATGGCCCCCGGATCATCACCCCAGTAACCACCCGCATTGCCGATCCTGACCGTCCTGGAGGGCATGGGGTTATGTTAGCTTAGTTCCAAACTCCGGGAACAATGATCCCATGCAAGCCGTCACCATCACCCACCCAGGTCCCCCGGAGGTCCTCGAAGTCTGTGAAACCGATGCTCCCGGACCAGGAGCCGGGGAAGTGCTTGTCCGGGTACGGGCGGCCGGCGTGAACCGGGCGGATCTCTTACAGCGCCGAGGTCTTTATCCCCCTCCCCCGGGAGTCCGGGAAGACATCCCGGGACTCGAGTTTGCCGGGGAGGTGGAACGAACCGGGGCGGGGGTCGAGGGCTGGAGAGTGGGTGACCGGGTCATGGGACTGGTTGCGGGAGGGGCCTATGCGCAGTATGTGGCCTGTCCTGACCGGCTCCTGATTTCTCCCCCTTCCGGAATGACTCTCATTGAGGCCGCCGCGGTCCCGGAGGTCTTTATTACGGCCTACGACGCGCTCTTTAACCGCCTCCAGATTCGTTCCGGACAGAGCCTGCTGATTCACGCGGCTGCCAGCGGCGTGGGGACGGCTTCGATTCAACTCGCCAGGCGCGAGGGGCTCCGAGTGTTGGGGACAGCCTCAGCGAACTCCAAGCTGGACGCTCTCTTGGAACTGGGGCTCGACCTGCCCATCAATTACCGGGAACAAAGCTTCCGTAAGGAGGTGTTGAAAGCGACAAATGGGATGGGAGTCAGCGCTATTCTAGACCTGGTGGGCGCCAGCCATTTCAGTCACAATCTGGACTGCCTGGCACAACTGGGGCGGATGGTGGTGGTGGGACTGGTCGGGGGCACGCGGGCCGACCTTGACCTCTCGGTCCTGCTGCGCAAGCGGCTCACGCTTATCGGCACGGTTCTACGTTCCCGGTCGCTGGATGAGAAGATCCGTCTGGTTGCGGATTTCAAGCGCCACTCGCTGCCTCTGCTGGATTCCGGTGCCGTCCGCCCGGTGGTGGACCGGGTCTTCCCTCTTTCGCTGGCACACCAGGCCCACGCCTACATGGAATCGAACCGCAATATCGGAAAGATCGTGCTGGAGATACTCTAGGTGGGAGGCGCGACTTGCCTTTCGATCCGATCCAGGCGCACCACGCATTCGATGTGCGGCGTCTGCGGAAACATGTCCAGGGGTTGAACTGCTGTAACCTCGTAGCAGGACGTGAGGCCGGAGATGTCTCGGGCCTGGGTGGCCGGGTTGCAGCTCGCATAGATGATTTGTCGGGGGCGTGCTTTAACGAGTCTTGCCAGGATACGCTTGTTCAGTCCCGCCCGCGGCGGGTCCAGTACAACTTTATCGGGATGTCCGAAAGCCCGCAGACTCTCCCGGGACAGAGCCTCCGTGGCGTCGCAGATTTGCGATTCAACATTGTTGATTCCATTCTCGCGCGAATTCTTGCGGGCGTTCTCCACCGCACCAGGGTTGTTCTCAAAGCCCACGACCTGCTTCACGCTCGAAGCCATGAACAGTCCGATGCAGCCGACTCCGGAGTAAATGTCGAACAACAGTTCTGTCCCCCGCGGTTGAAGCAGTTCCTGAATGAGACAGAAGAGCCTCTCCGCCTGCGCCGTATTGGGCTGGAAGAAGCTGGCTGGAGAGATGCGAAAGGAGAGATCTCGGATCCTTTCCGTGATCTCTCCACTCCCATAAACAACAGTCTCTTCGCCTTGTGCCACGGGCGACCTTGTCTGGTTGACCGCGTTGACCAGGGTCACAATCTCTTTGAATTCTCGAGCCAGGGCAGAACCAAGCTCTTCCATCCGGTCTGCGTCGAATCTAGTGGTCACGACCGCGACCAGAATCTCACCCGTCGCCTCGGAGCTCCGGATCACCAGGTTCCTGAGGAAGCCCCTGTGTACCCGACTGTTGTAAGCGCTCCAGCCTTTGCTTCGGGCGATCTCGCGAACTCGATTGACAACCGCGGCGCTCAGCCTGCTGTGCAGGAAGCACTCTGTTACATCCACGACTTTGTCGAACCGTCCGGGAACGTGCAGACCCAGGGCGAACCCCTTGTTCAAAGGGCGACCCGACTCGATCTCGTCTCTCGAGAGCCAGCGATTCGTGCCGAATGAGAACTCCATCTTGTTCCGGTAGAAGTAGGGACGGGGCGACGCAATGGTATCCTCAACCTCCACCTCCAGGCCACCAATCCGGGCCAGTACGTCCCGAACATGAAGCTGCTTTTCGGCCAGTTGGCGCTCGTAAACGAGATTCTGCCAGCGGCAGCCACCGCAGGTTCCAAAGTGTCGGCAACGGGGCTGGATTCGGTCGGGGGAGGCTTCAAGCAGTTCTGTAAGGACAGCCTCGACGAAGTTTCTCTTTCTCTTCAGCACCACGGCCCGAACGCGATCTCCGGGTACGGCGCCGCCGACGAAAAATACCAGCCCGTCTTTTCGTGCGACGGACCTACCCTGAAACCCGGAAGTGGTGACCCTCAGCTCTATCTCCTGCCCCTTTCGAGGTAATGCCTTATCCGCCATCGAGCGTGCATCATAGCCTACCGCAGGACGATCACGTCGTTCACTTCGCTCACTTCGATTTTCAGCAATGGTTCGAGGCGACCCCGTAAAAGCGTCGGGATGCGTGTTGTAGTGTCGCCCCGGTCGGGCTAAAATGCCACTTGTTTCAGGGACGAAATGGACTTGCTCTCAATTTTCCGGCCTTCCCCGGAACGGCAGATCGCGAAGGCTCGCAAGCGCGTCAAGGAACCGCATGGCGATGCATCAGTTCGCATCGGGGCTGCCCAGAAACTGGCCGAGATGGGTACTCCGGAGGCTCTTCGGGCTCTCCTTGACCGATTCCAGATCACCGTTTCTCCCTCGGTGCAGGACGAGGAGGAAAAGGAGCAGGTGCTGAGCTGGATCGTGCATCACGGAGAAACAACAATTCCCTCGTTGATGGAGTTCCTGAAGACGGAGAGACAGGTCTACTGGCCCCTTCGAGCCTTGCGGGAAATTCTAAGTCGTGAGGAACTGATCTCGCGTCTGGAAGAACTCTTGAGGTACCACTGGGAAAACCCGCCGGCCAGCCCGGAGCCACAGGCGCAGATGATTCGCAGCCTCGGGGACCTGCACAGTCCGGGGCTGGAGGAGGTCGTGTGCCTCCATTTAAAGGAGCGTGACGACGATATTCGCCTGGCCTCGATCGATTACCTTTTCGAGCTTCCCGAACAGGACGTCAGAGAAGGGATTCTCGAGTGCTATCTGGACTCGGACGATCGCCCCCGGATTCGGAGCCACATTCTGGAAAGGCTGCAACAACAGAGGTGGAGCGTGAAGGGGTACCGGCCGAGAATCGAAGAGACCCTTCCGGACGAATATGCCGTGACTCGTGACGGCCAGATCCGGCGGATTGGAAAGCGCTTCTGATGACACAGCCGGCCATTCAAGACGTGGTTTTCAAACCCTTACTGACCAATCGTGATGAAAGGGGTTTTTTCCGGGAACTGGTTCGAGAGACAGATGATTTCTTTGGCGAGTTCGGGCAGTGGAGCCAGTCCATCATGTACCAGGGCGTGATCAAGGCCTGGCATTTCCACAGGAAGCAGACCGACTGGTGGTATGTCTCTCACGGAGTTTTAAAGGTGGCCCTTCACGACCTGCGCGAAGATTCACCGACGTTTCGGGTCACTCAGGATGTCCTGATGGGGGACCACCAGGAGCCGATAGTGGTGGCGATTCCGCCTGGAGTCGCACACGGCTGCAAGATCCTGAGCGGCCCGGCTGGACTCTTTTATCTGACTTCGGCAGTCTACGACCCCGAGGACGAAGGCCGCCTCCCCCACGATGATCCCACCATTGGATACGACTGGCTGGCCCCGGCGCGGATTACCTGAAGAAGGGTTGAATTAGAACTGAAAGGTCACCCACTCACTCCAGCAAGTACGCGGCGCTCTTGGGGATACTCGGATCTTGAATGGGTTCCACGCCTTGAGATTCGTCCACAGTTCGGGGTTGAGGGGTCCAAGCAATTGATAATTCCCGTGTACGGGGAAGACTCCAGTGACGTGGTGGTCGCCGGTACCGATATCGTACTGCACGAGATATTCCGTCCTCAGGTCTCCCCGCCACTGGAGCAAAACCGCCCCCGTGTGTTTGTCATAGCTGAGAACGGATCCGTCCGACGGCATCTGGATCGCGGGGCACCGGGTTGTTTTCCCTCTGGGAACGTAGAGCCGGGACTGGGTCTGAAAAATCTCTCGAGCCTTTCGGTGGGAGGCTTCGACCCAGGCGTTGATTTCGGTCCGCATTTGTGCCGCCAGTTCTGAATTGATTTCGACCAGATTCGTTGTCTCCAGCGGATCGGTACGCAGATCGTACAACTCTTCCGTCGTGATGAACTTGAAGCCTCCCCTGCGAACCGCCCGGACCCACAGCTTTTCATTCTCTTTTGTGGTCTGATTTCCGGCGATGACCGACTCGAAATACAGAGTGCGCCGTGTCGGTCGAGGCTCCAGCAGATCAACGCCTTCGATCGTCTCGGGAGGGTTCCACCCGAGCAGGCTCATAACGGTCGGGAGAACATCGATCTGGGTGGCCAGGCCATCTTCGATGCGGCCGACGGGGACGCGGCCGGGCCACGAAAAGATGAGCGGAATTCGGATGAGTTCCTCATACAGCTTGGCCTGCAGAGAAGTCGATGCGTGTCCCACGAAGCCGTGGTCGAGTAGTTCTTCGCCGTGATCGGCCGTGAGCACGATCAGGGTCTCGGCCAGCGCGCTCTTGCCTTTGAGAACGTCGAGCATAGACCCGAAGAGCAGGTCAACTTTCCGGATCTCGGCGTCGTAGAGCTGGTTCACAGTCTCTTTGTCGCCTGCGGCGAACTGCGTCGATCCCAGGGGCAAAATGGCTCCGTTCAGCACGGCGCGGATGGCCGGCCGCTTTTCCAGTTCCTCTCGCGGGGCAGGAAGTGCGTCGTCGTCTGGATTGTAGGGCTGGTGGGCGATGGTGGTGTGATAGAAGACGAAAAAAGGCTCAGTTCGTTCGCTGGCCAGGTTCTCCGTGAGCCAGTTCAAGAGCTCGTCGCCGGGTCTTTCGCTGAAATACCGTCGCTCTACCGTTTCCAGGCCCAGGTTCACGTAATAGGGCGCGAAGGTGAAGAAATTCAGGTTGGGCACCTCGTAGCCGCGCTGTCTCAACAGTTTCGGTAGAGTCACGAGGTCCGGGGAGCCCATCCGGTCGCGATTGTTCACCTCGTGGGTGGGCGGATAAAGCCCGCTCAAAAGAGAGACGAGTCCCGGCGCCGTCCAGGCGGACGTGCTGTAGGCATTCCGGAACACGGTGCCGGTCCTGGCCCAGGAATCGATGTTTGGAGTCGTGTCCCGATCGTATCCGTATATCCCGAATCGGTCGGCTCGGCACGAGTCGATGCTGAAGATGATCAGGTTGCGGGAAAAAAGCGGCTGACTACCCGCCAGCATCAAGACAACTGTCGTTACGAGCAGGTTCGTGGGCACGGACTGTAACACCTGCATCTGGAATCCGGGAGGTCCCGTGGCCTGTTTGAAGAACCTGATGATAGCATGGCAGCCCCATGTCGGCCTTCTATTTCAGGGTTTTCGACCTTTTGCCGGCGCCGCTCAGAAGGCGTGTCGATCCCCTGCAGGAAGCCGTGTGCAGGTTCGTCTCGGGAGCCGCTGCGGTGGACCCGAATGCTCTCATCGTAGACGCGGGAGCCGGCCAGAGCCGGTTCGCCGGGCTCTTCCGGAACAACCGCTATGTTGCCCTCGACTTCGGCCGGGGAGACAGTGGCTGGGACTACACAGGGCTGGATGTGGTGGGCGATCTGCAGCATCTTCCCCTTAAGACCAGCAGTGCTGCTGTGGTTATCAATACCCAGGTTCTGGAGCATCTGCCCGAACCCGGCCGGGCCCTGCGCGAAATGCATCGGATTCTCGAGCCGGGAGGACGGCTCTTTCTGACGGCTCCCCAGGGGTGGCACGAGCACCAGCAACCGCACGATTATTACCGTTTCACGAGCTTCGCCCTGGAGCGACTGCTCTCCGGAGCCGGTTTTAGAAGCTGGACGATCGATCCCATGGGCGGCTACTTTCATTACCTGGGGCAGCGACTGACATACATCCCCAAAGTGCTTTTCTGGCCTCGAGGGAAGTTCGTTCGGACCCTGCTCTTCCCGATCGAGCTGCTGTCGATGGTCCTGTTCTGCCTGCTGGGACCTCTCGTGTGCTACTACCTGGATCGATTTGACACGGACCGGGAGTTCACCCTCTGCTACCGCTGCCTGGCCACAAAGAGCGCCGTTACGGTACCTGGCGAACCAACGTGAGACGTGAAACGTGGAACGTGAAACGTGAAACGTGGAACCCTTCTTTCGTATCATGGGAGAAATGTTGCGCGTCGGTTTAACGGGTGGAATCGCCTGCGGAAAAACCAACGCTCTGGCTGAGTTCGAGAGACTGGGTGTTTACGGTATCGACGCCGACCAGATCGGCCACGAAGTCATCCAGCCGGATGGATCCGCTTACGCCGAAGTAGTCGAGGAGTTCGGCGCCTCAATCCTCAACCAGGACGGCACCATCGATCGGGGCCGGCTGGGAGCCATCGTATTTACCGATGAGTCCAGGCGGCAGGATTTGAATCGAATCGTCCACCCTCACGTGTTGGCCGAGGAGGAGCGGATTCTGAACAGCCTCGAAGATGAACTGAGTACGCTGCGCCCCCGAGTGGCGATGGTGGACGCGGCGCTCATGGTCGAAGCGGGTTCCTACCGCCGCTACGACGTGATCCTGGTCGTGTACTGCCGAGAGGAGATCCAGTTGCGCCGCCTCATGGCCCGGGATGGACTGAGCGAGCCCGAGGCGCAGCTGCGGATGCGCAGCCAGATGGCCCCGCTGGAGAAGATTCGCTACGCCGATTTTATTATCGACAATTCGAGCCGCCTGTCCGATACCCGCCGGCAGATTCACCACACCTTCCTGGAGCTGATCTCGAGGTCTTAGCCGGCTCGCTTCTCCCCCAACCTTCAACTTTCAACTTTCAACTTCTACCCTTTTTAACCTTCGACGCAGCGAGTACCTGAGAATCGTCCACAGAATCCTCCCCCCCGCCCGGGTTACCCCGCTAAGAGTCCCGCTGATTTTCGACACGCCGGCCTGGCGGGGTAGCCAGGCAACTGGTACTTCCAGGATGCTCAGTCCGCGCAGGAGGGCCAGGATCTGCATCTCGACGGTCCACCCCCAGGTTCGGTCACGCATCCCCAGCATGGCGTAGGCGTCGTGGCGAATGGCCCGGAAGGGGCCCATGTCCTGAAAGCGATATCCCCAGCGCCAGCGGATCAGAGAAATTGCCAGTCGTGTACCCCAGCGCTGCGGCAGGGTCATTGCTGAACGGTCCGGGCGGCATCCGATCACCAGGTCCGCCGCCCGGTCTCGGATAGGACTCAGGAGGGATGGAATCTCTGCTGCACGGCTCGAGCCATCGGCGTCCAGGAAGAGTAAAATGTCCGGCCAGTCAGACAAGTGGCCGAGCGCCGTCAGGCAGGCAAGACCATAGCCGTGCGGGCTGGCACGGACCACCTCGGCGCCCGCCTCGCGTGCGACCCGGCCGGTTTCGTCCTGGGACCCGTTGTCGGCCACCATTACGCGGGTGGACCAGTCCCCGGTATGGTCCAGAACCTCACGTACGACGACGCCTACCGTCGCAGCTTCGTTCAGTGCCGGGATGATTACGGCGAGGTTTAATCGGTCACTGGCCAAGATCAGCTTCGCAGGAAAGAACTGGCTGACGGCGCCTCCTGAGCAGCGGCTCGAAGACTGGTCACTAACCCTGACGTCGATCGAGTTTGGTGTCGCTGGGTCATGAAAGTGGCCCCGTGGTCTCTTTCAGGTTCAGCAGGATTCCCGCCAGCAGTGGAATGGTGAGCTCGTGGTGACCGGTGATGGCGAATCCCTTTCCGTCGCCCTCCACGGGACGATTTACGACGTTCTGGGTGGGCCGGTAGTGTTGAAAGAAATCGAAGTTAGCCGTGCTGAATCCAGACAGTTCCCGCCCGCTGTTGCGGACGGCTGAAACCGCTTTCAAGAAGACTTCCGGCAGCAGGACAGCCGAACCGACGTTGATGAACACGCCCCCGTCGTGAAGCCTGGACACCTCCCGAGTGAAAATCCGATAGTCGATCTCGGTGCCCTTTCCCAGACTGGCACCGCTGGCACCGGGGTGGTTGTGAATGGTGTCGGTTCCAAATGCGGCGTGGACGGTAAGAGGGATGCCCTGCTGATACGCCTGCAGGACCAGGGAGGAGTCTGGAAACTCAAGCTCGCAGGACCGTAGGTAGCTCCCCACTGATTCGCCAATTCCTGTGCCCCGATTCGCCCCTTGATTGATGGCCTCATTGAGGCACTGGCCGGTCTCTCGGGCCATTCCAAAAGCTCCCGATCCAAGCTGTTTCTCAACATCTTCGGAAGTAGATCCGCAATAAGCAATCTCGAAGTCGTGAATAATGACGCTGCCGTTGGTGGCGATGGCGGTGACGAACCGTTCCCTCAGCAGCTGGATGAGCAGCGGAGCGAGCCCCGTCTTGATGACGTGCCCTCCCAGCCCCCAGATGACGGCGCGCTCGCGGCCGCGGGCGGCAGCAATGCGCTGCGCCAGTTCTTTGATGTCTGCCGCCGCCAGGATGTCGGGCAGGGAGGCCAGAAACTCCTGGAAGCTGTCGCCCGTAAAGGGCCTGGCAAACTGGGCCCGATGCACGTTGCTGGGACGTTCTCGAAGTGAGTAGTCGTTGACTGTGTCGGGTCGAAACTGCTTGTACTTGGACACGATTACAACTGCACCATCAGAGGGCTCTGGATGCGGTCTTCCGCCGCTTTGGGAACAGGACTCTCCTGAGTGCCCGGCCGGTATGCGAGCCGCTGCAGTCGGCCACCTGTTCCGGAGTTCCCTGCACGACTATCCGGCCCCCCGCGGCGCCACCCTCGGGACCCAGGTCAATGAGCCAGTCGGCGCATTTGATCACTTCCAGGTTGTGCTCGATGACAATAACCGTGTTTCCCAGCGCGACGAGCTCCTGCAGTATATCAAGCAATCGGCGAACGTCCTCGAAGTGCAGACCGGTGGTCGGCTCATCCAGAATATAAAGGGTCTCTCCCGTGGACCGCTTGCTCAGCTCTCGCGCCAGCTTGACTCTCTGAGCCTCTCCTCCCGACAGCGTGGTGGCGGGCTGCCCCAGGCGGACGTAACCCAGCCCGACATCGATCAGGGTGCGGAGCCTTCTTTCGATGCGGGGAATGTTCTCGAGCAGGGGATAGGCCGAGTCGATGCTCATGTCCAGGATGTCGGCGATGGTGTGTCCCTTCAGGCGCACGGCCAGTGTTTCACGATTGTAGCGTTTCCCCCGACACGCTTCGCATTCCACATACACGTTGGGCAGAAAACTCATCTCGATCTTGCGCAGACCGGCGCCTTGGCACACTTCGCAACGGCCCCCCTTGACATTGAAGCTGAAGCGACCGGGCTTGTATCCGCGCACCCGGGATTCGGGGAGCAACGCGAACAACTCGCGGATGGGGGAAAAAACGCCGGTGTAGGTGGCGGGATTCGAGCGCGGAGTTCTTCCGATAGGAGACTGATCGATCTCGATGACTTTGTCCACGTGGGCAGCCCCTTCCAGGGCGTCCATATCTCCGGGTTGCAAAACCGACCCGTAGAGCCGCGTGGAAAGGGCCCGGTAGAGAACCTCATCGACGAGAGATGATTTGCCCGACCCGGAAACACCGCACACACCAATGAATTTTCCAAGTGGGAAAGAGACGTCCAGATTCTTCAGGTTGTTGTGGCGCACTCCTTTGAGCCTGAGCTCCAGGCCGTTCCCTTCGCGGCGCTCTGTCGGGAGCTCGATCTGCTTGTCTCCGGTCAGGTATTGCCCGGTCAGGGAACCCGGCCGAGCCATGATTTCCTGCAGGGTCCCGCTGGCTACCAGATGTCCGCCGGCCTGGCCGCCTCCGGGACCCAGGTCGAGGATGTAATCGGCTGCCCGGATGGTGTCCTCGTCGTGCTCCACGAGAACAATCGTATTTCCCAGATCCCGAAGCTCCTTCAGCGTCTGAAGCAGCTTTCGGGTGTCGCGTGGATGGAGGCCGATCGATGGCTCATCCAGGACGTAGAGAACTCCTCTCAACTTGGAACCCACCTGCGTTGCCAGACGGATTCGCTGCGCCTCGCCTGCGGAGAGAGACCCACCCTGGCGGTTCAGCGTCAGATAGCCCAGGCCTACGTCGAGCATCACCCGGAGCCGGGCCCTGATTTCCGTGAGAATCGGTCCGGCGACTGCCTCCGCTCTCTCCCCGAGCTGGATTTCCTGCAGCGCCCGGTCACAGGCGTCCAGATCGATGCGACAGTAGTCCGAGATGGACATGCCGTTGACTTTGACGGAGCGGCTGGCCGACTGCAGCCGAGTGCCCTGGCAGGCCCCGCAGTCAGCGCTTTTCAGGAAGCTCTTTAACAGCTGGCGACGAGGCCGGCTGTTGGAGGAGCGGATCCGGTCTTCGAACCACCGATTGAGGCCGTTGAAGAGCGCCCGGTAGGAAACGTCATCGTAGTGAAAGGTGAGCCGCTGGCCGGAGCCGGACAACAGCGTCCGCTTGAGGTCGCCCCCGAGATCTCTGAAGGGAGTCGACGGGGAGCAATCGAAATGTCTGAGCAGCGCACTCAGGGACTCCTTGAACAGAGGTTCAAGTTCGGGCAGCTCGAGTCGAAGACGGACTCTGGACGCAGGCCTGGAAGAGTCGAGGACCAGGCGCTCGAGGTCAACTTCTGATCGAGTCCCCAGACCGCTGCAGGTAGCACAGGCACCGAAGCGGCTGTTGAAGGAGAAACTTCGGGGTTCCAGGGAGGGAAAGCTGAGATTGCACTGAATGCAGGCCATCTGTTCGGAAAAGAGCATTTCAGCTCCCCCGATCACTGAAACCGTGACAATCCCGTCGGCCAGCCGGAGCGCGCGGCGGATCGAGGAGTCCAGGCGTTCCCGCTGCTCGGGACGTACGATGAGCCGGTCGACGACCACATCGATCGAATGGCTCTTTCGCCTGTCCAGGTCGGGTGGATCTTCCAGTACGGCTTCCCGACCATCGACCCGGCAGCGCAGATAGCCTTCCCTGTAGAAGCGCCTGAACAACTGCTTGAACTCGCCCTTGCGCTCGCGCACGACGGGCGCATAAATGATCACCCGACTCACATCGGGAAGGCCGTAGACCTGCTCCAGAATCTGGTCAACCGACTGCCGGCTGATCTCCCGCCCGCACTCAGGACAGTGGGGCACTCCGATGCTCGAAAAGAGCAGCCTGAAATAATCGTATACCTCGGTGATCGTGCCGACCGTGGATCGGGGACTGCGGCTGGTCGTCTTTTGCTCGACGGAAATGGCCGGCGAGAGGCCTTCGATCGTATCCACGTCCGGCTTCTCCATCTGGGCCAGAAACTGCCGGGCATAGCTGGACAGCGACTCGATATAGCGCCTCTGACCTTCGGCATAGAGTGTATCGAAGGCGAGGCTGCTTTTTCCTGAACCGCTGAGACCGGTCACGACGCACAGCCGGTGTCTCGGAATTTCCAGGTTCAGGTCGCGCAGGTTGTGCTGCCGGGCCCCCCGGACGATGATTTCCCGCATAAGACAAAAGATCTATTTTGAACCGTTCGTACAAGGCACTGCAACCAAAGTCCCCCTGCGTCGTATTTATGGAAGGGAGTACTAAGGCTCGATTGTGAGTTCGACGGTTCTCAGCTTTCCGCCGCGAAGCAGATCGATTCTGAGCGTTCCGTTGCGGGCTTGTTTGACGCCCTCGCCGAGGTCGTGGAAGGTGCTGATGCTGACTTCATTGATGCGAAGCAAAATGTCTCCCGTTTTGAAATCGGCCCTGGCCGCCTTGCTCTCGCGCTGGATCGACTTGACCAGAAAACCCGTGGTGGATTGAAACGGGAAGGGGACGACGGAGGCCTGAGTGATCCGGTCGACGATCAGACCCAGATCCATGAGGGGGTTCCAGACGAGCCTCTGGGCTCTCGGTTGATCCGCCTGATTCGCCAGGTCGGGAGCATCCGGCCCGAACTCGATGGCCCACGCCGCCGCGTACTTCAGATCTCGGCTGCCGGTCGCAACCTCGATTCTTTCGTCGGCCTTGCCGCGGCGGACATCCAGCATCACGTTCTGGCCGGCACCCTTGAAGCGGACGGCATGGATCAGGTCCCACTTGTTCCGCAACTTATGACCGTCGATTCCAAGGATCACATCGCGAGTCCGCAAGCCAGCTCGCTCGGCCGGACTGTCGGGGGTCACTCGTTCTACCGTCGGCTGTGTATCGTGGGCAAGGTAGATCCCCAGCCAGCCTCCAGGGGTGCTTTCGCCGCGGCTGACGATGGTATCGGCTGAAGAGGCGATCAAGCTGGACGGCAAGACATGCGTGTAAGCGAGCTGATCATTGTAGCTATGGGGCGAAGCATGGGTGACCAGTCCGACCAGCCGGCCCTTTGGATCGAGGGCCACCGTCCCCTCGACGGGACACTGCTTCGTCCACATTCCGAGTCCCGCCACTTTCAATACTGAAAAGGGCAACCAGTCTTTAGAGCTCCCCGCCAGCAGACAGGCAACGGCGGGAGAGCATCGACCGTCCCCGGAACTGGCAACATTGAAATGCTTGAAGCCCGGATTGCTCGCCACTAACAGGGGTACGGCGCCGGGAATGGAGGCGCGCACGACGGCCAGAGAGATTCGATCGTCAAGTCCAACCGCCTGAGCCTGATAGGCCCTGCCATTCTTCGTGAGTACGGTAAAACGAACCTCGGTGGCTCGCAGAGAGGGGCGATACTCACCGACAAAAAGAACCACGTGCCCTTTGGAATCAAGGACGAACCCGTCAAAGGAAGCTTTTTCCTGAATCTTCTGCCAAGCCTGATAATCGGCTCCCATCACGATGGCCGACGTCTGCTGCTCGACAACCACCTGTACCAGAGACTCAGCCGGGACAACGACTTGAGACTTGTCGTGGGCCGCTGCGGCCGCCACGTGGAGGGAGGCAGACGTCGCAAGGGCAACAAGAGCAAGGACACCCGAGAGACGAATCATAGCTAGTGACTGACGTATTTCAAGTAATCCGTCTGGGCCTGATCCACGGGAATGATCTCGATACGGGAGGGCTTCTCGGTTTTCACGGTCGCCGGCGGGGCGATCAGGGAAATCTGCACCCGGGGGTAGCTCAGGTCGAACTCTACGGGCTGCGCCTGGTCGAGAATGAGACTGACTGCCGGAGTGCCGACCGGTTCGATCCGGGTTGCGACCCTGGGCGCAGGCTGGGGCGAGCTCCCGATCCCGGCCACTCCAACAATGAGAGCCAGCACAAGACCGGCAGCAACGAGTGGCAGCTTGAGCCGGGAACCTGTCGAGATCTGCTCGATGACCTGACCGGTGAAGTTCAAAGGCGCTCGCTCACGTGTGGCCAGGGCTCGATTCAACTCTTCGATTTCCTCCAGTTCCTCGTAGAGCCTGCTGCAGGCCGGGCAGGCTTCCAGATGCTCCCTGACTTCCTGGTCGAGAAAAGCCTGGTCATCATCCAGAAGTCTTTCTTCGAGCTTCTTGCAATTCATAGGCAACCCGATAGTTTCTCCCGCAAAAGCATCTTGGCTCGATGGATCCGTGACTTGGCTGTTCCCAGGGAAATCTTCAATATCGTAGCTGTTTCTTCGTACGAGAGTTCCTGTGCTTCCTTCAACATGAACGCCAGCCGGTACTTCTCAGGCAGAGAGTCGATGGCCAGCTGGAGGCGCTGCAAGCGCTCTTTGTTTCCCAGTTCGCTCTCAGGAGACTCGCGAAGATCGGGCAGGGGAAAAGTCTGCTCATCCCTCTGGAACAGCGACATCACATTGTAGAAAAAGAAACGGCCCTTGCGCTCCCTTCGGCGGATCTCATCGATGGCCAGGTTAGTCGCTATTCGATAAACCCAGGTCGAGAACTGGTATTTGCCTTCATATCGATGGGCGTTCTTGAATACCCGGATAAACGCTTCCTGGGCCAGATCCACGGACAGCTCATAGTCGTGAAGAAGGTTGTTGAGGTAATTGACGAGCCGGTCGCGGTAACGGTGAACAAGCGCCTCGAATGCGTCCTCGTTGCCTTCCAGATAGGCGGACACGAGCGCATTGTCCCCGAACCCGACAAATGATTGCGCAATGGTCGCAGCAGTTCCCATGGATCTATAGACGGTGTAACGGGAGTATAGGTTCCACTCCCGAGCAAATTCTAGCGGCCCCTGGGCCGGCTCGGCAGTATGGGGCTCGACGGGGTTTATTAAAAATTGAAAATTGAAAATTCAAAATAAAAAATTTAAGAGTGAAGATTCGGGGGATTCGGGTTCAGAGTCCAGGACGCGGCGACGACAGACTCCATAACTCCGCGTGCCTCCGAAGCGTCGTCGGCTCGGAAATCCTAATATCCAATTTTTAATCTTTAATTTTTAATTCATTTAGCTTCATACCAAGACTCCCCAACCCCCGTATCGACCTCCAGGGGAACGTCCAGAACTGCAGCCGATTCCATGGCCTCCTTGACCAGGGCCGTGACTTCTTCGAGCTCACTGCAGGCTACCTCGAGTACCAGCTCATCGTGCACCTGCAGAATCAGAGAGCTACTGAAGGATTTCCGCTTCAGCTTCTTGTGGATATCGATCATAGCTATCTTTATCAAATCGGCCTCGGTCCCCTGAATGGGTGCGTTCATGGCGGCTCGCTCACCGAAGTGGCGCAGGTTCCAGTTGCGGCTGTGGATCTCGGGGATGGGTCGGATTCGTCCGAAGAGAGTCGTCACAAAGCCCGAGTCCCGGGCCTGGCTCAATGTGTCCTGGATCCAGTCCCTGACTCCCTCATAGCGGGCAAAGTACTGGTCGATGAACTGCTGTGCTTCGCGCCTTTCGATTTTCAGAGTATTGGCCAGCCCGAAGGCGCTCAGGCCGTACATGATTCCAAAATTGATGACCTTGGCCTTTCGTCGATGGCTTTGGGGATCGGTTTCCGCGACCGGGCCAAACACCTCGAGGGCGGTCTGATAGTGGATGTCTTCTCCTCGCAGGAAGGCTTTACGCAGCGTCGGGTCTCCAGACAGATGCGCCATTACGCGCAGTTCCAGCTGTGAATAATCGGCGGTCAGGATGCTGAATCCGGGCGGCGCTATGAAGGCCTTCCGAATCAGTCGGCCCAGCTCGGTTCTGACGGGAATGTTCTGGAGGTTGGGGTTGCTGGATGAAAGTCGGCCGGTGGCGGCGACCATCTGATTGAAAGAGGTGTGGACTCTTCCGGTACGCGGGTCGATCAATCGGGGCAGGGCGTCGAGGTAGGTGTTCTTGAGCTTGGCCAATTCCCGATACTCGAGAATGAGGCCGGCGATCTCGTGGTCCCCGGCAAGCTTTTCCAGGACCTCGACGCCGGTGGCGTAGTGGCCTGCCTTGCGCGTCCGCTTGACGACCGGAAGCTGCAGTTTCTCAAACAACACGGAGGCGAGCTGGCGGGGAGAGTTGATGTTGAACTCATCGCCCGCCAGCTCGTAGATCCGGGTACTCAAGCCGTCGATTTCCTGGCCGGTCTGCGCCGACATCTCCGAGAGCAGCTCGGGCTCGATCATGACACCGTGCTTTTCCATGGCCACCAGCACTTCGATGAGCGGGATCTCAATCTCTTCCAGGACGCCCGCGAGCCCATGAGCCTGAAGGTCGGGATTGAGCCGAAGCGCCAGCTGGCGGGTCAAATCGGCTCGCTCGGCCAATTGTTCGCCGCCCGGAGCGGCAAAGAGGCTCTTTTGGTCCTCCGTGTCGGAAAAACGGTAGTTCAGATGCTCCAGACAGCTTTTCTCGAGCGAAAAGTCTTTTCTGTGAGGCGACAGCAGGTAGCTCATCAGCATGGTATCCGCGAGGCGGGAGGGTGGGGGAATCTCCCGCTCCGTCAGCCAGGCCAGCAATGGCTTCAGGTCATGGGCAATCCACTCCTCGGCTGCTGCCAGGATCTCAAAGACCAAGCCCGCGTGGCCTCTCAAGAGCTCTGAGTGAAGCGACCACCCGGCCCACTCGGACGTTGAAAATCCCAGCCCCGAAAGCTGGGGGCCGTCCTCTGATGATTCCTCGATGAGAGGGAACAGGGCGACCTTCTCGTTCTCGAGCTTCCGCTGCAGAGCACGCAACGCGTCGAGGCTTTCCAGCCGCTCATAGGCGGCCTTTCTCTCCGTTCCGGCAGGGATGAATTCATCCAGCAGGCTGAGAAAGTTCAGTCTGGTGAAAAGCTCTCTGGCGGCCTCCCGGTCCGGCTCGCTGAGCCGGAGTTCCTCCACTTCCAGAGGGATCGGCAAATCGGTGTGGATGGTAACCAGGTCGCGGCTCTGCAGTACTTGACCCTCGTTGTTCTCGAGGCTGGTCCGGTAAGTCTTGTGGGCGATCTCGGAGCGGCGCCGCAAGAGTTCGTCCAGGCTTCCATACTGCCGGATCAGTTTCCGGGCGCCCTTGGCCCCGATTCCGGGCGCACCGGGGACGTTGTCGGAACTGTCGCCTACCAGGCTGAGAACATCCACGATCTGATGAGGCTCGACCCCGAATTTGCCCTTGACCTCGGCAGGTCCAAACAGCTTCATATCTCTCGGGTCAAGAACGGAGATGCGCTCCGACACGAGCTGGAACATGTCCTTGTCGATCGTTACCACGACTACATCCAGACCGGCCTCGACGGCCTTGGCTGCCAGCGTTCCAATGACATCGTCCGCCTCGTAACGCTCCAGAGAGCGGACGGGCACCTCCAGCACCCGGCACACATCCAGTACCAGGGGCACCTGGTCCAGTAAATCCGGAGGCGAGGGGCGCCGGGTGGCCTTGTACTCTTTGAATTGCTGGTGGCGAACGGTAGGGCCGGGCAGGTCAATCGCTACTCCCAGGAACTCGGGCTTTTCCTCTGCGATCAGCTTGCGCAGCATGTTGGTAAAACCGTAGACCGCGTTGGTAGGCTGGCCGGACCGATCGGTCAGGCCCTGGATCGCGTAGAAGGCGCGATAGATATGGGACATTCCGTCCACGAGATAGAGTCGGGAGGGCACCCTCGGTATCATAGCAAAGCGGAATCTTGGTCTTCCCGGTGTGATCTGTCGAAACACGCTGGAGTTCTTATGCGTCTGCTGCCCGTTGTGAACTCCCTCTGGAGAATTCCGATCATTCTGTTCATGACGATGGTGCTGTCGATCATCAGCGTGTTCTTTTCGCTGATCGACTCGACTGGCAAACTCCAGCACGGGTGTGCGCGGACCTGGGGACGCTTCATTCTCTGGATCGCGCGCGCGCGGGTTGTCACCATCGGAATCGAGGAGCTGGCCGGGCAGCGGGGCTATATTTTCATGCCCAATCATCTGAGTATGTTCGACCACTGGGCCCTGCTGGCCCATCTGCCGGTGCCGCAGTTCGGGTTCGCTGCCAAATCCTCGCTGTTCGCGATTCCATTCCTGGGCTGGCATCTGTCAAGGTCAGGAAACGTACCGGTCAACCGCCGCCGCCCCAGGCAAACCCTGGGGCATTTCAGGGAGCTTGGAAAGAGAATCGAACAGGGTTGGTCGTTGGTGATCTACCCGGAGGGTGAACGGACCTTCGGCGAGCGTTTCGCCCACTTCAAACGGGGGGCGTTTCTGCTGGCCCGGAACGCCCGGGCCCCAATCGTCCCGATCACCATCATCGGGGCCCACCGGCGCCTTCCCCGGGGATCGGTGGTCATACGGCCCGGGTCGATGGAATTGATTTTTCACCCGGTCCTGGAGTTCGCTGAATACGAGCACCTTGATTTGCAGCAGGTCAGCGACACGGTGCAACATGTGATTGAAGCAAGCTACAGACAGGTGGACGATTAATGGTTTCCGACGTCCAGATTCGAGCCATCCAGGAAGCGCTCCGTGGGCTGTCCGTCCCGGCCTGGCTCTTTTACGGCTTCCAGAAGATCGACCCTCTGGCTCTGAGAATTCTGGGATTTTCCGAGGATGCTCACATCAGCCGTCGCTGGTTCTATCTGGTTCCCGATCGAGGAGAGCCGAGGAAACTGGTCCATCGGATTGAAGCCTTTCAACTCGACCACCTGCCCGGCTCGCGGCGCGTCTATCTGAGGTGGAGTGAACTCGAGTCGGAGTTAACCCGGCTCGTGAGCGGGCACGATCGGGTGGCCATGCAGTACTCACCCCAGTGTGGAATCCCCTACGTATCGAGGATTGACGCCGGTACGGTCGAACTTCTCAGGTCAACGGGTGTCGAGGTGGTTTCGTCGGCCGACCTGATACAGGTTTTTGAGGCCGCCCTCACAGAGCAGCAGGCCCAACAGCATAAAGAGACTGCGCGAGCGATCACAGAGATCGTCAATGACACGTTTCGGGAGGCGGCTGAGGAGCTCCAGTCGGGACAGTCGCTTGTGGAGCACGAAGTGCAGCAGTCGATTCTATCCGCCTTTAACGATCGCGGCCTGGTCTGGGACCACGCCCCCATCGTGGCCGTGAACGCTCACAGCGGAGATCCCCACTACTACCCTCCGATCGAGGGCAGTGGGAGGATCTCGAGCGGGGATTTTTTACTCATCGATCTGTGGGCCAGGCCGGCATCCGGCATTTACGCCGACATCACCTGGACAGCATTTTTTGGGCCGTCGGTCCCAGATCCGATCGGGCAGACATTCGACATCGTTCGGAAGGCTCGAGATCGCGGTGTCGAGTTTCTGGATGAAGCGCTGAGGGCGGGTCGGGAGGTGCAGGGCTGGCAGGTTGACGACCAGGTCAGAGCCGTCATTGAAGAGGCCGGTTTCGGTAGTTTTTTTGTTCACAGAACCGGCCACAGCATCGGGCGGGAGGTGCACGGGAACGGAGTGAACTTCGATAGCACCGAAACGCACGACACGCGCAGGGTGATCCCCGGGGTCTTGTGTTCCGTGGAACCGGGGATTTATCTCGACGACTTCGGCGTTCGCACCGAGATCAACGTTCTGGCCGGCCCCCACGGGGTGGAAGTGACGACCCCTCCCCAGGATGGGGTTCTGACGTTTGATTTGTAGGGCTGTCGGATTCCGAATTAAAAATTAAAAATTAAAAATTGAGAAAGAATTGCAGATTCGAGATTCCAGTTTCCAAAATCTGACTCAGCTTCGAATCCTCGTTTCGGAGGGCCGTTGATTAGGGAGAATCCGTCCAGCTTTTCCGCCGCCCCCTTTGGGGGCTGCCTCTGGTGATGGGGTCCTTACCGGGGCCTGCGGCCCCGGCTATTGTCTTTCGCCCCTTCGGGGCTTCAGGCCGCAGAGCGGTCGAAGGATGGCGAACCCCCGGAGATCCCCTGCGTCTTCCTCGGGGCTGCGTTCAGGCCGCAGCGCGGCCGAAAGAAAATAGCCGTGGGCGCCAGTCCCACGGATTAGGCATCTCAGCCAGGATAGGGCCTTGGGAAGGGCTACAGCGATTTGGGCAACAGCCCCCCTGGAATTTGGAATTCCTTCCTAATTTTTAATTTTTAATTTTTAATTCGTTCTCCTAAACCCCCACCGCTCGGCTGCTCCGTTGTTCATCCAGGATCTGCTTCAGCTCGTCGGCCAGGTAGTTGAAGGCCAGTACGGCGAGCAGGGCGGCGAGCACTGGCGTTAACAGCCAGGGGAAGACCAGGGCTCGCAGGGAAGCGGCGTCGTGCAGAAGGTTGCCCCAGCTGACGTCCGGCTCCTGCACTCCCAGTCCCAGGAAGGTGAGCGTGACCTCTCCGATAATGTAGGAAGGCAGCAAAACCGATCCCTGAACCAGCAGGAAGTTGCGGGTGAAAGGGAGGATGTGGCGCAGCAGGACCCGGGTGTGGGAGGCTCCGCAGGAGACGGCATAGAGAACGTGCTCCCGTTCCTTGAGGGCGAGAACCTGGCCCCGGACCACCCTGGCAACCGAGGCCCAGCCCAGTAGGGTGAAGGTAACTACGATCAGTAGATAGAGGCTGACGCGGCCGCTCAGGTCCGGGAAAACGGCGCGCAGGCCCAGGATCAGGAAGAGTCCCGGCAGTGACAGGAAGAGATCCGAGAGGCGCATCACGATTCTATCCGTCCACCCCTTGAAGTAACCGGACAGGGATCCCATTAGAACTCCCAGGATCAGGGTCAGGAAGATGGCGGCAAGACCAACGCTGAGGGAGTATCTTGATCCGAACAGAATGCGGGAAAAGATGTCTCGACCCAACTCGTCGGTTCCCAGCAGGAACAGGGGCTGTGTCTCGTCGCTGGAGCCGAACAAGCGCGTTCGAAACTTCATCCCCATCCATGTGTAGGCTTCAGACTCGACCAGGAAACGGATGGTAACGAGCTCGCCCGTTTGTCCGTAAGTGGGCTTCAGATCCAGCCTCTGCATGGCGTGAAACGCAGGAGTCCAGGCTCCAGCGCCGCTCTGAAAAACGATTCGGGAAGGGGGTGCGAAGGAGAAGTCCCGGAATTGATGCCGGTGCGAGTGAGGGACTACGACTGGGGCCAGCCACGCGGCCAGATACAGCGCGAGCAGCAGGAAAAGGGCCACACATCTCAGAATGGTTCGAATCATGCTCTCACCCGCGGGTCGTTGCAGGCTAGAACGATGTCGGCGGCAAGGTTGGCGGCAATCACCAGGCCGCTGGCAACCAGGACGCAACTCAAGGCCACATAAAGGTCTCGGGCCAGAATGGAAGCGACCGTGAGTCCACCCAGGCCCGGCCAGCCGAACACTCTCTCGACCACGACGGAGCCGCTCAGCAGGCCGCCCACGATGAGGCCGGACAGCGAGATGATCGGATTCAGGGCGTGTCGGAGCGCATACCAGAGGACACGCCGACCGGGTAGGCCTTTGCTCTTGAGGGCAGTGATGAAAGGCTGCGACAGGGTGTCCACGAGTTCCAGGCGAAGGGTTCGCGCCAGCAAGGAAAAGAGGGGAAGAGCCAGGGTCAATGCCGGAAGGACGTCGTGCTGGAGACTCCCAGAGCCCCCGATCGGAAACCAGCCGGTCAGAAAGGCGAGATAGAGAAAGAGAAGGGAAGTGAGTAGCGTCGGCAGAGACATCCCGCCGAGGGACACAATCCTGCACAGGTGATCCGGCCACCGGTTGAAATAAAGAGAAGAGACGACCGCCAGAGGCAGGGCGAGCCCCAGCGAAAAGACCAGCGCGCGACCCCGGCCAGCGCCAACGTGTTGGCCGCTCTTTCGGCGATGAGACTCGTGGCAGGTCGTCGCTGGGCAAAAGAGTACCCGAAATCGGCCCGCACGATCCGGCCGAGCCACTTGAAGTACTGGATATGAAAAGGCTGATCCAGGCCGAAATCCGAGCGCATGCGTTGGATCTGTGAGGCCGGGATCACGGGATTGAGCTCCATCTCGCTCAGGTAGTCGCCCGGTACGGCCGCAAACAGGCCGAAGATCAACAGCGAAAGGAGAAGGGAAAGAACTGCCGTTTCGAGCACACGGCGCCGAATCAGCCGGATCATTGGATGCCTCTATCGGTCAGGATTCCGGGGTCCTCAAAACGAAAGCTCCCAGCCGTTCCAGAGAGTATGTGGAAAGAGGGCGACCGGTTTGAGGCCTCGGATGCCCGGAGCGGCGACGACCAGAATGTTTTGACTGACAAGCGGCACAAACGGGACCTCCTCGGCCAGTATCTGCTGAATCCGCCTGAAAAGAAGCTGCCTCTCCTCAAGCTCGAGCGTAGTCATCTGTTGCAGGAAGAGACGGTCGATCTCAGCTTCCCACCCGGTTGCGGGCGATTCCTGGGCAGGATTCCAGAAGTGCATCGGAGCCGACGAAAGGAGAACATTCTGATGCTCGAGGGGATCGTAGGGAATGCTCAAGCCCAGAATGGCGGCTTCGTAGTCGTGACTCGTCATGACTCTGGATATGAGGGCTCGAAACTCTTCCTGCCTGATGGCTATCTCCATTCCCAGGCGCTCCAGATCTTGCTGAATAACCGCCGCGATACGCCCCCACTGCTGGTCCGGCCTGCAGAATATCTCAAACCCGACCGGTTGCCCTGCGGCATCAACCAATCGCGTTCCAGTACCCTCTCCGATCCACGAGAACCCGGCTTCCATCAACAGTCGTCTTGCCTCGGCAGGATCGTAGGGATACTTCCGAACGGAAGGCGCATACCAGGTGCGCATCGAAGAAGGCACCAGGCCCCAAGCCTCTTCGGCCCGCCCCTGGAACACGGTTTCGACGATGGCCCGCCGGCTGATCGCCTGGCTCACCGCCCGACGGAAGCCTACCTCGGAAAACCAGCTTTTCCTGGATGGTGCCAGGTTGGGAGCCTCAGGTTTCTGATTGAACCATAAGAACTTCAGCTGCATGGCGGGTCCTGCATCCAGAAGTTGAAATCCCCGGCCTTCCAGTCGAGTCCAGTCAGCGGGCCGGACCTTGTCATCCAGCAAGTCGAGCTCTCCGGCTTCCAGCCTCAGTATCTGGGTGTCGCGCTGGGGGATGTAGTGGATGACAATCTCGTCGAGATAGGGGAGGCGCCGCCCCGCCCGGTCCACCTTCCAGTAGTGGGGGTTGTTGCGGAGGATGGTCTTCTGCCCGGGATGATGCTCCGCAACCACAAAGGGCCCCAGCCCCGCCATCCTGGAAGGCTCCGCCTCCAGTGTCCAGTAGTCCTCCAGCATTTGGTCCTGATCGCTCATCAGGTGCGCTGGAAAGACCGGAATCTTCGTCAATGCATGCTCGGCGGCGGCAGACTTTCGGGGGTAGGTGATTTCCACCGTCAAATCGTCGATTCGGCGGTAGCCGAGGGGGTCTCCCTCGATTCGCAGCGACGCACCTGTGGCGTTGTGAGAGCCCTCCTGGAAGAGGCGGTCCAGACTGAAGACCACATCCCCTGCCGTCACCGGCTGGCCGTCCGAGAACCGCAGCCCCTTCCTCAACTCGATCCGTATCGTCGTAGAGTCGGGCGAAAGCGACCATTGCCCGGCCACTCCGGGCTCGATGGTCAGTTGTTCGTAATCGAACTCCAGCAGCGTTCCGGTGATCAGGTAGGTGACGAGGCGGGTTCTGATGTCCTGCGACGTGGCAAAATTGAAGCTGCTGGGTTCTCCAGACAGGCTGTAGTTGAGTCGTCCACCCAGCCGGCCGTCGGTTTCAAGCACCTGTGCGCCGGCAGGGATCGGGTGGATGGGCCGATTCGAGTTCCCGGCCGGCTCGGGGGCACAGCCCGAGATGGTCCCGAGAACCAGTAACACCCCGGCAGCCCGACAGCAGAGGGAGACGCGAGATCTCATCGGGACCGATCGGGACAGAAATGACGGCGGGCAGTTCGTCTTCGCTTCGATGCCGGAATCATAGCAGCCTGTGGTGAACCCCCTACAACTTCCCTCCCGACCCTCGCCCTTGCCTTTGCCCGTGCCCTTGTCCGTTTGATCAAGATCCTTGATGGGCTGCGGGATGAGGGCAAAGGCACGGGAACGGGGCGAAACAAGCACCCAAAACCAACCCCTACCAATGACATCCGTTCGGACCGCAGAGGGTGCTCCCACCCCTTTCTTCGCAGATCTCCAGGATTTGTACTACAATTAGAGGTTAGATCGGGGGCGACCGGCTTCGACGGAAGTAGTCGAAACAGTAGATGCATGCCGAGGTGTCCGTACCCTCGTTAATCTACGGTCACAAGCATAACTGCCAACGATCAGTTAGCACTCGCTGCGTAATAAACGCAGCCGTTCCGTTTTCTGCTGCCCGTAGTGGAATACGGGGCGTCGATTCAACGGGCTTTTCGTGATTCCCGGTTTTTCCAGGGGGGTCGCGAGAAACTTGCTGGAGAACCGTTGTCTGAGCCTATTTGCTGGTTTCGAATGCTCTTGCGACGGAAAACCCGAAACCAGATAAGCATGTAGAGTCTGCTGTGGAGCATTTCCGGACGTGGGTTCGATTCCCACCGCCTCCACCATTTTTCAGAGCACAACTCGTCTCTCCGGGGTAGCGCCCTGGAGAGACGAGCGTCCTATAACCCCTTAGTTTCAAAGGGATTGAGCGTTCCTAACATCATTCCCTCTCCATTCCCAACCGGTCGACTTCACCCTGTGTTCCGGCCTCCCATTCTCTGTTCAGCCCGTATTCTCCGTTCTTACCGGACCTAGTCCGAAAGTCGTCCGATTGGCTTAATCCCTTTGATATCAGTGGATTGAGTCCAAACAGCCGTTTTCGAGGGTTGCGGGAACACGCCCGGTGCTCGGTCGTGAACACCCGAGAGTTCGAACCATCGTCCAGAAAACTTGGAGTTGTGGGAACTCATCAAATGGTCCACTTGGAGCACCCGAAGTTTCGAACCCCTCGTCCGACAGTTCGGAGAGGCCTCCGGTAGGTAACCGGAGAAAGGGCTGGGACGGTACCCGGCCACAGCGTCAGAAACCAGACGACGGACTGGCAGCGGAAGCTGAGGCGGTCGTGGGTGCCGGCGAACCCGCCCCACACCGCCTGGCGAGTCCCACGGCATCCACACCGGCCTATCCGGTCCCGACTAGCCGGAGGTCACGATGTGGAATGCCGAATTCAAGCCGGGAGCCGTCCCTACCGCCTCCCTTGAAGCGGAGCTCCGCCCGGAGCCCGATCCCCTTTCCCCGAAAGAGAATCTGGAGGCCATCGCCTCTATTCTGGCCGCGGCCGGCCTGCGCTGGAGAGCCCGAAGGAGTGGTTCTTCGAATGATATCCGGAGAAAGTCGAAGAATCTCCAAATATGAGCAGGAGAAGGACTTGCTTTCCGGTGCAACCAGAGCGTTCATACCTGACAAACGCGTCCAGCAGGGCAATGAGAGGGTTACCCGTGAACGAGTCCGGAAAGGGATCGCCAGAGAGCAGCAACGGATCGCGGGTTCGCCATTCCGTCCTGCGGCAGCTGGCGATCCTCGAGACCATGACGATGGACCAGCTGCGCGAGCGGTGGCGCGATCTCTATGGCGGCGAGCCGCCCGGCTACAAGCGGCTGTTTCTCATCAAACGCCTGGCCTATCGCATCCAGGAGCTGTTCTACGGCGGCCTGTCGGATGCGGCCCGGACGCGTTTGCAGCAAGCCGCCCAGGATGACCCAATGGCCTGCATGCAGCGCCGGGTTTCCGGCAATCCCCGGAGCCAGGTCGACATCCTGCCGGGCACCCGGTTCGTCCGGATATGGAAGGACTGCCGTTATGAGGTCCTTGCCCACGAGAACGGCTTCGAGTACGAGGGCCGGATGTTCCGCTCCCTGAGCGCCGTGGCCCGCGAGATCACCGGCACGCGGTGGAACGGCAAGATCTTCTTCGGCCTGAAGAAGGGCAAGCGAGGTGGCCAGCATGCCTGATATCGCCACCAGCAACCCCGCCGGAAGGAAGCTGATCCGTTGCGCCATTTACACCCGCAAGAGCCACGAGGAAGGTCTGGAGCAGGAATTCAACTCGCTGGACGCTCAGCGGGAGGCGGCCGAGGCCTACATCGAAAGCCAACGCATGCAGGGCTGGCGGGCGCTGCCGGATCAGTACGACGACGGCGGATTCTCCGGCTCCAACATGGAGCGCCCCGGATTGCAGCGTCTGCTGGCCGACGTGGATGCGGGGAAGGTGGATGTGATCGTGGTGTATAAGATCGACCGCCTTTCGCGGGCGCTGCTGGACTTCATGAAGATGATCGAGCGGTTCAACGAGAAGGGAATCAGCTTCGTCTCGGTCACCCAGCATTTTAACACCACCGACCCCACCGGGCGTATGTTTCTGAGCATTCTGATCACCTTCGCCCAGTACGAACGGGAGGTCATCGCTGAACGCATCCGAGACAAAGTGGCGGCGGCCAAGCGGAGGGGCAAGTACTGTGGAGGCCCGGCCATCCTCGGCTACGACGTGGACCGGGAGCGAAAGAAGCTGCTCGTCAATCCGGAGGAAGCGCCGCTGGTCAAGCACATCTTCCGGCGATTCACCCAACTGGCCTCGGCCAGAGCTGTGGCCGCTGAGCTCAATAGACAGGGATACCGAACCAAGTCCTGGACCACGAAGAAAGGGAAACACCGGTCAGGGCGTCCCTGGAACACCGGTCATATCTACCGCCTGCTGGGCAATCGCCTCTACAAGGGCGAGGTAGTCCACAAGGGGAAGGTCTATCCCGGCGAGCAGAAGGCCATCGTCTCCGAGGGACTGTGGTCGCGAGTCCAGGAGGTCCTGGCGGAGAACACTCGGGCCAAGCAGACGAAAGCCAGAACGAAGATCATCTCACCGCTGCAAGGGGTGGTCCGCTGCGGCCACTGTGACGGCGCGATGGGCTTGACCTACACGCAGAAGGGCCCGCGGCGCTACACCTACTATCACTGCGCGAAGGATGCCAAACGAGCGGTCAGCCGCTGCCCGCTCAAGCGCGTGCCTGCGGGGGACATCGAGAAGGTGGTGCTGGAGCAGCTGAGCGCTGTTTTTCGAACCCCAACGCTGGTGTCCCAGACCTACTTCGCCGCCAAGGGGATGGAAGAAGCCGAGCGGGAACGGCTGCTGAAGCACAAAGAGCGACTGGAAGACGATCTCCTGGCAGTCCGTCAGCGAGCGCTCGAGGAGGTATCGCATGACGGCGGTGGGTCGGACCCCGGATCGACATTGGCCGAGCTCAATCAGGAGGCAGTGACCCTGAGTCGCCAGCTAATGGACGTCTCAGCCCGAGTCCAGGCGTTCGAGTCAGATCCGGTCACGGAACGGGAGATCTCGGAAGCCTTCCAGAGCGTTGAGACCTTTTGGAATGACCTGTTTCCCCTGGAGCGCAACCGGCTGATCCGGTTGTTGGTCGAGAAAGTGGCACTACGGGAGACCGGTATCGACATGGAACTGAAGACCCGGGGTATGACCAGCCTGATCATCGAGCTGAGCGGCTTGGCCAGTGAAGCGAGGGAATGGAGCCAGGCCCAATGACTGCACAGCCGACCCTCACGCTGACCGAGACTGGTAATCTGCGGATCCACATTCCGATGCACATCCGGCGGATGCGGGGCCGGAAGATGATCTTCGCCCCCCAGGCGCTGGATGGCAGTGTGCCGGATAGCCCATCGGACGTTCAGGGGGCAGTAGTTCAGGCCCTGGCCCGGGCTTTCCTCTGGTCGGACGCGATTGAGAATGGCGAGTTCAGCTCCGTTGCGGAGTTGGCCAGGCATCTCGACATAGACAACTCCTATATGGTTCGGATCCTGAAGCTGACCACGCTGGCCCCTGACATCATCGAAGCGATCCTCAACGGCAAAGAACCGTCCGGCCTTTCGCTCGCTCGACTGATCCGCACCTTCCCCCTGGGCTGGGAGCAGCAGAGAGTCCTGTTCGGATTCACCTCAGGCTGAGCCGCCACCCCTGTCGCGGACGGTCCGAGGCCTGATCCCTTCCGCGAGAGGACCTCCGACCCCATCGCCAGCTTCCTTCACTGGAGCCGCCAGCGCGCGATGTGGGCGCAGCTCATCGAGGGGAGTAGTAACCCCTTTCCCATCCTGGTGGACATCGTCCCCCGTCCCGTCCCCGCCTCTCTCCAACCGGTTCGATTCCCTTTTTAGGGCCTCTTATATTATTGGTGTGACCTCTGATATAGTAGGCCCAGATATTTGATCTCTTTGACACACGGTCGGGTGTCCCTTCCGTGGATAAGGCAACCGCAATCTCCCTTTGAGAGAGGATGTGCCATGAGCGGCAAGGCGAGAGGAAGACGACCCGTTGAGGAGATCACCGACCCCCAGCGGCGCACATTGCACGAGCTACGGCGCTTCACCAACCGGCGGGGGTTTCCCCCGACCATCCAGGAACTCGCGGACATCCTCGGGATATCGCCCCCGAGCGTACGCGACCAGATTACGCAGCTGGTGCGAAAAGGCTACGTGAGACGGGAGTCGAGGAAGGCACGCGGGCTTACCGTTCTTCGGGAGCCGACGGACGAGGTGCTAGAGCTGCGTGCCGTTCCCATCGTCGGCCGAGTCGCCGCCGGACAGCCGCTCCTGGCTGAGGAGAACGTCGTCGGCGAAGTCCTCGTCGACAGCCGGGCCATCCGTTCCGGCCGCTGCTTCGCCCTGGAAGTTCGCGGTGACAGCATGATCGGCGCCGGCATCCGCGATCAGGACTTGGTCGTGGTTCGGCAACAGCCCGTGGCGGAAAGCGGCGACATCGTGGTCGCGCTGCTGGATCAGGAGGCAACGGTCAAGCGGCTCTTCATCCGCGACGAACGAATCGAGCTCCGCCCCGAGAACCCGACACACCGACCCATACCGATCGGCCCGGACGATGGACTGCGCATCCTGGGCAAGGTCGTGGCCATCCGCCGGTCCGGGGTCAACGAGTCGAACGCAGAAGCGATCCAAGAACAGTAGATAAGGAGAGTCCAACCCATGGCAACCTACAACCTCCGGCGCTTCGCCCAACCCGCTGTCCTCAAGGCCATCGCACCGAAGCGTCTCCAGGAGTTCCTGGGGCCGTATCGGACCTACTTTAACGGCCGAGGGTTGCCGTTGCCATCACCAAACGCCTCGAACGGCCTGGATCACGAGCAACTGGTCGAGGTGCTGATGACTCCGGACGCGGACACACCGAAAGACTTGGTCGATGCCCTTTTCTTCGTGAATGAGATGTCCACTGACGAGAACATGGACCTCCTGCTGGAAGAAGCGGAGAAAAACGGCCTCTCACTGGACGGGAAGCCCGACCCCACGGCGGCCGACGTCGCGGTCCAGGTCTTCCTCCAAGACCGGCAGCTCCTGGAACGCAAGCACGCCGAGCAGTATCTCACCCGGCCGCGGGTCTTCGAGTACTTCCAGACCCAAGCGCGGCCGGTCCCCGCGTTCAAACAACCGTCATGGGTAACGCTGCTGGGTCTCGAATTTGATCTGGACAACTGGTTCGCGAAGAAGAAGCGTGGCCGGGGTTCGCGAGTGTTCGTGTATCCGAAGGGCGATTCGATCTGGTTCCTCGTGCGCCACGGCGATCCGTTCCGGCGCGAAGGCAGTCTCGACGGCGACCAGATGTCGAGCGTGTTTTACCACCCGGAGAAACATGATGTCCTGGTCTATGAGTCGGCCGTCGGTGAACTCCGGATGAACACCTGTAACAAGGGAGAGAAAGAGATCTACCGCGTTGAGTTCGGCCGCAATGTGTTCGGGAACAAAGACTTCTTCCCTGGCACCGGCAAATACACGCTCGAGCCGCTTCGGCGGGATGGGCCGGTGTCCATCGTTTGCACCGACGTCGATGGCATGGACTGGGTCCGGCTCAGGGAAGTTCAGTTCCTGAGGGGCGGCACGGAGCGAGAGATCGAAATCCGCAAGGCCAAGGATCTATTCGCCGCGCTAGAAGGAAGGGGACAGAGCATGCCGGCCAGAGCACCGATCCTGCGAGCGAGCTTTCACGTGAAGTTCACCGATGCGAAGAGTCCTCGCATCGTGACCATCCGGCCCTCAAACATCGCCCAGTACACCAGGGACAGCGACGCCGACGTCGTGGAGGACTGGCTCCAGAAACGGGGCTTCATCGAACAGGATGAAGATGAGGAGTAGCCCGAGAGGCTTCTGGCAGGCGCTGGAAACCGTACCGGGCCTGTCAGCGGTGGCGGCGGAGTGGCAAATGCGGATCGGGGAAGGATACGAGTCGGCGAAGCCGTTCCTGCGACCGAGTGGCACGCTTGCCTCGTCACATCCCTGCACGGAGCGACGCCCCTGTGAGTGTGCGCATGCCGTTGTCGAGCACGGCCCGGATGACATCGTAGCGGTCTGCCGGTGTGGGCGTGGTTGCACGACTTTCCCGCTGAACCGGTCGGAGATCGCGGTCTACGAATTGGACCGCACAGCCTTCGATCAGGCGGTGGCCGGCGCCTTCAACCTGATGGGAGAACCGCACACCGAAAACGGGCTCCATCAGACGACGCGGATCGGCGTCTACTCGCCATACGCGGGTTTCCGTTTTCCCGTCTATCTGACGATCCAGCTGGAACCGGATGACTTCCATCATATTGTCAGCGGTCTCGTGAGCCGGACCGACGAGCCGTTCTTCCTGCTCGCTCCCACGCACCATCTTTGCACGGCGCCGACCGAGCGCATGTTGGCAAGTCGGAAGTCGGCCTTCATTCCGCTGGCGGAAGCCCTCGACCTAGCCGGACGCCGCAAGCTTCGCCTCCGCCGACTTCTCGACGACATCTTGGCGTCGTTCTGGACGGAGCACTTGCCCGCTCCTGAGGACGACGGCTCGATGATCTTCTTCCCGACCCCGCCGGACGCCACGTGGAGCGACGTTTCGATCCGGTTCGTCGACAACCACACCGTCTCGATTCGGGTGAAGTCGGAAACCCGGAAGTTGCACTACGCCCAGATGGGAATGGCCAACAAGAGGAGCAGCAATCCGACGAACCAATGGAAACTGCTCGAAGGCTTCGCCGATCCTCCTCGTGGCGAGATCGATTGGCACAGCAGACACGCAGCGCTCAACGTGAAGAAGCAGAAGCAGGAACTGTCGAAGCGACTGCGGGAGTTCTTCAGGATCGAAGATGACCCCATCGAATGGGTAAAGGCCACCCCGAGCTACTACAGGTGCAAGTTCAGGATTCTTTCAATCGGGGGGGACGAGTACTAGGCCGTGTGCTCATTAAATGATTCCCCAAAAGGGGTAATATGAGTCCATGGACTAGACTAGGAGATAAGGTTGCGTGAGGGGTTCTGATTCCGCTAAAGGCGGCAGTTCTCCTAAGGAAGCGCCCACGCTCTGCTATTTGTGCGGCCGGCCATTGTCATGCCCGACTAGTAGGGATCATTGTCCGCCACGGACGCTGTTCTCTCCTGAGATCCGACGGCAACATAATCTCAGTCAGCTGATCACCATTCCGGTCCATAGGGACTGTAACGACTCCTACCAGCATGACGAGGACTATTTCAAAGCGACACTGGTTCCGTTCGCTCGGGGCTCAGTGGCAGGAGACCCTATCTACAGCAAGTTTATCGCGGACTCTCGGGAAAACGAGCGCAAACTGATCCTAGCAGAGAGCATTCTCCGCGAGTTTGAACCACGGCCCGGCGGCCTGCATCTTCCATCGGGTCTTGTTGTAAAGCGTCAGGACGGTGCCCGGATAAAGCGTGTAGCGTGGAAAATTGTACGCGGCCTGAATTTCCACCACCACCGCACCGTTCTACCGGAAGCTATCCCCATAGGCTGCACCCTTACCGCTCCGGACCAGCGACCCCCAGAGCATTTTCTGTGCGTGAGCGGCCTTGCTGATGATGAGACGCACGGCCGATATCCAGGTGTATTTGACTATCGCTTCCGCGTTTTCGAGACGGACTTGGGTAAGCTGAATTACTGGGCGTTTCTCATCTGGGATCGAATTATCTTGACAGTACACTTCCACGATCCATGGTCTTGCCAGTGCGAGGATTGTACTTCTGCCATTGCAGAGATGGAGATGCGGGCGGGTAGACCCGCAGTCTAGACCCGTAAGGAGTCCCCCCGGCTCTGCCGGGGAGGCAGCCAGAGTTTGACAGTTCCGGGAATAGGTGAAAAAACTCCCTTCCGTGAGCCGAGCAAAGCATCACGAAAAGGAGTTTTATGAGTAACTACAAGAGCTTACAGCATACAAAATGGGAGTGTAAGTACCATGTGGTGTTCATCCCCAAGTACCGCAAGAAGTTGATTTATGGGGAGCTGCGCAGACATCTCGGTCAGGTGCTGCGACGGTTGGCTGGGCAGAAGGAAAGCTTGATTGAAGAGGGCCACCTGCTGCCGGATCACGTGCACGTGATGATCTCGATTCCGCCAAAGTTTTCTGTGGCGCAGGTGATCGGGCACATCAAAGGGAAAAGCGCCATCCACATTGCGAGGAACTTTTCAGAGAGTCGGCGTAACTTTGTTGGACAGCACTTCTGGGCTCGCGGATACTTCGTATCGACGGTGGGTCGGGATGAGAAAGTGATTCGTGAGTATATCCGGCGGCAAGAAGCAGAAGATCGTCGCCAGGATCAGCTCAGGCTGCTGTAGCCAAGCCACCTGTAGGTGGCACAAGTGGCCGCGGTAGCGGCAACGTCAAGTCCGCTTTGAGCGGCTCACAAGATTAAAGCCCCCGGCTTTGCCGGGGGATACTTACTAGTTTGGACGCCTGAATCACAAATCACCCCCGTGGGAATCATTTAGTGAGTACACGGCCTAGCCCGGATTATTCATAAGTTTTCGTAGCGAAGCGGGGGCAGACCCGTTCTGACAAGGCTTGCGACCGAGGCCCCCGGAGTCGTACTCGTGAGTACGTCGAGGAGGCCGACCGAGCGTAACGCAGTCAGGGCGGGAGATTCTCACGCTGCAGCAGACAATTTATGAATTATTCGGGCTAGAGGCTAGTCTCGCCATCAGTCCTAGGTCTTAAGCCGCGAGCCGATCCGGTTCGGGGCTTTTTCCCTGCCCAGGGGCCGCCCAGCGAAATTTCGCTGGACCTGCGGAAAGAAAATCAAAAAAAGTTTCCCCTCCGTAAGCCGTCCATCCGCCTGATTTCATCGGGCTTTACCCGCCCTTACGCCCCGCCCCGCCCGGGGCGTCCCGCGCCGTCCAGCGAAATTTCGCCATTAAGGGGTGAAGGTTCCGACGAGAGCTTGCCTCGAAAGCAGCGCCCGGGAACGGGTAACGCCCCCGGGGAGAAACCCTCGCCGGAGCTGTCTCCCAGGGAGCGATTTCGTTGATGCGCGAGAGCGTGAAAGGAGGTCTGGAAATGACGAATGTGACCAAGGCGTCCCTGACTCCTGCCAGGGGACGCCTCGTCGAGCTTATGCAGGAGATTAACTACGGGCGGCTCGAAGGGCTCGAAGTTCGGGACTGCGAGCCGGTGCTCGATCCACCGCCCCGAGTGGTGCGGCAAATCGTGTTCGGGAAGGACAACGGACCGAATGCCCGGCGAGCTGCTCAAGGCTTCGCGCTCAAGAAGAAGGTGGCGGAGCTGTTCGAGGTCTTCGACCGGGAGCGTTCGTTCCTGATCCTTGAACTCGTGATCGACAACGGGCTTCCCGTCCGCATGGCCGTGGCGGGCGTGGTCCGGACCTGAGTCCGGGCCCGACAAACAACAGCACGGTCCACGCACCAGACAACAGGCTGGCCGCAAGAGGCGAAGGTCGTTGTGGGTGTCGCCGAAACCGGCGTCCCACAGCGCTTCCGCCTCTTTGTTTTGAGAGCGGTCGTACCGGCACAGGTCGACACCCGCACGAACTCCTCCTCGGCCCCGAGGAGGCTCCATGGGTGTCGACAACTCCGACGATGGCATCGATCCGTATGCCGCCGGGCTCATCAGGTTCAAGGCGAGGCAATTGGCAGGACAAGCGGGATTCACCGCATCGGACCGGGAGGATATCGAGCAGGAGTTGACGCTCGATCTGCTGCGCAGGCTGCCGAAATACAACCCCAAGCGCGCACAGCTCAACACGTTCATCGCCCGGGTGGTCGAGCACCGGCTCGCCAGCCTCATCGAGGCGCAGAAGGCGGACATCCGGGACTACCGGCGCTGCCGCTGTTCGCTGAACGAGTGCTTCGAGGACGCGGACGGCCGCTCGGTCGAGCGGCTGGAGACTTTCGATCAGGAGGATTACCTCGTGCGCACCGGGGCCCAGTCGAGGCCATCAGAAGAGCTGAACAGGCTCGCCGTCGACGTGGCCACCGTCCTCGAAGGACTCCCACGCGCGCTGCGCAATCTGTGCCGGCGCCTCAAGGCCGAAACCGTCACCGAGATCTCTCGCGACACGGGCGTTCCGCGCGGCACGATCTACGAGTCGATCAAGAAGCTCCGTGGGATCTTCGAGGACGCCGGCCTCAGGAACTACCTGTGACGGCCCCGACGGTCCCGGCCCGGCTCCGGTAGGTAATCACCGGACCGGACATCTGGCGCAGCGTTTTGAAGCGGCACGACCTCCGGCCCGGGCGCGTTCTCCTGACGAACCACGACCCATGGAGGCAAAGGTAAATGAATCGAGAACTCTACCGCTACAACTTCAACGCGAAGGTGCCGCTTCAGGACGTCGAGGACTCCTTGCTCCTGGCCGTGCTCGCCACCGAAAGCCTGCACGGTCGGGCTTTGATTCGGCTTGATGCATCCTTCTGTCTGGACGCCGGCAAACGCTCCTGCGTAGTGGACGCGGCGACCGACGTCGGACGCGCCATCGCCCGCATCTTCACCGGCTTTCTCACCCGCGAATTCGGCGAGGAAGCATTCAAGGTCGAGCGGATCGCCGCCGAGTCACCGATCTCGCCGACAATGAGCGCAACGGGGGCCGCGTGATGACCACTCGCGCGATATCCACCTATTCGATGTGGAGACTCTTTTGGAACTGCCGCAAGGCCCCCAAGTGGAGCCACCACCTCCCCTTTCTCCTTCTTGGCAAGGGGGCGGCGGTATGACACAAAGGACTGCGGGCGACGTTAGGGAGTATTACCGGCAGATCACCGATATCGACATCGGCGGGATGGCCCGGGAAATTCTTGCCGAGCGCATTGTCCAGGAAGGCGACCGCCTCCTGCAGTGCGACTGCCCGAACCACAAAAGCAGCAGCCACCGGTCACTCCACATCATGCTCGATAAGCAGGGCTGGTACTGCTTCGGCTGCGGGGTGGGCGGCGACGTTCTGCAGCTGGTCGAGTTCGTCGAGTCCGGCACGGTAACCAGGGGCCAATCCGGTCCCATGCCGGAGACCCACCAGCGGGCACGAGATTTCCTGGCCGCCAAGGCCCAGTTGCCGCCGCTTGCCCGCTATGGCCTCTCGCCCGAACGGCTACGCAAAGCCGAGGCCGTGCGTGAGCTCGACGTGCGTGTTCAGGAGGCGCTCACAGCCCTGGCGTCGTTTTACCACCGGCGGCTCAAGGATGCTCCCGAGGTCTTGGAGTGGCTGACGTCACATTACGGTATCTCCGAAGAGACCATCGATACCCTTCGCATCGGGTACGCCGCCAACGGTCCGTGCAAAGACGACGGCAAGCCGCAAACCGGCGTCCTCTCCGCCCTGACCACGGGAGAGAACCCTTTCACCCCTCGTGAACTCGCCGCCACCGGCGCGTTTCGTCCGACCGGCCAGGACGGCCTGATCCCCTTCTTCGATGGCCGCATCGTCTTCCCGTACTGGAGCCATGGCCGGGTCGTGTTCCTGATCGGGCGCAAGACGCCGTGGACGCCAGACCGGAAATGGGAACAGGGAAAGTACCGTAAGTTGCCGGTCCACAACAGCCAGTCGAACCGGCACATCGCGCCCTCGATCAACAACAGCCACCTCTACAACGAGGACTGCCTGCTCACCCGGCCCGAGCGAGTCATTATCACCGAAGGCGTCACCGACTGCATCGCCCTCATGGAACGCGGTTTCCCGGCCATTTCTCCGGTCACGGTGCAGATCCGAGGCTCCGACTGGGATCGCATCCTGCCCAAGCTCCGAGGCATCAAGACCGTCTATATCTGCCAGGACAACGAGATCGCCCAAGCGGGGCTGAACGGCGCGCTCAAGACCGCGAGCGCCCTAATCAAGCACAAGATTCAAACCCGGCTGGTGATCCTGCCGCTGGACCAATCCTGCCAGGACGCGCGGACGGAACTCAAGGAACGCTTTAACCTGGACGCGGCCGTCGGGCCGCGAGAGATCGTCAAGCTCCTGGGCGACCGCGCGCCAGAAGAGCCAGAAGAGATCAAGGAAGCGGAGCGTCTGCTCGCCGCAGCCAAGATCGATGTCAACGACTACTTCGTCTCCGGACGCACGGCCCAAGACTTCGAGACACTGCTCGGCGAAGCCGTCACTCCGCTTGAGGGCGGGATCGACCGGCTGCCGACCGATGTCGGTGAAGAGGAACGCAACCGGCTGCTGGAGCCGATCCTGCGCGAGATATCAGAGCTGACACCGCTGGAGCAAAGCCGTCACCTGAAACGGGTGCAGCAGCACTTCGGGAAATCGAGTTTCTCACTGACTATCCTGCGCGAGCAGGTGCGGGCCGTGCGGAAGGAGCGGAATTCACAGGCCCGGCTGGAGGATCGCCGCGAGAAGATACGGGAGAAGCGCCAGACCGGTGCGCCGTCCGGCTCCTGCCGCGCCCGGGTCGAGCAGGTGTTGATGCAGACCGAGGAAGCGGGCACCCCCGACTACACCCAGGCCGCCGAGGCCGCCTACGACTGGTTCACCGCCCACGGCGCGCAGTTCTTCTTTACTTACCATGGCGCACCGTTCCTGTATTTTGACAACGCCATCTACTGGATGGATTCCGCCGATCGGGACCGCAAGCGCCAGTACTCAGCCATGCTCTACAAACACACCGGCATGGTGCCGATCTCACCGGGCGGCCGCACCTTCTTCGAGGTTCTGCCGAGCCTCGCCCTGATCCGGGGACAGATGCGAGACCACTTCTCGTGGCTCCACACCGACGTCTCGAACCGCACGGTCTACTTCAACCTCAACAACGAGCAGCACGAGATCGTCAAGATTACGCCCGGCGGCGTCGAGCTCTTGAAAAACGGAGGCAACGCCGACAGCGTCCTCCTTGAGGACTCGCAGAAGATGAAACCGCTCCGGTTCCTGGCTGATGCCGATCCCGACGAGGCGGACCGGCTGCTGTCGACCCTGATCCTCGACAATATGACCTGCGCCCCGGGCGCGCGCGCCTTGATCCTCTCGTGGCTGTCCTGCTTCTTGCTCATCGACTTCGCCGGGACTCGGCCCATGACCCGTTTCGAGGGGTCCGCCGGCTCGGGCAAGACCACCGCAAGCAAGCTCATCTCGGCACTGCTCTACGGCGAGCCTCAGCAGAAGAAGAGCACCGACGCCGCCAACTACACCGACGGCTCGCAGAACCCGCTCATCGTGCTTGACAACATCGAGGTCAAGCAGATGACCGATGAGTTGACCACCTTCCTGCTGACCAGCATCACGGGGATCGCCAAGGAGAAGCGCAAGAGCGGCACCGACACCGAGACCGTTATCGAGCGCACCAAGTGCCTGCTCAATACCACTGGTATCGAGCCGCTGGGCGGCGAGCTCGCCGAAATCCTCTCCCGCTCCTTTATCGTCCGATTCGATATGGACGAGCAGGCGAGCGACTGCTTCCTCGAGGCCACCGTCCTGGCCGCCATCGGGGAACACCGCGATCTGATCGTCTCCTCTCTGATCCGGCGCACCAGCTGCGTGTTGGCACTGCTCCGCGACGGCGCGCAGGAAAAGGTCATGCGGCTGCTCCACCGCACCCTGGGCAATCACGGAAAGCGCCGCTGCAACGACTATCTGAGCCTGATGTACCTGATGTTGCTGGCCGGGGAACCAGCCAGCGTGATCGACGAAGCTCTTGAAGAACTCCACCCGCAGTTCCTCGACCAGATCGCCTCACTCAACCGGGTCAGCATGGAAACCGCCCGGGAATCGAATCCCATCGCTACCGTCCTGGTCGCGCTTTTCAAAGCTTACCGCCATGCCTTGGAGGCCGGCGCAGAAAGCACGGCGCTCAACGGTAACAAGGCCACCTTTCTCGAGCGCTATCAGATCGATTTCCGGGACGAGACCTTCATCGAGGGAGCCTTGGCGCGTGACCTCTATGTCGCCCTGAACCGGCTGGCCAAGGACTTCGGTCTCGCCTTCCACATGCGCTCCGTCCAGCAGTTCGCACAGCGGTTCTCAAACGACCTGGAGCCCATCCGGGAGGTGGGCTTCGAGATTGAGATTCATCAGCGACGTGCCAACATGCGGACCTATGACATCCGCTATGCTCCGAGATGAAATCGGGTCCTCGCACATAGGGCGATCTGCTTTTCCGGTAATACGTACTCCAAACACACTCTTCCCCGCGCTTCCGCCTCGTTTGTCAAGCCCTTTGGTATTCCCTTACCCATAGCAGAAGTACGGTAAGCGAGTGGTGGGGTAATCCTTGGGTGCGATCGAACTAGGCCGAAAGCTTGGCGTGCCGGTCCATGCATTCGGCTTTGAGTCGCTGTGGGTGCATGATCTCACTGGCCGTGCAGCGAAATTCAAGGCCACAGCCACAGCCGCCTGCTTGGCCGACCTGACGAGCTTGAATGATAATGGATCACGCCGCAAGATTGCGCGATTACAACCTTTTCGAGCCACGGCCTAGTGTCAGGTCGTTTAGTTCGTCTTCCTCGAAGCTGGCTGGGGTCCATCTGGGTGGGCCCCATTGGGGCATACCCACCATTGGCCAATAGTCGTCATCGCGCTTCATGAGCCATACCCACCAAGGATTGATGTCGGTTTCCACCACGTAAATCTCGTCCGGCGCATCCGTGTACTCCGCCAACAACTTAGAAATCTGGTTGCCGATGAGGTCAGAGTTCGTGAGAGCGATGTCGCGGCTCTCCAGCGCCAGGACGGTTCGCGCACCTGCCGTCTTGCACTCTTGAAGTTTGGGACACTTTCTGGAAAACGCTCGCCTGAGCCGGTCGATACGAAGCTCCTCCAAATCGTTGGGACAAATAAGCTTCATTCCAAGATAGCCTGGTTTGAATCCTAGGTGAACCGCATCCGGCCAGCGCAGCAATTCGACTGCGCAATCGAAACCCGTTGGTATGCCTTGGATACGATCATCAGACCGGTAAAGGCTACGCGTTGGTCTCGATCGGCCTGAGTTCTTCTCATGCAGATATTGCGCGTTCTTTCGAATCCATTCGACAAGATGGTTCAGAGCCTGGTTGCGTTTTTCCTTTTTCTCAGGAAGGCGAACATCGGTCGGGACATGCAGCGCGTAATACGCTGGCCCTGGCAATGTGTCCGAAAGTCTTTTCTCGATACAGTCATTAATCTGTTTGAATACCAGACCGGTCTTGATTTGATTCTCGAATGGCTCGATTCGCGTGTGCTCGATCGCATACTCTTGGGCACCTAGCCTTAGGCGCAAGTCAACAGGAGGGCCGACACCATCCTTTTCGGGATGACGAATGTCGGTGCGTGCATCGCCTGTCTGCACCTCAAGGAGCCTCACAACGGCATCGCACGCCTTGCCCTCATTGTCTGGGATGTGCATAGGCGATACTCCCCTCAGCTGGCAACATTGTGGGGCGCTATGTGGGGTCGAGCAGCACGCCCACCGAATGCGTACTCTTTTACAATTCCAGCCCCGATCGCAATAGCAGTGTCCAAAAAATGTAGCGGAATCAAAGCCATCCTTCTTGCCCCGACCAAGGGTGTGCTATAGGTCGATTGAAGCAGACCCATTCTGGTGGTTTTACCTGCCGCCCAAGCATTGGCTGGCGGTCATGAAGGCCTTCTCCTTGGGGCCCGCCGGAAGCCCCCCATGACGCTTCATCGTGACCGAGGTCTTCAAGTACTCGCAACGGTACGCGCGGTTCGGTGGCATCGCGTTCCCTCCCTGTTGTTCCAGTGCTTGTCGAGTTGGCATACTGGCGTCACAACGTTAGGTTTGTAGCAAGCGCCGTTGCAGCAACGTCTGCATGTCACGCCGTCCATCAGCGATCATGAGCACGTAAACGTTGTTCTCGACCACCCGGTAGACGATGCGGTAGGGCTTGAAGAAAACCTCCCGGTATTCCCGAATGCCGACGTCCAGGAGTTCCTTTGGATAGTCCCCACGCTGGGGATGCTCGGACAGGCCGGCGAATGCCTTTTCGATGTGGTCCAGCACGTAATCCGCACGGGTCGGTGAATCGTGCTGCTCGATGTACTTGCAAATTTCCTCCAAGTCTCGCACCGCGTCATCGGTCAACTGGACGAGGAAGGACATCAACGAGTCTGCCGCCGCTCCCGAAGCAGCGCGACGACATCGGCGGAAGGTTGCACCTGGCCGGCGTCGATCTGGCGATTGCCCAGCGCAAGAATCTTGAGCAGTGCGACGGTCTCCTGCATCTGCTCGTAACTGTCGATGTCCTGAAGGACCACCTTGGCTTCACCGTTCTGGGTGATGATCAGGGGTTCGCCCCGATCGCCGAGCGTGCGCACGATCTCGGCGGCGTGCGCCTTGAGGTAACTGATCGGCTTGATCTGGCGGGAGAGTTTCATCGGTTATCTCCTTTTCGGTCTAAATATAGCCTATAAACAGGTCATGTGTCGAGGGCCAGCTTCGCAGGCTTTGCCGGGCGGTAGCTGCCAGGGATGGAGGGTCAATGCCCCTGCCGGACCTTTTCACCAGGACCTTTCACGGCATACCTCTAACCACATTATCTTGAGCTATATCAATGCGTTACACTTCTTTGGTTAGAGGGTTAGAGGTTTTCAGAAAGTCCTCCCCCCTATTGGTGATGAAAAATACATAAGGTGTCGTATGCGTTCAATGTGCGGCGCTGGATGCTGCTCGCCTTCGGCAAGCGCCGCGTTGATGCGATAGGCGCGAAGGACATATGCGGCGATTGAACTCACAGGCGGCAGCGGTCACTAAGGAAACAGCCAGCAGTAGAAGCACGAGCCGACACGGTCTCATCGCGATCCCTCCCGTTCTCGTTTTCCTGCTTCAACGTCCATGATCCTCCGAAGTTTCCCGGTTTACAGCAGGTGAACCAGCTCTGGTGAAAGCTGCCGGACCCTTTCACCAGGACCTTTCACGGCATACCTCTAACAATAAGGGTTGTATCCGGAGTGCAACGAGAAAGGCAAGAGGTTTCAGACGACTGGAAGTGTGGGGGATTCCGGATACGACCCTGTTGGACTGAGCCGCTGGTGGCTGCTATGGGGATTGTTTCAGGTGTGAGCGGATGAGGGAGGCAAGTGGGGAGTGCGGGAAGGGGATATTCCGCCCGGATTGGGGGGGGAAGGCACCCGATGAACAAGTAGGGGGATGAAAAGGGGACCGGCAGAGGGCTGGGGAACGGTAGAGTAGACGCGGGAGTAGGAAGGCCGCTGAGCAGCAAAGAGGCAAGCTCGGCAGTCCCAGGATGCGAGGAAAGAGTGGTTGAGAGAGCTTCACGGGGAGTGGATCCTTTCCTCGATTCGATACGGTGTAGGGAGGAGAGTGTCGACCCTGAGCATTGGGCCTTGGCCGCAGACGGGACACAGCAGATGGGGCTGTTCTAGGGGAGGAGTGTCGGCACAGGAAAGGCTGGTCTCGGGCTGCGGATGGCGGGTGTGGATAGGAGCGAGCAGGCGCCGGCAAAGTGCCAGCTTTTGTCGGCGGCAGCGGTTGGCCAGAAAGCCGTAACTGCGGATGCGCACAAAGCGGGTCGGCAGGGCATGAAGTAGGAAACGGCGAATAAACTCCTGCTGCTGCAGTACCAGGGTTCTGGAGCGCCCCCCCCGCCGGTAGTCTTTGCAACGCAAGCTCACCTGGCCTTGCTGAAATGACAGCAGTCGCCGGTTGGAAATGGCCACCCGATGGGTGTATCGAGCCAGATACTTGAGAACCTGCTCGGGCCCGCCGAAGGGAGGCTTGGAATAGACCACCCAGTCGGTTGCACGCAGTTGTCTGAGCAGAGTTTTCCAGTGCTCTGGGCAGGCCAAAGACTGGAGCTGTCCGTGAAAGGAAAGCTCTCCGGTGTGATAGTGGCGATCCAGAGAGTGAAGAAACTTTCCCCGGAAGACACGGCTGAGCACACGCACGGGCAAAAAGAAGCTGTGGTGGCAACTGACCCAGCTGCTTTCGTCTGCACCAAGCCCTCCACCGGGGACGACACAGTGCAGATGGGGATGGTGCATCAGGTTTTGACCCCAGGTGTGAAGGATGGCCAAGAACCCGATCTTGGCTCCCAGATGGCGCTGGTCGCGGGCGATCGTCAGTAGAGTCTGCGAGACGGCCCGGAAAAGGATGCCGTAGATCTGTCGCGGATTCTGAAGGGCGATGGGGCCCAGTAGCGCAGGCAACGTAAAGACGACATGAAAGTAAGGCACTGGCAACAAGTCGGCGGCGCGATCTTGTAACCATTTGGCCTGACAGCTGCCCTGGCATTTGGGGCAGTGGCGGTTGCGACAGGAGTTGTAGGAGATCTCCTGATGATCGCATTGCTGACAAGCCAGCACATGCCCACCCAGGGTGGCAGTTCGGCAGGACGCGATATCCCGTAGCGCCTTGCGTTGCTCACCAGAAGTGGGATGCTGAGCCAGAAAAGTTGTTCCTGCACTGCGAACCACATCGGCCACTTCCAGCCGATGTCTTCCCACCCTTAGCTGGAGCTGGGGAAACGGGCCAGCAGGTCTTGAGTCCGGCACTTGGAGCCGGGAGCATGAGTAGCTACGTGCAAGTAGACCGAAGTAGTGTTGAGGCTGCGGTGCCCGAGCAGCACCTGGATGGTCTTCAGATCGGTTCCGGCCTCCAGCAGATGAGTGGCAAAACAGTGACGCAGCACATGGGGACTGACCCTTTTGGCCAATCCAGCCCGGCCAGCTGCCTGCTTACAGACTCTCTGCACCGAGCTTTTGGAGAGAGCAGAGCCGTCCTCTTTTCCGGGAAACAGCCAACTGGCAGGTTGATTTCGCTTCCAGTACATCCGAAGCTGCCCCAGCAGTGTCTCCGAGAGAGGAGCGTAGCGGTCTTTGCGGCCTTTTCCGCGACGGATTCGAAGTACCATCCGTTGACTGTCGATGTCCGAGACGGCCAAGTGCAGGGCCTCGGAAAGTCGCAGCCCAGCGGCGTAAATCGTCATCAGCAAGGTCCGGTGTTTGAGGTTGTCCAGGGTTCGCAACAAGCGGGCCACCTCGTGGGGGCTCAAGACCACAGGAAGTTTCTTTTCCTGCTTGGGAAAGGGGATGTGCTCGACGGCCCAGTCTTTGTTCAGGCAGACCCGGTAGAAGAAGCGCAAAGCGCAAACCGTTTGGTTGAAGACCGGCCAGGAAGCCTTCTTGGTTTCCACCAGAAAGACCTGATACTGGCGAATCTGCTCGGGTCCCAACAGATGAGGGGACTTGCCGAAATGGCGCGCGAACTCAGCCACCCTTCCGACATAGGTTTCGATGGTGCGCTCTGCATAGTTGCGGATCCGCAGATCCTCGATCATCCTTTGGCGTAAGATAGTCATGACAGACTCCTTTCGTGAGGTAGGGTTATTGGTTTTTGCAACAACACCTTGCCTCACGAAGGAGCCTCTTGGCCACTCCGAGACCTTAAGTCTCGATATCCAAAAGTGATACTGGATTCTTGAAGAGAGAGCCCGGGGAGATTCCTACCGCTGGAAGCGGTTTAGTTCAACCACATTATCTCGTTCCATATCAGGGCGTTACATCGTTTTGGTGAAAGGGTGAAAGGTTTTCGGAAAGTCTGTCCCCCTATAGTGATGAAAAATACATAAGGTGTCGTGGACGAACGGCAGGCCAGAAAAAACGTTGCCTCACACGTGGACATATCTTCTCTACTACCTTTCACCCTCTAACCAAACCATAACCAATCATCAATAAAATCAACCGTTTAACCCTGGTGAAAGGGAGGGGTGTACCGTTCTTTCTGTAATTTGAGGAAGGTGAGCTAAAAGGATCAGAGGTCTGGGGCAGGATTTCTCCAAAAACTCAAGACAAGAGCAAGGAGGATCCGAATGACCCCAGACCCAGAACAGAGGCTACCACGAGAATTGTTGAAAGAACTGATCGAAGAAGGCAGCGACGCGTTTCGAGGAGTGTTGGAGAAACTGCTCAACACCGCCATGCAGATGGAACGAGAAGAGTTTCTGGGAGCTCGACGCTGGGAGCGGAGCGAGCAGCGTCGAGACCACGCCAACGGGTACAAGGCCAAGACGCTGTCAACTCGAGTGGGACAGCTTCAAATCCGGATTCCACAAGTACGTCACCTGGACTTCTATCCCCGATCCCTGGAGCGAGGGTGCCGCTCGGAGAAAGCCCTGAAGCTGGCCATCGCCGAGATGTACGTGATGGGCGTGTCGACGCGCAAGGTCACTGAGATTACCGAGCAGCTGTGCGGCACCGAGATCTCCGCCAGCCAGGTCTCAAGAATCTCCAAGCTGCTGGACGACGAACTCGAGCAGTTTCGCAACCGCCCTTTGGGCAGCTATCCAGTTGTGTACCTGGATGCCCACTACGAGAAGGTCCGTCGCCAGGGCAGCATTCAGGATGTGGCCGTCTTGAAAGCGACCGGAGTCAACTGCTGGGGCAAGCGGGAGGTGATTGGGGTCAGCTGCCGACTCAGCGAGGCGGAGGTCCACTGGCGAGAGTTTCTGCAGCAGCTTCAAAAGCGTGGTCTGGAGGGTGTGCAGCTGATTGTCAGCGATGACCACTCAGGACTACGAGCTGCCAGAAAAGCTGTCTTTCCTTCAGTGCCCTGGCAACGCTGTCAGTTTCACCTGAGCCAGAATGCTCAGCGATACGCCCGCCGATCCGACCAACGTGCCGCCATCGCCACTGACATTCGAGACATCTTCAATGCCCCGTCTGGAGGCGAAGCTGAGGCGATGCTTCGGGCCAGAGTCGAGCAATACCACGACCGCAACCCGGAGCTGGCCGATTGGATGGAGACCAATCTGCCGGAAGGCTTTACGGTCTTTCGTTTTGCACGTTCTACCTGGCGGCGCATTCGCACCAACAACGGGCTGGAGAACCTAAACCGTCAGATTCGCCGGCGTACCCGGGTCGTCGGTATCTTTCCAAACACCGAGTCCGCACTACGACTCATCACCGCTGTCGTCGAGGAGATTCACGAAGACTGGCTGATCGGGAAACAGTACCTCAGCCTGGTCGATTTCAAACCACAGGAGAATCCGATCTCAGATCACTCTCAGTCAAATTACAGAAAAACAGTTGCTTAGCCTGAAAGGGGGTGGTTAGAGGTTCCAGGAGGCCATCGGACCCTTTCACCCTCTACTAATCATCCGGCGTCATGCCGCTCGTTCCGGTAGGTATCTCTCGAAGATCAATCTGCTGACGGGAGATTCAGACGTGAGCCTTTTGAAACTGTTGCAAGAGCAAACGGCCGAGAATCATGACAAGACTTCGATCCGGGAGACCGGCGAGCCGCATCACTACACCCGCGGCGCCAACATCTCCGGAACCGGCTTCCGTCGGCTCGATCCCATCAACCGGAAATCAACTGACGCGCCACCTGAACTGACGCGTACGCCCCCTACCGTCCCGCCGCATCTGTTCCCGGAACACGGTGACTGGAAGTTCACGCAACCCGTCCGGTTGTCGACCGTGCCCAAGGTTGACGCGATCCGCGACCAGGCGCGCTCTCTCGGCTGGAGTGAGGCCCAGCTCTACCAGAACCGGGGACGATTCCGCTTTCCCTGCGGGCAGGACTATGGTCTCGTCTGCTTCCTAGAGGGGGATAAGCGCATCGGCAAGGTGACCCGCCAGTCCATCGAAATCATCGGTCCGCCGCCTCAAGAGAGGTGCCTGCGCTTCTACAACCCGGACGTGAATCAACCATGGCTAAAGACAACCGCACCCGGCGCCTGAACCCCCGATATGCCAATGCCAGGGACGTGCTGCCACCCGATCTGTTCCGCACGGTTCAGCAGCACTTCGCGGGCCTACTTTGGGTCCCTGCCGACACGCACTTGTACGCCGTACGCCGCAAGCTCGTGCTGGCCCTCAGGGATCAGGGCGTCCATACGCGGGAGATCGCCCAGTTGGCCGGAGTTACGACGCGCCGGGTGCGTCAGATCCTGGCCCGGGCCCGTGACGCAGAAACAGCCGACACATCGCAGCGCTTCCCGGTAGGTAACTGACAGGCTGTCTCGTATGGGGAAGGAATCCTCACCTGGCGATCGTGCTCAGGGACGAGACGGCTCAGGAAACGATAGGAGGGAAACGCCATGCCCCAGAACCCAAAGCTGGAGGAGAGGCGCCTGCTGACGCTGCGCCTGCGCATCGCAGGCTGGAGCTATCGCGAGATCGCGACACGGGTCGGGGTGTCCCCGGCACAGGTCTTCCGCGACATCCGGCGTGTGTGCGACCAACTGCGCAAGGAGCAATACGCGACCGCGGCCCAGTTGCGCACGCAGACAGCCATGGCGCTCGAAGAGAAGCTCACGCGATGGTGGACGCGAGCCGATGTCGACCCGGCCGCCCTCGACAGAGTGATCAAACTGCTCGCCGAGCGCAGTAAACTCTTCGGCCTGCACACGCCCCCGCAGCAGGTAGAGCTACAAGATCACAAGCCGCCGGGGATCACCGTGCAGTTTGTCAATGCCCCTGGCCGGGAAGAAGAGGATGCCCATGGCGCGTGATCGCGTCGTAGAGTTGCGGCGGGTCCGAGCCGGAGATCTACGACCCGACCCGCGCAACTGGAGGCGGCATCCTCCCGGGCAGCGGGCGGCACTGTCCCGGATGCTCGACCGCCTTGGCTATGTCGATGCGGTGATTGCCCGGGAAACCCCGGACGGCCTGGTGCTGGTCGATGGCCACCTGCGGGCGGGGATGTCTCCCGACGCTCAGATACCCGTCCTCGTCGTGGATCTGGACCACTCGGAGGCGGGAGAGGTGCTGGCCACCCTCGACCCTATCGCGGCCATGGCCGAGGCGGACCGTGACGCCCTCGCCCGGCTGCTCTCCGATTTGGACGCGCCTCCACCCATCGATCTCAGAGAGATGTACGCGCTCGCTCCGGAGCCGGCGGAACTGAAACCGGCGGATGCCGAGCCGGTCCTCCCGAGTGAGCCGGTGTCCCGATGCGGGGACCTCTGGCTGCTGGGACGCCACCGGCTCATGTGTGGCGACGCGACCGAGCGTAGCCAGGTGACTCGTCTTCTCGAGGGCGCACAGCCGTCCCTGATGGTCACCGACCCGCCCTATGGAGTGGCCTATGACGCGTCGTGGCGCAAGAAGGCCTTCGGCTCCAGCGGGGGACGCCTCGGTAAAGTCCACAATGACGACGATCCGTCCTACTGGGCCGCGGCCCTCGAAGCCTGCAAGACGCCAGTGGCGTACATCTGGTCTCCCTCAGGGGAAAACGTGTTGGTCTTCGGCCGCATCTTCCAAGCGGCGGGCTACGGCCTGCGAAACCAAATCATCTGGCACAAGCCCAAAATGGTGATTAGTCGCGGGCACTACCACTGGCAGCACGAGTGTCTCTGGTATGGGGTCTTAAGCGGAAAGACAGCGGGATGGCGTGGGGACAGGAGTCAAACGACGGTGTGGGACATCACCTGGGACCGCAATGTCGAGGGCGGGCACTCGACACAAAAGCCCGTGGAGTGCATGGAGCGCCCCCTACGCAACCACGCAGGCGATGTCTACGACCCCTTCGTAGGCTCCGGCACCAGCATCATCGCCGCCGAGCGCCAGAACCGCACCTGTTACGCCATGGAGATAGACCCCGCCTATGTCGATGCCGCAGTCACCCGATGGGAGGCCTACACGGGCGGCGCGGCGATAAAGGACGAAAAACGCGGAAATGATGGCGGATAACACCTAACGGCGGGACGGCACGGCCCCGACAACACGGGGACTTATGGCTTCCAGCTCCGGAGGAATGGCGCATAAGACGTGTTCTAGGACGTTCCAAAACTCCCCCAGAGGCGGAAATGGATTCGTGGACCCAACCAACCCAACGGCCCGTTCTGATTCAGAGCCGTTCGAGGGCATCCTCAAGGGCGTCGTCAACCAGGTGGGTGTAGATCTGGGTGGTCGACAGGTCCCGGTGCCCGAGCGCCCGCTGGACCACCAGGATGTCTCCGGTGCGGCGGTAGAGGTGGGTGGCGAAGGTGTGCCGCAGGGCGTGCGGGCTGAGCTTTTTATCAATCCTCGCCGCCTGGAGCCAGTGATCAAGCCGCCTGGACACCTGGCGCTCCTTCAAGTAGGCGCGCAAAAGGGAGCGCAGGGTGGACTTGAGAAACTTCACCTGGGGGATGCCGCCCTTGGAGCAGACCCGCAGATGCTTGGCGGCGAGGTCCACGTCATCGACGTCTCCGTTGACCAGTTCCCGCAACCGGATGCCGGTGCCCAGGAACAGCTCGATGATGAGGCGGTCGCGGCGGGCGAGTTTGGAGGATCGGCCCCGGAGCTCCTTGAGCAGCCGCCGCTTCTCGGCCTCGGTCAGGAAGCTCGGCATCGTGGGCGGCAGCCGCCGCAGGGTCACCGACCGCGCCGGGTTCTCCGTGACCTGTCCGGTCTCCTTAGCCCAGGCGAAGAAGGACCGGACGGCCGCCTTGAAGCGGTGCAGCGACGCCGGGGCACGGGCGGTGCCCTTGGTCGAAATCACGACCGCAGGGGAGGTCAGCGCCTCATCGAGCAGGGCGCTGGTCACGCAGTCCGGGGTCAGGCCTGGGTGGCGCTCCAAAAGAACGGCGCTCAGCTGCCGCAGGTCACGCAGGTACGCGCTGATGGTGTTCGGGGAGCGACCCTCGGCGGCGAGCCTTCTACCGAAGGCCTCGACCGCCCGCTCGAACGGCTCAGGCCCGGGCAGCAGCCGAAGCGCGCTGTTTGTGGCGTTTGTCATGCTGGCGGCCTCCTTCCTTCTTTCTTTGCGCTCCGGCCCATGGCAGTGCCCTTGGGCAGAGGCAGCTTGTCGATCCGGCCCGTCTCGTGGGCCCAGACCAGGAACATGCGAAGCACCCGCTTGGTCTTCTCGACCGTAGGCCGGGAGCGTTCCTTACCGCTGGGGAGTTTGAGGAGCGCGGCGGAGCGGAAGAACTTGCCCACCTGCGGCGCCAGGATGCCCGTGAGCTTCCGGCTGGCGCCAAAGAAGGCCTCGATCTGCTTGAAGTCCTTCCCGTAGGTGTAGAGCGTGCGCTCTTTCTTCCCCTCGCCCTTCAGGTGTTCGAGATAGGCCTGCGCGGCCTCGTGCAGTGTGTCGTTCATGGCTGATCCCCTTTCCCTTGTTTAAAATGGCTGATTTGGAAGCTGATGATGCGCCTGACACATGCACGCTTCGTGCCGGCCGGAAGTCAAGCGGAATGCATCGACGCGCCCCATGTCGTCATGGAAGGAACGTTGTCTCACGTAGTCCAAAACAAGGTCGAAGCCGCTATGCCCGCTCGGATCTGTTCGAGCCCGGCGGAGGCTGATGGAGGGCTGCACCGCCTACCCTAGGGGGAAACGCGGGCAAGGGATGTGTTGCAACTTTCAAAAAGCGACAAGAGAGCGATTGGTTGGGTCGACCGGGCTCCGTCTCATGCAGCCACCTCGAACAGCTTATTGATGAACTGAATCTGTCGCCGAACATCCGAACCGCTCACCCACCTCGCCTGCCCCTTCCGGATCATGTGCATGGCCTCGTATCCCTGGATCGTTCGCCGCGCCGCTGGAATCGATGGCTCGGTAGAGGGAGCACCAGCGGCCCTTGACACGAACGCAGGTCTTATCGACACGCCAGGACTTATGGGTTGGCACAGCCGTTCCTCCAGTTCGGGACCGTAGCGCTGGACCCAGAGCCAGATTGTCGTGTGGTCCGCCTCCAGGCCGCGCTCGCTGAGTAGCTCTTCGACATCGCGCAACGAGAGCGAGTACCGAAGGTACCAGCGCACGGCACAAAGAATCAGCCCGGGCTCCGGTTGTCGCCACTTGAAGACCGCCGGGCGGATTGCCTTTTTCATGATCTCTTCAGGCTGCCAGTCTTCGTCGGCCAAAGTTGCAACACAACCGTTTGACGGGCTACAATCGGTAGAATAGTCTGATAGTAGTTGTGCTGTTAGTCATGTTTATAGTCAATAATATAACTACATGATCAAAGTTAACCTTGCCGATGCCAAGTCGCATCTTTCGCAATACCTCGATAGCGTTGAACGTGGCGAGACCGTGATCCTCTGCCGTCGCAACGTCCCCATCGCCGAGATTCGCCCGTTGCCAAAGCCGCCGACGGAGCCTCGACCAATCGGCACCGATCCTGACCTTGTGGTTCCGGGCAGCTTCTTTGAGCCACTTCCGGAGGATCTGCTTGACGCGTTCGAGGGCGGCAGTGCCGACAACTGGAGCGAATCGACTGGGCTGGAAGAGGGTGACGCCTTTGAGCAACCGAAACGGCAGTGGGCCAACAGGCTCAGGGCGTTCTACGACCGGAAGAATCACCCATCGCATCACGAGGATCTGCCGACGAACCTGAACGACGTGATCGCGCGCCTCCAGGAACCGCGTTCCGGGGACCAGGAAGCACTCGTGGCAAGTGCCGAGAAGTGCCTGATGGCTGCTGGCAGATGAGCAAGAAGCTGATCGACTTCACGCTGAATCGTGCGGGGTGGGGGGACGGCCAGTCGCTTGATCTGGATGTTGGGCAGATTGAAACGATGCGTGATCCCGAAACACTGCCGAACCTCTTGCGGGTCACGGCCAATGGGCCGCTCGCCGATATTCTGTCGTGGCCTGAGCGTTCCGGTTGCGCGCTGCAGTGCCAGTTCGCGCTCAGTCTAGTCGGCGGCGATAACCCGGAGACGCTCATGACTGCGGAAGCTGTCAAGTGCAGCTGTAGAGGGGAGACGTTCGAGATCGAGCTCGTCGAGGGGTGGCGCGGCGAGCCGCACTACTGGGGCAACCGGCGGGTGCATGAGGAAGAGGTCGAGGCCGCTATCCATGGCATGGCGCCGAACGGCGAACTGCAGTTGCTGAGCTTCCCTACAGAGCGCGACACCTATGACAGGCCCCGGGCACGGATCCTGAAGTCCAAGGACGATACAGCGGTGTTGTTCATCGCGAGCACACTAGAGGAGGCGAGGATCCTTTCGGGCGTCGTTGAGCGGTTGTGCGATACCGGCGTGTTGGTACACACGGGTGGGGTCCATCCGCCGGATAGCTCGTCGATAGTCGGCGCTAAGTACCAACGGACTGACAAGAAAGCGCCGCGGGTCACACGGTGGCTCGGCGGCCATGGCACCCGCGCCCAGCAGGCGATCGAACAGCGGATTGGAACCCACTGGCACGTCCCGGAGCGTTGGTCAGGAGTGTCGCCATGACGCTCCTGCTCGACACCTGCACGTTTCTCTGGCTATTGTCCGATGATCCACGGCTGCCGCTACGCGCCCGGACGGAGTGTCGTGCCCCCTCGAACACCGTGTACCTCAGCGCTCTCTCGGTGTGGGAGATCACGATCAAGTATCGACTTGGCAGGTTGCCGCTTCCCGAATCCCCGGAGTTGTTCGTCGCCAGTCGCCGCCAGCGGCTGCAGATCGAACCTCTGCCGTACGACGAACGGGACGCGGTGCACGACGTACTGCTGCCGCTGCATCATCGGGATCCGTTCGACCGGGGCTTGGTGTCGCAAGCGATCCTGCGCGGCCTGACGATCGTGACGCCAGACCCGTTGATCGCACGCTATCCGGCCCCCGTGCTCTGGCTGTGATGGTAGCCGCCGCGCGGACTCCGACAATAATGGTTTGGCCTGGCGAGGGATCGTCACCCCGCCCGCCGAGCCCGCTGTTACTTCCCGGAGTTGTGCTTGATCGGATCGGTGGCGGATGTTCGATGACTCAATGGAGACCGGGGGAAACGCAATCATGATCACGGGTGAACTCAAGTCCAAGGTCGACAAGATCTGGGACACCATGTGGTCTGGCGGCATTTCGAATCCGCTCTCGGTCATCGAGCAGCTCACCTATCTGCTCTTCATCAAGCGGCTCGACGAACTACAGACCCTTAAGGAGCGCAAGGCCGCGCGCACCAGCACACCCATCCAGGAGCCGGTCTTCGGCACCGGCCAGGCCAGGCTGCGCTGGTCGCGTTTCAAGGACGCCGCCCCCGAGCAGCTGTTCGAGACGGTGCGAGACGGGGTGTTCCCCTTTATCAAGTCGCTCGGGCAGAAGGGCGAGACCGACGGCGAGGAGGGCTCGACGTACAGCCACCATATGAAGGACGCCCTCTTCATGATGCCCACGGCCCGTGTGCTGGCCAACGTGGTCGACCAACTCGACGGCATCGACATGGCCGACAGCGACACCAAGGGTGACCTCTACGAGTACATGCTCGGCAAGATTGCGACCGCTGGCCAGAACGGCCAGTTCCGCACGCCGCGCCACATCATCCGTCTGATGGTGGACATGACCGCCCCCACGCCCAAGGACGTGATCTGCGACCCGGCCTGCGGCACGGCGGGCTTCCTCGTTGCCGCGTCTGAGCATCTGGTGGAACACCACAGCGACACCATCTACAAGGACGCCGCGGCGCGGCGCCACTTCAACGAGGGCACGTTCCACGGCTACGACTTCGACAACACCATGCTGCGCATCGGCAGTATGAACATGCTGCTGCACGGCGTGGAGAACCCAGATATCCGCTATAAGGATTCGCTAGCCCAGACCGACGACGATGACGCGGAGAAGTACTCCCTAGTCCTCGCCAATCCGCCGTTTGCGGGAAGCCTCGACTACGAGTCCACCGCCAAGGATCTGCAGCAGGTCGTCAAGACCAAGAAGACCGAGTTGCTGTTCCTCGCGCTCTTCCTCCGCCTGCTCCAGTCCGGCGGCCGCGCCGCCGTCATCGTGCCCGACGGCGTGCTCTTCGGATCGAGCAAGGCACACAGGACCCTGCGCACGATCCTGGTCGAGGAGCAGAAGCTCGACGCCATCGTCTCCATGCCGTCTGGCGTCTTCAAACCCTACGCCGGGGTCTCCACCGCCATCCTGCTCTTCACCAAGACCAACTCCGGCGGCACCGACCACGTGTGGTTCTACGATATGCAGGCGGACGGCTACTCGCTCGACGACAAACGCACCCCACAGCCAGGCAAGAGCGACCTGGCGGACATCCTCGCTCGCTGGCAGGATCGAAAGGCCGAGGCGAAGCGCACACGCACCGACCAGAGTTTCCTGGTGCCCAAGGCCGAGATCGCGGGCAACGACTACGAACTGTCCATCAACCGCTACAAGGAGCTGGAGTACGAGGCAGTGGAGTACGACCCGCCGAAGGTGATCCTGAATCGGCTAGCGAAGCTGGAGGCGGAGATCGCGGAGGGGCGTAAGGAGTTGGAGGGGTTGCTGGGATGAAGTGGCCTGTTGAGACAATAGATGTAGTCGCCCAAGTTAACCCGAAACTTGCTGCGGCCGACCGGCCAGACTTGGACGAAATAGTCTGCTTCGTGCCCATGGCCGCAGTGTCCGAAGAAACACTGAGTATCGAAGCTCAAGCCGAGCGACCGTTCTCCGAAGTTGCTAAGGGGTACACGCCGTTCAAGCGCGGTGACGTCTTGGTCGCCAAGATCACCCCGTGTTTCGAGAACGGGAAGATGGCACTTGCCGACAATCTCGATCATGAGTTGGGCTTCGGGACGACGGAGTTTCACGTATTCAGGCCGTCGGAGAGAATCACCGGACCCTATCTGTTCAACCTCCTGCGCGGACCGTACGTCCGCAAAGCAGGAGCGATGAAGATGAAGGGGGCTGCAGGTCAGCGCAGGGTTCCTGCCGATTTCTTTGCCGCGCTCCAAATTCCCCTCCCTCCCCTCGACGAGCAGAAGCGGATCGCTGGGATTCTGGATGCGGCGGATGCCTTGCGGGCTAAGCGCCGCGAGGCCCTCGCCCAACTCGACACCCTCCTCCAGTCCACCTTCCTCGACATGTTCGGCGACCCCGTCACCAATCCGATGGGGTGGGAGACATACGCTCTTGGGGAGGTCGGTGAAGTAATCACTGGAAACACGCCTTCTCGGAAACGTCCCGAGTACTACGGAGATGACATCGAGTGGATCAAGTCCGACAACATCAATGACCCGTCGTTTGTTCTTACTGAGGCGGTAGAGCGCCTTTCGGTTACCGGCAGAGCGGTCGCGCGTACAATCCCGAGAGGCTCAATCCTCGTGACCTGCATTGCTGGGTCACCGTCATGTATTGGAAACGCGGCAATCGCGGACCGAGAAGTCGCCTTCAATCAGCAGATCAACGCTTTCGTGCCTGGCGAGCGCATTGCGCTCTGGTTCGCCTTCGGGGTCTTCTGGGTGGGCAAACGACTCGTTCAAAGTGCATCGACAAGCTCCATGAAGGGGATGGTCAGCAAGTCAGCTTTCTCTGCTATTTCAATTCCGATTCCACCGACGTCACTCCAGAGTCGCTTCGCCACCATTGCCAAATCCGTCGAGCAACAAAAGGCCCGCCAACGCGCGCACCTAGCCGAACTGGACACCCTCTTCGCCTCTCTACAATCCCGCGCCTTCCAGGGAGACCTCTGAGCCGCTATGGAAGTCTCTGAGAACTTCGCGTTCCTGAAACAGGAGTTTCCGCACGCGGCGGAGAGTGCAAGTTTCGCGGAGCGGCATGTCTTCGGCGACCCGCGGGCGTCCTGCTTCCATGCCCGGCACGCACTGGAGCGCCTGCTCAAGCGTGTCTACAAGGTGGAGAAGGCTCTGAAGCCACCGAAAGTCACGAACTTGGACGGCTACATCAGCGACCCTGCTTTCCGCGAACTCGTGCCCGAGGTCGTTTGGCAGAAGGCCGAATACATCCGGCAGGCGGGCAACTTGGCGGTCCACGCCAACAAGTCGCCAGCACCGGATAAGGCGCTGAATGTCGTGCGCGAGCTTTATCACGTCCTCTACTGGACGGGCCGCACCTACCTGCGCAAGGGCGCGGAGAGCCTGCAGGGCAAGACCTTCGACGAATCTCTCGTCCAGAAAGTGGAGCCGGCCACCATCCCAGCCAGCGTCCAGGAACTGGAGGCCCTGAAGGCCCAGCTCGATGCGGCGGCGGAGACCCGCAAGGAGATTGAGAGCGAACTGGAAGCGTTGCGTGAACGCCGTGCGGCCATCAAGGCGGAGAATGAGGGTGTCCCCGAGACCCACGACTGGAACGAGGACAAGACCCGCAAGCTCATCATTGATCTCGATCTGGAACGGGCCGGTTGGCCTCTGGACCGGGAACAAGACCGCGAATACGAAGTGACGGGCATGCCGACCGAGTCGGGCGTCGGCTATGCCGACTACGTCCTCTGGGGAGACGACGGCAAGCCGCTGGCGGTGGTTGAGGCGAAGAAGACCAGCGTCGATCCGGAAGTCGGGCAGCAGCAAGCGAAGCTCTATGCTGACTGCCTGGAGGCGATGCACGACCAGCGTCCGGTCATCTTCTACACCAACGGCTACAAGACCCGCCTGTGGGACGACCTCGCCTATCCCCCCCGCAACGTCGCCGGGTTCTACAAGAAGGACGAGCTGGCATCCCTGATCCATCGCCGAACCCAACGATCTCCGCTGGATGTCGCTCAGGTGAAGGATCACATCGTCGAGCGGTACTACCAGAAGCGGGCCATCGGGAGTATCGGTGAGCAGTTCGGACAGGCGCGGCGCAAGGCGTTGTTGGTGATGGCGACCGGCAGCGGCAAGACCCGCGTGGCGATCGCTCTGGTCGACCTGTTGCAGCGGGCGGGATGGGTGAAGCGGGCGCTGTTTCTGGCAGACCGGGTGTCGCTGGTGAACCAGGCGGTGGGGGCGTTCAAGGCCCACCTGCCAGAGTCGAGCCCGGTGAACCTGGTGACCGAGAAGGACAAGGCGGGCCGGGTCTATGTCTGCACCTATCCGACGATGATGGGGCTGATCGACGAGACGACGGGCACCGAGGCCCGCTTCGGAGTCGGGCATTTCGATCTCGTGATCATCGATGAGGCGCACCGCTCGGTGTATCAGAAATACAGGGCCATCTTTCGGTACTTCGACTCACTACTGGTCGGCCTGACCGCAACGCCTCGGGATCAGGTCGACCGAAACACCTACGGACTCTTCGACTTGGAGCCGGGCGTTCCCACCGACGTGTACGAACTCGCGACCGCGGTGGCAGACGGCTTTCTCGTACCACCGAAGGTTCAGCAGGTGGATATCCGGTTTCCGCGCGACGGCATCGACTACGACTCGCTCAGCGAGGAAGAACAGGCACAGTGGGAAAGCCTCGACTGGGGCGATGACCCGGACGGCCGCGGGCTGCCGGAACGGGTCAACGCCTCCGCCATCAACAACTGGCTCTTCAACAACGACACGGTCGACAAGGTGCTTCAGCATCTCATGGAGCACGGCCACACGGTCGACGGTGGCGACCGACTGGCCAAGACGATCATCTTCGCGCGCAATCACGAGCATGCGACGTTCATCGAAGAGCGGTTCAACCACCACTACCCGCAGCACGCCGGGCACTTCGCCCGCATCATCGATCACTACGCCACGTATCCGCAGAGCCTGCTCGACGACTTCACGCGAAAGGACAAAGCGCCGCACATCGCGATCTCCGTGGACATGCTCGATACCGGCATCGATGTGCCCGAGGTGGCCAACCTGGTCTTCTTCAAGCCGGTCTACTCGCGCATCAAGTTCTGGCAGATGATCGGGCGCGGCACGCGACTATGCCCCAATCTGTTCGGACCCGAGGACGACAAACACGACTTCCGTGTCTTCGACTTCTGCTTCAACTTCGACTTCTTCCGCGAGAACCCGGAGGGGATCGAGGTCAGTGGCGGCGTTTCCCTCCGCGCCCGGCTCTTTCGGTCGCGGGTGCAGTTGCTGACCCACGTCCAGGCGACGCCGGACCTGGACCCAGAAGCCGCGCTGGCCGGGGCACTGACGGCGGAACTCTACCGGGATGTGGCGGCGATGAATTGCGAGAACTTCATCGTGCGGATGCAGCTCAAGGCGGTTGAGCGTTTCCAGCAGCGGGAGTCATGGGAGTGGCTCACCGGTGCCGACGTCGAGGTCCTGCAGAGCGAGGTGGCCGGGCTGCCCAGCGAGATCGAGACCGACGACATCGAGTCGCGCCTGTTCGATCTCACGGCACTGAAGATGCAACTGGCCCTCGCCGAGGGTGACATGGGCACCTTGGAACGGCAGCGTCGGCGGGTGGTGGAGATCGCCAGGCTGCTGGAAGAAAAGAGCACGATCCCCGCAGTGAAGGCCCAGCTCGCCTACCTGGCCTCGGTGCAGGAGAGCGCCTTCTGGGAAGGCATCGCCTTGAACGGTCTTGAGGAACTGCGCCTGCGTCTGCGTGGCCTGATGCCCTTCCTGGACAAGAAGACGCGCACGATCGTCTACACCGACTTCCACGACGAGATCACGGCTGTGCGCGAGGGCGCCGCCGTCTACCTGCCGAAGATGACCGGGGTCCAGTACGAGAAAAAGGTGCAGGAGTACCTGAAGAACCATCTCGACCACATCGTGATTCATCGTCTCCGAACCAACCAGCCGCTCACGGCCACCGACCTGCGGGGGCTCGAGCAGACGCTGGTCGAGATCGGCGAGGATGACGGCCAGACGCTGTTGACGTGCCTCCTGGCCCGCAGCGACGCCCCCTCACTGGCCCATTTCGTGCGGAGCTTGGTGGGGATGGACCGCGCTGCCGCGCAGGAGGCCTTCTCGGAGTTCCTCTCCAACCGAAGCCTGCCCACGCCGCAGATCCGTTTCATTGAGATGGTGATCGACCAACTCACCGCGCGGGGTGTCATGGAGCCATCCGCGCTCTACGAGGCGCCGTTCAATAGCGTGCACGCCAGGGGTCCCGAGGCGTTGTTCGCCGGACAGGGAAACGTCATCGAGGGGATCTTCGAGAAACTGGAGACGCTTCGGTCCGAACTGCTGGCGGACATTGGCTGAAGGCAGGAGGGCTATCACGTCAGTCAGCGCGAACGGAAGCTCGTCGAGCAGGTTTGGGGGTGGATGAAAACCTTCGGCTGGCTTACGCAAGCTTCGCCATCGCAGGGTACCGCCCAAATTCGTGTTGAAATACACGCTAAGGGCTCGGCTTGAGCCCTTGGGTGCTCATGAAGCTGTAGAGGGTCGTATGGGACACGCCCGTGAGTTTGGCGATGGTGGTCTTGGAAACGCCCAGCTCAAGGAAGCGCCGGATGTCGTCCTCCTTGCCGTTGAGCCGTGAGACGCCCAGCGAGCCTTTTGGGTGCCCGAGATTCCTGCCCGAGGCCCTCGTGGGTGCGCTCGGAAATCAGGTCACGCTCGACCTCGGCGAACAACGCGAAGAGGGTGGTCATGACTTTGGTCTGGATGTCGCGCTTGCCCTGGACGCGAATGTTCTCCTTCAGCGCCACGAAGGCGACACCTGCCTTGGCGAGGGCGTCGAGGATGGCGACGATCTGACCCAGCGACGGTTAAGCAACCGTTTTTCTGTAATTTCCTGTAGGGCCTGTAGGGAAGGATTTCTCCACTTGTTTTTTCCAGCCGGCCAGGTTGAGGTATTGCCGGCCGGTTAACCACTCCTCGTGTATCTCCGCAAGCACAGCCGAGATGAGCCGCAGCGTCGATGCTTCGTGGGGAAAGATTCCCACCACCCGGGTTCGTCTCCGGATCTCCCGGTTCAACCTCTCCAGTCCGTTGATGGTTCGGATCCTCTTCCACCAGCTCCTGGGATAATCAAACACCGTCAGACCTTCATCCACGTTCTCCTCCAGCCAGCTCACGAACTCCGGTGCAATCTTTTCGAACTTCTTGACGACTTTACCCTTGAGCTCCTCGGCATCCTCTCGAGACGGGGCGTTGAAGATGTCCCGCATGGCCTGGTCGATCCGGGGCTTGTCTTCTTTGCGGCGAGCATATTCTTGGGCGTTTTTACTCAGGTGAAACTGGCAGCGGTTCCAGGGCATCGACGGATAGACAGAGGTGGACCCGGAAAACTGGACCATTTGTTAAGGTGGCTCCGACCTGAATCAGAAAGGATGAGGAGTCATGGCAAAACGAAGGAATTTCTCAGCTCAGTTTAAAGCGAAGGTGGCGCTGGAAGCGCTTCGAGGCGAACGCACCCTGAGCGAGTTGGCGGCTCGCTACGAGATCCATCCGAGTGTGATCACGAATTGGAAAAAGCGGGCCCGGGAAGGTCTGGGCGATGTGTTCGCGGGCAAGGTTGAGAAGCGTCAGAGAGGAAGCGAGGCGGAGACCAAAGAGCTTTATGCCAAGATCGGCGAACTGACGGTGGAAAAGGATTTTTTGTCCAAAGCGCTCGATCGCTGAGTGTAAAGGCCAGAAGGGCCACGATCGAGCCAAAGCACCCGAGGCTGAGCATTCGTAGACAATGCAGGCTGATGAGTCTGAACCGTTCGACTTTGTACTATGAGCCCAAAGGCGAGAGCGAAGAAAACCTGCAACTGATGAGACGATTGGACGAGCAGTTCTTAAAGACCCCCTACTACGGATCCCGGCAGATGGTCTATCACTTGAAACGGCGGGGCGGTCGGGTAGGCCGCAAGAGGGTTCGTCGTCTGATGGCCAAAATGGGCCTGGCGGTCATCTATCAAAAGCCGCGGACTTCACGGCCTCACCCGGAGAATCGAGTGTATCCGTATCTTCTTCGAGGATTGGCGGTCACCCGGCCCGATCAGGTGTGGTGCACGGATGTCACCTACATCCCGATGCGTCGGGGCTTTTTGTACCTGGTGGCGATCATGGACTGGTACAGCCGCTGGGTTTTGTCCTGGAGGCTGTCGAACACGCTGGAGCCGTCCTTTTGTTGCGAAGCACTCGAGGAAGCGCTCAACAGGTACGATCCCCCGGAGATCTTCAATACAGACCAGGGGAGTCAGTTCACCAGCACGGAGTTCACGGGACTACTCAAAGGGGCCGGGGTGCGTATCTCGATGGACGGGAGAGGCCGCTGGATGGACAACGTCTTCATCGAGCGTCTGTGGCGTTCACTCAAATACGAATGCGTCTATCTGAACGCTTTCGAAACCGGGTCGGAAGCCCGTCAAGGGATCGGCCATTGGATCGACCTATACAACAGCGAGAGACCTCACTCGGCGCACGCTGGGGCGACGCCGGAGGAGGTGTACACTGGCTTGAAAAAACATTCTGAGAGGGACCTTGCCCTCAGGCTCGCCCCCTCTCAGAATTTCCCTTACTGGCGGCAACAAGAACTGCGGAGTCCACCTTAGAAATGCCGCCAAGTGGTCCAACCGATGGGGTCCACCTCTGACCGCCCGTCTGGCCGCCTTCAGTCCTTCGTGATCGTCACTGACCAACAGCTCGACCCCTCTCAGTCCCCGCTTGTGCAGATCCGCCAAAAACTCTCGCCAATGCACCTCCGCTTCGCTGATCTTGGCGCTCAGACCCAACACCTCTCGCGTCCCGAAATGATTGACTGCAATGGCCTTCAGGATGGCCACGTCCTGCGCCCTGCCGCCTCTTCGAACTTTCTCGTAGTGGGCATCCAGGTACACGATCGGATACTCCCCCAGCTCTCGGCTTCGAAACTCCTCCAGCTCTTCGTCCAACATCCCGGCCACTCTCGAGACCTGGGTGGCCGAGATCTCCAGACCACACAACTGCTCGGTAACCTCGGTAACCTTTCTGGTCGAGACTCCCATCACGTACATCTCGGCGATGGCCAGCTTCAGGGCCTTCTCCGAACGGCAGCCCCTCTCCAGCGACTTGGGATAAAATCCCAACCCTCGCACCTGGGGAATCTGCAGGCGCAGCTCTCCAACCCGGGTCTGTATCCCCTTGCCTTTGAATCCGTTCCGATACCCTCGTCGGCTCTCCGTCCTCTCGTAGGCCTCCGCTCCCAAGAACTCGCTCCTTTCCAACTGCATGGCCACGTTGAACAGCTTCTCCACGATCCCTCGAAAAGCTTCTGTTCCTTCCTCGATCAACTCCTCCAGAATCTCTCGTGGTACTGATCAACGACGAGTAGAATTTTCCCCCCCGTATTGCATCATTAAAGAATCGAACTGAAGCTAGAAACTTGCCTCATTAGGAATCGAACCCAGTTCCAAACAGCTTATTGATTCCTGGCCTCAGAAACAACGGGTTGGGGGGAGGGAGCCCGGAGGGCGACCGGGTGCGTTAGGCATGAATGAATAATTGGAGGTGAAAGTCCTCTGCGGAGCCTACTGGAGGCAACCGCGAGCTGAAGACAACTGCGCGAGGCACCGCACCGGAAAGGTGGGGAGCCTTTCCTGTGAGGGCGCGTGGGGTGGAAGTCGGAGACGAACCGCAGCACCGAACGCAAGTGAAGCCCCGTAAGGCCGGCCTCGTTGGGTGAGCCTGCTCGGCAAGGCGACGCCCGATATCCAGTCGGACGAGGACGGTATTGGGGACGGCGGCGGCGGGACATTGTTCATTCTTACCCTAAGAGATCTCCCTGGAGTCCGCTTCGGCGGTAGAGGACGAGGAGGCGACGACGAGTCCTCAAGGCTCCGGGAGAAGTCGGATCACTTCATAGTGTACGCTGGGCAGCGCCCAGATCGGGAGGGTTAAAGTCCCTCTGGCGCTCGGATGAGGGGCGCCATATCCAAAAGCGGGGGTAACGCCTCGCTGGCCGGGATTCGAATAAGGAGAACCCTAAACGGGCACAGAGTCGGAAACGATGGAAACAGCCAAGGGGAAGGACCTAAGTTCTGTCGCAAGACACCCGGAGGACAGGGTGTCCACCGCGAGGTGGAATCCGAAGGGTTTGAGGAGAAGTACCGGGCCGTAATCGAGGGGGCGACCCCGTTGATGAACCGGTCGGCCAAAGGTGGGGCAAGGTCGAGCCTGCACTATGGAGGCGAAGGCGTTCTCATTCACCCACCGCACCAAGGTGTTTGCGGATGGCACGGTACGGAAGATCTGGACGTGACCCCAGGAGGGCTCGTGTTGGTTCCCGGGTGGCGCCGGGATAAGCGACCCTATAAGCCGCAAGGCGAAGTGGGAAGTGAGGCCGGACGAGTCGTCGGACAGCCGAATAGTACCTGAAGCGCGGTGAAAGCCGCGTGACCGAGCGATCGGCAGCCGAGCGGGCTGGGGAAGGCGGCTGGCAAAGGTTGTCGGTGGAATCGATGACGAGAGATGAGCAAGGTCCATGACGCGGATAAGTTCCTTAAGTGAAAGACCCAGAAGTGATGGATCGAGGAGACTCTCGGACTGGCTGAAGCCGACGGATTCAAAGAAGGTCCACTCATTGGTGGACAAGGTTTACCAGTGGAAGAACTTGGAGTTGGCCTGGGGACGGGTGCGTGAGAACCGAGGGGCTGGTGGCATCGATGGGCAAAATCTGAAGGAGTTCGAGGAACAGCTCGATGAGCAGCTCGATCGACTTCACGAAGAGCTCAAGAGCGACAGCTATCGACCTCTTCCGGTCCGACAACGTTTGATCCCGAAGCCGGGTCAGCCGGGGAAGTTTCGCCCTTTAGGCATTCCGACCATCTATGATCGGGTGTGCCAGCAGGCGCTGCTGAACCGGCTGGAACCGATTTTCGAGCCGGGGTTCGATGATGCCAGCTTTGGATACCGGCGGGGAAGATCGGCCAAGGACGCCCTGCGTAAGATCTGGCGAGAGTTACAAGAGGGACGCGAGTGGATCGTGGACGCTGACTTGAAGGATTTCTTTGGGTCGGTGGATCACGACAGGCTAGTGACCCTGGTAGCGCAGCGAGTTTCGGATGGACGCGTCTTGCGTCTGATCCGAAGCATGCTCAAAGCCGGGTGTATGGTGGAAGGACGTCGTCTTGCCACCGAGCAGGGAACCCCGCAGGGTGGGGTGGTTTCACCCCTGCTCAGCAACGTCCTTTTGACTCCGTTTGACCGGGAGATGCGTCGCCGGGGCTATCGGTTGACGAGGTACGCTGACGACTGGGTCGTCACGTGCCGCAGTCGGGCGGAAGCTCGACGGGTGTTAGCCGAAGCCATTCGGATTCTAAGGGAGCTGGGGGTGACTTTAAACGAAGAGAAGACTCGTATTGTCCATGTCAAGCATGGCTTCGAGTTTCTGGGGTACAAGATCAAGCGCGGCACCCGATCCATGCGGTTGGCGGCCAAGCAGATCCGCAGCGGCACCCGAGCGGGTAGCCTCTACGCGTACCCCCGACAGAAGTCGATCCAGCACTTTCGGGATCAGATCCGGCAAGGGACGCGGCGAAAGGCTCCGGTAAGTACACGGGAGTTGATCGAGCAGATCAATCCGGTCATTCGTGGCTGGGGCTTGTATTACCACAAGGCTCACGTCCGCAGTCTCTTCAATCGTCTGGATCGCTGGATCGTGCGCCGTCTCTGGTCGCATCGTCACAAACGGTGGCGTTGCTGTGGCTGGAGGACATTGTCGCGCAGCCAGCTTTATGGCGAACTCGGCTTGGTGAATCTGGTCTCATTGATTCCTTCTCTTGAATCTCGCCCCCAGCGAGCCTTTGTGAAAGCTGGTTGCGGGAAAACCGCACGGCCAGTTTGAGCGGCGGACGGAGGCCAGCGCTACGGCGCGCCTCCTCCGACCCGACAGCGAGGAAGCTGTCGAAAGACGGTGGAGCCAAGGGAGTGATGTGTTGCAAAGAGTGAGATCACATCAACTGGACTTTGTGTTCGCCGACAGCCCGCAAGGGGGCAAGGGAGCGGACCCTTCCAACGCAATGGAAGGGAAGGCTTACCTGCTGCACACAGCAAAGGACAGGAAGATGAGCGATCTCACCGCCCCGGCAGTCGATTCGAATCGGCTGCTGGAAGCAGTGGCGGCAGAGCCCAACTTGGCTGTGGCGCTGCTGAACGTCGCGCGCAATAAGGGGGCTCCCGGAGTAGACGGACGCAGCGTGCAGGAGGTGGCGGCGGAGAGTCATCGCCTGCTGCCCAAGCTGCGCCAGGAGCTGTTGTGGGGACGCTATCGACCCGGAGACATCCGGCGAGTGTGGATTCCCAAGCCCGGAGGCGGGTGCAGGGGTCTAGGCATCCCCAACGTGGTGGATCGATGGGTGCAACAGGCGGTTTTGCAAGTGTTGGAACCGATCTTCGAACCCACTTTTCATCCCAGCAGCCATGGATTTCGTCCGCAACGGGGAGCTCGCACGGCTATTGCTGAAGCAAAGACGTACGTGAAGCAGGGCCATCAGTTCGTGGTGGACCTGGACCTGGCGAAGTTTTTCGACCGGGTTCCCCACCAACGGCTGTTGGGTCGGATGAGCCGGCGGGTGCCGGATCTGCGACTCCTGCGACTGGTGCGTCTGATGCTGAACGCCAAAGTAGTGATGCCTGGCGGAAAGCGGGTGTGCACGCCGGAGGGGACTCCCCAAGGCGGCCCTCTTTCTCCGTTGCTTTCCAACATCGTGCTCAGTGAGCTCGATTGGGAACTGCAGCGCCGGGGACACTGTTTTGTGCGCTACGCTGATGACTGTAACGTCTTCGTGCACAGCCAGAGAGCCGGGCAGCGGGTCATGGCATCGATTCGACGTTTTATCGAAGGCCGCCTCCGGCTGGAAGTGAACGAGAGGAAAAGTTCCGTGGCTCGACCGGAGGAGATTCACTTTCTTGGCTTTCGCCTCGTGCAAAGCCAGACAGGGGTCGAGGTCCATCTCTCCCAGCGCAGCCTGCAGCGACTGGACGCCCGGATTCGGGAGCTGACTCCCAGGACCTGGGGCCAATCGCTGGGACAATGCTTCGAAGAGGTGAACCGCTATCTGAGAGGATGGATTGCCTACTTTCGGATTTGTACTCCTGAAGGAGCTCACGCCCTGAGGCGCAGGGATGCCCACATCCGGCGACGGATTCGGGCGATTGTCCTACACCAAAAGAAGCGTGGGCGCTATCTCTTTCGGCATTTGCGCAAGCGTGGTGTGAGTGCGAAGGCGGCCGCCGGGGCGGCTTACAGCCGTCGTGGCAGCTGGCACCGCAGCAACCGGCCTGGGATGACCCGGGCCTACCCGAACGCTTGGTTTCACGAGCGTCTGGTTTCGCTGTGGGTTCAGTGGGCTCAGCTGAACGCACCCGCACCGGTCTCCGATCAAAGATCGCTCTTTGACCTTTGAGATGGCAACACAAAGAGCCGGATGTGTGGCCCACAAGTCCGGTTCTGTGAGAGGGGTGGCGGGGCAACCTGCCATCCCTACTCGACAGCCCGACCCGTTTCGCGACTTTCTGGCGGAGCAACTGGGAGAGATTGGGACCCGATTTCGGAGGTCGTCGGCTCCACACGAGCGATCTCGGTCTTGTAAAGTTGCTCCCTACGCCAGTCCCTCACTCGTCGCTGCAGCGTCCGCAGTTGCCCATCGAAAAATCGACCGGGATAGCGTTGCTGAAGCCCAACGAAGAGCGCTTTGGCTGTTTGAGCGGGATTGACTTCCAGTTGGACACGAACCTCTGGCCAGACTTCAGCGAAGGGATCCTTTCGGGTCCTCCAAGTCCGGGGCTTTTTCGTCCGCCGATACCTTCTGATCCCATTGGGTTCTTGTGAAGCGGTGATCTCGACAAGATACTTCCTGACGACAGCATCCATCTCTCTGGGGGAGTCGTTCCCCTCCAGTTCCCTTTGTCCGTTAGCAAAGGTCCAAAAATGGTCTTGTCGTCGCTCGAGCTCTTTGAGTAAGGTCACCGGATCCAGCTTCCGGTACAAACTCTCGATTCGCTCCCTTTTCCTCTTGGTGAGATAACCAGAGGCAATGATGCGCTGGTAGGGAGTTTGGGCCCGATCGTAGCGCTTCTTGACGCGTGCGCCGTCGCGCTGCTTTTCGATTAGCTTCATCGAGGGCTGAAAGAAGTTCACATAGAGGCGCAGAATCTCATAAAGCTGAATCAGCGCCCGCCAGGCCCCCAGTCCCTCGTAGCGATCGTAGCCGATCAGCCGCCTCACGACAGAGCCGTTCTTCTCTTCTACGAAGGCCTGATCATTCTTTCGATTGACCCGGGAACGAGTGAAAGTGATCTGCTCTCTTTGGCAGTAACGAAGCATCTCGTAGTTGATGAACTCGCTGCCGTTGTCCGTATCCAATCCCAGCAGAGGAACCGGGAGCCGCCCACGCAGGGAGTTCAGGGCACCGATCACGTCGGCTTCGCTACGCCGTAACAGGGCCACGCATTCGGTCCAGCCCGTTGCGACGTCCACCAGGACCAGCGTGTGCAGGAAACTGCCTGCAGCACTTTCGCCGCAGTGCGCAACCAGGTCCGCTTCCAGGAATCCGGGCTGAAGATCGTCCCAGTCAGCGAAGGTTCGGACCTTGATCTGCTTCTTGAGCAAGCTTCCCGGTCGGGTCGTACTCAAACCGTGTCGGCTGCTTCTCTCCGAAGCCAATAATCGATCGGCGGTGGCGGGGCTGATCGTTAGAAGCTTTCGTCTCACATCAGCGGGCAAGCACAGATGACCGTTCCTCTCCATTACCTCGATCAACTCGGGAAGAAAGGGAACCAGTCGCTTTGCACAGATCCGGTTGGCGGTGGTCCAAAGGGTAACAAGTGCCCGCTTCACCCGCTCATCGTATCGGGCACGGCGGGGCCGCGAAGAACTAACGCTCCCCGGCGGATGGTTCAACAGGGTAATGGCATGTTTGCGACCGTAGCCTGTTGCCGCAACCAACTGATCCACGATCTGGCTTTTGATTCCTTTGCGGGCCGATGCGTAATCCTCGGCGGTGCGTGTCAACAACTCCCGGCGCAACTCCAAACTCAACTTCTTCCTCAATTCGTCGCCTCCTCATCAAGTTTTCGGTTCGATTCTTGATGAGGCAACGGTCTGACATCAGTTCGATTTTGGATGAGGCAATGCGAACAGTGGTACTCTCTTTTCCAGGTCTGGGCTCAATTGATTCTCCTTTCCAGATTCAGGTTTCTGTTTTTGGAGAATCCTGTCCCAGACCTTTGTCTTTTCGACTCAGGTCCGACCAGAATTTACAGAAAAGAAGTTACGCTACTGACAAACAGAAGTGCCAACGCTGACTCTCCAGGGTCCATCATCTCTTACAACTCGAAGCAGCATGGGAAGTAGATACGTTAGATGTTTTTCGCGGAGCTGCATGGGACCATCTCCTTACCGGGGTGTGGGCACCCCTATGGTAAGGTTGAAAAGAAGAAGGGTTTTGGTCACCTGTTTATTGAGAAAACCGAAACGAGTACATGTCTGAAGAGGCAGTGCACCGAATCACAGATATAGATCGAGCCCAGCTCACTATCCGCGCCACTGCATCCCTTTCTGCCACGCCGCGGCCATTCCTGAAATGGGCGGGTTCCAAGCGACGCTTTCTTGTGGACATCGTTCCCCATCTACCCGGGCGGTTCGGACGTTACTACGAGCCTTTCCTGGGTGGTGGTTCCTTGTTTTTCCTCCTTCGTCCCACTTTTGCCACTCTCTCGGATACTTGTGCCGAGTTGATTCAAACCTACGAGGCTGTGCGTGCCAACCCCGCCACTGTTTCCAGCTACCTCGCGCCTCTACGACCGGACCGTGGGCTTTATTACAGGATTCGTGACAATCGCAGCACTGGTCCCTACAACCGCGCAGCTGAATTCATCTACCTCAACAAGACGTGTTGGAACGGATTGTATCGGGTGAACCAGAACGGCCAGTTCAATGTTCCTTACGGTCGTCCTCGATCAAATCACATCGCCTCCGACGCCAATATTGACAGTTGCGCAAAAGCACTCGCTGGACCGGGCGTCAGTCTCGCAATTGGAGACTTTCAGAATGTCCTTAGAAATGTCGCTGCAGGTGATCTCGTGTTTCTCGATCCACCTTACGTGACTGGCCATCGAAACAACGGCTTTGTCGACTACAATGAGAAGCTCTTCTCGTGGTCTGACCAAGAACGCCTCGCCCAAACGGCCCGGAGCCTACGCGCCCGCGGCGCACACGTGTTGATTACGAACGCGAACCACGCAAGCATCCGGCAGCTCTACCAAGGCTTCCAACTGCATTGTTTGACCAGTCAGTCAACTATTTCTGGAAAGAACTGCGGGCGAGGCAAGATGTCACAACTGCTAGTCGTAGGATGACAGAAGGTATAGGCGTCACATGAAAAAGATGCGCCGCCTCGACAACGTCTTTGACCGCGGAGAGTTGTCACGTTTCAGTCGCCATCAAGGTCGGAAAATAGAGGAGAAGACGGTAAAGAAGCACGAACTCGGCCACTATGAAGAGCAAGGTTGGACAGTATTACGCCACAATATGGCGTCTATACGACTTCAGCACCCCAGGAGAAAGAGCGATCTGCTAGAAGCACGTGTCTGGCGTTTATTGTACAAGATGGAGTTCCCCTGCTTGTCTGGTGCGAATGGCGCGACGCTTGTCTTCGATTCCGGAGTCTCGATGTTGGCCAAGAAACAAATTGATGTAGTTGCTATTGATGACGAAGTAGCGATTGCCATTGAGTGTGAGAGCTACGATCAACCCAAGAAAGACCCTCTATTCACGGAGAAGATAACGAAACACCAAAGTATCAAGCGTGCCTTTGCCGACGCTGTAGCCAAAGCTTTTCCTCAGGAAGGTAAACGGAAGATCGCCACTCCCATTTTCACTTGGGACCTAGAGGTGCGGGACAGCGACAGGGCACGAGCTGAAGAAGCCCAGATCACATTGTTCAGCGAAGACGAACTCGAGTACTACGAGGCACTGGTCAATCAGCTTGGCCCAGCAGCCCGTTATCAGCTTCTCGCCGATCTCTTCCGCGGAAAGGACATTCCAGGGCTCCAAACTAGGGTCCCAGCACTACGAACCAAGATGGGATCTCTCTACTGCTATACATTCGCTGTTCGCCCTCAGTATCTACTCAAGATCTCCTACGTCGCCCATCGCGCTAAGGGAAAGCCGGGCGATATCGAAACCTACCAGCGAATGGTGAAGAAGACGCGACTTAAGGAAATCGCGGATTTCATCTCCGCCGATGGTCTGTTCCCCACGAATATTGTTATCAACTTCGAGGACGAGCGCGGGCTGCATTTCGACCAGGGAAAACAGGGGGGCGATACCGAAACGGGGGGCGTTTTTGGTTGGTTGACTCTGACCCCACACTACGGATCAGCATGGATTATCGACGGCCAGCACCGGCTATTTGCTTACTCGGGGCACAATCGGGCTAGTAGTAGCTTTCTTAATGTTCTCGCTTTTCAGGGCCTGTCCGGTCTAGAACAGAGTGCATTTTTTGTAGACATAAACAGTGAGCAACGGCGCGTACCACGTAATCTGCTTATACAGCTCGATGCAGCCCTGAAGTGGAATTCTCCCAATGAGGACACGCGAGTGAACGCTATCATTTCTCGTGCTTGTCTGGCCCTTGATCGGGATGGTGGCAGCCCGCTGCGGGGCCGTGTTCTTCTAACGGACATGCGAAGAACAAACACCCGTTGCATCTCTCTCACGGCTCTCGCGGCAGCCTTGCGTCAACCAGGTTTTTTTATTGTGAAGCGAACCAAGAACTTCCGGGAGTATGGCTTTCTATGGAGGGATGCCCCCAACTTGGCACTGAAGAGAACGGTGACCGTCGTACCCGGCTGGCTCAACACAATAGCGAAGCGGGCGGCAACTTGGTGGGAACTTGGTGCCGGTGAAGGTGGTGGGCTTGCTATGAACGACGGAGTTACGGTTTGCATCAGGATGCTGCGCAGCGTCCTTGAGCACCTAGGTTCACCCAGTAAGATCGGCGCTCTCGACCATAACGAGTTGGCGATTAGGATCGATCCTTACGCGAACGCAATAGGTGAGTACTTCGCGCGAATGTCGTCAGAAGAGCGACGTAGTTTTCGAGCGCTGAGGGGCGGTCAGGGCCACGATACGGGAATGCGTATGTGCCAGAGTGCCTTGAGTGACAAATTCGAAAACTACGAACCGGCTGGGCTTAAAGAATGGAAGCGGCGGTCCGCCACTAACACAAATGAAAAGGCACGGAAAATCATCGATCATATCGAAAAGGCCCTACAGGAGCGAGTCTTGCTCCGATTGAAAAAGGAGTTCGACAAGAATCCCGACGCTTGGTGGTACAAGGGCGTGCCAAAGAGCGTCCGGAAGAAGATAAGCGATCGTAGAGAAGAAGCTGGGGGCGGACGCAGGGAGGCGTTCTTTGACATTCTTCACTACGAAGCGATTATTAAGAATAATTGGATACTCTTCAGGCCAGAATTCGCGTACGGATCCAGAAAAAATATAAGTAGAGAGAGAGGGACTTCCTGGATCCGCGAGATTGCGGAGTGGCGAAACAAGGTCATGCATTCCTCACGCCGCGAGTATCTTAGTCAGGACGACCTCTCAAAACTAAAGGAATACCAAGAGTGGCTGAACTCGGCGATCGCCGGACCGTCCGATGACGAGATCTGAACTCCGGTAAACGGTTTCGGGGTGCACAAATAACAGTTACTGACCTGACACTTAGCCTCAACGAAAGGGGTGTTCTTTGGTGCGTTTTCGAACCTTCTTACCATCCGGGATGACCAAGTCGTCATCGCCTCGAAGTCATAGCCCGCATAGATCACCGATTTGGAAATGAAGGTGATTTTGGCCGGCCGGAACGGTTTTCTGAGAGTTTCTCTATCGATCCGGTCCAGGTCGAGTGATGCGGTGGTGTGGATGGTCGTGAATGAACCGTTTTTCGGGTTCGGAAGAGCGTGACGGAATGTATTCAGGCAGAGCTCGGCCTGAGCGATGGAACGATTTCGTTTTTGGGGGCGTTTGATCGGGACAGACCTCAGCAGCGCAGAGGAATGGCCTGGAGGTTTCGAACGACGGCAGCGAAGACCTCGCTGTAGGGATAGGCTTCCGACATGGAGATCCAGACGTGGCGGACCGTGAGGCGGACCTGGGCGCCGATCTTGAGGAGCTTCAAGCGAATCGTCTGACACTGAGCGCGAGCCAGGGGGGTCTGCTTCAGTCCGAGACGACGCAAGGCGTGCATGAGCATGTAGGCGGCGGAGGACAGATACAGCCGGAGTTGATTGGCGCGCATCGTTGCCGCGCTGGTCCGGTCGGCGAACAGACCCAACTGCTGTTCTTTTATGCGGTTCTCCATGTCGCCCCGCGCACAGTAGAAGTCTTCGTAGAGCGCGCGGGCCCCCAGGCGTTCCGGCGACAGGGAGGTGACGACGAATCGGGGATTGGCGCCTTTGTCCAGGAACTCGGCCTTGCCGACGACGCGTCGCTCCGAGGTCCAACTGTGGCGAGTCCGGTAGCGGAAATCCTGGAACACCCGCGCCGGTCGCCCGGTGGCGTTGAACTCGGCTTCGGCCTGAGTCATCGCTTCGGCGCTCTCTGACTTGAGCCGATCATTGTTGGCCAACCCCATCACGTAATCCACGTGATGGTCTTCACACCAGCGGAGCAAGTCATCCCGGCAAAAGCCCGAGTCGGCCCGGATGACGATCGAGACCTCCGGCCAGCTCTGCCGAATCCGGCCGACGATCCGTTCCAGTTCCTCCACCGATCCCGCGGCCCCATCGATATTGGAACACCGCAACCGGGCGCACAGCAGATGCTCCCCCGAGAAGATGTACAGCGGGAGATAACAGTAGTGGCGGTAGTAACCGTGAAAGAACCGGCCTTCCTGCTGGCCATGGATCGGGTCGTCGGTCGCATCCAGGTCCAGCACGATCTCCTCGGGCGCCGATTCGTGGGACTCCACGAAGGCATCCACCATCCAGCCGTCGATCCGGTCCGGGTCCATCGCGATCTTCTTGTACCGCTCCTGCTCATCGACCTCGGCGCCGGTCAACTCCAACCGGTTCAGCGTACACCTGCCCGCCAGCGCCTTCCCCCGATCCGAGGCCTGCCGCCGCCTCTCCCCCAACGGATCGGCCTTATTCACCGCCACCGCCAGCATCGGATCGGTGCGCAACTGATCATGATCGTTCAGATCCTCGTACCCCAGACAGAGTCCGTAGATGCGCTGCCCCAACAACTCCTCGACCGTGTGTTCGATCAACCGCGGATCCCGGTGATCCCTGAAACACTCAGCCAGTCCGGCGATCAGACCCGTCCCCCTCTCGACCTCTCGCAACAGCAGCACCCCTGCATCGGAGGTGATCTTCCCGCCGTCGAACCGCGCCTTCACTTTGCGTTGAAATAGTCCGTGAAATTCGAACCTGGCTTGTTTACACTCTGTTCTCATAAGGGCCGCCTCCGTTTGCGTGTGAAAACGTTCATTCAAAACGCTTTATACCAAACAGGGCGGCCTTTTCAGGTCCCATCGGTGAGAAATGGCGGATAGCCCTCTTCAACCCTCAAATGCCCCCCATAAGCGTCTTGATTGCCAGGTGGAATAGCCGTCGATTACGGTCTCGAAGGGAGCTGATCTTGTGCCAGCAGTTGCAACCCGATGGCCCATTTGAGCTCTGCTTTCACTTCGCTATAGGAGCCTGGCCCGTTTCGGTCGCCTTGGCGGATAGCTTGTTGACCCTGGCGATTACCCAGGCCGCTGAGGGTCTGGTGCACAAGCTACAGGGCTAGAGCTACCAAGGCGCGCTTGGAGCCCCCTTCGCCGAAGGCGAACATTAACCCTCCGACTGTATCCCGTCAGCAGCAATGAGACACATTGAGCCTGTGGTCTTAGAGACAGTTTGAAGGGAACTTGACAGCCTCTGTCGGGGTGTCGATGCCGGCCGTGGCGTAACACAAGAGGAGAAACCACCATGGCCACAGACGTTGTTAAACAGATTCGTAGAAGGACCCGCCGGAAGTTTTCCGCCGATGAGAAAATTCGGATCGTCCTGGAGGGACTTCGGGGCGAAATCCCGATCACCGAGCTGTGTCGACAACAAGGCATTCAGCCATCGATCTATTACAAATGGTCGAAAGCCTTTCTGGATGCCGGCAAGAACGGGTTGACTCGGGACACGCACCGGGATGCCACATCCCAGGAAGTGCGACGGCTGAAGGAAGAAAACGAGGCACTCAAAAGGGCAGTGGCTGAGACGGTGCTGGACAATCAGCGCCTGAAAAGCGAAGAAGGTATCAGCGAATGGCTGCCGAATACAAACTGGAAGTCTTGCGGGCCGTTGAGGGCTCCGTGTGTGCCGGTGACACAAGTGTTGGCTCAGCTTCAGATACCCCGCTCGAGCTATTACCGGTGGCGAGCGAACTTTCGTAGACGGGGTCTGCTGGGCTTGCGAGATCGTCCCTCTTCCCAGAGCCGGGTTCTGGAACCAGATACTGCCTGAGGAGCGAGACAAGATGCTAGCCCGGATTATGCAAGAGATCTAAATTCAAGTGAGATTTGGGCCCAGAAAAAAGGCCGTAGCTCTCTGATATAAAAGGGTTTAGAGAAACAATGACCCTAAACAGGAGCTACGGCAATGTCAAAAACAGTCTGCCAGAATACCCTGCCATTTCATAGCCACAGAAACATCACGGCTCGTTTTGATGGGGGGAGCCTCACTTCCGACGCAGGATGGTTGTTGTTTGGATCGCTGGATCGTCAACATCGATTGTGCGAGGGCTTCAGTTCGTGTATTTCGGAAAGCCGGGACCGACGCTACGTTCGTCATGACCTGTTGAAGTTGATTCGACAACGAGTCTTGCAGATCGTGGCCGGCTACGAAGACTGTAATGACGCCGATACGCTGCGCTCCGATCCGATGCTCAAGACAGTCTGTGATCAGTTGCCCGAGAGCGATCCCGATTTGGCCACCCAGCCGACTTTCTCCCGTTTGGAGAACTCCGTCACCAAGAAGGATCTGATGCGTCTGAGCCAGTGGCTGCCAGGCCGTTATGTGCGCTCCCTGAAGAAGAGACGTCCCAGCAAGATCATCCTGGATCTGGACAGTACCGACGACCACACTCACGGCCAACAGGAGTTCTCCTTCTACCACGGGTATTACCGAAACCACATTCTGCATCCTTTGCTGATCTTCGATGCCGACACGGGAGACCTGGTCTGTGCCGTGTTGAGACCTGGCAACAAGGGGGCTGCCTCTCACATCGTGCCCATTCTGAAGCGAGTCGTGGAGGCCATCCGACAAGCAGTGGGGACGGATGTCGAGATTGAGATTCGGGCCGACAGCGGCTTTGCCACGCCTCGGCTCTACGAGTTCTGTGAATGTGAAGAGAATAAACTCCAGTATGTCATTGGGTTAAGTCGAAACCCTCGCCTGCAGCGAGTGGTCGAGCCCCTGCTGGATTCGACTCGGCTGAGGTTCCTTGAGCTGGAGGAAAAACAGCGTCAGTTTGACGAGTTTCTTTATCGAGCCCACAGCTGGGATCGATCCCGTCGCGTCATTGTCAAAGTGGAGGTCGATCAGCGTGGCATCAATCGTCGCTTTGTAGTTACCAACCGGGACGATCTCTGCTCCCAATCACTTTATGACCACTACACAAACCGAGGGCAGACCGAGAACTTCATCAAGGCCTTCAAGAATCATCTGAGCATGGACCGACTCAGCTGTCATCGATTCCTGGCCAATCAGTTTCGACTCCTCCTGCATGCACTGGCTTACCAGATGTTCGTGCGCCTGCGCGACTATCTTCACGGAACCCCCTGGCACAAGCTCGAAATCGAAACCTTACGTCGTCGGGTCCTCAAGATTGGGGCCCGGATCCGACAAACCACTCGACGCATCTGGGTCCATCTTTCCTCAGCCTTCCCCGAACAACCCCTCTTCCACCTCGTCTTGAGTCGCCTGAACTCCAGTTAGCTTTTCCCAGCTCCCCCGAAAAACCGCTTCCGACACTCATCCAGGCCCAGATCTGTCTGAAATTCACTCCCCAAACCACTCAAACGCCTCGCCAACCCATATTCTTCGCAAATCCGCCTGTCACACCTGCCCGCTTCCGAGTTGGGCCACTTCTCGAGTCGTTTTTCAACACCGAACTACGGTTCTTGCATAATCCGGGCTAGAAATTGCGCTGTTGTATCCGGAGTGGTCGCCGAGAGAAGTCAGCTGCCATATTACGGACCACTGCGGGTTTACGATCTCCGAGTCCTCGGTTTATCGGATCTTGAAAGTCGAAGGGCTGATCCGGGAAGTCCACCAGAAGACGTTTCCAGCGGGAGCGGAATATCGAGTCAAAACCACTTGGCCAAACCAGCAATGGCAGACCGACGCGACGTATCTATTGATCAAGAACTGGGGTTGGTACTACCTGATCTCGGTACTGGACGACTTCAGTCGAAAGATCCTGGCCTGGCGGCTGCAATCGGCCATGACGGCCGGTGACTTCTCCGAAGTTGTCGAGGCGGCTTGCCAGGCAACGGGTGTTGGCCAGATGGAGAGTCAGAAGAGGCCGCGGCTGGTAACCGATCACGGCTCGGCTCTCATCTCCAGGGACTTCGGCTACTATCTAGAGGCCAAGGGACTGGGCCACATTCTGGCCTCGCCCTATCACCCGCAGACGAACGGAAAGATCGAACGCTACCATCGCTCTTGCAAGGAGCGAATCAATCTGCTGGTGTGGGAAAGCCCGGAGGAGCTCGAGCTGGAGATCGGGGCGTTCATCAAGTACTACAACAGCCGGCGCTATCACGAAGCATTCGGCAACGCGACACCCGATGATGTTTACTTTGGAAGAAGAGATTCGATCCAAACCAGAAGGAGGAGATTGAAGGGAGTAACGCTCGCCCGTCGGCGAGTGATCAATGCTAATCTAGCCAGACCAGCAGCGGCCCCAAGTGTCTCTTAGACAACGGGCCATTTTGTCCCATTTGCGCTGACGACATACACGCCACAAGAGACCTACTAGACAGCCCAAGTATCTTTCCGTTCCGCTTGTCCCCTGTCTCAGCCGAGCATTTGGCATCCCTCTCACCTCGGCTGGACATCCTATGGCACGGTCTGGACCATGATTTTGTAATGCTGTGTGAAGAAGGTCAGGCCGGAGAGAAGAGAGGGGCGAAGTGACCGTTCTTCGGGCCGTATTCCCTCAAAACTGGGGATTCGACTACTCAGCACGGGGTTGCGACCAGGTCGAGGAGCTACGCACCAGCATTCGTGTGGACGGAATCGACGCAAGAATGAGATGCGCTTATGACGCCTGAACAGATCACAGCGCTAGCCCGCATAGATCACCGATGAGGACCTTAAAAGGCCGCCCTGTTTGGTATAAAGCGTTTTGAATGAACATTTTCACACGCAAACGGAGGCGGCCCTTATGAGAACAGAGTGTAAACAAGCCAGGTTCGAATTTCACCAACTATTTCAACGCAAAGTGAAGGCGCGGTTCGACGGCGGGAAGATCACCTCCGATGCAGGGGTGCTGCTGTTGCGAGAGGTCGAGCAGCGGACGGGTCTGATCGCCGGACTGGCTGAGTGTTTCAGGGATCACCGGGATCCGCGGTTGATCGAACACACGGTCGAGGAGTTGTTGGGGCAGCGCATCTACGGACTCTGTCTGGGGTACGAGGATCTGAACGATCATGATCAGTTGCGCACCGATCCGATGCTGGCGGTGGCGGTGAATAAGGCCGATCCGTTGGGGGAGAGGCGGCGGCAGGCCTCGGATCGGGGGAAGGCGCTGGCGGGCAGGTGTACGCTGAACCGGTTGGAGTTGACCGGCGCCGAGGTCGATGAGCAGGAGCGGTACAAGAAGATCGCGATGGACCCGGACCGGATCGACGGCTGGATGGTGGATGCCTTCGTGGAGTCCCACGAATCGGCGCCCGAGGAGATCGTGCTGGACCTGGATGCGACCGACGACCCGATCCATGGCCAGCAGGAAGGCCGGTTCTTTCACGGTTACTACCGCCACTACTGTTATCTCCCGCTGTACATCTTCTCGGGGGAGCATCTGCTGTGCGCCCGGTTGCGGTGTTCCAATATCGATGGGGCCGCGGGATCGGTGGAGGAACTGGAACGGATCGTCGGCCGGATTCGGCAGAGCTGGCCGGAGGTCTCGATCGTCATCCGGGCCGACTCGGGCTTTTGCCGGGATGACTTGCTCCGCTGGTGTGAAGACCATCACGTGGATTACGTGATGGGGTTGGCCAACAATGATCGGCTCAAGTCAGAGAGCGCCGAAGCGATGACTCAGGCCGAAGCCGAGTTCAACGCCACCGGGCGACCGGCGCGGGTGTTCCAGGATTTCCGCTACCGGACTCGCCACAGTTGGACCTCGGAGCGACGCGTCGTCGGCAAGGCCGAGTTCCTGGACAAAGGCGCCAATCCCCGATTCGTCGTCACCTCCCTGTCGCCGGAACGCCTGGGGGCCCGCGCGCTCTACGAAGACTTCTACTGTGCGCGGGGCGACATGGAGAACCGCATAAAAGAACAGCAGTTGGGTCTGTTCGCCGACCGGACCAGCGCGGCAACGATGCGCGCCAATCAACTCCGGCTGTATCTGTCCTCCGCCGCCTACATGCTCATGCACGCCTTGCGTCGTCTCGGACTGAAGCAGACCCCCCTGGCTCGCGCTCAGTGTCAGACGATTCGCTTGAAGCTCCTCAAGATCGGCGCCCAGGTCCGCCTCACGGTCCGCCACGTCTGGATCTCCATGTCGGAAGCCTATCCCTACAGCGAGGTCTTCGCTGCCGTCGTTCGAAACCTCCAGGCCATTCCTCTGCGCTGCTGAGGTCTGTCCCGATCAAACGCCCCCAAAAACGAAATCGTTCCATCGCTCAGGCCGAGCTCTGCCTGAATGCATTCCGTCACGCTGTTCCGAACCCGAAAAACGCTCCATTCACGACCATCCACACCACCGCATCACTCGACCTGGACCGGATCGATAGTGAAACTCTCAGAAAACCGTTCCGGCCTGCCAAAATCACCTTCATTTCCAAATCGGTGATCTATGCGGGCTAGCCGCGACAGGCGAATCCGAGACGCTGTCTTGTGGCGCGCGGCGGTGGTACTGTTTGGTAACAACGAGCGCATCGAGTTCGAGATGCCGCAGTGCCTGCTCCGGGTCGCACGTTTCCGGAGCGTTGACCGCACGGAGTTCCCGGACAATCGACAGTTCCACGGCAAAGCCTTCACGCTCCTCGCGAGTGCCGAACGCTTTCTGCGCGACACCTTACCCATCACTGGTCGGATCGAGGCGGACCGAATCGAACGGATCGACGAACCACTCTACCCGCCTCTGGCGACGCGTGAATCGCTGGTGAACGCCCTGTGCCACCGCGATTACTCGACTGGCGGCGGCTCCGTGGGTGTGGCGGTCTACGACGACCGGCTGGATGTGACCTCTCGAGCCAAAACCCATGTTGGATTCGTGGTGCACGCCACCGGATCCTCCCAAGCCCGGGTGCTTCGGGCACTAGGCACTGGCGGTGACAAGATTTCCATCCGTGGCCCGGCCCAGCGGGATCTGGCCGCTGTGGCGGCTGCTCTTTACGGTGTCGCCAGAGCCGCCGGTCTAGCCGATCTGGGACGGAGGAGCGATCTGGCGAGGGCGGTCCGCAGTTCGCCGAAGACCTCTGGAGGGATGCCGAGGGGAACTTGGATCGAAATGCAACGTTGGGTCCCATCCGGATGTGGCCCCGGGAAACCGGTCCATTTCCGGGTCGGTGCTGGCTATTATCTGGATTGAGGATCTGCAGGCCAGGTTTGCGAAAAGGAACGATTGCGCAACGGCTGTGCGGGGCCATTTGAATCTATGTATTCGATGTTAATCACGGGCTAATAGTGCTCGGTGTCTACCTTACTACCTTACGTCCTGCGGGTTGTCAGTCTGTTTGATCACGCTCATTGCCGTGGCGATAATCGAAGAGACGTCAGCCATATTTGCCGGCAGGATCATCGTATTGTTCTGCTTGGCCAGCATGCCAAGCTTCTCGATATACTGCTCGGCAACGCGCAACTGCACCGCTTGATACCCACCGGGCGCCTCGATTGCTTCGGCCACACTGCGAATGCCCTCGGCCGTGGCTGCCGCAACGGTCTTGATAGCAGCGCCCTGTCCATCCGCTTCATTGATTTGTTGCTGCTTTGTCGCCTCGGATTCTTTGATGACTTTCTGCTTCTCTCCCTCGGCCGTGTTGATAGCCGAATCCCGGCGGCCTTCCGATTCCAGAATCGTGGCACGCTTTTCGCGCTCGGCGCGCATCTGCTTCTCCATGGCCGCGAGCACGTCGTGGGGAGGATTGATGTTCTTGATCTCGTAACGGAGTACTTTGACGCCCCATGGCTCTGTCGCTTTATCAAGCTCGTCTACGATCTGATTGTTGATGTGGGCTCGCTCTTCGAACGTTTTATCGAGTTCGATCTTTCCGATCTCACTACGCAGTGTCGTCTGAGCAAGCTGGGTGATCGCAAACATGTAATCCCCGATGCCGTAGGAAGCGCGCTGTGCGTCAAGCACTTTGAGGTACAGGACGCCGTCCACCCCCACTTGCACGTTGTCACTCGTGATGCAGATTTGTTCCGGGATGTCCAGGGCCGACTCTTTCAGCGAGTGACGGTAGCGGATGGAATCGATAAACGGGACCAGAATGTGGAACCCGGCATCGCGCGTTCCGGCGTACTTTCCAAGCCTCTCGACAACATACTGCCTCTGTTGTGGAACGACCACGGCTGTCTTGGCAAGAATGATGACAGCCAACAGGACCAACGCGGCCACAACGATCAAACCCATATCCATTTTCGATTTCCTTTCCGTTCGGCTAGTCGCCTCGAATCCACAAAGTTAGCCCGTCGACTTTTTCAACGCGGCACGATTGGCCCGACCCGACAGGGGCCGCTCCTGCATTCCTCACCTTCCAGGTCGTTCCCCGCAGCTCCGCTTTACCCCAGCCGTCGGGAACGATTTCGTCTCGCACCAAGGCCCTCTCGCCAACAAGTCTGTCAATTTCTACCTCGCCTAAGCCGGCCTGCATTTTCTTCATGAGCAGAGGACGGAAGAACAAGACCGAGAACAGCGACAGGAAGGTGAAAAGCACTCCTTGCAACCAGAGCGGCCCTGGCCACCCGAGAGCGGTCAACAGACCCACCGCCAAGGCTCCGCAGCCGAAGAAGAAGAGGTAGAAAACACCCGGAGACGCCAACTCCAACGTAAGCAGCGCGAAACCCGCTACTACCCAGATCCACCAATCCATATTCGGTCCTGCAGGGCCGTGAGCGGCGCTTCCATGACCAGTCCGTTATGATCTTTTCGAGCCCCGATTGTACTGAGCATATCACCACACCACAACGTGCCGCACGCTTCTTGTCAACGCCCAAAGTATCGAGTAACTATTTTTAGAGAACGCTGGACCACATCCGAAGTCTAGTTTCTTCGAACGACTGATGAATATGTACTTCATCGATGACCCCCTCTACAAATAGCGTTTCTTCAATGTCCGGTTGTGGGCCGAATGGGCTGGCCATGAGCCGGTTTTCGCCGGTGCCGATACGGGCGCCGATCTAGTTGCCGAGGAACGTTAGCACGGTTGCTGCAACCATTCAGTGCAAGCACTACGCGCCAGGCACACGGATTTAAAATCCCATCTCGATTCGTCTCCTGGCCCGTAGCGTCGCCAATACCGGCGGCGGGTGGGGACGAGCACAGTCTCAAGACTATCGCTCCGCTGAGGCCCACATACGCTAGGCTTCGCTTCGGCGATCTTGAGAGCCAGAGGCGTTGCTTTTTGAATCGTTGCACAAAGAACGGTTACACAACGATCAATTGCCGACCTGTGTGACTCTCGTGGTTCCGCTCAGTTACCCTTGAGACCTATGATCGAAACCGAAAACTCTCAATAATCAACTTGGCCCTAAAGACGGGGAAACGTTATCTGGACTGAACCGTGACGATCGATTTAGCAAACGGCCTCCCTTACTTGCTGCTCTGGTTAGCATTGGGAATGGCCATGTTCTCGCGTGTCCGTTGGAGTTGGCCGATCTTTACGGGTCTTTCCATCGCCGCCGCGGTTATCGTCGGCATTGTCGAATGGCCGGGGCTAGCGGTCATCACCCTGTTTGCGGGGGCGTGTCTTGCGGCCATGCGATCTACGCTTTCCGCGGCTATGCGTATCCTGGCATGGGGTGTGCTCGTGATCTGTGCGGTCGCTCTAGCCTCCCATCGAGTGTCGTGGATCAACAACGTTCTCGTCGTCGATGCCGTGGGCGTATCACCCTCGGCGGAACTGTACACGCTGTATTGGAATTACGACAAGGCATTGGTGGGCGTGTTGCTCTACGTGGTGTGTGTGCAGTTGCAGCGAAGGACACAGAGGATCAGCGCGATTGTCTCCACTGCGGTGGCCGCTGTCCTCGCACCTGCTCTGGTAGTGGTAGCTGCCTTGGCGATGAAGTTTGCAGTTTGGGACCCGAAATGGCCGGCGATCCTAGTCATGTGGGTGCCGGCGAATTTGTTAGTGACATGCCTCGCCGAGGAGGCGTTCTTCCGTGGGATCCTGCAACGGTACCTGACGGAAGTGTTGCGCGCGCGAGTTCCTTTAGCAGGTCTTGTGGCACTGTTCGTCGCGGCAGTGGCATTCGGTATTGCACATATTGCCGGTGGCATTGCCTATACCGTCCTGGCAACGCTCGCCGGCATCGGCTACGGCGCAGCCTACCACGTCACACAGCGTGTCGAAGCAAGCATCCTGGTGCATTTCACCCTGAATTTGGTACATTTGATGTTGTTTACCTACCCCTTCATCGCATCGGGCTGAAAGGGTCCGTTGTTGTTCGCTGTAGATTTTTGACCTCCGGACCGGTTCGACAATTGGCTCGACTCGACGTCGCTAGCGCCACGGCTCCTCGACATGGTGCGTGAGTCCGATGACGGCCCATTCGAGCGGTGCCCCGTCAGTACCAGATTAACCAGCGTCGGGAACGACGATCTGGACATCCTGACCCCAAGGCCGGAGCAGGGACTGTTATGGCCGGGGGGCGGAAATCGTCGTTAACTGCCGAAATCGATGATTACTCAATCGTCGGGGAAATTGGGGTCAAAATGACTTCCACTGTCGGGACCCTGGAGAACCATTCGTTGATGTTTGTAAGATTCTGTAAATAAATGAATTACGTATATGATTAGTAAGGGAGTGTAGATCGCGGGAAGACTGCAAACCCTCCACCATCCTTTAGGGGGCCTCTGTGGCGCTTGCCCAGGAGTCAGTTGAAGAGGGCCCCCTGGAGTAGGGAAGTTGGTCTCATTCTGTAACCGAGGCCTGCCGGCCTCGGCTCTAAACTTCCGTCCGTAGATAGGCGCTATCCTTGACATGTCCCACCCGGATCACTATACTACCGCGACTTCTGACTGTAGTTCCCTGTGTGACAAATGAGTAAAACAGATCGCAGGAGAGTTGTCTCAGAAGTGCAGAAGCCGTCGCGTCGTCGGTACTGGTTTGCACCCTCTGTGGTGCCACTGGGGATGGTCCGCGTGGGGGCACTCCTGCTGGTCTCGGGCCTGCTGTCGGCGCACTACTACCAGATGTGGGAACGCAGCAGCGACTATGAGGCCGTCCAGCAGCGGCTTGAGCACCTTCACAACGATAACCAGGAGGTTCGAGTAAAAGCAAAGCAGCTCTCCGAGCGCCTTTCCTCTCTGGAAGTTGCGGCTCAGAAACTGCGTGTCATGGCGGGTCTCGGCATGGACGGTCTGGGAGGCGTCGGAGGTCCCGCGGCCGGAGATCTGGAAGTTGCGTTCGACGAGAAGTCTCTCCTCGATCAGCTGAATTCCCTGGAGAAGAAGAGTATTTCCCTGCGCGAGGAACTGCGTAAGTTTCAAGAGTACTACAAGGACCGGAGCATCCTGCTCAGTGCCACACCCTCAATCATGCCGGTTACCGGATACCCTTCCGAACGCTTCGGGATGCGGCGCGATCCGTTCACGGGCAGCCGTTCGTTTCATAAGGGTATGGATGTTTCGGCCCCGGTTGGATCGAAGGTGATCGCGACGGCCGATGGGGTCGTCCATTTCGCGGGCCGCCAGCACAACTACGGAAAACTGGTGAAACTCGAGCATCGATTCGGCCTGACAACGCGCTACGGACACCTCAAAGAGCTGGCCGTGAATCGGGGCCAGGTGATCCGCAAGGGTGACGTTATCGGCTACGTAGGAGCGACGGGCCGAGCCACCGGCCCGCACGTTCACTATGAAGTCCGCCTCAACGGCCGATCCCTGAATCCCCTCCGCTTTTTCCGGGACCACCCCTAGGAAGTTCCACGTTCCGCGTCGCCGCCCCAAGGCGCCTTATAGTTACTAACGATCTATTTTCCAACGATGGATTAGAAATAGTAGCGATTTTCTTTTTTGCTGCTTTTTTCTTTTCTGGGTTGTGGAAAAAAGTTTGCGCCGGGAGCGATCGAGGATTTGATTGCCTCTGTGCAGCACGCGCACCGTGGCGTTACGAATTCAAGGCCCCAGCGTACGAAACGCTTGGCGGGAGACTTTCGAACGCCACGGTGCACAGACAGCAAACGCATACTCTAGATGCTGTCCTACGAGGACTCGACTATAAGGGTTGCGCAAGGTCTGGGCAAGCGTGTGCTGCGCAGAAAGGAGTGGCGCAATGTTAGCCACAGAACAGATCGGAGCATGGGTAGGATTGGATTGGGCCGAAGATCAACATGAGATCCAGCTGCGGGCAGCCGGCAGTCGGGAAGTAGAGAGGTGTCAGGTACGGCAAGACCCGGAAGAGTTGCACGAATGGGTACGCCAGCTAAGAACCCGTTTTGAGGGTCGTCCTGTGGTGATTGCCCTGGAGCAAAAGCGGGGAGGGTTGATGGCGGCGCTGATGTGCTATGACTTTTTGCACCTGTACCCGATCAATCCGAAGACGGTGGCGAGCTATCGAGAGGCATTTTCACCCTCCGGTAAGAAGGATGATCCGGAAGATTCGGACTTGTTGCTGGAGCTGGTGTACAGACACCGGGATCGATTGCGTTGTTGGAGACCGGAGGCGGCCCAGACCCGGGAGCTGGCGCTGTTGGTGGAGGGGCGACGCCAGTTGGTGGAGGAGCGCAAACGACTGGTGCAGCAACTGCGCGAGGTCTTTGAAGAGCTACTATCCGCAGCCTTTGCAGTGGTTTGCAAAGTTGGATGGGCCACTGGCTCTGGAGTTTTTGAAGCGCTGGCCCAGCTTGGAGAAAGCTCGCAAAGTGCGGATCGATGTGCTGGGTCGCTGCATGGCACGACATCGAGTACGCTGTGCCGAGACGAAGCTGCAAACATTGCTCGAGCAGATCCGTGCCAGTTACCCACTGACCCAGGATGAGGCTCTCATTGGAGCCGGTTCACTGAAACTGGTGGGCCTGGTCGAACAGCTCTCGGTTCTGCTGCCGATCATCAAACGCTACGACAACCGCATTGCCACGCTCTTCGCCGAGCATGAAGATGCCGCTCTGTTTGCAAGCTTCAGCGGAGCCGGGCCGGCTCTGGCTCCTCGCTTGTTGGCGGCCTTCGGGTCGGATCGCAGTCGCTTTGAGGATGCTGAAGAGGTCCAAAAATGGAGCGGCATCGCTCCCGTAACACGAAACAGCGGACGAAGTTCTCGGGTGGTCTGGCGTCGAGGCTGTCCCAAGTTTATTCGCCAAACATTCCATGAGTTTGCGGCCTGCTCGATTCCGCAATCGCCCTGGGCTCGTGCTTACTACCTACAGCAACGTCAGCGCGGTCTCAAACACCACGCCGCCGTTCGATCTTTAGCTTACAAATGGATTCGCATTCTCTTCCGTTGCTGGATCGATCGAGTCCACTACGACGAGGAACTCTACTGCCGGAGTCTCCAGAGGAGCAACTCTCCTCTTGTGGCTCTGATGCAACCGGCTTGTGGATAAGCTTCAGAAAAAAAGGGAGACAATTCTCTTGACTTATGAGCTCAGATGTCTCCCACATTCCGCCAATTAGCACTGATGTTTGGCCGAGGTGCTCGTGGAACGTAAAACGTGCAACGTGAAACCCGCAAAGGGGTTAAACTTTTCCAGTAGCCCATGCATCTTCGTAATGCAAGCAGTCGTATGACTCAAACTGATCAGTACTTGTTGGATCTCGCGGTGCGCGGGGACGCCGACAGCTTCGGCAGGCTCGTCGAGCGCTGGCAGAGCCGTGTTTTCGGCTTCATTCTCCGCTATACGGGGGATCGAGAAGACGCCCGGGACCTGACGCAGGACACGTTTGCCAAGGCTTATCAGAACCTGGGTCGATTGAGCGATCCGACCAGCTTCCCGGCCTGGGTGTACAAAATCGCCCTGAATGAATGCCGGATGCGCTTCCGCAGAAGTCGGAAGTCAAAGCGGGTCGATCTGGACGAAGAACGCGAAACGGCCAGGGCCGAGGTCGATGAAAAGACACCGGAGACGGCTTATCGCCAGACTGAGCTGCAGCGAGTTTTCAGGTCGGTTTTTGAAGAGCTTCCCGGGGAACAGCGGGCGGTGATCGTGATGAAGGAATATCAGGGTCTCAAATTCAGGGAGATTGCGGAGATCCTGGATGTCCCTCTTTCTACGGTTAAATCGCGGCTTTATCTGGGATTGAAAACGCTAAAGGTCCTGGTGGAGAAAAATTATGACTTGTGAGTTGAGCAAGGAGCGAATGGTTGATGTTCTCTACGGTGAGGGAGAATCGCCCATCCAGTCGGCCGAGTTCTTCAGGCATCTTGACGTCTGTACAGGCTGCCGGAGTGACTTTCTGGGCCTGATTCAGACTCGACAGTGGCTGGGTGCCTGGGACATCGAAGAGGAGGAGGCAGCGCCCCCCACGACCCCTCGTGCGGCACTCGGGTTCAACTGGTGGTCCGGGGTTCAGAAGCTGGCTGCATCGGTGCTGATCGTGGTCGGCGCGGTCTCCCTGATCCGGGGCACGGGTTTGTGGGGTGACAGGCTCTGGGTCTCGGAGCGCCAGTTGATGGAGCTGGTCCACGACATCGTTGTCTCGGAACAGACGGAACAAGAGCTTCAGATTGGTCACGTTCTGCAGAGCATGGTGGATTCGACAAGTCTGCAGCAGGCCGCCTATCAGCAGGGCCTGGGACTGCGTCTGCAGGTGGTTGAGGAAGACGTTCTGCAGGCAGCCGAAGAGCGGGACCGCCTTGTGAAGATGCTGGCGTTTCAATAAGAGTACGGGAAGTACCAGAAGGGGAGATCAATGCGCAAAACACTTTTTGTTTTCCTTGTCACGGTGATGTTCGGAGGCCTCGGATTGGGCCAGGCCAGGCTCAACTTGACCGACTTGAAACAGGATACACACGTGTTTGAGAAAATTGTCGACGAACGCCTCAAGCTGAACTTCACGAACCCGTTTGCGCTGGTTCTGGGTTCGCGGGCGAGCTATATGCAGGGATATGGAGTGGCTTTGACCTTACATCTGCGCATCGACCGGGGCAAGATCCGACTTCCCTTCGGAGAGGTTGACGCGCCCAATAAGTTGAACAAGGAAGCGGTGAAGAAGAAGATCCGGAAAGTCCGGGAAATCCTGTCGGAGTGTCTCGCCACTCATGCCGGTTCGATCAAGCAGCTGGGAGCCCACGACCGGATCTCCATTAACGCGCACATTGAAGACAGAAACGAACTGGATCCAAGCAAGCGCCGCAGCGTTCTGGTGATCACCACGACCAAAGACGATGCGGACCTGCTGGCCATGAGGAAGATCACCCAGGACGAGTTCATAAACCGCCTGCATGTGCTCGACTATTGACACGGACGGGAATCAACGATGCCGACGGCACAGGCGGAACCGAAGATGATTGAACTGGCTGCACTCAAGACACGCGATTACTTTGGGGAAGCTCTTGTCCGGCAGGAGATCATCTCCAGGGAAGAACTGGGGGCTGCGCTGAACCTGCAGAAGCAGTCTCCCGACAAGCTGGGCAAGCTGCTGGTCGACATTGGTGCACTCTCTGAAGCGGAAATGGTGAGGCATCTGAGCAGCCACCTTGGACTGGCTCTGATCACGGGAGACGGTTTTCCTCAGGTTCCGGTGGTAGAAGACACTTTCTCCCCCCGCTTTATGAAAGAGGCGAAGTGCCTTCCCATCGAGGTCAAGGAAGACGGCACGCTGGTCGTGGCCATGGTCGACCCGCTGGACGCCTCGGTTCTAGATGCCGTGCGGCTGTTCACTCGCTTTCAACGAACCGAAGTGGTCATTGCATCGGAAAGCGAACTGCTGGATCGGATCGACAAGTTCTACGGCGATGAGACCACCACGCTGGGTCGAATTGTCGAAGGCATCGACGATCAGGAAGCTCTGGGAGAAGACAGCGAAGATATTGAGCATCTGCGAGACCTGGCCTCGGAAGCCCCGGTGATTCGTCTGGTCAATCTCATCATCTCCAGGGCCATTGAGTCGCGGGCCTCCGATATTCATATCGAACCCTTCGAAAAGGATCTAAAGGTTCGATATCGCATCGACGGCATCCTTTATGACGTAGAGTCTCCGCCCAAACGGTTGAAGCCAGCCGTGATCTCACGCATCAAGATCATGGCCAAATTGAACATAGCGGAGAGGCGCTTACCGCAGGATGGCCGTATCAAAATGCGCGTCCTGGGCAAGGACATTGATCTTCGAGTCTCGACGCTTCCAACCATGTACGGCGAAAGCGTCGTTATGAGGATTCTCGACAAGAGTAATACACAGATCTATGACCTGGAGAAACTGGGCTTCTCACGCCGGATGCTGGACCAGTTCAAATCCTTGATCGAGCGTCCCAACGGCATCATTCTGGTGACCGGGCCGACCGGCAGCGGAAAGACCACAACGCTGTACGGCGCTCTCACTAGAATCAACCTTCCGGACCGGAAAATCATCACTATTGAGGACCCGGTCGAGTATCAGATTGAAGGCATCAACCAGATCCACGTCAATCCCAAGATCGGCCTCACCTTTGCTGCCGGTCTGCGCTCGATCGTCCGTCAGGATCCCGATGTGATCATGGTGGGTGAGATCCGCGACCTGGAGACCGCCGAAATCGGCATCCGCGCCGCGCTGACCGGTCACCTGGTGTTCAGCACGCTGCATACCAACGACGCGCCCAGTGCGATCGCCAGGCTGGTCGACATGGGCGCCGAGGACTATCTGCTGGCCTCCTCGCTTCTGGGAGTACTGGCGCAGCGCCTGGTTCGAGTCATCTGTCCCACCTGCCGCGAACCCGAAGCGGTTCAGCAGGAAGTTCTCAGAGAAGCGGGTCTTTCCGAGAATCCGCTTCCCACGGTCTACCACGGAGCCGGTTGTCAGGAGTGCGGTCACACCGGTTTCCGGGGTCGTCTCGGCATTTTTGAGCTGATGATGATGGATCACGACGTGCGGCGACTCACCGTAAGCAATGCGGACGCCTCCAGGCTGCGGGGGGCTGCCGTCGAAAACGGAATGAGGACACTTCGACTGGACGGCTTTGACAAGGTGAGGCGAGGGCTGACCTCAATGGGTGAGGTCTTGAGGGTTACCCAGGAAGGATAAAAGGTGCCTTTTTTCCAATTCAAGGCAGTCACGCCCGAAGGCAAGGTAGTCGAAGGAACTCTCGAGGCCGCCGACGAGAAGAGCGCAAGCTTCCGCCTGGAAGAGCAGGGGCAGATGCCTATCCGGATCAGCAGCGAAGAGGTTGCCGGGTTGCTGGGCAGGGAACTTCGCATGCCCTGGGAGCGCAAGCGGGTGTCTCAACACGATTTGCTGGTCTTTACCCATGAACTGAGCAGCCTTTCCAGTGCGGGTCTGCCGCTGGACCGCAGCCTTTCGATCTTGGCCCAGTTGAGTGAGAACGATTATCTCAAAGAGATCGTGGGGGATCTTCTCAAGGAGATCAAGGCCGGAAAATCTCTATCCGAGGGACTGGCCCTGTACCCTCGCGTGTTCCCCAGAATTTACATTAACATGGTGAAGGCCGGGGAGGCCGGGGGGGCGCTGGATGAGATCCTCGAGCGTCTCAGAGAGTACCTGGAGAATTCTCAGGAACTGAAGAACTACATCGTCTCGGCGCTCATTTATCCCTTTATTCTGATAATCGTCGCGATTATCTCATTTTTCATTCTGATGGGCTTTGTGATCCCCAGGTTTGCCATCATATTTGAGAACGCCGGCGCTCCCATTCCCCTGCCCATGCAGATCATGCTGTTCATCAGCGCGGTTCTCTCCGGCTACTGGTGGCTGATCCTGGCGGTGGTTGGAAGCAGCTGGTATTTGTTTCGCCGCTGGCTCAACACTCCAGAGGGACGGCTCAGCTGGGATCGCCGACTGCTGGGTGTTCCACTCCTGGGCCCCGTTCTTCAGAAGCTGGAGGTGAGCCGGTTCAGCCGCACCCTGGGGACCCTGCTCAACAGTGCCGTCCCTCTGATCTCCTCCATCAACATCGTGAAGGAGGTGGTCAATAACCAGGCCATCGCCAGGGCCATGGAGCCGATCAAGGCGGGTATCAAGAAAGGGGAAGGTCTGGTGCTCCCGATTCGGCGAGAGAACGTTTTTCCGGCCTTTGCGCTCCACCTCCTGGAAGTTGGTGAGGAAACCGGGCAGCTCGATACCATGCTGCTGCAGGTCGCGGACACCTATGATCGCGACCTGAAGACGGCCCTGAAGCGTTTGATCGCCTTTTTCGAACCGGCCATCATATTAGTTATGGGCATTGTGTTCGGGTTTGTCATCGTTTCGATTCTTTATTCCATTCTGAGCATTAATGATGTCCCGCTCTAGTTCAGCGCCAGGGCAAGGGCAAAGGAGCAAATTCTTAGCCAAGCAGGGAGGTTTCAGCCACATGTTGAACGAACGTAAACGAAGTCGGGAACGAGGCTTTTCATTGATCGAGCTGATTGTCGTGCTCGTGATCCTGGGGCTGCTTGCGACCGTGGTCGGCCCCAAGGTCATGGAGCGTCTGGCTCAGGGGAAGGCGGAGATTGCCAAACTGCAAGTCGACCAGCTGGAAGGGGCGCTGGGCTTGTTTCGCTTTGATGTCGGCCGCTATCCGAGCTCGGCGGAGGGGCTGGAGGCACTGGCCCGCGATACGGGGATCGAGAACTGGAGCGGTCCTTATCTGCAGAAATTGACCATTCCCAAGGACCCCTGGGGACGCGATTACGAGTATCGTTCTCCCGGCCAGCACGGTGACTATGACCTCTGGAGTCATGGCGCGGATGGCACTTCCGGCGGCGAGGACGATTCCGCCGACGTGACTTCATGGTGATCGGAGTGCTTGACGGGCCCCGTGATTCGGGGGACCGTGAAGATGGCTTCAGTCTTTTCGAGCTGATCGTGGTCCTGTTTCTGGCGGCGCTGGCGGCGGCGGTGGTCGTGCCCTCCTTCACGAATGGGATGGAGGGTTTGCGGCTGAACACGGCCGCCCGCGACATGGTCACGAAACTCAAGCAGGCTAGATCCCGGGCCATCTCAGAGCAGCGGGTGTTTCGAGTAGCGTTTGGTTCGCCGGAGCAGGAGGGGGCAAACTATTCGATCACTGACGACTACGGTGTCGAAGTGGAAAAGATCGAACTGCCGCGGGGTTTCAAGTTGATCCTGGATCCAGAGATCGATCCGGTCGTCAGCTTTTACCCCAACGGCCGCAGTTCCGGCTTTCGGCTTCTGATCCAGAATCGGCGGGAATTCAAGCTGGCGGTCGAAGTGGACAGGATCAGCGGCCTTGCAAGGGCCGGGCCGGACGAGGAAGGTTGATGAACAGGAGAAGCGGAAGCTCTGGTTTTACGCTCATTGAAGTGGTGGTTGCCCTGGCCATCCTGGGTGTGTGCGTGGCCATCGTCATGCAGATCTTCTCCAGCGGCTTGAAGAATCTGCGGCGAATCGAGCTGGCCCACCGGGCCATGGCTCACGCCGAAAACGTCATGAACGAGCTGCTGGCAGATCAGGAAATCATCGGGTCGGGTGCCATGTCGGGCGAACTGGACGACGAGTTCCGGTACACGGCCGAAGTCGCGGAGTGGGAGGCGCCGCAGGAACCGCTCTCCCTGGAACTGGCCGCGCCCGCAAGCCGGCTGCTGCAGATGACCGTCAGGATTCATTTTATCAATGATCGTTTTGGCAAGTCGTACCGGCTCAGCACCTTGAAGACGGTTGCGATTCCGGATCTCCCTCAGTCGCTGGCCGATCCGGGGAATCCGCTGCAGCAGCGGTCACCAGGCCGGACGAGCCGGGGTATTAACTAGGGTATTAGGCTGGGTGGAATCGTGAGTAGACAACGGAGAAAACAGGAACCGGCAGGATTCACGCTCATCGAGTTTCTGATTGCGGCCACCTTGCTGGGGCTGATGGGAGCAGCTCTGTTCGGAAGCCTCAGGGTAGCTCTCAACAGCTACACGCGGAGCCAGGAACGTATGGAAGTCGAAGGCCGCCAGCGCGTCCTGGAAGATATGGTTCGTCGCCAGTTGGGAAGCCTTTATCCGCTGTTTCCCGTGGTCAGGCTCCCGGCCGGGACCACGAACGCACTCCAGTTGCAGGGGTCAGGGTCTACCCCCGGCAATCTAACCGCAGCCCAGAATCCCGTGCAGTCCGCAGCCCCCCTTTTCTATGGGAGTCCTTCGGCAATGACCTTCGTCACCGTGGCGCCGTTTGAGACCCTTGCCAATCCGGGTCTGACCGTCGTCCGCTACGGCCATGCAGAGGACGTGTGGGGAGACGGTTACTTTGGGGCCATGGAGGTTCGTTACACGGCCCCCCAGACCTTTTACGAGATGGTGGAAGTTCCGGCCGGCGAACCCATATCTATTATCGACAAAGTCGAGGAACTTTACTTCGAGTACTACGGTTTCGATCCTCAGACCGGTATCGGGGAATGGTATCCGGAATGGTCGGCGATGGATACCCTGGCAGTTCCAGGTGCCGTTCGAATCACCGCCGATGACCTCAAGATCGTGGTGTTGATCAACACCACGCAGGGTCCCCCCGGAACCGGGCAGGATCTCCGCTCAATGTTTGGAGACCGCCCGACATGAGGAACCCGCTCGCCGCGACTCGATCTTCTCGCAGAGCACCAGAAGAAGCAGGTGCAGTCCTTCTCGTAGTGCTCTGGATTGCTCTCGCCATGGGCGTTTTGGGAATGTCCTTTTCAGCTGCCATTCGCACTGAAGTGAACGCAGCTCGAAACGTAGTGGACCAGAAGCAGTCCTTTTACATGGCGCGGGCTGGAATCGAGTACGCCGTTTACAAGATCCTGGAATCGCGCTCTGCATTCAGTGCCACCCAGCAGCAGTCGCAGGGCAACCTGGACCAGATTCCCGAAGTGCTTACCGGAAAGCTGACTCTACCGCTGCACAACGGCGTCGCCAGAATCGATGTGGCGGATGAGAGCGGCAAGATCAATCTGAATTCCCCCATGTCTGAGACCCAGCTGGACCTGGTCTACAACCTCTTGATTATGGTGGGCGTGGAACCGATGCACGCCGATGTGATCACGGACTCCATTGCCGACTGGGTCGACCCCGACGACTTCCCCAGTCCCAACGGGGCTGAAAGTGACTATTATCTTTCGTTGGACCCGCCCTACCTGGCTGCCAACGGGACGTTCCAGGTTGCCGAAGAGCTGCTGCTGGTAAGGGGTGTCACGCCCGAAATCTACTATGGAAAGAAGGGACTGTCTGAATCTGGAGAAAAGGTCGACTACTACGGGTTGCAGCACTATTTCACGACCTTCGCCCAGGGCAACAGAATCAATGCCAACGCAGCGCCCCTCCCCGTGCTGGCGGCCCTGCCCTATCTGGATGAAGAGATGGCCACTCGGATTTACGACCTGAGGGAAGAAGGGTACATTCAGGGCCCGAACCAGCTGATGGCTGAGATTCCGGGGCTCACATCGAACGTTGCCACGTTGTTGTCGGCAAATGCGAATGCCACCGTCTACGGTTTGACAAGTGTGGGGGAGCTGAACGGCTCGAAGGTAGTCAGCAGGATCCGCTGTGTCATCCAGCTGGATCCGCGCTCGCCCAAGGGATACAGCGTTCGATACTGGAACGAGTCGAGTACGGAGATTTGAACTTGCCGGGAAAGAGGCACTCTTGACGTTTAATCTGGACTCAGCCGTTGGAATTGAGATCAGCAAGAGGAGGCTTGTCCTCACTTCGGTGGTCAGGGGACTGCGAGGTCTGAGAGTTGGTCCAAATCTGATTCTGGAGGACTTTCAAGAGCTGGACCGGGCCGAGCTGCACAGCCGGGTTCACGACTTCATCGGCTCCCTTGGCCTCAGCACCGAGAATGTCATTGTCGGTCTGAGCAGAGATCTGGTAGCCGTCAAGCAAGTGCAGCTCCCGCTCGAAGTTGAAGAGAACCTGGATCAAGTCGTCCGGTTTCAGGTCAATAAGCTGGAACCCAGCGAAGATCTGGAAGTCTGCTTTGACTACCATGTCCTGGACCGGGACGAGAAGTCCAAGAGAATCACGCTTCAAATCATCCTGGCTCCACGCAAGGCCGTTGACGAAGTCATTGCGCTCCTGGGAGATCTGGGTCTGCAGCCGACCGTGGTGCGTCTTTCTTCGATCGGGTTGCATCAGCTGCTCAAGTTTCACGAGGACGGGATCTCTGAGCATCCGTCCATTATCGTGCGCTGCGAGGACGAGGCAATCGAGGCCATCCTGGTGGGAGGACCCGACAAGCATTTTTCCTGTCACCAGCCGGTCGTAGGCGAGGAGAAGCCACTGGAGCTTCTCGGCTCTGCCCTGGACAACCTGCTTTCCCAGGTGGACCTGCACGAATCGGAGCAAGTGCGGGGGATCTATCTGGCCGGAAGGGGGGGCGACGGGGCCCTGGAGCCTGTTCGCGAACGCTTCGGCTCCGCACGACTTCTCAGTGACGGCGTGACGCTCCAATTCGAAGGCGCGGCCCGGAGCAGCCTTTCCGTCACCGGATGCTCGGTGGGGTTGGCCGCCGCCTCCCTGACGCGAAGCCCGTTCTCGAAGATGAATCTGATTCCTCCCGAAATGCGTCGGTCGAGTAACCGGCTGAGCTGGGCGCCGACGGTGGTCCTGGCTACGCTGTTGCTGTTTTTGCTGGGACTTTCTGTGTCGCGGGAATACCTCCAGCAGTCCCAGCTTCTGGCCGGAATTTCGGCTCAAGCCGATGCACTCAGGCCCCGGGTGGCGTCGGTGATCGAGACCCGGGACGAGGCCGACCGGCTGGCCGAGCTGGCAGTCGAAATGAGCGGCATGCTGAGTGGCCGCCAGCTGGCCTTGACGGTGCTCAAAGACCTCACCGATCTGATTCCGGACGATACTTATCTGCAGAGCGTTCGAATCGAAATGAACAAGGTCAGCATGACCGGCTTTTCGGACACCGCCTCCAGTCTGATGACCATACTGCGGGAGTCGAACTGTCTCACCGAGGTGGAATCGAAGTACATCACGCGGGATCGGCGTTCAGGCAAGGACAAGTTCAGCTTTGAGGCCAGCGTCCAAGAGTGTGCGCGGCTGGGGGGGACGTAGAAGAATGCAGCTGAGCAGGCTTTCGAAGCGAAACAAAAGGGCCCTTCTGATCCTGGGCGGGCTGGTTGCCGGATATATGGCCGTATTCCATCTCTTCCTTCCGATCCTGGACCGGCAGCGCGAAATCGGACCGCAGATCGCCTCCAAGACAACGGAGGTCCAGAGATACCTCAGAGCGTTGGAGCAGAGCCCCGCGTTCGCGAGTCATCTGGAAGGAGTCCGGGGAAGCCTCCAGGCCTACGAAGATCACTTTCTGGAGGCCCCCGATGTGAACACAGCGGCACTGCAGATTGAAGAGACGGTGCGCGCGCTGGCCGGCCAGAACGATCTGCGAGTGACTCGCAGCAATCCGCTGCCCGAAAAGATGATCGGGGAGCGGTATGCTCAAATCGGAGTGCAGCTGAATCTGGAGGGAGGGTACGATTCCCTGGTCAACTTCATTCACGCCGTCTCTTCTCACGAGAAGTTTCTGCTCGTCGAAGAGTTCCAGCTCACGAGTTTCCGTGTGCGCGACCAGACCAGGCTGCAGCCGCGCCTGAGAATTGCCGGTTTTATCAGACTTTCTTAGCGGCGGCTGCATCCTTACAGGGACGTGGAGAAAAGAGTCGGACTCGACGGTGGCCACTTGAAGTCGAAGGAGCCTTGTTGTGGGTAGGAAGCTGGTTTTCCTGAACACTCTCCTGCTGATCGCCCTGGTCCTGGTAGCCCAGAACCTGATCGGCAGCTGGCAGGCCTTTATCGGAAAACAAGAGCCGATTCGCCCCGACGGGCCGCTGGTCGGACTCGAGGAAACCAGCCTCCCCGAGCGGCCGGCGTCCCTGTCTGCCTTTCTCGACATCGCGGCCGGCAACCTCTTCAGTGAACAGCGCGGGCAGGATCAGAACGAAGGAGTTGACTTAGAAGGTGAAGAACCTCCGGAGCTTTCCCCTGAGCCGAAGTTGACCAGCGTCATGACATTCGGTGCACAGAAGACGGCGGTGCTTTCCATCGCGGCCAACCGGCGCAGTCGTAGCCCGGCTGAGGTGACCCGGGTCAAAGTCGGCGATGACGTGCAGGGCTACACGGTTACGGCAATCGAAGACGACCACATCGTGCTCAGCTGGCGCGACCACCGGCGTGAGATTTTTCTGGACCCGGAGCAGCCTAAGCCCAAGCAAGCGGCCCGCGCAGCGGGCGGACCCAAGATCATCGTCGTGGGCGCCCCGGCGGCGGCGGTTGAGACAACCACGCTGGCCGCCGCGGCCGAGACGCCTCGGGCAGTGCAAGTCGGTACGGCTGGCGGCCAGGGTGGACAGGGGGGGGGGCGTTCCGGTGGACTCGGTGGAGGCGGGCGAGGACTCGCAGGCGGAGGGGGAAGGGGAGGCCAGGGTGGTCGGGGAGGTGGTTTGGGCGGAGGGGGAAGCCGCGGCAGCGGGACCCTGGGAGCCGGTGGATTGGGTGGTGGTGGGCGCAACACCAGAGGACAGCCCACCCAGCAACGGCGTCCGCTTGGCAACTGATGGCAAACACAAGAGACTCTTCGAAAAACGGAATCCAGGCGATGCGAACACTCAGTAGTCAACCGTTGCCGAATTGGTGGCGGGGAATACCTGGAATACTCATCACAGTTTTCCTGCTTCAGGGGGCCTTCGCCTCCGCGGGACCCTTTCGTTCCTTCCTGCTGCAGTCTTCTACAGCACGGAGAACAGGACCGCCTCCGGAGGCAAAAAAGCCTCAGCCAAGCGGTGTTCTGGGTGCCCCTGGAGCGATCCCGGCCAACCCCCAGTCCCAGGTGCCCCCGGAACGACGCAGAAGGAGCCCTCGGGAAAACCCGCTGGAGCTGCTCCGGAAAAACCGCGGCGGGAATTCCAGATTTAAGGACAAATTGCAGAAGATGAGAGACGAGGCGGATAAGGCGGCCGATACGCCGGCTCCCCAACCTCAACCTCCATCCGAGGCAGCCATCAAGAAAGGTGGGACGGGAGTTACGTTGACCTTCAAGAACGCTTCCATCGACGAGGTCGTGGACGTGATCATGAAGGAGTTGGGGCACTCTTACATACTGGATCCGCAGGTGGCCGGGACCGTCAACCTTTTCACCAACCAGGAGTTCCCGAGAGACAAGCTGCTCGGAATCCTCGAGCAGCTTCTCAAGATGAACGGTCAGGCCATCATCAAACAGGACGACCTGTACGTGATTGTCCCCATCGGCCAGAGCGCCACGATACCGGGGCCCATTCTAAAGCGTCCGGTTGCACCGCGGCCCGAACCGGAAAGCAAGCCCGTCGAGGGCCACCCCAGCCAGCCCGCCCAGCAGCCTTCCTCACCTCCTCCAGAGGCCGGCCCGGGGAATCCCGCAGCCGCAGCCATCGCTCAGGAGCCCGAGACGCCGCAGCCAACCACGATCACCGTTGGGGAGCCACCATCCGAAGCTGAGCAGCTGCAGGGACAAGAGGGGGTGATCACGTATATCGTGCCGCTTCACTACATACCCTCAGCCGACATGGTCACGATGCTCAAGGCTTTCGTTTCGGACGGGGCCCAGGTGGTTGATTTTCAGTCGGCCAACATCCTGATCATTACCGACTATCGGGCCAACATTGCGCAGGCACTGGAGATCATCAGGCTTCTGGACACGGAGTACTTTGACGTCAATACTGTAGATCTGGTGCGCGTTCGGTATCACCAGGCAGTCGATGTGGCGGAAGACCTGGCCCAGGTCTTCGCTCCCGGAGAAAGCGCGGGAGGGGTGCGCATCGTGGCTATCGAACGCCTTAACAGCATTCTCGTGGTGACGCATGCACCCGAGGTTTTCGCAGAAGTCTTGCTCTGGATCGACAAGTTGGACGCGCCCTCCGGAGGCTCCAATATTCGGACCTTTGTCTACGAGGTCGAGAACAGCACCGCTGCCAACATTGCCGAGATCCTGTCGCAACTCTACTCGGACGGGGCCGGCCTGCCCTCAGGAGCTGGGACTCCGGAGGAACAGGAGAGCCAGCAGCAGGCAAGACAACAGCGGGAACAGCAACGTGTCAACGAACAGGGCAGGTTTCAGGAAGAGCCGGGCCGTCTTGGGGGCATGGGCGGGCTCCCCCTCGGACCTTCCCTCGGTGGGAGAGCGGCCTCGTCGGGCGTCAGAGCGGCAGTGGTCGCCGGAGACGTCAAGATCATCGTCAATGAGTTCAACAACAGCCTCGTCATCCAGGGAACGGAGGCCGACTATCAGTTCCTTCACCAGACCATTGAACTGCTCGATGTTCTCCCCCGCCAGGTTCTGATTGAAGCCAAGATCTATTCGGTGGAGCTGCGCAACGACCTGAGCTATGGCTTATCCTGGTTCTTGCAGGATCGGTTGCCCGATCTGGGGCACCCGACGACCGGTTCCATCACCCGAGTGGGAGAGGAAGGGGGAGGGGGAATCTCGGCGGCCACCCGTGTGTTCATCGGTGCCTCACGGCAGCTTGACATCGTGGTCGACGCCCTGCGGACCAGGACGAATGTGGAGATTCTGGAGTCCCCGACGCTGCTGGTGGTGGACGGGACCGAAGCCCAGATCAACGTCGGTGCGGAGGTGCCGGTGACAACGGCCTCCTTCGGAGACCCCCTTCGTTCCGGTTCCAGCACCTCGTTCGTGAACTCGATTTCGTTTCGTCCCACCGGTACGACGCTGCTCCTGATGCCTCGCATCAGTGCCAGCGGGATCGTGACCATGGACCTGGCGATCGAAATCAGTAACGCCTCCGGCCCCGCCCTCACACCCACCATCAACCGGAATTTTGTCAGAACCTCTCTGATTGTCCGCGATCGACAGCAAGTCGGCATCGCCGGAATCATCAGTGACAGCTACGATGTTTCTACCGACCGCGTGCCGTTGCTGGGGGACATCCCCTATGTCGGAGCTCTCTTCGGGCAGACCACAAGAAACAAGAGGCGCTTCGAGCTGCTGTTTTTGATCACTCCCTACGTTGTGCGCAATTTACCCACGGCAGTCGAGATGACCCTGGAGTTCAAGAGGGCTCTGAGGAATGCCTACGGGTTCATTAACAAGAAGGAGCTGGAAGATCGAGAGCTGAGGGAAAAGCGACGTCAGGAAGAGAAGGGTGAGAGAGAGGCGACCGGCTAACTCAAACCTGCAACCTGGAATCCGTTACTGCGTGCGGGACCGGGGGGCGACCAGGGCTTTGGCCTCTTCCAGAGCCTCCAGGGCCTTGGGGATGTTTCGCTGTTCCTGGAAGATCTTGGCTCGCAGCATCAGCAGCGTGTGCCGGTTTTCCACCTGTTCGACGCGCTCCAGAGTGCTTCCCACGATCCTGTGCGCGACCATGTACTGATGGACGTTTCTAACCCGGATTATGCAAGAACCGTAGTTCGGTGTTGAAAAACGACTCGAGAAGTGGCCCAACTCGGAAGCGGGCAGGTGTGACAGGCGGATTTGCGAAGAATATGGGTTGGCGAGGCGTTTGAGTGGTTTGGGGAGTGAATTTCAGACAGATCTGGGCCTGGATGAGTGTCGGAAGCGGTTTTTCGGGGGAGCTGGGAAAAGCTAACTGGAGTTCAGGCGACTCAAGACGAGGTGGAAGAGGGGTTGTTCGGGGAAGGCTGAGGAAAGATGGACCCAGATGCGTCGAGTGGTTTGTCGGATCCGGGCCCCAATCTTGAGGACCCGACGACGTAAGGTTTCGATTTCGAGCTTGTGCCAGGGGGTTCCGTGAAGATAGTCGCGCAGGCGCACGAACATCTGGTAAGCCAGTGCATGCAGGAGGAGTCGAAACTGATTGGCCAGGAATCGATGACAGCTGAGTCGGTCCATGCTCAGATGATTCTTGAAGGCCTTGATGAAGTTCTCGGTCTGCCCTCGGTTTGTGTAGTGGTCATAAAGTGATTGGGAGCAGAGATCGTCCCGGTTGGTAACTACAAAGCGACGATTGATGCCACGCTGATCGACCTCCACTTTGACAATGACGCGACGGGATCGATCCCAGCTGTGGGCTCGATAAAGAAACTCGTCAAACTGACGCTGTTTTTCCTCCAGCTCAACGAACCTCAGCCGAGTCGAATCCAGCAGGGGCTCGACCACTCGCTGCAGGCGAGGGTTTCGACTTAACCCAATGACATACTGGAGTTTATTCTCTTCACATTCACAGAACTCGTAGAGCCGAGGCGTGGCAAAGCCGCTGTCGGCCCGAATCTCAATCTCGACATCCGTCCCCACTGCTTGTCGGATGGCCTCCACGACTCGCTTCAGAATGGGCACGATGTGAGAGGCAGCCCCCTTGTTGCCAGGTCTCAACACGGCACAGACCAGGTCTCCCGTGTCGGCATCGAAGATCAGCAAAGGATGCAGAATGTGGTTTCGGTAATACCCGTGGTAGAAGGAGAACTCCTGTTGGCCGTGAGTGTGGTCGTCGGTACTGTCCAGATCCAGGATGATCTTGCTGGGACGTCTCTTCTTCAGGGAGCGCACATAACGGCCTGGCAGCCACCGGCTCAGACGCATCAGATCCTTCTTGGTGACGGAGTTCTCCAGGCGGGAGAAAGTCGGCTGGGTGGCCAAATCGGGATCGCTCTCTGGCAACTGATCACAGACGGTCTTGAGCATCGGATCCGAGCGCAGCGTATCGGCGTCGTTACAGTCTTCGTAGCCGGCCACGATCTGCAAGACTCGTTGTCGGATCAACTTCAACAGGTCATGACGAACGTAGCGTCGGTCTCGACTTTCCGCAATACACGAACTGAAGCCCTCGCACAATCGATGTTGACGATCCAGGGATCCAAACAACAACCATCCTGCGTCGGAAGTGAGGCTCCCCCCATCAAAACGAGCCGTGATGTTTCTGTGGCTATGAAATGGCAGGGTATTCTGGCAGACTGTTTTTGACATTGCCGTAGCTCCTGTTTAGGGTCATTGTTTCTCTAAACCCTTTTATATCAGAGAGCTACGGCCTTTTTTCTGGGCCCAAATCTCACTTGAATTTAGATCTCTTGCATAATCCGGGCTAAGCTTTTCAACGATCTTCCAGGCTGATTGAACCAGCAGGATTTCCTGAGGCCCCGACAGTCCAAGATCGAGAATCTCCTGGAACGCCGATTCGGCTTCTCGAAAGCGATCGGCATCGATCAGAACGCCCACAATCTCGTGCTGGCTTCCGCCCACTCGAAGCTTTTCCTCAAGCGAGATCTGAGGCCGAATCTTGCTCAGCTGTCTGGGCTGGCCCTGTTTGACCTGGGCCAAGCTGCCGGCTCCCACCAGCAGTCCGGACAAGACCAAAGCGGGGACCCATCTGAATGACCGTTTCATCGCTCTTGCCCTCCCCAACCGTAGAAAGGATTGGCATCGCCGATCGGTTCCTGAACGAACGGATTCTCGGGAACATCGAGTTCATAGCTGGTGAGTTCTGCCAGCAGCCGGTCGCCGTCGCTTCGGGGTCGAAGGCCTGTCAGCGACGGCGACAACACCAGGGCCAGAACAAGCGCAACCCAGGCTGGCCGGAGGTCCGGAACTTCAAGGAGTCTTCCGAACTCCCCGCACGAATTCAGGCCACGCGGATTCAGGCCACGCGGATTCAGGCCACGCGGATTCAGGCCACGCGGATTCAGGCCACGCGGATTCGGGCCGGTTGTGACGGATCCGGGTATCGATTTGGTGCCAGAGCCACTGCGGCGGCTCCACCTGAACGGTTGCCGCCAGGTCGAGGAGTTTCTGGAAGTCCTCTTCTCCGCTGCGCAGCCGGGCGCAAGCCGGACAGGTCTCCAGATGAGACAGCACTTCAGCCGTCAACTCGGAAGCGCCGGAAGCCAGAATTGATTCTACGTTGTGGCAATTCATGTGCGTTGCTTCAGATAGCCGCTCAGCTGCTCCTTCACCACCAGTCGGGCTCGATAAATATCCGTTTTCACGGAAAGCAGTGAACGACCCACTATTTTCGCAATATTCTCGTAACTCTCTTTCTGAAAGACCGCCAGCACAAAAACATCCCGATACTTCGGTGACATCGCGTCCAGCGCCTGGTGAATCACCTGGTTCAACTCCAGAGCCAGCACCTGACTTTCCGGGTCGAGGCCACTCGAACCTTCCAGGAAGTCGTAGTAGGAAACCTCCTCATCGTCAATCGAAACTACCGTCGCCCGTTGAGATTTCCGAAGCTTCTGATAAACCTCATTGCGGGCGATCCGGTAAAGCCAGTACTTGAACTGAGCAGGCTCCCTCAACTTCTTCAGCTCACGGTGAGCCTTTAAGAAGGTCTCCTGCGTCAGGTCCTCGGCATCGGAACTCTCGCCGACAAGCCGCCAAATAAAGTTGTAAATTGCTCTCGAATAGGATCGGTAGAGGCGATGGAAACTATCCAGTGACCCTTGCTGAGCCTCTCGAACGATTTCCGCAAGCTCTGCCTGGCTGAGTTCTGTAGGCATCGAAGACAGCCTGAGATGGACAACTGCCAACTCATGGTATCGAAGCCGTACACCGTATCAGCCCCTCCTGCTCAAGCGCAATCGCTAATCAACGCCTATTGAAGATGAAATCGGAACCCAAAAGTTGCAAAGGGCAGGCGAATGTGATCGGCTTCCTCAACGCTGTGTCAGTATCAGTTTATAAAGTCAGATTGGGTGATTGTCGGGCCGCAATAAAAACGCCGGCACTGAAATGATGCCTTTGACCGCGAAACGCGAGACGTAGACCGGGAAGGCTGCAACGTATAGACTGAAGGAAGCGCGGGGATGGTGGAGCCCGAGTTTGGGCCGAAGATGAAGAAGCAACGGTTGATCTGGGTGGGGAGTGCCCTCGCCGCAGGCCTGCTGGCTCTGGTGAGCCTGACCGATCACAGGCAGGGAACCTCTCCCGCGGACCCCGGGCTCAGCCTTGAGCCGTCCCCGACCCACTTTTCGAGGCGTGAGGGCACGCCGTTTGACAGGGTCAATCTGTCTCGTCCATCGAACGCCCGGAGCCGGCGGGGAGTCCGGCCGGCACCGCCCGGTAAGCCCATCACCGTCAATCGCAAGCGAACGCGGCGCTCGCCCGGTATCCCTCTCACTGAAGTTCTGGATCCGTCGGAGCGGAAGGACCTTGCGTCCCTGACGCCGGCGTCGGGGGACCGGCCCGATGCGGTGGCGCGCTTGAGAGAGCCTGTCTCCCGGGAAAACCTGCCGTCGCCCCGGCCGGATCGGCGCTCGCCATCCGCGATCCCGGGGCCGGGGGCCTACGACGAGCTGGCGGAACTGGAGCAGGGTTACCAGGCCGCACAGTCGAGACTCTTCGGCGGGGGAGGAGGGGCGTTTGCGCCCGCCCCCGACGAATCGGAAGACACCAGCGGTTCAGATAATCCTTTTGATGAGGCGCTGGACGATCCGAGTACCCCCGACGACGCCTCGGACCCGGGCGATTCCGAGACTGGGGATCCCGGCAACGACGCTGACGCAGGAGAGGGGGAAGACCCCGAGGGTTCTTCCGGGGACTCGGGGGACACCGGAGGCGAAGGGGACTCGGGTAACGGCGACTCGGGCACCGGAGGAGATACGGGGGACTCGGGAGGTGATGCGGGGGACAACGGAGGGGGCCCCCTGGTCCCGCCTTTTTACGATTTTCTCCTGACTGGACCGGTGGGGAGCCCGAGTGGGGCATCGCTGCACCGGGCATGGAGGGCCAGCTCGACGGTTTTCCTCCTGGAGGATTTGACCGAAGTCACTTTTCAGCCTGGTTTCACTCCCTTTAACGTCTTCGAAGACCAGCAGCTGTATCTTGGAGACAGCGATGGGGACGGAGACCTGGATGTGACTATTGTGTCCCTGGTTCCTACCATCGGCTCCAGCGTCGAAACGTTCACCCAGACGGAAAATGGATTTGTGCTTTTTTCTTCGGTCCTGACGTACCTGAAGAGCGTCCGCTGTCTCGAGTATTTTGATTTTTCCGGAAGCGACGCCAACGAGCTGGCTTTGACCTTCGACGGTGAGCCTAATCTACATATTTATGAATCGAGCGACGAGCTACCATCAGAAGGTGTGTAAATAGCATAGGCGGTGAGTATCCTTCCGGGTTGATTTAAAACCCAGGGCCGAAAGGCCCGCAACGGAAGGAGTACACACCGCATGAGCAAGCAGAAGATTGAGGAAAGTGTGGAGTCAAGAGTTTGTTTCGAGGAGCTGGAAGATTGGGTGCGGGAGAAGATCCAAGGCTGGGTTCAAGAGCTGCTGGAGGAGGAAGTCACGGAGTTATTAGGGCGGCGTAAGAGTGAGCGGCGAAGGGCCGTGGCCGCTCCGTCGGGCTATCGCAATGGATATGGGAAGCCGAGGCATCTGACGCTGAGCTCGGGGACGATCCAGGTTCGAAGGCCTCGAGTGCGGGATCTAGAGGAACACTTTGAAAGTCGGGTGTTGCCCCTGTTTGCCAAGCGGACGCGGCAGGTTCGAGAACTGATCCCTGAGCTGTACTTGCATGGTCTGGCGCTGGGGGATTTTGATCTGGCTCTGAGAGGGCTTTTAGGGGAAAAGGCGCACCTGTCGTCCTCCACGGTGGCCAGATTGAAAGAGAAGTGGCAGGCCGAATGGGAAGTCTGGCAGAGTCGACCCTTGAATGATCTGGAAGTGGTGTATTTATGGGTAGATGGAATCTACGTCAAGGCGGGTCTGGAGAAGGAAAAGGCAGTCCTGCTGGTGGTGCTGGCCGCCTTAAGTGACGGAAGCAAAGCCGTGGTGTCGGTCACGAGCGGCTATCGGGAATCGACTCAGAGCTGGTCGGAAGTACTGCGCGACTTGAAGCGCCGGGGGATGGGCTGTCCACGGCTGGTGATCGGAGACGGCCACCTGGGCATCTGGGGAGCTTTGCGCAACGTCTATCCCCAGGCCGAGGAGCAGCGCTGCTGGAATCATCGGATCGTCAACCTGCTGGCCAAGCTCCCTAAGCGAGTGCACAAGCCGGCCTTGCTGATCCTGCGGCAGATCCCTTACGCCCAGACTCGAGAAGAAGCACAACGACTCAAGAAGGTTTTTCAGCACTGGTGCCGGCAGCGAGGGCTGACTCTGGCGGCTGAGCTAATCGAGCAGGACTGGGACCGGATGGTGACCTTTTACAACTATCCAAAGAAGCAGTGGCAGCATCTGCGAACCACCAATCCAGTGGAGTCACCGTTTGCCGCTCTTCGGCTGCGAACGGACGCGGCCAAGCGATTCAAGAAAGTGGAAAACGCCCAGGCGGTGATCTGGAAGATGCTGTTGGTGGCGGAGCAGCGATTCCGCCGGTTGAAGGCACCGGAGCTGATGAAAGCCGTCTACCAGGGCGCCAAATATGTCAATGGAGTCCCGGTCAACCAAGTCCCGGAGGAGAAAGCCGCCTGATGTTTTTCCACACCTATTGACAAGAGCTCTCGAGCGAGGGCAGCTGGGTCTACCAGAATGAGATTGCGCTTCCGTTTACACCGGGAGTGCTCATCCACTCCCAGGAGGGGGCCGGAGTCGGAAGCACCCTGCTGTACGTTGTGGACGAAGAGTTCGAATCGGCTGCCAACCTGCTTTCGCTCCGGCCCGACGTCGTGCGATTCAGTCCCGATACTCCTCTCGCCAGGATGCGGTTGTTCAACGTGAGCTGGACGGAGCGGGTGTCCCTGAAAGATGACAACGTCATAGCGATTGAAATGGCGGACAAGATCATTCTGATCGACCGGGCGCCCGCCCGCTGGAAGTGGATTATGACCCTCGGCGGTCCCCAGTTCCAGCGCACGATCATCGGCTATTACAACGACGATAGGTCCCGCCAGATGGTGTGGATTCCGTGATGCGCGCCTTGAACCTGCAACAAAAAGGTTGCGACTTTTGACGCCTAACAATAAGGGTTGTATCCGGAGTGCAACGAGAAAGGCAAGAGGTTTCAGACGACTGGAAGTGTGGGGGATTCCGGATACGACCCTGTTGGACTGAGCCGCTGGTGGCTGCTATGGGGATTGTTTCAGGTGTGAGCGGATGAGGGAGGCAAGTGGGGAGTGCGGGAAGGGGATATTCCGCCCGGATTGGGGGGGGAAGGCACCCGATGAACAAGTAGGGGGATGAAAAGGGGACCGGCAGAGGGCTGGGGAACGGTAGAGTAGACGCGGGAGTAGGAAGGCCGCTGAGCAGCAAAGAGGCAAGCTCGGCAGTCCCAGGATGCGAGGAAAGAGTGGTTGAGAGAGCTTCACGGGGAGTGGATCCTTTCCTCGATTCGATACGGTGTAGGGAGGAGAGTGTCGACCCTGAGCATTGGGCCTTGGCCGCAGACGGGACACAGCAGATGGGGCTGTTCTAGGGGAGGAGTGTCGGCACAGGAAAGGCTGGTCTCGGGCTGCGGATGGCGGGTGTGGATAGGAGCGAGCAGGCGCCGGCAAAGTGCCAGCTTTTGTCGGCGGCAGCGGTTGGCCAGAAAGCCGTAACTGCGGATGCGCACAAAGCGGGTCGGCAGGGCATGAAGTAGGAAACGGCGAATAAACTCCTGCTGCTGCAGTACCAGGGTTCTGGAGCGCCCCCCCCGCCGGTAGTCTTTGCAACGCAAGCTCACCTGGCCTTGCTGAAATGACAGCAGTCGCCGGTTGGAAATGGCCACCCGATGGGTGTATCGAGCCAGATACTTGAGAACCTGCTCGGGCCCGCCGAAGGGAGGCTTGGAATAGACCACCCAGTCGGTTGCACGCAGTTGTCTGAGCAGAGTTTTCCAGTGCTCTGGGCAGGCCAAAGACTGGAGCTGTCCGTGAAAGGAAAGCTCTCCGGTGTGATAGTGGCGATCCAGAGAGTGAAGAAACTTTCCCCGGAAGACACGGCTGAGCACACGCACGGGCAAAAAGAAGCTGTGGTGGCAACTGACCCAGCTGCTTTCGTCTGCACCAAGCCCTCCACCGGGGACGACACAGTGCAGATGGGGATGGTGCATCAGGTTTTGACCCCAGGTGTGAAGGATGGCCAAGAACCCGATCTTGGCTCCCAGATGGCGCTGGTCGCGGGCGATCGTCAGTAGAGTCTGCGAGACGGCCCGGAAAAGGATGCCGTAGATCTGTCGCGGATTCTGAAGGGCGATGGGGCCCAGTAGCGCAGGCAACGTAAAGACGACATGAAAGTAAGGCACTGGCAACAAGTCGGCGGCGCGATCTTGTAACCATTTGGCCTGACAGCTGCCCTGGCATTTGGGGCAGTGGCGGTTGCGACAGGAGTTGTAGGAGATCTCCTGATGATCGCATTGCTGACAAGCCAGCACATGCCCACCCAGGGTGGCAGTTCGGCAGGACGCGATATCCCGTAGCGCCTTGCGTTGCTCACCAGAAGTGGGATGCTGAGCCAGAAAAGTTGTTCCTGCACTGCGAACCACATCGGCCACTTCCAGCCGATGTCTTCCCACCCTTAGCTGGAGCTGGGGAAACGGGCCAGCAGGTCTTGAGTCCGGCACTTGGAGCCGGGAGCATGAGTAGCTACGTGCAAGTAGACCGAAGTAGTGTTGAGGCTGCGGTGCCCGAGCAGCACCTGGATGGTCTTCAGATCGGTTCCGGCCTCCAGCAGATGAGTGGCAAAACAGTGACGCAGCACATGGGGACTGACCCTTTTGGCCAATCCAGCCCGGCCAGCTGCCTGCTTACAGACTCTCTGCACCGAGCTTTTGGAGAGAGCAGAGCCGTCCTCTTTTCCGGGAAACAGCCAACTGGCAGGTTGATTTCGCTTCCAGTACATCCGAAGCTGCCCCAGCAGTGTCTCCGAGAGAGGAGCGTAGCGGTCTTTGCGGCCTTTTCCGCGACGGATTCGAAGTACCATCCGTTGACTGTCGATGTCCGAGACGGCCAAGTGCAGGGCCTCGGAAAGTCGCAGCCCAGCGGCGTAAATCGTCATCAGCAAGGTCCGGTGTTTGAGGTTGTCCAGGGTTCGCAACAAGCGGGCCACCTCGTGGGGGCTCAAGACCACAGGAAGTTTCTTTTCCTGCTTGGGAAAGGGGATGTGCTCGACGGCCCAGTCTTTGTTCAGGCAGACCCGGTAGAAGAAGCGCAAAGCGCAAACCGTTTGGTTGAAGACCGGCCAGGAAGCCTTCTTGGTTTCCACCAGAAAGACCTGATACTGGCGAATCTGCTCGGGTCCCAACAGATGAGGGGACTTGCCGAAATGGCGCGCGAACTCAGCCACCCTTCCGACATAGGTTTCGATGGTGCGCTCTGCATAGTTGCGGATCCGCAGATCCTCGATCATCCTTTGGCGTAAGATAGTCATGACAGACTCCTTTCGTGAGGTAGGGTTATTGGTTTTTGCAACAACACCTTGCCTCACGAAGGAGCCTCTTGGCCACTCCGAGACCTTAAGTCTCGATATCCAAAAGTGATACTGGATTCTTGAAGAGAGAGCCCGGGGAGATTCCTACCGCTGGAAGCGGTTTAGTTCAACTGCATCCATTTATTTTTTGTAGCGGATTGACGCGCGCAAGGCCGTGTGGAGGTGACCTTGCCCCCTAAAACGGGTCCAAGTTGAATGTTAGGATTTTCGGTTTTAGGAAGGAGGCAAGGATGGCACGGAAGCGGTTTACGGCAGAACAAATCATCATGAAGCTGCGTGAGGCAGAGGCAGGTCTAGCCCAAGGACAGACGGTGGGCCAGGTGTGCAAACAGATTGGGGTGACCGAGCAGACCTACTACCGGTGGCGCAAGGAGTACGGAGGGCTTCGACTGAATCAGGCCAAGCGGTTGAAGGTGTTGGAGAAGGAGAATGCCCGGTTGAAGAAGCTAGTGGCAGATCTGTCTTTGGACAAGCAGATCCTAAAGGAAGTTTCCTCGGGAAACTTCTAGGCCCGACGAAGAGGAGACGCGCAGTGGTGTGGGTGAGGGAGAGATTGGGAGCAGAGCGCGTCTCCGAACGTCGGGCCTGCCAAGTGCTGGGACAGGCTCGATCGACCCAGCGAAGGGAAAGGCATATCCCCGATGATGAGGCTCGATTGGTGGCTGAGATGGTGGAGTTGGCCACGCACTACGGGCGATACGGCTACCGACGGATCACGGCCATGCTTCGTTGGGAAGGGTGGAAAGTGAATCACAAGCGGGTGGAGAGGTTGTGGAGACAGGAGGGGCTGAAAGTCCCGTCCAGACAGCCGAAACGAAGGAGACTGTGGCTTCATGATGGATCCTGCGTTCGGTTACGAGCGGCTCACAAGGATCACGTCTGGAGCTATGACTTCGTGCATGAGCGAACCCATGACGGAAGGGCCTTTCGATTATTAACCCTACTGGATGAATACACCCGGGAGTGTCTGGCCATTGAGGTTCAACGACAGATGAATCACCAGGACGTGTTGGATCGATTGGCGGAGTTGTTCGTGGATCGGGGAGTGCCTGAATACATTCGGTCCGATAACGGGTCGGAGTTTACGGCTCAGGCGGTTCGGGACTGGCTGAAGGCTGTTGGGGTGAGGACCTTATACATCGAGCCCGGCAGCCCCTGGGAGAATGGATATGTGGAGAGCTTCAACGGAAAACTGCGGGATGAACTGCTGAACGTAGAAGTCTTCGACACGTTGTGGGAAGCGAAGGTGTTGGCCGAGAGATGGCGCAGGGAGTACAACCAGCGACGGCCTCACAGCGCCTTGGCCTATCGGCCGCCGGCGCCGGAGGCCAGATTACCCAGGTCCCAGGCCCAGAGTTCTATACCATGGAGTGGACTTCAAATGGTCCCAGGTCTAACTTAGAGAGTGGACTCGTTCCTGGGGGCAGGTCACATTGACGATCCGAAACGGTACCGAAGAGCCGATTCGAGTCGTTCGGATAACGCTTGACGAGGAACTTTTCGAGATCGCGGAAAACCCCGGGCAGATCCCCCCGGCCCGCAAGGCCCACCTGAAGATCGTGCACATCGGAAGCGACGAACTGAAAGACCAGAAAAGCCCGATCACGGTCGCGATCGAACAGGGCGGCGAGCTGCGAGAGCATTCCGCCCACATCCTCTACAACTACCTTTCTCCGGCATTGAAGGGACTCCTCAAACTGACCGACGATCAGATCGCCGGCCTCAAGAGGAGCGACAACCCGAGCCCCGCCGTCAGCGTCGACGCGCCCCCCGGGCAGGCGGTCCAGCTCCAGATGCTCCGGGAACGGATGAACCAGTAGGCGCCGGCCTGGTCGGCCCGTTTAGCGGGCGACCACCCGGAATCGCCTCTACATTCGTAGGGACCGGGGTCGCCCCTACCTTGTAGGGGCGGGGTCGCCTCTACGACGCAGACCTTCCTCGAACCCGCCCGCCCAGACCACCAGCCCACGCCACAAAGCCGGGAGCAGGCGCAGACACTTCCCAGTTTCCGTAGGGCTGCTCGTACACACTCGCCACACCACGCGGGGCAGTCTCCACAGGGGCAGGAGTCGGCTCAGGGCAGGCCATCTGGCCAGGAAGGAGCCGGCAGCCGGATAGAGGCTGCGGTAGATGCCGCTCCAGCGCCCGTGCCTTCTCAGGTGGGTGAGGACCTGTCCCCAGTCGGTGCGGTGAAGATGCCGCACTCCGGTTTCCGGACAAAACTCGATGGCGCCCGAGTAAGAATTGCAGAAGGCCGCGTCTTCGGACATCGCCAGACGCTCATCGAAGCCTCCGGTCTCCAGAAACCGCTCTCTCCTTATCAAGAGATTGGAGGTCGAGACAAAGGGCCGGGGACCCCCTCGGTGACCGGGAAGAAACTCCGAGAACTCAAGCCAGTGTAGAACCGATCCGGCATCCGTGCCGGGGTTGGAATTGGCCACGCGGCCTCCCCCCATGGCGCCGTGGCGGCTGTCGAGGCTGGTATGAAGGCGCTCCAGCCAGTCCCTCTCCAGAACCGCATCCGCGTCGACGAAAGCAAGCCACCGGCCCCGGGCCCGCCCGGCGCCCAGATTGCGCGCGGCCCCCGGCCACAAGCGCCGTGGATTGTGGACCACCTGAAGGTCGGGATGGCCGGTGCCAAAAACAGCCGGCAAGCCGCCCGGCGACGAGTCGATCACGATGATCTCGTAGGACAGCGAGCTGTCCTGCTCCCGGATCGAGCGAACGGTCCTCTCGATGGTGGACCCACTCCGGTAGCCCGGATTATGCAAAAGATCTGAATCCGAGTGAGATTCTGGCTCCAGGAAAGAGCCGTAGCCCTCTGATATAAAAGGGTTTACAAAAACAATGACCCTAAACAGGAGCTACGGCAATGTTGAAAGCAGTCTGCCAGAATACCCTGCCATTTCACAGCCACAGAAAGATCACGACGCGTTTTGATGGAGGGAGCCTCACTTCCGACGCAGGATGGTTGTTGTTTGGATCCCTGGATCGTCAACATCGATTGTGCGAGGGCTTCAGTTCGTGTATTGCGGAAAGTCGAGACCGACGCTACGTTCGTCATGACCTGTTGAAGTTGATCCGACAACGAGTCTTGCAGATCGTGGCCGGCTACGAAGACTGTAACGACGCCGATACGCTGCGCTCGGATCCGATGCTCAAGACAGTCTGTGATCAGTTGCCAGAGAGCGATCCCGATTTGGCCACCCAGCCGACTTTCTCCCGCCTGGAGAACTCCGTCACCAAGAAGGATCTGATGCGTCTGAGCCGGTGGCTGCCAGGCCGTTATGTGCGCTCCCTGAAGAAGAGACGTCCCAGCAAGATCATCCTGGATCTGGACAGTACCGACGACCACACTCACGGCCAACAGGAGTTCTCCTTCTACCACGGGTATTACCGAAACCACATTCTGCATCCTTTGCTGATCTTCGATGCCGACACGGGAGACCTGGTCTGTGCCGTGTTGAGACCTGGCAACAAGGGGGCTGCCTCTCACATCGTGCCCATTCTGAAGCGAGTCGTGGAGGCCATCCGACAAGCAGTGGGGACGGATGTCGAGATTGAGATTCGGGCCGACAGCGGCTTTGCCACGCCTCGGCTCTACGAGTTCTGTGAATGTGAAGAGAATAAACTCCAGTATGTCATTGGGTTAAGTCGAAACCCTCGCCTGCAGCGAGTGGTCGAGCCCCTGCTGGATTCGACTCGGCTGAGGTTCGTTGAGCTGGAGGAAAAACAGCGTCAGTTTGACGAGTTTCTTTATCGAGCCCACAGCTGGGATCGATCCCGTCGCGTCATTGTCAAAGTGGAGGTCGATCAGCGTGGCATCAATCGTCGCTTTGTAGTTACCAACCGGGACGATCTCTGCTCCCAATCACTTTATGACCACTACACAAACCGAGGGCAGACCGAGAACTTCATCAAGGCCTTCAAGAATCATCTGAGCATGGACCGACTCAGCTGTCATCGATTCCTGGCCAATCAGTTTCGACTCCTCCTGCATGCACTGGCTTGCCAGATGTTCGTGCGCCTGCGCGACTATCTTCACGGAACCCCCTGGCACAAGCTCGAAATCGAAACCTTACGTCGTCGGGTCCTCAAGATCGGGGCCCGGATCCGACAAACCACTCGACGCATCTGGGTCCATCTTTCCTCAGCCTTCCCCGAACAACCCCTCTTCCACCTCGTCTTGAGTCGCCTGAACTCCAGTTAGCTTTTCCCAGCTCCCCCGAAAAACCGCTTCCGACACTCATCCAGGCCCAGATCTGTCTGAAATTCACTCCCCAAACCACTCAAACGCCTCGCCAACCCATATTCTTCGCAAATCCGCCTGTCACACCTGCCCGCTTCCGAGTTGGGCCACTTCTCGAGTCGTTTTTCAACACCGAACTACGGTTCTTGCATAATCCGGGGTAGGAGGGGACCACAAAGCTGATCTCAGGAGCCTCAGTACGCGCGTCCATAGTAGGAGGGAATCCGTGCCAGGCGCCTCGGCAGATCATCCCCAGGCGTTTCCACTCGAGAGTGATCAGATTCAGGGCCAGGCTCCCGGCCAGAGTCGCGGCCCAGAGGCTCCACCGTAGCGGCCCGGCGCGGTGTTTCCTGAGGAAAAACACGGTGTTTCGTCTCAGCCAGTAGGTCTTCTTCAGAGGTGCTTCCTTCGTGCCCGTACCACCGTGGTGGAGGATGCGCACGAAAGGGCAGTAGTAAACCGGGACGCCTGTCATCTGGCAGCGGTACAGCCAGTCAACCTCCTCGTGGTACATGAAGAAAGTCTCATCCCACAGGCCGGTACGCTCGAGGGCGCGACTGTCGATCAAAAGAGCGCATCCCAGCAGCAGCTGGACCCGCCGGGCCTGCCGGTGAGAAATCGACTCGAGCGGGCGTCGCCGGTCCTCGAAGCGGGCCAGAACGTGGGTCCAGTCAACTCTCCCCCAGCTGGCTTCGAGCCTCCCGGGCGAGGCGTGCAGGAGGACTTGCGGGCCGCACACACAGGGGCCCTGGCGGGAAGCGAATCGAACCAGTTCTGAGATCGCGCCGGGCGCAACCTCTACATCGTTGTTCAGCAACAGAAAGAAGTCGGGTCTTCCCAGAGGGGCGCCTGGACTCGAGAACTGCTCGGTCTTGCGAAGAGCGGCATTGATGGCGCCGGCATATCCCCGGTTCTGCTCCAGCCGGATCAGGGTTACATCGCTCGGAACCAGCTTCTCGGAGCCGTCCTCAGAGGCACAGTCCACGACCGCGACTCTGAGGTTCGGATAAGAGGATGAGGTCAGTCCCTGCAGCGCTGCCGGGAGAACCTCGAGGCCGTTCCAGTTGACGCAGACGGCTAACACAGCCGGAACAGCAGGCGTCTCTGTCTGGTTGTCAGCTTGCATCGTTGTTCCCACTCCCGGCGCTTGCGCCAGGATCGAGGTGTGCTTCTCAGACCCGCCCACAGACCCCTTACGAAGGCCCCGAAAAAACCCGCTTTGAGGAGGTGAAAGCAAGTGCTCTTCACCCATCCCGAGACCAGGCTCAGCGTGTGGGCGGCAGGTTGGTAGATGATCATGAGGTTCCAGCGGTTGCGAGTGATCCAGAAGACCCGGGTGGCAGAGTAATAGATGCGGGGAGGACCGGCCGCGCCAGCCCCTGCCGTCCGCCCCCGCTTGGGAAGCAGCGACTCTCTCTCCGGATCGGACGCCGCCTCCATGTGGTACACGATGGCCCCGGGAAGGTAGCGGCAGCGGTGGCCCAGCATCCTGGCCCGCAGGCTGAACTCGACGTCTTCCAGATACATGTAGAAGTCCTCGTCCAGCATACCCGTGTCGTCGAACATGGATCGGCGGTAGAAGGCGGCTCCGGCGCTGGCCCCCAGGACCTCGCAGGAGCTATCGAACAAATGCTGAAGCTGGCCCAATCCTCTTTTTCCGGGCAGTCCGCTGGGAGGATAACAGTCGCCGGCACTGTCCAGGTAGCGGCGGTCGAAGTAGTGAACGATCCGCGAGGCGAAGAAGCTGTAATCGGAATAGCGACTAAAGCCGAGCAGTCCCTGCTCGACCCATTCCGGATGGGCCTCGGTGTCGTTGTTGAGAAGAGCGACGTATGGAGTCTTCACCGTACTCAAGGCGGCGTTGACGGCCTTGGCGAATCCCTGGTTTTCGGGCAGCCGCCGGCATTGAACTCCCGGGAACCGAGAAAGGACAGTGTGGGTTTCATCCCTCGACCCGTTGTCGACGACCAGGATAGCGGGAAGACGGGTCTGCTGGTGCAGAGAGGTCAAACACGCATGCAGAAGCTGTGCCTGGTTCCAGCTGGGGATGATGACCGTCAGCTGGTGCCCGTCAGGACGGCTCCCGTTAGGACGGCTCCCGTTAGGACGGCTCCCGTTAGGACGGCTCATTTCGCCCCTCGCGAATACCGCGATTGTAATGGTACGACATGAGGTCAGGGTAAAAGGAGCTCATGTCGGGCCAGGTCAGATTCTCGGTCAGGCTGCACAGTCGGGTCAGGGCCCACATTTTCAGGCGCCTGGTAAGCGAATAGCGAGGAATCCGCTCAACGTTCAGAAAGCGGGCCACTTCGGGGTGGCTGGCGTAGAAGGTCCAGGCCGTTCGCCCCACCCTGCGCTGACGCCTCACGAAGGAAGCCAGGTTGATACGATGGTGGTGGTAGGCCACCGCCCGGTCGTTGTAGGCGAGGCGCATTCCCTTTTTCTTGAGCCTCAGACCCAGCTCCACGTCCTCCCACCCGTATTCCTGGAACGATTCGTCAAACCCTCCGGAACTCAGAAACAGATCTCTCGGCACCGACAGATTGCTGGTGTAGAAAAAGTTGAAGGGGAGATCACTGGGATCCTCAATCAGAGAGAACCCGAATTGCCACCCCTGCTCACCGATGTATTCCAGAAAGGGCGTGCGCCGAAAGTGCTCGGGCCAGCGCGTGTAGCCGATGACTGCCAGTAGTGGGTCCTGCAGTGCATGGCTCTTGCGATGCTCGCCCAGAAAGACGGGCCCGGGAACAACGTCGTCTCCCAGAAAGAGCAGGTACTTACCGCGGGCGTGAGAAACTCCCAGGTTTCTGGCGGCGCCCTGTTTCCGGTTCGCCTGAAACAGATACTTGAGCGGGACCGGATAGGCGACCTTGATCGACTCGACGAGCTTCCGAGTCGAGTCCGTCGAGCCGTCATCGATGACCACGACTTCAAAGCGAATCGGGGAGGCTCCCGGACTTGCCGCAATCTCCTGAGTGGCCAGGGCTTTGAGGGTCAGCCCCAGGACGTCGCTTCTGTTGTAGGTGGGAATGATGACGCTAAAGTCCATCCTCGACCCGTTCCTTGAGGCGACCCCAGGTTGCCCCAAGGCCCTCATCTCGGAATTCTCGGAGCAGTCTCCTGAGTGAGAACCCAGGTCGGGACGGAGCCCTGCTCAAGTGATGCTGCGCATTCCATTGTGAGTGGGAGAGCTGCCGCTCTAACCTTTCAATCCTGGCCTCCAGTTGCTGTGGCAGCCGCGCCGCCGCCTTCCGGTGCTGGTCCAGTCCGAGCTGTGGGAAGTTCAGGACGTCGAGCAGCCGCATCTCCTCCAGGGCGTAGCCCGCGTCCTCGACGATCAGTCGGAAGGGGTCCGTGAAGAGCTCGAAAATCCGCTCGTCGCGGCGGCGTCTCTTCTTCTGAACCCGTTTTCGCTTCGCCAGCACGCCTGGAAGCTGCTGCAGGACGTCATCGACCGCCACCAGGTGGTTGAGGGAGTCCAGCAGCCGCTTCCGGGTCTCGGAATCGCCGTCCTGCAGTTTCGCTTCCGTGTCTGACCAGATATAGAAAGCTTCCGGGTCCACTCCGGAGAAGTGAACCGCCCGTTTGATGGCCAGGCGCACGGCCACGGGCAGGATCTTCTGGAAACGCCGCTCGTCGTAGTTCTTGAGGATCGTGAGCAGTGCGTTGCGGTGCATCAGGTAACGGACCTTGGGCAGATTCTGCGTCTGGAGGGTGGAATGTCCCCGGTGGTAGGTGATTGATTCTGCCGCGAACGCTACGCGGTGCCCCATCACCCACAAGCGCCAGCCCAGATCGACGTCCTCGAAGAGTGCAAAGTAGTCGGCGTCGAATCCGCCGACTTCGAGGAACACCTCGCGATCGATGAGCATGGCTCCGCCACAGGGAAACAGGATCTCGCCGTTTTGCGACACCTCCTCTACCAGCAGTCCGATGTCGCGCTGAAGCGCATAGCCCAGGTATTGGAGCGAAGACCCGTTGAAGTCGATTCGCTCCCCGCTCCAGTCGAGGATTCGAGAACCGGCACAGACGGTCCCCCCTCCCAGCAGCGGGAGTCCCTTGCCCAGCCAGTCGGGATGCGCCTTCATATCATTATTGATAAAGGCCAGGTAGCGCCGGGAAGCTCTCTCGGCCGCCTGGTTGCAGGGATGGGCGAAGCCCCGGTTGGTCGCGTTCTCGATCAGTTCGACGCCGGGAAAGTCTCTTCGCACCAGGGCCTGGGAGCCGTCGCTGCTGCCGTTGTCGACAACCAGAATCTCGCCGCAGCCGGTGGAGCGAAGCGTCGGGAGCTGAGTCTGAAGGTGACGCTTTCCGTTCCAGTTGACGGTCACGACGCTGACGTCAGAGGGTAATGGGGACATTCTTCGATTTTACAATAAGGTGGGCCAGATCCCGGTCGTTTCGCACTCGTCGCTGCGCGATCCGACGCCGCTCCCGGAGCGTGTCGGGCAGCACCCACAAGTTCCACAGCAGGTTGCGCAGCTGCCCCAGTTTGCGGGAGAAGGGCTGGGGCAGGAAGATCAGCCCGGCGAGAGCCCGGACCAGATTGGGGAACTGGTAGTTCTTGAGCAGGGCCCGAATATTGTGGCGTTCTCCCATCAACTCTCGCCACAACATTCCCCGGTTGTCGCGGGTGGAGCCGCCGAAATGGTGAAAAGCCACCGCCTGGGGGGCCGTGACGACCCGAAAACCGAGCAGCCAGAGCCGCCAGCACAGGTCGACATCCTCATGGTACATGAAGAAACGCTCGTCGAAGCCGCCCGCCTTGAGGAACACGGAGCGGCGAAAAAGCGCGGCTCCCGCCGAGGCGAACAAAACCTCCGCGGGTTGATCGTACTGGCCCCGATCGGTCTCGAACATACCCCGGTCCCAGGTGTACCCGAGGTAGTTCATCATGCCGCCCACCCCGTTCAGTTTGCCGGTGTCGTCGTACAGGAACATTTTGGATGCGACGGCCCCAATACGGTGATCGGACTGGGCCGCCCGAATCAGTTCCTCCAGCCAGCCGGGATCGAGCTTCACATCGGTGTTCAAGAAGGCGAGCAGATCTCCCGCCGCCAGCCGGGCCCCTCGATTGGCCGCCCGCGCAAACCCCAGATTCGTTTCCAGTTCGACCATCCGACAATCGGGGCGCAGAGATTGCACGGCGTCCAGGCTTCCGTCCCGGGAGGCGTTGTCAACGAAAATCACCTCGAAGTCCTGAAAGGTCTGGCGCGAGAGAGATTCGAACAGCTCCTCAAGATAACCCCGGCCCCTGTAGTTAACCACCACAACGGAGGTCCGGGGAGGCGGGCTTTGATTCTGGCCGTCCACGAATCGGGCCCTCACTCCGATTCCGCCGGCGCCCGGCGTTTTCCAAAGGTGCCGAGCTTGCGTCGCAGTCGCTTGACCAGAAGTTCGTAGAGGGGTTTTCGATAACGCACGTCCTCGACTTCGAGGCGAGCCTTCTCGAGGTCGCTCTCGAGCAGTTGGATCAGCTTCTCTCGCTCACCAAACAGAAACTGCGTGTCGGTGAGGCCGCCGGAGAAGCGCTCCTCACGGTCCAGAATCCGTTGATTGAGGTTTGCAAAATCCGGGTGGCTCAGAACCTGCAGATCCCGGTCCGGGCTCTCTTCGGAGGGGGGTCCGCAGGGCGGCCAGGCGAGAGCTGGTCTCGGCCTCCAGCGCGCGTTTGCTGATCAGCAGGTGATGGCGGTAGCAGGGCTCGCATTGATCGAGGGGGAAAAGGAGACGATTATACAGGCGGTTGAGGGTTCGCAGGGAAACCCAGTCACGATGGCCGAAGTAAAGGCATGTCAGAATCTGCATCGTCTTCCAGCGCGGGAGGTAGCCATTGGGTATCACCTCCACGCTGTAACCCTTCGACTGGTAGTAGCGACGCACTCCCTCCAATTCCGGCAGCCCCAGTTCCCGATGTTCGTCCAGGAAGCGCTGAGTGGCAAGGAGGCCCTCTCGAAGGAGCTTCTCGGCAGCCTCCACGGCCGCGTCGGCGAAGGGAGCCGAAAGAAGGATCCAGCTCCTGGAGAGCCGGTCGAGTTCGGCCAGAAAGCGGGCCCGCTGCTCCTCGGCCAGATGTTCCAGAACATCCAGCGAGAGAACCAGATCGAAAGAGTCATCTGCAAAGGGCTGATCCCAGGCCGGGGAGGGCTGGTGGGCCGGCCAGTCTCCCTGGCGCAGGTCGGTGGACCGGACGTCGGTCGGGCCGGCCTCCCGGCTCAGGCAGAGAAAGTCCCGGGAGGTGGCCAGGTGGCCGCCCTCGTCTCCCAGATAGCCGCCCACGTCCAGCACCCGGGCGGGCTCGAGTAGTTCGCAGATCTGGCCCGCCAGGCGGTAGCGTTGGAAAAGATCGAAGGGGAGCGACTCTACCAGGTCCTCCTCTTTACCTTTAGAGCTCTCGATCTCGAGGACTCCGATCTTGACCCCCCGGGCACCGGGCTGCAGCTCGAACCACAGGTGGTGACCTCCCGCGGGAACCTGGATCGCGGGGAGTTGGAGCCGCTGGCGGGCCGGTTGTTCGGGAGTCAGGACCCACTCGCCCAGGACCAGGCTGTTGAAGCCGGCGCGCAGGGTCGTGCAGCTTCGGTTCAGGAGCTGGAAGGAGACGCTGCACAGGAGGGGAGAGGGGTTGGGATTCAGCACGTAAACCGAAGCCCGGTCCCGAATCGAGCGCTGCCTGTCGGACAGGCTGCCCCACCCGCTTCTGGGGACGGCCATGGCCGGCCCCGTGGTGTGCAGGAAGTCGGGTTCAGCGGAGAAGTAGTCGTGCTGGAAAAGCCGGAGCGCGGAGCAGATGGGGGAGCCACGGGGGGAAGCCACGAACTGGAAGTTGTAGGGTTCCTCGGAGAAGCGGAAGCAGACCTCCAGTCCAAGTTTGCCGAGACGCTCGAGCCAGTACGACGGAGGGCGCTCGTAAAGATGAGTCGACTCTTCCCGCTCGAAGAAGACCGGATCCGGAGTCGTGCCTGCGATGAGGCCCTCCGGAGTGAGAACCCGCACCGCTTCAGCCAGAGCGCGCCCCGGTTCGCACAGATGCTCGAGCACATCGAAGAGAACCACCACGTCGGCGCTCGAGCCACGCAGGGGAAGGACCTGGACATCCCCCTCGATCAGGCCCGCGATGGCGGGCTCACGGGAGAGGGCGTAGGGACTGACGTCGAGGCCCCATGCCTGATAGCCGCGGGTACGGGCCTCCCGTACCAGATAGCCGAAGGCACACCCCAGATCGAGCAATCTCCCGCGCGGCTGAATGAGGCTGATCAGGTCGAGCCACGGGCCCCAGTCGGGATGAGCGTCGGCGTAGCCGCTGTCCGGGTACCCGCTCAAGATTCCGGCAAAATATGACCTTGCCCCCTAAAACGGGTCCAAGTTGAATGTTAGGATTTTCGGTTTTAGGAAGGAGGCAAGGATGGCACGGAAGCGGTTTACGGCAGAACAAATCATCATGAAGCTGCGTGAGGCAGAGGTAGGTCTAGCCCAAGGACAGACGGTGGGCCAGATGTGCAAACAGATTGGGGTGACCGAGCAGACCTACTACCGGTGGCGCAAGGAGTACGGAGGGCTTCGACTGAATCAGGCCAAGCGGTTGAAGGTGTTGGAGAAGGAGAATGCCCGGTTGAAGAAGCTAGTGGCAGATCTGTCTTTGGACAAGCAGATCCTAAAGGAAGTTTCCTCGGGAAACTTCTAGGCCCGACGAAGAGGAGACGCGCAGTGGTGTGGGTGAGGGAGAGATTGGGAGCAGAGCGCGTCTCCGAACGTCGGGCCTGCCAAGTGCTGGGACAGGCTCGATCGACCCAGCGAAGGGAAAGGCATATCCCCGATGATGAGGCTCGATTGGTGGCTGAGATGGTGGAGTTGGCCACGCACTACGGGCGATACGGCTACCGACGGATCACGGCCATGCTTCGTTGGGAAGGGTGGAAAGTGAATCACAAGCGGGTGGAGAGGTTGTGGAGACAGGAGGGGCTGAAAGTCCCGTCCAGACAGCCGAAACGAAGGAGACTGTGGCTTCATGATGGATCCTGCGTTCGGTTACGAGCGGCTCACAAGGATCACGTCTGGAGCTATGACTTCGTGCATGAGCGAACCCATGACGGAAGGGCCTTTCGATTATTAACCCTACTGGATGAATACACCCGGGAGTGTCTGGCCATTGAGGTTCAACGACAGATGAATCACCAGGACGTGTTGGATCGATTGGCGGAGTTGTTCGTGGATCGGGGAGTGCCTGAATACATTCGGTCCGATAACGGGTCGGAGTTTACGGCTCAGGCGGTTCGGGACTGGCTGAAGGCTGTTGGGGTGAGGACCTTATACATCGAGCCCGGCAGCCCCTGGGAGAATGGATATGTGGAGAGCTTCAACGGAAAACTGCGGGATGAACTGCTGAACGTAGAAGTCTTCGACACGTTGTGGGAAGCGAAGGTGTTGGCCGAGAGATGGCGCAGGGAGTACAACCAGCGACGGCCTCACAGCGCCTTGGCCTATCGGCCGGCGGCGCCGGAGGCCAGATTACCCAGGTCCCAGGCCCAGAGTTCTATACCATGGAGTGGACTTCAAATGGTCCCAGGTCTAACTTAGAGAGTGGACTCGTTCCTGGGGGCAGGTCAGCATTCGCGAAGCCCTCGCGCCTGGTCAGGTACAAGAACCGCGGCTGGAGGCTCGAGGTGCAGCCCGCGGGCAAGGACGACGTCACGTTGACTCTCAAGGACACGACGTCCTGCGACACGCTGCCGGGCGTGTGCACGCCGGACGGGCGGATGCTCGACGGCGGGCTGTCGGCGACCGTCGGGGGCCCGGCGGGGCTCTCGGTGGCGGATGCCGAGGTGGACGAGGCCGAGGGGGCGACGCTTGACTTCGTGGTGACGCTGAGCCGCCGGAGCGGCGAGACGGTGACGGTGAGCTGCGCGACGAGCGGCGGCACGGCGACCGCGGGCAGCGACTACACCGCTGCCTCGGGCACGCTCCGCTTCGAGGCCGGGGAGACCAGCAAGACGGCCACAGTAGCGGTGCTTGACGACGACCACGACGACGGCGGCGAGACGCTCACGTTCACGCTCTCCGACCCGTCCGGCGCGGTGATCGACGACGGCGAGGCGACCGGCACGATCCAGAACAACGACCCGCTGCCGCGGGCGCTGATGGCCCGCTTCGGGCAGACGGCGGCGGCACACGTGGTCGAGCACGTCGAGGAACGGCTGCAGGAACCGCGCGAGCCGGGCTTCCGGGGCCGGTTCGCAGGCCGGGAGCTGCGGCGGGATGCGTTGGATGAGATGGCGCTCGGTTTGCTCAGCCAGCTGGGTGCCTCGCTTGGCGCAAATCGATCCGGTGCGGGCCTTCAAACTCCGATGGCGGCGGATCCGATGGACGCCGCAGCCGGTCCGGACGGCGAGCTGGACCGCCGCGAACATCCCGGGATGGGTCTGGGCGGCACCGATCTGCTGACCGGCTCGGCATTTGTGTTGAACCACGAGACCGGCCGGAGCGGCATCTTGTCGTTCTGGAGCCGGGGGGCGCGGTCCTCCTTTCACGGCCGGGAGGGCGAGCTGTCGCTTGACGGCCGGGTCCGCACGACGATGTTCGGAGCCGACTACGCGAAAGGACCGCTGGTGGCGGGTCTGTCGTTGGCGAACAGCCGGGGCCGGGGCGGCTATGCCGGGGTCGATATCGGCGAGGTGGCCTCGTCAGTGACGGGCCTTTACCCCTGGTTGGGCTACAAGGTGACCGACCGGATCACCCTGTGGGGTGTGACCGGATACGGCAAGGGCGCACTGACGTTGACGCCGGGCGGGGGACCAACGCTCAAGAGCGGGTTGTCGATGGCCATGGCGGCGGGCGGCTTCGGGCTGGTGTTCAAGGCGGATGCGCTGTGGGTGGGCACGGGCATCGAGGGCGTGGAGGGTCCGGCGGGGCGTCTGGCGGCGACCGAGGCGGCGGTGACCCGTTTCCGGACCGGGCTGGAGGCCTCGCGCGGTTACAGCTTCAAGCGCAGGTGGTCGCTGCAGCCGACCCTGGAGGTCGGACTGCGGCGCGACGGCGGGGACGCCGAGACGGGAGCGGGCGCGGATCTCGGCGGCGGTTTGATCGTATCGGACACCTTGAGCGGACTGTCGGCCGACGTGCGGGTGCGGATGCTACTGGTGCATCAGGACGCCGGGTTCCGGGAGCGGGGCGTGTCGGTGTCGCTCAGCTTCGACCCGACGCCGTCGACGCCGCTGGGCTTTCTGGCGCGGGTGGCGCCGTCCTGGGGCGGTGAGGCCACCGGCGGCGCCCAGGCGCTGTGGGGCCGGGAGACGATGGCCGGGATGGCGAATGGAAGCCCCCCATCGGGCAACCGTCTGGAGGCCGAGTTGGGCTACGGGCTGCCGGTGGGGAACCGCTTCGTGGGGACGCCGCGGGTCGGCTTCGGCACCTCGGAGTACGGGCGGGACTACCGGGTCGGCTACGGCTTGACGGTGTTACAGGCCGGCGCCATGAGCTTCAATCTGGGCGTCGATGCCGAGCGTCGCGAGAGCTCGGGCAGCATGGGCGTGGAGCACGGCATGCGTGGCCAGCTCACCACGAGCTGGTAGACCCGCGCCGAGAGCCTGCGTGCGCAGCTTCCAAGATCACCCGCCAGCGTTCCCGCAAGCGGTTCTGGTGCAGCCAGCGGCCGGAAATCGTAATAATGGATCATGGCGCGCATTGCAAGACTGAACGGAATCCTCTTTTTGCCGGTCGTTGGTTCGATGACTAAATCATCCGCCTCTGCCTTCGCTGGCACTTTCGCTTCAAACTAAGTTATCGGGACCTCGTCGCCATTCTAAGTGAGCGCGGTTGATCTATTTCGCACTCCACCATCTTGCGTTGGGTCGTTCGCTATGCGGAAACGTGCGAAAAGCGCGGGCACCGGTTCGAGCGGCCAGTGGGTGGGAGCTGGCGGGTCGATGAAACGTTCATCAAGGTTCGAGGCCAGTGGATGTATCTGTGCCGCGCCGTGGATGGACAAGGCAACACCGTGGAGTTCTGTCTGAGTCGAACACGCGGCATTGCGGCGGCGAAGGCATTCTTTCGCAAGGAACTGAAGCATCATCGGGAGCCACACAGCATCACCTTGGATGGCCACCAGCCGAGCCCTAGCGCCCTGCGGCGGATGGGAATGAATGGTGAGTTCAACTTCCGGGGCCAGAACGCAGTGAAGATTCGTTGCTGTCAATACCTGAACACCGTCGTGGAGCAGGACCACCGCCGGGTGAAGTGCCGCTTGAGATCGATGTTGGAATTCAAGACATTCCACAATGCGCGGCGCGTGATCATCGGGATCGAGCTGGCGCAGAAGATTCACAAACGCCAGTTCGCAATTCCGATCTCATTGCGGTCGAATCCCGCGGTGCTCTGGCGCTACGTCATGGCCGGATAGTCCACGTCGCGACAGTGCGCTCCTGGTTTATCACTCCGACGATCCTATCTGCACCAGAACCCTCCTGTGTAGGCTTGTCTGACAGCTATGAGAAAATGGGGGGGAGTTGCATGGAGTGTAAGCGAAACGGCTTAGTTCCCATCGGGGAAGCCTTCTCCGACCTGGACGATCCGGTGGAGCGAGCTACCGGGGCGGGGTGAGTTAAAAAATTATGGAGGGATCCGTTGCCATGCGAAAACTTATTGCCGGAATGGTGCTGTTGTCGTTGCTTGACGTGTCGGCTGCTTCGATTGGACGGCATCAATCCCAACCATCATCCAAGGTGACCGTGTACGTGGAGGGTTCGACGGTCTCAAGCTTTAGCGGGTCAGGGAGGGGCAGTGTCGGCGGTACGACCGAGCCGCAAACCATTGAAGTGATGAAACAACTGCGTCGATTTTGTCCGAACGTGCAGATCACCTCCAACCGGACAAGGGCTGACTATCTCATTTTGCATGAGCGTCAAGCCGGGGGCACGTCGGGCGGGAATCGCAACAACATTGCCGTGTTCGGGAAAGATGATCTGTTGGTTTACGCAGACGGAGCCCAAAAGCTTGACAACAGCGTGAAGGATCTATGCAAGAGCGGAATACTGAACCATCCATAAAATCACAACAAGGAAAAGCCGGACCGGCTTGTACACTTGATCAAGGGTAACGAACTCGCCGATCTTTTCTCGAAGCACCTTCCACCAGTAACGGGGTAGAGGGGATGAATGGCGCCGATCTATGATACTGTCGGTGCTATCTCCCCTTGATGTTACCTGTTGTTCATCCGGATATCGTGTCTGTTCAGGGCTCGTCGTTTCGAGCCTTTTGCCATAGTAAGGGTAGCTGATCTACGTCCGCCGCCATCCCACCTCGGCGGACCTCGGGCAACGATGTGCGACCTTTTGCTTGTTCAAGATCCTCAACGTCAAACCGCTGAAGCTCGGGATGGGCTTCATAAATCCCGGTTCTAGGTTCCGCTTCGCCAAAGAGTTGTGTATTATGATAATATACAAAGTCGTGTTCGATTCCGCACGGATGGTAGGCTTCCAGTGGGACGAGGGTAACGCACGGAAAAGCTTCGACAAGCACGGTGTCAGCCAATCCGAAGCGGAGCAAGTGTTCTTCAACGAACCGTTTCTAGTTATCGGAGACGTCAAGCACAGCCGCCCCGAACCTCGGTTTCATGCGCTCGGCGTCACCAATTCACGGCGGAAACTGCATGTAACGTTCACACTCCGCGAGGAGAACACCAGAATCCGCGTGATCTCCGCACGGGACATGCATCGCAAGGAGCGATCCCGTTATGAAAAAGAAGCGTAGCCCTATTCCCGACTTTAAAAGCGAAGCGCAAGAACAGGCCTTCTGGGAAAGTCACGACTCCAGTGATTATGTCGATTGGGGTCAGGCTGAACGTGTTCGTTTTGCCAATCTCAAACCGTCAACCCAGGCGATTTCTCTCAGGTTGCCGGTTCATCTGCTTGAACAGATCAAGATTGAGGCCCATAAGCGAGATGTTCCCTACCAGTCACTGATGAAGATCTGGCTGTCCGAGAAGGTCGAAGCCTAGTTCATCCCTCGTGTATTCATTGTATCGGTCGCCCCTGCTCCCACTCTGGGACAATATGGATCGGTCCGTGGGACATCGAAAACCGCAGATATTTTCCCCGACTTTCGGACATTTCTATTTTGGCACTCCGCGCTTGACGTTACAGAATCGCGTCAGCTTCAATGAACCGCCACCAGGCCCATCGGTGGTCCGGGTTGCAAAAAGGAACGGTTGCGCAACAATCCGGCACCCGCCGGGTTTTTAGGGAACGGTGCCTCCTAAGATCATAAAGACACCCTGTTAGTTAAGACTCGCCCGACCCTGCATATCCATCTGCACCGCCCAAGCCCGCAGAGCCTCGATCTGAGCATTCAAGGCAGAAGGGTTTATCGCTCTGACCGCGGAAAATAATTGCCGGAGGGGCTCTCCGGTCCCAACCCACAAGAGTTCAAGGTAGTGCCGACCTGGGCGCAGTTGGGGCAGGGTATCTGTCCGGTCCCGACATCTTCACCCTTGATGCCACACAGCGTGACCGACTCACTAGACGATTCTCCCGGCCAGTCCACGCGAAAGTGGTGATAACGATCTTGGCTCTTCATGGCCTCTACAGATTACCTCAGTTTCGCGTTCCGTTCTGGGACAGTTTGCACAAAGGAATCTTTGCGCACTCTGCTGACGGACTCGTACCGCCGCTTCCGGAGCCATGATCTACGTAGGGGCGGCGATGCTGGGTCTAGCCGTGTTCGTGGGCGACATCCTGGCGCGGCTCTGTACCATCAGGGACGGGTCTTCGCCGAGTGGGCGATGGAAGAAATCTCGAATGGAAAGAGGGGAACGGCTTTCAGGGATCATCCGGCATTGTCCTTTGTGGGTGCTTTATCTTGTGGGCCGTGGGAGAATTAGCAGACTGATTTGGAGGGAGCATGAGCGGTGGGATTGTCGGGATGGCGTTTCTTTTTGATTGTGCTTGGTTATAGGGGTGAATGGTGGGACGACAGATCTCAGATAATGATGTGTCGGCAGGCACGGTAGCTGGTAATCTTATAAGCTGATGTCGACGACGAAGCCTTCCTCCCGACAGGGGGCCGAAGGGTGGAATTCCCGCCTGGGTGTCATCCTGGCCGTAGCCGGTTCTGCGGTGGGTTTGGGTAATTTTCTCCGCTTTCCGGGTCAGGCGGTCGCCAATGGCGGCGGCGCCTTCATGATCCCCTACCTCTGCGCTCTCCTGCTGTTGGGGATTCCCATATGTTGGGCCGAGTGGACGATGGGCCGCTACGGCGGCGCGCGCGGTTTCCATTCCTCGCCGGCGATCATGGGTGTGGTCGGACGGGGGGCGGTGACGCGCTATTTGGGTGTCATCGGGCTGCTGATTCCCTTGGTCATCTACATGTACTACGGGTTGGTCGAGTCCTGGTGCCTACGCTATGCCTGGGCTTATGCCAGTGGCGCCATGGATCTTGGTAGTGACGTATCCGGATACGCGGGGGCCTCGCAGGCATTCTTTTCCGAGATCTCCGGGTCCTCTCATCATGGCCTTGTCGTAGACGGGCATTTGGATGCCGCAGTCGTGTTCTGGGCCGTTGTGTTTGTGATTAACCTCTGGTTGGTCTATCGGGGTCTTTCCCGCGGCATTGAAACTTTCTGCCGATGGGCGATGCCGGCGATGGCCGTCTGCGCTGTCGTCGTTTTGATCCGAGTCCTGACCCTGGGCACGCCGAACCCGGCCCTGCCGGATCAGAACGTACTGAACGGCCTGGGGTTCATGTGGAATCCGGACTTCTCCCGCCTGGGAGACTTCCAGACCTGGCTGGCGGCGGCCGGACAGGTCTTCTTCAGCCTGTCGGTCGGATTTGGAATTATTCTCAACTACTCCTCCTACCTCCGGAAGAAGGATGACGTCGTCCTTTCCGGGATGACGGCTTCGGCAACGAATGCGTTGTTTGAAGTTGGTTTTGGCGGGCTCATTACCGTAACCGCGGCATTCGTGTTCCTGGGAGCCAGCGGCGCCACGGGAGGGACCTTTGGGCTAGGGTTCAATACGCTTCCCGTCGTGTTTGCCTATATGGGCGGACTGGGGCGCTGGATCGGTTTCGTCTGGTTTTTCATGCTTTTCCTGGCCGCAATCACGAGTTCGCTTTCGATGCTGCAACCGGTGAAGGCGTTTCTCCAGGAGGCGCTGGGCGTTTCGGACCGGCGTGCGGTGGTCCTTCTGGGCGTGATGGCCGGCGCCGGATCCTTGTGGGTTATTTATTTCAGCGGGGATCTGGTCGCGCTGGATACGATGGACTTCTGGGTCGGCACGTTTGCTATCTTCGTGTTGGCCGCGGTTCAGATCGTCTGTTTCGGCTGGGTGATGGGGGTGGACCACGGTTTTCGCGAAGCCCACCAGGGGGCGTCGATCCGAATACCTCGCCTGTTCCGCTTCATCATCAAGTACGTGGCTCCTGTCTATCTGGGTGTCGTATTCATCGGTTTTTCGATACAGAGCTTGCCGGGGTACCTTGCGGGTTTGGTTGAAAATCCGGTGGCCCTAGCGACCTTTGTTTTCTTGATCCTGGTTCTGCTGCTGCTGCTGGTTTTCCTGCGCAGGGGCGAGCACCGTTGGCGCGAGGCAGGAATGGATCTTGACGGCGTCCTAGGGCGAGAGGAGGCTCGGTGACTCCGGCCGGATGGGTGGTCATGCTGACTTCGCTAGGACTGGTCTGGGGGTTGGCCGGCTGGTGTTTCTACCGGGTGTTGAACCAGGACGAGTCCGACGAAACGACCGAGCATCCTGGGCCTCGATAAGTCACAGGATTGAGCGCAAAGAAAGGACCTGAACAGGATACCCTATGCTGTTTGAGGCTGTCGCACCGGAACCTAGTGACGGCGGGTTGCACAAAGGAGCGATTTCGCAACCCTCTGGCCTTGGACAGGCTTTCAAGGGTTTAGGCGTTGCAAAACGGTATTGCAGTAGAGACGCCTTGTTGCATAAATCGCTTCGGTTGTCGGCTTGTCTCCGATGGGCCAGGGTGCCAGCATGAGGAATGACGCCAAATCAATACACGTTCCGTTACCGAGTGCGCAACTGGTCAGACTACAATCGGGCGCTGATCGCCAGGGGGCGGCTGACCTTTTGGTTCGATGAGGACGCCGTCGCCGCTTGGCGGAACGCCGACCCACCCAAAGGTCCCGGCGCTCCGAAGGTTTACTCCGACACGGCCATTAAGTGTGCACTGGTATTGAAGTCAGTGTTTCATCTCAGCCCAGCCCCCGGCCGGTGGCCGGATGATTCTTGAGAGAAACTTGCGAGGTTTCGATAGGCTATGTGCGAGCTGTGGCAGTCAAGACCCTGCAGACACTGAAGCATCAATGCTCGAATCTCAGCCTGGTCCCGAGTCGGCCATGATTCACTGGTGAGGCCCCCAAGGGGACCATCCCGAAGCTTAGATTTAGCAGCATAGCCACCTCGGGCCACAGCTCGCACATTTCCTGATGGAGGTTCAACGATAGCATGAAAGCCAAGAAGAAAAGCAAGAGGAAGCGAGGCCGAAAAAGACAGCCAGCAGCCCGAGGGCTGCTGGTCGTCCAAAGCCGGGTAGCAGGAGTCGATGCCGGCAGTCGAGAGCATTGGATCTGTGCCCCCGAGAGGGAGGAGGGAGTGCCGAATGTGCGAGTATTCGGGACCATCACGTCAGAGTTGGAGGCGGCGGCGGACTGGCTGCACCAAGAGAGAGTGAAGTCGGTGGCCATCGAGAGTACGGGAACATATTGGATTCCCTTGTACGATCTGCTGGAAGAACGGGGCATCGAGGTGGTGCTGGTGGATGCCCGCAAGCTCAAGCGGGTCCCCGGCCGGAAGACCGATATGTTGGACTGCCAGTGGATCCAGAAGCTACACGCATGTGGACTGCTGGAGGCCTGTTTCCGCCCCTCGCCCGTGATTCGGGAGTTGCGAGCTCTGGCCCGAGAGCGGGCCAACCTGAAAGAAGCCTTGGGATCGGTGGTGCAGCGCATGCAGAAGGCGCTGGACTGGATGAATATCAAAGTTCACCAAGCCGTGACGGATGTGACGGGAGTGACGGGAATGTCGATTCTACGAGCCATCGTGGCGGGAGAACGAGATCCTCTGAAGCTGGCCCAGTTGAGAGATCGTCGCTGTAAGAAAAGTGAACAAGAGATTTCCGAGCACTTGAAGGGAACCTGGATGCCCGAGCATTTGTTCAATCTCCAGATGCATCTGGAGCACTATGAGTATCTGCAAAAGATGGTGGAGGTTTATGAGCAGAAGATCATCCAGCGGCTGGAAGAGTTGAGCCCGCCCGAGCGTCAACAACAGCCGGTGCCGGTACATCCCAATCCCACCAAAGAGAAGAACATCAAACGACAGGGATATCACGAACTGCGCACGGCTCTGTGGCGATTTACAGGGGTCGACCTGACCCGAATCGACGCCATCGGCCCAGAAGCCGCATTGACCGCAGTCAGTGAAGTAGGATTCGACATCCAGCGTTTTCCCTCCACCAAGCACTTTGCATCCTGGCTCAAGGTTTGCACCCCCTTGGATCGTTCTGCCGGCAAAAGCCGCAAGCGTCGTGGAAGGGGCCTGGGATCGACCCGAATTGCCTGCACCCTTCGCATGGCGTCTCTGTCTCTGAAGTATTCCTCAACAGCATTGGGTGCCTACTATCGGAGAATGGCTCAGCGCAAAGGCATGTCCATCGCCATTGGAGCCACTGCGCGCAAGCTCTGCGAACACATTTATCGGGCACTGAAATACGGTCAGGAGTACGTTGATCAGGGAGCTGAGACCTATGAGGCACGTTTCCAGCAGAATCGGCTCAAGTACGCTCAAAAGGTCGCAAAATCAATGGGTTACGCTCTTGTTCCGATGGAGGTGGCAAATCAAGTTTCAGCTTAGTCTGCGAGGGACACAGGGCTTTGTTTCTTCGCTCCTGGAGTTGCTCAGACTCGATTTACCGGTACCGGACTACAGCACTCTCAGTAGACGACAGAGTTCCCTGGCGACGGCCTTAACTGTTGGCCCGACCAGCCGACCTCGGCACGTGGTTGTTGACGCCACGGGCCTGAGAGTCTACGGATCGGGTGAGTGGCACGTCCGAAAGCATCGGCATGGTCGGCGCAGAGTCTGGCGGAAGCTGCATCTGGGTGTCGATGAGACGACAAAAGAGATTGTGGCGGTGGAGGTCACACCGAGCCAGGTCCACGACTCTCGTCTGTTGCCGACCCTGCTCGATCAGATTCCGGGTTGCATCGTTCAGGTCTCGGGCGACGGGGCCTATGACACGCGGGCCTGCTACCAGTCGATACTGGACCGGGACGCTGTCGCTACGATCCCGCCTCGGCGCAATGCAAGGCCGAGTGAAAGTGTGGCCTCGCCCGACTGGCGTGCAATGCGCGATGCCCATCTACGAGCAATAAGGAGAATCGGTCGATATCAATGGTGCTTCTCCAGTGGTTGCACCCGGCAAAGCCTCGCAGAGAATGCAATGTCGAGGTTCAAGACGTTGTTTGGGCCTAAGCTGTCGGCAAGACGATTCGACAATCAACGGGTCGAGAGCATCATCAAATGTGAGGTGCTGAATCGTATGCCAAGTCGGGGCATGCCTGAGTCAGTGCGAATTCGATAGCATTCAAACAAGACTGGGATCGGTCTGTGACCCGACCGGAATTGTGCAACAACGCGGGTTCAGGAAAAGGTCCGTCTGGCCAGTCGCCTGCATTCGGACCTGCAGGCGGTGTGCCCGGAATTAGCCTCCCTAACTGGAGCTCTGACTAATCTCTGGTTTTTGCGGTTTTTAACCTCCCGCAAGGAGCTGCGCCAACTCTCGCGAATGCATCTTTCCTCGCTGCTGAAAATTCAGGGTATCGGCCTACACTACGCTCAGATCATCCAGCAGTGGCAAGCCCAAGCTGGTTTCTCTTCAGACGTCTCTTGGGTGGGTCCGATGATCCTCAGCGACGCTGGACGCCTTCTCGAGCTGCTGGCTCAGATCGATGAGCTGGAGCAACAGATTGTCCTCGTCGCCGAGCAATCGGCGATGGCCAGGCGGATCCACACCATCCCCGGCTTTGGAACGATCTGCAGCAGCGAACTGGCCGGCGAGATCGGAACCTTGGACCGCTTTGAAAAAGAGGCCAGCCTGGCTCTGTACCTGGGGATGACCGTGCTGGAAAAATCCTCCGGAAAGCAGCAAAGCACTCAGCCAACCCGTCAGATCAACCGGCGAGCTAAGTCGGCCATGATGGCAGCAGTAGCCCAGCATATCCGCAGAGTCCCTGAATCGAAGGTCTATTACGACAAGAAAAGGGCCGAAGGCAAACGCCACAATCAAGCCGTTCGTGCTCTGGGACGCCACTTGGTGAGAGTCATCTGGTCGATGCTCACCCAAGAGCGAGATTACGAGATGAGAGCCTAAAAAATGCTTGAAAATTCTAGCGGGATGTTCAAGTTAACGTATCACAAGCTGAAACAGCCCCAAGATATCGGTAGTAAGACCACGCCTGAATACTCGATATAGTAGCTTGGTTCCTTGGAAACCAGTTAACTTGACAGTGCCTCGCACCTTAATGAGTTTATTTCTGGTCGTAGTCATTACCCTCAAGCGCCGAGAGCCCCGGCCAATGGAGCACCGCACGACATCAACTTAACGACCTTGTGACCTGCCCCCAGGAACGAGTCCACTCTCTAAGTTAGACCTGGGACCATTTGAAGTCGAGCTACCATCAGAAGGTGTGTAAATAGCATAGGCGGTGAGTATCCTTCCGGGTTGATTTAAAACCCAGGGCCGAAAGGCCCGCAACGGAAGGAGTACACACCGCATGAGCAAGCAGAACATTGAGGAAAGTGTGGAGTCAAGAGTTTGTTTCGAGGAGCTGGAAGATTGGGTGCGGGAGAAGATCCAAGGCTGGGTTCAAGAGCTGCTGGAGGAGGAAGTCACGGAGTTATTAGGGCGGCGTAAGAGTGAGCGGCGAAGGGCCGTGGACGCTCCGTCGGGCTATCGCAATGGATATGGGAAGCCGAGGCATCTGACGCTGAGCTCGGGGACGATCCAGGTTCGAAGGCCTCGAGTGCGGGATCTAGAGGAACACTTTGAAAGTCGGGTGTTGCCCCTGTTTGCCAAGCGGACGCGGCAGGTTCGAGAACTGATCCCTGAGCTGTACTTGCATGGTCTGGCGCTGGGGGATTTTGATCTGGCTCTGAGAGGGCTTTTAGGGGAAAAGGCGCACCTGTCGTCCTCCACGGTGGCCAGATTGAAAGAGAAGTGGCAGGCCGAATGGGAAGTCTGGCAGAGTCGACCCTTGAATGATCTGGAAGTGGTGTATTTATGGGTAGATGGAATCTACGTCAAGGCGGGTCTGGAGAAGGAAAAGGCAGTCCTGCTGGTGGTGCTGGCCGCCTTAAGTGACGGAAGCAAAGCCGTGGTGTCGGTCACGAGCGGCTATCGGGAATCGACTCAGAGCTGGTCGGAAGTACTGCGCGACTTGAAGCGCCGGGGGATGGGCTGTCCACGGCTGGTGATCGGAGACGGCCACCTGGGCATCTGGGGAGCTTTGCGCAACGTCTATCCCCAGGCCGAGGAGCAGCGCTGCTGGAATCATCGGATCGTCAACCTGCTGGCCAAGCTCCCTAAGCGAGTGCACAAGCCGGCCTTGCTGATCCTGCGGCAGATCCCTTACGCCGAGACTCAAGAAGAAGCACAACGACTCAAGAAGGTTTTTCAGCACTGGTGCCGGCAGCGAGGGCTGACTGACTCTGGCGGCTGAGCTAATCGAGCAGGACTGGGACCGGATGGTGACCTTTTACAACTATCCAAAGAAGCAGTGGCAGCATCTGCGAACCACCAATCCAGTGGAGTCACCGTTTGCCGCTCTTCGGCTGCGAACGGACGCGGCCAAGCGATTCAAGAAAGTGGAAAACGCCCAGGCGGTGATCTGGAAGATGCTGTTGGTGGCGGAGCAGCGATTCCGCCGGTTGAAGGCACCGGAGCTGATGAAAGACGTCTACCAGGGCGCCAAATATGTCAATGGAGTCCCGGTCAACCAAGTCCCGGAGGAGAAAGCCGCCTGATGTTTTTCCACACCTATTGACAAGAGCTCTTTGAAGTCCACTCCATGGTATAGAACTCTGGGCCTGGGGGCAGGTCACAAATGCATCATACTTTATTATCCGGTTCTCATTCCTTGATTCGGCGTGACTTGGCTTCTCTATCTGCCGCGCTTTGACATTCTGTCACCGCAACCGCGCCAATGACTCTGAGCTCAACTCATTGGTCATTGTCTGGAACGCGTCGGATCATCAACAGACGGGCTTGCGTAAAGGATCGGTTTTGCAACACCCCGGACCCGGACAGGATTTCAAAGAGTTAGGGGTTGCGAAACGGTATTGCAGAATAGATTCGATTGGCAATACCTTTGTGCGATGTTGATCGGTTACGCGCACTTCACCACGGATGATCCGGACACCACTGTTCAAGTGGCGGCGCTGAAAACGGCCCGGGTACCGAACTCGTATCCCGCGAGAAGACTTCCTGAGGACGTTCGGACGATCCCACTTTCCATTATCACCCGACGGCTCAGTCTGTTTCCAGACTGAGCACGTCCCAGCCGAAGTTTGGCATATCAGGGAAAGGGAAGTCCTGACCACTCTGCCCCACGGCGTTCAGGAGTCGCCTGTCACACTCACTCAGTTCAACCTTAACGGAGTCCTCATCAGAGGCCCCAAGCGCGGCTAACATGAATTCTTTGCTGATCTGGCCGGCGAGGAGACGGCCCTGTACAAACTGCCGAACCAACTGGTGAATCGCCCCATATTTTTTCTTGTTGGGCGGGAACTTAGCTTTATCGTCAGGTTTTCGAAGAACCTTGGCCTCGATGAATATGAAGTAGTTCGCCGATTCGATGAGTAGATCCACCTCGCCCACGGCGGCCGGACCCAGCATGGCTTTGAGCGGTGGGTCCTCGTCGATCCCGTCTGACGGATGATTGGCGACAGTTAGAATTCCCCGCGACGACAAATAGAAATCCCCGCTTTTTCAGGGCTGATCCTGACCATGAGGACATGGTTAAAGATCAGCAAGTGCGGAGGTTAGTGAAGTTGCGAAAGAACGAGAAGACGCTAACGATGGCGGCGGCGAGAGCGGGGCTGTCGCGAAAGACGGCTCGGAAGTACCTGAAGTCGGGAAAGCTGCCGAGCCAGTGTCAGCCGGAGCGGTATTGGAGAACTCGATCGGATCCGTTCGAGTCGGTATGGCCGGAAGTGGAAGAGATCCTGAAGCGATCGCCGACGGTGGAGGCGACAGCGGTGTTCGAGTATTTGTGCCGTCAGCAGGAAGGGGCCTTCCAGCAAGGCCAGTTGAGAACACTGCAGCGGAGGATCAAGCAGTGGAAGGTAGAACACGGAGAAGCGAAGGAGGTGATGTTCCCGCAGAAGTATAGGCCGGGACATCAAGCACAATCGGACTTTACCTTTATGGGGCGTCTGGGAGTGACGATCCAGGGTCAGCCGTTTCCCCATCTGCTGTACCACTTTGTGTTGGCCTACTCGAACTGGGAAGCGACCACGCTGTGTTTCAGTGAGTCGTTTGAGAGCCTCAGCCTGGGGCTTCAGAACGCGTTGTGGGAGTTGGGGGCGCTGCCCGAGGAACACCGAACAGACCGGCTCTCGGCGGCAGTCAACAACCTGAAGCGGGAAGAGTTCACCGAGCGCTATCAAGGGTTGCTGAACCACTTCGGGATGCGCTCGAGTCGCACCCAGGCAGGCAAGGCACACGAGAACGGGGATGTGGAACAGGCCCATCACCGCTTGAAACGGGCCATCGAGCAGGAACTGCTGCTGCGGTGCAGCCGTGATTTTTCCAGCCGGGAAGAGTACGAGGGCTTTGTAGCGGTGATTGTGGCCCGGCGCAATGCGGCCCGACAAAAGCGCCTGGGAGAAGAGCTGGCAGTGATGCGCCCGTTGCCGGCACGCCGTCTGGATGACTTCACCCGGCAGTGGGTGAAAGTCTCCCCCAGTAGTACGATCCGGGTTCGCCACAACACCTATTCGGTGGACAGCCGGTTGATCGGCGAGCGAGTGCAAGTGCGGGTGTGGGCGGATCAGCTGGAGGTCTACTACGGGGGTCAGCGGCAAGCACGGATGCCCCGCTTGCGAGGAGAAGGCAAGCATCGCATTGACTACCGGCACGTGATCCATTCGCTGGTGCGAAAACCGGGAGCTTTTCTTCGCTATCGCTGGCGGGAGGATCTGTTTCCGGGGATCTTGTTTCGAGTCGCCTACGACGAGCTGCGCCAGGATTGTCCGGCCACGGCGGATCGCCAATATCTGAAAATCCTCGAGTTGGCTGCCCAGGAAGGAGAGCAGCGGGTGCGAGAAGCGCTTCAGGGGCTGATTGAGAGGGGACAAAACATCCGTTTCGAAGCACTACGAGAATGCCTCGTCGATCCGGTGGTGGAACCCTGGGAAGTGGCGGTGGAGAAGATGGACGTGGGCCTCTACGACACGCTTCTGGAGAGCCGGGAGGTGAGATCATGAGCACAGGCAACTTGATCCGGCTTCGCGAGTGCCTTATCCAGCTGCATCTACCGGCCTTTCGGGAGCACTACGCCGCCCAGGCGGCACTGGCCACCAAGGAAAGTCTGTCCTATCCCCGGTTTCTACTCTCGTTAAGTGAGATCGAGGTGGTGGAGCGGCACGAGCGCAAAATCCAGCGCTTGCGCCGAATCTCGAAGCTTCCCTGGGAGAAAACGCTGACGGCGTTGGACCGCTCGCGCTTGCCCCAAAGCGTGGATCGACAACTGACGGCGCTGCTGGAAGGGACGTTTTTGGATCGCGCCGAGAACGTCTTGGCTTTCGGCAACCCTGGAAGTGGCAAGACCCATCTGGTCTGTGCTCTGGGCCAGGAGTTGATTCTGCTGGGGCGCCGGGTTCTGTTCTCTACCTGCGCCCTGCTGGTACAGCGATTGCTGCGGGCCAAGATCGATCTGACCCTGGAGAAGGAGCTCAAGAAACTGGATCGCTTCGAAGCTCTCATAGTCGATGACATCGGCTACGTTCAGCAAAGTCGGGAGGAAATGGAGGTTCTTTTCACACTGCTGGCCCATCGCTACGAACGTCGCAGCATCTTGCTGACCAGCAACCTGATCTTCTCGGACTGGGAGAGGATCTTCAAGGACCCCCTGACAACGGCAGCAGCTATCGATCGGCTGGTGCACCACAGCGTGATTCTGGAACTCAACGTCTCGAGCTACCGAATGGAGAGCGCCAAGGCAAAGCAGCAGGGAACCACGGAATGAGGAAAACGGGAGGAGGTCAAATCCGGGCAAATCGGCTGATTGGGCCCCCGGAAGTGCTGGCTGGGGACGATAGACGAGTGCCCGCCAAGGGGAGAGATCGTACAGCTCCCTACGGAGGCCGCTCAGGATCCTCGTGGATCTGGTCCACTCCCCTGGACACCGGCGCGAGCGAGGGGGAGCTCCCTTCGGGCTACGCTCTCACTCCGTCCCCTTCGCATTCTAAGAACAATCTCTCTTTTTTACAGAAAGGAGGACCGCGGAAAAGAGTCGTCTCAGAGGACGGCTACAGCTCTTTTTTATTTAATCCCTTTGGTGGGGATTTCCAGTTGTCGCCGCGGGAATAATAATCGTCAAGCGGTTTACGGCAGAACAAATCATCATGAAGCTGCGTGAGGCAGAGGCAGGTCAGGGGTGTACCGTTCTTTCTGTAATTTGAGGAAGGTGAGCTAAAAGGATCAGAGGTCTGGGGCAGGATTTCTCCAAAAACTCAAGACAAGAGCAAGGAGGATCCGAATGACCCCAGACCCAGAACAGAGGCTACCACGAGAATTGTTGAAAGAACTGATCGAAGAAGGCAGCGACGCGTTTCGAGGAGTGTTGGAGAAACTGCTCAACACCGCCATGCAGATGGAACGAGAAGAGTTTCTGGGAGCTCGACGCTGGGAGCGGAGCGAGCAGCGTCGAGACCACGCCAACGGGTACAAGGCCAAGACGCTGTCAACTCGAGTGGGACAGCTTCAAATCCGGATTCCACAAGTACGTCACCTGGACTTCTATCCCCGATCCCTGGAGCGAGGGTGCCGCTCGGAGAAAGCCCTGAAGCTGGCCATCGCCGAGATGTACGTGATGGGCGTGTCGACGCGCAAGGTCACTGAGATTACCGAGCAGCTGTGCGGCACCGAGATCTCCGCCAGCCAGGTCTCAAGAATCTCCAAGCTGCTGGACGACGAACTCGAGCAGTTTCGCAACCGCCCTTTGGGCAGCTATCCAGTTGTGTACCTGGATGCCCACTACGAGAAGGTCCGTCGCCAGGGCAGCATTCAGGATGTGGCCGTCTTGAAAGCGACCGGAGTCAACTGCTGGGGCAAGCGGGAGGTGATTGGGGTCAGCTGCCGACTCAGCGAGGCGGAGGTCCACTGGCGAGAGTTTCTGCAGCAGCTTCAAAAGCGTGGTCTGGAGGGTGTGCAGCTGATTGTCAGCGATGACCACTCAGGACTACGAGCTGCCAGAAGAGCTGTCTTTCCTTCAGTGCCCTGGCAACGCTGTCAGTTTCACCTGAGCCAGAATGCTCAGCGATACGCCCGCCGATCCGACCAACGTGCCGCCATCGCCACTGACATTCGAGACATCTTCAATGCCCCGTCTGGAGGCGAAGCTGAGGCGATGCTTCGGGCCAGAGTCGAGCAATACTACGACCGCAACCCGGAGCTGGCCGATTGGATGGAGACCAATCTGCCGGAAGGCTTTACGGTCTTTCGTTTTGCACGTTCTACCTGGCGGCGCATTCGCACCAACAACGGGCTGGAGAACCTAAACCGTCAGATTCGCCGGCGTACCCGGGTCGTCGGTATCTTTCCAAACACCGAGTCCGCACTACGACTCATCACCGCTGTCGTCGAGGAGATTCACGAAGACTGGCTGATCGGGAAACAGTACCTCAGCCTGGTCGATTTCAAACCACAGGAGAATCCGATCTCAGATCACTCTCAGTCAAATTACAGAAAAACAGTTGCTTAGCCGGCAGGTCTAGCCCAAGGACAGACGGTGGGCCAGGTGTGCAAACAGATTGGGGTGACCGAGCAGACCTACTACCGGTGGCGCAAGGAGTACGGAGGGCTTCGACTGAATCGGCCAAGCGGTTGAAGGTGTTGGAGAAGGAGAATGCCCGGTTGAAGAAGCTAGTGGCAGATCTGTCTTTGGACAAGCAGATCCTAAAGGAAGTTTCCTCGGGAAACTTCTAGGCCCGACGAAGAGGAGACGCGCAGTGGTGTGGGTGAGGGAGAGATTGGGAGCAGAGCGCGTCTCCGAACGTCGGGCCTGCCAAGTGCTGGGACAGGCTCGATCGACCCAGCGAAGGGAAAGGCATATCCCCGATGATGAGGCTCGATTGGTGGCTGAGATGGTGGAGTTGGCCACGCACTACGGGCGATACGGCTACCGACGGATCACGGCCATGCTTCGTTGGGAAGGGTGGAAAGTGAATCACAAGCGGGTGGAGAGGTTGTGGAGACAGGAGGGGCTGAAAGTCCCGTCCAGACAGCCGAAACGAAGGAGACTGTGGCTTCATGATGGATCCTGCGTTCGGTTACGAGCGGCTCACAAGGATCACGTCTGGAGCTATGACTTCGTGCATGAGCGAACCCATGACGGAAGGGCCTTTCGATTATTAACCCTACTGGATGAATACACCCGGGAGTGTCTGGCCATTGAGGTTCAACGACAGATGAATCACCAGGACGTGTTGGATCGATTGGCGGAGTTGTTCGTGGATCGGGGAGTGCCTGAATACATTCGGTCCGATAACGGGTCGGAGTTTACGGCTCAGGCGGTTCGGGACTGGCTGAAGGCTGTTGGGGTGAGGACCTTATACATCGAGCCCGGCAGCCCCTGGGAGAATGGATATGTGGAGAGCTTCAACGGAAAACTGCGGGATGAACTGCTGAACGTAGAAGTCTTCGACACGTTGTGGGAAGCGAAGGTGTTGGCCGAGAAATGGCGCAGGGAGTACAACCAGCGACGGCCTCACAGCGCCTTGGCCTATCGGCCGCCGCCGCCGGAGGCCAGATTGCCCAGGTCCCAGGCCCAGAGTTCTATACCATGGAGTGGACTTCAAATGGTCCCAGGTCTAACTTAGAGAGTGGACTCGTTCCTGGGGGCAGGTCACTGTCGTTCATCTTCGGTCATGTTCCCCCAGAATTTCTATGTGTGCCTCACCGGCTCAGATCAAAGGATCTCCAGGATTTTATCAGATCGCACCCGCTTATTATTGAGCGCGTCTCTCACCTGCCGGTAGAGACTTCGAGACAGGTTGTTGACACGAGAGGGCGGTGTCTGAAACATTGGATCATCATTCTCGCGCAAGGTGCGGATGGTCTTTACCGAACCGATCCAACCCATTGCCTTCTCAAGACTCTCGTCTCCTGTAATGGCTCCCCGTCTGTCCCACTTTCGCTGACGACGTACACCCCCGGAGGAATAAGGACTTGATGAACGAGGAGAAGGGGGTCAAAGGACGCCTCTCCAGTAGGAGGATCGGTGGTCGCCGTTCCTCAGGGTAGAATCAAAGCCGGAATCGGATGCCTGCCTCAATCTGGTCGGCGTCGATCGGTGCCCCTCGACTAGAGCGAAAGCGATAGCCAAAGTGGAACTCCACGCGCGGTGAGACCCGAGTCGAGAGGCCTCCCATGATCTGATAGGCAAACCGGGAATCCTCGTATGTAGCTGTGGTCTTGAGGGGTTCGGTGGGAAAATCGATGGGGGGAAGCATCCCAACGTCAGGGAAGAAGATGCCACCGAGGGGGAATAAGTTCTCAATAGTAACGGTGGAGGTGACCGTTCCATCGTGGAAGAAGGCTCCCAGACCGAACCCGGCATAGGGACTCACCCTCCATTTTGAGTTATTGTCAAAAGTTGGGTACGGACCCATTAGGCGGCGACCTCGTTTTCACGGATTCCGTTTACAAATGTGACGTTTTCTATGACCTCTCCGAGGCGCCGGTAACCTTGTAGCCGGCGCCATCTTTTCTCAGCGCTTCTGCATAGTTTGAAGACCATCGTCAGCATGGTTTGCCTGGACAAACAGCCTCGAGTCTTGGCCGTTCGCAGTCTCACGGTTGCGAAGGTCGACTCGATCGGATTTGTGGTTCTCAGATGTGGCCAGTGCTCGGCTGGAAAATCGTAGAAAGCCAGCAACTCTGTCCGGTCCTTGGCCAGGCAGGACGTGGCCTTTGGAAACTTCAGCTGATAGGTGGCAATGAACTCGTCAAAGGCCCTATAGGCATTCTCTCGAGTTTCAGCCATCCAGATCTGATGCAGCGCCGTCTTTGCTTTTGGCTGAACGGCCTTGGGCAGACAGTTGAGCACATTGCCCGTCTTGTGCATCCAGCAGCGTTGCTGTCGCGTATTGCCGTAGATCTTGGCCAGGGCTTTCCAGAATCCGAGCGCTCCGTCGCCAATCGCCAGTTTTGGTCCCCTGTGCAGGCCTCTGGAGCGCAGATTCCGCAGCAACTCCCACCAGGATTGCTCACTTTCCCGGTAGCCATCTTCCACGGCAATCAGCTCCTTTTTGCCGTCCGCACGGGCTCCGATCAGCACCAGAAGGCAAAGCCGGCCGTCGTCAAAGCGAACGTTGGCATACACGCCATCGGCCCAAACGTAAACGTAGCGCTTGTTGGAGAGATCACGCAGCCTCCACTTCTCATAATCCTTGACCCACTTGCCTTTGAGCCGGCTGATCGTCTTGGCCGACAGTCCCGGTGCATCCGGCCCCAACAGTGCACTCAACGCATCCGAGAAGTCTCCTGTGGAGATCCCCTTCAGGTAAAGCAGGGGCAGCAGTTCCTCCACGCTCTTGCTACGTCTCAGATAGGGAGGCACCAGGCTGGAACGAAAGCGGATGATCTCCTCCGACTCCTCACCAGTTCCACGGTCTCGAACCCGCGGAATCCGAACCGGGATTCCTCCAATCCCTGTCTGGATCTCACGCTTCGGCAGGTAGCCGTTGCGAACCAGACGTTTGCGGCCCTGGCCATCACGCTGACCCTCGTACTCTTCCAGCAGCTCCTCCAGCTCGGCTTGAACCGCCTCAGCCAGAAGCTTCTGTGCTCCTTCACGCAGAACTTCCGTCAAGGCATCCTTCGTTGTGGTTGGTTCGTCGATGGAAACTACAGTATCTTTCTTCAAGGCGTATCCTCCTTCTCGGTCTCCGGGTGAATCCATGATTGAAGGTCACGGATTCAGGATACGCCGCCTCTCATACACAACTTCCGACCATAGCTCCTCCATTTTGGATAGCGGTAGTAGACATTGCCCATAAGGGAATGGGTCTTGATTTCTCCGTCGATTGCGATGGTGATAGAGGGAAAGGGAATTTCAAAGCCTTGAAAGTCTGTGAAAGTCACCCTGCCGACGCGTCCAGCACGGGCTTGCCATCCGCTGGACTGGGAAAGATTGCTGGTGGGATTACCGATACCGACTTTCTGGTATCCCCATTCCATCTCGGTCGAGAAGCCCTCTTTGAAAGCGTAGCCAAAGGCCGCTGTAAAACCGCCTCCAGCTTTAAAATTGATCCCCTCGCCGCCGGTTCCTGATTGGCTCTTCGGGTCGTATGGAAAAACGGCTGATCCAGTAAAACCGACAAAGAACTCACCGTCTTTGTCAGCATCCTGTGCGCTCAGAGGGCTATACGAGGACAAGACGAGGACAAGCAGGGTGAGACAATATCGGTGAAGGCTCCTTGTTGCAATCTTCAAACTCCGTTTCCTTTCCGACTCATTCCCAGTGGACCCAGTTCCCGTGAACCCGTTTCATAAGGGGCTTGTAGAAATAGCACACATTGGCTTTCCACTGTGAATCCTTTCGGGTTTCACCTGGGACAATGGGTTCGCGGCATCTTCGGAGACTCGTCTAGAGAATTCAACCAATTTCGAATCGTAATCTCGGATCAATCAATAAAACTTAACAAACAACAAACTAGGATTAATGTATTAAAGTCCAGCTACCGGAGTTAGGCAAAGTGACCCCGATAGGCGCGCTTCTCGTACCATTCTCAGGTAACGGAAAACCTCCTTTGAGTCAGTGATTTGCAACGGCTACCAGCTGACCTGCAGGTCATGGACATTTTTCCGATCTAGCAACTATACATCCATGTGGATTGTCTAGGACCACTCTTAACTGGAGTGGTAAGTGTTCCATTAGAAACCCCTCAAACCTGTCCTCGACTTTCGAGACTCCCTCGCTTGCCCTCCGCGCTGCCGTTAAAGGACCGTACTGAACCGGGGCGAGCCGCCGCGGTCTCCATGTGGTAGTCGGGGTTGCGCAAAGGAGCGTTTAGTTTGGCCTTCTTGCGATTCAGTTCCGAAACCACCCCGTACAAGGCTGGCCCAGTTTTCGGCTGACGCCCTCCCGTCCATTCCCGAGAAGTCGTTTCTCTCCACAGGTGCCACTCTCTCTGTTACTGAATCTGCTCCAGTAATTCTGCTTTGCTGATTTCAAGATGGTTAGCAATTTCTCCCAGGATGACGTTGAGTGTTCCCACACGGAGGTCCTTATGCTGTGGAATCGTAATGTGGTGAGTGCCTTGAGCAGTCGTTCGAGTCAACCGCAGGTGGCTTCCTGTTTGTCGAGTTTGCTTGTAAATGCAGTGCGCCGTGAAAAGGCGGCGATTTTCAGTGGGTGCGAAACCCACCCGGCAACTGTCGCTCCAGCCGGTAGCAATCGGAGGAGTAGAGGAGGTAACGAATCTGCCGAAGCCTTCGGTGTAGAGGGTCGCGATAGGCGACTTGGCGAAGGTGCAGGCCGTAACGAGTAGTGAACGCTAAGCAGGCCTCGAAAAGGGCAATGCGGAAGCCGACCTGGCTGTATTTCAGGGAAGGCCGCCGTCAGCGGGGAAGTCGAGCGACAGGACCCGTTGGTTCCGCCGGGGTAATGGCGACGGCATGTACGTAAGAGGAAATCGCAAGCAACACGGGAAGCCCCTGTTGGCGGGGACGGCCGCACGGTCCTCAACCGGCAACCCGCGAGGGACAGGTCGGGCGGGCAGGGGTGGCGGACAGGCTCGTATTACTGAGGAAGGCGGGTAACCCCGCTGGAGGGAAGGGGCCTGAGTTCAAGGCAGACGTCTGCTGAAGCGACAGCGAGGAGATTGACCCGAATGGGGCTGAAAACTCCGGAAAAGATTGGGAAGCTGCAAAGGACATTGTACGCCAAAGCGAAGGAGCAGCCCGAGCGCCGCTTTCATCAGCTGTACGACAAGGTGTGGAGAGAAGACTTTCTAGAGTTCGCCTACCGGAAATGCAAAGCCAATGGCGGAGCAGCGGGGGTGGACCGAGAGAGCTTCGAAGACATCGAGGCGCGCGGACGAGAGAAGTGGTTGGGCGAACTGGCGAGGGAGCTGAAAAGCAAGAGCTACCGGCCGGCGGCAGTGCGCCGGGTGTGGATTAACAAAACCAACGGAGGAAAGCGCCCGCTGGGAGTGCCAACGATCAAGGATCGGGTGGTGCAAACGGCGGCGATGCTAGTCATCGAGCCGATCTTCGAGGCAGATCTGCAGCCGGAACAACATGGCTACCGCCCCAGACGAAGTGCTCAGGATGCGGTTCAGGCGGTGCACGCTCTGATCAACACAGGCCACCGAGAGGTGGTGGACGCGGATCTAAGCGGCTACTTTGACAGTATCCCGCGGAAGGAGTTGATGCAATCGGTGGCGCGTCGTATCTGCGATCGGCAGATGTTAAAGCTGATCAAGATGTGGCTGCATACCCCGGTTGTGGAGGACTCCAAGAAGGGCAAGGATGAACCGAAAGGAGGAGGGAAAAGGGGAACCCCACAAGGGTCTCCGATCTCACCCCTTTTAGCCAACCTGTACTTTCGTCGCTTCATAATGGGGTGGAGGAAACTGGGACCGAAGCAGTGTCAGGGCAGGATTGTGTCCTATGCGGACGACTTTGTGATCTGCTGTCAAGGCGAAGCAGGGAAGGCTCTGCAAGCAACGCGGGAGATACTGGGGCGTCTGGGCCTGAAACTGAACGAGACCAAGACCTGTGTGAGACGGCTGCCGGAAGAGAGCTTGGACTTTCTGGGCTACACACTGGGGATCTGTCATCGAGCGAGAAGCGGGGTTTCCTATCTGGGGACTCGACCTTCGAAGAAGTCGATGGGCAAGATCTGTCGCGAAATCCACAGGGAGACGCGGCCCTGGAGTGGGCTCAGGTCACCCGAGCAAGAGGTGGCCCGTCTGAACCGAATGTTGGTGGGATGGGCCAATTACTTCTGCTTGGGTGGGGTCAGCAAAGCCTATCGGGCGGTGGATGCCCACACCCGATGGAGGCTTCGTCAGTGGTTGCGACGAAAACACAAGAAGCAAGGCAGCAAGGGAACGCGGCAGTTCCCGGACCAGTTCCTGTACGAAAGGTTGGGGCTGGTACGACTGACCGAGCGGACTCGCGACCTTCCGTGGGCGAAAGCGTAAGGCCTTGTCCGAGAGCCGGATGCGGGAAAACCGCACGTCCGGTTGTGTGTCCAGCTAAGGCTGGTGTGTTCGGCAGGAGTCAGTCCTGCCAGGGTAAAAGTCAGAAGCTCTGTAGCTTGGATGGCAGGGTGGAGGGAAACTAAAGCCTTGAAGCCCATCGACAAAGCCATCTATAGGGTGGTGAGCGAGTCACTGGGCCGTAATGCAAATGAACGCAGAAGTGGCCTCGAAAGTGCGAAGCCTCGGAGGCCGAGCCTGCAACCGTAGGGTGAAGGCAGCATGGACTTCCGCAGACTGACTGAAGCGGTGGTCCACTCCGGCGGGGTGGAAGCGGCGGTACGGTGACAAGGACATGCCAAGCAACTGGAGAAGCCCTCCTCGTCCCGTCGAGAAATCGACGGAGAAAGGTAGGCCGTATAACCGGCGACACCGGGAAGTCGGCCGAAGACGAGAGGGTGGCGGATGGGTCTGTATTAGCTGTGAAGCGGGGTAATGCCTGTGGAGCGAAGGGACCCAACTGTCGGTAGTTCCTCAGTCGACAAAGGGAGGCAGGGGCGAGATGATAAAGGCGTCCGACAATCTGCAAGACCTGAGACGGAGGATATACGTCAAGGCGAAGGCTGAACCGTCCTGGCGTTTCTGGGGGTTGTACGTCCATGTCTGCAAAATGGAAACCCTTCGTGAAGCCTATCGATTGGCCAAGAAGAACAAAGGAGCCCCCGGAATCGATGGGGTTCGCTTCGAGGCCATCGAAGAGAGTGGAGTAGAGGAGTTTCTCGAGCAGATCCGGGACGAGTTGACCTCACGCAAGTATCAGCCGCAGCGGGTCCGGAAGCAGGAGATTCCGAAGGACGGGGGCAAAGCTCGCGTTCTATCGATCCCGACCATCCGGGACCGTGTGGTCCAGGGAGCGCTCAAGCTAATCCTGGAACCCATCTTCGAGGCGGACTTCCAAAAGGGGTCCTATGGCTATCGCCCGAAGCGGACCGCTCATCAGGCGGTTCACAGAGTAGCTCAAGCCATTGTGGAGAACAAAACCCGGGTGGTGGACGTGGATTTGAAGTGCTACTTCGACAACGTCCGGCACGACATCTTGTTTGAGAAAGTGGCAGCACGCGTCCAGGATCGAGAGATCCTGCACCTGCTAAAACTGATCGTGAAAGCGAGTGGCAAACGGGGTGTTCCTCAGGGTGGAGTGATTTCACCGTTGATCGCTAATCTCTACCTGAATGAAGTGGATCGGATGCTGGAACGGGCCAAACGGGTCACGCGAAGTGGCCGCTACACGTATGTGGAGTATGCCCGGTTCGCCGATGATCTGGTCATTCTCATCGATGGCTATCGGCGGCATGCTTGGCTTCTACGGGCGGTACGCCAGAGGCTCCGGGAGGAGTTTGCCAAACTCCGAGTCGAGATCAATGAAGAGAAGAGTCGAATCGTAGACCTGAGCAAAGGGGAAAGCTTTGGATTCCTGGGCTTTGAGTTCCGCCGTGTGCGCAGCTTGCGGGGACGGTGGCGGCCGCATTATGTGCCCAAGCTGAAAAAGCGAACGGCACTGGTGCGGAAGCTCAAGGAGATCTTCCGGCGCTTTCAATCCCAACCTATAGGGCGGGTAATCGAACTGATCAACCCGATTCTTCGAGGTTGGGTCAACTACTTTGCGGTAGGGCATTCGAGTCGATGTTTCTCTTTCATTCGTGACTGGGTGGAAAAGAAGGTGCGACGGCATCTGATGCGTGCCCGGAAACTCCGGGGCTTCGGTTGGAAGAGGTGGAGTCGGCGCTGGCTGTATCAGGAGTTGGGCTTGTACGATCAGTACAGGGTTCAGCGCTTTCAGCCCCGCCGATAGCCAAACCAGCTCGATAGGTCTCATAAGCCCTTTCGTGAAGCCGAGAGGAAAGCGCAGTGCGGGAAATCCGCATGCTGTGTTTGACGAGGCGGGAGCTGGAAACGGGGCCTGAGATGGCTACCGCGCCAGCTCTCGACCCTACCGACGAGCGGGATGTGGAAACGGAGCATGGACGAGCTAGTGAGGCACCGACAGACGAAAGGGTCGGCAACGGATAGGCTTTTCCTAAACCACCGCGCCACATCTCGACTCTACAGAGATCTAAATTCAAGTGAGATTTGGGCCCAGAAAAAAGGCCGTAGCTCTCTGATATAAAAGGGTTTAGAGAAACAAAGACCCTAAACAGGAGCTACGGCAATGTCAAAAGCAGTCTGCCAGAATACCCTGCCATTTCACAGCCACAGAAAGATCACGACGCGTTTTGATGGAGGGAGCCTCACTTCCGACGCAGGATGGTTGTTGTTTGGATCCCTGGATCGTCAACATCGATTGTGCGAGGGCTTCAGTTCGTGTATTGCGGAAAGTCGAGACCGACGCTACGTTCGTCATGACCTGTTGAAGTTGATCCGACAACGAGTCTTGCAGATCGTGGCCGGCTACGAAGACTGTAACGACGCCGATACGCTGCGCTCGGATCCGATGCTCAAGACCGTCTGTGATCAGTTGCCAGAGAGCGATCCCGATTTGGCCACCCAGCCGACTTTCTCCCGCCTGGAGAACTCCGTCACCAAGAAGGATCTGATGCGTCTGAGCCGGTGGCTGCCAGGCCGTTATGTGCGCTCCCTGAAGAAGAGACGTCCCAGCAAGATCATCCTGGATCTGGACAGTACCGACGACCACACTCACGGCCAACAGGAGTTCTCCTTCTACCACGGGTATTACCGAAACCACATTCTGCATCCTTTGCTGATCTTCGATGCCGACACGGGAGACCTGGTCTGTGCCGTGTTGAGACCTGGCAACAAGGGGGCTGCCTCTCACATCGTGCCCATTCTGAAGCGAGTCGTGGAGGCCATCCGACAAGCAGTGGGGACGGATGTCGAGATTGAGATTCGGGCCGACAGCGGCTTTGCCACGCCTCGGCTCTACGAGTTCTGTGAATGTGAAGAGAATAAACTTCAATATGTCATCGGGTTAAGCCGAAACCCTCGCCTGCAGCGAGTGGTCGAGCCCCTGCTGGATTCGACTCGGCTGAGGTTCGTTGAGCTGGAGGAAAAACAGCGTCAGTTTGACGAGTTTCTTTATCGAGCCCACAGCTGGGATCGATCCCGTCGCGTCATTGTCAAAGTGGAGGTCGATCAGCGTGGCATCAATCGTCGCTTTGTAGTTACCAACCGGGACGATCTCTGCTCCCAATCACTTTATGACCACTACAACCGAGGGCAGACCGAGAACTTCATCAAGGCCTTCAAGAATCATCTGAGCATGGACCGACTCAGCTGTCATCGATTCCTGGCCAATCAGTTTCGACTCCTCCTGCATGCACTGGCTTACCAGATGTTCGTGCGCCTGCGCGACTATCTTCACGGAACCCCCTGGCACAAGCTCGAAATCGAAACCTTACGTCGTCGGGTCCTCAAGATTGGGGCCCGGATCCGACAAACCACTCGACGCATCTGGGTCCATCTTTCCTCAGCCTTCCCCGAACAACCCCTCTCGTCTTGAGTCGCCTGAACTCCAGTCTTTTCCCAGCTCCCCCGAAAAACCGCTTCCGACCTCCCCAAACCACTCAAACGCCTCGCCAACCCATCTTCAGCCTTGCCCGCTTCAACAATTGCCGAGTTGGGCCACTTCTCGAGTCGCCCGAACTACCTCACCGATTTGGAAATGAAGGTGATTTTGGCAGGCCGGAACGGTTTTCTGAGAGTTTCGCTATCGATCCGGTCCAGGTCGAGTGATGCGGTGGTGTGGAGGGTCGTGAATGGAGCGTTTTTCGGGTTCGGAAGAGCGTGACGGAATGCATTCAGGCAGAGCTCGGCCTGAGCGATGGAACGATTTCGTTTTTGGGGGCGTTTGATCGGGACAGACCTCAGCAGCGCAGAGGAATGGCCTGGAGGTTTCGAACGACGGCAGCGAAGACCTCGCTGTAGGGATAGGCTTCCGACATGGAGATCCAGACGTGGCGGACCGTGAGGCGGACCTGGGCGCCGATCTTCAGGAGCTTCAAGCGAATCGTCTGACACTGAGCGCGAGCCAGGGGGGTCTGCTTCAGTCCGAGACGACGCAAGGCGTGCATGAGCATGTAGGCGGCGGAGGACAGATACAGCCGGAGTTGATTGGCGCGCATCGTTGCCGCGCTGGTCCGGTCGGCGAACAGATCCAACTGCTGTTCTTTTATGCGGTTCTCCATGTCGCCCCGCGCACAGTAGAAGTCTTCGTAGAGAGCGCGGGCCCCCAGGCGTTCCGGCGACAGGGAGGTGACGACGAATCGGGGATTGGCGCCTTTGTCCAGGAACTCGGCCTTGCCGACGACGCGTCGCTCCGAGGTCCAACTGTGGCGAGTCCGGTAGCGGAAATCCTTGAACACCCGCGCCGGTCGCCCGGTGGCGTTGAACTCGGCTTCGGCCTGAGTCATCGCTTCGGCGCTCTCTGACTTGAGCCGATCATTGTTGGCCAACCCCATCACGTAATCCACGTGATGGTCTTCACACCAGCGGAGCAAGTCATCCCGGCAAAAGCCCGAGTCGGCCCGGATGACGATCGAGACCTCCGGCCAGCTCTGCCGAATCCGGCCGACGATCCGTTCCAGTTCCTCCACCGATCCCGCGGCCCCATCGATATTGGAACACCGCAACCGGGCGCACAGCAGATGCTCCCCCGAGAAGATGTACAGCGGGAGATAACAGTAGTGGCGGTAGTAACCGTGAAAGAACCGGCCTTCCTGCTGGCCATGGATCGGGTCGTCGGTCGCATCCAGATCCAGCACCATCTCCTCGGGCGCCGATTCGTGGGACTCCACGAAGGCATCCACCATCCAGCCGTCGATCCGGTCCGGGTCCATCGCGATCTTCTTGTACCGCTCCTGCTCATCGACCTCGGCGCCGGTCAACTCCAACCGGTTCAGCGTACACCTGCCCGCCAGCGCCTTCCCCCGATCTGAGGCCTGCCGCCGCCGCTCCCCCAACGGATCGGCCTTATTCACCGCCACCGCCAGCATCGGATCGGTGCGCAACTGATCATGATCGTTCAGATCCTCGTACCCCAGACAGAGTCCGTAGATGCGCTGCCCCAACAACTCCTCGACCGTGTGTTCGATCAACCGCGGATCCCGGTGATCCCTGAAACACTCAGCCAGTCCGGCGATCAGACCCGTCCCCCTCTCGACCTCTCGCAACAGCAGCACCCCTGCATCGGAGGTGATCTTCCCGCCGTCGAACCGCGCCTTCACTTTGCGTTGAAATAGTCCGTGAAATTCGAACTTGGCTTGTTTACACTCTGTTTTCATAAGGGCCGCCTCCGTTTGCGTGTGAAAACGTTTATTCAAAACGCTTTATACCAAACAGGGCGGCCTTTTGAGGTCCTATCGGTGATGAAACACCGGCAGGGTGATGAAGGTGCGGGTGCCGGGGTCCACTTCCAGGGCCACGGCGCTGAACCTCCGCGCGGGCTGCGCACAATCGCCTTCTGGAGGGGCGGTTCAAAATAGTGGAGCCAAGCTGCCGTTTCTAAAACGTCAACCGCAGCGTGAACTGGAACTGCCGCGGATCGAATGCCGAGGCGAACGAGAGCGGCTCCGTGACCGGACCGCGCCGCCCGACGAGATTTGCTGGAAGGTCTTCAATGGACGCGTTTCCAACCACGCCGTTCACCGTCTTGAAATTGGTGCGGTTCAGCAGGTTAAACGCTTCGCCGATGACCTGCAGGTTCACTGTTTCCGACAGCGGGACCGTGCGCGCGAGCCGCATGTCGACGCTAAAGAAATCCGGGCCCTTCCCGGCGTTGCGGCCGAGGCCCCACGGGCGGTGGGTGTCGGTATGGCGGTCGCCGAGCGAATCGAAGCCGGTGATCAGGTTGAATGGCGCGAACGAGTTCGCCGCCACGATTCCCGACAGTGTGAAATTCGCCAACAGGTTGTGTCCGAAGCCGCGTCCCCTGGTTGCCTCCCACGGGGACTGGGCCACGACATTGGCGACAAAACGCCGCCCGCGGTGATAGGCGGAGAGGGCGCGTTCGTTCCGGGCGTCCCACGGGATGTGCGGCTCGTACGACGAATTGTAGTCGGTGGCCTCGTCCATGGCCTTGCTCCAGGTGTGATGCGCAGAGATCGAAAACCCGTCCGAGAACCGCTTCTCCAACTGCACGATCAGCGCGTGGTAGTCCGATGTTCCCCAACTGCCATACACGTTGTGACCTGCCCCCAGGAACGAGTCCACTCTCTAAGTTAGACCTGGGACCATTTGAAGTCCACTCCATGGTATAGAACTCTGGGCCTGGGACCTGGGTAATCTGGCCTCCGGCGCCGGCGGCCGATAGGCCAAGGCGCTGTGAGGCCGTCGCTGGTTGTACTCCCTGCGCCATCTCTCGGCCAACACCTTCGCTTCCCACAACGTGTCGAAGACTTCTACGTTCAGCAGTTCATCCCGCAGTTTTCCGTTGAAGCTCTCCACATATCCATTCTCCCAGGGGCTGCCGGGCTCGATGTATAAGGTCCTCACCCCAACAGCCTTCAGCCAGTCCCGAACCGCCTGAGCCGTAAACTCCGACCCGTTATCGGACCGAATGTATTCAGGCACTCCCCGATCCACGAACAACTCCGCCAATCGATCCAACACGTCCTGGTGATTCATCTGTCGTTGAACCTCAATGGCCAGACACTCCCGGGTGTATTCATCCAGTAGGGTTAATAATCGAAAGGCCCTTCCGTCATGGGTTCGCTCATGCACGAAGTCATAGCTCCAGACGTGATCCTTGTGAGCCGCTCGTAACCGAACGCAGGATCCATCATGAAGCCACAGTCTCCTTCGTTTCGGCTGTCTGGACGGGACTTTCAGCCCCTCCTGTCTCCACAACCTCTCCACCCGCTTGTGATTCACTTTCCACCCTTCCCAACGAAGCATGGCCGTGATCCGTCGGTAGCCGTATCGCCCGTAGTGCGTGGCCAACTCCACCATCTCAGCCACCAATCGAGCCTCATCATCGGGGATATGCCTTTCCCTTCGCTGGGTCGATCGAGCCTGTCCCAGCACTTGGCAGGCCCGACGTTCGGAGACGCGCTCTGCTCCCAATCTCTCCCTCACCCACACCACTGCGCGTCTCCTCTTCGTCGGGCCTAGAAGTTTCCCGAGGAAACTTCCTTTAGGATCTGCTTGTCCAAAGACAGATCTGCCACTAGCTTCTTCAACCGGGCATTCTCCTTCTCCAACACCTTCAACCGCTTGGCCTGATTCAGTCGAAGCCCTCCGTACTCCTTGCGCCACCGGTAGTAGGTCTGCTCGGTCACCCCAATCTGTTTGCACACCTGGCCCACCGTCTGTCCTTGGGCTAGACCTGCCTCTGCCTCACGCAGCTTCATGATGATTTGTTCTGCCGTAAACCGCTTCCGTGCCATCCTTGCCTCCTTCCTAAAACCGAAAATCCTAACATTCAACTTGGACCCGTTTTAGGGTCCCACTCTGGGATGGGTGAACCCCCTCGCCTTTAGGCGAAGCCTTCAGGAGGCTTGGGGGTACACTGCGGAGGTGTCTGAGTATCGGAAAAGTTCGCATGCAGTGTATCGGCTGAGATATCACTTTGTGTTCATCACCAAGTACCGCAAGCCGGCTCTGCGAGGAGAGATCGGGAAAGAGGAGCGGGACCTGACGCGAGAGATTTGCCGATCGTTGGATATCGAGATCGTGAAGGGGCATGTGCGACCCGATCATGTACATTTGTTGTTGGATGTGCCGCCGAGATTGGCGCCGAGCCGAGTGATGCAGGCGATCAAAGGGAAAACGTCGCATCATCTACTGCAAGATCACCGCAAGTTGCGCAAGGAGTTTTGGGGACGACATCTTTGGGCACGAGGGTACTTCGTGGCGACGACTGGGAATGTGAGCGATACGATGGTTGCAGAGTATATCGAAACCCAAGATGTCGAGACCCGAGACGACGATTTTCGGGTCACTGAGTAGTCAGCCTGCGAGCGAAGCGAGGTCTTTAGGCGACTTCAGTCGCATGTCGAATCCACCGCCTTCAGGCGGTGGAGAGTGGGACCCTTCTCAAGGGGCAAGGTCAGTTTTCATGGATCCCCATACATATGATGTTCTGGGATATTTTGTAGGCAATGTAGTACTTCTTTGGGACCTCCTTAATCGCTGGGTCGAGTCCGAGCACGAACTCCTGGATCGACTGCGCTAACTTTTTCATCACGGCTGGTTTGTTCGTAAAGTGCTGCTCAACGGTGTAAGAGCCGGTCTTCCGAGACAGCGCAGCCTTCTGGCCTGCCGTCAGACTGTTTCCGGTTGGGGAAGTCGTGATGGATTTCTGGAATACCTCTTCGAGATAGAGCGAACCATTCTTAAAGACCCGATAGGTCCAAAGTTCCAGCTTAGCACCCATAACTTGAACAGCGTGTAAGTCAAACTTTTTGTAGTTCGGGGCGAGGCAAATGACTCGAATATCGGACCAGTCCACCTCGACCTTGTTACCCAAGGACTTCTGGGCCGCGATTTCGAAATCCCCTTGATGATCCTGAATCCAGGACAGGTAAAAGAGACTCTGGTTAATCAGCTCAGACGATTCCACTCTCTTGTATTCGATGATGACTGGGTTGTGGTCTTCCGAGAGAGCGAGTGTATCGATCCGTCCGGAATGCTGGGCGCCGGTGGCGAATTCAGTAGCGACGAAGCGACACGCAAAGACCGATTCAAGATTGCTCTCGATTAACTTCTGTAGAACCTTTTCAGTCTCAAAGTTTGTCTGATCAATGGGTGACAGTGTGGCCTTGGTAACTGTAAAGAGTGGCATACTCGTCTACTAATACCGGTTGCCGGGATTGGTGCGGGACGAGTATCGACCAAAGGCTTCACCGATTCGGAACCAACTCGCCGCGCTTGCGCTGCATGGCTTTATTCTCCCATGAGCCTCAGACAAGACAGGGACACCACCGGAACTGAGAGAGGGCGCTCCCTACAGCCCGATAAGCAGCTTTTATCGGACGTTGACCTCCAACAGAATGCCGACGACTGTGGGGGCGTTTTCAGTGTCGATCAACTCCTGAGAGCTATGGTCGGAAGTTGTGTATGAGAGGCGGCGTATCCTGAATCCGTGACCTTCAATCATGGATTCACCCGGAGACCGAGAAGGAGGATACGCCTTGAAGAAAGATACTGTAGTTTCCATCGACGAACCAACCACAACGAAGGATGCCTTGACGGAAGTTCTGCGTGAAGGAGCACAGAAGCTTCTGGCTGAGGCGGTTCAAGCCGAGCTGGAGGAGCTGCTGGAAGAGTACGAGGGTCAGCGTGATGGCCAGGGCCGCAAACGTCTGGTTCGCAACGGCTACCTGCCGAAGCGTGAGATCCAGACAGGGATTGGAGGAATCCCGGTTCGGATTCCGCGGGTTCGAGACCGTGGAACTGGTGAGGAGTCGGAGGAGATCATCCGCTTTCGTTCCAGCCTGGTGCCTCCCTATCTGAGACGTAGCAAGAGCGTGGAGGAACTGCTGCCCCTGCTTTACCTGAAGGGGATCTCCACAGGAGACTTCTCGGATGCGTTGAGTGCACTGTTGGGGCCGGATGCACCGGGACTGTCGGCCAAGACGATCAGCCGGCTCAAAGGCAAGTGGGTCAAGGATTATGAGAAGTGGAGGCTGCGTGATCTCTCCAACAAGCGCTACGTTTACGTTTGGGCCGATGGCGTGTATGCCAACGTTCGCTTTGACGACGGCCGGCTTTGCCTTCTGGTGCTGATCGGAGCCCGTGCGGACGGCAAAAAGGAGCTGATTGCCGTGGAAGATGGCTACCGGGAAAGTGAGCAATCCTGGTGGGAGTTGCTGCGGAATCTGCGCTCCAGAGGCCTGCACAGGGGACCAAAACTGGCGATTGGCGACGGAGCGCTCGGATTCTGGAAAGCCCTGGCCAAGATCTACGGCAATACGCGACAGCAACGCTGCTGGATGCACAAGACGGGCAATGTGCTCAACTGTCTGCCCAAGGCCGTTCAGCCAAAAGCAAAGACGGCGCTGCATCAGATCTGGATGGCTGAAACTCGAGAGAATGCCTATAGGGCCTTTGACGAGTTCATTGCCACCTATCAGCTGAAGTTTCCAAAGGCCACGTCCTGCCTGGCCAAGGACCGGACAGAGTTGCTGGCTTTCTACGATTTTCCAGCCGAGCACTGGCCACATCTGAGAACCACTGATTGGCGACAGTTAGAATTCCCCGCGCATTGACTCATCCAAAATCGAACTGATGTCAGACCGTTGCCTCATCAAGAATCGAACCGAAAACTTGATGAGGAGGCGACGAATTGAGAAAAAAGTTGAGTTTGGAGTTGCGCCGAGAGTTGTTGACGCGCACCGCCGAGGATTACGCATCGGCCCGCAAAGGAATCAAGAGCCAGATCGTGGATCAGTTGGTTGCGGCAACCGGCTACGGTCGCAAACATGCCATTACGCTGTTGAACAATCCGCCAAGTAGCATTAGTTCTTCGCGGCCCCGCCGTGCCCGATACGATGAGCGGGTGAAGCGGGCACTGGTTACCCTTTGGACCACCGCCAACCGGATCTGCGCTAAGCGACTGGTTCCCTTTCTTCCCGAGTTGATCGAGGTGATGGAGAGGCACGGTCATTTGTCCTTACCCGCTGATGTCCGGGGAAAGCTTCTGACGATCAGCCCCGCCACCGCTGATCGATTGCTGGCCACAGAGAGAAGCAATCAGCGTGGCATGAGTACAACCCGACCGGGAAGCCTACTCAAGAAGCAGATCAAGGTACGGACCTTCGCCGACTGGGACGATCTTCAACCTGGTTTTTTGGAAGCGGACCTGGTCGCTCACTGCGGCGTGAGTGCTGCAGGCAGTTTCCTGCACACGCTGGTCCTGGTGGACGTTGCAACGGGCTGGACCGAATGCGTGGCCCTGCTGCGGCGCAGCGAAGCCGACGTGATCGGCGCCCTGAACTCCCTGCGTGGCCGGCTCCCGGTTCCGCTGCTGGGATTGGACACGGATAACGGCAGCGAGTTCATCAACTATGAGATGCTTCGTTACTGCCAAAGAGAGCAGATCACTTTCACTCGTTCCCGGGTTAATCGAAAGAACGATCAGGCCTTCGTGGAAGAGAAGAACGGCTCTGTCGTGAGGCGGCTGATCGGGTACGATCGCTACGAGGGACTGGGGGCCTGGCGGGCCCTGATTCATCTCTATGAGATCTTGCGTCTCTATGTGAACTTCTTTCAGCCCTCGATGAAGCTAATCGAAAAGCAACGCGAGGGCGCACGCGTCAAGAAGCGCTACGATCGGGCTCAAACCCCCTACCAGCGCATCATCGCCTCTGGTTATCTCACCAAGCGGAAGAGGGAGCGAATCGAGAGTTTGTACCGGAAGCTGGACCCGGTGACCTTGCTCAAAGAGCTCGAGCAACGCCAAGACCATTTTTGGACCTTTGCTAATGGACAAAGGGAACTCGAGGAGAACGACTCCCCCAGAGAGATGGATGCTGTCGTCAGGAAGTATCTCGTCGAGATCACCGCTTCACAAGAACCTAACGCGATCAGAAGATATCGACGGACGAAAAAGCCCCGGACTTGGAGGACCCGAAAGGATCCCTTCGCTGAAGTCTGGCCAGAGGTTCGTGTCCAGCTGGAAGTCAATCCCGCTCAAACCGCTAAAGCGCTTTTCGTTGGGCTTCAGCAACGCTATCCTGGTCGATTTTTCAATGGGCAACTGCGGACGCTGCAGCGACGAGTGAGGGACTGGCGTAGAGAGGCACTCTACAAGGCCGAGATCGCTCGTGTGGAACCGACAGCCTCCGAAATCGGGTCCCAATCTCGCCCAGTTGCTCCACCAGAAGGTCGCAAAACGGGTCTGGCTCCGGTCGCCCTCCGGGCTCCCTCACCCCGACCCGTTGTTTCTGAGGTAAGGAGCTAATAAAGTGTTCGGAACTGGGTTCGATTCCTAGTGAGGCAAGTTTCTGGCTTCGGTTCGATTCTCTAATGAGGCAATACGCGAATAATAATCGTCGTTGATCAAACCACAAATCCGATCGAGTCGACCTTCGCAACCGTGAGACTGCGAACGGCCAAGACTCGAGGCTGTTTGTCCAGGCAAACCATGCTGACGATGGTCTTCAAACTATGCAGAAGCGCTGAGAAAAGATGGCGCCGGCTACAAGGTTACCGGCGCCTCGGAGAGGTCATAGAAAACGTCACATTTGTAAACGGAATCCGTGAAAACGAGGTCGCCGCCTAATGGGTCCGTACCCAACTTTTGACAATAACTCAACTCCTGATCCAACAACCTCTTGGTGGATCCAGCCGGGATCTTATTGAACAGGTCTCCAGCATAGCTGTACTCAATAGAGAAACCGTCGGCGTCCACGAAGTGGATCTTGACGGTGTACTCCTGTTCTTCGTTCGTGCGGTTGGTCATATCGACGAAGTAGGAGAACTCCCAGTAGGTGTCATTCTTCTCGATGATCTTGGCCTTGGCCGATGCCGTCCACTGACCATTTGGGTCGGTCAGACTGGTATGCAGCCCGGCGGCGGGTGTGACCTTGCCCCCTAAAACGGGTCCAAGTTGAATGTTAGGATTTTCGGTTTTAGGAAGGAGGCAAGGATGGCACGGAAGCGGTTTACGGCAGAACAAATCATCATGAAGCTGCGTGAGGCAGAGGCAGGTCTAGCCCAAGGACAGACGGTGGGCCAGGTGTGCAAACAGATTGGGGTGACCGAGCAGACCTACTACCGGTGGCGCAAGGAGTACGGAGGGCTTCGACTGAATCAGGCCAAGCGGTTGAAGGTGTTGGAGAAGGAGAATGCCCGGTTGAAGAAGCTAGTGGCAGATCTGTCTTTGGACAAGCAGATCCTAAAGGAAGTTTCCTCGGGAAACTTCTAGGCCCGACGAAGAGGAGACGCGCAGTGGTGTGGGTGAGGGAGAGATTGGGAGCAGAGCGCGTCTCCGAACGTCGGGCCTGCCAAGTGCTGGGACAGGCTCGATCGACCCAGCGAAGGGAAAGGCATATCCCCGATGATGAGGCTCGATTGGTGGCTGAGATGGTGGAGTTGGCCACGCACTACGGGCGATACGGCTACCGACGGATCACGGCCATGCTTCGTTGGGAAGGGTGGAAAGTGAATCACAAGCGGGTGGAGAGGTTGTGGAGACAGGAGGGGCTGAAAGTCCCGTCCAGACAGCCGAAACGAAGGAGACTGTGGCTTCATGATGGATCCTGCGTTCGGTTACGAGCGGCTCACAAGGATCACGTCTGGAGCTATGACTTCGTGCATGAGCGAACCCATGACGGAAGGGCCTTTCGATTATTAACCCTACTGGATGAATACACCCGGGAGTGTCTGGCCATTGAGGTTCAACGACAGATGAATCACCAGGACGTGTTGGATCGATTGGCGGAGTTGTTCGTGGATCGGGGAGTGCCTGAATACATTCGGTCCGATAACGGGTCGGAGTTTACGGCTCAGGCGGTTCGGGATTGGCTGAAGGCTGTTGGGGTGAGGACCTTATACATCGAGCCCGGCAGCCCCTGGGAGAATGGATATGTGGAGAGCTTCAACGGAAAACTGCGGGATGAACTGCTGAACGTAGAAGTCTTCGACACGTTGTGGGAAGCGAAGGTGTTGGCCGAGAGATGGCGCAGGGAGTACAACCAGCGACGGCCTCACAGCGCCTTGGCCTATCGGCCGCCGGCGCCGGAGGCCAGATTACCCAGGTCCCAGGCCCAGAGTTCTATACCATGGAGTGGACTTCAAATGGTCCCAGGTCTAACTTAGAGAGTGGACTCGTTCCTGGGGGCAGGTCAGTGTATTTATGGGTAGATGGAATCTACGTCAAGGCGGGTCTGGAGAAGGAAAAGGCAGTCCTGCTGGTGGTGCTGGCCGCCTTAAGTGACGGAAGCAAAGCCGTGGTGTCGGTCACGAGCGGCTATCGGGAATCGACTCAGAGCTGGTCGGAAGTACTGCGCGACTTGAAGCGCCGGGGGATGGGCTGTCCACGGCTGGTGATCGGAGACGGCCACCTGGGCATCTGGGGAGCTTTGCGCAACGTCTATCCCCAGGCCGAGGAGCAGCGCTGCTGGAATCATCGGATCGTCAACCTGCTGGCCAAGCTCCCTAAGCGAGTGCACAAGCCGGCCTTGCTGATCCTGCGGCAGATCCCTTACGCCGAGACTCGAGAAGAAGCACAACGACTCAAGAAGGTTTTTCAGCACTGGTGCCGGCAGCGAGGGCTGACTCTGGCGGCTGAGCTAATCGAGCAGGACTGGGACCGGATGGTGACCTTTTACAACTATCCAAAGAAGCAGTGGCAGCATCTGCGAACCACCAATCCAGTGGAGTCACCGTTTGCCGCTCTTCGGCTGCGAACGGACGCGGCCAAGCGATTCAAGAAAGTGGAAAACGCCCAGGCGGTGATCTGGAAGATGCTGTTGGTGGCGGAGCAGCGATTCCGCCGGTTGAAGGCACCGGAGCTGATGAAAGACGTCTACCAGGGCGCCAAATATGTCAATGGAGTCCCGGTCAACCAAGTCCCGGAGGAGAAAGCCGCCTGATGTTTTTCCACACCTATTGACAAGAGCTCCTTGCGATCTTCATGGCGGTTTTCTCCTGTGTGCTTGTTGAAATACAAGTATTACATGAGCCTCCCAAGACTTCTAGCTAGTTCTCGTCCGGAAAGTGACCTTTTTGGATCTCTATCCCGGTTGATAATATTAACCTTTTTTGGCGGGGCCAACTTGTTTCAGTGGTTCCCCAGCTTTTTTGCCAGTAAGCCGCCTGAAGCCCTCTGGCGAAGACACCAATACGCAAGCTCTACACTCCACCTCAACTAGCGAACGACTGGCTGCCTAGAGGCGAAGTCGAGCCAGCACCAGCAAGTTGAAGCTGAGAACCGAAAGATGCAGGTACTGCTGAAAATGCTCCCAGCCCTTCCAGGTACAGCGGTTGGCACCGAAGACTCGCTTGAGCATCGAGATGCAGCCTTCGATTCCAGCCCGAAAACGCCGCAACTGCCGATAGACCCAGCTGGAACGCACCATCTCTGAGACTTTCAGTCGACCCTTCTTGGCGAAGGCCACATCGACAATCGAGCCAAGATTGCAGGTACTGCTGAAAATGCTCCCAGCCCTTCCAGGTACAGCGGTTGGCACCGAAGACTCGCTTGAGCATCGAGATGCAGCCTTCGATTCCAGCCCGAAAACGCCGCAACTGCCGATAGACCCAGCTGGAACGCACCATCTCTGAGACTTTCAGTCGACCCTTCTTGGCGAGCCCTGTTTTTTGGCCCACCTCAGATTGTCTTGGGTGGCGAATCCCCCGTCAAAGCTGGCTTGCCGTGGATAGCGCCCGTAAAGCTGATGGTGGCGCTTGAGCATCGGCTTCATCTGAGCCGAATCCGCCGGATTGCCTCTGAGCACCAAGCAATCGGTCAACAGCGAGGTCTTGCCGCAAGTTAAAAAGATCTTGTGGCCAAAAGTGGTCTCGCGGCCTCCCGTCTGGATGATGTCTGATTGGCGACAGTTAGAATTCCCCGCGACGACAAATAGAAATCCCCGCTTTTTCAGGGCTGATCCTGACCATGAGGACATGGTTAAAGATCAGCAAGTGCGGAGGTTAGTGAAGTTGCGAAAGAACGAGAAGACGCTAACGATGGCGGCGGCGAGAGCGGGGCTGTCGCGAAAGACGGCTCGGAAGTACCTGAAGTCGGGAAAGCTGCCGAGCCAGTGTCAGCCGGAGCGGTATTGGAGAACTCGATCGGATCCGTTCGAGTCGGTATGGCCGGAAGTGGAAGAGATCCTGAAGCGATCGCCGACGGTGGAGGCGACAGCGGTGTTCGAGTATTTGTGCCGTCAGCAGGAAGGGGCCTTCCAGCAAGGCCAGTTGAGAACACTGCAGCGGAGGATCAAGCAGTGGAAGGTAGAACACGGAGAAGCGAAGGAGGTGATGTTCCCGCAGAAGTATAGGCCGGGACATCAAGCACAATCGGACTTTACCTTTATGGGGCGTCTGGGAGTGACGATCCAGGGTCAGCCGTTTCCCCATCTGCTGTACCACTTTGTGTTGGCCTACTCGAACTGGGAAGCGACCACGCTGTGTTTCAGTGAGTCGTTTGAGAGCCTCAGCCTGGGGCTTCAGAACGCGTTGTGGGAGTTGGGGGCGCTGCCCGAGGAACACCGAACAGACCGGCTCTCGGCGGCAGTCAACAACCTGAAGCGGGAAGAGTTCACCGAGCGCTATCAAGGGTTGCTGAACCACTTCGGGATGCGCTCGAGTCGCACCCAGGCAGGCAAGGCACACGAGAACGGGGATGTGGAACAGGCTCATCACCGCTTGAAACGGGCCATCGAGCAGGAACTGCTGCTGCGGTGCAGCCGTGATTTTTCCAGCCGGGAAGAGTACGAGGGCTTTGTAGCGGTGATTGTGGCCCGGCGCAATGCGGCCCGACAAAAGCGCCTGGGAGAAGAGCTGGCAGTGATGCGCCCGTTGCCGGCACGCCGTCTGGATGACTTCACCCGGCAGTGGGTGAAAGTCTCCCCCAGTAGTACGATCCGGGTTCGCCACAACACCTATTCGGTGGACAGCCGGTTGATCGGCGAGCGAGTGCAAGTGCGGGTGTGGGCGGATCAAGTGGAGATCTACTACGGGGGACGGAGCCATTCACGGATGCCCCGCTTGCGAGGAGAAGGCAAGCATCGCATTGACTACCGGCACGTGATCCATTCGCTGGTGCGAAAACCGGGAGCTTTTCTTCGCTATCGCTGGCGGGAGGATCTGTTTCCGGGGATCTTGTTTCGAGTCGCCTACGACGAGCTGCGCCAGGATTGTCCGGCCACGGCGGATCGCCAATATCTGAAAATCCTCGAGTTGGCTGCCCAGGAAGGAGAGCAGCGGGTGCGAGAAGCGCTTCAGGGGCTGATTGAGAGGGGACAAAGAATCCGTTTCGAAGCACTACGAGAATGCCTCGTCGATCCGGTGGTGGAACCCTGGAAAGTGGCGGTGGAGAAGATGGACGTGGGCCTCTACGACACGCTTCTGGAGAGCCGGGAGGTGAGATCATGAGCACAGGCAACTTGATCCGGCTTCGCGAGTGCCTTATCCAGCTGCATCTACCGGCCTTTCGGGAGCACTACGCCGCCCAGGCGGCACTGGCCACCAAGGAAAGTCTGTCCTATCCCCGGTTTCTACTCTCGTTAAGTGAGATCGAGGTGGTGGAGCGGCACGAGCGCAAAATCCAGCGCTTGCGCCGAATCTCGAAGCTTCCCTGGGAGAAAACGCTGACGGCGTTGGACCGCTCGCGCTTGCCCCAAAGCGTGGATCGACAACTGACGGCGCTGCTGGAAGGGACGTTTTTGGATCGCGCCGAGAACGTCTTGGCTTTCGGCAACCCTGGAAGCGGCAAGACGCATCTGGTCTGTGCTCTGGGCCAGGAGTTGATTCTGCTGGGGCGCCGGGTTCTGTTCTCTACCTGCGCCCTGCTGGTACAGCGATTGCTGCGGGCCAAGATCGATCTGACCCTGGAGAAGGAGCTCAAGAAACTGGATCGCTTCGAAGCTCTCATAGTCGATGACATCGGCTACGTTCAGCAAAGTCGGGAGGAAATGGAGGTTCTTTTCACACTGCTGGCCCATCGCTACGAACGTCGCAGCATCTTGCTGACCAGCAACCTGATCTTCTCGGACTGGGAGAGGATCTTCAAGGACCCCCTGACAACGGCAGCAGCTATCGATCGGCTGGTGCACCACAGCGTGATTCTGGAACTCAACGTCTCGAGCTACCGAATGGAGAGCGCCAAGGCAAAGCAGCAGGGAACCACGGAATGAGGAAAACGGGAGGAGGTCAAATCCGGGCAAATCGGCTGATTGGGCCCCCGGAAGTGCTGGCTGGGGACGATAGACGAGTGCCCGCCAAGGGGAGAGATCGTACAGCTCCCTACGGAGGCCGCTCAGGATCCTCGTGGATCTGGTCCACTCCCCTGGACACCGGCGCGAGCGAGGGGGAGCTCCCTTCGGGCTACGCTCTCACTCCGTCCCCTTCGCATTCTAAGAACAATCTCTCTTTTTTACAGAAAGGAGGACCGCGGAAAAGAGTCGTCTCAGAGGACGGCTACAGCTCTTTTTTATTTAATCCCTTTGGTGGGGATTTCCAGTTGTCGCCGCGGGAATAATAATCGTCGTTGATCAGATGTCGGTATGCTCCTCAAAAATGGAAACCACCTTCTCTGCCGCCGGTACCTTCTCGCCCTGCAAGACCCGGCGCTCGCACCTGCTGCATTAAATGCAAGTAATGACGCAACTTGCCGACAATCACCAGGCTGGGGATATCTTCCCACTGCGAGGCACTTTGCAGGACCACTCGAGTGTAGTGAGCTGTCTTGGCAGCCACCTTCAGCAGATCCTGGTACAAAGGCTTCTTGCGGGCTTGGCCTCGCGTGTTGCGAATATTCGTGCAGCGGCGTTTGGCCCGGCGGCAGTGATCGCTGTAGACCACTGGGTGGTGCTCTTTGAGTTTCCGCAACAGGGCCGTGAGTGTGCGGATCGAATCGTACAGCAACTGCGAGTCGGTGGGATGATGAATGTCACTTTCCACCGCTGTGGCATCGACTCGGATCTTCTTACCCTTTTCCAACCCTTCACCCGCCGCCCATCGGATCAGCACTCGATTGATCTTCTCCCAGCTGGAAGCTCGAATCCGGCTAATGTTGTCTTGCAGACAGCTTTTGCACGGTGTCCATCCCAAGGGCAGGCGTGCAAAACGCTCGAAGGCTGATCGAGTCGGCCAGGTGGAAGGCCAGCTTCTGGTAGGAGAGCTGCTGCCAGGTCTTCAGAACGGCACAACGCAGCACCTGTTCGGCACTGAGTCCTGGCGAGCCCTTTTGTGGATCCGTCTTGTCAGACAGATCCTGTAAAACCAAGTCCAGGATCTCTGGATTGTCATCCAGGATCCGGGAGATCATCTGCAGTTCGTAGCTGAGTTGGTGATCGGGCCACAGGGGCGTGAGCGGCAGCTGATTTTCTCGGTTCTTTCTCATTTTGGGAGCTCCGGGTTTGGCATAAGTTCTTTTGTTTCAGTGTTTTAGTAGACTCATCTTAACAAAAGAAGGTGACAAAATCCGAGCTCCAAAATGTGACCTTTCTCCTTTATTTCCAATCATTTACAATCGAACGGACGGGAACTAGCTAGAACCTCGATTGACGGCTATTCGACGTTCCGGGCAACACGATTTTCGGAGCCGGTTTGAGGGGCCAAATTGAGGGTGTTTTTCATGCCACCGGGGGCCAGCTACTTTTTGCCACAGGGACAAAAGGGGGGGTGTGGCATAAAAAAGCGTGGGGGTGTGGCAGCCCAACTTTCCTTGAACTCTTTTTTTTTCTGTAGTTTGTCCCTACTAATCGTAAATATTCGGTAAACCCGTAAGCGTAATCTCGAGCGTTGGGTTACAGGGAAACTCAAGTTGAGCGCAGGGAACAGCGGAAGTCTTTGCGTAAGGGGTAGAGCCAGATGCTCTTGGTGGGTAGATTGGCTTGGTGGTTACGATCCAGCTTTCCGCGCCCTTGGGTGTGGCCGACATGGATCCAGTTGGCAGCCTTGTAGCAGGCGCCTGTGAAGCGTTGAGTGTCGACGAAGGTTTCCAGCAAGACAGGTCGGTAGGCGTAGCGATTGTGCCAGTCTTCGGGGAGTTGACGGGCGGCCATGGCCAGTAGCTTGGAGGCCAGGTTCTTGGACTCGACCCAGGGCAGGATTAAGAAACGGGCGTTGTTGACAATCAGCTGCAGGTTCCTCTCCCGTTCCGAAGGACGCCAGCCGATGAAGCGGTCGCGCGCGGCGGTTTTCCAGGCGGCGGCGCCAAAGCCGAGCAGAGCCAGGATGCGGTTTTCCGAACAAGCGAAGTAGCGCAGCTGAGCACCGGGCAGGGGCTTGTATCCCAGATAGTGGTAGCGGTCGATATATTCATTCCACAAAGTGGAGTCCGGGCGGCTTAGGGTCCCACTCTGGGATGGGTGAACCCCCTCGCCTTTAGGCGAAGCCTTCAGGAGGCTTGGGGGTACACTGCGGAGGTGTCTGAGTATCGGAAAAGTTCGCATGCAGTGTATCGGCTGAGATATCACTTTGTGTTCATCACCAAGTACCGCAAGCCGGCTCTGCGAGGAGAGATCGGGAAAGAGGTGCGGGATCTGACGCGAGAGATTTGCCGATCGTTGGATATCGAGATCGTGAAGGGGCATGTGCGACCCGATCATGTACATTTGTTGTTGGATGTGCCGCCGAGATTGGCGCCGAGCCGAGTGATGCAGGCGATCAAAGGGAAAACGTCGCATCATCTACTGCAAGATCACCGCAAGTTGCGCAAGGAGTTTTGGGGACGACATCTTTGGGCACGAGGGTACTTCGTGGCGACGACTGGGAATGTGAGCGATACGATGGTTGCAGAGTATATCGAAACCCAAGATGTCGAGACCCGAGACGACGATTTTCGGGTCACTGAGTAGTCAGCCTGCGAGCGAAGCGAGGTCTTTAGGCGACTTCAGTCGCATGTCGAATCCACCGCCTTCAGGCGGTGGAGAGTGGGACCCTTCTCAAGCCGATTTTCCCCTCGACAAATAGTTTGTCATTTGAAACGTCACCCTCCAGGTCACTTTGAGATCGACAACACCGCTGCAGCACTCAGCAAGCTGATGCACAAAGCCGCACAGATCCCCGGCCTGGTCCTGTGCTGTGAAGCCAGTGGCGGCTATGAAAGACCGCTGCTGGAAGCCTGCTTTCAATCCGGGCCTCCCGGTTGCCCTTGCTCCGGCCAACCGAGTTCGCGCCTGGGCTCGTTCTCAGGGCCTACTGGCCAAGACCGACGCTCTGGATGCCCGTATGATCGCCTCCTATGCCGCGAACAGCAGCCGGCTGCGTCTGGAACAACCCCCGGATCCTGCTCGCAGTCGACTGCGTGCCCTGGTGCGTCGGCGCGATTTTGAAGTGCAGCAGCTAACCGCCTTGCGCAATCACCTGCAGCTCGAGCAGCAGCCCGATCTCAGACGAATGGGCCGTCTTCAGATCCGGACAGCCCAGCGCAGAGTTGCTCGCCTGGAAGAGCTTATCGATTCACTCATTGAATCCGTCGACTCGCTCAAGCAGTTGGTCAGCCGCTTGGAGCAACCCAAAGGTATCGGGCGTATTACCAGTGCTTCGGTGATCGCCGAGATCCCCAACCTCGGTCGAATGGGCTCCCAGCAAGTTTCCGCGTTTGCAGGCCTAGCACCCTTTAACTGCGACTCGGGTAAACATCGTGGCCGACGCCATATCTGGGGAGGCCAGGCTCGCGTTCGCAAGACGCTTTACATGGCCGCCCTCTCTGCCGCCCGCTATAATCCCATCCTGAGAGATCTGTACCAGCGACTTCTCGACAATGGAAAACCGAAGAAGCTAGCCCAGGTGGCCGTCGCAAGAAAGCTCATCCGGCTCATGGAACGGATCGCTGCCGACCCAACTTTTCAACCTTCATGACAATTCTGTGAATGCTATTCTTTCAAACACGGTTGCTCCAGGGATCGGGCCTGCCTGCTCGAAACGGGCGACGACCACGACCGCCGCTATGATTTTCCGCACTCCCCAAAACAACAAGGGCCGGCACAAGGCCGGCCCCTGAAGGTTGATCACTCGCTATCCTGAATCAGAAATGGATAGCGATATGGAACTGAATGTTTCTCGGCAGGCTGACCTGACCGAATTTGCCAAAGCCTGTCGTATTGCCGGTATCGCTATTCGGGCTGAACCAAATATGCCGGTTCAAAATATTGAAGAAATCGGCCCCAAAACGAACGTAGATGTCCTCGGTGACATAGGTGTCCTTTTGGAGGGTAACGTTCTCGTTGAAATAGCTGCAGCGTCGTGTCGTAGGCAATGTCCTGGTGTTCCCCAAGGTAAAAGGCGCAGGAGTGGTAAAGGCATTGACATTGAGGTATGTGTTTTGAGACGGGTCGTTGGGATCATAATCACTGCAGCTGACGCTGGTCCGCTTCGATACCCCCTCTACCTCGTCCGGCCAGATGTTTCCAAAGCCGCCCGGGTAGCGGACGCGGCTGGTCACATCAATGGGCCGTCCGGAGAAATAGTTGTGGATCGCTCCGACGGTCCAACCTCCGATCAGGTGCTTCGCCATACCGGCGTCTGCTCCCCAGCGCTTTCCCGGTCCGAAAGGCAATTGGTACGTCCAGCTGAAGTTCACATTCTGGGGCCGATCGTGCGGGTAAAGATTTTGCAGGCCACGCTGAGTGGTGTGCTGGGCAGGTGAGGACGAATGCCCCTGTTGGCTGAAGCTTTCATTGCCGATGGCTTTTGAGATCGTCCAGCCCAGCAGAAAACTCAACCCATGCCCATAACGTTTCTGCAAGACCAGCTGCAGTGAGTTGTACTTAAGATCTGAGGTTGGGGCGGCCCGCTGTTCGATGTTCAGGAACTGAGGAAAGGGTCGGAGCGCCTGGTTGACGGGTCCTGTGAATCCCTCGTAGGGGAGGGGAATCCCCGCGTCCATAGCTTCCTGGGAATTGATGTCGGCATTCAGCAGGGGACCCAGCGACAGAAAGCTGCGGTCAAGCTGGTTCAATCGAACGCCATTTTGACTGGGAAGATTGTGCGAGAACTTCCCAATATAATTGGCTCGGAAAGCAATGCCCGAGCCCAGTTCTCTTTCCAGGCCAAAATTGACTGTGACAGTTTTGCCCGCCTTAAAGTCGTCCCTGTTGATGTTCTGTACTCCCTGGCCATTCACCAAAGCAGGGTTTATGTCGGGAATGTCGGGAAGGATATCTGGAAATCCGTCATCCCAGTTGAAAGCGGGGGTCACACCCGTGTCCAGGGAGCTTTCGGTAAAGCTGTAAGCAAAGCCGAAATTGGGCGTATTGAATCCACTCGTCATGGCCCCCATCAGAGGCGCGTACATAAGGGCACCGCTGGCTCGCAGGACTGTCTTGTCATCGAGTGCATAAGCCAGTCCCAGACGAGGCCCCCAGTTATTGAAAAGCGTGTCGGCGACCCGTTTTAACCCGTTGCGTCCCTCGCCTTCACCCCAGAACCAGAGAGCCCCCGGAGTCCCAGCGGCCCCGGGGTTGGGGATCGTCGGGTTGAAGGCCCCGATCCGGTCGTAACTCTCTCCCATATTGACGAATACGTCGTTGCGGATGCCGTAATTCACCGTCAACTTGGGGCTTACGCGCCACGAATCCTGGAAGTAAAAACCCCAGCCGGCGCCATCGTACCTGAAGGCTCTCGGGCTCCTGACATTCGCGCTGTCGACCTCGCCCAACAAAAAGCTGGCATAACCGGATCCGGTGGCAGTGTTGCCGGGTAGCCCGGTCTCAACATCGTTAAAGGTGAAAGCGCCCTGCGTAAAAAGCTGCGTCCTTGGTCTTGAGTTACTCAGTAGATAGGCTGCGCCAAATTTGAAATTGTGGTTGCCCTTGACCCAGGTCACGTCGGCGTGAATGGGATTTGTCTGGCTGGGGTCACTTAGTACTCGGAAAATCGGGCCCCAGGCGGTGAATCCCTGTACACTTACTCGAGGTGCAATGGGATCGTTGACTCCCGTAATTCCGATCTCCTCGCCGGTCATGTCGTTGGCCAGACCGTCAGAACCGATCAATCGCGGTGTCCGGGCCACACCGGCGCGAAGGTTAAAGAGCACGTTGGGACGGATGGTCCAGTAGTAATTAAAGCGATAGCGGTATTGATCCTGGGCATTGAAGTGCTGGCTCGAGATACTCGCGTCGAAAGCAAGCGGATATGCGGAGGTGTGAAACAGGCGCCCCCAATCCCCGCCGACGGTAATCTTGTGCTTGCCCGCTTCATCTAGTTGATGATCTACCTTGAAATTGAAGATCTTCTTGTCAAACGGTGTAGAGGCTACCCCACCGATCCAGTTGTTGCTGACGCCCGGCTCGGTGGGAAGATCAATCCTTGAGATCAGCTGCTGTGAAATCGAGCTGAAGCGATTGGAAGGAATCTGATTATTGGGAAACTGATCTCGAATGAAGCCACCCTGTCCATCCGAACGAGTTGTGAGGTGGTCGTAAATCGCGCCCTGGAAAATCGGCCTGCCCAGCGCATCAGTCCCAATCTGGTCGCCCAGCAGTTCACTGAAGTCGCCGCCGCGCATTTTTTCTGTGCCGACGGTTATCACCCTACCAGAAGCTGCTGACCGCAATTTATACCAATCGATGCCACCAAAGAAAAAGGTGCGATTCTTCCAAATGGGGCCGCCCAGGGTAAAGCCGTAGTCATTTTGCCGGGTTATGCCCTTGTCCGCCGCCAACCAGCTGCGAGCATCGTATGCGTCGTTTCGATTGTACCAGAAGACATTGCCGTGAAAGTCGTTGGTCCCTGACTTGAAGATCAGCGTGACCGCAACGCCACTGTTAAACCCGTGCTCGGCATTGGTGTTGGTATCCAGGCGGAATTCCTGGACGAGGTCCGGGACCGGTGCGTTGTCATCTCGGAGGTTCGAATGCATTGAGCCACTCGCTCTGATCCCGTCAATGCTGTAGCTGGACATAGAATTGGGTATTCCCTGGATGAAGGACCTCTGCATGCCGGCGCCCTCGTTGCCGTCGTTACGAAAGGCAGCCGGGTCGAAACTCACACCCGGCATGGTACGAAGAAAGGACTGGGAATTGCGCTGTGCGTTGCCGACAGCCAGTGGCAGACGGGCGATCTCCTCGTGGACCCTGGCATATCCTGCTTTGTTCGAGGTTTTCTCAATCGTGGGCAGTGTACTGGTCACCTCAACGGTGTCCGTCACCTCGCCGACAGCCAGCTCAACGTCCAGGGTCAGGATCTCGCCTGAAACCACCCGGACCCCGGTCTGCTCGAGAGTGCTGAAGCCGGCCATACCGGCCGTCAGGGTGTACTCTCCGATGGCAAGGGAATTAAAGGTGAAAGTCCCTGCGTCGCTAGTCACGATACTCGCCTGGCGGCCTGTGGCAACATTGCTTACGGAGACTTCCACACCCGGAATAACGCCCCCGGTTGCGTCTCGCACCGTGCCGTTGATGCCTCCTACATCCTCCTGGGCGATCAGGGGGAGGCAAAACATAACTGACACTAGAAGGGTGATTGTTAAGGTTTTCATCCTATTCTCCGTTAGCAATGATTTAAGATAGCCTTCAAATCAGGTCTGCACACAAAAACGAGTATGTTCTAACAGACTTTTGCCGTTTGTAGTAAATACTCAATTGAAGTTGTAGCAATACTCATTCCATTCTTCTCGGGGCAAGCTCTCGAGATTCATTTTCCCTTTATTCTTGGTAGGGTTTAGGGTACTTCTCAGGCCTTGCTCGCGAGAGAGCCGACCGCGTGTTTCGTCCAATACTTTGGATTTTTCCGGGGGGAGATATCTGATAATATGGATTCTTGGCGGGCAGAGGGCAGTGAGTAGGGGCCGCTCTTGTGCCGGCCCGGTGAACAATTCTGCTGGCCTGTTACCATGGGCGACCACCAGGGTCGCCCCTACGCATTTCCTTACGCCGGGGGTCGCCCCCACGATTCCCGGCAGGTCCCGACAACCCTCCTCTGCAAACACTTGTGTTAGATTAACTCGAACGCTGCAACGAGATGATGGAGTCCCTGACCTGCAGCTCAAGACTACCGATGCTCCCACCCTTACTCGCAGAGTTCCTCTGAAATGTCGCGACTGATTGCTTACCCGCGGGCTCTCAGGACCACTTTCCTGAGCCTGGTTTTCATTCCTGGCTCCCTTGCAGCCCGCCCTGCCCACAGTTCGCTGCCGGTCCTGCGAGATGTGACTCAGCAGGCAGGTTTGAACGTGGTCACGACCTGTGGAACCGTTGAGAAGCAGTACATTATTGAAGGGAATGGAAGTGGGTGCGCCTGGATCGACTACGACTACGACGGCTGGACCGACCTCTATATCGTCAATGGAATCTCTCACGAGAACCTGTTCGCAGGTGAGGAGAATGCAGCTCGCGCCCCCAATTTTCTGTTTCGCAACAATGGAGACGGTACCTTTGCCGAGGTCACCGGGAAGGCGGGCGTCTCCGGAACCGGATTGGGGAACGGCGTTGCTGCGGGGGATTACGACAACGACGGGTTGATCGACCTGTTCGTGACCAATTACGGTCGCGACCTTCTCTACAAAAACAATGGGGACGGGACCTTCACAGAGACAGCCGGGAAGGCGGGGGTGGCAGGCGGCTCGGTGTGGAGCACCGGGGCGACTTTTGGAGACTACGATCGGAACGGCTGGGTCGATCTGTATGTGGCGCGCTATCTGGAGTTTGACGTTGAAAACCCTCCTCTCGAGGGTGAGTTCTGCGGCTACCGGGGTATCCCGGTCATGTGCGGTCCCAAAGGGCTGACCGGATCTCCCGATGCTCTTTATCGCAACAACGGCGATGGAACGTTCACAGATGTGACCGTCTCAGCCGGTGTGGTGCCCGGGAAGCCTCTCTACGGCTTCTCTCCCGTCTTCGAAGATTTCGACAACGATGGTTATCCAGACCTCTTTGTTACCAATGACGCCCATCCCAACTTTCTCTACCACAATCAGCAAGACGGCACCTTTCGGGAAGTGGCACTGCTCTGGGGCGTCGGCTACAACCAGCAAGGGACCTCCCAGGCGAATATGGGGGTAGCAGTCGGAGATGTGGGCGGAGATGGGTTGATGGACCTTTTCGTCACCACTTTTTCCGATGAGTACTACCCTTTCTTTCGAAATGCCGGTGGGGGAACGTTCGAGGAGATATCGCAACAGCTGGGCCTGGCGACTATTACGCTGCCCTATCTGGGATGGGCCACCTTCTTCCTCGATTTCGACAACGATGGAGCCCTGGACCTGTTCGTTGCCAACGGCCACATTTTTCCCCAGGTGGAGCCATCACACGAAAGCTACCGGCAGCAGGATTTCCTGTTGCGCGGGAGCGGGGATTTCGACTTTACAGACGTGACGGATCAAGTGGGGCTCAACCAGGTCCCGGTCCGGTCCAGCCGGGGAGGAGCCTATTGCGACTATGACAACGATGGGGATCTGGATCTCGTGGTTCTGGCCATCGACGACCCGCCGACGCTGCTTCGTAATGACGGAGGGAACCGCCACAACTGGATCCAGTTGCTACTGAGCGGGAGACGCAGCAACCGCTCCGCGATCGGGGCCACGGTAAAGGTCGTGGTTGGCTCGAAGACTCAGTTCAGTCGCGTGCAAAGCGGTGGGAGCTTGCTCTCTCAGCACGATCTTCGCCTCCATTTCGGTTTGGGCAAAAAAAAGCTGGTGGACCTGATCGAGATCACCTGGCCCGGCGGCCGGCGTCAGACTCTGAAAGGTGTCAAGCCGAATCAAATCATCCGTCTCGAGGAAGGTGAGGCCTATGAGCCCACCAGGTGAGGTCATTATCTGGGCGGCAGATGATAAAATGCCGGCACCTGGAGCCCGTCTGTCACAGCTCGCTTTGGTCAGGTTAAGATCGATGGGCCCGCCACTGTGAGTTATTTGGAGCACATGGCAAACCGAGATAACGATTCAAGAACGGGAAAAAGATACGTCATCCCCGCAGTCGAAAAGGCCTTCGCTATCCTCGAGTTTTTTGCCACCGATGGCGGATCTCATTCCATCTCGGATGTGAGCCGTCTCATGAAACTGCTTCTGAGTTCGACCAACACTCTTTTGCGCTCGCTCCAGCATTGTGAATACCTGATCCGGGAGGGAGACCGGGGCGCCTTTCGACTCACCGGTAAGGTTCTGGCTCTGGCCCACACAGCACGGAGTGAGATGAGTCTGGCCATGATTGCCGAACCTCATTTGAAAGCGCTACGCGATGAGACTCGTCTCACCGCCATTCTGTCTGTGAGGGAACGGGACCATGTCGCTTACATCGCCAAGGCTCGGGGGGAAAGTCTCGTTCAACTCAACACCTACGTGGGTAAGAGTATACCGATGCACCTCTCCGCCTCGGGAAGGTCCATCCTGGCGAAACCTTCCACCTGAAGAGACTGCTGCCATTGTGAAAAATGCGCAACTGGTACCCCTGACCCCCAGGACAGTCACCTCGGTTCCGGAGTTCCTGGCCTTGCTCGCCAGATTCAAAGAGAAAGGCTACTCAGAAGATCGAGAGGAGTACAGCGTGGGAATCCGGGCGATCGGCGCCCCCATTTTCGATCACTCTGGACAAGTCGAGAGCGCGGTTTCCGTTGCCGGAGGCGTGTCCGATTTCCGGGGAAAGAAAAGCGAAATCGTCACGGAGGTCCAGAAGTGCGCCCGTGAGATTTCTCGCCGACTGGGAAGCTCCTGAGCAATGCCCGAGCGGCGCCACACACACTCTCCCATGAAGCATGGCACCCTTGATTGAACTCCGCAACATCTACAAGTTTTTCGGCGGCCTTTGCGCCATCAACGATGTATCTCTGCGAGTTGCCCGGGGAGAGGTGATCGGTCTGGTGGGGGACAATGCGGCGGGCAAGTCCACTTTGATGAAGATCATCTCAGGGGTCCACTGCCCCACCCGGGGTCAGCTGCTGGTGGAAGGTCGGCCGGTGGAGTTCCGTAGCCCTTGAGATGCTCGGGAGGCGGGTGTGGAGATGGTTTTTCAGATCCAGGACCCGGCCCTGGTTCCCGATCTTGATGTGGCCGACAACCTCTTTCTGGGCCGGGAACTTTTCAAAAAGATCCTGGGAAAATATGAAGTGAAGTGGCTTCTGGACCGCACAACCATGCGGGAAAGGTCGCGAGCGTTTCTGAAGGAGCTCATGATCAACGTGGACTCGGTGACCGAGAAAGCCCGTTTCCTCTCCGGCGGGCAGCAGCAGTCCATTACCATCGCCCGGGCCGTCTTTTTCGAGGCCAAACTGGTCATTCTGGATGAACCAACTTCCAACATCTCCGTCAAGGAAACCCACAAGGTGCTGGAATTGATCCCGCAGCTGCGGTCTAACCCGGATTATGCAAAAGATCTGAATCCGAGTGAGATTCTGGCTCCAGGAAAAAGCCGTAGCCCTCTGATATAAAAGGGTTTACAAAAACAATGACCCTAAACAGGAGCTACGGCAATGTCAAAAACAGTCTGCCAGAATACCCTGCCATTTCATAGCCACAGAAACATCACGGCTCGTTTTGATGGGGGGAGCCTCACTTCCGACGCAGGATGGTTGTTGTTTGGATCCCTGGATCGTCAACATCGATTGTGCGAGGGCTTCAGTTCGTGTATTGCGGAAAGTCGAGACCGACGCTACGTTCGTCATGACCTGTTGAAGTTGATCCGACAACGAGTCTTGCAGATCGTGGCCGGCTACGAAGACTGTAACGACGCCGATACGCTGCGCTCGGATCCGATGCTCAAGACAGTCTGTGATCAGTTGCCAGAGAGCGATCCCGATTTGGCCACCCAGCCGACTTTCTCCCGCCTGGAGAACTCCGTCACCAAGAAGGATCTGATGCGTCTGAGCCGGTGGCTGCTAGGCTGTTATGTGCGCTCCCTGAAGAAGAGACGTCCCAGCAAGATCATCCTGGATCTGGACAGTACCGACGACCACACTCACGGCCAACAGGAGTTCTCCTTCTACCACGGGTATTACCGAAACCACATTCTGCATCCTTTGCTGATCTTCGATGCCGACACGGGAGACCTGGTCTGTGCCGTGTTGAGACCTGGCAACAAGGGGGCTGCCTCTCACATCGTGCCCATTCTGAAGCGAGTCGTGGAGGCCATCCGACAAGCAGTGGGGACGGATGTCGAGATTGAGATTCGGGCCGACAGCGGCTTTGCCACGCCTCGGCTCTACGAGTTCTGTGAATGTGAAGAGAATAAACTCCAGTATGTCATTGGGTTAAGTCGAAACCCTCGCCTGCAGCGAGTGGTCGAGCCCCTGCTGGATTCGACTCGGCTGAGGTTCCTTGAGCTGGAGGAAAAACAGCGTCAGTTTGACGAGTTTCTTTATCGAGCCCACAGCTGGGATCGATCCCGTCGCGTCATTGTCAAAGTGGAGGTCGATCAGCGTGGCATCAATCGTCGCTTTGTAGTTACCAACCGGGACGATCTCTGCTCCCAATCACTTTATGACCACTACACAAACCGAGGGCAGACCGAGAACTTCATCAAGGCCTTCAAGAATCATCTGAGCATGGACCGACTCAGCTGTCATCGATTCCTGGCCAATCAGTTTCGACTCCTCCTGCATGCACTGGCTTACCAGATGTTCGTGCGCCTGCGCGACTATCTTCACGGAACCCCCTGGCACAAGCTCAAAATCGAAACCTTACGTCGTCGGGTCCTCAAGATTGGGGCCCGGATCCGACAAACCACTCGACGCATCTGGGTCCATCTTTCCTCAGCCTTCCCCGAACAACCCCTCTTCCACCTCGTCTTGAGTCGCCTGAACTCCAGTTAGCTTTTCCCAGCTCCCCCGAAAAACCGCTTCCGACACTCATCCAGGCCCAGATCTGTCTGAAATTCACTCCCCAAACCACTCAAACGCCTCGCCAACCCATATTCTTCGCAAATCCGCCTGTCACACCTGCCCGCTTCCGAGTTGGGCCACTTCTCGAGTCGTTTTTCAACACCGAACTACGGTTCTTGCATAATCCGGGCTAAGGGGGTGTCCGTGATTATCGTGAGCCATCGAATGGACGACATCTTTTCCACGGCCGACCGGATCGTGGTGCTGCGCCGCGGCAGGAAGATCGAGGACGTCCGCAAGGACGACACCACCATGGAGGCGGTGGTCCAACACATTGTTAGTGGCGAAGAGGAGGCCCCGGGGGCATGAGGCAGGTGGCCCGCCAGGCCGTCTGGCTGGGGATGAACCATTCCATCCTGGGGCTGCTTGTTCTTCTTTGCCTGGCCATGGCCCTGCTCAGCGACAGGTTTTTCACCCTGACCAACTGGGCCAACATCCTCAACAACCTTTCCGTGACCGGGATTGTCTCCCTTGGGGTCGCCCTGGTCATCATCTCGGGAGGCATCGATCTTTCCTTCGGGTCCATTCTCGCCTGTTGTGCGGTGTTGGCGACCTGGCTTCAACCCCAGGGACTCTGGCCTGCCGTCGTGGGCCCGCTCATCCTGGGCGCCGCCCTGGGCGGGTTCAACGGCCTGATCGTTGCAAAAATCGGGGCCAATCCCCTCATTGCCACCCTGGGAACGCAATGGCTCTTTTCCGCCACCCTGCTCATCATCACCGCCGGACAACTGGTCCAGGGAGCCCGTGGAGACCTTTTTCATGCCATCGGCAACGGCCGCCTGGCCGGGGTTCCGTTTCCCATCTGGCTCCTTTTCACGACGGCCGGGGCAACCTGGTTCCTGGCGCGGCATACCTTGATCGGCAAGCACTTTTACGCACACGGCTCCAATGCCCAGGGATTGCGTCTTTCCGGCGTGAACGCCGAGCGTGTGTATCTGTTCGCGTTTGTGGCCATGGGCCTCCTGGTGGCAGTGGGCGGTATTCTACTGAGCAGCCGGCTGGTGGGTGTTCGCCCCACCGAGGGCCAACAATATCTCATTATCGTCCTGACCGCAGTGCTGCTCAGCGGGATCAGTCTCAGCGGCGGAGTCGGTTCCATTTTTAACGTGGTGGTGGCCGTGGTGGTCCTGGCTGTTCTCGACAACGGCATGGTTTTGCTGGGGGTGGAATACAAGTATCAACAGATGATCCGGGGGACGGTCTTTATTCTCAGCATTATCTACAGTAAGCACATGATCCGGCAGTTGAGTGGCTTGCAGATTCCCCGGGGAGTGAAATCGTGAATCGCCGAGCTTCGTCAAGTTTATGGCGCCGACGGCTTTCCGCGAGCCGCCTCCTTCTGGTCATTGCCGCCGGCCTTCTCTTTATGGCCCTGCACTCCCCGGATTTCGTTGCCCCGGGAAACCTTCTCAACCTGCTTTCCTATGTTTCCATCAACGGCATTCTGGCAGTGGGCATGACCCTGCTCATGATTTCCAGGGAGTTCGACATCTCCATTGGTTCGGTCGTGGTCCTGGCCGGCGTAGTCGCCATCCGTCTGGTTGACCATGTCGGGGCGCCCTGGGCCACGGTGCTGGGCGCGTCCGTGGGGGTCGGAACCGGGGCCCTCAATGGATTGTTCGTGGTTCGTCTGGGCATCAATTCTTCCATTGCGACCCTGGGCAGCATGGTCATTTTCCAGGGGCTTGCCTTTACCCTGACCGATATGCGGTCCATCGCTACAGAGTCGGCCTCGTTTCATCGGCTGGGCTCGGGTAGCTGGCTGGGCCTGCCCTTGCCTGTCCTCTATTTCGCTGCCCTGAGTCTCATCATCTGGTTTGTTTCGCGATTCACCCTCCTGGGGAAGCACGCCTACGCCATTGGAGGCCGCCAGGAAGCCTGCTACCTGATGGGAATTCCGGTTGGGCGGCAGAAGTTCGTTTTTTTTGTCATCACGGGCGTGGCGGCCGCGTTCGCCGGCGTGGTTCTGGCCAGCAGGCTGAATTCCGCTTCGGCGGTTTTCGGGGAAAACGTGGCCCTGGTCGTGATCGCCGCCATCGTGATCGGAGGCGTGCATCTGAGCGGAGGCGTGGGCACGGTCGGCGGAGTGGTGCAGGGAGTTCTCCTGCTTGGACTATTGGAAAACGCCACCATCTTCCTGGGTTTTCCCGATTATTATCAGAAGTTGTTTCGTGCCCTGATCCTGGTTGGGGTCGTACTCTTTGATGTGTTGTATCTGAGATACGGCGACTTCAAGATGCAACGCGAATTGCAAAGATCAGCATGAGTATCATCAGACGATCCATCCTCCCACTTGCCCTGGCGGCCTTCTGCGGCTCGTCGTCCTGCCGCGAGGAGGACCGCAACCCGAACACCGTGACCCTGGGTGTCTCCATGGTGACGTTCACTTCTCCGTATGCCTCGGCAGCGGTCCGGGAATTCAAGCGCTATGCCCGTGAAAAAGACATTGATCTGCTTCTTCTGGACGCGCAAGAAGACATCCAGCGGGAAGCCTTCAACATCGACACGCTCGTCGCGCGCAGGGTCGATGCCCTGCTGGTCAATGTTGTGGATTCTAAGGGAAGCCGGGCAGCTCTGAAAAAGGCGGCCGGAACAGGCTTGGTAGTGGTGTGCTTCAATTCCAACGTGGACTCTCCGGAAGGCCTCGGCATCCGCGCTTACACCGGGCCGCAATACTATGATCAGGGCGCCATGGCAGCCCAGAGGTGGACCCGGAAAACTGGACCATTTGTTAAGGTGGCTCCGACCTGAATCAGAAAGGATGAGGAGTCATGGCAAAACGAAGGAATTTCTCAGCTCAGTTTAAAGCGAAGGTGGCGCTGGAAGCGCTTCGAGGCGAACGCACCCTGAGCGAGTTGGCGGCTCGCTACGAGATCCATCCGAGTGTGATCACGAATTGGAAAAAGCGGGCCCGGGAAGGTCTGGGCGATGTGTTCGCGGGCAAGGTTGAGAAGCGTCAGAGAGGAAGCGAGGCGGAGACCAAAGAGCTTTATGCCAAGATCGGCGAACTGACGGTGGAAAAGGATTTTTTGTCCAAAGCGCTCGATCGCTGAGTGTAAAGGCCAGAAGGGCCACGATCGAGCCAAAGCACCCGAGGCTGAGCATTCGTAGACAATGCAGGCTGATGAGTCTGAACCGTTCGACTTTGTACTATGAGCCCAAAGGCGAGAGCGAAGAAAACCTGCAACTGATGAGACGATTGGACGAGCAGTTCTTAAAGACCCCCTACTACGGATCCCGGCAGATGGTCTATCACTTGAAACGGCGGGGCGGTCGGGTAGGCCGCAAGAGGGTTCGTCGTCTGATGGCCAAAATGGGCCTGGCGGTCATCTATCAAAAGCCGCGGACTTCACGGCCTCACCCGGAGAATCGAGTGTATCCGTATCTTCTTCGAGGATTGGCGGTCACCCGGCCCGATCAGGTGTGGTGCACGGATGTCACCTACATCCCGATGCGTCGGGGCTTTTTGTACCTGGTGGCGATCATGGACTGGTACAGCCGCTGGGTTTTGTCCTGGAGGCTGTCGAACACGCTGGAGCCGTCCTTTTGTTGCGAAGCACTCGAGGAAGCGCTCAACAGGTACGATCCCCCGGAGATCTTCAATACAGACCAGGGGAGTCAGTTCACCAGCACGGAGTTCACGGGACTACTCAAAGGGGCCGGGGTGCGTATCTCGATGGACGGGAGAGGCCGCTGGATGGACAACGTCTTCATCGAGCGTCTGTGGCGTTCACTCAAATACGAATGCGTCTATCTGAACGCTTTCGAAACCGGGTCGGAAGCCCGTCAAGGGATCGGCCATTGGATCGACCTATACAACAGCGAGAGACCTCACTCGGCGCACGCTGGGGCGACGCCGGAGGAGGTGTACACTGGCTTGAAAAAACATTCCGAGAGGGACCTTGCCCTCAGGCTCGCCCCCTCTCAGAATTTCCCTTACTGGCGGCAACAAGAACTGCGGAGTCCACCTTAGAAATGCCGCCAAGTGGTCCAACCGATGGGGTCCACCTCTACGGTTCCAGGGCACTGACGGATAGACCGCTCGCCTGGCCGCTTTCAATCCTGAATGATCATCGCTGACAAACAGCTCGACTCCTTTCAAACCTCGCTTTTGCAGCTCCGCCATAAACTCTCGCCAGTGTACTTCTGCTTCGCTTAGCCTGGCGCTCAGACCCAACACCTCTCGCGTTCCGAAACGATTGACTCCAAGGGCTTTCAGGATGGCCACGTCCTGTACTCTGCCGCCCTTTCGAACCTTCTCGTAGTGGGCATCCAGGTACACGATCGGATACTCTCCCAGCTCCCGGTTTCGAAACTCTTCCAGCTCTTCGTCCAGCATCCCGGCCACTCTCGAGACCTGGGTGGCCGAGATCTCCAGACCACACAACTGCTCGGTAACCTCGGTAGCCTTTCTGGTCGAGACTCCCATCACGTACATCTCGGCGATGGCCAGTTTCAATGCCTTCTCCGAACGGCAGCCCCTCTCCAGCGACTTGGGATAAAAACTCAACCCGCGCACTTGGGGAATCTCCAAGCGCAGCTCTCCCACTCGAGTCTGAATCCGCTTGCCTTTGAATCCGTTTCGGTAGCCTCGGCGGCTGGCTGTTCTCTCGTAGGCCTCTGCTCCCAAAAACTCGCTTCTCTCCACCTGCATAGCCACATTGAACAACTTCTCCAGGATCCCTCGAAAGGCTTCTGTCCCTTCCTCGATCAACTCCTCCAAAATCTCCCGTGGTACTCTCTTTTCCAGGTCTGGGTTCAATTGATTCTCCTTTCCAGATTGTCGTTCTGTTTTTGGAGAATCCTGTCCCAGACCTCTGTCTTTCCGACCCAGGTCTGACCAGAATTTACAGAAAAGAAGTTACGCTACTTTCGTTGAAGACAAGGGCACCAATATTGACTAGATTCTCTGCATATCGATAGGTTATGTAGGCATCATCTGCTGTAAAAGTGAAAAAGCAAGTGGCACCAATACCAGTTAGCAAAAAGACAGGCACGTAGAGGTAGTAGTAGAACCTCATATCTCCCTCATTCGAGAATAAGGAAAGGATTTGTGGAGCTGACGGGATCCGGACCTGATAGCGACTGTACGAAGATCAGGGAACCGCTTGACGACGCTGCATTCCTGCCAGTCTCAGCCGGCGCTGGCCGGCAAAGGCGCCTCCATTCGGCTTCACTGCCTCGATGCGGGCAGCGGGTTGCGCGGGAGCGGGTAGTACCCCGGCTGACTCGAGTGCCTGCTCGAGGAGCGCTATGTAGAAGTCATCCAGGCCAATTCGCGCTTTGAGTCGATGGTTTTCCTTGCCCAACTTCTCAAGGCGCTCCCGCTGCCGCTCATGACGGCGGAGACGCGCCTGGAGGGTAGAAGCGTAGGCAAGGCACCTCTCAAACCGGCTCAGAAGATCGGCATAGAGACGGGCTTCCATCGATGCGGGACTCGTAACCCCTGCGAGAGTTCGTTCAGATCGCATGACAACCTCCTAAAAAATGGAGACTTGAATCTTTCAGGAAGCCGCGGCTGGAAGCGGCTCGGGAGACTCAGAGTCCCCCAGGAGGCGTGAAAACCGATCGAAATATGCGATCGCCCCACGTCCAAGAAGATAAGTCCAGGCCCCCGCTGCCGAAACACCGATCAGCTTCGCCTTGTCGGGGAATTGTCTCCTAAGACGGTGACTTGCTTCTCGCACGGCTAATCCGGAAACCAGCATCGGGAGCAATTCTCCGGCACGGTGCCGGTCCAGGTGGTGGCCGTAGGCCCTGGCGATTTTCAACAACATGCTGGTTTGTATCGCGGTCATGGGCAAGAGATCGCTGACCGGGATCGGAATCGCTCCCACCAGGGTGCACCCGATGGATGCCTGGGTCACGATTCCGCGGCAAATCGTACTTCGAAAATCGGGAAATGCGATCGCCAGCGGGTAGAGCGCACGATCGTTGCTGGCGACAATGGCGCGAAAGAGGGTACGCATCGATCGCGTTTGCGCGGCGGAGATCGCTACCGTTCTTTGTCCGAGCGTTTTCTGGACTCTTCGGGCAGCCTCCGAGGGATTGTGGATCAAATCGCACTTGTTGAGAACGACCAGCACGGGAGTGCCTTGTCCCTTCAACCTTTCCAGCGTCCCGTGAGTTGCTTCCGAAACCTCGTACCGACCGTCGAGAAGCAAGAGTATGAGATCGGCTCGGGCCAGTTCCTCGGGAACCCGGTTCGCGTTCTTGTAGCCAAGATACTCAGCCAGCCCGGGGGTTTCAATCAGCGAGAAAATCCTCGGAGAAGCGGGGGATTGCCCAGCCTCGATGGTCTCGAGCAAGGTTGCTTTGCCGGTCTGAGAAGGTCCGGCTATCGCGATTCGTATCCACTCTTTGGACTGGATCCCCAGCCACTGGGCCCGGACAACCTCCAGGATTCTTTGCATGTTGTCGCCCTGGGCCGGCAGCGTGTCCAGTGCCTTCTTGACTCGATACTGGAACTCGGGTGGAAACAGGCGCAGGATCAGGGAGAGAAACTCGAGCAGTTCCGGGGTGGCCACGTCTCGTAATCCGACCAGTGTGTTTTCGGAGTTGTCTTCCGGCATTTATCCAGGCCCCGATTCGCAGATGGCATAGGGTTCAGGCCTCGATTCCCAGACGGCATAGGGTTGTGCGGAAAAGGTTTCATTCTCCCAGCGAAAACAACGGACCACGGGCTCCGATTTCTCCTGCAGCGACACGATCCAGTAACTGGCGTCCCGGTAGTAGAACTCCTCGATGTCTCGGTTCGAGGGCCGGGCCGGCGCGGCGGGATGGGAGTGATAGATTCCCACCAGCCCCAGCTTATGGTTTCGATGGTCACGTATGACCCGCACGATTTCTCGAGGCTCCATCGCGAACTCGGAGCGGCCACCGAGGAGGTTCTTCACTCGAACGAGGCGCTCGATCCGGCCCGGCCGTCCCACCAGGAGCCCGCAGGATTCCAGCGGAAACTGCTCCGAGGCGTGATCGATCATGCCCTCGAGAACCTGGCGGGAAACGTTCATTGAAAGCACCTACTTGCAGAAATACGATGACGTTTGTTGGGAGCGCGACGGAGGCCAGATTGAGGCGAGACGACGAGTCGATGCGAGAGCATCGTCGAGGAGGAACAACAAGAAGATGGGCCCGTCCCGCCCCAACCCTTCGGGCGGATGGGGATTGCGGGCGATCTCTTTGTCGTTCGTCGTCAACGATACTACCGCATCGCCTCCTCCTCTCTTCGCGACCTCACCTCGCAAGACCCATCCGCAAACGTTATCGTATTTCTGCAAGCAGGTGCTACCTATTAGAGCAGGTTGACCGGATCGATATCAACGGTGACCCTTTTTCGGTGCCTGGAAGGTAGTTTCTCCAGCGCCTCAACGACGACTTGATGCAGCTCTCTCCGGCTGGTGGTCTTCAAGAGAATCTGGAACCGATACTGTCCTTTGAGCCGGAGCAGCGCTGCCTGGGCGGGCCCCAGGACTCTCAGCCGGCGGCTGTCGGAAAGGGTATTGCGGATCTCGACCAGGGATCGGGCCAGTTCCGCGGCAATGTCCTGAGTCTGATTCTCCTTTTTTCCACGGATGACCACGTTGGCGAGAGCGGTGAAGGGAGGATAGCGGAAGCGGCGTCGGAATCGGATTTCCCGGTCGTAGAAGCGCTCGTAGTCCTGCATACGGGCGTACTTGAGGCTGTAGTGGTTGGGGTAATAGGTCTGGATGATGACTTCTCCCGGGTGATCGCCCCGTCCGGCCCTCCCGGCCACCTGGGTCAACAGCTGAAAAGTCCTCTCGGCAGCCCTGAAGTCGGGCAGTCGAAGTCCCTGGTCGGCCGCCAGCACACCCACCAGCGTGACTCCCGGGAAGTCGTGCCCTTTGGCCACCATCTGCGTTCCAACCAGAAGATCGGTCTCTCCGTCGCGAAAACTCTGGAGGATGGACTGCAGACTGCCCCGTCGCCGGGTTGAGTCCCGGTCGAGCCTGGCGATTCGGGCTCGGGGAAAGAGTATTCGCAGTTTTTCCTCCACCTGCTCGGTTCCCATTCCCAGGTAGTGCAGGTATTGCTTGTTGCAGTCCGGGCAGCGCCCGGGAAGTGTCCTGGAGTAGCCGCAGTAATGGCAGGTGAGACGGCGCCGATCCTGGTGGTAGGTCAGGGTCACGCTGCAGTTGTGGCAGCTCTCGGTGTGACCGCAGGAGCGGCACAGAAGGGTACTGGCATAGCCCCTGCGGTTGAGCAGCATGAGGATCTGCTGCTGCTTTCGGAGCCGCTTCCGAATGCCGTCGGCCAGGGCGTCCGAGCACAGTTGTTCACCCCCGTGTTTCTGGAACTCGACGCGCATGTCGACGATGTGAACCGTGGGAAGCGCGCGCTTCCCGATCCGGGACTGGAGCGACGCGTGGCGGATTCGACCCCCTTCCTGCGCGTGGTAGTAGGTTTCCAGCTGGGGTGTTGCACTCCCCAGAATCACCAGGGCCCCCTCCTGCTGGGCTCGCTTCAAGGCGACGTCTCTGGCGTGGTAGCGGGGCGTTTCCTCCTGCTTGTAGGAGAAATCGTGTTCCTCATCCACGATAATCGCGCCCAGGTTGTCGAGGGGGGCAAAGACTGCCGAGCGGGTCCCGATCACGACTCGGGCCATCCCGGCTCGTATGCGTCGCCATTCATCGAACCTCTCACCCTCGGACAGGCTGCTGTGCAGGATCGCCACTCGATCCCCAAACCACGACTTGAACTGATTCGAAACCTGGGGCGTCAGGCCGATCTCCGGCACCAGTACGAGGGCCGATCGACCCCTCTCGAGCGTCGCCTCTATACTATTGAGGTAGATTTCCGTCTTTCCACTACCGGTAATTCCGTGGATCAGGACAGGGCGAAAGCCGGGGGTCTGCAGCTCTTTCCTGATGAGCTCAAAGATCCGCCTCTGGCCCGTCGTCAACCGGTGCCGTTCGACGTCGCACCGGCCGCCGGCTGCGGCGCTCCAGGGCGACCGGTAAAGTTCAACCTCCTCCACCCGCAAGACTCCCAGCGCAGATAGACGCTTCAGCAGGCCAGGGCTGGATCGTGTCCGCTTTACCGCATCCGTGACGGCAACGGGCAGCCGAAGCGCCGAGATTTCATCCAGTACCTGGCGCTGCCGGGGCGTAAGCGCCCGATCTTCACCGCCAAGCACCCGGGTAATCATCCTTCGTTTGCGGGTGGGCCACAGGCCCTCTCGACTTTGCTTCAGGCCGGCTCTGCGAGAGAACAGGGCAGGAGGGAACATGACCCGAAAGGCCTCTCCCACGGGAGCCATGTAGTAGCGTGAGAGCCAGTTTCCCAGCTCGATCAGATGGGGAGACAGGAGGGGACTGGAATCCAAAACCTGTCTGACCTTCCGGATCTTGGCGTGGCCGGGGGCGCCGGGGGCCTTGCCCAGGACCAGCCCGACGTGGGTCCGCGGACCAAATGGGACCAGAACTCGAACTCCCGCCGGGATGCCCGATACGTGATCCTCCGACAGCGCGTAGGTGAACGTCTGGTTTGAAGGAATAGGTACCGCCACTCTCACCAGCGGGAGCCGCTCCTCGTTTTCCATCAAATCTCGCCCTGCGATTCGCAGGTCAAGAGCGGGAATTGTAGTATCGGCTTCCCAGTTCTCGAAGCCTGCTTCGAACAGCCTTCATGTCTTCCCAGACTTCTCGCTTGGCAGAGGGGTTGCGCAGCAGGTAGGAGGGATGGAAGGTGGGAATCAGAAGTGTTCCTCGAAAATCGCAGAACTTCCCCCGGAGCCGGGAAATCGGAGTGCTCGACCGCAGGAGTATCTGAGCGGCGTAGCGGCCCAGCGCGACTATGATCTTGGGCTGAACCGACTCGATCTGATCGAAGAGAAACCTCTCGCATTGCTCTACTTCATCCGGTTGCGGATCCCGATTCCCGGGGGGCCGACATTTCAGTATGTTCGCGATGTACACCTGGTCGCGCCGCAGGTCGATGGCCTGGATAATTCGGGTCAGCAGCTGACCCGCCTTCCCCACGAAGGGAATTCCCTGGAGATCCTCGTCCCTCCCTGGCGCCTCACCCACGAACATGAGATCCGCATCCGCCGCCCCAACGCCAAAGACGATGTGCGTGCGCCCGCTGCACAGCTTGCATCTCTGGCAATCGCCCAGCTCGCTCTGGATATCCTCCAGACTGCGCTTTGCTGTGGCGACCGGCTGAGGTTGCCCGGCGGGACCGACGTCGAAGCGGGTTACCCCCAGGCTGGAAAAAAACTCGAATTGCCTCTTGATCTGATCCATGCAACCGCCTCCTGGGTATCCCCAGACTAGAGCCTCTACCTGACACCGAGAGCATCTAGAAGCCGCTCCTGGTTTCGCCATCCCGGAACCACCTTGACATGCAGCTCCAGGTACATCCTGGAAACACCCAGCAGTCTCGAGAGTTCCTTGCGCGCCGCGGTACCGATCCGCTTGATCATCCGGCCCCCGCGACCGATTACGATTTTCTTCTGGCCGGGTCTTTCTACGATGACGACGGCCGTAATGCGGACGAAGCCCTGCTGGCGGCGGGACTCGTCAAACGACTCCACCTGCACGGCAGTCGAGTAGGGCAGCTCTTTGTGCGTGTTCATGAGGACTTTTTCCCGGATGATTTCAGAAACCAGCAGGCGCTCTGTCTGATCCGTCAAGTAATCATCGGCAAAGGTCCAGTCCCGATCGGGGATCCGCGCGACGATGTTCTCGACGAGGGCAGCGAGGTTTTCACCAGTCTGGGCCGATATGGGAATCACTGCTTCATAGATCCCTTCCTGGCCGTACCGTTCCATGATCGGAAGAAGCCGCCCCTTGCTGATTAGATCGACTTTGTTGAGAGCCAGCAGCCTGGGCTGGGAAACCGCACGCATCGTGTCCAGAGCGAAAAGTTCACCCCTGCCGAAGCGCTGCGAGACGTCAACCAGGTGGACCAGCATGTCGACTTGCGAAAGAGACTGGTAAACGGTCTTCATCATACGCTGGTTGAGGAGGAACCCCGGCCGGTGGATTCCCGGCGTGTCGACGAAAACGATCTGGGCAGTGTCTTCGACCCGCACCCCCAGGATCTGGCTGCGTGTGGTCTGGGGCTTGTCACTGACAATGGCGACCTTCTCACCAATCAGACGGTTGAGAAGGGTCGACTTGCCGGCATTGGGGCGGCCCACCAGAGCAACGAAACCGGATTTCTTCCCGACGGAGGACATAAGCTAGCTGTGCAGGGGAGTCTCCGCGACCGCTCGGCTGGCCTGAAACTCCGTGACCCTGTCCCACACAAACCGCGCGATCTCGTTCTTGGGAAGGAGGTCGCTCTGAACCCGTGCGCCCAGCCGATCCAGACAGAGGACCTGATTGGACCTGGAGGCAAACCCTCCCTCCTGGCGGGAGACATCATTTACGAATATGAGGTCCAGGTTCTTGCGCTGCAGTTTCGCCTGTCCGCCCGGCTCCAGTTCTTTCGTCTCCGCCGCAAAACCAACCAGCAACTGGCCGTCCGTTTTGCGCGTGCCCAACAGTTCGAGAATATCCGTAGTTCTCTGCAATTGCAGCGTGTCCGGAGCCTGCGCCTTCTTCACCTTGTGATCGGATCGCAGCAGCGGGGTGAAGTCGGAGACTGCGGCCGCCATGACGGTTATGTCGGCGTTCTCGAACCGATCCACAACGGCATGTTCCATCTCACGGGCGGATCGCACCTCAACCAGCTCACAGCCAGAGGGGGGCTGCAGGTGGGTCGGTCCACTCACCAGCGTGACCCGGGCCCCTCGCCGCCGGGCCTCTTCGGCGATCGAAAAGCCCATGCGGCCGGTGGAGCGATTGGAAAGAAAGCGGACGGGATCGATGTCCTCTACGGTGGGACCGGCACTGACCAGCACTCTGGACCCTGCCAGCTGCCTGGAAACCTGCAGGCGATCGATAACGGCGCTGACAATCTGTTGCGGCTCCGCCAGGCGGCCCTCGCCGACCTCGCCGCAGGCCAGGAAGCCTGACTCGGGCTCTACGATGCCGTCCCCTCTTTCAGACAGCCGCCGGAGATTCTCCCGAGTTGCGGCATGTCGCCACATCTCCACATTCATGGCCGGCGCTACCACCACCGGAGTCGTGGTGGACACATAGAGTGTAGAGAGGAAATCGTCAGCAATGCCGTTGGCGAATTTGGCGATGACGTTGGCCGTGGCGGGGGCCACCAGCAGCAGGTCACTGCTGCGGGCAAGGCGAATGTGCTCGATGTCAGTCCCCTGGTCAGAGAAGAGTTCCGTGACGACCTTGTGCCCGGAGAGTTTCTCGAGCGTCAACTCGCCCAGGAAATGGCGTGCTGAACGGGTCATGACAGGAAAAATGTCGGCCCCCTGCTCCTGCAGCAACCGGAGAACGATAGCCGACTTGTAGGCGGCAATGCAGCCTGTGACTCCGAGAACGACTCTCATGGCTCAATCGGCGAAATCCTTGGTAGTGTCGTCATCGAAGATCTCGTATTTGATCAGATTCTGTTCCGCTTCTCGGATCGCCAGATAGGCCGGCTTTCGCGACTTCAGGTCGAGCTTGGATGGCGCCCCGGTTTGAATCTGCTTGGCGCGCCTAGCGGCCACGATCACGAAACGAAACTTGCTGTCATATTCCCTGGGAATAATTATGATCATCTTCTTTCCTCAGCCCTCATGCCCGGCGTCCTCCCTTTTTGCAACGGGCTCCGGAAAGCTGGCCAGTATCTTCTCAGCCAGTCCGTGCCTGCGAGTGCGTCGACAGCGGGCAGCACAAATAATTGATTTTAACTCAGAAACGGCCAGTTCGATATCCTCATTCAGGATCAAGTAGTCATACTCGCGGTAGGCAAGGATCTCGGTACGGGCTACCTCGAGTCTCGAGCGAATCACTTTTTCGTCATCCAGTCCCCGCGATCTCAGTCGCTGTTCCAGGGCCTCGAAGGAGGGGGGGAAGAGAAAAACCAGATAGCTCTCGGGTAGTGTCTCTTTGACCGTCCTGGCTCCCTGCACGTCGATGTCCAGAAGAACGTCCCAGCCCCTATCCCTTTGTCGCTGCACGAACTCCAGATCGGTGCCGTAGTAATGGCCATAGACCTGGGCCCACTCCAGCAGTTGGCCTCTCGATCTCATGGCGGTGAACTGATCCGTTGAAACGAACCGGTAGTCGGTTCCTTCCCGTTCGCCCCGGCGGGGAGACCTGGTTGTGTAGCTGACCGAAAAACAAAGTCTCTCTACCTGGGCCAGAGTCGAGGTCGCCACACTCGTCTTTCCCGACCCGGAGGGTGCGCTCACGATGAGCAAATCTCCCCTATTCGACATTTTGCACCTGTTCGCGGATCCTTTCGATCTCCGTTTTCCCCTCCACCGCGACCTGGGAAACCTCGACTCGGCCGGCCTTCGAGAGCACCGTATTCATCTCACGGTTCAGCTCCTGGCACAGAAAGTCGAGATTCTTGCCCACGACGGGCTCCTCTGCTTCCAGAAGCTCCCCGAAGCGAGCCAGGTGTGATCGCAGCCGGGTGATCTCCTCACTGATATCGACTTTTTCGGTATAGAAGGCCACTTCCTGGACCAGCCGGGAGGCGTCCACCTCGGGCAGGTCATCGAGGGCGGCGAGCCTTCCCTGAAGCCGTTGTCTCTGGAATTCGGCGATCCCTTCTGCCTGCTCCTCGATGCGGTCGGTCAGGCCGGCCAGAGCGGTCAGACGATTGTGCAGATCTTCCTTTAGAGTCTGGCCCTCCGCCCGGCGATGAGCGATGACTCGCTCCAGTGCCTCTTCCAGACATTGATCGACACTACGTACGATCTCTTCCAGCTGAGCGTCGGGGTTGCCGCGGCTGTCGAAAACATCCGGAAGCGACAGCAGAGTGCTCAATTCCAGGTGCCCCTGGACGCCCAGCTCGGCCAGCTCCTCGGAGGCTTTCAGATAGGCTCTTACCTGGGCCGGGTTCACGCGGGCTAGGCCCGTTTCCCGGTTTCGCACCTCTAACCAGAAGTCCACCCGGCCTCGATGCAGGCGGCTTCGTATCTTTTTCTTCAGGTCCTGTTCCATGCTCAGCAGCTCGCGCGGCAACCGCACCTTGATATCGAGGTAGCGACTGTTGACGGTCTTGAGCTGGACCTCGACCTCGGCAATGTCGGTCGCCATCGATGACTGGCCGAATCCCGTCATGCTTCTCATTGGGGTTTTCCTTCAGAAGCCTCGATAGAGGTCCCGGAGCCTCTCTCGCCAAAGCCGCCGCTCTGCATTTCGTACAGCTGGCGGTACAGGCCGGAACGACTGACCAGGCTGCTGTGGTCACCCACATCCATGATGCGGCCGTCCTGCATCACAATAATGCGATCGGCTCGAATGATGGTGGAGAGTCGATGGGCGATCACCAGCGTGGTGCAGTGGAGCATCAGGTTCTGGAGGGCTTTCTGAACCAGCTCCTCGGAGGCGCTGTCCAGCGCCGACGTGGCCTCGTCAAGGATGAGGACAGGGGCTTTCTTCAAGATCGCCCTGGCCACGGCAATTCGCTGCCGCTGCCCGCCCGACAGGCGCTCACCCCGCTCCCCGATCAGTGTCTGATATCCATCGGGAAGGCTGACGATGAAATCGTGAATGAAGGCCGCCCGGGCGGCCTCTACGACTTCTTCCCGGGCAGCGTCCATTTTGCCATAGGCGATATTGTTGCGGACCGTATCGTTGAACAGCAGAGTTTCTTGCGTAACGATTGCAATCTGCCGACGCAGAGATGCGAGGGTCACGTCTCGAATATCGTTGCCATCAAATGTGATCTGCCCCGAGACCACATCGTAAAAGCGGGGCAGCAGACTGGCCAGGGTTGTCTTCCCGGCTCCACTTCTGCCCACCAGGGCGACGACTTCGCCCTGGTGAATCGTGAGATCGATCTTCTCGAGGACGGGGGTTGCTTTGGCATCGCCGTACTGAAAAGAGACGTCCCTGAAGTCGATGGCGTCCCGCAGAGGTGCAAGTGCCGTGGCGCCGGTCGACTCCCTGATCTCGATGTCCACCTCCAGCAGCTCGAACACGCGGCCGGCGCATGCCAGGGCCTGCTCGAAGTGGAGGTGCATCCTGGAGAGCTTGCGGACGGGTTCGTAGAGCTTGAAAAGAGCCACCACGAACGCGACGAAGGCACCCGCCGAGACGCCACTCCCGACCTGCTGATTGGCGTACAGGAGAAACGGCGCGAAAAGGAGGTAGCCCAGAAACTCCATGAGCGGAGAACTGAGGGCACTGGTGCGGGTCAGCTTTAGATTGAGGCCCGCCAGCCGATCAACCAGCGATTCGAATCTAGACCTTTCATACTGCTCCATGCCAAACGCTTTCACGATACGTTGACCGGAGATCGTCTCTTGAAGCGCGTTTGAAAGGTCAGAAACTTTTTCCTGACTGGCCCAGCTGATACGCCTGACTCTCTTGCCCAGCTGCAGGGTCAGGAAAAGGACGACGGGTGCGATCAGGAAGGCCAGCAGGGACAGCTTCCAGTCGATATAGAACACGATGCCCAGGAATGCCACCAACAAGACCAGCTGCCTGGCGGTTTCCGTCAGGGTTCTACTGACCGTCTCTTGAAGGCGCTCGGTATCGGAGATGATTCGGGCCATCAGCTGGCCAGTGGGCCGGGCGGAAAAGAAGGCCATCGACTGGTCCAGGAGGTGGGAATAGACCGACTTGCGGAGGTTGGCGACGACGTGCTGGCCGGAATAAGCCATCAAGTACTCCGCACCGTAGAGAAACAGCCCTTTGAGCAGCGAAAAAAGAACCAGGAAAACGGCTATGCGGGGCAGGACAGCTGCTCCCTTGAGGCCCAGCCACTCCTGCAGGAATTCAAAAGTGGCCGGTTGAATCGCAGCGCTTGAATCAGGAGCCTCGGCCGCTCGGGGGGAAAGCGCGTTGAAAATAGGCTCCAGGAGCATCACGATGGAAGCCTCCAGAGCAGCGCTGACGATGACCAGCACGAGGGCGGCGAACAGGAGCGGAAGGTAGGGCCTCACATAGGGAAACAGCTTCCGAATCTCGCCCATCCCAGAATTCTAGCAGACGTGCTATGCTGCCCGGAATGCATGGCTGACAAGGAGTTTTTCCTCTCACCTCAGCGAGACTACCGGCGCGAGCCGCTTCGCAGGTCGAGTCTTGATAAGGACCCAATCGTTTTGTTTAGTCGCTGGCTGAGCGAGGCCGCTCGAGAGGACCCTTTGGACACGCACTCCATGACCCTGGCCACGGCCGACGAACAGGGCCGGCCCTCGGCAAGAATCGTGCTGCTCAAACAGGCCGATCGACAAGGGTTCGTGTTCTTCACGAACTACGAGAGCCGCAAAGCACGGGAGCTGGAGGCCAATCCTCTTGCCTCCCTGGTTTTCTACTGGCCGCGGCTGGAACGGCAGGTGCGGGTCGAAGGCCGGGTCGAGCGGGTTTCGGCCCGTGAGTCTGACGACTACTTTGGCAGCCGACCCCGTGGCAGCCGGATTGCCGGATCGATCTCGCCCCAGAGCAGCGTGGTGGAGAGCCGAGAGTGGCTGGAGCAAGCCTATCGCCGGCTGGAAAGGGAACTGGACGGCCGCAATCCGGACCGGCCCCCCAGCTGGGGAGGTTTTCGTCTCCGCCCGTCCGCCCTCGAATTCTGGAAAGGCCGACCCACCCGCCTGCACGACCGCATCCTTTACAAACGCCTGGGGGATTCCTGGGAGATCCTGCGGCTGGCGCCTTAGGGTCCCACTCTGGGATGGGTGAACCCCCTCGCCTTTAGGCGAAGCCTTCAGGAGGCTTGGGGGTACACTGCGGAGGTGTCTGAGTATCGGAAAAGTTCGCATGCAGTGTATCGGCTGAGATATCACTTTGTGTTCATCACCAAGTACCGCAAGCCGGCTCTGCGAGGAGAGATCGGGAAAGAGGAGCGGGACCTGACGCGAGAGATTTGCCGATCGTTGGATATCGAGATCGTGAAGGGGCATGTGCGACCCGATCATGTGCATTTGTTGTTGGATGTGCCGCCGAGATTGGCGCCGGGCCGAGTGATGCAGGCGATCAAAGGGAAAACGTCGCATCATCTACTGCAAGATCACCGCAAGTTGCGCAAGGAGTTTTGGGGACGACATCTTTGGGCACGAGGGTACTTTGTGGCGACGACTGGGAATGTGAGCGATACGATGGTTGCAGAGTATATCGAAACCCAAGATGTCGAGACCCGAGACGACGATTTTCGGGTCACTGAGTAGTCAGCCTGCGAGCGAAGCGAGGTCTTTAGGCGACTTCAGTCGCATGTCGAATCCACCGCCTTCAGGCGGTGGAGAGTGGAACCCTTCTCAAGAATCTAAGATTCAAAATTAAAAATTAAAAATTGAAAATTCAACGCGGAACCGTCCCTTGACGCGATCCCGAATTTCTAATTTTAAATTTCTAATTTTAAATTTCTTAATTCAATCTTCCTGACCCTCCGGCTGCTGACCAGGAAGCCGGTGTGGCCCACCATTCTCTGGGCCGGGCGAATCGATCTGGGTCCGACTCTCCAGGGACGCAACAGGGTCTCGCTGCTGCGAACCCGGGCCCACTGCTCGGAAGTCTGAAGAGCTCGGACCAGCTCGAAGACCTGTAAAGCTGTGGGAAGCCAGCACACCAGCACCCCGTTGATGCGCAGGGCGGCGGCGGCGGCTTCCATCGCCCGATGAGGCTCGGGGACATCCAGAAGTACGGTGTCGAGATCGGTTTCCTCGATCCCCTCGTAGACGTCGCGAACCTCGATTCGATGATGTGCCAGAGTTTGACCGTAAAGCCGGCCGTAAAGGGCCAGTGTCGACTCTGCCGGCTCTACGAACTCGTGCCGTCGCTCGTAGGAAATCAGCGTGCCGTCGGGACCAAGCAGGTTGCGCAGAACCGTGGCCAGCGACGCCGAACCCAACCCCGCCTCCAGCACCCGGGCCCCCGAGAAGATGTTGCCCTGCATGAGAATCATGCCCATGTCCTTGGGATACACGATTTGAGTGTGTCGTTTCAGTTTCTGGAGGATGAACTCCTCCTGGGTAAGACGCAGGCAAACGAATTCCTTTGCCTGTTCGGTCACACACTGCAGACCGGGGGGGTTGCCGATGATGTCATCGTGAGCGATTTCTCCCGTCCGACCATGATGCGACCTGTACCCGGCCTGTAGATGGAGAAGATGCTGGCGGCCCCTGTCGTCAACGATCAAAACAGGTTCCCCGTCCCGGAAAGGAACGCGCTGCAGACGCCGTTGCTCGCTCATGCCCCGAGCTTATGCGCTCCATCCGAGGGGGTCAACGCCCCGAGTTTCACGTTCCACGTTCCAGGTTCCAAGTTCCACGTTTCATGAGAGTGGGAGGGGCCTCAGGGCCGCGACCGGTTGGCGTGAAGTTAGAGAAAGAGGGGGAGAGCCCCGGGCCGCTTGGGTAGAATGAGGTCTTTGAGCAACCGAACGAAGGACGCGCACTTGGACACCGCAGCTGGATTCACGCAATCTTACCGGCCGGCTCTGCGGCTGCTTTTCGCCGGCTGGGCGTTGTCCGGATCGGTAGCTGCCGGGGTCGGCGAAAGCCCGGCCGATACGCCAGTGGAGGGACTGCTCAGCTCTGTTCGCCAGGTTACTTTTGAAGGGAAACGGGCGGGGGAAAGCTACTTTTCCCCCTACGGCAGCAAGATGGTGTTCCAGAGCGAACGGGACGACGGGAATCCCTTCTACCAGATTTTCCTGATGGATCTGAAGACGGGGGACACCCGTCGAGTGTCTCCCGGCGTCGGAAAAACGACCTGTGCCTGGATTCATCCGGACGGACGAATTCTCTTCGCATCCACTCATGACGACCCCGAGGCGCGGCACAAACAGGAGGCGGAGCTGGAGTTTCGGGCCTCGGGCCAATCGCGCCGCTATCAGTGGGATTATGACGAGAACTTCGAGCTCTATCTGGCCCACCCCGACGGTTCCTCCTCGCAGCGCCTCACTCGAGCGAAAGGTTATGACGCGGAGGGCTCTATCTCCCCGGACGGTGAGTGGATCGTCTTTTCCTCCAATCGGCACGCCTACATTGAGGCCTTGACGCCGCGGCAGGAAGAACTGTTCGAATTGGACAAAGCGTACATGCTGGACCTGTATTCGATGAGAACCGACGGGACCGACCTCAGGCGCCTGACCAGCGCGCCCGGATATGACGGCGGCCCCTTTTTCTCCTCCGATGGGCAGCAGATCTGCTTTCGGCGTTTCTCCGAGGATGGAGCTCGGGCCGAGATCTACACCATCCGGGTGGATGGTTTCGCCAAAACCATCCGGGCGGACGGGTCCGGCGAGCGCCGGCTCACTCGTCTGGGAGCCATGTCGTGGGCTCCGTACTTTCATCCCTCCGGAAGGTACCTGATTTTTACGACCAATCTGCACGGCTTCTCCAACTTCGAGCTCTATCTCGTCGATCGGGCAGGCACTCAGGAACCCGTTCGTGTAACCCACACCGATGGTTTTGACGGGCTGCCGGTGTTTTTCCCCAGCGGCCGTCAGCTGGCCTGGACTTCCAACCGAACATCCAACAACAGCTCACAGGTGTTCTTTGCCGACTGGGACCACGAGGAGGCCCTCCGCGTGCTGTTCCCCAGCGAGGCCGCCGAAGGCCCGGTCAACCCTGTGGAATTGAGCGCTGCCGTCGGCCCCATCAGTGCCCGAGACGCCAGGGTCCACGTCGAGTATCTCGCCTCGGACGAGCTGGAGGGCCGCCTCACCGGGACTGCAGGCGCGCGGCGCGCGGGCCGCTACATCGCCGACTATTTCTCAAGCCTGGGTCTGGAGCCCGCCGGGGAGGAAGGCTCCTTTTTTCAGTCGTTTGAGTTCACGGCCGGCGTCCGGCTGGGAGGGGGCAATCGGCTTGCGGAGGCATCGGGCCAGGAGTTCGAATTGGACCACGAGTGGCGCCCGCTGGCTTTCTCGAATACCGGTGCGGTGCCGGCTTCTCCGGTGGTCTTTGCCGGCTACGGCATCGTCGCTCCGGCGACTGCGGAGCAGGACGAGTACGATTCCTACGCCCATCTCGATGTCGAGGACAAGTGGGTCCTTGTCTTTCGCTACCTCCCGGAGCAGGACGATCCGGCTCGCCGGCAGCACCTGTCCCGACATGCCAGCCTGCGCTACAAGGCGATGGCGGCACGGAATCGGGGAGCACGCGGTCTGCTCGTCGTGAGCGGTCCCAACTCGAAAGTGAAAGAACAACTGGTTCGCCTGGGCCCCGATGCCTCGTTGGCAGCTTCGGGAATTGCGGTCGTCTCCGTGGCCGATTCGACCGCGGAGAAGCTGATCGGCGACTCGGCTCAGAGCCTGCAGTCATTGCAGGATCGACTCGACTCCGGTGAGCACGTCATGGGCTTTTTGATTTCCGCGGTGGCACTGGAGGCCGAGATCGACGTCATTCGAGAAAAACGGTCGGGTCGCAACGTGATAGCCAGGTTGCCCGTCCGGGCCGAGAAGGCTCTCGGGGGAGCAGTGCTCATAGGGGCGCACATGGACCATCTGGGTAAGGGCCTGGGCGGTGGTTCACTGGCCCGCCGGGGCGAACAGGGTCAAATCCACAATGGGGCTGACGACAACGCCTCGGGGACAGCCGGAATGCTGGAAGCCGCTCAGTATCTGGTAGAGCTGAAGGCCACCGGGCGGCTGAAACAGAAGCGAGATCTTCTTTTCGCCGCATGGTCGGGGGAAGAGCTCGGCATTCTTGGTTCGCAGGCTTTTGTAACCTGGCTTTCGAAGGAGGGAAAAACGGCCCAGTCGCTGCAGGGACAGGTCTGCGCCTACCTGAACATGGACATGATAGGGAGACTTCGCGATCGCCTGGCTCTGCAGGGGGTCGGCTCGAGCTCGGTGTGGAGAAAGGAGATCGAACGAAGAAATGTTGTCGTTGGACTCCCGATTTCGACCAGCGACGACAGCTACCTTCCCACGGATGCCACCTCCTTCTATCTCGCCGGCGTGCCGGCCCTCAGTGCGTTTTCCGGGTCCCACGAGGACTATCACTCCCCTCGAGACACTGCTGACAAGATCAATTACGAGGGATTGGAGCAGATCTCGACGCTCATGGCTCTGATTGCCCGCTCTCTCGCCTCCAGCGTCGAAGCACCCGATTACGTTGAGCAGAAGCAGCCCGACGATGAGGGAGCGACTCGAGGACTGCGTGTTTATCTGGGCACCATTCCCGATTACGTGGAAGGTGACGTCAAGGGGGTCAAGCTTTCCGGCGTGACCAGCGGCGGACCGGCCGACAAGGCCGGAGTCATGAGGGGAGATGTCATCGTCGAGCTGGCTGGCCGGAAGATCGAAAACATCTATGACTACACCTACGCGATCGACGCCCTCAAGATTGGCGAGGCGATCGTGATGGGGGTGATGCGCGACGGCAAGCGACTGGATCTGACGGTGATTCCAGGGTCGAGGGAGTAGCGGCCGCGTGGCGGCCGCGGTTACCGGTTGAAGCTAGAATCGGAGCGAGGGAGGGGCCCCAGGGCCGCGACCGGGTGGCTTGATGTTCAAGAAAGAGCGGGAGAGGCCCCGGGGCGACTCCCGGGAGGATTTAAACGGTCGCTGCCCCGGGGCCTCTCCCACTCTTTCGTCCTGGTCGGGCTTCCCAGTCGCCCCAAGGCGCCCACATCCTGGTTTGGATTCTGAGAGCTAGCATGACTTGATGACATTCTCGTAGACCTGGTGGGTTTGTGCGGCAGCTTTTGACCAGGAAAAGCGGCGGGCGTTCTCGATCGAACGGCCGGCCAGCTCGTCGCGCAGATCCTGACTGGAGAGGATCCGGTTCAGGGCCGCGGCGATGGCGTTTGGACCTGGATCTTCCAGCATCAGGGCTGCCTTGCCGGCGACCTCGATCAAAGAAGAGTTGGCGGACGTGATGACCGGGGACCCGCAGGCCATGGCCTCGACCACGGGTAATCCGAAACCTTCGTGAAGCGAGGGATACAGCGCCGCCTCGGCCAGGCTGTAGAGGCCGGGCAAGTCTGCAAAATCCACATAGCCGGGGAGCCTGACCGCGCTTTCGAGACCCAGAGTCTCAATGGTTTCGCGAACCTCGCGGATGCCCCAGCCCCATTTTCCGGCCAGCACCAGACCGAGCCGGGAATTCTCGCCCTCCCGAACGCTGGCAAACGCCCGGATCAGGCTGACCAGGTTCTTTCGCGGTTCGATGGTGCCGACATGGAGGAGAAAACGCTCCGGGAGGTTGTATCGGCTTCTCACCCGGTCCAGACTCTCCAGGTCACGGATGGGCCTGAAAGCGGGAGCTGCCGCCTCCCTGACGATCATTACCCGGCGAGAAGGGACCCCCAGAATCGCACAGATATTGCGCCGACTGCTCTCGGAAACAGCGATGATCGCCTGAGCCCGCCTGGCGCAGCGTCGCACCAGCCACCGGGTCAGACGCCGCCGGCGGGGGTGAAGGCGGGGAAACAGCTCGAGGCTCATATCGTGAAGGGTCAAGACCGTGGGGACAGGCGATCGGAGCGGACAAATGGAGTTCGTGAAATGTGCCACATCCGGAGCCAGCCGTCGAAGAAGCCGCGGTGCTGTCAGCTGGATCCAGGGGATTCGCCAGGGCATCCCTCCCCCTGTATCCAGGCGTTTGACGGTGGGAAGAGGACCCGTGAGGGACAACGACTGGTTGGAGATCACCATCCACTGGTCGTCCGTGAATGCGGCCGCCAGGTGGCTCAGGAGATGCTCTGTGTAGTATCCGATCCCAGTCCTGCCGGGTGTCAGTGTCGTCCCGTCAAAGGCAACTCTCATTCAGCGGATTCCACGTTTCACGTTCCACGAACTCTCGACCTTCAACCTTCAACCTTCAACCTTTAACGTTCAACTTTCAAGCTGTATAGTCCCGAGGCATGACCCTAGAAGGAAAAGTAGCGGTAGTGACGGGGGGCGGCTCGGGGATTGGGCGGGGGATTGCCCTCACGCTGGCCAGGGAAGGAGCCCATGTCGTTGTCTGTGGCCGCCGCCGGGAGGCCCTGGAGGAAACAGTTGAGCTGGTGCACGCGGCGCAAGGCCGAGCGGCGTTAGTGACTTGCGATGTGACGTCCCCGGATGAAGTCGCCGACCTGTTCAACCGGGTTGGAAGACAAGAGAAAGAAATCGATATTCTTGTGAATAACGCGGGCCTGGGCGGCGGGAATCCGATCGACGATTCCAGCGATGATCACTGGAGGCCAGTGATCTCCGCAAACCTCCACGGACCGTTTTACTGCACCAGGGCGGCCCTGCCCTGGATGCCGGAGGCTGGCCGCATCGTCAACATCTCTTCCATTCTGGGGAGGTTTGGTGTGCCGGGCTACACGGCCTACTGCTGCAGTAAGCACGGACTGATCGGTTTCACGCGGGCCCTGGCTCTGGAACTGGCGCCTCGCAGAATCACGGTCAATGCCGTGTGCCCGGGGTGGGTGGAGACCGATATGGCACAGCAGGGAATGAGAAGCGGTGCCGAGGCGGCCGGGATTACCTACGAGGAGTTTCGCCGCCGCGCCCTGGAGCGGGTCCCCCTCAAGGAGATCATTCAGCCCGAGGAGATTGGTGACCTGGTCTGCTTTCTGAGCTCGACCCGGGCTAAGAACATCACCGGGCAGTCGTACAACGTGTGCGGCGGGCAGGTGATGAACTAAATGGATTCCAAATTATAGTGGCGACGCGGGAGGCGCCTTGGGGCGGCGACCCGAGCGGCTGGACCGTGACGAAAGAGCGGGCGGGGCCCCGGGGCGACTCCCGGGGGGATTTAAACGGTCGCTGCCCCGGAGCCCCGCCCACTCTTTCTTGACATCACGCCCGGCGGTCGCGGCCCTGAGGCCCCTCCAAACTCTTCGGTCCCGGAATCCCCGCTCCCGGTAGCGAGCGACCCTAGACCAACCTCTCTACTGTGTCGGCAATCGCTTCCGCGGTGAGGCCGAACATCTGCATGAGCTCTCTGCCGGGTCCGGAGCGGGGCAGGCCGGTCACGGCAATCTTGTGGTAGCGCGTGGGCGTGCCGGCAATTGCCTCAAGAACCGCTTCACCCAGCCCGCCCTCCGGGTAATGATCTTCGATCGTTACCACCAAGCCGGTGTCCCCGGCGGCCAGTCGCAGGGTCTCGGCGTCGACCGGCTTGACGCTGTACAGATCGATCACCCGTACCGGGATATCTCGCTCCGCCAGTATTTGGTACGCACCGAGAGCCTCGTGCAGGGTGGCACCCGCCCCTACCAGGGTGGCACGATCGACGTCGCTGCTGCGCAGCACGTGGCTGCCGCCGCGATGGAATTCGGTGTCATTGTCGTAGACCAGATCCGTCTTGGGCCGGGTCGTCCGGATGTAGCAGATCCCCGGGGTCTCGGCTGCGATACCCACCAGACGGTAGGTAGAGACGGCATCCGACGGATAGAAAACCGACGATCCTGGAATGGCTCGCATCATGGCAATGTCTTCCAGTGCCATCTGGGAAGGCCCATCGGGACCGATGCTGACCCCGCAGTGTGACCCGCAGAGATTGAAATTCGCCTGCGAGACCGCCCCCATGCGGATCTGGTCGTAGGCCCTGGTCAGGAAGCAGGCGAAGGTTGAGGCAAAAGGGATCTTGCCGGTCGTGCTCAAGCCCACGGCCGTCCCCACCATGTTCTGTTCCGCGATGAAGCACTCTACAAAGCGTTCCGGAAACTCTTTCAGAAACTCCTGGGAATAGGTCGAGTTCTTGGTGTCGCCATCCAGGGCCACCACCCCGGGATGAACTCTGCCCAACTCAGCCAGGGCCTTACCGTAAGCCTGCCGCGTAGCCAGACGGGTGTCGGCTGGAAAGTCCGGGGCGGGCATCGGCGAAGGGCTGGCCACCTTTTGACCCACCTGCTCCGGAGCCCTCACCGTCAGGGGCTCGGTGAGCTCGAGATCGCTTCCGATTTCCGCCAGGGCCTGTTGCAGCATCTCACCTCGGGGCACCGGTTTGCCATGCCAGCCGTCCTGGTCCTCCATGAAGGAAACGCCCTTCCCCTTGCGAGTATCCGCCACGATTGCATAGGGGGCTCCTCGATTCGCTCTGGCCCGGTCCAGAGCAGCCAGGATGGCGGGGACATCGTGCCCGTCCACGATCTCGGTGTCCCAGCCGAAAGAGCGAAAGCGTTGCTCGTAGAGTTCTACGTCGTCACCGTACATGGTCCTCTCGCTTTGACCGAAGCGATTGATGTCCAGGATCGCGGTCAGGTTGTCGGCCCTGCGGTAGCTGGCCAGCATGGCCGCTTCCCACACCGCCCCCTCGGCAAGTTCCCCATCTCCGGTCAGTACATAGACTCTCGAATCGCGCTCGTCCATGGTGGCGCCGATGGCCATGCCCAGAGCGATTGACAATCCCTGTCCCAGGCTGCCCGTAGCCACGTCGGCCCAGGCGCTTCGAGGCGTCGGATGTCCCTCCAGAGGACTATCGATCTTACGCAGGTTGAGCAGGTCTGCAACCGGAAACGCCCCGGCCTCGGCCCAGGCCGCCCACACCGCGGGCACGCCGTGACCCTTTGAAAGCACAAAGCGGTCGTTGAACAGGCTCTTAGGATTCTGGACATCGAAGCGGAGGGCGTAGAAGAAGAGGGCCGAGATCAGTTCCGCACAGGACAGACACGTGGACGGATGTCCCGATCCTGCCTCCGACGTCGAGGTGATCGAGTGCCTGCGGAGCCGGTTTGCCATGACCTCGAGAGAACGTACGAGTGAAGCTGAATGGGCCTTCGCCGGAGAGGTAGTTTGCTCGCTCATGGCGCTCTATCTTAGTCACCGCGCGGCTGCCGATCAAACCTCGAAAGTGTAAGCGGAGGAACGAGATGATTCGGCGCTTCTGTCTATAATGGTCTTTCAGCTTCGGGAACGGAGCACCACGGGCTGCACATTAGTTGGCGCAGTTTCAGGAATATCACGGCAGGTAAGGACTGCAATGCTGAAGGTGGGTGAGGCTCTACCCGGTTTCGAGGCCAGGCGATTGCCGGGTCACGCCCCGGCGTTCTGGCGTGGGGGTCCGGAAATTGTCGCCAGCCGGGACCTGATTTCGGCTTCTCCCGTGTTCCTGATCGTGGTCAAGGCAGACTGCCCGACGTGCCTGTATGCGATGCCCTTCTTTGAGCGACTTTTCCGGCTGCACGCCGGGTTTTCGCCCGTGATTCTACTGGCCCAGGAAAGTGAGGCCGGCGCTCGAAGGATGGTCGCGGCAAACCGGCTGAAAATGCCCGTTCTCCTGGACGAGAACCCCTATTCCATTGGCGAAGCGCTGGGAGTGAGCTTCGTTCCTGCCGCCGTACTGGTCTCCAGTAGCGGCGAGATCGAGATCAGTTTCGAGTCGTTCGAGAGGGAGGCGCTGCAAGTGGTTCATGAACGATTGAGCCGGCTGCACGGCCGGTCCGAGGCCGCTTTGTACCGAGAGGATGAAACCGTCGATGCGTTTCGACCGGGGTGAACGAGTCGAAACGCCGCTTAGCCGGGATGCTGAGTGATTGAAGAGATGGAGAAATTTGAGGTGGGAACGCACACCTTGTCGCGTTTCGACTGGGGTGAACGAGTCGAAACGCGGCTTAGCCGGGATGCTGAGTGATTGAAGAGATGAGAGATTGAGCTGGGAACGCGTGCTTCGACAACTTTGCGGCCTCTTGTGCCTCAGCCTGACCGGCCAGGTGGCCATGGCCGGTGCGGGTCAGGACGACAGCATCCTGCTATTCCATGTGAGGTGGGGGGAAATGGATCAGACCGGTCTGGCCCTGGCCAACCCCACGGACTGTGAGGCCAACCTGGATTTCTTTCTGCTCAACAATGACGGCTCTCTGGCCGATCCCCTGCTCAGGGAGATGGTTATTGAGCCCAATAAGCAGCAGGCCGTCGTTTTGACGGACATCTTTCCCAACGTAGCGCAAGTCGACGGCTTCGTTCTCGCATTCAGCGACAACGCCGGCGTGGTCGGCTTCTTCCTGACGTTTTCGCCCGATGTGTCCCAGATTGATGGTGCCGATGCCAGTGTCATCAACATTCTCCCCAGATCCATTCTTTTTCCGGAATTGTTGAGCGGCAACGGCGAATCGACGGAACTCAATGTTCTCATCGCCGCTGATTCCCAGCTCCCGCCTCCCGCCTTTACCGCCCACTTTGACTTGTGCGGGGCCGACGGAACCTGCGAGCGGGAGACGCGGATGATCCCTTCCGGGCCGTTCGGACTGGTGAGATTCTCGGGGACGGTGGCCAGCCTGTTCCAGGGACAGGTCCCGGCGGGTGAGCCTCTGTTCGATCAGAGCTACGTCACCGTGACGGTTCCAAACGGTATCGTTTCGGGATACCAGGAGTTCCGCAGCGACGACTTTCGAGGGGGAAGAAACTCGCTCAGCTCGCCGGGTGGAGGCGAGCGGCCCTTTTCTATTTTCGGTGCCCAGGTGGCTGACACCAGCGACATTACCAGCGATGTGACCCTCATCGATCCGACCGATCTGCCGGCCACCATGAACATCTCCGTTTTCCCGACGGGTGTGTCGGACGGGACTCCCCTGGCCACGGCCTCGATAGTGGTTCCCGCCGGCGGAGTCGTGAAGCGAAACATCCGTGACCTGGTGGACCTGCCGGATGGGGACTTCGTGGGCTGGGTCAGGGTGGACAGCGACGTATCGAATATCGTCGGCAACGTGACCTTCGGCGACCTGGATCGGACCTTTCTCTCTTCCGTACAGATGGACGGCTCTCCGCAATCCCAGGTGCTCTACTCGCATCTGGCCGACGGGCTCGGCTTTTTTACCGGTCTGACATTTTTGAACATCACGCCCGACTTGATCGAAGTCACTGTCGAGGTCTTTGACCCGGAAGGCAATTTGACCGGGTCGGGCAGCTTCGAGCTGGCCGGATTCGAGCACGGTCCCCGGCTTCTGGGTGAGATCATTCCAGGGTTCGTTCCCCAGGTGGGCGGTTTCATCCGGCTTACCGCCAGCCAGGGAATCTTCAGCTTCGAGCAGTTCGGGTTTGTGGAAAACGGTGTTCTGAAGTCTCTCTCGGCCGTGCCTCCACAGCGAGGATCCGGTACGGTTTCCGGCGTGGTTGTCCCGGCGGCCGGACAGGGTCTGGAGGCGGTGTTTCCAGGCCGTATCAGAGCAGCCTACCCCGTGCGCGGCTTTCCGGCCAGCGCGGCGAAGGGAGTTTTCCTGGACCCGGACGGGAACTTTCGTGCAGGCGAGATGATCGTCAGGTTCCAGTCTTCCCTGAGCCCTGCCGCCCTGGAGTCGATGGCGGACAGTTTTTCTCTCGAGATCGACACCCGAGCCCCCGGTGAGATTTGTCTGCTCCGCTTTCCACGCGGCCCGGCCACTCTCTCACAGGAGCTCAGAGATGGGCCGCTCCGGGACCGGACCCTGGACGTGATCGAAGAACTGAATTCTCGCAGCGAGGTCGTGTATGCTCAACCCAATCATCTCTTCGGTGTCGACGGAGCGATTACCCCGGATGACCCCTTCCTCCCTCTGATGTGGCATTTCAGCAATATCTTTGTGCCCGAGGCCTGGGAGATCACGACCGGGAGTGAGGACATCGTGGTTGCCGTCATCGACAGCGGTGCCAAGTTCGACCACCCGGATCTGGGGCCCCGGCTCACGGGTGGTCAGGCCGATTTCATCAATGATCCTCAGAACTCGCTGGACGGCGACGGCCCGGATTTTGACGCAGACGATCCGGGAGATGATCCTCTCGGGCAAAGCAGTGTTTACCACGGAAGTCATGTGGCGGGAACCATCGGGGCCGTCACCAACAATGCTCTGGGAGTTGCCGGAGCCAACCAGGTCTCTCCGCTGATGATAGTACGAGTCGTTGGTGCTGAGGGAGTCGGCAGCGAGTTCGATATATACCAGGGTCTCCTGTACGCAGTGGGTCTCCCCAACGTATTGGGGCAGCAGCCGGCCGGGGCGTTTGTCCCCGCCAGGGTCGTAAACATGTCTCTGGGCGGATCGCAGGTCGGTCCTTTTGGCGAGCAGGCCGTGGAGGATGCGCTGGCTACCGGTGTCATCATCGTCTCTTCAGCCGGGAACTCGAACACATCTGATCCCCACTTTCCCAGTGATCTGCCGGGTGTGCTCAAAGTGGGTGCGCTCGATCTCCTTGGAAACAAGGCCCCCTACTCGAATTTCGGAGGGAATTTCATCGCGGCTCCGGGAGGCAATCTGGCCGCCGACGCCAACGGAGATGATCTTGCGGACGGCGTGATCAGCACCGTCTGGAACCAGGCCTCGGAGACACCCGGTTACAACTTCTACCAGGGCACTTCGATGGCCGCTGCGCACGTCTCGGGCGTGATTTCGCTGATGCTCTCCGCCGACCCCAATCTCACGCGCGGACAGGTCATGACGATCCTGGAGGAGACGGCCACAACGCCCCCCCGTACTGGCGGTGAGCTCCGTTGGAGGACCCCATCCTTTTTTCGGGGTGGGCATTACAAACGCTTTCCAGGCGGTGGCCTCGGCGGCCGGGTTTTCACAGTCCGATCCCAGACTCGGGATCTCACCGAAAACCATCGACTTCGCCGTGATACTGGATGAGATCACGGTACGGGTCTCTAACCTTGGAGGCGGGACTCTGGAAGTTCAGACGTCTGTTGCCGAGACGGATTCCGGTGGCAACTGGCTGGCGGCCGAGTTGACCGGAGAAGACCTCGAGGTCACAGTAGATCGGTCTGGACTGGCCGACGGCAGGTACGAAGGTCGCATTCAGCTCTCATCGAATGGGGGGAATGGGACGGTGGAAGTAAAGATGCAGGTGGGAGTTGATGAGAGCTCCAACATCGGCGACATCTTTGTCCTCGCCATCGATCCCCGCACCCTGGAGGTGGCCGGACAATCGTCCGGCCCTGCGATGTTCGAATTCGGCTATGAGTATGAAATGTCGCCCTTCCCCTCTGGCGACTACCTGATCCTGGGGGGCACGGACAACGACGACGACGGGTTCATTTGCGACGAGGGAGAGTTTTGCGGGACTTTCCCCGTCTCGAATCAGCCGGTCCCGGTCACCGTGGAGCCGGGTGTGGACACTCCCGGGATTGACTTCACTGTCGAGGTCGAAGGAGAGCTCAGCGCTCTCTCCACCGGCACCTCGGCCAGGCGAAACAGTGGATTCAGGATCTCATCCCGCCCCGCCATGGGACGGCTGCTGGAGAAATTGAAGAATGGCAGGCTTCCTGGCAAAGGAAATGAGCGGCATAGGTAGATACCTGCTCCTGTCGGCAGTTGGTATGCTGATCGTGTCCTGCGGCTCGAACCGACAGGTCGACGTTCCCGCGGGAGAGAGCAAGGACCTGTCCCCTGGAATCGAGGAAACGGTGGCCGGCGAGTCGGAACTGGAAGTTCACCGGGGCACTCTGACCAAGACCGTCGAGGAAGGTGGGTGGCTTGTCAGGACCCCGGGCAGGGAATACCTGCTGCTTTCCACGTCCGCTTACCGCCGGGAGCCCTGGTTTCGAGAGGGGACAAGTGTAGAGGTCCAGGGCCGCGAAGTGACCGATGTCATGACGATCTACATGCAGGGAACCCCTTTCCGGGTCTCTGCCATGAAACCGCTGAGCCCGGCGGGACAACAGCAGGAGTAATCTCCCGGAGCAGGTCCGTGAAGATCGGTGTCATCTCGGATATCCACGACAACATCTGGAAGCTGAGTGCGGCTCTCCAGGTGCTGCGCCGGGTGGATACTGTTCTCTGTTGCGGTGATCTTTGCTCTCCTTTTATTGTTCCGCGCCTGGGGGACGGGTTTGCCGGTGACATTCACATTGTCTTCGGTAACAACGACGGGGACCTCTTTCGCATCTCACAACTGGCCGCGAAGTATCCCAATATCCATCTGCACGGTGAATTTGTTTCCCTCCAGATCGGCGGTCAGCAATTTGCCCTGACCCACTTTGACAATATCGCCCGGGAAGTTGCGGCCGGCCAGGCTTTTGACGTGGTGTGTTTCGGACACAACCACCTTTTTGAGATCCGCCGGGAGGGCCGGACCCTCCTCATCAACCCGGGAGAAATCATGGGCGGCCTTCCCCCGACCAGGTCTCGAGTCTTGTCCTCTTCGACACCGAAACCGGCCAGGCGGAGAAGGTGGAGCTTTGATTTAGATTCCAAATTCCAGATTCCAGATTCCAAATTATTCGCCGGGAAAGGTTCGCGGGGAAAGGGACATCCATGATAAGTAGTTGTCAAGTGTGGGCAAGACTCCCCCTCAACGGTGCGGTGAGAGCACCGTGAACTCCAGAGTTCATTTACAGCAATCCGGACGATAGGTTTTTGTCAGCTAAAGGTGCTTCATGACCTTGGGGGTCAGAATCCAGACATCCATTTGCGGTATCGGGCTCGAGAGCGAGCCGTCACCGAAGCTTGAGTTTGGGCAAACCGGCCGTCCTCCAAACAGGTCAGTTGGTGTCTCAGGGTCAAACCCGTCACACAATCCCTTTCAGTGAGGAACGGCCGGAACCTTCCCGGCTAGCTGAGTTTTGTTCTAAATGCTAGCCACTGAAAATGGTCGGCCACTGCGATCGACCGCCATCAGGTAAGCTACCAGTTTCCTGGCAACCGCCAGCGTGGCTCGGTTGTGATTTCCTTTCTGCCTTTGCGTTTGTGCAACGGCGGCCAGCTGTGGGCTATATCGAGGAGCCAGCTTGGCCGCTTCCACCAAAACCCGCTGAAGATGCCGGTTACGGTGTTTGCTGATCGGGCTTGAGCGGTCCTTGCCTGCCGACTGCTTCTGGCCGCTGCACAGCCCACAGTAGCTGACCGCGTGACGAATCGCCCGGAAGCGACTCACTTCCCCCACTTCCAGCACCCAGGTCAAAGCCGTCACCACTCCCACAGCGGGAATCGTCATCAACAGCTCCACCCGACGCCCTACGCACGGTTGCTCACACAACCCCCTCAGCAGATCCCTCTCGATTTGCTGCAGTGATCGCATCGAATCGTGACTCAGATTCAATAGTTGCACCACCGATTCCGGCACTTCCTGCAGCTGCGACATCAGTTGTCGAAAGTAACGCTGTCCATGCAGCCGCTTCTGGTTGTACTGCACTCCCGTTTCCATCAACAGTCCCGATATCCGGTTCTTGAGCTGCACCATCTGTGACACCATCAGGTTGCGATAGCGCAGCACTCGTCTCAATTCTCGGATCTCAGCCGGCGGCACGTAGCTCTGCACCAGTAAGTCGCAGCGCAGCAGATCGGTGATCTTGCGCGCATCGATCCGATCATTCTTGTGTTTGCCCGCACTCAATGCCTTGAGCATGGCTGGATGAGCCACCTTCAACTCCTGGCTGTAGGGCTCCAATAAATCGTAGATCCATTCGCTAAAAAGGGTAGCTTCCAGCGCTCCTATCCAAGGTCTTTCCAGACTCTCAGCCCACTGCTGCAGCACCTCCCTCCGAGCCGCCAGTTCTCCTTCCTCAACCACCCTTCCGTCCGCCTCCATCAGGCAATAACTGATCTTCCGTTTGTGCACATCCAATCCAACGTAGTAACTTTCTTGCATGAGAATCCTCCTGGCCAGGGTCCTCTACAGGCCCGGCTCCTTTTAGGGTTTTTCTTACAGGAGGATTCTCTCTCCCACTTCTGTCACTCTTACTTATGCATTCAAACAGGTCTCTTCTCGCGCTCTTGCCTTTCCTCACTTTCCGTCCACAAACCGGGCATGACCAGCTGCAGGTGAATCTTCAACCAACTCAATCGTCAACCACTGCTCGCCGACCGGCTTGATGGCGACGATTGAGGTATGGATCCCTTCCGGGAGCGCCACGTCGACCCGCGGCTTGACCTTCAACTCCTCGCCGTTGATCCACAGCCGCAATCCGTCCATGCCGGATAGCTTCAGTCCGATGCGGCCGCCGCTGGAAACCTGGATGTCGAACTTCAGGAACGCGAACCCTTCCGGATCGAGGGCAAATCGATCCAGACCGCCTATCGGCAGCGACCCGGACACACGGCTGTAGAGCGGGAGCCAGTGGCGTTGCGGCAAACGGCTGATCGTGATTGCGTCGGCGCCAAGCCTGTGAGCAACGCCGGCCGTGTTTCTGAGCACACGCCAGGTCCTGACCAGTTTCCGAGGGGTGTGCCTGTTGGGGCCCCCGCGGCCCAGGCTGGAGAGGAACTTGACGAGGTCGACGAACTCCTCCCTTGACAGGTTGTCCGCCAGCCCGGTGGGCATCAGGGAGAGGCCGGGCCGGGCCGTCTCAATGGAATTCAGGGGAATTGACATGACCCGGTCTTCAGAATCCCGCAGCAGCAGCGCTCTGGTCGACTCCATCAGCTTCACTCCCGAAAAGAGCCGTCCCTCACGCGTGGTGACGTTGATCGTCTGGTATCCCTCCTTGATCCCCTCGCTCGGCTCCAGGATTGATTCGACCAGGTAATCGATTTGGACCCTGGTTCCAAGCCCGGAAAGATCCGGACCAACCTGTCCTCCGGAGCGGGCAATTGAATGACATTTCAAACAGGCCAGGTCTTCGCGTCGGTATAGCGACTCTCCTCTGGCCGCATCACCCGTGGAGATCACTTCTCGAACCAGATCGGGCATCTCCTGAGGTGCGATGAATAGCGCTCTGCTACTCAAGTCTGCCGCCGCCATCAGCCTCTCCGTCAAGACAGTTTCGTCCCTCCCCGAAGCCCGGATCAGATAGATTCCCGTCTTGGCGACCGCGGGGCTGAGTTCGTGCCTCTCGAGCGCTGCGGCAAGGAGAGAAGCTCCCTCTTGTCGGCCAAGAAACGCCTGGAACAGACGCGATGCCTCCTCGATGTCCTGAATGTCCGCCAGTATCGAGGCTGCCTTTCCCGCTGCCTCGGCCGGGTCAAGCCGAAGTATCGAGATACAGGCCGCGCTGCGCACCGCGGGATCGTTCTCTCCTGCCAGCGCCCTCAAAGCCGATAGATCTCCCAGGAGCCCCAGACTGTTGACCGCGGCCAGCCTGATCGCCTGTCCGAAACCCGGCCGCTTTGCAAACTGCGCGAGGAGATCCTGCGTTGCACGAATCTTCCAGATTCCGGCGGCCCGGACGGCAGCGACCTGAACCTCCGGATCACGCGAGTGAAGGAGCGTCTCCACCGCAGCCAGGTCGCCTGTCGGTCGAATCCCACGACTTCGACTCGATTCGATCAGCTCCACCAGAACATCCGCGATTTCATCTTCGGACACCTGCCGGGTTGAGATGGCCCCCAGGACGCCAGAAAGCACACCCGGGTTCCCGTGAGTGGCCAGGACGCGGAGTGCGCCCGCCAGTCGATCCCGGGGCATTCGGTCCTCATCGATCATTCGAAGCAAGTGGGGGACCACCGCCGGAGAGTCTACGGCCTGGAGAGCGTAGCTCAGACGGGATGTGTCTGGGTTGAAATCCGCATGCCCGGCCCCCACTGCAGGCAGCCAGGCGGACTCCAGCTCCCTGATGGTCCTCCAGATGGCATGGTCGAGGTTGGGATCGAGTGGCTGATCCAGGGTCCGCAGAGCCACCTCGGCCGAGCGTGCGGACTGCAGAAGTGACAGCGCCCGAACCGCCTCCAGGCGAACGCGGGGATGTTCATCTTCGATCGCTTTCGTCATCAAGTGCAGGAAATCGTCGCCCAGCTCCCTTCTCCAGGATGCAGCGACTCGAGCCGCGGCAGCTCGGACACGATGGTTTCCATTGTTGAGCAGCTCCGTGAGCAGATTCCTTTCGAACAATCCCAGCGCCTGGTAGAGCCACAGTCCCTGGAGAAGGCTTTGCTGGCCGGCTTCACCGGTGCGATCCAATCCTGGGATCCAGCCGTCCAGTACACCTCGGACAGCGCCGGCCCCGCGCTCAATAAGCACCCGACGAGCCTGCCGCCTGGTGTAGTCTTCCTGAGCTTCCAGGGCTGCGAGGAGCTCTTCAGTTTTGGCATCGATCAGCCTGGGGCGCTTGACCAGAGGTCGCCGATTGTGGGTGATCCTCCAGATACGGCCGTGGACACGGTCGCGCCGGGGATCCCGGAAGTCGACTTCACCGTGCTGAATAATGGGACTGTACCAATCGGCGACATAGATCGCTCCGTCGGGTCCCATGGCGATGTCGACAGGACGGAACGAAACATGTCGGGACTCAATGAAGTCCGGTTGCTTTCGGGCTAGATATCCACTCCCATTTTCTTCGATCAGGTATCTCTGGATTCGATTGGCCCGGTAGTCATTGGTCAGGATGTTGTCCTGAAACTCGCGGGGAAGATGGCGGCCCCCTATGATTTCAATGCCGCAAAGCTTGGGCGCTCCCGGATTCAGTCCCTTCAGAATCCGCTCCTCTCCGGGCGAGGCCGTGAAGGTCGCGCCGGGAAATGAGAAATGAATGCCCGTTCCAGAGCCTGCTCCGTCCGTTTGGAAGGTCTGGCCCCAGCGATCGAATCGGATGCCCCAGGGATTGACCAGGCCGCGGCTGTAGATATCGATGCGGTGGCGAGCCGTATCGAAGCGCCAGGCACCTCCGCCGTTTAGTCGAACCACACCGTAGGGAGTCTCCACATGGGAGCCAATGTAGTAGCCCTGCAGCATGTAAAGGAGACCGTCGGGCCCCCAGGTGAGTCCATGAAGCTGGTGGTGCGTGTCCTGGGTTCCGAATCCCGAAAGGATCACCCTGCGGGAGTCGGCCTTGCCATCCCCATCGGCATCCTTCAAGTGGAGGAGCTGGCCTCCATGGGTGATGTAGACGCCTCCGTCACCCGGTGCCACGCCGGCCGGCATATGGAGGTCTTCTGCGAACACAGTCCGTCGGTCGGCTCGACCGTCCCCGTCGCTGTCCTCCAGAATCAGGATCTGGTCGGACGGCGCCTGATCAGGCCCGATTTGGGGATAGAGCTTGCTGCTGGCGACCCACAGGCGCCCTTGCGGATCAAAATTCATCTGCATCGGTTTGGAGATGGTAGGGTCGCTGGCGAAGAGATTAATGCGAAATCCCTCGTGGATCTTGAATTGTGTCAGCTCAGCCTCGACATCGGGTGCAGGCACCGACTGGAGGTCTCGCTGGCCCAGAGCTGAGCCGGCGGGAGACATGAAACCCAGCCAGCTCGCAAACAGAATCCAACGAAGGTTCATACGTTTATCGGGGTGATCTCAGGGAGTATCCATGCGCATCAGCTCATGCAAGTGTCTGGTCGGAACTTTGAGGCGTGCAATGCGTTTTTCGAGGGCGCGAATCAAGGGGTCGTAATCGGGAATCTCCTTTTGAACGGATACCTGTTCGTGCCGGCGTTCTCCATAGATGAAGGCGTCGTTTCGAGGTCTCCAGCTTCGCAAGAAAAGATCACTTTTCCTGACGACGGTACGCCGCAGCTCGAGTGCCTGGTCAATCTCCGGTCCCCGGACCGAAATCCCCGACGCCCATTCAGTTGATGTACCGGCAGCCACGATTTGTCCGCCGATCCTGAGAGAATAGCTCCCAGACCGCAGCCCGGACACTCGGATCCGTCGACTCTCGGAGGGACCGGCGTCCCTGGCCGGCAGCGGAAGGTGGGGGGAGAGAACCTCGAACGTCAAACCGTTCTCAATAGGATCGACGTCGATAAGGGTATCGTTCTCGTTCGCCGCCTCGGGATGAGCCGCGTCAATTTGAATCTTCCCGGCGGTACTCCGAATCCCGAGCTGCTCCAGAATCATAACGGACGCCAGCCGATACCCCTGTTCGGTCAGGTGGATTCCGTTTTCAGACAACCCCCCGGACGAAGGGTTCCCGCAGTCCGCCAGCAGCTCTCGAAGATCGACAAAGTAGCAGCCCCGATCCTCAGCCATTGACTGGATGGCGTCGGAATAGAGAGTGATTTCCTGGTTGCGCCTGTCGACAAACTCTTCCGAAGGATAGAAACAGCCCATTTTGAAAGGGGACACAAGCACGATTCTGGCGCCAGTCTCTTCGAGGTTGTCGAGGAGTCTTTCGAAACCCACGACAAACTCCGTGAGACCTTCCTCTCGGGCGAAAGATTCGTTCAAACCGTAGGCAACGAGAATGACCGTGGGGGCGAGGCCGCTGACGTGTTCGACAAGTTTCTGGAAGCCTTCCTCGGGTTCACCGAAAACCGTTCCCCTGCGTCCAGGGGGGCGTGAGTGTCCGAAAACGGTATCTCCGGTCCAGCCCAGGTTCCTGAACGTGACGTCCTGGTTCGGAAACCGGGAGGCCAAGGCAGTCTCGATATAACCGTATTCTCGATCATGCTCGAAAAATGCATTTCCGAGAAACAGGACCTGATCGTTTTGCCGCAACCCGAAAGGCTCGAGACCGCCGCAACCGGTCGCAGCCAGCAAGAAGGCCCCAATAGCGAAACGGAGTTTCATTCGACGTCCCACGGAATCCGTCGGAAAACACTGCGAGCGATCCGAACTCGCAGCTACGACTCTATCGAAGCTGTCCCACCCACACGATCGAATCCAATATAAAGGTTCTATTATGGAAAAGGAAAAGGGACACTTCTGGCGCTTTTGCCTTCTCTCACGGACTCAAAATGGGTTGGAGGCGGAAGCGTCTTGCGTTCTGCTTCGCAAAGTTGTAAACAGAGCCGTGCGTGATCTGTGCACCAGCGCGACAATCCTGGCGGGCTGCGCCGCCCGCCAGAGCGGAGACCCTTGGGTGATGAAGCCTTTGCTGTTCCTTTTGATTCCCTTCGCCATCTTTGCCGGCCAGTCCGCCTCGGCTCAGCCCAACACCTGGAAAGTCAACGGGCCGGAGGGTGGAGATATCCCTGCTCTGGCCTTCGTGCCGACCAACCCGCCGGTGGTCTACGCCGGGGGGACCGGCGGCTCTGTCTTCAAGGGTATGGATGGGGGGGTGAGCTGGGAGAAGACCCTCTCGGGATTGAGGACAAGAGGAATACTGGATTTGCTGGTGGTTCCCTCAGGCGTCTACGCCGCCGCACTTGCGGGTTTTCTCCGAAGTATCGACGAGGGTGCAACCTGGAGCTCCGTTTCCGGTCTGTTCTCCGTCTTTGCCCTGGGTGCCTCCCAGTCGGGCGACATCATCTACGCCGGTCGTGTCAATGGTGAAGTGTGTCAAAATGACGATGGAGGCGAACAATGGTCCTGCGTCTCCAGCTCGATTCAGCAGACCATCCTGACAGTCGCCGTGGACCCCGGCGATTCGGACATCGTCTTCGTGGCGGGACGCTCCGGGATCTCGAGATCGATGGATGGCGGCCAATCGTGGAAGACCGTGGGGCAGGCGGTTCCCGATCTGGGCAACGTGTGCGATATGACCTTCGCTGCAGGGACGCCTCCCATCCTGTATGTTGCCGCCCGGGATGGGGTTCATTCGTCATCAGACTCGGGTGAGGTGTGGACCGAGCTGCGCGAGTTCGGGGCAGTCTGCATCGCGGTTTCCCCTTCCCAGCCCTACCGGGTGTACCTGTGTGGGAACAGAGTCGTTCGCTTCAGCCAGGACGGCGGACAACAATGGGAGCGCATCGACATCGATTTCAATCCCCGGGTCATTGCCTTTCAACCCGACAACGCCGATATCATGCTGGCTGGAAGTTTCGACCGAGGAGTCTTCCGCTCCTCCGATACGGGACAGACCTGGACGGCCGCCAACTCAGGGCTCGTTTCCACGTTGGCTCTTCCTGTGCGCGTCGCATCCGATTCCACCGTCTATGCCGATAAGGACCAGATCCTGATCAGCCGCAGTACGGATGGCGCCGAAAGCTGGACAGATGGAGGGGATGTCGGCGTCGTAGCTTTTGACGTCCATCCCACTCAGCCTGGCGTTTTGCTGGCCGGCAGCCGGGGTCTCTCCAGGAGCACCGACGGAGGGGAGACCTGGGCCCCCACCGGCCTCATCAGTGGATTCACCCAGCAGGTCGTCTATGACCGCTCCAATCCCGACATTGCCTATGCCTCGCTCTCCCAGGAGGGGATGGTGCGAAGCACGGACGGCGGAGACACCTGGGACGCCATCAACAATGGACTCACCGATCTGTCGATCAGCCGCTTCGCCATCGATCCCTTCGACCCTGCACAGCTCTATGCGGCCTCGGGCGCGAACACCACCAACGGGGGCGACCAGTGGCACTCCTTTGACAACGACTTTCCGGAAGGAAGGGCGAGCACGCTGGCCATGGACCCTCTGGTCCCGGGTCGAATCTACGCGACCCTCAACACCGGCTTCTTCAAGTCGGAGGATGGAGCCAATTCATGGAGTGAAGTCACCACGGCACCAGGGGGCTTTCCGCGCACGGTTCTGGCCGATCCTGTCACTCCCAACGTGGTCTATTTCGGCTACTTCGGCGGCTTCAGCATTTCTGTGGATGGGGGGGACACCTGGACCGTTAGCATTGACGGCCTGGAGGACGCCGATATACGTGCACTGGCCGCGGACCCCAACATTCCGGGACGCATCTACTCCGGCACCCCGGGCGGCGTCTACGCCATCGACATCGTCGACTACAAACTTTACTTCGCCCAGTTCGGACAGTCGGGGGCCGATCTGTTCAGCCAGCTCATGCTCTTTAACCTGGATGACTCCAGGCCGGCCAACCTGCGCGTTCTGGTCAAAGACGACGGCGGCGACCCTCTCAACGTCAGTCTTTCGGGGATCAACACCACGGAGGGTGTCCTGACCCGCGTCATTCCCGCCGGCGGGCTCACCCTGTTGAAAACCAGCCAGCAGGCCCCGCTGGCCGTCGGTTCGGTCACCGTCTGCTCGGACACACCCATCGGAGGAGTGATTCTGTTCGGGGGATCTCTGGGCGTGGCAGGGGTCGGCGCCAGCCCGCGCCTCACCCAGGGCTTCGCAGCCCCCATGCAGGTGGACCAGAGCTCCGGGACGTCCACGGGTGTGGCCATCGTCGATCTGGGGGCGGGCACAACGCTGGATCTGACACTCCTGGACGGCAACGGACAGATGCAGGCGGAGGCCACGGAAGACCTCTCCAGCCTCGGACATCTGTCTAAGTTCGTGGATCAGTTCGACTGGGACAGCCCGGTCGATTTCGAGACCTTCCAGGGTCAGTTGCTGGTACACAGCGATCAACCTCTCACGGCCACGGTGATCCAGACGCGAGCGGAAGAGTTCGCCACCATGCCCGTCGCCGGACTGGGCGCCACCGCAATGGCCGGCCAGGTGTTGTCCGACCTGCTCTTCGCTCAGTACGGCAACGGAGGGGAGGTTCTGTTCAGCCAGTTTCTGACTCTCAACCTGGACGAGACGGATGAGGCATCGGCCACGCTGACCATTAGAGGCGACGACGGAGCCCTCCTGCCCACGGTTCTCAATGGTGATTTGACCGACGGTGAGCTGGATTTTTCGATTCCGGCTCAGGGTCTGCACATCCTGACCACCTCCGGGCTGGGCCCCGTGGTGAGCGGTTCTGCCAGGGTCACCTCCCAGCAGGACATCGCCGGAGTGCTCCTTTTCGGCGGCTCTGTCGGAGTTGCCGGAGTGGGGGCGAGCATTCCCACCAGCGGTGGATTCGTGGCACCGGTGGAAACCAGTCATGCGGAAACGACGGACACCGGAATCGCCATCCTCAACACTGCCGATCAGGCGGTCACGGTCGACTTCATGGTACGCAACAGCGACGGAAACAACCTGGACACTGCGGAGCTGATCCTGGAGCCGGGAGAGCACCGGGCCTTGTTTCTGGATCAGATCGGCTGGCAGACCGATTTCGATTTCGGGACGTTCCTGGGGACCCTGGTTGCCGTCCCCCGCAGCGGAAGCGTGGCGGCCACAGTCATCCAGACCAGACCCGACCAGTTCGCGACCCTTCCTGTGGAGAACTTAGGGCTCGCGCAGAAATAACTTTTTGGCATCTCATCTTCACACCATCTTCGGCCGCTCCTCAATCGCGAAATCCTCAACGTGGACCCGGCTACGCCTGCGGTTTCGCTCAATCGTTCGCGGCCAAATCTGATGCAAATCTGAGCGCCAATTCTACCAAGTTATTTCTGCGCGAGCCCTTACCTGAATGATGAGATCTGGCTGACGGTTTGTTCCACGAGCCGTCATAGCCCGGATTATGCAAAAGATCTGAATCCGAGTGAGATTCTGGCTCCAGGAAAAAGCCGTAGCCCTCTGATATAAAAGGGTTTACAAAAACAATGACCCTAAACAGGAGCTACGGCAATGTTGAAAGCAGTCTGCCAGAATACCCTGCCATTTCACAGCCACAGAAAGATCACGACGCGTTTTGATGGAGGGAGCCTCACTTCCGACGCAGGATGGTTGTTGTTTGGATCCCTGGATCGTCAACATCGATTGTGCGAGGGCTTCAGTTCGTGTATTGCGGAAAGTCGAGACCGACGCTACGTTCGTCATGACCTGTTGAAGTTGATCCGACAACGAGTCTTGCAGATCGTGGCCGGCTACGAAGACTGTAATGACGCCGATACGCTGCGCTCGGATCCGATGCTCAAGACCGTCTGTGATCAGTTGCCAGAGAGCGATCCCGATTTGGCCACCCAGCCGACTTTCTCCCGCCTGGAGAACTCCGTCACCAAGAAGGATCTGATGCGTCTGAGCCGGTGGCTGCCAGGCCGTTATGTGCGCTCCCTGAAGAAGAGACGTCCCAGCAAGATCATCCTGGATCTGGACAGTACCGACGACCACACTCACGGCCAACAGGAGTGCTCCTTCTACCACGGGTATTACCGAAACCACATTCTGCATCCTTTGCTGATCTTCGATGCCGACACGGGAGACCTGGTCTGTGCCGTGTTGAGACCTGGCAACAAGGGGGCTGCCTCTCACATCGTGCCCATTCTGAAGCGAGTCGTGGAGGCCATCCGACAAGCAGTGGGGACGGATGTCGAGATTGAGATTCGGGCCGACAGCGGCTTTGCCACGCCTCGGCTCTACGAGTTCTGTGAATGTGAAGAGAATAAACTCCAGTATGTCATTGGGTTAAGTCGAAACCCTCGCCTGCAGCGAGTGGTCGAGCCCCTGCTGGATTCGACTCGGCTGAGGTTCCTTGAGCTGGAGGAAAAACAGCGTCAGTTTGACGAGTTTCTTTATCGAGCCCACAGCTGGGATCGATCCCGTCGCGTCATTGTCAAAGTGGAGGTCGATCAGCGTGGCATCAATCGTCGCTTTGTAGTTACCAACCGGGACGATCTCTGCTCCCAATCACTTTATGACCACTACACAAACCGAGGGCAGACCGAGAACTTCATCAAGGCCTTCAAGAATCATCTGAGCATGGACCGACTCAGCTGTCATCGATTCCTGGCCAATCAGTTTCGACTCCTCCTGCATGCACTGGCTTACCAGATGTTCGTGCGCCTGCGCGACTATCTTCACGGAACCCCCTGGCACAAGCTCGAAATCGAAACCTTACGTCGTCGGGTCCTCAAGATTGGGGCCCGGATCCGACAAACCACTCGACGCATCTGGGTCCATCTTTCCTCAGCCTTCCCCGAACAACCCCTCTTCCACCTCGTCTTGAGTCGCCTGAACTCCAGTTAGCTTTTCCCAGCTCCCCCGAAAAACCGCTTCCGACACTCATCCAGGCCCAGATCTGTCTGAAATTCACTCCCCAAACCACTCAAACGCCTCGCCAACCCATATTCTTCGCAAATCCGCCTGTCACACCTGCCCGCTTCCGAGTTGGGCCACTTCTCGAGTCGTTTTTCAACACCGAACTACGGTTCTTGCATAATCCGGGATAGGAGATTGGTCGAGCAAACATTCTGCTCTTTGCGGTGAGTCAAAAGATCCGTATGATCTACAGGCGCCGGGAGGAGCGAAACCGATGAGAGTACTCTCCATAGCAGTCTTGGCCTTGAGTCTGGTGGTCGTGGCCGTGGGGAGCGTCATCTCCAGTGCCGGCTATGGTCTGGCCATCCCGGACTGGCCTCTGGCTCTTGGCAGCCTGGTTCCCGATCCGCTGGTGGGAGGAATCGCCTGGGAGTTTGCTCACCGCGTCCTGTCGCTGATCACCGCCGTTGCTACGGTTCTCCTGGGGGGGCTCCTTTTGTCGACTGCAGACGCCCTCCAGCGTCGGCTCGGGACGGCCATGATGGGAATCATTCTGGTTCAAGTCCTGCTCGGAGGAGTCGGGGTCCTAGAGGAGTTCCCCTGGTTGCTGAAGGTGATGCATGCCTCGCTGGCTCACCTTTTCGTCGGCACCGCGGCTGCTGCTGCTGCTTTGACCAGTTCTGCCGGTACGCCTGTACCCGACCAGGTGGCGGATCCTGCCGCCATCCGGCGCACTCGCGCCTTCACATCTATGCTGCTGCTTCAGTTGGTGGCGGGTGCCGTCGTCAGACACGCCCCGACGCAGACCGTAATGCTGGCAGCACTCTTGCTTCATCATCTTCTTGCCGTGGGCGTCGCCATCAGCGGTATAACCATCGCGCTCCGCATCGGATCTGCCATGTCCGGATGGCGCTCAGCGGCGGCCTACACCATCGGGGTCGGTGTCATCGCACAGATTCTCCTGGGTATAACCGTCCTGGTGAGCGCTCCGGAGCCGGGAGCGACAGGGCAGCAATCCCTCTCCTACATCTGGCACGCCGGATCACACGTGGTCGCGGGTGCGGTGCTTCTGGCCTGCAGTACGGCGCTTTACCTCCGGTTACGGGTTGAAAGTTGAAGTTTCATGAAGAGCGCCCCGACTTCAGTCCTTCGCCCTGACCAGCAACAGGGTCAGGTCGTCCCTGATCGAGACTTCGCCGGCGAAATGTTTGACGTTTGCAAGCAGCTGGTCCTGCAGATCTGCGGGCGAGAGTGAAATCTTGCTGCGAACCAGATCCGTAAGTCGTTCTTCGCCGTATTCCCGACCCTGGAGGTCCTGTGCTTCGGTGATTCCATCCGTATAGACGATGAGGGTGTCTCCGGGACCAAGGGGCAGCCGATGTTCCAGGTAGGCTCCCTCTGGAAACATTCCCAGTACGGCGCCACTGCCCTCCAGTCTGAGGATCCCGTTCGAACCGGCTCCCGAAGCACTGGAATCGACCGGTTGGATCTCTGGACCGCTGGTGCCGCGGCGAAAGAGCAGGGGTGGATTGTGCCCGGCGTTCACGTAGGTCAGCTGCCTGTTCGAATCGTTGTACACGGCACAGAACAAAGTCGCAAACCGGTTCTCTTCGGTCATCGAACAAAGAAGCCGGTTGACCTCTGTCACCACTGCGGCGAGATTTTCCCGGGTCTGGGAAGCATGGCTGCGAAGCAGTGCCTGCAGCGAGGCCATAAGCAGGGCGGCCGAGATCCCCTTTCCCGAGATGTCGCCAACGGCCAGGCAGTACTGGTTTGAAGAGACCTTCAAGACGTCATAGTAGTCTCCCCCCACCTCCCCGGCCGGCTGGCACACTCCCGAGTAGTCGAGAGTGGGGATCTCGGGGAGTTTCTGGGGGAACAGTCTTGACTGAACCTGTCGCGCAATCCGAACCTGTTCCTGAAGCAGGCGATGCTCCCGTTTCAGATGGACCAGTTCCAGATCCTGCATGACGGTCTGCTTCAGCGAGAAGGGCTCCCATGGCTTGGTGATATACCGGTGCACCTGTCCTTCGTTGATGGCATCCATCAGGTAATCGATCTCGGTGTAGCCCGTCAAAATGATGCGGACCGCCTCCGGCTGCAGGAGCAGAGATTCGCGCAGGACATCGATCCCCGTTGTTCCAGGCATTCGCTGGTCGGTGATGATGACATCCACATCCTGTTTTCGCAGAAGCTCAATGGCATCCTGACCGCTCAGAGCTTCGAAAATGCGGAAATCTCCGAAAAAAGTGCGCCTGAGCTTCTGAAGATTGGAAACCTCGTCGTCGACGATGAGCAGGTTGTAATGATTCGCCGTCACACCAGAGTCCTCGCAGTCCTCTTCGGAAAGGGGGATTATATGCCCGAAAATGGGGTTTTGCCACCCTCATGGTGGGACGATCGAGTCGTCCACGGGAGGCTCCGGCAGTTCCTTCGTGAGAGACCCGTGGGACTATCGTCAGGGGGGCGGCGAACCGTCGGCTCAGCCTCGCGCTGCAGCAGGCAACCTTCGAGGGTCTTCATCCTTTGTCACCGGCAATGCTATGATAAGCGTTCAGGGGAGCTGGAGTCCGGCGGGCTCTGGAGTTCTCTGCTCACGGGAAGCGTGTTCCAGGCTTGAACAAACGTGTCGATCGAGTAGTGAGGGACTGCGATGAAGATCCTGAACATTTCTTATGCTCTTCCCAGTTTGAGGGTCTCCAATCAGGATTTGATGCGAGAAGTCTTGGAGCGGAGTCGAAAGCACCTTTCTCTGGGGGACCTGAAGAAGCTGGAGAAGAAGATCAAGAAATTCTTCAGAATGTCGGGTACGGACACCCGTTACCATCGAAATGTGGGTGAGCGAGCCTGGGATTTTGCCCTCAATGCCGGCAAGAAGGCCCTGGATGCAACGGGAGTGGACCCTGAAGACATCGACCTGCTCATCTACGCGGGCGTGGGCCGGGGCTGGATCGAACCTGCCACTGCCAATCTGTTTCAACATGAGTTGGGCCTGGCCAGGGCCACCTGTTTCGATGTCATGGACGCCTGTGCGAGTTGGATTCGCAGCCTTTCGATCGCCAAGAGCTTTCTTGACCAGGCTGCCTACCGAACGGTGATGATTCTCAATTGCGAGTTCAGCTTTCGCGAATACGCCAATATGGAGATCACCGACGTCGACAACTTCGAAGACAGTTTTTCTGCCTACACGATAGGCGAGGCGGCGACCGCCACCATCCTCACCAACGACGGAGACCACGAGAATTGTGATTTCTCGTTTCGTACCTGGGGAGAGAAGCACGGTCTGTGCAAGATATCGCTTCCCAACGCTGCCGATTTCACTCCCGAGAACGGCCATCGACCCATCACTCCGATGTCCTTTTTTACGTCTCCTGCCGAACTGTTTACCTTTACCATCAACAAGCTGATCGGACATTTCCTGGAGACACGGCCGATCGCTGAGCGAGAGCATGACCTGATAATCGGGCATGCGGTCAGCGGTTTCGCAACGACGAGGGTGGCCCGCAAGCTGGGCCTGGATCCGGAGCGTGTCTTTGAAACACACCCGCGATTCGGAAACACCGTGTCCGCCTCGTTGCCCCTGGGGCTGGCAGTGGCCGAGAGCGAGGGCCGTCTCAAGAGAGGCATGCGAGTCCTTCTGTTGATGGGCAGCGCGGGGGTGACCACTGGTCTGGGATCGTTCGAGTATTAGTGGAAAGCCCCAAATTAGCGCCGGCTGTACTGATGCTTCTCACTCGCCACGGGTTCTGACCGCTCGGTACCCATGACGAGCGACACTAACCTCCCCCCGTGGCTCAGGCAGCTCTACCATTACGATTCTCATTTCGTCCGGCTGGGGCGCTGGAACTGCCACTATCTGGATGAAGGCCAGGGCGACCCGGTCGTGATGTTGCATGGGAATCCCACCTGGTCTTTCATGTACCGCCACCTGGTGGACGGTCTCCGCGACCGATTCCGGGTCGTGGTGCCGGACCACATCGGATGCGGCCTTTCGGATCATCCCGGGAGGGAGGGTTATACATATACCCTTGAGCAGCGGGCCCGGGATCTCGAGGGCCTGCTGGAAGCACTGCAGCTGGATCGGCCGGCTTCACTGGTCTTGCACGACTGGGGGGGGGTGATCGGATGCGCCTACGCGACCCGCTATCCCGCCCGCATCAGCCGCATGGTCGTGCTCAACACCGCTGCCTTTCATGTGCCGCCAGAGAAGGATTTCAATCAGATACTCCAATGGTGCCGCACTTCCAGGCTGGCCGCCTTCATGATTCTGAGACTGAACCTGTTTTCCCGGGCCGCCACCAACTGGGGGAGTCGGATGCGGCGCATGCCCCGACTGGTTCGAAGGGCCTACCGTTATCCCTACCGGAGCGCCCGCGATCGCCAGGCCGTCTTGAGCTTCATTCAAGACATTCCGCTCAGCCGGGAAGATCCTTCCTATGAGGCGGTCAGCCGCATCCAGGCCGGGCTGAGCCGGCTCCGCGACAAGCCAATGCTGCTGTGCTGGGGTGAGCTGGATCCCGTCTTCGACCGCGACTTTCTGCTCGAGTGGCAGCGGCGCTTCCCGGATGCATTCGTTCAGAAGTTCACCCGCGCAGGCCACTATATTCTGGAGGATGCGCATGAAACGATTGTGCCCCTCGTGCGAGAATTCCTGGAAGCTCCCTTGAAGCAGAACGATGCCCCATAACATTGCCTCCCATCTCGCTTCCAGGGCCGGCACGTCACCCCGTCAGACGGCCATGATTTCACCCCGCCACCGCCTGTCTTTTGCCGAGCTCGAGTCTTTGAGCAACGAATGCGCCCGGGCGCTGTCGCAGGCAGGCGTAGGCAAGGGCATGAGAACGGTCGTCATGCTCCGTCCAGGGAAAGACTTTCTCACCGTCTGCTTTGCCCTTCTGAAAATCGGAGCCGTCATGGTGCTGGTCGATCCCGGTATGGGGCGAAGCAATCTGGGAAAGTGTCTGAAGGAAGCTTCCCCGGAGGCGTTCGTCGGTGTGCCGGTGGCCCAGTTCGCCCGGGGGCTGCTGGGATGGGCATCGGACACCCTCAGGATCAAGATCTCGGTCGGCCGTCCCGGGTGGGGAGCCAAGCCGTTGAAAGCATTCCGGCGACCCGGGGGTGGGGGAGCGGACTTACTGCCACCGCCGGTCCGCCCGGAAGATCCTGCGGCCATCGCCTTTACTTCCGGGAGCACGGGAGTTCCCAAGGGTGTCGTGTGCACGCATAGGATGTTCGACGCCCAGTATCAGCAGCTAAGGGATGAATATGGCATTGAGCCGGGGGAAGTGGACCTGGCGACCTTCCCTCTATTTGCGCTGTTCGATCCGGCTCTGGGCATGACCACGGTGTTTCCGAAAATGGACTTTTCCCGTCCGGGTAGTGTCCACGCGCCCGACATCATAGAGGCCGTCCAGACCCATCGAGTCACTCACATGTTCGGCTCTCCTGCCTTGCTGACGCGCCTCGTCGACCACTACGGCGGCTCCCCGCCCCGGCTCGACAGCGTGCGAAGGGTACTGACCGCGGGTGCTCCCGTTTCCAGGAGGGTTCTCCAGGGTTTCGGACAGTTTCTGACCGGCGGTGAGATTTTCACTCCCTATGGAGCGACGGAGGCTCTGCCCATCTCTTCAATCGGCGGCTCCGAGCTGCTGGCGCTGAACGGATCGGGTGGAGCGGAGGGAGTCTGCGTCGGGCGGCCGTTTCGGGGAGTGGACGTGTACATCATTCGGATTTGCGAGGAACCACTCGAGACCCTCGACGAGGATCTTCTGCTGGCGGCTGGGGAAACCGGCGAGCTGGCCGTCGCCGGTCCCAATGTCTCGGTGGAGTACTTTGGACGGCCCCGGGCCAACCGCCTCTCGAAGCTGCGACTGGAAAACGGTCGCACGGCCCATCGCACCGGCGATGTGGGCTATTTCGACGACCAGGGACGCATCTGGCTGTGCGGAAGGATGAGCCACCGGGTGATCACCCCCCGGGGAGTCCTTTTTTCAGTTCCCACCGAGGGTATCTTCAACCAGCATCCGCAGGTGCGCAGGACGGCCCTGGTCGGTGTCGGTCGACCCCCGGATCAAACCCCCTTGCTGTGCGTTGAATTGAAGGCCGGGAGCCGCCGGATAAAGCGGCGAGTCCGAGCCGAGCTCCTGGAAATGGCAACTCGAGACGGGGGAACCGCCCAGATCGGCGCAGTCCTGTTTCACAAGAGCTTTCCGGTGGATGTTCGGCATAACTCCAAAATTTTCCGCGAGAAACTGGCTTGCTGGGCAGCGGACCGAATGTGACTGATCCTGTGTCTTACCAACTGGACCTGGGTGAAAAAGACCGAATTGTGGTCACTGGTGGGGGTGGCTTCATAGGCGGCGCGCTGGTCACTCGGCTGCGCGGGCTGGGCTTGCAGGTGACTTCGTTCTCCCGGGAACACTATCCGCGGTTGGATGCCCTGGGTGTCAAACAGATCCGCGGAGATGTGGCGGATGGGGGACGTTTGGGGCAGGCGTTCGAGGGCTGCACGCTGGTCTTCCACGTAGCCGCCAAGGCCGGATTATGGGGACGTTATGTTGATTTCCACGAAACCAACGTCATCGGCACGCGCAACGTCCTGCAGGCCTGCCACGACGAGGGTATCCGCCGGCTCGTGTACACCAGTTCGCCGAGCGTCGTCTTTGCGGGAGAGGACATGACGGGAGCTGACGAGTCTGTTCCCTACGCTCGCCACTTCAAGGCCGCCTACCCCGAGACCAAGGCAATCGCCGAGAAAATGGTCCTGGGGGCAGCCAATGAGAGGCTGGCTACGGTGGCGCTGCGTCCGCACCTGGTGTGGGGGCCCGGAGATTCCCACATCATCCCCGGTCTGCTGCGCCGTGCCCGGGAAGGCCAATTGCGGCGAATCGGTCGGCAGGAAAAGAAGGTTGATTTCACCTACATCGACAATGCCGTTCACGCGCATCTTCTGGCCGCCCAGCGCCTGGCGCCCGCCTCCCCCATCAGCGGACGATCCTTTTTTATCACCGATGATCGGCCGGTGTCGCTGTGGGGATTCATCAACCGGCTCCTGGAAACCGCCGGGCTGCGGCCCGTAACCAGGTCGGTGCATCCCGGTGTGGCTTATGCCGCCGCCTGGCTGGTTGAGTCGGTTTATCGCGGCCTTGGACTCCGTTCCGAGCCCCGGCTGACTCGCTTTCTGGTCGAAGAGATGGCGACGGCTCACTGGTTTGACATCTCGGCGGCGCGGCGCGAACTGGGGTATCGACCGCTGGTTGACCTGGAGACGGGGATGGAAAGGGTGAAAGCCTGGCTGGTGCAGAACGAGCGACCCGGGCCGGGAGCGCTCAGAGCCCCTGTAAAATGACGAGACATGAACCGACGAAAGTTTCTGTCCGCCCTGGCCCTGGCCCTCTCTTCACCCTGCTCCCCGGGCAGACCCGGGAAGAACGGGAAGATCATCAAGCCCAGGCGCCTCCGGCCCGGCGACACGGTGGTCCTGCTCAACCCGGCTGGGGCCACCTTCAACCGGGAAGATGCGGACACCGCCACCGAGCACCTGCAGGCGCTGGGTTTGAAGGTCAGGCGGGCTCCCCACTTGTTTGACCGGCGCGGCTACCTGGCCGGCAGCGATCGAGATCGGGCAGACGATGTGAATCGACAGTTTGCCGATTCAGAAGTATCCGGACTGATTGCGCTCAGGGGTGGATGGGGATGTGCCCGGATCCTGGGACTCCTGGATTATTCGCTGATTCGCAGCCATCCCAAGGTTGTGCTGGGCTTCAGCGATATCACGGCGCTGCACATGGCGATCCATTCCCAGACCGGTCTGGTGACCTTTCACGGGCCGGTCGGCAGTTCGAACTGGACGCCGTTCACCACTGCCAACATGCGCCGAGTGATCCTGGAGGGGCAGGCACCGGTCTTCACGAATCCGCCCGGCGAGCAACCGGACGGCACCCGGCATCCCGTGCGGACGATCCGACCCGGTCGGGCCAGTGGTCTCCTGCTGGGAGGCAATCTGACCGTCCTGGCGGCCCTCATGGGCTCTCGCTTCCTGCCTGCGTGGGAAGGGGCGATCCTGTTTCTGGAAGACGTGGGAGAAGACATCTACCGGATTGACAGAATGCTGACGCAGCTCAAGCTGGCGGGGGTCCTGGATCAGATCGGAGGCCTGGTGTTCGGGCACTGCACGGAATGCCGGCCCGGGAGCGGCGCCGATTCACTCACGCTGGACGAGGTGATGGAAGATCATCTCCTGCCTCTCGGGATCCCGGCCTGGAGAGGCGCCATGATCGGCCATATCGATGATCAGCTGACTCTGCCCCTGGGAGTCCCGGCCGAAATCGACGCCCGGGCCGGAACCATCAGGCTACTGGAGCCCGGCGTTCGAACGTAGGGGCCGAAACCATCAGCCTACCGGAGCCCGGCGCTCGAACGTAGGGACCGGCCTGGTGCCGGCCCGCCCCACGAATGTAGGGGCCGGCCTCGTGCCGGCCCGCCCTGGGTGACCTCAAGACACGCCGTCATCTCGCCCCTGGACCCGCAGCGGCACCCTGATTCGGTCAGATTCAGGAGATGGCGCCGGCCAGGTAGTGGTTCCCGAATCGCCAGATCACGGCGGCGCGCCCGGAAAGGGCCCCGGACCCCGGCGCAATGTCGAACGAGACATGTTGCGAGGTCCCCATTTCCATCGAAAAATGGGAGTCCAGCCTGATCAATTTGCTGTGGTCGGGAGATTCTCCCCGTTTCAGTTTCCCAGGGGAAAGGACCATCGTCCAGGTCTTCTCTCCCTCGCGGATGCAGCCGATCGTGTAGTCCCCGACTGCAATCGTGGTCTCTCCGGCTTCCAGGTCCCCTCCGACATTGAGAGCGGCTCCCCGCCGGAAATCGCCCACGGCGACCTCGCCGAGGTGCGCCATGTTGGCCGGAGTCGTGTAATACCGAAGGGTTACTTCGCTATCGCCCACCTTTGCGGTAACGGACTTGCTCATGTGGGGATGGGCCAGCACGAGCGACATGACCAGACCCGCCGTGAGCAGAGTCAATGAAAACTTCTTCACCGGACATTCCTCCTTTTTCCTGTTGCTGCAAACACGTTCGCCGTATTCTCTCACACAATCAGCTGTTGCTGGTTGGCGAAAGAGTCGCTCAAGGACTTAATGAGTCGGTGGTTGGCAAAAGCCCTTCTGTTCCCTCAAAATGGGCGCTCGATGATTCACTGCGGCGAGAGAGGCGCGATCAGAGCATTGAAGGAGCGGCGATGCGGCAGGCGGATCGTGGCACTCGGGGCATTTCTCGCCCTTGCCGGCTGCGGTGAAGACGATCCACACGGCGCCTTTCGCCGGGCGGCAGGTCGTATCACGGCCCAGTCGCTTCTCGCCGATGTAAGAGTCCTCTCCGCAGACGACATGCAGGGTCGCGCCACCGGGACGGCCGGCGAGGACAAAGCTGCCGCCTTCATCGCCGCCGAGTTCTCCCGGGCCGGCCTGCTTCCACTAGGTGTCTCCCCGCCGGAGGCGTCACGACCCGAGGTGCACGACTACTTCCAGCCGGTCCACCTGGTTGGAATGAAGAAAGTGCCTGCGTCTTCGCGGCTCGAGATCAGAAATCAGGCGGGGTCCCTGGCCTTCACGCTCGGCGAATCTTTGACCTTCTGGTCAACGGCCCAACAAGACTCAGTAGAGATCGCGGATGCTCCCCTCCTGTTCGTAGGCTACGGCGTCGAGGCTCCCGAGCACGACTGGGATGATTTCAAGGGGATCGATCTCGAGGGAAAGGTCCTGCTTTTTCTAAACAACGATCCTCCGGTCGTCGAAGAGGGCGTGGAACTCTTCGGTGGTGAGGCGCGAACCTACTACGGGCGTTGGAATTACAAGTTCGAGCAAGCCATGAAGCACGGTGCGGCTGGCGCCCTGATGATTCACACCACCGAATCGGCCAGCTACCCCTTCTCGGTGGTTGAAAACAGTGGTATCGAAGAGAGTTTTGCCCTGGATCTGCCCGGTGCGGGTTACCAGGTCGATTTGCTGGGGTGGGTCGACAGGCAGCGCAGTGAGCTCATCGCCGGCTCCCTGGACAAGACACTCGAGGAGTTGTTCTCCATGGCCGCCGAGCGTAGCTTTGAGCCGATCGACACGGGATACCGGGTTACAGCCCACATCGAGACCATCGTGCGCCGTCTTGAGAGCAAGAACGTCATCGGCGTGCTGGAAGGGAGCGATCCGGTCTTGAAGGAACAGCTCATCGTCTTTTCGGCCCACTATGATCATATGGGTGTGAAACCCGGAGGGGAAGGAGAGGATCTCGTCTTCAATGGTGCCTGGGACAATGCCTCGGGAACGGCCTGCCTGCTGAGTCTGGCCCGTGCCTTTGCTTCACTGCAGGAGCGGCCCCGTCGCTCGGTGGCGTTTCTGGCCTGCGGCGCCGAAGAGCGAGGCCTGCTGGGCAGCCGCTGGTTCGTTTCCAGGCCCCCCATCCAACTGCGGCGGGTCGTGGCCAACTACAACGTCGACATGACCCAGATCTTCGGGATCACCACCGACCTGGCCGCCATTGGTCACGACTCGAGCACCCTGGGCGACCATCTGCGACAGGCGGCCGCATCGGCCAGCTCGAACCTGGCCTACTCGTTGCAAGTGGTCGGGGACAGGAATCCGGCCGCCGGAAGCTTCTACCGATCCGATCAGGTCAATTTCGCCAAGAAGGGAATTCCGGCCCTCTTCATCAAACCGGGAACCCGGTACGTGGAGCCGTTGTCATTCGACCCGAAGCAGTACCACACCGAGCACTACCATCAGGTCAGCGACGAGGTGAACGAGTATTGGAACCTGGCAGGTGCCGAGAGGGACATGCGAATCCTTTTCCGGGCCGCCCTGTTAACCGCCAGCCACGATGAGATGCCCCGCTGGGTGGAAGGGAATGAATTCGAGGCCGCCTCGAAGGAACTCTATGGGTTCTAGGTTGGGGGGCCTGCAATCTGCTGGAATGAAACTCAGTCGCGCCGTCCCATAAGAATGAAGGCGTAGTAAAGGAGAGTGCTGATGGCCTGCAGGGCGCCGGCTACATAGGTCAGGGCTGCTGCGTTGAGCACCTTGTTGACTCCTGCCATCTCCTGGCTGGCCAGAACCCCGTGGTTGACCAGGAGCTGCTTGGCTCTCCGGCTGGCGTCGAATTCTACGGGCAGTGTGACCAGCGCGAAAACGACGGTTGCAGCAAACAGGGCCAGACCGAACCAGGCCAATCCCGTGAAGTTGACCAGGTATCCGATAAAGAAAAGGATGGGTCCCGCCCAGCTTCCCAGCTGGACTGATGGGACCATGACCGAACGCAGTCCGAGAGGGGCATAGTTCCGGGCATCCTGAAGGGCATGTCCCATTTCATGGGCGGCAATTCCGGCGGCTGCGACGCTGGGAGTGTCGTGAACCGCGGGGCTCAGCCGGAGGACCTTGCTTCGCGGGTCGTAGTGGTCGGATAGAACACCCTGTGTCCGCTCCACTTTGACCTGCTGCAGCCCGTTGGAGTCCAGAAGGCTGCGGGCCACTTGGGCGCCTGTGACGCCCCGCATCGTCCGCACCCTGGAGAACTTGTTGAAATTCGCCTTCACCCGAGCCTGGGCAAACAGCGCCAGCAGAAGCGCCGGAAGACTGAACAAAATATACAGAGGATCAAAAAACATCTCGTCGTTACCTCACAAAAGAAGAGTCACCTTATTTTCTAAGATGCGACCCCCCGGATGTCAAAGCTCAAATCTTGCACCTTCAACTTTGACCTGAGCCGTTTACAGAAACTCAAGGGAGATCGAATCGGCTGCCATCAGCCCGTCATGGGTCAACCGCAGGTAAGGGCCGCGCCACGAGACCAGGTCGAGTTTCATCAAATGTTCAACGCTTTCACCAAACAAACCGGGCCCGTCCAACCCGAACTTGGCCGAAACCTGCTCCAGATGGACTCCTTCGTCCGTACGCAGTCGCAGCATGATTTCTTCACCCAGAGCTTCTCGCGGGGCCAGTTTCTCGATGAAATCCAGGGCGGGCAGGTCCGAACCCGCTTCCAGGTAGGTCGTGAGCTGGCGCGTGTTGGCCCAGCGAACCCCCTCGATGTACGAGGCGGCACCCACACCGATGCCGAGAGTGGGGAGATTCTGCCAGTAACGCTGGTTGTGAAGACACTCATGACCCGGTCTGGCGAAGCTGGAGATCTCGTACTGCCGATACCCGGCGGACTCCATCCGGTGCATGGCGGCCCGCAATGATTCGCCTGCGACCCGGTCACCCGGGGGGATCAGGTCTCCTCTGTGCATCCTCGCGTAAAAGTCCGTTTCCTTCTCGAACGTCAGGTGGAAAAGGGAGACGTGGCCGGGGTCGTGATCGAGGACTTTAGCGATGTCCGACTCAAACTCGCGCTGCCCCTGATCGGGGACGGCGAAGATCAGATCGACGTTGAGCCGGCTCAGCCCGCTGTTGCGGATCAGCCGCATGGCCTCTCTTGCCTGGTCCGCGTCGTGCAACCGCCCCAGCCTTTTCAAATGCCGATCCTGAAAGGACTGGACACCCAGGCTGATCCGATTGAATCCAAGCTGTTTGAGGGCATCAATCTTTTCCTCATTCAGGGTCTCCGGATTGCACTCGATGGAGGCCTCATCGAGTGCCGAAAGATCGAACCTGTCCCCAATCCTTCGAAGCAGTTCGCCCAGGTCGCTGGCGTCCAGCACGGAAGGCGTGCCGCCTCCCAGAAAAAGGGTAAAAACGCGGCTGCCTGCCCAGGGAGAGGAGCGCACTTCCCGCCCCAGGGCATCCAGGTAGCCCCTCTGCAGCGACGGCTCCAGAGGACTGGTCACGAAATCACAGTAGGGGCACTCCCGGGCGCAGAAGGGAACATGCACGTACAGGCCCAGGTCGTCCAGGGGACCGGTCCAGGCGGGAAGGGGCCCGGCTCCCCGGGCGGGGCCGAGGTCCGTGTTCCGGGTCATGATCGGATGCGACTCACTCGCTGCCAACCTTGAGAACACTCAGAAAGGCCTCCTGAGGGATTTCCACGCGGCCCACGGACTTCATCCGCTTCTTCCCCTCTTTCTGGCGGGCCAGCAGTTTTCGTTTGCGGGTGACATCTCCGCCGTAACATTTGGCGATCACATTCTTGCGCAGGGCGCCGATCCTCTCGGCCGCGATCACCTTGCTTCCGAGGGCGGCCTGCAGCCGGATCTCGAATAACTGTCTGGGGAGGATCTCGCGGAGGCGCCGAACCAGAGCCTTGCCGCGGGCAAAGGCCCGTTCTGCATGCGTAATGAAGCTGAGGGCGTCGACAGCTTCGTTGTTAATGCGAATGTCCAGCTTAACCAGATTTCCTCGCCTATAACCCATCCATTCGTAGTCGAAAGAGGCGTAGCCCCGACTTCGGCTCTTCAGGGTGTCGAAGAAATCGAGGAGAATCTCCGCCAGCGGGAGCTCGTAGGTGAGGACGACGCGTTCCGGCCCCGTGTACTCCATGTGCTTGAAAGTGGCGCGGCGGTCTTCACACAATTCCATGCAGGAACCCACATAGTCGTTGGGGGTGAGAATGGTGGCCAGCACGAAGGGCTCTTCCACAAAGTCAATGTCACCACGGTCAGGCCAGGCGCTGGGATTCTCCATCATTTGAATCTGGCCGTCCTTGAGGTTGAGTCTGTACACGACGGAAGGGGAAGTGGCCACCAGTTCAATACCGAATTCCCGCTCCAGCCGTTCCTGGATGATCTCGCTGTGGAGCAGACCCAGGAACCCGCACCGGAACCCAAAGCCGAGGGCCGCTGAAGTTTCGGGCTCGAACGAGAGTGCCGCGTCGTTGAGTTGCAGCCGGAAGAGTGCTTCACGCAGCTCTGGAAACTGGTCCGTCTCGACCGGGTAAAGACCACAGAAAACCATCGGCTTCGCCGAGCGGTAGCCGGGAAGGGGCTTGTTGGCGAGCCGGCCGGCCGACGTCATGGTATCGCCCACCTGGCATTGCCCGATCGACTTGATGGCGGCATGCACGAAACCCACCTGTCCACTTCCAAGTTCTTGAGCCGAGCGCATCTCGGGAGCAAAGACTCCGACCCCACTGACCTCCGCCTCATGGCCCGATGCCATCACGTGTATCCTGGTGCCCTTGCGCACCGTCCCGTCGAAAACTCGAATATGCGCGATGATCCCAAGATAGGGATCGAAATGACTGTCGAAGACAAGGGCTCGCAGCGGAGCTGGATCCGTACCGGTCGGCTCGGGGACCCTCTGGATGACGGCCTCCAGGATTTCGACAATCCCTTCTCCCTGCTTGGCGCTGGCCAGCAGGGCCGAGGAGCAATCGATGGCCAGGGTCTCCTCGATCTCCCGTTTCACCCGCTTGGGATCGGCTGCCGCCAGATCGATCTTGTTGATGACCGGAATGATCTCGAGACCGCCGTTGAGAGCCAGTGTCACGTTGGCAAGGGTCTGGGCTTCGACACCCTGGGCCGCATCCACGACCAGAAGGGCTCCTTCACAGGCGGCCAGGCTCCGAGACACCTCGTAAGTGAAATCAACATGCCCCGGCGTATCGATCAGGTTCAGTTCGTAGTCCCGTCCGTCACGGGCCGAGTAGGAAAGTCGCACCGCCGCCATCTTGATCGTGATGCCTCGCTCCCGCTCCAGATCCATCTTGTCCAGCACCTGCTCTCTCATCTGGCGTCCCGCCACCGCCCCGGTCAGTTCCAGGATGCGATCTGCTAAGGTACTCTTGCCGTGGTCGATGTGGGCGATAATGCAGAAGTTTCGAATGTGGGCTTTGTCCATGTCGGTCGCTCGCCCCCGGCCGGCGCGTTGCGTATCATTATGACCGGTAGACAGTGACGCTGCACCCGACCGTCGGCCCGGACGGCCCCGGGCGGAAAGCGAGGGAACCAGATGTTTTTCTTGATAGCGGGCGTTCTGGTGGCCATCCTGATTGGGCTCCCGGCGGGTCTTACCTGGCTGGTAGCCCGGTTGCTGGGGAGACGCTGGGGCCGCCGCGTCGTGCGAATCTCTCTGTATTCTTTCCTGGTGAGCTACCCCGCCGTCAGTTTCCTGGTCGTCCCCTTTCTCTTTGCCCAGTTGATCTCGGGTGCGGGCACCCGCCCGCAGGATGTGCGGCTGACGCTGGACCCGGAACAATTCGGCTGCCGCTTTGAGGAAGTCGTCTTCCAGAGCCGGGACGGCATCGATCTGGCAGGGTGGTGGATGGAGGGCGATCCGAGTCGGACTGCTTTTGTCATTGCGCATGGTCTGTTCCGGGATCGAAAGGAAGTGACGGAGCGCGGCTGCCAGCTCCGCCACCTCGGTCACAGCGTCCTGGTCTATGACCTGAGACGGCACGGACAAAGTGGACGAGGGCCCACCACCATGGGTTATCAGGAAAGATTCGACGTGCTGGGGGCTGCCCGGTTCGTGCGGCAGCGCCAGTCTTCGGGGCTCGTCCTGATGGGGGTTTCAATGGGGGCTGCCGCCAGCCTGATGGCGGTGTCCGAGATGGCAAAAGCTCCCACTGCCGTCATCGCGGACAGCAGTTTTGCGAGCCTGCGGGGGACGGTCCGGAAGCATACCCGGCTGTTCGTGGGCCTGCCCGGCTTCCCCTTTGCCGACGTTTTTGTCTGGAATCTGACCAGGCTGGGAGGATTTTCGGCGGAAGCTTTCGATCTGCTGCGTGTTGCCGGGGAATCGGAAGACTGGCCCCCGACGCTGCTGATCTACGGCAGTGAGGACGAAAGAATGCCGGCTCGGATCGCACGATCTTTGTTCGAAGCCGTGCCGACGCCCTACAAGAAGCTGGTTTTCTTCGAAGAGGCGAATCATGGAGATGCCTGGGAGGCGGACCCCGGCCGCTACCTGGCGACGATCGAGGATTTTTTGCAGGTCCACGATCCGACGGTGCCGGACGCTTCCGGCCAGCTGACGGGTGGGGGTGATGCGCGTGTAGAATTGGGATTGGAATCAGAATCCGGGATGGAGCCGCGCAAATGAAAAAAGTGACCCTGGTGACCTCATTGTTGACCCTTCTCCTGGCTCCGGCTGCCGCCCAGCAGGTGCAGGTCAAAGAGCATCTTCTGGACAACGGGATGAGATTCCTGTTGCTGCCCCGCCGCGGGGATCCCAACGTCGCCGCCGGGTGGGTGGCCAGGGTTGGCTCCGTAAACGAGAGGCCGGGGATCACGGGGCTTTCCCATCTCTTCGAGCACATGATGTTCAAGGGGACCCACACCATCGGCACCCGGGATATCGAGGAAGACCTCAGGGTCATCGCCCAACTGGATGAGGTCAAGGATCAGCTGGACGTCCAAGAGCAGGACATGATTCGTCGGTTGAGGCTGGGTGAAATCGATGACCTGGTGAATCCGGAGAACCGAACGGAAAAGCACCGGCAGCTCCTTGACGAGTTCCATCGTCTATTGGCCTCTCAGAAAGAGCTTCTGGCCAAGGGCGAGTTCGACCGAATCTACAAGAGTTCCGGTGGCAGCAGTATGAACGCGGGGACCAGCGAGGATTTCACCGTCTACTTTGTCAACGTCCCTGCCAACAAGCTGGAACTGTGGTTCTGGATGGAATCCGATCGACTCTCCAACCCGGTTTTTCGGGAGTTTTACGCAGAGCGGGACGTGGTTCGCGAGGAGCGGCGGCGTTCCATCGAGAGCACCCCCACAGGGCGATTCCGGGAGGAATTCAACTCCCTGTTCTGGACTTCACATCCCTATTCGTGGCCGGTAGTGGGCTGGCCCAGCGACCTGGACGGGATCACCCGCCGGGAAGCGATGGATTACTTTGCAGTTAACTATGCCCCCAACAACATTGTTGCCTGTCTGGTTGGTGAATTCGATCCGTCCGAGGCGAAGCAATTAGCCGAAAAGTACTTTGGGCGGCTCCAGCGGAGCCCAAAAGAGCAGCCTCCGGTGCGGACGCGCGAGGTTGAGCAAATGGCGGAAAAGCGCATGGTCGCCTACGCCGAGACCAACCCCGAGGTTCAGATCCGGTATCACACGGTTGCAGACGGCCATAAGGACGATGCCGCTCTCACGGTCGCCGGGACTATTCTCAGTGGCAGAACGGGTCGCCTTCACAAGGCCCTTGTGGAAGACCAGCAGGTCGCCAATCAGGCGTCGGCAGGTCAGACCTCCCGCAAATGGGCAGGATTTTTCTCGATCTCGGGAGTCGCCAAGCCGGGAAAGACGCCCCAAGAAGTGGAACAGGCCATTTATGTGGAACTGGAGCGGCTCAAAGACGAACCGGTCGGCGATCGCGAGCTCCAGAAGGTCAAGAATCGCTACGCCGCCAGCGCCTTTCGGCGAATGCAAAACAACTTTTCGCTGATGTTTCAGCTTCTGGTCGCCGAGTCCAACCGCGGGTGGGAGACATTCAACACGGACCCCGCCTGGATCCAGTCGGTTTCGGCCGAGGAGATTCAGCGCGTGGTCAGAGAGTATTTCCGCCCCGAGAATCGAGCGGTAGCCATTTACTACACCAAGGAAACGGAGGCGGGTGAGCCCGAACCGGACCCGCTGCTGGGTTCTCTTTCCCCCCAGGAGCGGTCCGCGATTCAGCCCATGCTGGCCGGCCTGAAGCAGGCGTCTGCCGAGCAGATCCAACAGCAGCTGGCGCAGATGGCGAGCGCAGAAGGGCAGATTCCGGAGGATCAGAGGAAGGTGTTCGACGTGGTCAGACAACTGCTGGAGCGAAGATTGAAAGAGCTGGAGGGGGAAGGACAGTGAATAGTCGAACCGCGCTCGTGACCGGCTTCGCAGTTTTCCTCTTCACGCCGCTCCTCACGGGTCAGGGCGAGGGCGAGATTGTTTCCCATCCCGACCAGCTCCGCTTTGCCCCGCTCGAGTACGATCCGCCCCACGCGGCCCGGCATCGACACGTCCTGAGCAACGGGGTGGCGGGCTTCTTTGTAGAGGACCATGCTCTCCCGCTCGTGAACGTGAGCCTGGTCATTCGGGCCGGTTCCCACCTGGATCCCGAGGGCAAGCGAGGTTTGACCGGTACCACCTTCTCACTGCTCAGAAGCGGCGGGACGAGGCGCTGGCCGGCCGAAGAATTTGATGAGGAAGCGGACTTCCTGGCGGCCAGGATTTCTACCTCGGCGGGACTCAACTCCTCGGATGCCAACCTGAACGTTCTGACCAAGGATCTGGACAAAGGGCTGGACCTCTTCTTTGAAATGCTGAGGAATCCGGCCTTTCAGCAGGATCGACTCGATCTGCACCAGAGCCGGGTACTGCAGAACCTGCAGCGGCGAAACGACAGGACTTCCTCCATCGAAAGGAGAGAGTGGGCGCGTTTGATCAGGGGCGCCAACCATCCCAGCAGTGCCCAGCTGACAACCGCCAGCGTGGAGTCCATCAGCGCCGCTGATCTGAGATCCTTTCATCATCAGTACGTGCACCCGGCCAACTTCATCTTCGCCGTGTCGGGAGACTTCGACACGGCAGAAATGAAGACCCGTCTGGAGCGCCGGATGGAGGGCTGGAAGGCGGGGGAGAGGGCTCCCCGAATCGAGCCGCCCGACCATGCACCGGTCCCGGGCGTCTATATGGTGAACAAGGCAGACGTAAACCAGGGCCGCGTATCCATGGGACATCTGGGCATCCAGCTGGGCAACCCCGATGAGTATGCCATCGACCTGATGAACGACATCCTGGGGTCGGGCTCGTTCACCTCCAGGATTCTGGGCCGGGTCCGGTCAGACGAAGGGCTGGCCTACAGTGCCGGGTCCAGTTTCTCGGTCGGCGCTTACTATCCGGGTACCTTTCGGGCGGCGTTCGAGTCCAAATCTCGAACCTGCGCCCAGGCCGCTCAAATCATTCTGGAGGAAATCGAAAGGATCCGAACCGAGAAGGTGACTCGGGAGGAGCTGGAAACGGCCAGGAACTACGCCGTCGAAATCTTCCCGCGATTTTTCTCCTCGGCCCGAGCCGTAGCGGGCACCTTCGCGACGGACGAGCTGATCGGTCGGGATCCCGATTACTGGATCCACTACCGCGACAGGCTGAAAAAGATCACGGCCGAGGATGTTCTGCGGGTTGCCCGGGAGTACCTGCATCCGGAACGAATGGTCATTCTGGCCGTAGGAGAGGTCGGGGAAATGCTGAAAGGGAATCCGGATCGGCCTGAATACTCGTTTCAAAAACTGGCACCGGGCGGGGAGATTACGATGATTCCGCTTCCGGACCCGGCAACGATGGTTTATCCGGATTCATAGAGTTCCACGTTCCACGTTCCACGTCTAGCGAACCTTCAACCTTCAACCGGTAACCGTTAACGGTAACCAGCTTGCGACCCTCTGGGGCCCGTCGCTATAATCCGCGCAAGTCTTCGGAAAACAGATGAAACGCGTCGATTTTCTTCCATCTTCGGACAATCAATGCCGGGCAAGGTAACAGATCAGCCGGCCGCTCATCTGGTCCTGCTCAATGGTCCCAGGTCCGGTCAGACCCACCCGATTCAGGAGGGGGTGTTGACCGTGGGGCGGGATCCGGGAAATCGAGTTCTCCCGGACGGTGATCGTGCCCGCACCGTATCGGCCCGTCATCTGGAAATTCGCAGAACCGGAAAAGGCTTCCTGCTGGTCGACCTGGGGAGCACAAACGGGACTCGGGTCGATGGCGAGAGAGTCGATCAGGCCTATCTGAAGCCGGGAATGGTCATCACCCTGGGAGCTGATGGCCCTGCCTTCGAGTTTCGTATGGGAGAAGCCAGAGCCCGGAGGGTCGAGGAGACTCAGGTGGTCGACCCCGCCAGGGTCAGGACCAGACGGAAGTCCAGCGAACGACAGGAGGCATTGCTGCAGGAGGCCGTGGGAAGAGTCCGCTCGGCGCGCCGCTCGGGAAAAAGCGGCCAGACCATGATGATCATGCGCGAGGCTCTGGGTGCCGCTGTCGAGCGATCCAGCCGCAAGTTCAAGGTCATCATTGCCGGCTTGATCGCCGCGCTGGTTGGAGTCAGCGGCTGGGCGGTGTGGAGAGGTCAAAGTCTGGGAGGCGAGCTGGATGGGGTGGATTTGAGGATCGGTCAGATCGAGGCCGAACTGGGGAGCGCAGTCGATCCGGGACGGGTCCACACGCTGATCCAGGAGCTGAACGACCATCAGCAACGGGCCCTGGCGATTGAGCGGCACCTTCTCTATCAGCTGGGATCCAGAAACGAGGAGCAAGACTTTATTGAGGACGAAATCCGCAAGCTGATGCACGAGCTCGGCGCCGAGCAGTACAGTATTCCAGCGGAGTTCCGTGACCGGGTGGAAGCCCACATCAACCGCTTCCGGGGCCCTGACCGGAGCAACGTTGAAAGGGCGCTGATTCGGGAACGTGACAAGCTCGAGCTGATCCGCAGCCTTCTCGAAAAGGGTACCCTGCCACCCGATCTGGCCTATATGGTCCTGGTTGAGACTGCCTTTCGAATGGAAAGCGTCAGTTCGGCTGGAGCGGCCGGTCCCTGGCAGTTCGTTCCGGCCACGGCCCGGGCTTACGGTCTGACGGTCAACGATGAGGTGGACGAACGGTTTGACATTTCGAAATCGACGGCGGCCGCCTGCAGGTACATACGGCATCTGATCCTGGATTTCGGGTCGGGCAGCTCGGTCATGCTGGCCCTGGCCGCCTACAACTATGGACCGGCCAAGATCAAGAGGGTGATCCGCAGCGTCGAAGATCCGATCCGGCAGCGCAGTTTCTGGTATCTCTATCGCAGCAGGGCGCTTCCCAAAGAAACCCGAGAGTATATCCCCAGGCTCGTTGCCGCCATATTGATCGGGCGAAACCCGGACCGGTTCGGATTCTCCTGACGTACCACGTTCCACGTTTCCGAGTCTGATGAAATCGGTGATCCCGGGCTGTGCTATTGTGGGCGCAGCCGTGACTCTCGAGCAATTCAAGGAATCCGCTACCGAGAACGATCCGCCTCGGGGCCTCTCCCCGGAACTCGTGGCCCTGTGGCACGACTTCAAGGGGGACTGGCACGCCGCCCACGACACAGCCCAGGACATCCACACTGCGACGGGATGCCGTATTCACGCTTATCTGCACCGCAAAGAGGGTGACCTGGGGAATGCCCGTTACTGGTACCGACGAGCCTCGTGCCCCGAGCACACCGGTGGTTTGACACAGGAATGGGCCGAGATCGCCGAGAGTTTGTTGGGTTAAAATAACAGGGTGATCGATACCGACCGAGTGCTTGAAAAGGCCGAGCAGGGGGAGCGGATAACAGCCCGCGAGGCCCTCGGGCTGCTCGAGTCGTCACAGCTCTCGCGAATCGGACGGGTGGCCGACGTCGTGCGCGGCAGAAAGCATCCCGAGGGTGTGGTCTCCTTGTTGATCGATCGCAATATCAGCTACACCAACGTCTGCGTGGCTCGCTGCACTTTCTGCAACTTCTACCGGAAACCCAAGGCTGCTGACGGGTACCTTCTGGAGAAGGAAGAGATTTTTCAAAAGATCGAAGAGACGATCGAACTGGGCGGGACCGGAATCCTCATGCAGGGGGGCATGAACCCCGACCTGAAGATAGACTACTACGAAGACCTGCTGCGTTCGATTCGCTCCCGCTACCAGATTCACCTGCACTGCTTCTCCCCACCCGAAATCGTGGTTCTGGCCAGGCTCAGCAACCTGTCCCTTCGGGAAGCCATCGTCCGGCTCAAGGCAGCCGGGCTCGATTCCATCCCGGGAGGCGGAGCCGAGATCCTTACCCAACGAATGCGCCGGGAGATCAGTCCCGGTAAGTGCAGCGCCGAGGAGTGGCTAAACGTGATGAGACTGGCTCATGAGGAGGGACTGCTGACGACTGCCACGATGATGATCGGGGGAGGCGAAACCCTGCAGGAAAGGGTGCAGCACCTGGAGCGAATTCGTTCGCTGCAGGATCAGACCGGAGGCTTCGTTGCCTTTATCCCCTGGAACGTTCAACTCGAGAACACTCCGATGGGCGAGACCATCACCGAACCGGTGGCATCGGTCGAGTATCTGAAGCTGCTGGCAGTCAGTCGGATCTTCCTGGACAACATTCAGAACATTCAGGTCTCGTGGCTGACCCAGGGATTGCGGGTAGGCCAGATTGCGCTTCATTTCGGGGCCAACGATGTCGGCAGCGTCATGATCGAGGAGAATGTCATCAGTACGGCCGGTGCTCACTACCAGGCCAGCCGCTCTGATCTCACGGCTCTGATTGAAAGCGCTGGTTTCATTCCCGCCCAGCGCGACACTCTCTACCGGACGTTTAAGAAGATTGCCTGAGACCAGGATCGAGTGGGCGTGCCCCCGCTGCCGGCAGCCCCTTCCGCCGCGCAGCCGTCAGCACTGCTCCGGATGCCGACTGAACTTCGAGGAAACCGAAGGAATCCTGAGATTCCTTCCCTCCCACCGCCGCCAGGATCCATTCATTCGCGAATACGAGACGATCCGAAGAGCGGAGGGAAGGGAGTTATCGCCGGCCCAGTACCGGGCGCTGCCCTTTGTCGAGGGATCTTCGAGACGAAGCGCGGAGTGGGGAATTCGAGCCGAGACGTTCCGGACATTCGAGGCGGCCCTGAGGAAATGGAAAAAGGACCGATCCGAGCCGCTGCTGGCCTGCGATCTGGGGGCGGGGAACTGCTGGCTGTCCAATCGACTGGCCCTGGAGGGGCTGCACGTGGCGGCGGTCGATGTCGTCAAGAACGATTTCGACGGTCTCGGATGCCGCCGTTACTACCGTTCCGCTTTCATCTCGGTGGAGGCCGAATTCGATCGTCTCCCTTTTCAGGGCTCACAGTTTGACCTGGCCGTCTTCAACGCGTCTCTCCACTACTCGACGGACTACCGGATCACCCTGCAAGAGGCTCTTCGCGTCCTGCGCCCGGAAGGAAGAATCGTAGTGCTGGATTCTCCCATCTACAGCGACCCTGAAAGCGGCAGGCAGATGGTCAAGGAGCGGGAGCAGTTTTTTCAACACAAGTTCGGGTTCCCTTCCAATGCGCTGCAGAGTGAACACTTTCTTACCTTCGAGCGCCTCGAGGCCCTGGCGCGAGAGCTAGGCCTGACCTGGCAGCAATTGCGTCCCGCCTACGGCTTCAGATGGCACGTGCGGTGGTGGAGGGAGTCGCTGTTTGGTGGCCGGGAGCCGGCGAGGTTTCGGGTGCTGGTCGGAACTCGATCTGACAGGCTGACAGGCTGACAGACCGGTAACCGGAAGCTGGTAACCGGTAACCATCCGTTGTAACCTAGCCGGGATGGACATCCTTCTCAGTCACGGGTATTTCCTCGGGGAGGACGCCGTGGAGCAGGAGGTCATGAAACCGTACCCTCCCCTGGGCCTCCTTTACCTCAGCTCTTATCTCAAACGCAGCGGCTTTTCGGTGGAAGTGTTCGATTCCACTTTTTCCTCGGTGGACGCGTTTGGGGCCTACGTCAGGGAGATGAGGCCGCCCGTCGTCGGGCTTTCCGCCAACCTGATGACCAGGCCGAGGGTCGTCGAGATGATTCGACTCTGTCATGGCCTGGGAAGCTGGGTGGTGGTAGGTGGGGCCGAGCCGGCCAACTACGCGCGGCAGTACCTGGCGCAGGGGGCGCATGTGGTTGTGGAGGGGGAAGGAGAGCGCACCCTCGAGGAGTTGCTGCGGCACCGTCTCGAAGGCAGGCCGGAGACCCTCGCCGAGATCGAGGGCATTGTTATTGGGGATGAGGCCGGCGGGATCTTGCGGACTTCCTCCAGGCCGATGCTCCGCGACCTGGACAAGCTGCCGCTCCCCGATCGGGAAGCGATAGACCAGGAGGCTTACCTCGATGTCTGGCGGCGCCATCACGGGCGAGGCTCGATCTCCATCATTACTTCACGGGGCTGCCCCTTCACGTGCAGCTGGTGCAGCCACGGAGTGTACGGGTTCAGCTACCGTAGCAGGTCGCCGCAGAATGTGGCCGACGAGGTACAAGCGCTGATCCGTGACTACCAGCCCGATATGCTCTGGTATGCGGACGATGTTTTCACGATGAATCGAAGGTGGCTGTTTTCGTTCTCGCGCGAGTTGCAGAAGAGAAGCATCCGGATCCCCTTCGAGACCATTTCGCGTGAAGATCGGCTCGATGCCGAGGTGATCCGCGAGCTTGCCGTCATGGGTTGCTTCCGCCTCTGGATCGGCGCGGAGAGCGGTTCGCAGCAGGTGCTGGATGCCATGCAGCGACGTACCAGCGCCAGTCGTGTCGTCCGGATGGTCAGGCTGCTTCAAGACAATGGTATCGAGGCCGGGCTTTTCATCATGCTGGGCTATGTGGGGAAAAAAAGAGAGGATGTGGAGGCGACGCTGGGTTTGTTGAAGAAGGCCTCTCCGGACCGGTTCCTGACAACGGTTGCTTATCCCATCAAGGGGACCGCCTTTTTTGACGAACTGGGGGACCGAATCGTGAACAACGGCGCCTGGGAGACCGGGACGGATCGGGATCTTGGCGTGCAGGGTCGCTACCCGGATCGCTTCTACGATCATGCGGGGCGGTGGATTCACCATCGCATGAAGCTGCATCGGGAATGGCGGCGTGACCGGCGCGATTATCTGCAGTTGATCAGGTCTTATGCCGGTGCCGGAATCGGGCGTCTCGGCATGCTGGTTCCCTGGAACCAGGCTCAGTACCGGGAGAACGACTCGTGAGCGACGATCGGCTCCGGCCGAGACGCATTGACGCGGGACGGTTGATGAAGGAAATCGGCATGAGAGGCTCACAGCCCGGTTCCGCGGACGTGGATGAGACCCTCAAAGATCTGATTATTGAAGCAGAGCAATCCAACCAGCAGCTCCTGACCATCGTGGCGCGTCTGCAGTCGCATCGCAGGGCTCGGCTTCCGCGGGCGACACGGCTCCGTTTTCTCAAACAGATCATGCTTCGCGTGATCATGGTCTACAGCCGATACCAGGATCTTTACAACAGTTCCAACATCGCCGCTATTCAGGCACTGAGTGAGCGTCTTGACCTGCTGCAGAGGCAAATCGAGCTGCTGGGGGAAAGGCTCTCTCGAGAGTAGTGAAATCTCTCGACGTTGCATTTGTCACAACCCGGTTCGGATCCGATATCTTTGCCGGTTCGGAGATTGCTGTCCTGCGCGTCTCCCAGGCTCTGCCGGATGCCGGGGCGACCGTCTACTCCACGACACTACGGGACTTTGACGACCTATCGCCCCGCTATCAGGAAGGCGAAGATCGCCTCGGAGATCTGACCCTGTTCCGATACCCTCCCGACCCGGTCGATAAGGCTCTCTTTACCAGCCTCACCGAGAAGATGCAGCACGAGCCCCTGAGCCGGGACGAGGAGGAGCAATGGATCCGGAATTGCTTCAACAGCTCCAGCCTTCTCGAGGATCTGAGTAAGAGCCGCCACGACGCCTACTTTTTCACTCCCTATCTGCGAGCAACTACTTACTTCGGAGCACGCATGTTTCCGCACCGGAGCCTCTTACTGCCGGGGCTGCATGATGAACCCCCTGCCCACTTTCAACTCTTCAAGGACTGGTTTGCAGGCCTGGGAGGTCTGGCTTTCAATTCGCCCGCCGAACAGCGCTTTGCAAACCACATCTACGACCTGGCAGGAGTCCCTCAGAGAGTCCTGGGCCTGCCTGTGCCGGAGCGGCTTTCCCCGGGCCGGAAAGACCCGTCACACCTGTCCCTTCCGACGCGTCCTTACTTGCTGTACGTTGGGCGCCTGGAACCGGGAAAGGGAGTGCTGCAGCTGCTGGACTGGGTGGATGGCACGCCGGAGGTTGATCTGGTGGTGGTGGGAGAGGGAGAAGTGGCCCTGCCACGGAAGGCCCTTCATCTTCGGGGCCTCACCGAATCGGAGCTGGACTACTGCTACAAAAATGCTCTTGCCACCTGCCAGCTCTCCGCCATGGAGAGCTTTTCGCTCGTTCTCTTCGAGTCCTGGCAGCAGCAAACCCCGGTCATTGTCAGCTCACTGTCAAAGGTGACCGAGGAGTTCTGTCTGCGCGCCGACGGAGGGCTCTCGGCAGGCACCCGGGAAGAGTTCCGCAAAGCCGTCGAATTCCTGAGGACGCATCCAGCCGAGAGGGCGATTCTGGGCAGGCAGGGTCAGGAGTTCACCCGACGCCGCTTCGCACCGTCGGTGATGGGATCCCGCTTTCGGGCCTTCTTCGAGTTCCTGGCGCAAGCGCAACTCCTGAAAAAGACGAGTTTCTACCTCTATGCCCCGAACTTCCTGAAAGCGGATGCCGTTGGAAATTATCTGGCTCAGATCGCCGGTAGTCTGGAGGCTCACGGTATCCGGTTTTCGATTCACGTGGAAGGCCCGGTCGAGAACGTTCGATATGCCAGCCGAGTTACCGCCCGGCTGCCGGCTCCCGATGCCCAGGGCGTGCACTGGTTTCAGTACCCGGGTTACTATCCCTTCCTGAAGCACATCGAAAACTGCCGGGGCTGGAGGATCTTCGATTTCCACGGAGTCACTCCCGCCGGTTTGTGGGCGGACAGAGATCTCGATTCCAGCCGCCGTCACGTCTCCCTCGCCGGACGGGCCGATCGGATCCTGGTACACAGCAATCACATGGGCGGGGAGCTTCTGGCCGCGCAGGACGTGCCGGAGAGCCGGGTCGAGACCCTTTACCTGGGTGTCGACACGGACCAGTTCCGACCCGGTCCCCGCGATGCGACACTGCTCCAGACGCTGGGCATGAGGGGTCGGATCGTTCTGCTTTTCGTGGGCCGGCTCGCCACCAACAAGAGAATCGATCTGCTCATCAGGGCGCTGGCCCGGCTGCCGGGGGAATACGCTCTGGTGGTGGCCGGGGACAACCAGCGTCCCGAGTATGCCGAAGTCATGGAAGCTTGCCTGCGCCTGGCCGCCGAAGTGAACGTCGAGGGCCGAGTGGTTTTTGCAGGCAGGGTCTCAGACCGGAGACTCTCGGCTCTTTACCGGAGCGCCGACGTTTTCGTGTCGGCGAGCCTGCATGAAGGCTTTGGGATGCCCTTTCTGGAGGCCATGGCGTCGGGTCTGCCCTGCGTCGGCGCCGAAGCCGCGGCAATCCCCGAGGTCCTGGCCGGGGCCGGCCTTTTATTCGAGCCCGAAAACCACGAAGATCTGGCCCGGCAGGTCGCGTCGCTGTGTGGTGATGTCGATTTGTACCGCAGCTCGGTGCGCAAAGGACTGGACCGGGCCCGCCAGCTGTCCCTGCAGACCCTCGAGGAGCAGATCTTCAAGATGCTGGCTACATCTCGCCCGTGAGGGGGGCCGGCAACCCCCTACGATATACCTTTGACCTGGTCAGGTGGGTTTGTGCTCCTCACGCCAGAAGGCTGTTCATCGGCCAGGAGAGAACGGTAGATTTCAACCGTTCTTCGCACTGTTGTATCCCAGGAGAATCCGGCCGCTCTCTTCACTGCCTTCCGACTCATGTCGCTGCGCAGCTCGGGATCCTGGATAAGAGCGGTAAAGCACCTGCTGATCTCGTCCACATCGTCCGGGTCGGCCGGGAGACCGGCGTCACCGACCACTTCAGGCAACGATCCCCGGTTGCCGTACACGACCGGGACGCCACAGGCCATGGCTTCCAGAGCCGGGAGTCCGAACCCTTCATAGTAGGAAACGAAGGAAAAGGCTACCGCCCCCGAGTAAAGGGCAGCCAGATCTTCCTCCAGGACAAAGTCCGTGAAGTGGACTCTTTCTCGATGAGTCTCCAGCTCGGAAAGAAACTGATCGTATTTCCAACCCAGCCGCCCGGCGATGACCAGGTGGATTTCGGAGTCGGGCATGTCGAGCACCAGCCGCTGGAACGCTTTCAGAGTGTTGCTCAGATTCTTGCGCGGTTCGAGCGTGGAAAGGGTCAAAACGTAAGCGGCTTCCTCAGGAATCCCGTACTTCGTTTTGGTCCGGCCGATGAGCTGCTGATCCTGGATCGGGTAAAATGTGGCCGGATCGCTCGCCTCGTAAATAGTGGTTACTCGAGAGCCCTCGACGTCATAAAGGCTCATCAAGTCGGCCCGGGCCGACTCGGAGACCGCTATGAAAGAGGCGTCGTTCTTTACAGCGAACTGGAACCCCTGTTCCGAAGTATCGACGTTCTCCCAGGTATGGAATTCGGGGAACAACTTGTGCGTGGCGTCATGCACGGTCACCAGAAAGCGCGACGCTTCCTGGTCCTCGACCAGCTTGAAAGACTGGGGAAGGGTGAGGTGGATCAGATCGTAGCGGTGGGATTCGGCCAGCGCGCCGACGTGCGCATGTTCCAGGGATTTCGTCAGATTGAGCCGGTCGTCGATCTTTCTCAGCGGCCCGGTCAGGAAGGGAGTCGCGGACGTGATGGCGTCGGCCAGTTTCTGGCGCATTCTGGCGACTTCATCGATGGTGGCTCTCTTACGCTCATAGCTCCCGAAAGATCCTGCCAGGACACGACTGACATCGGCCAGGGCCAGGGCCTTTCCGCCAACCAGCGTTTCCAGTGTGAAGTCGAACGGCTCCTCCCGGTTCAGCCGGATCAGTCCTTTCAGAAGCTCCAGCGTGTAGCGGAAACACCCATCCCTTTTCCCTTCGGTCAGCTTGAAGGCCTCGATCAAAACTCGCTTCTTCATACACCCGACGCCACTGCAGCTCAGGAGTCAGCCCTTCAGGCCAAGTATCCTCTGATACCACTTTTTCCGGGCCCGGGGGCGGGTCCAGCGGCCCTCCGTGTACCCGAGCTTTTCCATGGTCTCACCGTGCAGCTCCCAAAAAAGCTGCTGCATGGCTTCCGGCATCTCGTCTTTCCACGCTCCCACCTTGCCGCGACGAAAGAACTTGCGACGCCACTGGCCGTCGGCCCGCCTCCCGTAGGGCATGGGCTTACTCTTGAGATCCTCGAAGGTGGGCAGTTTCGACACCTCCGGTTCAGGCATGTCTAAAATACCGCGCAGCTTCTCGGCGTTTCCGATCGGGTCCTCGATCAGTTCTTCGAACCGCATGACAATCCCGGCGCGCTTGATCCAGGCTTCAGCGTTGCGGCTCCAGCCGCCAAAGAAGCTGCCGTTTTCGGCTCGGATGGCTTCGTCCATGTTGCGCAGATAGTCGGAACCCGGCACCACGATGTCTCTGCGGTGATGCGAGATCGAGACCATGGCGTCGCGTCCATCCCGGACGATGTATACGGCGGGAATGGCGGGGTCGGCGGGGTATAGATGATGCGGCTCGACGTGCGTTTTCACGACCGGATAGTCCAGATCCTTTTCCCAGTCGCCCTCGCGCATCTCGGGTGGGCGGAGATGACCCGAGGAAATGCCGTAGACCTCATGCAGCACGATCCGCAGGAAGGTATTCCCGGATCTGGGGAATGAGGCTAGCCAGATCATTTCCAACTCCCGTGATGATGAACAAGCCCTTCGACCTTGAGGAGAAGCTCCGCCATCTTCAGCCGACTCTGGAAAGCCTTTCAGACCGGAGGGCAAGGGCTCGCCGGTACAGCTCCTCGTCCTGCTGGTTCAACAGCATGATCTCCCGTCTTGCGTCTTCCGGAACCTTCCTGCGGGTGTAATCGCTGACATTCTCCCAGATGTGGGGGACGTCGGGCCATTTCAACCTGCGGCCCAGGTCTTTGCAGTCCTCCCAGAACTTCTCGAGAACACCCACGAAAAAAAAGTCGTCCAGGTCGGCGCCCTTGAGAAACCTGCCCATCCGGTTGCGGGCGGATCTCCTGGCCGCGTACTCCAAAAGCTCGGACTCTTTCATCTCGCGGCGCTCTACGAGATAGTGAAAATTGGAGATGACCCGGTCTGCGGGGTCGCGCAGCCAGGTCACCACCTTGACATCGGCGGGCAGGTCGAACCGGACCCCCAGGTCCCTGTATCGAATGTGGCCGTGCAGCGCTCTGGTGCTGCGTTCAATTGCAAACTTCTTGTGGTCTCCATAATCGTCCGGAAACACGCGCTGGACAGCCTCGGGGGCGTAAACATGCTCCAGTACGCGCCAGAAACTGGTGCCTCCGGTCTTGGGGATGTGGAGCGACACCACTTCCGGTCCTCGATTTGACAGCCATCGGAGCATCGTAAAGACCCCCTCAGTGAATCTCCTCGCTGACGCCGAGGCGGGAATGATAGAACTCAATTCCCTCCTGAACGTCATCAGCGGAATAGATGATTCGCCCTTTTTCCATCACTTTCATGGTGTGGCACAGACGGCCGATACGCTGGGCCGAATGTGAGGCAATGATTACTGTCGCAGACTCCGCGATCCTGTCCAGCTCGCGGAAGCACTTGAGCTTGAAGCGCTGGTCGCCCACCGCCAGTGCTTCGTCGATCAGAAAGATGTCCGGATTGGTCCGTACCGCAATCGAGAAACCGAGGCGCACCCGCATGCCGCTCGAGTAAGCGGCAACCGGGGAATCGATGAAGTCTTCCAGCTCTGAGAAGGCGATGATTCGGGGGATGTGATCCCGGATCACACCGGGTCCCATCCCCAGCAGGGTGGCATTGAGGAGGATATTCTCTCGCCCGGTCATGTGGGGATGGAAGCCGGCGCCCAGCGAGATCAGGGATGCCAGCCTTCCTCGAACCCGGATTTCACCGCGATCCGGAGGAAGAATCCCCGAGATCATTCGAAGCAGCGTTGTCTTCCCCGAGCCGTTCTGACCCATGAGTCCCAGAATACCGCCTCTCGACAGGTCGAAGGTGACGTCGTCGATGGCCCAGAACTCGTGTTTGCGGATGCTGTCTGTGGGCGGAGTGGAACCGGCCATCACCCGCAGGATGTCACTGAGTCCGTACATCATGGACCGCTTCAGATTTCGGCAGAACTTCTTGGACACGCCGCTCAGGCTGAGCACCGTATCCGCGGAAGGGTCGTCCGGTTTTCCGATCGCCGGCTGGTCGGCAGCGAGATTCACGTCGTTCATCAGACCAACATCCTCTCTATGAGCCTGGTCTCCGCCACATAAAAGACCCGGCACGCGTAAAGAAACAGAATCAGCGCCAGGAGTGAACTCAGTGCATAACCACCCGTATCGTAGAGGCGGCCGTAGAGGACGATGTCTCGAGCAGAACAGACCAGATGGGTCAGGGGATTGTATCCGGAAACGGTGGTCAGAGCCGAACTCTGAATCGTAGGGGCGTAGATGATCGGCGAAAGCCAGATCATCATGCCCAGGGTCAGGTCCAGGCCGCGCCTCACATCAAGAGTAACCGCTCCAAAAACCGAAGTAATCAGCCCGATCGCTGCTCCCGCGAGAAACAGGGGCAGGAGAACCACCGGCAAAAGGATCAGCTTCCAGCTGGGAGCAACCCCAAACACGATCATCACCACCAGGTTCAGGATCAGGAGAATCGAGAAATTAACCAGTTGCAGGGCATTCTGCTCAAAGAGATAGACCTCATGGGGAAAGTTGATCTGCATGAGCAGGCCACCGGCCGCCCGCAGCGTGCTGGCGGATGCCGAGTAAAACCCCATGAACAGGCCCCACATGGTGGTCCCCACCAGCACGTAGATGGGATAGGGTAAGTCGAGTTCCCCGGTGTTGAGCATTCCGGCCCGGCGCAGCACCACCCAGGCCAGGACGCCCACCACGGGGGACAAAAACACCCAGGTCGGGCCCAGGAGTGACTTTTTGTAGCTCCCTACGAAGTCTCGCCGAAACAACTGGTTGATCAACTCGCGGTTGTGCCACAGAGTTGCGGCCATCCGCTTCCAGGTCTCGAAGAAACTCAACTGGGACCGTTGATTGGGGCGGTAAGTGGTTTCAATCAATGGGGTCATCCTCTCGCCCAAAAGGGTCGTCCTCTCGACCAACGGGGTCGTCCTCTCGACGGAGGGATTCTCCCAGTGCGCGAAGTTTCTTCTCCAGGCGGCGGACGGTTTGCACCAGTTCAGGGAGACGTCGAATGAGTACGTAGTTGCGACGCCACAGACCCGCGTCCATCTCCGGCGACCCCGCGATCTTGCTACCCGCTTCGACGGAACGACCGATTCCGGTTTGGCCGATGGCCATCACATCGTCTCCGATCGTGAGGTGGCCGGCCACACCCACCTGGCCCGCCAGCATCACGCGGTCACCCACCCGGGTGCTTCCGGCCAGTCCCACCTGAGCGGCCAGGACCGTGTCTTTTCCGATCTGCGAGCCGTGACCGATCTGAACCAGGTTGTCGATCTTGGTGGAAGACCCAATACGTGTTTCTCCGACCGTGGCCCGATCGATGCAGGAGTGAGCGCCGATTTCCACATCGTCTTCCAGGACCACGATTCCCGCCTGCCGAATCTTGTGGTAGCTTCCATCTCCCCGGGGCGCAAATCCAAAGCCGTCGGACCCGATCACGGCGCTGCTCTGCAGAATGACCCGGTCGTCGATGCGGCAGTACTCCCGCACCACGGCGTGACTATGGGCCACGAAATCATCGCCGATCTGAGCAAAGGGGTAAATGACGACATTGGGATGAAGCACGGCCCGATCCCCGATGACGACTCCTTCGCCGATGACGGCATTGGCCCCGATGGAGTAGTCCTCCCCCAGCCGGGCCGTTTCGGCAATGCTCGCGGCCGGATGGATACCGGGGATGACTTCCGGGGGGCGATAGAAGAGTTCAATCGTCCGCGCGAAGGACAAATAAGGATTCTCGCTGATCAGGCGGGGTATGTCGGTGGCCGGTGCATCCGAAGAAACGATGATGGCTCCAGCCCTGCAGCTCTTGACCCTGGAGGCGTATTTGGGGTTGGAGAGAAAGGTGACGTCCTCCGGTCCGGCCTCCTCGATCCCGGCTGTACCGGAAATCTCGATCTCGCCGTCCCCCACGAGTTCGCAATCCAGGTGCCGGGCGATGGCTGCAAGTTTCATTTCCTTCCGGAGGCTCCTGCCCTGTTCAGGTGGGAATGATAACGTAACCTTCCCTCGAGTTATAGCGCGTGCCGGGAGGTTGTCGGGGAAGGACCGGTCCTGCGGGATGGCTCGCCCAAAGTTCGCACGAACGGCATCGAAACAGGGAACCTCGGCGTACTCGAAGGTACTAGACGGCGAAGAGGAGATCCGATGGGCGGAAAACGCGAGTCCGCAAAAGCAGCGGGCCGGGTCAGCCTTGCGGTGCTCATCAGTCGCCTGTTGGGCCTGGTTCGGGAGCTGACGATAGCGGCTGTATTCGGCGCCGGCGCGGTGACCGATGCCTGGCTGGTTGCGTTCCGCGTCCCGGGGATGCTGCGCGACCTGGTAGCCGAAGGAGCATTGAGCTCGGCCTTTATACCCACCTTCAATCGGGTTCTGGCGGCGAAGGGCAGGGAAGCGGCCTGGCAGCTGGGCAGTCTTGTCATGAGTGCTCTGGTGCTGTTGCTGGGTGCGGTGGCCGTCCTTTTCTACGTCTTTTCCGACTTCTTCGTCTATCTTCTTGCGTTTGGTTTCGGGGAGTTTGAGAAGTTCGAGCTGACCTCGACTCTGATTCAAATTATCTCTCCCTTTCTGCTGCTGGTGGCGCTGTCTTCGGTGGTCATGGGGATGTTGAACACGTTTGATCGTTTCTTCCTTCCTGCCGTGACCACCGCCTTCTTCAACCTGGCCGTCATCGGCGCCGCGCTCCTGGCGGTGCCCTGGTTTGAGAGCCGGGGGATTCCGGGAATCTATGCGGTGGGGTTCGGGGCTGTTGCCGGAGGTGCCCTTCAAATACTGGTTCAGGCTCCGACCCTGGCCAGACTTGGATTCCGATTCCGTTTCCGGATTCAGCTCAACCACCCTGAACTGGTTCACATCGCACGCCTGATCGGCCCCGCCGTCCTGGGAGTGGGCGTCACCCAGTTTGCCGTCGTGATCACGACAATTCTGGCCTCGACCCTCGGAGATGGACCCATTTCCTGGCTGAACTTTGCCTTTCGCATCATCTATCTGCCCATCGGATTGTTCGGGGTCGCGATCGGGATCGTGAACTTGAGGGACGTCTCGGCCTACGCTGCCGGGGAGAATTGGAAAGAGCTCAAACAGACCGTGGCCAACTCGCTGAGGATGGTTCTATGCCTGGCCATCCCGTCTACGCTGGGGCTGATGGTGCTGGCGACTCCCATCGTGGGCACGATTTTTGAGCGGGGGCGCTTCAGCCCCTTCGACACACAGCAAACGGCTGCGGCCCTGGTCTTGTATTCGATCGGCCTGACCAGTTACAGCTGCGTCAAGATCTTCGTCCCCACTTTTTTTGCTCTGGGGGACCCGCGGTCACCGGTTCGTGTCAGCATGATTACGGCGCTGGTTCACATCGCGACCAATCTGCTGATGATCTTCGTATTCTGCCCGCCCGGTTACGAGTTCCTCGGTCTCGCCTTCGCCACCTCGCTGTCGCTGGTTTTGAACCAAGCCCTGCTTATGAGGAAGCTGCGATCGACCCTGGGCTCGTTTCGGGGCCTGGGTGTAGCGGAGGTAGCCGGCAAAGCCCTGCTTTGTTCGCTGCTCATGGCCGGCTCCGTGTTTGCGTTGTCGTGGTGGCTCTCTCCGTATGAGCTCAAAGGGGTCGAGCGCATCGCCGCACTCGGGGCCTGCATCGTACTGGGGGCCGCTGTCTATCTGCTGGCGGCGATGGGCCTGAGAATCGAGGAAGTCAAAATGTTGATCAGCCGGGGCGCGGGGGCGGGGGCAGGGCGTTGAATCTCGGTCGGCTGGCTTTCGAGGGTTTTCTGAACTATCTGCGGGTGGAGAAAGGCCTGGCTGGCAACACGATCACCGCCTATCGCTCTGACGTCGGGGAGTTCCTGGACTTTCTGGAAGGCCGGAAGCGAGACCTCAAAGCCGTGCGCCACGCCGACCTGACCGCGTTTCTGCAAAGATTGTACGAGCGGCTTTCCCCCCGCTCCGTAATGAGAAAGATCGTCAGCCTGCGAGCATTTTTCAAGTTTCTGGTGCTGGACGGATACCTGGAGCAGAACCCGGCCCAGAACCTGGAGACGCCCCGTGTGTGGCATACCCTCCCGGAGTATCTCACCAGAGAGGAAGTCGAGGCCCTGCTGGCCGGACCCGACCTGGAGTCCCCCCATGGGATGCGAGATCGCTGCATGTTGGAAGTGCTCTATGCCACGGGACTTCGCGTAAGCGAGCTGATCCGGCTGAAGCTCAGCGAAATGAATCTGGAAGTGGGGATTATTCAGCCTGTGGGCAAGGGCGATAAGCAGAGGGTGGTGCCGCTCGGTGGTTCGGCGCTGCGATATCTGAGGAGCTACCTGAACAGAGCCCGCCCCCGTTTTCTCAAGGGGCGCGAATCCGCATTCGTATTCCTGACGCAGCAAGGCGGGCCCATGAGCCGCCAGTATTTTTGGATGCTGTTGAACCGCTACGCCAAAGCCGCAGGCCGGCAAGGCAGGATTGGCCCCCATATGCTGCGCCACAGCTTCGCCACCCATCTCCTCGAGAACGGCGCTGACCTCAGGGCGGTCCAGACAATGCTCGGACACGCCGACATCTCGACCACCCAGATCTACACCCACGTGACCCGCCATCGACTACGAGAGATCTACAACCGAACCCATCCCAGGGCTGAATAGGCGCTCGCTTGGGCGAGCGCCGCTAACGGTTGGCCATCGGTTAACAGCTAGCGGTTGAAAGTTCAAAGTTTCAAGTCAAAGATGAAGTAGTGCAGTGCAAAGGGTGCAGTGCAAAGGGGAAAGGGTGCAGTGCAAAGGGGACAGGTCACACTCGCGAGGGACCAAGAAAGGACACAATCGCAGGAGAAAGGGTCGCTTTCAGAAAGGGACATCCATGATAAGTAGTTGTCAAGTGTGGGCAAGTCTCCCCCTCAACGGTGCGGTGAGAGCACCGTCAACTCCAGAGTTTCATTTACAGCAACCCGGACGATAGGTTTTGTCAGCTAAAAGTGATTCATGACCTTGGGGGTCAGAATCCAGACATCCATTTGCGGTATCGGGCTCGAGAGCGAGCCGTCACCGAAGCTTGAGTTTGGGCAAACCGGCCGTCCTCCAAACAGGTCAGTTGGTGTCTCAGGGTCAAACCCGTCACACAATCCCTTTCAGTGAGGAACGGCCGGAACCTTCCCGGCTAGCTGAGTTTTGTTCTAAATGCTAGCCACTGAAAATGGTCGGTCACTGCGATCGACCGCCATCAGGTAAGCTGCCAGTTTCCTGGCAACCGCCAGCGTGGCTCGGTTGTGATTTCCTTTCTGCCTTTGCGTTTGTGCAACGGCGGCCAGCTGTGGGCTATATCGAGGAGCCAGCTTGGCCGTTTCCACCAAAACCCGCTGAAGATGCCGGTTACGGTGTTTGCTGATCGGGCTCGAGCGGTCCTTGCCTGCCGACTGCTTCTGGCCGCTGCACAGCCCACAGTAGCTGACCGCGTGACGAATCGCCCGGAAGCGACTCACTTCCCCCACTTCCAGCACCCAGGTCAAAGCCGTCACCACTCCCACAGCGGGAATCGTCATCAACAGCTCCACCCGACGCCCTACGCACGGTTGCTCACACAACCCCCTCAGCAGATCCCTCTCGATTTGCTGCAGTGATCGCATCGAATCGTGACTCAGATTCAATAGTTGCACCACCGATTCCGGCACTTCCTGCAGCTGCGACATCAGTTGTCGAAAGTAACGCTGTCCATGCAGCCGCTTCTGGTTGTACTGCACTCCCGTTTCCATCAACAGTCCCGATATCCGGTTCTTGAGCTGCACCATCTGTGACACCATCAGGTTGCGATAGCGCAGCACTCGTCTCAATTCTCGGATCTCAGCCGGCGGCACGTAGCTCTGCACCAGTAAGTCGCAGCGCAGCAGATCGGTGATCTTGCGCGCATCGATCCGATCATTCTTGTGTTTGCCCGCACTCAATGCCTTGAGCATGGCTGGATGAGCCACCTTCAACTCCTGGCTGTAGGGCTCCAATAAATCGTAGATCCATTCGCTAAAAAGGGTAGCTTCCAGCGCTCCTATCCAAGGTCTTTCCAGACTCTCAGCCCACTGCTGCAGCACCTCCCTCCGAGCCGCCAGTTCTCCTTCCTCAACCACCCTTCCGTCCGCCTCCATCAGGCAATAACTGATCTTCCGTTTGTGCACATCCAATCCAACGTAGTAACTTTCTTGCATGAGAATCCTCCTGGCCAGGGTCCTCTACAGGCCCGGCTCCTTTTAGGGTTTTTCTTACAGGAGGATTCTCTCTCCCACTTCTGTCACTCTTACTTATGCATTCAAACAGGTCGCTTTTCAACATGAGGAGAGCAAGTAAGGGACAAGTAAGGGACAGGTCTCTTTAGCGTGGACGGCGGCCTAATTGCTAAAAAATTAGCATTTTGGGCTGAAACATGAGAGACTGGGGGACGTAATGAACTGTCAATGCGATTTGAACGGTCTATCCAAATGGTGCGAATCACTCTCATCCTGACGGTTTCTTTGTTTTGTTCCCAACTCTGGGCCCAGGTTGGACGGGGAGGCAGCGGCTGGCGCTACCCCGGCCGTTACACCGGGGCCGAGCAGATTGAAGCTCTCGAGTGGGGCACCGGGGCGGCGGCTCACCTGATGAGACGAGGGGGTTTCAGCGCTCCTCCGGAAGAGATCGGGCGGCTCGTCGGGCTCGGCTTCGAGCCAGCGCTGGATGAGCTGCTCGATTACGAAGCGATTGATGATTCGGAAATGGAAGCCGGGTTGGAAGCCGCCGACATCCAGCTTATCCGACAAAACATGAATGGGCGCTACCGCACCGCCACCCCTGGTCTTCAGAGGTGGTGGCTGTACCGAATGGTCCACAGCCAGCGCCAGCTTCTCGAGAAGATGACCTTTTTCTGGCATGACCACTTCGCGACTTCCGTCTTGCAAATCAACTACGTTCTGGGCACGGGCACGCGCGACGACGCGACGCTCGATGGCAATGAAAAGCCTTTGATGCTGGTGCAGAACGAGACGCTTCGTCAGCACGCTCTCGGCAACTTCAAAGAAATGGTCCACGCTGTTGCCCGCGATCCGGCCATGATTCTATGGCTCAACAACGCCGAGAACCGGGTCGGAAACGCCAATGAGAACTGGGCCCGCGAGCTTCTGGAACTCTTTACCGTCGGAGAGAGCAGTGAGAGTGCCGCCTACACCGAGTTCGATATCCAGGAAGCCGCCCGCGCCTTTACCGGCTGGACCGTTATACCGCCTCGTCTTGATGGAATCCTGGGTGAGGGCTATGACTTCTTCTACGTTCCTCATTTTCATGACTTCGAGCCCAAGACGTTTCTCGACCAGGTGATTTTCTCACCCCAGGGGAACGCCTCCATCATTGACGGTGAGCGGGTCATTGACATCATTTTCGAGCAGCCCCAGACGGCTGTTTACATTACCCGCAAGCTCTGGGAGTATTTCGTTTACCCGGACCCCAGCGATCAGATTATTGAGGAATTGGCCGACGTGTTCCGCTCCGGCAACTACGAGATCAAACCCCTCATGCGGGCGATGTTCATACATCCCCACTTCATGTCCAGCAAGGCCTATCGGGCCAAGATCAAGAGCCCGGTTGAATTCATGCTCGGAGCCTTTCGCGAGCTGGGCGTCACAGACCCGTCGAATATCTCCAGAATCTCGGAGCGGTTCGGCCTGGGCCAGCAGCTTTTCATTCCTCCCGACGTGGGCGGCTGGACCCATGACGAGGGTTGGATCAATACCGGGACCGTGATCGGGCGCTACAACTTCATGACCTTTGTGAGCTGCAACCGAGGGCGCAACCCGAGGGATCCTCCGCCCAACGACGGGAATACCGGTGTTGAGGCGAGTTGCCGTGGCAGCCGGGCTCAGGATCAGCTTGACATCGACGGTATCATCGAGACCAACAATCTCCGTTTTGCGCCTGACGTCGTGAGCTATTTTGCCACCGCCTTACTGCAGGGCGACCAGACGGTCGATGACGCCTACATCCTCGAAGAGTACATGAACACCGGCCCCGATGGACTGCCGGAACTGTTCGACATCGATGATCCTGAAATGGTCGACAGCAAGGTGCGCGGGGTGATCTTCCTGCTTTCACTGCTGCCGGTTTACCAGCTCAACTAGCCCGGATTATGCAAAAGATCTGAATCCGAGTGAGATTCTGGCTCCAGGAAAAAGCCGTAGCCCTCTGATATAAAAGGGTTTACAAAAACAATGACCCTAAACAGGAGCTACGGCAATGTTGAAAGCAGTCTGCCAGAATACCCTGCCATTTCACAGCCACAGAAAGATCACGACGCGTTTTGATGGAGGGAGCCTCACTTCCGACGCAGGATGGTTGTTGTTTGGATCCCTGGATCGTCAACATCGATTGTGCGAGGGCTTCAGTTCGTGTATTGCGGAAAGTCGAGACCGACGCTACGTTCGTCATGACCTGTTGAAGTTGATCCGACAACGAGTCTTGCAGATCGTGGCCGGCTACGAAGACTGTAATGACGCCGATACGCTGCGCTCGGATCCGATGCTCAAGACCGTCTGTGATCAGTTGCCAGAGAGCGATCCCGATTTGGCCACCCAGCCGACTTTCTCCCGCCTGGAGAACTCCGTCACCAAGAAGGATCTGATGCGTCTGAGCCGGTGGCTGCCAGGCCGTTATGTGCGCTCCCTGAAGAAGAGACGTCCCAGCAAGATCATCCTGGATCTGGACAGTACCGACGACCACACTCACGGCCAACAGGAGTTCTCCTTCTACCACGGGTATTACCGAAACCACATTCTGCATCCTTTGCTGATCTTCGATGCCGACACGGGAGACCTGGTCTGTGCCGTGTTGAGACCTGGCAACAAGGGGGCTGCCTCTCACATCGTGCCCATTCTGAAGCGAGTCGTGGAGGCCATCCGACAAGCAGTGGGGACGGATGTCGAGATTGAGATTCGGGCCGACAGCGGCTTTGCCACGCCTCGGCTCTACGAGTTCTGTGAATGTGAAGAGAATAAACTCCAGTATGTCATTGGGTTAAGTCGAAACCCTCGCCTGCAGCGAGTGGTCGAGCCCCTGCTGGATTCGACTCGGCTGAGGTTCGTTGAGCTGGAGGAAAAACAGCGTCAGTTTGACGAGTTTCTTTATCGAGCCCACAGCTGGGATCGATCCCGTCGCGTCATTGTCAAAGTGGAGGTCGATCAGCGTGGCATCAATCGTCGCTTTGTAGTTGCCAACCGGGACGATCTCTGCTCCCAATCACTTTATGACCACTACACAAACCGAGGGCAGACCGAGAACTTCATCAAGGCCTTCAAGAATCATCTGAGCATGGACCGACTCAGCTGTCATCGATTCCTGGCCAATCAGTTTCGACTCCTCCTGCATGCACTGGCTTACCAGATGTTCGTGCGCCTGCGCGACTATCTTCACGGAACCCCCTGGCACAAGCTCGAAATCGAAACCTTACGTCGTCGGGTCCTCAAGATTGGGGCCCGGATCCGACAAACCACTCGACGCATCTGGGTCCATCTTTCCTCAGCCTTCCCCGAACAACCCCTCTTCCACCTCGTCTTGAGTCGCCTGAACTCCAGTTAGCTTTTCCCAGCTCCCCCGAAAAACCGCTTCCGACACTCATCCAGGCCCAGATCTGTCTGAAATTCACTCCCCAAACCACTCAAACGCCTCGCCAACCCATATTCTTCGCAAATCCGCCTGTCACACCTGCCCGCTTCCGAGTTGGGCCACTTCTCGAGTCGTTTTTCAACACCGAACTACGGTTCTTGCATAATCCGGGCTAGGAGCGAGTAGCAAGATGAAAAGAAGAGATTTCATCAAGAAGTTCACACTGTTATCCACAGTAACCCTGGCGCCCACCTTTCTGGTCAAGAGCCTGCGGGCAGCCAAAGCGAGCGGCATGCTCAATGCGGATCAGGGGAACCCGAATCGCATCATGGTGGTCATCGAGCTGGCCGGCGGGAATGACGGGTTGAACACCGTGATCCCGTACTCGAACAATTACTACGAGGAGGCTCGTCAGACCCTCGGGCTCGCGAATGCCCCCGGGCTGCTGACGCTGGACTCAGATTATGCGCTTCATCCCATCATGACCGGGTTCAAGGAGCTGTGGGACAACGATCTGTTGACCATTGTCCAGGGAGTGGGTTACCCGAACCCCAACCGGTCCCATTTCCGCTCTCGCGACATCTGGCATACGGCCGAGCCGGAGAACGTGACCACGGAGGGCTGGCTGGCCAGCTATTTCAACAGTCTCCAAGATCCGGAAGACCTGGTGGGGGTGAACATCGGCGGTTCCGTGCCCCGCTCCATGGTCTCCTCGGAAGGCTCGGCGCCTTCCATTCTCAATGTCGACAGCTATCAGATTCAAACGGATCCCTTTCATCCTGAAGATGACGCGAACAAGAACGCGGCCTTTCAGCAGCTGATGGCGCAGCCACAGCAACAGTTCGGGTTTCAGGACTATGTCAGCGAGACGATCCTGGACGCGACCGAGACTTCGATCGCCCTGCTCGAAGGCAAGGAGAATTACTCAAGCACGGTCGAGTATCCGCAGGGGTCGGCTTTCGCCGGGAACCTGAGGACGATCGCTCAAATCATTGCCGCCGATCTCGGGGTAACGGTGTTCTACACTAGGACCGGCGGCTTTGACACGCACGCCAACCAGGCCGTGGGCGGCAACCCGCTGCAGGGCCTGCATGGGGGTCCCCAGGGTCTGTTGGATTTCCTCTCACAGGGAGTGAAGGCCTTTTATGACGACATGGTGGAGATGGGTCGAGACAAGGACGTCGTGATCTTTACCTGGTCGGAATTCGGGCGCCGTCTCCGGGACAACGGCAGTAACGGCACCGACCACGGAACCGCCAACCAGATGTTCGTGATCGGAGATCCTTCCAACGTTCGAAGCGGGTTCGACGGGACGCATCCCTCGCTGGCACCCCAGGATCTCGATCCGGTCGGGGACATGATTTACTCAGTCGATTTCCGGTCGGTCTACGCCCACCTTCTTTCGTCCTGGCTGGGTGCGGACGCCAACGCAGTCCTGGGTGCCGACTTCACCGATCCGTCCCTGGATTTCATCAAGACCGCCTGAGTCAACTTAGAACCTCGGAATGTGGGAGGCCCCTCCCACCCCCAATGATCAAAGCGAATAATTTTCAATTTTCAATTTTCAATCTTTAATTTTTGATCCCCCGGGGAACCTTTTCAGGGCCGTCTCATACTATGGCCTTTGATGAGTCAGCCCATCCGAGTTGGACTGCTTTTCGGCGGCCAGTCCGCCGAGCACGAAGTCTCGCTGCAGTCTGTGCAGAACATCATCGAGGCCATGAATCCGTCCCGGCTGGAGCCGGTCCTGATTGCCATCGACAAAGCGGGGCGATGGTATCACTGCGAGAATCGGGACTTCCTCGAGCACCCCGATGACCCCCAGAGAATTTCATTGAATCTGGAGAAGTGTGATCCCGTGACCCTCCTGCCCTGGGGACCGGACAGCCGCCTGCGCCGTGTCCAAGACGGCCGGTCCAGCGGAGAAGTGGATGTGATCTTCCCCGTACTGCACGGACCCTACGGAGAGGATGGAACGATACAGGGTCATTTGAAGCTGGCCCAGGTTCCGATGGTTGGATGTGGCGTCCTCGCCTCCTCACTCACGATGGACAAGGAGATGGCCAAGCGCGTGCTGGCCCAGGCCGGGATCCCTCACGCCAGGGGGCGGACCCTTCACCGGACCGGACGGACCCGGACCCAGGTGGATCGATTCCTGGCCGAGCTTGGGTTGCCGGTCTTCGTCAAACCGGCCAACCTGGGGTCGTCAGTGGGAGTTTCCAGAGTCGACACCGCCGATCAGATGGACGAAGCGCTGGATGAAGCCTTTCGATTTGACCACCGGGTCGTCGTGGAGGAGGCCATCCTGGGACAGGAAGTCGAATGTGCGGTTCTTGGAAACTACCATCCGGAGGCTTCCATCGTGGGCGAGATTTTGCCCAGGAATGGATTCTACTCATACCAGGCCAAGTATCTCGATCCGGATGGGGCGGAACTCCTGATTCCAGCCCGTCTCTCCGAGCAGCAAACCGCCCGCGTCCGCCGGCTTGCAGTGGACACCTTCCGGCTCTTCGGGTGTCGGGGAATGGCCCGAGTGGACTTCTTCGTAACACCAGATCAGGTGATCGTCAACGAGCTGAACGCGATCCCGGGATTTACGAGAATCAGCATGTATCCGATGCTCTGGCAGGCCAGCGGCGTGGGCTACGCTGAGTTGATCGAGCGACTCATCGAGCTGGCTCTGGAGAGCGCAGCCGTCGACCGGGAGCTTCGAACTACACTGTAAGGACGACAATGACCCTGAACCTCGAGTCGGTATATCAATCCATTGAGGCTGCGGCAGCGGACCAGGACAAAAAGCTCTCCGTTGACTTGTCCCACGTGCTGCTGGAAAAGGCCAGCGTAGGGTTTCTGAGCCTGTTTGACACCGAGGATCTGGCCGCCATCGCCCGTTCCTCCCTGCGGTTCGTGGATCGGCGCCGCAAGAAGGAGGTCAAGCTACGTGTCTACAATCCCACACCGGGCCGGCATGGCTGGAAGGCCGACTTTACGGTGGTGGAGATCCTGCTGCAGGACCGCCCCTTCATAGTTGACTCGATGCGCGGTTGTCTGGGATCTCTGGGGCTGGAACTGGTGGACTTTCTGCACCCCGTGATCCGTGTCGGGCGGGATGGGACCGGAAAACTCGAGAGAGTGCTATCCCAGCAAGACGAGGGCGCTCTGGAAGCTTACGAGCTGTTTCTGGTGCGCCAGGTGGAGCGCTCCGGCCACAAGGAGATCAAGGAGCGGGTCAACAATGTGCTGGGCGATGTGGTTCTTACTTCCGACGACTACCGGGCCATGCGAGACAAGACTCTCGAGTTGCGCGATCATCTGACTGGGCTGGCGGGGGAGGCCGGGGCTGGCGTGTCCATTGATGAGGGACCGGAAGAGCTCCGGGAGTACGCCAGTTTCGTCGAGTGGCTGCTGGCCGACAACTTTGTGTTCCTGGGCTACCGAGAATACGACATCCTGGACCGCAAGGGTGATCGCTACATCCAGACCCGGCCTCGATCAGGGCTGGGAATCCTTCGAAAAATGGAGACATCGGCCTACCTCCGGGCCACGCCTCTCGAGAAGATTTCAGAGAAACTGAGAACGAGGATCACAGCCGGTCCGGTCCTCATGATTACCAAGACCAACGCCGTCTCTTCGGTACATCGTCCGGTCCGGATGGACTATATCGGGGTAAAGGTCTACGACGAATCGGGCCGCCCTGCCGGAGAACGCCGCCTGCTGGGACTGTTTACATCCCGTGCTCACTCCCGGTCGGTTGAATCCATTCCGCTGCTCCGGCGCAAGCTCGAGCAGGTCGTGACTCTGGACGGCGCAGCGGAGGGTTCTCACGATTTCAAACAGGTTGTCGCGATCTTCAATTCCATCCCTCGCGATGAGTTGTTCTGGTCCTCTCCCGACCAACTGCACCGCGATATTCGGACGATCATGGGGATCGAGCGGCAGAGGCGGGTTCTTCTGACCATGCGTCCGGATCCACTCAGCCGAGGCCTGGCCTTGATGGTCATCATGCCGCGCGATCGGTTCGACACCCACGTCAGGCAGCGCATCCAGGGATTTCTTGCCGAGCGGCTGGAGGCGGACCACGTCGATTACAACCTGGCAATGGGTGGGGATGAAGCCCAGGTGCGGCTTCATTTCTTCTTTACCACCGAGACCACCATCGATTCCGTCGACCTGCCGGACCTGGACCGGAAAATCGCTGAATTCACGCGATCCTGGAGGGAGCACCTGCTCGATGAGATGCTCAAGAGGCACGATCGATCCGAGGCCCGACGGCTGGTGAACCGCTACGCCCATGCCTTCGAGGAGGGCTACCGGGCGGAGGTGTCCATCGAGCAGGCGACGCACGACATCGAAAACCTGGAGACTCTTGGCGAGGACTCCTACCTGGTAGACCTCGTGGCTCAAGCCCCGGGAAGCGATGGAGTGGTCTCTACGCAGGTCAGGATCTACCACCAGCAGTCGACCCTGGTGCTAAGCGAGGTGTTTCCGATACTTGAAAACCTCGGGCTGCGAATCATCGAGCAGATTTCTTACAGCCCGGACGGCGGCAGAGTGCTTCCGGCGGGCTCCAGGAATCCGAGCCTGGGTATCGACATCTTCCGTGTGCTGGATCATGACGGCGACCCGATCGAGGTCGACCGGGTCGGCGAGGTGCTGATCGAGGCCCTGTTGGAGCTGCTTCACGGGCGTACGGCCAATGACCGTCTCAACCAGCTCGTCCTGGCCGCCGGCATGAGTGTACGGCAGGTGGCTCTGCTTCGCACCTGCCGGGCCTATCTTTCACAGGTGCAGGCGGCAACCAGTCTGAGTTTCGTGGCGGATACGCTTCTCAAGCATCCCCGGTGCTCGAGGGCCATCTACGATTTCTTCGAGGCAAGATTCGGCCCTTCCGGCAGCGGCTCAAGAAAAACGGCAGTGGCAGGGGCCAGATCGGGGTTTCAAGAACTGCTGGCTCCGGTTTCATCCCTGTCCGAAGACGAGACTCTGAGAACGCTTTTTCAGATCGTCGAGGCCACCGTTCGCACTAACTTTTTTCTGGGTCACCCCCGCATCGCCCTCAAGATCGACTCCAGCAAGATTCCCGCCATGCCCGATCCACGTCCTCTCTTCGAGATCTCTGTAGGCTCTCCCGGCATGGAGGGAGTCCATCTGAGAGGTGGGGCGGTGGCCAGAGGGGGCATTCGTTGGAGTGACCGACCGGACGACTTCCGAACCGAAGTGCTGGGTCTGATGAAGACTCAGATGACCAAAAACGCCGTGATTGTGCCGGTTGGCTCCAAAGGCGGATTTGTTCTCAAGAACCCGCCGGCTGAGCGAACCCGTCTCAAGGAGCATGTTCTAAAGCAGTACAGGACTTTCATGCGCGGGCTTCTCGATCTCACCGACAACTTGGTCAAGGGGGATATCGTCCATCCAAAAGGCCTCGTGATTTACGATGAGCCCGACCCCTACCTGGTGGTCGCAGCCGACAAGGGCACGGCACGATTCAGCGATGTGGCCAACCAGATCAGCCGTGAGTACGGGTTCTGGCTGGGCGACGCCTTTGCCTCGGGAGGATCACAAGGGTACGACCACAAAAAGGAGGGGATTACCGCACGGGGGGCGTGGGAGTGCGTCAAGCGCCACTTTAGAGAGGCCGGAATTCGTTTCGGTGACGACGTCGTGACGGTAGCGGGGATCGGAGACATGTCTGGCGATGTCTTTGGAAACGGCATGATTTACTCCGATCGCATCAAGCTTCTGGCTGCCTTTAACCACCTGCACATCTTTCTGGATCCAAATCCGGACCCTCAGGCCAGTTTCAGGGAGCGGAAGCGACTCTTCGAGCAACCCGGGTCGACGTGGGAGGACTACGATCCGAAGCTGATCAGTCGCGGGGGCGGAGTGTTTTCCCGTTATGCCAAGTCCATCGAGCTGTCGGCTGCAGCCCGGAAAATGCTCGCCACAAAGGAGACCAGCCTGAGTGGCCGGGCGGCGATACGAGCCATTCTGGAGATGGAGGTCGATCTTCTCTGGAATGGAGGAATCGGGACATACGTCAAGGCTTCGAGTGAGCGCCACGGCGACGTCGGCGATCAGTCCAACGACAACGTGCGCGCCGATGCCTCCAGAATTCGGGCAAGGGTAGTCGGGGAAGGCGGAAATCTTGGTTTCACTCAGCTGGGGCGCATCGAATATGCGCTCGGCGGCGGGCGGATCAATACCGATGCCATCGACAACTCGGCCGGCGTGGACATGAGCGACCATGAAGTGAACATCAAGATTCTGCTGCAGCTACCCGTCGAAGCCGGCAGCCTGTCCCTGGAGCAGCGCAACCTTCTTCTGGAAGAGATGACTGATGACGTCAGCAGGCTGGTCTTGAAGGACAACTACAGCCAGTCGCTGTGCCTTTCTCTCGCCGAGGAGAGAAGTCGGGAGGATCTACCCCTTTTTGAATCCCTGCAGGAGCACCTGAGCGATCGGGGTGACCTGGATCCGAAGGTGGAGCAGCTGCCCGACAGCCGAACCTACCGCCAGCGCGCGAGCCGGCAACAGGGACTGACCCGACCCGAACTTGCTGTCCTCCTTGCCTACACCAAGATGGCTCTCACCAGGCACCTGCTGCTCTCCAATCTTCCCGACCAGGAGTTCGTCCAGCGTTACTTGCACGACTATTTTCCGGCCCGGCTCATGGAGGATTATTCCGAGTGGGCCGAGGGGCATCGTCTGCGCCGCGAGATTATTACCTGTCAGCTCACTAATCTGGTTATTGACAAGGTCGGAATCGCCTTTATACATGGTATGATACGGGACACGGGTGCGACTCCATCCGAAGTGGTCCAGGCCGTCGTCGCGGCCCTGGTCATCCTGGACCTGAGAAGTTTTCTGAGCGACATCGTCGCTCTCGACGACAGGGTCGCTGCCACCACTCAGTATCGGGCACTTCGCGAAGTCAACCGGGCAGTCCGGGGGATTGTCCAGTGTATTCTTCTGGGCGATGTCGACCTGGATCGGCTTACAGAGTTCGTCGCCCACCACCGGCCACCCATGACCGAACTGAGAAACAAAGTGGCGCGTTTTTTGCCCCGTGCCGAAAAGGCGCGCCATGCCGAGAAGGCTCGGGGGTTCGTCGAAAGTGGCTTTCCCAAGCATCTGGCCGCACAGGTCGCCAGCCTGATGTATCTTCCCAGCAGCATGGGACTGATCAGCGCCAGTGACGCGACCCGGGTCTCTCTGGAACAAGCAGCCAGGGCCTTTTTTGCTCTAGGCGAAAAACTGCACCTGGGGGCTCAGAGGGACGCTATTGACGCTCTGCACAAGAAAAGCAAGTGGGAGAAAATTGCAGCAACCAGTCTGATCATGGATCTGCGCGGTGTCCAGCGAAAGCTCACGATCGAGTTTCTGAAGGCCCGGAAGAAGCACAAGGCCTTGAGGATGGGTGCCTTTCTGGAGCGGGATTCAAGGGCTTACCACCGCTTCGAACAGGCCATCCGGGGTGTCGAATCCGATTCTGAAGCGGCCCTGACGAAGGCCGCGGTCGTCACCCGAATGCTCATCCGCCTGACCGAGACGGCCCGCAGATTGAACGAGGCCCGGTAGCGATCAAAAGATCCTCTTGACGAGGAACAGATCGCCGCTCCGCCCCGCGGAGGATTTCCAGGTGCCCATGAAGCGCCGGCGGTCAAGCTTCAGCTCGGCCTCAATCAGCTCGCTTCCAACCTGGGCCTTGAACGAGAGATTTCCATCCTGCACGGCGAGGCCCTGAACCGGTACGGCCTCTTTCCCGGTGACGTCGGCGTTCTCATCCGTCATGACGATCCCGTCGGGAAAAACGGCCTCTCCGAAGAGGCGTCCCTCGGTCAGAAATACCTGCAGTCGTGGAATTGTCTGAAAAGGCTTCAGCTTGGCCGCGTCTTTATAGGAGGCGTTTGGTGGTGGAGGGTCGGGCGGCGTGGCTCCCGTCTCTCTCGGGTACATGGCCCATTTTCCGCGAACCGCCAACAGCTCCAGCTCACGGTCGGTGAGGGGTTTGCTCTGCTGCTGCACCTGTTGTGCCACGGGGATTCCCGCCAGCACCGGGAAAAGGACAACCAAAACCAAGCATCTGAATATCGCATTACCGTTCATTGCAGACATAAGCTTCAACCTTCAATTTTGAACCGGCCGTCAGGCGTCGGTAACGCAGCCCTGGGAGGCCGATCGAACCGATCGAACGTACTTAAAGAGAGTGCCGGCCGACGTCTTCAGCGGAGGCGCAGTCCACCGCTCTCGCCGCTCCTGCAGTTCTTCTTCACTCAACTCCACCTCAATCGTCCTTCGCAACGCATCCAGATTGACGCGGTCGCCGTCCTCGAGCAAGGCCAGCGGGCCACCCACCTGAGCCTCCGGAGTAATGTGACCTATGATAAAGCCGTGGGATCCGCCCGAAAAGCGCCCGTCGGTGAGCAGAGCGACATCGGCGCCCAGCCCGGCTCCCATGATGGCTGAGGTCGGAGTGAGCATCTCGGGCATTCCCGGCCCCCCTTTGGGGCCTTCGTAGCGAATCACAACGACGTCGCCTTTTCGAATCTGATCCTTCTCCAGCGCCGCCAGCATCTCTTCTTCCGAATCAAAGACGCGCGCCGGACCCGAAAACTGGAGACCCTCTTTTCCGGTGATTTTGGCCACTGCTCCTTCAGGGGCCAGGTTGCCCCTCAGAATCTGAAGGTGCCCGGTAGGCTTGAGAGGTTTCTCGACGGGGTGGACCAACTCCTGGCTGTCCGCCAGATCCGGTACGTCTGCCAGATTTTCGGAGAGCGTCCGGCCCGTCACGGTCAGGCAAGATCCGTCCAGAAAGCCCTTCTGAAGCAGGTACTTCATGAGGATCGGCGTGCCGCCAACCTCATGCAGGTCCTGCATGACATAAGCCCCGCTTGGCTTCAGGTCGGCGATGTAAGGCACGCTGTCACTCACTTCCTGGAACGAGTCGATGGTCAGATCCACACCGGCACAGTGGGCCATGGCTATCAGGTGAAGGACCGCGTTGGTCGACCCTCCCAGGGCCATGACGACCACCATAGCGTTGCGGAACGCCTGCTGCGTCATGATATCCCGAGGCTTGATGTCTTCCTTCAGCAACCGGTGGATGGCCCTGCCCGCCTGCCTGCACTCCTGCAGTTTCCGGGCGTCCTCGGCGGGTGTGGAGGAGCTGTAGGGGAGCGACATCCCCAGAGCCTCTATGGCCGAGGACATGGTGTTGGCCGTGTACATGCCACCGCAGGCTCCAGCACCCGGGCAACTGCGCTGTACAATCTCCTTCCTTTTGTCATCATTGATCTTGCCGGCCAGATACTCCCCGTAGCTTTGAAAAGCGGAGACAACGTCCAGTTTCTCATCGTCCAGAAACCCGGGACGAATGGTTCCTCCGTAAACCATGAGGGCCGGCCGGTTAACCCGCGCCATAGCCATCAGACATCCCGGCATGTTCTTGTCGCAGCCCGGGATCGAGATATTGGCGTCGTACCACTGGGCGCACATCACGGTTTCAATCGAATCGGCGATGATCTCGCGTGACTGCAGAGAATAGCTCATGCCCTCGGTTCCCATGCAGATTCCGTCGCTCACTCCGATCGTATTAAAGCGCAGCCCTACCAGCCCGGTATCGGTTACGCCTTTCTTGACCTCCTCGGCCAGGCGATTCAAGTGCATATTGCAGGTATTGCCCTCGTACCACATGCTGGCGATTCCGACCTGCGGCTTTTCCATGTCGGCCTCGCTGAGTCCTGTTCCGTAGAGCATGGCCTGGGAGGCGCCCTGGGATCTGGGCTGGGTTATTCGGGAGCTGTAGCGGTTCAGTTTGTGAGTCATCCTTATCCTTTTGGTTGTCCTTTTGAAATAGTACAGTAGCCGGCGTGAGCGACAGGCCCTGGCACAGCAAACTGCACTGCAGGATTCTAGCCCGGATTATGCAAGAGATCTAAATTCAAGTGAGATTTGGGCCCAGAAAAAAGGCCGTAGCTCTCTGATATAAAAGGGTTTACAAAAACAATGACCCTAAACAGGAGCTACGGCAATGTCAAAAACAGTCTGCCAGAATACCCTGCCATTTCATAGCCACAGAAACATCACGGCTCGTTTTGATGGAGGGAGCCTCACTTCCGACGCAGGATGGTTGTTGTTTGGATCCCTGGATCGTCAACATCGATTGTGCGAGGACTTCAGTTCGTGTATTGCGGAAAGTCGAGACCGACGCTACGTTCGTCATGACCTGTTGAAGTTGATCCGACAACGAGTCTTGCAGATCGTGGCCGGCTACGAAGACTGTAACGACGCCGATACGCTGCGCTCGGATCCGATGCTCAAGACCGTCTGTGATCAGTTGCCAGAGAGCGATCCCGATTTGGCCACCCAGCCGACTTTCTCCCGCCTGGAGAACTCCGTCACCAAGAAGGATCTGATGCGTCTGAGCCGGTGGCTGCCAGGCCGTTATGTGCGCTCCCTGAAGAAGAGACGTCCCAGCAAGATCATCCTGGATCTGGACAGTACCGACGACCACACTCACGGCCAACAGGAGTTCTCCTTCTACCACGGGTATTACCGAAACCACATTCTGCATCCTTTGCTGATCTTCGATGCCGACACGGGAGACCTGGTCTGTGCCGTGTTGAGACCTGGCAACAAGGGGGCTGCCTCTCACATCGTGCCCATTCTGAAGCGAGTCGTGGAGGCCATCCGACAAGCAGTGGGGACGGATGTCGAGATTGAGATTCGGGCCGACAGCGGCTTTGCCACGCCTCGGCTCTACGAGTTCTGTGAATGTGAAGAGAATAAACTCCAGTATGTCATTGGGTTAAGTCGAAACCCTCGCCTGCAGCGAGTGGTCGAGCCCCTGCTGGATTCGACTCGGCTGAGGTTCCTTGAGCTGGAGGAAAAACAGCGTCAGTTTGACGAGTTTCTTTATCGAGCCCACAGCTGGGATCGATCCCGTCGCGTCATTGTCAAAGTGGAGGTCGATCAGCGTGGCATCAATCGTCGCTTTGTAGTTACCAACCGGGACGATCTCTGCTCCCAATCACTTTATGACCACTACACAAACCGAGGGCAGACCGAGAACTTCATCAAGGCCTTCAAGAATCATCTGAGCATGGACCGACTCAGCTGTCATCGATTCCTGGCCAATCAGTTTCGACTCCTCCTGCATGCACTGGCTTACCAGATGTTCGTGCGCCTGCGCGACTATCTTCACGGAACCCCCTGGCACAAGCTCGAAATCGAAACCTTACGTCGTCGGGTCCTCAAGATTGGGGCCCGGATCCGACAAACCACTCGACGCATCTGGGTCCATCTTTCCTCAGCCTTCCCCGAACAACCCCTCTTCCACCTCGTCTTGAGTCGCCTGAACTCCAGTTAGCTTTTCCCAGCTCCCCCGAAAAACCGCTTCCGACACTCATCCAGGCCCAGATCTGTCTGAAATTCACTCCCCAAACCACTCAAACGCCTCGCCAACCCATATTCTTCGCAAATCCGCCTGTCACACCTGCCCGCTTCCGAGTTGGGCCACTTCTCGAGTCGTTTTTCAACACCGAACTACGGTTCTTGCATAATCCGGGCTAGAAGACGGCGACCTCGTGATCATCTACGGCGTCACGGCCGCGGCGGCCGGGTGGGTGGATTTCACCTCTGATTGGATTGCTCCTGTCGGAATGATCTTTGTCAACCTGCTGAAGTTGATTGCCGTCCCTCTGGTGCTTGCTTCGCTGGTGTGTGGAGTGGCTTCTCTGTCCGATCTGAGGAAGCTCTCGCGAATTGGCGGAAAAACGATTGCAATCTATGTCACGACCACTGCCATCGCGGTATCGATTGGTCTGATCCTGGTCAACGTCGTGAAGCCCGGGGCCTGGGTCCCTCGAGATATGAGAGACCGGCTTCAGTCAGGTCTATCATGAAGATGCCACGGCTCGCTCGCGGCAGGCTGATGTGGCTCGACAACGGGGCCTCTTCAGCCCATAGTCGATATGGTGCCGCAGAACTTTTTCGCTTCGGCTTCCGACAATCGAAACATGCTGCAAGTCGTCTTCTTCGCCATCCTGCTGGGGGTGGGACTGATTCAGGTGAGCCGCGAAAAGGTCCGGCCCGTGCTCGCCTTTTTCGAAGGCCTGAACCTGGTCATCATCCGCCTGGTGGATCTGGTCATGCTGGTGGCTCCCCTGGGGGTGTTCGCCTTGATCGCGGCAACCATCACGGAAGTCGCGGGAGAGAATCCAGACGAAATTCTGGAGCTGCTCGCGGCGCTGGGGATGTACTGCACCACAGTGCTGCTGGGGCTGGGAGCCCACATGATGGTGACCTAGACCCGTAAGGAGTCCCCCCGGCTCTGCCGGGGAGGCAGCCAGAGTTTGACAGTTCCGGGAATAGGTGAAAAAACTCCCTTCCGTGAGCCGAGCAAAGCATCACGAAAAGGAGTTTTATGAGTAACTACAAGAGCTTACAGCATACAAAATGGGAGTGTAAGTACCATGTGGTGTTCATCCCCAAGTACCGCAAGAAGTTGATTTATGGGGAGCTGCGCAGACATCTCGGTCAGGTGCTGCGACGGTTGGCTGGGCAGAAGGAAAGCTTGATTGAAGAGGGCCACCTGCTGCCGGATCACGTGCACGTGATGATCTCGATTCCGCCAAAGTTTTCTGTGGCGCAGGTGATCGGGCACATCAAAGGGAAAAGCGCCATCCACATTGCGAGGAACTTTTCAGAGAGTCGGCGTAACTTTGTTGGACAGCACTTCTGGGCTCGCGGATACTTCGTATCGACGGTGGGTCGGGATGAGAAAGTGATTCGTGAGTATATCCGGCGGCAAGAAGCAGAAGATCGTCGCCAGGATCAGCTCAGGCTGCTGTAGCCAAGCCACCTGTAGGTGGCACAAGTGGCCGCGGTAGCGGCAACGTCAAGTCCGCTTTGAGCGGCTCACAAGATTAAAGCCCCCGGCTTTGCCGGGGGATACTTACTGGACTGTAACACCTGAATCACGAGTGCCTGAGCGGCCCTCGAACCCGATCTCTGCGTTGCACCTCCTCGCCATAATCCCTGCTATGCCTCGGTCGGCGCGCCTTGACCTCGGGCCCGAATGACTCGCTCATCCACTAGCGATTCAAGCATTACAGTCCACTAGGGCTTGATCCTGAGGATCTTGACTCCCATCTCGATGGGAACCTTCTACCGGGCGATGGTGCCGGCCCAGCTACTCGTATTCTCCACGAGTTCCAGTGCGGCCACCCTTCCCGTGACCATGGAACACGCCGAAGAGAAGCTGGGTGTGTCGGAGGAAGTCTCGTCCTTTGTGCTGCCGCTGGGCGCCACGGTGAACATGGATGGTACGGCTCTGTATCTGGCTGTGGCTGCTGTTTTCGTTGCCGATGCTATGGGTCTGGGTCTCGACCTGGCGGCTCAGTTGACGATTATCCTGACGGCTCTTCTTGCCTCCATCGGCGCTGCTGCCGTGCCCAGCGCCGGAATCATCATGCTGGTCATCGTGCTCGAGGCGATCGGTGTTCCGGCGGCGGGTATCGCCCTGATCCTGGGTGTCGATCGCATTCTCGACATGTGTCGAACCGTCACCAACATCACGGGCGACGCCACGGTGACGGCAGTCGTAGCCGCCTCAGAGGGGCAGCTTCGAGGTTTCGATCTGTCGGAAGTGGCGGATCGCATCCGGGTACGGCGAAACCAGGCCTGACTCGTTCGCTCGGTCCGCGATTTCACTTTTCACGTGGCGCCTTTCGCGTGCCAACTTCGTACATTTGTGATCAAAGACGTAATAGTTAGTATGACGGGCAGGATTGAGAGCTTCGAAGACCTGGAAATGTGGTTCCGGCGATAGACACGTGGCAACGTGAAGCGTGAAGCGTGAAGCATGGAATATGCTGGCCTGGGATCGGCTTGGCCGCTTTGTCCTACTCCACCCCTGTCTGGCTCTGCCGGGTCTCCTGTGGGCGATCCTGGCCCTCTTTTTCCCCACCACCAGGCCGGAAGTCGAAATCGACCCGGAGCGGATCTGCGAGGTGACCGGGTGGGTTGGTTCCAGTCCGCGCCGGTCCGACGACCGGATTCAGTTCGACCTGCAGCCTGACCAAACACTGCAAGGCGATCGGATCATCCGTCTGCCAGGACGGATCCGCGTCCACTACCCTGCTCCCGGGGAGGGAATTCCCGAGCTTTCCTATGGTCAGAGGATGGTGATTCGAGCCTTCCTCAGAGAGCCCTCCTTCTATGCGACTCCAGGAGTGCTGGACTGGCGAGAGCATTTGTGGCGGAGGGGAATCCTCGTGCAGGTGGACCTGAAATCATTTCGCCAATTGTCCCTGATCGATGGTCTGAGGGGTTGCCCGATTCGCCGTTGGCTCGACTGGTACCGGGGGCGGTTTGTGCGCTTCTGTGAGAGGCGCCTCTCTCCCCGTGCACTCGGCCTGATACTCGGTGCTTTCCTGGGGGAGTCGAGCGCCCTCGAGAGCGAGCGAGAAGACCTGGTGCGCCGCCTGGGCGTCGTGCATCTTTTTGTGGTCTCGGGTCTGCACGTCGGCCTGTTGTTCGTTGCACTGCTGCGTTTACTGCGTCCCCTGGGGGCAGCCGGGCAGGCGATCGCCCTGGCGGGTGTGTGGGCTTACGTAGGGCTGGTCGGCGCTTCGACGTCCTCAGTTCGGGCCGGCCTCATGACGACCTACGCCTGTCTGCTCGGGCGAATCGGTACCCGCGGGCGCCTGCTGAACCATCTGGGAATCGCCGGTATTGTTCTCCTTGCGACCAATCCGGTATCCCACGGAGCCCCCGGTTTATATTTCTCGTTCCTTTCCCTGTTGTCTCTGGGGCTAGGCTCGAAGAGTGTTACGCGGCTTCAATACGCACTTACACGGGGCACCCGGATCTGGGGCGATCACATCGAGCTGGGAGACCGCCCGGGCCGGATCGGCGCCCGGCGGCTCCGGTTTTTCCTGGAATCCTGGCTCGAGCCAATTCGTTGCCGTGGAGTCTGCGCTTGCTTCCGATCGCTGGGGCGTCCTCTGGGTTTCCTTGCGGGACTGATCGTGGCTTCGATGCTGGTCCAGATTGCCACACTTCCCGTCGCAATCTACTACTCGAACATGTGGAGTTGGTCGCAGTGGCTTGCCAATCTGGTCCTCATCCCGCTTTTCGGAATTCTGGTACCCGCGGCATTTCTGTTGCTGGCCGCCTACTGGACTCCGTTAGCCTCCCTCGCGGCCGCTCCTGTGGAGTCGCTGTCGTATCTCATCGACCTGACCCTCTCCCTGCAGGGTCACTTGGCGGTGGTTACCCTTCTTCGCCAACCTTCAAAGCTGGAGATCCTGGCCTATTTTCTGTCTCTGGCGTTCCTCCTTCTGCTGAGAGTGTTCCGGGGCTAGATGGTCCTGGTACCTCCCTGTCTGCTGTACCTTCTTCTGGTGGCAACCTCCCCGGTCGCCCCTGGAAAGCTGATTGTGACCATGCTGGACGTCGGACAGGGAGAGAGCCTTCACCTGCGCTATCCCGATGGCCGTGACGCCCTGGTTGACACCGGTGGGTTTGGCCTTGGCGAGGAGGAGTGGACGGACTTCGTGGGTGCGAGGATTGTCTCCAGATACCTCTGGTCGCAACGGGTCCGGGAACTCCGATTCGTCCTTCTCTCTCATCCCCACCTCGATCACATTCAGGGCCTGCCCTTTCTCACCAGAGCATTTCCGATCGATTCGCTCTACTACCATGAAGCCCACCCGATCTACGACTCCGAAAACCAGCTTCAGCTGGCTGACGGTGACCGATTTGCCCTGGCCGGGGTGCATCACGAGATTCTGCATCCTTCTGAGGAGATGGCTGAATCGGGATGGCGGACGAACGATATTTCACTGGTTCTGATGCTTCGATTTGGTCACTTCTCTCTGCTCCTGACGGGCGATATTGAGAAACGCGCCGAACGGATCCTGGGTGAACGAATCAGTGCTGTTACTGCCCTCAAGGTTGCTCATCATGGCAGCCGGACGAGCACCTCGAGCGAGCTGCTGAGCTCGGCTCGCCCCAGAATCGCTCTGATATCGGCGGGGCGAAAGAACCGGTTCGGCCACCCCTCGAAGCAGACTCTAGAGCGCCTGCAGGAGGGGGGTAGCCAGCTGCTCCTGACCTCCCAGCACGGTACCGTCCGCATTGAAACCGATGGCTTCTGCTGGTCCGCCAGTCACTACTCAATGAAGACGAAGAACTTCGAGGAACTCTTTACCGAGTGCGCGGACTGATACCCTCCTCGCGGCGCTCTCACTAGCTCCTTCCTCCGGACGCCCCCTCCCCTTAACGCTCGCCGTCGTCCAAACCAGCTTTGGACCCGCCGCAGGGGGGAAGGGGGAAGGGAAAGCAGAGAAAGGGGGAAAGGGACATCCATGATAAGTAGTTGTCAAGTGTGGGCAAGTCTCCCCCTCAACGGTGCGGTGAGAGCACCGTCAACTCCAGAGTTTCATTTACAGCAACCCGGACGATAGGTTTTGTCAGCTAAAAGTGATTCATGACCTTGGGGGTCAGAATCCAGACATCCATTTGCGGTATCGGGCTCGAGAGCGAGCCGTCACCGAAGCTTGAGTTTGGGCAAACCGGCCGTCCTCCAAACAGGTCAGTTGGTGTCTCAGGGTCAAACCCGTCACACAATCCCTTTCAGTGAGGAACGGCCGGAACCTTCCCGGCTAGCTGAGTTTTGTTCTAAATGCTAGCCACTGAAAATGGTCGGTCACTGCGATCGACCGCCATCAGGTAAGCTGCCAGTTTCCTGGCAACCGCCAGCGTGGCTCGGTTGTGATTTCCTTTCTGCCTTTGCGTTTGTGCAACGGCGGCCAGCTGTGGGCTATATCGAGGAGCCAGCTTGGCCGCTTCCACCAAAACCCGCTGAAGATGCCGGTTACGGTGTTTGCTGATCGGGCTCAAGCGGTCCTTGCCTGCCGACTGCTTCTGGCCGCTGCACAGCCCACAGTAGCTGACCGCGTGACGAATCGCCCGGAAGCGACTCACTTCCCCCACTTCCAGCACCCAGGTCAAAGCCGTCACCACTCCCACAGCGGGAATCGTCATCAACAGCTCCACCCGACGCCCTACGCACGGTTGCTCACACAACCCCCTCAGCAGATCCCTCTCGATTTGCTGCAGTGATCGCATCGAATCGTGACTCAGATTCAATAGTTGCACCACCGATTCCGGCACTTCCTGCAGCTGCGACATCAGTTGTCGAAAGTAACGCTGTCCATGCAGCCGCTTCTGGTTGTACTGCACTCCCGTTTCCATCAACAGTCCCGATATCCGGTTCTTGAGCTGCACCATCTGTGACACCATCAGGTTGCGATAGCGCAGCACTCGTCTCAATTCTCGGATCTCAGCCGGCGGCACGTAGCTCTGCACCAGTAAGTCGCAGCGCAGCAGATCGGTGATCTTGCGCGCATCGATCCGATCATTCTTGTGTTTGCCCGCACTCAATGCCTTGAGCATGGCTGGATGAGCCACCTTCAACTCCTGGCTGTAGGGCTCCAATAAATCGTAGATCCATTCGCTAAAAAGGGTAGCTTCCAGCGCTCCTATCCAAGGTCTTTCCAGACTCTCAGCCCACTGCTGCAGCACCTCCCTCCGAGCCGCCAGTTCTCCTTCCTCAACCACCCTTCCGTCCGCCTCCATCAGGCAATAACTGATCTTCCGTTTGTGCACATCCAATCCAACGTAGTAACTTTCTTGCATGAGAATCCTCCTGGCCAGGGTCCTCTACAGGCCCGGCTCCTTTTAGGGTTTTTCTTACAGGAGGATTCTCTCTCCCACTTCTGTCACTCTTACTTATGCATTCAAACAGGTCCGTTTTTTCGTACTTTTTCGAGGTGTGGCGTTTATGGACTCTAGAGACATCTGATTCTGGGTATCTTTCTGGAGTATTAGACACATGGCTCGAATCGCCCGACAGCATATCGTGACACCCCAGGGGGGTTTCTTCCACGTCTTCAACCGCGTGGCCGGAGCCCCTCGCTATTTCCCTTTCCGACAGCAACGGGTGCGCCGCAAGTTCATGCGCTGGCTCCGCTACTGTCTGCGTATCTGCTGCATTGGCTGTGTTGGATACGTATTGATGGGGAACCACTATCATCTGGTGGTGAGAGCTGCCAGGTTTCGGCGACTGTCACGAGAGAAGTTGCAGGGTTACGCGCAGGCTCGCTGGGGACGTCTGTGGCGTTTGCGAACTCGCTTCTGGAGTGATGAGCGCTGGTTGCGTTTCAACCGCCAAATCTTCAGCCTGGAAGTCTTCATGAGGGATCTTCAGGGACCCTTCGCCAGCTGGTTTAACCGTCACTTCGACCGTCGCGGTCATCTGTGGGCCCATCGTTACAAGTGTGTCAAGCTGCAGGACTGCCGTTCCCTGAGGGAATGCCTCTTGTACATTGAGCTCAATCCAGTGCGTGCGGGTCTATGCAAACGACCCGAACAGTGGAAGGAGAGTTCCGCTTACCTGCGCTGGCAGGGTCAGGACAGATATCTGATGAGTCTGGAAACGATCTTCCCGGAGATTGGCCTCAAGCAGCGCTATGCCCACTACAGGGGTTGTCTGGCATTCCGAGGCATGACGCCGTCACAAGAGGGACAGCGGACCATTGTCCCGGAAATGGCCCGAATCGAGCACACAGAAGGCTTTTCTCAACCCGGCCTCTATTTGAAGCGGCTTCGCTTTCTGTCGGAGGGTCTGATTCTGGGCACTGCGGATGAGATTCGGGGTCATCTGCACAGACTGCGAGCGAAAGGTGTTTACAAGTCGCGCACCAACCCAGTCGTGCACTTACAAGGACTCTTCTGCACGTTACGAGAACAGCGCTCTCACGCCCGCTCTTAGCAGGCGGTCTGCAATTGCCGCGAAAAGAAAAAGAGACCTGGCCCCTTTTCTTCTGTCTCCGCACCCACATCGGCCTAGCCCGGATTATGCAAGAGATCTGAATTCAAGTGAGATTTGGGCCCAGAAAAAAGGCCGTAGCTCTCTGATATAAAAGGGTTTAGAGAAACAAAGACCCTAAACAGGAGCTACGGCAATGTCAAAAACAGTCTGCCAGAATACCCTGCCATTTCATAGCCACAGAAACATCACGGCTCGTTTTGATGGAGGGAGCCTCACTTCCGACGCAGGATGGTTGTTGTTTGGATCCCTGGATCGTCAACATCGATTGTGCGAGGGCTTCAGTTCGTGTATTGCGGAAAGTCGAGACCGACGCTACGTTCGTCATGACCTGTTGAAGTTGATCCGACAACGAGTCTTGCAGATCGTGGCCGGCTACGAAGACTGTAACGACGCCGATACGCTGCGCTCGGATCCGATGCTCAAGACAGTCTGTGATCAGTTGCCAGAGAGCGATCCCGATTTGGCCACCCAGCCGACTTTCTCCCGCCTGGAGAACTCCGTCACCAAGAAGGATCTGATGCGTCTGAGCCGGTGGCTGCCAGGCCGTTATGTGCGCTCCCTGAAGAAGAGACGTCCCAGCAAGATCATCCTGGATCTGGACAGTACCGACGACCACACTCACGGCCAACAGGAGTTCTCCTTCTACCACGGGTATTACCGAAACCACATTCTGCATCCTTTGCTGATCTTCGATGCCGACACGGGAGACCTGGTCTGTGCCGTGTTGAGACCTGGCAACAAGGGGGCTGCCTCTCACATCGTGCCCATTCTGAAGCGAGTCGTGGAGGCCATCCGACAAGCAGTGGGGACGGATGTCGAGATTGAGATTCGGGCCGACAGCGGCTTTGCCACGCCTCGGCTCTACGAGTTCTGTGAATGTGAAGAGAATAAACTTCAGTATGTCATCGGGTTAAGCCGAAACCCTCGCCTGCAGCGAGTGGTCGAGCCCCTGCTGGATTCGACTCGGCTGAGGTTCCTTGAGCTGGAGGAAAAACAGCGTCAGTTTGACGAGTTTCTTTATCGAGCCCACAGCTGGGATCGATCCCGTCGCGTCATTGTCAAAGTGGAGGTCGATCAGCGTGGCATCAATCGTCGCTTTGTAGTTGCCAACCGGGACGATCTCTGCTCCCAATCACTTTATGACCACTACACAAACCGAGGGCAGACCGAGAACTTCATCAAGGCCTTCAAGAATCATCTGAGCATGGACCGACTCAGCTGTCATCGATTCCTGGCCAATCAGTTTCGACTCCTCCTGCATGCACTGGCTTACCAGATGTTCGTGCGCCTGCGCGACTATCTTCACGGAACCCCCTGGCACAAGCTCGAAATCGAAACCTTACGTCGTCGGGTCCTCAAGATTGGGGCCCGGATCCGACAAACCACTCGACGCATCTGGGTCCATCTTTCCTCAGCCTTCCCCGAACAACCCCTCTTCCACCTCGTCTTGAGTCGCCTGAACTCCAGTTAGCTTTTCCCAGCTCCCCCGAAAAACCGCTTCCGACACTCATCCAGGCCCAGATCTGTCTGAAATTCACTCCCCAAACCACTCAAACGCCTCGCCAACCCATATTCTTCGCAAATCCGCCTGTCACACCTGCCCGCTTCCGAGTTGGGCCACTTCTCGAGTCGTTTTTCAACACCGAACTACGGTTCTTGCATAATCCGGGCTAGATCTGTGCCGCAGTCTGGCTGGCCAGAAAAAGCGAATGCCTCAGACCCGGACCACAACGCCGGATATTCCCGATCGGAGCTAAGTCCATCGTCCGCTGTTGCCGTCAATGCCGCGACTGAGCCAGTTTTGCAACAAACGGAATGAAATGACCTGGCCCTTTCCTCCCCCCCGCCCTTTTCTTCCGCGTGCTGGCCGATTATTTTCGGTCCGAGCCAAATCCGTCGTCTGCGGCTGCAGTCACAACGTTGACCCAGGAAGTTTTACAACAACGTCGAGATCGCGATTCATAAGGGATTCATAAGGTGAGGCAGCCGTGAGCAGTGTTTCGGCGTAATCTCCAGGGTTCAGCGTCGCCGGGCGCAGGGCCTGGAACCAGCGCCCGAACCGATCCCCTGAACTTCCTCCACAATCAACTCTTCCACCTTGTCCCACACATCGGGGTCGAGTCCCATCTTGGTGTGGGCCACCCGGAACAGTTTCTTGAACCAGTGCACTCCGGAGGTGTCGATCTTGTTCTTCTCGTAGTTGAACTGGAAGTTACCGATGATCTCAGTTTTCTGTGGATCTTCTGCCCTCACCCCGGATTGGCCACGGATCAACCAGCCGTTGGACTGGTAGAGATTGGCTGCCCTGCGAACATTGGACGGAATTCTTTTATCGTTCTGCCCCACACTGTCGATCTGGATCGTAAGGAGCACGGGAATGTCCTGCCTACTCAATTGACGAGCCAGCTTGACCACCGCAGCACCTCCAAAACTCTGCCCGTACACGACCAGCCGGACACTCTCCTTCTCCTGCGGGCTGAGAACACCATCATCGTTTAGATCAAAAGCTGCAGCGGCCAGCAGGAGGGCCAGTCCGCGCTTCTCATTCTCAACCGTTTCTACCTGGATAGGCAGGTTGAGACTGCCCAGCTTCAGGGCAAGCTTGCGAACTCCCTGGCGATCGTCGTCCCAGCGATCCCGTCCCCCCATGAAACCCAGAACCAGTGTCTTCGAGGCATCGAGGGGAGTTGCGACCGTGAAGTCATGGTAGCTCTGGCCGTGGAAAACAGCGCAGCCTGATATCGGCACAACGACGAGCAGAACGAGAAGCAACCGAAGGTGCACCGCTTGGTTGGGCCAGGTCTTTCTCAAAACGAGTGCGAGCCAGGGATAGCCCACTCGCCAAGCGACCAGCAGGCACCGGGAACGGGGCGGGCCATTCAGCTCTTGGCCCTTTCCAGGTATCGGCTTCCCTGGGGATCGGAGTTTTCGACAAAGTGAATGAAGTGGCCCGACAAAGTGAAGGAAATGACCTGGCCCTTTCCTTCCCTTGGGCGTGGGCGTTGAGCCGTTCCGAGATTTTTCAGTTTTCAATTTTCAGTCCGCCGGTCGAGCCAGGCGTACTGCTTGCGGGAATGGACCCGGACGGAGGGAAGATTGCAGGTGACCTGGATAGAGCGAAACTTCTTGTCGGAAGACTGTGGCGGCAGGAAGGTGAGGAGGTATTGATGCTTCAGCTCCCTGGCCACCTGGGCGTACGTGTTTCCAAGTTCCGACAGGACCTCAGGGAAGAGGACCCGCCCTCCCGTAGATTCCGCAAGGTTCAGCATGGCCGCCTCTTTCTTCTTGAAGTAGTCATCCACAAAGTCACCCTCCTCCTGAAGAACGTTGCGCATCACCTGATTCAGGAAGTGAACCCGTTCGCTGTCGCGTACCTTGTCGTCTACCAGGCGAGTGCGGCTCACGATGTAAAGGGTGATTTGTGATTCAATCAGGCGACCCAGTATCTGGTCATAGGGAGTGACGCTCTCATTATCCAAGCCGTCCGTGAAAAGGATAATAACCCTCCTCCCCCGGACCTCGTTCAAGTGACGGTCGATGCACTGACTCAGGGCGTCATAAATGGCGGTTCTGTAGCCTCCCTTCATCTTATTGAGACCTTTGCGGAGCTTTCCAAGTCTGTTGGTCCACGGGGTGAGAAGCACCGTTTCGTCAGAAAAGCTCATGATCGAGATTCGGTCGTCCCGCATGAAAGACCGAGCAAAGCGCAGAGCTGCCTGCTGGATCTCCCCTAACTCGTCCTTCAAACTTCCGCTGGTATCCAGTAGCAGCATCACGTTGATGGGAGCCAGGTCGCGCACGAAATTAATGATGGGGGTTGGCTGACCGTCATCCAGAACCTCAAGGTTCCCGCGATCCAGGTCATGCAGCAGCTTTCCCCTGTCGTCCAGGACCGTCACCGCGACCCGTACGTAGCTGGCGGCGACTCGAAACGGAGCTGCTTGAGGGGCCGGCGTCTGGAACAGGAGAAGTGTCAGCAGGATCGGGGGCATCATCCTTCAGTATAGCCTCTCTAGCATGGGTGCGATGTGGGTTGTGGGCCCTGGAACGCGGAATCCCTATCTGTAATCGAAGTGCTGTTAGTAGCCTATTGCGGAAGCCCCGAGTTACTGGAGGAGAGAACTCAGGAAAGGGGGTTGGAACGTGAAACCTGGAACGTGCTAAAGTCCGGGGCCAGATGGGCCATCGTCTCAGCCGCATTTACACGAGAAAGGGTGATGGCGGGATGACCAGCCTGGGAGAAGGTTCCAGGGTCCCGAAAAACCATCCCCGCGTCGAAGCCTTCGGAACAGTCGACGAATTGAACAGCGTGATCGGTCATCTATTGACTCACGAGCTGCCCTCCTCTGTCCACGAGTGCCTGAGCAGGGTTCAGCACGCGCTGTTCGACCTAGGGGGGCAGCTCTGCATACCCGGACACTGTCTGCTGCAGTCACAGCAGGTCAGGGAGCTCGAGGAGTTTATGGACGTCCTGAACGACGAACTCGAGCCTCTTGCGGAGTTTATCCTACCCGGGGGGTCCCGGACTTCGGCTCTTTGTCACGTGGCCAGGACCGTGTGCCGCAGAGCCGAGCGACGAACGGTGGAGCTTCTTGGCGACGACGACGACCCGGGTCTGGGGCTGGCAGTCCAGTACCTGAACAGACTCTCCGATCTGCTGTTCGTCATAGCGCGGACCCTGAACCGGGCCGCTGGCTGTCCCGATGTGCTCTGGGCACGAGAATAGCTTCCTCTTTTCTTCCTGGCCGAGCGGCTAGAACTGGAAGTACACGAACGGGATTTCTTCACCCGTGACGGCGAACAGTTCCAGCACGAGGAGCAGGAAGGCGTAGGTCGCGACTCTCGTCCAGACTGGGGCCAGGTGAAGATTCGCCAGCACGCCCCGCCGCTCTTCAACCAGGGCCACGAACAGGGTGAGACCGGCCGCGAACACGAGTCCTGCCGGCAGAAGCGCGCTTCCGCTGGAGTCCCACAGAAACATCGAGTGCAAGACGGCAAAGGAATCCTGGAAGCTGGAAGCTCGGAAAAAGACCCATCCCACCATGACCAAGACGAACGTTACAGCAGTTCGAATCGGCAGCAATGCCAACCGGATCGACTGCGGGACGGCGACGGCTACCGTCGGAAAACAGTCTCTTGCCGCCCGCTCGACCGCCAGCAATAGCCCATGAAAACCTCCCCACAGGACGAAGTTCCAGCTGGCTCCATGCCAGAGCCCGCCTAAGAGCATGGTCACCATGAGGTTTTCGTAGGTCCTCAGCCTTCCCCTTCGGTTCCCTTGACCTTGCCCCCTAAAACGGGTCCAAGTTGAATGTTAGGATTTTCGGTTTTAGGAAGGGAGCTACCATCAGAAGGTGTGTAAATAGCATAGGCGGTGAGTATCCTTCCGGGTTGATTTAAAACCCAGGGCCGAAAGGCCCGCAACGGAAGGAGTACACACCGCATGAGCAAGCAGAAGATTGAGGAAAGTGTGGAGTCAAGAGTTTGTTTCGAGGAGCTGGAAGATTGGGTGCGGGAGAAGATCCAAGGCTGGGTTCAAGAGCTGCTGGAGGAGGAAGTCACGGAGTTATTAGGGCGGCGTAAGAGTGAGCGGCGAAGGGCCGTGGACGCTCCGTCGGGCTATCGCAATGGATATGGGAAGCCGAGGCATCTGACGCTGAGCTCGGGGACGATCCAGGTTCGAAGGCCTCGAGTGCGGGATCTAGAGGAACACTTTGAAAGTCGGGTGTTGCCCCTGTTTGCCAAGCGGACGCGGCAGGTTCGAGAACTGATCCCTGAGCTGTACTTGCATGGTCTGGCGCTGGGGGATTTTGATCTGGCTCTGAGAGGGCTTTTAGGGGAAAAGGCGCACCTGTCGTCCTCCACGGTGGCCAGATTGAAAGAGAAGTGGCAGGCCGAATGGGAAGTCTGGCAGAGTCGACCCTTGAATGATCTGGAAGTGGTGTATTTATGGGTAGATGGAATCTACGTCAAGGCGGGTCTGGAGAAGGAAAAGGCAGTCCTGCTGGTGGTGCTGGCCGCCTTAAGTGACGGAAGCAAAGCCGTGGTGTCGGTCACGAGCGGCTATCGGGAATCGACTCAGAGCTGGTCGGAAGTACTGCGCGACTTGAAGCGCCGGGGGATGGGCTGTCCACGGCTGGTGATCGGAGACGGCCACCTGGGCATCTGGGGAGCTTTGCGCAACGTCTATCCCCAGGCCGAGGAGCAGCGCTGCTGGAATCATCGGATCGTCAACCTGCTGGCCAAGCTCCCTAAGCGAGTGCACAAGCCGGCCTTGCTGATCCTGCGGCAGATCCCTTACGCCGAGACTCGAGAAGAAGCACAACGACTCAAGAAGGTTTTTCAGCACTGGTGCCGGCAGCGAGGGCTGACTCTGGCGGCTGAGCTAATCGAGCAGGACTGGGACCGGATGGTGACCTTTTACAACTATCCAAAGAAGCAGTGGCAGCATCTGCGAACCACCAATCCAGTGGAGTCACCGTTTGCCGCTCTTCGGCTGCGAACGGACGCGGCCAAGCGATTCAAGAAAGTGGAAAACGCCCAGGCGGTGATCTGGAAGATGCTGTTGGTGGCGGAGCAGCGATTCCGCCGGTTGAAGGCACCGGAGCTGATGAAAGACGTCTACCAGGGCGCCAAATATGTCAATGGAGTCCCGGTCAACCAAGTCCCGGAGGAGAAAGCCGCCTGATGTTTTTCCACACCTATTGACAAGAGCTCTAGGAAGGAGGCAAGGATGGCACGGAAGCGGTTTACGGCAGAACAAATCATCATGAAGCTGCGTGAGGCAGAGGCAGGTCTAGCCCAAGGACAGACGGTGGGCCAGGTGTGCAAACAGATTGGGGTGACCGAGCAGACCTACTACCGGTGGCGCAAGGAGTACGGAGGGCTTCGACTGAATCAGGCCAAGCGGTTGAAGGTGTTGGAGAAGGAGAATGCCCGGTTGAAGAAGCTAGTGGCAGATCTGTCTTTGGACAAGCAGATCCTAAAGGAAGTTTCCTCGGGAAACTTCTAGGCCCGACGAAGAGGAGACGCGCAGTGGTGTGGGTGAGGGAGAGATTGGGAGCAGAGCGCGTCTCCGAACGTCGGGCCTGCCAAGTGCTGGGACAGGCTCGATCGACCCAGCGAAGGGAAAGGCATATCCCCGATGATGAGGCTCGATTGGTGGCTGAGATGGTGGAGTTGGCCACGCACTACGGGCGATACGGCTACCGACGGATCACGGCCATGCTTCGTTGGGAAGGGTGGAAAGTGAATCACAAGCGGGTGGAGAGGTTGTGGAGACAGGAGGGGCTGAAAGTCCCGTCCAGACAGCCGAAACGAAGGAGACTGTGGCTTCATGATGGATCCTGCGTTCGGTTACGAGCGGCTCACAAGGATCACGTCTGGAGCTATGACTTCGTGCATGAGCGAACCCATGACGGAAGGGCCTTTCGATTATTAACCCTACTGGATGAATACACCCGGGAGTGTCTGGCCATTGAGGTTCAACGACAGATGAATCACCAGGACGTGTTGGATCGATTGGCGGAGTTGTTCGTGGATCGGGGAGTGCCTGAATACATTCGGTCCGATAACGGGTCGGAGTTTACGGCTCAGGCGGTTCGGGACTGGCTGAAGGCTGTTGGGGTGAGGACCTTATACATCGAGCCCGGCAGCCCCTGGGAGAATGGATATGTGGAGAGCTTCAACGGAAAACTGCGGGATGAACTGCTGAACGTAGAAGTCTTCGACACGTTGTGGGAAGCGAAGGTGTTGGCCGAGAGATGGCGCAGGGAGTACAACCAGCGACGGCCTCACAGCGCCTTGGCCTATCGGCCGCCGGCGCCGGAGGCCAGATTACCCAGGTCCCAGGCCCAGAGTTCTATACCATGGAGTGGACTTCAAATGGTCCCAGGTCTAACTTAGAGAGTGGACTCGTTCCTGGGGGCAGGTCAGTTGGCAGCCAGGCTAACGATCAGCAGCCGCGACCTGGCTGGGCTCCGGGCAGAGTGCAGGGCCCTGCCGACCAGGAAATCCACTACCGTCGAGGCCGCGATCAGGAGAACGAAGCGGGCATCCCACCACATCTAGAAGAGATAACTGGACACCAGAAGAAACGCATTGCGCGGCCGGCGGTGAGGAAGACGGGAAAAGAGAAGGACCAGCGGAAGAAATATCCAGAACTCGAAGGAATTAAAGAGCATTGCGGACTGGTCTGAAAGTCGGGCCCAACACTCACCTCAGGGCCGCGCCGGGACCCGCGGGTGCGGAAGCACCTGCGGGCTTCTCTCCCGACAACGCCTGGTGTAACTCGCGCACGAGGGACCGAGTGAATCGCTCCCGGCCCTCGCGATTCAGGTGCAGAGCATCGAGGAACAACTCCTGACGATCGAGGTGAGCGAACACACTGTCAGCGAGTACCTTGACACCCGGATCCGATCCCAACAGCGAAACGGCGCCGGGCGCCTGCACGTGTGCCTCCGGGCGAGGGAAGGCCGGGTGATTGGGCAAGCGCGCAAAGATCACCCGAATAGAATGCCCGCGAAGCAGGTCCACCAGCCTGCCCAGCCAGAGGGAGCGATACTGATGCTTCTGACCGGTCTGAGGTGCAAAAACTCGCGCCAGATGCCTTCGGGCGTGCGTCTTCTGAACCTGACTGAGGTCCTCCCCGAACTGGAAGTCTCCGGACTCAGGGTCGTATGTCAGACCGCTCATACTGCCTTCCCGCCCCGGGTAGTTGAATCGCCACCTGGCAAAGTGGCGAGAGTTTCTGCCGACCGCCGCCAGACGCTCACCTGGCGACCTCAGAAAGTCCTGGATGTCGGCTTTGAAGGAATGGCCCTTCAAAAGCAGCGAGCAGATCACTTCTACCGTCTCTCGCCAGGTACCGTAAGAGGCGGAGAACTCGCGCATATCGCTCATGTCGAGGACGGGCGACAGAGCCTGCAGGTCGACCTTGCGGCTGGCGGAATTCACTCCGTCATCAATGTCTTTGTAGGTTTCGAGAGTCACGACGACGGCTGAATAAGCCGCTCCTCGCGCCAGCAACTCCCGCATCAGATAGTACCAGAGGCGCGGCGTGGACCCGTTCAGGGCTCCGCTATAGAGGCGCAGCCGGGTCGGTTCGAGTAATTCCAGAGCAAGTTTCTCGGAAAACCCTTCAGCACAACGAGAATCACCCAGAACAAGGACTTCCTTAAAGGATGAATCCCGGCGCTCGAGCTCCCGATTGACGAGCAGTTGAAAACGGCCTGCATAAGAGTCGGGCTTAAGGTAAGGCGTATACAGTCGAGTGTGGAACACGACCGCGTCGTGGATCAGAACAAGGGCCACAGCGATCAGCAGAAGTAACCAGGGAGAGGGCTTCCTGGCGAACGAAGCTGATGAGCTGCTCCCAACTTTCATGGCCGGGTGGCCTGCTTCCGGCCGGCTCGCAGGCACTGACCCCGAAAGAGGTTGTTAGCTTCATCTACTTCGTCCACTTCGTCCTTGTAGTCGACGCTGATCTCAAACGAGCAGGCGGACCAGAGGCACTCGTCGGGAAGACGAACCGTCAGGGTCTGGCTGTGCGTCGGCAGGATCGGGCGAGTCGGAACATGCACCTCAGGTCGATCCTCGTACTGCAGGACCGTGGTCGTCGCGATGGTGGCTCGCCTGCCTTGATTGGACACCGTGATCAGAAGACGGTGATCGGCATCGGTCGGGCACTCGAGGGCCTTGTGCCCGGGACCCGCCACCAGATCGGCGCGTCCGGCGCAAGAGAGGGTGCAGACCGGAAGCAGAATCAGCCCGGCAAAAAACGCACTGCGGGCCGACCACCGAACTGGTTCTCGAGCCTGAAAGGACGCGGTTGAAAGCATGTGACTTGCCGAGCAGGATGGCTCGTGACGGTCGAGTACCAGCATCACCCATCCCCGCATTTGGGTCAAGTGACCTCTGCGCTACCCTTACCGGTCAGTCGCGCGGGCGTCGGGGCGGCCCGGCGGATTCCGGACTCTATCAGATCAACTACGGCCGAGAAATGAGGCACGAGGCAGGGCCAACGACCCTTAAGGTGTGGCCGCCGCCTGCCTGGGCCTGAAGAGTGCCTTCAAGAACCGATAAAAGAGAAAGATGGCGAACGCGCAGAAGAACAACAGCAAGAAGGTGAACCCAATGGCAATATAAGGGTGCGTTACCACAAGATACAGGACAGCCAGCGACAACCCGTCCTCGAGCAGGCTCAGGAACCAGTTGCTGAAGGGTTCCGGTGTGGCATTCACGGCGAGCCGGGTGGAGGCCTTGGCACCGTGGGCAGTGAGACTGACTAAGCCTCCTGCCAGAGCTGCAACCCACAACAACGACTCATCAACCTCCCCGATGGAACCGGCCGCCAGGAAAGCCCCGGCTGGAATCCGTAGAAAGCTTTGAATCGCATCCCATGTGTTGTCGACGTATGGAATCTTGTCGGCAAAGAACTCGATAATCAGGAGCACCGATGCTGCCCCCAGCACCCAGGGATGGGAGAGCACTTCCAGCCGCTCAGGCAGCTCTATAATCTCGTAGCGGTTCAAGAGCCCCAGGGTCAGCACGGTGATATAGAGCCTCAGGCCCGCCGTCAGGCTGGAGCCGAAAGCAAGCGCCAGATTCGTGAGATCCATGATTCTGTCCTAACCTCGCCCGCCGTCGCTTCTCCGGTTCTACGACCGCATCCTGCAGAATATTCAGCCTTCGGACACGCCAAAAGAAAACCCCCCCGTCGAGGACGGGAGGGTTGCTGCTTCGTCGACTGGAAATCTGCCGTCCCTAATGAGCGGCGCTGGAAGGATCCTCGATCGCCTCGCCGTGAGTTTCTTCTTCCCTCTGTTTTACCTCTTCGATAGTGAGAGCTGAATCCAGAGCGTCATCAGTGTCGGTGATCCGATTGTCGTCCGTGCACAGTTCGGCATCATTCTTGTCGATCCACTCTTCGAACTCGTCTGGAACTTCCGCTTCCGGATAAATCGCATTCACCGGGCAGAGAGCCACACAGGCGTCGCAGTCGATACACTCATCCGGATTGATGATAAGCATGTGCGGATTCTCGATCTCGTAGAAGCAGTCAACCGGACAGTCCGCAACGCATTCGGTATAGCGGGAGTTGACGCAACGTTCAGTGACAATGTAGGTCATCGGCTACTTCCCTCCAAAAGACTACCTGAGCCAGGCTTGTCGGCCCGTTCTTTTCGCTCCTTCTTTTACACCAAATCAGTGACAAGTTAAACATTTTTTGAATTCCGGATTCCAGTTCCTCTCCTGCCGGTTCCATCGCGCTGAAGGCTGTGGGCGGCGCGTCGCCGGTGCGCCGATTCCACAACGTGACTGTGCTACCATTCCTTGCACTCCCGGGTTTCATGCGGCAATGACAACGATTCTTCTGGCCACGGTCCTCTTGCTCCGTCCCGGGGAGGCCCCTGTCCAGGTGGCGCCCGACTGGGGAGCGCTTGAGACGCTGCGCGACGACGGGAAGCTGGAAGAGGCCCTCGAGCTTCTCGAGTCGTGGCGGGAATCCGGTCTTACCGGAGACGAACAGCTGCGCTCTCTTGCGGGGCGACAGGAGCTCCTGCATCGGCTGGGCCGCTACTCCGAGGCCCAGCAGGCAGGCCGCCCCTGGATCGACCGCGCCCGCCAGACGGGTGATCTCATTGAAGAGGCAAGAGCGTTCTACAGCGTGGGCCGGTCCTTTGGTGCAGTCAACAGTGATCCCGAAGCTGCCGAGCACTTCCAGGCTGCCCTCGAGGCCGTCCGGCGCACCGATGATCGGCAGCTGGAGCTCGAGATCCTTCTGGGGCTCTCCTTTCCGAGGATCTCGATGGCCCAGTACCGGGATGCCCAGGAATTGCTGGAAAGAGCAGAATCGCTGTGGAGGACCCTGGGGGAAGAGCCTCGGACCGGAACGATGCTGTGGCAGCGCAAGGGCACGCTGCAGCTCAATCTGGGGAACCATCGCGCTGCTGCCGCTTTGCTGAAGCGGGCCGTCGAACTGGCCAGAAAGGACAGCACCGAGAGACATATTGCGGCGGCGCTGACCAACCTGGCCCAGGCCCACATGCGCCTCAACAACTGGGTCGAGGCCATCGACGTGCTCAAGGAGGCCATCGAGCGGAGCGAGAAACCCGAGCCGATCCCATTGGCCACACTGGGCATCTGCCACTTCGAGTTGAATCAGTTCGACGAGCGGCTGAGCCGGGCGAAGGGAAGCATTGCGCTGGAGGCATGAGCCACGGCTGAGCTCGGCCTGGTTGCCAAGCAGGCCGACCAGGACTTCGCCAGGGCCCTGTCCCTGTATGACAAGGGTATCGAAATGTTCAGGAGGGCCCGCAACTACAGCAACGAAGCCATATTTGTGGAAAACAAGGGTCACCTCTACAGGGACGAGGGAGGGTTCCGGGAAGCGTTGCGGTTCTACGATGAGTCCGAGCGAAAGCTGCGTAGCCTTGGGCTTCGACCTGGAGCCGCGCTGCTGAAGGGTCGGGGACAGTGTCTGGCCGGCCTGGGCCGGCTTGAGCAAGCCATGGACTACTTTCATCGGGCCCTCGAGGCAGCCAAGCGGGAAGGGGACGATAAGCGAGTCTGGCAGTCCCACTGGGAGATCGCTAAGTCCCGGCTCGCGCAGGGACGACTCAAGGAGGCCGACCAGGCATCGACTCGGCGCTTCCGAGCTGCTGGCCCAGTACTTCGTGGGCGAGGAAGAGTCGCACCTTTGGCTGGTGTCAAGAAAGACAGTGAAACATCATCGACTGCCGGGTCGGGAACAGCTGGAAGCCTCTGTCAAGAAGGCCTATCGCTCTCTTTTGGATCCCAATAAGGAGCCAACGGGCCTGCTCGAGCTGTCCAGCCTGCTTGTGCCGGACGGCGCTCAGTGGGGAAGCGGCTACGAGTCGGTCACTATTGTTCCTTCCGGGCTGCTCTACTACTTCCCGTTCGAAGTTCTCGCCAGCGGCGACCAGGCGCTGGGTGAGCTGGTCCGGACTGCCTACCTCCCGTCGGCCTCGTCCATCACCTATCTCCGTGACGCTCGGGAGCGGCACATCTCCTCACCGCGGCTTCTGGCGATAGGAGATGCGGAGTATTCCGGGAACCGGGAAGGGGAGCGGTCAGCCTCCCTGAGGGGGTTGCAGGCACTGGGTCCTCTGCCTTTCACCAGAGCCGAAGTTTCAAGGATCCGATCCGCTTTCGGCTACTTCGACTCCACTCTTTTGCTTGGAGAGCAGGCCACGGAATGAGGCCTGAAGAAACTGGAGTTATCCGATTTCTCGGTCTTGCACCTGGCGGCTCACGGCTGGATCGATCCCCTTCTGCCCTCCCGATCGGGCATCGTGCTGGGGTTGGAAGAGTCTGACGAAGAGGACGGAATTCTGCAGGCGAGGGAGGTCTTTCGTCTTTCCCTGAACGCCGAGCTCGTCACCCTCTCAGCCTGTCAGACCGCCCTCGGAAAGCTGGTCACAGGGGAGGGAATGGTGGGTTTGACGCAGGCTTTTTTCTTTGCAGGAGCACGTTCTGTGGTAGCCAGCCTGTGGAACGTCAACGACGAAGCCACGGCCCGCTTCATGTCGCTGTTTTACCAGCACCTGGGCGATGGTCTCGACAAGGCCGAAGCTCTACAGCGCGCCCGCTCCGACCTGCGCCGGGATGAGCGCTATCGACACCCTTACTACTGGGCTCCTTACATTCTGATCGGCGAAGCTCAAACAGGAGTCACCTTCCCGGCGGGGGGACGGCGCGTCTGGTTGATTCTGGGCATCGCCATGCTGGTTGCCATCAGCGTCTATCTGATGCGGAGGGGAGTCACGGCGCGTTCACCCTGAACTCCACCCAGTCCGACTCCACGATCGTCGCTCCAGCTTCGTCGAGGGCTTCCACCCGCCAGCTGTAACTCCGGCCGGGAACCAGTCTCTGCCGAAGGGCCGGGGGTAGAGGGAGGCGACTGAATTTCGTTTCCACGACCAAGGGGTTGTCGAGGCCCCTCACCGTTACCAGGAAACGGTCCGCCAACGGGGGGCTGGACCACTGGAAGTGACTGACCTGATCCACCGGCCCGACCGGCTGAACCATCTGGATGACCGGGCCCCGTGTGATCGGTACCTGCTGTCCGCCGGTCGGCCAATTCATCCAGACACCCAGGCCAGCCGCTACCAGCAGGACGCCCGCGGCCAGAACCTGCAGGGATGGGATGGGCGGCAACCAGGTGCGCGTCTTTTCCTCTTTCCAGGGGGCGGTGCGGGAATCGAGGCTTTTCTCGACCTGTCTCCAGCTGAGGTCGTTCACGTCTGCGGATTCCAGCGCCAGCCGTTCCAGCAATTCGAGGCACGTCTCGCAGTCTGCCGCGTGATCGAGAAAGGTTTCTCTTTCCTCCCGCGTCAGCCTGCCCTCCCGATGAGCCATGATCTGGTCGACCGACGGACAGTCTCCCGAGCTGGGCTCGAGCTGCCTCAGAATGGGAGCGAGCTTGCGCTCGAACTCTGCGTCGTTCATTGGGAAACTCCCCTGGGTTTCGCTTGTTCGGCCCAGCGAATCTGAAAATTGCGCCGGGCATTCTGCAGATAAGAGCGGACCTGGTCATAGGTGTACCCGGTCTGGGCCTCGATTTCGCTGTAGCTGCAGCCCTCAACGTATTTCAGGGTCAAAACGGTGCGCTGTTCTTCCTTCAGCGTCTTCAGGACCCGGCGCGCCCTTCCCAGCCGGTTTTGCTGGAGAAGTCGTTCCTCTGTGCTCTCGAGCTTCTCTTCCGTAGGAGCGCCCTTTTTTCGAAGGAGGCGCTGCCGGTTCAGTTTGTCGCGCAGCCAATTCAAGCTCAGGTTCGTCGCGATTTTATAGACCCAGCCGGAGAAATTGCTCCCCTCCAGCCTCGCAAACTGATCGTACGCCCGCAAAAAGGTCTCGTGCGACAGGTCCTCGGCACTCTCCCCGTCCTTGACGATAGCCAGGCAGCGGGAGTAAACGGTGCGGCGCGTTCGCAGGTAGAGGGTCTCGAAATGGCGGCTTTCCCCGGTCTCGCGAAAGCGCTCGACGAGTTGGCCTTCGGTGAGTTCGGGACTTCCTATCACCGCCAGGATGGGCATGACGACATTGTGGGGAGGGACGATGACAGCTGTCAATGACGATGCCCACGCGGTCCTGGAACTCATTACTGTGTCAACTCCACGAAGAAGTCGTACAGGCCGGCCGGCAGGGGAATCGGGATTTCACCATTCTCATCGGTGCGCAGGGCCCCGAAGAAAGTCATGTCCGGAGCGGCGTCAAGGGGACCGCTCCGGTAGGAGACAATCGCATTTTCGAGCCCGTTCCCGAACTCGTCGCGAACCAGAATCGTGACAGGTACAAAGGGTGGATCTCCCGGGAACGTGTACTGCACCGTGCCGGCGGGTCCCGCAGCGCCGGGGGGGAGGGGAGGACCAGCTGGCCGGCGGCCCACAGCAATTCACCAAGCGTGAAACCATCGCCATCGCGGACCCGGCGGCGCACCTCCACGTCGAGCTCCCCGGCCGGCACCAGCGTGCTGACCTCCGGGTTGAGGCCCTGAACTTCGATTCCAGCCTGGCGGAAGAAGATACTTCGAAAGTTCTCCGCGGTTACGGTTACGTCGATGGAAGTCAGCTGGGGCAGTTGAAAGTTCGTCTCCACGGGTTGTTCGCTGACGTTGAGGGCGGCGGCGAAGGTCTGCAGGAACCGGGATCTGGCGTCCGTCGGGTTCCCCCGGATTCTCACGTCATAAGTTCCATCCGGAAGCGAACCGGTGTAGGTGCCCTGACTGCCGCCTGCCAGGCCTCCGAGGGGTAAACCAGGGGACCCCGGGAAGTCGAGAAGACCGCCCGCGAAGATTTGCTGTATCGGGTCGAAGAACTGCATCGAGGTGACCACAAATCCGCCGTTCGGGTTGTCAATCGTGCCGCTCACGTCGGACAGGGGACCGGGGTCGCAGCATTCCGTCAGATCCACGTTGATAACAATGACATCTTCCTCACCGTGAATAACACTCAAGTCTCCACCACCGAACTGAGCGGTTGCCGTGCCGGTCACCGGAACTTCGAATTGGTGAACGCTGCGCAGGAAGCTGACACCACCAACCGAGTAGAAGAGCTTCAGACAGTACTTTCCGGCGGGAACGACTATTTCTCCTATCGCGTTGTAGGGTGGCTCATCGGGAAAGTCAGGATCGAAGGCCGAAAAGAGGAACGCCTCCTTTGTGTCCTTGTTCTCGAGCAGGAGACTGAGAGAAAGCTGAGGGCTATTGAGGAAGGCCCGAACCTTCTTGCCGTTTCTCTGGACCAGTTCGATGACCTCGTCGGGAACCCCCCCGACCTTTCTCCCGGTGAACGAGCCGCTGCCGACGGGCAGGCCTTCCGTGGGACAGTCGCCCCCGTCGACCCCCCGGTTCAGGGAGTTGTCTGGCTTGTCGTTTCCCTGCAGGGACGAGCCGGCCGGCTGAAAGCGGTTCCACTGGCCAAGTTTACCACCTTTACCGGGTTCCTGGTTTCCATTGCCGCCATTCCCACCATTCCCTGTGTCGTCGATGGTCTCATCGTTGCCTTCGGTCTTGCTGCCGCCGCCATCCCCTCCATTGGATCCGTTCTGGTTCGGGCAGCCGTTGAAGCCGTGACCACCGTTGGCCGCTTCGTTGACCGTGGCATCACCGTCGCTGGCATGGTCTTCTTTGGCCTCCCCGGCAATGGCTTCCATGTCACCACCCTTACCCCCATTCTTCCCGGGGCTGGTGGAATTCCCGCCGTTGCCTCCCTCGACACCGCTGAAGAAGACGCTTCCAACGTAGGCGTCCCCGCCGTCCGGATTGGGGTCTCCGAGTCTCTTGTCGAAGAAGAAGACAGGGGTCCCGGCAACCGTGAATGAGTCCGGGCCTATCTCACCGGGAAATAACCCGGCTTTTCCGCCGTCACCCGCCCGGGCCGTTCCATCACCCCCGTTCTCGGCTGGACCTCCGTCGGAGGGGAAGGCTATAGCATCTCCACCGGGGCCGCCATCGAACACCCTGCCCACAACCAGGATCTCAGCAGAGGCAAGCAGCGACTGCCCCTCCGACTGCTCCGGCTCGATCACGGCATCCATGTCCCCGCCGTTTCCTCCCGTTCCACCGTGAGACTCGGCCTCGTCACCGGAACTCTCACCCGCTGAGATTGCACACTGTCCCCCGCGGCCGCGACCGCCCAGCAGCACGAATTTCTCGACAGTGCTCTCTTCGATCGCGAAGTCGACTGTTCCTCCGTTTCCGCCATTCGGCGCGAACGCCGATCTGGAGGCCGAAAAGCAGAGTTCGATGTCTTTGGGATCTCCCTTCTGACCTCCGTCCCCCGCTTTCAGTAATAACAGTGTTTCGTTGTTGCCCGACGCCTTCAGGACGACCTTCGCCTTGAAATCGATGTCTCCCCCATGGCCACTGTGGGTTCTACTGCCAAAATGGAATGATCCCTGACCCGGTCTTCCATCGCCCGCCACCATCGCCAGAGCATTGTTCACGATCACGAACACCTCGGCCAGGACACTGATATCTCCTCCATGCGCTCCGACTGCGGCGGGCGTTCCACTGGCCACGAAGGGTCCAATCGCGTCTGGATCCTCCACCGACCCGGGGTCATCTATAGTGACTCCCGCGAAGGCCACGGTCTGCCCCTCAATCGTAATATCTGTCGAATTCGGCTCCTCTCCCTTCCCCTGCAGTTTCTGGCCGTTCTTGAAAATGCCGGCGGCCCCCGGTTCTTCACCGCCTCTGGTGTCAATCCGTCCTCCGATGAGCACGGTCCCTCCAGGACTTCGGATCGTGATGGAAGAATCAGAAACAATGTCCCCGTCGACGATCACCGACTGCTCACCAATCAACTCCAGCGGTCCGTCCGGATTCAGTACGACTCCCTCTGGAATCCGGATCGCCGGCTCCTGAATAACGCCTCCCACGGCTTCGGTTCCATCCAGAACGATAATCGACTCAAAAGGCTGCGTCGGAATGGCGGCCAGCACGGAAAGGTCGGACAGAGCAAACAGAGAAAAGCTGAAGATCTCCACATCCGAGACCACTTCAATCGAGCCCCCGGCCTGGGGGCCGAAGCCGGGCAGGATCTCGGGCAGCGTCTTGGAAACTCTCTCACCGGCCCCGAGCAGGTATCCTCCGTTGGCGGTCACCTGTCCCCCCGGGGCCCGCACCGTCACCGAAACATTGGCATCCTTGTCCGTGGTGTTGAGGGTGGCCAGACCTGTGAACCAGGTAATTGCCCCAAAGGTGCCGTCGGCCACATGGGAGTAAAGATGAATCAACCTGGCCTCGGACTGCAGGGGCAGGGAAGCGTTGAACGCGCCTCCCGCACTGTCTCCGAACAGAATCGACCCGACCACGAAGATGGGTTCTTCGCTGGGATGGCGCACTTCGATCCAGCCGCTTCGCAGCTCGTCGACCGGGATGCCGAAGAAAGCGGCCATGTCGGACTGGAACAGCTCGCCGGCAGCCAGTTCGATCTGGCGCGGATTGGAGGCCTCCCCCTGGGGCGATCGGCCGGCGTCGGCCAGCAGCGCCCCGGCCTCGTCGCGGGCCGTGAGGGTCAGAGTCTCATCCTCATTGCCCGCGTTCACGAGCTGGAGCAAGCTGTTAATAACGGGACCTGTCCCCAATTGTGGGGAGTAGAGAACGTCTACGTCTGCGGCAATGATTCCGTTCAGCCCGGCGATGCTGTCGCCGACTCGAAAACTCTGGTAGGCGGCGACCGGCTGATCTGAAGTCACCTTCAGGTAGACGGAATCCTGCCCTTCGATCTCCGGAACGAGATCGCTCGGGGATGACTGCAGCTTGCCGTGAGCCGGGATGAGCCGGTTCGTGTCATCGAGAACGGCACCGGTGCCGGAAAGCAGCTCCACGGTCGTGTTGGCGGATGCCTCGCCCGCGTTGACCAGGTGAACGATCCCGGCAGCGGGGTCGGCGCCGGGCGGGAAGGGGAGAATGAAACTGGTCGAGGTGTTGGTCGTCGCGTCGGCGCCGTCAATGCGATCCAGGCCGTCTTCCAGCGTAATAAAGAAACCCTTGATCTCCTCCGAATCGCTGGTGACTTCCATCCAGCCGGTGACTTGTGAGTCCAGGGCAAAGCCGAACAGGTCGGCCGGGAAGCGGGCCAGCTGGCTGCGGGGCCCCACATCGAGGGTCACCGGATTGGTTACTCCCGGACCGTCCAGCAGGGCTCCTCCGACGCCGTAGGCACTGAAGGTGACCTCCGCGGTTTCACCCAGGGGGTTGAGCACGGCGTAGCCGACGTCGACGCCCTCCGCCTGAATCAGGTCGGGAAAGATGAGACGGGTCCCCGCGGCCCCGGCCCGCGCCGAACCGAGAAAAGACGTAGCGATTAAACAGGAAACCAAAATGCCGGGGTGAGCTGCCAGTGCCTTGTGCCGCATAGAAATCCCTCCATATAGAAGGTTTTTCTTTTCAAGACACGCGGACTGGGCGGATTGCACAAGAGCATTCTGTTGGGAGTTTCAGATTTCGGGTCTCTGCCTGAACGACGCCCCACTCAACTCCAGTCGGCACGGCGCTCCCAGATCCCATCGGCGGCTCTTAGAGCCAGCGCCCCGATTGTCGAGGTCGGGTTGACTCCCGCACCCGTCACGAAGACACTCCCATCGACAATGAAGAGGTTGGAGACGTCGTGGGCCTGGTTCCAGCGATTGACCACCGATCGGCCCGGCTCGTCTCCCATTCGAGCCGTTCCCATCAAGTGAAAGGCGGGCTGAATTACCCCACTGTCCATGATCTTCCCGGCTCTGGCCGTCTCCAGCAGTTGAGTGGCCGTCTGCCTTGCGTGCTCGTGCATGCGAAGGCTGTTTTCGCTGTAGGAGTAAGTGACTCGCGCGGCTGGGATTCCGGAGCTGTCGGTCACGTCCGGATCGAGGGTGACCGTATTGGCTTCCTGGGGGAGATCTTCTCCGATCAGGGTTACTCGAATGATGCGCCCGAAGATCTCTTTCATGGCCCGATGATGTTCCTTCCCCCACGGAATTGGATCGCCCGTGAACCCTCCCCAGGCCTGGTGGACGGGCCCAAATGATCTTTCGATCTGAAACATATAGCCTCGAACAAAGCCTCGAGAGGTATCCGTCTCGTAGAAATTCTGGCTGAACAACGGAATACCGAAGGGGCCGGTCCATCCATCCATCCATCCATCCATCCATCCATCCATCCATCCATCCGATCTGCAAACACGCCTTCAAGGAAACGAAAGGGATGGAGCATGAAATTCTTGCCCACCAGACCGGACGAGTTCGCAAGGCCGTCGGGGAACAGCCGGGACCTGGAGTTCAAAAGCAGGCGGGGTGTCCCGACGCCGTTGCAGCAGACAATAACGACGCGGGCCAATTGCTCATGGGTGGCCCCTTTCTCGTCGTAGTAGATGACACCTCTGGCTCGTCCTTTGCTGTCCAGGGTGACCTCCCGAACCCTGGCCCTGGTTTTCAGGATGGCTCCCCGCTTGATCGCCCGCGGCCAGTGGGTGACGTCCGTACTGGCTTTGGCTCCCGTCGGACATCCCAGCATGCAGCGACCCTGCAGTGTACAGCCTGGACGACCCTGGTAAGCTTCGGAAACGATGGCGTTGTCAGAGACCCACCAACTCCAGCCCAACTTATCGAACGCTCGAGCAATGGTCTCTCCCAGCAGACCGATGGGAAGCGGTGGAGTCGTGCGGGGTCGGCGTGGCGGGTTGCCGGGATCCCCAGCCAGCCCGGCGACGCCCATCTGTCGATCGTTGGCCTCGTAGTAGGGCTCCAGATCCCGGTATGTGATGGGCCAGTCGTCGGCTACTCCGTCCAGTAGACGCGAAAGTCGGAGGGACGAAATCGGGGGAAGTGCCCGGTCCAGTGAATCGTACTGCCTCCTACGGCGTTGAACATGAGCACGTCTGGGGGGTGCTCACCGGCGGCAACGACGGGGTAGTCTTCGGGGAGATTCCTTGTATTCGGACTGAAATTCCACGGGCCTCGCCGCAGCTGGATCTCCCAGTCGTTCTGAGACGATGGATAGTGAGCCGGATCGATCCACCTTCCCTGCTCCAGGCACACCACGCTGGCGCCCTGCCCTGCCAGTCGTCTCGAAACTGCTGCGCCGGCCGCTCCGGAACCGACGACCACTGCATCGACGCGTTCCCGACTCATCTACTCGATCTCTCGATAGGATTTGGGACGTCTTTTAGCCTGGGCCAGGACTTCCGGGTCGAAGGGCTCCAGGCCTGGCCCGTTCTCGGGAGTGTGATGCTTGTAACCGATGAGCGGCCAAACCTTGGGGCTCGTGTAGTAGCCCTCGTAAACGAGGTCTCGGAGAACCTTAAACAGTCCCGGGTCGGGGCCAGGACCTCTTGTGTCCCTTTCGAAGGTCTCGAGAAGCTCGATCCGGCGCTTCGAGTCAAGCCGTCTGAACTTCTCCTGAAAGCTCCGGCGCCCTGCTTTGTCCAGTTCCTTTAGAGCCTTCTTGATTTGTTTTCGTAAGTCGGGCGTGTGACGGAGAACGACTTCAATGTAAGAGACCGCTCCCACTTCGCCGGCAGACGGCATCCCGTCACCTTCAGGAATGAGCTGGTTGGCAGCTGCCTGCAGGCTCCGGCGCCGGTCCCGCGAAAGCGCGCTTGCACGGGAGCCGCCACCGGCCTGAGTCACCTCCGCCCAGATCGATTCAACACTTCGTGTGCCCCAGGCTCCCCCGGCGGCCTGCCGATATCCCGGGGACGGTCTGCCGGAGACTGCGAGCGCTGCGCCAGCGGGGCACGAAGCCAGGTCACCTGGTGGCTGGCAGCTGATAGCCGGCCTTGTTCAGGCGAATTCGATAGAGACTCTTGCCGGCAGTGATATAGAGCGTCTTACGCTCGGCGCCGCGTCCGAAGCTCACGTTTGTCGGGATTTCGGTCGGGATGTACGCCAGCTCCTTACCGTGGGGTGAGTAAACGACGATTCCGGGTCGTGTTTCGTCTCGCACGGCCACGTAAAGATTCCCGTCGACGTCGGCGACCATCCCATCCGGTCCATCCTCCGGGTAGTAGTCGACCAGCACCCTGCGAAACTTGGCGCTGCCATCCTGGTGTAAATTGTAGGCCAGGAGTGCCATACGGCCTTTGTGAATCGGCGTACCCTTGTGTATTCGCCCGAGTCCCGTCGAACCGTTATCGTTACTCACCACGTAGAGGGTTTTCTGATCGGGAGCAACACAAACTCCGTTCGGTTTTCCGGCATCCACGATGATTCGATGAATGGAACCGTCGGGATCGATACGGTAAACCGCGGCAACGGGTTGATCGACGGGCTCGTGCCCAAGATACCGTGGGTCGGAAAAGTATATTCGTCCTCGTTCATCGATCGTGATGTCATTCGGTGAATTCAAAGGACGATTCTCAAACAGGCCGGCGATCACGTAACTCTTGCCCGTTTTCATGTCCGTTCGCGACAGCTTTCGTCCACCAAAGTCCGCACCCTCGGCAACGATCATGTTCCCCGAAGCATCGAACTTAATGCCGTTGGACATTCCGCTGGGCGATCGAAAAATGGTCGTCGTTCCCGATTGCGGGTCGTATTTCCAGATATGTCCTGCTTGGCTGACACCCTTTTCATCCTTCGTTTGATGCGTGAATGTGATGTCGCTGAAGTAGATGGTGCCGTCGGGCGCAGACGCGACGCCCTCGGTCAAAACCGAACCGCCGTCGAAGATCGTCTCCAGTTGCGCTCCGGGTGGAATCAGGTCAGGATCACCGGTAGGTCTCGGTTGGGCCTGGCCGATGGCGGGAACTAAGATTATTGCGACGGCGAACAGCCGACGCCCACGCAGACAATAGAGCATGTTGTTTTCCTCTCGGCGCGCCCGGCGAACACGGTTGCCAGACAGGTCCCGGCCGCCGCTTCTAAGAATGTTTCTTCCCGGATAGGACCCGGCAACAAGACCGCTTGCCTGGGAGAATAGAATACGGGGCGGATTTGGACAAGTGGCTCTCCCCCTGCGGCGTTAATGGTTGTTCATATCGGCAGCAGAGGGAATTGCCTCGCGGAGGAAATTGCCCATATCCTGCAGCGCCCGCTCTGCAGTTGGGATGATCGACGAGAAGTTCTGGAAGGTGTGGAACATGTCCTCGTACTCCACGAGCCGGGTCACGGCGCCCGCGTTTTGCGCCCGAACGGCAAAACGTTGCACCTGATCCAGCAAGATCTCCGCTGTACCCACCTGAATATGGAGAGGTGGCAGCCCGGTGAGGTCGGCGCCGACGGGAGCGACGCTCGGAAGGGTGGCGCTCCTACCGTTCATGTAAGTCTCGATACACATGATCAGAAACTCTCTGTCGCCGACATCAAACGGCTCATTGGTCTGGATGGTTGCAGTGGCTGCCAGCGGATCGACCCAGGGAGAAATGAGTAGCGCTGTGCTGGGCAAAGGCTCGCCTGCGTCGCGCAGAGCCAGGAGGGTTGCGATGCACAGAGCCCCTCCGGCTGAGTCCCCCGCGAGCGCCACAGACGACGGGCTCCGGCCCATGGCGACCACCCAGCGGTAGGCCGCCAGGCAGTCATCTTGTGCCGCAGGGAAGGGAAATTCGGGCGCCAGTCGGTAGGCGACGCTGAGCACGCGAGACTGCGTTTCCAGGCTGAGGCTCGCCACGAACTCGCGATACGTCTTGAGGGATCCGGCGACGTAGCCCCCGCCATGAAAGTAAACGATCACTCTCGTGAGATGGCACCCTCCCCGCGGCAGGCACCACTCGGCTTCGACACCTCCCGCGTCAACCGGCTCGAATCGCACCTTCTTGAAGACGGGTGAGCGCACCGGAATCGCCTCCAGAGTCTCGCGGAGACGCCTGAACCCCCATCGCTTGGCGCAGCTGAGTGTTGTACGAACCGCCATGGCAGCCCACTCGGTCCGGAGGGACCAGGACGGGTACAGGGGCCCCCGCAGCAGTCTTTGTCCCAAGACAACGGCAGCACCGTACAGAATCAGGAATGCGTAATGCAGCTTTCTCATTGAACCGAGATGCAAAATGGTCCGCCAGACCAGACACGGGCCCTTCGGGCTTCGTCGCCTCTGAGTATACGCGTGCGAGACGGCGGGCTCCGAGGCCACCGCCTTTGCCCAGGGTGACCCCCGGGCCAGCCGCTCAAGATTCACATCCAGCCCACGGCAGCCGCTCGCGAAGGGGAAAAATGGGACCTGTTTGAATGCATAAGTAAGAGTGACAGAAGTGGGAGAGAGAATCCTCCTGTAAGAAAAACCCTAAAAGGAGCCGGGCCTGTAGAGGACCCTGGCCAGGAGGATTCTCATGCAAGAAAGTTACTACGTTGGATTGGATGTGCACAAACGGAAGATCAGTTATTGCCTGATGGAGGCGGACGGAAGGGTGGTTGAGGAAGGAGAACTGGCGGCTCGGAGGGAGGTGCTGCAGCAGTGGGCTGAGAGTCTGGAAAGACCTTGGATAGGAGCGCTGGAAGCTACCCTTTTTAGCGAATGGATCTACGATTTATTGGAGCCCTACAGCCAGGAGTTGAAGGTGGCTCATCCAGCCATGCTCAAGGCATTGAGTGCGGGCAAACACAAGAATGATCGGATCGATGCGCGCAAGATCACCGATCTGCTGCGCTGCGACTTACTGGTGCAGAGCTACGTGCCGCCGGCTGAGATCCGAGAATTGAGACGAGTGCTGCGCTATCGCAACCTGATGGTGTCACAGATGGTGCAGCTCAAGAACCGGATATCGGGACTGTTGATGGAAACGGGAGTGCAGTACAACCAGAAGCGGCTGCATGGACAGCGTTACTTTCGACAACTGATGTCGCAGCTGCAGGAAGTGCCGGAATCGGTGGTGCAACTATTGAATCTGAGTCACGATTCGATGCGATCACTGCAGCAAATCGAGAGGGATCTGCTGAGGGGGTTGTGTGAGCAACCGTGCGTAGGGCGTCGGGTGGAGCTGTTGATGACGATTCCCGCTGTGGGAGTGGTGACGGCTTTGACCTGGGTGCTGGAAGTGGGGGAAGTGAGTCGCTTCCGGGCGATTCGTCACGCGGTCAGCTACTGTGGGCTGTGCAGCGGCCAGAAGCAGTCGGCAGGCAAGGACCGCTCAAGCCCGATCAGCAAACACCGTAACCGGCATCTTCAGCGGGTTTTGGTGGAAGCGGCCAAGCTGGCTCCTCGATATAGCCCACAGCTGGCCGCCGTTGCACAAACGCAAAGGCAGAAAGGAAATCACAACCGAGCCACGCTGGCGGTTGCCAGGAAACTGGTAGCTTACCTGATGGCGGTCGATCGCAGTGACCGACCATTTTCAGTGGCTAGCATTTAGAACAAAACTCAGCTAGCCGGGAAGGTTCCGGCCGTTCCTCACTGAAAGGGATTGTGTGACGGGTTTGACCCTGAGACACCAGCTGACCTGTTTGGAGGACGGCCGGTTTGCCCAAACTCAAGCTTCGGTGACGGCTCGCTCTCGAGCCCGATACCGCAAATGGATGTCTGGATTCTGACCCCCAAGGTCATGAATCACTTTTAGCTGACAAAACCTATCGTCCGGGTTGCTGTAAATGAAACTCTGGAGTTGACGGTGCTCTCACCGCACCGTTGAGGGGGAGACTTGCCCACACTTGACAACTACTTATCATGGATGTCCCCATCTCATGTCCCCATCTCCAGGCCCGCCCACGGCAGCCGCTCGCGAAGGGGAAAAATGGGACCTGTCCCCATCTCAGCCCAGCCCCCGGCCGGTGGCCGGATGATTCTTGAGAGAAACTTGCGAGGTTTCGATAGGCTATGTGCGAGCTGTGGCAGTCAAGACCCTGCAGACACTGAAGCATCAATGCTCGAATCTCAGCCTGGTCCCGAGTCGGCCATGATTCACTGGTGAGGCCCCCAAGGGGACCATCCCGAAGCTTAGATTTAGCAGCATAGCCACCTCGGGCCACAGCTCGCACATTTCCTGATGGAGGTTCAACGATAGCATGAAAGCCAAGAAGAAAAGCAAGAGGAAGCGAGGCCGAAAAAGACAGCCAGCAGCCCGAGGGCTGCTGGTCGTCCAAAGCCGGGTAGCAGGAGTCGATGCCGGCAGTCGAGAGCATTGGATCTGTGCCCCCGAGAGGGAGGAGGGAGTGCCGAATGTGCGAGTATTCGGGACCATCACGTCAGAGTTGGAGGCGGCGGCGGACTGGCTGCACCAAGAGAGAGTGAAGTCGGTGGCCATCGAGAGTACGGGAACATATTGGATTCCCTTGTACGATCTGCTGGAAGAACGGGGCATCGAGGTGGTGCTGGTGGATGCCCGCAAGCTCAAGCGGGTCCCCGGCCGGAAGACCGATATGTTGGACTGCCAGTGGATCCAGAAGCTACACGCATGTGGACTGCTGGAGGCCTGTTTCCGCCCCTCGCCCGTGATTCGGGAGTTGCGAGCTCTGGCCCGAGAGCGGGCCAACCTGAAAGAAGCCTTGGGATCGGTGGTGCAGCGCATGCAGAAGGCGCTGGACTGGATGAATATCAAAGTTCACCAAGCCGTGACGGATGTGACGGGAGTGACGGGAATGTCGATTCTACGAGCCATCGTGGCGGGAGAACGAGATCCTCTGAAGCTGGCCCAGTTGAGAGATCGTCGCTGTAAGAAAAGTGAACAAGAGATTTCCGAGCACTTGAAGGGAACCTGGATGCCCGAGCATTTGTTCAATCTCCAGATGCATCTGGAGCACTATGAGTATCTGCAAAAGATGGTGGAGGTTTATGAGCAGAAGATCATCCAGCGGCTGGAAGAGTTGAGCCCGCCCGAGCGTCAACAACAGCCGGTGCCGGTACATCCCAATCCCACCAAAGAGAAGAACATCAAACGACAGGGATATCACGAACTGCGCACGGCTCTGTGGCGATTTACAGGGGTCGACCTGACCCGAATCGACGCCATCGGCCCAGAAGCCGCATTGACCGCAGTCAGTGAAGTAGGATTCGACATCCAGCGTTTTCCCTCCACCAAGCACTTTGCATCCTGGCTCAAGGTTTGCACCCCCTTGGATCGTTCTGCCGGCAAAAGCCGCAAGCGTCGTGGAAGGGGCCTGGGATCGACCCGAATTGCCTGCACCCTTCGCATGGCGTCTCTGTCTCTGAAGTATTCCTCAACAGCATTGGGTGCCTACTATCGGAGAATGGCTCAGCGCAAAGGCATGTCCATCGCCATTGGAGCCACTGCGCGCAAGCTCTGCGAACACATTTATCGGGCACTGAAATACGGTCAGGAGTACGTTGATCAGGGAGCTGAGACCTATGAGGCACGTTTCCAGCAGAATCGGCTCAAGTACGCTCAAAAGGTCGCAAAATCAATGGGTTACGCTCTTGTTCCGATGGAGGTGGCAAATCAAGTTTCAGCTTAGGCCCCCGCGAATGCCCCCTTCCAGCCCTGCTTGACTAACCTTCTAGCGCTACTTGACTATTGAAGGGCGTCAACCCTAAGCTGGCTCGTAAATTCACCGATCTCGCCGGGCAGGTCCTGCGCGCGGAGATCGACGTCTCAGAAGGAGGGAAGTATGAAGAGGCTGACTCTATCTGCTGTGGCCGGTTTGCTGTTGCTGGGAGGCACGACGGCCGTGGCTCAAGATGACCCGCAGCAGATTGTAATCGATCCCCTACAGCATACGATGAACGGGGCGCGAGTCGCCCTGGTCAAGGGCGTCTTCTACATGGGAATTCCGATTGTCGTCCCGCTCCCTCCTCCAACGCTGTGCGATCTGGTTCTGAAATTCGGGGCCAGATTCGAAGAGTGGGGCGAGAACGACCCCCCGATTGGTCGACTTGGCTTGAGGACGTACTCGGGTGGGATCGCGACCAGCAGCCGGTTCTCCCCTGGACGGCAAGATCCGCCCCTACGGAGTTGGGAGGGCCGTGTGGGATTTGAACGGTGACGGTGAGAGGGGGTCGGAAGAACCGATCTTTGAGCTCATCGACGAATTCACGATCAGAATGAGCAACCTGGCCATTCTGGGGGCCCTCCTGACCCCCGGCTGTCTGGATTTCGTCTTCTGGTCGGGCTTTGTGATCGAAGACCCCAATTACATCGATTTCTGCATCTGGTCCATCCATGAGGATGTCGTCGCGGGCAGCCCGGTAAGAACCCATGTGCACGGGCCGAGCTCTTGTCAATAGGTGTGGAAAAACATCAGGCGGCTTTCTCCTCCGGGACTTGGTTGACCGGGACTCCATTGACATATTTGGCGCCCTGGTAGACGTCTTTCATCAGCTCCGGTGCCTTCAACCGGCGGAATCGCTGCTCCGCCACCAGCAGCATCTTCCAGATCACCGCCTGGGCGTTTTCCACTTTCTTGAATCGCTTGGCCGCGTCCGTTCGCAGCCGAAGAGCGGCAAACGGTGACTCCACTGGATTGGTGGTTCGCAGATGCTGCCACTGCTTCTTTGGATAGTTGTAAAAGGTCACCATCCGGTCCCAGTCCTGCTCGATTAGCTCAGCCGCCAGAGTCAGCCCTCGCTGCCGGCACCAGTGCTGAAAAACCTTCTTGAGTCGTTGTGCTTCTTCTCGAGTCTCGGCGTAAGGGATCTGCCGCAGGATCAGCAAGGCCGGCTTGTGCACTCGCTTAGGGAGCTTGGCCAGCAGGTTGACGATCCGATGATTCCAGCAGCGCGCTGCTCCTCGGCCTGGGGATAGACGTTGCGCAAAGCTCCCCAGATGCCCAGGTGGCCGTCTCCGATCACCAGCCGTGGACAGCCCATCCCCCGGCGCTTCAAGTCGCGCAGTACTTCCGACCAGCTCTGAGTCGATTCCCGATAGCCGCTCGTGACCGACACCACGGCTTTGCTTCCGTCACTTAAGGCGGCCAGCACCACCAGCAGGACTGCCTTTTCCTTCTCCAGACCCGCCTTGACGTAGATTCCATCTACCCATAAATACACCACTTCCAGATCATTCAAGGGTCGACTCTGCCAGACTTCCCATTCGGCCTGCCACTTCTCTTTCAATCTGGCCACCGTGGAGGACGACAGGTGCGCCTTTTCCCCTAAAAGCCCTCTCAGAGCCAGATCAAAATCCCCCAGCGCCAGACCATGCAAGTACAGCCCAGGGATCAGTTCTCGAACCTGCCGCGTCCGCTTGGCAAACAGGGGCAACACCCGACTTTCAAAGTGTTCCTCTAGATCCCGCACTCGAGGCCTTCGAACCTGGATCGTCCCCGAGCTCAGCGTCAGATGCCTCGGCTTCCCATATCCATTGCGATAGCCCGACGGAGCGTCCACGGCCCTTCGCCGCTCACTCTTACGCCGCCCTAATAACTCCGTGACTTCCTCCTCCAGCAGCTCTTGAACCCAGCCTTGGATCTTCTCCCGCACCCAATCTTCCAGCTCCTCGAAACAAACTCTTGACTCCACACTTCCCTCAATGTTCTGCTTGCTCATGCGGTGTGTACTCCTTCCGTTGCGGGCCTTTCGGCCCTGGGTTTTAAATCAACCCGGAAGGATACTCACCGCCTATGCTATTTACACACCTTCTGATGGTAGCTCGCACGGGCCGGCCGGCTTCGGCCCGACAGAGGGTCACGTGTTTCGGACGGTGGGAGGCGGCAAGATCATTCCCGCCCTCTTCAATATCGACCTTGGGAGCGTGATCCTGCGCAGTGAAATCACTCTTACCAACACGGGATACAAGCAGCTCCAGGGCTTCCTCGAATTCTTCGACGCGGCCACCGGAAGCTTTACTTTTCCCTTCAGCTTTTCCCTCTTGCTGGCCCCGGGGCAGAGCCAGATCATACGCCTTCCCTTCTTTGACGCACTGCGTCTGATGGCGATCGTCAACTCGAACAGTTCCCTGGCCGACCTGTTCATCGGGGTCGCGTTTCTGACTTATCTTGCCCAGCCCGGTACCCTGGATGAAGGGGCTCCCGCCAGCCAGTCAATCGAGGAACTGGTGGCCGCAGCCGGCCTGTCAAGTCCTGCTCTGGCAGGCGAACAGGTAGTGGGCGTCAGCCACACAAGCGCGGGAGGCAACACCGGGGTGCTGATCGCCAATCCGAAACCCGAAATCGGTAACCTGCACCTCCTCCTGTTCGATGGAGCAAACGAGCTGGTCTCCGAGACGAACCTGCAAATGCAGCCATTGACATCGGTGTCCATGTTCTTCCTGGAGTACTTTGGAATCGAACCTGTGGGTGAGCTGGAGGATTTTGAAGGAACCCTCAGAATCTCAGGAGATGTTCCCACGGCCGTCATCACGCTAGGAACTCAGAACGGGTTTCAGCAGTTCAGCCTCCCCGCTGGAGATGGCCAGATCGGAGCGCAATAGACTCTTCTACTGGCGATTAGATCCGGACTCGGAGGGAGATCCTTGTTATCGTCCGTTAAGCGGGCCGGCACAGGACAGCCCTCGCAGCACGGTCCTGCCTTCACTGTGATCAGACGCCTTGACAGGCTTTTCGCGAAACTCGTACAGTGGCCCACCGGGGTACATCTGATCATTTGATCGAAAAAGGGGAAAACGTGCTTAAGAAAACGAAAATTCTAGTTTCGGTAGTTTTGCTGTCCTGTTCGCCTTTCACGACCTCGGCTCCGGCTCAGGATTCGCCAGACCAGGCCATGATGGCGGTCGTGAACGGACTTGGAGAGAACCAGCCCGAAGTGATCTGGCAGGCGCTTCCGGCCAGTTATCAGGATGACGTTTTGGGACTGGTTCAGGAGTTCGCCGGCCGGATGGAGGGCAGCCTCTGGGACCAGACTTTTGGGACGCTGAACACCCTCACACGCGTTTTGGACGAGAAGCGGGATTTCGTTCTCGAACATCCGATGGTGGCCCAGCAGCTGAGCAAGTCGCCCAACGCCGAGGCCAGCTACGATGCCGTGGTGGCTCTGCTGAAGACCCTGATCACCTCCGACCTCTCCAGCCTGGAGAGACTGCAAAGCTTCGACGGCGAGCGATTCTTGGCCACCACCGGGAGCCAGATCATGGCCCGGATGGGGGACCTGGCGGCCCTGGCACCCGACTCCACAGACAGTCTCGACGATCTCAGTTCACTCAGCGTCAGCTTCAGCCGCTCAGAAGGGGAGCGAGCCTGGATTCTGGTCGAGAAGCCGGGTGAGGAAACGAAAGAGGTCGAAATGGCGGTGGTGGGAGGAAAGTGGGTTCCGGCGGAAATGGCCGAATCCTGGGACTCCGGGATTTCGGATGCCCGTGAGAAACTGGGCCAGGTTGACTTCGATCCGGCGCAGACCGCCCAGGCAGCAGCTATGCTATCCATGGTCGACGGGTCGCTGAAGGGTCTGCTGGCGGCGCAGACGGCCGAGGAGTTCCAGGCCAGTGTGCAGGGGATGATCGGCCTGGCGATGATGGGGGTCATGGGCTCGGTCGCCTCACAGGGTTCAACCAACTAGTGGACTGTAACACCTGAATCGCTAGTGCCTGAGCGGCCCTCGAACCCGATCTCAGCGTTGCGCCTCCTCGCCATAATCCCTGCTATGCCTCGTCGGCGCGCCTTGACCTCGGGCCCGAATGACTCGCTCATCCACTAGCGATTCAAGCATTACAGTCCAGTAGGACGTGCGGGAGTCCGGCAGCCTTTAGCCGTACCGCATCTGTCGCCTCTTCGAGGCTGGCTGGTCTGATTCGAACAGTCCGGCTGCGCCTCGGGCCCACCATTATTCGCGTATACCTCTACGCCCCTCCCTCCCTTTTGGGGTGCTCCGCCCCGGCCGCGTGGGGTAGAATCCCGGTCGTCACTTTTGCGGGCAGATATGAAGACTCTGGATGAAGCCACATTCCCCCCAGCCGGCGGTAACGGTTGGCTGGTTCTGAAGTTCGGGGGCACCAGTGTCTCATCGCCGGAGCGATGGGAAACCATCCGCGACCTGATTCAGGAACGGGTCGAGGCGGGGTACCGCCTGCTGGTGGTGCATTCGGCTCTCGCGGGCGTCACCGACCGACTGCAGCAGCTGCTGCAACTGGCGGTCGCGGGCGATCACGAAACAAGGCTGGAAGCCCTGCTCGAGCTGCATTTCGCCCTCTTCCGCAAGCAGGGGCTAGAGGGTGCCGCACTGCTCGGTGAAGATGCTGAGGAACTGCGCCGGCTGCTGGCGCAGATCCACCGGTTGGGGCAGGCCACGCCCCCCGTCCACGCCCAGGTGCTGGCCCTGGGAGAGTTGATGGCCACCCGTCTGGGCGCCGCCTGGTTACAGGATCGCGGCGTGGCCGTGAACTGGCTGGATGCACGAGAGATCCTGCCCGTCAACGAGCCGGCCAATCGAAGAGATCCGGCTGCGTACCTGGCAGCCGATTGCGATTTTGATCCCGACCCGGATTGCCAGGCCCGCCTCGCCGCCGTCAGCGGTACACTTCTGACCCAGGGCTTCATCGCCAGCAATGACAGCGGCGAGACCGTATTACTGGGACGGGGAGGCTCGGACACCTCGGCCGCGTACATGGCCGCCAAACTGCAGGCGGTCGGCCTCGAAATCTGGACTGACGTAGCCGGAGTTTTCAGCGCCGACCCCCGCATCGTGGCGGGGGCCCGCCAGCTCAAGGCATTGAGCTACCAGGAAGCCCAGGAAATTGCCTCCACCGGAGGATCGGTTCTTCATCCCCGCAGCATCTCTCCGCTGCGGCGCCAGGGCATTCCGCTTCGAATTCGATCAACGAGCCAGCCGCAGCAGGCGGGGACCCTGGTCAGCCGCGAACTGGCTGGCGACGCGCCCGGCGTCAAAGCGATCTCGGGTCGTACCGGGATTACGCTCATCTCCATGGAGACTCTGGGGATGTGGCACGAAGTGGGTTTCCTGGCCGACGCTTTCCGCTGCTTCAGCGACTTCGGGCTGTCGATCGACCTGGTGTCTACATCCGAAAGCAATGTCACGATCACTCTGGACACACGCGCCCACGGCGTCGACGCCGCCACCCTGGACGAGTTGAAACAGCGACTGGAGAGCATTTGCCGCGTCCAGATCATTGGGCATGCTGAAGTGGTCACCCTGGTTGGCCACAAAATTCGCTCCATTCTTCACGAGATCGGTCCCGCCCTGGAGGTTTTCGAGGAACACCGGATTCATCTGGTAAGCCAGGCGGCTAGCGATTTGAATCTCAGTTTTGTGGTGGGGGAGGATCAGGCCCACCGCTTGATTCAGAAGCTCCACGCCATGCTGGTACGGCCGGCCCGAGACGACGCCGTGTTCGGTCGCACCTGGGAGGAACTGGAAGAAGGGGACATCATCGCCCGTCCTGGATCGGAGCCGTGGTGGGTGGGCAAGCGCCAACGGCTGCTGAAGCTGGTTGCCGGAGAAGACGCCGCCTATATCTACGACCTGGACACGGTCCGGGATGCCGCGGATCGTCTGCTCGACCTGGATTCGGTGAGCAGGGTGTTCTACGCGCTGAAAGCCAACGCTCACCCCGACATTCTGCGAGTCGTCCACGACCGCGGTCTGGATCTGGAATGCGTGTCGGCCGGGGAGCTTCAGCACGTTCTCGAGCTGTTCCCCGTTATCGACCGGCAGCGAATCCTCTTTACCCCCAACTTTGCCCCCCGCCAGGAGTATGAGTACGCCTTTCGTGAGTCCGTCCGGGTCACCCTTGACAACCTTTACCCTCTCATTCACTGGCCCGAGATGTTCGACCATCGTGAGATCCTGCTGCGCCTGGACACGGGACAGGCCAGAGGCCATCACCGTCACGTGCGTACAGAGGGGACGCACGCAAAATTCGGAATTCCTCTCTTCGAGCTGGAGGAAGCCCGCCGCCGGGTCGAGGCCTGCGGCGCCATCGTGGTTGGACTGCATGCCCACAGTGGCAGTGGCATTCTCAAGGAGGATCACTGGGCAGAAGTGGCCGCAGCACTTCAGGACGCCGTCGGGGAATTTCCGGCGGCCCGCTCTCTCAACCTGGGCGGAGGTCTGGGCGTTCCCGAGAAACCGGGTCAACCGCCGCTCGATCTGAACCTCCTGGATGCGAGTCTGAAAACGATTCGCCGGGCCGGTGACCTGGAGCTGTGGCTGGAACCGGGTCGGTACCTGGTGGCGGAGGCCGGTGTGCTGGTGACTCGCGTCACCCAGGTGAAGGGGAAAGGCCACGCCCGCTACGTGGGGGTCGCGACCGGGATGAACTCACTGATCCGTCCGGCGCTTTACGGCTCCTACCACGAGATTGTCAATCTCAGCCGGCTGAACGGACCCGGCAAGTATGTCGTCAGCGTCGTGGGACCCATCTGCGAGACCGCCGACCTGCTGGGCGGCGAACGACTGCTGCCGGAATGCCGCGAGGGAGACGTCCTGCTGGTGGCCAACACCGGGGCCTACGGCTTCGTGATGAGTTCCCGCTACAACCTCCGCGACCCGGCCCGCGAATTTGCGATTTGAACGGCTGGCCGGAGTGTACAAGTGCATCTCGCCTTATGGCGGGCTGTACTAGGCAGCGGCTCCCATTGCGTGGTAAAAGAGACCTCTGTCGGGCTGGAAAAAAAGGGATCGATGGTCGGCCTACAAGCCTTGTGAAATCAGAAAGAGCATGGTCGCAGCAGCCGATCGTGCGAAAAGCCATGAGGAGATTATGAAATGAGAATGTTCGTGGGCGGAGAGTGGAAAGAGACCTCTGACGTCATCAAAGTCATGAACCCGTTCGATCAGTCAGTGTTGGACACGGTCCCGGCGGCCGGTCCAAGTGACGTCGATGAGGCGCTGGAGGGGGCCGTGGATGGCGCCGGGATCATGGCCGGGACTCCAGCATTCGACCGGGCCCAGATCCTGCGAAAGGCGGCCGATCTGATGCTGGAGCGCTCCGAGGAGTTTGCCCGTATCATCAGCAGCGAAGAAGGAAAAATCCTGGCCGAGGCCCGCATCGAGGCCACCCGTGCCGCCGAGATCATCCAGCTTTCGTCGGAGGAGGCCAAGCGGCTCAGCGGTGAGGTTCTGCCCCTGGATGGCGCGCCTGGCGGTGCAGGTCGACTCGGCTTCACCCTGCGGGTTCCCTGCGGGGTCGTGGTTGCCATCACTCCCTTCAACTTTCCCCTTCATCTGGTCGCCCACAAGGTTGGACCGGCCCTGGCGGCGGGCAACGCCGTGGTCGTAAAACCGGCTAGCGACACTCCCCTCTCGGCCCTCAAACTGATCGAGGTCCTGCTCGAGGCCGGCGCGCCTCCCCAGGCCGTGACTTGTGTGACCGGCTCCGGAGCGAAAGTGGGCGATGTGTTGTGCGGGGACAGGCGGGTGCGCAAGATCAGCTTCACGGGCAGCTATGAAGTGGGTGATCACATCTGCCGGGTAGCCGGCATGAAAAAGGTCACCATGGAGCTGGGATCCAACTCGCCTTTGATCATCATGCACGACGCCGATCTCGACAAGGTGGCGGCGGCTACCGCCGTAACCGGCTTCGCCAATGCCGGCCAGGTCTGCATCTCGGCCCAGCGCGTACTGGCACAGGGCCGGGTGTACGATGAGTTTCTGGATCGGCTCAAGTCGCGAGTCGAAGCGATCTCCACCGGCGACCAACTCCAGGAAAGTACGCAAATGGGGCCCATGGTTCGCGAATCGGACGCGGTTCGGGTCAGCGACTGGATTCAGGAAGCCGTCTCCGGGGGCGCTCGGCTGGTTACCGGAGGGGGCCGCGAGGGGGCCGTGATGGAACCGGCCATCCTGGCCGAGGTGGATCCCGACATGAGGATCAGTCGCGACGAGCTGTTTGGTCCGGCGGTAGCCGTGAGCCCGTTCGATGACATCGACAAAGCCATCGAGCTGGCCAATGACACTCGCTATGGTCTCTCATCCGCTATTTTTACCCAGGATATCGACCAGGCACTGCGCTTTGCCAACCAAGTGGAGAGCGGCAACGTGCACATCAACTGGGGTCCGCAGTGGCGGGCCGATCTAATGCCTTACGGTGGATTGAAGGACAGCGGGATGGGTAAGGAAGGACCCAGATATGCCGTCGAAGAGATGACCGAACTGAAAATGGTCGTCGTCCACCTCGACGGATAGGCCAGGCCGCTCGGCTGGCTCGCGTCCCCCAATGCTCTCAAAGGCGACCGGGAGAAGTGTCTTGCTGCCGGAATGGACGACTATCTTTCCAAGCCCTTCACCCAGCAGGACCTGGCGAGGGTGCTGGCTCGACCCTTTGGTTCGAGCCGGGACGCCAAGCCGGACCAGGACTACGAGCCTGTTTGAGAATGCATCCCCCGGTGCAGGAATTCGGGTAGAAGGGTCCTTTCTCACTTGCCGATTCAATGAAATAAGTGAATACTGCTTCTTTACCGTAACCCGGCCAGCGAGCCGGTTCGTCGTTGACCTTTTAATGTCAGGGAGACCAGCCATGGGAATTCCTCAATCGGTGGAACGAGCCATAGCAGCCAAGGGTGACCGCAAGACGGATTTCGAGCGTGTAAGAGCCGCGCTCTACCGCCAGGAGCCGGACTACGTACCCATTTTTGAGATGGGCATAGAACCGGAAATCAAGCAGCAGTTCATGGGCCGCCGTCTGCGCGGGCACGAGGAAGAAATCCAGTTCTATCGGTTGGCCGGCTACGACGTCTATCCCGTGTCGCTGTCGGTGCTGAACTACCACAAGGTCGACGAAACCCCACCCGACACCGACAAGATCACGGGTTTACAGATTAGTACTCAAGCCAAGAGTAAGGCGACCCTGGAAGCCTACACGGAACGCCACTGGGCTGAGATGCACAAGGGTGTGGTCAGTAGCCGGGAGGAGTTCGACGCCTATCCCTGGCCGGATCCCGACGATCTGGATTTCTCAGTACTGGACGAGGTCGGCGCCCTGCTCCCTGATGACACGAAGATTGCAGTGGTGATCGGCAAGATATTTACCGGCGTCTGGTTCATGCTGGGCATGGAGACCTTCATGCTGGCCTACATCGACGACCCGGAACTGATTGAAATGATGTACGACAAGATCGTTCCCCTGCAGCAGCGGGCCATGGAAGTCGCCATGGAGCATCCGGCCGTAGGGATGAGCTTCCACGCCGACGATCTATCGGGCAAGGGCGGGCCACTGGTTCATCCCGATCACTATCGAAAGTATGCCTTCCCCTGTTACCGGACAATGTCCGATATGGCAAGGGCGGCCGACAAGCCCTTCGTTTACCACACCGACGGGGACATCTCGATGGTGATCGAAGATCTCATCGACCTTGGAATCACCGGCTGGCACCCCGTCGAAGCGCAAGCCCACGACATCAACGAAGTGAAGGCCGAATACGGAGACCGGATCGCCCTTTTGGGCAATATCGATCTCCAGTACACGCTGACCAAGGGGACGCCGCAGGAAGTCGATGAAGAGGTGCGCACCCGGATTCGCGATCTGGCGCCGGGAGGCGGCTATTGTGTCTCCTCCGGCAATTCGGTTCCGGAATATGTCCCCATCGACAACTACGCTGCTATGCTGGAAGCCACTTTCAAATACGGAGAATACCCGATCTCCCTCTAACCGGACTCAGGGTTTCCAGGGCCCATCACCCCGGTTGCCCGGGGCGGCGCCTCAACACTGCCGGCGCAGATGCAATCACGTAAGGAATACTTCTACTAATGGCAATAGTCAACGAGGGCTTGGAGAAAGAGCTGAAGTGGGTGACGAAACCGGAGGAGAGCCTCCGCATCCGCGGAGTTCTGGAAAACGCGGATGGGCTTTTGCAGGAGATGGCCCATGACGTGATTATCGGAAACCAGCACGAAGTGGACCGTTTGACCAGGGAGGCACTTGAACGGGGTATGGGAGCCGAGACCATCCTGGACGACGGTCTCATCGGCGGCATGTCGGTTGTAGGCGTGAAGTTTCGCGACAATGTGATCTTTGTTCCCGAGGTACTTGTAGCCGCCCGCGCCATGAAGGCCGGGATGGCCCACCTGGAACCCATCCTTTCCGCGTCCGAGATTAAGCCTCTCGGGACCGTGATCATGGGCACCGTCAAGGGGGATCTCCACGACATCGGGAAAAACCTCTGTACGATGATGCTGCGCGGGGCCGGATTCGAGGTGCACGACCTGGGCGTTGATACCAAGGCCGAAGAGTTCATTGAGGCGGTGAGAGAGCACGATGCCGACGTCGTGGGGATGTCCGCCCTGCTGACTACGACCATGGAGAATATCGGGCGAGCCCACAAGGCGTTTCAAGAGGCCGGGTTGCGAGATCGGATCAAGATGATGGCGGGAGGAGCGGCGCTGTCGGAGGAACTCGCCAAAGAGATGAAGACCGACGGCTACGGCCGCGACGCCGTGGCCTGTGTGGAGAGGGCCAAGGAGCTGCTTGGAATCGAGGATGCAGCGCCTGCCTCCGTAACCGACGACTAGTGCGGGTTGCATTAGTGCGGGACCAGGCCCTGCCAGGACCGATCGTCCCGCTCAGGGGCGGGCTCAGCAGATCGGGACCATCCCTGCGTCCGCCCCTGAAACTCGGCCCGCGGAACCCGGAGCCGCAACGTCGCACAGGAAGCGATGTCGACCAATAGCCCTTTCAGAGTTCGGCAACACTGGCCATTGCCGAGCGCTCCGAGACCGATCGTGATCATCGGTGCGGGGGGCATCGTCAACGACGCCCATCTGCCCGCGTACCGGAAGGCGGGCCTGCCCGTCCACGGGATCTATGACCTGGATCCTGACAGGAGCACGGACACGGCCCGGAAGTTCGACATCCCCAATGTTTTCAAGTTGCTCGATGAGGCGGTGGCCTGCCCGGGTGTCGTGTTTGACATAGCGGTGCCGGCATCGGCCATTCTTTCCGTTCTCGATCGGTTGCCCGATCACGCTGCGGTATTGATCCAGAAACCCATGGGAGAAGACCTGGCGGAGGCCAAAGACATTCTTGAGCAATGTCATGCCAAGGATCTGACGGCCGCGATCAACCATCAACTCCGCTTTGCCCCCCAGTGTCTCGCTGCCCGCAGTTTGATCGACCAGGAGGCGATTGGCGCGATCCACGCCATGGAGGTGCGCGTCACCGTCTACACGCCCTGGCAGATGTGGGGATTTCTGGAGCCGCTTCCCCGGGTCGAGATTCTGTACCATACGGTCCACTACCTGGACCTGATGCGGGCCTTTCTGGGCGAGCCCAGGGGCGCCTTCTGCCGAACTCTCAAACACCCCAGCGTGCCGAAACTGGCGTCCGTCTGTTCTTACGTCATTCTCGATTACGGAGACGACATGATGGTGGGAGCACAGGTGAACCACTGTCACCGGTTCGGCCTCCGCCACCAGGAAAGCTACGTCAAGTGGGAAGGAACCGGGGGGGCCATCAAGAGCACGCTCGGTGTGCTGATGAATTACCCTGCGGGAGTACCCGATACGTTCGAGTACTGTGTACTCGAAGATGGATTGGATCCTGCCTGGCAGTCCCTTGACCTGGAGGGGAGCTGGTTCCCCGACGCGTTCGTGGGGACGATGTCCAACCTGCAGCGCTACGTCGCCGGCGAAGACGCCGTGCTCCACACCTCGGTGGAGGACGTCTATCATACGATGGCACTGGTTGAAGCCTGCTATCTGTCCGACAGCGACGGAGCGACCAGGATCCCCGAATAAGGGATGCGGCGTTCGGAGGCGATCTCCTTGAGCATACCAATCATCGACACGCACCAGCACATGATCTACCCGGAGCGGTATTCCTATTCCTGGTCTGACGGCAGCCCTGAGGTGGCCGGTCGGGCCTTTCGTCTGGCGGACTACCTGGAAGCCGCCGCAGGAACCGGCATCACCCGGACGATTTTCATGGAAGCCTTCGTCGATGATCCCCAGTGGCGGGCGGAAACCGAGTTCACCTGCAAGCTCGCCGATCAGAAGGGTACCGTCATCCACGGGGTGATCGGCGGCTGCCGGCCCGAGTCGGAGGACGATTTCGAGGCATATATCGAGGCGGTAAGGCATCCCAGGCTGGTCGGATTTCGGCGCATCCTGCACGTCGAGCCGGACGAGTTGTCGCAAACATCGAGATTCGTCGAGAATCTGCGGCTGCTGGGAAAGTACGGTCTTACCTTTGACCTCTGTGTCCTGGCCCGGCAGTTGCCGCTGGCGGTGAACCTGGCCAGGCAGTGCCCGAACGTCCAGTTCGTCCTGGATCATTGCGGAGTGCCTGATATAGCAGGCGGAGTACTCGACCCCTGGCGAACCCACATTAAGGCCGTGGCCGAGCTGCCCAATGTGAGCTGCAAGATCTCAGGGGTGCTGGCTTACTGCAGGCCCAACGAGGCGACCACGGAGGCAGTGAGACCTTACGTCGAGCATTGCCTGGAATGCTTCGGCTGGGACCGGGTGATTTGGGGCGGTGACTGGCCGGTCTGTCTCGCCACCACCGACCTGAAGACCTGGCTTTCTGTCACCATGGATGTGGTCGGCGCCGCGGATCCAGCGGATCAGCGAAAATTATTTTGTGAGAATGCCGAGAGGATCTACCGGCTCGGTGTATGAGCGCGCGAGTCCGGGGAGTTGGGAGTATGGGGCAAAGCATGCAACGACATGGTTGGGTGATCGGTCTCAAAGAAGAGCACCTGGACGAATACAGGCATCTGCACGCCGACGTCTGGCCTTCGGTGCGGGCGATCATCGAGAAGAGTAACATCCGCAACTACTCCATTTATCTTCGAAAGTTGCCGGATGGAAGGTACTACCTCTTCAGCTATCTGGAATACGTGGGCGAAGACTTTGAAGCCGATATGGCGAAGATGGCCTCCGGGCCCGAGACACAGCGCTGGTGGGACGTGTGCAAACCCTGCCAGGAGCCCCTCCCCGATCTCGCCGAGGGTGAGTGGTGGTCCCCTATGGAGGAAGTATTCCACCAGGACTAGAATCGGCCGCAATTGATTCAGGACGCAAGGCAATCCGCATCACTACCAGGCCCTCGACAAGCTGGACAATAAGAAGAGGTAGAGGCAATGGAGGATGAATCATGGGGATCTTTCACATTGCATTGATCCTGGCTACATTTCTGTGTTCCCTGGTGGCCGGCTTCCTTTTTGCCTTTGCCGTCGTGGTGATGCCGGGCATAAGAGGTTTGGATGACCGGGAGTTTGTCCGAGCTTTTCAGGCGGTGGATCGTGTTATCCAGAATAATCAGCCAATTTTCATGTTGGTCTGGGTCGGTTCAGTTGTGGCTCTGGTGGCTTCGGCAGTCACCGGCCTCAGGCAATTGGATGGAGCTGGACTTCTGCTCATGATCTTCGCAGCACTTGCCTATCTTGTCGGCGTCCAATTGCCGACCGTCACGATCAACATACCGCTGAATAACAGACTGCAATCTCTAAATGTGGACCTCATGAATACAGCAACGCAGGCAGCAGCTCGTAAGGACTTTGAAGAGCGTTGGAGAGCTCTTGTCAATAGGTGTGGAAAAACATCAGGCGGCTTTCTCCTCCGGGACTTGGTTGACCGGGACTCCATTGACATATTTGGCGCCCTGGTAGACGTCTTTCATCAGCTCCGGTGCCTTCAACCGGCGGAATCGCTGCTCCGCCACCAACAGCATCTTCCAGATCACCGCCTGGGCGTTTTCCACTTTCTTGAATCGCTTGGCCGCGTCCGTTCGCAGCCGAAGAGCGGCAAACGGTGACTCCACTGGATTGGTGGTTCGCAGATGCTGCCACTGCTTCTTTGGATAGTTGTAAAAGGTCACCATCCGGTCCCAGTCCTGCTCGATTAGCTCAGCCGCCAGAGTCAGCCCTCGCTGCCGGCACCAGTGCTGAAAAACCTTCTTGAGTCGTTGTGCTTCTTCTCAAGTCTCGGCGTAAGGGATCTGCCGCAGGATCAGCAAGGCCGGCTTGTGCACTCGCTTAGGGAGCTTGGCCAGCAGGTTGACGATCCGATGATTCCAGCAGCGCTGCTCCTCGGCCTGGGGATAGACGTTGCGCAAAGCTCCCCAGATGCCCAGGTGGCCGTCTCCGATCACCAGCCGTGGACAGCCCATCCCCCGGCGCTTCAAGTCGCGCAGCACTTCCGACCAGCTCTGAGTCGATTCCCGATAGCCGCTCGTGACCGACACCACGGCTTTGCTTCCGTCACTTAAGGCGGCCAGCACCACCAGCAGGACTGCCTTTTCCTTCTCCAGACCCGCCTTGACGTAGATTCCATCTACCCATAAATACACCACTTCCAGATCATTCAAGGGTCGACTCTGCCAGACTTCCCATTCGGCCTGCCACTTCTCTTTCAATCTGGCCACCGTGGAGGACGACAGGTGCGCCTTTTCCCCTAAAAGCCCTCTCAGAGCCAGATCAAAATCCCCCAGCGCCAGACCATGCAAGTACAGCTCAGGGATCAGTTCTCGAACCTGCCGCGTCCGCTTGGCAAACAGGGGCAACACCCGACTTTCAAAGTGTTCCTCTAGATCCCGCACTCGAGGCCTTCGAACCTGGATCGTCCCCGAGCTCAGCGTCAGATGCCTCGGCTTCCCATATCCATTGCGATAGCCCGACGGAGCGTCCACGGCCCTTCGCCGCTCACTCTTACGCCGCCCTAATAACTCCGTGACTTCCTCCTCCAGCAGCTCTTGAACCCAGCCTTGGATCTTCTCCCGCACCCAATCTTCCAGCTCCTCGAAACAAACTCTTGACTCCACACTTTCCTCAATCTTCTGCTTGCTCATGCGGTGTGTACTCCTTCCGTTGCGGGCCTTTCGGCCCTGGGTTTTAAATCAACCCGGAAGGATACTCACCGCCTATGCTATTTACACACCTTCTGATGGTAGCTCAGCGTTGGAACCTGTGGAACTCAATCAGGACGGCCTGCGCGAGCCTGGCATCTGCCCTGCTGATGATTCTACTATTCAGACTTTGAAGAGGGGTTTAAGTGGGGGCACCCCACGCCTCCGTGAAGAGGAGCAGCACGCGGGCTCGAGAGAAAGGGACATCCATGATAAGTAGTTGTCAAGTGTGGGCAAGACTCCCCCTCAACGGTGCGGTGAGAGCACCGTGAACTCCAGAGTTCATTTACAGCAATCCGGACGATAGGTTTTTGTCAGCTAAAGGTGCTTCATGACCTTGGGGGTCAGAATCCAGACATCCATTTGCGGTATCGGGCTCGAGAGCGAGCCGTCACCGAAGCTTGAGTTTGGGCAAACCGGCCGTCCTCCAAACAGGTCAGTTGGTGTCTCAGGGTCAAACCCGTCACACAATCCCTTTCAGTGAGGAACGGCCGGAACCTTCCCGGCTAGCCCGGATTATGCAAGAACCGTAGTTCGGTGTTGAAAACGACTCGAGAAGTGGCCCAACTCGGAAGCGGGCAGGTGTGACAGGCGGATTTGCGAAGAATATGGGTTGGCGAGGCGTTTGAGTGGTTTGGGGAGTGAATTTCAGACAGATCTGGGCCTGGATGAGTGTCGGAAGCGGTTTTTCGGGGGAGCTGGGAAAAGCTAACTGGAGTTCAGGCGACTCAAGACGAGGTGGAAGAGGGGTTGTTCGGGGAAGGCTGAGGAAAGATGGACCCAGATGCGTCGAGTGGTTTGTCGGATCCGGGCCCCAATCTTGAGGACCCGACGACGTAAGGTTTCGATTTCGAGCTTGTGCCAGGGGGTTCCGTGAAGATAGTCGCGCAGGCGCACGAACATCTGGTAAGCCAGTGCATGCAGGAGGAGTCGAAACTGATTGGCCAGGAATCGATGACAGCTGAGTCGGTCCATGCTCAGATGATTCTTGAAGGCCTTGATGAAGTTCTCGGTCTGCCCTCGGTTTGTGTAGTGGTCATAAAGTGATTGGGAGCAGAGATCGTCCCGGTTGGCAACTACAAAGCGACGATTGATGCCACGCTGATCGACCTCCACTTTGACAATGACGCGACGGGATCGATCCCAGCTGTGGGCTCGATAAAGAAACTCGTCAAACTGACGCTGTTTTTCCTCCAGCTCAAGGAACCTCAGCCGAGTCGAATCCAGCAGGGGCTCGACCACTCGCTGCAGGCGAGGGTTTCGACTTAACCCAATGACATACTGGAGTTTATTCTCTTCACATTCACAGAACTCGTAGAGCCGAGGCGTGGCAAAGCCGCTGTCGGCCCGAATCTCAATCTCGACATCCGTCCCCACTGCTTGTCGGATGGCCTCCACGACTCGCTTCAGAATGGGCACGATGTGAGAGGCAGCCCCCTTGTTGCCAGGTCTCAACACGGCACAGACCAGGTCTCCCGTGTCGGCATCGAAGATCAGCAAAGGATGCAGAATGTGGTTTCGGTAATACCCGTGGTAGAAGGAGAACTCCTGTTGGCCGTGAGTGTGGTCGTCGGTACTGTCCAGATCCAGGATGATCTTGCTGGGACGTCTCTTCTTCAGGGAGCGCACATAACGGCCTGGCAGCCACCGGCTCAGACGCATCAGATCCTTCTTGGTGACGGAGTTCTCCAGGCGGGAGAAAGTCGGCTGGGTGGCCAAATCGGGATCGCTCTCTGGCAACTGATCACAGACTGTCTTGAGCATCGGATCCGAGCGCAGCGTATCGGCGTCGTTACAGTCTTCGTAGCCGGCCACGATCTGCAAGACTCGTTGTCGGATCAACTTCAACAGGTCATGACGAACGTAGCGTCGGTCTCGACTTTCCGCAATACACGAACTGAAGCCCTCGCACAATCGATGTTGACGATCCAGGGATCCAAACAACAACCATCCTGCGTCGGAAGTGAGGCTCCCCCCATCAAAACGAGCCGTGATGTTTCTGTGGCTATGAAATGGCAGGGTATTCTGGCAGACTGCTTTCAACATTGCCGTAGCTCCTGTTTAGGGTCATTGTTTCTCTAAACCCTTTTATATCAGAGAGCTACGGCCTTTTTTCTGGGCCCAAATCTCACTTGAATTTAGATCTCTTGCATAATCCGGGCTAGCTGAGTTTTGTTCTAAATGCTAGCCACTGAAAATGGTCGGTCACTGCGATCGACCGCCATCAGGTAAGCTGCCAGTTTCCTGGCAACCGCCAGCGTGGCTCGGTTGTGATTTCCTTTCTGCCTTTGCGTTTGTGCAACGGCGGCCAGCTGTGGGCTATATCGAGGAGCCAGCTTGGCCGCTTCCACCAAAACCCGCTGAAGATGCCGGTTACGGTGTTTGCTGATCGGGCTCAAGCGGTCCTTGCCTGCCGACTGCTTCTGGCCGCTGCACAGCCCACAGTAGCTGACCGCGTGACGAATCGCCCGGAAGCGACTCACTTCCCCCACTTCCAGCACCCAGGTCAAAGCCGTCACCACTCCCACAGCGGGAATCGTCATCAACAGCTCCACCCGACGCCCTACGCACGGTTGCTCACACAACCCCCTCAGCAGATCCCTCTCGATTTGCTGCAGTGATCGCATCGAATCGTGACTCAGATTCAATAGTTGCACCACCGATTCCGGCACTTCCTGCAGCTGCGACATCAGTTGTCGAAAGTAACGCTGTCCATGCAGCCGCTTCTGGTTGTACTGCACTCCCGTTTCCATCAACAGTCCCGATATCCGGTTCTTGAGCTGCACCATCTGTGACACCATCAGGTTGCGATAGCGCAGCACTCGTCTCAATTCTCGGATCTCAGCCGGCGGCACGTAGCTCTGCACCAGTAAGTCGCAGCGCAGCAGATCGGTGATCTTGCGCGCATCGATCCGATCATTCTTGTGTTTGCCCGCACTCAATGCCTTGAGCATGGCTGGATGAGCCACCTTCAACTCCTGGCTGTAGGGCTCCAATAAATCGTAGATCCATTCGCTAAAAAGGGTAGCTTCCAGCGCTCCTATCCAAGGTCTTTCCAGACTCTCAGCCCACTGCTGCAGCACCTCCCTCCGAGCCGCCAGTTCTCCTTCCTCAACCACCCTTCAGAGGTGGACCCGGAAAACTGGACCATTTGTTAAGGTGGCTCCGACCTGAATCAGAAAGGATGAGGAGTCATGGCAAAACGAAGGAATTTCTCAGCTCAGTTTAAAGCGAAGGTGGCGCTGGAAGCGCTTCGAGGCGAACGCACCCTGAGCGAGTTGGCGGCTCGCTACGAGATCCATCCGAGTGTGATCACGAATTGGAAAAAGCGGGCCCGGGAAGGTCTGGGCGATGTGTTCGCGGGCAAGGTTGAGAAGCGTCAGAGAGGAAGCGAGGCGGAGACCAAAGAGCTTTATGCCAAGATCGGCGAACTGACGGTGGAAAAGGATTTTTTGTCCAAAGCGCTCGATCGCTGAGTGTAAAGGCCAGAAGGGCCACGATCGAGCCAAAGCACCCGAGGCTGAGCATTCGTAGACAATGCAGGCTGATGAGTCTGAACCGTTCGACTTTGTACTATGAGCCCAAAGGCGAGAGCGAAGAAAACCTGCAACTGATGAGACGATTGGACGAGCAGTTCTTAAAGACCCCCTACTACGGATCCCGGCAGATGGTCTATCACTTGAAACGGCGGGGCGGTCGGGTAGGCCGCAAGAGGGTTCGTCGTCTGATGGCCAAAATGGGCCTGGCGGTCATCTATCAAAAGCCGCGGACTTCACGGCCTCACCCGGAGAATCGAGTGTATCCGTATCTTCTTCGAGGATTGGCGGTCACCCGGCCCGATCAGGTGTGGTGCACGGATGTCACCTACATCCCGATGCGTCGGGGCTTTTTGTACCTGGTGGCGATCATGGACTGGTACAGCCGCTGGGTTTTGTCCTGGAGGCTGTCGAACACGCTGGAGCCGTCCTTTTGTTGCGAAGCACTTGAGGAAGCGCTCAACAGGTACGATCCCCCGGAGATCTTCAATACAGACCAGGGGAGTCAGTTCACCAGCACGGAGTTCACGGGACTACTCAAAGGGGCCGGGGTGCGTATCTCGATGGACGGGAGAGGCCGCTGGATGGACAACGTCTTCATCGAGCGTCTGTGGCGTTCACTCAAATACGAATGCGTCTATCTGAACGCTTTCGAAACCGGGTCGGAAGCCCGTCAAGGGATCGGCCATTGGATCGACCTATACAACAGCGAGAGACCTCACTCGGCGCACGCTGGGGCGACGCCGGAGGAGGTGTACACTGGCTTGAAAAAACATTCCGAGAGGGACCTTGCCCTCAGGCTCGCCCCCTCTCAGAATTTCCCTTACTGGCGGCAACAACAACTGCGGAGTCCACCTTAGAAATGCCGCCAAGTGGTCCAACCGATGGGGTCCACCTCTTTCCGTCCGCCTCCATCAGGCAATAACTGATCTTCCGTTTGTGCACATCCAATCCAACGTAGTAACTTTCTTGCATGAGAATCCTCCTGGCCAGGGTCCTCTACAGGCCCGGCTCCTTTTAGGGTTTTTCTTACAGGAGGATTCTCTCTCCCACTTCTGTCACTCTTACTTATGCATTCAAACAGGTCGCTTCTGGCACCGACTCGAAACGTTAGTTCCTGGGGTTTTACGTGTCAAGAATAGCCGCCCCCCTTGCCGATTCGCCGTTTGCTGTGCTGACCCTTCTACGGGGAAGGGCAAAGAAGGGGTGCCCCCTTTTCGTAGTATCCTTTTGCCACTGTCATACAGAGAAAAGGCCGTGACCTGTTTTCGTAGTTCGCTTTCCTCAGCCATCGTGGCGCTGACCCTGCTGGCGGCTGGCTGCGGGACGCGGGAGGGGCACCAATATCCCCACGTCGGGATCATGGACGATTTCTCGTACTCCGGGCAGCGTACCTCCACCGGGATCAAGAAGCGTCCTAATGCCTATGGGAGGGGGGTCTCCCTTGACCAGTTCCAGGGAAGCTTCATCTGGGTCGAGTACGCCGCGCCGTGGTGCGGCCCCTGCACCCCCCAGTCGCGGACGATCCACAACCTCGAAAATGCATTCGGCGATAGGGTTGTCTTCGTCACGGTGATGACGAGCGAGGCTCCCGGCGGCAACTCCAAGCCTACGTCGCAGACGGCGATGGGCTGGGCCAGGCGCTTCGGCCTCGATCCCCGGAGGGTTCTGGCGGCTGATCTCTGGACCATGACGATTCCACACCATATCCTCCTTTCCCCAAAGGGACAGACGCTATACCGGACGGAAGGCCAGCTCTCCGAGAAGCAGATCCGCGGGGTGCTTCGGCAGTACATGAGCGACTGGAGGGATTGGGACCAGAGCGGTAGAGTCGCCGATTGGATGAGGTGACGAACAATCTCCCCGGAAGAGAGGAAGTATAAAAGGAGGGGACAGGTCCCTTTCTCACCCTGTCTCTTGTTTGTCCGGCGAACCCCCACCGTCATCTTCGGCGGGTCTGACCTGCCCCCAGGAACGAGTCCACTCTCTAAGTTAGACCTGGGACCATTTGAAGTCCACTCCATGGTATAGAACTCTGGGCCTGGGACCTGGGTAATCTGGCCTCCGGCGCCGCCGGCCGATAGGCCAAGGCGCTGTGAGGCCGTCGCTGGTTGTACTCCCTGCGCCATCTCTCGGCCAACACCTTCGCTTCCCACAACGTGTCGAAGACTTCTACGTTCAGCAGTTCATCCCGCAGTTTTCCGTTGAAGCTCTCCACATATCCATTCTCCCAGGGGCTGCCGGGCTCGATGTATAAGGTCCTCACCCCAACAGCCTTCAGCCAGTCCCGAACCGCCTGAGCCGCAAACTCCGACCCGTTATCGGACCGAATGTATTCAGGCACTCCCCGATCCACGAACAACTCCGCCAATCGATCCAACACGTCCTGGTGATTCATCTGTCGTTGAACCTCAATGGCCAGACACTCCCGGGTGTATTCATCCAGTAGGGTTAATAATCGAAAGGCCCTTCCGTCATGGGTTCGCTCATGCACGAAGTCATAGCTCCAGACGTGATCCTTGTGAGCCGCTCGTAACCGAACGCAGGATCCATCATGAAGCCACAGTCTCCTTCGTTTCGGCTGTCTGGACGGGACTTTCAGCCCCTCCTGTCTCCACAACCTCTCCACCCGCTTGTGATTCACTTTCCACCCTTCCCAACGAAGCATTGATTTCGCTATCGTAAAAGTGACCCAGATTGGGGGCGAGTGATCGAGTAAAAGTGACCCACCCCAATCAGACCTCTGTTCTAGGTTTGTTCAAGAGCAAAAGAACAACTAGAACGGAGGCCGGAGTGATTGGGATGGACCAGTACGAGCTTATCAGAACAGCCCACCGTGTATACGGAAAGAGCATCCGAGAGATCCGTCGGGAGACAGGTCATCATCGGGAAACGATTCGCAAAGCCTTGCAAGGGTTGGAGCCCAAGTACCGACGGAGAAAGCCACCCAGGTGTCCGATCATGGATCCGGTGGCACCGATTGTTGAGGGCTGGCTGCTGGGAGACCGGGATCGTCCTCGGCGTCAGCGTCACACGTCTCGTCGGATCTGGGATCGGCTGGTCGAGGAGCACGGATTTGGGGGAGCAGAATCGACGGTCCGGCGTTGGGTCCGGGAGTGGAAAGCGGCTCACGGCTGGGGGGCCAGCCAGGCAGTGGTTCCTCTGGACCCGGAAGTGGCCCGGGAAGCGGAAGTGGACTGGGGGACGGCCTGGGTCGAGATGGCTGGGGAGCGCCGGAGGGTGAAGCTGTTCGTGATGCGCTCACGCTACTCGGGCAAGCCCTTCGTGAGAGCCTATCCGTGGGAGCGTCAGGAGATGTTCTTTGACGCCCACATGCGAGCCTTTGCCTACTACCAGGGGATCTTTCGGCAACTGGTGTATGACAACCTGCGCCCCGCGGTGAAGAGAATCCTGCGGGGCAAGAAACGAGTGGAGCAGGAACGCTTTGTCTCTTTTCGCAGCTACTACACGTACAAGGCCCGCTTTTGCAATCCTGGAGTGGGCCGCGAGAAGGGTGGTGTGGAGGGCCTGGTCGGCTTTGCGCGCAGAAACTTCCTGGTGCCGTTGCCTCGAGTCAAAGACTTCGAAGAGCTCAACCAGATGCTCTTGCAGCGCTGCCGGCAGTATGGCAGTCACCGGATTGCGGGCCGGGAAGATGATCGAACTGTCCAGGAGCGATTCGAGTCGGAGAGATCGCGACTTCTGCCCCTGCCAGAGCGCCCCTTTGACAACTACAAGCCGCTGCGAGTGAAAGTGGATCGTTACCAGACGGTGCGAGTGGACCGTAACCGCTACTCGGTGCCCAGGGCGTATGTGGGTCGCTGGGTGTGGGCGCATGTGAGCTGCTGGCAGGTGGAGGTGTTTGCCGAGGGCCGGAAGATGGCAGAGCACGAGCGAGTGTTTTCCAACTGTAAGTGGCAGATCGATCCGCTGCACTATCTGGATCTGATCAGCCAGCGGCCTGGAGCGTTTGAGTCTGCCCGGCCTATTCTCCAGTGGCGAGACCGCTGGCCTGACGATTACGAAGTGCTGCTCGCCAGGTTGCGCAGCCGCCTGGGCGAGAACTCCGGCACTCGAGAGTTTGTCGGCATCCTGGGCTTGCACCAGCGCTATCCGGAAAGGCTTGTGGAAGAAGCGATTACCCGGGTGTTGGAGCTGCAATGCCCGAGCTTGGCTTCGATCCGGCACTGGATCCGTTACCAGGAAAGTTCCACTCAGTCGATCGCGCCCCTGCCTGCTCAGCTGATTCCGGGGATCACGGACCGTCGGGTCGAGAGGATGGCAGTGGCGAGCTTCAATGCCTTGCTGAGGAGTAGGGGATGAGCCGCGCCAGTGAAGCGGTATTGCTGAAGGATCACCTCAAGGAGTTGCGGCTGCCGGCCATGCGGCGAGATTACGCCGAGTGTGCGCGCCAAGCGCGGGAAACGCGGGCCAGTTATGAGGGCTTCTTGCTGGATCTGGTGAGCCGCCAACTCGAGCAGCGTCGTGCCAATCAGCTGGAGCGAAGACTCAAGCAAGCGCGCTTTCCGGTGATGAAAACGCTGGAGAAGACGGATCTCGCGTTGTGGCCGACACTGGATGCAGTCGAAGTGCGGGAGTTGATGGAGTGCAGTTGGATCTCCGAGCGAGAGAACGTGTCTCTAATCGGCAAGCATGGAACGGGCAAAACGCATGCTGGGACGGTGCTGGGAGTGGAAGCGTGCCGGCGCGGACACCGGGTTTTGTTTCAGAGCGCCTCCGGCCTGGTCAACACCCTGGTGGAAGCCCGCGAGGAAAGGCAGCTGGAGCGAGTGTTTCGAAAGCTCGATCGCTTTCACCTGATCGTCCTCGATGAGCTCGGCTACATCCCATTCTCGGAACAAGGAGCGCAACTGCTGTATCAAGTCTTTTCCAATCGTTACGAGAAGGCTTCGCTGCTGGTGACCTCCAACCTGGCCTTTGCCGAATGGACACGGGTCTTTGGCGATGCTTCCCTGACGGCAGCTCTGCTGGACCGGTTCACCCATCGTTGCTACATCTACGAGTTCGACTGGGAGAGCATCCGTCTGGCCGAGAGTCTGAAACGGCAAAAGAAGATACGCCGGAAAAGATCCGCCAAGTCGAGGCCAAAATAGCCTTCTGGGCCCCCGGAAGTGTCTCCTGACGGCCACACAGCAATGTCGCCTCGACCCGTGGCCCGTACATCTCCACCAGCAGGGACTTCAAGGGGGGCATGGGGCCAGTAGACCGCTGAGGGGCCGGTCGAGTCGCGCGCCGAGAGGGGCACTCCGTTCGGGCTCGCCCTCACTACGTCCCCTCTCCATCAGTCTTCAGGAACTCAAGGAGGTGGTTCTCCAGGATCAATTAGAACAACGTATCCCAGGGTGGGTCACTATTCCGTGATCACTCCGGGTCATTTTTCCCTTGTCATTCCGAGAGGTCGGCCGTGATCCGTCGGTAGCCGTATCGCCCGTAGTGCGTGGCCAACTCCACCATCTCAGCCACCAATCGAGCCTCATCATCGGGGATATGCCTTTCCCTTCGCTGGGTCGATCGAGCCTGTCCCAGCACTTGGCAGGCCCGACGTTCGGAGACGCGCTCTGCTCCCAATCTCTCCCTCACCCACACCACTGCGCGTCTCCTCTTCGTCGGGCCTAGAAGTTTCCCGAGGAAACTTCCTTTAGGATCTGCTTGTCCAAAGACAGATCTGCCACTAGCTTCTTCAACCGGGCATTCTCCTTCTCCAACACCTTCAACCGCTTGGCCTGATTCAGTCGAAGCCCTCCGTACTCCTTGCGCCACCGGTAGTAGGTCTGCTCGGTCACCCCAATCTGTTTGCACACCTGGCCCACCGTCTGTCCTTGGGCTAGACCTGCCTCTGCCTCACGCAGCTTCATGATGATTTGTTCTGCCGTAAACCGCTTCCGTGCCATCCTTGCCTCCTTCCTAAAACCGAAAATCCTAACATTCAACTTGGACCCGTTTTAGGGGGCAAGGTCAGATAATAGGAAGGATGTCCGAGGACGAACACTACGTCATGCCGTCGCGAAGACAGGCCTGAAGACCAGACTTGATCAGCTCTCCTCCCACTCCACGGCGTTGTCAATCCTTTGCCACCGCCATCGGACCAAGAGCCACTGCCTGTTCTTCGGCCTCCGGAGAGACCACTCTGACCGGGGTGAAGAGAATGTGCCCCACGAGGTCATCCCCGACGGTGGCCACCAGTGAGACGGTAACGGCCTCGGCGCGGCGCAGCGCAGTTTCTCAACTAGGTCGGCCTCCTGATCTCCTGCAAAAGCCGAGACCAGAACCTCCCTGATGGAGTGGGCATCACGGTCTTCTTCCGGCCGGATCTGGATGTCAACCTCCTGTCCCTTCCAACTCACCATAGAGATCTGGAGAAGTATGAACCAGTGGTACCACGGCAGGAAGCCTATCCGCTGTCCCGATCCCTGGGGGACTCCGAATCCAAACGACGCGTTCCACCATAGAAAACTGCGGGACTGAGATTTATCTCCCGCGCAACCGGTGAGCCGTCCGCGCCACCTCAATGGCCTTCAAGGCCCAACCCTGTAAAACATCCACATCCTCCAACACCGCAATTGGGACTTCGTAGTACTGCATCGAACGTCCATCTGCGTAGGGCCTGAAGGGCTCCATCGCAGCCGCCTCAAAATCCGAGCGATTCGAATCATCGACCTTAAAGTAGAGCCTGTCATCAGCGATCAGAGCGAAAAAGTATTCCTCGGCATAAAGGCCGACCCCTCCGAACATGTTCTTTGCGGTGATGGGGGAGATTTGCTCAAGTTGCTCAATGACGAAGCTTCGATAACTGGGAGTAACGGTCATCTCGCGTCGATCAGTCCGGGGTTGGCACTATTGTCTGCTGCGGGTCAGTGCGGAACTCGGGGCTATCTTAGACCTCGATGAACTGGACGTCTAGCTGGGTGCAGGCAGGGCGCGGCAGGGGACAGGTCCGTTTCTCTCCCTGACTTTTGCTTTCATAGAATGACGCGCAACCCTTCTTTTTCGGCAGCCAAGGCCAGACGTTCGTCGAGGCAGACAAATTCCCGCTCAGCCGGGTTGTCCTCAGCGACCAACAAGGCTGCGCCGAGCTGAGCGGCATCCGCGGCTCGGAGAGGGTGCCGGGCGAGAAGGGCCAGAGCCCGGGATCTTGTCGCAAAAAGATCGATCACCTCGTCCCATTGTTTCGCAAGAGCCGCAAAGGCATCCAGACACTGGCGGCGTTGCTTTCTGGAGAGGAAGCCTTCCCGGAAGCGCCGCTCGACGGCACTCGCCAACTCCACGGAAGACCAGCTCCAGGTCACGATTCTGGAGTCCTCTTCCAGCCAGTTCCGCACTTGCTGACTCTCAGGTTCGGAAACCAGCAGTGGAACCAGCGCCGATGCATCCCAATACCTCACAAGCGGTCAGCTCGCTCTTCTTCGAGAGCCTTCAAAATGCTGGTTTCCAGCTTGATGGGCTCCTTCGCCAGGAGTGTGCCGACCGCCCCGCTTCCCGGCAACAGTACTCCCCCCTTGATCAGCCGAGCCCGCCGATCAGTGTCGCCGAGGGGGATAGCTTCCAGTCGGCTGAGCCTGGCGATGGGAACTCCCCGATCCAGGACCTGGATCTCGCCTCCGCGCCGCACTTCTCGCAGGTAACGCGACAAGTGAGCCTTTAACTCGGAAATCGAAACTCGCGTCATATGACTGGCTTAGTCTCTTCATCTGAACTAATCTAGTTACGTTGGTCGCGAACGCACTGAGCAAGGGTTGCGTAGGACTTGTCGGTCCTAGCCCGGATTATGCAAGAACCGTGGTCCGGTGTTGAAAAAAGCCTTGAGAAGTGGCCCAAATTGGAAGCGGGCAAGTGTGACAGCCGGATTTGCGAAGAGTATCGGTTGGTGAGGCGGTTGAAGTGGTTTGGGGAGTGAATTTCAGACAGATCTGGGCCTGGATGAGTATCGGAAGCGGTTTTTCGGGGAGCTGGGAGAGGCTAGCTGGAGTTGAGGCGACTCAAGACGAGGTGAAAGAGGGGTTGTTCGGGAAAGGCAGAGGAAAGATGGACCCAGATGCGTCGAGTGGTTTGTCGGATCCGGGCCCCGATCTTGAGGACACGACGACGCAAGGTTTCGATTTCGAGCTTGTGCCAAGGGGTTCCGTGCAGATAGTCGCGCAGGCGCACGAACATCTGGTAAGCCAGTGCATGCAGGAGGAGTCGAAACTGATTGGCCAGGAATCGATGACAACTGAGTCGGTCCATGCTCAGGTGATTCTTAAAGGCCTTGATGAAGTTCTCGGTCTGCCCTCGGTTTGTGTAGTGGTCATAAAGTGATTGGGAGCAGAGATCGTCCCGGTTGGTAACTACAAAGCGACGATTGATGCCACGCTGATCGACCTCCACTTTGACAATGACGCGACGGGATCGATCCCAGCTGTGGGCTCGAAAAGAAACTCGTCAAACTGACGCTGTTTGACCTTGCCCCCTAAAACGGGTCCAAGTTGAATGTTAGGATTTTCGGTTTTAGGAAGGAGGCAAGGATGGCACGGAAGCGGTTTACGGCAGAACAAATCATCATGAAGCTGCGTGAGGCAGAGGCAGGTCTAGCCCAAGGACAGACGGTGGGCCAGGTGTGCAAACAGATTGGGGTGACCGAGCAGACCTACTACCGGTGGCGCAAGGAGTACGGAGGGCTTCGACTGAATCAGGCCAAGCGGTTGAAGGTGTTGGAGAAGGAGAATGCCCGGTTGAAGAAGCTAGTGGCAGATCTGTCTTTGGACAAGCAGATCCTAAAGGAAGTTTCCTCGGGAAACTTCTAGGCCCGACGAAGAGGAGACGCGCAGTGGTGTGGGTGAGGGAGAGATTGGGAGCAGAGCGCGTCTCCGAACGTCGGGCCTGCCAAGTGCTGGGACAGGCTCGATCGACCCAGCGAAGGGAAAGGCATATCCCCGATGATGAGGCTCGATTGGTGGCTGAGATGGTGGAGTTGGCCACGCACTACGGGCGATACGGCTACCGACGGATCACGGCCATGCTTCGTTGGGAAGGGTGGAAAGTGAATCACAAGCGGGTGGAGAGGTTGTGGAGACAGGAGGGGCTGAAAGTCCCGTCCAGACAGCCGAAACGAAGGAGACTGTGGCTTCATGATGGATCCTGCGTTCGGTTACGAGCGGCTCACAAGGATCACGTCTGGAGCTATGACTTCGTGCATGAGCGAACCCATGACGGAAGGGCCTTTCGATTATTAACCCTACTGGATGAATACACCCGGGAGTGTCTGGCCATTGAGGTTCAACGACAGATGAATCACCAGGACGTGTTGGATCGATTGGCGGAGTTGTTCGTGGATCGGGGAGTGCCTGAATACATTCGGTCCGATAACGGGTCGGAGTTTACGGCTCAGGCGGTTCGGGACTGGCTGAAGGCTGTTGGGGTGAGGACCTTATACATCGAGCCCGGCAGCCCCTGGGAGAATGGATATGTGGAGAGCTTCAACGGAAAACTGCGGGATGAACTGCTGAACGTAGAAGTCTTCGACACGTTGTGGGAAGCGAAGGTGTTGGCCGAGAGATGGCGCAGGGAGTACAACCAGCGACGGCCTCACAGCGCCTTGGCCTATCGGCCGCCGGCGCCGGAGGCCAGATTACCCAGGTCCCAGGCCCAGAGTTCTATACCATGGAGTGGACTTCAAATGGTCCCAGGTCTAACTTAGAGAGTGGACTCGTTCCTGGGGGCAGGTCACTCTCATGTAAATAATCGCCTTCTCGAACTCTTCCCTTGCTGCCTTGCTTCTTGTGTTTTCGTCGCAACCACTGACGAAGCCTCCATCGGGTGTGGGCATCCACCGCCCGATAGGCTTTGCTGACCCCACCCAAGCAGAAGTAATGGGCCCATCCCACCAACATTCGGTTCAGACGGGCCACCTCTTGCTCGGCTGACCTGAGCCCACTCCAGGGCCGCGTCTCCCTGTGGATTTCGCGACAGATCTTGCCCATCGACTTCTTCGAAGGTCGAGTCCCCAGGTAGGGAACCCCGCTCCTCGCTCGATGACAGATCCCCAGTGTGTGGCCCGGCAGCCGTCTCACACAGGTCTTGGTCTCGTTCAGTTTCAGGCCCAGACGCCCCAGTATCTCCCGCGTTGCTTGCAGAGCCTTCCCTGCTTCGCCTTGACAGCAGATCACAAAGTCGTCCGCATAGGACACAATCCTGCCCTGACACTGCTTCGGTCCCAGTTTCCTCCACCCCATTATGAAGCGACGAAAGTACAGGTTGGCTAAAAGGGGTGAGATCGGAGACCCTTGTGGGGTTCCCCTTTTCCCTCCTCCTTTCGGTTCATCCCTGTCCTTCTTGGAGTCCTCCACAACCGGGGTATTCAGCCACATCTTGATCAGCTTTAACATCTGTCGATCGCAGATACGACGCGCCACCGATTGCATCAACTCCTTCCGCGGGATACTGTCAAAGTAGCCGCTTAGATCCGCGTCCACCACCTCTCGGTGGCCTGTGTTGATCAGAGCGTGCACCGCCTGAACCGCATCCTGAGCACTTCGTCTGGGGCGGTAGCCATGTTGTTCCGGCTGCAGACCTGCCTCGAAGATCGGCTCGATGACTAGCATCGCCGCCGTTTGCACCACCCGATCCTTGATCGTTGGCACTCCCAGCGGGCGCTTTCCTCCGTTGCCTTTGTCAATCCACACCCGGCGCACTGCCGCCGGCCGGTAGCTCTTGCTTTTCAGCTCCCTCGCCACTTCGCCCAACCACTTCTCTCGTCCGCGCGCCTCGATGTCTTCGAAGCTCTGTCGGTCCACCCCCGCTGCTCCGCCATCCATTGGCTTTGCATTTCCGGTAGGCGAACTCTAGAAAGTCTTCTCTCCACACCTTGTCGTACAGCTGATGAAAGCGGCGCTCGGGCTGCTCCTTCGCTTTGGCGTACAATGTCCTTTGCAGCTTCCCAATCTTTTCCGGAGTTTTCAGCCCCATTCGGGTCAATCTCCTCGCTGTCGCTTCAGCAGACGTCTGCCTTGAACTCAGGCCCCTTCCCTCCAGCGGGGTTACCCGCCTTCCTCAGTAATACGAGCCTGTCCGCCACCCCTGCCCGCCCGACCTGTCCCTCGCGGGTTGCCGGTTGAGGACCGTGCGACCGTCCTCGCCGACAGGGGCTTCCCGTGTTGCTTGCGATTTCCTCTTAAGTGCGTGCCGTCGCCATTACCCCGGCGGAACCAACGGGTCCTGTCGCTCGACTTCCCAGCTGACGGCGGCCTTCCCTGAAATACAGCCAGGTCGGCTTCCGCATTGCCCTTTTCGAGGCCTGCTTAGCCTTCACTACTCGTTACGGCCTGCACCTTCGCCAAGTCGCCTAACGCGACCCTCTACACCGAAGGCTTCAGCAGATTCGTTACCTCCTCTACTCCTCCCATTGCTACCGGCTGGAGCGACAGTTGCCGGGTGGGTTTCGCACCCACTGAAAATCGCCGCCTTTTCACGGCGCACTGCATGATCCGGGCTAGCCGATTGGAGCACTGTGGAGAAACCTGCTTCTCAGACAAATTACAGAAAATCAGTCTGAATCTGGCCGAGGATTGGGGCGGGGATGATGCTATTGGTATTTCGTGAGGTATCAGAGACGAGGAAAACGATCGCTTGCAGAATGGTACTTGATTTGGTACTACATAGGATGTCGTACGCACGAAACATCAACGTACTTTGGAGGGTATGTTCAAGAGGCCGACACCGACTGACATTCGGTGGGCGGACATCGTCGCCATGCTGAAGGCAGTAGACGTGGAGGTCTCTCAGCGTTCGGGGTCGCGTGTGCTTCTGAAGAAGGGAACAGAACGGATGGTGGTTCACCGGCCCCACCCAGAGCCAAAGACTGGGAGAGCGACGGTCCGCGACATTGCCGTCTTTCTCGAAGCTGTAGGAGTCAAGCCATGATGGAATACAAGGGATACGCCGCTGCGGTCGAATTCGACGAGTCCGTGGGCCGACTTCACGGACGGGTCGTCAACAGCGGTTCCTATCCGATCGCCACCTTTGAAGCAACTGACGTCGAAGGGATTCGGCACGAGTTCCACCGATCCATCGACGAGTATCTCGAGTCCTGCAAGGAAGATGGCATCAAGCCCCGGACGCCTTTCTCAGGCAAGCTTAACGTTCGACTCGGACCAGACTTGCATCAACGCGTTGCGCGCTCGGCGGCAGAGAACGGTCTGAGCCTGAACAGCTGGATCATGCAGGCACTGGAGAAGAGCGTGTCCCGATGATCAGGGGTGTCGGCATTCTTACGCTCAAGCGGGCGACATGTTTCGAAGGCCTCTATCCGACTCGGCAAGGGTTCCAGCAGCATTTCGACGGCGTTCACGTTACTGCGGCCTGTCGCGGGCTTGCCGTCGTCACGCGGAACGCAGGGCGAGTTTCGACCATGGCTCCAAATTGACCTATTATCCACGAGACATAGAGAAGTTCTTTGCCCCGATCCGCCCTGCTGACAAGCAGATAGAATTTTGAGCACATTCCGGCGCTTCACCTTCTCGAAAACCCAGCGTTTCCACGCCGCTCACGAGTTGGACGACAAGCCAGAACGCGACCGCGCCGATCCTCGTGATCCTCGGCAACCCGCCCTACAACGGATTCGCGGGCATGGCGGTGGACGAGGAACGGGAGGTTTCGGAAGCATATCGGACGACGCGGCGCGTGCGGCGCCCCGAGGGTCAAGGATTGAACGACCTCTATGTCCGCTTCTTCCGCATGGCGGAACGACGCATCGCCGGGTCGATGAAGCTGGGAGCAGCTTGATCCTTGTCGTGCATTCAGCAACCTCCTACACCCTGGAACCCGGTTCCAAGGCCTCAAATGGTAACGTTGCATGTCTCACATCACTTGGTACAAAATCTCGGCCCGGTCAAAAGCATGAGGGATCGGTAACAGTGCGACCCGCTGTTCGGATCATTGCACAAAGGAGCGGTTGCGCAACGGGGAGCCCTTCGACGGTCGGAGCAGCAGCGAGAGGAGTCCCGAACGGGGAAGGAGTGCAAAACCGTGTCAGGGTTCAGATAGATGTGAGACTGGATAGGGGATAGAAGCTTGGCTCGAGAAGAGTTGGGCGCATCTCGGAATCGGGGCCGTGATCGGCGGCCAGATTCAGAGCCCATACCGCGAGGGAAGGGTTCGCCGCTCTGCGTCCTATGACGGCCATGTTCCGCTTTTGAGTTGCGGCTCGTCCTGGTCAGGCGGGGAGAAATGTCGGTTAGTTTCATTGTCTCGGGAGGTCTCTCATGAAAGCACTGGCAATCTTGCTTGCGGCAAGCGCGTTTCAGCCGCAGATTCCGAAGACGTGGACCGAGGCGGCCGTTGCGGCGCTCGAACTGCCGCTCGCGAACCCCAAGTATTCCCCCGTCCACATTTCCGAACAGACTTATTATCGAATTTCCGAGCGCGTCATTTACAAAAGCTATCCGGTTTACCACCCAAGCCGCGAGCCCGCCGGCTACATGGAGTGGCTCAAGAAACAGCAACCCGAGATCGCCTTCGACTCCTCGGAGCTGAAAACGCGCGAGGACTGGATCAAAGCGGGCGAGGTCGTCTTCAACACGCCAACCTCCCACAGCCCCGTTTTCTTCGGCGCTGCCAATCTTCGTGATCCCTCGTTCTACGACGAAACTGGCATGCCGGTCGCAAAGGACGGCACAATTCCGTTCGCGGGCTGGGTAATCCGCCGGGAAGGGGAGGTCGAGCTGGGCTCGATGGGCTGCAATACCTGCCACACGCGCGTCATGACGGACGGCACGATCATTCCCGGAGCGCAGGGAAACAATCCGGGCGATCGCCAGGGAGCCTGGATGCTCCGCCGCGCCGCGCAAGCCGGCGGCGCGGCCCAAGTGCTTGAACGGGTCCGCGGTTTCGCTCGCCAGTTTGAAATGCCATGGTTGTCGGATGACCCCAACCAGCGGGCGCGGACAATGTCGCTCGACGAGCTGATCGCCGTCGGCCAAGCGATTCCGCCGGGCGTGACCGCGCGCAGCAATACCAGCATGTTCGTGCCGCCCCGGATTCCCGACTTGATCGGAGTCAGGGAGCGTCGCTATCTTGACAACACCGGCTTGGTACGTCACGAAAGCATCGGTGATCTAATGCGCTATTCGTCACTCGTGCAGGATATGGGCGGACTCAGCCGCTACGGTGACTCTCAGCCGCCGCGGACCGTGGCCAGCCGCCGCGGGCGCTACAGCGACGAACAGTTGTACGCGCTGGCGCTATACCTTTATTCGCTCCAGCCGCCGCCAAACCCGAACCGGTTTGGCGCTCTCGCGGCGCGAGGGAAGGAGATTTTTGAGCGCGAGCGTTGCGCCAGGTGCCACGAGCCGCCCCTCTACACCAACAACAAGCTGGTCGCCGCCGATGGCTTCGAGCCGCCGCCGGGCCACAAGCAGCGTTTCGATGTCATGGAAGAGCGTGTTGGCACTGACCCACGCTATACCCTGGAAACCCACAAGGGCACGGGGTACTACAAGGTCCCGTCGCTGAAAGGAGTGTGGTATCGGGGACCGTTCGAACACAACGGCTCGGTCGCGACCCTGGAAGATTGGTTTGATTCAGGCCGCCTTCGCGACGACTACGTACCCACCGGTTTCAAGGGCGCTGGAGTCGAGGTCCGTGCCGTCAAAGGGCATAAGTTCGGGCTCAATCTCTCCTCCAGCGACAGAGCAGCCTTAATCGCGTTCCTCAAGACCCTGTGAGACCCGGTCTTCCGGGAGAGCGAAACGCGATATCGGCTCTTCCAGTCTAGCCCGCATCGATCACCGATTTGGAGCATCGATCACCGATTTGGAAATGAAGGTGATTTTGGCAGGCTATCGATCCGCCCACGGCTCGGCGCCTCCCCGTTAGTTTCCATAATTTACATTAACGGAACCCCCTCACGCCGGAACGGGGCGCGCGCTGGAATAGGCGCCTTAGGTGATCAGGCAGACCACTATCGAGTTAGCCCGGATTATGCAAGAACCGTAGTTCGGTGTTGAAAAACGACTCGAGAAGTGGCCCAACTCGGAAGCGGGCAGGTGTGACAGGCGGATTTGCGAAGAATATGGGTTGGCGAGGCGTTTGAGTGGTTTGGGGAGTGAATTTCAGACAGATCTGGGCCTGGATGAGTGTCGGAAGCGGTTTTTCGGGGGAGCTGGGAAAAGCTAACTGGAGTTCAGGCGACTCAAGACGAGGTGGAAGAGGGGTTGTTCGGGGAAGGCTGAGGAAAGATGGACCCAGATGCGTCGAGTGGTTTGTCGGATCCGGGCCCCAATCTTGAGGACCCGACGACGTAAGGTTTCGATTTCGAGCTTGTGCCAGGGGGTTCCGTGAAGATAGTCGCGCAGGCGCACGAACATCTGGTAAGCCAGTGCATGCAGGAGGAGTCGAAACTGATTGGCCAGGAATCGATGACAGCTGAGTCGGTCCATGCTCAGATGATTCTTGAAGGCCTTGATGAAGTTCTCGGTCTGCCCTCGGTTTGTGTAGTGGTCATAAAGTGATTGGGAGCAGAGATCGTCCCGGTTGGTAACTACAAAGCGACGATTGATGCCACGCTGATCGACCTCCACTTTGACAATGACGCGACGGGATCGATCCCAGCTGTGGGCTCGATAAAGAAACTCGTCAAACTGACGCTGTTTTTCCTCCAGCTCAAGGAACCTCAGCCGAGTCGAATCCAGCAGGGGCTCGACCACTCGCTGCAGGCGAGGGTTTCGACTTAACCCAATGACATACTGGAGTTTATTCTCTTCACATTCACAGAACTCGTAGAGCCGAGGCGTGGCAAAGCCGCTGTCGGCCCGAATCTCAATCTCGACATCCGTCCCCACTGCTTGTCGGATGGCCTCCACGACTCGCTTCAGAATGGGCACGATGTGAGAGGCAGCCCCCTTGTTGCCAGGTCTCAACACGGCACAGACCAGGTCTCCCGTGTCGGCATCGAAGATCAGCAAAGGATGCAGAATGTGGTTTCGGTAATACCCGTGGTAGAAGGAGAACTCCTGTTGGCCGTGAGTGTGGTCGTCGGTACTGTCCAGATCCAGGATGATCTTGCTGGGACGTCTCTTCTTCAGGGAGCGCACATAACGGCCTAGCAGCCACCGGCTCAGACGCATCAGATCCTTCTTGGTGACGGAGTTCTCCAGGCGGGAGAAAGTCGGCTGGGTGGCCAAATCGGGATCGCTCTCTGGCAACTGATCACAGACTGTCTTGAGCATCGGATCCGTGCGCAGCGTCATTACAGTCTTCGTAGCCGGCCAGATCTGCAACACTCGTTGTCGATCAACTTCAACAGGTCATGACGAACGTAGCGTCGGTCTCGACTTTCCGCAATACACGAACTGAAGCCCTCGCACAATCGATGTTGACGATCCAGGGATCCAAACAACAACCATCCTGCGTCGGAAGTGAGGCTCCCTCCATCAAAACGCGTCGTGATCTTTCTGTGGCTGTGAAATGGCAGGGTATTCTGGCAGACTGCTTTCAACATTGCCGTAGCTCCTGTTTAGGGTCATTGTTTCTCTAAACCCTTTTATATCAGAGGGCTACGGCTTTTCCCTGGAGCCAGAATCTCACTCGGATTCAGATCTTTTGCATAATCCGGGCTAGCAGTCCGTGGTGGAAGTACGTTTTCTGAGCTCAGGTGGTACCCACCGGTGGAAGCAGCGAAGGGGTCGCTGAGTTGGGTTTTTCGAGCCAAGCAGCCGGAATCAGTCCGAACAGGCCCTTAAGACGCTTGAACAGCGACAAAATCAGTAGCATCAGGGCGCAAATCCGCCCCTGCAGACCCCGCGGCGTTCCCACACCCAGGCTCTGACGCATCAGCATCCCCAGATTGAAGGCGCTCACCTGGATCAGCAGTCGCTTCAACACATTCTCATGTCCCCGTACATGCAGCCGTCTCATCCCTCCGCTCCCGTACAGATGCGCACAGGGTCGCTCCAGCTGCTCTCCTCGTTGCCGCAGCAGCCGCTGCCCTCGCTCTCCCCGGATGCGCCGCCGATTCGCATACACCGCTTCCTGCCCCTGCCGGTCTCCTCGCCAGCGTCGCTTCCCTCGCCTCGGCTCGCTCACATAGCTGCGCAACCCCACCGCCTCCAGATCCACCATCCGCTGCGTGCTGTGATAACCCTTGTCGGCCACCACCTCTTCGATGCCTCGTCCCTCCGGCAGCGCCTCTTCCACTTTCTCGGCCGCCTCCGTCAGGGTCTTGACCATCGTCTGCGTGTCCCCTCGATCGGCTCCCTGTACCGTCACCGAGACAATCGCTCCGGTCTCCAGATCCACTGCATGCTCGGCCTTGTGCGCCAGGTGCGTCCGCCCGTCCTTCATTCTGGTAATCCGCGCATCCGCATCATGCGGGTGCTTCCAAACCCGGTTCGATCCTTTGCCCGTGCGCTTGCGGTCCAGTTTGGCCAGATCTTCCCGTCGCGGCGTCTCAATGCCGGAGGCTTTCGCCAGCTCCATCAAAAACTCTTCATACCCCTGCTCGCTGTCCCGGCGCACGATGCTGCGCAGCGCCGCATTCGCTTCCAGCGTAGTGGCATCGATGCCGATCGTCTTGCCCCGCAGCAGGCCGCTCGCCCCGATCCGCTTCAGTACCCAGTCAAACACTGCTTCGTGGGTAGCCACATCGATCAGTCGTCGGGTTCGGGAGATCGTGGAGTGATCAGACGGCGACTCGCTCAGTTTCAAACCCAGAAACTCTCGCAGTGCCAGAGAATCAGCTGCTCTCCAGGCGATTCCTCGTTCCGATCCGATCCCTTCGAAATACCCCACCAGCAGCAGCCGAAAGTACACTCCCGGAGCCAGGCTCGGTCGCCCCATCTTGTCTGCATAGAACTTGGCACACAGTCCCTCCACGAAGTCGTCAAAGCCGTGTTCGTTGAAAAGACCATTCAGTCTTTCGTAGAAGGGATGGCCGGCGGTGCGAGGCAGCTCACTGGTGGCGACCCATAGGTCTTCTTGTTGTTGCCGTTTCTTTTTCCCCATTGCCATGGGGTCAGTCTAGTGTTGCTATGTGACCCCTTATCCTCGACTTTCACCATGATGAGATGGACTCCTCCTTTAGGCTTAGACGGCATCTAAAGTGCCAGAGCCAAAGTTTTTAACTGTATCAGGAGGAGTCTGAAATGAAGCATAGAACAATCGCAGTGGATTTGGCAAAGTCGGTCTTTGAGATTGGGATTTCCGAGCAGCCTGGTCGGATGGAGAAGACGCATCGCCTGGGTCGAGCTCGGTTGTTGAGGTTCATGGCCAAGCAACAACGGGCAACGATTCTGATGGAAGCCTGCGGTTCGGCTCACTACTGGGGCCGGCGATTCCGGGAACTGGGGCACGAAGTTGTGCTGCTGCCGCCAGCCTACGTCCGGCCGTACGTGTTACGCAACAAGACGGATCGCAGTGATGTGAAAGGGTTGTTGGAAGCCCACCGCAACAGTGCCATTCGACCGGTTCCGATCAAAAATGAATCGCAGCAGCAGTTGACCGCCTTACATCGGGTGCGGACGGCATGGATGCGCACCCGCACGGCACGGATCAATACGATGCGGGGCATTCTACGGGAATTCGGTTTGACGATTCCCGTTGGAGCCTGCCAGGCCGTGGAGCGGGTGCGAGGATGGATCGAAGATGCAGAAGTGGAGATTCCGAATGGGATCCGATCGGTGCTGGAGGAGATCTGTCTGGAAGTCAGAGAGCTGGAGGGGCGAATCGATCGGATCGAAAGGAAACTGAAAGCGCTATCGCGACAGAGTGTTGCGATTGAACAACTGCAGTCGATCCCCGGGGTGGGATTGCTGACAGCCACAGCGGTGGCCGGTTTTGTGGGAGATCTGAGGCGCTTTGATTCGGGACGACACTTTGCCAGTTATCTGGGCTTGACACCGCGGGAGCACTCCAGCGGTCTGCGGCGTCGACTCGGGTGCATCAGCAAGCAAGGGGACATCTATTTGCGCACTCTCTTGATCCACGGTGGGCGATCGGTCTTGTGGACGGCCAAGTCCAAGCAGCGGCCAGACCGTTTGCACAGGTGGGGTTTGGAGATTGAAAAACGACGGGGGCACAACAAAGCGGCAGTGGCTGTGGCCAATAAGCTGGCCCGTCTACTCTGGGCCGTTTCCACCCGTGACGCCGCCTATGAACCCCAGCGAGCTTAAGCGATAAAAGATTTGTCAAGATCTTTCCCTGGGAACTGCATGAGAGGATTCGAACTGATGGCGAACCGGTCAGACCGGCGCGGGGAACACGCCGATAGCAGCCTTGGCCACTCGATGGCCGTCACCACGATAGGCGCCCCACGCGCGAATATTCATCATGGCCCGGAGCCAGAACACAGCTCCACTAAGAGGCCGGAGATACGACTGCAGTCCACACCGAATCGCAAAAAGTCGATGCTTTCATGCCAGAGACCCAAGGAGGAGAAGATGATCCGATAGCGATTCTGGACCTGCAGCGAAACTCCTGGCTTCAACCCAGCATCCGAGTTTCGTCGCCAGGGCCCAGATCAGCTGAATTCGAAAAAATGAACAGGACCCTTGACAGGAGGCGATCACGCTCTCCGGCGAGTTCTTGAAAGGGCTCACAACCCGAACCTCTCCTAGTTCCTGTCCATCCTGAAGGTCTTCGGTCAATAAGAACCGACAATCTGCCACCTGTGCTGCAGCTACGATAAGCGCATCCCACCAGGACAGCTGGTAATGATCCTGGATCACCCATGCTCCCTCCAGCACTCTCTTGTCGACCGTGATCGGGTGCCAGGAGAGGAGTGATCGAACGTCGCTGCGAGCGGACTCCGAATCGAGACCCGGACTCAACTTCGCGGTCACCGTCACGTAGTATTCCTGAAGCACCTGGAAGCTCAAGCGGCCGCTGCGTCGAGCCCAGAGTCGCTCCATCCAGGCTCTCGCCAGAGCCTGCTTCTCGCCCTGCTCCGAATCTCGCCGGTAAACGAGCACGTTGGTGTCAACGAATATGTTCGCGTTCATGGAGTTCTTCCCGTGCGGGATATTCCTTTCCCGACTCATTTAGTACCCGCGTCCCGGACGACAGGTACTGTTTCATCGCCGCATGGTAGTTTTGCTCCTCCAGCATTAACCGCTCCAGCATCTCGCCCAACAGCCGAGAGACACTGGTGTCGAGTTCAGCAGCGCGAATGCGAGCCCAGCGGGCGACTTCTTCATCCACTGTAATCGTTACGTTTCTCATGACAAGAAAATAGTGTAACACGAATCTTGTGTCAGTGTTGCACGGGAAGGACGAAGATTAAGCCTAGGCAGGAAAACACTGCGGGCTTCCGCGGCTTTTATTGATTCATCGGGGCGGGAGACCCGTAAGAGAGAGCCGAACATGGAAAAGAGATCAAGGGGCCGTAGTCCGCAAAAACTCGATCCAACGTGATTCTACCTGGTATTTTCGGCTTGAGCGCTTCACGCTTCTGGGATGGACGCGCTGCTCATGATCTTTCTCGTTCAGGCCCTCAGTCTGGCTTTGCTCACCTGAGCGATTATCGAGGCGGCTCTGGGTAAGTGACACGTTCCTCCTGCGTGGCGCTGGTACCCATGATCTCGACGACCTTGTGAGCGTGGTGGACTCGGCCGAACTCGTCCCGGGCTCGCACGGTCAGGGTGTAGACACCAGGACCGAGATCGTCTGGCAGATCGCCGATCCACACGTGGGATGAGGGTACCGCGTTCACCCAGGATTTCTTTGTATCCTCGTTTCGGAGATACAGCTCGGTAGTGTATGGATCGGGGATGGGGACGCGATTCATCAGAACCGGCGGTCGGTCGCCAATCGTGAACTGCACCGCTGATCCAGTTGACGGGTGCATATAATATATGCGATGTTTTATGCATGAGAACGACGCTGGACATTGATGCCGAGCTCCTCAATGAGGCCATGCGCCTCACGGGCGCACCAACGAAGACGGCTGCGGTCCACCTGGGGCTGAAGGCACTCGTCGATGAAGCGGCACGCCGCCGCCTTGCGGCCCTGGGAGGCAGAATTCCGGAGGCCACTGCGCCGCGTCGGCGACGCTTCCCCGCGCAGGAATCGAGCCGTTGACGCTGGCCGACACCTCGGTCTGGGTCGATTTCTTCCGCGGGAGGTCCCGTGCGGGCGCACTCGGGGATCTCCTTGAAACCAATGAGGTTTTCCTCCACCCCTGGATCCTGGGCGAGCTGGTTCTCGGCAGTCTGGGTCCCCGGCAAGACTCGGTGATCGCGGATCTAAAGCTCCTTCCTGCCGCCCCCCGCGTCCCGGACGACGAGGTGCTGGGCCTGGTAGTGAACCGACAGCTCTCCGGCCGAGGCATCGGCTGGGTCGACGCCCACCTTCTGGCCTCTGCCCTTGTCAGTCGCTGCCGTCTCTGGACATTCGACCGGGCGCTGGCCGCGGCAGCCGAGGATCTGGGCGTGGCCACCCCGTAGTCCGCACAAACTCGGGTGGTCGTCCGCATGTGTGTCCAAGGACTTGCGATATCGACCATGGCCAGAGTCACGCGGACAGCTTGGGGCACCGTCGCTCGCTGCTTCGTACCGCCGGGCGAGGGGCGCCCGGTCTGCGCTCACGACGGGGAATAAAGAACCAGGTCTGGGATGTCGTGAAAGTCTTCCAGGTTGAGCGTCCACAGTGCTGCGTCTCGTAACATTGCGCCGGCCGAGATGGCGAGATCGATTTCCCGACCCCTGGCTCTGGGGACCCGGGCGTAAAGGTCTGCGGCCAGGGCCGCTTCCTCCGCTCCGAACTCAATCGCACCACTTCGAGGGAAAAGAGCCTCCTGCGCCTCGAGCTCGGCCGGGAGGCGAGGGCCGCGAAGCCACTCATACAGCACCAGAGAAGGGAGAAGGATTCGCTCGCCTGCCTGGATGGCCGCGCGCAGTCGGAGGGCAGACCGTCGGGGGCCGCATAGAGCATCGATCAACAGCGATGTGTCCAGGACAATCAATGCGAAGTCTTCTCTGCTGTTTTCCGCCCACCCCCATGCCGCGCCGACCGGACCAGACGGATTTCCTCATCCACTTCCGATGCTGGTCGCTCTGGAATGTGGGGAATGACTTCATCAAATACCCTTAACATCCTCAATCTTTCGCGCTCGTTGAGCCGACCAATTCTCTCACTGTAGTCGTGAATAGCCTCCCGGACGACCTGGCTCTTGGGCCTGGAGAGTCGTTCCGCAGCCTGGCGTAACTTAGTCACCGTCGCCCGGTCGAGAGTGAAGGTTACCTTGATCTTTGCCATACTCCTACCATATTACCATATCCAAGACGAGGATAAGGGTGATCCGTTCTCCTTTGGTGGTCAGTTTCTCGACAATCCTGAGGGCGGTGATGCGGGGAATGGACTTTTTTTCACAGACAATTTCTCGCCTCCTTTTGGGTAAGTGCTTCGGTATTTGACCTTGCCCCCTAAAACGGGTCCAAGTTGAATGTTGGGATTTTCGGTTTTAGGAAGGAGGCAAGGATGGCACGGAAGCGGTTTACGGCAGAACAAATCATCATGAAGCTGCGTGAGGCAGAGGCAGGTCTAGCCCAAGGACAGACGGTGGGCCAGGTGTGCAAACAGATTGGGGTGACCGAGCAGACCTACTACCGGTGGCGCAAGGAGTACGGAGGGCTTCGACTGAATCAGGCCAAGCGGTTGAAGGTGTTGGAGAAGGAGAATGCCCGGTTGAAGAAGCTAGTGGCAGATCTGTCTTTGGACAAGCAGATCCTAAAGGAAGTTTCCTCGGGAAACTTCTAGGCCCGACGAAGAGGAGACGCGCAGTGGTGTGGGTGAGGGAGAGATTGGGAGCAGAGCGCGTCTCCGAACGTCGGGCCTGCCAAGTGCTGGGACAGGCTCGATCGACCCAGCGAAGGGAAAGGCATATCCCCGATGATGAGGCTCGATTGGTGGCTGAGATGGTGGAGTTGGCCACGCACTACGGGCGATACGGCTACCGACGGATCACGGCCATGCTTCGTTGGGAAGGGTGGAAAGTGAATCACAAGCGGGTGGAGAGGTTGTGGAGACAGGAGGGGCTGAAAGTCCCGTCCACAAGGATCACGTCTGGAGCTATGACTTCGTGCATGAGCGAACCCATGACGGAAGGGCCTTTCGATTATTAACCCTACTGGATGAATACACCCGGGAGTGTCTGGCCATTGAGGTTCAACGACAGATGAATCACCAGGACGTGTTGGATCGATTGGCGGAGTTGTTCGTGGATCGGGGAGTGCCTGAATACATTCGGTCCGATAACGGGTCGGAGTTTACGGCTCAGGCGGTTCGGGACTGGCTGAAGGCTGTTGGGGTGAGGACCTTATACATCGAGCCCGGCAGCCCCTGGGAGAATGGATATGTGGAGAGCTTCAACGGAAAACTGCGGGATGAACTGCTGAACGTAGAAGTCTTCGACACGTTGTGGGAAGCGAAGGTGTTGGCCGAGAGATGGCGCAGGGAGTACAACCAGCGACGGCCTCACAGCGCCTTGGCCTATCGGCCGCCGGCGCCGGAGGCCAGATTACCCAGGTCCCAGGCCCAGAGTTCTATACCATGGAGTGGACTTCAAATGGTCCCAGGTCTAACTTAGAGAGTGGACTCGTTCCTGGGGGCAGGTCAACCAATAGCCAAAGATATATACAAGTATGTTCATTTCAATGCTTATGTGACTATCAGACAGAAGACACTTGTGAAACAGCTCTCTCAGAAAATGAATCAATAAAATGCCGAACTTGTATGGATGGCGGTACATTATGTTCTGCTTGATAATGGACTGGATGACGGCGTGATCTGTGATCGGGAAGAGATGTTAGAGAGTCTTTCTGAGATACAAGCACTGCGAAGTAGGCGCAGATAGGCTGGATTCCTAATCTCTGTAGAACAGCTGGAGTTCGTTTCATACTTCGATGTGAGATTTAGCGGAAAGGTATGTGGGGAAAAGTGCGTCAGACAAATCCGGTCTCAGGCCGACGTTCTGAGAGGCACTTCTATTTGAAGGAAAAAGGGTTCGGTTTGTTCTGATGAATGAAGATATTATCGATTAAACCACTTTCGATGTTATACTGAACTTTCTTGAAAGAGAAACAGATTTCAACAATATTTGCCCCGTTCCTGTAGGTGGATGGGTGAACTAGCCACGAGTTTTCCAGAGCCGGTGTTTATTGCCCCGGTGTGCCCTGCAGAGTAGATTAGGAAGCAATTATGATCAGGTTGTGGGTGGCGCTGTTGCTGCCATTCATAAGTTGGGAGTTGGCGGCTGCGGATAATGGAGCCGTTTTCCGCGAACAACTCTTGCCGATTCTCCAGGCTCAATGTGCATCCTGCCATGATGGGCCAACCCCGCAAAACAACTTTTCTGTGTCGAGCCTGGAAGGCCTCCTTCGCGGAGGGAAAAACGGCCCCGCCGTTGTTCCGGGTTCTGCCCGCGACAGTCTTTTGATGCAATACGTCCGGGGCGAGCGGATGCCCCAAATGCCGTTGGGAGGAGCCCTTACGGCGCCCGTAATCCTGCAGTTGGCCGAAGCGCTTGATTCGATGGCTCCCTTAGCGGAGCCCGACCGAGTTGCTGACGGGCATTGGGGATGGTTATTGCGCAAGCCAGAGTCCCCGCCGATTCCCAAAGTGAAGAGCTACGACCGGGTAGAAAATCCGATCGATGCTTTCATTCTTGGCCAACTGGAAGCGAAGGGCCTCAGGCCCGCGCCGCAGGCCGACCGACGTGCGCTGATCCGGCGAGTATACTTCGACTTGATCGGGCTGCCGCCCACTCCCGAAGAGGTCCGTAGTTTTCTGCGTGACTCCGACCCCAAGAGTTACGAGAAACTGATCGATCGACTCCTCGATGATCCCAGCTACGGAGAACGTTGGGCGCGCCACTGGTTGGATCTGGTGCGCTATGCAGAGTCGAACGGCTTTGCCACCGACATCGAACGGCCTACGGCCTGGCGATACCGCGATTATGTTATCCGCTCGTTCAACCGGGACAAGCCCTTTGACGTTTTCATTAAAGAACAGCTGGCCGGTGATGAACTGGTCGAGAACCTGAAATCGGACGAGGACAGGAAAGCCGAACGGTTGGTGGCTCTTGGCTTTCTGCGAATGGGGCCCTGGGAAGCTGATGCGAACTCCAAAAGAAAACTGCGGCAGGATTTCTTGAACGAGATCACCAAGACCACTGGTTCGGTCTTTCTGGGGGTGACGGTAGGTTGCGCGCAGTGCCACGACCATAAGTACGATCCCATCTCCCAGAAGGATTTCTACCGGATGCAGGCCTTCTTCGCCGCCACCCGCCGGGATGAGAGACGTGCTCCCTTCTTCGAGGCGGAGGGCCCGCGGAGGATGAAGGAGAGCTACCGCTTCTACGAGGATGAGGTGGAGCGAGCAACCGAGGAATTTCACAGCCGCAAGGAGAAGCTGGTCGCACGGTTCCGGGAGATGAAGAATCTTCCGGAAGACGACCCGGCGGTGAAGAAGTTCTTGACGGAGCTGGACGAGCGTAATCCCTTTTTCCAGGAGCGGGGCGACCCCATCTTCAGGGAAGGGGTTTGGACCGCTTATGTGAAAGCGAAGGACGAAAAGAATCGTTTTAAGGAGCTGTTGATACGGCATCAGCCGCTGGCTTGCGCTGTGTCGGACATGGTCCCTCCAGAAGTGCCCGATGTCGTCGACACATACGTGTTGGCGGGAGGTGAACTGGACAATAAAGGTGAAAAGGTCAATCCGGGCTTCCCGGAGGGTCTCACCGGGAAGCTGGAAGATGCCAGGATTCCGTACCGCGGCCCGACTGCACTCCGCACAGGGAGTTCAGGCCGCCGACTGGCATTGGCCGAGTGGATTGCAAGCCCCGAGAATCCGCTTACGGCGCGGGTCATGGCCAACCGCCTCTGGCAGCACCATTTCGGCCAGGGACTGGTTCGCACTCCCAGCGATTTCGGAATCAACGGGGAGCGGCCGACTCATCCGGAACTGCTCGACTGGCTTGCCGTTCGGTTCGTCGAGGAAGAGTGGAGCCTCAAGGCGATGCACAAATTGATGCTCACCTCTCAAACTTACCGCCAGTCCACTGAGCACCCGGAGTGGCAGGTCTGTTCCCAGACAGACCCCGAGAACCGTTATTTGTGGCGGATGAACTGGACTCGGCTGGAGGCGGAGGTGCTGCGGGACTCGATCCTGGCGCTCAGCGGGCGGCTGAATCGAGCCCGGAGCGGGCCCAGCGTTTTGTTGGATGTACCCGAAGATGTAGCCGAAGGGTTCGTGATGTTCAAATGGTTTGCTTCGGAGGAAGAGGAACAGCGGCGGCGAAGTGTCTACGCCTTCCAGAGGCACTCGGTAGGCTCCTCTTTTATGCAGACCTTCGATGTAGCCAATATGGGTGCGTCCTGCTCCCGTCGAAGCGTGACGACGGTTGCCCCCCAGGCCCTCACTCTTTTGAACGGCAAATTGACGAATACCGAAGCTCGCTACTTCGCAAAGCGCATCCTGAGAGAGGTCGAAATGGATCAGGAGGAGCCTGTCGAACGCGCTTTCTGGTCTGTTTTGAGTCGTCCTCCTTCCGAGCAGGAAAAGCGAGATGCGCTTAAGCTGCTGGCCCGAATGACACCGGTCGAGGGGCTCACGCGCCTGGGCATGGTTCTGTTCAACCTGAACGAATTTCTCTATCTGGAGTAAGCCATGGATTTTCTTGACAACCGAAGGAAATTTCTCTACCAGAGCCTGACCGGATTGGGGGGATTAGCGCTGCTGGACCTGCTGAACCAGGATCTCCTGGCAGGTTCCACTGACAAACCCAGCCCCCTGGCTCCCCGAGTTCCTCACCACCCGGCGAAGGTGTGTTGGTCCAGCGAATCTTATGGTGGACTCGACTGAGAGCATCTCTTTGATAATTTGAATGTTATCGTGTTTCTCCAACCCATTCCCAGAGAAAGTCGCGGAGGGCACGATGACCACTCGGAAACTACCAACAATCCCTAGTCCCAAAGGCTTGTCGTCACACGTTAAGTCGGCCGTCCTGCATATCATCTCGCTGGCGCACTTCTCCATCACCCATGCTCGGGGTTGGGCCGCCAACAGTGTCAGTGAAAGAGTGCGGACGGGTGCCGAGAACGATCGCTTGCATCAGGAGATCGCCCTGCTGCGAGAAGAACTCCGCATCAAAGACGCACGCATGTGCGCAATCGCCGCCGTCCCTACCAGAAACTCGTAGCCCTTGAAATCATTGAGGTTGGGCGTGGTCGCTGCTAATCTCCGAGCCGATGCGGAACGTGTCAACAACTTTGAGACACTTTGGTGAATAAATTACTGTAGTTTCATCTCAAAAGTTCTCCTTTTCGGGAGGGTTGATCCAGACCGCCTCGGGAAGAGGAGGAGGAACGGGCCGTTGGGAAATCTCTCCGGGAAGAGTGCCGGCCTCCAATGTTTGGGATCGATCGCGACGGGTCGGTGAGGTAGTGCACATCCGCGGGAAGGCCGAGTGCATGGGCGGCCTCCAATGTTTGGGATCGATCGCGACGGGTGGTGATGGCGGTGAGGTAGTCGCACATCCGCGGGAGTGTGCAGGCCGATACCCGAATGGCTGGTCGCGGTTATACCAATTGGGCTGTTGTTTGCATCTCAAAAGTTCTCCTTTTCGGGAATCCAGACCGCCTCGGGAAGAGGAGGAGGAACGGGTTTGCTCCTCCGGGAAGAGTGCATGGGCGGCCTCCAATGTTTGGGATCGATCGCGACGGGTGGTGATGGCGGTGAGGTAGTGCACATCCGCGGGAGTGTGCAGGCCGATACCCGAATGGCGATGGTCGCGGTTATACCAATCGAAGAAATCCCGACAGAAGTCTCTGGCTTGCTGAATGGTGCCGAAACGAGCCGGGAATTCGGGACGGTACTTGAGGGTCTTGAATTGGGATTCCGAGTAGGGATTGTCGTCACAGACATGAGGCCGAGAGTGAGACTTGGTGACTCCCAGATCGGCCAGTAGCAAGGCCAGTGCTTTGGAACTCATCGACGAGCCACGATCGGCATGCAGGGTGAGACCACCCGCTACGATCTCCTGCTTGGAGTAGCTCTGGGCGATCAAGACCTTGGCCAGGCGGGAGCTTTCCTGGGTGGCCACCATCCAGCCCACCACATAGCGGCTGAAGATGTCCAGGATCACGTAGAGGTAGTAATAGCTCCATTTGACGGGCCCCTTCAGCTTGGTGATGTCCCACGACCAGCATTGGTTCGGGCCGGTGGCCAGAAGTTCCGGCTTGGAGTATTGGGGATGGCGGCGCTGGCGACGGCGTTCTCTAACTTCCAGACGTTTGGCCAGAATGCGGTACATGGTTCGAATCGAGCACAAGTTCACCGATTTGGAAATGAAGGTGATTTTGGCCGGCCGGAACGGTTTTCTGAGAGTTTCGCTATCGATCCGGTCCAGGTCGAGTGATGCGGTGGTGTGGAGGGTCGTGAATGGAGCGTTTTTCGGGTTCGGAACAGCGTGACGGAATGCATTCAGGCAGAGCTCGGCCTGAGCGATGGAACGATTTCGTTTTTGGGGGCGTTTGATCGGGACAGACCTCAGCAGCGCAGAGGAATGGCCTGGAGGTTTCGAACGACGGCAGCGAAGACCTCGCTGTAGGGATAGGCTTCCGACATGGAGATCCAGACGTGGCGGACCGTGAGGCGGACTTGGGCGCCGATCTTCAGGAGCTTCAAGCGAATCGTCTGACACTGAGCGCGAGCCAGGGGGGTCTGCTTCAGTCCGAGACGACGCAAGGCGTGCATGAGCATGTAGGCGGCGGAGGACAGATACAGCCGGAGTTGATTGGCGCGCATCGTTGCCGCGCTGGTCCGGTCGGCGAACAGATCCAACTGCTGTTCTTTTATGCGGTTCTCCATGTCGCCCCGCGCACAGTAGAAGTCTTCGTAGAGCGCGCGGGCCCCCAGGCGTTCCGGCGACAGGGAGGTGACGACGAATCGGGGATTGGCGCCTTTGTCCAGGAACTCGGCCTTGCCGACGACGCGTCGCTCCGAGGTCCAACTGTGGCGAGTCCGGTAGCGGAAATCCTTGAACACCCGCGCCGGTCGCCCGGTGGCGTTGAACTCGGCTTCGGCCTGAGTCATCGCTTCGGCGATCTCTGACTTGAGCCGATCATTGTTGGCCAACCCCATCACGTAATCCACGTGATGGTCTTCACACCAGCGGAGCAAGTCATCCCGGCAAAAGCCCGAGTCGGCCCGGATGACGATCGAGACCTCCGGCCAGCTCTGCCGAATCCGGCCGACGATCCGTTCCAGTTCCTCCGCCGATCCCGCGGCCCCATCGATATTGGAACACCGCAACCGGGCGCACAGCAGATGCTCCCCCGAGAAGATGTACAGCGGGAGATAACAGTAGTGGCGGTAGTAACCGTGAAAGAACCGGCCTTCCTGCTGGCCATGGATCGGGTCGTCGGTCGCATCCAGATCCAGCACGATCTCCTCGGGCGCCGATTCGTGGGACTCCACGAAGGCATCCACCATCCAGCCGTCGATCCGGTCCGGGTCCATCGCGATCTTCTTGTACCGCTCCTGCTCATCGACCTCGGCGCCGGTCAACTCCAACCGGTTCAGCGTACACCTGCCCGCCAGCGCCTTCCCCCGATCTGAGGCCTGCCGCCGCCGCTCCCCCAACGGATCGGCCTTATTCACCGCCACCGCCAGCATCGGATCGGTGCGCAACTGATCATGATCGTTCAGATCCTCGTACCCCAGACAGAGTCCGTAGATGCGCTGCCCCAACAACTCCTCGACCGTGTGTTCGATCAACCGCGCATCCCGGTGATCCCTGAAGCACGCGGTCAGTCCGGCAACGAGACCCGTCCGCTGCTCGACCTCGCGTAACAGCAGCACCCCTGCATCGGAGGTGATCTTCCCGCCGTCGAACCGCGCCTTCACTTTGCGTTGAAATAGTCCGTGAAATTCGAACCTGGCTTGTTTACACTCTGTTCTCATAAGGGCCGCCTCCGTTTGCGTGTGAAAACGTTCATTCAAAACGCTTTATACCAAACAGGGCGGCGTTTTCAGGTCCCATCGGTGAGAAAAGCGAACCCATGACGGAAGGGCCTTTCGATTATTAACCCTACTGGATGAATACACCCGGGAGTGTCTGGCCATTGAGGTTCAACGACAGATGAATCACCAGGACGTGTTGGATCGATTGGCGGAGTTGTTCGTGGATCGGGGAGTGCCTGAATACATTCGGTCCGATAACGGGTCGGAGTTTACGGCTCAGGCGGTTCGGGACTGGCTGAAGGCTGTTGGGGTGAGGACCTTATACATCGAGCCCGGCAGCCCCTGGGAGAATGGATATGTGGAGAGCTTCAACGGAAAACTGCGGGATGAACTGCTGAACGTAGAAGTCTTCGACACGTTGTGGGAAGCGAAGGTGTTGGCCGAGAGATGGCGCAGGGAGTACAACCAGCGACGGCCTCACAGCGCCTTGGCCTATCGGCCGCCGGCGCCGGAGGCCAGATTACCCAGGTCCCAGGCCCAGAGTTCTATACCATGGAGTGGACTTCAAATGGTCCCAGGTCTAACTTAGAGAGTGGACTCGTTCCTGGGGGCAGGTCACGAGGGGTCAATGCCTGCAGCGTTCCGTGCTCGCGTTGGCGTCGCCAGGTCTGCAGATTCGACCAGTAAAGTCCTTCTCGGCGCAGTAATGCTCCCACTTCGCCCGACTCTTCGCAGCCATCGGCCTGCTCCAGGACCCGGAGCTTATAGCGGGCTGAAAACCGGCGACGGGTTGCCTTGGCAGGAACTTCCGGGTCGGGTCGCGGCAACGCCTTCTCGGGCTCGGTCCGTCCCGCAGCGATTTTGGAGACCTCTCCCCTCCGCTCCGAGGTTTCCAAAATCCTCAGTTTCTTGTCGCTTCTGTTTTCTATCATTCTGTAATCCAGCTTCTCGCCCTCTACTCTAATTTAGCCGGGAAGAAGTGTCTCACCATTATTGGCACAGAGGGATGCTCAACTTCATATTTTCGCCCCTCGCGCTGCTCCGCTCATGCTCCAACTTCATTGAGATCATTTCGCCCCTCGCGCTGCTCCGCTCATGCTCCAAGACACACCTGGCACTCCAACTTGCCGATCATGGCCAGGCTTCGCAAATTTAACTTGACCTTGCCCCCTAAAACGGGTCCAAGTTGAATGTTAGGATTTTCGGTTTTAGGAAGGAGGCAAGGATGGCACGGAAGCGGTTTACGGCAGAACAAATCATCATGAAGCTGCGTGAGGCAGAGGTAGGTCTAGCCCAAGGACAGACGGTGGGCCAGGTGTGCAAACAGATTGGGGTGACCGAGCAGACCTACTACCGGTGGCGCAAGGAGTACGGAGGGCTTCGACTGAATCAGGCCAAGCGGTTGAAGGTGTTGGAGAAGGAGAATGCCCGGTTGAAGAAGCTAGTGGCAGATCTGTCTTTGGACAAGCAGATCCTAAAGGAAGTTTCCTCGGGAAACTTCTAGGCCCGACGAAGAGGAGACGCGCAGTGGTGTGGGTGAGGGAGAGATTGGGAGCAGAGCGCGTCTCCGAACGTCGGGCCTGCCAAGTGCTGGGACAGGCTCGATCGACCCAGCGAAGGGAAAGGCATATCCCCGATGATGAGGCTCGATTGGTGGCTGAGATGGTGGAGTTGGCCACGCACTACGGGCGATACGGCTACCGACGGATCACGGCCATGCTTCGTTGGGAAGGGTGGAAAGTGAATCACAAGCGGGTGGAGAGGTTGTGGAGACAGGAGGGGCTGAAAGTCCCGTCCAGACAGCCGAAACGAAGGAGACTGTGGCTTCATGATGGATCCTGCGTTCGGTTACGAGCGGCTCACAAGGATCACGTCTGGAGCTATGACTTCGTGCATGAGCGAACCCATGACGGAAGGGCCTTTCGATTATTAACCCTACTGGATGAATACACCCGGGAGTGTCTGGCCATTGAGGTTCAACGACAGATGAATCACCAGGACGTGTTGGATCGATTGGCGGAGTTGTTCGTGGATCGGGGAGTGCCTGAATACATTCGGTCCGATAACGGGTCGGAGTTTACGGCTCAGGCGGTTCGGGACTGGCTGAAGGCTGTTGGGGTGAAGACCTTATACATCGAGCCCGGCAGCCCCTGGGAGAATGGATATGTGGAGAGCTTCAACGGAAAACTGCGGGATGAACTGCTGAACGTAGAAGTCTTCGACACGTTGTGGGAAGCGAAGGTGTTGGCCGAGAGATGGCGCAGGGAGTACAACCAGCGACGGCCTCACAGCGCCTTGGCCTATCGGCCGCCGGCGCCGGAGGCCAGATTACCCAGGTCCCAGGCCCAGAGTTCTATACCATGGAGTGGACTTCAAATGGTCCCAGGTCTAACTTAGAGAGTGGACTCGTTCCTGGGGGCAGGTCAACAGCGGCACGACACCACCTGGCACTCTCCACCGAAGCACGGATAGGCTGGTTCCCAAGCAGCACAAATATAGGATTTGTATGGGAACTGGGTAATACCCTGAGTGCCAGCCAACTAGAGCGAGTCACAAACCAGTCGAACGCTAAGTCGTTCCAGTTCCCGTCCGCAATGATTTCGCTGCGCGCAACCGCTTCCCCATTTGCGAGCAGTTCGACGTTCACCATCCTGCTTTTGCCAGTTCGGGCACGCTCGATATGCCAGTAGGGGAGTCGATTTCCGGAAAACCAGTTTCTGAGATCCTCCCAGTCAGGGCTTAACTGCTTCTTCTGCAGACCAAGAGCAAGCCAGACCGGCAAACGCGGTAGAGTGAAACTTTCGACCTCCTGTGGCAAATAAGCACTAACCCTGGCAGTCACGCTTATATTCTGAGGACGATCCAGAAGCACTTCACTATTGTCGGTACCCAGTTCATGCTCGTTTACAAAGAAATCGATGATGTGTGACCTTCCATCAGAGACATAACTGCGTCCCTTTCGGATCTGTTCGAGGTATTGGTCGTAGTTTAACCCTCCCTCGAGTTTGGTATAGCTGCGGCCCATTCCCACTCGTTCATCGTAGATACACGGGAAATCGCTCTCTCCAATAATGCGAGTGCGAAACCCACAGTTCAGCGTGTGGTACCAGATATTCAGTTCCCATGACGGCGGGGTATCTCCAATAGAAAGAAAATCGACTGCATCATGTGTAACTGTGACGATGTACTCGTTCGCTCCAACACTATCGAACTTTACTTTTTCATAGTTTGGAAGTTCTTGGGTTGGTTGTAGGGGTTCGAGTCCCCAGCCGGGGTGGGCGTATCCCGCCACAGCTCCCTGTGACCTGGCCCAACGCAGAATGGGCAAAGTCCAGCTGGGCCACTCCTCAATGCTGCTTGCTCCTGGATAGTCATCTTCTTTCAATCCTAAGAGGCTGAGGTGACCCAGGTGCGAGGAGGGAAAACCTGAAACCTCGACGTCGTATCGCATCAGGTTCCTGGCAGTGGAAAGAGAGTGGGCTCTCCCTTCAAAAAACTGTTTCTGATGATCCCAGCAAAATCCCCAGGTGAGTATACAAGCAATGTTCAGGTCCTCTCCCAGGACTTGTCGCCAGATATTTGCCGGGTTGACTCCATGCTCAGGGTTTTCATAGTGACTACAGCCTCCAGCGTGCACATGATGATCGGCGCTGTACCATCCAAGTTCAGCCAGGTGGGTCCACCGCCTGAGCTGAAAACTCACTTCGTGGGATTTCACATTTCGGGGAACCGTAATCGAACGGGTCTCTTTAAGATACTCGGGGCCTCGCGTGAAGGTTACTTCATAGTCTCCCGGTGGGATGTGGACATGCTCTCCATCTTGCCGATAAATCTGCGGCTGGAAAAAAAAGTCGGGGAACTCGTCATCCCGCGCCAGCCGACGAGACGGCAAAGGGTAGATGGCGCCCAGACTTCGACTAAGCAGAGACAATACACCGTCCGGTGGTGCTTGCTCGTTTGGATCGTCCCAGAACCTTTCGATCCTGTCGCGAATGACAAAAGAAGCCATCGTCGGCAAACCGTCGTGATCCTGGACCCTGAAGACCACTTTGACCGAGGGCTCACACCGAAACAGGATGTCGAGGCTATTACGAAAACCTAGATCCTGGGTGCCCTCACCCACGTGGAAATCAATTCGGGCCTCCCGCTTCCCCACTGCTCGCGTATACATCTGCAGGATCGCATATTCGAGTCGCAGGCCGGAGAGATGGTCCAAAAGCGGGCGGCGTCGGTACAAAGTAAGGTCTAGAAAACGACGCGTGAGTTCCCCGTCAGGAATAAAGTCCTGAGTCACCGGACAAATTTCATCCTCCGAAGCGACCCGAAACAGGGACGCAGCATTAGGGCTTTCCACTTCCAGGCGAGACGTAATTTCGGCCTGATTATTGACCTTCACCAGGAAACTTTTCCATCCACCCTGGACCAACTCTGCGCCGGCCGGCCCACGCAGCACTTTGACACGCGTTTCCGGATTAATTTCTACCAGTGCCAGGCAATACGGATCTAAAAGTTCCTGGATCGCGAGTGCAGTCTCAGCAGAGGGGGATTCATCTTTCAAGGCCTGGAGTTGCGCTACATCTTGCGGACCCAGTATGTTCCCCATAAAGGAGAGCGTTTCGGCCAGGCGCATCGCATGCGCGACCAAAGGTTGCACCTCGACTCCCTCCACAAGAGGCAGCTTTTCACCGTACAGCGTGGACCCAAAGAAGAAACCTAAAGCCAGCGTGTTGAAAAACGTCTTTGCCATGTTTCTTTTCTCCAAACTCATTTTTCAGAGCCCGACTTTAACATTCGCACGATACTTAATCGAGAGGTTGGGCCCGTCCTATCCGAAAATTCAGCCGAGTTGTAACCCACTGTGGGAGTTCGACTTGTAGGCGCGTACAATGGCGGGATGAAGGCCGAAACCTACCCGCTTCAAGTGCTACTCTGGGCCCTCTCAGGCTGGGTGAACCGCCACCAGCAGGACGCCATCGCGTACTTGGTCGAGGAGAACCGGGTCCTGAAGGAGCAGATGAAGGGACGTCGGCTTCGCCTGACCAACGGCCAGAGGCGGCGACTCGCCGCGAAGGGCAAGCGCCTTGGTCGGAAGACCCTCAATCGGGTCGCAACGATCGTGACTCCGGATACCATAATGCTGCTCAAGGACAACGGAATCAAGCCCGCACCTGACCGTCCTTCGTCGTGGAAGACTTTTCTGCAGGCCCACTGGGGAGAGATCGTCGGAATGGATTTCTTTACTACCGAGGTGTGGACACCACATGGCTTGAAGACTTACTACGTCCTCTTCGCGATGGATCTGAAGCGTCGCAGGGTTCACGTTGCAGGCGTGACGCCGAACCCCAGCGAACTCTTCATGGCCCAGGTCGCTCGTAACCTGACAGATACGTTTGACGGTTTTCTAAAGGGGCATCGTTTTCTGATCTGCGACCGTGACTCAAAGTTTTCTGAACAGTTCAGGCAGATTCTCAGAGGCGCGGGTGTCGATGCAATTAGGACGCCAATTCAGGCCCCCAACTGGAGTCGATTTGAGCCTCCGACCATGATGCCTTTAGACCCGGAACTGTCACGACCGAGTTTTCGGATAGGACGCGCTGGCCAACTACACCGTTCTGCAGAATTCTTAGTCCGTTGTGGACCAGGCTGCAACGCGATTCTTGTCGCGGATCCGAGCCCTCGTCCAAGGTTCTTGCCGGCCGCACCGACGGACGATGTTCTGCGCCGCAAACTGTGGCTCCTAACCCAACAGCTCCTGCGCCATGGAATAAACCATCATGATCAGCATCACAACCGACGCCACCCAAAGCGTCACGCTGATCCAGGTCGCCGGCCGGATCGCGGACGGCAAGTGAACGTAACGCAAGTAGATCGTCGAGAAGCCGATCACTGGCAGTAGCATGGCTTGGGCAACGCCGCCAACCTTGACCATCCATACGGGCTCCTGAAACCACATGAAGTAGAGAGACGGCAAGAACAGTAGAAAGACAACGGCGATCCGCGTGACGCCGATTCTAGCCCGGTAATCCCGTTTGTCGAACACACCCAACAGACCCAGGAAATCCGCCAGCGTGCGGCTCTGTGAGGCTGTGCCTGCGAATACCGAAGAGTACAGCACGGCGAAAGCGCCAATTAGGAACAGATACCCCGACCACCCACCCAGGATCACGGTGTAGACGTTCGAAAGTGATTGCACCATTTGGGCACCCTTCGGCACAATCCCCATCCCCCTGAGGATTCCGGCTCCCAGGACGTAGAATGCGACCGTCGCCGCAGTATAGACGACCATTGCGCTGACCACGTCGACACCCATCACGCGGATCCAGCCACGAGCGCGGCGTTGCCATTGGTCACTGTTGTCGCAGGTACCGGTGAACCGGGCGTATCCCTTTTCAAGGCACCAGTACGGATAGATGACCAGGCTCATGGCACTCACGCCGGTCACGCCAAACACAGTCACGGCTGTCACGAAGCCAGCCTCCGGAAGACGGAAGGACAAGCCATCGGCCACGCTCGCCCAAGAGAAGAAGTCGGGGCGCTTCAATAGCAGTGCGGCACAGCTGACCGTCAGCGCGGTAAACGTCAACACCAGGGTGACCGACACCTTTTCGACGACCGCGTAGCGGCCAATCAGCAGCAGAGCGACGGTCACGAAATTCACAATCCACACCCATGTTCCGACGGCAATGGCAGGTACGATGCGGTTGAGTACTTCGCCAATGCCCCCCAACATGCCAGCCAGGCCGAACAGAGAAAACAACACGGCCACGCACCACAACCAGACCACCCAGGAGACTCGCCATCGTGGACCCGGAACTCGATTGAATGCCTCCAGCGTCGTTTCCCCCGTCCCAATAGAATACCGGCCGAGTTCGTTTTGCACGACGGTCTTGATCGTGCAACTGACAAGAACGAGCCACAGCAGTCGGTAGCCGTTTTCGGCGCCCAATACCGTCGTCGCCACGAGTTCGCCAGAGCCCACCAGCCCCGCGGCGAGAATCAAACCCGGCCCGATCATGCGGTAGGTGCCGACAAACCCCCGGGGAGGATTTCGTGCATACTCCGGACGCAGCTGGTATGGGTCAAAGCGGGAACGGTCATTCATCGGGCAAGGATATGCGTCGACTGCTTGATTCACCAGCGAAGAACTTGCGCGCGGGGATTTTCAACTTTGCCAGCGGGACGCTGCCCGCAGCTCCCACTTACCGGACCTCAGCGCTTGCAGTTGTCCGTATGATAGTAGCAAAAGACATCGTTCAGAGAGCACAATGCCGACTCAACAACCTCCGAAAGTTCCAATTCCAAAGGGCTGGCCATCACATGTCAAGTCCGACATCTGCCGGATTAGCCAGCTCGCTCCCAGGGTGTAATGTCCGTGCGCTGAGCACAAGCCTCCGTGTGTTCCGGCACTACTTCACCTCGGCGCAAAAAGACTTTACGAATTTACCTTCCTTGCCTCCCCTTTGGCTGTGAATCCGCGCGGCTATACAGGTAGCTGTTCATGCGTTCCTGTTCAACCGGAGACAAGGGAAATACCTTCGTTGGGTATTCGGTAATATTTCAAGGCCAGGTAGAGGGGCTTTCTCAGCCCTGCTGGGCACTTAGGAGGTGTCTTCGACCCACCCGGCGACCCACAGGATTTTAAGTCCTGGAAGCCGGTTCTGTAAGTACCTTCCAAATAAGCATAAATTTCGTCGCGCCGAAATCGCCATCTTGGCTGGAGTGAGTTGGAGTGAGCTGGAGTGAGTTTCCCGCGGGCACACTTTGGGCACAATTAAGAGTCACAATCGGGTATTCATTGATATCCTGCAAAGAGCCGTGGGTGCAGCAGTGAAACATAGAGTGCTTCGGTTTCTGTTGGTGTCGGGTGTTGTTCTTTGTGTGACGACGGTTTGCTTCGCCTTTGTGGTTGAGTCGCTCGTAGCTCACCCGCCGGAGGTGCGGGATCGGGGCTCACTGGCCAATCGCGAACCAGATCAGACACTCGATGCCGAGGAGGAAGCATTCATTCACACCTCGCCGGGATTCGAAAAGCCGGGAAAACCCGCCGTAGCCGGGAGATCGAAGACCGCAACGCTGGAGGTGACGATTGTCGACGCGAAGACCGGCAAGCCGACGGCCTGCCGCGTGAGCGTCGTGGGGTCGGACGGCAATTACTACGAGCCCGAAGATTTTCCCCTCCGTCCCTTTAGCCGACACCGGACCGCGCCCAACGAAACGCACGGGCCGAGTCGCTATTTCGGTTTCTTCTTCTACACCAGGGGCAATTTCCGCGTGCGCGTACCGGCAGGCATGACACGGATTGAGGCCTGGAAGGGCTTCGAATACCCGCCCCTGAGACGGGATGCGCGGCTGAGCACCGGGACGACGGAGTCGATCAGGTTGGAAATGGTGCGCACCGTGCCCATGGACGATCACGGATACTATTCCGGCGACACACATATCCATCTCAACCGGAGCAGCCCTGACGACGACGAACGGGCGCTGGACTTGATGGCGGCTGAGGATATTCAATATGGCTTTGTTCTCTGCATGAACGACCCCCGAACCTACAGCGGGCGGATGGATCGGCAGCTCTGGCCACAGACGCGTGGCCTTGGGGCCGGCAGCGTGCGCGCCCGGGGTCCCTACGGCATCGTATCCGGGCAGGAGTATCGAGCCCGGACTTACGGACATGTCTGTCTCTTGATGCACGAACGGCTCGTGCTCGAAGGACTGAGCGTAGATCCGAACAATTGGCCGGTATTTGGCTCGATCGGTCGCGAAACACGGCAGCTGGGCGGGTATTCCTTTCACGCCCACGGAGGGTATTCCAGGGAGATTTTTGCCGACTATGTCCAGGAAGCGACCGACGGGGTCGAGCTACTGCAGATGGCACATTACCGCGGGATCGGACTTACGTTTTGGTATCGGATCTTGAACCTAGGGTTCCGTTATCCGGCTGTCGCCGGCAGCGACTATCCCTACAATCGGGCGTTAGGAGATTGCAGGAATTACGTTTACGCGAAGGAAAAACCCAGCTTCGCCGATTGGGCTCGGGGCGCCGCCGAGGGACGTAGCTTTTTCACCACCGGCCCCCTCCTGCTCCTCGAAGTGAACGGCCGCCGGCCCGGGGATATCATCGAACTGCCCGGAGGATCTCCGCGAGCTGTTGATGCGCGGATCAGGGTTCGATCGGAAATCACGTCCGTCAACTACCTCGATTTGATCGTGAACGGCGAGACCGTCAGGCGAGTGAATCTTGCCGAGGCCGGCCGACAACAAGGCCAGTGGTATGAGTTGCGGCAGCCAATAGAAATCGACCGGCCCAGCTGGCTCGCCGCGCGAGCCTTCGGCCTGTCGTCTACAGGCCGGCCGGACGCCGAAGCGCACACCAACCCCGTGTACGTTTACCTGGACGGCCAGCCACCCTTTGAAGAACAAGACCTGGAGCTGCTGCTGGAACAACTCGATGCCCGCATCGCTGCGCTCGAGAAACGCGAGTTCCCAGAAAAAGATCGGGCTCTCCAGTACTATGAAAAGTCACGCCGGATGTTGTTGGACAAGCGCTAATTCACCGGGGCCCAGTTCCTAGCCCCCAGCCCCTAACTTGGATCGCAGTACCCTCCGAGCCTCAGCCACCGCCTCCAGCGTGGGCTTCACATATTCCGGGCTCGCGGTCTCTCGAGTAAAGTCTTCAAAACGGTCCAGCATGCGGAAACCCTCTTCGACGGACTCCCTGAGCACGGCACCTTTCCCGCCCACCGTCACGTAGATGGGACTCGTGTGAGCATATCTCAGGCGAGAAGGTTGCTGGCGATCTTCGTTCGCATATACAGCCAGTTCTTCATCCGTCAGAAGGCCATCGCGGGCGGTGCAACGAGCCGCAATCCAGGAACCCCGGTCAAGTTTGACCTCGACCTCCGCGGAGACTTCTTTCTGGTCCTGAGTTTCGATGCTGGTCATCACTTCTCCATTGACAACTAACTCCAGCGAGGTCAGAGGCTCGGTGGATATCGCCTTCAGCCTGATGAGAACTTTGCCACCACCTGCCGGAAAAGAGATCTGGTCCCCCGGCTTCTGGGAATCCGAGGATTCCATAAAGAGCATGGGACCATTGGTGACAAAGTTCTTCCCTTCGGCCCAAACTCGATAGAAATCCTGGACTGTAGCTCCGGCGTCCAATCTCACATAAGCTCGATTGTAGCCAACCGGGACTTCCTTGAACCCGGTTGCTGAACCCGCGCCAGCCGGCAGACGCAGGCCACAGTTCAACAATCGGTAGTAGGTGTCGGTGTTCATTCTCATCATCCCCTCATCCGTGTCCGGATAGACGGGGAATCCCTCTACCTCAAGCAGATTGGAATACCTGCTTCTCGGCTGGAATCGATGCCGGTGAAAATTATTGTTGCAGACGTTTACCGCGTGGACATACCCGAGCAGGGCATCGACCAGTACCTCACGGGACCAGCCACCCTGATAATGTACATAACCTCCGGCCTCCACGATATGTTTCACGTAGTCCAGATTCGGCCGCTTCGGGTCTCCGGGTATTGGAATCGTACCGGGGAGATTGAGAAAGTAGATCGCTCCCCATCGATACTCGACCTCCCCATCATAGACCGTGGTGGGGATCGTTCGGCCCCCAAACTCCAACATCCGCTTGTTACCTGTGCCTGGCGGGACCGGGAGGCACCAGTCGGTGCCGGGACCGTTGTGCCAGGTCATCGAAGTCCCGAAATCAAGTCCCTCAGCGGCGAGCATCGGAGCCAGTTGTACCGAATCAACGTGCAAATGATTCTCACCCGAGAGATAACCCCTTTGCTTCATGTTGACCCAACGCTGCAGCCTGACCGTCTTGACGCTGCCGGAACCACTGATCACTACGGTCTCCCTGAAAGGCAAGTACTCGAGACCGCGCTCCACCCTGATTTCAACTTTGCCCGCTGGGACCGGCAGCCGCACCCGGCCAGCTGCCATGAACCACCGGTCGGGCCCGATCGCAAGTTCAGTAGCCCCGCCGGGCAAGAGGCAGTCTCCACCCAAAGGCCGAACCAAGACTCGACATGGAACCTCAGTTTCGTTCCCATCCACTACTACCAGTTCCAGGGTTCCCGTCCCGGGAGTCTCGGAGCCCCCCGCGCAAATCACGCCAATTAAGGACAACACCCGCAGAACCAAGCAGGCACTCTTGTGCATTCTGCACCTTCCTTCTCGAGCGTCATGATATCAGTGAACTTACTCCACCTATGTAAAGCTCTCCCCCCACAAAGGCATGTTTCAGGTCATGGGGAAAGAAGGGTTTCACTCCTGCCCCTCTGCACCTGAGGATTTGTAGACGGCCTGGATGGCGAGTCTTTGACCAGTCCTCCAGGGCGTCCGGACACGCCCCCCCGGCGCCCCTTGCGGCCCTTTCCGATCAGCTGTCCACGTCCAGGACCGCCATTTCGGCCCGTCTCAGCCCCAGGCACGGGACCGCAATGAGGGACGCATCAAATTGCGGCTTATTTGGCTGGAATGGGGTGGAGCGGGGTTGGCGCGGTTACAATTTTGGTTACAAAACGCCAGTTTCGGGTGTGTGAGTAGAAAGGCTATCAGGCTATCGTAAATATTCGGTAAACCCATCCCTCCGCTGACACCATCAGATTTTGCTGGACACAGGACTTTCAATCGTGTATATAGGTGGACATGGGAGCCGCCCTAGGTCAGGGGGAGCAAGGCGTAGAGAATCGGGAGTCCCGGCAGCGGGCGTCGACAGCCGGCGTTCAGATCCGGGTGGATAAGGAGGAGTACATCAGCTTGCGTTGGGCTGCGGCGTACTGGAAGGCCCGGCACGGGGAAGCGGTCCGACGGAGAACCGATCTCAAGAGCGAAAACGAAGAGCTACGGGCACGCATTCGAGAGTTGGAAGGCTGTCTGTACGGTCGTCGTAGCGAGCGTTTGGTCTGCGAGGGCAAGAGCCCATCCCGGAGCCAGGTCTCAGCGCGCCCTCGCGGACAGCAGCCGGGGACGCGGGGACATGGTCGAAGCAGTCTGGATGGGCTGGAAGCCCGGGAGGAAGTGGCTGATCTGCCCGCAGAGCAGCGGAAGTGTCCCCGCTGCGGACGGCGCCTGGATCCGTTTCCTGGTACCGATGAGGCCCAGGTGGTAGAGATCGAGACGCGGGTCTGGCGTCGGGTGATCAGACGCAGGCGATACCATCCAAGCTGTGCTTGTGGGGTCCTGCCCGGCATCGTGACGGCGCCGTCACCAGGCCGTTTGATCCCGCGCGGCAAGCTGGGCATCTCGGTGTGGGTGAGGGTGATCTTGGACAAGTATCTTTATGCGCGTCCCAGCAACCGACTGCTGCAGGAACTGGCCGACCAAGGAGTGAGGCTGTCGGCTGGGACGATCGCGGGAGGGCTGAGGAAACTGCTCCCGCTGTTGGAGCCGGTCCGGGAGGCCATCCGTGTCAGGCAGTTGAGCGAGGATCGTTGGCAGGCTGACGAGACCGGCTGGCGGGTGTTCGAGGAGGTGGAGGGCAAGATAGGTCACGGCTGGCATCTGTGGGTGTTCCGATCCCCTTCGACGGTAGTGTTCACGCTGTCTCCCAGCCGCTCGGCCCAGGTGCCGGAGGCGCACTTCGGAGGCACTGCGGCCGGCATTCTGCTGAGCGACCGCTACGTTGTGTACAAGAAGTTGGCCAGACAATGGGAGGGTCTGGAGTTGGCCTTTTGCTGGGCCCACGTGCGACGCGACTTTTTTTCCCTGGCCAAGTCCTGGCCCGAGTTGGAGGGGTGGGCGATGAGTTGGGTGGAGGGGATCGGAGGCCTGTTCGATCTGAATCGGTGTCGCGTGCAGGCCCGAGAACAGCCTGCCGGCTTTGCCGCCCGGGATCGGGAACTGCGGGGGGCGGTGCTGGGACTGGAGAGGCAGCGCGATGCGGAGTTGCAGAGCCGGGTCCTGCATGGGGCCTGCAGGAAGGTGCTGCGCCGATTGGAGCGACACTGGGAAGGGTTGACCGTCTTTTTGGATCACCCCGAGGTGGCCATGGACAACAACGCTTCAGAGCGCGCTTTGCGAGGCCCGGTGGTGGGTCGCAAGAACTACTACGGCTCAGGCAGTCGGTCTAGCGCCCGTCTGGCCGCGGTTGTGTTCACGATTCTGCAAACCTTGCAGCTGTGGGAGATCAATCCGCAACGCTGGTTGAGTTGCTATCTGCAGTGCTGCGCCGAATCGGGCAACCGGGCGCCGCCCCAACTGACGAGATTCCTGCCCTGGGAAATGGACCCCGACCGAAGAGCGGCCTGGGGTCGACCCGGTGGTCGGGAGGCGGCATGAAGCGCTACTGTGGCCGCAACTTCACGGGTCAGGAGATCGGGCAACTGTGCGACTTGATTGCCGACAACCCAACCCGCACGCGCGCTCAGCTGTCTCGATTGGCGTGCCGATTGCTCGAGTGGCGCAAAACGGACGGTGGCCTCAAGCAGATGAGCTGCCGGGTGGCCATGCTGCGCATGCATCGCGAGGGGCTGCTGCAACTGCCGCCCCCTCGCAACCGCAAAGGAGGCTCGGGCCGAATCGAGCACACTTTCTGCAGCGCCCCGCAGCCGCTGCTGTCCCGGCCGGTGCATGAGCTGGCAGGCCTGCATCTGGAGCCGGTCCTAAGCCGCCCGGACTCCACTTTGTGGAATGAATATATCGACCGCTACCACTATCTGGGATACAAGCCCCTGCCCGGTGCTCAGCTGCGCTACTTCGCTTGTTCGGAAAACCGCATCCTGGCTCTGCTCGGCTTTGGCGCCGCCGCCTGGAAAACCGCGCCGCGCGCGACCGCTTCATCGGCTGGCGTCCTTCGGAACGGGAGAGGAACCTGCAGCTGATTGTCAACAACGCCCGTTTCTTAATCCTGCCCTGGGTCGAGTCCAAGAACCTGGCCTCCAAGCTACTGGCCATGGCCGCCCGTCAACTCCCCGAAGACTGGCACAATCGCTACGCCTACCGACCTGTCTTGCTGGAAACCTTCGTCGACACTCAACGCTTCACAGGCGCCTGCTACAAGGCTGCCAACTGGATCCATGTCGGCCACACCCAAGGGCGCGGAAAGCTGGATCGTAACCACCAAGCCAATCTACCCACCAAGAGCATCTGGCTCTACCCCTTACGCAAAGACTTCCGCTGTTCCCTGCGCTCAACTTGAGTTTCCCTGTAACCCAACGCTCGAGATTACGCTTACGGGTTTACCGAATATTTACAGGCTATCCTCGTAAGTTGTTGATTCTAAAGTGCCCAGGGTGGGACTCGAACCCACACGGGCCTAAGGCCCCCAGGATTTTAAGTCCTGGAAGCCGATTCTGTAAGTACCTGCCAAATAAGCAGAACTTCCGTCGCTCCGAAACCCCTATCTTGGCTGGAGTGAGTTGGAGTGAGCTGGAATGAGTTTCCCGCGGGCACACCGTGGGCACAACACCAGGGCTACTCGCTCCCTTTGCCTTTTGCCGGAAGTGATCCGACCGACGGCCCTACCCTCGCAATTCGATTGCGTCTGGTCTCCGGAGAACTTGTTCGCCATTGGGTTGAGTGTCGTTTCCGCTTCCACTACAAGCAAGCAACCATCTAACTGGAACTCTGCTCGATAGTTGAACCGCTTCCCTGCTAAAGTGCCAGTGAGCGGAGCCCGAAGCTCATACGGCCATCCTTCCCCGAATACCAGTTCCCCGGTTACCGCCGAGCCAGATTGCCGTAGGGAGAACAGAATGGTATCTGTCTGCGATTCTCCCACCCGACCGCCGTCCGAACGCTCGACAATGATGCCGTCGAACTGACCATCCCAATCTCCAGCCACGCTCAATGCTGGATGAACCGTAGGTGGGCGAGAAATGAGAATCAGCAAGAAAAGGAAGCCAACTCTGACCATTGACGAATCCTCGTTAGAATGTACCCGAGTTGGCACCCTCCCATTCACAGAGAAGCGTAGGGTTTCACCACAACTACTAAGATTGGATGCACATCCAGTGCCGACTTCTCAGAGCGCTCTTTGGATTGGGCAACCGTAGAGAATTGATAGCGGCATCCCTGGACACAAGGCACTGGAGGGTAGTCTTAACCGGCGACCCCCTGGACTTGCCCCCGGTAGCACTTGAAGCGGGTAGGTTTCGGCTTTCGTGCCACCATCGTACGCGCCTACAAGTCGAACTCCCACAGTGGGTTACGACGCGGCCGAATTTTCGGATAGGGGGCAGACGCCGCTACTCGGTCGCCACGTTCAAGTGCTGGTTGCGCCGCTACCGCCAAGAAGGACTCGACGGACTCTTGCCCAAGCGGCGTTGCGATACAGGCCGAAGCCGGGTCATCTCCGACCAGCTGAGCGCCCACATCTGCGAGCTGCTGGCCCGCCATCCCCGGGTGCCGGTCAACCGACTCCGCGAACAGCTGGTGGCCTCGGGACACATCATCTCGCGCCGCATCTCCGAATCCACTTTGCGTCGCCACATCAAGCGGGCCGATCTGCGACCTCAGCTCAAGCCCGCTCCCAAGGCCCGCAAGCACTTTGAAAAACCTCACGCCAACGATCTGTGGGTGATGGACTTCATGCACGGCCCCAAGGTGCGTCTCGGCCGCCGCCGCCGCAAAACCTACCTGGCTGCAGCCATTGACGACCATTCCCGCTTCCTGACCCTGGCCCGCTTCTACACCCGGGAAAACTCCGCAGTGGTCGTCTCGGCACTCCAAAAAGCCTTCTCGCGTCATGGTTTACCCCAGATCCTCTACTGCGACAACGGCTCGGCCTTTTCCTCCAAACAGCTCACTCTGGCCTGCGCCCGGCTGGGGGTGGCCTTAGTGCATTCCAAGCCCTATGACGCTCCTTCGCGCGGAAAAGTGGAGAGATTTTTCCGCACCCTGCGTCAGGGTTTTCTAAGCCTCCTCGATCTCAAGGCCTTGACCCTCGACGATCTCAATGCTCGCCTGGCTCACTGGCTGGAGCAGGACTATCACCGGCGGCGCCACTCGGGTATCTCCGAGACGCCTCTGGCCCGTTACCTGCGCTCGCTGGCTTCCATTCGTCGCCGCACGGTCAGCCGTGCCGAGCTGGACCGGGTCTTTTACCGCACCCTGCAGCGTACCGTGCGCAACGATTGCACCGTCTCCATCTCCCGACAACTCTGGGAGGTGCCGCCCCGATACATGGGCCGGCGCATCGAAATCCGCCATCCCGAAGGACGCCCCAGCGAGCTGTTTCTCTTTCAAGACGACCAGCCGGTGGTGCGGCTCCACCGGGTCGACGCGGCCCAAAACGCCACCTCTCCTCGAAGACCCCGTTTTTCCATTCACCCCCAGGAGGACGACTCATGATCCACACTTTTTACGGCTTCTCCCAAACTCCCTTTGGCAAGGACATCCCGGCCCAAGAACTGCTCTCGACGGAGGCCTTTGCCGAACTGGCCCGGCGCCTGGACTACATGCGTACCCGTCTGGGTCTGATGCTCGTGCTGGGCGAGGCCGGAACCGGCAAAACGGCCGCCGTGCGCGCCTTCGTCGAGCAGCTCAACGCTTCCGTCTACAAGCTCTTCTACGTGCCCCTGTCGACGGTCACGCCGTTGGATTTTTGGGCTCAGCTCAACCACGAGTTCGGCGGCGAGCCCTCCAGCCGTAAGTCCACTCTCTTTCGAAACCTGCAGACGGCCGTTCGCGACTACGTGGAAAACGCCAAGAAGACTCCCGTGCTGGTGTTGGATGAGAGCCAATGCTTGCCCGACAAGACCCTGGACGAAATACCTCTGCTCTTGAACTTCAAAATGGACTCGATCGACCCCCTACTCATGATCATGATTGGCCACCCCGACCTGGGCCGCCGACTGCAAAGACCCATGTTCCGCAATATCCACCAGCGCATCCTGCTCACCTACAAGCTCCCTCCCCTGGATGAGGCCGAAACCAAGAACTACGTCTGCCACCATCTCAAACTGGCCGGCGCCCAGCCCAGCCTCTTCACCAACTCGGCCTACCTGGCCCTTTACAAAACCTCCGGCGGCGTCTGCCGGCTCCTGAACCGCCTCTGCCTGGCCGCCCTCAACCGCGGCGTCCTGCAACAAAAGGCCACACTGGATGAGGAGGACATTTACCAGGCTTCCGACGAGCTGTGAATCGCGCCGACATGTTCTTCGACAACTCTCCCGACAAGATCCTCGCCTACCTGCAAGAGCAGCTACCCGGTTATCCTTACCGCGCCGATCTGGATGCGGCTTTCATTGGAGAACTGGCCGCCGACTTTCCCGACGTAGACATCCTGGAAGAGATCAAGTCCTTCCGCTGGTACTAGGACAACGCTCCCCTGGCTCGCGTCAAGAACGTCCGCGTGGCCCTGCGTCGCTGGATCGCCAATGCCGACGGCCCCCGCTACCGCTGACCCCAGCTCCCAAGAAAAAGTGCCGAGCCCAGCGACCAGCCCTCCTCCAATCCGTCACTTTCTATTCACCCAATCCAGGTCAAAACAGCCTGACTTCACCCCCTCTAAATAATCTGCTGTCTTACACCCCTAGCCACAACAGCCGTCGATCTCAACTTGTTGGGCGAGTACTCCGCACCCAAACCCAGCTTTCCACACGTATATGACGGCGCGCAGCCCGAGTTTCATCAGTGCCGAGAGCCGTTAAATCGGTTCGGCTCGACTAAACAGGAGGGACAACCGTCTTCTGGGGATGCGCGCCATAGTGGGAGCCTCCGTCGATCGAAAGGTCGAAGAATCAACCTCCGAGTGCCAAGAGTTTACTTCATGTATGACGCCTCTTCCATTTGGGGAAGTCGTGCGGCCGCAGCAGCATCTCAGTGGCACTAAAGGGCCCTTCTGGAAGCCGATTTGTCTATTCAGCGCCGAATCTGATTCAAGAGAGATTCCCACGATCTAAGCCCAAGCGATCAGGGTTCGAGTGCCTTCTTGGCACAGGACTTGACCCACCGTCGGCGAGAAGTCTCATGCTCCTTCTTTATCAGTGCAGTTTTGGCTTCAGCGGCTCACGGTGGAGAACTTCCGTCATCTGCTATGGCGACGACCTTTCCCCTGGTCCGCAGTCCCTTGACAACTTCCAACTGGCGCTCAGGGACATCAGAGACGGTTGACGGCCTTGAGCCACGCGTTGCCTTCCGGCCTCGGCCCATCCGCTGGGGTGAGCAGCGCCAGGAGCTTCCACCCGGATCGGTGGTTCGCAGACAGGGTTCCGAAAAGACGATAATCATGCTAACTGGCGAGCGGCCTCTGTTTTCGCGCCGTCTCTTTATACTCCACCATGCAGGGAAACCTCTCTGGAAGTCGCCATCAAGACCGGTTTCCCCAGCCTGGTCGAACTACTGCTCCGCCATGAGCGGGACCAGGAGGCAAAGAATCAAGCCCTAGCGGCTTCATTGCCGAAGCGAAGCAGCGGGAGGACGCCGAACTCTGGACAGTGACGGCGCAGAATCGCAACGACCTCGCGTCGCGGATCCTGGATTGGATCCGTACTGCGTGACGGGATCCTCGGGGCATCCCTGTAATTACAGCGCCGCCACCGGCATCGTCGCGAACTTCCCCGGCCGGGTCTGCACCACCGTGGCCGCAATCTTGCCCGATGGTTTCACCCGGATCAGGCCCATGAAGTCCGAGAAGTCCATCAATTCGCCAACTATTCGGTCAATGACGTGAGCGACTCTTGGGGGGGCAAGATTCCCTCTAGTCGGGATAACCGCTCCATCAGGTTGCCAATCACAATCTGTTGCTGCTGCATGACCTGGTGCTGTTTCTGGAGTTCGTTGAGCAGCATCACGTTCAACTCCTGATAAATCACCGTTCGGACTCTGCCCGTGTCGTCATGGACGACCAATTCGGGATAGACCTCAGCGACTTCCTCTGCGATCAGCCCGTATTGCAGCCGATGATCACCGGCGTCGTACTCCTTTTTGTAACGAAATGTGACGGGTCGCAGCCGCATCAGGCTGGTGCTGGCCTGTCCCATGTCGCGGATGTCTTCCTTGAACCGCTTGGAGGAGGGCACGACGATCGGGACACCGGCGATGAAGGCACTCATGTGGACGCCGCCGGTCCCGATTCTGATGGTGTCCGATTCCGCCGCCACGCCGGGGTTGCCGATGAAGATGTTGTTGTCTCCAGTTGTTGCGTCTGATCCTGCAAAATACCCGAGGGCGATGTTGCCGGACCCGGTCGTGTTAAAAGTGAGCGTACCGACCCCATTCGCCGTGTTGTTAATGCCGGTGGTATTCTTGCTGAGCGCAGCGAACCCACTCACTGTGTTGTCAGATCCGGTGGTGTTCCTGAAGAGCGCGAGTTCCCCACTCGCCGTGTTGCGAACGCCGGTCGTGTTGCTGGCGAGCGCCTGGAACCCAGTTGCAGTGTTGCTAGTACCAGTGGTGTTCGAGGCCAGCGCGGCTACCCCACTCGCTGTGTTGTGACCGCCGGTGGTATTGCCGTTGAGCGCGGCTACCCCACTCGCTGTGTTGCCAGTACCGGTGGTGTTGTTGAGGAGCGCCCTTGCCCCACTCGCTGTGTTGCTGGACCCGGTGGTGTTGGCTCGGAGCGCCGCGTTTCCACTTGCTGTATTGGCATCGCCGCTGGTGTTACCTGCCAGCGCCTGGTTCCCACTCGCTGTGTTGCTATTGCCAGTGGTGTTGTTGTTGAGCGCGCCGGCCCCACTGGCTGTGTTGCCGGACCCGGTGGTGTTGTTGATGAGCGAATTTAGCCCACTCGCTGTGTTGTTATTGCCAGTGGTATTGCGGCGGAGCGCATTGGTCCCACTCGCTGTGTTGCCGCCCCCGGTGGTGGTGTTGACGAGCGCACTGACCCCAATAGCGGTGTTGAATGTAGGCGAGTCCTCGGTGATGATGTTTGGATTGGGCGTCCCCGGGGGGCCTACCGGCCCTTCGGGTCCCACAGCGCCGATCGTCACATCCATCTCACTCAGGTGCTGTGTACTGGGCCCATTGGAGACCACCAATGGACAGGTCGCTGGATCAATTGAGACCAGTTCGGCTTCGATAAACGTGTTGGTGGAAGAGATGACTACCAGTGGATCCAGCGTGCCCATGTCGTTTCCGATGAATACCTGAGGGCTGGGACCGAAGTTCGTGCCGAAAACAAATATCGTGGGAGGTACGGCGTCCAAATTCGCCACGGCATTGGTGATGACAGGAGCTACTTGCCCCTGCCCTCCTTGTCCCTGCCCTCCTTGTCCCTGCCCCCCCAGTTGAGCTGTCAACCCAAGCAAGATTCCCACTATTAGTTCCGGTCGAATGAGTCGTCGTTTCATGGTTTGCTCCTGTCGTGAGAGTTGCGTGAACCTCTCCGCCTGAACCAGGATCTCTTCATGGCACGGGGGGCGGGAATCCGTCTATCTGCAGCGTGCTGGGTGCGACCCCTATATTGGCTAGAGGGATCTGGTGGTTGCAGTGTATCTTCCGTCCCGGGCCTGAGAGTTTCGTGAAAAGACCCAGAAATTCGAGCTCGTACTCTTTCGTGGTTCCGAGGACGGTATAGAAATACTCAGGACTGCTGCCAGCCAGCTTCAACTTGAGCTGAACGGGGCGGCCCCCGGGCTGGCTGGGGACCACTCTCTCATCAAAATGGATGATGAGTGAATCTGCCGACTTCTGGATGTTGATTTCGCCTGCATTGTAGCTAAGAGAATCCGGCAGCGGGTAGCCGAGCACTTCCGAACAAAGGCCAAACACGCTGTCCCAGTCACCATCCAGCCCTGACAGGATGACGGGCTGGTCGTTAAAGGCATCGTTAACGTCCTGTTCGTCCCTTGTAAATTGGATAGGAGCGAGGGGAGTTTCGGAAGACCAGTTGAACGCGAAGGTTCCCCCCGTGAGCGTTGCGTCAAACTGAACCGGGTGGGAGGGTCGGGGGAATCGCATTCAGGAGGGCGGAGCTCCTTTTTCCCCTTACACACTCCCGGAGCCCTGACAGGATGACGGGCTGGTCGTTAAAGGCATCGTTAACGTCCTGTTCGTCCCTTGTAAATTGGATAGGAGCGAGGGGAGTTTCGGAAGACCAGTTGAACGCGAAGGTTCCCCCCGTGAGCGTTGCGTCAAACTGAACCGGGTCCTCGGGAGGGTCGGGGGAATCGCATTCAGGAGGGCGGAGCTCCTTTTTCCCCTTACACACTGGTGTACCCGGATCTTGTTGTGCGTTTGAAGACGTTGCTGCGAGCAACACAAAACAAACAAGCACTAAGCCTGCCGCCTGCTTCGAAATTCGATTTGGCCGCCCTGCCTCAATGGATACGATCATCGCTCTACCTCCGTGCGGTCCTGCAGCACTCTTGTCTTGACTGAAGCCTGTCCGCCTTGCTGGTTTCTCTCACGTCGAGGTTGCGGCGGCAAGCGGCAAACAACGACAAGAGAGAAATGTCGTCGGTTGCCGTTGCCTTGAGATGGAAATTGACCGCCGGAGGCTCCCGTTCTAAGATAGAAAGCAGGTACTTCCCCGACCTTCGTTGAGATCTCGAAATGGAAGGACTTTCTCACGATCGGAGCAAAGCCCTCGAAGCGAATGCCGGAGAACGCCTGGATTCCTGGAAAGAAATCGCTGCCTATCTGAGGCGGGACGTCAGAACCGTGCAGCGCTGGGAAAAGGAAGGTCTCCCGGTTCGCCGCCTTCTCCACAAGCAAAACTCAACCATTTACGCTTACCGGTCCGAGATCGACGATTGGCTGGAAAGTCGCCCCTCTGGGCTCGAAAAGAACGGGTTACGTCCCCGCTTGGCCTCCCTCTGGCAAGACAAGAAGACGATGGGTGGCATTGGGCTCGGGGCAGGATTCCTTCTGCTGACGGGATCCCTGGGCTGGATCCTACCTGATTTGTTTTCTCTGGACAGGTCAGCACCGCCGCCCGTCACGAAGCTTTCGATCACCCTGCCTGAGACCACAGGCTTAGAGAGGTTGGGCAGCATTGGCCTGGCGATCTCACCCGATGGAAGACGCGTCGTTTATGTGGGCAAAAACGGCAGCTCAACGCAGCTCTACCTGCGTGCACTGGATGAGGCTGAGGCCAGACCAATTCCGGGTACCGAGGGTGCAGCGAGCTTCCCCTTCTTTTCTCCCGATGGCCAGTCTCTGGGGTTTTTTGCCGTTGGCAAACTGAAGAGAGTTCCCCTCAACGGAGGACCGCTGATCACAGTGTGTACGGCAGGTGGTTGGGTAGGAGGGGGCTGGAACTCTCAGGATACGATCGTCTTCGCGGCTCCGGGGGGTCTGTACCGCGTTGCAGCCTCAGGGGGCGAGCCGGAGATCCTGGCCACGCCGGACGCTGAGAAGGGTGAAGGAGCCTATACCTGTCCCAAGGTCCTGCCCGGCGGGAAGGCCCTGTTCTTCGACGTCACTGCCAATAACCGTCCCCAGATCAGGGTGCTGTCGTTGGAGACGGGGGAACAAAAGGTGGTGGTGGAGGATGGCATCAATGCCTACTACGCACCCACGGGCCACCTGGTCTATCAGACAAGGCGGGCCCTGCTGGCCGCACCGTTTGATCTGGCCAGGCTCGAAGTGATGGGCAACGCCGTTCCCATCCTGAAGGGTGTCAGAGGGGTAGACTACGCCCTTGCCGCAGATGGGACACTCGCTTATGTTCCCGGTGCGTCGTGGTGGCCTCCGCCAAGCTCCCTGGTCTGGGTAGATCGGCAGGGAACGGAAGAGGCAGTGACCCAGTACAAGCGGCAGTATCTCAACGCCCGGATCTCGCCGGATGGAAAGCGAATAGCGATGGGAATCAGGGAAGACAGTGAGATTCAGGTGCAGATCTACGATCTTGAGAGTGACTCGCTCAGGCGCTTAACGTACGAAGGAACATGGAACGCCGCGCCTGTGTGGACGCCGGATGGTCAGTGGGTTGTCTTTTCCTCCAGGAGGGACGGTCAGTACCATACCTACCGAAAGCGGGCTGACGGCAGCCCTGGTGTCGAGCATCTCGCGACAACACAATTCCCCTCGTTCCCTTCTTCGTGGTCACCCGATGGGAATGTATTAGCCCTCATGGAGCGTCCATCCGGAAACTTCGATATTTCGATTCTGTTGAAGGCGGATGGCGCGACACCTCGACCCTTCCTCAGTTTGCCTGAAGGCGAATCAGGTGCTCAGTTCTCCCCGGATGGTCGGTGGCTGGCTTATTTGTCAAATGGACCGGGTCGCTCGGGAGTTTATGTACGCACCTATCCGGAACCGGACGTCACGTGGCTGGTCTTGGTCTTGGACACGCAGGACTCTCCGATGTTGCCCTGGCTGGCCTGGTCGCCGGATGGAAACGAGCTTTTCCATTGCGACGGCCAGAAAATGACGGCAGTGTCGGTTCAGATGGAGCCGAGGTTCAAGGCGTCCAAGCCCAGGGTCTTGTTTGAAGGATCGTACCTTCCAGGATTTGACATCTCCCCGGACGGGCAGCGTTTCTTGATGCTCAAGCTTGAGACAGAATCGACGATTCACGTCGTGCTCAACTGGTTTGAAGAACTGGAGCGCCTGGTTCCTGCGGCCACAGGCTAAACAGTCTCCAAAGCCCACCCCCTCCCGGTTTCGTTGCTATCAGGATCCTGATAGCGGGCCGCGGCAGGGGATGCGGCCCTGAATTTACCCGGGTACCCCCTACCGGCACCTTCACGGTATCCTCAACACAATGCAGCCCTCACTTGACCAACTCCTCTAGCCCGGATTATGCAAAAGATCTGAATCCGAGTGAGATTCTGGCTCCAGGAAAAAGCCGTAGCCCTCTGATATAAAAGGGTTTACAAAAACAATGACCCTAAACAGGAGCTACGGCAATGTTGAAAGCAGTCTGCCAGAATACCCTGCCATTTCACAGCCACAGAAAGATCACGACGCGTTTTGATGGAGGGAGCCTCACTTCCGACGCAGGATGGTTGTTGTTTGGATCCCTGGATCGTCAACATCGATTGTGCGAGGGCTTCAGTTCGTGTATTGCGGAAAGTCGAGACCGACGCTACGTTCGTCATGACCTGTTGAAGTTGATCCGACAACGAGTCTTGCAGATCGTGGCCGGCTACGAAGACTGTAATGACGCCGATACGCTGCGCTCGGATCCGATGCTCAAGACCGTCTGTGATCAGTTGCCAGAGAGCGATCCCGATTTGGCCACCCAGCCGACTTTCTCCCGCCTGGAGAACTCCGTCACCAAGAAGGATCTGATGCGTCTGAGCCGGTGGCTGCCAGGCCGTTATGTGCGCTCCCTGAAGAAGAGACGTCCCAGCAAGATCATCCTGGATCTGGACAGTACCGACGACCACACTCACGGCCAACAGGAGTTCTCCTTCTACCACGGGTATTACCGAAACCACATTCTGCATCCTTTGCTGATCTTCGATGCCGACACGGGAGACCTGGTCTGTGCCGTGTTGAGACCTGGCAACAAGGGGGCTGCCTCTCACATCGTGCCCATTCTGAAGCGAGTCGTGGAGGCCATCCGACAAGCAGTGGGGACGGATGTCGAGATTGAGATTCGGGCCGACAGCGGCTTTGCCACGCCTCGGCTCTACGAGTTCTGTGAATGTGAAGAGAATAAACTCCAGTATGTCATTGGGTTAAGTCGAAACCCTCGCCTGCAGCGAGTGGTCGAGCCCCTGCTGGATTCGACTCGGCTGAGGTTCCTTGAGCTGGAGGAAAAACAGCGTCAGTTTGACGAGTTTCTTTATCGAGCCCACAGCTGGGATCGATCCCGTCGCGTCATTGTCAAAGTGGAGGTCGATCAGCGTGGCATCAATCGTCGCTTTGTAGTTGCCAACCGGGACGATCTCTGCTCCCAATCACTTTATGACCACTACACAAACCGAGGGCAGACCGAGAACTTCATCAAGGCCTTCAAGAATCATCTGAGCATGGACCGACTCAGCTGTCATCGATTCCTGGCCAATCAGTTTCGACTCCTCCTGCATGCACTGGCTTACCAGATGTTCGTGCGCCTGCGCGACTATCTTCACGGAACCCCCTGGCACAAGCTCGAAATCGAAACCTTACGTCGTCGGGTCCTCAAGATTGGGGCCCGGATCCGACAAACCACTCGACGCATCTGGGTCCATCTTTCCTCAGCCTTCCCCGAACAACCCCTCTTCCACCTCGTCTTGAGTCGCCTGAACTCCAGTTAGCTTTTCCCAGCTCCCCCGAAAAACCGCTTCCGACACTCATCCAGGCCCAGATCTGTCTGAAATTCACTCCCCAAACCACTCAAACGCCTCGCCAACCCATATTCTTCGCAAATCCGCCTGTCACACCTGCCCGCTTCCGAGTTGGGCCACTTCTCGAGTCGTTTTTCAACACCGAACTACGGTTCTTGCATAATCCGGGCTAGATCAGCCGCACCCTGGGCCACGACTACGACTTCGCCGCTGGAAATGCCCTCTGAGTTGGCTGGAGTGAGCTGGAGTGAGTTTCCCGCGGGCACACCTGCGGGCACAACCCCCCTGTAAATGGCTAATTTCGAATGTCGAGTGTCGAATGCCCTCAGGGGGCGTCAAGCCCCGTCGGACGCCGGTTTCAGGTGTGGTGCCCAGGGTGGGACTCGAACCCACACGGGCCAAAGGCCCCCAGGATTTTAAGTCCTCCGCGTCTCACTCGCGGGGAAGGAATGATCGAATCCTTCGCAAAGACCTAGACCGAGACCTACCGCCGGCTCGACTCAGAGACCCAGGCTCTGCTCCGCAACGCCATCGAGAAACTGGGATTCTCGGCTCTGGCAGAGCAAAAACGGGATCAGCTCATAGCAGAACGGATGATTTCTTCCATCTCTACAGCCCGATGCTCTCGAGCCGACAGGTAACAGGCTTCCACCAGTGCCATGGTCTTGAGGTTGTCTTCTCCGCTGATGTGCGGTTCGCGATTCTCCTCCAGTGAGCACAGCAGGTCGGCCATGGGACCCGCAAAGGCGTCGGGGAACCAGACCTCTTCCCAGCGAGGCTGATGCCACTGTCCACTCTCTCTGGTCGTGAAGTCCAGGGTGCTCGGTGTGCGCTCCGGGTAGGAAGGCCAGCCGATGGTGCCCCGAGCCATACCGTCGGTACCCTCGATCCTCCATCGGATGTAGATATCTGACGCCGATCCTTCCGCTGAAGGACCGGCCCAGACGTCGTCCCAGGAGGCGGCCCGCAGCCCGCTAGAATATTCCAGGATATAGAGACAAATCCCGTCCTCGTGATCAAACTTTTCAGAGGTGCGCGGGTCGGTGCGGACGCTGGCAAAAACGCGCAGCGGATCCCCGAACCAGAAACGGAACGTATCGAGATGATGGATGGACATGTTTCTGAGCGTGACCGAACCCAACCTCTCATGCCAGGGCATCCAGTGAGGGATGGCCCGCATGTCGACGGTAGCCAGAACCGGATCTCCCAGTTCCTTCGTGTCCAGCAGACTCTTGCAGGCGCGAACCGATTGGTCGTAGCGCATGTTCTGGTTCACCCCCAGGGTGATCCCAGCCTCGCCGCACAAGCCACAGATTCTCCTCGCTCCATCGTAGTCGTTGCAGAGAGGCTTCTGGGCCAGGATCCCCCGAATGTGGGGATGACGAACCACTTCCTGGACGACCTCCAGCTGGATGTCCGGCGGAACCGCTATGTCGACGACCTCCACCTCGGAGTCGGAGAGCATCTGCTGGTAGGTGTCGTAGACTTTGGGAATCCCGTGGCGTGTGGCCACTGTCCGGGCATGCTGCGGATTTCGGGAGGCAATCGCAACGGGATTGAATCCGGCCTGTGCATAGGCCTCCAGGTGGCAATCCGCCATGATGAATCCCGAACCGATACAGCCGATTCCTGTATCTTTGTTGATCGGCAATCTCGGCAGGTAGTCGACTTGAACTGAACTCCCGTTACCAGCCATCTGTTTGGTCTCCCTAGAGTGCTCGAGCCTTCTTTCTTGAGTGAGAGGGTTGCCCCTTCTAGTTGCGGTTGGGTTCCACCTTGAGCCGAAGGAGATCTTCGAACGAGCGTCGATCGATCAGATCCGGCAGACCGTCCGTGTCCTCGTTCTGCACCCACATGTGCCCCATGCTGAACCAAGCGCCGTTGTTGCTGCCGTCGGAGCGGACGATCATCGGCAGCTCGTCCAGGAGGGCCAGCTCTTCGAGGAGGCGGGCACGCCGATCCTTAGAACGTCCGCTGCGTGCTCCTCGCGTGCCCGAGCTCGCCTCGACGCGCTCCCATCCCCGCTGCATGTCGACGAAAAGGTGCACCGAGTAGCGCTCGTGGTTCGAGAAGACGATATCGTCGTGGCCGTCCTTGTTGAGGTCCACGAAGCGGAGGCCGGTGTCACCGCCCTCGACGTCGACGATCGACGTGCCCTTGGGCAGATCGAAGGGAAGCCGCGTCCACGTCTCCCGGCAGTGAAGCCACTGAAAGACGGCTCTCTGTTTCGGGTTGCCCACGATGAGCTCACCCGAGCCGTCACCGTCGAGGTCACGCAGTCGAACGCCGCGATCGTGGCCTTCCGACACGGTCATCACGCTGGCTCCGTCGATCTCGAGTCCGCTGAGCAACGCGTCCTGTCGCTGCCAACTCGCGCCGTCGAATCGCCAGCCGCCGGCCTCCTCTTCGTCGCGCGCGATCAAGGTCGCGAAGCCGGCCCATTTCTCATCCGTACAGCCGCTGCGCACCACGCCGAAGCGGGCATTGGCGCCGAGGCTGCTCAGAGGAAAGGAGCCTTCCTGCCATCGCCGTTCCTTGGCTCGCCAGATCCGAGTGCGCCGCATCTTGTCGTTCGCAATGACGACGTCCATGGAGCCGTCCATGTCGAGGTCCAGCAGTCGCACGCCGTTGTCGTCGCCTGTCTCCGGGTGACGCAGCGGCTGTCCAAGCAGAAGGTTCGCGTTGATGCGCTCCTGAATCTCGAAGAACGTCAGCGCCTTGGCCTTCTTGCCGTGCCCGGCGACGATGTGATTGATCAGCCCGATCATCTGGTCGTTGCCGAGCCAGTCGCGCGGATGGAAGGTCGGCGCGTAGACGCCCTGCTTGCGTGCCACAGCGTCGAATACCGCCTTCATGTCCTCGAGGCTCTTCGGGTGGCTGTAGCCCCGGAGGTTGTACCCGTGCCAGTCATCCGGTACCTGCGACGGTACTTCCCAGCAGAGCTTCCCGATGACGTACGGATACGGGTAGTTCTCAATGTAGTTGATCCAGGTGCGCTCGCCCTTTTGGCCGGCGAAGGTGTACTTGGTGAAGCGCGGCTTCCCGTCGGCATCCGTCGCGTAGCCGCGAGGCTGTTTCGGGTCGTCCTCGGTGAAGATCATCGCCACGGACGAACTGAAATTGACCCAGTTGCCCAAGGGTGTCGCGCGATTAAAAATCTCTTTGTAGAAACGCGGATTTGCGTTGTTGATCGAGTCGTAACAGGTCACTCGAAACGCTACCGGCTTCGAGTTCGGAATCAGCGCCATCCGGTCGATGCAGGAATGGAACTCATCCGCCGCCTTGGCGAAGTCGCCGTCCTTGAGGAGCGGACAGGGATGGTTGGTGGTGTGCGTCTCGATCGCCAGCCCCTCGGCGAGCCACTTCTGGAGATGCGGTTCCTTCGGATTCGTACGGTTCGACATGATGCTCACTGGTGCGCGGCCGTCGATTTTCTTCAGTCGCTCGAGGATCGGCCGGAGGTATTGCTCGTAGGTGTGCATGTTCCATGGGCTCATGTCGTCGATCGCCAGCAGAAAGGCGACCTCGACGCCCTCCTCGCCGACCCACTGCGGCGTGACGAGCGTCGGCGTCGCGTGGTCGGGGTAGTAGGGATCGCTGAACTCGTCGAGGTACGTCAGACGATTTCCGTCGGGGGGCGCAGCAAAGACCACCCATGGGGCGATCGTCCAACACAGCAGCTGAATCATGGCGATGTGGCGCATTGCAAACTCCTTGTGTGAAAGTATTCCCAGCCCTCCCGACTTTTTAGACAATCCAGAAAGTTGCGGACATGCGAAACGTGCTGCTCTGACCCCTCGCCTGCGACAAACTCGGTTCTGCCTGGTCCCGTCCGTCGACTCCTTTGCCAGAGCTTGGGAGGCTTCTCCTGCTGAGACAGATAGGGAGGGGTGGGTTGTTGATCCCTGATTTGGGTTTCCGGTATCAGTTCGTACCCTTCGCGATCGACTAACAAGGTGCCGTCGGTACCATAGCACTGAATACCGAAGTTTCGGCCTTGATGGGTATGGGTGCTAAGCACCCGGTAAGAGTAGGTAAAAATGAAACCGGGGTACTCGAAAGTGGTCTCCAGGGTGTCCGGAGTTTCCCGGTTGTCCTGCAGGACATATTTCCCACCACTTACGCAGACTGCCAGGGGAGCCTGGACATCCATGGCCCAGTGTACGATATCCATATGATGCGTTCCCCCAGTAGGTCATCGTACCTCCCGAATAGTCCCAGAACCACCGAAAGTTATAGATGAATTTTGGTGGTACCTCCACCAGTTTAAAGAATGCGGCTTCTTAAGATGTTGAGCCCCCCCGTCAGGTATGTCAAGCATCCGCATCGATTCACTTTGAACCCCTTTTTGTGCGATACGGGACGTCTAAAGAACTGACAAAATGCTTTGCCGACATGGACGTATACGCGGTTATAGCCTACCGGATTGGGAATCACACCCGAAGCACTTCCGGCTGAAGGCGGGATGCGGAGTCCGCAGTCGAGAATGTGATAGTAGATTTCCTGCGACCAGTAACCGTTGCCCTTGGGCGGCGGAAAACGCTTTGAATCGCGTGGTTTGCCCGAGGCTTCGCTTTCATACATTTGGCTACGGCTCATATGATTGTTGGCCAGGTCGATCGAGTCGATCCGCCCACTCGCCAGCCAGATGGGTACATCCCACCAGAAGGGCTTCTCAATGTCGATCCATGCACCGGGATGCCGGCGGGCCTCATGGAAGAAATTCATCGGGGATGGGACAAGATCGTCTTCGAATTCTTTTATGATATCTCCTTGCTAATGTGAGAAACGCGGGCTAGTATTGCCTACGCGCGGCTCGGGCAACCGGAAAAGGCAGCGTATCACCCCGCCTTGTTTCGTGAACTGGACAGGGAACTGACGGAGCTGTCTACAAGTGGTTCCCGCGGCGCCAAGCCCTTGAATGCGACCAAGCCATGAGTGGAAGACAAATCATGAGCTGGCTCCCACCTTTCTTTGTCCAGCGCTTGTGGCCTGCCTTCCTGCTAATGGCTCTTGTGTGCGGATGTCAGAGTTCCGGACCGCCGTACAGTCCCGAGGCGGCCCTTGAGACGTTCCAACTGGAGCCAGGCTTTCGAATCGAGCTGTTTGCCGCGGAGCCCGAAATCGTCGATCCCCTGGATATGGACATCGACGAATACGGGCGTATTTACGTCGTCGAAAACCCAGCCTATCCCCTTGAAGTCGATCGCAAACTGGGTCGTGTGAAACTGCTTCAGGATACCGATGGAGATGGGCGTCCCGATCGCACGACAGTATTCGCGGACCATCTCACGTTGCCCACTGGCGTGATGCGCTGGAAGAAGGGCATATTGGTCACCGACGCCCCGGATGTCTGGTACTTCGAGGATTCGGACGGGGACGACATAGCGGATGTGCGGCGAGTGGTACTGACGGGTTTTCCTTTCACTAACCCGCAACATACTGTCAGCAGCCCGATTTATGGACCGGACAATTGGATCTACTTAGCCGGTGAAAGGTCGGTTCTGCACCTGACACACACTTTCGTCGAGCAATTCGGAGACCAAGGGAGCGATATCCGGTTCCCTGACCGCACTGACCTTTCGGCGGTGGAACAGCGAGGCCGCAGCATTCGCTTTCGACCGGACTCCTATCAGCTGGAAACCCTGTCAAGCACCTCACAATTTGGCCACACCTTCGACGACTGGGGACATTATTTCACGATCGGCAGCGGCGGTAATGGTTACCATGAAGTCATTGCAGCTCGGTACTTAGAGCGCAATCCTGACCTGCTGTTGCGGTCGACGAGGCAGCTTTTATCTCCATCTACAGAAGTCTTTCCCATCACGGAGCGTCCCGAGCACCAGATGCTGACCGTTGTCGGACAAATCACCTCGGCGTGCGGCATTACGCTCTATCGTGGCGGAGCCCTTGCGGCGTCGTTTGGCAACCTGGTTTTGGTAGCCGAGCCCGAACATAACCTTGTATTGGCAAACCTCCTATCGCCTTCTGGAGCAACGTTTCAGGCGCAACGTCTTCGAAAGGAAAGGGACTTCCTGGCGTCGAAAGACGGCTGGTTTCGGCCCGTCAACTTTTACGTTGGCCCGGATGGAGCGCTGTATGTCCTGGATTACCATCGGCGAGTCATAGAGCATGCGGAGTGGACGGCTCGAGAGGTGTACGAGTCGGAAGCGGCCTACCAGGGGAACGATATGGGGCGGATCTATCGTATCGTTCCCGAGTCTGACCCACCTCCTCTGGCAGTGGGCATTCGGCTGGGAGACGCCTCCGACCAGGAGTTGGTGGCGCAGTTCGAGAACCCGAACATTTGGTGGAGACAGACCGCCCAGCGGCTGCTGGTTGACCGGCAGAACGCGGAGGCTGTGGGGCCACTGATTCAGCTTTTTCAAAATAGCGACTCGGGTGCGGCTCGCGTTCACGCACTCTGGACGCTGGACGGGCTCGGCAAACTCGACGCCGGCCTGGTTGAGAAGGCCCTCGACGACCCCGAACCTGGAGTGAGAGAAAACGCAGTGCGACTGGTCGAGTCACGGCTCTCCAGTACTCCCGGGCTCGCGGAAGCACTTCTCAAACTGGGCGACGACCCCGACCCTCGGGTCCGCTTTCAGCTCCTTTGCACCCTGGGGTTTTCGGAATCCTCCTCGGCCCGGACCGCACGAGAGAGATTATTGGTACACGACATCGAAGAACGATGGTTCCAGATAGCAGCTCTTAGTTCGGCTTCCGATGATGCCCCCGGGATGTTCAAGATGGCCGTGTCGCGCCTGGCAGACTTCAGTACGGACGGCCGATCGGACTTCTTCCGCCAGGTCAGTTCGGTTATTGGTGCACGCCAGCGAAGTGGCGAGATTCAGCAGGTGATACAGACGGTCTCGAAAGCGTCCGGACCCGAAGCGGCCTGGTGGCGGGCGGCCGCTCTGGAAGGGCTGGCCCAGGGCATTGACCTGAAAGGCGGTGAGTCAATCCAGGGAGAGACTGTCAGGACTCTCCTGTTGAAGTTGTCCGAAGAAGACGAGACATCCGTCCGGCGCGCAGCTTTATCGCTGCTTGATATCACCGGGCTGCCGGCCAGGGCTTCGACCACTGCTGCACTGGCGAGGGCAATCGCGACCGCACAGAACCGGGAAGCCGACCCCGATCGTCGGGCCGATGCGGTTGGTCTGTTGGCGCTCGCGGACCCCACCGCCCACGAACCTTTATTGAAGGACCTGGTGGGTTCCCAGGAGCCCGAGCCGGTGCAGGCCGCGGCGATCCGGGCGATCGGGAAGATCCCAGGCGATCGGATTGGAACCTATCTGCTTGAGCGATGGCGTGCAATGACCCCCTCGGTGAGAAAAGAGGCTGGGGACGCCTTGCTGCGGGATGTCGGCAGGATGCGAATGCTCGTGGGGGCGATCGAAAGCGACCAGGTACAAGCCTGGACGCTTCAGTTTCGGCAGCGGTGGAAATTGCTCATGAACGAAGACGAGCAGGTCCGTGAGAACTCGCGTAAAATTCTGACCCAGCCACCTCAAGAGCGCGAGAAAGTCGTCGCACAATACCAGGAGGCGTTGGCCAGGGCAGGAGACGCGACCCGCGGTCGCAAGGTCTTCGACGACGTCTGCGCAAACTGTCATACGTTCAAGGGAGCAGGAAAAGAGGTTGGACCTGATCTCGGGGAAGTCCGAAACCGTCCCCGAGAGGTGCTTCTGGCCGATATTTTGATGCCCAGCCAAACCATTTCTCAAGGCTATGCGGTTTATGTGGTGGAAACTGCGAGTGCCGGCGCGATCGAGGGAGTCATGGGCCCACAAACCTCGACCACCATCACCCTTCGTCAGGAAGACGGAAAAGAGCAGGTGATTCGGCGCCAGGACATCAGGACTTTCTACGCGGCCAACCTCTCGGCCATGCCCGAAAATCTCGAAGACCAGGTTGACGTTCAACAGATGAGTGATTTGTTGGAGTACCTGAAAACAACGCAATAACTCCCATGAAAACGATCGCCACCTTAGTCGGTCTCTGTGTTGTCCAATCTGTTTCATTCCTTGCCGCTGCCCCCTCCCAGGAGCAGGATCTCGGAAAGATTCAATTTGAGGATATCAATATCGTTGTTCAGTTGGAGCACATTCAGCTGAGCTTTGTGGTGCGGGATCCGAAAGGCGACTTCGTCAGGAACCTCTCGGTTGATGACTTTGTCCTGTTCGAAAACGATCAACCACAGACGATCTCGGCTCTGCAAGAACAGTACGTGCCGATCAACGCGGTGGTTGCTGTCGACACGAGCTGGAGCATCGGATCGTTCTTGACAAACGCCGTGACAACCGCTGTCGACTTTTTCAATGGGTTGGAGAATGAGGATGCAGCTGTCGTCCTTTTTTCAGAAAAGCCTCGGGTTCTCCTGGACTGGGGTGAGAAGCGAGGCGATCTCGACAAGGAACTGAATTCGGTCGAAACAGATGGAAAGACGGCGCTCTTCGATTCGATCATCTGGATAGCTGAAAACCTCATGGGAGATCGATCGGGCAAGAAAGTGATCATCCTGGTAACGGACGGAATCGACACTCTCAGTCGGGCAACCTTCGGAGAGATGATGGAGGTGACTCGCCAGACCGGGGTGACACTTTACGTCATCATCTATACGAATAAGACCATTCAGAGCTACCGGAAGAAGATCCGCCTCCCGCTCTCTTCCCCTAACAACTCGGTCAGTCGTGACTTCCACAGATTCGTGCTCTCTCAGAATCAGTTCGTGGACCAGGTCATGCGCTATGGGGGAAGAACCATATTCTCGAAGCGCTTTGCTGACCTTCATGGGATTTATGGCGACGCTGTCCGGGAAATGCGAAGTCGTTACGTCATGCTTTATCAATCTGATGCGAAACAGGATGAGACCCGCAAGGTGAGAATCCGAACCCGGAGAGTCCCAGGCCGTATATTCATCAATGTGACATTTTAACCTGCGTTTGCCGCTCTCCGCGGGCATCCGGAAGATCCTTCAGGCGCACCAGTGACGAATCAACCTGGCGTAGAGTTGTGTCCCTTTCTCGAGCTGATCCAAGAGAATCCATTCATCTTGAGTGTGCGCCTGAGCGATGTCTCCGGGGCCCAATACCACCAACTTTTTCATCTCCGGCAGCACGGCCCCGTCGGTTCCGTAGGAGACGGTTTGAGCCTTTTCGTTTCCAGACAACGCCAGGACCTCACGGACGAAATCCGATTCAGGATCCATATACAAGGCTTGTCCCGCCCAGAGCACTTCGAAATCGAGGCCGCACTCGGCGGCGGCCTTCCGGGACCGCTCGATCAAGGCTTCCGCATCATGACCGGGTGCCGGGCGGAAGTACACCGTGCAAATACTCTGGGCCGCCGTCATGTTCAAGGCCAGGGTGTGATCGTTGATCCCGATATTCCAGCTGATCCCCGGTGGATCGAAGGCCGGATGCTGCCAGGCCGGATCCTCCAGGGTCTCGTCGTGAATTCTCTTCATCTCGCTGAGAAACGGGATCATAGCGAGGTTCGCATTGATTCCCTCGTTGGTGCTGGAATGTGCGGCTTTGCCGTGTGAGGCCGCCCTGAATCCATAGGTGCCCTTGTGAGCGTGAACGACGTTGAGCATAGTCGGCTCTCCGACAATCCCGTTCGACTCCCCCTGGACAATCTCCCGGAAGAACTTGGATCGCCGGGCCACCTGTTCCGCTCCGCGGTAGCCGATCTCCTCGTCCGCAGTGAGCGTTATATAAAGTGGCACTCTCAGCTCGGTTCCAGCGGCCTGCTCGGTGGCTGCCAGCATCGAGGCAATCGATCCTCTCATGTCACAACTCCCGCGGCCGTACAGTCTGCCACCTCTGACAGTGGGCTCGAAGGGTCCATGTTCGCTGCTGAACCAGGGATCGGCAGGAACGACGTCGGTGTGGGCGAAATAGGCCATTCCCCCGCTTCCGCTGCCCTTCTTACCGATGATGTTGACTTTGTTGACGCCAGCCGGGTCGGTGTATTCGATCCGTTCGGTGGTGAAGCCGAGTCTTTTCAGCACGTCCTCCAGATAGTTGCAAATAGAGGCATTGGATACGTTGCTGACAGTCGGGAACTTTACCAGCTCGTGTGTGTACTGAAGTGCGTTCATATTTTAGAGCTCTCGATTCGCATTGTTGCACAATTCCGGGCCTGGCGGATCCCGTAGTCTGGCCGGTTGCGGACTCGGTACCGGAAGGTGTATTGATTCGGCGTCATGCCCCATGCTGGCACCTTGTCTCATCGGAGACAAGCCGATGCGCCGAAGCGATTTATGCAACAATGCCCTGGTTGCTTCTGACAGAGCTTTCGTGTAGTCTCCTCTGATATTTGATTCTTGACAGCTAATTGCCGGCGAGGGAGCTTGAAAATGGCAGAACTTTTGAAATCTCAAACAAAGTTGGTGTGTGCAGTAACGATCGTTGCTGTCTTCATTCTGTCTGTAAACGTTGGGTCAGCTCAGGTAACGGCCGGGTCAATCCGCGGGCTGGTCTTTGATCCGACCGGTGCCGTCATTCCCGGCGTCGAGATTCGGGCGAACAACCTGGAGACAAACGAACAATTCTCGACGCTAAGCACCGACTCGGGAAACTACGTTTTGGGCAGTGTCCCCATTGGTAATTATCGTGTTGAGGCCGAATTGCCAGGTTTCAAGCGACTTGTGCGACAACCAGTGAACGTCGCGACGGCAACGACGACGACATTGAATCTTACTTTACAGATCGGCGAAGTGGCCGAGCAGGTGACGGTGGAGGGGAGCGTAACACCCCTCATGCAGGCCGACAATGCTGAGGTGAGCACGACGCTGGAGCAAAGGCTCGTCATCGACCTTCCACTCGAAATCGGCGCTGCGACGCAAGTGGCCGGCTCAGGTCGTCGTCAGATTGAAACATTCATTTACCTGACGCCGGGCGTCACTGGTACCGGCTGGAATAAGCACTTTCTGGGTTCTCCTCAGCATACGACTCAGGCCATCATCGATGGAATACCCTTTGTGGTGCAGGAATCACCGGGTCTGACTGAGGTGCTTCCCCCCCCTTACGAAGCGGTGGAAGAATTTACGGTAACCACCACCATGTACCCGGCTAACGTAGGGCGCGGATTTGGAATCACCAACTATTCTCTCAGATCTGGAACCAATGACTTCCATGGCAATGTTTTCTGGATCGTACGAAATGATGTGACGGATGCGAGAGGATTCTTCGCTACTGACAAACCCATCATTCGCCAAAACGAATACGGTTTTACTTTGGGCGGACCGATTATCAAAGACAAGACCTTTTTCTTTGGAGCCTGGGACGGTTTCCGCCGCCGTGGCGGTTCTCCCGAACGGGGTTTGGTGACCATCCCCTCTGCGGCTTTTCGCCAGGGAGACTTTTCCGAATTGAAGAGGACCGACACAGGGGAGCTCATCCCGATCTTCGACCCGTTGACCACCCGGGATGACGGTGCCGGCGGGTTTGTCAGGGACCCCTTCCCCAATAACATCATCCCATCCAGTCGGATCGACCCCGTCTCCCAATTCTACATGAGTCAGTTACCTCAACCAGACTTTCCAGGCATAGTTAACAACTGGGTCAATCGAACTGCGAAGCCAGTAGATGACGATGTTTACTCCGTGAAAGTGAACCATACCATCAACGACAGTCACCGTCTTAGCGGGACTTTCTGGCGGGCCTATTACGCCGAAACTCGCATCCAGGAGTTCGGCCTTGAGCCTCTGGGTCGTACCTACCAGACCATTTTTCAGGATATTACAGGTCGGGTTAACTGGGACTGGGTGGTCAGTCCCACTCTATTGAATCATTTCGGTATGGGATATCTATGGTATGACAAAGTAAGGGGGCCCTTCGCCGGGGCAACCCTAACCAATGCAGACTCGGGGATTAAGGGAATTCCTCCTGGACAGGTCGAGTCCCTTGCAAGTATGCAGCCGGGAGTTGCCGGCAGTGTCGCCCGCGGAGTGGCTGGGTCCGGATATTTACGAATGGGGAACGCAGACGTTATTCCGGACGCAACGTCGGAAGACACTTTCGTCTTCACTAACACGGTGAGCTGGACCCGTGGCCGGCACCAGTTTAAGTTCGGGGGGGACTACTGGAATTCGGATTTCAGTCGCGCGAACACGATTGGAGAGGGTGGCATTATACGTTACAATCAACTTTCAACGAGCCAACCCAATTCTCAATTTTTCGGCCAGTGGGGTGATCCCCTGGCCAGCATGCTTTTGGGTCAAGTAGCTTCGGCTCAGCTCCTGGTCAGTAACGTTCCTCGCCACACCTGGGACACCGACTATCTGGCATTTTTCCTCGAAGACAAGGTTCAGGTGACTCCGAAATTGACCCTGACTCTCGGAGTGCGCTATGACTACCCAACGCCGCTCCAAATAAGGCAGAGCACTTTTTCATCTCTGGATCTGAATCTGGCCAATCCTGCGGCGGGAGGGATTCTGGGAGCTTATCGTTTCGGCACGGAGGCCGACGGACTCCTGCAGAGTAAAAGCGAATGGGCCCCCCGCTTGGCCTTGGGTTATGCGGTCAATGACAAAACTGTGCTGCGTCTTGGGTACGGTCTCATTTACGCCCAGTCCAACGCTCAGACCAACGCGCCCGAGATTTTTGGCAACAAGTTCCAATCGGGGTTTAGCGCTTTTAGCACGCCTGTGACGCTCGACAATGGTGTCACGCCTGCTTTTGAACTGGACGACGGCTTTCCGGCTTTCGAGGGAGAGCTGCCCGACACCGATCCGGGAATTGAGGTGGGTGGCGTTGGAGACTGGATAAGCCCTCTGGCGGCGCGTTCCGCCTACACCACCAACTGGAATGTCAGTCTCCAGCGGGAGCTGCCATGGAAGATAGTTTTGGATCTCACCTATGTGGGGGTCAAAGGGTCGCGTCTGCCCGCCAATACCGAAAACCTCAGTCAAGTCCCGGCCCAGTTCCTGAGCCTGGGCTCAACGCTTCAGGCCTCGATCGACTCCCAGGCGGCCATCGACGCAGGTATTGAAGCGCCCTACGAGGGTTTTGCGGGAACCGTCGCTCAAGCACTAAGGCCCTATCCTCAGTACACATCGTTTTCTACCCACTGGAATCCGAACGGAAATCACACCTACAATGCCCTCCTTTTGAAAATGCAAAAGCGTTTTGCGCAGGGTCTTGGCTTTCTGGTCAGCTACACACTCTCCAAGAACATTAGCGATACCAATGGGAACGCCTGGTCAGGCTTAGAACCTGCGAGTATAGATACGGCGCGCCGACATCTGCAGAAATCGATATCGCCCCTTGACAATACCCACAATCTCGTGACCAATTGGATCTATGAGCTGCCCTTTGGTGATGGGTTAGGTGGCGCTGCAGGCGGGCTTGCGGACGGCTGGCAAATTGGCGTGACGACCAGGTACGTGTCTGGTCCACCGTTGTCAATTGGGGGTGGTCCCCCCTTGCCGTTGTTCGGGGGAGGGAACCGGCCCCTTCGCGTACAAGGTGTGGAGAAACGAACTAGTGTTAGCAATTCCAACTTCGACCCTGCCAGCGACCTGTACCTGAACGTCGGTGCCTTTGCCCCATCCGCACCATTTACCTTCGGCGACGTGGGGCGCGTGGAGGGCGATCTCCGGGGATTTTCGAGCTTTAATGAAAACCTTTCGATTGTGAAACGAACTTTCGTACCCTCCATCAGGGAAGAGTTCAATGTTGAATTCCGTGCGGAGTTCTTTAACCTCTTCAATCACACCGTGTTTGGTAGCCCGGCTACGAACATTAATAGCCCAGCGTCTTACGGCAGGGTTTCTGGGCAAGCCAACCAGCCACGGAGCATCCAATTCACATTGAAGGTTAACTTCTAGCCAGGGGCGTTTCACGCGGCGTGGGCGCCGACTCGATATTAACTCCGGACGTAGGTTAACCTCCCGCCACCTGATCAGAAACACCTGTCATCCATCTCAAGCGACGGGGCCGGAGAATGAAACTGGGTAGAGTTTTCGTTCCCGAAGAGATCGCGTTGAGTGGTCTCCGACTCCTCCAGGCCCAGAGCGACTGCATCGCACCGTGGGAGGACAGCCAGGGTGCAGGCGAGCCGCTGTCCGACTCTCGAATGAAAGAGTTGCTGTACGAATCGGAAGCGGTCGTCATCAGACTCTTCCGGGTCACTGCAGCCGACCTGGAGCGAGCCACACGGCTGAAAGTTATCGCCAAGCACGGGGTCGGCGTGGACAGCATCGACTGCGAGGCGGCGACAGCACGGGGGATTCCGGTCGCCTACACTCCAACCGCGATCGGAAACGCTGTCGCCGAGCACGTCATCGCGCTCATGCTGGGGCTCTCCCGCAAGATCGTGCCGGCCGATGCGTCGGCCCGCGACGGCAGCTATGACCGCAGCAAGTTTCGCGGTGTTGAGCTGGCCGGCAAGACACTGGGGGTGCTGGGTCTGGGAAGGATCGGCCGGCGCATCGCGGAAAAAGCCAGCCGGGGCCTGGAGATGAAGGTGCTCGCCTATGACCCCCTGTTGGGCCCGGATAGCTACCAGGGGCCGGCGGAGATCGAGGGTTCAGTTGAGTCCGTTTTGCGAAAGGCAGATTACTTGACGCTGCACGTGCCATTAACGCCTGAGACGCGACACCTTATCAATTCGAAGCGGCTTGAGCTCATGAAACCCAACTGCCGGATCATCAACACGGCGCGCGGTGCAGTCATCGACGAGATGGCTCTTGCCAGGGCCCTGAGGGAAGGCAGAATTGCAGGCGCTGCCCTGGATGTTTTTGAGAGTGAGCCGCTTCCCGCTGACCATCCGCTCTGCCAGGCGCCAAACACTGTGCTCACGCCACACATTGCCGGCGCCACGTCTGAGGCCCTGGATTTCATGTCCCGGGAGGTCGCCCGGGCCGTGCTCGACGGCCTGGCCGGTCGGAGGCCTGAGTACGTTGCTAATCCCGAGGTGTACGCCTCTTCATCATCTGACCGTTGACCCCCCAATTCCGGGTACGTCGATGTACTATAGTGTTCTCACTCACACAAGCAGTTTGCAATGCTCCGCATTGTGATGTTTCATCTACTGTGTTGGACGATCTTGCCATTCGTGGTTTTGGCTGCGCCTTCCGACGCAAATCGTCTGACGTACCTCGAGGAGTTCTCCGATCCGTACTATCCCAACCACGCGACTCCGAAGCTGACCACGCCGCAGTGGGTCGGCGAGGAGGGTTCCTGAGGTTCTGAGGTTGGGACCTGTTTGAATGCATAAGTAAGAGTGACAGAAGTGGGAGAGAGAATCCTCCTGTAAGAAAAACCCTAAAAGGAGCCGGGCCTGTAGAGGACCCTGGCCAGGAGGATTCTCATGCAAGAAAGTTACTACGTTGGATTGGATGTGCACAAACGGAAGATCAGTTATTGCCTGATGGAGGCGGACGGAAGGGTGGTTGAGGAAGGAGAACTGGCGGCTCGGAGGGAGGTGCTGCAGCAGTGGGCTGAGAGTCTGGAAAGACCTTGGATAGGAGCGCTGGAAGCTACCCTTTTTAGCGAATGGATCTACGATTTATTGGAGCCCTACAGCCAGGAGTTGAAGGTGGCTCATCCAGCCATGCTCAAGGCATTGAGTGCGGGCAAACACAAGAATGATCGGATCGATGCGCGCAAGATCACCGATCTGCTGCGCTGCGACTTACTGGTGCAGAGCTACGTGCCGCCGGCTGAGATCCGAGAATTGAGACGAGTGCTGCGCTATCGCAACCTGATGGTGTCACAGATGGTGCAGCTCAAGAACCGGATATCGGGACTGTTGATGGAAACGGGAGTGCAGTACAACCAGAAGCGGCTGCATGGACAGCGTTACTTTCGACAACTGATGTCGCAGCTGCAGGAAGTGCCGGAATCGGTGGTGCAACTATTGAATCTGAGTCACGATTCGATGCGATCACTGCAGCAAATCGAGAGGGATCTGCTGAGGGGGTTGTGTGAGCAACCGTGCGTAGGGCGTCGGGTGGAGCTGTTGATGACGATTCCCGCTGTGGGAGTGGTGACGGCTTTGACCTGGGTGCTGGAAGTGGGGGAAGTGAGTCGCTTCCGGGCGATTCGTCACGCGGTCAGCTACTGTGGGCTGTGCAGCGGCCAGAAGCAGTCGGCAGGCAAGGACCGCTCGAGCCCGATCAGCAAACACCGTAACCGGCATCTTCAGCGGGTTTTGGTGGAAGCGGCCAAGCTGGCTCCTCGATATAGCCCACAGCTGGCCGCCGTTGCACAAACGCAAAGGCAGAAAGGAAATCACAACCGAGCCACGCTGGCGGTTGCCAGGAAACTGGTAGCTTACCTGATGGCGGTCGATCGCAGTGGCCGACCATTTTCAGTGGCTAGCATTTAGAACAAAACTCAGCTAGCCGGGAAGGTTCCGGCCGTTCCTCACTGAAAGGGATTGTGTGACGGGTTTGACCCTGAGACACCAACTGACCTGTTTGGAGGACGGCCGGTTTGCCCAAACTCAAGCTTCGGTGACGGCTCGCTCTCGAGCCCGATACCGCAAATGGATGTCTGGATTCTGACCCCCAAGGTCATGAATCACTTTTAGCTGACAAAACCTATCGTCCGGGTTGCTGTAAATGAAACTCTGGAGTTGACGGTGCTCTCACCGCACCGTTGAGGGGGAGACTTGCCCACACTTGACAACTACTTATCATGTCTGTCCCCTTCTCGGTTCTGCCCTGGTGGACGCGGCGCTCGTGCCGGTACTGGGCCAGTGACTCGCGCAGAATGTCACTCAAAATGACCACTTCTCCCGGGTAGTCTCGCAGGGCCAGGTCGATGATGGCGAGATCTACGTCGACACTGTGGGCGCGAGCATACCGGTTGGGAGTGAGCGTGTCTCCTGGATAGGTCCCCTGTGGATGCCGGAACGGGTCCATGCCGCTGATGATCAGCCGCTGCGGCAACAGTCCGGCGGCCGCCACAATCATGAGTGCGCCGTTGGTCGGGCGCGCCGGCCACACCCGGTCTCCGATAAGGAGTGAGAGGCGCTCCAGGGTGACGTACTCCATCCGGCCAGGGCCCCGCGTGACCAGGTGACGCAGCAGCATGGCCGATTCGATGGAGCGGTTCCAAAAGCCGAACACACATTTCGGGACCTTGTAGATTGTGGCCGCGTCACCCACGAACACCATATCCGGGCGGGTCAGCGGCCCGCGCTTCCGCCACCGCCAGTTCACCCTGATGAGGCAGTCATGAGCCAGCTCCGACAGCCTGGGGTCCTCCGACGAGGGTCCGTTTCCCAGGCACAGCACCACGCGAGGACACCCCAGCCGCCGGCGCAAGGCGTCCCAATCGTCGATCCGCCGGGTTCTCCACCAGCGGCTGGCTGTGGACCAGAGGCGGCTTTGGCCGACTCTGTCGCGCAGGGTTCCTTTGAGCCACGCTCTTGAAACGTCCCCGCCCCGCCCACTGCGGCTACGCATAGTGATGTCGGGAGCGGTCCACAGGCCGGCGCCCGCCCGCCATGAGACCCGCCAGAAAGCCCTTCAATCGCAGCAATCGCGAAGGCCGCCGGCCGAAATCCACCGCCGGCCCGGCGAAAAGCCAGCGCCACCCCAACTGCACCATGTACACAGTAACCACCCAGTTGCCGCACTTGAGATGCTTCGCGAACATGGCGCCGATGCCATACAGATGTCCGGACACCAGCTCTACACCTTCGGCCCAGGTCCGAAACCCTTTATGGACCACGTACAGCTCGGGAGTTTCCAGGATTGAGAAGCCCGCCAGCAACGCACGAAGGCCAAAGTCGAGTTCCTCGGCTGAGCGAAATCGGGCACCGGCTCCAAGCGCCTCGTCGAAACCATCCACAGCCTCCCAGGTGCTCTTGCGCACGACCATGCACGCTCCAATCCCGTCGGCCCGGTGTTTGTCCACGATCGACCTGGCCAGAAACGGCTTTTCTCTCCGATAGGTGGGGATAAAGCCACTGGTGGTGTCATGCTGATCGGCCACAACGTTGCCGTGAACGATGCCGATTCGGCTGTCCTGGGTGAATGCCGCAACGGAGCGCTCCAGCCAGTTCTCTCCCACGACGCAGTCGTCGTCGGTGAGAGCGATCAACTCAGACCGGGCAAACCGAATCCCGATGTTGCGTGCTGCAGCCAGTCCAGTGGTGGATGACCGGATATAGTGCACATTTTCGCGCGTGATACAGGGAGCGAGGCTGTTCTCGGTGGTGTTACCGCGGCTCTGGTCGACGACGATCATCTCGAACCTCGGGTGCGTGCAGTTGAGAATGCTCTCGACCGTCTCGAGAACGGCACTTCCTCTTTCCCGCGTGCACACGACGGCGCTGATCGAGGGACGGGGTCGATTCGCCTCCCCGAAATCCGGCTTCCCGGAAGCCGGCGCACTCAAAGGGCCGGTCTGGGCTAGCCACGAGTAGAGGGGGAGAGGGCTCATGCCCCGAGCACATTGACCAGCCGCATCAGCTCTTCATCGGCAGTATCGTCGGGAACGGAGCAGCCCGGTGCCAGAATGAACCGGGGGGACGCGGCTTTCTGCGCCGCCCGCCACTGGCTCTGCATCTCGGCTTCCGAAAGGTTCCGGAAGTTGCCTTCGTCGAGGCCTCCCATCAGAACACCGCCGTAGTTTTCTCTGACTTCCGCCATCGGGACGCCGGTCCCATGAACCGAGTACTGCACGACGGCGGCCGACCAGCCGGAAAGGAAGGGGTCCAGATACACCTTGTCTCCATGAAGATGCAGTGTGTTCAGCGGAGCGTCCGCAACAGCGTCCAGGATCATCCGGTCGAAGGGCTCACAGAACTGCTCGTACTCTTGCGGCGTGAGGATGCCCTCCTGGGCATTGGCAATGGCGAGGAAGATCCCCGAAGCCCCCGCCTCGACGGCCAGCCGGGCATGGTTCGCTTCGGACCTTGCGATCGCCTCCAGGGCGTCGAGCAGTTTCTGAGGCTCCTCTTCCTTCAGCCTCCGGACTTCTTCCTCCGATGAGATCTTCGCGGCCTGGTTCCAGGGGGTGAAGACGGTTTCGATGAAGTGGGATTCCCCGTGAAGGCCGTCCCGAATGATTTCCAGGGCGCGGATCTGCTCCGGAAACGGATTACCCACGACTTCCAATTCGTACCAGCTCCCCTCCGGCCTGGGATAGGGAAAGTCGCTCATGACCTTCACCAGGTCGGTCCGGAACTTGCGATGGAAGTCGAGTGTCGCCCTGGCATGGTGATGGCCCGACAGGTTCTCCAGCCCGAAGTGGTAGTAGAAAGTGAAGGGAGGCCGGTCCACTTCCTGGCCTCGCAGGACGCGATCCAGGCGCTCGCGGCCGCTCAGGGTCACTAACCCGGGGCTCTGCGGAGCGTGGTAGGAACAGGCTGACAGCGCGCCCGACGCTGCCGCAATTAGGAAATCTCTTCTGTTCTGCATGCCTGTCTAGCTGCGCTTCAAGCTCAAGCCATAAGCAAAGTCGGCCAAGTCCGAAAAAGCGCGCTCCTCTTCCCCTCGGACGCCCGATTTGGTCATAAACTCATATTTGAGCCGGCCCTCGCGCTTGGAGACACTCAAGAGCTCCAAATCGGCAGTTTCGCAATAGGCGGCGAACACCCGAAGCATCTCCCGGGTTGAATACAGGTCGGGTTTGTCTTTCGGGTTCGACGCCCCCCCCCTTTCCCCGCGGCGGGACTGGCCTTCTGCGACGAGGCGATCGATGTCATCTGCCAGATAGGTCCTCTCAAGCGGCACGGGCACCGGCTCCGGGGGAAGATCGGACTCTCTTTTTTGGAACCGCTTCCACAGGCCCTTCAAGCCACGCGGTGGTGGTGGAGGCTCCGGCGGCGCTGACATCACCGTTCCATGAACCACACATGCCTGCCCCTCCAGCTCCAGGTCGAAGTCAAACAAGTCGGCTGCTTCAAGATCCTGGCCGATTGCCCGCAGCGTTGTGTCATTGAGCTTCACGGCGATCTCCTTAGATGGGGTGGGGGGAGTAGTCATTTGCGCCTCCTTGTCAAGCTCCCGAAAAAAGTCGGTGGTGTGACCCAGTGTACTGCGGATGCAGCCCGATTTCCAGCCGCCGAGTGCTGTCCCCACAGTTCCAGCCGGTCCGCACCCCGTTTGCATCGATTCGAAAAAGGCACCCGTTCCCGCTTGCACCGATTGGCTCCCGGGGAGTCCGAGAGTGTATTCTCAACGGTGCGCGCGAGAAAAGGGAGCAATGACAATGAACAAGAGTTTGACCGCCGTCTCGAAGTCCGCTCGGGTAACGGGATTGGCTCTGCTCCTCGGGTTGCCTGCTGTCACGCTCAAGGGGGAGGAACTCCCTGCGGGAATGGAGGCCGAACGACAGCCTCGGCGCAGCACCAAGATCAAATACATCAATCCCCAGGTCCCCAAGGTCCGGCTGCCGGGCTATCAGGGAACGCGGTATTCGGCGTCCATACCCGATACTCTGGATCTGGCCGAACGGGCCCGCCTGGGGGTCAACGGCCTGACCGGCCCCACCGATCCTGCCGCCGACTACGAGCTTTATTTCATCCTGGTTCTCGGCAACAACCCACCCTACATGTACCACGACTTCAACGACCACGTGCAGATCAAGCTCTACGAAGCCTTGCCCCTGATGCGGCTGGCCAGCGGCAGCCGCCAGAACCTGCACGTGGAACAACGGCTGATGGAGGTGCTGCTGCAGATGCAGGGTCCCGACGGCCTGCTCTACTACCCGCGGCTGGGACGCCCCTGGGCGGCGAAAGGCTTTTCCGAATCCCAGTTCTCCTCACTGCCGGAAGAGGATCACTACACCGAGCCCTACGCCAATGGGCGGCTCCTGGGGGCTCTTGGGGCCTATTACCAGGCGTCTGGAGACGAGCGATGGAAGAAAGTGGGTCAAAGGGTCGTGGATGGTCTGACCCGGCAAGCCGTGCACCGGGGAGACTACGCCTATTTTACGCAGGGGATCTTCGGGGTCAACGGAGTCTCGGATCCCGAGGTCGACCATGCGACGCTGAATCCCTGGATGAACATGCCGTTCGGGTGGATCGCCATGGGACTGGCCCAATTTTACCGCTCCACCGGTTACGAACCGGCATTGAGCCTGTCGGGTAAGCTGGCGCGCTACACTCGTTACCACGGAGGAATGTTCGAGGCAGACGGTCACTTCATCGGTATCGGCGGGCACTTTCACGGCCATCTGTACCCGATGCTGGGGATGCTCGAATATGGCATTGCCGCGCGGGACTGGGAGATGATCCAGTTCGTGAAGAAGGGCTACGAGTACGGAACAGCCAACATGGAACCGCGCCTGGGTTACGTGGGGGAGTACATCAATCCCGAGGACTACAACACCTCGGAGATCTGCGGCGTGGCGGACATGATCGCACTGGGGCTGAAGCTGATAGAAGCCGGGGCAGGGGATTACTGGGACGACGTGGATCGGTGGACTCGCAACCAGTTAGCCGAAGGGCAGCTGACCAACTCGGACTGGGTCGACGAGATGGTCAAGGACAAGCCCGTCAAGCACCCGCTGAAAAACGAGTATTTTCCGGATCTCTTTGCTCCGGGCGACTATACGACCGCGAACGTGGGCGAACGAAATATAGGCGCTTTTGCCGGGTGGCCCTCGGTCAATGACTGGCAGGGACACGAAACCAGGAGCATCATGCACTGTTGTACCGGCAACGGCACCAGAGCGATCTACTTCGTGTGGGAAAATGTCCTCACTCACGACAACGGCCGGTTGAAGGTGAACCTGCTGCTCAATCGGGCTTCCCCCTGGGCCGATGTGAACAGCCACATTCCTTATCAGGGCCGGGTGGATGTAAAGGTCAAAAAACCTCTCGACCTGTCACTGCGGATTCCGGAGTGGGTCAAGCCCTCGGATGCACGTTGTCAGGTCAATGGGCAGGAACGGCTTCTCTCCTGGGAGGGCCGGTACGCACTGGTGGGTCGTGTCGAGCCTGCAGACGAGGTAACGTTGACCTTCCCCCATCGGGGAGAGGGTCGACAGGATTCAGGTCGAGGGTCACGACTACACTCTGGTGCGCAAGGGCAACGAGGTGGTGGGCGTCGACCCGCCGGGCCAGAACTTTCCCCTCTACCTGCGCGACCATTATCGAGAAAACAAAACCCGTTTCAAGACCGTCGAACGCTTTGTGTCGAATCGGAACGTGCACTGGTAGAGAACGAAGAAAAAGGGGAGGGTGGGAAAAGGTGCCAGAGTAGACTGTCCCTTTTTTTGTGACGTGACAGAGCCGGTCATTCAAATGCAGTCCATTGCCAAGACGTTTGGCGCCACCCGGGCGCTGGACGGAGTGGATTTCGAGCTGCGCCCGCGCGAAGTACATGCGCTCATAGGGGAAAACGGCGCGGGGAAGTCCACCCTGATGAAGCTGATGGCCGGCTCGTTTCGAGAGTTTACGGGTCGCGTTCTAGTCCGCGGCCGGGAGGTGTCTATCCATTCGCCGGCCGCGGCCAAACACCATGGCATCGGCATGGTGTATCAGGAGCGGAGCCTGGCGCGACCGATCAGCATTGCCGAGAACCTGATGGTGGGCCGGCTTCCGTCCCGATTCGGGTTGTTTCTGGACCGTGCGGCACTCCTGCGCGAATCCCGGCGCCTGCTGGCGGCTGTCGGTCTGAAGATCGACCCGCTGAAGACCATTGAGCAGATCAGTCAGCACGAGGCCCAGCTCGTCGAGATTGCCAAGGTGCTGGGGAACGAGCCGAGGGTGCTGGTGATGGACGAGCCCACCGCGGTGCTCTCGAGCGACGAGGTCCAACGACTGTTCGGGATCATCCGGCGGCTCAAAGACAGCGGAATGGCGATCGTGTACATCTCCCATCATCTGCCCGAGATCTTCGCCGTAGCCGATAGGGTCACCGTCCTTCGCGACGGCCGCAGGATCGACACGTGTCGAATCGCAGACACTTTACCACAACACCTGGTTCAGATGATGGTGGGCCAGCCAATCGACAAGTTCTACCGCCGCCGCCGAGCCCAATTCGGGCCGGTGTCTCTGCGGGTCGAACGTCTGACCCGCTACGGATTCTTTCACGATGTCTCGTTCGAAGCCCGTCGCGGCGAGATTCTCGGAATCGCAGGTTTGACCGGGAGTGGGCGCAGCGAACTGGTCCGGTCGGTGTGCGGCCTGGATCCCGTGCATGAAGGAACCGTGCAGCTGGATGGACAACGGCTGGCGCGCGCGTCCTATCCCGAGGCTGTGGCCGAGGGCCTGGTCTATCTGAGTGAAGACCGCAAGAGCGACGGACTGTTCTTGCGGTTGCCGATCACCGAGAACCTGATGGCCGCGCTGTCTTCCCGGCGCACGCGCATGGGCGTTTTCTCATCGCGACACGAATCGGGCACGACGCACAAGTTGATCGAGCAGTTGCAGATCGTTACCCAATCCCCCGATACCGATGTTGGCAATCTCTCGGGGGGAAATCAGCAAAAGGTATTGCTGGGTAAGTGGCTGGCGGTTCAGCCGCGCGCGCTGATACTTGACGAGCCGACGCGCGGCGTGGATGTCAAAGCGAAGCAGAAGATTCACGAGGCCGTTATGGAGCTGGCCGACCGGGGCACGACGATTCTGGTGGTCAGTTCGGACCTGCCGGAACTGGTCAGCCTGTCCGACCGCGCAGTAGTGATGCGCAATGGGCGCCTGATCGGCCAGCTACCGCGCGAAAAGATGTCTGAAGAGTCAGTGCTGTTGGCCGCCAACGGAGAGGAGCTGGCCCAGCATGGGTAGGAGCGTACGGATACAAGACGTGCTGGAAGCGGCCGGCATCTACACTGTTGCAGTCGTACTGCTGGTCATCGGCCTTCTCGTCGCGCCGCAGCAGTTTCTGACCGTTGACAACATGCTGGGCATACTGCGGGCCGTGGCCCTGCTGGGGATCGTCGCGGCCGGCATGGCCTTCGTCACTTACTCGGGCAGCCTGGCCGACCTTTCTGTCCCGTCGATCATGGCCTTTTCCGGAACCATTTGCGTCGTCGCGCTGCCGTGGGGGTTTGCGGCGGCATTAGCGGTGGGAATGATGGCGGGTTTGTCGATCGGCGCCGTCAACGGCCTGGTCGTTGGGAAACTCAACGCCAATCCGATTCTCTGGACACTGGCGGTCGCCTTCTTCATGGAAGGGTTTATGCGCTTTACCTGGAGTAACAATCAGGTTTACCCGGACACGGCCCCGGGGACGTCGGGGGAGGCCTTCATCGCCGTCTTTCGATCCGGGATCGGTCCCATCCCGTCGATTGTACTGGTGATGCTGGTCCTGTTCGGGCTGGGGCACCTGGTGCTGACACGCACGCGATTCGGGCGGGAGTGCCGGTTGGTGGGATCATCGAAGCCGGCGGCAGTGACGTCTGGCGTCCGCGTTTCCCGCGTCGTGTTCCTGAACTTCCTGGCCGCTTCGTTTGGCGCCTCCGTCGCCGGGTTGTTTCTCACCTCGATGAACAAGCTCGGCGTGTTCTATCTTGGCCAGGGCTATGACTTCAGGGCGATCACAGCCGTCGTGATCGGTGGCGTGATGCTCAGCGGCGGGAGGGGCAGCATGGCCGGCGTGCTGGGGGGCGTCCTGGTCATCGGGATGTTGACCAACATCATGACCTACCTGGAGATCACCGCGTTCCGACAGAATATCGTGACCGGTTCCGTTTTCATTGTCGTCGTGGGATTGCAACAGTATCAGTTGCGCCGAGCGGGAAAGGACTATGCGTAGCAGCGGTGGCGACTTGGCCGATCGCCTGGCCCACGCCCTCGACGAGCATCGGGCGCTGATCATGTGGCTCGGGCTGTTCAGCTTCATGTCGCTGTTCGCGCCCAATTTCTTCACCGTTCTAAATGTTACGACCCTGCTCAGGGGCGCGAGCCTTACGGCGATCGTCGCCATCGGCTTCACGTTGATCTTCATTCTGGGACAGCTGGATCTGTCGATCGGCGCCGTGGTGATGCTGTGCGGTATGCTGGTCATCGGGCTGCAGCCGCAACTGGGCTGGTGGGGCAGCATCCCGATCGGCGTCGCGGCGGGCGCCGCCGTCGGGCTGGTCAACGGCCTGCTGGTGGTGCGGGCCCGGATCAACTCCTTCATCGTGACGCTGGGGACGATGACGATCGTTACCGGGTTGATGCACCTGTACAGCGGCGGCGGATCGAAGTCGATCGACGACTTCCGCCTGGCCGACTGGCTGGAGACACCGCTCGTCCCCCTGCTGCCTCCGATCGTCATCATCACGCTGGGAATGGTGGCCGGTTCTTCGTTCGCGCTGACGCGGACCGTGGCCGGTCGCGCCGTGTTCGTGGTTGGCGGCAATCCCGAAACGGCGTGGCTGGCGGGCTTGAATCGCGACCGCTATCTGATCGTCGGCTTCGTGCTGTGCAGCACCTTCGCGGCCATCGGCGGCGTTTTGTTCGCCATCGGTCTGAGTTCCATGACTTCCGCGGCCGTACTGGGGACGCGCACGCTCATGACCGTGCTGGCGGCCGTGATCATCGGCGGCACACTGATGAGCGGTGGCAAAGGCAGTATCCTCAAGAGCTACTTCGCCGTGCTCATGTTGACCACCCTGTTCAACGGCATCGGCTGCTACGGGTTGGGGTTCGAGGTCCAGATCTTTGTCAATGGACTGATCCTTGCGATCGTCGTCCTGTACGGGGCGTACGCGGTCTGGCGACGCGACCTGCTCAAGGGGCAGCGACCCGATCTGATCAAAGAACTCGAGGACGGCCCGTTCAGCAGCACCGAAACGAAACGACTGGGGCCCAGGATCCTGAACAGGCAACATCGCCTGGCGTTGATCTGCCTGGTCGCGACCGCGCTTGTCGTCATCGTGGCCGTCACCGCCGTTTCCTTTCGCCATGCCGGGACGTCGAGCATCTCGCCGACCGGGGTAGCGGCGACCCCGGCAAACGGGGTCTTTCCGGATGAGGTGGACCTGTTCGCGCTGCTCGGGACGGACCGTCAGCCCTATATCAGGCCAGACACTGAGCCCAAGGACATCCTGCCCCGTCCCGAAGATCCGGCGGCCCTGCCCGAAACTGACAAGGGTCACTGGTGGGACATCGAATATGCCGGTTGGCTCAGCGAAAAGAAGCCAATGCCCGCCCCGCCCCGGGTCGGTCCGCGCGGCAGGAAGGTCGTGTTGCTGAGGGCGGGCGATCATCCCTACTGGACCGCCTACGTTCGAGGCTTTCAAGCCATCGCCGATCTGTACGCGATGAAGGTGAAGATTTTCAACGGCAACTGGAACATCGATCTCCAGTCGCAGCAGGTCGACCAGGCCATCAACGAGCGGCCCGACATGATCGTCCTGGCACCCGTGGACGCGACCGCCTGTACGCTGCTGCTGCGCCGAATTTATCGTGCCCGCATTCCGTGCATCACATCGAACACGATTCCCGTGCGCGCAGCGATGCCCTATTGTCTGACGTGGACCGGCCCCGACGATTGGGGGCAGTTCCGGATGCTGGCACGGCACTTTGGGGACGCGCTGGCCAAGAGGGGGGGCTATGCGATCGTTCGCCATATGCCCGGCAGCTCGCCGTATTTCGCGCGGACCTTCGCCCCCGTCACCGAGCTGAAAGAGTACGCCCCGGAGATGAAATTGCTTGCCATGGACACGGCCAATCTCGAGGCGGAGGGCACCATGGCGCTGGTTTCCGGATGGATCAACCGATACGGCAACGAGTTGAAGGGCCTGGTGCTGGCCGGCGATGGGTTCTCGATGACGGGCGCGCTGGAAGCAGTCAAGAGCTCCGGCCGGGACGACATCGTGATCGTCGCGGCCGGCAACAGCAAGACCGGTATGGATTCAATCAAGGCGGGCGATGCGCTGGCCATCACCTATCAGTCGGCCGAGGGCGACGGGGCCCTGGCCATCTACACTGCGGTCCGCTGGTTCAAAGGTGAAGATCTCGAGCCGGTCATCTACCTGCCCAAGCACATCATCACACGAGCCGACGTCGATCAGTTCATGCCGGCACAATGGTGAACACCCCATTTCTCCCCCCTTGCCCTTGCCCCTATACTGATGGAGTGGTTCTTTGGCGCCCCATTCGCTTCGTGATGGTCCGCCGCCCGGTCAACCCACTCGTTTTGTGTCGATGAAGCCAGGTCGAATCATCCTGCTCTTGTTCATGGCAACATGGGTTTCGTGCGCTCCCGAGATACCGCGTCATGAAGCATTTGTGGTGGGAATGAGCCGCAGCGAGGTCTCGGCGCGATTCGGCAAGCCGGACCGAACCCAGATTCTCACGAAATCAGACGAAAATATCTGGGGACCCATTGAGGACTTCTGGCCGGAGATTCCAACCGGAGCCACCGTGGAGATCTGGGGATTCCAGAGCGTACTGACGATGGAATCTCCCCACGGCGCATCTCAGCGAGCGGGCCAGACCGAACTCTATTTCGTCAGTAATTCGGAAACCGTCGATGGGGTCGGGTTCCATATCGAGCGCGCCGTATATGAAGGCAGCTGACTCTTCCGGGATTCGCGACTTCCCAACCAGATTCACGGCGTGGTCGTTTGTGGCGGCCGCAATCATGCTGTGGGGTGGTTGGATGCTGATGCCGGCGCGCATCGGGACCTTTTTTGAGCCCGGGGATTTCGCGCGTGTCTATGAGAGCTACCATCTATGGATCTGGACGTTCCGCTTCCACTTGTTTGGAATGATCGTCATGCCGATGGCCCTGGTCGCTCTCGGTTCGCTGCTGACCAACTCGGAGGCGCGAGTCCTGATATGGCCGGGAGCCGCCGTCGCCACGGCTGGCATGGTGGTGGGCGCCCTGGGGGCTGCCTTTTACTATCACCATGGTGCATGGGGAGCCGTGGACATGAACGGAAAGTCCGCTGCCCAGCTTCGCGAGTACGTCGATGCGCTGCGAATCGACACGGAATACGTGACCTGCCTCGTTCGGTTCAGCCGGGTGTTTACGGGTCTGGGACTGGTCGTACTCGGTTGGGGACTGATCAAATGGAAGATTCTGCCGATATGGATCGGATGGTGGAGCGTCGCGATTGGCCTGGCGGCGATGGCCCTGACCATGCTCCTGCCTGATTCCATGTCGCTCTACATACCGGTCTTTCACCTGAAATCGCTGTGGCTGCTGCTCACCGGGACCGTCATTCTGCGCAGCGGGCTGAACCCCGGCCGGTTGAAAGTTGAAGGTTGATGGGCGGGTTGCCCAGATCTGTGTCGCCCCTCCAGGGCTCTATATTCCCGGAGACACCTGATCCGTGGGCTGACGCCCACGGCTATTTTCTTGCGGCCGCTCTGCGGCCTGGATGCAGCCCCGAAGGGGCGAAAGACAATAGCCGGGGCCGCAAGGCCCCGGTGCGGACGCCATCACCCAAGGCAGCCCCCAAAGGGGGCGGCAGAAAAAGCTGGCTGGATTTGGTTTTGGGCAGCACTTAGTGGAACCTGAAAAGTGGAACGCTACAGCCAGCGGCGAACCTGCGCCTTGTAGGCGGTGTACCCGTCTCCGAACTTGTGCTCGAGATATTGCTCTTCGCGCAGGATGACGCCCCATCTCAGCAGCAGGGCGGACAGGATGGCCAGGGCGAAGAACCAGGGGCTGTTGGCCCAGATACCGATCCCAACCTGGAGCAGGATCATTGCAAGATAAATGGGATTGCGCGAAAACCTGTAGGGTCCCCTCGAGACGATTACGTCAGTCGGAGTATGGGTTGGTATCGCCCCCCCCTCCACTGCGCATAGTAAACACCGCCCACAGGAACAAACCAAAGGAGGCACCGGCCACAACAGGACCGATGAGTCGGGCCGGAGCCTGCGGGAGTACACTCACCGGCAGGATCCACCGGGCCAAAAACCCGGCGACTATGGCGAGCAGCAGCAGCAGTGGGGGGTGAAAGGCGACGCCCGCGTGATCCTGTTCTGAATTACGATCCATCCTGTCGTCCCGCTTGTTGTTCAGCCGCGACCCGTCGGCCCTCCATCAATTCCTCTGGTTCGGTGAAATGACTTCTTCCGTTGTCAGAGAGACGACCCACGACCCGAACGGGGAGACCCACGACCCGAACGGGGAGACCCACGACCCGAACGGGGAGACCCACGACCCGAACGGGGAGACCCACGACCCGAACGGGGAGACCCACGACCCGAACGGGGAGACCCACGACCCCACCCGGGAAAAAACCGCCCGGTACGTCGCATGTACTCCAGGTACTCCTGGCCAAATCGTTTGATCAAGTTTTTTTCTTCGGTTCGCGTTCGCAAGACGATCAGGCCAAAGGCGATTGCGCCGGTTAGAGCCAGAAACCAGTTCGCCGTCACCAGCGAGTTGGCTGTAACTGCCAGAAAAAAGGCGACATAAAACGGGTGGCGTACCCACCGGTAAGGACCCGACGTTACCAGGAAATGCTCTGCCCTCGTGACCACCGTATCCGTCAGATTTTTGCCGAGGGTTCGAAAAGTCACAATCAGCAGCGAGGCTGCGACGACCCCGAGCAAAGCGCCCAACCACCGCAACCAGATGGGGAGGGGAGCCTGTGACCAGGCCATCAACGACGGATCGATCATGTACGCGATCAGGCCGATCATCCCCGCCGCTGCGGCCGGTCGCAGCGTCAAGAGGATGAAGACACCTTCCTGGCGGCGATCAAGCTTTTCGCCGGTTGCCTGGGATTTGATGCGGTACCAGGCGCCGATCGGCATCACGGTCACGAAGCCCACAATGAGGATGATCCGAAAGATCTGTTCCTGGTCCATTGATCACCGTGGGAGACATCTGAGCTCATAAGTCAAGAGAATTGTCTCCCTTTTTTTTGAAGCTTATCCACAAGCCGGTTGCATCAGAGCCACAAGAGGAGAGTTGCTCCTCTGGAGACTCCGGCAGTAGAGTTCCTCGTCATAGTGGACTCGATCCATCCAGCAACGGAAGAGAATGCGAATCCATTTGTAAGCTAAAGATCGAACGGCAGCGTGGTGTTTGAGACCGCGCTGACGTTGCTGCAGGTAGTAAGCACGAGCCCAGGACGATTGCGGAATTGAGCAGGCCGCAAACTCATGAAAGGTTTGGCGAATAAACTTGGGACAGCCTCGACGCCAGACCACCTGAGAACTTCGTCCGCTCTTTCGTGTTACGGGAGCGATGCCGCTCCATTTTTGGACCTCTTCAGCATCCTCAAAGCGACTGCGATCCGACCCGAAGGCCGCCAACAAGCGAGGAGCCAGAGCCGGCCCGGCTCCGCTGAAGCTTGCAAACAGAGCGGCATCTTCATGCTCGGCGAAGAGCGTGGCAATGCGCTTGTCGTAGCGTTTGATGATCGGCAGCAGAACCGAGAGCTGTTCGACCAGGCCCACCAGTTTCAGTGAACCGGCTCCAATGAGAGCCTCATCCTGGGTCAGTGGGTAACTGGCACGGATCTGCTCGAGCAATGTTTGCAGCTTCGCCTCGGCACAGCGTACTCGATGTCGTGCCATGCAGCGACCCAGTACATCGATCCGCACTTTGCGAGCCTGCTCCAAGGTGGGCCAGCGCCTCAAAAACTCCAGAGCCAGCGGCCCATCCAACTTTGCAAACCACTGCAAAGGCTGCGGATAGTAGCTCTTCAAGACCCCGCGCAGTTGCTGCACCAGTTCTTTGCGCCTCTCCACCAACTGGCGTCGCCCCTCCACCAACAGCGCCAGCTCCCGGGTCTGGGCCGCCTCCGGTCTCCAACAACGCAATCGATCCCGGTGTCTGTACACCAGCTCCAGCAACAAGTCCGAATCTTCCGGATCATCCTTCTTACCGGAGGGTGAAAATGCCTCTCGATAGCTCGCCACCGTCTTCGGATTGATCGGGTACAGGTGCAAAAAGTCATAGCACATCAGCGCCGCCATCAACCCTCCCCGCTTTTGCTCCAGGGCAATCACCACAGGACGACCCTCAAAACGGGTTCTTAGCTGGCGTACCCATTCGTGCAACTCTTCCGGGTCTTGCCGCACCTGATACCTCTCTACTTCCCGACTGCCGGCGGCCCGCAGTCGGATCTCATGTTGATCTTCGGCCCAATCCAATCCTACCCATGCTGCGATCTGTTCTGTGGCTAACATTGCGCCACTCCTTTCTGCGCAGCACACGCTTGCCCAGACCTTGCGCAACCCTTATAGTCGAGTCCTCGAAGGACAGCATCTAGAGTATGCGTTTGCTGTCTGTGCACCGTGGCGTTCGAAAGTCTCCCACCAAGCGTCTCGTACGCTGGCGCCTTAAATTCGTAACGCCACGGTGCGCGTGCTGCACAGAGGCAATCAAATCCTCGATCGCTCCCGGCGCAAACTTTTTTCCACAACCCAGAAAAGAAAAAAGCAGCAAAAAAGAAAATCGCTACTATTTCTAATCCATCGTTGGAAAATAGATCGTTAGTAACTATAAGGCGCCTTGGGGCGGCGACGCGGGAGGCGCCTTAGGGCGGCGACCCGAGTTGCTGGGCCGTGACGAAAGAGTGGGCAGGGCCCCGTGGCGACTCCCGGGGGTATTTAAACGGTCGCTGCCCCGTGACCTTGCCCCCTAAAACGGGTCCAAGTTGAATGTTAGGATTTTCGGTTTTAGGAAGGAGGCAAGGATGGCACGGAAGCGGTTTACGGCAGAACAAATCATCATGAAGCTGCGTGAGGCAGAGGCAGGTCTAGCCCAAGGACAGACGGTGGGCCAGGTGTGCAAACAGATTGGGGTGACCGAGCAGACCTACTACCGGTGGCGCAAGGAGTACGGAGGGCTTCGACTGAATCAGGCCAAGCGGTTGAAGGTGTTGGAGAAGGAGAATGCCCGGTTGAAGAAGCTAGTGGCAGATCTGTCTTTGGACAAGCAGATCCTAAAGGAAGTTTCCTCGGGAAACTTCTAGGCCCGACGAAGAGGAGACGCGCAGTGGTGTGGGTGAGGGAGAGATTGGGAGCAGAGCGCGTCTCCGAACGTCGGGCCTGCCAAGTGCTGGGACAGGCTCGATCGACCCAGCGAAGGGAAAGGCATATCTCCGATGATGAGGCTCGATTGGTGGCTGAGATGGTGGAGTTGGCCACGCACTACGGGCGATACGGCTACCGACGGATCACGGCCATGCTTCGTTGGGAAGGGTGGAAAGTGAATCACAAGCGGGTGGAGAGGTTGTGGAGACAGGAGGGGCTGAAAGTCCCGTCCAGACAGCCGAAACGAAGGAGACTGTGGCTTCATGATGGATCCTGCATTCGGTTACGAGCGGCTCACAAGGATCACGTCTGGAGCTATGACTTCGTGCATGAGCGAACCCATGACGGAAGGGCCTTTCGATTATTAACCCTACTGGATGAATACACCCGGGAGTGTCTGGCCATTGAGGTTCAACGACAGATGAATCACCAGGACGTGTTGGATCGATTGGCGGAGTTGTTCGTGGATCGGGGAGTGCCTGAATACATTCGGTCCGATAACGGGTCGGAGTTTACGGCTCAGGCGGTTCGGGACTGGCTGAAGGCTGTTGGGGTGAGGACCTTATACATCGAGCCCGGCAGCCCCTGGGAGAATGGATATGTGGAGAGCTTCAACGGAAAACTGCGGGATGAACTGCTGAACGTAGAAGTCTTCGACACGTTGTGGGAAGCGAAGGTGTTGGCCGAGAAATGGCGCAGGGAGTACAACCAGCGACGGCCTCACAGCGCCTTGGCCTATCGGCCGGCGGCGCCGGAGGCCAGATTACCCAGGTCCCAGGCCCAGAGTTCTATACCATGGAGTGGACTTCAAATGGTCCCAGGTCTAACTTAGAGAGTGGACTCGTTCCTGGGGGCAGGTCACCCGGGGCCCTGCCCACTCTCCGGTCTCCTTTCGGACTACACGCCCTTCAACCTTCAACTTTCAACGAGTGTTACGAGTTCACAACATCCAAACCGCCCGACATCAGCCTTGCTGGCGCTGAGCATGGAGTTCCCGAAGGCCGTCTCCCTGTTTGCGCCAGTAGTCATAAAGAATGCTGATGGTCGTTCCCAGCGAGAACATGCGAATGCCCATATCGAGCCACCGCGCAGCCTGGTCGAACGACTGGATCTCGACGATCGGTTCGACACCCACGGTGAGAGCGTCGCGGTAAACTTGCATCTGGATGGCTCGATCGGCTTCCGTGCCTCTTTTTTCGGGCTCCCCTTTGCTTTGCCAGAAATCGGCGGGCCCCCAGATGATGCCGTCCACTCCCTCGACGGTAAGAATTGACTCCAGATTCTCAACCGCCGCAGCGTTCTCAATCATGAGGATGACCACGATTTCCCGCAGTGCGTCGATGTACTGTTGCGTCCCCCCGTAACTGGGATAGAAAGCCCGTACCACTCGAACCGGATTCAGTCCCCCTTCCTCGGGCGTTGTAGCCCGGATAATGCGCACGCACTCTTGTGCCTCGGAGCGGTTTTTCACATCGACGAAGACCACGGCCTCGAAACCGGCACCAATCGCCCTCTGCACCCGGAGCTGCTGCCCGGCACTGTCGATCTTGATGATCTTACCCAGGCCGCGCGCCTCTGCCGCGCGGCACAGGTTTTCAAAATCCAGCGTTTCAAGGGCGCCGTACTCGGCCACCACCTGGACCGTATTGAGGGCGCTGCAACCCACCATATCGATTTCGTTTCCCCAGGGACTGTGAACGCGGGTATCCAGCAGCAGCCCGCCCGATTCGAAAATTTCCCTCACTCGATTACGTCTCACGATGATCTTCTCCTCAAATCAAATTCCGACCCCGGAAAAAGGGGGCGTGTCGCCATCAAAGTACCAACAACGAGGCGGCCACGCAATGGACGGCGATCGCACACCACCATCCTGGTTACCACCCTCGACGACGCCCGTGCTGCAGGTATAATCGATCCGTTCAGGGAAAGGCGTGCAGTCGCTGCCCGATCCGGTCGGGATCGCCCTCCCGGGCCCGCTTTGCCGCCTTCACTGTACTATATCAACGCCAGTGCGCCCGAATTCGATGATCAATTCCAAGGCAGAATCATCGCCCTCTAGACGGGCCTACCCGACCGTCCGCCTGGCTTTGAGAATACTTCTGGTCTCCGTTCTGGCGTTTCTGGCGCTCGAGCTGCTTCTGCTGGGATTCAACGACCTGATCTTCCAGCGTGCTCTCTACATGTTCGACCCCGACCTGGGATTCAAGGTTCGTCCTTACGCCGTTTACGGGAATGAAAGGGCCAACGAGTTCGGCTTTAACGAGCGGGACTATCCCCATGCCCGCAGACCCGAAACCTTCCGGGTCTTGTTTCTCGGCGACTCATTCAACTGGAGCGGGGGACAAAAGGGTAACTACACGGCTCTGCTGGAGAGACGCTTCAGTGAAGAGTTCGGGGAGGGTAGAGTCGAGATCATCTGTGCCGGATACCCCCAGACCCACACCGCAGAGCAACTGGCTCTGCTGAAGAAATACGGGCTGCGATACAAGCCCGACCTGGTGGTGCTTGGATTCTATGCCGGCAATGATTTCTTTGATGCCGATCCAAAGCGAAAACGGATCGTGGTCGGGAGCGTTGTAGTAGATGTCTATGAAGGCCGGGACTTTTACACGACCCTGTTCCAGCAGCCTGTGGTCCTGCGCAGCCGCCTCTTTTTGTTTGCGCAGGAGAAATGGAAAGTCTACAGACACTTCGGCATCGCCGGGTTCTCAACAGCTGCCTCGAGAGGGGAAGACCATTCCGGGTCAAACGAGCAAACCGTCTCTTTGTCCACGCCGGACTATCTGAGGAAACTCTCAGCCCAGATGACTTTCGCCCGTTTCGACCGACCCCCGGTATTTGAGCAATTCGAGCGCTACGCCCTCGACTCCCTTTTCGAGATGAAAACCTTGCTCCAGTCCCGTGGTATTGGCCTTCTGGTAGCTGTTTATCCGGACGAGGTTCAAGTGGATCCCGAACTGCGGGAGGCGCTGCTGCAATATGACCGAAGGCCGTCCTCGGATTATCAATGGGAACGAGCTCAATCTTTGTTGCAGCAGTGGGCCGTTGAAAACGGCATCGAGTTCCTCGATCTCCTTCCCCGTTTTCGCGAGGCTCACAATCAGCGGTACCATCTTTACAAGCTTCGCGACGGCCATTGGAATGGACGGGGTAACCAGCTCGCCGCCCAACTGCTGTTTGACGTACTTACACGAAGGGTAAAGGAGGCGCTCGAGTGAAGATTTTCCGATTTCCGGCAATCTTGATCGCGTCAACCTGCTTCGTTTCTGGAGCCTCGGCTGCAACGGGGCGTGCCGTCCAGGACGAGAAACCGAAAATCCTTCTGCTTACCCATTCGCAGGGGTACAAACATGACGTATTGCCCGTGGCCGAACGGATCATAAAGGAGATGGGCCGGGAGTCGGGAGCCTTCGAGGTGGTCAGTCTCGAGGGATATCGCCAGGATCCGGAAGCGATCGACCTGTCGATGATCTCTCGGCAGTACCTCGAGCGGTATGCCGCCGTGATGTTCTACACGACGGGGGAATTGCCGCTGGACGATTCACAGAAGAATGCGCTGATCGATTTCGTCAAAGGGGGCAAGCCTTACATCGGTACACACAGTGCTACCGACACGTTTTACAAATGGAAGGGCTACGGCGAGCTGAGCGGGGCCTATTTTGCCGGGCATGGGCCCAAGGATCTCAAGCTGATCCTGAAGATCGAGGATCAGCACCATCCGGCCACCGAGATGCTGGGGGATTCATGGGAGATCGCCGATGAGTTCTACCGATTCGGCAAGGCCGCGGACGATGACGAGCGACCGGTGCCATATTCCCGAGATCGGCTCCATGTCCTGATGAGCGTCGACACCGAGCGGAGCGACCTCTCCCACCAGGGCATGCAGATGGGGGGCGACTACGCCATCGCCTGGTGCCAGGACTTCGGCAAGGGCCGATCCTTCTATACGGCACTCGGGCATCGTGACGAGCTCTCGCCCGGATTATGCAAGAGATCTAAATTCAAGTGAGATTTGGGCCCAGAAAAAAGGCCGTAGCTCTCTGATATAAAAGGGTTTAGAGAAACAAAGACCCTAAACAGGAGCTACGGCAATGTCAAAAACAGTCTGCCAGAATACCCTGCCATTTCATAGCCACAGAAACATCACGGCTCGTTTTGATGGGGGGAGCCTCACTTCCGACGCAGGATGGTTGTTGTTTGGATCCCTGGATCGTCAACATCGATTGTGCGAGGGCTTCAGTTCGTGTATTGCGGAAAGTCGAGACCGACGCTACGTTCGTCATGACCTGTTGAAGTTGATCCGACAACGAGTCTTGCAGATCGTGGCCGGCTACGAAGACTGTAACGACGCCGATACGCTGCGCTCGGATCCGATGCTCAAGACCGTCTGTGATCAGTTGCCAGAGAGCGATCCCGATTTGGCCACCCAGCCGACTTTCTCCCGCCTGGAGAACTCCGTCACCAAGAAGGATCTGATGCGTCTGAGCCGGTGGCTGCCAGGCCGTTATGTGCGCTCCCTGAAGAAGAGACGTCCCAGCAAGATCATCCTGGATCTGGACAGTACCGACGACCACACTCACGGCCAACAGGAGTTCTCCTTCTACCACGGGTATTACCGAAACCACATTCTGCATCCTTTGCTGATCTTCGATGCCGACACGGGAGACCTGGTCTGTGCCGTGTTGAGACCTGGCAACAAGGGGGCTGCCTCTCACATCGTGCCCATTCTGAAGCGAGTCGTGGAGGCCATCCGACAAGCAGTGGGGACGGATGTCGAGATTGAGATTCGGGCCGACAGCGGCTTTGCCACGCCTCGGCTCTACGAGTTCTGTGAATGTGAAGAGAATAAACTCCAGTATGTCATTGGGTTAAGTCGAAACCCTCGCCTGCAGCGAGTGGTCGAGCCCCTGCTGGATTCGACTCGGCTGAGGTTCCTTGAGCTGGAGGAAAAACAGCGTCAGTTTGACGAGTTTCTTTATCGAGCCCACAGCTGGGATCGATCCCGTCGCGTCATTGTCAAAGTGGAGGTCGATCAGCGTGGCATCAATCGTCGCTTTGTAGTTGCCAACCGGGACGATCTCTGCTCCCAATCACTTTATGACCACTACACAAACCGAGGGCAGACCGAGAACTTCATCAAGGCCTTCAAGAATCATCTGAGCATGGACCGACTCAGCTGTCATCGATTCCTGGCCAATCAGTTTCGACTCCTCCTGCATGCACTGGCTTACCAGATGTTCGTGCGCCTGCGCGACTATCTTCACGGAACCCCCTGGCACAAGCTCGAAATCGAAACCTTACGTCGTCGGGTCCTCAAGATTGGGGCCCGGATCCGACAAACCACTCGACGCATCTGGGTCCATCTTTCCTCAGCCTTCCCCGAACAACCCCTCTTCCACCTCGTCTTGAGTCGCCTGAACTCCAGTTAGCTTTTCCCAGCTCCCCCGAAAAACCGCTTCCGACACTCATCCAGGCCCAGATCTGTCTGAAATTCACTCCCCAAACCACTCAAACGCCTCGCCAACCCATATTCTTCGCAAATCCGCCTGTCACACCTGCCCGCTTCCGAGTTGGGCCACTTCTCGAGTCGTTTTTCAACACCGAACTACGGTTCTTGCATAATCCGGGCTGGGAGAATCCGGTCTATCAGCAGCACCTCCTGGGGGGCATCCTGTGGGCGCTGGGGCTGCAAGAGGGAAACGCGTCTCCCTCGGGAAAGAGGTAGGGGCGACCCGGCCCCTACGAACGTAGGGGCGACTCCGGGTGGTCGCCCGCCCAGCGGGCCGGCACGAGGCCGGCCCCTACTAGGCCAGGATTTCCTTGATCGTGTTGCCCCCGGTGTCGGTCAGTCGCCGGTTTCTGCCGGCGTGATAGTAGGACAACTGCATATCGTTCAGGCCCAGCAGATGGAGGGCCGTCGTGTGGACATCTCGAATCCGATAGACGTTCTCCACAGCCTTGTAGCCCAGCTCATTGGTGGCACCCACACAGGTTCCGCCTCTCACGCCACCTCCGGCGAACCAGATGGTCATGGCCCCGATATTGTGATCCCTTCCTTTGGTCTTCCGGTCGGCGGGTGTGTCGGGAGTACGCCCGAACTCTCCCATCCAGACCACCAGGGTGCTGTCCAGCATGCCCCGTTTCTTCAGGTCCTTCAGCAGGGCGGCCACCGGCTGGTCCGTCTCCCGGGCGTTCTTGGAATGATTCTTCTTGATGTCGACGTGTCCATCCCAGGATTGGCTGGGTGTATAGAGCTGGACAAAGCGAACTCCGCTTTCCACCAGCTTCCGGGCCATCAAACACCTCTTTCCAAACGACTCGGTTACCGGATGGTTCAATCCGTACATCTCCTTGGTGGCTTCACTTTCCTTCGAGAGATCCAGAACTTCCGGGACTTCGGCCTGCATGCGATAGGCCAGCTCGTAGGCGTCGATGCGGGCCTGGAGGTCCGGGTTGGTGAAGTGGTTCTCCAGATATTTCCGGTTATAGCTGCGCAGCAATTCCCTCTCCGGCGCTTGCCCCTCGGGAGTTAGTCCGGCTGGGGGTACGAGGTCACGAATCACTTCTCCCTTCCAGCGCAAAACGGTGCCCTGATACCCGGCGGGGAGGAATGCGCTGCCCCACTGCTGACTGCCGCCAAAGGCGATCGCGCGAAAATCCGGCAGGACGACAAAGGCGGGAAGGTTCTGGTTCTGGGTTCCCAGTCCGTAGGTAACCCATCCACCAAGCGAGGCGTTGCCCGGCATCGCAAATCCGGTGTTCATCTGGAAGACGGCTGCCGGATGGTTGCCGTTTTCGGCCTGAACGGAGCGGACAAAGGCCATCTCATCGACGCAGGTGGCCAGATGGGGAAACAGCTCCGAGACCTCCATGCCGCACTTCCCGTACTTCTGAAACCCAAAGGGACTTCGGGTAATGAGCCGGGGCTTGGCAAACAGCTTCGGGTCGTCGGTCACCTTTTCTTTCGTCCAGTCCATCAGCGTGCCGTCGAATTTCTCGAGGGCCGGCTTCGGGTCAAACGTGTCCACCTGGCTCACACCGCCCAGCATGGTGAGAAAAATGCAGGATCTGGCCTTGGCCGGGTGATGAGGAACTCGGGGAGCCAGCGGGTTGGCTCTGTCAGTGGAACTTGCCAGAAGATCCTGGTTGAGCAGGTCCAGCAGGGCCAGTCCTCCCAATCCCGTCAGGCTCTGGTAGAGAAATCTCCTTCGGTTGTCAAGAAAATCCATGGCTACTCCAGATAGAGAAACTCATTCAGGTTGAACAAAACCATACCCAGGCGCGAAAGCCCTTCGACCGAGGTGGTCTGGGCCAGCAGCGTCATCGCCTCTCGCTTCTCCTGCTCGGAAGGAGGACGACTCAAAACAGACCAGAAGGCGCGTTCGACAGGCTCCTCCTGTTTCATTTCGCTCTCTCTCAGGATGCGCTCTGCGAAGTGCCGAGCTGCGGTGTTGGTCAATTTGCCGTTCAAAAGAGTCAGAGCCTGGGGGGCGACCGTCGTCACGCTCCGGCGAGAGCAGGACGCACCCATATTGGCAACATCGAAGGTCTCCATAAAAGAGGAGCCTACCGAGCGCCTCTGGAAAGCGTAGATACTTCGCCTCCGCTGTTGTTCTTCCTCCGAGGCAAACCATTTGAACATCTCGTACCCTTCGGCCACGTCCTCGGGGACATCCAACAAAGCGCTGGGGCCGCCTCGGGCTTGATTCAGACGCCCGCTGAGCGCCAGCAGCGAATCCCGCAGCACCTCCGCCTCCAGCCGGGTCCAGTTCATCCGCCACAAATAAAGGTTCTCGGGGTCTACCTGGGAACAGACCTGCCACTCCGGGTGCTCGGTGGACCGGCGGTACGCTTGAGAGGTGAGCATCAATTTGTGCATGGCCTTGACGCTCCACTTTTCCTCCGCGAACCGAACTGCAAGCCAGTCGAGCAGTTCCGGATGGGTCGGCCGCTCCCCGTTGATTCCGAAATCGCTGGGAGTGCGAACCAGGCCCTGGCCGAAATGGTGCTGCCAGAGCCGGTTGACCATGACCCGCGCCGTAAGCGGATTCTCCGGGCTGGCAATCCATTCGGCCAATGCCAGTCGGCGGCCCGTACTTCCTTTGCGACGTGCAACCCCGCCGCGGTAGGGAATCTTGGCATCTTCCAGCTTGCCGGTGAGACCCTCCGGAAAGCCCGGATTGACTCTTTCACCCTTGCTGTCCAGTTCGCCTCCCGCCAACACGTATGTGTCGAAGGTATCGGGGACTTCTGGAGGGGCCATGTCCGACACGGCGCAAGCCAGCTGCCGATACCTTTCCAGCAGCTCTTTAAGACGGCTCTTTTCGTCCTTCGCCTTCACGTAAGCGGTCCAAACCCCTTCCTTAAAGATAGGGTCGCCCCGCTCCTGGAAAAAGGCATTCGGAACGTCCAGCTCTTTCAAGAACTCCTTGAGCACCGGGTCGTCTTCCACTGCCGGGCCGGCCTTCACCGCCGGGTCGGCCTCCACCGCCAGGTCGTCTTCCGGAAGATTCTTCATCTCCTTGAACCGTGCGACCAGCTTCTCCTTGCGGCTGTGGAATTCCTCGGCGGCCTGTTCCAGTTCATCCTCGTAGAAGCGGTAGCGCTGCCTCATCTTCCGCGGGCTCTCGGCCTCCAAGAAGGGAGCCCTTCTCTCATCCCGGCGGGTGGCGGCGAAGAAGGCCTGCATACGGTAGAAATCCTTCTGGGAGATGGGATCGTACTTATGATCGTGGCACTGGGCGCAACCTACCGTCACCCCCAGAAAGACCGAACCTGTAGTCTTGGTGACCTCGTTCAAGAAATCCTGCCGCAGTTTTTGCTTGGAATTCGCATCGGCTTCCCAGGGCCCCATTCGCAGAAAGCCTAACGCCACCACCCGTTCGGCATCTCGGTCCTCGTCCGAAAGCAGGTTGTCGTCCAGTTCATCACCGGCCAGCTGTTCCTTGATGAAAAGGTCAAAGGGCTTGTCCTGGTTGAACGAGCGGATAACATAATCGCGGTACCGCCAAGCCGTGGGCCGTTCGATGTCGGTGGCAAAGCCGTTGGACTCTGCATAACGCGCCAGATCCAGCCAGTGGCGCCCCCAACGTTCTCCGTAGCCCGGATCATCGAGGAGCCGATCGATCAGTTTCTCGTAGCTTTTCGGGTCGGAGTCACGCACAAAGCTACGGACCTCCTCGGGAGTGGGCGGCAGCCCGATCAAGTCGAAGCATAGTCGCCTGATCAGCGCACGTCGGTCCGCCGCCGCCGCGGGCCTGAGGCCCTTGGCTTCCAGTTTGGCAAGAATGAAAGCATCGATCGGATTTCCTTCCCGGTCGGAGCTCTTCAGTTTGGGAATCGGCGGAGACTCCGGTTTGCGCAATAGCCATCCCCAATGCTCGTCAGCAACTCGCTGGGGCCTGGCCAGGGGAGCCATCGAATCAAGCGCTTCGGTCAACTGCAGGATTACGGAATCGGTAAGGGTTCCTCCCAACGGCATCTGAGGCATCCGCTCGCCCCGGACGTACTGGATCAAAAGACTGTCGCGAGCAGAACCCGGAACCACGGCGGGGCCGTTTTTCCCTCCTCGAAGGAGGCTTTCCAGGCTCGAGACTGAAAGGTCGTTTTGCGGGTTTGGCCCGTCATGGCAGGATGCGCATTGAGCCTGGAGAATGGGCAAGAGCTGTTGGCGGAAAACCGCTCCATTGTCCGCAGCCGCCAGCTCCCAACTTATGAATGGCAGAAACAGCGCCATCCACAACCTGCTCATGATTGCTTCCTAAGCTTCCCCGCAGCCAAAGAAAACGGCTCTGGCAAGGTCACGATCGACCTGCACAAGCGGTTCAAATAACAAGAACAGTTGATTGTCTTTCAAGAAATCTCAGTATAGCATTACGCGATCTCATTTTATTTTGGAAGTATCGCCAATTGAAGGTTCATTTCTAGACTTCGATCCTGGGAAATCATGGCGATGGCGTTTTTCAAAACGCTGGCTTTAGGATTTTTTCTTGGGGCCACGTTGCACGGAGAAAAGCTGCCTCTCGTGGAGGGAGTCGAGGTGCAGCCTCTGGTCGCCCATGCCATGCGCGTGGGCGAAGCGCTCTCCGTGATGAGGAACACGCTGGCTCCGCCGGATGTCAAGAGACTCCAGGCCTTGAAGGACGAACCTGCTTCTGCTGACACCGCACTCGCGGTCCAGGAACTCTTGGACCCGTATTGCCTGGCACTCGTAGAAATCAATCCGGAGACGCGCGTTAAAGTGCTGCGTGGGCCGGCTGCCGCAGAGTTGGTTCAGGGCGGATGGAAGAGCTTCCTGGTGAAGGTCGATAATCAGGCCGGAATCACTTCCCGCCTGGAAGTCGCAAGCCCCAATGCCGCACCCGGGTTTCAGGTCGCTACGGGAGCCTCACGGGTTCCGGTTCAAGACTTTATTTCCGACGGGGAACTGGCCCGTCGTTTTCTAGATCTTCATCTGTCTCGACGCCGCCCGCTTTTGGATCATCTCTCCGGTCTGCGACTCGAATATGCGATCCTGCAGATGTACACGCGAGCCGTCGGGAAGCGCGAGGGCCGAATTGAATTCCACGTGGGTGAGGGTACTCAGGATCTGGGCTTTCGTAATAGCCTTGACATCCTGTTTCGGTGTGAACCCTCGGTGAAAGTGATCTTCAGGGTCCAGGATCACGATGGTTCGCCGACGATGGCTTCCTTCGTCATTCGCGACAGCGTTGAGAGGTTCGGGGACGATCCAGGCGAGCAGGCACCGCGGGACGGTGTACTGCCCCTGCTCAGTCGAAGTCTGGGTGCCGTCTACCCCTTACCGTCTCGTCGACTGGCGCGAGATGACAAGTTCCCCGACTTTTTTTTCCACCCTCAGATTTACCGGCAGGATGGAGAGTACGTCCACCTCCCGGCGGGAGACTATGAAGTCACCTTCACGCGAGGCCCCGAGTATCTCGAAGAGACCCGCTCGATTGCGGTCCCCCGGAATGTGGAATCACACGAACTGAGTTTTCAGCTCAGGCGGTGGACCCACCTGGCTGAACTCGGATGGTACAGCGCCGATCATCACGTGCACGCTGCAGGCTGTAGTCACTATGAAAACCCTGAGCAGGGAGTCAACCCGGCCCAGATCTGGCGAGAAGTCCTGGGAGAGGATCTCAACATAGCGTGTATCCTCACCTGGGGACCCTGCTGGTACCATCAGAAACAGTTTTTCGAAGGGAAATCCCACTCTCTTTCCACCGCCAGGAACCTGATGCGATATGACGTCGAGATTTCGGGTTTTCCCTCCTCGCACGCGGGCCACCTCAACCTCCTGGGATTGAAGGAAGATGACTATCCGGGAACCAGCAGCATCGAGGAGTGGCCCAGCTGGACTCTGCCCGTCCTGCGTTGGGCCAGGTCACAGGGAGGTGTGGCGGGATACGCTCACTCCGGCTGGGGACTGGAACCTCTGCGACCAACACAAGAACTGCCCAACTATGAAAAAGCAAAGTTCGACAGCGTCGGAGCCAACGAGTACATCGTGACCGTCGCCCATGATGCAGTCGACTTTCTCTCTATTGGAGACACCCCGCCGTTATGGGAACTCAATATCTGGTACCACACCCTGAACTGTGGGTTTCGCACCCGTATTATTGGAGAGAGCGATTTTCCCTGTATCTACGATGAACGAGTGGGCGTGGGGCGCAGCTACACCAGGCTTGAGGGAGGGTTAAACTACGACCGCTACCTCGAGCAGATCCGCAGGGGACGCAGTTATGTCTCGGATGGAAGGTCACACATCATCGATTTCTTCGTCAACGGGCATGAACTGGGTACCGGCGACAGTGAAGTGCATTTGGATCGTCCTCAGAAAATAAGAGTGACTGCCAGGGTGAACGCGTATCTGGCACCGGAGGCTGAAAGTTTCACTATTGCGCGTTTGCCCGTCTGGCTGGCGCTTGGTCTTCAGAAGAAGCCGTTGAAGCCCGGCTGGGAGAATCTGCGAAACTGGTTTTCCAGGGATCGACTTCCCTATTGGCATATCGAGCGCGCCCGGGCAGGGGAAAGCAGGATGGTTCCGGTGGAACTGCTCGTAAATGGGGCAGCGGTTGTGCGCAGGGAAATTGTTGCCGACGGGAACTGGAACGACCTGGTGTTTGACTGGCCTGTGACTCGCTCAAGCTGGGTGGCCCTCAGGATATTGCCCAGTTCCCATACCAATCCTGTTTTCGTACTGCTGGGGAACCAGCCTGTCCGCGCGTCGGTGGAGAGTGCAAGGTGGTGTCGTGCCGCCGTAGACCAGTGCTGGGAAATGAAGCGGGGAAACATCAGAGAGGACGATTTGGAGGCAGCGGCAGCCGCCTACGATAAAGCACGACGAACTTACGACTTGATCCTTTCCGAAGCAGCAAGAGCTTCGAGGGAATCCGCCCACTTGCAAAACGCGGCCGCGCGGCCGCGCGGGGGCTCGAAGGATTCAGTCCAGTGACGAAAAAACGGCTGATTACGGCGCTGCGACTTGTTGCCATCGTTGCGATGGCGGGCCCTTTGAGCTGCCGCCAGCAAGCGGGGCCCCCGTACAGTGCAGCTCAAGCTCTGCAGACGTTCCAGCTGGGGCCCGGGTTTCGAATCGAGTTGTTCGCATCAGAGCCTGACATCGTTGATCCCGTGGATATGGAAATCGACGAATTCGGCCGTATTTATGTGGTCGAAAACCCCGCCTATCCCCTTGCAGTCGAAGGCAAACTGGGTCGTGTAAAACTGCTGCAGGACACCGATGACGATGGGCGTCCGGATCACTCGACCGTATTCGCGGATGGCCTGACCATGCCCACGGGGGTGATGAGGTGGAAAAAAGGGATACTGGTCACCGACGCCCCGAACGTCTGGTATTTTGAAGATTCGGACGGCGATCACAGGGCGGACGTGCGGCGCGTAGTCCTGACCGGTTTTGCCTTCTCCAATCCGCAACATACGGTCAGTAACCCGGTCCTTGGGCCCGACAACTGGGTCTATCTGGCCAACGAAAGGCCGGTCGAGACGCATATATTCCCCGAAAAATTTGGAGACAAGGGCAACGATATCCGGTTTCCCGACCGCACCGACGTGGCTGCGGTTGCGCCCCGCGGACGCAGCATTCGTTTTCGACCTGACACATACCAGTTGGAAGCCCTGTCGAGCACTTCACAATTCGGCCACACCTTTGACGACTGGGGGCGTTACTTCACCATTGGCAGTGGCGGGAACGGCTACCATGAGGTCATAGCGGCTCGTTATGTAGAGCGCAATCCAGACCTGCTGCTGACCTCGACAAGGCAGTTGTTGAGTTTCTACACAGAAGTTTTTCCGATCACCGAACGCCCGGAGCACCAGATGCTCACGTATCCCGGCAGCATCACCTCGGCGTGCGGCATCACACGTTACCGTGGCGGGGCCTTCCCGGCGCCTTACAGCGATGTGACTTTTGTGGCAGAGCCCCAGCACAATCTCGTGTTGACGAATGTCATAAAACCTTCCGGGGCCACCTTCAAAGCGGAGCGTCTTCAAAAGGGAAGGGATTTCCTGGTCTCTACGGACGCCTGGTTCCGGCCGGTGAACTTTTACGTTGGTCCGGACGGTGCGCTGTATGTGCTCGATTACTACCGGCGAGTGCTGGAGCACGCCGAGTGGCTCCCGCGAGAGGTGTATGAGTCGGAAGCCGCCTACCAGGGAAACGAGCAAGGCCGGATTTACCGCATCGCGCCGGATTCCGGTCCGCCCGCTCCGGGAGGAGACAAATGGCCGGGTCAATCGTCGGACGAGGAACTGGTCAGGCACCTGGAAAACCCGAATATCTGGTGGCGGATGAACGCCCAGCGCCTCCTGATTGACCGGCGCAACCCCGGCGCCGCTCGGATGCTGATTCAGCTATTTCAAGACACCGGGTCCGGCGCGGCTCGCGTTCACGCGCTGTGGACGCTGGAGGCGCTGGAAAGACTCGACGCAGGTTTGCTTGGCAAAGCGCTTGACGACCCCGTAGCGGGAGTCAGAGAAAATGGTCTGCGGCTCGCTGAATTACGGCTCTCCAGACTTCCCGAGCTGGTGGAAAAACTCGTCACGATGACCGATGACCCCGATCCCCGGGTACGTTTTCAACTCCTTTGCACATTGGGGCATTTGCAGTCCCCTGCGGCTCGTGTGGCAAGAGAAAAACTGCTGGCTCATGAGCTGGAAGATGGATGGTTTCAGATAGCGGCTCTCAGCGCGTCCTCCGACGAGGGCCCCGGTCTGTTCCGGATGGCGGTGTCGCGGCTGGCAGACAGGTCCACGGAAGGTCGACTCAACTTTTTCCGTCTGGTGGCCTCGGTCATTGGAGCTCGTCAGAAGAGCACGGAAATCCAGCAGGTCATCCAGACGGTTGCCAGGCAGTCAGGCTCGGATTCGAGCTGGTGGCGGGCAGCCAGCCTGGCAGGTCTTGCCGCAGGGATCGAGGGTAGAGGCCCTGACTCGATCGGACTGGGCAAGGGACGGGATCTGCTGCTGGGACTGTTCGAAACCACCGAGGCTCGCGTCCGCGATGCCTCCCTCGTGTTGCTTGAAATCGTGGGGATGCCGGCGGGACCTTCGGTCGCTGCGGCACTGGAGAAGGCGGCAGCGACTGCACAGAATCGAGAAGCCGAACCACAGCACAGGACGGGTGCCATCGGCCTGCTGGCCCTCGCCGACCCGGTCCCTCACGTGTCCATGCTGAAAGACCTGGTGGATGCCCGGCAACCCGAGGCGGTTCAAGCGGCGGCGGTTCGCGCGCTGGGGAAGATCCAACGGAAAGAGATCGGGACCTTTCTGCTGGAACGGTTCCGGGCCATGACCCCCACGGTCCGCAATGAAGCCAGGGACGCCCTGCTGCAGGAGCTCGATTGGACGCGAATGCTGGTCAAGGCGATCGAGAACGACCAGGTGCAGCCGTGGACGCTTGGATTTCGCCAGCGTCTCGTATTGTTCCAGCACGTAGACGAGGAGGTTCGCGAAAAATCCCGCAAACTCTTGATGCAGCAACCCGAACAGCGCGAAAAGGTCATTGCACAATACGAACCGGCACTGGTCATGACTGCAGACGCGGCGCGCGGTCGGGAGGTGTTCGAGAATGTGTGTGCGAAATGCCACACGTTCAACGGTGTCGGTAAAGAAGTCGGACCCGACCTTGGAGAAGTTCGCAACCGTCCCCGTGACGTGCTGCTGGCCGACATTCTGATGCCCAACCAGACAATTTCTCAGGGCTACGAGGCCTACGTCGTGCAGACCGCGACCAGCGGAATCATCGAGGGAGTCATCGGCGCCCAGACGCCGACAACCATCACGCTGCGACAGGAGGAAGGGAAGGAGCGCGTGATACGGCGCAGCGACATCAAGAACTTTTATGTAGCCAACCTGTCGGCGATGCCGCAAGATCTTGAGAACCTGGTTGACGTTCAGCAGATGAGCGACCTGTTGGAGTATCTTAAAACTGCGCAGTAAGGGCGAGCCCTAAGGAAGTAGGTGGACCATGCGGAATGGGTTAGTAATTGTTGTGTTCGGGGTGTTGGTGGCGGGATCCCGGGGGGGCTCGGATTCTCTCACTGTATCGAAAGTCGATCTGCCGGTTGATCCCGCCGACAAGCCCTTTTGCGTCAGCCTTCCCGAGGACGGCAAATTGATCGCCTTCCAGTCAGAGAGGGCAAGAGGATATGGCCGGCTGGACATTTGGCTGTCGCGCCTGGAAAACGGGCGCTGGACGGAGCCCTACAATGCCGGTCCGGGCATCAACACAGACTTACATGAAGCGGATGCCAAGTTCAGCCCCGACGGGGACACGATGGTTGTGCTTCGCAGTATGGATTTCAGGAAGTCGACCCAGATCTACATCTCGCGTCTACAAAACGGTAAGTGGGCGGAAGCCGAGCCGATCGGTCCACCGGTGAGCCCACCTGAGACCATCGAATACGGCGCCCTTTTTTCCCGCGATGGGAATCGCCTCTATTTCGCCAGTAACCGCGAAGGAGGTTACGGAGGTATGGACCTCTACTTCAGTGATCGGTCGGGTGATAAATGGTCGCAGCCCGTGAATCTCGGGCCGGTGATCAACACCAGCGAGACCGAAGCGGACATGGCTTTGAGCAGAGACGGGAAGACCATCATTTTCCCCTCCAAGCGCGCGGATTCCATTGCCGGCAGCAAGGACCTGTACGTGACCAGGCGCGTCAATGGTGCCTGGTCGCCGGTTGAAAACCTTGGCCCCCGCATTAACACGCCGGGTACCGACACCTGCCCCTGGCTTGGCCACGACGGTCACACACTCTACCTGAATACGGATTGGGATAGCCTCGTTCAAGGACAAAAGGGTCCCATGTTGGTCTGGAAGATTCACTACTCGAAGGGGTTCTAGTGGGCTGATAGTGCTAAGGAGGCTTTGCCTCAGACCGACGACACTGTACATTTCAGCTCTCCGGGGCATCGTAGGGGCGACCCGGCCCCTACGAATGTAGGGGCGGACTCCGGGTGGTCGCCCGTCAAGCGGGCCGGCACCAGGCCGGCCCCTACGCCTCACCCCTTCAACGAAATATCGTAGGGGCGACCCTGGTGGTCGCCCGCCACAACGGGCCGGCACGAGACCGGCCCCTACGATTTCAGACGAGTATCCTGTTATTCTTCTGCAAGCGATTTCTTGGTTAGGCAATCACAACCCCCCAACGATGGGGATCGACGGATGATGAAATACTGCCTGTTGGTCGTCTTGTCCATTTTGAGTCTCGATGTTGTCCGGGGACAGTTTCACCCCGCCGTTCCCATCCCTTTTGTCAAGCACAAGCTGGACGCCGGAGCTTACGAAACGGCCGCCGTAGCGGACGTGAACAGGGACGGCATCCCGGATATCATTTCGGGAGCCAGATGGTACGAAGGGCCACAGTGGTACCCGCATTTCCTTCGCAATATAACGAAGTGGGACATCCATTTTGACAGTTTGAGTGAGATCGCCTTCGATGTGAACCAGGACGGCTACCCGGACATACTGACCAGCTTCTTCGTGGAAAAACGCGTTGCCTGGTTTGAAAATCCAAAGGGCCGCCGGGGCGGCAAGGCCTGGCGCGAGCACCGCATCGCGCCCACCAGCAGGCACATTGAATTTCTTTTTCTTGTCGACCTCGAGCAGCGGGGAAAACCTCACGCTCTTTTTCCCAACATGATTCCGATTCCCTCCCTGAACATGCCGGATGCCCCCATTGTCTGGTTCGATTACCACTTCGAAAATGGAGCTGCGGGTTGGCGCAGATATGAAATCTCCCCCGGTGGGAACGGCCATAGCATGGGATTTGGAGACATCAATGGCGACGGCCGGACAGATGTCGTGGTTCCCACGGGCTGGTATGAAGCTCCCGAAGATATCCGACAGGGAGTGTGGAAGCCTCATCTGGATTTCCGCATCATTCCCAGCCCCAGGAAGAATGCCGCCGGAAACATCTACGTTTACGACGTGGATGATGACGGCGATGCAGACATTGTGACGGGAGCGGGTCATGACTACGGCGTCTACTGGTGGGAGCAGACCCCGGGGGCAGCCGGCGGCGATTGGGAAGTCCATGTCATCGACGAGACCTGGTCTCAGTCTCACTCGGCGGCGCTGGCGGACATGGATGGAGACGGCGATCTCGATTTCGTTACGGGGAAACGGTTCTGGGGGCATGGGGGAGCTGATCCGGGCGCATTGGAACCGGGCATCATCGTCTGGTATGAATTGCAGCGCAGCTCGTCCCCGGCCTGGATCAAGAGGGTGATCGACTATCACGACGACATGGGATTGGGAATGCAGTTCCCTGTGGTTGATGTGGATCTGGACGGCGACCTGGATTTGATCGCCGCGGGGAAAAAGGGACTTTTTTTGTATGAGAATCGCACTCGGTAGCCATTCGAAGCAGGGGGCACAAAATGAAGCGTAGGAATTTTATTCGTGGAGCCGGCCTTGGTCTTGTTGGTGGGGCGGCTGCCACGAAACTCGTGGGCAGTCGGGTCCTGGGAGCTAACGATCGAATGGTTTGCGGGTTCATCGGAGTCGGAGGGATGGGAAGGGCCAACCTGAGAGACTTCCTGAAGAGTGAAGATGTGGACGTGGCTGCGGTTTGTGATGTCTGGCAGCCCAATGTCGAGCGCGCGGTCGAAATGACTGAAGGCAAAGCCACCGGCTACGCAGACTTCCGAAGCGTGATCGATTTACAGGAGCTCGATGTGGTGGTGATCTCTACGCCCGATCACTGGCACGCGTACATGGCGATTCTGGCCTGTCAGGCAGGAAAGGATGTTTACGTAGAGAAGCCCCTGGCCCACAACGTACACGAAGGTAAGAGTATCGTAGCTGCGGCGCGGCAGTACGACCGAATCGTCCAGGTAGGAACTCAACAGCGCTCAGGAAGGCACTACAAGGAAGCCGTAGAGCTCGTTCAGTCTGGAAAAATCGGGAACGTCAGCCGGGTAGCCGCATGGAACTTTCAGAACGAGTCGCCCTATGGCATGGGGAATTTTCCGGACAGCGAACCGCCGCCGGGTCTGGATTACGAAATGTGGCTTGGACCGGCCCCGAAACGGCCCTTCAACCCGAATCGCTTCATTTTCAATTTCCGCTACTTCTGGGATTATGCGGGGGGATATGCGACGGATTGGGGTGTACACCACATCGACGCGGTTCAGTGGGCTATGAAGGAGCGAGCGCCCAGAAAAGTGTCGGCATTGGGGGGCAAATACTACGTTCAGGACAACCGGGAAACTCCCGACACTCTGGAGGTGATCTACGAATACCCCAAGTTTCTGCTGACTTACTCGAACCGAATTCTAAACGGGGATCCCCTCAATGGCCGTTCCTATGGGATCGCATTTTATGGAACGGACGCGACACTGGTCCTGGACCGCCGGGGTTACGACATCCTCCCGGAAACACGCGGGACCTTCGAACCGCCCGAGAGATTTTACGAACGTCAGCTCGAGGCGGCCAAACAAGGCAAGTCGCTTTACCCGTGGGGCAGTCAGCGAGATGTCTGGGTGGGCAGGACAGAGATGTTGCGCGGGGAGACCTCCGAGCAGCATCTGGCTCATGTACAGAATTTCCTGGAGTGCGTCAGGAGCCGCGAAAGACCCGCCTCGGACGTTGCAATTGCCCACGACTCCACGACCACGACCCACCTGGCCAATATTGCCTTTTGGACCGGTCGCACGATCCATTGGGATTCCGACAAACAGCAGATCAAGAACGACCCTGAGGCCAACAAGTATCTCGGTAGAGAGCATCGGAAACCCTGGGTGGTCACCTGAGGCACGGGCAAGGCACCCCTTCAACCACAACATCGTAGGGGCGATTCCGGGTGGTCGCCCGTCACAACGGGCCGGCACGAGACCGGCCCCTACGCGTCACCCCTTTGTGCGGCTGTGAGGAACTCGAGGGCGCCCTGGTAGGCCAGATAGATGGTGCCGGCCGCGATCAGAGCGAGCGCGACGTTGGTGAGCCATCCATTGGCGTGGACTCCCATGATCCTCTTGTCGGCAGTCAGCCGCATGACCAGGAAAATGGCCAGAGGGAGCGACACGACGCTGAACGCGGACTGGACCAGAACCAGCCCCATCGGGCTCCAGTCCCAGAACAAACTGTACAGTGGTGAGAGGAAAGTATAGAGAATCAGGAAGCGGTAGGCTGGTAAATTGGAGGCTTCCTGGTCCGGTCCGTGGCCGGGAGTTGAGGCAGGGCGAAGATGGCGGTGGTAGATGTCCGCGAACATCAGCCCGGAGCCGGTTCCACCACTCACGTAGCTCGTAAAAACCACCGACCAGAGACTGACAGCCAGAACGAGGCGCCCTGCCCCTCCCAGGACCTCGGAAAAGATGGGGATGAGATCTTCCACGTTTCCGACGGCAATGCCGCGCGGCTGCAGTGCCCCCGCAGCAGCGACCTGGATCATGGCCAGCATTACGAACATGCTGCCCACGCTGACTGCCAGGTCCAGCCGTTGGGAGCGCAGGAAAGAGAGATGGCACCAGCCCTTCTCATGGACATAAGCGGAGTACTTGAGGTTGGTCAGCGATCCTACTGCCGCCGCAATCACGGCCATGAGCACCAGGGTGGGGCCATAGACCCCATGCTCTGTGGGCCAGGCCGGAGTGAGTAGCCCTTTCAGGAGGCTGCCGGGATCTGGTCTGGACAAGATGGCCGTCGCTCCCAGGGATGCCCCCAGCAGGAGGGCCAGTGCCTTGCTGAATCGTTCCACCAGGCGGTAGCGCCCCCAGTACATGAGGACAAACCCCAGCACCCACGACGAAAAACCCCAGATCGCAGTGCTGTGGTGAGTCGGGAGCGGCACCAGAGCGTGGGCCGCGGTCCCCAGAAGTACGATCCTCACCAGCGTCGTCAGGTGTCTCCCCAGGAGAATAGCTCCGAATATCAGCCACAGGGCCCATTTGCCGATACGAGCGCAGCCCGTGATGAACGTCTCCCCGGTGACCATGACGTAGCGGGCGGACGCATCCAGCAAAACGAAACGGGCAATGAGAACCGCTGCCAGCAGCCACAGCAGACTGAAGCCGTGAGTGGCTCCCGCCATCGAGTTGGATATGAGATCCCGCGGCCCGAGGGCCCCCAGGATGAACACCACGCCCGGACCAAGCACCAGCAGGCGGCGCGGAAGCCAGCGAGCTGGTCGGAGTGGTGCATGGGCTCCTTCGTTACTCAGAATCTCTCCTTCGGGCGGGCGTTTTCAGAACCGGAGTTTCAGTCCGAATTGGATCTCGCGGCTGGGGGCGGCGCTGGTAATGCGGCCCACATCCTCGCGCGTTCCCTCGTCGTCGAAAACCTCCATACGCTGCTGCTCAGGGAGGTCAAAGTTGGTGCGATTGAAGAGGTTGAAAAATTCGATCCGAAAATCGATCGAAGCACCCTCCCCGAGCCTGGGCACTCTAGCCCGGATTATGCAAGAACCGTAGTTCGGTGTTGAAAAACGACTCGAGAAGTGGCCCAACTCGGAAGCGGGCAGGTGTGACAGGCGGATTTGCGAAGAATATGGGTTGGCGAGGCGTTTGAGTGGTTTGGGGAGTGAATTTCAGACAGATCTGGGCCTGGGTGAGTGTCGGAAGCGGTTTTTCGGGGGAGCTGGGAAAAGCTAACTGGAGTTCAGGCGACTCAAGACGAGGTGGAAGAGGGGTTGTTCGGGGAAGGCTGAGGAAAGATGGACCCAGATGCGTCGAGTGGTTTGTCGGATCCGGGCCCCAATCTTGAGGACCCGACGACGTAAGGTTTCGATTTCGAGCTTGTGCCAGGGGGTTCCGTGAAGATAGTCGCGCAGGCGCACGAACATCTGGTAAGCCAGTGCATGCAGGAGGAGTCGAAACTGATTGGCCAGGAATCGATGACAGCTGAGTCGGTCCATGCTCAGATGATTCTTGAAGGCCTTGATGAAGTTCTCGGTCTGCCCTCGGTTTGTGTAGTGGTCATAAAGTGATTGGGAGCAGAGATCGTCCCGGTTGGTAACTACAAAGCGACGATTGATGCCACGCTGATCGACCTCCACTTTGACAATGACGCGACGGGATCGATCCCAGCTGTGGGCTCGATAAAGAAACTCGTCAAACTGACGCTGTTTTTCCTCCAGCTCAAGGAACCTCAGCCGAGTCGAATCCAGCAGGGGCTCGACCACTCGCTGCAGGCGAGGGTTTCGACTTAACCCGATGACATACTGGAGTTTATTCTCTTCACATTCACAGAACTCGTAGAGCCGAGGCGTGGCAAAGCCGCTGTCGGCCCGAATCTCAATCTCGACATCCGTCCCCACTGCTTGTCGGATGGCCTCCACGACTCGCTTCAGAATGGGCACGATGTGAGAGGCAGCCCCCTTGTTGCCAGGTCTCAACACGGCACAGACCAGGTCTCCCGTGTCGGCATCGAAGATCAGCAAAGGATGCAGAATGTGGTTTCGGTAATACCCGTGGTAGAAGGAGAACTCCTGTTGGCCGTGAGTGTGGTCGTCGGTACTGTCCAGATCCAGGATGATCTTGCTGGGACGTCTCTTCTTCAGGGAGCGCACATAACGGCCTGGCAGCCACCGGCTCAGACGCATCAGATCCTTCTTGGTGACGGAGTTCTCCAGGCGGGAGAAAGTCGGCTGGGTGGCCAAATCGGGATCGCTCTCTGGCAACTGATCACAGACTGTCTTGAGCATCGGATCCGAGCGCAGCGTATCGGCGTCGTTACAGTCTTCGTAGCCGGCCACGATCTGCAAGACTCGTTGTCGGATCAACTTCAACAGGTCATGACGAACGTAGCGTCGGTCTCGACTTTCCGCAATACACGAACTGAAGCCCTCGCACAATCGATGTTGACGATCCAGGGATCCAAACAACAACCATCCTGCGTCGGAAGTGAGGCTCCCCCCATCAAAACGAGCCGTGATGTTTCTGTGGCTGTGAAATGGCAGGGTATTCTGGCAGACTGTTTTTGACATTGCCGTAGCTCCTGTTTAGGGTCTTTGTTTCTCTAAACCCTTTTATATCAGAGAGCTACGGCCTTTTTTCTGGGCCCAAATCTCACTCGGATTCAGATCTTTTGCATAATCCGGGCTAGCAGCCACCGGCTCAGACGCATCAGATCCTTCTTGGTGACGGAGTTCTCCAGGCGGGAGAAAGTCGGCTGGGTGGCCAAATCGGGATCGCTCTCTGGCAACTGATCACAGACTGTCTTGAGCATCGGATCCGAGCGCAGCGTATCGGCGTCGTTACAGTCTTCGTAGCCGGCCACGATCTGCAAGACTCGTTGTCGGATCAACTTCAACAGGTCATGACGAACGTAGCGTCGGTCTCGACTTTCCGCAATACACGAACTGAAGCCCTCGCACAATCGATGTTGACGATCCAGGGATCCAAACAACAACCATCCTGCGTCGGAAGTGAGGCTCCCCCCATCAAAACGAGCCGTGATGTTTCTGTGGCTATGAAATGGCAGGGTATTCTGGCAGACTGTTTTTGACATTGCCGTAGCTCCTGTTTAGGGTCATTGTTTTTGTAAACCCTTTTATATCAGAGGGCTACGGCTTTTTCCTGGAGCCAGAATCTCACTCGGATTCAGATCTTTTGCATAATCCGGGCTAGTCCGCTTGACCAGCGAGAAGTCCACGATGGCCCGGTCGGGTCCCTCGATAGTGCCCCGGCCAAAATTACCCAGAAATCCCGGTACGGGGCGCTGAAAGGCGTGCACATCCACCCAGCCCCGGGGGTCTCCCGTAGCCGGATTGTTGCTGGCGCCGGGAGTCAGGTCGGGACGTTGTCCGGAACGCCAGGGAGAAGTGAACATTTGAGTCCCGGCAGCGTCGTACCCCACTCGGGGCGTGGTATGCAGTCCCGAGAAGTATGTGACGATCGTACCCAGTTGCCAGCCGCCCAGGATTTGCCGGGCCGGCGGCCCCGGCTTCCAGGGGAGTTCCCAGAGTCCGCTGGCGGCCAGGGAATGACGGATGTCATGACCGGAAAGGCCGCGATTGAATCTGGGGTTGTCATTGAGTGGGAGCTGCATGCCATTGGTGGCCTCTCTTGGGGTGAAGAAGTTAGAACTGTCGTCGATGCTTTTGGAATAGGTGTAGGACAGCTGCGCCTGGAATCCTCGACTCATGCGCCGGCGAAATTGCGTGTTAAGTCCATGGTAGAAGGAGTGCGCATTAAAAAGTCGGTCCCTGATCTGGGTGAGAGAGGGGTTGACCCTCTCCCCGTCCGGGGGAAAAAACAATCGTCCGTCGGGCAGGGTGACCGGCTCGACGAGGTTGGCGTCTGACACCATCGAAGACAGGTTGAGACCATGAGATCCCACGTAGCCGAGTCGCAGCGAGGTGTTGCGGTCCAGAGCCTGCTCGACAGTCAGGTTCCATTGCTGAACGTAAGGTTGGCTGGGGTCGCGCTCGATCCGTTCAATCCGGTTCTCCGGGTTGGGGTCATTCAGGAAGGCCTCGTATCCCCCGACCGGGAAGTCGCCCGGCCTCAGATTGCGGGTTTGGCCGCGCAGGAAGAAGGGCGGATTCCGGACCCCGGAGAGAATGAGAAACTGGGACAGCAGCAGGTCGGCAAAGATTCCGTATCCGGCTCGAAGTACCGTCCGGTGGTCTCCCAAGACGTCCCAGGCCAGTCCCAGCCTGGGAAAGACGTTGTCCAGAGAGGGGTTGTTGAACAGGGGGTCACCCTGCCTCAACTCGGCGTCGGTGATCTGATCCAGGTTGGCTATCTTTCCGTTCACTTCGCTGGGCACGGTGGCAAATTCCCAGCGCAGTCCCAGGTCCAGAGTGAGCCGTTCGGCGACCTTCCAGGTGTCCTGCAGGTAAAGGGCCCCGATCCACTGGCGATGTCCCCGGACCGTGTCCGAACCCGGCAACTGGGCCCGGAAACGGTCGGGATCGTTGGTCAGGAACTGGGCAATGGTGCGAAATCGATAGTTTCCGAGTTTCCGGTTTTCGCTGTTGGTGTTGAACTGAGTTCTTTCCAGGCTGCCGCCCAGCTTCAAAAAGTGACGCCCCCGCAGCCAGGTCAGGTCGTTACTGAACTGGTAGGAGTTGAACACGTGGTCGTCCTTGTCGGCCGCTCCGCTACCACCCGGGAAGTCGGTCAACCCTGACACATTGATGATCCCCATTGCTCCCTGCCCGGGTACGAACTCCAGGGCCGGATTGTCGGTTCCCGGGACCTGACTTTCCGTCTGGCCGGTGATGGTACGGGTACGCAGAAACCCGATGCGGGCCGCGTTGAGCAGGGTGGGCGAGAAGATGTGCGTCTCTTCCAGGACTGCCGACTGATTGCGTGAAGTGTTGGAGAGGACGCCCAGGGCGAAATCCGTCTCCGAAATCCGGGCACCGTCATCCAGGCTGTAGCGAAAAAAGAGTTTATCAGTGTCTCCGAAGTTCTGATCGATGCGCATGGTCAGGAAGTCCTGATCCGCCACCGTGTCGTTGGGGAAAATGAAAAACCCGGTATCGCCGAGAACTTCGCCGTTGGGCAGGGGATAGAGCGCAACTACTTCGGCCACTGCGGGGTCGACCGCCACCGGGCCGCCCGACAAATTGCCCTGGCGGGCTTCGGCCGTCAGAGTCGTGTTGATGGTGGTGTTTCCGCGGGCCTGGCGAAGACCTTCGTAGTTCACGAAAAAGAAAGTCTTGTCGGCGGCGATCGGACCGCCCAGCGAGACACCGAACTGGTGCCTCCGAAACTCGGGCTTCTCGCCAACATCGAAAAAACCCCTGGCATCCAGATTGTCATTGCGGTGAAAGTCATAGACACTGCCGTGAAAGTCATTGCCCCCCGACTTGGTGACGGCGTTGATGATGCCGCCCCCGGCGCGGCCGTACTGCGCGCTGGCGGTACTGCTGTGCACGCTGAATTCCCGGGTGGCCTCCACACCCAGGTTGATCCCGTTGATGCTCCCGGGAGTCGAGCCGTTGTAGCTGGTCAGACTCACGCCATCCAGGCGAAAGTTATTCTGGATGGGACGTGACCCGGAGATGCTGATGTGCAGGCCGAAACCGGTATTCGGATTGTTGCCCTGGGCCCGGGCGACGAAAACACCGGCCTGCAGCGTGGCCAGCTGTATATAGTCGCGGCCGTTGAGCGGCAGCTCCTCGATGGTTGTCGAGTCCACCAGACCGGTCAGTGCCGACGATACGGCTTCAATCATTGAGGCTTCTCCCGAAACCACCACACTCTCGCTCAGGTCTCCGATGCTGAGGACATGCTCTACAACGGCCTCGCGATCGAGTTCCAGAACGACCCCCTGGTGCCGGCTCGCTTTGAATCCCTCCTTCTGTGCCGTGACTTCGTACTCGCCAACCTCCAGCAGCGGAACGCGGTAGAGCCCGTTTCCGTCGCTGGAAGCGCTCCTGACCCGACTGGTAGAGATATGGCGGACGTGAATCCGGGCGTCGGCAACCACGCTACCCGAGGCGTCCTTGACGGTTCCCGTGACGCTGCTGGTGCGGTTCTGCCCCCAGCACGGGGCCCCTGACAGGAGCAAGACCAAGAAAAGGAATCTCCCCAATCTACGAAGCATCTTCAGCCATCAAGGGGGCTCTCCTTTGGCTCTCGCTTGTACCCAGCAGGTGGAGCGGCTGGACCTTGCGGTTCCCGCTCATGTACGGCTCCGCAAGGGCTACCTGAACCCCTTCCGTCTGTAGCCACGTCCAGCGGCTGATGGCGCCCCCGGTGAACCCGGCCACCTGAGACAGGAAGTAGCTCTTCACCTCTTCCTCGGAGAGCGCCCCCACCCGAGGGTTGACACGAAGCTCGATCTCTGTCTGCTGTTTTCCCTCGCGTTCCACCAACTGATAATCGGTCGGGGTGCCTCCGAAGCGCTCGGGCAGGGCCTTTTCCAGGATATTCAGCACGTCTCCACCCAGCAGGGTCATTCCCTGGCCCGTGAGTTTGCCGTAACTGTAGATATTGCTGACCTGCTGGTTAAAGCCCATGGCACTCAAAGAGCAGTCGCAGGTAGCCGGCTCCAACACACCGCTGTCATCCATTTCGACATTGACGAGGATGGTGGCCGCGAATGGCAGCAGGCTCGTGAACATCAACGAATCGATTTCTACTTCAGTCAGAGGAGCCAGGCGGCGGTAGCTGATGAGCGCCACCGAGTCCCGGCAGACATGGACACAATTGCCCTTGTCCATCTGGCGGCAAGGTCCTCCGATCCTGCCCAGCTCAGAAATCGTGTAGCCGGGGTAGGGCTTCGCCCCGGTGGCCTCGATGACCGCACGCTTGGGGTCGGTCAGGGCCTCTCCGTGCACTCCGAACAGGGTCCCGCTGATGTCCAGGCCTTCCTCGGCGGCGGCGGCGGCGACTCGAACAGCCGAGCTGACGCTGGCCGAGAACATGCAGTCCGCTCCTTCCGATTTCCGGCGGGCGAGATGGCGGGCCACCTGGGAAAAGTCATTGTGGGGAAGGTAACTTGGGAATTCCACCTTGATCCCCAGCAGCCTTGCCTCCAGAATCAGGAACTTCGTAACCATCCGGTAGTGCCAGGAGTGTCGAAACGATCCCGCCAGGGCAAACCATTTGTCCACCGGGTGTCCACGGCGCGGATAGAGCAGTCCCCGCCGCAAACCACCGGTAGCGGGGAGAATCGAAGAGAGCCGCACCAGCGTGCGCTTCGAGATGTCAAACTCGTTTACGAAAACACGCTCCTGGGCCTCTCGGTAGAACTGGTATTCGAGGCTTCGGCGTGTAACCGTCCCACGGCTCCGACTGCCGCTGCTGGAAGTCTCCAGCATGCCGCGCACCAACGGGTTGGCAAAATCGCTCGGGTCGACGGACATGGTCTTCCCGGATCTCTCAACCGGCTTTTTCCCTTTGAATTCGTCATGGGCCAGATAAACGCCCGCCTTGCGCAGTGACTCCAGGGTTGCCTCCAGGCCGTCAGCACGAACCGCCGCCTCCAGATCCTGATAGCTGCAGCCGGCCCACTGGAACAGCGTGTGATAAGGGCTCGAGGCACGGGCAAAGACTGCCCTCCTCATCAGCTCCAGAAAGTGGACGTCGCGATTCTCGATGTACCTGCGCACCAGCGCCGGAGGGTCGGGTTCCAACTGCATTCTGGCCAGCTGGTACCAGCCCACCGTCATTCTCGAGTAATAGCTTGCCTCTCGCAGCATCGATTCCCTCCCGGCGCGAAGCTATCTGGCGAGGTGTCCTCTGCCTTTCACGCCAGGACCCGGTGCACCACGTTGCCGTGGACATCAGTGAGCCGGAAATGACGACCCTGGAAGCGATAGATCAACTGCTTGTGATCAATACCCAACAGGTGCAGGACGGTAGCGTGCAGGTCATGAACGTGCACCGGATCCTCGACCGAGTAGTAGCCCAGTTCGTCGGTGCTGCCGTGAGTAATGCCGCCCTGGATACCACCACCGGCCGCCCACATGGAGAACCCACGGATGTGGTGATCGCGGCCGGCCTGGGAAGGGTGCCTTTCGCTCAACTGGGCCATGGGAGTGCGGCCGAACTCTCCCCCCCAGATGACCAGTGTATCGGCCAGCATCCCGCGCTGCTTCAGGTCCGTTACCAGGGCGGCTGAGGCCTGATCCACCAGCCCGGCGGTCACTTTCATACCTTCTTCGATGCGGGTGTGGTGGTCCCATCCGCGGTGGTAAAGCTGGATAAAGCGCACACCCCGCTCGGCCATCCGTCGCGCCAGCAGGCAGTTGGCCGCGAAGGAGCCGTCAGCACCTTCCGTGCCGTACATATCCAGGATATGGCGGGGCTCATCAGAAAGATCCAGCAACTCAGGTACGCTGGTCTGCATGCGAAAGGCCATTTCGTACTGGCTGATCCGCGTTGCAATTTCCGGATCATCCACCGAATCTTTGAGCACCGTATTGAGGGACTGAACGGCCTCAACGACGTCGCGCTGGGAGCTCATACTGACGCCCTCGGGATGGTTGATGTACAGTACGGGATCGCCCTTTGAATGGAACTGAACACCTTGAAAACGGCTCGGCAGAAACCCACTGTGCCACTGGCGCGCAGAGATTGGCTGCGCCGGGCCGCCCCCTTCCGATGCCAGCACCACAAAACCCGGCAGGTTGTCGGTTTCACTGCCGAGGCCGTACCAGATCCAGGAGCCCATGCTGGGCCGGCCTGAGATCGATGTTCCCGTATTCATGAAAGTGTGAGCCGGGTCGTGATTAATCTGTTCGGTCTTCATCGACCGGATAATACAAATGTCGTCGGCGATCCGAGCCGTGTGGGGGAAGAGGGTGCAAATCTCCTGTCCCGACTTACCGTACTTTTTAAAGGGATAGAGCGGCCTCATGCATCTCAATTCCTTACCCTGAAGCTGCGCAATAGGCTGGCCTTCGGTGAAGGACCCGGGCATCGGTTTGCCATCCATCGCAGCCAGTTCCGGTTTGTAGTCGAAGGATTCCAGATGAGAGGGTCCCCCGGCCATGTACAGGTAAATGACGCGCTTAGCACGTGGGATGATATGGGGTGGGTTGGCCACGCCACGCCATCTTCCGTCTCCTGTCAGGCTCGAAGGCCTGTCGGCCGCTCTGTCCTGGCGGGAGCAACCTGTCAGCAAGGGGTTCAGCAGTGAGGCTAAGGCTGCAGATCCAATGCCCGTGGATGCCCGCCCCAGGAACTGTCGTCGTGTCTGCCGAAGTCGTGCCTTCTCTAAACGGTCGAAGAAAGGATTCATGGTCAGAATCTCGTGATCGTCTCGTGGAGATTTAAAATAACGCGAGCTACAGACGTCCATGCCGCTAGTTCCACTGCATCGAGATCATCCGCAATCGGCCACTGGCCCGTGCTGATCAGCTGCCGTGCAGACTCTCGGTCGGCTGTGAACTCGTCGAGGTGCTTTTCATAGAGGCCCGTCAAGACGGGTAGCTCTTCAGACGTTGGCTGGCGGGAAAGCGCTCTTCGGAAAGCCCAGGTCAATCGGTGGCTGGTGCTTGAGCCGCCCTCCCTGAGAATCCGCTCGCCGAGGACACGCGCTCCTTCGATGTAGGTTGGGTCGTTCAGGAGCACGAGTGCCTGCAGGGGTGTATTGGAAACCGTTCGCTTCACCGTGCACTCCTCCCGGGTCGGCGCATCAAAGGCCAGAAGGCTCGGGTGCAGGCAGGAGCGCCTCCATAGCGTATAAAGACCGCGGCGGTACTGTTTTTCCCCTTTGTCTACCGTATAGACCAGCGAGAGAGGGTTAAGTTCGAGACGCTCCAGGAGGTCCGGGGCCAACAAGGTGTTGTCCCAGTACCCTTCGGGCTGATAGGGTCGGACGCTGGGCCCGCCAACCTTTCGAGACAGCAGGCCGCTGATCGCCAAAGCATTGTCGCGCACCATCTCGGCAGGAATACGAAAGCGCGACTGGCGGGCAAGAAGGCGGTTCTCGGGGTCCATTTCCCGCACCTGTTCGTCGGCATCCGAAGACTGGCGGTAGGTGGCGGACATCACCATCACCTTGACCAGGTGCTTGACGTCCCACCCGCTTTCCATGAATTCGACGGCCAGCCAATCCAGCAACTGGGGATGGCTGGGCGTCTCTCCCTGTGCGCCGAAGTCGTCCAGGGGCTCGGCGAGGCCTCGGCCGAAGAACCGGGCCCACGATCGGTTGGCGAAGAGGCGGGCGGTCAGCGGGTTCTCGCGCGACACCAGCCACCTGGCCAGATCCAGCCGGTCGGGCTCCGGCTTATCGACATCCAACTGCCCCAGAAAGCGGGGCAAAGCCGGCTTGACAATGGCGCCCGACTCATCCATCCAGTTCCCGCGCGGCAGTACGCGGATCACACGCGGTTTGACCGATACCGAGACCAGCGTGATGGGCTTATTCTTCTGGAGTTGTTCTTTCCTTTCATTCAGTGCCGCCAATTGCCGGCGAAGACTCTTCAGCTTCCGCCCGCCGGTATTAACTGTAAGTCCCTTCCGGAGTTGCTCAAGAGCGTTTTCGAGCCGCTCTATTTCCGCCAGATGGTCCTCGTCTGGCACCGGCATTGTGGGTTCCCAGTCACTTCCGTGCTCGTACCTGCCTTGCTCCTCCAGGTCGGCATGGAAGGCACCGAAACTATAGAAATCTTTCTGCGTAACCGGATCGAACTTGTGGTCGTGGCATTCCGCACAGCCCATAGTGATTCCCAGCCACACCGATGACGTCGTACGCACTCGGTCAGCGAAGTACTTGGCCAGATACTCTTTCGCCTGCGCTCCTCCCTCGCAGGTGATCTGGTTCAGCCGGTTGTAGCCGGAAGCAATTTTTTGCTCGAGTGTGGCGTTCGGGAGCAGATCACCGGCAAGCTGCTCGATCGTAAACTGATCGAACCCCTTATTGTTGTTGAAGGCCTGGATGACATAGTCGCGGTAGGGGTAGATACTGCGGTATTCGTCCGTATGGTAGCCGTTCGTATCGGCGTAGCGCACCAGATCCAGCCAGTGCATTGCCATTCGCTCACCATAGTGGGGCGAGGCCAGAAGCCGATCAACCTGGTTTTCGTATGCCTGGTTTGTGTGGTCGTTAGTGAAGGCGTCCACCTGCTCGGGGGTTGCCGGCAATCCGGTCAGGTCGAAGCTGAGACGGCGCAGGAGTGTCACGCGATCGGCCTGGGGCGACGGCCTCAACCCCAGGTCCTCAAGATGGGCGAGGATGAACCGGTCGACGGGATTCTTGATCCAGCTTTCATCTCTCGCGGTCGGGAGCTGGGGCCGGCCGGGCTTGATATGCGACCAGTGGGGCTCGTATTCGGCTCCCTGCTCGATCCAGCGCTCGAGTATCTCAATCTGGTGACTGGAGAGGCTGAGTCCCGACTCGCGGGGCGGCATGCGCTCCTCCGGCTCATGGTGCCGGATGCGGCGAACCATCTCGCTTCGTGTGATTTCTCCCGGAACGATGGCCGGCTGGCCGCTTTCGCCTCCGGTCAGGGCTGATTCTCGAACATCCAGGCGCAGGTTGGCCTCACGCTTGTTTTCATCCGGGCCGTGGCAGGCAAAGCAGGTGTTGGAAAAAATGGGGCGGACATCACGATTAAACGCAATTTTATCGGGCACATCGTCCTGCCAGCCGACACCAGTGCAGCTCAACACCAGCGACAGGCTCAGAGGAAGCACCACCCTGGACACTAGGTTGAGCCGTTTACAAAATCCTCGAAACAGCCCCATGGATATCGACGACCTCTTCATTTCCTTCTGCTCTAATTCTATCTCCCCGACTTGACCTGGGCTTCTCGCACCTGTGATGTTAACTTGTTGGGCCCCGCTGCGGGAAGTTTTCTCGGAGACAGTTTTAGCGGGACCTGTGATGTTAACTTGTTGGGCCCCGCTGCGGGAAGTTCTTGTTCCTCCTGCCCCCCCAGGTTAATCACTAAGCCTGGCACAGAAGCTTGCAGGCGCTCAACGCCCGCCTGACTTACCTGCGTCCGCCACAGGTAGAGTTCTTTGAGGCCCTTTAGCTTCTCAAGGTACACAAGCCCGGCATCACTGACCCTGGTGTCGTAAAGGTTTAAATATTCAAGGTGCTCCAGGTTTTTCAGATGGGCGAGACCACCATCACCTACGCGGGTCTTTTCCAGGTGCAGCCGGGTCAGGTGCTTTAGTGGCGAGAGGTGTTTCAAGCCCTCATCGCCGACGTTGGTGCCTGCCAGGTTCAGCCACGTCACCTGCTCAGCCAGGGGAGCCAGCTTCAAGAGTCGACCACCCCCGGCCTCCTCGCCCATAGACCGGAAGTCCACCTGAACCAGCGAATAATTCCTGGCCAGGGGCGTGACCAGAGCCCTCAGGCTGCCGAGAGTCTTCAGCACTTCGCCGGAAGCAGGCGGTACCCCTCGTGCAATCTGTTCGAGAACACTGCTCCACGAGGCCCCCCGGTTGATCCAGTGGATGATGGCCAGGGTCTGGGCTGGAGTCAGCATTGGCTTGCCCGCCGGCGGCATCACGTCATCGTGTTCCCTGGGCAGGGTGATCCGCCTGACGAGTTCCGTGGCCAGGGCATCATTGGGAACGATGGCCGGCCGGCCGCTTTCGCCTCCTGCCAGGGCCGCTTCCCGACTATCCAGGCGCAGCCCACCTTCCTGTTTGCTCGGGCCATGACACTGAAAGCAGCGCGACTCGAGGATGGGCAAAATCTCACTGCCAAAGGCGGCTTCGCTCAGCCCGGCACCGAGCGGTTGATGTCTCTGCCCCGCGATCGCGCCCAGCCAGGGTGGCATGTAGCGGGTCAGGTAGTCCGAACCATGGGTTAGGGACGCTCCTTTGTGACTGGCTGCCATCAGGAACACAATGCACACTCCCAGCGCCGCGCGGTATCCTGCCAGGAGCCCCCCCCCTCCGCTGCGCCGATGCCACAGTTTCAGTGCGACCGCCCCCAGCGAGAGGACTGCGACCGCCACGCCGAACCGTTTGTGCCAGTAGACAATATCCTCGTCATAGCCCCCGCCCCAGGATAGGAGAATACCGAAAGCGGCGGCTACCACGGCGCTGCCGCTGCCCAGTGTCAAAAGAATCCAGGTGGCAAGGTCCACTTCCCGCGAAGACTTCGCCAGGGCATAAACTTCGAACAGGAAGAGGCCGACCAGAAACCCGATCGGGAAATGCAGGATCACGGGATGAAGGTGCCCCAGAAAGAGGAGGAAGTCAGGTAGAGGTTCCACCCTGTTGCCCCTTGCCACCTTCTCGGGCGTTTTCAAGCTCGTCCAGGAAACTGAGTTGATGGACGATCTGGACGTCGCGCTTCTCAATCAGGTCCCGGGCGTTTCGGGACCGCCAGTCGTAGAATCCTTCCCCGCTCTTGACGCCCAGGCGACCCTCTCCCGTGCTTTTCGTCAGATACTCAGAGGGACCGTGGTTATCGGCAAGGTCGGCGAGAAGGTATTGATGGATCGTTTCAATGAGATCCAGCCCGACAACATCCATGTTCTCGAGCGGACCGATGACGGGCATTCTGAGCCCAAAAGTCAACCGCGCCACGAGGTCGACATCCTCTGGCGTGGCGATGCCTCTTTCCACCAGATGGATCGCCTCTCGCCACAGGGAGTGGAGCAGACGGTTTCCGATGAAGCCCGGCACGTCCCGCTCAACTTTGACCGGGGTCTTGCCCAGAGACTCGACGACCTGACAGACCTGTTCGACGACCCCGTCCCGCGTGTCCTCTCCCCGGACGACCTCCACCAACGGCATCAGATGGGGAGGATTCCAGAAGTGGGTACCGGCCAACTGCCGACCGCACCCGCTCAGTCGGCCCATCTGGGTGATGCTGAGCCCGCTGGTGGTGGTTATGAAAATAGCCCCTCGAGCTTTGCAGTGAGGAAACTGCCGAAAAAGCCGGGTCTTCTGCTCCATATCCTCGGCAATGCAGTCCATTACCAGGTCCGCCTTCTCGTCCAGGGAGGGCAGGCTCTCCAGCCGTCGAATGGTGCCCCCCGGATGGGCTGCCGGACCCACGTTCAGATCCATCCACGCTTCCAGCGTCTGCAGGGTCTCCTGGACCGAGTCTAATTTCTTCGGGTTCCTGGCCCACAGCAGAACCCTGTATCCGGCCCGCTTGAAGCAGACGGCGGCGGCGGCCCCCATCTGGCCAATGCCGCAGATTCCTACCTGACGAATGGGCTGAAACGATTTCATCTAAGGGCTCGCGCAGAAATAACTTGGCATTTTGGCATCTCATCTTCACACCATCTTCGGCCGCTCCTCAATCGCGAAATCCTCAACGTAGACCCGGCTACGCCTGCGGTTTCGCTCAATCGTTCGCGGCCAAATCTGATGCAAATCTAAGCGCCAATTCTACCAAAGTTATTTCTGCGCGAGCCCTGAGAGCAAGAACGACCATTTTTAGAGCCCGTTTGGAGCTTCCCGGCAGGAACGGGCTTCTCACTTGCGAGCGCGTTTCGGTGGGACGGCCGACACGCCTTCCAGTCCACCGCTGACTCGCAGTACCTCGCCGGTGATCCAGGAAGCTGCCGGGCTGCAGAGAAAGGCAACGCCCTGCGCAATGTCGGCTGGTTCTCCCCATCGCCCCAGCGGGATAGCCTTGCGGACGCGTTCGATCATCTCCTTCTCGGTGATGTTAAGGGTCTGGCACCGCTGAGCCATGTTCCTCTTGTTGAAATCGGTGTAAACGGGTCCCGGGCACACAGCGTTCACCCTCACCCCATAAGCCGCCAGCTCCTGGGCCAGCGTCCTGGTCAGACTGATCACGCCTGCCTTGGCGACGTTATACGCCGCCACCAGAGCCGCTGGATTCTGGCCGTTAACCGAGGAGACATTGACGATGCAACCCGACTCCTGATCCTCCATGATGAGCCCGGCGGCGCGGCAGCAGTAAAACGTCCCGTTTAGAGTGACATTCAACACACGCTCCCACTCGCCATCACTCAATTCGACTACAGGGGCTACCGTCTGACCGAGACCGGCGTTGTTGACCAGAATGTCCAATCGTCCGTGTTCGCTGCGGACCTGATCGAAGAACAGGTTGACGTCTGCACTGTCGCCAATGTCGCAGTGGACCGCCTGCACCTTCAAGCCCTGGCTCTGCAATTCCTTGGCCGCAGTGCTTGCCTTCTCGAGTTGCACGTCGGCAATCGTCACAGCTGCACCGTCACGGGCGAGCTGTTCGGCGATTCCCAGGCCCAGGCCCTGGGCCGCTCCGGTCACCACTGCAACGGAGTCATCGAGACCGCCTGCGGAAGCTAAATCATCGCTCATGGACGTAATCCTCGAGAAACTGGCAGGAGGGATCTCACGGATGATGCTGCAGACCGGTGTCCCCCCTGTCGGATGGCGTTTACATGGTTACCCAGCTCGAACCACTGTTGCAAGACTCTACTGTCTTATAGATGAATTGCATGCCCCGCAGTCCGTCATAGACGGTGGGGAAGTCATAGTCCTCGGTCCTCATCGGCCTGCCGTCGATGTGCCGCCGGATGGCCGCAACAACTCCAACGTAAATGGTAGCGAACCCCTCCAGGTACCCTTCCGGGTGTCCGGGGGGGATGCGGGTGCTCGCGGCCGCTGGTTCGGAGAGGTACCCCTGAGCACGAGTCAGGGTCTGACGCGGTTCACCGTAACGATAGAGTTCGAGATAGTTTGGATTCTCATGAGCCCACTTGATGGCCCCTTCGGAGGCGTATACGCGCAGCGTCAGTCCATTCTCCTCTCCCGTGGCAATCTGGCTGATGCTCAAAACACCCTTGCCGCCACCCTTGAAGCGGAGCAGCGCGTTGACGTCTTCGTCAAGCTGCCGATCCGGGAGGAAGGTACTCTTATCCGCGCACAGTTCGGCAATCGGATCCCCGGTAACGTACTCCAGGAGGTTCACGCAGTGAGTACCCACGTCGCCCATCGTTCCACCGATGCCCGCCTGGGCGGGATCAACCCGCCAGGCTGCCTGCTTCTGGCCCAGCTTTTCGTGGGCGACCATGAGGAAGTCCTGGAAATACTCGACCAACACCTTGCGGACAATGCCCATTTCGCCCGAGCGGAACAGGTGGCGAGCGTGCCTGACGAGGGGATGGCCGGTGTAGTTGTGGGTTACCGCAAAGACGAGTCCTGATTCTTCCACCAGATCGGCAAGATCTCTGGCCTCATCCAGAGTGTAGGTCATGGGCTTGTCGCAAACCACGTGAATGCCGGCATCCAGGAATCTTTTGGCAATGGCGAAGTGAGAGACGTTGGGCGTGACGATCGTAACGAAATCGATGCGCTCGCCCTCGGGGAGTGCGGCTTCTCCGATCGCCATCTCCTCGTAGGTATCGTAGCAGCGAGCCGGGTCGAGGTAGAGTTGTTCCCCGGTGACCCGGGTGTTCTCAGGATCCTGTGAGAAGCAGCCGGCCACGACCCGAACCTGTTGATCGAGGGTGGCGGCAATACGATGTACACCACCAATAAACGCGCCCTGTCCCCCGCCGACCATACCCATTCGCAGTTTCCGCTGCCACGATTCCATGATCATTCGCTCCAGTATCGGGTCGCCGGTGCACGATCAGGACAGTACACTCGAATACCCGGTAATCTGATCAACTCAAGCCCAGGATCTTTCGATTGTGGTCGAGGTCTGCCTCACCGCCCACGAAGTCATCGAAGACCACCTGGGTGGTCTCGATGATGTGCCTGGCAATGAAGGGCACGGCTTCGGCCGCCCCCTGCTCGGGGCTCTTGACACAGCATTCCCATTCCAGGACCGCCCAGCTGTCGTAGCCGGCCTCGGCAAGCAGTGTAAAAACGCGCGTAAAGTCGACCTGGCCGTCTCCCAGGGAACGAAATCGCCCGGCCCGCCCGGCCCAGGACTGATACCCGCCGTACACACCAACGCGGCCACTCGGGCGGAACTCGGCATCCTTGACGTGGAACCCCCGGATTCTTTCACCATAGAGCCTGATAAACTCGAGGTAGTCGAGTTGCTGCAGCACAAAATGACTGGGGTCATAGTTCAGGCAGGCGGCGGGGTGATTATCCGTAGAATCGAGAAACATCTCGTAGGTGGCGCCATCGTAAACATCTGATCCGGGGTGCAGCTCATATCCGAACACAATCCCCTTGTCATGGGCCAGATCCAGAAGGGGCCTCCAGCGTTTCGCCAGTTCCTTGAAAGCCTCCTCAATGACCCCATCCGGGCGCTGCGGCCAGGGGTAGGTCATGTGCCATGCCAGGCCCCCGGACAGCACCGGGATGACGCTGGTTCCCATGTTCACCGAAGCGTCGATACATTTCTTCAATTCGCCGGCCGCCCACTGGGTCCTCGCATCACCCTTCAAGCCCGGCGGATGAAACCCTTCAAACATGACTTCGTAGGCCGGATGCATGGCCAGGACCTGTCCCGCCAGATAGGCCGCTATCTCCGTCGGCTCGAGGCCCATCTCTTTGAGCGTGCCCCTGTATTCGTCACAGTAAGTCTTGGATTCTGCGGCCTTGTCCACGTCGATGACGCGCCCATCCCAGCCCGGGATCTGAACACCCGTAAATCCCAGGTCCGCTACCCATCTTCCAATGTTGCTGATGTTGTTGTAAGGCTCCTCATCCCTCATGAACTGGGCGAGAAAAATGGCCGGACCTTTCATTTTGGACATGGCTTATTTGACTCCTAACACCTCGAGCGAAGTTATCGCTTGAGCGCAATCTGGGGGGCTGCAACGACCTCGAACTTCTCTCTTGCGGAGACGAGCTGGTTCTTGATCCGATCCTGAACTTCCACTTCCATGCGATATTTTCCGGGCCGTAAACTCTGGGGCGAAAAGATCTTGACCAGCACCACTCTACCCTGCGAGAAAAATTGGATGGGCTCTCCTTCTTCGTCGACCCGTTCCGCTATGGTTTGCCCTCCCTGCGAGAGCCTGTACGTCACCCGAAGTGACGGGCGGTCCGTACTCTGATCGACTCCGGCATTGTATACCTGGAGGTATACCCCAAGCGGTTTGGAATCAGAAAAAATATTGTCCACACTGGGACGAATCTTGAGGTCTCCCAACACAAACATCTGATCCTGTTGCGCAACGTCGGCCAGCTGCCGGATGGAGTCAGAGAGAAGAAGCGAGCTTGCCACCAGTTCCTGGCCTGAGTAGGAGGGGGCAATAATGCCCTGCCGGATGACTCCCACCCTGCCGCTATTCACATCTTTCACCACCAGATCGAGCTTATAGCGCAACCTCCCGTCGAGCGCCATGATCTTCTGATAAGCGGATCGTCTGTGCAGACCCTGCTCGAAAAACTCGGGCTGATAAGCATTGACAAGATCGTCTTCGAATTCCTTGATGATCTTCTTGTTCATCGTACTCACCACACCATAAACTCCCACTTTAGCGACATGCACGCCGTTTTCTTTCTTAAAAGTGAGGTCCTGGTGCTGCAACGTCGCGGTGATCGTTACCAGTACCTGCTCGTCGTTTAGCTTGAAATAATCCTTGCTGAGCTGGACAGCCAGATCGTCGTAACTGAGGCTGACGTCAACGATCTGTTTGAGGTCGTCGTAGTAGATCTTCTTGGGCCGCTGCACCCCGACAAAGGTCTCGTACCGAATGAACGGATTGTCCTTGGCCCTGTGCGTCTTTAACGGGTAATAGCCACGGTTTCCCGAGAAGGCTTCACGGTCTAATTTGGTAGCCAGGCCGAACTGTTCGGCCAGAGTCAGCCCCACACCCGGAACGTTGAGCATCGCATCCTTTTCCTCGGGATTGAGTGCCAGACGGTATTCACCACTAAAAGAGGGGTCCACGAATTCGAGCTCGATACCCTGCCCAACTCCATCGATGTGTCGATACCACCAGACCTCGAACGGGTACGTGGACGTCGTTCCACCACCTTCCCAACTCGGACGTCTATATCGTCCTCCGGCGTGCATTTCGATCGAGTCCGGGGGACCGTGAACGATGTAAGTACGACCCCTGTCGCTCTTCCATCCGGGCAAACCACTGGTGTAGCGCTCGTTGGCGTAGGCAATGCGCCGGTAATGTTCTTCTCTGGACTCGTTGATCGCCGTTCGCGGGTCCGGATCCCGCCGGTGCCAGAATTGTTCGATGAACCGTTCTTTTTCTTCCGGGGAAGTCAGCGCCTCAAAGACGCTCTTCTCTTCGGGCGTGATGATATAGGTGATGTCCTGCTGGAGCCACTTCTTGTAATAGTCTTGTTGCTCCTCTTGCTGCTGTTTTTGCAGGCTGGCTTTGCTCTGTTGACCCGCCGCCGTGGATGCCCCCGAAATGAGCAGCACGGATACCGCGGCAGTCCCGATCAAAAAGCAAATCCGATTTTTCAGATCCCTGTCTGCCTTATCAATCAACGGCAAAACCCTCCTGCCCGGATTTCTCGATGCCAGCATACCGGCTGCAGGTCTACGTCCGGAAGGCAGGCTATTTTTTCGCGGTAGGCCGATTCAAAAAACATCGGTGTTGTCTCTCGGTCCCGAGCTGCGCCCTTTTTTTACTATTAGTTTGACTTAAGTGCAAGCGAACGGACTGTTTAGGGGCGCTCTCGTCACGTTCGCCGCCCCTGCCCCTGCCCTTGCTAACTGTCAGCCTGTCAGTTTGTCGGCTGTCAGCCTGTCAGTCCCCGCACCCCTCCTCTTTTGCAACATTTGTCCCAAAGACATACTCTTCCAAACTATGATACAAGTCGACCGGATTCAGAGTTGGTGAAAGCAACATGCTGAAACGACTGACAATCGCAGCCAGCCTCACGATCCTATCTGTCTTCCTGCTTGGTTTCCGGGTTGTGTCGCACCCGCTGGTTTGTGTCTTCGTGGATAAGGGTGCAGATCCGCTCGAGAATGTCGAGACTCAGCTTACATTCTTGGATGCTGAAGATTTGGATGCTGAAGATGAAGAGGCGCCAGAAGAGCATTACGCAATGTCGGATAAAAAGGGACGAATCGAGTTCGAGGGTCTGCAGCCAGGCAGCTATATGCTTCGGGCTCAGCTCGAGGGCTACATGCCTCTCAAGGTGATGATCGAGACGCCGGCGGCCGAGCCTCTTCACAGGGTTTTCCTCAAGGAGAGGGAGTTCGAGGACCTGGAAAAGCAAGCGGTCGAGTCACTGAACGAAGGCGATTTTGAAGCCGCCATCCAGGGCCTGGGAAGGCTCTCGAGTCATTATCCTGAGGATGCTGCCCTGCACGATAACCTCGCCCGCGCGTATGCAGGAGTGCTGGACGAGAAAAAGGCTGTGGCCGAAGCAGAAAGAGCAGCCGAACTGGATCCGGCCTTCAGTTCAACGAAAAATGAGGTTCAGCAGGTCATGCTGCGCACTTTAGGGGCGAAAGCTTTGAAGGAGCGAGACTTCAAGACTGCCGTAGAGCGATTCAATGCTTTGAAAGAACTGGATCCTCAGAATGCAGCAGCTCATCAGGGCCTGGCCCTTGCGTATGGACACCAGGGGAAACTTGACCAGGCACTGCAAGCCATTGGGCGTGCGCTCGAACTAGACCCGGACAATCCCTCTTTCAAGAGAATAAAGGAAATATTAGAAGTCAATGCCGGTGCTCGGGAACCCTAGTGCTAGCGAGGCGAATATCGTAGGGGCCGGCCTCGTGCCGGCCCGTTTGACGGGCGACCACCAGGAGTCGCCCCTACATTCGTAGGGGCCGGGTCGCCCCTACGATGCCCCCTTTGATCGGTTTGTAAACACCGGTGCTTTTTCCAGAGATGTTAGTTTCCAGACAGCTTCTGCCGGCTCTGTCCGTTCTACTCGTGGGAGGGCTCCTTCCAGGGCTTGTTCTTTCTGAAAATCAAGAGGTCAACGGGGCGGGGAGCCAGACGGTTCGAGTATCGGCGGACTTTTACGATGTGGCGCGGGAGGCCGGGCTCCTGGCGCAGAACGTCTACGGTCACCCCCACCGCAAGAAGTACATCCTCGAAACCACAGGAAACGGTGTGGCGATATTTGATTTTGATAATGACGGCTATATGGACATTTTTCTGGTCAACGGGTGGAGGTTGGAAGGATTTTCGAACAGCCAGGTGAAACCAACCAGTCAACTGTATCGCAATAACGGCGAAGGCACGTTCACTGACGTGACCATAGCAGCGGGTCTTGGCCGGACTGGCTGGGGGCAGGGGGGTTGTGTCGGCGACCTGGATAACGACGGGTTCGACGACCTGTTCGTCACTTTTTTCGGAGCCAATATTCTGTATCGCAACCGCGGTGACGGGACCTTTGAGGATGCTACGCGAGCGGCCGGGTTAGGCGCGACCGCAGAACGCTGGAGCACGGGGTGCGCTTTTCTGGACTTCGACAGGGATGGGGACCTGGATCTGTTCGTAGCGAATTATCTCAAGTTCGACATTGAGACCATTCCCGAGCCGGGAGAAAACCGCTTCTGCCAGTGGAAGGGCATGCCGGTAATGTGCGGTCCCGGCGGCTTGCCCGGAGAAACCAACCTTCTTTATCGCAACAATGGCAATGGCACTTTTACCGATGTTTCGGTCCCTGCCCGGATCTCAGAACCGACCGACAACTACGCGTTCTCTCCCTTGGTGGCAGACTTCAACAATGATGGGTGGCCGGACATTTATGTAGCCTGTGATTCTACGGCCAACCTTCTTTACGTCAATCAAAAGAATGGAACCTTTACGGAAGCAGGTGCTTACGCCGGAGCTGCCTTCAATGAGGAGGGAAGAGCCCAGGCGGGCATGGGGGTTGCGGCAGCCGATTTCGATCACGATGGATTACTGGATATTTTCGTCACAAATTTCTCTGAAGACTACTTCACCTTTTACCGAAATGACGCAGAGTCGTCCTTCACCGACGTAACGCACAGGGTGCGACTGGGGATAAACACTCGCTTTCTAGGCTGGGGCACGGGTTTTATAGATTTCGACAACGATGGTTGGAAAGATCTCTTCGCCGCCAACGGGCATGTTTATCCCGAAGTGGAGAAACTCGGTCAGCACTATAAACAGTCGAAGTTGCTTTACCGCAACCTTGGCAATGGAACGTTCAACGACGTTTCTCAGCAATCCGGCCCGGGAATGCGCCAGCGCCATGTCAGCCGCGGAGTCGCCTTCGGCGATCTTGACAATGATGGCCTGGTGGAGATCGTCGTCAGCAACATGAACGAGACCCCCAGCTTACTGTTCAATCGCGGAACAGGTGAGAATTCGATCCTCGTCCGCCTGGTGGGTAACAAGTCGAATCGAAACGGGGTTGGAGCACGGGTGCTGGTTCTCGCAGGCGAGGCAGCGCAGATCGATGAAGTTCGCAGCGGCGGCAGTTACCTCTCCCACAATGACTTCCGGCTCCACTTTGGAGTTGGCGACGCTGAGCAAATTGAGCGACTGGAAGTTCGCTGGCCCAGCGGTGAGATTGACACGGTTACCGGGGTAGCCACGAATGCCCTGATTACTATCGTCGAAGGAAAAGGACTTACGATTCACAAACCCTTCAATAAGTCTTTTCGGCTCTGGCAGGGAAGATCCGGATCATAGGACCTTCCCGTGAGCCGTTCTCATTGTTGGGGCTTGTCCTCGAGAAACATCCCCTGCCGTTCGCTTGCGCTTCGTAATTTCTGAGAAGTGCGCAGAGCGCTTTTGGCCTTCTCTTCCTGTCCCAGCTTTCGATAAAGATTGAACAGCTGATAGTGAATGCTACCGTCCGTATCGCTGTCCGCGCCCAGTTCCAGATGCTCAATTGCCTTTTCGGTTCGACCCAACGTTGCCAGAGCCCTGCCCAGTGCAGCGTGCGCGCCGATGAGGTCGGGCTGCAATTGCAGGGCCCTGCGAAGCAGTAAAACGGCCTCCTGTGGGCGCCCCAGGCGTAAGAGGCACGATCCCTGCATGAAGTGGGCTTCGGCATGGAAAGGATCGAGCTCCAGAACGCGTTGGTAAACCTGGGCGGTACGTTCAAACTCCAGCTGCTCAAAATAGGCATTGCCCAGGGAAAAGAGAAGGGCCGCACTCCCGGGCTCGATTCCTGCCGCCGTTTCATACTCGGCGGCAGCCTCTTGAAATAATTTTTGAGCAAACAGAGCGTCACCCAACAGCTGGTGGGCCCTTGCCGACTCAGGATCGAGTTCAACTATTTTCTGCAGCGTCTGCAAGGCCAGCTTCCTATAACTGGAACCCAAAACATAGAATACCTCCGGATCATTCAGCTTCGCGCCTGCCAGCAAATCGAGCAGGTTTTCAAAGCGCTCCAACCGGAAAAGTGTTCGCAGCAGGGGGGTTCTGATTTGGGGATTTGTCATCACACCCGCTCCCACAGGAAGAAGCAGGTGAAGTCCATCCTCGTAGCGCTTCTCACGAATGGACTGCAAACCCAGTGAACGCCTGTCCTCTTCAGTGAACTCGGCGGGCACTCTTGTTGACGATTGGTACTCATGAATCAACTGATCCCGTCGCTTCTCGGCGAGTGCCCGCCATGAAACGGTGTGGTCTGGTCGGCTCACATGGGCGGATAGCTCGGTCAACAGATAGGCAGCGCCGAAGTCTCCTTGTTTTGCCTTCTGTTTCAAACTCGAGTAGTCAGCCGGCAGGTGCTCGGACGCGAGGTCAACGGGCAACGGGGGCAGCGGATCAAAAAACTGGGGCCGGATGCGAACGGCTTCGTTCAGCTCGCCGAGCGCCGCCTGGAGATCTCCTTTGAACAGGTGGAAAACGGAAATTCCGAAACGGGCTTCGTAGCTGAGGGGATCCAGCTTGAGCTCTTCCTCGAAAGCCTGTCTTGCAGCATCCCAGTCTCCAGCTTTCAACAGGAACATACCAAGCGCAATTCTCAGACCCGGGACCCCGGGCGAAGCGATCACTGCCTGGCGATAGTTCCCGATGGTCACGGTCTGCCAATCCGGTCTCTCGGCGTAGAATTCGGCAGTCACCAGGGGGACGAAACCCGAGTCCTCGAAGCCTGAAAGCCGGTCGAACGCCTTCTGTCCCAGGTCCAGGAAAACCAGGCCGAGGCTGTAAAGGGACTCGATGTCATCCGGATTCTTCTCGAGAAGTCCCTGGTACTGGGCAATCGCGTCATCAAAGCGGTCGAGCCCAACAAGGACAGCGGCGAGATACCGGTGTACCGCCTCTTGGTGCGGCTGGAGCTCTAAGGCCTCTTGCAGCAAAGGCAATGCACTCTGGTTGCGACCGGTCTCGAAATAAAGGCGGCCGAGGAAGAAGTTGGGGACGAACAGGCGGGAGTTGCGGCGAAGTGCTTCCTGAAAGGCCTTTTCCGCCGGCTCGAGCTTCTTCTGAAAGTAACGCGCCAGGCCTAAATTGCTGTGTATCTCGGCGGCATCCGGTGCCAGCTGGAGCAACCTTTCGTAGTTCTCCGCTGCTGCCTGATAGTCCTGGTCCCTCATGGCAGCCGCGGCCGCCGAGGACAGCTCTTGTGGGGATTGAGCCGGCACGAAACTGAGCGCGACAATTCCCAGGATCACTATCACCACATACCCCTCACTAAGGTTCTTCCCTCAATGCTTTCCTCCCCTCCAGTTTCTCCAGTTCCTTCAGGGCTCGTTGTCGAATCAAGTCGGGACCCAGCTCGACAGCCCGGCGCAGTGCTCCCTCGGCACGATCATTCATCCCTGCCCATTCGTAGGCAACCCCCAGGCGAAAAAACTGCGTTCCTTGAGGCGCTGGACTGTAATGAGTTGCCTTTTCGAATTCGGAAACGGCCACTTTGACCTGCCCCCGTTTGACCGCTACATGACCCAGAGCTTCATGGGCCTGGGCTTGCATCTCCCTTCGCAACCTTTCCCATTCCTGCAGAGGAATCTCGCGTGGAATCCGTATCTGCTTCAGTACCCGCAGGGCTCGGCGAGCATACTCCTCTGCTGTTACTACGAGGTCAGCAGCGTCCGGTCTCTCTGCAGTCGCGTTGGGGATGGCTGAGGCCAGGGTCAGCAGTGCATTCAAATTGTCGGGGAGGAGTTGAAGATACTTCTCTCCGGCTTCGAGCATCCCGTCGAATTGATTCAGCTCCCGGTAGGACACCATCTGGTGCTGGTAAGCTGTCGCCAACAGCTCGGATTCGGGGTACTCGGAGATGAACTGTTCTACTTTCGCTATGGTCTCACGGGCATCGGGGGCCACGAGAATCTCCAGGTAGGCATCGAACTCCTGCTGGGTTTTTGCCTGAGGCGCATGGGAGGGGTCGCCCAGCGGCCCAAACTGTCCTCGTATACGAACATTCGCAATCGTGAGCGCAAGCACGAGCAGGACTGCGAAAAAGTCGACGGTTCGTCGTCTACTGCTCCCCATAAACTGCTTTGAGCTTCTCAAAGATGCCGAGTTCCTCCTGAGCCTGCTGCGGCTGTTCAAGCTTTTTGTAAAGCTTGAACAGCATATAGTGGGCCCCGGTGTGCCCCGGATTCAACCGGACGGTCTCCTGCAGCTCCTCCATAGCTTTGGTGACGTTCCCCAGCCGCTCATAGATCTTCGCCAGGACGAGATGATTCGCATCCAGTTCCGGCTGCAGCTCAACAGCCTTCCTGGCCCAGTCTAGAGCCTGTTCAACGTTCTCATCCAAAAGGAGCCGGGCTATTGCCTGATATGGCCAACTGAAGCGGTCTTTATTCTTTTCCGATAAGTGGGCGGCGGCCTGGTAGCTGCGAAGAGCCTCTCCCTCTCGTTCCAGCGCCTCCAGACAGTAGCCCTGGTGGTAGACACTCTCAGTGTGATCGGGACTGAGGGCGACCGCCTTCTCGAAAAACTCGAGGGCGCGTCGAAAGTCATTCTGGACGGACTCGAAATAGCGGCCCAGGCGATAATGGGGCTGGTGGTCTTCAGGGTCGCGTGCAGCGGCCTGTTCCATCTGCTGCCTGAACAGAATGAATTGACGCATGCGGTAATAGACCATGCCTAGAGTCTTGTGCAGCAAAGCCGTGTCCAAACCCAGCTGCTCGGCCACACGAAGAGCCTGGACCGCCGCTACCCTGTCTCCTTCGTGCCAGCGGACGACCCCGATCCAGTAATGAAGCACAGGGTTATCCGGGTTTCCTTGAACCAGTTCCTGGGTGAGCCGGGCAGCCTCTTCCCATTGCTGCTGTTGGACTAATTCCTCGAGGCGCTTCATCGCATTCGCGGCGTCCGAGGCTAAGGGGCTGGCTTGAGGAGATAACTCGACGCTCTCCCCCTGTGTCCCAGCCCCTCCCATAGTGGCAACCAACAGAAAACAAGCCAACAGAACGCCCGTATGCCCGGCCACTTGCCTCATGGAGTAGCGTCGATCTCCACTTCAGAACTCCCAACCGGTAGCGAAAAGCTTACCGCCGAGCCTCTGGTCGCCCCGGCAACCGGCTGACCATCGATGCGTACGACAACGGCCTTTCCTGCCGGCTCGAGTCCGGAGACGGTGGCGGTAGAGCCGGCGCTGCCTTCCGGAGTCTTGATCTGGAAGCGGACGCGGGTCGGGCTCCACTCGAACTCGCGCAACACTGCAGCGGTGTTGGCAACGAAGAGAGTCGTGCCGTCGCGTCGCAGCTCAGTCTCGTCCCCTCCGACGGTTGCATCATAGAGGTGGCCTCTCAGCGGAAAGTTGCGGATGCGGGTTGTCTTCTTGAGCCCCAGTGACCCGAAGCGCAAACCTCCCCACGCTTCCTGGTCGATGCATTCCATCACGGGGATGATGGCCAGACTGGTGCTCCAGGCATAGTGAATGGTCGATCCGCGAGGGGGCTCGAGAATCGATTGCAAGCAGAATGTGTGATTCGTTTTCGTCTCCATCCGGCTCCGATTCTGTCATTCGGAGCCCCTGTCTTTCAATCCGCGGGGATGGGATCTTGGCGCCTCCAACCTCCAGTCGGCTCTTGGGCCGGATGAGAAACATCAAAAGTCGCGTGTATACTCAAGCCAGCCCGCGATGTTCAGTTCAAGGCGACGTGCCCTGTGTGTTATGTGTCTTTTGACGCTCTGCGTTGCCGGTACGAGTGTCGCACAGACAGGTCAGCCCACAGTCCAGATCACGGTTGTTGACGATCAGTCTCGTCTGCTTCCGTGTCGCATTCATTTGAGCGACTCGGCCGGCAACCCTCGGCGTGGCGGGGATATGCCGTTCTGGCACGACCATTTTGTTTGTCCCGGGACCGTCTCGCTGGAACTCCCGCCCGGGAAGTACACCTACGAAATCGAGCGCGGCCCTGAGTACGAGAAGCGGAGCGGTTCGTTTGTCGCCACCAGGGATGAGAACACGAAAGTGTTGATCCGTCTGAAGCGGATCGCCAACCTTGCGACGGATGGCTGGTGGTCGGGCGAGCTGCATGTTCACCGATCTCTCGAGGACATCGAACTCCTGATGCGGGCGGAAGATCTGCATGTGGCACCGGTGATCACGTGGTGGAACGACAGGAATCTGTGGAACGACCGGGAAATACCTGAAAAGCCCTTGCTCGAGTTCGACGGCCACCGGTATGCCCATGTCATGGCCGGTGAGGATGAGCGTGGGGGTGGGGCTTTGATGTTTCTCAATCTTGGCCGGCCGCTGAATATCGCCGGATCGAGCCGAGAGCATCCCTCCTCGATGAAGTTTCTGCGTGAGGCCGGCCAACACTCAGGTGCCTGGATCGACATCGAGAAGCCCTTCTGGTGGGATGTGCCCCTGTGGCTGGCAAGTGGGCGGGTCGACTCGATCGGCCTGGCCAACAATCATATGTGCCGAAGCATGATGTATGAGAGCGAAGCCTCGGGCAAACCGCGCGATTCGGATTATTTTCCACCGCCCAGGGGCAACGGTTACTATTCGCAGGAGATCTACTATCACATTCTCGACTGCGGACTCCGGATCCCCCCATCCGCAGGAAGCGCTTCCGGTGTGATCCCCAATCCGCTGGGCTACAACCGGGTATATGTCCATGTCGGCAAGGCACTTGACTATGCACGATGGTGGAGCGGTCTGAAGGCGGGGCGCTCGTTCGTCACCAACGGACCGCTGCTGGTGTGCCGCGCCAACGGTCATCTGCCCGGCCACGTTTTCGCGGCGGACGAGGGCCAAGAGGTTCGTGTCACACTTGACGTCTCGGTGACGACCAGAGACCCGGTTTCGAGTCTTGAAATCATCAAGAACGGCAAGGTCGCGTTGGTCGAGAAAATACACGGAAGTACATTTTCACGAGCTCTGGGACCACTGAAGTTTCGGGACAGTGGCTGGTTCCTCGTCCGCGCCATCACGGATAACGAGAAAACCTTTCGCTTCGCCTCGACCGCACCATTTTACGTCGAGATCCCTGCTTCGAAGCGCCGGGTCAGCAAACGTTCAGCACAGTTCTTCCTCGATTGGGTCGAGAAGCGCATTCAACGGATCGAGTTGGACAACCCGGAGTTGGGCAACCCGGATCAACGCCGCGAACTGCTCTCCTATCACGAGCAGGCTCGAGATTTTTGGAAGAAGATTCTGGCGTCGGCCAACGTGGAGGGACGCTCCGGCGCCTGGATGAGTGTTGGGGACAGGGGAGACGAAAGCGCCACCGATACGGGCTCTCACCCGTTCACCGAGCGGTTCGTCATTCAGGTCAACACCGAACAGCCGGATGAGCTGGCCAGGGCCAGGCTGGATTATGTCGCGCTCAGAATGCAGCAGATCCCGCCACTGCATGCCGTAATTACAGGACACACGGACGACCGGGGAGACGAGCACGTGAACCTTCGGGTGGGCCTGCGCAGGGCCGGGGCCGTCCGGAACTATATGGTCCGGCGGCACGACATCGAACCACGGCGAATTGAAACCAGAAGCGCCGGCGAGGGTCGGCCGACGGCTGCCAACAAGACCCCCGAAGGTCAGCGACAGAATCGGCGTGTGGAAATCGAACTGTCCGTTCCTTGAGTATTCATGGAAGTGAGTACCTAGTGCAGCACGCCATAAGTTCTAACCCCGGTCCAGGCGCCCCTCGGCGCCGCTGGCGTTGTTGCGCTCGCTCGCCATATCGCATGATATGACTCGTTCCCGACGCCTAGCCAGCGACGACGATTGACGCGCTGACCCTGGATCAGAACTTACGACGCGCTACACTAGTGTAGACTGGCACCGATCTGACTTGAAGCAAACACGAATCCTCCAGAAAGGGAAACCACAGTCATGAAAGTGAACAGGCGAACTTTTGTCTCCAGCAGTGTGGCGGGTGCGGGCGTCGGTGCAACCTGGGCAGCCAGGCAACAGCCGGCCGGCGCGAATGACCGGATTCGAGTAGCCTCCATCGGCGTCGGGGGCATGGGCAGATACAATTTAAAGGATTTCTTGAAAATGCCCGAAGTGGATGTGGTGGCGGTCTGCGATGTCTGGGAGCACAACCAGGATCGGGCAGTGGAGATGACCGACGGCAAGGCCGAGTCCTACTCGGATTTCAGGCGGGTGCTGGATCGAAAAGACGTCGATGCCGTGGTCGTGTCCACACCGGACCACTGGCATGCGCCGATCATGATTGCCGCCTGCCAGGCGGGTAAGGACGTGTACGCCGAGAAGCCGCTTTCTCACACCCTGCGCGAAGGCAGAAAGATGGTGGAGGCCGCCCGGCGCGCGGACCGCGTCGTGCAGGTAGGGACGCAGCAGCGTTCCGGCGCCCATTATCAGGAAGCCGTAGAACTCATCCGCAGCGGGAAAATCGGACAGGTCAGCCGAGTGCGTGCCTGGAACTTCGTCAATGAATCCCCCCGCGGCATTGGGAGCCACCCGATCTCGGCGGTGCCGGAGGGGCTGGATTGGGACATGTATCTGGGTCCTGCTCCCGAGATCCCCTTTCACCCGAGCAGGTTCATTTACTATTTTCGCTGGTTCTGGGACTACTCCGGAGGCAAAATGACCGACTGGGGCACACACCACTTCGACACCATCCAGTGGGCCATGGACGTCAAGGCTCCCAGGAGTGTCTTTGCGACCAGCTCGAAACTGGTGATTCGAGACGACAAGGAAACACCGGACACGATGGAAGTGGTGTTTGAGTATCCAGGTTTCATCGCCACTTTCTCCCATCGGGACGGCAACGGGCGCTCTCCTTACGATAGCCATTACGGCGTTGAGTTCTTCGGGACGGACGCCACACTGTTCATCAATCGCGAAGGATTTGAAGTCTTCCCCGAGGTCACGGGCCGTAGCGAGGACATCCAGTCGCCTTATTTACGAGAGATGGATAGTGTCCGGAATCCGAGTAAACCCTGGGAGGACGGGCATCGAGAACGCAAAACCAGGGCCGAATACAGGGTCGGCGCCAAGTCCGAACTGCACGTCGGGCATGTCCGCAACTTCATTGACTGCGTCAAGACCCGGAGCAGGCCCGTAGCCGACGTCGAGACCGGTCACCGTTCAACCTCGGCGCCACTGCTGGCCAACATTGCCTTGAAAGTCGGCCGTAAGATCGAGTGGGACTGGAAGAAGGAAGAGATTATCGGGGATCGGGAGGCCAACCAGCTTCTGACCAAACAGTACCGGCAGCCCTGGGAAGTATAGAGCCGGCTTCGCGAGCCAGTCCCAAACAGCGTGCACCGGTGGGCAAGGCTCCCTGGAGTGCGGCACTTAGAGTGCCGCTTTAGAGAGCGGAAGTGATTCCGCACTCCAAAAAGTCCCCTGTACCTGCTGGCGGGAGACGTGTATGCAGACCATTCGGGTATCGACATTTGACGGCCCCGTCTCGGCGGCTCAGATCCGCAGCGTGCCGCGACCGGACGTGCCGGATCGAGCGGCTTTGATTCGGATCGACGCTTGCGGTGTTTGCGGCACCGACCTGCATATCCTGCGTGGACACTGGCCCAAACCGCTGCCCTGGCCGCTGACTCTGGGACACGAGTTGGCGGGCGTGATTGAAGAAAAGGGACCGGGTCTGCGGAGTGACTTCATGGAACAACCGCTGGCCGTCGGCGACAAGGTCATGCTGCCGCCTCTGATGCAGTGTGACCGGTGCTATTACTGTGTCCACTATCCAGACCACTCCAACAAATGTCTGAACCCCACCTACTATGGCCGCTATATCCCGTTTGAGAAGCCGCCTCATCTGTGGGGCGGATGGGCAGAGATGGTCTACGTCGATCTGGACATGTTTCCGGCAACCAAGATCTATCGCCTGCCCGATGACATGTCGCCATTGCACGGATCGTTGGCCGAACCACTGGCCTGTTGTATCCGCGCCATTAACCGTGCTGTCGCTGCCAATGGTTTTCACGTAGGCGACACGGTCGTCATTCAAGGTTCGGGACCGATCGGCCTTTTGGCTCTGGTGGTTGCGCAGGAGATGGGGGCCGGCCGCGTAGTCGTCGTGGGCGCTCCTGAACAACCGCGTCTGGCTGTTTGCCGCGCGTTTGGTGCAGAGGCGACGGTTTCGATTGACGAATATCCAACTCCGCAGTCGCGAATCGACGCCGTCCGTCGTATCGTCGGCGGTTTCGGAGCCGATCTCGTCGTCGAGTGTAGCGGCCATCCGTCGTCCGGTCCCGAAGGCATTGAGATGCTCCGCGACGGAGGCACCTACGTCGAGATGGGCCAGTTCACCGATGCCGGCTCGATCGAGACGAACTGGCACCGCATCTGCACCAAAGACATCACCATCCTGGGGAGCTGGGCCTTTAGGGCCAACGACATTCCCCTGGGCATTCAAATGATTCACCGCGCTGGGGAACGCTATCCGTGGCACTTGATGCAAAAGCAGTTTTCCTTCACCCGGGAAGGCGTTGCCCAGGCAGCAGAGGAGGCCATCGCCATGCGATGTGTGAAGGCGACGATTGTACCGGCTCAGCTGCCCGCATCTTCCTGATATGGCCAGGGTCCCTGTGAAAACAGACCGCCGTCTACAAACAGGGTCTGACCGGTGATGAACTCGGCTTCGTCTGAAACCAGGAAGGCGACGGCCGCCGCCACATCTTCCACCTGCCCGATCCGCCGGGCGGGAGTGATGGGACCCCAGGTTCCGGCGTAATCCTCAACTTCGGCTCGAGTTCTCTCGATCTCGATTGCCCCGGGCGCCACACAATTGACCGTGATCCCAAACGCCCCCAGTTCCACTGCCGCCACCTTGGTCAGCATCTCGATGCCGCCCTTGCTGCAGGTGTAATCGATCAGATTGGGAAAAGGCGTCCGGTTGCTGCCTGATCCGATGTTGATGATTCTCCCGGGCTGTCTGGCCGCCACCAGCTCTCGAGCCGCCCGCTGCGTGCACAGAAAGGTTCCCTTTAAATTAGTACGAAGAGTCCGATCCCAGTCGCTCTCTTCCAGTTCGAGCAAAGGCTGCCAGGTCTGGATGGCTGCGTTGTTAACGATGATGTGGGGGACTCCGAAACGCTCCAGGGTCTGGTCGAAAACGCGGTCAACGTCCTTCTTCAGCCCGATGTTACCCTGAACGACCAGGGCCTGTCGTCCGCGTTGGGCGACGACCCGGGCGGTCTCCTCGGCCCCCGGCTCGTCGCTGTGGTAGTTGACCACAATGTCGCAGCCCTCCGTAGCCAGCCGATAGGCGATCCCACGCCCGATTCCCTTGCTGGACCCCGTAACTATGGCGATTCTCGTTTTAGCCAAGCTGGCAAGTACTCCTAAGCAATGATCCCGGTGGCCACCTCGCCGGCTACGTCGGTAAGGCGAAAATCGCGGCCGCTGTCAAAGTATTCCAGAAGTTACCGTTATCCCTGACTGCTCGTCAAGAAACTCGAGCGCGCGTACTTCCGGGACAGTACACTGGGTCGAGTGATCTTGATGTTTCGCCATCACGAGCGATTCAGCATCCTGGTGTTGTTCTGGATCTTTTGCGCCGCTGCGGGACAGGCACAAGAGCGCCAAGCCCCCTGGGTGGGCGTGGACGGAAAGCCCCTTCCCTTTGAGACTGATCGGCAGGTCATTGAGTTTTTACGTACCGCGCGGGTTGTGTCTCAAGAGCGAATCGGCGTGGGAGTGAGCAAAATCGCAAAAGTGCTGCTGAAAAAAGATGAGGTGCAAATGCATGCGGCTTTTCGCCATGTTCGCATCGAAGAGAAAAGGGAATTGCCGACCGGCAGCCAGGTGGAATTTCGCGACAACTGTATCTTTGAATGCGCCGCCTACGAGCTGAGTCAATTACTCGGCTTGAGCAATGTTCCGCCGGTCGCCGAGCGTGAAATTGGCGGTGTGGAAGGGACGCTGCAGATGTGGATTGCGGGCAGCATGACTGAGGAAGAAAGAAAGAAAAGCAATTCTGCCCTTCCGGACCAACTGCGTCTGAACCGCCAGTGGGAAGTGATGAGGATCTTCGATAATCTGATCTATAACGAGGATCGCAACGCGACCAATATCCTCTACGATCGCAACGGCAAGTTGTGGATGATTGATCACACCCGTTCCTTCACAAAATATGAGGAGTTGCCCTATCCCAGCGGCATCGGATCCTGCGAGCGGACGCTGTGGCAAAAACTACAGAGGCTGGACCCCGCAGTCGTAAAAACGACACTGGCAAAGTATCTGCGCCCGTCCGAGATCGACGCGCTCATCGAACGGAAACGCCAGCTGGTCGAACACATCCAGGAGATGATTGCCGAGAACGGCGAAGACGTCGTACTCTTCACCGCGGCGTTTTAGGGTCCCACTCTGGGATGGGTGAACCCCCTCGCCTTTAGGCGAAGCCTTCAGGAGGCTTGGGGGTACACTGCGGAGGAGTCTGAGTATCGGAAAAGTTCGCATGCAGTGTATCGGCTGAGATATCACTTTGTGTTCATCACCAAGTACCGCAAGCCGGCTCTGCGAGGAGAGATCGGGAAAGAGGAGCGGGACCTGACGCGAGAGATTTGCCGATCGTTGGATATCGAGATCGTGAAGGGGCATGTGCGACCCGATCATGTGCATTTGTTGTTGGATGTGCCGCCGAGATTGGCGCCGAGCCGAGTGATGCAGGCCCAAGATGTCGAGACCCGAGACGACGATTTTCGGGTCACTGAGTAGTCAGCCTGCGAGCGAAGCGAGGTCTTTAGGCGACTTCAGTCGCATGTCGAATCCACCGCCTTCAGGCGGTGGAGAGTGGGACCCTTCTCAAGGGAGAGTAAGATCGATGAGGGGTGCGAAGACCTCTACTCCGGCCGGCGATCCAAGCCCCGGCGGCAGCAGAAACGCGATTCTGCTCTACCTTTTTCTTGCCACGCTTCTGATCCGCGTGGCCGGCGCATTTGGCGAGAGTCTCCATTTCGACGAGCCCTACTGGTTGCTGCGTGGCGATTTCCTGCTTCGCTCAGCCGCACAAGGCGACTGGGAGGCGCTTCAGGAAAGTCACTGGACGATTGCCGACCGGCAGGGAGGAAGTAAGGTATTCCGTACCAGGGAAGCGGCTGGAATCGGCACCGCAATTCTGACAGGGCTGGGCCGCGTGGTGACTCCTGCTGTCTCTTTCGATCAGGAAATCGACGGGGTTGCTGTGGAGATTTTCTTCTCTCGCCTCCTGCACGCCTTGTGCAGCGTGGCCACGCCGTTTGTTTTGCTCTTCCTGTGCCGCGGACTGGGACTTCCCTGGGCCGGTCAACTCTCCTTGCTCTTCTTCCTGATCTTCGAAACCGTTATTGTGGAGATGGGGAGTCTTGCCCACCTGGAATCCCTGTTGACCCTCACGGTACCCCTCTCGATCCTGCTCTACGTCCACGCCCGGGGCCGCCAGAGCCTCCCGCTTGCGGCGGCGGCCGGAGTCATTTTTGGTGTTGCTTTTTCGAACCGGATCAATGCCGGCATCGTTGTGGCCGTTGTGCCGGCCTACGCTTCGTTGCGTCTTCTTCTGGCCCCGGGTCCAGGGAGCACCTGGCTCAAGATCCGGGCCGAGATCCTTCGACTCCTGGTGTTCGGGCTGGCGGGATGGGTTGTTTTTGTCTTGCTGTTTCCGCCGCTCTGGAATTCACCAATTCTGGGGTTTTTCGACTTTCTGTATCAACACGCGGCTATGCAGCCCCCTCCAAGCATGTTTTCGTCGCCTCTGTTTTTCCTCGCCGAGTCGAAGCTGCGAATTCTCTTTCTCTTGTTGGGTGCCATCGGATTGTGTGTTGCTCCCGTCCGCTCCTCCCGCCTGTTTCAAGCGGGACTGCTTCTGTTTGTTCTGGGGCTGCTGGTTGTCACTCTGCCCGGCCGCTTTTACCCCAGGTACCTGTCCTCGTCTCTCCCGGGCCTTGCGCTGGCAGGAAGCTGCACATTCGCCTTCCTTTGGAACCGATGGGGACGGACTCCGGTCTACCTCGGGAAGCTGGGACTGGTGGTTTTGCTTGTGCTGACATCCTTTCTTGCCGCCAGGATCACTACGAAGCAGTGGGCCCGGATGCAGCAGACCCGAAACCTCTACGGGCAGCTGTACTCCCGCGAGTTTGCACGAATCGATGCTCCCGACCTCGGTTCTACGTTCCGGCGAGTCGGGAGCGATCCCGTAGGCCCAGCTCTCTCCATTCGCTCCTCCCTCGTCCATCTGCATCTCCTTTATTTGAATGTACTTCTGACCGATCAGGACCAATTCCGCGAGCTTCGGCCCAACTGGACCCGGAAGGCGATCGAACCTGTTTTCAGATGCCGGGGAGGGAACTGGCGAATGGCTGACGCAAATCTCCGCAACCGGGAGAGACCGGGAGCGATCCGGTCGGGGCGTTCGATTGCCTGGCCCTGCCGGGACCCAGTCCCTGTTCAGGACCATCCCAGGGGCGACCCGGCCGCTACGAATGTAGGAGCGGCTCAGGGCCCCTAAGAATGTAGGGGCGGCTCCGGGTGGTCGCCCGCCAGGCGGGCCGGCACGAGACCGGCCCCTACGATAAACCTTGATCGGATCACGCCACAAACCCTGATCGGACGACGGCACGAACCTTGATCGGGCCGGCACCACGTAGTGGGGGCGGCGCATCAGATGTCGAGGTGGCAGCTCTCCCAGCGGCCGGAGCGGCTGCTCTCGACACTTGCCGCAATAAACTTCATGCCCTTAGCCCCGTCCAACACGGTCGGAAAGTCCATGCTGAGAGGATTCACCGCTGTGCCGGTGCGGCGTGCCACAATGGCGTCGGCCGCGTCTCGGTAGAGATTGGCGAACGCCTCGAAGAAGCCTTCCGGATGACCGATCACGAGTCGACTCGCATGCTCGGCCTCGGGTGAAAGCGTTCCGTCGATACGTCGCGTCATCAGGTGCTCGAAGCCGCCGGCATTTCGATGCCGGAGCGTGTTGGGGTGTTCCTGGTGCCACTCCAGCCCCCCCTCGTCACCGAAGACCCGAAAGGCCAGACCGTGCTCGGCTCCGGCTGCCGCGCTGGTGATCCACATCGTGCCCCGTGCACCGTTCTCAAATCGCACCAGCAAGCCTGCGTAGTCGTCGACGACGCGGCCCGGCACACTGGGGCCCACATCCGCCATGACTGAGGTGATATCGAGCCCGGTCACGTAGCTGGCCAGGTGATGGCTGTGGCTCCCGATGTCACCGAGCACGAGCGATGGGCCGACCGTGTCGGGGTCGAAACGCCATCCCAGCTGCTCAGGATCACTATCCGCCGCAGGTGGCAGGTACCCCTGGACGTACTCGACCTGGGCCTGGCGAATCTCGCCGATAACGCCGTCTCTAACCATGGCTCGTGCCTGCCGGACCATCGGATACGAGCTGTAGTTGTAAGTCAGGCAGAACACCAGACCTGTGTCTCGCACCTTCTTGACGAGTTTTTGAGCGTCCTTGAGCGTGGAAGTGAGCGGCTTGTCGCAGATGACGTCGAAGCCGGCGTCGAGGGCCCCATCAGCGATCTCAAAATGCGAGGCGTTGGGCGTCATGATCGCGATCACATCGGCGCAGTCTTCGCGAGCGACCTCCCTGTGGATGAGCTCGCGCCAGTCCGGGTAGGCGCGGTCCCGGCTGACTCCCAGGTCAAGGCCGGCAGCTCGTGATCTCCCCCGATCGGACGACAGCGCAGCGGCAACGAGCTCGTAGCGATCGTCCAGCCGAGCCGCGGCGCGGTGTGTTGTGCCGATGAACGACCCCGGCCCTCCGCCCACCACAGCGAGGCGGAGGCGCCGCCCCAGGGCTTTCAGTGAGGAGTTCATTCGCCTTCTCCAAGTGTGTTCGACCGGGACACGAGGGAAAGTGCAAGGTGCCGCGGGAAAAGCGGATCGACCACGATAGCTCTTAACCTGGTCTTGGGGGACACCTCGATCAGGCGAGAATATCCTTCACCACTTCTCCGTGGATATCCGTGAGATGTTGCGGTAGAGCTCCAGTAAGTGGTGTCTTGACCAAGTCAATTGACCAGGTCATAATAATCCCATGAAGACAGTGATCATTTCTGAGTTCAAGGCCAAGTGTATTTCGATCTTGAAGGAGGCTCAGCGCACCAGAGAGCCGGTGGTGGTTACGCGGAGAGGGAAACCTCTGGCTCGGATTGAGCCGATTCTCGAGGACGCTCCTCGCCGGAAGCTGGGGGCCCTGCGGGGCCGAATGCAGATCAGAGGCGATATTGTTCGAACTGACAGTGAGCGGGACTGGGAGATGCTCTCGTGAGTCTTCTCCTGGATACACACGTCTGGATCTGGTCCCAGGAAGCCCCCCGTGAACTCGGTAGCCGGGCCCGTGAACTTCTGGTCGATCCGCAGCAGACGCTATACGTGTCGCCGATTTCCACTCTGGAGATCGCTCGCCTGGTTGCCGGAGGGACGATCCAGCTTTCCGGGACCCTTCGCGAGTGGGTGAAGGACACTCTGGAGGCCCTGCAGGGAATCACGGTTCCGGTTTCGCATGAAATTGCTGCAGAGGCATACTCTCTTCCCGCATCCTTTCACAAGGACCCCGCGGACCGGCTCCTGGCGGCAACGGCCCGGCGGCACCAACTGACCCTGATTACGGCAGATGAGCGCCTTCTACAGTACGCGCACGTCAATACACAGGACGCCCGTCACTAGCGATTCAAGCATTACAGTCCACTAATCCCGGGAACTCCTCAGGGTCGTTTTTCCTGCACGGTTTCTATAAGGCGGAGAACGCCGGCTGCTCGGGGAGAGTCGGGATGCAGCGTGAGGAACTGATCGTACTCCTGGAGCGAAGCCTCCAGCCGGCCCTGCTTCTGAAGGAGCCGGGCAAGGGACAGCTGGGGGTTGCTGAAATGGCCTGGCTCCAGCCGTTTCGCCTCCTGAAGATGCGTGACGGCCTTATCCCACTCTCCCAGACCCTCATAGCTCAGGCCCAGCTGGGAATGGGCCAGGGGATCCTCAGGTCGCCGTTCGACGGCTGCCAGATTGAGCTGAAGGGCCTCGCTAAAGTGCCCCAGTGAGAGCCGAGCTCCGCCCAGATTGACCAGTGCCGGATAGAAGTCGGGATCGAATTCGAGGGCCTTCGTGAAGTAGACGCGCCTCCCTCCGGCTGCGCCGAAAGTCCCGGCTGTCCGAGGAGTGAAACGAGGGCACAGGCATAAAGGAAAGCGCCACGCCGCAGATTCCACCTTCCCCGCACCTTCAACCTTTAACCTTTAGCCTGTCTCTTCAGGCAGTAGCTCACCCGCTCTCTGGACCGCCTTGACGACGGCTTTGATCAGCGTCACTCGAAGCTTTCCCTCCTCCAATTCCAGGAGCCCGTCGATGGTGCAACCCGCCGGAGTAGTGACGCCGTCTTTTAGAAGGGCGGGATGACTGCCCGTTTCCAGGGTTACACGGGCGGCCCCCAGCGCGGTCTGAGCCGCCAGCAGGGTTGCAGTTTCTCGCGGAAGTCCCACCTTGACTCCGGCTTCCGCCAGCGACTCCAGGATCACGTAGATAAAAGCGGGGCCACTGGCCGATAGGCCGGTCACGGCATCCATCAGCTTCTCGTCCAGAATGACTGTGCGACCGACCGTGTCGAACAGCTTTCGGGTAAGACTCAGGTGGCCGTTGTCGGCGAACCGGCCGGGACAGATGGCCGTCATACCGTCCCCCACCTGACAGGGTGTGTTGGGCATGGCTCGTACAACCGGGACATGTCGAGTCAGGCGCTCTTCAATGTACTGGGTCGGAACCGACGCAGCTACCGAAATAAGGAGGTGAGAGGGTGACAGAGAGCCGTCGATTTCCTGGCACACTCGACCTACATTCTGGGGCTTGACGCACAGCAGCACTATCTCAGCGTCCTGAACCACCGCCGAGTTGTCGGTAGATACCGGAAACTGGAACTCCCCGGACAGGCTCTCGGCCCGGGTTGGGTGAGCCACCGTGGCGGCCGTCTGACCCGGGCCAATGAGCCGTTTTTCAAGGAAAGCCCGGGCCAGAATGCCGCCCAGCTTACCCAGTCCGATAATCGCAACCTTGTGAGCCAACGGATCTCTCATGGCGTCCTTAGTACTCGAAAGTGAGTACCAAGCATAATGCAACTCGGCTCGAGAGAGAATCGCGGTGTTGCATTTTGGTTCCATTCGCCGAGTCCTGTTACAATGCGTCCGGGTTGCCCTGTCAGGATCTCTGCGAGCGTGAAGCGTTTCGGGCTGCCGGCAGATGACGGGGCGGGAAAATCCGGCGTCTCCCCGGGCTTGAGACGAGGAAAGTGATTGGAATCGTCTCGATTGGGAATTTGGTGATGTGAATCATATCTGTTGACGAGTAAGAAATTGGTAGGCTAGAGACCTCAACTGCAGGGACTTATCCCGGCTGAGCATGCGATGAGGGGTCTAGCGGCGGTCGGAAAAATCGTTCTTCTCCTGGGAAGGGGACAAAGCAGAACGCCACGCCTTGAGTCGACTGGGAGCAGGATTTAGCTCGAAACGCTGTTTTTAAGTGGTGGGGAGTCATTATGGATCAAGACACTCTCCTTGAGAGAATTGAAAGTGTTAACCAGAGTGTGGGTGAGGTGTCCAAGAGGCTCGGACGGCTGGAGCGCTCGGCTCTGCCCTTCGATTTCGGCTCCAACTCCTCGGAAGAGTCGGCCCGAATCGTCAGTCTCCTGACTGTGGCCAATGATGCTATTCGCCGCCTGGCGGAAAAACAGACCCAACCGGAGATTCTAGAGGAGTACCTGGAGCTGGCCTCAGCATGGGTGCCGCGTTCGGTTCTTTTCCTGAATCGCGCCGGTACGCTGGTCCCGTGGAGAGCGACGGGTCTGGATCTGGACGATTTGGCCAGAGTCAAGGTGGAAGATGAAGATTCGCTGATGGCCCGCTGTGTACGGGAGCAGTCGGTCGTTTACGCCGAAGACCAGAGAGTCAAGGACTTTGGCTGGGGAGACGGGGACAATCTTCCCAAGGCGGCGGTCGGTATTCCGCTCTGCTTTGACGAGCTGGTGCCGGTTATCCTCTATGGTGATTCGGACCAGAACTTTTCGCCGGTAGGACTTGAATTCCTTTCTCTTCTGGCCACGCTGGTCTTGAAGAACCATGCCCTGCAGCAGGGCCATGTCCAGGAAGGAGGGGAGTCAGCACTTCCCCCCCCTCCCGTAGCACCCCCGGATAAGAGCGACGCGGAGGAGGAATCCGCGGCGGCCGAGGGTGCTGACGTTGTCGTTGAGGAAACCGACGAGGTCGAGGAAGAAGAATCGATCGAAGTGACCGACGCGGAGGACGTCCCTGACGAGACCCTCGATGCGGAAGAATCCGTCGAGGGGGCTCCCGCCGAAGAAGCCGATGAAGAGGCTGAGATGGCAGCCCAAGACGAGAAAGAATCCTCAGAAGATGAGGCAGAAGTCGCTGACGAGGCCGAGGCACTGCCGGCTGGGGGAGAGGAAGAAGAAGAAGAAGAAGAGAAGGACTTTGAGGTCCTTCGCGAGGAAGCCCTCCGATTCGCCCGCCTCCTCGTCTCTGAGATTAAGCTCTACAATTCTGATGCGGTCGACGAGGGCCGCGAAACCTCCGACATCTACGACCGTCTCCGACACGATATCGACCGCAGCTGGGAAATGTACCAGCGGCGCGCCCATCCTTCAGTACGCTCCGAGGAAGACTGTTTCGACTCTGAAGTAGTGCGCATTCTCGCCTCCGGGGAACGAGATCTCCTGGGCGAGCAGTATCCCGGACCTCGAGTCGACTAGACGCGCGGTTCCGGATTCGTCCGGATCCTGGTACCCTTACCCACCGGTCGAATCCGCATGGTAACCGAGAGGGGCTCCGGCAGCCGAGTCAGTCAAAAAGCCGGGCATTTCACGGAATCCGTCATCCGCGAGATGACGCGCCTAGCCAATCAACACGGAGCCGTGAACCTGTCCCAGGGGTTCCCCGACTTCCCGGCTCCCCAATTCATCAAGGACGCAGCCTGCGAGGCGATCCGCTCCGACATCAACCAGTACGCCATTACCTGGGGATCGCTCTCGCTGCGCCGCTCACTGGCGCGCTATTACCGGAGATTCTACGACTTTGAAGTGGATCCCGATCAGGAGATGACCGTCTGCTGCGGCGCCACTGAGGGCATGATCGCCGCCATGCTGGGTGTGATCGATCCGGGACAAAATGTGATCATCTTCGAACCCTTCTATGAGAACTACGGTCCGGATGCCGTCATCTCAGGGGCTACGCCCCACTTCGTCAACCTGGATCCCGAGAATGACTTCTCATTCGACCCCGATGAGCTGAGGTCCCTGGCGGCGGGACTGGCGGCGAGGGGAGGGGTCAGGGCCCTGATTCTGAACACTCCCAACAACCCCACAGGGAAGGTCTTCTCTGTCGAGGAACTCCAACATCTGGCGCGGCTGGCAGTGGAATTCGATTTCTATATTCTTACCGATGAAATCTACGCGCACATTATCTACGAAGGGGAGCATCACCTGATGGCCGCCCTGCCGGGGATGAGGGAGAGGACGATTACCATCAGCGGACTTTCCAAGACCTTTTCGATCACAGGCTGGCGAATCGGCTATATCCTGGCGCCGGCGGATGTGACCTCCGCCGTCCGCAAGATGCACGACTTCCTGACGGTAGGTGCACCGGCGCCGCTGCAAGAGGCGGGAGCACGGGCTCTGGAGGCCCCCGATTCATACTTCGAGCAACTTCGCGCCGATTACACCGAGAGGCGCGACTTTCTGGTGGGAGTTCTGCGGGAGAGTGGCTTTCGAGTGTGGGAACCCAGCGGCGCCTACTACATCATGGCCGAGATCACCGCTCTGACCGAGCTGAACGACGTTCAGTTCGTAGACTGGATGATCAGGGACATCGGCGTGGCTGCGGTGCCGGGCAGCAGTTTCTACCATCGACCGGAGATGGGAAGACATCTGATCCGGTTTGCCTTCTGCAAGAGCATGGATCTGCTCGAGGAGGCCGCTCATCGCCTGAGGCAGCTTCGGCCTTAGCACTCCAGAAAGTCCCGCTAGTACCTACTAGTGCATCGGCCTTACCGGTTGCTGTTGCAGCAAAGCTCCATCGCTCTAAGAAAATCCAGTGAACAAAGTGAACAAATGCTACCGTATTCATCGACGTGAGCACTGAGAAACCGAATTCCGATCTGGCCGCTCTTCGCGCCGAGCTGGCGGACCTCGACCACAAGCTCCTGGAGCTGGTGGCTGAGCGACAGGAGACCGCCACCCGAATTGGCCGGCTGAAACAGGACCTGAGCGAGGACACGCGCAACTATGCTCAGGAAAAAGAAGTGGTGGAAAGGGCGCGCCGGATCTCGCGCCGCCTGAGTCTCCCTGAGTCCCTGGCGGACGAGCTGCTTTCGCTGCTGATTCGACACTCGCTTACCAGGCAGGAGCAGCAGAATGTCGTGTTTCACGGCGGCGGCGACGGGCGGAGAGTGCTGGTGATCGGAGGAGCGGGAAAAATGGGCGGCTGGTTTGTGCGCTTCCTCGATTCCCAGGGTTTCGACGTTGAGATTGCAGATCCCGCCGGACCGGTGGAGGGGTTTGCCCATTTGACGGACTTCACAGAAGCGACCCTGGATCACGACCTGATTGTCGTGGCCTGCCCCATCCGGACCGCCAACGGCATCCTGCAGGAGCTTCTGCGGCGTCGGCCGCGCGGAGTCATTCTCGACATCGCCTCTCTCAAGAGTCCTCTTCGCACCGGTCTCCTCGCCCTGGCGGATGCGGGGCTCCAGGTGTGCTCCATTCACCCCATGTTCGGCCCCGATACGGAACTTCTTTCGGGCCGCCACGTCATTTTCATCACACTGGGCGATGCCCTGGCCCGTCGGGAAGTGCGGCGGCTCTTCGAGCCCACCATGGCGGAGCTGGTGGAAATGGACCTGGAGGATCACGATCGGCTGATTGCCTACGTACTGGGCCTTTCTCATGCCTTGAACATTGCCTTTTTCAGCGCCCTGGCTGCGAGTGGAGAGGCCGCTCCGCGGCTGGCGCGCCTCTCCAGCACCACCTTCGACGCCCAGTTGGAGGTGGCCGCCAGCGTCGCTCGGGACAACCCTCATCTGTATTTCGAGATACAGTCGCTGAACGACTACGGGAGCGAGTCCCTCGCTGCTCTTCAGAAAGCCGTCGAGCACCTGCGCTCCGTGGTGCGAGCCGGGGACGAAGAGGAATTCGCGACCCTGATGAGGAAGGGCCTGGAGTACCTGGCTGTCCGGTCGCTTTGAAGAACAAGGACATCGCTCACATCTTCGAGCAGATCGCGGCCCTGCTGGAGCTCGAAGACGGAAATCCCTTCCGAATTCGGTCCCTGCGCCGGGCAGCCGAGGTTCTGGAGACTCTGACCTTCAGCGTCGAGCTGGTGATGAAGGAGAATCCGGCCCGTCTCCGCAAAGTGCCGGGGATCGGAGCGGGGACCATGGCCCGGCTCGAGGAGATCCTCCGGACGGGTGGTTGCCGCGAGCTCCAAGATCTGGGCGAGCGAGTTCCACTTTCACTGCTGGACCTGCTGAAGGTGTCCTCTCTGGGGCCAAAGAGGGTCAAGCGCCTGTGGCGGGAGACCGGAATCCAGACCCTCGAGCAACTGCGGGAGGCTGCCGGGGACGGGCGCCTGAGACAAATGGCGGGGATGGGACTCAAGAGCGAGCAGCGAATTGTGAGCTCGATAGAGCTGCTGCTTGCCACCCGGGGAAGGCACCGCCTGGACCGCGGGAGGGAAGCCGCCGATGCACTCCTGGACTATCTTGAGAACGTGGCTGAGCCCGAACGAATCGAAGTCGCCGGCAGCCTGCGCCGATGGAGGGAAACCGTTGGCGACGTGGACATCCTGGTGGCGGGCTCACGGGCCCGGGAGGCCCTCCCAGCCCTGCTTCGGTATCCCGGGGTGACCGAAGTCCTGGCCAGCGGACCGACCAAAGCATCCGTTCGCCTGGGATCAGGTCCCGGCTGCGACTTGAGAGTGGTCGAGACCGAGGAGTTCGGCTCCGCCCTGCAATACTTTACGGGGTCGAAGGAACACAATGTTGCTTTGCGCGAGAGGGCGAAGCGAAAGGGATTCAAGATCAATGAGTACGGACTGTTTCGGACCGAGAGCGAAGAGAGGATAGCCGGCAGCCGGGAACAGAAGCTCTATTCGAGCCTGGGACTGTCCTTCATACCTCCCGAGCTTCGCGAGAATCGAGGGGAGCTGGAAAAGGCAAGCGGCGACCGGCTCCCCGACCTGGTCACCAGGGAGAGGCTGCGCGGAGAGTTGCACGCTCATACGAGAGCCTCGGACGGGAAGGATGGTCTGGAAGATCTGGTCGCGGCCGGAGTCTCGCTTGGCTACGAGTACCTGGCCGTGACCGACCACTCCAGGACCCTGGCCATGGTGGGCGGCCTGGACGGGGAGGGAGTCCTCGCCCAGTGCAAGCAGATCGAGTGCCTCAATCGCTCCAATCCGGGGCTGCGAGTCCTGACCGGCATCGAGGTGGACATCCTGGCGGACGGGGGCCTGGACATGAGCGACGATGTCCTGGCACGGCTCGACGTCGTGATAGCGGCTGTTCACAGCCGCTTCGACTTGAGCCGGGACGACATGACGAGCCGCATCTGCCGTGCCCTGCGCAACCCACACGTGAACATTCTGGCTCACCCGACAGGGCGGATTCTTTTCCGACGGCGGCCCTACGAAGTCGATCTGCAGAAGGTGATTTCCGCTGCCCGTGAACATCGCGTTTGCCTGGAGATCAACGCCCACCCGAAGAGACTCGATTTGAATGACGTTGCGGCTCGAATGGCGTATGATCAGGGCGCTTTGATTGCCGTCAACTCCGACGCCCACAGCCGCAGGGCACTGCACATGGTCGCGTACGGGGTTGCCACGGCCAGACGGGCTTGGCTGACGGCGGAGAGTGTGGTGAATTGCTACCCGCTGGAGCGCCTGATGAGCGTCTTGACCAAGAAAAAGTACCGCGACTGAGGACCGCTCAGGCTGAGAGCATCAACAGCAGGTCAAAGGAGGAGATCGGAGTGATCAAGGATCTGATAGCCCGCCAGGTAGTGTGCAGCGAAAGAAACGTCAAGGGGAAGCCGTGCCACGGGGGCCTCAAGAGGTACCATCCTTTCGCCGGTTATTACAACGAACCCGGGGAAGAGCTGCTGGCCGAGATCGAAGCCGAATTCGGCCGCGACCCGAAACTGATGCTCCTCAAGTGCGAGGAATGCTCCACCGTTTATCGTCTTCCGGAAGTTCTGAAGGAATCCGGCGCATGAAGGTCGTGTAGCCCAAAACAGCAGGGGGGAGAGTGGCAGGGGCCTCAGGGCCGCGACCGCCGTGTGATGTCAAGATCAGGAAAGAGTGGGCGGGCCCCCGGGGCGACTCCCGGGGGTATTTAAACGGTCGCCGCCCCAAGGCGCCTTATAGTTACTAACGATCTATTTTCCAACGATGGATTAGAAATAATAGCGAATTTCTTTTTCGCTGCTTTTTTCTTTTCTGGGTTGTGGAAAAAAGTTTGCGCTGGGAGCGATCGAGGAACAGATTGCCTCTGTGCAGCACGCGCACCGTGGCGTTACGAATTCAAGGCCCCAGCGTACGAAACGCTTGGCGGGAGACTTTCGAACGCCACGGTGCACAGACAGCAAACGCATACTCTAGATGCTGTCCTACGAGGACTCGACTATAAGGGTTGCGCAAGGTCTGGGCAAGCGTGTGCTGCGCAGAAAGGAGTGGCGCAATGTTAGCCACAGAACAGATCGCAGCATGGGTAGGATTGGATTGGGCCGAAGATCAACATGAGATCCGACTGCGGGCCGCCGGCAGTCGGGAAGTAGAGAGGTATCAGGTGCGGCAAGACCCGGAAGAGTTGCACGAATGGGTACGCCAGCTAAGAACCCGTTTTGAGGGTCGTCCTGTGGTGATTGCCCTGGAGCAAAAGCGGGGAGGGTTGATGGCGGCGCTGATGTGCTATGACTTTTTGCACCTGTACCCGATCAATCCGAAGACGGTGGCGAGCTATCGAGAGGCATTTTCACCCTCCGGTAAGAAGGATGATCCGGAAGATTCGGACTTGTTGCTGGAGCTGGTGTACAGACACCGGGATCGATTGCGTTGTTGGAGACCGGAGGCGGCCCAGACCCGGGAGCTGGCGCTGTTGGTGGAGGGGCGACGCCAGTTGGTGGAGAGGCGCAAAGAACTGGTGCAGCAACTGCGCGGGGTCTTGAAGAGCTACTATCCGCAGCCTTTGCAGTGGTTTGCAAAGTTGGATGGGCCGCTGGCTCTGGAGTTTTTGAGGCGCTGGCCCACCTTGGAGCAGGCTCGCAAAGTGCGGATCGATGTACTGGGTCGCTGCATGGCACGACATCGAGTACGCTGTGCCGAGGCGAAGCTGCAAACATTGCTCGAGCAGATCCGTGCCAGTTACCCACTGACCCAGGATGAGGCTCTCATTGGAGCCGGTTCACTGAAACTGGTGGGCCTGGTCGAACAGCTCTCGGTTCTGCTGCCGATCATCAAACGCTACGACAAGCGCATTGCCACGCTCTTCGCCGAGCATGAAGATGCCGCTCTGTTTGCAAGCTTCAGCGGAGCCGGGCCGGCTCTGGCTCCTCGCTTGTTGGCGGCCTTCGGGTCGGATCGCAGTCGCTTTGAGGATGCTGAAGAGGTCCAAAAATGGAGCGGCATCGCTCCCGTAACACGAAACAGCGGACGAAGTTCTCAGGTGGTCTGGCGTCGAGGCTGTCCCAAGTTTATTCGCCAAACCTTTCATGAGTTTGCGGCCTGCTCAATTCCGCAATCGTCCTGGGCTCGTGCTTACTACCTGCAGCAACGTCAGCGCGGTCTCAAACACCACGCTGCCGTTCGATCTTTAGCTTACAAATGGATTCGCATTCTCTTCCGTTGCTGGATGGATCGAGTCCACTATGACGAGGAACTCTACTGCCGGAGTCTTCAGAGGAGCAACTCTCCTCTTGTGGCTCTGATGCAACCGGCTTGTGGATAAGCTTCAGAAAAAAAGGGAGACAATTCTCTTGACTTATGAGCTCAGATGTCTCCCGCGTCGCTGCCCCGGGGCCCCGCCCACTCTTTCGTCGCGGTCCTCCCGCTCGATCCACGACCCTCAACGTGGAACCTGGAACGCGCCCGTTCGTAGGGGCCGGTCTTGTGCCGGCCCGCTGGACGGGCGACCACCCGGAGTCGCCCCTACATTCGTAGGGGCCGGGTCGCCCCTACGAGACCCACTGCCCGGCGGTCGTGGAACGTGGAACGTGGAACGTGAAACCTTTTACAGAGACGGCCACCAGCGCCGGAGCCGGGCCGCGGCCCGGTCCCGGTAGTTTCGGTAGAAAGCCGAGCCGTCGAGATCGGGCCGACCGGAGCCGGGCGAGAGAGTTTCCCGGATGGTGGCCCGGACGCTGCCGGCCAGAGCCTCCACATCATAACCGCCTTCCAGGAAGTAGACGATCCTGCCTTCGCAGACTCGGGCGGCTACGCGGTTCAGGTGCCGCGTCATCAAGCCGAATCCCTCCTCGGTGACGAGCATGGATCCCAGAGGGTCCCGGGCGTGGGCGTCATAGCCGGCTGAGATCAGGATCAGATCAGGTTCGAAGGCCTCCAGTAGCGGGCAGACCAGGTCGAGGAAGAGGCTGTTGTAGGTCGAATTTCCCAGGCCGGCGGGCAGGGGAAAGTTGACGGTGAAGCCCAGCCCCGGGCCGTTCCCATTCTCCTCGAGGGCTCCCGTTCCCGGATAGAGCGGGTGCTGGTGGGCAGAGATGTACAGCACATCGCGGCGCGAGTAGAAGATCTGCTGCGTCCCGTTGCCGTGATGAACGTCGAAGTCGACGACCGCGACTCGTTCAATAGTGCCTTCCTGGAGGGCCGCCTGAGCGGCCACGGCCACGTTGTTGAGGAGGCAAAAACCCATGATTCGATCCGTTTCGGCGTGGTGTCCGGGAGGGCGAATCAGGGCAAATCCGGCGGCCAGGGTCCCGGCCACGACTCTTCGGGTCAACTCGACCCCGAGTCCCGCCGCCAGACGAGCCACGTCAAAGGAATCGGCCGAGGCGTAGGTGTCGCTGTCAAGGCGGGTGTACGGCCGCCCCATGGATTCACCGAGCGTCTCGACAAGTCGGTCACTGTGGACTCCAGTTACAAGTTCCAAATCCACCATTTCTCCGGAAACCTGCTCCAACCGATCCATTCCCTCGAGTTCCTCCAGCATCGCCATGATCGATTTCAAACGCTCCGGGCGCTCCGGGTGGCCATCCGGGTTTCGATGGTCCAGCAGACGGCGGTGTACTGCGTAGCCCGCCCGTTTCCGGTTGGGGGAGGTTGATGAAGACGGGGTCATGTTTGCTTCTTACGCCAATTTTGAAAGTTAAAAGGGGCTGTTGCCCAAACCAAATCCATCCACTTTTTCTGCCGCCCCCTTTGGGGGCTGCTTTGGATGATATCGTCCCCCACCGGGGCCTTCCGGCCCCGGCTATTCTCTTTCGCCCCCTTCGGGGGCTGTCTTCAGGCCGCAGAGCGGCCGATGGAAAATAGCCGTGGTCCGGCCCCGGCTAGTCTCTTTCGCCCCCTTCGGGGGCTGTCTTCAGGCCGCAAAGCGGCCGATGGAAAATAGCCGTGGGCGCCAGCCCACGGAAGGCTCACCGCCAATTCTAAAGCCCTGAAGGGGCGACAGAGATTTGGGCAACACTCCCTAAAAGTTAAAAAGTTTAACGCCCCAGCTTCAAGCTTCGGGATCAGGTCCCAACCTTCAACCTTCAACCTTCAACCTTCAACCTTTAACCTTCAACCTTTAACCTTCAACCCCAACGGCCTGCACGTCTGAATCGCCCGACGGTTAGGACTACGTATCAGTTGTCGTCAATCACCTCCAGCTGAAAGGAATCACACTCAGGGCAGGCCCGGGACCGGTAGACTTGTTCCCCTAGGCCGTCCCAGCCGCAGGTGGCGCATCGGACTCTGGACCGGCGAAGCTGTTCCTCCTGTATACTTTCGATCAGCTTGTGGGCGAGCAGGAGGACGATCCCGACGCCCAGGAGGAAATAGGCAAGACCGGCCAGCGAAGGTAACACGATTTCAGGGGTGAAAAAGAGCAGCAGCAGGACGACCAAGGCAGTGGCGATAAGTGAATAGCTCAATTCCCTGATGAGTGACCGATTCTGCATGAAGAGATCCCTGACGGGGGTGGCTCTCGTCCTGGCCATCTTAGCCCAGGCCCCCAGGGCCTTCCAGACCGCCCAGCCCGGTTCGGGGGGTTCGACTTACATCGTTGTGCTCGACGAGCCGGCGGTGGCTCAAAGGGTGCGGCGGAGCCGTTCAGCGGGACCCGGCCGATGGGCCCGGCGACTCCTGAAGAACGCCGACGTGCCTGCTCACGAGCGGGCCGTCGGAGCGAGTCAGCGGCGTTTTTTGTCCTCCATTGCTGACAATCCAGCCACTGCGGGAGTCGAAGTTCTTCACAGCGAATCTCTGCTCATCAACAGTCTGGTGGTACGAGCCACGGCCCACCAGCGGCAGGAACTCGGGATCCAGCCCGGGGTGCGGGGGGTCTATCCCAATCACGAGCGCTATCTCCTGATGGACGCCGCGCCCGCTCTGGTGGCGGCACCGGCTGCCTGGGATCAGGTCGGAAGCAGCGGGGAAGCCGGTCTGGGGATGAGAATCGCGCTCATTGACTCCGGCATCAACCAGGATCACGTGCTGTTTCAGGATCCCGAACTGGTCCCACCGGAGGGTTTTCCCATCTCCGAAACGGAGGGCTTTGCCAACAACAAAGTGATCGTGGCCCGCACCTTCGTGAAGACCGAGTTCGGCTTGAATTTCCAGAACGATCGGACGCCTCGCGACGAGATAGGACATGGGTCCCGGGTGGCGGGCGCCGCTGCCGGTGTGGCGCTGGACGCGCCACTGGCACCTGTCAGCGGGATCGCGCCGCGGGCCTTTCTTGGCAATTACAAGGTGTTTGGGACACCGGGACGGAACAACACTACTACCACCGCGGCCGTGATCGCGGCCATCAATGCGGCAGTGGGCGATGGCATGGATGTCATCAACCTGAGCCTGGGAGGCCCTGCCATCCATCCCGACAACGATCCCGAGCAGATGGTCATTGCCAGCGCCTCCGCCCTGGGATTCGTGTTCGTGATTGCCGCGGGCAATGCCGGACCGGGGCGCAGCAGCATCACCTCTCCGGGAACCAGTCCGGCGGCGATCACGGCGGGTGCCTCGACCAACGCCAGGACCTTCGGAGGCGCCGTTGAACTGACCTCGAACTCGCCTGATTTTCCATCTCACCTGGCCACAGTGCTTGCCGTCCCTGCTACCGGAGCCTCCATTGAGGAGGCCGTGGGCCCGCTTCCCGTCTCCACCATTACCGCTGCGGACCCCACCCGGGAAGCCTGCACACCGCTGCCGGCCGGCAGCCTGGCGGGCGCCGTGGCGCTGGTCGCACGAGGCGTGTGCACTTTCCGCGTGAAGGCCCAGAATGTGTTCGGAGCCGGCGGCGCAGCCGGAATGATTGTCTACAACAATGTCGGGGGCAGTCCCATCGCGATGGATTTCGGTTCCTCGGTTCCCGAACAACCGGCTGTGATGATCACCAAATCGGATGGGGAGTTATTGCTAGACTTCCTGGGCGGCCTGAACCCGGCAGGCCCTCCCCAGGTGGTGGTCGAGGCGACTTTTCTGAGTCAGGAAACTCTACGGCCTTTCCCCACGGCCCCCGACATCCTGGCCGGGTTCAGCGGCAGGGGTTCCAATATCGATCTGGGAATCAAGCCCGACTTAACGGCCCCCGGGGTGGCCATCTACACGGCTTCCAACGGCACGGGCTTTACTCTGTCCGCCAACGGCACCAGCTTTGCCACTCCAATTATCGCTGCAGGTGCGGCCCTGCTGCTTCAGCGCTCCCCGGGCTGGAGCGCCGAACAGGTCAAGTCGGCCCTGGTCAACTCGGCGGTTCAGACGGTGACTGTGGACGGGGCTTCGGGGCTTGTCAACGAAGTTGGCAACGGCCGGCTGGATCTGGCCCGGGCCTTCGGGGTGGCCGGGTTTTTGAATCCCGTCAGCGCCAGCTTCGGGAACATGCCGGCGGCGGGTGCGACTCGACGAAGCGTTCTTGTCACCAACGCCGTGAGCACCGGACACACCTATGAACTGTCGGCCCAGCTTCTGGCCGGCGAGGGAAAGGTAACGGTCGCCGTCACCCCCCAGACGCTCCAGCTGGGCTCTCTCGAGACCGTCCAGATCCACGTCGACGTCTCTCCTGCCGGGCCGGCGGCCAGCGGAGAGTTCGAGGGGGCTCTGACCCTGGCCGCGTCCGGTCACGATGGGACCGATCTTCGGTTGCCCTTCTGGGGGACTCTGGTCGCCAACTCGGTGGACCGTCTGCTCGTGTCGCAAACCCCGAAACAGAGCGAATTCGACTCTCTGGATCAGGCCCTGGCGGCGGCAGGCCCGGGCGACACGATTGAGATCATCGACAGCAGCATCTACCAGACTCCCCTCCTGATCGAGTTCAACAATGACGGAACGCGCCTGGAAGGGATCACGCTCCAGGCCGCCCCGGGACAGTCTCCGGTGATTCAGGTGTCGGAGGGCGTTGCCGCCGCCCAGGTTCGCAATCTGCGTGGCGTCACTTTTCAGGATCTGCGGATTCAGGGTACCCAGACGGGGATCAAGGTGGAGAACTCGAGCGTGAAGATCATCCGATGCCGCGTGGAGACAGCCGGTCAGCCCTCTGACGAGAGTGGCGCCGTCCACCTGGTCGACAGCCACGCCCATGTCTACGAGTCGGAGCTGGCGGCGGGTTCGGGAAACGGACTGGCGGTATTCTCTTCGGAAGGGCTGGTTGAGCGCAGCCGCATCGGGGGCGAGGCAGAGGGGAGTGCGGTACACGGTGTGGTTGCGTCTCTGGGCAGTACACTGGCGATTTTCGACACTGAGATCATCGGCTCCGGAGACACGTCTACGGGTCAGGGTGTCCGGGCGTCCGGAAGCCAGGTGCTCGTGAAAGGAAGCCGCATCGAAAACAGCCGGGGTGACCTGGGCGACGGTGTGTCGGCCCTGAGTGAGAGCCAGCTGGATCTGGTCGACAGCTCGATCCTGAACAACGGCAGGGCAGGAGTTGCCTCTTTCAACGGCGCAGTTTCCACCATCCGGGGGAGTCTGATCGGGGGTAGTGAAACGGCGGGGCTGATCGCTCAGGCGGCCTCCGTTCGGGTCCGCTCCGGCAACACCAAGGGGGCACGCGCGGTGCAGGCCGGCCAGCTGGACATAAGGACTCGGTGCTTGCCGCATCCGCCGATCACGGTGTGGAGGTAATCGACAGCCAGCTGACGCTGATCAACGCGACCGTGCACGGAAGCGGCGGAACGGGAGTTCGCATTTCCTCGACTCCCGCAGTCGTTGCCAACTCCATTCTCTTCCAGAATGTGGCGGGAGATTTGCTGGATGACGGATCGAGCAGTGCCCTGACGTCCAACCTGGTGGGGGATCTTTCCACGGCTGGAAACTCCGGCAATTTCACGGGCAACCCGGCTTTTGCAGATCCGCCGGGCTTAGACTTCTCCCTGACTGAGGATTCAGACGCTGTGGATCGGGGTACGCACGCCGTTGCCGTGTCGGAAGTTGACCTCAACTTCCACCGTCGCGTCGTCGACGGCGACGGGGACGGGGACGCCCGGGTCGATGTGGGTGCCCTGGAGTTCGCCTCTGAGACTGCGGAGCCCCTCATCCTGCCGGTTCTCACGACCGAAGCAGATCATTTCATCGGCCTCGCTCTGGCCAATGCGCTGGCTACGGCCAGGCCCGCGGCGCCGCTCAATGAGATATCGATACGGGCTTACAGGCTGGATGGAAGCCTGGCCGGTGCCGTCCAGATCGAGGCGGCCAGTCTGACTCAGGATGCCTTTCTAGTCAGCGAGAAGTTCCCCGATATTGAAGACGGCTGGCTGCAGATTCTCCCTTCCCAGAAGGACCTGATGAGTTTCACCCTGACGGGAGACTTTGGTTTGACCCGGATGGATGGCAGCCAGCTGGCACCGGCCAGCGGATCCAGGCTCTTTTTTCCCGAGATTCGCAGCGCGGAGGGCGAGACGACGACGTTTTTCGTTGTCAATCCGCACGAGTCTTCTGTCAATGTGGCTTTCTACTGGCACCCCCCGGACGGCCTGGAGCGGGTGCTGCTGGAGATTCGGACGATTCCCGCCCGAGGATCGCTGCGAACCAGTCTTCGAGACCTGGGGCCGACCGCTTCAGGTGGCTACGCCAGCGTGGAGGGGGAGGACTCGATCTTTGCCATGGAGCTGTTTGGAGACGATCGGTCGACAGGAGGGCTCCTGGCGCTCGATGAAGAAGCGGTGGATTCGAGTCTTTACGGAGCTCAGCTGGCGTCCGGGCCTGGAATCGAGACTCTTCTCAGCCTGATCCACACCGGGCCGGAAGATACGGTCGTCAACCTTGTGGTGAGGAGTGAGCAGGGCGAGGTCCTGGCTTCGGCGATGCAGGAAGTGGGAGCCAACGGGCATTTGAGCGGTTCGGTTCGCGACCTTGTCGGGCTGGAACAAGAGTTTGTCGAGGGCTGGCTCGCGGTCGATTCGCCCAACGGCCAGCTTCTGGGTTCCATTGCCTTCCGGGATCCAGGGGGCCGCTTTCTGGCATCTTTGCCCCTGCAGTCCAGGGGCGCTCGTGAGTTCCTGCTCAGCCAGGTAGCGCAGACGGAGGAGATTTTCACCGGCGTCACGCTGCTTAACGTTTCCACGGGAACGGCCCTGATAAGCGTCGAAGTATTTACCGCCGAAGGAGTTCAGCGCGCCACGCTGCTGCTCGAGCTGGGGCCCAATCAGAAGGTCGCCTTCGTTCTTCCCGAGGTCTTCACAGGGTTCGGAAATCAGGAGAGAGGTTTCATTCGAGTTCGTTCCAGCCGGGCGATCTTTGGCTTTGAGCTCTTCGGCAGACAGGATCTGGAGTTTCTGAGCGCGGTTCCTCAACAGACGGTGATCCACTGATGTCCGAGACCGACCGCCTTGCCAGGCTGAAGCAACTCGTGGAGAAAAACCCGCGCAATTCCTTTGCCCTTTACGGCATCGCGATGGAGTACAAGAGCCGGGGGGCGTTGGAGCGAGCATCGGAGTACTTCGAGGAACTGTTGAACCAGTTTCCCCGGTACCGGGCGGCTTTCCTGCAGCACGGTCTGACGCTGGTGGATCTGGGAGAGGTGGAGAGGGCGCGGCATGCCTTCGAAAAGGGGATTTGCACCTGCGAAGAGGATGGCGACGCGCATGCGGTCTCGGAGTTGAAGGAAGCCCTGGGACGCCTCGAATAGTGCACTAGCCGCCATTTCTCACGGATGGGACCTGAAAAGGCCGCCCTGTTTGGTATAAAGCGTTTTGAATGAACGACTTCAAAGCCAAACGGAGGCGGCCCTTATGAGAACAGAGTGTAAACAAGCCACGTTCGAATTTCACCAACTATTTCAACGCAAAGTGAAGGCGCGGTTCGACGGCGGGAAGATCACCTCCGATGCAGGGGTGCTGCTGTTACGCGAGGTCGAGAGGGGGACGGGTCTCGTTGCCGGACTGGCTGAGTGTTTCAGGGATCACCGGGATCCGCGGTTGATCGAACACACGGTCGAGGAGTTGTTGGGGCAGCGCATCTACGGACTCTGTCTGGGATATGAGGATCTGAACGATCACGACCAACTGCGCACCGATCCAATGCTGGCGGTGGCAGTGGACAAAGCCGATCCGTTGGGAGAGCGGCGGCGGCAGGCCTCAGATCGGGGGAAGGCGCTGGCGGGCAGGTGTACGCTGAACCGGTTGGAGTTGACCGGCGCCGAGGTCGATGAGCAGGAGCGGTACAAGAAGATCGCGATGGACCCGGACCGGATCGACGGCTGGATGGTGGATGCCTTCGTGGAGTCCCACGAATCGGCGCCCGAGGAGATGGTGCTGGATCTGGATGCGACCGACGACCCGATCCATGGCCAGCAGGAAGGCCGGTTCTTTCACGGTTACTACCGCCACTACTGTTATCTCCCGCTGTACATCTTCTCGGGGGAGCATCTGCTGTGCGCCCGGTTGCGGTGTTCCAATATCGATGGGGCCGCGGGATCGGTGGAGGAACTGGAACGGATCGTCGGCCGGATTCGGCAGAGCTGGCCGGAGGTCTCGATCGTCATCCGGGCCGACTCGGGCTTTTGCCGGGATGACTTGCTCCGCTGGTGTGAAGACCATCACGTGGATTACGTGATGGGGTTGGCCAACAATGATCGGCTCAAGTCAGAGAGCGCCGAAGCGATGACTCAGGCCGAAGCCGAGTTCAACGCCACCGGGCGACCGGCGCGGGTGTTCAAGGATTTCCGCTACCGGACTCGCCACAGTTGGACCTCGGAGCGACGCGTCGTCGGCAAGGCCGAGTTCCTGGCGAAAGGCGCCAATCCCCGATTCGTCGTCACCTCCCTGTCGCCGGAACGCCTGGGGGCCCGCGCGCTCTACGAAGACTTCTACTGTGCGCGGGGCGACATGGAGAACCGCATAAAAGAACAGCAGTTGGGTCTGTTCGCCGACCGGACCAGCGCGGCAACGATGCGCGCCAATCAACTCCGGCTGTATCTGTCCTTCGCCGCCTACATGCTCATGCACGCCTTGCCTCGTCTCGGACTGAAGCAGACCCCCCTGGCTCGCGCTCAGTGTCAGACGATTCGCTTGAAGCTCCTGAAGATCGGCGCCCAAGTCCGCCTCACGGTCCGCCACGTCTGGATCTCCATGTCGGAAGCCTATCCCTACAGCGAGGTCTTCGCTGCCGTCGTTCGAAACCTCCAGGCCATTCCTCTGCGCTGCTGAGGTTTGTCCCGATCAAACGCCCCCAAAAACGAAATCGTTCCATCGCTCAGGCCGAGCTCTGCCTGAATGCATTCCGTCACGCTGTTCCGAACCCGAAAAACGCTCCATTCACGACCCTCCACACCACCGCATCACTCGACCTGGACCGGATCGATAGAGAAACTCTCAGAAAACCGTTCCGGCCGGCCAAAATCACCTTCATTTCCAAATCGGTGATCTATGCGGGCTAGAGGCGCTCGGCCCACTTGAGCCTCTGGCGAAGCACGTCGAAGAAGTTCCGTGAGGTCGGCTCGATCAGCTCGATCGACGTGTCGGCGAGCCGGCATCTGATCTCGTCGCCGGGATCGACTGTGGTTCCGACCTGGCCGTCCACCGTCAGCATGACCTCCTCGCCGTCTGTCAGGCCGATCCGCACCTCACTTTGCCGCGGGATGATCAGGGGTCTGTTGGTCAGAGTGTGAGGACAGATGGGAGTCAGGAGGATGAGATCCTGAGTGGGCACGATGATGGGCCCGCCGGCCGAGAGCGAATAGGCGGTAGATCCGGTCGAAGTCGCAACGATGATCCCGTCCGCCAGAAAGTTGGCGATGAAGTCCTCGTCGCAGTAGGTCTCCATACTGATGATGCGGGCCAGGGCACCCTTGTTGACGACGGCATCGTTTAAGGCCCTGAATTCCGCCGTGGTTCCGTCCTGGCGCAGGAGGCGGACCTGGAGCAGGGAACGGCGGCTGGTCCGGAAGTCGCCCTTGACGAGTTTCCTGGCCGCGACATCGAATTCGTCCAGGGTCACCTCGGTCAGGAACCCCAGAGAACCCAGGTTCACGCCCAGGATAGGGCAAGTCTCTCTGCCGACGAGACGAGCGACGGAAAGAAGCGTTCCATCTCCTCCGAAGACGATCAGGGCGTCTGAGATCTCGGGGAGCGCTTCGAGGGGATGACCTTGTTCATTCTCGAGTCCCAGGTCCTCGACGACCTTCCGGTCCACGAACACCTGGCACCCGTACGATCGAAGACGCCCCAGAATCTCGGTCAGTTGCGGGCCGAACTCCTGAAGGCGGGTCTTGGCTACAATTCCAACCTTCACGAGCCGGCAGCTTTTCGAGTTTGAAGCTTCAAGTAATCGTCACGGCAGCTCTCGGAGCAAAAAAACAGGGTCTCGCTGCCACGGGACAGGGGAACGGCAAGTTCGGGGGCCACGAAGGTCCCGCATTGGGGATCTCTGATCATTTTTCCCCGGGTCGCCCGGGGCGGGGTTGGCCGGGCTGTGGCCGGTCTTCGCCTGGCGCGGGTGAGCCGCGACAACATCCAGCGGGCCACGCCGGCGAAGAGGAAGAAGAGAAGGACTTTGAAGAGACCGGGCATCTTGGAAGTGGGTATCTCAGGAATGGTCACCCTCAAGGTGAGCCTTTAACGTTTCGAGCTGCTTCTTGACCGCCTCGATTTGTTCATATTCCGGGTGCACCTGGAGAAGTTTCTCCCAGGCTTCAGCGGCGGCTTCGAGGTTCTCCGATTGAAACTGGACCCAACCCAGGTTCTGCAGGGTCTGCGGATGATTCTCTTCGAGTCGCAGAGAGTGATGAAACAGGTCGATCGCTTTCTGGGAGTTTCCCGCATAGAAGTAGGCTGTGCCCAGATCCGTCGCTACGTTGGGATCCCGATCATCCAGAGTCATCGCCTCTTCATACCAGCGGATAGCCAGATCGAACCGGCCCATGTCGTAATATGCATTTCCCAGAGCTGTCCGTGCCTGGAGATCGTTTTCGTGTTCTTCGGCGTGGTGTTCCAGCGCCTGAAGCCGCTCGATGAAGTCGGGCGAGGGATGATTCTCGGGAAAGGCGGCCTGAGTCTCATCAAGGGGGCCCTCAGCAGGGGGGAGGCTCGCAACCGGCTGAACGACGCCCTGGCCCACGAAGAAACCCAGCACGAAACCAACCAGCACCCCCACGATGCCGAAGGGAAGCCAGGTTCTGAAGTGCCTGGTGGGAACCTGCTCGTCCTTCATTTATGGCCGCATGTTAACATAGCGCGAGATCGGCAACCGAGCTCTTGTCAATAGGTGTGGAAAAACATCAGGCGGCTTTCTCCTCCGGGACTTGGTTGACCGGGACTCCATTGACATATTTGGCGCCCTGGTAGACGTCTTTCATCAGCTCCGGTGCCTTCAACCGGCGGAATCGCTGCTCCGCCACCAACAGCATCTTCCAGATCACCGCCTGGGCGTTTTCCACTTTCTTGAATCGCTTGGCCGCGTCCGTTCGCAGCCGAAGAGCGGCAAACGGTGACTCCACTGGATTGGTGGTTCGCAGATGCTGCCACTGCTTCTTTGGATAGTTGTAAAAGGTCACCATCCGGTCCCAGTCCTGCTCGATTAGCTCAGCCGCCAGAGTCAGCCCTCGCTGCCGGCACCAGTGCTGAAAAACCTTCTTGAGTCGTTGTGCTTCTTCTCGAGTCTGGGCGTAAGGGATCTGCCGCAGGATCAGCAAGGCCGGCTTGTGCACTCGCTTAGGGAGCTTGGCCAGCAGGTTGACGATCCGATGATTCCAGCAGCGCTGCTCCTCGGCCTGGGGATAGACGTTGCGCAAAGCTCTCCAGATACCCAGGTGGCCGTCTCCGATCACCAGCCGTGGACAGCCCATCCCCCGGCGCTTCAAGTCGCGCAGTACTTCCGACCAGCTCTGAGTCGATTCCCGATAGCCGCTCGTGACCGACACCACGGCTTTGCTTCCGTCACTTAAGGCGGCCAGCACCACCAGCAGGACTGCCTTTTCCTTCTCCAGACCCGCCTTGACGTAGATTCCATCTACCCATAAATACACCACTTCCAGATCATTCAAGGGTCGACTCTGCCAGACTTCCCATTCGGCCTGCCACTTCTCTTTCAATCTGGCCACCGTGGAGGACGACAGGTGCGCCTTTTCCCCTAAAAGCCCTCTCAGAGCCAGATCAAAATCCCCCAGCGCCAGACCATGCAAGTACAGCTCAGGGATCAGTTCTCGAACCTGCCGCGTCCGCTTGGCAAACAGGGGCAACACCCGACTTTCAAAGTGTTCCTCTAGATCCCGCACTCGAGGCCTTCGAACCTGGATCGTCCCCGAGCTCAGCGTCAGATGCCTCGGCTTCCCATATCCATTGCGATAGCCCGACGGAGCGTCCACGGCCCTTCGCCGCTCACTCTTACGCCGCCCTAATAACTCCGTGACTTCCTCCTCCAGCAGCTCTTGAACCCAGCCTTGGATCTTCTCCCGCACCCAATCTTCCAGCTCCTCGAAACAAACTCTTGACTCCACACTTTCCTCAATCTTCTGCTTGCTCATGCGGTGTGTACTCCTTCCGTTGCGGGCCTTTCGGCCCTGGGTTTTAAATCAACCCGGAAGGATACTCACCGCCTATGCTATTTACACACCTTCTGATGGTAGCTCCGGCAACCCGGTGTCTTTCAGCGTCTTTTACACTCTTTGTCCGAGGCCTAAGACATGTACCGTGGCAAGGATATCGGCAGTAAAGACGAGTTGATCGAGACCTGCCATCGGCTGCTCCGGAACGGCGATTCTGAAAGCCTCTTTACGATCCTTCCCCATATCAGCCTGCTTCGCTGCCGGTCGTTCCTCAAGCCGCTGGCACGGCTTCTCGGCTCCGGGATTCGCAGCAAGCAGATCTTTTCAGCTATGGCACTGGGTGCGGTAGGCTCCCCCGAGGGGCTGGTCCCGCTCACGGACTGCTTTGACGAACCATCCACGCGGACGGGTCGGGGAAGCCGATCTCTGCAGACGGCGATCATCGTTGCGATTGGGGAGATCGGAAGCGAAAAGGGCGTGCCGGCCCTGCAGAAGATCTTTGCCCGCCAGGAGGCCGGTGACGGGTTTACCCGAAAGCGGCGGCGGGTGGTTGTCTCGGCCATGGGTAAGCTGCTCCAGCAGGATGTGAAGGCGGCGCCGAAGGCCATCCGGAAAATGCTCGAGAACGAGGCACCGGGGGTCCGGGCCCAGGCGGCTCTGGAACTGGGAACAGGGTACTGGCACACTCCGGACAAGGTTCCGGAGGAGGTACTGGAAGCTTTGGTCGAGACCACCCAGGACGCCTCCGTAGAGGTGAGGATGGCAGGCTTCTCAGCGATTTACGGCCTTGCCGAGGTCGGCTGCAGCCGGGCGCGCGAGCTGCTCGACGGCTAACCGCGTTCCACGTTCCAGGTTCCACGTTTCACGTCGGGGAGTGGTTAACCGCTCAGGCCTTCCACCAGCAGGCGGGCCATTTCGGCATTGGGACCTTCCGGAGCCAGCTCCAGGTACTTCTTCAAGTGCTCTACGGCCTGCGGAATGGCTCTCATGTCATTGGTCAGGATAATGCCGAGCTGGTAGTGGGCCTCCGCGAAACCCGGGTCTAGCTCGAGGGCCTTTTGCAGTGCTTCTCTCGCCTTCTGGGTCTGGTTCGCGTTGATGTGGCCCACGGCCATGTTGTAATAGGTCGCGGCCGCCGCCGAAGGATCAGTCTCGGCACTCATCGCGACGGCCTTGGCGTAATATTCCTGTGCCTTCTGGCTGTCCCCCAGTTCAGCATAGGCATTGCCCATGTTCTGATAGATGGCGGGATCCGGCTGTAACATGGCAGCTTTTTCGTAGGCCGAAAGAGCCTCCTTTTGGTTCCCCAGCCCTGTCTGAGCCTCGGCCAGGCGGATCCACACGCCGGCCTGGGTCGCATCGATTGCGGCTGCTTCGGTCAGAAGCCGAACGGCCTGCTCATAGTTGCCGGTCTCGATTTCCTGCAGAGCCTGATCGAACTTCTCGCCCAGCGCGGTGGCGGCCTCTGCCTGCCTCTCCCGCTCGGCCTTCGCCCTTTCCACCTCTGCCCGCTCCTCGTCGGTCAGCTCGTAGGACAGCCGCCTTTCCGTCTGGCCGCCAAGCGGCTGGAGCTGGAAGTGGTAAACGCCTCTGTCCTCATCGGTGGGATCCAGGGAAGCCCTTACCCCTTCAACGAAGTCCCGCTGATATCCCTCTTTCGTGACCATGATTCGATAAACGCCCTGGTATACGATTCCAACGTGAAAGTACTCCCCCTTCTTGTTCGTTTTCAGCTTGTACTTTCGCTTGATCTCCATGCCCGTGATTTCGACCCGGGCATCCTTGAGCGGGTTGCCCTTTGTGTCGCTCACGGTCCCTCTAATCCGGCCGACCTGAGCGAATCCGGTGGCAGGGCCTATCAGGAACAAAAGAAGAAAGAGGAAAGGTTTCGTCTTCATAGCGGTTCACCCCCACCTGCTTGGGACGTGGCCTGGCCGAAGAAGTTTCTCAGGCAATCCATGTTATCGGTGACCCGACACTTTGGCAAGCTGCGCATGAAGAGCTCCCCATAGCGCCGAGTAGTGACCCGGGAGTCGAGGATGGCCAGAATACCCGAGTCTGTTCGTGACCGTATCAGGCGCCCCAGTCCCTGCTTGAGCGAGATGATGGCTTCGGGCACGGTATAGTCCAGGAACGGATCGCCCCCCATCTCTCGAATCCGGTGCTGGCGGGCGGCCACGACCGGCTCGGTCGGGACCTGAAAGGGCAGCTTGTCAACGATCACGGCCCGCAGGGCCGCCCCCTTCACGTCAACTCCTTCCCAGAAGCTGGCGGTGGCACACAAAACGGCATTTGGAGTCGCCTTGAACTCCTGGAGCAGTCGGTGTCTGGGCATATCGCCCTGCCTGAGCACGGGGTAGGGAACCTCTTCAGAGAGGGCGGCATGAAACCGGTTCATATTGCGAATACTGGTACACAGAACAAACGTGTGGCCCTCGGTGATCTTCACCAGTTCCGCCGCTACGGGCACGGCCCGGTCAAGAAACTGCGGGCTCTGGGGCTGAGGGAGCCGGCTGGCGATGAAGAGAATCGCCTGCGTTTCGTAATCGAACTCGCTTGAGACCTGCAGCTCCACGGGTTCGGGAATTCCCAACCTCTCTCGGAAATACCGAAAACTGCCGCCGGTGGTCAGGGTGGCGGAAGTGAGAATCACGGTGTCGGTTCTGTCGAAAAGCCTCCGGTAGAGCAGGTCAGCCACATCGATCGGTGTGACGTGAGCGAAGACCCCACCTCGCCGTTTCTCGAACCAGTACACGTTCTCAAAGCTGTCGCGGCTGAAGATACTGTCAAGGTCTTCCGCCAACTGCTCCACTCTTCGAACCAGGGCTTCCCACTCATCGGGTCGCGATCGCACCAGCTGCAACTCCGAATAAAGCACCCGCAGGGTGCTCTTGAGCCGGGCGCAGGCCGGTCCCAACTCGTCTCGCAGGTCGACGACGCCGCCAGCGGAGGGAAAGAAATTGAGGGAGTATCGATCGTCTTTGCCGGGGAAAGCAGCGAACAGGCGACGGGCCTCTTTCTGAAGCCGGCCGAAGACAGGCACAGGACCCTCCCGCCCGGAGAAGGCTCGGTTCAGATCTGCCACCAGATCTTCGAAACGGTGGTTGCTCAGGTGGCTCCCGAAGTGCCGGGCCACGATGTCCTCTACCTGGTGCGCCTCATCCAGAATGAGTACCCCGTGGTCTGGCAGGATCTTGCCGATCTCATCACTCTCCATAGCCAGATTGGCAAAAAACAGAGCGTGATTGACCACCAGAAGGTCGGCCTGGAAGGCGTTCTGCCTCATGCGGGTGACGAAGCACTGCGCGAAGTCGTCGCAGGCCTGCCCGGTACAGATTTCGCTGCGTGCGTCCAGTGAGTGCCAGAGGGGATCGTCATCCGCAAGCCAGTCGATTTCACTCCGCTCCCCGGTGGGCGTGGTATCGCACCAGCCGGCCAGCCTGGCCAGTTTCCTACGCTCCCCGGCCAGAAGATGGCCCTTGCCCAGCTCTTGTCTCATCCGTCTCAGGCACAGGTAGTTGTTTCGTCCCTTCATGCATGCCACGGCCAGATTCCGGGCCAGATGCTTCTTGAGAAACGGCAGATCGTTGTGAATCAGCTGATCCTGCAGGGTTCTGGTGGCGGTGGAAATAATGACCCGCTTCTGAGCGAAGAGACTGGGAACGAGGTAGGCCAGAGTTTTTCCGGTGCCGGTGCCGGCTTCCACGGTCAGGTGATGCCTGCCGGCTATGGCATCCTCCACCGCGTGCGCCATCTCGATCTGGGATGGACGGTGCTCGTAACCGGCCAGCCTGGCGGCGAGGATTCCTCCCGGTCTGAAGATATCCTCTAGACTGGGGCGGCTGCCGGGCATCAGAAGTTATCGAGTGCCCACGCCATCGGTGCGCAACCGCCGCTCGTAGAGGGGGAACTGGCTGGTCAGGTCTCGAACCTGAGCTCTGATCCCAGAGCGCAGGCGCTCATTCCCCGGATCATGCAGCACCTGCCCAATCCACTCGCCTATCTGCTTCATTTCCGGCTCCATCATTCCGCGGGTGGTCAGGGCCGGCGATCCGATCCGGATTCCGCTCGTCACCATGGGCGGATGCTCGTCAAACGGAATGGTGTTCTTATTGACGGTGATTCCCGCCTCTTCGAGGCGCTCCTGCGCTTCTTTTCCGGTGATCCCCAGGGCAGCAACATCCACCAGAAACATGTGGTTGTCGGTCCCGCCCGAGACGATTCTCAATCCCTGATCGGCCAGGCTTGTGGCCAGTGTCCGGGCGTTTGCCACTATCTGCTTCTGGTAGTCGCAAAACTCCGCCGTCATGGCCTCTTTGAAGGCCACCGCTTTGGCCGCTATCACGTGTACGAGAGGGCCGCCCTGAAGCCCCGGGAAGACCAGCCGGTCAATCGCCTTTCGATGCTCTTCGGGGCACATAATGAGACCCCCGCGGGGACCCCGCAGGGTCTTATGGGTGGTCGAGGTAACGAAGTCCGCCACGGGAACCGGACTGGGATGAAGCCCTGCTGCGATGAGTCCTGCGATGTGGGCAATATCCGCCATCAGGTAAGCTCCCGACTTGCGGGCTATGTCAGCCATACGATCGAAGTGAATGGTGCGGCTGTAGGCGCTGGCCCCGGCCACGATCATCTTGGGCCTCTCTCGCAGGGCCAGGCTCTCCAGCTGGTCGTAGTCGATGCATTCCCGGCGGCGATCAACGCCGTAGGACAAGACCTCGAACAACCGTCCCGAGAAATTGAGCGGGTGACCGTGCGTCAGGTGTCCGCCATGGGAGAGATTCATTCCCAGGATCTTGTCTCCCGGGCGGAGCACGGCCAGATACGTGGCCGAGTTGGCCTGGGTTCCCGAATGGGGCTGAACGTTCGCGTGCTCGGCGCCGAAAAGATCCATGGCGCGCCGGCGAGCCAGGCTCTCGGCCCGATCTGCCTGGGTGCAGCCCGCATAATAGCGCCTGCCCGGGTAGCCCTCCGCATACTTGTTGGTAAAGACAGACCCAAAGGCTTCGAGGATGGCCTCGCTCACGAAGTTCTCCGAGGCGATCAGCTCCAGCGTATGCGCCTGGCGGGCGGTTTCATCCTGGATGATCCGGGCGATTTCCGGATCCACTTCACGCAGGGGCCGTTTCATTGCATAGCCCTCGTAGGGGCGACCCTGGTGGGCGCCCGTCCAGCGGGCCGGCACGAGGCCGACCCCTACGACATTTCCTCTCCCGAAATAACCCCGCGGACCTCCGCGTAGCCGCCCGACATCCTAGCCTAGCCCTGGCGAGATCGTCAATTCACCGAAACGGTCTCTTCCCGGACCACGACCAGAATCAGGATGCCCGCGTCCGATCCTTGCCCAAATCGGGGCCGGAAAGTCGTTTTTGTGCTTGACTTTGGAGTTTTTTGGCTCAAAATAGACAAGATAGGTCAAGATAGGAAAACTAGCCTCTGCACTACGGGTCGAGACATGTTTCGCGGCAATTTCCCAGCCAAAATTGACGGACAAGGTCGAATCAAGATCCCGTCCACTCACCGGAAGATATTAACCGCTAACTATGGCACTGAAGTGTTCGTAACCAGCGTGACCGGTCAGAACGTGCTCATCTACCCGCTGCCCGAATGGGAAAAGGTCGAGGCCAGACTGCTGGAGCCGCCCAAGATGCATCCTGGGAAAGTCAAATTTCTCCGCAACACGAGCTACTACGGCCAACTGGCCCGAGTCGACCGCCAGGGAAGGGTGCTGGTCCAGCCTCATTTACGAGACTCCGCCCGTGTCGAACGAGAAGCCGTCGACGTCATGGGACAGCTCAATTACCTGGAAGTGTGGAACCGCTCCCGCTTCGAGAAGATCCTGGAGAATGATCCCTACACGGATGACGACTCCATTTCCCTGGCTGAGATCGGGGTCTAGGATGCTCATGGTTGCCGCCGGCCACATTCCGGTCCTGCTCGACGAAGCGATCGGTTTGTTGAGGGTTCGCACCGGCGGAACCTACGTAGACGCAACGGCAGGTCTGGGAGGGCACACGGAGCGCATCCTGGAATCCCTGGCCGGAACGGGCCGGGTCATTGCCATTGACCGGGACGAGGAGGCGCTGGAGCAGGCCAGGGATCGCCTTGGGGCGTACGGTCCCACGGTTTCTTTTCATCGCGAGAACTTCCGTAACCTGCCGCTACTGCTGAATGGTCTGGGCCTGGAGGGTTTGGACGGCTGTCTGCTGGATCTGGGGGCTTCCTCTCTCCAACTCGAGAGTGCGGAGCGGGGATTCAGCTTCAAGCGGGAAGGCCCTCTGGACATGCGGCAGGACCGGAGATCCGCGACCACAGCGGCCGACCTGGTGAACGGGCTTCCCGAAGAAGAGCTGGCCCGCACCTTCCGGCGCTATGGGGACGAGCGTCGTTCGCGGGCGATCGCGAGGGAAATCGTACGCCAGCGCGAACAGGCTCCTCTGAGAACCACCCTGCAGCTGGCGCAACTGGTCATGCAGGTCAAATCGACCGGATACCGGGGCAGGACTCATCCCGCGACAAAGGTCTTCCAGGCACTGCGTATCCGCGTCAACCAGGAACTCGAAGGCCTGGATCGGTTCCTGGGAGAAGTGATTCATCTGCTTCACCCCGGGGGAAGGCTTGTGGTGATCTCCTTTCACAGCCTCGAGGATCGAATCGTCAAGACCGTGTTTCGCAAGTCTGCGGGACGCTGTGTGTGCTTTCGACCCGCCGAACTTTGTAGCTGCCCGCGAGTCCGCAAGGGCCGCATTTTAACCGCACGGCCGCTGGTCCCGGGGCAGCGAGAACTCATTGACAACCCGCGCTCGCGGAGTGCCAAGCTGCGAGCGTTCGAAAAGTCCAAGGAAAGAGAGTGTGACGATGGTTGATATGTCAACCCTGGAGCTCAGGAATCAGAAGCTGCACAACAAGAAGGGAACATCGAGCTGGGAAGTAGCCGGGTGGCTCACGACCGGCACCCTGCTCGTCACCCTGGTCTTGATCTACGGCTGGAATCAGCAGCAGATTATCGGGCTCGGGTACCAGACCGAGAGGCTGCGCGAAGAGAACCGAAGACTGTCGGAAAGACAGCAGGCGCTGCGAGCCGAATACCAGACCCTGACCAGCGCTGATCGGCTGGACCGTAAGGCCGGCCAGCTCGGTCTGGTCAGTGCCAACCGGCCGGAGGTGACCATCATCGAGGCCGGCACGCCGATCCACATGGCCACAGATCTCCGGGCTGATGCCCACACTCCAGACCTGATTGACCGCCAATGAAAAAAGCCACCGGGACCTGGCTGACCCAGGGCATCTTCGTGCACAGGTTGCTGGTCGTGTACCTGCTCGTGCTGGGCTGGTCGGGACTCATTCTTGTCCGGCTTCTCGATCTCCAGGTCTTTAAAGCCGAGGCGTATCGGGACAAGGCGGCCCGGCAGGTCTCCGGTTTTCGCACTCTCATTGCAAGGCGGGGGGATGTTTTTGATCGTCAGCTCCGGGAGCTGGCAGTCAGCCTGCCCGTGAAATCCCTCTCAGCCAATCCTCGCCATATTGAAAGCCCATCCGAGGTAACCCGCCGGCTGGCGCCCCTGATCGGGATGCACGAGGAGGAGATCTTCGATCGTCTTCAGGCAGATCGGGTTCATGTTTATCTGAAGCGCCGGCTCGATGACGAGGTGAGTGAGGCGATCCGGAAAATGCAGCTCAAGGGCATCTACCTGGAACGCGAATCAACGCGTTTTTACCCCGCCAACGAATTGGCGGGCCAGATTCTGGGATTTGTCGGGATAGACGGGCGCGCCTGGAGTGGAGTGGAATTCGAGTACGACGCCAACCTGAGAGGCGTCTCGGATCAGGTCGAGCTGAGCCTCGACGCCAGGCGACGCAGTTTCAGCAGTCAACGAAGCTCCCGTTCGACCGCGGGAGACTCCCTGATTCTGACCCTGGACAGCACCATTCAGTTCGCGGCCGAGCAAGCGCTCAAGAACAGAATCGAGACGACCCAGGCGATCAACGGAAGCGCCATCGTGATGGATCCCCGCAACGGGGAGATCCTGGCCATGGCGTCTTATCCTCCATTCGATCCAAATCTTTACAACACCGATCAGACCAGGAATCAAAGAAATCGCGCCATTCAATACACTTATGAGCCCGGATCAACCTTCAAGGTAGTCACCATCGCTGCCGTGCTGAACGAGGGGTTGGCCGACCTGGGCGAGCCGCTGGACTGTCGCGTGGGAACGCTGCGTCTGGCCGGCAAAGTCTACCGGGAGGCGACGCGCAGCTATGGCCAGCTGGAGGTGAGGGAGGTTCTGGCAAAGTCCAGCAACGTGGGGACGATCAAGCTGGCACTGAGGCTCGGAAATCGGCGGCTCTATGACTACATCAAGCGATTCGGCTTCGGGGAACCGACCGGAATCGACCTGCCCTTCGAAGCGCCCGGGCGGATACGCCCCACTTCTGAATGGTCGGAGATTTCGATCGGAGCTCTGGCCATCGGGCAGGAGCTGAGTGTAACTTCTCTGCAAATGCTTCGAGCCGTATCGGTGATTGCCAACGGCGGCTACCTGGTGCAGCCCCGCGTGGTACGCCGCATCCTCAGCCCCGATGGCCAGCTGATCGCCGCTCCCGAGACGGTTCGGCGTCGTGTGATCTCGGCAGAGACCGCGCGCCAGCTCCGAGGAGCGATGAGCCACACGGTGGAACGTGGGACGGGCCGCCGGGCCCGCTTGTCCGGTTTCTCGGGGGGCGGCAAGACCGGCACGGCTCAGAAGTTTGTGAGCGGCGGGTATTCCAAGACCAAATATGTGTCTTCCTACATTGGATTTGCACCTCTTGAGAATCCCGTCCTGGCCTCCATCGTGGTCGTGAACGAGCCGGTGGGAGACTACTACGGCGGCCTGGTGGCAGCACCGGTCTTCAAGGAAGTCATGGAGCGTGCGCTGATCAAACTGGGGGTGCCCCGTGACCGCCCAGTGCTGGTTCAAAAAACCGCTCACCGCCGACAAACGGAACCTGAGTCCGCTCCCGGGGTCTCAGAAAAGAGAGACCTTTCGATGGAAGGCCTTCCCGAAACGGTGGCTGCCCTGGCCGGTACGGGCACGGGCGGCCTGTATGAAGACACGGTCGTGACTAGCGTCACCGGTGGTGTTCACCTGCCCGATTTCACGGGCCTCAGTCTTCGAGAGGTCGCACTGGCAAGCGCACGCTCCGGTCTCACCGTGAGCTACGCGGGCGAAGGCCGGGTTGTGGGGCAGCGCCCGGCGCCCCTGAGCCTGGTCAGCCCCGGCATTGTCTGCGAAGTGGTACTTTCGAAAAAGGGAGAGAGAAAAGTTGCAACTCGAAGAGCTCATGGCGGCACTTCCACCCCGGTCGATTCAGGTGGGCGAGGGGCGAGACTTGAGGATTGAGGTGTCTTCTCTCGAATACGACTCCAGGATGGTGGGTTCCGACTCGATATTCTTTGCCATCGAGGGGCACTGCTCAGACGGGCATCGGTTCATTCCGCAGGCTCTCTTCGAGGGGGCGGCGGCAATTGTTTCAGAGCGTCCCGTGCCCTCGGATTTCACCGGCGTGTGGCTGCAGGTTCCGAAGATACGCCGTTACATGGCGGAAATGGCGAATCACTACTACGGCCACCCCTCCCGACATTTGAGGCTGGCAGGAGTTACGGGTACCAACGGCAAGACCACAACCGCTTATCTGATACATTCGGTTATGCAGACGCGCGGCCCGGCGGTTCTGGTGGGCACGATCCAGACCATCGTGGGCCGTGAGATTCGGGAGTCGGTCCGGACCACGCCCGAGGCCACGGAGATTCAGAAGGCGCTCTTCCATGCCGTCGAGCAGAAGTGCAGCAGCGGGGTCATCGAGATCTCGTCCCACGCTCTGGCGCTGGACCGCACCTACCAGTGTCGCTTTGAAGTGGGAATCTTCACGAATCTCACTCGGGACCATCTCGACTTTCATGGATCGTTTAAACACTACGTTGCCTCCAAGCAGCGCCTCTTTGATCTTTCCCACAATCCCGGACTTCGCACGGCGGTGCTCAACGGCGATGACCCGACGGTAGCGGCGTGTGCCCTTGAAGATTCCGTTCGCAGGGGCACATTCGGGATGTCGAAAGTACATCAGGTTCATCCCCTCGAGATCAGCACGGGTGTGGATGGCACCAGGATGGCCCTGAACCTGGAAGGCAGGCGCCTTGAGATCCGCAGTGTCCTGACCGGTGAGCACAACCTGTACAACCTGATGGCAGCTGTCACCGCCTGCTCGCATCTGGGATTTCAGGACGAGGAAATCGAGCGGGGAATCGCTCGCCTCGAGCGGGTGCCGGGTCGGTTCGAAAAAGTTTCCATTGATGCGCCGTTCTCCGTGTTCGTGGACTATGCGCACACTCCCGACGCTCTGGCCAACGTCCTGAAACTGGCCCGGGCGCTGTGCCGGGGCCGGCTGATTTGCGTGTTCGGCTGCGGGGGCGGCCGGGATCGGTCCAAACGCCCGGTCATGGGACGGATTGCCTCCCGGCAGGCGGATCTGGTCGTGCTGACCTCCGACAACCCGCGATCGGAAGCTCCCGAGGAGATCATCGGCCAGATCGAGCTGGGCGTTGCCGCGGGCAGCCGCTGCGAGACGATCACGGACCGGCGCCTGGCGATACAACGAGCCTTCGAGCTGGCCCGGCCCGGGGATCTCGTTCTGATAGCAGGAAAGGGACACGAGACTTACCAGGAAAGCGGGGGCGAGAAGATCGACTTCGACGACGTCCGCGTGGCTCGAGAAACCTATGATCACGGTCTCCTTCAATGAGATGGCGGGTGTCCTGGAGACGACGCTTCCCGAGGATCCGGCCTTCTCGTACACGTCTCCATTTCCCCCTGTTTCCATAGACACACGCACCCTGGATCCGGGAGACTGTTTCGTGGCCATTCAGGGATCGCGCTTCGACGGCCATGATTTCATAGACGAGGCGCTGGCCAGGGGAGCCCGCGTAGTTATTCACTCGCAACCCCTGCCGGCAGCCGGTCAACCGCCGGACGCTCTCTTCCTGAGCGTAGGCGACACCACCCTGGCTTTGCAGCAACTGGCTCGCTGCGTTCGTGAAAAGTGGGCGGGGTCGGTGGTGGCCGTGACCGGCAGCATGGGCAAAACCACGACGAGGCGCTTTTGTTCGACTCTTCTGCGGCAGCGATTTCAGGTGCGCGAATCTCTCGGCAATCTGAACAATCACCTGGGACTTCCTCTCAGCCTCCTGCTCCTGCAGGATGATGATGAAGTGGCCGTGGTGGAACTGGGCATGAATCATCCCGGGGAGATTCGGAAGCTTTCTCTGATCTGCCAGCCCGATGTAGCCGTGATTACGAACGTAGCGCCGGTACATCTGGAGTTTTTCCGATCGCTTGACCACATCGCCCAGGCCAAGGCGGAGATTCTGGAGGGGCTCAAAGCGGGGGGCGCCCTTCTCTTTAACGGCGAGGATGAGAGGCTGTGCTCCATAGCCGCGCGTTTCGACGGATCTTCACTGGACTTTGGCGCCGAGGGGGATCGTCGGGTCAGGGTAGCGGCCCGGACCCGGACCCATCCGGAGGCCATGGAAATCGCTGTCCAGACTCCGACGGCACACTTTCGGACGCCTGTTCCCCTTTCCGGAAGGCATTATTTGTACAACATCGGCGCGGCCGTGGCCGTGGCCGTAACACTGGGCCTATCGGATGCCGAGATCGAGCAGGGCGTCAGTCATCTGGCGGTTGCGGAGCAGCGGGGACAGATCAGGTCCCTGAACCCGGCCAGCGGAGTAGGCCTGACCCTGGTCGACGAGTCGTACAACTCCAACCCGGCCGCCCTGCGCACGGTTCTGGAAGACTTCGCCGGTTGGGCCTGGCCCGGTCGTAAAGTGGCCGTGCTGGGTGACATGCTGGAGTTGGGGGACGCCGCAGCCCGGTTTCACCACGAGACGGGACGATATCTGGCCGGCCTCGAGATTGATCTGGTGGTGGCGGTCGGGGAATTGGCGGCGGAGATCCTGGAGGGAGCCGTGGCGGCCGGGATGGCCTCTCACCAGCTGTTCTCGACCCCGGACAGTTCGGCTGCGGCCGCACTGCTGGGCGGGCTCGTGCAGGATGGAGACCTGGTCCTTGTAAAAGCTTCCAGGGGTGTGGGCCTGGATCGCATGATTCAAATCCTGGAACCAGGTGAATCGAGTGGGGAAGCCGCGGAGCGAGTCTGTTGATCTACCACCTTCTCTACTCCCTGCAGGATTACTTTTCTCCCCTCAACGTGGTCCGCTACATTACCTTTCGGATTGCCTGCGCGTCTTTGACAGCGCTGCTCATCAGCCTGCTTCTGGGCCCCTGGGTCATCCGCAAGCTGCGCGACTTTCAAATCAGCCAGTTCATCCGGACAGAGGGGCCTGCCTCCCATCAGTCCAAGGCCGGGACACCGACCATGGGAGGGCTGCTGATTATCATCAGTATCTTTCTGCCCACCCTGTTGTGGGCAGACCTGACGAACCTCTACATCTGGATCGCTCTGTTTTCGCTGCTGGTGTACGGGGCCATCGGGTTCGTCGACGATTTCCTGAAGGTGTCCAGGAGGCAGAGCCTTGGCCTGAGGGCCCGGCACAAGCTGCTTCTGCAGACCGCGGTGGCTCTGGGGATTGCCTTGACGCTGGTCCTGCTGCACTCGAGGCAGCTTTACAGTACCCGGCTCTCGGTTCCTTTCTTCAAGCAGTTCACCCCCGAGCTCGACCTCGTACTGGTCGGGACCTCGACTTTTCTTCCATTGATCGTCTTTACGGTGCTGGTGCTGGTGGGGAGCAGTAACGCTGTGAATATCACAGACGGTCTGGACGGTCTCGCGACCGGACTCGTCATTGTCGCCGCCTCGGCCCTGACGGTGCTGACCTACGTGACGGGGCACGCCGAGTTCGCGACCTATCTCGACCTGATCAAGAACACCTACGCCAGCGAGTTGACGATATTCTGCGGAGCCATGGTGGGTTCGACCCTGGGGTTCCTGTGGCACAACACGCACCCGGCGCGGGTCTTCATGGGAGACGTCGGCTCCGAGTCTCTGGGTGGAGCCATCGGAACCGTGGCCGTCCTCATCAAGCAGGAGCTCCTGCTCTTTTCGATCGGTGGCATATTCGTCGTGGAGATTCTGTCAGTGATACTGCAGGTCGGCTCATTCAAGCTCTTCGGCCGAAGGCTGTTCTTGATGGCTCCCATTCATCATCACTTCGAGCTGAAGGGCTGGACCGAGAGCCAGGTGGTGGTGCGTTTCTGGATCCTTGGATTGATTTTCGCTTTGTTCAGCCTGACCACCCTCAAATTGAGATAGAGCCGTGCTTCAGCTTCGCCACAAACAGGTTCTGGTTGTCGGCCTGGCGCGAAGCGGCGTAGCGGCGGCCAATCTGCTCTTATCCCAGGGAGCGCGGGTGCGCGTCACAGACCTGAAGCCGGGCCATGAACTCGAGGATGAGCTCTCGCAACTTCAGGGACGGGTCGAGACTTCTCTGGGGAGGCATCGAGATGAGGATTTCCTCAGGGCCGACCTGATCATTGCCAGCCCCGGGGTCCCGGCTGATATCGAACCGCTCCGAAAGGCGCGGGCGGCCGGGGTTCGAGTGCTCTCGGAAGTGGAGCTGGCTTTCCTGTTTCTACCAGGACCCATCATCGGTGTCACGGGCTCCAACGGGAAGACCACCACCACACTCTTAATCGGCCGGATGTTCGAAGAGGCGCGCTCGGCTGTGGTGGTAGCCGGGAATGTCGGTACCCCCCTGAGCCGAATCGCTCTGCAGCCGGCCGACCCGGAAGTCACGCTGGTAGTCGAGCTTTCCTCTTTCCAGCTCGAAATGATTCGACAATTTCGTGCCCGCATTGCCCTGGTTCTCAACGTGACGCCCGATCACCTGGATCGCCACGGAAGCCTGAAATCCTACGCCCAGGCCAAGCAGCGGATCTTATTGAATCAGACGAGGGACGACTGGGCGGTGCTCAATGCCGACGATGAACTCTCTTCGGCCATGCAATCCCAGGCCGCCGGCAACGTCTGTCTATTCAGCCGGCGCCCTTTGCGGGAGGGTATCTCTGTGGAGGAGGGGCAGATTGTCATCAGACAAAAAGGGTCGGCCGCAACCGTCATGCCGGCTTCCCAGGTCGCCATGAGAGGAGAACACAACCTGGAAAACGTGCTGGCGGCGATTTGCGCGGCTCATCTGTCCGGGCTTTCGCTGGAGGCCATCCGCTCGGCCGTTCGCAACTTCAAGGGGGTCGAGCACCGGCTGGAGCGGGTGGCCGTCTACGGCGGTGTGTCTTACTACAATGACTCCAAGGCAACCAACGTGGCGTCGGCAAGGAGGGCCCTGCAGGCTTTTTCAAGCCCCGTTGTTCTGATTATGGGCGGGCAGGACAAAGGCGGCGATTTCGAGCAGCTCGACGATCTGGTGAGAAAGCGCGTCCAACAGCTCATTTTGATCGGTGAGGCAGCCCCAACGATCGCCCGGGCACTGGGCTCATCGGCCCCGATTTGCCGCGCCCCGAGCCTGCAAGAAGCGGTTATTCGAGCGGGTCGATCGGCGGGCCCGGGGGCTACGGTCCTGCTGGCTCCCGGTTGTGCCAGCTTCGACATGTTCGATGACTACGAGCACAGGGGCCGCGAGTTCAAGGAAAGTGTCGCCCGCTTCATTCATCATCAGAGGTCAGGAAATTGAGAAATCGAGTTCCGGTTGACCGAACACTGCTGCTCTTGATCTTCGGCCTGCTGAGCTTCGGCCTGTTGATGGTCTTCAGCTCCTCGGCGGTGCCAACGGGAAGCAGCAGTACGTTCTTTAGACAGGTCGTTTTCATGGCCCTCGGACTCGGCGTCATGCTCGTAGCCATGCGGATGGACTACCGGTATCTCGGCAGCAAACCCGTCATTCTGGCGCTGCTGGCTCTGACCTACGTCTTACTGGTGGGCGCCCTGGGGTCGCCGCCCATCAACGATGCCAATCGCTGGGTCGTGATTGGACCCTTCAGGGCTCAGCCCTCGGAACTGGCAAAACTGGTCACCGTACTCTTTACTGCTTATTTCTTCGTGCGTTATCAGGACGGAGAGCCGAATCGGCGGGACGCTTTCACTTACTGTGCCATCCTGGGATCGATTCTAGCTCTGGTCCTGGTTCAGCCCGACTTCGGAACCGCCGCCTGCATACTCCTGATCGGAGCGGTCCTGCTTTTCCTTTCAGGCCTGCGACTGCGCTTTTTCGGGGCCGCTTTGCTGGCATCGGTTCCCGGCTTTTACCTGCTTGTTTACCGGGTGCCCTACAGAAAAGATCGAATCCTAGCCTTCCTCGACCCGGAGGCCGACCCACTGGGCACGGGCTATCAGATTCGCCAGAGCCTGATCGCGATCGGATCCGGCGGGCCGGGTGGACAGGGATTCGCGCACGGAAATCAGAAGTTGGCCTTCTTGCCGGAGGCCCACAACGACTTTATCTTTTCCATTATCGGCGAGGAACTCGGCTTGCTCGGCGCCACTGTCCTGATCGGCCTCGTCCTGCTCTTCTTCTGGAAAGGCGTGAAGATCTCACTGCGCTCGGACACGCCTTTCGGGTCCCTGGCGGGGCTGGGCATCGTGGTCATGATCGTGACTCAGGCCCTGGTCAACATCAGCGTGGCAATGGGGCTTCTCCCCACCAAGGGAATTCCTCTGCCCTTTATTTCTGCCGGAGGATCTTCGCTGTTCGTGACTCTGGCTTCGGCCGGCATCCTTCTCAACATCTCGGCCCACCCGCGAAATCCGACCGATCCTCCCTGGTATGCGGGGGGATGATGAGTGGCGGGGCGAAGGGGGCTGCCAGGGTTCTATTTGCGGGAGGTGGGACGGGAGGTCACGTTTACATGGCGGTGGCTCTCCGGCAGGAGCTGGAAAAGCGGGTCCCCCGTTGCCGGGTCCTGTTCGTGGGTACCGAGCAGGGCCTGGAGAGCCGCATCCTGCCGCCCCTTGACTTTCCCCTCCAGACGATCCGGGTGGGAGGGCTGAATCGAGTGGGTCCGGCGAGAATCGTGAAGACCCTTGCTCAATTGCCGGGAAGTCTTCTCCAGTCGCTGCGGATCGTGCGCAGCTTTCGGCCCTGCGCCGTGGTGGGCATGGGAGGATACTCCTCGGGCCCGGTGATGGTCGCGGCCCGGCTCACGGGTTGCCCGGCCCTGCTCATCGAGCCCAATATTTTTCCAGGTTTCACCAATCGTCTGCTGGCGCGGTGGGTTACGCGGGCAGCGGTCGCCTTTGAGGAAACGGCCTTCGTTTTCGGCTCCAGGGCCGTGGTCACCGGGATTCCCATCCGCCGGGAGTTCCACCGGGTGCCCCCCTGGAGACCGTCCGCTGAACCGCTGCGGGTGCTCATCTTCGGTGGCAGTCGCGGAAGTCGCCCCATCAACCGGGTAGTGTGCGATGCTCTTGTGTCGCTGCCCCCGGGCCTGCAGATCACGCACCAGACCGGTCGCGATGATGTCGAATGGGTGCGGCGGCAGTATCAGGCCGCCGGTGTCGAGGGCAGGGTTGTGGAGTACCTTGAGGACATGCCGGCCCAACTCGCTGTCGCCGACCTCGTGCTGGCCAGGGCGGGAGCCTCCACCGTGGCCGAAATCACCGCGGCCGGCCGGGCCTCGATCCTGATTCCGCTTCCCACGGCTGCCGACGATCATCAAAGAAAAACCGCTCGCTCCCTGCAGCAGTCGGGAGCCGCACTGGTCAGGGAACAGGCAGCGTTGGAAGGCAGGGAGCTGGCTGCCCTGTTCGGTCAACTCGATTCGGATCGAAACCGCCTCGGGTCTATGGCTGAGGCCTCCCGGCGCCTGGCCTGGCCGGACAGTGCCGAGCGCATTAGTGATCTCGTACAGGATCTTTGTCGATGAGCGATTCCGTTTTCTTTGCAGGTCGGTCCGTGGGACCGGTGCACTTCGTGGGCATCGGCGGCATCGGGATGAGTGGTCTGGCCAGGATCCTGGCGCTCACTGGCGTGCGTGTCTCCGGTTCCGATCAGCAGGAGGGAGCCGAGCTGGATTCCCTGCGCGGCCTCGGAGTCCGGGTCGAGGTCGGCCATCGAGAACGAAACCTTGCAGATGCGGCCCTCGTGGTCGTGTCCAGCGCGATTTCGGAAGACAACGTGGAGCTCGAAGCCGCGCGAAGAAACGGGCTCCAGATTCTCCATCGATCGGAGATGCTGGCTGAGCTAGCACGCTGCAAGGTTGGGATCGCCGTTTCCGGAACCCACGGCAAGACAACGACCTCGGCCATGATTGCCACCGTGTTGCAGGAAGCCGGTCTGGACCCCACGGTTGTGGTGGGAGCCCGCCTCAACAATCTCGGCACCAACGCCGCGCTGGGAGGCGGGCCCCATCTGGTGTGCGAGGCCGACGAGAGTGATCGAAGCTTTCTGCGGATCCCGGCTGTATTCAAGATCGTTACTAATATTGACACCGACCATATGGATGTTTACCGGGACCAGGAAGATCTAGAGAATGCCTTCCTTGAGTTCATGAACTCGGTTCCATTTTACGGGCTGGTCGTCGCCTCCAGCGACGATTCGGGGCTGCGGGAAGTGATCAAAAAAGTTCACCGTCAGGTGGTAACTTACGGCCTTAATGAAGGGGCCGATGTGTCGGCGAAACACCTGGAAACTAAGGCTTTCGGTACCGCCTTCACATGTTTCGACGGAGGGCGCGAGCTGGGCAGGGCGGAACTTCATGTTCCCGGTCGCCACAGCGTACAAAATGCCCTGGCGGCCGTGGCCGTCGGCTTACGACTGGAGGTTCCTTTCGCGAAGGTAGCCGGAGGTCTGGCCTGCTTTCAGGGGACTGAGAGGCGCCAGCAGTTCAAGGGGGAACGAAACGGAGTTGCCGTGATCGATGACTACGGGCATCACCCGACTGAGATCCGAGCCACGCTGGACAGCCTGGCAGAATTCGGTCAAAGAACCATCGTCGTCTACCAGCCCCATCGATACACGCGGACTCAATACCTGATGGATCGGATGGGAGACTGTTTCGAAAGGGCCGACCGACTCTTCGTCATGGGGATTTATGCCGCCGGAGAGGAGCCGATTCCAGGAGTTGACTCCAGAGAGCTGGTGGACCGGATATGTAAGAGCCGCCAGGCCACGTTCGTCGAAGAATCGTCCGCCATGGTCCCCATCCTGGAGCGTGAGACGGAGCCCGGCGACCTGGTGGTCACGATGGGTGCGGGAGACGTCTGGAAGGTGGGGGAGGAGTTTCTTGGCTAGACCGACCACCAGTCACCGCAATCGTGAAAACCTCAAGCGGGTGGCTCGCTTGACCGCACGTGTCGTTCTGGTCATCGCCCTGGTCTCCGCCATCCTGTACGGAGTCCTTCTCTTTAACAATCTGACTACATCGGCCCGAACCTTTCACCTGCTGGGGGTGACCTTCCAGGGGCTCGAACATGCCGACGAAGAGCGCCTTCAGCAGCTCGTGCAGCATGTGGTCTCCACGAACGTTTTGACCGTCAACCTTTCAGACGTGCGCGAACTGGTCGAGGCGGAGCCCTGGATCGCCTCAGCTGTGGTTCGGAGAAGGCTGCCGAATCAGCTCGAGATTTACGTGCGGGAGCGGACCCCCGAAGCGGTGGCGGCCATCGATGGGGAACTCAGAATCGTAGACGCACAGGGAGTTGAGCTGGCGCCTCTCGGCGTGGAGTTCGAGTACCTGGACAGGCCTATCGTAAGAGGCCTGCTGAGTCCGGTGGTTGAGGGGGCCCGGGCATCAAACGCGCAGCGCATGCAGGTCTATCTTCAGATCCTCGGCGAATTGGATTCCGGAAATCAGGAGTACGCCGGAGATCTTTCCGAGGTGGACGTCAGTGACGTCAACCGGGTCAAGGTGATCCCCACCGTGGAACCGGTTCCGGTGCTGCTGGGTGATCGGGACTACCTGCAGCGGTACGAGACCTTCATCTCCCGGATGGACCTGGTGCAGGAAGTCAAACACAAGCACGGGAGAATCGACTGGATCGATGTGACGTTTGACAATCGAATCATCATCCATACTCCACGAAACAAGGCTGATTCGGGCTAACTACCAGATGTTCAATAGAACGAAAAACCGGCTGATTGCCGGAATTGATATCGGCACCACGAAGATCTGTGCCGTGGTAGCCGCCGCCGACGGGCCGAGGCTGCGAGTGCTGGGTTCGGGAACCGTACCGTCCACGGGTCTTCGCAAGGGGGTCGTCGTCAATCTCTCGGAGACGATTGACAGCATCCGAGCAGCCATCGAGTTGGCTGAAGAACGGTCTAAGACGGTTGTGGAATCTGCCTACGTGAGCCTTGGGAGCGCTTATCTGCGGGGAGTGAATCGCTCCGGGACGACCGAGGTGAAGGGGCGCAATCACCACATCACTCCCGAGGATATCCAGCGGGCCGTCGCCGACGCACGGGAAATGGAGATCGCCGACGGTTACGAGGTGATCCACGTCCTGACGCAGAAATTCAAGGTCGACGGTCAGGACAGGATCGACGATCCCAAAGGCATGTACGGTCACGAGCTGTCAGTTAACCTGCATCTGGTGGTGACAGCCTCATCCGTCCTTCAAAACATCGTCAACGCGGTCAACAAGGCTGGGGTGGCGGCCGATGGCGTGGTCATGCAGCAGCTGGCGTCCGCCGAGTCGATCCTCAGCAACGATGAGAAGGAACTGGGAGTCTTTCTCGTCGACATCGGGGGCGGTACCACGGATCTGGCCGTCTACAGCCAGGGTGCCATCTGGCATTCCGAGGTCTTTCCGCTGGGTGGAAACCTGATCACCAAAGACATAGCCATCGGCACAAAAGCCCCGATTTCGGAGGCGGAGCAGGTGAAGAGGGAGGTGGGAAGCGTGTTTCCCGAAAGCGTTCCCGTGGAGGAAGTCGTGGAGGTGACGGAAGTCGGTTCGGGCCGCGAAAAGACCATTCAACGGCAGTTCATTTGCCGGATCATTCAGGCACGCTGCGACGAGCTTCTGAATCGGGTGGCCCGGATCACCGAGGCCGTGGGCATGAATAACGAGCTGGCGACCGGGGTGGTGCTGACCGGGGGTGGAGCCATGCTGGACGGATTCCGCGACCGTGCCGAGAAGATCCTGCGAATGCCGGTGCGAATTGGATATCCGGTGAACCTGGTGGCACCGGATCACGAGATCTATCATCCGGCCTTCTCCACGGCCCTCGGTCTTCTTCGCTATGCACACGAATTGAGAAAGGACGTTCCTTCTGCTCGCGCGAGACCCGTCTTCGGGCGCTCCAGGGCGAGGACGGATCGAATGAGAAGATGGCTTCTGGATACGATCTCGTGAAGGCTGGAGTCTGGATGACGCGACGGCAACAAGAAGTTTGGCAACCACTAAGGAGAGACCTGTGAGTCGACTGAGTTTCGATGAGAAAACGATCAAACTGGCCTTCGACGAAGGCCCCCTCAACGGCGCCCGGATCAAGGTGATCGGTATCGGCGGTGGGGGATGCAATGCCGTGAATCGCATGATTGAGGCGGGTATCGACGGCGTCGAGTTCATTGCCGCGAATACCGACTTGCAGGCTCTTCGCCTGTGTCACGCCCCGGTGAAAGTTCAACTGGGAAACAAGCTGACCAAGGGCCTGGGGGCCGGCGCCAATCCCGACATGGGTCGACAAGCCGCTCTGGAAGACACGGAGAAGATCATCGAGCTCCTGGAAGGAGCGGACATGGTTTTCGTAACGGCGGGACTGGGTGGAGGCACCGGAGGAGGGGCTGCGCCGATTGCGGCGAGTCTGGCTGCCGAGCTGGGCGCTCTCACCGTTGCGGTCGTCACGAAGCCCTTTGATTTCGAAGGCAGGAAGAGGCGTCTACACTCCGACCGCGCACTGGAGGAACTGAAGGAAAATGCGGACACCGTGATCACCATTCCCAATGAGCGCCTTCTGGATACGGTGCCGGAGGGGACCTCGCTGGCCGACGCTTTCAAGTTTGCCGACGACGTGCTGCGGCAGGCCGTTCAGGGGATCAGTGATCTCATCACCGTGCCCGGCGTGATCAATCTGGACTTCGCCGATGTCAAGACCATCATGACCGACATGGGGATGGCGCTGATGGGAACGGGAGTCGGGTCGGGCGAAGACCGGGCCGAGCAGGCAGCCAGGAATGCGATCTCCAGTCCCCTTCTGGAGGACACGACTATTCAGGGCGCACAGGGTGTTTTGATCAACGTGACCGGCAACCAGTCCATCACTCTTCACGAGGTCAGTACGGCGAGCCGCATCATCCAGGAGTCGGCTCACCCCGATGCCAACATCATTTTTGGATCCGTTTTCGACGACGGTGTCGAAGACAAGATCAAGATCACGGTAATCGCGACGGGTTTCGACGACCTCGGCTTCGAGGGGGGCCGGGCTGAAGAGAGTCTCGAAGAGGTGGAGCCCCCTCCCGGAAATTTCGGCCTGCCTGCCGAGTCCACGGTCCATCGCTTCGAGGCTTCCGAGCAGGGGCGGCCCGAGAAGGAAAGGGACCTGGACGTCCCGACCTACTATCGCAACAGACTCCATCCCTAGCAGCAGTCCTGGCCGGGGACGCATTTGCGCGCCTCCACTTCTCCGGCCGGCTCGAAGACTGTGAAGTATCGGGCGAAGGGCTCGGACTTCAGAATCGCAGCCGTCTTCTCGCATACCTCTTTGGTCTCGCCGGTCCGAAAGAGGTGGTCCGGGTCATCGTCGAGACGGAGCGCTCTACCGGGGCCGTGAAACATGGCCTGCTGCCCGATGAAGTAGCAGTCGCCGTCCGGGTCGACGACTGGTTTGAAGGCCTCGACCATCACGGAATAGAGTCTCACCTGCTGCAGTGACTCACGATGATTCTCGGACAGGGGTTCATCTAAGAAGTAGCGCTCCCTGATCCCGGGGCCGTCCTGCCACAGATAGTCGGTGACCAGCTGGATGCCGTGAAAGCCGGTGACATCAAGCACTGCCTCCAGCTCCTGGAAAGACAAGACTCCACCCACGCAGTCGGCCCACGCCTGTTCACTTTGCTTGAGGATCTCCGGAACCGAAGCGTAGGAAACGATATCCGAAAAGGAAAGCTTGCGGCCGGGTTTGAGTACCCGGTACATCTCCCGATAGGCGGCCGGCTTGTCTATGGCCAGGTTGTTCACGCAATTCGAGAAAATGACGTCGACCGTCTCGGCCGGAAGCGGAATCTTGACGTCGAATTGTCCGCTCAGGAAGTGAACGTTGTCGTAACCGAGCCGGCCGGCCACTGCGGGCTGAAAGGAACGTGCCTTCTGCAGCATCTCGGGGTTCATGTCCAGCCCGTAAACGCGGCCGCCAGGCCCGACCTTTCTGGCGGCAATGAAGCAGTCCCGTCCCAGACCGGGGCCCAGGTCGAGCACCGTCAACCCCTCCGCCAATGAACGCAACTCGGCGGGAACACCGCATCCATAGTTGCGCTCCAGAACTTCCTCGGGAAGGTGCGCCAGATCCGACTGGCTGAAAAACTCGCGATAATCGACCGAGCAGCACAGCGAAGGGTCAGTCGCCTGAGCAGCTCTTGAGTATGTACTTCGGATTGCTTCCTTTGCCATGACAGATCCTGTTCCTTTTATGAGAGAGCGAGACTCGATTATTCCCGGGAATCTTAGCATGGGACCGGCCCCTTCGGATTCAGCCTTTAACCTTCAACCCTCAACCTTTAACCTGAAGCCAATGAGCAGCCTCGAATTCGACTGGAAGCTGGAAGGTGGATACGGGGCGCTGGTCCGGGAGGGTGTGGTGGAGGCTCGGCTCAGCGGAGAATCAACCAGGCTGGTGGCCGCTCTTTCGCCGGCGGGACTGGCGCGACGAACTCGCCCTGTGGATCTCGATTTTGTCCTGAGACGGACACTCAAGGCCGGGCTTCCGGGAGGGGGCAGGCTGCGGCTGGGGCTGGAGGGGAGTCTGGCGGCTCGAATTCTGTTTTCGCGAAACGCCTTTTTGGGCAACTTCCGAGTGCCGCAGGAGCACTTCGCAATCCAGTGGACCGTGCACGGGGCGGTGGAAGAGGCAGCGTCCGTCCGGGGCCTCGCGAGAATCGAGGCGGGAACCAGGTTGAGCAGCACCTGGGTCGCGGAATTCCCGGTACGAGCCGGTTCCGCTTCAAAGGCGCTGCTGCGAAGCTGGGGCGCCTGGTTGAACCTCCTCGATGCCAGGCGGGCGGCAGAGATCGCCGAAGGGCAGGTTCATCGTCTGGTGTGGTCGGGAGACCTCAAGACGGCCGTCGCGGTGAACTGGTCTCTGGTGAAGGGCTGGTCTATTCCCGCAACGCTCCCCTTCTTGCAGGGGAAAGCTGCCGGTTCCGCCCTGGCGGAAGCCTCGCTCGACTTCTCGGTCGTGCGACGGGGACGCTATCAGCTGCAGCTGAGTCGACGCTGGAGCAAGACGGTTCTGTCCGTGCGACGGGTGCGCGAGCTGGAAGCGGGGGGGACGGCCCGGGCCCGGATCGGCGCCACTACCGCTGTCCGTGTCTCCCGGATCTCATCGCGGCGGCCCCGGCTCGACCGGTACGCGATCCAGCCCCTCAGCCGGCCCTTGATTCAACAGGCGAACCGCAGGCTTTCAGATGCGGTTTCGCGGCGTTTCCAGATCAGCCTGTCGGTGGAACTGTCCCGCCGCCGGCGGCAAACCCGACTCCTGAGGGTAGAGTTTCCCTCTCACCGGGAGGAATCCGTCCGGCTTGCCTACCAGGAGATGCTTGAGGGGCGTTTACCCGCGGGCGGCCCCCGGATCAGAGTCAGTGGAGTATTCGAGAACCTCAGAGAGAAGCGTTTGGGTATTGCCCTGAATGTCTTCGACTGGACGATTCTTGGCAGCAAGCGGTCCGCTCGCCGGATCGAGCGGGCAAGCCTTACTCCCGAGGGTCATCTTGTCATCGAGCGAGCCGATTCGCTGGAGAGGTTGAGGGAGACGAGACGGAGCCGGCAGCTGGCCGCGGTGCTGCTCAGGGACATTGAAGAGGGGAAGAAGGAATCGACGAGCCTTCGGTGGAGTCTCAGTCGAGAAGGTCGCTTCGATCGGGAACGGCTGCAAAGGTGGCTGCGGGTGGGACTCCATTCTCGAATTCTCGACTCTGCCACTGTGCCGGGACGAAGACATTTTCCTGTGCAGGTCCGTTTCCTTCTGGTCAAGGAATACTTGAGGGCCGGTCTGATGCGAATTCGCCAGGCCCGGCGGGAAGATTGGTGGATCGCACTGATACGAGTGCTGGAGATCCAGGCTCCCCGGCGCTACGGTCGCCCGGGTCACTGGCGTGACTGGATTGATTTTCAGGAGGTCCGCGAGGCCATTGATCGCGACCCAGTTCAAAGTCACCTGGCCACCCGTTATCCGATTCCGGGTCGCCAGTCGACCCAGCGACGCCAGGTCGTCTCGGAATACCTTCGCGCCCGCCGTTTTCTTGAGCTGCTGGAGGGATGGAAACAGGGAGATCGTGAGCGGTTACTCCGCTTGCTGTCGGCTCGACTCGACCTCCCGGCCTTTCTCTTCTTCAGCCTGCTTTGTCCGGATCACCTGCAGCGGGGAGCCGCCGCCGTACAGGGAGATCTGGAACGGGTCTGGGGTGACGAGACGCTACTTCTGGAATGAATGGAGTTTCACGTTTCACGTTTCACGTTTCACGTTCCACGCGGGGACCTTCAACTTTCAGCCGTAGCAAGGAACCTACCGCGGAACGTGGAACGTGGAACGTGGAACGTGAAACGTGGAACGTGAAACGTGGAACGACGCGAGCGACAGCGAGCGACAGCGAGCGTCTATTTAACCCCGTAGGCGCCGAAAAGCTCGTAGTTCTTCAGAATATGGCCCAGGAAGAAGGCGCAGCCGATCAGGAAGCGGTCTTTGAGGTTCGAGTGTGACCGCTGGTGCGCCGCGGCACAGGCTTTGACAAGGAGCAGGTCATAGCCCTGTCCGACCCTGGCATCGTTCTTGGCGGCCAGAGTGGCCAGCGTCTGGACGAGTTGCAGGTGGGCTTCCTCTCCCATGCCCAGGATATCCCGGGCCGTGTTGGCTGACGGGTAGGGGTCGCTGTGGCTGATCAGACTACGCAGGGTGGAGAAGGGATCGGCGGGACAGACACTGGCCACTGGCTCGACCACGCGTCGAGGCTGGTCGGATTCGCGGCTCTTTCCAGAAGCCTGCTGGATGAGAAGCGCAGCCACCGCCAGCGCGTGGCCGCCGTCTTCGGCCTCGGCTCCTGTCGCCCGACCGCGACAGGAGTCGGCATACAAAAGCGCCCTGAGCGGAAACAGCCAGCGACCGATCTGGGCGTTATTGAGCGCCTGAACCGCCGTCAACAGCAGGGCTTCGTGAATGGCTTCAAAAGTGTTGCCCTGACGTGCCAGTCGGCGCAGCGCGTCCAGAGCCGCGGAAGGGTCGTCTGAGTACAGCAGCGCCGCTTCGAAGACTTCCAATTCCTCCTCGACCACAGCCCTGCCTCCCTCCGGCGAGATGGGAAGGGGTTCCACCCGAGCGGCCGCGGCTGCCAGTCGATCCTCACGCGGGCCCAGAATGAGAAAATGCAGCGCCGGAAACAGGATCCGCTCCGCGTGCTCCCAGTCCAGTGACTCTGCCATCTCCCAGGCCTTGCTCAGCTGGATGAACTTCAACCCGCCGTGAGCGGTGTCGTCGAGTCCCTTGATCAGGCTCTGAGTCCGAAAAAAGTCCCCCTCCCGGGGGCTCTTCAGGGATCCCTTGACCAGCGCGTAGCAGGCCTCGAACTCCCGATTGGAGGCTGCCTCCTCAAACTGAGCCCATCGATCCTCGAGGGGCTGGTCGTCCCCGGCACCCTCTGACAGACCGTTCCAGGGTCTGCGTCTTCGCGCGCTGGCAATGAACCAGGCCTGCTGAACGCAGGGCCACCAGGCGCGGTCCTCAGGGAAAAGATCCAGCGTGGATGCGGCGCAGGACAGACCGAAGAAACCGTGCGGAACCAGGTCGTCGTAGTACTTCTCGTACAGCCGTTCGGGCATCGCAGCGCTGACCTGGCGGATAAATTCACGCGGCTCCCCCCACTCCTCCTGGCCCTGTCTGAACAGCTTGGCAAAGGCTTTCGGATTCGAGCTGTCAAAAAGTTGCTCTAGAGCTTCGCTCATTTTGAATTCTGGGTTGTAGGTTCTCGGTTCCAGGTTCCGTAGGGGCGACCCGGCCCCTACGAATGTAGGGGCGATTCCGGGTGGTCGCCCGTCAAACGGGCCGGCACAAGACCGGCCCCTACAGCCGACACTAACCCAGGCACCCTACCGCCTTTTAAAACTCGAATCAAGATACAATGTCGGGATGATCACGAGGCGTAAGAGCGTAACTGCCAGGGTAGGTGGGATCCCTGTGGGGTCCGACCACCCGGTGGTCGTTCAAAGCATGACGAATACCGACACGGCCGACGTCGAGGCAACGGTTGGGCAGGTTCGCGAGCTGGCGGAAGCAGGTTCGGAGCTGGTTCGGATAACCGTGAACAACCAGGCGGCGGCGAAGGCGGTCCGCGAGATTGTCACGCGCCTTGCGGACACGGGGTGTCCGGTTCCGATCATAGGGGACTTTCACTACAACGGACATTTGCTGCTCGGGAAATTCTCGGATTGCGCCGCAAAGCTGGCCAAGTACCGGATCAATCCCGGCAACGTGGGCAGGGGAAAGCACCGGGATACCAATTTCCAGCAGATGATCGAGATCGCTCTCGATAACGACAAACCGGTCCGCATTGGAGTGAACTGGGGATCCCTCGACCAGGCCCTTCTGGACCGCTTCATGGATGAGAATGCACGGCTGGCTGAACCGGCCGACGCCAATGACGTATTGATGAAGACGATCGCAGAGAGTGCGCTGCAGTCGGCCGAGATGGCTGAAGAGTACGGGCTGCCTCATGATCGGATCATCATCAGTGCCAAAGTCTCCAAAGTGCCCGATTTGATTCAGGTCTACCGTGAGCTGAGTGAGCGCTGCGACTATCCTCTCCATCTGGGTCTGACCGAAGCCGGCATGGGAACAGCGGGGATCGTGGCCAGTGCTTCGGCGCTGGCGGTGCTCCTGACGGAGGGCGTCGGGGATACTATTCGCGTGAGTCTGACCCCCCGTCCCGGGAGCGACCGGCGGGAGGAGGTGCGTGTAGCCCAGCAGATTCTTCAGGCTGTTGGAGTTCGAAGCTTCGCTCCCAGGGTGAGCGCCTGTCCGGGATGCGGCCGCACCACCAGTACTTTCTTCCAGCAGCTGGCCGAGGAGATCGAGACCCGCCTGTCAGTGAGAATGAGCCAGTGGCGAACGACCTGTCCCGGTGCTGCCGACCTCAAGGTTGCGGTCATGGGCTGCGTTGTCAACGGTCCGGGAGAGTCGAAGCACGCAGACATCGGGATTTCGCTTCCGGGGACGGGAGAGAGTCCCAAGGCTCCAGTCTATGTGGAGGGGAGCCATTACACCACTTTGAAAGGACCTACCATTGCCGCCGATTTCCTGACGCTGCTCGAGGAATACGTGGAGCGAAGATTCACCCCCGGAAGGCCTGTCGGCCCTCGAACCTGAACCGGGCCCATCGCCCCTGGCCCTTGCGTCACTCTTTTTCTGCCAGGCCGGATTTTGCCGCCAGGCCGGTTTTCGCCGCTAGGCCGGCAGGTTTCCTCGAGGCAGTCGTGGCGTGCCGATCCAGACTTTTCGAAATCGTCGCTCTTGAGAGGAGGGGACTCTTCGAGGCCAGCCCCGGAACCTCAACAAAGCGGAACAACAGCACACTGGCGACGAGCCCCAGTGAGAAGAGGAACAGGACGATGTATCCGGCCAGCAGGCGCCGCAGCTGGGCGCCCGACAGGTCGACCAGGTGGCGGGGGGTCTCGCCCAGGTCCCGGTGGGCTTCCTCGATCTGCTTTCCGGGCATCGAGGTGAATTCGAAGCGTTCCGGGGGTTCCACCCCCAGCGCCTTCTGAGCGTAGGATCTGTCGTCATCGCTCAAGTCCTGCCAGAGATCCCGTTGCTCCCTCTTTGAAAGCTGAGAAAAGCGCAAGGCAAAGTCTTCCCAGCCCTGTGCGACGGCGAAGTGCCCGCTCACCAGTTCATTGCAGAAACGACACACCATTGCGGCGTCGTGAATCAACCGACTGCACTGTGGACAAGCTCTCATGGTGAAAGGATCCTACGACAGATTTCCGCTACGGCTTGTGATCCGGGTCTCGGAAACGAGAAACAACGAGATCGGCCTTTTTCTAACGTCTGGCTGTCCTTTTTGTTGTCTAATTGAAGACCGGTAGCCCCGTGTTGGTTTGGCTCAAGAGAGGTCTGCATGCCTGACTTTCAGCCGTTCGCAATGGAAAGAATGATGTCCAGGCACGAACAGGAAGTGGAGTACAACCTGTCCGAGAGTGGAGTACAACCTGTCCGGCTGGAGGAGCTCGTAGCAGCGCGTCCGAACTCTCTGGGACCGCTCTTGAGCACAGAGCTGAGTTACCCGCATGTGAACGGGATTCCTTCCCTGCGCGAGAACATCGCCCGAATGTACCAGGGAGCAGCACCGGCCAACGTGCTGGTCGCCGTGGGTGCGATCGAGGCCAACTACATCAGCACCAGGACCGTTCTTTCAGCCGGTGATGAAGTGGTCGTGATGCTGCCCAATTACATGCAGGTATGGGGCATTGCCAGGAACCATGCATACTCCATAAAGACGTTCCAGCTGCGGGAGGAACGCGGCTGGGCTCCCGACCTGGACCAACTGGCGGACGCGGTCTCTTCGAATACGAGGTTGATAGCCATCTGTAACCCCAACAACCCGACCGGGTACATACTCACCGGGGATGAGATGAAGGAGATCATCGCGATAGCGGACCGCAATGGGGCCTGGATTCTGGCGGACGAGGTTTATGCCGGAGCCGAGCGGCTCCGCAACGAGCCGACGCCGTCTTTTTTTGGTGGCTACGAGCGGGTGATCGCGACCGGAAGTTTGAGCAAGGCCTACGGTTTGCCGGGCCTTCGGCTGGGCTGGGTGGTGGCACCGTTTGAGCTGGTCGATGAGATCTGGGCCCGGCATGAGTACACGACCCTGTCTGCCTCCATGCTTTCCAACCGCCTTGCCGCCATCGCTCTTTCTGCCCAGGTGCGTCCCGTTCTGATTGAACGTGCGCGCCGGTACATTCGCAGGGGCTACCCCGTCCTGGAGGAGTGGATGGCGAGCCAAGACGGGCGTTTTTCAGTCGTGCCTCCCCAGGCCGCTGCCGTGGCCTTTGTTCGGTATCACGCCGAGGTCAACTCCACAAGGCTGGTGGAGAGGCTCATCCGGGAGAAGAGCGTCCTCATCGTTCCGGGTGATCATTTCGGCATGGATCGATTTCTTCGCGTCAGCTTTGGTCTTCCCCCCCACTACCTGCTGGCCGGATTGGACCGTATTCGGCAGCTGCTCGGAGACTTCGCGTAGCGGCGAATTAGAAGTTTCCACGTTCCAGGTTCCAGGTTCCACGTTCCACGACTGGTGGATGTTGGGATTCGTAGGGGCGACCCTGGCCCCTACGAATGTAGGGGGGACCCGGGTGGTCGCCCGTTAGGCGGGCCGGTACAAGACTACGGGTTCGAGGCGACTGCCGGCTGTGCGTCGGAAGCAATCTCCCCGGCCACACCCGAGACTGTGTCGGTAGCTTCCCAGCCGAAGTCTGCCACCAGCGAAGTCATCGTTTCAAAGGCTTGGTCGAGCACCTCGTCAATTCTTTCCGAAGTCGAGGGGCCCCGGGCACCGCCTGCTTGGGACTGACTTCCGGGGGCCTCAATCATAGGGAGGAGGAAATACCCGCCGCCAACGACCATCACACAGAGACTGACCACCATGACAAAGCCGAAGAAGTTCCCCGATCTGTGTGACTCCTTGACGGCGGCCATATCGGCGACGGCTTCCTTGATTCCGGGCAACTGCGGCGGAACGATTCCCAGCAGTTTCTGGGCCTGGACCCGATCATCGGGTTCGAGGTGGTCCCATACAGTTTGCTGCTTGGCAGCCGAGAGTCGGTGAAACGTCTTGCCAAACTCCATCCATTTTTCGGAGCAGGCTATGGTCGGAGTCACTTTGACCTTGCCCCCTAAAACGGGTCCAAGTTGAATGTTAGGATTTTCGGTTTTAGGAAGGAGGCAAGGATGGCACGGAAGCGGTTTACGGCAGAACAAATCATCATGAAGCTGCGTGAGGCAGAGGTAGGTCTAGCCCAAGGACAGACGGTGGGCCAGGTGTGCAAACAGATTGGGGTGACCGAGCAGACCTACTACCGGTGGCGCAAGGAGTACGGAGGGCTTCGACTGAATCAGGCCAAGCGGTTGAAGGTGTTGGAGAAGGAGAATGCCCGGTTGAAGAAGCTAGTGGCAGATCTGTCTTTGGACAAGCAGATCCTAAAGGAAGTTTCCTCGGGAAACTTCTAGGCCCGACGAAGAGGAGACGCGCAGTGGTGTGGGTGAGGGAGAGATTGGGAGCAGAGCGCGTCTCCGAACGTCGGGCCTGCCAAGTGCTGGGACAGGCTCGATCGACCCAGCGAAGGGAAAGGCATATCCCCGATGATGAGGCTCGATTGGTGGCTGAGATGGTGGAGTTGGCCACGCACTACGGGCGATACGGCTACCGACGGATCACGGCCATGCTTCGTTGGGAAGGGTGGAAAGTGAATCACAAGCGGGTGGAGAGGTTGTGGAGACAGGAGGGGCTGAAAGTCCCGTCCAGACAGCCGAAACGAAGGAGACTGTGGCTTCATGATGGATCCTGCATTCGGTTACGAGCGGCTCACAAGGATCACGTCTGGAGCTATGACTTCGTGCATGAGCGAACCCATGACGGAAGGGCCTTTCGATTATTAACCCTACTGGATGAATACACCCGGGAGTGTCTGGCCATTGAGGTTCAACGACAGATGAATCACCAGGACGTGTTGGATCGATTGGCGGAGTTGTTCGTGGATCGGGGAGTGCCTGAATACATTCGGTCCGATAACGGGTCGGAGTTTACGGCTCAGGCGGTTCGGGACTGGCTGAAGGCTGTTGGGGTGAGGACCTTATACATCGAGCCCGGCAGCCCCTGGGAGAATGGATATGTGGAGAGCTTCAACGGAAAACTGCGGGATGAACTGCTGAACGTAGAAGTCTTCGACACGTTGTGGGAAGCGAAGGTGTTGGCCGAGAGATGGCGCAGGGAGTACAACCAGCGACGGCCTCACAGCGCCTTGGCCTATCGGCCGCCGGCGCCGGAGGCCAGATTACCCAGGTCCCAGGCCCAGAGTTCTATACCATGGAGTGGACTTCAAATGGTCCCAGGTCTAACTTAGAGAGTGGACTCGTTCCTGGGGGCAGGTCAGGGCCCATCTGGTCGCGACCAGGCAAAAGACGAACAGCACGGCGGGTACGAAGACGAAAAAACCCCGCGACGGGCTGATCAGCTGGCCGGCAAGGCCGACCGCGAGGTTACTCAGGCTGAGGTCGTTGTGAGCGAGATAGTAGACCGGCAGAATCGTTTCGTACGTGGCGAGACTCCAGAGGACGAAAAGCCCCAGCCAGGTGGCCCCGGTCACGACCAGCCAGGTCCCCCGCTTCCGGTCGCTCAGGAAGAGATAGACGGTGAGCGGAGCGATAAACATCGCTGCCGTAGGGCGAACAAAGAAACACCACGACAGCAGGGTGCCCAGCACGACGGGGCGAATGGGCCGAGAGGTGGCTGCGGATCTGAGGATCAGGAAGAAAACGAGGCTCAGCAACAGGACGGTAAACGTCTGAGCGCTGGCCGCCCGGGAGGCGGTGCTCCAGAGTTGAGTCGCCAGCCCTCCCGAAACTGCGACCAGAAAGCTCCAACGTGTGCTCAACAGGAGGCGCGCCGTCAGGAAGAAGAGCACGCATGCGGCCGCCGTCGCTACCGCCGCCAGCCGCTTCTGCCACTGCTTCTCGACTTCGAAGACGTAGCGGCCCCCGGTGTCAATTACCGACTCACCGAAGAGCCATCTCATGGCAGCGACGAAAGGGACGGACAAGACCGGCGCTCCGGGCCCGTAGAGGGGGTAGAGGTGACCGCCGAACCGCCGAAAGTGACGGGGATAATACTCGCCCGGCTGTACCTTTGGGTAGTCGGAAGAGTCTACATAGGGCCAGAAGTGCTCGTCGACCGCCAGATTGCCGGCATGCAGGAAGTGTTCGCTGATCAGCAGCACGTACTTGGAGTCGCCCACTCGGACCCTCGGCGAGCCGAAATAGATTCCAGCCATGAAGACGAACACAACAGCTGCCACCAGAGTATTCCGAAGGCCTTCACTGCGTTGCACGCTCTCCGGTCGGGCAGGGGCCGAGTGATCCCCTCGGGCCGCGGCTGTCTTGGTCTCGGATGCTGGCGGGGTCCCCCTCGTGGGAGCGCTGTCGTTACTCATGTCTGCAAAGAACGAGCGTCTTGAAGATCCAGGTTGCAACCAGCCGGTCATCTTGATTCAGTACTCGAATCTTCCAGTCCACCGCCCCAACCGGCTGGTTGCCCATCGGTTTCGCCCGTGCTCGCTTGCGGACGCACTGCAGCCGGGACCGGATCGTGTCACCCAAAACGACGGGGCGCACAAAGCGAAGCTTATCGCAGCCGTAGTTCGCCACCACCGGTCCGGGCCGACCGGTGATCATCAGCCCGGTGGCCACGGAAACGACCAGGAAGCCGTGCGCGATCCTGCGACCGTAAGGTGACTCTCGCGCGGCTTCGCGACGGAACGTGTCAACAACTTTGAGACACTTTGGTGAATAAATTACTGTAGTTTCATCTCAAAAGTTCTCCTTTTCGGGAGGGTTGATCCAGACCGCCTCGGGAAGAGGAGGAGGAACGGGTTTGCCGTTGGGAAATCTCTCCGGGAAGAGTGCATGGGCGGCCTCCAATGTTTGGGATCGATCGCGACGGGTGGTGATGGCGGTGAGGTAGTGCACATCCGCGGGAGTGTGCAGGCCGATACCCGAATGGCGATGGTCGCGGTTATACCAATCGAAGAAATCCCGACAGAAGTCTCTGGCTTGCTGAATGGTGCCGAAACGAGCCGGGAATTCGGGACGGTACTTGAGGGTCTTGAATTGGGATTCCGAGTAGGGATTGTCGTCACAGACATGAGGCCGAGAGTGAGACTTGGTGACTCCCAGATCGGCCAGTAGCAAGGCCAGTGCTTTGGAACTCATCGACGAGCCACGATCGGCATGCAGGGTGAGACCACCCGCTACGATCTCCTGCTTGGAGTAGCTCTGGGCGATCAAGACCTTGGCCAGGCGGGAGCTTTCCTGGGTGGCCACCATCCAGCCCACCACATAGCGGCTGAAGATGTCCAGGATCACGTAGAGGTAGTAATAGCTCCATTTGACGGGCCCCTTCAGCTTGGTGATGTCCCACGACCAGCATTGGTTCGGGCCGGTGGCCAGAAGTTCCGGCTTGGAGTATTGGGGATGGCGGCGCTGGCGACGGCGTTCTCTAACTTCCAGACGTTTGGCCAGAATGCGGTACATGGTTCGAATCGAGCACAAGTATCGCCCTTCGTCCAGCAGCTCCGCCCATACGGCGGCAGGAGCTTTGTCGATAAACTGTCGGCTGTGCAGGACCTCCACAACGGCTTCCCTTTCGGGCGGGCTCAAGGCGCGTGGGGATGCGGCCCGAGGCCGAGGATCCAGCGCCGGCCGTTCGCGCCGAAGTTTCTCCCGATACAGACTCGATGGCGGCAGATCCAGAGCCTGACAGCCGGCACGGACTCCGTGGGATTGTGAGAATCGCAAAGCTTCGTCCATCAGCTCTCGTCTCCGTTCTCTTCGCTGCTCGCCAGAGAGATTCCCAACAGTTGCGAGACTTTTTTTTGGAGATCCAGCATGGCTTCAAACTTCTCGAGCTTGCGTTTCAGCTTCCGATTCTCAGCCTCCACTTGCCTCAGTTGATGATCCAGAGGATTGACCGGCTTTGCCTTTCGTCCCCGCTTGCGAGGGGTCAATGCCTGCAGAGTTCCGTGCTCGCGTTGGCGTCGCCAGGTCTGCAGATTCGACCAGTAAAGTCCTTCTCGGCGCAGTAATGCTCCCACTTCGCCCGACTCTTCGCAGCCATCGGCCTGCTCCAGGACCCGGAGCTTATAGCGGGCTGAAAACCGGCGACGGGTTGCCTTGGCAGGAACTTCCGGGTCGGGTCGCGGCAACGCCTTCTCGGGCTCGGTCCGTCCCGCAGCGATTTTGGAGACCTCTCCCCTCCGCTCCGAGGTTTCCAAAATCCTCAGTTTCTTGTCGCTTCTGTTTTCTATCATTCTGTAATCCAGCTTCTCGCCTTCTACTCTAATTTAGCCGGGAAGAAGTGTCTCACCATTATTGGCACAGAGGGCGATCGACGTGAAGATAGTAGAAATCGCCTGTCAGGCAAGCGAAGTTCACGACGTCGGCCTCGGTGATCGTGCGGCCGGCAGTTGTGTAATCGTCTCCGATTTCAACCTCGTCGAAGTATTTTCGCAATGGGTTGACCGGATCGGCTGTCTGCGGGGTCTGGCGCGGCTGCTTGTCAAGGGCATTCACTCTCGATTCCTCCTGCAATTCTCAGGGATCTCGGGTGCGGCGGCGCTTCCCGTCCCGTTTCAGGATTTCGTGGAGTCTTGCCGACTGCGACACCAGGCCTCTCGCTTCATCTGAAGTACACTCGAGTACGATCATTACGATCGCCGATCTGACGTCACCGGTCTCCTTGAGCGCGTTCTCCGCCTCATCCAGGGAGGCCCGTGCGGCTTCTGCCACGATCCGGATTCCTCTACCCGTCAACTTGTGGTTGGACAGGTTCAGATTCACCATCAGATTCGAGTAAACGTTGTCCAGGCGGATCATAACCACTGTGCTGATCATATTCAGAACCATCTTCTGGGCGGTTCCTGCCTTCAGACGCGTGGACCCGGCCACGACTTCCGGCCCGCACACGACTTCAATGGGCTTGTCGACCAGCCCGGAGATCTCCGCGCCCGGGTTGCACGAGATACAAGCCGTGAAGGCACCCACCTCGGCGGCTTTGCGAACGGCTTCCACAGTGTAGGGCGTGCACCCGCTGGCAGTGATTCCAACCACGGCATCGCGGGCGGTCACACCCGCCTGGACCAGGTCCCTTGCTCCGCTCGCCGGGTCGTCTTCGGCCCCTTCAACCGACCGCAGAGCGGCCCCCGGGCTTCCGGCCAGGATAGCCCTCACCAGACCCGGATGAGTTCCAAACGTGGGAGGGCAGGCAACGGCGTCGAGCAGGCCCAGGCGACCGCTGTTGCCGGCCCCTACGTAGAAGAGCCTGCCGCCGGCCTCCAGTCGCGAAACCACGGCGTTGACGACGCCGGCAACGGATTCCAGCTGCCCCCCGACGGCTGCCGCGACACCGGCCTCCTCCCGGTTCATCAGTTTCAGAATATCGACCGTAGACTGCTGGTCAAGGCCTCGAGTCCGCGGGTTGGATTGTTCAGTCAACAACATTGGAGTAGCTGTGTTTCGAAGCCTGGGAGGGGGACGGTTACCGGTTACCGGCGCTCGCCCCGCGAGCGCCGACTTCACCGCCCCCGAGTGCTGTCCAGAAACTTGAAGAAATCGCTGTCCGTAGAGAGGATCAGCCAGGACTCCTTGTCGAGAGCTTCCTCGTAGGACTCCATGGTCTTCAGGAACTGGTAAAAGTCGGGGTCCTTGTTGTAGGCTGCCGCGTAAATCGCCGTAGCCTCTCCATCCGCCTCACCAATCAGCTCCTGTGACTTTCGATACGCTTCGGATTCAATCTGCTTCAGCTCTCGCTCCTTCTCACCACGGATCCGGGCGCTTTCGCCGTGCCCCTCGGAGAGGAACCTTTCGGCGATACGCTTCCTTTCGGCAATCATACGCTGGTAGGCGTTCTCGCGAACCTCGTCCACGTAGTCGATGCTCTTGAAGCGGACGTCGATCACTTCGATTCCGAGGTCCTCGGCATCCTCGGCCGACTCGACCAGAATCTCGGCCATGATCTCCTTGCGCCCCCGCCCCGGCTCGATCGTTTCCAGTTCCGTTGCCTCCGACTCCGGTAAGCTGGGATCGGGAATAACGTCCCGGTTCGTGGAGCGTACCAGTTCGACCAGCGCGTGCCCGGCCACAGCCCTTTTGGTGGCCCCGTTGATGATGTCGTCGAGCCGGGTCTGGGCTGCCCGCTCGTCGGCAAGGCGCTCGAGAAAACGCCGGGGATCCGTAATCCGCCAGCGAGCATAGGTATCGACCCGGATAAACCTCTTGTCCGAGGTCGTCGCCTGGTCGCTGTCCCCGTCCCATTCCAGGAAGCGCTTGTCGAAGAAATGGGCGCGGTCCACAAGGGGCCATTTGAAGTGAACGCCCGGGTCCAGGATCGGTACTCCGATCGGCTTTCCGAAGCGGGTGATCACGACTTGTTGAGTCTCGTCAACGATGAACAGACCGTTGTACAAAATGATCAAGGCTATGATAGAGATCACCAGTAGTGACGCGCTGACTTTCATTGTCCTGCCCCCTCTTTTCCAAGCTGCAACAGCGGCACGATGTTTTGAGCGTCCTTGTTCATGATCAGTTTTCGCCCCACTTTGGGCAGCACTCGATTCAGCGTTTCGATGTACAGGCGCCGCCTTGTCACTTCGGGCGCCCGGCGGTACTCGGCGTACAGCTGGTCGAAACGGGAGGCCTCGCCCCGGGCGCGGTTGATCCGGTCGATGGCGTAGCCCTCGGCCTGGCTGATCCGCTGCTCAGCCTCACCGCGGGCCCGCGGAACATCCCGGTTGTATTCACCCCTGGCCTGGTTGATCAGTTTCTCGCGCTCCTGCTGGGCTTGGTTGACCTCGTTGAAGGAGGGCCTGACCGGGTCAGGGGGAGCTACATCCTGAAGGATAACCTGGGCCACTCGGACGCCGGTCGCGTACTGATCGCAAAGGGTCTGAAGCTCTTCCTTGACGGCCTGGGCCAGCTCCGTCCGACCCACGGTCAGAACCTCGTTTACGGTCCTGTCACCGACGATTTCGCGCATGACGGCCTCCGTCATGTCTCGAAAGGTCTCGGTTACGTTTCTGACCCTGAAGCGATAGTTAAAGGCGTCGGAGATGCGGTATTGAACACTCCATTCCACCACGGCGACGTTGAGATCGCCGGTCAGCATCAGGGATTCTTCCCGAAAATTGAGCGGAGAATACTGGGTTCTTACCCCCGCCATTTCGGTTCTGAACCCATATTCCTGTTTCAGCTGGCGCTGCGAGGGGACGTAGTACACCCTCTCGATACCGAAGGGAGCCTTCATGTGCAACCCGGGGCCCACGGAACGGTTGTACTTACCCAGCCTGAGAACGACCCCTTCACTGTCCGCTTCCACTTGAAACCAGGCCGTAAAGAGGAGAATCGCAGCCAGAAAGACTGCAACCAGTGGGAGGATTTTCAGGCGGCTCAGGTCTGGAAGCTTCAGATTCTTCAAATCGATGTAGTCGTCCGGATCCATGGACTACCTCCTTTTCTTGTCTTGGAAAGTGCGCCGCGTTCGCTTCGCAGTGCAGGGCGCGGCTTCACAGCGGGCATTGTTTTGGATTACGATAGATACCTCCAGGCTATTCTGCCTTGTTCGGGAGAGAAGTTAAATGGGTAGTGTTCTCAAGAAGAAAAGAAAAAGAAGGGGTAAGCTCCGACGCAAGCGACGGCACCAGCTGAGAAAGAACTCGCATTCCCGGTGATTCTCGCTCTTCGCCTGGTCGCCCCGACCCTGCCTCCCGGTAACCTTTTCCCCCGATTTGCCGTTCTGTGCCTCACTAGGTATAGTTAGGCGAAGCCCGCCTAGGATCGGCTGTAATCGGAGGAGGATCTATGTCAGACCACAACAGTGGTGGGAAGGAAAAGACCAGCTATTCCCGCCGTGACTTTTTCAGAACAGGCGCGGCCGGGACGCTGACGGGAAGCCTGGTAGCGGGAGCTGCTTCGACGCTGGCGGCTGCGGCTGATGAGTTGGCTGGACCGGCCCCGGTTTCCGTTACCCTGGACGTCGACGGAAAGACCCGTTCCGTCGAGGTAGAACCCAGGGTTACGCTGCTCGACGCGTTGAGGAACGATCTCGACGTGACCGGGGCGAAGCGAGTTTGCGACCGCGGTACCTGTGGGGCCTGCACCGTGTTGATGGACGGCAGCGTCGTTTACGCCTGCTCGGTTCTGGCCGTCGATGCTCAGGGGAGCAAAATTGAGACGGTGGCCTCGATCGGCTCGTCGCAAAACCTGCATCCGGTCCAGGAAGCCTTCGCGGAGCATGACGCTTCCCAGTGCGGATTCTGTACGCCCGGCTTTATCGTTGCCACCAAGGCGCTACTGGATAAGCATCCCAACCCCTCCAGGCATGACCTGAAAAAGGGCCTGGGCGGCAATTTATGCCGGTGCGGCACCTATGCGGGAATCGAAAGCGCGCTGGCCGACCTGCTCGAGGAGGAGGTGACGAATGGCTGATTACTCGTGGCCCGATATTTCGAAAAGATCCCTGATTGGCCGCAGCATCTCGCGCCTGGACGGACCGGTTAAGGTATCCGGCGAGGCTAAGTATAGCTACGATGTGAACCGACCCGGAATGCTGTTCGGGGGTATCCTGCGCTGCCCCTATGCTCACGCCCGAATCACGCGCCTGGATGTTTCCAGGGCCAGGTCGATGCCCGCCGTGAAGGCGGTCCGCGTGATTCAAGACAAGGGGAGCGAGATCAAGTGGGAAATGGACGAGATCGTGGGCGTGGCCGCCACCAGTGAAGCCGCCCTTCAGGATGCTCTCGGGGCGATCGAGATCGATTTCGAAGTCCTGTCCCACTTTGTCAACGAGGAGCAAAAGGAGAACGCGCCCCAGGTCAACCCCGGGGAGGCTCAGACGACGGGCGATCCGGACCAGGCGCTGGCCGATGCGGATGCGGTGGTTGAAGGTTATTATGGGCTGGCCAAAATAGCGCACTGCTGTCTGGAGCCGCACGGTCAGGTCTGTGAATGGGAGGATGATGAGCATCTGACCGCGTGGTGCTCCACTCAAAACGTCTCGGGCCTGCCGCCACAGTTTGCGGAAGGGCTGGGCATACCGGCTGCCAACGTCAGAATCCTTACGCCTTACATGGGGGGCGGTTTCGGCAGCAAGTTCGGAGTGGACCGGTGGGGCGTGGAATGTGCGCAACTGGCTCGTGAAGCCAAGGCGCCGGTCAAAATGATGCTCCACCGCGATGCAGAAATCGCAGTTGCCGGCGACCGACCCTCCGCCTTTGCCAAAGTAAAGATCGGTTGCACCAAAGAGGGTGAACTGACCGCCTGGGAGTCAGAGTCCTGGGGAACGGGAGGCGTGTCCCGAGCCGGGAATCCGCCTCTCCCCTACGTTGTCCAGGTTCCCAACATGAAAAGACTGCACATTGCGGTGCCGACCAACACGGCCTCGGCCCGCGCCTGGAGGGCTCCCAATCACCCCCAGGCCTGCCTGATCACTATGGCGGCCATCGAAGATGCGGCTGCCCACATCGGCATGGACCCGCTCGAACTCATGATGCGCAACATCCACCTCACCGGCCGGTTGGCCGGAGTCTACAAGCAGGAGTTGAGCATCGGGGCCAAGATGATTGGCTGGAGCGAGAAATGGCATCCCCGGGGAGAAGCTGGACCGGGCCCGATCAAGCGAGGGCTGGGTTTGGGAATTCACACCTGGGGCGGCCGCGGGCACAACAGCAACTGCGAGGTCATCGTCTACCCGGACGGCGGCGTCGAGGCCCGGCTGGGCAGCCAGGATCTGGGGACGGGAACCAGGACGATCATCGCTCTGGTTCTGGCCGAGACCTTTGGACTGGGCATCGATGAGGTGAAAGTCAGCATCGGAGACAGCCGCTATCCCCAGTCGGGTCCGTCGGGCGGAAGCACGACGGTCGGAGGAGTGGGCGGGTCTACGAGAAGAGCCGCTGTGGGCGCACTGGATAAAGTTCTGGCGGCCGCAGCCCCGGCCCTGGGAGTGGAATCAGCGGATGACCTGGAGGCTTGGCGTGGTTTCATCCGGGTCAAGGACGATCCCTCGCGGAGTCTGGAATGGAAGCGGGCGGCTGCCCGGATCGGCCCCAATCCGCTCACCTCGAGCGGCCGGAATCCCGGCCCCGGGGGCCTGACCAACAGCGGAGTCGGCGGAATCCAGATGGCGGACGTGGCGGTGGATACCGAAACCGGTGTGGTCCGGATCAAGAAGATCGTCGCGGTCCAGGATTGCGGGCTCATTCTCGACATGAAAACGACGCGGAGCCAGGTGTTCGGCGGCTTGATCCAGGGTATTGCCTACGCGTTGATGGAGGAGAAAATCATGGATCCCGTCAGCGGCAGGCTGCTCAATCCGGATATGGAGTTTTACAAGCTGCCCGGGCTGTTTGACGTAGGGAAGATGGAGGTCCATATGATGACGGGGCCCGGCTACGACGAGCGGGGTGTCATTGGCGTGGGTGAGCCGCCCGTGATCGCCCCGGGGGCCGCTATCTCGAACGCAGTTGCCAATGCCATTGGAGTTCGGGTCCCAACTTTGCCCCTGACTCCCGACAGAGTTCTCGATGCATTAGGGAAGGGAGCGTAAGGATGAGAGCTTTTTCATACGCGAGACCGGGAACCACTGCCGAAGCACTCAAGATCCTGGATGAACACGGTGGCGAGGCCGCCGTGCTGGCCGGCGGCACCGATTTACTGAGCCTCATGAAGGACTCAGTGGTTTCCCCAACTGTAGTCGTGAACGTCAAGTCGATCTCGAAGCTTTCCGGGATCAGCCGGCAGGGCAGACGATTGCGGATCGGTGCCACGACGACTCTCACCGATTTGATTGAGGATTCCTCAGTCAGGAGCCGATTCCCCTCTCTGGTGCAGGCGGCCAAGGGAGTCTCCAGTCCCCAGATACGCAACATGGGAACGGTTGGGGGAGAGCTCTGTCAGAGGCCGCGATGCTGGTATTTTCGCCGGGGGTTTGGCCTTCTGGCCACCCATGAGGGGCGATCCATGGTCGAGGATGGCGACAATCGCTACCACGCCATCCTGGGAAACGACGGGCCCGCCGGCTTCGTGAGTCCCTCGAGCCTGGCGCCAGCCTTGATTGCGCTGGGAGCGGAGGTGGAAGTTTCCGGGCCCTCGGGATCCCGGGTTATCCCTGTGGCGGATTTCTTTCGAATACCCCGCAGTGAAGGAGAGAAGGAGCTTGCTCTGGCCGACAATGAGCTGATGACGGAAGTTCGCGTGCCGCTGCAGGAGAGTTCCAACGCAACCTACGAGGTGCGCCATCGAGCGGCCCTGGACTGGCCTCTCGCTGGCGCCGCGGTTTCGCTCAAAATGGACGGTGCGACCGTACGCAGGGCCTCGGTGGTTCTGGGGCACGTGGCGCCGGTACCCTGGGCGGCTACGGCAGCGGCAGACGTGCTCACAGGCCGGACCGTGAGCCCGGATCTGGCCCGGCAGGCTGGAGAGGCCGCCACCAACGGGGCCAGGGCGCTGAGCAGGAATGGGTACAAAATACAGCTCGCTCGTGTGGCTGCCGCCCGGGCCATCCTGCGAGCATCAGACAGGGAGAGTTAAGCGATGGATCGTTCCCCGGACACCAAGCAAGTATGCCGCCGGCTTCGATTCAAGGGCATGTACATCGAGGTCGAACCGGATCCCCTGGTCCCCAATCCCAGCGATGGATTCTGCTGGTGCAGCCACACGCAGAACTGCCTCGGTCCCGATACCGAGCCGGTGGACGAAGATCGCTGCGTCACCGGCCGCGAGTGCTATGAAGAGTACTAGTGCGCGAAACGTTTCCCTCTGATGAGCGTCTGAACGTGCAGCGTCCGGGCCGTTGCCCTCAGACGCGGACGGCTCTGTTAGAATGAAAGGGACGTTTTTGTCGATAACACGACTGGAGCAATTGAAATGAAAAAAATCACCGTTTTCCTGGCGTTCACGCTGCTGGCCGCCGGGGTCGCCGCCGGCGCCGATACGCGGATCAGGGGAGATTACCTGGAGGTCCGAACGGCCAATGTTTTTGTGGGTCCGTGCATTGCCAACGGAGAAGTCAACTTGACAGGCAAGGAAGCCATTCTGGCCTGGCGGGTGAGTGAAGGCAGTTGGGACGGCACGGCTATCGAGGGCCTGAGCGTGGTCGCCGTCGTCAGAGGCGAGGCCACCCTCGGAGATCCTTTTGCAGGAGAAACCGAGCCGGCTCGCTCTCTCATCGTGGTCGACCAGGCGGCCAGCGAGCCTCAGAAAAAGGCTCTCGTGAGCCTGGCTCATTCCATGGCCCCCGAGTTGCTGGATCGCGTCGTGAGCGTCGAGAGCGCTCCCATTGACCTGAGCGTGGACAGCCAGCAGCGAGCCGTGCTCGAGGCCGGTGACATCGCCAGTTTCTCGACCCGCGGCTTCCGCAAGGACGACCATTTCTGCGGCAACGAGACGGTTCTCTACCCACCTCTCGTCCCGGTGGATGCCGAGCCGGCTTTTACGCTCGAGCACGAATTCCGGGGAGACGGCCTGGGAAGCCGGTGGAGCAGCCCGCACCGGGCCAGCGCCTTCGTCGGGCAGTTCACCCGCTAGTCGCACACGAGATGCTGCCGCTGTTTGTCGTAGCCTTCGTGCTGGGGGTACTGTTTCCTGCTCCGGAGACGGTCCAGATCCTGGAAGAACCAACCCCGGAGGAGGTTTGCGATCAGATCCGGGGGACCCTCTCCAACCGGCTCTACCGGGTGGAATTGAAAGGCAACTCCACCGCCGAGTTCTGGTTCAGAGAGCAGATGCCTGCCAGCCAGGGCTCCCGGGGTGATCTGGGCGTCAATTTCGGCGTTTTCAAGCGGGGGGCACTGCTGGGGGTCGTTCGTTTCTCGGCGCAGTGGAAGGACTACAAGAACTCTCCGGTGAAAGCCGGCGTGTACGCCCTCCGATACGCGGCCCAGCCCGCAGACGGAGATCACACGGGAGTCTCTCTCTACCGCGACTATCTGCTTCTGGTCCCGGCCGTACAGGACCAGGAAGTGGACGGAGACTACACCCTCGAGCAACTCGTAGCCATGAGCAGGGAAGCTTCCGGCTCAACCCACCCCGTCGTCATGGCAATGTTTCCCGTGTGGGACGAACCCGAGACCGAGAGCGTGGTCGGCAACGACCTGGACCAGCCGACTCTCGTCGTGAAGAGCGCCGCAGCCACCTTCGGCCTGGTACTGGTCGGACATGGGGAGACTGAGGGTTACTAGGTCCCACGTTCCACGTTTCACGTTCCACGTCAAGGTTCCAAGTTCTATCAGGTTCCCTAGTCCCGCGTGGAACGTGGAACGTGAAACGTGTAACTCCCAACCCGAAGGTCAGACGCCTCTGGTAAAAACCGTCTGCGAGTGAGGCGAATCAAGGCACCTGCAGGCGATGGCGTTTCGTTTGCGCACGGAAGCGAGGAGGATTTCGCCCGCTTCCTCGATTTTTATGCCATCGAGTGGCATTACGAGCCGACGTGTTTCCCGTTGGAGCGGGATGGGACCGGGCGTGTGACCGAAAGCGTGACTCCCGACTTCTATCTGCCCAAGTTCGATCTGTACGTCGAGCTCACGACCATGAAGCAGAGCCTCGTAACCCGCAAGAACCGAAAGCTGAGGCGACTGCGCGAGCTCTACCCGGAGATCAATGTCAAAATCTTGTACGGGAAGGACTGTAAGCGGCTGGCTTTCAAGTTCGGTGTTTTCGCATGAGGCCGGGGTCCCGGCCGGCGCCGCGGCTGACCCGGATTGTCCTGGGCGAGCAGGACATTGCGGGTGCGGTCGGCCGGCTGGGGAACGAGATCACGCGCGATTACCGCGATCGGAATCCGGTTGTAGTCGGGGTTCTCAACGGCGCCTTCTTCTTTACGTGTGACCTGATCCGCCGGATCGAAACTCCGGTAGCGCTCGATTTCCTTTCCCTTCGACGCTTTCGTCCGGAGAACTCGGGGAACAGGCAGGTGGAGATCATCCGCGATCTGACGGAAAGTATCGAGGATCGCGAAGTTCTCATTGTAGAGGACCTGGTCGACACCGGTTTGAGCCTGAACTACCTGTGCCAGGCGCTGCAAGATCGCAAGCCTCGTTCGGTGGCGATCTGCTCGTTGCTCGACCGGCCTCAGCTCCGGCTCGTCGACCTCCCCCTCAAGTACGTCGGCTTCGAGGTGGATGACCAGTTTCTGGTCGGCTACGGACTGGACTTTCAAGGGTGCTTTCGCGGCCTCCCCTATATCGGGGCCCTCGAGCCGGCGCCCGGCGCCTCACAGGTTGCCTGACCCTGGAGTGCGGAATGGTCTCTGTCGCCCCTCCGGGGCTGATGCCTTTGCCCGCGGTTGTCCGCGGGCTTGCGCCCACGGCTATTCCCTGCCGGCCGCTCTGCGGCCTTCAAACTAAGCCCCCGGAGGGGGCGACAGAAAACGCCGAGGCCGAAAGGCCTTGGAGCCCAATGGGGCCACCCGGCAGCCCCCGGAGGGGGCGAAAGGGAATAGCCGAGGCCGAGAGGCCTCGGTGCCCTAGCCCGGATTATGCAAGAGATCTAAATTCAAGTGAGATTTGGGCCCAGAAAAAAGGCGGTAGCCCTCTGATATAAAAGGGTTTACAAAAACAATGACCCTAAACAGGAGCTACGGCAATGTCAAAAACAGTCTGCCAGAATACCCTGCCATTTCATAGCCACAGAAACATCACGGCTCGTTTTGATGGGGGGAGCCTCACTTCCGACGCAGGATGGTTGTTGTTTGGATCCCTGGATCGTCAACATCGATTGTGCGAGGGCTTCAGTTCGTGTATTGCGGAAAGTCGAGACCGACGCTACGTTCGTCATGACCTGTTGAAGTTGATCCGACAACGAGTCTTGCAGATCGTGGCCGGCTACGAAGACTGTAACGACGCCGATACGCTGCGCTCGGATCCGATGCTCAAGACCGTCTGTGATCAGTTGCCAGAGAGCGATCCCGATTTGGCCACCCAGCCGACTTTCTCCCGCCTGGAGAACTCCGTCACCAAGAAGGATCTGATGCGTCTGAGCCGGTGGCTGCCAGGCCGTTATGTGCGCTCCCTGAAGAAGAGACGTCCCAGCAAGATCATCCTGGATCTGGACAGTACCGACGACCACACTCACGGCCAACAGGAGTTCTCCGTCTACCACGGGTATTACCGAAACCACATTCTGCATCCTTTGCTGATCTTCGATGCCGACACGGGAGACCTGGTCTGTGCCGTGTTGAGACCTGGCAACAAGGGGGCTGCCTCTCACATCGTGCCCATTCTGAAGCGAGTCGTGGAGGCCATCCGACAAGCAGTGGGGACGGATGTCGAGATTGAGATTCGGGCCGACAGCGGCTTTGCCACGCCTCGGCTCTACGAGTTCTGTGAATGTGAAGAGAATAAACTCCAGTATGTCATTGGGTTAAGTCGAAACCCTCGCCTGCAGCGAGTGGTCGAGCCCCTGCTGGATTCGACTCGGCTGAGGTTCCTTGAGCTGGAGGAAAAACAGCGTCAGTTTGACGAGTTTCTTTATCGAGCCCACAGCTGGGATCGATCCCGTCGCGTCATTGTCAAAGTGGAGGTCGATCAGCGTGGCATCAATCGTCGCTTTGTAGTTGCCAACCGGGACGATCTCTGCTCCCAATCACTTTATGACCACTACACAAACCGAGGGCAGACCGAGAACTTCATCAAGGCCTTCAAGAATCATCTGAGCATGGACCGACTCAGCTGTCATCGATTCCTGGCCAATCAGTTTCGACTCCTCCTGCATGCACTGGCTTACCAGATATTCGTGCGCCTGCGCGACTATCTTCACGGAACCCCCTGGCACAAGCTCGAAATCGAAACCTTACGTCGTCGGGTCCTCAAGATTGGGGCCCGGATCCGACAAACCACTCGACGCATCTGGGTCCATCTTTCCTCAGCCTTCCCCGAACAACCCCTCTTCCACCTCGTCTTGAGTCGCCTGAACTCCAGTTAGCTTTTCCCAGCTCCCCCGAAAAACCGCTTCCGACACTCATCCAGGCCCAGATCTGTCTGAAATTCACTCCCCAAACCACTCAAACGCCTCGCCAACCCATATTCTTCGCAAATCCGCCTGTCACACCGTGCCCGCTTCCGAGTTGGGCCACTTCTCGAGTCGTTTTTCAACACCGAACTACGGTTCTTGCATAATCCGGGCTAGAAGATGACCTTTTGGACGACAACCCAGGCGCTCGCAACAGCAGCGATCAGCAGCCAGAATCCCCTGATCAGCCCCGGCTTCCTGACACGCTGCTCCGGACCGGTCCACTGCAGCGAGGATTTCTGAGCGTACCGATAGTAGTTGTCTCGGATGCCCAGGATGGTGGAGTAGGCCACGGCGTAAAAAACCAGAAAGACCACCGTGAAGAAGAACAAAAGGATACTGCGCTCAGCCCACCACGGCATGGTCGGGACTCACCCTCTCCTTAGCCGGCTCTGACTGCGCCGATCCTTCTTGGTGGGCCTGCCGGATCCCGCGGGGCGGGAAATCTGCAAGATCCGCTCGATGCGGTCCGTCCTGGGTCGATCGGGTGTGAGATCCTCGTAGAGAACCCTTGCCTCGCTGCGGGAAACGCTTCGGCTCGCCAGGCCTTTGACCCGCAGCAGCCTGGCCCAGCCCGAATGCCGAATCGAGATCTCGTCACCGACGTTGACCATTCGCCCCGGTTTACAAACCCGTCCGTTGATGGAAACACGCCTCTTCAGGCAGGCTCCGCGGGCCTGGCTGCGCGTCTTGAAGATGCAGGCAACATCCAGCCACTTGTCGACGCGTACCTGCCCCGCTTCCTCCCGTGGTCGCTTCATACGCTGCCATTCGACACTGCCGCCAGCAGACTTTTCAGGATCTGGTAGAAGCGGCCCACCGAGGAAATCCTGACCCTTTCATCAGGAGAATGGGGGAACTCGATTTGAGGCCCCAGAGAAATCATGTCCATGCCCGGGTACTTTTCCCCGATGAGCCCGCATTCCAGGCCGGCGTGAATGGCCTTCACCTCCGGTTCTCTTCCCGATTCGTTCCGGTACACCTGACGCGCAATGGCGAGCAGGGGAGAGGCGAGGTCGGGCTGCCATCCCGGGTAACTCTCAACCTCCCGGGTTCGGCAGCCGGCCAGGTCCCCGATCGCCTTCAGGCGCAGCTGCAGTGCCTGCAGCGCCGATTTGACAGAACTGCGGGTGCTCACGTGGATTTCAACCTCCCCATCGCCGGCCCGGACTGAGGCCAGGTTGGCGCTGGTCTCGACCAGATCGGGGATGTCGTAGCTGATGGAGAAGACGCCGTGGGGCAGGGAATTGAGAAGATCGAGGAATCCTCTGGTGGAGTTTCCGTTCCAGGACCCGGCCGGCAATGGTGCCGTCTCGATTTCCCAGGTCATCTGGGGTTCGACCGCCCGGAACTCGTCGCGGACCCCGCGAAGATCATTCTCAATGGCCGCAACCAGATCCTGCCGATCAGCCTGAGAGCAAACCAGGACAGCCCGGGCTTCTCGGGGAATCGCGTTGTGGGCGCTGCCACCCAGGAAGTCGCTGAGGTGGAAGGAGAAGGTCTGCAGAGCCGATTCGAGAACGCGGGCCAGCAGCTGCACTGCGTTCCCCCTCTGCAGATGGATGTCCACCCCGGAGTGGCCGCCCTGCAGGCCTTTGAGCTCAACACTGAGGGCAGAGGTCTGAGCGGGGCCGGCACCACGATGGCCCAGCGGCATCCTGAAGTCGATGCCCGCTCCCCCCCCGCAGCCCACATACAGAGCCGACTCTTCCTCGGAGTCGAGGTTCAGGAGCAGACGGCCCTGCAGGAAGTCCCCCTCCAGCTGAGCGGCCCCGGTCAAGCCCGTCTCTTCGTCAACTGTGAACAACAGCTCGAGAGGGCCGTGCGAACTCACGCTGTCTTGCATGAGGGCCAGGGATGCCGCCACACCGATCCCGTTGTCCGATCCCAGGGTGGTGCCGCTTGCCATCAGATAATCTCCGTCTCTGCGGGGACGAATCGGGTCCTTCGAAAAGTCGTGCTCAACATCAGAGTTCTTTTCGTTGACCATGTCCAGGTGAGATTGCAAAACGGCTACCTGTGCCCCTGGACGGCCTTCAGTCGCCGGCTTTCGCACCACTACGTTGCCGGTTGCGTCCCGATGCCTCTCCAGGCCGAGCTGATCCGCCAGGTCGAGGACGTGGGCCGCCATCTGCTGCTCCTGACCCGATCCGCGGGGGATGGTCAGGATGCGGTCAAAGTGACCCCAAAGGTCGGTGGGTTCGAGTTCCGAAACGAAGGTTGGCATGGTGCTGGGTATTGGTTACTGGTTATGCTTTCGCACGACAATCTTGGCAGAACTGGCGGTTGACCTTCAAATGGACAGTCGCCGGCACACCCTCGTAGGGGCCGGTCTTGTGCCGGCCCGCTCCCCGGGCGACCACCCGGAGTCGCCCCTACATTCGTAGGGGCCGGGTCGCCCCTACGGCTCCACCGTCTCCAGGTCGCTCCTGCGTCTCCACGTTTTTTGCTAAAATGCTTCGAATCTAGCTATTTGCCATGAATTCCCTGCACACCTCACTCCCGTCCTCGGTTCCCCTGCCAGCAGGCGGTCTGTCCGGTTTTTCGGCGGATCTGGGCCAGCGGCTCGTTTTTGGATCGGGATCGCTGTCGAGAATCGGTCCGCTTGCCACTGAAATGGGGGCCGGCAGGATACTGCTTGTGGTAGATCCGGCTATGCTGGCGGCCGGCCATCTGGAGCGCGCTCTGGCTTCGCTGCAGGAGGCGAAGACGAAAGCCCTGGTCTTTGATCAGGTGCGGGAAAACCCGACCAGTCGCGCCGTGGAGGAAGCCGCCTCCCGGTTGGATGGGGAAAGCTTTGACCTGATCGTTGCAGTTGGCGGGGGCAGTACCATGGATACAGCCAAGGCGGTCAATCTCCTCCTGACCAACGGCGGGCGGATGGAAGATTATCGGGGCTACGGCAAGGCCAGGCACGATACCTACCCGTCGATCGGCGTCCCGACGACGGCGGGGACCGGTAGCGAGGCGCAGTCCTACGCGATTATCGCACGTTCACGCGACCACACGAAGATGGCCTGCGGAGACCCCGGAATCCGGTTCCGGGGAGTGATTCTGGACCCGGATCTGTTGGAAACGGCTCCCAGAAAGGTGCTGGCGGCGGCCGCTGCCGACGCCCTCTCCCACTCCGTCGAGAGCCTGGTCTCGACCGCCAGCCATCCCATCTCGCGGATGTTCTCGCGCGGGTCGTGGGAGCTGCTGGAACCAAATTGCGAGAGTGCCGTGGACGGGGCGCACCAGGAGGCTCTGGGTCAGATTCTGACAGGAGCCTATGTGGCAGGGATGGCGGTCGAAATGTCCATGCTGGGCGCCGCCCATGCCTGTGCAAACCCGCTGACGGCCCGTTACGGGGTCAGACATGGCTGCGCAGTCGCTTTGTTCCTGCCCCAGGTCATTCGCCTCAATGGGGCGACTGCCGATGCAGCGTACGGGCAGCTGGAGGGCATAGACGCGGTGCGGCCTGCGGAAGCGCTAGCCGATCGGTTGGAAGGGCTCCGCACGCGATTCCGCCTGCCCGGCTCTCTGGCGGAACTGGGTGTCGCGGAGTCGTCGATCGGGGAAATGGCGGCGGAGGCGTCCAGGCAGTGGACGGGTCAATTCAACCCCGTTCCTCTGACCGTCGGGGCGGCCCGACGAATCTACGAGTCGGTTTTCGCCTCATGAGTCGGCTGATGGTACTTGTTCTCACCCTGGTCCTCTGTGAGGTGGCGGCTGTTTCGGTACCGGGGCAGTCCTGGCCCATGTTCCGGGGCAATCCTCAACAGACGGGGATCTACGGGGGCGAACTCCCGGTCCGGCTCGAGCCTCTGTGGACCTTTAAAATCGAAGACGGGGTGGAATCCACCGCGGCAATCGTGGCGGAGAGCGTCTACGTGGGAGGGCTGAACGGAGTCTTTTACAGATTGGATCTTGACGGAGCGGTTCAGTGGACGTTCAAGGCCACTGATGAGATTCGCTCCTCTCCGCTGGTCCGAAACGGAGCGGTTTTCTTCGGCGATGAGATGGGTTCCTTCTTCGCCCTGCGGGCGTCGGACGGCAAGCCGCTCTGGACGTTCCAGGCGGGAGCGGGGATCACATCCCCCGCCAATTTTTTCGGCGAATCGGTTCTCTTTGGATCGTACGACAGCTTCATCTACTGCCTGTCAATGGACACTGGACGGCTGCGCTGGAAACAGGAGACTGGAGGCTATATTCACGGTAGCCCGGTGATCGCACAAGACTCGGTCGTAGTCACAGGATGCGACGGATTCCTTCGCCTGATTCGGATCTCCGACGGTGTTGAGGTGGAGCGGGTCGATCTGGGGGCCTATGTTGGTTCGAGCCCGGCCTACAGCCAGCACCGGCTATACGTCGGCACGTTTGAGAATCAGGTTCTTTCTTTCGACCTGCAGGAAAGCAAAGTGGAGTGGGTGTACGAGCATGCCAAGCGCCACTTTCCCTTTTACTCCTCCCCCGCCGTCACCAAAGGCCTGGTGGTCATTGGGGGCCGGGACAAAATGGTGCACGGGATCGACCGCGGCACGGGCAAGATCCGGTGGACTTTCCTGGCTCGATCTCGAGTGGATTCGTCGCCCGTCGTGGTGGGTCAAACGGTCTTAGTGGCCGACACCAGAGGTGTTCTCTTTAGATTGGCCCTGGAAACCGGAAAAGCCTTGTGGCAGTTTGACACGGCTGGTGGTATTCACGCTTCACCCGCCGTCTCGCACGAGAGGCTGGTGATCGGTACTCTCGACGGAGACCTGTTTTGCTTGGGCGGGGTAGACGAGCAGTGAGATTTCTTCTGTGTTTTGTGGTCCTGGTTTGCGTGCCGGCGGTGGGGCTGGCTCAGGATTCGGAGGAAAAGGAGCTCCGGAATCAGGAAGAAGAAGAGCGGCACCGAACCATTGAGCGTCCTTTTGTGGTTACGGTCGAAGAGAGCCTCCCACCTCTGGCCAGCGAGACCACCATCGCCACCAAAATGGCCGTCCCGATTCACGAAATCCCGGCCAGCGTGACGGTCATCCCTCAGTCCCTTTTCAAGAGCCAGGATGCCGTCATCCTGAGTGACGCGCTCACCAACGCTGCGGGCGTGAACATTCAGACCAATTTCGGCGTGCACGACCACTTCCTGATCCGTGGATTCGACTCCCTTTCAAGCGGTCTCGTACTGACTGATGCGGCAGCGGAGCCGGAGGCGACCTTCTACCAGCTCTACAACGTGGATCAGATCGAGGTTCTGCGCGGACCCTCGACCTTTCTGTATGGAGGGAGCCCGCTGTCCGGCGCCGTGAACCTGGGTCGGAAGCAACCTCGCCTCGGAGAACGTTTTTTCCAGGGCGCTGCCACCTTTGGGTCGTTCGGGACGGTGCGCGGGCAGTTTGACGTCAACTGGGGAGACATGGATTCGCCGGTTGCGTTTCGACTGAATGCGATGGGCCAGAGGGCGGACGGGTACCGCGACAACCGCGAGAATCATCAGGTCGCCGTCAATCCAGCCTTCCAATGGAAGGCGGGAGATCGCAACACGTTGACGGTCAACTTCGAGTACGTCGCCAACGAGTACACCCCGGATGCCGGGATACCCGTCGTCGGAAACTCGATCGCGGCGGTCCCGCGGCGAACGTCCTACGGTTCCGTGTACGACGATTCGGATCAGGACATCTTCCGCTTTCGCTTCGATTGGGAGTCGTATCTGAGTGACCGGGTGCGCTGGCGAACCAAAATCTACTACACCGATCTGGAATGGCTCAGCGGTGGGACTCTGATCAATGGAGTGGCTCCCGATTTCCAGACCGGGTCATTGCAGGTGGTGCGGCTCCTGAATCAACTCGATGACCGGCAGAAGCTGCTTGGAGCCCAGTTCGAGTCGATCTTCAGCCTGGATACTGGAAGTATCCGCCACGAGTTACTGCTCGGCTTTGAGGCCAACCGTCTGACGGATGATTATTCTCTGGAGCTCTTTTTCCTTCCGTCGCTGGACTTGAACGAACCGGAGCCGGGAAGCGAAGTGGGCCGGTTTCCCATTCCCGGCCAGGGCCAGTTTGGAGATGCCAGGAGCCGAATTCTGGCGCCCTACCTGGTGGATCGAATTCTGTTGACCGAGCGCGTACACCTGTTCCTGGGCGGACGCATCGATTTTCTTGACTACAGAGAAGAGTTTTCCGAGACTCGGCGCGAACAGACCCAGTTCAATCCGCTGGGGGGCATTCTCCTGCAGCCGCGGAGAGATCTCTCCTTCTATGTCAACGGGGGCAGCTCCTTCTCTCCTCCCTCCTCGCTGGTCGTCGGCGAGCGAAAACCCGAGGAGAGCCGGCAGGTCGAAGGAGGGGTCAAGAAGAAGTTTCTGGGAGAGAGCCTGCAGGCCCAGTTTGCCGTTTATCACCTGCAGAAAAACAACATCGCGATCCCCGACCAGAGCGGCTTCCTGCGCGAGACCGGTTCGCAACGATCCCGGGGATTCGAATTCTCTCTGAACTCCCAGCACGCTCCCCTCTGGCACACCTTTGCCAGCTATTCCTACAATCGTTCGGAGCTGACCGAGTTCACCGAGACCGCGATCGTCAACCTGAATCCTCTCACTTTCGGCACCGTTGACCGCGCAGGCAACAGGGCGCCCTTTGCCCCGCGGCACATTTTCAACGTGTGGACGAGCCGCCAGTTTTCGAGGGGATTCGGGTTCGGCCTGGGGTCACGCTATGTCAGCGGTCAGTTCATCTCCCCGGGCAATGGCTTCGTGTTGGATGACTACCTGGTTTTCGACGCCGTCGCCTCGTACGGAGTTAGCAACTGGAAGGTGAGCGTGAATTTCAAGAACCTCTCGAACCGCGATTACCAGATGAGGGGCTTCGGAGCCAATTCCGTAATCCCCGCCGACGGCGTCGGAATCTTCGCCACCCTCACGTTTACGCGCTAAGCGCGGGCTTAGCGCTGTTCCACGTTCCACGTTCCACGTTCCACTTTCAAGATCCCAACGTGGAACGTGGAACGTGAAACGTGGAATTCCCTAACATTTATTACAACGGATATCGTTGAAAATGACGTCCGGGTCGGCGGCGGTTCTGGCAAATTCGATCAAGACGCGGAGGGTCTTGCTTTCGTCGGGCAGACCGAATTCCTCCTGCATCTTGGCCAGCCACTCCTGTTGGTCTTGGTAGAGGTTGAAACTCGTCAGTATGATTCCGTTCATGGGCATAGGGTAGCACTTCGTGCGGCTACCGGTTGGAATCTGAAATCCTGGGCGGTTAAGATACAGAGCTTTCTCCGGTGGAGGTCGCAACTGTGAGACGTCGCAGGTACATTCTGGCCGGGGTGGTGCTGCTGCTGGTGCTCCACCACGACTTCTGGAACTGGAACAGTACGGGTGTCTACCTGGGTGTCCCAGCGGGGTTGATGTTCCACCTGCTGATTTGCTTGTCGGCATCCGTTTTGTTCACGCTCCTGGTTTGGGGCGTTGATCGCACACGCCCTCTGGCACGCCATCGCCCGCACAAGAACGATTCGCCGTGACCCTGCTCATTATTGCGCTCTATTTTTCGATTCTCATCGGCATCGGACTGACCGGGAAGAGGTTCCTGCGCCGAACCGGCGAAGACTATTTTCTGGCCAACCGTACGATTGGTCCCTTTGTCCTGCTGATGACCCTGTTCGGGACGCAGATGACCGCCTTTGCTTTGCTCGGCGCCTCGGGGGAGGCCTATCAGCGGGGCATCGGAGTCTTCGCTCTCATGGCCTCCTCCTCGGCGCTGGTCGTGCCGCTGGTTTTTCATTTCCTGGGAACCCGGATCTGGGAGATCGGACAACGTCTGGGTTGCCTCACACAAGCCCAGTTTTTTCGTGCCCGCTGGCAGTCGGACGTGGTCGCCTCCCTCTTGTTCGTTTTTCTTCTGGTCCTGCTCGTCCCATACTTGTTGATCGGGATCATGGGGGCGGGAATCACGCTCCATCAGGTCACCTCCGGAGCGCTTTCGGAATGGCTCGGGAGCCTGGTCGTGTGCGCCGTGGTCATCCTCTACGTTGTCACCAGCGGACTGAGAGGCACCTCCTGGGCCAATTGCTTCCAGGCTCTGGTTTTCCTGAGCCTGGGACTGGTTACGTTTTTCTATATTTCGAGCCGCCTGGGGGGACTGAGGGCTGCCATGGAAGGGGTGCGGCAAACCCACCCCGAACTTCTGACAACGGCGGGAGGTGTCAGCGGGTTGGAGCTCTTCTCATACCTCTTCATTCCGCTCTCGGCAGCCATGTTTCCCCATCTGTTCATGCACTGGCTGTCGGCCCGGGATGCCTCCGCTTTTCGGCTGCCGGTGGCGGTTTATCCCCTGTGCATTGCGTTGCTGTGGGGCCCGGTGGTCCTGATGGGGATTTTGGCGCGGATCCCGTTCCCTGATCTCGAGGGCCCGGCCGTCAACTCAGTTCTCGTGCGAATGATTCAGCACTACTCTCCGGAGCTCCTGTCCGGGTTGCTGGCAGCCGGCGTACTGGCAGCGATCATGTCTTCTCTCGATTCCCAGGTGCTCTCCGTGGGAACCATCTTCACCCACGACGTCGTGAAGCATTTCGGGTTTCACGATCAACTGGACGAGAGGCGCCAGGTGCTCTTTGGAAGGTTATTCGTGACTCTAATCCTGGCCGCGTGCTTTTTTCTGTCGCTGGTCACGAATCGTACTATCTTCAGCCTGGGTATCTGGTCGTTTACGGGCTTCAGCGCCCTCCTCCCGGTGCTGCTGGCGGCGCTGTTCTGGAAGAGAAGCACCAAGTGGGGAGCCCTTGCTTCGACGCTTGTGACTGCGTTTTTGTGGGCCGGTTTTTTCTGGAAAGGATGGCAGGTGCCGGGTTACTCCATCGCAGGAACCGGTCTCCTGCCCGTGGTCGTCATAATGGCGGCCTCTTCATGTGCGATGATTGTGGGGTCATATCTCAGTTCCCCTCCAGGGGAAGCTGTGCTGAAGGCGTTTTTTCCGGAGGATCGGGACCACGGGAATTGAGGCGGCTTCTGGCAGAGGCTCGGAGAAGGCTGTGACGGAATCAACCTGTGCCCTCAGCGTGCGCAACCTGCACAAGGAATTTGTTCTGGCACAAAACACGGTTAAAGTCCTCGACGGCGTCAGCTTTGAAGCAGACCTGGGTGAGGCAATCGCCGTAACCGGGCCCTCCGGCGCCGGGAAGAGCACGCTCTTGCACATCGTGGGGACCCTCGAGCCTCCGACATCCGGGAGCGTTCGGATCGACTCCCGGTCCCCGTTCGGCTGGCCGGAAAAGAAGCTGGCCCGGTTTCGCAACCAGACCATCGGGTTCGTGTTCCAGGAACACTACCTCCTGCCCCAGTACTCGGTCATGGAAAATGTTCTGCTGCCTACGATGGCGGCTCCTTCGGCCCCGGCCGCGAGAGTAGACCGGGCTCGAGAGCTGCTCGATCGGGTCGGCCTCTCCCACCGGCTCGAACACCGGCCGGGCCAACTCTCCGGGGGGGAGCGACAGCGCGTGGCCATCGCCCGAGGGCTGATCAATCACCCCCGGATTCTGCTCTGTGATGAGCCCACGGGGAGCCTCGATGCGGCCACTGCGGGCCAGGTGTCGGATATTCTCTTTGACCTGCAGAAGCAGGAGGAAATGCTGATGCTGGCGGTGACCCACAGTCTCGATCTGGCCGCTCGTTTTCCCCGGCGCCTCGGCTTGAGGGAAGGGAGATGCTTCGAAGTCTAATCCACTACTGGCCGATGAATCTGGCTCTTCTGGCGGCTGTGGTGGTGACCAGCTCGGTGATGACCGGAGCACTGATCGTGGGCGATTCCGTGCGCGGGAGCCTCGAGACTCTGGTGCTTGATCGGCTCGGCAAGGTGGAGTCGGTCCTGTTGACGGAGCGCTTCCTTGACGAGTCGCTCGCCCTGCGTGTGGCCGCGAGTACCCGGTTACAGGAGCATTCGGTGTCCGCAACTCCCATCATTTTCGTGAGAGGAAGTGCCCGCCATACGGGCACCGAGAGACGCGCTTCGATGGTCAGAATCTACGGAGTCGACGGTCGATTCCAGAAACTTTTCGAGGGGCGGCTGGATCTGGAGAGAGATCAAGACCAGATCTTTCCAGCTGCCGTCATCAATGCCTCGCTGGGTCGGGAGATTGGCGCGCGGGTCGGCGATCAGGTCGTATTCCACCTGGCGGGGGTCTCGGACATCGACCGCGAGTCCCTGGTGGGGGAGCGCGATGCGTCGGCCGTTGTCAAGACGGTCCGCGCCGTTGTCCGCCAGGTCGTCGAGGACAAAGGGCCCGGCCGCTTCGAAATTCAGCCCTCGCAGAGGACGGGCCTGAATGCGTTTCTTCCCTTGCAAGTCATGCAGGAGGCGCTGGGGCTCGAGAACCGTGTGAACCTGGTGTTGTTCGGCGTTGCCAGCGCGGGGATCCCCCCACTGCAGGTCGAAGCTGCGGTAAGGGAGGCCCTGACGGCCGAAGACTACGGCTTTCGATTTCGCAGCTCGCGGGACTATCTCGTGGCTGAGAGCACCAGGTTTGTGCTAAGACCGTTTGAAGTAGAGGCCGTACAACGGGCGGCTGAAAGCCTGAAGATGAAGAGTCAGCTGACCCTGACCCATCTGGCCAACCGGCTGAGCATTGGAGACAAGAGCGTCCCCTACTCCACGGTCACAGCCGTTGCCCCGGTGAACCTGCAGCCTTTGCCCCAACTGCAACTCTCCGGTGGCGAGCCGGTTCCCGGGTTGCAGGCTGGCGAGCTGTACCTGAACGAGTGGGCGGCCAGGGAACTTGCCGCTCAGGCCGGCGACCCCGTCACCCTGGTCTATTACGTGGTCGGACCCAGAGATGAACTAATGACCAGAACCGTCCAGCTGCGGGCTGCCGGGCCGGTGGCGATGCGGGGAATGGGCGCCGATTCGCTGCTCACGCCCGAGTATCCGGGCATCAACGAGGCCGAGGATATGGCCGCATGGGATCCGCCTTTTCCGGTCGACCTGGATCGCATTCGTCCCCGGGACGAAGACTACTGGGATCGATTTCAGGCCGCTCCCAAAGCCTTTCTGTCGCTGGATCATGGGCGCCAGCTCTGGTCCAACCGCTTCGGTCATACGACGAGCGTGCGGTTGTCGGTCGCTCCCGGGCTCACACCCGCTGAATCCATCGTGAGGCTTCAAGCGGAGCTCGTAAATGAGATGACCCTGGCATCGGGCGGCTTTCAGGTGCGTTCTGTGCGCCGTGAGGGACTCGAAGCCGCCCGCGGTCCGACCGACTTTTCCGGACTCTTTGGGGGATTCAGTTTTTTCCTGATGGTGGCCGCTCTCCTGCTGGTGGGCCTTCTGTTTCGGTTGAGCATCGAGCGGCGCGCCGGAGAGATCGGAATCCTGGCGGCGCTGGGTTATACAAGGGGTGGTATCCTGGCCCGGCTGCTCTCAGAGGCGGCCCCGGTGCTGGTGGTGGGGGCACTGCTGGGGTTGGGACTGGCACTGGTTTATTCCTGGGCAATGCTGACCGGTCTGAGGACATTCTGGAACGAAGCCGTCGGCACCACCCGGCTGAGCGTTTTCCTCAGTATCCCGTCGCTTTTCGCCGGCTTTGCGGCGACGCTGGCGAGTGCTTTGCTGGCCCTGTGGCTGGCTGTTCGAAAACTGGTGAAGGTCTCTCCCGCAGGCCTCCTGAGAGGTCGGGTACAAGCGGGCGCCGGCGGCTCGGGTCGACGCAGCCGCCTGATCGGCAGGGTTTCCAGCGGCCTGGCGGTTCTGCTGCTGGCGGCACTGGTTCTGTTCAGCTCGCAACTCGAGAAACTGGCTCCTCCTCTTTTCTTCGTACTCGGATTTCTGGTTCTCGGCGCGGCGCTTTCCTATTTCTTTTCCGCCTGCCGGGGGCTGGGACGGCGCCCCCTGGCCCCGCGGCGGCGATTCTCCTGGCTGAACCTGGCCCTGCGCAACCTGGGACGCAATCCCGCGCGTAGTCTGGTGAGCGTGGTGCTGATCGCTCTGGCTTCTTTCACGATTCTTGCCGTAGAAGCCAGTCGCACCGGTCTCGAGGAAAACCTCGAGGAGAAGGGCTCACCTGCCGGAGGCTTCGAGCTTCTGGGCCGAACGGCTACGCCGATTCTGCAGGACCTGAACAGCGCGGGGGGACGCCTCGATCTGGGCATCGACGACTCGGATGGGGTTGTGGCGGGCACGCAGTTTTACCCCTTTCGCCTTCTACCCGGAGACGACACCAGCTGCCTGAACCTGTACCAGCCCCTGCGGCCCAGGATACTGGGAGTTCCGGGCGATTTCAGGTTACGCGGTGGCTTCGAATTCCAGCAGCTTACCGGGGACTTGTCGCCCCGCGAGACGAAAAATCCCTGGTCCATCCTGGAACGGGACATGGGACCCGGCGTGGTGCCTGCATTTGGCGACTACGAGTCGGTGCGCTGGATCCTGAAGAAAGGCCTCGGTCAGGACCTGATCGTGGACGACGAGACAGGCCGTGCGGTAAGGTTGCGCCTGGTCGGATTGCTCCACGCCAGCATCTTCCAGAGTGAGATCCTGATCTCAGAGGCAGCTTTCAACCGCCTCTATCCGAGTCGGGCCGGATACTCTTATTTTCTGATGGATAGCGGCGCCGCTTCTTCAGACGAGATCGCCCTGCGACTGGAAAGCTCACTGGGAGACCACGGATTCGACGTGGTGACAACTCGAGATCATCTGGCCGGCTACCTGGCCGTCCGCGACACCTACATCTCGACCTTCCAGACGCTGGGGGGGCTGGGCCTGATGCTGGGAACCCTGGGGCTGGGCGTTGTGCTGGCCCGAAATGTCCTGGAAAGACGGCGGGAGCTGGCCGTCATGAGGGCTTTCGGGTTCTCCCGCGGCCGGCTCTCCCAGGTGGTGGTCGTAGAGAATCTGTGGCTCCTGGTGGTGGGGCTGCTGTGCGGCAGCCTGGCGGCCGCTGTCGCCCTGCTGCCCAGCCTCTGGAGCCGACCCGATCAGCCCCCGTGGATGTCGCTGCTGTTTACGCTGACGCTGGTTCTGATAGTGGGCATGGCTGCCGGCGTGTTCGCGGTAACAGCCTCGCTCCGGACCCCCCTGCTGCCCTCGCTAAAAGAGGAATGAAGCTCCACGTCCCAGGTTCCAAGTTGGCGCGCTCATTGCCTCCCACACTGGGCCCACCTCCCGACTTTATTCTGGAATCTGGAATTTGGAATCTGGAATCGGCGGCGCCGCCGGCGGCTTGTAATTCGTCACCAGGAACCCCCCCAGGGCCGCCAGCAGGATTCCGGCAATAAACTGCCAGCGTAGACTCGTCCAACCTCCGGCCGGGGGATGGAGGCTCAGGGCCACCAGGGCGTTGACGATAGGTGCTCCGGCAAAAACGATCGCCATCACAACGCTGGGCGACCCGCCGGCTCCGAAGGCGAGGAGGACGCAGAACGCTCCCGCCGCACCAACTATCCCGGCCAGAAAGGACCATTGGATGCCCTGGACTGGGAAGTCCCATGTGGCTCCGTTTCTAATGAGTACAAACAGCGGAGCCAGGACCGCGGTCAGGAAATAGGCGACTCCCACCAGCAGGAAGGCCTTGTACCGGCCCTGGGCGGGGTCGTTCATGGCGGCCTGGCCGCTGTGCAGCAGCACGCCGTAACCCCCCCAGCACAGCACGGTGCTCAATGCGAAAATGAGCCAGGACAATCCGGCACCCTGTGTTGCCGCCAATGCCATCCTCCAGTCGTTCGATTTCTTGGGGGTCAGAGCCCCGCTCGAGAGGCGCCCCAGATTGGAAAGGGTCTGGTCGGGAGCCCGCCCTCAGACGCGAAAGGACTCACCGCAGCCACAGGATCCAGTCACGTTTGGGTTGTCAAAGGAAAAACCGGAGCCGGTGGAGGATTCCACGAAGTCAATCTGGGTTCCGTCCAGATAGAGCATGCTCTGCTCGTCCACATAGACTCGAAAGCCGTCGTGTTCCAGCACCTGATCTCCCTCTCTGGCCGCCTGTTCGAGAAGCAGCTTGTACTCGAAACCCGAACAGCCTCCCGCAATCACCGCCACACGTACCCCCGCATAGGACTCTTCCTGGGCCTGGATGAACTCCTTAACCTTGCCTTCCGCTCTATCGGTTAAACTGATCATGGTCTTGTAACCTCACGTCTATAGACTCTTTCATTCTAGTTCGGTTTCATGACAAGTTCCACCTCACCGCCGGCTCCTGGCAAGGCGGCTGAGGATTCCCAGCACGAGCGCAATCTCCTCGCGGACAAAGGTGCGGAGCCAGGGCGGTGCGGTGAGCCAGCTCGCGGCCAGGTACACTGCGGTCGTGACGCCCGCCGTCAACAGCCCTCTCAGGAGTATGGAAATCTCCGCTCCCGCCACCAGACTGCCGCCTCCCAGTGACAAAGCCAGAGGTAAAAGCTGGCGGGCGAGGGGGCTCAGCAGCAGGGCTGAAGTGACGCCGGGTATTGCCCACACCAGAAAAGGAATCACGATTGCAAACGCGATCAGCTCACCCAGGGGTGCTCCGGGGACGCCCAGCTCCGGGATAAGAAGGATCACGAGAAGCAGCGTGAGAGCCACCTGCACGAACGTCATGACCATGGCAAAGCGGGGCCGCCCCACTCCCTGCAGCGCCGACACACTGAAGCGCCCCATAGCGACCAGGATCGCACCCAGCGCAAAGACACACGTGGCACCCCAGGCAGGGAGCCATTTCTCGGTGTAGATCGCCATGATCAGATCCTGGCCCGCAACACTGAGCACGCAGAACCACAGACCCAGAAGAACGACTGAAGCGTAGATGTACCGCTTTAGAACGCCCTCGAGCCGGGACGGATCATCCTGGAGACGCGAGAAATGACTCAGCGCAACGCGGGTGGCGCTCTGCACCAGCAGCAAGGATCGACCCCCGGTGTCGTGGGCCCACTTCATGTAACCTGCGGCATCCAGTCCCAGGATTCTCGTCACCAGAGTGAGCGCCGCCAGCCGGCGCAGGCGGCTTCCGACCAGATGGAGGCGAAAGGCGAGCCCGTTGCGGATCAGGTCGATGGTCAACCGTCTGTCGAAGGCGATGCCCAGCGGTGTTCTGGAGATCTGCCAGATGGCGATCGTGCCGGCCAGAAAAGCCACTACGTTGCCCCAGATAAAGCTCCAGGCTCCGGCCCCGGCGAAGGCCAGCAGCAGGATAAGTCCTCGGCGGAACACAGTCTCCGTCAGGCCCACAATGGCCAGGGGCTGGTAAGTCAGATTACGTTCCAGGCCGATCTCACAGTTCTGGCGAACGGCGGAGAAAAGCAGGACCAGGGAATGGACTCGGATCATCCACGAGAGCTGAAGGGGGTCCTGGGAGTAAATGGCCGCGATCCTGGTCGAGAATGTCCAGACCAGCGGGACGACCAGAGCGCAGAGCATGAGCTGTGACGTCAGAGCGATCTTGAGAGTCTTGGTGTCGGGTTCATGGGGAGACTGAATCAGCCTCTGTTTCGCCCCCCAGTCAGTGAACAGGCCGGCCAGGCTGAACACCGTGACGGTGATGCCGTAGAGCCCGAAGTCCCTGGGATGCAGCATCCGGGCCAGGCCGATTCCGGAAAGGAACTGGATCACCACCGTGAAGCCCAGCTCGGCACTGACCAGTCGAACGCTTTTTCGAGCTTCACGGTTGGGCGAGATCATAGAGTCACCGCGGTCAGGCCGATCGGGAGGTTGCCGGGCCAATCCAATACAGAATAGGGACCGGAGCCGACAGGATCATTGCAGGATCTGCACGGCGGAAGCCTTGAAGCTCAGGAAGACGCGGCCATTTTCTGCCAGCCCCAGTTGCTTCGAGCTTTGAGGTGTAATGACAACTTTGAAAAGAGTTCTCCCGGTCTGTACTCCAACATGACAAATGGGCCCGCTGGAGCTAATCTCCTGCACCCGGCCCTCCAGCACGTTGAGAGCGGAGGTGGACCGGGGAGAGACGGTCGACAGAATGATGTCCTGTGGCTGAATCAGGGCATAGGCTCTTCCCTCCGACTCGGCCACGGTGTGAATGTTTATGTCGCCAGTCTGAAACAGCGCCCCGAACGACTTCCGGTCGGTCGGGTTCTGATGGTCCTTTTTCGTCACCGATCCAGCGAAGACGTTGTCAAGGCCCAGAAAGCGTGCGATCTCGGGACTGGCGGGAGATCGGAAGACAGCTTCCGGACTGCCGGTCTGTGCCAGCCTTCCCGCCAGTAGAACCCCGACCCGGTCGCCCACCCTCAGGCAGTCCTCGAAATTGTGCGTGACCATCAGGCAAGTGATTCGCAGGGCATCCCTGACCCGCTTGAAGCCCTCGATCACCTGCCTTCGTCCCTGCGGGTCGACGGCACTGAACGGTTCATCCAGCAGCAGCACGCGGGGACGCACCATGAGAGCTCGGGCCAGGGCGACGAGTTGCCGCTGCCCTCCGCTCAACTCCGAGACTCCGCTAGTCACCACGCGCTGGAGTCCCAGAAGATCCACCAGCTGGTGCTGCAGGGCGGAATCGTTGCGGCCAAAGGCAATGTTCTCGGCGGCGCTCAGATGAGGAAAGAGGTGAGGAGACTGGAAGAGGATCGAAATGCCCCGTCCTTCGGGCGGGACCTGGGATATGTCGGCTCCGTTTACCCGGATCTCGCCTTCCTGAAAAGGAAAGAACCCGGCCAGAGTCTGAAGAAACTGACTCTTGCCGGCTCCCGTGGGACCCAGCAGGACGAACACCTCGCCCCGGTCAACCCGGATCTCGGGTACGCTCAGGGCAAAATGTTTCAAACTGCGCCTAAAGCCACGAACTTCCAGCAATCCACCGGCTCCTGCGTTGAACGACTCTCAGGCACAGAAAGACGAGAACGCTCACGCCCACGAGAATCGCGGCCACCGGCAGGACCCCCGTCAGCCCGTGGGAAGTGAAACGATCATAGATCAGTACCGAAACCACCTTTGGGTTGTACACGAGAACAACGATTGCACCGAATTCGGAAATGCTCCTGGCCCACATCATCAGGGCGCCGGCCAGAAGGCTGTTTCGCACCAGGGGAATGCTGACCCGGAAGAAGGTGCGGGCCGGTCCCAGGCCGAGTGTTCGGGCGGTCCATTCCATTTCCACGGGGACGCTCCTGAATCCCTCCTGGAGCGAGTTGATGAGCAGCGGACTGGCCACGAAGAACATGGCGATCACGATGCCCGTCCAGTGCCCCACCGGGCTGCCTTCCGATCCGAGCGTCGAAAGGGTCAGAAGTAGAGCGATTCCGGCCACCGGATGGGGAATCACGAGCGGCAGATCCACAAGTCCTTGAAGGAAGTGTCTGGCCGGGAACTCATAGCGACTCAAAAGGTAGGCCAGGGGCGTTCCCAGCAGGATGCCGAGCAGAGTTGCCAGCAAGGCGCAGAAAAAGGTGAGGCTGATTGCGCTCACAACTTCAGCGTCCAGTAGAGTGCGCCAGACGGCCGTCGGCGAGGTGCTCAGCAGAAGGCCTAAAAGGGGAACGACAAGAATCAGCAGACAAAGGGCGCTGCAGAGGAGAAGAACGGTCCTGGCTACTGAGTTCATGAGAGACTACCTCCCGTAGATGACTTCTCGAACCGGAATCTCGGTATAGCCCAGCCCGCGGAACAATCCCCGAGCTTCGGCGCTGATCAGGAACGCCAGGAAGCTTGCGGCTGCTTCTTTGCGCGCTCCCAGGAGAGCCACTCCGGCCCGGATGGGAGCTCCCTGGATCTCGATCCTCCCCTGGTTGTGAGGAGAGGGAATGTCTATAAAAACACGTGCATAGGCCTCACGGTAGGCCGGATCTCCCAGCGAAACCTGGGGAGGGAATCTCAGGTATGGCAGGTTGTTCTGCACGGCCGTCGAGAGGTAGAGAAAGGCAAACTCCAGCACACCCGCCTGCAACAAGGCAACCAGCTCAGAGGACCTGGGACGCATCCATCGTGAATCCAGTCGGCCTGACAGGGCCCGGTACAGGCCGGGGCGATTATAGTGGATCTCAGAGAGTTTCCACACCAGGTGGGAAAAGTAGCCGGCCGGATCGCGCGCCGGGTCGGAGATACCAAAGCTGTGACCGAGCAGATGGGAGTGCCAGTCGTCGCGCCACTCACTCTCGATCCAGGCCCCGTCGGGAGTTGCCGCCAGGACCATCTCGTTGCCGACCAGTTCGTGATATCGATGTGCCCGGCCGGGCAGGATGTACTGGCCCAGAAGCCTATGATCGGCGGTTAGCAGAAGGTCGCAAGCCCGGTTCAGGTCGATGACTTTTCGAATGGCGTCCAGGCTCCCTGACGACTCGGAATCGATGCGGATGCTGGGGTGGTTCCCCTCGAAGCGCTGTGCGAGTTCCTTTACCAGACGAGCCAGACTGCCGGCATGAAACACCACCACTCGATCGACGGCGGCCCTACAGGAAGCGGCACAGGCTGTCGCTCCCGCTAGTTTCAAAAAGTTACGCCGGGGTAACTGCCTCACCCTCCCATTCTAATAGCAGCTACGAAACAGCGTTCCGGGCGTCCCGACATTTGCCGCCGCTATAATCGTGCCCAGGGAGAGCGAGGGCCTTGCCGGGCCCGGCGAGAAATGTCTGACCCGAATCACGAGTCATGGATGGAACTGGCCCTGGCCGAGGCGTCCAAAGCCGCTTGTGCTGACGAAGTGCCGGTGGGAGCCGTCGCAGTCCTGGAGAATCGCCTGGTTGCGGCCGACCACAACCGGAGCCGCGAGCTGGACGACCCAAGTGCCCACGCGGAGATTCTCGTGCTACGGCAGGCAGGCCGGGCGCTGGGCAACTACCGATTGAACGGCCTCGCCCTTTACGTAACCCTGGAGCCCTGCTCCATGTGCGCCGGGGCGATGATCTGGGGGCGAGTAGACAACCTGGTCTTTGGCGCCCGGGATCGCAAAGCGGGAGCCGTCGAGTCGAAGGCCGCGCTTCTCCGGCCGGGTCGTTTCAACCACTCCGTGCGGTGGCAGGGAGGGGTGCTGGAAGGGCGATGCAAGGCCCAGATTCAGGAGTTCTTTCGGGACCGTCGAGACACCTGAGAAGCAGCGCTTCAGCCGCGCCACTCGAAGTGGAAATTCACCACCTTTTGTGCGTTTTGTGATTTCGCGCATAAGAAATCCAGCCGCAATCTGGTCCCATTTCACACACTGATCGCAGGTCAGAGCCTGGGTAGGGGGCTGAGACTGCAAAGTTTCGGAGATCGATCGGGTCGGCTACAGAGAGGCACCATGAAGGGTACAGATCTTCAATTTCTAAGCGAGGTCCCCCTCTTCGCAGACTTTTCTCCAGACGAGATGGAACACGCTACAAGCCTGTTCGAAGAGAAGCGGTACAAGCGCGGCGCCATCCTCTTTTTCGAGGAGGAGACGGGAAACTATATGTATGTCGTGAAGTCGGGCCGCGTAAAAGTCTCCCGTGTTCTTCCCAGCGGGAAAGAGATGATTCTGACGTTCCACGACGCGGGTGACTATTTCGGCGAACTCTCCCTGATCGACGGTGGCACCGCCCCGGCCACCGTAACAGCGGTGGTCCCCACCGTGATTCTGGCAATCAACCATCGTCGCTTTGGGACGCTGCTCCAGAACCCGAAAATCAAGGAAGCCCTGCTGCGCAACTTGTGTGGGCGCCTGCGGGAAGCCTGGGTTCAGGTCGAGGTGCTGAGCTTTCATAACGCCAGCTCCCGGGTTCGGGCCGTGCTTTATCACCTTTGCCAGAGCAAGGGGATCCCCACCATCGACGGCACCATGATCAGCCTGCGCCTCACCCACAAGCAGATCGCCGATCTAATCGGGATTTCTCGCGAGACTGCGACTCGAGTGCTGAGCCAGTTGCAGGCGGACGGCCTGGTCCGAGTGAGGGCCCGGCGCTTCGTGATTGGCGACCCCGAAGAGCTCCTGGATCTGATGCTGGTGAGATAACTCCGCTCGAAAACAGACGGCTCGAAGGCTCCAACAAACGTGGCGGAGAGGGAGTCCGATATAATCGGATTCCATTACATCCCACAGAGTCCCTAAATAGTAAATATTCGGTAAACCCGTAAGCGTAATCTCGAGCGTTGGGTTGACCTTGCCCCCTAAAACGGGTCCAAGTTGAATGTTAGGATTTTCGGTTTTAGGAAGGAGGCAAGGATGGCACGGAAGCGGTTTACGGCAGAACAAATCATCATGAAGCTGCGTGAGGCAGAGGCAGGTCTAGCCCAAGGACAGAGGGTGGGCCAGGTGTGCAAACAGATTGGGGTGACCGAGCAGACCTACTACCGGTGGCGCAAGGAGTACGGAGGGCTTCGACTGAATCAGGCCAAGCGGTTGAAGGTGTTGGAGAAGGAGAATGCCCGGTTGAAGAAGCTAGTGGCAGATCTGTCTTTGGACAAGCAGATCCTAAAGGAAGTTTCCTCGGGAAACTTCTAGGCCCGACGAAGAGGAGACGCGCAGTGGTGTGGGTGAGGGAGAGATTGGGAGCAGAGCGCGTCTCCGAACGTCGGGCCTGCCAAGTGCTGGGACAGGCTCGATCGACCCAGCGAAGGGAAAGGCATATCCCCGATGATGAGGCTCGATTGGTGGCTGAGATGGTGGAGTTGGCCACGCACTACGGGCGATACGGCTACCGACGGATCACGGCCATGCTTCGTTGGGAAGGGTGGAAAGTGAATCACAAGCGGGTGGAGAGGTTGTGGAGACAGGAGGGGCTGAAAGTCCCGTCCAGACAGCCGAAACGAAGGAGACTGTGGCTTCATGATGGATCCTGCGTTCGGTTACGAGCGGCTCACAAGGATCACGTCTGGAGCTATGACTTCGTGCATGAGCGAACCCATGACGGAAGGGCCTTTCGATTATTAACCCTACTGGATGAATACACCCGGGAGTGTCTGGCCATTGAGGTTCAACGACAGATGAATCACCAGGACGTGTTGGATCGATTGGCGGAGTTGTTCGTGGATCGGGGAGTGCCTGAATACATTCGGTCCGATAACGGGTCGGAGTTTACGGCTCAGGCGGTTCGGGACTGGCTGAAGGCTGTTGGGGTGAGGACCTTATACATCGAGCCCGGCAGCCCCTGGGAGAATGGATATGTGGAGAGCTTCAACGGAAAACTGCGGGATGAACTGCTGAACGTAGAAGTCTTCGACACGTTGTGGGAAGCGAAGGTGTTGGCCGAGAGATGGCGCAGGGAGTACAACCAGCGACGGCCTCACAGCGCCTTGGCCTATCGGCCGCCGGCGCCGGAGGCCAGATTACCCAGGTCCCAGGCCCAGAGTTCTATACCATGGAGTGGACTTCAAATGGTCCCAGGTCTAACTTAGAGAGTGGACTCGTTCCTGGGGGCAGGTCATCTGCGAGGAGAGATCGGGAAAGAGGTGCGGGACCTGACGCGAGAGATTTGCCGATCATTGGATATCGAGATCGTGAAGGGGCATGTGCGACCCGATCATGTACATTTGTTGTTGGATGTGCCGCCGAGATTGGCGCCGAGCCGAGTGATGCAGGCGATCAAAGGGAAAACGTCGCATCATCTACTGCAAGATCACCGCAAGTTGCGCAAGGAGTTTTGGGGACGACATCTTTGGGCACGAGGGTACTTCGTGGCGACGACTGGGAATGTGAGCGATACGATGGTTGCAGAGTATATCGAAACCCAAGATGTCGAGACCCGAGACGACGATTTTCGGGTCACTGAGTAGTCAGCCTGCGAGCGAAGCGAGGTCTTTGGGCGACTTCAGTCGCATGTCGAATCCACCGCCTTCAGGCGGTGGAGAGTGGGACCCTTCTCAAGAAACCTCGCCCTGCGGGCCCCCGGCAGGCGGCTGCGCTGGGATAGCGCCAACCTGCGCGTAAACAATTTGCCCGAGCTGAACCGTTTCATTCATCCCCTGTATCGCGAGGGTTGGACACTCTGAACGAGGTGTCCACGGGAGAGGAGAACCGACCATCATGAGCGTTACATCCGACCGCCGTTGTTTCATGAGAGCCCTGTCCCGGGGTGTAGCGGGTGCCGGTCTCCTCCCCGCCCTCCATACCCTTGGGTGCGCCCGGCGTTCGGGAGAGGACTGGAGACCGCTGTTTGACGGAGAATCACTCCAGGGCTGGCACACGAACCGTGAGAAAAACGTTCATGGTACGGGTGGACTTTGGGAGGTCGAGGACGGGGCCCTCACCGGCCGGCAGGACCCGCCGGGCTCAGGCAACGGCGGGATCCTGCTCACCGATGAGAAGTTCAGGGACTTTGAGCTTTCCATTGGCATCAAGCCCGACTGGGGTGTCTGTTCCGGACTTTTTTTGCGCAGCACCGAAAGTGGCCAGTGCCTGCAGATGATGGTTGACTACCACGATCGGGGCAAAATCGGATTTCTCTACGGGGAGGGCACCTCCGGCTTCAATTGCCACACCTTCGAGATACACGGAGTTCTGAACGACCGGGCCAGGCTCGTCGGGCTCAGGACGACTCCTGCCCAGTCGCTGGAAGAGGCTGGAGTGATCTCGTCCTGCAGCGGGGAGGAATTCGTGGAGGCGTACCGGATTGATGACTGGAACACAGCCCGTGTGCGTGTGACCGGAAAAGACCCACACGTGACCACCTGGATCAACGATCTGAAGATCTGCGAGTTCGACGGGCCGACAACGACCAATGAAGTCTATGCCGAGAACCGTGAAGAGATCCTGGAATTGATTGGCCGGCCCGGCAGCATCGCCGTTCAGGTCCACCTTGGAACCAGTTGGCCGGTCGGAGCCAGGTGCCGCTGGAAGGACGTCCTTATCCAGCCGTTATGATGGCGCCCGCAACGCGACCCGTGGGATTTTCTATTGCCTCGCCTCCGCAGCGAGGCTCCGGAGCCGGGCCAGCACTTCGCCCGCCCCGACCGGCTCGGAGTCGGGAACTCCGTAACTGAAGTACAGTTTCCGATAGAGCCCGTGAAGTTCCTCGTACGTGAGTCGCGCTTCGGGCCGGGGCTCGACGACCCGATAGCTCGGACAAAGGGCGTCCTGGGCCTCTTCAATCGTCTCGAAGACTCCGGCAGCCAGGAAGGCAAAGATGGCGGATCCGAGGCTGGTGACCTCCTGTTCCGGAACCAGGACGGGCTTTTGCAGGACGTCGGCGTAGACCTGGTTGAGCACCTGGTTCTTTTGAGGAATTCCTCCGCCGTTGATGATCCGCTGGATGGACACCCCGTGCTCCGACAGTCGGTCGAGTATGATGCGGGTGTGGAGTGCAGTGCCCTCGATGGCGGAGTAGAGTTCGTCGCGGGCCGTCGAAGTCAGATTCCAGCCCAGGGTCATGCCTCCTAGATTGGCGTTGACCAGGACCGTCCGATCGCCGTTGTCCCAGGTCATCCGGAGCAGGCCGGTCTGTCCGGGAAGGTAGTCTTCGAGTCCGCCGGAGAGTTCCGCCACGCTTGTCGAGGCCCGTCGTGCGATCGCTTCAAAGATAGCGCCCGTCGCAGAAAGCCCGGCCTCGATGCCGTAATAATCGGGATGAATCGATCCCTTCACGACCCCACAAACCCCGGGAATGAGGCCCACCTCCGGAGCGATCGCCATGATGCAGGTGGAGGTACCCACCACATTGACCACATCCCCTTCTCTGATACCGGCGCCAATGGCGTCCCAATGGGCGTCAAGAGCGCCTACGGGAATGGGAATGTCCGCTTTCAGGCCCAGCTTTTCAGCCCAGTTGGAAGCCAGGCGTCCGGCCAGTCGATCGGATGAGCCGTAACAGCCTCCCAGCTTCTCGCGAACCCCCGCCAGCAGGGGATCGACCTGGACCAGGAATTCCTCCGGGGGCAAACCTCCAAGGGAGTCACTCCACATCCACTTGTGGCCCATGGCGCAGACACTTCTGGGAAGGGCGGCGGGGACATCGATTTCGCACAGGGTTGCCGCCACCATGTCACAGTGCTCCAGGGCGGTCGCCATCCGGGGCCGCATTGCGGGGTTGTGCCTGAGCCAGTGGAGCAGCTTGGCGAACCCCCACTCTGAGGAGTAAACGCCTCCGCACCACCGAATGGCCTCCAGCTCCAGACTGCGGGCCGCCTCGGTGATCTGCTCCGCTTCCTGGCTGGCTCGATGATCACACCACAGGTAGTAGTCGTCCAGAGGGTCCAGTTTTTTGTCTACGGGGATGACACTGGAGCCAGTTGTGTCCAGAGCCAGGGCCAGGACCTGGTCGCCCTCAACCCCGGAGTCCTGCAGGGCCGATCGCATGGCGCTGACCAGGGCGTCCATGTGGTCCTGGTGTTTCTGGGTGGCGTAGTCCGGGTCGTCCTGCTTGCGCTCGAGCGGGTACTCGGCGCCGGCTGAGCCCAGGCGACCCTGCCGGCTGTCCACGATTGAGACGCGAACACTCAGCGTCCCGAAGTCGACGCCGGCTACAATAGACACTTTACACAGGTCTCGTGACTCCGCGAGCGGACGAAGGGACTCACTCCTCTTCCCACTTCATGGTGCGGTCCAGAGCCTCGAGATACTCCTTCTGTTTCGATTCATATTCGTCCGAGAGGGTACGCAGCTTGGGATCGATGATCCAGTACATGATCAAGGCGCACGCAACCCCCAGCGCAACGCAAGGCAGGCCCCAGAAAGGGACCAGAAGACTCAGTCCAACCCCGCGTCAGGAGCATGTAAGCGAGACAAGAGAAAAGGATCGCCCAGCCGTCTTCTTTCGTCCACTCGTCCGCGTCCTGAGGGGTCCATTCTCGACGAAACCAGTTGCTCATCAGACTCGAGCTCCAATCAATCCCTGCCTCTCGGCTTCCATTCTCACCGGCCGCCAGAAACCGATGGGTCGTGATTGGACGTAGTAGCGCACCAGCCGGTCCATGTCATCGGGCGGCGTCAAGAATGTGACGGGCAGATAAATAATAGTCCCCAGGGCCATGAGGAGCCAGAACTGCAGATAGTCCGGGAGTTCGGGCAGAATCCCAAAGGCCGGCAGCACCCAGACAATGAGCCAGCTGAGACCCAGATTGGCAATCCAGGAGGACAGGTAACCCCAGCTGTTGAAGCGCCACCAGACCACCTGCAGAATGTTGGGAAGCCACACTCCAGCGGCCATGATCCACAAAGCGAAGATGAGCCACTTGGTGATTTCCTCCATCATCGAGCCGTAGAGAAAAGAACCGAGAAGGACCACAATGGTCGCAACCCTGCCGACCCAGACAAGTTTTTTCTCGCTGGCATGGGGATTGACATAGTGGTGATAGAGGTCGCGAGTTATATACAGGGCTCCCAGGTTCAGCACGGTTGAAACGCTGGAAAGATGAATCGCCACAATGGCGGCGAAGAAAAACCCGATCATTCCGACCGGGAGATTCTCAAAACCGACCCTGAACCAGGCCATCTCGTAGTCCGCTGTTTCGGGGATGTCGGGATACAGAACGAAAAAGCCAAGCACGGCGGCGGCCCAGACGGAATTGCGTGTCAGCACCAGTGCAGTCCCCGCCCAGACGCTGTAGCTGGCATCCCGCACGGTACGGGCGGACTGGATGCGCTGGGCCTCGACGTACCAGTCAATCGTGGTTCCCATTCCGAAGCCTCCCAGCAACCCGATGAACAGCATCGTGAGAAACCAGGCCACCGGAAAGTCACCGTCGAAAAAGCCACTGAAGGCAAAGGGATTGAGCCGCCACAACTGGTCCATCTCTTCCAGGCGGGCGAAGATGCCCGAGGGTCCGCCGGCGGCAACGACTCCCCACACCGAAACAATGAGTATGGCAAAGAGGGCGATGATGCCCTGCTGCAGGTCGGCGATTACGACACCCCAGTAACCGGAGGCGAGTACGTAAATCGCCGGGACCGAGGAGAAGAGCACCAGGCCCACCCAGGTCTCCCAGCCGAACACGAAATGGCAGACTTTCCCCATGGCGATTCCAATCCAGCCCAGGATGAACATGTTCATGAAGACCTGCCAGCCGGCCACCCAGCCCCGCAGGAGTTCGCTGCCCAGACCACTGAACCTGAGGGTCTGCCATTCGGCCTGGCTGTAGGCCAGGGATCTCCGGAAGATGCGGGTGGAGACGAAGGCGCTGATGGCACACCAGGCGGAGAAGAAGGTGTACCAGTCCGGCCATGCCGTGCCGATAGATCACGCCGGCAACCCACATGGGGGTGTCCGTTGCCGTGTGAGTGGCATAGACGGACGAGGCGGGCAGCCACCAGGGGAGACCCCTTCCAGCCAGGAAAAAGTCGGCCTCCGAACGTTTGCCCAGGCGGTAAAAGAGAACCCCGCTCAGGATCATCAGCACCAGAAACAGAGCGAACCAGATCCAGTCGAGAACGGTGAAAACCACCAAAGCCATGTGCTCAAAGCTCCCCACCGTAGAGTACGTTGGGATGCTCTGACTCGCAAGTCTGGAGATAACGCCTGCAGGTGCTGTGTCTTGAGTCTCGCCCTGCACGGCACTATCTTCTAGCCATGACACACACCCGACGAACCTTTTTCAAAACGACTGCTGTCGGCATGGGCGCAGCTCTCCCCCTGCGGGCCGAAGCGCCGACACCGGTATTTCCGTCGCTGGCTCAGCTGCGCGAGGCGCACGGGAGAAAGGGCATCATCCCACCCAACAAGACCTACCGCATGATGGAGTGGGAGTGCCACACACCCCCGGAAGGCAACTTCGAAGTCGACTTCGAAGAGGCGGTTAAAGCGGCCCGCGACGCCGGTGCCGAGAGCATGATGTTTTACTCTCAGGATCACTGGGGGCACGCTTTTTATCTCAGTGACGCCGCCGTGCGGCATCCGTCACTCGAGCAGGACGTTTTCGGCAGGGAAGTCGAGCTGGCGCACAAGCACGGCATGTCGGTCGTCTGTTACTACAGCCTGCAGTTCAACAACCAGATCGTACTCAAACATCCCGATTGGGGCTGGGTCGATGAGCAGGGCAGCCTGAAGACCCTTCGCTGGTACGTGACCAGTCTCAACAGTCCCTATCGTCAGTACGTCACGGCGATGATGGAGGAGCTTTTCTCGCGCTACGAAATCGACGAGCTGTTCCTGGACATCTTCGGTATCCAGTTTTACCTGTACCATCAGCGCGGCGTCGAACCGTTCGGGTACAGCAAGTATGACGAAGATGCCTGGAACCGGGACAACCCGGGTGATGCCTACCGGAAGGGCTTCCAGACGCCTGAAGGTTGGGAGCGTCGCTATCGCTGGCACCAGAAGCGCACCATGACCGACATGCTCGACGAGATCATCGCCATCATGCGCAGGCACCGTCCGGGCACTCTGCTTTCGCTCAACGGCGGCCCGGAATCGTTCCCCAACGACATCATGCAGAAGGTCGACTTCATCTATGCTGAACCGATCACAACGAAGACGGGCATCTCCATCGGCTCGATTCTCATGCGCGGCTGGGGGCGGCCCGACTACCAGGCCGGAGTGTTCAGCCGGCAAGGCTATCTCGATACCTTTCCGGGCTCCGTCCCCCGGGTCAAGGCCGACGCACTGATGGTACAGAATGCCCGCACTTTCATCGTGGGCAACGCCCCGATTATCGGCCACCTCGACGGGCAGGGCTTTTCGAAGCGCTGGTTTCAGGTCGCCGCTGAAACCTGGGAGGACGTTCGCGCCGTGGATGCGGCACTGGAAGGTGCAGCGCCGCTCACCAGCACCGCCGCGCTTTACAGTGAGAGCATGCGCTTGCAGCGGGCGACCGAGAAGCGACCGACGGCCTTTCGAGACTCGGTTGTGGGAGCCCTGGAGACGCTCACCTATTCGGGACGGCCGGTAGAGAGCATTCCCGGGTTTCGCCTGACGGACGAAGTGCTGAAGGAGTTCGAGCTACTCATTTTGCCGGAGGTGGATGTCCTGGCCTCCCGGCACGCCGAAGCGATTCGCCGCTGGGTGAGGGACGGCGGAACGCTCATTGCCACCGGGAAGTGCGGCCTCCTGGACGAGCAGCGTCGGGCGCGGTCGAACTTCGCTCTAGCCGATGTGCTGGGGGTGGATTACGAGTCCGAAGAGAAAAAGTACGCCTACGATCCCGAGGGACATTTCAAGGAAGGTGTAGTCCAGACCTACCTGCAGTCGACCGGGCACGCTTTGACAAAAACGCTGGCCACTAGCCCGCATAGATCACCGATTTGGAAATGAAGGTGATTTTGGCAGGCCGGAACGGTTTTCTGAGAGTTTCGCTATCGATCCGGTCCAGGTCGAGTGATGCGGTGGTGTGGATGGTCGTGAATGAACCGTTTTTCGGGTTCGGAAGAGCGTGACGGAATGTATTCAGGCAGAGCTCGGCCTGAGCGATGGAACGATTTCGTTTTTGGGGGCGTTTGATCGGGACAAACCTCAGCAGCGCAGAGGAATGGCCTGGAGGTTTCGAACGACGGCAGCGAAGACCTCGCTGTAGGGATAGGCTTCCGACATGGAGATCCAGACGTGGCGGACCTGGGCGCCGATCTTGAGGAGCTTCAAGCGAATCGTCTGACACTGAGCGCGAGCCAGGGGGGTCTGCTTCAGTCCGAGACGAGGCAAGGCGTGCATGAGCATGTAGGCGGCGGAGGACAGATACAGCCGGAGTTGATTGGCGCGCATCGTTGCCGCGCTGGTCCGGTCGGCGAACAGATCCAACTGCTGTTCTTTTATGCGGTTCTCCATGTCGCCCCGCGCACAGTAGAAGTCTTCGTAGAGCGCGCGGGCCCCCAGGCGTTCCGGCGACAGGGAGGTGACGACGAATCGGGGATTGGCGCCTTTGTCCAGGAACTCGGCCTTGCCGACGACGCGTCGCTCCGAGGTCCAACTGTGGCGAGTCCGGTAGCGGAAATCCTGGAACACCCGCGCCGGTCGCCCGGTGGCGTTGAACTCGGCTTCGGCCTGAGTCATCGCTTCGGCGCTCTCTGACTTGAGCCGATCATTGTTGGCCAACCCCATCACGTAATCCACGTGATGGTCTTCACACCAGCGGAGCAAGTCATCCCGGCAAAAGCCCGAGTCGGCCCGGATGACGATCGAGACCTCCGGCCAGCTCTGCCGAATCCGGCCGACGATCCGTTCCAGTTCCTCCACCGATCCCGCGGCCCCATCGATATTGGAACACCGCAACCGGGCGCACAGCAGATGCTCCCCCGAGAAGATGTACAGCGGGAGATAACAGTAGTGGCGGTAGTAACCGTGAAAGAACCGGCCTTCCTGCTGGCCATGGATCGGGTCGTCGGTCGCATCCAGATCCAGCACCATCTCCTCGGGCGCCGATTCGTGGGACTCCACGAAGGCATCCACCATCCAGCCGTCGATCCGGTTCGGGTCCATCGCGATCTTCTTGTAGCGCTCCTGCTCATCGACCTCGGCGCCGGTCAACTCCAACCGGTTCAGCGTACACCTGCCCGCCAGCGCCTTCCCCCGATCTGAGGCCTGCCGCCGCCTCTCCCCCAACGGATCGGCCTTATTCACCGCCACCGCCAGCATCGGATCGGTGCGCAACTGATCATGATCGTTCAGATCCTCGTACCCCAGACAGAGTCCGTAGATGCGCTGCCCCAACAACTCCTCGACCGTGTGTTCGATCAACCGCGGATCCCGGTGATCCCTGAAACACTCAGCCAGTCCGGCGATCAGACCCGTCCCCCTCTCGACCTCTCGCAACAGCAGCACCCCTGCATCGGAGGTGATCTTCCCGCCGTCGAACCGCGCCTTCACTTTGCGTTGAAATAGTTGGTGAAATTCGAACGTGGCTTGTTTACACTCTGTTCTCATAAGGGCCGCCTCCGTTTGGCTTTGAAGTCGTTCTCGTCAAACGCTTTATACCAAACAGGGCGGCCTTTTCAGGTCCCATCGGTGAGAAATGCCGCCAAGTGGTCCAACCGATGGGGTCCACCTCTGGTTGATCACTCAGCGCCTGCTGAGATCGCATCAGGCCCTGGATCGAATCCAGGATCTCTTCGCCCCCGATCGCGTCGAACCCACCGGACACAGCCGACTGAATTCGGCTCATCTTCATGCTCTGGAAGACCAGAGGGCGTTCGCCGCCAAATTTGACTACCTTGGTCTTTTTGCCGGCGAACTCGAGCCCCGGTGCCTCGTCCTCCAAAAGTCCCTGCAGCCATTCGACGACGGCATTCTTGACCCGGTCCAAGTCGTCCTCGCCATACTGATCTGCCGTGACGACGAGACGGAAGTCGTCGACATATCGGCATGCATCGTCTAACCCGGATTATGCAAAAGATCTGAATCCGAGTGAGATTCTGGCTCCAGGAAAAAGCCGTAGCCCTCTGATATAAAAGGGTTTAGAGAAACAAAGACCCTAAACAGGAGCTACGGCAATGTTGAAAGCAGTCTGCCAGAATACCCTGCCATTTCACAGCCACAGAAACATCACGGCTCGTTTTGATGGGGGGAGCCTCACTTCCGACGCAGGATGGTTGTTGTTTGGATCCCTGGATCGTCAACATCGATTGTGCGAGGGCTTCAGTTCGTGTATTGCGGAAAGTCGAGACCGACGCTACGTTCGTCATGACCTGTTGAAGTTGATCCGACAACGAGTCTTGCAGATCGTGGCCGGCTACGAAGACTGTAACGACGCCGATACGCTGCGCTCGGATCCGATGCTCAAGACCGTCTGTGATCAGTTGCCAGAGAGCGATCCCGATTTGGCCACCCAGCCGACTTTCTCCCGCCTGGAGAACTCCGTCACCAAGAAGGATCTGATGCGTCTGAGCCGGTGGCTGCCAGGCCGTTATGTGCGCTCCCTGAAGAAGAGACGTCCCAGCAAGATCATCCTGGATCTGGACAGTACCGACGACCACACTCACGGCCAACAGGAGTTCTCCTTCTACCACGGGTATTACCGAAACCACATTCTGCATCCTTTGCTGATCTTCGATGCCGACACGGGAGACCTGGTCTGTGCCGTGTTGAGACCTGGCAACAAGGGGGCTGCCTCTCACATCGTGCCCATTCTGAAGCGAGTCGTGGAGGCCATCCGACAAGCAGTGGGGACGGATGTCGAGATTGAGATTCGGGCCGACAGCGGCTTTGCCACGCCTCGGCTCTACGAGTTCTGTGAATGTGAAGAGAATAAACTCCAGTATGTCATTGGGTTAAGTCGAAACCCTCGCCTGCAGCGAGTGGTCGAGCCCCTGCTGGATTCGACTCGGCTGAGGTTCGTTGAGCTGGAGGAAAAACAGCGTCAGTTTGACGAGTTTCTTTATCGAGCCCACAGCTGGGATCGATCCCGTCGCGTCATTGTCAAAGTGGAGGTCGATCAGCGTGGCATCAATCGTCGCTTTGTAGTTACCAACCGGGACGATCTCTGCTCCCAATCACTTTATGACCACTACACAAACCGAGGGCAGACCGAGAACTTCATCAAGGCCTTCAAGAATCATCTGAGCATGGACCGACTCAGCTGTCATCGATTCCTGGCCAATCAGTTTCGACTCCTCCTGCATGCACTGGCTTACCAGATGTTCGTGCGCCTGCGCGACTATCTTCACGGAACCCCCTGGCACAAGCTCAAAATCGAAACCTTACGTCGTCGGGTCCTCAAGATTGGGGCCCGGATCCGACAAACCACTCGACGCATCTGGGTCCATCTTTCCTCAGCCTTCCCCGAACAACCCCTCTTCCACCTCGTCTTGAGTCGCCTGAACTCCAGTTAGCTTTTCCCAGCTCCCCCGAAAAACCGCTTCCGACACTCATCCAGGCCCAGATCTGTCTGAAATTCACTCCCCAAACCACTCAAACGCCTCGCCAACCCATATTCTTCGCAAATCCGCCTGTCACACCTGCCCGCTTCCGAGTTGGGCCACTTCTCGAGTCGTTTTTCAACACCGAACTACGGTTCTTGCATAATCCGGGCTAAGCGGATGTCCTCCCCAATCTCCTCGCCGATAGCACCGCCCAACCTGCTATCGAAATCAAGGAGTGCAATGTTTGCAAAGAAGCCAGCGGCCACAAGGCCCTGCGGCAAAGCCACCCGTGAGAAGTCTTTGAGACCTGCTTGTTTCACATAGATTGCAACCTCGCCCGCGGCGTCCCGGGTATGCCAGCCCCAATCCAGCACGCGCGCTGCAAATCCGAAGAAGTCGAGATCGTCGTGGTCACGCTGGATCCTGCGGAGTGCGTTCGCGAGGCGAGTTGGGTGAACACGGTCGTAGAACTGCCGAAGGTCCGAATGGACAATGAACACCCGCTGTCCGGAATCTGCTGCTTCCGCGACTACTTTGGGCCGACTCAGAAACTTTCGGTAGTCCTCGTAGTAGGCGCGGTAAAGTTTCACCGAACCCCAACGGTGGAATAGCTCGCCGCCATCGGCATCGCAGAAAAGCCTATTCCCGTAGGAGACGACTCGCTTGCGAGAAGCTATGTCTTGCACTGATCCGCGTGGATCGCCCTGCCTCGTCTCAACTCGATTGGCGAGGCATAGCATGAGAGCTGTTGCCACGACCTGGTCCCTGAGACTCACGTGCGCAAGTGGCCGTAGTCGGGCTGCCTTTGCGCCCTTCTCTCTTGGTTCCCAAGCACCCGATGTCGGTGAAACACGCCAGCGTTGGCTCTTCGGCGCCAGTACGATGCGCAGGACATCGTTTTTCCACTGATCGGGAGATTGAAGACGCTCCGCAATCTCAGCGATGAAGGTGGGAAGGTTTACCGCAGCTCGATCGAGTTCGAGCGTATCGGAGAACCAGTTGTGGTACCGGATATAAGACGCGGTCTTCTTCCACGCCTGAACGAGAACGTACTCCTTCTGGAGGAGATCCATGCGTGGCTCGAGGACATCTGTCGTCACTCCGTAGCCCTCAGCACGCTGACCCGTTCCGCCCCGACCTGCAACCCGCCTTCATCAGTGAATGTAATCTCCTACTCTTTCTCTTTGTCGTCCGTCCCTCGGAAGCCGATCGCGGGCTTTTTAGGCAGCTTGGCCGGTTCCAGCAGCCCTTGGATGTGCTCGAAGAGAATGCCGATTTCCTGGTCGTGCTGGGCCACCCTGCGGGCCAGGTCTTCGTTGGTAGCCAGCACTTGGCGCAAACGGATGAAGGTGCGCACGATAGCAATGTTGACCTCGATTGCCCGTTTACTGCGCAGCACCGACGCCGTCATCGCCACTCCGTGCTCTGTGAAGGCGTAGGGACGCCGCCGTAAGCTCATCTTGGCGTTCGGATTGGACATCACAATTTGTGATCTCCAATTCTTCAGTTCTTCTTTTGAGAGCTGAAATATGAAGTCCTCGGGAAAACGGTCTATGTTCCGCTTGACGGCTTGAACCAGGACGCGCGTTTCAACACCGTACAACCCGGCGAGATCCGCATCAAGCATGACGCTCTGCCTGCGGATCATGTAGATCTGCGCGGCGATGCGTTCAATTGGGACAATGCCCTGTAATTTCCCTTTGTTGGACATTCAGCCACTGTGGTGCAAGCACGAATTCATTGTCAATAGCGGGCTGCTGCCCTCTCCTTTCACGTCTGGTTGTTGAACGCTCACAGGGTGATGTCAGAGACCGTAGGCAATGCTTGATCAAGGTTCTCCAGCCAACATCCGATCATTACATGTTGGAAGAGTGTCCCGGTCTACAGCTGCCCGGTAATGAACCACCGTTTTGGAATAGGAATCCGTCGCAGTCGCGCTCCACTCCGGCCTTGGCCTTCTCGGCGGCTGTTTGTCACGACTCCAGATGGCGACTGGACTCGCACTCACCGATGATGACGAACTAGAAGTTCAAGCCAACTGCGTTTTGGGAACTGTGAGGTCTGTTGTCGTTGGCACGGATCAAGGGTCGTTGAAAGAGATCTCGATGATGCTCTCCACATCAACTGGTTGTCCCTGAAAACGCCCGGCCTCGAACCTCCAGTTGGTCTCCACTTCTTCAATTGCTCGTTCTGTCGACCCGTGTGCCAGACTCTTCACGACTTTGCATTTGTCCGCCCGACCACTTTTCCGAACGACGCAGTCGAGGAGAACGACTCCCTGAACTTCTGCTGCTTTTGCTGCCTGGGTGTAACTGGGGATTGTCCGTTTCACAAGTCGAGGCAGGGCCACGCCTTTCTCCGACAATTGGAAAACCTCCGTGTACTCCCAGGTTCCGTCCGGCTTCAGAATGACACCCTTGCCATCTTCGGTGACGGCCTTCTGCTGGCCCAGGGGGTAGCCTCCCAGGACAAGCAATAGCAGAAGCACTTTTGCTGCACTTCGTTTAACCATGAGCTTTCCTTCCTACACTCTAGAAAGTGATGGTAACGTTCTTGCATTCTCTAGATGCATGACTGTGCTCTCAAGGTTCAAGCTTTGAAACTGAGTGACCGTTCTGGTGGAAACTGGAGGCGCCTTTATGAACCCTTCCTATGCAGAATCGCTGTTGCCCCAGAGGACGTAGCGTTTGCCAGGCGGTGGCAAATTGTGGATCTGGGCATATTCTCCGCCGACACGATTTGCCCTGCGGCCCGAGTGTGCCCCACAAGCGCCAAGTAGGCAAGTGTCTACACAGAAAGGGTTACCGCTCCCTGCTGTACAGATAGGCGGGGAAGGCGCAGGATGTCAGGGGCCACCCAAAGGAAAACATCGAAACCATTCATTGAGGTGGCTGAGCTTAGTGGAATTGGCCTGGATGATGTACTCCATGTAAGGAGCCGATCAGGATTAGGCAGACGGGCTTGCACAAAGAGCTACCATCAGAAGGTGTGTAAATAGCATAGGCGGTGAGTATCCTTCCGGGTTGATTTAAAACCCAGGGCCGAAAGGCCCGCAACGGAAGGAGTACACACCGCATGAGCAAGCAGAACATTGAGGGAAGTGTGGAGTCAAGAGTTTGTTTCGAGGAGCTGGAAGATTGGGTGCGGGAGAAGATCCAAGGCTGGGTTCAAGAGCTGCTGGAGGAGGAAGTCACGGAGTTATTAGGGCGGCGTAAGAGTGAGCGGCGAAGGGCCGTGGACGCTCCGTCGGGCTATCGCAATGGATATGGGAAGCCGAGGCATCTGACGCTGAGCTCGGGGACGATCCAGGTTCGAAGGCCTCGAGTGCGGGATCTAGAGGAACACTTTGAAAGTCGGGTGTTGCCCCTGTTTGCCAAGCGGACGCGGCAGGTTCGAGAACTGATCCCTGAGCTGTACTTGCATGGTCTGGCGCTGGGGGATTTTGATCTGGCTCTGAGAGGGCTTTTAGGGGAAAAGGCGCACCTGTCGTCCTCCACGGTGGCCAGATTGAAAGAGAAGTGGCAGGCCGAATGGGAAGTCTGGCAGGAGTCGACCCTTGAATGATCTGGAAGTGGTGTATTTATGGGTAGATGGAATCTACGTCAAGGCGGGTCTGGAGAAGGAAAAGGCAGTCCTGCTGGTGGTGCTGGCCGCCTTAAGTGACGGAAGCAAAGCCGTGGTGTCGGTCACGAGCGGCTATCGGGAATCGACTCAGAGCTGGTCGGAAGTACTGCGCGACTTGAAGCGCCGGGGGATGGGCTGTCCACGGCTGGTGATCGGAGACGGCCACCTGGGCATCTGGGGAGCTTTGCGCAACGTCTATCCCCAGGCCGAGGAGCAGCGCTGCTGGAATCATCGGATCGTCAACCTGCTGGCCAAGCTCCCTAAGCGAGTGCACAAGCCGGCCTTGCTGATCCTGCGGCAGATCCCTTACGCCCAGACTCGAGAAGAAGCACAACGACTCAAGAAGGTTTTTCAGCACTGGTGCCGGCAGCGAGGGCTGACTCTGGCGGCTGAGCTAATCGAGCAGGACTGGGACCGGATGGTGACCTTTTACAACTATCCAAAGAAGCAGTGGCAGCATCCGCATCTGCGAACCACCAATCCAGTGGAGTCACCGTTTGCCGCTCTTCGGCTGCGAACGGACGCGGCCAAGCGATTCAAGAAAGTGGAAAACGCCCAGGCGGTGATCTGGAAGATGCTGTTGGTGGCGGAGCAGCGATTCCGCCGGTTGAAGGCACCGGAGCTGATGAAAGACGTCTACCAGGGCGCCAAATATGTCAATGGAGTCCCGGTCAACCAAGTCCCGGAGGAGAAAGCCGCCTGATGTTTTTCCACACCTATTGACAAGAGCTCTGCACAAAGGAGCGGTTACGCAACCCTCCGGCTCCGGATGGGCTTTCAAGGGTTTAGCTAACTCCGTTAGAATCTGAGTGGACAGTGCCCTTTCGGGTAGCTTGTTAGCCGTTGGATTGCGACGTCATGAGAGCTCACTATTTGCAGCACGTTCCATTCGAAGGACTCGGCAGCATCGAGTCATGGCTCCGCTCAGCCCGATACGAGATAACGCGCACGCCGTTCTTCGAATCGACCGATCTACCGGACGCCCAGGAGGTCGACTTCCTGATCGTGATGGGCGGCCCCATGAGTGTGAATGATGAGATCCGGCATCCCTGGCTGGCTGACGAGCAACGTTTCATTCGCGATTGCATCCAGACGGGGAAGCCCGTTCTGGGTGTGTGTCTTGGCGCCCAACTGATTGCCAGCGCTATGGGTGCAAAGGTCTATGCGAACCTCGCGAAGGAGATCGGCTGGTTTCCCGTCCAGGCGGTGTCCTCGGAGAACAAGTTCGGCTTTCCTTCCTCGATAACAGTGTTCCACTGGCACGGTGAGACGTTCGATTTGCCACCGCGCGCGAGATTGCTGGCCAGGAGCGAAGCCTGTGAAAACCAGGCGTTCCAGTTTGGGAAGCGGGTACTGGGTCTTCAGTTTCATTTGGAAACCACACCCGAGGCGGCCCATCAGCTTGTCGAGCACTGTCGGGGAGAGCTGCTGCCGTCAGGGTACGTGCAGTCGGAGGAGGAGATTCTTGCGGCACCAGCCGAAAGGTATCAGACGATCAACAATTTGATGGCTCGGATACTGTTCCTCCTGAATTGTTAGTAGGACACCAACGACGGAACCTTGGCTTTTCTCGAGTCGATTGCTCCGGCGTTCCCGAAAACATCGTTTCCCCAACACCACCGGACGAAGAAGAACCGTAGACGGTTATGTGAGTTCTGCAGCTCCGCCGCAAGCAGGCGGCGGATCGCGGAGCTGCGCTCAAATTGCGCGGAACGAAGCCGAGGTAGCGAAGTGCACAAAGCTGAAGCGCGAGCCCCAAGCGGTTTGATGCCCGCCGCCGGATGACGACGAGGTCTCGGTCGGCACCCGTCAGCGTGAATGCTCTGATCAGGTCATCGCCCGGGATTTCCTCGGGAAAGCTGGCCAACCTAGCCAACTCAGTCTCTGAGAAAATAGATGCCGGCACTGATGTCTCTTCCGATTGGAGCCGAGGGTTTCCGAATCTTAGTTTAAGATACCTGATTGGCGACAGTTAGAATTCCCCGCGACGACAAATGGAATTCCCCGCTTTTTCAGGGCTGATCCTGACCATGAGGGCATGGTTAAGGATCAGCAAGTGCGGAGGTTAGTAAAGTTGAAGAAGAACGAGAAGACGCTAACGATGGCGGCGGCCAAAGCGGGGATGTCGCGAAAGACAGCTCGCAAGTACCTGAAGTCGGGAAAGCTACCGAGCCAGTGTCAGCCGGAACGGTATTGGAGAACTCGATCGGATCCGTTCGAGTCGGTGTGGCCGGAGGTGAAAGAGATCCTGAAGCGATCGCCGACGGTGGAAGCAAAAGCGGTGTTCGAGTATTTGTGCCGTCAGCAGGAAGGGGCCTTCCAGCAAGGCCAGTTGAGAACACTGCAGCGGAGGATCAAGCAGTGGAAGGTAGAACACGGAGAAGCGAAGGAGGTGATGTTCCCGCAGAAGTATAGGCCGGGACATCAAGCACAATCGGACTTTACCTTTATGGGGCGTCTGGGAGTGACGATCCAGGGTCAGCCGTTTCCCCATCTGCTGTACCACTTTGTGTTGGCCTACTCGAACTGGGAAGCGACCACGCTGTGTTTCAGTGAGTCGTTTGAGAGCCTCAGCCTGGGGCTTCAGAACGCGTTGTGGGAGTTGGGGGCGCTGCCCGAGGAACACCGAACAGACCGGCTCTCGGCGGCAGTCAACAACCTGAAGCGGGAAGAGTTCACCGAGCGCTATCAAGGGTTGCTGAACCACTTCGGGATGCGCTCGAGTCGCACCCAGGCAGGCAAGGCACACGAGAACGGGGATGTGGAACAGGCTCATCACCGCTTGAAACGGGCCATCGAGCAGGAACTGCTGCTGCGGTGCAGCCGTGATTTTTCCAGCCGGGAAGAGTACGAGGGCTTTGTAGCGGTGATTGTGGCCCGGCGCAATGCGGCCCGACAAAAGCGCCTGGGAGAAGAGCTGGCAGTGATGCGCCCGTTGCCGGCACGCCGTCTGGATGACTTCACCCGGCAGTGGGTGAAAGTCTCCCCCAGTAGTACGATCCGGGTTCGCCACAACACCTATTCGGTGGACAGCCGGTTGATCGGCGAGCGAGTGCAAGTGCGGGTGTGGGCGGATCAGCTGGAGGTCTACTACGGGGGTCAGCGGCAAGCACGGATGCCCCGCTTGCGAGGAGAAGGCAAGCATCGCATTGACTACCGGCACGTGATCCATTCGCTGGTGCGAAAACCGGGAGCTTTTCTTCGCTATCGCTGGCGGGAGGATCTGTTTCCGGGGATCTTGTTTCGAGTCGCCTACGACGAGCTGCGCCAGGATTGTCCGGCCACGGCGGATCGCCAATATCTGAAAATCCTCGAGTTGGCTGCCCAGGAAGGAGAGCAGCGGGTGCGAGAAGCGCTTCAGGGGCTGATTGAGAGGGGACAAAACATCCGTTTCGAAGCACTACGAGAATGCCTCGTCGATCCGGTGGTGGAACCCTGGGAAGTGGCGGTGGAGAAGATGGACGTGGGCCTCTACGACACGCTGCTGGAGAGCCGGGAGGTGAGATCATGAGCACAGGCAACTTGATCCGGCTTCGCGAGTGCCTTATCCAGCTGCATCTACCGGCCTTTCGGGAGCACTACGCCGCCCAGGCGGCACTGGCCACCAAGGAAAGTCTGTCCTATCCCCGGTTTCTACTCTCGTTAAGTGAGATCGAGGTGGTGGAGCGGCACGAGCGCAAAATCCAGCGCTTGCGCCGAATCTCGAAGCTTCCCTGGGAGAAAACGCTGACGGCGTTGGACCGCTCGCGCTTGCCCCAAAGCGTGGATCGACAACTGACGGCGCTGCTGGAAGGGACGTTTTTGGATCGCGCCGAGAACGTCTTGGCTTTCGGCAACCCTGGAAGTGGCAAGACCCATCTGGTCTGTGCTCTGGGCCAGGAGTTGATTCTGCTGGGGCGCCGGGTTCTGTTCTCTACCTGCGCCCTGCTGGTACAGCGATTGCTGCGGGCCAAAATCGATCTGACTCTGGAGAAGGAGCTCAAGAAACTGGATCGCTTCGAGGCTCTCATAGTCGATGACATCGGCTACGTTCAGCAAAGCCGGGAGGAAATGGAGGTTCTCTTCACACTGCTGGCCCATCGTTACGAACGTCGCAGCATCTTGCTGACCAGCAACCTGATCTTCTCGGACTGGGAGAGGATCTTCAAGGACCCCCTGACGACGGCAGCAGCCATCGACCGGCTGGTGCACCACAGCGTGATTCTGGAACTCAACGTCCCGAGCTATCGAATGGAGAGCGCCAAGGCAAAGCAGCAGGGAACCACGAAATGAGGAAACCGCGAGGAGGTCAAATCCGGGCAAATCGGCTGATTGGACCCCGGAAAGTGCTTGGTGAGGGCGATAGACGAGTGCCCGCCAAGGGGAGAGGTCGTACAGCGCCCTACAGAGGCCGCTCAGCAGCCTCGTGGATCTGGTCCACTCCCCTCGACGCCAGCGCGAGCGAGGGGGAGCTCCGTTCGGGCTACGCCCTCACTCCGTCCCCCTCGCATTCTAGGAACAATCTCTCTTTTTTACAGAAAGGAGGACCGCGGAAAGGGCCGTCTCAGAGGACGGCTACAGCTCTTTTTTTTTAATCCTTGTGTGGGGATTTCCAATCGTCGCTGCGGGAATTCTATTTGACGTTGATCAGATACCGATTGTGAGACCGCCTAAGGCACGGATTTCGCTCCGTTCTCAGGTGTCACAGAAACGGTCGTTTTGGAGACGCCAGTGCTGATCGGCTACGCGCGGATATCGAAGGCGGACGGTTCCCAGAGCCTCGACCTGCAGAGGGATGCTCTGCGCGAGGCCGGCGTCAGCGACGACGCGATCTACCAGGACCAAGCGTCCGGACAGCGTGAGGACCGCCCGGGGCTCGCCGCCTTCCTCAAGGCGGCGCGGCAGGGAGACGTGATCGTCGTCTGGAGGCTCGATCGCCTCGGTCGCAATCTCCGCCATCTCGTCAACCTGGTGCAGGACCTCAACGACAGGGACATCGGGATCCGGGTGCTCGCCGGCCAAGGGGTCAGCATCGACACGACGACGGCCAGCGGAAAGTTGGTCTTCGCGCTCTTCGCGGCTTTGGCGGAATTCGAACGAGAGCTGATCCGGGAACGAACCCTCGCTGGATTGGCCTCTGCACGAGCCAGGGGCAGGAAGGGAGGACGCCCTCACGCGCTGAGCAAAGCGCAGGTGCGGCGAGCTCAGGCAGCGATGGCGCAGCGCGACACGAAGGTCAGCGATCTATGCCTGGAGCTAGCCGCCATTTCTCACCGATGGGACCTGAAAAGGCCGCCCTGTTTGGTATAAAGCGTTTGACGAGAACGACTTCAAAGCCAAACGGAGGCGGCCCTTATGAGAACAGAGTGTAAACAAGCCACGTTCGAATTTCACCAACTATTTCAACGCAAAGTGAAGGCGCGGTTCGACGGCGGGAAGATCACCTCCGATGCAGGGGTGCTGCTGTTACGCGAGGTCGAGCAGCGGACGGGTCTCGTTGCCGGACTGACCGCGTGCTTCAGCGATCACCGGGATGCGCGGTTGATCGAACACACGGTCGAGGAGTTGTTGGGACAGCGCATCTACGGACTCTGTCTGGGGTACGAGGATCTGAACGATCATGATCAGTTGCGCACCGATCCGATGCTGGCGGTGGCGGTGAATAAGGCCGATCCGTTGGGGGAGAGGCGGCGGCAGGCCTCAGATCGGGGGAAGGCGCTGGCGGGCAGGTGTACGCTGAACCGGTTGGAGTTGACCGGCGCCGAGGTCGATGAGCAGGAGCGGTACAAGAAGATCGCGATGGACCCGGACCGGATCGACGGCTGGATGGTGGATGCCTTTGTGGAGTCCCACGAATCGGCGCCCGAGGAGATGGTGCTGGACCTGGATGCGACCGACGACCCGATCCATGGCCAGCAGGAAGGCCGGTTCTTTCACGGTTACTACCGCCACTACTGTTATCTCCCGCTGTACATCTTCTCGGGGGAGCATCTGCTGTGCGCCCGGTTGCGGTGTTCCAATATCGATGGGGCCGCGGGATCGGTGGAGGAACTGGAACGGATCGTCGGCCGGATTCGGCAGAGCTGGCCGGAGGTCTCGATCGTCATCCGGGCCGACTCTGGCTTTTGCCGGGATGACTTGCTCCGCTGGTGTGAAGACCATCACGTGGATTACGTGATGGGGTTGGCCAACAATGATCGGCTCAAGTCAGAGAGCGCCGAAGCGATGACTCAGGCCGAAGCCGAGTTCAACGCCACCGGGCGACCGGCGCGGGTGTTCCAGGATTTCCGCTACCGGACTCGCCACAGTTGGACCTCGGAGCGACGCGTCGTCGGCAAGGCCGAGTTCCTGGACAAAGGCGCCAATCCCCGATTCGTCGTCACCTCCCTGTCGCCGGAACGCCTGGGGGCCCGCGCGCTCTACGAAGACTTCTACTGTGCGCGGGGCGACATGGAGAACCGCATAAAAGAACAGCAGTTGGATCTGTTCGCCGACCGGACCAGCGCGGCAACGATGCGCGCCAATCAACTCCGGCTGTATCTGTCCTCCGCCGCCTACATGCTCATGCACGCCTTGCCTCGTCTCGGACTGAAGCAGACCCCCCTGGCTCGCGCTCAGTGTCAGACGATTCGCTTGAAGCTCCTCAAGATCGGCGCCCAGGTCCGCCACGTCTGGATCTCCATGTCGGAAGCCTATCCCTACAGCGAGGTCTTCGCTGCCGTCGTTCGAAACCTCCAGGCCATTCCTCTGCGCTGCTGAGGTCTGTCCCGATCAAACGCCCCCAAAAACGAAATCGTTCCATCGCTCAGGCCGAGCTCTGCCTGAATACATTCCGTCACGCTCTTCCGAACCCGAAAAACGGTTCATTCACGACCATCCACACCACCGCATCACTCGACCTGGACCGGATCGATAGCGAAACTCTCAGAAAACCGTTCCGGCCGGCCAAAATCACCTTCATTTCCAAATCGGTGATCTATGCGGGCTAAAGACGCGGCGCATTGAAATCGCGGGTGCGACGCCTCACCCCAACTCCGAATGGATGCAGCAAGTCGGAAGGAACCTGACCGACTGTGTCGACGGCTTTTTCCGCAGCTCGACCCACGTCATCCTTGACCGTGACACGAAGCACTTGCCGTTGCGGCAGATCTTGAAGTCCAGCGACATCGAGGCGGTAGTCTTACCTCCCAAGAGTCCTAATCTCAATGCTCATCTGGAACGCTTCATGCGCTCCCTGAAATCTGAATGTCTCAACCGTATGATCTTCTTTGGTGAAGCGTCATTGCGTCGGGCCTTGAGAGAGTTCGGAGAGCACTTTCACCACGAACGGAATCATCAGGGACTCGCGAACCGAATCATTGATGCGGGAGATGAAGTTGGTCGCAAGGACGGCGAATTAAGTTGCCGTCCCAGGCTCGGTGGCTTGCTTCGATACTACTATCGAGACGCTGCTTGAATTCGGATACACTCCATAAGACTGGGGAGAAGGTCGAGTCAGCACCGCTGTGCCGGAGCGACGACCTCACACCGGGAGCCCGTTTCCAAAAACTGGTTTTTCAACGGAAATCGCCTGAGATTCCGATGCTCGCACGCCCATGAGCCCTTCTATCCTAAGGATCCGCTGCCCGACCGGTAGAGTCGAGAGGTGGCGCGGTGGTTTAGGTCGAAGTTTGTGTTCCCTGTTGGCTCGCCCTTTCGTTTGCGAGTGTCACACGATCTCGACCATACTCCGTTTCCACCCCCCGCTCATCAAACCGGACGTGCGGATTTCCCGCATCCGGCTTTCGGCCAAGGACTCGTGCTTTCGCCCACGGAAGGTTGCGGTCACACAAGCGCAGCTGGACAAGTCCAAGCTCATCATGCAGGTATGCGTCGGAGAAACGTGAATAACCCCAACCCTGCACCTTATGTTTACGGCGCAACCAGCGACGGAGCCTTTGTCGGGCATGTTGGGTAATCCTTCGATAGGCGCTGGACGCCGGGCCTTGGCAGAAGTAGTTGGCCCACCCAACCATCATTCGGTTGAGTCGGTCGACTTGTTCTTCAGCGTCTAGCCAACACCAGCGCAAGGCGGTCCACTCACTGATCTGGCGACAAGCCGCCCTGATCTTCTTCTTGGACGGGCGTTGACCAATATAGCGAAAACCCGCCCTCGAGTAGCAGCGCCCGAAGGTGTAACCCAGAAAGTCGAACGATTCGTCCGGAAGCCGACAAATATGCGTCTTCTCTTCGTTAACCGTCAGCTTCAGTTCTCGCATCACGCTTCGCATTGCGCCCATGGCCTGTTCGGCGTGGGGGCTGTGGCAGCAGATCACGAGATCATCCGCGTAATTGACGACCTTCGCTTGAAAACGCTCCTCGTGTCCGAGCACCTTCCATCCCAGAATGAATCGCCGCATATAGAGATTCGCCAGCAGAGGTGAGATCGGCGCGCCCTGAGGACACCCCCGACCTTCACTCTTGTTCCGGTTCGTTCGATGTTTGCGACCCCGCCTATCGGTCTCTTCCACCGGGGCTTGAAGCCACATCTTGATCAATCGCAACAAGTGCCGATCGCTGATGCGGCGTGCCACCGACTTCATTAACTCGAAATGCGGGATCGTGTCGAAGTAGCCGGACAAATCTGCGTCGATTACCTCCCAATGCCGCGACTTCAGAAGCGCGTGGACGCGGCGAACCGCGTCCAGTGCACTTCGCTTCGGGCGGTAGGCGTATTGTTCGGGCTGCAAGTCAGCCTCGAAGATCGCTTCGAGAACCCACATCGCCGCCGTCATCACGACACGATCCTTGATCCTCGGGATTCCGAGCGGTCTGGTCCGCCCTGGCTGGCCCGGTTTGGGTATATGGACCCGCCGGACAGCTTCCGGGCGATACCGTTTCGTCCGAAGTTCTTCCGCCAGTTCGTCCAGCCACCGTTTCTGTCCGTACTGCTCGATGTCCTCGAACGTCTGTCCATCGACGCCTGCTGCTCCACCATTGGTCTGGCAAAGACGGTAGGCGTGATCGATCACATCGGCTCGATACACCTTGTCGTACAGCGCATAAAAGCAGTAGTCGGGCGATCCCTTCGCTTTGGCATGCAACGTCTCCCGTAGCTTCCCAACCTTTAATGGAGGTACTAGACTCACGCCAATCTCCCGGCTGTCACCACTTCGGCCGTTGACCTTGACCTAAGGCCCCTTCGCTCCACCGGCATTACCCAGCTTCTTCACTAATACGGGCCTCTCCGCCACCCCACACGGCCTGGCCTGGCCCTCGCGGGAGTCCAGTTGAGGGTCACGCGCCCTCGCCGTTGGGGCTTCCCGTGTTGCGGTCGATCTCCATGTACATACATGCCGACGCCACTACCCCGGCGGGATCGGGTGGGTGCACTGTCGCTTCTTCCCCACTCGACGGCGGCCTTCCCCGAAATACTGCCGGGTCGGCTCCCGCGATTTGGTCTTTCGAGGCCTGCTCAGCGTTCACTCACGTTTCGGCCTGCATGTTCGCTGAATCGCCCAAGGCGATCCGTTTCATCAGAGGCTTCGACGGATTTGTTGCCTCCTCCTCCGCTCCGACTGCTACCGGCTGGAACGACCCGTCGCCGGGTGGGAATTGCACCCACTGGAAATCGCCGCCTTTGCACGGCGCACAGTATTTTCACCCTACGGTGCGCCGGCGCAAACCGGTGAGTAGCAGAGAGCGAGAGTCTCTCACAGGAAAGGAGTAGCGAACCATGCTGACCCCGAGTCATGCGTGTGTACTCGTAAGAGTGCAGGCGAAGCATTGACAGGGGCACGTGCGGGCCAGGTATTGAGCCGCGGAAGGAAAATGACTTCGGGGGGCCGACGTAGTCGTAGGATCGGAAGGCAACATGGAACCGTTCGCTAATCGCGAGAACGATTCCGCCCCCGCGTGGTCCCGAGACCCTGTGCACGTACGGAAGTTGCTTACACGGGAGCCGGGAGATCCCGCCTTTGACCCCAGGGGGATGGCCCCAAGGTCCGCGCTGTGAATCCGAAAGGAGCACGACAGCGATGCACGGAGGCGGGAAGTCGGACAGGCTGATAGTAGCTGAGAAGCGCTCGAACAAAGACGGCGGTGCGCCGCGGTCGGCGGAGAGGGTGGAGCCAAGCGGCCTGGCCAAAGGGAATTCGTCCTAGCAAAACAAGTGCCGGACACAGAGCCGGGAGAGGAATCGATATGGAGGACTCTAAACGGGCACCAAGCGGGAAATCGCGGACACAGCCAAGAGACCGCACCTACGTCGAAACCGAGGACTTGCAAAGTGCGCTGGAACGGATACGGCAGGTAGCCTGCCGGGATAAGGAGCTACGGTTCACGTCGCTCTGGCACCACGTCACTAACATCGATCGACTCCGGCAGGCTTACTTCGGCCTCAAGCGCAATGCCGCACCGGGCGTGGATGGATTGACGTGGCAGCAATACGGAGAGAGCCTCGAGGAGAACCTCCAGGATCTATCCGCAAGGCTCAAACGCGGAGCGTACCGAGCCAAGCCGGTTCGGAGGGCCTATATACCGAAGGCCGATGGGCGGCAGCGTCCGCTCGGAGTGACTGCATTGGAGGATAAGATCGTCCAGCGGTCTACGGTCCAGGTATTGAACGCCATCTACGAAACCGACTTTCTCGGCTTCTCGTATAGTTTCCGCCCGGGGCGCAGTCCACACCATGCGTTGGACGCGCTCTATGTCGGAATCATGCGCAAGCGAGTGAACTGGGTGCTGGATGCGGACGTTTGTGGGTTTTTCGATGCCATCGACCACAAATGGCTGTTGAAGTTCATCGAGCACAGAATCGCCGATCCACGTGTTATCCGCCACCTTAAAAAGTGGCTCAAGGCGGGGATCGTGGAGGATGGGAAGCGAACCGAGATCGAATCCGGTACGCCTCAAGGCGGGAGTGTTTCACCCGTGTTGGCTAATGTGTACCTTCATTATGTGTTCGATCTATGGGCCGACCAATGGAGACGCAGGCACGCTCGTGGCGATGTAATCATCGTCCGGTTTGCCGACGACTTCACAGTGGGTTTCGAGTTTCGTGAAGATGCCGAGCGTTTTCTGGCAGACTTGCGGGACCGGTTCCACACGTTTCACCTGGAACTGCACCCCGACAAAACGCGCTTGATCGAGTTCGGGCGGTACGCCGCTCGGGATCGCAAGCGCCGTGGAGAAGGGAAGCCCGAGTCTTTCGACTTCCTGGGTTTTACGCACACGTGCGACAGAACCCGGAACGGGAGATTCATCGTGCTGCGGCAGACCATGCGGAAGCGCATGCAAGCGAAACTGCGCGAGATCGCTCGCGAGCTTCGGTATCGCCTGCATGAACCCGTCCCGGTAGTGGGTCAGTGGTTGCGCAGTGTAGTACAGGGACATTTCCAGTACTATGCCGTACCGCGTAACCATCGCAAGCCGGCCGCTTTCAAGTATCAGGTCTATCGACTCTGGCTGCGTGCGCTAAGGCGTCGTAGCCAGCGTCATCGGATCACTGGAGAGCGGATGAACCGCCTAGCGACAAGATGGCTTCCTGCACTGCGAGTTGTACACCCTTATCCCGAACAGCGACTGCGCGTTATTACCTGAGGTAAGAGCCCAGTGCGGTAGTTCCGCTCGCTGGGATCTGTGCGGGGGGCGATCCGAAAGGATCGTCCCTACCGCGACGTGCGCCGGCGCAAACCGGTGAGTAGCAGAGAGCGAGAGTCTCTCACAGGAAAGGAGTAGCGAACCATGCTGACCCCGAGTCATGCGTGTGTACTCGTAAGAGTGCAGGCGAAGCATTGACAGGGGCACGTGCGGGCCAGGTATTGAGCCGCGGAAGGAAAATGACTTCGGGGGGCCGACGTAGTCGTAGGATCGGAAGGCAACATGGAACCGTTCGCTAATCGCGAGAACGATTCCGCCCCCGCGTGGTCCCGAGACCCTGTGCACGTACGGAAGTTGCTTACACGGGAGCCGGGAGATCCCGCCTCTGACCCCAGGGGGATGGCCCCAAGGTCCGCGCTGTGAATCCGAAAGGAGCACGACAGCGATGCACGGAGGCGGGAAGTCGGACAGGCTGATAGTAGCTGAGAAGCGCTCGAACAAAGACGGCGGTGCGCCGCGGTCGGCGGAGAGGGTGGAGCCAAGCGGCCTGGCCAAAGGGAATTCGTCCTAGCAAAACAAGTGCCGGACACAGAGCCGGGAGAGGAATCGATATGGAGGACTCTAAACGGGCACCAAGCGGGAAATCGCGGACACAGCCAAGAGACCGCACCTACGTCGAAACCGAGGACTTGCAAAGTGCGCTGGAACGGATACGGCAGGTAGCCTGCCGGGATAAGGAGCTACGGTTCACGTCGCTCTGGCACCACGTCACTAACATCGATCGACTCCGGCAGGCTTACTTCGGCCTCAAGCGCAATGCCGCACCGGGCGTGGATGGATTGACGTGGCAGCAATACGGAGAGAGCCTCGAGGAGAACCTCCAGGATCTATCCGCAAGGCTCAAACGCGGAGCGTACCGAGCCAAGCCGGTTCGGAGGGCCTATATACCGAAGGCCGATGGGCGGCAGCGTCCGCTCGGAGTGACTGCATTGGAGGATAAGATCGTCCAGCGGTCTACGGTCCAGGTATTGAACGCCATCTACGAAACCGACTTTCTCGGCTTCTCGTATAGTTTCCGCCCGGGGCGCAGTCCACACCATGCGTTGGACGCGCTCTATGTCGGAATCATGCGCAAGCGAGTGAACTGGGTGCTGGATGCGGACGTTTGTGGGTTTTTCGATGCCATCGACCACAAATGGCTGTTGAAGTTCATCGAGCACAGAATCGCCGATCCACGTGTTATCCGCCACCTTAAAAAGTGGCTCAAGGCGGGGATCGTGGAGGATGGGAAGCGAACCGAGATCGAATCCGGTACGCCTCAAGGCGGGAGTGTTTCACCCGTGTTGGCTAATGTGTACCTTCATTATGTGTTCGATCTATGGGCCGACCAATGGAGACGCAGGCACGCTCGTGGCGATGTAATCATCGTCCGGTTTGCCGACGACTTCACAGTGGGTTTCGAGTTTCGTGAAGATGCCGAGCGTTTTCTGGCAGACTTGCGGGACCGGTTCCACACGTTTCACCTGGAACTGCACCCCGACAAAACGCGCTTGATCGAGTTCGGGCGGTACGCCGCTCGGGATCGCAAGCGCCGTGGAGAAGGGAAGCCCGAGTCTTTCGACTTCCTGGGTTTTACGCACACGTGCGACAGAACCCGGAACGGGAGATTCATCGTGCTGCGGCAGACCATGCGGAAGCGCATGCAAGCGAAACTGCGCGAGATCGCTCGCGAGCTTCGGTATCGCCTGCATGAACCCGTCCCGGTAGTGGGTCAGTGGTTGCGCAGTGTAGTACAGGGACATTTCCAGTACTATGCCGTACCGCGTAACCATCGCAAGCCGGCCGCTTTCAAGTATCAGGTCTATCGACTCTGGCTGCGTGCGCTAAGGCGTCGTAGCCAGCGTCATCGGATCACTGGAGAGCGGATGAACCGCCTAGCGACAAGATGGCTTCCTGCACTGCGAGTTGTACACCCTTATCCCGAACAGCGACTGCGCGTTATTACCTGAGGTAAGAGCCCAGTGCGGTAGTTCCGCTCGCTGGGATCTGTGCGGGGGGCGATCCGAAAGGATCGTCCCTACCGCGACGGGTTAAAATAAAAGGAGATCAATGAAACAGGAGAATCGTAAATATTCGGTAAACCCGTAAGCGTAATCTCGAGCGTTGGGTTACAGGGAAACTCAAGTTGAGCGCAGGGAACAGCGGAAGTCTTTGCGTAAGGGGTAGAGCCAGATGCTCTTGGTGGGTAGATTGGCTTGGTGGTTACGATCCAGCTTTCCGCGCCCTTGGGTGTGGCCGACATGGATCCAGTTGGCAGCCTTGTAGCAGGCGCCTGTGAAGCGTTGAGTGTCGACGAAGGTTTCCAGCAAGACAGGTCGGTAGGCGTAGCGATTGTGCCAGTCTTCGGGGAGTTGACGGGCGGCCATGGCCAGTAGCTTGGAGGCCAGGTTCTTGGACTCGACCCAGGGCAGGATTAAGAAACGGGCGTTGTTGACAATCAGCTGCAGGTTCCTCTCCCGTTCCGAAGGACGCCAGCCGATGAAGCGGTCGCGCGCGGCGGTTTTCCAGGCGGCGGCGCCAAAGCCGAGCAGAGCCAGGATGCGGTTTTCCGAACAAGCGAAGTAGCGCAGCTGAGCACCGGGCAGGGGCTTGTATCCCAGATAGTGGTAGCGGTCGATATATTCATTCCACAAAGTGGAGTCCGGGCGGCTTAGGGTCCCACTCTGGGATGGGTGAACCCCCTCGCCTTTAGGCGAAGCCTTCAGGAGGCTTGGGGGTACACTGCGGAGGTGTCCGAGTATGGGAAAAGTTCGCATGCAGTGTATCGGCTGAGATATCACTTTGTGTTCATCACCAAGTACCGCAAGCCGGCTCTGCGAGGAGAGATCGGGAAAGAGGAGCGGGACCTGACGCGAGAGATTTGCCGATCATTGGATATCGAGATCGTGAAGGGGCATGTGCGACCCGATCATGTGCATTTGTTGTTGGATGTGCCGCCGAGATTGGCGCCGAGCCGAGTGATGCAGGCGATCAAAGGGAAAACGTCGCATCATCTACTGCAAGATCACCGCAAGTTGCGCAAGGAGTTTTGGGGACGACATCTTTGGGCACGAGGGTACTTCGTGGCGACGACTGGGAATGTGAGCGATACGATGGTTGCAGAGTATATCGAAACCCAAGATGTCGAGACCCGAGACGACGATTTTCGGGTCACTGAGTAGTCAGCCTGCGAGCGAAGCGAGGTCTTTAGGCGACTTCAGTCGCATGTCGAATCCACCGCCTTCAGGCGGTGGAGAGTGGGACCCTTCTCAAGGTCCCACTCTGGGATGGGTGAACCCCCTCGCCTTTAGGCGAAGCCTTCAGGAGGCTTGGGGGTACACTGCGGAGGTGTCTGAGTATCGGAAAAGTTCGCATGCAGTGTATCGGCTGAGATATCACTTTGTGTTCATCACCAAGTACCGCAAGCCGGCTCTGCGAGGAGAGATCGGGAAAGAGGAGCGGGACCTGACGCGAGAGATTTGCCGATCATTGGATATCGAGATCGTGAAGGGGCATGTGCGACCCGATCATGTGCATTTGTTGTTGGATGTGCCGCCGAGATTGGCGCCGAGCCGAGTGATGCAGGCGATCAAAGGGAAAACGTCGCATCATCTACTGCAAGATCACCGCAAGTTGCGCAAGGAGTTTTGGGGACGACATCTTTGGGCACGAGGGTACTTCGTGGCGACGACTGGGAATGTGAGCGATACGATGGTTGCAGAGTATATCGAAACCCAAGATGTTGAGACCCGAGACGACGATTTTCGGGTCACTGAGTAGTCAGCCTGCGAGCGAAGCGAGGTCTTTAGGCGACTTCAGTCGCATGTCGAATCCACCGCCTTCAGGCGGTGGAGAGTGGGACCCTTCTCAAGACCGGCTCCAGATGCAGGCCTGCCAGCTCATGCACCGGCCGGGACAGCAGCGGCTGCGGGGCGCTGCAGAAAGTGTGCTCGATTCGGCCCGAGCCTCCTTTGCGGTTGCGAGGGGGCGGCAGTTGCAGCAGCCCCTCGCGATGCATGCGCAGCATGGCCACCCGGCAGCTCATCTGCTTGAGGCCACCGTCCGTTTTGCGCCACTCGAGCAATCGGCACGCCAATCGAGACAGCTGAGCGCGCGTGCGGGTTGGGTTGTCGGCAATCAAGTCGCACAGTTGCCCGATCTCCTGACCCGTGAAGTTGCGGCCACAGTAGCGCTTCATGCCGCCTCCCGACCACCGGGTCGACCCCAGGCCGCTCTTCGGTCGGGGTCCATTTCCCAGGGCAGGAATCTCGTCAGTTGGGGCGGCGCCCGGTTGCCCGATTCGGCGCAGCACTGCAGATAGCAACTCAACCAGCGTTGCGGATTGATCTCCCACAGCTGCAAGGTTTGCAGAATCGTGAACACAACCGCGGCCAGACGGGCGCTAGACCGACTGCCTGAGCCGTAGTAGTTCTTGCGACCCACCACCGGGCCTCGCAAAGCGCGCTCTGAAGCGTTGTTGTCCATGGCCACCTCGGGGTGATCCAAAAAGACGGTCAACCCTTCCCAGTGTCGCTCCAATCGGCGCAGCACCTTCCTGCAGGCCCCATGCAGGACCCGGCTCTGCAACTCCGCATCGCGCTGCCTCTCCAGTCCCAGCACCGCCCCCCGCAGTTCCCGATCCCGGGCGGCAAAGCCGGCAGGCTGTTCTCGGGCCTGCACGCGACACCGATTCAGATCGAACAGGCCTCCGATCCCCTCCACCCAACTCATCGCCCACCCCTCCAACTCGGGCCAGGACTTGGCCAGGGAAAAAAAGTCGCGTCGCACGTGGGCCCAGCAAAAGGCCAACTCCAGACCCTCCCATTGTCTGGCCAACTTCTTGTACACAACGTAGCGGTCGCTCAGCAGAATGCCGGCCGCAGTGCCTCCGAAGTGCGCCTCCGGCACCTGGGCCGAGCGGCTGGGAGACAGCGTGAACACTACCGTCGAAGGGGATCGGAACACCCACAGATGCCAGCCGTGACCTATCTTGCCCTCCACCTCCTCGAACACCCGCCAGCCGGTCTCGTCAGCCTGCCAACGATCCTCGCTCAACTGCCTGACACGGATGGCCTCCCGGACCGGCTCCAACAGCGGGAGCAGTTTCCTCAGCCCTCCCGCGATCGTCCCAGCCGACAGCCTCACTCCTTGGTCGGCCAGTTCCTGCAGCAGTCGGTTGCTGGGACGCGCATAAAGATACTTGTCCAAGATCACCCTCACCCACACCGAGATGCCCAGCTTGCCGCGCGGGATCAAACGGCCTGGTGACGGCGCCGTCACGATGCCGGGCAGGACCCCACAAGCACAGCTTGGATGGTATCGCCTGCGTCTGATCACCCGACGCCAGACCCGCGTCTCGATCTCTACCACCTGGGCCTCATCGGTACCAGGAAACGGATCCAGGCGCCGTCCGCAGCGGGGACACTTCCGCTGCTCTGCGGGCAGATCAGCCACTTCCTCCCGGGCTTCCAGCCCATCCAGACTGCTTCGACCATGTCCCCGCGTCCCCGGCTGCTGTCCGCGAGGGCGCGCTGAGACCTGGCTCCGGGATGGGCTCTTGCCCTCGCAGACCAAACGCTCGCTACGACGACCGTACAGACAGCCTTCCAACTCTCGAATGCGTGCCCGTAGCTCTTCGTTTTCGCTCTTGAGATCGGTTCTCCGTCGGACCGCTTCCCCGTGCCGGGCCTTCCAGTACGCCGCAGCCCAACGCAAGCTGATGTACTCCTCCTTATCCACCCGGATCTGAACGCCGGCTGTCGACGCCCGCTGCCGGGACTCCCGATTCTCTACGCCTTGCTCCCCCTGACCTAGGGCGGCTCCCATGTCCACCTATATACACGATTGAAAGTCCTGTGTCCAGCAAAATCTGATGGTGTCAGCGGAGGGATGGGTTTACCGAATATTTACGGAGAATCATCGTAAGTAGTTGAAAACATTGGTGCCGGAGGGGGGAGTCGAACCCCCACGAGAACTCAATCTCGCCAGATTTTGAGTCTGGTGCGTCTGCCAATTCCGCCACTCCGGCACAAGCAGCGGCTATTTTAATAGGTTCCGGGTTCCAGGTGCCAGGGCATTGACGCGGGGCACCCTTTGCAAAAAAGCCGGGTGCATTGTGATGGACAGGACGTCCCGGTTAGCGCGCTGCCGCGGCGGGCCGGGTCGGGTTTTCCTCGTTGAACGGGCTTTTTCTCCGGTCCTTGAGCAGAACCCAGGAATTGTGGTTCAGCCAGACCGGATCGACCAGATTCACGCCGGGTTTCGCTTCCAAGACTCGGATCTTTCTCCCTTTGGCACCCGTCTCGGAGCTGAAAGAGACGACAAAACCTCGCATAAGAGCTTCTCCAGCTGTCAGTTCCCGCCACTCGCAAGCAATGGCTTCCCCACATCAATGCTGGACCGACGCCCCCGTCGATCACCAATTTTCCCGGTGTTTGGGTACAGAAACCTACACGTCACCCCTGACGCTAAAACATTGTTTTCATCTGCAGGAACACTCGGCGGAGGCTCTCAGGGACGTGGCGCGTCCAGCTAACAGAGCGGTAAGATCAGGCTCGGAGATGAAAACGAATCGATCCCACTCGAAGATCGAACTGGGCCCGATCCGCCGGTCTGAAATCGACAAGGCCGCCGCAAGGATTCAGGGAATTGCGCTTCGTACACCCATGATCGAGTTGCCGGGGGTGGAGGGGCCGGCTCGCATTTTCCTGAAGCTGGAGAACCTGCAGCCCATCGGCTCTTTCAAGATCCGGGGTGCTTTTAATGCCATGGCCGTTGCGGATCAAAAGGCGCTCTCCCGGGGAGTCTATGCGGCCAGCGCCGGGAATATGGCTCAAGGCGTCGCCTGGGGCGCCCGTCACCTGGGCATTCCCTGTTCGGTCGTAGTGCCGGAGCGTGCTCCGCAGACGAAGCTGCAAGCCATTGAACACCTTGGCGGTGAGATTCTCGAGCTGCCCTTCGAAGAGTGGTGGCAGGTGATTGTGGACCATGGCTACGAACCGCTGTCCGATCTCGTCTTCATTCACCCGGTCACCAATCCCGCCATGATTGCGGGCAGCGGTACAATTGGACTGGAGATTCTCGAGGATCTGCCCGACGTAGACACCGTCGTGGTGCCGTATGGTGGCGGGGGGCTGAGCTGTGGAATTGCCTCGGCGATCCAGTCGCGCAGACCCGAAGTGAAGGTGTTTGCCGCGGAAGTATCCACCGGGGCACCCCTGGCGGCCTCGCTGGCGGCCGGGAAGCCGGTAAGAATCGATCACCGGCGCAGCTTTGTCGACGGGATCGGCACCGGAGGGCTTCTGGAGGAGATGTGGCCGCTGGCGAGCCGGCTGCTGGCCGGCTCCCTGGTGGTGGACTTGGAGGCGGTCGCCCGCACGATCGGTCTCCTGGTGGAGCAGGCGAAGGTGGTGGCGGAGGGTGCCGGTGCCGCCGCGGTTGCCGCTGCTCTGAGCGGAAAGGCCGGGGGAGGGAAGGTGGTGTGCGTCGTCTCGGGTGGGAATCTCGATTTGAGTGTGCTGGAGGTGATCTTGAGGGGAGAGGTTCCGGGTTGAGTCCTCAGTCGCGGCGTCGGATCATCGACTGGACTCCCACGCTGGACGTCTCGGAAGGCGGTTTCTCTTCCTCTTCCGGCTCCTCTTCCGGCACCTCACCGGGGTTCGCGAACAGATCCATGGCCAGCTTGTTCTGCCTCGTGTAAAGCTCGTGGTAGCGGCCACTCTGGGACAGGAGCTCGGCATGGGAGCCCCTTTCTACGATCCGGCCGCCCTCCACGACGAAGATCGCGTCGGCACTTTGAATGGTAGAGAGGCGGTGAGCGATAACGAAGCTGGTGCGACCCTTGCGAAGAGCACGAAGCCCCTCCTGGATAAATCCTTCACTTTCACTGTCCAGGCTCGAGGTCGCCTCGTCCAGAATCAGGATCCGCGGATCGGCCAGGATGGCGCGGGCAATGGCAACCCGCTGTTTCTGTCCGCCCGAAAGCTTGACTCCCCTTTCGCCAATCAAGGTGTCATAACCTTCGGGAAAGGCGTCGACGAACTCGTCTACATGGGCGATGCGGCTGACCCGAACGATCTCTTCCGGGTCCGCGCCTGGGCAGCCGTATCGAATGTTTTCGGCGATGGTTCCATCAAAGAGGAAGGTCTCCTGCAGCACGACCCCGACCTGCTTGCGCACACTCATCATGCTGACCGACTCAACATCCTGGCCGTCGATCAGGATCTGCCCCCGCTCGGGCCGATGAAAACGCAGAATCAGACCCACCAGAGTGGTCTTTCCCGAGCCGCTCGACCCGACCAGAGCGATAGTAGCCCCCGCTTCCATCTCAAACGACACATCCTGCAGAACAGGCTGGCCCGGTTCGTAGGAAAAGGAGACATTCCTGAACTCGACCCGTCCTTCGATGCGTCCGATGGCCGGCTTGGGGGACTCCGCTTCGTCCTCTCGAGCCTGGGCCAGTATTTCGCGCATGCGGTCCAGGCCGGCGAATGCCTGCCCCAGCTGCGTTGCAATGGCCGACATCTGAATCAGCGGTGAAGCCATCAGAGCCGTGAAGGCCAGGTACATGACGAGCTCGCCAAGGGTCATCTCACCCCGGATAATGGCGCTGCCGCCGACCAGGATCATCACCACGCCTACGCACCCGATGACCACGGTCGCCAGTGAAGAGAACAAAGTGACACCGGTAATGGACTGGCGCACGTTTTCGAGGAGCCGGTTTGCTCCTTCTTCGAAGATCCGGTCCTCTTCCTGCTCCGAGGTGAACGCTTTGACGACGCGAATTCCGCCGAGGGCCTCTCCCAGGCGACCGCTCACCTCAGCCAGGATCTTCTGTCGGGCTCGAAAGACGGGCCGCAGCCTGCGGAAGCCGACGACCATCAGGATTAAAAACGCCGAGAGGACGACGGAAATCGAAAGAGTCAGTCGCCAATGCAGGTAAAAGAGGATGGCAAACGCCGCTGCAGCGGTAAGAACGCCGCCGAAAAGCTGGACCAGCCCGGTCCCGACCAGGTTCCGGATACCCTCGGCGTCGGATAGGATTCGCTGAATCAGCGCTCCGCTCTTATGGGCTTCGAAATAAGAAACCGGGAGACGCATTACGTGCTGCTGAACCCGCATCCGCAGCGTGGTAATGGTCTGCCAGGCGGCGATTCCCAGCAGCTTGGCCAGTAGAAAACTGGTGATTGCCTGGATGAGGGTGGCACCGAGGGCGGCTGCGGCCAGCCAAGGCAGAAGGTCGGAACGCTTGTTCACCAGTACGTCGTCGATCAGGAACTTGGTGGTGCCCGGAAGAACCAGGCCGGCGAGGCGGCTGATCAGTGTGAGAAACAGGCCCAGGGCCAGCCCCCGGCGGTGCGACCAGATGATTACCCGAGCTTCCTTCCAGGCCGCCGAGATGTTGAAACTGGGCATACTTCTTTACCCCAACCGGGCAGATACCCGATTCGAATGTGGGAGGCGCCTTGGGGCGGCGACCGGGTTTCTTGAACATAATACCTGCCCGTCGCGGCCCCGAGGCCCCTCCCACTCTAAGAGATTCCAGATTCAACCTTCAACTTTCAACGTTGAACCTGTAACCTTCAAAGAGCAACAGAAACCCTTAGCGAGTAACCAAAATGAAAGTAGCCATCACTGGTGCGACCGGTTTTATAGGAAAGAGCCTGTGCCCCCAGCTCCACGCCGACGGGAAGGAGCTCGTGCTGTTCGCTCGCGATACACGCACCGCCCAATCTTCGTTTCCGGGCGCCCGGGTCATCGAGTGGGATGCCGTGGCCGGTCCTCCGCCGGTCGGCTCTCTGGACGGAATCGATGCCGTCGTCCATCTGCTGGGGGAGGGAATTGCGAACGGGCGCTGGTCCTCAAGCCGAAAAAGATCGATTCGGGAGAGTCGGGTGGAGGGAACCAGGAACCTGGTGCAGGCACTTCGCGACAGCGCCCAGCCTCCGGGGCTTCTGGTCAGCAGCTCAGCCGTCGGATTTTACGGCTCGCGCGGAGACGAGGAGCTGGATGAATCCAGTGAACCAGGCGGAGGATTTCTGGGAGAGGTCTGCCAGGCCTGGGAGGCGGAAGCACGGGCGGCTGATGCACTCGGGGTCCGCACGGTGCTCCTCAGGACGGGCATCGTGCTCTCCCCAGAAGGAGGCGCCCTGGCCAAAATGCTTCCGCCGTTCAGAATGTTCGTCGGAGGGGCCCTGGGATCGGGAAAGCAGTGGATGTCGTGGGTTCATATGGAGGATGAGGTCGGCTTGATCCGGCACCTCCTGAACAGCGAGAGTTTACAGGGGCCTGTCAATGCGACCGCGCCCGCGCCCGTCACCAACCGCGAATTTTCGAAGACACTGGGCAGGGTGCTGAGCCGGCCCGCCATTCTTCCCGTCCCGGCTCTGGCGTTGAAACTGCTGATGGGAGAAATGGCGCAGGAGCTTCTCCTCGACGGCCAGAAAGTGATGCCACGACGCGCCCTGGCCGACGGCTACCGGTTCAGGTTCCCGGAGCTGGAGGGAGCGTTGAGGGATCTGCTGGGATGAAAAGGCCGGGCACCGTAGGGGCCGGCCTCGTGCTGGCCCGCTTGGCGGGCGACCACCCGGGGTCGCCCCTACATTCGTAGGGGCCGGGTCGCCCCTACCAATCGCCGTGAAACGTGCAGCGCAAAAAAGGGTGGCTGGGGGACAGGGATTCGAACCCCGATACCATGGTCCAGAGCCATGTGTGTTGCCATTACACTATCCCCCAGTACAGTGCAGGGCGAAGATTATAGCGAAGCAGCCGGCGGGACGGCAACTGAACTCAGCGGGCCGCCGCGTCCAGTTTGGCCTCGGCCTGTCGGAGCAACTCGGAAGCGGCTTTGTAGTCCGTCCCGACTCGGGTCGATCGCAGCTCTTCATGGGCCCTGCGGCGATCTGATTCAGCCTCTTTTGTGTCGATCTCATCGGGTCGGGCAGCAAGTTCGGCCAGGACAGAGACGCGGGAACCAAGCACCTCCACGAACCCGTAACTGCAGTACAGATGCGTTTTGCGGCCCTGAGTTGTGTAGGAGAGCACTCCGATTCCGAGCTCCGACAACATGGGGGCGTGTCCGGGCAGGATCCCCAGCACTCCATCCAGGCCCGGGACAGTTACCTCGTCGACATGACCACCGTAGAGGTGTTCCTGGGGAGTGACGATTTCCAGATCGATGCTGGTAGGAAGAATCGCGGACATTACTAAGCAGCCTCGTCCTTCATCTTCTCCGCCCGCTCTTTCACTTCCTCGATTCCTCCGGCCATGTAAAAAGCCTGCTCGGGAATGTCGTCGTGCTGACCTTCACAAACTTCCTTGAATCCCTGAATCGTGTCTTCAAGCGAAACGTAGGCGCCCGGGATGCCGGTGAACTGCTCGGCCACAAAGAACGGCTGCGACAGAAAACGGGCAATCTTGCGGGCCCGCGAAACAGTCAGCTTGTCTTCCTCTGAAAGCTCGTCCATGCCGAGAATGGCAATGATGTCCTGCAGCTCCTTATACCGCTGCAGGATTCCCTGCACCGTACGGGCCACACTGTAGTGCTCCTGTCCGATCACCCTGGGATCGAGAATCCGGCTGGTTGAGGCCAACGGGTCCACGGCAGGGTAGATTCCCTGCTCGGCGATCGAGCGTTCCAGGGCAGTGATGGCGTCCAGATGTGCAAACGTGGTCGCCGGGGCAGGGTCGGTGTAGTCGTCCGCGGGGACATAGATGGCTTGAATCGACGTGATCGATCCCTTCCTGGTGGTCGTAATCCTTTCCTGCAGCTCCCCCATTTCGGAAGCCAGGTTGGGCTGGTAGCCGACGGCCGAGGGCATGCGGCCCAGCAGGGCCGACACCTCGGATCCGGCCTGAGTAAAACGGAAAATGTTGTCGATGAAGAGGAGCACGTCCTGGCCCTCCTCGTCGCGAAAATACTCGGCCACGGTCAGGCCCGTCAGGCCGACCCGCAGGCGGGCTCCGGGGGGTTCGGTCATCTGGCCGTAAATCAGAGCCGCCTTGTCGATGACTCCGGACTCCTTCATTTCCAGCCACAGATCGTTTCCTTCGCGCGTTCTTTCACCGACACCGGAAAATACCGAAAAGCCGCCGTGCTGGGTGGCGATCCGGTTGATCAGCTCCATAATGATGACTGTCTTGCCGACGCCGGCTCCACCGAACAGCCCGATCTTTCCGCCCCTGGCGAAGGGCTCGATCAGATCGATCACCTTGATGCCGGTCTCCAGCAGTTCCGTCTCGGTGCTCTGATCCTCGAAACTGGGGGCGGACCGGTGGATGGGATAACGCTTGGAAAGATCCAGCTCCGGCCCCTCGTCGACCGGCTCACCCAGCACATTGAGAACCCGGCCCAGAGTCTGCCGGCCGACCGGCACCGAGATCGGTTCCCCCAGGTCGATGGCCCGCATCCCTCGCACGACTCCGTCGGTAGGCTGCATGGCGACGCACTTGACGAGCCCCTCGCCCAGGTGATGGGCCGCTTCGAGCGTAATGTCGATCTCCATGGGGGTGTCGAAGCCTTCCGAGGTGACCCTGATGGCATTGTAGATTGGGGGGACTTCACCGGCCTCGAACTGCACGTCGATGACCGGTCCCATTACCTGTAGAACTTTCCCTTCAGCTTGCATGCTGTCTTCTCCTAATGGTCGCTGTCGCTCAATGCGTCGGCTCCACTGACAACCTCGATGAGTTCCGTCGTGATCGAGGCTTGCCGGATCCGGTTCATTTTCAGCGTGAGGCTGTCAATCATCTCTCTGGCGTTGCGCGTCGCGGCGTCCATCGCCGTCATTCGAGCTGCATGTTCCGCCGCCTCGGATTCCAGCATGGCGCGAAACAGCTGAGTCTCCACGTGGCGCGGAAGAATCGATCCCAGAATCTGCTCCGGGGGCTGCTCGAAAATGTACTCCAGGAGCGCTTCCTCTTTGCTCTCGAGCTTCCTGATGGGTAAGAGCGGCTCGATGAGAAGCTGCTGCCGAATGACTGATTTGAACTCGTTGTAGACAACGTGGACCGAGTCGAGCTGGCTGCTGGCGTAGTAGTCGATCAGGCTTTGTGCCAGCTCTTTCGCGTACTTGCGGTCAACCTTCGCCATGATGTTGACGTAGCGATGCTGTATTGGCCACGGCCGGCTCTTGAACCACTCGTTTCCCTTGCGTCCAACCAGGGCCAGGCTCAGTTCCTTGTTGGCGGCTTCGCTTCGAATGTGAGCCGTGGCCCCCTTGATGATGTTGCTGTTGAACGATCCGCACAGACCCTTGTCGGAAGTGATGACGATCAGCATCACTCGTTCTTCATCGCGCCGCCGCAGCAGTGGATGAGAAGAGGCATCCACGCGGGTCGCCAGCGAGTTCAGGACAGCCAGCATCCGGTTGGCATAGGGTCGGGCGGCAAAAATGCGATCCTGAGCCCTCCTGAGCCGGGAGGCAGAGATGAACTTCATCGCCCGGGTAATCTGCTGAATGTTCTTTACGGAACGGACCCTTCTTCGAAGGTCAATTAACTGGCCGGCAGGCATGGTTAGTTCTCGCTGGTACCCTCGGTTTGTCCCGCTCTTTCTTCGCTGAAGCGTTCCGCGAACTCTTCAATCGCCGAATCAAGCTGCTTCTCCATTTCGTCGTCAATCGTCCCCTTCGCGAGGAGCTCCTGCAGAAGGCTGCTGTAGCTGGCCGCGAAAAACTGGTGAAGGCTCTTTTCAAACTCGCCCAGGTCGGAGATTTCGACCCCGTCCGCGAAGCCTCGGGTTGCCGCGTAAATCACCAGAACCTGCTTTTCTACCGCCAGCGGTTCGTACTGGTCCTGCTTCAGGATCTCGGTGAGGCGTTCTCCGCGGGCGAGTTGAGCTTGAGTCGCCTTGTCCAGGTCGGACCCGAACTGAGCAAACGCCGCCAGTTCCCGGTACTGCGCCAGGTCCAGGCGAAGTCGCCCGGCCACCTGTTTCATGGCCTTAATCTGCGCGTTTCCGCCCACACGACTGACCGAGTTGCCGACGTGAATGGCAGGTCGAATACCGGAGTGGAACAGATCGGATTCCAGATAGATCTGGCCGTCCGTGATCGAGATGACGTTGGTCGGAATGTAGGCCGAAATGTCTCCCGCCTGGGTCTCGATGACGGGCAGCGCCGTCAGGCTCCCACCGCCCAGGTCATCGTTCATCTTGGCCGCCCTTTCCAGAAGCCGACTGTGAAGATAAAAGACATCGCCGGGAAAGGCCTCTCGACCCGGAGGGCGCCGCAGAAGCAGCGAAATCTCACGGTAGGCCGCGGCGTGCTTGGAGAGATCGTCATAAATGATCAGGGCGTGCTTCCCGTTGTCCCTGAAGAGCTCGCCAATGGCGCAGCCGGCATAGGGAGCCAGATACTGCATCGTTGCCGGATCCGAAGAAGAGGCCGCCACAACCACCGTTTTCGACATGACGTCATGCTCTTCAAGAGTCTTGACGACCCGCGCGATGGTCGACCTCCTTTGACCGATGGCCACATAGATGCAGAAAACATCGGTCTCTTTCTGGTTGATGATCGTGTCCACGGCGATGGCGGTCTTACCGGTCTGCCGGTCGCCGATAATCAGCTCTCTCTGGCCTCGACCGATTGGAATCATCGAATCGACCGCCTTCAAGCCGGTCTGAAGAGGCTCTTTCACCGGCTGGCGGCCGAGGACGCCGGGAGCGATGGCCTCCACCGGATAGTACTGCTGGGTGGTAATGGCTCCTTTTCCGTCAATGGGGGAGCCCAGCGCGCTCACCGTCCGGCCCAGCAGTCCTTCCCCTACCGGCACCGACATGATTCGCTGGGTGCGCTTGACCAGGTCGCCTTCGGCGATATGGTGAAAATCACCGAACAAGACAGCTCCGACGTTGTCTTCTTCAAGGTTGAAAGCAAGGCCGTAGACGTCGTGCGGGAATTCCAGCATTTCCAGAGCCATGGCTCTTTCGAGGCCGTGAATCCGGGCGATTCCGTCACCGGCCGAGACCACGGTCCCGACCTCACTGACAACGAGGCCGGCATCGAAATCCCTGATTTGATCTCGAATGATTTTGGTTATCTCTTCTGCTCGAATCGCCATATCTTTTCTCCCGATCGGAGTGGCACAGGACCGACTATCCCGCCAACTCTTTCTTCAACGTCTCCAGCGCAGCCTGAACGGAGCCGTCAAACACCGTGGATCCGATCTCCAGCTTGATGCCGCCTATTAGAGCTTCGTCCTGCTGGAAGTCCAGCCTGGCTCCCCGGCCGGTCACTTCCCGGACCGCCTCCAGAAGCCGGCTTCTGGTGGAATCTGCGAGTGGCCGGGCGGAGGTCACGGCGCCCCGCACGATTCCGCGGCGCTCATCCAGCACTTCCTGCACGGCAGCAACGGCCTCATCGAACCCGGCCATTCGGCCGTTGTGCAGCAGGACCAGAACAAAATTGCGAATCGTTTCGCTCAGACCCAGGCGCGAACTCAGCTCTTCCACGATTCGGCGCTTGGGCTGAAAGGGAAGGGCCGGTGTTTCGAGGGTCTCGCGCAGCAGCTCATTACCGGCCAGGAGTCCCTGTAACAGCTCCATCTCCCGCTCGATCCGGTCCTCAAGGTCTCGCTCCGCGGCCACATCGAAGAGGGCGCGGGCGTACTTCAGATAAGTTGAGTAGGCCATCTAATTCCTTCCGTCCCCACTCTTCAGATCGGCCAGAAACCGCTCGGCCAGTATGGAATCGCTCTCCGAGTCCATCCGGTTCCGAAGACGATCACGCGCCATCTTCACGACGATCTCCGCCGCGTAGTCCTTCAGGTCCTGGCGCACCGACTGGCCGAAGTTGTGGATCTCCCGGCGGGCCGCGGCGATGATCCTCTTTGTTTCCTCCTCGGCCTGTTCTCGAATTCGTTTCTTTTCGCGGTCGGCTTCTTCCTGAGCCTGCCGGCGGATGGCGTCCAGTTGGGCATCGAGCTGTTGCATGCGTTCTTCCGCCTCGGCCAGTTTGGCCTCGGCCGCCTTGCGAGCCTCTTCAGCCCTCCTTATCTGCTTCTGCAGCTCGGCCTTTCGATTCCTGAAGAACTGACGGGCGGGCTCCTTGAGGAAGTAGGTGAGTCCTCCGAACAGAATCAGCAGGTTGATCCAGCGACCAATCGTCTCGGCCCAGCCCCAGCCGCCGTGCCCTTCGGCTGCAGCCAGCAGCGGACCGGTGAGAGCCAGCGCCACCAGGATGGGAATCAGGAATCCTCGGAGTTTCATGGTTTTGGGACTCCCTCTTCTAAGATCGGGATATCCTCAGCACTCGATCCGAGATATCTCGGGCAATTTCCTCCGAGTCGTGTCGCAGCCTTTGCCGAGCCGCTTCCAGCTCGCCCTGAATCTCTTCTTTGGCTTCATTGAGGATGGAATCCGCCTCGTCGCGCGCCGACTGGATCCTTTCCTGCCGTTCGCTCAAGGCTTCACTGCGCAGCTTTTCTGCCAGTTTGAAGCCCATCTGTCTTTCCTCTTTGATCTTGCGGTCATAGGTGTCGATCAGGGCCTGGAAATTAGCCTCGTATTCTTCGGCATGGTCGAAGACCCCGGAAGTGCGTTCTCGCCGTTGCTCCAGAACCTGCATCAGAGGCCGCAACAACAGCCGGGAGAGGGCGAACCAAGTCAGGATGAAGATGGCTGACGTGGCCGCCAGGCTCCAGTCAAGTTCGATCATTCGGAAGACTCGTCGCCGCCTGAAAAAGGTAAACTTCTAGCACGCTTCAGGTCGCCGGTCAAGCGCCGGTCCGGCCTCCCCGCTATGTTAGAATGCAAGCTTCACAGTAGGGGTGCGGGCAGCGAGTTGTCCGGCCCTGGTGGACACCAATTAGTCCTGCTGGAAGGAGAGCCGGGATGCCACTGGAGAAAGTCACCGAAAAGCTGCGCGGAAAGAAGGATCACGTTTACGTCACGGATGCAATCGGAAGTGAGCCGGAAACCATTTCCGAGATGCCGGTCGTGCCTCATAAAGTCCTGATCACCGAGATTCCTTTCTACTCCGACCCTGAGTGCCGGGAGGAGGTGGAGGGTGCCAGCATCGTGATACTGCGTCCCCTTGACCCGGACGGGTTCGGGGTGCTGGACGTGGTCCCATGCCGCAAGAAATACACCCCCGGTCAATACCTGACCTGGAACCTGAACAATAAGAAGGTGTGGGAAGACTGCTACTATCAGAATCCCTTCAGCGGAAAGGTCGAACAGGCCTGGACCATGCACGTCGAGTACGTAGGGCGCGTGGTGAGCGATCATACGATCGAGGCCAACCGCGAGAAGATCGAGGAACTGGAAGCCCACTTTCCCCAGGATCGGGATTTGCGTGGGCAGATTACGTAGGTTGAATTAGAATCTTGAGATTCTCCCGCGTCGGGGGGTCGGTCTCGACCCTGAGGCGCTCGACCAGGGCACTTCGAGCCTGATCGCCTCCAATTTCTTTGAGCCCCCAGGCGGCGTGGCGGCGTACCATTGGATCCTGGTCGTTGAGTAGTTGGACGAGATCGGGCACGAACTCCTCGCTCCTGCTGTTTCCCATGGCCACGGCCGTATTCCTCATCAGCCCGCGCCGACCGGCCCGCTTCATCGGGCTGTTCCGAAAGAGGGATCGAAAATCGTTCTCGGTCAACCCGGCCAGGTTCTTAAGCCTGGGATTGCGCAGTTCCTCGCGGGGGGCAAAGGCGGGTACCCGGGATTGCTCCACCCGGCGATTCCAGGGGCACACATCCTGACAGATGTCGCAGCCAAAAATGAGATTCCCGTTGCCGCGGCGCATCTCTTCCGGGATGTCTTCTTTCACTTCGATCGTCAGGTAGGAAATGCAGCGGCGGCTGTCTACGACGTAGGGTTCGACGATGGCCTCGGTCGGGCACTCGTCCAGGCACCGGCGGCAGCTTCCGCAGTGATCGCGCGCCGGTACGTCCGGATCGAGTTCCGTGTCGAGCAGAATCTCGCCAATGAAGAACCACGAGCCCAGCTTCTTGCCCGCAATCAGGTTGGCGTTCTTGCCGATCCATCCGATCCCGGAGCGGGCGGCCCAGTGTTTGTCCATCACCGGCCCGGTGTCCACATATGTCTTTCCCGCCGCGCCCGGACACAGTTCCTCAATCGCGTGCATCAGGGCTTTCAATTTGCGGCCTAGAACCTGGTGGTAGTCGTCGCCCGAGGCGTAGCGGGAGACGACCCCGGAGGCCGGGTCGTGGTAGGGAAGAGGATAGAAATGATAGTAGTTCAGTGCGACCGAGAGAACCGTCCTGGCTCCCTCCAGGATCAGGCCCGGATCGAGGCGTTTCTCCACACCCCGGGCCATATATTTCATTTCCCCGTGATAATCTCGCTCCAGCCAGGTAAGAAGCTTGTCGTCGGGTACGTCCTCGACCGACGCGATCCCAACCTTGTCGAAGCCCAGATCAAGCGCTTTCTCTTTGATCTTCTGGGTGAGGAGCGCACGCAGCATTAATCTTCAATTATCTTGTGATCCCAAACTGACGCAACATGTACTGGTAGAAAGGATCCCGGATGTACTCCCGCACCCAGTTCAGGGAGACGACACAGTACTCGAACTTGTCGGCCAGCTTTCGGAATACAACGGTTTGCTCACTCTTTTTCTCGAGTTCACTGGCCACCAGATAGCTGCGCCTCCCGGTGTCGCTGTAATAGGAGGAGGGGATCGACACCCGGCCGTGACTCAAATTTTCCGGGAACATCCCCAGGATGAAGAGACTGTAGTCGCCGATGTACTGATAACGCGCTTTGCGCTGACGAGTTGAAGTGCCCTCGGGCAGGGCTTGCATGTCGATGAGGTACTTTACGCGCCGGCCCGACTCGTCACGAAGCGGATAGAGCTCGCCCACGTGGGCAAAATCAGCCAGCATGTTGCTCAGATAGGTGAGTAGATCCCCGTCGGAGAGAGCTGTCTGATCGAAGGCCCTGTCTGCCAGGCTTCGAAAAACTTTTCGGATCGGCTTGTTCTCCTGAATCTTCCTGTGACGGCTCACTGGTTGGTCCCCAAACCTAACAATCTGGCCTGACGGTGGCGCCTGAAGGCGCTGTTTTTCAGTGATTCAGACAACGGAAGGCCGGAAAAGTTTCATGTTGCCGCGGGGTTGGGTCGTATGAGATTTCTCAGCCGTTGCCCTGCAGACGCTGCTTTCTCCGCTGCAGGGCGCCCTCGAAACGCCGCTTGTCGGCCTCTGTCTGCGGGCGAAGGCGAGGTACCTCGCAGGGATTCCCATCGTCGTCCAGGGCCACGAAGGTCAGGAAGGCGGTGCTGGTCTGGAGCCTCCGGCCGGTTCGCAGGTCCTCCGAGAAGACCTCAACCTGCACCTCCATGGAAGTGCGAAATGCCCGACACACATTGGCCTCAAGCAGAACCACTTCTCCTACGTTAATGGGATGTAGAAACACCAGGGAATCGACCGAGGCGGTCACCGCCTGCCGGCGACCGTGGCGAGCCGCTACGATGGCCCCCGCCAGGTCGATCAGGTGCATCACACGACCACCCAGAATATTGCCGTGAACATTGGCATGATTCGGCAGCACGAGTTCCGTCATAGTTGTGTGCGAATCGGCCGGCGTTTTCGATTCTCGAGGCTTGGAATGGCTCACGGTTGCACTGCCTTTCTTGAAGAGGTGACGCTGGTTCCGGGTGGTTGCGATGATGAACGTACGGGCTGACACGGGGTCTTCGTCGGCAGCTTCCGCGCTGCGGCGCAGTCACTGGCGTTCCTGCCTCTGCAGATTCCTCGGCTGGTTGTGTTTCTTGGCGGCCTGCGGGACGGGGGGCGGAGGCCGTACATCTGTGCTAAGGTAAACCTGGATGGACGCTACCCCTCTTTTGAACTGGTCACTGCTTGTTCTCTTCCTGGTGCTGGCGGCGCAGAGTGTTCTCCTGGGCGTCGTCGTTTTGACGATCAATGCCCGGGTCCGGCGTATTCACTCGAGGAGCGAGGAGAGCCTGCGCCAGTTGTTTTCCTTTCTCACGACTATGGAGACGACCCTTGCCAGGGTGTCCAGTGTGACCGGGAGATTCGCCGAGTGGGAGCAACAGGTGCGAGAGGCGACGGAAGCGGCATGCCGCGCGGTGTCGGAAGTAGACGAGAAGGTCGAGCAGGGGCTGTCTTACCTGGAGTCCAACCTGCAGCGGTGGCAGGGTCAGTCAGACGAGTTTATGGGGAAATTCTCGAGGGCCAGTAACGAAGTCTACGACGCCGTTCTCGAGCCTGCCTCCAGAGTCTCTCTGTTTCTGCGCGCAGTGGGAACCGGCCTGAAGAGGTTCATCTCGGACGCCGACGGTGGCGAGGATCCCAGCCACTACCACCAGGATCGACAGATCTTCATCTAGTTCCGCTCGGCCAGGCTGACCAGCAGCTCCCGTTTGATCTGATCGCGAACAACGACGATCTTCACTCGGTCGCCGGGGCGCCGCGAGCGCAACTCCCTCGTGAACTCGTAGTTGCTGCGAATGGGGACACCCTCGAACCGGACCAGAATGTCGCCGGGCCTCATGCCGGCAAGCTGGGCAGGACTGCCGCTGAGCACCTCGGAAAAGCGAACCCCGGAACCCTCGAACGCCATATCAACGAGACCTCCGAAGAAGGGACCAAAGGACCCCTCTCGGCCGGGTCGGGCAACCGGTTCAACCACGACAGGGTCTGCACGTCGGATGGGCACTCGGGCCTCATCGACGGCCGTCACGAACTGGCGGGCAAAGTCGACGATCTGTTCGGCCCTCTCGACGTTGATTCTCTGGAAGTCGTCCGTCGGCCGGTGATAATCGGAGTGAAGACCCGAGAAAAAGAAAAGCACGGGGATGCCTTTCCGATTGAAACTCAGATGATCGCTCGATCCGCCGGTGGTCTCAGCCGTGCGCAGGGTCAACGGGGTGCTCAAGGCCAGGTCTTCGAGAATCGGCCTGAAATCGGGGCTGGTGCCGACTCCGCCGATGAGAAGCTCCCCGTCGCTTCTTCCGATCATGTCGAAGTTGAGCATACCCAGGGTGTGCTCTAAAGGGAGAACTGGCTTCTCCAGGTAGTGAGTTGAGCCGAGCAGCCCCAGTTCCTCTGCCGCGAAAGCCACGAACAGGATTCCGAAGTGCCTGGGAATGGCGGACAAGTCCTCCGCCAGCTGGAGAAGAGCCGCTACGCCGGAAGCGTTGTCGTCGGCCCCGTTGTGGATTTGTGTCTCGTTATGTATTTCCAGGCTGGCTCCACTCCCGGTCCCGAGATGGTCGTAGTGGGCGCCCAGGACCAGGAAATCGGGGCTGGCCCCCGGCAGCAGGGCAACGACATTGTTCACTTCGTGGTTGGTGGGCCGGATATCGAGACGGATTCTGACGTACAGGGCGTCGAAATCGAAGGAATAAGGCGTCATTCGGCCGTTGATCCAGCGCCACACCTCTCTTGCCTCCCGGCCACTGGCCGACCACAACCGCTCGGGCCAGGCTCGATTCAGGCGCAGCACGGGAATCCCGGCGGACTCGAGCCGCCCGCCGCCGTGCCATCTGCTCTCCCTGAACCTCGAGTGGTTGAAACCATCCGGAATGACGATGAGTCCGACCGCACCGCGCTCGCGGGCCGTCTCCGCCTTCTTGAGCAGGGAGGAGTAGAAGGTCGGGTTCGCTCCGTCGAAGTGGCTGTCCGCTCGAAGCTCTCCCGGTTCATGGTCGAAGACGACGACTACCTTGCCGGAAACGTCGAGGGCGGCGTAATCGTCGTAGTTCAACTCCGGTGCCGAGATCCCGAATCCGGCAAAGGCGAGGGGCGCGTTCACCTCTGTGCCTTCGCCGAATGCCACCGACGTGTAATCGCGCCCGTATGTGAGGGATACCGGGAGACCGAGCAGGCTATAAAAGGAACACTCACTCCGGTTTCCGAGCTCCACCGCGGTTGTGACCTGAAAAGGCTGAAAGAACGAGCCGTCCGCTCCGGCGGGAAGCAGTCCCAACTGCTCGAACTCTGAGGCGATATAGGTGGCTGCTTCGAGGAGCTCCGGCTGGTCATTCCCCCGGCCGCGCAGTTCATCCGAGGCCAGGTATCGCAGGTGGCGAACGAAGCTCGATTCGCCGCCGGCTTCGACCCGGGCGGGCACGATCAAGAAAATGGTCAGCGCCAGGAACAAAGCCCGCATGATCCATCCATCTTAACCCATCGGACCCAGGCCGGGACCTGAGAGTGATCACCTCAAGGATCTGGATCCAGTATCCGGTCAGCCCGCGCCCCGGTCTATGAGCGGCTTTACCTTCTCCAGGTGGCGTACGTCTTCGCCGGCCACCATGAAGATCACCATTTCGGCGATGTTGGAGCTGTGATCGCCAATGCGTTCCACGAAGTTGTTGATGTACAAGAGACTGGCGGCCTGGGGCGTCTTGGCCGGTTCGCTCTCCATCAGCTCGGAAAGCTCCTCAAAAATGACGTCGTGCAGCCGATCCACTTCGTCGTCGTCCCGGATCACCTGTCTGGCCAGGTCCACATCGCCGCGCACGAAAGCGTCGAGCGAGCTCTTGAGCATGCGCAGGGCGCTGCGCGCCATGGTCGAGACGTCAATGACCTTTGGCAGCGGCACTTCCTGGACCACGACCGCCGCGTACTTGGAGATGTCTCCAGCCAGGTCTCCCACCCGTTCCAGATCTTTGACGATTTTCAGTGCGGTAGCCAGGAAGCGCAGATGGGACGCTACAGGACGAAACCGCACCAGCAGGTGATGGCAGCGTCGATCGATCTGGATCTCCATCAAGTCGACCATGGGATCCCGCCCGGGGATTTCGGCCAGCCGATCCGAGTCCCTCTCGATCAGAGCCGTGATCGTCTCGGAAATGTTCCGCTCCACGTGGGTGGCCATTTCCAGCAGTTCGATCTTGAGCTCTCCCAGCTCTTTGTGCAGCTCTCGACTTTGCATGGCTATGGAGAAGACTTTCCGTTTGCTTGACCCATTATCTCATGTCTAAAAATCGACCTTGAATCGCATCTGGAATATTTCGGCATCTCCAGTGTCCACAACTTCAGAATGAACATAATTCCACATGATTCGCGAATGGGGGTTCAGGTACCAGTTCACACCGAAAGTGAAATTCTTCATTTCCCCTCCTCGTACCAGACCGCTGTTCAGATCCAGTTGCGAGTAGCGGGCAGCGATCTCCCAGGCACCCGTGCCTCCGTCGTCCCGGAAGGAGCGGTTGGGCCGGACCCGGTCGAAGGCCCCTTTCGACCGGCTGTAGCGACGATGCTCGCCGGTCAGGAAGAAACTACCCAGGACGTAGAATCCTGAGAAAGAGGGATCGCCGGCCGACATCGAGCTGACGTAGGACTTCTGGTACTCGGTCTGCACCGAGAAGGGACCGACCACGGCGGCAGCCTCCAGTCCGACCAGATCGTAGGAGTCGGTCTCGAGCAGGGGGGTGAAGACGAAGGGTGGAGCCAGGTGTGCTTCGGGACGGGAAGCGAAAAGGGTGACACCCAGCGGCGTCCCCTGGCGACTGTAGGCAGCTCCGAGATGAAGCAGCTTTCTTCCGCCGTCTACAAAAACGGGCAGGCCCGTGGTGCGTGCGGTGATGTTGGGAGATCCGCTGCCCACACTGTTGCCGGAACTGAACGATTCCCGGAAAAGGCCGGCTCCGTAAGTCATCCGTCCCCCGGCTGCGGTGTTTTGAAAAGCGATTCCGGTGTTTCTGGCGGGCGCAAAGCCTCCTCCTGCCGAGCGTTCCAGAAAGGTAATATGGTTGGAGCTGGTTGTTTCTTCCAGGCCGAACGGCTCTTTGAAGTGGCCTGCCCGGATGGTACCCAGCACCGGCACGTCCGTGATTCCCATGTAGACGTCCCTGAAGTTCGCAAGTCTGCCTGCGAAGTCATACTCGGCCTTGAATTCGAAGCGATCGTAGAGGACCCCGGAAAGGTAAACGCGGGCCCGGCGGAATTCGGTACCGTCGTTCAGGAACAAATCGAGCAACCCCAGGGACTCCTTGAGCGAGTCATCCACCCCGAAAAAGCCCCAGTCGTTCATGATTCTGCCTCCGATGCGGAGCTTGAACTGCTCGTCGGCCGAGTCCATCCGAACACCGCCTCTCCAGTAGACCCGGAACTGGTTCGGGTCTTCTGCAGGTTGGGCCCGTGGCTTGATGCTTGCGGCCGCCGGCTGAGCTGCAGCGGATGTGGAGCCAGGTTCGGAGTTGCTACCCGGCTCGGTCTCGGATGTCGGTGTCGAATGATGGGCCTTCAGCTCCTGGATCTCCCTTTGCAGAAGTGCCAGCTGCTGTTCCAGAAGTTTGATCCGCTCTTCCGAAGTCTCAGCGGAAACCCTGGCGGAGGCCCCCGGCAGACAGATCAGCATTACGCAGATAATTCTCGCCTTCATGCATTCTCCTTTGCCGACTACGGTCCAACACGGGTCTGACTTGCAAGTCAGCTGCCAGTCTAGGCGAGGAACATTAACGGAGGATTAGGGGGAGGTTAAGAGTGTGTAAATGTTGCGTCAGGCAGTGAACTTGTACCCGACTCCGCGGACCGTCCCAATCAGGCTCGACTCACTTTCCAGCTTACGTCTAAGGGCACGGATGTGAACATCCACGTTGCGGTCGATTATGGTGGTCTGCTCGCCGGTGATCCGGTCCAGCAGCTGGTCGCGGGTAAAGACTTTTCCAGGGGTCCCGGCCAGGGCCGAGAGCAGCCGGAATTCGGCCAGCGTCAACTGCAGCGGCCGGCCGTGAATTCGGGCCTCGTGGCGCCCCGGATCGAGCTCCAGGGGCCCCGCCCGGACGATTGAACCGGACGTGTCGGTCATGGCTCGCTGAGCGCGGCGCAGGACCGCCCGAATACGGGCGCTGAGCTCTCGCACGCCGAACGGCTTGGTGATGTAGTCGTCGGCTCCCACCTCCAGTCCCAGGACCACGTCTGACTCGCTGTCCCGGGCCGTGGCCATGATGATAGGGAGTTTGCGGCTTCGCTCCTCCTGACGCAGGAGCCGGCACACCTCGATCCCCGACATGTCAGGCAGCATCAGGTCAAGGACTATAAGATCGGGTATGAGCTCTGCAGCCAGGCGGTACCCTTCTTCCCCGGTTCGCGAGGAGACGACCTTGAACCCCTCATTCTCGAGGTTGAACTGGATCAGCTCGAGAATGTCGGGTTCGTCTTCGACGACCAGGATGGTCTTTTGCGCCACGATGTGATCGCCCCTACTGCGGAATGGTAAAGGTGACGGTGGTCCCCTCGTGCAGCTTACTCTCCAGCCGGATGCTGCCCCCCAGAAGCTCCACCAGGTGTTTCACGATCGAGAGTCCGAGACCGGTTCCCCCCGGACTTTCGGCTCGCGCCTGGGCTCCCTGGTAAAAGCGCTCGAACACGCGGTCCAGATCCGGATCAGCGATCCCCATTCCCGTGTCTCGGACCGAGAACGTCAACCCGCCGTCCTCCCTCTCCAGGAGAACTTCAACCTGACCTTTTTCCGTGTACTTGACCGCATTGTCAAGCAGGTTGAGCAGGATTCTCCGTAAATGCACTTCCGGAGCCCGGAAAGTTTCTTCGTCCGAAGGGTTGCGGAATACGAGATCGATCCCCCTCTCGGCCAGAGGAGCCCCCAGCGCGTTACGCAGTTCCTCTTCCAGGGCTTTCAGGCTCACGGTTGTGTAGGAGGGCTCCAGATCCCCGCTCTCCAGGCGTGAGAGTTCCAACAAGTCAGTGACGATCTCGTTGACCTGGACCGACTTCAGGTGGATCTTTTCCAGAAACTTCTGCTGAATGTCATCGAGCCCTCCACGTTCAAGGAGAGTCTCCGAGTACCCCGAGATTGAAGTCAGAGGGGTCCGAAGCTCGTGAGAGACATTTCCCACGAAATCCTTCCTGATCCGTTCCAGCCGGCGCAGCTCGGTGAGGTCATGAAAAACCGTCACTACGCCTCTGACCTCTTCCCCTGTCCGGATCGGCGCAAAGGCGGCGGCCAGGCGGCGGTCGTCCGCCTCCACTTCGCACCGGGAGGCTTTCCCTTGTTCGAGTACAGCCTGGATTCCGGACTGCACTTGCACACTGCGAAAGACCTCCAGCGGATTTTTCCCGAGCGGGTCTGAATTCAGGTTGAAGATCCGGTTCAAAGCAGGATTTACGGCCGTGATGCGCCCTTGCTGGTCGGTTGCCATGACCCCTTCTTCCATACTGCGGAGCACGGCCTTTAAGTGGTTGTGCTCCGACTCGAGTTCGAGCAATTGTCCCTCGATCTGGAGGGCCATGGACTGGAGGGTCCCGCCCAGCCGGGCGATCTCACCGGTGCCTCTCACCCGGACGGGGTGACTGAAGTCCCCGGCCGCGATTCGGCGGGCCGCTGCATCCAATTCTCCCAGGGGGCGGCTGAACTGCCGGGAGAGCAGGAATGCCAGCGGAAGCCCCAGCAGGATCAGGATCACGGTATGACTTGCCAGGGCCCTCCTCAACTGGGCCGCCGCTTCCTCGATCCCGTGGACGCTGGTCGACACTCGTAGCAGAACACCCGCCTCTGCGGCGTGGGCGACGTACAGGAGCGGCTGTTCGACACTGTGGCTGAAGCGCAGGCTGCTGCCCAGGCCGTGCCGGCGGGCGTCCACAATTTCGGGCCGCGTCGCATGGTTCTCCATCGCTTCCAGATCGGAGCCAGAGAAAGCGGAGTCGGCCAGGACCCTGCCGTCGTCGGCAACCACGGTCAGACGCCTGCCGGCCTGTCTGACCGCCCTGTCAACCTCCTCATCCAGGTCCTCGGAATCGAAATCCAGAACCATGGCCAGCATTCGAACCTCGCGTTCCAGCTCGCCTCGAACCAGCTCCAGGTAGGTACTGCGAAGCCATCGCTCGGTCCACAGGTAGAAGATGAGCAGAGCCGGGACGAGCAGGCAGATATAGGCTGTGAACAGCTTCCAGCGAAAAGCCACCGGGCGACTCCGAAGAATTAACCGAATCTTTATTCTGTCTTTACTCTAGATTTAAGGATCTGTCCTAGCCTACACCTGGACAACCGGCAATGGGTAGCGCTCGGGTTTGCTCTCTTCTCTCGAGATAAGGGTAATGTCGATGCCTTTCAGGCTGGAGGTTTCCATCCATCTAGAAAAAGGAGCAGGGAATGAATAAGGGATTGTCTGTACTGGCGCTGTCCGTGATCGCCTGTCTGCATGGTTGTGGCTCCTCGACCGGGAGCCGCAGCCTGATCCAGAACAAGGGATCCGACACTCTGGTCAACGTGGCCCAGGCCTGGGCCGAGGAGTACAAGACGGTGAATCCGGCGGTCGCCGTGGCCGTCACCGGAGGGGGGTCGGGAACGGGAATCTCGGCAATGATCAACGGCACCGTGGACCTGGCCAATTCCAGTCGCAAGATGAAAGCCAGCGAGATGGAAGCGGCTCGAAAAAACGGAACCGATCCGATCGAGTTCATCGTTGGGTACGATGCCCTGGCCGTTTTTCTCCACACCGACAATCCCCTCTCCGAGGTAACCTTTGACGCGCTCAAGGGAATTTACGGGGAGGGCGGAAGCATCGAGAACTGGAGTCAGCTGGGAATAGAGATTCCGGGCTGCTCCAGCGGTGAGATCGTTCGGGTCAGCCGCCAGAACAACTCCGGAACCTACATCTACTTTCGAGAGGCGGTTCTGGGCAGGGAAGGGGAGTACCGGCTGGGGTCGCGCGACATGCACGGTTCCAAGGACGTAGTTGATCTGGTTTCCAAGACCCCGTGTGCGATCGGCTACAGCGGTCTGGCCTACTCGACTCACGAAGTGAAAATGCCGTGCGTGCGAAACAGCGCCGAAGGCGACTGCGTTTCCCCGTCAGTCGAAACGGCCGTCGACCGAAGCTATCCGATTGCTCGCCCTCTTTTCATGTACACGGCGGGACATCCCCAGGGAGTGGTCAAGGAGTACCTGGATTGGATCCTGGGATCGGCCGGTCAGTGCATCATCCGAGGGAAAGGGTACGCTCCGGTTAAGTCGGTGTCGTGCGGATAATGCCCGAGAGCGTGGGGCGAGCGCCTCTGGTAAGACAGTTGAAGTGAAGGTTCGAGATCTTTCCCACGACCGTCCTGACCAGCGATCCTCCGACTGGTATGTGGACCGGCTCGTCCAGTGGCTCGTCTTTCTGGGTGGGATCTCGGGCATCCTGCTCATCCTGGGAATCTTCATTTTTATCACCAAAGAGGGATGGGGCTTTCTTACGGGACCTTTCAGTGCCGCAGAGTTCTTCGGGTCAACCGTCTGGCGGCCCACTTCGGAGGCCAATCCGAGATACGGCATTCTGGCGCTGATCGTGGGAACCGCCAGCGTGACCGGACTGGCGATGATCGTTTCGGTTCCCTTTTCCCTGGGTGCGGCCATCTTCATCGCCGAGTTCGCAACCGGGAAACTCAGAGAGTTTCTAAAAGTGTTCGTGGAGCTCCTGGCGGCCATTCCCTCCGTGGTCTGGGGATTCGTGGGACTCAGCATCCTCAATCCGTTGATTATCCAGACCTTCGACGTGCCGGTTGGCCTCGGCATCCTGAACGCCGGACTGATCCTGGGTCTGATGGCGGCTCCCATCATGACGACGATCGCCGAGGACGCGCTCAAAGCGGTGCCGGACACCTACAGGGAAGCTGCAGAAGCCATGGGCGCCACCCGCTGGCAGGTGGTGCGGCGGGTTGTGTTGCCGGCAGCTCGCAACGGTCTGGTAGCCGCCATTTTGCTGGGAGTGGGCCGTGGCTTTGGAGAAACGATGGCCGTTTTGATGGCCAGCGGCCACTCCATCAACATCCCCACCAGCGTGTTCGACTCGGTGCGAGCGCTGACCGCCACCATCGCCGCTGAGATGGGAGAGGCCCCCAATGGCTCGGATCACTACCGGGCGCTCTTTACCATCGGCATTTTTCTTTTTCTGATCACGTTCACTATCAATCTGACTGCCGATTTAATCGTGCGCGGCATCCGCAGACGATAGGCATCCACCATGTTCGAAGCGACACGGCTAAACCGCAGGAACGATCGGACCGAGAAGCTGGTCCGCATTCTCTTCCTGCTCATGACGGCACTGCTGATTCTCCCGGTGGTGCTGATCCTGGGACTGCTGATCGTGAAGGGCGGAGGCGCTATTTCCTGGGAGTTTCTCTTCACCGACCCGCGCGACGGCATGACGGCCGGCGGAATCTTTCCGGCACTGGTGGGCACCATCTGGCTGGTCGCTGTGGCCCTGCTCGCCTCGGTCCCGATCGGCGTGGCGGCGGCGCTCTATCTGAGTGAATACGCCCCCGACAACTGGCTCACCCGCCTCATCAATCTGGCCATCATCAACCTGGCCGGCGTGCCCTCTATCGTCCACGCCCTGTTCGGCCTGGGAGCCTTCGTTCTTTTCGCCCGGCTCGGAACCTGTATTCTGGCCGCCAGCCTCACACTGGCGGTGATGACCCTCCCGGTCGTCATCGTGGCCACGCGGGAGTCGCTGCAGGCCGTTCCGCAGGCTTTTCGGGAGGCCTGCTGGAACATGGGGGCCACCCGCTGGCAGACGATCCGAAAAGTGGTTCTTCCCAACTCCATCAGCGGAATCCTGACCGGCATTATCCTGGAGGTCTCTCGGACGGCCGGAGAAACGGCCCCCATCATGTTTACGGGCGCGGCCACCTTTTTACCCTTCCTGCCCCAGGGCGTCTTCGACCAGACCATGGCTCTCTCCCTGCACCTGTTCGTGATCTCGACCCAGGTCCCGGGAGTTCCTGAAAACTACCCGTTTGGAGTGGCTCTGGTTCTGATTGGGATTGTGCTCCTGATGAACGCCGCCTCGATCGCTTTTCGGACTTACCTACGGGGACGTAAGAAATGGTAGACGAGCGGCCCACCCCCGATCCGGCGGTCGACGGCCAGGGCAGTCCAATTCTACGGGTCGACGCTTTGAACATTTCCCACGGCCGGATCCCGGCCCTTAGCGACGTGACGCTGGACGTCATGGAACACGAGATCTTTGGTGTCATCGGTCCAGCCAACGCCGGCAAGACATCATTTCTCAAAGCTTTGAACCGAATGGATCTGTTCGTTCCGGGGATGCATGTCACCGGTCAAATCTCCTTCAAGGGCACCGACATCCGACGCTGGAAGAACGTCTACGCGCTACGCCGGCGGATCGGTGTCGTCTTCCCGTTGCCGGTCGGATTGCCCATGAGCATCTACGACAACGTGGCCTTGTCCCCCCGGCTGGCCGGGGTTCGCAACAAGTCCGACCTGGATGAAACCGTCGAACGGTGTCTGACGCGGGCGGCCCTCTGGGAGGAGGTGAAGGACCGGCTCGACTCCCTGGGAAGTCTCCTTTCGGGCGGACAGCAGCAGCGTCTGACCATTGCCAGGGCCCTTTCTCAGGAGCCCGAGCTCTTGCTTCTGGACGAGTTTTCCATCGCGGTGGACCCGGTTACCACCATGAAGATCGAAGACATTCTGCGCGAGCTGTGCCGGGAGATGACGATTATTCTGGTGACGAACCTGGTTCAGCAGGCCCGCCGCCTGGCCCACCGCACGGCCTTTTTCCTCGGCGGCCGCTGCGTGGAGATCGGCCGAACCGAGGATTTCTTTACGGGCGCTGTCCAGGATCAGCGCACCCGCGATTTCGTGGAGGGTAAGTTTGGATAGCCTGCCCGGGATTGCCATCCAGACGGAATCGGTCCACCTCTGGTACGGGGATTTCCAGGCTCTATTTGACGTGGACCTGGAGATCAAGAAGGGCATCATCACCTCGCTGATCGGGCCCTCCGGCTGCGGGAAGACTACCCTGCTGCGGGCCGTGAATCGCATCAACGAGCGGCTCGGGTATGTGAGGACCACGGGCCGGATCAGCGTCCTGGGCCACGATGTCTACGCCCTCGGCATAGAGCTGATTCAGGTTCGAAAGCAGGTGGGGATGGTGTTTCAGCGCCCCAATCCGCTGCCCCTTTCAATCCGTGAAAACGTGCTTTTCGGCTACCGCCTCCATGACCCCGACCAGCGGCTTTCCAAGACGGAGCGGGAGGAGGTAGTGGAGCAGTCGCTACGCCAGGTTCTGCTCTGGGACACGGTGAAGGATCACCTCGACCGTACCGCCACGGCACTGTCCCTGGAGCAACAGCAGAAGCTATGCATCGCCCGGCTGCTGCCGGTGAAACCTGCCGTCCTTTTAATGGACGAGCCCTGCTCAGCCCTGGATCCGGCCGCGACTTCAGCTGTAGAGGAACTGCTCTGGGAGCTGCGCGGCGAGTACACCATCCTGATCGTGACCCACAACATGGGCCAGGCGCGGCGCGCCAGCGACGAATGTGTCTTCATGCTGCTGGGCAAGGTGATCGAGCACTCCGACACAGCCGACATGTTCATCACCCCCCGGCACAAGGAAACGGCCGACTACATAGAAGGCCACTACGGCTAGCCCGGATTATGCAAGAGATCTGAATTCAAGTGAGATTTGGGCCCAGAAAAAAGGCCGTAGCTCTCTGATATAAAAGGGTTTAGAGAAACAATGACCCTAAACAGGAGCTACGGCAATGTTGAAAGCAGTCTGCCAGAATACCCTGCCATTTCACAGCCACAGAAACATCACGGCTCGTTTTGATGGGGGGAGCCTCACTTCCGACGCAGGATGGTTGTTGTTTGGATCGCTGGATCGTCAACATCGATTGTGCGAGGGCTTCAGTTCGTGTATTTCGGAAAGTCGAGACCGACGCTACGTTCGTCATGACCTGTTGAAGTTGATCCGACAACGAGTCTTGCAGATCGTGGCCGGCTACGAAGACTGTAATGACGCCGATACGCTGCGCTCGGATCCGATGCTCAAGACCGTCTGTGATCAGTTGCCAGAGAGCGATCCCGATTTGGCCACCCAGCCGACTTTCTCCCGCCTGGAGAACTCCGTCACCAAGAAGGATCTGATGCGTCTGAGCCGGTGGCTGCCAGGCCGTTATGTGCGCTCCCTGAAGAAGAGACGTCCCAGCAAGATCATCCTGGATCTGGACAGTACCGACGACCACACTCACGGCCAACAGGAGTTCTCCTTCTACCACGGGTATTACCGAAACCACATTCTGCATCCTTTGCTGATCTTCGATGCCGACACGGGAGACCTGGTCTGTGCCGTGTTGAGACCTGGCAACAAGGGGGCTGCCTCTCACATCGTGCCCATTCTGAAGCGAGTCGTGGAGGCCATCCGACAAGCAGTGGGGACGGATGTCGAGATTGAGATTCGGGCCGACAGCGGCTTTGCCACGCCTCGGCTCTACGAGTTCTGTGAATGTGAAGAGAATAAACTCCAGTATGTCATTGGGTTAAGTCGAAACCCTCGCCTGCAGCGAGTGGTCGAGCCCCTGCTGGATTCGACTCGGCTGAGGTTCCTTGAGCTGGAGGAAAAACAGCGTCAGTTTGACGAGTTTCTTTATCGAGCCCACAGCTGGGATCGATCCCGTCGCGTCATTGTCAAAGTGGAGGTCGATCAGCGTGGCATCAATCGTCGCTTTGTAGTTACCAACCGGGACGATCTCTGCTCCCAATCACTTTATGACCACTACACAAACCGAGGGCAGACCGAGAACTTCATCAAGGCCTTCAAGAATCATCTGAGCATGGACCGACTCAGCTGTCATCGATTCCTGGCCAATCAGTTTCGACTCCTCCTGCATGCACTGGCTTACCAGATGTTCGTGCGCCTGCGCGACTATCTTCACGGAACCCCCTGGCACAAGCTCGAAATCGAAACCTTACGTCGTCGGGTCCTCAAGATTGGGGCCCGGATCCGACAAACCACTCGACGCATCTGGGTCCATCTTTCCTCAGCCTTCCCCGAACAACCCCTCTTCCACCTCGTCTTGAGTCGCCTGAACTCCAGTTAGCTTTTCCCAGCTCCCCCGAAAAACCGCTTCCGACACTCATCCAGGCCCAGATCTGTCTGAAATTCACTCCCCAAACCACTCAAACGCCTCGCCAACCCATATTCTTCGCAAATCCGCCTGTCACACCTGCCCGCTTCCGAGTTGGGCCACTTCTCGAGTCGTTTTTCAACACCGAACTACGGTTCTTGCATAATCCGGGCTAGCCAGCCGCAGAGACCTGAACCCGTCGAGGAAACCACAGAGGCAGGAACGCCGGTCTACCCCCCTCTTAGCATTAGAAGGTAATATGAGGAAGGTTGGGCTACCTCCTTTCTGTGAGTTTGGGGATACCATGCCAAGGAAGTTCTTTTCGCGACCCTTTTTCTTCTGCCTTTGGATGTTCGCGGGTCTCGCCGTTGCCCAGAGCGAGTCGGGGTTGGAAGGGCTCCTCGTTGGTCGGAGTCTCAAAGCACCGCTCCAGGATTCAGGAAATGGATTCCCCTGGATCAGTCTGGCTCCGGGTCGGGACATGGAACACACGCTTCGAGGAGGCGAAGGGCTCTTGGATTCGTTCAGCCTGCAGCGCGTCCCGCATGCTCTCGCCTCGGCCGATTTCGACGAAGACGGGGTGCCCGACCTGGTATGCGGCTTCTCTATCTTGGAGGGCGGCGCTATCACCTTTCATTTCGGAATCAAGGACCCGCTCCATCCGTTCAGCAAGCGTTCCCTGGCACGCCGCCGGGAAGGGACCTATAGCGACAATCCTTTCCATCCGCAGGCCCGTCTGCAGGCACTTCCGGAGTCTGCGGAGTTTCTGGGTGCTGGAGACTTCGACAGCGATCGCCATTGGGACATCGTGACCGGCCGTCAGGGGAGTTCCAGGCTCTGGCTGTTGCGAGGGCTGGGGGATGGAACGTTCCAGGAGGCCGAAGCGATCGAGCTACCTGGAACCTTGACTGCCTTCCTGGTGGGCGAGATCAACAGACGTGATCTGCGTGAGGATGTCATCGTCGGTGTTGAGACGAACGAAGGCCCCCGCCTCGTCATCTTTCAATCCCCCTGGGGGGCTTTCAACGGTGGCCAGCGGGTCAAGCCGGAGATCCTCGACCTACCGCACAGCCCAAGCGACCTCACCCTGGGAGACATGGACGAAGATTGTAAGCTCGATCTGGCGGTCGCCGCCGGAAACGAAGTCATCCTCTTTCAGGGGAGAGATCGCCGCCGCCTCTGGCCTGAAGAGGTTCGCAGATCGGTGATGCCTCCCCAGCAACAGATTCACGAATTCGACCGACTTGTCGTTTCGATCGCTTTCGGAGATTTTCGCGGCAACCTGGAAAAGGAACTGGCGGTGCTCACCGAGGAAGGAACAATTGAGATCCTGGCGCAGCAAGGACAAGAGCTTCGGGGAGCGACTCCGCTGTCGCTGCGGGCTCGATCGATCGATGTGGCAAACGCGGATCTGGTGACCGCCCGGGTCTCCAGTTTGATAAAGGACGATCTCCTGATCCTCGATTCCACTGGTCGACGGATAGAGATCCTGGTCGAGGATGTGGCGCGCGAAAGCACGCTTCTGCGCAATCGGTTTCCTGACGGTCTGCCTGGCAGCACGGTCCATTCATCCGGGCGACCCGTTGCCATTCTTCCGATGCGATTGAACCGGGATGCGCTGAGCGATCTGGTTGTTCTCACTGAGGCGGAGAACCCACTCTCTTTCATTTCGACCAATCAGGTGGCACCGTCCATCGTCGTCAATGAAAGCGGGGACGAGCGTGGCAATGTCGATGAAGTTTGCGATACCGACAACGATCCCAAAAACGGCCAACAGTGCACTTTGGGGGAAGCGATAGTAACGGCCAACCTTCGTGAAGGCCTTGACACGATCGAATTCGCGGTTTCGGTGATCAACATCGAGCGGAATTTCGGATTGCCCAGCATTGACGATCCGGTGACTATCGATGGCACGACGGCACAGCTGGTCAAACTGCAGCCGATGAATCCGCAAGCGAGTCCCCGTCTGAACATCAATGAATCTGCCACCGGCAGCACCATTCGGGGAATGGAAGCGAATATCCTGATCCTAAGAAGCTCAAACAACAGAGTCGAAGGCAATCGGCTGGGAGTTTTCCCGGGAGGCACCTTTATCGAAACTGCGATGCGGATCCAATCGGACTCGGCCAACAACACGGTCGGAGGCACGACCGAGGAGGCCCGCAACATCCTCCCTGGTGCGGAAGATGCCGTGGGCGCCGTAGGGCTGGGCGATATTTTCGGCGGGATCGACGCCGCCAATCTCAGAGAGAATAAGATTCTTGGAAACTACATAGGCACCGACGAGACGGGGACTGAGATGTCGGGATATGGAGGTGGTGTCGGCCTTGGCAACGCGGCCAGTTGCAACCAGATTGGGGGGCTAGCCGAAGGCCAGGGCAATCTGATCTCAGGTGGGTTGGCAGGAGTAGGGATCAACCGAGGAAGCACTGACAACGTGGTGGCTGGAAATCTCATCGGCACCGACAAGACGGGCAACTCGACCAATCCCGATCGAGCCATGGAGGAATGTCCCGTTGAAAATCCTCGCTGTGCTCCGCGGAGAATGGGTAATTTCTCTTACGGCGTACTACTGAACCCCGAGAACTCGAACAACGAGATCGTCGAGAACGTCATTTCTGGAACTGGCTTTGACACCAGTGTTTTCGCACCGGGAGTCAGCGTGAACGGAATGGGCAACATCATCCGGGACAACAAGATCGGCACGAATAAAGACGGCGACGTCTCTGACCCGGATGGAGTCCCTGGGAACGGCGACGAATTCGGCAATCGGGGCCCGGGGCTAACGCTTCAGGGGTCCGAACATATGGTCACGGGGAATGTTATCGCTGACAGCAAAGACGAGGGTATTCGGCTCAGCGGAAGTGAGATGACCATCCAAGGGAACTGGATTGGAGCGAGCCCCGCCGGTCTGGACCTCGGCAACGGCTTCGAGGGGATCATTGCTTTCGGGGCCGACGATGCGACGATACAAATGAACGTCATTGCATTCAACCTTCGCAGTGGCGTCCACATTCCGCGTGGCACGGGAAACACCATCTCTGAAAACTCGATTTTCGAGAATGAACTCCTGGGCATTGATTTGTTCGGTCCTGGTGTGACGCCGAACGATCCGGACGGAAGTGACGACGACGAAGGACCGAACAACCTTCAGAACTTCCCAGTTCTGGGGACAGTCAACGATGACGGCATCCGCGGAACGCTCAGCGGTTCGGGCGGCAAGACCTTCCGATTGGAGTTTTTTGCCAGTCCCGAGTGCGATCCCTCGGGGAATGGCGAAGGATGGGTGTTCATTGGTTCTCTCAAGTGCGCCAACCAAACCGATGAGCAGTGCTCAACGGAAGACGGCGACTTGACTTTTAGTACCCCTTTTGGGGCTCCAGAGGGCGAAGAGATTACTGCAACCGCCACGGAGTTCATAGCAGGTCTTGCAGCCAGTACCTCAGAGTTCTCCGCCTGCGCTCGAGCTCCGGCAGGCAGGCAGCTTCTGGTCAATTCCCAGGGTGATAAGACGGACGAGGATCTGGAGCTGGTTCGGGAGTTCGACGGCATTTGTGATACGGGGGGGCCGGAAATCAACGGGGCACCCGAGTGCACACTGCGCGCTGCCCTCACCGAAGCCAATTCGGACATCTTGAAGGACACGATCCGGTTTGCTTCTAACTTGATAATTGTGCCTACGCGAGCGCTTCCGGAGGTGACCCAGCCTGTCACCATTGACGGTTCCGGGAAAAGCATAATCATCTCTGGACTCGGATTGGAGACCGCAGGTCTAGTAATCAGCAGTGGCAACAGCACGGTCCAGGGTTTGGACATCCGGAGGTTCACGGACGGAATATCACTGAAGAATAAGGGAAACAACCGAATCCGAGACAACAAGCTCTTCAACAATGATTCGAACGGAATCAGAATCGAAGGCAATGGAAACGTCATCGAAGGTATTTCAAGTTCCCAGTCAGAATGTCTAGACCCATGCAACCTTATAACCCTGAATGAGTTTGCTGGCGTTCAGATTTTCAGCGGGGATGACAATATCGTGCAGGGCAACTTCATTGGCTCTGACGGCAGGGCGAAGGGACTGGACAACTTCATAGGCATTAACATAGACCGCGGCGAAAGAAACAGAATCGGCGGAACGACGCCCGGGGAACGAAACCTCATTTCGGGGAACGACAGCAGCGGTATTAGACTCGGTCAAGGCGCTGACAACAACTTTGTTCAAGGCAACTTTATCGGTACAGCTGAAGATGGGAGAACCGATCTTGGGAATGGGAGCAGCGGGATAGGCATCTTAGGGTCCCACTCTGGGATGGGTGAACCCCCTCGCCTTTAGGCGAAGCCTTCAGGAGGCTTGGGGGTACACTGCGGAGGTGTCTGAGTATCGGAAAAGTTCGCATGCAGTGTATCGGCTGAGATATCACTTTGTGTTCATCACCAAGTACCGCAAGCCGGCTCTGCGAGGAGAGATCGGGAAAGAGGTGCGGGATCTGACGCGAGAGATTTGCCGATCGTTGGATATCGAGATCGTGAAGGGGCATGTGCGACCCGATCATGTACATTTGTTGTTGGATGTGCCGCCGAGATTGGCGCCGAGCCGAGTGATGCAGGCGATCAAAGGGAAAACGTCGCATCATCTACTGCAAGATCACCGCAAGTTGCGCAAGGAGTTTTGGGGACGACATCTTTGGGCACGAGGGTACTTCGTGGCGACGACTGGGAATGTGAGCGATACGATGGTTGCAGAGTATATAGAAACCCAAGATGTCGAGACCCGAGACGACGATTTTCGGGTCACTGAGTAGTCAGCCTGCGAGCGAAGCGAGGTCTTTAGGCGACTTCAGTCGCATGTCGAATCCACCGCCTTCAGGCGGTGGAGAGTGGGACCCTTCTCAAGCAACGGCAATCTAATTGGGGGCACGACAAGCGGGGCGGCAAACACGATTGCCTTTAATAGCTTAAATGGAGTTGAAGTCGGCATAGATGATAGATTTGATCTCATTACCACGCGCGGAAACAAGATTGTTTCCAACTCCATCTTTTCCAATGGGGAACTTGGGATCGGCTCTGGTCGGGATCATGTGAGGTCCAATGATGTGAGGGACACAGACGGCGTACAGAATTTCCCCAAAATCCTCTCCGCCGCCAGCTCAACCGGCACCGGGCAAACAATCATCAGATTTGAGCTCAAAAGCACTCCCGGCCAGTCATTTACCATCCAGTTTTTCCAAAACATGGCCTGTGACTTCGCCTCACGGCCCCAGAGTCCCATGTGCTCCGAAGGTGATCCTGCCTGCCTGCGGATGGGGCGAGGGAGCTGAACTGCTGGGCACCATTCTTGAGGTGAAAACGGACGGAACGGGTCTCACGCAAAAGATCGTCACTTTTCCTCAGCAAGTAGCTATCGGTAATTTCATCACCGCGACGGCAACCTCTCTAACTGGTGAGCCCCTGGCCACCTCTGAATTCTCCAAATGCTTTCAAGTTAAAGAGGACAAAGACGGGGATGGCTGCCCGGCCGATCAAGACGAAGATGACGACGATCCCGAGCAATGTGCCACGGTAGTCAATGGCTATAGGATCGCCATAAAAGCCAATGAAGGACGCCTTACCGTCGGATCCGCTAAAGCGTCCCTGGTGCGTGTAAGCGACTCCCTGGTTCTTCCAGTCGATCTTCTGGATCTGAAGGCGCAGGTGCCAGGCCAGAGCCCCGGCTCCCAGAATGTCCTTCAGGGTGCGTCCATTACCGTGACTCTCTTCCTGCCTCCCGACTTGCAAGTGGACACCTACTACAACTTCGGGCCTACCCCGGATGATCCCGAGCCCCACTATTACGAATTCCTGTTTGACGGGGTGACAGGCGCCGAGATTCTCGAGGACAGGATCGTCCTGCACTTTGTGGATGGCGCGCGAGGAGATCATGATCTGATGGAAAACGGGGAAATTGTGACTCTGGGAGGGCCGGCCACCATTGCCTCCCTACTCCTGTTTCCCTTTAACCGGACCGCTCCCGGTTCCTTCACCGGGTTTGCAGTCTCCAACTTCTCGGAGAGCAACGCCGTCGTGGAGTTCGATGCCTTTGATTCGGAGGGAGACCTGTCGCTTTTCCTGAATAATCCGGCCGTGTTTGCAGTCTCCAAGTCGGAACAGGTGGCCCGGCTGGGAGGTCAGATCTTCGAAGCGGACGAGACCACGGATGCCGTGAGCTGGGTCAGAGCGAAGACGGACAACCCCGAGCTGGGCAGTTTCTTCCAGATCGGCGGGGGAGCTCGACTGGACGGATCGGTGGCTTTCACGGAACAGGCCGAGTTGATGTACTTCACGCGGGTTTTCGAAGGCCCCACCAGCTTCCGGGGCCAGCCAGCCTCTACCCTCCTGAGCATTGCTAACCCCAACAGTGAAGAGATTACGGTCAAACTGAATCTGCTGGGGAATCCCGAAGGTGGGTCGCCAGCGGGATGGATCGAGCCTTCAGGAGCCCTGGCCCCTGATCAGATCCGGGCGATTGCCCCACACGGGGCGCTGTTTGGGACGGTTTCTGAAATCTTCGAGCAAGAGCTGAATGTCTCCAGTGCCTTCATTCAGGCCGAAGTCACACAAGGCGAAGGAGCCGTGGGCTTCGAACTGATTGAGCTGCAGAGCCAGGACACGGTCATTGGTTTGAATGCATGTTTTGGGAGCGAGCAGACCGAGTCTTTTTCGGCTCAACTGGCCAGCGTCGCCGCTTCCGTCTTCACCAACCTGAAAGTCCTGAACACCAGTCAGGAGGATCGCAGCCTCACTCTGACCGCAGTGGCCGGGGACGGAAGTGACCTGGCCCCACCGGTCGAAGTGAACCTGGCAGCCGGAGAGTTCCTGGAGCAGGATGCGGGTGAAGTCTTCGCCTTTGAGGGGGATGCCGAGGGTTCATTGAGGATCGAAGCCGATGGCGAGGGAGTGATCGGAGACATCATCTTTGGCGACCCGGTCGCTTTCAACTTCGCCGCCTCTCTTCCCCTTCAAACCGAGACCTTCACGGAAGCGGTTTTCAGTCAGGTGGCCGATTTGCCAGGCCTGTTCTTCACCGGATTGGCCTTTTACAACCCCGGAGAAGTCGATGCTGAAATCACCATTGAGATCATTTCAGCCGATGGAGAACTGATGGGTCAGGCCGTCAGAGTGCTGGAGGCCGGCAAGCGCCTCTCCGAACTCACCTCTCAGCTGGTTCCCGATTCGGCAGGACAGGCCGGCGGTTATGTACTGATCCGCTCGGATCAGCCCCTCATCGCCCAGATCATCTTCGGAGGACTCGGCCCCGGCGGAATCACCCTCTTTTCCGCCGTACCTCCCAGCGTGATCGAGTAACGCAAGCCCATGAGGAACACCGACCGTCAAGGAACCCGCAGAGGCAGGAACGCCAGTGACTGCGCCGCAGCGCGGAAGCTGCCGACTAACAGCTGCGATCGCGGCGTACCCCCCTTCAACGTGCCGCCGGAGCCGACCATCTGCCCACCCTTTGCTTGTGCCAGGAAGCGAGCAACCACATGACCGCGGCGAGGCCCAATACAACCGAGACGGTCTGGGAGAAAGTCAGTCCGGCCACCGGATGCAGGCCCCCGGTGTCGGACCGGATCGGTTCCGTGGCGAAGCGGTAAACGGAATACCAAAGCATGCCGGTGAAAAAGACGGTCCCCTCCGGGAGGCGCTGCTGCCACAAGACCAGCAGCAGGGGGAGGGCCAGCAGTCCAAACAGGGATTCATACAGCTGGGTGGGGTGGACCGCTTCCGACCATCGATACCACTCGGGTATGAGTTCCGCCTCGATCTGGCGATAGTGAACGGCTGACCCTTTGGGAAAGGACACCCCCCAGGAAAGATCTGTGGGGATGCCGCCGTTGCAGCCCGCCAGAAAGCAGCCCATCCGTCCCAGGACCAGGGACGGAGCCACGCAGTCCAGAAAGCGCAGGGCGGGGAAGGGGCGAGCCAGATAATAGATGCCCCACACGGTCAAGAGGCCAAAGAGGCCGCCGTAAAGCGCCAGCCCCGAAGTTCGCCACCAGCCGGACAGGGTGGAGGGGAAGCCGAACTGGAGGAAAAAGAAAAACTTGCAGCCAATGAGAAGTCCGGGGATGCCCCAGAAGAGCAGGTCTGAGGCGGTGCCGGATTCAGCCTCCCGGCGTCGCCACAACCACAGGCACAGGAGGCACCCTGCGATGATGGCCATGGTCAGCATCAGCCGAAAGTCGGGAATCAGCCAGTGCCAGGAGGGGTCCAACTGTTCCAGGTAGGCTCTTCGCAAACTACTCACTCCGGTTACGAAAACGGCCCCGGCCACCTTAGCCCGGATTATGCAAGAACCGTAGTTCGGTGTTGAAAAACGACTCGAGAAGTGGCCCAACTCGGAAGCGGGCAGGTGTGACAGGCGGATTTGCGAAGAATATGGGTTGGCGAGGCGTTTGAGTGGTTTGGGGAGTGAATTTCAGACAGATCTGGGCCTGGATGAGTGTCGGAAGCGGTTTTTCGGGGGAGCTGGGAAAAGCTAACTGGAGTTCAGGCGACTCAAGACGAGGTGGAAGAGGGGTTGTTCGGGGAAGGCTGAGGAAAGATGGACCCAGATGCGTCGAGTGGTTTGTCGGATCCGGGCCCCAATCTTGAGGACCCGACGACGTAAGGTTTCGATTTTGAGCTTGTGCCAGGGGGTTCCGTGAAGATAGTCGCGCAGGCGCACGAACATCTGGTAAGCCAGTGCATGCAGGAGGAGTCGAAACTGATTGGCCAGGAATCGATGACAGCTGAGTCGGTCCATGCTCAGATGATTCTTGAAGGCCTTGATGAAGTTCTCGGTCTGCCCTCGGTTTGTGTAGTGGTCATAAAGTGATTGGGAGCAGAGATCGTCCCGGTTGGTAACTACAAAGCGACGATTGATGCCACGCTGATCGACCTCCACTTTGACAATGACGCGACGGGATCGATCCCAGCTGTGGGCTCGATAAAGAAACTCGTCAAACTGACGCTGTTTTTCCTCCAGCTCAACGAACCTCAGCCGAGTCGAATCCAGCAGGGGCTCGACCACTCGCTGCAGGCGAGGGTTTCGACTTAACCCAATGACATACTGGAGTTTATTCTCTTCACATTCACAGAACTCGTAGAGCCGAGGCGTGGCAAAGCCGCTGTCGGCCCGAATCTCAATCTCGACATCCGTCCCCACTGCTTGTCGGATGGCCTCCACGACTCGCTTCAGAATGGGCACGATGTGAGAGGCAGCCCCCTTGTTGCCAGGTCTCAACACGGCACAGACCAGGTCTCCCGTGTCGGCATCGAAGATCAGCAAAGGATGCAGAATGTGGTTTCGGTAATACCCGTGGTAGAAGGAGAACTCCTGTTGGCCGTGAGTGTGGTCGTCGGTACTGTCCAGATCCAGGATGATCTTGCTGGGACGTCTCTTCTTCAGGGAGCGCACATAACGGCCTGGCAGCCACCGGCTCAGACGCATCAGATCCTTCTTGGTGACGGAGTTCTCCAGGCGGGAGAAAGTCGGCTGGGTGGCCAAATCGGGATCGCTCTCTGGCAACTGATCACAGACGGTCTTGAGCATCGGATCCGAGCGCAGCGTATCGGCGTCATTACAGTCTTCGTAGCCGGCCACGATCTGCAAGACTCGTTGTCGGATCAACTTCAACAGGTCATGACGAACGTAGCGTCGGTCTCGACTTTCCGCAATACACGAACTGAAGCCCTCGCACAATCGATGTTGACGATCCAGCGATCCAAACAACAACCATCCTGCGTCGGAAGTGAGGCTCCCTCCATCAAAACGCGTCGTGATCTTTCTGTGGCTGTGAAATGGCAGGGTATTCTGGCAGACTGCTTTTGACATTGCCGTAGCTCCTGTTTAGGGTCATTGTTTTTGTAAACCCTTTTATATCAGAGAGCTACGGCCTTTTTTCTGGGCCCAAATCTCACTTGAATTTAGATCTCTTGCATAATCCGGGTTAGCAGACATCCACTCTCAGGCTCTACGTCACGACCCGTTATCCACGCGGGTGCCCAGCAGGTCGCGTAAGACCGGGCTCATGAACTAAGATCTGAGGGGACTAGTGCTGGGCTGCACCAGCATCACCCGTTTCAACTGGGCGGCAGGCCGGAGTTCCGCAAGCCGGAAGGGCTCGATAAAAGCAGCTTGAAACCATGTTGATGCGCGACCTTTTCAGGCAAAAACCGATTCGGATGCTTCTTGCCGACACCCGCAAGGCCGATTCGGGCCTGCGAAGGACCCTCGGCAGATGGGATCTCACGGCTATCGGTATCGGGGCCATCATCGGGGCCGGTATCTTCGCCAGCACCGGCTCGGCCATCGCCGGAGGGGCCAACCACCTGGGGGCAGGTCCGGCCATCGTCATCTCGTTTCTTTTCACCGGGCTGGCCTGCGGGTTGGCCGCACTGTGCTACGCAGAGTTTGCCGCCATGGTTCCCGTGTCGGGTTCCGCCTACACCTATTCCTACGCGGCCCTGGGCGAATTCACCGCCTGGATCATCGGCTGGGACCTGATTATCGAATACGCAGTGGGTAACGTGGCGGTTGCCATCTCCTGGTCGGGTCACTTCGTCCAGCTGCTGGGCCATTTCGGGATAGTCGTACCGCCCTGGCTGGCCACGGATTTCCGCACCAGCCAGCAGGCGGCGGAGTCGGTGGCCGGCGGCAGTGCGTCCTCCTCGCTGGCTTATCTGGCGTCGGCAATTCCGGAAGCCCCGGTGATCCTCGGCATTCCGATCGTGTTCAATCTGCCGGCCGTTGCCATCGTGGCGGCTTTGACGGTGCTGCTGGTCTACGGTGTGCGCGAGGCCGCCACCTCCAACTCACTGCTGGTGCTGCTCAAGGTACTTGTGGTTCTCTTCTTTGTGGGCATTGGCGCGTTCTTCTTGAAGCCCGAGAACTTCGTTGCCCATGGGGGTTTCGCCCCCAACGGCCTGAAAGGAATCTCCAGCGCCGCGGCCATCATCTTCTTCGCCTACATCGGTTTTGATGCGGTTTCGACGACTGCCGAAGAAACCAGAAACCCAAGTCGTGATCTGCCTTTTGGAATCATCGCGAGTCTGGTGATTTGCACCGTCTTGTACGTTCTGGTTGGTCTGGCCATGACCGGGATGGCCCCCTGGAACACGCTGGGGACTCCCGAACCGATGATTGCCGCCCTGGAGATGGCCAGCGGGGACCCAAGGCTGCTGGCGGCGGCCCAGCTGATTATCGCGCTGGGCGCCGTTGTGGCCATGACGTCGGTGTTACTGGTTTTTCAACTGGGCCAACCCCGCATCTTCTTCTCGATGGCGCGCGACGGTCTGCTCCCGGCCTGGGCGGCCAGAGTCCACCCGCGTTTTGGGACGCCCCACGTGACCACCATTCTGACCGGCGTTCTGGTGGCTGTTTTTGCCTCCTTCACGAACATCAACGAGATGGTGGAACTGACCAACATCGGAACCCTTTTCGCCTTCGTCCTGGTCTCGCTGGGTGTGATCGTCCTGCGCTACCGGGAGCCGGATCGAGAACGCCCCTTCCGGGTTCCCGGAGCGCCCTTCACTCCGCTGCTGGCCATGGCTGCGTGCTTTTTCCTGATGACTCAACTCCCACTCGTGACCTGGATTCGTTTCATCGCCTGGCTACTGCTGGGCTGCCTGATCTATTTTCTCTACGGCTACCGCCACAGCCGGCTGCGAAAAGGGGAGTAGATTACGTAGGGGCCGGTCTTGTGCCGGCCCGCTTGACGGGCGACCATCAGGGGTTGCCCCTACATTCGTAGGGGCCGGGTCGCCCCTACGGATCCGATCAGATTGCCGCATGGAAGCGGATCCCACTCTCTGCCAATCTTAGGTCCGCTGTCAGCCATCAGCCAGGTGCCCCTCGACTTCCAGGCCGGGGATGCCCTCAAAGTCTCGGGCATTGCGGGTCAGGAGCCGTGCCTCCATAGCAGCCGATGTGACTCCGATGGCGATATCAGCTGCTCGCCGGCGAGGGGATCCCAGTCTTCGAAATACCTCGGCGGACAGGGCTGCCAGGTCTTCCGAAAATGGAACAATTCCATCCTCCAGGAAGAAGGCCCGGGCCACGGCCAGTTGCTCGGGAAAACGGGGGCCGCGGGCAAACTCGTACCAGGCAATCGAGCTGATTTGAATTGCGGCTTCGGAGGAGGCCAGCTCCCTCAGGCGTGCTCGCTCAGGTCCGGATGTGGCGAGAGCATAGACCAGGAAATCGGTGTCGAGGTGGACCCGCACTAGAAGCCTTCATCATGGGTCTTGAGCCGACGGACTTCCTCTTCGGCGTCATGTCCCTTGAAAAGCTCGAAAAGCTCCCCCAGCTTCTCCATTCGTGCTTTACGGCGCTCGGCGGGAACTCCAAGGACCGCGTCGCGATGGCGAACGACCGCCCGGCGAATCGCCTCCGAGACCGAGCAGCCGTAGCGTAGAGACAGCTGGCGGGCCGCCCGCCTGGTTTCGTCGTCAAGGAGAAGACTGGTCCGTTGCATATAATGCATATTATAAGTATAGGTCTCGAAGTGGTCAACGGGCATCCCTTTCTCGGCCGGCGGGCCAGTAGCCGCAATGTAGCCTCACTGTGCTACAATTGTAGCCTCAAAGGGAATCATGACCAAGGTTGGTATCAGGGCTCTAAAAGATCAGTTGAGCCGGTATCTGAAGCGAGCCGGCCAGGGGGAGCGGATCGTTGTAACCCATCGGGGCGCTCCGATTGCTCTTCTCAGTTCGATCCGTGAAAGTGAGGCTGCCCGATCCGCCTGGAAGATGGTGGAAACGGGAGTCGCCAGCTGGAGCGGCGGCAAGCCTCGTGGATCGGCCAGTCTGTCCCGAATCAAGGGCAAGACAACAGCCGACGTGGTCCTCGAGGACCGGGGTTGAATCTCTATCTGGACACCAGCAGCCTGGTAAAGCTCTACGTGGAAGAAGAGGGTTCGGGTGGAGTTCGCCTGCTCGTAGAGGAGGCCGAGTGGGTGGCCGCGTCGGTTCTCAGTTATCCCGAAGCTCGGAGCGCCTTTGCCCGACAAGTCCGTGAAGATCGTTTGAGCCCGGAGGGGCAAAAACAGGCTCGGGAAGATCTGGAGAGGGACTGGCCCCACCTGGTCGTTCTCGACCTGCTGGAGCCGATCTGGCGGAAGGCGGCGGTGCTGGCGGAAACGCATGCTCTCCGGGCGTTGGACAGCCTCCAACTGGCCTCATACCTGTTCCTGGTGCAGCAGAACCCGGATGCATCGATTCGATTCTCCTGCTTTGATGAACGCCTCAGTCAGGCGGCCCGGCTCGCTTCCGGCGGGTTCACATAATCCCGACGCGCGAGTGCCTCGACATAAGCGGATGATGATTTCGGGCGGTCCAGCAGCCCAGGATCATGAATCAAGTCTCTGGCGTCACTCGTTCGGAGTGCCCTCAAGCCGGATTGTTGCCACCGGTGTGGCCGGATCGTTGCTGGTGATCCGGATGGCGGCCTGTCTGGAGCCGCCGTTCGTCGGATGAAAGTCGACGGTCAGGCAGGTTGTTCTTCCTTTCGGTACCCTGAGGGGAAGAGCATCCCGATGGTCCTGGGAAAGCCGGAAGTCCGAGGACGAAATGGACACGGCATCCACCCGCAAGTCGGACAGGCCCCGGTTGCCGATGCACGCCGGTCGAGAGCTGCGGCTCTGGGTGTCGAACTGGAGCGCGGACGGAAGAGAGATCACGGCGTCCGGGGCAGGTTCGATGCGAGCCTCCTCAGCCGCTTTTTCCGGATCGATCACCACGTCGACCCGGGTCAACCCGCCCCTGAAGAAAAAGGGTCCCGCCACCCGATAAAAAAAGCTTGCGGACAGGTAGATCGATCCTGTCTCGACACCGGATCGGGTGGCCCAGGTCGCCGGTCCTTGCTCGAGATTCGCTGCCGCCTCACTCGGGCTCATCGCCTGGACAGTGAGGATGGCGGGGCTGGTCGACTCAGGCGCAATCGTTGCCAATTTCACGAACCGGTTATGGTTTGACACTGTCCAGGGAAGTGTAACCTCGAATGCCTGGCAGTTATGATGTCCAAAAGATATCTCCCCCGAGACGGTTCGGTGCTTGGCTTCTTCCAGCTGGAGAACCATCGTGGATGGTGGGCTTATCTGGTAGACACAATTGATGCTCCTCTCATCCCGGTCATCCAAGAAGTAGGCACAGGCGGCGGCGAGCCCGATCCAGGCCGTCAGGAGGCATCCCTTGAGTTTCGATCTGCTTCCAGTTGGTAGCCGTCGCATCACTGAGTTTCCACCACTCCTGGAAAAACCACCACCATCTGTTCGCCGAAGTAGTTCCAGGGAACGGAGCGAACCTCCGCCCGGGTTTCCACCGTGGTCCCGGCGGGAGCCGGAGGGATGTAAATACTCTCGTCGAATTGAATGGTGATCGAACGCCCCTCAATGATTATGAAATCGAGAACCAGCTCGAAACGAACCCCTTCCTCTTCGGGCCACATCCATAGTGTGCCGTTCGGGATCGTGGACGCCGGATCCAATGTCACTTCGAAGACATGGCGCTGCTCCCCTTCGGTCTCCTGTCCGCCGTAGACCACGAAGTAATCGGTCTGGTCGCCTGACTCCGGAACGAGCGCAGCGTTGCCCACTGTCTGCCCCGGCTCCAGGGTATCGGTGTTGATCTCCCCCCCGCTCAAAAAGATTCCCATGGAATCAAATTTCAGGTTCTGGCCCAGCTGCCGGGCCAGCCGAGGGCTGGAGAATTGTTGCAAGAACAACACGGGCGAGGTCGATCCATCGGCCTCGAACTCCGTGAACATCACGGCTGCGTCAGGGCGGAACCGCACGAAAAACTGATAGTCGTTGCTGGCCAGCCCGCCCACCTCGACCCGCAGCGGCCCGGTTACGGCCTCCAGTGGAACACGCACCTGCAGCTCCTCAGCAGTGGCGCTCTCTAACGCGACCTGGACCCGTTCCACGTCTGTTCCTTCGAAGGATACCTGGTTTCCTGCGGGGTCAGGATCGAATTCGGAGCCCTGGATGTGGACGAGCTGACCGGCACTGCCCAGAGACGGCTGCAACCGCTCGATTCGGGGAGCGCCGGGGGGCAGCCCCACCGTCGTCAGAAAAGCCGTCTGCACGCTGGTGAGAGGAAGGTCTTCTCCCTCCACCGTGGTGACCGAACGAAAATTGGCCGAGATCTCAAATGGTTCGCCTGCTGCCTGCGGCAGCTGAAAGATTCCGTGGTCGAGAAGGATTTCCTGAACCACGCTCGTAGTGACCACGGATTCCGGTGGCGGCCCTGGAGTGCCCTCGAGGGTCAGTACGGGTGGCGTCCTCTGGAGCGATCCCATCCCGATCGTGACACTGGTGAGATCTCGATTACTGCTGGCTTCAAAGAGGACTTGATCAGGAGAGCTGTCATCGGTGACGAAAAACGCCTCAAAGTCCTGCGGCAGACTACCAAAAACCAGGACGGCCCCCAGGCCCAGAGCCGAGCCCGCTGTCAGGCGGGAGAAACTCGCCTCGTGTTTGCCGAAGGTGATTTCGGTCCGGGAAGGAGTCATATCATCTGTGCCATGTCGAAGGATGATCGTGTAGCCGGGACTCGTGCCGGCCAGCAGAGTGTGCGGGATGACCGTGAGTGTCGGAAAAAAGCGGGGTTCCAGTACGCTCACGAACGCCGGGACCGTCTGTGGGGGTTGGGATGAATCCGTGACATCCAGCCGGACGTTTCCAAAGGCAAGGCCCGTGATTTCGATGGTGTTCCCCTTCAATCGCGGCTGCAGGGAATCCAGTTCCCATGTCTCCAGAGGCCCCACCATATAGGGTGGCGTTCCTCCCCCGATTACAACCGTTCCCTTTCCGGTTCCGGGTGGTAAGAGAATGGTTGCATCGGAGGGCTTGAGCTCCAGTTCCGGTTGCCCGGCTTTCACCTCGAAGGCCACGTCGTTGCTTTCTAGCCCGTTGACGCGAACCGCAACTCCGAAGAGCTGTGGTTCAATTTCCTCTGGAATCCGCCCGAAGATCAAGTGTGAGGAAGCACCCGTGACCGGCACCTCAAATTCCCGATTCGGATCGGCAAGGAACACTTTGTTCCGTAAAGAGACGGGGCTGAATCCCCGGCCCAGCAGAGTGAAAGTGCCTCCTGGGGGACCGGCGCCGGGGACAATATTGCGGATGGACGGCGCAAAGGATGGAAAAACCGGTTCGCAGTCCGCCAGGGCGACTCCTTCCAATTCGTGGCGAAAGAGATCCACGATGTCGAGAACATCGACCTGGGAATCCTGATTCGTGTCGGCATTGGTCAAGGCCGGTTCGTCCAGGGGGCTCTTTTTCAGGATGTGGGCCAGAATCAGGACCACGTCTCGAACGTCCCGAATCCCGTCCAGATTGCCGTCGCCGTGGCACGCTCCCTCGGAGAGGAAGACGGAAGCGGATGCGACCGGATCGATCCTGGAAAGAAGCGGCGGGGAACCTGCGCGCTGCAAAAACCAGCCGGTCACGACGGCTGAGCCGATGAGCAGTCCCCCGAAGAGGAACCCAATGGGATGTTTCATCGAACTGTCAAGGCCTCTACAGGACCGGTCTCAAAACCGGGAACGTTGTCAGCAGGATTCCATGCTGCTTCAGCGCAACCGCGGAAATCGGATCGGACCCGATCATCTCGACCGCCCCCTGGAAGAGCTCTCCGGCAGCGAGCTCCTCGAAGAGCTCGGTAGCAAAACGGGGAAGATGTTCACCGGGCAGCAGCTCGAGCATCGAACGCTCCAGCTCCACGCCCGCCTCATCCCTGAGGATCAAAGTCACCTCTACGACGGAGGAAGTAATGTTGGCGAATGCGATGCCGGTGTCGGAACCCGCGGCGGTCAGGATCGGGATGGAAAAGCGTTCCCCGATGGGTGAGCCCCCCACGCCGGCCTCCGTGACGACATTTCCGGCGGGATCCACCAGGGAGAAGAGCAGCGTACCGCCTAGCGGTACGGTCGCATCGAGCACGGCATACCCGGCTGCCAGGGCACCGCTACCGTCGGTTTGCAGGAAAACCGACCCGTTGGCGGGCACCGTGAACTCGAACATGGAACCGAAGGAAGCGTCAATGAGGCTGACCGAAAGTTCCGTGCCGTCGGATTTGAAAAGGCGGATCCGCCCGCTTGAAGCAATGTCGGTTCGATTGACGAAGATCAGAGTGACCGCGAATGCCCCTCCGCCAAAGGTGCCGTTGGCAACTTGCGGGAATACGATCTGGTTCTCGCCTTCCTGGGGTGAATTGGCCGCCTCGCTGATGGTCACCTCCCCCTGGATGCCGCTGACTGGGATTGCCTGCCCGTCTGTGTCCGAAGCCTGTATCTCCAGGGCGTCGATCAGGGTGCTACCACCAGCCGGAGCGTCTGAGGCTACCTCAAAGACAACCAGAATCAGCGAACCCGGGCCGGCTTTCAACTCCGTCAGAGAGCCCGAAAAAATGACCGCTCTCACCAGGGCGTCTTCGCTGCTCGAGCCAACGGTATGGTCCACCAGGGAGTCGCCCGGGAGCACCGTTTCTTGTTCGGGGACCGAGAGCACAGCAGGATCGTAGGAGAGCACGAACTGAATCGCCGTGATGTCCTGACCCTGGCTGATCAGCACCGGGACGAGAATTCGGGACCCGGGAGAGGCATTGATACTCCCGACCGTCAGATCGACCTGGGCCAGGCCGGCTTTCAGAGTTAGAAGCGAGAGAATGCAGAACAGAATCGGTTTCATTTGCCTTCCTCAGAATAAGGCGCTCAAGTCAGAGCTTGGGTCAATAATAATGGACCTGGAGGCCCCGCACCATCGCACGAATGTGCGATGTTTCGAGAACCTGAGCGTAGAACTTCAGAGCTGTGGATGCTGAAGTCACGATTGAGACCATCGCTGGGGAACTGGTAGGTCAGGCCGCGCGAACGCTGGAAGCCGGCAAGCGTCTCTCCGAGCTTACGGACCCTGACCCATCAGCGAAACCTGCGCGCTCATTGCTATTCGAAGCTCTGTTGGGGGTGCCTGGTTTGAATCGCTGCTTGCCTGACTATCGACGGCTTGGAATGATGCCATCGCTGCGGCCGGGGATCACGGGGAACGTCGCCAGTGTGGCCACTTCGGCGGGAAACTGGAGGGCAGGTTCGTCGTTCTGGCGGATCGTGATGGCGGTGATGGGCTGGGTGCTGGATACCGTCAGCGTGCCTTCCAGGTTGTCGAGTCCCTCCACTTCCGGGAAGAGTTCGGAGGCGAAACGGGGGAGATGGCTGCCCGGGGCCAGGTCCAGTGTGTCTTCTGCCAGCAGGTTGAATTCCGTGTCGTAAAGACGGATCGTGACCTGGGCCGGGCTCTCGGTGGAGGGAGGCACGACGATGGCCAGTCCAGTATCCCGGGCTCCCCGGTTGTCCACGACCAGGCTGAAGTCGGACAGAGTCTTCGAGGCGGGGACTCCAGCTTCATAAAGCAGCGTTCCCGAGGGATTGTCGCTGCGACGGAAGACCGCGGTGCCACCCAGGCCGACCGGCCCGGTAATCCTTGCATATCCCACCTGAATGGATCCCGCCCCGTCCGTCTCCAGCGTGAGCGCCTCTCCGGCCCCGAGGTTCAACTCGAAGCGGGAATCGGTCTCGCCATTCGTTAGCGAGATTGCCTGCACGCCTCCCGTGGAATCGAAGAACTCGAGCGTGAAATCGGCTTCATCCACACTGGGATTGACAAAGATGAGCTCGGTTTGAAGGCGGATGTCTGCGACGATCCCGTTTCCAATCTGGGGAAAGAATATGGTCTCACTGTCGCCCTGGCCTGCCAGGCCCAGATCGGCCCTGGCCGGGATCACGGGGAACGTCGTCAGAATCGGCACGTCCTCGGGAAAGCCACGCTGAGGATCATCAGTCTGGCGAAGGGTGACGGCTACCACCGGTTCTGTGGAGCTGACGGTGACGGTTCCCTGCATCTCGTCAATCCCGGCGGTTTCCGAGAAGAGCTGGGTGATGAAGCGGGCGAAATGGTGTCCGGGAAGGACTTCTGCGTTGGTCGAGGCCAGCTCGTTGAACTCGTTGTCATAGAGTCGAAGCTTCAGTTCCGCAGGATCGAGGACTTCCTGCCCGGCGGTGGGGAAAGCAACCGCCAGACCTGTCTCACGGTCTCCCAGACTGTCCACGAACAGGGTGAAGTCGGTCAGGGGTTGCGTGGCCGGGACCCCGGCTTCGTAGAGGAGGGTGCCTGAGGCGGCGTCCGAGCGACTGAAGACGGCCGTGCCGCCGACCCCCAGAGCCGCCAGGATCTCTGCATAGCCGGCTTGAATGTCACGGGTTCCTTCTGACTGAGCCGAGACCGACTCGCCGGGACTCAGACCGAAGCCAAAGAGCGACCCCGGTCCCAGTCGATCGAGATCGAGAGTCAGAAAACCGGACTCGGAATTGAACAGTTCGAGGGTGACCGGGGTGATGCCCTGAGTGTTCTGCACGACCAGGCTGGTCTGGGGCTGGATATTCCCCACCAGTCCGTCCCCCACCTGTGGGAAGTAGAACCTCTGGGCCAGTGTGACGGGGCCTCCCCGGGTGAGGATCTCGCCATTGACGGTCAGATCGTGATCCCCGCGGCTGCCGTCGACGTAGTGGAGCAGGATGCGATCTTCGAAGATTTCGGCTCCCGTTTCGCCGTCGAAGAGGAACTCGTAGAAGTGGTCCTCGGGATCCTCTTCTGTGGGGCCAAAGTTGTAGAAGGAATCCACCACGAGACCCTCCGGAGGCGACCACTCGAGCACGATGGGTTCGGCAATCCCGAGGATCGTTGGCTGGGCCCCATTCTCTTCCGGGACAATCTGGAACTCAGCCATGCCAGTCGGCAAAACGGCCTCCTCGCCACTCCGGACAAACAGTCCCTTCCTTCCACCAGTGAAAACGGTCGCGAGTATCGCTCCAACTTCTGCGCTCACGACCTTGACCGTAGTTTTCTCGCCGGTAAAAGGGTCTACAAACGTGGTGACCCTAGAATCCTGGTCGTCCGCATCAATGGAGTCTTCTACCCCGTCACCATCGGCGTCTTCTCTTACGACACGACACTCTGAGAACTTCGACGTGTTGCCCGACGGATCCGTCGCGGTGGCAAGGACTGCGGCCCCCAGCGGAGCCCCACTGTTCTCAAACTGGACACGAAACACAGCAGTGTCCCCTGAACTGTCTGTGTCGCGTATAACATCCGCGATATGTACCAGTTCACCGTCGAAGAAGGAACTTCTGAAGTCGTCCAAATCCGAGTTACATTCAGTAGACGGCCTGGTGGAGTGATAGATCTGAATTCGGAAACCCTCCGTAGAAGGCGTACTGTTGAGCCGGCCGCGCACAGTCAGCGTGCCTTCGTGAAGGGCTGCGCCTGTGAGAACCGGGAAGTTCTGACGATCGTTTCCCCCTTTGTCCCGGTCCTCGAGATCGTTTGGAAAGTCGCCAAATTTGCCCTCCTCGTTCGCCAGATCGATGAGCGTCTCTAAGCCGGCGTGTGACCTGTACGTATTCGATAGAATCCTGTTCTTTGTGGCTTCCGCGGCCACACGGATCGGCGTCGAGGCCGTGATCTTGTTTCCGTGATCGGAGTCGGTTCCACCAACAACATTTCCGCTCGAGTTCAATAAAAGGCCGTCCGCAAATTCGTCGAAGATACTAATGAGAAACCAGTTGCCCTTTACCTGGGAATCGTGGGCCTCCTTTGTCAGGATGATTCCTGGGTTAGAGTCTCTGACGAGATTCCCTGTGCGAGATCCCTGTCCAATCAAGGTCCCCATCGAATTGGTGGCGATTGCAGCCATAGCCGAATCGTCGTCCGGCCCCTGGATCCTATTTCCGAAGATCTTGTCGCCGCCGGAGTTTCCTTCCGCGGCATTGATTGCGATCCCGAACGTCCGCCCGCCGCGCCCTGTTATTCGAACCAGGTTACACGGATCCACACAGGAACCATTCGGGTAAAGCGGGGAGTCGAGTTTCCCTCCGATCGTTTGTTTGCCCCGTGACCTCCCGAAAATGATCCCAATGTTTGACACTCTGATCTCGTTTCCCAGAATCTGACTCTCTCCGGAATCGAACAGCAGCAGGCCCGTAGCGAAGTTTCTCAACTCTAGTCCTCTGATCCAGGGACCCACGCCGCTGATCTCGAGTCCGTGAGAAGGCACGGATACCTCCTTCCCGTCGATGACGACGGCCCGCTTCTCCGGGGCCGGATCGCCTGTTCGGGGTTGAGTCGATCCATCGATCTCAACCGGAGATTGAACCGTGGGTAGCTCAGAGGCAAGATCGATCCGATACTGTTCCGCGGAACCGGGAATGTTGAAGTGAATCCGGTCCCGTCCAGCGCCGGCGTTGGCCTCTTGAATAGCCGCTCTCAGCGTACACTCCGGCTCTCCACCCCGGCTGATCGTGCCTCCCGTAGAGCAAATCCCGTCACCGGGAGACATGTCGTGGCTCGTCCGCCCTCCCTTGTCATCGGCGTCGCGCGCGGAATTCACTATCAGAGGTGGCCGCAGCACTGCCGAGAGACACGGCGAAAATTCGGAAGTCGCCAGCAGTTCGAGTTCATCCGAAACCCGCGTCGCGGTAGCCGTCACAGCCGTTCCCTGAGGAGGGAAGAGCGGCAGTGAGAAGCCCAAGCGGCCCTTTTCGTCGGTTCGAGTTTCGTCGACACCTGCGTCGAATTCTACCGCCAGCAACTCGGCTCCCTGGCCCCGCCCGTTACAATCCATTGAGCTGTAGAATTCCAGCCGGTAGAGGGTCGAAGGGTCACTCAAGAGAACCCCGGTCAATCCTTCGTCTCCAAGCTGTGTCAGGACAGGAAAGTTCTGGAGGCCGTTCGGGCCCTCGTCTTCGTCGGGAACCGGTCCTGGATCTTTGAGGTCAGCCCCCGGAGGATCGTTCTTGGTGGGCCCGTCGTCTTCCGGGTCGACCAAGTCGATCCCCAGTCCTCCGTTTTCTGAAATCCGGTTGTTCAGAAGGGCATTGTTTTGGCCGCCAAACCCGGTGATCACGATTCCGGGGCCCGTGTTCCGGGCAATCGTATTCGCCCCCGACTCGAATCCGCTCCCGACGCGGTTGCGCGACCCTTCGATGCGAATGCCGGCGGAGCCATTCGCGTTGATTGTGTTTGCGAAGATCATGGTTCCCGTCGAAGTCCCATCGATGGAGATTCCGTCGCCCTCATTGATGAAAATGTTGTTGGCCTCGATCATCGTGTCCTGGGCGCCGGCGAAGATCCGGATTCCCTCGGCTGCGTTGAAGGCGATGAAGTTGGGTTGGTTGGTAGCATCGCCGCCGACAGTATTCCCGTCCCCGGCGATCGCAACCCCGGCGAATCCGTTCCCCAGTTCCAGACCATCCTTGTTCGCTCCAATCTGGTTCCCGAACAGGTCATTGCCGTCGCCGGAACTGAGAAAAATCCCGCCAGACCGATTCGCCCCGACGAGGTTGCCTTCTCCCGCACTCGTCCCGCCAATCGTGTTCTGATCCGAACCTGCTAATAGAATTCCTGTCCGGTTGCCCAGTTCATCGCCGCTGTCGGGCACTCCGTCGGGATCCCACACCGTCCCGCCGACATCGACACCCAAATTATTTCCAGATATCGTGGCTCCTGAGACTTTCTCCAGGTGGATCCCGTCCCGCCTGCTTGCCACCACCACGTTCCGGCGGATCTGGGTTCGATTCGAGAATTGCACGTCTATTCCGTCGACGATGTTTCCCTGCGCCGGCGTCCCGTCGGACGACTGAATCCGCTGGCCGCCGCTTCGATCCGTTCCGATCCAGTTTCCGAGAATCAGGTTGCCCGGCGCATTTCTGACTTCGACCCCGCAGGAGTTGCCGGAGATCAGATTTCCCAGGATTCCGGCTTTTGTCGATTCGAGACTCCCAATCGTGTTGTCGGTTGTCTTGGGGATCTCGTCGTTACCGGACCCCGCAATCGTCACGCCGCATACGCGACTTCCCTGTTTTGTGAAACTTCCCAGGGCTTTGAGGCCGTCCGCATCCGTTCCGATATAGTTGTTGAGCACCGTGTTGCCGGTGCCGCCATCGATCCCGACACCGTTGCCGAGGATGTTTCTGGCCTCAGGGCTGGCACCCCCGACCGTAGAGTTCGAGCCGCGCAGGACGATTCCATGGTTGAGGCCCAGGCTCATGGGATTCATTCCGGACCGATCGGTCGCGATGTAGTTCCCCTCCATCGTCACGTTGTCTGCGGCAGCCTTGAGGACACTTCCGAAGTTAGTGCGAAGTACCATTCCCCGGATGACGCTGCCCTCCGACCCGGCATCGAAATTGAAGATCTCGGTGGTCTTCGAACCGGCATCGATTTCGACTCTCTCCTCGGTCCGACCCTGTTTCGGGGCCATCCCGTCGATAGTCACAGGCTGCCGAATCCTGGGAAGAGCCCTCTCCATGATGATCTGGTCCACGGAGAAGACGATCGTGTTCGGGCCGGGATCCACGTTGGCCTGCTCAAGGGCTGCCCGCAGGGTGCAGTTGTCGCCGTTTTCGGGGTCGTTGTCGATGTCGCAATGGACGACTCCCATGGAGTCCGGCGCCGTGGAGAAGTCTTTCTCGTCCGATTCCAGGTTTACAGTGAAGGTTTCGGCGCCTTGCGTCTCGACGACCTGCAGTGGCTCTGCTCCGTTGCTTAGAATCACCAGATCATCAAAACCGTCACCGTTCAGGCGCATGGGCAGCACTGTAACCGTGTTGCCAAGACCTGCAGCCAGCCAGTCCAGGCGCTGTTGATCCCCCTCGCCAGTCAGAACACGCGCTGTGCCCCACGCCTTGTCGAGCACGACCAGGGGAGTGACGGCCCCCGCTGCAACGCGGACCAAAAAAATATCGCGGGCCGTCACGGAGAGCTGTACCTCTTTGGAACAGGGAAGTCCGGTTCCAGCGAGAAACTGAAGCTCACCTCCTTCCCCCAGGACAGCCAGTTCCTCCCCCGGCTCTGCGGTGTCAAACTGGCCGGCGCTGATGGAGCGGATCGGCGTGGGCGCAGTGCTCATGACTGTCCATTCAACAGGGGTCTCGTTTGAACGTCGGCCCAGCTCGGAGAGTAGAAGGACACTGTGCCCGGCTGCGACTGCCAGAGTGGGCCGGTGCGCCGCACCAAGGCGCACTCTGGCGACTTCGACGGGGGCGTCGTCCAGCAGGATCACCTCAGGGTTTTGAAACAGCTGATTGGAATGCGTGAAAAGGATGAGCGAGTGGCTCTCGGAGCCCTCGACACCCACCACCAGGTCGGACCGGCCATCCGAACGGGGGACGTCCAGGACTTGCACGAGAACCGGGATGCCGGGGAGCGCGACTTCGCCGGGAGACTCGAACTTCATCGCCCCCTTTCCCCTCAGCCACCAGAGCCGGGGTTCCTGCCCTGAGGCTGCGACCAGATCGCGCACTCCATCCCGGTCGACGTCGATTACTTCCAGCCAGTCTGGTGCGAAGGGGATGTCTATCCACAAGGGGTCTTCAAACGGCCAGTCGGACTCTTCGGCGGGCCCCTCCCTGTGTGTTGCCCTCGGGTAGATTCGTTTGGCGGGGAGGCGGTAGAGGGCAACTCGACCTTGACCGAGGCCGTCAGAAAAACCAGCCGCCAGGTCTGCGATCCCATCACCATCCAGGTCCCCGCTGGCGAGGGAGAGTGCGTGAAGATCTTCGAGAAGAGGAGCGCCGGCCACCGTTCGATAGCCCTGCAGGGTCGGACCCGGAGACGCCACAGATGGGCGAAAGAAAGCGAAACCAATGAAAAACGACAGGAGAGCCGTCCTCGGCTGGGCGACTGTCATCCTCATTTCTTGTTCCTCCCCGGATATGCAGAATGCGCCCGCTCCTAGTGTAGGAGGCTGGGGTCAAGGCAGTATGGCACAAGCGTGCGGTTTTTGGCCGTAGGATAGGAATTTCACGACCTTCGGGCCTCAAATTTCCGCCCGACGCGACTTCTTTGGAGTGCAGCACTCCAAGTGCCGCTTTACAAAGCGGAATTGTTCGCTTCGCTCACTGCGGTTCCAGGGCGAGGCCATGAGTGCCTTGAACATCAAGCGAGGAGCCTATGCACGTCCAGCCGCCGACAGTTTCACACTTCCGCACTCCAGGTTTTTTTCAGACTTTCAACAACCCGCCGAAGTCGCGCAGGTGGTTGGGGACGGATTTGCCGGCCAGGCAGTCCAGGCAGTCGGGGATGACGTGGCCGGAGGCGACCTGGTCTCGAAATTCGCGGTAGGCCGGCCCCCGCCAAGCCTCCAGTGCCGAAGACTCGTTCAGGTCTCCGAGCTGGTACTCGTTGAAGCAGCAGGTGCGCAACTTACCGTCCCAGGTGACATAGAGGGTTGTCCAGGGCTGGGTGCAGTACATCTGCTGGCCGGTGTCCTCCCCCAGCACCACCTGGTGGCGGGCAATCGTCCGCTCGGGAGTGGCGTCGCCGTCCCGGGCCAGGAGAGAGAGGGTGTAAACGCCGGCTTCCAGATCGGACGTCGTTATGTCCAGAGAGAAGCCGCAGTTCGGTTCGGCTGGAAAGCCCTCCGGCAGATGAGGGAGCACATCGGGGCGCTCGATGGCGAACTCGACCGGGAACTTGAGAACCTCGGTTGCGCTTTCCAGGCCGATCTGCGCCTCGGGACGACCCTTGTGCCCCAGGACCCACCCGGAGACGCGAAAGGGCATTATTACCTGCTCCTGTGTCCTCGGTTCGTCAATGAACCCCATGAAATCGGACTTCCTCTGAGCCCTGCGCGGAAGGCCCTCGTCGCTTTGAGCCACGTAGTCGTGAATTCCACCGTCTGAGAAGGGAGAGTAGAGGCGGATCCCGTGGCGCTTCAGCCGTTCGCAAAACTCCTTCCACTTTTCCAACACAAGATCAGGAGACAGCGCCGACAGCTTGTTCTTCTGGTAAAAGGCGTTGTATCCGGGATCAAAGGCCTTGAACAGGTTCTGGACAATTACCTCGTCGAAGTCGAGCCGCGCCGCCAGTTTGGCAATCTCCGGGAGCTGCTCGAAGTTCTGGGCCATGGCCACGAACTCCAGGATCATGTAAGGCGCCCGCTGACCGCTCATGGAGCGCTGTTGGGAGAAAGTTTCGATGTTCCCAAGCACCTGATCCAACGTGGTCCCGACCCGGATGCGCCGGAAAGTCTCGGCCACCGGGGAATCCACCGAGAAGACGATCCGATCGAGTCCGGTGTCGATGACTTCGGCCGACAGGTGCTCGTCCAGCAGGGTGCCGTTGCTGGTCATCGACACGCAGGCGCCGCGCTTCTTCAGGTGTCTCAAGATGCCGGTCATCTCGGGATTCAGGAAGGGCTCCCCCAGCCCGGTTGCCGTGACGAACGTCGAAGAGCGATAGAATGAATCCAGCTTCCGCACTGTTTCCAGCGAAATATCACCGGTGAAGACGGGATCCCGGTAACGCCGGTCGTGGGTGCGGCCGCACATGACACACGACAGGTTGCAGCGATTCGTCACCTCCAGAAAGATGTGAGTCGGTGTATTCCAGGGACGCACCCGGCGCGATCTGGCACTGAGGGCGGCAGTCAGCTGATTGGTGGTCTTGAGAAAAGGCTGCGCCATCGACCCATTATCCTTTTTCGGTACCCGGTCGGGCAATTTCGGTCCATTTCTAAAGTCTCTGTCGCCCCTCCAGGGCTGGGGATTCTACGAGGTCACCAACCGTGGGCTGCCGCCCACGGCTATTTTCTGCCGGCCGCTTTGCGGCCTTTCAGACGGGGCCTGGAACGTGCGAAAAGAGAACGGTCGTGGCGGTTTGCGGTCTCACGCCGGCCCCTGAGAGAGGGATCAAGTTCTCTTGACAACCCCGAAAAGCAGATCTTACTATTGCCACTTCACTGGCAGTCCGTCGGAGTCCCACTGTGCAAGCAGGTAGTAGCAGGTACTAGAGGAGTTTATGCCGCTCTACGAGTATCAATGCCGGGACTGCCGTCGGCTGTTTGAGATCATCCAAAAATTCTCCGATGACGCCCTGACGGACTGCTCCGAATGCGGAGGGACGCTGGAGAAGGTCCTCTCAGCTCCCGCCTTTCACCTCAAGGGAAGCGGCTGGTACAAGACCGACTACGCCCCCAAGGGTGACAAGAAGGAAGAATCGCCGGATTCCAAAGCAGAGAAACCCGAGAAGAAGGATGCCTCCAAGAATTCGTCCGCCGAAAAAAAGGAAGCCAAATCCCCCAAGAAAGAGGCCGACTCTGCAAAGTAGCCGGTCTTGCCGGGAGTCAAGGGCAAGAAGGCGTGATATGAAATGAAAGTTCTCATTGTTGGTTCCGGAGGCCGCGAGCACACGCTGGCCTGGAAGATTCATCAAAGTCCTCGTCTGTCCAGGCTCTACAGCGCGCCGGGCAATCCGGGAACCGGGCATCTGGGGCAGAACGTTCCGATCCCGGCGTCCGATCTGGATGGTCTTCTCAACTTTGCCCGCCAGGAGCAGATTGACTTGACCATCGTGGGACCGGAGGCTCCCCTGGTGGGCGGGATTGTCGATCGTTTTGAAGCCGCCGGCCTCCGGGTAGCGGGTCCACGCCGGGGGGCCGCCCAACTGGAGGGCAGCAAGGTCTTCGCCAAGGATTTCATGCGCCGGCACGGCATTCCCACGGCTCGTTATCAGACTTATCGCGATGCCGCTTCGGCCGGGGAGGCGCTCGGCCGCGGCGAGTACGAGTTTCCGGTCGTTGTCAAAGCAGACGGCCTGGCTGCCGGAAAAGGTGTTCTCATCTGCCGGGACCTGGCAGAGAGCCTCGACGCCATACGCCTGGTTATGGAGGAGAAGAAGTTTGGATCGGCCGGGGAGCAGGCGGTGATCGAGGAGTTTCTGGAGGGAGAGGAAATCTCCTTCATGGTGTTCACCGACGGGGACCGTGTCCTGCCCATGGTTCCATCCCAGGATCACAAAGCTATCTTTGACGGCGACAGGGGACCCAACACGGGGGGGATGGGGGCCTATTCGGTGGACTGGCTTCTCAGTCCTGAAGTCCGGGGGCAGGTACTGGACGAGATCATCGGGGCGACGATCGATGGCATGGCGGCCGAAGGCCATCCCTTCCAGGGAGTCCTCTATGCGGGTTTGATGCTGACGTCGGACGGGCCCAAGGTGCTGGAATTCAACGTCCGCTTCGGCGATCCGGAAACGCAGGTGCTTCTGCCCCGGCTGGAGAGCGATCTACTGGAAGTGTTCTGGTCCATTGCTCAAGGCCGGCTGGATCTGACCGAAATAAAGTGGGCAGACGATGCCACTGTTTGCGTCGTGCTGGCGGCAGCAGGATACCCCGGTTCCTACGAGAAGGGTGTGCCCATTCGCGGCGTCGAGACGGCCGCCGCTGAATCCGGCACGGTGGTCTTCCACGCCGGAACTGCGCTGAGGGATGACGTTCTGGTGAGCAGTGGAGGGCGAGTGCTGGGCGTAACCAGCGCGGCCCCGACCCTCGAGGAAGCCATACAAGCGGCCTATCGGGGGGCCGAGAAGATCGAATTCGCCGGCAAATATTGTCGCACTGACATCGGGGCCAGAGGTCTCGCAAAGGAGAAGTCATGAGTCAGCCAAAGGTGGGAATCTTGATGGGAAGTCCGTCGGACGCCGACATCATGCGAGCTGCCGCCGATGTTCTGCAGGAGTTCGGAGTGTCCTACGAGATGAAGGTCCTTTCCGCTCACAGGATTCCCGACAAGACGGCCGAGTATGCCCGTACGGCGGAGGAGCGGGGGATTCAGATTCTCATCGGGGGAGCTGGAATGGCGGCGCACCTGGCGGGCGCCCTGGCGGCGCACTCGATCCTGCCGATCATCGGCGTGCCCATTGGGGGCTCCAGCCTGGGAGGCATCGACGCCCTTCTGGCCACCGTGCAGATGCCCGGAGGGATCCCGGTCGCTACCGTGGCCATAGGAAAAGCGGGAGCCAAGAATGCCGGACTACTGGCCGTGCAGATCCTCAGCCGCAGCGACCCGAACCTGGTCGAGAAGCTGCACGAGTACCGGCGGGCCATGCGGGCGAAGATCGAGGCCGTGCGGCTGGAATGAGTTCCACGTTCCACGTTTCACGTTCCACGACTCTCAGCTCAACCTTCAACCTTCAGCCCTCGTAACCCCTTCCAGGATTACGACGGCGACGGCGTAGCCGCGGGCGTGGGTAATGGTGAGCAGTGAGGTGTCGGCGTCAAGAGACTCGAACACTTCGGCGGCCCGGCCATGGAAATGCAGGCGGGGCTGGCCGGAGGGCAGGGCACTGACTTCCACGTCACGCCAGCGGATTCCTTCGGCCCAGCCGGTGCCGAGAGCTTTCAGTGCCGCCTCCTTGGCTGCGAAGCGACCGGCGAAGTGCTGATACCGGTTCTTGCGGGCGGTGCAGTACTCGGCTTCCTGTTTCGTGAAAACTTTGCGAACCATCTTGGGCTGGTTCTCCAGGGCCCTTCGAATTCGGTCCACCTCGACGATGTCCACTCCCAGGCCGACTACCATTTGGCTATGTTACTCTTGCCCACCCGGTATGTTCTACGAGAAGCGGATTCGCTCGATCCCTTTCTTCCGGTTCAGCGAACTCGAAGAGTTCCCCGGCCTGGTTCACGCTTTCACTTCCAGGCAGACCGACCAGGCTTGCGGACTGGAGAGTGTTGAACAATCGGCCCTGGAAAAGACACCGTTCTTGCAGCTGCTGGAGATCTCCCCAGGGAAAGTGATTCAGCTCCGGCAAGTCCATTCGAATCGTGTGCTGAGTCACACGTCTCCCGGCCTCAACCCTGAGGAGGGAGACGGGCTGGTGCTCGCCGGGCCCGGGTTTTTTGGGGTCATCAGGACCGCCGACTGCCTGCCGGTTCTGGTCATCGATCCGCTTCGCCGGCGGCTGGCCATGGTTCATGCCGGCTGGCGCGGGACCCTGGGCCGGATCCTGTTGCGGGCGATTGAGAAGTTGATCGAAATCGGCAGTGATCCGGCCGAGCTTACGGTGGCTCTCGGTCCCTGCATCCGAAGCTGCTGCTATGAAGTGGGCCCCGAGCTCCCGGAGCTGTTCCGCCGGCAGGGGCACCATGTGGAGAGGATCTTTCAGGGGCGAACCCTGGACCTGATCGGAGCCAACCGAGCCGAGGCCGAGGCGGCCGGCGCCGGGCAAATCCTGGACAGCGGGCTTTGTACCTGCTGCGACGCGGATCGTTTTTACTCCCACCGGCGCGATCGAGAGCGAGGCCGGATGTGGGCTCTGGCGGGTTTCGCCTGACTCGTGGGCGACTTTTGTAGTCGCCGGACATCATCGTAGGGGCGACCCTGGTGGTCGCCCGCCGCCCGGGCCGGCACAAGGCCGGCCCCTACGGCGGCTGCCGTAAAAGCAGCCGCCCTTCATCGTCTTCACCCACTACTTTCAACGAGATCATCCGGTTGGGCGCCAGGGAAGGATCGGCCAGCCCCTTCAGATAGTTCCCGGTGATGACGCAGCGCCGATCCGCTTCCACCTGGTCAAGCGTCAGGGCCGTGAGCCGGCGGCCGATGAAGCTGCGCCGGAATCGACGGTTCTTCGATTCGGAGATCTCCCGAAGCTCGCGACAGCGCCGCTTGACGGTGGAGGACGAAACCTTGTCATCCATCTTCGATGCTGCTGTTCCGGAGCGGTCGCTGTAGGGGAAGACGTGCAGGTAGGAAAAGGGCATCCGCTCCACGAAACGGCGGCTCTCTCTGTACTCCTTTTCGTCTTCTCCCGGGAAGCCGGCGATCACGTCCGTTCCGATTCCCGCTTCCGGAATCCGGCTCCGAATCTCCTCGACCAGGCCGGCGAAGCGTTTGGTGGTATAGGGACGAAGCATTCTCTTGAGCGTCTGGTCACAGCCGCTCTGGAGGCAGATGTGAAAGTGAGGGGCGATCCTCCCGCTGCTGTTTTCGATGATGCGGACGACCCTGCGCGACAGTTCCATGGGTTCAATGGAACTGAGGCGGAGGCGCTCGAGTCGCTCGATCTGAAGCAGTTCCTGGAGCAGCCGGTAGAGGCGAAAGGGCGGATCGAGATGACGTCCATAGGTCCCGAGATGAATGCCGGTCAGAACGATCTCCCGAAAGCCCAGGCCGGCCAGGCGCCCAACCTGCTTTACTACCTGATCGGGAGGCATGCTACGGCCGGGTCCCCGCACCGAGGGAATGATGCAATAAGTGCAGCGGGCATCACAGCCGTCCTGGATCTTGACGAAGGGCCGGGTCCGCCCACCGGTCCGCCGGGCCGGGCTGGGCGCGAGGGCCCGCGATCCGTCGAAGCCGTCGCGGTAAATGGGAGCCAGCTCGGAAAAACCGGCCGGTCTCATGAGGGCCGGTTCGGTGAGCTGAACCAGTCGATGCCTGTGGCTGTTGCCCACCACCGCAGTCACTCCCGGAATGCGCGCCAGTTCGGCGGGTGATCGCTGAGCGTAACAACCGGTGACTACCAGTTTGGCCTCCGGGTTGCTGCGTTGAAAGCGCCGCACCAGCTGTCGGACCTGCTGGTCGGAGCGATGCGTCACCGTACAGGAATTCACCACCAGAACGTCGGCTCTGCTCGAATCGTCCGTTTCCTCGAAAGAGCTTTGCAGGAACTCGTCCCTCAAAGCAGCCGTGTCCGCCTGATTGGTACGACACCCAAAGGTGGCGATGTGGAAGAGTCTTGTGCCGCCCATCTTCGACCCCTGGGGAGGAGATTGCTCAGACATGTTCGACGCTTCTTTCGAGATAGGCAAGCTGGCCGCAGGCCGCCGAGATGTCGCGGCCCCGCGTCTTGCGGACGAAGGCGGAAACGTGATGGTCGGTCAGAATCTGCCGGAATCGATCGACGATTTCAGGGGGCGGCCGCCGGTAGGGGAGCCCGGGATTGGCGTTGTAGGGAATGAGATTCACCTTGGATCGAATCCCCCGCAGCAGCCGGGCGAGTCGCCGGGCGTCGTCCGGGGAGTCGGTTACTCCTTTCAGAAGCACGTATTCAAACGTGATTCTCCGTCTGGGTTCCAGGGGAAAGCGGCGGCAGCAGTCGAGCAGGGCCTGGATGGGCCATCTCCGGTTCAAGGGCATGAGCTCGTTTCGCAAATGGTCCGTTGTGGCATTCAGGGAAATGGCCAGATTGGGGAGAATCGGCTCGGAGTGCATCCGCTGCAGCACCGGGACGACACCCGCCGTCGACACCGTAATTCGGCGCCTCGAGAGCCCCATACCCTGCGGATCCACCATGATCCGAAAAGCCTTCATCAGGTGCTTGTAGTTGTAAAGAGGTTCTCCCATGCCCATGAACACGATGTTGAAGCCACGGTCGGGAACATAGTCGGAGTCGATCGCAGTCAGGATCTGCCCCAGAATTTCACCCGGCTTCAGATTGCGCGTGAAACCCATCTGCGCCGTCAGACAAAAGGTACACCCCACGTCACAGCCCACCTGTGAGGAGATGCACAGCGTGGTGCGAGCCTCCTCCGGAATGACAACCGTCTCCACGAACTGACTGTCCTGCAGGCGAAAGAGAAGCTTGACGGTTCCGTCGACGGCTTCCGAGCACTGCTGAAGCCTGGGAAGGTCAATTTGAAACTGCTCCGAAAGACTTGCCCGGAACGCCGCAGGGAGTTCCGACATTTTCGAGAAAGAGCGCTCCCGGCGTCGATAGAGCAGATGATACAGCTGCTTGCCGCGAAATGCTTTCTCGCCCATTCCCCGGGCAACGGCTACCAGTTCCTGACTGTCCTTTCCGAGTAGATTCATGAGCTCCGCGTTCCACGTTTCATGTTCCACGAATTCCGAAACCTTCAAACCGTCGGCGTCTCAGTGTGCATCGACTACGCCCGCAATGTTCAAGGCAGAAGTGAACTTTTCCGAGGCACCGCAATGAGCAAAGCGAATAACGTTCAACCCCGGGCGAACCGTTGTACCTTTCACACCCGGTTGCTACATTCTAGCCTACGTGTTCGTCTCAGTACTTGGCAGCGGCAGCAGCGGCAATTGCACTCTGGTGGCAACGCGGGAGTCGTGTCTTTTGATCGATCTTGGCTTCGGGCCGCGCAGTCTTTCCCGCCGCATGAAGGAGGCGAATCTCGAGGCTCGGCCCATTGATGCAGTATTTTTGACTCACGGGCACTCGGACCATTGCCAGGGGGTCGGCTCTCGAAAGGTCTCCGAGTCGATGCCCGTGTATATGAATCGGGGTACGCGTAGAGAGGGAGCGGGCCTGAGAGAGATCGAAAACTGGAGAGAGTTCAAGACCGGACGCCCGGTTCGGGTGAGCGATTTCACAGTGGAGGCCTTCGCCATTTCGCACGACGCTTCCGAGCCGGTAGGGTTTCGAATCGAAGCCGAAGGGAAGACAGGGGCGGTGGTGACCGATCTGGGCGAAATGACGCCCCGGGTCAAGTCCCGCCTCAAGGGCTGTGACTGGCTGGTACTGGAATCGAATCACGATGAGGATCTATTGAAGATGGGCCCCTATCCCTGGGAGATCAAGCAGCGCGTGCTGAGCCGGGTGGGCCACCTCTCCAATCGGACTGCCGCCGAGTTCATCCGCGACGACTACGACGGCTCGGCGGCCCACATCTTTCTGGCCCACCTGAGCCGGCACAACAACCATCCGGAGATCGCCCTCAGGTCGGCCCGCAGCGCCCTCAGGCAGCGCCCCCGCAAGGGTCTGTTCGAGTCCTGCCGGATTCACTTGACGTTTCAGACCCATCCTTCTAACGTGATCCACCTATGATCTCTCGATACACCCATCCCGACATGGCCGGGGTGTGGACGGACGAGAACCGCTTTCGCAAGTGGTTAGATGTCGAGATAGCCGTGTGCGAAGCACTGGCGGAAAGCGGTGAAATCCCGGCCGAGGCGGCTGCCCGGATTCGCCAGAAGGCTTCTTTTTCGGTGGAGCGCATCCGCGAGATCGAAGCGCTGACCCGCCATGATGTCGTGGCCTTCACGACCGCCGTCGCCGAGACCCTGGGGCCGGAGTCCCGATTTGTCCATCTGGGCCTCACCTCCACCGACGTAGTGGACACGGCTCAGGCGCTGCAGGTTCGTGAAGCGTCCCGCCTCATCGAAGGGGCGATCCAGGATCTGATGAAGACCCTCCGAGAGCAGGCCGAGCGGCACCGTGAGACGGTCATGATGGGCCGAACCCACGGCATTCACGCCGAGCCCATCAGCCTGGGGCTGAAGTTTGCGGTCTGGTACGCGGAAATGGAGCGAAACCTGGATCGTTTCCGACGGGCCCGCAAGGTGCTGGAAGTGGGAAAGATCAGCGGTCCGGTAGGGACGTTCTCACATCTGCCCCCGGAATTGGAGGAGGCGGTTTGCCGGCGTCTCGGGATCGGCTTTGCCCGCGTTTCGACGCAGACGCTGCAGCGCGACCGACATGCCGAGTACCTGTGCACGCTGGCGATTATCTGCTCCAGCTTTGGCAAGATGGCAACTGAAATTCGCCATCTTCAACGAACCGAGGTCCGAGAGGCCTCCGAACCGTTTTCCAAAAGCCAGAAGGGCAGCTCGTCGATGCCCCACAAGAGGAACCCGATCGGCAGCGAGAACATCTCGGGTCTGGCCCGGGTCGTGCGCAGCAACGCCATGGTGGCTCTTCAAAACGTCGCTCTCTGGCACGAGAGAGACATCTCCCATTCGTCGGCGGAGCGGGTAGTTCTGCCCGACAGCACCGCCCTGACGCACTATCTCTGCCTTCGGCTCAACCGGATCCTCACCGGGCTGGTGGTGAACGCCGCACAGATGCAGGCCAACCTTGAGATTACGGGAGGACTTTATAACTCTTCGTCCCTGCTGCTGGCGCTGTGCAGAAAGGGGGTCCTTCGCGAGGAGGCTTATCTCTGGGTCCAGCGCAATGCCATGAGGGTATGGGACGAAGGGGCGGACTTCCGGCAGCTCATTACAGACGATCCGGACATCAGTGCCGTCCTGACCAGTGAAGAGATCGAAGCCCACTTCGATCCCACGGACAAACTGCGCCACCTGCCGGCTGTCTTCAAGCGGGTGTTTGGGCCTTGAGGGCGCTTGACACCGTCTAAGGTTGAAGGTTGAGGGTGGTGTTGATTTGAGATGTGAATTCGGCAGCTTCCGCGCCGCGGCGCAGTCACTGTCGTTCCTGCCTCTGTACGTTCCTTGACGGTCACCTCTCCTCGCGGCTGGCGGGCCGGTCCCGAAGCTGATCTGTCCCGCCACCGAGCGGGCAGAGGCGCGAATCTTGATGAGCGCGCCAACGAGGGAATTGGGACAGGGTTGAAGGAGGATAGCTATGAACCAGGTCATTGACTACATCGAAAGCCGCCGGGATGAGTACCTGGAGGAACTCCAGACTTTTCTGAGAATTCCCAGCGTCAGCACGGACAGCGCCCGCCGTCAGGACATGCAGCGGGCTGCGGAGTACGTCAATGAGCAGCTGGTTGCTTGCGGCATGATGGCCGAGATCGTGCCCACCGACGGGCATCCCATTGTCTACGGGGAACGCCTGGAGCATGAGGATCGACCGACGATTCTGGTCTACGGCCACTATGACGTGCAGCCGGTCGACCCCATTCACCTCTGGGAGACGGGCCCTTTTGAACCGGATATCCGGGACGACCGCCTGTTCGCCCGCGGGTCGGCCGACGACAAGGGCCAGCTGTTCATCCACTTCAAGAGCACCCAGGCGTTTCTACAACTAGCAGGCGAGCTGCCGCTGAACGTCAAGTTTCTGGTCGAGGGTGAGGAGGAGATCGGCAGCCCCAACCTCCCGGCCTTCGTCGACGCCAATCTGGAGCGGCTGGCGGCCGACGCAGCCGTGATCTCGGACACGACCATGTTTTCCAGGGAAACTCCGTCGATTGGTTACGGACTGCGCGGTCTCTGCTACCTGCAGATCGATGTTCAGGGACCGGCGCGAGATCTTCACTCGGGCTCTTTCGGAGGCCCGGTTGCGAATCCTGCTTTCGTCTTGAGCCAGATCCTGGCCTCGCTCAAGGACGAAAACGACCGTGTCCTGGTGCCCGGCTTTTACGATCGAGTCAGAGAGCTGACTTCGGAGGAAAAAGAGGCCTTTGCCTCATTGCCCTTTGACGAGGAGGCGTTTGTGGCCGACCTGGGCGTGCAGAGACTGGCCGGGGAACGAGGGTACACGCCTCTGGAGCAGTTGTGGGCCAGGCCCACCCTGGAGGTGAATGGATTGCTCAGCGGGTTCACCGGGGAGGGGGCCAAGACCGTGCTGCCGTCCAAAGCCATGGCCAAGGTCAGTATGCGGCTGGTTCCGGATCAGGATCCCGACGAGATTGACGCGCTTTTCGCGAGTTACGTCATGGAGCAGGCTCCGGAGACGGTTTCCGTCAAGGTCACCCCTATGCACGGCGGCAAGCCGTGGGTGGCCTCACTCGATCATCCGGCTCTCAAGGCAGCCGCCAACGCCGTGGAGGCTGGCTTTGGAAAGCGTCCGGTGTTTCAGCGCGAAGGAGGGTCCATCCCCATCGTAGCCATCTTCCAGGAGGCCCTGGGGATCCCCACGGTTCTCATGGGAATCGGCCTGCCGGATGAAAACGCCCACGCCCCCAACGAGAACCTTTACCTGCCCCATTTCTTCAACGGAATCAAAGCCTCGGCCTATTTTTTGGCGGAATACGGAGATCAGGGGACCTGAGCCGTTTGGCGGGCGGCCACCAGGGCCGCCCCTACGATCTGTTCCGGCGGGCGGCCACCCGGAGTCGCCCCTACATTCGTAGGGGCCGGGTCGCCCTTAGCCCGGATTATGCAAGAACCGTAGTTCGGTGTTGAAAAACGACTCGAGAAGTGGCCCAACTCGGAAGCGGGCAGGTGTGACAGGCGGATTTGCGAAGAATATGGGTTGGCGAGGCGTTTGAGTGGTTTGGGGAGTGAATTTCAGACAGATCTGGGCCTGGATGAGTGTCGGAAGCGGTTTTTCGGGGGAGCTGGGAAAAGCTAACTGGAGTTCAGGCGACTCAAGACGAGGTGGAAGAGGGGTTGTTCGGGGAAGGCTGAGGAAAGATGGACCCAGATGCGTCGAGTGGTTTGTCGGATCCGGGCCCCAATCTTGAGGACCCGACGACGTAAGGTTTCGATTTCGAGCTTGTGCCAGGGGGTTCCGTGAAGATAGTCGCGCAGGCGCACGAACATCTGGTAAGCCAGTGCATGCAGGAGGAGTCGAAACTGATTGGCCAGGAATCGATGACAGCTGAGTCGGTCCATGCTCAGATGATTCTTGAAGGCCTTGATGAAGTTCTCGGTCTGCCCTCGGTTTGTGTAGTGGTCATAAAGTGATTGGGAGCAGAGATCGTCCCGGTTGGTAACTACAAAGCGACGATTGATGCCACGCTGATCGACCTCCACTTTGACAATGACGCGACGGGATCGATCCCAGCTGTGGGCTCGATAAAGAAACTCGTCAAACTGACGCTGTTTTTCCTCCAGCTCAAGGAACCTCAGCCGAGTCGAATCCAGCAGGGGCTCGACCACTCGCTGCAGGCGAGGGTTTCGGCTTAACCCGATGACATACTGAAGTTTATTCTCTTCACATTCACAGAACTCGTAGAGCCGAGGCGTGGCAAAGCCGCTGTCGGCCCGAATCTCAATCTCGACATCCGTCCCCACTGCTTGTCGGATGGCCTCCACGACTCGCTTCAGAATGGGCACGATGTGAGAGGCAGCCCCCTTGTTGCCAGGTCTCAACACGGCACAGACCAGGTCTCCCGTGTCGGCATCGAAGATCAGCAAAGGATGCAGAATGTGGTTTCGGTAATACCCGTGGTAGAAGGAGAACTCCTGTTGGCCGTGAGTGTGGTCGTCGGTACTGTCCAGATCCAGGATGATCTTGCTGGGACGTCTCTTCTTCAGGGAGCGCACATAACGGCCTGGCAGCCACCGGCTCAGACGCATCAGATCCTTCTTGGTGACGGAGTTCTCCAGGCGGGAGAAAGTCGGCTGGGTGGCCAAATCGGGATCGCTCTCTGGCAACTGATCACAGACTGTCTTGAGCATCGGATCCGAGCGCAGCGTATCGGCGTCATTACAGTCTTCGTAGCCGGCCACGATCTGCAAGACTCGTTGTCGGATCAACTTCAACAGGTCATGACGAACGTAGCGTCGGTCTCGACTTTCCGCAATACACGAACTGAAGCCCTCGCACAATCGATGTTGACGATCCAGGGATCCAAACAACAACCATCCTGCGTCGGAAGTGAGGCTCCCTCCATCAAAACGCGTCGTGATCTTTCTGTGGCTGTGAAATGGCAGGGTATTCTGGCAGACTGTTTTTGACATTGCCGTAGCTCCTGTTTAGGGTCTTTGTTTCTCTAAACCCTTTTATATCAGAGAGCTACGGCCTTTTTTCTGGGCCCAAATCTCACTTGAATTTAGATCTCTTGCATAATCCGGGTTAGGAGGTTAGCCCCCGGATCCGACCTGGTGCAGCTTCATCAGGCTGGTATTCCCCCTTTCGACGATCGGCGCTCCGGTCAGAATCACCAGGTTGTCCCCCGCTTCCACCATACCCTCCTTCAAGAGCAGCTCTTCGGTGGCCAGGATCAGTTCGTCGACATTCTCGATCAGCCCCATCAGCATGGGGCGTACACCCCAGAAAAGCGACAGCCTCCTCATGATGGCGGGATGGGGGGTGACCCCCAGGATCTCGGCCTGGGGCCGGAACTTGGAGATGACCTGAGCCGTCGACCCGGACTGGGTAAAAGCCACAATGTAGCGGGCATGGACTGACTTGGCGGCGTGGTAGGCCGAGTTGCACACGGCCTCCGGGAAACTCAAAAGACCCTCTCCCGCCACACTCCGGAAGGGAGCTGCCACCGGCAGCGATTCCGCCTCCCTGACGATGCGGCACATCATGGTCACGGCTCGCAGCGGATACTGCCCAATCGCCGTTTCGCCGGAGAGCATGACGGCATCCGTGCCGTCGATCACGGCATTGGCAACGTCGGAGGCCTCGGCTCGAGTAGGCCGGGGATTGCGGATCATTGAGTCGAGCATCTGGGTGGCTGTGATGACCAGTTTCCCGGCTCGATTGGCGCTCGTGATGACGCACTTTTGCATCACCGGGACCCTCTCCGGCTCCACCTCGACGCCGAGGTCGCCGCGGGCGATCATCACACCCTCTGCAACCTTGAGGATGTTCTCGAGGTTTTCGATCGAGGAGGATTTTTCCAGTTTTGCAATGATCGGGACTTCGGAATCTCTCGCTTCCAGTTCCCGGCGCAGAGCCGCGACATCGGCGGCCTCTCGAACAAAGGAAAGAGCCATGAAATCGACCTCGTGCTCGACTCCGAACTCGAGGTCGCGGATGTCCTTGTCGGTTAGGGGGGGAGCGCTCAGATTGGCTCCCGGGATGTTGATTCCCTGATGCTCGGCCAGTTCACCCCCGACGACGACCTCACACTCGATATCGCCTTCCCGGTTTTCGATCACGCGCAGCTCGATCAGCCCGTCCGAGAGGAGCAGCCTGTCCCCGGCCTTGACGTCTCCCGCCAGCCCGGCGTAGTTGGTGCATATGCGGCTGGCGTTTCCCTGGACCGGCTCGGAAGTGATGGTGATGGACTGTCCCTCCCTCAGCGTTACCGGTTCATGATTCCGGAGCGGGCCGGTGCGGACCTTGATCCCAGCCAGATCCTGGAGAATGGCGACAGGCTGACCTCTTGCATCTGACAAGTCCCGGAGATCTTCAATAATGCGAGTGTAGGTTTCGTGGTTTCCGTGGGAAAAGTTGAGCCGAGCCACGTCCATTCCCGAATCGATGAGACTCCGCAGAGTCTCCCGCGACTCTGAAGCAGGTCCGATGGTGGCGATGATTTTGGCCTTCGGCATGGAAAGTTTCCGCAACTTCTCAGCATCATCTATTATGAGGCAGACGTGTGCAGAATTCGTCGTCGAAAGGGACTTTCACCGTGATGGATCGACAAGGGGCCTGGGCCCTGCTCAATGAGCACACCAAAACCCGGGGCCTGATCAAGCATGCCCTGGCGGTCGAGGCTGCAATGCGAGCCTATGCCGGGAAGTTCGGCGAGAACGAGGAGAAATGGGGGATCGTCGGACTTCTCCATGACTTCGACTACGAGCGGCACCCCAGTCCCGAGGAGCATCCGCTGGTGGGCTCTGCCATTCTAGAGCGGGAAGGCTATCCGGAGGACGTGATCTATGCCATCAAATCGCACGCGGACTACCTGGACCTGCCTCGTCGAAGCCTGATGGACAAGACCTTTTACGCGGTTGATGAGCTGTGCGGGTTTCTGGTAGCTGTGGCGCTGGTCAGGCCCGGCCGGAAGATTGCCGAGGTTCCGGTCAAATCAGTCAAGAAAAAACTCAAGGACAAGGCGTTCGCCCGCTCCGTCAACCGCGAGGACATCCGGCGCGGCTGTGAGGACCTGGGTGTCGAACTGTCGGAACACATTCAGTTCGTCGTCTCGGCCATGGCCGGCGTGGCGGTAGAACTGGGGCTAGACTAGTTCTCGTCCGGAAAGTGACCTTTTTGGATCTCTATCCCGGTTGATAATATTAACCTTTTTTGGCGGGGCCAACTTGTTTCAGTGGTTCCCCAGCTTTTTTGCCAGTAAGCCGCCTGAAGCCCTCTGGCGAAGACACCAATACGCAAGCTCTACACTCCACCTCAACTAGCGAACGACTGGCTGCCTAGAGGCGAAGTCGAGCCAGCACCAGCAAGTTGAAGCTGAGAACCGAAAGATGCAGGTACTGCTGAAAATGCTCCCAGCCCTTCCAGGTACAGCGGTTGGCACCGAAGACTCGCTTGAGCATCGAGATGCAGCCTTCGATTCCAGCCCGAAAACGCCGCAACTGCCGATAGACCCAGCTGGAACGCACCATCTCTGAGACTTTCAGTCGACCCTTCTTGGCGAAGGCCACATCGACAATGCCCTGTTTTTTGGCCCACCTCAGATTGTCTTGGGTGGCGAATCCCCCGTCAAAGCTGGCTTGCCGTGGATAGCGCCCGTAAAGCTGATGGTGGCGCTTGAGCATCGGCTTCATCTGAGCCGAATCCGCCGGATTGCCTCTGAGCACCAAGCAATCGGTCAACAGCGAGGTCTTGCCGCAAGTTAAAAAGATCTTGTGGCCAAAAGTGGTCTCGCGGCCTCCCGTCTGGATGATGTCGGTATGCTCCTCAAAAATGGAAACCACCTTCTCTGCCGCCGGTACCTTCTCGCCCTGCAAGACCCGGCGCTCGGTTTGCTTGATCACCTGCTGCATTAAATGCAAGTAATGACGCAACTTGCCGACAATCACCAGGCTGGGGATATCTTCCCACTGCGAGGCACTTTGCAGGACCACTCGAGTGTAGTGAGCTGTCTTGGCAGCCACCTTCAGCAGATCCTGGTACAAAGGCTTCTTGCGGGCTTGGCCTCGCGTGTTGCGAATATTCGTGCAGCGGCGTTTGGCCCGGCGGCAGTGATCGCTGTAGACCACTGGGTGGTGCTCTTTGAGTTTCCGCAACAGGGCCGTGAGTGTGCGGATCGAATCGTACAGCAACTGCGAGTCGGTGGGATGATGAATGTCACTTTCCACCGCTGTGGCATCGACTCGGATCTTCTTACCCTTTTCCAACCCTTCACCCGCCGCCCATCGGATCAGCACTCGATTGATCTTCTCCCAGCTGGAAGCTCGAATCCGGCTAATGTTGTCTTGCAGACAGCTTTTGCACGGTGTCCATCCCAAGGGCAGGCGGCAAAACGCTCGAAGGCTGATCGAGTCGGCCAGGTGGAAGGCCAGCTTCTGGTAGGAGAGCTGCTGCCAGGTCTTCAGAACGGCACAACGCAGCACCTGTTCGGCACTGAGTCCTGGCGAGCCCTTTTGTGGATCCGTCTTGTCAGACAGATCCTGTAAAACCAAGTCCAGGATCTCTGGATTGTCATCCAGGATCCGGGAGATCATCTGCAGTTCGTAGCTGAGTTGGTGATCGGGCCACAGGGGCGTGAGCGGCAGCTGATTTTCTCGGTTCTTTCTCATTTTGGGAGCTCCGGGTTTGGCATAAGTTCTTTTGTTTCAGTGTTTTAGTAGACTCATCTTAACAAAAGAAGGTGACAAAATCCGAGCTCCAAAATGTGACCTTTCTCCTTTATTTCCAATCATTTACAATCGAACGGACGGGAACTAGCTAACGACACTCCGGCCCGAAAAATTAGACACCACTTCGTAAAAGAAACAGCCGCAGCTTTTACAATGGGTTTACCAACCTTCGGGGCTTGCAGGAATACAATGTAGGTATGGTGGAAGCAAAGCCCAGAATCCTGCTCGTAGAAGACGAGGAACCGATTCGAACGGGGCTCACCGATGTTTTCCTGTTCAACGGATACCAGGTGGAGACCGCCGCCGACGGCACGAGCGGCCTGGACAAGGCTCTAGCCGGCGGCTATCACCTGGTCATACTCGACATCATGCTTCCGGGGGTGGACGGTTTCACGATCTGTAACCGGCTTCGAGAAATCGACCGCCGCCTGCCCATCATCATGCTCACTGCCAAGGCCTCGGAGGAAGACATCATCAAAGGACTCCGACTGGGGGCGGACGACTATGTGGCCAAGCCCTTTTCGGTACGCCAGTTGCTGGCACGAGTGGAGGCGGTTCTGCGCCGGTCCGGCAAGCTTCACCGTGACATGCAGGCCTTCAGCGTCCGGGATCTGCGCATTTTTCCGGATCGCCTCACGGGCACCCGCCGGGGGAAAAAGATTGTTTTCACCCGCAGGGAGCTGGAGATGCTTCTCTACCTGAGCCTCAACGAAAACCGGCCCGTGTCCCGACCCGAGCTGCTGCGTGAGGTCTGGGGCTACAAGAACGTGGACTTCATCGAAACACGAACGGTCGATATCCGCGTCACGAAACTCCGCCGCAAAATTGAAATCGATCCAGCCAGACCGGAGCTGCTGGTCACCGTGCGAGGTGAAGGCTATCAGCTGCAGGTCGGCAAATGACCAGGCTGCGGGTTTACTTCGTCACCTTTTTTCTGCTCCTGGCAATTCCCTTGGGGCTGCTCTTGAGACGTACCTACTCAAGCCTGGAACAGGAGTCTTTTTTCTTCTATAGAAAGACTGCCGAGAGTGTGCTCTTCAACATCGGAGAAGCCCTGCTCGGGAACCTGCAGACGGAAGAGAGCCGGCCCTATACGCAGTACCGGTATGTACACGTGGCCGATCATCCGGTGCCCGAACAGGCCGGACTGAACCTCTCCCCGCTGGCAGCCTTTCCGGTGCAGTCGGACATCCCGGGCGTGGTCGGCTATTTCCAGATCGATCCCGACGGCAGCTTTCACACGCCGCTGCTGCCCGACGCGCGGCAACATCCCGGCTTGACGGTACCCCGTCGCCCGGAGCGGGAATCGCTGCAGGCGCGCCTCGCCTCCCTGATCGCGAAGGATCGCCCCGGCTTTGTGCTGGAGATGGATGCAGCCCCGGGTGATGTCCTGGATGAAGCGGGTCAGAGTCCGCGTCAGCAGGCGCAGGGGTTCCGTCAGGAGCTGGAGTCGAATTTCGATGCCAAGCTGGAGCAGAGATACTTGAGCGGCCAGGCGGATAAGTATTCGAGCGCGGTGCCGGTCCCTGAGCAGCGGTACTCGAAGAAGGTGCAGAAAGCCTCCCCCTCTCAGGCTCGGATTTTCGACTCCGAGTTCGATGATGAGCTGTCCAAGACCGGAGAAAAGCAAAAGAGCCGCCTGGAAGAGAGGACAACGAAGCCGGCGGAGTCCAAGGAGACGGCCAGGCACCGGGAGCCAGCCGGCGACCAGCCTGCCGGGGCCTTCGTGCAACCCTTTCCGGGCATGTCCGAGGTGGAGGCGGAGGTCGACCCGTTTCAAACCCGACTGATCGACCATCGCTGGATCGTTTTCTCACGCCGGGTCTGGTGGCAGGAACGCCGCTACGTGCAGGGCTTTGTTGCCGAGCTGGCGGCCTTTCTGAGGCAGCACCTGGAGCCTTCGCTGAAGAGTTCGGTTCTCCCCGAGAACACGTCGTTCTTGCTCTTTCACGAGAACGAACTGCTGAGCAGCGAGGGCCTGACCTCGGGCGGGCAGGAAAAACCCGTGTTGCTGTACAGTGCAGAGCTACCCCACCCCTTCAACCGATTCAGAGTTGCCCTGGCAGTTGCCTCGCTGCCCCGGGGCCCCGGACACACCCTGGCCCACCTGCTGGGGGTTTACCTGATCGTGTTACTGGTGGGTGGCCTCTCTGCAATCTACAGGCTGGCGGCGACTCAACTGGACCTCTCCCAGAAGAAGGCAGACTTTGTCTCCGCTGTCAGCCACGAGCTGAAGACCCCGCTCAGCACGATCCGGATGTACGGCGAGGTGCTGGTTGAGGGCTGGGTGGAGAATGATGAAAAGAGGCAGTCGTACTACCGGTACATTCATGACGAGAGTGAGCGTCTCAGCCGCCTCATCCAAAACGTTCTGCAACTGGCGGAACTGGAACGCAATGAGTGGCAGGTCCAGCTGGTCACTGAAGATCCCGTGCGGCTGGTCGAAGAGATCATCCAGGGTCTGGAGGCTCGCTTGAGCAGAGCCGGTTTTCAACTCGTATCGAAAGCGGAAGGCGATCCCCTCCGGATCCGGGTGGACCGGGATGCCATGACGCAGATCCTCATCAACCTGATCGACAACTCGATCAAGTTCTCGAAGGATGCGGAGAAAAAGGAGATTCACGTCACTATCAGTCAGCTGGGCGAGGAGTGTTTCATTCGAGTTCGCGATTTCGGTCCCGGCATCCCGCGCCCCCAGCTCAAGAAGATCTTCCAGAAGTTCTACCGCATCGACAGCGAAATGACCCGGACCACCCGGGGCACCGGAATCGGTCTGGCCCTGGTGAAGATGCTGGCCGATTCCATGGGGGCCCACGTTGATGTTGCGAACCGGCACCCGGGAACGGAATTCAGCCTGCGTTTTCAGAGGGGCCCGGCGGGTTCGTGACCGGGGGGGGACGCCGCCACGAGGCGCCTTCCACATTCCGCATTCCCCATAATCGTGGAACGTGAAACGTGCAACGTGGAACCTCCCCGACAGTTCATGACAGAATAGTGCCTGGTTAAGAACTCGGGACATTTGAAGCGGCCCATGCCGAAGTGGAAAGGTTGAAAAGGATGAAGAAAGTTCTCGTTTTCCTAGTGATTCTGATGAGGTCGCTGGCCCTGGTTGCAGCCCATGAAAACCGGCCGGGGGAAGCTACGGCCGTGGTTCACGGACAAACCGTAACCGTCGTCTACACAGCTCCCCATCTGAAGGGTCGAGATGTCAACGAGCTGCTTCAGCACCCTCGAGCCAACCCCTGGAGACTGGGGGCGGACCGCCCCACTACGCTCTCCAGCCCGATTGCCCTGCAGTTCGGGGACGCCAGACTGGCGGCGGGTGAGTACAAGCTGCGAGCCTCCCGAGACTCCGACGATCACTGGTGGCTGGAGGCGCTGGATTCCTCGGGCGACGTGGTGGGCAAGCTGGGGCTCGAGCGCACCGAGGCCGACGAATCTGTCGACTATATGCTGATCTCGCTCAGTCCAAAGGGCCACGGGGCAACCTTCGAGATCCAGTGGGGAACCCACCTCCTGGCCGGCGATTTCGCGGCGGCCCACTAGGGAGGGTTCCACGTTCCAGGTTCCACGTTTCACTTTCTGGGTCCTGGAGTGCGGCGCTTCGAGTGCCGCTTTTGAAAAAGCGGAAGTGAACTTCCGCACTCCAGGGCAGGTAGCTGCTGCATGCTTCATCGGAAGACCGTCTTCACCTTGGCGATGCTGGCCGGGCTCAATCTGTTCGGCACTGTTGAACTTGGCGCCGGGATTGATGCCCGGATGCTTCGATACCCGGATGTCTCCAGAGACAGGATCAGCTTCGTGTATGGGGGCGACATCTGGGTCGTTTCCAGGCGAGGCGGAACGGCCCATCGACTGAGTTCGCCCCCGGGCGAAGAAACATTCCCCCGTTTCTCGCCCGACGGCTCCAGGCTCGCCTTCAGCGCCGGCTACGACGGGAATACGGATGTGTACGTGATCCCCTCAGCGGGGGGCGACGTGTCGCGGGTAACCCATCATCCCGGCAGGGATCGCCTCATCGACTGGACTCCGGACGGAGCCGAGCTGCTTTTCTCTTCGCGCCGCTCGTCCGGCGTGAGAGCGGTGAGGCAACTCTATCGAGTTTCCGCCGCCGGAGGGCTGCCCACTAAGCTTCCCATGGCCTACGGAGAATACGGAGCGTTTTCTCCCGATGGCAGCCAGATCGCTTTCACCACCAAGTGGCGAGCGTTTCGAAACTGGAAGCGATATCGAGGCGGGCTGGCCCCCGAGATCTGGCTGTTCGACCTGGAGTCGCTCGACGCCAGCAACATCAGTAACAGCGCTGCCAATGACGCAGAGCCGATGTGGCGCGGGAAGACCATCTACTTTCTCTCGGATCGAGGAGCCGACCAGCGCTCCAACCTGTGGGCCTACAGCCTCAAGAACGGCCGGATCCGGCAGGTGACCCGGTTCCGCGATGTCGATGTCGCGTTCCCCTCCATTGGGCCCTCCGACATCGTCTTTCAGGCCGGCGGCAGTCTGTTTCTGCTGGATCTCAAGAGCGAGAACCACCGCCGGGTCGACATCCAGGTGGTCACAGATCTGGCGACTCTGCGGTCCCGAACCGTAAACGTAGGCCGGTTGATTGCAAACGGCCGGATCTCTCCAACCGGAAAACGGGCCCTTTTCGAATCCCGCGGAGAGATCTTTACCGTTCCTGCGGAACACGGCTTCGTTCGCCAGTTGACCCGCGCGCCCGGTTCGGGCGAGCGCACTCCGGCCTGGTCGCCGGACGGAAAACACATTGCCTTCTGGAGCGACGCATCGGGCGAGTACGAGCTGGTGATTCGGCGCTCCGACGGCAGGGGAGAGGAGCAGACCCCGACCCGCCTGGGACCGGGGTTCCGCTATCAGTTGTACTGGTCACCCGACTCCGCAAAGATCGCCTTCATCGATCACACTCAGTCGATCCAGTTCCTTGAGATCGAGTCAGGCGAGATATCCGGGGTGGACCGGGATTTGTGGCAGTTGCATGACGATCTTGAGAATTTTCGAGTCAGCTGGTCGGCGGACAGCCAGTGGCTGGCCTATTCGCGCGGCCTGGAAAGTCGAAACAGCGCCATCTTTCTCTTCGACGTAGAGGCCGGCGAGAACCATCAGGTCACTTCCGGCTACTACTCCGACGCCAGCCCCGCCTTCGATCCGGAAGGGAAGTATCTGTATTATTTCTCCGATCGAAACCTGGACCCCGTTCACTCCGATCTGGATGACACCTGGGTCTACCCCAACAGTACCAGCCTGGTGGCTGTCCCCCTGCGCCAGGATCTCCCGTCCCCGCTGGCCCCGCGCAACGACGAGGAGGAGGTCGAGGAGGCCGAGAAGGAGCAGGAAGCAGCGGGTGACGAAGACCCGAAGGAGTCCCCCTCCGAGGAGTCGGGAGAAGAACAGGAAGCAGTGGACCCGGAACCGGAAGCCAGCGACGAAAAGAAGATTCAGATTGATCTCGAAGGCTTTGAGCAGCGAGCCGTCCTGTTGCCCCCTGCCGCCGGCAACTATGACAACCTTCGCGCTGTGAAAGGGAAGGTCCTCTACCGTCGGCCCCCTCGGAGCGGTGGGTCGGAGAAAAATCGCCCGGTGGTCTTTTTCGATCTGGAGAAGTGCCGGGAGGAGACCGTCATCGAAGACGCCTCGGGATTCGAGGTTTCGGCTGACGGAAAGAAGATGCTGGTGTCAGGGAAGCGGGGCGGCTGGTCGATTATCGACGTGGCCCCGGGGCAAAAGCCCAAGAAGCCGCTGGCCACCGATGACCTGGAAATGGTCCTGGACCCGAAGGCAGAGTGGGGGCAGATCTTCACCGAGGTGTGGCGAACCTACCGGGACTACTTCTACGACGAGGAATTGCACGGAGTCGGCTGGGAGGCCCTCCGCAGCCAGTACCGGGCACTGCTCGATGATGCCGTCACCAGGTCAGACGTGAACTGGGTCATCGGTCAATTGATTGGGGAGGTCAATGCCTCTCACACCTACGTTCGAGGCGGCGACGTGGAGAGAGTTGCTCCGCGTCCGGTGGGGCTGCTGGGCGTTGACTGGGCTCTCGAAAACGGTGCCTACCGGATCAGTCGCATTGTCCGGGGAGCGCCCTGGGACGCGGAAGCCCGATCACCCCTGGCTGAGCCCGGAGTCGGGGTAAATGAAGGCGACTACCTGCTGGCCGTCAACGGGAGGGCTCTGGATACCTCGATGGACCCCTACGCCGGATTCGCCGGCCTGGCGGAAAAGACGGTGACTCTGACGGTCAACGACAGCCCGTCCCTGGAAGGATCCCGGGAGGTGCTGGTAAAGACCCTGAGCAGCGAAAGCCGGCTTCGTAACCTGGCTTGGATCGAAGCGAATCGCAAGCGCGTCACGGAGGCCTCGGCCGGCCGCATCGGCTACATTTACGTCCCGGATACGTCCCTTCACGGCCACAGTGAGCTGGTGCGCCAGTTCGACAGCCAGCATCGGCTGGCGGGACTCGTTATCGACGAGCGCTTCAACGGCGGCGGGCGGCTTCCCGGTCGGTTCGTCGAACTCGTGAACCGGCGGCTCGTGGCGCATATTTATTATCGGCACGGGGCGGGGCTCGATTACCCGGGTATCGCCCACTTTGGACCCAAAGCCATGCTCATCAATGGCTGGGCAGGGTCGGGAGGCGATGCCTTTCCATGGTTTTTCAAGACGATGGAGGTGGGCCCCCTGGTTGGCGAGCGCACCTGGGGTGGCTTGATCGGCCCGGCCGTGGCGCACCGATTGATTGACGGTGGGTTTTACACGGCGCCTTCGGGTCGTATCTACGGCCCCGACGGGAAGTGGTTTGCCGAAGGTCACGGCGTCGATCCGGACATCCCGGTAGTGGATCATCCCAGCGAACTGGCAAGAGGGCGGGACCCGCAGCTGGAGGCCGCCATAAAGGAAGTCCTGCGCCTGCTCGAGAGGAACCCTCGGCAGTTCAAGCATCCCCCAGCCAGGGAGCGCCGGATCCCGTAGCGGCTTCCCCCCTTCCTTGATTCGCCCAGTCGCTAACTGAAAGAATATTTCAGGTTGCAGATTCGCCCATGGGTAAACCGGCCGACGAGATTACGAGGACCGCCAAAGAGACGGAGATCGAAGCTACCGAAGCCCGGGAATGGCTGGAAGCCCTCGACTATGTAATTGCAGAGGGCGGTTCCGAGCGGGTGCGCCGACTCTTCACACGCCTGCATACGCATGCCCTCAAGCAGGGCATTCAAATACCCTATGCGGCGAACACGCCGTACATCAACACCATCGCTCCTCAGGATCAGCCCGAGTTCCCGGGCGATTTCGACGTGGAAGTCAGACTCAAGAGCTACGTCCGCTGGAACGCCATGGCCATGGTGGTGCGGGCCAATCGCGAGGAAGATGGGATCGGGGGACACATCTCCACGTTCGCGTCGGCCACTACCCTGTACGAGGTTGCGCTGAATCACTTCATCCGGGGCAAGGAAGCCGAGGGCGGTGGGGACCTGGTTTTCTTCCAGGGTCACGCAGCCCCGGGCATCTACGCTCGTGCCTTCATGGAGGGCAGGCTGACGGTTGAGCAACTCGAGAACTTCCGGCGTGAGCTGCAGGCGGGAGAAGGTCTTTCTTCGTACCCGCACCCCTGGTTGATGCCCACGTTCTGGGAGTTTCCGACCGTTTCGATGGGGCTGGGACCGATCATGGCCATCTACCATGCGCGCTTCAGTCGCTACCTGGAAGACCGGGGAATCAAGGACACCACGAAGAGCAGGGTATGGGCCTTTCTGGGCGACGGGGAGACGGATGAGCCGGAGTCACTGGGGGCCATCAGCCTGGCGGCTCGCGAACAGCTCGACAACCTGATCTTCGTAATCAACTGCAATTTGCAGCGGCTGGACGGGCCCGTGCGCGGAAACGGCAAGATCATCCAGGAACTGGAGAGGGTGTTCCGGGGGGCCGGGTGGAATGTCATCAAGGTCATCTGGGGTCGCAGCTGGGATCCAATTCTGGAAATGGACCAGACGGGTGCTCTCGTCGAGCTGATGAACCGCACCGTGGATGGCCAATGGCAGAAGTTCAGTGCCGCCGGGCCCGGCTATTTCCGGAAGCACTTCTGGAACAAGAACCCCGAGGTGAAGCGCATCGGAGACACGCTCAGCGACGAACAGCTTTCGCGGCTGAAACGCGGTGGACACGACACTTACAAGATGTATGCGGCATACCAGTCGGCGGTAGAGAACCGGGGCTCTCCTACCGTGATTCTGGCCAAGACCGTCAAAGGGTATGGACTTGGAGAGGCGGGAGAAGGAAAGAACATCACGCATCAACAGAAAAAGTTGAATCTGGAGGAGTTACTTCATTTCAGGGAGCGTTTCGACATCCCGATTTCGGATGAGCTTCTGGCTTCCGCCCCCTTCTTTCGTCCGGCGGAAGACAGTCCGGAAATCACCTATATAACGGAAAGACGAAAGGAACTGGGCGGCTACGTCCCGACTCGGGTGGTGCGAGCCGAGCCTCTCGACATGCCTCCGGACGAGCTGTTCGACGAGTTCACCAAAGGGACCGGAAATCGGCCGGTGACGACAACCATGGCGATGGTCAGGGTTATCGCCAAGCTTCTGCGCGAGAAGGAAGGCATCGGGAAGTATATCGTCCCCATCATTCCCGACGAAGCCCGTACCTTCGGCATGGAGGCGCTCTTCAGCCAGTTCGGCATCTATTCTCACGTCGGCCAGCTTTATGAGCCGACCGATGCCGGGAGCCTCATGTTCTACCGGGAGGCGATCAGCGGGCAGGTCCTCGAGGAGGGAATCACTGAGGCGGGTTCCATCTCGTCGTTCATCGCGGCCGGAACCAGCTACGCCAGTCACGGGGTCCATATGATCCCGTTCTTTATCTTCTACTCGATGTTTGGACTGCAGCGTGTCGGTGATCTGATCTGGGCCGCGGCCGACATGCGCTCCCGGGGTTTTCTGGTGGGTGGAACCGCCGGGCGCACGACGCTGGCTGGAGAGGGATTACAGCATCAAGACGGTAACAGTCATCTGCTGGCCTGCACGATTCCCAACCTGGTGTCCTACGATCCCGCCTTCGCTTTCGAGATCGGCGTGATCGTGCGCGAGGGCATGCGGCGCATGTATGAAGACTGCGAGGACGTTTTCTACTATCTAACGGTTGAAAACGAGAGCTACCCCATGCCAGTGATGCCCACAGGCGTGGAGGAGGGAATTCTGAAAGGTCTGTACCGCTATCGCGCCGGCAGATCCAGCGCGGAACAGAGAGTCCAGCTGCTGGCCTCGGGTGCCATCCTGAATGAGGCGTTGTCCGCCCAGAAGCTGCTCTCTGAGCGGTTTGATGTCGCGTCCGACGTGTGGAGCGCGACCAGCTTCAAGGAGCTTCACCGCGATGGAATGGAAATCGATCGCTGGAATATGCTGCATCCGGGCGAGAAGCCCCGTGTGCCGTACGTCAGGCAATGCCTGGGCGAGGATCCCGTACCCATCGTGATTGCCTCCGATTACGTCAAGGCCCTACCCGACTCAGTGGCGAGATGGATGCCGGCAGTCCCCGTCACTCTGGGTACTGACGGGTTCGGGCGCAGCGAGTCGCGAGAGGCTCTGCGTGATTTCTTCGAGGTAGATTTCCGCTATATTGCGCTGGGGGCATTGACGGCTCTGGCTCGTCAGGGCAAGATCGAGCCGGGTGCGCTGGCAACGGCGATCAAGGAGCTGGATATCGATCCGTCCAAACCCAACCCGCTGACGTCCTGAGGCACAAGCAACGAGACAGGTGCTATGGAATTCAAACTGCCCGATCTGGGCGAAAACATCGAATCCGGAGATGTGGTTGCACTCCTGGTCAAGGTGGGAGATCGCATCGAGCGCCAACAGTCGGTACTGGAGCTGGAAACCGACAAGGCTGTGATCGAGGTCCCGTCCTCTCTGCGTGGGGTAGTCCAGGAGATCCATGTCCAGGAGGGCGACAAGGCGATGGTTGGACAGCCTATCCTGACCATCGATTCGGACGGGGCGGATCGGGTTGCGGAGGAGCTCCGGGAGGAAGAGGCACCCACCCCGGAGGTTTCTCCGACCGGAGAGACACAACCGGCGCAAGCAGAGAGTGAGGAGGCCGGAGCGGTGGGGAGCGAGCCATCCGACCCGGGCCCGCCTGCGGATCAGGACACCGCGGTAGTTGCTTTTGCCACCCGCTCCGCGACCGATCGAGGCCCCGTGCAGGGAGTGATCCCGGCCTCTCCAGCCATCCGCAGGGCGGCCCGCGAACTCGGTGTGGACATTCGCCGGGTCGCCGGCACGGGGCCCAGAGGCAGGATCACGAAAGAGGATCTTGAGGAGGCCGCCGCACGAGGAACACCTGCCGCCGGGCCGCCAGGCCCTTCTTCCGCCGGCCTGCCCGACTTTGCGCGCTGGGGAGAGATTGAAATAGAGTCGTTCAGCAGCGTGCGGCGCCTGACTGCAGAGAGGATGGCGCACAACTGGCTGGCCATTCCTCATGTTACGCAGCACGATGAGTGTGACATCGCCGAGCTGGAGAAGCGACGAAAGCAATATGCTCCCAGAGCCGAGGCAGCCGGCACCACGCTGACGGTCACCGCAATCATTATCAAACTACTCGCTTCTGCGCTGAAGCTCTTTCCCGACTTCAACGCCAGCATCGATGCCCCGGCACGGCGGGTCATCTTCAAGAACTATATTCACATCGGGGTGGCGGTCGACACGCCCCGGGGACTTCTGGTCCCGGTGGTTCGGGATGTAGATCAAAAGAACATCGTCGAGATCGCCGTCGAACTCAAGGAAGTCGCCGAGCGCGCGCGCGAGGGAAAGCTCGCCCCCGATGAAATGCAGGGCGGAACGTTTACGGTGACCAACCTGGGAGGAATCGGTGGAACCTCTTTCACGCCCATCGTGAACTGGCCGGAAGTGGCCATCCTGGGGGTCTCCAGATCGGTCGTGAAACCGGTGTTTCGAGACGGTTCGTTCGTGCCTCAAACCGTGTTGCCGCTGTCGCTGTCCTACGACCACCGGCTCATCGATGGAGCCAATGCGGCTCGTTTCCTGCGCTGGGTCTGCGAGAGCCTGGAAGATCCCTTTCTCTCGCTCCTGGAAGCGTGAGGCGGTTGCCAAACAGGCGACAAAACTCTAGAATCTGAAGGTCAGGGACGGCTGGCATGCGTTAACAGCCGGCCTCGGAACAAGCGACACCCGAACCGAGAACTGGTATTCTGAGGGTTTGCAGTTCACGGCTCAAGACCATCCACTTGCCTGGCGGTGAGGGACTTGTCTGGCCAGATTGGGAGAAACTAGTCCAATGACCACAGGGAGATTCGACTTTGTCTTCGCGATAGGAGGAGCCGCGGGGCAGGGGATCGCCACGCCGGGGAACATTCTGGCGCGGTTGTTTGTACGCCGCGGCCTTCATCTTTACGCCTACAATGCCTATCAGTCGATCATCCGAGGCGGCCATATCTTCCTGACGGTTCGCGTCGCGGACCGTCCGCCCCACAGTCACGGGGATAAGCTGGACTTGCTCGTCTGTTTGAACCAGAACACCCTTGACCGCCACCTGTCGCTGATGGGACCGGGGTCCAGAGTGATCTACAACAGCGGTGCCGTGAGACCGCCGGAAGCCGCCGAAGGCGTCCATCTATGCCCGCTGCCGGTGGTGGAGATCACGGGGGGAAACCGCAACCGGCTGGTCCAGAACACGGTCGCGCTGGGATCGATCGTTTCTCTGCTGGGGCTCGACTTTGAAGTCCTGTCGGATGCTTTGAGCCTGCACTTTGGACGTAAGGGACAGGCCGTCGTGGACGAGAACGTGGCGGTTGCCCGCGCCGGGTTCGACTTCACGGGCGAAAACTTCGAGCCGTGGGGACAGTCCGTCCCGGTGGGTTCCAAACCTGTGGCCATGTGGACCGGGAACGACGCGCTGGCCATGGGCGGTGCCGCAGCCGGGGTCAAGTTTTATTGCGCGTATCCAATGAGTCCGTCCAGCGGAGTCCTTCACTGGATGGCTCACAACGGCCGTGAACTGGGGATCATGGTCCGCCAGGTCGAGGATGAAATCGGGGTTGCGAATATGGCGATCGGGGCCGCCCACGCCGGCTGCAGATCCATGTGCGCTACCTCGGGCGGGGGTTTTGCCCTGATGACGGAAGCTGTCGGGTCAGCCGCCATGATGGAAGTCCCCGTGGTCTTTATCAATGTGCAGCGCGCAGGGCCCTCCACGGGGGTGCCCACGAAAACGGAGCAGGGAGACCTGTGGCAGGCGCTGGGCGCCAGCCAGGGAGACTTTGAGCGGATCATCGTGGCTCCCAGAAGCGCTCTGGATGCCTTCAATACGATTCCCAAGATGTTCAATCTGGTCGATCGATGCCAGTGTCCGGGTATCGTCATTTCCGACTTGCTGATTTCGGAAGGCACCTTCAGTGTGGATCCGGACGACATCGACATGCATCCCACCATCGATCGGGGAGATTTGATCACCACCGCATCCAACGGCGACGGCTATCTGCGTTACAAGGACACTGAAAGCGGTATTTCCCCGCGGGCCGTGCCGGGGCTGGAGGGTTATGTCCACGTAGTCGCCACCGACGAGCACGACGAAGAGGGTATCCTGATCAGCGACGAGTTCACGGATCCCCACAAGCGGCGGCAGATGGTCGAAAAACGGGCTCGAAAGCTGGACGGCATTCTCGACCAGATTCCTCCTCCCAGGCTGGAAGGTCCCGAAGATGCCGAGGTGACGCTCATCGGGTGGGGCTCCACCTACGGGGTGATTCGGGAGGCCGTGGAGCTGTTGAATCAGCAGGGGGTGAGCGCCAACCAGCTGTCGGTCAAGTGGATCGTTCCATTCCGGGCGGACGCCATGATGGAGACCGTCCGGGGTTGTAAACGAACCATCATTGTCGAGAACAACTATTCCGGCCAGTTCTTCCGCTTCCTGCGGAGCGAGACCGGGCTCGATGTCGACGGGCACATCCGCAAGTATGACGGGGAACCCTTTATGCCGCATCACGTCGTCGAGGGCGTGCTCGAGCAGCTGGCTGGTCGTACCAGCCACTCGGTTCCGTATCAGGAAGTCATGGTATAGAGAGGAGCGAACAGTTATGAGTATCGTAACCCCGCAGGATATCAATGCAGGTCCCCCCGAGGGTGCATTGAAGCCCAAGGATTTCAAGGGAAAGGTGGCCCCCGATTGGTGTCCAGGCTGTGGCGATTTCGGAGTCCTGACAGGACTGCAGAAGGCCTGCGCCGAGTTGGGCCTGCGACCCCATGAAATCCTGACGGTCAGCGGAATCGGCTGCTCGTCGAATCTGCCCGGTTACTTCAACTCTTACGGCATGCACACGCTGCACGGCCGCGCTCTGGCCGTGGCTACCGGGGCCAAAATGGCCAATCACGAGCTGACGGTCATCGCCACCGGCGGGGATGGCGATGGCTACGGCATCGGAGGCAACCACTTCGTGCACATCGCGCGGCGCAATGTCGACCTGACCTATGTCGTGATGAATAACCAGATCTATGGCCTGACCACCGGCCAGGTTTCACCCACCAGCTGCGACGGCATGAAGACCAAGAGTACCCCCTTTGGAAGCGTGGAACTTCCCGTCAATCCCATCACTTCCGCCATCATGAACGGTGCCACCTTCGTAGCTCGTGCCTTCAGCGGGGACGGCAAACACATGGTGGACCTGATCAAGCAGGGGATTCAACACAAGGGCTTCGCGCTCATCGATGTGTTCAGTCCCTGCGTCACTTACAATCACGACAATGACTACAAGTTCTTCAAGCCCAGAGTGAAGCGGCTGGAAGACGAGAATCACGATACCAGCGACTGGAAAACCGCCTGTGAGAAGGGGCTGGAATGGGGGGAGACGATCTACATCGGACTCTTTCTGCAAAAAATGCAAGCTGCTCTGGGGCATCGTGAGCCCGTTCTGGACGATGGAGGCCCCCTGGCTTTTCGGAAGCTGGGTCTGACCGAGGAGCAGAGCAAGCGAACCATTCAGCGCATGATGTGAGCGAAGCGTCCCGGGAACCGTCCAGGCTTCAGGTTGGCGGCGGCACTTCAGGTGCCGCACTCCAGGGCACTGATCGGTCTAAGGTACCCCTTAGAGCCGCTCCCGGCGCGAAACGACACCAACCCATGACATAGGCGGCCGCCCACCAAAGTGGCATCTCGAACCCCCCAAGATCCAGGTTTACGGGCGGGATCACCTCGCGTAATCTGTCTTGTGACAAGTGGGGATCAGGCCTTGACCCGGGGAGGTGAGGGCGTCCGCTCTCTGTTGAGCGGTAGGCAGCGTGGTTGCGTCGCTGACTCAGCGGCGCTCCCCGCTGCCCGCGCAGCCCGGCGCGGCGTCCTGTCGCGGCGATTCTCAAGCGGCCAGAGAATCCATAGACTTCCCAGTCTGCCTGCATCGTAATTTCCAACCGGACTCGAATCAATCGCTACTCGGCAAGACCTTTTTGAGAGATGACCTCAGCTCGAACAGTCGCTTTACCTGATCCGCCATGAACGTTCGGTCAAAGAGAGCCAGTTCGTCAAAGCCGCCGACATAGTTCAGGCCCAGCCGAATGGAGCACTTCGCCGTGTTCCAGGTAAACGGTTCCATGATCAGCTCGGAAGTGCCCTGCCGCTCACCGTTCAGATAAAGCGTCGCCCGCCCCCCACCGCGGCCGTTGATGCCTTCGAAAGTAAAGGCGACATGCGTCCAGCGGCCCCTCCGGAAAGGTATTTCCGAGGACGAGACGAGCCGGCGTTGAAAATTCGGGTTCTCATTGGGTCGTAGTTTGTTCGGATTCCAGCTCCCGACGTCCCCGAAAACCCCCAGTCGGAAGTCGCGCGGATTCTCAGCGCTGAAATCAACCCACAGAGCGGCGTCGTCGTAGGTCGTGTCGGTGATTTGAATGGGGTCGCAAAAACCGGGTTCAAGGTCTTTCTCAGGACTCAAATTCAACCAGAAGGAGACGGTGCCGCCCCGGCGGCGGCGAGAGCAAGGCACGTTCTTGTCTCCCTGGTAGTAGACCAGGTGGCGATTCCGCTTGCGGAAAACCAGGTTCCCACCGAATCTGCCTCCTCGCAGCGACAGCCGGATGTCCGGGTTATGAAGACCCCTGCTCGCCTCTTCATGTTTTGCTAGAGATGGAGCCGTATAAATATCTGGATTTCCAAGAGAAAAATCTGCTCTTGTGGAGCGATCGAAGGAGGAGTAAAAGGTGAGATGTCGGGTCAGAAAGGCATCGAAAGGACCTTCCTCCGGGTCGTCATTCTTCGCAATCTCGTCGGCAAATTGGCTCCTCGTCGTCAGCGGGCGGGCCTCTTCGAACCATCCGTAGGGGCGAGTATTGTCCCCCGCTTCGCCTCTTGCGTCGTCACCCAGATCGGCTCGAGCGTGGAAGACGATCTCCTGCAGGTGCGCTACGATGCCGGGATGCTGCTCCGCCACGTTGGTCGTTTCTCCCAGGTCTTTCTCCAGGTTGTAGAGTTCCAATCCGGGAGTCCACTCCATTTCTCCGCCGACCAGCTCGAGGCGGCCGAAATGCAGCTTCCAGTCGCCTCCCCGGACGGCGGCGAGGTTGCCCCACTGATAGTAGTAAAAGGTATTGCGAGGACTCTTCACCCCGGGCCCGCCTGAGATGACCGGCCAGATGTCCAGACCGTCGCTGATGCGGTTCGCCGGCATTCTGCCTCCGCCCAGCCGGGCCAGGGTTGGAGTGATGTCCAGGGAAGTCACCAGCTCGCTAGTTTCGATTCCGGACGCAATCCGGCCGGGCCAACGCATCAGGCAGGGCACTCGCTGGCCCCCTTCCCAGGGGGTTGCCTTAGTGCCCCGAAGGGCACCGTTTCCGCCTCCGAACACCGGCGCGGCACCGTTGTCCGAGGTGAAGATGACCAGCGTCTTTTCATCGATATCCAGTTCTTGCAGTGTGTCCAGTATTTGTCCCACCGACCAGTCCAGTTCCTCTACGGCGTCGCCGTAAGGGCCGTTGACACTCTGTCCTCGAAATCCTTCACCCGCAAACAGGGGATAGTGCACCATGGTGTGGGGCAGGTAAAGAAAGAAGGGCCGATGCTGGCTGGCCCTGATGAATCGGATCGCCTCTTCGGTGTAGCGCCTGGTCAAGCGGGCCTGGTCGGGTTCTGTCTCGATCACTTTCTCGTCACGCATCAGGGGGAGCGCCGGCAAGTCGGCATCAGCAAAGACATCTTCTCCCATGTCGTTGGAGAACGGAATTCCGAAGTAGGAGTCGAAACCCTGGCGTGTGGGCAGGAACATCTTCTGATCTCCCAGGTGCCACTTTCCGACGGCTGCCGTGGCATATCCCTGTACCTTCAGGATCTCTGCCAGAGTCACCTCCTCGGGGTGCAAGCCCTGCTTGTCACCCGGGTAGAGGACGGACCGATTTCTTTCTACGTTCCGGTGAAGGCCGACGCGTTTCGGATAGCTGCCGGTAAGAAGGGCGGCGCGGGAAGGGGAGCAGACGCTGGCGGCAACATAGAAACTGTTGAATTTCGTTCCCTCGGCGGCCATCCCGTCCAAGCGCGGGGTGCGGTGCCGGGTGGAGCCGTAGGATCCCAGGTCTCCGTAGCCCAGATCGTCGGCGAAAATGATGATGAAGTTGGGACGACCATCCTTCAGCAAGCTGCAGCCTGTCCACACAAAAGCACCCAGGGCGAGCAACAAGACTATTCTCGGAAAGCTGTCTTCATAACCGCAACTTCTCACCGGCAGGCCTCCTCTTGACGGCTCACACACCGGGCCTGTGCCCCTGGCCGGGCGGCCGTTCTGAACAGATTCTCAGTTTGGCTTAAGATATAAGCGATACCGGATAAAAAGAAAGGCCCTTTCAGAGTCGGGATGAAGGATGAAGTTGAAGTTGAAGCATTTTCTGGTGGCGCTGGGACTGCTGGTGGCTCTGGGTGCGACCGGCTGGTACTTCGGACCCGGACTGCACCGGTGGGCCCTCGTCAACGCCTGGATCCGCTACAACGAATATGACATCCGTCGCGAGGGCCATCTTCGAGTCGGCGATGCGGCTCCCGATCTGGAACTGCTGCGAGTTGGCGGCGGCACTGCCCGGCTCTCGGACCACTGGGCTGAAAAGCCCCTGGTGCTTGTCTTCGGGAGTTACACCTGACCGCCTTTTCGAAGAAAGGTGGTCAACCTCGAGCAATTGCGTACAGACTTCCAGGATCGAGCCGAGTTTCTGCTCGTCTATGTGAAGGAGGCGCACCCCGAGAATGAGTGGGCCTCCCGCACGAATGCCAGAGACGGGGTCTTGTTCGATCAGCCGACGACGATTCAGGAGCGCCTCGACGTCGCGCGGGCGTTCATCGGTAAAATGGACGTCGAAACCAGAACCCTGGTGGATGACATTGACAACGCAGCCGAGGAACTCTACGCTGCCTGGCCGGAACGACTCTACGTGATCGATCGAGGCGGCACGATTGTTTACAAGGGAGGCCTCGGCCCCTATTTCTTCGACCCCGGCGAGGTCAGGGAGTACCTGGAAGATCGCTTCGCGGGGTCCTGATGGGATTCCAGGTTTGGAATCTGAATCATCCCTCAGATCTGCCCTAGTCCCCGGCCTTCTTCCGGAGGTACCGGGCCAGTCCGTACCAGCTCATCTTCGAGGCGGTCGCGACCTCATAGAGCAACGCTTCGGGTTCGCCCAACCGGGCCGCAACATCTTCTCGGAAGCGGCGGGCGAATTCCTGGGCGTGCTGTTCGTCGGATCCGGGCTCCGCCAGTTGCTGTCGGACCCGATCGTCCCACACCTGAAACTCACCGATCAGCAGATCGAAGTGCTCTTCCACCGGGTGGGCGCCTCCGAAGTGGGTCAGGAAAAGCTGCTCGGGCTGCCACTCGCGAATCTTCTCGATACTGGAGGCCCACTTCTCCAGGTCGATCTCCGGGGGAGGGGTCACCGGGAGCACACAGGCCCGGTTTGAGATTCGAATGCCGCCCGTGTCGCCCACGAACGCCACACCGGTCGAGTTGTCGAAATATGAAACGTGGTGAGAGGCATGCCCCGGTGTGTACGCGACCTCGAGGTTGCGGTTGCCGACCATGACGGTTTCACCTCCCTGCAGCGACGTGATGCGATCCGCGGGAACCGATTCGAAGCCGCCCCACAGGCGGTCCATCTCCGCGCCGAAAACACGGGTGGCGCTCTTCATCAATCGAGACGGGTCGACCAGGTGAGGAGTTCCCCGCTCGTGGACGATGACCCGTAGCGACGGGTTCTTGCGCACCAGGGTCCCGGTGGCTCCGGCGTGATCGAGGTGGATGTGGGTGAGTAAGATCATGGTCAGGTCACCTACCGAGAGTCCGAGGGCGGCCAGTCCGTCCTCCAGATTTGCCAGGCGGGAGGTGGGACCCGGATCGATGAGAGCCAGTTCTCCCCGGCTTTCCAGCAAAGCGCTGGCAATGATCTCCGGGGTGTCCAGGTGGTTCACGTCGATCAGAGTAGTTCGGGGAGCGATCTTCCTGGTTGCTGGTGCCACGTCTTTTCGTTCCAGATGTTAAAGTCCCGGCTCGTAATAGGTTCAGGCGCTGCGGTGCTGTGTTGTTGTACCGGGTTCTCCTTCCGGTTACTCCGTTTCCTGCAGCATCCGGGCGTAGACCTGGAGGGCGTGATCGTAGGCAGCCCGGGCCGCCGCCCTCTCCTCATCCCGGATCCCGTCGACTTTCATCTTCCAGCACTGCTCGACCCCCTTCAAGCACCACCGGGCACTTTCTCGTGAGCGGATAGGCTTGCCGTCTACCAGAACGAAGATCGGATTGGTGTGTGAACTGGCGAGAATACGAAGCGCCACCCAGCTCGACTTGTCGAGAGCGTGCTCAAAGGTCAGGTCGTTCCACCCTCCATCCGCCGCGATGTCCTGCTTGGCCACGGCCACCGAGTTGACGATCAGCTCCACCGGGACCCGGCGGCTGGTACCGATGCGGGCGCGCTCCAGCTCCCAGTAGGGAGGCTGGTTGTGCTCGCGGGATCCAATAAAGGCTCCGATTTCATCTTGCTCTCGAGGCAGGAAGGCGGATACCCGAGCCTGGATGAAGACTTCCTGTGAACCTTCGAGGCGCAGCTCGCTGTCGCCGGTGCCCAGTTCTAGCTCGTTGACCTTGAAGTCGATGATGTGCGATTTGCCGTCCGAAACGTAGCTTCGACCCGCCTTGATCTCGTCCACGATCCGGTCGAAGTCGAGTCCGTTGTCCAGCTTGGCGTAGGTGCGCGCCATTCCGACACGCTCGTCGAAAATGCACGGGAAGTCGGTTTCTCCGCTGCTGCGTACCCGGTATCCGACGTTCAGGGAGTGGTACCACATGTTCAGTTCCCACAGCGACGGAGTGTCTCCGAGTGAATAGAAGTCGACTGCGTCATGGGTGATCGTGACGATGTATTCGTTGGCCCCGATGCTGTCGTAGCTGGGGAGGATGTAATTGGGCAGCTCCCTGGTCAGGGGCGTATCTCCTCTCTCCTCTCCCTGAGGGGCCAGCCCCCATCCTGAATGAGAATAGCCGACGGCTCCTCCCTGCGATTTGGCCCACTTCAGGATGGGCAGAGTCCAGCTGGGCCACTCCTCAACCCTGGTCGTGCCGGGGTAATCGTCCTCGTGTAGCCGCAGCAGCACGAGGTGGCCCGCATGGCTGGAGGGAAAGCCCGAGACCTCCACGTCGTAGCGGAGAATATATTCGTCGGTGGAAAGATCGTGATCCTTGCCTTCGAAATACTGTTTCTGGTGGTACCAGCAGGGTCCCCAGGCCAGAACGCAGGAGACCTTCAAGTCTTCGCCGAGTGCCTGGCGCCACATGTCCCGGGGCCGGACACCCTCCTCCGGGCTCTCATAGTGGCTGCACCCGGCAGCGTGCACATGATGGTCCAGGCTGTACCAGCCCAGCTCGGCCATATCCACCCAGCGCTCGAGCTGGAAGGTCGCCTCGTACTCGGAGGCGCTTGCGGGAATGTTCAGCTCGGTGTGTCCCAGCAGGTACTCCGGTCCGCGCGTGTACTCAACCTGGTAGTTTCCGGGCGGAAGGCTGACGTGTTCTCCATCGGCCCGGTACACCTGAGGGTGAAAGAAGAAGTCGGGATAGGGATCCCGTGAGAGGCGCCGTGCGGGGAGCGGGTAGATTCCAACCAGACGTTTGTGTGGAACCGGGGTGATCCCCACGCCCAGGGTCCGATCCCAGGTCCGCGTCCGAGCCCGGCTCAGGCGATAGTCCTGGTCCGGAAGCACCGTCACTTCCGGATTGGCCACCAGCCTCTCGATTCCGTCCGTGATCGTGAAAGAGGCCATAGCCGGTGAACCGTCGTGGTCTTTGACGCGCAGCTTCACCCGCACCGACGGCTCGATGTTGAAGAGAAGGTCTATGGAATTACGAAATCCGATGTCCTGGGTTCCCTGTCCCACGTGGAAACCAATCCTGCCCTCGCGCTGCCCTGCCTCGGATGTGTACATCTGAACCACCGCGTACTCCAGGTGCAGGCCTGAGAGGCTGGCGAGCAGGGGCCGGGAACGGTACATGGCCAGTTCCAGGAAGCGATTTGCCACATCACCCGGCGAGAGAACGTTCTCTGGCGCGACACTCTTGCCGCTGGTGGAGCGGTGTAGAATCGGCTCGGCGTTGGGGCTTTCTACCTCCAGAGGCGCCCTCACCTCGGCCTGATTGTTGACCTTGACCAGGAAGCTCTTCCACCCGCCCTGGATCAGTTCCGGCCGGGCCGGGCCCCTCAGCACTTTGACGCGGGCTTCCGGGTTTATCTCCACCATGGCGATGCAGTACGGATCCAGGATCTCCTGCACCAGAGCAACGAGCTCTTCATCGGCGGCGTGATGGCGAAGCCCCAGGAGCCTCCGCTCGTCTTCAGGCTGGAGCCGGCTTCCCAGGAACGTCAGAGCCTCATTGAGCCTGATGGCCTGGGCCAGTAGAGGCTGGGGCTCGACTCCGTACACTGTGGCCGGTTCTTGAGCGCTTAGTGAGGAGATCATCAGGATCATCCCAGGCAAAAACAGAGGCCGGCTTCGAAAAGAGAAAACGGTTTTCATCTGGTCCTCCCAGAGCTTCGAGTTAACAGAGCCGTTCGGTGCCCGCAGCACGTCACATGAGTTTGGAGGATCATACGAGATAAATCCTGCCTGCTCCAAGCAGAATGTTGGGGATCTCGATCGGCGTGGGAATTGACCGGCTGGAGATCATCGAGGCGCACCGGGGACAGATGGCAGCTTGGCTGCTGATTGGTTTCGGCCTGGTCACGGTCGGAACCTAGTGCGTTCTCGGACGATTGGCCATTTCGGCTTGAAGCTGCCGGCGTTTTCGTTTCTGGAACGGCACATTCACACGGCTTCGGGATTGGTCATCGCCGGCAGCGGAATGGCTATTCAGTTTTTCGGGATCTAATCACGTTCCACGTTTCAGGTTCCACGTTCCACGTTTCAGTGTTGTTTCGGGCGGGGGAGTCGAACTTTTCCGCGCCGACTTCTCGCACTTGCTATAGTTGACCCTCGGTCGTGTGAGGCCGAGAACCAGGAGATGAATTCATGACAAATCTGTTTCCAGGAGCCACCGCCGGCCGCTCGACCGGCGAACTCCAGAATATCGACCGAGCTCATCACATTCACCCTTTGACCGACCACAAGGCTCTTCACGTCGCTGGAACTCACGTCATCGTCTCCGGTGAGGGGTGCCACCTGACCGACACCGAGGGCAATCGTCTGCTCGACCTTATGGCCGGATTGTGGTGCGTCAATGTGGGGTACGGCCGCGCCGAGATCGCACAGGCTGTCTACGAGCAGCTAAGCACGCTTCCTTATTACTGCTCGGCGCTGAGCGCGACGACCGACACGACCATCCTTCTGGCCGAGAAGCTGAGCGGGCTGGTTCCGCCCCATCTGTCGCACGTGTATTTCAGCAGCTCGGGCTCGGAAGGGAACGAGTCGGCGCTGAAGCTGATTCGTTTCTACAACAAGCTGACCGGTCGGGCCGGGCGAACCAAGATCCTGACCCGCAAGCACAGCTACCACGGGGCGACTCTGGCCACCACCAGCATGTCCGGGATTCCGGCCATTCTGGAGCCTTTTGACCTGCCGCTGGACGGCTTCATCCATTGCCCGGCTCCCCACTATTACGCAGCGGATACCGACATGAGCCCTGATGAGTACGGCCGCTGGTGCGTGCAGGAAACGGAGAGGATCATCGAGAAGGAGAACCCCGAGACGATTGCGGCCATGTTCGTGGAACCGGTCCAGGGAGCGGGTGGCGTGATTGTCCCTCCTCGCGGATACCTGAAGGATCTGCGAGAACTGTGCCGTCGTCACTCCATCCTCTTCGTGGCTGATGAAGTCATAACCGGCTTTGGACGCCTGGGAGAATGGTTTGGCAGCCAGCTCTGGGACCTGGATCCGGATCTGATGAATACTGCCAAGGCGATCACCAGCGCCTACCAGCCCCTGAGCGCGCTTTTCGTCCGGGATGAGATCGCAGATGTGGTCATCGAGGGAGGATTTTTCTCTCACATCAATACCTACGCCGGCCATCCGGCCGCCGCCGCTGCCGCCCTGGCCAACCTGGCGATCCTGGAGTCGGAAAACCTGATACCGCGCACCGGCGACGTCATGGGACCTTATCTCCAGCGCAGGTTGAGAGAATTCGTCGACCATCCGCTGGTGGGGGAAGTCCGGGGCCTTGGCTTGATCGCAGCGATGGAGCTGCGATCCAGCCAGGATCAGCTGGACAGGGGCGTTGCCCTGGGTCCCCTGGGTTTCAAGATGTTCCGGGAAGAAGGCGTGATCATCCGGGCCGTGGGCAACACCCTTACCTTCTGTCCTCCTCTGATCATCAAAGAGTCCGACGTGGACTTTCTGGTCGAGGCGACCCACAAGGTGCTGGCCCGGCTGGCAGCGAGTTAAGGGTGACGCTTGGAACTGCGGAAACGTTTGGGTTGAAGAAGAAGTCGGGGTTGAAGAAGAAGTCGGGGTTGAAGAAGAAGTCGGGGTTGAAGAAGAAGTCGGGGTTGAAGAAGAAGTCGGGGTTGAAGAAGAAAAAGACACTCCGGCCCCCACCGGCACTGGTGCCGACCGCTTTGTTGATTCTTCTGTTCGGCGGGTGTACGCGAGACCCGAATTCCGCACTCGATGGTGACGAGCATTCTCTGCGAGCCCTGCAGCCGGTTGAGGATCTGCTGGCGACCGACATCCGCAAGACCGATCCCCTCACGCCCGAGCAGGAGCGTCAAACCTTTGATCTTCCCGAGGGGTTCACGATTCAGCTGTTTGCCTCCGAGCCGGATATCGGCAAGCCCATGAACATGGCCTTCGACGCGCGCGCGCGCCTGTGGGTGACTCATAGCAGGGAATATCCGTTGGCTGCCGAAGAGGGTCGAGGAAGGGACCGTGTCACCATTCTGGAGGACACCAACCGGGACGGAAAGGCCGACAAGTTTACTGTTTTCGCGGAAGGATTGAACATTCCGATCGGGGTCGTTCCCGTTCCTGGAGGGGCGATCGTCTACAGCATTCCCTACATTTATCGTTTCTTTGATCTGGACGGCGACGACCGTGCCGATCAGAGAATCGTGCTGTACGGCAAGTTCGGTCATCGGGACACACACGGGATGGTGAGTGCTCTCACCAGGGGATTCGACGGCTGGGTGTACGCCTGCCACGGCTTCGCCAACATCTCCACTACGCTGGGAGGCGACGGGCACGCAATCAACATGGAATCGGGAAATACCTTCCGCTTCCGGCTGGACGGATCCCGCGTGGAGCACAACAGCTACGGGCAGGTGAATCCTTTCGGCCTGGCCTTTGATGCCCTGGGGAATCTGTATACGGTCGACAGCCACACCCAGCCCGTCTATCAGGTGCTGGCGGGAGCGGATTACCCTCACTTCGCGCTGCTTCCGAGCGGAATCGGTTTTGGCCCCAAAATGATCCACCATCGCCACGGCTCGACCGCCATCGCCGGGATCGTGTATTACGAAGCCGATCAGTACCCGCAAGAATTCCGCCACAATGTGCTTACCGGCGACGTGATCACCAATCGCCTTTACCGGGATCGAATCGTTACCGAGGGGTCCACTCCGGTGGCAAAGCATGAATCCGATTTTCTGGTGAGCGTGGATCCCTGGTTTCGCCCCGTGGACCTGGAACTGGGCCCGGACGGTGCCGTTTACGTGGCTGATTTTTACAATCGCATCATCGGCCACTATGAAGTGGCTCTCAAGCACCCGGACCGCGATCGAGAAAGAGGAAGAATCTGGCGAATCGTCTACAAGGATGGTATCCGACGGGCTGCCCGCAACGCCTCCGGCTCAAACTGGGCGGGGGCGTCGATCGCCACGCTGATCACCGATCTTGGCCACTCCAACCTGAGGGTGCGGATGCTGGCAGCCAATCAGCTGGTCGACCGGTGGCAGCAGGAGGCGGTGGATCCACTCCGGGATATGCTCAACGACGAGAGTGCGAGCGGCGTCCGAAGAATTCAGGGTCTGTGGATCCTGAACCGCCTGGGCCGCCTGGACACGAGTCTGCTGGGTGCCGCGGCAGCCGATCCGGACGCGGACGTACGGGTCCACGTCATGCGGATTCTGGCGCAGTACTCAGGGACCTTTGGAGAGGTCCAGCGTGAGCTGGCCCACCAGGGGCTGAAGGACTCCGCGGCGCTGGTGCAAAGGCAGGCGGCCGATGCATTGCGTGTCCACCCGGCTGTGGAGAGTGTTCGGCCGCTGGTCGAGCTGGGGGTGCAGATCGATGACTCCGTCGACACCCATCTCGCGTATGTAGCGGCCATGGCGCTGCGCGACCAGCTGCGGGAACCGGAGATCCTGGACAGTGTGCTGGCCGAGACCTGGAGCGAGGTTGAGGCGGACCATTTACAGGAGGTCCTGGTCGGTGTGGAATCGGCTCCGGCGGCCGGCTTTCTGCTCGGTCGATTTCGAGCAAGTGCGGCTGGAGAGGATATTTCTGCGGCTCAAGCAGAACACGTAGCCCGCTACGGTTCCGAAGACGATTTCGGTGAGCTGGTGGCGTGGGGAAGAGCCCGGGCCTGGGAGATTCTAGAAGAAGAGCACCGGATTCTCCGATCCATCCTGAAGGGAAGCCGGGGGCGCCCCGATGAGGCTGCCGGGCTGGCACGTCCCTGGGGACTTGGCCTGACGAAGAAAATGATGGGTTCCGACCGCGGAGAGCAGCGCGGCCTGGGTTATCAGCTTGCCGGTTCACTGCAGTGGCGGCGAGTCGCACCGCAGCTTTCCCGGGTGCTCGCATCGGAAAGAGAAAGCGTCGTCCTGCGTGTGGATGCGGCGCGGGCTCTTCTGGCCATCGACGAGGCGCAATACTCGCCTCTGCTCATCCGCACCGTACGGGAGGCGGCCCGGCACCCGCTGCTCAGAAACCGGGTGCTCGAAGTCCTGCTGGCGAGCGAGGGGCTGGTGGGCGAGGGAACCGAGATCAAGCAACGGCTGCTGGAGCTGATGCCGGTTCTTCCCGGCCGATATCAGCAGTCCGTTGCCGGTCGCCTCAGCAGAACCCGGCAGGGGACGGAAATGCTGCTCGATGCCGCCGAAGAGAACAAGTTCTCGCACCGGATCCTTCTCTTCAGCGTCGTCGGAATTCATCTGCCCACCCATTCCCGGGAACTGACCGCCCGTTATGACAGGTTGACGGCTGACCTGCAGCCTGAAGATGAACACCGGCAGGAGACCATCGACCGGCTTGGGGAGGCGATCGATGTGGCAACCGCATCCCCTGGCCGCGGCTGGAGCCATTTCCAGGAGCACTGCGTCCGCTGCCATCAGATCGCGGGTCGGGGAAAGACGATCGGCCCCCAGCTGGATGGGATCGCCGAACGGGGCGTGGCGCGTCTCCTGGAGGATGTGGTAGACCCCAGCCGCAACGTCGCCGAGGGCTTCAAGAGCCAGGTGATCCGGTTGAAGAACGGAGCCATTTACATGGGGCTCCCGGCCGGGGAAGACGAGGAGAGCCTTCTTCTCATGGACGAACTGGAAAACGAAACCTGGATCTTGAAGTCGCAAATTGAGGCGATGCGCGAGGTAGAAGAGTCCCCCATGCCATCCGATTTCCTGGAGCAGCTTTCAGTCGAGCAAATCAGTGACCTCATGGCCTTTTTGATGGCACCGGAGGAGGGGATGGTGGGAACGGGGAATTAGGAATTAAAAATTAAAGATTAAAAAATTGAAAATCGTTTTTCGGTCGCTCTTACCCTGTGCCATTTCCACATGAGCGGAGATCCATAACAATTTTTAATTTTCAATTTGTCTAAAAAGCGGTGCGCAATTGAAAGAGAGGTCGAATTGAAGATTACCGATGTGGAAGCGATTTACCTGAGGCTGCCCCAGGTCAAAGAACAGTGCGACAGCGGTCAGGATGCCCTGGTAGTGCGGGTGCACACCGATGAAGGGATCACGGGAATCGGAGAGGTGGACTCCGCACCTCTGGCGGTGAAAGGAGCCATCGAGGGCCCATTTTCGCACACGGTCGCTTCGGGCCTTAGACAAATCGTGCTCGGGGAGGATCCTTTTGAAACGGAAAAAATCTGGCACAAGATGTATACCCAGAACATCTACGGAGGGCGAAGAGGAGTCGGTCTGCATGCCATGAGCGGGATCGATATGGCCCTCTGGGACATCAAGGGAAAAGCACTGGGCCTCCCCGTTTGGAAGCTCCTGGGGGGCGGTTTCCGCAAGAGACTCAGGGCGTATGCCAGTTCTCTGTTCGGTGCGACCCCGCAGGAAACGGCCGACAGGGGAAAACGATTCGTGGACCGCGGATTCACTGCGGTCAAGTTCGGGTGGGCCCCCATGGGGCGGGACGAGGCCACCGATATCGCGCTGGTTCGGGAGGCCAGAAAGGGAATCGGAGACGAGGCCGATCTGTTGATCGACGCGGGCCTGTGCTTTGACTTCAAGACGGCCCTGCAGCGGGTCAGGCGGTTTGAGGAGTTCAACGTCTTCTGGTTCGAAGAGCCCCTGATGCCGGACAACTATGAGGGTTACCGGAGACTGTCGGAATCCACGGCAATTCGCATTGCGGCCGGGGAAGAAGAAAGCGAAAGAAACTCCTTCATCCAGCTGATGGACCGGGGCCGGATCGACGTGGTCCAGGTAGACCTGACTCGCTGCGGGGGTTTTACCGAAGGCATGAAAATTGCTTCGCTGGCGGCCGATCGTGGGCTTCCCTGTGTGAATCACGGGTTCACGACCTTCATCAACGTGGCCGCGGGTCTACATTTTCTGGCCTCGATTCCCAACTCGCTCATCATGGAGTTCGTGGTAGAAGAGGAAACGACCCTGCGCGACGAGATCACTGTGCAGACCTTTCAGGCACCCGACGGGTACGTCGACGTCCCTCAGGAGCCCGGCCTGGGGGTGGATCTGAACCAGGAAGCAGTCGAGCGGTTTCGCTGGGAAGGGTAGGGTTCTTCACCTGGCTCGTGCCGACTGGTGGGAGTTGACATTCCGGCTGGAACTACGAAGACTGACCAGCAAACGTTAATCGTATTTTCTCCAGGTAGGTACTGGCATGAAGTGCTCTTTTTTCCTTCCATTTCTTCTGGTCGGCTGCGCCGCCCCTGCCCCGGCGCCTCGTGAACGTGTTGAAATTGCCCTCCTGGGAGGACGTGTCATGGATCCGGAAAGCGGACTTGACGCTCTCCGCAATGTGGGAATCTCGAAGGGAAGCATCGTCGCCGTCACGGATCAACCCATAGAAGCCGATGAGGCGGTGGATGTGGCCGGGATGGTGGTGGCGCCCGGGTTCATCGACGTGCACGCCCACGGACAGGACCCGGTGAGCAATCGTCTGCAGGCAGCCGATGGGGTCACGACGGCCCTTGAAATGGAACTGGGGGTCTATCCAGTGAGCGATTGGCTGGCTTCCCGGGAAGGTACGGCCCTGATCCATTTCGGTGCCACAGTGGGGCACCTGGGAGCCCGGGTCAAGCTGATGCACGGGATCGACATCGGGCACACCCCCACCCTTCCCCCCGACGAACACAAAGGACTGGAAAAGAAGAGAGACTATGCCTATCGGGAGGCGACTCCAGAGCAGATCGAGAAGCTGATGCAACTGCTGGATCAGGGACTGGCCGAAGGCGGACTGGGACTGGGGCTTGGGATCACTTACACTCCCGCAGCCACCACGACGGAAATCTTCAAGGCCTTCCAGCTGGCAGCAAAGTGGGGGGCGCCGGTCTTCGTGCATGTCCGCGCAAGCCGTGCCGGGCAGGCATTGGGGGGCTTCCAGGAAGTGATCTCCAATGCCGCTGCGAGCGGCGCTCCCCTGCACATCGTTCACATGAACAGCAGCGCCAACGAGCGAGCGCCCATCGTGCTGGAGATGATCCGCGGAGCCAGGTCCCGGGGTGTGGATCTAACCACCGAGACCTATCCCTACACGGCCGGGTGCACCTGGATCGAGTCGGCGGTTTTCGACTCATGGGAAAACGGGTCGGACGAAAAGTACGGCCTGCTTCAATGGCCGCCGACGGGGGAGCGTCTGACGGGGGAAACCTTTCGGAAGTATCGCCAGCAGGGCGGTTGGGTGATCCTTCACGGCAGCCGATCCGAGAAAACCAATGCATGGCTTCTTTCCCAGCCCGACGTCATGATCGCCAGCGACGGCATCCCTTTCCTGTACGGACCAACCCATCCGCGCGGGGCCGGAACCTTCTCACGAGTTCTGGGGCGCTACGGTCGGGACCAGGGCTCCCTCGGCCTGATGCGGGCGCTCGAGAAGATGACTCTTCAGCCGGCCAGGCGCCTCGAACATTTCGCACCGGTTTTTGGCAGCAAAGGAAGACTGCAGGTGGGTGCAGACGCAGATGTGACCGTGTTTGACCCGATGACGGTACTGGATCGGTCCACCTATGAGAAAGCGGATGTGCAGTCGCAGGGCATCGTGCACGTTCTGGTGGCGGGCACCTTCGTGGTGCGCGATGCGCAGCTGGTGGAAGGTGTCTTTCCCGGTCAGGCTCTGCGCGGGGCGCGTTGACCGAAAAACGACAATCGGATGTATGAAACGAACCATTCTCGCTCCTTTTCGACACGAACAAGCATTGCCCTTAAGAGCGAGGGGTGGCGTCGCAGCAGCGAAAGATTCGGATGTGATCAGGTTTCATGCCACTCGGGCGAGACCTCGCTTATAATGGGTGCTTACCGGTGAAACAGCGAGTCACGAGGGGTGAGGCATGAGTCTGAGCCAGGCGCTGGTGGAGATGGGATATATCACCACCGAGCAGCTGCAAACAGCTGAAGACCGGCGCAAGCTGGCTGGGGGCTTCGTCTTCGAGAGCCTCCTGACGATGGGAATGATCTCCCGTGAGCAGCTGGACGAAGTCGCCGGGACCGGGCCCCCGATTCCGCGGACTCTCGAGGCAACCGGACTGGAAGAGCAGTTCCTGCTCGATTTCGTCCTGAAATCCATGTACATCTCCGTTCACGAGACGGTCTCCGCCATCTCCGCGGAGGTCAAGCTCTCAAAACCAGTGGTCGAGTTCCTGCTGACCCTGCTGCGCGACCGCGGTCTGGTTGAAATCTCGGGCACCGCCCAGAGTCAGTTCCTGCTGCGGCACTCATTGACCGGGCGGGGCCGGGCCCGGGCCACGGAAGCGCTGAATCAATCGGCCTACATCGGTCCGGCGCCGGTTCCTCTGGAAGACTACTATTTTCGAGTTGAAGCACAGTCGATCGCAAACGAGCGGATCGACCTGGGCAACCTCAAAAAAGCGATGGCCGACCTGGTCCTGCCTCCGCGGCTGCTCCGCCAGCTGGGCCCGGCCGTCAACTCCGGCAAGGCGGTACTCCTGTACGGTTCCAGCGGAAACGGCAAGACCTCGATCGCTGAGCGCCTGGGGGGAGTATTTCGTCAGAGCATGTACATTCCCTACGCCCTCAAGGTAGACCAGCAGATCATCAAGGTGTATGACGAGGCAGTCCATCGTCGCGCCGAGGATGTGACCTTGCCGGCCGAAGAACACGACCAGATCCTGGACCGATCGGCAGCGCATGATCCCCGGTGGGTTGCCTGTCAGAGGCCGGTCCTGCTGGCCGGTGGCGAGCTCACACTGGGTATGCTCGATCTGGATTTCGATCCCCTGGCCAAATTCTACGAGGCTCCGCTTCAGGCCAAGGCGATGGGGGGTGTGCTGGTGATCGATGACTTTGGACGGCAGCTGGTCAAGCCCGAGGATCTGCTCAACCGCTGGAGCGAAAAGTGGATTATCTCACTTTGCACACGGGCAAAAAGTTCGCCATCCCTTTCGATGCGATCGTCGTGTTCTCGACGAATCTTTCGCCCGCCCAGCTGATGGACGCGGCGTTTCTCAGGCGGATCAATTACAAAATCAGACTCGACGCTCCCTCGGTGGAGGAATACGGCGAGATCTTCAGGCGCCTCTGCGAGTTCTTCGGGATAAAATACTCAGACAAGATCGTCTCATTTCTTATTTCCGAGTTTTACGAAAAACACGGCATTCCGCTGGCCGCCGTCCACCCGAAGCTGATTATCGAGCACTCCAAGGCAGCAGCCAAGTTCTACGGATGGGAGCCTCGTCTTACCCACGAGCTGATCGAGGAGGCGGTGGAGAATCTGGCTGAGCGCATCCGAGAGTCTGCCCGGGCCACCCCACCCGTTCAAACGATCTCCAGCGGCTGAGCACAGGCGACGACGGGAAGCCGGGACGAGACCCCGTTAATTCGGCTGGGTTACCTGCGCTCCTGGAGCTTTTCCGGAGCCGGCGAGTCACGTCGACCCTGGGGCCGGGGAAGGAGCTTGCGGGGAAGCAGTTCCGCCCGATTGGCGGTCTGATAGACGAAAGTAGCGATGATGGCGGCCGCCTGGGCCAAATCCCCCGGCTGGATGCGATCGTAGACGTCCATATTGGAATGATGGCTTCGCGTGTGGTACTCGATCGGGTCCTGGATGAACTGAAAGCCCGGCAATCCCACGGCATCGAAAGAAAGATGATCGGTCCCACGGGTGTTCCGAATGGAGAGGGTTCGGGCTCCCATGTCGGCAAAGGGGGCCAGCCAGGCGGCAAAAATCGGTCGCACCATCTCGTTTTTCTGAAGGTAGACGCCCCGGATTCTGCCGGTTCCATTGTCGAGATTGTAGTAGGCGGAAAGCTTTTCGTGTTCTGGTTTCAGTTCCATCGTGTCCAGTGCGGCAAAGTGCTCCGCGACGTAGGCTTTGGACCCGAGAAGCCCCTGCTCTTCGCCGCCCCACAAAGCGATTCTGACGGTGCGGTCGAGCGGAAGTTGTGAGGTTGCTAGCACCCGGATCACCTCCATCATAACCGCGCATCCAGCGGCATTGTCGGTGGCTCCCAACCCGGGTGCCACGGAGTCCAGGTGACCACCTACCATGACCAGTTCATCGGGCTTTCCTGTTCCAGGCAGATCCGCGACTACGTTCAGGGAATCCTCTGTCTCGGTGTGGAACCGTGTCTTGATCTCGACTTCCAGAATGGTTGGAATCCCGCGAGCAGTGAGCCGAAAAATCCGGTTGTAGTGCTCCGGAGTCAGGGCAATGGCAGGAGGCGGGAGCGGATCCTTCGGATGCCGGCTGCCCATCCTGGGAGGAAACACGGTGCCGCCGCCGCCGGCAGCCGGCCGAATCAGGAGCTTCACTCCCTCTTCGGTTAGAAACTGGTTGAGCCGGTTCAGCTGTGTGCGGCCGGCCCGGCCTTGAGGCCGGGCCCTTGGCTTCCGATCCTGATAATCGAAGTCTTCCCGAGGCGTGGGAGTGGGAGCCGCCGCCCGCTCCTCCAGGTCCGCCTCCGTGAAGCGTTTGAAAAGGGGAGCGTCGCGGCCCTGGACGTCTCTCAACTCCGAGAAGAGGACGATGCTCCCGGCCAGCTTCCCCCGATACCGATCGATATAGCGGTTCACTGCTGCAGCCGGTATCCCGCGAGCCGACTGGCCGGCGAAGGGAGCAATCATGGGAGTGCCCCGGATCACCCCCTCAGTACCGGGCGTCCAGCCCAGCGGAGTCCCGATGAGGGACTCATACTGCGGCTCAACCAGATGGGCCGAAAAACGCGTGTACGACCAGCCCTGACCGAACGGTCCCCAGGACTCCTGGCGGGCGTTCTCGAGACCCCACTCCCGCAGGCGCCTCACGGCCCAGTCGGCGGCCCCCCGAAACCCGGGTGACCCCGTCAGCCGGGGGCCGTGAACCTCAACCAGCTGGAAAACATGATCCATCACCCGGGAGTTTTCCAGCGCTTCCTGCTTGATGCGGTGAACCGCGCGCAGGTCAACCGGCTCGTGGGCCATCACACTGGCGGATAACAGTATCGGAAGAACCGTCAGAATCTGACGCATTCTGATCTCCTGGCGGCGGAAGCACCGGCCGACTCATGTGCAAGGGGACATGTTAGCGGCCGGCGCCGACCGCAGGCAAGCAGTCGATCCGATCGAAGTCGCGAGTCGGTGAAGGGGCAAGAGCCTGAGCGGGCTGGTAGACTGGGATGCATCCCGTGACGAACCCGGAGTGGAGTCCGATATGACAAAACAGAAGGTCTTGCTGCTGCTGGGGACCCACAAGGGCGGTTTTGTTCTTTCCAGCGGTCTCGAGCGGCGGGAGTGGAAGATTGAGGGACCTGTTTTCAAGGGGAACGACGTTCACCATATGGTCCTGGACCAGCGGACGGAGCCCACGCTCTTCGCGTGTATCAACAGCGCCTGGTGGGGCTCGGACGTTCGATTGAGCCGTGATCTGGGCCGGACCTGGGAGGAGCCGGAATCGGGCGTTCGGTTCGGGGAGCAGGCGGAGCAGTCAGTAAACCGGGTCTGGTGTGTGGTCCCGGGATCGCCGGCCAGTCCCGACGTTCTCTTTGCCGGTGCCGATCCGGGAGCCCTCTTCCGCTCTGACGACGGAGGCTGGAACTGGTCGGAAGTGGAGTCGCTCTCGGCCCATCCGACACGAGAGCAGTGGCAGCCGGGTGCCGGAGGAATGATGGTGCACAGTATCTGTGCCCATCCAACCGACCCGAATCGGCTCCATGTGGGCATATCGGCCGCGGGCGTTTTCAGCAGCGAGGATGGAGGAGAAAGCTGGTGCCCTAGAAACCAGGGTGTTTTAGCCGATTTTCTCCCCGAAAAATATCCGCAAGTCGGCCAGTGCGTGCACCACATGACCATGCATCCGGATGAGCCGGAGTTGCTGTACCAGCAAAACCACTGCGGGGTCTACCGGAGCGAGAACGAGGGCAGGGAGTGGATCGATCTTTCGGAAGGCCTGCCTTCTCGCTTCGGGTTCCCGCTTCAGATTCACCCGCACCAATCGGACACCATCTTCGTTGTTCCCGAGGAGGGTCCTGAGTTCCGATGTCCCGTGGATGGAAAGTTCGCCGTTTTCAGAAGCCGCAACCGGGGAGACGACTGGGAGCGGCTGGAGAACGGGCTGCCCGCCGAGCATGGCTACCTCCACGTGTTCCGTCATGCCATGGCTGCCGACCCTGTCGACCCGTTTGGGCTCTATCTGGGGACCAGCACGGGACAGGTCTTCTTCAGCGTCGACGAAGGGGACAGCTGGAAGCTGCTGGTGGATTATCTTCCTCCCGTCTACACTGTCAGCAGCGCTGTCATCTGAAACGGCTGATGTCTCGCGGCTCTTACCAACGCCGCATCGACCGGTGAAACACGACCACAATCACGACGATTGTCAGGCCCCCGAGGAGCATCAGCAGTTCCGGCGGTTGTGCTCTTAGAAGCGAGGCCACCTCCGGCGGCAGCGAGTCCAGGACTACATCCATCGATATCCCCTACCCCAGCCCGCGAGCGGTTAGCCGCCAGGCATACAGACAAGACCCCCCTTCCCCAGCAAGATCAGAAACGAGGGAGCCTTCTGACTATTCTAGCAGGTAAAGTCCGCTCACACACCCGAACTGATGACGGTGGCGGCCCGCACCTGCTTCTCGGTTCCCTTTCTGAGGCGGGCTCGGAAGCGGCGATGGCGTCGCCGGGTTACTTCTACAAGGGGCCGCCACACCGGGGCGGTCAACTGCCTCTGGATGAGGTACTGCCACAGGCGATTGGATCTCTTGTACAGGTAACTCATGAGCAGATATGGAGCGATCGCCCTCCAGTCGGCAGGCCTCCGTCTCCAGATTGAGGAGTGGGAGAACAACCGCCGATAGCACCACTCGTAACCTTCGGCCAGCTCTTCGGGAGCCATTCGATGGGGACGAAAGACGACGTGAGCCGTGTCGTACAGGTCCCAGTTTCTGTGCAACAGGCGTCCCTGCTGTTCCAGCTGGCGGAAAAGCGGTGTGCCCGGATAGGGAGTCAAGATGTGAAAAGTGGCGCACTCCAGTCGGTGTTCTTCCACCCAGTCGACGGTCTTTTCGAATACCTCCGGGCCATCATGATCGAAGCCCAGGACGAAGCTGCCGTTGACTTGAATCCCATGATCGTGAAGGAGGCGGACTCGCCGCGCGTACTCACCGGGAAGGGGACTCTTCTTTCCCGCTTCCCGAATGTTCTCCGGACTGAGCGACTCGAATCCTACGAAGACTCCGGTACACCCCGAAATCGCCATTTCCCGGATCAGACGGGGATCATCCGTGACATCGATGCTGACCGCTGCACTCCAGATGATCTCGAGTGGAGCCAGGGCACGGAAAAGTTCTAGTAAATACTCAGGTCTGGACCCTAAGTTATTGTCTACGAATACAGAATAGGGTTGTCCATCTTCCTGAATCTCGTTGGCTACCTGGTGGGGATCTCTCATCTGATAGGGCATGTGAAGCCCATCTGTGGAAAGATAACAGAACCCGCAGCGGCTGTGACAGCCGCGGGTAGCGATGATGCTGGTTGTGGTCAGGAAGGACTGTCTGGGCAGGACGGCCCGGCGGGGAGCCGGGTCGAGTTTGTAGGGCCGTCTGTAACTCCCGCGGTAAATCTTTTTCAGGCAGCCCTGTTGCACGTCACTCAGAATCCTGGGCCAGCACTCAACCCCCTCTCCGACCGCGATTGCATCCGCGTGAGCTGCAACTTCGTCCGGGCATGAAGTGGCGTGCAAGCCTCCCAGGATCACCACTGAGCCGCGCGAGCGGTACCAGCGGGCCAGCTCGTAGGCCCGATTCGCAAAGGTCAGATGGACACTGATTCCTACAACCTCGGGAAACGGATCTCGGGGAGGGGGGCCCTGCAGCAGGTTCTCGTCCCAGTATGCCAGGTCCCATTCCGGGGGGGTAGCAGCCGCGATGCTGGTCAGAGCCAGAGTCGGTGTCAACACATGTTTTCCAAAACTGGCATGGGGATCCTTGGGATAGAACGGGTTGATGAGAAGGATCCGGCGCTGCCCGATTTCCGGCGGTCGGAACGTGGGGTCCAGTTGGGGAGCAATTCTCATCTCATGGGGTACGTGAGTAGGCATGCTGGTCCTCTCTCAGGGAGTGGTCGGATGGGGCTCGGACGTTTCCAAAGCGGCGATCCCGGTGCAAAAAGTCCCGGATCGCCCGTGCCAGGTCGTGTGCTGAAAAGTCGGGCCAGAGTACATTGGTAAAGAAGAATTCGGCATAGGCTGACTCCCACAGCAGAAAATCACTGAGTCTTTTCTCACCTCCGGTGCGAATCAGCAGATCGACGTCCGGGTCTCCGGCTCGGAGTGGCAGGCCAGGTTCAACTGTCTGGAAAAGTCTCTCCTGCATGAGGGAAGGGAGTCAGGCGAAGACGTAAAGACCCTCAGGATCGAGTCTCTGGATGAGTAGTCGACGGCCAGTCTGAGATGGAGTCTTTGGCCGCTGCGGGTCTCGGCCTCCGTCCTCTCGACGAGACGGACGAGTCCGCGAGGCAGTCGGTCGCGACGGCCAATCACATTCACCCTCACACCATGTTGCCGGCAGGACGCGAGCTCGCGTATCAGATACGTTCCTAACAGTCTCAGGAGGCTGACCACCTCCTCGGCCGGCCGTTCCCAGTTGTCACTGGAAAAGGCGTAAAGAGTCAGGGTCGTGACTCCCAGACCGGGCGCAGCCTCGATCACCCGCCGCACCGCTTTCGCCCCGGCATGGTGTCCGTAGTGGCGGGGAGATCCGAGCCGGCCCGCCCAGCGCCCATTCCCATCCATGATGATCGCTGCGTGAATCGAGCTTTTCAGATTCGAAAAAGTACTTTGCATAATAAAGCTTCGCTCCAAAAAAAATTAAACTCGGGTCGCCTCGATGATGGCTTCCATATGATCGAGATAGCGATTGAGCGCCTCCCGGCCGCGTGCGTTCAAAGAGTAGGTGGTGCGGGGAATCCTCCCTTCAAACCCCTTGCGGCAGCTGATGTAGCCGGCTTCTTCGAGCCTCCTGCAGTGGACGCTCAGGTTCCCGTCGGTGGTCTCAAGGAGTTCCCTCAAGTCGGTGAAGGAGAGCTGGTCATTAACGGCCAGGCTGCTCAGGATCGCCAGCCGGACGCGCTCGTGGACGAGACGGTCGAGTCTGGCCGTGGAGCGATTCCGGTGGGCCAGGTGGACAGCTCCTTCCTTTTCGACTAGGCTTCCTTCCTCTGCAATCCTGCGTTTTCTAACCCCCATAGTACCTCGCTATGACGGCTCCGAAGAGTACATGCAGGCCGCCGAACCCTATTGCCATCATGACCGGGTTCCAGGGCGGGGAGAGGAGCAGGGTGACGATCCCGAGGGCCATGAAGCAGAGTCCCATGAGGGGCACCGCTCGAATCGAAAAGGCGCCGCCGGTCAGGACGCCGGTTCCATACAGCAGCAGCCACAGACCGGGCAGCATTTCGAACTTTCCTGCGGCAGCCATCGCGCCGGTCAGAACCGCCCCGGCCACCAGAGGGGGAGCCAGATTGAGAAGAAAGCGCCGGCTTACCGGATGCCCCAGATGCCTCCCGTCCCGGCGCGCCTTCTTCATGGTGGCCACCAACCCGAGAGTGCCGGCCACGACAGCTTCGGCAATCCACAGCTGAAGACGATCCTGAGGCAGCCGGGCAAGGCCGGCCAACCAGGCAGCGCCCATAGCCGAGACGCCAATCAGGATCATGCCGACGCCGGAGACCGAGGTAAAGGAACCAGAGCTCTCAATGGTCTTTCTTATATACTGCAGATCGGCCGCGGCTCTGGAGTGCAGCGAGACCAGTTCCTGCTCGGTGGGTGGCATGGGTTACCTTTACAAAGATCTTTGTAACACAAAGTTGATTAAGCGCGCAAGTCTTTTCGAGCGCTCACGCCGGTGCGGGGCTGGGAGTTTTCACGCAAAACACGTAGCCCGCCCAGATCAGGATGATGCCGAAGAACTCCCCCACGTAAAGTACCTCTACTGCACCTGCTTTGGCCATAGCCCCGCCGATTGCCGGTAGCAGGGCTCCCATGGCAATCAGCGCGTTCCCGGCGGCGCGACTGGCCTCGCCGGCCCGCCGGGCAAAATGCCAGGCGCTCCAGGCAGCCGTACCGATCAGGAAAACCACGGCGTACAGGTTGATCAGGGGAGTAAACCAGCGGATCCATTGCCACCCAAGAAGGTCTCCCGAAGGCCGGAAGCTCTCCATCGACGCGGCCCGGACCGGCGAGAGGACGACCAGCAAAGAGAGCAGTACCAGGAAGGGCACGGTCAACCAGGTCATTCGGTTGGCGGTGTTGCGGTTGAGGTGGAAATAAACCGATCCCTGGGCAAGAGGGTATCCACCCAGCAGGGCCCCGGCGATATACCAGGCCTTGGTAAGGCTCATGCTGTTGCCCAGCAGCGTAATGCAACCCTCCAGCCCGGTTCCCACTCCGTAGGCCAGAATTCCTCCCGACCACCAGAGATGGTGGGTGCCGCCGCGAAGCAGGTACCGGCGGAACAGGATCAGGCAAAAGGTGACTGAGAGGAGCGTCGTGAAAACGGGAATGTAGTGGACGCCGGACAGGCTTTCGGGGACGACAGCCAAACTCACAGGGATGCGGGGGGATGGGAATTCAATGGTTCCCCTCCACGGCTAGAACCGTGGCCATCAAGACTTCGCTGAAAAAGCGGTCCAGACGACGGTAGAGCTGGGGTTTGGAAGAATCGATGCCGGCCGTCTCGGCAACCGATTCAAAGGTGACCTCGATGATCGGATCTCTAAAAAAGTTAAACGTGGAGATGGTGGCGCTAACCGACATTTCGGCCCGCCGACAGAGTTCCCCGTAGGAGGTGCCCAGCTGGCAGGCCTGGGCCAGCACGTCCTCCTCGGTGTCCCCGGCTGCATATCGAATCACCAGCCCCACCAGCTGGCGGCCGATCGCACGCATCCCGGTTCTCTGCTCCTCGGTCAACTGCTCCGGCAGCCTGGGCCGCCGGGCAGGGGGGGCGACAGGATCACCACCGGTGATGGCGGCCCGAACTGCCCTGGTGGCGGCCTGGGCGAGGTTTTGGCCGCCGGCTCGCTCTCCCATGCGCTGGACAAATCGCTCCAGCTCGCTCTGCAGGAAGCGCCTGTGACCCCCGGGCGTCTTGATGTACGCGATATGACCCCGATTGGCCCACTCCCGAAGAGTGCGGGGATGAACCCCGAGAAGCTCCGAAGCCTGGGCGATGCTGAGCAGTTCTTTCCCGGTCATCTCTTCCTTTTGTCTGACCCTGTTTTCTTAAGTATTTTATACTTTTATTCCTAATTTAACCATATTAAGGGTACCTTTTGACAGGATTATTACATATAATTCTTGACAAGTTTGATGGTTTCGCGCCATGAAACAGGCTTAGGAAAAGTTTGAGGTCATGCAAAAAACTCTCTTTCCCCTTCTGGTTTTGGTTCAGGTGGCCGGCTTCAGCTTCGTGGACACCGGGTCTGAGTGCAACGCTGCCACCATCCGAGGAACGATCACCGACCAGAGTGGTGCGGTGTTGGTTGAGGCGCGCGTTGTCCTGCGGGAAACCGCCACTGGAATCGAACTGGAAACCCGTACCCAGGACACCGGTCAGTTCCGGTTCGATCAGGTGCAACCCGGGTCGTACGCGGTGTCCGCCGGAGCCCCGGGGTTTTCCGAGCGATCCAGAACCGTGGTGTTGAGCCGCCAGGGTGAGACGGCTCGGGTCGACTTCATCCTGAATGTGGGTGTTCTCGAGGCAGAGGTCTCGGTGACGGCCAATCGAGGAAAGCGCGATGCCCTGGCAGTCCCGCTGCCGACACAGTCTCTGAATCGGAACCTCCTGGACAGGGCGAATCCGACCAGCACCGGCGGCGCCCTCATCCAGGCAACCGGAGTCACGCCGGTGGGCTCGGGACCCTACCAGATCCGGCCCCGACTGCGGGGCCTGGACTCGAGCCGTCTTCTGATCCTGGTGGACGGGCAACGGCTGAATCACGCTCGGGTGGCCACCGATCGCGCGGGAGTGGAGCCCAGCCTGATCGAGCCCGCCATGATCGAAGACATCGAGATTGTCAGTGGGACAGGGACTTCTCTGTACGGGTCGGACGCACTGGCCGGTACCATCAACATCATCACCAGACAGCCGAAGACTTCCGCCAGGCTTCGTTTTCAGGGTGCCCTGGATGCCTTTTTCAGCGCCAATGAGACAGGCCGGCGGGGAACCGCCACCATGGGAGTTTCCGGCCCTCGGTTCGGACTCCGTTTCTCCGGCTCGCTGGAGCGCTTCGGCAATTACCTCGCAGGGGATCAATACGGGGACGAAAGCTCTCACCTGCATGAGGCTGGAGTCATCACTCAGCAGGACACGATTGACCAGCTCGGTTTCAACTTCAAGGCTTTTCCCGACCCCTTTAATGCACCCTTCGAGAGAACCAGCGACGAGATTCCCAATTCGGCCGCTCATGGCAGCAACCTCGGATTCAGCGGTCTTTTCAGCCTCACGGAGCGTCAAACACTGAGTGTGGACTATATTCGAAGGAGGGCTGCGGACGTCGGATTTCCTGACTTCGCGAAACCGTTCTTCTTCCAGCAGATCACCCTCCCCTTCAGCAATCTGGAAAAGGTCTCCGGCCGCTACCAGATCTTCGATCTGAGCTCCCGCTTCTCGAGCCTTTCAGTGAGGGTGTACCATCAGAGGCACAACCGGCTGCTGCGTAACGACTTTCCCGTTCAATTTCCCGCTCCGACTCCCCGGACGTTCTTTCCCATCAACGTTCTGCGGCTGCAGATCCTGAGCGATACCGAACAGTACGTAGAGTCCACCGGTGTGGACGCCCAGGCCAACTTTCTCATTACGCCCCGCAATGTGCTGACCACAGGATTCACGGTCTACCGGGACCAGAGCTCCGACAGCCGCACGACAATCAATCAGCTCAACCTGGTGGGGAACGTGACCCTGGGCGACTTTGGTCCCCAGGCCAATGTCCTGCCCGTGCCGATTCCGCTTGGTCCGGCGTCCCTGGCAAACCCGGTCCGGGTTCCCGATTCGAGTCTGCGTGACATTGCCTTCTTCGCACAGGACGAGTGGGAAGTGAGCAAATGGGTACGACTCTACGGCAGCCTCCGTTGGGATCGTTATACGGCCCGGTCGGAATTTACCGAGGGCTACCGAGTGGACAGCCTGCTCTCCGGTGCCGATCCGGAGATTCCGTCTGCAACGCTGCCGAGCCTCGCGGGTGAGTCGATTTCACGCAACGCGCTGACCGGCGATGTCGGCCTGGTGGTGCGTCCCGTAGAGCAAGTGGCACTGGTGGGCCACTATGCCCGCAGCTACCGGCACCCGAATCTGGAAGAGCTTTTCTTTTCGGGTCCCGCCACGGTAGGGAGTCTGCTGCCCAACACGCAGGTCGAAGAGGAGACCGGAGACAACCTGGACTTCGGCGTGAAGTTTCGAACCGGTCGGTTTCGGGGCGGCGTCACTTATTTCAACAATCACTATCACGGCTTCATTTCTCCGGAGATCGTCTCTGTGGGCGACGCGGGTCCTCTGTTTCAGGCCATCAACTTTGCAGAAGTACGCATTCACGGAATCGAGACCGATTTTGAACTGCCCTTTCACTTCAATGACTGGTACTTCATACCGTGGGGCAACCTGGCCTATCACCGCGGCGACATCCTGGAGGCCAGCAATCCACTGTCCGGGAGCAGCCTGAACAACACGCCACAGGACAACATCACCCCTGTGAAGTGGTGGGGCGGACTCCGCCTTTCGGATCGAAAACAGCGTTACTGGGCCGAGTACTCCAACCGGATTCAGACCCACGTGAACCGCGTCGCTACGTTACTGGAAGAGTCGCCTTTCCTGATTGCCCAGGATCTTTTCGGGCTCTACGGCTTCACGATTCACCGGCTTGGCTGGGGCGTCAACTGGAACCGGGAATCCCATCGCCTGGGTCTCTCCTTCGCGGTCGAGAACCTGGGAGACAAGTTCTACCGGGAGCAGTTCCAATTCGCCCCTGCGCGCGGTCGCAGCTTCACCGTCGGCTTCCATATTGAAACTTTTTGAGTGGCCGGGTCCGAGAGCGGGAGGCGGTGGCTCGGTGCGGCTCTCGGGAGGATTTAAACGTTCGCCTCCCCGAACCACCGCCTCCCACTCTCTAATCTGAAGCCTAAGATCAAACGTGGAGGGCATCAGGCCTTTCAGCCAGGCAGCGTTACATCAAAACCCCAGGGGAAGTCTTACCCAAGCCCCGCCTGGTCGATCAGAAAGGCGTAGTAGAAGGCCGTCTCTTCATAACGTTTGTACCGTCCCGAGGCGCCGCTGTGACCAGCCCCCATATTGGTCTTGAGGAGTACTAGATTGCTGTCGGTCTTGAGCGCCCGCAGCCTGGCCACCCACTTGGCCGGTTCCCAGTACTGGACCTGGGAATCGTGCAGTCCGGTGGTTACCAGCAGGTTTGGATAGTCTCTTGCTGTCACGTTGTCATAGGGCGAATAGGAAAGCATGTACTCGTAGTATTGGCGGTCTCCCGGGTTCCCCCACTCATCGAACTCACTGGTGGTCAGGGGAATCGTTTCGTCCAGCATCGTCGTGACCACGTCGACATAGGGAACGTGAGCGACCACGGCTCTCCACAGGTCCGGTCGCAGATTCAGGATGGCGCCCATGAGCAGGCCGCCGGCGCTCCCACCCTGCGCGAACAGGCGCTGTGGGTCCGCATATCCCCGGGCCAGCAGATACTCAGCGGAGTCAATAAAGTCGGTGAAGGTGTTCTTTTTCTTCAGCAGTTTTCCGTCCTCGTACCAGCTTCTGCCCATCTCCTGCCCGCCTCGAACGTGGGCGATGGCAAAGATGAACCCCCGGTCCAGAAGACTCACTCGGGCGGGACTGAAGCCGGCGTCGACGTTGATCCCGTATGACCCGTAACCGTACAGCAGCAGCGGGGCGCCTTTGTCACGTTCCGTACCCTTTCGATAGACGAGCGAAATAGGAACGCGGGTCCCGTCACCGGCCGGGGCGTGGTGTCGCTCGGTTCGGTAGTTGGAAGCATCAAAACCGCCCAGTACTTCCTGCTGCTTCAGGAGCGTCTGTTTTCGGTCAACCATGTCGTAGTCGAAGGCAGAGGGAGGAGTGGTCATGGAGGAATACCTATAGCGCAGCAGTCTGGTCTCGAGCCGGGGGTTGATCCCGATGGATGCGGTGTAGGCCGGTTCGCCGAAGTCGAGGTAGTGTTCCTCGGTCCCGCCCCATGGACGGATCCGAAGCTGGGTCAGCCCGCCGCTCCGCTCCGAGAGGACGAGAAATTCCTCGAAAACTTCCAGATCGGCGAGTAGAACGTCCTGGCGGTGGGCAATGACTTCCGTCCAGCGCTCCATCCGGGTGTTTTCCACCGGCGTCTTCATCAGACGGAAGTTGGGGGCTCGAGAGTTGGTGCGAATCACAAAGAAGTTGTCGATGTGGTCCGGATGATACTCGTGATCGCGCTGGCGCGCCTGGAAGATCCGGAACCGGCCGTCTGGATCATCCGCATCCAGATAGCGGTACTCGGTGGAGAGGGTGTGATGGGAAGAAATAAACAGGTACTTCCTGGATCTGGTCCTGGAGACATAGACGGAGAAGGTTTCGTCCAGCTCCTCGAAAATCAGGCGATCCGCGGCTGGGTCGGTCCTCAGTTTGTGCCTGAGGACCTGGAAGGCGCGTAGAGTACCCGGATCCTGCCGGGTGTAGAAGAGGGTTTCGTTGTCGTTGGCCCAGGCCATGTCGCCGGTCACGCGTTGAATCTCGTGCTCGGCAACCTCTCCGCTGTCGAGGTCTTTGAATCGAATCGTATTGATGCGGCGCCCAGTGGTGTCGAAGGCATAGGCCAGAATGTTCTGCCCCGGGCTCACCTCGAAGTGAGTCAGCTCATAGAATTCGAATCCCTCGGCAAGCTGCTCTACGTCGAGCATGATCTGCTCGGGTGCGGTCATCGAGCCGCGGCGCCGGCAGTAAATTGGATAAGCTCTGCCATCCTCTGATCGGCTGTAGTAGAAGTAATCGTCGATTCGGTAGGGCACCGAAATGTCGGTCTGCTTGATCCGGCCCTTGATTTCGGTGAAAAGCTGCTTCTGCAGCTTTTCTGTGTGTGACATCCTGGCGGCCGTATACTCGTTCTCTCGGGTCAAGTACTCGATCGTTTCAGGGTTCTCCCGTTCTCTCAGCCAGTGATAGGGATCGACCCTGACGTGTCCGTGCTTGCGGAGTTCATGAGGTCTAACCGGAGCCTGAGGAGGCACCGGAGTCGGGGGCTTTCTCGACTTGGGTGTCATCGTCGCAGCCTCTTAATTCTGGAATCTCCGACTCCAGCTCCAGCCGGTCGCGGACAGCGGGCAGCAGGTATACGGTCGAGAGGTCCAGGCGGGAAAGGTGACGGCACAGGATCCGGAGCCTGCTGGACGGCGCCAGCTTACGATTGAGCAAAAAGACGGGACGCCCTCCTATACGGCACAGCCCTCCATTGAACTCGCCCTTTTCGAGGCGCAGCTCGATTCCCAGTTGCTGCATGACACCTTCCAGCTCCTCCAGGAGCTCGGCATCGGACATAGCCTTGCAAAATTCTACCCTGACCGGGTGAGAAAATCACGGGTTACACGTCATCGTATTTGGTGTATCACGGTGTCGAAAGGGAAGGGACGCCGGTCTCTTGCGGCGACTTGAGACTCGTCCACCAAAGCGGATAAGCTGGGCGCTTGTGAAGGGGGTAGACAATGGCCAGATTTTTTCTCGTATGTTTGGTAGTCTTTTCAGCTTCCCACTTCGCCGCCAAAGCCCAGGTCAGCGCCCGCATGCTGCGCCAGCCCGACGTGTCCCAGACCCACATCGCCTTTGTGTATGCCGGAGACATCTGGATCGTGCCCAAGCGGGGAGGGACAGCCGAGCGCTTGAGTTCCCCCCGGGGAGAGGAGTCTCTTCCGCGCTTCTCACCCGATGGCAGCCATATCGCATACAACGCCAACTACGACGGCAATATCGAGATCTATGTCGTTCCCACCGATGGAGGGATGCCTGCCAGGGTCACCTATCACCCCGGAGCCGACCGCGTACTGGACTGGTACCCGGACGGGCAATCGATTCTGCTGGCATCGGGGATGGAGTCCGGGCGCCAGCGCTTCAACCAGTTCTTCAGGGTGTCACGAGAGGGAGGGCTGCCTGCCAGGTTACCCGTTCCGTACGGAGAGTTCGGCGCGATTTCAGCGGATGGCAAATGGCTTGCTTACACTCCCAGAAGCCGCGACTTCCGAACCTGGAAGAGATACCGGGGGGGCATGACTTCGGACATTTGGCTTTACGACCTCGCGGAGGATTCGGCCACCAACATCTCTCGAGATCCCGCAAACGACGGCCAGCCGATGTGGCACCGCAACACGATCTACTACCTCTCGGATCGGGGGGCGGACCAGCGTCACAACATCTGGGCCTACAGCCTCAAGACGAAAAAAACGCGGCAGGTCACTCACTTTCGCGACTTCGACATCCGTTTTCCTTCCATCGGTCCCTCCGACCTGGTATTCGAGGCCGGCGGACGCCTCTACCTGCTGAATCTCAGGAATGAGCGCCACCGGGAGGTTGGGGTCCGGGTAGTGACGGATCGTTCGACGCTGCGAGCTCGCACCGGGAAAGTGGGCAGCCAGGTGGTCAACGCGTCGATTTCTCCGACCGGCAAACGCGTTCTTTTCGAAGCTCGAGGCGAAATCTTTTCCGTGCCTTCCGAGCACGGTGTTGTTCGCAATCTCACGGCGACCCCCGGGGTAGCTGAGCGCTTTCCCGCCTGGTCCCCGGACGCCAGGAATGTGGTTTACTGGAGTGACCGTTCCGGCGAGTACGAACTGGTGGTTCGAAGCGCGGGAGGGTCATCCGCAGAGAGGACGCTGACTTCCCTGGGAAGTGGATTTCGGTACCAACCGTCCTGGTCGCCCGACAGCCGCAAGATCGCTTTCATCGATGAGGACTCCGTGCTCCGCCTGCTCGATGTGGAGACCGCCGACGTGAAGGAAATTGACCGCGCGGAGTGGGCTTCACATGGCCTTCTGAGCAGCTTCTCCGCATCCTGGTCCCCGGACAGCCGCTGGATGGCCTACGCCAAGATCCGGGACCGGGCCACCAGCTCCATTTACCTCTACGACACACGCAATGATGGCATCCACCAGGTGACTTCCGGGTACTACGCCGATGCGCTGCCCAGCTTCGATCCGGAGGGAAGGTTTCTCTTTTTCGCGTCCAACCGAACTCTCCAGCCCGTCTACAGCGATGTCGATAATTCTTGGGTGTATCCCAACGCGACCAACCTGGTCGCCGTGCCGCTTCGCCGCGATATTGCCTCCCCTTTGCAACCACGAAACGACGACGAGCAGATCGAGGATGAGACCGGCGGAGAGGGAGACGAGACGGAGGAAGGCGAACAGGGGCACGAAAAGGAAGCTGAAGGCGGGGGGAATGGTGCTGCCGAGGGACCAGCGAAGGACCAGGACAAAGAAGTGGAGATCGACCTCGAGGGCTTCGAGAGGCGGCTGGTGGTGCTGCCTCCGGAAGCCGGCAACTACAGCAGCGTGGTGGCCGCCAGGGGGAAGCTGCTGTACCTGAGGCATCCCCGGTCGGGTGCCTCTCGTGACGTCCAGAGCGATCTGGCCTACTATGATCTGAAGGCGCGCAGAGAAGAGATCGTCCTCTCGGGCGCGCACCGTTTTCGGCTTTCTGCCGACGGCAGCAAGCTACTGGTCGGCCAGGGACAGCGCTTTGGGATCCTCGACGTGAAACCCCGGCAGAGAATCGAACAACCGCTGCCGGTTCAAGAGCTGGAAATGACTCTGGACCCCAGGGCCGAGTGGAGGCAGATCTTCCGAGATGCCTGGCGCTTCGAGCGCGATTACTTCTACGATCTCAATATGCACGGGGTGGATTGGGAATCGATCCGGGGGCAGTACGAGAGCCTGATCGACGACGCCGTGACGCGGTGGGACGTGAGCTTTGTGCTGGGGGAGATGATAGGAGAGCTGAACGCATCCCACACCTACCAGGAAGGTGGAGACACCCAGAGCTCCGAGCAGCGCAACGTGGGCATGCTGGGTATCGATTGGAGCATCGAGAACTCGGCCTATCGAATCAAACGGATCGTCCGCGGAGCCGATTGGGACTCTCAGGTGCGCTCCCCTCTGGATGAGCCGGGACTCAAGGTCGCGCAGGGGGATTACATCCTGGCCGTGAACGGCGTTCCCATGGACACGTCCAAGGCTCCCTGGGCCGCTTTCCAGGGCCTGGGCGGCAAGACGGTGTCCCTGACCGTGAACAGCGAAGCCACCCTTGAAGGTAGCCGGGAAGTTCTGGTCAGGCCCCTGGCAGACGAATCCCGTCTGCGACACCTGGAGTGGATCGAACACAACCGCAGGAGGGTAGAGAATGCTTCCGCCGGTCGGGTGGGTTACATTTACGTTCGCAGCACCGCAATCGATGGGCAGACGGAGCTGGTCCGGCAGTTCTCCGCCCAGTTTAAGAAGCCGGGGCTGATCATTGATGAGCGTTTCAACAGTGGTGGACAGATTCCCGACCGATTCGTGGAATTGCTGAACCGCCCCGTTTTGAGCTACTGGGCGGTGCGGGACGGAAGCCTGTCTCAGTCTCCGCCCAGAGGGCATTTCGGGCCCAAGGTAATGCTCATCAATGGTTGGTCCGGCTCCGGTGGGGATGCCCTGCCCTACTATTTCCGCGAAGCCTCCCTTGGGCCACTGATCGGTACCCGCACGTGGGGTGGACTAATCGGAATCAGCGGAGCGCCGCCCCTGATCGACGGTGGTAGTGTGACCGTTCCAACCTTCCGGATGCTCAGCTCCAGGGGAGATTGGTTCCGGGAAGGCCACGGTGTCGAGCCGGACATCGAAGTGCTCGATCAACCCACGGCCATGGTCGAGGGCGGAGATCCCCAGCTGGAAAGGGCCATCGAAGAAGTCCTGCGTCTGCTCGAGGTCAACCCGCCGGTGCGGCCCCGGGTTCCCGGGTATGAGAATCGGGCGCTTGGAACCGAAAACTAAGAGTCTCCGGGCTCATGGCGTTGTGCTATCCTGAAGTTCCCGAGAATGCCGAAAGTTCTTTGCACAGTTTTCTTTCTGGTGATGACTGCGCCGTCGGCTTCGAAGCAGGAGCTGCTGCGGGATCTTGACGGGAGGGTCCTGGCAAATCTTTTCGACTCCGACAAACGGGCCAACATTCTGTTTTTCATAACCACCGACTGCCCCATATCGAACCAGTTTTCCCCCGAGATTCAGCGGATTTGCGGAGCCTACTCCGAGGACGGGTTTCAGTGCTATCTGGTGTACGTGGATCCCGACCTGACGGCGGAGCTGATTCGGCAGCATCTGGAGGATTTTGGCCATCGATCCCCGGCCATCCTCGACAACCGGCATCGACTGGTAGAGCTTGCAGGCGCCACCATAACGCCTGAGGCATGTGTCTTCTCCCCGCAGGGCGAGATTCTTTATCGGGGAAGGATCAACAACTTCTACGAGCGGCTCGGAAGATCCCGGCGGAAAGTGACCGAGCACGATTTGCGCCGAGCCCTGGACGGCATCCGAGACGGACTCCCGATTTCCCCGGCACGCACCCAGGCGATCGGCTGCTTTATCCCCACCGAGCTGGTAGCTAACCAGTGAGGCATCCGAACCAGACAGTGAAGGGTCTCGCGCGGCGATGGATCCTGTCTTGTACGCTTCTCGTTTTTGTTTTGGGCTCAGGACTGGACGCCCGTCCGGGTCCATTGGCATTGGATCCGGTGACCTTCAGCGAGCACATCGCTCCCATCATCTTCGACAACTGCGCGGTCTGTCATCACCCCGGCGCGGCCGGACCCTTCTCATTGTTGAGTTACCGGGACGTCTTCAAGCGAGGCCGCCTCATCGCCGAGGTGACCCGAAGCCGCTTCATGCCCCCCTGGCCTGCCGCCCGGGGGTGGGGAGACTTCAAGGGGGAGCGACTGCTGGCCGCAGAGGAGATCGGCCTGATTCGTCAATGGGTAGAGGGAGGCATGGCGCCCGGAGATCCCGCTCTTCAACCCGTCCCGCCCCACCTTCACGACAACTGGCAGTGGGGGGAACCAGACCTGGTTGTGACGATAGAGGAGCCCTACCCCGGATTATGCAAAAGATCTGAATCCGAGTGAGATTCTGGCTCCAGGAAAAAGCCGTAGCCCTCTGATATAAAAGGGTTTAGAGAAACAAAGACCCTAAACAGGAGCTACGGCAATGTCAAAAACAGTCTGCCAGAATACCCTGCCATTTCACAGCCACAGAAAGATCACGACGCGTTTTGATGGAGGGAGCCTCACTTCCGACGCAGGATGGTTGTTGTTTGGATCCCTGGATCGTCAACATCGATTGTGCGAGGGCTTCAGTTCGTGTATTGCGGAAAGTCGAGACCGACGCTACGTTCGTCATGACCTGTTGAAGTTGATCCGACAACGAGTCTTGCAGATCGTGGCCGGCTACGAAGACTGTAACGACGCCGATACGCTGCGCTCGGATCCGATGCTCAAGACAGTCTGTGATCAGTTGCCAGAGAGCGATCCCGATTTGGCCACCCAGCCGACTTTCTCCCGCCTGGAGAACTCCGTCACCAAGAAGGATCTGATGCGTCTGAGCCGGTGGCTGCCAGGCCGTTATGTGCGCTCCCTGAAGAAGAGACGTCCCAGCAAGATCATCCTGGATCTGGACAGTACCGACGACCACACTCACGGCCAACAGGAGTTCTCCTTCTACCACGGGTATTACCGAAACCACATTCTGCATCCTTTGCTGATCTTCGATGCCGACACGGGAGACCTGGTCTGTGCCGTGTTGAGACCTGGCAACAAGGGGGCTGCCTCTCACATCGTGCCCATTCTGAAGCGAGTCGTGGAGGCCATCCGACAAGCAGTGGGGACGGATGTCGAGATTGAGATTCGGGCCGACAGCGGCTTTGCCACGCCTCGGCTCTACGAGTTCTGTGAATGTGAAGAGAATAAACTCCAGTATGTCATTGGGTTAAGTCGAAACCCTCGCCTGCAGCGAGTGGTCGAGCCCCTGCTGGATTCGACTCGGCTGAGGTTCGTTGAGCTGGAGGAAAAACAGCGTCAGTTTGACGAGTTTCTTTATCGAGCCCACAGCTGGGATCGATCCCGTCGCGTCATTGTCAAAGTGGAGGTCGATCAGCGTGGCATCAATCGTCGCTTTGTAGTTACCAACCGGGACGATCTCTGCTCCCAATCACTTTATGACCACTACACAAACCGAGGGCAGACCGAGAACTTCATCAAGGCCTTCAAGAATCATCTGAGCATGGACCGACTCAGCTGTCATCGATTCCTGGCCAATCAGAGAGGTGGACCCCATCGGTTGGACCACTTGGCGGCATTTCTAAGGTGGACTCCGCAGTTCTTGTTGCCGCCAGTAAGGGAAATTCTGAGAGGGGGCGAGCCTGAGGGCAAGGTCCCTCTCGGAATGTTTTTTCAAGCCAGTGTACACCTCCTCCGGCGTCGCCCCAGCGTGCGCCGAGTGAGGTCTCTCGCTGTTGTATAGGTCGATCCAATGGCCGATCCCTTGACGGGCTTCCGACCCGGTTTCGAAAGCGTTCAGATAGACGCATTCGTATTTGAGTGAACGCCACAGACGCTCGATGAAGACGTTGTCCATCCAGCGGCCTCTCCCGTCCATCGAGATACGCACCCCGGCCCCTTTGAGTAGTCCCGTGAACTCCGTGCTGGTGAACTGACTCCCCTGGTCTGTATTGAAGATCTCCGGGGGATCGTACCTGTTGAGCGCTTCCTCGAGTGCTTCGCAACAAAAGGACGGCTCCAGCGTGTTCGACAGCCTCCAGGACAAAACCCAGCGGCTGTACCAGTCCATGATCGCCACCAGGTACAAAAAGCCCCGACGCATCGGGATGTAGGTGACATCCGTGCACCACACCTGATCGGGCCGGGTGACCGCCAATCCTCGAAGAAGATACGGATACACTCGATTCTCCGGGTGAGGCCGTGAAGTCCGCGGCTTTTGATAGATGACCGCCAGGCCCATTTTGGCCATCAGACGACGAACCCTCTTGCGGCCTACCCGACCGCCCCGCCGTTTCAAGTGATAGACCATCTGCCGGGATCCGTAGTAGGGGGTCTTTAAGAACTGCTCGTCCAATCGTCTCATCAGTTGCAGGTTTTCTTCGCTCTCGCCTTTGGGCTCATAGTACAAAGTCGAACGGTTCAGACTCATCAGCCTGCATTGTCTACGAATGCTCAGCCTCGGGTGCTTTGGCTCGATCGTGGCCCTTCTGGCCTTTACACTCAGCGATCGAGCGCTTTGGACAAAAAATCCTTTTCCACCGTCAGTTCGCCGATCTTGGCATAAAGCTCTTTGGTCTCCGCCTCGCTTCCTCTCTGACGCTTCTCAACCTTGCCCGCGAACACATCGCCCAGACCTTCCCGGGCCCGCTTTTTCCAATTCGTGATCACACTCGGATGGATCTCGTAGCGAGCCGCCAACTCGCTCAGGGTGCGTTCGCCTCGAAGCGCTTCCAGCGCCACCTTCGCTTTAAACTGAGCTGAGAAATTCCTTCGTTTTGCCATGACTCCTCATCCTTTCTGATTCAGGTCGGAGCCACCTTAACAAATGGTCCAGTTTTCCGGGTCCACCTCTCAGTTTCGACTCCTCCTGCATGCACTGGCTTACCAGATGTTCGTGCGCCTGCGCGACTATCTTCACGGAACCCCCTGGCACAAGCTCGAAATCGAAACCTTACGTCGTCGGGTCCTCAAGATTGGGGCCCGGATCCGACAAACCACTCGACGCACCTGGGTCCATCTTTCCTCAGCCTTCCCCGAACAACCCCTCTTCCACCTCGTCTTGAGTCGCCTGAACTCCAGTTAGCTTTTCCCAGCTCCCCCGAAAAACCGCTTCCGACACTCATCCAGGCCCAGATCTGTCTGAAATTCACTCCCCAAACCACTCAAACGCCTCGCCAACCCATATTCTTCGCAAATCCGCCTGTCACACCTGCCCGCTTCCGAGTTGGGCCACTTCTCGAGTCGTTTTTCAACACCGAACTACGGTTCTTGCATAATCCGGGCTACCAGGTTCCCCCCGACGGTCCCGATATTTACCGAAACTTCGCCATCGATGTGGGGCTGTCGGAGGATCGATGGGTGCGGGCCATGGCCTTTCAACCCACCGCCCGGTCGGCGGCTCACCACGCCCTGTTTTTCTTTGACGCCACCGGAGGATCTCGTCGACTGCAACGTGAGGATCCGGAGCCCGGGTTCGCCCAGATGACTGGAGGGGTCTTCAGCGGTGCATCAACGAGAGCTTTCGCGGATACCTCAGTGCGGCCTCCCACCGGGTGGCTGGGGAGCTGGGCGGTGGGCCGTCAAGGGTGGCAGGTTCCCACCGGCTTCACCAGGTTGCTGCCGGGAGGATCGGACGTGGTCGTGCAGTTGCATCTGCACCCCTCCGGAAAGAGTGAGACGGAGCGGGGCCGGATCGGGTTTTACTTCGCGGAGCAACCGGGGAGAGCGTTTTTTCGGCTGTCGCTGCCGGTGATGTTTGGACGCTTTGCGGGGATCGACATTCCGGCAGGCGTCTTCGATTACCTCCTCGAAGACAGCTTTGTCCTCCCTGTTGACGTACGGGTCTTCTCGGCCTCCGCCCACGCCCATTATCTGGGTAAAGAGATGAAAATGAAGGCGATCCTTCCGGGCGGTGAAGAAAAAGGTCTGCTGTGGATCCCGGATTGGGATCTGTCGTGGCAAGAGCAGTACCAGTTCAAGAAGCCCCTTTTTCTTCCCAGCGGCACCCGCATCGATGTTTCTATCAGCTACGACAACTCGAGCGGGAATCCGGACAACCCCAACCATCCGCCCAAACGGGTCACCTGGGGACTCGCCACCACCGATGCGATGGGGAGGATGTCCCTGTGGGTCGCCCCTGTGAATGATTCGGAAGTTGCCATACTCGACCGTGTCCGCTGGCGGTTTGCGATGAGGGACTGGGTCACTCGGATGCTCGAGGATCCGCAGGCGTGGGAAGGTATTCCCAGGCGATTGAGGACCAGATTTGACAGAAACGGCGACCAGGAACTGTCCGACATTGAGAAGGAGGAACTGAGGCAGTTCCTGGACGATCGAGTCGCCAGGAGCTACCGTTCCCGGCCCGGCCGATGAGGCCGGCAAGCGGCTACTCGATAATCGTGGCGGGGACGGTGGAAAGAAAGTTGAGCTCACGATCGGCAAAAAGCTGCTGGGCGGCGATGGGCTGCTCGGATTCCAGCGTGATGTAGCCGTCTATCTGCCCATCGACTCGAGGGACAAGCTCCACCAGCGTTCTAGACCCGTAAGGAGTCCCCCCGGCTCTGCCGGGGAGGCAGCCAGAGTTTGACAGTTCCGGGAATAGGTGAAAAAACTCCCTTCCGTGAGCCGAGCAAAGCATCACGAAAAGGAGTTTTATGAGTAACTACAAGAGCTTACAGCATACAAAATGGGAGTGTAAGTACCATGTGGTGTTCATCCCCAAGTACCGCAAGAAGTTGATTTATGGGGAGCTGCGCAGACATCTCGGTCAGGTGCTGCGACGGTTGGCTGGGCAGAAGGAAAGCTTGATTGAAGAGGGCCACCTGCTGCCGGATCACGTGCACGTGATGATCTCGATTCCGCCAAAGTTTTCTGTGGCGCAGGTGATCGGGTACATCAAAGGGAAAAGCGCCATCCACATTGCGAGGAACTTTTCAGAGAGTCGGCGTAACTTTGTTGGACAGCACTTCTGGGCTCGCGGATACTTCGTATCGACGGTGGGTCGGGATGAGAAAGTGATTCGTGAGCATATCCGGCGGCAAGAAGCAGAAGATCGTCGCCAGGATCAGCTCAGGCTGCTGTAGCCAAGCCACCTGTAGGTGGCACAAGTGGCCGCGGTAGCGGCAACGTCAAGTCCGCTTTGAGCGGCTCACAAGATTAAAGCCCCCGGCTTTGCCGGGGGATACTTACAGAGTCGCCGCCCCCCTTCGAGTGTGAACAAAGCAGCTCCCGTGGCCGTCCCGGTGGGTCCGAACACCGACAACGCCACGTCCGTAGCGACCTCGTTCGGGTTGTACACGGCCACTCCGGTGAACACGCCCAGACCGCTGGCGACCTGGCTGAAGGTCGCCCTGGAAAACAGACGAGTCTGCAGTGGAAGAGCAGCGGCAAAACGACCACCCGGATGGCCAAAGAGAACGTCTCCGACGATTCCCGGTCCGTCTGCCAGGATGGTGAGGGAGCCGGTGATGATGTCGGTCGAGCTGGCCTCTGCGGCGCCGGTGCGGGGCAATCCGAAGAGGACGCCAATGTCTTGGCGGAACTCTTCACCCGGCTGGACGAAGAGCTGGACTGTGTCGCCTACGAGTTCTCCGTCGTCTCCTCTCAGCTCCAATTCCAGCTGCCGCGCCTCAGGTGCCGTGTTCAAGAGCTTGAGGTTCGTGAACAGAGACGGGCCTGAAGCCGCCTGGGCCGAATAGAACCGGACAGCAGCGGACTCGTGCGCAGGGTTCAGGCCGATGAGCGTCTCACCGCCATCGATCTCGATCAGTTGAAACCCGACCAGCCCTGCGCCCTCCACGACCTCAACATCCACGCTGCCCTGAAGTACTTCTTCGACCCCGAACAGGTCCTCGACGCTCTGTAGCAGGAGGCCTTCCGGTTCGATAGTTATGGTTCGCGACCTGGCCAGCGGAGCCTGTGGGCTCCGGCCCAGTCTCAGACGAACGTCTACCGGCTCGTGATTCGGCTTTACCAGACTGAGACGGGTAGTGGCGGGGAGTGTTCGATAGGCTCGGGGACCCTGCATGACTCGCGTATAAACGGCGTGTAGAAACTGTTCGGTAGCAGGAGCGGTGCCGTCCAGAGAACTCGGTCCAAAGATCTGAAAGAAACCGGCTAGCTGGGGACTGTCCGCCCGGACACGAACCCAGCCGGTAGAGGAATCCGGCCACTCTCCTAAAATCTCCCGGGGCAGAAGTGTAGACTGGCGGCGTCTCGGCAGCAGGTAATTGCGGGGGTTTAGAGGCAGCGGCGGCACGATCTGCTCGGGCAGAGCCCGCAGCAGGAGATGGGAATCGGAGCCCCCGCGATTGGCGACGGCGATCCCGACCTCGAGCCGTGCAGAGCTTTGAAAGAAGGGGATGATCCACTCATCCCGGGGCAGAGTCGCGCGGACCTGCAGGCTGTCGGAGTTGTTGTTCACAACGGGGTCCGGAGCAGGGCCGATGATGGAGGCGGCAGCCGGAAGCAGATCCGCCTGATCGGACCGGCTGGTAACGTTGAGATGAACCGTCTGACCCTTCAAGAGTTCCGTCAGCCGGCACTTGAGCAGGCCTGTTTGCGATTCGCACTGGTCCGGAATCTGCTCGAGTTCATGTCCGAATTCGAGGTTCAGTTCCACGTAGATCTCCCCGCTGTCGCGGGGCCCGTTGTTGGTGGCTCGGATCTGCCAGTTCACGGCCTGGCCGACCAGCGCCGCCCGAGAGGAGGCATCCAGTTGAACGGAGAGATCCACTACATCGGCATCGGTTTTCAGGAAGGCCCCGCGGCCGTGAGTGAAGGCCACCGTGCGTCCTTCGGAAGTCACTTCCAGGTCCAGGACTGCAACCGTGGGGAAACCCTGCTCGGGAGTAACCGGATACCAGGTTTCCCCCAGGTCCCGGCTCTTCCACAGCCCCAGGTCGGTTCCCGCGTACAGGGTGGGCTCCCCCGGAACCACGGCCAGCGCCTGCACCGGGATGTCAACCGGAGGGGAAATGTTGTGCCACTGCGGTGAGGTTGCGAAGGCCTGTCCGGTGACAAACACGTGCGCACCGGGACCCTGGGAACGGATATCCAAGCCCCCCAGAGCGACATAAAGTCGTGGCGGGTCCTGCTCGTCAAATGCAAGATCCGTGATGGGTCTAGGGGGGATCGAGTCGAGGGGGTCGAGATCGGTCCAGGAGTTCCCTCCGTCCGTGGTCAGGGTGAGCCGCCCGGCCACGGTCCCCACGGCGTAGGATTCGCAACTGGGATCGGCCGGAGAAAAAGCGAGCGCGGAAACCTCGGATTCCAGAGCCGGGCTGTTGCTCTCCCAGCTGGGCACCCCCGAGCGAAAAAAATCGGTGCTTCTCCACACGCGGTCGGTTCCGGCAACCAGGACATCTTCGTCGAGCGGGCAGCCCTTCAGGATGGCTATGAAGGGGGCCGTCGCTTTGTCGATATCCCCATCGGCGCGGCTGAACGTCCGCCCCCCGTTGGTCGTTCGAAAGATGTTCAGCCGTTGTCGGGAGACGGCCCAGTTCTGGTCCGGCGAGCTGGGAGAAATGAAGCTGGCCGCACCGTCTCCGCCCACCAGCAGCTCCCACCGGTTGGGCCCGTTCCACGCCTCGGTGCCGTTGTCCTGCCCCCCCCCGATCCCGAAATCGTTTCCGAGAGGGTGTATGGATCCCTGGTAGAACTGGGTGATCGTCAAGCCCTGATTGTGGACAAACCAGCTCCCACCCAGATCCAGGCTGCTGTAGACCCCGCCGTCGTTTCCGACGACCAGTCGGGCGCCGGCCCAGGCGAACGCATGCTGATCGACATGAGGAGGCGAGATGCGTGACCAGCCGCTCCCATCGAAGATCCATAAAGAAATCTCGCCGAAAAAAATGAAGTTGTGGTTGCCGGGGTGAAAGGCGATTTGCTGGTTGTACCAGACCGTGTTCCCGGCACCGGGAGCGGGGAGCCGCGTCCAGGTGGGCCTGGCCGTCCAGGCGTCGTCTGTTATCCAGATCCCCAGCAGCCGACCATCCGAGGAATCATCGGTGAAGGCATCCTGGACACTCACGATCAGGCGATCGGGTCGAGAAGGCGCGAGAGCCAGCTCCATTCGACCTACTCCTCCCCTCCCCTCCCCTCAGCTCGGCCCACGGGCCCTGTACCATTTCCCACGTCGTGCCCTGATCCAGACTGCGGTACAGACCCTCGTGTTCCTCACTCCCAAAGATGGAGGAAAGGCTGGCGTACTGAGAGTTGAAGTTGCCCGGGTGGACCTCCAGGTCATTGGCCTGTCCCTCCCTGGCGAGAACAAAGGTCTCGCCCCCGTCCTCCGATTTGAAAATTCCCACATCTGCCGATTCGGGTACAGGGCTGACCGCACTCACCGAAGTGACCAGCAGGGTGTCCGGGTCGTCGGGATGAATGCGTATCTCACTGATGCCGCGACCGGAGAAACTGTCCTGATGTACAAACGACCAGGAAGTTCCGCCGTCCAGAGATTTGAGAATGCCCAGGCCTCCATAGGAGCTGCCGGAGAACGTAGACTCACCGGTTCCCGCATAGACCACCCAGGGGTGACTCGATGAAAAGGCAATCGCTCCGCTGGCCAGGGAAGTCAGCTGATCGCTGCGACTCTCCCAGGTCTGTCCCGCATCCACCGTTTCCCAGATGCCTCCCTGCGCGGCCCCGATCAGCCAGTGCGCCGGGTCTGCGGGATCGACGGCAACGGCGGCTGTCCGGCCCGCAAAATAGGTCCTGCCAGCGACATCGATCGGGGTGGGGCCGAGACTCACCCACCTCTCCGGGTCGTCCAGTAATTCGGCCTGACCGAGCAGCTGAGACCCCCCTCGGCGGAGCTCTCTTGCGCGCTCCAGTTGACGGGCCGCACGACGCAGGGTCTCCGGACGAATCTCTTGTCCTTCCGACGCCCGTCTACGGTACAGCCAGTCCCAGCGCTGAAACTGCTTGCTTTGAAAAAAGACCTCGCCACCCACGGGCGCCGGTGGGTTTTCTCTGGCAACGATGCCGGGCTGCAGCGACAGGAGCAGCAGCAGACTCAACAGAACGGGGTATCGAAAAGAAGATCCGGTCCGCCTCAGGGCTCTGTCCAGAAAGACCATTGTCCATGCCCCCGCCCTCTAACCGAAGAGAACTGAGATCGAAATCACAAAAACTAGACCAGCAGGGTGATGATAATAGGAATCGGTCAAAGAACAAAAACCAAATCACTCATCTGCCAAGGGGGGCGAGATCAATGCGACTTCATCAGTTGGACCAGTTAGTTGCCGACACCAGGGCGGCCTTCACGCGAACAGATCTTGCGACGGTGTTCGAAGAGGCAGCCACCGCTGCCGGTGCCTACAACCTCGACCCGGATCTGGAGAAGAGGAATCTCTTGAAATCCAATCTGGCCAATATTCAGAGGGCCAGTAGCTCCTTCGAACCCGAGATGGGCAGCAAGGTTCGTACGACTCTCGCGCGGGATCTTGGCCTGGGCCTGGTATTTGGCCCGGACGCCCAGAAGTTTGCTGCGGATCTCCTCGAAGTGCCGGTGGAGGAGCGTGGTCTGATTCTGCAGCAACTGCAGCTTCGAGCCGGTGAGGTTCGGGAGCTGGAAAAGGCGATTCACGGGCTGGGCGAGGGCCTGGCACGCATTCAAACAGAGGCTCCTACGGCACAGTCAAAAGCCAACCTGCGAATAGCCTTCGAAGAGTCGGCGGCCATTCAGGGCCTGGATCAGCTGGCCGAGGCCTCGGCCGAGTGGAAAACAACCCTCGAGGGGCTCTCTCAACTGCTGCGAAGTGAGCCCGCTCCAGTCGAACTCATTTCTGCTGAGTCGGGTTCCACTGTCTTTGGCGTTGAGGCCTCCGGGGATCTGGAGGTACTGATCACACGGACCGTCGCCTGGGTTCAAAACGGGATCAAGGATGTGTTCGAGATCCGTAAGCTCTACGAAGAGATTCATAAGATCAAGAGCGAGCTGGCTCTGCCGGAGATCGATATTGACTCGGAGTTCACTTCCAGGGTTGATCCCTTTGTCGTAGAGCTCCTCGACGGTCATGGATGGGGAAAGCGAGACAAGGACTTTGAGAACGTCCAGGAGAACGTCAAGGCCTCGCTCCAGACCGTCTTCAGGTTCATCGGGAAGGGTGGACGCATCGAGTTCAACGAGGAGATGTCCAGCGATTTCCAGAAGGAAATTGCGAAAGGCTTCAATCAGCTCGAAGAGCTGCAGCTGGCAGGCGTCCAGTAGACGGTACGTGTCCAGCGCCCTGCCCTGAAGATTGGTTGCAGCGCGTTTGAGAATCTCGCCGTAAGCGGAGACGTTTCCAGGAAAAGGCCCACGTCCCCCTTGGGAAGAACCATCTAACTCCACTAGAATCACGTCCATTGCGTATGCGGCGGCCGTTTCGCCGGGCTGTAGGGAGCGACGGTCGCAGGGTCGTGTGAAGCCATGGATGGCTTGACGCCGTAAGTGGAGGGATGTCAATGGGTAAGCTGCAGGACCAAGTTACTGTCATAACTGGCGCAAGTTCGGGTATAGGAGCGAGTATCGCGACCGCTTTCGCCGCTGAGGGTGCGACAACCGTCCTCGCCGCGCGCCGGCAGGACCGGCTGGAGGCGGCGGCCGGGGAGATTCGAAGCACCGGGGGAAGCGCGCTGGTGGTTCCATTCGACATCACGGTCGAGGAGCAGGTCAGGGAGCTCTTTCAAAAGACCGGGGAGGCTTTCGGTCGAGTCGACATCCTGATCAACAACGCTGGTATCGCCGGGGGAGGGCTAACCGAGAAGCTGACCCTGCAGGACTGGCAGAAAGTACTCGACGTGAACCTGACCGGAGCCTTCCTTTGCAGCCGTGAGGCGCTCAGGATCATGAAGCCCCGGCGCTCCGGTCGGATCATCAATATTGGGAGTGTTTCGGCCAAGGTCCCCCGCTTCGCCTCGGCTCCCTACACCACTACCAAGTTCGGGTTGGAAGGACTGACCAGATCGCTGGCTCTGGACGCCCGCAGCAGCGGCATTTCCGTCTCCATCCTGCACCCCGGCAACACGGCCAGCGAGATGTGGCGGGGCAAGGAAGAGACCGCCCGCAGGGAGGGAACCATGTCTCCGGAGGATGTAGCGCGGATCGTCGTAATGATGGCCACGCTGCCGCCGGAAGTGAACATGCTGGAAGGAGTGGTTCTCCCGTTAAGCATGCCCTTTGTCGGTCGGGGTTAATAGCGGATGAACACTCGGACAAGGCGCTCTCCTGGCCTTTCCCGGCATTATCCAGGCTTCACTGTCTAGATTTCCTTTTCAGGAATCCGTTCGGGTAGAAGAACGGATCAGGAATCCGTTCGGGTAGAAGAACGGATCAGGAATCCGTTCGGGTAGAAGAACGGATCAGGAATCCGTTCGGGTAGAAGAACGGATCAGGAATCCGTTCGGGTAGAAGAACGGATCAGGAATCCGTTCGGGAATCTGCGGTCGGCTGCGAAGTCAGGGTTCTCGGAAAGAAATTCGTGGACTGCCTCCATGGGGCCCGGTCCGGGAGCAACCGCCGGCGTGAAAATGGGATGACCGTTCAGATGCGTGTCCTCTACGATCAGGTAGTTTCCCGGCGTCACCAGGCCGCTGTAGAGTTCCAGTTCCTTCTGTACATGGGCCTTGCTGTGATCGGAGTCGAGAAACACCATGACTTTTTCATCGGGTGAAATGAGCTCTCTGATTCGCTCGATGATCTCCCCAGAGGTGGAGGAACCGGTCAAATACGTGATTCGATCGTGTTGAGGCTTATCGTCGTAGTCTACGATGTCTACTGTGATCACCCGCCCGTTTCCCAGCAGATCCAGAATGGAAGCAAAGTAGGACGCACTGCCTCCCTTTCTGGTCCCGGTTTCAACGATAACATCAGGCCTCGTCTCGTACATGATTTCCTGAAAGACCCACATGTCGAGTGGGCACTTCATGGCCTCAGCTCCGAACCAGCGCGTATCCAGCACGGTGCGGTTCCACCAGTTATTGTGATAGAGACGATGGAAGGCGGCGGTTACACTTTCTTCGCTGTCGGGGTCAACTGGATTATACTTGGGAAGCGTTACCCACCACAGCGCCGCTCCTGCGCCGATTCCGGCCCCTGCAAGCAAGCCGCAAAACAGGGCGATGACGAAGCTCTGACTGATGGTGTTATTTGCGGACACTCTCCTACCTCTAGTGGACCTTCGCCCCCGTAACCCGTCGGGGGGCAATCATAGCAAGGTGGACTGTCAGGAGGCTGTGACAGGTTCCGCGGCTCTCCGGCTGCACGCTCCAGGTTCGATCCATCCATGAGATAATCTGACCGGCCAACGGCTCGAGAAGGTTCGTTTCATGACCCAGCTAATCGAGTGTGTTCCCAACTTCAGCGAGGGGAAGGACATGGCGGTGATCGGGCGGATCACTACTGCTATCGGAACTGTCGAGGGTGTCAGGCTGTTGGACGTCGACCCCGGCCGGGCGACCAACCGGACGGTTGTTACATTTGTGGGGTCACCGCGGAGCGTCCTCGAGGCAGCCGTCCGCGGCGTCGGCTCAGCCACGGAACTAATTGACATGCGAAATCACCGAGGCGAGCACCCGCGGTTCGGTGCCACGGACGTCTGTCCGTTGGTACCCGTTTCCGGCATCAGCATGGAGCAGACCGTGGAGTACGCCCGCGAGCTGGCCCGCCGCCTGGGCGAGGAGATCGGCCTCACCGTCTATTGTTACGACGAGGCCGCCTACTGCCAGGATCGGCGAAACCTGGCGGCCGTACGTGCGGGCGAGCACGAGGGTCTGAAAGAGAAACTGTCCCAGCCCCGGTGGCAGCCCGATTTCGGTCCCGCCGAATTCAATCGCCGATCCGGTGCTACCGCGGTCGGCGCCAGGGACTTTCTGGTCGCCTTCAACGTCAACCTGAACACGACCTCGAGGCGCCGGGCCAACGCCATTGCCGGCGATGTCCGGGAGAAGGGGTGCATCAAGCGGGAAGGGAATCCATTGACCGGCCCCACCGTCCGGGACGGCGACGGAAGACCGGTCTACATTCCGGGCGCGCTCAGGTTCGTCAAGGCCATCGGGTGGTTTATTGAGGAATACGGCGTGGCTCAGATTTCCATGAATCTGACGAACCTCAAGGTGACACCGGTGCATGTGGCCTACGATGAAGTGTGCCGCAAGGCGCGGGGCAGGGGCGTGCGCGTGACCGGATCTGAAATCGTGGGCCTGGTTCCGCTTCGGGCCATGCTCGAGGCGGGCCGCTACTACCTGCGAGAGCAGCGCAGATCGTCGGGGCTTCCGGACCGGGAGATCATCAAGATCGCGGTGGAGTCGCTGGGGCTGAATGCTCTCTCCCCCTTTGAGCCGGAAGAAAAAATCATTGAGTACGTGCTGGCAAACAGGCCGTAATCAGTCTCGCCTGCCAGCCTGTGGAAACTAGTGTACTAGCCGTGAGGAACGAGAGCTGTCGACGGCATCACTGCACGTGCCGCAGCCTTTGCTCTCCCCGATCTGCAGTGTTATCGGTGATCTGAAAAGGCGCCCTGCCGTCTCTCTCCGCGTACTCACTTGCGAGCTCCGGGAGAAGACGATCCGCACGAAGCACGACGCCCTCGGCGACCTTGTCCACGCCGTCGGCAGTAATTGCGTAACCGCCATTCTCGGTACGTTCTACCCAGCCTTTTTCCTTCAGATACCAGAGGTGGAACTCCAACTCACCTTCTGAGCAGCCCAGGTCACATTCCAGATGCAGAGACCCGACACCCGGTCCATCGACATTCTCCCGCCGGCAGACATAAAGCGACCAGAGAAGGGCTTTTCGCAGGTACTCATCCTGCTCGACTCTCACTGGAGCCTTCGCCTCGACCCACCGCTGCTCCCGGTCTTGTCCCGGGGTGGGGTGGCTGCTGTCGGCCGCCGATCTTCGTTCAGGATCGCACAGTACCTGGTAAGCCCTGCGGATGCGTTGAAATCTCTGACCATCTCCCGTTTGTGCATTGTCCGGGTGGTAGCGCTTGGCCAGGAAACGGTACATCACCTGGATCGCTTCCCGGTCAGCACCGGGGCTGATCCCAAGAGTCTCGTAGTAGTTCCTGCACTCTGGGCCGTTCATCGTTTCACTCCTTGATTTACTACCCCGCAACTCGAAACATGTCGGCCATCCCCACCGATCCTGGAAGATCCCGGAAAGCCTCTCGGGGGCCGTGCCCGGCCCCCGACGGCAGACAGAGAAGGATGACAAACCAGGAAATGGATCGAATGGGTATTTTCCAGCGACTTGGCCTCCCAAAAGGCACTATACCGCCCCTAAAGTTCGATTGGTATCCCTAAAATACTATTAGCACCAACTAAAGAGGGTTCTTGTGTGGCTTTGGAGTGGCAGCCTCCCCAGTTCATGGATCATCGAGCTCTCTCGGAGCCGCGATTTCTGGCGGATACTCAGCGTCCTCCCGGCGCATACTCTGGGCGGGGGCGCCGGTCGTTTGTCCCGGCGGCAATGATCGAAGGGAGGTTCAAGCGGTCGGACCTTCTAAAGTATTACTGGTATATCCCTAATGTATTGTTGGTTTATGCCTAACGTAATATCCTTTATCTCCTTAAGGCAGTGTGTGGTATAACTTTGGAGCGGAGGAGGTGACCCGTTTACGTGGACACCGATGTATTCTGAGAAATGAGCACGCAATGACAAGAACACACAGACCCTACTCACCAGAGTTTCGTCGCCGCATGGTGGAACTCGTGCGAGCCGGGCGCAGTCCGGAATCAGTGGCGCGCGAGTTCGACCCGTCGGCGCAGTCGATTCGCAACTGGGTGTACCGGGCCGATCTGGATGAGGGACGTCCTCAGGACGGTCTGACGACTGCCGAACGAGCCGAGCTGAACTGGTTGCGTGGCGAGAATCGGCGGCTTCGTGAAGAGCGGGAGATCTTAAAGAAGGCGGCGGCCTGGTTCGCCCGTGAGACCGACGCAATCCCCTCCCGGCCGTCGTTGGCCGGGACCAAGCAGCTCGAGCAAGAGGAATCTGTTTGACAACCCGCAGCGTTGGCAGCGGCAAGGCCGGTGCTACCGGGGGCGTGCGTCCCTCAGGGTTGTTGGCGCGCCCGGCAGGATTCGAACCTGCGACCTACGGTTTCGTAGACCGGCGCTCTATCCGGCTGAGCTACGGGCGCGGCCGAAGGCAGGAGTTTAGCACGGATTCTGCCGACGTTCCGCTCGAGCCTTCAGCTTTCAACTTTTCCAGATTCAAAATAGTGGAACCCTGGAAGTGGGAGGCGCCTGGGGCGGCGACCCCGCAGCTGCTCGGCCATGACCGAAAGAGCGAGAGGGGCCCCGGGGCGACTCCCGGGAGGATTTAAACGGTCGCCGCCCCAAGGCGCCCGCGTCGCTGCCCCGGGCCCCCTCCCACTCTTTCTTGAACGTCACGCCGGCCGGTCGGCCCTCAGGCCCCACTCTCCGGTCCTGTTTGAGCAACACGCCCCTGCACGATCAGCCTCGCACCCGGTTGTTGCCGATTGCAAGTGTGTGCGCTAGTAACCTAAAAAGAGGGACATGCCCTACGCACACGAGCATCCGCTGCGAGTCCGCTACGCCGAAACGGATCAGATGGGAGTTGTGTACTACGGAAATTATTTCATCTACTTCGAGATTGGCCGCGTCGAGTTCTGCCGGGCTATCGGCTTGCACTACGAGAAGATGGAGAAGCAGGCCGAATGCTTTTTGAGGGTCGCTGAAGCCGCTTGCCGCTACCATCGGCCGCTGACCTATGACACCAGGTTTCTGGTCAGAACCGTCCTCGATACTTTCAGGGATACCCTGGTGGCTTTTCGATATGAAGTGCTGGCCCGGGACGACGGGAGCCGCCTGGCTCGAGGCTGGACCAAGCACATCGTCACCGGCCCCGACGGGCGGCCCCGCAAGATCCCCGAGCCCTATTCGAGTCTGTTGAGAGGAGCGGTGTGAAAAAGGCGCGGGACTGGTGCCTGTACGCGGCGATTCGGGTCAGCCTTCTCCTTTTGAGATGGACGCCACGGTTTCTAGCCCACTCCATCTGCCGGGCGGTGGCCGTCAGCGTCTGGTTCGTCGACTCGAAACACCGCGGTGTGGGGATGACGAACCTGGGCATTGCCTTTCCCGGGCGCTCTCAGACCTGGAGGCGCAGGGTACTCCTTGACAGCTTCATGCATCTGGGAGACCACGCGGTGGAGCTCTCCCGACTTCCCGGAGTTGGATCTGCTGAGATGCAGCGGCGAGTCCGCTATGAGAGCAGGTATGGATTGACCAATTACCTGGAAGCCCGAAGTGCCGGGAAGGGAGTCTTGTTCGTGACCGCCCACATGAGCGCCTGGGAGCTGCTGCCGGCGGCCCATGCGGCTCGAGGCTATCCCCTCAGTTTTCTGGTGCGCCGGCTGGACAATCCCTGGCTCAATCGCTGGAGCGAGACGATTCGATGTAGATTCGGAAACCGTGTAGTGGATAAGCGCAGGGCCCTGCGCAAGGTCATGCGTCTGATTCAGGAAGGGAAGGACGTCGGGTTTCTTCTGGATCAAAACGTACAGGAGAGTGAAGGAGTGTATGCCCCGCTTTTCGGGCGCCCTGCCTCCACCAGCTCGAGCGCAGCGGCCCTGGCGGTCCGCACGGAAGCTCCCCTGGTGCTCGGTTTCCTGTGTCCCGACCTCCGGCTCGGTTACTACCGGATTCGCTTTTACCCGGCCCTGCACGCTCGCCCTGAAGAGGACCCGGACACCGAAACCCTGCGTCTGACTACGCTGATCAATAGTCATATCGAGCAAGTGATTCGAGAGTTCCCGTCCCACTGGCTGTGGGGGCACAGGCGGTTTCAGACTCAGCCGGATGGGGAGCACCCTTACGGGTCAGATGGGAAATTAAAAATTGAAAATTGAAAATTTAAGATTAAAGATTGAAGACTACGAAGAAGGAACGCGAGGGAGGGCCTGCGGCCGGGTAGTTGGCGGTTGGCGAGACTGACTTGCACGAATCCTGCCGGAAAGCCCTCGCCCTCCTGAAACGCCACATCCAACGTAACACCCGATGTCTTAGAATTTTCAATTTTCAATCTTTAATTTTTAATGTTTAGTTTTAAATCTTCGATTCCCCAATTTTGAGTTATGCTGTCGGCGTGCTCGCGGGGCGAGCAGGATTAGTTCCCGGGCTGGCACCAGCAGGGAGGCGTGAATGGCGACGCGAGTTGCGATCAATGGATTTGGAAGAATTGGGCGAAATGTCTTCAGAGCGGCTCTCAGGAAGGCTTCGGACCTCGAGTTTGTGGCCGTCAATGACCTGACCGACCCCAGGACGCTGGCCCATCTCCTGAAATACGATTCCGTCTATGGGAGACTCGAACAGGATGTGCGTCACGACGGGGACTCCATCAGGGTCGGCCATTCCGAACTGAAGGTGTTCTCGGAGCGGGATCCGGCACAAATCCCATGGGAATCGGCCGAGGTCGGGGTGGTTGTCGAGGCGACCGGGCTGTTCCGCGCCCGGCAGCATGCGTCCAAGCATCTGCGCGGCTCGGTGGAGAAGGTTGTCATTACCGCCCCCGCCGGCGAGCCGGATGTAACGCTGGCCCTGGGCGTCAATGACGAGGCCTACGATCCGGGGCGACACCACATCATCTCCAATGCCAGCTGCACCACCAACTGCCTGGCTCCGGTAGCCAAGGTCCTGCACAACGCATTCGGGATCGAAAAGGGCCTGATGACGACCATTCATAGTTACACGAACGGCCAGAGAATTCTGGATCTGCCACACAAGGATCTGAGGCGGGCGCGAGCTGCAGCCCTTTCCATGATCCCGACCACGACGGGGGCGGCGGCCGCCGTGGCTCTGGTTTTACCCGAAATGGAAGGAAGGCTCGACGGCATTTCCATTCGGGTCCCCACAGCCACCGTATCGCTGGTGGATCTGACCGCGACCCTGCAGAGCAACGCGACCGCCGAAGAAATTCGGCAGGCTTTCCGAGGGGCGGCCGAGGGATCCATGAAAGGCATCCTTCGATATACGGACGAGGAGCTCGTCTCTTGCGATTTCAGCGGTGACGCGCACTCGGCCACGGTGGACGGCCCTTTCATACGAACCCTGGATGAGAACATGGTGAAGGTCCTGGCCTGGTATGACAATGAATGGGGCTATTCGAATCGTGTCCTCGATCTGACCGAGATGGTTTCCCGCAGGCTCTTAGAGCCGGCGTCCGGCCACTGAGATCACCGGTGCGCCGTGCTCCCCGAAAGCTCTCGGTTGAAGATTTGGACGTGGCTGAAAGGCGAGTCCTGATGAGAGTGGATTTCAACGTACCACTCTCGCGGGCTAGAGTCGCCGACGATTCACGGATCCGGGCCGCGCTGCCCTCGATCCATAGCGCCATGCACAGAGGAGGCCGTCTGGTGCTGGCCTCGCACCTGGGGCGCCCGGGCGGAGAAAGGAAAACGGCACTGTCTCTGGCTCCGATCGCTGAGCGGCTGTCTGCCCTGCTGAGCCAGCCGGTCGACCTTGCCGAGTCCTGCATTGGCGGGAACGTCGAACAGGCTGTCTCAAAGCTGGAGCCGGGGCAGGTCCTGCTGCTGGAAAACCTGCGTTTTCACGGTGGCGAAACAGACAACGAAGTGGAGTTCGCCCGGGGGCTCGCCTCTCTGGCTGATCTGTATGTCAATGACGCGTTCGGTACGGCTCACCGAGCCCACGCGTCCACCGTGGGGGTGCCGAATGTCATGGGCGGAGGAGCTGCCGGCCTGTTGATGGGGAGGGAGCTCGAATACCTCTATGGCGTTTTGAACAACCCTGACTCCCCGGTGGTGACGATCCTGGGAGGCGCCAAGGTCTCAGACAAGATCGGAATCCTTCGATCGCTTCTGCCCCTGACAAGTACCTTCCTGATCGGTGGGGGCATGGCCTACACATTTCTACGGGCCGAGGGAATTGAATGCGGCAGATCACTGGTGGAAGAAGACCATTTGGATCTGGCCGCGGAGCTTCTCGCCGAGGCCGGACAGGCAGGGGTCGAAGTGGTGCTGCCGGTCGACCATCTGGTAGCCACGAGTCTCGCTTCCGATGTGCGAGTCGAGTACTGCTCGACGCAGCGTGTTCCAGACGGGAAAATGGCCCTTGATATCGGAAATCGCACCGTTGAACGGTTCAAACAGGTCATCGAGAGCGCCGGGACCATCATCTGGAACGGCCCCATGGGAGTCTTTGAACTCAGCAGCTGTGCTCTGGGAACGGTGCACATCGCCAGGGCGGTTGCGGTTGCCGATGCGACTTCGATCGTCGGCGGAGGGGACTCGGCCGCGGCGGTACGACTGGCCCGGGTAAGCGATTCGATCACCCACGTCTCCACCGGCGGCGGGGCCTCCCTGGCGGTTCTATCGGGGGAGCCACTGCCGGGAGTAGAGGCTCTCACAGATCGAAAGGAAGGACGAAACCGTGGGCAATAACCCCGAAGGTCGAAGGCGGAGAAAGCCGCTGATCGCCGGTAACTGGAAGTGTTTCAAGACGGTTGCGCAAGGACGGGAGCTGGTCCGCGAGCTAAAAAACTCAACGGCAGTCGTCTCCGACGTCGACATTGTTGTTGCTCCGCCTTTTACGGCCCTCGCCGCTGTGGGAGAGGAATTGTCCGGCTCAGGGATTGGTGTGGCGGCCCAGAACGTCCACTGGGAACCGCCGGGAGCCTGGACGGGCGAGATCGCAGCCGAACAGTTACTGGACGCCGGTTGTGAATATGCCATCGTGGGGCACTCGGAAAGAAGGCAGTTTTTCGGGGAGACATCAGACACGGTCAATCGGCGGCTGCGCCGCTGCCTTGAGATCGGTCTAGTGCCCATTCTCTGCACCGGGGAAGCTCAGCATGAACGCGAGTCGGGACTGGCTAAAGAAGTCATTCTGGGTGACTTAGGGGCTTGTCTGGATGGATTGACAGCCTCCGAGCTATCCCGTATGATCATCGCTTACGAGCCGGTCTGGGCTATCGGAACGGGGCTGACTGCGACGCCCGAAACAGCCCAGGAAGTCCATCAGTGGATTCGAAGCTGGATGGCGCGCGAATACACTCCGCAAGTCTCCGCTACGGTACGAATTCTGTATGGTGGAAGCGTCAAACCCGACAATGCCTCGGACTTGATGCGGCAGAAAGATATTGACGGGGCCCTCGTCGGCGGAGCCAGTCTCGATGTGGAGAGCTTCCTGGGAATCGTGAAGTTTGAATCCAGGTAGTCTTTTCGGGTTTCTCCCGGGAAAGAAGAAATGATCCTGATCGTCGCTTTTCATATCCTGATCTGCTGTTTTCTGATCCTGGTCGTGCTGCTCCAGTCGGGGAAGGCCGGTGACCTGGCCTCAACCTTTGGCGGTGGCGGCAGTCAGACGGCCTTTGGAACCCGTTCGGCGACCACTCTGCTGACCAGGCTGACGGCTGTGGGTGCCGCGCTGTTCATGGCGACCTGCCTGATTCTGGCGGGCTTGGCCAAGAGGGGTGAGTCGAGCGTCATGACGGACGCTCCCACCAGCACGGCACCGGCTGAGGCTACGGGTGCCGAGGGTCCGGCTCTCGCCGGGCAACCGCTAACCGAATCCGAAACCGCTGAGCCCTCCCCGGCAGAGGCTCCCCCCGAGGGCGGCGAGGACCCGACCGGGAGCAACTGAATTCAGGGGCCCTTTCGTGCCGGAGTGGTGGAATCTGGTAGACACACCATCTTGAGGGGGTGGCGCTCAATCGAGTGTGCGGGTTCGAATCCCGCCTCCGGCACCAACTTCTTCTCGGGTCTTTAGAATTAACAATTTACAGCTTCTCTGACCTCAAAATGTCCTCAGTTTCCAGAACCGTGCAGGAGATCGCCCAGGGGCATTGGCTGCATCCTCCTGCTGATCCGGCAGAACGTGAGCGTATATGTTCAAGGTGATCTCGATACCCTTGTGTCCGACCGGATGATTCTCTGTTATCGCAGGAGTCCGACGCTGAGCCGGATGACGCTCCAGGGTGGGAAGAAGGTCTCCTGTGAACGCGCTCGGCCTTTTCTTCTACCTCGAAAGTCAAAAGGTTCAACTCCAGCCTGCCAGGGAAGGAGTCCGCTTCCGGGCCCCTCGGGGGATTCTGACCGATTCCCTGAAAAGACTGGCCAGGGAGCATGGAGAGAACCTGGCGGAAATGCTTCAGGCCCGGCGGAAGTTCGGATACACAGGGGCCGAGCTGTTCCCGTTCATCGGGCAAGCAGGTGCAGAAAGTCTCAACCAAAGACCCTCTATTTAGGCGGAACCGGGCTGGCCATGCTAACTTGGTCTGACTTGGAAACAGATTCTAATTCCTGGAGGAGAAGGCCCAGCCTATGCAATTAGCACGGAATGGAGGAAGAGAAAATGTCTGAACTCGACCGCCGAGACTTTGTCAAACTGGGTGCGGCCACGGCCGCGGGCGCCGGCGTGCTGGTGCGATGTTCCAGGGAAGAGCAAGAAGTTCCGGACACGCTGGACCTGGCTGAGCGGGCCGGGCTGTCGGTGAATTCCCTGATGAAACCGTTCGACTGCGACGTTATTGTAGGCCGGCGTAATGTCATTGCAGCCGATAGTTTCTGGGAAACGGGGAAGATCCTCGAGGCCATGGCACGTTTTGAGATCACCCAGGCGCTGGTCTACCACACTGCGTCCGAGGAGGTTGATCCACAACGTGGCAACGAATGGGTCGGTGAAGAGGCCGCTGAAGCTGGCGCCATGAGGCCATCGTGGGTCCTCAGCCCTGCTATCCGCGGGGAATGGCCTGAGCCGGGACAGATCGTGGAAAGCCTGATCGGCAGCGGGGCACGCGCGGCCCGACTGTTTCCGCATGCGCAGTTCTTTCCGCTTTCAGTTTTCATGCTCGATGATCTGCTGGCGGGGCTGGAGCAGCACCGAGTACCCCTGCTCGTACACGCGGCCACGACCCACACCTGGCGCGACCACACGGACTGGCGTGGGCTGGAGGAAATCTGCACCGCTTTCCCCGGCCTCCCGGTGGTGGCCATGCGAGTCGGCCTGCGTGTTACACGCCCCCTGTACCGGATGCTGGAGAAACTGCCAAACTTTCACTACCAGCTCAGCGCGATGAACTGCAATTTCCGGGGTATCGAGGACGTTGTATACCATTTTGGATCGTCCCGGATCATTTTTGGGTCCATGATGCCCGTTATCAACCCAGCTATTCCGTTGACCCAGATTGCCTATGCCGACGTGACGGATGAAGATAAACGCAATATCTGCGGTGAGAATCTCCGGCGCTTGACAGGAGGAATCATCCCATGAACCTGGCAGAGATGGCCCGGAAAGGCATGCCCCTGTCTTCGGAAATAGTTATCGACGCCCATGCACACGTGGGTCCTTTCGCCAGTTACTACATCGCCGGCAATACGCCGGCCGGGATGGTCGAGGGTATGGACCGCATCGGCATGCAGTCCGCCTGGCTGTTCCCCTTCATGCTCGGGTGTGAGTGGAAGCGCGGCAATGACGATGTACTGGCGGCAATGAAGGCATTCCCGGAAAGGTTCTGGGGCTTGGCCGTCATGTCTCTGAATTACCAGGACGAACTCATTCCGGAACTGGAACGTTGCCTCGAAGGCGGCTGCGCTGGTGTCAAACTCCATTCTGGCTTCAGCCGATTCGACCCGGACACCGTGGACATGGACAATCTTCTCTCCTATCTCAACGAATACGGTCTCGTGTGCTTGTCCCATAGTTTTGGATCCCCGGAAACTATCGCGCGTTATGTCAAAGCATATCCCCGGATCACTTTTGTTGCCGCACATTTTTCCCGACACTATGCGGGTGTCGTCAACAGCTGTGACAATCTGTTCATCTGCGCGTGCACGCCCTGGGGCATGGGCGACCTGGAGGCTTTCGTGGCCGAAGTCGGCGCCGAACGTGTGCTGCTGGCCACCGATTTTACCTGTCTGGACTTCGCGACTGGGCTGGGCCCGGTCCTGTACGCCAATCTTCCAGACCAGGAGAAGCGTCTGATCCTGGGCCTGAACGCCAGGAAAATCATGGATAGAGTGAATCGGAACACCCGTCTCTGGCGCGAATCCAGAGAGGCACGAAAAATCGTGCCAGAAACGGAATAAGCAAATGGCAAAACTCGCCTTAGGAATAAAGTTTCGCGCCATGGTAGTTCTTCTTCTGTGTATAGGTTCTCTCGGGCTGGCCCAGACCTACTCACAATTTGCCGTGGGTGGCGGCTTTTAGGTTGTCTTGATGATTAGCAACGACTCGGACGAGGAGTGGACTGGCGAAATACTTATCCGGAAAGGCGCGTCTCCAGTTCACCGATTGTTTTTCGGGTCACCGTGCTTTCCAGGATACTCGATCTTGTCCTCAAAATGTCCTCAGAATTCTGAGAAAGGGGGGGAGGGGGAAAACGAACAATGGACCGGAGGCTTCAAACCCTTGTAGAATAGGAACTTTGAGGGATTCGGCTAAATTCGGTTAACCCGCTCGTATAATCCCGCCTCCGGCACCAGTTTTTTCTCCGGGGAAGGCGCCGAATTCTTTGCCCATCGTTTGGGTTTTGAGACGGCCCGTGTACCGTGAATACTCACCGATGTCTCACTAGAGGCGGGTCCCGAGACTCTCAGGGTGACGGGGGGCACTCCAATCGACAGAGTTGAGTGTTCTAATAATGGCGTGGTGCCCACCTTGACCAAGGGCCGCGAGGGAATTCTTCCAGAGGGAGATCACATTGAAGCTGGATCCCAGAACCCTGAGGGCGATCGGCCAGGATCTTGAAACTGCAGGGTTGATTAACTTCGACCTGCGCCTGGAAGGGGGCAAATGTGTGGTGCGAGGAGTGATGGAATCGTCCGGGGCCGCCGAACGCGCCCCCGACTCCCGAGGGTCGGAGGCAGGCTCGAAGCAAGAGCCTCCCGTCGAGCGGGTCTATCTTCCGGACGACATCGATCGCCTGGTTGCCGAGGGCCGCACGCGCCGCCGCGACGGGCAGTCCGAGCGGCCGGAATTGGAGGCAGTGGCTGAGGGTCTCCGGGTATTCGCTGTTTACTGTGAGACCGCCGACCTACAGCCCGTGAGCGTCTCCAAGCGCGGAAAGCGTCTCAAATATGATTATCTCACCAGCTCAGGGGCTCTAGAGGTCGAGGAACGCGATTTTTCGGAGCTGGACAATTTCTCGGATGGGATGGTCCTGAAGCGCTCGGAAGAGGGCTCGTGACGTAACGATGAGTCACTGCGGACCGACTACCGGCCCCTGGATTGATCTCTCCCGGTACAAGGAAGTTAGTCTGCAAGCAGTTTGTCCAGCTGCTTGCGCACGGCTGAGTAGTAACTCTTCCAAAAGAGCATTCGTGGCGTACGAAACTCTTTGAAGTCCGCATCTATGTAGTCTTCTTCTTCGAGCACCATGTCAGAACCGACATTGTCGTAGAACAAGATGCCCGGCGTCTTGTCGAGGCTGTACTTCGTTGCCAGGTTGTCAGCAGTTTCCCTGTCAGATTGGCCGCTTTCAGCGACCTTGACGCGAGCAAAGGACAGCTTGTCCTTGTATTCGGGAGCAATGTACTTGATGAGCGTGGCTACTCGCTGCGACGGTCCATTGGAATTTGAGTAGAAAAAGACTACCAACGGCTTTTTTCTTCCCAGAACCCGGCTCCAATAGTCTCCTATGCTAAACGTCTCGACCGGTGTCGCCTTCAGGATACGATCTACACTCAGTTTCGCTAAACTGCGCACTTCTTTCATATCAATGTTGCGACGGGACTGTGCGCCTGGGCCGCCGATTGCCCCGACAAGACACAACGAGAGACAGGTTGCCTTGATCACTTCGCGAACCACTCCCCGGCGCGCCGGTCTCATACCCGGCTTGCTTTCACTGCGCCCGCCGGTGCGGGCAAACGCTCCAGTAACAGGGCCAGGGCCACACAGCCCAGAGGGTAGACTGCCCACAAATAATTCAAGTGGGTCATCTTACTGAAGGCCGTAAAGATCAGATAGCACGAAAAACCGCCCGCCATTACATCTACCAGATGAGTGCCTCCCCGGCGCACGAATACGATCAGGGTCCCAATCGCCGCCAGATACCCGAGCAGCAGAAACGGCCCCTGTAAGAACTGTGGCAGAAAAAACCACAAAGCCGTATTGTCCCCCATATTGTGAGCCGTCAAATAAAATAAAATAGTTGCCGATACGAAAGCCTGTGGGTCCCACAGCAAGAATGGCAGGATGAACGCGAGGCCTGTAGCCGTGTAGGCAAGAAGGAATCTCCAGAACCCTTCCCGTCCCAGCAGAAGCAAAACAATACCGAGCGCCAGAAACGGAGGCGGCAACAACTTGGCCGCCTGGGCCAGGCCCAGACAAACACCCCCCAGAACAAACTGCCGATTGGACAGGCACAGGAACGCGTAGAGTATGAATGTCGAGAGCAGGATATCGACAATCCCAAGCCAGAAAATCTCAAACCAGTACACGCCGATCGACAGGTAGGCGACGATTGCAACCATCTGGCTGCGCTCGATGTGAAGCCGCGACAATCGTGCCACCAGCATTCTGATGCCGATGAGATTGGCCCCCATCAGCAGTACATTGAGCAGGCGAACGGCATCGTATCGTTCCAGCAGCAAGGTAAAGGGAAGGTAGGACAAGAACATCGCCGGAAAGTAAGGGAATCCGTAATAGTACGGAACACCAAACAAGAGCACCTGACCGTCGACGATCTGCACGTTTGGATGGTTCTCATCAATCGTGTGCCAGGCTTGTGCCCGATTCGCATAGGGATTCAGCCCTTTGGCAATAGACTCACAGGCAAGGTAGGTATTGAGGCCGATATCGATCAACCAGTCATCCGGGGCCACGAATAAGCCGATTACAGCGCCCGCGGCCGCCAGCAGCACCAGAAGGTACAGGGAATTCCGGAGCCCCACAGAGACATCCGCACGTCCGGATGCCGGGAACAGTGCCAATCGACCCAATCTTGCCTGGCGCCCCTTCTGCAGGGCAAAGAGCAGATACACGACCAATAGCAGGCAGCAGAACGTGAGCGGGCCAAAGCCCCAGGTAAAGAACCCGATGATGTTGAACAGAAGCACCCACAGGACCAGCGGCGACGAAAGCAGATTCCTGGCTGGAGCCCCCATCCAGCCACTCTAGCAGCCCGTATCTGGACTCCTCCTGTCAAGGGTCCTGTTCATTTTTTCGAATTCAGCTGATCTGGGCCCTGGCGACGAAACTCGGATGCTGGGTTGAAGCCAGGAGTTTCGCTGCAGGTCCAGAATCGCTATCGGATCATCTTCTCCTCCTTGGGTCTCTGGCATGAAAGCATCGACTTTTTGCGATTCGGTGTGGACTGCAGTCGTATCTCCGGCCTCTTAGTGGAGCTGTGTTCTGGCTCCGGGCCATGATGAATATTCGCGCGTGGGGCGCCTATCGTGGTGACGGCCATCGAGTGGCCAAGGCTGCTATCGGCGTGTTCCCCGCGCCGGTCTGACCGGTTCGCCATCAGTTCGAATCCTCTCATGCAGTTCCCAGGGAAAGATCTTGACAAATCTTTTATCGCTTAAGCTCGCTGGGGTTCATAGGCGGCGTCACGGGTGGAAACGGCCCAGAGTAGACGGGCCAGCTTATTGGCCACAGCCACTGCCGCTTTGTTGTGCCCCCGTCGTTTTTCAATCTCCAAACCCCACCTGTGCAAACGGTCTGGCCGCTGCTTGGACTTGGCCGTCCACAAGACCGATCGCCCACCGTGGATCAAGAGAGTGCGCAAATAGATGTCCCCTTGCTTGCTGATGCACCCGAGTCGACGCCGCAGACCGCTGGAGTGCTCCCGCGGTGTCAAGCCCAGATAACTGGCAAAGTGTCGTCCCGAATCAAAGCGCCTCAGATCTCCCACAAAACCGGCCACCGCTGTGGCTGTCAGCAATCCCACCCCGGGGATCGACTGCAGTTGTTCAATCGCAACACTCTGTCGCGATAGCGCTTTCAGTTTCCTTTCGATCCGATCGATTCGCCCCTCCAGCTCTCTGACTTCCAGACAGATCTCCTCCAGCACCGATCGGATCCCATTCGGAATCTCCACTTCTGCATCTTCGATCCATCCTCGCACCCGCTCCACGGCCTGGCAGGCTCCAACGGGAATCGTCAAACCGAATTCCCGTAGAATGCCCCGCATCGTATTGATCCGTGCCGTGCGGGTGCGCATCCATGCCGTCCGCACCCGATGTAAGGCGGTCAACTGCTGCTGCGATTCATTTTTGATCGGAACCGGTCGAATGGCACTGTTGCGGTGGGCTTCCAACAACCCTTTCACATCACTGCGATCCGTCTTGTTGCGTAACACGTACGGCCGGACGTAGGCTGGCGGCAGCAGCACAACTTCGTGCCCCAGTTCCCGGAATCGCCGGCCCCAGTAGTGAGCCGAACCGCAGGCTTCCATCAGAATCGTTGCCCGTTGTTGCTTGGCCATGAACCTCAACAACCGAGCTCGACCCAGGCGATGCGTCTTCTCCATCCGACCAGGCTGCTCGGAAATCCCAATCTCAAAGACCGACTTTGCCAAATCCACTGCGATTGTTCTATGCTTCATTTCAGACTCCTCCTGATACAGTTAAAAACTTTGGCTCTGGCACTTTAGATGCCGTCTAAGCCTAAAGGAGGAGTCCATCTCATCATGGTGAAAGTCGAGGATAAGGGGTCACACAGTGACACTAGACTGACCCCATGGCAATGGGGAAAAAGAAACGTCGACAGCAAGAAGACCTGTGGGTCGCCACCAGTGAGCTGCCCCGCCCCGCCGGCCATCCCTTCTACGAAAGACTAAATGGCCTTTTCAACGAACACGGCTTTGACGACTTCGTGGAGGGACTGTGTGCGAAGTTCTATGCAGACAAGATGGGGCGACCGAGCCTGGCTCCGGGAGTGTACTTTCGGCTGCTGCTGGTGGGGTATTTCGAAGGGATCGGATCGGAACGAGGAATAGCCTGGAGAGCAGCTGATTCTCTGGCACTGCGAGAGTTTCTGGGATTGAAACTGAGCGAGTCGCCGTCTGATCACTCCACGATCTCCCGAACCCGACGACTGATCGATGTGGCTACCCACGAAGCAGTCTTTGACTGGGTACTGAAGCGGATCGGGGCGAGCGGCCTGCTGCGGGGCAAGACGATCGGCATCGATGCCACTACGCTGGAAGCGAATGCAGCGCTGCGCAGCATCGTGCGCCGGGACAGCGAGCAGGGGTATGAAGAGTTTTTGATGGAGCTGGCGAAAGCCTCCGGGATTGAGACGCCGCGACGGGAAGATCTGGCCAAACTGGACCGCAAGCGCACGGGCAAAGGATCGAACCGGGTTTGGAAGCACCCGCATGATGCGGATGCGCGGATTACCAGAATGAAGGACGGGCGGACGCACCTGGCGCACAAGGCGGAGCATGCAGTGGATCTGGAGACCGGAGCGATTGTCTCGGTGACGGTACAGGGAGCCGATCAAGGGGACACGCAGACCATGGTGAAGACCCTGACGGAAGCGGCCGAGAAGGTGGAACAAGCGCTGCCGGAGGGACGAGGCATCGAAGAGGTGGTGGCCGACAAGGGGTATCACAGCACGCAGCGGATGGTGGACCTGGATGCGGTGGGACTGCGCAGCTATGTGAGCGAACCGAGGCGAGGGAAGCGACGCTGGCGAGGAGACCGGCAGGGGCAGGAAGCGGTGTATGCGAATCGGCGGCGCATCCGGGGAGAGCGAGGGCAGCGGCTGCTGCGGCAACGAGGAGAGCAGCTGGAGCGACCCTGTGCGCATCTGTACGGGAGCGGAGGGATGAGACGGCTGCATGTACGGGGACATGAGAATGTGTTGAAGCGACTGCTGATCCAGGTGAGCGCCTTCAATCTGGGGATGCTGATGCGTCAGAGCCTGGGTGTGGGAACGCCGCGGGGTCTGCAGGGGCGGATTTGCGCCCTGATGCTACTGATTTTGTCGCTGTTCAAGCGTCTTAAGGGCCTGTTCGGACTGATTCCGGCTGCTTGGCTCGAAAAACCCAACTCAGCGACCCCTTCGCTGCTTCCACCGGTGGGTACCACCTGAGCTCAGAAAACGTACTTCCACCATGATGAGATGGACTCCTCCTTTAGGCTTAGACGGCATCTAAAGTGCCAGAGCCAAAGTTTTTAACTGTATCAGGAGGAGTCTGAAATGAAGCATAGAACAATCGCAGTGGATTTGGCAAAGTCGGTCTTTGAGATTGGGATTTCCGAGCAGCCTGGTCGGATGGAGAAGACGCATCGCCTGGGTCGAGCTCGGTTGTTGAGGTTCATGGCCAAGCAACAACGGGCAACGATTCTGATGGAAGCCTGCGGTTCGGCTCACTACTGGGGCCGGCGATTCCGGGAACTGGGGCACGAAGTTGTGCTGCTGCCGCCAGCCTACGTCCGGCCGTACGTGTTACGCAACAAGACGGATCGCAGTGATGTGAAAGGGTTGTTGGAAGCCCACCGCAACAGTGCCATTCGACCGGTTCCGATCAAAAATGAATCGCAGCAGCAGTTGACCGCCTTACATCGGGTGCGGACGGCATGGATGCGCACCCGCACGGCACGGATCAATACGATGCGGGGCATTCTACGGGAATTCGGTTTGACGATTCCCGTTGGAGCCTGCCAGGCCGTGGAGCGGGTGCGAGGATGGATCGAAGATGCAGAAGTGGAGATTCCGAATGGGATCCGATCGGTGCTGGAGGAGATCTGTCTGGAAGTCAGAGAGCTGGAGGGGCGAATCGATCGGATCGAAAGGAAACTGAAAGCGCTATCGCGACAGAGTGTTGCGATTGAACAACTGCAGTCGATCCCCGGGGTGGGATTGCTGACAGCCACAGCGGTGGCCGGTTTTGTGGGAGATCTGAGGCGCTTTGATTCGGGACGACACTTTGCCAGTTATCTGGGCTTGACACCGCGGGAGCACTCCAGCGGTCTGCGGCGTCGACTCGGGTGCATCAGCAAGCAAGGGGACATCTATTTGCGCACTCTCTTGATCCACGGTGGGCGATCGGTCTTGTGGACGGCCAAGTCCAAGCAGCGGCCAGACCGTTTGCACAGGTGGGGTTTGGAGATTGAAAAACGACGGGGGCACAACAAAGCGGCAGTGGCTGTGGCCAATAAGCTGGCCCGTCTACTCTGGGCCGTTTCCACCCGTGACGCCGCCTATGAACCCCAGCGAGCTTAAGCGATAAAAGATTTGTCAAGATCTTTCCCTGGGAACTGCATGAGAGGATTCGAACTGATGGCGAACCGGTCAGACCGGCGCGGGGAACACGCCGATAGCAGCCTTGGCCACTCGATGGCCGTCACCACGATAGGCGCCCCACGCGCGAATATTCATCATGGCCCGGAGCCAGAACACAGCTCCACTAAGAGGCCGGAGATACGACTGCAGTCCACACCGAATCGCAAAAAGTCGATGCTTTCATGCCAGAGACCCAAGGAGGAGAAGATGATCCGATAGCGATTCTGGACCTGCAGCGAAACTCCTGGCTTCAACCCAGCATCCGAGTTTCGTCGCCAGGGCCCAGATCAGCTGAATTCGAAAAAATGAACAGGACCCTTGACAGGAGGAGTCCAGATACGGACTGCTAGGTCTGGGCTTTTGGGGAAGCCGAGTCGTGCTGGGAGCGGATTCAATTCTCACACGGGCACATCGCGATACTTCACAACCTGGCCCTTCTCTATCGTGAACTCGGTTTTCAATCCACGGCGCAACGGTACTACGAAAGGGCACTCGAGCGCCTCGAGGACACCGCTGAGATGCCCGAGATCTCCTTCCAGATTCTGGCCGGCTTCACGAAGTTTCTGGTCGGCTCCGGTGACAGGGAGGGCGCCCTGGCGACCCTTGAGAAGGCCCGCAGACAGCCCGGCGAAGACCCATTCGAGCTGCTACTGCTCGAGTACGCGGTAAACCCGGGTGAGGCCACCAGAGAGGCTCTGGCCGGAGCCGCTGCACCCTCAGCCCGGGCCGCCATCCTTCGCAATCTGGAGCTGGTCAAAGGGGCTCCTGGAGGAGCGGGCGCCCGGGGACTCCTGGTCGAGGCCCGGCAACTGGCTTCACGAATACAGAGCCGCTTCCTGCGCCGCCGGGTGGAAATCGAATTCGGCAAGTGGCTGGAGCGAAGCCAGCACAGCAGGCTGGCGGAGGATTCATACCGCCGGGCGCTTGCCGATGCCGAGGTGTTAACCGGCGATCTGCTTTTTCCGTTCTCGAGAATGGCTGATCCGGCGCTCGACGGACTGGTCAGAGCCCTCATCAACCAGGATCGGTGGGAAGAGGCTCGAAGTGTGATCCGCAACCAGCTCCGCCGCCGGCTGGACAAGACCGTGAGAGCTCTTACAGCCATGGAAGACTCGCCGCGGAGCGCCGACGAATTGAGCCTGCTGGTGGAAGCAGCTGCGCGGCCCGCGGCATGGGGCAGGGAACCCGTCCCACGGGCGCACCAACGGGATGAACCCCTGCCCGCGGACACACTCGAGATCGAGCTATGGCCTGATGGGAACAGGATCTATATCTGGCTCCGTGACCATACCCGGATGAAAGAGCACTTGACAGTTCGTCTGAGCGAGAGCGTTTCGTCACTGGTTGACGCTGTCGTGAGTCCCCTTTACACAACCGGGCAGGGCCTCCCGCCCCCTCCCCCGATGAACGCGATTCGCCGCCTTTCGCGGGAGCTCATCGGGGCCCCTGCAAACACACTTGCAGTATCCAAGGCTGTTGTTCATCCCTCACAAAGAACTCCAGCGGCTTCCCTTTGAGATGCTCCTGAACCGGGATGGACAGCTGCTACTCGATGAGTTCTTCATCAGCTATCTTCCCCCCACCTCTAAACTACGGCCGGCCGGCTCCGGAACACCGCTGGCCGTTCTTCCCGATCTGGGCCTGGGTCACGCGATGGCGGCCCGGGAAAGGTTTCTCTTTGGCCTCCTCTTTGGTGATGGCAATACCTCCCCTCATATCGCAGCCGTCACGAGTCGGGAGTCGGATTGGATCCATGTGTCGAGTCATCTTTCCTTCGATCACGATCTCTGGTACCGATCGAGACTCAGCGGAGAAGGGGCTCAACTGGACCTGTGGCAGTTTCTGCGCAGCCGGTTCCGCTCAACGCTGCTATCGCTCAGTACCTGCGACGCCGGAAACTCCCACGGGTGGCGCACCCCCTTCTGGATGGGGATCGCGGGCGTGCTGCTGGAAAGAAACACGTCTGCGCTGGTGCTGAACCGATGGAAGCTGGACGAGGCATCGGTGGAAGTCTATCTGGAGTTTGCCGAGCGGGTATGGCAGGGGGCCAGTCTCGATGTCGCTTTGACCCAGGCCCGCCGCAATTTCAGGAGAAAGGTCAGGACGCGAGGCCGGGTCCGGCTCGACCTGGAGCATCCGTTCTTCTGGGCCGGAATCAGCTACATAGGAAGGCCGGGAATCGTTCTCTATCCCAAGCGAGAGCCGATTCCCTGGACCGTCCTGCTGTTCCCGCTCCTCATCCCGGTTTTCACTCTGATCGAGCGCCTGGTGCACCCGCCCCGCCGGGCCGGCACGAGACCGGCCCCTACGATTCTCTCTTAGCTGGTGACCTCAGCATCAGGATGTGGCTGTCTCCGGCTCGGATTCTGCGCGTGATTTGGTAGTGATCGCCGGCCACTTCGTCGCCGGTTCTGCTGGAAACTTCGAGCAGTACGAGGTGTTGGGGAGACGACTCATTCAGGGGCGCGATGAACGGCTTCCAGGAGGCGGGCATAGTCCTGGAAGTCATAGGGCGGGTCCAGAAACACGAAGTCGACGACGCGACCGGCGCAGCCTTCGGAAAAGAGAAACCGCATCCTCACGATACAGATCGAAGCCGCGTTTCACGCCACACAGCCGGAGGTTGGTTTCCACTACAGTTCTGGCTCGGGTGCTGCGATCATTGAAGATCACGTGGCCGGTTCCCCGACTGATCGCCTCGAGACCGACCGCCCCCGATCCGGCGAAAGCATCCACCCAGCAAGAACCTTCGACCAGGCCGCCCAGGACGTTGAACAAAGACTCCCGGAGCCGATCAGTGGTGGGTCGCACCCCCGGGGCCGGCCGGGCCAGTTTTCGCCCCTGAGAGTCCCTGCAATGATTCTCAAGAGCTCGCTCCCTCAAACACTATCCGATGCGAAAGAGCCCGAAACGCCGTTCCCATTCGCCGGCGAGCTCCCCGAAATCTTTCTCGGAAGACCCGGCCTCCAGAGCCCTCTCCAGCCATTCCTGAGCATCCACCTGGGCTCGTTCCAGCCAGGGTCGATCGCGCACCAGGTTGGCAAAGCGGAACTGCGGGATTCCGGATTGTTTCGTGCCCACGAAATCTCCGGGTCCACGCAATTCGAGGTCTTTCTCTGCGATTCGAAAACCGTCGTTTGTCTGCTGCATGATTCGAAGCCTCTCTCGGGCCTCAGCGGAAACTCCGCGCCCGGCCAGCAGGACACAGTAGCTCTTGTCCCGGCCCCGGCCGATGCGCCCCCGCAGCTGGTGCAGCTGTGAGAGGCCAAAGCGGCTGGCGTGCTCGATCACCATCAGGCTGGCATTGGGCACGTCGATGCCGACCTCGATCACGGTGGTGGAGACGAGTACGTTGATTTCGCCTTGTTTGAAACGAGCCATCGTGCGCTCTTTTTCCTCCCCGGACTGCCGGCCGTGGATCAGTGCGACTTCAAGGTCCGCAAAGACTGTCTGCTGAAGCTGTCGGGCCGTTTCCGTGGCTGCCCGGAGCTCGAGCTTCTCGGATTCCTCGACGAGCGGGAAAACGATATAGCATTGCCGGCCCTTGCGTACCTCGTCCCTCATCTTGGCGTAGACCTTCCGGCGCTCGGCTTCTCTTCGCAGCACGGTTCGAACGGGCCGGCGCCCCGGCGGGAGTTCATCGATGATCGACAGGTCGAGGTCACCATACAGCGTGAGGGCCAGGCTCCGCGGAATGGGAGTTGCCGTCATCACCAGCGTGTCCGGCTTGTCACCCTTTTGCTGGAGCTGAGAGCGCTGGCGGACGCCGAATCGATGCTGTTCATCAATGACGACAAAGCCCAGCCGTTGAAAGGAGACGCCCTTCTGAAAGATTGCGTGAGTGCCGATCGCAATCTGGATTTCGCCCGCCGCCAGGCCCTCGAGGATCGCCTTGCGCTCCCGGCCCTTGACCCTGGCCGTGAGCAGGGCGATCGAATACCCGACCTCTCCCAGGTAGCGGTTCAGAGTTTCAAAGTGCTGCTCGGCCAGAATTTCCGTGGGTGCCATGAGCACGGTTTGAACGCCGTTCTCGACCGCGACAATCAGGGCCTGGACGGCCACGATCGTCTTTCCGGATCCGACGTCCCCCTGCAGCAGTCGCGACATCACCCGGGGCCCGCACAAATCGTCGACGATCTCTTTCAGCACCCTCTTTTGAGCCCCGGTCGGGTGAAACGGAAGGATCGACTTAATGATGTCGCGCATGGCCGGCGTAATGCCCAGTCTCCGCTCTTTCGGCTCTCTCCGGCGATGCTCCTTGAGCACCTGCAGCCCCCGCTGGAAGTCGAAAAACTCTTCATACGCCAACCGGTGCTGCACTACTGTGCGACCCCGCTCGAGCTCGGCCAGGAACTCCGACTTTGACGACCCTGGCGGCAATGACGGAAAGTGCAGCTGATTCAGGGCTTCTTCGAAAAGTGGGAAGGAATACCTGGATCGCACCCACTCCGGCAGAGCGTCGGGCAAATTGCCCCGAAGCCCCTCCAGAAGGCGAAAAAGAATGGTGCGCAGTTGAGACGGCGTGAGGGCTCCAATGCGGCGATAAATGGGGACGATGCGTCCGCTGTGGATCGAGTCCTCTCCACCGGCAGTCAGGATCTCGAACTCGGGATTGACGAGTGAAACACCCAGGCTGTAGCCGTCCAGACGGGGAACCCCATAGAGGACCACTTCCTGGCCCTTCTTGAAAACGCGCGACAGGTAGGGTTGATTGAAGAATTTTACGGGAAGCGTCGCCGTGTCGTCCGAGACAAGAAGCTCGAAGATCGGCATTCGCTTCCGGTGCGTGGTGCGGCCGCCCAGAGTCAGGACTCGACCGCGAATGAGGGTCCTGGATTCAGGGTTGATTCTGGCGATCGGGCAAAAGTTGGTCCGGTCTTCGTAACGAAAGGGCTTGTGGCGAAGCAGATCGGAAGCGGTCTCGATCCCGGCCTTCTCCAGCACCGCCGCCCGCCTCTCTCCTACGCCCTTAACGTATTGAACCGGGGTGTTCAGGTCCATGGGGATCAAGAGAATTAAAAATTAAAAATTGAAGATTAAAAATTAAAAATTGAAGATTGAAGATTGAAGATTATTCGCTTCGCTCATTGCAACACCTGGCTCCGCAAGATCAAATTCCCAATTTTCAATTTTCAATTTTCAATCTTTAGTTAAAAGGAATTCACCTTTTATCCACCCTTTATACTACCAAGACGATAAGTCGTGGAACGGGAGACGGGGAACGTGGAACCCATGCTATATTGACTCTTATGCGCTCTCAGCTGTGGCCTTTCTTCGGGTTGCTGATCCTCAGCCTGGCCAACTGCGGCAAGGGCCTGGATACGCGCGTCGCCAACTCGGTTCGTAACTAT